>JAGYJX010000003.1 GCA_018401495.1 Rhodospirillaceae bacterium
TCGATCAGCCGTTGGACGGCTCCGGCGGCGCCAGCCGCCGTCCGGTCTGGCAGTACCCGTCGATCCACCCGGTCCTGCGGCCGTCCCGCGACCACAGGACCGGGAAGAAGCTGTCGTCCAAGCGCGAGTCGCCGGTGAGTTGGTAGCGTCGGTAGATGTAGCCGCCCGGCCGGTCGCTGAAGCACGCATGCTCCGGCACCATGTGGATGCCGATCGAGCGCCGCATGCGATCGCCGGTCACGTTCGGCCCGGACCCGTGCCAGGCTTCGCCGGCGTGGAACACGACGCTGCCGGCGGGAACCTCGATGTAGACCGGATCCGGCGCCTGCTGACCGGCGGCGGCCGCCGCCACCCGCATCTGGGCGCGGTAGTCGTCCTGACCGTGAAACTGTTCCGGCAGCGCGGTGAGCGGCCAGAGGTGCGATCCCGGCACATACTCGAGCGTGCCGACGTCGCGGTGGGTATCGTCAAGCGTCACCCAGCAGGTGACCGTCGCCGGCGGGTCGAGAAAGTCCATGAACGAGGAGTCCTGGTGCAGGGCAATCGGCTTGGTGCGCGGCGCCTTCCACCAGATCGTGTCCTGGCCAAGCCGGGTACCGGACCAACCGGTGAGCAGGCTCGCCGCCCGCCCGATATCGGCGGACAGCGCCAACCGGGCGATGCTCAGATCCGCCTTCCAGGCGTTGGCCATGTGGCGGGTGACATCCGGCAGGCTCATGCCTTCCCGCCAGTACCACTCGTCCGGGTAGACGCCGGTGTCGAAGGTGCCGGCGAACAGCTTCGGAAAGCGCTCGCGAAGGGCAGCAACCCGCTCTTCTGACAGTACACGCTCGAATACGACAAACCCGTCGCGACGGAAGCGCTCAATCTCACGATCGCCCAGGCTTGCGAGGAGCGGCAGGTCGAGCGCCGACATGATCAACCTCTTTGGAATACGGCTCGAATGGCAGTATAGTTGTCGTTTGATTGGAATATCTACCGAATGATCTTCGGGCAAATGCGCGCTCAGACACCACTCGACCGAACAGACGTCGCCATTCTCGGGCTGCTGCAGAACAACGCCCGGCTGTCGAACAAGGAGATCGCGGCTGCCGTGGGATTGGCGCCGTCGAGCGTTCACGAGCGCCTGAAGCGCCTGCGCGAGGACGCGGTGCTCAGGGGCGCGCACGCCGATGTCGACCCGAAGGCGTTGGGCTTCGGGCTCGAAGCGCTGTTCATGATCGAACTGTCCAAGCACGAGCGCGGGGTTGTGGACGAGTTCATGCGGGACGTGGTGGAGATACCGGAGGTTCGCTCGGCGTTCCTGGTGACCGGTCGCTACGATCTCGTGGTGCACGTCGTGGTGCGTGACACCGGGCACCTGAAGGACCTCGCGCTCGATCGCTTCACCAGCCGCCCCGGCGTCACACGGATCGAGACCTCGATCGTCTTCGAGGCTCGGCAGCGCCACGGACTGCCACTGCCGGCGGCGGACACTGCGACGGCGCCGACATCCCGGAACAGCGGCGCTACTCGGGCGTCGAGGTGATGTTGTCGGCCACATAGGCTTGGCGCTCGCCCATCGGGCGCCATCGGCCGGTGGTGGTGTCGGCGGATGTGTGGTGTTCCAGCTCCGAATTCAATTCGGCGCCGAGGCAGATGATGTACGCGGAAATGTACAGCCACAGCAACAGAACCACGACGGCGCCGAGGGTTCCGAAGGTCTGGTTGTAATCCGAGACGTTGGAGACATAGAACGCGAAGCCCCAGGACGCGACCATCCAGACCAACGTCGCCAGGATCGAGCCCGGCGTCACCCACCGGAATTGCGCGCTGCGCCGGTTCGGGGCGTATCGGTACAGCAGGCCGAGACCGACGAGCACGATGCCCGCCAACAGGACCCAGCGTGCACCCAGCAGGATGCCGGCGAACGGGTCCGGCACCGACATCAGCGCGACCAAAGCCGGCACCACTCCCAGCAAACCGACCGCGACAACGGCAAAGCATAGGCCGGCCACGGTAAAGCCGATCGCTGTCAGGCGCGGCCTGATCAGGCCCTCGCGATGCGGCTCGTTGTAGGCGATGTCCATGGCGCTCACCAGCGCCGACGATCCCTTCGCGCTGCTCCAGATTGCAAAACTCAGGCTGACCAGCAAGCCGAATCCCAGAGTCCCGCTGGCGGCGCCGCTCACCTGCTGCAGCTGGCCGGCGAGCAGGTCGAAAACTTCCTGCGGCACCATATCGCGAACCGGCTCGAGCTGGGAAGTCACCGTCGCCGGGTCGGCGACCAGCCCGTAGAGGATGACGAACGCGGCGATGGCGGGGAAGATCGACAGGAACGAGAAGAACGCGACGCCGGCGGCAACCACCGGGACGTGGTCGTTCGTCACCTGGTCGACGACACGCTTCAGAACCTCCCACCATCCCCGCAGCGGAACCTCGCGCGGATCTTCGGCGCTCTTGCCGTAGCGCTCGTCGACGGCGCTCTTCGTCATCGGCTCATCTCCCGGAATGCCCACCCCCGTCCACCCAGCGTGACGCTCGTGCAACCGAAGCCGATCCCGACTTGTTCCGACACCGTCATCCCTGATCGCGGCAGCGTCGCCGGTCCCCGCCTGACGCGCCGATCTCGTATCCCTGGGTTCAACATGCCTGCAAAAGCCGCAACGCTGGTCGTCAACCCCGCCGCCGGGGGACTCCTCGACGGCGCGGTGACGCCCGAGGGCCTCGCGGCCCGGCTGACGGCCGCCGGGTTCGCGGTGGAACTGCTGAGCGGGCCGCCTGGCGAAATCCGGCAGCGCGTCGAGCGTGCCCGCGACCTGCCCGCCGATTTGGTGGTGGTGGCCGGCGGTGACGGCACCATCAACGCCGCCGCGCAGGTGCTCGCCGGATCGGGCAAGATCCTCGGCTTGATTCCGCGCGGCACCCTCAATCATCTGAGCAAGGATCTCGGCATTCCACAGGACCTGGACGGCGCCGTGGAGGCGCTCAGCACCGGCGTTGTGCGCGAAATCGACATCGGCGACGTCAACGGCCACCTGTTCCTGTGCAGTTCGGTGATCGGCTTTGCGTCCCGCCTCGGCGGCCAGCGCGAGCGGTGGCGCGGAAGGCTGCACCCCTGGCGGTGGCTGCGGCTGATCGTCCGGATCGCGCAGACTCTGTACCGCGACCCGACCCTCGAGGTGGGTTTCTCGGGGACGACGCGCCCTGCTCTGAGGACCCGCTACCTAGTGGTTGCGGTTGGCCTTTACGAAGAGGCGCCGGGGCAGCTGTTCGCCCGCTCGCACCTGGATTCCGGTGAGTTCGGCGTCTACGCGGTGCGCCGACCGACCTTCGGGCGGCTGGCCCGGATCATGCTGGCGGCCCTGATGGGACGGTGGCGCCAGGCGCCCGACCTGATCGCCAGCGAGGCAGGCACCCTCACCGTCACCAGTTCCCGGCCGAGGTTGCGGGTGATGAACGACGGCGAGGCGGCCCTGCTCGACGTTCCGCTGCGTTACAGTCTGCGGGCCCAAGCGCTGAGGGTGTTGGGCCCCCGGATCGACGACGTCGATTCGGGCGGCGCCGCCGATCCCGCGCCCAACCCAGACCAGACCCGGTTGGAGCGGGCATGATCCGGCTCGCCCATCTGTCCGACCTGCATTTTGGTCGCACCGACACCAATCTGCTGCTGCCCCTGGAAGAGGAACTCGCGCAGGCTCGGCCGGATCTGGTCGTGATCAGCGGAGACCTCACGCTGTCGGCCCGTGAGCGAGAGTTTCGGGAAGCCGCCGCCTTCATCCGCGCCCTGCCGGCTCCCTGCCTCGTGGTCCCCGGCAATCACGATATTCCGTCGCATCACGCGCTGGAGCGCCTGGTCAACCCGTTCCGGCGGTGGCACTCGCACATCGGGACGGACCTCGAGCCGACCTGGATCGACAGCCGCATCGCGCTGATCGGGGTGAACACCGTGCAGCGGGCATCCTGGCGGATCAACTGGTCGCATGGTCGTATCGGACGGCGGCACCTGGCGCGCATCGAGCATCGGCTCTCCGCGCTTCCGCCCGCGCCGATCAGGGTGGTGGTCGGCCACCACCCGTTCTTCGCTCCCGACCCGGTGCTGCAGAACCGGGTGCTTCGGCGCTCCGACGAGGCCCTCAGGATGTTTCGCCGGCATCGTGTGAGATTGGTGCTGGCCGGCCACCTGCACCGGGCGTTCATGCACGAACTGCCCGGCGAGGATCCGGCGTGGCCGCTGCTGGTCGTCCACGGGGGCACCACCATCTCGACCCGACTGCGGGGCGAATCGAACGCCTTCAACATCATCGACCTGGAGACCGACGGCACGGTCCGGGTCGAGGCAAGGGTATGGACCGACGGCCAATGGCTGGGACAGACGCACCCGGTGTTGCCAGGGACCTCCTAGGCCACCCCGGCTCCGTCTTGGGGGTCGGTTACCAGGACGCGCAGCTCGTCTCTTCGTGTCGGACGCGCGACGGCCAGGGCCGGTCTGCATCGGCGTGGCCATACGACCTTGGCGCCACCCGCATGGCCTCGCGAATCAGCCCCGAAGTGATCTGGTCGAACAGGGTCGGGTCTCGGTGCAAACGGGCGACGATCATCGCCCCGTGCAGGGTGGCGACCATGCCCAGCGCCCTGGTGCGACCCTCGGGACCAGGAGCGGTACCGGTTCCGAGCGCGACCACATGGGCGATCCAGCCGGCAACCCGATCAAGAGAGCGCCGCAGCTCGGCTGCCACCGGCGCCGGGAGACCGGCCGCCTCCCCAGCCAGGACCCCGCAGGGACACATCCGACCATCATCGCCAAGGGTGCGGCGCAGCGTGCGCACCAGCCAGCGCAACCGGTCTGACGCGGGCACTGACACATCGTCGGATGACCCGAGGCCGTCGAGCAACTCGTCGGTGTAACGGCGCAGAACCGCTACGGCCAAGTCGGGACGATCCGGAAACGCCGCCTGCAGCAGCCCGACGTCGACCCCGGCCAGCCGACCGATTTCGTCGGGGTCGAGAGCGCTGTAACCACCGGTGCGCACGAGGAATTCCGCCGTGTCCAGGATGGCGGTCGCGGTCTCCGAGTCGGGGTTCATGGTCAGGTCGATCCCTTGCGTCGGCCCATGCCGGAGATCGGCCGACCGATGCGAGACACTACGGCGGCGATGGTAAACAACCGGTAAACGAGCTTCACCGACCGGGTTCAGGGTCACTCGCGTAGCGCGCCTCCTCGGCGTAGTACCGGTCGAATCCAACGATCTCGTAGAGTTGCTCGAACGGCAGCAGGCGATCGGCACCGGGATGCCCGCCGGACGCCATCAATTCCAGAGCGTCCCGCATCGCCCGGATCGCCACGTTCACCATCGTCAAACCGAACAGGGCGAGATCGTACCCGAGCGCTTCGGCCTGGCGGGGCGACAGCAACGGCCTGTCGGCCTTCTCGACCTGCGCCAGCATCGTCGGGATGGTCACCCGGCGATTGAGCTCCGCCATCTCGGCCTCGGATTGCGGACCCTCGAAGTAGACAATGTCGGCTCCCAGGTCGGCGAAGGCTTCGGCGCGCCACAGCGCCTCCTCGAGGCCTTCCGGACCACGGCTGTCGGTGCGGCCGATCACCAGAACGTCGCCCCCGGCCGCCTGGATCTCCGAGCGTGCATCGAGGGCGGCCCGCAAGCGCAGCGTGGCGTCCCGGCGATCCACGACGGCGACACCATGAGCGAAGCCGCACCGCTTCGGGTAGGCTTGGTCCTCGATCATGACGCAGGCGAACCCGGCGCGGTGATAACCGGCCACCGTTCGCTTCACGTTGACCGGATTGCCAAAGCCGGTATCGCCGTCGCCGATCACCGGGATGCGCACGGCGTCGCAGATCCGGCGGCCCTGGGCGGCCATTTCCTCGTAGGAGATCAGCCCCGCGTCCGGCATCGCCAACTGGGTCGCCGACACCGCGTAGCCGCTCATGAAGGCGACATCGAAGCCGGCGCGTTCGACCAGCCGCGCCGACATGGCGTCGAAGCAGCTGGGAACAACACTGATCCCGGGGCGGGTCAACAGCGCGCGCAGGGTTGCGGCATGGGTCGTCATCGTGGGTCTCCTCGCTGCGATCGGGCGCTGTCGGCCCTTGGCGCAGACTAGCCCCTCCGACGGCCATCTCACCATCGCCAGATAGGCGACGGGCGGGGCACCGGTCGGTTCAAACCGGCTGGGCCAGCAGACGGAGAAGCACCACGCGCAAGTCCCGGGAGCTGTACGGCTTCTGGAGCACGGGGGTGTCGGCGTAGGCGGGATCGAGACTGTCCCGGCCGTAGCCGGTCGAGAACGCGAAGGGCACCTTGCGCGCGCGCAGCGCGTCGGCCACCGGGTAGCTTCGGTCGCCTTTCAGGTCCAGGTCGAGAATGGCCGCGTCGATCGACAAGGTCCCGACCAGTGCAAGCGCCTGTTGGACGTTGGCCGCCTGTCCCACCACCGAACATCCGAGGTCGGCGAGTTGTCCCCCAGCGCCCAGGCCACGATCAACTCATCCTCGACCACCAGGATGCGCGCGCCTGCGAACCCCGGCTGCAAGCTCATCGGTACGGGTCTTGGCCAGGGGACATGACATGCTCGATCGTTGAGAGTTCAAATTATAGTCGAATCGCGTGGCTTGCCTCAACTCAGGCGCGTGACCGGTCCTCGGGAGGAGGCCGAGGCCCCGACCATCGGGTCAGAGTTCGTCGCCTCGACCAAGCGCTACAGGTATCGCCCGGGCCAGTGCTTCCGGCAGATCGCAGCCCCAGCGGTCGGCGAGGTAGCGTCGGAAGTCATAGATGGTGACAGCCGGGCAGCTTTCGAACTCCAGCAGCCATGGCTTTCCGTCCCATCCGACCCGAAAGTCCATGGAGAACACGTCGCGCAGGCCGATCGCGGCAGCGGCCCGGCACGCGAGCCCGGCGACCTCGGCGGCGAGCGCCGGCTCCCCGAGCGCCAGATCGACCATTCGCGGCACGAACGCCGCGCTACCCGCCCGCGACGCCGACGCCGTTCCCTCGGTATCCGCGGTTCCCGACAGGGTCCGGTTGTCCGCCATCGTCATGAACGCGCCGGCGGTCTCGCCGCCGCCGCCGCTGTCGAGACGGTACACCCCGATGCGGTCGAGCCCCGCCTCCTCACGATCGACCGCCATCCAGGATACCCGTACGTCGTATCCAGGGACGTAAGCCTGGACGACGGCGTCGTCGCGGTAGCGCGCGAAGATCCTCCTGGACAGAGCAAGCGCCTCCTCGAGGTCGTCGACCCGCGAGTCCGCCCAGATGCCGAGCTTGGCGCCGAGGGTGTTCGGCTTGACGAACCAGGGGCCGCTTCCGGCCGGGCGTGGAGACAACCATTCACCGTCTCGCACCAGACCCGTCGCCGGCACCGGCACCCCGAGCGCCGCCGCGACGGCGCCGGCCTTCGCCTTGTCCTGGGCCAGATGCTGGACGGCTGCCGGGGATCCGAAGCGACGGGCGCCGATCAGCCGGGCGGTCGCCGCGCCGGCGCTTCCCCGGTAATAGCGGATCCCGTCGGTGACTGGCCAAACCAGCGTCTCCGACGGCCGCTCGCGCAGCCAGTCCAGCCAATCCTCCGGCGCCGTCGGATCGGCGAACCGAACCGACAGGCCGACCGACGCGAGCGCGGTGGCGATCGCCGCCTCGAAGGCGACGAGATCGGTTGCCTGGCTGAGGTAGCCGGCGATCTCGGTCGCCACATCCGGTCCGAACCCGGCCGCTTGGAGCCGCTCGGCACAGCCGGCCTCGCGCTCGGCCAGGATCAGGAGGCGGCCGGTCACGCCGCCTTTTCCCGGCGGTAGCGCTCCACGAGCGTGACCAGGCGCGCGCGCTCGAACACCTCGAAGTGGCCCGGAAACACCCGGGTCGCCGGCAGCGCGGCAAGGCGCGCGTGGGTCGCCAGCAACTCGGGTACGGAGGCGCCG
>JAGYJX010000004.1 GCA_018401495.1 Rhodospirillaceae bacterium
AACATACCGGTGGTCCCCGTTACGCACCCATGCCGAGGCCGAAACCAGACGGGCGCTCCCGAAGAACTGCGTGTCGTCTTGTGGTGACGCCGCATTTTACGCCTGTCGGCCAGGTCGACCAAGGGATGCACGATCTCAAGACCCTGCGACCCATGAAGTTCCGCGGGAGGGTCATCGAGCAATTGGGCGGAACGCGTCCCAGCCGTACTCGTTGCTGACGAAGATCGCCGTGTCGGTGACGACGTTGGCAGCCACGAAGCCCGCGGCGACCACGGCGCTGCCGCTGAACGCGTAGCCGAGGGCGAAGTTTCGGCTGGAGTTCAGCAGTCGGTAGTAGATGGTCTTCTCCACGATCGCGGCGTGGGTCATTTCTGGCGCCGACGACCCGAGCGTCTGCCAGGCGTATTCGAAGCCGAAGTATAGAGCCGCCGCCGATGCGGCGTTAACCGCGAAAAACCCGGCGCCGGCCGCGGCGGTGCCTCCGAGCACGACGTCATAAAGCGCCAGGTCCGAAAGGTTGGCCGCCGCCTGATAAGTCAGGGTCTTGTACAGCGTGCGCTCCCACACCGGTAGGGTGTCGGCGGCGGCTTCCGCGGCCGCCGGGACGGCAGCCTGCTGGGCATGCGCGGGCGACGTCGCGAGAATGGCCAGAACCAAGACCGTGGTCAGCGCTTTGCAGCGGCCTCTGAGCATCGAACCGATCCCCCATTCGGACGGCGAGGCGAGAGTTGCAGTCGCCTGCCGAGGGTCCAGCCGTCGCCGCACGGTATCGTGGAGCGCGCAGGCGACGCCGCCGCAACGAGGACGGGCGCCCCCGAAGGAGCGCCCGCCTGTTCGCAACCGCCGGGTCTGGAGGTTTACGCCGCGGCGGACAAAGTCCGCAGCACGTAATGCAGGATGCCGCCGTGGCGGTAGTAGTCGACCTCGTTGAGAGTGTCGATCCGGCACAGCAGGTCGATGGTCTTGGTCGTCCCGTCGGCGTAGCGGATGGTCATCGGCACCGTCATGCGCGGGGTGATGCCACCCTCGATACCGGTGATGTCGATGGTCTCGTCACCGGTCAGGGCCAGCGACTTGCGGTCGACGCCCTCGGGGAACTGCAGCGGCAGGACGCCCATGCCGACCAGGTTCGAGCGGTGGATGCGCTCGAAGCTCTCGGCGATGACCGCCTTGGCGCCCAGCAGCCGGGTGCCCTTGGCCGCCCAGTCGCGCGACGAGCCGGTGCCGTACTCCTTGCCGCCGATCACGACCAGCGGCGTGCCGGCGTCGTGGTACTGCATGGCCGCCTCGTAGATCGAGGTGACCTTGCCGGACGGCACGTGCCGGGTCATGCCGCCCATCACCCCCGGCACCATCTCGTTCTGCAGACGGATGTTGGCGAAAGTGCCGCGCATCATGATCTCGTGGTTGCCGCGCCGGGCCCCGAACGAGTTGAAGTCCAGCGGCCGGATCTGCCGCTCGATCAGGTAGTCGCCGGCCGGGCCGTCCTTCTTGATCGAGCCGGCCGGCGAGATGTGGTCGGTGGTGATCGAGTCGCCGAGCAGCGCCAGGACGCGCGCGCCCCTGATGTCCTCGATGGCCCCCGGCTCCTTCGACATGCCGACGAAGTAGGGCGGGTTCTGGACGTAGGTCGACCCGGAATCCCAGTCGTAGGTCAGGCCGCCCGAGACTTCGACCGCCTTCCACTCCTCGCCGCCGTCGAACACGTTGGCGTAGCGCCCGCGGTACATGGCCGGGGTCAGCTTGGCCTGGATGAGCGCCTCGATCTCGTGGCTGGTCGGCCAGATGTCCTTCAGATAGACCGGCTGGCCGTCGCTGCCGGTGCCAAGCGGGTCCTTGGTCAGGTCGACCAGCATCGAGCCGGCGATGGCGTAGGCGACCACCAGCGGCGGCGAGGCGAGGTAGTTCGCCTTGGCGTGCGGGTTGACCCGGCCCTCGAAGTTGCGGTTGCCGGACAGCACCGAGCAGACCGCCAGGTCGCCGGATTCCACCGCCGCCGCGATCGGGTCGGACAGCGGGCCGGAGTTGCCGATGCAGGTGGTGCAGCCGTAGCCGACCAGGTTGAAGCCCATGGCGTCGAGCGCGCTGGTCAGGCCGGCGGCGTCCAGGTAGTCGGTCACGACCTGGCTGCCCGGGGCCAGCGAGGTCTTGATCCACGGCTTCACCTTGAGGCCCTTGGCGTGCGCCTTCTGGGCGACCAGGCCGGCGGCGATCAGCACGCTCGGGTTCGAGGTGTTGGTGCAGCTGGTGATGGCGGCGATCACCACGTCGCCGTCGCTCAGCGCGTGGTCGGAGCCCTCGACCGGGACCGACCGGACGGTGCCGGTGCCGTCGCCGAAGACCTTCTTCAGCGAGGATTCGAAGCTCGCCTTCGCCTCGGTCAGCAGCACCCGGTCCTGCGGGCGCTTCGGGCCGGCGAGCGACGGCACCACGCTCGACAGGTCGAGGCCGAGGGTGTCGGTGAACTCCGGATCCGGGGCGCCCTTCTCGCGCCACATGCCCTGGGCCTTGGCGTAGGCCTCGACCAGCTTCACCCGGTCCTCGTCGCGCCCGGTGAAGCGCAGGTAGGCGAGGGTCTCCTTGTCGATCGGGAAGAACCCGCAGGTGGCGCCGTACTCCGGCGCCATGTTGGCGATGGTGGCGCGGTCGGCGAGCGGCAGCTCGTCCAGGCCGGGGCCGTAGAACTCGACGAACTTGCCGACCACGCCCTTGGCGCGGAGCATCTGGGTGACGGTCAGCACCAGGTCGGTGGCGGTGGCGCCCTCCGGCAGCTTGCCGGTCAGCTTGAAGCCGATGACCTCGGGCACCAGCATCGACACCGGCTGGCCGAGCATCGAGGATTCCGCCTCGATGCCGCCGACGCCCCAGCCGAGCACGGCCAAGCCGTTGACCATGGTGGTGTGGCTGTCGGTGCCGACCAGGGTGTCCGGGTAGGCGATCGTCTCGCCGTTCTCGGTCTTGGTCCACACGGTCTGCGCCAGGTACTCCAGGTTGACCTGGTGGCAGATGCCGGTGCCCGGCGGCACGACCCGGAAGTTGTCGAACGCCTTCTGGCCCCACTTCAGGAACTCGTAGCGCTCCTTGTTGCGTTCGAATTCCAGGGCGACGTTGGTCTTGAAGCTGTCGGCGCCGCCGTAGGCGTCGACCATCACCGAGTGGTCGATCACCAGGTCGACCGGCGACAGCGGGTTGATCTTGGTGGGGTCGCCGCCGAGGGTCGCCATCGCGTCGCGCATGGCGGCGAGGTCGACCACGGCCGGCACGCCGGTGAAGTCCTGCATCAGCACCCGCGCCGGGCGGTAGGCGATCTCGCGGTCGGAAGTGCGGTGCGCCGCCCAGCCGGCCAGCGCCTCGATGTCCTCCCGGAACACCGTCACGCCGTCCTCGTAGCGCAGCAGGTTCTCCAGCAGCACCTTCAGCGAGTACGGCAGGCGCGCCACCTCGGGGTGCGCGGCGGCCAGGGCGCCGAGGTTGTAGTAGGTGTATTTCTTTCCAGCGACGTCGAGCGTCGACTTGGATTTGAAGCTGTCCAGGCCAGCAGTCACGGCTGTCTCCTCTAGATCGACTGCGCGGCCGTCCGAGGTGCGCCTCGGCCCGGTCGGCTCCTTCGGGAATTGCGCGCTCCTTATAGTCATGCAGCCGGCTTTTCGGAAGAGGCGCGGCGAACGATCAAGCGCTGTTGACCAGCCGGCGCACCGCCTCAACCACCGCCGGCGCTGCGTCCAGGTGGGGCGAGTGGCCGCAGCCGGCGATCAGCAGCGGCTCGGCCGGGCCGGAAACCCCGGCGACGATGGCGCGCACCTGCTCCGGGGTCCCGTACTGGTCGTCGAGCCCCTGGATCGCCAGGACAGGGCAGTGGATCTCGGCCAGACGACCGGTCATCTCCCAGCCGGCGAAGGGAGGCGACAGCCAGGCGTCGGCCCAGCCGTAGAACACCCGGTCGACGCGCTCCTCGCCGTGGTGGCGGGCGAGGCCGGCGCGCAACCGGCTGTCGGGCGCCTCGTAGGCGGCGAGCGCCTCGCGGATGCCGGCGAGCGTGACCGCCTCGACGAAGACGTGGGCGGCTTCGGTCACGCAGGCCGCAATCCGGTGCGGCGCGTCGGCGGCGGCCAGCAGGGCTATGGTGCCGCCATCGGAGTGCCCGAACAGCACGGCGCGCGGGATCTCGAACCGGTCGAGGGTCTCGATCAGCGCCACGGTCTCGCGGGCGTGATAGTCCAGCGGCCGGCCGCCGCGCACCGGTCCGTCCAGCGGATCGGCCCGGCCATGGCCCCAGCGGTCCAGCACCAGCCCGGCGCGCCCGGTCGCCGCGCAAAGCCGGGCCGGGAAGTCTTTCCACATGGTGACGGCGCCAAGACCCTCGTGCAGGAACACGATGGGCGGCAGGTCGGCGGGCGGCAGGTCGGCGGGCGGCAGGTCGGCGGCGTCCGCTCCGGCGGGGATCCGGGCGGCGTAGACGCGGTGGCCTCCCGCCATCAACCAGCCGTCGTCGTCAGGAACAGTCATGGCCGGCGGCTTAGGGGCTTCCGTTCACGAAGGCAAGCCCGTCACGCGGCGCCCGCCGTTCGGGTGCCCCGCCGGCACAACTTGTGGTATCGTGAGCACACGCTGAAAGGGCGCGCCGGACCGCGGTCGCCGTCGACGCGAGGTGGGCAAGATGACGGCACGCACGTCGCGCGATGAGGAGTGGAGTTTCGAGTCGGTCTCCCACGACCCTTCGAGCGCGCCGCATGCGCGTCTGCTTTCAGCCTACGGTGCCTGGGAGCGGGCCCCCAAGGTCGACGGTGTACCGCCGCGCAGCGCCTTGGAACTTGAACGCATGCCGGACGCCCTGGGGCAGATCGGCATCGTCGATGTTCTCGCCTCCGGGGAGTTCCGGTACCGCATGTTCGGCTCGGCGCTGGTCGGGGCGCTCGGCTACGACGCCACCGGTTGGCGGACGGTCGACCTGCGTCCCCCGCCCTATGCCGATCTGATCACCCGGCAATACCAGGACGTGGTGGCTGCCCGAAGGCCTCTGCTGCACGAGATCCGCAGCGCCAGCCCGGGTGCTGCCGAGTATCGCTACTTCCGGCTGACCGCCCCGCTCACCCTCGGCCAGGGCACCGTCGACCAGTTGTGGATGACGGTGGCGATGCTCGGAAGCTTCGGTCGCGAGGTGTTCCTGTCGGACGGATCGCCGTTCTTCCGGTCCCGCGACTGACGCCGACGGCAGGGTAGTCGCTTGCGAGTTCACACGAATTCGCGTAATCGAGATGCTCCGTCGAAGTGGACGGAAGAGTTGTGAAAGACGAGAGATCGTTCGGCCGAGCCGCGGGCAACGCGGCCGGTGACGGGGCGATAGGCCGACCAGGGATGGAGCGCGACTGGGATGAACGGCACCGCGGGCAACGCGGGCGTCTCCCCTCCTTCCTGTTCGACCGGAGACAGGGGAGGATTTGTGCTCGATGAGCAAACTTGATCCGTCGGTCCACGACACGACGCCGAAGGTGCTTCGGCACAACGCCCGGAGCCATCCGGACGAAGTGGCGTTGCGGCTGAAGGAATACGGCATCTGGCACGAAACCACCTGGGCCGGATATCTGGCCAAGGTGCGGCGGCTGGCGCTGGCGTTCCGCGACCTCGGTATCGGACCCGGCGACGTGGTGGCGCTGGTCGGCGACAACGACGTCGACTGGATCGCGACCGAGATTGCGGCCCACGCCGTCGGCGCCATGACCCTCGGCATCTATCGCGACGCGCTCGAGGAGGAGGTCGGCTATCTGGTCGGCTACGCTGGCGCCAAGCTGGTGTACGCCCAGGACCAGGAGCAGGTCGACAAGCTGATCGGGCTTGCCGGAAAAGTCGCCACGGTCGAGCACATCGCCTACGCCGACAGCCGCGGCATGGGCAAGCAGACCGACCCGCGGCTGCACGAGATGGCGGCGCTCGAGGAACGCGGCGAGCGGCTGCACGCCGCCGACCCCGGCGCCTTCGACGCGCTGGTCGACGCGACCTCCGGCGACGACGTGGCGATCTTGTGCACCACGTCCGGTACGACCGCCAACCCGAAGCTGGCGATGCTGCCGCACGGCCGCTTCATCCGGCACACCATCACCTACCTGCAGGCCGATCCCAAGGACAGCACCGACGAGTACGTGTCGGTGCTGCCGCTGCCGTGGATCATGGAGCAGGTGTACTGCGTCGGTTTCGGGCTGGTGGCCCGGATGACGGTGAACTTCCCGGAGAGCCAGGACACCATGTTCCAGGACCTCCGCGAGATCGGCCCGACCTTCCTCTTGCTGGCGCCGCGGCTGTGGGAGCAGATCGCCGCCGACATGCGCGCCCGCATCATGGACGCCTCGTCGGTCAACCAGTGGATCTTCGACAAGGGCCTGAAGCTCGGCATGAAGGCGATCGAGGAGGGGCGCCGCTCGACCCTCGCCGACGTCATGCTGTTCAGCGCCCTGCGCGACCGCCTCGGCTTCAGCCGGGTGCGCTCGGCGGCGACCGGCGGCTCGGCGATGGGGCCGGAGACCTTCAAGCTGTTCCTGGCCATGGGCGTGCCGCTGAAGCAGCTCTACGGCCAGACCGAGACGCTCGGCGCCTACACCCTGCAGACCGGCGAGGAACTCGACGTCGACACGGTCGGCCCGCCGTTCCAAGGCTGCGAGGTCACCATCCTCAACCCCGACCCGGAGGGCGTCGGCGAGATCGTCACCCGCCATCCCAACATGTTCACCGGCTATTTCCGCAACCCGGAGGCGACCGCCGCCGACCTGCGCGACGGCTGGATGCACACCGGCGACGCCGGCTATTTCGACGCCAAGGGACGGCTGGTGGTGATCGACCGCCTCAAGGACATCGCCGAGACCGCCGGCAAGGTGCGCTTCTCGCCGCAATACATCGAGAACAAGCTGAAGTTCTCGCCCTATGTCGGCGAGGCGGTGATCCTCGGGGCCGGGCACGAGTACCTGACCGCGATCATCTGCGTGCGGTTCTCGATCGTCGCCAAGTGGGCCGAGAAGAACCGCATCGGCTTCACCTCCTACACCGGCCTGTCGGCCGAGCCGCGGGTCTACGACCTGATCGCGGCCGAGGTCGACCGGGTCAACCGGACGCTGCCGGAGCGCCAGCGGGTCCGGCGGTTCCTGCTGCTCTACAAGGAACTCGACGCCGACGACGGCGAGCTGACGCGCACCCGCAAGGTGCGGCGCGGCGTGGTCGGCGAGCGCTACGGCCAGCTGATCGAGGCGCTCTACAGCCCGGTGACCACCGCCCATCTCGACACCGAGGTGACCTTCGAGGATGGCCGCAAGGGCCGGGTGGTCGCCGACATGCGGATCATGGATGTCGGCGATACGCCGGCGGCGGAACTCAGGAAGGCGAGCTGAACCGTGGCGGAAGCGGATAGCGCGGTGACGGCACCGGCGGATGACCGCCGGGTGTTCGGCGAGGCGGTGCTGACCCTCGAGAACATCGAGCTCGGCTTCGGTGGCGTGAAGGCCATCGACAACGTCAGCTTCGAGGTCCGAAAGGGCGAGATCCTGGCGATCATCGGCCCGAACGGTGCCGGCAAGTCGTCGATGCTCAACTGCATCAACGGGTTCTACAAGCCGCGCTCGGGATCGATCACGTTCAAGGGCCGCAAGCTGCCGGCCATGGACCCGCACTTCGCCGCCGCCAACGGCGTCGCCCGGACCTTCCAGAACATCGCGCTGTTCCGCGGCATGTCGACGCTCGACAACCTGATGACCGGGCGCGTGCTGAAGATGAAGCGGAACTTCCTCTGGCAGGCGCTGTACTGGGGGCCGGCGCAGCGCGAGGAGATGGAGCACCGGGCGTTCGTCGAGCGGGTCATCGACTTCCTGGAGATCCAGGCGATCCGGCGCACGCCCGTCGGCCGTCTGCCCTACGGGCTGCAGAAGCGGGTCGAACTCGGCCGCGCGCTCGGCCATGGAGCCGGAGATCCTGCTGCTCGACGAGCCGATGGCCGGCATGAACGTCGAGGAGAAGCAGGACATGTCGCGCTTCATCCTCGAGGTGAACGAGGAGTTCGGGACCACCATCGTCCTGATCGAGCACGACATGGGCGTGGTGATGGACATTTCCGACCGGGTGGTGGTGCTCGACTACGGCCGGAAGATCGCCGACGGCACGCCGGCCGAGGTGCGGGCGAACCAGCAGGTCATCGACGCTTATCTGGGCGTGAGCCACTAAGGGGGTCTCCAGACCATGGGTCCGTTTCTCGAAGTGCTGCTCGGCGGCCTGTTGACCGGCGTGCTGTACTCGCTGGTGGCGCTCGGCTTCGTCCTGATCTTCAAGGCCTCGGGCGTCTTCAACTTCGCCCAGGGGGCGATGGTGCTGTTCGCGGCGCTGTCGATGGCCCGGCTCCAGGAATGGATGGCGCCGACCCTGGGCTGGGTGGCGTTTCCGGTCGCCCTCACGCTGTCGGCGCTGATCATGATGGCGCTCGCCTTCGCCATCGAGCGCCTGGTGCTGCGCCAGTTGATCAACCAGGAAGGCATCATCCTGTTCATGGCGACGATCGGGATCACCTTCTTCCTCGACGGTTTCGGCCAGACCATCTGGGGCAGCGACATCTACGAGATCGACCTGTTCCTCTCGAAGGACCCGATCTTCCTGTTCGAGGACGTGTTCCCCGGCGGGCTGCTGGTCGACCCCTACGAATTGATGGCGGCGGTGATCGCCGGCATCCTGGTGGCGGTGCTGGCGGTGTTCTTCCAGAAGACCCGGGTCGGGCGGGCGCTGCGCGCCGTCGCCGACGACCACCAGGCCGCGCAGTCGGTCGGCATCCCGCTGAACTACATCTGGCTGATCGTCTGGACCGTGGCCGGGCTGGTCGCGCTGGTCGCCGGCATGATGTGGGGCGCCAAGCTCGGGGTGCAGTTCTCGATCGCCCTGGTGGCGCTGAAGGCGCTGCCGGTGCTGATTCTGGGCGGCTTCACCTCGGTGCCCGGCGCCATCATCGGCGGGCTGATCATCGGCGCCGGCGAGAAGCTGGCCGAGGTCTATGTCGGCTCGATGTTCGGCGGCGGCATCGAGAACTGGTTCGCCTACGTCCTGGCGTTGGCATTCCTGCTGTTCCGGCCGCAGGGCCTGTTCGGCGAGCGCATCATCGAGCGCGTTTGAGCGGCGGAGGACGGCAGTCATGCTCTACCGGGAAACGGGCCAGTTCAAGACCACCTACGAGTCGGACCAGCGGATCTTCCGCATCGTCCAGGACCGCTGGATCATCCTGGCGATCCTGGCCGCCGCCCTGGTGGTGGTGCCGTTCGTCGCCACCCCGTACCTGTACACCGAGATCCTGATCCCGTTCCTGATCCTGTCGCTGGCGGCGGTCGGGCTGAACATCCTGGTCGGGTATTGCGGGCAGGTGTCGCTCGGGACCGGGGCGTTCATGGCGGTGGGCGCCTACGCCGCCTACAATCTCTGGTTGCGGGTGCCGGAGATCAACAACCTGATCGTGGTGTTCCTGTTCGGCGGCCTCATGGCGGCCGCGGTCGGCATCGTGTTCGGCCTGCCGTCGCTGAGGATCAAGGGGTTCTACCTCGCGGTGGCGACCCTGGCGGCGCAGTTCTTCCTCGACTGGGTGTTCGCGCGGGTCGGCTGGTTCACCAACTACACCGCCTCGGGCTCGGTCGCCGTCGGCGACCTGTCGGTGTTCGGCATGCCGATCGCCACCCCGGAGGAACGCTACTTCCTGATCCTCGGCATGGTGATCTTCCTGACGATCGTCGCCCTGAACCTGGTGCGCGGCCAGATTGGCCGGACCTGGATGGCGATCCGCGACATGGACATCGCCGCCGAGATCATCGGGATCCGGCCGCTGCTGGTGAAGCTGAGCGCGTTCGCCGTCAGTTCGTTCATGATCGGCGTCGCCGGCGCGATGTGGGGGTTCCTGCGGCTCGGCTCGTGGGAGCCGCTGGCCTTCGACATCAACCGGTCGTTCCAGATCCTCTTCATGGTGATCATCGGCGGCCTCGGCTCGATCCTCGGGTCTTTCCTCGGCGCCGCGTTCATCGTCCTGACCCCGATCCTGCTGAACCAGATCCCCGGCTGGCTCGGGATCCCGATGTCGACGGCGCTGATCTCGCACATCGAGTTCATGGTGTTCGGGGCGATGATCGTCTTCTTCCTCATCGTCGAGCCGCACGGGCTGGCTCGGATGTGGGCGGTGTTCAAGGAAAAGTTGCGGTTGTGGCCGTTCCCGTACTGATCGGTCGGGCCGTTTCCGGCGATTCCTCATGGACATCGACCACACTAAGGAACGACACTTTTTCCATAAGGTCACAAAGATGGCCAACCAGAGGAGGACACGCACAATGAAGCTTGGTCATTGGATGATGGGGGGTGCCGCGGCTGCCCTTCTCGGCCTGTCGATGGCGACGCCAGCGACGGCCGAAGGCGAGCAGTACCTCGCCGGCCTGGTCTACCGGACCGGCGCGTACGCGCCGAACGGCATCCCGTTCGCGAACGGCATGGCCGATTATTACGCGCTGCTCAACGCCCGCGACGGCGGCATCAACGGCGTGAAGATCCAGTACGAGGAGTGCGACACCGGCTACGCCACCGACCGTGGCGTGGAGTGCTACGAGCGGCTGAAGAACAACGGCCCGACCGGCACCGCCTATGTCAACCCGCTGTCGACCGGCATCACCTTCGCGCTGACCGAGAAGGCCCCGGTCGACAAGATCCCGGTGATCTCCATGGGCTACGGCCGCTCGGAATCCCGCGACGGCTCGGTGTTCCAGTGGAACTTCCCGCTGCTCGGGACCTACTGGAGCGCGGCCGACCTGATCGTCCAGCACCTGGGCCAGAAGAACGGCGGCCTCGACAAGCTCAAGGGCAAGAAGATCGTCCTCGTCTACCACGACTCGCCCTACGGCAAGGAGCCGATCCCGCTGTTGCAGAAGCGGGCCGAGATGCACGGCTTCGAGTTCACCCCCATGCCGGTCACCCACCCGGGTGTCGAGCAGAAGGCGACCTGGCTGCAGATCCGGCGCAACCGCCCGGACTACGTGCTTCTGTGGGGCTGGGGCGTGATGAACTCCACCTCGATCAAGGAAGCCGCGGGCGTCGGCTACCCGCGCGAGCAGATGTTCGGCGTGTGGTGGTCGGGTGCCGAGCCGGACGTCGAGCCGGCCGGTGACGGCGCCAAGGGCTACAACGCCATCACCCTGCAGCACGGCGCCGGCCGCTACGCCGTCCACGACGACGTCAAGAAGAACCTGTACGACGCCGGCAAGGGCAGCACCAACTGGGACGATGTCGGCGAGGTGCTCTACAACCGCGGTCTCGTCAACGCGATGGTCGGGACCGAGGCGATCCGGACCGCCATGGCGAAGTTCGGCAACAAGCCGATGACCGGCGAGCAGACCCGCTGGGGGCTGGAGAACCTCGACATCACCGAGGCCCGCCTGAAGGAACTCGGCTTCGAGGGCATGCTGCGGCCGATCAAGATCAGCTGCTCGGACCACGAGGGCGCGCGCTCCGGCCGCATCCAGACCTGGGACGGCAAGGCCTGGTCGTTCACCTCCGACTGGTACACCGCCGACGACGCGGTGCTGCAGCCGATGGTGAAGGCGGCGGCAGCGGCCTACGCCAAGGAGAAGAACATCACGCCGGTCGCCTGCAACTGACCGGCGCGCGTTCCGGCCGGCGGCGGTTGCCGCCGGCCGCACTTTTTTTCCGGTAGCCGGAGACACCGATGACACTCGCCCCGTCGCAGGCCGGCCAGGCCGAGACCGCTCCGCCGCTGCTGTCGGTGACCAACATCGAGGTGATCTACAACCATGTCATCCTGGTGCTGAAGGGCGTGTCCCTGAGCGTGCCGGAGGGCGGCATCGTGGCGCTGCTGGGCGCCAACGGCGCCGGCAAGTCGACCACCCTGAAGTCGATCTCGAACCTGCTGCGCGTCGAGCGCGGCGAGGTCACGAAGGGCAGCATCACCTACGGCGGCGAGCGGATCGACCAGCTGACGCCGAACGAGCTGGTGCGCCGCGGCGTGATCCAGGTGATGGAAGGGCGCCACTGCTTCGGCCACCTGACGGTCGAGGAGAACCTGCTGACCGGCGCGTTCATCCACGGCGGCAAGCGCCGGCAGATCGCCGAGGACCTGGAGAAGGTCTACGCCTATTTCCCGCGCCTGAAGGAGCGTCGCTCCAGCCAGGCCGGCTACACCTCCGGCGGCGAGCAGCAGATGACGGCGATCGGCCGCGCGCTGATGAGCCGGCCGAAGATGATCCTGCTCGACGAGCCGTCGATGGGCCTGGCCCCGCAGCTGGTCGAACAGATCTTCGAGATCGTGAAGTCGATCAACGAGCAGGAGGGCGTGACCATCCTGCTGGCCGAGCAGAACACCAACGTGGCGCTGCGCTACGCCCGCTACGGCTACATCCTGGAGAGCGGCCGGGTGGTGATGGAGGGGGCCGCCGACACCCTGCGCAACAACGAGGACGTCAAGGAGTTCTACCTCGGCCTCGGCGGCGAGGGCCGCCGCAGCTTCCGCGACGTCAAGCAGTACCGCCGCCGCAAGCGCTGGCTCGGCTGAACGCCCGAAGCCGCGTCGCCCCCAGCACAGGAGAGGCCGCGATGGCCGAGCACTACGACGACCTCGAGACCCGCAGCGCCGACGCCCGCGCCGCCTCGCTGGCCGAGTGCCTGCCGCGCCAGATCGCCCACGCCAAGGCCAACAGCGCGCATTTCGGGCGCGCGCTCGCCGATGTCGACCCGGCCGCCGTCACCGGCCGCGAGGCGCTGGCCGGCCCTGCCGGTGCTCCGCAAATCCGACCTGATGGAGCTGCAGAGCGCCGACCCGCCGCTCGGCGGCCTCAACGCCACGCCGGTCGAAAAGCTGGCCCGGCTGTTCATGTCGCCGGGGCCGATCTACGAGCCGGAGGGCCACGGCCCGGACGCCTACCGCTTCGCGCGCGCGCTGTTCGCCGCCGGTTTCCGCAGGGCGAACTGGTCCACAACACCTTCGCCTACCACCTCACCCCGGCCGGCCGGATCGCCGAGAGCGGCGCGCACGCGCTCGGCTGCCCGGTGTTCCCGGCCGGAGTCGGCAACACCGAGCAGCAGGTCCAGGCGATCGCCGGGCTGAAGCCGTCCAACTACATCGGCACGCCGTCCTTCCTGCGGATCATCCTGGAGAAGGCGCGCGAGACCGGCGCCGATGTGTCCTCGCTGAAGCGCGGCCTGGTGTCGGGCGAGGCGCTGCCGCCGAGCCTGCGGGCCGAGCTGCTGGAACACGGTGTCGCGGTACTGCAGGCCTACGCCACCGCCGACCTCGGCCTGATCGCCTACGAATCGCACGCGAAGGAAGGGTTGATCGCCGACGAGGGCGCGATCGTCGAGATCGTCCGCCCGGGCACCGGCTCGCCGGTCGCCGACGGCGAGGTCGGCGAGGTGGTGGTCACGGTGATGAACCCGGACTACCCGCTGGTCCGCTTCGGCACCGGCGATCTCTCGGCGGTGCTGCCCGGCATCAGCCCGTGCGGCCGCACCAACCTGCGCATCAGGGGCTGGATGGGCCGCGCCGACCAGACCACCAAGATCAAGGGCATGTTCGTGCACCCGGCGCAGGTCGCCGAGGTCGCCCGGCGCCACGCGGAGATCGCCCGGGCCCGGCTCGAGGTGACCGGTGCCAAAGGTCAGGACAGCATGACCCTGGTCTGCGAGGCGGCGGGGTCGCCCGAGGGACTGGCCGAGGCGGTGGCTGCGAGCCTGTCCGCGGTCACCAAGCTGCGCGGCGCCGTGCGACTGGTGGCGCCGGGCGAACTGCCGAACGACGGCAAGGTGATTGCGGATCTCGAGGAGCTACGAGTAGCAGGCCCGTCGCCCCGTGGGTTCCGGCTCCGTCCCGCCTGCGGCGGCCCGGTCCGGAATGACGACAGAGAAGGGAATGCACCGCCGGCCGCCGAGCACGCCCGGCCGCAATCACGACGGAAATGGGAGCGCGCCTCCAACCGCCGCATGCCGAGGCTGGCCCTACACCCCCATTCGTCATTCCGGCCGAGACGGGCCGCTCGAGCGGAGCGGATCGAGCCGGAAGCCACCCGCCGCAGGCCGGCGGCGCGCCCATTCGGAATGACGACGGAGAAGGGCGGGCCTCCGACCGCCGCGCGCCGAGGCTGGCCCCCACCCCAACTGGCCCCCACCCCAACTTCGTCATTCCGGCCGAGACGGGCCGCGTGAGCGGAGCGGATCGAGCCGGAACCCACCCGCCGCTCGCGTTACCCCGCCACCGGCGCCACCGTCTCCTTCAGCCAGCGCGCGATGCCGGTGGTTCGCCAGTCGTCGTCGTGGCGGCCGACGATCTGCACCCCGACCGGCATCCCCTCGACCGCCAGCATCGGCACCGTGACGGCGGGGCAGCCGATCGCCGAGGTCCAGGCGTTGTAGGCCGGCAGCCCGGTGGTGTGGGTGATACCGGGCTCGCCCTTGCCGGAATTGCCCGCCATGAACGGCGCCGGCCCGGCCGAGGACAGCGTGATCATGGCGTCGGCGGTGCCGGCGACGGCGTGGAACCGGGAGCGCATCGCCTCGCGCTTCGCCAGGGCGGCGCGGTAGTCGTCGATGCTCATGGCCTCGGCCAGGTCGAGCCGGACGCGCATGCTCGGGCTGAGCTTGGTGATGTCCTTTCGGGCGAGGTTGCGCAGCGTCCAGCGCAACTCCCAGCCGCAGATGTCGCGGCAGAGCAGCAGGCTCTCGGCGATCTCGCGCTCGAACGCCATCGAGGTCGGCCCGGCCCTGGCGGCGGATCAGCGTGACCCCGGCATCGGCGACCGCCTCGAGCAGCCGCTCGAAGGCGGCGAGGGTGGCGTCGTCGGTCTGCTCCCAGCCCTCGCTCTCGACCACGATCAGGCTGCGCGGGGCGATCGCCGCCGGCGCCGCCTCCGGCCCGTAGAGCCCGGGTGAGCCGGGGTCGCCGCCGCTCAGCCGGGCGATGGCGTGGGTCACCGCCCACATGTCCTCGATGCCGCCGGCGTGCACGCCGAGATGGCTGTGGCTGAGGCCCTGGCGCTCGCCGCGGTGCAGGGCGCCCAGCGTCGGCTTGATCGCGGTGTTGGCGCAGAACCCGGCGGGGCGGATCACCGAGCCCACCACCTGGCTGCCGATGGCTGCGGGCACCATGCCGGCCCCGACCGCCGCCGCCGACCCGGACGACGACCCGCCGGGGGTGCGGGCCGGGTCGAACGGGTTGGTGGTCGGGCCGGGATGGGAGAAGCCGAGCTCGGTGGTGACCGTCTTGCCGAGGATGACGGCGCCGGCGAGGCGCAGCGCCTGGACGCAGGCCGAATCCTCGCCGGTGGTGCGCCCGGCGTAGAGCGGGCTGCCCATCTGGGTCGGCATGTCGCGGGTCATGTACAGGTCCTTGACGCCGACCGGCATGCCGTCGATCGGCGACAGCGGCGTTCCCGCCTGCCAGCGCCGGTCGGACTCCTCCGCCGCCGCCATCGCGCCCGGCTCGTTCAGCGTCACCCAGGCCTGCACCACGGGCTCGCGCTCGGCGATGGTCGCGAGGCAGCGTGCGAGATAGTCGCTCGGCCGGTCGTCGCCGGAGCGGAAGGCCTCGAGCCGGTCGCTCCAGGTCGGCAGCCTGAGTGGTCGCCGGGTCGTAAGCCGTCTTGCCAACCGTCGCGTCGTCGGTCATCGCTGCGTCTCCTCGTCGTCGGTCGTCACGTCCATGTCGCTTGAAGCCACCCTCGCCGTGCTGGCGGCCTCGCTCGGGCTCGCCGTGCTCGGCTGGATCATGCAGCGCCGCCCGCGCCGGAGCCTCGACCCGCCTGTGGTCCCGTGGACCGCGGTTCAGGTGGTGGCGGTGGTGGTCGCGCTGCTGATGGCCGCCCACCTGGTCTCGCTCGCCACCGGCCGCCCGTTCACCGGCAGACGCGGGTTCTGAGCGGCCCTCAGCTCAACTTTGGCCAATTTGGCACGGCGGGGATGGCGGCAGATAGTCCGTAGCGCGGCGGCCCGGGGATTTGTCGACGTCGCCGCTGCTGCCGGGACATGAAAGTATCCGGTTCTCCGCGGGGCCGACCCCACTCCCATCGTCATTCCGGACGGACGCGCCGCCCCGGCGCGGCCGAGCCGGAACCTACGGGGCGACGGGCACAGGCCGCTGCAAATGCGGTGCGTCGGCTGGGTTCCGGCTCCGTGCCGCCTGCGGCGGCCCGGTCCGGAATGACGACAAGAGAGGGGGCGCTGCCGCCCGGGCGATCTGCCATCGCACTATTGGCCCAAAGTCCAGCTCAGCTGCCGCTGAAGTTCGGCTTGCGCTTCTCCATGAAGGCGGTGCGGCCCTCCTTGTAGTCGGCGCTGTCGAAGCATTTTGCGACGGTCCGGTTGACCGCTTCGACATCCCAGTCGCGCTGCGGCTTGGCCAGTTCCATCAGGCAGTGCTTGACCGCCGCGATCGACAACGGCGCGTTGCCGGCGATGCGCTCGGCCAGCGGCCAGACCGCGTCGTCGAGCTCGGCCTTCGGCACCACCCGGTTCACCAGGCCCATGATGCGGGCCTCCTCGGCGTCGAACTGGCGGGCGGTGTAGAAGATCTCGGCGACGAATTGCGGGCCGACGATGTCGTACAGCCGGCGCACGCCCTCGAAGGCGTAGCCGATGCCGAGCTTGGCGGCCGGCACCGCGAAGCGGGCATCGTCGGAGGCCACCCTGATGTCGCAGTCGAGCGCGATGGCGAGGCCGCCGCCGATGCAGTAGCCGTCGATCCGCGCGATCGTCGGCTTCATCAAGCTCTGCACCGTCTTGTGGTAGGTCGAGACCGCCTGGTTGTAGATCTCGATGTGTTCGACCGACGATCGCTCGCTCTCGAACTTCGAGATGTCGGCGCCGGCCACGAAAGCCTTGTCGCCGGCCCCGGTGAACACCACGCACCGCACCGCGTCGTCGTCGGCGAACGCGCCGATGGCCTCGGCGGCGCCCCGCCACATGGCGAGCGACATGGCGTTGTGGCGCGCCGGGTTGTTGAAGGTGACGACGCCGACGCCGCCCCGGCGCTCGACGATGATCGGCTCGGCGGCCGCGGTTTCCAGAGTGGCCATGGTCTCTCCGTTGGCTGGCGCGGGACGGGCGGGTCGCGAGGACCGCGCGCCGGGTCTTTCCTGAAGGGACCGGAACACTAGACCAGCCGTTGGCGAGCGCCAATCCCACGAACGGTGACCACGATCGTCGAAGATCGCACCGCGGAGGCGCCGGGGCCTCGACACCGCGATCGGTCGTTCCCATATCTGCGTGAAGGCCATTGCGGACCTACACCGGGTGGCCGGACGGGAGGTTTCCCGTCTGATACTGTGAAGCGGCGCCGTCCTCCCCCCCCCGCAGTGCGGCGTCGCTTCCTTTTCCCTCTCCAGATGGTCGATTGCCCCGATGGACGCTATAGAGGCGTGATGACGGGGACGGATCGGCTCGAAGCGCATCACCTCGACGCCCGACGGGGCGGACGCCCGGTGTTCCGTGGCGTCTGCTTCGCGTTGGCCGCCGGCGGCGCCCTGCGGCTGGCCGGCCGCAACGGCGGCGGCAAGACCACGCTGCTGCGGGTCCTGGCCGGGCTCGGCCGTGCCGAGGCCGGCGACGTGTTCTGGAACGGCGAGCCGATCGCCCGCGACCGCGAGGCGCACGCCGACCGGGTCGGCTGGCTTGGCCACGCCGATGCCCTGAAGCCCGCCCTGACCGCCCGCGAGAACATCGAGTCGGCGCTTCGCGTCGCCGGGCGGCCGTCGGACGGGGTGACCGAGGCGCTGGCCGCGCTCGGCCTCGTCCGACTGGCGGAACTGCCGGCCGGGTGGCTGTCGTCCGGGCAACGTCGCCGGGTGGCGCTGGCCCGGGTGCTGGCCAGCCGGGCGCCGCTGTGGCTGCTGGACGAGCCGACGGTCGGACTGGACGCCGCGTCGGTGGTCGCCCTCGAGCACGCGATCGCGGCGCACCGCGGCGCCGGCGGGATGGTGGTGGCGGCGACCCACACGGCGCTCGAACTCGGCGCCGGCGCCGAGAGCCTGGATCCGGCTTCCTTCGCCGAGGACGGGACGGCCGTGAGCGGCTTCCTCGCCCTGGTCGGCCGCGATCTGCGCCTGGCCCGGCGCCAGGGCGCCGATGTCGCGATGACGCTGGCGTTCTTCGTGGTGGTGGTGGCGCTGTTCCCGCTCGGGATCGGGCCGTCGCCGGCGCTGCTCGCCCGGATCGCCGGCGGGGTGTTGTGGGTGACCGCGCTGCTGGCCGCGATGCTGTCGTTCGACCGCCTGTTCCAGCAGGATGCCGACGATGGCGGCCTCGACTTGCTGGCGCTTTCCGGGCTGCCGCTGGCGATGGTGGCGCTCGCCAAGGCGGTGGCGCACTGGCTGACCACCGGGCTGCCGACGGTGCTGCTGGCGCCGTTGCTGGCGGTGACGCTCGACCTGCCGTCGGCGGCGTATCCGGCGCTGATGGCGGGGTTGCTGCTCGGCACCCCGACCGTCAGCCTGCTCGGCACGGTGGGCGCGGCGCTGGTGGTCGGCGCGCGGCGGGCCGGCGTCCTGGTGGCGCTGATCGTGTTGCCGCTGACCATCCCGGTGCTGATCTTCGGGGTCGCGGCGATCGAGGCCGGCGGTGCCGGCCTGTCGACCCGGCCGCACCTGCTGCTGCTGGCGGCGCTGCTGGCCGCGGCGATCCCGCTGGCGCCGCTGGCCGCCGGAGCGGCCTTGCGTCAGGCCGTCGAGTAGGGGATATCGAAACCATGCACCGCTTCGCCAACCCGACCCGTTTCCTGCGCCTCGCCAACGCGGTCCTGCCGTGGCTCGGCGCGGCGGCGGTGCTGCTGCTCGGGGTCGGTCTCTGGATGGCGCTGCTCAGGTCGCCCGCCGATTACCAGCAGGGCGAG
Organism: Rhodospirillaceae bacterium; assembly: GCA_018401495.1. Classification (GTDB taxonomy): domain Bacteria; phylum Pseudomonadota; class Alphaproteobacteria; order Thalassobaculales; family Thalassobaculaceae; genus Thalassobaculum_A. Next base: position 18,875 of record JAGYJX010000004.1, read on the forward strand.
ACGGTCCGGATCATGTACGTCCACGTGCCGGCCGCCTGGCTGGCGATGGCGGTGTATTCCACGCTGGCGATCGCCAGCGCCGCCTTCCTGATCTGGAAGCACCCGCTGGCCGACCTTGCGGCGCGCGCGGCGTCGCCGATCGGCGCGGCTTTCACGGTGGTCGCGCTGGCCACCGGGGCGCTCTGGGGGCAGCCGATGTGGGGCACCTGGTGGGTCTGGGACGCCCGCCTGACGTCGGTGCTGGTGCTGCTGTTCCTCTATCTCGGCCACATCGCGCTGACCAACGCCTTCGACGATCCGGAGCGCGGCGGCCGGGCGGGCGCGGTTCTGGCGCTGGTCGGCGTCGTGAACCTGCCGATCATCAAGTTCTCCGTGGACTGGTGGAACACCCTGCACCAGCCGGCGAGCGTGCTGCGGATGGGCGGCTCGACCATCGACCCGGCGATGCTGACGCCGCTGTTCGTCATGGCCGGCGGCTACGTCGCGGTGTTTGCCGTGGCGCTCATCCTGCGAATTCGCGCGCTGTACGCCGAGCGACGGCTGCGCCAGCTTCGGTTGTCGCTGCCGGATGCGTGACGGTGTCGCGCCGACCGATCGATATCTTGGCGGGGGCGACGCTATCCCTTAGATTCTATGCAAGGCGGTCAGGGGGCTGACAGGAGCGACCCGGGTTTGTCGGAATTCTTCGCGATGGGAGGTTACGCGGCGTTCGTTTGGCCGTCGTATGGGATTGCGTTCGGTGTGATGGCAGGGCTGCTGGTCTGGGCCTGGACGTCGGCGCGCAACGGCGAGGCCGAGGTCGAGCGGCTGCGCGCCGCAGGGATCGACCCGCGCCGCCGGCAGGCTGGTGAGGGAGTCCAGGGATGAGCCGCGGCGCCTATCGATCACGCAAGAACCGTCGTCTCGCCCTGATCCTCGGCGGCCTCGCGTTTCTCGGCGCCGCCGCGGCGCTGGTCCTGACCGCGTTCGAGGACAGCGTGGTCTTCTTCTTCAGCCCGACCGACCTGGCCGACCGGCAGCTGGCGCCGGGGCAGCGGATCCGGGTTGGCGGCCTGGTCGAGGCCGGATCGGTGGCCCGCGGCCCGGGAGACGGTGAGATCCATTTCCAGGTAACGGATGGCACCACCACGTTGCCGATCCGGTTCGTCGGTGTTCTTCCCGACCTGTTCCGCGAGGGGCAGGGGGTGGTCGCCCAGGGCAGCCTCGCCGGCGGCACCTTCGAAGCCGAGGAGGTGCTGGCCAAGCACGATGAGACCTACATGCCGCCGGAGGTGGCGGACGCGCTCAAGCGTCAGGGACATTGGCAGCCGGACGGCGCGCCGAAAGGAGGCGGGTCATGATTGCCGAACTCGGACACATGGCGATCGCCGTGGCGCTGATGGTAGCGGTGGTGCAGTCGACGGTCCCGTTGTGGGGAGCCGCCCGCGGCGACACCGGGCTGATGGGGCTGGCGCAGCCGGCGGCGCTCGTTCAGTTCGGGGCGGTCGCGATCGCCTTCGGCGCGCTGACCCACGCCTACCTGGTCTCCGACTTCTCGGTGATCAACGTCGCCACCAACTCGCATTCCACCAAGCCGTTCATCTACAAGCTCTCCGGCGTGTGGGCCAACCACGAGGGCTCGATGCTGCTCTGGGTGCTCATCCTGGCCATGTTCGGCGCGGCGGTGGCGGCCTTCGGCGGCAATCTGCCGGACGGGCTGAGGGCGCGCACGCTCGCGGTACAGGGCATGATCGGCGTCGGCTTCCTCGCCTTCGTGCTGTTCACCTCGAACCCGTTCGAGCGCCTCGACCCGGCGCCGCTCGACGGCAACGGGCTGAACCCGCTGCTCCAGGATATCGGCCTCGCCCTGCACCCGCCGATGCTCTACATCGGCTATGTCGGGTACTCGACCACGTTTTCGTTCGCCGTCGCGGCGCTGATGGAGGGCCGGGTCGACCCGGCCTGGGCGCGCTGGGTGCGGCCCTGGGCGCTGGCGGCCTGGACGGCACTGACCGCCGGCATCGCGCTCGGCTCGGGCTGGGCCTACTACGAACTCGGCTGGGGCGGCTGGTGGTTCTGGGATCCGGTCGAGAACGCCAGCTTCATGCCGTGGCTGGCCGGCACCGCGCTGCTGCACTCGGCGATCGTGGTCGAGAAGCGCGGCGCGCTGAAGAGCTGGACCATCCTGCTGGCGCTGGTGGCCTTCTCGCTGTCGCTGCTCGGGACCTTCCTGGTTCGCTCCGGGGTGCTCAGCAGCGTGCATTCCTTCGCGGTGGATCCGGAGCGCGGCCTGTTCATCCTGGCGCTGCTGGCGATCGCTGTCGGCGGCAGCTTCATGCTGTACGCCTGGCGGGCGCCGACCATGGAGGGCGGCGGCATGTTCCGCCCGGTCAGCCGGGAAGGCGGCCTGGTGCTGAACAACCTGCTGATGAGCACCGCCGCCGCGACCGTCCTGATCGGCACCCTGTACCCGCTCGCCCTGGAGTCGATCACCGGCGAGAAGGTCTCGGTCGGCGAGCCTTACTTCGAGGCGACGTTCGTGCCGCTGATGGTGCCGACGATCCTGGCGCTGGGTGTCGGACCGTTGCTGGCCTGGAAGCGCGGCGACCTGGCGGCGGCGCTCGGAAAGCTCTGGATCGCCGCTCTGGCAGCCGTTCGGAATCGGGCTTGTCGGTCCTGTACATCCGCGGCGCACCGGTGGGGGCCGCGCTCGGCTTCGGCCTGGCCGTCTGGCTGGCGGTGGCGGTCGTCACCGAATGGGCCGAGCGGGTGCGGCTGTTCCGGATTCCGCTCGGCCAGTCGCTGTCGCGCGCGCTCGGGCTGCCGCGATCGGCCTACGGCATGAGCCTCGCCCATCTGGGGGTCGCGGTGTTCATCATGGGGGCGATCGGCGAGACCCACTTCTCGAGCGAGGTGGTGCGGTTCGCAAGGGCCGGCGACCGGATCGAGATCGCCGGACGATCCATCGTGTTCGAGGGAGTGACCCTCCAGCAAGGTCCGAACTATGAGGCGGAGGTCGGGACCTTCTTGTTGGCGAACGGCGAACGGCTGGAATCCGAGCGGCGTTTCTACCCGGTCGAGGGTCAACGCACCACCGAGGCGTCGATCCGGACCCGCCCCGACGCCGACCTCTACGCCGTGCTCGGTGAGCCCGCCGGCGAAGGACGTTGGACGGTGCGGATCTACGTGAAGCCGCTGGTGCTGTGGCTGTGGATCGGCAGCGGCATCATGGTCCTCGGAGGCCTGCTGTCGCTGGCCGACCGCCGTCTGCGCGTCGGGGCGCCCGGACCACGCCGGGCCAGCTGGCGCCCGGCCCATGCCGGCGTCGGCGATTCGGACTGACGGTGCGCCGCCTCCTGTTCCTGGTGCCGCTGGCCGTGGTCGTCGGCCTGATCGGCGCGCTCGGGTGGCCCATCCTCGAGGGCCGTGATCCGCGCGCGCTGCCCTCGGTGCTGCTCGACAAGCCGGTGCCGCCGTTCGCGCTGCCGGGGCTGACGCCGGACGTGCCGGGCCTGGAGTCGGTGGAACTGACCGGCCGTCCGGTCCTGGTCAACGTGTTCGCCTCGTGGTGCGCGCCGTGCCGGCAGGAGATCCCGCTGATGGTCGGGCTGGCCGCCGAGGGCGTTCCGATCTACGGCATCGCCTACAAGGACGACCCGGCGGCGACCCGCCGGTTTCTGGCCCAGCTCGGCGATCCGTACCGCGGCGTCGGCGTCGATCGCGACGGCCGTGTCGGCATCGAACTCGGGGTTTACGGGGTTCCGGAGACCTTCGTGGTCGATGCCGCCGGCCGGATCCGGCATCGCCATGTCGGCCTCCTCACCGAGGACGCGGCGCGTCGAACCTTGCTGCCGCTGCTGGAGGAACTCGCGAAGTGATCCGTCCCGCCGCCCTGGCCTTCGCGCTCGCGTGTCTCGCGGCGACCCCGATCGCGCCGGCGCTGGCGGTGCAGCCCGACGAGGTCCTGGCCGACCCGATGCTGGAGGACCGGGCGCGCAGCCTGAGCCTGGGCGTGCGTTGCCTGGTCTGCCAGAACCAGTCGATCGACGATTCCAACGCCGACCTCGCCCGCGATCTGCGACGGGTGGTGCGCGAGCGGCTGGTGGCTGGAGACAGCGACCAGCAGGTCCTCGACTACCTGGTGGCGCGGTACGGCGCCTTCGTCCTGCTTGAACCGCCGCGCACCCGCAGCACCTGGCTGCTGTGGTACGGGCCGTTCGCCCTGCTGGGGATCGGCGCCGTCGGGATCGCGTTCGCCGCCGCTCGCCGCGCTCGCCGCCGAGACGAACCCGCTCCTTTGTCCGCCGAGGAGCGCTCACGCCTGGAGGCCCTGCTGTCGGACGACGCCGCCGCCGCCGAACAGCCGTCGGAGGGCCGGCAATGATGCTGTGGCTGATCGTCGGCGCGCTGCTGCTCGCGGTGGTGCTGGCGCTGCTGGCGCCTCTGGTGCGCCGCCAGACCGTTTCCCCGGACCGCTCCGAACACGGCTTCGAGGTGTTGCGCGACCAGTTGGGTGAGGTCGAGCGCGACCGCGCCACCGGCCGGCTCGACGCCGGCAGCGCCGAAGCGGCGCGCCTCGAGATCGAGCGCCGGATGCTGGTCGAGGCCGAGCGACGGGATGCGGCGGCGGCGGCCGCGCCGCCGGCACCCGCCGGGGCCAGCCGCCGCCGCCGGTTCGCCGCCGCCGCGCTGGTCGTGCTGGCGGTCCCGGTGGGCAGCACCGCGCTTTACCTTATACAGGGCCGGCCCGGCCTTCCGGACGCGCCGCTGGCGTCGCGCTCGGCCGAACGCGCGCGCATGGCCGAGGTGGTGGAGAGCCAACGCGGACTGGCCGAGATGGCGGCCAACCTGGAGCGTCGCCTCGCCGAACAGCCCGACGACGTCGAAGGGCTGGCAGTTGCTCGGGCGAACGCGGATGACGCTCGGCGATCCGTCGGGCGCGGTCGAGGCCTATCGCAGCGCGACCATCGCCGGCGGCGGCGACGCCCAGACCTTCGCGCAGCTTGGCGAAGCGCTGGTCCGTGCCGAAGACGGCATCGTCGGCGAGGCCGCCCGGGAAGCGTTCCTGCACGCCCTGGAGAAGATGCCGGGCGAACCGAGGTCCCGGTTCTACCTCGGGCTCGCCAGCCGCCAGGCCGGGAGGATCGACGAGGCGCTGGAACGGTGGGTCGCCCTGGAGGCGGACACCGCCGGCCGACGCGCCGTGGCGGCCGGTGCTGCTGGAGCGCATCGAGGAGGCGGCGTCGGAATCCGGCGCCGACCTGGCCGCGCTCAGGGCGCGGATCGGCAGCGAGGTTCGGCGGCAGGCCACCGAGGATGCGTCGCCGGCCCGGGGCCCGACCTCCGACGACATGGCCGCGGCCCGCGAGATGCCGGCGGAGGATCGGCTGGCCATGATCCGCGGAATGGTCGACGGACTGGCGACCCGCCTGCAGTCGAATCCGGATGACCTGGATGGCTGGCGCCGGCTTGGCCGCTCCTACCTGGTGCTGAACCGACGCCCGGAGGCGGTGCAGGCCTACAGCCGTGCCGCCGATCTGGCGCCCGACGACATCGAGGTCCAGCTCGACTACGCGCACGCTCTGTTCCCGCCCGGGACGTCCGAGCGCGACATGCCGCCGGCGTTCACCGAGGTCATCGACCGGGTCAGGCGGCTGGAGCCGGACAACGCCGAGGGCCTGTTCTTCGGCGGGCTGATCGCGGTGCGACGGGGCGACAACGCGCGAGGCGCGCGACCTGTGGGGCCAACTGCTCGAGAAGCTGCCACCGGACTCGCCGGTCGGCGGCGCGGTGCGGCGGCGCCTGGAGGCGTTGCCGCAGTGACGGCGCATCGGCTTGCGGCATAGCCTGGGCGTGGCGCTTGCCGCGCCGCGTCGCAGCCCCTATCGGTGGAGCGCCCGATATGCCCCAGTCCGCGCCTGACCGCCTCTTCCCGCCCAGCGAGTTCGAGCGCCGCCTGACCCGCCTGCAGGCCATCATGCTGGCCCACCGGCTCGACGCGCTGCTGTTCACGACCCCGCCGAACATCCGGTACGTCACCGGCTTCGACAGCCAGTTCTGGGAGAGCCCGACGCGGCCGTGGTTCGTGCTGGTGCCGATCGACGGCGGACCGATCGCGGTCATTCCGGAGATCGGCGCGCCGGAAATGGCGCGCACGTGGGTGACCGACATCCGGACCTGGCCGGCTCCGGTCCCGGAGGACGACGGCGTCTCGCTGCTTGCCGACGCCATCGACGGACTGCCGCGGCGCTTCGGCCGCGTCGGCGCCGAACTCGGCCGCGAGATGACCCTGCGGATGCCGGTGCTCGACTTCCTGGCGCTGCGCGAGCGGTTGCGCGGCGTGCAGATCGTCGACGGTGCGCCGGCGGCCTGGGAGGCGCGGATGGTCAAGACCGACGCCGAAATCGCCTGCATCCGTCACATCTGCGGGATCGCCAGCGACGCCTACGAGGCGTTGCCCACGGCGATCGGCATCGGCGTGAGCGAGCGCGAGGTGTGCCGTCGCCTGCGCATCGACATCGCCGCCCGCGGCGCCGATGCCACGCCGTTCATGCCGGCGATCTCCGGCCCGGGCGGCGTGGCGCAGATCGTCTGCGGCCCGGGCGACCGGATCCTGACCGAGGGCGACATCCTGTTCATAGACACCGGATCGACCTGGAACGGCTATTTCTGCGATTTCGACCGCAACTACGCGGTCGGACGGGTGTCGGACGACGCCCATCGGGCGCACGAAACGGTGTGGGACGCGACCGAGGCGGGCATCGCCGCGGCGGTGCCGGGGGCGGCGACCGACGACGTCTGGCGGGCAATGGCGAGAATCCTGGAGGCCGGCGGCTCGGCCGGCAACAACGTCGGCCGTCTCGGTCACGGTCTCGGGCTGCAGTTGACCGAACCGCCATCGCACCGGCCCGGTGACGGGACCCGGATCCGCGAGGGCATGGTCCTCACGATCGAGCCCGGCATGGAATACGCGCCCGGCCGGATGATCGTGCACGAGGAGAACGTCGTGATCACGTCGTCCGGGGCCGAGCTCCTGACGAAGCGGGCGCCGCGCGAGCTGCCGATCGTGAGGTAGAACGCGCCGCCGTTCCCGTCGGCTTCACTGTTGCCGGAACCCGATCGCAGCCGCTCCCAGCCGGCAAAAATCCGTTGCCGGTCGCGTGTCGCCGGCTATGCTGCCGCATTACACGTTTGTTGCAGCGCACTCCGTCCCAGGACCGTCGATGGTCGCAGCCCCGTCCGAACCTGTCGTCGCCAGCGGTGATGGCGCGATGCTGTCGGTCGTCGACCTTCACAAGAGGTTCGGCTCCCTCGAGGTTCTGAAGGGCGTGTCACTGACCGCGCGCCAGGGCGACGTCATTTCCATGATCGGCGCTTCCGGGTCCGGCAAGTCGACCTTCCTGCGCTGCATCAACCTCCTCGAGATCCCGGATGCCGGCGAGGTGCGGGTCGACGGCGAGCTGATCCGCATGGTGCCGTCGCGCACCGGCGGTCTGCGGCCGGCCGACACCCGCCAGGTGGACCGCATCCGCTCGCGGCTCGGAATGGTGTTCCAGAGCTTCAACCTCTGGACCCACATGACCGTGCTCGAGAACGTCATCGAGGCTCCGGTGCACGTCCTGGGGGTGCCGAAGCGCGAGGCGATCGAGCGCGCCGAGGCGCTGCTCGACAAGGTCGGGATCGTCGAGAAGCGCAACGAGTACCCGGCCCACCTGTCCGGCGGCCAGCAGCAGCGTTGCGCGATCGCGCGCGCGCTGGCGATGGAGCCGCAGGTCATGCTGTTCGACGAGCCGACCTCGGCGCTCGATCCCGAGCTTGTCGGCGAGGTGCTGCGGGTCATGCGGCAGCTCGCCGAGGAGGGCCGCACGATGATCATCGTGACCCACGAGATGCGCTTCGCCCGCGAGGTGTCGAGCGAGATCGTGTTCCTGCACCAGGGCCGGATCGAGGAGCAGGGGCCGCCGGCCCAGGTGTTCGGCGCGCCGCGGTCCGAGCGCTGCCGCCAATTCCTCGCGACCTCGGCACACGAGGTCGTCGGGTAGACGTCCGACGGGGACGGGTTGTTCGACAGGGACCAACAAGAGACCAGGAGGGACTTCACGTGAAGAAGACGCTTACCACGCTGGCCGCGGTCGCGGCGCTCGCCGTCGCGGGTATCGCCGCCGACGCGTCGGCCAAGGAATGGGCCAAGGGCGCGAAGGTCAAGATCGCCACCGAGGGCGCCTACGCGCCGTGGAACGCCACCGACAGCTCCGGCAAGCTGGTCGGCTTCGAGGTCGATCTCGCGGCCGATCTGTGCAAGCGCATGGAGGTCGAGTGCGAGGTCGTCCAGCAGGCTTGGGAAGGCATCATCCCGGCGCTGCAGGCCGGCAAGTACGACGCCATCATGGCCGGTATGTCGATCACCGCGAAGCGCAAGGAAGTCATCGATTTCTCGCGCTCCTACGCCCAGACCCCGGCGATCTTCGTCGTGACCAAGGCGAGCAAGTCGGCGGGCTTCAAGACCGAGGCCGAGCGCCTCGGCCTCGACGAGGTCGACGCCGCCGAGAAGAAGGCCATTGACGCGGTCATCGGCGAGTTCAAAGGCAAGACCATCGGCGTGCAGATCTCGACCACCCACGAGAACTTCCTGCGCGAGTACCTGGGCAAGGACGTCACCGTCAAAACCTACGACACCCAGGAGAACCTCGACCTGGACCTGCAGGCCGGCCGCGTCGACGCGGCGCTGGCGTCCGCCTCCTACTGGGTGCCGCTGCTCTCCAGCGACAAGGGCAAGGACATGGTGATGGTCGGCCCGCACATGACCGGCGGTCCGTTCGGGGCCGGCGTCGGCGCCGGCATCCGCAAGGACGACCCCTCGCTGACGGCGATGTTCGACAAGGCGATCAACGCCGCGATCGACGACGGGTCGCTCGAGAAGCTGGCGGTGAAGTGGTTCGGCTTCGACGCTTCCGCGAAGAAGTGATCTGACGGGGCGGGGACCGGCCTGGAAGGGGATCCGGGCCGGTCCCGCCGCAACCGGGGGAGTGCCGAGCGCGCATGGGCGACTGGGTGAGCCTGCTGGCCTGGGGGGACGCTGGCTGGGGCGACGAGATGGTCCGCGGCGCGCTGTGGACGCTGGCGCTCTCGGTCGTGGCGTTCGCGCTCGGCGTGCTGATCGGTTCGTTCGGCGCCGCCGCCAAGCTGTCCCACCTGCCGCCGCTGCGCTGGCTCGGGCAGGGCTACACCACGGTGATCCGGGGCGTCCCCGACCTGCTGGTGATCTACCTGCTGTTCTTCGGCGGCAATCAGGCGGTGATGAGCATCGCCCGCGGCCTGTTCGGCTATGACGGCTACATCGAGCTGAACGCCTTCACGATCGGCGCCATCGCCCTCGGCACGGTCTCGGGCGCCTATTCGACCGAAGTGATCCGCGGCGCGGTGCTGGCGGTGCCGCGCGGCCAACTCGAGGCGGCGCGCGCCTGCGGGATGAGCGGCTGGCTGCTGTTCCGCCGGGTCCTGGTGCCGCAGGTCGCGCGCTACGCGCTGCCCGGGCTCGGCAACGTCTGGCAGCTCACCCTGAAGGACACCTCGCTGATCTCGATCGTCGGGCTGGTGGAGATCATGCGCTCGGCGTCGATCGCCTCGGGCTCGACCCAGAAGCCGTTCGTGTTCTACCTGTCGGCGGCGGTCCTTTACCTGGTGCTGACGGCCGGCTCCAACCGGGCCTTCGGGCTGGCCGAGCTGTGGGCCAACCGCGGCGTTCGGAGGGCCTGATCGATGCGATTCGAGCTGTTCCCCGAATATTTCCCGCAGCTGCTGGCCGGCGTGCCGATGACGCTGCAACTGGCCGCGCTGTCGCTGTTCCTGGGCTTCTTTCTCGCGGTCCTGCTGGCGGTGCTGCGGACTTCCGGCATCGCCCCGCTGGTCGGCTTCGTGAAGGTCTATGTCTACGTGTTCCGGGGCACCCCGCTGCTGGTGCAGATCTTCCTGATCTACTACGGCACCGGGCAGTTCGACCTGATCAAGCAGAGCTTCCTGTGGCCGGTGCTGCGCGAGGCGTACTGGTGCGCGATCATCGCGATGACCCTGAACACCGGCGCCTACACTTCGGAGATCATCCGCGGCGGCATCGAATCGGTGGCCTGGGGACAGGTCGAGGCGGCCAAGGCCTGCGGCATGAACGCGTGGCTGCGATTCCGCCGGGTGGTTTTCCCTCAGGCGATCCGCCAGGCGCTGCCGGGCTACGGCAACGAGATCATCCTGATGGTCAAGGCGACGTCGCTCGCCAGCACCATCACCCTGCTCGAGGTCACCGGGATCGCCCGCAAGATCATCAGCCAGACCTACGCCCCGGTGGAACTGTTCGTCATGGCGGGCGCGATCTACCTGACGATCGTGTTCACCATCACGCGGATCGTCGACCTCATCGAGAAGCGGCTGTCGCCGGAGCGCGCCGCCGCCCGAGGCGCCAAGGCGACCGCCGAGCGGGACCTGGCCAGTGTCCATTGAGCTCGTGCCCTGGCCTGCGGGCGGGGCCGGGCTGCTGGAGCGCTGGATCGCGGCCCCGCATGTGGTGCGCTGGTGGAAGCCGGCGCTCACCGCCGGCGTGATCGCCGCCCTGCGGGCCGGCGATGCGCCGCCGGCGGGCACACGCCCCTGGCGGATCGACCTCGACGGTGTGCCGGTCGGCTACGCCCAGGACTACGATCCGGCGCGTCCGGGCGACGGCTGGAGCGAGGTGGAAGGCGTCGGCGCCGGCACTCGCGGTCTCGAACTGCTGATCGGCGAGGCCGACGCCGTGAACCGGCGGCACGGCCGAGCCGCGATCCGGCTCCTCGCCGCCAGGCTGTTCGCCGAGTCCGGCACCGACCGGCTGGTTTCCGGCCCGCATCCTGACAACTGGCCGGCGGTGATCGCGTTCAAGCGCGCCGGCTTCCGCGAGCGTGGCCGCCGGCAGTTCCCGAGCGGGCCGGTGATGGTGCTGACCGCCGCCAGGGCGGTCTGGTCCGGGTGAGGTCGGTGGGCGCATCCGAGGCCGCTGCGGGGGCGCCTCCGGTATCGGCCGTCCGGCTGTGGAATCCATCGTTTTCAAGCCCGACAGCGTGTTAGTCTGCTCCGGAAAAGGCGCGTTACCGCTTGGCGGGCATCGAGGCTCATGGTGCAAGATCTGGAAGAAATGAAGCGCCGGCTGGCGGACCTGAAGACCGAGCATCGCGACCTCGACGATGTCATCGCCCGACTGCTGGACAAGGCGCCGTTCGATCAGCTCCAGCTGCAGCGGCTCAAGAAGCGGAAGCTGCTTCTGAAGGATGAGATGTCGCTGCTGGAGAGCCGCCTGTTGCCGGACATCATCGCCTGACGCGGCAGGGCGGGACGGCGTCTCTCAGGAGCCGCCCGCCGTGTTGTACTTCAGGATCACCTTGCGCAGCCCGTTCATCAGCTCCTGGCCGATCGGCCCGCCATCGCCCTTGATCCGGGCTTGGCTGATCGCCTTCAGGGCGTCGACATGCATGCCGATGACACCCACCTCGGTGTCGCCGATGTCCTCGGAGAGATCGATGAACTTGCAGGCGCTGTCGCCGACCTGGCTGACCAGCGGGTAGCCGAAGGTTCCCGCTTGGCCGCGCAGGTCGTGCAGGAGCCGGCGCAACCGCACCAGGCCGCGCTCACGGGTCATGCCGCCCTGGCGCACCTCCGCCATCGCCGAGGCGATGGCGGTCACGCTCTCGGCGAAGATGGTCTCGAACTCGCCGCTCAGCTTCTGAACCGATTCCTCCGCGTGGGCGATCATCGCGGTCGCGTCGACGCCGGCCTTCACCTTGACCTTGGATCGCAAGGGATTGGGGTTGTCGATGAACTCGACCTTCGGCTTGTCGTCGGCCATTGACGGTGTCTCCAAGGTCGTCGGGCGGCGTCGTCCAGCGGGTCGGGCGCCTGTCAGGCGCGACCGACGGCGTCCAGGTCGTCGAGGCTGGTGCGCTGGCGATCCTCGACTCGCCGACGCGGCCCGACATAGTCGGGGTCGAACCGTCGCCGCCGATCCGGGCCGAAATAAGATCCTGTCCGGACGTAGCGCCGGGGGTTCTCGATGATCGACACGATCCGCGCGTACAGGCTGGCGGCCGAGACCGGTTTTGCCAGGAACTCCGTCATGCCGGCGTCGCGCGCCTGGATGATGTTGCGCGCGATGGTGTTGGCCGACACGACGATGACCGGCACCAGCGGGTTGATGCCGCGCTTGCCGCTGCGGATCGTCTCCAGAAGCTTCATGCCGCTCATGCCTTCCATCTCCCAATCCATGACCACCAGGTCGATCGGCGTGCTGCGCAGCTCCTCGAGCGCCTCGTGGCCGTCCCGGGCCTCGGCGACGTGCCGTATCGACAGCCCCCGCAGCACGTTCACGAAGACCGTGCGCATGAAGCGGTTGTCGTCCACCACCAGGGCGGACACGTTGTCGAGCGAATACGCCTTCATGGAATCGGTGTCGAACCCTGGCTTCGTGTAACGGCAGTCTATCGCCTCGACGGCGGACTGTCAGCACGACCGCCATCGCCGGTCCAGGGAGGGCCGCGCGCCGCCACGGCGCTTGCGCCGGGTCGCTGCGTTCCTATAATCCGCCGCTTCCGCCGACAGGCCGGAGGGGACATGACCAAGCACGCTGATGCGCCGGTGGTCGGCGTCGTCATGGGCAGCCAGTCTGACTGGGCCACCATGCGGCACGCCTCGGAGACGCTGACGGCGCTCGGCGTCGCCCATGAGTGCCGGATCGTTTCCGCGCACCGCACGCCCAAGCGCATGCTGGACTACGCCGAGGCCGCCCGCGGCCGCGGGCTCAAGGTGATCATCGCCGGCGCCGGCGGGGCCGCCCACCTGCCGGGCATGATCGCGTCGCTGACCTCGCTGCCGGTGCTGGGCGTGCCGGTGGAGAGCAAGGCGCTCTCGGGCATGGACAGCCTGCTGTCGATCGTTCAGATGCCGGGCGGCATCCCGGTCGGCACCCTCGCCATCGGCAAGCCGGGGGCGATCAACGCCGGCCTGATGGCGGCGGCGATCGTCGGGCTGCAGGATGCGACCGTGGCGGCGGCGCTGGTGGAGTGGCGGCGGCGCCAGACCGAGGCAGTGGCCGACCAGCCAGCGGATGAGGGCGCGTGATGGCCGCTCTGCCCCCGGGCTCGACCATCGGCATCCTGGGCGGCGGGCAACTCGGGCGCATGACCGCGCTCGCCGCCGCCAATCTCGGCTACCGCTGCCACATCTACGACCCCGACGCCGGCGGGCCGGCCTCGCAGGTGGCGGCGGCGACCACCGTGGCGGCCTGGGACGACGCGGTCGCGCTGGACGGCTTCGCGCGCGCCGTCGACGTCGTGACCTACGAGTTCGAGAACGTGCCGATCGAGACGGTCGACCGGCTGTCGGCACTGGTGGCGGTGCGGCCCGGCCCGCTGGCGTTGCAGGTCGCCCAGCACCGGGTCGAGGAGAAGCGGTTCGCCCGGCATTGCGGGCTTGAGACGGCGCCGTTCTGGGGGATCACCACCCTCGACGAACTGGCCGAGGGGGTCGCCGCGGTCGGGGTTCCGGCGATCCTGAAGACCAGCCGGTTCGGGTACGACGGCAAGGGCCAGATTCCGATCGGTCTCGACACCTCGCTGCGCGAGGCCTGGCAGGCGCTCGCCACCGACGACGCCATCCTCGAGCGCCGCATCGACTTCGTCGCCGAGATCTCGGTGATCGTCGCCCGCGGCGTCGACGGCGTGACCCGCGCGTTTCCGCCGGCGCTGAACGAGCATCGCGACGGCATCCTGCGGCGCAGCCTGGCGCCGGCGCCGGTGGCTCCCGAGATCCACGACCTGGCCTGCGCCGCCGCCGTCACCCTGGCGGAGCGGCTCGACCTGGTCGGGCTGCTGGCGGTCGAGCTGTTCGTGACCGAGGACGGGCGAGTGCTGGTCAACGAGATCGCGCCGCGGCCGCACAATTCGGGTCACTGGACGCAGGACGGCTGTACGACCTCGCAGTTCGAGCAGTTCGTGCGAGCGGTCGCCGGCCTGCCGCTCGGCCCCGTGGAGGCGCTGTTCGAGACCGAGATGGTGAACCTGATCGGTGACGACGCCCGCGACTGGCCCTCGCTGATGGCCGACCCGTCGGCCAAGCTTCACCTCTACGGCAAGGCCGAGATCCGGGACGGCCGCAAGATGGGGCACGTCAACCGGCGGCGGCGCCCCTGGCCCGGCGAAACGCCCGCATGAACCGCATCGGGCTCGGCAGCTTGCCGCTGAGCTCGCGCCAGCGCCCGGTGATCTTCGGGATCCGCATGACGTCGGCGATCCGGCGGTCCAGGAACGCCCAGGTGTCGGCGTGGCCTTCCGAAGCGTCGTCCAGCCAGTACAGCAGGGTCGACGAGTACACCGCCGCGAGCAGGCCGCGCTTGCTGTAGAAGTTGAAATCGGTCGACCGGTCGCCGCAGGCCCACCAGATCGAATCAACGGTGCGGTAGAGGCTTTCGGCGGCGACCCTGGTGTTGCCGGGAAGGGCCAGGAAGGCTAGGCCGCGGCGCACCGCCTCGCGGTGCGGGGCCGCCTGCTCCAACCGGAGGCGGACGGCGAAGGCGATGCGCTCGCGGATCCGCATGGCGTCGAGGTCGGCGCTGCCGAGCGCCGCCACCATCGCCTCGTCGGCCCGCCGCAGCCAGTGCTCGACGGCGCCGCGCACGCCGCGCGGAAACGCGATGTCGACATCCTCGGCGGTCAGCCCGGCGGAGACCGCGCCGTGGGTCAGGGCCTTGCGGCTCCAGCCGTCGAAGATCACGTTGGGCAGCGCGGCATCCAGGATACGATCGCGGAGCGCGTCCATCTCCGGCGTGCGAATCATGTCGTGGCCTCCTGCCGTCGCGCGGCCTCGGCCTCGAAGATCTCCTCGACGAAGCCGAACCGGGTGAAGTCTGTCATGCGGTCGAGATAGAGCACGCCGTCCAGGTGGTCGACCTCGTGCTGGAGGACACGGGCGCGGGTCCCGGCCACCACCATCTCGAAAGGCTCGCCCTCGGGCGTGGTCGCGGTGACCCGGACCCGGAGATGCCTCGGCACCTCGCCCCGCAGCCCGGGGATCGACAGGCAGCCTTCCCAGCCGAGCGCCATCAGGTCGCCGACCGGCTCCAGTACCGGGTTTATCAGCGCGGTCAGCGGGCACGGCCCGTCCTCGGGCAGGGTGCTGGCCCGCAAGTCGGGAACCTTGAAGATCAACACCCGGCGCAAGATCCCGATCTGCGGCGCCGCCAGCCCGATGCCACCGGCCTCGGCGAGCGAGTCGGTCATGTCCTCGATCAACTGCCGGATCTCCGGGGCGCCGGGATCGCCGACGGGATCGGCCGGACGCCTGAGCAGGGGATCGCCGACGCGGAGTATGGACTTGATCGTCATGATGGGGCATATAGCGCGCCCGACGTTCCGGGTAAACCGGACCCGCAGGCGCGCCCCGCTGGCGCACCACGACAGGTTCCGGTATACTTGTTCAATGTCGGCGGCCAGGGTCCCCAGATCGGTGGGGTCCGTGGGCTGCCGTTCGCCATGCCGAGATCGGAATTGAAAGGAGTGGGAAGTCCGTGCAAGTTACCGTTCGCGACAACAACGTCGACCAGGCCCTGCGCGCGCTGAAGAAGAAGATGCAGCGCGAGGGTGTCTTCCGTGAGATGAAGCTTCGCCGGAATTACGAGAAGCCGTCCGAGAAGAAGGCGCGCGAGCGCGCCGAGGCGGTTCGCCGGCATCGCAAGTTGATGCGGAAGCGCATGGAGCGCGAAGGCTACTGACACACGGCGCCCGCGGAACTCCGGTTCCGGGACACCGACGCGGAGCCGCCCCTCGCCGGGCGGCTTTTTGCGTGGTCGGGTGTCGACGGCGTCGAGGCAAGACCGGGGGATCGTGCCCGCATTGGCGTCCGGCAAAGCCGTTGCAGGCGTTGCCGGGGACGCCGGCCGGTCCTAGGATCGGCCCTCCACAGAGCCGTTCGGAGGAAGGCGCCATGGCCGGCCACGACCATCACCACGATCACGGCCACCATCACCACGACCATGGTGATGACCACGATCACGACCACGACCATGAGCATCCCCGGCTTGGCGAACTGCAGCTGCGCGTGAAGGCGCTGGAGTCTCTGCTGGTCGAGAAGGGGCTGGTCGATCCGGCGGCGCTCGACGAGTTCATCGACATCTACGAGACCAAGGTCGGGCCTCGCAACGGCGCTCGCGTCGTGGCGCGCGCCTGGACCGACCCGGAGTTTCTCGACTGGTTGCGGCGCGACGCGTCGGCAGCCATCAAGTCCTACGGCTTCGAGGGCCGGCAGGGCGAGCACATGATCGTGGTGGAGAACACCGACCGGGTTCACAACCTGGTCGTCTGCACGCTCTGCTCCTGCTACCCGTGGCCGGTCCTGGGGCTTGCCGCCGGTCTGGTACAAATCGGCGCCTTATCGGTCGCGCGCGGTGATCGACCCGCGCGGCGTGCTTGCGGATTTCGGGACCGTGCTGCCGGACGACGTCGAGGTCCGGGTTTGGGACTCCACCGCCGAGGTGCGCTACCTGGTGCTGCCGAAGCGGCCGGCCGGAACCGAGGGGCTGACCGAGGACGAGCTGGCGGCCCTGGTCTCTCGGAACGCCATGATCGGCGTCGAGACGGTCCCGGCTCCGGCGGCGGGGAGGGCGGCGGAATGAACGGCGCGCACGACATGGGCGGGATGCACGGCTTCGGGCCGGTGCAGGACGAGCCCGAGGACGACCGCTTCCACGGCGAGTGGGAGCGCCGGGCGTTCGCGCTGACGCTGGCCTGTGGCGGTCTCGGGAAATGGACCATCGATCAGGCGCGGTCGGCGCGCGAGCACCAGCCGCCGGCCCAGTACCTCGCCAACACCTATTTCGAGCAGTGGCTGCACGGGCTCGAGGTCCTGCTGGTGGAGAAGGGCCTGGTGACCGCCGAGGAACTGCGCACCGGCAAGGCGTTGACGCCGAAGCCGGATGGCGTCGAGGCGATCAAGGCGGAGCGCGTGGTCAAGGCGCTGCAGCAGGGATCGCCCTACACCCGCGAGGTCAACCGGGCGCCGCGCTTCGCGATCGGCGACAGGGTGCTGGTCCGCAACGACCACCCGGTCGGCCACACCCGGGCGCCGCGCTACGTACGCGGGCGTATCGGCCGGGTGGTCCTCCACCACGGCGCCCACGTCTACGCCGACACCTCGGCCAAGGGCGAGCGCGGAATCGCACACCACCTCTACAACCTCGCCTTCGACTCGATCGAGCTCTGGGGGGCGGACGCCCAGCCGGGTGCGGTGCACCTGGATCTCTGGGAGCCTTACCTGGAGCCGGCATGAGCACCGCCGTTCCGCTCGACACGCTGCCGCGGATCCCCGTCGACCGCGACGGCCCGGTGTTTCGCGAGCCGTGGGAGGCGCAGGCCTTCGCGATGACGGTGAAGCTGCACGAGGGCGGGCTGTTCACCTGGAACGAGTGGGCGGCCGCGCTGTCGGCGGAGATCGAGGCGGCCCAGGCGGCGGGCGATCCCGACCTCGGCGACACCTACTACCGGCACTGGCTGAAGGCGCTGGAAGGTCTGGTGCTGGCCCGCACCGACCTGACACCGGATCGCCTCGACCGCCGCGCCGAGGCCTGGGCCCGCGCCGCCGAGCGCGCCCCGCACGGCGAGCCGATCCTGCTGCCGGAGGACGAACGCGACTAGCAATCCGGCTGGCGGCTTCCAAATGAAAGGCTGATGCTTTATTCTTTCATGTGGAAGGATGCGATGACGGCACGCTTGGCCATACCCGACAATGCAGCAGCCGACGAGCGCGCGCGTGTCGTGACGACGGCGGTGCTGCGGGCGGCCGCGTCCTGGCAGATCAGCAAGACGGTCCTCGCCCGGATCCTCGGCCTCTCGCCGGCGTCGGTCACCCGCCTGTCGGCCGGCGGCGAGTTGCGGCCGGGCACCAAGCCTTACGAATTGGGCCTGCTGCTGCTGCGGCTCTACCGCTCCCTCGACGCCATCATGGGCGGCGATCGGGACCTCGCCCGGCAATGGCTGGCGGCGCACAACCGGGCGCTCGGCGGACGGCCGGTCGACCGGATCACCACCATCGTCGGACTGACCGAGGCGGCGGCCCATGTGGACGCCTTCCGAGCTCGCGTCTGAGCGCCGGCCGGTCGCGGGCGCCTATTGGCGCATCGTCGAGGCGCAGCACCGCAATTCCACCCTGGCCCTGGTCGAGGACGCCAGCCTCGTCGATCAGGCCATCCTCGAAGCCGAGATCGAATCGGTGAAGCCGACGGTGCCGGAGGCGGCGAGGGGGCTGCACTACCTGCTGTTCACGCCGTTCCGCTATCGACCGGGCTATCCCGGATCGCGCTTCCGGCGCCACGACCAGGGGCCGGACGCGGCCGACGGGGTGTTCTACGCCGCCGAATCCGTGGAGACCGCCCTGGCCGAAACGGCGTTCTACCGGTTCCTGTTCTTCAGCCTGACGGACATGGCGGGGCGGCCCGGCGGCACCCCGCACACCGCCTTCCTGACCGATGTCGCCGGCCCGGCGCTCGACCTGACGCGACCGCCGCTCGACCGCGACCGGGCGGTCTGGACGCATCCGACCGATTACGGGCCCTGCCAGGACCTCGCCGACGCGGCGCGGCGCGCCGAGGCGGAGGCGATCGTGTACCAGAGCGTCCGCGATCCGGCGGGTGGCCGGAACATCGCCGTGCTGTCCCCCGAGGCCCTCGGCCGCGGCCGCCAGGTCACCGCCCAGCAGACCTGGTGGATCCACATGACGCCGGACGTGGTGACCGGAGTCTGCGAGTTCCCGCCGCGAGGGCTGTCGTTCCGGCGGCGCGACTTTGCCGATCCCCGGCTCGCATCATGAACGCCGGGCTCGCCGCCCTGTCCGGCGCCGGCGGGGTCACTCGCCCCGGCTCTCCTTCGGGACCAGGGCGTGCAGCGCCAGGGCCAGATCGGCGATCGGCTGGGTCTGGACGATGACCCGGCCGGGTCCGGTGAGCTGGGTGACGAACAGGCCTTCGCCGCCGAACAGCATGTTCTTGATGCCGCGCTGGAAGGTGATCGCGTAGTCGCAGGTCGCCGAGAATCCGACCAGGCAGCCGGTCGACACCGAAACGGTCTCGCCGGCGGCGAGCGTCCGTTCCACCAGGGTGCCGCCGGCCGCCAGGAACGCCCAGCCCTCGCCCTCCAGCTTCTGCAGGATCAGACCCTCGCCGCCGAACAGGCCCGAAGTCAGGCGCCGGGTGAGGGCGATGGTGATGCCGATGCCCTTGGCGCTCGCCAGATAGGAGCGGCGCTGGCAGTAGAACGCCCCGCCCTCGGCGGCCAGGTCGAGCGGCCGGATCTGGCCCGGCATCGGCGAGGCGAAGCAGACCGAGCGCCGCACGCTGCCGGTGTTGGAGAAGAAGGTCATGAAGAACGTCTCGCCCGAGACCTTGCGCAGGATCGAGCCGAGGAAGCCGCCCGGCATCCCGGTCGACATCTCGATGTCGGGCTCCATCATCACCATGGTGCCGGCCTCGGCCTGCACAGCCTCGCCCGGATCCAGCGTGATGGTCAGCATCGGCGAGAAGTCGCCCTCGATGGTGTAGTCGATCACGTCGGCGGCCATGGCGTTCCTCCGGGCTGCTGCTGCCGGAGAAGTGACGCTTCAGAGCAGTTGGCGCAAGACCGCGACCAGGCCGACGGCGCCGAAGGTGGCGATCAGCGCCGACTGGCGCAGCAGGCCGAGCGTCACCGCGACGGCGATGGCCACCGCGGCCGCCCAGCCGCCCTGCAGCGCCATCGGCGCCAGGATGGCGATCACCACCGCTCCCGGCAGGTGGTGCAGCCAGCTCCGCACGAAGCCGACCTCGGGAATCAGGCGCATCAGCCAGAAGCCGCCGACCCGCGTCAGGTAGGTCACCAGCGCCATCACCAGGATGGCGGCGAGCGCCTGGAACTCGCCGGTCATCGCCGCCTCGCGTCGGCCAGGGCGCCGGCCAGGCTGCCGGCCACGCCGCCGGCGATCACGTGCCAGTAGCCGGGCAGCACGGAGTGCGCGGCGACCGCCACGCCGGCGGCGATCGCCCAGGGCCAGGCCTTCGTCCAGCCCGGCCAGAGCGGCGTCAGCATCAGCGCGAAGAACGCCGGCACCACGACGTCGGCGCCGTACACCTTGGGATCGCCGAGCGCGGCGCCCGCCAGGTGTCCGATGGCGGTGCCCGACACCCAGCCGAGCCAGAGCGCCACGCCCGAGCCCACCAGGATCGCGGCGTCGCGCTCACCCTTGCGGTGCTCGGACATCGCCATCGCCCAGTTCGCGTCGGTCATGAACCACAGCGACAGGTGCGCCGTCCGCGAGCGCAGGCGGGAGAACCACGGCCGCAGCGCCGCCCCCATCACCACGTGGCGGACGTTGATCGCGAAGGTGGCGAGCGCCAGCACCAGGATCGACGGCGCCGCCGACCACAGGTCCAGCGCCGCCATCTGCGAGGCGCCGGCGAACACCGTGGCGCTCATCAGCAGGGCGTGGCCGAACGGCATCGCGGCCTCGCGCGCCAGCACGCCGAACGCGATGCCGAACAGGATGCTGCTGAGCGCCAGGGGGTGGCCATGCGGAAGCCGCGCAGGAAGCCGTCGCGGGTGAACACGGCGCCGGGCCTCGATGGCTCGGGCCGCGGCGCGGTGCGGCGGGTCGGCGGGGGCTCGGTCATGGCGCGACGGTAGGGCGGCCGCCCCGCCAAGTCAAAACCATTTAACCGGTTAAGCGGTGAAAATTCTTGGCCCCGTCCGCACCCCGGCCTATGGTTGTCGCCATGACAATCGCCGCCTCAGCCTTGTCGGAGTTCCGGGCGATCGGCGGGGCGCTCTGCCTCGATTTCGCGAACACCGTGGATTGGCACGACTCCGCCACCCCGGTCGAGCTGCTGGACGGCAGCGCCAGCCTGTCGGCATGGGCCCGGCTGGTCGACGCCGGCGCCGTGGAGGCCGACGAGGCCGGTTTGCGCCGGGCCATCGAATTGCGCGAGGCGGTGCGGGCGAGCGTTCGGGCGGTGATCGACGGCGCCCCGGTGCCGGCTCCGGCGGTGGCCGTCCTGAACCGCAATCTGGGGCTGGGGCCGGAACGCCGACGCCTTGTGGTGCACGGCCACGGCGTGACGTGGACCGGCGGACCGGTCAGCGGGGTCGACGCCCTGCTTGCCCGCATCGCGCGCTCCGCGGCCGACCTGCTGACCGACCCGGATCGCCTGGGGCGGGTGCGGGTGTGCGCCGCCGACGGCTGCGGGTGGCTGTTCGTCGACGACAGCCGGGGCGCCCGCCGGCGCTGGTGCTCGATGCAGAGCTGCGGCAACCGGGCCAAGGCGCGGGCGCACTACCGGCGCAAGCGGGCCTGACCCGGGCGCCCACGTCAGGCGGCCAGCAGCGGGAAGGTGACGGCAATCGCCCAGGCGAAGGCCAGCGCGTTGGCGATCCCGCCGACGAAAGGATGGCCGGTCCGCCGGTAGGCCCAGCCGCTGAACAGCCCGTACACCAGGAAGAACAGCACGATCACCGGCACGATGATGATCAGGAAGAACAACCGTTCGAAGTCCAGCGCGACGGCGATGGCGAGCGAGACCAGGAACGCCAGCTTGGAGGCGACGTAGGCTCCGCGCCCGGTGCCCTCGCCGCGGGTGATCCACTCGTCGCTCAGGAAGAACAGCAGCGTTCCGACCAGCATCGCCAGCATCAGGACGACGCGTTCCGGGCCGGGGAGGAACGAGGTGAGGAACGCGTCGATCGGCCAGACCAGGGCGACCAGGCCGAACCCGGCCACGGCGAGCGCTGCCGCCGCCAGCGCCGGCAGCCGAGGCCGCGCGCCAACCGCCGCCCGGTCCCCGCCGGCCGACCCAAAGCAGGCAGAGGCTGGCGATCAGGCCGTAGGTCGCGAAGTGCGCCGCCAGATAGTCACCGACCAGCACCGGCAGGAAGGTCGTCGGCACCAGGCGCAGGAGCAGTGGCGTCACCAGCGCCGGGACCAGCAACGGGATCCAGAGCCGCCGCCAGGGCAGCCCGGCGCCGAGCCGCGGGACCGCCACGCGCGGCAGCAGCATCGCCAGCTGGCGGGCCAGCAGGATGACGCCGGCCAGCAGCAGCATGATCCAGGGCCCACGCGCGTCGATGGCCGGCGGACCAGGGCGGTCGATGGCGAAGCTGCGGTCGAGCCAGTCGATCGTCTCGCGCAGGCTGTCGCGGCTGAACAGCACGCTGGCGTGCTCGACGTGAGGGCTGACGCTGACACGCCGGCCGGTCCCGGCGGCGAGGTCGCCGTAGGTCACGCCGGGCTCGGCCTGCAGCGGCGCGGTCGCGAGGCCGACGGCGCGCAACGCCTCGCTGCTTCAGCATGCCCTCCCACTCGCCGACCACCACCAGCAGGTTGCGCGGCGTCTCGGCGGTGACGACCGGCGAGAACATCGACACCGCGATGGTCGCCGCAACGTCCGGTGCCGCCTGGGCGAAGCGGACCACGATGTCCGACGCCATCGAGTGGCCGAGAACAGCGATCCGGCCGTCGCCGAGCCCGCGGGCGTAGCGCGCGATTTCCGCGGTCTGCTCGACCAGCGCCCTGGTGGCCCCGGCCTCCTCGGTGATGCTGCCGGTCAGCGGATCGGGGTTCCGGCCGTGCCCGAGGAAGTCGAAGGTGACCGCCGTGTAGCCGTTGCGCGCCGCGCTAAGCGCGAAGGACTGCATCAGCTGCTGCGACCCGGCGAAGCCGTGGGCGATGACCAGGACCGGCCCGGGCGGGCCGCCGGCGGGACGGTAGACCCGGGCGGGAGTGCGGTTCACCGACACCGCCTCGACCGTGGTCCCGGATCGGGCGGTCGCGAGGTTCCACAGCGCCGAGGCGATCGCGGCCAGGGCGACAACGGCGAGCGCCAGGGCGAGAGGCCAACGCTTGCTCACGGCAGGTCGTCCCCAGGGTCCGCCGGGCGCGCCCTGGCATCGCCCGGCGCCTCGCCCTCGCCTGGGGCAAGACCGTACGGCGCCACAAGCGCCCAGACATGGGGCGGAATCATGCTGCGCATCCGTTGCGGCAGGTTGCGCCGGAGGTGCAGCACGGTCTCCACCGCCTTCATCTCGACGCGCGCCCTCGCGAACTCCAGGCCGCGCGGGCCGATCCGGGGCATCAGCCAGCCGACCAGCGGACGCAGCCAGTCCGGCATCGAGCGCAGCGGCCGCCCGCTCCACGTTGGCGAGGAAGCCCTTGACCGCGCCGCGCCGCTTGCCGGCGCTGCCCGGCTCGGCGGTGCGGATTTCCGAGCCAAGCAGCCCGAGCAGTTCCTCGCCGCGCTGGTTGCGGACCAGCAGCCACTGTTCGCCCTGGCCCGCCATGTAGCCGACGGTGATGTCCGACAGCACGTTGGTGTAGTCGACGCAGGTGCGGCAGGTCAGCGGGAAGAAGTCGCCCGGCAGCTTGGAGATCGGCAGCTGCAGGAACGGCACCTCGCGGACCCTGCCGTCGGCGAACCGCAGCTCGACGTGGTAGTCGGCGCGGAACTCCAGGTAGACGATGCTGTCCGGGTCGTCGGCCAGCAGCGCCAGGAAGTCGTGGAAGCGCTCGGTGGTGGTGTTGTCGGAGCACGGGGTGCCGATGACGTACAGCCGGTCCAGGCCGAGTTCCGCCTCCAGCGCCCGCAGCGCGTAGACTTGGCACGGGATGCCGATGACCGCCAGCCGCTTGAACCCGAGGTCGCGCGCCGGCTCGACCAGCGCCAGCAGCGGCGCGTAGCCCATCCGCATGCCGCGGCAGCCGGCCATCTCCTCGGGCTTGGTCACCAGCACCGGAACCGGCCGCCAGCGGTCCTCGGGGTCGGGTGCCATGGTCAGCACGGCGTCGACGGCGCCGGTCTCGAGCAGGCGCTCGGCCAGGCGGGTGGCGATCCCGGTCCACTGCGCGCCCGGGATCGGCTCGGCGAGCGAGGCCCGCAGCATCCACCGGAACGGGCCGAAGAACACCTCGTCGGGGCGGGAGGGGTCGCGGGCGCGGCCGTGCACCCGAGCCTCCAGCCCGGCGTAGTCCGGCTTGATGAACTGGCAGGCCCGGCCGCAGCGCGCGGGATCGCTGGTGCGCGAGACACCGCAATCGGTGCACAGCGACCGGTATGGCGCCGGCCCGGCCGGCACCGTCAGGTCGGCGATGGCTCCGGAAGGCGTCTCCCGCCGCGCGATGTCGTCGGTCACGGACACCAACTCCTCAGCACCGCGGGGGCAGGGCTGCGGCCGACCGGTGACCGCCCCGGCCGTCGGTCAGTGCTCGAGCGACTTGACGATTTCCTCGCACATCTTCTTGGCGTCGCCGAACAGCATCATGGTGTTGTCCCGGAAGAACAGCTCGTTGTCGACGCCGGCGTAGCCCGAGGCCATCGAGCGCTTCACGAACAGCACGGTCTTGGCCTTCTCGACGTCGAGGATCGGCATGCCGTAGATCGGGCTGGTCGGGTCGGTCTTGGCGGCCGGGTTGGTGACGTCGTTGGCGCCGATCACGAAGGCGACGTCGGTCTGGGCGAAGTCGCGGTTGATCTCCTCCAGCTCCAGCACCTCGTCGTAGGGCACGTTGGCCTCGGCCAGCAGCACGTTCATGTGGCCCGGCATGCGGCCGGCGACCGGGTGGATGGCGTAGCGCACCGTCACGCCGCCCTTCTTCAGGATGTCGCCCATCTCGCGCAGCGCGTGCTGGGCCTGCGCGACCGCCATGCCGTAGCCCGGCACGATGACCACCGACGAGGCGTTGTCCATGATGAACGCCGCGTCCTCGGCGCTGCCCGACTTCACCGAGCGGTCGCCGCCCGGCCCGCCGGCCGCCGCCGCGGTCTCGCCGCCGAAGCCGCCGAGGATGACGTTGAAGAACGACCGGTTCATCCCCTTGCACATGATGTAGCTGAGGATGGCGCCGGACGAGCCGACCAGCGCGCCGGTGACGATGAGCAGGCTGTTCGAAAGGGTAAAGCCGATGCCGCACGCCGCCCAGCCGGAGTACGAGTTCAGCATCGACACCACGACCGGCATGTCGGCGCCGCCGATCGGCAGGATCAGCAGGAAGCCGAGCGCCAGCGACACCGCGAAGATCAGCCAGAACGCGGTCGGGTTCTGGTCGGCGATCAGCCAGCCGATCATGACGAAGACGACGATCCCGAGCACGGCGTTCAGCGGGTGCTGCATCGGGAACACCAGCGGCCTGCCGGTGACCAGTCCCTGCAGCTTGCCGAAGGCGACGATCGAGCCGGTGAAGGTGATGGCGCCGATCGCCAGGCCGAGCGACATCTCGATCAGCGAGGCCGTGCCGATGGCTCCAGGCAGGCCGGGCACGCCGATTCCGTAGGCTTCCGGCTTGAAGAACGCCGCTACCGCCACGAAGCAGGCGGCGAGGCCGACCAGGCTGTGGAACGCCGCGACCAGCTGTGGCAGCGCCGTCATCTCGATGCGCCGGGCGATCAGCGTGCCGATGGCGCCGCCGATCACGATGCCGAGGATGATGGTCTCGTAGGACAGCACCGACGGCAGCGCCAGGGTGGTGCCGATGGCGACCACCATGCCGGCCATGCCGAAGAAGTTGCCCTGGCGGGCGGTCTCCGGCGACGACAGGCCGCGCAGCGCCATGATGAAGCAGACGCCGGAGACGAGGTAGAGTAGGGCCGAAATCGTGCCGCTCATCGCTTGTTCCCCCGCCTCACTTCTTCTTCTTCTGGAACATCGACAGCATGCGCTGGGTGACCAGGAAGCCGCCGAAGATGTTGACGCTCGCCAGGATCACCGCGAGGAAGCCCATGATCGACGAGAAGTCCATCTGGGCCGGCCCGGCGGCGATCAGCGCGCCGACGATGATGACCGACGAGATCGCGTTGGTGACCGCCATCAGCGGCGAGTGCAGGGCCGGGGTCACCCGCCAGACCACGTAGTAGCCGACGAAGCAGGCCAGGACGAACACGGTCAGTCCGGCGACCGATGGGTCGATCTGGCCGGCGACATCGATGACCGCGGGCGGGGGCGCGACCACGGCCTGGTCGCCGGCGCTGGCCGCCGCCTCGGACGCCTGGGCGGCCAGTGCCTTGGCCTGCTCCGAGAGCAGGCGCAACTGCTCGGTGAGGGAAATCTCCGCCATCGTCGCCTCCTCAGGATTCCGTGCCGGCACTGCCGGCACCGCCGGCCTTCGGTTTCGACGCCGGCTTGCGCTTGGCCGGGGCCTTTGGCGCGTCGGCCGTCGGGGTGGCTGTCGTACCGGTGGCTGCCTTCGGTGCGGCCGGCTTCGCCGCTGCCGGCTGCTCGAGCGGCAATTTGAGGACAGCCTCGCTGACCACCTTGCCGTCGGTCGAGACCATCGACGCCTTGATGATCTCGTCGCCGGTGTCGATCTTCACGGACTTGGTGTCCTTGTCGATCATGGGTGTGAGGAAGTTCAGCAGGTTCTTGGCGTACAGGGCGCTGGCGTCAACGGCGATCCGGCTCGGCATGTTGGTGTGGCCGACGATCTTCACGCCGTACTTCTCGATCACCTGGCCCGGTTCGGAGAGCGGGCAGTTGCCGCCCTGTTCGACCGCGAGGTCGATGATGACCGAGCCCGGCTTCATCGTCTTGACCATCTCCTCGGTCACCAGCACCGGCGCCGGCCGGCCCGGGATCAGGGCGGTGGTGATGACGATGTCCTGGCGCTTGATGGTCTCGGCGATCAGCTCGGCCTGCTTCTTCTTGTAGGCGTCGCTCATCTCCTTGGCGTAGCCGCCGGAGGTTTCGGCCTGCTTGAACTCCTCGTCCTCGACCGCCACGAAGGTGCCGCCGAGGCTTTCGACCTGCTCCTTGGCGGCCGGCCGGACGTCAGTGGCGGAGACGATGGCGCCCAGGCGCTTGGCGGTGGCGATCGCCTGCAGCCCGGCGACGCCGGCCCCCATCACGAGGCAGCGCGCCGGCGGCACGGTGCCGGCGGCGGTCATCATCATCGGGAACGCGCGGCCGAACTCGGCGGCGGCGTCCAGCACGGCGCGGTAACCGGCCAGGTTGGATTGCGAGGAGAGCACGTCCATCGACTGCGCGCGGGTGATGCGGGGCACCATCTCCAGCGCGAACGCGGTCACCCCCTGGGCGGCCACCGCCTCGAGCAGCGCCCGGTCGCGGTACGGTTCCAGCAGCGCCACCAGGACCGAGCCCTTCTTGAGGAGCGGGATCTCCTCCATCGACGGCTTGCGGACCTTCAGCACGACGTCGGCATCGGCCAGCGCCTCGCGGGCGGTGGCGACGATGGTGGCACCGGCGGTCTGGTAGGCGGCGTCGATGACGGCGGCCGAGACCCCGGCGCCCGCCTCGACGTGAACCTCGAGCCCCATCTGGACGAAGCGCTTGACGGTGTCGGCCGACACCGCCACCCGCCGCTCACCCGGGTGACGCTCCTTGACGATTCCGATCTTCATTGAATCCCTCGCCTCCCGCAGGGTTTGGTCGAACCATGCCGCCAGACGGCGCGCGGGTGCAAGCGCAGGCTCGGACGACCCCCGCCTCGACCGTCCGCCGCTCTCGTGAACCATCCTATTGGAAAGTAGCCCGGCGGCGATCGATCTCCAGCCCCCGCAGATCATCGGCGCGCTGCTGCGCCAGGCCATCGCGCGCCGCCCGGCAGGCCGCCGGCGTCGGGCCCGGGGCGGTCACCGGGGCATCGGCGCGCCGGGCGCACTCGCCCTCCAGGCGGTCGGCGATCAACCGCCAGCGCTCCTGGCGTTCGGCCCGCAGCCGCTCGAAGTAGCGGTCCCGGGCGGTCGGGGTGGTGAACAGCGCCGGGCGCAGCCGCACGGTGAGGGCCGACGGCACCGGGCTGTCCGGCGGTACCCCGAAAGGCGGCGAGGGTTCGGCCATCGGCGACAGCAGCCTGCCGGCGACGAGTGTTGCGACCAAGGTCGGCAGCGGCCGCGGCTGGATGGTCTCGGTGGTCGGCTGGTAGCCGGCGCGCTCGCAGAGCACGCTGATCGGCAAGCCGAAGGCGAGGGTGTCGATGGTCAGCGGCGTCGGCCGGGCATCCTGCCGGGCCAGGGCGCCGACCACCCGGCAGCGCGCGTCGGCCGGGTCGGCGGTCACCGTCGTTCGCGGGATCACCGGCGGCGGCGCCGGTTGCGTCAGGCCGGCGCAGGCGCTGAGCGCGGAGGCGATCAGGAGCAGGGGGACGAGGCGGCGAATCATCCGGTGATCATAGCGCGTCGCCGCCGGGGCGACAGCCGCGGCGCAGCGTGGCATAACGCGCGCCCGACCGTTCGGAGAGCCGCCATGACCGACGCCCGCCCGACCCTTCGCCTGCAGCGCGGCGCCGACGAGCGCCTGCGGCGCGGCCATCCCTGGGTGTACTCCAACGAGGTCGACATGACCGCCGAGGCGAAGGCGATCGCCCCGGAACGGTGGCGCGCCTCGTCACCGACCGGGGTGAGGCGCTGGGGTGCGGCTACTTCAACCCGCACAGCCTGATCGCCGTGCGCCGGCTGTCGGACGACCCCGACCGGGCGATCGACGCGGCGTTCCTGGCCGAGCGGCTGACGGCGGCGCTCGGCTGGCGCAAGCGGCTGTTCGACGCGCCGTACTACCGGCTGGTGCACGCCGAGGCCGACGGCCTGCCCGGGCTGGTGGTCGACCGCTTCGGGGATCTGGTGGTGGCGCAGGCCAACACCGCCGGCATGGACCGGCTGGAGCCGGCGCTGATCGAGGCGCTGACCGAAGTGCTGGGCCCGGCGGCCATCGTGCTGCGCAACGACACCTCGGTGCGCGGGCTGGAGGGGCTGGCGAGCGAGGTCCGGCTCGCCGCCGGGTCGGTGCCCGAGGCGCCCACCGTGGCGGAGGGCGGCGGCACCTTCCCGCTCGACCCGCTCGGCGGCCAGAAGACCGGCTGGTTCTTCGACCACCGCGACAACCGCGCGTTCGTGGCCCGGCTGGCCGTCGGCGCGCGGGTGCTCGACGTCTACAGCCACACCGGCGGCTTCGGCATCCAGTGCGCGGTCGCGGGCGCCGCCCAGGTCGACCTGATCGACAGCGCCGCCTCGGCCCTGAAGATCGCCGCGCGGGCCGCCGAGCTCAGCCGGGTCGCGGATCGCGTGACCACCCGCAAGGCCGACGCCTTCGCCGCCCTCGAACACCTGATCAAGAACGGCGAGACCTACGACGTGGTGATCTGCGACCCGCCGGCGTTCGCGAAGTCGCGCAAGGACGTCGGCGCCGCGGCCCGGGCCTACCGCAAGCTCGCCCGCCTCGCCGCCCAGGTGGCGGCGCCCGGCGGCGTGCTGCTGCTGGCGTCGTGCTCGTTCCACATGGACGCCGCCTCGTTCGCCCAGCAGACCGCGCGCGGTGTCACCGAGGCCGGCCGCACGGCCCGCGTCCTGCGCCGCGCCGGCGCCGGCGCCGATCACCCGGTCCACCCGCATCTGCCGGAGAGCGCCTACCTGAAGGCGGAGGTGCTGGCGCTGGACTGAACACCGCGCCGGTCCCGCACGCCGGAACCGCCACCCAGCTGTATCGTCATCAAGTCAGTAATTGGCGCCCCTCTCTCCCTGTCGTCATCCCGGACCGAACCGCCTCTGGCGGGACGGATCCGGGACCCACGAAGCGACGTGCGCCGGCCTTCACCACGGCGGCGGCGGGTGGGTCCCGGCTCGCGCTGCGCTTGGCCGGGATGACGACGGGGAGAGAGCGCCGCGGGTACAGGCCGCCTTCATCGAGGCAGCGCGCCGCCCCTCTCTCAGTGTCTTCACCCCGGAAGCCGAGGCTATCCGGGGCCGACGGAGCGTCGGTTGGGTCCCGGATCGCCCGCGCTGGCGCGCGTTCGTCCGGGATGACGACGAGGGAGAGAGGGCCCGCACATTCATTTGAGGACGGCGAGTAACGACTTCGGAAGCTGGCCGCCCTACACCCGCCCCCGGAACACCGGCTTGCGCTTGTTGAGGAACGCGTCCAGCCCCTCGCGGCCGTCCGGCTCGGCGCCGGCGGCGGCGATGTTGCTGCCCTCGCGCTCCATCTGGGTCTCGAAGGCGGTGTCGAAGCTGTCGACCAGCAGGCGCCGGGCGCGACCGAACGAGCGGGTCGGGCCGGCGGCCAGCCGGCGCGCCGCGTCCTCGGCGGTGGCGGTCGAGGTCGGCGTCGGCGACGCAGGCGGTGGCGACGCCCCAGGCCGCCGCCTCGGCGCCGGTCAGCCGGCGGTTGGTCAGGGTCAGCTCCTGCGCCCGGCGCAGCCCGACGACGCGCGGCAGCAGGAAGGTCGACCCGCCGTCCGGCGACAGGCCGGCCGCGGTGTAGGCCATGGTGAACACCGCGCTCTCGGCGGCGTAGACCAGGTCGCCGAGCAGCGCCAGGGAGAACCCGGCGCCGGCGGCCGCACCCTGCACCGCCACCACCAGCGGCGGGTCCATGCGGGCCAGGGTCGAGCAGGCGGCGTGCAGGTAGTGGGTGGTTTCCTTCAGGTGTGCGGCGATGCCGTCGCCCTGGGCGTGGAACGACTTCAGGTCGCCGCCGACGCAGAACGCCTTGCCGCCGGCGCCGGTCATCAGCACGGCGCGCACGGCGGGGTCGGTGGCGCAGCGCACCGCCGCCGCCATCAGCGCCTCGGCCAGCTCGCGGTTGATGGCGTTCAGCGCGTCCGGACGGTTCAGGGTCAGGCGGGCGAGGCCGTCCTCGACGGACAGGGTGACAGGCTCGGTCATCGGTGCTTTCTCCCGGCTTTTGCGAAAGGCTGGTGGTCAAGATCTAACGCCTGGCCTTCATCATGGCCAAACCGGTACGCCGTCCAGCCCGGCGGTTTCCGGCAGGCCGCAGATCAGGTTCGCATTCTGCACCGCCTGGCCGGCGGCTCCCTTGCCGAGATTGTCCACCGCGCCCATGGCGATCACCAGATTGCGCTCCGGATCGGCTGCGTAGCTGACGAACGCGAGGTTCGAGCCGGTCGCCCATTTGGTCTGCGGCGGCTTGTCGGTCACGCGGACGAACGCCCGCCCGGCGTAGAAGCGCCGGGCCGCGTCCAGGCACTGCTTCCGTGGTGGCGCGGCCGCGGCAGTACATGGTGGCGAGCACGCCGCGGGTCATCGGCACCAGGTGCGGCGTGAACACCAGCCCGGCGGCGCTGCCGCCGCTCAGCCGTTCGATTGTCGTGGCCATCTCGGGCATGTGGACGTGCTTGAGCAGACCGTAGGGCACCAGGTTCTCGTTGCTCTCGGCGTAGCCGAACCTGCTGTCGCCGCCCCGGCCGGCACCGGAGATGCCGGTCTTGGCGTCGATCACGATGTTGCCGGGGTCGATCAGCTTGTTCGCCAGCAGCGGTGCCAGCGCGCTCAGCGCCGCCGCGGGGAAGCAGCCGGGGTTGGCGACGCGGGCCTGACCCTCGATCTCGGCCGGCCAGACGTCGGCCAGGCCGTACGCCCAACCCTCGACGTAGCGGTGGTCGCCACCGATGTCGACGATCTTCACGCCCCGGGGGACGCGCGCCAGCGCCTCGGTCGAGGCGCCTGTGGGCAGCGACGCGAACAGCACGTCGAGCTCTGGCAGGGCCAGAGGATCCCACTTCTCGATCACCAGGTCGGCCAGCCTGGCGGGCACGCCGGGGAAGCGGTCCCCCAGCGGCTGCCGGCGCTGCCCTCGCCTGCGGCGTAGACCAGCTCGAACGACGGGTGGCCCGCGACCAGGCGCAGCGCCTCGCCGCCGCCAAAACCGCTGATCCCGACAATGCCGACGCGAACGCTCATGGTGGTATCCTCCTGGGATCTGGGCAAAAGAAAACCCCCGGAGCCGGGGGCTGCGGGGGTTCAGGAGCGCGGGCCGGGGCCGAACCGGCGGGTGGGGCCTACAGTGAGGCAGTCACCACGCGGACGGACGCTGATCGACGCGCAGCCTGAAGAGCCGCCGCTTGGGTGCAACGGCGTCGGCGTCGGTCAAAGAGGTGCTGGTTCCCGATCATCACCGTCGACCCTGTCGCCAGCCACATTGGCCGTCAAGCGGAATGTCCCCTGGCACCCGGAGCGGCACTTGGGTTCGGCTGTCGAGAGGGTGTCAGTCCGGGCGTTCGAGGCCGACCGCCGCCAGGGCCTCGGTCTGCCGGGCTTCCATGGCGTCGGCCTCGAAGTTCTCGATCAGGTCGTGGAACAGCCGGTGCCAGTTGACCTCGGCCTTGAGGTGCATGAACACCGACCCGAGGCCGAGGGCGGCGCGGTCGACCAGCACGAACTCGCGCGGCGGGCGGACGCCGTTCAGGCGCCGCAGCTCGGAGTGCACCTTCTCCGCGATCTCGCGGCCGTACAGGCCGCTGCCGCTCTCCTGGATGCGGCGGGTGCGGTCCTCCAGCAGCGGTCCGTACAGGAAGCGCGCCCACAGGTTCAGGACGTCGATGGTCTCGCGGTCGAGGTCGTTGAAGCCCCAGCTCTCGTAGGCGTGGACCGCCAGCTGCTCGTCGTCGTCGCGCAGCGCCCGGTACAGGTCGATCACGCCCTTCACGAACGACTTCGGGAAGATCCGGATGCAGCCGAAGTCCAGCAGGTTGACCGAGCCGTCCTCGCGCACCGTGTAGTTGCCGAGGTGCGGGTCACCGTGGATCACGCCGTAGTAGTAGAACGGCACGTACCAGGCGCGGAACATGGTCAGCGCGAAGGCGTTGCGCAGTTCCAGCGGCGGCTCGCCCTCCAGGAACTTCATCAGCGGCGTGCCGTCGAGCCAGGTCATGGTGATCAGCCGGGCGGTCGACAGCTCCGGCACCACGTCGGGCACGAACACCCCCGGCTCGTCGGCCAGCATCCGGCGGTACAGCGCCATGTGCCGGGCCTCGCGCTCGTAATCCAGCTCCTCGCGCAGCCGGGCCGACAGTTCGGCGTGGATCTGGCTGGTGTCGATCGCCTTGTCATAGCGCCGGTAGATCGAGAAGATCCAGTCGAGCTGCCGCAGGTCGGCCTCGACCGCCGAGGACATGTCCGGATACTGCAGCTTGGCGGCCAGCCGGGTGCCGTCGGCCAGACGGGCGCGGTGGACCTGGCCGAGCGAGGCGGCCGACGCGGCCTCGTGCTCGAACTCGCCGAATTTCTTCTGCCAGCCGGGACCGAGCTCGGTGGTCATCCGGCGCTTGACGAACGGCCAGCCCATGGCCGGCGCGTCCGACTGCAGGTGGCTGAGCTCCTGCACGTACTCCTTCGGCAGCGCGTCGGGGACCGTCGACAGGATCTGCGCCACCTTCATCAGCGGGCCCTTCAGGCCGCCGAGCGCGACCCGCAGTTCCGAGGCGTGCGCGCCCTTGTCCAGGTTCCAGCCGAGATAGCGCTCGCCGGCGACGCGGGCGGCGAGGCCGCCGACGGCGCCGCTGACGCGGGCGTAGCGGCGCATGCGGCCGCCGAGGGAGTTGCGTTCGGTGTCCATGTCGCTCATGCGCCGAGAGATGGGGGGTCGTTCGCCCTGCGACCAGGGGTGCGGACGGCGTGTCACACCGAAAGCGGGGTGTCCAGCGTCGTCAACCGGCGCCCGATGCCGCCGACCCGCCGCCGAACCGGCCGGCGCCGCTTCACCGAGAGAAGATGATGTTGCCGATCAAAGCGTTGCCGCCGGTGGTCTTCTGCAGCAGCTTCTCGTAGGTCGCCTCGTCCCGGCGGAACCCGGCGGCCTCGATGACCGCCATGGTGTCCCGGTGCAATTGGCTCTTCAGGTCGAGCTCGATGAGCACGCTGCGCAGGCGCGGATCGGCGAGCAGGCGCGCCGCGCCGTCGATGATGGCGTGCTCCAGACCGTCGACGTCGATCTTGATGTGGGTCGGGCATGGCAGGCCGTCGTCGTGCACCAGCGCGTCCAGCGTGCGGGTCACCACACCCTGCGGGAACTGCGCGGTGTGCGGCGCGCCCGGCGCCGCCCGGGCGACGTTCACCTGGTGCCCGCTGGTGGCGGTCTCGAGCGAGCTGAGCATGATCTCGCCCAGCCCCGGCATGTCGGAGATGCCGAGGCAGTACGCCTTCACCCGCTGACCGAGGTTGTTGTCGAAGATGTTGCCGCAGAGTGTGGCGTAGCTGGCTGCCTCGGGCTCGAAGGCGTAGACCGTGGCGTCCTGGGTGGCGGCGGCCCAGATCGTGTACAGGCCCATGTTGGCGCCGACGTCGTACAGCACGGTGGCGGCGTCCATCGCGGCGATCCACGCGACGGTCTCCGGCTCCTTCGAGTACAGCGACACCACCCGCAGGGTCGCCACCCGCGAGGGCGTGCGGAACAGCACCTTGCGGCCGTTGCCGTCGATGGTGATGCGCGGAAGCTTCTGGGCGTAGTCCTCGGCGGTCTTGATGTGCGCCCGCACCTGTTCGGCCATCCCATCCGACATTCCGTCCTCCCCTGGCCGGTCAGGCCGCTGTGTTCCGGTTCACCTGGAACTGGATCAACCGCCGCGACGTCCCCGCCGCGACCGCCTCGACGCCGTGGAACGTGTTGTTCCCTGGCGGGAAGATCAGCGCCGTGTTGGCCCGGTACGGGACGGTCCTGACGAGCCCCAGCATGTCCCGGGAGAACCGGGCGTTGTCGGCGAACTTGAGGGTCAGGCCCTTCGGGTTCTCGATGGTGTACAGCGACGTCCCGAGCGCTTCGTCGGCGCCGGGCTCGGCCAGGTAGATCAGCACCGTGACCAGCTTGTTGTGGGTGTCTGTGTGCGGCTTGAGGGCATAGCCGGTCCGGTCTTCGATCATCTCGATGGCGCAGGTGGTCGCTACACGCCCGGGGCCGTGGCGCCGGGCGATGTCGTCGGCGAATTTCTGGGTCAGCAGTTCGACCAGCCTCGGCTCGGTCAGCGTGCCCCACAATAGCTCGAGGCAGGGCGCCGTCAGCGCCGCAAGGTCGTCCGGGCCGTTGATCTTGAGAACGAAGCGGCGGGTCTCCGAGATTTCCGAGGTCCCGCTCGCCTGGTTCCGCTGCGCGAGGTTCGCGCTGTAGTCCTCGGTGGTCAGCGCGCGGTAGAGGTCGGGGTGCAGGAAGTCGTCGAGGATCAGATGCCGGAACGGCCAGACCTTCGGCAGCGCGTTGATGACCGCGTAGAACGAATGCCACATGAATTCCGACGAGACCGTGCCGGTCATTATCCAGGTCCCCTGCGATTGACGGCTGCCTGCCCCGGCAGCGACCCATGAACGCGGCGGGCCGCCCTGCTACTGTCGTCCGTGGGTCCGGTGGGCGCAAGCGTCACGGGTAACGTGGCGCTACAGCATCACCCCGGGGTTCAGCACGGCGTCAGGGTCGAGCGCCGCCTTCAGCCGGCGCATCAGGTCGAGATCGAGCGCCGGCTTCGCCCGGCGGGCGGCGGCCACCTTGCTGCGGCCGAGGCCGTGCTCGGCGGCGATCGAGCCGCCGAGCGCCACCGCCGTGTCCTCGATGGCGGCGACGAGGTCGGGCCAGCGCGCCATGAAGGCGGCGGGATCGGTGCCCGGCGGCGGGTTCAGGTTGAAGTGGATGTTGCCGTCGCCGAGATGGCCGAACGGGATCGGCACGCAGTCCGGCACGATCGCCCGCGCCGCCGCCTCGGCGTCGCGGATGAAGCGCGGGATCGCCGGCACCGGCACCGCGGTATCGTTCTTGAGGTTGCCCGGTGCCTCGACCTGCGCCACCGCCAGCCCTTCGCGGAGCGCCCAGAGCGCCGCGCGCTGCGCGCCGGAGGTCGCCACCACGGCGTCGGTCGCCTCGCCGGCGGCAAGGCCGTCGCCGACCGTCGCCTCCAGCGCTCCGGCGAGGTCGATGAACCGGCTGGAGCCGGCCAGCTCGACCAGCACCTGCCAGCCGTGCCGGCGGTCGAACGGCTCGCGGCCGGCGCCGGCTCGCGCGAAGTGCAGGTCGAGGCCGGCGCGCGGGATGAGTTCGGCCGCCGACAACACCTCGCCGGCCTCCGACCGCAGCCGGGCGAGCAGCGCCACGGCCGCAGCCGGATCGGCGACCGCGACCAGCGCGGTGGCGAAGGTTCGCGGCAGCGGGTGCAGCCTCAGCACCGCCGCCGTGACGATGCCGAGCGTGCCCTCGGTGCCGATGAACAGCTGCTTGAGGTCGGTGCCGGCATTGTCCTTGGCGAGCGCCCTGAGCCCGTTCCACACCCGCCCGTCGGCCAGCACCACCTCCAGGCCGAGCACCAGCGACCGCGCCATGCCGTAGCGCAGCACGTTGTTGCCGCCGGCGTTGGTGGCGACGTTGCCGCCGATCCGCGACGACAGGCCGCCGTGGTGCAGCGCCAGCAGCCGGTCGTGGCTCTCGGCCGCCGCGCGGGCGTCGGCGAGCGTCACCCCGGCCTCGACGACCATCGAGTTGCCCATGGTGTCGACGGCGCGGATCCGGGTCAGCCGCTCGGTCGACAGCACCACCGCCGAGCCGTCGGTGGGCGGGGTGGCGCCGCCGCAGAACCCGGTGTTGCCGCCTTGCGGCACAACCGCGACACCGGCGTCGGCGCACAACCGCACCGCCGCCGCGACCGCCGCCGTCGAGCCGGGCCGCAGTATCGCCAGCGCCTGGCCGGTGCGGGTCCTCAGCAGGTCGGTCTCGTAGCCGGCGCGGTCGGCCGCGTCGGTCAGGACCGCATCGTCGCCAAGCACGGCGCGCAGGGTCGAGAGGAGAGGGGCGTTCATCGTCCGATCAGAGGAGCCCCCTGGTCTGCCGTCAACGGTTTCCGCCGCGCGACGCGGCGGGAGCGGCTACTCGACCAGGAAGAACTCGATCGTCGACACGACGCGCACGCTCTTCTCGATCTCGGCGTCGGGATTGCCGCCGGCGACGCCGTCGCGCGGCCCGATCGTGAACACGCCCTGGCTGGCCTGGCGTATGGCGCCGACGCTGCTGCCGCTGTCGGCCGCGAACTGCTCGGCGCCGGCCCGTGCCGCCCGGGTGGCCTCGGCGATCATGGCCGGCTTGACGTCGTTCAGGCCGGTGAACGCGTAGCTGGGACCCCCGCTGTCGCCGAACACCACGCCGAGCTTGACCAACTCGCCGGACCGGGCGCTGGCGGCGCGGACCTTCTGGACCTCCTCGGTCCGCACCGTCAGCGTCTGGGCGATGATGTAGCGCGACTGGTCGGCGCCCTCCGGCCGGTACGCCTGCGCCAGCAGGTCGTTGACCTCGACCCGGCCGCGCTCCAGCGTCTCCTGGGCGAGGCCCTCGCCGACCAGGAACACGGTCAGCGCGTCGACCGACTGGTCGACCTTGGCCTGGACCGCGCCGAGATCGTTGCCGGTGGCGGTGACGCGGATCGGCCACACCGCCAGGTCCGCCGTCACGTTTCGCTCCGCCAGTCCCTTCACGGTCACGTATCGGTCGGTCGAGCGGCCCATCCGGAAGCCGTCGCCGATGAACTTTCCGGCGGCGGCGAGGCCGACGGCCACCAGGATGGCGGCGACCAGGGTGGTGATGTGTCGAAGCTGATCCGGCATGGCTGGGTTCCGTTCTGGACGCGGGCCGCCCTTCGAGGCGCGTCATCATACCCCGCGGATCGCGGCGTCGGCGAGTCGCGACGGGGGCGGACCGGGGCGGGCGCCTACATCCCGTGGTAGCGTTTGAACCAGTCAACGAAACGCGGGATGCCGACCTCGATCGGGGTGGTCGGCTGGTAGCCGAGGTCGCGGCGGCTGGCGTCGATGTCGGCGTAGGTCTCCAGGACATCGCCCGGCTGCATCGGCTTCATGACCAGTTCGGCCCGTCGATCGCAGGCGCCCTCGATCACCCGGATGTAGTCGAGCAGGGCGACCGGGGTGTTGTTGCCGAGGTTGTAGACCGCGACCGGCGGCCCTTCGTCGCTTCCCGATGGGGGGCGGTCGAGGGCGGCGACGACACCGGCCACGATGTCGTCGACATAGGTGAAGTCGCGGCGCATCTGGCCGTGGTTGAACACCTCGATCGGCCGGCCGTTCAGGATCCGGTCGGTGAACAGCCAGGGCGACATGTCGGGGCGGCCCCAGGGGCCGTAGACCGTGAAGAACCGGAGCCCGGTGGTCGGGATGCCATAGAGGCTGGCGTAGCTGTAGCTCATCACCTCGTTGGATTTCTTGGTCGCCCCGTAGAACGACATCGGCCGGTCGACCCGGTCGTCGACCGAGAACGGCACCTCGCGGTTGGCGCCGTAGACCGACGACGAACTGGCGTAGACCAGATGGCGCAGGCCGCGGGCGACGCGGCCGCGCGCCATCTCCAGCATGACCAGGTGACCCATCAGATTGGCCTGCAGGTAGTCGAAGGGCTGCTCGATCGAGTAGCGCACCCCGGCCTGGGCGCCGAGGTGGACGATGCGGTCGATGTCGGGGTGCGCTGCGTCGAACGCCGCCATGGCGGCGCGGTCGGAGAAGTCGACGCGGTGGAACGCGAAGCCGTTTCGGCCCTCGAGTCTCGGCCAGACGGGCGTGCTTGAGGCGGGGGTCGTAGTAGTCGTTCAGGTTGTCGATGCCGACCACCCTGTCGCCGCGATCAAGCAGGGCTTTCGTGACGTGCATGCCGATGAACCCGGCTGCCCCGGTAACCAGAACAGTCATGCAACCCACCCCTTCGCCGTGCGTCCGCGCTACGGAATAAGTGCTTAGCGGCGGCGGGCGTTCCCGTCGAGACGTCTCGATGCGGCGAAAAAGGTAACTAATTACCTTGACCAGGACCCGTTCGGTCGCGCCGGGCCGGTCACAGCCCGGCCACGATCTCGGCCAGTTGGTCCGCGCACTGGGCCCAACCTTCGTGGAACCCCATCTTCTCGTGCGCGTCGCAGTCCTCCGTCGACCAGTGACTGACGCGAGCGGTGTAGCGGGTGCTGCCGCCGAGATCTTCGAAGGTCAGCTCCAGCGTCATGAAGGGCTTCTCCGACGGCACCCACGCCTCGACGTAGGCGTCGGTGGTGACCAGCCGGCGGTTCGTCTCGACCTCCAGGTAGATCCCCGGGCACGGAATCTCGGTGCCGTCGGGTCCGCGCATGACGATGAGGCACCGACCGCCGGGACGGACGTCCAGTTCGGCGACCGGCGTGGTGTAGGGACGCGGCGCGAACCACCGCTTCAGCACTTCGGGGTCGGTCCAGGCCTGGAACAGCTTGTCCGGGGAGACGTCGTACAGTCGGGTGAGGGTGAGTTCGCGGTCGGCGGTGCGGGCGGTCTCGGTCCTGGCGGTCATGGCAGGGGCTCCGGGATGGGGGATGGCGATTCGTTCCGAGGACGGCCGGGATCGGCGCGATCCGACATCGCCCCGGAGATTGTTTTCGTGAGCAGGATGCGTCCGCGCCCCAGCCATGCCGGACCCGCAGCACCGCAATGCGCTCTCGGCAACGGCGGGAAGGCGAAAGCGTTTGCCTGCGTGGACCGCTCGACGCAGGCTGCGGCTTCTGCGTCGACGCGGCCGGCGGTTGTTGGTTCGGTCAAGGACGCTTACCTTATTTTCCGCCGCCCCCGACCCTACATCGTGGCGAGAAGCGGGGGCCGGGAGGCAGAGAACGATGGCGCTGGCCGAAGTTTCACTCGACGACAAGTACGTCCTCGATCGTGGGCGGATCTTCCTGACCGGCGTGCAGGCGCTGGTGCGGCTGCCGTTGATCCAGCGCCGCCGCGATCTCGCGCTCGGCAAGAACACCGGCTGCTTCATCTCGGGTTACCGCGGTTCGCCGCTCGGCGGCTACGACCAGCAATTGTGGCGCGCGGGCAAGCTGCTGAAGCAGCATCACGTGCACTTCCAGCCGGGCGTGAACGAGGAACTGGCGGCGACCGCCGTCTGGGGCAGCCAGCAGCCCAACCTGTTCGCCGGCGCCAACCACGACGGCGTGTTCGGCATCTGGTACGGCAAGGGCCCGGGCGTCGACCGGTCGGGGGACGTGTTCAAGCACGCGAACTTCGCCGGCACCTCGCCCTGGGGCGGCGTCCTGGCGATCGCCGGCGACGACCATGTCGCCAAGTCCTCGACGGTGCCGCACCAGAGCGAGTTCGCGTTCCTCGACGCCTCGATGCCGGTGCTGAACCCGGCCGGCGTGCAGGACACCCTGGATTTCGGCCTGCTCGGTTTCGCCATGAGCCGGTTCGCCGGCTGCTGGGTCGGGCTTCAAGACCACCGCCGAGATCATGGACAGCTCGGCCTCGGTCGAGGCCGACGCCAACGCCCTGCAGATCGTCGTTCCCGAGTTCGCGATGCCGCCGGGCGGGCTGCACATCCGCTGGCCGGACCCGTGGCTCGAGCAGGAAGAGCGGCTGCAGAACTGGAAGCTGCCGGCGGTCGCCGCCTTCGCGCGCGCCAACGCCATCGACCGGGTCGTGATCGACACGCCGACGCCGCGGCTGGTGATCGTCACCACCGGCAAGTCCTATCTCGATGTGCGCCAGGCGCTCGACGACCTCGGCATCGACGCCGCACTCGCCCGCGACATCGGGCTCCGGGTGTTCAAGGTCGGCATGCCGTGGCCGCTGGAGCCCGAGGGCGCGCGCGCCGCCTGCGCCGGCGCCGAGCGGGTGCTGGTGGTCGAGGAGAAGCGCTCGCTGATCGAGTGGCAGCTCAAGGAACAGCTCTACGACCTGCCGCAGGGCCGCCGCCCGCGGGTCGAAGGCAAGCAGGACGACGCCGGCCGCCAGCTGTTCCGCGCCAACGGCGAGCTGAACGCCACCGAGGTGGCGCTCGCCATCGCCGACCGGGTGCTGGCGTTCGCCGACGTCGAGCGCGTCAAGGCGCGCCGCGCCCTGATCGCCCAGCGCGTCGAGGGCGGCAAGGCGAAGCCGAGCGAGTTCCAGCGCACGCCGTATTTCTGCTCCGGCTGCCCGCACAACACCTCGACCCGCGTGCCCGACGGCTCGCGCGCCGTCGCCGGCATCGGCTGCCACTTCATGGCGGCCTGGATGCCGGAGCGCACCACCGAGACCTTCACCCAGATGGGCGGCGAGGGGGCATCGTGGATCGGCCAGGCGCCGTTCACCGACACCCCGCACATCTTCGCCAACCTCGGCGACGGCACCTACAACCACTCCGGCAGCATGGCGATCCGCATGGCGGTCGCCTCGAAGGTCACCATCACCTACAAGATTCTGTTCAACGACGCTGTCGCCATGACCGGCGGGCAGCCCTCCGACAACGGCCTGACTCCCTGGATCATCGCCCAGCAGGTGGCGGCCGAGGGCGTCGCCCGGGTCGACGTGGTCACCGACGATCCGGAGAAGTATCCGTCCGGCGACATCTGGCCGAAGGGCACCCGGATCCACCACCGCGACGACCTCGACGAGGTCCAGCGCGAGCTGCGCGAGATCGCCGGCGTCACCGTGCTGATCTACGACCAGACCTGCGCCGCCGAGAAGCGCCGCCGCCGCAAGCGCGGCACCATGGAGGACCCGAACCGCCGGGTGTTCATCAACGAGGCGGTCTGCGAGGGCTGCGGCGATTGCGGGGTCAAGTCGAACTGCGTGTCGGTGCTGCCGGTCGAGACCGAGTTCGGCCGCAAGCGTCAGATCGACCAGTCGAGCTGCAACAAGGACTTCTCCTGCGTGAAGGGCTTCTGCCCGAGCTTCGTCGACGTGATCGGCGGCAAGGTGCGCAAGGGCAGCTCGGCGGCGCCGAAGCCGGCGGCCGGTGCCGCGCCGGACGTGTTCGAGGTGCTTCCGGAGCCGGTGCTGCCCGGGCTGGACGAGCCCTACAGCATCCTGGTCACCGGCATCGGCGGGACCGGGGTGGTGACCATCGGCGCGCTGCTGGGCATGGCCGCCCACCTGGAGGGCAAGGGCACCAGCGTGCTCGACATGACCGGGCTGGCCCAGAAGGGCGGCGCGGTGCTGAGCCACGTCAAGATCGCGGCCTCACCGGAGGCGGTGCACGCGCCGCGCATCGCCGCCGGCGCCGCCGACCTGCTGCTGGCCTGCGACATCGCCACGGCGGCGTCCAAGGACGGGCTGGAGGCGATCAGCCGCGACAAGACCCGCGCGGTGGTGAACACCCACGAGACCATGACCGGCCGCTTCACCCAGGCGCCGGACATGCAGTTCCCGGCGGAGTCGATGAAGTCGATCCTGCGCGGCGCCGCCGGCGACAACTCGACGGAGTTCGTCGACGCCTACCGGATCGCCACCAAGCTGCTCGGCGACTCCGATCGCCGCCAACCTGTTCATGCTCGGCTTCGCCTGGCAGCTCGGGCTGGTGCCGCTGTCGCGCGCGGCGATCGAGCGGGCGATCGAGCTGAACGGCGTCGCCGTGACGTTCAACAGCCAGGCCTTCCTGTGGGGCCGCCGCGCCGCCCACGACCGCGACGCGGTCGAGCGGCTGGTCGAGCCGAAGCCGGCCGCCGCCTCGCTGCGCCCGACGGTCGCCGACACGCTGGAGGAGATCGTCCGCATCCGGGTCGAGACCCTGACCGCCTACCAGGACGCCGCCTACGCCGAGCGCTACCGGTCGCTGGTCGACCGGGTCGCCGCCGCCGAGCGCAAGGCGGCGCCGGGCCGGGACGACCTGGCCCGGGCGGTGGCGCGCTACGCCTTCAAGCTGATGGCGATCAAGGACGAGTACGAGGTCGCCCGGCTGTACACCGACGGCGCCTTCGAGCGCCGGCTGCGCGAGCAGTTCGAGGGCGACTTCAGGCTGCGCTTCCACCTCGCCCCGCCGAGCTTCGCGCCCCGCGATCCGCAGACCGGGCATCTGAAGAAGCTTACCTTCGGGCCCTGGATGCTGCCGGCGTTCCGGGTGCTGGCGGCGCTCAAGGGCCTGCGCGGCGGCCGGTTCGACGTGTTCGGCCGCAGCGAGGAGCGCCGGATGGAGCGCCGGCTGCGCGACGAGTATCTGGCGACGGTCGAGGAGATCGCCGGCGCGCTGACGGCGGAGAACCACGCCACGGCGGTCGAACTGGCGAGCGTGCCGGAGATGATCCGCGGCTTCGGCCACGTCAAGGAGAGCCACGTCGAGCGCGCCGAACAGCGCAAGGCCGCGCTGCTGGGGCAGTTCCGCAACCCCGAGGCGGCGCGCACCGCGGCGGAGTAGCAAGCGGGAGAGGCGGAGATCGGCGCAGCGGCGGCGGTGGCGTCGGGTGCCCGGCGCCGCCGCTGCGGCGTTACGACATGCCGAGCGCC
Source organism: Rhodospirillaceae bacterium (assembly GCA_018401495.1). Lineage (GTDB taxonomy): Bacteria > Pseudomonadota > Alphaproteobacteria > Thalassobaculales > Thalassobaculaceae > Thalassobaculum_A. The sequence goes on from JAGYJX010000004.1 coordinate 61,863, forward strand.
CTGAGGTACAGGTCGAGCACGGTCTCGAGTTCGTCGCGGTCGTCCTTGTCCATCTTCCGGAGCTTGAGGACCTGGCGCATGATCTTGACGTCGAAGCCGTTGCCCTTGGCCTCGGCGAACACGTCTCGGATGTCGGAGGCCAGCGCGGCCTTCTCTTCCTCGAGGCGCTCGATGCGCTCGATGTAGGAGCGGAGCTGATCGCCCGCGATGCCGCCCACGTCCACCATGTCGTCCTCGATCCGGCCGCTTGAACAAGGGCCGGAACCTAGCGGTCCGGACACCGGGGTTCAAGCCGCAAACGGCGCTTGACACGACGTGAACGAGACAGTGAACAATCGGGTCATGCTGGCGACCATGATCTCCGATCCGACCGACCCGGTCCGCGCCCTCTGGGAGCGGATGAACGCCCGCGACTGGGACGGCATCCAGCGGCTGCTGGACGGCGGTTTCCAGGCGGTGTGGCCGCAGACCGGTGAGCGTATCCCCAGTCCGGCAGCCTATGTCGGGCTGAACCGCACCTATCCCGGCATCTGGCGCTGCACCGTGCTGGCGGTCGACGCCACCGCCGAGGGCGCGGTGGCGCGGGTGCGGATCACCGACGGCACGCTGTCGCTGTACGCGGTCGGCTTCTACCGGGTGATGGGCGGCCGGATCCTGGCGGCGGAGGAGTATTTCGGCGACGCCGGCCCGCCGCCGCACGACCGCTCGGAGTGGACCGAGCCGCTGCCGGCGCCGCGCTGACCCGCGTCGGCTGGGTCCCCGGTCACCGCTGCGCGGCGCCCGGGATGACGATTGAGAGAGGGGCGGCTCTCTGCCTTGATGACGACGGCCTGGCGCTTCCCCTCGTCGTCATCCCGGCCAAGCGCAGCGCGAGCCGGGACCCACCCGCCGCCGCCGTGGTGAAGGCCAGAGCACCGCCGGTGGCGGTCCGGGAGAGAGGGGCGCTCCTCCACCCCTCACTGTCGTCACCCCGGACGGGCGCGCCAGTGGCGCGGTCGGTCCGGGGCCCACCGTGCGACGAGGGCTTGCCGTGGGGTAGCGCCGATCGCTCCTCAAGCTGCCAAACCCACTCAATGCTTCGGCGCGGTCTCCACGAACTTCGCCTTCTGCTCCGGCGACGCCTCGTTCTGGTGCTTGTCCTTCCACTCGGCGTAGGGCATGCCGTAGACGATCTCGCGGGCCTGCTCGTAGTCGATGTCGAGGCCCTTCTCGTCGGCGGCGGCGCGGTACCATTTCGAGAGGCAGTTGCGGCAGAACCCGGCCAGGTTCATCAGGTCGATGTTCTGGACGTCGGCGCGGTCGCGCAGGTGGGCCACCAGCGTGCGGAACGCCGCCGCCTCAAGTTCCGTGCGGGTCTGCGGGTCGAGGGTCTCGTCGGCGGCCATGGCGTCTCTCCGATCCGGTCGTTCAGGCACTCAATATCGGGGTTCGGTGGCCGCTTCGCCAGCCCTCACTCCGGCAGGCCCCGCTCCAGGAGCGCCTCCAGCGCGTCGCCGAAGCGTCGCGCCCAGTCATCGCCGCCGGTCGGGTCGGCGATCAGGTCCTGGCGGAACTCCAGGGTCAGGCTGTGGCGGCCGTTGCCGTGCACCGGCACGGTGTAGCCCTCGGGGCCGATGCCGGAATAGGGCTGGTTGGCGCCGACGACGGCATCTGGATTGCGGGAGGCGAACAACCCGATCATCGCGGCGCTGGCGCGCTCGTCGTCGCCCCATAGGAAGCCGATGTGCCACGGCCGGTCGCCACCGCCGGTGCGCAGGCGCGGGGTGAAGCTGTGCAGCGCCACCAGCAGCACCGGCGCGGCGGCGCCGGCGAGGTGGCCGGCGATGGCGGCGTGGTAGGGCTCGAACAGCGCGGCGTAGCGCTCCCGACGGGCATCGTCGTCGAGGCCGCGGTTGCCCGGCACCTCGGTGCCGTCGGAGACCACCGGGATCGAGCCCGCGGTGAACGGGGGACGGTTGCAGTCGACCACCAGCCGCGAGTAGCCGGTGGCGGTCAGCGGCGCGTCGAACCGCTCGGCCAGGCGCCGGGCGAGGTGGGCGATGCCGATGTCGTAGCCAATGTGGCGGGCGAGCTCCTCGTCCGGCAGCCCGAGCCGGCCGAGGGCCGCCGGCACGGCGTTGGCGTCGTGGTCGGACACGAACAGGATCGGCGCCGCGCCGTTCGGGTTCTCGATCCGAACGGCCGGCGGATCGTCGGGGGTCAGCAGGGTCACAGGGAGTCTCCGGCGGGGTCAGGTCGACTTCAGCAGCTCGGCGTGGCGGCGCATGAGATCCGGACTGTTGGCGATGGTCTCGGGCTCGAGCACCCGCCGCCGGGTGCCGTCGGCCGACGGGGCGTAGGCGGCCGCGAGGGCGCCGAGGTCGGCGATCGGGTCGTCGGAGCGGTCGACGCGCAGGTCCATCCACGGGAACGGGTCGTCGCGCACCACCAGCAGCGCCGCCGAGCCGAGCGGGTCGAGCTCGCCGCCCGCCGCCAGGCCGGCCGCCAGCGCCGCCACCAGCCGGGACTCCAGGAGACTGGCACGGTCGGCCAGGAAGGCGTCGAGCATGGCCTGTGGCACCGCCTCGCTGCCCAGGATGTTGCCGATCGCGATGGCGCCGTCGGCGGCGGCGTGGCCGTGCCAGGAGTAGATCTCGCTGCCGTGAAAGGCGGCGGTGCGGCCGGACGCGTCGACCACCGCGATCTGCCGCCAACGGGCGTCGTCGCGCCCGGCGGTCAGGGCTGCGACAGTCTCCTCGGCGCTCAACCCCTGCTCCAGCAGGCGCAGGCCGAGCGGGCCGAGCCGCGGGTCGGTGCGATGCTGGGTCAGCACGGCGCCGACGCCGGCGGCGGCGTAGGGGCAGCGGGCGCCGACGCACAGGCCCGAGGTGGTGACGGCGACCCCGAAGGCGCCGGTATCCGGGTCGCGGGCGGCGATCGAGAAAGTCATGCGGCGGGCTCCGGCGTGACGCGGGCGTCGTGGTGCGCTAAGGGGGTGCGCTGGACGGGACGGCGGATCCAAGCACAGGCGCGCCGCCCGGGCCAGATCGAACGGCCAGCTCGAACGGGCCAGGTCGAAGGGTGCGGGTGAGGGCGGCGGTGCGGGTTCTGTTCGGATGGGAGTTCGGGGCCGGACTCGGTCACCTGACGCGGTTCCGGCCGATCGGCGACCGGCTGGTGGCGGCGGGTGCGGAGGTGGTGCTGGCGCTGCAGGACGTCGACCTCGCCGGGCCGTTCCTCGATCCCGCGACGGCGCGGCCGCGGCCCGGATACCGTCTGCTGCAGGCGCCGCGTTGGCAGATCCCGCGCGATCCGGCGATCCGCAAGATCCCGACCCACAGCTTCGCCGACGTGCTGCGGCTGGTCGGCTACGGCCATCGTTCCGGCTTGGCGCACCGCCTGACCGCCTGGGAGGGGGTGCTGGATACGGCGCGCCCGGATGTGGTGGTCGCCGACTTCTCGCCGACCCTGAGGCTGGCGGCGCGTGGCCGGACGCCGTGCGTGGTGATCGGCAACGGCTACACGATTCCGCCGGCCGGCCGGCCGATGCCGCCGATCCGGCCATGGCAGGATACGCTCGAGGCCTTCAGCGTCGACCACGAGGCCGAGTTGCTGGAGGCTGCCAACGCCGCGTTGCGGGCGCGCGGGTCGGCGCCGATCGGCCATCTCGCCGACGCCCTGCACGGTGAAGCCACCTTCGTGTTTTCGCTGCCTCTGGTCGATCCCTACGCCCGCTATCGCACCGCGCCGACCCTGGCACCGTTCAACATGCCGCGCGGCATCCGTCCGATGACGTGGGACGACCGCCGGCCCGACGGCGTGTTCCTGTATCTGCCCGGCAGCCACACCCATGTCCGCACCGCGTTGCAGGCGCTGGCCGAAGCCGGCGCCGCCGGCGAGGCCTACGTCGCCGGCCTGCCGCCGGCTGCAGCCCGGGACTTTGCCGGCGCGGGTCTCGTGATGCACGCCGAGCCCCAGGATTTCGCCGCCGTCATGCCGGCGGCCCGGCTGGTCATCCATCATGGCGGGCTGTCGACCGCGGTCGCCGCGCTGATGGCCGCGACGCCGCAGCTGATCCTGCCGTGGAACCTGGAGCACCTGGTGACCGCGCGCGCCGTCGAGGCGACCGGAGCGGCCGCGGTGGCACCGGCAGACCGGATCGACGTGAAGCGAATCGCTGGCGCCATCCGAGCGCTGCTGCAGGACCGCTCGCGGGCCGTCCGCGCCGCGGCGGCGGCGTCGACGGTCAACCTCGGCGACCCTGAGGCCGGGGTCGCCGCGGTGGTCGAGGAGGTGCGCCGCCTCGCCGGGTGACCGGTCGCGGACCGGTCAGTCGTCGCCGCTCTGGTTGGCTTCCGCCTGCAGGTGGGTGTAGTGCTCCAGGCCGATCCGGCCGATCAGGTCGAGCTGCGTCTCCAGGTAGTCGACGTGCTCTTCCTCGTTGTCGAGGATCTTCTTGAACAGGTCACGGGACACGTAATCCTGGACGCTTTCGGCGTGCATGATCGCGACCCTGAGGTCGGGGATGCCCTTGTGCTCGAGCCGGAGATCGCATTCCAGGATCTCCTTCACGCTTTCGCCGATCTGCAGCTTGTCGAGTTCCTGCAGGTTCGGCAGCCCCTCGAGGAACAGGATGCGCTTGATCAGCCAGTCGGCGTGATGCATCTCCTCGATCGACTCGTCGTGCTCGTGCTTGGCGAGCTTGGAGACGCCCCAGTCCGCCAGGATCCGCGAGTGCAGGAAGTACTGGTTGATCGCCGTCAACTCGTTCTTGAGGATCCGGTTCAGGTGCTCGATGACCTTCTTGTCGCCCTTCATGAGGGTAGACCTCCACGATGATGTTGGCGGCAGGATACCCCGATGCCGTTGGCGAATAAATAATCATTATAAATTAAATACTTGAACGATAGTCAGTCGCATTAACCGCGGAGCGTGCCGTGTCAGATCCATCGTCCGGTACCGTGGACACGCTGGTCCTGCTGCCGGGCTTCATGTGCGACGCCGATCTGTGGACCGACGTGACGGCCGCACTCGACCCGCGCTGGCGCGTGGTTCACGCCGATCTGTTCCAGGACACCTCTATCGAGGCGATGGCGGCGCGGGCGCTGGCCGACACCACCGGGCATCTGGTTGCCGTCGGGTTCTCCATGGGCGGCTTCGTGGCCCGGGAGATGGCGCTGACGGCGCCGGATCGGGTGCGCGCTCTGGCGCTGATCGGCTCGTCCGCGATGGGCAACCCACCCGAGCGGGTCGCCCGCAACCGTGAGCGCCGGGCTCGGATCGCGGACGCCCCGTTCCGCGGCCTGTCGCGCACCGACCTGCGGCGCGCGCTGCACCCGACGCGCCGCGACGACGAGGCGCTGGTGGAGCGCATGCTGGCCATGGGCGCGCGGCTCGGCAAGGACGTCCTGCTGCGCCAGCTTGCCCTTGAGCGCCAGGACGGCCATGACCGGCTCGCCGAGATCGCCTGCCCGGCCCTGGTGGTGGCCGCCGACGCCGACGAACTCCGGCCGCGCGCCGAGACCGACCGGCTGGCCGCCGGGATCCCTGGTGCGCGCCACGAGATCATTGCGAACAGCGGCCACATGATACCGCTCGAGCATCCCGGCCCGATGGCGGCGCTGCTCAACGAATGGCTGGCCCGGGTGGTGCCGAAGGCCGGGTGAGTACGTCGGTCCCCGGAGGCGCCGCGATCCAGCTTTTCGGCGAATGCCTGGATTTGATCGGGATCAGTGCGACGGCCGCAAAACTCCGCGATACGCCGGTCATGAGGAGCGCGTCACGGGTGAGGCGTCCCACCAGCACGATCGCCGGAGGCCACGTCGATGTCGCAGAACAAGCCGTCGACCACGGCAATCGCCGCCTGGAGGGCGCTGTTGCGGACTGGCCCTGGTGTGCTGGCGGTGGTCGAGGCCGACCTGAAGTCGGCCGGCTTTCCGGCGCTCGCCTGGTACGACGCGCTGGTCGAACTGCGCGCCGCGGGTTCGGAGGGATTGCGGCCGGGCGACCTCGAGCGGCGCCTGCAGTTGGCGCAGTACACCGTTTCGCGGCTGGTCGACCGCCTCGAGCGCGCCGGACTGGTCGACCGCCGACCCTGCCCGGAGGACGCGCGCAGCAGCCTGCTGACCGCCACCCCGATGGGTGTCGATCTGCTGGCGCGGATGTGGCCGGCCTACGCTGCAGCCATCCATTCCCGGCTTGGCGCGCGCCTTACCGACGCGGAGGCGGCGGAACTGGCGCGGTTGCTGGGCAAGCTCCAGGAGGAGTAGCGCCGGTTCAGGCGATCGCCGGTTCGGCCGGCAAGCCGAACGGTTGCGCCGCTTCCGAGCGGCGACGGCAGGGCGTGGCGTGCCGAGACCATCTCGCGGATCGTGTCCTTGCACTTGCCGCACTGAGGGACCGCCTCGAGCCGCTTGTAGACCTGTCCGGCGGTGCGGGCGCCATCGTCGATGGCGCGGTTCACGTCGCGGTCGGTGAAGGCGTTGCAGAGGCACACATACATCGCGGCATCCCTCGGAAGGACACGGTTACCCTGCGGCTGCTGCGAACGACTGTCAATAACAACCGAGTCGAAATTCGGTTTGGCCCGCTCATCCCTCTGCCGCCCGTTGCAGCGCCGCGATGTCGAGCTTGGTCATCGCCATGAACGTCGTCATCACCCGCTGCGCCCGCGCGGGGTCGCCGCCGGTCTTCAATGTCGGAAGGATGGACGGAACGATATGCCAGGACACAGCCTACCGTCGTCCCCCTCGGGGACAGCCTACCGTCGTCCGCCGGCCATCCGGCGCGACTCGGGCATGGTCCGCAACCTCAGCATCGCCCACACGCCGAACGCCGGGCCCAGGGCGAGCGGCGCGAACGCCCATCGCCATCCGACCGTCTCCGCCACCCACGGCACCAGATTGATGGTCGCGAGGGTCAGCAGGAAGCCGACGGAGGTCTGCAGGGTCAGCATGGTGCCGACCGTCTCGGGCGCCGACAACTCCGCGACGCCGGCCGAGAACTGCGCGGAATCGGCAACGATGGTCAGCCCCCAGACCAGCACCAGGACGGTGAGAGCAACCGGCCAGCCGGCGTACACGAAGCCGACCAGCGCGGCGCACCCGCCGCTGACCGTCATGCAGAGGCTGGTGACCAGGGTGCGCCCGACCCGATCGGCGGCGAACCCGGCGGCGATCGCCCCGGCGCCCCCGAGCGCGATGGCGGCGAAGGTCACGACGGCGGCGTAGAACCCCGCGTCCGCCCCGGCGTCCGGGGTGTAGGCGTGGGCCAGGAACACCGACAGCCACGCCCACATGGCGTACAGTTCCCACATGTGCCCGAGATAGCCGAAATTGGCGTAGCGCACCGGCCGGTCGGTCCAGTAGGTCAGCACGTGCCGGGGGTCGAAGCGCGCCGCGCGCCGCGTCGCGGGTCCCTCGCGGACCCCGAGCACGAGCAGCCCGCCCAGCGCCGCCGCGGCCGAGCCGGCGATCAGCGTCAGCCGCCAGTCCAGGCCGCCGAGGGCGAGGAACAGATGCGGGCTCGCCGAGCCCAGGGTAAGCGCACCGACCAGCAGGCCGACCAGCAGCCCGATGTCGCCGCGCGCCCAGCCGGCGGCGAGCCGCATGCCGACGGGGTAGATGCCGGCCATGCACACCCCGGTCAGGAAGCGCAGCCCGACGATCCCCCAGGAATCCGGCGGCAGCGCGAGGATGGCGAGGTTGGCGGCGGCGGCGACCAGGGCGCTGGCGCAGAACAGCCAGCGTCCGTCCAGCCGGTCGGCGAGGCCGAGCAGGGCGCTGGCCAGGGTGCCGACGACGAAGCCGACCTGAACGCCGCCGGTGAACCAGGCCGCCAGATCGGCCGGGATCTCGGCTTCCGCCCGCATCGCCGGCACCACGGCGGTCGCCGAGAACCACAGGGTCATGGCCGCGACCTGGGCCACCACGATCAGCAGCAGGGACAGCGTGCGCGACGGTCCCGGCACCGCCGCCGTCGGCGGCGTCACGGGTCGCCCGGCACGCCGTAGGCCGGCGCCGTCTCCGGGTCGAGCGCCCGGGTGATGTAGGCGTCCATCTCCGGTGCCCAGCGCTGCCACAGGCGGGCGAGGTCGCCGATCGGATCCTCCGACCAGTCGACGCGAAGGTCGGCGATCGGCCAGGCGGCGTCCTCGACCATCAGCAGGCCGGCCGAGCGCACCGGCCCCGGCCTCGCCACCGGCTTCCAGCCCGGCCTGGAGGGCGGCGATCAGCCGGTCGCCGAGCGCCGATCCGGCGCTGCCGGTGAAGGCCGCGACCATCGCCCCCGGCACGCCGGTGCCGGCCAGCAGATTGCCGGCGGCCACGCAGTCGGCGCCCTCGGCGGTGGCGTGGATGCCCAGTGTCCGGCTGCCGCTGCGCGCCGCCGTGCCGCCGTGGCGATCGATCAGCGCCAGCTGGCGGTACTCGGCGTGCGGGGCGGCGGCGGCCAGCCGCGCCAGGGCGTCGCGCGCCGTCAGGCCGTCGGCGAGCAGGTCGAGGCCGCGCGGGCCGAGGCGCGGGTCGGTGATGTTCTGGCTGGCGACCGCCCCGACGCCGGACCTGGCGAAGGCGCAGCGCGCCGCGACCGCGGTCGAGGACGAGGTGACGACGACGCCGAACGCCCCGGTCCCGGAGCAGCGGCCGAGCAGCGAGAACGTCATCGCGGCGGTTCTCCCGAGCAGGCGGTCAGGTTGGCATGGGCAGGGGCCCGTCCGGGACGCTATACCGCTCAGGGAATGGCGTAAACGGACCGGCGGAGGAGAGTGCCATGCGCATCGGTATCGTGGGGGCGGGGGCCGTCGGCGGCTTCCTGGCGGGGCATCTGGCGCGGGCCGGGAGCGAGGTCGCGCTGCTGGCGCGCGGCCCGCATCTGGCGGCGCTCCGCGAGCGCGGGCTGACCGTCGAGAGCCGGGGCGAGCGCTGGACGGTGCGGGTTCCGGCCTCCGACCGGGCCGAGGACCTCGGGCCGGTCGACGCCGTCGTGGTAACCGCCAAGGCGCCGGCGCTGCCGGCCGTGGCGGCGGCGATCGCGCCGCTGCTCGGCGAGGACACCCCGGTGGTGTGCGCCATGAACGGGATCCCGTGGTGGTACGATCACGGCCGGGCCGGCGCCGCCAGCCGGACGATTGCCCGGCTCGACCCGGACGGCGCGGTCTGGCGCGGCATCGGGCCGGCGCGCGCCATCGGCTGCGTGGTCGACTGCCCGGCCCAGGTCGCCGAGCCGGGCGTCGTCCGCCACGTCGCCCCGCGACCGGGTGCCCTCACCCTCGGCGAGCCGGCCGGCGGCCGCTCGGAGCGGGTCGAGCGCCTGGCGGCGGTGCTGGAGGCGGCCGGCGTCAAGGCGCCGATCGCCGCCGACATCCGGCACGCCCTGTGGTCAAAGCTGTTCGTGAACATCTCGCGCTCGCCGCTCGGCGTGCTGACCGGCCTCAGCGAGCGTGGCCTGGCCCTCGATACCGGCACGCTGTCGGTCACCATGGCGATCATGCGCGAGGCCCAGGCGGTCGCCCGGTCCCACGGCATCGAGGTCGACATCGACGAGGCGCGCCAGGCCGATCCCGAGCGCCGGTCGGAGCATCGCTCCTCGATGCTGCAGGACTGGGATCTCGGCCGGCCGATGGAGATCGACGGGATCGTGCGCGCCGTGCAGGATTTCGCGCGCGACGCGGGCATCGCCACGCCGACCCTGGACGTGGTCTCGGCGCTGCTGGTGGCAAAGGCGCGTCAGGCCGGGACCTACCCCGGCTGACGCGTCCAGCGGCACGCCTCTCGACGCGGCGTGCGGTCAGCTGGGTTTGCCCGCGTACCGTTGGACGAGGCGCAGCGCGAGGACGCGCAGCGCTTCGCCGGCCGCGCCCGTCACCAGGCCCCAGAACGGATCGATCCACAGGGTGATCGCCGCCGTCGCCGCGATCACCGGCCAGCAGGATCGCCGGCTGTCGAACAGCCGGCGGGTGACCGCCAGTTCACCGGCCGTCACCAGGAGGAGCGCGCCCAGGCCGGCGGCCGGAAGCGCGGCCAGCAGGGAAGGGCCAAGCCCGCCCGGAAGCAGCGCCAGGCCCAGCAGGACCAGGCCCAGCGCCAGCGGCGCCGTCCCGCTGCGCGCGCCGAAGCGGTGGTGCGCCGCCAGACCGCCGGCGCCGTGGCACATCGGCATGGCGCCGAGCGGCGTCAGCAGCAGGTTGGCGAGGCCGCTGGTCACGGCGAGCCGGGTCGGTGTCACGTGGGCGGCCCGTTCGCCGAAATAGTCGCCGGCGACCAGGGCGGTCAGCAGCACGGCGTTGGTCAGGGTCAGCGACAGCTGCGGCAGCACCAGGGTGGTGGCCGCGCGCTCCAGTTCGGCCAGCGACGGCAAGTCGGGCAGCGCCAGAATCGTTGCCGGTCCGGCGACGACGTCCAGCCCCGGTGCCCCGAGCGCCGCCGCCAGCGCCGCCGCGCCGGTCAGCGCGACCAGCGACGCCGGCCAGCGCGGCGCCAGCAAAAGCCCGAGGATCAGCGCCAGGGTCGCCACGCCCGACCACCGGCGCGGTCGCCAGCAACTCCAGGGCAACCAGGGCGAGCGCCAGGCCGAGGCCGAGCTGTAGGCCGGCCAGCACCGACTGCGGCACCAGCCGGGCGAGGCGGCCGATCCAGCCGGTGGCGCCGAGCACCAGGAGTGCGGCCCCGATCAGCACGCCGCTGGCGGCGATCCCGGCTGGCGTGATCTCGACCGTCAGCAGCACTGCGGCGACCGCCTTCATCGGTTGCACCGGGATCGGCAGCCGGTAGTGCAGGGCGGAGGCGATGTAGAACACCGCGAAGCCGAGCAGCACCGGCGTCGGCGCCAGCCCGGCGACGGCGATGGTTCCCAGCATCAGCGGCAGCAGGGTGCCAAGATCGCCGAGCGCCCCGCTCAACTCCCGAAGGTTGACGTCGAACCGCTCACCCCTGGGAACCGGCATCGGCAAACCGGGATCCTCCACACGACGGACGCCGACAGGATAGCAGCCGGGCGGTCGTGGCGCACCCGCACGCCGGGGTTCGCGGCCGAGCCCCGTGTGCTATCTCCGTCGCATGACACAGCCGCTCACCGACAGCCCGATCCAGGTCTCGCTGCAGCGGTTCAAGCTGCGCGCCTGGATTAACTCCCGCCTGTGGGCCCAGGTGGTCGCCGGAATGCTGCTGGGCTTCGGTCTCGGGTTGCTCCTGAGCGAAGGGGCCGGGTTGGTCGCCCCCGACACGGCCAGGGTGGTCGGCCTGTGGCTCGCCTTGCCGGGAAGGATATTCCTGGCGCTGATCGCCATGGTGCTGGTGCCGCTGATCTTCTCGTCGATCGTCGGCGGATTGGCGGGTGCGGGGTCCGGATCGGAACTGCGGTCCGTCGGCCTCAGGCTGGGTGCCTTCATCCTCGCCACCACCGCGGCCGCCGCGGCGATCGGCGTGGCCCTGGCGCTATGGTTGAAGCCGGGGGCGGGGCTGGCGCTCCCGTCGGCGGCGCCGGACGGCGCCGGCGGCGTTCCCGGAACCGCACCCCCACCGCCGCGCAGCCTCCCCGATCTCATCGCCGACATCCTTCCCAGCAACCCCACGGCCTCCATTGTGCAGGGCGACATGCTGGCGGTGGTGGTGCTGGCCCTGCTGGTCGGGATATCGGTGACGCAGGTGGATCGTGCCCGCGCCGCTCCCTTCCTCGGGCTGATGGACGCGCTGCTGTCGATCTCGATGAACATCGTGAAGTGGGCGATGTTCCTGGCCCCGTTCGCGGTGTTCGGGTTGATGGCGCAACTTGTGATGCGCCTCGGGCTGCAAGCCGTGCTCGGCATTTCGGGTTACGTCGGGACGGTGCTGCTGGGGCTGGCCCTGCTGCTGGCGCTCTATCTCCTGATCGTGGGGGCGTTTGCCGGGGTGAACCCGGTGGGATTCCTCAAGCTGGCGGCCGGCAACCTGCTGTTGGCGTTCTCGACCAGCAGCTCCTCGGCGGTGATGCCGATGACCATCCAGACGGCCCGGCGCCTGGGCGTGCCGGAGAGCGTCTCGAACATCGTGATCCCGCTCGGGGCGACGATGAACATGGCGGGAACCGCGCTGTACCAGGGGGTGGCGATCCTGTTCCTGGCGCAACTGGCGGGTGTCGAGCTGACGGCGACACAGATCGTCGTCGTCATCGGCACACTGGTGGCGTCGAGCATCGGCGCTCCGGGTACCCCGGGGGTCAGCATCGCCATCCTGATCAGCGTCGCCGGCGGCATGGGCATCCCGGTCGAGGGTATGGTCATCATCCTCGGCGTCGACCGATTGCTGGACATGTGCCGGACCGTTGTCAACGTGGCCGGTGACCTGGTGGCGGCGGTGCTTCTTCGCCACGCGACCGAGGCACGCGACTGACCGGAACCCCGCTCAGCCGCGGTCGAGCAGCGCCAGAACCCGGTCGGCGGTGGCCCGGCCACTGAGGAAGGCGCCACCGCAGGTCTGAGCCAGCGGTCCGGCGCAGGCCTCGCCGGCCAGGAACAGGCGGTCGCCCACCGGTTCCAGCAGCCGTTCCCGCGCCGACGCGTGGCCGGGCATCGCCGAGGCGTAGGCGCCCAGCGACCAGGGGTCCGAGCCCCATTGGGTGAACCCGCCGCGGACCACCTTGCGGGCGGCATCGGCGCCAAAGATCGCGCGGATACCGGCGCGTCCGAAGTCGACCGCCGCGGCCTCGCCCTGGGCGCTCAGTTCCCAGCCGAAATCGCCCCCGACGAATCCGATCATCAGCGGCTGGCCGAACGGGCGCGCGAGGAAGGCGAGGTCGCGCCGGCCCGGCCGTTCCAGCAGCACGTCGTCGAACGGCGCCAGGCCCAGGGTTTCGCCCGCCGGGAGCAGCAGCGGAATCTTGCACAGAATGCCCATGGGCAGCCGGGCGATCGCCTCGCGCAGCGGCAGCGGCAGCGGCGGGTCGAAGGCGATGCGCTCGGCCGCCAGAACGCCCAGCGGCACCGTGATGATGCAGGCCCGGCCGCGGACCCGGCCGGCCGGGGTGTCGACCGCCACGCCGCCGCCACTCCAGTCGATCCCGGTGACGGGCGTCGACAGCCGCACCGGCAGGCCTTCGCCGTAGCGCGCCACCACGCTGCCGAAGCCCTCCGCGACCAGGTAATTCGGCTCGAGATCGGCGGAGTCGGCGTATTCGAGGGTCGAGAGCTCGTCCACGTCGACGCCCATGTCCATCGCCCCGAGCACCGTTTCCGCCGCGTCGATCAGCGGCTGCTGGCGCGGCGACACCGCCGCGGCGGGCAGGTCCCGGCCGGCCTCGCCGGCGGCGACGATCCGGTCGACCATGGCGTCGTAGGTGGATTGCAGGGTGGCGAGGTCGTCCGGCCGGCTGCGCCGGCCGTCCAGGCTCAACCGGTCGATCGTCGGGTCGTGGTACTCGAGGGTGTAGCCCCAGGCCTCGGCCATCGGCTTGAAGGGGTTGCGGTCGGCGGCGTGGATCCAGGCGCAGCCCTGGTCGAACGGCACGCCGAAGCTGGCCGTCTCGGTCCAGGCGCGGCCGCCGATCCGCGGCCTCGCCTCCAGCACGGTGACGCTTCGCCCCGCTTCCAGCATCCGCCGGGCGGCGGCCATGCCGGCGGCGCCGGCGCCGACGATCACCACGTCCACGTCAGCCGACGCGGCTCCGGCCCGCAGCGGCGGCGCCAGCGTCGCCAGCAGCCCCAGCCCGCCCAGCCCGGCCAGCACCCGGCGTCGCCCGATGCCCGGTCCCCGCCGATCCGTTGCGCGTCGCATGTCGCCCCCTTCGCCGCCGGTCGAAGCGGAAAGGGTAACGGGAGTAAGGGTCAGCGTCATCCAGGCCGACCCCTGACGTCGGCGCGGCTGGCCCGGGGCTCGGCCGACCTAGTCCACGAACCGGACGCCGTCGCCCGCGAGCAGTCCGTCGAGCCATCCGGGGTAGCTTGCGCCCCCGGCGACTGCGGCTTCCATGCCGGCTTCCTTCTCGGCGATCGCCCGCAGTTCCTTGCCGACGCGATCGACGTCGGCGCGCGGGACGACGGCGACGCCGTCGACGTCGCCGACCAGGAGATCGCCCGGCTCCACCCTCACGCCGCCGATCGTCACCGGGAAGCCGATCTCGCCCGGCCCGTCCTTGAACGGGGAGTTAGGCGAGAGACCCCGCGCGAACGTGGGGATGCCGACCTCGTCGATGCCCCGCACGTCGCGGACCAGGCCGTCGGTCACCGCCGCGACAATGCCCGCGTTCCGCGCCATCCCGAGCAGGATGTCCCCGAGGATCGATCCGGAGTCCGACCCGTCGGCGGCGATCACCAGCACGTCGCCCGGCGTCGCGAACTTCAGGGCGGCGTAGGGTGCGAGATTGTCGAGCGGCCGGGTCCGGACGGTCAGCGCCGTGCCGACGAAGCGCGTCTCCTTCGAGATCGGGCGTATCCAGTGCGGCAGGGCGCCCCGCCGACCCATCGCGTCGACCACCCAGCCGGTCGGAGCCGACTGGAACGGCGCCATCTGCTCGGCGGTCGGGCGCGGAAACCCTCTACGGATCGTCAGCCTGGCCGGCTCTGCCATGGTTCAGCCTCGTCGTGCCTGATGGTGAGCGGCGGTCATCGAGTGGCCGTCCGCGTGAAAGACGTGCGCCGCCGAGGGGTCGAGGCGGATTCCGATGCGGTCGCCGATCGCGACCTCGCTCTCCCCGGGCGCCCTGACGATGACCGGGTCCGCGATCTCCGGGAGATGAACCCTCACCAGGGTCTCCGCGCCCAGCGGTTCGACGGTCACGACCTCGCCCCACAGGGCGGCGCTATCGGACGCGTCCAGCGCCGGGGCGAGGTGCTCGGGGCGAAGCCCGAGGGTGACCGCCGAGCCCGCCTCGAGTGGAGCCGTTCGCGCCGCCGGCACCTCGACGCGGTTGGGTCCGAACCGCAGCTCCCGCCCGCCGGGCGCGTCGGTCACCGTCGCCGGGATCAGGTTCATCGGCGGGTTGCCGAGGAAGCCGGCGACGAAGGTGTCGGCGGGCATCCGGTAGACGTCCATCGGCCGGCCGACCTGGGCGATCCGCCCGGCGTTCATGATGCAGATGCGGCTGCCGAGCGTCATGGCTTCGACCTGGTCGTGGGTGACGTAGATCATCGTCGCCTGAAGCCGGCGGTGGAGTGCCGCGATCTCGGAGCGGGTGGAGACGCGCAGGGCGGCATCCAGGTTCGACAGCGGCTCGTCGAACAGGAAGACCTTGGGATCGCGCACGATGGCGCGGCCCAGCGCGACCCGCTGGCGCTGGCCGCCCGACAGGGCATGGGGCTTGCGATCCATCAGCGTGGACAGGCCGAGGATCTCGGCGGCATCGCGCACCCGCTGCTCGATCTCGGCGCGCGGCATCTGGCGCCGGCGGAGGCCGAACGCCATGTTGTCGCGGACCGACATGTGCGGGTAGAGCGCGTAGGACTGGAACACCATCGCGATGTCGCGGTCGCGCGCCGGCACGTCGTTCACCACCCGGCCGTCGATCGACAGGGTTCCCGACGTGATGGATTCCAGGCCCGCGATCATCCGCAAGGTCGTGGTCTTGCCGCAGCCGGACGGCCCGAGCAGGACCATGAACTCGCCGTCGGCGACCTCGAGGTCGACATCCTCCGCCGCCGCCGGATGGGCCCGGTCATAGCGCTTTGTCAGACCGTTCAACGTCACGACCGCCATCGCATCCCCACGCTATTTGACCGCGCCGGCGGTCATTCCCTGAATCAGCTTCTCCGAGAAGAAGGCGTAGACGACGATGACCGGGATGATGGCGATCATCAGCCCGGTCGCGATCATGCCGATGTCTTCCTGGGTGTCGCCGATGAAGCGCTGGATCCCGAGCGGCAGCGTCCTGTTGGCCTCGTCGGTGATCAGCACGACCGCGAACAGGAACTCGTTCCACAACAGGATGAAGTTCAGGATGACGGTCGTCGTGACGGCCGGCATGGCGACCGGGAGGGCGACGCGCCAGAAGATCGCCCAGTCCGAGTAGCCGTCCATGCGCGCGGCGTCGAACAGGTCGGCGGGAATGCGCGCGAAGAAGCTTTCCAGGATGTAGACGGTCAGCGGCAGCTGGATCGCGACGTAGACCAGCATCAGGCCGAGCTTGGAATTGTAGAGGCCGTAGCCGACCAGGATCTGGAACAGCGAGATGATCGTGACCTGCGGCGGAAAGATGATCGTCGAGAACAGCACGAAGTAGATGATCCGGTTCAGCCGGAAGCGGTAGCGCGCCAGGCAGTGCGCCGCCATGGCGCCGATCAGCGTCACCAGGATCACGGCACCCACCACCACCTGCAGCGAGTTCATGAAGTAGATCGAGTAGTTGGAGTTGAACCAGGCGTCCGGATACTTGTCCCAGTGCATCGGGTCGGGCAGGGCGAAGTGGTCGAGGTGAATCTCGCTGGTGGTGCGCAGCGACAGCATCGCCGCCCAGACGAACGGTCCGGCGGCGAACATGGTGTAGGCGCACAGGATGGCCATGACGATCGACTGGGTGGCGACGCGCATGGCCGGCTCAGTACTCCAGCTTGTCGCGGACCCGGAACGCCCGGGTCAGCGCCAGGACCGCGATCATCACGATCACGAACCACACGATGGCGATCGTCGACGGGTAGCCGAGATCGAAGGTGCTCCACTCGAAGGCGCGCTTGTAGACGTAGGTCGAGACGGTCTCGGTCGACCACAGCGGGTTGCCCTTGGTGGTGATCCAGACCAGGTCGAAGATCTTCATCTTGCCGATGAAGGAGAGCACGACGAGGTTCAGCAGGGTCGGCCGCACCAGCGGCAGGATGATGAAGACCAGCTTGCCGCCCCAGCCGCAGTTGTCGAGTTCCGCCGCCTCGATCACCTCCCTGGGCAGGGAATGCAGGGCGGCCAGCATCACGACCATGTTGAACCCGACCCACATCCAGCTGGTGACGAGGATCAGGGCCGGCAGGGCGGTGTCCGGGTCGCCGAGCCAGGGCCGGGCCAGCCCGTCGAGACCGAGGGCCCGGAGCGTCGCGTTGATCGGGCCCCAGTCGTAGTTGTAGATCCACATCCACAGGATGCCGACGACCACGTAGGACATCAGCACCGGCGTGAACCAGGCAACCCGGAAGAAGCGCGCACCGGGGACCTTGGCGTACAGGGCCAGGGCCAGCAGCGTCGCGATCGTCACCTCGATCAGCGGCGACGCCGCCGCCCACACGAAGGTGTTGCGCACGGCGTGCCAGAAGATGTCGTCCTGGGCGAGCTCGACGAAATTGTCGAGGCCGACGAAGGTCTCCCGCCGCGGCAGGACCACGTGGAAGCTGTTCCACAGGGTCCGGAAGGCCGGGTAGGCCGTCAGCGCCATGTAGACCGTCAGGGCCGGCAGCAGGAACGCGAGGATGGCCCCCCAGGGCCGCCGCACGCCGTCGTCCGTTGCCGCAGGGCGGCCAGCCTTTGCCATGGTTGCTACCCGGGAGCAGGGGGGCGTGGGTGGTCCCGGCGGGCCGGTCGAGCCGGCCCGCCGAAGACCCGCAGTCAGTAGGGCCGCTGTCAGTAGGCGGCCGACATCTGCCGGACGGCGTCGTCGACCGTGATGTTGCCCGCCGGCAGGGCGTTGTTGATCACTTGGGTGAACACCTCCTTCGGCTTGCCGGTCATCACCTGGATCGGGATACCGAAGAAGTACTTCGCGCCCTTGTTGGTGGCCGCGATCATCGAGAAGTACTCGGCCGCGCGAGGATCCTTGATCGAGCCGGGATCGGCCTTGATGCCGGTCTGCACCTTCACGTTCTCGAGCCAGAGGTTGCCGACTTCGGGCCGCAGGAAGGAGTTGAAGAAGGCCGTGACCTCCTTGGGGTGCTTGGTCTCGGCGTTGGCGACGTAGCTGCCGCCGACGGCGATGGTCCGGCACTCGTTGCACACCGCGCCCGGCACCGCCGGGAAGTTCATGATCCCGAGCTGGAAATCGAGCGGCTGGCCGCCCTTGTCCGGCTCGTTGAAGGCGCGCGAGGTGTACCAGCTGCCGTTGATGAACATCAGGGCACCCGGCTTGGTGTGGAAGTAGACGTGGGCCTCGGCCAGCTTGAGGGTGCTGAAGGTCGGCGGCAGCAGCCCGGCGTCCGCCAGCCCGCGCACCCAGGTCAGGGTCTCCACCACCCGCGGGTCGGTCCAGGGCAGCTTGCCGGCCAGCAGCTTGCCGTAGTCGGCGGTTCCGAGCCGCTTCAGCAGGGCCTCGTGCGACAGGTGGGCGCCGGGGAACGGCCGGTCGCCGACGCCGAGCGCCATCGGCGTTATGCCCTTGCCGGCGGCCTTCTTCACGAGGTCGGCGAAGGCCTCCGGGGCGAACTGCAGGTTCGGCGGCACCTCGACCCCGAGCTCCTTCATCTTCGCCTTGTTGTAGTAGAGCTCGACGGTCCAGGCCTCCAGCGGCAGGCCGTAGGGCTTGCCCTGGTAGGTCCAGGCTTCCTTGGCCCAGGGCTCGACCGAGTCCCAGTTCAGGCCCGACAGGTCGAGCAGGAAGCCGTTGTCCATGTACTCGACCTGGTCCGGCTCGGCGTAGAAGATGTCCGGCGCCTGGCCGGCCCGCAGCGCCGTCTTCAGGGCGGCGTAGAGGGCGTTCTTCTCGTACCAGGTCGTCTTGATCTTGATGTCCGGGTTCTTCGCCTCGAAATCGGCGATCGCCGCCTCGACGAAGGAGCGCTTCGGCATCTCGGCGGCCCAGTGGCTCCAGAACGTGAGTTCCGTCGCGGCGCCGGCTGCTCCAGGGCCGGCCAGCACAGCCGCGCCAAGGACAACGGCCGAAATGGCGCGTGCCAGTCGGTGTCTCATCCCAACCTCCCTAGGAGTTTCTCTGCCGCGCGGCATCCGCTGGCCGCGCATGGCCGGTCCTGTCGAACCTCGGCCACGGTAGGGACGGCCACGGCGCAGTGTCAATATGATTATCAATAATCTCGTCGATGCGCGTCCTGGGGGAGGCTATGCTATGCCGCAGGCTGAGGCGGAACCGAGACCGGATGCGATGGGGATCGACGTGCGTGAACGAGAGCCGGAACGCGAGCCGACTCAGGAACAACTCGTGCCGATCCTGGAATCCGACATCCTGTTCGGCCGGTTGAGGCCGCGGGAGCGCTTGACCGAGGACGCCCTGATCGGACGTTTCGCCGCGAAGCGGCATGTCGTTCGGCAGGCGCTCCTGGAACTCGAAAGGATGGGGATCGTCGTCCGGGTCCCGAACCGCGGGGCCATGGTGCGGGACTTCACGGCGAAGGAAGTCGAGGAGATCGCCGAGATCCGGGAGACGCTGCAGCGCCAGGCGGCGCGCCGCACCACCCTGCCGGGCGATCCCGGCCTCGTCGAGAAGCTGAAGGCGCTGCAGCAGCGCCACGACGCCGCGGTCGCATCCCGGGACCCTCGCGCCATCGATGACGCCAACGAGGCGTTCCACGCGGAACTGTTCGGCGCCTGCGGCAACGCGCACCTCAGCGACGCCATCGCCCACTACGCGTATCTGTCGCGGGCGATGCGGCTCTACCCGATGGTCGACCCGGCGCTTCTCGAACGGCTGCGCGGCGAGCACTGGGACATGATACGCGCCATCGAAGCCGGCGACCGCGACCGGCTGATGAGGCTGGTCGTCGACCACATCCAGCACTCGAAGAAGATCTACCTCGAGGCCAGGCTCGCCATGGGGCTGTAGCCGGTCGCCGGCGGCCCTGCTACTCCGCCGCCTCGCGGCCGAAGAACTTGTTCGGCCTGAGGAAGGTGCCGAGCAGCAGGGCGCCGTTGCGGGACCGTGCCACGTGGCGCGAGCCTGCCGGACGCCACACGAAGTTGCCGGCGGTGGCCACACCCTCCTCGTCCTCGATCGAGCCTTCCAGCACGAAGGTCTGCTCGATCTCGACGTGCTCGTGCAGCGGCAGCTCGGAGCCCGGCGCCCACTTGAACAGCGCCGTCAGCAGCCCGGTCTCCTCGTCCTTCAGCAGCACCTTCCACTCGACGCCGGGATACGGCGTCGGCTCCCACTCCATGGCGTTGACGTCGACGTAGCGCGAGGCCAGGGCGTCGAGCGCGCCGTGGTTGGCGGCCTTGGGGGTGTGGGCGGTCATGGGTCTCTCCCTCGGACATGGCTCGGGGTGTTCCGGTGCCGCCATTGTTCCGCCGGGCGCCCGCCGCCGCAAGCGGGGACGGAGGCTTAAATTTCGCTGGAAATTATCGAAATACCAGGTAATTATCCGGCCATGGATGACATTGACCGTAAGATCATCGAAGTGGTGCAAGTGGACGGCCGGGTGACCAGCGCCGCGCTGGCCGAGGCGACCGGGCTGTCGGTGTCGGCCGCCAACGACCGGCTGCGGCGGTTGCAGGACCGCGGCGTGATCGCCGGCTGGACCGCCCGGATCGATCCCGAGGCGGTGGGGTTGGCGATGCTGTCCTTCGTGTTCGTGCTGGTCGACCGGACCGAGCACAACGCGCCGTTCCTGGCCGCCGCCGCGGCGTTGCCGGAGGTGCTGGAGCTGCATCACGTGACCGGCGAATGGTCGTATCTGCTGAAGGTGCGGGTGGCGAGCCCGCGCGCGCTGGAACGGCTGATCTCCGACCGCATCAAGGCGATCCCCGGGGTGGCGCGCAGCCTGACGGTGATCGCGCTGTCGAGCAGCAAGGAGACCTCGGCGCTGCCGGTCGAGGCGATGCGCGATGACCGCCGCTGATGCCGGGCTGTCGGAATTCCTGACCGGCCTCGCCTTCGGGCTGGCGCTCGCCATGCCGGTCGGGCCGATCGGCCTGCTGTGCATCCGGCGCAGCCTCGAGGACGGCTTCGCGGTCGGCTTCGCCACCGGCCTCGGCGCGGCGGTCGCCGACGCCGGCTACGGGGCGATCGCGGCGTTCGGCCTGACGGCGGTCGCGGCATTCCTGCTGTCGTGGCAGGACGCCCTCGCCCTGGTCGGCGGGGCGCTGCTGCTGTGGCTCGGCGTGGCGTCGTGGCGGGCGCCGGCGGCCACCGCGGCGGCCGGGGCCGGGCGGCCGCGGCGTCCGCTGGTGGCGCTCGCGCAGACCGCGGCGCTGACCGCCGGCAACCCGCAGACCGTGCTGACCTTCGCCGCCCTGGTCGGTGGGCTCGGCGTCGGCATGGGGGCCGACAGCGGCTGGGTGCCCGCCTCCGCCCTGGTGCTCGGGGTGTTCCTGGGGTCGGCGGCGTGGTGGCTGGTGCTGGCCGGCGGCGTCGCCTGGGGGCTGCAGGGCCGGCTGGCGGCGCGCCACATCCGGTGGATCAACCGGTCGGCCGGCGCGCTGGTGGCCGGCTTCGGGGTGGTGGCGATCGCCCGCGGCCTCGGCGTGGTGTGAACGACCGATCGCGGAGGCTCTGTCCGCCGCCTTGTCAGGACCCTCGCCGGCGGCCCACTCTGTAGCCTGCGCTTGCGAGGGAGAATCGCCATGAAGACCGTTCAGCAGATGCTCGCCGATGCCGAGGCCGAGGTGCCGCGGATCAGTCCCGAGGACGCCAAGGAACTGGTCGGGCGCCCCGACGTCCTGTTCCTCGACGTCCGCGAACCGGCCGAGGTTGCGGCGTCCGGCAAGGTCCCGGGCGCGCTGGCCATTCCGCGCGGCCTGGTGGAGTTCCGCGCCGATCCGGCGTCGCCGCTGCACGACGCCGGGTTCGACCGCGCCAAGACGGTGGTCGCCTACTGCGCCTCCGGCGGCCGGTCGGCGCTGGTCGGCAAGGTGCTGAAGGACATGGGCTACGCCAACGTCCGCAACCTCGGCGGCTTCAAGGGCTGGCTGGACGCGGGCGGGGAGGTCGAGAAGACCTGAACGCCCCGTCCCCCGGACGCTGTCCCGGTACCCCGCCGCGCCGGTTGCATCGACAGGCTCGACGCCGGCCGGCAAATTGTATAAAATACGATGTATGTGGTGGGGACCACACAGCGTGGCTGATGGAGGGGACGGATGAGCGGGTACGCAGCGGGTGGCTCTGCCACCAAGGGTGGCGGCCGGAGGGCCGCCGCTTCTCCTGGATGTGACGCCAACGCCTGACCGGTCGCGACCGCCGTCGAACGCGGGGTCGCCGAAGCCGGGCTTTGCCGTCGTCACAATCCAGGAATCCAGTCATGAGCAAGTCATCCAGGGACCGTCTCCGGGAAGGGGACGTTCTGCAGAAGGTGTTCGAGACCGGCGGCCGCGAGGTCTGGCAGGTCGCCGCGATTTCCGAGCCGAACGGCATCCGCCACGCCCGGATCCGGCTGGCCTCGGACCCGACGATCGTCAAGACACTGTCGATCGACACCATCCTCTCCGACCGGAGCCTGCGGCCGGGCTGATCGGCTTCGCCCGGGGGTGGACTTGTTCCCGCCGGGAAACGGTGACCGGAGCGATCCGACGACTGGCTGGCGGGCCGGCGGGCGGTTAGGTTGGCGGCTTCCCTGCCGAGGAGCGCCCCCGTGACCGACCCGACCCGCATCCTGCTCTGGACCGATGCCCCCGCCGCCTACGTCGACGCGATCGGCGCCGCCGGCCTCGCCGGGCGGGTGCAGGTCGACACCCTGGGTCGCAAGGAGAAGCCCTCGCCCGAGCAGATGGCGGGGACGGCGGCGCTGATGGCGGCGGGCGCGCCGGCCGGGCTGCTGCCCGGAATGCCGAAGCTGCGCTGGATCCAGTCGATGACGGCGGGCGTCGAGGGCTGGCTGGCGCTGCCCGACCTGCCGGAGGGCGCGGTCCTGACCTGCGCGCGCGGCACCCACAAGGAATCGATGCCCGAGAACATCGTCGGCGCGCTGTTCTTCGTCGCCAAGCCGTACGCCGTGAACGCCGAGAACCAGAAGCAGTCGCGCTGGGTGCAGACCGTGGCGCAGCCGCTGAACGGCAAGACGCTCGGCATCCTCGGGCTCGGCGCCATCGGCCAGGAGGTGGCCCGCATCGCCGACGCCCTCGGCATGCGGGTGATCGGCACCCGGCGCCGGCCCGAGCCGATGGCCCACGTCGCCGAGGTGCTGCCGCCCGACCGCACCACGGACGTGCTGGCGCAGTCCGACTTCGTCCTGCTGCTGCTGCCGGCCACGCCCGAGACCGACCGGATCATCGACGCCGCCCGCCTCGCCACCATGAAGCCGACCGCCTGGCTGCTGAACTTCGGCCGCGGCCACCTGATCGACGATTCCGACCTGGTGGCCGCGGTCAAGGCCGGGACCATCGCCGGCGCCGTGCTCGACGTGTTCCGCCAGGAGCCGCTGCCGGCCGACCACCCGTTCTGGACCACCGAGGGCATCGTCGTCCTGCCGCACATCGGCGGCCCGCACCCCGAGCGCGACCGCATCGTCGCCCGGCTGTTCGTGGAGAATTTGCGCCGGTTCCTGGACGGCGAGCCGCTGAAGGAAGTCGTCGACCGGGCGGTGGGGTACTGAG
>JAGYJX010000005.1:0-670000 GCA_018401495.1 Rhodospirillaceae bacterium
TGCGGGCGTCGACCAGCCCCTGCTCGACCCGCTTGCGCCCGGTCACATCCTCGACCAGCAGCAGCGCCTGGCCTTCCGAGCCGTCGTCCGGGAACAGCGGCGCCAGCACGCACTGGAACACCGTCAGCGGCTCGTCGTCACCGCGCTGGGCGGTGACGTCCTCGCGTGCTGTCCGGCCGGCGCGCACCGTCGCCATCCGGACCTCCATCGCGGCGAGGTCGGCCGGTCCGGCAAACAGCCGGGGCGGATCGCCCAACGGGTCGGCCGGTCCGACCAGACGCCGGTAGGCGTCGTTTGCGAACACCACCCGCCCGTCATGCTCGAGGATCGCAATACCCGCCGGGGATTGCTGGACCGCGTGCTCATACTCCCGCAGCGTCCGCACCAGACCGCGATTGGCCCGCTCCCGTTCCTCGATCTTTCGGCCGGTCTCGGCGGCCGCCAGGTCCAGTTCCCGGAACTCGGCGGGTCCACGCAGCACGGCCCGAGTGTCGAGTTCGCCCTCGGCGATACGGCGCAGCCGTGACGTCAGCAGCGCGATCGGCCGCTCGACCCCGAATCGCCAGGCCAGCAGCAGCAGGAGAAGGGCGACGATCGCCGTCAGCACCGTCACCGCGACGACGCGGTCGCGCAGGGTGTGGACCCAGCCGTACAAGGTGTCGGACGGCACCACCACCGCCATCAACCAGGGCAGCGCCACCCGCTGGAACCCCAGCAGGTCCACCAGGTACCGACGACCCGACACTTCGATCTCGCCGAACTGCCCGCCGTTGGCCGCGGCGTCGGCCACCAGTGCCTGGAAGGCCGCACCCGCCACCGACGGCGTCCCGGTCGTGGAGTTCAAGTCGAAGAGCCCCGACCAGCGCTCGGGGCGCTCCGGCAGGGCCACCACTTGACCATAGCGATCGACGATGAAGGCGACCTCGTTGACGCCGGACAGCTCGTCAAGGAACCCCGAGAACGTCAGCCAGCTCGATATCGACGGCGACCCCGCCCCAGCTTCCGCCATCCGCGCCGAGCATGGCGTTGGCGGTGCTGACCCCCGGGCGACGCGACGTGAAAAACACATAGGGCTCGGTCCAGTTGGCGGAATCCGAGTCGGTGGCCGCCGTGAACCAGGGCCGCAGCCGCGGGTCGAAGTCGTCCTTCGGATCCTCCCAGGTCGCGAGTAGGCCGAAATCGTCGTCCCGCCGACGGAACGTGACGCGCCGCTCGCCGTCGATCACCTCGATCAACTTGACCACGACGCCCCCCGGCTCCGCCTCGCGGCCGACGTACAGGAACTCGCCCTCGGAGGTGCCGAAGTAGACCGCATCGAAGGCCGGGTGCAGGCGCAACATCTCGAACAGGAAGCGCTCGAGGCGACCGGGATCGGACCAGCCGAGGGTGCCGTCCAGGATCAACCTCTGCACGAGCCGGGAGCTGTCTTCGGCCGGAGCGATCGAGTACTCCAGACGGTCGCGGGCCGCGGACACCATCCGGTGCATCGACGCCCGTGCGTCGCGGTCGACACCGTCGGACACGGCGTCCCAGGTCGCGATCACGACCAGCGACGCAGCGGCGAGCTGTATGCCGGCGATGGTCAGCACCACCAGCAATTTCCGGCGCACCCCCGGCCTCCGTCGCGGCCTCGACCCCCCAGCATACTGACCCTCGCCCCGTGGTCCGTCGAGTCCTCGCCGGACGCCGCCGCAATCACGAGCCGCGGGACGTCAGTTCCATGCCGCGGATCGCCAGCTCCAGGTTCTGGAGGGTCTGCCGGAGCAGCTTCGCCTTGGACGCGGTCTGGTTCTCGTACTGCAGCGCGAACCGGATGCCATCGGCGCGCGCCTTGAGACGGGCGAGGCGGACATCGCCCTGGTCAGCGGTGAGAACGCGCGCCGGACGGGGAGACGGCGCCGCAGCACTTGCCGGAGAACGGCGCGCCGCCACCGGCTTGCCGGCGATCCCGCGATCGTAGGCATCGGCGAGATCGCCGATCGTCAATCGCCCAGGGGCCGGGCGTCGCGCCGCTGTCTCATGCTGCCTGTCCGGTTGCGCTCACCGGCGTTCATGGTACCCCGGATCGTCCCGGGCGCCACCCGTGTCAGCCGTCGTCGGTGTAGGGGTTGCGACGCTGGCGCAGATTGAGCCGGATCGGCACGCCGACCAGACCGAACTCGTCGCGCAAGCCGCCCGTCAGGTAGCGGACGTAGGAATCCGGCAACTCGGCCGCCTGGCTGACGAACGCCGCGAAGGTCGGCGGTCGCGCCTTCACCTGGGTCATGTAGCGGATCTTGACGCGGCGTCCCTTGGCGAGCGGCGTGGGATGCGCCTCCAGCATGGCTTCGAGCCAGCGGTTCAGGCGCGCCGTCGGGACCCGGGTGTTCCAGCGGTCGTAGGTGTCGAGCACCGCGTCCAGCAGCTTCGTCAGGTTGGTGCCGCGGGCCGCCGAGATCGGGATCCAGGGCACCCCTCTGACCTGGGTCAGCGAGGTGTCGAGCCGGTCCCGCAGGATGCGACTGGCGGTGTTCTTGTCGTCGACGGTGTCCCACTTGTTGGCGGCGATCACCAGCGCCCGGCCCTCGTCGAGCGCCATGCGGGCGATCGTCAGGTCCTGCTTCTCCAGCATGGTCTCGGAGTCCAGGACCAGCAGCACGACGTGGGCGTACTTGACGCGCCCGGCGGGTGTCGGCGGTCGACAGGCGCTCCAGCTTCTCCGACACCCGCGCCCGTCGGCGCAGGCCGGCGGTGTCGACCAGCCGGATCGGGCGACCTCGATACTCCCATTGCACTTCGATGGCGTCACGGGTGATCCCGGCCTCCGGGCCGGTAAGCAGCCGGTCCTCGCCGATCAGACGGTTGACAAGGGTCGACTTGCCGACATTCGGGCGCCCGACCACGGCCAGACGGATCGGCCCGACCTCCTCCTCCTCAGGCTCCGCTTCCTCGCCCTCGGCCGGCTCGTCCTCGAACGGCTCGAACTCTGGCGGCGGCTCGGGCAGTTCGCCCTTGTCCTCGGCGATCTTGCGGATGACGTCGTACAGTTCGCCCATGCCCTCGCCGTGCTCGGCGGAGATCGGCACCGGATCGCCCAGGCCGAGCGCGTAGCACTCCGCGAGCCCGGACATGCCGGCCCGGCCCTCACACTTGTTGGCGAGCAGCACCACCGGTGTGGCGACCCGCCGCAGCCAGTCGGCGAAATGCGCGTCGAGCGGCGTCACCCCGGCCCGGGCGTCGATCAGCATCAGGACGAGATCGGCCTCTTCGACCGCCCGTTCGGTCTGCCGGCGCATGCGCGCCTCCAGGCTGTCGTCGAACGCGTCCTCGAGCCCGGCGGTGTCGATGAGCCGGAACGACAGGTCGGCGATCCGGCCGTCGCCCTCGCGGCGGTCACGGGTCACGCCGGGCGTGTCGTCGACCAGGGCGTGACGGGTTCCGGTGAGTCGGTTGAACAGCGTCGACTTGCCGACGTTGGGGCGACCGATGACGGCGACCTTTATGGGCACGGGTCGCTCTCCTTAGCGGTAGGCGTGGAGCGTACCGTCGTCGCTCAGGATGTAGACGGTTTCGCCGGCAACCACCGGCGAGAGATAGACCGCGTCTCCGACCTCGATATGCCCCAGCAATTCGCCGGTATAGGGCGAGATCGCGTAGACGAAGCCGTCGGAACTGCCGACCAGCAAGCCGGTCGCCCACCAGCACGGGCCCCGTGTACTGGATCGGCCCTCGCGATCCTCCATGTCCTCGAACGGCGGCAGTCGGTGCACCCAGCGCACCCGACCGTCGCGCCGCGACATTGCGACCACCTCGCCGCGCAGGCCGGTGACGAACAGGTAGTCGCCGGCAATCCAGGGCATGTGGACGCTGCCGATCGGACGCTCCCAGACCCGAGCGCCGGTCCGGACGTCGATCGCCGCCATCCGGCCGGCGTGGCTGACGGCGAAGGCGAGGTCGCGGTCGATCACGGGATTGCCGCGGATGTCCGCCAGCCGGGCGATGGCGCTCAGCGAGCGAATGCTCGACAGGCTTTCCACCCAGACCACCCGGCCATTCTCCGCCAGCAGCGCGTAGATCTCGCCGGATGAATACGGCGCCAGCACGGTCGAGCCGGAGACAGCCGGCGCCGCACCGCCGAGCAGCGCCGCCACCTCGTTGATCCCCTGGTGCTCCCAGAGCCGCCGCCCGTCGTCGGCGGCGAGCGCGATCATCCGGTTCTCGAGGGTGATGACGTAAACCTGCCCGTTGGCCACGGTGGGCGATCCCCGGACCGGACCGGTCAGGCGGACACGCCAGATCTCGCGTCCGTCCTCGGCCGCCAGCGCCATCGCCTCGCCGACCCCCGTGGCGGCGTAGACACGATCGCCCTCGGCGGCGATACCGCCGGCGTAGACCGCCTCGTCGTCGCCGGGATTGAGGCTCTTGGACCAGAGGACACGACCGTTTGCCGGGTCGATCGCCGACAGTTCGGCCTCGGCGTCGATCACGAACAAACGACCGCCGGCAATGATCGGCTGGCTCAGCAAGGCGGCTTCGTCGTCACCGCCATCGCCGATCGACGTCGACCAGGCCTGTCGGAGAATCTCGGCCGCGGCCAGGTGGCCAGGGCTTTTCGAGGCGTCGCCACCGGACTGCGGCCATTCCGGGTTGGCGAACGGCGGTGGCAGGGTGACCGGCACCGTCTCGATCGACGTGTCGGGCCGGATCAGGTCGTCGTCGGTCAGGATGGCGATCCGCTCGCCCGGCAACGGCGGGTTTTCCTTCTCGCCGAAGAAGCCGCCGGAGCCGCAGGCCGACAGGGACAGCAACGCGATGACGGCCCCCGCCGGAAGCGCGCGCCCGATCGTCCAGCTCCTTGCGGCGGCCATGCCTCGATTCCTCACCGTCAACCGCCGAGGGCCCGGACCATCTCGGTCGCGCGGGCGCGCAACAGGCCGGGAGTAGCGGTATCGTCGGCCAGGCTCTTGTAAAGCTCGGCGGCGCGGTCGGTCTCGCCGGCCTGCAAACGGAGCGCCGCTTCGGTTTCGACCGCGAGCGGCCGCCAAGGGTTGCCGGCGGCGAGCGCCGGTGCCAACTCCTCGATCAGCGGTGCCGCGTCAGCCTTGCCGACCCGCAGCCGCACCGCCCAGATGCGGGCAAGGTCTCCATAGGGGGCGACCGCGTCGGCGGCGACCGCCCGCAGGGCTTCCACCGCGCCGTCGGTGTCGCCGGCCTCGGCCAGCGCCGTGGCTTGGCGCATGCGGGCAATGGTCGCGTAGCCGTCGCCGGCGTCGTCGGCCAGGGACGCAAACGCAGCGGCGCCCTCGCGTGCCTGCCCCGCCTCGACCAGTGCGGCCGCCGCTTCGTAGCGGTCACCCCGCTCGGCCTGCAGATCGGCGCTGTAGCGTGTCCAGAACACGTTGCCCGCGACCGCCAGGACGATCCCGACCGCCAGCGCGATCAGCCAGCCTCCGTAGCGCTGCCAGAGCTTCGCGGCGCGCTCCTGCTGGAGTTCATCGTCGATCTCGCGGAAGATATCGGCCACGGTCTGCTCTCCTGATCGGCGACCGGGGGCCCGGCCACCGCTGGCTGCGGGCGCGCCACCGTACCGGCGCGCCCCGTCGAAATCAAATTCGCCGTCGAATGCGGCGCCAGCCGGGGTTTACCCTAAGCGCGAATTCAGGAAAACTCCCTACTGACAACGCGGCAACCGCGGGAACCGATCCGGCCGATGGACAATTTGATCCGCCTCCAAGGAGACCGGAAATCTGTCGCACGCTTCTTCTTCACCCGCGGTGAGCTCGGGCAGCTCCTGTCGCTCTACGCCAGCCGCGTGGCATCCGGGGAATGGCGCGACTACGCGCTCGATCAGCTCGACGACATGGTGCTGTTCTCGATCTTCCGGCACAGCCAGGAACGCCCGCTCTATTCGGTGGCGAAGGTCCAGTCGAAGGGGCAGCGCCGGCCGAGCTTCGCGCTGTTCAGCGGGCCGAAGCGCATCAAGACAAGCCAGAACCTGGGCGACCTGCTGGCCACCTTCGACAAGTTGCCGCGGCTGGTGACGGGCTGAGCTTTCCGGGAACGCCCCGGACGGTGTTGCCCGATTCGAATGTTCCTGTTATGTTCTCATTCATCGCAACGGTGAAGGACGGGCGTGCCATGGGACGCATGAAGCGGGAAATGCTCAATCGCGAGGATCACGGCCTGCGGGCAACCCGGCTGATCGATCTGCTGAACGACGGGATCGGGGTGTCGTGCTCCTGCAACCGATGCGGCCACCACGCCGAGGCGGCGTCGGCGGTGCTGCTGGCGCAACTCGGCCCGGACTATCCTGTGCCGGAGATCGGCGCGCGCATGCGCTGCGGGGCCTGTGGCTCCAAGGACGTCGCCACGGGCCCGGCGGTCGCCGCCCAGACGCTCACGGCCGACACCTGGGCGTCCGGGTCCTGGGCGGCGGCACCGTGGTCAGGCGAGCGCCGGGCGAGCCGGATGGCAGCTGGCTAGCGCGGCTGGATAGCACGGCGTGCCGGGTCCAGGAGGGCAATTTCTGCCGACGGGAAAGCGGGGCGTTCGACGGCCTGCCGTGGCGGCGCCTTCTCCGGCGCGCGAATCGTTGGAATTCCAGACGCCGGCGGTCGGCATGACGGTTGCAGCCCGCATCGGGCGACCCAAGCCGAACAGCGGTCGCCACGCAACCCTCTAACGGAGGCGCCTCCGACATGTCAGGCACGCTCAAGGCCGGACGCCGGCAGTCCGAACGCCGGCGGGATCGCCGGATCGACGCACCGATGACCATCGTCATCGGCAACACTCCCTACGGGATCGGCGACTGGAGCCCCAGCGGCGCCCGGATCGTGGACTACGTCGGCTCGCTCGGACCGGGCGATGTCGCGCAGCTGCGGGTGCTGGTGCCGACCGCCGGCCCCGGCGCCCTGTTCCGCACCGAGGGACGGGTGCAGCGGGTCGACGCCGCCAGCGGCTCCCTGGGCCTGGCCTTCGAGGGGCTCGACACGGTCGCCTTTACGACCCTGAACCGCTATTTTCGGGAACGGCTCATCCGGGGCCAGGCCTGATCCATGACCGCCGAGCGACGCATGCGCCGACCGATCGTCTCCGCCTCCTCGACATCGGCGGGCCGGGCTCCATCCCGGCCGGCCGATGCCGTACCGATCGGCGTGGCGGCCTCGGAACCCCGTCCTGCGGGAGAGGAAGGACCGCTTTTCCCGAGCCTTCGCCGCCGCCCGGCCGAGGAGCGCGCCGACGAGATCGTGGAGGCGTTGAAGGACGCCATCCTCAATCCAGGACGGGTCGGCGGCGGCACCGGCATGGCGTATTCCGACTGGGCGAAGGTGGCGCACAAGCGCATCACCCGCGCGATCCGCGAGGCCGAAGCGTCGGCGTCGCTGCGCGAACTCATGTCGGCCCACCGGATCGGCGGCCTGTGCCTGCGGGTCGGGTTCCTGCTGCTGGCCTCGGTGATGGCGTTCACCGCGTTCTGGTACGGCGTCGTCGACATCTGGCGCAGCCACGGGCCGGTCTGGGGCATCGGCGCCACCCTCTCGGCGATCGGCCTGTCCCTGGCGTTTGTCGTCTCGGGGCTCCTCATGAGCAGCAGCGACATCGAGGAGATGCGCAGCAAGGTCCGCGGCCGCCTCGACGACGATTGAGCCGGCTCGCAAGCGCACCTGCGCGTCCCGCGATTGCCGGCCGGCCCGGCCGGCGGCTATCGTCCCGCTAGCCACATCGTCCGGGAGACCTTCATGAAACTCGACCTGACCGGAAAGCGCGCGATCGTGACCGCGGGTGGAGCCGGCATCGGCCGCAAGACCGCCGAACTGTTCGCTGCCGCTGGCGCCCGGATCGTGATCTGCGACCTCGACTCCGACGCGCTGGAATCCGCCAAGGCGTCGATTCCGGGTCTCGCCGGCTCGGTGTGCGACGTCGGCGACGCGGCAGCGTTCGAGGGCTTCCTCGACGACGCCATCGAGCGGCTCGGCGGCCTCGACATCATGATCAACAACGCCGGCACCGCCGGCCCGACCGCACCGGTCGACGAGGTCGCCCTCGAGGACTGGACGGCCTGTCTCACGGTCAATCTGACGAGCGCCTTTCTCGGCACCCGCAAGGCGGTTCCGGCGCTGAAGGCCGCCGGCGGCGGCAGCATCGTCAACCTGTCCTCGGCGGCCGGAAAGTTCGCCTTCCCGATGCGCAGCCCGTACTCGGCCGCAAAGTTCGGTATCGTCGGCTTCACTCGCACCTGCGCGATGGAACTCGGCCGCTACGGCATCCGGGTCAACTGCATCCAGCCGGGGCCGGTCGAGGGTGCGCGCATCGACCGGGTGATCCGCGCCAAGGCCGAGGCCGGCGGCATCTCCGAAAACGAGATGCGCGACCGGATGACGTCAGGCACGCATCTGCGTTCCTTCGTGACCGCGGCCGACATCGCCCACCAGATCCTGTTCCTGTGTTCCGATGCCGGTTGCCGGATCACCGGGCAGTCGCTCAGCGTCGACTCGGGCCTGGAAGGCCTCACCTGAGGCGGATGACCCGGCGCCTCGCCCGGCTGCTGGTCTGGCTGGCGCTCGGCCTGATCGCCCCGTCACTGGCGGCGGCCGCGGATTCTCCGGAGGCCGCGATCGCGGCGCTGAACGCCGCCCGCACCGAGCGCGGCTTGCCGCCGGTCGTCGAGCGGTCCGGAACTGACCGCCGCCGCCGCCGCGCACGCCAACGACATGGCCCGGCGCGGTTACGTCGGCCTCGATCCACCGGGACGTGGGGTGTTCCGGGACCGCTTTCTGGCGGCAGGTCATGTCCCGGCGGCCAGCCGGACGCTGCTCGCCACCGGCTACCCGGACGCCGGCCTGCTCATCGAGGCGCTGCTGGGCGAGGACGGGACGGCGGCGGCGCTCCTCGACCCCGCCGCCGGTGAGATCGGGGTCGGCTACGCGCCGGGCCCCTATCGCATCGCCGACGGCAGCATCGTCACCCACGCCTGGCTGCTGGTGCTGTCAGAGACACGGTTCGCGCCGGTGGCCGACGCCACCGATGGCCTCTTGGCGGCGATCAACCGCGCGCGCGGCCGCCGCGGCCTGGCACCGGTCACGCCGGCTCCGGAACTCGCGGCGACGGCGCTGGACCATGCCGGCGACATGGTGGAGCGCGGCTATTTCGGGCACGACGCGCCGGACGGATCGCAGGTTTTCGAGCGCGCTCGCCGTCGCGGCTACGGCTTCCGCGGCCTCGGCGAGAACCTGGCCGTCGGCCAGCTGTCCCCCGACGAGGTGGTCGAAGGCTGGACCGACAGCCCCGGCCACGCCGCGGTGCTCTACCATCTGGATTTTCGGGAGGTCGGGGTGGCCTATCTTCCCGGGCCGCTGGACGCACCGCCGCGTAGCTTCCGCCATGTCTGGGTCGCGGTGTTCGGCGTCCGGTGATGGGAGGACTGCCCCGCTCAGTAGAGCGACGGCACCAGATCCGGCGCCAGCCAAGCCAGCGCGATCGCGATCACGCCGGGAACGCTGGTCAGCAGCACCGTTGCGAACGGCCGGACTCCGGGTGATCCGAGCCCGGGAATACGCACGGCCAGCGCCGGCACCGCCGGTTGCACCAGGATACCGGCCAGCACCAGCAGGACCAGCGAAGCGTTCACCGGGGTCTGTAGCGCGGCGTGACCGGCCAGGACCATGGTCGCCCCGGAGGCGCCCAGCAGACCGGCGGCGCCCAGCGGGAACCGACGCACCGGCCAGTTGCAGCCGAGCCAGGCGAGGCCCACCGCCGCCAGCGGCAAGCCGACGGCGGCGACCCCGGAACCCCGTGCAGCACGCCCAGCACCGCCATACCCGGCCGCGATGACGGCGGCGGTGACCGGCCCGGAAAGCCCGTCGACCGAGATCAGGTGCAGGCGCGCCAGCGCCAGCCCCAGCACCAGCGACACCTCGCCGAAGCGGTAGAGGTTGCTGCCCTCGGTGTTCAGCACGTCGCCGCCGCCGAGCCAGGCGATGCCAAGCGCCGGCCACACCAGGGCGACCATGGTGGCGGCGACCCGGCCGCGGGTCGCCAGGTCGACCGCCAGCCCCAGCAGCGCCCCGCCGAGGGCGAACCAGGCGAGCTGGTCGAACGGGTCGGTCGGCGGCGCCCAGGGCCAGCCGGGCGCGACCGCGTAGGCGGCGACGAAGCCGACCGGCAGGCCGAACGCGGCGGTGCGCGCGCCGACGACGCGGCCGCCGGCCAACCGGACCAGCAGGACCGCCGCGATGGTCGCGACCACCGGAACCGCAAGACGGGCGATGAGGGCGTCGGTGAGTGGCATCAGGACAAATTGGCAAGGAATGATCGGCGGGTCATCTGCGAAACGCGCGCAGCTCGCCGCACAGGCGGTCGAGAAACGCCGCCGGGTCGAGGTCAACGACCACGTCGGCGTTGGGTTCCGCCGACGCGAAGTCCGCGATCGTGCGGCCGCGCTCAGGACCCGCATCGGTGCAGACCGATAGCCGCGCCGGCCGGATCTCGAACAGGTCCGGCCAGACCGGCACCGCCACCGCCATCGCATCGTGGATGAAGACGCCCGGCCGGTCGCGGCCGACATTACCGTGATAGACGCGAAGCATCGCCCCGGCCTCGGGCGCGACCCCCTCCCCGCACGCCGCAAGCTCCTCGATCCGGCTGGCCGACAGCGGCGCGCGCTGCGTGGCATCCAACGGCACCAGTGTCGGGCGCAACCCGGAGTCGAGAACCGCGCGCGCGGCCTCCGGATCGAAGAACACGTTGAACTCGGCCGCCGGCGTCACGTTGCCCTGCGCGATGCCGCCGCCCATGATCACCGTCCTGGCAATACGCCCGGCCAGATCCGGCCGCTTGACCAGGGCGACTGCCAGATTAGTCAGCGGTCCGACCGCGATAACCGTCAGGTCCGACCGTGTCGCCGCCTGCTCGAGGATCGCGTCGACGCCATGACCGGCGGCGAGCCCGCCGGAGGTGCCCGAAAGGCCAACGCCGCCGAGCCCGTCGGCCCCGTGGATCCGCTCGCCGAACACCGGAGCCGCCACCAGCGGCCTAGGACAGCCGGCGAATACCGGCACCTCGTGCCGTCCGGCAAAATCGCGGATCCGTCGCGCGTTGCGCGCCGTGACCGCCAGCGGCCCATTGCCGGCAACCGTGGTGATACCCGTCAGTTCAAGGGCATCAGGCATGGCGAACGCCATCAGCAACGCGATCGCGTCGTCGATGCCGGGATCGCAGTCGATGAGGACAGGGTGCGGTCGGTTCACCCGGGCGGCTCCAAAATCGTGCAATCGGGACCATATCCAGGCGAGGCGACCCCGTCACCTTCGACCGTCGGTCGGCGCCTTCACGGTTGCGCCGGTCGGCCGGCTTGGGTAAGCCGGGCCCTTAAACGCACATTCCGGGGAGAACCATCGTGACGCCGACCGACATTGCCCAAGTCCAGAGCTATCTGCGGCGGCGCTTCTCGAACTCGCGCATCGGCCTGGTCCGGCGCGGCAACAAGACCGATTCCGTCGAGGTCATGCTCGAGGACGAGTTCATGGGCGTGATCTACAAGGATGTCGAAGACGGCGAGACCTGTTTTCACTTCCAGATGACCATCCTCGACATCGATCTCGAGGACGTCTGAGGCCGGCCGTCAGGGCTATCCGGCCGTGGTCTTCGGAGCCGGCACGAGCAGAGCGGCAATCCGCTTCTCGATCTCGACCACAACCAGCAGAGCAACGCCGATCGCGACGATAGCGGCGCCGTCGGCGAGGTCCACCGGCCGGCTTTCGAACACGGTGTGCATGAACGGCAGGTAGGTGAAGGCGAGCTGCGCCGCGACAACCGCGGCGACCCCGATGAGGACGGCGCGCGTGCCGAACACGCCCTGCCGGGTCATCGACGGTCCGTGCACGTACCGCACGCTGAAGAGGTAGAAGATCTCCATCACGACCAGCGTGTTCACCACCATGGTGCGGGCGGTCTCGACCGACAGGCCGCGGCCGGTAGCCCAGGCGTAGACGCCGAAGGTGCCGGCCACCATCAGCACCGAGACGAACAGGATCCGCCACAGCAGCCGGCCGGACAGCAGACGCTCCGTCGGGGCGCGCGCCGGGCGGCGCATGGCGCCGGGTTCGGTCGGCTCGAACGCCAGGGTCAGCCCGAGAGCCACGGCGGTGACCATGTTGATCCACAGGATCTGGATCGGCGTGACCGGGAGGGTCAGGCCGAACAGGATGGCGAGGATGATCGTCATCGCCTCGCCGCCATTGGTCGGGAGCGTCCAGGTGATGACCTTGGTGAGGTTGTCGTAGACGGTACGGCCTTCGCGGACCGCCGCCACGATCGAGGCGAAGTTGTCGTCGGCGAGCACCATCTCGCTCGCCTCCTTGGCAACCTCCGTTCCCTTGCCCCCCATGGCGACGCCGACATCGGCGCGTTTCAGGGCCGGGGCGTCGTTGACCCCGTCGCCGGTCATGGCGATCACCGACCCGTCGCGCTGGAGAGATTCGACCAGGCGCAGCTTGTGCTCGGGCGTCGTGCGGGCGAACACCGTGGCCTCCTGGGCCCGCCGGTGGAAGCCGGCGTCGTCCAGGGCGTCGAGCTCCTGGCCGGTTACCGCAACCGGATCGTCGGCGAGGCCGAGTTGCAGCGCGATCGCCCGCGCCGTCGCGGCATGGTCGCCGGTGATCATCTTCACCCGGATCCCGGCTGCCCGGCACTCCGCCACCGCCGCGATCGCCTCCGGTCGCGGCGGATCGATCAGGCCGATCAGCCCGAGCAGGACCAGCCCGCCCTCGACGTCGGACGGCGTCAGCGACGCCGTTCCGGGCGCCAGGGTCCGGCGGGCGATGGCGATGACGCGCTGGCCGTCGGCGGCAAGCAGTCTCGACCTGCCGGAGCCAGCGGTCACGCTCGACCGGACCGTCGTCGTCGGGCGTGGCGGCGCGGGCGCACATGGCCAGCAGCCGCTCGGGCGCCCCCTTGACGTAGGCGACAGGCGCCGCGCCCTCGCGTCGGCGTGCAGCGTCGCCATGTAGCGGTGCCGGGCGTCGAACGGAATCTCGTCCAGGCGCGGGAAGCCGGCTCGGGCGTCGGTGACGTCGAGGCCCGCCTTGATCGCCAGCGACAGCAGCGCGCCCTCCATCGGGATCGCCGTCGACGATCCAGGCTTCGCCGGCCTGCCGGAGCTGGGCGTCGTTGCAGAGGACCGCCGCGAGCGCGAGTTCGGCCAGGATCGGGTCGGCAGCCGGATCCACCGGATGGCCGTCGGATCGGAACCCGCCCACCGGAAGATAGCCGACACCCTCGACCGAGAGGCGGCGATGCGGGGTGTCCACGGTTCGCACCGTCATCTCGTTGCGGGTCAGCGTCCCGGTCTTGTCGGAGCAGATGACCGACACCGAGCCGAGGGTCTCGACCGCCGGCAGTTGGCGGACGATGGCGTTGCGCCGCGCCATGCTCTGCACGCCGACCGCCAGGGTGATGGTCATGACAGCCGGCAGGCCTTCGGGGATCGCCGCGACCGCCAGGCCGACCACGACCATGAAGGCTTCGTCAAGCTGGTAGGCATGGACGAGCACGGCGTAAGCGAAAACCGCGGCCGACACCGCCAGCACCGCCAGGGTGACCTGCCGCGCGAACTGGGCCATCTGCCGGACCAGCGGGGTTGCCAGGCGCTCCACCCCGGTGATCAGGGTGTTGATCCGGCCGAGTTCGGTCGCGGCACCCGTCGCGACGACGACACCGATGCCCTGACCGGCGGCGACGAAGGTTCCGGAGAACGCCATGGAAAAGCGGTCGCCGAGCGGCGCGCCGGCGTCGACCGCGGCAACCGCCTTGTCGACCGCCACCGACTCGCCGGTCAGGATCGCCTCGTCGATCCTGAGGCTGCGCGCCTTGATCAGCCGGAGGTCGGCCGGCACCCGGTCACCGGCCTCGAGCAGCACGACGTCGCCCGGCACCACCGTCTCTGCCGCGACGGTCGCCCGCCGGCCGTCCCGCAGGACCGAGGCGTGCGGATCGATCATGGCGCGGATCGCCTCCAGCGCCCGCTCCGCGCGTCCCTCCTGGACGAAGCCGATGACGGCGTTGGCGACCACCACGGCGAAGATCACCAGCGCGTCCGTAAGGTGGCCGAGCGCGCCCGCCAGCACGCCGGCCGCCATCAGCACGTAGATCAGCAGGTCGTGGAACTGCAGCAGGAACCGCCCGAGGACGCCCCGGCCTGGCGCCTGCGGCAGCCGGTTCGGCCCGTAGACGCGGAGCCGGCGGTCGGCCTCGTCGTCGGCGAGCCCGGCGTCCCGGCTCCCGAGCTCGATCCAGGGCGGCGACTGCCTCGACGGCGTGCCAAACACCCTCCGCCTGCGCCGCCGGGCCAGCCGCCGTCATCGAACTCACCATTGCCAAACCCCGTCTCGAGCCGTCCGACGTGCCCGCAGGCGTCGCCTCAGGGCGTGATCGCGACCTTGAGCACACCGTCGCGCTGGTTGGCGAACAGGTCGTAGGCCTCCTCGATCCGGTCCAGCGTGAAACGGTGCGTCACCAGCGGCCGGGTGTCGAGGCGGCCCGACGCGATGACATCCATCAGCCGTCGCATCCGCTCCTTGCCGCCCGGGCAGAGCGTGGTGACGATGGTGTGGTCGCCGAGCCCGGCCAGGAAGGCGCCGGCGGGTATCGTCAGGTCGCCGGAGTACACGCCGAGCGACGACAGCGTGCCGCCCGGCCGCAGCACCCGCAGCGCCGCCTCGAAGGTCTCCTGCCGGCCGAGCGCCTCGATCGCCACGTCGACCCCGCGGCCGTCGGTCAGCCGCATGATCTGCTCGACCGGGTCGCCCTTGGTGAAGTCGACGATGTGGTCGGCGCCCATGCGCCGGGCGATCTCCATGCGCGCCGGCACCGCCTCGACGCCGATGATCGTGGTCGCCCCCATCAGCCGGGCGCCGGCGGTGGCGCACAGCCCGATCGGCCCCTGGGCGAACACCGCCACCACGTCGCCGATCCGCACCCGGCCGCTCTCGGCGCCGGAGAAGCCGGTCGACATGATGTCCGGGCACATCAGCACCTGCTCGTCGTCGAGCCCGTCCGGGATCGGCGCGAGGTTGGTCATCGCGTCCGGCACCAGCAGGTACTCCGCCTGCGAGCCGTCGATGGTGTTGCCGAAGCGCCAGCCGCCGAGCGGGCGGAAGCCGTGCTTGGTCCCGGCGCCGTCCTGGGAGTGCTGGCCGCACAGGCAGGCGTTGCTGTGGCCGCTCGGCGTGATGGCGCCGGCGATCACCCGCTGGCCCTCGCGGTAGCCCTGGACCGCCGAGCCCAGCTTCTCGATCACGCCGACCGGCTCGTGCCCGATCGTCAGGCCGCGCGCCACCGGATACTCGCCCTTCAGGATGTGGACGTCGGTGCCGCAGATCGTGGTGGTGGTGATGCGGATCAGCGCGTCGAGGGCGCCGACGTCCGGTACCGGCTTGTCGTCCAGGACGATTCGGTTCGGCTCGACGAACACCGCGGCCTTCATCATGCTTGCCATGATCTGCTCCTGGACTGTGATGCCGCCCCCCAGAGCGCGCCGGACCGTAGGCGACGTCGCGCCGAAGCTCCTTGATCGAGGTCAAGAAGCGGGTCGTCCCGGGCTACCGTAGCAAGCGGCGGAGTGCCAAAGCGTTCCGGGCCGCCTACATGTGGCCGAGACCACCGTGAGGAGAGATCCGACGTGTCGAACGTTGCAACGCCGCGCATCCGGGTCGGGATCGGCGGCTGGACCTTCGCGCCATGGAGGGGGATCTTCTACCCTGACGGGCTGCCGCACCGGCGCGAGCTCGAGCACGCCAGCCGCCACCTGACCAGCATCGAGGTCAACGGCACCTTCTACGGCTCACAGAAGCCGGAGACCTTCGCCAAGTGGCACGACGAGACGCCCGACGACTTCGTGTTCGCGCTCAAGGGCCCGCGCTTCGCCACCAACCGCCGGGTGCTGGCCGAGGCCGGCGAGTCCGTCGAGCGGTTCGTGAACAGCGGCGTGCTGGAGCTGAAGGACAAGCTCGGACCGATCAACTGGCAGCTCGCGCCCACCAAGAAGTACGATCCGGAGGATTTCGAGGCGTTCCTGAAGCTGCTGCCGAAATCGGCCGACGGCCGCGCGCTGCGCCACGCGGTCGAGGTGCGCCACGACAGCTTCCGCACGCCGGATCTGGTGGCGCTGGCCCGCGAGCACGGCGTGGCGATCGTGATGGCCGGGGATTCCAAATACCCGCAGATCGCCGACGCCACCGCCGACTTCGTCTACGCCCGCATCATGGGCACCGCCGAGGGCGAGGAGGCCGGCTACCCGGCCGCCGCCCTCGACGCCTGGGCGGAGCGCGCCCGGGCCTGGTCGGCGGGTGCCACGCCCGAGGGCCTCGAGACGGTGGCGGCGCCGGCGAACCCCGGGGTCGGCCGCGACGTCTTCCTGTACGTCATCAGTGGCTTCAAGGAGCGCAACCCGGCCGCCGCCAGGGCGCTCATCGAGCGGCTCGGCTAGCCGTGGCGCTGCAGAACCGGGTGACGCCGTTCGGCGAGATCGTCGCCATCCCCGAGCGCGGGATGTTCACCGGCAACCGCGGCATCATCCACGACCCGGCCACGCGCACCCTGCTGCGACGGCGCTGGGCCTCGAAGGCATGGATCGTCTGCCTGTGCGCCTACAAGGGCGTGCGGCGCGCGGTCATGGCCCGGCGCAGCTGGACCGAGCTGTTCTTCCTCGACGAGGCGACGGCGCTGGCCGCCGGGCACCGGCCCTGCTTCTACTGCCGGCGCGCCGACGCCGAGGCGTTCCGGGCCGCCTGGGCGGCCGGCAACCGCGCCGACCCGCCGCGGGCGGCGGCGATGGACGCGGTGCTGCACGGCGAGCGGCTCGACCGCCGCGCCAAGCGCCTGCACCCGCTTCCGCTGCCCGTCGCGGCGCTGCCGGACGGCACGATGGTCGCGTCCGGCGGCGACGCCCTGCTGATGGTCGGCGGTCGGACGCTGCGCTGGGGGCCGGGCGGGTACCGTGACCCCGGCACCGCCCTCGCCCCCGACCGACTGGTCACGCCGCCCTCGACCGTCGCGGCGCTGGCGGCCGGGTACCGGCCCGCCCTGCACCCGAGTGCCACGCCGTGATCGACCTGCTCGACGGCGCGCTGCCGGCGCGCGAGGAGATCGCGCCCGGCGCCGTGCTGCTGCGCGGCCGGGCGCTGGCGCTGCGAGGACGCGCTGCTCGCCGCCGTGGCGGCGGTCGCCGCCGCCGCGCCGTTCCGGCGCATGGTCACGCCCGGCGGCTACACGATGTCGGTCGCCATGACCAATTGCGGCGCCGCCGGCTGGGTGACCGACCGCGCCGGCTATCGCTACGCGCCCGGCGATCCGGACAGCGGCGCACCGTGGCCGGCGATGCCGGAGACTTTCCTGCGCATCGCCGCCGAGGCGGCCGCGGAGGCCGGTTACCCCGGATTCGTCCCCGACGCCTGCCTGATCAACCGCTACGAGCCCGGCGCCAAACTGTCGCTGCACCAGGACCGCGACGAGCGCGACCATCGCCACCCGATCGTCTCGGTCTCGCTCGGCCTGCCCGCCACCTTCCAGTTCGGCGGCCCGAAGCGCGCCGACCCCGTGCGCAGGATCGCCCTGCGGCACGGCGACGTGGTGGTGTGGGGCGGGCCGGCGCGGCTGCACCATCACGGCGTGCTGGCGCTCAAGGACGGCGACCACAAGGCGACCGGACGGGCGCGGATCAATCTGACGCTGCGCCGGGCCCTGTGAGGCTTGGTCCGGATTCCGCACCGACGGCGCCGCAGCGGTCATGCTGGCTGAACTGTCAACCATCTGCCCGGTCTGTACCCCCCACTGGCCCTCCCCCTCCGTCGTCATCCCGGCCAAGCGCAGCGCGAGGCCGGGAACCACCCGCCGCCCCGTCGGCGGGACCGTCGGAAAGCCACCGTCGCGGCCTGGGCCTGGGCAGCCGCGGCTCGCTCGGCTTCCGGGGTGACGGCAGCAAAGGGCGACGATCAATGATCTTGACGACTGCGAGACGAACGGCCCCTCACCTCTGTCGTCATCCCGGCCAAGCGCAGCGCGAGCCGGGAGCCACCCGCCGCTCCGTCGGTGGCAACACGGCAAGCCACCGTCGCGGCCTGGGCCGAAAGGGGCGACGGATCAATATCTTGACGACGCCAGGAACGAGCCCCTCCCCCTCC
The DNA here is from genome assembly GCA_018401495.1 of Rhodospirillaceae bacterium. Taxonomy (GTDB): domain Bacteria; phylum Pseudomonadota; class Alphaproteobacteria; order Thalassobaculales; family Thalassobaculaceae; genus Thalassobaculum_A. The sequence goes on from JAGYJX010000005.1 coordinate 18,156, forward strand.
GTCGTCATCCCGGCCAAGCGCAGCGCGAGCCGGGAGCCACCGGTCGCTCCGTCGGTGGCAACACGGCCACCGTCGCGGCCTGGGCCCCGGATGGCGCGGAGCGATGGCGAGCGCGGGCCGGAATACATCCTGACCGCGTCGGGCCGCGAACTGGCCGGCCTGGTTGGCGCGCTCGGCACCTGGGGGCAGCGCTGGCTGCCGCGGCACGCCGAGGACGAGGATCTCGACCTGGAACCGGCGCTGGTCGACATGCGCGGGCGCGGGCGCGCGCCTTTCCGGACTGGTTCGAGCGCTACCACCTCGCCGATGATGTGCGACAGCGGCAATTTGTTAACCGGTCGCCGCTAGGATGCCGTCTTGCCCACACCCGACCAGGTTGTGGAAATCGTGCCCCGCGCGACGCCGTGCCCGCGGGGATGTCGGACGGTCCTCCGGCGCGGCAGCGGGGTTGGCAAGGCCCGTGACATCGATGGACGCAGTCGAGGCCGAGGCCCGCAGGCGCTTCAAGGAGCGGGCAGTCCAGGTTCTCGAGACCCTGGAGGAGACCTATTTCGACGCCCTCGCCGTCGACCACACGGCCGCCGAGGCCGTGCTGCTGGCGCATCTGATGACCGCCTGCGACGGCTACAAGGAGGTCCTGATGATCCCCGACTGGAACCGCCGGCCGCGCGCCGGCTGGGTCACGTCGGTGGCGTTCAGGGCGACGCTCGACCGCGGGCCGACGGTGCCGTTCGCCCTCGAGGCCCGGCACTACGAGCACGCCCGCCAGCTCGCCGTCACCATCGACCGGGACCGACCGGGCGAGCGCCTGCCCGGCAAGCTCAGGCGCGAGAACGCCCTCATCGCCCGCAACTACCGGGTGATCTCGTTCACCGAGCTGGAGATCCTGGCCGACCCGGTGGACTGCCGCGAGCGCGTCGAGGGCGTGCTGCTCGACATGGTCGACGACGTCCTGACGGACGCCGGCATCATGATCCAGGGATCGCTCGACACGGCGTGACCGGCAGTGGCTGCCGCGGATGGATTTTACCTTGCCGGACGTCAGGACGGTCGGCGCCGCACTCAGCGCTGGCTCGTCCCCGGACAAGGTGCCCGCGTCGTTACCGACAACGATTTTTGACTGCCCGACCGATCACGCCGCCGCGTAACGAGCGAACACTTCCACGCTGCCATCCCTGTTGATCAGGAACACCTCATAGGCTTCACGTTCGCTTTCCGGCCCCATCCCGGGCGAGCCATAGGGCATGCCGGGCACAGCAAGACCGACCGAGTCAGGGCGTTTATAAAGCAGACGACGAATATCGGCAATCGGGACGTGGCCCTCGATCATATAACCCTCAACCCGCGCCGTGTGGCAGGAGATCATTTCCTGTGGGATGCCGTTCTCGGACTTGTATCGCATGAGCTGAGTCCCGGCGATCGGCTCAGTCGTAACTGTAAAGCCCTCATTTTCGAGTATCTCGATCCATGCCGAGCAACAGCCACAGTTCGGGTCCTTCAGCACATGGATTGCCGTTTTGGCGCCTTGCGCCAGCGCCCGCAGGGGCGATGCCGCCAACAGTGCCGATCCGCCGATCAGAATCGCGCGGCGCGCGAGGGTACCTTGGGTCATCTGGCGTACTTTCCAGGTTGCAAGTTGACATGGTCTTGCTCAGCACCTCGGGTCAAAGATCGACCCGCCTTAGCCGCAGGGCGTTCGTGATCACCGAGACCGAGGACAGGCTCATCGCCGCCGCCGCGATCATGGGCGACAGTAGAAGGCCGGTGACCGGGAAAAGCAGCCCTGCTGCGATCGGAACACCAAGCGCGTTATAGGCGAAGGCGAAGAACAGGTTCTGCTTGATGTTGCGCAGGGTCGCCCGAGCCAGTTTGCGTGCCCGCACGATGCCCATCAGATCGCCGCCCAACAGGGTGATCCCGGCGCTTTCCATTGCCACATCGGCACCTGTTCCCATGGCGATTCCGACATCGGCGGCGGCGAGTGCGGGGGCGTCGTTCACGCCGTCGCCCGCCATCGCGATCTTGCGGCCATCGCGACGCAGCTGGTCGATCAGGTTTTTCTTGTCCTCGGGCAGAACGCCCGCGCGCACCTCGTCGATCCCGAGCTTAGCAGCCACCGCTTTTGCCGTGCGTTCGTTGTCGCCCGTCGCCATGATGACGCGCAGCCCCTGGCCGTGAAGTTCCTTGATCGCCTGCGCCGTCGACTCCTTGATCGGATCAGCCACCGCCACGATGCCGGCAAGCGCGCCATCGACGGCGATGAACATCGCCGTCTTGCCCTCCGCGCGCAAGGTATCGGCCTTTGCTTCGGCCTGCGCCGTGTCCAGACCCATCTCTTCCATCATCGCGGTATTGCCGAGCGCAACCATGCGTCCGCCGATCCTTCCGCGCACGCCCTTGCCAGTAACCGCCTCGAAATCCTCGGTACCCTGACGCGGGGCGCCCTGCGCTTCGGCTCCCTCGACGATCGCCTCAGCAAGCGGGTGTTCCGAGCCGCGCTCCAGCGCCGCGGCAAGAGATAGAAGATCGGTTTCGGGCATATCCGAGAGCGCGACAGTGTCGGTCAGCTTTGGCTTCCCCATGGTCAGCGTGCCGGTCTTGTCCACGATCAACGTGTCGACAGAGGCCATGCGTTCCAGCGCCTCGGCGTCCTTGATCAGCACACCCGCCTGCGCGCCGCGCCCCGCCGCCGTGGTGATGGAGATGGGTGTGGCGAGACCGAGCGCGCAGGGGCAGGCGATGATCAGCACCGACACCGCCGAGGCGATAGCGAAAACCAACGCAGGCTCCGGTCCGAAGATCAGCCAGACGACGAACGCGAAAACCGCGATGGCCACCACGGTTGGGACGAACACCGCCGAGACCCGGTCCGCCATTCCCTGGATCGGGGCGCGCGAACGGCGCGCGTTCGACACCATCGCCACGATCTGGGCCAGAACAGTATCGGCGCCAACCTTGCCGGCATCGATCACGAGGCTGCCGTTCTTGTTGATCGTGGCCCCGGTCACCGCGTCGCCCGGACCCTTTTCCACTGGCATCGACTCCCCGGTCAGCATGCTCTCGTCCAGTGACGATCGGCCCTCGATCACCGTTCCGTCGACCGGAACCGCATCGCCGGGTCGCACACGCAGCCGGTCGCCCTGCATGATGTTCTCCAGCGGGGCATCATATTCCGGTGCCATCGGGCAGGATTCGGCGCGCGGTCTTGGGCGCTAGGTCGAGCAGGGCGCGGATCGCGTCGCCGGTGCGTTCGCGCGCGCGCAGTTCCAGTACTTGGCCAACGAAGACCAGCGCGACGATCACCACCGCCGCCTCGAAATAGGTGCCGACGCCGTGTCCCATCCGGTAGTGTTCGGGAAGACGCCCGGCAGGAAGGTCGCGACGATCGAATAGAGATAGGCCGCCGCCACGCCGAGGCTGATCAGCGTCCACATGTTCGGCGACCGGTTTACCACCGAGTCCCAGCCGCGCTGGAAGAACGGTCGTGCCGCCCAGAGAATGATCGGCGTGGCCAGCGCGAACTCGAGATAGCTTGCGACCTGATGCCCGATCCAATCGCGCACCGGCAGGGCGACCAGTTCGCCCATCGTCAGGATGATGAGCGGCACCGCGGCAGCCGCCGAGATCAACATCCGACGCGTGAAGTCGGTCAACTCCTCGCTGGGTTCGTCAGAGGGCAGCATCGGTTCCAGCGCCATGCCACAGATCGGGCAGGCTCCCGGTTCATCGCGAACGATCTCTGGGTGCATCGGGCAGGTGAACTGGCCGTTGGTCGGATCGGCCCTCTTCTGTTCTGCGGCTCGGCCCGAAGCGAAGAACCACGGATCCGCCTTGAACTTCGCCTGGCATTTCTCGGAGCAGAAATGGAAGGTCTCGCCCTGGAACTTAGCGTGACGCGTGTCGAGTTTGACTGCGACCGTCATTCCACAGACCGGGTCCTTCGCCGTGTCGGCAGCCGTCGGAACGCCGGACGACGCGGGATGATGATCGTGGTCCATATCCTGCCAACCCTTCGCTGACTCGTGTCAGCTTGAGGCTTCCAGCGATTGGAATCTCAAGCTGGTTTTCAATGGTGGTCGTGATCGGCGTCTCTGACCGGATTGCGCGCCAGGAAAACCCGCACGAACAGGAACACCAGCGCCATGCCGACGATGCCGATCACGACGATGATCGGATCGGACTGCCACTTCATCGCGGCGAACGCGGCCAAAACCAATGCATCAAGCGCGATGGCCGTCAGCAGAACCCAGCCATGCGCGCCAATATCCTGGCGAAGATGCTGGAACACCCCCCAATGGATGATGATGTCCATGACCAGGTAGAAGAAGGCCCCAAGAGAGGCGATCCGGCTGAGGTCGAAGAAGACCGTCAGAAAGCTCGCGATCACGACGGTGTAGACGAGCGTGTGATCCTTGATCGTGCCGCGCATTCCGAAATGGCTGTGCGGGATCAGCTTCATGTCCGTCAGCATGGCCAGCATCCGCGACACCGCGAATACGCTGGCGATCAGGCCCGACGCCGTTGCCACCAGCGCGAGCGCCACCGTCAGGTAGAAGGCGGTCTGCCCGAGGGCGGGCTGGGCTGCTTCGGCGAGTGCGTAGTCCTTTGCCGCCACGATACGGTCGAGCGGCAGGCTGGAGCCGACCGCGAAGGCGACAAGCAGATAGACGACAACGCAGATCGCGATGGACAAGATGATCGCCCTGCCCACGTTGCGGTGTGGGTCGGTGATCTCGGCTCCGCTGTTGGTGATGGTCGTGAAGCCCTTGAAGGCGAGGATCGACAGCGCGACCGATGCCACGAAGCCGCCGGCGCCGGCATCTCCGCCCGCGGCCTCGAACGAGACGCCGCTTGCCCAGAGACCGGCAACTCCGAACAGCGTAATGCCGCCAACCTTGAGCAACGCCATGACGATGGAGAAAACACCGACTGAACGGTTGCCGGACACGTTCACGAGATACGCGAAGATGATCAGCCCGACCCCGAGAACCGGCACGAGAACGCTGTCCGGAGCGCCGCCAATTGCCTGCAGTGTGTAGGTTCCAAAGGTGCGCGCGACGAGGCTTTCGTTGATGACCATCGACAGCGCCATCAGGAGTGCATGCGCCCGCCGCGACCGTCGTCGGGCCGTAGGCTTTGTTCAGGATCATCCCGATGCCGCCCGCGGAGGGATACGCGTTCGACATCTTGATATAGGTGTAGGCGCTGAACGCGGTCACGATGGCGCCAACGATGAACGACAGCGGGAACAGCGGTCCGGCGAGTTCGGCAATCTGGCCCATCAGAGCGAAGATCCCAGCGCCTATCATCACACCGGTGCCCATGGCGATCGCGCCCGCCAGGCTGATGCTGTTCTGTTTGTACTGCTTCGCCATTACGGCCTCGCCTCGCACATGGGCGCGCCGGAGACTCTCGTGCCGCTTATCCCCCAGATCCTTGTCATTTTTATTTATTTTCGATTGTATTTAATCAGAGCCGCTACGGCTAAAACTACAATCAAAAGGGTAAGGATGCCAAATATCCAGCCAAATCCCATTCCTAAACCCATACCATAGCCTGATGCACTTCCATTCATCATGATATACTCCATAAATCACTGTTTCAGCGAATTCCTATTGTTCGAATCTTCGAGAATTATCAAAAAAGCGCCGCGATTGCTAAACTATATGTTCGAAGCGAGCGCTTCTTCTTAAATCAGGCGGAAGCCGTGACTGCAAATTCAGTCATCGCTCCCGAAAACAATTGCGGCATTACATAACAATACAACCTCGAGCGCACCGCCCGGGCGGCAGCGAGCGTGACCTCGACCATCGCCATCGACGGTACGTCAACCGTGTCGCGCACCGCGCCCGCGACTCCCGTTCACCCCGACGACCTGGAACACGGACCCTGGAACACAGGCCCATGAACTTCATGCGCCCGCACACTCTGGCGCCCGCACACTCCGGATCGCCGCGTTAGAACTCCACATGGCTCTATATACAACCCGGATCACCCGATTGGAGTTCCGATCCGTTCCGGAGTGGCAACAGTTCGTCGAGGCCCTGCGCGCGATTGGACGCCGTCAAGGACATCGCCGGCAGGGTCTGGATCTGGAGCTCTGCAAGGGGGCGGCGTTGGGCACGACCCTCGCGTTCATGATGTCCGTGATCGCCCTGTCGCTGCCGGAAATGATCATCCTTCGCAAGGTTCTGACCCTGTGACTGATCGCGATGTTTGTCGGCGTCGTCGGAACCGGTGTTCTCGCCGTCGGCTTCCTGTTCAACATGCTTTTCCACTGAGACACACAAGGAGTCACAAGATGAAGGACGTGAAGGTGCCCGGCCTCGGCTGCAAGCGCTGCCTGCCAAGCTCTGCCTTCACTACCGGCCCGACGCGCTCGGCCTCGGACGCATAAGGAGGATCGCCGAAGCTGCCGGCGCCCGGGTGACGGAGCGCTACGGCCACCTCCTGTGGCAGAGGGGCGGTCTGAGCCACGAGCGTCGTGAACGCACGGTCAGCGAATTTCTGCGGCGTGCCACCGGAGTCTTGGAAGCGGTAACCACTGTCGCCGGACCGGTGCGCATCGAGTTCGACCGATCGTTGACGTCAGAAGCGACGCTACGCCAACTGCTCGACGATCTCGGTGTTGAAGTTGCCTCCACGTTACCGGAGCCGATTGCGGTCTCAGGTGACGTGCCAAAGCCCCAAGATCACGACCATGGCGGTATTCTCGGCGAGAACACGGAGCTGATCTTCGCCGTTACATGCGGCGCGCTGCTCGTCGTAGGATTCCTGATCTCATTTGCGCCGGACATCCCCTCATGGGGTCCAGTCTCCTTCTACATCGCCGCCTAGCGTCTTCGGCGGCTACTACGTGCTGCGCGATGCCATCCACACGCTTCGCCTACTAGGCCGGCTCGAAATCGATGTCCGTATGCTGGTCGCGGCGGCCGGCGCCGCCGCGTTGGACAATGGGCGGAAGGCGCGCTGCTCCTGTTCCTGTTCAGCATCGGCCATGCTTTGGAGCACTACGCAATGGGCCGTGCCCGGCGCGCCATTGCCGCGCTCGGAGACCTCGCACCTCTAACCGCCGACGTCCGGCGCGATGGTCAGGTCAGCGAGGTAGCCGTCACCGACTCTGGCACCGCGACACGATCGTCATCTAGCTTCCAACACGGCGCATTCTCCTGCGTGACGGCTTCGTCAGCCTCGGCACGAGCAGCGTCGATCAAGCCGCGATCACCGGCGAAAGCGTGCCGGTGGACAAGCAGGCTGTGGACGATAGTGGCCGCGCCGCCCGGCAGCCCGACGGCCTGGCGGCTGAGCATCGCGTATACGCGGGCACCATCAACGGCAGCGGCGTTCTGGAGGTCCGGGTAACCAAGCTCGCCATGGACAGCACCCTCGCCCGTCTTGTCCGGATGGTGGGCGAGGCCGAAGCACAGAAATCGCCCACGCAGCGTTTCACGGACCGGTTTGAGCGCATCTTCGTCCCCGTGGTGCTGTCGGGTGTCGCCCTGCTCCTGTTGGCGTTCCTCGTAATCGACGAACCTTTCGGCGACAGTTTCTACCGCGCCGTGGCGGGTGTGCCTGTTGCCGCCAGTCCCCTGCGCGGCCGCCGGGCCTCTGACCCTTCGAGTGCCGTGCTGTCCGGGGTGGCGCGGGCCGCGCGTGGCGGTGTCCTGGTCAAGGGCGGGGGGCCGCTGGAAAGTCTCGGCACCGTCCGCGCGATCGCCTTTGACAAGACAGGTACGCTGACTGAGGGCAGGCCGCGGGTAACCGACGTGGTGCCCGCTCCTGGAGTGGATGAGCGCGACCTTCTCACCGTCCTTGTCGCCGTCGAGGCGCTCAGCGATCACCCGCTCGCGACCGCCGTCGTACACGAAGGGCGCGCAAGGCTCGGAGCAGACTGGCAAGAACCGGTCGCCGAGAATCTTCGCAGCATCACCGGCAGGGGCCTTGCGGCCGAGATAGGCGGCGTGCCCGTGTTCGTCGGCAAGCGCCGCGCCGTTCGCTGAAATCAACGGGCCGCGCCGGTCCCGGAAGCGGTCGGAGCCGTGGTGGGGAACCTGGAGGAGCGGGGTCGCACCACCATGGTCGTGCGTAGGGGCGACCTATATCTCGGTGTGCTGGGACTGATGGACACGCCGCGACCGGGAGCTGCTTCGGTCATTTCGCAACTCCGGGACATCGGAATTGACCGGATCGTCATGATGTCGGGAGACAACAGGCATGTGGCTGAGGCCGTGGCCCGGGAGATCGGTCTCGATGAGGCCTGGGGTGACCTGATGCCAGAGGACAAGGTGGCCGTGATCAAACGCCCGCGGGCAGCGCAGGAGGTGGCGATGGTCGGCGATGGCGTCAACGACGCGCCCGCCATGGCGAACGCGACGGTCGGCATCGCCATGGGGGCGGCGGGATCGGACGTTGCGCTGGAGACTGCCGACGTCGCGCTGATGGGCGACGATCTGAGCCGTCTGCCCTTCGTGATCGGTCTCGGGGCCGCGGCACCAGCCGCATCATCAAGCAGAACCTCTGGATAAGCCTCGGCATGGTGGCGGTGCTGGTGCCGGCAACGCTGCGTCTCGGCTGCAGTTGGGGGTGGCCGTGGTGTTCCACGAGGGCTCGACTCTGCTCGTCGTGGCCAACGCCTTGCGGCTGCTCGCTTACCGCGATCCTCCCATTCGGCGCCCAAACGAGCGCTCAGCGTCACCGACTGTGAAACCGGCTCAGACGTAGCGCCCCGAGGTGAGATCGTGCTCGCCGCGTTCGTGGATGATGTTGGCGCGGCCGACCAGCAGGTCGTCCACCGGGCCGACGCGGTCCGCTTCCTTGCCGGTGTAGGGCAACGAGTGCAGGACATACCGCATGGCGTTCAGCCTCGCCCGCTTCTTGTCGTCCGACTTCACCACCGTCCAGGGCGAGTCGGCCGTGTCGGTGTGAAAGAACATCGCCTCCTTGGCCCGCGTGTACTCGTCCCACTTGTCGAGCGAAGCCATGTCGATTGGCGACAGTTTCCATTGCTTCAACGGATGGACCTGGCGTTCCCTGAAGCGCCGCCGCTGCTCGTCACGGCTCACCGAGAACCAGAACTTGATCAGGTGTATTCCGCTGCGCACGAGGTTGCGTTCGAACTCGGGCGCCTGGCGCAGGAACTCCTCGTATTCCGCCCGCGTGCAAAAGCCCATGACCCGTTCGACGCCGGAGCGGTTGTACCAGCTCCGGTCGCAAAGCACGATCTCGCCGGCCGTCGGCAGGTGCTGGACGTAGCGCTGGAAGTACCATTGGCCGCGCTCCACCTCGCTCGGCTTTTCCAAGGCGATCACGCGCGCCGCGGGGATTGAGGTGCTCCATGAAGCGCTTGATGGCGCCGCCCTTGCCGGCCGCGTCGCGGCCTTCGAACAGAATGACCACGCGCTGGCGGGACTCCTTGACCCACGTCTGCAGCTTCAGGAGCTCGGTCTGAAGAACGAACTTCTGCTCCTCATAGTCACGGCGCAGCATCTTGTATTTGTAAGGATAGCTGCCGCGACGCCAGTCGTCGGCCAGTTCGTTGCTCATGCGACGCGTGACCCTGTTCTTGACCGGCAGCTCCAGGGCCTCGCGGATCCGGGCGGCATCGTCGGGCGCATCACCCTCGAGGATCGCCGCCAGGCCATCGCCGGCCGCGTCCGCGATCGACCGCACCGCCGCCAGTTCCGCTTCCTGGGCGGCGCTGACCGCTTCGAGCGCCGTGAAGCGCTCCACCCCGGCGGCGGTGAGGACCGGAACCGTATCGCCCGACTTGACCAGCGATGCAGCCGTGGGCCGGCGCCCTGGGCGCGCGCCCGTCGAAACCTTCCTGGTGGTCATGAGCCAGCCATCCTTCGCAGACCAGACACTTAAACGTGCTCCCGCTTGAACCTCGGCTCCTTGACCTGGATCATGGCCGACGTGGGATGAACCTATCGCTGGAGGTCTTGCTGATCAGCACGCCCGTGGGCTTCGTGCCGGCCACGCCTGCTCGCCATCGCGTTCCAGCGGCTTGCCGCGGCCGGTCCGGCACTCGGCATCCCGACGCGGCTGCTGGAATGAATCCGGCCTTCGTCCAGGCGGACCGTGCCAGGGGTCTTCATGGCCGGTGACTGGACCGCTGAGCAGAACGACGCGATCGTCGCGCATTCCCTCGCGATGCTCGCCGACGACAGTGCCGGACGTCCGTACAGCAAGGCCGGCCACGTCACTGATGGCAACCAGCGATCAGTCAATTCTCCGGCAATGCCGATGTCAGTGGGCGCCAAGCCATCACTCCCACTCGATCGTCCCCGGCGGCTTGCTGGTGATGTCGTAGGTCACCCGGTTGATGCCGCGCACCTCGTTGGCGATGCGGGTCGACACCCGGCGCAGGAAGTCGTGCTCGAACGGGTAGTAGTCGGCGGTCATGCCGTCGGTCGAGGTCACCGCGCGCAGCGCGCAGGCGTAGTCGTAGGAGCGGTCGTCGCCCTTCACGCCGACGGTGCGCACCGGCAGCAGCACCACGAAGGCCTGCCAGATCACGTCGTACAGCCCGGCCTTGCGGATCTCGTCGAGGTAGATCGTGTCGGCCTTGCGCAGGATCTCCAGCTTGTCGCGGGTGATCGCGCCGGGCACCCGGATCGCCAGGCCCGGCCCCGGGAACGGGTGGCGGCCGACCAGGTGCTCGGGCAATCCCAGCTCGCGGCCCAGCGCCCGCACCTCGTCCTTGAACAGCTCGCGCAGCGGCTCGACCAGCTTCAGGTTCATGCGCTCGGGCAGGCCGCCGACATTGTGGTGCGACTTGATGGTCACCGACGGGCCGCCGGTGAACGACACGCTCTCGATCACGTCGGGGTACAGCGTGCCCTGGGCCAGGAAGCGGGCGTCGCGGATCTTGTCGGCCTCCTCCTGGAACACGTCGATGAACAGCCGGCCGATGGTCTTGCGCTTGACCTCGGGGTCGCTGACGCCGTCGAGCGCGTCGAGGAAGGTGTCGCTGGCGTCGCGGGCGATCAGCGGGATGTTGTAGGCGTCGCGGAACATCCGCACCACCTGCTCGGCCTCGCCGGCGCGCAGCAGGCCGTGGTCGACGAACACGCAGGTCAGCTGGTCGCCGATCGCCTCGTGGATCAGCACCGCCGCCACCGAGGAATCGACGCCGCCCGACAGCCCGCAGATCACCCGCCCGCTGCCGACCTGCTCGCGGATGCGGGCGATCGCCTGGTCCTTGAAGGCGGCCATCGTCCAGTCGCCGGCGAGGCCCGCCACCTTGTGGGTGAAGTTGCGCAGCAGGGCGGCACCGGACGGGGTGTGCACGACCTCGGGGTGGAACTGCACGCCGTAGAACCTGCGGGCGTCGTCGGCGATCGCCGCAAACGGCGCGTTGCCGCTGGTCCCGACCACCCGGAAGCCGGGCGGCAGCGCCATCACCCGGTCGCCGTGGTTCATCCACACCGGCTCGATGGTGCCGGGCGCGAACAGCCCCTCGAACAGCGCGCAGTCGCCGGTGACGGTCAGTTCGGCGCGGCCGAACTCCTGGTGGTCGGAGGGATCGACCCGGCCGCCGAGCTGATGGCACATCAGCTGCTCGCCGTAGCAGATGCCGAGCACCGGCACGCCGAGCTCGAACACCAGCATCGGCGCCTGCGGCGCGCCCTCGCCGAACACCGAGGCCGGTCCGCCCGACAGGATCAGCGCCCTGGGCGCGAAATCGGCGATCCGCGACGGGTCGACGGTGCAGGGGAAGATCTCGCAGTAGACCCCGTTCTCGCGCACCCGGCGGGCGATCAACTGGGTGAACTGGCTGCCGAAATCCAGGATCAGGACACGGTCGGTCATAAGGCTCCACCGGGCGGTACCGAGAAGCGCCGGACGCTACCGCAAGGGGGGTCGAGCGGCAAGCGGCAGCGCGACCGGCACGGTGCCGACACCGGGCCCCGCGCGGCTCAGGAACATCCGCCGCCCCCCCCCGATTGAACGCTTCCGGTTGCCGAGACCCGCGGAGGACGCGCGATGATCCAGTGGAGCGCAAGCCACAGCCAGTTCGTCAGCGCGTTCGCGAGTCTCGGCATGCTGATCGTGTGGGTCGTCTACCTGCAGCTCTTCATGGGCAGCTACCGCCGTCAGCGGCGCCCGAAGATCCTGATCAACCGCGGCGCCGGCTCCGGCATGGAGGGCCACTGCCTGATCGGCAACCTGAGCGCCGACGCGATCTACATCGAAAGCGTTCTCGGCCGGCTGGTCACCGGCGACGGCGACGTCGAGCGGCCGATCACCGATATGACCGAGGACGAGGGCAAGGGCGCCGTCCCGGAGCCGGCCCTCAAGACACGCCAGACGGCGCTTCAGCCGGGCGCCGTCCTGGACATCGGAACGTTCCGCGGGCTGGTCACGCGAGTGCATGGAAGCGGCGGCTCGCTCCCAGCCGCTGGACGCCTTCATCCGCCACCGCCTGCAGGCCAGGAGACTACCGTGTGCGCGCGCACGGGTCGGAGGATTCGCTGGCGCCGGCGCACGGGCGCCGATCTGTCGTCGTTGAGGAAGCCGGGGTGTCGCGCGTCAGGGCCTGCAGCACGACCACCGAGCAGATCCGATCCTGCCGGAACGCCGGCGGCTGGCCGAGATGCTGGAGCCGGAGCTGTGAGTGCCGGTGCCGGTCCTGGGCCGGGGACGGCTGGCTCGCCGGGCCCGCTTCGTGCGATAACGCCGATGGGGACGGCGTCTGACGGGAGCCACTGTCGATGAAACGGGTCCTTCACGTCGGCTGCGGCCCGCAAACGGTGGTCGGTCGGCACCCAGTGTTCCGGGCCGGCGAGTGGGAGGAGACCAGGCTCGACATCGAGCCGTCGGTGCAGCCCGACATCGTCGCCTCGATGACCGAGATGCCGATGGTCGCCGACGCCAGCCACGACGCCGTGTTCTCCTCCCACAACCTCGAGCACCTGTTCCCGCACGAGCTGCGGCTTGCCCTGGAGGAGTTCCGGCGGGTGCTGACGTCGGGCGGCTTTCTGCTGGTGCTGGTCCCGGACATCCAGAAGGCCGCCGCGGCGATCGCCGCCGGCGATTGGCACCAGGCGCTCTACGAGTCCGACAGCGGGCCGATCACCCCGCTCGACGTCCTGTACGGCCATCGCGCCTCGATCGCCCGCGGCCAGCCCCACATGGCGCACCGCAACGGGTTCGTGATCGCCTCGCTGCTGGCGTCGCTGGAGGCCGCCGGCTTCGCGAACGTCCACGCCAAGCGCAGCTCGTATGACCTGGTGGCCATGGCGTACAAGGACCACCGCCCGGCCGACAGCCCGTACATCAACGGGATCCGGGCACCGGCACCAGCGCCACGGCGCGACCGGCCGCTCGATCAAACCGCCGGCGCGTCGAGGCGCTGCACCAGACGCTCGATGTCCGGCCAGAAATACGGGATCTGGTCGGCCGGCGCGCCGATCACCACCGAGGGGATGGTGTCGCCCGCGGCACCGCCGATGCGGTCGTAGAACCGCCGGCCGTGGGCGTTGGCGGCGAGCGTCAGCAGCACCAGCGAGTCGAAGCCGTGGGCGACCAGCCGTCGGCTGACGTCCGCCAGCAGCAGCCGGCCGATGCCCATGCCCTGGTAGCTCGGGTCGACGTAGAGCGCGTAGATCTCCGCCACCGCCCCGTCGCGGTTGACCGCCCGGGCGATCGTTCGGCGGCCGGCACCGCCGTGGCAGAAGCCGATCACCCGGCCGCCGGCCTCGGCCACCGTCAGCGTCTCCGGCACCCTGATGCCGCCGGCGACCCGGGTCCAACGGACGGCCGCGCGCATCTCGTCGAGATCCAGCAGGGTGGCGTCGGGAAGCACCCCGACATAGGCGTCTCGCCAGGTATCGATCTGGACCCGGGCGACTCCGAGCGAATCCCCCGGCTCGGCGGGTCGGATCGTCACGTCGAATTCGGCCATGGCGTTCTCCCGGACGGCCGCCGGCTCGCAACCGCCAAACGCCAGTCTAGGCGCCGCGATCAGGGAGTGTCCACCGACCCCGGCGACCAGGCCCGCTCCAAGACCGCCACGAAGAATCCGTCGGTGCCGTGGACGTGCGGGCTGAGCCTGAGATAGCGCTCCTCGGTCGGACAGCCGGAGCCGCCGGCCGCGGCCACGGTCTCGGCCCACACCGCCGCCACCGGCAGCGCCCGGAACGCCGTGGATTCGGCGAGGAAGCCGTCGACGATGGCCTCGTTCTCGTCGGTCAGCACCGAGCAGGTGACGTAGACCAGGCGGCCGCCCGGCTTCACCAGCGCCGCCGCGCGCTCCAGGATGGTGCGCTGCGAAACCGTGATCTCGGCCAGCGCCTCGGCGTCGTAGCGCCACTTGGCGTCGGGGTTGCGCCGCCAGGTGCCGGTGCCGGTGCAGGGCGCGTCGACCAGCACCCGGTCGGCCTTGCCGGCCAGCCGCTTCACCGACTTGTCGCCGTCCTCCAGCACCCGGCGCTCGGCGTTGTTCACCCCCGACCGGCGCAGGCGCAGCCCGGCCCGGTCGAGCCGTGACTTGGAGACGTCGAACAGCAGCAGCCGGCCCTTGTTGGCCATGTCGGCGGCCAGCGCCAGCGCCTTGCCGCCGGCGCCGGCGCAGTAGTCGACCACCAGTTGCCCGGGGCGCGCCCCGACCAGGGCGGCGGCGATCTGCGAGCCCTCGTCCTGGACCTCGATGCGGCCGTCCTTGAACGCCGGCATGCGGTCGACCGGGCGGCGGCGGTCGAGCCGCAGGCCGAGCGGCGACATCGGCGTCGGCTCGGCCGGGACGCTGGCGGTCGCGAGTTCGGCGATCACCGCGGCGCGGTCGACGCCGGCCAGCGGGTTGACCCGCAAGTCGAAGCTGGCGCCGTCGCCGAGCGCCCGGACCGCGGTCTCGACCTCGGCGCCGAACACCGCCTCCATCCGCGGCCACAGCCAGTTCGGGCACTCGCAGCGAACCGCCGGCGGCATCTCGGGATCGTCGAGGGCGTGGTCGATCAGCCGGCGCAGCGCGTCGCTCTCGTCGCGGGTCAGCGCCGCCGGCGCGTGCCGCGAGCCGTCGAACAGGCCGGCGATCTCGCCGACGCCGTGGCGATCGGTCAGCGCCACGTCGGCCAGCACCCGGCCGCGCGGGTCGCGCTGCAGGCCCTTGCCGGCCTTGCGGATCCACCAGTCGAGCCGGGCCCGGCGGCGCATCACGCCCCACACCCGGTCGGCGATCGCGCCGCGGTCGCCGCCGCCGATGTAGCGGCGGTCCTTCAGGTAGCGGTCGAGGACGCGGTCGGCCGCGCGATCGGTCGCGCCGATCGCCTCCAGAACCTCGATAGCGGCCTCGAGGCGGGGACCATCTCTCATTTTATATCAATCTCTTGTGACGACTTCTTAACGTCACATGTTGGGACGATAGTTCGGCGCCTCGCGGGTGATCGTGACGTCGTGGACGTGGCTCTCCCGCAGCCCGGCGCTGGAGATCCGCAGGAACCGCGCGTTCTCCTGGAGGTCGGCGATGGTGGCGCTGCCGGTGTAGCCCATGGCGGCCTTGAGCCCGCCCACCAGCTGGTGCACCACCTGGCCGGCGGAGCCCTTGTACGGCACCTGGCCCTCGATGCCTTCCGGGCACCAGCTTCAGGTTGTCGCGCACCTCTTCCTGGAAGTAGCGGTCGGCCGAGCCGCGGGCCATGGCGCCGAGCGACCCCATGCCCCGGTACGCCTTGTAGGAACGGCCCTGGTACAGATAGACCTCGCCCGGGCTCTCGTCGGTGCCGGCCAGCAGCGAGCCGATCATCGCGCAGTTGGCGCCGGCGGCGATCGCCTTGGCCAGGTCGCCGGAGTACTTGATGCCGCCGTCGGCGATGCACGGCACGCCAGCCTCGCGGCAGACCTTGCCGGCGTCGACGATCGCGGTCAGCTGCGGCACCCCGACGCCGGCGACCATGCGGGTGGTGCAGATCGAGCCCGGCCCGATGCCGATCTTCACGGCGTCGGCGCCGGCGTCGATCAGCGCCCGGGCGCCGTCGGCGGTGGCGACGTTGCCGGCCATGATCTGGGTGTAGTTGGCGCGCTTGCGGATCTCGGCGACGGCCTTGAGGACACCTTCGGAATGGCCGTGCGCGGTGTCGACCACGACGATGTCGACCTCGGCGTCGATCAGCGCCTCGGCGCGGGCGATGCCGTCGCTGCCGACCCCGGTCGCCGCCGCCACCCGCAGGCGGCCCTTCTCGTCCTTGGCGGCGTTCGGGAAGGTCTGGGCCTTCTCCATGTCCTTGACGGTGATCAGGCCGACGCAGCGACGGTCGTCGTCGATCACCAGCAGCTTCTCGATGCGGTGCTTGTGCAGCAGGTGGCGCGCCTCGTCGGGCGACACATCCTCGCGCGCCGTGATCACCCGCTTGGTCATCAGGTCGCGGACCGGCTGGCTCATGTCCTTGGCGAAGCGGACGTCGCGGTGGGTCAGGATGCCGACCAGCCGGCGGTCGCGGCGGCGGACCACCGGGATGCCGTTGATGCCGTGGCGCTGCATCAGCGCGAGCGCCTCGGCCAGGGTCGCCTCGGGGTGGATGGTGAGCGGGTTGATCACCATGCCGGCCTCGAACTTCTTGACCGCCCGCACCTCGTTGGCCTGGTCGACGACCCCGAGGTTCTTGTGGACCACCCCGATGCCGCCGGCCTGGGCCATGGCGATCGCCAGTCGGCTCTCGGTCACGGTGTCCATCGCGGACGACATCAGCGGGATGCCGAGCTCGATGTTCCGGGTGACCTTGGTGCGGGTGTCGACTTGCGCTGGGAGGACGCTGGAGCGCGCCGGCTCGAGGAGAACGTCGTCGAAGGTGAGCGCGTCGCGTATGTTCATGGTGCCTCCGGGATCCGGTGGCGGCGCACTATACACCGCGACCTTCGGAAGCCAAGCGAGCATTCGATGACCCGCCATGCGCCCACTGCATGGCGCGGAAACCCGCCGTTTCAGCCGGTCTCCGGCTCACCGCGAAAGCCGGTGGCGACCACATAGGTCTCGGCGGACTCGGCCCGGCTGGCCGGCGGCTTGGCGTGGCGCACGGTCCGGAACGCCCGCTTCATGCGGGCCAGCAGGGCGGCCTCGCTGCCGCCCTGGAACACCTTGGCGACGAACGTCCCGCCCGGCGCCAGCACCTCCATGGCGAACTCGAACGCGGCGTCGCACAGCCCGACGATCCGCAGGTGGTCGGTCGGGCCGTGGCCGGTGGTCGAGGCCGCCATGTCCGACAGCACCACGTCGACCGGCCCGCCGAGCGCCGCCTTCAGCCGGGCCGGGGCGTCCTCGGCCATGAAGTCGGCCTCGATCAGGGTGGCGCCGGCGATCGGCTCGACCGGCAGGATGTCGAGGCCGACCACTTGGCCGCGGCCCGGCGCCCCGACCCTGGTGACGGCGATCTGGGTCCAGCCGCCCGGCGCGGCGCCGAGGTCGACCACCCGCAGCCCGGTGTGCAGGATCTTGAAGCGCTCGTCGAGCTGCAGCAGCTTGAACGCGGCGCGCGAACGGTACCCGAGGCGCTTGGACTCGGCGACGTAGGGATCGTTGAGCTGACGCTCCAGCCAGCGCTGCGACGACGCCGTGCGGCCGCGCGCGGTCTTCACCCGCACCGTCACCTGGCGCGAGCCGCCCACCCCGCCGGCGGCGTGC
Organism: Rhodospirillaceae bacterium; assembly: GCA_018401495.1. Classification (GTDB taxonomy): domain Bacteria; phylum Pseudomonadota; class Alphaproteobacteria; order Thalassobaculales; family Thalassobaculaceae; genus Thalassobaculum_A. The sequence goes on from JAGYJX010000005.1 coordinate 35,773, forward strand.
CCGGAGGCTGCCCGCCCGCGTCCTCCCGGACGCCGGCCGCTGTCGCGCGCGCCTGCCATGCCTCAACTCCGTTGCGTCATCAATCCGAACAGGATGCCTTCTCTCACACCCCTGTCGGCGACGCGCAAGCGCGCAACCGGCCAGGCCCGGCAGATCGCTTCGAGGATCGCGCAGCCGGCCACCACCAGATCGGCCCGCTCGCGGCCGATGCAAGGTTGCGCGGCGCGCTCGTCGAAACTCATGCCGGCGAGGTCGCGGCCGAGCGCCAGGGTCCGCGCCACGTCGAGAAACACCCCGTCGACGCGGTCGCGCCGGTAGCGCGGCAGCGCGAGGTGCATCCCGGCCAGCGTGGTGACGGTGCCCGAGGTGCCGAGCAGTTGCACCGCGCCGGCAGCGGCCTCGGCGGCGATGCCGTGGCGGGCCTCGAACCCGCCGAGCCGCTCGGCGACCTCGTCGACCATGGCCTCGAAGATGCCGGGGGCGAAGCGGTCGCCGCCGTGGCGTTCGGCCAGGGTCACCACCCCGATCGGCATGGTCAGCGCGGCGACAAGGCGGCCATCCGGCCCGTCGCGCTGCCAGGCGATCTCGGTCGAGCCGCCGCCGATGTCGAACACCAGCGCCCCCGGGATGCGCGGGTCGAACAGCGGCCGGCACCCGGCGAGCGCCAGCGCCGCCTCCTCCTCTGGGGTGATGATCTCGAGGGTCAGCCCGGTCTCGGCGGCGGCGCGCGCCAGGAACTCGGCGCCGTTGCCGGCGCGCCGGCAGGCCTCGGTGGCGACCGCCCGGAACCGCGTGACCCGGCGCCGGCGCATCTTGCCGGCGCACACCGCCAGCGCGTCGAGGGTGCGGCGGATGGCGTCCTCGCCGAGCCGCCCGGAACCGTCGAGCCCCTGCCCCAGCCGGACGATCCGCGAGAACGCGTCGATCACCCGAAAGCCGGCGCCGTCGGGTCGCGCCACCAGCAGGCGGCAGTTGTTGGTGCCGAGATCGATCGCCGCCAGCACGTCGTCGACCCCGGCCTTCTCCGCCGGCACCGCCTCGCGGTGCGTCGCCGACGCCTCCCTGTCGGCGTCGCCGTCGCGCACCGCCGTCCCGTCCCCGTGATGTGCTCCCTCGCCGCGGCCGTTGGCCGACCGTCGCGTTCGTCGCCGGGACGGGGCGCTTCGGCAGCCTTCCAGCCCCATCGCCATCCCGTTCCTCGCTGTCCTGTTGCGGTCCCTTCGGACTCGTCTCTGCGGTCCAGTGTATCCGCCCGGCCCCCACCCCGGCCATCCCCCATCGCGCGCGCCGCCCGACCGGCGCGCCCATGGGCGCAATTGGGGGTTTGCAACGCCTCGGCGGGATGTGATAAAGCGACCGCCCGTTCCGCGGAGCGGCCCGAGTTGCTGGGGGATCGTCTAGCGGTAGGACTACGGACTCTGACTCCGTCAACCCTGGTTCGAATCCAGGTCCCCCAGCCATTCTTCCTTTGACGTTCGAGTCTCTATGGATCGCATCCGGGCGAGCTCGGAATTGCGCCGAGATTTCCAAGGCTTGGCGGAATGGCGTCCGCGCGAGCGTCACCCGGAGACTGATCTGGTGACGCTTCTGGAGGCTGAATAACCCAACAGTCTCTCGGGCCGGTTTTCATAAGCATAGGCGATCCGCTCGATCGAGGTCCGTGCCGATCGTGGATCGGCTTCAAGTGACCGGGATCGACCCAGCGCTTCCTTTCCCCTCACGCCACCGTCGACATCACGTTCAACGTCCAGCGACACCCAATCTCCCGCCGCACCCTTCGGACACGCCGCGGCGAAGCCTTCGCACTGTGGCAATCCGCGGCCAAGGCAGCATGACCCTCAGAGAATCAGTCAGCCTCGTGCGTGCCGGCTCCGAGTTCGGGACAACGCCGTCGCGGCCCCTTTGTCTGCTTTCACAAGGTCGCCAGACCCTGTAAGCATCGCAATCTTCACGGCTTTGGGACAAATCATGGCGCAAAATGCCACCATTTACAAAGTTGAGCTTTCGGTCTCCGACATGGATCGTCACTATTATGAGACCCATAGATTGACCGTGGCAAAGCATCCATCTGAGACGGATGAACGGCTGATGGTGCGCATTGTCGCCTTTGCGCTAAATGCCCATGAGAATCTGGAAATGACTAAAGGACTGTCAACCGATGACGAGCCCGACATTTGGCAGAAAAGCTTGAACGGCGCGCTTGATGTTTGGGTGGCCCTAGGGCTTCCCAGCGAAAAGGTGATGCGTCAATCCTGTGGCAAGGCCGGCAAGGTGATTGTCTATCCTTATGGCGGCAGGGCAGCCGAGATCTGGTGGGAGAAGATCAAAAAAAACACCACCCGTTTTGAGAACCTACAAGTGATAAATTTTTCCGAGAAAGACACAGGCGAACTGGCAAAACTGGCAAGCCGCGCGATGAGGTTCCAGATCAATATTCAGGACGGCGATGTGATGGTCAGTGTAGGCGACCGCATCGTCTACATGACCCCGCTCAAATGGAAGAGTGCTGCGGGCTCTGTCACATAGGCGTATGGCGAACTTCGGGCGTGACCGATAGCCTCGCGCCACGAAGCCGATCTCGTACGCCCGCCTGCACTATCCGCCCTCGATCGTTCAGCACGCGTCTTGGCCTCGGTGGAGGCGTTATCTGCTATTCCGTCACGCACTAACGGAACAGGCCGATCTCGGGGCGGCCAGCGCGGAAGCCAACTTCCAAGCCTGCCGCCCTCCCCGAACAGCGCCCGGCTCAGATCGAGGCAGCTGTGACGCTCGGAGCACCGGTCATCCGGTGCAGGCGCGCCACCACGTCGGCATCGAGGCGCAGCGCCTTCGCGAGGCGGCGGAAGTAGGCGCGCTCCGCCTCCGTGTCGATGTCCACGGACAGCAGCGCCGCGAGGTAGACTTCCGTCGCGACCTCCGGCCGGGAGACCTGCGCCCCGAGCGCCTCCACATCGACCGGCCGCCGCACCTCCTCGCGCGCCGCCCGGCGCTCCTCCTCGGTAACCTCGTCGTCATGCAGGCGGCCGAGGATCTTCTCCATCTCAGCTTCATCGACATGGCCGTCAACCTGCGCAGCACCGATCATCGCGCGCAGCACCAGCCCCTCGGCCTCGGACCCGGTCAGCGCCCGCACCTCGTCCCGGCTCGGCTCCGCATCCGGCGCCGCCACGCCCTGCTGCGCCTGGTGATCGCGCCAGACCTTGAGCGCGAGCGTGCCGAGCACGGCCATCGCCCCGCCCTTGGCAGCGCCTCCGACGCCGCCACCGAGCAGCGCCCCGACCACGGCGCCGATGCCGCCGATCTTGGCACCGCTCATGCCGGCGGCCTGTTCCTTGCCGAGAAAGTCCCGGGCCTTTTGCGCAAGGCCGCCGCCGCCTCCGGTTGCGCCCGCCCCGCCCATGAGCGAGCCGAGCATCTGATCGATCCCGCCGCCACGCCCGGCGTTCTCGGCCCCCGTGCGGAGGCGGTTGTGCGACTGGCTGGATGTGCCTTGGCCAAGCAGGGTCCCGATGATGTTTCCCAAGCTCATGGTCGTCTCCTTCGTGGAGGCAGCGATGTCCGCGCGGCTCCGCATGACAATGCCGGGGCGCGGCAGGTGTTCCACCCGGCCCATCGAAACGGCCGCCCTACGGCCGCGCCCGCCGTGTGGCGATCGGCGGGAACGCGACCAGGATCCCGAGCCCCCGGCGGCCCGCCTCACCTTCTGAGCAGACCGCCCAGCAGGCCGCGGACCAACGCGCGGCCGATCGAGGCGCCCGTGGCGCCGCCGACCGACTTGCCGATCTGCGCCGCCAGCCCGCCGACCACCTGGGTGGTGACCGAGCGGGTGACCGAGCGGGCGACGGTCTGCGTGGTGGTCAGCCGCCTGCCGCGCGGGCGATCGGTGCCGAACACCGAGCCCAGCAGCCCGCCGATGCCGCCGCCCTCCTCCTCGGAAGGTCCCTCGCCCGTCGGATCGGCGTCGCCCGGCTGCTTGGCGGCGACGCTCGCCGTCAGGATCTCGTAGGCCGAGTGGCGGTCGACCGGGGTGTCGTACACCGGCCCGACCGGGCTGGCGGCGATCACCGCGCGGCGCTCCGCCTCCGAGATCGTCCCGATGCGCGAGGCCGGCGGCCGGATCAGCGTGCGTTGCACCACCGACGGCGCGCCCTTGTCCTCCAGGGTCGATACCAGCGCCTCGCCGACCCCGAGCTGGGTGATCACCTCGAAGGCCGAGAACGCCGGATTGGGGCGGAAGGTGCCGGCCGCCGCCTTCACCGCCCGGGTCTCCCGCGGGGTGTAGGCGCGCAGCGCGTGCTGCACCCGGTTGCCGAGCTGTGCCAGCACCGGCTCGGGCACGTCGAGCGGGCTCTGCGTGACGAAGTAGACGCCGACCCCCTTGGAGCGGATCAGCCGCACGATCTGCTCGATCTTCTCGCCGAGGGCCTTCGGCGCGTCGTCGAACAGCAGATGCGCCTCGTCGAAGAAGAACACCAGGCGCGGCTTCTCGGGATCGCCGATCTCCGGCAGGTCCTCGAACAGCTCGGAGAGCAGCCACAGCAGGAAGGTGCCGTACAGCCGTGGCGACTGCATCAGGGCGCTGGCAGCCAGGATGTTGATGACGCCGCGGCCGTCGCGGGCGGTGCGCATCAGCTCGGCGATCGGCACCGCCGGCTCGCCGAAGAACCGGTCGCCGCCCTGGTCCTCCAGCACCAGCAGCCCGCGCTGCACCGCGCCGACGCTGGCCTTGGAGACGTTGCCGTAGCGCCCGCTCAGCTCGCCCGCCCGCTCGGCGACATGGGCGAGCAGGGCGCGCAGGTCCTTGAGGTCGAGCAGCAGCAGCCCCTCGTCGTCGGCGAGGCGGAAGGCGATGTTCAGCACCCCCTCCTGGGTGTCGTTGAGGTCGAGCAGCCGCGCCAGCAGCAACGGCCCCATCTCCGAGACGGTGGTGCGGATCGGGTGGCCGTCGCGCCCGAACAGGTCCCAGAAGACGACGGGAAAGGCCTCCTGGCGGTACTGGTCGGTGAAGCCGATCGCCGCGGCCCGCTCGGCGAGGAACGGCTTCGCTTCGCCGGCCGCCGCCAGCCCGGCGAGGTCGCCCTTGACGTCGGCGCAGAACACCGGGACGCCGGCCTCGGAGAAGCCCTCGGCCAGGACCTGCAGCGACACCGTCTTGCCGGTGCCGGTGGCCCCGGTGACGAGGCCGTGGCGGTTGGCATAGGGCAGCCGGATGTACTCCGGCTTGGCGCTGGAGCCGATGTAGACCTGGGCGTCGCGGTCGATCGTCATCCCAGCCCTCCTGCCCTGCGCTTCCCACGAGGTCGACCGTCGCGACGGCCGCCGATCAGAGCGCCAGGATAGAGGCGTTGCGCACGTCGGGGCGTGAGAAATCGTTTCCCTTGAACAACAGCGGATGGTTCCGGAGGCGCCCCCTCACGCGCCGAGCCTCATGATCGCCAGCGCCACGGTCTTGGCGCGCGGCACCATGGTATCAAGCCGCATGAACTCCTCCGGCGTGTGCGCCCGCCCGCCGACCGGGCCGGTGGCGCAGACGGTCGGCGCCCCGACCTGGGCGGTGAAACCGGAATCGGCGGAGCCGCCCGAGAACTCGCCGCCGATCGAAAGCCCGACCTCGGCCCCGGCCCGGGTGTAGACGTCGAAGATCGCCTTGCTCTCCGGCGACTGGGTCAACGGCAGGAATCCGCGGCTCTCGGTGATCTCGGCGGCGGTGCCGGGGACGTAGGCGGTCTCCAGGATCCCGGTGATCCGCTCCCAGACGGCGTCGCGCGCCGCCATCGTCGTGAAGCGGACGTCGACCTCCGCCGCGGCGAGCGGCGCCACCATGTTGACCGCGCTGCCGCCGCTGACGATCCCGACGTTCACCGTGGTGCCGGCCTCGTAGTCCGTCAGCCGGTGCAACTCGGTGATCTTCGCCGCCAGCTCGCCGATGGCGCTGATGCCCTTCTCGTGCTGGCCGCCGGAGTGGGCCGGCACGCCGGAGATGCGGAACTTGAAGAAGCTGGCGCCCTTGCGGCCGGTGACGACGTTGCCGCTCTCGCGGCCCGGCTCGGCGTTGAACACGGCGCGGGCGGTGCGCGCCTCGTTCTCGATGACCGGCCGCGAGGACGGCGAGGCGATCTCCTCGTCCGAGGTGTAGAGCCCGGTCAGCGGATAGGGCGCGCCCCCGAAGCGCTTGAACGCCGCCAGCACGAAGGCGTTCATCACCAGGCCGGCCTTCATGTCGGCGACGCCGGGGCCGTAGGCGATGTCGCCCTTCACGGTGAACGGCCGGCGCGCCGCCTCGCCGTCCGGGAACACCGTGTCGCGGTGGCCCATCAGCAGGATCGGGCGGTTGCCCTCGCCGCCCGAGACGTGGGCGCGGATGCAGTCGCCGAACTCGCCGTGCGGCACCCGGTCGGTCGCGATGCCCTCGGCCGCGAACCACGCCTCGATGGCACGGCCGACCGCGTCCACGCCGGCCTTGTTGTAGGACCCGGAGTCGATGTTCACGAGCGTTTCGAGCAGCTCGGTCATGGCCGGGCGCTGCTGGTCGAGCCAGCCCAGGATCGCGTCCTGCTGTTCGGGGGTGGCGGTCGGCACGGCTGTGGTTCTCCGGCGTGACGGGACGGGCCACAAGGGTGGCGCTCCCGAGGACCGCTGGCAATCCGGTTGTGCCGGATCAGGCGCCGCGAGCGGGTTGCGGCCGGGCCTCCCACCCGAGCGCCGCCAGCGCCTGATGGCTGCGGGCGATGTCCGCATCGCCGTCGGGCGAGATGATCTCCAGCATCGTCGGCACCCGGACGCCGGTCTCGCGGATCGCCTCGGCGACGGCGTCGAACGGCACGACCCCGGTGCCGACGGCGGCATGGTCCCATTTCTCGAGGCCGGTATCGGAGAGGTGCAGGACCGCCAGCCGCGACGCCACGGTCTTCAGCCCGGCACCCGGCGCTTCGCCGGCGAAGCAGGCGTTGGCGGCGTCGTAGCAGATCCCCAGGCGGTCGTTGCCGAGACGGTCGAGGGCGTTCATCAGGTCGGCGGCCTTGGGCAGAAACGCCACCGGCACGTTCTCGAGGATGATCCCGACGCCCCTCTCCTCGGCGTGGCGATCCAGCGTCTCGATCGCGTCGGCGAACCAGCCCCAGACCTGGTCGGCCGGCGCCGGCAGCAGCGGATGGGTCTTGCCCGGCACCAGCAGCGCGTGGTCGACGTTCCAGTCGGCGGCGAGATCGATCACCCCGCGGTAGTGGCGGATCGTCATCTCCCGCATCTGCGGCGACGGGCTGACCAGGTTGAGGTCGAGGCTCGGCGGGTTGAGCACGTGGATCTTCAGATCCCGTTCCGCCAGGAGCGCCGCCACCGCCCGGCGCTCCGAGACGTCCAACGCCTCCGGCCAGAGATGCGGCGGGTTCACCAGCAGCTCGAACCGGCGGTATCCCTGATCCGCCAGATGCGACAGCGTCTCGCGGGCCGACATCCGCCAGATGTAGGCGTAGGTGTTGATCCCGATCGGCCACGCCGTGCCAGCAGACTGAGCTTCCATCGATCCTCCTCGCCGCGACCGCGCTGTCGTCGGCATGACTGATGCTCTCAAATCCTCGCCCTCCGATCGGGGTTTTTCAATAAAATAACGACGAAAACACCGACAATATTATGGTTCTCCCAATCAAAACTCACTTTTACTGTAGTTTCTTTTCGAGTTATCGTCAGCACCAGGCAACAGGAGACCCCAGGGAGGAACGACGTGCAATTCCAAAAGATCCTGGTGACGGGTGCGGGCGGGCTTCTGGGCGGGTACACGGTCGACGCCCTGCGGGACCGCTGCACGGTATCGGGACTGGACGTGGTGCCCGCCCGGCACGACATCCCGCACATCACCGACAGCATCGAGAACCTCGACGCGGTGCGGCGCGCCGTCGCCGGTCAGGACGCCGTCGTGCACATCGCCGCGCGCCCCAACATCTGGAGCGGCGACGGCCGGGAGATCGTCCAGACCAACGTCGTCGGCACCTGGAACGTGCTGCAGGCCGCCGAGGAAGCCGGCGTCAAACGGGTGATCGTCACCTCCAGCGATTCGGTGGTGGGTTTCACGGTCCTGGACGGCGCGATGGTTCCGCCGCGCTACCTGCCGGTCGACGCGGAGCATCCCCGCCACCCGACCGACGCCTACGCGCTGAGCAAGAAGCTCTGCGAGGAAACCGCGCGGGCGTTCGCCGATCGCGGCAGGCTGGACGTGGTCGTGCTGCGCCCGGTGTTCGTCCTGTACCCGGAATTCGAATGCGAGGTCATCGCGCGCGCCGCCGACCCGGACGGCTATCGGGGACCCGCCGCCGGCGGGCGCAACCCGGCGGGCGGCGGGCCGATGTGGCACTACATCGACCCCCGGGACCTGGCGCGCGCCTACCGGTGCGCGCTGGAGACCGACGATCCGGGGTTCGGGCCCTACTTCATCTGCGGGCCGACCACCCTGGCCCCCGAGCCCACGATCGACCGGTTCACCGCCAAGACCGGCGCCAAGCCCGAGATCCGCGACACCGCCGTCTACCGAGACAACCCGTTCGCGCCGCTCTACGACCTCCGGACGCCTGCGGAGCGGCTGGGGTTCGCGGCCGAACACGACCTGCGCCGGGTGCTGTACGGCTGACCGGCGACGCGGGGGTGGACATCGGCGCGCTGCCCGACGGTCGTGGCGCCGACGGGCCCGATCGCGAGGCATCCCGTGACGGAATCGCATCAAAGCCTCGCCGGCCGATGGGGTGGCTTCGGGAGTGTGTTTGCGCGAAGGTCACGCCGACCGATCGTATCGGCCCGCAGCCGCCGGGCGTTGCTGGACATGGAGGAGTCTCGAATGACGGAGAACAACACGCTGAACGGCGGGCAGATGATCGTCGACTACCTGGTCCGCAACAACGTCCCCTACGCCTTCGGCCTCTGCGGCCACGGCAACATCGGCTTCATCGACGCCCTGTACGAGCGCCAGTCCGACATCAAGACCATCTCGACGCACCACGAGTCGGTGTGCGGCTTCATGGCCGACGTCTACTACCGGGTTTCGGGTCAGCCGACGGCGACCTTCACCTCCTGCGGTCCGGGCTCCGCCAACCTGCCGATCGCGCTCGGCAACGCCTTTCTCGACAGCGTGCCGTTCCTGGCGGTGACCGGAAACGTGCCGACGTCGCAGTTCAACCGCGGCGCCTTCCAGGAACTGTACCGCCACTACCAGGCCGACTTTCCGTCGACCGTGCGCGCCTACTGCAAGCGCGTCTTCCAGCCGACCCGCGGCGAGCAGATTCCGCACACCATCCGCGAGGCGTGGAAGACCATGGTGACCGGCCGGCCCGGACCGGTCGTGGTGGATGTTCCGTTCGACATCTTCAAGGAGAGCACCGGGGCGGAGACGCCGGATCCCCAGGCCTGGGTGGCCGGGATCAGCTGCAAGGCCGGAGCCGACCCCGACGGTGTCGAGAAGGCCGCCCGGCTGCTGATGGAGGCCGAGCGCCCGGTCATCTTCGTGGGCTCCGGATGCCGTTTCGGCGAGGCCTCGCGCCGTCTGCTGGCACTGGCGGAAAAGTACCGAATCCCGGTCGCCGCCTCCGCCTCCGGCCTGGGAGCGCTGCCGGCCGAGCACGAGCTCGCGCTCGGCCTCGTCGCCCGCAACGGCATGTACCAGGCGAACCAGGCGACCCGGCAGGCCGACGTGATCCTCGCCATGGGCGTGCGATTCGACGACCGCACGTCCTCGAGCTGGATCCCCGGCTACTCCTTCAACATCCCGCCGACCAAGCTGATCCATGTCGACATCGACCCGGAGGAAATCGGCCGCAACTATCCGGTCGCCCTGGGGCTGATGGCCGACACCACGACCTTCCTCGGCCAGCTGCTCCACGCCCTGGAGCGGTACGAGGCCGGCGCGACCGAACCGCGCCGCAAGTGGCTCGGCCGGATCGCCGGCTGGCGGGCGGAATGGGACACCTTCATCGCCCCCGGGTTCAAGGATCCGGCCTCACCGATCAACCCGCAGCGGGCCGCCCGCGAGATCGACCTCGCGATGCCCGAGGACGGCATCCTGGTCTCCGACATCGGCATCCACCACAACTGGCTGATCCAGTACTGCAAGCCGAAGCGGCCCGACAGCCTGATCGGCTGCATGGGCTTCGGGCCGATGGGCTTCGGCGTCGCCGGCGTGCTCGGCGCGAAGCTGGCGGCCCCCGAGCGGCCCTGCGTGGCGGTCGTGGGGGACGGCGCCTTCTTCATGCACAACACGGTCCTCGGCACCGCCGTCGAGTACAACATCCCCGCGGTCTGGGTGGTGTGGAACAACTACGCCTACGCCTCGATCCGGGGCCTGCAGCGCGGCTATCTCGGCGGCCGCGAACTCGCCACCGACTTCAAGCATCCGGAGACCGGCCAGCCCTACAACCCCGACTTCGCCGCCATGGCCCGAAGCTGCGGCGTCGAAGGCACCTCGATCGACCGGCCGGAAGATCTCGGCGACGCCATCCGCCACGCCATCGCCGCGAACCGGCCCTACGTCATCGACGCCAACATCAGCGCCGAGGCCAACCCCGGCGGCGCGGGGATCTGGGACCTGCCGGGCCTCGGACAGTCGAAGCCGATGTTCGGCGGGCGGCACGAGGTGAACTGAGGACCCGCTCCGGACCGGCGCTGGCGCGGTCCGGAGCCCCCGGTCGGGCGCCGGGAAGCGTTGACCGCTGGCAAATCTTGCCAACACTATGCGCTCCCCGAGCCGGAGACGCCGATGCCGACGCGCAACATCAACCTGACGCCGGAACTGAGCGAGCTGATCGACGCCGAGGTCGCGTCCGGTCGCTACCAGAACGCCAGCGAGGTGGTCCGCGCCGGCCTCCGGCTGCTGGAGCGCAGCCGCGAGGAGCAGGTGGTGCGGCTGCGGGCGCTGCACCGGGTGCTGGACGCGGCGATCGACCAGGCCGACCGCGGTGACGGCGTGGTGATCGAGGACATCGACCGGTTCGTCGACGACGCGGTGGTCCGGATCGGCCGCGACGACCCGACCGGCCGCCGCGACCCGAATGGCTGAGCTGCGCAGCGGCCGGGCCTTCGCCGCCGAACTCCGCGAGGTGCTCAGGATCAGCGCCGAAGAGCGCGGCGAGAGCGGCCGGGCGTTGTATGCCGACCTCCTGAAGCAGGCGTTGCGCGACCTCGCCGCCGACCCGCTCCGCCACGGCGTGCGGCCGGTCGAGGGCCGCAGCGGCGCCTACTCGTACCCGATCCGCTTCAGCCGCGAGCCGGCGCCCGCCGATCTGCGGGTCGGCTGGCCGCGCCACGTCGTGTTCTTCCGGATCGTCGACGACGGCGATGGGGGCGGAGCCGGCGTTGTCCAGCTGCTCAGGCTTCTTCACGATCAGATGCTGCCCGAGACCTGGCTGCCGTAGCCTCGTCGAAGCGCCGCTCCTGCTGGTCGCTCCACGCCCAGCCGCGCCGCGCCTTGCGGCGCTCCTCGGTGATCGGGCACTCCTCGCAATTGCCGAGCCGGACGGTGTCGTAGCAGTGCCGGCAATGCTCGGTCAGCAGTCGGTAGCGTTCCAGGGGCGTGCGCTCGGCCATGATCCCCTCCGGGCCATGCTCACGGATAGCCGCGCCGCCGGAGCCGGTCGTTGATCTGGGTCAAGCCGGGCGCGCGCCCCCCTCAGTCGCGGAACTCCGGCCCGGCGCGCACCGTCCGCCAGAACCCATCGGGCGTCTCCAGCATCGCGCGGAAGCCGGTGCGGTCCAGCATCAGCTCGGTCTCGCGCTGGGCGGCGTCGAGCACGCTGTCCTCGTCGACCCGGGTCGGCGCGCGGTTCTCCAGCACCACCTCGCCGTCGACGATGACGGTGTGCACGTCGTTGCCGTTGGCGAAGTACACCAGCCGGAACACCGGCATGTTGGCCGGGTACAGATGCGGGCGGCGCAGATCCACCAGCACCACGTCGGCCTTCTTGCCGACCTCCAGCGAACCGAGCTCGGCTTCCAGCCCGAGGGCGCGGGCGGCGTCGATGGTCACCATCTCCAGCACCGTGCCGGGCGGCAGCCAGCTCGGGTCGCGGTGAAAGGTGCGGTGGTAGTGCATGCATTGCTGCATGTGCCGGAACAGGTCGCCGGAGCGGTCGGGCGCGGTCGCGTCGGAGCCGATGCAGACGGTGACGCCCGCCTCCATCAGCTCGGTCACCGGGCAGCGCGCCAGGATCGAGGCGACGGCGCTCGGGTTGTGGACGATCCTGGTGTCGGTCTCGGCGCACAGCGCGATCTCGGCCTCGGTCAGGCCGGTGGCGTGCGACAGCAGCGCGTCCGGGCCGAGCAGGCCGAGGGAATGGGCGAACGCCACGCTGCCGGTGGTGTGGCCGTCCTGGGTGAACACCAGGCCGCGCTCGCGCGACAGCGCCCGCATCTCGCGGGCCTGGGCCTTGGCCTCCTCCAGGGTGCCGGCGCCGAGCTGGGCGACGTGCTCCTCGCGCAGGGTCGGGGTGATCAGCGCGATCCGGATGCGCCCGCCGTGGCTGCCGTGCCAGGTGTCGATCAGGGTCCGGCAGGTGGCGAGCTGCTCGGCGTAGCCGACCATGCGGTCGGTCGCCGTGCCGCCCTCCCAGCGGGCGTAGCGGCGCGGGTGCGGCGGCCTGGTCGAGCCGACCGCCACCACCGAGCGGGTGCCGACCGCCACCACGCCCGCGCAATGGGCGTCGCCGTAGGCCGGCTCGTCGGTGCGCAGGATGGTGTCGCCGCCGCCGAGCAGCGAGACCCCGGTGGTGACCCCGAACTTCAGCCGCTCGAGCGCCGCCAGCTCGGCCTCGGCGCGCCAGAAATCCTCGGTCGAGGCGACCGTGTAGACGGTCTCGCAGGCCTGGTACCAGAGGTCGCCGCGGCCGCCGCCCATGGTCTTGATCAGGCCGTGGCCGGCGTGGGCGTGGCCGTCGATCAGGCCCGGCATCACCGCCTTGCCGCGGGCGTCGATCACCCGTCGGGCCGGATGGGCGGCCGCGACCTCGGCGGTCGGCCCGACCGCGACGATGCGGTCGCCGGCGATCGCCACCGCGCCGTCCTCGAGGACACGGCGGTCGGGGTCGACGGTGACCACCACGCCGTTGACGATCAGGATGTCGGCCATGCGGTACCCTTTCGGTTGACCGGCTCGGTTTACCGGCGTGCGCCCGGTTGCCGCAGCGCAACACGGGGCTTTCCCGACGCCGGATGCTCGAACACTATTCCACCGCGTCGCGCCGGCGCGCGACGCCCGTACATTCACCGAGGACCGTCCCCGATGCCCGCGCCCGCAGCGTCCTTGCCCGCAGATCTCCCGCCCGGTCGAACGATCCCCGCGTCCACCGAGGTGGTGGTGATCGGCGGCGGTGTCGCCGGGGTCGCCACGGCGTACTACCTGGCGCGCTCGGGCGTGCCGGTGGTGCTGTGTGAGAAGGGCCGGATCGCTGGCGAGCAATCTTCGCGCAACTGGGGTTGGATCCGCAAACAGGGCCGCGATCTGGCCGAAATGCCGCTGATGATCGAGGCGATGCGGTGCTGGCAGGAGATCGTTCCCGAGCTCGACGAGGACATCGGCTTCACGACCGGCGGCGTCACCTACCTCGCCGAGACCGAGGCCGACATGCGCCGCCACGAGGCCTGGCTGGAGGGTGCCCGGGAGTTCCAGCTCGACAGCCGGATGCTGAGCCCGGCCGAGGCCGACGCCATGCTCGGCCGCACCGACCGCCGGTTCCTCGGCGCCCTGCACACGCCGAGCGACGCCCGCGCCGAGCCGGCCAAGGCGGTGCCGGCGATCGCCCGGGCCGCCGGGCGGCTGGGAGCGGTGGTGCTGGAGCGCACGGCGGTGCGCTCGCTCGACCGCGAGGGCGGGCGGGTCGCCGGCGTGGTCACCGAGCACGGCCGGATCGCCTGCCGGTCGGTGGTGCTGGCCGGCGGCGTCTGGTCGCGGCCGTTCCTGGAGAATCTCGGCCTCGCCCTGCCGCAGCTCGGCGTGCGCTCCTCGGTGCAGCGCACCTCGCCGGCGCCGCGCACCTCGGAGAGCACCTTCGGCGGCGTCTCGGCGTCGATCCGGCCGCGCCAGGACGGCGGCTTCACGATCGCGCGCAGCGGTGCTGCCCGCTTCGACATCATCCCCGCCGCCTTCACGCATTTCCGCGCCTTCACCCCGACGCTGCTGGCGCAGTGGCGGATCCTGAAGCTGCGCTTCGGCCGGCCGTTCTTCGACGCGCTCGGCCAGCGCCGCTGGCGCGACGACCAGATGAGCCCGTTCGAGGCGGTGCGGGTCATGGATCCGGAGCCCGACCACGCGCTGCTCGACGACGTCATGCGGGCGGCCAAGGCGCTGTACCCGAACCTGGCCGACGCCCGCCCGGTCGAGCGCTGGGCCGGCCTGATCGACGTCACCCCCGACGAGGTGCCGGCGCTCGGGCCGGTGGCGGCGGTGCCGGGGCTGTACCTGGCGACCGGGCTGTCCGGGCACGGCTTCGGGATCGGTCCCGGCGTCGGCTACGCCATGGCGCAGATGGTGCGCGGCGAGCCGACGGTGGTCGACCTGTCGGCGTTGCGCTTCTCGCGCTTCCAGGAGCCGGGCGGTGCGGTCGCGGCCAAACCGGCCTGAGCGGTGCCTGGACTCAGCGCCGGCCGTCGACAGGCAACGCGGCTTCCGACGCCGCCCAGGGCTGGATCGCCACCGCCGAGATCGCGTTCTTCGGTGAGCCGTCAACCAGCTTGTCGGAATACACCAGGTAAACCAGCGTGTTGCGCTTCTCATCGTGGAACCGCACCACCTGCATGGTCTTGAACAGGATCGAGGTGCGCTCGCGGAACACCCGCTCGCCCTCCTTCAGCTCGTCCTTGAACGACACCGGGCCGGTCTGGCGGCAGGCGATCGAGGCGTCCGAGGTGTCCTCGGCCAGCCCGAGCGATCCCGAGATCCCGCCGGTCTTGGCGCGCGACACGAAGCACGACACGCCCTCCACCTTCGGGTCGTCGAACGCCTCGACCACGATCTTGTGGTTGGCGCCGAGCAGCTTGAAGGCCGTCGAGACCTCGCCGACCTGCTCGGCCATGGCCGCCGGCGCGGCGGCGAGCGCGCCCGCGATCGCCAGCGCCGCCAGGGCCACGCGGCGGGCGCCCGCCGGACGCTTGGAGCTGCTCATCATGGTGTCGTCCTCGGACTGGCTGAAATCCCCGGCGCGTCGGCGCCGCCAGCCGCAGAGGTGGGAACGCGACCGGCGGAAAACCAGACGCGCCGGGGTTCGACCTACACATCCTCGCGACCTGCCGGTATCGTGACTGTCTTCATTGGCCCGCGCTGCCAAATCAAGCGCCGGGGTCTTGTCCAAGGCGGACCGGCCCCGGTGCCAGACAGGTCCATCAACGTGAGGCGCGCATGGCGAACCCGGACATCGTGATCGTCGGCGGCGGCATCAACGGCTGCGCGGCGGCCTACCATCTGGCGCGCGAGGGCCACCGGGTGGCCGTCGTCGAGCGTTACCAGCCGGCTGCCATGGCGTCGGGCTGGACCCTGGCCGGCGTGCGCCAGTCGGGCCGCGACCCGGCGGAACTGCCGCTCGCGCGGGCCGCGGTGGAGTTGTGGGCTTCGCTCGACGCTGAATTGGGAGCCGACACCGGCTATCGCCGCGAAGGCAATCTGCGGCTGGCGCGCACCGATTCCGAAGCCGAAATCATCCACCGCCTGGTCGAGGACCAGCGGCAGGCCGGCCTCGACCTGCGCTACCTGGCCGGGCCCGACGACATCCGGGCGATCGCGCCGGCGATCGCGCCGACGGTGGTGGCGGCGTCGTTCTGCCCGACCGACGGTCACGCCGACCCGCTGGCGACGGTCGAGGCCTACCGGGCGGCGGCCGAGCGCCACGGCGCGGAGTTCCGCCTCGGCGAGGGCGCCCGCTCGATCGAGGTCAAGGGCGACCGGGTGACCGGCGTGGTCACCGACCGGGTGCGGATCGGCTGCGCGGTCTGCGTGGTCGCCGGCGGCGTGCATTCCAACGACCTGCTGACGCCGCTGGCCCTCACCGTCCCGCTGCGGGTGCCGATGGTGACGGTCCTGCAGACCGACCGCCTGCCGGCCATGCTGAAGCCGGTGCTGGGCGTCGCCACCGCCGACCTGGCGGGCCGCCAGCAGATCGACGGCCGGCTGCGGGTGACCAGCGGCGCCGAGCTCTGGCACGGCGCCCTGGAGGACGGCCCGGTGCCGGTGGTCAACCCGACCGTCGAGAGTGTTGCCGGGGTGATCGAGCGGGTGTCGGCGGTGCTGCCGGTGCTGCGCGAGGCGCGGATCGCCCGGATCTGGGCCGGCCTGCTCGACGTCACCCCGGACGCCCTGCCGGTGATCGAGCGGGCGCCGGAGATCGACGGGCTGGTGATCGCCACCGGGTTCTCCGGCCACGGCTTCGGGATCGCGCCGATCACCGCCCTGCTGCTGCGCGATCTGGCCCTTGGCGCGCCCCCCCGGATGCCGCTCGAGGCGTTCCGGCGGGCGCGCTTCGCCGAAGGCGGGTCGGCCGGGCTGACGGTGCCGGCGGCGCTGCACGGATGAGCCCTCACAGATGAGCCCGTTTCGCCGCAACACGAGTGCCAGCGCTGGCCCCCTCACTCTGCGGGTCGACGGCGAGACGGTGCCGGCGGTCGACGGCGACAGCGTCGCCACCGCCCTGCTGGCCGCCGGCCGCCCGGCTTCGCCGCCAGCGGCAAGACCGGCAACCCGCTGGCGCCGTACTGCCTGATGGGTGTGTGCTTCGGCTGCCTCTGCGAGATCGACGGCCGGCCCGGGACGCAGGCCTGCCTGACCGCGGCGCGCGACGGCATGACCATCCGGACCCAGAACGGGGACGACGCCGATGGCCGATGAGAGCGTCGACCTCGCGGTCGTCGGCGCCGGCCCGGCCGGGCTGTCCGCCGCCGTCACCGCCGCCGAACTCGGCGCCAGCGTCGCCCTGTTCGACGAGCAGCCGGCTCCCGGCGGTCAGGTCTGGCGCGGCCTGGAACGCCAGGGTCGCGGCGGCGACCGCGCCGGCCACGACCTGATCGCGCGCGCCCGCACCACCGCCGGCATCCGGCTCCGGCCGGCGACCACGGTGTTCCACGCCGCCTTCGAGGGCGCCGACGGCCCGACGCTGTCGTGGATGGATTCGGGCGGCCTCGGCCGGACCACCGCGCGCGGGCTGGTGCTGGCGACCGGGGCGATGGAGCGGCCGGTGCCGTTCCCCGGATGGACCCTGCCCGGCGTGCTCGGCGTCGGCGCCCTGCAGGCCGCGCTGAAGACCGGCGGCCTGGTGCCGGGTTCCGACGGCGGCGGCCTGGTGATCGCCGGGCGCGGGCCGCTGGTGCTGCTGTACCTCGCCCAGCTCGCCGCCGCCGGCGGCCGGGCGACGGCGGTGCTGGAGCTTGCCGGGCCGGAACGCAACGTCGGCCGGCTGGCCAGCCGGCTGCCGGGCGCGCTGTTCGGCGACCCCGCCACCCTCGGTCGCGGCGTGTGGCTGCTGGCGGCGCGGGCGCTGCGCGGGGTGCCGGTGCACCGCGGCGTCACGACCCTCCGGGCGGAAGGCGACGGCCGGGTCGAGGCGGTGCGCTTCACCGACACGGGCGGCGAGCGGGTGCTGCCCTGCCGGCTGCTGGCGGTCCACGACGGCGTGATCCCGAACACCCAGGCGACCCGCCTGCTGCGCCTCGACCACGAGTGGCGCGACGAAGCCGCGTGCTTCGCGCCGGTCACCGACGACTGGGGCCGGGCGACGCGGGCCGGCAAGGCGCTGGGGGGTGCGGGCGTGTGGGTGGCCGGCGACGGCGCCGGCATCGAGGGCGCCAGGGGCGCCGGATCGCCGGCCGGCTGGCCGGGCTCGACGCCGCGCGCTGCCTCGGGCGGCTGCCGGAGGCGGCGTTCCACGCCCGGGCCTCGGCGCCGCTGCGGGCGCGCGCCGGCGTCCAGGCCCTGCGGCGCCTCCTCGACGCCCTGGACCCGCCGTTCGATCCCGGGGCCGGCCTCGCCGACGCCACCGTGGTGTGCCGCTGCGAAGAGGTCACCGCCGGCACCATCCGAGCCGCGATCGCCGGCGGCGCCGTCGGGCCAAACCGGGTGAAGACCGCGACGCGCTGCGGCATGGGCGCCTGCCAGGGCCGGATGTGCGGCCCGATCCTCACCCGATTGCTGGCCCGCGAGACCGGGCGGCCGGCGGCGGAAATCGGGGCGCTCAGGGTCCGGCCGCCGCTGAAGCCGGTGCCGCTCGGGGCGCTCGCCGCCCT
Source organism: Rhodospirillaceae bacterium (assembly GCA_018401495.1). Lineage (GTDB taxonomy): Bacteria > Pseudomonadota > Alphaproteobacteria > Thalassobaculales > Thalassobaculaceae > Thalassobaculum_A. The sequence continues at coordinate 54,007 of JAGYJX010000005.1, forward strand.
CGACCGCGCCGACGCCCCCGTCGAGTCGGAGGAGGAGTGATGGCGACCGGCCCCGACATGCTGGTGATCGGCGGCGGCCTGATCGGGCTGTCGACCGCGATCGCCGCCGCCCGGGCCGGGCTCTCGGTCACCGTGCTGGAGGCCCGGACCTGCGGACGCCACGCCTCCAGCGCCAGCGCCGGCGGCGTTCGGTCGCTGAACCGCCACCCGGCCGAGATCGCGCTGGCCCGAGCCGCGCTCGAGCTGTGGCGCCGCGCCCCCGAGCTGTTCGGCGACCCTGCGGCTACGCCCAGTCGAGCCAGGTCCGGGTCGCCGAGGACGAGGCCGCGCTGGAGGGCCTCAAGGCCCGGCTGGCCCTGGTCGAGGGCCTCGGCTGGCGGCACGAGCGGCTGGTCGGGCGCAACGAATTGTACAGCCGTTTGCCGTCCCTCGCCGGCCACTGTGAAGGCGCCCTGGTGGTCGAGGACGACGGCTTCGCCGACCCGCTGCGCTCGGTGCACGCGTTCCGGCGCACCGCCCTCGGGCTCGGCGCGACGATCGTCGAGAACGCCGCCGTGACGGCGATCGAGGCGGACGCCGCCGGGGTCACGGTCGGCCTCGCCGACGGCTCCGACCGCCGCGCCCGGATCGCGGTCAACGCCGCCGGGGCCTGGGGAGCCGGCCTCGCCGCCGGCGTCGGCGAGGCGGTGGACGTGCGCCCGGTCGCGCTGCAGATGACGGTGACCGAGCCGGTGCCGGCGTTCGTCGGCCCGGTGGTCGGAAGCCACGGCCGCAAGCTGTCGCTGAAGCAGTCCGACGTCGGCACCGTGGTGATCGGCGGCGGGTTCGAGGGCACCGCCGACCTCGCGACCGGCGACAGCGAGCTGTCGTTCGCCGGCGTCGCCCGCAACATGGCGAACGCCGTGCGGCTGTTCCCGGTGCTGGCCGAGGCCCGGGTGGTGCGGACCTGGGCCGGGATCGAGGGCATCGCCCGCGACGACCTGCCGGTGCTCGGCGCCAGTCGGACCGTTCCCGGCCTGATCCACGCCTTCGCCTTCAGCGGCCACGGCTTCGCGCTCTGCCCGCTGGTCGGCCGGATCGTCGCCGACCTGGCGGCCGGCCGCGACCCCGGCTTCGACCTGGCCCCGTTCGCCCCGGACCGGTTCGGCCCCGACCGGCTCGCGCCCGCCTGACGCCACCCTCGACGGATACCGCCCGCGAACGTTGCTATACGGCGCGCGACGGGTGTCTAATGCCGGCAATCAAGAAGCATCATCGAGACTCGAACAGGGGCATCACCATGCTACGACACGTATTGACCGCGGCCGTCCTGGTCGCCGGGATCGGCACGGCGCACGCCGCCGGGACCACCCTCAACGTCGGCATCGCGACCGCCGACGCCGGCAAGCTCGACCCGCATCTGGCGACCACGACGCCCGACAAGGGGCTGCTGCACTGGATGTACAACGGCCTCGTGCGCATCAAGCCGGGACAGGCCAGCCCGGCCTACATCGAGCCCGACCTCGCCGAAAGCTGGACCACGTCGGCCGACGGCCTGACCTGGAACTTCAAGCTGCGCCAGGGCGTGAAATGCCACGGCAAGTACGGCGAGTTCGACGCCGAGGACGCGGTGTTCTCGATCAAGCGCGCCGCCACCAAGGAGAGCTCGAGCTTCTCCAAGGACTATGCCGCGCTGAAGGTGGTCGAGGCGGTCGGCACGCACGAGGTCAAGATCGTGCTCGCCAACCCGATCCCGAGCCTGCTCGGCCTGCTGGTGCCGTACCACGGCGGCAACATGGTCTGTAAGGACGCCGTCGAGGATCTGGGCGCCGCCTTCGAGCGCACCCCGATCGGCACCGGCCCGTTCATGTTCGCCGAGTACCAGCCGCAGCAATACGTGAAGCTGGTGGCCAACGAGGCGTATTTCCGCGGCGCCCCGAAGCTCAAGGAGATCTACTACCGCTACATCCCGTCCGACGCGAGCCGCGACCTGGCGTTCCAGTCCGGCGAGATCGACATGGTCTACGGCAAGCAGGACGAGACCTGGGTGGAGCGGATCAGCAAGATCCCGAACACCAAGGTGGTGGTGATGGAGCCCGGCGAGATGTCGGTGCTCAGCCTCAACATGAGCATGCCGCCGCTCGACAACATCCTGGTCCGCAAGGCGATCGCCCACGCGATCAACCGTGACGCCATGGTGCAGTTCCGCGGCGCGTCGGTGACCCGGGCGTCGATCTCGCCGGTGCCCGAGGGCTATCTCGGCTACACCGCGGACGTGCCGACCTACCCGCACGACGTCGCCAAGGCGAAGGCGCTGCTGGCCGAGGCGGGCTTTCCGAACGGCGTGACCGTCAAGGCCATCCACACCACGCTGCCGGGCATGCTGGCGACCATGGAGGTGGTGCAGGCGCTGCTGAAGGAGGCCGGCATCAACCTGGAGATCACCACCGTCGAGCACGCCACCTTCCACGCCCAGATCCGCCAGAACCTGTCGCAGGTGGTGCACTACTCGGCGGCCCGGTTCCCGATCGCCGACGTCTACCTGACCCAGTTCTTCGACTCCGACTCGATCGTCGGCAAGCCGACCGCGGTGACCAACTTCTCGCATTGCGACGTGGCCGACGCCGAGATCCGCGCCGCCCGGGTCGAGCCGAACAAGGAGAAGCAGCTCGCCCTCTGGAAGACCGCCCAGCAGAAGATCATGGAGACGGTCTGCGCGGTCCCGGTCTACGAGAACATGCAGCTGTGGGCCTGGAAGTCGAACCTCGACCTCGGCACCGAGGTGAAGGGCTCGCTGAACCTCAGCCCGCCGATCAACGAGATGGCGCAGTTCAAGTAACCCGCAGCCCGAGCGCGTGCCGGGGGCCCTTCGCGGCTCTCGGCTGCGTGCTCGCTTCGGAGCGGCGGCTGGGTTCCGGATCCGTCCCGCCGCGGGCGGTCCGGTCCGGAATGACGACGGAGAGGTGATGTTCCCTCCCCTTCGTCATTCCGGACGGACGCGCCGCCCCGGCGCGGCCGAGCCGGAACCCACGGTGCGACGGGCGCGGCCCGATGCGCGAGGCGGTGAAAGGACCAACCCACGGTGACCGGATGAGCGGCTTCGTCCTCAGACGCCTCGGCTTCGCCGTGATCACGCTGTTCGCGGTGCTGACGCTGGTGTTCTTCATCGTCCGGATCCTTCCCGGGGACCCGGCGATGGCGATGCTCGGCGACCAGGCCAGCATGCAGGCCATCGAGCAGCTGCGCGCCCGGCTCGGCCTCGACCGGCCGCTGCCGGTGCAATACGTCGAGTTCATGGCCGGCGTGCTGACCGGCGACTGGGGCACCTCGCTGGTGTCCGGCCGGCCGGTGATCCAGGAGATCCTCAAGGTCCTGCCGGCGACGCTGGAGCTGACCGCGGTGTCGCTGCTGCTCGGCGCGGTGATCGGGGTGCCGCTCGGCGTCTGGTCGGCGGTCAACCGCAACCGCATGCCGGATTACGTCACGCGGCTGGCCTCGCTGCTCGGCCTGTCGTTCCCGGCCTTCGTGTCGGCGGTGCTGCTGCTGCTGGTGTTCGCCATCCACCTGAACTGGTTTCCGGTGATCAGCTCCGGCCAGGGCGAGACCTTCGGGGCGCGGATGCGCGACCTGGCGCTGCCGGCGATCAACCTCGGCCTGATCATGGCGGCCTACATCACCCGGGTGTCGCGCTCGTCGATGCTGGAGGTGCTGGGCCAGGACTACGTCCGCACCGCCCAGGCCAAGGGCATCGAGTTCCGCACCATCATCTGGCGGCACTGCCTGAGGAACTCGATGATCCCGGTGGTCACCGTGGTCGGCCTGTACCTCGGCATCCTGATCGGCAACTCGGTGCTGACCGAGATCGTGTTCAACCGGCCGGGCCTCGGCAAGCTGATCGTCGGCGCGCTGAACCAGCGCGACTACACGATGCTGCAGGGGATGATGGTGATCTACACCCTGATCGTGGTGCTGGTGAACCTGGTGACCGACCTGACCTACGGCCTGATCGACCCGAGGGTGAAGTACAAATGACGACACCCGCCCACGATCTCCCGCGGTCCTACTGGCGCACCACGGTGGCCGCCGCCTGGGCCGGCCTGCTGACCGCCTTCAACACCAACAAGACCTCGTGGGTCGGCCTGGCGCTGTTCGTGGCGGTCTGCCTGATGGCGGTGTTCGCCCCGCTGATCGCGCCGCACGACCCGCTGGCCCAGAGCATCCTGTACCGCCTGAAGCCGCCGAGCGCCGAGTTCTGGATGGGCACCGACTACTACGGCCGCGACATCCTCTCGCGGCTGATCCACGGCGCCCGGATCTCGCTGTTCATCGGGCTGGTGGCGATCGGCATCGCCCTGGTCATCGGCTCGCTGATCGGCCTGATCGCCGGCTACTACGGCGGCCGCACCGACATCATCATCATGCAGTCGATGGACGTGCTGCTGGCGTTCCCGTCGCTGATCCTCGGCCTGATCGTGGTGGCGATGCTGGGCCCGAGCGTCACCAACCTGGTGATCGCCATCGCGCTGACCGCCATCCCGCCGTTCGCGCGGATCGCCCGCGCCCCGACCATGACGGTGAAGGAGCGCGAGTTCGTCGAGGCCGGCCGCTCGCTCGGCTATTCCGACCTGCGCCTGATGCTCGGGCACATCCTGCCGAACATCCTGCCGGAGATCCTGGTGATGGGCTCGCTGTGGCTGGCCACCGCCATCCGGGTCGAGGCGTCGCTGGCCTTCATCGGCCTCGGGGTGGCGCCGCCGACCGCCACCTGGGGCGGCATGATCCGCGAGGGCTTCGAGAACATCCTCGACAGCTTCTGGCTGGCGCTGTTCCCGAGCCTGGCGATCCTGGTGGTGGTGTTCGCCCTCAATCTGCTCGGCGACGGGCTGCGCGACGCCATCGACCCGAAGCTGCGGGGCGAGTCGTGAGCGCGCCGTCGGATGCAACCCCGCCGGTCCTGCGGGTCGCCGGGCTGACCACGGCGTTCCGGGTCGCCGGCGACTGGAAGACCGTGGTCGACGACGTGTCGTTCGACATCGGCGCCCGCGAGACCGTGGCGGTGGTCGGCGAGAGCGGCTCCGGCAAGAGCGTGACGGCGCTGTCGATCATGCGGCTGGTGCCGACCGCCAACGGCCGCATCGAGGGCCGGATCGAGCTCGAGGGCCGCAACCTGCCGGATCTGACCGAGGACGCCATGCGCGACGTGCGCGGCGGCGAGATCGGCATGATCTTCCAGGAGCCGATGACCAGCCTGAACCCGGTGCTGACCGTCGGCTTCCAGGTCTCGGAGGCGCTGCGCCGGCACCGCGGGATGTCGGCCGACGACGCCGACCGCGAGGCGCTCCGGCTGTTCGACCTGGTGCGCATCCCCGACGCCGCGCGCCGGTTCACGGAGTTCCCGCACACCTTCTCCGGCGGCATGCGCCAGCGCGTGATGATCGCCATCGCGCTCGCCTGCCGGCCGAAGCTGCTGATCGCCGACGAGCCGACCACCGCCCTCGACGTCACCATCCAGGCGCAGATCCTCGAGCTGATCCGCGAGCTGCAGGCCGAGATCGGCATGTCGGTGATGTTCATCACCCACGACATGGGGGTGGTCGCCGAGATCGCCGACCGCGTGGTGGTGATGTGGCGCGGCCGCAAGGTCGAGGAGGCGACCGCGAGCCGGCTGTTCGCCGCCCCCGAGCACCCCTACACCCAGCAGCTGCTGACCGCGGTGCCGAAGCTCGGCTCGCTGCGCGGCCACGAGATGCCGCGCCGGTTCCCGAACGTCGACCTGCGCCGCAGCGAGGGCGAGCTCGGCATCCTCGGCGGCTCCAGCGACGAGGTGCCGGACGAGCCCGACCGCCGCGGCGCGCCGGTGCTGGAGGTCGACGGCCTGACCACCCGCTTCGCGGTGCGCGGCGGCCTGTTCGGGCGCCACGTCGGCAACATCCACGCCGTCGAGAACGTGTCGTTCGGCCTGCGCGCCGGCGAGACCCTGGCGCTGGTCGGCGAGAGCGGCTGCGGCAAGTCGACCACCGGCCGCTCGATCCTGCGGCTGGTCGAGCCGACCGCCGGCTCGATCCGGCTCGACGGCGAGGAGCTGATGACCCTCGGCCGCTCGGCGATGCGCGGCGTGCGCCGGCGGCTGCAGATGATCTTCCAGGACCCCTACGGCTCGCTGAACCCGCGCAAGACCGTCGGTGCGGCGATCCGCGAGCCGATCGTGGTGCACGGCCTGGCCGCCGGCGCCGAGGCCGACCGCCGGGTCTCCGAACTGCTGGCCCGGGTCGGGCTGGAGCCCGACCACGCCGTGCGCTTCCCCACGAGTTCTCCGGCGGCCAGCGCCAGCGCATCTGCATCGCCCGCTCGCTGGCCCTGCAGCCGGCGGTGCTGGTCGCCGACGAGTCGGTCTCGGCCCTCGACGTCTCGATCAAGGCCCAGGTCATCAACCTGATGATGGAGCTGCAGGCCGACCTCGGCCTCGCCTACCTGTTCATCAGCCACGACATCGCCGTGGTCGAGCGCATCAGCCACCGGGTCGCCGTCATGTATCTCGGCGAGATCGTCGAGATCGGCCCGCGCGCGGCGGTGCTCGACACCCCGCGCCACCCCTACACCCAGCGCCTGATCGGCGCGGTGCCGGTGCCGGACCCGAGCCAGCGCCGGGTGCGCGACGGCCTGATGACCGAGGAGATCAAGAGCCCGACGAGGCCGCTCGGCTGGACGCCGCCGCCGACCCGGCTGGTGCAGGTCGGGCCGGAGCATTTCGTGCGGGAAGGATGAGAGCGGGAGCGTGGCACACGATGCCCGAACGGTTGAACCCCCGGTGGAACTTCGCCGGCGCTTCTCGATCTGCTCAACCTGAGCGCCGGGTCCCGGGTCGGGCTGGCTGTCGACAACGGAAGGCTGGTCGTCAGGCCGCGGGCAACCGCACTACGCTCGAGCGAGTTGTTGAGGCAAAGGTGCGATGCCTCCGCCGAGCCGACCGGCGAGGACCGTGCGTGGGTCGACGGTGCTCGCGCAGGGGAAGAGCTGATCTGATGGAGCGTGGCGACGTCTCACCGTCCAGCCACAGCTCACGACAGGACCCCGCCATGCACACCTCTCCACCCAGGGCATCGCCCTCCCCAAGCTCGGCCTCGGCACCTTCAAGCTGACCGGCGCCGACGGTCAGGCCGCGGTCGAGAGCGCGCTGGCGATGGGCTACCGCCACATCGACACCGCCGAGATGTACGGCAACGAGGAGCCGGTGGGCGCCGGGATCGCGGCGTCGGGGGTGGCGCGCGGCGACCTCCACGTTACCACCAAGGCCTGGCACGACCACCTCGCGCCCGACGCCCTGCGGCGCGCCCTCGACGGCAGCCTCGGGCGCCTGAAGCTCGACCATGTCGATCTCTACCTGGTGCATTGGCCGGCGCCTGGGATGGACCTCGCGGCCGCCCTGTCGACCCTGGTGCGCCTCAAGGAGGAGGGCCTGATCCGCGCCCTCGGCGTCGCCAACTTCACCCTGCCGCTGCTGCGCCAGGCGATCGAGGAGATCGGCGCGCCGATCGCCTGCAACCAGGTCGAGTACCACGTCTACCTCGACCAGTCTGGCCTGCTGGACTACCTGCGCCCCCGGTCGGTGCCGCTGGTGGCGTACTGCCCGGTGGCGCAGGGCCGGGTCGCCGACGACCCGGTGCTGGCGCGGATCGCCGCCAAGCACGGCGCCTCGCCGGCGCAGGTGGCGCTGAAATGGCTGCTCGACCAGGACGGCGTGTCGGCGATCCCCAAATCGCAGCGCCCGGCCGGCCAGCGCGCCAACCTCGACGCCTGGAAGGTTACCCTGGACGACGACGACCGCCGCGCCATCGCCGGGCTGCGCAAGGACCAGCGGCTGGTGAACCCGGCCTTCGCGCCGCGCTGGGACGCTCCAGCCGGCTGAGGCCGGCGCCGGACGCGCCGGGTCACGCTCCGGCGATCAGCCAGACGCCGTACCCGGCCATCGCCGCGCCGCTGGCCCGCGCGATCCACGGGCCGCCGGGTAGAAGCTTCTCGGCGAACACCAAGAGCGTGATCGCCGCCATCCACAGCAGGTTCATCACGCCAACCGCGAACAGCAGCGTCATCAGCGGCCAGCAGCAGCCGAGGCAATAGGCGCCGTGCTCGACGCCCATGCGCAACGCCCCGCCTGGGCCGTCGCGCCAGCGGTTCAGCAGGAAGCTGAAGGGCGGCCGGCAATGCCTGAGGCAAGCCTGCTTCAGCGGGGTGAGCTGGTAGGCGCCGGCCAGCAGGAACAGCCCGCCGCCGACCAGCGCGCTGGTCGGGGTCAGCGCCGGCGACAGCAGTCCCTGCCGGTCCAGCGCCCATTGCAGCACCGTCGCGGCCGCCGAGAAGCCGCCCCACAGCAGCAGGTAGCCGGCCGCGAACAGCGTCACCAGCCCGACCCGGCCGGCGCCCGCGCGATCCCGGTGCAGGGCGGCGAAGGTCAGCAGCATCGGCGCCGCCGTCGGCAGCATCATGCCGACCATCATCGCCGCCCACATGGCGAAGGTCAGCGCGAACGCCGCCGGCGACCAGGCCGGCGCCGCCGGCATCGCCATGCCGGCCATGGCTTCCATGCCGTGGCCGTGATGCAGGGTGTACAGCCAGGCCAGGGCGCTGACGCCGGCCACCGCCAGCAGGACGATGACCCGCTCGCGCAGCAGCAGGCGCGGCAGCGTGGCCTCGGCCGACACTCAGGCGCTCCAGGCGAACGGGGCGAAGTGGCCGTTGTTGCCCTTGCCGATCATCTCGAGGTCCAGCCCGAAACCCTGCACGCTGTAGCGACTGGCGCGGGCCAGCGCCAGCCGCCGACCGGCCGGGTGCGAGACGTTGTCGAGCCAGATCGGCTCGCCGCTGCCGTTTCGCGACACCACTGCGGCGATCTCGAAGGACAGCGTTTCGGCGATCGTCACCGAGCGGGTCAGCCCGTCGTCGGCGAAGGTCATCGCCTTGAACTCCACACCGCGGAAATCGCCGACCATGGCCTTGCGGATCATCCCCGGGGTGCCGCCGACCTCGCCGCTGACGATCGCCGACAGCGCGGCCCGCTGCGCCGCGTCGGCGCGCTCGTCGACCACGCAGCCGAGCACCCAGTTGCCGTCGGCCATCACCTTGCCGGAGCGCAGCAGCAGCGCGAAGCCGAGCCCGTCCAGCCGGACCCCGGCGCTTTCCCCCTCCGCGATCCGGAACACCAGGGCGGCGGTGCAATGGTCCTGCGTGGCCCCCTCCTGCGGGTTGGTGAAGATGCACGGGCACAGGTAGTCGCAGTTGCAGCTTTCCAGGTACTCGCCGCTGATCCGCCAGTCCGTCATGCCGCCCTCACCGGTTCGTCTCGCCCCTGCCACCGCCGACAGGCCCCTCGCCGCAGGATAGTACGGCGACCTCGGGCGTCGGGCCACGTCCCTGTCTCGTGCCCGATCCGGAACGGCAGTCGTGCCGGCTGCGGGCCGTGCATTCCGGCGCAATCTTGCCATCATGCTGCACCGCAACCACTGGACGGATGACGCGATGAACGACCAGGCGCCGACCGTGACCTCCAAGACCCAGGCGCTGGCCCGGCGCTACGGCGCCGACGCGGTGCCGGCCGCCGGCCCCTGGAACCAGCACCTCGACCTGCTGCTGTCGCACCGCTCGGTGCGCGGCTACCGGGGCGACGCCCTGCCGGATGGCACGCTGGAGACCCTGGTCGCCGCCGCCCAGTCCGCCGCCACCAGTTCCAACCTGCAGACCTGGTCGGTGGTGGCGGTGACCGACCCGGCGGCCAAGGCGGTGCTGGCGAAGGTCGCCAACAACCAGAAGCACATCGAGCAGTGCCCGCTGTTCCTGGTCTGGCTGGCCGACATCTCGCGCAACCAGCGCCTGGCCGCCGAGGAGAACGCCGACCTGGTCGCCGCCGGGTACCTGGAGACTTTCCTGGTCGCCGCGATCGACGCCGCGCTGGCCGCCCAGAACGCCACCGTGGCGGCGGAATCGCTCGGCCTGTCGACGGTCTACATCGGCGCGCTGCGCAACGACCCGCTGGCGGTGAAGGAACTGCTCGGCCTGCCGGACGGCACCATGGGGGTGTTCGGGCTGTGCGTCGGGTACGCCGCACCCGACGCCGCCAACGAGGTCAAGCCCCGGCTGCCGCAACCCGCCGTGCTGTACCGGGGCGCCTACGGCAACCCCGACGAACCAGCCCTGCGGGCGGCCTACGACACCCGGATGGCGGCGTTCTCGCGGCGCCACGAGATGACCCAGGACACCTGGACCAAGCGGGTGATCAACCGGCTCGGCCACCTGGCGTCGCTGAACGGCCGGGACAAGCTCGCCGGGATCCTGCAGGCGATGGGCTTCCCGCTGCGCTGACCGGCCGCGGCCCGGCGCTCAAGCCGCCCTGGCGGCGCCCGGCCGGGCCTCGGCCTCCTCGATCTCGGCGGCGGCGATGACGCGGGCCAGGGCGTCGTGCAGCGCCCTGGCGGAGTCCAGGGTCAGCTCGACCGCCGCCCGGTCGCCCGGGCTCGAGATCCCGGTTCACGAAGTCGATGAGGATGGCGTCGTTCAGCAGCGCGTGGCTCGGGTGGTCGTAGGAGACCACGGCGTGCGACAGCGCGAACCAGCCGTCGACGCCGCGGGCGGCGCCCTCGGCGGGAGCGATCTCGACGATCGAGGTGCACATCTGCGCTACCCCGCCAGATGCTTGCCGAAGAACGCGAAAATCTTTCCCCAGCCGTCCATCGCCTGTTCGACCCGGTACATCGGCCGGTGGTGGTAGAAGAAGCCGTGGCCGGCGCCGTCGTAGCGGTGGAACTCGTAGTCCTTGCGGTGCGCCTTCAGTTCGGCCTCGTGCCGGTCGACCTGCTCCGGGCTCGGCGCGCGGTCCTCGTTGCCGAACAGCCCGAGCAGCGGGCAGGACAGATCCTTCGTCAGGGCGATCGGCGGCACCGGCTGCTTGGCCGGCCGGTCGTCCTCGGCCTGAACGACACGCCCGCCCCACAGCTCCACCACGGCGTCGATGTTGTCGCGCCGGCAGGCGTACAGGAACGCCTGACGGCCGCCCGAGCAGCTGCCGATAAGCCCGACCTTGGCGCCGACATAGGGCTGCGCGCGCAGCCACTCGACCGCGCCATTGGTGTCGCCGACCATCTGGTCGTCGGCCACCCCGCCCTCGGCCCGGGCCCGGGCCGCGACGTCGTCGGCGTGGCCCTCGCCGAGCCGGTGGTAGAGGTTGTGGCTGATCGCGGCGTAGCCGTGGTGGGCGAACTTGCGGGTCATCTCCCGGTAGAACTCGCCCCAGCCGGGCAAATGGTGGATCAGCACCACGCCGGGGAACGGCCCCGGCCCCATCGGCCGCGCCAGATAGGCCGAGATCGGCTCGTGGTTGTTGCCCGGAATCGTGACGGATTCCGCGATCATGCTTTCGTACGCCATGGTCTCCACCTCTCCGCGTCACGGCAACCGACGTCCGCCGCCGCTACGGCGGCGGACGGACGAGCCTAGCACGGCGAACCGCGCCGCGGCAGCGGCGGAACCCCGCCCTACGCCGCCCGCGCGAAGCTGGCGGTCTGGGCCAGCGCCCAGGGCCGGGCGAACGGCAGCGGGCAGTCGGTGTGCGACAGCTGGCCGGTCTCCAGTCGGACGTGCAGCAGGCTGCCGGGGTCGGAGGTGCGGATGTGCAGCAGGTCGACGGTGATCTGGTCCGGCCGGTCGAGCCCCATCGCGCCCAGCATCTCGCCGAACCCGACCAGGGTGTTGCGGTGGAAGCTGGCGACCCGGGTCGCCTTCTCGGGGACCACCAGGGCGCGCTGGCGGGTGTCGTCCTGGGTGGCGACCCCGGTCGGGCAGCGGTTGGTGTGGCACGACCGGGCCTGGATGCAGCCGAGCGCGAACATGAAGCCGCGCGCCGAGTTGCACCAGTCGGCGCCGAGCGCCAGGGCGGCGGCGATGTCGGCGCCGGAGATGATCTTGCCGCTGGCGCCGAGCCGGATGCGGTCGCGGATGCCGGCGCCGATCAGGGTCATGTTGACGAAGTGCAGCCCCTCGCGCAGCGGCATGCCGACGCTGTTGGTGAACTCCACCGGCGCCGCCCCGGTGCCGCCCTCGCTGCCGTCGACGACGATGAAGTCCGGGTAGATGCCCTCCTCCACCATGGCCTTGACGATCGCCATGAACTCGTGGGGATGCCCGACGCACAGCTTGAAGCCGACCGGCTTGCCCTGGCTGAGGTCGCGCAGCCGCGCGAGGAACCGCACGAACTCCACCGGCGTCGAGAACGCCGGGTGGGCCGCCGGCGACACGCAGTCGATCCCCATCGGGATGCCGCGCGCCTCGACGATCTCCGGCGTGATCTTCGACGCCGGCAGCACGCCGCCGTGGCCGGGCTTGGCGCCCTGGGACAGCTTGACCTCGATCATCCGGATCTGCGGGTCGGCGGACTGGCGGGCGAACTTCTCGGCGTCGAAGCCGCCGTCGTCGGTGCGGCAGCCGAAATAGCCGGAGCCGAGTTCCCAGATCAGGTCGCCGCCGTGCTGGCGGTGGTAGCGCGAGATCCCGCCCTCGCCGGTGTCGTGGGCGAAGCCGCCGATCTTGGCGCCCTTGTTCAGGGCCTGGATGGCGTTGCCGCTGAGCGCGCCGAAGCTCATCGCCGAGATGTTGAACAGCGAGATCTGGTAGGGCTGACGGCAGGCCGCGCCGCCGACCGGCACCCGGAAGTCGAAGCTGGCGAAGTGGCGCGGGGCGAGCGAATGGGTGAAGTAGGTGTACTCCGGCTTGTAGACGTCGAGCTGGGTCCCGAACGGGACGGTCTGCACCTCCTCCTTGGCGCGCTGGTAGACCAGCGAGCGCTGCTCGCGGTTGAACGGGAACGCGTCGGCGTCGCTCTCGATCAGGTACTGGCGGATCTCCGGGCGGATGCCCTCGAACAGCCAGCGCATGTGAGCGATGACCGGGTAGTTGCGCATCAGGCTGTGCCGCGTCTGGCGCAGGTCGTAGACGCCGAGCGCGACCAGGGGACCGGCCAGGGCAAGCGCCAGCCAGCCGTACCACGCGCCCGACGCGCCGACGATCAGCCCGATCGCGGCGACGCCGCTCAGGGCCCAGAAGACCGAGTACCGCATGTTCCCTCCCCCAAGCGGACGCCGCATCGGCGGATCCCACGCCGAGCGTATCGGCGAACCGATGAAGAGGACATTAAGGTTAAACCCCGGCGATACCCGGCCGCCGGGCCGCGACCGGTTCACACCCGGGCGTGGCGGGTCTATCGTTCGACCACCCGCCCCTGACCCGTCCCGGTCCCCATGCCTTCCCTGAGCGAACAGACGACGATCCCGTCGCCCCCGGACACGGTGTGGCCGCTGCTGAGCGACCCGGCGCTGATCGCGTCGTGCATCCCGGGCGCCAGCCTGGCCCCGGACCAGGGCGACGGGCTGTGGCGCGGCTCGATCCGGGTCAAGTTCGGGCCGACGGTCGCCACCTTCCGCGGCGAGGCCAGCCTCGTCTACGACCACGCCGCCCGGCGCTGCACCATCGAGGGCCGCGGCATCGACCAGCGCGGCGCCTCGCACGCCCTCGCCTCCGGCACGGTGACCGCCTCGGGCGAGGCCGAGACGGTGCTGGCGGTCGACGGCGAGTTCACGGTCACCGGGCCGCTCGAGGGCTTCGCCAACGCCGGCGGCGTGCACGTGGCGCGCGCCCTGCTCGCCGAGTTCTCGACCAACCTCGCCAGGCTGGTCGCCGAGCGCGCGGCGCCGGCCGCCGCCGCACCGGTCGACGACACGGGTGAGGCCCCGGCGAGCCCCGGCGGACCTCAGATCGCCGCGGCGCCGCCCCCACCCCCGTCCCCGCAACCCGCCGCCGAGCTCAGCGCCGGCCGCCTGCTGTGGCGCGCCCTGCTGTCGTGGCTCGGATCGCTCTTCGGTCGAGGAAAGCCATGAACCCGAGCAAGCTCCAGGTCACCGACATGCTGGTCAAGGCGTTCGTCGCCGAGGGTGTGGAGGTGCTGTTCACGCTGATGGGCGACGCCAACATGTACTGGTCGGCGGCGATGGCGAAGCAGCCCGGCGTCAAGGTGGTGCACGCCCGTCACGAGCACTCGGCCTGCGCCATGGCCGACGGCTACGCCCGCATGACCGGCAAGGTCGGCGTGGCGTCGACCACCTGCGGCCCCGGCTTCACCCAGATCATGACGGCGCTGGCGATGGCGGCGCGCGCCAACACCCCGATGGTGGTGTTCGCCGGCGACGCGCCGATCGGTGCGGCCTGGTACCTGCAGCAGATCGACATGGCGCCGCTGGCCCTGGCGACCGGCGCCCATTACGTCACGGTCAAGAGCATCGACCGCCTGCTCGACAACGTGCGCGAGGCCTTCATCGTCGCCAAGGTCGAGCGCCGGCCGGTGGTGCTGAGCATCCCGATGGATTTGCAGAAGAAGGATTACCCCTACCTCGCCGAGTACATGCCGTCCGAGGGCTTCGTGCCGGCGCCGCAACGCCCGCATCCCGACCCCGAGATGGTCGAGCGCGTCGTCGACCTGATCGCCGAGGCCGAGAAGCCGATCGTCATCGCCGGGCGCGGCGCCGCCCGTTCGGGCGCGCGCGCGGCGCTGGAGGCGCTCGGCGAGCGTTCCGGCGCGCTGCTCGCCAACTCGCTGCTCGGCAAGGGGCTGTTCGAGGGCAGCAAGTGGGCCATCGGCATCGCCGGGGCCTTCGCCAGCGACTACGCCCGCGAGCGTTTCGCCGAGAGCGACCTGGTGATCGGCGTCGGCGCCGGTCTCGGTCACTACACCACCGAGGGCGGCTATCTGTATCCCGGCGCCCAGGTGGTGCAGATCGACACCAACCCGCGCGGTCTGTGGCAGGGGCTGCGCACCGCCGATCTGCACGTTCGCGCCGACGCCCGCGCCGCCGCCGAGGCGATCGTCGCCGCCCTCGACCGGCGCGGCGTTGCGCGCACCGGATTCCGAACCCCCGATATCGCCGCCGCGATCGCCGCCGACGTGCCGGACGGCAAGGCCTACACGCCGCAGCCGGGGCTGCTCGACCCGCGCAAGGCGATCCTGGAACTCGACGCGGTGGTGCCGAAGGACTGGGACGTGGTGGTCGGCGTCGGCCACTACTTCTCGATTGCGCTTACCCACATGCGCGGCCGGCCGACCGACAAGATCCACGTGATCGGCGATTTCGGCGGCATCGGCTCGGGCCTGCCCGCCGCCATCGGCGTCGCCGCGGCGCGCGGCGACGGCAAGGTGCTGCTGATCGAGGGCGACGGCAGCCTGTACATGCACGTCCAGGAACTGGAGACCATCCGCCGCCACGGCATCCAGCTGCTGGTGGCGATCATGAACGACGGCGGCTACGGCGCCGAGTTCCACAAGTTCCGGGCCGGCGGGTTCGATCCCGCCGAAGCCATCCACGGCCGCGGCGACCTGGCGGGGGTGGCCACCGGCTTCGGCCTGCGCGGCACCACCGTCGCCGACCTCGGCCGCTGCCGGACCCTGTTCGAGGAGCACCAGGCCGCCAACACCGCCGGGCTGTGGGACTTCCAGATCGACGACCTGATCCCGTCGCGCGCCTACCGCCGGATCCACTACGGCGAGGCGTAGCCGCCACTCCTGACCCGCCCTTCGTGGCCGCGCGCCGCGCGGCACCTCAGGGCGACAGACTTTAATTCATTGTAATCGTTTGGTATTTCTCTGTCGCCCTGAGGTGCCCCGCGTAGCGGGGCCACGAAGGGCCTGACGGGAACGGGCGCTGCCCCTACCCTGCACGATCTTCCGCGCGCGCTGGCGCAGCGCCGTAGACCTCCAGGGCGGTGGCGGCGTCGATGACGCCTTCGGCGAGGTCGCGGGCGACGGCATAGGGGTCGCGCCGCTCCGGCGGGCCGTAGCCGCCGGCACCGGGGGTCACCACCTCGAACCACTGGCCGGGCAGCAGCGTCGCCTGGTCGCGCTGGAAGGTCACGCCGGGCCCGCAGACGATGGCGCCGTTGGCGCCCTCGCCGCCGCCGAACAGGCCCCAGGACCGCGAGCGGATGCGCGAGACGTCGACCCGCACCCGGCATTCCTCGTCGGCCCGGTAGGTGCGCCGCAGCCCCATGCCGCCGCGGAACCGGCCTGCGCCGCCGGACCCGTCGATCAGCTCGTAGCGGACCAGGGTCAGCGGGTACTCCTGCTCGAGCGCTTCCAGCGGCAGGTTGGAGGTGTTGGTGACGTGCACGTGCACGCCGTCGAGGCCGTCCTTGGTCGGCCGCGCGCCGGCGCCGCCGCCCATGGTTTCCAGGTACACCCAGATGGCGCCGTCGCTCTTGCGCTGGCCGACGAAGGTGGCGACCGTGCAGGCGCTGTTCGAGCACGCCGTCACCCGCTCCGGCGCCGCCTGGGCGAGCGCGCCCAGGATCACGTCGGACACCCGCTGGCAGGTCTGCACCCGCCCGTTCACCGCCGCCGGGTGCACGCAGTTCAGCAGCGTGCCCTCGGGCGCGGTGACGGTCAGCGGCCGGGCCAGCCCGGCGTTCGGCAGGATGGTCGGGTCGACCACCGACTTGACGATGTAGTAGGCGGTCGCCAGCAGCGCCGTGTAGGTCATGTTGATGCCGGCGCGGACCTGCGGCGGGCTGTCGAAATGCAGCCGCATCTCGTCGCCCGCGATGGTGATCGCCACCGACACCGGCAGTTCGCCGTCGATCTCGGGGTTGTCGAACACGTCCGCGAACGCGTAGGTGCCGTCCGGCAGGGTGGCGATCCCGGCGCGCATCTTGCGCTCGGCGTAGTCGAGCAGCGCCTCGCCGGCCGCCAGCACCGTGCCCGTGCCGTACTTCGCGCACAGCGCCTGGAAGCGCTGCACGCCGAGCCGGTTGGCCGCCATCTGGGCGCGCAGGTCGGACAGGCGCTCGCGCGGCACCTGGCAGTTCAGCAGGATCAGGTCGAGCACGTCCTTCTGCAGCTGCCCGGCCCGGTACAGCCGGATCGGCGGGATCCGCAGCCCCTCCTGGTAGATGTGGGCGTGGCCGCGGTCGGCGAAGTCGGCGTGGTGGGCGAGGTTCACGGTCCAGGCGGTGATCCGGCCGTCGACGAAGATCGGCTCGGCCAGCACGATGTCCGGCAGGTGGGTGCCGCCGCCGACATAGGCGTCGTTGCCGACGAACACGTCGCCCGGCTGCATGCCCTCGACCGCGTGCATCTCGAGGATCTTCGGCACCACGCCGATGAAGCTGCCGAGATGGATCGGGATGTGCTCGGCCTGGCAGAGCGTGCGGCCCTGGACGTCGAACAGCGCCGTCGAACAGTCGCGCCGCTCCTTGATGTTGGTGGAGTAGGAGGCGCGGATCAGCGCCTCGCCGGTCTCCTCGACGATCGACTCCAGGGCGGCGCCGATCACCTCGACGGTGATCGGGTCGAGCTCGCGGGTCGCCTCGGGCGAAGCTGCGACGGTCATGCCGCCTCCAGGATCAGGTTGAGGTAGGGGTCGACCCGGGCGGTCATGCCCGGCAGCACCACGGTGGTGGTGTCCATCTGCTCGACCACGGCCGGCCCGGCGATCAGGTTGCCCGGCTGGAGGCGGTCGCGGTCGTAGACCGGGCACGACACGAAGTCGCCCGCCTCGGCCAGCCAGACGTCGCGACGCTCACGGATCGCGCCCGCCGCGTCCGGGCCGACCACCGGCAGCGGCACCAGCCGGGCCTTGCGGACGACGCCCACCGCCTCGATCCGGTAGGTGACGAGCTGCACCGGCTCGCCCTCGGCCACGAAGCCGTACATGCGCTCGTGGGCGGCGGCGAAGCCCTCGGCCAACCGGTCGAGGGTGGCGGCGGTGACCGGCCCGTCGGGCAGCGTCACCGGCAACTCGTAGTTCTGGCCGGCGTAGCGCATGTCGACGGTGCGCACGATCCGGCGCTGCGCCGGCTCGATCGCCTCGTCGTGGAACCAGCCGTCGGCGCGGGCCGCCAGCGCGGCAAAGATCGCCTCGACCTCGGCGGTCGCCGCCCCCCGCAGCGCCAACAGCCGGGTGGACGCGAAGTCGGCGCGCAGATCGGTCAGCAGCAGCCCCATGGCGCACAGGATGCCGGGGCTGCGCGGCACCAGGATGCGGCCGATGTCGAGTTCGCGGGCGAGCCGGGCGGCGTGCAGCGGTCCGGCGCCGCCGAACGCCATCAGCGTGTAGTCGCGCGGGTCGTGGCCGCGTTGCACCGAGATCACCCGGATGGCGCGGGCCATGTTGGCGGTGACCACCGAGATGATGCCCTGGGCGGTCTCCATCACCCCGAGGCCGAGCCGGTCGGCCAGCCGGCCGATCGCCTGCCGGGCGAGGTCCTGGCGCACCGCCATCCGGCCGCCCAGGAGGTGCACGGGGTTCAGGGTCTGCAGCACGACGTTGGCGTCGGTGACCGCCGGCTCGGCGTTGCCGCGGCCGTAGCACACCGGGCCCGGATCGGCGCCGGCGCTGCGCGGCCCGACCTTCAGCAGGCCGCCGCTGTCGACGTAGGCGATCGATCCGCCGCCGGCGCCGACGGTGTGGATGTCGAGCATCGGCGCCTTCAGCGGATAGCCGTGCACGATCGCCTCCGAGGCGAGCCGGCACTGGCCGTCCTTCAGCAGCGCGACGTCGGTCGAGGTGCCGCCCATGTCGAAGGTGATCAGGTCGCGGAAACCGGCGGCCTCGCCGACCGCCTGGGCCCCGACCACGCCGGTCGACGGCCCGGACAGGATGGTGCGCACCGGCATCTCGGCGGCGGCGCCGAAGCCGATCACGCCGCCGTTCGACTGGGTCAAATGCGGGGTCGCGGTCATGCCGAGCGCGCTCAACCGCGGCGTCAGGCGCTCGATGTAGGAGCGCATGACCGGGCCGAGATAGGCGTTCACGACCGCCGTCGACAGCCGCTCGAACTCCCGGAACTCCGGGGCGATCTCGTGGCTGGCGCAGATGAAGGCGTCCGGGCACTCCTCCAGCAGGATCGCCTTGGCGCGCACCTCGTGCTCGGGGCGCACGAAGCTGTAGAGGAAGCAGATCGCGATCGCCGCCACCCCGGCCTCGCGGAACCGGCGCCCGGCGGCGCGCACCGCTTCCTCGTCGAGCGGTGTCTCGACCGTGCCGTCGTGGCGGACCCGCTCGGCCGCCTCCAGCCGCAGGTCGCGGGGCACCAGGGTCGGCGGCTTGTCGGCGAACACGTCGTAGAGATCGGGGCGCTTCTGCCGGCCGATCTCCAGCAGGTCGCGGAAGCCCGCGGTGGTCAGCAGGCCGGTCGCCACGCCCTTGTGCTGGATCAGCGCGTTGGTGGCGACCGTGGTGCCGTGGCCGAAATACGCCACCGCGGCGGCCGGCGCGTCGCCGGCATCCCGCAGCACGCGGCGCATGCCCTCCTCGACGCCCTGGGCGATGCCGCGCGAGGGATCGTCCGGGGTCGAGGCGACCTTCCAGACCTCGACGCGTCCCTGCTCTTCCTCGAACAGGCAGATGTCGGTGAACGTGCCGCCCGAATCGACGCCGACGCGCCAGCGCTCCATCGAAACCATCCTCCTGCCGCCGCATTCCGGCGCGACCGGCGCCGGGGCCCGGACGCCTCACCTCAGCAGATAAGCGCCGCCGCGCGACAGGAAAATATCGGCCGACCCGTTACCGGTCAGCGCGGCGGCTCGGGCCACGGCTGCTGGGCCGGGCGGAGGCGCTCGATCAGGCGGGCCAGGCGCAGGACGCCGAGGTCGTCGAAGCGCTGACCGACCAACTGGACGCCGACCGGCATGCCGTCGCTGAAGTCCCAGTTCACCGAGGCCGCCGGCTGTTCCGAGAAGTTGTAGGCGACGGTGTAGGCGATGTGGGCCAGGGCGTTGCGGGGATCCTCGGTCGGCGAGTGCGCCTCGGCGGAATACGAGACGATCGGGGCCACCGGCGACAGCACGAAATCGACCGTCGCCACCGCCTTGACCGCGGCTTCGCGCATCGCCGCGACCTGCATGTAGGCGTTCATCACGTCGGCGCCGCTGAACGACCCGGCGCGCCAGGTGCACCACTCCACCACGAACGGCAGGATGCGGGCCCGCGCCTCGGCCGGCAGCGCCGAGACGTCGTTGCACGAGCGCGCCTCGAAGAACCGGCAGATTCCTTCCAGCATGTCGGGGGTCAGGAACGACGGCAGTTCGACCACCTCCGCCCCGGCGTCGGCCAGCGCCTTCGCGGCGGCGTCGGCGGCGGCCAGCACCGCCGGCTCCGGGTCGATGCCGGCACCCATGGTCCGGATCAGCCCGATCCGGAGCCCGCGCGCCTCGAGCCCCTCCAGCCGGGCGGCGTAGTTGATCGGGTCGTGGGGCAGGCTCATGTAGTCGCGGACGTCGGGGCGGGTGATCTCCGACATCAGCAGCGCCGAGTCGAGCACGGTCCGGGTCATCGGGCCGGCGGCGCGGCCCATGAACGGCGGGTGGATCGGGATCCGACCGAGCGACGGCTTCAGGCCGAACAGCCCGCAATGGTTCGCCGGCAGCCGCACCGATCCGCCGATGTCGGTGCCGACGTGCAATGGCCCGTAGCCGGCCGCCGCCGCAGCCCCGGCCCCGGACGACGATCCGGCCGGGTTGCGGTCGAGCCGCCAGGGGTTGCGGGTGGTGCCGTGCAGCGACGAGCGGCCGGACGACAGCATCCCGTAGTCCGGCATGGTGGTCTTGCCGAGCAGGACGCAGCCGGCCTCGCGCACCCGGGCGGCGATCGGCGAGTCATCGGGCTTCGGAGCAAGGTCGCCGATCGCCACCCCGATCGGGGCCGGATCGCCGGCGGAGACGATGTTCTCCTTCAGGGTGATCGGTACGCCGTCGATCGGCGACAGCGGCCGACCGTCGCGCCAGCGCGCCTCGGACTCCCGCGCGGCGGCCAACGCCCGGTCGCGGTGCACCCGGAACAGGGCGTTGACGTGCGGCTCCCAGGCCTCGATCCGCGCCAGCGCCGCCTCGGCGACCTCCACCGGCGACAGGCGTCGATCCGCGAACGCTCCGGTCAGATCGGCGGCGGTCATCGCGTGCAGGTCTGTCATGGCGCGTTCCTCGGCGGCGGCGGACGGAGACCATGCACTGTCCCCAGTTCGCCCGTCGCGATCAAGCAGGCCCTCGCGCGGGCTCAGCGGATCAGCCCTGCCGCCACCCGCTCCACCGCCCGCCGCGAGAGCGGCTTGCGCAGCAGCGCGCTGGGATCGATCCCGGCAATCTCCGACTCGTCCTCGGCCCCGCCGGCGATGATCACGATCGGCACCGCCGACAGGTCGGGGTTCGAGCGCAGCCAGCCGACCGCCTCGCGCCCGGGCACGTCACGAAGCTGAAGGTCGACGAAGATCACCGAGGGCGCGCTGTGGCGTGCGGCGATCACGGCGGCGACGCCGCTGTCGACCACCACGACCTGCCAGAGGTCCGCTTCCAGAACAGCCCGGCAGGTATCCTGAGCCTGCGCGTCGGACGCGGCGACCAGCGCCACCGGCCGCCCGCCGTCGAGCCCGCCCGGCGAGGTCGCGCTGCCGCTCGACGCCAAACCGACCGAACGCAGGGTCCGGCCGCCTCCCGGGCCAGATGAGCCATCCATCGCCATTTCCATCATCACCAGCCGGCGGCCCGTCGCAGCATGCCACCGTCGTCGGCGACGCCCGCCGCCAGTTCCCGGAGTTGCCCGGAGTCGAGAATCTCGACGCTCGACGGGGTCGGAAGCGCGATCAGGCCGTCGTTGCGGAGCTTGGTGAAGGTACGCGACACCGTCTCCACGGTCAGGCCGAGATAGTCCGCGACATCGCCTCTTCCCATCGGCAGGTCGATACGGTCGGCGACGTCACCGTCGACGGTTTCGGTATCAGCTTCGGTTTCGGCCAGGCGAAGCAGGAAGCTCGCCACCTTCTCGACCGCCGACTTGCGGCCCAGCAGCAGCATCTGGTCCTGGGCCATCCGCAGCTCGTTCGAGACCGCCTGCAGGATCCGCCGAGCCATGCCAGGCTCGGAGTCGATCCGCCGATCGAATGCCCGGCGCTGATAGCGCCGAAGGACCATCGGCGTAACCGCCTCAGCCGTGCAGACGTAGTGCCGCTCGGGCGCGAGGCCGAGCATCTGGCCACCTGAGGCGAAACCGGTAATCTGGCGGCGACCATCGGCCAGCGCCTTGTAGAGCCGCATCGTGCCGCTCACCACTTCGAACACACACTCGGCATCGTCACCCTCGGCGAACAGGATGGTGCCGGAGTCGACGCGCTGGACCACCGCGCCCTCGACGTTCGCCGCCCCTTGGCTGACCACGAACTTTGGGAAACGATGACTGGCGGTTGCGTGCGAAGCGAAATGTGTGCCCATGACTGCCTCGACCTCTTGCGTGTCAGCTCGGGAACGATCCGATGTCGCATTCTTAGCGAGGCTCGGTCACAGGGTGATGGCGCCGACCCCGGCGTCGGGTAGCGAAAGCGAGACGAAGTGTGACGTTGTGTGACAGTGATCGGTGGCCGCAGCGATGAGCGCGGGATTGCACGTGCTGATTGTCGACGACGAGCCACGCATCCGGACCATGGTGCGGCGCTATCTCGTCGAGGAAGGACTGCAGGTCTCCGAAGCCGGCGACGGCGCCGCCATGCGCGCCGCGCTGGAGCGCGACCGGATCGATCTGGTGCTGCTCGACCTGGTAATGCCGGGCGAAGACGGGCTGTCGCTGGCCCGCGACATCAGACGCACCTCGGACGTGCCGATCATCATGGTCACCGGCAAGGGCGACCTGATCGATCGGGTGGTCGGGCTGGAGGCCGGCGCCGACGACTACATCGCCAAGCCGTTCCACCTGCGCGAGGTGCTCGCCCGCATCCGGACGGTCAGCCGGCGGGCCCGTGCCCCAGCGCCGGAGGCACCGCCCACCGCGGGAGAGCCGGCCGGCGACATCCTGGCGTTCGATGGCTGGCGGCTCGATATGGCGCGGCGATCCCTGCGCTCGCCGACCGGCGGCGACGTCACCCTGTCGGCGGCCGAGTTCGAACTGCTGCGGGCGTTCGTCCAGAACCCCAACCGGGTCCTGAGCCGTGACCAGTTGATGGACCTGGCGAAGGGGCGCGACTGGGCGGCCTATGACCGCACCGTCGACACGCAGGTCATGCGGCTGCGCAAAAGGTCGAGCCGGATCCCGCCAACCCGGTCCTGATCAAGACCGTGCGCGGCGCCGGCTACCTGTTCGCGGGTGTCGTGACGCCCGGCTAGCCGCCGAGAGGCCGGCCGGTCGAAGACGGACTCAGCGCTGGCCTGTCACCGCTTGCAGGACCGCCTCGAGATCGTCGATCCCATAGGGCTTGGCGAGCCATCGCGCGTCCGCCGGCATTTGCCCTTCTTTCAGCATCGCGGGGTCTGTGTAGC
This sequence comes from Rhodospirillaceae bacterium, assembly GCA_018401495.1. Classification (GTDB taxonomy): domain Bacteria; phylum Pseudomonadota; class Alphaproteobacteria; order Thalassobaculales; family Thalassobaculaceae; genus Thalassobaculum_A. Next base: position 77,309 of record JAGYJX010000005.1, read on the forward strand.
CGGAGGTCAGGACAATCCGGAGAGCCGGCCAGCGTCGTCGGGCCTCGGCAGCCAGTTCCAGGCCGGTCATCCCGCCTGGCATAACCACGTCCGTGAACAGGACATCGACCGGCTCGCCGGCCTCCAGCATCGCCAGCGCCGATGGGGCGTCGCCGGCCTGCAACACCCTGTACCCCAGGGCAGCCAGGCGCCTGATGGCGACGCGTCGCACGCGCTGGTCGTCCTCGACCACCAACACGACCGCGCCGGCCGTGCCGCCTGCTCCGCCCTCGCGATCGGTCGCGCCGCTGACTGGCTGCAACTCGTCGCGGACCGGCAGGTACAGGCGGATACTCGTCCCCTGTCCCGGTTCGCTCTGCAGTTCCGCGTGGCCGCCGGACTGCTTCACAAATCCATAGACCATGCTGAGCCCGAGACCGCTGCCGACGCCCGGACCCTTGGTGGTGAAGAACGGCTCGAAGGCCCGCTCGCGAACCTCGGGCGTCATGCCGACGCCGCTGTCGGTGACCGTCAGCCGCACGTAGGGACCGGGATCGACGGCGATCGGACGGTCGCTGGCGACGGTGACGCATTCGGTTTCGATCACCAGCCGGCCGCCGTCCGGCATGGCGTCGCGGGCGTTGATGGCGAGGTTCAGCAGCGCGTTCTCGACTTGTCCGGGATCGGCGAGAACGACCGGCACACCGATGCCGAGGCGGGTCTCGATCCTGACCACCTCGCCAAGGCTGCGGCGCAAGAGGTCGACCATGCCCGACACCAGCGTGTTCAGGTCGATCGGCTTCGGGTTGAGGGGCTGGCGCCGCCCGAACGCCAGCAGGCGGGCGGCGAGTTGGCCGCCCAGCTCGGTCGCCTCCTGGGCCTCGCGCAGGATGTCCCGGTCGTCGGCGTCGCTCAGCCGTCGCTCCAGCAGTTCGAGGTTGCCGGAGATCACCGTCAGCAGGTTGTTGAAGTCGTGCGCCACGCCGCCGGTCAACTGGCCGACAGCCTCCATCTTCTGCGCCTGGCGAAGCTCCTCCTCCATGCGCGCGCGCGCCGTGATGTCCCGGATGAACCCGGTGAAAACCCGGGTATCGCCGAGGACGACCTCGCCGACCGCCAACTCCATGGGGAAGACGCTGCCGTCGCGGCGCCGGGCCTGGACCGTGCGGCCGATGCCGATGATCCGCTTCTCGCCGGTTCGCAGATAGCGCTCAAGGTAGCCGTCGTGGGCGTCGGCGTAGGCCTTCGGCATCAGCAGATGGACGTTGCGGCCGATCACCTCGCCGGCGGCGTAGCCGAACAGCCGCTCGGCGGCGTGGCTGAACGACTGGATCAGGCCGTGGGAATCGATGGTGATGATGGCGTCGGGCGCGGTTTCCAGGACCGATCGCAGCCGCGCCTCGCGCTCCTCGATCATCGCCTGCGCCCGCTTGGCCTCGGTGATGTCGCGGTTGAACTGCAGGACCGACACCGGCTCGCCGGCGGCGTTGCGATGCAGCGCCCACTGGCTCTCCACCACCACCTTGCGGCCGTCGCGATGGCTGTGGACCAGCTCCCCCCGCCACTCGCCGGTCGCCAGCAGCTCAGCCTCGATCGCCGCCAGCGGCGCGGGGAACGCCGTCTGCAGCAGGTCGTGGACGCGCCGGCCGAGGGCTTCCTGCGCCGTCCAGCCGTACAGCCGTTCGATGGCGCGGGTCCAGATCACGACCGTGCCGTCGAGCGAGCGAACCACCGCGGGCACCAGATCGAGGGCGTGGGCGTACTCGCGCAGCTGTTCCGCTGTGGTCGGCAACCTGTTGTCTGGAGTCGTCGGTCATGGGCTTGGCGCACGGTGTCGGTGGCGCGGCCCGCCCGGTCGCGGGCGGCGGCGCAGTCAAGCACGGCTGGCCGCCAGCCGGAAGCCGTGCAGCCATCGCTGCCTGCAACCGGCGATGGTTCGAAAAAGCCGCCGAAGGCGGGTTGCCCTGCGGCGCGCCGGACGCCAGCATGGCGGCCGGTCCATCGGAGAGCGTCATGACAGCATCCACCCCCATCACCGGCGGCGAGGCCGTCGTCCGGTCGCTGATCGCGCACGGCATCGACACCGTCTTCGGCCTGCCCGGCATCCAGCTCGATCACTTCTTCAACGCCCTGCACGACCACGGCAACGAGGTCCGCGTCCTGAACGCCCGCCACGAGCAGGGCACCGCCTACATGGCGTTCGGCTGGGCCCAGTCGACCGGCCGGATCGGCACCTACGCCGTGGTGCCGGGGCCGGGCATCCTGAACACCGGGGCCGCGCTCGCCACCGCCTACGGCTGCAGCGCCCGGGTCCTCGCGCTGACCGGGCAGATCCCGTCCGACACCATCGGCCGCGGCCTCGGCATGCTGCACGAGATCCCGGACCAGCTCGGGATCTTGGAGCGCCTGACCAAGCACGCCGCCCGCATCGACCATCCGACCCAGGCGCCGCGCGCGGTCGCCGAGGCGTTCCGGCAGCTCCGGAGCGGGCGGCCCCGGCCGGTCGCTCTCGAGGTGCCGATGGACATCCTGGCGATGAAGGCGATGGTCGGCGAGCCGATCGTCGGCGCCCCGGACCCGACGCCGGCGCTCGATCCCGACCAGGTCGCGGCTGCCGCCCGGATCCTCGGCGAAGCCCGCAACCCGATGATCTTCGTCGGCGGCGGCGCCTACGACGCGGCGCCGGATATCCGCGAGCTGTCGGCGATGCTGCAGGCGCCGGTGGTGTCCTACCAGAACGGCCGCGGCATCGTCGACGAGCGCGAGCCCTATGCCCTGAACCACCCGGCCGGCAACGAGTACTGGGCCGACTGCGACGCCGCCCTGGCGATCGGCTGCCGGATGCAGATCGAGCGGACGTTCTGGGGGCTCGACGACAGCGTGAAGGTGGTGCACGTCGATCTCGATCCGACCGAGATCAACCGGGTCGCCAAGCCGGCGGTCGGCATCGTCGCCGATGCCGCCGAGGCCGCCCGCGCCCTGCTGGACGCCATCCCGCAGGCACAACCGCAAGCGCGCCTCGCGCGCCGACGAGCTGACCGCGCTGCGGGCCCGCCACCACGCCCGGGCCGAGCAGATCGTCGGCCCGCAGATGGCGTTCAACGCCGCCTTGCGCCGGGCGCTGCCGGAGGACGGCTTCTTCGTCGACGAGTTCACCCAGGTCGCCTACGTCGCGCGCATCGGCTTCCCGGTCTACGCCCCGCGCACCATGGTCACGCCCGGCTACCAGGGCACGCTCGGCTACGGCTACGCGACCGCCCTCGGCGTCCAGGCCGCCAACCCTGACCGGGCGGTGCTGTCGGTCAGCGGCGACGGCGGCTTCCTGTTCACCGCCAGCGAGATCGCCAGCGCCGTCCATCACAAGCTGCCGGTGGTGGCGGTGGTGTTCGCCGACGGCGCCTACGGCAACGTCCTGCGCATGCAGAAGGAACTGCACGACGGCCGGGTGATCGGCTCGACCTTCACCAACCCCGACTTCGTCAAGCTGGCCGAGGCCTACGGCGCCGACGGCCGGCGCGCGGAGAGCCCGGCCGAGTTGGAGACGGCGGTCCGCGAAGCGTTCGCGGCGCGCCGGCCGACCGTGATCGAAGTTCCGGTCGGCGAGATGCCGGAGCCGTGGCCGGTGATCCGTCCGGCTCCAAGCAAACCGAAGAAGGGCTGACGCCATGGCTTCCGAGACCGCCCTGATCGTGGGCGCCGGCCCGGGCCTCAGCGCCTCCCTCGCCCGACTGTTCGCCGGCGAGGGCATGGCGGTGGCGGTGGCCGGCCGGTCGCCCGGCAAGCTCGACGCCCTGACCGCCGAGACCGGGGCCCGCGCCTACCGCTGCAACGTCGCCGATCCGGACGACGTCGCCGCCCTGTTCGCCGCGGTCGACGCCGATCTGGGCGAGCCCGACCTGGTGGTGTTCAACCCGTCGGCCCGGGTGCGCGGGCCGGTCCACGACCTCGACCCGTCGGCGGTCCGCGACGCCCTCATGGTGGCGCCCGTTCGGCGGCTTCCTGGTGGCGCAGCAGGCGGTCCGGCGGATGCTGCCGAAGGGCCGTGGCACGCTGCTGGTGACCGGTGCCTCGGCGTCGGTGAAGGGCTACGCCAACTCGTCGAGCTTCGCGATGGGCAAGTTCGGGCTGCGCGGCCTCTGCCAGTCGCTGGCCCGCGAGCTTCAGCCGAAGGGCATCCACGTCGCGCATTTCGTGATCGACGGCGGCATCGCCGGACCGAACTACGCCGACGCGGCGCGCGGCCCCGACGCCTTCCTCGATCCCGACGCCATCGCCCGGAGCTACCTGGACATCCACCGCCAGCACCGCAGCGCCTGGAGCTGGGAGATCGAACTGCGCCCCTGGGTCGAGACCTTCTGAGACTGTCGCCGGCCGCTACGGACGAGTGGGCTCGAACAGCACCGGCGCGTTGTGGTCGTGCGACGCGACCGGCCCGGCCGGATCCAGGAACGCCTCGCGCGACAGCGGCACCGGGCCGTCCGGGCCAAGCAGCGACAGCGTCCAGCGCTCGCGCCCGAACGGCGCCAGGATGATCGGCCAGCGTGCTGCCGTAACCGGCGATGCGGTGCGCGTGAACCTCGACCAGGAACCGGGTTTTCCCGCCGGCGATCATCGTCCGGGCGCCGGCCAGGGCCAGGCCCTCGGCTCCCTCGATGTCGATCTTGACCAGGGCCGGCGCCGGCATGCGGTCGAACAGCCCGTCGAGGGTCAGGCACGGGACCCAGTCGTGGTTCAGGCTCGCGAGCGGGAAGTCGGTCCGCTCCCACGCGGCGATGCTGGCCTGCGAGCCCGGTGTCGGGCTGGCACGCATGGTCGGCACCAGCCCGCCCCGATCGCCAACCGCCGCGCACAACGGGTGGATCGTCCACAGGTCGTTCAGCGCGGCGTTCAGCTGGATCATCGGGATCAGCGTCGGCTGCATCTCGACCGCGAAAACCGTGGCCCCCAGCGCGGCCGCAACGCAGGCGACATAGCCGACATGGGCGCCGACATCGACGACCACATCGCCCGGTTGCACGGACCGGCGCAGATAGGCGACCAGCGCCGGCTCGTGGACGGTCGCCTTCGGCATCACGAAACGCATGAACTGTTCGGCGGCCGGGATGGTCTTCGATGAAGCGCAGCGACAGTCCGTCGCCGAAATCCACCGTTCGCGCCACGCCGACCTTCGGCAGCACGCTGAGCCGATAGTTCCGGCCGGTACCGATCCGGCGCACGCGCAGGAACCGATGGCGGTTCTTTGGCGTCGGGTTGACCCACATCTGCCACGACGCCAGCTTCAGCAGCAGCTTCGGGCGCAGATCGGTGATCGCCCGCCGCAGCGCGGCGTCGGGTATCGCGGCATCGGCCGGGTCGACCAGCATCCGGAGCAGGGTGTCCCGGAGTTCGGGTGCCTGATCGCTCAGCCTCATCCGCTGATACCTGCATGCGTGACGCCGTCCGGAGCTGCGCCTACGTTGACCGCGGCGAGAACAGCACCGGCGCGTTGTGATCCGGTCGCACGACCGGGCCTTCTGGGTCCAGGAATGCCAGCCGGGACAACGGCTCGGCGCCGGCGGCTGTCAGGATCGACAGCGCCCAGCGATCCTCGGGAAAGCGCTCCAGGATGTCGGCCAGCGCGTGGTTGTTGAAGTGCAGCAGATGGGCGTGGACCTCGACCATGAAGATGGTGGCGGCGGCAGCGATCATGCGCGAGGCGCCGGCCAGCACCCTCCCCTCGGCGCCCTCGACGTCGACCTTCACCAGTTTCGGATAAGGCGCCTGCGGGAACAGATCGTCGAGCGTCAGCGTCGGGATCAGATCGTGGTTCTGGCCGTTCAGCGGGTACTGACCGCGCTCCCACTGCCCAACCGTGGCCTGCAGGCCCGGGGATGGACTGACGCGCAGCGACGGGACGAGACCGGTCCGGTCGCTGATCGCCGCGCACAGGGTGTGCACCGACCAGAGGTCGTTCGCCCAGGCGTTCAGCTGGATCATCGGTATCAGGGTCGGCTGCATCTCAACCGCCAACACGGCGGCGCCCAGGGCGCCGACGACGCACGACACGTAGCCGACGTGGGCGCCGATATCGACGACCAGGTCGCCGCGCCGGACGGTTTGCCGGAGATAGGCGACCAACTCCGGCTCATGCACGCCGGTCGCCGGCATCACCCGCCGCATGAAGGCGTTGACCGCCGGATGGTCGATCGCGAACAGCAGCGCCAGCCCGTCGCCGAAGTCGACCTTGCGGTAGCGCTTCCAGGTGGGGAGCACCGACTGCCGGTACCGGCGGCCGTCGGCGAGGCGGTTCATCTGACGCCGGACATGATCGGTGGCGGGGGTCGGGTCCAGGCATTTCTGCCAGGTCGCGAGCCGCTTGATGTCGTCCGGATGCAGGACAACGATGGCGGTCTGCAGGACCTCCGGTCGAACGGCCAGCGTCGACGGGTCGAGCAGCGTGCGGCGCAGGGTTTCACGGAGGTCCGGGTCCAGGTGCCGCAGGTCTTTCATGGGAGTTCCCGGCGATCGATGTCGCTGGCGTCGTAGCATCGCCGCGCCGCCAGCGGTAGCCTGCGGCGTGAACGACGCCTGAATCAGTCGACGGTGGCTGGATAGGCTCTGAGAACCTGCGCGAACGGTTCCGAGACCGCCGTCTGCTGGTCGCGAACCTGCCGCCAGGCCGAGCGCAGGGCCGTCACCGTGGCCTCCGATGGCGCCGACACCGCCACCTCGGCCGCGGCGATCGCCGTCAGCGCGCCGGCGTTGGCCTCGCGGTTGGCGCCCTCGGCAAAGTCGCCAGTGGCAAGACACGCCTCCTGCAACGCCGCCCGGCCATCGGTCGACAGCCGGCGCCACCGCTCGGCGTTGACCACCACGTCCAGCAGGGTGGCGGGCTGCAGCGGACTTGGATGCAGGTAGACGGCCGCCACGGTGTGCAGCCCGACGGCGATGTCCGCCGCCGGCACGCCGGCCTCGGCGGCGTCGAAAGCGCCGGTCGCAAGCCCCACCATCAGGTCGGCGCCGAAGCCCGTCGCGCTCGCCGCTCCCATCGCGTCGAGAATGCGCGCCGGCAGGCCGAACGCGCGGATGCGCAGTCCTCGGAACGGGGCCGCCTCGTCAAGCGGTCGCTTCAGCCACGCCAAGCCATCCGGTCCGACGGCCGCGCACGGCATGCCGACCACGCCGAAGCGGGCGTACAGGGCGTCGTAGAGCGGACGGCCGGCCGCCGTCGCGGACCCACGCCAGATGCTCGGCCGGGCGCCAGTCCGAACGGCACGCCGGTGAACAGCACCGCTTCCGGCGCGCGCCCGGAAAGCACCGCCGGCGTGCCCCAGGCGGCGTCCAGCGCCCCCTGGGCGACGGCGTCGAGGTACCCGAAGCGCGGCACAATCGACCCGGGTTCGTGCAACCGCAGGCGCAGCGCCCCGCCGGAGCGCTCGCCGACCTCTGCGGCCAGCCGCTCCGCCAGAGTGCCGTAGAGCGGCGTCCGTATCCCGAAGGCAAGATGAAGGTTCAGCCGCTCCCGTGCAGAAGCGCCATCGGAACACATCAGCGCAACTATTAGGGCTGCAAGGAAAAGTCGCATGCCTCGACTGTGACCGCCGGTGGCTGTGCATGCAACCGACAAGACGCGGAAACATGAACCCGTCGACAGATGACACGAGACGGCGTATGGGTTGTGCTCCGACCCCGGCGTTCGGGATCGGCATCGCCTGAGGAGACGGGTGAGACGTCATCCGGCGCCCGCGTGACCGAATTCGCCCTGCAGCAGCGGCACCCGAGCGTCCTGAGGTGGTGATTTCTGCAATGTCCGGCGGACGCGTCGCGTTTGGAGTGCGTATCGAATGCCGACTGGTACGGTGAAGTGGTTCAACACCACGAAGGGTTACGGGTTCATCAAGCCGGACGACGGCGGTGCCGACGTGTTCGTTCACATCACTGCGGTGCAGCGCTCCGGCCTGCAGGGTTTGAACGAGGGCCAGGCGATCATGTACGAGATGAAGCCGCAGCGGAACGGCAAGATGGCAGCCGAGGATCTCAGGCCGGTCTGAGAGCTTCCGTCGGATCTCGACACAAGACACAGAGCGGCGGCGCAACACGGATGCGCCGCCGCTTTTCGTTGCAGCGTTCGCTTGATTTGATATATCGGGAGTATATATATCGGTTCGATATGGAAAACCCCGGTTGAGGGCCTGCCCCGATGGACGTGAAGACGCTGTGCCTCGCCGTCCTGTTCAAGGGTGAGGCGACCGGATACGAGATCAAGAAGGCGTTCGAGGAAGGTCCCTTCGCCCATTTCCAACGCGCCAGTTTCGGATCGATCTACCCCGCGCTCTCGCGGCTGCTGGCCGAGGGACTCGCGGAAGCCGAAGCCCGGGAGCAGGATGGCCGGCCGGACAAGAAGGTCTACCGCCTGACCGCGGCCGGACGCGACGCCTTCCATCAGGCGATCGGCCAGGACCCCGAGCCCGACCAATTCCGCTCCGACATGCTCTTTCTGCTGTATTTCGCCCGTGAGTTACCGATGGATCGGGTGGCGGATCTGATCGACCGTTACATCGACTCCTATCGGTCGCAGGCCGAGCACATCGTCGCCTGCCGGGCGCAACGCCTTGCCTCCGGCGAGGAGATCGATCCCGGACGCTGGCTGGTGTCCGGTTTCGGTGTGGCGATCTACCAGGCGGCAGCCGACTACCTGATCGAGAATCGCGACCGTTTGCTATCCGGGAATGGTCGACTGCCCGAGGCGGCGGAATGAAGACCACCGAACGAGGATGCACACGATGCGCGTGAATCGATCCATCGTCCTGGCCGTGGTGATCGCGGCCGCCGGGACCGGATGGGTTCTGTCCGGGCAGTTCGACGACGGACCGGCGACCGCCGCCGCGCAAACCGCTGCCGATCAGGCGCCACCCGCGGCGCGCGATCCCCGTACCCGCGTTCGGGTGATCCGCTCGACGGCCGACGACTACGTCGCCGTGGTCCGCGCGGCCGGCCAGACGCATTCGGCACGGTCGGTCGAGATTCGGGTCGAGACCGAAGGCCGGGTCGTGCGGGTCGGCCCCGCCAAGGGCTCGCTGGTCGAGGCCGGGGATGTCATCCTGGAACTCGACGAGGCGGACCGCCCGGCCCAGTTGGAGCGCGCCAGCGCCCGGGTCGAGCAGCGGCGGATCGAGCACGACGCCGCCCGCCAGCTCGCCGCCAGGGGGTATCAGGCCGAGACCAAGCGCGCCGAGGCGCTCGCCGACCTGCAGGAGGCCCGCGCCGAGCAGGCCCGGATCCGGGTCGACCTCGATCGGACCCGCGTGGTGGCGCCGTTCCGCGCCGTCCTCGATCGTCGTCCTGTCGAGATCGGCGACTACCTGCAGGTCGGCGACGCCGTGGCCACCCTGGTCGAGCTCGATCCGATGCGCGCGGTGGCCCAGATTCCGGAGAGCGAGGCGCCGGCTCTCGGCGAAGGGATGCCGGCGTCGGTGCGCCTGTCGAACGGCTTCGAGCTCCCGGCCATCCTGACCTACACCGCCGCCGTCGCCGACCCCGCGACCCGTACCTTCACGGTCGAGGCGACGTTCCAGAACCCCGACGGGCGGATCGGCCAGGGTATGACGGCCGAGCTTCGAGTTCCGCTGCCACCGCGCCGGGCCCACCACATCTCGCCGGCGGCGTTCATCCTCGACGACGACGGGCGCATCGGCGTGGTGGTGGTGGACGACACCGAGGTCGCGCGGTTCCATCCGGTCGCTGTCCTCGGCTCCGACGGCGCCGGCGCCTGGGTCGCCGGCCTGCCAGAGTCGACGCGGATCATCATGGTCGGCCAGCAGCTGGTCAAGGATGGCGAAGCGGTCACGGCGGTCGAGGTGGACCCGCGAGCACCGCAGTCATGAGGAGCCCTGATCGACGCGGCGCTGACACGGACCCGCACCACGGTGTCGGTCCTGCTGCTGATCCTGATCGCCGGAACCGTCGCCTACATCGACATCCCCAAGGAGGCCGACCCGGACATCAACATTCCGGTCATCTACGTCCTCCTGAAGCACGAGGGCATCTCGCCTGAGGATGCCGAGCGGCTGCTGCTGCGCCCGCTTGAGCAGGAGCTGCGCTCGATTGTCGGCGTGAAGGAGATGCGCTCGCAAGCCTACGAAGGCGGCGCCAGCACTGTGCTGGAGTTCGACGCCGGCTTCGACGCCGACGTCGCCCTCGACGATGTCCGCGAGAAGGTCGACATCGCCAAGGTCGAGCTGCCCGAGGATACCGAGGAACCGACGGTCCACGAGGTCAACTTCTCGCTGTTCCCGGTGCTGGTGGTGACGCTGTCGGGCGAGATCCCGGAACGCGACTTGCTGCATCTGGCGCGTGACGTGCGCGACGAGATCCGCGGCATTCCCGACGTCCTCGACGCGCGCTTGGCCGGCGAACGCGAGGAACTGGTCGAGGTCGTGGTCGATCCGATCAAGCTCGACAGCTACGGGCTGCAGGCAGTCGAGGTTCTCGACGCGGTCTCGCGCTCCAACCAGCTGATCGCGGCCGGCGCCCTCGACACCGGCAGCGGTCGTTTTCCGATCAAGGTGCCGGGGCTGTACCAGTCCGTGGCCGACATCCTGGACCAGCCGATCAAGGTCAACGGCGACGCGGTGGTCCGGATCCGCGACATCGCCTACGTCCAGCAGGGCTTCAAGGACCGCGAGACCTACGCCCGCCTCAACGGCAAGCCGGCGATCGCCATCGAGGTGACCAAGCGCACCGGAGCCAACGTCATCGACACCATCGCGAACGTGCGCTCGGTGGTGGGCGCCATTTCCGGCGGCTTCGAGGACGGCATCGAGATCACCTTCAGCCAGGACAAGTCCGACCAGATCGAGATCATGCTGCTCGACCTGCAGAACAACGTGACCAGCGCCGTGCTGCTGGTGATGATCGTGATCGTCGGCGCGATGGGCATTCGCTCGGCCGGGCTGGTCGGCATCGCGATCCCGGGGTCGTTCCTGCTGGCCATGCTGGTGCTGTCGTCGCTCGGCATGACCATCAACATCGTCGTGCTGTTCAGCCTGATCCTGGCGGTCGGCATGCTGGTCGACGGCGCGATCGTGGTAACCGAATCCGCCGACCGCCGGATGGCCGAGGGGCTGTCCCGCCGCGAGGCCTACGCCGAGGCCGGCAAGCGCATGGCGTGGCCGATCATCGCCTCCACCGCAACCACCCTGGCTGCGTTCTTTCCGCTGCTGTTCTGGCCGGGCGTGGTCGGCGAGTTCATGAAGTTCCTGCCGATCACCCTGCTGGCGACGCTCAGCGCCTCGCTGCTGATGGCGCTGGTGTTCGTGCCGGCGCTCGGCGCGCTGGTCGGCAAGGCGAGCGCGCAGGACGAGCGCGAGCCGGCGGCAGCTGGCGGCCGCCGAGACCGGCAACATCGAGGACATCACCGGCTTCACCGGCGGCTACCTGAAGGTGCTGAACGCGGCGCTGCGCCGCCCGGGCCTGGTGCTCCTGGCGGCCTTCGGCACGCTCATCGGCGTGCAGGCCTATTACGCCACCCACGGCAACGGCATCGAGTTTTTCCCGACGTCGAGCCGGACACCGCGCTCATCCACGTCCACGCCCAGGGCGATCTGTCGATCGAGGAAAGGCGCGAACTGGTCCTGCCGGTCGAACGCGCGATGCTCGAGATCGGCGGCTATGCGTCGATCTACACCTTCATCGGCAAGCCGTCCGGCGGCGGCACCGGCGAGGAAGTAGCCGAGGACGTGATCGCCACCCTCCAGATCGAGTTCAAGGACTGGCAGGAGCGGCCGCCGGCCCGCGAGATCCTGACGGAGATCGTTCGGACGCACAGCGCACCTGCCCGGGATCCGGGTCGAGCCGCGCGAGGCCGAAGCCGGCCCGCCGACCGGCAAGCCGGTGCAGATCCAGCTGCGCGGCCATGACCGGGAGGCGCTCGACCGAGTGGCGGACATGGTCCTGGAACGGTTTCGGAACACCCCCGGGCTGGTCGAGCTCGAGGACACCCGCGACATTCCCGGCATCGAGTGGCGACTGACCGTCGATCGCGCCCAGGCCGCCAAGTTCGGCGCCGACGTCAGCCTGATCGGCCGCTATGTCCAGTTGGTCACCAAGGGCATGAAGATCACCGACTACCGTCCGGACGACAGCGATGAGGAAGTCGACGTGGTCGTTCGGTACCCGGTGGCCCTGCGCACGCTCGCGCAGCTCGAGCGGATCCGGATGGAGACCGACGACGGCCTGATGCCGATCGGGAACTTCGTGACCATGACGGCCGAACCCAAGGTCGGAAAGGTCCGCCGCGTCGACGCACGTCCGGCGATCACGGTGAAAGCCGATGTGGCCGAGGGGGTGTTGCCGAACGACAAGGTCCGGGAACTGCGGGCCTGGCTCAGCGAGGCCGACATTCCGGCCGACCTGGAAGTTGCGTTCAAGGGCGAGGACGAGGAGCAGCAGGCCGCCCAGGCGTTCCTGGTCAAGGCGTTCGGCGTGGCCCTGTTCATCATGGCGATCATCCTGGTCACCCAGTTCAACAGCTTCTATTCGGCGCTGCTGATCCTGTCCGCGGTGATCATGTCGACCATCGGGGTGATGATCGGGCTGATGGTCACCGGCAAGCCGTTCGGGATCGTGATGAGCGGGATCGGCGTGATCGCGCTGGCCGGCATCGTGGTCAACAACAACATCGTGCTGATCGACACCTTCGATACCCTGAAGACCACCTCGGCGAGCGTCCGGGAAGCGATCCTGCGAACCTGCGCGCAGCGCCTGCGGCCGGTCCTGCTGACCACCGTCACCACCATCCTCGGCCTGATGCCGATGGTGCTGCAGATGAACATCGACTTCGTCACCCGCTCGGTCACCGTCGGTGCGCCGTCGACCCAGTGGTGGGTGTCGCTGTCGACCGCCATCGTGTTCGGCCTGACCTTCGCCACCGTCCTGACCCTGGTGGTTACCCCGGCGGCGCTGATGTTCCGGGAGACCGCCCGACAAGGCTGGGAACGCATGGCTGGCTGGATCTCGGAGCGGCGTGGCCGACGCCACGGCGGCCGCGCGGCCCCCGACTACGAGGTTCCGCACGCCGCCGAGTGAGGCGACGTCAGTCGGCGAAGTCGCGCACGGCCTGTCCGATGCGGCTGGCGGTGGTCAGCCAGCACATCGCGCCGAACATCCCGGCAATCCAGGGAAAGGCGTCGGGGAACAGGCAGATCAGCACGAACGCCAGGATCGTCTCGCCGCCCTCCGCGAGGCCGCCGAGATAGAAGATGCTCTTGCGGCCACGCCGTTCGGTGCTGGCGCCGCGTTTGGCGGCGATGATGGCGTAGGCGAGGAAGGACGAGCCGGTGCCGATGAAGCTGAAGATCAGGAAGGCCGCCCAGAGCGCCTGGTCCGGCCGCCCCAGGGCGACGCCGAACACCACCGCGCTGTAGAACAGGAAGTCGAGGACGATGTCGAGGTAGCCGCCGAGATCGGTCGGCCCGGTCGCCCTCGCCACCGCGCCATCCAGCCCGTCAGCCGCCCGGTTGAGGAGGATCGCCGCCAGCGCCAGGTCGGGGCGGCCGAGGGCCAGCGCCGGGACCGCCGCCAGGCCGATCGCGAAACCTGTCACCGTCACCGCGTTCGCCGACACCCCGGAGCCGGCGAGGCGCCGCCCGACCGCGTCGAGCGGCGGATCGATCACCCGGCGCAGCGCGGCGTCGAGCATCCGGGCTACCGCCTAGTGGAAATTCGCGGGCCGGTCGCCGGGTGCCGGCGGATCGCCGACGACGGTGTCGCCCGGGCCGGCGGTTCCGTCACCGTCGGCGAGCGTCGATGCGGGCGAGGCCATGCGTTCAGCCTCGCGCAGCAGCCGGCGGTAGGCCAGCACGGACAGCGGGATTGACGCCAGATACGCCATGATCAGCAGCGCCAGCATGAACCAGGGGGCGCTCACCACGCCGGCGATGACCAGGCCGGCGCCGATCAGGATCGGCAGCACCATGCGCTGCGGGACCTTCATGCGCTTGAACGAGAACGTCGGAAGCTGGCTGACCATCAGAAGCCCGACCGCAACCAGCCAGGCCGCCACCAGGATTGGCACGCCGTCCAGGTCGAGGCCGGTCTGGAACGAGAGCATCATGGGCAGCAGGGCGAGCCCCGCCCCGGCCGGGGCCGGCACGCCGGTGAAGTAGTTGTAGGCGAACGCCGGCTTGTCGTCGTCCAGGCGTGAGTTGAAGCGCGCCAGCCGCAGCATGCAGCAGGTGGCGTAGAACAGCGCCGCCATCCACCCGAAGCTGCCGAGCGGCTGCAACGACCACAAGTACACGATGACCCCGGGCACCACGCCGAAACTGACGAAATCGCCGAGTGAATCGAGTTCCGCCCCGAACTTCGATTGCGCCCGGAGCAGCCTGGCCATGCGGCCGTCCAGGGCATCGAACACCGCCGCCAGCACGATCATCGCCACCGCCAACTCCCATTGGCCGGTGAGGGCGAACCGCAGGCCGGACAGGCCGAAGCAGAGCGCCAGAACCGTGATCAGGTTCGGGATCAGCTTGTTGAAGGACTGCCCGCTGAACCGGGGACTGCTGCGGCGACGCCGGAAGCGTCTCATCGCACCCCCCCACGCCGGGGCGGCTCGGCGGACTGGAGGTCGGCGACGACGGTCTCCCCCGCGACACACCGTTGACCTTCGACCACCAGCGGAGAGACTCCGGCAGGAAGGTACACGTCCACCCGGCTGCCGAAGCGGATCATCCCCATGCGCTCGCCGGCGAGCAGCGTCTGGCCCTCGGTGATCTTGCAGACGATCCGGCGAGCCACCAGGCCGGCGATCTGCACGAAGGCGAGCTGCCGGCCGTCGCGGGTCTCCATCGCCACCAGCTGGCGCTCGTTGTGCTCGCTGGCCTTGTCGAACGACGCGTTGAAGAACGCGCCCGGCACGTAGGCCAGCTTGACCACCTTGCCGTCCACCGGAGTCCGGTTCACGTGCACGTCGAACACGTTCATGAAGATGCCGATGCGGGTCGCCTCGCCCTCACCCATGGCGAGTTCCTTCGGCCAGGGAACCGTGGCGACTGACACCACCAGGCCGTCGGCCGGGCTGACCACCAGGCCGTCACGGGTCGGCGTGACCCGGTCGGGGTCGCGGAAGAACAGCACGCACCACGCCGTCAGAATGCCGCCGGGAACCAGCAGCCACTCGGCGATGAACCCCAGCACGATGGTCGCCACGGCGAACGCGGCAATGAACGGTCGCCCTTCCCGGGCGATCGGAACCAGAATGGAATCGAACAAGGGTCCCTCTCGGATCAGTTCGCCCGGGGCAGGCCGAATACCTGGCCCGGGTAGATCAGGTCGGGGTTGAGGATCTGGTCCCGGTTGGCGTCGAAGATCTCGACGAAGCGGACACCGTCCCCATACACCCGGGTGGCGATTCGCCAGAGATTGTTGCCCGGCTGGATGACCACAAGCCGGTTCCCCGGCAATTCGGTCAGCGGGTTGGCACGGACGAACGGAAACGCGACCCTGGCCTCGATGGTTCCGGCCGCGGTTACGTTGTCGACGCGCAGTTCGTGAGGGCCGGGCGTCACCGGCTCCTCCGGGCGCATGGTCCACCGTCCCTCGCGGTCGACGTCGGTATCGCCGACCTTGCGGTCGTCGATGAAGACCTCGACCCGCGCGCCCGGGTCGGCCCGGCCGCTGAACACCACGTCGCCCTTGTCGTCGTAGTCGATAACATCGACCGCGACACCCGAGGAACCCGCTTCGCCTGCCCGCGGCGTGGTCGCCGACGCTTCTGGATAGGACGACATTCCGGGCACCGACGGAGCCGTCGCGGGATCGGCGCGGGTCGGCTCGGTACCGGCAGCAGGCGGCGGGATCGGCGCTCTCGGGGACGGCAACCCGGCGATCTGGGTTTCGGAGGCCTGGGTTCCGGCGGTCTGGGTTTCGGCGGTCTGGGTTCCGGAGGCCTGGGTTCCGGCGGTCTGGGTTCCGGCGGTCTGGGTTCCGGATTTCGGCGACCCGACGCTCTGCGGCGTTCCCGCGTCCGCTCCGGTGCCCGTCGCGGTGGCGCCCGAGGCAGTCGCGGAACCGGCGGCTGTCACCGACGACGCCTCCGGTCCGGCGGCGTCGGCCGACGCGCCGGAGCCGGCCGCCAGAGGACCGGCCGCTGGCGCCTGCAGGACCCGCGCTGTCGCACCACCGGCGGCCCCTGGTCACGGGGCACCACGACCGCCAGGGGTGTTCCTGGCTGGGACGACGGTCGGCCGGCGATGTCCTTGCCCTTCTCCGGGATCACCAGGACCACCGCGTCGGCGGATTCCGAGCCCGCCGGTCCCAACCCGGCGCCGCGCAACGACAGCACGCGCTCACCGGGCGAGAGCCGCGCCGGCGGAATGAACACCCACTCGCCCCGATCGTCGGCGGTAACCCGTCCAAGCTCCTGCTCGTCGTCCAGTATGATGATCTCGCTGTTCGGAACGCCGCGCCCGGCGAACACGGCGTTCCCGTCCGGATCGACCCGGACCACGTCGAAGCTCGGCGCCAGCGGTCGCTCGCGTTCCGGCTCGGAACGCGTCGCCGGAGCCGCCGGGCTCGAGGTCACGGGCGCTGCCGAGGTGGATACGCTCGATCCGGCCGCACCGGGCCCAGGCTCACCCGGCCGGAGCGGCGACGTGGTACGGGTCGCCGGGGAAGCGACCGTCGGAGTCGCGGTCTCCGCCTCCTCGTCCGGCAGGACGAAGTAGTTCAGGACGAGGGCGGAAGCCAGGACGATGACCCCGACGACGCCGACTGTGACCGGTTTCGCGACCATCG
The DNA here is from genome assembly GCA_018401495.1 of Rhodospirillaceae bacterium. GTDB lineage: Bacteria > Pseudomonadota > Alphaproteobacteria > Thalassobaculales > Thalassobaculaceae > Thalassobaculum_A. Next base: position 94,061 of record JAGYJX010000005.1, read on the forward strand.
ATCCGCAAGCCGTGCAATGAGCGATCGACCTTAAACCCGTCCCGGTTCCGTTACAATCGGCGGGTCCCGCTGCACTCGGCGGGTCCCGACCAACGGTCCCCTGCCCGTCCGCGGTTGACCATCCGAGCGCGCGGTGCCAAAGACGGCCTCATGACGACATCGACCGATCCTCAGCCGCGCCGGATCTGCGTCTTCTGCGGTTCCTCCTCCCGCGTCGACCCGCGCTACCGCGACGCTGCCACGGCACTCGGGCATCTGCTCGCCGAGCGCGGCGACGAATTGATCTACGGCGGCGGACGGGTCGGCCTGATGGGGCTGGTCGCCGACGCCGCGCTCGAGCGTGGCGCGCGCGTAACGGGCGTGATACCGCGGTTCCTGATGAACCTCGAGGTCGGCCACGGCGCCGTCAGCGAACTCGTGGTCACTGAGAGCATGCACGACCGCAAGGCCGTCATGTACGAGCGCGCCGACGCCTTTGTGGTGCTGCCGGGCGGCCTCGGCACCCTCGACGAGACGCTCGAAGTGTTGACCTGGTCGCAGCTTCGGTTGTCCAGCAAGCCGGTGATAATCGTGGACATCGCCGGCTACTGGCAGCCTCTGCTCGCCCTCATCGAACACTCGATCGAGTCCGGCTTCACGCGACCGGCGAACCGGGATCTGTACCGGGTGGTGGCGACGGTGGACGATGTGTTCGACGCGCTGGCGGGGTTTCCGGTGTCGACCGCGGACGTGTCCTCGAAATGGCTGTGACACGGCGCCGCTGACGGCGCGGCCGACTTGCGCGCGACGTCTTCGATGATATTGTGCCGCGCCCGCCGGTCCTGCGGGCGACTTGTAGGTGTGACTGGGAGCTTTCGATGGCCAAGATCAAGGTGGCAAACCCGATCGTCGAGCTCGACGGCGACGAGATGACGCGGATCATCTGGGCGATGATCAAGGACAAGCTGATCTTCCCCTACCTCGACGTCGACCTGAAGTACTACGATCTGGGCATCGAGGCCCGCGACGCGACCGACGACCAGATCACCGTCGACTCCGCCAACGCCATCAAGCAGTACGGCGTGGGCGTGAAGTGCGCGACCATCACCCCCGACGAGGACCGCGTCGAGGAATTCAAGCTCAAGAAGATGTGGAAGTCGCCGAACGGCACCATCCGCAACATCCTGGGCGGTACCGTCTTCCGCCAGCCGATCATCTGCCGGAACGTCCCGCGCCTGGTGCCGAACTGGACGCAGCCGATCGTCATCGGCCGCCACGCCTTCGGCGACCAGTACCGCGCCACCGATTTCGTGGTCCCGGGCAAGGGCAAGCTGACCCTCACCTTCCAGCCGGAGGACGGCGGCAAGGCGATGTCCTTCGACGTGTTCGACTTCCCGGGCGGCGGCGTGGCGATGGCCATGTACAACCTGGACGAGTCGATCATCGGCTTCGCCCGCGCCTGCTTCAACTACGGCCTCGACCTGGGCTGGCCGGTCTATCTGTCCACCAAGAACACCATCCTCAAGGCCTATGACGGCCGCTTCAAGGATCTCTTCCAGGAGGTTTTCGAGGCCGAGTTCGCCGACAAGTTCAAGGCCGAAGGGCATCGTCTACGAGCACCGCCTGATCGACGACATGGTCGCTTCCGCCCTGAAGTGGTCGGGCGCCTTCGTGTGGGCCTGCAAGAACTACGACGGCGACGTCCAGTCGGATACCGTGGCCCAGGGCTTCGGCTCGCTCGGCCTGATGACGTCGGTGCTGATGACGCCGGACGGCAAGACCGTCGAGTCGGAAGCGGCACACGGCACCGTCACGCGCCACTTCCGCCAGCACCAGCAGGGCAAGGACACCTCGACCAACCCGATCGCGTCGATTTTCGCCTGGACCCGCGGGCTGGCGTTCCGGGCCAAGTTCGACGACACCCCCGAGGTCGCGCGGTTCGCCCAGACCCTCGAGAAGGTCTGCGTCGACACCGTCGAGTCCGGCCACATGACCAAGGATCTGGCGCTGCTGATCAGCCCGGACCAGCCGTGGCTGACAACCCAGCAATTTCTCGGCAAACTGGACGAGAATCTGCAGAAGGCGATGAGCTGATCGAGGGGCGGGAATGCGGCAGCCGGCGCGTGTAGCGGTTCTGCTGGTACTTGCGTCGCTGTGGGCGACGCCGGCGGCGGCGAAATGCGTTCCCAGCACCTTCAAGGATGGCTGGCTCCAGGAGCAGGAGAATCTCGGCGGCGAGACCATGGATCGGCATGTCGGCCGGAACAGCACCGAACTGTCGGCCTGGCTCGCGCGCCGACCGGGCGAGCCGGCCACCAGTTCGTTTCCCGACCCGCTCACCGCCCGGCAGGTGATCTCGGCCGCGCTTGCGGCCGGACGAGGACGCCTACGACAGCTGGGCGAAGACCGCCATGCCCGGCGAGCGCGCCGAGGTGCGCAGGGCGTTCGAACAGCCGATCGGCATCCTGGTCGAGCGTGGCAACGCGTCCGGCCTGCCGGCCCACGGCATCACGGTGGTTCTCGAGGCGATGGGTCGGGGCACCTGTCGCCTGGTCACCGCCTTCCCGACCCGGTGACCGCCCGGCCCTCGGTTTCCGGCGTCGCACCGGCCTGAACACCGGTGCCCGCCGACCCCCTCGTCCTGCTGGTTGTCGTCGTCGGGGCCCTGATCGGGGCGACCGCCAGCGGGCTCGCCGGCTTTCGCGTTCGCCGCCACCACGCTCGGGCTGTACGCGCATGTGCTGCCGCCCGGCGTTGTGTCGCCGCTGGTGGTCTCCGCGTCGCTGGCGGTCCAGCTCATCGTGCTGCCAATGATCTGGCGGCGTCTCGACTGGCGCTCGGCACGACCGTTCCTGCTCGGCGGCGTGTTGGGTGTGCCGATCGGCGCCGCCCTGTTGTCGGTGATCTCGCCCGACACCTTCCGTCACGTCGCCGGCGCCCTCCTCCTGCTCTACGCGGTATCGGTCCTGCTCGCCGGCCGTCTGCCGGCGCTGGCGATCGACAACCGGGGCGCCGACGGCGCCGTCGGGTTCGCCGGCGGCGTGCTCGGCGGCTTCGCCGGCCTGTCGGGGGTGCTGCCGACGATCTGGTGCTCGCTGCGACGCTGGCCCAAGGACCGGCAGCGCAGCGTGTTCCAGCTGTTCAACACCGCGATGCACATCGCCACGCTGAGCGCCTACGCGTGGCAGGGCCGATTGACCGCCGAAGTCGGCGGCCTGCTGCTGACCGCGCTGCCCGCCATCGGGCTCGGCGCCTGGCTCGGATTCAGCCTGTACCGGCGGGTCGACGACCGCCTGTTCGCGCGCATCCTGCTGGTCCTGCTGGGCGTGTCCGGAGCGTCGCTGCTGGCGCCGCTTCTCGGCTGACCGCGGCAGCGTCAGACCAGCAGGTTGAGATAGCTGCCCGGCGGCGCATCCGGGTCGATGTTGTCGTTGGAGATCAGCGTCATCAGGCGCTGGATCTGCCGCTCGATCTCCTCGGGCGTCACCGCCGTCTTCAGCCGGAAACCGCGCTCCGGGCGGGTGCGCTCCGGTATCGCCGGGATCGCCGTCGGGGCGGCGCGCCCGGGCACGGCGGCCGGCCGCGGACGCGGCGAGGCAACCCTCGGGTCACCCGGTCCGGTCGGCCTCAGCGCCATGCAACGTGCCCTCGCGACATCAGATTAGCATACACCGATCTCGCCGGCCGCGCACGCCGTGGTTCGCGGCTGTTCCCTATTACTGCCGTCACCCCGGAAGCCGGGGCGAAGCCGCGGCTGTCCGGGGCCCACGACGCGACGGCGGCTCGCCGATGCTGCCACCGGCAGCGCGGCGGGTGGGTCCGGATCGCCCGCGCCGAGGCGCGTTCGTCCGGGATGACGACGAATGGGAAATCGGTCTGATCGCTGCTCTTTTGTCGACGGAAAGTTGGAGTCCCTTCGAGTGGACACGACCGATCCGGCCCCGTATTCCGCCACTGCCCCCTAATTCTGCCGTCACCCCGGAAGCCGGGGCAAAGCCGCGGCTGTCCGGGGCCGACGTCGCGACGGTGGGCCCCCGATGCTGCCACCAGCGGTGCGGCGGATGGGTCCCGGATCGCCCGCGCTTGCGCGCGTGCGTCCGGGATGACGACGAGGAGGGAGAGGGTGGCCGATCACTGACCTGACGAGCACGTGGAGAGAGCCGGTCGCGTCCGGGGTTACGCGCTGCGGCGCTGGTCGGCGCCGACGCCCAGCATCGGCTCGAGCGCGTCGAGGCCGCGGATCAGGGTTGCCTCGCTGGCGGCGAAGCAGAGCCTGAGATAACCCTCGCCGGCCGGTCCGAACGCCGACCCGGGGGCCAGCCCGACATTGGCCTCGTCGATGATGCGCTTGGCGTACTCCACGCTGTCGGTCATGCCGTCGACCGCGAAGAAGGCGTAGAAGGCCGCCTTCGGACGCGCCAGCCGCAGCCGCGGCCAGGCTTCCAGGCGGTCGAACACCAGGTCGCGGCCGGCCTTGCAGCGCGCCTTCAGGTCGCGGATGACAGGGTCGCCGTCCTCCAGCGCCGCGATCGCGGCGCGCTGCAGGAACGGCGGCACGCCGGAGGTGGTGATCTGCACCAGCTTGGCGATGGTCGGGCCGAGCGCCGCCGGATGGGTCAGCCAGCCGAGCCGCCAGCCGGTCATCAGCCAGGACTTGGAGAACGAGTTGACCACCAGCAGCCTGTCGTCGCGGTTCGCCACCTGCAGGAACGACGGCGCCACCTCCCGGTCGAACACCAGCTGGTGGTAGACCTCGTCGGCGATCACCCAGATGCCGCGGGCGCGCGCGAACTCCAGGAGCGCCCGCTGCTCCTCGCTCTCCATCATCCAGCCGGTCGGGTTGCCCGGGGAGTTCACGAAGATCGCCTTGGTGCGCTCGCCGGCGAGCGCGAACAGCGCGTCCAGGTCCAGCGTCCATTCCCCGTCGACCATCGCGATCGAGGCATGCCGGACCACGCCGCCGTGGATCTCGACGGTCGAGTAGATGTTCGGCCACACCGGGCCGACGGCGATGACCTCGTCGCCCGCCTCGATCAGCATGTCCATGGCCAGGTACAGCGCCGACATGCCCGCGGTCACCAGGCTGACCTCGTCGACAGACACATCGACCCCGAACGTCCGCTTGGTGTAGCGCGCCAGCGACTGACGGAGCGGCAGGATCCCGCGCTGGTCGGTGTAGAAGGTCTCGCCGCGGCGCAGCGCCTCGGCGGCGGCGTCGCAGATGAACGCCGGGGTCGGCTGGTCGCCCTCGCCGAACCAGAGCGGGACCAGGCCGGGCTTGTCCCAGCCGTGCACCGCCACCTGGGCGATGCCGGTCTCGGCCAACTCCGCCACGTCGCGCCGCAGATCGTCGAGAATCGGGTTCCCGCTCATGCCGTCCTCCTGGTTCAGGCGCCCCGGAGATAGCGGAATCGCCACCGGCCGGAATAGGTCCTTTCTCGCGCCCCGCGGTTGGGCTAATCGATACCACCATGCCATCGACCATCTATCTCCTGCGCCACGGCGAGACCACCTGGAACCGGATCGGCCGGTTGCAGGGGCAGCTCGACGCGCCGCTCACCCGCCTCGGCCTCGCCCAGATCGACGCCATCGGCCGCACCCTGGCGGAGCTTCTGGCCGGCACCCGCTTCCGGTTGGTGGCGAGCCCGCTCGGCCGGACCCGGCAATCGGCGGCGATCGTCGCCGAGCATCTCGGCGTCGACTACGAGGCGATCGAGTGGGACGACCGGCTGAAGGAAATCACCCTCGGGGACTGGGACGGGTTTCCCGGCTGGAAGGCGCTCGACATGGCGCACCCCGAGGAGGCCGCCCGCCGTGACGCCGACCCCTGGAACTACCGCTACCCGAACGGCGAGTGCACCCAGGACGTCCAGGACCGCGTCCGTCCGTTCCTCGAGGACTGCGACGCCCTGGGCGGTGTGCACGTGGTGGTGGCCCACGGCGTGGTCAACAAGGTGATGCGCGGCCTCTACCTGGACCTTACCCGCGCGCAGACCTTCGCCCTCGACCGCCCGCAGGACGCCTTCCACCGCCTGGAGGCGGGTGGCGAAGCCACGATCACCGTCGACGTGCCGGACAGTCCGCGGGCCGAGACCTCGGTGTAGGCCGCGGGAGCCTCAACCTCCCGCCGGCCGTGGCGGCAGCGCGCGCTGCACGACGTTCAGGAAGTAGCGGATGCCGACCGGAACGATGGCGTCGTTGAACACGAACCGGTCGCCGTGCAGCCCCTCGCGCGGGCCGACGTCACCGGCGCCGATCCAGGCGTAGGCGCCGTCGCCGACGCCCTGCAGCATGAACGCGAAGTCCTCGCATCCCATGCTCGGCTGGAAGTCCGTGAGGACGCGCTCGCGGCCGACCGTGTCCGCGCCGGCGGCGGCGGCGATCGCGGCGCCGGTCGCCGGGTTGACCACCGGTGGATAGCCGCGCTTGTAGGTCGAGTTCCGCCGTGACGCCGTGCGCGGCGGCGGTGCCCGCCGCCACGCGCTCGATCTCGACGGCGCAGTGATCCGAAAGGCCGCTGTCGTAGAACCGGCAGGTGCCCTCGACCGTCACCTCGCCCGGGACGAAGTTGTTGAAGCGGCCGCCGTGTATCTGCGTGATCGACAGGACGACCGGCGCGAGCGGATCGATGCTGCGGCTGACGACCCGCTGGATGGCCGTCACGAAGCCGGCCGCCGCCAGGATGGGATCGTCGCCCAGATGCGGCATCGCGGCGTGGCAGCCGCTGCCCCGGAACGTCACCTCGAAATCGTCGACCGCGGCCATCTGCGGCCCGGCGCGAACGCCGACATGGCCTTCCGGAAAGCCGGGCCAATTGTGAAGCGCAAACACCGCGTCGACCGGGAACCGGGTGAGCAGGCCATCCTCGATCATGCGCCGTCCGCCGCCGACCACCTCCTCGGCCGGCTGGAAGATGAACACCACCGTGCCGTCGAAGCCGCCGGACCCGGCGAGCAGCTTGGCGGCGCCCAGAAGGATCGCGGTGTGGCCGTCGTGGCCGCAGGCGTGCATCACCCCGTCCCGGGTCGACGCGTAGGGAATGTCGGCGGCCTCCCGGATCGGCAGGGCGTCGAGTTCGGCCCGCAGCCCGATCGCGCGGCCGCCGCTGCCGGCGCGCAGGACACCGACGACCCCGGTCCCGCCGATCCCTTCGTGGACGTCCAGGCCGAACGAGCGGAGCCGGTCGGCGACGAACGCGGCGGTCGCGGTCTCCTGGAACCCCAGCTCCGGGTTGGCGTGGATACGGTGACGCCAGGCGACGACCTCTGGCGTGACGGCGGCGACCGGATCATTGTGGGACATGGCTCTCTCCTGGGTTACCGCGTGCATAGGAGAGTCGGCCGGTGCCCGTCTTGAACCAGATTGACCGCCGCGAGGGTTGGGGCGTGCAGGAGACCAGGGAGTTCTGGCGTCACGCCCGCTTCCACGACCTCGCCCTGCTGAAGGCGCGGTTCCGGCAGCACCGCTACGAGATGCACACCCACCCGACCTACGTCGTCGCCCTGATCACCGCGGGCTGCGAACGTGTCCGCATCGGCGGCCGGAGCGTGCTGGCACCGGCCGGCTCGGTCCTGGTGGTCAATCCCGAGGAGTGGCACGACGGCGAGGCGGGGTGCGCCGAGGGCTGGGCCTATCGCACCTTCTACCCGCCACCCGACCTGTTCGCCGGGATCGCCGACGAGCTGGGGCAGGATCGGGAGCCGCTGTTTGCGCGCGCAGCGCTGGACGATCCCGTCCTCGCCCGGGCGCTGGCGATCGCGCACCGGGACTCCACCTCCACGGAAGCGACCCGAGCCGAGACCTCGATGCTGGTCGCGTTGCGCCAGCTGATCGCGCGGCATGGGAACTGGGACGCAAGGGCCGAACCGGCCGAGGGCGCCGGCTCGCGAAGGCGTCTGTCGCTGTACGAGCAGGTGATCGAAAGCCATCTGGGCGAGGATCTGGACCTGCGGCGCCTCGCCGTCGCCGCCGGCGTCACCCGCTTCCAGGTCATCCGCGACTTCAGGAAAGCGGCCGGCCTGACGCCCGCGGCGTTCATCCGTGACCGCCGGGTCCGCCGCGCCAGCCGACTGATCGAACAGGGCTCAGGTCTGGCCGACGCTGCCGTCGAGGCCGGTTTCGCCGATCAGAGCCACCTGACGCGAGCCTTCCGGGCGGCACGCGGCGTAACGCCCGGCGTGTTCAGAAAGGCCGTCGGCCCACTCCCGACCTGACGCGCCGTCAGGCCGCCGGCGGCATTCCCGGCCGACGCACGGCGCGGACATCGCCGACCTTCTCCAATGTCCGGGCGCGGAACTCGGCGAGCTTCTCTTCGGCGACCGCCATGTGATGGCCGTTGGCGTGCAGGATGCGACCGCCGCCCACCAGGAAGGCGACGTGGCCGGGCCAGCACAGCACGTCGCCCGGGCGTGCCGCCTCGACGCCGCCCTCGACCGCCGCACCGAGGCCGGCGGCCTGCATGTCGCTGTCACGGGGTGCGGCGATCCCGGCGCGGGCCAACGCGATCTGCACCAGGGCCGAGCAGTCGAGGCCGATCGACGACCGCCCGCCCCAGGCGTAGGGCGCGCCGAGGAACCGCCGGGCGGTGGCGATCCAGTCGTGGGCGGTGGCGCCGAGCGGCGCCAGGTGCCGGGTCCAGAGATAGCCGCCCGGGCCATCGTCGGTGTCGGCCAGCCGCGACCAGCCGTCGTCGCGGGTCTCGGCCACCGCCACCGCGCTGGTCATGTGCAGGATGTCGCGCGGGGCGAGCTTGAGGTCCGGTCCGTCGAACAGGTAGCTGCGGAGCGCGGCCACCCGATGGGTGGCGGCCGGTCCCGGCGCCCCGAGCGCGTCGTCGCGCAGATAGCCGACGTAGCCGTCGGTGCGGTTCTGCACCCAGGCCCAGCCGTCGGCGCGCTCGACCACGTCGACCGTCTCGCCGTACAGCAGCTCGGTCGACTGCCGGGACACGGCGCTCGGCTGTTCCCTGACCGACGCGCGGCCGACCGATACCCGCGCCGCCGCCGGCTCGGCGAACCGCGCCGCCTCGACGCGACCGAGCAGTCCGGCGGCCGCCAGGTCGGGGCGGTAGGCGTGCAGGCGCGGGTCGAGACGCTCGATCACCGCCGGGTCGGCCGTCACGAGTTCAGCTCCTTGATCGCCCCGTCCAGGCCGCCGAGCGTCAGCGGGTACATCCGGCCCTCCAGCAGCTCCTGCACCATCGCGACCGACTGGGTGTACTTCCAGAACCGCTCCTGCACCGGATTCAGCCAGACCGAACGCCGGAAGTGCGACACCAGGCGCTGGATCCAGACCGCCCCCGGCTCCGGGTTCATGTGTTCGACGCTGCCGCCGGCGACCGCGATCTCGTACGGGCTCATGGCGGCGTCGCCGACGAACACCGCCTTGTAGTCGGGCCCGAACGTGCGCAGCACCTCCAGGGTGTCGAGGCGCTCGACGTGACGGCGTCGGTTGTCGCGCCACAGCCGCTCGTAGGGGCAGTTGTGGAAATAGAAGTACTCCAGGTGCTTGAACTCCGACCGGGCGGCCGAGAACAGCTCCTCGCACAGCTTGATGTAGGGATCCATCGAGCCGCCGACGTCGAGGAACAGCACCACGTTCACGACGTTTCGCCGCTCGGCCTGCATCCGCAGGTCGAGCCAGCCGCCGTTCTTGGCGGTGCTCCGGATCGTGCCGTCGAGATCCAGTTCGTCCGGGCCGCCCCTGGCGGGCGAATTTGCGCAGCTTGCGCAGCGCCACCTTGATGTTGCGGGTGCCGAGCTCGACCGTGTCGTCGAGGTTGCGGAACTCGCGCTTGTCCCAGACCTTGACCGCCCGGAAGTTGCGGTTGCCGTCCTGGCCTATCCGCACGCCCTCGGGATTGTAGCCTTGGGCGCCGAACGGCGACGTGCCGGCGGTGCCGATCCACTTCGAGCCGCCCTGGTGACGCCCCTTCTGCTCCTCCAGGCGCCGGCGCAGCGTCTCCATCAGCTTGTCCCAGCCGCCCAGCGCCTCGATCTTGGCCATCTCCTCGGGCGTGAGGTTCAACTCGGCGAGCTTGCGCAGCCACTCCTCCGGCAACTCCTTGCCGAGCAGGTCGTCGAGCGCCTCCAGCCCCTGGAAGACATGACCGAACACCCGGTCGAAACGGTCGAGATGGCGCTCGTCCTTGACCAGCGCGGCGCGTGACAGGAAGTAGAAATCGTCGACCGACCAGCGCCGCCAGCCCGGCCTTCACGGCCTCCAGCAGCGTCAGGTACTCGGTCAGCGACACCGGGACCTGCGCCTCGCGCAGCGCGTAGAAGAAGCGGGTGAACATCCGACTCTTGTCGCCCCGCGCGGATCACCGGTCAAGCCGCCAGCGAAACAAGTGAAACACTTTGCCGACCCGGGCGGCGCCGTCCCGAAACACGACGACACCATCTTGCCCGGGCATTCGGCGGCTGGTCCGCCTCGACAATGAGCCAAGGGAAGAAACCCATGACGACACGCGACGCTCGCGGCGAGCCGGTCTCGGCCGCGACTTCCAGCAGCCTGGCCGCCTACGAGGCGGCGCTCCTGCAGTTCAACAGCTACATGAACGACCCGGTCGCGACGATCGACGCGGCCCTCGCCGAACAGCCGGACTTCGTGATGGGCCATGTGCTCAAGGCCGAGACCATGATCTCCGCCTGGGAGCGCAGCGTGACCGGCCCGGTCCGCGAGACCCGCGACCGACTTGTGGCGCTGAAGGACAAGGCCAACGCCCGCGAGCGCGGCCACATCGCCGCGATCGACGCCTGGGCGGATGGCGACTGGGCCGGCTACAAACGGCGCCTCGACATCGTCTCGGCCGAGCACCCGCGCGACCTGCTGGCCCTGCAGGCCGGGCACTTGTCCGACTTCTACCACGGCGACCGGGACAATTTGCGCGGCCGCGTCGCCCGGATCCTCCCCGCCTGGACCGCCGACACCCCCGGCTATTCCTACGTTGTTGGCATGCTGGCGTTCGGTCTCGAGGAGAACGGCGACTACGGCCGCGCCGAGGAAACCGGCCGGCACGCGCTGGCGCTCGATCCGTTCGACGGCTGGGCCCAGCACGCGGTCGCGCACGTCATGGAGATGCAGGCGCGCCAGGCCGAGGGCATCGCCTTCATGGAGAGCGCCGCCGACCGCTGGAGCCGTCCGGGCAACGCGTTCGCGTTCCACAACTGGTGGCACACCGCGCTCTACAACATGGACCAGGGCAACACCGACCGGGCGCTGGCGATCTACGACACCGGGGTTCGACCGGCTCCGTCGCAGCTGCAGCTCGAGATGGTCGACGCCGTCGCCTTCCTGTGGCGGATGCACCTGCGCGGGCTCGAGGTCGGCGACCGCTGGGCCGACCTTGCCGACACCTACGCCCGCACCGGCGAGGAAGGCTTCTACGCGTTCAACGACATGCACGCGATGATGGCCTACGCCGCAACCGGCCGCACCACCGATGCCGACCGTCTGCTCACCGAGGTCGAGCGCCGGGCGACCGCCCACGGCACCAACGGCGACATGACCCGCGCCGTCGGCATGGCGGTGGTCGGCGCCATCCACGCCTTCGGGCGCGGCGACTACGCCCGGGCCACCGACCTGCTGCTCCCGGTGCGAACCCGGACCTACCCGTTCGGCGGCAGCCACGCCCAGCGCGACATCATCCAGCGCACGCTTGTGGAAGCTGCCGACCGGGCCGGACGCACCGCGCTCGCCACGGCTCTCCTGCAGGAGCGGACCTTCCTGAAGCCGGCCTGCCCGTTCAGCTGGGGTTGGTTGACGCGGATTCGCTCCGGCGACGCCGTCCGCAAGGTCGCCTGATCGCGCAACGGTCCGGGCACTGCGCGCGGTGCCCGGACCGGAGCCGCTACCGGCGCTCCTTCAGCGCCTTCTCGACGGCCTGGCGGTGGCCGAACAACTTGGCGGTCAGGGGCACCGCCCCTTCCTCCTGGCAATCGCGCTTGCGGGGCTTGGCGGTTTCCGCGGCCTCGGCCATGTAGTGGTCGAGGAACCCGATATCGTCCTCATCAGCCCCCAACTGGGCCAGGTTGTCGCGGGCCAGACCTCGGAAATACTCCTCCTCGGCGGGATCGCCGCCGCACACCGCGATCGAGGCGAGGATGTATCCCGCCTGATCGGCGTAGTCGCGCAGGGCCTCCGGCGCGGCGTCGAACAGCTTGCCGGCCGCTGCCGGGGTGGCCGCGACGCTCACGGCCAGCGCCGTCGCCAGCAGCAAGGCCCGGGCGGTCACGACCGGCTCTCCCGGCGCGCCAGGAACGCCAGCCGCTCGAACAGATGGACGTCCTGCTCGTTCTTCAGCAGCGCGCCGTACAACGGCGGAATCATGTCCTTGCGGTCGGTGGACTTGAGCGCCTCCGGCGGAATGTCCTCGACCACCAGCAGCTTGATCCAATCGAGCAGCTCCGAGGTCGACGGCTTCTTCTTGACCCCCGGCACCTCGCGGATCTCGTAGAACGCCGTCAGCGCCGCCCGCAGCATGTCTTTCTTCAAATTCGGGAAGTGGACGTCGACGATCCGCTCCATGGTCTCGGTGTCAGGGAACCGGATGTAGTGGAAGAAGCAGCGCCGCAGGAAGGCGTCCGGCAGCTCCTTCTCGTTGTTCGAGGTGATCAGGACGATCGGCCGGTGGCGGGCCGCCACCGTTTCGCGGGTCTCGTAGACGTGGAACTCCATGCGGTCGAGCTCGAGCAGCAGGTCGTTCGGGAATTCGATGTCGGCCTTGTCGATCTCGTCGATCAGCAGCACCACCTGCTCGTCGGCCGCAAAGGCGTTCCACAGCTTGCCGCGGTGGATGTAGTTGGCGATGTCCCTGACCCGCTCGTCGCCGAGCTGGCCGTCGCGCAACCGCGCCACCGCGTCGTACTCGTACAGCCCATGCTGCGCCTTGGTGGTCGACTTGATGTGCCACTCGATCAGCGGCTTGCCGAGCGCGGTGGCGATCTCGCGCGCCAGCACGGTCTTGCCGGTGCCGGGCTCGCCCTTCACCAGCAGCGGCCGGCCGAGCGCCACGGCGGCGTTGACCGCAACCATCAGGTCCTTGGTGGCGACGTAGCGCTCGGTGCCCTCGAAGCGGGTGGTCTCGGCCATCCGGGTCTCCCGTGGTTGGTCGCGTTCAGGCCGTCGCCGGAACCTTCGCCAGCGCCGCCTCGATGGCGTCGAGCGCGGCCTGGGCCCGCGACGGATCCGGGCCGCCGGCCTGCGCCATGTCCGGGCGGCCGCCGCCGCCCTTGCCGCCGAGTGCCTCGGCGCCGACGCGCACCAGGTCGACGGCGCTGATCCGGCCGACCAGGTCGTCGGTGACGCCGACCACCAGGGACGCCTTGCCGTCGTCGGCGCTGGCGACCGCGACCACGCCCGAGCCGAGCTCCTTCTTCAGGCTGTCGACCAGGCCCTTCAGCTCGCGCGCCGGAACGCCGTCCAGCGACCGCGTCGCGTAGCTGGTCCCGGCCACCGACTTCACCGCGCTCGCGGCACCGCCGCCGGACGCCAGCTTCTTGCGGGTCTCCACCAGCTCGCGCTCCAGGCGCCGGCGCTCCTCGACCAGGGCGTGGACCCGGGCCGGGACGTCCTCGGCGGTGGTCTTCAATTCCGCCGCCGCCTCGGCCAGTGCCGCCTCGCGCGCCGCGATCCAGTCGAGCGCGCCGGCCCCGGTCACCGCCTCGATGCGGCGCACCCCGGCCGCGACCGCACCCTCGCCGACGATCTTGAACACGCCGATGTCGCCGGTGCGCCGGACATGGGTGCCGCCGCACAGCTCGACCGACCACGCCGCGCGGTTCGCCTGGTCGGCGGCGCCGCCCATCGAGACCACGCGGACCTCCTCGCCGTACTTCTCGCCGAACAGCGCCATGGCGCCCTCGTCGATCGCGCGCCTGCGGCGACATCAGGCGGGTCGACACCTCGGAGTTGCCGCGCACCCGGCGATTGACCTCGGCCTCGACCCAGGCGAGGTCGTCTCGGCCGATCGACGCCGGGTGGCTGAAGTCGAAACGCAGCCGATCCGGCGCCACCAGCGAGCCCTTCTGCGCGACATGCTCGCCGAGGCGCTGGCGCAGCGCCTCGTGCATCAGGTGGGTGGCGGAGTGGTTGGCCCGCACCCGGTCGCGGCGCTCGGACTCGACCGTCAGCTCGACCGCGTCGCCGACCGCGAGCCCGCCGCCCGAGAGCAGTCCACGATGCGCGAACACGTCGCCAAGCTTGCGCTGGACGTCGAGCACGGCAACCGAGATGCCGGCGGCGTCGATCGAGCGGATCGTCCCGGTATCCCCGACCTGGCCACCGGACTCGCCGTAGAACGGGGTCTGGTTGACGACCACCAGCACCTCGACACCGGCTTCGGCGCGGTCGACCGGCTTGCCGTCGACCAGCAGCGCCGTCACCTGGCCCTCGGCCTTGGTGGTGTCGTAGCCGAGGAACTCGGTGGCCCCGGTCTTCTCGCGAACCTCGAACCAGACGGCGTCGGTGGCTGCCTCGCCGGAGCCGGCCCAGGCCTTGCGCGCCGCCGCCCGCTGGCGCTCCATCGCCGTGTCGAAACCCTGCTGGTCGAGCCCGCGGCCCTGGCCGCGCAGGATGTCGGCGGTCAGATCGACCGGGAAGCCGTAGGTGTCGTAGAGCTTGAAGGCGACCTCACCCGGCAGCCGCTCACCCTCGCCGAGTTGGCCGGTGGCGTCCTCCAGGTGCTTCAGGCCGCGCCCGAGCGTGTCCTTGAAGCGGGTCTCCTCGAGCTGCAGGGTGCCGGTGATCAGCGACTGGGCGCGGACCAGTTCGGGATAGGCCTCACCCATGGCCCGGACCAGCGCCGGCACCAGGCGGTGCATCAACGGGTCGGTGCAGCCCATGATGTGGGCGTGGCGCATGGCGCGCCGCATGATCCGGCGCAGCACGTAGCCGCGGCCCTCGTTCGACGGCAGCACGCCGTCGGCGATCAGGAACGAACTGGCGCGCAGGTGGTCGGCCACCACCCGGTGCGAGATCTTGAACGGCCCGTCGGGATCGGCGCCGGAGGCGTGCGCCGAGGCCTCGATCAGGCCGCGCATGGTGTCGGTGTCGTAGTTGTCGTGCTTGCCCTGCAGCACCGCGGCGATCCGCTCCAGCCCCATGCCGGTGTCGATCGACGGCCGCGGCAGGCTGCGCCGCTCCTCCTTGGTGACCTGCTCGAACTGCATGAACACCAGGTTCCAGATCTCGATGAACCGGTCGCCGTCCTCGTCGGCCGATCCCGGCGGGCCGCCGGGAATCTTCGGGCCGTGGTCGAAGAAGATCTCGCTGCACGGCCCGCACGGGCCGGTGTCGCCCATCGCCCAGAAATTGTCGGAGGTCGGGATCCGGATGATCCGTTCGTCCGGCAGCCCGGCGATCTTGCGCCAGAGCGCCGCGGCGTCCTCGTCCTCGCTGTAGACGGTGACCAGCAGGCGGTCCTTCGGCAGCCCGAACTCCCCGGTGATCAGGGTCCAGGCGTACTCGATGGCGTTCTCCTTGAAGTAGTCGCCGAACGAGAAATTGCCGAGCATCTCGAAGAACGTGTGATGGCGGGCGGTGTACCCGACGTTCTCCAGGTCGTTGTGCTTGCCGCCGGCGCGCACGCATTTCTGCGAGGTGGCGGCGCGCGCGTAGTCGCGGCGCTCGGCGCCGGTGAAGACGTTCTTGAACTGCACCATCCCGGCGTTGGTGAACATCAACGTCGGATCGTTGCGCGGGACCAGCGGCGAGGACTCCACGACGGCGTGGTCGCGGGCCGCGAAGTAGTCCAGGAACGCGCGTCGGATGTGGTTCGTCGTCGCCATGGCGAATCTCCAGCCAGCACTGCCCCGGCGCACGAAGGCGCGGCCCGTCCGGACCGCGCCCCCGCCTAGGAAAGCCCTCGCTTGTAGCGACGCGCCGGCCGGCTGTCCAGGGAGCGGAACGACGCTCCCCCGAGGCGCTGCCGGCGTCGGTCAGGCGTCGTCGCCGATGTCGCCCTCGCCGGCGTCCGGATCGCCGACCAGCATGGCTTCGGCCACCAGCCCGGCGTTCTCGCGGATCTTCCGCTCGATGCCCTGGGCGAGATCCGGGTTCTGGCGCAGGAAGGTCTTGGCGTTCTCGCGGCCCTGGCCGATCCGGTTGCCGTCGTAGGAGAACCAGGCACCCGACTTCTCGACAATGCCGGCGTTGACGCCGAGATCCAGCAATTCGCCGGTCTTGGACACGCCCTGGCCGTACATGATGTCGAACTCGACGACCCGGAACGGCGGCGCCAGCTTGTTCTTGACGACCTTGACCCGGGTCTGGTTGCCGACCACCTCGTCGCGGTCCTTGATGGCGCCGATCCGGCGGATGTCCAGGCGCACCGAGGCGTAGAACTTCAGGGCGTTGCCGCCGGTCGTGGTCTCGGGTTGCCGAACATCACGCCGATCTTCTGGCGGATCTGGTTGATGAAGATGACCATGCAGCGCGACTTCGAGATCGAGCCTGTCAGCTTGCGCAGCGCCTGGCTCATCAGCCGGGCCTGCAGGCCGACATGGGTGTCGCCCATCTCGCCCTCGAGCTCGGCGCGCGGCACCAGGGCCGCCACCGAGTCGATCACCAGCACGTCGATGGCGCCCGAGCGCACCAGGGTGTCGGCGATCTCCAGCGCCTGCTCGCCGGCGTCCGGCTGCGAGATCAGCAGCTCGTCAACGTCGACCCCGAGCTTGCGGGCGTAGATCGGATCGAGCGCGTGCTCGGCGTCGATGAACGCGCAGGTGCCGCCGGCCTTCTGGGCCTCGGCGACCACGTGCAGCGCCAGGGTGGTCTTGCCGGAGCTCTCGGGTCCGTAGATCTCGACGATCCGGCCGCGCGGCAGGCCGCCGATGCCGAGGGCGATGTCGAGGCCCAGCGAGCCGGTCGACACCGTGTCGATCTCGACCGCGCCCTCGCGCGCGCCGAGCTTCATCACCGAGCCCTTGCCGAACGCGCGCTCGATCTGGCTGAGCGCGGCCTCCAATGCCTTGGACTTGTCCATGCCGTCCTTCTCGATCACTCGCAGCGCCGCGGTCATTGGCTGGCCTCCTTCTATCCCGGGGCACCCGGCGCGGCAACGGGCCTGTCCGGTAGACTGACCGTACCGCCCCAGGTCAGGGCACCGGCCACCGCGCAGCAGCAATCGTATTCATTTTGTTCTCGTTCGCAAGTACATTTTCTTGTTTTGTTCACGTCTAGATCGTGGATTCCGCAGCGGGTGCCGCATCAAGATGTGGGATCGTTCGAGGCCACCGCCCGCTTCACCGCGATCGCCAGCTGCTTCAGGGAGAACGGCTTCGGCAGGAACGCCACGCCCTGAACATCGACGATTCGCTGCCGCAGGGCGTCCTCTGAGTAGCCGGAGATGCAGACCACCGGCAGCCCGGGGCGGGTCTCGCGCACCGTCCTGAACAGCGTCGGGCCGTCGATACCCGGCATCACCACGTCGGTGATCAGCAGGTCGAGATGCGGCGCCTCGCGTTCCAGCAACTCCAGCGCCGCCTCGCCGGAGCGCGCCTCGATGACGGTGTAGCCCTTGCTGCGAAGCGCCCGGGCGGCGAACAGCCGGACCGGGTCCTCGTCCTCGACCAGCAGCACGGTGCCGGTGCCGGACAGGTCGGAATCGAGGCGGCCATCGCCCGCCTCGGTGACCACGTCCACCTCGCCGTTCCAGGCCGGAAGATAGATCGAGAAGGTCGTGCCGGAGCCGAGCGTGCTGTCGACGAACAGGTGGCCGCCGAACTGCTTGACGATCCCGAACGCGGTGGAGAGGCCGAGCCCGGTCCCCTGCCCGACCTCCTTGGTGGTGAAGAACGGCTCGAAGATGCGCGCCTGAAGGGACGCCGGAATGCCGGTTCCGGTGTCGACCACGTCGATGAGCACGTACTCGCCCGGCGCCATCGCCTCCTCGCCCTGGCGCAGCGGCTTGAGCGTCGTCACCATCGAGGTGTGCATGCGGATGACCCCACCGGTCGGCATGGCGTCGCGGGCGTTGACCACCAGGTTGATGATCACCTGCTCGAGCTGGCCGGGGTCGGCCTTGACCGGCTTCAGGCTGCGTCCGTGCACCAGTTCCAGGGTGACGGTCTCGCCGATCAGCCGGCGCAGCAGGTGCGACAGGTCGGCCAGCGTCTCGGTGACGTCGATGACCCGCGGGATCAAGGTCTGTTGCCGCGAGAACGCCAGCAGCTGGCGAACCAGGTTGGCGGCGCGGTTGGCGTTCTGCTTGATCTGCATGACGTCGGCGAACGACTGGTCACCGGGCCGGTGACGCTGCAGCAGCAGGTCGCAGAACCCGGTCATCGCGGTCAGCAGGTTGTTGAAATCGTGCGCCACGCCGCCGGCGAGCTGGCCGACCGCCTGCATCTTCTGGGACTGCACGAACTGCGTCTCGAGGATGCGACGCTGGGTGATGTCGATGGCGAACACGATCGAACCGGGAGCCAGGCCGTCGGCATGGCGCCGCAGAAACAGCGAGACATAGGCTTCGGACTCGCGGCCGAGCCCCGCTTCGATCGGGTCGTCGCCGATCGGCGGCTGCATGGCGGCGGCCACCCGCTCCCGGTCGCCCGTCGCCACCCGATCGAGGAACGCCGTGCCGACCAGGGCATCGGCCCGGTCAAGCCCGACCAGCCGGCCGAAGAACCGATTGTGCGCGGTGATTCGCGCGTTGTCGTCGAGCTGCACAACCCCGATCGGGGCATCGCGCATCACCGACACGATAGCCGCCTCGGAACCGTCGCCGGTCCCCGCGACGCCGGCTTCGGGCTGGCGCTCCGGGGCGGGACGCACGGTCACGCAAAATCCGTCGGCCCGAACCTCGACCTCCGGCACCAACGGCCCCCCGACGCCCTCGATCGGGTCGCCCTGGACCGCCGTCGCAACCGACGAACCGACCACCGCCGGCGCCTCCGCCCGCAGCCGCAGCGCCTGCAGACGCAAACGGGCCAGGGCACGGCCACCGCCGGCCGGCGCCTCCGGACCGACCATTGCCTCGAGCGGTCCCTGAAAAGAAACCAACCGGCCGTCGTCGTCGAGGCGGAGCACGACCTCCGGCACCACGGGGGCGGGTCCGACAGTCACCGGTCCGGAACTCGGTTCTCCGGGCGCCGGTGCCGGCCGCCGGCGGGCGAACCAGAGCGGTCACACCGCTTCCGGCGATCAGCCCAGCCGCGGATGCGACCAGCAGGCTCAGCGTTTCCATGCCCCTCCGCTCATCCCCCGATCGTCCGCCCCTTGAGGCGGTACACGTAGGAGATCACCTGGGCAACCGCCTTGAAGTGCGTTTCCGGCACCTGCTGGTCGATCTCCACACCGGCAAACAGCGCGCGCGCCAGCGGCGGGTTCTCGACGATCGGAACATCGTGCTGCTTGGCAAGCTCGCGGATCCGCAACGCGACCGTATCGGCGCCCTTGGCGACAACGCTCGGCGCCGCCATGGTGTCGCTGTCGTAGCGCAAAGCCACGGCGAAGTGGGTCGGGTTCGTGACGACCACATCGGCCGTCGGGACCGCAGCCATCATCCGCCGTCGGGCGCGGTCCATGCGAGATCTGGCGCAGACGCGCCTTGACCTGCGGATCGCCCTCGGACTGCTTGTGCTCGTCGCGGATCTCCTGGCGCGACATCCGCAGCTGCTTCATGTACTCGAAGCGCTGGTAGACGTAGTCGGCGACCGCCACCACCAGCATGAAGGCGACGACGCCGATCATCAGGCGGATCACCAGCCAGTAGATCTCGGCGAGCACGTCGACGACATCCATGTCCATCAACTGCTCGGCCCGGTCGAGCTCCGGCGCCATGAGGTAGTAGGCGATCCACGCCACGATCGCGAGCTTGATCACCCCCTTGATGAACTCCACCAGGGACTTCAGCGAGAACAGCCGCTTGAAGCCCGCGAGAGGCGAGATCTTCTCGATCTTCGGCATGATCGGCTGGGTGGTGAACAGGATGCCGGTCTGGCCGAGATTGGCGGCGAGGGCCAGCACCACGAAGATCCCGAACGCCGGGGCGAGAGCGATCAGCGCGTCGGCCGTCACGTCCATCAGGATTTCGCCGGCGCTGCCGGCGTCGATGACGGCAAGCGCCGCCTGCTCCATGACCACGGCCAGCGACCCGTGCAGCTGCAGCGCCATGTAGGGGCCGAGGGTCGCGACCAGAAAGGTCAGGCCGACGAAGGAGGCCAGGTTGGTGACCTCCTTGCTCTGGGCGACCTGACCCTTCTTTCGCGCCTCGGACAGCTTCCGCGCGGTCGGTTCCTCGGTCTTCTGGGAGTCGTCCTGCGTGTCGGACATCGCCCGCTTCGCTCAGTTGGGAATGAGGTAGGTCGCCGCCGTATCGGCATAGTACGTCAGGAACGCCGACATCAGCGCCCCCAGAATCGTGGCCAGCAGCAGCAGTCCCATGTAGATCTGCACGGGCAGGCCGATGAAGAAGATCTGCAGCTGCGGCATCAGCCGGGCCAGCACGCCCAGGCAGACGAAGAACAGCAGGCTGAAGACGTAGAAGGGCGCCGAGAGCTGGATGGCGACCTTGAAGCTGCTCGACACAAGCTCGGTGATGGCCTCGGAGAGGTCTCCGATCATCAGCGTGCCGCCCGGCCGGAACACCGCGTAGCTCTCGACCACGGCGCGGATCACCAGGTGGTGCAGGTCGGTGATGAACAGCAGCATGATGCCGAGCAGGGACAGCAGAAGGCCGATGGCGGTGCCCTGCTCGGAGATCGACGGGTCGAACACCGTGGCCGACGCCATGCCGCTGGAGAACGAGATGACCCGACCGACGGTATCCAGTGTCAGCAGCAGGATCCGGGCGACCAGACCGAAGTAGATACCGATGATCACCTCGCCGGCGACCAGGACCAGCAGTCCGGCGGCGCTGGCCGGCTCCGGCGGCAATTGCGGCGCGATCGTCGGGGCCACCGCCAACGCCAGGCCCGCGGAGAACAGCAGCCGAACCCGCATCGGGATGAACGTCTCGCCGATGCCGGGCAGCAACAGCATCGCGGCGCTGGTCCGGGCGAACACCAGCACGATCTCGTAGACGCGAAGCGGAAGGAATTCCTCGAGGTTCAAGGGCCGCCTCCGACGCCGACGTCGGGTTGGGCAGCGGCCCCGGGGGCGGTCACGGCAGTCCGATGATCTTGTCGGCCAGCCCCTCGAAGAACGTGCTGATCTGGGCCAGCATGAACGGCAGGAACAGCAGCAGCGAGGCAAACACCACCACGATCTTCGGCACGAACACCAGGGTCATCTCCTGGAGCTGCGTCAGCGCCTGGAACAGCGCGATGATCAGGCCCGACCGCCAGGGCGATGCCCATGATCGGACCGGCCATCGCCAGCAGCGTGAAAATGGTGTCTCGAGCCACCGAGATCGCGTCTTCCTCGGTCACCGGGCGCCTCCGGCCACGACAACGCCGACCGCCACCCGGCAGGTCCTGCCGGGTGGGCATGTTCTGCCCGGCCGATCGGAGCCGCCGGCCCGATCACACCGGCATGCGAATGATTTCCTGGTAAGCCTGGACAAGCTTGTCTCTCAAGGTGGTGACCGTCTGCAGCGTCAGTTCGGCGTCGTTGACGGCGGCGACCACGTCGTTCAGGTCGGCGGTTCCGGCAATCCCCTGCTTCGACAGCGTCTCGCCGCGATTCATGGTGTCGATGGCGTCGACCGTGCGCGTCGCGGACATAACTGGAGAAGTCCTTGCCGCCGGTGACCCGGCCTTCGGTGGCACCGCCGGCCCCGGGCATGGCCGGAAGCATGTCGCCGACGCGTTCGATCATGGTCCGATCCTCCTCGATCTCAACCTAGCAAATCCCGGGGCCCGCCGAAAGCCGGCGGGATACCCGGCGCCTCAACCCCGGATCAACTCGATGGTACGCTGGATCAGCGACTTCGACGACTCGATCACGCTGAGGTTGGCCTCGTAGCTGCGTCCGGCCTCGCGCATGTCGGTCATCTCGATCAGCGTGTTGACGTTCGGCCGCTTCAGGTAGCCGTCCTCGTTGGACAGCGGGTGGTGCGGCTCGTAGACGAGACTGAAATCGCTGCGATCGCGACCGATCTTCGCGACCTTCACCATGTCGGCGTTCATGTCGCGGTCCAGCATGTTCTCGAACGCGATGGTCTTGCGCCGGTAGGGATCGGCACCGGGCGTGTTGCCGAGCGACTCGGCGTTGGCGACGTTCTCGGCGACGATCCGCAGCCGCGTGCCCTGCGCGCGCATGCCGGAGGCCGAGATCTTGATGGAGTTCATCAGGTCCATGGTGCGTCTCCCTGTCCGGCCGCGGCTACTGGTTCTGGGTGCCGAGCGCGGTGCGGAACATCCGCATCTGCTTGTGGTAGATGTTGGTGGCCAGCTGGTAGTCGACCTGGGTCTCGGAGACCTTCATCATCTGCTCCTCCATGACCACCGAGTTGCCGTCGGGGTTGACCTCGTAAACGTCGCGCAGCCGGTCCTTGACCACCCGGTGGTCCGGCGGCGTGACGCTGCCGTCCAGGTGCTTTCCGCTGGTTGCCGCCATCCGCACCGGCGCCAGCGCCCGCAACTCGCGGTCGAACTCGATCGCCTGCAGTTCCTTCGAGCGGTAGCCGGGAGTGTTGGCGTTGGCGATGTTCTGCGCCAGGACCGCCTGCCGTTGCCCGAGCCAGGACATCTTCTCCCGGGCCATCTTGATCAGCGTCGTCTGCGAGAGGTCCATCGCCCTGCCTCCAATTTGTGAAGCAATTTATCTAAAATTGCTTCTTTCGTCGATCCCCTCGTGGCATTCTGGGTTCACCGAGGGTCTCGCCAACAGTTAAGCAACCTTTGTGCCAACTATCCGCATGCCGGCTGAATCGACCATCGATGCGCCGCGCCTGCGAGCCGGCTATACTCATTTCAGGAGCGACCGATGATCGAGCGTGACAAGCCGGCCCGCCGACCTCTGCCCGGCCGCCCCTCGGCGGATCGCGACCGTCGGGTCGCGATCGCTCTCAGCCACGACATCGGTTCCGACAAAGCCCCTACAGTGCATCGCCAAGGGCTATGGCGAGGTCGCCGAACAGATCCTCAAATTGGCGTTTCAGAACGACGTCAAGGTGCGGACGGACCCTGATCTCGCGCAGATCCTCCAGGTTGTGGAGGTGGACTGCGAAATCCCGGTTCAGGCCTTCGCGGCGGTCGCCGAGATCCTGACCTACGTCTACAGGATGAACGGATCGCTCGCCGGCGGCGGCTCGGACGGAACCCGGCCGTGACGTTGCCCGGAACCGCCGACCTCGTGGAGGAGGCCCGGGAACTGGAGGGCCGGATCGCGCTGCTCGCCGCTCCCGGCACACCAGCCGAACCGTTGGCGCGAACCGAACTGGAACGGCGCGTGCTGCGGCTGTGCGAGGCCGCCCCGGCATTGCCGCCGGCCGAGGCGAGGAGGCTGACCGAAGTCCTGCTGCGGCTGGTTGCGGCGCTCGACTCCGCCGCCGACCGGCTGCGCGCAGCCGGCGCCACCGGCCGGCTGGCGGGCGAATCGACACCGACGATTCCCGACGCGCGTCGGGCCGCCGCCGCCTATGGCAACGCGGCCGGTCGACGGCGCCGCGACTAATGAACCCCCACTCGGTCGGGCTTGGCACGGCGCTCGCGGAAACGGACAATCGGGCAATGGAATATTCCGACTACTTCAGAATGATCTTCGCCCTTCTGTTCGTCCTGGGACTGATCGGCGTGCTCTACCTGCTCGCCCGGCAGTACGCTGCCCGCCGCCTCGGCTTCGGGGTCGGGCGCGGGGGGGCAGGCGGTCGCCTGGCGGTGGTGGAGGCACGAGCGCTCGACGCCCGTCGCCGCCTCGTGCTGGTCAGACGCGACGAGGTCGAGCACCTGCTCCTGCTGGGCCCGGACCGGGATGTTGTGGTGGAGAGCGGAATACCGGCGCGCGCCACCTTCGAAGGCGCCCTCGCCCGCAGCGGCCACAGCGAGCCCGCGCCATGACCGCGCGCTCGATCCTGCTCGCCGCCTCGTTGGTTCCCGCCGTGCTCGGCGGCTTGGCGGTTGCCGCCGCGTGGTGGTCGCCGGCGGCGGCGCAGTCCCTGTCCCTCGACCTCGGCGAAGGCGGCGGATCGACGACGGCGCGGCTGATCCAGCTGGTCATGCTGGTGACGATGCTGTCGCTGGCGCCGGGCATCCTGGTGATGGTGACCTCGTTCACCCGCATCGTTGTGGTGCTGTCGTTGCTGCGCACCGCCATCGGCACCCAGCAGGCCCCGCCCAACATCGTGATGATCAGCCTGGCGCTGTTCCTGACCGGCTTCATCATGACGCCGACCCTCCGCGAGGCCTGGACCAACGGCATCCAGCCGCTGATCGAGGAGCGGATCGACGAGGTCGAGGCGTTCGACGCCGTGGCTCAGCCGTTCCGGGGCTTCATGCTGCGAACGGTCCGCGACAAGGACCTGCGGCTGTTCGAGGACATGGCGCAGGTCGGCCCGGCCGAGACCGGGCTGAACGCACCGCTCCACGTGCTGATCCCGGCCTTCATGATCAGCGAGCTGCGTCGGGCATTCGAGATCGGCTTCCTGCTCTACCTGCCGTTTGTCGTGATCGACATGGTGATCGCGTCGCTTCTGATGTCCATGGGCATGATGATGGTCCCGCCGGCGGTGGTCGCCCTGCCGTTCAAGCTGATCTTCTTCGTGTTGGTCGACGGCTGGTACATGGTCGCCGGCAGCTTGGTTCGCAGCTTCGGGACAGGACCCTGAGCGAGGTCAATTGGTGGCGCTCAGCGAGCCGTCCTTCAGCTTGTCGCGATAGGCCGACAGGAACGCCTGGAACTGGCCGATCTCTTCGAAGCGCTCGCTCAGCCGCATGAAGTCCCCCGGCTCGGCGCTGGTGCTGTTGGTGATCAGCCGGAACGCCTCGCGGTACGACGTGTTGTCCATCTGAGCGGCGTACAGCTGGCGCAATCGGTTCAGTCCCTCGGCGTTGTCGCTGAGCGACAGCGACACCGCCCAGTTCAGGATGAACTGCGCCACGTCCGGCCGGATGCGCGACCCGTCGAGGCCGGAGTTGCCGACCAGCCGCCGGAACACCTTGGCCGCCTCCACCCAGTTCTGGGTGCGCCAGTAGATATCCGACAGCAACAGGTCGGCCTCGCGGGAATTGTCGCCCTCCAGCAGCTTGAGCGCGCCCTGGGCGTCGCCGAGCTCGAAGATCGCCCGCGAGCGCAGCCTCCGCCGCTCCTGGGCCAGGGCGTCGCCGAGCTGCGGCGCCACGCTTTCGTCCAGTGCCTTGATCGCCGAATCGGGTTGCCGGTCCAGCAGGTGAATGACCGCCAGACGGGCACCGACCCTGGCCTTCTCGACGCCCTGCAGCCGGAACTTGACCTGCCGGTCGAGCAGCCTCGCCGCACGGTCCAGCAGGTCGACCCGGACCAGCCGGTCGGCCAGCCCCTCGATGATCTTGTCGCCGGCCTGGCCAACCGGCGTCAGTTCGCGGAACTCGTCGTACAGGGCCAGCGCCTGCAGCGGCGTCATGCCCTCAACGGCGCCCTGGGTGAAGATGTCGCTGAACGCCTTCGTCAGCTCCTGGGCGGCCTGCCTGGTTTCCGGGTTGTTGGGAAGAAAGTCACCGCCTGGCGCAGCGCGTCGAGCCCATCCTCATAGGCGTTCTCGCCGAGTCTGAGGTTGCCCAGCTCGCGCAGCAGGTCGAACTCCAGCCGGTCGCCGCGCCAGGCGTAGCGCAACTGGTCGAGCCGGTCGGCGGCTTCGACGGCCGAGATCTGGTTCTGTGCCAGCGCGTGCTCAATCAGCGCGCGTTCCGACCGGACCCGCGCCCAGCGGTCGTCGCCATCGGCCAGGTTGCGCCAGATGTCGAGCGCGGTCTCCTGGTCGCCTGACGCCTGCAGAACCCGGGCGCGCAGGAAGTCGAGCCGGGCCTTCTCGCCGGGCGTCGGCGCGCCCTCGGCCACCACGTCCAGGAACGCGCCGGCGCCCCGGAAGTCGCCGGCGCGGATCGCCGCCTCGGCCGCCAGCAGGGCCAGTTCCGTCGTGTAGTTGCGCGGGTAGCCTCCGGGAATCTCGCCGGCGCGGGCAAAATGTTCCACGGCCTCGTTCCACTTGCCCTGCGCCGCCGACGCTGCGCCGCGCCAGAGTTCGGCCTCGGAGTTGCCGTTGAGCGAGGGGTCGGCGAGGCTGGCGGAGGCTTCCTCGTAGCGCCCGAGCATGAAGTCGGCGGCGCCGCGCAACGCCTTCACGTCCGGGCGCTTGGCGAGATCCTCGTCGGACTGCTCGATGGTCCGCAGCAGCCCGATCGCCTCAGCCGCCAGCCCACGGGCGAAATAAAACTGGGCCAACTCGAGGCGCGGCCCGCTGCGCGAGATGCTGGTCGCCTCGGAGATGCGGAGTTGGAGGTCCTGGCGGCGCGGCAGGAAGGATGCCTCGTCGCCCAGGCGCCAATTGCTCATGTCGAAGATCCGGCCGGGCGGCATCCCAGCCGGCATTCCGTCGAACCGGCGTCCCGACAACGCGTCCTCGCCGGCACGCTGCACCGGCCCAGACAGCAGCAGCCCGCCATCCACCGTCACCGCGACACCGTCCGGCAACACCCGCGCCTCGACGCCGTCGAGTCGCGGGCGCAGCACGACCCCCTGCACCGACGACAGGATCGAGACCTCCGCGTAGGTGCGATCGCCATCGATGCCGCGGGACAACGGCGTGATCGGCACCATGATCAGGCCGTCGCCGACCTCCGGGTCGCGGGCAAGCATGGGCCGTCCCACGCCCTCCACCGGTATGAACAGGCGCGGTCCCTGCGGGCTCACCATCTGGGCGTCGACCCGCAGCGGCACGTCCGGCCGTGACGCTTGCGGCTGCAGATCCAGCACCCAGACGGTGCCGTCGCGCCAGATCCGCGGGTTGACCCCTTCGACCACCGGGATCCGCAGGGCGGAGCCGTCCTCCACCGGTATCTGCTCCGGCTGCCCGACGATCTGGTTGCCCGCCACCGGGACCGCCGAGAGATCGAAGGTGACCGGCCGATCGAACGCCGCCCAGACATGACCAGCCCGGGGAAACACCACCGCCGCCACCTGCTCGGCCCATTCAAAACGCAGTGACAGGGCGTCGTTGGTGGCGACCGAGGTAACCGCCAGGGGTGGACCGGCTATTGTCCCGACGCCGGCACGGGCGAAGCTGATGGCGCCGGAATTCGCCGGCGGCGGCTCCTCGAGGGAGGTCGGTGCGCCGCCAGCGCCCGGCGACGGCGCCTGCGCGAGAGCCGCCGGGGCTTCGGCAACCGGCGGCGTCGGGGCCGACCGCGGCACTGGAGCGGCGCCCGCCGATGCCGGCGGTACCGCCGGTTGCGGACCGGCCGGGGACGCGGGCGGCGGGGTCGCGGTCTGTGCCGGTCGAGCCGCGGCTTGCGGTGGCGCGGCCGGCGGCGACGCGGCCGGCGGTATCGGGGGCGGCGGTGGAGTGGCGCCGGCCGCGGTCGGCGCGATTCCGCGGCCGTCGCGCCGGATGTCGACGACGACTTTCTCACCCGACCTGAACGCGTCGACCGTACGGCCTGGAGGCAACGGGACGATGGCCGCGGCGCCCTCGGGGGTCACGGTGGAGGAGAAACCGCGCAGCGCTTCCGGCAATTGCCGGCGAGCGTCGGCGTCATCAATTGCCGCCGGTCGGTCGAACTGGATCCGCGCCTCGCCGGGGCCGGGCTCAACCCGGAACCCGACCGGAGGAGCCGACCAATCGAAAACGATCCGGTCGTAATCCGGATGGCGCCCGACGCGCACGCCCACTGCCGGGCCGCTGGCGGGCGCCTGGGCCGTCGGCGTCGCCGGCGGCGGCGACCGGGGGCGGTTGCGGCGATGGCGCCGCGGCCGCCGGCGGCGCGGCCGGCGGCGGGTCGGTGCCGCGCGCCATCAAATCGACGATGACCTGGTTGCCGTTGCGGTCGGTCCGCATGCGATGGTTGCCGGTCAATTCGACGACCACACTGCGACCGTCGGCGCCGATCCGAGCGCTCCGCACAAACCGTCCCAGTCCGGCGGCAGCCTCGGCGACGGGCCCCTCGATGGGTCGGGTGAAGCGGATCACCAGAGCGTCGCCGAACCGCTCGGCTGAGTACTGGACCGGGCCGGGCCACGCGAAGACCAGCCGATCGAAGCCGTCTTGCGCGGCACCGACCACCCCCACCGGATCGGCCGCCGCCGGCATCGCCAAGTGCATCGAAGCCGCAAGCAGGAGCGGCCCGCCCAGACGCCTCCAGCGTGGCGCGACCGGGGGGGTCATCGCGCGCGCTCCGGCAGGATCACCACGTCGACGCGGCGGGCAAGCGCGTAACGATCGTCGGTCGGGGCGGTCGGCTCGACGCTGTAAAACCGACTGTCACCCATCCCGGAAGCCGTCGGCAACCGCGGCAGGCCGGCGTCGACCAAGGTGACCGCCACCGCGTCGGCGCGCGCCAGCGACAGAGCGCGGTTGGAGCCCATCGGCGAACCGGGCGGGGTTGGACGGGGATCGGCGTGACCCACCACCTCGATGCGGTTCGGCAATGTCGAGAGCGCGGTCGCCAATTCAGCCACCGCCGCCCGAGCGCTCGCCGTCAGCGTGGCCTGGCCGGTCGCGAACAGCAGGTCCGACGGCAGGGACAGCACCAGCCGGTCGCCGGCGCGAACGATGCGGGCGCTGCCCAGGATCGGGTTCCCTGCCAGTTTCGCGGTCAGCAGCGGCTCGAGGTAGCTGAGACGGAAGCCAGCCCCCTGGCGTTCCGCCTCGATGCCAAGCGTCTCGGGCGGGGCCACGCCGGTCGTCGAGACGGTCTTGCCGAGGGCGACCGAGATCGAGGCGGCGGCCGCGTCGAACGACGGCGAGTCGATCGTCGTCATGGCGAATCGCATGACGAAGAAGGCCAGCATCAACGACACCAAGTCGACCAGCGTGACCATCCATCGCGGCCCGCCGCCGTACTTGCGGCCGGCGCGTCGGCCGAGCCGGCGTTCGTGGGAGGTCACCGTCGATCGCACCTGGGAGAGCGCCATGCCTCACCCGCCTCCCGGGGACCCGGCAGCCGGCCGGGTCCGGAACACGAATCGGACGGTGTCGGCGACCCCCGGCTCCAGTCCGGCGGCCATGAGGCCGGGATCGATGCCGAACGCGACCATGGACTCGACCATGTCGGCGACCGATCGTCCCGCGCGCAACGCGCGAGGCGCCGCGATCGCCGACGTCGGACGAGAACAGCACGTCGAGTTCCAGCACCGATCCCGCCGGCGGCGAGGCCAGCAGCGGCGCGAGGTCACCGACGAGCGCCCGCCCCACCGGGGTCAGGCCACCGGCCGTCGGCGCGTAGATCCGCAACCACCGGCGCCTCGACGTAGATCGGGTTGCCATCGGGTTCGACCGTCACGCGCGCCACCGGCAGCACCCGGCGGAAAGATCTCGCCGATGCGCGCGCGGGTGGTCTCGCCGATCACCTGTCCCGGATCCGCCTCGAGCACGCCGTCGCCGACCTCGGTGCGAAAGGCGGTCGGAAAGGCGCGGTTGACGCTTTCCAGGACGCGGTTGCTGCGGCCGGGCTCGATGGTGGAGAGGGTGTTGAGGAGGATGAAGAAGGCGAGCAGAAGCAGGAAAAGGCTGAGGAACAGCGTCTGGCTGGACCCCTTGTCGGGTTCCGGAAGCAATGGCCGGGACAGGGACATGCGCGCCTAGTCGAGTTTGTCGAACAGCGCGTCGACCTCCGTCTGGGTCCTGGCCGCGCCAGGCAGCTGTGGACCGTTGAGCAAACCACTCTCCGAGGCCGACCCGTGAGGGCCTTTTTCCTCTATTTTCGAGGATTTGTCACGTTTTCTTTCAAGGCGCGTCTTCAGTCGCGGCGGCGCCGGATTCCGCGTCGTCCACCGCCGCCTTCACCGCGACCAGAGCGTTGGCCGGCGATGTCCCGCACCGCCGACGCCTCCAGGATGTCGGTCATCGCCCGGTCGATGCCCTCGGCAAACTCCGGCGCCAGAGCCTCTGTCGTGGCCACAACGCGTTCGACCGCATCGATTATGCGGTCGAACGCGTCCTGGAGTTCCCGGTCGATGGCGTCGATCTCGGCGCGAGCGCGCTCAAAGGCGTCGACCATACCCACAGGCATGCGCCCGCCCCGCGTCGTCCGCCTCAGAACTCGCCCAGGACGGCGGTCATCTTGGTCTTGAGGGTGGCCGCGTTGAACGGCTTCACGATGTAGTTGTTCACGCCGGCCTTCTTCGGCGGCAATCACGTTCTCGGTCTTGCTTTCCGCCGTCACCATGATGAACGGCAGCGTGCGCAGCTTCTCGTCGGCCCGCACTTCCTTGAGGAGTTGGAGACCCGTCATCGGTTCCATGTTCCAGTCGGAAATGACCAGCCCGAAATTGTCACGCCGCAGCTTCTGGAGCGCCGTCGCGCCATCCGACGCCTCGTCCACGTTGTTGAAGCCGATCTGGCGAAGCAAGTTGCGAATGATCCGCAACATCGTCTTGTAGTCGTCGACGATGAGCACCGCCATGTTCTTGTCGACCGTCATAGGTCATTCCCTCCAATCGAGTCACTCGCCCCGGGGCCCGGCGCGCCAGCCCCTGTCGACCCCAAGCTATTCGACACCGGTTAAGCGGTGGTAAACGACATGGCAGCGTTCAATTTATGTCCGGCATCTTCTTCCGTTCGGCAATCCGGGTGGTGATGTCCTTGGCCCGAACCGGATCCATATCGGCCAGCACCGGCGCTGTCTTCGAAGCTTTCATGCGCTCGAAGACCTCAAGCAGAACATCCATTTCCAGTTCGTTGAAGATGCGGGCGGCGTCCTTCGGCTTCATGGTCTCGTAAATTTTGACGAGACCGGCGATCTGCTGCTCTTCCTGCTCATCGTACTTCTTGATCAGCGACTCGATCTCGGCCTCGAACCGCCTTTAGTTCGCCGATCTTGGTCTCGATGCGGTGCTCGGCCGCGGCCAGCAATCCTTCGCGCTGCTCGATCGCCCGCTCCCGAGCATCGAGTTCCTTGCGGCGCTCCGACAGGCTCTGGAGCAGCTCGATCTGCGACTTGCCGAGCGAGAACGGGTCAACCTTGCCGTCGTTCGAGGCCAGTTGCGGCGCGACGACGCTGTCGCCCATCGCCAACTGCTGCTCCGGCATCGGCGGCGGCAACGGGTTGCGCGCCACGGCCGGGGCGCCGACGGATACCTCCATGTCGAAGCTGAGCAACGAGGGCAGATCGGTGCGGTGATCCCAGACCGCCCCGACCTTGACTGACAGCACGAGCGCGGCCGCCATCGCGGTCACCGGCAGCAGGCGTGGCATGTAACGGCGGGACTTGCTCGCCGGTCCAGCCGGCTCGGGCCGGCTTCCGGCCTGACGGGGGCCGCCCGGACCCGGCGCTTGTCGCGGCCGGCTCGGCGCGCCGCAGCCTGCCGCCGATCGCTCCACCGTGGCGCCGGTTGCGCTGCATCATCCGGCTTCGGAGCTGGTCGTCCTCGACGGTCGTAGGTCATGTCAGCGTACGTTCCTCAAGGCGTTCATCAAATCCCGCTCGGCCTGGGAGCGGACATCGTCATGGTCGGGTTCGGCCGGTCGGTCGGCGGCGTGCGGCGGACGCTCGGCCCCGGCCGGCCGAGGCACGCGCCGGGGACGCTGGGGTCTCCGCCTGAGGCCGTGGCGCCGGCGCTGGCGCCGAACCCGTCCCCGCTCCGGCGCTCGACAGCCCGCCCGCCAGACGCTCACCGGCGGCGTCGGCGCGCTGCACCAGGAACGAAAGCTCGTCACGGAGAGCCTGCGCACGGGTCATGGGGTCGTCGAGCGTGGCTTTGGCCTGCTCGGCTGTCTGCCGGATTCCCTTCAGGCTGGCCTCGGCCCGCCTGGTCGCTTCGTTCATCTTGTCGACCACCGCGTCCACCGAGTCGCGGTCGGCGCGCAACGACGCCAGCCGCCGCTGCAGCAGCACGACGTACACGACGGTCGGCACCAGCAGCACGATCAGCAGGATATCGAGCGCAAGCTCAAGTCGCATGCGACCGGCCTTTCCATCACATCTTGCGCAGCCGATTGCTGATGCGCACCGCGATGTTGCCGCTCTTGCGACCCATCTTGCCGCTGAACAGCGAGACGTTTCCGCACCGCATGTCGATCGTCGAGGTCGGCATCGCGTTCAGCAGGATCCGGCTTCCGGGCTTCAGCTTCAGGACGTCGTGCAGCGGCATCACGATCTCGTCGAGCACCGCCTCCAACTCGACGTCGGTGTTCCACAGTTCGTTGGCGAGGTGGGTTTCCCAGATCGAGTCGCGCCCGAACTTCTCGCCCATGAACATCTGCAGGAGCAGTTCGCGGACCGGCTCCAGCGTGGCGTAGGGCAGCATCAGTTCGAGACGGCCGCCGCGGTCCTCCATGTCGATGCGCAGCCGCGCCAGCACCGCCGCGTTCGCCGGACGGGCGATGGTCGCGAAGCGCGGATTGGTCTCCAGCCGGTCGAACCGGAAGGTCACCGGGCTCAGCGGATCGAACGCCGCCGACAGGTCGCTCAGCACGACGCTCACCATGCGCTCGACCAGGTTGCGCTCGATCGTGGTGTACGGGCGGCCCTCGATGCGCATGGCGGCGGTTCCGCGTCGGCCACCGAGCAGCACGTCGACGATCGAATAGATCAGCGCGGAATCGACCACCAGGAGACCGAAATTGTCCCACTCCTCGGCCTTGAAGACCGACAGCATCGCCGGCAGCGGGATCGAGTTCAGGTAGTCGCCGAATCGGATCGAGGTGATGTTGTCCAGCGACACCTCGACGTTGTCGGATGTGAAGTTGCGCAGGCTGGTCGACATCATGCGCACCAGGCGGTCGAACACCACCTCGAGCATCGGCAGGCGCTCGTAGGAAACGAGCGCCGAGTTGACGATGGCGTGGATGCCCGAGGTGTCGCCGTCACCCCCGCCGGCCTCGTCGAAACCGAGCAGGCTGTCGATCTCGTCCTGGTTCAGGACCCGCGCGGATCCGACCTCCTCGCCGTCGTCATCCGACATCGAGTCCCATTCGGCCGCGAGATCGTCGTTCGTCGCCATCACTGTCGCCTTACTGGACCAGCATTTCCTTGAACAGTACGTCGCGGACCCTGAACCGGACGGGCGGCGATGTTCACGCGCCGCAACAGTTCCTCGCGAAGCCGGTACATGCCGGCCGAGCCGTTCAGGTCGTCGACCCGCAACTCGCGGAGGTAGACCTGAAAATTGTCGACGATCCGCGGGAGCGCATCGTTGATACGGTCGACGTCCTGCGGACCCTCGAGCTCCAGCGCGACCTTGATCTTCAGGAAGGTCGACTTCCGGCCGTTGGTGTTCAGGTTCACGATCAAGTCGGGAACCTCGAAGAAGAAGGCACGCTGCGGCGTGGTCGGCGCCGGGGCCGCCGGGGCCGCGCCCTCCTCCGCTGGAGGCGGAGGCGAACTGAACAGACCGAGCATGAAGGCCGCGCCGACACCGCCGCCGATGAGCACAAGCAACAAAATCACCGCGAAGATGATCAGCCGTTTGCCGCTGATCTTCTTGCGCTCGGGTGCACCGCCGTCGAGGTCGTCGAGTGTGTCTTCGGCCATTCCCGTCTCCGTCCGTCCCGTCCTGACCGCCGCCGTCGCGCCGGAACGCCGTGCAAGACCAGTGCCGACTCCTCGAATCTTACCGGATCGCGGCCGGATTCGGAAGCATGCCCCTGCGGCACGACGCCTTACTCAGGCTCTGTCCCTCATATGGAGGCGCGCGCCGCGGTTGCGACCGGGACACAGCCGTCCTCGGCACTTTCTGCGGTCACGGTTGGCTATCGGGGCCGCGAAAGGCGGTTGTTGGCACGATGCCTGCATAACCGTGAGCAACACCGTCGGGCAAGCCGGCGACGACCGACAACTGGGCTTACGGAGCAGGCCATGGAAAACCCGATCTACATCGCCCTGTCGCGACAGACCGCGTTGCGGCGTGAGATGTCGGTCGTGGCGAACAACGTCGCCAACGCCAACACCACCGCCTTCAAGAAGGAGGTGATGATCTACCAGGCCTTCGCCGAGAAGACCCCATTCATGCCCCGCCTGGATTTCGTGATCGACCAGGGTACCGCCATCGAGCTCGAGCAGGGCGATCTCAAGGTCACCCACAACACCTTCGATCTCGCCATCGACGGGCCCGGCTACTTCCAGGTCGACGACGGCACCGGCACCAAATACAGCCGCAACGGCACCTTCACCCTGGACGAGCGGAACCGGCTGGTGACCCAGGGCGGCTTCCCGGTCCTCGACACGCAGGGCAACCCGATCGTGATCCCGCGCGGCGGCACCGACCTGACGATCGGCCAGGATGGCAACGTCCGGCTCGCCGACGAACTGGTCGGTCAGATCGGCGTGGTGGAGTTCGACGAGACCCTGTCGCTCCGCAAGACCCGCGACAGCCTGTTCGAGACCGACGCGATCCCGGTGGCCGCGACCCAGAGCCGCGTGATGCAGGGCATGATCGAGACCTCCAACGTCAACGCCATCGGCGAGATGACGGCGATGATCGAGATCCACCGCGCCTACGAGGCGGTGAAGAGCATGCTCGACCGCGAGGACAAGCGTCAGGAGAGCATCATCCAGCGTCTGGCACGACCCATGCAAGGAGCCTGACGAGCAGTTCCCGGCTGGGAACCGGCGGGGCCGAGGCCCCTAAATCGGAACGGGAATTCGGCGCGCGCGCCGGCTAAGGGAGATCACGATGCAGTCCTTGAACATCGCCTCGACGGGCATGGCCGCCCAGCAGCTGAACGTCGAGGTCATCTCGAACAACATCGCGAACATGAACACCACCGGCTACAAGCGCCAGCGCGCCGAGTTCCAGGACCTGCTCTATCAGGATCAGCGCCGGGTCGGCACCAACTCCTCGGACGCCGGCACAATCGTCCCCTCGGGCATTCAGCTCGGCGTCGGCGTCAAGACCGCCGCGACCTACCGGATCAACGAGCAGGGCGCGCTAACCCTCACCGAGAACAACCTCGACCTCGCGATCCGCGGCCAGGGCTATTTCCAGATCGAGCAGCCGAACGGCGAGACCGCGTACACCCGCGCCGGCTCGTTCCAGACCAGCCAGGACGGCACGATCGTCACCCCGGACGGCTACACGGTGCTGCCGGGCATCACGGTTCCCGCCGGCACCCTGAACATCACGATCAACGAGTCCGGCCAGGTGTTCGCGCAGATCGACGGTCAGGTCCAGGAGCAGAACGTCGGCCAGATCCAGCTCGCCACCTTCCAGAACCCGGCCGGCCTGGAAAACATCGGCAACAACCTCCTGCTGGAAAGCGAGGCGTCCGGCGCCGCCACCACCGGTGTCCCCGGGGCCAACGGCTTCGGCGAACTGCAGCAGGGCTTCGTGGAAGCCTCCAACGTCGATCCGGTGCAGGAGATCACCAACCTGATCACCGCCCAGCGCGCCTACGAGCTGAACTCGAAGGTCATCGAGACGGCCGACCAGATGATGTCGACGGTCAACAACGTCCGCTGACGCCGCCTGACTCCGCCGAACGCGACCAGGGAGACACGCCATGAACCGCACCGTCCGCACGATCGCCGCCGCCGCCATCGCCGCAGCCCTCATGGGCTCCGGCGCGGCGCTGGGATCCAACGCCGACACGCTGCCGCTGATCCTCAAGCAGCGGGCGATCGTCGACGGCGACGGGATCCACCTGTCCGACCTGTTCGCCAACGTCCCGCCCGACCGCGACGGCCGGGTCTCCGACTCCCCGGCCCCTGGCGCTCGCCAGGTATTCGGTGCCCGGCAACTTCTGCACTACGCGCGGTCGTTCGGGCTGCCCTGGCGCCCGCGGGACGCAAAGGTCTACGCCGAGGTGGTGCGCGACAGCGCGCCGGTCTCGCCGGATCTCGTTCGAGCGGCGCTGGTTCGCGCACTCGAGCCGCAGCGCCCGGGCGACGACTTCGAGGTCGAGAGTCTTCAACCGCGACCTGCCGCTGTTCGTCGCCGCCGGCTCGGTTCCGGAGATCCTGGTCCGCAACGTCGCCTACGATCCCCGCTCGAACCGGTTCGACGCCTCGGTCGCCCTGGTCGGCAGCGACGCCTCCCCGGTGGTGGTGAGCGGCCGCGTCGAGCCGATGGTGGAGGTCCCGGTGCTGATCGGACACGCCATGCCCGGCGAAGTGATCGCGGACCGCGACATACAGTGGACGCGGGTCGAGGCCCGGCGCGCCGGCCTCAACACGGTGACCCGGATCGAGGATCTGGTCGGCAACACGCCGCGCCGCCCGATCGCCGCGGGCCAGCCGATCCGGATGAGCGACGTCCTGCCGAACTTCGTGATCAACAAGGGCGACCTGGTAACGGTCATCCTGAAGAGCGGAACCATGATGCTGACCGCCCGCGCCGAAGCCCTGCAGAAAGGGGCGGTCGGCGACGTCATCCGGGTTCGCAACAACCAGAGCCGCAAGGTCCTCGAAACCCGAGTGATCGCCGCGGACACGGTGACCATCACCGGGCCGCAGGTCGCGTCCGTCAACTGAGAGCAACAGCGCACAACGCGCTTCGGAGGATCCAGAAATGATCGCCCGCCAGCACTCCGCCCGCCCGCACTCCGCCAGCCGCAGCTCCGTCCGCCCGTTCGTCGCCACCCTCGCGGTCGCCGCCGCGCTCTCCGGCTGCGGCGCCGTCGATCGGCTCGCCAACATCGGCCAGGCGCCGGAGATGTCCCGGATCGAAGACCCCACCCGGAACGCCGGGTATCAGCCGGTAACGATGCCGATGCCGGCCCCGGTGGTCGCCACGCGCCAGGCGAACTCGCTCTGGCAGGAGGGCAGCCGGGCGTTCTTCAAGGACCAGCGCGCCAGCGACATCGGCGACATCATCACGGTGGTGGTCTCGATCAACGACAGCGCGGCGGTCGACAACGCCACCACCCGGTCTCGCGCCAATTCCGACGCGGCGCAGCTGGGCGGCCTGTTCGGCTTCGAGAACAACCTCGCCGACGTGTTCCCCGAGGGCGTGACCGGCGACAACCTCCTCGACCTTGGATCGACCACCAGCAACGTCGGCTCGGGAACGGTCGACCGTGGCGAGGAGATCAACCTGCGGGTCGCCGGCGTGATCACGCAGAAATTGCCGAACGGCAATATGGTCGTCTATGGCCGGCAAGAAGTGCGCGTCAACTTCGAGGTCCGCGAGGTTGTGGTCGGCGGCGTCATCCGCGCCGCGGACATCACCTCCTCAAACACCATCAGCTACGACCAGATGGCGGAGGCCCGCATCTCGTACGGCGGCCGCGGCCAGATCACCGATGTCCAGCAGCCGCGCCTCGGCAGCCAGGTGCTCGACGTGATCATGCCGTTCTGAGGAAGCCGGGTTCTCCGGTCCCCTGCCTGCCCTTGCGTCTCCCCGCAATGGGGGCCGGAATCGGGAAGGCCGCCCCTCACGGGGCGGCCTTCATCGATTCTGACCGGTCCGATGGAGCCGGGCGTGTCAGTCGTCGCGGTGGGTCCGTTCCATCCGCTCGTGCCGTTCCTGCGCCTCCAGGCTCAGCGTCGCGATGGGACGCGCCTCCAGCCGCCTCAGGCCGATAGGCTCGTCGGTCTCCTCGCAGTATCCATAGGTACCGTCCTCGATTCGCTTGAGGGCGGAGTTGATCTTGCTGATCAACTTGCGTTCCCGGTCCCGGGTCCGGAGCTCGATGGAGTGCTCGGTTTCGAGCGAGGCCCGGTCGGCCATATCCGGTTGCTGAAGGTTCTGTTCGGTAAGGTTGCTGAGGGTCTCGTTGGCTTCCCGCACCAGCTCGGCCTTCCAACGGAGCAATTTCTGCCGGAAATACTCCAGCTGTTGCGGATTCATGAACTCTTCATCGTCCGACGGCTTGTAGTCCGGCGGCAGGGTCACGCTCATCCCCTTCCTCCACGCGGGCTCGACGGCATTCGGAAACGGAGGACCCGTAACCGAACGAGCGCGGAAATTAGGGAGCGGCCTGAACCGCTTCGGTGGGATGAAACCCTGGATATCCGCGCCGCGCGACGGGTTACACGCTTCGCTCAAACTTCGCAAGCTCGACCCGTGCCCGAAGCTCGATCTCATCGAGAATCTCGGCCAGCTGCGGATCGTCGATCGCCTCGCGCTGGCGGCGGACAGTGTCGGCAAGCTCCTGCAGGCGGTCGCGCGGAATCGAACCGGCAGAGCAGTCCGTGCCGGATGTCCTCGAGACGGTCGAGCATCAGATCGGCGCGCTGTCGCGCCCGGCGGGCGTTGCCGGCACGGTCACCGACTTCCTGCACAGACAGCACGGAGTCGACGGACTGGATGCCGCTCGGCCCGGCCGCCGGCCCGGCCTCGGCGGTCTCATCCAACAGTTTGGAGAAATCGCTGCTGCCCGCCTTGGCAGACTTGCCGGCGCGACGGACACCCGAAATCCCGGCACCTTTGGTGGACTCGACCTTCATGATGCTTGGCGACCTCGGTCGAACGAATGGAACGGGCGATCGGCTCGGATTCGCATACCAGAGCTTATATCATGCGCCGCTGCGCATTTCGACGCCACCCTCGGTGTCCCTCCCGGCAAAGCTGGCACGCTTCTGGCATTAAGTTTGGCGAGGCCGGGGTGACCCGGCAACACCGACCGACCTCGGGGACCAAGACCATGACGACGGGACGCTGGATGCGACAGGTGGCGGCAACCGCGACGGCCCTCTGGGCCGTGCTGGCGATCGGTATCGGCAGCGCCGACGCGCAGACCCGCATCAAGGACATCGTCGACTTCGAGGGCGTCCGCGAGAACCTGCTGATCGGCTACGGCCTGGTCGTGGGACTGAACGGGACCGGCGACGGCCTGGACGGCGCCATCTTCACCCGGGAAAGCCTGGTCGGCATGCTCGAGCGGCTGGGCGTGAACGCCCGCGACAACGACCTCGACACCGCCAACGTCGCCGCCGTGATGGTGACGGCCACGCTGCCGCCGTTCGCCACCCAGGGCACCCGGATCGACGTCACGGTCTCGGCGATCGGCGATTCCGACAGCCTGCTCGGCGGACAGCTGCTGGTCACCCCGATGATCGGCGCCGACGGCGAAGTGTACGCGGTGGCGCAAGGGCCGCTCGCGGTCAGCGGCTTCTCGGCCCAGGGCCAGGGCGCCAGCGTCACCCGCGGCGTCCCCACCGCCGGCCGGATCGCCAACGGCGCGATCGTCGAGCGCGAGGTCGGCTTCACGCTGAACCAGATGGAGACGGTGCGCATCGCGCTCCGCAACCCCGACTTCACCACCTCGCGCCGCATCGCGCAGGCGATCAACGCCTTCGTCGGCGGCCCGATCGCCCAGTCGACGGACTCCGGCACCGTCCGGATGCTGGTGCCGGACGCCTACCGCAACAACGCCGTGGCGCTGATCACCGACATCGAACAGCTGCGTGTGACCCCGGACATGGTCGCCAAGGTCGTGATCGACGAGCAGACCGGCGTCATCGTCATGGGCGAGAACGTCCGCATCAACACGGTGGCGATCGCCCAGGGCAACTTGACGATCCGCATCACCGAGACCCCCCAGGTCAGCCAGCCGCAACCGTTTGCCGAGCAGGGCGAGACCGTGGTCGTGCCGCGGACCCAGATCGAGATCGACGACGACGCCGAGAAGAAGCTCTCGGTCCTGCCGCAGCAGGTCACGCTGCAGGAGCTGGTCAACGGCCTGAACGCGCTGGGGGTCGGTCCGCGCGACATGATCTCGATCCTGCAGGCGATCAAGGCAGCCGGCGCCCTGCAGGCCGAGCTCGAAGTCCTCTGAGCGGGAGAGAAGACATGAACAGCGCCCCCCTGCCCTCGACCGCCGAACTGGGCTTCGCCCGCAGCCAGGGTGCCGCCGAGATGCGGCGCACCGCCCTCGAATCCGCCGCTGCCGCCGGCGACAAGGCGGCGATCCGCGCCACCGCCCAGAAGTTCGAAAGCCAGTTCATCGCCCAGATGCTCGGACACATGTTCAAGGGGCTGGGAACCGACGGCATGTTCGGCGGCGGCGAGGCCGAGGGCATGTGGCGGGATTTCTACGTCGAGGAGGTCGGCGAGGTGATCGCCAAGCGCGGCGGCATCGGCGTCACGGCGGTCATCGAGCGGCAACTGCTTCAGCTCCAGGAGGTACAGCGATGAACCCGAGGGACGCCGTCAAACTCTTCGTCGAGTCGATGACGCAACTGATGGCGGTGATGCGGCATGAGATCGAACTGGTCCGCGCCCGCGAGTTCGCCAAGCTGGAGGATGTCCAGCGCCGCAAGCTGCAGCTGGCGCGCAGCTACGAGGAGCACCAGGCCCGGATGCGCAAGGACATGACCGTCATCGAGGCGCTGAGCGTCGAGGAGCGCGGCGATCTGCGGCGACTCTACGCAGCGTTCCGCGAGACGCTCTCGGAGAACATGCTGACGCTCAAGTCGGCGCACGACGCCGCCGACCGCGTCGTCAAGATGATCATCTCCGGCCTCAAGGAGGCGCGCGGCGTCAGCGGCCCGGCCGTCAAACCGGGCAAGCCGGTGCGGGGTTACGCGGCCTACGGCAGCACGGGAGTCGGCGCGGCCGGCCTGAACCGGACGCTCTAGAAGAGCCCCTCTCAGACGTCGAGAGTCTCAAGATAGCGTGCGTTGTCCGGCGCCAGCTCGCGCACCAGCGCCGCCTCGCTCCGGGCAGCCGTCATGTCGCCGGCAGCACGGTGCACGCGCGCCAAGGCGTAGTGACCGTCCACGCTGTTGGCGTCGGTCGAAACCGCCCGTTCCGCGGCCGCCCGCGCCCGCTGGATGTCGCCCCGGTCGAGATGGACCAGTGACAATCCGCTCAACAGCGCCGGGTCTTCCGGATTGATCGCCAGCGCGGCATCGAAGGCTTGTTTCGCCTCGTCGAAGCGATAGAGTTGCGTAAGGACCGCCCCGAGCTTGCCATGGAAGCTGGCAACCTGCGGGTTGACCTTGATCGCCTCGCGGTAGCATCCCTCGGCCTCGTCCACCGACCCCATCGACAGCAGCACATCGCCGAGTTGGTGCAGCGCCTCGGCGTTGGTCGGGTTGAGGTTGACCGCCTGCATCAGCAGTTCGGCCGCCTCCTGTGGGTTCCCAAGCTCGTTGGCAATGACCCCGGACCACACCAGAAGCCGGTCGTTGCCCGGGTCATGGCGGACAGCCTTGTCGATGGCGTCGGCCGCCCCCCTGAAGTCGTCCATCCCGCGCAGCGCTATACCCAGATTGAAATGCGCCTCGGCGTAGTCCGGCTCCATCGCTGTCGCCCGCCGGAACAGCTCGATCGCCACCGGCAGGTCGTTCTCACGCAGCGACACCACCCCGAGGTGATTCAGATACGCTGCCTTGTCAGGGTTGACGTCCACCGCGGCCTGGAGAAGCGCGCGAGCGGCCGGCAGTTCGGAATGCTGGATACACAGCAACCCGGCCAAATGCAGCGCCCGCTCGTGGCGAGGGTTTTGCTCGAGAATCCGGAGGTACAGGTCACGTGCCTGCTCGACCTCGTCGGCTTCCTGGTGGCGTATTGCGGCGACAAGCAGGTCGTGCTGCGGATCGGCGTCGTTCATGTACGGAGGCCCTCCGCCAGCGATTGATTCGGACGGCTCCGACGGTACCACATCTGGGAATGACCTGGGAAACCCCCTCCGCCGTCTCCCGGAAGGCGGCTTAGGCCACCAGATCGACCGGCTGGCCCGCCGGGGAGCCAACCGCCTGGGCGGCAGGATCCCGGTCCCGCGCCGGGGACGCCGTCGGCTGCCGGCGTGGACGAAGATCAGCCGCCGCCGAAGTCACCTTCGGCCTGGTCGGCCGTGGTGTCGTCCGGCCTGTCCGCCTCGGATCCAGGGCCGGGATAGGTCACCACGAAAGGCTTCGACGACGCGTCCTGGCGATAGCGCTCAACCACCGCCTCGGGCGGAAACTGCCGCACGACATCGCCGGACCCGCTGTCGCGGACCTGGAAGATCACGGTCAGGGACCGCGAGTCGAACCGCAGAACGGGGCTGATGAAGAATTCCGACGCGGCCTGCGACCCGGCTTGCGGAGGCGTTTGAGCCGCGCCGGTACGGTCCGAGGACGTTTGCGTCGGCAGGATCGTGGGAAGCACTGAACCGATTTCCACGGTGCTCTCCGTTCTGGAGCCTCAGCCGGAATTCCACTAATCCTATATCATATAGGACAATGGGTCGGTGGAGTCCAGAAGGCCGGGTGGCGAGCGCCGCCAGACCCGCTCAGAGGAACTTGGTCAGGCTCAGGCCGCGCAGGACCGCGGTGGTCTGGAACGACGCCTCGAGCTGCGCCTGAAGGGTCTGGAAAAGGCTGACCGCCTCGTAGGGATCGACGTCCTCCAAATCGATGACCTGGGTGTCCAGCAGCGTCAGGGTCTCGCGGTGCGCCTCGATCCGGCTCTCCATCTGGGCGCCGGTGACACCGTTGTTGCCGACCATGTCGTTGATCAGGTCGAACGCCGCCTCGACCTTGCCGATGCCCCAGTTGACCAGGGCCTCGTATTCGGCGTCGTCGCCCGGCTGAAAATTGGCGTTGGCAAAGGCGTAGAGGACCTCGAACACCTCCTCGAAGGCGTCGTTGTTGGCGAGTTCCCCGAACGTGACGTCGACGCCCTCGTCGATCCTCGCCTGCAGCGTCCCGGTCGCTCCGACGTTGTTCCAGTTGGCGTCGGTGTTGAAGAAGTCTTCGACGAAGGTGATGACGTCGGTGGCGCCGGCGCCAGCCGACAGCGCCGGCTGACCCGGGCCGATGGCGCCGGCGACATGGGCGGCATAGGCGGCATCGGTGGTCGTGGAATCGATCATCGGCCGAACGTCGGTGTCGGTCCCGTTGAACAGGAAACTTGCCGTCGGCGGTCTGGTTCAACAGGTTCGACAACTGGTCGATTGCGGAGTTGGCGAAGGTCGACAGCGCCAGCGACGAGTTCTGATACAGGCCCTCGACCTGCTCGTACAGCTTCTTGCGCAGATCCTGGGTGATGTC
Organism: Rhodospirillaceae bacterium; assembly: GCA_018401495.1. Lineage (GTDB taxonomy): Bacteria > Pseudomonadota > Alphaproteobacteria > Thalassobaculales > Thalassobaculaceae > Thalassobaculum_A. The sequence continues at coordinate 136,975 of JAGYJX010000005.1, forward strand.
GGTGAATGTCACCAGCGAGGCGTCGATTGTCTTCGTCTTCACCGTGGTGTTGTTGATGGTGTCGACGTAGGAATCGACGCTGACCCGCTGCTCCTTCAGGGTGATCAGGAGCCGGACGTCCTGGCCCTTCAGTCCACTGTAGACCTGCGAGCGCTTGCCGGTGGAGATCTGCTGCTGCGCGTCGGCGAGCCGCCGTTGGATCTGGGTGATCGAGTTGTCGATCCGGAGGTTCTGGGTGACGGTCGAGATGCGCATGGCAATTATCCCCGCTGGGCCTTAGCGAACCGCGCCGAGAAGCTCGTCCAACGCCTGCTGGACCGAACTCAGGACCCGGGCCGAGGCCGCGAAGGCGGCTTCGAGCTGGATCAGGCTCGCGAGTTCCTCGTCGAGGTTCACGCCGCTCTCGTCGCGCAACCGCTCCTCCAGGAGCCCGCGGATCTGGCCCTGGAAGTCGAGCTGGCTTTCATAGTCAGCGGCCTGGTTGGCCTGGTAGCTGATGAACTCCGCGGCGAACTCCTCGAGGGTCGAGGAGGTGGAGTTGAGACCGGTCACCGCGACGAACGCCTGCTTGGTGTCGAACATGTTGATGATCGCGAGCGGCAGGGACGAGTCGCTGGCACCGGTCGAGGCGAACGTGCCGCCGATGCCGTCGCGCAGATCGGCGCCGGCCAGCGTGCTGCGGACCTGGATGGTCGCCGCGAAGCCGGCTGAGGCGCCAGGCACAAGATCGGCCGCGTCGGTGAACAGTTCGAGGTCTGCGGTCGTCGCGCCGACGGTGATCGCGTCGAACTGCTGCGCCAGTTCGAAGGCCAGCGAGTCGAGCTGCTCCTGAGCCAGCGGCATGATGGTGTCGCGCAGCTGCAGCAATCCAGACACCCTGCCGTCGCTGAACGACCCGGAGATCGAGAACGGCGCCATGTAGCCGTTGTCCAGCAGGACGTCGTTGAGCACGCTGCCTGGCGCCACGTTGGTGGTGGTGGTGAAGCTCAGCGTGACCGCCTCCTGGTCCAGCAGGAACTGGCTGTCGCCGGTCATGACCGAGAGCCGCCCGTCCGAACGCTCGAACGTCCGGACGTCCATCTGCTCGGAGAGGCGCTTCACCCAGACGTCGCGCTGATCCTCGAGGTCGGCCGTCGACTGGCCGACCGTCTTGCGGGCGCCGATCTCGGTGTTCAGGGTCTCGATGTTCTGCAGGGCCTCGTTGATGACCGTCACGGAGTCGGAGATCCGCTGGTCCGCTTCGGCGCGCAGCGACTGGACGTGGCTGGACAGATCGTTGAGCGAGCGGGCGACTTCCTCGGCCGCGCGGATCACGTCATTCTGAGCCGTCGACTGGTCGGGGTTGGTGGCGAGCGCCTGGAACGCCTGCTTCAGGTCGGTGATCTTGGAAGAGATCGAGCTGCTGTCCTCCGGCCGTCCGAACTGCAGCTCGAAGCGCGACAGGAAATCCTCGATGACGGTCAGTTCCTCGACCACCGCGGTCTGCTCGCGGACGTCGCGGAGCAATTGTGCGTTGACGCTGCGGGTGACTTCCTCGACGCGAACCGTGCCGCCGCGTCCGTCGACGACCCGGCTCGACGTCTCCTGGACCTTCCGCGTGTACCCCTCGACGCTGGCGCTGGCGATGTTCCGCGACGCCACGTCGATGCTCGACTGGGTCGCGATCAGGCCACTTCGCGCGGAGGAGATGGCGTTGAACAGGGACATCGGTCTACCTCAAACTCTCGCGCCCACGGGTTCGGCGGCGCTCAGCGATCTCCATGCAAGAAGTCGGCCACGAGGCGGGCTGCTCGATCAGCACCGCGTCATCCAGTCATTGCTGTCGGCTCGGGTTTCAGCCCGGCCATGATCTGGCGGTTGATCAGGATGAGGTCGTCGAGCGGCGCGTCGGTGTCGAGAACCAGCCGGGTCTCGTTCATCACCCAGAGCGCCAGGCTGGCGATCGCACCCTTCAGGTCACGCGGCAGACCGTTGTTCGGATCGTTCAGGTCGGCGAGGAACACTCCCCAGACCTTCTCGTTGCGCAGGATGGCGTTCAGCCGCTCCTGCAGGCTGACCTTGCCGTCCCGCGCCTTGATGAGCGCGCCGGTGACCTGGGCCAGCAACCTGTACTCGAGGTCGCGGCCGTTCTGCGTGGCGGTCGCGCCCTGCGCCCGGCGATACGCGTTGTAGCCCTGCATTGCCCGGTCCCCGCTTCAACTGCCCGTACGGCTTGCCGCGTCGCGATCCGACGCCGGCCGTTACTGGAACAGCCCGAGAAGGATCTGCGGGGCCTGGTTGGCGATGCCGAGCACCTGCACGCCGAGCTGCTGGCGGACCTGCAGCGCCGTAAGGCGGGCCGATTCACGCGCCATGTCGGCGTCCACGATGTTGCCGAGGCCCTCCTCGGTCGCGTCGGTGATCTCCTCGAGGAACGCGGTCTGCAGTTCGAGCGCGCGGGCCTCTGCGCCGAGCGACCCGAGCGCGGTGTTGACCACCGACTGCAGGGTGATGAACTGGGTGGCAAGCACGCCCTGGGCGGCCGCCGCGTCGGTCAGCGTAGCCGCCGCCAGCGACAGCACCTGGGTCCGCAGGTCCTGGTTGGACAGCGTCAGGGTGCCGCCGTTGATGTTCGAGCAGCGTGTTGACGTCGGGGCTGGCGCCGGCGGTATCGAGCATGTTGACGCCGTTGAACACGGCGTTGTCGATGAAGTTGGCGGCCTGCGACAGCAGCTGGTTGAAGTCGTCCGTGAGGATCGCCCGCTGGGTCGTCGTGATGCCCTCGTTCGAGAGCTCGGTCAGCTTCTGGCGCACTGTCTGCAGGAGATCGGAGATGCTGGTGGTACCGGCGATCGCGACCTTGGCGATACCCTTGGCGTTGTTGAGGCCCTGGACGACGGCCCCGAGTGCCTTGATGTCGCCCCGGATGCCCTGGGCGATCGCGAAGTTCGAGGCGTCGTCGATGGCACCGGTGACCTTGAGGCCCGTCGATACCCGGTTCTGGGTCACCGCCAGCGAGCGGTTGGTCCGCTCCAGGTTGCGCAGCGCGATCAGGGCTTCCGGGTTGGTCAGGATCGAGTTGTTCGCCATGGTTCCGTTCCTTCGTCAACGTTCTGTCGACCCTGCCCCGGTCCGTTTGTCGTCAGCCCGCCTTCGATTTTCGGCGAGCTCCGGTGGAGGTCTCTCGCCAGTCCAAGCGCAATCCGCGGGCCAGCCGCCGCCCATGACGGCAACCAACTGATAAACCTCAATTTTTGACCCTAGGAGGGATGGACGACTGGGGAACTGCCGGGCCTCGGCGGCAGGAATTGCCGCTCCAGTGGTAAAAAGCGCCGGGTCAGACCCGGTCGCCGGTCACCGGGACAGCGTTGCCGGAAGGATCTCGGCGGCGTGCGCCAGCGCCCGGGTCAGGTCCATCGGACGACCCCAGGCCGCCAGCGGGCGCATGGTCGGGAAGAAGTGGTCGTGGTTCTTGCCGATGAAGTAGGTGCTGGGAGCAACGCGCAGCGTGTTAACCCCCAGGGCGGCCGCCGCCATGCACACGGACGTGGGCGCGGACACCACAGCGTCGAGGGCCGCTATCAGCGACGCCGTGCCGTCCAGATCGTCCATCTGGTCGAGCCCCTCCGGCAGCCAGACGTCCACACCGGTGCGCTCGCGGAGCGCCGCCAGCTCGGCGCGGCACTCGTCATACTGCAAGGCGACGAACCGAATCCCGGGCACTCTCACCACCGGTTCCCAGGCGGCGAGCGGGGCGTAATAGTTGGTGCGGATCGCGGAGGCGATCACGCTGCGCCAGCAGATCCCGACCTTCGGCCCCGGCCCCAGGGCGTCGAGGCGCTCCTTCCAAGCGGCCATCGCCGCGGGATCCGCAACCAGGTAGCTGCGTCGGGTCGCTGGCCGGTCGCGATCGGCGCGATACAGGCCGGGCAGGCTTCCGGCGTGGATGTAGTGGCTGATGCCGAGCGCGCTCCGGACGCGGGAGTAGTCGAACACAACCCGTCCGCCCTCGAACCGGAACGCCTGACGAGGTACCAGTTCGAGACCGGGGAAGCTGCGACGGAACAGCGGGTGAAGCCGGGCGTCGAGTTCGACCACCGGATCGGCGACATCACTCAGCAGGTCCGGCAGGCAGGACATGAACAGCAGTTCGTCCCCGATCCCCTGCTCGGTCGCCACCAGCAGACGGCCGACACCCGTGCCGGGCCCGTTCCAACGCGCCGGCAGCGCCGCGGTCCGGTGAAACCGGACGCTGCGAACGCGGTTCTCCTCCAGCGCCCAGCCGCGCGCCAGATCCCCACTGGCCTTTTCGACTTGGGCGTACTGATAGGTGAGTTCGGCGTCGCCGGGCGCCAGGCACAGACCCCACCGCACGGTCTGGCGTGAAACGTCGAAGCGCGGCACGATCTGGGCGGCGCGGGCCCTTGCCGTGTAGCCGAGCACGACACCCGGCCCCACCAGGATGGCCCGCCGAGCCTCGTCCAAGGCCCCCGGACAGTCGTGCCGGTCGATCCGGTATCCCGCCGCCAGCGCTCGGATGAAGGCGACGGTCGGCGCGGCAACCGCCCCCCGGCGCGCCCAGCGCGCCTTCTCGGCGGAATCGCCCGAGGGCCGGCCGGTCGCCTCCACCGCGACGAAACTATCGGCGGCGGCGGGCATCAGGACCGCGCAGCGCTGAACCGTGCGCCACGCGATCGCCGGTTCGGTCGCCGCCATGGCGGTGGCCAGCACCCTGAGGTGGATGTCGCGCTCCAGCGGTGCTGCCCGTGCCGCGAAGAGGAACTGCGCCAGCGCGTCGCCGGGCCGGCCGAGCGCTTCGAGAGCGAGGCCGAGGCGAAACCGGGCCGGCACCGAGTTCGGCAGCAAGCCCGCCGCCCGTCGAGCTAGAGGCTCTGCCTCCAGCCACCGGCCGGCCTGCGCCAGATGGCCCGCGAGATTGAAGTTCGCCTCGGCATCGTTCGGGGCCATGCGGATAGCCTCGCGCCACGACGCCTCTGCTTCAGTCCCTCGCCCGCACGCCGCCAGCGCGTCGGCCAGATGGCTGCGGTACACCGCCGACCGTGGGAGCCGACGGACCGCCCGCTCGATCAGCGGCACCGCTTCGACCGGCCGGCCGAGTTGCACCAGCAGGGTGCCGAGCAGATGCAGCGCGTCCGGGTGGTCCGGCGAACGCGCCAGGACCGCCTCGTAGCCGGCCTTGGCCTCCGGCAGACGCCCGGTGCCATGCAGCGCCAACGCGCTCCGCAGCGCGACCTCGATCGCCGCCGGCGCGCTCATCGCCCGGCGACGCGCTCGGCCAGAAGCGTGGCCGCCGCCTCTGCCGCGCGCCTCGGGTCGAAGCCATGCGCCCGGGGCAACGATGGCCACATGTTGGCAAAGAACAGGTCGCGGCCGTCGGTAATCCGATTGAAGCTCTGCGCGACCCGGACGGTCGGAGTGCCGACCGCCGCCGCAAACGCGCAGTTCGCCGTTCGCGCCGCGACCACCACGTCGAGCGCGGCGAGCAGCGCCAGCAGGTCGTCAATGTCCTCCCACAGGTCGGCGCCCGGGAGGCGGTGAACAACCACGCCCTCGTGCTCGTGCAACCGGTCCAGTTCGGGGGCGACCTCGCCGTGCATCAAATTGATGAACGCGCACCCGGGAACCCTGAAAACCGGCGCCCAGTCCAGGATGTCGGCGTGGTATCTGGCCCGGTACTTGGTAAGCAGAGCGGTCCGCCAGACGACACCGACCGTCTTCTTCTCCGGCGCGAACGACGCCAGTCGATCGCGCCAGTGGGCAACGCGGTCGGGCGCAGCGAGCAGGTAACCGCCTCGAGGAGCCGGTCGGTTGCGATCGCGTCGGAAGAACCGCGGGAGGCTGCCCGCGAACACGCAGTGGCGCAGATCGTGCCGGGCGGTCGCCTCCGCGTAGTCGAAGAACTGGCCAAGCGTGTCTCCCGGAACGAGTTGCCGGGGGATCACGGTCACCGTGGGGAAGGTCCGCTGCATCACCGTAACGATCCGGCGGTCCACCTCGAGGACCACCGGAACCCGCACGCGTCGCCAGGAGGTCCGGCAGGCAGCTCAGGAAGATGACCTCATCGCCGACGCCCTGCTCGGAGGCGACCAGCAGCGCGCCGCTTTCGGATCCTGGGCCTCCCCAGGGCGGCGGCAGCGCCTGGCGCGGCCGGAACGCGGCGCGCGCGCACCGCACCTCGTACAGATCCCAGGCCTCACCGAGATCGCCGCACACGAACTCGATCTCAGCCAGCGCGAAGGCGATATCGACGTTGCCGGGATAGGCCAGCCTGCCGCGGATCGCCACGCTGCGGGCGACGGCGGTCCGCTCGCACTGGAAGCCGGATGAGACCAGTGTCTGCAGCGCCGCTTCATTCGCCGGATCGAGAACCGCAGCCCGCCTCGCCGCCGTAAACGCCGCCTCGGCGTCCGCGGCGCGATAGCGTTCGACGGCCAGGTTCGACCAGAGACGGGCATCGAGGGGTTTCAAGGTCACGGCCCGGCGCGCCCACGACACGAAAGCGTCGCCTTCAGCCAAGGGGCCCCGCCCGCTGGTGAGCCCCGAGTAAAGCTCGTAGGACGCTGGCGACGACACGATGCCGGATCGGGCGGCCTGGACAGCGCCATCGAAGTTACCGGCGGCCGACCGCGCCATCACCAGTTGCAGACAAACTTCCGGATGCAGCGGTTGCTGCCGGCGCAGGTCGTCGAGATCGGGTACTGCCTCGGTGAATCGGCCAAGGGCGTTAAGCGCGATGGCACGGCGCAGGCGGGCGTCGAACGAACGCGGATCGACGGCCAGGACCCGCCGGCACCAGGTCAACGAGCGCTCGGGCTCATGCCTCTCGCTCAACAGAGTGGCGATGTTCACCCCCGGTTCGGCGAGCCGTGGGTCGCTCACCGCGGCGCGCAGAAACGCCCGGGCAGCCGCCGTACGGTCCCCGAGGGCCTTGTGGACCGCGCCAAGGCGGTTGCGGGTTGCGGCCGCGAGCGGGCGCAGCGCCACCGCGCGCCCCACCAGGTCGAGGGCGGCTCGATGATCGCCCAATTGATGACGAAGGGTGCCGTAGTAGTCGAGGACGTCAGGATGCTTCGGAAGCTGCCTCAGCAGATCCTCGTAGAGCGATGCCGCTTGCAACAGCCTGCCGGTGACGTGAAGATTCACGGCTTCGTTGAAGGCTTTTGCGAGCCGCGCTGCCCTATCGTTGCCGACGGCACCGACCATCTAGCCGGCCCCCTCGTGTCAGATGGTTTCTTCCCGAACCACCGCCTGGGTCTGCGAACCAGCCTCCTCACGGGCGGCAAGGCCCGGATTCAGACCGCGCATGATCGCCCGGTTCACGGAGATCAGGGCGTCGATGTCACCGTCTCCCGAGGGCACGAGGTTGGTCTCGCGGGTTACCCAGATCCCCAGACTGACGATGGCGGCGCGCAGTTCACGCGGCAGCATGTTGCCTTCGGTCCCGACGTCCTCGACGAACGCATCCCAGACCTGGTTGTTCCAGTTCAGCGCGTCCATCATCTGCGCCATGCGCCGAGGATCCCGTCCGCTGCTCTCGCGAACCTCCTTCGCCTTGATCAGGGCGGCCGTCACCTGGGCGAGCAGCCGGTACTCGACATCGCGAGGCGAGGCGGTCTGCCTAATCGTGCGCTTGTAGGCGTCATACTGGGACATGGGACACTCATCGATCTTCGTGAGCCGCCACCAGAGCGCTCAAATCGGGGCCGCGGCCGCGGTTCTGCGAATACGACAACACCTCGGACTCATAGTTCATCAATGCTTTACAAGTCTTTAACGCCCGGTAGTATTTTGTCGCGTTGACGTCCTGCACGATGTGCAACAACGTCTTGCGAACTTCAGCAAAGGTGGTGGCTTCCATAAAATCTTCAACCAGCTTCATAAACATCGGATAGTATTTCTTGCGATCCGAATCGTCCAAGTACATTAATAAGTATTGAAAAATAAATCCGCTTTGCCGGCGTGTTGGCGTCTTCTTCTTGCATGATGTCTTTGCCGAGGAGTATCGTCGCCTCGTTCTGAAGGATGAGCGAGGCACCCTTGTTGCCGGCGACCATGACGGCCCCGTTGACGATAAACTTCTCACCCGGCTTGATGTTGACCTTGAGCGGCATGAGGTAAGTGTCGCATGGACCCCTCCCCTGTCAAGCCGAGCCCGCCGAAGGGCGGGCCTCCGCCACGCCGGGCATGACCGACACCGCCAGAGTTTTCGCGAGCGCGCTGTCCGCTCACCGGGTCGGGCGAATCGACGAAGCGCTGGCGGGCTACCGGATCCTGCTCGCGACCGAGCCCGGGCACCTGCGGGCACGCCACCTCCTCGGCTTCGGATTGCTGCAGAGGGGCGCCGCCGAGGAGGCTGAGTCGCTGCTCGCCAGGTGCCGCCGCCGCCGCGCCCGGATCGCCGGATGTCTGGGCGCATCTCGGGCTGGCTCGCAACGCGCTCGGTCGGCGCCTGGCGGCGCAAGCGGCGCTCCGTCGCGCCCTGGCGTTGGCCCCGGGCCAGTTGGACGCCGCCGACGGCCTGACGCAATTGGGCCTCGACCTCGAATCTCGCAGCCCGATTCGCCTTGCCGAGCGTCTGGTGACGCTCGCCCCGCTGCGGCCGGCGGGATGGCACAAGCTCGGTCTCGCGCACGCGCCGCGGGACGTCGGGACCGCGTGTCCGCTGGCAGCCGAACGTTGCCTTCGGAGCGCGCGGTCGCCCTCGAACTCCCGGCGATCCAGCCGCCGTTGTCGATCTTGCCGAGACCCTTCGGTTGCGCCGGAACCCGCTGGAGGCGGCCCGATGGGCCCGCCAGGCGACCCGGATGAAGCCGGATTCCGCAGCCGCGCGGGTGATCCTGGCGGCGGCGCAGCTCGAGTTGGACAGGACTGACGCTGCCGATCGGATGGCCCGCTCGGCCGCGATCGCTGTCGCCACAATCCGCCGACGCCTACGGCAACTGGGCGCAATATCACTACCGGAGGGGGAGGTTCGACAGCGCGCTTGCCGCCGGCCGGAGAGCGCGAACCGCGGCTCCCGACGATCCCAGGATACTGGCGAACCTGTCGAGCTATCACCTCGCCGCCGGAGATCTCGAGAGCGGCTGGCAGCTGTTCTCTTGGCGCCCGGCGCGGCTGGCGATCGCGCGGCGGCGGCGGCGGCCACGGTCACGACTGGCTCGGCGAGGAATGGCGTGGCGAGGACGGCGCCCGGCTGCTGGTCCTGGCGGAGCAGGGTCTGGGTGACGAACTGCTGTTCGCGTCCTGTTGGCCGGATCTCGCCGCTGCGGTGCGCACCGGCCGATTGTCGGCGGCTCGGGTCGAGATCGATCCCCGACTGCGACCGCTTGCGGCGCGCAGCCATCCCGAACTGCAATGGCTTGACCGTGATCGCAACGCCGGTCCGATCGATGGCGCCCGGCGATCGGCCGACTTTGCGGCCACGCACTGGGCCGTCGCGGGCGATCTGCCGGCGGTGTTCCGCCGGACTATCGGTGACTTTCCGACCAGTGCCGGTTATCTGAAGCCTGATCCCGCACGGGTCACCGCTTATCGTGAATGGCTGGACACGGTAGCCCCGGCGGACCACCGCCTCGGTTTCTGCTGGCGCTCGGGGCTGCTGACCGGCGACCGGGCCAGGCATTACCCAAACCTGGTCGACTGTCGGCCGTTGCTGCGCGCGCCTTGGTACCGGCTGGTGGCGCTGCAATACGACGGGATCGACGTCGAGACCGGCCGAGGCGGCGCGCAACGGCGATCGGCCGATCCTGGTGCCACCCGGACTCGACCGGCGGGATGACCTCGATGGGGTGGCGGCCCTGATCGCGGCGCTGGACGGGGTGCTGTCGGCGGATACCGCCGTTCTGGCTCATGGCGGGAGCCGTTGGGGCACCGACCGTCGGCTTCGGAATCGCCCCCAACTGGATGATGCTTGGGGGTGCGCACCCGCCCTGGCACCCGTCGGTCAAGCGCGTCTTCAGGCAGGACGATGAGAACTGGGAAGCGGCAATGCGACGGATCGCTCTCAGCGAGCTCGACCACCTTCGCGCTTCCGCCTGACCGCAGGGCCCTGAACAAGGCCATCGCCGGAAAACAGAAGAGCCGGGCGGCAGTGCCGCCCGGCTCGGTAGTGTAGCGGTCGGTTCCGACTTAACGGAACAGGCCGAGCAGGCTCTGCGGACGCTGGTTGGCGATACCGAGCGTCTGGATCGAGAGCTGCTGCTGCACCTGCAGCGACGTCAAACGGGCCGATTCACGGGCCAGATCGGCGTCGACGACGTTGCCCAAGCCTTCCTCGGTGGCGTCCGAGATCTGCTCGAGGAAGGACGTCTGCAACTCGAGGGCACGAACCTCGGCACCCAGCGTACCCAGGGCAGTGTTCACCACCGACTCGAGCGCCGCGTACTGCGTGGACAGGACCGCCTGCGCCGCCGAGGCGTTCGCGAACGACGCCCCTGCCAGCGAGAGGACCTGGGTCCGCAGGTCAGCGTTCGACAGCGTCAGCGAGCCACCGGTCAGGTTCGACAGGGTGTTGATGTCCGGGCTGTTGCCGGCGGTGTCCAGCAGGTTCACGCCGTTGAACACGGCGTTGTCGATGAAGTTCGCCGCCTGCGAGACCAGCTGGTTGAGGTCTTCCTCAAGGATCGCACGCTGCGACGTGGTGATGCCCTCGTTGGAGAGCTCGGTCAGCTTGCTGCGGACGTTCGTCAGAAGATCCGAAACCGCGGTGGTGCCCGCGATCGCGACCTTGCCGATGCCCTTGGCGGTGTTCAGGCCCTGCGTGACGGCGCCGATCGCCTTCAACTCACCCCGGATGCCCTGGGCGATGGAGAAGTTCGAGGCATCGTCGAGCGCGCCGGACACCTTGAGGCCGGTCGACACGCGGTTCTGGGAGATGTCGAGATTGCGGTTTACGCTATTCAAGGTCCGAAGCGCCACGAACACGCCCGGATTGGTGTTGATCGAGTTCTGAACAGCCATTTTGGCCTCCTCTTTCTAAGGTTGGGCATTTTGCCCAGAAGCGGGGCGAACCCCAGAGCACCTCAGAAACTGCGCCGCACGCGCCAACGAGTCAACCAAATAAGTTTTGGTCGACTGCGCGCGCGACGGCCGGGCGAGAAGGCAAATCCGATTGGGTATTTATGAGGTTAACTGATCGTTACCAAGTCATTCGGGGGTCGGTCCGGTCTCCTTTCTGTCCCTTAGAGGGGGATGACGGGGTGGAGCGAACGCCCCACCCCGTGTCCCGTGTGCCCGCCGCTTAGCCGAACAGGCCCAGGAGGGTCTGCGGCCGCTGGTTGGCGATTCCCAGCGTCTGGATCGACAGCTGCTGCTGAACCTGGAACGAGGTCAGCTTGGCCGACTCGCGGGCCAGGTCGGCGTCAACGATGTTGCCGAGGCCTTCGTCGGTGGCGTCCGAGATCTGCTCCAGGAAGGTGGTCTGGAGTTCGAGAGCGCGGACTTCCGCACCGAGCGTGCCGAGAGCCGAGTTCACCACCGACTCGAGCGCCGTGTACTGCGTGGACAGGACCGCCTGCGCCGCCGAGGCGTTCGCGAACGACGCCCCCGCCAGCGAGAGGACCTGGGTGCGCAGGTCGGCGTTCGACAGCGTCAGCGTGCCGCCGGCCAGGTTCGACAGGGTGTTGATGGCCGGGCTGGCGCCGGCGGTGTCCAGCAGGTTCACGCCGTTGAACACGGCGTTGTCGATGAAGTTCGCCGCCTGCGACAGCAGCTGGTTGAAGTCTTCTTCCAGGATGCCGCGCTGCGCCGTGGTGATGCCCTCGTTGGAGAGCTCGGTCAGCTTCTGGCGAACGGTCTGCAGCAGGTCGGAAACCGCGGTGGTGCCCGCGATCGCGACCTTGCCGATGCCCTTGGCGTTGTTCAGGCCCTGCGTGACGGCGCCGATCGCCCTCAACTCACCCCGGATGCCCTGGGCGATGGAGAAGTTCGAGGCGTCGTCGAGCGCGCCCGCAACCTTCAAACCGGTCGAAACGCGGTTCTGGGTCACGTCCAGCTTCCGGTTGACTGTGTTGAGGTTACGGAGAGCCACGAAGGAACCCACGTTGGTGTTGATCGAGTTCTGAACGGCCATTGTCTTCATCCTCTTTCTAAGGTTGACGTCGGCGTTTTGCCGACCTGGAACGGTCCTAGTCCGTTCTGGTGGTCATCAAACACACGGCTGATATCGATGTCAAGCATTTTAGAAAAATTTATCTAAAATTATTTCTATATACATTCCGTTCCGTGGCGGGGTGCTTGCAGAAACCGTACCGCCCGCCGGATTCCAGGGCGCTGGCTGCGTCAAGTCAGGAAACTGCCGATCGCCCACCGCATCGGCACCACCGCACACCACCCCACTCGGCAACCCCTGCTTCCACGCGTCGGCAGGAACTGCCCAGCCCGGCATATCCTGCCGCCTCGATTCCCGAGAACCAGAATCAATCCATTGATATTAAACAATTTTGACGATGACGCCGCGTTGGTCCGGTTATTGCTCCAACCTTGGCGACCACGACTGGACAGGTGATGCCATGGACCTCACGCCGCTGCAGCCCGGAGCCGCCCGCGCCACGATCGGCACGGCACGCCGCCGTGATGACGGCGACGGCGGCTTCCGCGGAGTGATGGAGCTTATGGCGCACTTCGCGCCGGCCGAGCCGGCACGCGCCGAGGACACTCGGCGTTCCAACGCTCTCCCCGAGGAGCCGGTCGAGCCATCGCGCTCGGCAGAGGAGTCAAGGCCGACGGACGAAGACGAAACCGAGGCATCCAACCAGGAAGCGGAAGCCAGCGATTCCGGCAGAAGCAGGCGACATCGCGGGCAAGGGCCGGACGATCTTGCCTCCCTGCCGTTCGTTCCGACGCCGGTGGCCGCTCCGGTGGTCGCTCCGCCGCCCCCGGGCCGCCGCTGCGGCGACGCCCACCACAGTCCAGCCGGATACAGCCGACCGCCGCCGACGCGGACCTTCCGCCGGTGCCGACCTCTACCCCCACGCCGACACCGGCCGGCACACCGATCGCTTCAGGGCGCGGGTCCGACACCGCCATCCCCGCCGCAGCGCCCGCCGCGCCCGAGGTCAGCGCGCCGGCCACCCGGCCGAACCCAGCGGCGGCGTCATCGAACAATCCGCGGTCAAACGCCAACCTCGATCGACCTGTCCCGCATCAGGCCGCGTCAGCGGGCGTTTCGAGCCAGGCGACCGTGAACCCCGCCGCCGCATCTCAGTCAGCGTCCCAGTCTTCCGATGCCACCAAGGCGGGCGCGAGCTCCGACGGCCTCGGCGACGCCAAGGTTTCGGTGGAGTCAGCCCCGATTGCCGCCCGCACCCAGGGCGTGTCATCAGCCGTGCTGGTGCAGGCTCATATGGCGGTGGCCGGCGAGGCCGGTGCCAAGGTGGCCGGCTCGGCCGGCGCCCCGAGCGGGGCGGCGCTGCACGTCGGCGGCGGCCAGCCGCTGTTTGTCGGGTCGGACGGCGGCAACGCCCAATCAGGCGGCCAGTCTGGCGGGAACGGCGGCGACGGCCAGGCCGGTGCTGGCGGCCAGCAGAACGGCGGCCAACAGAACGGCGGCCAGAACAATGGCGGCCAGTCATCCGCCGGCAGCGGCTTCGCCTTCGGGGCCGCGACGATCGGCCAGCGCGGGTTCGGCGGAGACGCCGCCCGCGCCCAGTTCCAGGAAATTCTCGCGACCCGCACGGCGCGCCCGCCGCTGCAGGGATCGAGCAGCGTCGGCGCGTCTTCGGGCAGCGCCACCGGCTCTCTCGCGAGCACAGCGTTCACGGCCGGGCCAGGCGGACCCCAGAGCACTCTACCAACCGCCATGGCCTCACGGGCGGAGGCGACCGCCCAGGGTCGACCCGGTGCCACTTCGGGCACCGCGGTCGACCAGGTCGCCGTGAAACTTGCCGGCACCGCCGCGGGCGGCGGCGACCGCGTCACCATCCGCCTCAATCCCGAGGAACTCGGAAAGGTCGACGTGAAGCTCGAACTCGGCCGCGACGGCCTGGTCCGCGCGACCATCAGCGCCGAGAAGCCCGAGACGCTGGACATGCTCCAGCGCGACTCGCGCGCCCTGGAAAAGGCACTGCAGGAGGCCGGGCTGAAGACCGACCAGGGTTCCCTGTCGTTCGACCTGCGCGGCGGCAACGGCCAGCCGCAGGGCAACGAGGGGCGCGAGCCGGCGCTGGCCGGATCGTCGGCCCCGGTCGACGATCATCCGGCCCCCGATGACACCGACACCGCCCTCGCGGGCGAACCCGGCGGACAACGCTCCGACGGCAGCTACGACCTTGTGGCCTGAGGAGGCGCGTCATGACGACCATTGATGCTGTCGGCGCGGCCGGCACGAAATCGTCCGGCTCGCTCAGCAAGCTGAACAGCGATTTCGACATGTTCCTGACGCTGCTGACCACGCAGCTCCGGAACCAGGATCCGCTCGATCCGATGGACAACGCCGAGATGACGAACCAGCTCGTGCAGTTCGCCAACGTCGAGCAGCAGATCGCCCAGAACACCAACCTCGAGCAGATGATCATGCTGCTCAACGCCCAGTCGGCGGCATCGGCGGTCGGCTACATCGGCAAGGACATCCAGTTCACCGACAGCACGACCATCTACTCGGGCTCGCCGATCACCTTCGGCTACACGCCGGCCAAGAGCGCCGACACGCTGAAGATCAATGTGCTCGACGCCGACGGCAAGGTCATTCGGACCATGGAAGGCGAGAAGTCGGCGCAGCGCCACTCGATCGTCTGGGACGGCCTCGACGACCTTGGGAACCCGGCGGCGCCGGGCCAGTACACCTTCCGGGTCGACGCCATGGACAAGGGCAAAGAACTCGATCCAGGCGGAAACCGACATCACCGGCCGCGTCAGCGGCGCGGCCTCCGACTCCACCGGCAACTTCGTGCTGGTCGGCGATCTCGCGATCGAGGTCACCAAGATCGTCGCGGTCCGGGAACCTCCCGCGCCGTCGTAACGCGACCGGCGCGGACACGGCGAAACGCTACCAAGCAACCCTCTCAGTCACCCGTCGGATTCGGGTGCACAACCTGGGGCAACAAAAATGAGCATCTACGGCGGTATGTTCTCGGGTGTGTCGGCGCTGGCCGCGCAGTCCACCAACTTCGGAATCATCTCGGACAACATCGCCAACGTGAACACCGTTGGCTACAAGGCGACCCGCGGCCGGTTCGAGACGCTGGTGACGGAATCGATCAGCACCAAGCGCTACTCGCCGGGCGGCGTGATCGCCAAGCCGTTCATCGACCCGCAGGCCCAGGGCCTGATCCAGGGCACCACCTCGTCGACCGACGTCTCGATGATCGGCAACGGCTTCTTCGTCGTGAACGAGGCGGCGGAGCCGGGCGTCAACGACCGCTACCTGTTCACCCGCGCCGGCTCCTTCGTGCCGGACGAGGACGGCCACCTGGTCAACACCGCCGGCTACTTCCTGCAGGGCTGGGCAACCGACCAGAACGGCAACATCCTGAACGCCAACACCCAGGACCTGCTGACCAGCCTGGAGACGGTCAACCTGGCGGGCTTCACCTCGACCGCCAACGAGACCCAGAACCTGACGCTGTCGGCCAACCTGCCGGCCTGCCGCCTCGACCGGGGCGGTCGAGACCACCAACCTGACGATCTACGACTCGCTCGGCGTCGACCACCTGCTGACCGTCAACTGGACCAAGTCGGCGGTGAACAACACCTGGACCTACACGATCGACGTCACCAACGACGACGGCACCACCACCGCCGACATCCTGGGCGGCGCCAACACCATCCTGTTCAACGGCGACGGCACGCTGGAATCGGTCGACGGCACCGCCGGCGGCACCGGGACCACCGGCTCGACGGCCGTGGCGATCTCCGTCGGTATCTTCAACACCGGCGCCAACGCCTCGAACATCACCATCAACTGGGGCAACTTCGACCAGACCACCGGCCTCAGCCAGTTCGCCGACGACTACAGCGCGTCCCTGCTGAACCAGGACGGCTCCGGTCCCTCCGCCCTGACCGGCGTCGACATCGACGACCAGGGCTTCGTGACCGCGCTGTTCGCCAACGGCGAGACCAGGCCGATCTACAAGCTGGCGGTCGCGACGGTGCCGGCGCCGAACGACCTCAACAGCGAGAACGGCAACGCCTACTCGCTGTCATCGAGATCGGGCGACCTGGTGCTGACCGAGGCGGGACTGCAGGGTGTCGGGCTGATCGAGGCGCAGGCGCTCGAGCAGTCGACCGTGGACCTGTCGGAAGAGTTCACCGACATGATCATCACCCAGCGCGCGTACTCTGCGGCCACTAAGCTCATCACAACCGGTGACGAGCTTCCTGGAGGAAATCATCCGCGTCAAGCGCTGACGCCTCATCACCCGATCGATACCGCTCAGACTGCCCCGGCCACTGGCCGGGGCATTTTTTCGTGCGCGCCCGAAACGAATTCGGCAGGGACAGGCTGTCCATTAGGCGTTTGTTAAGAGGGCCCAGGCACTCTGTCCGCGAGACTTCAAACAACCCCTGACGATCATGAGCGGACAGGCTGCCATCAAGACTCAAGTTTCCCGGCCGACCAGCGTGACCGGTCCCAACGGCACGCCCATCGGCATCGAGGATCTGCCGGCGCCGGACACCACCCGATGGGTGATGCGCCGCAAGGCCGAGGTCGTGTCCGCTGTTCGCGGCGGGCTTCTGACAGCGGAGGAAGCGTGCGAGCGCTGGAACCTCTCGGTCGAGGAACTCGAATCGTGGCATCGCCTGATCGACCGCTACGGCGTCAGGGGCTGCGGGCGACCCGCCTGCAGCAGTACCGCGGAGCCCGCCGCTCCGGCACCGCCGGCGCCCAATAACGGGCATCAACGTCCGTCCGACCCGAGGCGCTCTGGCGACGATGTCGACGATCCGCCGCATCGTCCGCTCCCAGGGATGAGCGATCCGCTTGCCGACCGGCACGATCGACGGGAACCACGGATCCCGCCCGGCGATCGGATAGCGCGTCGGCGATCGGTCGGCCGCAGAACTCCACCGCCGGAACGCCCACCCCGCCGGCGATCGTGGCGACCGACGTGTTGGCGCTGACCACGAAATCGAGCGCCGCCGTCAGCGCCGCCGCCCCGTCCAGATCGTCGAACAGATCGAGGTCGTCGAAGGCGTGAACCGTGACCCCGAACCGCTCGCGGATCTCGAGGAGTTCCACGGCGCAATCGTCGTACTGCAGGTTGACAAAGGTGACCCCGGGGATCCTCACAATCGGCTCGAGGTCCGCGACGGAGGCGTAGAACTGGCTCCTGAGCCGTCCGTTCGACCGACTGCGCCACGACAGCCCGATCTTCGGCCCCGGCGCGATGGCGTCGAGTCGACGCTTCATTTCGGCCGTCCTCGCCGGATCCGGCGTCAGCAGCACCCGGTCGCGTGGAAAGCGCTCCGGCGCGGTCCGCAGGTGACGGCCCAGGCTGCCGGTCGGCATGGCGATGTCAAACCGCTCGGCGCCGGTGTCGGCGGCCCGGAACGGCGCCAGCGACGACCCGGGTGGATGGAAACGACCGCTGAAACAGGGCGTGCAGCTTGGGCGAGACCTCCAGGGTGACCTCGCCGCCTCGCGCCACCACGTCGGGCACCATGGTCGCGAACCTGATCTCGTCGCCGATGCCCTGCTCGCGGTAGAGGAACGCGCGCTTGCCCTCGAGGCTCTCCGGCAGGTCCTGCGAGACGGGCAGCAGATGCGACGGGCGCGCCGTAGCTGGCGGCGCGGAAACCGCGCTTCGTAGCGCGGCCAGCCCTCCGCCCACTGGCCCGTCCAGATCAGGTTGCCGCCGAAGTGGAAATTGCCGATCGGGTCGTCGGGCACCGTCGCCAGCGCCTGACGGAAGTACCGGTCGGCGGTCGCATACTCGCCGATCCGCGCCAGCACCGTCGCGTAGTTGATGGCGGCGTCCGCCGACTCAGGGTTGAGGCGCAGCGCCTCGCGGAAATGCGGCAGCGCCTCGTAGGAGCGGTCGACCATGTTGAGGCGCGCTCGCCAGGTTCTGGCGGATCGCGGCGTGCCGCGGCGCCAGGCGGACCGCCTGCGTGTGCGCGTCGACCGCTTCCGGCCAGCGATCGAGGTCCTGCAGACACGTTGCCGAGGTTCGACCAGTAGGCGGCGGCTCTGGGATTGCCGCGGATCGCCCGGCGGATGAGTTCGGCGGCGGTCTCCAACTGCTTCAGGCCGCGCGCCACCAGTCCCATCCCGAGCAGCGCGTCGGGATGCTCGATGTTTTCGTCCAGGACCTGCCGGAAATCCGGCCTTGGCCGCCGCCGCGTCGCCGCACGTCCAGCGCCCGCATGGCCGCGACCACGATCCGCGCGTGGCGTTGGCTGCGCGGGTCCGCCGGATCGGCCCAGGGACCGCCGCCGGTTCCTCCGGAGGACCGCCCGGGTTTGCCGCTCTTGTTGCCGTTCATCGCCAACTCCAGCCGCCAGCGGCAGGGCTCAGTTCACCCGCAACCACAACGTTCGTTGCCTAATTCCTTGTTCTTTTTTACAGAAAGTGGTGATAACGTGACTAGGAAAAATTTGCCCAGGTTAGGCCTTTTCAAAGGTCGAATGATTTTGTATAAAATTTTATGCTTTTGGGGGAACGGCTGATGCTGCCTGGCAGCCGGCCTCGCGGGGAGTAAAGGACCATGAACCCCTTCGCAGACCTGATCCGCAACCTCGGACCGGTGCGCCTCGCCGCCCTGGTCGGGACCGGCATCGCCGTGATTGGCTTTTTCATCTTCCTGGTGTCCCGGCTGTCGACCGGCAGCATGTCGCTGCTGTACGCCGACCTCGATCCATCCGACGCCGGCCAGATCGTGCGCGAGCTGGAGACCAGGGAAATTCCCTACCAGCTGAAGGCCAACGGCACCCAGGTGTTCGTGCCCGGCCGACGATGTCCTGCGGCTGCGGGTCACGCTTGCCGAACAGGGGCTGCCGGGCGGCGGCTCGGTCGGCTACGAGCTGTTCGACAAGAGCCAGGGCCTGGGCACCACCAGCTTCGTCCAGAACGTCAACCTGGTGCGCGCGCTCGAGGGTGAGTTGGGCCGCACCATCAGTTCGATGCGCAACGTGCGCGGCGCCCGCGTTCACCTGGTGCTGCCGCGCCGCGAACTGTTCTCGCGCGAACGCCAGAACCCAAGCGCCTCCGTCGTCCTGCAGCTCACGGGCAATCTCAGCCTTGGCAAGGAGCAGGTGCTGGCCATTCAGCACCTGATCGCCGCAGCGGTCCCGGAGCTGAAGCCGGAGGGCGTGTCGATCATGAACGACCGCGGCGAGCTGCTGGCCCGCGGCTTCGGCGACGACGCCCAGAGCTCGCTCGCCCTCCTCAACGCCGAGGAAATGAAGATCGCCTATGAGAACCGGCTGCGCCGCTCGGTCGAGGAGATGGTCGAGCGCACCGTCGGGCTCGGCCGGGTCCGGGCCGAGGTCGCCGCCGAGCTCGATTATGGCCGGGTGGTGGAGAACTCCGAGCAGTACGATCCGGACAGCCAGGTCGCCCGCTCGACCCAGACCATCGACGACCGCTCGCAATCGAACGAAACCGCCCGCGACGAAACCGTAACGGTTGAGAACAACCTCCCTGAGAACGAGGCCGGCAACGCCGGTGGAGCGACCTCGCAGACCTCGAACAACCGGACCGAGGAAACCGTCAACTTCGAGATCTCGCGCACCGTGCGGCAGCGCACGCGGGAATCCGGCGAGATCCAGCGCCTGTCGGTCGCCGTGCTGGTGGACGGCACCTACACCCGCAACGACAACGGCGAGCGTGTGTACGTCCCGCGGACCCCCGAGCAGCTCGAACAGATCGAGACGCTGGTCAGGTCGGCGATCGGGTTCCGCGCCGATCGCGGCGACTCCGTCGAAGTCGTCAACATGGAGTTTGTCAGGCTCGAGCCCACCGACGTCGACGACGGCGCGTTCCTGTTCGGGATCTCCAAGGAGGAGTTCCTGCAGCTTGCCGAGGTGCTGGTCCTGGCGGTTGTCGGCCTGCTGGTCATCCTGCTGGTGGTCCGCCCGGTCCTGACCCGGCTGTTCGAGAGCATGCCGACCACCCTCGCCCGCGGCGGCGGGATGATCGGACAGGACGGCCAGCTTGCCCAGTTGGCGGGCCCGGGCGCCACCGCCGACATGGCGGAGCTGCTGGACGGCGAGGACGACGGCGAGGAGAGCCTTCTCGACCAGATGATCGACATCAACCAGGTCGAGGGTCGCGTTCGCGCCTCGTCCCTGCGCAAGATCGGCGAGATCGTCGACAAGCATCCGGAAGAGGCCGTCGCGATCATCCGGAACTGGATGTACCAGGAAGCCCAGTGATGCCGTCGCCGACTCAGCCTGAACCCTCACGGAGGCCCTGAGCATGGCGCGCGGGACACCGTTCACCTTCGACTACAGCTTCGACGACGGCGCCGACGAACGCCGCAAGGCGGCCGAGAAGGCCAAGCGCGTCGCCGCCCGGGAAGCCGCCAGCAGCCGGCCCCCGACGTTCAGCGTCGAGGACATGGAGCACGCGCGGACCGAGGCGCACGCCGCCGGTCGCCACGAAGGCATGGCCGACGCCATGGCCGGGATCGAACAGCAGGTCGCCCGCACCCTCGACGCCATGTTCTCGCGCCTTCCCAAGGTGTTCGACGAGCACGCCGCCTGGACGCGCACCATGGAAACCGACGCGCTTCGGCTGGCGGTCACGCTGGTCCGCAAGCTCTCCCCGGAACTATCGCGGGACCGCGAGCTTCCTGAAGTCGAGCGGGTCATCCGGGAGGCCTTCGGCTTTCTGACGGAGCAGCCTAAGGTGATGATCCGGGTCGCTCCGGCGCTCGAGGATGCGCTGCGCGACAAGGTATCCCTGATGGCCTCTCGCGTCGGCTATGAGGGCCAGGTGGTGCTGGTCGGCGACCCCGACCTTCCGGCCGACGACTGCCGCATGTCCTGGCAGGCTGGCGCCGTCGAACGGTCGCTCGACGACACCTGGCAGCAGATCGACCAGATCGTGGACCGGGCGCTGGCCGGGCAGCCGGCGCGCAGCCGGCCCGGACGACCAGCGGGTGAAAGCGACGATGACGGGGCCGTGCCGGCCGGCGACGCCGACCGGCCCAACTGACCAAGGAGGACTTCATGTCCGACAACGACCTCAACCTGACGGACCTCGACGACGACGACATGGCGGCCGCGATGGCCAAGGATGAGCCCGAGGAGGTTTATGCCGACGACGGCAAGGGGCAGATCACCGCGCGCGAACTGGAGGCGGTGTACGACATCCCGGTCCAGGTGTCGGCGGTTCTGGGCAAGACCAGCATGCAGGTCAGCCAGCTCCTGAAGCTCGGGCGCGGAGCGGTCGTGGAACTCGACCGCAAGGTCGGAGAAGCCATCGACATCTACGTCAACAACCGACTGGTCGCGCGCGGCGAGGTGGTCATCGTTGACGAGCGGCTCGGCGTCACCATGACCGAGATCATCAAGGCCGACC
This sequence comes from Rhodospirillaceae bacterium, assembly GCA_018401495.1. Lineage (GTDB taxonomy): Bacteria > Pseudomonadota > Alphaproteobacteria > Thalassobaculales > Thalassobaculaceae > Thalassobaculum_A. Next base: position 158,438 of record JAGYJX010000005.1, read on the forward strand.
GGCCAGCCTGAGAACGGAGCGGGGGACATGGCGGACGGAGTCGAGCACGCCGCGCCGCGCGGCGGATCGATCAGCTACGACGTGCCGTCGAGCGGAACCACCGTCGACGGCGCGATGCTGATCGGCCTGACGTCGGCGTTCCTGCTGATCGGCGCGGCCATGACGCTCGGCGACTCGCTGCGCTCGTTCCTCGACTTCCCGTCGGTGCTGATCGTTCTGCTCGGCAGCTTCGCGGTGACCATGGTGTCGTTCTCGATCGGCGAGGTGTTCGCCGTGATCCCGCTGCTGGGGCGCACCCTGTTCCCGCCGACCCGCGACACCGCGTCGGGCCTGCGAGCGCGCCCTGAGCCTGGCGGAAATCGCCCGCCGCAACGGCATTCTCGCGCTTGACCACGTGCTGCCGCAGCTGGCCGGTGAGCCGTTCCTGCAGCGTTCGATCGCGATGGCGGTCGACGGCACGCTCGCCGGAGAAGATCGAGGCAATGCTCGGAACCGAGATCGAGGCGACGTCCGAGCGTCTGACCCGGTCGGCCAACGTGCTGCGCCGCGCTGCCGAAGTGGCGCCGGCGATGGGACTGATCGGCACCCTGGTCGGGCTGGTGCAGATGCTCGCCAACCTCAAGGACCCGAACGCGATCGGCCCGGCGATGGCGGTGGCGCTGCTGACCACGTTCTACGGCGCGGTCCTGGCCTACATGGTGTTCGCGCCGGTGGCCGCGAAGGTCGACCGGAACGCCGCCGACGAGCGGCAGATCCAGCAGATCTACATGGTGGCGGCCAGCTCGATCGCCCGCCAGGAGAACCCGCGGCAGCTCGAGACGCTGCTGAACACCGTGCTGCCGCCGTGGCAGCGGCTGGACCACTACTCGTGACATCCGGAGCGATGCGATGCGTTTGTTGATTGTTGGAACCCTGGAGGGCCACATCACCACCGCCGGGCAGATCGCCATGCAGCGTGGCGCGAAGGTCAGCCACGTCGACAACATCGAGGGTGGCCTGAAGATCCTGCGCGACGGGCCCGGCGCCGACCTGGTGATGATCGACATCCGCCAGCCGGTCGCCCGCTTCATGAAGCAGATGAAGCAGGAGCGGATGAACACGCCGGTGGTCGCCTGCGGCATCCAGAGCGACCCGGAGACGGCGGTCGCGGCGATCCGCGCCGGCGCCAAGGAGTACATCCCGCTCCCCCCGAACCCGGAACTGATCGCCGCCGTCCTGGCCGCCGTCGCGGAGGAGCAGAACGCGGTCGTGTTCCGCGACCCGGTGATGGCCGGCGTGCTCAAGCTCGCCGACCAGATCGCCCCGTCCGACGCCAGCGTCCTGGTGACCGGCGAGTCCGGCACCGGCAAGGAAGTTCTGGCCCGCTATCTGCACTCCAAGTCCCGCCGCGCCAACGAGAAGTTCGTGTCCGTCAACTGCGCGGCGATCCCGGACAACCTTCTGGAATCCGAGCTGTTCGGCCACGAGAAGGGCGCCTTCACCGGCGCCGTCGCCCGCCGGATCGGCAAGTTCGAGGAAGCCGACAAGGGCACGCTGCTGCTCGACGAGATCAGCGAGATGGACATCCGCCTGCAGGCCAAGCTGCTGCGCGCGATCCAGGAACGCGAGATCGACCGGGTCGGCGGCAGCAGCCCGGTGAAGATCGACATCCGGCTGATCGCGACCTCCAACCGCGACCTCGACCAGCATGTCCGGGAAGGCAAGTTCCGGGAGGACCTGTATTTCCGGCTGAACGTGTTCAACCTGCAGCTTCCGGCCCTGCGCGAGCGGCCGGCGGACATCCGGGCGCTGGCCGAGTATTTCGGCAAGAAGTACGCCGAGGCCAACGGCGTTGCCGCCCGCGTGCTGTCGGAGCCGGCCCTGCAGCGTCTCGAAGGCCATCATTGGCGCGGCAACGTGCGGGAGCTCGAGAACACCATGCACCGCGCCGTCCTGCTGGCCAGCGGCGACGTGATCGGCCCCGAGGCGATCCTGCTGACCGGCGAGCACAACGCGCCGGCCAGCCGGCCGGCCGCCAGCGCCGCCGCGAGACACGGCCAGCCCGCGGCCCGCGGCGGCAGCGCCGCTGCCGGCGGCCACCGGGCGGCGGCGGCGCCGCCTCGAGCCTGGTCGGCCGCACCGTCGCCGACGTCGAGCGCGACCTGATCATCGACACGCTCGGCCATTGCCTCGGCAACCGGACCCACGCCGCCAACATCCTGGGCATCTCGATCCGAACCTTGCGCAACAAGGTCAAGCAGTTCACGGACGAGGGCTACGAGGTACCGGCGCCGGGCGACGGCGACCGGGCGACAGCCTGATCGACAGGCGGCGGGCGGGAGCGATCTGAACGATGGCGGAGACGTCCGGACAGGGCGGCGGCAACCGGGGGCCGGGCGGCGGCATGCCGTTGCCCTCGCTGAGCAGCATCGGCGAGGCGCTGCGGCGCGGCGACATCCTGCTCGCGACCGGCGTCATCGTCATCCTGTCGGTGCTCATCCTGCCGATGCCGACCTGGCTGCTGGACTTCTGTCTGGCGATCTCGCTGGTGTTCTCGGTCCTGATCCTCATGACCGTGATGTTCATCCGCCGGCCGCTCGACTTCAGCGCCTTTCCGACGATCCTGCTGATCGCGACGATGATGCGGCTGGCGCTGAACCTGGCGTCGACCCGGCTGATCCTCGGCGAGGGCCATACCGGCACCGACGCCGCCGGGCGGGTCATCGAGGCGTTCGGCAACTTCATGATGAGCGGCAACCCGGTCATCGGCGTGATCGTGTTCGCGATCCTGGTGCTGGTGAACTTCATCGTCATCACCAAGGGCTCCGGGCGCATTGCCGAGGTATCGGCCCGGTTCAGCCTGGACGCGATGCCGGGCAAGCAGATGGCGATCGACGCCGACCTGTCTTCCGGGCTGATCACCGAGGATGACGCCCGTCGGCGGCGGGAGGAACTGAGCCAGGAGAGCAGCTTCTTCGGCTCCATGGACGGCGCCTCGAAGTTCGTGCGCGGCGACGCGATCGCCGGCCTGCTGATCACCGTCATCAACGTCGTCGGCGGCATGATCATCGGCATGGCCCAGCAGGGCATGTCGTTCAGCGACGCGTCGACGACCTACACCATCCTGACCGTCGGCGACGGCCTGGTCAGCCAGATCCCGGCCCTCATCGTGTCGACCGCGGCCGGCATGCTGGTCACCAAGGGCGGCACCGAGGGATCGCCGGACGAGGCGGTGTTCGGCCAGCTCGGCGGCTACCCGAAGGCGCTGATGATGAGCTCCGGGCTCATGGTCGTCATGTCGCTGCTGCCGGGCATCCCGATGATGCCGTTCCTGATGATCGCCGGCATCACCGGCGGAGCCGCCTACGTCATCTGGCGCGGCAAGGAGGAGGCCAAGGTCGCCGAGGAGATCGGCGCGGAGACGGCCGCCGCGGCGCCGCCGCCGGAGGAGCCGATCGCCTCGGCCCTGCAGATCGACCTGATCCGCCTCGAGCTCGGCTACGGCCTGCTGCCGCTGATCAACGAGGCGGCCGACGGTCAGCGGCTGACCGACCAGATCAAGGCGCTGCGCCGCCAGCTCGCGACCGAATGCGGCTTCATCATGCCGCAGGTCCGCATCCAGGATAACCTGCAGCTGGGCGCCAACACCTACATCCTGCGCATCAAGGAGATCGAGGTCGGTCGCGGCGAATTGCGGCCGAACCGGCTGCTCGTGATGGACCCGACCGGCGGCAAGATCGACCTGCCCGGCACCGACACCAAGGAGCCGACCTTCGGCCTGCCGGCGATGTGGATCGCGCCGGACCTGCGCGAGGAGGCTCTGTTCAAGGGCTACACCGTCGTCGACCCGTCGACCGTCATCACCACGCACCTGACGGAACTGGTGCGCGACAACATGTCGGAACTGCTGTCCTACGGCGAGACCCAGAAGCTTCTGGACGAAATGGGCGACCGCAACCAGAAGCTGGTCGCCGACGTGGTGCCGGCCCAGATCTCGGTCGGCGGGCTGCAGCGCGTGCTGCAGAACCTGCTGGCCGAGCGGGTGTCGATCCGCGACCTGCCGACGATCCTGGAGGGGGTCGCCGAGGCGGCCGGCTACAGTCGCAACGTCTCGACCATCACCGAGCATGTCCGGGCACGCCTGGCCCGGCAGATCAGCGAGGCCTACGCCGACGAGAACGGTGTCATTCCGCTGGTGTCGCTGTCGCCGGACTGGGAGCAGTCGTTCGCGGAGGCGCTGGTCGGCACCGGCGATGATCGCCAGCTGTCGATGGCGCCGAGCCGGCTGCAACAGTTCATCACCACGGTCCGCCACCAGTTCGACAAGTACACCGCCATGGGCGAACAGCCCTGCCTGCTGACCTCGCCGATGATCCGCCCGTACGTGCGATCGATCATCGAGCGTTTCCGGCCGCAGACCGTGGTAATGTCGCAGAACGAGATTCACCCGAAGGCCAAGATCCGCACGCTCGGGCAGATATGACGGGGACTGAGACGCTGGAACCACGCCCCGGGGGCGCCGACTGGAGCCCGAGTCGGCTGCGTCGGGGCCGGGCCGACTCGTCCCAGCCCGAGCCGATCGGCCTCCGCCGGAGCCAGCCGATGCGCCTGAAGACCTTCACCGCTCCCTCGATGGCCGAGGCGATGCAGCTGGTGAAGACGCATCTCGGCGCCGACGCCATCATCGTGTCGACCCAGAAGGGCGACGGCGGACTCGGCGTCCGGATCACCGCCGCCATCGAGGCCGTCGAGGACGAGGACCACTACGACCAGATCGACGACGACGCCGATCCCCTCGACGAGATCGCCGACGCTCTCGCCCACCACAACGTCCCGGCCGAACTCGCGGATCGCCTGACCCGCGCCGCCGGATCCCTCGACGCCGACGACCCGCTGCTGGCGCTCGCCGGCGCGCTCGACCAGCACTTCAAGTTCCAGCCGATACCGGTATCGGGAAAGCGCCCGGTGGTGCTGGTCGGCATGCCCGGAGCCGGCAAGACCGTCACCACCGCCAAGCTGGCCACCCGCGCGGTGATGAACCGCCGCCCGGTCAGCGTGATCACCACCGACACCCAGCGCGCCGGCGGCTACGAGCAGTTGCACGCCTTCACGCGCCTGCTCGAGGTGGACCTGCAGCGCGCCGCGACAGCCGGCGAGCTCCGCGACGCCGTCGCCGCCGCCAAGCCCGGGTCGCTGGTCCTGGTGGACTGCGCCGGCGGCAATCCCGTTCGACCCGGAGGACGCCAACCGCCAGCGCCGCCTGATCTCGGCGATCGAGACCGAGATCGTGCTGGTGATGGCGGCCGGATGCGACCCGCTCGACGCGGCGGAGCTGGCGCAGGCCTACGCGGGAATGGGCGCCCGCCGGTCTGCTGCCGACACGGATCGACATCGCGCGCCGTCTCGGCGGCATCCTCAGCGCCGCCAGCGCCGGACGGCTCGCCTTCACCGAGGTCGGCATCGGCGCCAACGTCGCCGAGGGGCTCGCCCCACTCAACCCGGTCTCGTTGGCGCGGCTTTTGCTTCCTAAGTATGCGGCAGCCCGAGATCAGGCCGCCGAATGACGCACGCGAAAGGATCCGCGATGGTTCCGTCCGACGTTCCCACCCCAGCCGGCCCGCCCTCCAAGCTGGCGAAGGGCCGGAACATCATCGCCGTGGCGTCCGGCAAGGGCGGCGTCGGCAAGACCTGGTTCTCGGTGACGCTGTGCCACGCGCTGTCGCGCGCCGGCGAGAAGGTGCTGCTGTTCGACGCCGACCTCGGCCTGGCGAACGTCGACATCCAGCTCGGCCTGATGCCGCAGCGCGACCTCGGCGGCGTGCTCGGCGGCCGGCTGTCGCTGGCCCAGGCGCGGGTCCGCTACGACGAGGGCCGCTTCGACATCATCGCCGGCCGCTCCGGGTCCGGAAATCTCGCCCAGCTCCCGTCGAACCGCCTGGGCGCCCTCGGCACCGAGCTGATCGAACTCGGCCGGTCCTACGACAGCGTGGTCATGGACATGGGCGCCGGCCTCGACCGCACGGTCCGCCTGCTGTCCGGCCGTGCCGGCATCATCCTGGTGGTGGCGACCGCCGAGCCGACCTCGCTCACCGATGCGTACGCGTTCATCAAGGTCACCTTGAGCAACGATCCGACGGCCGACGTCCGGGTGGTGATCAACGCGGCCGACACCAAGGGCGAGGGTCAGCGCACCTACGAGACCCTGCGCAAGGCGTGCGCGAACTTCCTGAAGGCCGAGCCGCCGCTGGCCGGGGTCATCCGCCGCGACCGCAAGGTGATCGAGGCGATCCGCAGCCAGACGCCGCTGATGGTCCGCTATCCCGGCGCCGACGCGGCGCTCGACGTCGAGGCGATCGCCGAGCACCTGCGGGAGAACCGGTGACCGACGTCCCTCCGACGCCGCCACCGTCGGGATCCGCCCCGACGCCCGGTCCCACGCCGTCGACGACCTCCTCCGCGGCCACGCCCGGCAGCGCCGGCCGGCCCCCTCGAGCCCGGCCCGTGCGACGGCGCTGCCCCCGACCTCGCGCGCGCCCCGACCGGCACCTCGGTGGAAGGAGAAGTGCGCGCCGCATCCGGCGACGGCCGCGTGACCGTCCGCACCGACCAGGGCGAGGTGCGTCTGGAACTGAGCCGGGCCCAGGTGGCACAGCTCCTGCGCCCGGGAACCCCGGTGACCATCGAGATCCGCAACACCACCGTTCAGCCGCCGGTCGTGCTCCTCACCGCGAAGGGCGGCACGGCGACCGGCACCGCCGCGCCGCCGGCAACCGACCGCCCGCAGCTGCCGCGACAGCGGCGGTGACCGCCGGCTCGGCAGCCCCGGCGCCGACCGTTCCGCTCAGCGTCGGCCGGATCGTCCAGGCGACGGTCGTCCCGGCCCCTCTCCAGCCGCCGCTGCGACGCCCGGGCACCGCTGCCGGACCCGGCCGCAGGCGACGCCCCTCGCTCCCCGGCCGCCGCCGGCACCCGGCGGCCATCCGCACCCGCGGGCTGCGCCGTCCGCCGGTCCGGCAACTCAGCCCAGGCCACGCGGCCGCCGCCTTCGGCCGCGCCGCCCTCGGACAGGTCGCCCCCTGGCTGGCGCCCCGGGCATCGCGTTCGTCCCCACGGCGCCGCGTCGACCACGCGCTGGCCGGCGATCGCTGACGAGCCCGCTCCGACCCACGGCGCGGCGCCGGCCGCGGCGACCGCGCCGTCGTCGCCGGCTGCCGGCAGTCCCGACGGCACGCCGGCGCAACCGGCAGCCGCTACCGCCAGCGCCGGCGCGGCAGGCGGCGGCCGGTCGACCGCTGCCGAACGGCGCCGTGCTGACCGTGCGCGTCGCCGCGATCGCCGAGGACAGCGGCGCGCGTCGGCGGCGCGCCGCGTGCGATCACGGGGTTGCAGCGACCTGACGGATCGCCCGGCTCGGCCGCTCCGGCGCGGATCGCCGGCCAGATCGCCGGGCTGACGTCCGCCGGGCGTCCGGTGGTGCAGTCGCCGGTCGGCTTCCTGGCTCTCGATGCCCGCGCCGATCTGCGTCTCGGCACGCCGATCGCGCTCGACATCCTGGCGTCGCGGTCGGCCTCGGCGCCGGACCGGTCGGCGCCGCTGCCGGTCCTGGCGCGGGAATGGCCGGCCCTGGAAACCGCCCTGCGGGCGCTGGAGGAACAGGTCGGAGCCGCCGGCGCCCGCCAGATCGTCGAGGCGATGCCGCGTCCGGGACCGCAGCTGACCGCGTCCCTGCTGTTCTTCATGTCGGCGCTGCGCGGCGGCGATGTCCGGGCCTGGCTCGGCCGCAGCGCGGTGCAGGCCCTCGAAGCGTCCGGGCGTGGCGGCCTGCTGGACGCCCTGTCCGAGGATTTCCAGACCCTGCAGCGCGCATCCGAGCCGTCCGAGAACGGCTGGCGCAGCTTCCTGATCCCGGTCGCTTGGGACGAGCGGCGTCCGATCCGCCTGCTGACCCGGCACGAGCGCCGCGACGACCGCGACGGCCGCAGCGGCAAGCCCGGAACGGCGTTCCTGGTCGACCTCGACCTGACCAACATCGGACCGTTCCGGCTCGACGGGCTGGTGCGCAGCGAGCTCCTCGACCTGATGATCCGCACCATCACGCCGCTGCCCGCGGTCATGCGCCAGGACATCAAGGCGCTGTTCGACGGGACCCTGGAGCGCACCGGGATCGTCGGCCGCCTCACGTTCCGGGCCTCTCCGGTGATGCCGCCTCTGCCTGTCGACTTGGACGCGGCGACCGCAGGCGATACAACCACGGTCACCGTCTGAACACCCGAGTGGTCCGATGCCGTCCCCTGCCAGCCTGCCGCCCGCCATCCTCTTCGATCTGGACGACACCCTGATCACGGCACCACGGCACCCGCGCGAGGCCTGGCATCGGGCGATCGACTCACTGCCCGGGCGGCCGGGTAACCTGGACGCGGCGCGCGCCGCCGAGACGATCCACGAGGCGGCGCGCTGGTTCTGGTCGGACCCGGTCCGTCACCGGGTCGGACGGCTCGACATCCGCCTCGCCCGCCGGACCATCGTGACCCGCGGGTTGTCCGGGATCGGCGTCGCCGACGCCGATCTGGTCGAGCGCCTGTCGGACCACTTCACCGATCTCCGCACGGCCGAGACCGCCCTGTTCCCCGACGCCGTCGACACCCTCGTCGCGCTGGCCGATCGCGGCGTCCGGCTCGGGCTGATCACCAACGGCAGCGCCCAGGAGCAGCGCGCCAAGATCGTCCGCTTCGACCTCGTCCCGGCACTTCGTCCATGTCCAGGTCGAGGGCGAGATGGGGTTCGGCAAACCCGAGGAACGCGCCTACGCTCACGCCCTCGAGGGGCTCGGCACGTCTCCCGCCGAAACGTGGATCGTCGGCGACAACATCGACTGGGAGGTCGTGGTGCCGCAGCGCCTCGGCTTCCACGCGATCTGGCGCGACCCGGTCGGCAACGGGCTGCCGCCCGGAACCGTCGCCCGGCCGGACCGCGTGATCACCCGGCTCGCCGAACTGGTCGAGGCCTGATCCGCGCCGTCAGAGCCGCTCGCCCTTGCGCCGATCCAGGTTCTGGGCCGTCTCGTCCATCACCGCCTGGTCCTTCCGGGCCTGCTCGGCCGCCAGCTTGGCGAGCCGGGCGTCGTGGGTGATCTGGTAGCGTTTCAGCTCGGCGAAGGCGGTGCGGACCTCCTCGCGCGCCGCCTCGACCGCCGCCTCGGTCTGGGTGATCAGCCAGTCCGCCTGGCGACGCCGGACGATCATCTGCTGGGCGTAGGCGCCATAGGTGCGCCCGCCCTCCACGGAGGCGGCCGCCGCCGTCTTCTCGCGCTCGAGTTCTTCCTCCAGCGCCGACCTGCCGGCGCGCGCCCGCTCCAGGCCGGCCTCGAGTTCGGAGAGCGCCTTGCGCTTCTCGTCCAGGGCCTGCTCCGACAGGCGGATCAAGGTGTCGAACGGACGCATCGGCTAGCCGCTCACCCGACCGATCCGTCACCGTCGAGAATCTCGGCGAGACGCTCGTAGCCATCCTGGAGATCCGCCTGGTCGTCCTTGTCCTGCGACAGGAACGCCTCGAGCGCATCGTGGTACTTGATCGACTCGTCCACCTGCGGATCGCTGCCGCGCCGGTAGGCGCCGAGCCGGATCATGTCGGCCATGTCCTCGTAGGTCGCCATCAGCGCCCGGGCGCGCCGCACCAGGATGTTCTCGTCCTCGGTGTTGCAGCCCGGCATCATCCGCGACACCGAGCGCAGGATGTTGATCGACGGGTAGCGCCCGCGGTCGGCGATGGCGCGTTCCAGCACGATGTGGCCGTCCAGGATGCCGCGCACGGCGTCGGCGATCGGCTCGTTGTGGTCGTCGCCCTCCACCAGCACGCTGAACAGGCCGGTAATCGATCCCTCGGCGACACCCGGACCGGCGCGCTCCAGCAGCCGCGGCAGTTCGGCGAACACCGTCGGCGTGTAGCCCTTGGAGGCCGGCGGCTCGCCGGTCGCGAGCCCGATCTCGCGCTGCGCCATGGCGAAGCGGGTGACCGAATCCATCATGCACAGAACCTGCCGGCCCTGGTCGCGGAAGCGCTCCGCCACCGCCAGCGTCAGATAGGCTGCCTGGCGCCGCATCAGCGGACTTTCGTCGGAGGTCGCGACCACCACCACGCTGCGGCGCATGCCGTCCTCGCCGAGGTAGTCCTGGATGAACTCCTGCACTTCGCGCCCGCGCTCGCCGATCAGGCCGATGACGAAGACGTCGGCGCTGGCGAACCGCGCCAGCATGGCCATCAGCACCGACTTGCCGACCCCGGAGCCGGCAAAGATGCCCATGCGCTGGCCCCGGCAGATCGACAGGAACTGGTTGATCGCCCGCACGCCGACGTCGAGCTTCTCGCCGACCCGGTGTGCGCTTGTGGGCCGGCGGCGGCGAGGCCCGCAGGCTGTAGCCGATCGAACCCTCCGGCAACGGCCCTCTGCCGTCCATGGCCTCGCCCATGGCGTCGATGACCCGGCCGAGCCAGCCGTCCTCGGGGTAGACCACCGGCTCGGCGTCGGAGATCTGCGCGCGCGAGCCGATGCCGACGCCCTCGAGCGGACCGAACGGCATGGCCAGGGCGCGGCCATCGCGGAAACCCACGACCTCGCAGGTGACCATGCGGCCGGCGCGCGCCTGAACGAAGCAGCGATCGCCGATCGACAGCGCGCGCTCCACCCCGCCGATCTCGACCATCATGCCCAGCACCGCCGTCACCCGGCCGTAGAGGCGAAACTCCGGCACTTTCTCGATGTCGCCCGCGAGGTGACGCAGCAGGGTGGCCACGGCGCTCTCCATTGATCCAGAACCGGCGGTCAGGGTACCACGAGGCGACGGCCTTAACGAATTGGCCGAACCGCGTTAACCTTTCTTTTAAACACTCGGGCATAGAGTGCAGACGAACTCGTTCCCCTGGGGGATCCGGCCATGCGCATCCTTCTCGTCGAAGACGACGCTTCGACCGCCCGCTCCATCGAGCTGATGCTCAAGGCGGAGAACTGGGTCGTCGACCTGACCGACCAGGGCGAAGACGGCCTCGAGATCGGGCAGCTTTACGACTACGACCTGATCCTGCTCGACATCATGCTGCCCGACATGGACGGCTACGAGGTCCTGCGCCGCCTCCGCCAGGCCCGGGTGCGGACCCCGATCCTGATCCTGTCGGGCCTCGCCGAACTGGACGCCAAGATCAAGGGCCTGGGTTTCGGCGCCGACGACTACGTGACCAAGCCGTTCGACCGGCGCGAACTCGTCGCCCGCATCCAGGCCATCGTGCGCCGCTCCAAGGGCCATTCCGATTCGGTCATCCGCACCGGCAAGCTGACGGTGAACCTTGACACCCGATCGGTGGAGGTCAACGGCCAGCCCATCCACCTGACCGGCAAGGAGTACGGCATCCTCGAGCTGCTCTCGCTGCGCAAGGGCACCACGCTGACCAAGGAGATGTTCCTCAATCATCTCTACAACGGCATGGATGAGCCCGAGCTCAAGATCATCGACGTGTTCATCTGCAAGCTCCGCAAGAAGCTCTCGTCGGCCACACAGGGCGACAACTACATCGAGACGGTCTGGGGCCGCGGCTACGTGCTGCGCGACCCGTCCGAGGCCGAGAGCACCGCCGCCTGAGCACGAGGCAACCGACCGTCCAAGGGCGGTCTTGCAACACAAAAGGCCCCGATCAACATCGGGGCCTTTTGTGTTTCACCGGTAAGCCGGTCGATCGGCGACCCGGACCGACGGCGTCAGACCACCGCCCGCATGCCGGCGGCGCTCTTCTGGCTGACTCGGTAGATTCCGCGCTGCGCCGGGACCGGCTCGAACCGGTCGGTGATGCCAAGCACAGTCTCGGCGCCGCCAAGGAACAGCGTCCCATCGGGTGCCAGCTGGTCGGCGATACCGGCCAGCACCTTGGTCTTGGTTGGCTGGTCGAAATAGATCAGTACGTTGCGGCAGTACACGACATCAAACTGCCCGAGAGCCCGCGGGTGTTCCAGAAGGTTGTATTCGCGGAACGTGATCTGGTTGCGGATGGCGTCGGAGAGCTGCCAGCGGTCGCCTTCCTGCTTGAAGTACTTCACCAGCATCGTGATCGGCAGGCCGCGCTGGACCTCGAACTGTGAGTAGGTCCCTGCCTTGGCCTTGGCGACGATCTCGCTCGAAAGATCGGTCGCCAGGATCTCGATGCGCCAGCCGGCAAGCTTGGCCTGCATCTCGGAGAACATCATCGCCAGCGAGTACGGCTCCTGACCGCTCGAGCAGGCCGCGCTCCAGATCCGGATACGCTTGACCGAAGCCCGCGCGGTCATCAGCTGCGGCAGGACCACCTCGCGCATCAGGTCGAACGGCTTCAGGTCCCGGAAGAACAGCGACTCGTTCGTGGTCATTGCGTCGACCACGTCCTTGCGAAGCTTGCCGTCGGGCCGCGTGCGCATCGCCCCGACCAACTGGTCGAGGTTGCCGAACCCCCACTTGCGCGCCACAGGCTGGAGCCGGTTTTCCACCAGATACGCCTTCTCCGGCGTGATCACGAGACCCGACTGCTCCTTGAGCATGGTCGCAATCATCTGGAAATCCGACGTGTTCATGCCGCCCGCCTCATGATCTGTTTCTGCACCCAAGGCGCAATCTCGCCGAGCGGTAGCACTGCGCTGCACAGGCCGGCCCGGGCCACCGCCCCCGGCATTCCCCACACCACGCTGGTCGCCTCGTCCTGGGCAACGACGGTCCCGCCGGCCTGCACCAACTCGGCGCAGCCCTTCTGGCCGTCGTGACCCATGCCCGTGAGGATCACGGCCAGCACTTTGCCTCCCCAGATCTCGATGATGCTGCGCATCATCGGCTCTACCGAGGGTCGGCAGAAATTCTCCTGCGGGCCCTGGTCGAGTTTCAGCACCGGCTTGGCGGCTGTCCCAGTCACACGCATGTGATGGTCGCCGCGGGCCAGGTGGATCCGTCCGCCCATCACCGGCATGCCGTCAGCAGCCTCGACGCAGTCCCAACCTGTCGAGCGCCTGATGTGCTCGGCCAGAATGGTCGTGAAGGTCGGCGGCATGTGCTGCGTCAGCAGGATCGGCAGTTTTATGGATTTGGGCAGATCGCCGAGGAACTTGAACAGCGCCTGCGGCCCGCCGGTCGAGCTGCCGATGGCAAGCACATGCGGCGTCTCACGGCCGACCGCCCGAAGCGTCGGCACCGTCGCAACCGATGGCTGGAGGCCGCCGGTGGCCGCGGCGGTGCCGGAGCCCGCTTCTCGGCGGAGAACGCCCGCTTGCCTGGCAGCCGTTCGCCACGCAGGCTGCGCCGCCGGCTGCCGAGCGCCTTCACCATGGCGGTGAGTTCGCGCTTGAAGACCTCCGCGCTGGTCAGTTCGCGGGTACTCGAGGGCTTGGGGATATAGTCCTTGGCGCCGAGCGCCAGCGCTCTCAGCGAGATGTCGGCGTTGCGTTCCGTCAAGGTGGACGCCATGACCACGGCAATGTCGCGATCGGTCTCGATAAGCTTCGGCAGCGCGGTCAGCCCGTCCATTCGCGGCATCTCGATGTCGAGGACCACGACCTCGATCTTGCCCACGTTCTTCTCGAGGGTCGTCAAGGCCATGAGCCCGTCGCTGACCGATGCCACGATCTCGATCTCGGGATCGGCCTCGAGGGTGCGGGCGAACAATCCGCGGATCACCGCGGAATCGTCCACCAGCATCACCCGGAACGGATCGACGGAACGCTCGGGCTTGGGCGACGAGAAGCCCATCAGAGCAGACCAACCTGCTGAAACTTGGTTTCGATGATGTCGCTGTCGAACGGCTTCATTATGTACTCGTTGGCGCCTTCGGAGAGGGCGGCCTGGATGTGCGCGAGATCGTTCTCGGTGGTGCAGAACACCACCACCGGATCGGCCCCGTTCGGCATCCGGCGCAACGCCCTGAGGAACTCGATGCCGTTCATGACCGGCATGTTCCAGTCCAGGAGGATCGCATCCGGAAGCTTGTTGGAGCAGGCCTCCAGCGCCATGGCACCGTCGGCAGCCTCCTCGATCTCGAAATCGAGCTTCTCCAGGATGCGCCTGGCCACCATCCGGACGACCTTGGAATCATCGACTACAAGGCAGGACTTCATCGTGGCTCTCCCCTCCGGGGCCTTGGTTCTCGAGGTCGTGCCGACCACCTGCATCACGCCGCCTCAGCTCGCACGAAGTCGAGCAGGCTCGGAACGTCGAGGACAACCAGCAACGCCTCCTTGAGACGGTAGATGCCCGTCGACACCTCGCGAACCCGCTGGCTCATCGTCGGCGGATGACTCTCGAAATCGTGATCGTACAGCGTGAGGACTTCGCCAACCCCGTCGACGATCAGGCTGTACAGCTCACCCTGATGCTCGACCACGACGCTCATGGTCTCGGCGTCCGCCGGCAGCGCGTCGAGACCGAGGCGGCGGCGTACCTGGATGGCGGTCACGATCCGACCGCGCAGGTTCAAGGAGCCGGCGACCTCCTTGGGAGCCAGCGGGATCCGAGTGATCCGCTGCGGCCCCAGCACGTCGTGCACCAGCAGTACCGGGATACCGAAGGACTGCTTGCCGATGGTGATCGAGACGAATTGTTGCGCCTCGATGGTCGCGGGAAGCCGGCTCTTGGTGGTGGCCGGCAGCGTGTTCGAGCTCATGACGATCTCTCCTCGGTCAGGCGCCGACGGTCTGGGCCAGGGTTTCCAGCAGGGCGTCGCGGTCCAGCTTGGCAACATAGTCGGTGAAGCCGACGCGCCGGCCGCGCTCCAGATCCTCGCTCGTCGTGTGCGAGGACAAGGCAACGATCGGCACATCCGCCCAGCGCGTGTCGGCGCGGACCGCCTCGGCGAGCTGGAAGCCGTTCATGCCGGGCATCTCGATGTCGCTGATGATCGCGTCAAAGGTGTCGCCGCGCTCGCACAACGCCAGGGCCTGCTCGCCACCTTCGACCGCGGTCACCTCGTAGCCGGCCACCGACAGCAGCGGCGTCAGCAGGTTCCGGAAGAACGCGCTGTCGTCGACCACCAGCAGCCGCCGGCCGCGGGTGACCGGCCAGCGTCTCCTCGTTGCTGTGGTCGAACCAGTCGCCGAACGCCTGGGTCAGGTAGTGCCCGGCGTCGATCACGTCGGTCGCCTTGCCGGCGATCACGGCGCTGCCCATGAGGGCGTGAGAGTCCGGCCGCACCTCGACGTTGATCCGATCCTCGACGATGTCGACGATCTCGTCGACCACCAGGCCCATCGAGCGGTTGCCGTCGGTGAACACCAGCACCGGCTGCCGCCCCTCGCGCTTCAGTTCCACGCGCTCGTCCATGGGGATCAACGGCATGAGTTGACCGCGGTACTGGATGAGCGGACGGCCCTCGGAGTACTCGACGGCGGCCAGGTCGATTTCCTCCAGGCGCGCCACCAGCGACAGCGGGACGGCTTTCGGCGTGGCGGTGCCGCCACCTCGGAACACCAGCAGCGACACCGTGTTGGGACCGAGGCCGCGATGGTCGGCGGCGTCCTCGACAGCGGTCGCGTCGGTCACCGCGATCTCGCCGGTCGACTGGGCGATGCCGTTCGGGTCGAGGATCATGATGACGCTGCCGTCACCGAGGATGGTGTTGCCCGAGAACATCGAGATGTGGCGCAGGATCGGCGCCACCGGCTTCACGACGATTTCCTCGGTGTCGAACACCCGGTCGACCAGGATGCCGAAGGTGTAGGTCCCGACCTGGGCGACGACGATGAACGTCTCCTTGCCGGACCGGGTGTCGCTCTCCGGCCGTTCGAGGTTGAGCAGACGCTCCAGCGAGACCAGCGGCAGCAGACGGTTGCGCAGGCGCAGCACCGGCGTTCCCTGAACCTCCTCGATGCGGTGCTCGCTCTCGGCCGACGCCCTGACCAGTTCGATCACGCTGAGTTGGGGTATGGCGAAGCGCTCACCGCACGCTTCGACGATCAGCGCCGAGACGATGGCCAGGGTGAGCGGGATCTTGATGATGAACTTCGAGCCGCGTCCGAGCTTCGACTGCAGCTCGATGGTGCCGCCGATCTTCTCGATGTTGGTCCGAACCACGTCCATGCCGACGCCACGACCGGAGACGCTGGTCACCACCGCCGCCGTCGAGAACCCGGCGCGGAAGATGAACTGCTGGATCTGCTGCTCGGTCAGCGCCTCCGCCTCGAGTTCCGAGACCAGGCCGCTGGCGATCGCCTTGGCCTTCAGCTTGGCCGGGTCGAGGCCGCGGCCGTCATCGGAGATCTCGATGAGGATGTGGCCGCCTTCGTGATACGCGTTGAGGACGATCTTGCCCGCTTCCGACTTGCCGAACGCGGTGCGCGCATCCGGCGTCTCGATGCCGTGATCGGCAGAGTTCCGGACCATGTGAGTCAGCGGGTCCTTGATGAGCTCCAGCACCTGACGGTCGAGTTCGGTGTCGGCGCCCAACATCACCAGGTCGATCTTCTTGCCAAGTTCATGGGCAAGGTCTCGGACGATTCGCGGAAGCTTCGACCAGGCGTTGCCGATCGGCTGCATCCGGGTCTTCATCACCCCTTCCTGCAGCTCGGACGTCACCTGGCTCAGGCGCTGCAACGGCACCGTGAACTCGCTGTCCTTCTCGCGCCGGGCGATCTGCAGGAGCTGGTTGCGGGTCAGCACCAGTTCGCTGACCATCGTCATCAGATTCTCGAGAAGGTCGACGTTGACCCGGATGGTCTGGTTTGCGACCTGGCTCTCGCGGGGGCTTTCATCCACCGGCATCGCCGGCTCGGCGGCCACCGCCACCGCCCTGGACGGCGCCGCCGCCGGGGCCTTGGCTTCCGCTGCAACAGGCGCCATGACCGGTGCCGGGGCTTCGGCCGGAGCCGAGTCCACCTCGGTTTCCATGAAGATCCGCTCGAGTTCGTCGAGGGGCACTTCGCCGGGCGGGTCCCGATCACCTCAGCTCCAGGAGGCAGGGTGTCGTCGAGCTCCGGCTCGGGATCCGGCTCGACCACCGGCGCCGGCACTTCCGCGCCCTCGGCCAAGGCGTTCAGCCGCATGATCAGGTCGCGGTCGTCGCCCGTCAGGCTCGGCCTCGGTGGCCTCGAGGGCGGACAGCAACCCCTTGATGCAGTCCAGGGACTCCAGAACCAGGCTGATCGCCGTCGGCGTTACCACCAACTCGCCGTCCCGGATCTTGCCGAGGACGTTCTCGCCGGCGTGAGCCACCGACTCGAGGCGGGGCAAACCCAGGAATCCGCAGGTCCCCTTGATGGTGTGGACGAGACGGAAGATGTTGGAGAGCAGCGCCTGATCGTTCGGGTTCTGCTCCAGTCGCACCAGTTCCACGTCGAGCGCCGACAGGCTCTCGGTGGTCTCCGTCAGGAATTCGCTCAGAAGCTCGTCCATCATCCATCCCCAGTAGATACGCCCACGGCTGCGGCCACCCGTACCGTCGTTAACGTAGGCGGGCGGCTCCTAAGGAAGGGTTAATGACGCTGGACGGCGCGTATGGGACCGGATCGCGCGGTCTATGAGGTCTCGGTAAAGCCGATGGTGACCGCCGGAGGGTTGCGGTCCGCGATCGACAGCGCGATGTCGAAACGGCGGGCGTTGGTGAACGCGGTCGCCGCCAGGACGGTCCGCTCGTCGGCAGCCTCGCCGCGGCCGGCCAGAGCGGCGCGGACCGCTGGTTCGAAGGCCGCGCCTTCGCCTTCACCGACCAAGGTCGCCCGTCCCGGCTCGACCACCGCCGAGACTTTCCCGAGGCGCGGCAGAGCGTCGGCCAGCACCGCCACCACTCCCAGCATTACCTTGATGGCGCCGGTCTGAGGCGTCGGCGCCCCGGATGCGCCGGTCAGCGACCAACCGATCCGCCGACTCTCCAGATACGCCCTCGAAATCCGGTCGCATTCCGCAAACCCATGCCCGGGCGAACTGCCGGCACCGCCGAACGCCATGCGGAAGAACGTCAGGCGGGCGGTGGCCTGCTCGGTGCTGTCCGCCGCCAGTTCCATCGCGTCGGCGCCGACGTCGTCCGCCCCGAACTCCTTGAGCAGTTCCAGGCCGTTGCGCGCCGCACCTACGGGGCTGATGAGATCGTGAAACAGTCGGGACAGCAGCAGGTCGACATGACTGGGCGAGTAGTCCAAGGGCTGCCGCTCCTCGTTGGCCGGCGAGCCGGGCGGGAACCCAGCCCGAGTCGTCCGCATTGATCCCAAGACGCTTCTTATCACGACCCGCTCGACTCGTCGAAACCAGGTATCGCAACCGCACGGGCTCAATGGCTTGGGGCGACGCGCGGCAGAGGCCGACGCCGCACCGGTCGAAGCCTGGCTTCCATGCTGCTAGGGTTCCATCGGGCGGGGGCGTTTTTTTTCCGAAGGGCGGGAGACCGACATGACCGAGCATCTCAGCCCTGGCTCCTTCGTCCGTCTGGACGGGCGACCCGACTGGGGAGTGGGCCAGATCCAGACGGTGACCGGCGCGCGCGTCACCGTGAACTTCGAGCATGCCGGCAAGCAGTTGATCAACACCGACCGGGCCAGCCTGGTCACCGTCGATATTGAGACACTTGGCCGTTAGATTTGCAGTCTAATGGCGGCCCGCAAGAAGGCCGTATGACGGAGGAAACCATGGTCGGCATCGGAACCGTCGACCCGACCCCCTCCGGCCGGGAGAGCGCGGTCGACCCGCTGAGCCGGACGGACGGCGACGGCCGTCGAAAGGGGCGCCCGTTCAACAAGGGACGCCAGGTGGACCCCGCGGCCCTGGATGAGATACGCACCCTTCTCGGCGAGTCGCCTCGGCGGCGAGACCTGCTGATCGAACACCTGCACGCCATCCAGGATCGATTCGGTCACCTGTCCGCACGTCATCTCGCAGCCCTCGCCCATGAAATGCGACTGGCGATGGCCGAGGTCTGGGAGGTTGCGACCTTCTACGCCCACTTCGATGTGGTGAAGGAGGGCGAGACGCCGCCACCGCCCGTCACCGTCCGGGTCTGCGACAGCCTCAGCTGCGCCCTCGCCGGTGCCGAACGCCTGCTCGACACCCTGACCGCGGAGCACGGTCGCGAGGTGCGGGTGGTGCGCGCCCCGTGCATGGGCGCGTGCGACAGGGCCCCGGTGGCGGTTGTCGGACAGCGCCTGGTCGGCTACGCCGATGCCGCCGCCGTCGAGGACGCGATCGCGGCGCCGCGTCTGCGAGCCGGCCGCCGCCGCGCCGTTGCTGCCGGCCTACCGGGCGGCCGGCGGCTACGCCCTGCTGGGCCGCTGTCTGGACGGCTCGCTGACGCGGGAAGCGGTGATCGAGCAGCTCCAGGCGTCGGGGCTGCGCGGCCTTGGTGGCGCCGGGTTCCCGACGGCGCGCAAATGGGCGCTGGTTCGCCAGGCCGCCGGACCGCGGCTGCTGGCCGTCAACGCCGACGAGGGCGAACCCGGCACGTTCAAGGACCGCCTGTTCCTGGAGCAGGACCCGCACCGGATGATCGAAGGCATGTTGATCGCCGCCTGGGCGGTCGAGGCCGACTCCGCCTACCTCTACCTGCGCGACGAATACCCGGAGATCCGGAGCAGGCTGTCCGCCGAGATCGACGCGGTGGTGGCGGCCGGGCTGGCGCCTCACACGTCGATCCACCTCCGTCGCGGCGCCGGCGCGTACATCTGCGGCGAGGAATCGGCGATGATCGAGAGCATCGAAGGCAAGCGCGGCCTGCCGCGCCACCGCCCGCCCTACGTGGCGCAGCGCGGCCTGTTCGACCGTCCGACCCTCGTCAACAACGTCGAGACGCTGTGGTGGGTGCGCGACATCGTCGAACGGGGCGGCGCGTGGTTCGCCGGGCAGGGCAAGCCAGGCCATCCCGGGTTGCGCAGCTATTCGGTCTCGGGACGGGTGCGCCGACCCGGCGTCCGGGTGTTGCCGGCCGGCACGACGGCGCGCGAACTGATCGAGGACCACTGCGGCGGCATGCTCGAGGGCCACGTGTTCAAGGGCTACCTGCCGGGCGGCGCCTCCGGCGGCATCCTGCCGGCGTCGATGGCCGACATCCCGCTCGATTTCGGACACTTGGAAAAGCACGGCTGCTTCGTCGGCAGCCACGCGGTTGTGATCCTGTCCGACCAGGACGACATGAAGGATGTGGCGCTGAACCTGATGCGGTTCTTCGAGGACGAGAGTTGCGGACAGTGCACGCCGTGCCGGGCTGGAACCGAGAAGGCGGTGAAACTGCTGGCCGGCGGCTCCTGGGACCGCGCGCTGCTCGAGGCACTGACCGCAGTCATGCGCGACGCCTCGATCTGCGGCCTCGGGCAGGCCGCCGGAAACCCAATTCTGAGCGTCCTCAGGCATTTTCCGCAGGACCTTAAATGACCGAGACGACCGTTCCCGACACCGTCCGCTTCGACCTCGACGGAAAAGCCGTCGAGGCGATGCCCGGCGAGACCATCTGGCAGGTCGCCGACCGGCTTGGGACCGAGATCCCGCATCTGTGCTGGAAGCCGTCGCCCGGCTACCGTTCCGACGGCAACTGCCGGGCCTGCATGGTCGAAATCGAAGGCGAACGAACGCTTGCCGCGTCCTGCATCCGGACACCGACCGCGGGCATGACGGTTCGCACCGCCTCGGACCGGGCCCGCGCCTCCCGCAAGCTGGTGATGGAACTGCTGGTCGCCGACCAGCCTCCCCGCCGGCGCGCCCACGCTCCGGACTCGACGTTCTGGCGCTTCGCCGAGGCCCAGGGCGTCGAGACCAGCCGCTTCGAGCCGCACGGCGCCGAGACCGCCGACGTCTCCCACCCAGGCATCGCGGTCAACCTCGACGCCTGCATCCAGTGCAACCTGTGCGTCCGGGCCTGCCGCGAGGTCCAGGTGAACGACGTCATCGGTCTCGCCTACCGCGGGCACCACGCCAAGATCGTGTTCGACTTCGACGACGCCATGGGCGCCAGCACCTGCGTCGGCTGCGGCGAGTGCGTGCAGGCCTGCCCGACCGGCGCGCTGATGCCGAAGACCGCGCTCGACGAGTTCGGGCTGTTCAACGGCAAGGCCGATCGCCGGGTCGAGAGCGTCTGCCCGTACTGCGGCGTCGGCTGCCAGCTCACCTTCAACATCAAGGACGACGCCATCGCCTGGGTCGACGGCCGGGAGGGCCCGGCCAACGCCAACCGGCTGTGCGTCAAGGGCCGCTACGGCTTCGACTACATCGCCAACCCGCAACGCCTGACCCGGCCGTTGATCCGGCGCGACGACGCGCCGAAGTCGGCTTCCCTGCCGATCGATCCGTCGAACCCCTACACGCACTTCCGCGAGGCGAGTTGGGAGGAGGCGCTCGACCGCGCCGCCGCCGGCCTGCTGGCGATCAAGGCGAAGCACGGCGGCGGCGGGCTCGCCGGCTTCGGCTCGGCGAAGGGCTCGAACGAGGAGGCCTATCTGGTCCAGAAACTGGTGCGGACCGGCTTTGGAACCAACAACGTCGACCATTGCACCCGGCTCTGCCACGCCAGCTCGGTGGCGGCGTTGATGGAGACCATCGGCTCAGGCGCCGTGACGGCCGGCTTCCGCGAGGCCGAGAACGCCGACGTGATCGTCGTCATCGGCGCCAACCCGACCGTCAACCACCCGGTCGCCGCCACCTTCATCAAGAACGCCGCGAAGCGCGGCGCCCGCCTCGTGGTGATGGATCCCCGCGGCCAGGCGCTGACGCGCCACGCGACCCACATGCTGCAGTTCAAGCCGGGCACCGACGTCGCCCTGCTGAACGCCATGATGAACGTGATCGTCACCGAGGAGCTGTTCGACCGGCAGTATGTCGACGGATTCACCGAAGGGTTCGAAGCGCTGCGCGCCAGCGTCGCCCCCTTCACGCCGGAGGCGATGAGCCCGATCTGCGGCATCGAACCGCAGCGCATCCGCGATGTCGCCCGACTGTACGCCGGTGCCGGGCGCGCCATCATCTTCTGGGGGATGGGAGTCTCGCAGCACACCCACGGTACCGACAACGCCCGCTGCCTGATCTCGCTGGCGCTGATGTGCGGCCAGATCGGACGCCCCGGCACCGGCCTGCACCCGCTGCGCGGCCAGAACAACGTCCAGGGCGCCTCCGACGCCGGCCTCATCCCGATGATGTTCCCGGACTACAAGCTGGTCGAGAACGCCGAGATCCACGCCCGCTTCGAGGCGTTCTGGGGCACGGCACTCGACCCCAACCGCGGGCTGACCGTCGTCGAGATCACCGACGCGATCCACGCCGGGACCATCCGAGGCGTCTACATCATGGGCGAGAACCCGGCGATGTCGGATCCCGACCAGCACCACACCCGCGGCGCGCTGGCGAAGCTCGAGCACCTGGTGGTCCAGGACATCTTCCTGACCGAGACCGCCGCCTTCGCCGACGTCGTGCTGCCGGCCTCGGCGTTCCCGGAGAAGACCGGCACCGTCACCAACACCAACCGGCAGGTCCAGATGGGCCGCCAGGCCCTGCAACCGCCCGGCGATGCCCGCCAGGACTGGTGGATCGTCCAGGAGATCGCGCGCCGCATGGGCCTGGCGTGGGATTACGCGGGGCCCGCTGCGGTGTTCGCCGAAATGGCGGCGATCATGCCGTCGCTCGCCAACATCACCTGGGACCGTCTGGAGCGCGAGGGCGCTGTCACCTACCCCTGCCCCGGCCCGGACCAGCCCGGCAAGGGCGTGATCTTCGGCGACGGCTTTCCGACCGCCAGCGGCCGCGGCCGGTTCGTGCCGACCGAGATCCTGCCCCCCGACGAGATCCCGGACGCTACCTTCCCGCTGGTGCTGACCACCGGCCGGCTGCTGGAGCACTGGCACACCGGCTCGATGACGCGACGCGCCAGCGTCCTCGACGCGATCGAGCCCGACCCGCACGTTCACGCCAACCCCGACGACCTCCACCGCTGGCGGGTGGCACCCGGCGAGATGGTGCGCGTCGCGACCCGACGCGGCGCCATCGAACTGGCCGCCCGCAGCGATCCCAACGTCCCGCCGGGGGTGGTGTTCGTGCCGTTCTGCTTCGCCGAGGCCGCCGTCAACTTCCTGACCAACCCGGCGCTCGATCCCTACGGCAAGATCCCCGAGCTCAAATTCGCGGCGGCGCGGCTCGACCGGCATCGCGACACGACCGCCGCCAACGCCCTGACGGAGGCCGCCACGGACCGGGTCATCGAGATCATCACCGCGGGTGTCGCTGACGTACCGTCAGCCCGGGTGATCGTCGGCTTCAACTGGACCGCGCGTCGAGGGACCGGCGGCGATCGGCTTCGCCGCCACCCCGAGCCGAGCCGACGGAGCCTCGACGACCCAGGAAACCGGCCGCTACGGTGGTCGACCGCTGTCGGAGCTTGCCCGTCTCGCCGGCTCGGCCAACCCGTATGAGCGGGCGATCGGCATCGCCGCGGCCAACGCCCACTGGAACGTCGACGCGCCGGATCTGGCGGATGGCGACGGCCTGTCCGGCGCGGATGACGGCGGTCGGATTGTGGTGATCGGGCGCTTCCCCGGCCTCGACAGCAAGCTTCCGGGGGCGCTGGTACTGGAACGACGGCCAGGGCCGGACGACCTGCCGGCAGAACGCGCGCCGGACGTGATCCCCGGCTGCGCCAGGCTGTTCGTAACGGCCTCCACCCTGGTCAACGGCACCGTCGACGACCTGCTGGCGCTCGCCCGACCGACGGCAGAGATCACCCTGGTCGGCCCCGGCACGCCGATGTGTCCAGGCCTGGCCCGACTGGGCATCAGCCGGCTGGCGGGGTTCGTGGCAACTGACCCGGAGGCCTGCCTCAAGTCCGTCATGGAGGGTGCGGGCGCCCGCGCCTTCCGGCGCCATGGCCGGGCGGTCGTTCGTCAGCTTTCCTCGTAGCCGAGCCGCCGGATCCAGGGCAGCAGACGGTCCCACCCGGGCGCCAGGAAGTCGCGGTAACGCCGCCAACGCCCGATCGCCCTGCCGTCGATCGGGCGCGCCACCTGCCGGAAACTCGGAGTGGCGGTGTATCGTCCGGCCGAGCGGGCGAGGTCGAGCACTCCCGGCTCCCAACCCAATCCCAGGAACCCCAACAGCCGGCGCATCTCTCCCTCGGGATCGGTGGCAAGCGCTTCGTAGCGCACCGTGTGGTGGCGGATCGCCAGGGTCTGGGAGGCCCGTGTCCAGAACGTCATCACCCGGTCGTAAAGTTCCGCGGTCTCCGCAACCGACGAGAAGCTCGCGAGCGCGTCCGTCGAGGCGAAGTCCTGCATCAGGCAGCTCAGGCACACATCGGCCGGATGACGGACCGCGAAGACGAACGGGGCGTCGGGAAACAGCCGGCCGGCAACGCCGGCGTACAGGAAGCCGAACGGGCTCTTGTCGACCTTCACCGGCCGCTCGGGAAGCCGCTCGTGCCGCGCCGCAAGGCGCCGGAAGGTCGCTCGCATGGCCGCCGCCTCGCCAGGCAGGAACGGCTGACGTCCGGCGATCACCTCGGCAATGTCGCCCTGTCCCCCGGCACGCCGGCGACGCGCACCCTCGATGCCGACCATGTCAGGGAGAAGGTCGACCTCGTCGAAGGTCTCCACCGTCGGGTGACGCCCCAGGAGATCGCCGATGAGGGTTGTTCCCGATCGTGGCATTCCGAACAGGAACACCGGCGCCGGCGCGTCGGGCTCCCCCTCCAAAAGCGGCTCGGGCTGGCACGGCAGCGCCTCCAGACGCGTCAGCAACTCGAGGAACCGGCGGCGATCGACGCCGTCGCGCGCCGCCCGGATCCGGGCGGCGCGGTTGGCCAGCACCAGCGCCGCGACCGCCGCCCGATCTCCATCTTCATCAAGCACCGACGCCAGATCGAACATGAGCCCGGCCGCCGACGGGTCGTCAGGGCAGTGGGCCACTCGCCCTCGCAGGTAGCGAACGGCGTCGTCGCGACGTCCTTCCCCGCGGAGCACCCCGGCCCACAATCCGGCATGGCCCATGGCACCGGGGAACATCGACGCCGCACGCTTGGTCCAGCGCCGTGCGAACGCCACGTCGCGGCTGCGCATGGCAACGTCGGCGGCGGAGACCATGGCCTGGTAGACCTCCGTCGAACCGCCGGCCAACGCAATCAGCCGCCGCGACACCCGTGACACGCCGGGGGCGTTCCGGGCTTCGCGATAAGCCACCAGGGCCGCAGACAGCGCCCCGGGGGCCGCCGGGTCGACCGCCAGCGCCCGGCCACCGAGCGCTGACCAGTCGGTACGGCCGGCGCCCCGGCGCTCGGCGAGGATCCGCATCGGCACCGCGGTTCGGTCACCGGGCGCCAGAACACAGGCCCGTCGCAGCGCTGTCCACGCCAGAACCCTGTTGCCGGATGCGAGCGCCCGCCAGCCGACGGCCGACCAGCGATCCGCCTCGCCCGGGCGCAGGCGTGCGCGCTCCAGAAGGTCGGCCTCGACGAGCGCCGGCGCGCCGTGCAGTTCGTCCGCGCCGGCACGCGCGTAGGGGTGGCCGGGAGTGAGGACCAGCGCGCGCGCGTAACGCCGAGCCGCCGTCGGAACATCGCCGTTCGACCGCGCCGCCATGGCCGCCAGGATCGTGGCGTCGGCTTGAGCCGGATCGTGAATCAGCGTGTGTCGTATCAGCCGACCAGCCTCGCGGGCAGCACCGCGTCGCAGCGCCGACGTCGCCGCCCTCATGGCTTTGGCGGCGCGGGCGGCGGCGGTCATTCGGCTCTGACAGCCGATCCGTTCAGTCGCGTCAAACACCACGATGGTCTGGCCGACGTTCATGGTCACCCAGCATTCGTCCCACTGCTTGCGCGACTTGGCCTCCACCTGCACCGCGTTGGCGCCGTCGTTGTTCACGAACTGCACCGTCGCCTTGTCTCCGGCCGAGACCTTCACGAAGTCGGTGGTCCAGAACTTGACCCTGACACTGGCCTCGGTCGAGCTTTCGTTGCGGACTTGGATCTTGGACATCGGCGGCCCCTTCGCCTCCTCTTCGCCGCAGGCGAACAGTGTGACGGACAGGGCGGCGACGAGAGCGATGCGAGCGCGGTTCATAGGCGAATCGTGAGGCAACCCCAGGTCGGGCGCAATAGTCATCATACGATCAAGAGGCACACGATCCGGAATTTTCAGACGAGCGCGATCGTCCGCTCGGCCTCAGCGAGGTCGTCCGGCCGATTGACGTTCAGGAACGGGTCAACCGGCTCGACCGGCCAATCGGCGACCGCCAGCCGGTAATCCGCCGGTGAAGGCATCGACCTTGCGGACATCACGGTCGATCAGCGCCTCCCGGAGGGCTCCGCGCAACGCTACCGGCCAAAGCCCGAACACCGGATGGCGGCGGCCGCCCGACGAGGCGCACGCCAGGTCGGCGCCATCTCCGCGACACGGCGTCGACGAGCCGCGCCGACCAGGTCCATGCGGAAACGCCGGCGCATCGGTCGGTACCGTCACAACCCATTCGGCCCCGCCGCCCTGCTCAGCCGCCCAGTCGAGCCCGGCCAGCACGCCGGCCAGCGGACCGGCATAGCCTTCGACCGGATCGGCCACCACCGGCAGGCGGTAATCCCGCGAACCGCGCCGGGTCGCCGTTGGCGTTCAGCACCAGCCGCGAGACCTGGCCTTCCAGGCGGCGGACGGCCCGGGCCAGCAGGGTCTCGCCGGCCAACTCGCGCAGGCACTTGTCGCCGCCGCCCATGCGCCGTGCCTGACCGCCGGCAAGCAGCACCCCGACGATGCCGATCGCGCCCGGCCGCCGCCACCTAGGCACCCTCCGGAACGCTCGCCTTGCGGCGGCTGCGACCGTCCTCGTCCTCGACCCGCGACAGGTCGGCGTCCCACACAAGCCGGTGCTCGCCAGCCAGCACGACGAACCGCTTGCCCTTCATGCGGCCGATCAGCGTCAGCCCGGCCTGGCGCGCCAGGTCGACGCCCCAGGCGGTAAAGCCGGAGCGCGAGACCAGGGCCGGAATGCCCATCTGCACGGTCTTGATGACCATCTCCGAGGTCAGCCGGCCGGTCGTGTAGAACAGTTTGTCGACGGCCGGCACGCCATTCAGGAACATCCAGCCGGCGATCTTGTCGACAGCGTTGTGCCTGCCGACATCCTCCATGTAGACCAGCGGCCGGTCGCCATGGCACAGCACGCAGCCATGGATAGCCCCAGCCTCCAGGTACAGGCTCGGCGTGGTGTTGATGCGCTTCGACGAGGGCGTACAGCCACGACGTCCGCACCTCGGTCTGCGGCAGGGTCACGCCTTCGATCTTCTCCATCAGGTCGCCGAACGCCGTGCCGACGGCGCAGCCCGAGGTGCGGATCTTCTTCTTCAGCTTGGCCTCGTAGTCGGTCGAACGCTCGGTGCGCACCACCACGACCTCAAGGTCCTCGTCGTAGTCGACCCCCGTCAGGCGGTCGTCGGTCCGCAGCATGTTCTGGTTCAGCAGGTAGCCGACCGCCAATTCGTCGGGCCGGTCGCCGATGGTCATGGCCGTCACGATCTCCTGACTGTTCAGGTAGATGGTGAGCGGCCGCTCGTTGACCACCGAGATCTCCACCGCCCGGCCGTCGTGGTCGTGACCGGCAACGCGGGTGGTCAGGCGGGCGTCGGCCGGCTCGGGCGCGACCAGGTAGGCTGTGGTGTCGGGGTTCATCACCGAACCATGGCGCGCCCCGGCGGGGATGGCAATGCGCCGGTCGGCGCGACCAGGGCTCCGAACTCGGGTTAACGGACTTTCGTGGTTGAGCGTGTCGTGATTCGCTGGGTCTCCCGATTTGCAGGAGATCCCATGACCCCGCAGGCGTTTGGAGAGAAGTCGCGCCTTGGCTCGCTACTGGAGCACTTCTCCCGGATCGAGGACCCGCGCGAGCCGTGGCGGGTTGCGCATCCGCTGCCGGAAGTGCTGCTCCTGGTGGTGTGCGGCACGATCGCCGACTGCGATGACTATGACCACATCGCGGCGTGGGGCGAGGCGCACCTGGAGTTCCTGCGCGAGTTGCTGCCCTTCGATCATGGTGTGCCCGGCGGTCGCTGGCTGACGCTGCTGATGAACCGGATCGACCCTGAGCTGTTCTCGGCCTGCTTCACCGCCTGGGTGCGTGAGACCTGGCCGGACCGGCCGGACATCGTCGCCATCGACGGTAAGACTTCGCGGCGCAGCCACGACCGTAGCGCTGGCACGCCACCTCTGCACCTGGTGTCGGCCTTCGCCACCACCGCCCGCTTGGTCCTGGGCCAAGAGGCGGTCTCGGATAAGTCCAATGAGACAACCGCCATTCCGATCCTGCTGGAGCGCTTGGCCATCAAGGATGGCCTCAAAGGCGCCATCGTCAGCATCGACGCCATTGCCTGCAACCCCACCATCGCCACCGCCATCAAGGACGCTGGCGCCGACTATCTGTTGGCCGTGAAGGCCAACCAGCCAACCCTGCGCGCCGAGGTCGAGGAGTACTTCGCCACCGCGCCACACGAGGCACTCGATACCGTCACCGATCTCGACAAGGGGCACGGGCGGATCGAGGAACGCACCGTCACCGTCAGCCGCGAGGCCGACTGGCTCGAAGGCGACCGCCGCTTCCCGGGCGAACTCCGTCTCCCCGGCGTGACCGCGATCGTCAAGGTACGCTCGCGAACCGAACTCAAGGACCGCTGCCGAACCGATACCCGCTACTACATCTCCTCAGCATCCCTCACTGCTGAGGCTGCCGCCCAGGCCGTGCGCGGCCACTGGGGCATCGAGAACCGCCTACATTGGGTCCTCGATGTCGTGTTCGGCGACGACCAAGCCCGACTGCGAACCGGCCACGGAGCCAAAAACATGGCCGTCGTCAGACACTTCGCAATCAACCTCGTCCGCACCGCAACCGACAAGAAAACCCTCAAGCTCAGACGGAAGCTCGCCGGTTGGGATACCGGGTACCTCGCATCAATCCTTGGCGTCAAAGCGCGTTAACCTGGATTCGGAGCCCTGTCGGCGCGACCAGGGCGGCGCGGCGGCGACCGCGGCCAGCACCCCGCGCAGCCAGACGTGGCCCTGGTCGCCGCGATGCCGGCGGTGCCAATACAGCGACCATCGAAACCCGGTTTCCTCGAACGGCGGCCGGCGCAGCGCGATCCGCCCGTCGACCGCGAACCGGCCGGCAATGCTGAGCGGCATCGTCGCGACAAGGTCCGAACGGGCCACGATCTCCGGCACCGCCAACCAGTGCGGTACCGTCAGCGCCACCGTCCGCGCGACGTCGGCGGCGGACAGCTGCCGGTCGGCGAACCTGTCGTCGATCGGGCTCTGAGCGACTTTAACATGGCGCAGCGCCAGGAACCCGTCCAGCGAGGCCACCCGCTCGATCGCCGGGTGGCCAGCCCGGATGACCACCACCACCTGATCCTCGCGCAGGACCATCTCATCGATCGATTTGGACGCCGCCAACCCGGTGCTGACGGCCATGTCCACCCGGTTTACCTCCAACGCGTCGAGGGTGGCCTCCGGGGAGAGGTGAACGGTCTCGATGGCGGTGCCGGGGGCTTCGCGCGACAGCCGATCCGATACCCCGGGCAGGATGAGGAACGACAGCAGGTCGGACATGCGGATCGTGAAGCCCCGCCGACTGTCGCGCGGGACGAAGGCATCGGGCTCGTAGATCAGGCGCTCGACGTCGCGGAGCACCCGACGAATCTCCGGCTCGAGTTCCAGGGCGCGGGCCGTCGGCCGCATTTCGCTGCCTTGCTTGACCAGCAGGTCATCGCCGAACACCTGGCGCAGCCGCCCGAGGGCAGCGCTCATCCCCGGCTGGCCGATGCCCAGCGTCCGGGCGGCGCGCGTCACGTGCCGGGTCTTGAGCAGCGCATCAAGGGCCACCAGGAGGTTGAGGTCGAGCTGGCGGAGGTTCACTGGATAACCCCGCCCTCCCGCAGCGCCCGCAGTTCCTCGCCTCCGAGCCCCAGAAGCTCGCCGAGCACGCTGTCGGTGTGCTCGCCCAGCCTCGGCGGAGCCGCGTAGGCATCGAGCGGCGTCGCGCTCAGTCCCACCGGGCTCTTGATCATCCGGACCCGGCCGGCGCTCGGGTGATCGACCTCGGCGACCATGCCGCGGGCCGCGAGGAGGTCGCCGTCACAGACCTCGCCGACGCTGCGGATGGCGCCGCACGGGACGCCGGCGGCGTCCAGGCACTCCAGCCAGTCGGCCCGCGAACGCAGCTTCACGATCGCCTGCACCAGCGGGATCAGCTCCACCCGGTTGCGGACCCGGTCGGCTGCCGTCCCGAAGCGCGGGTCGTCCACGATGTCGAGGCATCCGGCGGCGGCGCAGAAACGCCGCCACAGATCGTCGTTGGCGACGCCCAGGTTGATCCAGCCGTCGGCCGTCTCGAAGGTCTCGTATGGGACGATGGTGGCGTGGCCGTTGCCGCGCCGGCGCGGGCTCGACCCGGTTGCGAAGTAGATGCCGGCGTTGAAGGTGAGCAGCGCCGCCACCGCCTCGTACATCGACACCTTGACGTGCTGGCCCTCGCCGCTGTCCCGCCGGGCGTACAGCGCGGCCAGGATGCCCTGCGCCGCGGTCAGGCCCGACACCAGGTCGGCGATCGAGGTGCCGACCTTCTGGGGCGGCCCGTCGCTCTGGCCGGTCAGGTCCATGATGCCGGCCTCGCCCTGCACGATGACGTCGTAGCCCGCTCGGTTGCGCTGCGGCCCGGTGTCCCCGAAGCCCGATATCGACGCGTAGACGATCGACGGCCGCACCGCCCGCACCGCCTCATAGCCCATTCCGAGGCGGTCCATGGCGCCCGGGCGGAAATTCTCGACCAACACGTCGCTCTCGGCGATCAGGCGCCACAGGATCTCCCGCCCCCTCTCGCTCTTGAGGTCGATCGCCACGCCGCGCTTGCTGCGGTTGATCGACAGGAAGTAGGCGGACTGGTCGCCCTGGTAGGGCGGCGCGAAGGCGCGCGAGTCGTCGCCGGCCCCCGGGCGCTCGACCTTGATGACATCGGCCCCGAGATCGGCGAGCTGCATCGTGCAGAACGGCCCGGAGACCACCCGGGTCAGGTCCAGCACCCGAATTCCGTCGAGCGGCCGCATGGCGCGGTCAGCCCAGCGCCGAGGCGAGTTCGGCGAAGTCCTTCACGATCAGGTCCGGCTGATGCGGCGTGACGCCGAACGGGCCGGCGGCGCCGGTCGATGAACGCCGTGCGCATGCCATAGGCCTTGGCGCCGATGCAGTCGAAGGCGTGGTTGGCGACAAACAGGCAGCTCGAGCGGTCGAGCCCGATCAGTTCCTCGGCCTTCGCGTAGGTCTTCCAGTGCGGCTTGAAATAGCCGGCCTCCTGCACCGAGATCACGTGGTCGAAGGGAAAGCCGATGTGCGGCCCGGCCGCCTTCAGCATGTCGCGGTCGCCATTCGACAGGATGGCGAGCTGGTAGCCGGTGGCCCTCAGCGTCCGCAGGGCGGCGATCACGTCCGGAAACGGCTTCAGGCTTTCGATCTGGGCCACCAGCCAGCGGACCTCGTCCTGGGTGTAGGCGATGCCGCAGCGGTCCATCACATAGGACACCGCCCGGTGCCCGATCTCCCGGTAAGGCGTGTGCCCGCGGTCGCAGAGCGCGTCGATCATCGAGTTCTCGAAGTGCGTCCGCCGCCACCAGGTCACGAACCGGTGCGGCTCGTCGTCCCATCCCTTCGCCTTCAGGAACGGCGCGACCGCTTCCGCGAGCCCCGATTGCATGTCGACGACGGTGCCGTACTGGTCGAAGACCAGCGCCTTGATCTCGCGCTTCAGGATGTCGGGTCGTTCCATTGTCTCGCTCTCCCACGCTGCGGTGACATCCTCACTGTCCCCCTTCTCGTTCCATCAAGGTAATCGATAATTGCGATATCCACATCGTCCGCAGCGATCATTCTGGAAGCCGGCTGCGTGAAACTCGCCAGCCGCCTCTTTCGCAGCGTTATCTTCCGTCGTATATAACGACGATGACTGAACCGACGATCCTACCTCGCCCGACCGCCCGCCCGGCGCCGCTGATCGACCCGTTCCAGCGCCCGATCAGCTATCTGCGGGTGTCCGTGACCGATCGCTGCGACTTCCGCTGCGTGTACTGCATGTCGGAGAACATGACCTTCCTGCCGAAGGCCGACGTGCTGTCGCTCGAGGAACTGGCACGGCTGTGCAACGCGTTCGTCGATCTCGGCGTCCGGAAGCTGCGCCTGACCGGCGGCGAACCCCTGGTCCGGCGCAACATCATGTGGCTGGTGCGCGAACTCGGCCGACGCCTCGACGGCGGCGGCCTCGAGGAATTGACGGTCACCACCAACGGTTCGCAGCTCGCGCGCTACGCGGCTGAACTGGTCGATGCCGGCGTCCGGCGGGTCAACGTCTCGATCGACACCCTCGATCCGGACAAGTTCCAGGCGATCACCCGCTGGGGCAAGCTCGACAAGGTGCTGGAAGGGCTGGAAGCGGCCGACCGCGCCGGCCTGGCGGTCAAGATCAACGCGGTTGCGCTGAAGGGCGTGAACGACGGCGAACTCGCCGACATGGTGCGCTGGTGCGGCGACCGCGGTTACGACATGACCGTCATCGAGGTCATGCCGATGGGAGACGTCGGCGGCGAGACCCGGGTCGATCAGTACCTGCCGCTGTCGATGGTGCGCGCCGGGCTGTCCGAGCGCTTCACCCTGACCGACATCCCCTACAAGACCGGCGGGCCGGCGCGCTACGTCACGGTCGAGGAGACCGGCGGCCGGCTCGGCTTCATCACGCCCCTGACCCACAATTTCTGCGAGAGCTGCAACCGCGTGCGGTTGACCTGCACCGGCACGCTGTACATGTGCCTCGGCCAGGACGATGCCGCCGACCTGCGGGCTCCGTTGCGCGCCTCCGATGACGACACCCTGCTAGAGGCGGCGGTGCGGGAGGCGATCGCGCGCAAGCCCAAGGGTCACGACTTCATCATCGACCGCCGCCATCAACGGCCGGCGGTCGCCCGCCACATGAGCGTGACCGGCGGCTGAACCGGCCGGATCCGCGGCCCTCAGTGGATCTCGATCTGGTGCGACCAGGTCTTGCCGTCGCTGAGGGTGATCTGGGTGAAACCCAGGATCTTCAGCAGGTCGAGAAAAGTGTAGTTGCCCTGCGGATCCAGTTCGCGGAACACCGACGTGGTGCGCGACGTCGCGGTCAGCATCGCGAGCAGCGCCCGGGCCCGGTACAGCGTGTCCATCGGACCATCGTGCAGGCCGACCATGATCAATTTCTCCGCCTCGGCGCCCTTCGCGTACATTGCGGTGATCGGGTAGTAGGGCCGCTCGGTCTGGCCGGCGGTCACCCCGGTGACAAACCCGACCCGGCGCGTGCGGTCGGAATCGGGCAGCGTCTCGGCCCGCGAATGGTAGATTTCGGTCGAGGAAACTTCCGGATAGTAGTAGCCGGCGTGCCGGTCCTGAGCCGAGGCGGCTCCTGTCAGTGACAGGGTTACAGCGAGCGCGCAAACCACGCCCACCCCCACCCGTCGGGCCGTTGGTCCGAATTCCCAGATCATCGTGTCCTCTCCATGCCGCATCGGACGCTTTGGCGCCGGCCGCATCATCGCCTATCTTGCCGGCCGGCGCGATCCGGCGCCGCGCCCCTGGCGGAGGACGACGCGTGACCGAGATGAGCATGGCCTTCGTGTCGGCCTCGGGCGACGAGGCCCGCGAGGCCCGGGAGGCGCTGGTCGACCGCTATGGCCAGGCCACCGTCGATCACGCCGATGTGGTGATAGCGCTCGGCGGTGACGGCCACATGCTGGAGACGCTGCGCGCCGCCATCGGCGCCGGCCGCCCGATCTACGGCATGAACCGCGGCACTGTCGGCTTCCTGATGAACGAGTACCGGGTCGAGGGGCTGCCCGACCGGATCCGGAAGGCCCAACCGGTGACGCTGTACCCGCTGCGGATGCGGGCCGTCGGCCGCGACGGGTCGGTCACCGAAGGTCTGGCGATCAACGAGGTCTCGCTGTTCCGGGCGTCGGCCCAGGCCGCAAAGATCCGCATCCGGGTCGATGGCGTGGTGCGCCTCGAGGAGTTGGTCTGCGACGGCGTGCTGGTCGCCACGCCGGCCGGATCGACGGCCTACAACCTCTCGGCCCACGGCCCGATCATTCCGCTCGGCGCCGACATCCTGGCGCTGACTCCGATCAGCGCGTTTCGTCCGCGGCGCTGGCGCGGCGCACTCCTGCCGCACTCGGCGCGCATCTCGTTCGAGGCCATCCGGCCGGAGAAGCGGCCGCTGAACGCCGTGGCCGACGTGATGGAAGTCAGGGACGTCGCCTCCGTCGAGGTGTGGGAGGACCGGACGGTGCATCTGACGGTGCTGTACGACCCCGAGCACAACCTCGAGGAACGGGTCCTCAAGGAACAGTTCGCCCCCTGAACGCCCCTCAACGTCGGAGATCTCCAGTGACCACGACCACCTGCGACGCGCTGATCATCGGCGGCGGCATGGCCGGCGCCTCGTGCGGCTATTTCCTGGCGGACGACGCCCGGGTCGTTCTGCTGGAGCGCGAAGAGCAGCCCGGTTACCACACCACGGGCCGCTCGGCGGCGCTGTTCTACGAGAGCTACGGCAACGCCGTGATCCGCCGGATCACCAAAGCGACCCGCGGCTTCCTCGAGACCCCGCCGGAAGGCTTCGCGAGCGGACCGATCCTGTCGCCGCGCGGCATGCTGACCGTCGCGACCCCCGATCTGGAAGCCCGCCTCGACGCCATGGCCGGCCAGGAGGTCGGACCACGCACCGAGACGCTCACCGGGGACGCCTTGTTCGACCTCGCGCCGTTCCTGCGCCGGGACCGGATCGTGAAGGGCATCTACGAACCGGACGCGATGGACATCGACGTGAACGCCCTGCTGCAGGGTTTCCTGCGCGGGCTAAGGGCCAAGGGTGGCCGCACGGTTACCGACGCCGAAGTCCTGTCGATGGCGCGGACGGGGACCGCGTGGCGCGTCGAGACGCGGGCCGGCGCCTTCGAGGCGCCGGTCGTGATCAACGCCGCCGGCGCCTGGTGCGACGCGATCGCGGCCATGGCCGGGGTCCCGCCGGTCGGCCTGGTCCCGAAGCGCCGCACCGCCTTCACCTTCGACCCGCCGGCCGGAGCCGACGTGGCGCGCTGGCCGGGCGTCGATCTCTGCGACGAGAGCTGGTACGTGATCCCGAGCGGCGGCCGCATCCTCGGCAGCCCGGCCGACGAGACCCCGTCGGAACCC
The DNA here is from genome assembly GCA_018401495.1 of Rhodospirillaceae bacterium. Classification (GTDB taxonomy): domain Bacteria; phylum Pseudomonadota; class Alphaproteobacteria; order Thalassobaculales; family Thalassobaculaceae; genus Thalassobaculum_A. The sequence goes on from JAGYJX010000005.1 coordinate 193,599, forward strand.
TGCGACGCCCAGCCCGACGAGTACGATGTCGCGGTTGCCGTCGACCGGATCCAGACCGACACCACCTTCGAGATCCGCCGCCTGGCGTCGCGCTGGGCCGGCCTGCGCAGCTTCGTCGCCGACAAGTCCCCGGTGGCGGGCTTCGACCCCGAGGCCGACGGATTCCTGTGGCTCGCCGGCCAAGGCGGCTACGGCATCCAGACTTCGGCCGGCATGGGCCGGCCTGTCGGCGGCGCTCGCCGCTCGGCGGCGACCTGCCGGCCGACATGGCGGCACTCGGCCTCACCCGGGAGGATCTGGCGCCGGACCGTCCGGCGCTTGCCTCGGCCCGGCAGACCGGCGGCGTCTGACGCCGCGGCGGGATCAGGTGCGGTCGCCGACCCCGGCCGCACCCGCTCGGCCGGGAACAGCATTTTGACCGTCGTGCCCTCGCCGGGCACGCTCTCGACGCTGAGGCGTCCGCCGTGCAACTCCATCATCGACCGCGCCAGCGGCAGGCCGAGGCCGGTGCCCTCGTGCTGGCGCGCCTGGACCGAGTCGATCTGTCCGAACGGCGTCAGCGCGACCTTGATATCCTCGGCCGACATCCCGATACCGGAATCGACGACGGTGACAGCGAGGCTGCCGTCGTCCAGCAAAACCAGTCCCAGCCGCACGCCGCCGCCCGGGGCGGTGAACTTGACCGCGTTCGAGAGGACGTTGATCAGGACCTGACGGACCATCCGCTCCACCGCCACCAGGCCGACCGGTGCGTCGGGCAGGCGGCATTTGAGGTCCACGTCGCCACGTTCGGCCAGCGGCCCCACGATCGTGATCGCCGACGCGACCACGCGGGCCACGTCGATCTCGGCGTCCGGTTCGATCGCCACCTTGCCGGACTCGATCCGGGCGATGTCGAGAATGTCGTTGATGATTTCCAGCAGATGGGCGCCGCTGGCGTTGATGTCCCGCGCGTAGCCGCGGTAGCGCGGGTTTTCCAGCGCCCCGAGGCGCTGGTTCGCCATGATGTCGGAGAAGCCGATGATGGCGTTCAGCGGTGTCCGCAGTTCGTGGCTCATCGAGGCGATGAAGGTCGACTTTGCCTCGTTCGCCTGCTCGGCGTTGTGCAGCGCCCAGGCCAGGCGATCGGTCATCAGGCGCAGCGCGCGGCGCGACGTCAGGAGTTCGCGGATGATGCTCTGCGCGTAGACGATGATGGGCGTCACGGCCACCACCGTCACGAAGGCGGTCGCCGCCAACTTCGCGAGGTCGAACTCATGCAGCCCGAGCGCCGCCAGCAGGATATGGAGCGACATCGCGGCCGCGAGTGTTCCCGACAGCAGGATCGCGGTGACCGCGACCATGCTCATCCGGCCGAGCCGGCGCTTGACGGCGGCCAGCATACCGACACGGTCCGGCACGCGCATAGCGCCGCCGTGCGGCGCGCTGGACGCCTCGCCCTCCGTCGATACGCCGGCACCACCGTCACCGTTCCGATCGCCTTCGATGACTGCTCTTTGAAAATCAAAAACTCGCAGAAAACCCTTAACATTCGGTTTCTTGGCGGCAGGATCGTTGCTCCGACGCCGCTCCAGGCACAGGCGCTTCTCAAAGACTGCCGGGCGGTGACAAATCAGCCTCAACCCGGTTGCCGGTCCGTTTCGACAGGAACCGGTGCTGGTGTTTCGCGTCTACAAGGTCGATGCCGGGTTTCCGACACCAGACAAGGCAATCACACGATGCCCACCACGCAGTTCCGTTCGCCGCCACTGTCGCCACGCTGCCTGACCGACCAGAATGACCATGAGCGGCACTTTGACAGCGGGTCCGGTGGCCCGTATCAAGCGGCGCGACGCAACAACTCGGTCACGGACGCGGTCATGAACCATCTCGACGCCCTAGAGGCCCAGAGCGTCTATATCCTGCGCGAGGCGTTCAACAAGTTCGACCGCCTCGGAATGCTGTGGTCGCTGGGCAAGGACTCCAACGTCATGCTCTGGCTGGCTCGCAAGGCATTCTTCGGGCACGTGCCGTTCCCCGCCCTGTTTTGCGACACCGGCAAGAAATTCCCGGAGATGTACGCCTTCCAGGATCGCTACTCGGTCGAGTGGGGGCTGAACTTCGTGCGGCGAGACTGCCCGCCGATCGAGGAGATCGACCCGACCCTGCCGCCGGCCGCGCGGTCGGCGGCCCGCAAGACCGAGGCGCTGAAGCGGCTGATCGCCGAGCTTGACCTGCAGGCCGTGATTGCCGGCATCCGCCGCGACGAGGAGGCGACGCGCGCCAAGGAGCGCGTCTTCAGCCCGCGAGGCGAGAACGCCGAGTGGGATTTCCGGGACCAGCCGCCGGAGTTCTGGGACCAGTTCAAGACCGATTTCGCGCCCGGCACCCACATCCGCGTTCACCCGCTGCTGCATTGGACCGAACTCGACATCTGGCTCTACATCCAGCGCGAGGGCATCCCGCTGGTGCCGCTATACTTTGCGCGGGACGGCAAGCGCTATCGCTCGCTCGGCGACATGGACATCACCCACCCGATCAAGAGCGACGCCGACACCATCGAGAAGATCATCGCCGAGTTGCGGACCACCCGGGTGGCCGAGCGCAGCGGCCGCGCCATGGATCACGAGAGCGAGGACGCCTTCGAGCGTCTGCGTTCCGCCGGCTACATGTAAGGGGAAAGCGTATCGTGAGCATCGCCCTGTCACCCGTCGAAGCCGCCTCGCGCGAGACCGACGTGCCGCCGATGAAGCTGGTGATCGTCGGCCATGTCGATCACGGCAAGTCGACCCTGATCGGCCGCCTCCTGCACGACACCGGCTCGTTGCCGGACGGCAAGCTCGAAGCCGTGCGGGCCATGTCGGAACGCCGCGGGATGCCGATGGAGTGGGCGTTCGTGCTGGACGCGCTGCAGGCCGAGCGTGACCAGGGCATCACCATCGACACCACCCAGATCTTCTTCAAGTCGGCGCGGCGGCCCTACGTCATCATCGACGCGCCGGGCCACAAGGAGTTCCTGAAGAACATGGTCTCCGGGGCGGCGTCGGCCGACGCCGCGATCCTGGTGGTCGACGCCAAGGACGGCGTCCAGGAGCAGACCCGCCGGCACGGCTACATCCTCCACCTCCTCGGCCTCGACCGGGTGGTGGTGGCGGTCAACAAGATGGATCTGGTCGACCACGACGAAGCCCGGTTCCGCGAGGTGGCGGAAGAGGTTCGCCACTATCTTGCCGGCATGGGCATCACGCCGGCCCACGTCCTGCCGGTTTCGGCGCGCCACGGCGACGGCCTGGCCGCCGCGTCCGACCGCATGCCGTGGTTCGAAGGTCCCACGCTGCTCGCTGCACTCGACGAGCTTGCACCCAAGCCGATGCCGGTCGAGTTGCCGCTGCGGTTCCCGATCCAGGACGTCTACAAGTTCGACGAGCGCCGGATCCTCGCCGGGCGCATCGAGAGCGGCCGGCTGCACGTCGGCGACCTGCTGCTGTTCAGCCCGAGCAACACCACCGCGCGGGTGAAATCGATCGAGGCCTGGTCGGTCGGGGGGCCGGTGCTCTCGGCCTCGGCGGGGCAGTCGATCGGCGTGACGCTCGACGACCAGCTGTTCGTCGAGCGTGGCCATGTCGCCTCGCACCGGGCCGACCCGCCGGTCGAGACCAACGTGTTCCGCGCCCGGATCTTCTGGCTCGGCCGGGCGCCGCTGGAAGTCGGCCGGCGCTACAAGCTCAAGCTCGCGACCATGGAGCACACCGTCGAGGTGCAGGCCATCGAGCGCGCCATCGACGTCTCCGACCTGTCGGAACGCCCGGCCGACCGGATCGAGCGCAACGAGGTCGGCGAGGTCATCCTGAGGGCCCGCGCCAAGCTGGCGCTCGACCCGTTCGTCGACAACCCGCGCCTCGGCCGGTTCGTCCTGATCGACGGCTACGACATGGCGGGCGGCGGCCTGGTGTCGATGGACGGTTTTCCGAACCAGCGGCTTCGCAACGAACCGACCTCGCAGAACATCACCGCCGTCGAGCATCGGGTCACCACCGCGGCGCGCTGGCAGGCCAACGGCCACAAGAGCGGCGTGCTCTGGCTGACCGGACTGTCCGGGGCCGGCAAGTCGACGCTGGCGGTGGAACTGGAACAGGCGCTGTTCCGCAAGGGCTGGCAGGCCTACGTCCTGGACGGCGACAACATCCGTTTCGGGCTGTCCGCCGATCTCGGGTTCGCGCCCGAGGACCGCGCCGAGAACATCCGGCGTGTCGGCGAGGTGGCGGCGCTGTTCGCGCGCGCCGGCGTGCTGGTGATCACGGCCTTCATCTCGCCGTACCGCGAGGACCGCGACCGGGCCCGCGCGGTGGCGCCCGAGCTGTTCCACGAGGTCTACGTCAAGGCCGACCTGGCGGTGTGCGAGACCCGCGATCCGAAGGGGCTCTACAAGAAGGCGCGCAAGGGCGAGATTGCCGAGTTCACCGGCATTTCGGCACCCTACGAAGCCCCGTCGGCCGCCGAACTGGAGGTCGATACCGGCACGATGTCGCTCGGCGAGTCGGTCGAGCGCCTGCTGGCCTACGTGGAAGCCAATTTCGGCAGCGATGGCCGGGAGTGACGGTGAACGCATGACAGCCACGGTCGTCGTCACCGTCCTCGAAGACGACGGTGACGCAGGTTTCGCGAAGGCCAAGGAGCGGGTGCTGGACTGGCTTGACGACCACGCTCGGATCGCGGGCGTGGTGTTCGCGGCCCGTCCGTTCGCCTTGACCGCTTCGCGTGACGGCCAGCCCGTCGGCGGGCTGATCGGTTCGACCAACCTCGGCTGGCTGCACGTGCAGCTTCTGGCGGTGGCTCCCGAGGCGCGTCGGCAGGGGGTCGGGGCGGCCCTGCTGGACGCGGCGGAGGGGCTGGCCCGACGGCATGGTTGCCATGCCGCCTGGCTCGACACCTACCAGCACCAGGGCCCCGATTACTATCCGCGGCTCGGCTGGCGGATGTTCGGCGAGCTGCCCGACTATCCGATCGGCGGCGTCCGGAGGTTCTACCGCAAGACGCTGTAGCGTCGACCGGCCGTCGACCGCGGCGTCACAGGCGGCCGGTCAGCAACAGCACGATCACGATGATCAGCAGCACGCCCACGACGCCGCCGGGGCCGTAGCCCCAGCCCCGGCTGTGCGGCCAGGCGGGTATCGCGCCGACCAGGATCAGGATCAGGATGATCAGCAGAATCGTGCCGAGAGACATGACGGGCCTCCCTTGATCCGAGGCTGCGGGGGCCGGCACGCGGAGTCCGGCCACGGCGCGAGCGTCGTCACTCGTACAACCCCGCTCGGCGACCGGCAGTTCCCTATACCGTCAGCACCACCTTGCCCTTGGCGGCGCGCCCGCTCAGCACCGCCAGGGCCTCGCGCGCCCGTTCCAATGGGAACGTGGCGCTGATCACCGGGCTGATCCGTCCCTCGGCGTGCAGGGCGAACAGTCTGCGGAAGTTCTCGGCGTCGAGCTCCGGCTCGTTGCGCCGGAACTGGCCCCAGAACACCCCGACCACCGAGCAGCCCTTCAGCAGCGTCAGGTTGGCCGGGATCCTGGGGATCTCGCCGCTCGCGAAACCGACCACCAGGTAGCGGCCGTTCCACGCCATCGAGCGCAGCGACGGGTCCAGCAGGTCGCCACCGACCGGGTCGTAGACCACGTCGACCCCGCGCCCGCCGGTCAGCTCCTTCAGGCGGTCGCGGTAGCCGTCCTCGGTGTAGTTCACGGTCTCGTCGGCGCCCTGCGCGCGGGCGAAGGCCAGCTTGTCGGCGCTGCCGGCCGCCGCGATCACGCGCGCGCCCAGCGCCTTGGCGATCTGGATGGCGGCAACCCCGACGCCGCCGGCCGCTCCCAGCACCAGCACCGTCTCGCCCGGCGCCAGGGCGGCGCGCTGCACCAGCGCGTGGTAGGACGTGCCGTAGGTCAGCGCGAAGCCGGCGGCCGTCACCTCGTCCATGCTCTCCGGGCGGTGCAGCAGACGGTCGGCGGTGGTGACCACCTCCTCGGCGAAGCCGCCCCACAAGGTGGTCGCGATCACCGCATCGCCGACCCGGAAGCCCTCGACCGCCGCGCCGACCTCGACGACCGTTCCCGAAACCTCGCCGCCCGGCGCGAACGGCGGCTCCGGCTTGAACTGGTATTTGCCCTGGACGATCAGCACGTCGGGGAAGTTGACGCCGCAGGCGGCCACCCGCAGGCGCACCTCGCCCGGCGCCAGCGCCGGGCTCGGCAACTCCCCCATCGCCAGATCGTCGACCGGCCCGTAGGCCCTGCACAGCATCGCCCGCATGATGGTCTCCCGGTGGATGGTCAGAGGCCGGTCGGCGTCACGCGGTAGGCGCAGCGCCTGGCCCCGGCCAGGATGTGGTCGGTTCGCTCGACCCGGGCGCCGTCGCCCAGCACGTCCCGGAAGATCGCCAGTTCCGACCGGCAAAGGGTGCGACAGGCGGTGGCGGCGGCGCAGACCGGGCAGTGGTTCTCGACCAGGGTGAGCGTGCCGTCGTCCTCCGCCCGCCACTCGGCCATGTAACCCTCGCGGTCGCGGAGTTCGGCAAGCCGCGCGACCTTGGCCGACAGCGACGGCGCGTCGGCGGTGGCGGCGCGGTAGGCAGCGCGCTGCTCGGCCTCGCGGCGGGCGATCAGCCGGTCGAGCCCCTCCGCGCCGAACTCGGCCACCACCGCGTCAAGCAGGCTCACCGTAAGATCGGAATGGCGGTCGGGAAAGCGCGCGTGGCCGGCCGCCGACAGCCGCCAGAACCGCTTCGGCCGGCCGCGTCCTTCGCGCCGGTCCTCGTAGACGACCAGGCCGTCCGCCTCGGCCTTCACCAGCAGTTGCCGCACCGCCTCGGAGGTGACGCCGAAGGCAGTCCCGAGTTCGGCGATGACCTGCGGCCCGCGGGTCTTGAGGCGGAACAGGATGCGGTCGGTGGTGGTGTCGGCCATGGCACCTCCGGGACGGGATCACGGTATACCAAGGGCAGCCTTGTCGAACCAGCCCACGGATGACCGACCCGAGCGATATAACAAGAACAGACTTGTCATACCGCCCGGGCGCCACCACCATCGCTTCAATCGGCGGCAAGCCGAACCTTCAGGAGGACGCCCGGATGGCCGGCGCGAGCGCGCGCGACGCCGAGGAGAAGGAGCTGGGCTGGATCGAGCTGATCGGCCCGGCCTACCGGCTCGCGACCGTCACGCTCGGCCTCAGCATCATGCTGCACGCCGTGAACTTCTTCATCTTCGCCACCCTGGCGCCGTCGGTGATCGCCGACCTCGGCGAGCTCGAGCGGCTGCACTGGGCGACCACGCTGTTCGTGGTGGCGTCGATCGTCGGGTCCGCCGCCGGCGGCCGGGTCCGCGCCCGGATCGGCGCCGCGCAACGCCCTGACGCTGGCGATCCTCGGGTTCGCCGTCGGCGCCGCCGGCGTCGGTGTCGCGCCCGACATGACCATGGTGCTGGTCGCCCGCACCGTGCAGGGCGCGGCCTCGGGCCTGCTGCTGGCCAGCGCTCACGGGCTGGTGCGCGATCTGTTCCCGGCGTCGAGCTGGGCGCGGATCTTCGCGGCGATCTCGGCGGTCTGGGGCGTGGCAGCCCTTGCCGGCCCCCTCGCGGGCGGGGTGTTCGCGGCCCTCGGCGAATGGCGCTACGGCTTCCTGGCGATGCTGCCGGTCTGCCTGGTGCTCTACCTGGCGGTGCTGCGCACGGTGCCGGCGGGCGGCGGCAGCGGCGTGTCCGGGTCGGTGGCGCCGGTCCTGCGGCTGGCCCTGATCGGCGGCGCCGCGCTGGCGATCGGCGGCGCCGGGCACGGCGACGACGGCCGCACCGTGGCCCTGGTCGCGCTGGCGGCGGCGCTGCTGCTCGGCGCCATCGCCTGGGAGCGACGCTCGGCGGAGCCGCTGTTCCCGCACGGCATGTTCCGGCCGGGCACCGTGCTGGGCGGCGGCGTCATGTTCGTGTTCTTCATCTCGTTCGGGACCTCGGCCACGGCGATCTACGCGCCCTACTTCCTGACGGCGCTGCACGCCGTGCCGCCGCTGGCGACCGGCTACGTCGTCACCGCCCAGTCGATGTGCTGGACGATCGCGGCGCTGCTGGTGGCCGGCCTGGTCGGCGCCCGCGCCAGCCTGACCACCGCCGCCGGCCCGCTGGTGACGGCGAGCCGGATGCCTCGGCGCGGCGGTGTTCGTGCCGTACGGGCCGCTGTGGGCGGCCATCGCCGCGATCATGCTGATCGGCTTCGGCATCGGCATGGCCTGGGGCCAGGTGGCCAAGCGCATCTTCGACGACGCCGGCGAGACCGACCGCGACCGGGTGACCAGCGTGATCCCGACCACCCAGGCGCTCGGCATCGCCTTCGGCTCCGCCGCCGCCGGCATGGTCGCCGACCGCGCCGGCCTCAGCGGCACGCCGCCGCCGGCGGTGATCGCCGAGGCGGCGCGCCTGATCTACCTGGCCCTCCTGCCGGCGGTGGCGCTGGCGTTCGCGGGCGCGCTGCGCAACGCCTACGGGCGCTGAGGACACTTGCCGAGCGGTGCCAGCCTGGGTCGCCGCTGACCGACAGGAACCAAATCGATCGTCGTCCGTTCGAACAGAAGGCTTCACTGACGTGACAGCGATCGCTGGTGTACTGGAACCCACCTGCGCGCCGAAGACAGCAGGAGAACATTCCATGCCCAGGGCCCCGCTCGTCTTGTGCGCCTCCGCTCTGCTCTTGATGACCCTGCCGGCCTGCGGCTCGTTGTCGGAGCACGACAGGTACGCCATCGAGCCTTACTTCGACAACGTCTACCAGACCGCCCCGCAATACGGCGACAACATGTTCCACGACGGCGGCCCCCGTCGCCGGTGATTGGCGCGGACAGGGGCTGGTCAGACGATCAGGCCTTCCAACGTCTCCAGGCGGTCGGCGTCCGCAGCGGGCTTGTCCCAGCGGATCCGGGCTATCCGCGGAAACCGCATGGCGACGCCGGATTTGTGGCGGGGGAGCGGTGGACGCTGTCGAACGCCACCTCGAACACCAGGGCGTGCTCGACCTCGCGGACCGGTCCGAAGCGGTTGACCGTGTGGTCGCGCACCCATTTGTCGATCAGCTTCAGTTCGTCATCGGTGAAGCCGAAATACGCCTTGCCGACCGGTACCAGTTCCGGCGCCCCGGTGTCGCGGATGCGCGCGCCAGGCGCCGAAGGTGTAGTCGGAGTAGAAGCTGCTTCGCTTGCCGTGGCCGCGCTGGGCGTACATCAGCACCGCGTCGACGGTCAGCGGCCCGCGCTTCCACTTGTACCAGAGGCCCTTGGGACGGCCGGCGACGTAGGGCGCGTCGCGGCGCTTCAGCATCAGCCCCTCGGTCGCGCCCGATCGGGCGTCGGCGCGCATCCGCTCCAGCTCGCCGCGGTCGGCGAAGTCGACCAGTTCCGACAGATCCATGCGCCGCGGCGCCTCGCGCGCGACGAACGCCTCCAGCCGGGCGCGCCGCTCGGTCAGCGGCAGGGCGCGTAGATCCTCGGCGCCGTCGAACAGGATGTCGTACAGCCGCACGAACGCCGGATGCTTGCGCAGGGTGGCGGCGGTGACGGTCTTGCGGTTGAGGCGCTGCTGCAGGTCGTTGAACGGCCGGACCTCGCCGTCCAGCACCACCAGCAGTTCGCCGTCCAGCACCGCCTCGAAGGTCACGTGGTCGAGCACGTCCGGGAACGCGCCGCCGATGTCGTCGCCGGTGCGCGAGTACAGCCGCGCCTCGCCCGCCGCGCGCGCGATCTGCACCCGGATGCCGTCCCACTTCCACTCGGCGAGGAAGGCGCCGAAGTCGAGCGCCGCGACCTCGGCGTCCTCGAGCGGATGCGCCAGCATCGGCGAGCGGAACACCGGCTTGTCCTCGGGGTCCGGGCGCGGCGCTCTGCCGTCGAGCCAGGCGAACAGCTCGCCATAGGGCGGCTCCAGCCCGTGCCAGACCTCCTCGATCTCGGCCGCGTCGACCTGCCCGTACTCGGCGAGCGCCACCTTGGCGAGGCGCGCCGACACGCCGACCCGCAGGCCGCCGGTGATCAGTTTCAGCAGCGCCCAGCGCCCGGTGGCGTCGAGCGGATCGAGCCACTCCTCGATGACGTCGGGGGCGTCGGCGCGGGCGGTGGCGCGCAGCCGCTCGACCACCTCGCCCAAGGTCGGCCAGGCCCGGTTGGTGCGCCGCTCGGGCCAGATCAGCGCCGTGGTCTCGGCCAGGTCGCCCACGTAGTCGTAGGACCAGCCGAACAGCACCGGGTCGACCCGGCGCATGGCGAGTTCGCGGATCGCGCCCGCCTTGACGCCCGGGAAGGTCAGGCCGCCGGTCAGCGCGGCGAGCGCCCAGCCCCGGTCCGGATCCGGGGCGTGGCGGAAGTAGTCGACGATCAGCGCCAGCTTGGTGTTGCGCGCTGGCGTGAAGATCAGGCGATCCAGCAGTTGCGAGAACGGCGTCATGCGCCGCCCTCGTCCTCGTAGCCGACCAGCGACAGCGCCCGCGCCCGGTAGCCGCGGGCGCTGGCGGCGTGCATCAGCGCCTCCTCGCGGCCGTGGGTGATCCAGATCTCCGGCGCCCCGACGTCGTCGAAGGTCTGCAGCAGCTCGTCCCAGTCGGCGTGGTCGGAGATGATCAGCGGCAGCTCGACCCCGCCCTGGCGGGCGCGCTGGCGCACCCGCATCCAGCCCGACGCCATGCACACCACCGGGTCCGGCAGGCGGCGCGCCCAGCGGTCGATGATCGCCGAGGGCGGCGCCAGCACGATGCCGCCGCAGAACTCGTCCTTCGGCACGCCCTTGGCGCCGGCGGTGGCGGGCCGCAGGTCGCCGAGCGGCACGCCGTGCGCCTCGTACACCGCGCACATCGGCAGCAGGGCGCCGTGGGCGTAGATCGGCCGGTCCCAGCCGGCCTGACGCAGCAGGCCGATCACCCGCTGCGCCTTGCCGAGCGAGTAGACCCCGACCACGTGGCAGCGCTCCGGGAACAGCCGGACGCTGTCGAGCAGCTTGGCGATCTCGGCCCGGTCGTCGGGGTGGCGGAACACCGGCAGGCCGAACGTCGCCTCGGTCACGAACACGTCGCACGCGCACCGGCACGAAGGCAGCGCAGGTCGGGTCGGCGCGGCGCTTGTAGTCGCCCGAGACGACGATGCGCGAGCCTCGGTACTCGACGAGCACCTGGGCGCTGCCCAGCACGTGGCCGGCCGGGTGCAGCGACACCTCGACGTCGCCGACCCGCACCACCTCGCCGTAGGCCAGCGCCTGCGTCGACCGCCCGGCCTGGTCGCCGAGCCGGTGCGCCATGATCGCCAGCGTCTCGACGGTCGCCAGCACGGCGCCATGGCCGGCGCGGGCGTGGTCGGAATGGCCGTGGGTGATCACCGCCCGGTCGACGCCGCGCAGCGGATCGACGTAGAAGCCGCCGGGCACGACGTAGAGTCCGTGCGGTCGGACCTCGACCCAGGTCTCGGGATGGGGGGATGCCATGGGACGGAAAGGTAAGGTTCCGCGATGGGGCGTCAACCGGGCGGCGCCCCGCGCCTCACACCACGCCTCAGACGTTGTCCAGCCGGGCCCGGCGCCCGAGATAGCCGCCGTGGTGGCGCACGCCGTAGTCTTCGCGGGTCACGCCCTTGCGTTCCATCAGCGTCAGGGTCAGGGCGTCGGCGATCGCGCTCATGGCCGCGATGCTGGCGGTCGGCGTCAGGCCGAGCGGGCACGGCTCCTCGATGACGCCCATGTCGAGCACGATGTGGGCGAGGTCGCGCAGCCCGGAATCCGGGTGCGAGGTGATGCCGATGACCACGCCCTCGCGGTTCAGGTGGCGCGACAGCTCGATGCACTCCAGGACCTCGCGGGTCTTGCCGGAGGTCGAGAACGCGATCAGGCAGTCGCCGTCCTCGATGTGGCCGAGATCGCCGTGGGCCGCCTCGCTCGGGTGGATGTAGAACGCCGGGGTCGCCGTCGACGCCAGCGTCGCCGCGAACCGCCGGGCCACGAACCCGGCCTTGCCCATGCCGAGGGTGATGATCTTGCCGGAGCAGCTCGGCCATGGCCGCGACCGCGCGCTCGAAGGTGTCGTCCACCTTGATCGAACGGATGGCGTCGGCTTCGGCATCGAGGATCGCCCGGATGCGGGCGGCGACGTCCATGGCGGGGCTCCGGCGGGTTGCCGCTTGGCTTTAGGCGGAACGCCCGGGCGAGGCAAGCCTCGCGATGGGCCGCCGCCCTGAACCGACGGGCCGGCGGGTCAGCGGCCGGACTCGGGGCACACGAACAGGCTGATGTACCAGGGCGTGGTGCCGCCGGCGGTCTCGATCCGGAACGACCGGCCGGTCTCCTCGAGCCCGCGCTTCACCTCGGCCGCCCGGGCGGTCTCCTCCGACTTCGGGTCGGCCCGGATCACGTTGCCCGAGATCTGGTAGCCCGGCCGCGCGTTCACCGCGTCCGGCAGCATGCGGACCCGGACCCGGCCGGCGTCCGGGGTGCCGAGCCACGCCGCCACCGCCTGCGCCGCCGCCTGGTAAGGGTTCGCCCCGCCCGGGTCGGCCGCCGCGCCGAGGGACTCGCACCAGAACACGTCGTAGTCCCAGCCGCCCGGCCGGCCGGCGGCCACCGTCTCCGACGCCGGCGGTGCCGCGCGCACCGGGGGGTGCGACTGGGCGATGAAGTCGGCCGCCTGGGCGACCTTGCGGGCGTCCTCGCGCAGTTCCTGGTCGTCGGTGGCGTCGGCGACGCCGGACGACAGCGTCGCCAGCGCGGTCGCCAGCCTGCCCTTGAAGCCGTTGTCCGGCAGCACCTCGATCAGGGCGACCGCCAGCCGGAGTTGGCGGGCGTCGGCCTCGTCGACGCCCACCACCTTCTCGTAGATCTTCAGGGCGATGTCGTAGTCGAGCTTGCGGTCCTCGCGCTGCGCCTCGAGGCGTTCGACCTCGATCTTCAGGCCGTCGAGTTCGCGCTGCTGGCGCCGGCCCTCGATCTGCGTCCAGATCCCCACGCCGGTGCCGACCAGCCCGAGCACCGCGCCGACGACACCGAGGTAGCCGGTCAGCCGGGTGGTCCGGGACGGCGGGCGGGCGGCGTCCGCCGGACTCTCGTCGACCATGGATCGCCTCCCGCGATGGCCGGCGGCCCGTCCGGGGACCATCGGTCCGGGAGACGGTCGCCACATGGCTCAACCGGAAGCATCATCCTTTCCGGGCGACTTGGCAAACCGCCATGTCCTGGATGCCGGCGCTCAGGTGAACGTGACCGACGCCTCGCCCAGGCCCTCGAACCGGATGTCGACCCGCGCCGGCGCCTCGATCCAGTGCGGTCTTGACCACGCTGCCCAGCATCACGAACTCGCCAGCCCGCAACGGCAGGCCGAGCGCCGCCCGGTGGTCGGCGAGCCAGGCGAGCGCCGACAGCGGATGCCCCAGGATGTCGGCGCCGCGGCCGCGGCCGATTTCGGTGCCGTCGACGGTCATGACGCCCTCGATGGTGGCGAGGTCGAGGCCGCGCCAGTCCGGCACCGCGGTCCCGAGCACGACGCCGGCGTTGAAGAAGTCGTCGGCGATCAGCACCGGCGCCGGCAGTGCCGCGTAGTCGACGTAGCGGTCGTCGACCAGTTCGATGCCGGCCATCAGGCACTCGACCGCCGCCGCGACGCTGTCGCGGTCGTGGCCGCCCGGCCGCGCCGGCAGGTCGCGCCCCGAGGCGGGCGGCGACCTCGCACTCGACCCCGACCCGGTGGAAGCGCGACAGCGGCAGCTCGGCGCTGCCCTCGAACACCGTGCTGGCGAACACCTCGCCGGCGCACGGGTGCGGGATGCCGAGATAGGCCTGCATGACCGGCGTCGTGCAGCCGATCTTGTGGCCGGTGCGCGGCCCGAACCCGCCGGCCTCCAGCACGGCGTTCACGGCGCGCTGCAGGGCGTAGCCCTCGGCGATGCCGGCCGGCACCAGCGCCGCGTCCGGGGCCGGCGTCGGCGGCCCGGACAGCCGGGCCCGGGTGAGATGGGTCGCGGCGGCGGCGACAAGGTCCGGCGTCATCGGTTCCGCCGCTCTTCCAGGATCGAGGCGGCGGCGTCGGCCAGCACCCGGCAGCCGAGCACGATGTCGCTCTCGTGGCTGTCCTCGGCGAAGTCGTGGCTGATGCCGCCGATCGACGGGATGAACAGCATGGCGCAGGGGATCTTCTCGCTGATCACCATCGGGTCGTGGCCGGCGGCGCTCGGCATGCTCAGCCACTTGCCCGGCACCGTCGTCTCGGCGGCCCCGGTCAGGTGCTTCTGGAAGCCCTCGTCCATCCAGGACGGCTTGATCGGGGTGCGCGAGCGCTCGACCTCGACCTTGACCTTGCCGCGGGCGCCGACGTCGCGGGCGATCTCGGCGGCGATCTCCTCGAAGCGGTCGAGGATGGTCTCGTCGAGGTCGCGGAACTGCAGGTCGAGCTCGGCGTAGCCCGGCACGATCGACGGCGCGCCCGGCTGCACCGCCACCCGGCCCATGGTCCACACCGTGCGCTCGCCGGCGACCTTCGGGAACTCCTGGTTGACCCGGTGCGCGACCTCGAACAGCGCGGTGGCGGCGTCCTTGCGCCGGCGCATGGTGGTGGTGCCGGCGTGGTTCTGCTCGCCGTGGAAGCGGAACCGCATGCCCCGGATGGCGACGATGCCGGTGACCACGCCGATGTGCAGCCCGCCTTCCTCCAGGTAGGCGCCCTGCTCGATGTGCGCCTCCAGGTAGCCGAGGTAGCGATCCTTCTCGATGGTCATGCGCGGCACGTCGGTCAGGCCGGCCTTGGCGATCGCCTCGGTCAGCGTCATGCCGAGCGCGGCGTTGGACGACGCCTTCTCGACCGCCGGGTCGAGGGTGCCGCACCACGACCGGCTGCCGAAGCAGGACATGTAGGTCCCCTCCTCGTCCTGCCAGGACACCACGTCGACCGCGAGGCCGGCGGTCGCCGGGTCCTCGGCCATGGCGCGGGCGATCTCCAGCCCGTAGATCACGCCGAGCGCGCCGTCGAGCCAGCCGCCGCGCGGCTGGGTGTCGGAATGCGAGCCGATCAGCAGCGCCGGGCCCGGCTTGGAGGAGCGCCCGAGCACGTTGCCGACGCCGTCGATGGTCGCCGTCAGCCCGGCCGCCTCGAACTTGGCCTTCAGCCAGCGCCGCGCCTCCATGTCCTTCTCGCCGAGGGCCGGGCGCACCACGCCGGTCTCCACCGCGCCGATCGAGCGCAGTTCCCTCAGGTCGGCCATCAGGCGGTCGGGATCGATAGTCGGCATGTCGGTTCTCCATCGTGCGTTCCGCGCCGAGCCTAGTGCGGCGCGCGGGCGGCGTCACCCCTCACCGGCGCCGGCGCCGGCCTAGGCACGCGGCCCCGATTTCGGCATCCTGCGCCGACCGGTCGCCCCGACCGGCGTCGCGGGCCGCGCCGGTCCCGCGCCCACCCCGCAGCCTCCGGTCCGCCATGCCGACCCGCCCCGACGTCCTGCTCATCACCCTCGACCAGTTCCGCGGCGACAGCCTGTCGGCGCTCGGGCATCCCTGCGCGCGCACCCCGCATCTCGACGCGCTGGCCGCCGACGGCGTGCTGTTCCGCAACCACTTCGCCACCTGCGCGCCGTGCTCGCCGGCGCGCGCCAGCCTGCTGACCGGGCTGTACCAGATGAACCACCGGGTGTGCCGCAACGGCAGCCCGCTCGACGCCCGCCACGCCACCGTCGCCACCGCCGCCCGCGCCGCCGGCTACGACCCGCTGCTGTTCGGCTACACCGACCAGTCCGTCGATCCGCGCGGCCTGTCGCCGGACGACCCGCGCCTGCGCACCTACGAGGGCATCGCGCCCGGCTTCGCGGTCCACACCGACATGGCCGAGCCGAGCCCGGTCTGGCGGGACTGGCTGGCCGGCCGCGGCGTCGACCTCGGCACCGGCGTGCACGACGTGTTCCGGCCGCGCGGCTCCGGCCGGCGCCCGCCGGCCCGCACCGCGAGCCGCCGGCGTTCGACGCCGACGCCACCGAGACGGCGTTCCTGACCGGCCGGCTGATCGACCACCTGTCGTCGCGCGACGCGACCGCCGGGCCGAGCTTCCTGCACGTCAGCCACATCCGCCCGCACCCGCCGTTTGTGGTGCCGGCGCCCTACAACACCCTGATCGACCCGAAGGAGACGCCGCGCCCGGTGCGCGCCGGCGACCGGGCGACCGAGGCCGCCCAGCATCCCTACCTCGCCTACGAGCTCGGCCGGATCCCGCTGGCGAGCTTCGTGTACGAGGCGCCCGGCCTGGCCGCCGACATGACCGAGGAGGCGGTGGCGGTGCTGCGCGCCACCTATTTCGGCATGATCGCCGAGGTCGACGCCCAACTCGGCCGCACCGTGGCGTACCTGAAGGCCACCGGCCGCTACGACCGCACCCTGATCGTGATCACCAGCGACCACGCCGAGATGCTTGGCGACCACCGCCTGCTCGGCAAGTGCGGCTATTTCGACGGCGCTTACCACATCCCGCTGATCATCAAGCCAGCCGGCGGGACACCGGCCGCCGGCCGGATCGTCGAGGCCTTCACAGAGGCGGTCGACCTGGCGCCGACCATCCTCGAGGAGATCGGCGCCGAGGCGCCGCCGGCCATGGACGGCCGGTCGCTGTCGCCGTTCCTGGACGGCCGCACGCCGCGGGCGTGGCGCGACGCGGCGCACTGGGAATACGACTTCCGCGAGATCGGCACGACCGGTGTGGCGGACAAGCTGGGCCTGACCCACGACACCGCCCAGCTCGCCGTGCTGCGCGACAAGCACTTCAAGTACGTGCACTTCACCGGGCTGCCGCCGCTGCTGTTCGACCTGGGGCGCGACCCGGCGGAGCTTGAGAACCTCGCCGAGGATCCCGACTACGCCTCGATCCGCGCCGACTACGCCGGGCGCATGCTGTCCTGGCGGATGGCGCACGCCGATCGCACGCTGTCCGGCTGGAACCTGGTGGCGCCGGACGGCCCGACCCACGTCCCGCCCGACCGCGCGGGGTGGTGACGCCAGGATGACGGGACGGGGATGGCCCGCGCTTCCCGTCGGCGGCCCCGCGATGCTAGGTTCTGTTCCGGTTGCAGGGACTGGATGATCAGATGACCATTGCGCGCGCCGCCTACATCCTGCCGGCACCCGGGTTCATCATCCGGCACGTGTCGTTCCTCGACCTCGACCTGCCGCTGAAGAACGCCACCCTCGAATGGCTGGAGCTGAAGCGGTCCGGCAGCACCGACGTGACCGGCAACGAGGCGATCTGCGGGACGCGCGGCTTCCTGTTCTGCGAGGCGAGCGGCGAACTGGTCAACGCGGCGGAACTTGGCCGGCCCGCTCGACACCGCCTACTACCACGTCGAGATCGCCAAGCGGATCCACGACTCGCTGGGCGAGATCGACCGGCCGATGGCGCTGCGGTTCTCGGTGGTCGAGGACATGGACGGCGGGCTGGCAGTTCATCGTGCTGCCGGTCGAGATCGGCGGCCGGCGGATGCGGCTGCTGCGCGTCGCCGGCTGGTGACCGCCATGTGGGGTGCCTCCAAGCTGGTGACCGCCGACGCGGGCGGGCGCGCGCTCGCCCGTTTCGGCACCCCGACCGACTTCGTGGTCGGGGTCGACAACCCGTTCATCCAGCTGTCGCGCGCGCTCAGGCTGGGCGGCCGCTCGAACCCGCCGACCGTCGCCGACGTCGACGCCAACCTGCTGATCGACCTCGGGATCCTGGGCTCGACCCACCTCATCGACTGCTCGGCCGACGACCCGGCGAATTTCCGCTTCCTGCAGTACGGCAACCGCATCGCCATCCACGACGGCAAGGAATACTCCGGGCGCACCCTGCGCGACGCCGAGTGGCGGCTGGTCAGGGATCTGGCCGAGCGTGACTACGCCTATGCCAAGGGCAACGCCGCAGTCACGCTGGCCCAGGTCGAACTGCTATGGCACGGACGCGAGATCGTGTACCGCCGCTACATCGTTCCGCTTGCGGGCGATCGGGGCGAAATCACGCATCTTCTTGTCGCCACCCGACCGAACCTGCTCAAGGTCGTCCCAAGTTCGTTTGATTAGGAAGTCGGCCGGGGTGAAGGTCTGGAACATCCGCTCGACCCGGTCCGGTCGGCCAGAACCAGCCGTCGACGCACAGCCGGACGTCGGGCACGCCGTAGTTGGCGGTCGGCACGCCCTTGGCGAGCAGCCGGTCGAACACCACGCCGACGATGCCGTCGACGCCCCAGCGGTAGGCCGCCACCGCGTGGTTGAGCCGCGGCACCAGCCAGGACAGGCCGATCCCGCGGTACGCCGGGTCGACCCACAGCCCGCCGCAATGGCTGAGCCGTCCCGACGGGCCCGGACCCTGCAGCACGGTCTCCACCGGCCGCGGGTCCGACGCCGGCGACCACAGCAGTCCCTGGCGCACGTGCTGGTGATAGTCGGCGGTCTCGATGTAGCGGCCGGCCATCACCGCCGCCGTGGTGCCGTCCGCCGCGCGGACGTGCAGCCAGTAGGCATCCTCCGGCTCGCCGCTGCGCTCCGGGTCGAAGGTCGGGTTGATGCCGTCGGTGCCGGGAGCCGCCTGCATGACCCGCACCCAGTCCCGCAGATCCTCCTCGACCTCCAGCCGGAAGCCCTCCCGGGCGAGCAGCCCGGAGACGGCGTCGGTGTAGGCGCGCAGCACGCCGCGGATCAGGCGTCCGTAGTCCGGCAGGCTGTTGGAGAAGTCATCGGATGCATTTTGAATTGAATTATACATAGTCTTCCCCTCTTCATGATTGAGAGGATACGAACCATAGCACCACACCGCGCCGGCGGTTTACCTTGCGCGCGCGACAATCGCCTTGCCACGGCAGCCCGAGACTTGCCCGGCGCGGCGAAACCGCAGACCATGCCGCGGTCGCCCGGCCGGGCGCGCACTTCATCGACGAGCGAAGGACGTCTCATGGCCACCGACGCCGACCCGTGGGTCGACCCCGACATGCAACTGGCCTTCGCGCGCATGGCCGAGATCGCGCGCGAGCACGACCTGCCCGCCGACCGCTCGCGGATGACCCCGGAGCAGGCGCGCCGCCGCATGGAGATCGACCGCGCCTGGTGGAACCAGGACCGCCCGGCGCTGGCCCGCATCGAGGACGTCACGGTCCCGGGGCCGACCCGGCCGGTGCCGGTGCGGCTGCTGTACCCGGCGACCGCCGAGACGACGCCGGACGCGCCGTTGCCGGTCATCCTCTACCTGCACGGCGGCGGCTGGGTGGTCGGCTCGCTGGAGACCCACGGCCGCGCCATGCACGCGCTGGCCAACGCCTCGGGCTGCCTGGTGGCGGCGGTCGACTACGCGCTGGCGCCCGAGAACCCGTTCCCGGCCGCCATCACCGAGGTCGCGGCGGTGGTCGAGCACCTCCGGGGCCAGGGGGCGGAAGCCTGGGGCGCCGACCCGGCGCGGATCGCGCTCGCCGGCGACAGCGCCGGCGCCAACATCGCGATCGGCACCGCGCTTCAGCTGCGCGACCGGGGCGACCGCTCGGTCGGCGCGCTCGGCCTGATCTACCCGGTCGCCGGCTGCGATTTCGAGACCGAGTCCTACACACGCTTCGGCGGCGGCGAGTGGGGGCTGTCGCGCGCCGAGATGCGGGCGTTCTTCGCGCACTACCTGCGCGGCCCGGAGGATTACGACGATCCGCGCGCGGTGCCCCTGAAGGCCGACCTGGCCGGGCTGCCGCCGACCTTCGTGGCCGCCGCCGGCCTCGACGTGCTGCGCGACGACGCGATCCGGCTGGACGCCGCGCTGCGCGCCGCCGGCGTGCCCTGCACCTTCGACCTGTACGAGGGTGTCACCCACGGCTTCATGACGCTGACCCGCATGGTCCCGAAGGCCCAGGCCATGATCGACACCATGGCGGCCCGGCTGTCGACCACCCTGAGAGGACTGCAAGCATGAGCGATGCATACGGCAACGGCACGGTGCTGTGCGCCGTCGACCGCCGCGGCGTGGCCACCGTCACGCTGAACCGGCCGGAGCGCAACAACGCCTACAACGGCGACGTCATCGGCGGCCTGCTGGAGGCGTTCGGTCGCCTCGGCGGCGACGCCGCCGTGCGGGTCGTGCTGATCCGCGGCAACGGCAAGCACTTCCAGGCCGGCGCCGACCTCGCCTGGCTGAAGGAGATCGGCAAGCTGTCGCCCGAGGAGAACGTCGCGGTGTCGCGCCGCACCGCCTCGGCGATCCGCGGCCTGACCGAGTTCCCGAAGCCGACGGTGGCGCTGGTGCACGGCGGCTGCTTCGGCGGCGGCACCGGCATCGTCGCCGCCGCCGACGTCGTGGTGGCCTCCGAGGACGCCATCTTCGCGATCACCGAGGCGCGCTGGGGGGTGATGGCCGGGATCATCGTGCCGCACCTGAACGCCGCCATCGGCGTGCGCAACGTCCGGCGCTGGGCGCTGACCTGCGAGCGCTTCGGCGCCGCCGAGGCGAAGGCGATGGGGCTGGTGCACCAGACCTGCCCCGAGGGCGGGCTGGACGCGGCGGCGGCGCCGATCGTCGACGCGCTGCTGATGTCGGCGCCGGAGGCGACCGCCCAGACCAAGCGCCGGGCGCTGATCGAGGCCGGGCTGATGACCACCGACGCCGCCTTCGAGGCGCTGGTCGCCGAGCACTCGGCCAAGCGCCAGACCGACGAGGCGTTCGAGGGCCTGGCCAGCTTCCTGGAGAAGCGCCCGCCCGCCTGGTATCCCGGCCCGGCCGAGTAGGCCGCCGTCAATCGCCGGCGAGGCAGGCCTGGTAGGCCTTGACCGCGCCGGCCAGCCCCATCCACAGCGCGTCGCCGATCAGGTGGTGGCCGATCGACACCTCGTCGATCCAGGGGATGGTGCGCGCCAGCGTCGGCAGATTGTCGAGGGTCAGGTCGTGGCCGGCGTTGAGACCGAGGCCGGCGGCCCGGCAGCGCTCGGCCGCCGCCACGAACACCGCCAGCACCTCGCCCTGGCGCGGCCCGCCGAAGGCCTCGTGGTAGGGGCCGGTGTAGAGCTCGACCCGGTCGGCGCCGACCGCCCGGGCGCCGTCGATCACCGCCGCCACCGGGTCGGCGAACAGCGACACCCGGCAGCCCATCGCCTTCAGCCGCGCCACCACCGGGCCGACGGTGGCGGCGTCGCCCGGCAGGTCCCAGCCGTGGTCGGAGGTCGACTGGTCGGGCGCGTCCGGCACCAGCGTCACCTGGTCGGGCCGCACCCGCTCGATCAGGTCGAGGAAGCGGTCGTCGGGATAGCCCTCGATGTTGAACTCGCGGCCGGCCCAGCGCGGCTCGCGCATCAGCTCGGCGATGTCGAGCACGTCCCGCTCGCGGATGTGGCGGGCGTCCGGGCGCGGGTGGACGGTGACCCCCGCCGCCCCCGCCTCCAGCACGGTGAGGGCCGCCCGGAGCACGCTCGGCTCGGCGTGCGGCCGGGTGTTCCGGAGGGTCGCCACCTTGTTGATGTTGACGCTGAGCGCGGTCATTCCGGTGCATCCTGATTCAGGTCAATTCGTGCGGCGCCAGGATCGGTCACTTTGGCGCCCTGATCAAAGCCGGAATCGACCGCCGGATGGCACCAACGCGGGGATCGCCGATCGGACCAACGGCCTGCGGCAAAAGAACCGTTCTTAGTACAGCACGATCGTTCTCTATGTCGAACAATCGCTTGGCACCGCCCTTTCCCTCCTGGTATCCAGGCCGGACAGCGGGTTCCGGTTGAAAACCGTACGCACACGAACGATCATCGCCTCGACCTCCAGCGCGGAACGGATGCCGCCATGAGCAACCTGAACACCGAGACCGTCCTCAGCGTCCATCACTGGACCGACACCCTGTTCAGCTTCACCACCACCCGCGACCCCGGGTTCCGGTTCGCCAACGGCCAGTTCACCATGATCGGGCTGGAGGTCGACGGAAAGCCGCTGCTGCGCGCCTACTCGATGGCCAGCGCCAACCACGAGGACCGGCTGGAGTTCCTCAGCATCAAGGTGCCGGACGGGCCGCTGACCTCGCGCCTGCAGCACCTCAAGGAGGGCGACCGCATCCTGGTCGGCCGCAAGCCGACCGGCACGCTGGTGCAGGACAACCTGCTGCCCGGCCGCAACCTGTTCCTGATCGGCACCGGCACCGGCCTGGCGCCGTTCCTCAGCCTGATCAAGGACCCCGAGAGCTACGAGCGCTACGAGCGGGTGGTGCTGGTGCACGGCTGCCGCAAGGTCGCCGAGCTGGCCTACGGCGAGTGGATCGCCGACGAGTTCCCGCGCGACGAGCTGCTCGGCGACTTCGTGCGCGAGAAGCTGCTGTACTACCCGACGGTGACCCGCGAGCCGTTCCGCCACCGCGGCCGGATCACCGACCTGATCACCACCAACCGGCTGACCGACGACCTCGGCCTGCCGATGCTCGACCCCGAGCGCGACCGCGCCATGCTGTGCGGCAGCCCCGGCATGCTGAAGGACCTCAAGGCGATCCTGGAGGATCTCGGCTTCGTCGAGGGCAGCGGCAACAACCCCGGCTCCTACGTGATCGAGCGGGCGTTCGTGGAACGCTGACCAGCGACGGGGGAGCACCGACGGATCCGGCGATCCGTGCCATCATCCTGGGCATGACCGCCGCCCCCACCCTCGACCCCACCACCGCCGCCCTCGAAGCCGCCGCCGTTACCGGCGCCGAGGCCGTCGTGCTGGTGGCGATGCTGGCCGTCGGCCTGATTATCCTCGCCTACACGGTTCGCACCGGGGTGCCGCCGATGCCGACCCGCCCCGGCACAAGGGCGGCGCTGCTGCGCCAGCTGCCGCGGGCGGTCGACGGCACGGTCTACGACCTCGGCTCGGGCTGGGGCGGGCTGGCGCTGGCGCTGGCCGACCGCTATCCCGGCAACCCGGTGGTCGGGATCGAGCTGTCGCCGGTGCCGTTCCTGTTCGCCCGGCTGCGCCACGCCCTGCGGCCGCGCCCGAACCTGGTCTACCGGCGCGCCGACCTGCTGGCCGAGCCGCTCGGCGACGCCGGGGCCGCCGTCTGCTACCTGATGCCGTCGGTGATGCGCCGGCTCGGCCCGAAGCTGACGGCCGAGTTGCGGCCGGGGACGGTTGTGGTGTCGTACAGCTTCGCGTTCGACGGCTGGCCGCCGGAGACCGTGGCGGTCGACGCCGAATCCGGCCCGGAGCCGATCTACCGCTACCGGGCCGGCGGCGCGCCGGCGAGCGCCGCGGCGGACTGACGCCACGCCCGCTTGATCCCCGCCGGCTCAGCCGTGGCGGGCGTTGGCCTCGGCGTCGCCGGTCCCGGCCGCCGGGCCGGCGCGCCCGGACAGCGCCGCCGGCGCCCGGCCTCGGTATTCAGCCGCCGCACCGCCATCGCCAGCACCGACAGCTTGAGGCGCGAGCCGGCGTCGTCGCGCGACGGCTCCGCCCCCT
Organism: Rhodospirillaceae bacterium; assembly: GCA_018401495.1. Lineage (GTDB taxonomy): Bacteria > Pseudomonadota > Alphaproteobacteria > Thalassobaculales > Thalassobaculaceae > Thalassobaculum_A. Next base: position 217,007 of record JAGYJX010000005.1, read on the forward strand.
TCGGCGCCGCCTTGCCGCGCATCTCGCGCCGCCGCTGCTGGGCCTGGCTCTTGGCCTTGTCGCGCCGGTCGCGGACCAGCTTCACCAGTTTCGACAGTTCGGAATCGGGCAGTTCCTGCAGCGCCGGGTGATGCGACCGTTCGACCAGCTCGCGCTCGTCGGAATCCAGGGCCCGGGCCTCGTCCTTGCGGGTGACCGCCATGCGTGCGCTCCTCTCGTTGGTTCCCCCCGCGAGATGCTGGCGTTCGGCACCCGGTGGAGATGGGAGGCGCGGGGGCGAATTGCACCCTGGCGTGCGGCGGCGCTGAGCGCGTCGAGCCACCCACCGCCACATCCCGTCTTGCCCGCCGCCGCGCCCGGTGCTACCCGCTTGCCATGGACATCCTCACCTCGATCCGGACGAGCTTCGCCGACGAGTACGGTGACGCCCGCCGCCTGTTCCTCGACGCCGCCGCTGGTGCCGGCGCCGAGGTCGTCGCCTGGGAGAACCCGCTCAGCGGGCCGCACGGCGAACCGCTGACCACCGACGTCGCCTGGCTCGGGCCGGAGGACGCCGGCCGGGTGCTGGTGGTGGTGAGCGCCACCCACGGCGTCGAGGGGTTCTGCGGCTCCGGCATCCAGGTCGACTGGCTGGCGGGTGCCCAGTCCAGCAAGGGTGGGGCTTCCCGGCTGCCGGCCGACACCGGCGTGCTGCTGATCCACGCCCTGAACTGCCACGGCTTCGCGTGGTGGCGGCGGGTCACCGAGGAGGGCTGCGACCTCAACCGCAACTTCGTCGACTTCGACCAGCCGCTGCCCGAGAACCCCGGCCACGACGAGCTGGTCGACGCCTTCGTGCCGGCCTCGCTCGACGAGGCGACGCTGGCGGCGGCCGAGGCGCGGCTCGCCGCCTGGCGGGCCGAGCACGGCGAGAAGGCGTTCCAGGCTGCCCGCAAGGCCGGCCAGTACAAGCACCCGCACTCGATGTTCTTCGGCGGCACCGCGCCGACCCGGGCCAGCCTGACGCTGGGCTCGATCGTCGACGCCTACCGGCTCGCCGAGCGCCGCATGGTGTCGGTGATCGACGTCCACACCGGCCTCGGCCCGCACGGCTACGGCGAGCCGATCTGCGGCCACAAGCGCGGCTCGACCGGGCTCGACCGGGTGCTGGCGATGTACGGCGAGTCGACCGGGCTGCCGGCCGAGGGGGCGTCGTTCTCGATCCCGCTGAACGGCACCCAGGGCCGCTTCTGGCAGCCCCGGCTCGGCGACCGCTACACCTACGTGGCGCTGGAGTTCGGCACCTACGACCAGGAGCGCAGCCGCAAGGCGCTGCGCGCCGACCACTGGCTGCACGCCAACCGCGCCTTCGACTGGGACGACCCGGAGGCGCAGGCGATCAAGCGCGCCATCAAGCGGCAGTACTACCCGGGCACCGATTCCTGGAAGGAGATGGTGCTGGCCCGCTCGCGCCAGGTGCTGCGCCAGACGCTGGAGGGGCTGGAGCGGTTCGGGGGATAGTCGGCGCTTCGCGGCCCCCCGCTGCGAGGCGGGCGCCTCAGCTCTTCCGCAAAATCCGCCCCCTCCACCATCGTCATTCCGGACGGACGCGCCGCCCCGGCGCGGCCGAGCCGGAAACCACGAGGCGACGGGCGCAGGCCACGGCAAGCGCGGTGCGTCGGGTGGGTTCCGGCTCCGTCCCGCCTGCGGCGGCCCGGTCCGGAATGACGATAGAGAGAGAGGGGCGTGGCCGCCGGTGCTGGCCCGCTCGCGCCCGATCAAGTCCCTCCCCAGGCCGGGCGGCCGCGCGCGGCGTCAGCGCGTCAGCACCAGGTGGGTCGCCAGCTCGGTCGGGACCGCCTCGGTCACCCGGTAGCCGAGGCCCGGCAGGTCGATGCCGGCGAACAGGGCCTCGCCCCGGCCCAGGACCACCGGCGCCAGCGCCAGATGCAGCTCGTCGATCGCGCCCGCCAGCAGGTACTGGCGGACCGTCGACACGCCGCCGCCGATCTTCACGTCCAGATCGCCGGCGGCGGCCCTGGCCCGGGCGAGCGCCGCCTCGATCCCGTCGGTGACGAAATGGAAGGTGGTCCCGCCCTCCATCACGATCGGCGCCCTGGCGTGGTGGGTGAGGATGAAGGTCGGCGCGTGGTACGGCGGGTTGTCGCCCCACCAGCCCTTCCACGCCTCGTCCGGCCAGTCGCCGCGGATCGGGCCGAACATGTTGCGGCCGATGATGAAGGCGCCGAAGCCCTCCGCCGAGGCCTGGGCGAAGCGGTCGTCGATCCCGCCCTCCTGCCCGACCATCGCTCGAAAGGTCCGGGTCCGGAAGAACCAGCCGTGCAGCTGCATGCCGCCCTTGCCGAGCGGATCCTCCAGGCTCTGCTCCGGGCCGGCCCCGAAGCCGTCGACCGACACCGCAAAACCCGCTACGCGCACCTTTCCCATGGGGGCCTCCGACCGATTGTGAACGGCAACCGGTCGAGGAGTACTGCCAGACCGGCTCTGTGTCAGCGGTTTATCCGGTTCTCCGCGGGGTACGGGGCGACGGGCACAGGCCGCGGCAGGCGCGGTGCGTCGGGTGGGTTCCGGCTCCGTCCGCCTGCGGCGGCCCGGTCCGGAATGACGACCAGAGAGGGTTGGCGGCCGCCGGGACCTTCAAGTGGGGCGACCCGGAAGTCCACCCCACCCGGCCGGGCTTCAAGTAGAGCGTGCCCTCCCCTCCCTCATCGTCATTCCGGACGGACGCGCCGCCCGGCGCGGCCGAGCCGGAACCCACGGGGCGACGGGCACAGGCCACGGCGAGCGCGGTGCGGAATGGGGCGATCCGGAGGCCGACCCCACCCTCATCGTCATTCCGGACGGACGCGCCGCCCGGCGCGGCCGAGCCGGAACCCACGGGGCGACGGCCCTGGTCGCTGCAGGCGCGGTGCGTCGGGTGGGTTCCGGCTCCGTTCCGCCTGCGGCGGCCCGGTCCGGAATGACGACAAAAGAGGGGGCGCTGCCGGCGGGACCTTCGAGTGGGCGCCCCGGAGGCCGACCCCAACCCCGTCGTCATTCCGGACGGACGCGCCCCTGGCGCGGCCGAGCCGGAAGCCATGGGGCGACGGGCACCGGCCGCTGCGGTCCGGTCCGGGTGACGGCACGAGAGCGGGAGCGCCGCACGGGGCTCAGTGCAGCGGATCGAGCGGCCAGATCGGCCGGCGCAGCTTCTTGAACGGCCTCGCGCGGACGTCCGGCGAGCACAGCGCCCCGGTGTCGCAGACCAGCACCGCGTCGGCGAGCGGCTGGTAGGCGGCGCGGAAGTGCTGCATCGACTTCAGCGCCACCGTCGCCATCGCCGTCGGGTCGATGCCGGCGTGCAGGAATTGCTGGCGGTCGGTGATCTGCATGGCGTTGGTGACGATCAGCACCCGCACGCCGGCGACCCGCAGCACGCCGGTCGGCCCGAACGACTTGGCGATGCCGCGCCACATCGGCCCGTCGCACACGAAGCGGCCGTCGGTCAGGCGTTCGACCACGCCGGTCAGGCTCAGCGGGCCGCCGCCGAAGCGCCGGTCGACCTTGCCGCCGACCGACACCGTCACCGTCGCCCCCTCGCCGGCCGCGTGCAGCGCCGCCGCCGCCTCGCCGTCGACCATGGCGCCGAAGCAGGCGTTCTCGAGGCCGGCGTCGAGCATGGCGCGCAGCAGCTCGGTGGCGTCGCCGTAGGCGCCGCCGCCGGGGTTGTCGGCGTAGTCGGCGATCACCAGCGGCTTTGTGGCGCCGTTCTCGTGCGCCTTGGCGCGGGACGCGGCGTCGTCGGGCGTGAGGTACTCGTTGCCCTCGTGCGCGCGGGTCTCCCAGCAGAAGTCCATCAATTCCTCGGCGACGCCGCGCGCCGTCGCCTCGGCGCCGTCGGTGCGGCTGTCGTAGGTCACCGCCACGCTCGGCCCCATGAAGGCGATGTCGGCGCTGGAGAAGCCGACGCAGACCGAGGTGGTGAGGATGCCGGGGCGGGCCTCGGCGGCGGCGGCGCGCGACAGCGCCTCCAGCATCGGCCCGGCGTCGGTGCGGCCCTGGTCGAGGCCCTCGGCCTGGTCGCGGCGCGCGATGACGACGCGCGGCCGGGTGCGGCCGGCCATGGCGTCGCCGATCAGCCGGGCGCAGCGCGCGCCGGTCTCGGCCATGTCGATGTGCGGGTAGGTGCGGTACGGGCAGATGACGTCGGCCAGCTCGGCCATGCGGTCGGAGACGTTGGCGTGCAGGTCGAGGGTGATGCCGACCGGCACGTCGCGGCCGACCACCGCGCGGACGGCCGCCAGCAGCGCGCCCTCGGCGTCGTCGTCGAGCGCGCTCACCATGGCGCCGTGCAGGGCCAGCAGCACGCCGTCGAGCGGCAGGGCGGCGGCGGCGGCGCGGGCGATCCCGAGGCCGAAGCGCTCCCACGCCTCGGCGGTGACCGGGCCGGCCGGGGTGGCGATCGCCGCCACCGACGGCAGCACGGTCCAGCCCTCGGCCTCGGCGACCGCCGAGGAAGCCGGCGGTCTCGCTGTTGGTGCCGCGCAGCGCCGACACCATCGCCTCGCCCTCGTGCACCAGCACCCGGGCGAACGCCTCGACGCCGGTCGGCTGGACGCTGAAGGTGTTGGTCTCGTGCATGAACTGGCCGATCAGGACGCGCGGCGGGGCCATGGGGATCTCTCTCGGTTGCGGTGCCGGCGGTATTCAGCGCCGCGATGCCGGCGAGCGTCAACGCCCTTCGTGGCTCCCGCTGCGCGGGAGCACCTCAGGATGATAGATTGTAACTCATTGTAGTTCTTCAATAATCTCTATCGCCCTGAGGCGCCTGCCGCGCAGCGGCCATGAGGCGCGGCCTCAGAGGATCCGCTTGATCTCCGAATAGGCGCCGCTGGTGCGCAGCGTCACCGTCACGTCGGCGGAGCCGCGGTTGCGCCAGAACCAGCCGTGGCTGCCGTCGAACGCGGCTTCCAGCACGCCCTGCTCGCCCTTGGAGGCGCGGCCCTTCTCGTAGCTGGTGGATTTCTCGCCGGCGTCGCCGTGCAGGTCGAAGTTCACCGCACCGCCGGCCACCGTCCAGGCGAACTCCACCGTCGCGCCCTTCTTCATGACCAGCTTGATCTCGCTGCCCTGGCCCGGCTTCAGGGTGACGGTGGTCTCGTCGGTGCGCGCAGCGGGCTTGCTCTCGGCGGGCTTGGTCTCGGCCGCCGCCCGGCCGACCAGGAACGCCGAGACCAGCCGGTCGAGCAGGCCCGGCTCGGCGAGGTCGGCCTTGTCGCGCTCGGCCTCGTCGGCGAGCTGCTGCTTGATCTCGCCCATCTCGGCCAGCCCCAGCGCCCGGCCGATCCCGGTCGGGTCGATGCCGTACTCGGCCGGCAGGACGACGGTCACCAGGATGGCGGCGGCGGCGACGATGGCGATGATCGTCGACCGCAGCAATTGCGCCGCGGTCGGCAGCTCGCCCTGGCTCGGCGTTTGCGGGTCGATCATGTCTCTCTCCTCTCGGGTGAACTACGAGACGGCGTAGCCGGCGAGCTGATAGCCGACCAGCACGAACCCGGCGGTCATCACCACCACGTTGGCGGTGTAGGCCTGGCGCCCGAACGCGGCGGTGCGCCGCCAGTATCCCATGGCGATCAGGATGACCGACAGCGCCAGCAGCTGGCCGACCTCGACGCCGACGTTGAACGCCAGGATGTTCGCGATCAGCCCGTCGGGCGCGATGTCGTACTCGATCAGCTTGCTCGACAGGCCGAAGCCGTGGAACAGGCCGAAGATCAGCGTGGCCGCCCTTGTGTCCGGCTGCACCCCGAACCAGCGCCGGAACGCGCCCAGATTGTCGAGCGACTTGTAGACGATCGAGAAGCCGATGATGGCGTCGATGATGTAGCTGTCGATGCCGACGTTGAAAATGACCCCGAGCAGCATCGTCGTCGAATGCCCGAGCGCGAACAGGCTGACGTACAGGGCGACGTCCCGGAGCCGGTACAGGAAGAAGATGACGCCGAACAGGAACAGGATGTGGTCGTAGCCGGTGACCATGTGCTTGGCGCCGAGATACGCGAACGGGATCAGGTGGACCCCGCTGATCTCCTGGATGTAGCCCTTGTCGCCGACGGTGACGGCGTGGGCGAGCGCGTCGCCCGGCGAGGCCGCGGCGACGGCCGCCGCCACCGCCAGCAGGCCGTGGAGCAGCGTCGCGGCCGACCACGGCCACGCCCTGTCGGCATTCCGGCGCGTCATGGATTTTCCTCGCAGCGTCCCGATCCACCGCCCGTCGGGCGGCCAACACCTCGCCTTGACCCTATCCACCCGGAGGGGATAGGGTCAAGGCATGTCGGGCGAGCACCTGCACCAGACGCACCCTGAAATCGTCAAGCGCCTGAAGCGCGCCGACGGCCATCTGCGCGGCGTGATCGAGATGATCGAGGCGGGCCGGCCCTGCCTCGACATCGCCCAGCAGCTGCACGCGGTCGAGAAGGCCATCGCCCAGGCCAAGCGCACGCTGATCCAGGACCACCTCGATCATTGCCTGGAAGAAGTCGTCGGGCCGATGGCGCGGGACCAGCGCCGGGCGATCGACGACTACAAGGAAATCACCCGGTACCTCTGACGCCCGGTTCTCTGACTGCCGGCGGCCAAAGCGGGGATGCGCATGATCGGGATCCTCCGCAACCGCACCTACCGGCACCTGTTCCTGGCCCAGGTCATCGCCCTGCTCGGCACCGGCCTCGCCACCGTGGCGCTCGGCCTGCTGGCCTACGAGCTGGCCGGGGCCGAGGCCGGGGTGGTGCTGGGCACCGCGCTCGCCGTCAAGATGATCGCCTATGTCGGCGTGGCGCCGGTCGCCGCCGCGTTCGTCGAGCGCCTGCCGCGCCGGCGGGTGCTGGTCGCCCTCGACCTGGTGCGGGCGGCGGTCGCGCTGTCGCTGCCGTTCGTCACCGAGATCTGGCAGGTCTACGCCCTGATCTTCGTCCTGCAGTCGGCGTCGGCCGGCTTCACCCCGACCTTCCAGGCGACCATCCCCGACATCCTGCCGGACGAGGCCGAGTACACCCGCGCCCTGTCGCTGTCCCGGCTCGCCTACGACCTCGAAAGCCTGATCAGCCCGGCGCTGGCCGCCGCCCTGCTGACGGTGGTTAGCTTCCACGCGCTGTTCGCCGGCACCGTGGTCGGCTTCCTGGCCTCGGCCGCCCTGGTGGTGTCGGTGCGGCTGCCGAGCCCGCGGCCGACCGGGCGCCGCGGCGTCTACGACCGCACCACCCGGGGCCTGCGGATCTACCTGGCGACGCCGCGCCTGCGCGGGCTGCTGGCGCTGAACCTGGCGGTGGCGGCCGGCGGCGCCATGGTGATCGTCAACACCGTGGTGATGGTGCAGGCCGGCCTCGGGCTGTCGCCGCGGGCGACCGCGCTGGCGCTGGCCGCCTTCGGCGCCGGCTCGATGATCGCCGCACTCGCCCTGCCGCGCCTGCTGGAGGCGGTTGCCGACCGGACGGCCATGCTCGGCGGCGGCGTCCTGCTGGCGGCCGGGTTGCTGGTTGGGGCGGTGCTGGCGGGAGATGGACAGGCGGCGGGCGGGGTCGCCCCCGGCTACGGCGCGCTGCTGGCGCTCTGGCTGCTGCTCGGCCTCGGCTATTCGACGGCCCAGACCCCGTCGGGCCGCCTGCTGCGGCGGTCGGCCCACGCCGAGGACCGCCCGGCCCTGTTCGCGGCCCAGTTCGCGCTGTCGCACGCCGGCTGGCTGCTCGCCTACCCGGCGGCGGGCTGGCTCGGCGCGCAGTTCGGCATGGCCGTCGCCTTCGCGGCGCTGGCGGCGCTGGCGGCGGCGGCGCTGGCGGCCGCCGCGGTCCTGTGGCCGCGCCACGACCCCGAGGCGATCGAGCACGCCCACCCGGACCTGCCGCCCGACCACCCGCATCTGCGCCGGCGCGGCCCGGCCCGGCGCCGTGCCCCGCCACACCCACGCCTACGTGATCGACAGCCACCACCCCGACTGGCCGCACCGGGCCTGACGCGCCCCGCCCTGCCCCCGGGCCCCAGACCGCCGGCCGGTGCGGCGGATCCCGCGGCCGGTTGCCGGGTTGACGCGGCGGGACTAGAACCCTCCCTCCAGCCGCCGGAGCGCCCCGCATGGCCAGCGTGGAAATCCCCAACGTCCTGCGCCGCACCGACCCGAGCGGCCCGCCGGCGCCGCTGGTGTTCGACAGCCCGCATTCCGGCCTGCACTTCCCCGCCGATTTCCGCCCGGCGATCCCGCTGGCGCAGTGCGAGCGGGTGGCCGACTGGCACGTCCACGAGCTGTTCGGCGCGGCACCGGCGCACGGCGCCATCCTGGTCGAGGCGCTGTTCCGGCGCGCCTACATCGACCCCAACCGCAGCGACCGCGACCTGGACCTGTCGATGGTCGAGGCCGGCTGGCCCGGCCCGGTCGAGGCCAGCGCCAAGACCGACCGCGGCGCCTCGCTGATCTGGAAGGCGATCGACGGCGAGACCGCGATCTACGACCGCCCCTGACCGTCGCCGAGGTCCAGGCCCGCCTGGACTTCTACTGGCGGCCCTACCACGCCGCCCTGAAGGAGGCGCTCGACGAGACCCATGTCCGGTTCGGCCGGGTGTTCCACGTCGACTGCCACTCGATGCCGCAATGGGGCGACCGGCGCTGGGGCGACCAGGGTGCGAGGCGCGCCGATTTCGTGATCGGCAACCGCGACGGCAGCACCGCCTCGCCGGCCTTCACCGAGCTGGTGGTGGCGAGCCTGCGGGCTTCCGGCTACTCGGTGGCGGTGAACGACAAGTTCAAGGGCGTCGAGCTGATCCGCCGCTACGCCAACCCGGCGGCGGGACGGGAATCCCTGCAGGTCGAGGTCAACCGCGGGATCTACATGGACGAGATCACGCTGGCGCGCACCGAACGCTTCGCCGCCACCCGGGCGGCCATCACCCGGATGATCGCGGCGCTGGAGGGGTTCGCGCGCGGGCTGGTGCGGTGAGCGGGTCATGCCATCGGCTCGCGCCGACGCGGCGAGTTCACGCTGGCGGTGAGCCCATGACGAAGGCGCAGATCAGGCAGGAGCCGACCGCGCAAGTAAGGGTCCGCGACCCCCGCAGCGGCCGCGATGTCGAGGTGCGCGGGGCCGATTCGATGAAGTCGTCCCAGCTGCCCCTGAAGAAGAGCGTGGACCTCACGAAGCCGATCGCCCGGCAGGCCCTCAAAGGCAGCCCGCACAAGGCGCGCAGGCCCTCCCCGAAGGGATAGCCCTTGTCGGGGACGCTCCTCGACACCCATACCTTCTACTGGCTGGTGACGGCGGTCGACAGGCTGTCCGAAGAATGGCCCTGGTCGCGATCGCGGGAAGCCAGGCCGCGGGGACACTCTACGTCTCCCCGATCACGGCCGGGAATTGACGATCGCCTGCGCAAGCCGGCGCACCGAGACCCGCTGAACCTGGGCGCCGGGACGCCGTCGCGTTGGTTCTCCGAAGCGGTGGCCGCGACCGGGGCGAAGGTCGTTCCGATCAGCAGCGGATCGCCTGCGAGGCGTGCACGCCGTCGCGGACACCGGCCGGCGGGCGATCCGGGCGATCGCGATCTCGATCGCGACGGCGCGGGTGCGGCGGATTCCCCATCATCACCTCGCGACGCGATCATCCGGGGGCTTCGCTCTCGCCCGATTACCTCGACGTCATCGTGTGCTGAACCCCGACAGGCCGCGCGCCCTCGCGCCCCCGCGATAATTTTCGCGCGGCCGCTGTCACAACCGGCCCGCGCCGCCCGTCATGGTGTCAGAAGCGGCCGCGCGCCGCCTCCTCTCCCCTCTCATCCTGAGGTGCTCCCGCGAAGCGGGAGCCACGAAGGACAAACAAAGGACCCCGCCATGCAACCCCGCCTGAACGCCTACGAAGCCGGCAAGGACGCCTACCGCGCCGTGCTGCAGCTGAACTCCTACGTCCACGATTGCGGCCTCGAGCAATCGCTGCTCGCGCTGGTGAAGATCCGGGCCTCGCAGATCAACGGCTGCGCCTACTGCATCGACATGCACGTCAAGGAGGGCCGCAAGGCCGGCGTGAGCGAGCAGCGCATGCACCTGGTGGCGGCCTGGCGGGAATCGCAGCTGTTCAGCGAGCGCGAGCGCGCGGCACTCGCCTAGGTCGTGGACTCATATTGCCTGATCCAGAGTCTGGCGGACGCGAGGGCGATTGCGGCGATGAAGTTTCTGGCGAGCTTGTGATAGCGGGTTGCGATGGCTCGGAAGTGTTTGAGACGTTGAAGAAGCGTTCGACGAGATTGCGTTGTCGGTAGATCTGATGGTCGCCGGATCGGCGGACCCGGACGTTGCTTTGACTGGGAATGTGGGCCTTGGCGCCGCGAGCCTCGATCAGGTCGATGATGGCCTGGGCGTAGTATCCCCGATCGGCGACCACGTCTCCGGTCAGCGCCAAGTCGGCCAGCAGCTCCGGTGTCGTGGTCTTGTCGGAGGCCTGGCCGGGGGTGATGACGAAGCGGATCGGCAGGCCGCAACGGTCGACGACCACATGGATCTTGGTGGTCAGTCCGCCGCGAGATCGTCCGATGGCGTGATCCGGGCCCCCTTTTTTCCACCGGCCGCGTGCTGGTGGGCGCGCACAATCGAGGAGTCGATCAGATGAAGCGAGTCGGGCGCATGTTGGATCAGGGCCTCGAACACCTTCAGCCAGACACCCTGCTTGGCCCACCGGTTGTAGCGATTGTAGACCGTCGTGTAGGGGCCGTAGCGCTCCGGAAGGTCGCGCCAGGGGGCACCGGTGCGCAGAATATAGAAAATGCCGCTGATCACCCGGCGATCGTCGAGGGTGTGTCCGATGGTCTGTGTAAGTGTTCCGCGGGCATTGCGCTTCGCGGCCTCAGCGCGCTGAGGCCGCGAAGCGATCGGCGAACAGAATGGCAAACTGCCCCATGGCGGCGGTCCATTCAATGGGTCGCTTCCACCGGATCCCGGCATTGCGGATCGCCAGGAACAGCAGCTTGGTTGCGGCCTCGTCACTCGGGAAGCTGCCACGGGTCTTGATGATTTTGCGCAAACTTCGGTGCAGGCTTTCCACGGCGTTGGTGGTGTAGATCATCTTCCGGATCGCCGGCGGGAAAGCGAACATCGGCACCACGTGCTCCCAGGCCCGCCGCCAGCTCGGAGCGATTGCCGGATACTGGGCGCCCCACTTGACCTCGAACTCGTCGAGCCGGGTCATCGCCGCCTCCACTGTCTCGGCCCGGTAGATCGCCCGGATGTCGGGTATGACCCGCTTGCGGTCCTTCCACGACACGAAGGCCAGCGAGTTGCGGATCAGGTGGACGATGCAGGTCTGCACCGTGGTCTGCGGGAACACCGCGCCGATCGCGTCGGGGAAACCGGTCAGCCCGTCGACCACGGCGATCAGGATGTCACCGACGCCGCGGGCCTTCAGCTCGTTCATGACCTTGAGCCAGAACTTCGCGCCCTCGCTCTGCTCGATCCACAGCCCCAGGACCTCCTTGTCGCCCTCGGCCGTAATCGCCAGCGCCAGGTACACCGCTTTGTTGCGCACCAGACCCTCGTCACGGATCTTCACCCGCAGCGCGTCGAAGAACACCACCGGGTAGAGCGGGTCGAGCGGCCGGGTCTGCCACGCCCGCACCTCCTCGAGCACCGCGTCGGTGACCCGGCTGATCAGGTCCGGCGACACGTCGACGCCGTACAGTTCCTGCAGGTGGCCCTGGATCTCCCGTACCGTCATGCCGCGGGCGTACAGCGACACAATCCGGTCGTCGAAACCATCCAGTCGCCGCTCGCCCTTCGGCACGATCAGCGGCTCGAAGCTACCAATGCGGTCGCGCGGAATCGCAAGCTCCAACTCGCCGTCGTCGGTCAGCACCGTCTTGCTTGAGTAGCCGTTGCGGCTGTTGCCCGTGCCGCGCCCGGCCGAATCGCCCTTCTCGTAGCCCAGGTGCGCACTCAACTCCGCACCTAGCGCCCGCTCCAGCAGCGCCTTCTTCAGCTGCCGGAACAGCCCTTCCTCGCCAAGCAGGTCTTCCGGCCGCTCATATCCGGCCAGCAACTCGTCCAAAATCTCGGGTCGAACTGTGGTCATCGCAGGGTCCTCCGCTACCAAATGTTGGACCCACAGAACCTACTTACACAAGATATCGGACACTCTCATCGTCGACGCGGGGAACGCCCCGCGGCTTGTTCGGAAGCAGCGGCCCGATAACCCGCCACTCCAGGTCAGTCAGATCGTGACGACGCTTCATCATCAAGCTCCCGCAGTTTGGAAGCTTGAATCACAATCAGCCCATAGAGGGAATCCTCTTTATGGGTACAGAACCTAGACCGAGGCGCTGACCCTGATCGCCGACACCCACGCCCCGGATGCCGACTACGAGGCGCTGCGCGCCCGGTTCAGCGAGGAGGAGATGGTGAAGCTGAGCGTCGCCAACGGGCTGATCAATGTGTGGAACCGGATCGTGATCGGGTTCCGGACGGTGCATCCGGTGGAGTGAGGGGGTTCGTCCGCACCTTGTTCAGCCGCGTCCAGCCCCTCGGCCCCCTCGGGGCCAATTTGATTGGGGCAAGATCGTTGCGGAGCTTCGGCGCGGTCACGAACAAGCCGAGCACAGCTAACGGCTTCATTTAAATGACACGCACCCCATGCAGATTGAATTCCACGTTCGACAGGGGAGGTTTTCGATACGCAATCCTCTGAGACCGCTGATTGCAAGTGGGTTGTGAAGTACATCAACGCTTCACCGATTTCCGTTCTCATTGAATGGCGGAGGCGATGAGTGTATCGTTTGGCATGTACGACACTCATGAACTCACATGACAAAACGTTCAATTAGCGATACCGAGATCGCGCTGATCAAAGCAATGATCGTGCGTGGGATGAAGAACAAAGATATTCAATTCTTCTTCAATCGCCCAGATCGGTCAGTAAATTCCGGGCGAATATCCCAGATTCGCACTGGAAAATATAGCAACAGCGCTGAAATTGCTGCCGCCACCGCCGGCGAGTTAGATGCATTTCTCGATAGCTTCAAGCCAACTGTCGTTTCTGCGGCCGTTACTGTCCCCGGCTCCATGGCCGATCTCGATCCCGGACCGGCAGGCGTCGCTGCTCTGAAGGCAATGTTTGCCGAGGACAAGAGCGCCGGATGCTGGCGATTCCGTCATGGCGAAAGCGATCAGCACGAGTGCAAGGAGGGCTTCGGGTTCAAGCATTCAGACAAGTGGCTGCGAGCCATAGCCGCCCTGGCCAACAACAAGGGCGGCTATGTCGTATTCGGCGTGCGCGACAAGACGATCGTTTCTGAGAAAATCGCCGAGGATAGCTTCAAAGTTGTTGGGCTTGAAAGCGATGAGTTTGAGAATGCCGATCCGGTGCAATTTACAAAGCGACTGAAGACAACGTTTGATCCAACACCGCTGGTGGAGGCGGCCAGCCTAGAAATCGGTGGCAAGAAGGTGGGTATTCTGCGCATCCACCAGCACGCTTCGCGCCCGGTGATCGCCCTCAAGAACGAGGGTCAGCAGGTCAAGGAAGGCGACATCTACTTCCGCTATCCCGGCCAGTCATCCCGGATTAAGTACAGCGATCTTCGCGCCATCCTTGACGACCGCGACCAAGTCGCGCGCGCGCAAATTCTTCCGATGGTTGAGAAGCTGCTGAGTCTGGGGCCGCGTGATGCAATGGTTGCCGACTTGGCCAAGGGTACATTGGTGGATGGCAAGCATACTCTGGTGATCGGCGAGGACCTGCTGGAACGCATAAAATTCATCCGCGAGGTATCCATCCGGTGAAGACCGCAGGGACGGTCGGCGTGAGCGCGAGGGTCAGCTCTTTGGTTTGTGGCGATTGAACTCCTCGATGAGGAGCCGGACCTCCTCGATGCCATCGTCGGTGAAGGCGAGGACTGGATCGTCGCCGATGCCGTAGACCCATATCACGCCATCCTCCGGCTCCATTCCGAGGGTCAGGTCGTGGATGAGGTCTTCGCCGACGCCGAGTTCCTTGGCGACACAGTCGGCGGTGTAGACGTGGTGGACCTTGTTCCGCTGCATGGGGTTCAGGCCGCGTCGGCGGTGTTGGCCTTTGGCCTCCAGTTCCACGGCAGTAGATCGTCGATCTGCCGGATCGAATGCGTGTTGATACGCGCCAGTACATCGGCAAGCCAGACCTGCGGATCGACGTCGTTCAGCCTGGCGGTGGCGATCAGGCTGTACATGACCGCGGCGCGCTGGCCGCCGCGGTCGGAGCCGCAGAACAGCCAGGATTTCCGCCCCAGCGCGATGCCGCGCAGGGCGCGCTCGGCGGCGTTGTTGGAGAGGCAGACGCGGCCGTCCTCGAGGAACCGGGTGAAGGCGGTCCAGCGCCGCTGCACATAGCCGATGGCCTTGGCGATGTCGTGGCCGCGCGAGAGCCTGGGGCCGGTGTCGCGCATCCACCTCTCCAGCTCGGCGACGATCGGGGCGCTCAACTCCTGGCGGATGGCCAGCCGTTGGGCGGCCGGCAGGCCGGCGGCTTGCCGCTCGACGGCGAAGAGAGCGTCGATGCGCTGCACGGCCTCCAGGGCGAGCGGATAGATCGCCTGCGCCTTCTCGCCCTTGGCCTTTCGACGGGCGGCGGTCTCCAGGTCGGCCAGCTCGAAGAACTTGCGCCGGGCATGGGCCCAGCAGCCGGCCTCCAGCACAGGTCCCGGCGTGCGCCCCGCAGCATAGAGCTCGCCGTAGCCGCCATAGGCATCGGCCTGCAGCACGCCGCTCCAGCCCTTGAGATGCGCCTGGGGATGCTCGCCACGCCGGTCGCGGGAATAGTGGAAGACCGCCGCCGGAGGTTCGGGACCGGCAAACGGCCTGTCGTCGCGGACATACACCCACAGCCGGCCAGTGTCGGTCTTGCCCCTGGCGAGGACCGGCACCGTGGTGTCGTCGCCATGCAGCCGCGCGGCGGCCAGCACATGCGCCTCAAGGCGCCGGAACAGCGGCATCAGCGCCGCGGTGGCCGCACCCACCTGGTCGGCCAGGGTGGAGAGGCTGAGCGGCACGCCCTCGCGGGCATAGCGTTCGGCCTGCCGGTTCAGCGGCTGGTGCTGCCCGAACTTCTCGAACAGGATCATCGCCAGCAGGCTGGGGCCGGCCCAGCCCCGGGGGACCACATGGAACGGTGCCGGCGACTGGCTGACGGCCTCGCAATCGCGGCAGGAAAACTTCTCCCGCACATGCTGGATCACCTTCCACTGGCGCGGGATCGACTCCAGCGTCTCGCTGATGTCCTCGCCGAGCTTGCGCAGCCGGGTTCCGCCGCAGACGGCACAGGCGCACGGGCCGGGAACCACCACCCGCTCGCGCGGCAGGTGCTCGGGGAACGGCTTGCGAGCCGGCCGGCGCCTGGTGAAGCCGGCCACCGCCGTGGTCCGGGCCGCGGCAGCCTCGGCGGCGCGTTCGTCGGCGCCGGCGTCGGCCTCCAGCTCCTCGAGCTGCAGTTCCAGCTGGTCCAGCAGTCGCCGGGTGCGCTCGGCACGCACGCCGAAGCGATCGCGCTGGAGCTTGGCGATCAGCAGCTTCAGCTGCGCGATCCGCGCCTGGTCGTCCGATGCCCTGGCCCGTGCCGCCGCCAGCTCCGCCTCGGCCAGATCGGCCCGGGCCTCGGCCGCCGCCAGCGCCGCCTGCAGGGCGGCAAACTCGGCTGGAGCGGGTTGCGGGGCGACGTCCATGACCACCATGGAATCACAGATCGGCGCGCCCGGCCGCCGCAAAACGCAACCGTCGCCAGGAAATCTTCGTCCTATCCGGCGCTGGCCGGACGCCAGCTGTGCTGCGGGTTGCGCCAGTCGATCCCGTCCAGCAGATAGCCCAGTTGGGCCAGCGTCAGGGCGACCTTGTCGCCGCTCCCGGAGGGCCAGATGAACCGGCCCCGCTCCAGCCGCTTGGCGTAGAGCGACATGCCGATCCCGTCATGCCACAGCACCTTGACCAGCCCGCCGGCGCGGCCGCGGAACACGTAGAGATCACCGCCATGCGGGTCGCGGCCCAACCGCTCCTGCACCAGCAGCGCCAGACCCTGCATGCCCTTGCGCATGTCCGTGTGGCCCGTGGCGATCCAGACCCGCACGCCGCCGGCCAGCGGGATCATCGCAGCGCCCTGAGCGCAGCCGCGACCAGGGCAGCCGGTGCCGACGGCGCGATGCTGGCGCGGGCACCGCAAGGCAGATCCACCACGATGCAGCACGACGTCTGCGCCCCGGCCGCCGGCGCCGACGCGATCATCGCCTGCACGAAGCCAGGCCCGTCCACGCCTCCCTGCGCACGGCGGCGCCATGTGTAGATCAGCCCCGTCGAGACGTCGAACCGCCGCGCCACATCGGCCACGCACGCCCCGGGCGCAAATGCCGCCTCGACGATCCGAAGCTTGTCCGCGTCGCTCCACCGCCGACGGCGCTCCGGCCCCGACAGCACCGTGACATGGCTCATCACCCGCTCCTATGCACGCTCCTACGAGCACGCTTAAGAGCACACCGACACGACCAAGCCGGGCAAGGCGGCCATCACCGGAGGGTTACTCCGCGAGGGTGAGTTTGATGAGAAAGACGGTGCACCAGCGCTGCGGTTGGTCGGGGATGTGCAACCCATTGATG
Organism: Rhodospirillaceae bacterium; assembly: GCA_018401495.1. Taxonomy (GTDB): domain Bacteria; phylum Pseudomonadota; class Alphaproteobacteria; order Thalassobaculales; family Thalassobaculaceae; genus Thalassobaculum_A. The sequence continues at coordinate 233,627 of JAGYJX010000005.1, forward strand.
GGGGCGGTGCGATCATTCGTAAAGGTATTGCGACTCCGGCGGATCTGATCCAAGATTTTCTAAATCAAAAATCGCCCTACGATCCGAAGGAGTACATCCGTTGCGCTGTCGAGATCAGCAACGGGGCGTGGCTTCCTATGCACTACTATGCCGGCAAAGCCAGGCTTGATCGCAAATCTCTGGCGGCCTTCATCATGGGCACCAACGCGCCGCCCAAACGCAGGCAGATTTACGCGGACCGAGCCCTGGGGAAGACCACGCCTTACCAAAGGGCCAGTGGTGCAGGCGCAGCGTACTTGAAGCACCTCATGGAGGGAGAACTGCCGGAACCCAAGACAAAACAGGACGCCGCGAATATTGCGCGTGCGCTGATAGGCCTGGAGAAGGAACCGGACGTGCCGCTGGCGGATCTGCTGTCGCTGATTTCCGACTGCTTGAAGATCCTGTTCGCAAAGAAGCCGGCGTGGGTGACCGTCGCCCGCAAGGCGGTGGCTCGCATCGACGATCTGTACTTTGCAAAGGCCCCGACGAGCGCGTGAGTTATATCCCAAGGGAGCGGGAACCAAGATGGCCCGCAGGTGGCGCGCCCCGGCGGCGATCGCCACGACGTCACAGTCGTTCATGGCCAGGTCTCTGACCGCGCGCTCGACGCCGCCCTGCCCGGTCACGAAGAGCCTCTCAAGTGTTGGTCGGATTTGATACAGAACAGAGCGCGCCACCAGCGTTAGCATGATTGACGGCGTGACTAGTAGACCGCATTCGTGCTCTTCTGGTCTCATGAAGCGGTCGCTCAGACGCGCTTGAAAATCACCGCTGCCTACTTTCGAACTCATCGGTGATTCTGGGCGTGCGGTCGTCGTCCGTTCGGCCAGAAATAAAGGTGACCATCGGGCGCGTAAGCGTGTGGTCAATTCTGATCGATGGTCCGTCGGGAACGTTTGGCGTGCGGCGACTGTCGGGACGTAACTCCGAGGGTTCACTCAGGATGCGCAGCACATCATCTCCGTGTTTCCTCTGCAAAGTTTCATCGACGCGCGCTGTCCAGCAATCGTGAAGCGAGGCCGAGACCGCGTCCGGCGTTGGCACGCCCGCGCCCTCCCAATCGCCGGGCGGGCATAGTATCGCCTCCAGGCCGAACAGGTGCTTGCGGAGATGGCTCAGGCGCTTGTGGTGCTTGACTGATCTTGGCTTGGCCTTCGCCGCATCGAGCTTGAGTTTCAATTCCCCCGCGATGTCAGTGGCGAATGCCAGATTCACCCCGCTCACCATCGGCTCGTCACCCGCGAAGTAGGGATTGTCCACGACTGACTGGTGATTGTAAAACATGTAGAGCGGAAGCCAGTGGAACGGTGACTTAGTGAGAATTTGAAACTGGAAGTCCGTAGAACATGTGGTCTTATGCAATAATTTACGGTAGGATCGATGCTCTATATTTATTTTTCTACTGCCATTTAAGGAAGCACTTAGGCGTTTTGCCTGAATTCTCAAATTAAGCTGACGGTCTGATTTTACGTGCCAAAATTGAATATCCAGATCGCCTCCCGTCTCTGATTCAACAGGATATTGGATGATCAGTTCGGGTCCGGCAAATGCAGCGAGCGCCCCTGTGAATATGTCGGTCATCGTTTCTTCGCGGAACCGGCCCCGTTTGAGATTCACCTCTCGGTCCAGTAGACGGCCAATCAACAGTGGCAGCGTCTTCGCAAGATCGCACATCGTCGTCGGCATAAATCCCTCGCTCGCTTCCACTACCGAGGCGGCCGGCTCCCGCTCCCGTCGTCGCGCGCCCCCTTCAATACCGCTCGATCCGATACGGCGTCATATCGATCCCCGGGTCCCTTCCCGCCACCAGATCCGCGATCAGCTCGCCGGTACGCGCCGACAGGGTCAGGCCGATGTGGCCGTGCCCGAAGCCGAAATAGACGTTGGCGTGGTCCGGCGAGCGGCCGATCACCGGCACGCTGTCGGGCGTCGACGGCCGGAAGCCCAGCCATTCCCGCGTCACCTCGGCCTTGAGCCCGGGCAGCGCCTCGCGCGCCAGCTCCAGCATGCGGTAGACGCGGCGGAAATCCGGCGGCGCGTCGACGCCGGCGAACTCGGCGCCGGTGGTCAGGCGCAGGCCGTCCTGCATCGGCGCCAGCACGAAGCCGTGGTCGCCGATCACCACCGGGCGGCGCAGCTCCGGCCCCTCGCTGACGTCCAGGTTCAGGTGGTAGCCGCGCTCGGTGTCGAGCGGGAAGCGGCGCCCCAGCATGGCGACGATCTCGTGGCTGCGGGCACCGGCCGCGATCACCACGGCGTCGCAGGCGTGCATGGCGAGGTCGGTGACCACGCGCTCGACACCCGCTCGGCCCGGTCACGAAGCGCCGCACGCGCTCGGCCGCCCAGCTGCCGCCGAGCTCGCGGAACTTGGCGAAATACGCCTCGGTCAGCTTGATCGGCTGGCTGACGAACCCGTTCTCGGGCTGGTGGTAGCCGTGGGTGAATTTCGGCGACAGGCCGGGCTCGAGCTGGCGCAGCTCGTCGGCGTTCAGCACCTCGAAGCTGACACCACGGCGCGCCATCACCTCGCGCTCGGCGCGTGGTGCGGTCCAGGCTCTGCTGGCTGGAATACACCTTCAGCCAGCCGACCGGCCGCACGATGTCGTGGGCGCGGGACAGCTCGATCAGCCGGCGGTGCGAGCCCATGCCGTCCTTGCACAGCGCCCAGAGGTGCTTGGAGATCTCCTCGACCCGGCCGGCGCGGCTGGCCTCCAGGAAGTGCCAGAACCAGGGGGCGGCGCGCAGCACGTGCGACCACTTGATGCTGAGCGGCGACATCGGGTCGGTCAGCATGGCCGGGACCTGCTTCCAGTTCCCGGGCGAGCCGGTCGGGTAGACCGCGCCGACGGCGATCGAGCCGGCGTTGCCGAACGAGGTGCCGTGGCCGGGCGGCGTCGGGTCGAGCAGGGTGACGGAATGGCCCTCGCGCTGCAGGAGCAGGCCGGTCGCCACGCCGACGATGCCGGCGCCGACGACGACGATGCGCTTCGGCTGGGGCCTGGGCCTGGGGCTGCGGCTGGGGGGATGTCGTGGTCATCGGGCGCCTTCCGTGTCGCGCAGCATCTTGAGGAGGAGGACCAGGCGCTGGTCGCGCTCGCGCTCCAGATCGGCGAGGCTGCGGCCGGCCATCTCGGCCTCGACCCCGGCGATCAGCCGGTCCCTGAGGTCGCCGTCGCCGGTCAGGCTCGGCGTCGCCTGCATGTCGGCCCACCAGGATTCGATCGGCGGCCCGAACTGCTCGATGGCGGCGCGGATGCCGCCCTTGCCGCCGGTCAGGTTGAAGATCATCAGCGGCCCCAGCAGGGCGTAGCGCAGCCCCGGGCCCTGGGCGATCGCGGCGTTGATGTCCTCGACACTGGCCAGGCCGTCGTCGAGGGCGGCGAACGCCTCGCGCCACAGGGCGGCCTGCAGGCGGTTGGCGAGGTGGCCGGGCACCTCCTTGTTCACCACGATCGGGTGCTTGCCGATGTGGGCGTAGAAGCCGTGCGCCCACTGGCGGCCGCCGCCGGGTCGGTGAACCGGCTCGACACCACCTCGACCAGCGGGATCAGGTGCGGCGGGTTGAACGGGTGGCCGACCACGAAGCGCGGTGCGGCGGCGAGGCCCGCCACCAGGTCGGACAGGATCAGCCCGGAGGTCGAGGTCGCCAGCACGGCGTCGGCGGCGAGGAGCGCGTCGATGCGGCGGTACAGCTCGATCTTCACCGGCGCGCGCTCGGTCGCGTTCTCCTGCACGAAATCGGCGCCGGCGACCGCCGCCTCCGGGCGTGTCGAGGGTGTGGAGCGTGCCTTCGTTTCCGCCCGAAGTGCTCACCGAGGTGCCGACGGCGCGCAGCTGCGGCAGGGCGTTGGCGACGAAGGCCGCCAGCCGCTCGCGCCAGCCCTCGGCCGGGTCCCAGGCGGCGACGTCGTAGCCGCGCGCCAGGAAATACGCCGCCCAGCTCGCCCCGATGGTGCCGCAGCCCAGCACCGCGACGCGGCGCACCGCGTCAAAGGCCTTGTAGTCCGCCATGGGCCGCCCCTCCCCCTCGCCGTTGCGCGCGGCCGACATATCAGCACCCGGCGCCCGGGAAGGGAATGCCGGGCTTGCGGTCCCGTGGGACGCCGGGCCGGCGGGCCGGATCGCGAAAAGGCGCACGGCGTGCGTCTATTCCCGTTGAGAAGCGCACGCGGTGCGCCTATGTTCCGATCCTGACCGGGAGGACACAGAGAATGGCCATCACCGCCGCCAACGACCGCGCCGCGCCGCGACTTCGCCTGGTGGTCGACAACACCGCCGCCAGGGCGGTGCTGACGCCGATCCTGGAGCTGGAGCGCCGGCTCGCCGAGGTCGAGCGGCTTCTGGCCGAGCCCGACACCGGCGGAAGCGACGCTGCCGGCCGCGCCGCCCTGCTGGAGGTGCGCGCGCTGCTGCGCTGCGAGCTCGACGCCCGGCCGTTCAACCCCCGGCTGGCGCGGCGCTGCGAGCAGCGGCTGCGCTGGATCGAGCGCCAGGCGCCGGCGGTGGCAAATGTGGCGGCGGCGCCGGCCGGCCTGCTGGCGCGCGCGCGGCGGGCGCTCATGGCGATTCTGCCCGAGCCGATGGCCCGTGCCTGATCTAAGCTTGGGCCATCGGCAATCCAGCGACGGATCGCCGTCCGCCAACGGACGATCACGGGCGCCCTTGGAACCAACCGTCGTCACCCCGCTCGCCGCCATCGCCGACGCCGTGCGCGGCAGCTTCGCCGCCGACCGGATCGAGGTGACCGGCCGCCGTCTCAGGCTGCTCGACACCGTCGACCGCCGGCTCACGGACTCCGGCGGCCGGCTGGAGGTCGAAGCGTCTGATGGCGGGGGCGAGCGCTGGCGGCTGGTCGACGCCGACGGACGGGTGCGGGCCGAGGCGACGATCCGCGGCCCCGCGCCGAAGCTGGCCGACGATCTGCCGGACGGCCCGCTGCGCCAGGCGCTCGAGAAGGCGATCTCGATCCGCGGCCTGGTCGCCAGCCCCTGGATCGCGCTGACCGAGCATTCGACGGCGCTGCGCGACGCCGCCGGCAAGACCCGCTGCCGGCTGGTGGCGCGCACCGCCCAGGTCGAGACCACCGGCGAGCAGCGCAGCGCCGTGCGGGTCGAGGCGCTGAAGGGCTACCGCCGCGAGGCCAAAAGCGTCGCCGAGCGGGTGACCCGGCGGTTCGGCTGGACGCCGGCGGCCCCCGACCCGCTGACGGCGCTGGCCCCCATCCTCTGGCCGGAGCGCGGCGGCACCGCCGACCCGGCGGTCTCGGACATCGCCCAGCCGGCCGGGCCGGGCCTGCGCCTGGTGCTGCGGGCCCTGCTGGACGCCATCGAGGCGCGCAGCCGCGGCGTGATCGCCGACATCGACGACGAGGAGCTGCACGAGCTCCGGGTGGCGATCCGCCGGACCCGCTCGATCCTGGCGCTGCTGCGCTCGCGGCGCCGACCGACAGCCAGCGCGGCCGACCGCACGCTCGAACGGGCGCGCGCCACCTTCGCCTGGCTCGGCCAGGTCACCGGCCCGACCCGCGACCTCGACGTCCATATCCTGGCGTGGCGCGCCCACCGCCGGCGGACCAGCGCCGAGCAGGCCGCCATCCTCGAGCCGCTCGGCCGCTACCTGGCGGCCGAGCGGGCCGCCGCCCACGCCGGGCTGGTGCGGGCGCTGCGCTCGCGGCGGTTCCGCACGGCGCTGGCCCGCTGGCGCGCCGTGCTGGACGCCGGCGACCAGGCCTGGACCGGGTCCGAGGCGCTGCGCCGGCCGATCGGCGAGCTGGCCGGGCACCGCATCCGCAAGCTGTACCGCCGGGCGGTGCGCGAGGGCACGGCGATCACCGCGGACTCGCCGGCCGAAGCCCTGCACGCCCTGCGCAAGACCATGAAGAAGCTGCGCTACGTGGTCGAGATCATCCGCCACGGGGTGCCGGCCGACCGGGTCCGCCCGGTGCTGCGCCGGCTGCGGGCGCTGCAGCAGGTGCTGGGCGACGTCCAGGACATGGAGGTCCAGGCCGACGCGCTGCGCCGGTTCGGCCTGGCCATGGGCGAGACCGGCCTGGCCGGCCCGGCTACACTGATGGCGATCGGCGCCCAGGCCGAGGATCTGGAATTCCGGCGCGCCGAGGCGCGGGACCGCTTCGCCGCGGTGTTCGCGCCGGTGGCGAAACGCAAGTTCGGCGACAAGGTGCGGGCGCTCGCCGGCGCCAAGGCGGGAGACGGCGCATGAAGGTGGTGGCCGCCTACAACATCAAGGGCGGGGTCGGCAAGACCGCGACCGCCGTCAACCTGCGCCTACGCCGCCGCGCGCGCCGGCGCGCGGGTGCTGGTGATCGACCTCGACCCGCAGGCGGCGGCGACCTTCTACTTCCGGGTCAAGCCGAAGGTGAAGGGCGGCGGCAAGGGGCTGGTCTCGGGCAAGCGCGACCTGGACGACCTGATCAAGGCGACCGACCACGAGCGCCTGGACCTGATCCCGGCGGATTTCTCGTTCCGCAACCTCGACCTGATGCTGGACGCCGAGAAGAAGTCGAAGAAGCGCCTCGCCAAGCTGCTGAAGCCGCTGGCCGGCGACTACGACGTGATCGTGCTGGACTGCCCGCCCAGCGTGTCGCTGGTGTCGGAGGCGGTGTTCCACGCCGCCGACGCGCTGGTGGTGCCGCTGATCCCGACCACCCTGTCGCTGCGGACCTACCAGCAGCTGCAGGTGTTCCGCGACGAGGAGAAGCTCGCCGACCTCGCGCTGATGCCGTTCTTCTCGATGGTCGACCGCCGCAAGAGCCTGCACCGCGAGGTCGTCGACCGCTTCCCCGAGGATCACCCCGAGGCGCTCGGCGTGCAGGTGCCCTACGCCAGCGTGGTCGAGCGCATGGGCACCGAGCGCGCCCCGCTCGCCACCTTCGCGCCGCGCTCGGCGGCGGCGGCGGCGTACGCGGCGCTGTGGAGCGAGATCGCCAGGCGGCTCGGGTAGCAGATCAGCCGCGCGGCGCCACCCGGTCGTGCTCGCGCAGCACGCGCTGGCTCTCGGCGTCGACCTCGACCAGCGCCACCGGATAGCCCCACAGATCGGCGACGTGCTGGACCACCGCCACGGCGTCGTCGCGGTCGAGCAGCCGGCCGCCGATCGCCTCGTGGCGCAGCACCAGCGTGCGGTCGCCGTCGAGGTTGGTCTCGGCGACCTGGATGTTCGGGTCGCTGACCGCGACGTCGTAGCGCCGCGCCAGCGCCCGTCGGACCTTGTGGTAGCCGCGCTCGTTGTGGATGGCGTCGACCAGGTACTCGGGCGCGTCGGGCTCGGCCTCCAGCTTGAACAGCTTGAAGCGGCGCATGACGGCCGGGCTGAGGAACTGCAGCACGAAGCTCTCGTCGCGGTAGTTCGCCCAGGCCTCCTTCAGGGTCGCCATGGTGTCGCCGCCGCCGGCGAAGGCCGGGAACCACTGGCGGTCCTCCTCGGTCGGGCGTTCGCAGATCCGCTCGATGTCGGTCATCATGGCGAAGCCCAGCGCGTAGGGGTTGATCCCGGAGTAGCGCTTGTCGTCGAAGTCGGGCTGGAAGATCACCGACGAGTGCGAGTGCAGGAACTCCATGATGCCGCCGTCGGAGATCAGGCCCTTCTCGTGCAGCCGGTTCATGATCCGGTAGTGCACGTAGGTGGCGCAGCCCTCGTTCATCACCTTGGTCTGCTTCTGCGGGTAGAAGTACTGGGCCAGCTGGCGCACGATCCGCAGGATCTCGCGCTGCCACGGCTCCAGCTTCGGCGCCATCTTCTCCAGGAAATAGAGGATGTTCTCCTCCGGCAGCGGCACCGCCTCGGGGATGGCCGGCGCCTGGGCGCGTTCGGCGGCGCCGCGCTCGCGGCGGGCGTCCGGCGGCACCGTGCGCTCCCACAGCTCGTTGTAGGTCTCCTCCTCGTACAGCAGGCGGTCGCGGGCGCGCTTCTCGGCCGATTTCGGGCTGACCCGGCGCTTGCGCTGGTAGCGGTTGACGCCGTGGTCCATCAGCGCGTGGGCGGCGTCCAGCACGCGCTCGACGGCGCGCTCGCCGTGGCGCTCCTCGCAGCGCGCCACGTAGGACTTGGCGAACTGCATGTAGTCGAGGATGGCGCCGGCGTCGGTCCACTGCCGGAACAGGTGGTTGTTCTTGAAGAAGTGGTTGTGGCCGAAGGCGGCGTGCGCCATCACCAGCGCCTGCATCGCCATGGAGTTGTCCTCCATGACGTAGCTGATGCACGGGTTGGAGTTGATGACGATCTCGTAGGCGAGGCCGCGCGCGCCCTTGCGGTACAGCAGCTCATCGTAGGCGAAGTGCTTGCCGAACGACCAGTGGTCGTACATCAGCGGCATGCCGATCGAGGAGTAGGCGTCCAGCATCTGCTCGGCGGTGATGACCTCGATCTGGTTCGGGTAGACGTCGAGGCCGAGCTCGCCGATGGCGATCTCCTCGATGGCGTCGTAGGTCCGCCGAACGGCGTCGTAGGACCAGTCGGACTCGGCGAACAGCGGCCCGCCGGCGGCCGTCGGGACGGCGCTAGACACTGTGCTTCTCCGGGGTGAAGAGGTCGCGGAAGACCGGGTAGATGTCGCCGCGGTCGGCCACCCGCCGGGCCGCGAAGTTGCGGTGCGAGGTCGAGAACGGCGCGTAAGCCCGCCACAGGTTGGAGTCGGTCCGCAGCAGCTCGCCGACCCCGCCCGACACCTCGACATAGGCGAAGTACTGGGTGATCGGCAGGATGTCCTCGGCCAGCAGCGCCGCCACCTGCGGGCCCGTCGGCGGTCAGGTTGTCGCCGTCCGAGGCCTGGGCGGCGTAGATGTTCCAGTCGGCGACCGGGAAGCGCTCGGCGATCACCCGGCGCATCTCGACCAGCGCGGTCGAGACCACCGTGCCGCCGGTCTCGCGGCTGTGGAAGAAGGTGTCCTCGTCGACCTCCTCGGCGCGGTGGGTGTGGCGGATGAACACGATCTCGACGTGGCGGTAGCGACGCTGGATGAACAGGTACAGCAGCGTGAAGAACCGCTTGGCGAGGTCCTTCATGGCCTCCGACATCGATCCCGACACGTCCATCAGGCAGAACATCACCGCCTGGGTGATCGGCTTCGGCACCGCCTCGTAGCGGTTGAAGCGAATGTCCATCGGGTCGAGATACGGGATCTCGCGGGCCCGGCGCTGCATCAGCCCGAGGCGGATCCGCAGCTCGTCCAGGCGCCGGCTGTCGGGCGCGGTGCGCTCCAGCTCGGCGATCTCGAGGCGCAGGGCGTCGAGCTCGTCGGTGCTGGGGCGGCGCAGCGCGATCCGCCGCGACAGGCTGTTCCGCATGGTGCGGACCAGGTTGATGTTGGTCGGCGAGCCGCTGACCGCGAACCCGGCCCGCTCGGAGGTGGTGTGCTCCGAGCGCCCGACGGTCTGCTTCATCAGGTCGGGCAGTTCCAGGTCCTCGAGGAAGATGTCGAGGAACTCCTCGCGCGACAGCACGAAGCCGAAATCGTCGCTGCCGTCGCCATCCGGCGCGCCCTCGCGGCCGGCCCCCTTGCCGCCGCCCTTGGCGGGGCGCGGGATGAGGTCGCCCTCCTGGTAGGATTTGTTGCCGGGCACCACCCCTTCCTGGTGACCGGTCGCGGGATCGTGGCGGAACTTCGGCTCGCGCAGCCCGTCGGTCGGGATGACGATCCGCTCGCCGTCGGCGACGTCGCGGATCCGGCGTTCCGCCGTCGCCTGCCGCACCGCCTCGGTGACCTGCCGCTTGGCTCGCCTCAGGAAGCGCTGGCGGTTGGCCAGGCTCTTGCCCTGGGGGTTGCGACGCCGGTCGATGATGTTCATCGCGCGGTCCGCCCTCCCCGCCTAGCCGGCCTGCTTGACGCGCATGTACCACTCCACCAGCCGTCGCACCTGGCGCTCGGTGTAGCCGCGCGAGACCATGCGCTCGACGAACTCGGCGTGCTTGCGCTCGGTCTCCGACTCCTTCTTGGTGCCGAAGCTGATCACCGGCAGCAGATCCTCGACCTGGCTGAACATCCGGCGCTCGATGACCTCGCGGATCTTCTCGTAGGACGTCCAGGACGGGTTGCGGCCGGCGTTCTGGGCGCGGGCGCGCAGCGCGAACTTGACCACCTCGTTGCGGAAGTCCTTGGGGTTGGCGATCCCGGCCGGCTTCTCGATCTTGCTCAGCTCCTGGTTCAGCAGCTCGCGGTCCATCAGCTGGCCGGTGTCGGGGTCCTTGAAGTCGTGGTCCTCGACCCAGGCGTCGGCGAACCCGAGATAGCGGTCGAACAGGTTCTGGCCGTAGTCGTTGTAGGATTCCAGGTAGGCCTTCTGGATCTCGTTGCCGATGTACTCGGCGTAGCGCTGGCCGAGCTCGCTCTTGATCATCTCGACGTAGCGGCGCTCGGTCTCCTCCGGGAACTGCTCGTGCCGGACCGCCTGCTCCAGCATGTACATCAGGTGCACCGGGTCGGCGGCGACCTCCTTGGCGTCGTAGTTGAAGGTCTTCGACAGCACCTTGAAGGCGAACCGGGTCGACAGCCCGTCCATGCCCTCGTCGACGCCGGCGGCGTCGCGGTACTCCAGGATCGACTTGGCCTTGGGGTCGGTGTCCTTGAGGCTCTCGCCGTCGTAGACCCGCAGCTTGGAGTACAGATCCGAGTTCTCGTGCTCCTTCAGCCGCGTCATGACGCTGAATCGGGCCAGCATGTCGAGGGTTCCGGGGGCGCAGGCGGCGTCGGCCAGCTCGCTGCCCTGGATCAGCTTCTCGTAGATCTTGCGCTCCTCCTGGACGCGCAGGCAGTACGGCACCTTGATCACCGAGACCCGGTCGAGGAACGCCTCGTTGTTGCGGTTGTTGCGGAAGCTCTGCCACTCGGACTCGTTGGAGTGGGCGAGGATCATCCCCTGGAACGGCATCGCCCCGATGTTCTCGGTGCCGACGTAGTTGCTCTCCTGGGTCGCCGTCAGCAGCGGGTGCAGGACCTTGATCGGCGCCTTGAACATCTCGACGAACTCCAGCATGCCCTGGGTCGTGCGGTTCAGGCCGCCGGAATAGCTGTAGGCGTCGGGGTCGTTCTGGCTGAAATACTCCAGCTTGCGGATGTCGACCTTGCCGACCAGGGTCGAGATGTCCTGGTTGTTGTCGTCGCCCGGCTCGGTCTTGGTGACGCCGATCTGGCGCAGCTTGGACGGGTAGACCTTGGCCACCTTGAATTTGGTGAGGTCGCCGTCGAACTCGTCGAGCCGCTTGACCGCCCAGGGCGAGATCAGGCCGGTCAGCTTGCGCAGCGGGATCCCGAACCGCTCCTCCAGCTTCTTGCCCATCCGCTCCGGGTCGAACAGGCCGAGCGGGCTCTCGAACAGCGGGCTGATCTGGTCGCCGGCCTTCAGGACGTAGATCGGGTGCTGTTCCATCAGGGTCTTCAGGCGCTCGGCCAGCGACGACTTGCCGCCGCCGACCGGGCCCAGCAGATAGAGGATCTGCTTGCGCTCCTCCAGGCCCTGGGCGGCGTACCGGAAGTAGCCGACGAGGCGCTCGACGGTGTCCTCCATGCCGTAGAAATCGTGGAACGCCGGGTAGACCTTGATGGTCCGGTTCATGAAGACGCGGCCGAGCCGCGGGTCGCGCGAGGTGTCGACGATCTCCGGTTCGCCGATGGCCGCCACCATGCGTTCGGCGGCGGATGCGAAGGCCATGGGATCGGAACCGCAAAGTTCCAGGTACTCCATGAGACTCATCTCGGACTCCTTGCGGGTCTGATAGGTCTCGGCGTACTCGGAAAAGACGTCCTTCATGACGCTCATGCCTCACTCCATGGTGGCATCCGCGCGGCGAATCGCCGCGAACTGGCAAGCGAGCTGACCTGGACTATCCCTGTAGAACGACAACCAGCCCGTTCCCCGGCCGGTTCCGCGATGTCTTCGTGATGACTTGGGCGTACCGCACCCCGGCGTCCCGCCGCGGCCGTATACGATGCTAGCTCAGTCTCCGGTCCAGGCATTCGGAACCCGCCTCTAAAACTCGGCGTATCCCCCCTATGCACCACGACACTGTTCGAACAGTCCCGCGGCCAAGACACTTGACGTGCCTTTCGCCTTTACTTCAGAAACTCAAAGGCTCTCCAACGCCTTTATTCTTCACGGCACCCGTTAAAATTCACTTAATCACAGATGCTTGGATAACAAGGCATTTTCAAGGCTGCAGTATGACATGGTTTGTCACCTCCTCGCGAGCCCCGACCCGGGCGGAAGCGCAATCTCCCGTGTAAAAATAGGTCGGTCGGACGGCACGACCACCTCAGCCGGCGGGTTTTCGGGCAGAAGACGAACGCTTGTCCAGAGCGTTAGCCTTATCAGCGCAACCGCCGGTCGGCACGGTACCCTGATACGCGCCGCCGCTCTGGTATCCTCGCCCGGCCCCCGCCCTCGCCGGCAGGGCAAGCCCGCAGCGCCCGGAACGCCGCGACTCGGGCGGCGCGGGCGGACCGGAAACGCGGGTGACCCGGGGCGACTTTCGCGTGATCATCGCCGCCACACCCACCGTCGGCACCGCCGCCCGGAAGGACCCCGCCACCATGACGATCGCCACCGCCACCCACGCCCGCTCCGGCCTCGCGCTGTCCCGGCTCGGCTTCGGCAGCGCGCCGATCGGCGATCTGTACCGCCGCCTCGACGACCAGACCGCGGTGGACACGGTGCTGGCGGCGGCTGCGGCCGGCATCACCCTGGTCGACACCGCGCCGCACTACGGCAACGGCCTCGCCGAGGCGCGGATCGGCACCGCCCTGCGGCGCACCGGGCGCGACCGGATCGTGCTGTCGACCAAGGTCGGGCGGCTGATGTCGCCGTCGGGCGGCCCATTCGAGAGCCGCCGCTTCGCCGGCGGGCTGCCGTTCCGGGCGCGCTACGACTACGGCTACGACGGCACGATGCGCTCGCTCGAGCATTCGCTGCTGCGCCTCGGCACCGACCGGGTCGAGATCGCGCTGATCCACGACGTCGACGTCTGGACCCACGGCCCCGACGCCATCGAAGGGCGCTTCGCCGAGGCCATGGAGGGCGCCTACCGGGCGCTCGACCGGCTCAGGGCCGACGGCACGGTCCGCGCCATCGGCATCGGCGTCAACGAGGCCTCGATGTGCGCCCGCTTCGCCCGCGCCGGCGAGTTCGACGCCATGCTGCTGGCCGGGCGCTACTCGCTGCTGGAACAGGGCGCGCTCGACGACTTCCTGCCGGTCGCGGCCGACAAGGGCATCGCGGTGCTGATGGGCGGGGTGTTCAACACCGGCATCCTGGCGACCGGCGCGGTCGAGGGCGCGATGTACAACTACAAGCCGGCCGCACCGGAGATCCTGGAGCGGGTGCGCCGCATCGAGGCGGTGTGCGGCGCCCACGGCACCGAGTTGGCGACGGCGGCAGCGCGCTTCCCGCTCGGCCACCCGGCCGTCGCCTCGGTGGTGCTGGGCGCCGTCACCCCCGACGAGGTGGCGCGCAACGTCGCCGCCTTCGACCGGCCGGTGCCGGAAGGGCTGTGGCGCGACCTGGTGTCGGAAGGCCTGCTGCGGGCGGACGCGCCGACGCCGGCGTGAGAGGGTTCCCGCGACCACGACGCGGTCAAGCGGTCGGATCGTCCGGCTCGGGCGGCGGCCGAGTGACGTTGGCGCGAGCGATGTGCAGTTGCGGCTCCATGCTCTCGTGGAGGAGGCGCAGGATCACGACGCACGGCGAGCCATCCGGCAGTCGCTCCACGGCGTAGTACAGCGTGTGAGCGGCCGCTCCGCGCCTGCCTGCGGCGTGTTCCAGGTGAAACGCCCGCAATCCCGGCACCACGACGCCCCTGTCCCACGAGCCGCCACGCCCAGGCTGGGTGGCGACCATGGTCACCGCTTGGGCGATCAACCGTCTGTAGACCTGCCGCTGCCCTGGGCCGAACTGTTCGTTGGTTGCCTTGAGGACTGCCCTGAAGTCCAGCTTGGCGGCGTCGGTTACGCGGTAGGTGACCACGATTCCTGCTCGTCGATCTCATCCAGAATGGCGGCGATGGGGCGGTCGTCCACGCGGCCATGTCTCCAGTCCTCGATCCCGATCGAGACGGCACGCCGGAGCATCTCCAGCTTCTCCTGTTCACCCGCCTTTTCCCTGTGAAGCAGGCGAAGCGCGTCCCGCACCACCTCGCTCTGCGAGGCGTATCCACCGGTCGCGACCTCCTGCTCGACGAAGGCGGCGAGATTGCCGGGAAGGCTCACGTTCATGGTCGGCATGGGGGACCTCCTGTCTGCCCCAACTGGGTTGGATGGCGAAATTTGCCATGATCCAGTGCTTATTGCCAAGAACGCGCCGCTGCTTCGATGGGGCTTGTCAGCCGCCCCCGGCCCGGCGTCCTGTTGCGGGACGGCCAGTGCAGGACGGGACCGCGCGCCATGCAGCAGGACTACGACTACGTGATCGTCGGCGGCGGCTCGGCCGGCGCGGTGCTGGCGGCGCGGCTGACCGAGGATCCCGCTGTCCGGGTGCTGCTGCTGGAGGCGGGCCGCGACTTCCGCACCGCCGACACGCCCGAGCACATCCGCATCCCCAACCCGCTGCGCGCCATCGGCGACGACGACTACCGCTGGCCGACCCTGCTGGCCCGGCGCACCGACCGGCAGGAGCCGAAGCTGCTGTGGCGCGGCCGCGCCATCGGCGGCAGTTCGACCATCAACGGCCAGATCGCGATCCGCGGCATCCCCGACGATTTCGAGCGCTGGGCGGCGCTGGGCTGCGCCGGCTGGGGCTGGCAGGAGGTACTGCCCTACTTCCGCAAGCTCGAGGACGACGTCGATTTCGGCGACGCGCCCTATCACGGCCGGGGCGGGCCGATCCCGGTGTACCGCGCGCCGGTCGAGGACTGGGGCCATGTCGACCGGGCCCTGAAGGCGGCGGCCGGGAACCTCGGCTACCCGTGGTGCGAGGACCACAACGCGCCCGAGGGAACCGGCGCCTCGCCCTACGCGATCAACAGCCGCGACGGCTACCGGGTCTCGACCAACGACGGCTACCTGGAGCCGGCGCGCGGCCGCGCCAACCTCACGATCGTCGGCGAGGCGCTGGTCGACACCCTGACGGTCGAGGGCAACCGGCCGCACGTCGCCGGCGTGAGCGTGTGGATCGCCGGCGAACGCCGCCAGGTGCGGGCGACCCGCGAGGTCATCCTGTCGGCCGGCGCCATCCACTCGCCGGCGATCCTGCAGCGCTCCGGCATCGGCCCGGCGGCCCACCTCCGGTCGCTCGGCGATCCCGGTGGTGGCCGACCGTCCGGCCGGCGACAACCTGCTCGACCACCCGATCCTCGGCATCCTGCTGGACCTGAAGCCGGAGGCCCGGGTCGGCACCCGCATGCACCGCCACACCAATTGCTGCCTGCGCTATTCCTCGGGGCTGGCCGGGGCCGGCGCCAACGACATGATCATGATCGCCGGCAACCTGCGCTCGGAGGCCGACGGCGACCTGGCGCGCGGGCGCATCGCGGTCTCGCTCTACCAGGCCTTCAGCCAGGGCACGGTGCGGGCGGTGTCGCCGGACCCGCGCGCCGACCCGGCGGTCGAGGAGCGCATGCTGTCGGACGAGCGCGACCTGGTGCGGATGCGCGACGGGGTGCGCCGGCTGCGCGACGATCGGGCTGGACGCCGGGGTGACGGCGGTCGCCTCGCGGGTCGAGTACGGGGCGAGCGGGCGGCTCGCTCGAGGACGAGCTGACCGGCGCGGCCCTCGACGACTGGATGCTGGCCGAGTGCTCCGACGCCCAGCACGCCAGCGGCACCTGCCGGATGGGAACCGCCGACGACCCACGCTCGGTGGTCGACCCGGCCTGCCGGGTGATCGGCTGCAGCGGCCTGCGCGTCGTCGACGCCTCGGTGATGCCGGAGGTGGTGCGCGCCAACACCCACCTCACCACCGTGATGATCGCCGAGAAGATGGCGGACGCGATGAAGCGCGGCGGCTGAGGGGCGCCCGTCGCTCCGTAGGCCCCGGATCGGCCCGCCCTGCGGGCGTCCCGTCCGGGGTGACGACGATAGGAAGGGATGTCACCGCCCCCTTCGTGTCGTCACCCCGGGCAAGCGAAGCGCGACCCGGGGCCCACCCGCCGCCTCGTCGGAGCCGTCATCGGCCAGATCCCGTCGCGCCATGGGCCCCGGCTCGACCGCGCCGAAGCGCGCTCGTCCGGGGTGACGACAGTGAGGGGGAGGAACCGATCACGCTCTTCGCCGCCCACCCGCCGCCGCGTCAGCCAACACCCCTCCGTCGTCACCCCGGGCAAGCGAAGCGCGACCCGGGGCCACCCGCCGCCCCGTCGGAGTGTCATCGGCCAGATCCCGTCGCGCTCTGGGCCCCGGCTCGACCGCGCCGAGGCGCGCTCGTCCGGGGTGACGACAGTGAGGGGGAGGAACCGATCACGCTCTTCGCCGCCCACCCGCCGCCGCGTCAGCCAACACCCCTCCGTCGTCACCCCGGGCAAGCGAAGCGCGACCCGGGGCCCACCCGCCGCCTCGACGGCCCCCGCAAATCGGCCGCCGCCGTCAATGAAACCTTGACGGCGTTGCGGGTTGCTCTGGCAAAGTCTCGGCTTGCGACAGCGGCGGTGGGTCGGCATGCCTGAATTCGTCTTGCTCTACATCCGCGCCGTCGAGGCGGTGAACCGGCGCGTCGGGCGGTTCGCCATGTACCTGATCTTCGTGCTGGCCGGCATCCTGCTGTGGTCGTCGATCTCCAAGACCTTCTTCCTGCCGTCGCTTTGGACGCTGGAGATGGCCCAGTTCATGATGGTCGCCTACTACGTCCTGGGCGGCCCCTACTCGATCCAGCTCGACGCCAACGTCCGCATGGACCTCGTCTACGGCAGCTGGTCGCCGCGCACCAAGGCCTGGGTCGACGCGTTCAGCGTGCTGTTCCTGATCTACTTCCTCGGCGTGCTGCTGTACGGCGGCATCCAGTCGACCGCCTACTCGCTGGAGTACGGCGAGCGCAGCCCGACCGCGTGGCGCCCGTATCTCTGGCCGATCAAGATCGTGATGTGCGTCGGCATCGTGCTGATGCTGCTGCAGGCCAGCGCCGAGTTCCTCAAGGACATCTGCCGGATCCGGGGAGTGAACCCCTGATGTCCTACGAGATGATCGCGCTGCTGATGTTCTCGACCATGATGCTGATGCTCATGACCGGGCAGCGGGTGTTCGGCGCCATCGGCTTCGTCGGCGCCGCCGCGGCCATGCTGCTGTGGGGCACCGGCGGGTCGGACATTCCGTTCTCGGCGGCCATGAAGCTGATGAAGTGGTACCCGCTGCTGACGCTGCCGATGTTCATCTTCATGGGCTACGTGCTGTCGGAGTCCAAGATCGCCGACGATCTGTACCGGATGTTCCACGTCTGGATGGGGCCGCTGCGCGGCGGGCTGGCGATCGGCACGATCGCGCTGATGGTGCTGATCTCGGCGATGAACGGCCTGTCGGTCGCCGGCATGGCGATCGGCGCCACCATCGCCCTGCCCGAATTGCTGCGCCGCGGCTACGACAAGACCATGGTCACCGGGGTGGTGCAGGCCGGATCGAGCCTCGGCATCCTGGTGCCGCCCTCGGTGGTGCTGGTGCTGTACGCCATGATCGCCCGCCAGCCGGTCGGCCAGCTCTGGCTGGCCGGGGTCATGCCCGGGCTGATGATGGCCGGGCTGTTCATCGTCTACATCGTGGTGCGCTGCTGGCTGCAGCCGCATCTCGGCCCGGTGCTGCCGGCCGAGGAGCGGCGGGTGCCGATGGCCGAGAAGCTGCGGCTGCTGCGCGCCGGGCTGCTGCCGCTCGGCATCTTCGCGGCCATGATGGTGCCGTTCGTCAACGGCTGGACCTCGCTGGTCGAGAGCTCGGCGATCGGCGCGGCCGCGGCGTTCCTGGCCGCCGTCGCCAAGGGCCGGATGACCCGGGCGGTGTTCGAGACCTCGGTGCGCCAGACCCTGGCGATCTCCTGCATGTTCATGTGGATCATCCTCGCCGCCCTCGGCTTCGGCGCGGTGTTCGACGGCCTCGGCGCGGTGCGGGCGATCGACAATCTGTTCACCGACCAGCTCGGCCTCGACCCCTGGGTGATCCTCATCCTGATGCAGCTGAGCTTCATCCTGATGGGCACCTTCCTGGACGACACGGCGATGCTGGTGATCGTGGCGCCGCTGTACGTGCCGCTGGTCCAGGCGCTCGGCTTCGACCTGATCTGGTACGGCATCCTCTACACGATCACCACGCAGATCGCCTACATGACGCCGCCGTTCGGCTACAACCTGTTCCTGATGCGCGCGATGGCGCCGCCCGAGATCAGCCTCGGCGACATCTACCGCTCGATCGTGCCGTTCGTGTTCGTCATGATACTGGCGCTGGCGCTGGTCATGGCCTTCCCGCAGATCGCGCTCTGGCTGCCGAACGTCGTCTACGGGAAGTAACCGCAGAGCGCCCCGCCAAGGGGCCACCAACCAGAACAGGGGACCGACAATGACCACCAGACGGAAATTCCTCACCACCGGCGCGCTCGCCGGAGCCGCCGGCATCGGCGCCGCCACCCTGGCCGCCCCGGCCGTCCACGCCCAGTCGACGATCCGCTGGCGCATGCAGACCTACGCCGGGCCGGCGCTGGCCGAGCACGTCATCAAGCCGGCCATCGACAGCTTCAACAAGATCGCCGGCGACGAGATGCAGATCGAGCTGTTCTACGCCGATCAGCTGGTGCCGACCGGCGAGCTGTTCCGCGCCATGCAGCGCGGCACCATCGACGCGGTGCAGTCGGACGACGACTCCATGGCCTCGCCGACCGAGGTGACGGTGTTCGGCGGCTACTTCCCGTTCGCCAGCCGCTACAGCCTGGACGTGCCGGTGCTGTTCAACCAGTACGGCCTGAACGAGATCTGGGACGCCGAGTACTCCAAGGTCGGGGTCAAGCACCTGTCGGCCGGCGCCTGGGACCCCTGCCACTTCGCCACCAAGACCCCGATCAACAGCCTCGAGGATCTGAAGGGCAAGCGGGTGTTCACCTTCCCGACCGCCGGCCGCTTCCTCTCGCAGTTCGGCGTGGTCCCGGTCACCCTGCCGTGGGAGGACATCGAGGTCGCGGTGCAGACCGGCGAGCTCGACGGCGTCGCCTGGTCGGGCATCACCGAGGACTACACCGTCGGCTGGGCTGACGTGACCGACTACTTCCTGACCAACAACATCTCGGGCGCCTGGGCCGGCTCGTTCTTCGCCAACATGGACCGCTACAACGCCCTGCCCGACAAGATGAAGGAACTGCTGAAGATCACCATGGACAGCAGCCACTACTACCGCCAGTGGTGGTACTGGGGCGGTGAGGCGGCCCTGCGGGTCAACGGCACCAAGATGAAGCTGACCACCATCCCCGACGCCGAATGGGCCAAGGTCGAGGATGCCGCGATCAAGTTCTGGGACGAGATCGCCGCCGAATCCCCGACCAAGAAGAAGGTCGTGGACATCTTCAAGAAGTACAACGCCGACATGCAGAAGGCCGGACGGCCCTACCGCTACACCTGATCGTGCCGTCGCCGGGCGGTGGTCGAGCGGCCGCGGCCGCTCGCCACCCCTGGCGGTGTGGCGCACACCCGGTGCGGGTTCGAGGTCTGATTGAGGCGGCGAGGTGCGTTCCTTCCACCGGTGTTGGGCTGGAGACGAGGCCACTCACGACTTTTTCGAGCCGCGAGGTGATCCGGGAGTTCAGCCAGGCAAAGAAGGCGGCCAGGCATGGACCGGTCATCATCACTGACCGGGGTAAGCCCGCTCATGTACTGCTCAGCATCGAGGAGTTCCGCAGGCTCACCGGAACGCAGCGCAGCATCGTCGAGACGCTGTCGATGCCGGGGCTCTCCGAGATCGGGTTCGACCCGCAGCGGGCGACCATCGAAAGCCTCGTCGCGGACCTCTTCTGATGATCCTGCTCGATACGAAGTGACGCCGTGTTGCAGACGAAGAGGTTGACGCTCAGTCCTTGCCGCCCGAGCGACCGCGCGGACTTCATCGCCCTCGAGCGCGATCCGGAGGTGATGCGTTTTCTGAACGGCGGCGCGGTCGACCACGCGACGACCGACCCCAAGGACGTGACGTTCCTCATGCCCAGGGGAACCGAGCCTTACGTCTGGACGGCGCGCCGAACGGCCGACGGCCAGTTCGTCGGGTGGTTCTGCCTGTCTCGGGAGGGCGAGGCGACAGCCGAGATCGGGTATCGGCTGCGCCGGTCGGAGTGGGGACAGGGGCTCGCCTCGGAGGGGGCCTCGGCTCTCGTCGACTGGGGCTTCAAGGTCGCCAGCTATGACAGGATCCTGGCCTGCACCATGGCGGTGAACCACGGCTCGCGCCGTGTGATGGAGAAAATCGGCATGACCCATGCCCGCACTGTGCCCTTCAACGCCGCCCCAGTGCCTGGCAGCGAGCACGGGGAAGTCTGGTACGAGCTGACGCGCTCAAAATGGTCCGGCAACCAACCCAGTTGAGGCCGTCGATCTGCCTCTCTCACCCCACCAGATGCGTCCGGAAGAACTCGAGCGTCCGCGACCACGCCAGTTCCGCCGCCGCCGCGTCGTAGCGCGGCGTGGTGTCGTTGTGGAAGCCGTGGTTCGCGCCGGGGTAGAAGTGCGCCGAGTACGCCTTGCCGTGCTGCTTGAGCGCCGCCTCGTAGGCCGGCCAGCCGGCGTTGATGCGCTCGTCCAGTTCGGCGTAGTGCAGCTGCAGCGGCGCCTTGATCGCCGGCACGTCCTCCACGCTCGCCTGCCGGCCGTAGTACGGGACCGAGGCCGCCAGCTCGGCATAGGCCACCGCCAGCGCGTTGCAGACACCGCCGCCGTAGCAGAAGCCGACGGCGCCGACCTTGCCGGTGCCCTCGGCGTGGCCGGCCAGGTGCTCGTAGCCGGCGAAGAAATCCTCCATCAGCTTGGCGGGATCGAGCTTGCGCTGCATCTCGCGGCCGTCGTCGTCGTTGCCGGGATAGCCGCCGAGCGAGGTCAGCCCGTCCGGGCCGAGCGCCAGGAAGCCGGCCTTGGCGGTGCGCCGGACCACATCCTCGATGTAGGGGTTGAGGCCGCGGTTCTCGTGCACCACCAGCACGGCCGGCAGCTTGCCCACGGCGTCGGCCGGGCGCGCCATCAGGCCGCGCACCGTGCCGTGGCCCTTCGGCGACGGGTACTCGACCCGCTCGGTGCGGATCGCCGGGTCGTCGGGAGCGACCTGGTTGGCCAGCGCGTAGTTCGGCTGCAGGCTCTCCAGCACCGCTGCGGCCGCCGCCGCCCCGACGGTGATCTTGCCGGCGGCGTCGATGAAGCCGCGCCGCGTC
Source organism: Rhodospirillaceae bacterium (assembly GCA_018401495.1). Classification (GTDB taxonomy): domain Bacteria; phylum Pseudomonadota; class Alphaproteobacteria; order Thalassobaculales; family Thalassobaculaceae; genus Thalassobaculum_A. The sequence goes on from JAGYJX010000005.1 coordinate 254,981, forward strand.
AGCTTGCCGTGGACATAGCCGTCGTAGAGTTCCAGGAGACGGGGGTCGAAATCGCTCGCGCGCTTGCGTTGCATGGCTGGTCGCTCCGTCCGTTGGGAGTGGCGCACAGGCACCGGAGCACGGGATCGTAGAGCAATCCGCCGGCGTCGGGACGAGCGCGGCGTTCAAAATCCCGTGCGTTCCTTGCAGCCGCCGGTCGCACACGTATCTCAAAAGGCGAAGACCAAAAGCGTGAAGAGGCGGAGGACGATGATGAAGAGACTGCTCCTGACGGCGCTGCTGGCGCTCGGGCTCACCCTGCAGGCGGGGCAGGCCGTCGCGCACCACGGCTGGTCGTGGACCACCGGCGGCAACATCGAGCTGACCGGCCTGATCAAGACGGCGCGCCTCGGCAACCCACACGGCGCGCTGGACGGTCGACGTCGAGGGCGAGATCTGGACCGTCGAGGTCGGGCAGCCGTGGCGCAACGAGCGCGCCGGGCTGAAGGACAGCGACCTCGCCGAAGGCGTCGAGATCCGGGTGGTGGGCGAACCGTCGGCCAACGCCGCCGACCGGCTGTTGAAGGCGATCCGGGTCTATATCGGCGACAAGGAGCACATCCTCTACTCCGGCCGCACCTAGCCCCTTGGACGGCATCCTGGCGGCCCTGGAGGCGAGCGCGGTCGCCCAGCACCTCCGGAGCGCGCGCTGGGAATACGCGGCCGCGAACACCGCTCATGTCCTCGGCATAGCCCTGCTGGTGGGCGCGATCCTGCCGCTGGACCTCAGATTGCTCGGGGTCTGGCGGTCGGTGCCGCGCCGGGATCTGGCCCGGGTGCTGGTGCCGGTCGCCGCCTCCGGGCTGGCGCTGGCCGCCGCCGCGGGGGTTCTGCTGTTCGCCACCCGCGCCGGCGAGTACGCGGATCTCGGGTTGTTTCAGATCAAGCTGGCGCTGGTCGCCGCGGGAACGCTGGCGGCGCTGACGCTCCACGTCAGGGCCGGCTGGTGGCTGGAGGCCGCGGGCGACCGGCGGCTCGCCGGTCACGCCGTCGTCTCGCTGGCCTGCTGGCTGGGCGCGCTGGTCTGCGGCCGCCTCGTGGCCTTCGTCGGACCCTGACGCGTGCCGGGAGATCGCACCGGGACAGGGGACTGCTGCCAAATCCGGCGATTGTGACGATGATCCCCACCGCCGTAGCTTAGCCGCGCGCAGAGGCCCGCCCTTGGGCTCGCGGAGGGATCGTGGTGCAGCGAGACAGCAGCGTGCGGGCGGTGGTGCCCATCCTGATCGGTGCCTCGGTGATGCTCAGCGTCGCCATGGGCGTCCGCCAGAGCCTCGGCATCTTCATGACGCCGCTGACGGCGGACCTCGCCATCTCGGTCTCCGACTTCGCCTTCGCGATCGCGGTTCAGAACCTGATCTGGGGCGTCTTCCAACCATTCGTCGGGGCGCTCGCGACCGGCTGGGGGTACCGCCCGGTGATGGTCACCGGCGCGGTTCTGTATGTCGCGGGCCTTGCCCTGATGGCCGGCGCGCAGGGTTTGCTGTCGGTGATGCTGGGCGCCGGCGTGCTGATCGGCGTCGCCCTGGCGTTCGCGTCGGCGTCGATGGCGCTGGCGGTCACGGCCCGCGTGGTGCCGGCCGAGCGCCGCAGTTCCTATCTCGGAATCGTCTCGGCGGCCGGGTCGGTGGGCGCGCTGATCGCCGCGCCGATCGGGCAACTGCTGTCGACCGAGTACGGCTGGCGCTTCGGCGCGGTCGGGTTCGTGGTCCTCGCCCTGGTGATGATCCCGTCGGCGTGGCTGGCCGGCCGGGTCGACCGGCGACCGGAGGCGGCGGCGGTCACGGGTGGCGCCGACGCGCTGAACGCCCTTCCCGCCCTCCAGCTGGCGTCGCGCAACCTGCCCTTCGTGGTGATGTCGCTCGCCTACTTCGTGTGCGGCATGCAGCTGGTGTTCCTGACCACCCACCTGCCGTCCTACCTGCTGCTCTGCGGCATGGACCCGATGCTGAGCGCAACCGCGCTCGGCACCATCGGCGGCTTCAACGTCCTCGGCAGCCTGTTCTTCGGCTGGGCCGGCGGGCGCTGGAACAAGCAGGCGCTGCTCGGCCTGATCTACATCATCCGCTCGGTGACGCTGGCCGCCTACTTCGTGCAGCCGCCGACGCCGGAAAGCACGGTGGTGTTCGCCGCGATCATGGGGTTCCTGTGGCTCGGCGTGGCGCCGCTGGTGACCGGAACGGTGGTCGAGCTGTTCGGCCTGCGCTGGCTGGCCATGCTGCAGGGCGTGACGTTCTTCAGCCACCAGATCGGCAGCTTCATCGGCGCCTTCGGCGGCGGCTGGATGTTCGCGGCGCTCGGCTCCTACGACCTCGCTTTGCAGCTCGGCATCGCGACCGGGCTGTTCGCCGGGCTGGTGCAGATCGTCGTGGCGCTGCTGCCGAAGCCACCCGCCCCGCAAGCGGCGGCGGCGTAATCGCCGCCGCGCTGGTTGGTCCGGTCTGCGTTGCCGGATCGGCTCAGCTGTCGCGCACCATGACGCAGGCCGCCCCCATCTCCGATAGCCGCAAGCAGACCGAATTCGCCCTCTGCTCGTCGAGCCCGACGACGCGCGCCCGGTAAAGCGTGCCGGCCGAGGTCGCGATCTCGGAGATCCGGACCTCGTAGGTCTGCAGATCGGGCGACAGCTGGCGCGCCCGCTCGGCCGCCTGGCTGCTGGCCGTCGGCGTGCTGAAGGCTCCGACCTGGATGGCCCAGCCTCCGGGCGGCGGTGACCCGGCCGGGGCCGAAACCGCGGCCGGAACCGGCATCGGGGACGCCACCCAGACCGGCGACCGGGCCTGGCCCCGCACGGCGGGCGGAGGCGGCAAAGTCGCCACCAGCGGTGGGCGGGACGGCCGCGTGGCGGGAGCGGTGGAAGACGCTGCGGCCGGCCGGGGTCCTGGACTGGTGGCGTCAATCGCGGGGCGACGCCCTCGCCGTCGACGACACGCTCGCGCGGCCGATACTCGATGGCCGAGGCGACCCGGACACCCGGCTCCCGCGCCGCGATCATCTGCGTGCCCTTCGCGAGATAGCCCCGGGTCTCGCCCGGCAGACTTCGTCGCCCGGCGAGGTATTCGCCGTAGCAGCCCGGACCGCAATTGTAGGCCGCCAGGAAGCCCGGCGCGCCGTAGAGGTTGTACATCTCGCGAATGTAGGCGGTGCCGGCCTGGATGTTGGTCCAGGGGTCGTGGGGATCGGGGCCGAGGTTGTGCTTGCGGCGCAGCTCGGCGAACGTCGCCGGCATGACCTGCATCAGCCCCATGGCCCCGGCGCGGCTGGTGATCGGACGGCCGCCCAGCGTGGTGCGTCCGCCGCTCTCCATCTGCATCACGGTGCGGATGTAGCCCTCCGGCACGTCGAAGCGCTGGGCCGCCGCCCGGATGTAGTGCCCCCAGGGGTCCCCCGCGGTCGGCTGGCCGTAGACAGCCGGACTCGGCTCCGGAGCCGGCGGGCGGCTGTCGCCGGCGCAGGACGCGACCAGCAGGCCGAGGGCGGCGGTCGCCAGGACGAGGATCCGGGGCGCCGGTCGCGGCGCGGTCATCGGTGCTTCCATCGGTGCGCCTCGATCGATCCAGCCTGGACAGAAACTATCTATACCATCCTATCACGCTTTCAAAAACCTCCATACGATAATGCCTTACGGGGTGACTCTCGCATCCAGGATGACCCTATTGTCGGTGAGTCGATAGAGCGGCAGCCGCCGCCCGGAAAGATCGCCCACTGCGTCCAGCCGCCAATGCCAAAGACATGCCGTGGCGTCGGCTGGAATCCTTGGCTTCAAGCCTCGCCGCAGCGTCGCTGGTGATCAGCACGGAGGCAGCGCTACAGGACCAATGCAGTCGCCAGCACGACCTGTCTCTCGCTAGCGTAGTCTGAACTTCGTCGTGGTTATTTGGATGGTGTGGGTATATCACCAACTTCGAATAGAGGATTGACTTGTTCAGACTATTCCTGGAGGCGACTGCCAACATGAATGTGCAGGATGTCCAGGACTCTGCGAACGAGGTCGCCGGGGGAGGAGGGAGTTTGACTGGCTCCTCATCGGGCGATCTGCCAGTGGTCTTCATTGCTGGCGTGGGTCGCAGCGGCAGCACTCTCCTCGATTTATGCCTGAACGGCATGGACAGAGTGGCGACAGTCGGAGAACTGCGGTTCCTGTGGGAAAATGGCTACCGGCAGAACGTCCTTTGCGGCTGCGGCACGGCTTTCCACGATTGCGCTGTCTGGAGGGCGACACTGGATCGTGCCTTCCTTCATGGGTCAGAAGATCTGGCGTCGATCGAGCGTGACAAGTCCGCCGTTGACCGCTGGCGCCACCTCCCGCGGCTGTTGCTCCCAGGGCTGCGCGACAGGCGTTTCCGCGAACGGCTCAATCGCTACGGCGATACCCTGAGGCGGGTGATTGCGGCGGCGGCGGAGGTTCAGAACGCGACGGTGGTGATCGACTCCTCGAAGGATCCCACGCACGGACTGATACTTGCCCAGACACCCGGAATCGATCTTCGCGTGGTGCACCTGGTCAGAGATCCGCGAGCCGCAGTGTTCTCGCGCAGCCGACTTCGACGGCGGCCGGAAGTCGTCGATGAGGTCCGCTTCATGCCGCGTCAGTCGGCGCTCGAAAGTGCCTTCGAGTGGGTGCTTCTGAACCGGTTGAGCGAGCAGGTTGCGGCCACCGCGCGACGCTCGATCCGACTCCGCTACGACGAACTCACCGCAGCGCCGCGCGAGACTCTGACGCGGTTGTGCGCTGCCCTCGAACTGCCGGAGAGCGGCGCCCCCTTCATCGACGACCGCCGGGTGCAGTTCAGCGTGAACCACAGCGTTGCCGGCAATCCGATACGCTTTCAGCAGGGAACGGTCGTGATTGAACCGGACGAGGAGTGGCGATCGGAGATGGCGCCGGCTGACCGCCGCCTGGTCGAACTGGTGACCGGACGACTGGCGGCCCAGTACGGCTTCGCCACCTGAAGCCGACACCCGACCGGGCTGTTCGCCGGCGCCGTCCGGATCGTGGCGCTGATAGCCGCGTAAGGGTGGAGATCGGCCGCCGCGTCGGGCTATAGATCTACAGGGAGCGCGTCGGGGGTGCCGCCGAACCGAAAGGATCACACGTGGCGAAGAACACCATCTGCCTCTGGTACGACAAGGACGCCGAGGACGCCGCCCGCTTCTATGCCGAGACCTTTCCCGATAGCGCGGTCGGCGCCGTGCACCGGGCGCCCGGCGACTATCCCTCCGGAAAGGCAGGCGACGTGCTGACGGTCGAGTTCACCGTCGCCGGGGTATCCTGTCTCGGCCTCAACGGCGGCCCCGCCTTCCAGCACAACGAGGCGTTCTCGTTCCAGATCGCCACCGACGACCAGGAGGAGACCGACCGCTACTGGAACGCCATCGTCGGCAACGCCGGCCAGGAGAGCGCCTGCGGCTGGTGCAAGGACAAGTGGGGAGTGTCCTGGCAGATCACCCCACGCGTCCTGACCGACGCCTTGGCGGCCGGCGGCGACGAAGCCAGGCGCGCGTTCGAGGCGATGATGACCATGGGCAAGATCGATGTCGCCACGATTGAAGCGGCGCGCCGCACTTGACGCTTGGCGGCGCCGTTCCCGAAGTCCTGGTTCGCAACTTCCGGTGTCGGGATCGTTCACACTTCAGCGGGAAGAATGTCGATGAAGAGACATTTCCAGATGCTGGCAGCCTACAATCGCTGGGCGAACACCGAGATCTATGCCGCCGCCGGCGAACTGACCGAGGACGAAATCAACCGCGATCTCGGAGCGTTCTTCCGGTCGGCCCTGGGAACGCTCAACCACATCCTGGTTGGTGACCGCATCTGGCTGAACCGTTTTGCCGGCGAGGCGCCGTACCCGATGGACGCAGCCCCGTTTCCCACCTTGGGCGCCCTGAAAGCGGCCCGCACCGCGGAGGACAAGCGCATCATCGACTGGGTCGACGGCCTTACGGACGCGGCGCTTGTCGGCCGCTTCACCTACACGGCCGGCGTCGACAAGCGCACCGTCTCGCAGGGGATCGCGCCGGCCCTGGCCCACCTCTTCAACCACCAGACCCATCATCGCGGTCAGGTGCACATGATCCTGACCGCGCTGGGCAGACCGTCGATCGTGCTCGACCTCATCCCTTTCCTGCGCACCGAGGAGGGCCGAGAGTTCGGTTGAACTGCGGGAGCCCTCGGCTGCCTCTTGCACCCTGCCTACTGGAGCCTTTCAGCAGCGGACCCACAGAAAGCAAGGGCCTGGATCGAGGGACGCGCCTAGCTGAAGACGAACCACCCCGATTGCAGCTCCGAGACGGTGACGCCGTTCAAGGTCAGCGTGTTGCCGCCGCCGAGCGCGATCGACAGTCCGCCGGTGGCATCGGTCGCCGCCGCCAGCAACTCGGCGTAGGTGTCGATCCCGGTGCCGTTGATGTTCGACGCGATCTGGACCCGGTCACCGCCCGAGCCGTCGAAGTCGGTCACCCGATCGGCACCGCCGCCGTTGCCGACGACGATCAGGTCGGCACCGCCGCCACCGGCAATCGTGTCGTCACCGAGGCCGCCGTGTAGCGTATCGCTGCCTAGGCCGCCGACCAGCAGATCGCCGTCTTGGCCGCCGAACAGGACGTCATTGCCCTGGCCACCGAACAGCGTGTCCTCCCCCAAATTGCCGTAGAGAACATCGTCGGCGAGGTTTCCATAGGCGATGTCGGCGTGCTGGCCGCCAAACACCGTGTCGCCTCCCTGGCCACCATACAGCGTGTCGCTGGCCTGGTTGCCATACAGCAGATCACCGTCGGTATTGCCGTACATGACGTCGGCTTCGGTCCCGCCCCACAGCGAATCGCTGCCGGCGCCGCCGATCACGGTGTCGGCACCGGCCTCGCCGAACAGCCGGTCGTCGCCACCGGCGGAGCCGATGGTGTCGTTGCCGCCGCCGCCGTAAAGCGTGTCGTTGCCCTCACCGAGCGAGATGAACTGCGCGCTGTCGTCGCCGGTCGCGTAGTTGTCGCCGGCACCGCCCGATACCGTGGCGTTACCGATGATCGAGATGAACTCGATGTTGTCGACCTGCAGGGTCTTGCCGGTGATCGAGCGCATGTCGATCACGAACGCCTCGGACCGGCTGCCTCCGGTACTGCCGGTGATCACGATCGGGTCGTCGGTGGTGACGCCCGAGGTCAGGGTCGGCACGATGGTCCGGATGTCCAGGGTCGTGGTTGACGACAGCGTGTTCAAGTAAGTCTGGGCGTTGCCGACCAGCCCGACCTGTCCGGTCGACCCGCGGCCCTCGATGGCGCCGACCAGCGTGTTCACGGCGTCGGTGCCGGATTGTGCCGTCGACGGGCCCTGGGAGGTGATGCTGACCGAGGCCGGCAGGGTCGCCGTGACCACGTTGCCGTTGTTGCCGGTGTTCTGGACGATCGCTGCCGAGCCGCTGGTGGTGCCGGTGTTGGTCACCGTCCGCGATCCGCCCGAGGTGTCGTTCACGCCGCCGTCGGTCACCGTCACGGTGCCGCCGGAACTGTCGCCGTTGCCCCCGGAGGAGGATGAGAAAGAGGTCACGAGGGCGATCGTGGTGTTGCCGCCGCTGAAACTGGCGCTCCAGAAGCCGCTTCCCGAGGTCAGCCCGGTCATGTTGATCGTCTGGCCACCGCCGAGGGTCAGGGTCGAACTGGCGGCACTGCCGTGCACCGATGACACGTCCGAACCGACGACCACTATGCTGTCGCCGATGGCGAAGTCCGTGATCGTGTCGCCGTTCAAGTCGGAAGCGCTGCCGCTGAACGTGTCGTTGCCGGAACCGCCGGCCAGTTCGTCCGAATCGGCGCCTCCAACCAGGAGGTCGGCGCCGCTGCCGCCCGAAATGGTGTCGTGGCCGCCGCTGCCGCTCAGCGTGTCGTCGCCGGATCCGCCCGACAGCGTATCGGCCGCCGAGCCGCCGATCACCAAGTCGCTCCCGTCACCGCCCCTGATTGTGTTGTTGCCGCTCGCGCTGGAGAGGCTGTCGTTTCCCGCGCCGCCGACGATGAGGTCGTCGCCCTCCCGACCGGAGATCGTGTCGTTGCCGGCGCCGCCGCTGAGCGTGTCGGCGTTGCTGGTGGCGAGAATCAAGTCGCCCTGGTCGCCGCCGGTCGCGTTGAGCGAACTCGGAAACCCGGCAGTGTGGTTGATGGACAGCGAATCCCAGGTCGTGTTGGTGTTGGTGCCGGTCGAATTCGTGAGATTGGTGCCGTTGATCCGCCAGACCCCACCGGAAATGTCGATGGTGACGGCCGTCAGATCCCAGTCGAACGACGATACCGTGACGTCCGTGGCGACAGGGCGATAATACAGATCCGCCAGCCCGTCACCCGTGCCGTCCTGATTTGCGTCTGGATTGTATTGCCATACGGACATTGTATCCGTCCTTTCCAACGTTGACCGGCGCCCGCGAACTCATTCGTGGGTGCTCGGCAGCTTTTTGCGACGTTGGTGCGAATGTTGTCAGGCCCCAACCCCGGGGACCACCATTGCCCCCGACGGTCGACCCGACTCGTCCACCCCTCTCAACTTTCCCAATTTGATACTGTCAGAATACAGTTAACTAAATCAACAGTTTAAAAATGTTATTGGGATTTATTCTAAAGTTTAGAAAATGCCTTTGAAATTCGTGAAATTGGGAAGATTCGTCTATCAAACGTAAACGGATCACTGATTTCGACCGCAAACACGGGCTCCGGCAACGGCAGCCAATTGTCGAAGTTCAGGTCGCGGCCCGCGGATGCCAGAACTCGACCAGGGCGCCCGGCTGCGCGGTGCCAGTCCCTGGCGACGCCGATCGAACCCGCTGGCATCGGAGAGCACGATGATTCCCGCGCTGCGCTCGGCTGCCACAACCCTGCACCGCAAATCGGCATCGCTACCGACCTGTTCGTCCTACCCCACCACGAAATCGAACCGCCCGATCCTGCCCCCGCCCACCTCCGACACCGCCAGCAACAGCCGCTCGTCGAACATCCGGTCGCGGGTGTTCCCGGGCTCGCCCGGGAAGTAGAGCTGGGTGGTCAACACCGGACCGCCGCGGCGCTGGACCTTGACGTGGAAATGCGGTGTCCGCCGCGAATAGCGGCCCGGGACGATGGTGTCGAACGCCCAGCGCCCATCGGGGTCGGTGAACTGGTGGCCGCGCAGCCGGAAGCCGTCGTTGTCATAACGGCCGTCGGCGTCGGCGTGCCACAGCTCGACCAGGGCGGCCGGCTGCGGTCGGCAGGCGGTGTCGAGCACGAATCCGGCGACGGTGATGCGGGTGCCGCCCGGACTGTCGGCGGCGAAGTCCCGTTTCAGCGGCGATCGCGGGGTGAAATACGGCCCCTCCGTCTGCGCCCGGGTCGGCTCGGCGGCGTCGGCGCAGGCCGGGGTCGGCGCCAGTTCCGCCGCTGCGGTCCCGGCCGCCCGGCCTGGGAGCGGCGCCAGCCCGATCGGACCGGCGAGCAACAGGGTTAGGATCTGTCGGCGTGACGCGCGCATGAGGTCTCTCCTTCGGCGGGAAATCCGTCGACGCCACGATCGGGCTTGATCCGGGCGATTTCAAGAACGATAGTGAGTGAACCTTTACTACTCGCAAACCATCCGATGCCGCGCCACCCCGACACCCGTGACCGCATCGAGCGGGCGGCGCTCGCCCTGTTCGCCGCCAAGGGCGTTGATGCCACCACCACCAAGGACATCGCCGCCGCCGTCGGGATCTCCGAAGGCGCCATCTACCGCCACTTCCGCAGCAAGGACGAGCTGGCCTGGCATCTGTTCTCGACCCACTATTTCGCGCTGGCCGCGGCCATCGACCGGGTCGCGGCCGAGCCCGGATCGTTCGAAGACCGCATCGAGCGGACCGTCGAGCTGTTCTGCACCCTGTTCGACCGCGACGCCGACCTGTTCGCCTTCATCCTGCTGTCCCAGCACGGCCAGCTCGGCCGGGTCGGACCCGGCATGCCGAACCCGGTGGAGAGCCTGCGCCGGATGTTCCAGACGGCGATCGAGGCCGGCGAATGCCGCGGCGACGACCCCGACCTGATGACGGCGATGGCCCTCGGCCTGGTGACGCAGCCCGCGACCTTCGCGATCTACGGTCGCCTGAAGCGGCCGATGTCCGAACTGACGCCGATCCTGGCACAGGCCGTCAAGGCGGTGGTGGTGCGCCGACCGGCCGTTACGCCGTAGCCCGGCGCACGATCTCGAAACCGAGATCGACGATGCGGGTGTCGACCGGCTCGCCGCGCTTGCGTGCCAGCAGCAGGCGGCCGGCCTCGGCACCGATCGCGTGGCCCGGAACCCGCACCGTGGTGAGACCGAGCCCGGACGCGCCGGCGAACTCGAAATCGCCGAAGCCGGCGATCGCCAGCCGGCCTGGAACCTCGATGCCCCGGCGCCGGGCCTCGCTGACCGCGCCGAGCGCCACGGAATCGCTCGAACAGAACACCGCGTCGGTGTCCGGCCAGCGTTCCAGCAGGGTCGCCAGGCCGCGGGCGCCGCGTTCGACCATCGAGCCTTCGAACGGTTCGCGGACCACCCTTGGGGGGCCGAGGTCGAGATCCGCCAGCGCCGCCCCGTAGCCCTGCAGACGCAGGCGGCCGCGCCGGTCGCCGTCGCCGGCGCCGACCGGCAGCCGGCCGCTGCCGACGAATCCGATGCGACGGCGCCCGCCGGCGTGCAGATGCCGGGTCATCGCTTGGCCCGCTTCCAGGTTGGAGAAGCCGACCGCCATGTCGACCGGATCCTCGGGCAGTTCCCAGACCTCCACCACCGGGATCCCGGCGCTCGCCAGCATGGCCCGGGCGGCGGCGGTGTGCTCGCCGCTGGTCAGCACGATGCCGTCCGGGCGGCGGCCGAGCGCGGTGGCGACCAGCGCCTCCTCGCTGGCGCTGGAGTACTCGGTGGTGCCGAGCAGTAACTGGTGGTCGGCCGCGCGCAGGGTCTGCGCCAGCCCGTCGACGGTGGTCGCGAAGATCGAGCCCGCGAGGGTCGAGATCAGGACCGCGACCAGTCGGCTTTCCCGCGACGACAGGCTGCCGGCCACGCGGTCAGGCACGTAACCAAGCGCCTGGATTGCCGCCTCGACCCGCTGGCGGGTCTCGACTCGGACCTTGGCCGGGGTTCGCAGCACCCGCGATACCGTGATAGCCGACACGCCGGCGGCGGCGGCGACGTCCTGCATCGCCACCCAGCGGCGCGGCGGCGGCGCGGTGTCGTTCACCGGACCCGGCTCAGTCGCCGGCGTCCAAGGCTTCCGGCGGCGTCATGTCGAGCCCGGCCGCGGCCTCGAACGCCGCCGCGGCCATGAGCAGCGCGCCCTCGCGGTCGGCCGCGGCCATGATCTGAAGGCCGAGCGGCAGGCCGTCGGGATCGCGCCCCATCGGCACGCTGATCGCCGGCGTGCCGGCGAAGTTCGCGGGGATCGTGTAGGTTCCGGCGTTCTCGGGTGGCGTGTTTCCGAACACCATCCCCGCCTGCGGCACCGTCGGCGAGACCAGCAGGTCGACCTCGTCGAAACAGCGCTCGAAGGCGAACGCCGCCGCGGCGATCCGGCGATCGGCGCGCATCAGCTGCTGGGCGGTGGCCCGGTTGCCGAACTCAAGATAGCCTTGGAGTTCCGGCGACAGCCGCTCGGGCGCGTCGCGCAGCACCGTCGAGAAGATGTGCGCCGCCTCGACCTCCACCCGCAGAAAGCCGGCGCGCCGCCCGGCCACCATGTCGTAGCCCACCATATCGACCGGTTGAAGCACGGCGCCGAGGCCTTCGAGACACGCCAGCGCACCCTGGAACGCCTCCGCCACCGCCGGCTCGGGCGGTTCCTGATCGAACGTCCGGATCACCCCGACGCGCACCCCGTCAAGACGACCGCCCGGCTCGAGCCGACCCGTCCAGCCTGCGCGCCGGCGGGACTCCGTGCAGCGCGGATCGAAGCCCTGCAACACCGACAGCACCAGGGCGGCGTCGCCGACCGTGCGGGTCAGCGGGCCGACGTGATCGAACTGGTAGCTGAGCGGCACGACGCCGCGGGTGCTGATCAGGCCGAAACTCGCCTTGAGGCCGACCACCCCGCAGTAGGAGGCGGGATCCGCACCGACCCGCCGGTGTCGGTGCCGAGCGCCGCGGCGCAGATGCCGGCCGCCACCGCCGCCCCCGACCCGCCGCTGGAGCCGCCAGGCGAGCAGCCGGCGCGGTGCGGGTTGATGGTCCGGCCGTAGTGCGGGTTGTCGTTGGTGGCGCCGAGCGCCGCCTCCTGCATGTTCAGCTTGGCGAGGATGACAGCCCCGGCCGCGCGCAGGCGCCGCACCACCTCGGCGTCCTCGTCGGGCACCCGGTGGCCGGACCCGCCGAGCCCGGCGGTGGTCGGCACGCCGGCAACGTCGATGTTGTCCTTGAGCGCCACCGGAATCCCGTCGAGCGGCCCCAGCCGCCGCCCGGCGGCGATCCGCCGGTCGGCTGCCTCAGCCTCGGCAAGCGCGGACGCCGAGAGCACCGCCATGCAGCAGTTCAGCGCCTTACCCGGACCCTCGGCCCGCGCGATCGCCAGGCGGGTCAGTTCGGTCGCCGACACCGACCGCGCATCCAGCATTCCAGACAGCCGCGTGATCGGCAGGAAGGCAAGATCGGAGCGCGTCATGTCGGGAACTTTCGCGGCCAGGGGTGCGGGGATGGCCGCCTTGGAAATCGACCGCGACCGTCACGGAAGCATAGCCGGAGATGCAGCGGCCGATCTACTATCGAGACATCGCCTCCCGACTTCTGGCCGCCCCGCTTCGGGGATCAGGCCCGCCTCTTCACCCGTTCCCGCGTTGCCGAAATGCCGAGGAGTGAGCCGTGTCGAACCCGCGCATTCCCTACCAGATGGCCTCCGACCGGCCGCGCCTGCCGCCGCCGGTGCCGGGCAAGCCACTGATCGTCCACATCGTCGTCAACGTCGAGTACTGGCCGTTCGACCAGCCGATGCCGCGCAAGCTGATCCCGGGGCCGCACGGCAACGACAAGATCCCCGACGTGCCGAACTTCTCCTGGGTCGAGTACGGCATGCGCACCGGCTTCCCGCGCATCCTGCGGGCCCTGAACGACCGCGGCCTGCCGGCCTCGACCACCCTCAACGCCAGCGTGATCGACGTCTACCCGAGGGTCGCCGAGGTCATGCTGGAGGCCGGCTGGGAATTCATGGGCCACGGCTGGACCCAGAAGGCGCTGCAGAGCGAGCCGGACGAAACGGCGGTGATCGAGCGCTGCCTCGCCAAGATCAAGTCGTTCACCGGCAAGCCGGTCCGCGGCTGGCTCGGGGCCGGCCTCAGCGAGACGGTCGACACCCCGGATATCCTGAAGGAGCGCGGAATCGACTTCCTGTGCGATTGGGTGATCGACGACCTGCCGACGTGGATGACCACCAAGCACGGCCCGATGATCGCGGCACCCTACTCGCTCGACCTGAACGACGGCCCGTTGTGGGCGGGCTGGGGAATGCATTCCAACGTGATGTACGACCGGCTGGTCTGGACCCTGGAGACCTTCGAGGCGGAGCTGAAGGAGAACTGCCGGGTCCTGGTGCTGCCGCTGCACCCGCATCTGGTGGCCGTGCCGCACCGGATGAACTGGTTCGTGAAGATGCTCGACCTGCTGCTGGCCCGCGGCGACACCGTCTTCCTGAACGGCTCTGGGATCGCCGACTGGTACGCAGCGGTGGAACCGCCGCCGGCCGGCTGACGGATCCCCGGCGGCCATCAGCCCTCGGGCTGCTGGCCGCCGGCGTCCTCAGATCACCTTGCGGGCGCGCAGGTCGTCGACCGCCGCCGGGTCGAAGCCCAGGTCGCGGAGGATCTCGTCGGCGTGCTCGCCGAGTCCGGGCGTGGGTCGGAAGGCGCTGGGCAGCGGCGCATCGGCCAGGTTGATCGGCTGGCCGACCACCCGGATGTCGCCGAGTTCCGGGTGCGCGACCGGCTTCACCATTCCGAGATGCGCCACCTGCGGCTCGGCGAAGGTCTGGTCGATGCTGTTGATCGGCCCACACGGCACGCCGGCGTCGTTCAGGAGCCGGATCCAGCGCCGGTTCGGCTCGCGCCGGGTGATCTCGGCGATGCCGGCGTTCAGCGCCACGCGGTTGTGCGAGCGCAGCTCGCTGGTCGCAAAATCCGGATGGTCGCGCAGCGCCTCCGCCCCGGCGGCCTCGCAGAAGCGCAACCACATGGCGTCACCGGACGCCGCGATGTTGATGTGACCGTCGGCGGTCGGGTAGACGCCGGTCGGCATCACCGTCGGGTGGTCGTTGCCGGCCTGGCCCGCCACCTCGCCGTCGATCAGCCAGCGGGCCGCCTGGAAATCGAGCATGAAGATCTGGGCCTCGAGCAGCGAGGTGTGGACCCACTGCCCCTTGCCGGTCGACTGCCGCTGCAGCAGCGCCAGCAGAACGCCCTGCGCCAGCAGCAGGCCCGAGGTCAGGTCGGCGATCGGAATGCCGACACGCATGGGACCCTGGCCGGGCGCACCGGTGATCGACATCAGCCCTCCCATTCCCTGGGCGATCTGGTCGACGCCGGCGCGGGTGGCGTCCGGACCGGTCTGGCCGAACCCGGAGATGCTGCCGTAGACGATCCTCGGGTTGACCGCCGCCACGTCCTCGTAAGCCACTTTCAGGCGATGCTTGACGTCGGAGCGGTAGTTCTCGACCACGACGTCGGCCTTGCGGGCGAGCTTCATGAAGATCGCGTGGCCGTCCGGGCTCTTCAGGTCGAGGGTCAGGCTGCGCTTGTTGCGGTGCAGGTTCTGGAAGTCGGTGGCGTGCCGGTTGCTGCCGATCGCATCGCCCTTCGCCCCGCCCGGTGGCTCGATCTTGACGACGTCGGCCCCCCAATCGGCGAGCTGGCGCACGCAGGTCGGTCCGGCGCGATGCGCGGTCAGGTCCAGGACCAACAGTCCTTCGAGCGGCAACGACGTCATCTCCGTCTCCGATGACAGGACGGTTTCGGGGTCAGTCCGCGGCGAGACGGGCGATGTTCGCCTCGTGCCGGATCTGGTTGAAGATCTCGCGCTTCAGAGCGACGAAGACCGGATCGGTGATCAGGTCGATGGACCGCGGCCGGGGCAGATCGATCGGCACCCGCGACCGGATCCGGCCGGGCCGCGCCGACATCACGAGCACGACGTCGGCCAGCAGGATCGCCTCGTCGACATCGTGGGTGATGAACACCACGGTCCGCCGCAGTTCGTCCCACACCGACAGCAGCAGTTCCTGCATGTCGATCCGGGTCTGGGCGTCGAGGGCGCCGAACGGCTCATCCATCAGGAAGAGCTGCGGTTCCATGACCAGCGTGCGGGCGAGGCCGACGCGCTGCTTCATGCCGCCGGACAGCTGAGCCGGCAGATGGTCGTGAAACTCCGACAGACCGACGCGGGACAGGAACTGCTTGGCCTTGTCCTTGTACTCCCGCTCCGGGCGGCCCCGCGCCTTCGGGCTGAACACCGTGTTCTCCCAGACCGACAGCCAGGGGAACAGCGCCGCTTCCTGGAAGACCACAGCGCGGTCCGGGCCGGGCCCGCCGACCGGCGCGCCATCGACCAGGACGGTTCCGGACGTCGCCTTCTCGAAGCCGGCGACCAGGTTCAGGATGGTCGACTTGCCGCATCCGCTCGGCCCGACGATCGCCACGAACTGCCCCTTGCCGACGGTCAAGGCGACGTCATCAAGGGCACGGACCGGCTTGGCCCCGCCGAAGATCTTGGTCACCCCGGACAGTTCGATGGCGTTTTCGGTCATCGGCTGCTGGTTCTCCTCGAGCATTGTCAACGGATATGCCGCCACCGGACCAGCCGGTGTTCCAGCGCGATGATCAATCGGTCGGTCAGGAAGCCGAGGAACCCGATCGACGCCATGTCGGCGACGACGACGTCCATCCGGCCGATGTAGTAGGCGTCCCACAGGACGTAGCCCAGGCCCGACTTGACGGCGACCAGTTCGGCGACGATCACCGCCGACCAGGCGATGCCGGCGCCGATCCGCATGCCGGCGAAGATCGCCGGCAGGGCGTTCGGCAGCACCACCCGGAACAGGATGGTACGCGACGAGGCCCCCATCATCATCGCCGCCCGCAGCAGGTTCTGGTCGAGGCTGCGCGCGCCATGGGTGGTGTTGATCAGGATCGGGTAGAACGCCCCGAGGCAGATCAGGAAGATCGCGCCGTATTCCTTGATGCCGAACATGGCGATCGAGAACGGCAGCCAGGCGGTGATCGGGATCGGCCGGAGTGACTGGATGGTCGGGTCGATCAGCCGCGCCACCACCGAACTCCAGCCGATCAGGATGCCGATCGGAACCGCCAGCAGGACCGCCAGGACATACCCCTGCACGACGCGCTGCGCGGAGTTCGTCACCACCCCGCCCCAGGTGCCGCTGTACGCGTTGAAGCCGCCGGTGTCCGGACCGAACGTCCAGACATACCAGGCGTTCACCGTCATGGTCGGGGTCGGGATCAGGCCGGTCGGGAGAATGCCGGCCCGGCCCGCAGTCTCCCAAAGCACCAGCAGCACGACCGGAACGATCGTCACCGTTAGCCAGCCCGGGATCGACCGGACGGCCAGGGCGCCTAGACCTTCGGCGCCCCGCCCGTCCGACCGGGTTGTGGTTTCACCAGCGCTCATTTGCCGGCGGCGGCCTTGTAGAACTCCTCGTTGTACACGGCGGCAAGTTCGCCGCTGACGTCTTTCTGGAACACACCGAACTGATGGAACGCCTTGGCCTGGCGCTGCATCTGCTCAAGCGTCAGGAAGTTGCCGAGGGTGATGTTCGTGGTCATCCGCTTGGCGGTGGTCTCGTCGATGCCCTGGTACTTGGAGATGGCGCGCGCGAACTCGTCCTTCGACGCGTTCATCCGCTCGACCGCCTCCAGATAGGCCCAGATCACCCGCTGGACGGCCTCGCGCTTGGTGGTCAG
Organism: Rhodospirillaceae bacterium; assembly: GCA_018401495.1. GTDB lineage: Bacteria > Pseudomonadota > Alphaproteobacteria > Thalassobaculales > Thalassobaculaceae > Thalassobaculum_A. The sequence goes on from JAGYJX010000005.1 coordinate 271,943, forward strand.
CGCCTCGCGGGTCGCCACGATCAGGCCGAGTTCGGCGCCGACGGCCTCGGACTTGCTGTAGTCGAGCCCATCCGGCCAGTAGCCGAAGCCTTCCGCCACCGGCTGGGACTCGAACGGCTCCCAGGTGACGATCGCGTCGACCTCGCCGCGCTTCAGCGCGGCCACCGCGTTCGGCGCGGCACCCTGGATCTTCACCTCGGTGAAGCTGTTGTAGGGGATGCCGACTTCCTTGAGCATCGCCGCGAACTGGAACCAGACGGCCGAGGCCGGCGCCACGCCGATCTTCTTGCCCTTCAGGTCCTCCCATTTCTTGATGTCGACGCCGTTGCGCGTGACCACGAACTTCGGCGAGACGCCGGCGCCCATCAGGCCCACGATGTTGTTGATGTTCTGGCTCAGCAAGATTGGCAGGTCGGCCGGGCCGACGGTGGCCATGTCGAGCGACCCGGTCGCGATCGCCGTGCGGGCGTCGGCGTAGCGGATGAAGTCGACGACCGTCAATTCGACGTTGAGCTCCTTGAGCCGCCCGGCGATCTCGCCGATCGGCGAGAGGTGTGCCGCCTTGCCCGCACCGATGGTGATGGCAACCGGCTGCGGCAACGGATCGGGCTTCGGCGCGAGGGCGTGGGCGCTGCTCGCAGCCCCGACCGCAGCGACAGCAAGCGCTCCGAGCATAATACCGCGGACACCCGCAAATATTCGCGCGGAAGTTGCGCCCAGCCGTGACTCTCGAACAAGGAGATTATCTGACCAGCCCATTTCGCCCTCCGGAGCGGTTGTTGCGCTAACCAAAAGTTTACTGTTGTCAGTCAACAATCAGCAAGGTGCCGATTGGTTCTGATTCGGCATTTCAGCCTGAGGGTGTCGCGCGTCGGGGAACACTCACCGCACAGGCCACCGTTTGACGGTGGGCGGCGATGGGCCAGTATGGCCCCGACGGAATGGGGACGGCTGCCGAGCTCTGGATTTTCAGGCGGCTAGCGTTTTGCAACAGGGGGATTTGATGACGGGCTTTGATGCGGCGCCGACGCCTCGGGCGTTCGCGCGACGGGCCACGGCGCTTCTGCTGGCGTTGGCGCTGTCGGTCGCGGCGCCGATGGCCGCCGCGGTTGCGGCCACCCCAGAGCAGCGCCGGCCGGTCATCGGGCTGGTCCTGAGCGGTGGCGGGGCGCTTGGCGCGACGCACATCGGGGTGCTCAAGGTCCTGGAGGAGCTGAACGTCCCGATCGACATCGTCACCGGCACCAGCATGGGGTCGATCGTCGGCGGCCTCTACGCGCTCGGCCTGAACGCGCACGAGCTGGAATCGGTCGTGAACGGCGTCGACTGGGCCAAGACCTTCCAGGACAGCCCGCCACGCGGCTCGCTGCCGGTGCGCCGCAAGCAGGAGGACTACGGGTTCCTGCTCGACCTGAAGCTCGGCATCAAGGACGGCGCCCTGCAGCTCCCCGCGGGCTTGATTCAGGGCCAGCGCCTGACTCTCATGCTGCGCGAACTGACGGTGCGCGCGCACAACATCAAGTCGTTCGACGACTTGCCGATCCGCTACCGCGCGGTAGCGGCCGACCTCGAAACCGGGCAGCAGGTGATCCTGGGTCAGGGCAACCTTGCCAGCGCAATGCGCGCCAGCATGTCCGTGCCCGGCTTCCTGCCGCCCGTCGAGATCGACGGCCGGCTGCTGGTCGATGGCGGAGTCGCCAACAACCTGCCGGTCGATGTCGCCCGCGCCATGGGCGCCGAGGTGCTGATCGTCGTCGACATCCCGACCATCCTCAAGAAGCGCGACCAGTTGACCACCAGCCTCGACATCGCGGGTCAGATGCTCGCCGTCCTCGTTCAGCAGAACTCGATCCCCCAGATCGCCAGCCTGGGACCCGGGACATCCTGATTCAGCCTGACCTGGCCACCCTCACCTCCACCGACTTCGACCGCATCCTCGAGATGATCCCGCCGGGCGAAGCGGCCGCACGCGCCCTGGAGCCGCAATTGCGGGCCCTGTCGCTGGACGCGCCGACCTATCTTGCGCATATCGAGACGCGCGGCCGAGAAACCGTCGAGGCCCCGGTGATCCAGTTCATCGACCTCGACAACCGCACCAAGCTCGCGGACCGGCGCCTGCTTGCCGGCATCCGCCAGGAGCTCGGCAAGCCGCTCGACGTGAAGCAGATCGAGGAAGACTTCACCCAGCTCTACGGCTCCGGGCTGTTCGAGCAGATCGACTACAGCCTGGCCGACCGCAACGGCCAAAGCGGCCTGGTCGTCGTCGCGACGGAGAAGACCTGGGCCAAGGACTACTTCCGGCTCGGACTGGCCCTGGAGAGCGACGTCGACGGCGAGAGCACCTACATGCTGGGCTTCGGCCTGACGCTGACCGCCCTCAATTCGTTCGGGGCGGAGTCGCGCAACGAAGTGGCGATCGGCGATACCCAGCGCCTGACTTCGCAGTTCTATCAGCCGCTGCAGCCGGGAACCGGATTCTACGCGCTGCCGTCGGTTTCGTACACGCGGACCGACGTTCGGGTGAATGGCACCGACGGGACTGCCAGCGATTTCCGCACCTACCGCGGCGAGGTCTCGGCCAATGTCGGTTACGAGTGGGGCACAGCCCTCGACACCCGCGTCGGGCTGCGGTTCGGCCTCGGCGAGACCGACCGGTTGACCGGAAGCGGCGGCAGCACCGGCTCGTTCAACATCGGCTCGGCCGACGCTCGGCTGATCTACGACACCCTGGACAACGTGAGCTTCCCGAACGACGGCAACCTGATCCGCGCGAACATCGGTGCGTCGCAGACCGCCCTCGGGGCCGACAGCAACTACACCAAGTTCGACGTGGCTGCCGTGCACGCGCTGACCTGGGACGCCAACACGCTGGTGGTGAGCGCCGGCGGCGGCACGGCGCTGAGCGGCCAGTTGCCGACCTACGACCGTCTCCAGGTGGGCGGCCTCTTCAACCTCTCCGGCTACGCCCGCAACGAGCTGTCGACCGAGAACCTGCTGCGCGGCAACCTGATCTACATGCGCCGACTCAGCAAGCGGTCGCCGCTGTTCTTCGACCTGCCCCTGTACGCCGGCGCCTCGTTCGAGACCGCCCGCCTCGACAGTTCCGCCGGGCAGGACGACATGGCACGCAGCGCCTACGGCAGCAGCGCTTTCCTCGGGGCCGACACCCCGCTCGGCGCCGGGTACCTGGCCCTCGGCCGTGGTGACGGCGGGCGTACCGCCGGCTACCTGTACTTCGGGAAACTGTTCTGAGCGGACGGGGACGGCCAGCGTCTCGGCGGCCGTCCCCGGTCCAAGGCTCGGCCTACCAGGGCACCTCGTCGCCGCGATGGTCGAAGAAGCCACCCGACTGCTCCGGACCCAGGGCGTCGATGACGGCCAGCAGCCGCTCGGCGGCCAGCGCCGGCTCCTGGACCTCCAGACCGTCCTTGGCGAACCGGGACGACAGGCCGGTGGCGACCGTGCCGGGATGCAGGGCCACGCAGAGCGCCGCCGGACGCCGGCGGCGAAGCTCTATCGCCGCCGTGCGGACCAGTTGGTTCAGCGCCGCCTTGGACGCCCGGTAGCCGTACCAGCCGCCCAGCCGGTTGTCGGCGATGCTGCCGACCCGTGCCGACAGGGTCGCGAACACCGCCCGGCCGGCGCGGGGCAGCAGCGGCAGCGTGTGCTTCATGATGATTGCCGGCCCGATGGCGTTGATCGCAAACGACCGCGCCAGCGCCGCCGGATCGAGGTCCCCCCAGGTCTTCTCCGGGCTCTGCGCCGCGTCGTGCAGGAACCCGGTCGCGTCCACCACGAGGCGCAACTCCCCGGCAGCCACCGCGAGCGCGACAGCCCGCGCGATGCTCGGCTCATCGAGCAGGTCGAAGGCAGGCTCGCCGGCCCGGCTGAAGCCGATCACGGCGTCGAAGCGACCATCGGCCCGCAGCCGATCCATCAACGCCCCGCCGATGCCGCCGCCGGCACCGAACACGACCGCCACGCCGGCGCCGCCGGAATCCCGGGTCATCGGGATCCCTCCCGGTCACCGCCGGGGCCAGCGGCGAGCGCTCTGCCGAACAGTTTCGCCAACACCGGGCGAATCGGCAGAAACAGGCGGTAGCCGGTCTCGAGGACGACCAGCATCCCGGGAAGCGCAGCGAGGCGCGCGGCCCAGCGCCAGCGTGGCAGGCGGCGCCAGACGTCGACGAACGCCGCAGCGCCGGAGATCAACGTCCCGTCGTCCGCCCGGACGTGGAACCGCGACATCGCCTCCTGACGGGTCAGATCGGCGGGCACCACGACCTCCGGCAGCGAGACGTCCACGAAGTCCAGCGCGTCGGCCCCGGCTTCCGCGCGGTAGTGGCTTATCTCCGCCCGGCACAACGGGCAGGACCCGTCGAAATAGACGGTCAGTGACGGCTTTTCAGATGCCATGTCCGGCTCCCTGGGATGCGATGACGACCTCGGCCATCGCCTCGCCGCTGTCGAATGCCGCCTCCACCCGCGGCCCCAGGCACCAGTCGCCGCAGGCGCCCAACCTAGATCCGGCGTCCCACAGGCAGGGCGTGCCGGTCGGCTGCTCGACCAGCGCGTAGCGCCAGCGGTGCGCCGCCGCGAACATGGTCTCGCCGGCAATCCCGTAACGATCGTGAAGCATCGAGGCCAACGCGCCGGCGACATCCACCGGCGAATGCTCAAGATGCTGGCGCGACCAGTCTGGTGCGGCGTGGACGACCACGCATTCGGTTGCGCCGGAGCGGCCGGGTTTGGCGGAGTCCCGAGCAATCCAGGCGATCGCGCCGTCCTCCGGGCGGATCCGGTCCCAGTCGAACCGGGTGGGGGCGGAATACCCGAGCATCAGCGCCCAGCAGGGCGCGTAGCGAACGCCGTCCAGGGCAGGCATCGCCAGCCCGGCGGTGGCCGCCAACGGCACGATCTGCGGCGCGGGGAGAGCCAGAATGACCGCCGAGAAGGCACCGTTTCCCGGCGTCGCCACGGGGCCTTCGGCGGTCAGCACCATCCAGCCCGTCGCCAGCCGGCGCAGCGCCGTCACCCGGCAACCGCCGACTACCGTCTCGCCCGCGAGCATTCCCCGAGCCGGCCCGCTCATGCCGGGTGTCCCGACGTAGGCTCCCTCGAACCACTCGGCCGCCAGCCCGGCCTCGCACCATTCCTCGACCGCCGACTGGAAGCGTGGACCCCGGGCGGAGAAATACTGGGCGCCGTGATCGAACCGCAGATCGCCCTCGCGGCGCGTCGCCATCCGGCCACCGAGTCCCCGGCTCTTGTCGAACAGGGTGCAGGCAATCCCGGCCGTGCGCAGCCGACGCGCCGCCGCCAACCCGGCGATCCCGGCGCCTACGATGGCGATGTGTGTCGTCATTCCCATTCCTCCGTTGCCCGCCCTCATACGACGGCACGCCGAGGATGGACCTGTCAGCCGGGAGCCCAGCCCAGCGTGGCCGGTACGAACAACTCGTCGACCATCACCGCCCGAGGGGCAATTCCCTGGACACAGGAGTATCGACACAGGGCCTCGATCGCCGGCCGGTTGGCGTCGACGCCGTAGCGCCAGAAATCGTCACCCAGGATCCGTCGCGATCGCTCGGCCTCGGTCGGCGCCCAGGGCAGGCTTGTAAACGGCGCCTGGCTCTCGTCGGTGCGCGCCACCGCATAGCGCCGGGCCGCCTCGAAGGCGTCGCACACACGCAGGCAGAGCCCCGGATCGCGCTCGGCGATCTCACGGCGGATGCCGATCAGGTGCATGATCGGAAACACGCCGGTGCGGCGGGCGTAGTCGGCCTCGACCGCAGCGTAGTCGACGAACAGCCGACCAACCCCCTGCGCGCCATCCAGGAACGCCGGCGGCGGCTTGTAGGCGACCAGCGCGTCGATGTCGCCGTCGCGCAGCGCGTCCGACAGGTTCGCACCGGTCGCCAGCGGCTCCAACTCGACGCCGCGCGGCCTGACCCGGACGATCGGCTCGGAATCACCCCGGTAGGCCGGGCCGTAGCGCCAACGGACGTCGCCGGCGCGCAGCCCGAAATCGTCCTCCAGCACGCCGCGCGCCACCAGCGCCGCGGTCATCGAGTACTCGCGGACCCCGACCGTGCGACCGGCCAGGTCACGCGGCCCGCGGATCCCGCGGTCGGTCCGGATGTAAACCGCCGAATGCCGGAACGCCCGCGACGGGAACACCGGCAGTCCGACATAGGGGCAGCCGACGGTCGCCGTCAGGTACAGGTAGTTGCTGAACGACAACTCCGTAACGTCATAAGCCTGCTCGTCGAAGGCCCGGGCGAAAATCTCCTCCAGCGGCGCGGTCACGTACTCGGTGTCGACGCCATCGACCCCGACCAGCCCCGCCATCAGCGGCAGGGTGCGGTCGTAGGCGCCGACCGCGATCCTGAGGCTGGTGGTCAGGCGACCAACTCCTCGAGCACGCCGCGGCAATCCATCTCGAACTCGAGGTCGACGACCGGCGGCCGGTCGAAATGCCAGGTGACGCCCCCAGGGGCTGCGCCTCGGGCGACGATCTCGCTGGCCAGGAACGGGTGGATGTCGTGGACGGTGTAGACCTGGGTCGCCGTCACCTCCGCCCAACCGGCTCCGAGGGCGCCCAGCCGGCGCTCCATCTCGCCCAGCACGAAGCGCGCCTTCTCGGCGATCGCCGCCGGGCTGAGGTCGCCGCGCCGCACGATGTGGTCGCGGTAGTTGTCGCGGCCCTCAGGGCACTCGCCGCTGCCGGCGACCACGAAGGACGGGGACGGCTCGTCCCGCTCGACGGTGAAGGTGAAGGCGTGGAACGACGGCTCGGACGGGCCGCCGACCTCGGGGCAGACGTTGCTGCGCGCCACCGGGTTGGTCGACCCGTCGTAGATCCCCCAGCGCGACAGGGTGTCGACGTAGCTTTCGTTGAAGCGCCGGAAGCCGTCCTCGGAGAACTGGCCGGGGGACCGCAGTTCGCAGGCGCAGAACGCCGTCAGCGGCCGTCCCGCCGCCTTGATCGCGGCCTCGGCACGCGCGAACCCCTCGGCGAGCGGCACCGGGCGCCGGAACCGGACCCGGCGCAGCCCGTAGCCGGGCATCGCCGCAACGCCGGCGGAATACTGGAAGACTCCCGGGACGAACCGGTATCCCCCGGACTGGAAGTCGGTGATGGTCATCGCGGAGCCCTCGGGGTGTTTCGTCAATCCCGACCATTCTGCCCATCGGGTCCGGCGCCCCGCAACCACATCTCCGTCTCCCCTCCCCGGCCGGCGCGTGGCATCGTTCAGGCCATGGGACGAGCCGAGGGAGGACGACGTGCCGGACACCGGACTGATGCAGGGCTTTCCACCGCCGGCCGAGGCGCAGGTGACCTTGGCGAATTGGCGCACGCCGCCGTTCAACCGCTGGGCCTTCCACCACGTCCGCGAGATCATCGCGTCGGCGGACATCGCCAACGACCCCGACGCGGTCTGGCCGCTCGCCACCGCGCCGGCCGATCTGGACCGTCTGGTGGTGGACGGCGCGTCGACCTTCGGGGAGTTCCTGGCGGCGACCGACACCGACGGCCTCGTCATCCTGCAGCGCGGCCGGGTGGTGCACGAATCCTACGCCCACGGCCTGGACGCCCACACCCCGCACATCCTGATGTCGGTGTCGAAGTCGCTGCTCGGCCTGCTGGCCGGCATCCTGGTCGACGACGGAACCCTCGACCCGGCGGCGCCGGTGACTCGCTACGTGCCGGAGATCGCCGGCACCGCCTACGCCGGCGCCACCGTGCGCCACCTGCTCGACATGCGCGCCGGCGTGGCGTTCGAGGAGAACTACCTCGCCACCTCCGGCGCCATCATCGCCTACCGCAAGGCGCAGAACTGGAACCCGCCGGAGCCGGGAGACCCGCCGTCGGATCTGCGGAGCTTCTACGCCGGCATGACCGGAACCGACGGCCCGCACGGCGACCGCTTCCACTACGTCTCGCCGAACACCGACCTGCTCGGCTGGGTGATCGAGCGCGCCACCGCAAGGCGCTACGCCGATCTGGTGTCGGAGCGGCTGTGGCGCCCGATGGGCGCCGAGCGCAGCGCCTACATCACCGTCGACCGGCTCGGCGCGCCGCGCTGCGCCGGCGGGTTCTGCGCGACCGTTCGCGACCTGGCCCGGGTCGGCCAATTGCTGGTTCAGGACGGAGCCCGGGACGGCCGCCGCATCATCCCCTCGGCGTGGATCGACGACCTGGCTTCGGGCGGCGACGCCGCCGCCTGGGCGCGCGGCGACTTCGCCGAGCTGTTCCGCGCCGCGCCGATGCGCTACCGCAGCCAGTGGTACACGCTCGACGGCCCGGCGCCGCTGCTGTTCGGCTTCGGCGTCCACGGCCAGAACCTGTTCGTCGACCGCGCCCGCGACATCGTCATCGCCAAGGTGTCCTCGCAGGCCCTGCCGATCGACGAGGCCCGCAACGCCCTGACCATGCGGGCGGTGCAGTCGATCGCGGCGGCGCTGGCCGACGGGTAGTGGCTCCGGCCGGCCTGGCTCACAGGTTGCGGGCGTAGAGGGCGATCAGCCGCTGCCAATGCCGCTCGGCCGCAGGCTTGTCGTAGCACCAGCGCTGCGGGAACGCGTAGCCGTGGTGGACGTCCGGGTAGATCTCCAGCTCGCCACGCGCGCCGGAGGTCTCGAACAGCCGGCGCAACTCCTCGACCATGGGCAGCGGGGCCAGCTCGTCATGTTCGGCGCAGGCGATGTACAGCTCACCCTTGGCCTTGCCCATGGTCAGGTGCGGGCTTTCGACCGCGTCGCTGACCAGCCAGGTGCCATAGAACGAGGCGGCGGCGGCCACCCGGTCGGGGTAGCGGGCGGCGGCGGCCAGGGCGTAGGGACCGCTCATGCAATAGCCGTGGCAGCCGACCGGCCCCGGCCGGACGTCATCGCGGGCGTCGACGAAAGCCAGCATGGCGGCGAAGTCGTCCATCACCGGCGGGATGGTCATCCGGGTCCGCACCGCCCGCATCCGGGCGTGCTCGGCGCTGCCGGCGGTCAGGACGTCCGGGCCGTAATACGTGTCGGTGCCGGCCCGGTAGTAGAGGTTCGGCAGCAGCACCAGGTAGCCGACGGTCGCCATCCGACGCGCCATGTCCCGCAGTTCCTCGCGGATTCCGGGGGCGTCCATGAGCAGGAAGACGGCCGGAAACGGCCCGCCCCGATCGGGACGGCACACGAAAGTGGGCATCGCGCCGTCGGCGGTCGGTATGTCGAGCGTGTCTTCGAGCATGACTGCATCCTCCCGGTCGAAGGTCGCCAGACTAGGGCGTCCGCCCCCCGGGGACCATCGACGCCTGACGTCGGGTGTCGTGCCGGGATCGACCGCGATTCCGTCGTCTCGGCCGGTTGTCGCAAGGGACCCGGCCGGGCATGGTTTGCCGCAAACTGGAGAGCGAGGGCATGCCATGACCACTGCGAACAGAACACCGGGCTGGGCGATCGGGCATGTGGGGCTGTGCGTCCACGACACCGAGGCGGCGTGGACGTTCTACGAAGGCGTCGTTGGCCTCGCCCCATCCCATGCCAGCTCCCGGCGCCCGGGCGCGGCGACGGTCGCCACCGATAACGGCGCACAGTCCGCCTCGTTCTACTCGGCCGTCCCCGGGTTTGCCCGCGACCGGCAGTGCCTGCACAACCCGCGCGTCATGAAATTCGTCTCGATCGAGGTCGACGACCTCGACGGCGTCGCCAGCCGGCTGGCGAAGCTCGGAGTGCCGTGCTCGGAGATCGTCATACCCGAGCGCGACGACGCGGTTCAGCTGTTCTGCTTCGATCCCTCGATGAACCTCATCGGTTTCGGCCGCCACGCGGCGGCCGGCGTGGCGAGCGCCGGCGATCCCGCCTGGCTGATCCATCACGTCAACCTGCAGGCGCACGACGTCCGCGACACGATCGGCTTCTTCACCGGCGTCGCCGACATGCGCGAAGGCACCTGGATGGCGCCACCGGAGATGGGCGATTTCAGCATCGATCCCAAGCAACTCGCGGTGCTGACGCTCGGCAGCGACAACCGGGGCCTTCACATCATCCGGCCGGACGCGGGGTTCGGGTACCGCAACGGCTTCGCCCACAACCCGTCGATCGGCGGTCACCCGGCCTTCGCCGTGCCCGACATTCAGGCGGTCATGCGACGGCTCCGGGACGCCGACGTCGTGTTCTCGGACGCCGGCACCTACGCCATGACCGGCTACCATCAGGTTTACGTGTACGATCCGAGCTACAATCTCATCGAGATCAACCAGAAGGTCGCGTAGCGGTCATCCCCGCCGGGCGGCCGCGTCCGGGAGACCCCATGGCCGCCAACGCTGTCATCGACGACCTCGACCGCGACCCGCCGACGGCGTCGACAGGCAGCGACTGGCAACTCCTGACCGACCGGGTCATGGGCGGCGTTTCCAGTGGGACGCTGGCCCGCGAGGTGATCGCCGGGCGCCCCGCCCTTCGCCTCTGCGGCGACGTCAGCCTTGAGAACAACGGCGGCTTCATCCAGATGGCGCTCGACCTGGCACCAGGCGGCGTATCGGTCGACGCCGGTGTCTGGACCGGCATCGAGCTCGACGTGTTCGGCGAGGATCAGGAGTACGGCGTGCATCTGCGGACGCCCGACCTCACCCGACCGTGGCAATCCTATCGCCACGGCTTCAGGACCCTGCCGGTCTGGCAGTCGCTGCGGATGCCGTTCGCGGGTTTCGCTCCGCACCGCACGGACATACCGCTCGACACAAGGCGACTTCGCCGCCTCGGCGTGGTAGCAATCGGTAGGGCCTTCTGCGCCGACTTGGCGCTCGGCGGAGTCCGGTTCTTCGCCTGACGAAGGCCGCCAGCTACCGATCCCCTGCCGCCGCCCTGCGGCAGCCGGCACCATCGACCGCTACCGCGACGTCGACCCCTGCTCGGTCGACGACATCGCCCTATATCGAGCACAGACGTCAAAAGGCTCAGGCAGTAAAATGACCTCTTCCCGCATGCTGATCGAGGCCGGTTCCCGCTTCCAGTCCATCCGCGAGGGCGCGTTCGGCAACCGCCGGATCACCTATTGGCGCGTCGAATCCGTTTCCCGGCGTTCCGAGGGTCTCGATCACGCCACCTTGGTGGAAGAGCAGGATCCGACCAACATCAAGACCCTGGCGGCCGCCGTGCTGCTCGACCGGCGGCGGTTTCTGCCCGCCGACGTCGTGGCCCGGTAGGACGCGACCCGGGGTTCGGGGAAAACGATGGCGAGGCTCCTCACCGTGTCGCTTGCCGCAGCCCTCGCCCAGATCGGGGCGGCGCACGCCGACACTCAGCCCATCGGCCGGTTCGCGATCGACCGGACCGAGGTGACCATCGGAGCGTTCCGGGCGTTTGCCGAGGCCACCGGCACGGTGACCGCCGCCGAGCGCGACGGCGGCGGTGCGATCTACGAGGCGGGTTGGGTTCGCAAGCCCGGATGGACTTGGCGCACGCCGTTCGGTGCGCCGGGCGTCGACGACGAGCCGGCCGTGCATGTCACCCACGACGAGGCTCAGGCCTATTGCCGGTGGGCGGGCAAGCGGCTGCCGACCGACGCGGAGTGGCTGGAAGCCGCGCACACCGAGCGCCGGGAGGCGCCCCCGGCGCCGTTCGAGACCGGCAGGACATACCCGTACCCCACCGGGGACAGCCCGGCCGGGGCGAACTGCCTGGAGGAATGCGGTCCGGCGCCGGCGCTCGACCGCTCCGGCGTGCTGGCGCGCGGCGTCGGCCCGGCCCCTGCCGGCGCCACCACCGCCGGCGTCAACGGCCTGTTCGACATGGGCGCCAACGTCTGGGAATGGGTCGACACGGCTGCCGGATCGGAGCGCGATCACCCGCGGCGGGTCCTGGTGGTACGGCGCCGCGCCGATGCACCGAGACCACCGCGCAAGCAAGCCCCGGAAACCGCCGTCGCCTATATCGGCTTCCGTTGCGTGGAGGATCGGCCGGTGAGGCCGCTGATCTCGGCCGCGCTCGCGGTCGCGGCCTTCGCCTTGCTGGTCGGCTGCACCGGCCGACCCGATGGAGTGACGCCGGTCACGCCGTTCGACGTCGCCCGCTACGAGGGCAAGTGGTACGAGATCATGCGCCTCGACCACAGCTTCGAGCGCGGCCTCGCCAACGTGACCGCCGACTACGCGATCCGCGGCGACGGCTCGGTCGACGTGCTGAACCGCGGGCTCGAGCGCTCCAAATGCCTCTGGAAGGAAGCCGAGGGCCAGGCGCAGTTCCAGGGCAGTCCCGACGTCGCCAGCCTGTCGGTCACCTTCTTCTGGCCGTTCGCCGGCGGCTACCATGTGTTCGCCCTCGACCAGGAAGGCTACGAGTGGGCGGCGATCTCGGGCCCGACCCGGGACTATCTGTGGATCCTGGCGCGCCAGCCGGACCTGCCATGCCGAGACCCGCGACCGGATCGTCGAGACGGCCAGGGGCCTGGGCTTCCCGGTCGATGACCTGATCCTGGTCGACCACACCCCGACGAGCTGCCCGCCACCGGCCTGAGCTTTGGCGACGGCTATGCGGCGCAAAGTCCAAGTTCCTCGGCCTTGATCCGCAGCGCCAGGTACTTCGAATAGACCCGGCATTGCGAGAACGCGCCGGCGGTGAACCACAGGCCGGGGTGGCCGGTCGGGGTCCACATGTTGCGCAGTTCCTGGGCTACCGGATCGAAGCCCCAGACCGGCCCGGCGCGATCGGCGACGGCGTCGCCGAACAGGCTGCGCACCATGTGCTCCTGGCCCTTGTAGCCGGTGGCCAGCACGATCAGCTCGGCCGGCAGGGACGCGGCCGTCCCGCAGCCGGGCGCCGTCGGGCGCGAAGCTCTCGATGTCGGCGTACTGCACCACCGGGATGGCGCCGGCAGCGATCAGGTCGGAGCAGCCGACGTTGAAGTAGTAGCCGCCGCCGCGGGTGCGGTATTTCAGCGGCCAGCCGGTGCCGTCCTCGCCGAAATCCAGCCGGAACCCGGCCCTCTCCAGGCCGTCGAGCAGCGGCTTGTCGATCCGGCGGACCTCGTCGGTGATCAGCCGGTGGGCGCGGCGCATCAGGGCGAGCGGCATCGACGCGTTGATCAGGTCGCGATCGTCCAGGGACGGTCCCGGCCCCAGGTAGACGCCGTCGTAGAGCTGGGCGCTCGGCTCGATGTTGACGACCAGGGTCGGGCTGCGCTGGATCATCGTCACCCGCGCGCCGTTGCCGTGCAGGTCCTGGGCGATATCGTGGGCGCTGGTGCCGGTGCCGAACACCAGGACGTCGCGATCCCGCCAAGGCCCACCGTCGGCGAACCCGCTGGAATGCGTCACGGTGCCGGCGAAGCGGTCCAGCGTTGGGATGTCCGGCAGGCTCGGCGTGCCGCTGACGCTGGTCGCCATCACGATGTGACGCGGCCGCATCTCCCGCACCGTGCCGTCGGCGAGTCGCAACCGTGCGGTCCAGGTCGCGCTCCGGTCGTCGTAGACCGCCCCCTCGAAGGCGGTGCGGGTCCAGAAGTTGATCTCCATGGCCTCGACGTAGAGTTCCAGCCAGTTGGCGACCATGTCCTTGGGAATGTAGGTCGGCCAGGTCGGCGGGAAACGGCATGTAGGGCAGATGATTGCTGTGCACCTGATTGTGCAGTTTCAGCCCGTGGTAGCGCAGGCGCCAGTTGTCGCCGACCCGCCGCATGCGGTCGACCACCAGCGCGTCGACGCCGAGTTGGCCCAGCCGGGCGGCGATCGTCAGCCCGGCGTGACCGCCACCGACGATCAGCACGGCCGGGTCGCGATCGGCGTAGGCGACGGCCTCGCGCCGCCGGTCGGCCCAGTTCGGGCCGTGGAACTCCCGGTCGAACACCGGCCCCTCGCGGTCGCCACGGATCGTCGCCTCCTCGTGGCCGCGCAACTCGTCGAGCGCGGTCAGCAGCGTCCAGGCCCTCGCCGGCGCCGCCGGATCGCCGTCCAGCCGGAAGCGAACGACGCCGTTACACCGGCCGACATCCGTCTCGAAGGCGATCAGGGCCTCGATCGTCTCGACGCCGGCCCGGCTGACCACCCGCGGCGGGCAGCGTCCGGGATCGACCCGCAGGCCGCGCACCGCGCGCCCCCGAATCCGCGACGCCAGGTCGCCGGCGATGGCGTCGGCCCCGCTGACCGTCACCATGCGCCATGTCAGCGCCATGGCGTCGCGCCAGTGCGCGTCATCCAGGAACAGCGGCGCGAGCCTAGTCGGATCACCGCTGCCGGCAGCGGCCTCGAGCCGGGTCAGCCAGTCGGTCACGGTGGCGAGGATGCGTGAGGTCTGGTCGGCGCCCATGGTCCAATCTCGCTTCATGCGTTTCGTCGACCGGTGCGGTCAGGCTAGCGCGGGCCGAAGGCTGTCGGCAACGCGGCCCCCTCGGCATCCGACCGTCATCGCCGCCGGCTCGACGCCACCGCCAGGAAGAAGGCGACGGCGGCGATGCCCAGCACGATCAGCAGGCCCGAGCGCACCATGTCGTAGCCACCGACGGTCCACACCGCGGCCGCCAGGGTCGGCGCGACCGCGGAGCGCGGTGATGAACGGCAGGGCCAGGGCGCCGGAGACCGCGCCGAAGCCCTCGCGGCCGAGCACCGTGGCGGTGACCACCGGTCGGGTGATGGCGGTGACGCCGTAGCCGGCGCCCTGCAGCACCACGAACGCCGCCATCAGCCACGGCTCGGCACCCGGCCAGGATCAGCGCGATCATCGCGGCAATCATCAGGGCGAACGACAGACCGCACACGGCGTTCATCGACACCCGGCGCTCGACCGACATCATCGCCAGCCGGCCGACCACCTGCATCGGCCCGATCCCGGAGGCGGCCAGCACCGCCACCCCGGTCGCCACCCCGCGTTCGGCCAGCATGGGCAGCAGATGGGTGATCAGGACGCCGTGGCTGAGCGCGATCATCGAGAACGCGGCCCCGAGCAGCCAGAACGCCGGGCGGCGCAGCGCCACACGGAGCGCGCCGGAGCCGCTCCTCCCCGCTCCGGCGCGGGTGTCGCCAGGGTCGCCGCTGTCGGCCGCGCGGCCACCGACGTGGAACAGCGGCGCCGCGACGAACAGCATCACGGCGCCGAACACCAGGACCGCTGTACGCCAGCCCCAAATCTCGGCGACGGCGTTGGCACCCGAGAACGCCAGCGCGCTCGCGAACCCGGTCACCAGCGTGATCTGGGTCAGCACCCGACGCGCGTCGGCGCCCTGGGTGCGGATCAGGAACGCCGAGCAGGGCTCATAGAGACAGGCAGCGGCGGCCACGCCGATCAACGCCCAGACCGCGTAGAACTGCCAGACCGCGTCGACCAGGGCGAGCATCCCGACCAGCCCGCCGGCGGCGATCGTGCCGATCGTCATCAGGCGGACGCCGTGACCGGAGTCGATCAACCGCCCGGCAAGCGGCGCCGCCGCCGCCGAAATCAGCACCGCCAGGGTGAACGCCCCGGCCAGCGTGGTCTTCGACCAGCCGAGATCGTCCTCCCAGTGGATCAGCAAGGCCGGGAAGATGTAGAGCGTGCCGGCCCAGACCACGGTCTCCGCCACCGCCAGCGCCCACACCGCGCGGCGCGTGATCACGCTCGGTCCCTGATCACGGTCATGAGTCTGCCGCTCGCTGCAAATCCGCCGGGACGCCGGACGGGTCCTGGGAGCCGCAGCCTCGCGCGCCGGCACGCCGGTGATCAAGCCCGCTGCGCGGCGCGGGTGTGACGCCGGTCAGGCGATGCTGGCCGAGACACGGTTGGCGAATCGCCGTCAAGTCGCCATCGGCAACTCGTGCATCCGCACCTCCGGGCAGACCCGCCGCGCAACCTCGCAGAGATGGCGGTGGTGGGTCAGGTAGATCACCTGGCCGGTTTCGGCCATCGCGGCGAACAGCCGGAACGCCTCCTCGGCGCGGAAGTCGTCGAAGGTCTCCATGATGTCGTCGGCAACGAACGGCACCGGGCGGCGCGTCCGCGCGAACTCGTGGTAACCGGCTATCCGCAGCGCCAGGTAGAGTTGGAACCGGGTGCCCTTGGACAGGTCTGACGCGACCTTCGAACCGCCGTCGGCGGCGGTCGCGATCAGGATGTCGCCATCCCGGTCCGGCTGGGTGGCGAGGCCGGAATAAGCCCCGCGGCTGATCGTGCGGAACGCCTCCGACGCGCGGGCCATCATCGAACTTCGATGCTGGTCCCGGTACACCCGAAGCGCCTGCTCGGCGGCGACCACCCCGACGCGCAGGCGCAGATACTGCCGCGCCTTGTCCTCGACCTCGAGCACCGTCGTTCGCCGCCGCTCCTCGATCCGGGCGACGGCGTCGTCGCCGCCGACCGCGTCGACCCGGTCGGAGGCCTTGCCCAGCGCCGCGAACAGGTCGCGGGTGCGCTGGTCCTGGTCGTCGAACCGGGCGGTCAGTTCCGCGAGTTCAGCCTCCAGCGCCGACCGGTCGGCGGCATCGAGGGCCTGCTCGGCTTCCAGGATCGACGACAGCCGCACGGCATCGAGGATCTCGCGTTCGGCCTCCTCCACACGGGCCAGCAGTTCGGTCCTCACCTGCGTCTGTTGCAGCCGCTCGCCGACCTCGTCGAGCGACGCCACACCGAAGAACGCCGTCATGCGGTCCCGCTGACCGGCGTGGATCGTCAGGGCCTCGTCGAGCTCGCGCCGCCGCGCCCGGGCTGCTTCCAGCGCGTGGGCGCGCGACGTCCGCTCGGACGCTGCCGCCCGGGCAGAAGCGACCCGCTCGGCCATCCCCCGCTCCAACTCGAGGGGCGGCCGACCGGCGGGATCGACCTCCAGGTCCCGCGCGATCGCGAGGACCGCGTCGCGGAACGCCGATTGGTCGTCTTCCATCTTTCGGATGCGATCCGCGAGCGCCGCCTGCTTCTCCAGGGCCGGGCCGAGATCGGTGAGCGCTACCAGGATCTCGCGGACCGTCGCCTCGGCCGGGATGGGATCGTCCGCGCCGATCCAGCAGGCGGTGCACGCCTTCGACCACGCCTCCTGCCAGGTCCTTTCAGCGGTCTCCGCGGCCACCAGCCCACGCTCGCGGGCCTGCAGATCGCGCTCCCGCTCCACCACGGCAGCGCGCAGCGACCGGAACTCGGCTTCGCGCTCGACCGCGGCCTCGGCAACCCCGACAAGGGCATCGAAGCCGGCGTCCGGATGGTGCGGCAGCGCGGCAGCGGCGAGCGCCCCGGCGATCCGCTCGCAAGCGATCCTCGCGTCCGCCTCGGAGTCGCGGATGTCCCGCTCGGCCTGACGAAGCCTGGCCAGGACTTCCAGCGCCTTGTCGCGGCGTCCCAGCCAAGCCTGCAGCGCATCGAGTGTGGTGCCGGCCGGAAGCCGCGGCGCCATGGCTCCCAGACAGCCTTCCACGGCCGCATCCACGACGGCGCGGGCCCGCAGCGCGGCGTTCAGCAAGTCGCTGACCCGCGCCAGCTCCGCCTCGACCACGGCCAGGTCCTGGCGGGCCCGGTGCAGGGTCGCGATGTCCTTCTGCTGGCCGAGCCGGGCGGCGGCGGCGATGTCGTCGCGCCGCAGCGCCGCCTCGAAAACATCGGCGGTGTCGACGTCGAGGGCACGCCGGTGTTCCGCCCACGCGTGTTCCCGAAGGCTACGGATGCTCGGCCGCCTCCTGTTCGTCGACCACGCCGGCGATGCCCGCCATCGCCTCGATCTCCGCCCGCAGCCGGACGCCCTCGCCCTCGAGCCGCTCCAGCTCCTGTTCCTGCCGCTCGACCTGGGATTGCGCCCGACTCGCCTGCGCGCTCCAGCGCCCGAGGTCGCCCGCATCGGGGACGACCAGACGGATGAGCTGTTCCGGAGATCCCCGCCAGGGGTGCAGGCCGGCCATTCGCTCGCTCGCCTCATCCTGGCTGTCCGCCCGTGACCGCTCGGCGAGCCGCAGGCGGGCAGCGTGATCGCTGCCCCGCAGGGAAGCCAGAACGGAAGTCAGTGTCGCCATCGCGCCGTCCCGACCGGAGGCGGAGGGGGCGGTACCGGCGACGCTGGCCAGGGCGACGCTGGCGTTGGACAGCCGCTCGCGTGCCTTCTCCAGCTCGGCGTTCGCGCTGCCGGTCGCCGCCGCCACCCCCGACCGGGTCTCGATCAGTTCCCGCATGGCCCCGACGGTGCTGGCATCGACCACCAGGCGACCCGGATCGGTCTCGTCGGGCCGGCCCAGCCGCTGCAGAACGCCAGCGACCGCGAGGTCGACCGCGCGAAGCTGCAGGCGACGTTCAGGCAGGTCGGTGTCGGCGGTGACGTGCCGGGCCCGGAGGCCCGCGAGACCTTCCAGCCGGTCGGCAACCGCGAGCGCGGGCTCGTCGACCACCGACCCGGCGAGATCTTCCATCAGCCCCGCAATCTCGCGCTCAAGGGACTCGCGGCGGGTTGCCAGTTCGACCTCCCGCCGCTGCAGCGACGGCAGTTCCTCGATCCATCCGAGCGGCGCTGGCGGCAGCTCCGACAGAGGCGCCAGCCGTTCCCGGGCGGCGCGCAGCGCCGACAGTCTCGGCAGGGCATTCAGGCGGCGCTCTATGTCGTTCGCGCGGGCCTGGATCGCCCCGCGCTCGGTCATCGCCTCGGCGTAGTGGGCGGCGGCTCTATCACGACTGTCAACGAGTTGCGCGTACTCCGACGCCGCGGTGTCGATCGCCTCGCGGTCCGTCCTGAGTTCGGCAAGCCGGGCCTTCAGAAGCAGCAGTTCGGTACCGCGTCCACGGTGCCTGTGGAAGCCGTCGGCCTCGGTTCGCAGGGCGAGCAGGGTGCGGCTCAGGTCGGCCAACCCGGCGCTGGCGGAGAACAGCAGCTGTCCCAGTTCGCCCTTGCTGGCGAGGATGCTCTCGCCACCCGCCTCGATGGTGTCGTCGTCGAGCGAGAACATGCTGCGATAGGCGTCGCGATCGATGCCGCCGAGTTCCCCCGCCACCAGCGCGTCGGACACCGGCTGTCCGTCGCCGTCCAGCAGGGTTCCCTGGGCGCGCTTGATGCGGACCAGGTCACGGACGCCGTCCGCCAGTTCCAGCCGGGCACCGATCCGCATCGTTGGGTAGGGATGAAGGAAGTCGTAGCGGCTGCGCGGTTCGATGCCGAACAGCAGGTCGAGCAGCGCCGACAGGGCCGTGGATTTGCCGGCCTCGTTCGGGCCGTAGACGACGTGAAGGTCGGGGCCGCCCGAGGGGCGGTCGCCGAAGTCGATCCTGTGATCGGTGAACTTGCCGTAGCGCGTCAGGTCGAGCCGGATCAGCCGCATCAGGGTGCCGTCGCCCCGGATCGGCGTGCAGGCGCGCCAGCACGTCGTCCGTCCCCTCCCCGACCATCGCGGCCAGGATGCCGGCAGCCTCCACCTCGTCCACCCCCAGCATGGCTCGGCACTCGGGCGGGAGTTGCGCCCGCAGTTCGTCGGCGATGCCGGCGACCTCGGTGCGAAACGCCTCGGTGTTCCGCACGCGCTCGTCGATCAGCCGGCGCAGTTCGACGATCGGATCGGCGGCCCGGTCCGTCGGATCGCCGGGGACCCGGCAGTCGACCTCGAGCTTCTCGATCCAGCAGCGGCCGATCACCGAGGCGCGGTCCTCGGCCTCGGCCAGCAGGAGGTCGCGGTCGCGGCGGGCACGCCAGGCCAAGGCCGTGGTGCCCGTTACCCGGACCCGGGCAACCAGATGCTCGGACACGGCATCGCCGCGCGACCGCTCCAGTGACCGCGCGAGAACGCCGGCGATGTCGCGCCAGTCCTCGACCCCCTCCAGGTCGACCGTCACTCGCTCGAACTGCGCCAGGCTGGTGAGCCGTTCCTCGTGGCGCACCGAGCGATCGTCGCCGATCGTGACCAGGGTGACCGACTTGGGGCCCGCCTCGTTGATGTCGCGACCCTGCGGCATGCCGGGCATGACCACGGTGCAGTCACCCTCCGCAACTGACCGCCTGTGGACATGACCGAGCGCCCAGTAGCGGAACCCGGAGGCCTGCAGATCGGCGACGCTGCACGGCGCGTAGAGGTCGTGGCCGGCGGCGCCGCCGAGGCTGGTGTGCATCAGGCCGATGTTCACGGCACCGTCGACCGGCGCCCGATAGCGCGGCAGCAGGCTTTCGGGGCGTGCGGCTGGGCGAAACTCAACCCGTGGATCGTCACCGGGATGCGGTCGGCCGGCCGCTCGATCGCCACCGCCTCGGCGCGACCGCCGAACACCTTCACCGAATCCGGCAGGGTCAGCTCCTTGGTGATCCGGGACAGCGCGTCGTGGTTCCCCCGGATGCTGAACACCCGGATTCCCGCCTCGTGCAGGCGGCGGAACTGCTCGGCCAGAAATCGGGCCGTCTTCATCGAGGTCTGGTCGCCGTCGTAGAGATCGCCGGCGAGCAGGAGGGCGTCGACCCGCTCTTCCAGGCACAGATCCACGATCCCGACGAAGGCACGCCGTGTCGCGTTGCCGATCAGGCCGGCCAGTTCCGGATCACGCAGCGCCAGCGAGCGCAGGGGCGAGTCCAGATGTATGTCCGCCGCGTGGACGAACCGATAGGTCACCGCGCCACTCCCCGCCGATGCCGCTCGCAAGAACGGAATGCTATCGGGCCGGCGACGGGTCGGTCACGCGAGATCGGACACCGCCGTCAGGTGCCGGCCCTGTTCATGCCAGGCCCAGTACGTCTCGCGGATCCGCCGGGACACCGGTCCCGGCCGATCGTTCGACAGGATCCGGCCGTCGATCCGGGCCGCCGGCATGACGCCGCCGGCTGTGGTCGAGGTGAAGATCTCGTCCGCCTCGAGCAGGTCCGCGCGGGTCATCGGGACGATCCGGACCGGCAGTCCGAGTTCGCCGCAGATGTCGATGACGGTCTGCCGGGTCACGCCTTCCAGCGCGCCGCGGTCGGGCGTCAGCACCACGCCGTCCCGCACCGCGAAGACGTTGAAGCCGGGGCCCTCGGTCACGTGGCCGTCGCGGTCCAGCAGGACGGCGTTGTCGGCACCCGCCGCCTCCGCCTCGAACATGGCCCGCACCAGATCGCCCCAGTGGTAGTTCTTCACGGTCGGATCGACGCTCTCCGAGGGGATCCGCGGGGTCTCGGCGACGATCAGGTGGGCGCCACGCTCCTGGACGTCGGTCGGGATCACGTCGATCCAGGGTATCGCGTAGGCAATGTAGCGGTTGGTCATCAGGCTTGGCCGTCGCGGCATTCCCGGCAGCGGCACCCCGCGGGTAGCGACCATCGCCACATAGGCGTCCCGCAGGCCGGCGCGCTGCACGCACCCGGCCAGGATCCTCGCCTGTTCGGCGGTGTCGTGGGGGATGGTCATGCGCAACGCCGCCATCGACCGGGCGAACCTGGCAAGGTGATCGTCAAGCCGAAAGAACGCGCCGCGCCAGACGTGCACGACATCGTAGGTCACATCCGACTTGGTGAATCCCCAGTCCAGCACCGAGACCGAGGCCCGGCCGATCGGAACGTAGTCGCCGTCGACAAAGGCCGCCCCGGCCGCGAACGGTTCGGATTCGGTCATCATCTCCTCCTGAAAGCCGCGGACGCGGCCGGTGCCGCATAGTGGTGCATTATGATCGTCCGGTCATCGTAGCGCTTGACCGCCCGTCGCCCCCTCACCAACATGCCCATCCCAGATCACGCCGACACAGAATCGGCGCCCAAAGGTCCCAAGCGGCCCCCCAACAAAGTTCGGTCCTCAGGAGGGAACACCCCATGCGATTGCTCGCCACGTCCCTATCCCTGCTCGCGGCGGTTGCCGCGGTCTGCACGACGGTCCCGGCGGCCGCCGCGGTCGATGGCCCGAAAGTGGCCTGGAATCTTTCAGTTTGGGGTCCGCCACGCGCCTTCACGGCCGGCATCGAAGCGGTCTCGAAGTACGTCGACGAGCAGACCGCCGGCAAGTTCACGATCAAGATCCACTACGGCGACTCGCTGTCGAAGGGCCCGGACAACCTCGACAACATCAAGCTCGGCGCCTTCGAGATGGCGCAGATCTGCGCCGGCTACCATCCCGGCAAGCACCCGGGCATCAACGTTCTCGACCTTCCGGGCCTGCCGCTCGCCGACCCCGAGGTGCACCAGATGGTGCACGAGGTGATGCACACGCATCCCTTCATCGTGGCCGAGTTCAAGCGCTGGAACGCCATGCTCTATCTCTCGGTGCTGCAGCCGCAGTCCGAGTTGATGGGCACCGGCGAGCCGCCGCTGAAGATGGAAGACTTCAAGGGCATGCGCGTCCGGGCCCTCGGCGGTACCGGCGAAGCGCTCAAGAACCTCGGCGCCGTGCCGACCTCGGTGCCGGCTCCGGAAGTCTACAACGGCATGGAGCGCGGGGTCTTCCGCGCCGCGGCGTTCCCGTACACCTACGCTTTTGCGTCCTACAAGATCCACGAAATCGCCAAGTGGCACACCACCAACCTGGCGCCGGGCGCGAACAACTGCCCGACCATCATCGGCATCCCCGCCTACAACGCCCTTCCCGATCAGTACAAGGACCTGCTGACCAAGGCTGAGCCGGTTGCCTACAAGGCGCTCCAGGACGCTTCGGCTGCGGCCGACAAGAAGAACCTGGCCGAATGGGATCAAGCGCGGCCTGACCGCCATCAAGTACGACGCGGCCGAACTGAAGAAGTTCGAGCAAGCCGGTGCGCAGCCGGTCTGGAAGAGCTGGGTTGCCGAGTCCTCGGCCAAGGGCGTTCCGGCTCAGGAACTGCTCGACATGGTGCTCGCCGAAGCCGAGAAGGCCAAGAAGGCGCTCGGCAAGAACTGACGTCTCGCGGCCGCCGGGGAGTCTGTTCCCGGCGGCCGCCTCCTGTTCCCGACCCGAGGACCTGCGACGATGACCGAGCCGATCGACTCGCGCTACGGCGGACTCCTGCTCAACCGTCTGGACCGGATGCTCTACGGCGTGGAGGTCGGCACGGCGGTCATCGGTGGGGGCGTGATCTTCATCGTGATGTGGGTCGGCGTCGCCGAGATCTTCCTGCGCAAGGTGTTCAACAGCCCGCTGTTCGGCCAGCTCGACTTCATCGAGCAGACCATGTGCACCTACACCCTGTTGACCATTTCCTACTGCTACCGGCGCGCCGGGCACATCCGGATGGAACTGATCGTCAGCCGGCTGGCCGGTCGCCCGCGCTGGGTCGTCGAGACGCTGACGGCAATCGCGGCGCTCGCCCTGGTGACGGCGATCCTGCCGGGCGTGGTCCACTATTTCGACAACGCCTACGCGATCGGCGATTCCACCATCAACACCCAGTGGCCGACCTGGCCCGCCAAGTTCGTGCCGGTGATTGGATTCTGCGTGCTCTGGCTGCGGATCGTGCTCGAGCTGTGGGCGTATCTCCGGCTGGTCGCGGACCCCGACGCCCAGCCGATCGCCGTGCCGACCCACCCCAGCATCATCGAAGAGACGGCGGTCTGAGGCGCAGGCCTCGTCCGCACAGCCCGCCGGAGCATCCCGAATGGAACCCACCGATTACGGCATCATCGGCATCATCGCGCTGACCGTGATGATCCTGCTCGGGGTGCGCATCTTCGTCGCCGCCGGCATCGTCGGGTTCTGCGGCCTGTGGGCGCTGCGCGGCTTCGACGTGGCGGTCGGGGTCTCGGGCCACGTCCCGTTCTCCGACACCACCAATTACGCGCTGTCGGTGCTGCCGCTGTTCATCCTGATCGGGTTCCTCGCGCACAACGCCGGCATCGTCCAGGGCGCCTACCGGTGCGCCCGCGCCTGGCTGGGCTGGATGCCGGGCGGTCTCGGCATCGCCACGGTGTTCGCCTCCGCCGGGTTCGCCGCGGTCTCCGGCGCCAGCACCGCCACCTCGGCGGTGTTCGCCCGCATCGCGATACCCGAGTTGCTTCGCGTACAAGTACGCCCCAGGTCTCGCCGCCGCGGTGGTCGCCGCCGGCGGCACCCTCGCCTCGCTGATCCCGCCGTCGGCGATCATGGTCGTGTACGGCATCATCACCGAGACCTCGGTCGGCCAGTTGCTGCTGGCCGGGTTCATCCCGGTGCGATTTCGGCCGCGCTGTACGCCGCCGTCATCCTGGTCCGCTTCAAGATGAACCCAGACCTCGGTCAGCCGATCACCGGCATCTCGTGGTCGGAGCGGTTCAGCACCCTGCCCGAGGTGCTGCCGATCGTGCTGGTGATCGTCGCCGTCCTCGGCGGCATGTACACCGGCTGGGCGACCCCGACCGAGGTCGGGGCGCTGGGCGCCTTCATCATCTTCGTCGATGGCGCTGTTCAAACGGGTCGCTGTCGCCGTCCGGCCTGCTGCACTCGCTGCTGGAGACCGCCAAGCTCACGGTGATGATCTTCTCGATCATCTGGGGCGTGCTGATCTTCGTGCGCTTCCTCGCGTTCGCCGGCATCTCCTCGGCGTTTCAGGAATGGATCGTGGCGCTCGGCGTCTCGCCCTACCTGGTGCTGCTGTTCATCATCGTGCTGTACACCGTGCTCGGCATGTTCATGGACGGAATCGGCATGCTGCTGCTGACGCTGCCCGTCGTGTTCCCGGTGATGATGGCGCTCGGCTTCGACCCGATCTGGTTCGGCATCATCGTCGTCAAGATGGTGGAGGTCGGGCTGCTGACCCCGCCCGTCGGGCTGAACTGCTACGTTGTTCACGGGGTCAGACCGGATATTCCACTGCCGAAGATCTTCGGCGGCGTATGGCCGTTCGTGGTCGCCGACTTCGCCTGCATCGCCCTGTTCGTCGCGTTCCCGGGCATCGTCACCTTCCTGCCGAACCTGATGCTCAGCAACTGACGGCGGGAACCATCGTCGACATGCGATAAACCCCGCCCGACTCGCGTCGGGCGGGGTTCTTCATTGCAGGATGTCGCTCTTCAACCGGCGCCGGGCAGCCGAAACCCGGCGCTGTCCGGAACCCGCTCGCCGCTCATCATCAACGCACCGATTGCGGTTGCGACAATGCCGTCGGCGTCCAGGCCGGCCTCGGCGTACTGGGCTTCCGGCTTGTCGTGGTCGATGAAGCGGTCCGGCAGGACCAGCGGCCGCACCACCAGGCCGCGGTCCAGCAGGCCCTCGGTCGCCAGCCAGTGCAGCACCTGCGACGAGAAGCCGCCGATCGAGCCCTCCTCGACCGTGATCAGCACGGCGTGCCCGGTCGCCAGCCGGCGCACCAGGTCGGTGTCGATCGGCTTGGCGAAGCGGGCGTCGGCGACCGTGGTCGACAGCCCGCGCGCCGCCAGTTCGTCGGCTGCCAGCAGGCACTCCTGCAGCCGGCTGCCGAGCGACAGCAGCGCCACCGTCGTGCCTTCGCGCACCACCCGGCCGCGGCCGATCTCCAGCGGCCGGCCGCGCGCCGGCAGCTCGATCCCGATGCCCTCGCCGCGCGGGT
The DNA here is from genome assembly GCA_018401495.1 of Rhodospirillaceae bacterium. Taxonomy (GTDB): domain Bacteria; phylum Pseudomonadota; class Alphaproteobacteria; order Thalassobaculales; family Thalassobaculaceae; genus Thalassobaculum_A. Next base: position 297,278 of record JAGYJX010000005.1, read on the forward strand.
AGCGCACCGCACTCGGCCGGTCGTCGATGGCGGCGGCGGTCGCCACCATGTGCATCAGCTCGGCCTCGTCCGACGGCGCCATGATCACGAACCCCGGCAGGCAGCCGAGATAGGCGAGGTCGAAGGACCCGGCGTGGGTCGCGCCGTCGGCGCCGACCAGCCCGGCGCGGTCGATCGCGAACCGCACCGGCAGGCTCTGGATCGCCACGTCGTGCACGACCTGGTCGTAGCCGCGCTGCAGGAAGGTCGAGTAGATCGCCGCGAACGGCTTCATGCCCTCGGCCGCCATCCCGGCCGCGAACGTCACGGCGTGCTGCTCGGCGATCCCGACGTCGAAGCTGCGCTCCGGGAACCGCTCGGCGAACCGGTCGAGCCCGGTCCCCGCCGGCATCGCCGCGGTCACCGCCACCACCCGGTCGTCGGCCTCCGCCTCGGCGATCAGGCTGTCGGCGAACACCCGCGTGTAGGACGGCGCGTTCGCCTTCGGCTTGGCCTGGGCGCCGGTCACCACGTCGAACTTGGCGACCGCGTGGTACTTGTCGGCGCTGGCCTCGGCGAACGGATGGCCGCGCCCCTTCTCGGTCACCACGTGCAGCAGCACCGGGCCGTGTCGCCGCCCACGCAGTTTCTCGAGGATCGGGACGATGTGGTCGAGGTTATGGCCGTCGACCGGGCCCACGTAGAAGAAGCCCAGCTCCTCGAACAGCGTGCCGCCGGTCACCAGGCCGCGCGCGAACTCCTCGGCCCTCTGTGCCGTGCGCTCGATGGACTTCGGGAATCGCTTCGCCACCTGCTTGGCCAGTTCGCGCAGCGAGCAGTAGGAGCGCGACGACACGATCTGCGAGAGGTACGCGCTCATGGCGCCGACCGCCGGGGCGATCGACATGTCGTTGTCGTTCAGGATCACCAGCATCCGGCTGTCCGAGGCGCCGGCGTTGTTCATCGCCTCGTAGGCCATGCCGGCGCTCATCGAGCCGTCGCCGATCACCGCGATCACGTCGAAGCCGTCACCCTTGAGGTCCCGGGCCGTGGCGATCCCGAGCCCGGCCGAGATCGAGGTCGAGCAGTGCGCCGCCCCGAACGGGTCGTACTCGCTCTCCGAGCGCCGGGTGAAACCGCTGAGCCCGCCGCCCTGGCGGAGCGTGCGAATGCGGTCGCGCCGACCGGTCAGGATCTTGTGCGGGTAGGCCTGATGGCCGACATCCCAGATCAACTTGTCGCGCGGCGTGTCGAACACATGGTGCAGCGCCACCGTCAACTCGACCACCCCGAGCCCGGCGCCGAGATGACCGCCGGTCACCGACACCGCGTCGATGGTCTCGCGCCGGAGCTCGTCGGCGACCTGCTTGAGCTGGGCAAGGCTCAGGCTCCGCAGATCGCCGGGCAGCGTCAGGCTGTCCAGCAGCGGGGTTCTCGACTCGGCCATGTGGCCCTCCTTGGTTGCGCTCGACGCCCCCCGGACGCCGGCGAGGTGGTCCCTATGTCATCCGTCGGCGCGCCACCGCCCCTTCAGTTCCAGCAGATGCACGGTGAACGCCAGCGCAAGAAACCCCGCGCTCCAGGGCCAAGCGGCGCCGAGCGTGGTGGCCCTGAACGCAGCGACCAGGCACCCACCCGACAGCAGAAATGGAAGCGTGTCGCCGGGAGGCAGCCCTCGCCCGGCGCGAAACCACAGGGCCGAGAGCGCGATGGCCTCGATCACCAGAACCGCCAGGACCACGTCGAACACCCGGCCGCTCGCGAACAGGTCACCGATCATCGCGCGGCTCCCCACCCACAGCGGCGCAGGCCGGTTCTCACGTAACCCTCGCCAGTCCGAGCAGGTGGGCGAGGTCCTTGAAGAAGATGCGAACGTGGGCGAGCGGATCGGCTTTGACCAGTTCCTTGTTCATGTACGCCTGCCACGTCAGGCGCTGAACGTCAGGGTCGCCGCACATCTTCACGAAACGCTCGCGCCGACGGTCGTTCTTGTACCAGAACGACTGCATGATCCCGAGGATCAGGAAGACCCGGCCATGCAGCCGCATGAACGACCGACGGGCACCACCGAGCTCGGCCGCGTTGCCGGTCTCCAGGAAGCGGGCCGCAGCCTCGGCCGCCAAGCGACCGCCGAGCATGGCGTAGTAGATGCCCTCGCCGGATGCCGGCGCGACTGTCCCGGCTGCGTCGCCGGCCAGCACCACGTCTCGGCCATTATCCCAACGCTTCAGGGGCTTGAGTGGGATCGGCGCACCCTCTCGACGGATTGTCCGGGCACCGGCCAGTCCGGCGCGGGACCGCAGGGCGGCGGTCGCGGTGCGCAGGCCGAACCCCTTCTGCATACTGCCGGTACCGACGCTCGCCGTGCTGCCGTGCGGGAAGATCCAGGCGTAGAAATCCGGCGACAGTCCGCCCTCGTAGTAGACGTCGCAGCGCTCGCCGTCGAAGCCGCTGCCCGGCTGATCGTCGAAGCTGACGATCTCGTGGTAGGCAAAGACGCACTTCACGTTGCCGCCCCCTGGGACCTCGTCGCGGGCCACACGGGAGCGCGCGCCGTCGGCGCCGACAACCACCCGGGCGTCGATCGTCCGTTCAGCCTCGCCGTCACCCGCCGGCCGGAAGTGCACCGTCGCGGTGCCGTCGCCGCGCCGGCTGATCCGTTCGTAGGTCCCGGTGTAACGGACCGCGCCCGCGCGCTCGGCGCGGGCCCGCAGTGCCTCGTCGAACACTTCGCGGTCGACCATTCCGACGAAGCCGCCATCGATCGGCATGTCCACGACCCTGGCCGAGGGCGCGATGATGCGGGCGGTGCGAACCTTGGCGACCACCAGATCGTCCGGGATCGAGAAGTCCCGCAGCAGTCTCGGGGGGATCGCCCCGCCGCACGGCTTGATGCGCCCCGCCTTGTCGAGCAGCGCCACCGACCACCCGGCGCGGGACAGGTCGTCCGCGGCTGTCGCTCCGCAGGGGCCGCCCCCGATAACCACAGCGTCGTACACCGTCCGGTCGGTCATCACCGTTCTCCTACCGCGCCACACCGGCAATCACGCCGTCGCCGAGCGTCGTTACACCCATCCGCCGGGCGTCGCCCGCGGCGTCCAATGTCCGTCCGTCACGGCCGACCCGCCACGCCAGCACCGCCGACGCCACGAACAGAAGCGCCTCGGCGCCGAACACGAGGCCGTAGGCGGCGGGAGCCGAGCCCAGCAACGCCCGGCCGATATCGACGGCGACCGTGGCGGCGAACCCACCAAGCCCGAAGGCGATCGCCTGGGCCGCCCCGAAAAGGCCCATGCGGGTGCCTTCCCGGGACCCCTTGCCGCTGGCGGCGAGCGTCATCATCGAGCCGATCGCGGCCACCGCGAACGCGCCGTTGCCGAGGCCGAGAACGAACACGTTGACACGCAGCGGCCACCATGCCGCCGCCTCGCCGCCGAACGTCAGGCCGAGCAGCGCCGCCGCCGACAGCAGGCAGCCTGCCACCACCCACGAGCCCATGGCGCCGATGCGCAGTCCGCCGAGGGCGGTGCACACCGCGCCGACCAGAACCATGCCGGCGAACACGCCACCGTGGTGCACTCCGGAGAGCGCCGTCGACTGACCCAGCGAATAGCCGAACACCAGCCCAGCGTAGGGCTCGAGGATCAGGTCCTGACCGCTGTAAGCCAGCATCGACACGAACACGAAGATCGCGAACCGTCGCGACGGCGACTCCCGCCAGACCTCCCCGAGCGCCGTCCGGAAGCTCGGCCTCGGCGCCGACAGCATCACCGCCGGGACTGGCGCGGAGCGCGGCTCCAGCCCCCAAACCGCAGCCACGGTCACAGCCAACGCCAACGCCCCGACGCCGGAAGTCACCAGGATAAGTCGCTCCGGCGAATACGGGTCGAGCAGCGCGCCCGCGGTCCCCGCGGTAACCGCGAACCCGGCAATCATCATCAGCCATACGATGGTTGCGGCCGCCGGCCTGCGACCGGGGGCGACGTGGGTCGCGAGCAGCACCAGCAAGGATGTTCCGGAGGCGCCCACGCCGACGCCGATCACCAGGAACGCCAGGACCGCCGCGACAGTACCCGCCAGCGGCGCCGTCGCCATCCAGGCGGTCGCGGCGGCTGCCGCGGTACCGCCCAGCGCGAGCGTCGCCATGCCCCCGATGATCCAGGGTGTCCGGCGCCCGCCCATGTCGGAACCGTAGCCCCAACGTGGCCGCAGTGTCTGAACGGCGTAGTGAACGGCGACCAGCGCCCCCGGCAGCATGGCCGGCAGGGCGAGCTCGACGACCATCACCCTGTTCAGCGTCGATGTGGTCAGGACGACGATCGCGCCGAGGCCGGTCTGTACCAGGCCAACACGCAGGATCCCGAGCCAGCCGATCGATCCAGCCATCCTCAGCCTCCCACCCCGGCACGCACCGCGAAGGCGCTGACCAGCATCCCGACAACGTAGAGCGTGGTTCCGGTCGCGTTGTACCAGGAGGCATGCCGGCGCGGATCACCGAGCAAACGCGCCATCAGCGCGAACTGGACCAGCAGCAGCAGCGCAATCGCCGCGGCGTGCAACGGCTTCCCCCATTCAACCAGCAGGGCGATGACGGCGACCTGGGGCAACGCCATGACCACGCAGGCGAGCCGGGCCGCACCGGCGACGCCGAGATGAACCGGCAGCGACCTCAGGCCCATCTGGCGGTCGCCCTCGACCGATTTGAAGTCGTTCAGGGTCATGATTCCGAAGGCGCCGACGCTGTACAGGCCGGCGAGGATCAGGACAGGGGTTGCCGGCAGGCCGCCGGCCAGGGCCGCGGCACCGGTGAACCATGGCAAGCCTTCGTAGGAGGCACCGACCGCGGCGCAACCGAGCCAGCCATCGCGCTTCAGACGGATTGGCGGAGCGCTGTAGATCCAGGCGAGCACGAGGCCGACGATCGCCGCCCCGAGCACCCATGGTCCGAGCATCGCCGCCACCACCAGCGACACCGCAGACCACACGATGCCGATGTACAAGCCCCAGCGTCCCGGGATCCGCCCGGAGGGGATCGGCCGGTTGGGTTCGTTGATGGCGTCGACGTGACGGTCATACCAGTCGTTGACCGCCTGGCTGGTCCCGCACACCAGAGGGCCGGCCAGGAGCACGCCGAGAACCAGGGCCACGCCGTCGTCCAGGGGATTTATCCCTGACGACACCACCCCGCACAGGAAGGCCCACATCGGGGCGAACCAGGTGATCGGCTTCAGGAGCTCCAGCACCGCGGACGGAGCGGGAAAGCGGGAAATCGTTGCGGGCGTTGCATCCGAATGTGACATGGCTGAACGGTATATTGGACACTTTTATGTGTCAATCTACCTTGACAGCCGTTCCAGCGATCGCGCCGAACACGATCTGCCTCCACGGGCCGCGAGGATCTCCCACGCGACGCGCTCTTCAGATCAATCTGACCTTTAAGCAAATACGTCGGTGCGGCCGCCGATGTACGGCAGCGTTCCCCAGCCGGCGCTCGCCCCTATCGATCGTCAAGCGAGTCGAGATCGCCGAGCCCGTAGCGGTGCAGCTTGGAGTACAGGCTCTGCCGGCTCAGCCCCAGCATCTCGGCGGCAGACGCGCGGTTGTCACCCGTCAGCTTGAGCGCCGTCTCGATGCAGAGACGCTCGATGACATCGGTGGTTTCCCGGACCAGGTCCTTCAGCGACACCCGACCGACCAGTTCGGTCAGTTGGCTGCCGCTGCGCGGCAGGTCCTGAGTGTCGATACCCAGCCCCTCGAGGCGGCGCCGCACGGGTCGGATCGCGAAGCCCATGCACGGCGTGTCCCCGCCGCTGACGGCGACAGCCGATACCTCGACGTTCTCCTGCGACCCGTACTCTCCGTTCACCACGGTGGAAAACTGCCGCATCGAGCGCTGCTTGCGAAGATTCGCCGCCAGAACGTTCACATCGACCGCGCGCCCGACCCAGCGGCTGAGCGGTTCGCCCAGAGACTGCTCTTCGGTCGCCAGCTGGGCGAGTTCGAGAAACGCCGAATTGACCGCCAGGATCCTCAGATCCATGTCGGTTACGACAAAACCGTCAGGAATCTGTTCAAGCACCCGAAGAAGCGACGCGCGGGCGGAGTTGTCGTGCTCCTTCGCCCCCAGGCCCTCGGCCTGGGAAATTCGCACCAGGAAATGCCCATCGTTGTCCTGTCGGAACAGCGAGGCTCCGACGAACACCTTGCCGTCGGCCGCCGCGATGCGAGCCGGGACCTCGTCGCCCCGGCCGGTGGCGCGAACAGCCGCCAGCAAGGTGCTGAGTTCATCACGGCATTCCGGCGCGAAGACCTCAAACAGCGACCGGCCGGTCAAGGTCTTGGCGTCCATGTTCAGCAGCCGGGCCGCCGCCGGATTGGCTTCGGCGATCCGCCGGCTGGGGGCGTGGACGATAAGAACGGCCTCTGACGCGACCTGGAACAGCAGCCGGTAGCGTGTCTCAGCGTGCCGAAGCTTCGAATACTCGCGCTCCATGGCGGTCTGCGCTTCGATGAGGCGCTGCTGCAGTTCGGCCATCGCGCTCAGGTCGCGGCCCAGAACGAGAATGCGATCATCGCCCATCTTGAGCGCGGCGTACCGTACCGGGAGATCCACCCCTGCCGGCGAAGGATGGTTGACTTGTCGCCAACGCGTCGAGGCGCTCGTCGACACTTCCGTGAGCAATTCCGTGATCTTGTCGCGACTCTCGACCGTTACGGTCTCGATCCAGGGGCGTCCGATGCAGACGTCGAACACCTCTCCCGCCAAGTCGCCGCTGCTGAACGCGATGTCGCGGATCACGCCGTCACGATCGAGGATCATCGCGACATCTGCCGCCATCCCGATGGCCATCGCGGCCACGTCCGCGTCCAAGTCGCCAAGTGACTTGCGCGGTGTTTTGAAGGGATTCAACACCTCGACCAAACTCGGTAGGTTCTTGAAAGCCAGCGATTCGCTCACACTGTTCTCCAGCACGCCGCAGCCCGGTGGCTCCAGTAGTGGAGTCCACAGCCCCCAAGAACGGACCGGGTCGTCAACGGCTCTTGGCCGCCATCAACCGACAGAGGCTGTGGGCCTGCACAACCGCCTGGCGCCCATCGAGCGCAGTCGCATCGGCACCAACCGACGCGACCCATTCCGGATGCCCTTGAAAGACAGAACCCCCAACGAGAATTCCGATATCACGATTGCGCGAGTGGACGCGCACGTCTCTGATAACTGACGCCAACCGGTCGAGCAACACTTCACTGCTCAAGGAGAACCCGATCGCCGACAGCCATCGGCGGCGCGAAAATTCGGTCACATGCGCCCCGGTCTCCGGCATCTCGTCGCAGACATCCCAACCCGCGCGGCGAAAGAACTCTCCGACCAGCGAAAGCCCGAATGTGTGCTGCTCACCGGGTGTGGCGGTCAGCAAAATCGTCGGGCCCGAAATCGGGTGATCCTCCTCACGCTCGAAGCGGGCCGAAATTTGATGCAGCAACCGCTGCAGTCGCGACAAGCCGACCGTTACGTCGGTGAACTCGACCAGATCCTGCTCCCACATGATCCCGAGCAGTCGCGCGCTCGGCGCCAGCAGGTCCAGGCAGATCGCCTCGATTCCCACCCCGCGCCCCTCGATCTCGGCCAGGAACAGGTCGAAATTCGGCTCGGCCCGGGACAGTAGCTGGGATGTCAGGCTCTCGACGTCGGTTCGGGTAACGCTGCCGCCCCAGCGGGGACCGGACGCCATCACCCCATGAACCAGCAACAACCTTGGGATGACCTCAACCTCGATCGTACGCATCAGATTTCCGGCGGTCGCTCGGGCCCGCTGATCCCGTTTTGCGCTGGCCTCCTCATCGTCACCGCGCGATGCACTCTGCTTATGAGTCCAACTCGGCTCATCGACAATTTCACGTAGCCCGGGCATGGGATGCACCTCCCCGTCGTCCTTTACTTAGCGACCTTCCCTGACGTTACACCCAGGTGACAGAGTCGCAATTCCTAATTTCTCGCCTCTCAACCCGGCTTGTCGGTCCGCCGCCTCGATCTGGCGGACTTTTTCAGCGTTTTCCGCTGCTCTTGACTTCGAATTAGAGGGTCGTTTCGGAGAAATGTAAAGCTTCAATTACGTCAATCTGAGTTGACACTCCATTCCAATCGATCCTAGAGTCCTGGACGAGCAAGCGAGGTTGACGTTCGGCTGATCGCTCAAGGAGTTGAGTATGCGCCTGCACCGGGAAGCGGGGTCCTCCCCCCGGCCGATCTACACTCCGGAAGAACGCCGGCGGCGCGACGAAACGCCGTGGACGCTGGTCCAGGGCGTGCTGGCTCCGGTCCAGTTCGTCGGTCTTCCTGGTGAGCCTGTTCCTGGTGGTGCGTTTTCTGCTGACCGGCGAAGGCGCTTTTGCCGCCGCCGCGTCAATCGTGGTCAAGACCGGCTTCCTCTACGCCATCATGGTGACCGGATCGATCTGGGAGAAGGTCGTGTTCGGCCGCTACCTGTTCGCCCGGCCGTTCTTCTGGGAAGACGTGGTCAGCATGGCGGTGATCGCCCTGCACACTGCCTACCTGGCCGCGCTTCTCGCCGGCTGGGGCTCGCCCCGCGAGCAGATGCTGATCGCGCTCGCCGCCTACCTGACCTACGTCATCAACGCCGCCCAGTTTCTGCTGAAGCTGCGGGCCGCCCGGCTGGCACAGGCCGGGCCGGCCGCCTCAACCGTCGAACCGCATCTGGAGCCGGCTCGATGAGCACCGCCATCCGCACCGCCCAGAATCCGTTGGACGCCACCGGCTGCGGTGACGCCCCGGTCCTGCGCGAACGCGGGCAACGCGAGGTGTTTTGCGGGCTGACCGGAATCATCTGGCTGCACCGCAAGATCCAGGACGCGTTCTTCCTGATCGTGGGCTCCCGTACCTGCGCCCATCTGATGCAGTCGGCCGCCGGTGTCATGATCTTCGCCGAGCCGCGCTTCGCCACCGCCATCATCGACGACCGCGACCTCGCCGGCCTGGCTGACGCCAACGACGAGCTCGACGCCGTGGTCGACAAGCTTCTCGACCGTCGCCCCGACATCAAGCTGCTGTTTCTGGTCGGGTCCTGCCCGTCCGAGGTCATCAAGCTGGACCTGTCGCGCGCCGCCTCACGGTTGTCGCGCCGGTTCGCGCCGAGGGTCCGCATCCTGAACTACTCCGGCAGCGGCATCGAGACGACGTTCACCCAGGGCGAGGACAACTGCCTGGCGTCGATGGTTCCCGAGATGCCGGCCTCGCCGGCCGGTGCGCCGGCATCCCTGCTGGTGGTGGGCACGCTCGCCGACGTCGTCGAGGACCAGTTGCGCCGGCGGTTCGACGAACTGGGAATCGGGCCGGTCGGTTTTCTGCCGCCGCGCCGAGCCGGTGAGCTTCCGGCCGTCGGTCCTGCCACCCGGATGCTGCTCGCCCAGCCTTACCTGGCCGAGACCGCCCGACTGCTCGAGGAGCGCGGCGCCCAGCGACTCGAGGCACCGTTCCCGCTCGGCGTCGAAGGCACCACGCTCTGGCTCAAGGCCGCTGCCGACGCGTTCGGGGTGCCCGCCGAGCGCTTTGAGCGGGTGACGGAGCGGCCCCGGCAGCGCGCCGAAGCGGCGGTGGCGCGCTACCGCGACACCATGGCAGGCCTGTCCGTCTTCTTCTTCCCGGACAGCCAGCTGGAGATCCCGCTGGCTCGTTTCCTGGCGCGTGAACTCGGCATGCGGCCGATCGAGGTCGGCACACCCTACCTGCACCGCAGCCACATGGCCGCCGATCTCGCGCTGCTGCCGAGCGGAACCACGCTTTCCGAAGGCCAGGACGTCGACCGGCAATTGGACCGCTGCCACGCCGCGGCACCCGATCTGGTGGTCTGCGGCCTCGGCCTCGCCAACCCGCTCGAGGCCGCCGGCCTCGCCACCAAGTGGTCGATCGAGCTCGTGTTCACCCCGATCCAGGGCTACGAGCAGGCCGCCGACCTCGCCGAACTGTTCGCGCGGCCGCTCGCCCGCCGCCGGCGGCTGGAGGTCTGACGCCATGAAACTCGCGATCTGGACCTACGAAGGACCTCCCCACGTCGGCGCAATGCGGGTCGCCACCGCAATGCAGGGCCTGCACTACGTCCTGCACGCCCCGCAGGGCGACACCTACGCCGACCTGCTGTTCACCATGATCGAGCGGCTGCCGCATCGCCCACCGGTGACCTACACCACCTTCCAGGCGCGCGACCTCGGGACCGATACCGGCGAACTGTTCAAGCGCACCATGCGCGACGCCTACGAGCGCTATCGCCCGGAAGCGATCATGGTCGGGGCTTCGTGCACCGCCGAGTTGATCCAGGACGATCCCGGCGGCCTCGGCCGCACCCTCGGCCTGCCGATCCCGGTGGTGCCCCTGGAACTGCCGTCCTATCAGCGCAAGGAGAACTGGGGCGCATCCGAGACCTTCTACCGCCTGGTCAGGGCGTTCGCGGGTCCGAACGCGCCGGCGCCCGGCACGTCGCGGCCGGCGCGTGAGCCTGGACGTCGGCCGAGCTGCAACATCCTCGGCCCGACCGCCCTCGGCTTCCGCCATCGCGATGACGTGATCGAGATCGAGCGGCTGCTCGACCGACTCGGCGTCGAGGTCCGCGTGGTGGCCCCACGGGGCGCCACCCCGACCCAGCTCACCCTGCTCGGGGAAGCCGACTTCAACGTCGTTCTCTATCCGGAAACCGCGGAGGTGACGGCGCGCTGGCTCGAGAAGACCTTCGGGCAGCCGAGCACCCGGACCGTGCCGATCGGCGTCGGCGCCACCCGCGCCTTCATCCGCGAAGTGGCGGAGCTGGCGGGGATCGACCCCGCCGGCGCCCTCGCCGACGCCGAGTCGCGCCTGCCCTGGTACAGCCGCTCGGTCGACAGCACCTACCTGACCGGCAAGCGGGTGTTCGTTTTCGGTGACGGCACCCACGCGGTTGCCGCCGCCCGGGTCGCCGCCCGTGAGTTCGGCTTCGAGGTGGTCGGGGTCGGCACCTACGACCGCACCTTCGCCCGCGACGTCCGGGCGGTCGCCGAAGAGTTCGGCGCCGAGGCCCTGATCAGCGACGACTACCTGGAAGTCGAGGCACGGATCGCCGAACTGCGCCCGGAACTGGTGCTCGGCACCCAGATGGAACGCCATATCGCCAAGCGTCTGGGCATCGGCTGCGCGGTGATCTCCGCCCCGGTCCACGTGCAGGACTTCCCGGCCCGGTACTCGCCCCAGATGGGCTACGAGGGCGCCAACGTCCTCTGGGACGCCTGGGTGCACCCGCTGATGATGGGGCTCGAGGAGCATCTCCTCGGCATGTTCCGGGGCGATTTCGAATTCCACGACGGCGCCGGCGCATCGCACCACGGCGCGCCCGCGACGGCGGCCCCAACCGAGCCGGAACCGGTGGCCGCCGCAAACGACGCCGACGGGCCGAGCTGGACGACCGACGCCGACAAGGAACTTCGCAAGGTGCCTTTCTTCGTTCGCGGCAAGGCGCGCCGCAACACCGAGTCCTACGCCCGCGAGCACGGCGTAGCGACCATCACCATCGAGACGCTGTATGATGCCAAGGCGCACTTCGCACGCTGACGCCATACCGATACGGGTCGTGCTGCTGACCCTGAACGGGCACGCAGCCGGGGCCGTCCGGCGGGCCGCGGAAGAACTCTCCCGGGAGATGCCCGGCCTCGAACTCGCCTTCCACGCGGCCGCCGAATGGGATGGTCGAAGCGACAAGCTGGCGCGCTGCATCGCCGACATCCAACGCGGCGACGTGATTATCGCGACCATGCTGTTCACCGACGAACACATCCGGGCCATCCTTCCGGCCCTGGCGGCTCGCCGCGACGGCTGCGACGCCATGGTGGCCTGCATGTCGGCGGGCGAGATCGTGAAGCTGACCCGGATGGGCGGCTTCAGCATGGACGGTTCCCAGAAGGGCCCGATGGCTCTGCTGAAGCGGCTGCGAGGCAAATCGGGTGGCAGCGGGGCTCCCAAGCCCGGCGCCGCCGGAGCCGGCCAGATGGCCATGCTGCGCCGCCTGCCACGGATCCTTCGTTTCATCCCTGGCTCGGCTCAAGACCTGCGCGCCTATTTCCTGACGCTGCAATACTGGCTCGCCGGGTCGGAAGAAAACCTCACCAACATGGTGCGGATGCTGGTCGATCGCTACGCCGACGGCCCGCGCCGGGGGCTGCGCGGCACCCTGAAGGCGAAGCCGCCGATCGACTATCCGGATGTCGGGCTTTACCACCCGTCACTGGCCCGTCGCGTTTCCGAGGACCTGTCCGCCCTGCCAGCGTCGACGGCGGGTACCCGCGGCACGGTCGGCCTGATGATCATGCGTTCCTACGTGCTGTCCGGCGACGCCGCGCACTACGACGCGGTGATAGCGGCGCTGGAGCGGCGCGGCCTGCGGGTGATTCCGGCCTTTGCCAGCGGGCTCGACGCCCGCCCGGCGATCGAAAGCTACTTCATGGACCGCAAGGGCCGAGCCTCGATCGACGCCATGGTCTCGCTGACCGGGTTCTCGCTGGTCGGCGGCCCGGCCTACAACGACAGCCCGGCGGCCGAGGAACTTCTGGCCCGCCTGGACGTGCCTTACGTTGCAGCCCACGCGCTCGAGTTCCAGACCATCGAGCAGTGGACCTCCGACCCCCGCGGCCTGTCGCCGGTCGAAGCCACCATCATGGTGGCGATCCCGGAGCTCGACGGGGCCACCGGGCCCATGGTGTTCGCCGGACGCAGCGCCGAGACGAGCCGCTCCGGGGCCCGGGACATGCAGGCGATCGAGGATCGCGTCGAGCGCCTGGCCTCGCGGATCGAACGCCTGGTGACGCTGCGACGGACGCCGGTCGCCGAGCGCAAGATCGCGACGGTGATCTTCGGGTTCCCGCCGAACGCCGGCGCCACCGGAACCGCCGCCCACCTGGCCGTCTACGAATCGCTGCACAACACCCTGCGCGCCATGCGCGACGCCGGATACACGGTCGACTTGCCGGCCGATGTCGACGCGCTCCGACGGGCGATCACCGAGGGCAACGCGGCGCTTCGTGGCGCCGACGCCAACGTCCACGCCACGGTGTCAGCCGACGCCCATGTACGGGGCGAGCGCTACCTGGCTGAGATCGAGGCGCAATGGGGCCCGGCGCCGGGTCGCCACCAGTCGGACGGACGGTCGATCTTCGTGCTGGGAGCGGCGTTCGGGAACGTGTTCGTCGGGGTGCAGCCGGTGTTCGGCTACGAAGGCGATCCGATGCGACTGCTGTTCGAGGGCGGCTTCGCGCCTACCCACGCGTTCGCCGCCTTCTACCGCTGGATTCGAGACGAGTTCGGGGCCCACGCGGTCCTGCATTTCGGTACCCACGGCGCGCTCGAGTTCATGCCCGGCAAGCAGACCGGGCTGAGCGCGGCGTGCTGGCCCGACCGGCTCATCGCCGACCTGCCCAATCTGTATCTGTACGCGGCCAACAACCCGTCGGAGGGCGCCATCGCCAAGCGGCGTTCGGCCGCCACTCTGATCAGCTACCTGACGCCGGCGGTGACCCGCGCCGGTCTGTACCGCAGCCTCCTGGACCTGCGCGGCTCGATCGACCGCTGGCGCGGCCTGCCCCCGGAGGCCGAGGCCGAACGCGCCAGGCTTGCCGAGGTGATCGACGCCCAGGCGACGCAACTGGAACTGAAGGCCAGACACGACGCCGACCCCGCCGACCGGGTGCCGGCGCTGGCGCTGGCGCTGACCGAGTTGGAGCAGACCCTGATTCCGCACGGGCTGCACGCCGTTGGCTCGCCGCCGGACGCCGAGCAGCGCCGCGACATCCTGGCGGCGTTGGCCGAGTCGCTGCTTGGAGCGCCACTGAAGACCGAGGCGATCGCCGAACTCGCGGAGGGCCGGATCCCACCACGCGCCCTCGAGGACGCCGGGCTGGAGGCCGGGGCCACAGCCCAGGAGGCCCTGGTCGACCTGGCGCGTTGCAGCCGCCTGCTCGGCGAGGATCACGAGACCGCCGGGCTGCTGCACGCCCTCGATGGCGGCTTCGTGCGGCCGGCCCCCGGCGGTGACCTGATCCGGTCGCCGGCAATCCTGCCAACCGGGCGCAACGTGCACGGCTTCGACCCGTACCGACTGCCGAGCGCCTTCGCCCTGATCGACGGCGCCCAGCAGGCGCAGCGGATCATCGACCGCCATCAGGCCGACGGTCACGGCGTGCCGGAGTCGATCGCGCTGGTGCTCTGGGGAACCGACAACCTGAAGAGCGAGGGCGGGCCGATCGGCCAGGCCCTCGCCCTGCTCGGCGCCCGACCGCGCTTCGACGGTTACGGCCGCCTCGGCGGCGCCGAGTTGATCCCGCTGGAGACCCTCGGCCGGCCCAGGATCGACGTGGTGATGACCCTGTCCGGCATCTTCCGAGACCTGCTGCCGCTGCAGGTACGGCTGCTGGCGGAAGCCGCCTTCCTGGCCGCCAGCGCCGACGAGCCGCTCGAGTTCAACGCCGTCCGCCGGCACGCCCTCGCCTACGCCGAGCGGCACGCCTGCGACCTCGAAACCGCCGCCCTGCGGCGTGTTCTCGAACGCCGACGGCGCCTACGGCGCGAACGTCAACCTGCTGATCGACAGCGGCGCCTGGGACGACGAGGACGAACTCGCCGAGGCCTACACCAAGCGCAAATGCTTCGCTTACGGTCGTGACGGACGGTCGAGCCAGCAGGCCGAACTGCTCGGGACGGCGCTCGCCGACGTGCAGCTCGCCTACCAGAACCTGGAATCGGTCGACCTCGGCGTAACCACCCTCGACCACTACTTCGACACCCTCGGCGGTATCGGCAAGGCGGTGCAGCGGGCCCGCGGCGACGCCGTCCCGGTCTACATCGGCGACCAGACCCGCGGCACCGGCACCGTCCGGACGCTCGGCGAGCAGGTCGAGTTGGAGACCCGGACGCGGATGCTGAATCCGAAGTGGTACGACGGGATGCTGAAGCACGGCTACGAGGGCGTCCGGCAGATCGAGGCCCACGTCACCAACACCATGGGCTGGTCAGCCACCACCGGCGCGGTGGCGCCCTGGGTCTACCAGCAGCTGACCCAGACCTACATGCTCGACGCCGACATGCGGCAGCGGCTCGCCACCTTGAACCCCAAGGCATCGGCCCGCGTCGCCAACCGGCTGATCGAGGCGCACGAGCGCAACTACTGGACGCCCGATGCCGACACCCTGGCCGCGCTGCGAAAGGCCGGTGAGGAGCTGGAGGACCGGCTCGAGGGCGTCACCACAGGAATGGTCGCCGCATGACGGCGAGAAGGAGGATCGCATGACACCGCCGGACGGGATCGGACACGCCGACAGGCGTGCAGACGGCGAAGGCAGCGTTCAGGTCCGACTGGATCCGACGATGACCATCGACAAGGCCAAGGTGTTCGCGGTCTATGGCAAGGGCGGGATCGGCAAAAGCACAACCTCCTCGAACCTGTCGGTCGCCTTCTCGAAGCTTGGCAAGCGGGTTCTGCAGATCGGCTGCGACCCCAAGCACGACAGCACGTTCACCCTCACCAAGTGCCTGGTGCCGACGGTTATCGACGTTCTGGAGAGCGTCGACTTCCATCCGGAGGAGGTCCGGGTCGAGGACTTCGTCTACCAGGGCTACAACGGTGTCATGTGTGTCGAGGCGGGCGGTCCGCCGGCCGGTACCGGGTGCGGTGGCTATGTGGTCGGTCAGACCGTCAAGCTGCTGAAGGAGCACCACCTGCTCGACGACACCGACGTGGTGATCTTCGACGTGCTGGGTGACGTGGTCTGCGGCGGCTTCGCCGCTCCTCTGCAGCACGCCGACAGGGCGCTGATCGTGACCGCCAACGACTTCGACTCGATCTACGCGATGAACCGGATCGTCGCGGCGATCGCCGCCAAATCGAAGAACTACGATGTCAGGCTGGGCGGGGTGATCTGCAACCGCAGCGCGGCCACCGATCAGGTGGACAAGTTCAACGCCATCGCCGGTCTGCAGACCATGGCGCACTTTCGCGACCTGGATGCGATCCGCGTCAGCCGCCTGAAGAAATCCACGATCTTCGAGATGGACGATCCCGAGCTGGAGCCCGTCCGGGCGGAATACATGCGGCTGGCGGCAACCCTATGGAACGGCGTCGAGCCGATGGTGGGCCGGCCGATGAAGGACCGTGACCTGTTCGAGTTGCTGGGGTTCGACTGATGAGCAACGCGACCTACACCCACCGCCGCGGCGAGATCGAGACCTACTTCGATCGGACAGCGGCCGACGCCTGGGCTCGCCTGACCTCGGACGCGCCGGTCAGTGGCATCCGCGCCACCGTCCGCGCCGGCCGCGACCGGATGCGCAACCACCTGCTCGACTGGTTGCCGGCCGACCTCACCGGCCATCGCGTCCTCGACGCCGGCTGCGGCACCGGAGCGCTGGCGGTGGAAGCGGCGCGACGCGGCGCCGAGGTGGTCGCCATCGACCTGTCGCCGACCCTGGTCCAGTTGGCCCGCGACCGGCTGCCGGCGGATCTCGGCGTGGGCCGCGTCGACTTCCGGGTGGGCGACATGCTCGACCCGGCGCTCGGCCGGTTCGACCACGTGGTGGCGATGGACAGCCTGATCCACTACACCGCCGGTGACGCGGTTCGGGTGCTGGCGGCGATCGCCCCGCGCACCTCCGGATCGATCCTGTTCACCTTCGCGCCGCGCACCCCGCTGCTGGCGGTCATGCACACCGTCGGCCGGCTGTTCCCGCGCGGCGAGCGCGCCCCTCGATACAGCCGGTTGCGGTCGGTCGGCTTCGCGACACGCTGGCCCGCGAGCCGGCCCTCGCCGACTTCAGCATCGGCCGGGGCGAGCGGGTCGACAGCCGCTTCTACATCTCTCAAGCGATGGAGCTCATCCGGCGATGACCGCAACGCGTCGCAAGCTGTCGCATATGTGGATGGCGGCCGCCCCGCGGTTCCTGCCGTTCGCCGACGCCGCGACGCCCGAGTTGCCGCTCGGACGCCTGCTCAGGCTGTCGCTGTTCCAGGTCTCGGTCGGTATGGCGATCGTGCTCCTGAATGGCACCCTGAACCGGGTGATGATCGTCGAAATGAACGTTCCGACGTGGCTCGTGGCCTTGATGGTCTCGCTGCCCCTGCTGTTCGCACCGTTCCGCGTGCTGGTCGGGTTCCGCAGCGACAACTACCGTTCGCTGCTCGGCTGGCGGCGAGTGCCGTTCATCTGGCTCGGAACGCTGCTGCAGTTCGGCGGCCTGGCGATCATGCCGTTCGCGCTGATCCTGCTGTCGGGCGACTCAAACGGCCCGGCCTGGGTCGGCTACGCCAGTTCGGCGCTGGCCTTTCTGCTGGTCGGCGCCGGATTGCACACGACCCAGACGGCCGGGCTGGCGCTGGCGACCGATCTCGCGACCGAGTCGACCCGCCCACGGGTGGTGGCAATGCTGTACGTCATGCTGCTGGTCGGCATGGCCGGGTCGGCCCTGGTCATCGGCGAACTGCTGTCCGATTTCAGCCAGCTGACGCTGATCAAGGTGATCCAGGGAACCGCGGTGGCGACCATGGCGCTGAACCTGATCGCGCTCTGGAAGCAGGAGGCCCGCGACCCGTCCCGGACCCGTCCGGACCGCCCGCTGCCGCGCTTCTCGGAGTCCTGGGGTGATTTCATCGCCGGGGGCCGGGCGGGGCGGCTGCTGGTCGCCGTGTTCCTCGGGACCGCCGCGTTCAGCATGCAGGATATCCTCCTTGAGCCGTACGGCGGCGAGATCCTCGCCATGAGTGTCGGCGAAACCACCCGCCTGACCGCCCTGTTCGCCGTCGGCACCCTGGTCGGCTTCGCGCTGGCGGCCCGCGATCTCGGGCGCGGCGGCGACCCCTGCAAGCTGGCCGCGATCGGCTGCGTGGTCGGGGTGTTCGCCTTCTCGGCTCTGGTGTTCGCCTCGCCGCTGCAATCGGCCGGAATGTTCCAGGCCGGCACCGCGCTGATCGGCCTCGGCGGCGGGATGTTCGCCGTCGGATCTTTGATCGCCGCGATGGGCCTGGCGGCCAGCGCCGGCGGCGGTCTCGCCCTCGGCGCCTGGGGCGCGGTCCAGGCGACCGCGGCGGGCGGCGGCATCATGGCTGGCGGAGCCGTGCGGGACATCGTCTCGCACCTGGCCTCGAGCGGTCTGCTCGGCGAGGTGCTGAATCACCCCGCCACCGGCTACGGAGCCGTCTACCACATCGAAATCGTTCTTCTTTTCGCGACCCTCGCCGTCATCGGCCCGCTGGTCCGCTACGCGGGCACGCAACCTCAGCCGACGACGGCCAGATTCGGGCTCGCGGAGTTCCCCGGATAGGGAGGGTCAGGATCATGGAAATCGGGGCTATCACCGGACACATCGACGTCGCGCAGGTCGTTCTCTACGCGTTCTGGATTTTCTTCGCAGGCTTGATCTTCTACCTGCGCCGTGAGGATCGGCGGGAAGGCTTTCCGCTGGAGAACGACATCACCGGCAAGGTCGAGGACATCGGCCTGATCTGGATGGGAGGTGTCAAACGGTTTGCCCTTCCCGAAGGCGGCTACGCCGAGTCGCCGAGCTACAAGCGCGAGACCCGCCCGCTGAACGCCGTGCCGGTTGCGGGCTTTCCGGGCGCACCGCTCAGCCCGAGCGGAAACCCGATGCTGGCCGGCGTCGGACCGGGTTCCTGGGCCGAACGCAAGGACATTCCGGACATGACCGCTGACGGCCATCCGCGCATTGTTCCCATGCGCGCTGCCGCCGATTTCCGGGTGGTCGAGGGTGACCTGGATCCCCGCGGCATGCCGGTCGTCGCTGGCGACGGCTCGGTCGCCGGCACGGTAAGCGACGTCTGGGTCGACATCGCCGAGGTGCTGATCCGCTACCTGGAGGTCACGGTAGGCACCGGCGAGACCGCCCGCACCGTTCTCGTGCCCTCGGGCTTCGCCGACATCCGCCGCGGCAAGGTCGATGTGAAGTCGATTTACGCCGCCCAGTTCGCCGACGTTCCGGCGATCAAGACCCCGGCCCGGATCACCCGGCTCGAGGAGGAACAGATCATGGCCTACTTCGGCGCCGGCATCCTTTACGCCGACAAGCGCCGGGCGGAGTCCCTCCTGTGATCGCGGAGTTCGACGACTCTCGCCCGTTCTCCGCGTCCCCCGAGGGAATGGGACGCGAGGAACGCATCGTCTGGCAAGGCGCGCCGGACTGGCGGAGCCTTGCGCTACGATCGCTTCGCATGCGCGAGGTGGCGGCCTACTTCCTGCTGATCATGGCCTGGCGGTTCGGCACCGAAATCGCCACCGGCAACGGCCTGGAGGCAGCGTTTTCGTCGGCTGGTTGGCCGTTCGCACTCGGGCTGCCGGTGCTGGGGTTCCTGGCGCTTTACGCCCGGCTGGTCGCGCGCAGCACGCTGTACACGGTGACCACCGAGCGTTTGGTGATGCGGATCGGCGTGGCACTGCCAATGACCGTGACGGTTCCCCTCTCGCTCGTGCAGTCGATGGACCTGCGCCTCAACCCGGACCGCACCGGCGACATCACGATATCCGTGCTGCCCGAGCAGCGGCTTTCATACATAGTGCTGTGGCCGCACGCACGGCCATGGCGGATCGGACGGCCGGAGGCTTCGCTCAGGGCAGTTCCGGACGCTCAAGCGATTTCGACTGCGATCAGCCGGGCGCTTGCCCGGCAGGCCGGCCAAGCGGAGCCGGCGGCGCCCGCCGGGCAGAGCGCTCCGGCGGCACGCGCCCCGGAGAGCACCCAGACGTCCGGTTCGCTGGCCTCGGCGGCCGGCTGACCGATCCGAGGAGGACGCGTCGTGAATCGACACGAACGACCCAACGAAGTGCCCCGCTTCGCACTGATTGCTGCTGCCATCCTGATCGTCGGGTCGATCTCGGCGGCGGGCGCCACCACGGCTGACCGGTGGCTTCGTCGTCGCCCCCGCCACCGGCCGAGATTGTCGAGAGCCGCGACCTGAGGTTCGAGGATCGCGCCGACCGGGGCATCAATGTCATCGACGCCGAGACTGGCGTGGTCGTGGCGGAACTGGCACCCGGCACGCACGGCTTCATCCGCGGGATGATGCGCGGGCTGTCGCGTGACCGCCGGGTCCACCGGGTCGGTCCCGAGGTACCATTCACCCTCGCCCGCTGGTCCGATGGCCGACATTCGCTCTCGGACCCGTCGACTGGCAACGTGCTGCACTTGGCGGCCTTCGGCTTTGCGAACGTCAAGGAGTTCGCGGACCTGCTGCCGGAAACCACGTCAACCGCGTCGCTCGGCGAGCGGCAGGTCCGGCGATGATCGGCATGTTCCTCAGCGACCGCCGGGTGTTCGACGTCGACTGCACGATCGACATCGAATGTTCCATCGACAGCTTCCACGCCCATGTCGAGCTGGAAGGCGACATTCAGATCCGGCCAGGTGACCAGGTCCTGGTTCATGGCGATCCGATCGAAGTCCCATACGGCGAGCGCCGTCAGTTCGTAAGGCGCGCCACGGTGACCCGAGCAACCTGGCTCGAGCAGCAGTGGACCCGTCTCACCGCCCATTTCGAGCTCACCGAGCTCTACGACCTCAGCTTTTCCGGCAGGAGGGACTTATGAACGCCGCCATCGCCGACGCCATGGACGCCCGGTACGACACGACCGGAATGGCTACCCAGGACACCGTCCTCAGCCCGCACTTCTACACCACCGACTATCAGGCCCTCGACCGCATCGACGTCGAGCCGGTGCGCGCGGACTGGGACCGGCTCATGGAGGAGTTCCAGGCCGACGCCAACCGCGGTCACTTTCGTCGGTCGGCCGAATTCGACACCGTCGACTTCGATGCCTACTCGCCGGAGCTGCAGCGCGAGCTGGTGGACTTCCTGGTGAGTTCGGTGACCTCCGAATTTTCCGGCTGCGTGCTTTACGCCGAGACCAAAAGCGGGTGCAGAACCCCGACATCAAACGACTGTTCCGCTACATGGCGCGCGACGAATCCCGTCACGCCGGGATTCATCAACGATACGCTCAAGGATTTCGGCATTGCCGTGAACCTGGGCTTCCTGACGAAGGCAAAGAAGTACAAATACTTCAGCCCGAAATTCATCTTCTACGCAGTCTACCTGTCCGAGAAGATCGGCTACGCTCGTTACATCACCATCTACCGGCAGCTCGAGAAGCATCCGGAGATGCGGATCCACCCGATCTTCAAATGGTTCAAGGAATGGTGCAACGACGAGTTCCGGCACGGCGAGGCGTTCGCTCTGCTGATGCGCGCCAATCCGCATTTGCTGACCGGCGCCAACCGGCTGTGGATCCGTTTCTTCCTGCTGGCGGTGTACGCGACCATGTACGTGCGCGACCATTCCCGCCCGCACTTCCACGCCGCCCTTGGCCTCGATCCCACGGAATACGACCTGCAGGTGTTCCGCGTCACTTCCGAGATCTCCAAGCAGGTGTTTCCGTTCACCCTCGACACCGACGCCCCGGCGTTCCGTGCCGGGCTCGACCGACTGCGGCGGATCGCCGACGGCATCGCCGCGGCGCGGGCCCAGGGTGGGATTGGCGGAGGGCTGCGGCGGATTGGCCTGACGGTGGCGGCCGGTCTCACCTTTGCCCAACTGTACCTGCACCCGGTGCAGGACCATCAGGTGCCGGAGTCGGTGCGCCTCGCGCCGACCTGGTAGACGGAGGAACAAGCGGGTGTGGGATCTCGCCGACTACGCGTTGCCGCCGCTGTACGCGCTGTTCATCTGGTGGTTCAGCACCGGGCTGATCCTGTGGCTCACCCGCTTGCCCGAACGAGCACGGCCAGCGCTGCTGGCCGGCGCCACGGCCGGACTGGCGCTGGCGCTGGTCGGCGTGGTCTACAGCGCCGGCGACACCAGCACGGTCGGCGGCTACCACGCCTTCACCTACGCGTTGGCGGTCTGGGCCTGGCATGAACTGACGTTCCTGCTCGGGATGATCACCGGACCTCGCAAGCTGGCGCAGACGCCGAACGCCGGCGGCGCCCGTCGTTTCCGCGAGGCGTCGGCGACGATCGCCTACCACGAGCTGGCCATCGCCCTCACCGCGGCGCTGATCGTCCTCCTGACCTGGGACGCTCCCAACCAGGTCGCGACCTGGACCTTCACGGCGCTGTGGGTGCTCCGGCTGAGCGCCAAGCTGAACGTCTTTCTCGGGGTTCCGCACTTCGGCGACGAGTTGCTGCCGGCGCGGCTCCTCCACCTGAAGAGCTATTTCGCCACGCGCGCGATCAACCCGCTGTTCCCGGTTTCGGTTACCGCGATCACGGCGACGGCGGCACTGATGCTGGACCATGCCTGGCGGGTCGACGCCGCCGGGCTTCGAGGTCGCCGGCTATGCCTGCCTCGGCGCGCTGGTCGCGCTGGCAGCGCTCGAGCATTGGTTCATGGTATTGCCGGTGCGCGACGCAGCGCTCTGGCAGTGGGCCGCCAACCGCGGCCGATCGACCGCCGCCGGCGGCAACGACGACGACACCGCCCGCTTCGAGACCCGGCCGGCTCCGGCCGCCGGATCGGGCTGAGGGTAACCAGAGAGGGCCGCGGGACACACTGCGACCAAAGTGGAGGCGACGATGATTTACGAATCCTTCTTCAAGAGCCAGCTCGACGGCCTCCGCCAGGAAGGTCGCTACCGCGTCTTCACCGACATCGAACGCCGCCGCGGCGAGTTCCCGCTTGCCACGCGCCACGGCTCGGACGGCCGCGGTCAGGTCACCGTCTGGTGCTCCAACGATTACCTCGGCATGGGGCAGTTCCCGCCGGTCCTGGCGGCCATGCACCAAGCCCTCGATGAATGCGGCGCCGGCGCCGGCGGAACCCGCAACATCTCGGGCACCAACCACTACCATGTGCTGCTCGAGGCTGAACTCGCCGACCTGCACGGCAAGGAGAGCGCGCTGCTCTTCACCTCCGGCTACGTCTCGAATTGGGCGGCGCTTGGGACCCTGGCGTCGCGGATCCCGAATTGCGCGGTCCTGTCGGACGCCGCGAACCACGCCTCGATGATCGAGGGCATCCGGCACAGCCGGGCCGAGAAGATCATCTTCAAGCACAACGATCCCGAGGACCTGAACCGCAAGCTCGCCCTGCTGCCGCCGGATCGGCCGAAGCTGGTGGCGTTCGAGTCGGTCTACTCGATGGACGGCGACATCGCCCCGATCGCCGAGATCTGCGATGTGGCCGAGGCACACGGCGCCATGACCTACCTGGACGAGGTGCACGCGGTCGGCCTGTACGGGCCGCGCGGCGGCGGCATCTCCGAGCGCGAGGGCGTCGCCGACCGGCTGACCGTGATCGAGGGAACCCTCGGCAAGGCGTTCGGCGTCCTCGGCGGTTACATCGCCGCTTCCGAGGCGCTGTGCGACTTCGTCCGCAGTTTCTCCTCCGGGTTCATCTTCACCACCGCGCTGCCGCCGGCGGTGGCCGCCGGCGCGATGACCAGCATCCGGCACCTGAAGACCAGTTCGGTCGAGAGGGCCCGCCAGCGGGACCGGGTCGCCAAGGTTCGCCGCGGCCTCGACGCCGCCGGCATTCCCCATCTCGACAACCCGAGCCACATCGTGCCGGTGATGGTCGGTGATCCGGTACAGTGCAAGCAGATCAGCGACACCCTGCTCGACGAGTTCGGCGTCTACGTCCAGCCGATCAACTACCCTACCGTCGAGCGCGGCACCGAGCGCCTGCGGATCACGCCGTCGCCAATCCATTCGGACGCCGACATCGCGCACCTGATCGCGTCGCTGGAGACCATCTGGGCGCGCATTGGGCTGCGTCGGGCGGCCTGATGGCCAGCGCGGCGCGTCCAGCCCCGTCCATCGCCGGGCGCTTGACGATCCCGGCGATCGCCGACGACGGTTCGCTCTACCCGATCGAGAAGATGGAGGCGCACCGCCTCGGCGTTCCACACGTCGCGGTGTCGGTGTTCCTGGTCACCGACGGCCGCCTGCTGATCCAGCGCCGGGCGCTCGGCAAGTACCATTGCGGCGGGCTGTGGGCGAACACCTGCTGCAGCCACCCGCACTGGGACGAACCGGTAGCGGACGCCGCCGTGCGGCGCCTCTCGGAGGAACTCGGCGTCACCGGCGTGCGCCTGGTGCCGCAGGGCGAACTGTCGTACCGGGCCGAGGTCAGCGAGGGCCTCGTTGAGAACGAGCGCGTCCATCTGTACCGCGGCGAGCCCGGTCCCGGCACCGAGTTCCGGCCGGACCCCGACGAAGTGTCCGAGATCCGCTGGATCGCGCTACCCGAGCTGTTCGCGGAGATGGCCGATGAACCCGAGCGCTTCGCTCCCTGGTTCCGCATCTACCTGGACCGCCGCGCCGACCTGATGCGCTGAGGCGCCCGCGGTCAGTGGACCGGCCGCACCTTCGACAGCTTCCCCAGAACAATCGCCTGCCCTCGCTGGGCTTGCTTGCGCGGCTGGTCGCGCCGATGCCTCTGACTAAGCGATCGGATGCATCGTCTTCAGGCGTTCCCGACGAACAGGCGGACGGAGGACTGTGGATGGATCGATCCAGGGTCCGAACAAAAAGCTGGGCCGGTTGGCTTTCGCCGGATCCGGCCCAGAGCGGGGAGTGAGGCGTCCAGGCGGGCCGGGGCTGCCGGCCCGCCTGTCGGGATTCAACGTGGCAACGGCGCCGCCAGCTCGGGATGCTGGCTCAGCATCGAGCCGCCGTAGAGCGGTTTGAAGACACCCTGGTGACAGGTGGCGCAGTTCGCCTTGGCGGCGTCGCCGGTCGGACCAGCCGCTCCGCCGGGTAGGTCGGCTGCAGCGGGTTCAGGTAGTCGACGTTGAGTTCGCGGACCATCCGGATGCCATGCCAGGCGGACAGGCGGGCCGGGGGCTCTTGTCCCAGCTCTGGAACGACTGGGTGTTGTGGCAGTAGTTGCAACTCACCCCGAGACCGTCGGCCATGTGCATCATCATGCCGTAGGTTTTCTCGGTGCTCTGGATGGTGGCTCCGGGCGCGTCGGTCGGCAACGCCGCCGTCGACTGGACCCGGACGCCGGCATCCCCGACAAGATAGTCGGACAGCCAGGTCGTCGGCAGCGAACTCGCAACCGACAGATCCGATGGCAGGTTCTGGCCATCTTTTCTGCCGAGCATGCCCTTCGATGCGAAGCGCTGCGGCTCGGCGTCGAACCAGATGTTCTGCGGGACCGGGTTGCCGCGGTGACAGGTGTAGCAGGTCACGCCGGTATCCTTGACGTGGTCCTGCCAGTTGGCGTTGACGTTCCAGGTCATTTCGATCATCCGGCGGGCGACGACCTTGGTGTAGACCGAGTCGTCCGCCAGGTTCTCGAGGTTATGGCAGTAGCCACAGCCCTGCTCGGGTGCGACCCACTCGGTGATCGCAGCCATCAGCCGGGTGAACTGGGGCTCCGGCAAGTCGCCCAGGACCGTCACGTTCTCGTAGACGTCCCTGGCCTTGGGCGCCGCCGCGAGATCGGCGGCGCTGTCGAGCGGGTAGACCTCGGCCGGCATCTGGTTCAACGCCCGCAGCTTGGCATCGGCGCGCGGATTGATCGGCTGCTCCATGCCGGTGCCTCGGAAGCCGATCTGCTGTACCTCGATCGGCGGCCGCTCCCAGCCGACGGTGAAGGTCCCGGCGATGACGAGGAGGGCGGCGAACGGCAGCAGCGCCGCAGTGACCCCGAAGTGCTTCATGTCACGTCCTCCTCAGCGATTCGGATCTGGGATTGGAGCCCACATTTCCGGATAGGCGGGCGCGAAACTGTGCTTGACCGCCCAGAGGTACCAGTTGTCGACCACCGTGCCGGTCAGCAGGATGCCGATGCCACCGGTCAGCGGGCACAACACCGCGAACCACCAGGCCCAGCGATGGATCGACTCCATCGAGGCGTTGAAGCCCATGGTCCAGCGCCAGAACAGGGCGGCGCGCTCCGAGGCGGTACCGCGATCGACGATCTGCTCGATCTCGCGCTCGCCACCGTACCGTCCGACCGCGAGGATCGTCGCCCCGTGCATGGCGAACAGCAGCGCCGAGCCGTACAGGAACACGATCGATAGGGCGTGGAACGGATTGTAGAAAAGGTTGCCGTAGCGGATCGAGAACGCTGCCGTCCAGTCGAGGTGCGGGAAGATCCCGAACGGCACCGCTTCCGACCAGCTCCCCATCAGCAGCGGCCGGATGAAGCCCAGCACCAGGTAGAGCCAGATCGCCGCGGCGAACGCCCAGGCGACATGGGTTCCCATGCCGAGCGCCCGGGCCCGGGTGTACATCCGCAGCCACCACAGCATCACCGAGGTGGTGATCGTGAAGCCCGCGAACAGCCACCACCCGCCCTCGTTCATCGGCGGGATCGTCAGGCCGTAAGCGGGCGACGGCGGCTCGAGCGCCAGCCAGGGAAGCTGGCGAACGAACTGGATCGGGTTCCAGTCTACCGAGGCCCACATGTTGAGGCCGATGGTCACGAACCCGACCAGCCCGAATATCAGCGAAGCAAGACCGAGGCTGCCGAGATAGACCGGGCCGATCTGCGCGTTGCCGAACCGGCCGAGCAACTTGCTGAACATCGGCGGACCAAGCCTCGGCTCATCGCCGCGCGGCAGGGGTATTCCGGAGTGCAGGTGCCCCTGGACCTGCACGCGGGTGAACATGTTCTGGTAGTTGGACATTTTTCTCTCCTCCCCGCGCGCCTAGCTCCAGACCGGCATGTCGAGCCACCAGTTCCACCATTCCGGCCAGCCGCGGGTCCAGAACGGTCCGCTGATCACGATGCACACCGCGCTCCAGAAGCCGGCGTTCAGCGCCACGAACAGGCCGAGGCGGTGGATGCCGAGCGTGCCGACCGAGTAGCCGATCGTGTCGCGGATGTAGGCGTCCTCGTGCTCGGGGGTCTTGATGACCTGGCCGGGCGCCGGGTTCACCGACGAAAGCACCACCGCCCCGTGCAGCGACAGCAGCAGGCAAGTCGTGAAGAAGAACGTCACGGCCAGCATGTGCGCGGGGTTGTAGTGGAAGTGCAGAAACTGGTAGCCGACGTTCGACACCCAATCCAGGTGACTGAAGATGCCGTAGGGGAAGCCATGTCCCCACGCTCCCAGCAGCATCGGCCGGATGATCACCAAGGTGACGTAGGCAAAGATGGCGACGCCGAAGGCGATCGGGACCTGGTAGCCGATGCCGAGCTTGCGGCAGATCTCGACCTCACGCAGCGCCCACGAGACGAACGCGCCGACGGCGCACATCGTGATGATCTGCCAGAGCCCGCCCTCGGCCAGCGGAGCCATCGCCAGACCATACTTGATGTCCGGCGGGGCGATGCTGATCAGCCAAGGGTTCCAGGTCGGACCAAGCGCTGCGCCCCAGAAGATCAGGGCTGTGCCAAGCGCCGAGAAGAAGATCGTCGTGACTCCGAAGAATCCGACGTAGAACGGCCCAAACCAGAAGTCGAATAGGTCGCCCCCAATCAAGGTCCCGCCACGGACCCGGTATTTCCGTTCGAAACTGAGCAGAGCCATTTTCTTACTCCTTACCGGCGCCGCGTCGACTTCGCCTTACTGCCGCCACCCGCTTCGGGCCAACGGCGCCCTCCCGCGCGGGTCGCGCTTGGGCGGCGGACGGTGCCAGTCGTGGCCCCGTCCGCCCCCGAGTCGGTGCCGGACGATCCGGTTGCGGCGCGACGGCCTAAGCCCCCTCACCCACCGGATGTCCGGCGCGACGGCTCTCAGACACCCAGCCAGTTGAAGCGCTCGGTGCTCAACAGGATGAAGTGGATCAGGAACGCCAGAACGCCCAAGAAGACGAACTGTCCGATGAGAGCTCTGCGTGGATCGATTAGCAGCCAAATTCGCCACATTGTCTTCTCCTCCCTAGACGAGGGTGATCAATGAGGACGCGGCGACTTTGACGCCGTCGATCATCGACTGCGCGTAGCCGTTCGGCCCCGGAATCCAAGGGCGCCACATCCAAACCAGGACGTGAGCCACCACCGCGATTGCGGTGAAGATCATGAATCCCTGCATGTAGAAGCGATGGAACTCCTGCGCTTCTCCTTCGGTTAGACCCGACAGCGAGTCGCTCCGACTGGTATCGCTCATGCTCGTTTCCTCCGGAAACATAAGTGGCATGCGTTACCGCGCACCTCCCGCGCGGCGGAGACCGCCTCGACGCACCGGACGTGTCCGGAGGCGCTTTCGGCGACGCCCGGCCGGCTCGCGCCGACCGAACCCCGTGACCCGCTAGTTCATCATCGCGAAGGGGAGCGACGCGTCCGCAGCGGCGCGCGCCTCGCCCAGGATGGAGCGGGAAGTCGGTCTGGCCACCGGGGACGGACGCCGCCGTGCCGGCAGCACCCGTGCCGCCAGCGCGGCCAGGAGAAACATCGGGAAGCAGCCGAGATACAGCAGCTGGTAGGCGCGCCGGTCGGCCTTGCGGTCATTGTGCGGTAGTCGTCCAGTGGTCTGCATCTGGAACCCTCCCGATCTTTGGCTTGTCACACTGGGCGGCCCGCCTTCAGGGCCGTCAGGGATTGGATGACGCGATCGACGGTGACGCGCGATTCGCCGGCGGCGCGGGCGTCGCGCTCGACCCGCTCGCGCAGGCTCTTGGCAGCGGAGATCCGCACCAGGAAAGGTTCGGCTTCGACGTGCCGGTCGAGCAGACGCTGGGCGTCGTTGTCCCAGGGCCTGGTCAGGCCGTCGGTACCCGCCACGCCCTTTGCCGGCGTGGGGTCGACCCGGTCCATGTCGACCGACAGCGGCAGGATGTGAAACAGCGCGTCGAACAGCGCGTTGCAGTACTCCTGGACGATGTAGGTCGCTCCGGAGTAGCCCATGAACGGGGTGCCGGTGGCGCGCCGAATGATGGCGCCGGGGAATGACGCCGGGATGTACTGGGCTCGGCAGCCGACTTCGGCGGCGTAGAAGCGCTCGTTGTAGGATCCGAACAACACCAGCGGCCGGTGCTCGGCGATGGCCGCGCGCACCGCCGCGTTATCCGGCTTTACGCCGGCCTGGCGTGCGAACGCGAAGCTGCAGGGGATGCCCAACTCGTCGGTCAGGAAGCGCTGCAGGCCGCGGGCGTAGGTGTCGGTGGCAACCACCGCGTAGCTCGCCGTGGCGAAGAAATCCTGGGTCACGCTCCGCCACAAATCCCAGATCGGCTTGAGGGTGGTGCGCTTCTCCTCGGCGATGAACGGCTCCGGATCGACCCCGGTGAGTTCGCCCAGCTTTCGAAGGAAGTTGGTGGTGGCGTGCATGCCGATCGGGGCCTGCAGGTAAGGCCGATCCATCTCCTCGCAGAGGTTCCGGCCGAACTCACGGTACAGGCAGACGTTGACGTCGGCGTCCGGCAGCTTCTTGACGTCGTTGAGGTGGCTGCCGAGCGGGAAGACGAGGTTCACCTCCAGGCCGATGCCCTCGACCAGCCGACGCATCTCGGCCACGTCCGACGGCATGTTGAAGGTGCCGTAGATCGCCCCGATGATGTTGACCCGCGGTTTGGCTCCGGGCTTGCGCTTCATCTGGTCGCGCGCCGGCACCTTCTTCGGGCCGAACTCAGTCCAAAGCCAGTAGATCGCCCGATCGGCGCTCTGCCATTGGTCCTCGTCGATGGTGCGCGGCAGGAACCGGCGCAGGTTGGAGCCCTCCGGCGTCACGCCGCCGCCGATCATCTCGGCGATGCTGCCGGTTACCACGACAGCCGGCAGCGTCTCGTCCTGGGTCGAGCTGGCGCGGCGCAGCGCCTGCTCGGTTCCGTTCATCGAGAGTTCATCCTCCGATAAGCCGGTGACCGTTACCGGAAGCTCGTGAGGCGGCAGGCCGTCGGTGTAGTGGAGCACCGCCGTGACCGGCAGGTTCTCGCAGCCCACAGGGCCGTCGATGACCACCCGCAACCCCTTGATCGCGGTGAAGGCATAGACTGCCCCCCAATATCCGCCGGCCCGGTCGTGATCGAGGACCAGCATGGCTCAGGCTCCCGCGCCGGCGGCGCGCGCCGGCAGGTTGTGGCCGGCGGCCTCGCCGGTGCCGACGCCTTCGAAGAACGACACCATGTCGGTGAACCGGCCCCGTCCGCGGGTCTGGGCGGCAACGATTGCCGCCATCGAGCCGGCGCCGGCCGGCCCGAACAGTGGCCGCGCCGAGACGATGTTGGTGAAGTAGGCCGCTGGCAGGCCGGCCTCCTTGGCCGCCTGACCAGCGGAGTGGTGCCGAGCGCCAGATCCGGGCGCACGTCGCGCATCGCTGCCAGGTCCTGCTCAAGCGACGCCCGGTACTGAACGTGGGTGCCGCGGGCCTCCAGCCACTCCCGGTCCGGATCGCTCCACACCGTCTTCGGGCAGGCGGTGCCAACATAGGGAACCCGGGCACCGGCCTCGATCAGCAGCCGGGCGACCAGCAGTTCGGAACCTTCGTAGCCGGACACCGTGACCACCGCGTCGATCGGGTTGGCGGCCAACGCAGTCTGGATCGCCGGCAGGGCCGCCGCCTTGGCAGCGTCGATCGCCGCTGGCGTTGCGCCGGCGGCCGCACCGATCGCCTCGAGCCAGGCAGCGGTTCCTTCGACGCCGACGGGGGCCGAGCCGACCACCGGGCGACCGGCCGCGACGAATTCCCGGACGCTGGCGGTGTAGAACGGGTGGATCGCCGCTGCGACGCGACAGTCGAGCGCCGCGTAGAGATCCCGCCACTCGCGGGACGGAAGCTGCGGCGCAACCGAGAAACCCATCGGATCGAGCAACGCGCCGATCCCGACCGGATCGGCCGGAAACAACTCACCGATGAGGGTCACTGTCGGGCGATCGTCCTTCAGTCCGCGCGGCCTGGCCACCGGACCGGCCTCGATCTCCTTGCGGGCGTACCGCAGCATGGCGCCGGTCAGTACGTCCTTGGCTTCGGCGTGGGTCGGCACGCCGAAGCCGGGAACATCGATGCCGATCACCCGCACGCCGTCGACCACCGGCGGCAGCCGGTCGATCGGCACCCCCGAGGCGGTCGGAACGCAGAGGTTGATCACGACCACGGCGTCGTACTTCTCGGGATCGGCGATCTCGACGACGGCGTCGCGGATGTCCTCGTACAACTGGCCGGTGACCAGCGTCTCCGAATTGAACGGAACGTAGCCGACGGTCCGGCGCGCACCGTAGAAATGAGAAGTGAAGGTCAGGCCGTACACACAGCAAGCCGAGCCCGAGAGGATCGTTGCCGTGCGGCGCATCCGAAGCCCGACCCGCAGCGAGCCGAAAGCGGGGCACATCGACTGCGGCTGATCGTGCGGTCCCTTGGGGTAGTCGGCCGCCAGCCGGTCCAGCGTCTCACTCTTCCCCGCCTTGCGGGCGGCCGCCTCCATAACGTCGGCACCCGCGTGACAACCAGCTGCCGGTGCGGCCTTGCCCGGGCTATCGGGCGTCAACATCGCTGGGGTGAAGTCATCCATGGGCTGGCCCTCACGCGCCTTCGTAGACGACTTCGAGGGACGGCCTCGGCTCGTACGCCGCGCCGCACATGTCAGCCAGGGTGGCGGGCAGCAGCGTCACGCCGCGTCCGACGGCCTCGCCCTTGAACAGGCCGAGCAACTCGTCGTGGCTGAGCGGCTTCGGACGCACCGGCGGAGCCTCGGCGGCACGCTGCGCGAGCCCCTCGAACAGCGGGGCCCACCGCCCGCCCGGCTTGCCGATGATCTCGTAGTTGGCGCTCTTGCGGCGGATGTCCTCGTCGGCCGGGATCTCGGCCAGGACGGGAATTCCCACGGCCGCAGCGAACGCCTGAGCCTCGCCCGTGCCGTCGTCCTTGTTGATCATCAGTCCGGCAACGCCGACGTTTCCCCCCAGATTGCGGAAGTAGTCGACGGCGGAACAGACGTTGTTGGCGACGTACAGCGATTGCAGGTCGTTGGAGCCGACGACGATGACCTTCTGGCACATGTCCCGGGCGATCGGCAGCCCGAAGCCGCCGCACACCACGTCGCCCAGGAAGTCGAGCAGGACGTAGTCGAAATCCCATTCGTGAAAGCCGAGCTTCTCGAGCAGCTCGAAGCCGTGGATGATGCCGCGCCCACCGCATCCCCGGCCGACCTCGGGACCGCCGAGTTCCATCGCGAACACGCCGTCGCGCACGAAGCAGACGTCGCCGATCTCGACCGCCTCGCCGGCCAGCTTCTTGCGCGACGAGGTCTCGATGATGGTCGGACAGCTGCGGCCGCCGAACAGCAGCGACGTGGTGTCGCTCTTCGGATCGCAGCCGATCAGCAGCACCCGCTTGCCCTGCTGCGCCATCATGTAGGACAGGTTCGAGAGCGTGAAACTCTTGCCGATGCCGCCCTTGCCGTAGATCGCGATGATCTCGGCCTTCTTCCTCGGCGCCGGATCGGCGGCGTCCCCCGCCCTGGCCAGGGCTTCGGTCGCTTGAGCGGATGCCGTCATGAATGCGCCCTCCAGTCCAAAATCATCTTGAGGCAGTCACCGCCGCCGAACGCAGTCCGGTAGGCCTCCTCGGCCTGGTCAGCGTCGGCGCGGTGTGTGATGAGGCCGTCGAGTGACAAGCTGCCGTCGGCGACGAGGGCCGCGACGGCGTCCAGGTCCGAGCGACGCCATTCAGCGGCAACCCGGATACGGGCCTCCCGCATGAAGGCGGGCGGAAAGGCGAAGCTGAGCGGCTCGGCGTAAAACCCGGCCAGGACCACCTCGCCGCCCGGCGCGAGACGCGCAATCAGGCGGTCCAGCAAGGCGGGGTCACCGCTGACGTCGTAGATCGCCGCGTAATCTCGACGGTCGTCCTCGGCCGGATCGATGGCGAGATACCCGACGGCACCGTTGCGGCGACCGGCGTCCGACTCCCAGACGACTGGGGCCGGGACGTCCCGGTCGGCGCCAAGCACCAGGGCCAGCCTGGCCAGAAGGCGACCCAGGACGCCGTGCCCCACGATCAGCGCCGGCGGGCGGGCGTCGGCCGCCGCGAGCGCGTGATAGGCGGTGGCAGCCAGCGCCAGCAGCACACCGCGCTCGGCCAGCCCCTGGTCGATCGACACCGCCCGCGTGGACGGGAACCACCAGACGCGAGGCGGCGCCGCCGAACAGCGCCCGGATTTCGCCGAAGCAGGTGGCGCCGGGGACGAAGACCGTCTCCCCAACCCGCGGCCCCGACGCGATCCGGCCGACTGTCTCGTAGCCCGGAACCAAGGGATATCCCATTCCCGGGAAGGCCGGCATGCGGCCGGTGTACAGCAGGCGCTCCGTTCCGGTGCTGATCCCCGTCCAATCCACCTCGACCACCACATCCTCGGGCCCGGGTTCGGTCAGCGCGACCGTAGCCAGCGAGAGACGTTGCGGCTGTTCGAGGAGGATGGCGTTCGCGGTCGGCATTCCGTTCCTTTCCGCCCAGTGCGGCAGCGGACGTGTTCAGGTAACTGTAAGGCTATCTTTACTGTAAAAACTGTCAAGATAATTAGACATGATAATCGTCAACCCGGCTTTCAGGCTTCGGCGACCAGAAGCCGCGCCAGCATCGGACGCCGCGTCGGCACTTCGCGAACCGAGGCGAAACCGGCCTGGTGGAGCAGATCGCGCAGCGACTCCACCGTCCGGCAGCGACCAGCTCCCATTGCCAGAAGGTAGAATCCGAAATAGGCGTCGCCGACCCGCTCGGGCGTGCGTTCGTCGGTCATCGCCTCTACCAGCAGCAACTTGCCACCGGCCGGCAGCGCCCGGCGCACCGACGCCAGCAATGCCGCGACGCGATCGTCGGGGTGGTCGAAGCAAACCCGCACCAACGAGACGATGTCCGCGCCCACCGGAAGCGAGTCGCGGTGGAAATCGAGCCCGACCGCTTCCGCTCGTGAAGCCAGGCCCGCTGTCTCGAACCGCGAGCGCGCCAGGTCGGCAACCGCCGGAAGGTCGACGGACCGAACGCGCAGGCCGGGTGCACGCGCCGCCGCAGCCAGGGCAAACCCTCCGGTTCCGCCGCCGACGTCCATCAGCACGCGGTGCCGACGGACCGAATAGGCGTCCAGGACATCCTCGGCGACCATCGGGAGCGAGGCGCCCATCAAGGCGCTGTAGGGCGCCACCCTGTTCCTGCCGAGCCCGGCAGCCTGCGCCGGATCAGCGTAGGACCAGTAGTTCGCAAGTTCGCGATCTCCGGCCTCTCCGCGCAGAAGCGCAACGGGATCCGTGAGGTCGGCGTAAAGCGCCGCGTGATGCTCGACCATCTCGGACACGCCGGCGTTTCCCAGCAGGGCCGCCCCGAGGTCGGCCAGGGCGTAGGCGCCCTCGCCTCTTTCCGCGACCAGTCCAAGCGCGCACGCCGCCCGCAGCAATCGGCTGGCGGCGTCGACCTGCAATCCGAGGTCGGCAGCGAGTTGGGATGCCGTGCGCGGACCGAGCGCCAACCTCTCGGCGACGCGCAAGCGGACGAACGCGACGAGGATCTGGGAATAGACGAAGCCGGCGCAGAGATCGAACAGCGCTTGCCCCTTGCGACGGGCGATCCAGCGGGTCAGGGGAAACGAGGCCGCGAACCGTTGGAACCACGGGTCCGACACCAACCGGATGCGGAGATCACGAAGCGTGTCGAGTGGACCTCGTGACGCCATACCCCCGAAAGGCCCGGTCCTTGCGACCATCGCCACCTCCCACCATCAGGCCGCGCGTTCAACCACACTCTTCGGCAGGATCTTGCGCCCTTCAGCGCGGACCATCGCCTGCAGCGCATCGCGGCCGGGGCATGGGGGAATGGTCTCGGCGGCGGCAGACATCAACTCGGCCAGCCACTTCTTCGCCCCCTCGATGCCGAGGGTGCGCGCTGCGTTCGGGCGGGCGTTGATGGCGTCTTGGCCAACCGGCTTGCCGATATCCTCGGGATCGGCGACCAGATCGCAGATGTCGTCCGCCACTTGGTAGGCTTCTCCGAGTCGCTCGCCGAACAACCGCCACTGCGACGGGGTGTAACCAGCGGCAATCGCACCCGCCGCCGCCGCACCGGCAAACAGCGCGCCGGTCTTGGCCCGTTGGTAGGCAGACAGGTCGACCGAGGATTCGCATTCCCAGGCCTGCCCCGCGCAGATCCCGTACGGCACACCGACAGCGCGTCCCACGGCAAGGATCAACGGCGCGAGTCGATCTGGCCGGTCGCCTCCGGCGCGCGCCAGGGTCTCGAACGCCAGCACGATGAGGGCGTCCCCTGCCAGCACCGCCAAGGGCTCACCGAAGGCGCGGTGGACCGACGGCTTGCCGCGGCGCGTCGAGGCGCCGTCGAACGCCGGAAGGTCGTCGTGCACCAGCGAGGCGCAGTGTAGAAGTTCGATGGCCGCGGCCGCGGCGTCGCTGAGTGCCGGAGTGTCGTCCCGGCATGCGGCTGCCACACCGAGCGCGATACGCGGCCGGATCCGATGACCAGCCGGGAACACGGCGTAGCGCATGGCCGCGGCCAGGCCGGACGGCGCCGACGGCGACTCACCCGCCGAGATCGCGTTCTCCAAGGCACGTTCGATCCGGAGCGTCACGTCCATGGTCGCCCTCCAGCAAGCCGGGAAACTGTCCGGCTTCAATGTGTCTAGATTAACTTACACATCATAGTGTCTATTATTATATACAATCGTCAAGACCACCGGTAACCGCGTTGCAAGGCGGCAGCATGAACACTGGGCACGGGTTCCCCGCGAGAGCCTCGGCCGATCGGATCGTGATCATCGGCGCCGGCATCGCCGGGCTGGCAACAGCCGTCAGGCTGTCGGCGTGGGGCGCCAACGTCACCGTCTTCGAGTCGGCGGATCGGGTGGGGGGCAAGATCGCGGAGATCGCGATCGGCGGGCAGGCCATCGATTGCGGCCCGACGGTGGTCACCATGCGCTGGGTGTTCGACGAGCTGTTCGCGGCCGCCGGGACCGATACTGCCAGGCATCTCACCCTGAAGCCGGCGGAGGTCCTGGCACGGCACGCCTGGAACGGCTCGGAGCGCCTCGACCTGTTCGCTGACGTGGAGCGTACCGCACGCGCCATCGACGGGTTTGCCGGGCCGGATGAGGCCAACCGCTACCGTGGGTTCTGCGAGCGCTCGGCCAAGGTCTACCAAACGCTTGAGCAACCCTTCATCCGGTCGGCGCGGCCGTCGCCCATCGGTCTCGCGACCTCGCGCGGGCTCGGCGGCCTGCGCGACCTCGCCGCCATCGAGCCGTTCTCGACCCTATGGGGCTCGCTGTCGGCGCAATTCCGCGACCCGCGCCTGCGACAGCTCTTTGCCCGCTACGCCACCTACTGTGGCTCCTCGCCTTTCCAGTCGCCCGCCACCCTTATGCTGGTGGCGCATGTCGAGCAGCGCGGTGTGTGGACGATCGAGGGCGGCATGCACGCCCTGCCGAAGGCACTGGAGGCGGTCGCGCGGTCGCACGGCGCGGACCTGCGCCTCGCGACACCGGTCGATTCGGTAACGGTACACGCGGGCGCGGTCTCCGGTGTCCGACTGGCGAGTGGCGAGACCGTCGCGGCCGATGCGGTGGTGTTCACAGGCGACGTGAGCGCCCTCGGAACCGGACTGCTCGGCTCCGCCGTCCGGCACGCCGCGCCGCCGACGCCGCCACGCCGGCGCTCGCTGTCGGCGCTGACCCTGTCGATGGTGGCGTCGGCCGACGGATTCCCGCTGGTCCGGCATAACGTGTTCTTCGGCAATGACTACCGCAGCGAGTTCGACGACGTGTTCCGGCGCGGTAGCCTGCCAAAATCGCCAACCGTCTACGTCTGCGCCCAGGACCGTGGCACCGCGCCGCTGCAGTCGTGGGCGGCCCGCGAGGAGCGGCTGTTCGCGATCGTCAACGCCCCGGCCATCGGGGACCGGCGCGACTTCGAAGACCGGGAGACCGAGGAATGTCTGGAGAACGCCCTTGCCCTGCTGGAACGTTGCGGACTCTGTCTGCAACCCGGAGCTGGAAGGACGGTGACCACCACACCGGCGGACTTCGCCCGCCGCTATCCAGCCACTGGTGGAGCGTTGTACGGGCCAGCCAGCCACGGTTGGCGGGCCTCGTTTCAGCGCAGCGGAGCAACGACGCGCATCCCGAGGCTCTACCTGGCGGGGGGCAGCGTCCACCCCGGTCCGGGCATTCCGATGGCGGCGCTGTCGGGTCGACAGGCGGCGGAGCGGGTGATGCAGGACCTGACTTCGCGCAATCGGTTCCGCCGGGCGGCTACGCCTGGTGGTACGTCGACGCGCTGAGCGACGACGGCCGCCACGGGATAACCGTGATCGCCTTCGTCGGCAGCGTATTCTCGCCTTACTACCACTGGGCCGGCCGCCACGATCCGGAGGAGCACTGCGCGGTCAACGTAGCGGTTTACGGCGCGGGATCGAACCGTTGGGCGATGACCGAGCGTGGGCGGCCGATGGTCGAGCGCCATCGCGACCGCCTGCGGATCGGTCCAAGCCGATTGGAGTGGACCCCCGACGGTCTGACGATCCGGGTCGACGAGCGCGCCACGCCGCACTTCTCGCCGATCCGCGGAACGATCCGCGTGCGGCCCGAAGCGCTGAACGGCCGCTCCTTCGATCTCGACGCCCGTGGCCGGCACCGCTGGCGTCCGATCGCGCCGTCGGGCCGAGTCGAGGTGGCGCTGGACAGCCCCGGCGCGTCCTGGAGCGGCAACGCCTACTTCGACACCAACAGCGGTGCGGAGCCTTTGGAATCGGCATTCGTGCGCTGGGACTGGTCGCGAGCCCGGCTGCGCGACTCGACGGTGGTGCTGTACGACGCGCAGCGACGGGGCGGCGCCCCCCTGTCGATGGCGCTGCGTTTCGATCGGCACGGAGCCATCGAGGAATTGACGCCACCGCCGCGAGTGAGCCTCCCCAACGGCTTCTGGCGAGTGCGCCGGGGCACCCAGGCGGACACCACGGACGGCGTCACGATCCGCCGGTCGCTTGAGGACAGCCCCTTCTACACCCGGGAAATCCTTGACACTCGGCTGTTCGGCGAGCGCGTCGAGGCGGTGCACGAGAGCCTGGATCTGGACCGCTTCGCCCACCCGATCGTGAAATTGATGCTGCCGTTCCGAATGCCAAGGCGCCGGGGTTAGGCGCCCTCGTCACCCCGCCCACCCGCACGCCCCTCGCGCTCGCGCGCCTCGCGCTCCCGCTTCAGGCGGTTGAGTTCCCGAAGCTGCCAGAAGCCGAAGCCAAACACACTGACTGCGATCAGCAGCGGCTCCAGGAGGACCAGATACTCATGCGACACCTGCCCCTCCCGGTGAGGTGGTTTGCGGGTTGCGCCGCCAGATGCTGAGGTTGAGCGCTCCGGCGAATGTCACCCAGAACAGATACGGCACCAGCAGAAGCGCCGCCATCGACGAGATCGGGTAGAATACGACGATCGTGGCCAGGATCGAGGCCCAGAGCGCAAGCAGCTCGTAGAACGCCCAATCCGGCCGGCGCAACCCGAAGAACAGCGGCGACCAGCCGGCGTTCAGCAGCAACTGGATGCCGTAGACGGCCAGTGCCGGCGCGGCGTCCGGCCAACCGGCAGCGCGCCAGACGAACCAACCCGAAATCGCGATGAAGGCGTACAGCACCGTCCAGGCTGGTCCGAACAGCCAATTCGGCGGACGCCAAGGCGGCTTGGCCAGTGCCTCGTACCACTTTCCGGGGCGAAAGAACGCGCCGGACAGGGCCACCAGGGTGCAGGCGGCGATAAATCCCAGGAGTGCGAAGTCGATCACGATCGTATCCCGTCAGGGTTACCCGGGCGTCGCCCCTTCCAGGGAAGAACTAGCGCCACGATTGCCGCGTTCCAGGCGCAACATCAAGTCCACGACCCACTCCGCCCGCTCGTCGAATGACGCGTTGGGGCCGAGTCGCGGGGCGGGGGTCGGCGTGCCCGCCACCGCATCCACCAGGAAGCGGGTTTCCGGCAAGGGTGCCACCGCGAGGCCCGGATCCACCCTCTGGCTGGTGATCAGTGCCCAGCCAAGCAAAGCGAGCTTGCGCCCACCCCGCACGACCACCCGCCGGCCGACGCTGTCGAGTCCGCGACGAGCCAACTCGCGGCCGATCTCGGCGTAGATCAACTGCGCGGCCCGGATCCCCGGTCGGCACGCCACCGGCAGCTGGCCGATGCCGGCTCCGGCTCGCTGGTACAGCGTTTCGGCCTCGTCAAGGACCTGACGTACCACCGACCCGAGAGCCGCGTCGAAGCGCGGCGCCGCCCGCCAGGCTACCGGATCGATCCCGGCGTCGCGCATCCAGCGCTTCGGCAGATAGAGGCGCCCGGCCCGCGCGTCCTCGCCGACGTCACGCACGATGTTGGTGAGTTGCATGGCGACGCCGAGGTCGACGGCGCGCGCGACCACCGGGCCGGACCGGGCGCCCATCAGCACGGCCATCATCGCGCCGACACTGCCCGCGACCCGGGCACCGTACGCCCGAACGTCTTCGATGGTTTCGTAGTCGCGGCCCTCGGCGTCCCAGGCGAAACCGTCGAGCAGCGCTTCGGGCAGCGCGCGCGGCAAGGCAAACCGGTCGACAACGCGGGCAAAGCCACGTTCGACAGGGTCGTCGGCCGGACATCCGGCATAGACCCTGTCGAGACGGCGGTGGAGGGCCTCAAGCGCTGCCTCGACCTCGCTGGGCGCCACCGTATCGATGGCATCATCGGCCGTGCGACAGAAAGCGTAGAGGGCGTAGGCCGGGTCACGAACCGCTGACGGCAGCACCCGGGAGGCGTTGTAGAAACTGCGCGACCCTTGAACGATGAGCGCTCGGCAGGCCCGCCGGTCGGCGGCCTCGAGGACGACGTCAGCGGAGATCGGCGGCATGCGGCACCACTTGGTCAAGGACCTTCGCTGAACAGATCACTCCGGGCACCCCGGCCCCGGGGTGAGTGCCGGCACCGACGAGGTAGACTCGATCGACTTCCTCCGAGCGGTTGTGCGGCCTGAACCAGGCGCTCTGGGTCAGCAGCGGCTGCATCGAGAACGCCGCCCCGAACGGTGAATTGAGGGCATCACGGAAGTAGGTCGGTGTGACTACCCGTGAGGTGACGACGTGGCGCGATAGTTCCGGAAGCACGGTCGCCTCCAGGTGCGCGGCGATCCGCGCCCGATAGGGCTCGGCCGCGACCGACCAGTCGACATCGGACTCGAGGTTCGGGACAGGCGAAAGCACGTAGAACGCGTCGCATCCAGGCGGCGCGAGCGACGGATCCGTAGCGGTCGGCCGGTGCAGATACAGGCTGAAGTCGTCGGCCAGCACCCGATTGCGGAAGATATCTGTCAGCAGGCCACGGTATCGTGGACCGAGCAGGATGCTGTGGTGGGGAACTGCGTCGTAGCGCCGGTCGGTGCCGAAATACCACACGAACAGGCTCATCGAGTAACGCGTCCGAGCGATCTTGCGGTCCGTCCAGCGCCGACGCGGCACCCGGCGCAGCAGGTGACCGTAGGTCCACCCCGGATCGGCGTTCGACACCACCACGTCGGCGTCAATCGTCTCACCGTCGGCCAGCCGTACACCAACCGCCCGTCTGCCATCGACCAGAATCTGGTCGACTTCAGCGTTGCAGCGCAGCCGCCCCCCCTGGCTTTCGATCAAACCGACCAGGCCGGTGACCAGCGCGCCGGTTCCGCCCATGGGGAAGTGCACGCCCCAGCGCCGCTCAAGCTCGACGATCAGGGCATAAACCGAGGTGGTGGTGAATGGATTTCCGCCGATCAGCAACGGATGGAAGCTGAGGATCGCTCGCAGGCCGGGATCGGACACGTAGCGAGCCGCCAAGGCGTGCACGGACCGGTAGGCGCCATATGTCAGCAGCGCCGGCGCCAGGCGGGCCATCCGAGCCAATTCGTGCATCGGGGTGTCGCCATGTTCCACGAACGCGAAGTCGCAAAGCTTGCGGCAAGCCTCCATGAACCGGTCGTAGCCGACGACGTCGCGCGGAAACATCGTGGCGATCCGCTCACGCATGACGTCGGGATCACGCCCGACATCGAGGTTGCGACCGTCCGCCAGACCGATCCGGTAGAAGGGGTCAACTTCCCGCAGGTCGATCTCCGCCCGGAAATCGCGGCCGGCAAGCGCCCAGAGTTCCTCCAGGAGATGAGGTACCGTGATGATGGTCGGTCCGGCATCGAACTGGAAGCCATCTTGCCGGAATACATAGGCTCGACCGCCGGGAGCATCGCGCTTCTCAAGCACGGTCACCCTGTACCCCCGGGCACCGAGGCGGACCGCCGCGGCCAACCCTCCAAAGCCACTCCCGATCACCACCGCATGCGGCGCCGATCCGCTGCCGCCGCCCTGGGTGCTGGCGGCGGCGTCAAGAGTCGGATGAGAAGGAGCGAGTCCGAGTGTATCCATTGCCTTACAGTACGTGTGTAAGGTTTGCATTCCAAGCCCGGATCGCCGACATTCAATGCCTGGGTGGTTGGAAAATCCCGACTTCCGATGCCACTCGCCGGACCAACTCCACAATCTCCAACGGACGCTCCTCGTGGCACAGATGTCCGCCCCAGGGCAGTTGCTCGAGCCGTCCCGACGGCACACGCGCGGCGACATCAACGGCCTGTCGCGGCGGGATCGTACGGTCGCCAGCGGCGGCCACCAGCACCAGCGGGACCGCGAGGCCCGGGAGTTCGCGTTCCAACGCGCGCAAATCCCAGTTCGCCATCATGCCGATCGCCCCCGCCACATGCCGGGGGCTCGCCACCAGCCGGCGATAGATCGCCTCGCCGCCCGCGTTCAGAGTCGACCCGGTGCCGCGCAGCAGTCGTTCGAACGCCTCCGGACGGGATAGCCGCGAGGCGAACAGCGTGGGAGTAAACGGATTAATCGCCATCAGCTTGGCAAGCGGCGAGAACACTCGGCCGGCAAGCCCGCCAAACGGCACGAACGCGCCGTTCAGGCTGACCAGGGCGCGAAACCCGCCGGTGCCGTCGAGCGCCAGGCGGCCGAGAATGGCCGCCCCGGCGGAATGCCCGATCCCCAACACCGGCACCAGAGCCAGGGCCTCGAGTAGCCTGGCGAGGCCGTGGGCCATGCCCGGAAGCGACAGTCCGAACAGCGATGGCGTGCTCGTGAAGCCGTGGCCCGGCAGGTCCGGGGCCACCACAGTGAAGTCCTTGGCCAATTCCTCCAGCATCCCGGCCCAAGTATGGGTTGAGGCTCCGGTTCCGTGCAGGAGCAGTACGACCGGGCCCTCGCCGGCGACCTGGACATGCCACCTGACCCGGCCGGCCTGCACGAACCGACTGTGCGTCGAGTTCGGCCAGTCGGGACCGTCCCGCGCCCAGTCGAGGTCGCGCCGCGCCGCCATGTGCGCGCACTACGCCGCCGGGCGCCGGCCGACCGGGTCGCCGCGCGCCACCTGGACAGCCCGCGAGAGGGTCGCCGCGTCGGCGTGCGGCATCGGCAGATAGATGCCACGCATCGCCTGGGCGAGGTCCGCAGCCTCGGGACGCGGGCGCGGCGCGGTGTCGATAACAATGCCGGCTATGCCGGCGCGGGCGATGCGCCGGGCCGCGTCGAGTGCGTCGCGAACCGCCGCCTCCCGCCCGCCGACGCCGCCGCGCGCGACATTGGCGCGACCGTCGGTCAGCACCACCAGCCCAGGGGTGCGGCCCTGACGCCGGATGCCTTCCGCCAGGGCGGCCGCCATCTCGAGACCGGCGTAGAGAGGTGTCCCGCCACCGCCCGGCAGTCCGGCGAGGCTTCGCTTGGCGCGCACCAGCGACCGGGTCGGCGGCAGCAGCAGTTCGGCCCCGTCACGCCGGAACGCCACCAGGGCCACCTGATCGCGCCGCACGTAGCACTCGGCGAGCAGCATCTCGACCGCGCCCTTCGCCTCGGCGAGGCGGTAGAGCGCGGCGGATCCGGAGGCATCGACGACGAACACGGTCACGCTCTCGCTGTT
Source organism: Rhodospirillaceae bacterium (assembly GCA_018401495.1). Lineage (GTDB taxonomy): Bacteria > Pseudomonadota > Alphaproteobacteria > Thalassobaculales > Thalassobaculaceae > Thalassobaculum_A. The sequence continues at coordinate 340,134 of JAGYJX010000005.1, forward strand.
CCGCCGGAACCGCGTCGTCCGGAAATCGTCCGGCCGGACCAGGATGGCTCCGCCGTCACGGCCGCGCAGCCTCTGCCACGGGGCGGCCGCGCGCAGGGTCTCCACAACGTTCAGGCGGTCGCCACGTCGTGGATCGCCGCGCCCGACGCCGACCGGGCGCCCCCGCCGCCGGGACACCCCCTCTTCGCCCCTCCGTCCTCCGGCGGGCGCCGACTGCCGAGCCGCCCGCCCGGTGGCGAGTCGCTCCAACAGATCCGGCGGCAACGCTGCCTGAATCGACTCCAGAAGCTGGTCGGCGGACGGTGTGTCTGTTCCCGGCTCGGCGGGATCCTCGGAGGAATCCTCGGGCTGCGAAGCGTCCTTGTCCTCGGGGGCCGGCTCGTCCTGCGGTGCCTCGTCGGCCGGCATCCGAGTGGCCCGGGCAGCCAGCACCAGCCGAGCGGCAGCCTGCAGATCGGCCTCGGCTGCTTCCTCCCGGCCGTGAAGAGCGGCGTGTGCCGCCGCTGCGCGTCCCGCCAGGAGCGCGATCCGCAGCGACTCGATGCCGAGCGCGAGAGCGCAGCCGCAGAGCGAGGCCACCGCCGCCTCGTCGACGTTGACTCGGTGCAAGAGCCGCCTCGCCGCCTCGACCACCGGCTTCGTCAGGGTCTCGGGGACGCCGCGATCGACGGTCCGCCAGTCCACCGGACGCAGGTCGATCGCCAGCGCCAGCCGGTCGAGCAGCGCCGCCGGCACCGCGTCGTCGTCGTCACGGCCCTCGTCAATGGCGACCACCCCGATGCGGGCCTGATGCCGGGCGCTGACCCCGTCGCGTTCGACCGCGGCGGTGCCGGTGTCGATCGCGACCGCCAGCCGCGCCGCCACCGAGCCGTTCATACGCTCGGCCATCGGCACCACCAGGACGCCGCCGTCGGTCTCCGCCAGCAGCCCACGCTCGGTGACCGGCCGACCGGTCCGGAGCGTGGCGGCAAGGTCGAGACCGCCGAGCAGGCGGTCGTCGGCGGCGTGCGCGGGCATCCGGCGCACCGGGGCGCCGTCCGCCATCAGTTCGCGGAGCAGCGCGGTCCATCGGTCCAGGGCCGGTCCGGGATGCGCCCGCAGCCAGACGCCGCCGAGGCCGGCAGGGTCGATTGCCAGCAGTCCGGCGGCGAGGGCAGCGTCGGACCAGCACGCCGCCGCAACCTCCGCGAAGGGGTCGGTGCCAACCGTCACGACGGGAAGATGTCGGACAGGACCCGTTCCACCCGGACGGTGGAACTCACGTCGTCCAACGGATCGCGGCGCAGCCGGTGGCGCAGCGCCAGCGGTGCCACCCGCCGGATCAGGTCGTCATCAACATCGGCCTTGCCGTCCAGGGCGGCCAGCGCCCGCGCCGCGCGAATCAGCGTCAGTTCGCCCCGCAGCCCGTCGGTTCCGAGAGCCAGGCACAACTCCGCGGCGCGCTCGACCGCCGCGTCCGGCAGGCCGACCTCGAGCAGCTTCCGGCGGGCTCTCACGATGGTCTCGCGCAGTGTCAACTCGCTGTCACTCCAGGCTTCGATGAAGCCTGCTCGATCGCGCTCGAAGGTATCGCGCCGACGCACCACCTCTACCCTGCCCTTGAGATCTCTTGGCGTCACGACCTCGACCGACAGGCCGAACCGGTCGAGAAGCTGCGGGCGGAGTTCCCCTTCCTCGGGGTTGCCGCTGCCGACCAGCACGATCCGGGCGGCGTGCCTGACGCTCAGTCCCTCGCGCTCGACAACGTTCTCGCCGGACGCCACGACGTCCAGCAGCAGATCGACCAGATGGTCTTCGAGGAGGTTGACCTCGTCGATGTACAGGAAGCCACGGTGGGCGCGCGCCAGGAGGCCCGGCTCGAATCGCTTTTCGCCGCGGTTCAGGGCGCGCTCGAGGTCCAGGGCACCGACCACACGATCCTCGGTCGCGCCGAGCGGCAGGTCGACGACCGGAATCGGCGCATCGATCACCTCGTCGGGCCTGGCGGCGCGGCGCTCCCGGCATTCCGGGGCGCAGAGCGCGCGATCGGCGGCGGGGTCGCAGTTGTAGCGACAGCCTGACACCGCCTTCATGCTCGGGAGCAGCGCCGCCAGTGCGCGGATCGCGGTGGACTTTCCGGTGCCGCGCTCCCCGAGGATGAGGACGCCGCCGACGCTGGGATCGACTGCGGATATGGTCAGGGCGAGTTTCATCTCGTCCTGGCCGACGATGGCGCTGAAGGGGTAAAGGTTCGACATTGAGCGATGGTGTCTCCCCGCCACCCGCCTGACAAGGCCGAACCGGACGGTTCGGCACAGCCTTGAATCCGCCCGATTGCACACCGAAGCTGTGAATAGGCATTGACAGATCAGTCTGCCGGAACAGTTTGTTTCGGGAACCTAAAAACTCCGAGGGAGGTAACCAATGCGGATCCGAACCATCGCCGTCGCCGGAACTCTGAGCCTGCTCGCCATCACCGGCCTGACCGGAACGGCGCAGGCCGCCGGCGACGCGGCGGCCGGCGAGAAGGTGTTCAACAAGTGCCGGGCGTGTCATTCGCTGGCTGAGGGCAAGCGAATGATCGGCCCGTCGCTGAACGGCCTGTTCAATCGCAAGGCCGGCAACGCAGAGGGCTTCCAGCACTCCGCCGACATGTCCGCCGCGGGCGCCAAGATCGATCCCTGGAACGAAACCCACTTCAAGGCCTACATTGCCAAGCCGCAAGAGTATATCGGCGAGCAGATCGGCAAGCCGAAGGCTACGACAAAGATGGTCTTCCCCGGCCTCAAGTCTGAGAAGGAGGTCGAAGACCTCTACGCGTTCCTGGAGCCTTACTTTAAGGGCGAGAAGCAAGGCAAATAGCCCTTAGGCGGACCTGATTTTAGGCGAAAATTGCCTTTCAGTTGGATTGCTGGGTCGTTCCGGTCATTGAGGCTCCTGGCTGCTTGGCGCGATCGGCGGGGGTGAACTATGATTCCCCCGCGTTCGCCCGACCGGGCGAGTTCTCCGGAGACCCTGCCCATGCCGTCCCGCGCGAACTCCAGCGTTTACGATCGGCTTGGCGTGCCGACGATCATCAACGCCCATACCACGGCGACCCGGCTGTCCGGCGGCATCATGCGCACGGAGGTCGCGGACGCCATGCGCGAGGCAACCCAGTGGAACGTCGACATGGCGACACTGGAGGCTCGGGCCTCGGAACTGATCGCCGGCCATACTGGCGCTGAGGCAGGCTACGTCACGGCGGGCGCCGCAGCCGGGCTCCTGCTTGGCACAGCCGCCTGTGTCACCGGGCTCGATCCGGCTCTAATGAATCGCCTGCCCGACACAAGCGGACTGAAGAACGAGGTGGTCGTTCCACGCAGCCACCGCAATTTCTATGACCACGCGGTGCGGGCTGCCGGGGTGACGCTGGTCGAGGTCGGTCTCTCCGACCGGTTCGCCGGGGCCGGGGTGCGCGACACCGAGGCCTGGGAGATCGCCGCCGCCATCACCCCGAACACGGCGGCGGTGCTGTACGTGGCCGGGCCCGAGGCGCGGCCTCCGCTCGCCGAAGTAGTCGCGGTGGCGCACGCCGCCGGGGTGCCGGTTCTGGTCGACGCCGCCGCGCAACTGCCGCCCGCCGCCAATCTCAAACGCTTCATCGCCGAGGGGGCCGACCTGGTCTGTTATTCCGGCGGCAAGGCGATCGGCGGGCCGCAGGCCTCCGGAATACTGTGCGGGCGCCGCGACCTGGTGATGGCGGCGGCCCTCCAGCACCTCGACCAGGACATCCACTGGGAACAATGGAACCCGCCTGCATCGCTGTTCGACAAGACGCGCATTCCCGGCCTGCCGCACCACGGTATCGGGCGGCCGGCGAAGGTCGGCAAGGAAGCCGTCGTCGGACTGCTCACAGCGCTCGACCTGTTCGTCGCCGAGGGCGACGAGGTCCGGCTGGCGCGCTGGACGGCGGCGATGGAGGCGCTCGCGGTCGGGATGCAGGGGGTGCGGCACGCGTCCGTCACCCTGGTCCACGACCGGCGGCGGCCGGCGATCCCGACAGTCCACCTGGCGCTCGACGAGGTGGCCGCCGGGATGACGGCCCTCGACCTGATCCGCCGACTGCAGGACGGCGTGCCCTCGGTGCACGCCAACCCCTCGCGGGTTCACGAAGGCCTGGTGCTGTTCAGCCCGGTCGCCCTCAGGCCTGGCGACGAATCGGTGATCGCCGAGCGCGTCCGATCTGTCCTGGGCTGATCCCCTACTCGGCCGCCTCGGTCGATCGTGCCAATTCGCGAAGACAGTTGTCCGCCAGCGGCGTGATCGGATCGAAATCGCGCAGCGCCACGAAACCGGGCCGCGACGGGCCGCGCAGCGCGTTGTCGGTCCGGTTGTAGCTGGCTAGCGTCATCGTCCGGTTCCACGCCGACATGTTGGGCGCCGAGCCGTGGATGATGCAGCCGTGGAAGATCAGCACCGACCCGGCCGGCCCCTTCGGCGCGACGATCCCGAACCGCTTCGCCCAGCCGTCCAGGGTTTCGCGGGCGTAAGGGCTGCCGGCGGCGTCGGCGGCGAGGCGCCCGTAGGTCTCGACGCTCGAACGATCGGCCATGGCATCGGCGGGGATCAGACCGAGCTTATGTGAGCCCGGCATGAACATCAGCGGACCGTTGAACTCGGTCACGTCATCGAGAAACACCCCGGCGTTCAGCACCTTCGGCTCCGGCATCCCGTCGTCGGAATGCCAGGTCCGGAAGTCCTGGTGCCAGTGCCAAACCGCGCCGTCGTGAGCCACCTTGGCGTTGACCTTGTACTGGTGCAGGTAGACGTCGCCGCCCAGCAGTCGTCTCGCCGGCTCGACCAGCCTGGGGTGCAGGCTCAGCCGTCGGAACGGCTCGTTGTAGAGATGCGGCGACAATGCGCTCCGGATCGCCCCGCTGCCCGGTTCGCGCAGGTTCTCCGGCCGGTTCTGCGCCGCGATGCCCGGCAATTCGCCGAGCAGCAGCGCGACTTCGGCCGCGTCGAACACCGAGGGCAGCAGCAGCCAGCCCTGCTCCTCGAAATGCCGTACCTGACCCTCGTCGAGTTCCATAGCTGCCTCGCATCGTGACGCCCCGACCACGGTAACCCCGGAGACCATGGGTCTCAATCGCCTCGACCGGCCGCGACCGGTGTCCGCCGCTTGCGCCCGGCTGCCGGCCTGTTGACCGGCCGACGACGGCTTGCTTGAGTCGCTGCCGGCTTCGAAGGAGGACGCGATGGCGCGCGGCGAGGAACTGACCCGACTGACGGCGCGCGAGGCGGTCCGGCTGCTGGCCCGGCGCGAGGTGTCGCCGCTCGAGTTGATCGACGCCGCGGCCGACCGCATCGCTGCCGTCGAGCCTGCGGTCAACGCATTGCCGACGCTCTGCCTGGAGCGGGCGCGGGCGGCCGCCAAGGCGCTTGCCGACGCCGCCCGCCGACGGCCGCGGCTGGTTGGCCGGGCTGCCGATCGCGATCAAGGACCTGATGGACGTCGCCGGGGTCCGCACCACCTACGGCTCGCCGATCCACGCCGACCACGTGCCCACGGCGTCGCACCCGCTGGTCGAGCGCCTCGAGGGGCGCGGCGGCGTCGTGATCGCCAAGTCCAACACTCCGGAGTTCGGCGCCGGCGGCAACACCTACAACGAGGTGTTCGGCAAGACCCGCAACCCCTGGAACACCGCGCTGACGCCCGGCGGCTCGTCGGGCGGCGCGGCCGTGGCACTCGCCACCGGCGAGGTCTGGCTGGCGCACGGCTCCGACCATGGCGGGTCGCTGCGTGGCCCGGCTTCGCACACTTCAGTGGTGGGCCTCCGCCCCACTCCCGGACGGGTGACCCGCGGCACCGCCAACAACCTGTTCAGCCCGAGTTCGGTCGAGGGGCCGATGGCGCGCAACGTTCCCGACATCGCGCTGTTTCTCGACGCCATGGCCGGCCAGTGCCGCCACGATCCGCTGACCCGGCCGGCGCCGAGCCGCGGCTACGCCGACACCGTCGACGCGGCGCTGGCGGAGAAGCGGGCGTGGTGGCCGAAGCGGGTCGCCTGGACGCCCGATCTGGGCGGTGCGGCGCCGGTCTCCAAGGCGGTCCGCGCGGTCTGCGAAACGGCGGCGCGACGCTTGGAATCCGCTGGCGTCACGGTCGAGGAGGCCTGCCCGGAGATGGCCGGCATCGGCGAGGCGTTCCAGATCCTGCGCGCCATGATCTTCGTGGTCACCCACGGGCCCCGGCTGGAGACCCATCGGCACCTGATCAAGCCGGACATCATCTGGAACACTGAGAAAGGACTCAAGCTGACGCCCCAGGAGATCGCCTGGGCCGAGCGCGAGCGCGCCGCCTTCTACCGCCGGGTCGTCAGCTTCTTCGACACCTACGACCTGCTGCTGCTGCCGACCTCGGTGGTCCCGCCCTACGACGTGAACCGGACCTTCATCGACGAGGTCGACGGGGTGAAGTTCGACAACTACATCGCCGCTTCGATGACCACCTCCTCGATCACCCTGACGGCCTGCCCGGCGCTGTCGCTGCCGGCGGGCTTCACCGAGGACGGCCGGCCGGTCGGCCTGCAGATGGTCGGCCGGCCACACGACGAGGCCGGCCTGCTCGTGGCCGCCGCGCTGCTGGAGGAACTGACCGGGCTGTCGCGACTCCTGCCCATCGACCCGCGCGACGGCGTCGCGTAGAACCACCTCGGGCGGCGGCGCAGCGCCGTCTCCCGCCTATCGCATAGTCTCGTCGGCTGTCCTCGCCGACCCCGATGTCACGACAGGAGAGTTTGAGAATGGAAGCAGGCGCGGCCCTGGTCGAGGCGCTCGTGGATGCCGGCGTCGACACCGCCTTCACCGTCCCCGGCGAGAGCTTCCTGCCGGTGCTCGAGGCGCTCCGCCATCGCCGCAACCGCGTGCGACTGGTGTCGGTCCGCCACGAGGCCGGCGGCACGTTCGCGGCGCATGGCTACGGCGCGCTGACCGGCCGGCCGGCGGCGGTGTTCGTCAGCCGCGGGCCGGGCGCCACCAACGCCTCGATCGGCTTGCACGCCGCGCAGCAGGATTCCGTGCCGCTGGTGCTGTTCGTCGGGCAGATCCGCTCCTACGCCCGCGGCCGCGAGGCGTTCCAGGAGATCGACGCCACGGCGGCGTTCGCCAGCATGACCAAGGCGGTGCTGGAGCCGGCGACCGCCGCCGACCTGCCGGCGCTGGCGCGCCGCGCCGTCGAGATCGCGGTCGAGGGCCGGCCCGGTCCGGTGGTGGTGACGATGCCGCGCGATTTCGGCGACGTCGACGTGCCGGCGCCGGCCGAGCGGGGACCGGTGGAGCGCCCGGCGGTCGTCGCCGACACGCCGGCGATCGAGGCTCTGGTGGCGGCGCTGGCCGAGGCCCGCCGGCCGCTCATCATCGCCGGCGAGCTGGCCCGCCGGGCCGACACCCGCGAACCACTGGCCGCCTTCGCGTCCGCGATCGGGGCCCCGGTGCTGTCCGCGTACCGCTGCCAGGACGTCATCGACAACGCCCATCCGGGCTATGCCGGACACCTCGAGATCAACCCGGTCCCCTACCAGGCCGAGGCGGTCGCCGAGGCCGACCTGCTGGTGGTGCTGGGCAGCCGGCTCGACGGCATCACCAGCCGCGAGGAGGCGCTGGTCAAGGGCAAGCGGTTGGCGCATGTGCATCCCGACCCGGCGGTGCTGGCGCGGTTCGGCGCCGAGATCGCCGTGCTCGCCGACGTCGCCCCGACCCTGGAATCCGTCGCCGGCCGGCTCGCCCCGCCGCCGGCCGACCGGCTCGCCTGGCGCGACCAGCTGCACGCCCGGTACCTCGCGTTCTCGACCCCGGGCAACGTCAACGTGCACGGCGAGGTCGACCTGTCGCGGGTCGCCGCCGAGGTTCGCGCGGCGCTGCCGGAGGACGCGGTCCTGATCACCGACGGCGGCAGCTTCGCGCGCTGGTTCCACCGCTACCTGCGGTTCTCGCGGCCCCAGACCCAGGGCGGCTCGCCCTGCGGCGCCATGGGCTGCGGGGTCCCCGGCGGGCTCGGCGCGGCGCTGGCGACCAACGACGGCCGGCCGGTGGTGGTGTTCGTCGGCGACGGCGGCTTCATGATGAACGGGCAGGAGCTGTCGACGGCGGTGCGCGAGGGCGTCCCCGTCAAGGTGGTGCTGTGCGACAACGAGGTGCACGGCTCGATCCTCAAGGGCCAGCTCGACCGCTACGGGGAGGACTCGTCGATCGCCACGCGCATGGGCAGCCCCGATTTCGCAACCATCGCCGAGGGCTACGGTGCGGCAGCCTGGACGGTGCGGCGCACCGCCGACTGGCGCCCGGCGTTCGCGGCGGCGCTGGCGCACGACGGCCCTGCGCTGATCCGACTGCTGTTCGACGCCCGCGACATCGCGCCGTACGGCAACGAGAAGGACGCGGTGTAGCGCGGCGTCAGGACCGGCGGATCACAGCAGGACGTCCACGACCAGGAAGATCGCGCACCCGACCACGGCGCCCACCAGCGTGCCGTTGATCCGGATGTACTGCAGGTCCTTGCCGACCGCGAGTTCGATGCGATCGACGATGGTGCGGGTTTCCCAGCCGCGCACCACGCCGGCGACGAACTGGCCGATGTCGCGCCGCCAGGGAACCACCAGGTCCTGGACCATGGCCTCGATGCGCCGGTCCATCCGGGCCTGGACATCTCGGTCCTCGGCCAGCGCCGCACCCATGGTGCGAAGCAGGCCGGAGAGCGTTTGCTGCACGCGGGAGTTGGGCCGTTCGAGATCCCCTTCCAGCGCGTCCCGCATACCCTTCCAGAGCAGTTCGAAATAGCTGGCGACCTGCGGCGAGTCGATCACGTCGTCGCGCAGGGACGCGATCCGCTGGCGCCAATCCGGGGACTCCCGGAGGTCCCGGACCAGCCGTTCGATCGACTGATCCAGGCTCCTCCGCGCCTCGTGATCGCGGTTGCCCAGATCGTCCAGATAGCTGACCAGCCCCTTGGTGATCGCCGCCGCCACCCGTCGATCCACCCGGCGCGGCACCCACCATTCGCTGCGCTGCTCGACCAGTTCGACGATGCTGTCCTGACGGGCGGCGATGTACTCGCGCATCGCCGCGAGCACATAGTCGAACAGATCGTGATGCGTCCCGCTGCGGCGCAGCACCTCGACCAGCGTGGCCAGGGCGGGCGCGAACTCGGCCTCCCGAAGCTTGCGGCGCAGCAGCAGCTGGGCCTGGCGCTGCAGCTTCTGGTCGTTCAGCGACCGGAAGACGAAGCCGAGGATCACGACCAGCCGGCCGCTCACCATCTCGGCGTTGTCGCGGACCGCCAGCCAGGTCCCGAGCCGGCGGCTGACGCCGGCGGCGCGCAGGTGGGCCAGCACCAGTTCGGGCTCGAGGATGTTGCGCTCGATGAAGGTGCCGAGGCCCTGCCCGATACGGTCCTTGCTGTTGGGGATGACCGCGGTGTGCGGGATCGGCAGGCCGAGCGGACGGCGAAACAGCGCGGTCACGGCGAACCAGTCGGCGAGGCCGCCGACCAGCGCCGCCTCGGAGCCGGCGCGCACCAAGTCAATCCAGAAGCCGGACAACCCGCTGGCGCTGGCGGCGACGAACACCAGTCCCATCGCCACCAGCAGGGCGGTGGCGCCGAGCCGGTGCCGGCGTAGCGCCCGGCGCTGGTCGATGGTCTCATCGGGCGTGGTCAAGCGTTGCCTCCGACAACCGTGGGAAGGACGGATCGTGATTGTCGGCAGACCGCCGCGCACCCCATGGAAACCCGCGCCCGCGGCGGCGGTTCAGGAGCCCTCCAGTCCAACCCGCCAGCCGGTAGACGTCGTCGACCAGCGCCAGGGTGGTGAGGTTTTCCGTCGCCGACGTCTCGAACGGCGCGCCGGACCGCAGCGCCTCGACGAAGTGCGCGATCACGCCGTCGAAGGATGCCTGGTAGGCCGCCTCGGGGTCCCAGCGCTCGACCTCCGGCCCGCCGGACCAGCGCAGCGACCAGTCCTCGAAGGTGATGGTTCCGCGCTCGCCGACCAGGCGGAGGGTATCGCTGCTGCGCGAGGCGATGCCGGGGACGCTCATCGAGGTCGACATGGTGCCGATGGCGCCGCCGGGGCTCTCCAGCAGCAGCATGGCGGTGTCCTCGCCGACCACGTGCCCGCTGAGGCGGGCGAGACGCGCGCCGACGACGGCGAGCCCGTCGAGCAGGAAGCGCAGCGTGTCGAGCTGGTGGATCATGCCTTCCAGCACGGTGAGCCGCCGCATCGTCGCCATGAAGGCCTGCCGGCGAAGCGCCGGCGGCGGCTGATCGGGCAGGTCCGCGATCAGGCCGCTGCTGAGCACCTCCATGGTGAACGCCCGCACCGCGGCCGATACGCCCCTCCTCCAGCCACTGCCGGATCAGCCGGTACTGCGGGCGGAAGCGCCAGTTCTCGTGCACCATGAACGGCACCCGGTCGGCGATCTCGGCGACCAGCGCCCGGGCCTCGTCGAGGGTCGGGCAGAGCGGCTTCTGGCACATGATGGCGATGCCGCGCTCGGCGGCCGCGCGGCAGATCCCGGCGTGGAACTCCATCGGGGCGGCGATGTCGACCGCGTCGAGCGCCACCGCGTCCAGCATGGCGCCAGCGTCCGGAAACACGGCCGGGATATCGAACGCCGCCGCACGGTCGCGTGCCGCGTCCTCGGACGGGTCGGCGATGGCGACCACCTCCGCGCCCGGGCAGCGCCGCCACGCCGCGAGGTGGTACCGGCTGATCATGCCGGCACCGATCATGCCGATCCGCAAGGGCGACGATGTCGTCATGGCCATGCCATCCAGTCTCGAGGAAAGCCGGTCGCGGTCACGGCCGCCCGGCAATCCTAGAGCCGGCCGGCGGCCTCGGCCAGACGCCCGGCCCGGCGGTCAGGGCGGCGTGACGACCGCCGCGTCCTTCTTCTGATATTTGGGGTTGAGGTAGGTCAGCGTGATCGAGTTGCTGCTGGTGCTCTTGCTGTCGGCGGACAGGCCGACCGAGACCACCTTGACCTTCACCGAGGCGCTGTCGGAACTCTCCGCCGTCAGCACGAAGGCGAGGTCGACCTCGATCGACTTAGCCTCCAGCCTGGGTTCGTTCGCCAGCGACCGATGCAGTGCCTCGCGCGCCGACATCAGAAGCTCGGCGAACTGGATGCTGCCGGCATTGTCCACGCTCAAGACCTGGCTGCCACGCGGTGGAACAAGCGCGACGGTGACCTTGGAGCCGACCTGCCCAGTCGCGGTATCGTCGACACCAAACTTGGTCTCGTCGAAGACCGGCAGCGTCAGACCGAATTCGGAGGACGATGTCTCTTGGCGCTGGACGAACAGCACGACCTTCACCTCGGTGAGGAGCAGGCCGAGGGTAGGGCCGGGCGTGTTTTCCAGCCGCTGCAGTTCGCGCTTGATGCCGCTTATCGTGTCCTCGAGAGAGAACGAGCCGACGACGGGAGCCGGCTTTCGGGCCCGCGCGATCAGCATGTAGGCCATCCCTGCGGCGATCAGCGCGACGGCCAGCGCCAGAAACACCTGGGAAAACTCGGTCAGGCTCATTCCTCAAGCACCTTTGCGGCGAAAAACTTGGGATCGATCACCCCGAAGCGACCGAACTGCCGCTTTACATAGCCGGGATCGACAAGACCGGCGCCCGCCGCGGCGGCATCCACCCCGTCGAGCGGGAGGGCGGTATCGACCAGCACCTGCTTGACCAGTTTCCACGGCGTCGCGGGACGGTACTCGAACGTTACCGAGCCGTCGGCCGCGACCGTGGCGGTGCCGCAGAGCCTCGGCGCGTTCGCAACCGCCGCGGCGCGCCGGCGACCAGGATCGGCGGTCAGCGCGAACAGAGGTCTCCCGTCGTCAGTCGACGGCGACCGGGCCATGGTCTCCTTCACGAAGTGCATGATCTGCGCTGCGGCCCCGCTGACAGTCGCGGCGGCCTGGCTGGTTCCGGACTCCAGCGTGTAGATATCCCACTTCGCGCGCGGCACCGTGCGGCGGAACAACGGGCTTTCCTCGTCCCGCTGCCGACGGCTCGCCGACTTGGCAAGACCGGTCGGGTAGGTGCCGACGACATCGACGCCCTGGGCCACCACGTCCGGCCAGGTTTCGGGCCGGTCTGGTGCGCCGCGTGCCGAGAAGTCCGCGACGCGTTGACGCTCGCCGTCATAGGCACCGACCGAGATCACCCATCTCGGCCAACTCCACGGGTTGATCCACCCCGGCATGCTCTCGGCGCGCGGGTTGTTGCCGACGGCGACGACCGGCACCAGCCCGGCCTCGGCCGATACCCTGGTGGCGGCGTGCATCGGCTCATCCTCAAACGGCTCAGGGGTCCAGAACCGTGGTTCCGGCCCAATGCTGAGATTGGCAACCGATGGCAGCGGCAGGGTTCGCGCGGAGTGATTCAACGCCTGGATGGATCGGACATAGAGCGGGGCAAGGTCAGGGTGCAGGTACCAGACCTGGGCGACCCCGGCACGCTCCGATAGGTCGAGCGCCACCCCGACGTTCAGCGTCGCCGCGACCCCGTCGATCGACGGCAACTCGACCACGTCGGTGGCCGCAGGGTCGACGCCGAGCACTCTCGCGGCACTTGCCGCACCGTCCGTGAACCGCACGATGAAGGGATAGCGCTGGTCGCGCTGTGCGCGCAACGCCTCGACCTTGTCGGGCGGCCCGAGCGTGCTGGAGGTTGCGGCGGCCGCGATCATGCGAGGACTCCGACCATGGGGAGGAGGACCGGACTCTGCGATGCTTTGGAAGCGTGTTTCCGGCATGGGCCGCCGTCAACCCTGGCGCCCGTGACAACGTCGGTCACCAACCGAAGCGGGTATGCTGCCCGCGGCGGGCGGGAGCGGGAGCGGGAGCGGTGGCGCACGAGATCTGGATCACCCACGAGACCAGCTACGAGTTCGACCGAAGCGTCGACGGCGTCGAGTTGACCGCCCGGCTGCGCCCGATCGACGACGCCGCCCAGGCCGTGCTGGAGAGCGAGTTGCTGTGCCACCCCCGGCCGACCGCCAGGACCCGTCTCGCCGACACCGACGGCACCCCGTCGGAACGCCTTACCGTGCGAGGACCGGTGCGGCGGATCGAACTGCGCGGCCAGAGCCGTCTCAACTGGACGCCGGCGACGGCGGCGGCGCGCCGGTCGCCGGGGCCCGACGAGCACCGCGGAGCCGGCTCCGGACTGGGCGCAACCGGGCGGGGAGATCTGGGACTGGTCGGCCAGAACCCTGCCCGACCGCGACCCCGACCGCGCCGCGATAACCAGCTTCCTGTGCGGGTTCCGCGCGACCTTCGCCTTCGACCCCGCCGCCACCGACTCCAGCACCCCGCCTGCGGCCTTCTTCGCAGGACGTCGTGGGGTGTGCCAGGACTATGTCGGCCTCGCGATCGGCTGCCTGCGGGCGCGCGGCGTGTCGGTGCAGGCAGTGCTCGGATACCTGGTGCGGTCGCCGGACGGCGAGCCTCGCTTTGAGGAGAGCCAGCCGCACGCCTGGCTGGCCACATGGGACCCCTCCGCCGGATGGATCGACGCGGATCCGACCACCGGGTTGCCGCCGCCGAGCCGGCACGTCGTGCTGCGGCGGGGTCACGATCTCGCCGACTTGCAGCCGGTTTCGGGACGGCTTCTGGCGTCGGAAGCCGCCTCGCAGCGTCTGACCGTGAAAGTAACAATTGTTAAGGAAGCCCAGCGAACATAATGGGCTAGTATTCCCGGCGACGGATCGTGACGGCGTCGAAGCAGGGGATATCGACCATGGCCGAGCCCTACAATCAGCGCTTGGAGATCAAGATCGAGAGCCAGCCGGACAACGCCTTCGCGGTGTTCCGGATGTCCGGCCGGGAGGCGATCTCGGAGCTGTTCAGGTTCGAGGTCGAGATGCTGTCCGACGACGCCGATATCGCGCTCGAGGGGCTTGCCGGGAAAGGCGCGTCGCTGACCATCTCGCGGCTCGGTCAAAGCCGGACGATCCACGGCATGGTCGAGAGGATCGAACTGCGCGCCGCCACGCCCGCAGGGTCAGTATGTCTACCGGATGGTCATGGTGCCTCGCCTGAAGCGCCTCGCGCTCAGCCGCCAGAACCAGATCCACGGCACCACCACGCCGGTCTCGGTCAGCGATGTCCTGGCCCACGAACTGACCGGGGACGACCTCAAGGGATCGGCGGCCTCGGCCGTGTCCGGTCGCCTCGGGCTGGGCGACTTCGAGCTGCGGCTTGACCCAATCCTACCCGAAGCGCGACTACATCGTGCAGTTCGACGAAAGCGACTTCGACTTCATTTCCCGGCTCTGCGAGCACTACGGGATCTTCTATTTCTTCACTCACGAAAGCGGGCGGGACGTAGCCGTGTTCGGGGATTCCCGGGTGGCGTTCCCGACCATCGCCGGCCCTTCCAGCATCGCCTACCGCACCGCCAGCGGGCTCGCCAACACCGGGGCGGCCGGCGTCTTCCGGTTCGTGGGCGGCGCCAACCTCCTGCCCGCCCAGGTCTGCCTGCGCGACTACAACTATCGCATCCCCAACCTCGCCCTCGAGATCGACGAAACCGTCGACGCGAACGGCCACGGCGTGGTGGTCGAGTACGGCGCGCATTTCCGGACCCCCAGGAGGGCCGTGACCTCGCCCGGGTGCGCGCGCAGGAACTGGCGGCCCGCAAGATGGTGTTCGAAGGCAGCAGCGACAGCGTGCACCTGACCGCCGGTGCGGTGTTCGACCTCAGCGACCATTTCCGCAGCGACTTCAACGCCGGCTACCTGGTGACCTGGATCGAGCACGAGTCGAGCCAGGCCCTGCCCGGCATCGCCGAGTTCACCGGCCCCGGCCACGAGACCTCCTACCGCAACCGCTTCGAGTGCCTGCCGAAGAACGTCGACTTCCGGCCGGCCCGCAAGACCCCGAAGCCGCGCATGAGCGGCCTTACGAACGCCAACGTCGACGCTGCCGGCGCCGGCCAGCGGGCCGAGATCGACGCCTCCGGGCCGCTACAAGATCCGCCAGCAGTTCGACCAGCGCGGCGAGGCGAACGGCCAGTCGTCACGCTACATGCGCAAGGCCGAGCCCTACGGCGGCGCCAACACCGGCATGCACTTCCCGTTGCTGAAGGGCACCGAGGTCATCCTGGCCTACGTCAACGGCGATCCGGACCGGCCGATCATCGTCGGCGCGATGCAGAACGAACAGTATCCGAGCGTGGTGAACGCCCGCAGCAACACCAAGAACCGGATGCGCACCACCAGCGGCGCCCTGTTCGAGATCGACGACGGCCCGGCCTCGGGCGGCGGCGGCAGCGGCGCCGCCTCGGGCGCCGCCCTGGCGCCTCAGCGGGCCCTCGAGGGCCCCGGCGAAACGCCGAGGCGAGCGCCCACCGCGACCGCCTCACTGCCGCAGGCGCTTGGCCGGGCAGCGGGCCGAGGCCGACGTCCAGGCTTCGGGCGGCTCCACCTCTTCCTACGCCCGCCTGCACATCACCTCCGGCACCGATTCGTATTGGCGCCAAGGCTCCAAGCCGACCGACACCACCGAGGACAGCCGCACGCCCGGCATGTCCGACATGACCGGGGGAGACGCCGCCGGCGGCGCCGGCATCTTCGAGTACACGGCCGGCGACCGGACCTCCCTGGTCGACGGATCGAGCTACAGCCAGGTCGGCGCCGACCGCCTCGACTACGTGGTCGGCAAGCGGCGGATGAGCGCCGCCGTCCACAACGCCGTCGCCAAGGGCGAGTACGGGGTGATCGCCAACGGCCTCAGCCTCGAGGCCAGCGCCGCCAGCCCGACCGACGACTCCTCTCCGACCGACGCCGGGGCCGGAAACGTCCTGATCACATCCGCCAACAACTTCACCGAGGTCGTCGGCGGCAGCTATTCGCAGGAGATCGCCGGCGACGGCATCACCCGCACCCAAGGCACCGAAGTCTCGCAGACCTGGGGCAGCACGGCCGACTTCATGATGGGCAGTTCGATCTCGATGACGCTCGGCTTCGACCTGTCGATCAACCTGTCGGCGGCCATCGACATCACGGCCGGCGCCAAGTTCGAGATGTTCCTCGGGATATCCTGCGACATCCGGATCGGACCCGCCTTCGAGTTCGAGTCCAGCCCAGCGGTCGACTTGGCCACGATCCGGGCCGAGACCTCGGCAGCCACCGTCGACACCACCGCCGCCGACGTCAACACCTGCCGGCGTCACCGCCACCACCACGGGGGCGACGGTGACCTCCACGCCGGTGGCGGCGACGGTCGGCGGTGTCGACGTCCAAACCGGCATTCAAGTCGCCACCTAGCGAGGCAGAAGGTCATGGACGGAAACCTCTCCCCCGCACCGACCTCGTCCACGACGACCGAGCCCCACGGCCGCGCCGGCCGGGTCGTCGAGATCACCGACGGGATCATCGTGTTGTCGATCGGATCCCGCCGGGTTGCCGGGCGCCGGGCAACCAGTTGCCTCGTCGAGCCCGCGCCGGAGGATCTCGTCCTGGCGGTCGAGGCGGACGGGGAGACCTACGTCCTCGCGGTTCTGGACCGGCCTGACGGCGCCGGCGCCGTGCTGTCGGTTCCCGGCGCTTCGTCGGCCACGCTGGCCCAGGACCAGTTGGGGCTGCGATGCGAGACCCTCAGCGTCGATGCCGGCCACGCAACCCTGCGCAGCCGGGTCGCTCAGCTCGCCGGGCGGACCTTGAGCGCGGTCGCCGAGCGGCTCGACGTCGTCGCCCGCACGCTGCGCCGGACCGCCGACCACGAGTTCAGCCACGCCAAGACCGCCACCCGGACCGTCGAGGGCATGGAGAGCGTGACCGCCGGGGAACTGATGCTGGAGGGCCGAACGGTGCTGGCCCAGCGCGCCGGCATCGTCCTGGTGGACGCCCGCGAGGATGTCCGGGTGAACGGCGAACGCATCACGATGGGCTGAGACGGTGCAGACGTGGCTCCGCAGCGACCCTGCCGAAGCCGCCGGCAAGCATCTGGCGGCGGGCCGGATCGGGCAGGCCAAGGCGATCTACGAGCAGGTGCTCCGCGATCAGCCCCGGCACGCCAGGGCGCTGTGCGGCCTCGGCGCGATCGCGCTGCGCAGCGGCGAGATTGCCCGGGCGTTCGAGCTGATCGGCCACGCCGCCACCGTCGCTCCGACCGACGCCATGACGCTCGGCAACCTGGCCGTCGTGTATCAGGCGCGCGGCGACCTGGACCAGGCCGAGGCCTGTCTGCAGCGCGCCCTCGACCTGGACTCCGGCCTAGCCGAGCTGCACTCGAATTTCGCCAGCCTGATGTTGGCGCGCGGCGACCCAGGGCGGGCCGAGACGGCCCAGCGCCACGCCATCGCCCTGGCCCCGGACTCCGCCACGCAGCGCTTCAACCTGGCCAACATCCTGGTCGCGACGGACCAGCGGGCGGCGGCCGCGGAAACCTACCGGGACGTGCTCGCGCTCGATCCCGAGCATGTCGGCGCGCTCAACAATCTGTCGATCCTGCACAAGCAGGACGGCCGCCGCGACCTCGCGGAAGCGCTGCTGGACGAAGCGCTGCTGCGCGACCCGATGAATCCGGAGCTGCTGGCCAACCACGCCGACCTGCTGCTGATGCGCGGGCGCCGCGACGCCGCGCTGCAGACGATGCGGCGGGCGGTCGGCTGCGCGCCGATGAACCCCAGGCTGCGGGAGGCCCTCGGCGCGGTTCTGCTCGAACTCGGGCGGCTCGCCGAGGCCGGCAAGGAGTTGGCCAGCGCCATGCGGGCGGCGCCCAGGGATCCGGGCATCGCCCTCAACCTGGCGCGGCTGCTGCGTCGGCAGGGCAATCTCGACGGCGCCCAGATCGCCGCCGACCGGGCGGCGGGGCTGCACGACGGCGCCGGCCCGGCCCTCGCCCAGGCCACCGAACTGCTCCTGATGCGCGGACCGCCACGCGCGAGGCCTGGGGGCGCGCTTGAAGGCGCAGGCCCGAGCTCGACCTCCTCGCCGCTTCGCCGAGATCGCTCTGGACGACGCCGCCGATCTCGCCGGCGTCGCGCTGCGGCTGGTCTCCGATGTCGCGGCGCGGACAGCCTGTTCGCCGCCCGCTTCGTCGCCGGACTGGCGGCGCGCGGCGCGGAGGTGACGGTGACCTGTCCCCCGGTCCTCGCCCCCTGATGGCCACGGTCTCGACGGGGTGGCGCGGGTCGAGGCGGCCGAGGCCCTGGATCTCGCGGCCCTGGCCGCCGACGGCCGGGCGACGCTGCTGCTCGACTCCCTGCCCTGGCGGCTGCGGGTCGCGCCGGACCGGCCGGCGGTGCGGTTTCCGATCTTCCGAGCTCCCCGCGCGGCCGACCGTCGCGACCACCGGCCGCCCGGGCTCCACGGGATCGGCGTCTGGTGGGAAGGCCCCGGCCCCGGCTCCGCCCTGCCGCAAGCCCTCGCCGGCGGCGGCCGGCATCGACCTGGTGCGCGATGCGGTCCGGCACGCCCGGCGGCTTCGACGATTTTCTGGCCCTCGCGAACGCGGTGCGGTCGGTCGACGTGATGATCGCTCCCGACGGTCCGGTGGCGCACCTGGCCGCCGGCCTCGCCGTCGAGACCTGGGTTCTGGTCGGCCGCGACGGCGCCTGGTGCTGGCCGCGCGGCGACCGGCGCTCCGGCTGGTACCCGTCCGCCCGGTCCTTCCAGCAGGCCCTCGACGGGACCTGGACGAGCGCGCTTCAGGCGCTCTCTCGCACGCGCTCGCCGCCCTGCCCGCCCAAACGCCGCCGCCACCGGGGCGCCCGCATGACCGCCTGGTCACCGCTGCTCGACGATCCTCCGGGAATCGCCACCATCCTGCTGATCGGCCTGCGCCGGGCCACCCCGACATTGGTCGACGCCGCCCAACAGGCTCCGGAACGGCCGACCAGGCCGATCGCGCATCCCCCTGTCGGTCGCCGGCGACCCCTCGGCCAGCCTGTCGGTGGTCGGCCGCGACCTCGCGCCGCGGCGAACACGGAGCGCGCGATTCACTCTACCTGTCGTTCAGCGGCGAGGCCCGGTTCCGGAACGGCACGGTGACGGTCGCAGGCGACCTGGTGCTGGATCTCGCCACCGGCGGCATTCTCCGGCTGCGCCTCACCCAGCCGCATCGTCGGCCTGACGCGTCGGGGCCTCAGGCCAGAACCATCACCAGCGGCTGGGCCGGGCTGATCGACATGCCGACCATGTTCGGGCTCATGCCGTTGTGGCCGGAGACGTCCAGCATGCGGGTGACCGGGGCCGCTCCCTGGAACACCTTGAAGGAACACGTGTAGTTCTGGCTCGGCCCCATCACCATGCCGGAGGCGACACCCATGTTGACGCCGCCGTTGTCGCCCATCGTCATGGGCTGCATGGTCAGCAGGTTGTGGTTCGGCATCATCATCGTGTAGCAGGTGAACTGCGTCGGGATCGACATCGGCCGCATCGAGAAGTTCGGGTACGGGATCGGCACCGGCACCACGATCGGTGTCAGGCAGACGTCCGGAAACGCGAATCCAAGCGCCGGAATCGGGCCTTGTGCGTTCAGGAACACCATGGACTTCCCCTCTTCTAGCGCCGTCGCGCGCGCAAGCGCCGGTCGACCGCGATCGGGTCGTACAGTTCCGCGATCGCGCGATCCTCGTCGGTGCCCAGCGTGGTCGAGGAACCGACGCCCTCGGCGACCGGCGCGTAGGTCGCGCCGTGCAGGTTGAGACGATAGACATTGGCCCCGGACAGATCCACCGCGGTCAGGTCGGCGTGGGAGGCGTCGGCGTTGGTCAGGTCGGCACCGCGAAGCCGTGCTCCCCGGGCTGAGACCGTCTTGAGCTGCGCCAGCTCCATGCGGCAGCCGTCCAGAACCGCCCCATCCAGCGCCGCTCCGTCCAGGATGGCGTAGCTCAGGTCCATGCCGGCCATGCCGGCGCGGGTGAGGTCCGCCTTGATGAACAGCGACATCGGGGCGCGGGCGTCGGTGAGCGCGGCGCCGCCGAGCGCGGCCTCCTGGAAGTTGCTCTGGGTCAGGTCGCAGCCGGACAGGTCGGCACCGACCAGGGACGACTTCATGAAGTTGCAGCGCGCCAAGCTGAGCCCCGACAGGTCGAGCCCGTCGAGCTGCGCCTCCATCAGCATCACGGACTCCGCCCGCAGCCCGGCCAGCGGGCAGTCGCGAAGGTCGGCGCCGGTCACGATGACCAGCTCCAGGTTGGCGCCCGTCAGGTCGCAACGCCGGAAGCCCGCCTCCAGAATGCCGGAGCGCAACAGCGCCGCGCCGGCGAAGGACGCACCCTCCACCTGTCCGGTGACGATCATCGTCCGATCGAAACGGGCGGCGTCGAAGCGGGCGTCGACCAGGTCGCACTTCAGGAAGCTGGTTTCGACCAACGTCGCGCCGGCAAAATCGAGACCGCCGAGGCCGCAATCCACGAACCTCACCGACGTCATCGCCGCGTCGACGAACCGGGCGCCCTGAAGCCGGCACTGGACGAAGGTCGTGCGTTCGAACCGACAGCCGGTGAAGTCGACGCCGGTCAGATCGCAGTCCACGAAGCTCACCGCCGGCAACGACCGGTCGGCCAGGGTCCAGCCCTTGAACGATTCCTGAATGAACTCGCCGTCGAAGGCGAGGATGTCGGCGAACTCGTCAGGCGACATCGACTGCCCGCATCAGGTTGGTCCCGGCGCTGTTCACGCCGGTCAGGTCACAGCAGGTCAGGTCGGTCTCGTCGATCCCGGCGCGGTACAGGTTGGCGTGCCGCAGGCTGGCGCCGCGCAGGTCAACGCGGCGCATGACCGCCTCCATGAAGGTCGCGGCGGTGGCGTCGGCGCCCGCCATCACCGTCTCGACCATCACCGCGCCGCGCAGCGACGCCCGGGTCAGGCTGGCGTCGGTCAGATCGGCCTTGCCGAGATCGGCGCCGTCGAAGCGGGCGGCGTGCAGGTCGACCCCCACCATGCTGGCGGCATGCCAGCCGGAGCGCGGCGCGACCAGGTCGCGCATGATCGACCCGTCGTAGACGGCGCCGCCGAGGCTGCCGGTGTCGGAAAAATCGGCCCCGGTGAAGTCGCCGTCGCGCTGCTGGCAGTCGACCAGCGCGCACCGCGCGAACACCGTGCCGCGCGCCGACAGCCGGCTCATCGCGCACTGCAGGAAAACGCAGCGCTGGAACTCGGCGCCGTCGAGCGTGGCCTCGTCGAGCCCCGACGTCATGAAGATCACCTTGGTCGAGCGCCCGCCCGTCAGATCGGCGCCGGCCAGGTCGATGTTCAGCGCGATCGTGTTCTCCAGGGTCGCCCCCGACAGATCGGCTCCGGTCAGTCTGGTCGCCATCAGGCGGGCGTCGGACAGGTCCGAGCCGACGAACTTCGCCCCCGACGCGTCGACCCCCGACAGGTTCACGCCGCGCATGGCGCAGTTCGAGAAATCCGCCCCGGTCAGCGTGGCCCCGGTGAACACCGCCTCCTCCAGGACCGCGCCGCGGAACACCGCGCCGGTCAGGTCGGCCCGCTCGAAGAACGCGCCTCGCAGGTCGCGCCCGGAGAAGTCGACGCCGGCCAAAGTCGCTCCCGCCCAGTCTCGTCCCGACGACAGTCGCCTCGCCGGCGGCAGACTCCGTTGCACCGCCTCGCCGAGATAGCGCGACGCCTCGACGGTCATCGGCTCGAGCGGCGCCAATGGCTCCGGGCTGGCGCGCCGCCCGCCCAGGAACGCCTCTTCGAGCTTGCCGGCGGCTTCCTCGACCATCGCCCTGACCTGATCGACCGGTCCAATGCCAGCCTCCGGCTGTGGCGGCCGTGCCACCATCAACGGCCTTATCAGGTCGGCCTTGGGACCCAGCCCGTCGATCGCGCGACCGACCTCTGCCATTGCCCCGCCGGTACCGCCGAACCCCAATTGCGCGAGGAACGCATCGACACCGCCATTGTCACCAGCATCGCCGGCGATCGCCGGCGGTTCGACCTTCCCGCCGGCGGTCAGGTCCGATCCCCTCGACCTGACCGACCATAGCCGCCGCGATCCCGCCGGCGGGCCGCCCCTCGGCGCGGGACCGAAGCACCGCCTTCTCGGCATCTGTGAGGGGACCCTCGACCGAGCCCAGCATCTGGAGCGCAGCCACCACATCGGCGAAAGGATCCGATTCCGGTTCAGCCCTGCCCGCCTTGGCAAGATCCTGCCGCAGCCCATCCAGGGTCGGCGCGCCCTCCGGCAGGGCGGGGGACGCGCCGTCTGAAGGCGACGGAAACGTCGACGCAAAACCACGGATCTTGGCGGCACTGGCCGCGTCGACCACGCTGCCGGTCGGCCCGGCTACCGCGTTTGCGATTCCGGTCAACAGGACGCCGGCGTACTGCCTGGCGAGGGCGGTCTGCTCGTCGCCATAGGCCTTCAGCTTCTGCATCGCCTTCGACACGGCGACCATGTCGACGTCCATTCGCGCGATGTCGCCCGGAGTAATCGTCGGGATCGGCACCGGCAGACGGATTTTCGGGAGCGAGCCCGGCAGCGGCGGGATCGCTCCGGCGGCGTTGTAGATACGGCCGATCATGGATTCGACGCGCCTATCCCACTTCTCCTCGCGCTCGGCGGCCAACGCCTCCCGCTCGGCCTCGCGCTCGGCGCGCTCGATCTCGGGAACCTCCGGCCGAAGCGGCTTCTCGTCGAAGAAGCTCAGCGCCGCGGTCTCCGGATCGGTCCGCGCAATCAGGGTGCGGGCGTAATGTTCGGCCGGGCGTGGCGCCTCCTCCAACCGCTCATAGGCCAGCAGGGTGTCGACCACGTCCTTGCCGTCGATATCGGCTATCCCGCAGCCACCGCGGTAGATCACCACGCCCTTGAGCGCGCCCGGAAACAGCACCACGGTCTCGCAGCGCATTTCCACTTCGTTCAACGTCCGGCTGCCGTCACGCTCCAGGTTCAGGAACGCCCGCACCCGCATGCCGGGCAGCCGGCTATCGATGACCGGGTGATCCGGATGCATGCCGACGATGCGGATCCGCTCGTCACCCGTCAGGAACCCAGGCAGCCACTGGTCCGCCGGTGCGGTGTTGTAGAACGACCAGTCGAAGTCGACCGCGTGGCCGGGAAAATGGCGCTTCAGCCAGCCTTCGTCGTAGGTCCCGGCGAAGCGTTGGCGGGACGGCGACATGACGTCGACCGGCGCGCACCCGACCGGCTGCTGGCGTGTGCTCGACGTCCAGGATCAGGTCGGCCGCGTTCTTCGATGTTGGGCAGCCGGACCCGGCGCCCCGCTTCCACGGCCGCCCGGGCCGCATGGCCGGCTCCGGAGGGATTGGCGGGAAACTCGGGCCCGCCAAACCCGCGCTCCCAGGCCAGCGGCATCCGGGTGAACGGCAGGGGCCGGGTGAACACCGGCCCGTCGTTGCGCTCATCTCCCAGTGGCGATCGCCGAACACCGTCAGACCGCTTGCGCACCGGGCCGACGGCGAACTCGACCGCCATCTGGGTGACCGGCAGGCCGCCGGGGCGGCCGCCTCGCCGACCACCAGCACTTCGCCGCGCGGCTTCGGCATCGCGACATCCAGCGGCGTGCCGCCGAGTGCGCCGGCGACCATCGGCCACATCTTGGTCTCGAGATCGAAATCGTCGGGGTCAAGAAGGTCGAAATACCCGAGCGCGGTCACGAAGAAGTAGACCTTCGGCGGCTCCCGGTGCGCGCGGGTAAGAAGACCCAGACGCATGGGCTTCACGATCGTCATTCGATCCCCGTTCCAGAACGTCCGGCACGCGCGAGACTGCCAGAACGTACCATGGCCGGCCAGTGTCAGGGCAGGTTTGCCCAGTGGACGCCATGTTACAAATTTCACATGAAACAACGCTTTAACCGACGCCCAAACTCGACAATTATAGCGCGGGGATACCGACACGGCGCAATTTCACTTCCAGGAACGACGAGAGGGAGCATCCAGAAATGCCGATTCCTTGCTATCTGACGCTGAGTGGCGCCAACCAGGGCGACATGTCGGCGGGCGCGACGGGCGCCGATTCCATCGGCACCATGTCGAAGTCGGACCATGAGAACGAGATCCAGGTCCAGGCTTTCAAGATGAACCTGATGGTCCCGAAGGATCCGCAGTCCGGCCAGCCGACGGGTCGCCGCATCCACCAGGGTGTCTCCTTCACCAAGGTGCTCGACAAGTCGTCGCCGATGATCATGCAGGCGCTCGCCACCGGAGAGCAGATCAAGAAGGCAACCTTCAAGTTCTTCCGCACCTCCTCGGCCGGCTCGCAGGAGCATTACTACACCATCGAGCTGGAGGAGGCCCTGGTCACCGACCTGACCCCGTGGTTCCCGAACGCGCTGGAGCCGCAGAACGGTCCGATCGGCCACATGGAGGACGTCTCGCTCTCGTACAAGAAGATCACCACGACGCACGAGGTGGCGGGCACCTCCGGCGCCGACGACTGGAACGCCTGATCACGACTAATCTGAGGGGCCTGGGACCGCCGCGATCCGGCGGCGGCTCCCACCCCTTACCGTTAAGATGACGGCCACCCTTGCACACGCCGAAGGCCAGGCCCGCTATCGTGGCGGTGACTTGGAGGGTGCGCGGGCGTCTTTCGAAGCGGCGCTGGCACATGATGCCGGCCATTCCGCAGCCCACCACGATCTCGGTTTCCTGCTGCGCCAACTCGGCGAGAGCCGCAGTGCGGCACGCCATGTCCGCGCCGCTTTGGCTATCGCGCCCGACCTGGCCGTCGGCTGGACCACAGCCGGTTTGCTGCAGCGGCGACGCCGGTGCGTTCGGTTCGGCGCGCCGGGCGGTCGACCGGGCGCGGCTGATCGCCCCGACTGAGCTGACCAGCCTGATCGCCCGCGCCGACCTTGCCGAGGATGGGGAGTGCGCGGGGTTTGCCGCCGCTATCGACGCCGCGCTCCGTCGGCCCGGCCTTGGCGAACGGGTGCGGGCAAGGCTGCTGCACAGCCTCGGCCGAACGCTCGACCGCACCGGGAATGTCGACCGCGCCTTCGACGCCGTGACGGCGGCGCACGCGTTGCGGCGCCGGGTCGAGCCTTACGATGCCGCTGAAGACACCGCCTTCTTCGCGTCGATCATCCAGACCTGTGGCGAGGCATGGTGGCTGCTCGCCCCAAGCCGTCGGAACCAAGGCGTGCGGCCGGTTTTCATCGTCGGCATGCCGCGATCCGGCACCACCATTCGTTGAGCAGATGCTGTCGCGGCATCCCGCGGTGGCGGCCGGGGGCGAAAGCCTGGCGTTGCAATCGATCCTGTTCAGGGAACTGCCGCAGCGCCTCGGGCAGGAGTTTCCGGACTGCCTCGCCTCCGCGGCCCCCGACGACTGGGCGTGGGCGGCCGATCGCTACCTCGCGTTGACGGCCGACCGCCGCGCCGGATCAGCGGTCTTCACCGACAAGCTGCCCGCGAATTTCCTGCTGGTAGGGCCCGATCCTCAAGATGTTCCCGGACGCCCGCATCCTGAACATGGTGCGTGACCCGCTCGACACGTGCCTGTCCTGCTACCTGACCGACTTCGCCCACGGCCACAGTTACGCCGCAACGCTCGACGACCTCGGCCACCACTACGCTCTTTATCGATCGCTGATGGCGCATTGGCACGGTCTCGAGGACCGACGGTTGCTCGACGTTTCCTATGAGCGACTGGTGCTCGATCCGGAGACAGCGTTGCGCGGCGTGCTCGACAGGTGCGGCCTCGATTGGCATGCCGAGTGCCTCGACTATACGAAGTCGGCGCACCCCGCCAGCACCGCCGCATGGAAGCGCGTACGCGATCCGATCGACCGTGCCCGCATCGGCAACTGGCGCCGCTACGGCCACCGCCTCGGCAGATTGGCTGCCCGCCTGGCGTCACCCGGCGGCGAGCCCGCCGACCTCTCCCGACGGACCCTGTTGTGGGAACCATCGCGCCCAACCGAACTCCTGACCATCGTCGCAACGATGCTGGCGCGGGGCGACCGCAGGAGCGCATCCCGGCAGCTTGCATGGTTAACGGCGTTGGCAGCGGGCGACCCCCGGGCTCTCTCGTCAGCCGCCGGCCTGGCAGACCGCGCCGGGCTCGCAACGCCGACCCGCTTCCTGCTTGTCGCGGCGGTACGGGCGGCGCCCGGCGTGGCCGCTTTGTGGATCAACCTGGCCGTCACGGAAGGCCGCCGGGGCGCGGTTGAGGACGCCATCTCCGCACTTCGTCGCGCCCTGTCGCTGGCACCCGGCTCGCCTGAGGCCTGGTCGAACATCGGCAACTTCCACACTGCCATCTCCCTCGATGCCGCCGTACGCGCCCACCATCGGGCCACGCTGATCGCGCCAGGCGATCCGGGGCTGCATGGCAACCGAGCCCGGGCCCTGCTTAGAACTTCGGCCGGCGGACCGCCGGCCGTGCTGGCCCTGCGCCGGGCGCTGGTTCTCCAGCCGGGAGCATCCGGGCACGGGCTTGCGCTGCACCACCTGCTCACAGCCGAGGACAGGAAACCGGCGGCGCTCGCCAACCTTGATCGGCTGAGCTGCGGATGGCCGCTGGATGGCGAAGTTCACTACGAGCGGGGGTGCGCGCTGCGTGAAGCCGGGCGGGACACCGAGGCAACGGCCGCGCTCCGCCGCGCGGTGATGCTGGCCCCGGAGATCACCGCCTGGCGCCACGTCCTGGACTCGATCGAAAGCCGTGCATCGCGGGCCGCGCCGGTGGACTATGTCCGTGAGTTGTTCGACCAGTACGCCGACCGATTTGACAGCCACCTCACCGACGGGCTGCGATACCGGACTCCGACCGCGCTCACCGGCGCGATTGCGCGGGCTCGGCCGACGGCGCACCGTTTCGGTCGGGTGCTCGACCTCGGCTGCGGCACCGGGCTGATGGGAACGGCGCTGCGGCAGCGCGTCGCCATCGACCATCTCACCGGTGTCGACGTCTCCGGCGGCATGCTCGCCAAGCTGACTCGACAAGGGTGGCTACGACGCGGCGGTCGAGGCCGACATCGACGGCTTCCTCGAACGCGACTGAAGCCCGCTACGACCTGATCGTCGCCGCCGATGTGCTCGTGTATTTCGGAGCTTTGGAGCGAGTGCTCGCCGGTGCCCGGCGGGTGTTGGCGCCGGGTGGCCTCGTGGCGGTGTCGGTCGAGCAGTCGAAAGGACCCGCGCCCTATGCGCTAGGCCGCCAGGGGCGCTACGCGCATCGACGCGACTATGTCGAGGTTGCCGCCGCGGCAGGCGGACTTTGCATCGTGTCGTGCGAGGACGCCGCACTCCGCGACGAGGGTCGCAGACCGGTGATCGGCCTGCTGGTCATCCTCGCCGCGGAGCCCGCCTGAAGCTCAGGCTTCGAAGGTGTAGGCGAAGCTGCCGTCCTCGGCGATGTCGACCTTGAGGGCCGAGGATTGCTGTTCATCGCCAAGCCGCTGGAGGATCTCGGTCGAGATCTCCGGCAACAGGGTGCGGTTGATGATGTGGTCGATGTTCCGGGCCCCGGTCTCGACCTCCGTGCAGCGCTGGGTGATCTGCTCGACCACAGCGTCGGTGTACTCGAACCGCATCTTCTGGCTGGCCCGCAGTCGAGCGCCGACCTTGTTGAGCTTCAGCCGCACGATGCCGCCGAGCGCGTCCGACCGGAGCGGATAGAACGGCACGATCTGCATGCGGGCCAACAGCGCCGGCTTGAAGTGCCGGCTGAGCGTCGGGCGGATCGCCTCGGTCAGTTCCTCGACAGACGGCTTCGGGTTGCGCATCCCCAACTCGGTGATGATGTCGGTGGCGAGGTTGCTGGTGAGGAACACGATGGTGTTCTTGAAGTCGATCTCACGACCCTCGCCGTCCGACAGCGTGCCCTTGTCGAACACCTGGTAGAACAGGTTCATCACCTCGAGGTCGGCCTTCTCGACCTCGTCGAGCAGCACCACCGAATACGGTCGCTGGCGCACCGCCTCGGTGAGGACGCCGCCCTCGCCGTAGCCGACATAGCCCGGCGGCGACCCGACCAGCCTGGACAGGGTGTGCTTCTCCTGGAACTCCGACATGTTGATCGAGACCATGAATCGCTCGCCGCCGAACATCATGTCGGCAACCGTGGTCGCGGTCTCGGTCTTGCCGACACCGGACGACCCGACGAACAGGAAGACGCCCATGGGGGCGCCCGGGTTGTTCAGGCCGGCCTTGGCTGCGCGGATACCCTGGTCGATGACCGCGATGGCGTCGTCCTGGCCTTTGATGCGGGTCTTCATGGTTTCGGCAAAGCCGAGAGCGTTCTTGGCCTCGTCGCGGACCATGCTGCCGAGTGGAACCCCAGTCCAGTCGGCGATGACCTGGGCGATGGCATCCGCCGTCACCTCGTAGTGGACCAGCGGGTCGTAGCCCTGGACCTTCGCCAGCTCGGCCCGGGTGGCGTCGATCTCTCGGCGGATCTCGTCGGGGTCGGACGGAATGTCCGACGCCGGGGCGGCGGCCTCGGGCGGGGTCTCGCCCGCGGTCTCCGCCGGGACCTCCACACCATCCGTCGCCGCCGGCTCTGCGGCCGGGGCCGACGTGCCGTGCAGGGCCGCGCGCAGCGCCAGCACCCGGTCGACCAGCCCGCGCTCCCGGGTCCAACGCTCGTTCAGCACCGCCAGATCGTCTTCGATCCTGGCGATCTGGTCGTTCAATTCGGTTACCCGGTCGTCCTGGGCGAGGTTGTCGGAGGCGAGGTCGCGCTCGACCGCCTCGAGTTCGCGCTTGAGGGTGGCGATCCGCCGCTCGGCGTCGTCGACCACCGCCGGCTTGGCGCTCTGGCTCAGCTTCACCCGGGCCGAGGCGGTGTCGAGCACGTCGACCGACTTGTCGGGCAGCTGGCGGCCGGAGATGTAGCGCGCCGACAGATGCGCCGCCGCGCTGACGGCGTCGTCGCGGATGTAGACGCCGTGAGCGCCCTCGTAGATCCCGCGGATGCCGCGCATGATGGTGACGGCGTCGTCCGGCGACGGCTCGTCCAGCTTGACCAACTGGAAGCGCCGGGTCAGCGCCGGGTCCTTCTCGAAGTACTTCTTGTACTCGGACCAGGTGGTGGCCGCGATGGTGCGCAGTTCGCCGCGCGCCAGACGCCGGCTTCAGCAGGTTCGCGGCGTCGCTGCCGCCGGCAGCACCGCCGGCCCCGATCAGGGTGTGTGCCTCGTCGATGAACAACACGATCGGCTTCGGCGATGCCTTGACCTCGTCGATGACGCCGCGCAGGCGGTTCTCGAACTCGCCCTTCACGCCGGCACCGGCCTGCAGCAGGCCGAGGTCGAGGCTCAGCAGTTCGACGTTCTGCATGAACTCCGGAACGTCGCCCTCGACGATCTTGAGGGCCAGGCCCTCGACGATCGCCGACTTGCCGACGCCCGGCTCGCCGACCGCGATCGGGTTGTTCTTGCGGCGCCGGCCGAGGATGTCGACGATCAGGCGCATCTCGCGGTCGCGCGCGAACACCGGGTCAATCTTGCCGGACCGGGCCTGCTCGGTGACGTTGATGCAGAACCGCCCGATCGCGCTGTCCTCGCTGATCCCGGCTGCCGCGCCGGGCTTGCCGTCGGCCGACGGCTTGGCCTGCTGCAGCCCGAGCGAGGCCGACTCCTCCTTGGAGCCCGCCACGATGTCGAGCAGCTTGCGCCGCAGCTCTTCGACGTTGACGCCGTCAAGAAGCTCAAGATAGCGCCCGCCGCCGAAGCGAGAGCGATCGGCCAGCAGCGCGACGATCAACAGGCCCGAGCGGATCTGTCCCAGCCCGAGTTCCACCGATCCCAGCAGCCAGGCCGACGAGATCCACTCGATCAGCACCGGCGAGAACACCGGCCGCCCGGTGTTCCCAGTCTTCCGCCCCTCGACCTCGCGCTGCAGCTCGCGTTTCAGGTGCGCCGGCTCGACGCCAACGTGGCGCAGGATCAGCTGGAAGTCGCGCTCGGTGTCGTCGACCATGGTGAGCAGGACATGCTCGACCGTAACCTCGTAGTTGGTGCGCGACACGCACAGGCCGGCGGCGGCCTCCAAAGCCTTCTTGGTGTAGGGATTCAACCGCCCCAGCAGCGGCTTCAGGTCGACGGTGATCATGGCGGTACCTCCCCTTCAAGATGGCGGCGCCAGCGCCCGGACTTAGGCGGCCGACACAATGGTGTTCTCGAACGTTTCCCCGTCCGTCAGCCAGGCATCGTACCCCAGCGCCGATGGTTCACCGAGCCGCCACGGGACAACCTCCCCATCGCGCACGGTCAGCACCACCTCGTACTCGAGACGGGACCGGATGGTGGCTTCGACCACCGCCGCAAGCCGTCGTCGGTCGGGCGTACCGGGAAGCAGGCTGCGGTATTCGTCGAGCCCGAGCGGCCCGATCCACAATCGGAACTTGCCGGTCAGGTCGGGAACGCTGGCGCCCAGCACCCAGTCGCCGCCCAGAGTTGCGTTGCGAGAACCAAGCCGGCAGCGCTGAACCTCGGCGACCGTCGCGCGGCGCGGCACGAACTCTTCGACCCGCGCCGGCACCCCGCCAAACTGTTGCGATATCAAGGACTCCAGGAGCAGAGCCGAATGTCCGGCCAGCGCCAGGGGGCCAGCAAACGGCAACAGCGACTCCAGCGACAACGGACCGTCGGAGGCACGCGCGCCGAGCAACCCCATCAGGGCAATGACGTAGCGTGAGTTGGCGTCGGTAGCGCCGGTCCGGTAGGTGACCGAGTGCCGGTATTTTCGCCACACACCGTACAGCAGTTCGATCGCACGGTGGTTGAACAGATCGAGGAAGTCACGAAGAGTGACGGTGTCCCGGTCCCGGGCGATCACGTGCTCGGTGACGAACGCCGGCAGCGGGCTCGATGGCCCATACAGGCCGAGGAAAGCCACCTCCATCTCGAAGGTCGGCCGCCCCTCCTCGTCCTCCCGGCGCGACAGCGCGGTGATGTCGGAAGCCGGAAAGCCGAGCGTTGGAGAAGCCCGGAACCGCAGGCGCGTCGGCGCCGCCGTCTCCGACGCCGGCCCGTCATCGTCCGCGCCAATCGCCAGCCGCAGCAGAGACACCGCCTGAAAGAACTCGAAACGATGACTCCTGGCGACGAGGTCGTCGATCACAGCAGCCGGTTCTGTCCGGTCCGCACGTCCCATTGGTATCTCACATTCCGCTCGAGGCCCTGCAGGACCAGCTGGTGGACGGCGTTGATGTTCGAGAACATTTCCAGGAACCGATCGAGCACGGTGCCGAACAAGAACATCTCGGCGTCGCCGCCAAGCTTGCTTTCCTGCACCGTCACCACAAACCGCACGCCGCGCATGACGACGCCGGCCCGGATCCAGTCCATCGTCTCGGACTCGACCGACTGAATGCCCTCAAGCATGAGTTCCATGCGCCGGCGTTCCTGCTCGTCGACATGGGCGCGCACGTTGTATGTCGACAGGATGGTGCCGAGCGCGTGCGGGTCAGCCAGGCTGCTGTAATTCAGCGCCATGTTCGAAATCAGGATCCACAACAGGTTGCGATCGATCGGCGGCGGCGTGGGCGCCGTAACTCGGACCGGGTTACGGAACGTTGCGAATGTCGGTGTCGACGCGGTCGGCTGATCGATAGCGCCGATCGCCAGCGCCTCGGGCGCCCGCCCGTTGGTGCAGGTCAGTTCGACCGACACAGTCTCGGCTGTTATTGGAAGGATGCGATTCTCAGCATCGACGAACGAGACGTAGGTGTCGACCGCGTGGGCGGCTACTCCGCTGCGTCGGCGGATCCGGTAGTAGAGTTCGCCACGACCGCTCGCCACGATCGGGCGGTACGAGGCGAATGGCCGATAGGCCACCTGCTCATTGCGCCCCCTCACCCAGCCGGTGACCTTCTCGACGCCGTAGACATCGACGTGTCGACTCTGCGAGCCCATCGGCCGGACCCGGTACTCCGACTTGTGATGGTCGAGGTTGATCGGCTCGCCGTCGTCCTCGAAAACGTTGACCACCGGGGTGCAATTCAAGCGGATCGACCCGCGTCCGGCGTTCGCGCCGCGATCCAGCGGCCGGGAGAACGCGATCCTCACCTCGATGTCGGGCCCGCGCAGCGTGCGCAGGCGGCCACCAGTAGCGAGGTCCACGAACATGAACTTCTCGGGAAACGCAAAGTACTCCTGAAGGATGCGGAAATCCGGGAAACGCGTTCGGCGGGTACGGCAGCACCGCCTCGTCGGTCGCAAAGCCGACCGGCGACAACGCCTCAGGCCCGAGCGTGAACCCGGTACCTCCGGCGCCCAGAACTTCAACGGAGCGCACGTCCCGCATCAGGGCGCGGTAGAGATCGCGAGCGACGCTCAGGTCGGCAGCGCCGTCCAGGAACAGCCGCAGGCGATCGGTCGCGATCTGGCTGGGGTCAGAGCCCTCGAGGGTCCGCAGGCGCAGCGTCAGCCGCCCGCTGGTCGGTGTCGGAATCGATCTCCACGGCGGCCACCGAGAACGGCAGGCACCGCACCTCGTAGCTGGTCCGGAAACGGCACATGGTGCCGCCGACAGGGCGGGAATCAACCATGGTGCCGCGGGCAATCGGGGCACTGGCGTCTGATCCCGGGACCACCGAGAACTCGACGACCGTCATTGCCGGCACTGGGCGGAGATAGTTTGGCCAGACCAGTTCGATGAGAGAATGCGCCACCTCCGGCAACTCATCGTCCAGCTTCTCGCGAAGCCGCCCTGTCAGGAACGCGAAGCCCTCCAGCAGACGCTCGACATCGGGATCCTGACTCTCACGCGACAGGTATGGTGCCAGACGCGGGTTCTCGCGGGCGAACTCGTCGCCGATTTCTCGCAGATAGGCGAGTTCGTCCTGGAAGTAGCGGTTGATGCTCATCGGACCCGCACCGACCCGTCGCTCCCGAACACGGTCTCGAACGTTACCGCTTCCTCGCCCCGGTCGATCGCAAGTTCGGCCCGGATCCGGTAGGCCAGCGTCAACGGCCGATCAGGATCAGGAACATGGCGGACAACCACGTTCCGCAGTCGCGGCTCGAAGCTGTCGATCTGATGCTTGATGGCGCGGGCGATGGCCGGCACGGCGGCCGGAAACTCGCTGACCATGTCGTTGAAGTCCGGCAGTCCGAAATCCGGCCGGGCACCGACCGAACCCTGGCGGGTGTTCATCAGGATCTGCAGGTAGTCGAGAACCGACTGCACGGCCAGCGACGAGTCGAACGGCCGTCCGGGCGCCGGAGGATCGTCGTCGATCAGGCGCTGCAACAGCGTCCGCTCAGCCATCCCGGCATTCCTTCCAGAACCCGCTGTCGACGCCAGCTCCGGCGCGCCGGGTAACCCGGCGCGCGGAGCTGTTCGTCCGTGTCATCAGGACTTGTCGAGCTTGCCCTTAAGGGACAGCGTGAAGTCAGCCCCCATGTACTTGAAGTGCGGCTGGACGGCCATGCTGACACTGTACCAGCCGGGCTCACCCTCGACGTCCAGGACCTTGATTTCAGCGCGGCGCAACGGCCGACGACTGCGTACCTCGGCAGAGGGATTCTCCTGGTCCGAGACATACTGCCGGATCCAGTCGCCGAGTTCCTTCTCCAACTCACCCCGGTTCTTCCAGCTGCCGATGTTTTCGCGCTGCAGAACCTTGATGTAGTGAGCCAGCCGGTTGACGATGAACATGTAGGGAAGCTGAGTGCCGAGCTTGTAGTTGGTCTCAGCCGCCTTGCCCTCGGGGGTGTTCCCGAAGTACTTCGGCTTCTGCACCGAGTTGGCAGAGAAGAACGTCGCGTTGTTGGCGCCCTTGCGGTTTACCAGGGCGATGAAGCCCTGCTCGGCCAGTTCGTATTCCCGTCGATCCGACACCAGCACCTCGGTCGGCGCCTTGGTCTCGTTCTGGCCCATGCTCTGGAAGTTGTGCATGGCCGAGTTCTCGACGGCGCCACCGCTCTGCGGGCCGATCACGTTCGGGCACCAGCGGTACTTCGCGAAGCTGTCCGAAAGCCGCGAGGCGAACGCGAAGGCGGCGTTACCCCACAGGTAGTTGTCAGTCTTGCCGTCCGACTCCTCGTTGTAGTTGAACGCCTTGATCGGGATTCGACTCTTCACCGTAGGGCTCGCGCAGCATGAAGCGCGGGACTGTCAGGCCGACGTAGCGGGCATCCTCAGTCTCGCGGAACGCGTTCCACTTGGCGTACTGCGGGCCTTCGAAGATCGCCTGCAGGTCCTTCAGGCCGGCGATCTCCTCGTGCTTGTCGACACCGAACATCTTCGGCGAAGCGGCCGCGATGATCGGTGCGTGCGCCATGGCGCCAACGTTCGACACGTAGCGCAGGAGCTGAATGTCCTTGGAACCCGCGTCGAACTCGTAATTGCAGATCACCGCACCGACCGGCTGGCCGCCGAACACGCCGTACTCGTCGGTGTAGACATGCTTGTAGAGGCCGGACTGCACGACTTCTGGAGCGTCCTCGAAGTCCTCGAGAAGCTGGTCCTTCGAGACGTTGAGCAGCTCGATCTTGATGTTCTGGCGGAAATCGGTGCGATCGACGAGGAACTTGAGCCCTCGCCAGGCGCTCTCCAGCTTCTGCACGTCTTCGTTGTGAAGAATCGCGTCGACCTGTGCCGACAGCTTGCGGTCGATTTCCGAGATCATCTGGTCGACCATCCCGGCCTGGACCTTCTCGGCGCCGCGGTTCGGCTTCAACAACTCGGCTATAAACGCGGCCACCCCTGGCGGGCGACGTCGTAGCCCTCCTGGTTGGGCGCGTAGCGGGTCTCCTGCATGATCTGGTCGAGGAGCGACTCGCTCTCGACCGTCTGGGCACCAGCCGCTTGGTTCTCGGATTCAGTAGACGACACGATCGCCCTCCCTACGCGTCAGACCCTCGGGCCCACGCCTTGTCTCCAGAAATAACAACCACCAGCCTGCGATCACCGATCGGGAACTAGCTTCCCTCGCCGGCTCCGAGTTCCTTGAGCAGCGCGGCCCGGGCACCCTCGTCATCAACGATGCTCTGGATCGCCTTGCGAAACGCCGGGGTGTTGCCGAGCGGCCCCTTCAGCGCCACCAACGCCTGGCGCAATTCCAAGAGTTTGCGCAACTCAGGTACTTGGTTAACAACCTGTTCAGGCTCAAAATCCTTCAGGGAATCGAACTTCAGATGCACGCTCATCTTCGCGTCGGCGTCGTCGGAAAGCCGGTCGTCGACGCTAGCGTCGACCTTGAGATCCATGCCGCGCATGACGTCGTTGAAAGTGTCCTTGTTGACGTTCACGCGCTCACGCTCTTCCAAGGGCGTGTCATCGGGGCGCTGGGTGAAGTCCCCGAGGATCACGTGCTTCATCGGAAGCTCGACTTCCTCCTTCGCATCCCCCGTCGCCGGCCGATAGCGGATGTTCACTCGCTCCTTGGGAGCCACTGATCCTTCGTTGGCCATGCTGTCCCTCCTGATCCCCTAAGCCGCCTGAGCGGCAATACACTAATTGGCCCCGGCCTCGGCCGGCGGCTTAACCAGTTCCACCGCAGCCCGCATATCGAGCCGGGTCAGGCGTGTTTCCCATTCTCTACGAAGCGCTACTTGCTCCGGATCGACACCGTGCGCCAACTGCGCATCGCCTCTGAGCAACAGTACCGTCAAATCGATGCAGATCACAGGCTCCCATGAGTCGAGGCTCGCGTTTCGAGCGAGTTTGTCCAGATGGAGCAGCAAGGGCATGCCGAGGTCAGCCCGTCCGGCATCGACGCAGAGGCGAGCCTTCTCAAGGTCCCACAGAAAGCGTTCGCGATCGCCGGAGGACTGGCTGCGGGCGGCCTCGAACACCGCGGCCGCATCGCCGAGCTTGCCCTTCGCCGCCAGCCCGCGCGCCTCGGACCGAGCGGCATCGAGTTCCCCGGCGAGATCGCCGCCGGAGCCGCTGCCCCCGGCCTGCGGCAACAGTTCATCGGCAATCCACATACGGGTGGCGGCATCGGCAAACGGCGTGCCGCTTTCAAACGACAATCCGGCGATCGATGGGAACCTCTTGAGGAAGGCTGCCGTCTGCCCAAGCAGAGTGTCGCGCGCCGCAGCGAACCCAAGGGCGGCGAGGGCGGCTGCCGAATGCCGGTGCAGGTCCAACCAGAACAACCGGTCGACGGCGTTGGCTTCGCAGAACTCCAGCAGCTTTTGGGGATCACCGCCTTGCGCCAGCGCCCCCAGGATCGGCCCGAGTTCAGCGGTCGGATCCGGCAGCATGGTCCGCCCGCCCTGATCCGGCGGCGGCGCCTGTACCGGCAGCCAGAGCACGCTGCGCAGCAGCAGGTATGACCGTGGGTCGCCCGGGCTGGCGGCTCGGATCGCCTTGGCCATCGCAACGACGTTGCTGCGCAACGCGTTGACCGCTCGATCCATCTCCGGGCCGGAGGCCGTCGGGACGGTCACCGCCGCCACCGTCGGCGGCGTGGCGTTGACCACGGCTGGAGCCGCTGCGGCGACCGGAGGGGCGGTGGGAGCGGGCGAGGGTTGGGCAGGCGCCGGCGCCGGAGCCTCGCTCGCTGCCGGCGTGGGCGACGGCTCCGGCGGTGGCGCCGACGCGATGGCTGCCGCCGCCTCCTTGTCGCGCGCCGCCTGCTCCTCGGCGGCAGCCTTCTTGGCGGCCTCGGCCACCATAAAATCGGCGTCGCGCTTGAGGTTACGAAGTGGCCGAAGCAGATCGCCAAGGTTGACCTGAGTACCCTCCGCCTTCTCGGAGAATGTCCGGTCGAGATCGTCGACCACCCCGAACAGCTGGCCGATCAGGGCGGCGTTCTCGGGAGTGACCGTGGTTTCAGCGAGGCTCGGACCGACACGCTCGGCGATCCACTCCACGGCGCCGGCCCTGGCCCGCATCCGCTTGATCGGCGGGAAGCAGTCGGCCCAGTAGACATCGATGATGCCGAGCAGGACGCCAAGGCCGTCCCGCAGGCCAGCGAGCCCCTCCTGGCGATGCAACGCAAACGTCAGCCAACTCGCAACCAGCAGGTCCTTCGACCGGGTGGCCAGGATGGCGGTGGCCATGTCGGCAACCTTCGGCCAGTCGACCGCCGTCGGACCGCCGCTCTGCAGCTTGCCGATCTCGTCCTCGAGCTGCGTGAATATTTCTTCGTAGCGGATGCTCTCGCCCGCCGGATCCGGACCGGGTATCGGGTCGCGGCCGAGCCCGGCGCGCGGCAGATCCTGCGGTGCCATACATCATCCCCCGGTCCGACTTCCCGCCGACCATCGTAGCGAATGCCGCCCTGATCATACAGGCCGGAGTGCCGGGACGTGCCCACACCGCTGACCTCGGGTGGTGCGGCGCCAAGGGATCAGCGCGGCCGGCGGCCGACCAGGCGTCCGAGCCACCCAGGATCCTCAAGCGACACCATCAGGGCCACCAGATCGGCCGGTGCGGCGTAGCGTCCCGCGAGCCCCTGTCGCAGGGCATGCCATCCGGCATCGCGCAGCCCAACCGGCCGAGCTATCTCCCCGCCAGTGGTCGACCGGATCGGGACTCCGGACAGCAGCGAGACGACGATCCGCGCCAACCCTTCGAGATCGTCGCGAGGATCCACCGGCACGCCGTGGCTTGTCGCCCAAGCCCCCGCCAGTCCGAGATCAAGGACCACGACCTCCTCATCGGCGGTGAGAATCACGGTATCAAGCCCCAGCCCCCCATGCGCCAGTCCGGCGCGATGGGCGTGCGCGAGGCCATCGGCAATCCGATGACCAATCGGTAGCACGACGCGCAAGGGCCAACCGGTACCCGGTCCGGTTCCAAGCAAGCTGGACAGGGTGCGCCCGGCCCGATGCTCAGAGACAGCAACGATCAGGTCGCCGTCCCGGATGACATCGAGGACTGGGTCGAGAGTAGGATGCGCCAGGTCCCGAACACGCCCGGCCACCGTGAGGAGTTGGGCGTTCGCTTCGGGATCGTCACCGGCCGGCGTATTCAGGACCGTCAGGGTAACGCGTCGACGGACCGCACCGGCGGCCGGCCACGCCAAGTCGACAGCTCGATAGGCAGTGCCAAGCGACCGAAAGCCGACCACCGAGTCGATCTCATAGCGGCCACCAAGCGTTCGGCCGACTAGGCCAGCGCGCGGATCGAGACGCGCCCCTGAGCCGGGTGCACCCGGTTCCGCCCCTGCAAGGCCACCATAGACGCGTCGAGGTCCGGTTCGCCGCGTCGGATCTCCGTCGTCGACGGCAGGCTGAAGACCGACGACCCTGGGCGCCCCTGCATATGGGGCTCCGGCCATTCTCGCTTGGTAGGGCTCGATCTCGACCACATTCGGGAGTCTCGGGGATTCGCGGCGACCTGTCGAGATCGTCCGGTTGCCTCGGGCGGCCGATGCGGGCTTACTGAGGTGGGGTCACAGAGGGAGTCGATTGGCGTGGGTTCGAACGTTCCGCCTTCGGGTTCAGGGTTCCGGACCGTCGGCGACACGCCGATCAGGTTCAGGGTGATGCCCTTGCGGCTCATCGTCGTGGGCCGTTTTGGTCTTGAGCCAAGTCGGCTGCACCGTCTGGCGGACGACGGTGTGGAAGGTCTGCTCGACCGCACCGCACCCACCCTGACGATACGGGTCGCAGACCGCCTGCAAGACGGTGAGGCGGATATGACCGTCGCCCTGGGCTTCCGGCATCGCCGCGATTTCACCCCCGCCGCCGTCGCCAGGGCGCTGCCGGAGCTCGTGAGCGCGGTCGTCCCCGACCAAACGTCCGGGACCGGCGCGGCAACGGACACCCGAGCGCCGTCTGCAAGCCAATCATCGCCCTCCGCGCCGGCACAGGCCGCTTCCGAGCCTTCCGGCGACGACGCCATCGACCGGCTGCTTGACATGGTTGCAGCCCCGGCTTCGCCGACGCCGGCCGCGCCTCCTCGACCCGACGATCCAGCCAAGGCAGCGCTCAGCGGGTTCATATCCGAGTTGACCCGAGCTTCGGGCCGGCCGTCGGGAACGGCGGCGCAACCGTCACCCCGCCCGAGACCGGGGCTGGCGAACCGGATCGCCGCGATCGTCGATCATCCGGACTTTAGAGCGCTCGAGCGGGGCTGGGCGGCGCTGCGCTTCCTGGCGAGGCGGATCGATAGGCGCGCCGGCATCACGGTCGACGTCCTGGAGGCGAACTCCGACGGCCTCGCGGACATCCTGGGAAGGCTGGTACCGGAGGACGACGCGGACCCGGCGGGACCGGTTCGCCTCGTCGTCGACCTGAACGACTACGATGCCAGTGACCGCGACGTTGCCCGATTGCGGATGCTCGGCGGCTTCGGGGCCTCGCGCCGGGCCGTGGTTCTGGCCAACGCCGACCCGGCAATCGCCGGCGATGGCGGGCTGGAGGCCCTGGCCGGCATGCACGATCCCGAAACGCTGTTCGACGCCCCAAGTCACGCTGCGTGGCGAACGTTGCGCGATGCTCCGGAGGCCGCATGGCTGGGACTGTGCCTCAGCCGGATGACCCTGCGCGACGGTCATGACGGCCGGGACAAGTCACTCGGGTTCACCGTGGCCGGTCGCGTCGGCCAGCCGCTCGACGTCGGCATCGCACCGGCGGTTGCAGCGTTGTTCGCCGCCGCTTCCGCCACCACCGACTGGGCGTGCTCGGTCGGCGCCGCCACCGACCCGGTGATCGACGACCTGGTGCTCCCCGAAATGCCTGATGGCGGCTTCGAGGGCCCGGTGAGGCCGTCCGTCTCGGTTTCTACGGCTGACAGCATCGCCGCCGCCGGGCTGATAGCGCTAGTGCCTGAGCGGGGTCGCGATTCCGCCCGACTGCTGCGCGCACCGGCGGTGCGACGTGGTACCGACGCCTCGCTGATCACCCGCCTGTTCCAGGCCCAAGTCATCCATGGTCTGCAGTGGAACGCCGATCGGTTGTTCACCTCGGCCAGTCCGGCGACGGTTCGCGACCAAGTTGCAACGTATTTGACGTCTCTCGCCAGCGCTACCGGTCCGGGGGCGCGGGTCGAGGTCACGCTCGATCGCGACGACGACGGGCTTCCGATGCTGGCAATATCGGTGCGTTCGGGGAGCCAGGCCGCCCCGGGTGCAGTCGCGGCTTTCGAGATCCCGCTCGATCCAGTGGCATCTCCTCCCGATCGTGATCCCTAGCCATTTTCATCTCGATTGCGCACCGCCGTCGGTGATGCGAGGTTCGGCTCCGGCCGTACCGCCACCGCCGAGGAATACCGAGCCGGAGGGCGCCGAATGCAGTTGAAGCTCGAGATTGTCAGCTTTCAGAAATCCCTTATGGGCGAAGGGCACACCCACACCTTCAGCGCCTCCGGCGGATCGATCGGCCGCAGCCGGGACAACGCCTGGATCCTGCCTGATCCCAACCGATACGTGTCGTCCTGTCACGCGGTGGTCGATTTCGCCGACGGCCGGTTCAGGATCACCGACACCAGCACCAATGGCGTCTTCGTCAATGGCAGCGGCACTGCCCTCGGCCGAGACCAGCGTGCCAACCTGTCGGATGGCGACCGACTTGTGCTTGGCGACTATGAAATCGCGGTCCGGCTGCAAGACGCCGGACAGCAGTCCAAGCCGGCCGCACCTTTGACCGCGGCCCGGCCGACGGCGGCCCGGCCAACGGGAACCCTTGGAGTCAGCGAGCCGCAGCCACCCCAGGACATTCTCGATGTGGTGGGCAGCCGCCGTGCCGAACCCCGGCTAGGCCGTCCTGCCATTATGACCGAGCCGCCAGCACAATCCGGCATACCAATGCCGCCGCCCCGGTCCCGGCCACCCGCACCCCTCCCGCCGTCGCCACCGCGGCCGGCAGGACAGCTTTCCACGCTGTCAGCGCCAACAGGAATCCCCGAGGACTTCGATCTTCCCGCCGCAGCACGGCCGCCCGCCACACGCCCGTCTTCCACTCGCCAGTCCGCCGAGATTTCTTCTGACCAGCCTCCGTCTGCCGGGCGCACGCCAGCCGGGCGTCCGCCGGCGCCGCCCCTGGTGTCGGCACCGACACCACTCCCGACGAGACCGTTGTTGCCGGACGATCTGGACGATCTGCTCCCGGGTTCGACGGCCCCGGAACGACCGGCTTCGCGGGTCGCAGCGCCGCCGGAGCTGACGCCGGCGCCCCCAGTGCTCAGCCGGACCTCCGCCCCGTCTCCGGCCGTCCCGACAGCGCCCCCTGCCCTACCGGACGAGTTCGACGACCTGATCCCCCCCCCTCCAGGGCGGGAGGCCACGACGGCACCGTCCCGCGTGCTTCCAGACGGCGTCCCGCTGTTGCGGCCGGTTCCCGGTACCGGAAACCGGCCGGACCCTCTTTCTCCCACGCCCCGCTCGGCTCCATCGATACCGAGCGTGTCGCGGCCGAACCTCGGCGATGATTCTGTCATAAACGCGCTCGCCGACGGACTCGGCCTCGACCCCGATGCGCTCGCCGGTCCCGACGCACTCGCCATGGTTACGCTGACCAGCAGGGCAGCGCGCGCCGCGGCCCTCGGTATTGCCGACGCCCTCGACGCCCGCGCCGCGCTCGCTCGCGCGTCTGGTGTCGACCCCAGGGCACTCGACCGTGGCACCGACAACCCATTCGTGCTGTACCGCTCTGGAGAGGAGGCGCTGAAGCGCGCCCTGACCCAAGGTCCCGGCCAAGGCCAGCCGCTCGATGTCGCCACCCGGCAGTCCGTAGCCACCCTCACCGTGAACGCGTCGGCGGCCGCAGCGGCCCTGGAGGTCCTTCTGGCCCACTTCGACGGTGAAGCGCCGCCACGAACATCGACCGAAGCCCGAGAAATCTTCGGCACCGCCTTCCTGAACGCGTATCATAGAGAGATCAGCCGGTTGGACTGACAGGACGATTTGGGGGAATTGGGGATGGTGAACCGGACGCTTGCGTCGGTCGGAGGTTGGGCGCGGTCGGCGGCGGTCACGGCAACCTTGGCGCTCGCGGCCTGTGGGTCGTCGGCTCCGGATCCGACTACCGTGGCGATGTCCATCGCGGCGACCGGCGCGATCAACCCGAACAGCGTTTCCGAGCCCTCGCCGTTAGTTCTGCGCGTCTACCAGTTGAAGTCGGACGCCGCCTTCAACGCCGCCGAGTTCTCGGAGATCTTCTACGGTGACCGCAAGGTGCTCGGGGGCGACCTGTTGGGGCAGAAGGAGTTCAACGTTAAGCCCGGCGACAAGATCACTTACGACGATACTGTCAGCCCGGAAACCCGTTATATCGGGGTGGTGGCGGGTTTCCGCGATATTGAGAACGCCACATGGCGGGCGGTCGAGCCGGCGACCCCGGAGGAAGCCAACACGCTGATCCTGAACGTCGACACCCTGTCGGTCGCGTTTCAGCGGCCAAGTTCGAGCTGGTGGAACATCTTTTGATCGCGACGACCTCGCAAGTGGCGAGGAACAGCAACCGACGGAGCCGGCATGGCGACCGAAAATAAGCCTCTGTGGATCGAGGGGATGTTC
Organism: Rhodospirillaceae bacterium; assembly: GCA_018401495.1. Lineage (GTDB taxonomy): Bacteria > Pseudomonadota > Alphaproteobacteria > Thalassobaculales > Thalassobaculaceae > Thalassobaculum_A. The sequence goes on from JAGYJX010000005.1 coordinate 382,450, forward strand.
ATGCGTCCCCATCACTTCCAACAGCACGACCGCTACGTCGAGGCGCTCGTGGAGGCGCGCAGCGCGGCGCTGCGCCCGCACTCTTGGGGAGTGGTGGCGTTGGAACTCGACCGCCAGGCGCTCGGCCTGGGCAAGTTGGCGGTCGTCAGGGTTCGGGCGGTAATGCCGGACGGCACTCCCGTCGAACTGCCCTCGCATGGCCTGTCGGTAACGCCGCGCGACATCCCCACCCGGTTCTCGAACGGCCGGGTGTATCTGGCGATGCCGGTCCGGGCCGGCGACGGACCGGAGATCGATCCGGGCCAGGACGGGCGCATCAACCCGCGGTTCCAAGCGACGCCGCGGAACCTCCGCAACAGCACGCAACGCTCGTCCGGTGAGATCGAGGTACAGGTCGCCGTCCCGAACCTCCGGCTGGTGCTGGAAGGCGAGCCGGTCGACGATCTCGTCCTGCTACCGGTCGCGCGGGTCTCCGAGCGCACCGCCGACGGCGCGGTGGTTCTCGACGATGAATTCCTGCCCCCCGCCCTGGATTGCGGCGCCCAGACGGGGTTTGGACGGTTCATTGGAGAGGTTGTGTCCCTGCTCCGGCGACGGGGCGAGGCGCTGGCGGCGATGGTCGACCCTGCCCGTGCCGACGGGGTTTCCACCTTGACCGACTTCCTCCTACTGCAGCTAGTGAACCGCTTTGAGCCGCTGTTCGAGCACTACGCCGCGACCCGGCCACTGCACCCGGATCAGGTCTACGCTGCGGCTCTGCAACTCGCGGGTGAACTGTCGACCTTCGACGGCGGGCGTCGGCCGCCGGTGTTCCCACCCTACGTTCACGATGCCCTGGACACCTGCTTCCCGCCGCTGCTCCAGCACATCAGGCAGTCCCTCAGCGTCGTTACCGAGCGCTCGGCGATGCAACTGCCGATTGAAGCTCGAAAGTATGGGGTCTACATCTCGATCATCGCCGACCAGACGCTGCTGCGGCAGGCTCGTTTCGTTCTGGCGGTCCAGGCCAGCGTCAACAGTTCGGACATCCTGAGAGACTTCCCGAACCAGGTTAAGATCGGACCGGTCGAGGAGATCCGGAACTTGGTGAACCTGCAGTTGCCCGGCATTGGGCTGCGGGCGCTCCCAGTGGCACCTCGGGAGATCCCCTACCACAGCGAGACGGCGTATTTCGAACTGGACAAGCGTGCCGACCTTTGGTCGAAGCTCAACGGGTCGGCCTCCTTTGCGTTCCACGTCGCCGGCGAATATCCAGGCCTTCGGCTGGATTTTTGGGCCATTCGGGAGGACTGACCGGTGCGCCCGCCTATCGCTGTCGACGAGGACCCGACTGTCGTTCAGACCCGACCGGGTGCGGCCCGCCGGCCGCCGGCACCGGCTGGGGTGCCGGGCCGGATCCGTGCGGTGTTGGGCGGGGGCGGCATCCCGGCCGGCCCCATCGACTTGAAATCCTATCAATCCGCAAAAGCCTATCCGAAAAATCCGCTCATCACCGCCGCCGGCACCCTTTTCGACCTGATGGTCGAACTCTCCACCACGACGGAGCATCCCGACGTTGCCGGACTGCAGCGGCAGGTGATCGAGGAGATCCAGCGCTTCGAGCAGCGCGCCACGGCGGCCGGCTGCATCGGCGACCATGTCCTGACCGCGCGCTACGTGCTCTGCTCGGCACTTGACGAGACGGTCCTGCTGACTTCCTGGGGTGGCGAGAGCGTCTGGAGCCAGCGCAGCCTGTTGTCGATCTTCCAGAACGAGACCTGGGGCGGAGAGAAAGTATTCGTGCTGCTGCAGCGGCTGCGTCAGGACCCGGCCCGCAACCTGGACGTCAACGAACTGATCGCCCTCACCCTGGCGCTCGGGTTCGAGGGTCGATATCGGGTCATGGAGAACGGACGCGCGGAGATCGAGGACCTTCGCAACGAGCTGCACCGTGAAATCGGGCGCCAGCGCAACGTCAGCCCGAAGCCGCTCAGCGTCGAGTGGGAGGGAGTGAAGGCCGGTCGCGGTATCCGCAACCGGTTGCCGCTGTGGGTGGTGTTTGCGGTAACCGGCATCGTCATCCTCGGATTGTTCACCTGGTTTGACGTCCGTCAGTTCCAGATCAAGGCACCGGCGGTCGATAGGGTGAACGCCCTCGTGCCCCTGGCCTCAGGTTCCTAGGTACAGACATGGGCGTCGTCTCCTTGCTTAGCCGGGTGTTGTTCAGCCGGACGACCATGATCCTGGTGGGCTTGGCAGCGCTGGCGGCGCTGGTCTGGTTTGTCGGCCCGAAAGTGCAGGTCATGGGCGGCAAGCCGCTTGAAACAGCGGGCGCCAGGGCCGCTGCGATCGGAGCCCTGGTGGCGCTGTTGGTAGGGCTCGAACTCCTCCGGTACTGGCGTGTGCGGCGCCTCAACCGGAAGATGATCGAGAACCTGACGAACAGCCAATCGCTGACCGCCATGACCGACGGCACGGCGGACGAAGAGCTGGACGTTCTGCGCCAGCGTTTCGAGGACGCGATGGCCGCCCTCAAGGACAGCACTTCCTCGGGGGGCCAGCTCTACGACCTGCCCTGGTACCTGATTATCGGTCCGCCAGGCTCCGGCAAGACGACGATTCTGCGAAATTCCGGCCTGCAGTTCCCGCTCGCCGAACGCCTTGGCGTCGAGGTCATCGAGGGTGTCGGTGGGACGCGCAGCTGCGACTGGTGGCTGACCGACCAGGCGGTGCTACTCGACACCGCGGGACGCTACACCACCCAGGATATCAACGCCGCCAGCGACGCCTCCACTTGGCGCGGATTCCTCAACATCCTCAAGGAGAGCCGCCCGCGGCAGCCGATCAACGGAGTCATTATCGCCATCAGCTTGGCCGACATTCTTGTTCAGGATGAGCAGGAACGGAAGCGCACGATCGAGGCCGTCAAGGCGCGCCTCCAGGAGATCATGCGCGGCTTCGGCATCCGGATGCCGGTTTATGTTCTGTTCACGAAGAGCGACTTGGTCGCCGGCTTCTCGGAGTTCTTTGAAGATCTCGAGGAGGAAGAACGTCTTCAGGTCTGGGGCATCACGCTGCCGATGGAAGCGTCGAGCACCAGTTCGGCCGCGCTCAGCGCCCTCCATACCCGGATTGACGGGCTGCTGGAGCGGCTGAGCAGCCATGTGCCAAACCGGCTGAACGACGAGCGCCTCACCGAGCGGCGACGGCAGATCTATGCCTTTCCAGAGCAGCTTGCCGGCATCCGGCCGTTGCTTGAGAGCTTCCTCGAGGAGGTGTTCCGGCCGAACCGGTACTCGATGCAGCCACTGTTTCGAGGCATGTACTTCACGAGCGGAACTCAGGAAGGCCGCCCGATCGACCGGATGCAGACTGCATACGCCCGTGCCTTCGGTTTCGACGCGCCGAACCCGCAGCCTCACAGCGGGCCGGCCAAGCCGTTCTTCATCAACCACCTGCTGACCGACGTCATCATCCGCGAGCGCGGTGTGGTCGGACGCAACCGTGTGATGGAGCGGCGGATCCTGCTGACCTATGCCGGCGTGTGCGCCGCCTGCCTGCTGCTGGTCGCGGTGCTTGGCGGCAACTGGTATCAAGGACAACTCGAGAGCGAGCGGGAAGTGGCGGCGCTCGATCGTGACGTCGAGCTGATCCAGAACGGCATCGCCGCGTACGACGCCGACCCGACCTTGCTTTCGGCTTTGCCGCCGCTCGATCTCCTGCGTCGGCACGTCGACACGCTACAGGCCAGCGCGCTCGAGGAGAGCCTGGAATGGTTCGACCTCGACGCCGACGCGCACCTTCGCGCTCCGGTCGAACAGGCGTATGCCCGGCTGCTCGCCCGCGTCGCGCTGCCTCGCATCAAAGCTCGTATGGAGGCGGCGCTGCAGCAGGCGGTGAGCCGCCGCGATCCCGAAGCCATTAGCGAGGCGCTGGCGCTGTACCTTGGTCTTGGCAACCCCGAGAAGTTCGACCGCCCCGCGGTCGAGCGCTGGATGACCCTGGAACTGGAGCAGGCGTTGCCGCTGCGTCCGGACATCCGCGAGGCGATCGAGCGTCATTCCCAGGCGCTGTTCGACGCTTGGCCCGGCCCGCAGCCTCTGAACCAGAACGTCATAACGGCGGCTCGGCGCGCGCTGGTGAGCGTCCCCCCGGTCGACCAGCTCTACTCTGCGCTGGAAGCGGCGGGCGAGCGCTATCCGGCCAAGGATCTGAACGATGTCATCGGCCTGGACGGCTTGCAGATCCTGGTTCGCCGCAGCCCGTCACGCGACGCCCCGCAGATACCGTATCTCTACACCGCCGAAGGGTTCTACAATCTCTTCCTGCGGCAGTTGCCAACGCTGGCGCAGAGCCACACCAGTGAAGACTGGGTGGTCGGCCCCGAAGCCAAGGCAGCCAGCCAGGAGGAGCTCGCAACCCTGCTGCAGGATGCGTCCGACCGCTACGTCGAGAACTACATCGCCACTTGGCGGTCGTTCCTGAACGACATCGACATTCGCGGATTGCGGGACATCGGCGACGCCAACACGGTTCTGGCCACACTCTCGGGGAACCAATCGCCGATCGTCAGGCTGCTCGACTTCGTGGCGAACAACACCGAACTGCCGTTCCAGGCGACCGCGCCGGAGAGCGGCGCCGGGGCCGACGGCGCCTCCGCCTCGCCCGCAACCGCCGCCTTGTCGCGCGCCGGTTCCGCCGCAGGGGCGTTGGCGACCCGCGCCGCCGGCGCGACCGGCGCGCTCAACCGTTGGCCCGGGACCACGATCTCAAGGGCGTTTTCCGACGTGATCGCGCTGTCGAAAGGCAGCAACGGTCAGCGCCCCGGAATCGCCGACGTGCAGCAGGATATCATCGCGGCCTACGGCCAGATCAACGCCATCGACAGCGCCTCGGACGTCGGCAAGGCGGCGTTCGATGCAGTCCGCCAGCGCCTGCAGGCCAAGGACCAACGAGACGCGCTGTCACGGCTGTCCACCACCGCAGTCTCGCAGCCGGAACCGCTGCGCCAGATTCTCGGCGAGATCCCGGGAAGCCTCTGGTCGGTGACGCTTTCCGAGACGCGCGGCTACCTGAACGATCAGTGGCGGCGCGAGGTGGTTGGCGAGTGTACCCGCGCCGTACTCAACCGGTATCCGGTTCACCGGGACGGCCGCGACGAGACCACCCTGAAAGATTTCGGTACCTTCTTCGGTCCGGGCGGCATTCTGGACGGCTTCCAGACCTCGTATCTTGCGGAATTCATCGATACCAGCACGCGGCCCTGGAAGAACCGTCTGGTCCAGGGCGACGGCCTTAACCTGTCGGCGCCGTTCCTGAGCGCCCTGGAGAGTGCGGCGGTCGTGCGCAGCACGTTCTTCCGCAATGGAACCCCATCGCCAGCGGTCAACTTTACCTTGAAGCCGACTTATCTCGACGCCCAGGCCGCCAGGGTGGCAATCGACACCGGATCCCAGATCATCACTTACCGCCACGAGCCGCCGCGCACGTTCAATCTGACTTGGCCGGACCCGAGCTCGGCCCAGCAGATTGCGGTCACCATCACCGACACCAACGGCAATTCCAACAGCATCCAGACTGCCGGGCCCTGGGCGTGGTTCCGGCTGTTCGACCAACTTAAGCTCCAGACGACCGGCTTGGCGGACAAGTTCGTCCTGCCCATCGAGATCCGCGGACGCAAGGCGACATTCGAGTTGAACGCCGACAGCATCACGAACCCCTTCGAACTGCCGGAGTTGAGTGAATTCCGGTGCCAGCCGGGGTTGTGACAGTCGGATCGCCGGCTGCGGCACTTCCGTCGACCGGCGCAGCCCGCTACCAATGGGCCTGTCGGCAGGGCACGGTCGGCACTCGGAGAGGCTCATGGCAGGCTGCTACGGCAAGATCCCGTCTCTGGGCGACTTCCTGTCCCGGAATCTGCCGGCGACATTCGTGGAGGGCTGGGACGGCTGGCTGCGGCGGGTAATGGCTGGATGCGCCCAGTCAGGCGGCGACTGGAGCGACCGCTATCTTGGCTCGCCGATCTGGCGATTCGTGCTGAGCGCCGGCGCCGGTGGCGGTCACGCCCGTGCAGGTATCCTGGTGCCGAGCGTCGACCGGATCGGGCGATGCTTTCCGCTGACAATCCTGGAACCGTTGCCGGACGACTCGACGTCGATCGCGGCGGCGATGGCCTGGGAAGAGGGCTACGAGCGCGCCGAGATGCTGGCCCTCGGCGCGATCAGTCAGGCGCTGGAAGCGGAGGTTTTCATCCAGCGACTTGCCGACTTGCAGGCCCCTTGGGCGGTGAGAGATCCGGCGAGTCCGCCGGTCGAGCGCTGGCGGTCGACGAGCGCCTCCGGATTCGGAACCCGTCTGCCCGGAGCCCCCGGTGGCGCCGGTGATCTTGACACGTTTGCCGCCGCGCTGGCGCTGCCCCTGCTGGCCCAGACCGAGGCCGGGTACTCGATCTGGTGGCATTTTGACTGGGAGCAGCGGTCGGCCGCGACGATGATGTTCGCCGGGCTGCCGCCGGCCGAAGCCGCCTGCGCGATGCTGCTGGGACACGCGGAGGATGGGGGATGGAGCCTCTGATTTCGCTCTGGCGATCGGCGGCGCTGTCGCATTGCGGGGTCCGCCACCGCGAGAACGAGGATTCCTGCCTGGCTCGTCCGGAGGTCGGCCTGTGGGCCGTGGCCGACGGTATGGGCGGCCATGCCGACGGCCACATTGCCAGCCGCACCCTGTGCCGGGCGTTGGGGCGGATCCCGGCGTCCGGGTCGCTTCCGGAACTCGCGATGTCGGTCGACGCGGCGATCGCGGAAGCCAACGACACTCTGCTGATCCGGGGAACCTCGGCCCAGCCGCCGACGGTCATCGGCACGACCGCCGCGGTGCTGGTGATCCACAGCGGCTATGGTGTCTGCACCTGGTGCGGTGACAGCCGCGTCCACCTGGTACGGGACGGCGAGGCCTTCCTGCTCACACGCGATCACAGCCTTATCCAGGAGATGCTCGACCGCGGTGAAATCGACCGAGAAGCCGCCCGCGACCACCGCGCCGGCCACATCGTCTCCCGCGCCGTCGGCGTCGGCAGCGTCGCCGAGATCGAGCGGATCGCGATCGAAGTGTGGCCAGGCGACCGGTTCCTGCTGTGCACCGACGGGATCAGCAGGCACGTGTCGGTACCCGAACTGGCCGAATTGGTCGTCGACGACCCAGAGGCGGCGGTGCGCGGAGTCGTGGATCTGGCGCAGGCGCGAGGCGCCACCGACGATGTTACCGCCATCGCCGTCAGCCTGGACGCCGTCGGAGTGGAGGCGTGACGGAAGCGTTGCAAAGGGCTTTCCGGGAACGGATGGTCTCAACGGTGCGATTCTTCGCCGCCGCCCCGGATGACAGCTCGGCCCGGCGGGAACTGGCGGCCCTGCTCGCTTACGGTCCGGGCGCCGTGACCCTGTTCAACGACGTCGTCGCAGAGCTCTCGGTTGACAACGAATTGCCGAGGGCATCTCTAGCGTCACTGCGGGCGTTCGCGACCCACGCCCAGCGCACAGCCAAACAGCACTCGGTCAGTTCGGCGTGGCTCGATGTGCCGCCCGCCGAAGACGCCGTAGACGACACCGTTGTGCTGACCTCCGAGGATGAGCCGTCCATCGCCGGCGTGAGCGCGAAGGCGGTGGGTCCACCCGCGGGGACGGATCTTGAGCGCTCAGCCATCCCCGGTTCGGAAGTCCCCTGGGGCACGGCAGCGGACCCCGAGTTGCCGACTGGAACGGTATGCGCCGGCCGCTACGTGATCGACGGGCCGGTAGCGATCGGTGGCATGTCGACAGTGTACCGCGCCACCGACCGTCGCGACGGTCGGATTGTCGCCCTCAAGGTGCTTCGCCAATCGCTGGCCGACGACCCGGACCTCGTGGCAGCGTTCGAACGCGAGGCCGACAACGCCTGGACACTTCGGCACCCGGGTTTCGTCCAGGTGCTGGCGCAGGGGTGGATCGAAGGCCGGCCATTCCTGGCGCTGGAGTACCTGGAGGGACAGAGCCTCGGATCGGCGATGAAACGGCAGTTCGCCACCGGCACCTCTTGGCCGGTGGCCCGTCGGATCCTGGTCCGGATCGGCGCCGCCATCGCCCACGCCCATCGCCACGGCCTGATCCACGCCGACCTGAAGCCAGGCAACCTCTTCCTGCTCCAGAACGGCGATCCGCGGGTGCTGGATCTGGGCGCCGCCCAGATCGTGCACGACGATCCCAGGCTTGAGGGAGAGTCCGACGACGACCCTACCGGCGGCGCTCTGACCCCCGCCTACGCCAGCCCCGAGATGCTGCTCGGCGCGTCTGCGGAGCCCCGAGACGACATATTCTCGCTGGCGGTGATCGCCTACGAGTTGGTCACCGGTCGGCACCCCTTCGACCGCTACACCGCCGACCGAGCCCGTCATCTGGATCTTCGTCCAACCCGGCCGCCACACCTTCCAGCCTACGCCTGGCGGACGCTGCGCAAGGGGCTGGCGCTGCGTCGCGAGCAACGGCCGGCGACGATGGCCGCGTTCGTCGCGGGACTGCGGCGGCCGTTCCCGGTGGCGACCGTCGCGGTGGGCTGCCTGGCGCTGGCGGCGCTATCCGGACTGGTCGCCTGGAGTCATCGTCACCCGGAGGAAGCGCAGGCAGCCTGGAACACGGCTCACCAGGCTATCGGCCTCGCCGTCGACCTCGTCGGCCTCCGGCCGCTGCCCGATCGCCCGGAAGACAGCTTGACGATCGCCGATTGGCTCGCCGAGGGCGTCGGGTGGGAGGCACCCCGCCGGGCGCTCGTGGAGCGGCTGACCGCGCGAGCCGCACCCTCCGCCCTCGCCAACGCCGGCACGGCAGACGTCGAACAGGCGACCGGTGCGATCGTGACCCTCCGCCGGCTGGGCCTCGCTGGCCCGGACGAGGTGGCGTCGGTGCTGGCGGTGACCCGGGCGATCACGACACGCCTCTCGGATCTGATCCTGCGGACCCGGCCGCTCGCTGTCGACGCAATCTCCTGGAACCTGACGCTGCTCCGCGAGATCGACCCCGACGCGGTTCGGGTGCTTGCACCACACCTGACCGATCTCTTGAACGCGCGTCGCCACGCAATATCATCCGACGACGAGCGGGCCGAGTTCGACCGGCTCGCCACGATCCTGGTGCAACGGTTCCCGATCGTGCCGCCACCGGTCAGCGGAACGTTCTGACGGACTCGCTGTGCCGCATCCATCACCGCGAGGGGATGGAAAAGCCTGCGCGACCTGCCATGTGGACAAAGGAAGCCGGCCACCCACAGCGTCGACGGTCACCGGCAACCTCGCCCCGTGATAGAGTATTCGCCATGACGATAGCTACCGACCTTCACACCGATCACCCGGCCGCCGGTCATCCGGTTTGACAATAGCTACGCCCGACTGCCTGAGCGGTTCTTCGCCAGGCTGCCGCCGACCCCGGTGGCGGCAGCCGCATTGATTCGGGTTAACCGCGAGTTGGCCAAGGATCTCGGCCTCGACGCCGACGCTCTCGAGTCCGTGGACGGCTTGGAGATCCTGGCTGGAAACCGAGTTCCGGACGGTGCCGACCCGCTGGCGATGGCGTATGCGGGTCATCAGTTCGGGGGCTGGGTGCCGCAGCTCGGCGACGGGCGCGCCATCCTGCTTGGCGAGGTGGTCGGCCGGGACGGTATCCGCCGCGACATCCAGCTGAAGGGCGCCGGACGAACGCCGTTCTCCCGCGGCGGCGACGGTCGCGCCGCCCTCGGCCCGGTGCTGCGTGAGTACATCGTCAGCGAGGCCATGCACCGCCTCGGCGTCCCCACCACCCGGGCGCTGGCGGCGGTCACCACCGGCCAGCCGGTTTACCGCGAGGCCGCCCTGCCCGGCGCGGTACTGACCCGGGTGGCGCGCAGCCACATCCGCGTGGGCACCTTCCAGTTCTTCGCCGCGCGGCGCGACCACGAGGGCATCCGCAGCTTGGCCGACCACGTGATCGCCCGCCACTATCCGGACGCAGCTGCGGCCGAGCGCCCCTATCTTGCTCTACTGGACGCGGTGATCGCCGCCCAGGCGGCGCTGGTGGCGCGCTGGCTGGGACTGGGCTTCATCCACGGTGTGATGAACACCGACAACACCTCGGTAGCCGGCGAGACCATCGACTACGGCCCCTGCGCCTTCATGGATCGCTATCATCCTCAGACAGTGTTCAGTTCGATCGACCATGCTGGACGCTATGCCTTCGCCAACCAGCCTGGGATCGTGCAGTGGAACCTGGCGCAGCTGGCGCAGTGCCTGCTGCCGTTGATCGCAAATGATGACGACCTCGCTTTGGCCGCAGCGCAAAGCGCCATCGACGGGTTCCCCGCGCTGTTCGAGGGGGCGTTGACCGCGGAAATGCGCCGCAAGCTGGCTGTTCGGGAGACCCGGGACGGCGATCTGGCCCTCGCCCAGGATCTGATGTCGAAAATGGCAGAGAACGGCTCCGATTTCACCCTGACTTTCCGTGGCTTGGCTGACGTGCTGGACCCGCCCGCCGGCCTCCCGTCAGACGGCTCGGCGGGGCCGCGCCGTCTGTTCAAGGATCCGGCGGCCTTCGACGCCTGGGCCGATGCCTGGCAGGCCCGGCTCGCCGCGGAGCCGCTTCCGGCGCCCGAGCGCGCCGCCGACCTGCGGGCCGCCAACCCGGCGGTGATCCCGCGTAACCACCTCGTAGAAGAAGCGATCAGGGCCGCGGAGGACAACGGCGATCTCGGCCCGTTCGAGGAGCTGCTCGACGCGCTGTCGCGGCCGTGGGAGGAGACGCCGGAGAACGTCCGCTACCGGCAGCCGCCGCGCCCCGACCAAGTCGTCCGACAGACTTTCTGCGGCACCTGACCGGATGGCTGCAGGTGGCCTGAGCGCTGACCTTCCAGCGGGCGTCGCCGGGGCGGGTCCAGGCTGCGGCTCCCACGGTTGGGCAAGGCCGAAGTGACGATCCTCGATCGTCGTCATCATCCCGCCGCCGCGGCGGCGGCGACTACGGCGTGCGCGAGGTCGTCCTTGCGGACCATCGGCGCGGGATAGGCCTTGCGGCTGTGGGTCAGGCCCGTCGCCAGCAGCGTCTCGGCCAGCTTGTAGCTGAGCGGCCCGGGGTTCACCAACGGCACCGGCAGGCGCTCCGCCAAATACTCGGCGGCTTGGTGCATGGTGGTGGAGCCGAGGCAGATCACGTCGGCGCCATCCTCCTCCACGCAGCGCATCGCGACCTCGAGCATGATCGGGAAGGTCTTGTCTTCCTTGCCCTCGGTCAGGTTCACGAAGTCCGGCTCGACGTCGAACGACCGCACCGAGGCGCATTGCCGGTCGAATCCGTAGTCCCGGATCACCTTGCGGTAGCGCGGCAGCGCCGGCCGCCACTGCGCCAGGACCGAGAACTTCGCGCCCAGGGTCATGGCGTACAGCATCGACGCCTTGCCGGGCCCGATGACCGGGATCGACAGCACCGACCGCAGCGCCGCCATGCCGCTGTCGCTCATCGTGTCGATGACGACGGCGTCGAAGCCTTCCTGTTCGGCGCTGAGACCGGCCTCGTAGACTCCCATGTCCATCAGCAGCCAATCGTGAGGGCTCATGAAAGAGACCGCGCTGAACTGCACCGGCCGGTACACAAGCTCGGTGCCAGGATCGAGGGCGACGTGCCCGGACTGCGCGGCCCGCCGGGCCACGCCGGCATCGTCCAGCGGAAACGGGTTGATCACCAGGATTCTCGGCATGGCCGGCTCCTACAGCGCGCGGGCCGCGGCACCCATCGCAGTGATAGCGGCGGGGCGGGGCGTCAAAGGGGTCGGGTAGGTGGACTTGGAATGGCTCAACCGCAGCCGGATGGCCGCGTCCGCTAGCCGGTAGCTGAGCGGACCGGGATTGATGACCGGCACCGCCAGACGCTCGACCAGGTAGGCGTGCGCCTCGTGCATGGTGGTCGAACCGAGGACGATGACGTCGGCGCGATCCTCCTCAACGCATCGCGTCGCGACCTCGAGAAGCACCGGAAACACCTCCTCCTCCCGACCGCCCAGGAGTTCCTGGTTGTTCGGCTGTAAATCGGCCGAGCGGATCGACGCGCATTTGCCCTCGAATCCGAGTTCGGCCAGCGTCTTGGCGTACAACGGTCGCCAGCGGTCCCACATGCAGACGATCGAGAACCGGTCGCCGAGCATGAGGGCGGTCAGCATGGCGTGTCGGCCAGGGCCGATCACCGGGATGTCGAGGACGGAGCGCAAGGCGGCCATACCGGAATCGCTGACGGTGTCGATGCAGACCGCGTCGTAGCCGTCAGCCTGCGCCGTCAGCCCGGCTTCCAGGATGCCGATGTCCGCGAGCAGCGCATCCTGCTGACTGACGTAATTCGCCGGCGCGATGCTCACGGTCCGGAAGTCGAACGCGATATCAGGGCCGAGCCGGACCGATTTCAGCTGAGCCCGGCGCTTCTCGAGGTTGTCTGCGTCCATCGGAAACGGGACGATGACCAGGACCTTCGGCATGCGGGGTTTCCTTCCTGTCGTCGCGAGGGGACGAGTATGCACGCATCCAGGCGGGGTGGCAGCGGGTCGTGGCTTCGTTCAGCGGGCGTCCGTCAGCAGGCTCTGCCAGTGACCCACCGTCCCGCGGCTGATGCGCGCCGGCCCGAGCGCGCGCGCCACCTTCAGGAGCGCGGCGCGCAGCGACCGCGCCTCGCCCGGCAGCCCCAGAATGTCGAGGCTCTGGATCATGCGCGACAATCGCAGGTGGTTGTGATCCTCGGGCCATGCCCACTCGTCCACCCGCGCCTCGAACCCCGGCGCCAGCGCGATCGCGCCCGCCGCCCGCTCGAAGCCGTAGAACGCCAGCATCATGTCGAGCGACCGCAACAACCGCGCCCGAAGGTCGTCTGAGGCCTGGAACGCCGCCGCCGCCTCGGGCGTCAGCACCGGCGCGCCCGCATTAAACCGGCTCGGCTGCGGCAACGGGAACAGCCATTGAATGAAGTCGTGGTGCCATTCGAGGTCGTCGTGATCGAAGGCCCAGACTTCCGAGATGAGGCGGCCTGCACTGTCGGCGCCATCGCCTTGGTAAAAGGCCACCAACCGGTCGGGCATCGCGAACTCCGCCAGAGATCAGCCGGGATGGGAGCGCGATTTTCCGGGTTTCACATCGAGAAGTCGAGCCGCGGCGTGGCCACACTCGCCGCCGGCCATCCGTCGCCCTCGAGCCGGGTTCTCGGTGAGTAGTGGGGTCGACGACGACCGTCTTGTCGTGAGCGAGGTCGCGCGAGATCGGCCCGGTGACGGGGAAGATGACCGGAACACAAGGCCGATCCGAGTGGTTCCAGCGGATCAGCCAAAGGAGTAGCGTTCATGGCCACTGACACCGCACACGCGCCGACGACCTTGCAAGCCGCTGCGCACGAGACGCTGGTTGCCAATCTCCGCAACGCGCACGCGCTGGAGCGCCAGGTCATCGCGGTGCTGGTAGCGCAGCTCGACCTGCTGGCCGATTTTCCCGACCTGCACACCCGGTTGACCGAGCACATCGTCGAGACCCGCGAGCAGGCGCGCCGTCTCGAGGCCGGGCTTCAGGCTTGCGGCAGCTCGACTTCGATGGTCAAGGACGCGCTGTTGAGCGTTATGGGGCTCAGTCAGTCCTCGGTTCAGGGGTTCGCCGACGACGCCGTGCTGAAAGCCGTGGCCGCCGACATGATGACCGAACATCTGGAAATCGCTACCTATCGCACCCTGATCGTGCTCGCCGACATGGCGGGCAAGCCCGAACTCCGCCCAGAACTGGAACAGACGCTGCGCGAGGAGGAGGCTATGGCGGCGTGGTTCGACCGCAACCTTGAGCCGATCACTCGACGCTTCGTCGAGATCAAGGCGACAAAGGACGCTGCGGATCCTGCTTGAAATTTTGGATCCGGCCTTCGTCGGGTCCCTTCAGTCGCCCTGCTTTCGAGAGCAGGCCCGGGAACTCCCACCCCGGCAGCATCGGTCGGGAACGCCATCTAGACAGTGTCGGCATAAGGAGATTGGCGGAGGGAAAGGGACTGATATCCAACGTTCTCTGCGTAAATCCATACCCTGCGGTGGCCGGGGTCGTTCGGACAGAAATCGGCGTCGGATAAGTGGATCGCCTGCCGGTTCCGTCGTGCGTTGCCGTTTGCGGGCCTCGCGCAGGGAGGGCGTAGCCCGACCGGAGCGAGGCCCGCAAACGGCGGTCGTCCTCACGCCGCCGCCAACTGCGGCAGCCCGTCGAAGTAGGCCCGGTCCGGGGTCCGCCCGTCCAGGCTCGAGTGTGGTCGCCGGCCGTTGTAAAAGCTCATGTAGCGGCCTATCAAAGCGCGTGCCTCGGCGACCCCGTCATAGGCCCGCAGGTACACCTCCTCGTATTTGACCGAGCGCCACAGCCGCTCGACGAACACGTTGTCGCGCCAGGCGCCGCGGCCGTCCATGCTGATCGCGATGCCGTTGGCCAGCAGCAGCCCGGTGAACGCCGCACTGGTGAACTGGCTGCCCTGGTCGGTGTTGAAGATCGCTGGCCGGCCGTAGCGCGCCAGCGCTTCCTCGACCGCCTCCAGGCAGAAGGCGGTGTCCATGATGATCGACAGCCGCCACGACAGCACCCGCCGGCTGAACCAGTCGACCACCGCCGCCAGGTACACGAAGCCACGCGCCATCGGAATGTAGGTGATGTCCATCGCCCACACCTGGTTCGGCCGATCCACCGCCACCCCGCGCAGCAGGTACGGGTAGATCCGGTGCCCCGGCGCCGGCCTCGAGGTGTTCGGCCGGCGGTACAGCGCGGTGATCCCCATCCGCCGCATCAGCCTCACCACCCGGCCGCGGCCGATCGCCACGCCATCCGCCCGCAGCAGGTCGCGCAGCATCCGGCTGCCCGCGAACGGTGCCTCAAGGTGCAGCTCGTCCAGCCGCCGCATCACCGCCAGCTCGGCTGCCGGCACCGGCCGCGGCCGGTAGTACAGCCCGCTCCGGCTCAACTGCAGCAACTCCGCCTGCCGCTTCACCGGCAGCTCGTGCTCACGGTCGATCATCGCTTTGCGCTCGTCATGCCGGCCTTGCCGAGCGCACCGGATAAAAAATCGTTCTCCAGCGTCAGTTGGCCGATCTTGGCGTGCAGCTCCTTCACGTCCACCGCCGCCGGAGCCGCGCCCGCGCCGCCCCCGAACACCTCGGCAGCGCCGTCGAGCAGCTGTGCCCGCCAAGTCGTGATCTGGTTCGGATGAACGTCAAACCGCTGCGCCAGCTCCGCCAGCGTCTTCTCGCCACGCAGCGCCGCCAAGGCCACCTTCGCCTTGAACGCCCCACTGTGGTTCCGTCGGGCACGTCTCGTCATCGCAATCCTCCTGAGCCGCGGCATCCTCGCCGCCTTCAGGCAGGAAATCCACTTATCGCCCTGTCCGAAATTCCCGGCCGGCTCTCCCGTCTCGGCCTGCCGGTCGAGCTACGGCGCTCGCTCGCCTGCACCAACATCATCGAGAACATGAACGGAACTGTCCGCCGGGTCTGCCGCAACGTCAAACGCTGGCAGGACGCGGCCATGGCGCTGCGCTGGACCGCCGCTGCCATGCTCGAGGCCGCCAAGGGCTTCCGCCGCCTCAAGGCCCACAAGCAACTCCCGAGCCTGCGCCGAGCCCTGGCGGCCCACCAGGACAGGAACGCGATCAACCACGACCTTGAACAGCAGGCGGTCGCCGCATAGCCTAGTCAACCAACAGCGCCTGCCGAGCAAATTTCAACACGGCGAGGGACATCCCCAAATTCACACCAGCCTTTCCGACGAAGGGAAGGCGCGATGTCAAAATTTCGAGACGTGAAGACCCTTTGGACCGTCCCGGATTCTCCGGAGGCCGGTTTGTTTGGGTAATGCGACTATATCGAGGGTCTCTCGGGCGGCATAGTAGTTCGCTTCTGCCTCGGCGGGCGGGATGTGCCCGATGGGGCCGAACAGGCGGTAGTTGTTGAACCAGTCGACCCAGCGCAAGGTCGCCATTTCGACGGCCGACGCGCTCGACCATGACCGCTGGCGCCAGATCACCTCGGCCTTGTAGAGGCCATTGATTGTCTCGGCCAAAGCGTTGTCGTAGCTATCACCAACGCTTCCGACGGATGGCACGAGGTTCGCCTCAGCCAGGCGCTGGGTGTAGTTCATGGCAAGATATTGGGTTACCCTGTCGCTGTGATGGATCAACCCGTCCTCGGGGCCGGGCCTGCGGGCATGGATTGCCTGCTCCAGGGCATCGAGCACGAAGCCTGCCGTGGCGCTGGTGCTGACTTTCCAGCCCACGATGCGTCGGGCATGGGCGTCGATCACAAAGGCGACGTAGACGGTCACGTCCGTCAACGTGGTGTAAATTTGTGGATGGCCTGAGGGCATGATCAGGCGGTCTTGGTTGTTATGCTGAGGATGGGATCGACCTCCTCCTTGTCGATCGTGCAGCACGCCGTCTGGCTGTATCTGCGCTTCAGCCTCAGCCTGCGCGACGTCGAGGATCTGCTGGCGGAGCGTGGCCTCGACGTCAGCTACGAGACGGTACGGCGCTGGGTCGCCAGGTTCGGGCCGGCCTACCCGCAGCGCCTGCGCGCCAAGCGACCGCGTCCCGGTGATACCTAGCACCTGGACGAGGTGTTCGTGTCAGTCGGAGGCAGGATGATGTACCTCTGGCGGGCAGTGGACGCCGAGGGCGAAGTCCTCGACATTCTGGTGCAGCCGAGGCGCGACAAGCGAGCCGCTCTGAAGCTGATGCGCGGTCTGCTTCGTAAGCAGGGCTTCGCGCCAACCTCGATCGTGACTGACAAGCTCTGGTCATATGGAGCCGCGCTCCGCCAGATCGGCATGAGCGACCGACAGGTGACCGGCGGTGGGCTGAACAATCGAGCCGAGAATTCACACCAAGCCGTTCGACGACGGGATCGATCATGGATTGGCTTCAAGAAGCCAGGATCGACCCAGCGCTTCCTTTCCGCTCACGCCGCCGTCTACAGCACCTTCAACGTCCAGCGACACCTGATCTCCCGCCACACCCTTCGGACCTTGCGCGGCGATGCATTCGCTCAATGGCAAGCCGCAGTCGCGGCGGCGTAACATGGCGAAGCGGCGCTGGCCGGTCCGCTCCGGCGCTGAGTTTGTGACAACGCCCTCCCCGCCGATGGGGCGGCTTCCGCGACGCTCAGCCCAGGGTCAGATACCGGTCTGGATGTTGGAAGAAGCGTTCGTAGTCAAGCGGCTCGAACACCAGGCTGTTCGACATCACCGTATCCGCAGCACCGGCGGCCCTCAGCCGGACCGGAAAATGAAACCGGGGCGTCTCGGTAAAAAACACGCGGGCAACCCAGGATCCACCCTTAAATCTTCCGGCATCTCCCAAAACCCCGAAGGTCATAACCGTCTTGCCGTTGCAGCCCCGCAATTGATCGGTATATCCACCGATGATATTCGACGAGACCGTTGGATTCACAAGGTTCGTTTCAACGAAACTGAACATCCGGTGGATCCACTTCAGACGATCCAGATCGTAGCTCTCCAACTCGGCCAGTACATCGTCCAAAGCATCATGCTCGGAGGCGACCAGGCGCCGGTTTATGATGCCCAGCACATCGCCGAGAAGCCGCTGCTCTGCGGTTCCGCCCAGAACGGACTGTCCTTCCGGGACCACGGTCTTCGTGACGTTTGCCGCCTGATCCGCTTCGGCGAGCGCGTCCGCATTTGACGGGGCATCGGGCCGCTGCGACCCGGCGACGTTGGGAAACGCCGCCCGGTTCAAGCGAGGCCCCAGTTTCGCGCACAACGCATCTTCCTCCGCAGAATATAGGGAGACCGTCTCGCCGAAGATCGCCTGAGTATCGGACACCCGTGCGAACACCGTTATGCTATTGCTGTCGTCAGCCAGGATCTCGCGGATCGCATCGGCATTCTTCGTACCGGCGCCGCTGTGTCGAAAGCCGCCTTCGTGCTGCCGGCATCGACGATGGATACCTTTTCCCGCCTTTCCGACGTATAGGATGTCCAAAATTTCCGTTCCCTTGGACTCGCACACCCAGACATAGACGACCGGCCGCTCATTGGTATTGCCCCGGGCGCTTCTCTGAAACGACGGGATGCCATCTTTTAAAACAATGGCATGCGTCTGCATGAAGCCAAGAATTTCGAGGTCTTCTCTCGTGAATGCCATCGTATCCCCCCACACCGGCGGCTCCCAGCGTGTCCTTTGCATCGCGCCCGAACTGCTTTCAAGCCCCTCAAGCGCGAAAATATACTTTGCCTCTACAACCAAATATGATCGGCTCACGATTGGCCGGCAAGGACCCCCCATATCTTGACCATGGCCATCGTATCCATCGCGCAGTAGCGCAGCATCGAGCTGCGCAACCTGTCGACCTCGCTTCGAGGGGTCGCCGGATCGGTCGCCCGCTCGAAGGCCGGCTGAACCATGTCCCCGCTCGCCACACCATCCAGGTCGTCGTAACCCATCTCCGGAACCATCGCCGGCAGAACGCGCTTGATGCTCCAGCTACCCTGCTGCGAGGGGTGGTAGAAGTGACGGCGGACGATTGGCAGAAGATCGATCAGCCGGCGGCGCAGCCCCTCCAACGCGTCCGATAGATCCGGAAACAAGGCCGCAAGTTCCCTGACCCGCGCGGACTCGAATGCGATGTTGTAGACGAAAATGCTCATGGTGCCCGCGCACGCCCGCAGAAGCGCTTCCGCGAGCCGCCGACGGGGGTCTTCGCCCGACAGGTCGATAAACTCCGCATGAGACACCGCGCCATCGGGCACCCCATCCGGCCCCCCATCCGGTTCCAGGCGATGAACGCTGAACTGGAACGGTATCGCCTCGTAAGCGCGTGTCCCCCGCCACCGTGGCACGGCGAAGCTGACCGTTTCAAAGTCCAGGAAAAGCGCGGGCAGGCCGAGACGCGCCAGCTCGCCGGCAGCTGCCTGATGATCGAAATAAGGAACACCGCTCATCGTGGCCTGCTGGACCCGGCGCTGCAGATCGTTCAGCAGACCGCCGGGCACATCCCCGATATCGACGTTCGGGTTTTGGTTCAGGAACGAGCGCACCTCTTTGGACCGAAGGTCCGGCAACCAGGTTGCCGGGGTGTCGGGCGTCGCGATTCCCTTGGTGCATTGCTGACGAAACGGACAGTCGAACGGTCTGGAGCACTGCGGGCCGGGCAGGATATCGGGCTCACGGTCCGCGGCGACGACCTCGTGCGCCTTCGCCACCCAGCCTTCGACCTCGTCATAGCGCTCGGCGGTTTCGCGCGTCAGGTCGACGACGGTAAACAGGCCCCGATACTCCCCATCGCCGGGATAGACCCAGGCGTTATCGAGATGGGCGAGCCCGATGCTCTCCAAGCGAAGCCCGGCGGCCTTGCCGACGTAAGCCTGAATGGCGCAGTCGTCGCGGTGATAGTCCTTGATCGCGGTTGACGCCTTGACCTCGATCATCGACCAGGCCGTCCCGGCCCACCCGTTCCGTGGCAACAGGATGTCCGCGAACGCCAGCGCGCCATTGGCCGAAAACCCCGCCTCGAATATGGGTTGGCCCAACGCGACAAGCGCGACCGTGCGCTGGAGTGCCGCGGCGACGCCGCCATCCTCCAGCCGCACGAGGTGCCCGCTACGGTCGGGGTCGAAGGCCTGCCGCGCGACATCCCCGACCAGGTTGCCGGAGGCGAAGGCCGCTTGGGCCCTGTCGTCGACGATCTTGAGGTCCGGGCGATGCACCTCCAGCCAGATCCGGCGCGGACACTGGCGGAACGCCATCAGCTTGGACTTGGAAAGGGGCCTGCGAAACTTCGATCCCATCTTCGACTCTCATCTGTTGGGGCCATCTCCGGAGCCATCTCTAGAGGCTGTCATCGGCGACAAATCCGACCGGTGCTCCCCCTCTAACATGTCAGAAGGGCGCGCACCGGACGATACGCCCTATGCATGAAGAAGGCGGGATATCTCCATGAGCACCTTGTCCAGGTAGCGGCGCTGACGTGGGCCATAGGGATCGAAGAGCGCGGCGCCCAGCCGATCGACGACCGCGTTGATCTCAATCGTGTCCTCGACGGACAGCGTCCCTTCCGAACGGGCACCCGACCAGAGATCGAAATCGGCGATGGTCGAGACGAGGTGGATGTCCGGCTTCACCGCCAGGCCGAAGTCGGTGAGCAGATGGAGAACGGTCACCGGCCCCCAGCCGACCCCGAGCTCCCGCTGCAGAGACGGGACGAGCGTCGACAACGGCTCACGCGAGAACCCACGGAACGGCCGCGAGGATGACTGGGCCCGCTTGCGCAGCATGGCCGCAGCGCCCTGGATCCGGTGCAGCCGATGAAGCGGGATCCGGTGACGGTCGACCAGGTCGATCGCAATCGATCCGCGGACCGTGAATGCGTCACGCCTTACCCCGGGGCCGGTCTTGGTGATGCGAAACACCTCCGGATCGGCCCCCCATACGCGCCAAGCGCCAACCATCTCCGGCGCAAGCTTGTCGAGCCAGCCCAACGACACCGCGACCCGCGCGTTCGCGAACAGCGGCTTGTTCCAGAGGACGTTCCACACGGTCTCCGCATCGGCCTCCTCGCAATCGACGACGCTCGCGGCAAGATGCTCCGCTTCGGCAATAGCCTGGGGATGAAAATGCTTCAGCATGCCCTCGAACAGGCGGAAATCGTCGACGGCATCCGAGACGCAAGGCTGGTAAGACTGCATGGCATTTCCTTTCGATGGCGTCAGAATGGTGCTTGGTTGATATGGTGGCGATCGGCCAGAATCGGTCACTCGACGATGCCGAGAACCTCCTGCTCCAGGGCCCGGAAAGCTTCGGTGGCCCGAAAGTCCAACGTGTTGGCAGCCTCCTCGGCCTTGGCCTGGCCGATCAGCGCATTCGCCTCGTCGAGCGGATACTGAAGCAGGACGAACGCCCTGTAACCCCGCCCCTCGGGGATCACGACCGCCGCCTTCTGCCGGTAGCCGAGCAACGAGGAGCCCGTGATCAGGTTGGTCGTCGTCCGCTCGAGCTTCTCGGAGACCGAAAGGTCGCCGCCGACACCGGACTCGGTGTTGAATTCCTTCGTGCTGCTGTTGAGGCGGCTGTTCATGCGGTCGGCGAGGTTGCGCTTCGCCGCGAGCATGCCCTTGTCCATGGCGATCTGGATGTCGCGGGACCGTCCAGCACCGGCGGCATAAAGGCTTATCTCGTCGTCCGGCAGCGTAAGGAACCAGTCCGGGACGGCGTTGACCGTTTCCTCGATCTGGCGCATCTCCGCCTTCTGGCGCTCCTTCTGCGCCTCGATGCGCGCCGCGACTCCGTCGCGCGGTTGGGTCGCACAGGCCGTCATCAGGGTGGCGGCGGCAAGCACGACCGCGCAGCGGTGCGTGAGATGGGAAAAGCGATCAGAGAGATGCATGGCCGTTCTCCTGTTTTGAATGACGCTGGATTGCACGTTCAAGCGTGTCGCGCGCAGCCCGATAGGGCGCTTGCGATCCTTGGTTCAGCAGGTCGAGGACCCTAGACGCCGGCGCGCTCCGGCCGTCCCTGACGAAGACGAGGCCCGCCGCCAGCAGCGCGGTCGCCGCCGCCTCGTGACGCCCCCGCTCCGCCTCGATCGTGAAGATCGACAGATACGCCGTCGCCTCGCCGGACACGGTCCGGACGCGCTGATCGAGCCGCTGCACCCGCTCCTCGGCCGGGCTCGTCTCGGCGTCGGGCGTACCGGCGCCTGACCGATCGCCGGAAAACGCCGGCAGCGTCTTGATCAGACGCCGCGCAAGCTCATCGCAGACGCGAAGCCTTTGCGCGTCGCTCAGGTTGTTCGACGCTTCCAGGAGCGCCATGCCCAGCGAAACCGGCGAAATCGGAAGCCCGCCGCCATGGGACTGGGCCGTGTGATCGGCGCGCCACAGCGGTGTGCCGTGCCGCACGTCTGTCAGAACTAGCGCGACGCCGATCGCGACACGCGAATAGAAGCCGGCGTTGTCGACCCGCAGCTCCGTCAGCGTGCCGTCAAGAACGAAGTCGCAGCCAAGGGCGCGGGCGAGTTCCGCACGGGTGCCCACAGACGAAGCCGCCGCGTCGACGACCGCGAGGTCCAGCACCACCAACCCCTGGATGGCAAGCTGCCCCAAGATTGCCCGACGCGCCTCGCTCATGACCGAAGCGACGGTGGGGACATCGCTCCCGACACCGTTTTCGAATTGCGGCAGGATGATGCAATCGACCGCATGCCGTGCCGCGTCATCGGCGACCGCGAAGCGAACGGACGGCTCCCACGGGGCCAAGGGACCCTGGTGCCCACCGCGGGTGTCGACGTAGCGCACGCTCGAACACCCTGCCACGAGAGCACCGACGGCGACGGCGGCACAGCCCCTGATCAGATCCATCCGGCCCAACATCTCAGCGCACCACCGCGTAGGTCCGCATCAGCACCCGCCGGTCGGACGCCGGAATTTCGATCAGACGCCGCCAGAGATCGTCGATCCGGTACGTGTCGGCGAAATCGACGCGCTGGCGGGTGGCGACGACCATCACATGCTCGCGCGCGACCCCGACCTCGTCGGACGGCTCCGGAAACTCGACCAGCAGCGCGTACTCGTTGTCCGGTGCCGGAATGCGGGTCGGTGCGGCGATCTCGCCATGCGGATCGAACGCGTTCGGAAAGACCCGGACGACGATCCCCTCGCCGTTATCCGCAACGGCGCCCTGAAAGACGGCGACATGCATCGCAACGGTCGGCACGACGCTGAGTTCGAACGCCTCGCCATCGCGAAACACCACCTGGTTCAGGTCGAGTTGAAGATCGAAACCGGCATCCGGGCGTGCCGTATCCGCGACGACGGAGAACTTGCCCTCGATCGAGCAGGTCATCGCGAGGCCGTTCTCCACGGTCAGCGAGCGGGAAACGTCCCTCGCGCCCACGACGCGACCCTCGATCCGGGACCAGGCCGTTTCGTTGAAGACACAGTCTTCGTCCCGGCCCTCGCCGACGCCGCAGAACAGCACCTGGTGCGACGCCACGGTCTCGGAGATGACCGCGCTGAGCGCCGAGGCTCGGGCCCGAACAGCGGCACGCCGACAAGCCTCGTCCGCCGGCGTGTCGCCGGAGAAGGTGTAGCTGCCCGATCCCGGAACCCACCGGTCCTGCCCGTTGGCTCCGCCGAGCGGGGCGCACAGGGAGAGGGCCGTAACGGCTACGGCGGAAAAGCGACGAAGACGGTTGTTGTTGGGAGAGTGTGACATGACAACACGGCATGGTTTTGGGGACGCCGTGGTTTTGCCTCACCTATGTGTCAGATTCGGTCACATCGCGTTTTGACAGTGTTTGTCAGACGAGCGGGCTGTCGTCATATTGGGCGAACTCTCAAACAGCCGACGGTCGCCCTTATGCTGCGATGCTTCTCCAGCCCCATGTCGCGCGCCAACGCCATACCGTTGCTGTTCTGCGTTGCGCTCCCGCTTATGTCCGCCTGCGCGCCAGGCGCGTCCTCCGGGCTGGCGCAGGTCATGCGCGGCGACCATGAAATGGTCGAATGCCTCGTGCTCTCCGGGATGAACGCGGGACACTTGGACATGCTGTCACGCAGCGCCTGCTATGCGAGCACGGGGATCGAGACAGGCGCGCCGCTGACCGGCGCGTATCCGCGCGACCCCGCCATCGCCGCTCGCCCGGCCCCGAGGGTCGGCGGAGCGAAAGTTGACGCACCGGCCGACACCCGGCGCACCGGTGCCCCGGCCGCGACCGGCGGGCGACAGATCGCCATCGAGATCCCGGCCTCGATCGCGACCGACGTTGTGGAAACCACCATCGAAGGACGCGTGCGAGGGACCATGTCCATCGCGCAGCTCGAAGTGGATGGCACGCCGGCGGATGTCGGACCGAACGGCCGCTTCAGCGCCACCGTCCACACCCCGATCGGGCGCACGATCGTCCCGGTTGTCGCCGTCGACCGCCAGGGTGCACGCGCGACCGCCGTCGTCGAGATCAACCGTCGTCAACCGGCAACGGGCGTCCCAAGGAACGATCTGCCGCCGCTCGTCCCACCGTCGGTCGCCGTTCGCCCGAACCCCAACCGGGTCGCGGTGATTGTGGGCGTCAGCCGCTATGGCTACATGCCGGAAGCGGAGTTCGCCGATCGGGACGCCAACGCGTTCCGCGACTTTGCAACCGTCACGCTGGGGATTGCGGAAGATCGGATCCTGCTGCTGACCAATGATGCCGCGACACGCACCGAAGTCATGCTGGCGCTGAGATCATGGCTCGCAGCGCATTCCGAACCCGACACGAGCGAGGTTTTCGTCTTTTTCGCCGGGCACGGCATTGCCTCGAATGACGGCGAGGCGCTGCATCTTCTTCTCGCGGACACCTCTCCGAGCTTGCTGGAGCAGACGGCGATCGCCGAAGGCACGCTGGTGCGGGAGATCCAGAGTCATCAGCCAAGGTCCATCACGCTCTTCATCGACGCCTGCTTCAGCGGCGTGGGGCGCGATGGGGAGGTTCTCGTGGAGACCGCGCGGGGTATCCGGCCGACCGCGAAGCCGCGCAGCTACGGTGGCAACGTGCGGATATTCGCCGCCGCCCAGAACGACCAGATCGCCCTTGGCGCAAGGTCCGTCGGCCATGGGCTTTTCAGCTACTTCCTGATGCGCGGTCTGGCCGGCGCGTCCGACGCGGACCGGAACGGAACCGTGACGTGGTCGGAGCTCGAACGCTATGTCGTGGACGCGGTATCGCGCACGGCGGCGGCCCGGAACGTCCAGCAACGCCCGTTCGCGCAGATCCGGACGCCGGATGAGCCGGTCGCCGGACTTCGGTAGCGCGGACCGGCGTCAGCGTTCGTCCAGGGTTTCGGCGACGGATCTGATCATCGCCTCGTACTCGCGCTTGAGGCGGTCTGGCTCGATGATCTCAACCTCGGCCCCCCACCGGAAAAGGTGCCAGCACATCTCGACGCTGCCGCCCGCCACGAAGGAGACATCGAGCGAGCCATCCGGCCGCCATTCCATGGTCTGTGTCGGATGAAACAGGAACATCTCCGCCTCCTTGGCGGATTTTCCGGAGAACCGCCATACGACGCGGAAAGGCTCCTCCTGAAAAATGCCGAACGACCTTTGGGTATAGGCATCAATGTCGAAGTCCTCCGGCGGCTGGAAGCTCTCCGCGAGAACCTCGACCCGGCTGAATCCAGACAGGACGAACAGGCGAGCCTGGGTTTTGCCTTCCTGAAAGCCGATCAGATATTGCCGGCCCACGCCCAGCAGCAGGCCGACCGGGCCGATCCGCAGGGCGCTGAGGAGCTTGCCAGCCCGCCGATTGCGATAATCCACCTCAATCAGGTTCCCCGCCTTGATCGCTTCCTGGAGCGCTTGCGTGACCGCCGGCTCCACCCTCTCCCGCGGGCCCGGCCGCATCGCCACGCCGTCCGCCTGCATCAGCGCGGACGCGTCCGGATCGAAGCGGCGCCGCCTGGACGCGTCCAGCGAGGCCGCCAGACGTTCCTGCAGACTGGCGATCTGCCGTGCGGACGCTTGGTCCCCGTCGCGGGAGAGGACCGTGCTCGCCCGGCGAAGCGCCACCATGTCTTCCACGGACAGCATGCGAATGGGGTCGAAGGAGCGGGCCGGCAGCCGCCAGCGTTTGTGGAGTTCGTCGTCCCGGATCTCCTCGACCTGGGGCAGCGCCCGGCACAGCGCGTCACGCATGCGCTGCGCCGTGCGGCGAGAGACATTGAACGCCGTCTCGATCTCTGCAAGCGAGATGCCGTCGGACCGGCCCTGCATCATCGCGCAGAGCCGGAGCAGGTCTTCTATCCGGCCATATCTCAAGCGATCTGATTCCCGAACGCGTCCTCGAGTTCAGGAAACACTACCCCGCATTTCTTCGGGATTGAAATCCGACGGGCAGATTGGCCCGCTCCCGGCTTTCACCGATCTCCTTAAGGAGCCGCAACAGGCCATGCACGTCGGATATCCCCGCGAAGCGCGCGCGGCGCGACGCGAGAAGGAAATCGCCGATCGTCAGATGCGGATCGGTGAACCGGCCGTCGACCGCGTGACCGAACAGCCGTTGGAACGCCGTCTCTCGACCCGCCTCCGACAGCGGACCGCACCGCACCGTCGCCAGCACGCGCCGTTCGAATTCGCCGCGCTCCCCGTTCGCCTCCCGCAGCGCCAGGCCCAGCGGCACCGCCAGAGATGCGGCTGCCTCGACCAGTTCGCGGGCGACGACCGCAGTCCACGCGTTGCCATTCCGCTCCATGTCGGCGAGCAGGACGTCGACGTTATCCAGCAGCAGGAAGGCACCCGCGTTCCGGGCTTGCCGCACGATCTCCAGAATCCGTCCCTTGGTTTTGGCGAGCGTCTCGGACGCGATCTCGGGCGCCTCCACCTCCAGGGTGTTCAGATCGAATGCGTGCGCGATCTGGCGCAGGTAGGCGGTCTTGCCCGCACCGTTCGGACCCGTCACCAGAACAGAGGCCGCGTCGATGCCGCCGGATGCCCGAATCCGTCGAACCAGGTCATCCAGTGCGGGGTCCGCGCTCTGGAGCTGCGGTATCCACGGCTGGGCCGACGCCCGAACGCCGGAGCCGGCCGGGCCTTGCTCGGCGAACCGGCCGACCCCTCGCAAAGTCTCGTCCACGGCGCGCTCACCACCCCCGGTCAGGCGCGCCACGCGGACCGCCGTCGCGATCACCGACGGCGAGACCGGATAGGACCGACAGAGTTGCGCTATCGCGCCCTCGCCGAGCGGATCCGCCGTACAACGTGGCGATCGCCGGCAACGTCTCCAGCACCGGGCGTCATGCTGAGTTCGCAATGGCCTCGGGCGAGATGAGCCCCGAGGCGTTCCGGACATTCCTGAGCGACGCGCTCGGCCTGGCGGCTCGCTACAGCCGCTCTGGCGCGGTCCACGACGTGTGCATGGACTGGCGACACATCCAGGATCTGCTGACTGTCGGCACCTCGGTCTACGACGCCCTGCTGAACGTGTGTGTATGGGACAAGGGCACGGGCGGCATGGGCTCGCTGTACCGCTCGCAGCACGAGTTGATCTGTGTGTTCCGGGCCGGCAAAGCGCGCCACCGCAACAACGTCCAGCTCGGCCGGTTCGGCCGCAACCGCAGCAATGTGTGGGGCTACCCGGGGGCGTCATCACTGGGCGGCGAGCTGCGGCGCCAGAGCGCGGACCACCCGACCCCGAAACCGATCGAACTGGTCACCGACGCGATCCTCGACGTCACCAAGGCCGGTGACCTGGTGCTCGATCCGTTCGGCGGATCGGGAACGACCGTGCTGGCGGCCGAGCGCAGCAGCCGCAGGGCGCGTCTGATCGAGTTGGAGGGCCGCTACGTCGATCTGTCGATCCGCCGCTGGCAGCGCGCGACCGGCGGTGACGCCCGGCTCGCCGACACCGGGCAGACCTTTGATGAGGTGTCGGGCACTCGGAGCTGACGGCCCCACTCGCGAACAAACCGGATTGGTTCAGTCCAACCCACAGCAAATTGGAGTCTATGAGATGACCAAGAAGCAGGCCGACTACGACATCGGCTATGGCAAGCCCCCCGACCACAGCCGGTTCAAGCCGGGTCAGTCCGGCAACCCCAAGGGCCGTCCGAAGGGCAAGCGCAATCTGCGCACCGAGATCCTGGAGGAATTGAACCGCCGGGTGGTGGTTCGCGAGGGTGGCAAAGAGGCCTCTTTTGAAATCCGAGTGGGTAGCGGCTGTCGAGCTGGGGCCTGACGACGGGCCTGCATCGATCCCTTTGTTCGACCGGCGAGACCATCCCTTCGTCCCGACCTGCCTTCTGCGGGGCCAGGCGGGGATCGGCGGTCAAGGATGGCCGGAGGCCACCGCGCAGCGGCGCGAAGCGTCCTTCGACGGCAACCTCGCTGACGGCGAGCTGGGTGGTGCCCTTCTGGCGCGGGATGCTGAGCGGCACCGGCACGCCGTCGTCCTCGAGCACGAACTCGCGGACCTCACGGCTGCCGCGCTCGCGCACGCCGAGGATGTACTCCATGCCGGCCGCCTCCAGGGCGGCGATGGCGTCGGCGCTGATCAGGCCGCGGTCGGCGACGACGCAGGCCCGTCGCACGCCGAAGCGGCTGCGCAGGCGCGCGACCACCGGCAGCAGCAGGGTGACGTCGGCGGTGTTGCCGGGCAGCAGGAAGGAGGCGACCGGCCGGTCGTCGCCGTCGAGCACGATGCCGAGCACCACCTGGGCGAGATGGCCTCGGTAGTCCTTGGAGTGGCCGCGCCGGCCGAGTGTGGCCCCGCCGCGGCCCTCGAACCACAGGGTGGTGGTGTCGAGGAAGGCCACCGACAGCTCGCCGAGCAGCGGCTGGCGGTGATGGTACAGCGCCTCCTCGATCGCCTCGCTCATCACCCGGCCGTCGCCCCCTGGACCACCGAGATCCTCGCCGAGCCAGGCCATCGCCTTGTAGGCGTGGTCGAGCTCCAGCTCCTCGGCCCCCGGCACCCGGTAGGATCGCCGCCAGGTGCTGGCGTGACGGTCGGAGCCGGAGATCATTAGCCGATGCAGTACCGTCAGGTAGACCGCCCGCTCGACGTCGAAGCCGAAGTGACGGTCGGCCAGCAGCCCGCGCAGCACGTCGCGGCAGCCGGTCTCCTGCCACAGCCGGCCGAACACAAGATCCGGGCCGATACCGGTGCGGCGCAGCTCGGCCAACTCGCCGCGGTAGAAGCTCGACAGCACGATGGAGCGGCGCGAGTGCCGCGCGGCCGAGGCGATCAGCGCGTCGAGCGTGCCCGAGGCCTCGACCTCGTCGCGCCGGCCGAGCGACTTGACAACACGCTGGACATGACGGCCGCCCTCGCGGGCGTTCTCCACCAGGTACAAGTACTCATAGCCGTTGATCTTCTTGACGCGGACGAACATGGCGCGGCACCTTGCTCACGCAAGGACACCACAACATCGCCGCATATGTCAAATTACACGGCGGCACTAACCCTGACAATTTAGCACCACAAATCGGCACGCCGCCGAGACGCGCTAGCATTTCTGCGGCTCTCAGGCCGCTTCAACGTCGACACTGCGGAAGTTGGGTCAGGCCAGAACGTGTCCGACATGGACACACCGGATCAGGTCACAGCCGGTCTCAAGGAGATCGACGATGGAGTTCATGGGCCTGTACATGCTGGCGATGCGCGAGTGCGCGCCGAAGATGTTCAACCGCCTGCGCCGGACCGGCGCGCTGGAGGCGTTCGCGAAGAAGAAGGCGATCGAGGCGTCTGAGGGTTATTCTTCGGGCGCAAATCTTCGATGGTGTAGGTATGAGTCAAGGGGGGCAGCTTTGTCAAACCCTTTTTGCGTGTTGAATCAACGTGTTCTGCTGCATCCAAAAAGCACCACCGTCAGGGTGGCTTCCCAAGCTGGCTAAACTGGCTGGATTTTGGCTTGGGTGGATTCTTGACTAAAATAGTAAAATCCACCTATCAGCCAACGGTTGCGCGCGCCAACGCTTTGATAATGAGTCACTTTTATCTCGAGCGAAGCCAGGCTGGCTTCCAAGTGGATTCCCCGGTGAAAAAGCCACGCGCTAGCGAAATGGCGCGCTAAGCCCCCCCGTATACGGACTTTGCCCTGAAGGAACCATGACAGGGGGGCGCCACAGAGGTGAACATGCTCTTTTGCGAACGAATATCGTCAGCAATTGTGAGTGGAGACATCGACGAGATTGCGCTATTGCCGCCCCTTCGCGACAAAATTCTGTCCTCCGGCGGAGATCAAGGTTGCACCATCAAGTCCGATAAGCGTGGCTCCATCGAGGCCAATCAACTCCGCTGGGAGTTGGCTCGCTTGCGCCGCGGAAAGTCGCAGGGCCTGACCAGGTTGTGCGGTTCTGGCGAAATTGTCGACCTGCGCCCTAGTATTTGGTTCTCTGATCCTGCTGACGACCTGGGCACCAGAAACCACATCATGCCTCTTCCACCTCTGGTTAATCGCGCCAGAGCATTGCCATGCAAGAACTCTAACACCTGACCCTCTCCGGTTTCCCTCGACATCCGCGCACCAGCCGAGTTCGTTGTTCAATCTGCCGTTCGAGATGCCCCAGACCTGCGCACGAGCCCCGCGTCTGCAGCCTTCCCAAGTCAGGGGCTGGCCGCCGTTTCGTCCAGCCAGACATCTGTCATTCATCCTGATCTGGCCATAGCCGGAAAATCCAGTGATGGGTCTCTGGCCGTTCCAGTTCGCCGTGACGGCGATATTGCCACTCTGATGCAGCATGTAGCCCGACTCGGATGAAAGATATGCAATCTCCTGGGCAAGCAGGCTCTGCGTCCCTAGCAGCAATGCAGCCCCAGCCGCGCCAGCGAGTTTTATGATTCCACGAAGTCTCATTTCCTGCCTCCGGGTTAATGGGTGTATCCGCATGGCTTCCTTTGTGGGTCTAGCCGCACGTCATTGTCGAACCGTTCATGTAGAGGAACTGGGTCATACCGTTCGGCAGGTCGTCGCCAAAGGCGGCGATGGTTGCGATAGTTGTCGCGCCCTGGTCGCTGATAAAGGTCAGGGAATAGCCGTTGAATTCATAACGGCCCGTATCGGCGCCAGAGGATCCTCCCGATGTCTCATATTGCACGATGCTGCCGTCAGCGCGTTCAACATTGCCGCCGGTCACCGCGAAACTGACCGAAGACCCCCAGCGATATGTGCCGTCGGCATTGAGCGTGAGGCTCGTCGCCGACGATGTGCCGCCCCCGATGCTCGCGCCACCGCCGCAACCGCCGTCGAATCGGGTACCGCGCGCGAACCCCCTCCCGGGGTTCGTGCCATTCCCGAGCACGCGGACCAATCTGCCATTGAGGTGGGCTCCCCCGAAACCCTCGCCATCTCTGTTCAGCGACTCATCGGCATAGCGAAAGACGACCTCGTCGCCTTCGATCCAGTAGATCCCCTCGCCTTCGAGGGCGATCTCGCGGCGCCCAAGTTCGTCGAAGGAAAAGCCCTCAGACGGGGAACGCGCAAAGCGTCCGTTATCCGTCAGGAAATACATGGCCGGATAGATCTGCAGCACATTGTTGAACCGACATTTCCCATTTGAGCGGCCGAACTGCGGTGGCCGGGGTCGTTCGGACAGAAATCGGCGTCGGATAAGTGGATCGCCTGCCGGTTCCGTCGTGCGTTGCCGTTTGCGGGCCTCGCGCAGGGAGGGCGTAGCCCGACCGGAGCGAGGCCCGCAAACGGCGGTCGTCCTCACGCCGCCGCCAACTGCGGCAGCCCGTCGAAGTAGGCCCGGTCCGGGGTCCGCCCGTCCAGGCTCGAGTGTGGTCGCCGGCCGTTGTAAAAGCTCATGTAGCGGCCTATCAAAGCGCGTGCCTCGGCGACCCCGTCATAGGCCCGCAGGTACACCTCCTCGTATTTGACCGAGCGCCACAGCCGCTCGACGAACACGTTGTCGCGCCAGGCGCCGCGGCCGTCCATGCTGATCGCGATGCCGTTGGCCAGCAGCAGCCCGGTGAACGCCGCACTGGTGAACTGGCTGCCCTGGTCGGTGTTGAAGATCGCTGGCCGGCCGTAGCGCGCCAGCGCTTCCTCGACCGCCTCCAGGCAGAAGGCGGTGTCCATGATGATCGACAGCCGCCACGACAGCACCCGCCGGCTGAACCAGTCGACCACCGCCGCCAGGTACACGAAGCCACGCGCCATCGGAATGTAGGTGATGTCCATCGCCCACACCTGGTTCGGCCGATCCACCGCCACCCCGCGCAGCAGGTACGGGTAGATCCGGTGCCCCGGCGCCGGC
The DNA here is from genome assembly GCA_018401495.1 of Rhodospirillaceae bacterium. Taxonomy (GTDB): domain Bacteria; phylum Pseudomonadota; class Alphaproteobacteria; order Thalassobaculales; family Thalassobaculaceae; genus Thalassobaculum_A. Next base: position 414,213 of record JAGYJX010000005.1, read on the forward strand.
CTCGAGGTGTTCGGCCGGCGGTACAGCGCGGTGATCCCCATCCGCCGCATCAGCCTCACCACCCGGCCGCGGCCGATCGCCACGCCATCCGCCCGCAGCAGGTCGCGCAGCATCCGGCTGCCCGCGAACGGTGCCTCAAGGTGCAGCTCGTCCAGCCGCCGCATCACCGCCAGCTCGGCCGCCGGCACCGGCCGCGGCCGGTAGTACAGCCCGCTCCGGCTCAACTGCAGCAACTCCGCCTGCCGCTTCACCGGCAGCTCGTGCTCACGGTCGATCATCGCTTTGCGCTCGTCATGCCGGCCTTGCCGAGCGCACCGGATAAAAAATCGTTCTCCAGCGTCAGCTGGCCGATCTTGGCGTGCAGCTCCTTCACGTCCACCGCCGCCGGAGCCGCGCCCGCGCCGCCCCCGAACACCTCGGCAGCGCCGTCGAGCAGCTGTGCCCGCCAAGTCGTGATCTGGTTCGGATGAACGTCAAACTGCTGCGCCAGCTCCGCCAGCGTCTTCTCGCCACGCAGCGCCGCCAAGGCCACCTTCGCCTTGAACGCCCCACTGTGGTTCCGTCGGGCACGTCTCGTCATCGCAATCCTCCTGAGCCGCGGCATCCTCGCCGCCTTCAGGCAGGAAATCCACTTATCGCCCTGTCCGAAATTCCCCGGCCGGCTCTAACCGCCCCTGTTTGATGGCAGGATAACCCACGTCCGGGCCTGCCAGAAGGCGGATCGTCACAGTGGCCGCCTCGGCCGCACCATGATCGTCAACCCGACCTCCATGGCTGGCTTCATCAGCGCGATTTTGGCTCATTTCGCTGGATCCCGAGCGCACTTCGCCTGTCGCTTGCCTTGTGCGGATCCACCCTGCTGTCAGCATGGCGCCGGTTCTCGTGCTCGCAGATTGTCGATCATGTCGAGGATGCGTCGGAACAGGTCACGCGGCACCGCGACCTCGGCCATCTGGAAGACACTGTAGCGGGCGTGGGCGATGATCTTCGCACCGATCTTCACCACCTTCTCGCGGATAGTGGTGAGCGACCAGCTTTCCATTTCGTCCGGCAGGGCCAGGGTGCGCAGGAAGTTGGCGAGGTTGTAGGCCAGGGCGTGAAGCTGAAGGCGCACCGCGTTGGCCTTCATCGTCCGGCAGGACAGCCGGGTCCACTTCACCGCGTTCTTGCCCTCCTTGATGTACTGCTCCGCCGTGCCACGATGGTTGTAGAAGGCGGTCACGCGGGCGGCGGGGCGGGTCAGATTGGTGACAATGAAGCCGACACGTGGATACAGTTCGCCGGAATACCATTCGACCTTGGCGACCACGCGGCGCTTCCGGCTCCATGACTTGGCCTGATAGCTGAAGCTGGCGTAGAACCGCTGGACGTATTTCGGAGGACGACCGACCGGGCGTTTGAGCAGATGGGCGATGTGGCCCTGGAGGACCGTGTTGGCCTTGAGGCGGATGGTGTACTTGTAGCCCTCGGCTTCCAGGTAGTCGTACAACTCAGGCAGGGCGAAGGCGGCATCGCCCCGGAAGAACCGCCGCCTGGTCCTGTCCCGATACCGCGCCACCACCGGCTCCAGCACCGAGCGCCAATCATCGGCGCTGTGGACGTTCCCAGAGCGCAGCGCGGTTCGCTCCAGCTCGCCGAACTGGTTGAACACGAACAGCGGATGGTAGCAGGTGCAGCCGAAATGGCCGTTGTAGGCGGTGCCTTCCTGCTCACCATGGGTCGGGCTGACGCTGCTGTCCATGTCCAGCACCACGACGTTGGTGGGACGGCGGGCATGAACCGCGTCGATCCATTTTCCTGACAGGTCGGCCAAGGCGGTGAGGTTCGCCTTGCCAGTCAGCACCTCGGTTTCGAACCGCCCCATCTGGCTGGTGGACGCGGCCTCCTTGGTCACAGCCCTGCCGCCGACGATCCAGCGCATCGCCGGATCATGGCCGAGCCGGTCGGCGTCGTTGACATCTTCGTACCCGGCAAGCCGACCGAATACCGACTGCCGGAACTGGGCCGTCAGGGTGTGGCGGTTGTTCTTGCCGGTCCGGCTGTCGGCCAACACCTGCCCGGCCATCTCGGTCAGACCGAGAGCATCATCGAGTTCCCGGAAGGCGAGCAGTCCGGCATCGGAGGTGATCCTGGAGCCGTGGAATTCCAGCTTGAGGCGGCGGTCAAAAGCGACCCGCAAATCGGCCGATTCCGTTTCACCCGCCGCCATCTCCATACCCAGCCCCTCAAATCGTCAGTACTGCATTGATTTTGATATCATATTTGACCGCCACCGTCAGGAAAACGCAGCGCCATCTGGGAAATCCGGGTTGAAACGTTTCATGACGTGATCTCCTCGTTGTCCACCAAAGCGCCAATTGTGCGCCATTTCTTTGCCCAAGCCGTTTTGACAGCACCCATCCCGGACTTCATCAGGGCCAGCGTAAGGTATGCCGCGTCAAGAGGCCGGGCCACATGACCGCACGGATCAAGATATTCATCAGTTCAACCGAGACATCAAAAGTCTCTCCCAGAAAAGCTGCTCTGGGCGACCCTCTGCATCACGCTCACCGTAACCGAAGACCGTATAGGTGACTTCCGTGCCATTCTCTCTGAGAGTCAGCGAAAACTCGTCGAACTCGTAGGTACCTGTCGCCCCTCCCATCGCACCTCCCGACACTGACGAAGACCGACCTTCACTCGACACGGCAACGACTGCCTGGCGCGAAAACGAGCCATCGCTCCGAAACACAAGCGTGTTAGACGAAGACAGCGCTCCACCCCCGATCGAAGCACCTCCCTCGTAGGCGCCGTCGAGACGCCATCCCTTGGGGAATCCGCTCCACTTCGAGGCGAACTGCGTGCCGATCGTCAGGGTATTGGGATCGGCCTTGTAGGGCGATCGCCATGGTTCTCGTCCGTCAGCCCAGGCGAGTACGAGCTCCCCGTCTTCGATCCAATAGGTGCCCTCGGCTTCGCCAGGTGTCTGCTGCGTCGCGAGCGCCTGAAGCGAGATGCCGCCGCGCGGGCTGCGAGAAAAGCGTCCGTTGCGAGTGAAAAACCACGCCTCCATGTCGACCGAGCCCGACATCCAGGTTCTTACGGTCAAGAACACACCTTCGACCGGCGTGTTTACGCCCATCGGAACCGCAGGCCAGCCTCCGGCTGGCGCCTGCGGGGCTGGCGCCATTGCTTTCGCCCGCCCGCCCTGCACTGCGGGCTGCCCACCACCCTGCGCCGCTGAGGTTGTCGCCTCAGACCCGCGAGCACGTATGCGGTCTCGACCCACGACCTCGTCCCAGCTCTCGCTGTATCGGTCGTACCCGATCAGCCATTGTCCGGGCCCATTGACGGCCTTGATGCGCGCCGGATACCAGAAGCCATTCGACACCACTTCGACCGCGTCGCCGACCCTGAACTCCCCGTCTGCTCGCTGGGCCAGTGCTGCTGCATGCGGTGTGGTTGTCGCGGTTTCATCGGGTACAGGGGCGCCATCGACGAACTGCCCGGCAAACGCCTCTCGGCCATCGGCAGCAAGCAGGCGCCCGAAGCCCGAGATCACGCCCTCTTCGAAACTCCCGACATACATCTGTCCGTCGTCCCACAGCAACACACCCTGACCGTGCATGCGTCCCTGTCGGAACTGCCCCGAATAACGTGAACGGCCGATGAAGAGCACTCCATAACCGTCAAATGTGCCGCCACCAAACTCGCCCGAGTAGACCGTGTCGCCTTCGGGGGCGTTCCACACACCGATACATCTGTCCCACTCGCCAGAAGAGAGCTGCAGTGGGCAAGCTAGCAGCTGTCTTTCGCTCTGCGCCTGGGCTTGACCGATAGATGCAAGCAACAGCGCAGCCATGAGCATCAATGGCAAGTAATGCCGAGCTCCGAAGCGACAATTGGGCATAACATTCTCCGGCAGATGGGATTTGAACGTTGGTAGGGTCCTTTCGGCTCGGTACACAGCTTGGCCGAATCATGTTTTCGACTAGGTAAGGTCAACAATGATAGTGCATATCTACGGTCCATTGATAGCAAACATCCTTGCCTATCCGGTTAACGCAGACACCCCCTACATGTAGGGTGCTGCCACTCTCCCGAGTAAAGTTCGCCGAAGGTCGGTGCCCCGACGTTGCCCGCGATACCAAGGAGCGAGCGGAAGGCGTTGAACGGGTAGAACCGCCTGTTGAAGCGGAATGTGAACTCGTTGAGGTAGGCTTGTAGATGCTTGGCGCTCACGCCGTGATGGATGCCGTTGAGCCAGGTCTTCAGGTTGCTGAAGACGAGGTGGATCATCGGCATGAACTCTTCGGCCACCTCGGGATCGCCGCATTCGGCAATGGCATGGTGGTCGTAGCCTCGCTTGCGCAGGCTGGCGTAGCCGCTCCAATCGTCGGAGACAATTAGCGAGCCCGGCATGACGGCGCTTTCGACAAAGCCGCACAGCGAGTCGGCGCTGCGGTCGTCCGCGATGGCCAGCCGCACGCGACCGGCATAACGGCCGTCTTTCCGTTTGTCCTGGGCGGTGCCCGGCTTCCGGTGGCGGACTTCGACGGCGGCGGCCACCAGCGTCTTGTGGTGGATCCCCCGGCCTTCGCCGCGCGTTCTCCCGCCCACCCACGTCTCGTCGATCTCGACATGCTCGCCCGCCCTGCCGCCGATGCGGTCCTGATCGGGGCGCACCATGCCAGCGCGCAGTTTGTGGAGGATACCGAAGGCGGTTTCGTATCGCGTCAGCCCGAGCTGCCGTTGGAACTGCACCGCCGACATGCCGGGCGTCTGGCTGGTGACCAGATAGGCGGCCCAGAACCAGACGCTGAGCGGCGTATGGCTACGCTCCATGACCGTGCCAACCAGAAGGCCGGTTTGGCGGCGGCACGCGCGGCACTCCAGAATGCCCGGGCGGGTGGCGATACGGAAGGGTTCGGCGACGGCGCCGCAATGCGGGCAGGCGAATCCGTCGGGCCAGCGGGCGCGCCAAAGATAGGCGGAGCACGCCGCATCGTCGGGAAACAGCCGCTGAAACTCGGGTAGCGATTGGGGGAAAGCCAGGTCGTCACGCTGGTGGATGTCCATCGCGCCCATCATGGCCAGACACTAGCCCTAGTGGGTGTCTGCGTCAACCGGATAGGCAAGCATTGATCCAGACACCGGCCAGGATCGCTTCGCGGAGCGTGTCTAATGTCTCGTCGGGAATGCGCTCGCGAGGACCCGGGCGCAAAGCAACGCCATCTGCCTCCAGCAGCGCGGCTATGTCGGGTTCGAGCCGCGCCCGTTTCAGCCCCGGTAGGCGCGCACGAAGACGATCGGAGAGCGTGTCGAGGTGATCCGCGGTGACCAAGTCGCCGGATTGGCGCGCGAGCTCGGCGCCGCGATGAAGGGCAGCGATATCGTCGACGGTCGGGTCGGCAAGGCGACCTGCGGTACCTGGCGGCAGGCGCCAACGCTTCCTCCCGCCCGGTTCGACGAGCTCTTCTGTCTGCGGAAACGCGTCGCGAATTGCATCGCGCATCCGTTCCGCCGTCCTGCGCGACACCTCAAAGGTCTGACCGATGTCGTGGAGTGACAGACCATCGGCGCGGCCCTGCATCTGCATGGCCAGCCGCACCAGATCTGCCAATCGGCCATAACGCATTGGCGTCCCGCTATTTTCCTCAGAGTGACGGAAACACGTCATGGCTTCAAGCCGAGCCGAGCCTGCGAATGCTCGCGCCGCATCAGATCGAACCCCTCGATCAGCTTACGGCACGAAACCCGATCGAGTTTCTTGTATTGGGCTTGGCGGCTTGCTCGCGACGCAGTTCGACCAGGATCGCCTCGGGCTGAGTGATGCCCAGCAGCTTTGATCGCTTGGCGACCACGGCAAAATCCCCGGGCGTGAGCAGGTCGAGTTCCAAAAGCCCAGCGGGCGGTTCGGCTTTGAAGAAGCGACGGAAGCAGGCTTCACGCTGCTGGGCGCTCAGCGGCAAAAAGCTGATCTTGAGGCTAAAGCGTCGGGCCGTGGCGGGGTCAAGTTGGTCGACCAGGTTGGTGGTACATGCGAAGGGTAAGGGATGGTTTTCCATCCAGGTGAGCATCTCGTTCACCTGGGAAATCTCCCAGCTATGCGTCGCGCCATTGCGCGCGCCAAGGAGCGAGTCCGCCTCGTCGAAGACGAGAAATGCGCTGGTGTCGCGTGCTTCGGCAAACGCATTTGCTATGTTGCGTTCGCTGCCGCCGACATAGCGATCAAGAAGATCAGAGGCGCGCCGCTCCAGAACCGGCATTTGCATGCGATCTGCGACGTAGCGCGCGAAGGCGCTCTTGCCGGTGCCCGGAGGGCCGCTTAGGCAAAGCCCGCCGGTATTCGTCGGGCCGCAGGCGACGAAACGCTCCACGATCAGTGCGAGGTCGTGGTCAGCATTTGCCAGTTCAGGCTCGAACCTGATGCAACTGGGGGCTGTAAGCGGCGTGTGCCCACCGCGCACGGCGCGCGAAATCGCCATGGCTGCAAACTTCACGTCTTCCGCCCCGCCGCGTGTAATCCGCGCGGCTCGCAGTGCGCTGCTTGCCAGCGCTGGCGCATCTTCCATGCTATGGGCGAGTTCGAGGCAGAGGTCTTTGGGGAGCGGTACCTGGTGGTGCTCGGCGAGCTTCTCCCAGATGCGGCTGCGCACAGAAACCGGCGGCGTCCTCAGCTCTAGCGTGAAAGAGATCCGCCGCAGGAATGCCGGATCACAATCGCTGATATCGTTGGTCGTCCACAGTGTCGGAACCGGGTTGTTTTCCAGAAGCCGGTTGATGTGAACCTTCGAGCCGGCGCGGCGCAGGGGCAGACCAAAGACTCCATTCTCGAGACCCGGAAACAGATCCTCCATTTCGTCGAAGAGGATCAGGCTGTTGCCCTGGTCGCTTAGCAGCCGCTGGCCGAGGCGCAGCTGTTGCAGGCGTTCGAAGCGGAATGGCTCGTTACCGTCGTCATCGGCCTCGCCAACGGCGTGAAGCCCAGCGCCGAGGCGCATCGCCAGTGCCTTGCAGAACTCCGTCTTACCGGTGCCCGGCACCCCGTGCAGGAGAATGTTCACGCCCTTTTCGCGCCTTTCAAGCGCACCGCGGAGCAGGCGGAATGCAAAGTCACGCCCAGCGCCAAGATGCTCGAAATCCTCCCAGGCCACGGATGCGGCTCCGACGCGCGCATAAAGCTTGCCCAGAATGTCACCGAGAGTGCGTGAGGGCGGATCCAGAGCCACAAGAAGGCGGTCGGACGGAAAGAGCCCGAGGCCATTCAGGGGCGGCTTGTCGAACTGCAAGAGACCGGAGACCAGCAAGCGGCCGGTTGGTGCGAGGGCGCACCGCACACTAGCCGCGGGCACTCCAGAAAGATGGATGACCGCATCCTGCACCGGGATCCGTGCATCATCGACCAAGGCGTTGCACAAAGAATTCACGGGCCCGGAACGCCCAGCGCGAACGGCAAGTTCGAAGATAGCGCGCTCTTGCGCGGTCAGCCCGACATAGTCTGCCAGGAGGGTGATGTTCTCCGTCAAGACGTCCGGTTTCGCGCGCGGGACCAATGCAAACCGGTCAGCGAGCCGCTTCCGCAGGTCGGACCAGACGGAGGCAGGGATACATTTCTTCCTGAAACTGTCGATCTCCGGATCCCAGTCGAATCCCAGATCCTGATCCTCGACCCAGCTTAAAAACTCCTTGGCCACAACACTGCGGGCGGGAAAACTGCTGGCAACCCGGTAAGCAAGCTCAATCAAGTATCGCCGCTCGTATTTGTTCGTCATGCAACCTCCATCGTGACGGATGTAATGTAGTGGGTGCATGCGTCAAAAACGGGCGCATCGCGGGCGGCAGTGACCTGTGACCTGCCCCTGAACTTTCATCCAGTTGCGATTAGAGCCTCGGCTGTTGATGCGCCGTTCAGCGCGGGGTGAGCAACAGGTGCCCGGCGGAGCTGGTCGGGATTGCGCAGCCGGGCGCCTGTTGCGTTGAGGTTTGCGGCGTAGGCCGCCGGTGTCTGGTAGGCGAGCGAGGAATGTGGCCTCGCGGTGTTGTAGTCCTCGACCCATTCGGCGACGAGCGATCGGGCGTGGTCGAGGCCGAAGAACAGGGTCTCGTTGAGCAACTCGTCGCGCATCCTGCCGTTGAAGCTCTCCACGAAGCCGTTCTGCATGGGCTTGCCCGGGGCGATGTAGTGCCAGTCGACCCGGTGCTCGGCGCTCCAGGCCAGGATGGCGTTGGAGGTCAACTCGGTGCCGTGGTCGGACACGATCAGGACGGGCTTGCCGCGCCGCTCGATCAGCGCCGTCAGTTCGCGTGCCACCCGCTTGCCGGAGATCGAGGTGTCGGGCACGGCCGCCAGGCATTCCCGGGTCACGTCGTCGACGATGTTCAGCACCCGGAAGCGCCGGCCGCAGGCGAACTGGTCGTGCACGAAGTCCAGCGACCAGCGGGCGTTGACCTGGGCCTCGACCAGGATCGGCGCGCGGGTGCCGACGGCACGCCGCCGGGCTCGGCGCCGGCGCACCGACAGGCCCTCTTCGCGGTACAGCCGGTAGATCCGGTTGCGCCCCGCGGGCTCGCCTTCCCGGCGCAGCAGGACGAACAGCCGCCGATAGCCGAACCGGCGACGGGCGTTGGCCAGATCGCGCAGCCGGCCGCGCAACTCGACGTCGTCGGGGCGACAAGACCGGTACCGGACGCTGGTCCGGTCGGCGCCAATGACGGAACAGGCCCGGCGCTCGCTCATCTGCATCGCCTCCTGCAGATGCGCGACAGCCTCACGCTTGGCGGCGGGCCCTACCATTTTTTGACAGCAACTCGCGCAGCGCCGAGGCGTCGAGCATCGATTCCGCCAGCAGCTTCTTCAGCTTGGCGTTCTCGTCCTCGAGCGCCTTCAGCCGCTTGGCGTCCGACACGTCCATGCCGCCGTACTTGGCCTTCCAGTTGTACAGCGTCGCCTCGGACATCCCGTGCTTGCGGCACAGGTCCGCCGCCTTCGCACCAGCCTCGTGCTCCCGCAGCACCCCGATGATCTGCTCTTCCGTGTACCTGCTTCGCTTCATCGTCCGTCCCTCGTAGGGGCCGGACTCTAACCTCAGCTGGAGGAATTTCTCAGGGGCAGGTCAAAGGCCAAAAGCCACCCAGCAGCGCGCCTTCGAACTCCTCGGCATCAAGCCGGAACGTACCCAGCAAGCCATACCCTCGCGTGACACAAAATCACGCGATATCAAAGGAGTGTAACTGGCAAAAGTAGGAAGTTCAGATTAATAATATAACCGTTAGGTAAAAGCCTCCATCTGTTTTAAAACTTTATTTCGGTATATTTCTTTACTTGAACGAACGGCATAGTGATCAATTTTGAATATTTTGAAATCTCTTGGACAAATATTCATTCAGTATTGAATGAACAATTCCGCCAAAAGCTACTAACGAAACTTTGTCGTTTCCCTAACGTTAAGATCTCGTTTTTAAAAACTCGAGATGAGGAAGTAGCAAAGACGGATTATTTTTATAGCTTTTTCAACTTTAGAGGAATCCACCTCAAGAAAGTCTTTTAAGATATCCGTCATATAACTTCCTCACAGCGGGGTACCACGTAACGCATATCGCGCTTTGTAAACCTCTCCATTTTGACCATGAAAATTGAAAGAGGGTGCATTATTTCTTTAGTAGAAATATTAAGAGCAACCAAGATAAAATTGTTATGCAGAGCTTCTAGCGTTTGATACAACTGAGGCACCTCAAAAATACTCAGATCCTCCATATTGCTCTTCGGTTTCATGTCTGGATCTGGCCAAACCGCCCAACTAGCGAATAGACCATGGTTTTTCCTGCAGTACTCAAATACATCAAGACTTATAGGCATCCTCTTATCGCGCTCCTTATAATCGAAAACCTTATCTCAGTCTTAGTCGCACCTCAGATGGAAACAGTTTTTGTTACTATCTTAAATGTGAAGTTACTCAAAGCGTGCCGGGCCTCACGGAAAAGAAACTCATAACCCTCCGTACTACCAATCATGTTCGGCCGGAGCAAACTTTACAATCATCTCTAAATTCGCGTGGATTGCGCATTCAATATAACTTTTTGCCATTTATTGCGATCTGAACCCAATCAATCATATCAGCTGGATCGTACATCGGGTCATCAGACCGAATGCCAGCTTCAATAAGTAAGTCATTAATACCCTTTTCTTCAAATAATCAATTACTAAGTCTTGAATTTCATCGCAACGATCTGAACTAAGTGGCTTCAGATCAGAATCGGCCAAAATGTTTAAATTAACTTTTAAATTTTGACTGCCATTGTTGTCATAAAACTCCATGGACATTTTGATGTCAAAATCTTGAAATCCAATTATTTTCGTCAACAATCCACGCTCCAGAATTTTATCAGTCACCGCATCAAGAAAATCGACTATCTCCTCTTTTTGAGGAATATCATCTGAAAATCCATTATTCGAACTGTGCACAATGCCATCCTTTATAATTTCAACAGTAGCCCCGGCCTCCTCAAGTTGTAGTTTGGCTTGGACAGCCTGGGCCTCTGCCAGTTCAGTCAAGAGTATTACTGGCGCTCCTTCGGCCTTATCCTTTGCATCCTTAAAGCTTACGTGTCGCTACGCGGCGTATAGCACTAATGACGTTGATCTTTTTTTCGCCTGATTCGACCAAGCGAACTGAAAAGTACGAGTGCTGGTCAGTATTGGTGTTAACATCTGCTCGCTCCACTTTAGCGGCTCGTACATCCGCCGGATCAACCTCCTCCGATAATAGGGGCTGAACGGACGGCCCCTTTGATCCCGTCATCGGCGCGCCCGATATCCATCATTGTCAGGAACGCCTCGACCGTAACAGCGTTCAGCGTGTCGTGTGCGATCCGACCGCTGACCTCACCCGCCAGCGAGCCCCCTAGCGTCCCATTCGGAAGGTTTCCCAACGACAGATTCAGAATGCCGTTCTCAGCCAGTGTCAGAAGGTGCAACTCGCCCTTGGCACGCTCACTGAACTCGACATAGGCATCCTTGAAGATCTGCTCAATCTCTGGCTTCGCCAGATCGCTCAGATAGAGAAGGCCAATCTCGAAATCAGCCTGATCCCCAAGCTCCCGCAGCATCTGACGGACCTGCGAACTCACGAACCGGTCTTCCCGATCGGGGAATGCAAAGACCCGAGGCGACGTCACCAACTCGGGCGTCGTCAGGGCCGCAAGCGCGAACGACGTGGACACCGAACTCAACTTGCTGCCGCCATCGCGGAGCCGGGCTCCGTAGAAATAACGTACCACCCTAGAGGCCGACAGCCGTGGAAAGACAAAGTCGTCGATACGACCCAAGGCAGAGTCCAGTCCAGTCTGCAGCTCCTCCGCGCTCGGGGGGGTCGGCTTGCTCAGAAGCCCGCCCTTCTTGAAAAGCTCCTGGCGGATCGGGAAACCTGCTGTTCAAACGCGAAGATACTCACGTCCATCGGATCTTGCCCCCATACCCGCGGCGAACGCACAGCCCAGACAACAGATGTTACCGTTACTATCGATCAGCACAACGATATTTTTTCTAGGTAAAGATTGCGCTTTCAGAAGCTTGATTAATTTTTAGTGGAAGAGCAGGTGACGTAATTGTTCACAACCTGACAATTCATCGGAACCTGATAGCTCTGCGGATACCCGGTCTGTGGCGGAACGCTGTAAATCGCCGGCGCTGGATAAACCGTTGCTGGATTGGCCGCTGGACGCTCGCTCAGACCTTGGATCAATGAGCTATTGCGGTTCACCTGGTCAAAGAAGCTCCCAAGGTATCCGCCAACCCCAGCACCGAGAAGCGCGCCCGCCGCGGTCGATGCCAGCCGGCCTTGGCCCTGGCCAATCAAGGAGCCTCCGTAGGCCCCACCGAGACCGCCGAGCGCAGCGCCTCCAATAGCATGCGGGTTTTGACATCCCCCCAAAATCAGACCGATGAATGAAACAATCAGAAAGCGCATCACCAACCTCTCACTCAATCGCTTACCCAAACACAATTCCGCCCATGCGCCCAAAAATCAACAAAAACATAAACTTGATCAAAAATCGCGAAGATGCATAATCTTATGGCTTACCTGACGCAATCGGACGTGAAAGCCGTTGCAATGAAATTCACTCAATGCATGCAATCGCTTGCCGTCGCATCACAGTATAGTCTCTCAGCATCTCGGCGATGGCAGACCCGTCCGGAAGCATCCCGAGTTCCTCGGCCGCGCGCGCCTGGAACTCGCGGGTGTACTCCACGACGGGCGGGCAGACGGTGGCGATGCGCGGTTCAGAACCGACCGTCGCGCAGCCGGTCAGCAAGCTCGTCGCGATCGCGAGGACGGCGAGCCGCCGCCTCCAGCATCTGGCGTTGGACATCATTGGCCTTCTCCGTGGTTTCGAGGCGTTCCGCCAGCCGTCCGGCGCGCTCACCGGCGCGACGGATCGACAGCAGGAACAGGAGCACGGCGAGCGCGATGGCGCCGTAGCGCAGGGCCGCCCGCACCCAGGGGCTGGCGGCGATCCCGGTGATGAGAGCGCCGATCATCGCCGCCCCCGCTTCCAGTCGTCGAGCGCGGGCGTAGATCGTGACGGCGATGCCGCCGAGCGCCACGGCGATGAACACCCAGCGCAGGGTGTCGAGATAGGGCACGAGCGGCAGGATGGCGGACTGGGTCTCGGCCAGGACGTTCTGCGCCACCTCGACGCCTGCGGCGCCCAGCGTCGCCACACCGGCCGCGCCGCCGCCCTTCATGGTGCGGCTGTCGGCCAGCACCTCGCGCGCGGGCGGCGTTTCGGCGGCGAACGCGCGTCGCCCGCACCGGGAACCGCTCGCCCCACTGCCGCGCGGGCCCGAGATCGATGTGCATGAAGCCCGAGCGCGGATAGAAGCCGAAGCCGAGGAACCCGACCTCGCGCGCCGCCGCCTCGAACGCGACCGGGTCGTGGTTCGCCATGGCGATGTCGAAGGCCGTGCCGTCCATGTGCTTGGAGCGCGGCGCGCCGCCGACGGCGCGGTTGTGCGCCGGGCTGCGATAGGCCGAACGGACGATGAGCGGCTTGCCAAGTCGATCGCGCAGCGCCTGGAGCTTGTCGAGCGCTTCTTCGTTGATCCGCAGGGAGCCGCTGCCCCGGCAGGCGATCTCGGCGGGGGAGAAGTTCGTCCAGCGCCAGGCGCCATCGGGCACGTCGCGCCAGTGGTCGAAGGTAGGTCGTGGTCATCGGGGATCTCCGGACACAAAAAACCCGCCGAACGGCGGGCTGGTGGGTTGAGGATCGGAAGCGCCGGTCAGGGACCGTCGCCGAACAGCTTCAGCTTGATGGCGATGCCGGCCATCAGGGCGAGCAGGATGCCGGTGGTGATCAGCCGCACGACGGTCTGCACGGCCGTGCGCTTCGCGAGCCGCATGCATCCGAGCAGCGAACGCAGATCGCGAATGTCGTCGGCCGCGTCGTCGCCATCGAGGCCGACCTCATGCAGGGCGCGTCGCGCGCCGGTCTCGGCCGCGCGCTCCAGCAATTGCTCGAACTCGGCTTCGGGCATGACGATGCGACCGCCGTCGCGGACGGGGCGCTTCATGACGGTCTCCTCATTGGGCGGTCGCGCCAGCGGTTGGATCAAACAGGTCGGGCAAGACCTCGGCCCCGATCCGGCAGGTGTATCCAGCGGGCTTCAGGTCGTGAGTGACGCGGGTAATCCGCCACCGGATGGGGATCAGCGGCCGCCACCCGGACAGAACGAGGGTGGCTTCGGCCTGGATGTCGGGGCGCCCCGGCAGGTCGATCGACAGCTCGGCGTTGGACCGGGCGGCCGTGTTGGCGTGGGCGGCTATCGACGCCCTGGCATCGGCCTCGCTGTCGTGCAGGCGGCGGATGTCTTCGTAGGGCGGCGATCCCTGCTCGATCTTTCGGGACTCGCCGGCGGCGATATCCCACCACCAGGCGCGCACGCCCCCGCGTTTGTCGCCGGCAGCGCCCGCCTCGCGGCGGGCGGCATAGGTGTAGGACCAGCGCGTGACCTCGGCCGGCGTCAGCGTCACTGCCGGTAGCAGCGCACCCGACGCCGTGGTTGCGGTACCGCGCCGGACGACCGCCAGGACCGGCCCGAGCGGCCGGGCGACGGCGTCGTACCGGTTCGAGATGCGCGCCAGGAAAGCGATGTCGCCCTCGGTCGTCTGATCCAGATGGGGCAGTGGGATCGCATCGAGAGACGCCTCGACCCGTGCTTCCAGCCTGTGGTCCGCGGCGATGGTGCGGGTGAGATCGCCGAGGGTCTGGCGGTGCCAGGAACGGGAACGGGCCGCACGGATATCCTGGCCCAGAGCGGCGGCGGTCGCCTTGACCTCCAGTGTGGCAGGAGGACCGCTGTAGGTGATCTCGTCGACCCGGTAGCGGCCCATGTCGATGGCGCCGGTCTCGCGGTAGCCGAGCCATACCGACAGCATGGTGTCGGGCGTCGGCAGGTCGGCGACGGCGCCGTCCAGCCGCGGGCGATCGTCGAGAGTGAGGCTCAGCCGGTCGCTCTTGGTCTCCGCCTCGTCTTCGATGCGGAGCGCCAGCAGCCGGTCGCGGATCGCAGCCGTGACGTCACGGCCGTCGGCTTCGAGGCGGAAGGCGGGAGTCCAGGGCATCGCTCATCCCCAGATGCGCAGGATGCGTCGCGGCGCCGGCGGTGGGATGTCTGGCAACGTCAACTCGATGCCTGCCGGCAGGACCGGCCCGCGCTCGGCCAGGCCGGGATTGGCGGCGAGCACGACTTCGAGCGTGTCGCTGCGGCCGTAGTGGCGCCAGCAGATCCAGTCGAGCATGTCGCCGTCGCGGGTCAGGTAGCGGACAGCGGTCATGCGTCCTCCCCGTAGGCGACCAGCTTGATGGAGAACTCCAGCTTGCGCGGCACGCCGTCGGCGAGGAACACGGCCTGGGTCTCACGGAGGTCGAGAATGCACCAGAGACCCCAGACCCTGCCGGTGCCGTCGACCATTTCCAGTGGCGTGCCGGCGTCGGCGGCCTCGCGCATGGCGGCGATCTGGCCGAGCCCGCCTCGGAAGGCCGGATAGATCGTGCCCGTCGAGTTCGACGGTCGAGGCACCGTGCCCGGTGAACTGCTGGGCCGGCCGGCGGCCGAGACGGTCCCTGGGCCTGCCAACGATAGGTGTCGGAACGCCTGAGCCGATCGTAGGCGGCGGTATCGAGCGCGAAGCGGAACTCGCCGAGCGCCATCATGATCTCGGGCATGACGACCTCAGTCGTGCAGGGCCGCGCGGGCCTCCGACGCGGCGCGCCGGGCGACCGAAGCCAGGTGATCCTCGATCGCGGCGGCGAGACGGTCGGGATCGGCCGCGCCGTCGAGCGCGATCCTGACCGCGCCCTCGGCGATGGTGATCGAGACGCTGGGGGCTCAGCGGCCGGGGCGGTCGGCGCCGCTGCTTGGCGGGCACCCGGATAGAGGATGGAAGACGGGTCGCCGGTCGCGGCATCAAGAGGGCCGGTAGGTATCGGGATCGCCGACAGTGCCGGCAGCGCGGGTGCCGCTGGCAAGGTCGGGTTGGGAACCAGCAGAGGTGCTGCCTCGGAAGATGGTCCGGACGGACCGCCGTCCGTTGCTGCCCCGACCCATTGGGGGAGACCCACTCGCGGGACCGACATGGCGATCGGCGTCGTCGCGGGGACAGTCGGTGCTCGGGCGACCGCCCCAAGGGCGTCGCCCGCGGAGCGGACTTCAGCACGCACGCCGACCTCCGGTGGCACCGGCGGCAGGACAATCACGTCGGGCAGCAGGCGGGACGATGCTGCGCCGCCGGATGCGGCGCCACGGCTGTCCGTGGTCCAGCGCCGGATGAGCCGCAATGTTCGCCGTGAGGTCGATCCCGAGCTGCGCCTTCACCCACTCCGGCATCCACTCGGTGAGCCCCGCGACGGCGTCCCGGAGCCATGCCTGCATGGCGGCCCAGCGGTCGCGGAGACCATCCCAGAGACGCCCGGCCCATTCCGAGCCGAGAACGAACAGGTCGACGCCGGACAGCCACTCGACCAGCGCGCGAACGGCATCGGCCACGACGAGTGTCACAGGGCTGAAGCGAGCCAGAGACCTCGACGACACGCCCTCGACGAAGCCCTGATCGGAAGGCGGTGCGGATCGGTTCCCAGAACGACAGCGGCAGGCCCGTATCGGCTCCCAGTGCCGGACGATGAGGTAGATCGCTCCGGCCGACGTGCGGCGATGCCGGCGACGATCCAGGTTATCGGGCTGGCCAGAAGTGCGGCCGTCATGCCCCAGATCGCCGGGACAGCGGTGGCAACTGGCTGGGACCAAGCCGGCGACGAACTTCGCCGCCAAGAGCCCGGTGCTTGCGATCACCGGCACGAGGGCGGCAGCGACCTGGAGGACCGCCGGGACCAGCATGGCGAAGGCCAAGACAAGTGGCCCGGCGACCCACGCTGCCAGTCCGCCGACGGCGACCATCGCCGGCCCGCCGAGCAGATCGACCAGCGGCTTGACCGCCTCGATACCCCGCCTGGACACGGGCCCAGAGGGATGCCAGTTCCTGGCGCAGACTGCTCGCCGGATCGAGCAGTGCGGTGATGACTGCCTTCAGCCGCTCGATCCAGTCGGTCACCGTGTCGAGCACGAGCTGTCGGTTCTCGGCGACCCAGGCGCGGAGCGTGTTCACCAGGTCGTCCGCGACCGGTACCAGCTGCTCACCGATCGACCGGCCGACAGCGGCGACCTGACGATGCAGGCGCTCCAGGTTGTCGTTAAAGGCCTCGCCCTGCTTGGCGGCGGTCTCCGACATGATCCAGGCCGAGCCGCTCGGCCTCGGCACCCATCTCGGCCAATCCGTCACGCCCGCTGTTCAGGAACGGCATCAGGTTCGCACCACTGCGCCCGAACACGGCGATGGCGAGCGCGGTCTTCTCCGCACCCTCGGGCATCCGCGACAACGCTTCGGCGACATCCGCAAACATCGCCTCGGTCGGCCGGATGGCACCGGCGGCGTCGTAGATGGCGACGCCGAGCTGCTCCGAAGGCCTCGGCCTGCTCGCGACCTCCGTCAGCAGCCTGTGCTGCGGTGTTGGAGAAGCTTCTGGAGCGCACCGACCAGTTCGGTCGCCTCGGCACCGCTCATGGCGGCGGCGTAGGCCAGACGCTGGAACGGCTCGATACCGACGCCGGCCCTTTGGGCGTTCTTCACCATCTCGTCGCCCTGGTTGGCGGTCCCCAGCACCAGCCCGGTGATGGCTGCTGCCGCGCCGCCGGCCAGCGAGGCCGATCCGACCAAGGCTGGTGCCGGCCGCAGCACCGACGCCGGCGAGCCGGTCGCCCAGCTTCTGGATCGAGCGGCCGAGACGCTCCAACCCGACCTCGCGGCCGAGCCGTCCGACGGCTGCCTGCAGGGCCGCGATCGGCTGCAGCATGCCGCCGACCGCCTGGTTCATGCGGCGCACGGGTGCGGTCAGCGCATCGACCGCGGCGATGGTGACGGATACCTGGGTGTTCGCCTTGGCCATCACCGTCCCCCGATCGCTCGGCGGCAAGCCGACGCCAGTCGAGCAGCTCATCGGTGTCCATGGCGTCCATCACCTCGGGCGGCCAGTGGAATACCAGGGCGACATCGGCCATGGCTGCACGAACAGAAGCCGGGGCCGCCCCTATCGCGCGGTAAAACCCGCGACCACGTCTCCGAGCGTGGCGAGGTCGGCAGCGTCCAGCTCGTCGACCTCAGCGGGCGCGAGTTCGGCCAGCTGGCCGATCAGGTAGAGCGTGCGCTCCATCTCCGAACCCTTGACCTTGTCCATGCGGCGAAGGTCCCCGACCTTGGGGCGGCGCAGCGGTGACACTGGCAAGCGTGCGGCCCTGGACGGTGACGGGGACCAGCAGATCGATGGTCACCGAGGCGTCAGGGGCGATGGCGGTCGTGGTCATGGGATCCTCGCGATCAATGTCAGGTCGGTTGCGGCAATAGCGATCAGAGACCGAGCGCGGTGCGCTGGCCTTCGAGCTGGTCCTTGCCGTCGATCAGGCGGACGAGGTTGGGGATGTCGATCTCGACGAGGTCGCGGTCGGCGATGGCGAGCTTGTAGTAGGAGCAGGCCATCTTGACGGTCAGCCCGTTGCGATCGCCGACCTTCCAGGTGCCGGGATCCAGTTCCTGCCAGCCGCCGCGGAGGTTGACGACGACCGCCTGGGCCTCGCCGCCCTGGGCCTGAATGGCGCCGCGCACAGTGACCGGGATGGCGTCGCGGCCGAGCAGGCCGAAGGTCGCGAACACCGCCTCGTCCAGCTCAGCGAGCATCAGCGTCGCTTCGAGCGCCTCCATCCCCATGTCGAGACGGATCGGCGCGTCCATGCCGCCGGCACGGTGCTCCTCGGTCTTCACAGTCAGCTTCGGCAGGGTGATCTCGTCGACGCGGCCGGCATAGCCACGACCGTCGACGCAAGGTGCTGGAGTTCTTCAGCACGCGCGGCAGCTGGATCGCCATCAGAGGATCTCCACGAGGTAGTCGTTCACCAGGTGCGAGCGGAAGGTGACGTGCTCGGCCGGGTATGGCGGGGTGAAGTCGAGGTTGAAGTAGACCTTGCCCTGGGCGAGGTTGGCCGGGCTGTTCAGGTCTGGATCGGGCCAGCAGCGCCCGCCGAGAATGGCGCCCTGAGCCTTCAGCGAGCGCAGATAGGCGTTCACGCCCTCGCTCACGTCTTCGAGGTAGGTGCGGGTGATGTTGCGGTCGACGGCCCAGAGATGGGCGCGCAGCAGGCTGTCGTTGATGAGGTCGGCGGTCCGCCTGACGGATAGGAAGGCGAACTTCGGATCGGCAGCACTGGGTGCGGTTGCCCCAGAGCCGGAAGCCGTCCTCGCGGATGATGGTGGCGACCTCGTTCTCGTTCAGGTGATTGGCCCGGCTGTTCCGGGTCGCCGAGCGCCGAAGTCGAACCGGCCTGGAGGTGCCGACGATGCCGAACATCTCCTGGTTCGAGGGCGACCACCAGAAGCCGCGGTCGTTGTCGATGCGGGCGATCATGCCGGCGACGCGGGCGCTCGGCGGCTCCGGCACGATGGCGCCGCCGCGCACCGCAGCACCCAGGGATCGACGACGTAGACGCGGGCACTGCCCCAGTCGCCCCGGAAGGCGATGGCGTCTGCATCCGACGTGTTCGGCCCGTCGGTGATGATCACGGCCCTCAGGCGCTCGGCGATGCCGAGCAGTTCGGCGACGACCGCATTGGCGAGCAGACCGTCGCGGACCGGCGGCCTGCCGGTGGGTGAACCCCGGTGCGATCAGGATGCGCGGTGTGACGCCGAGGCGAGGCCTGGGCGCCCATCAGCGCGTGGACGCCGGTGTAGACGCCGGTTCCGGGGGCCACGCCGCCGATAACGTTGGCTTCAGTCTCGGCGACGTCGGCGCCTTCAGCGACGCGAACCACCACGACCATGGCGCCAGCTTGGTCGAAGATGCCGTCGAGGGCGGCCGGCAGGGTGCCGGCGAAATTGCCCGTGGTGTCGAGGCTGGCGAGGGCGGCGAGGGGATCCGGCGACCAGGACCGGGGTGTCGAGCGGGAAGGCCGTGGGATTGGCGTCGGGTGCCGTGCCAACCAGACCGATTACCGAGGACTTGACGGTGCGGATCGGCCGTGGCCCGGTGTCGATCTCGACGACCTCGACGCCGTGCAGGAACTGCTCGGGCATGGGGATCTCCCTCCCTCAACGTAAGAGACCCCGCCAGAGGGCGGGGTCCGGATGGCTTTTATGAAGAAGCGCTGGCTACGCGGCGTCGGCCGGCCAGCCCGTATCGATCTCGGCGTCGTAAACGGCGACGACGGCGGCCCAGTCGGTGGCTGCGTCCAGCAGGACGCCGATCGCGTCTTCGCGGTCGTAGCAGGACTGGACGAACGCGCCTGCCTGCAGGCCGACAGTGATGAGGCCTGTCAGATCGAGAATGATGAAGCCGTCGAGCGTCTTCCACTTGGCACCATAGGAGCCCGGCCCGTCGCGGGCCTCGACCTCGCGTGCCAGCACCACAGCACCCGTCAGGTTGGCGCAGGCTTCCTGGTCGGTGTGGAACCGGAAGCTGCCGACCGTGACACCCCGTCCCTGCTCCTGGTAACGGCGGGCGGCCACGCGGGCTCGTGCCTGGACTTTGATGGTGTCGAGCGACGGCGGCCGCAGCCCGTCCTCGGTGTCGGCGACGTAGGTGGTATCGGCCCAGCTGTGAAGACTCGGCGGAACCGCTACCCAAGTCAGGTCGGGATGGAACCGATCGGAAGGATCCTCGCTGGTGAACTCGACGGCCAAGCCGTTGTCGATCCGCGCCCACATGATCAGCCTCCCCAAGTGATGGTGACCCGTCCGACACCGCCCAGCCCATTGCCACCGCCGCCACCCTGCCCGGCCCCGTCGTTCAGGGCGCCGGCACCGGAGCCTCGCATCCAGCCGCCACCGCCGCCGCCACCGATGCCGATGGCGTTACCGCCGTCGGTCGCGTCACCCGACTGGTTGTCGCTCTCGCCCATGCCGCCGGCCCCACCGGTGCCGTTCAGCGTGCTTCCGCCAGCACCAACCCCGCCCGCACCACCGCTGCGATTGGGGTCGCTGCCTCCGGCTGCACCGCCGGTCGCAGACAGGAACGACCCGAAGCTGCTGGAGCCGCCATTGGGGTTGCCGGAGGGGTGCCGCCGGCACCAATCGTCACGGCGTAACCGGTGCCGGGGATCACGGTGTAGGTGCCCGTGGCACCGCCACCTCCGCCGCCACCTCCGGGTGATGGCCCACCTCCATAGTCGTTGCCGCCGGCACCGCCAGCGCCGATCACCTTGACGGTGACGCTGGTGACACCGGCCGGAGCGGTCCAGGTGAAGGTTCCCGAGGTCGCGTAGGCCGTGGATCCGGATGGCAGACGGGTGGTGAAGCTGGTTGGCGCCGACCACGGCCCCCAGCCGGTGACGAAGGCCCTTGTGGCGGGCACGCCAGTGGTAGGTCGTCAGCGCCACGAGGCCGCTGGACGCCAAATGCGACGTCAGATCGGCAGTCTCACCGCTGTCATAGATGATGGTTGCGAAGCCGCTGTCCGTCGCCACCTGGAACTGCGACTTGGCGTGGGTGTCGCCGCCGCCTGGAATGTAGAACGCCGAGGTCTGGAGGGTCGGCGCCACCGCCACGTCGGTCGCCCCGTTCGCCGGCGCGGTGTTGGTCGGTGCCGCCGGCACCGCCTGGGTGCTGAAGCCGGTCGGGCTGGAGTATGGCGACCAGCCGAGTGCGGCCCCCTTGTAGCGGACCCGGAAGAAATAGGCGGTCTGATCCTGCAGGATGCCGGCCGGGACCGCGTGACTGGTCTTGCTGGACGAGGTCTCTCCGGTATCGAGCACGATTGCGGTGAAGGCGCTGTCGGTGGCGCACCTGCCACTGCGACGCCGCGTGGGTGTCCGTGCCGCCGATCACCGTGAAGGCCGATGCCTGCAGGGTCGGCAGGACCGACGCGCTGGTGGTTCCGGCGGCCGGCGCGGTGTTGGTCGGCTGCTGGATATGCTGGAACACCGACCCGGTGGTGAAGGCGGTGGGCTCGGACCAGGGCGACCAGGTGCCGTCCGCGTCCTGATAGCGGAGCTGCCAGAAGTACCCGGTGTCCACGGCCAGGTTGCCGGCGGGAATGGTGTGGGTGTTGCTCGCGCTACCAACAGCGGCGAGTACACGACGTTGATGCCATCTCGGCCTCGGTCGCCACCCGGAACTCCTGCTTGTCCTGGGCATGCCGTAAAGGCTCCGGTAGGCTGCTGCCCCCAGCGGCACGGTATCGTTGAGGCTGGTAGCACCGTTGACCGGGGACAGGTTCACCGGCTGGGCCACGTCCCAGGCCCGCCCGGCCGTATCGCCGGGGAAGGCCACCATGTGGAACACCGTCATGTCCCTGGCGGAGGGACCATTGGCCATTTCCAGGCGGAACTCGACCAGGCTTCCGCCGACCACCCGGTATTCCTCGTCGCGGGTGTTCTCCGCGCGGGCGACCGTCCCGAGCAGGGTGGCGTCCTGCCAGGCACCACTGGTGCCGGCGACCCGGTACTGGAGGCCGAGCGTGCCGTCACTGTCGTCGCGGCGGATAACCACGCGACCATCGCCGTAGTAGCGCAGCGACCGCACCGGGCGGGAGTAGAAGACGCCGCCATTCTTCGCGACCGCGTAGCCAGCACGGACGTCCCACGATGTGCGGGCCAGGGTTGCGCCGGAGAGGCTGACCGACAGCACCTCGCTCGCGCGGAGCCGCACAGGCGACAGGACCGCGGATACCGTCACCGGATAGGCGACGCCAGTACCGGAATAGATCGCGTAGGTGCCGCCCACCTGGAGTTCCGAGGTGTCCGACACATCGATGCTCTCGTCACCGGCGACGGTCTGCACGACCGTGACCGGGTCCATGTCGCGCCACTCGAAGCCCTGCGAGAACAGCTCGAAGTCGTACCCCGTCGCCGCAACTCCCAGGCGAGCTGGCACTGCCCGGCCGACGGACCCGACCGAGCTCGCCCCACGCGTCTTCGACCCGGGCGTCGACCGCGCTCACGGCCGATGCAGTGCTGTCGGCCCGCTGCTTCAGGGTACAGGGTGCGTTCCGGCCAGCTGCTTGTGCGGGAGGTTGTCGACCCCGTCCGGACCGCCCGCGACCGGGTCGTCCACGGCCAGTTCGTAGACGTCCGGGAAGCCCGGCGTGGTCACATCGGGAAGGTTCGCCATGTCGTGTGTTCCTCAGACCAGCAGTTCCCAGCTGTCCCCGATCTCCATGTCCGGGGTCTTCAGGATCGGGTTGCGCACCTTGCGGGCGACAAGCTGTCCATCCGCGGTGAACAGGCCGATCTCGGTGATCGCCATGCCGTTGGCCTCACCGCGCAGCAGCTTGTAGGTGAAGCGCAGCAGGCGCGGGTTCGCGGGGTCCATCTCGAAGCCGGACAGCGCCTTGACGTAGGCACCGGTGAGCGCGGTATCGCCCGCAGCCTCGGGAGCGGTTCCGATCCCGAAGCCGATCCGCGCGACCACCTTGTCGGCGTTCCCCGTCGCCAGCAGTTCGCGCAGGGCCGTGTAATAGCCGTCGACGATCACGGCTACCCCTGGTGTCGATCGCGGTGTGGATCGATCGGCTGTCAGGCCACCGTATGGGTGTAGGTGCCGGGCCGAATAGACCGTGGTCCACGTTCCCGTCGGTAATTTCGACACGGCCGGGTTCGCCAGCAGAGGCGTTCGCTGCGTTGTACGCGGCACGCCGCCGGCTTTTCAGATTCGCTGGCAGCTTCGGCGGTGGTGTCGCGCGTCCATCCGGCAACTGGGAAAGCGCCTCCACCAGCGCCGCCGGAGCCACGCGACCAGCCCCCGCCACCACCGTAGGCCCCGCCGCCGCCGCCGCCAAGGCGCTGCCCGTGTTGCCCGTTGCCGCCGACCAACGCCTGGCACCATCGTAACCGCCAGTAACGCCACCGGTGCCCGCGGCGCGCCTGTCCAGAACCGCCGGTGGCTGGCGGACTGGACGCTCGCCGGTCCCGCCGGCCCCGCCGACAAGCCCGCCGGCTCCGTCCCCGCCGCCGATACCGCCGGGAGCGTTAAAGTTTCCGCAGCCTCCCCGCCGCCACCAGCGTGCCAAAACGTTCACTTGAGCGACACGGCACCAAGGAACAAAGCCGCTGCCGCCCCCGCCGTTACCTCCGCCTTGGCTTCCAGAACTGAAGCCCCGGCCGCCAGGGATCACGCCGCTTTGCCTGGGGTTGTAGCCGCTGGTGGCATAGACGTTGCCCGCACCTGCGTACCCAACCACGACCGTGATCTGGTCGCCGGGGTTGAGGTTGCCTGTCAGGGCCAGGATGCCGCCGTTGCCGCCTTCGCGGGCCGGGCTGGTGTTGATGACGGCACCACCGCCGCCCCCGGCTCCCCACACCTTGGCCAGCACGCTGACGGCCGGCGTGGTGACCGTGAACGCGATGGCGGGCGCCCAAGGGCTTGACGTTCCATCCGCGTAGTTGACCCGCCATCTGGCGTAGTATGACCCATCCGGCAAGGTGTCCGCCGGAAGGGTCGCTGTGTAGAAGTCGGCGGATTGGCCCAGGCTTTGCCAAGGAACTGATCCAAAGCCCGGATCACTGGAAATCTGCCAGTCGGTAGTCACGACCAGGCTACGCCCCAGGATCGTGTGTTGAACGTGTCGCGGTACGTCGGCCCCCTGGTAGATCGAGCCGGTTGCAAGGGTCAGAAGGGCGGGACCGGCGCCGGTGGACAAGTTGTAGTAACGGAACGCCACGCATCACCCTCGGAACCACACTTCCAGATCTTCGCAGCCGTCGACTGCGGTCACGTTGAGATACAGGCGCTCTCCGGCCGCCACGACGTGCGACACCGCGGCGTCCACGGCCGGCGTGGTCGACACGGCCAGGGTGGCCAGCACTCCCGCCATCGTCGCGTAGTTCAACGGTGGCCGTGCCGGCGATGCAGACGTGCCGGATCATCTCGATCCGTGCCGCCGGCAGCGATCGCGCGTAGTCGTGGGTCCCGACGGCGGAGCCGCCTCGATGCCGATGCCGTCGAAGGTGTCGGCGCTTCTGCTGGAAATCGGTCCCCTGGACGCCGTCCAGCAGGTCGGCATCCAGGCCGGAGCCGGCACCGTCCACGGACTTGACCGCGTCGAGGATCTCGCCAGCCGTCTGATCGGCGGTCGCACCATTCTCCACCGCGTCGAGCTTGGCCTTGTCGCCAGGCGCCATGAACCCGGCGAACCCGCTCGTCGCCAGCCCGTGCGAATGCCCCGACCATGCTGCGCCGACGTCCGTGTGGGACAGCACCACCGCACCGGTCTGGCCGTTGACCGACTGCACGGCATTGGGCTCGGCACCGTCGGTGACGCCGTCGAGCTTGACCTTGTCGGCGGCCGACATGGAGAGCCGGCCATGGCTTGGGTGGCGGCAGCATGCGCTGCCCCGGCCGCCCCGACGTGGCTGGAGGGCGCTGCTCCACATGCGTGGCGGTCAGCACGACCGCCCCTGCCATCGCGTTGACGGACTGCACCGGCGCCACGGCCGGCGGTGATGAACCCCGCATCGTTGGCGAATGCGGACAGGACCGTCGGCTTGCCGAGCAGGTCCGCGTACTGACCGGACAGCGCCACCACCGCCAGTTCCGCCGTGGAGAGCGTGGTGTTCGCCCATACGGCCGCCCCAGGCGACGCATCCACGCAGCGATAGGCTTCGTCACCGAGCACGTCGATCCACAGAGCACCCGACTGTCCAGCCGGCAGTGGCGTCGTCCGACGCGTTCGGTGCCCGGATGGCGTCGACCTTGTATGGAAGGGTGTTGTTCACCTTGGCGGCCAGAGCCGCTTCCAGTTGCCCCTCCGTCACGCTCCCGGTGAGGCTCCAAGCTGCCCGCGATCGCGACCGGCGCCAGATCGGCCGGCTGCACGGCGGTATCCGCCTTGGCGCCCTGAGCCGCCGTCGCGTAGGCCGTGGCGTCGGTGGACGCGGCAGTCCCCAGAGCCGGACACCACCAGGTCGGCGTAGACGCCTGACGTGGCCACGGGTGCCAGGTCCGCCGGCTGCACCGCCGTGTCGGCCTTCACGCCCTGTGAGGCACTGGCGAATGCCTCGACGGTCCTGAGCGGCAGCGGTCCCCAAGGTGGGCCGACCCGTCCAGGTCTGAATGAGACGCCCGTCCGCGCGACCTGCGGGAGTGCCGTTATCGAGCCCTGAGCCTGCTGGAACGTCACCGGCATCAACGCCGCAGACGCGTTGCCGTGAAGCGTGAGCGGGCCGGTCAGCGTGCCGCCAGCCAGCGGAACAGCGCCGATATCGCCAGCGCTGCCGGGGATCGTCGGCCGGTGCTGAAGGTGAGGTAGAGACCCGGACAGGGCGACCTGGCGCCAGCTGTGTCAGGCGCACCGCATCGGCCGGCAATGCGATGCCGGCAGCGAGCGCCGCCTCCAACCCCACCAACTGATCCTGCAGGGCCTCGAGTTCCGCCTTGATGGTTGCGAACTGGCGGCGCAGGCGCGCTGTATCGCGCGTTGCCGGTTCTCGGCACCGTGGGGTCAACGGCACTGGCCAAGGGTCAGTCATCCCATTCGGTGGTGTTGCCGTCCCATTGGGTTTGGTCGTAGTCCCAGACGGTCTGCAGCACCGTGTTGCCCTGCTGGGTGTAGTAAGTGAGTTCGTCCGGCCCGAAGCGCCGGGTGGGTCGCGAAGCACAGATCCGTTGCGCGGGTGAGATATCACGGCGGAGCCGTAGACCAGTCCGTCGAGCGGTCGGCCGCCGGCCCAGGCATCGGGGTCCGGGTAGACGAGGAACCCCGGAATCTCGGGCCACGCTCCGCGGGTATCGTCGAGCCGGAGCGCCAGCATCCGCGGCTGCGGTTCCAGCGGCGCGTCAGCGAAGCCCCTTCGCATGGCACCGGAAAACCGGACCGAGCCGTCGCGCCAGACGCCCTGGGCGCGTCGTCCCTCCAGTCCCAGACCGAACTCCAGTCTGGTCGTGATCCGAGCGGTCCCGAACCTGAGACCCGACCACTGCACCACTCCTGACCGAGATGCGATGTCGCCGTAGCGCCACACACCGTCGTGGAGGACACTGGGCCGGCGAAGCGCGCCGGTGTGTCCCGTCGCGGAACCCGGGACGCCGGCTGGCCAGAGCGAGCCCGGCGCGAAGCCTCGGCGAGGCCGCCGCGGCTCGTCGTGCGGTTCTCCGTCCAGGGTCGCCGGCGTAGCTCGGGGCTGCGCGGGCGCGAGCGGGCGTTCTTCCAGACGTCGATCGCTGATACGGGCAAGCCGTGCGGCTTTGCCTGGGTCGAACCCGCGCCGCCGTTGCCGAGGTCCAGGGTGACGGAGAACAGCGCCCAGCGGCGGCCGACATTGTAGCGTCGTCCGAGCCGTCACGTCGGACCGTGGCGTCGTGGCGAAGAACCGCCTGGCCTTCCTGGACCGTGGCGTCCCGGAACCCGGCACTCACCAGGCCCCGCCGGTCAGCGTAGGGCGTGCCCTTGCTTAGCGGCCGCAGTTCCACTGCGGCGGCGACCATCGAGCGGCGCTCCGCCTCGGTCGTCGCCAGGGCCCACTCCTCGCCGATCGACAACGACCAGGCCAGCCAGAGGCAGCAGATGCGCCGGGATGGTCCTCGGGTTCCAGAGATCCCGGTTCGGCACCGGGATGTCCGACAG
This sequence comes from Rhodospirillaceae bacterium, assembly GCA_018401495.1. Taxonomy (GTDB): domain Bacteria; phylum Pseudomonadota; class Alphaproteobacteria; order Thalassobaculales; family Thalassobaculaceae; genus Thalassobaculum_A. The sequence goes on from JAGYJX010000005.1 coordinate 441,351, forward strand.
GGCGAGGCCCAGAGAGAGGGCGAGGGCCTGCTCGGCCGCCGCTGTTCGACGGCGGCGGGGACGCCGTCATCGCGCGTCTGCTCCACCCGTGACCGTGAGGTCGATGCCCGTGCAGTACGGTGCCTCGTCCTCGGCCACGATCAGATCCGTCGCCGGTGCCAGCAGAGCGACCGTGCGGCACCCGGGCTGGTGCAGTGCCGCCAGCAGGCCCGACACCGCAACCTCCGCCCCGATCGCATGGCGGTCCGCAGCATAAGCCGACGCGCCAGCCAGAGCCTCGGCGCAGACGAGATCGGATCGGGCCGATCGAACGCGCAACTCCGCCGCGACCGCGTAGGGGATCACGGTCGCCGACACCACGCTGACGCTGTCGGTGAGCGGCCGGACCTTGTCGGCCGATACCGCGGAACGGACCGTCGCGATCAGCCCCGCATCAGCGGTAGCCGTCCCCGAGCGTCGACAGGATGGTCACGCAGACCAGTCCGGGGCTGGGCTCGCCACCGGCACGTCCTTGACCATGGAGGACGCCAGACAGCGTGTGGAACCGATAGGCCTGCCGCGACCCGGCTGTCGGATAGCCCTCGAGGGCAAGGACGTGCGCTGGCGGAACCGTTCGTCGCCCTCCATCACCGCCACTCTCGGTGGCGTCGCGTTCGGTGCTGCTGCCTCGACCTCCGGACGAGCGACGTTCAGTACGAGCGCCAGAGATGATCGAGGTCCGGCCAGTGGTCGCGGTCGCCACAAGCACGGCCCGTGCTGCATCGTTGACGCGCTGGCGGAGCAGCACCTCCCGATAGGCGGCGATCTCCAGCAACTTGATGGCGGGATCGCTCTCCAGATCCGGCCGTGTAATCCGGCCACCTGGCAACCAGATCCGCCTTCAACGCTGCCAGCACCGTCTCGTAGTCGATCGCCTCGACAACCGTCGGGGCCGGCAGGCGCGACAGGTCGATCGCGGCGTCAGTCACGCGCTACTCCACGGTGATGCCGTCGAGGGTGACGGTGCGGCCGTCCGGCGGAGTGACGGACCACGAGGCTCGATGGTGAGGCGACCCGGCACCGCGTTGGCGACTGCGATCCGCTCGACGCGAACTCGCGGCTCCCACCGTCGAAGTGCCCGGGCGGTAGCGGCGAAGATCTCTACTCGCAGCCCTGGCGACATCGGCCGGTCGATCAGTCCCGGCAGATCCGAGCCGTAGTCCCGGCGCATCACCCGGGTCCCGATGCGCGTGGTCAGGATGTCGCGGATCGACTGGCGCAGATGGTCGATGCCGGCGAGCGCGGCACCGGTGGTGGCATCCAAGCCTTCCATGGATCAGTCTCCCGCGAAGACGTCCGGACTGCCGGTCGCGAACGCCGAGACCGCAGGCGACGGGGTCGCCGATACGCGCCAGTTGGCGGCCGTTGAGCGTAAACCGTGCGACTGCCGGCGGCCTGCACGCTCGCATGGGTCTCCGGAATGTCCGGGCAGGTGTGCGGCAAGCGGGCGTCATGCTGGCGATGCGCCGGTCTGCAGGTTGACGAAGACGTCCGGGCTGCCCTCGGCGTTGGGCCGCGGCGGCCAGCAGCCGTGGCCGGTGCAGAGATCGGCGAGAGCGGGCGACGGCGGGCATGGGCACCTTGATTTAGTAAGGACAATTCCTTACGTTCAAAAGGCGAGGAGACCGACCATGCCGAACGTACATGCAACCGCCACCATCACGTCGAAGGGACAGGTCACCTGCCCAAGGCGGTCCGTCAGGCGCTCGGCGTCGACGCCGGCAACCGCATATCCTTCGACCTACGCGGCGACGACGTCATCGTGACCCGAGCCGAGGAGGAACCGCATGCCGATCCGGCGATCGAGGCGTTCCTCGAAGTGTTGGCCCAGGACATCCGGTCGGGGCGCAACGTCGGCGCCCTGCCGGAGAGATTGGCCGCTGCGCTGACGGCTCTCCCTGACGGGCCGGTCGACATCGACGAGCTGATCGACGGTGACGTTGCCCTCTGATGCAGCGGCATGGCTGGACGCTGCTGTTCCATGACTGTCTGGTCGAGCAGTTGGATCGTCTGGGCGCTGCGTGGAGCAATCAAAAATCGAACCGCTGAACGCTAACGCCAAGCTGCTCAGGCATTGCGGCACGCGATGTTCGAGGTCGTTCAGAGCGACCCGGGCGCCGACTCCTACCGGCAGGGCAACACCCTGGGCAAGCAGCACCGGCACTGGCGCCGGATCAAGATCGGCCAAAGGTTCCGGCTGTTCTTCCGATACGACGCCCGCGCCCGGATCATTGTCTATACCTGGGTCAACGACGACAAGACGCTGAGAACCCGAGGTGCGCGCAATGACGCCTACCCGGTGTTCCAGAAGATGCTGCACCGGGGCAACCCACCGGACAGCTGGGACGCCCTCGTACAGCAGGCCCGCGCCGAACCAGGACCCCGTTAGTTGAGGTCGATCCGCGTCGCCCGGACGGTGACGTTGTCGGCGGCCATGACCAACTCGCTGTCGCCCATGGATAGAGAAATTGAGATATCAGATTTTACGATCGGAATATGAATTAGAAGCCCTAAAGTTTTTACGCAATAGTTTCCTTGGGCCCTGCCAACCTGATGGGCAAGATCCATTTTTGGAATTACCATTTTTGGGCTTGCACTTAGCGCAGCGCAATAATTTCCTTGGGCCTGCCAGCCTGATGGACATGAACCATTTTTAGCTTATTGCTGGTTTTGCGTTGGCCAATGGCACACACATATTTCCTTGCGCTTGATATCCACTTGGGCATGAACCATTCTTGGTTATAGGCATAACGGGCATAGACATATCGCAGGCTCCAAAGTTTAAGTTCGGGCAAAATCAGAAAGAAATTAAATAGCAAAAGACGGCGCAGGCAATGATTATTTTGACTATCTGCTGTCGGGCTGGATTAACGCACTAAACGTAATAGCGCGCATAGGCACCTCAAGGGTTCAGGTCGATCCGCGTCGCCCGGACGGTGACGTTGCCGGCAGTCATGACCAGTTCGCTGTCGCCGATGGCGAACGTGATCGGAAGCCGCCGGCCGGCACCTCGAGGCGGTAGTGGTGCCCGGCCCGGTCGTAGCGCTCGAACGCCCCGTCCTTCCACACCGTGGTCGACACCTCGACCCGGTCGGCCGGCGCCGGTGCAGCGGCACGGTAGAGCGCGCCCAGGACGCAACCCTGGTTCAACTCCCCGCCGGGGCAGAGGACGAGCACCTGCTCGCCGACCTCGGGCGGATGCCAAGTGACGTCGCCCTCGGCGCGGGAGGTCAGGAACGGCAGCCAGTTGCTGAGGATCGGCCCGCTCCGAACCCGCACGCGGGCGGCCGCATAGTCGGCCTCGGCGATAGTGCCGTAGAGCGCGATGCAGCCGAGCCGTCGCTCAATGTCGGCGACGTCACGGTTCAGATGGAGCCGCTCGCCCATCAGGTTTGCAGCATCAGGCTGGTCAGCGACTGGTACTCGGGCTCGACCGGCGGCCCGAACGGCGAGCAGATCTTCAGCCGGACATCCGTTGGAGCGACAGCTTCCTCGTCCGCTTCCCGGACCGTCCAGTACACCACCTCGTAGCCGAGCCGGGCGACGACAATGGGTGTGTCGCCGTCACCGTCGATATCGATATCGGTGCGCAACAGGCGCATCGACTCGACCAGCCGGCCGAGGTGTCGTCCTCATCGAAGGCGGTCTCGACCTCGGCGGCGATGCGGTCCACCTGGGCGTCGGCGTGCTCGCCCGCGGCGATGATCTCGATGGCGAGTTCGAGCACACGGCGTGTCGGGCCGCCCGGGCCGTCCGGCGTGCCGTCGACCCGCTCGTCACGGGCGTAGACCAGGATGGCTGGCAGCGCCTTGGCGAACAGCGGTGTGGTGCGGTTCACGTGTACGCGGTCGCCCGCTTCCGTCCGTGGTGCCGCACCGGCGAGCCGCGGTCTGCACGGCGTCGCGGATCTGACTGCGGGGATGGGTCATGGCTGCACCCGATGCAGTATCAGCTTCGCCCCACCCATGCCGTCGGTGCGGATGTCGACCACGCGGTAGTCGCTGCCGGCGACCGTCAGCGTGTCGCCTTCCTCCGGCTCGACCGGCAGGTCGGCGAGCAGGACGTCCAGCATGGGGGCCGTCGTGGTCACCGGCACGCCGCCGGCGAGCCCGGCCTCGGCATGCTCGGCATGGAAGATGGCGGCGATGGTGACAGGATCGCCAACCTCGGGCCGATAGAGCACCGTGGTGGCGAACGCGTCCCGCGCGGCGCCGCCGACCATGGCGGCCAGATCGTCCCATCCGCTCATGATGTCGACCCCGCCCGCGTCAGTTCGAGCTGAAGAGCCGGACGACGAGCGCTGGGCGCTTCACGATCGGCAGCGGATTCGACTGGCTGTAGACATCGATGCCGGTGCCGTTCTCGCGGGCGATCTGATAGGCGTACAGCTCCTGCCCATAGGTACCGACCGCGTCCATCAGGTTGGCCGGCGCGAAGAACGTCCGGAAGGTGTCGGTCGTCCCCATCGGGAAGGCGATGCCCTCACCGACCGTCAGCAGGTTGTCGGTCTGACCGGTCGAGAGCGTGACGGTGCCGAGATACTCCTCGAAGGCGAGGCCGCCGAAGCGGAAGCCGGTCCGCAGGTCCTGTCGGAGCGGGTTCAACCCGGCGTTCGCCTCGAAGTACTTGTAGGCCTCCTCCACCCGCTTGTGGACGATCAGCTTGTCCCAGAACCCGGGGCTGACCAGGGCGTGCACGCTGGTCATGCTCTCGCCCTTCAGGTTCTCCTCGACGTGGCGCAGCACCTCTCGGCACTTGCCGAGCACGTCCGTGGTCTCGGTGCCGAGCTTGAAGTCGACCGACTTGGCCATGATCGCGAACTCGGCGTGCCAGTCGTAGACGGTCCGGCCGGCACCATCTTTCGTGATGCCGTGGAGCGCTTTGGCCCGCATGTACTCCAGCGTCTGGGCGTGCTTCCAGCGCATGCGGGTGAGCTTGCGCATCATCACCTGGGCGAGCGGATCCTCAGCGGCGGCGAGCCCGAAGCCGCGCTTACCCTGGACCTTCTCGGGCAGCACCACGTCGTTGTGCGGAATGTGCGGCACGGTGAAGGAGCGCATGCTGGCGGTCTCGGGCGAGCCGACGGTCGCGGGCGCCCCAAGAGCCACGGCCGGCAGCAAGCGGAGTTCGCCCTCGATCTGCTCGACGGTGACCTGGCGTTGGCTGATGGGCTCGGGCGTGAACAGGCCCAGGCCCCCAAGCCTTCCATAGCGGTTGGGCAGCAACTGAATGGCCGCCGTCATCTCGGCCAGCGTGTATCCGCCGCCGTCGAAGGGGTTGACGATCACGGTCACGGGTCGGACCTCCAGAGTTCGCAATGATGAGGATTCAGACGGCCAGGCGGGCGACGAGGCCGTGAGCGGCGAGTTCGGCCAGCTTCGCGGCGCGCTTGGTCGCATCGTCGACCGAGGCGTCCATCACGAGCGCGGCATCGGCGAGGACGACGGGCCCGCGCTCGAGCACCACGGCCTCGGTGTTGCCGGCGGTCGCATCGGTGGTGTTCAGCAGCACGGCGGACGCGAGTTCCGCACCCTCGATGCCGACGGTCACCGCGGCGGGCGACAGCGCGTAGGTGCCGTCTGCCGTTACACGGCCGAGCACCGCGCCCATCGGATAGGCGCTGCCGGCACGAAGCGTCACGGTATCTCGGGTGTAGTCGCGATCGAACTCGCGCTTCACCAGGTCGCCCAGGACACTGGGTGCGGTCAGGACGGTCGGCATGGATCAGCCCTCCCGGCCGGCGGCGGCGGCGGCCGGGCTGCCCGGAGCAGCGGGCTGTCGGCGGACGGTGCGGGGCGCTCGCCAGCCGACGCCGGCCCGACGACGGGTGCCGCCGCGACGATGTCGAGGCCGACATCTCGGGATGCCAGCGTGTCGAGCACGCTGCGGCGGAGCACTGCCGGATCGATGCCGCGGCGCATGGCCTCAGCGGCGTCGACGGTGACGCCGAGGCGTGCGGCCTGGGCGGCTATGCTCATCAGCTCGGCCATCTCGGCGCGGAGCTGTACTGCGAGGCCCGCGTCGGCGGCAGCCGACACGACCGGTGCTGCGGTCTCAACTATCATGGCCGGCTCGAGCGCATCAGCACCCGCAGGCGGTTGTTCGGGCAAGCCCGTCTTCATGGGAGTCTCCTTCACGTGAGGGAACGCTCTGGCGGCAATGGACCGAGGTCGGCCAAGCCGTTCGGCAAATGCGGTCAGCACGGCATCGAAGCTGCCGATCCGGTCGGCGAGCCCGGCGGCAACTGCGCGCTCGCCCCGGAACGTGGCGGCCTCGGTCTGCCGAATGACGATGGCTGTGATCCCGCGATTACGGGCGACCAGATCGACGAAGGCGTCGTTCAGCGCGTCGACGTCGGCCTGGATCCGGGCGCGCGCCGAGTCCGACAGCGGCAGATGCGGGGAGCCGTCGATCTTGTGCGCCCCGGCGTGAACGAAGCTGTAGGCGAGACCGGCCTGTCGGTCGGCTGCACTCTGGTCGACATGGACCGCGACCACGCCGATTGATCCGACCTCCGCGGTGCGGGTCAGCCAGATCTGCTCGGCGACCGACGCGATCGCGTAGCCGGCCGAGAGAGCCGCCTCGTCGGCGATTGCCCAGATCGGCTTGCCGCTGGCGCGCTGGAGTTCGCTGAGCCGGTCGGCCAGATCGAACACCCCGCCGGCCTCGCCCCCGGGCGTGTCGAGCTCGAGCAGCACGCCCCGGACGTCAGCGGACGACAAGACAGCTTCGACCTCGTCGCCGATGTCGGCATAAGCCATCAGGCCCGAGGCGGCGGCCAGGTATGAGGATCGCCGCACCAGGGTGCCGAGCACCGGTACCACAGCGATGCCTGGCTCGATGACCTGCGGCGCCGGACGGCCAGTAACCCCCGACGGCATCGGCAACGAGCCGCCCGCCAGTCGAGGGCTGAGCGCCTCCAGGATCACGGCCAGCTTCGGGCACGCGATCATGAGCGGCGTGCCGTAAAGGCGCGCTGCCAGGTGTGGCAGGTCGGTCATGTGGTCACTCGGTTGCGGGCTGGTTGGACGAGCGTTCTGCTTATTTCTTGCGATAGCTATCGCAACGCGATACTATCGGCAGCGATGATCAAGTCGTTCCGCGACGTCGCGACGGAAGCCGTTTGGCAGCGCCGGTTCCGCAAGGGCATCCCGAACGATGTCGTTCGGGTCGCTTACCGAAAGCTGTTCCAGCTGCACAACGCGCGCATGCTGGACGACCTGCGAGCACCGCCCGGCAACCGACTTGAGGCTTTGTCCGGCGATCGTGCCGGTCAGCACAGCGTCCGCGTCAATGACCAGTGGCGGATCTGCTTCCGTTGGGAGAATGGCGATGCCCATGACGTCGAGATCGTCGACTACCACTGAAGGAGGCCGGTCGATGCCGGATTTCCCGCCCATCCACCCCGGTGAGGTGCTGAAGGAAGATTTCCTGAAGCCGCTCGCCCTCAGTCAGTACATGCTCGCAAAGGCGCTCGGCGTCCCGCAGATCCGCATCAGCCAGATCGTAAACGGCAAGCGGGCGGTGACACCCGACACCGCATTGCGCCTCGCCCGCTACTTCGGCACCACGCCCGAATTCTGGCTCGGGATGCAGATGACCTACGACCTGGAGAAGGCGCGAGACGAGCATGCGGCCGACATCGAGGGCGAAGTTCATCCCCGGGCCGCCTGATCGGTAACGACCGCATTGTCCTCGCTATCGCCTTCGCTGAACTGATCGGCGCCAACCGTCGATGCAGATTGTCCGGCCTTGGCAATGCCAATGCCGAGCCGCTGTTCACGAGCATGGTCGGCGGCGATCTCGGCGTCGACCTGTTCGGCGTCGTAGCCGCGCTCGGCGATCGCCTGCGAGCGCGACTTCAGCCCGGCGTCGATCGCCTCGACCTCGGCGCGGATGTCCTTGATCGGGTCGACCCAGTCCCAGCGCGGCGGCAGCCAGTCGGCGCCGACGGGTGGATCTCCCGCAGCGGCGGGTGCTGTGCCGGACAGTTCGGCGAGGTCGATCCAGCGTCGCCACACCGGTCGGCAGAACTGGAACACCATGACGGCGTGCTGGAACGCCTCGACGCGGCGGCGGAACTCCAGCAGGGCCGCCCGGGTGTTCGAGTAGTTCGCCTTCAGCATGTCGGCGGTGACGTTGGCGTAGGGCATTCCCAACGCGGCCGATACCTGCAGCAGGGTTCGGTACTGGAACGCCTCGTACGAGCCACCGACATCGGCCGGGCTGGAAAACGTGATGTCCTCGCCGTCGTCGAGCATCTGCAGCTGGCCAGGTTCCAGCGGCAACAGCGGCTCGCCGCGGGCGTCGTGCTCCAGCGGGTCCTTCAGCTCCGGCGCCGGTCGGCGCACGAAGCCGACGAACATGGCGGCCACTTTTTTGCGGTCCAGTTCAGCGTCGTCGTACTGGTCGAGCAGGAACAGCTTGACCAATGCCGGCGCAAACCTGGACGCGCCACGAAGCTGACCGGCGTCGACCGGGTCGAAGAGATGGATCACGCTGTCGGCCGGGACAGCGACGGTCTCGCCGACGAGCCCTGGATCGGTCGGGTCGCCCGGGTGCCGCCGAAGGAAGTGATACGCCACCCTCCGGCCGATGCGGTCGAACTCGATGCCCTGGCGTACGACGTGGCCGTTGCCAAGTAACCTGTTGTCGGCGAGCGGCAGCATCTCCGAGGGAAGCATCTGGATCTGCAGCGGCACCGTGAGCCCGTCGCTGGTCCGGCGCACGCGGATCCGGGCGAAGGCCTCGCCGGCGATGAACAGTTCGCGCGCGGCCCGGCGCTGCAGGCCGTAGAAGTCGGTCAACCCTTCGGCATCGGCATCGTCGGTCCAGGCGAGCCAGAGCCGCTGCAGGCGGTCCTTCACCGCCGGATCGGATGCTCGGGCCGACGGCTTGATGCCTGTGCCGACCACGTTGCCGGCCCAGCTCTCGACCGCATTGGCGGCATAGCCGTTGTTGCGCACCAGATACCGGGCGCGTGCCGTCAGGTCCGCCCCGGTGGCCTGGATCAGCGCGTTGACGTGCGCACGGCTGGCGTGGAAGCCACGCAGCCGCCGCGCCGACAGGCCGCCGTCGAAGCCGCCGACCATCATGGCGATACGGCGCCGGATGCCGCCGAGCAGGCTCACAGGCCCTTCGGCCGCGGTGGTGGCGAGGAAGCGCGGGCGCCGACGGCCCGAGGTCTGGGCCAGCTCCACCTCGACGGCCGCAATGGCGGCAGCCAGTTCGGCGTCGCTCCTGATAGGTGACGCTCTTGTCGCCGGCCTTGACCGTCAGCACGCCCCGGAACCGTGCCTCCAGAAGCGCCTCGCGCCAGGCGGCAAGACGGTCGGGCGTCATCGTCATTGCTCCTTCAGCCTTGCATGTAGGTCGATGCAATCGCCCGCCGTCGCCGTGGGCTCGCCGGGATTGCGACGACAGGTGTGGATGGCGTGGTCTTGGTTTGCGGCACCGGCAGTGCCGCGGCGCGGGCATTGAGCGACAGCCCCATGGCGATCAGGCCGTGCAGGGCGGCGTAGGCGTAGACCCGGGTGTCGAGCGCCTCGTTGCGCCGGCCGTCCGGCTTCCACCAGTAGCGCTGCGGGAACCCCTTCACGTAGCGGGTGCGCACGCGCTCGGCGGTCAGCTGCTCGAACCACGCCGCGTCCCGTTCCAGCGGGAAGTGGCACGACCCGGCTCCGGGTGGCATCACCTTTAGCCGGGCATAGACAGCCTCCTTGGCTGCATCGACACCGATGGCGAACAGGTTAACCTTGCCCTTGTTGGCCCGGCTTGGCCGACGTGGCCAGATCGGTCTGGCACCCGCCATGCCCTTGATCGCCCAGATGCGGCGTCGCTCCTTGCCCCGGCAGAAGGCGTAGGCCGCCAGAGTGTGGTGGCCGCCGGTGTCGATGCAGGCGGCGTCGATGGCGATGTCCGCGGGCAGCGTCGCGTGCGGCAGCCGCCGGGCGAGCACCGCATCGAGGTCGTCCCAGACCCTGCTGCCGGCCGGATCCCCCACAGCACCATGGTGTCGAGCGACCAGCTCTCCTCGTCCCGGCCCCAGCCGACTATCTCCAGTTCCAGGCGATCGTCCTGCACGTCGATGCCGCAGGTGACCACCGCGACCTCGGCCGGCACCGCGGTGCCCCAGTCTTCGCGGCGGAGCATCAGGCCATCGGCGTCGAGCCGCTCGCCGTCGCGCTCCTCCCAGGTCTCCGCCAGCTTGGTGTTGACCCAGACCTTGAGACGGACCGGGTCCTCCTTGGCGGCGGCATGCTCGGCGGCGATCTCTGCCCACGACACCCACGGGCTGTAGAGGCTGGAGAGATGATAACCAGCCGTCCGTCCGTCACCTGACGCCGTCGCTTGCCAGGCGCCGGCGGCAAGCAACGCGGGCTTGCGGTGCTCAGGATGCCGGGTTCCGCAGGTCGGGCAGTGCCAAGCCGCTTCCTCGAGGCGCCCCGATGTCCAGCGGATGTCCCGCCACACGATCTGCTGGTGCTGCCCACAGCCGTCGCAGGGCACGGCGAACACCCGCCGGTCGCTCTCCAGGTACGCCGCCTCGATCCGGCTGAACCCCTTCAGCGTCGGCGTCGACACCATCAGGATCTTGCGGTTCAGGAAGGTTGCCGCGCGCTGGATCGCCAGTGCTACCGGATCGCCTTCCCCATCGGCATCGCCCGGATAGCCGTCGACCTCGTCGAGGAACAGATAGCGCACCGGCATCGAGCGCAGACCGACCGCCGAGTTGGCGCCGGTCAGGATCAGCACCCCACCCGGGAACTCCTTCATCAGCACCGTGTTGCCGCTGTCGCGCGAGCGCGGATCTCGGACGCGCGCGGCCAGATCCGGGCTTGCCTCGATCAGCGCGTCGACACGCTGCTTGGAGACGCGTTTGGCGCCCTCGACGGTCGGCTGAACCAGCAGCAGCGGGCCCGGGGCGTGATGGATCACGTAGCCGAGCCAGTTCAGGCCAGCCTCGGTGCCGCCGAGTTGGGCGCCCTTCATGAAGACGACCCGCTCGACCGCGGACGACGGCGACAGGTCGTCCATGATGGACCGCAGGTACGGTGTCCGATCCGTTCGCCAGGCGCCGGGCTCGGCCGACGCCACCGAGGTCAGTCGGCGGTGCCGGTCGGCCCACCTCGATACGGTCAGGTCCGGGTCGGGTGCGAGCCCCTGGAGCCAGGCCGCGAGCACCTGGTCGCCGCCGACGTAGCCGTAATCATCTGACAGGTCAGTCGACGGTGAGCCTCGGCTCGGCAAGCGTTGCGAGGTGCTGGCGGACATGGTTCTCCAGGACGCGGCGCAGGAGACCGGCTTCGACCCCGAGATCGGCCGCCATCAGGCCGGCGACGCGGGCAGGCCACTGCGCCCAGGCGTCCCGTTCCGTCCGCGCCAGTGCGAACACCTGGCCGACCACGCGCGCCCGGTCGATCAGTTCGCCCTTCATCTTCTGCAGGCGCACCCGGCGCTCCTGCGCCTTCAGCACCTCGTTGGCGGTTCGCGCCTGCATGAACGTGGTCGCACCGGCCGCTGCCTGGCCCGCTTCGGCGAGGGTGTCGCGGACGCCGGCTATAGCGGTGGCCGGAACCGATTTGGTGTTCCCGCGCGCCATCGCCGGGTCGGTCGACGATGACCAGCGCGCGTCCGAGCCGGCGGCGTCGATTGATCCGTCTTCATGCAGCACCAAGCGCCCGCTGGTCCGCGCCTTCTGCACCGCACCCCGCGACACACCACGGTGAGCCGCGTACTGACGCTCGCTCAGCCCCTGCATGGGCAGCTCTGATTAGTATTCAAAATCATCATCTTATCGACTTGATGGGGGCTTCGATCAGAGCCTGTATGGCGTCACCAGCAAGGACGGAGGCAGCCATGATCAAGACCCGGAACAAGCCGCAAGCCATCGACGCTTTCATCGCCACCAAGGCCGAGATCGACGCGATGCTCGACCGACTGAAGAGCCTGAGCGACGACCATTTTGGCTACGCGCCCGACGACATCAACTGGGGCCATGTCGGAACGCTCGCCCACTACGCCGAACTTCTGAACCGCATCACCGACGCCGCTTTCAAGGAGGGCGAACACGCCGAGTGAACCCGGCTACCGCCCGAACTCCGGCCGCGCCATGCCGCGCGGCTTGGGGTCGTAGAAGGGCTGCGACGGTCGCGGCCCCGCCGACGGAGACGACCCCATGACCAAGCTCACTGACACACAAGCCGCCATCCTCCGCGCCGCCGCCGAGCGCGAGGGCCACATCGTCCTGCCGCTTCCCGGCTCCCTGCGCGGAGGTGCCGCCACCAAGGTGGTGGATACCATGGTCGCCAAAGGCCTCGTCGAGGAGGTCGATGCCGACCTCCGCAAAGAGGAGCCTGTCTGGCGCGAGACCGGCGACGGACATGGCACCACGCTGGTCGCGACCCGAGCGGGCTGGCCGCCATCGGCACCGCGCCGGAGAGCGCCGACAGCGCGCCGACGGGCGCCACTGAAGCGCCGGCCGAAGAGCCCACGCCGGACACCCCCACCGAACCCGGGCCCGCGCCCAAGGCGCGCACGCCGCGCGAGGGCACCAAGCAGGCCAAGCTGATCGAGATGCTCCGCACGGAGGGCGGCGCGACCATCGCCGAGATCGCCGAAGCGACCGGCTGGCAGCAGCATTATGCCGATGCCGGGATTATGCCGATGTAACTGTGTAAGCGTCTGAATACCTTAAGTGTTGCCGCATCGGGTTCGGCATAATCCTCGGCGCTGCAGGCTGATAACGTCTCCTCTTTCACGTCGAAACGAGGAGATATCACAGTGATCGAACCGAAGAAGAAACGGCGCAAGAACCCGGTCACGGCCCTTTCCAACGGCCTTGAGGAGGATCTGCGGCGGCAGGGATATGCGGCCTCCACGCTCTGGAAGCAGCGCAGGCTGCTCAACGACCTGATCGGCTGGTTGCAGGCGCAAGAGCTCGCGATGGGCGATTTGTCCATGGCGCAGGTCGATCGGTTCATGGCTGACCGCCGGGCCGCAGGCGTCCGCAAGCGGAAGACACGCAAGGCACTGGGTCCCGCTCTCGACCATTTGCGTGGGCTGGGACTGGTGCCCGCGGCCGAAGCCGCAGTGGATGACGATCCCGCCGGGGCAATCCTGAACCGGTACCGGCAGTTCCTGATCACGGAACGCGGCCTCGCGGATGGTACGACCGATCGGTACGTTGATTGCCTGCGCCCGTTCCTGGTCCGCAGAATGGCCGCGGGGCAGTTCGATCTCGAGGGGCTGACCCCGGCCGATATCACCTCCTTCGTTCTGGCGTGGTGCCCGCGCCTGAACGCCGGCGTGGCGAAGCTGACGGTCACGGCGCTTCGGTCGTTCCTCGGCTTCCTGCATCTGGACGGCGTGACGGAACGCTCGCTTGTCCCGGCCGTGCCGAAGGTCCTGCGTCGCCGACTGGCCGGACTTCCCAAGGGGCTCGGACCTGATCAGGTGCGGCGCCTTCTCGCGGCCTGCGATGCCGATACCGCCGTCGGTTGCCGCGATCTGGCGATCCTGGCCCTGCTGGTCCGGCTCGGCCTGCGGCGCGGCGAGGTCGCTGGGCTCAGGCTCGACGATATCGACTGGCGCGCGGGCACGATCCGCGTGCGCGGCAAGGGCAATTGTCACGAGCGGCTCCCGCTTCCGCCGGATGTCGGCCGCCAACTGGCCGAATACCTGCGCCATGCCCGACCGGCGGACGCGCAGGGGCGGACCGTGTTCGTCCGGCACTTCGCGCCCCATCATGCTCTCGGCGCGAGCCGGGTCAGCGGCATCGTGGCGGATGCCGCCCGGCGCGCGGACCTCGGGCGCATCCACGCTCATCGCCTGCGCCATACCGTGGCAACGGAACTGTTGCGCGCCGGCGCATCCTTGCCGGAGATCGGGCAGCTCCTGCGTCATCGTCGTGTCGAGACCACGGCGATCTACGCCAAGGTTGACCGCGACACCCTGCGCCTGATCGCGCGCCCCTGGCCGGAGGGCGCGCTATGAGCCACTTGCGTAATGCCCTTGCCGATTATCTGACGATGCGGCGCGCCTTCGGCTACAAGATGGACAAGGCCGAGCGGCTTCTCGGCCAGTTCGTGACCTTCGCCGAGGATCGCGGCGAGACCCATGTCCGGGCCGGGACAGCGCTGGCCTGGGCGACAAAGCCCGCTGGCGCTGATGCGATCTGGACCTCCCGGCGGCTGGCCGAGGTCCGTCTCTTCGCTCGGCACCTGCGCACGCTCGACCCGAGGACCGAGGTGCCGGCCGACGATCTTCTGCCGGCGCAAATACGCCGCGCAACACCGTATCTCTACACGCCCCGGGAGATTGCTGCGCTGATGCGGGCCACGGGGAACCTGCGCGGAACACACGTGCAGGCAACCTACCGGACCTTGATCGGTCTGCTGGCGACGACCGGCATGCGGATCGGCGAGGCAATCGGCCTCGACCGCGGCGACTTCGACGCGGGCGGAGGCATGGTGACGATCCGGCACGGCAAATTCGACAAGGCCCGCGCCCTGCCGCTGCACCCGACGACGGTAGCTGCCTTGCAGGACTACCTGCACCGCGACGACCGCCCCTGTCCTGAGGGCCCGCCGGTCCTGCTGATCAGTTCGCGCGGCAAACGGCTGCGCTACAATACCGTGCAGCCGATCTTCCGGAAACTGCTGCATCACTGCGGCATTGCCCCACGCTCGGCGGCGTGCCGGCCCCGGATCCACGATCTGAGGCACAGCTTCGCCGTCAGTACCATTATCGACGATTACAGGACAGGCGACCCCGGCTCCCGCCTCGCCATTCTGTCCACCTATCTCGGCCATGCCGATCCCGGCGACACCTACTGGTACCTGTCGGCGGCGCCGGAACTTCTGGCACTGGCAGGCGAACGGCTCGAGCGCCATCTGGCGGGTGACGCATGAGTGCGCTGGCCACGACCCTGCAGGCGTTCTTCACCGACCGCCTCGTCCGCCAGCGCCAGGTCAGCCCGAACACGGTTCAGGCCTATCGCGATACATTGCGGCTCCTCCTGATCTTCGCGTCAGAGCAGCACGGAAAGGTGCCGGGAAAGCTCGACATCGACGATCTCGATGCGCCCCTGATCGGCGCTTTCCTCGACCATCTGGAGCACGAGCGACAGAACGGCGTGCGCACCCGCAACGCCCGACTGGCCGCGATCCGGTCCCTGTTCCGCTACGCGGCCCTGCGCCATCCCGAACATGCCGCCACCATCGAGCGCGTTCTGGCCATTCCGCCGAAGCGCTTCGAACGGCGTCTGGTGACCTGGCTGACCGAGGCGGAGATCGACGCCCTCTTGGCCGCGCCGGATCGGGCGACCTGGACCGGGCGGCGTGACACGGCGCTGTTCGGCCTCGCCGTCCAGACTGGCCTTCGGGCCTCCGAACTGATCGGGCTCACCTGCGTCGACGTCCATCTCGGAGCCGGTGCGCATGTAAGCTGCACCGGCAAAGGGCGAAAGCAGCGGATAACGCCGCTCACATCCGGCACTGTTGCCGTGATGCGGGTCTGGCTGGCCGAGCGGGCCGGTCAGCCAGCAGACCCGCTGTACCCGACACGCACCGGACGCGCTCTCAGCCGCGATGCGCTCGAACGCCGGCTGGCCGGATACGTCAAGGATGCGGCCAGCCGGTGCCAGTCCCTCGCACGCAAGCGGGTGACCATGCATGTCCTGCGGCATTCCGCGGCCATGCGTCTGCTGCGCGCCGGCATCGACACCGCGGTGATCGCGCTCTGGCTCGGCCACGAACAGGTTGAGACGACCCAGATCTACCTGCACGCGGACATGCAGATCAAGGAAAGGGCCCTCGAAAGGACAGCCCCGATCACGACCAAGCCCGGCCGCTTCCGGCCGACAGACAAACTCCTCGCCTTCCTCGAAGCCCTCTGATTATGCCGACCCCAACACAACGGTCCCCGCCGGAAACAACGACTTACAGACCTACATCGGCATAATCCCGGCATCGGCATAATGAGATTTATGCCGACATC
The DNA here is from genome assembly GCA_018401495.1 of Rhodospirillaceae bacterium. Lineage (GTDB taxonomy): Bacteria > Pseudomonadota > Alphaproteobacteria > Thalassobaculales > Thalassobaculaceae > Thalassobaculum_A. The sequence goes on from JAGYJX010000005.1 coordinate 457,389, forward strand.
GGCATAAAGCAGCACACGGTCCGCGGGGCCATCGCCGGCGCGCTCAAGAAGAAGCTCGGGCTCGACGTCAGGTCCGAGAAGATCGCGGGGCGCGGGCGGGTGTACCAAATCGGCTGACCACGCTCACGCGACCATCTCGACCGGCCCGCCCCCGTGGCGGGCCGTCATCGTCTCGGCGAAGGTCCTCCCGTCGCCTTCGAGCACAGCCGTCTTGCCGGTAAACTCCTGCCAGCGCTTCACGGCGACGTCCACGTAAGCCGGATTGAGCTCGATCGCGTAGCAGCGGCGGCCGGTCATCTCGGCGGCGATGATCGTCGTGCCGGAGCCCGAGAAGGGCTCGTAAACACCATCGCCAACTTCCGAGTTGTTCTCGATCGGACGCCTCATGCAGTCGACAGGCTTTTGCGTGCTGTGGCCCGTCTCCGACTTGCGCGGCTTGTCGATCTGCCAGACCGTGACCTGCTTGCGGTCCCCCGCCCAGTGCCCGGTCTTGCCTTCGCGCACAGCGTACCAGCACGGCTCGTGCTGCCAGTGGTAATCACCGCGGCTCAAGACAAGCTGGCCCTTGTCCCAGACGATCTGCGAGCGCAGCTTGAACCGCGCGGCGATCAGGCTGTCGCCGACCACGCCCGCGAACAGGCCGGCATGCCAGACATACGCGACGTCGCCGGGAAACAGCGCCCATGCCTCGCGCCAGTCGGCGCGATCGTCGTTGAGCACCGTGCCCTTGGCATAGTCGCCCCCCGCGACACCGGCTTCCTCGCGCCAGCTCGGATCATAGGCAACGCCGTAGGGCGGGTCCGTCACCATCAGGTGCGGCTTCTCGCCGGCGAGGACGGCCGCGACCGTCACGGGGTCGGTCGCGCTGCCACAGGCGATCCGGTGCGTCGACTTAAGCGTCAGCTTGGCCATCGGTCATCTCGCTGAACGTCCGGCCCGTGGCCTCATGAACGGGCTCGTCGCCGGTGAACAGCAGCCACCGTCGGCAGGTCACATCGACGTATGCGGGATCGATGTCCATGCCGAAGCAGCGACGTCCCACCTTCTCCGCGGCGATCACCTGCGTTCCGGACCCGCAGAACGGCTCGAACACCAGCTCGCCAGGATCGGTGAATGCGGCCAACACCTCTTCCACCAGCGCCACGGGGAACACGGCGGGGTGAGACCCCGCCTTCCCGATGCCGCCCTTGTGGCGCATCACCCGGAACACGCTGTCCGGAATACGGTGGCTTTGGATCGCGTTGCCCGCGCCCGTCTTGGCATGGACATTCCCGTCCGAAGAGCGAAGCCCGCCACCGCTCAGCGTCGCGCCAGCGTGCTTGCTCTCGATCGTCTTGTGGAGCTTCCGGGCCGCGCGGTTGAAGTGGAACACGAACTCGTGCGACGGCGCGGGGCGACCGTTCCAGTCGCCGGGCAGCCCCGGCCCCTGATCCCACACATACCAGCCGAACCGCCGCCAGCCCTGAGCGCGCATCCACTCGATCCAGCGCTCCCAATACGGCATCCACTCCCCGTCGCGATGCACGAGCCCGAGGTTCACCAGCAGCTGCGCGTCGTTGCCGACCGGAGCCGACGCGAACACGCCCTGCAGGAGCGCATCCCAATCGCCGATCTTGTCCTTCGCCGCGCCATAGTCGCGCTGCTGCGCGTAGGGCGGCGACGTGAACACGAAGCTCGCGACAGCAGATGCCATCAGCTTCGCCACGTCCTGCGCGCTCGTGCTGTCGCCACACATCACCCGATGACGCGCCTTCAAGACCAGCATCGCCATCCCTTTAGTCTTCGTCGCAGCCGCACACGCCAGCGCGCTTGCGCCCTTCCTCGTAGCTGAACTGCTTGCCGCACTCCTCGCACTCGAAGGACGCTCCGAGGAGCCAGACGTCTCCAGGCCGGCTCACCGCTGGTGCGCTCTCGTCGACATCGGGCACGTCGTCCGGGTCGCCGCTCGCCGGCGCCGGCTCGGCCAGCATGCCGGCGAGGAAGGCGGCGTCGAAGCCCAGGAGATCGGTGTCGAAGCCCAGATCGTCGAGCGCACCGATCTCGATGCGCAGCAGGTCCTCGTCCCAGCCCGCGTTGAGGGCGAGCTGGTTGTCGGCGATGACGTAGGCGGCTTTCTGCGCCTGCGACCAGCCGCGCGCGACCATCGCAGGGACCTCTTCGATCCCCAGCCGCTTCGCCGCCAGCACACGACCGTGCCCGGCGATGAGCCCGCCGGCCTCGTCGACGAGCACCGGGATGGTCCAGCCGAACGCCTCGATCGAGGCCGCGATCTGCGCCACCTGCTCGTCCGAGTGCGTCCGCGCGTTGCGGGCGTAGGGCACGAGATCGGCCACGCGCCGCCGCTCGACCCGGTCGGCTGGCCACGGCCGGCGGGATGCATTGACGCTCGGATCAGCCATCGAAACCCAACCCAAATGGAATTTTGCGAACGCGAAAAACGCACAAAACCCGGGCGCGTTCTGCCCGCAGTAATTCTCCAGTAGAAGGAACCATTGAATTCGGAGTTTACTTCGTTATTTGTCAATAAAGCTCGTCTTATACTTTTTTCTATGGCGTAAGGCAGCTTTTATACTCTTCAGAAGTCATGTCAGGAGAGAACGGCTCACCTCATGCTCCAGCCTCGGCAGCAGCTGCGCGCCGATGACTCGCCTCCACGCCGCCGCGGTCTCTCCCGTGACCATCTGCTCGGGGATCACGACGCCGGAGTCGACCACCTCGATTCTGCCGCCCCACGTCGGCGCCTCGACGTTCTCGAAGACGTGACCGCCCATCCGCAGCGCCTTCCTGTTCGGGAACAGCCCGCCGCGCGTGAACTTGCCGGGGAACATCGTCGCCCGCCCGAACGGGCGAGCGCGAACGCCCCTGCGGAACTCGACGGGACGAAAGTACTTCAGCGCGATGTCGCCGCCGCGCGTGGTCAGGCTGTGGCACGCCGCTTGCGCCAGCGTGCCGCGCTGCACGGCCTTGCGCTCCTCGACGGCGCGCACGATCACGGCCCGCCTGAGGCCGGTCTGCTTCGTCAGCGCCCGCACGACCTGCGTGCGCGCCTTGGCGCCCGTGTGGTTCACGGCACGGGCGAAGGCGATCTTCGTCCCACCCTCGCCGAGCGCGCCGATCTGGTTGCCGAAGCGCGCAAGAGCTTGCTCGCCCAGAGAAATCTGGATCTGCATGCGCTCGTCCTCGCGTCTGTCCGATCGCCACTCTCGGCTCACTCACGAGCCCTGCGAGAGGATAGCCAAAAACCTAGCCTGATCCGCCGTTTATGTCCGTTCGAAAAGTGTCCGGCGGACACCTTCCTCGCTGTCACTCAATGCTTCGACGCTCCCGCCAGCTCGATTACTTTGCGCTTCGAATAGCTGCGGTTGAGCCGCCGACCGTTAAGCCGGAATGCGATGACGCACAGCGCGTAGAGCCAGTGCTCGTGGGCGGCGGAGCGCTGCAAGCCGACCGTCCAGCAGATCGTTTTCCAACGCTCGCCGTGTGCACGCAGCCAGATGATCTTGCTGTCGGTCGGATCGAGTCCCACCGTCCAGCTCAGCGTTTCCTCCATCCGGCTAATGGCCGCAGGCGACGGCAGCACGCGCATCGGTTTCGGTTCCTGTCCGACCTTGTCGGCGAAACTATGAATGATCTCCGGCCAGGTGCTGAAATAGCCCTGCCGTCGGGGTTCGGGCAGGCGCTTGAGCACGAAGGCCGCTTCCGCCAGACGTTCCTCGACGAGGCTTGGTGTCCACTCAGTCATCGACGTGCCTCCTTCGACTGATCGCGATCGCCGTAGAGCTTCTCGCCGAGTTGGCGGATTAGTTCTCGTTCGGGCCAGGTCAGACGGTCATCATCGAGAGAGACCGCGAGGACACGCTGATCGCGCCAACCTTCACGCTTGACCTGTTCGGGATCTCGGCGATGGCCGCCATAGCCTCGTGGTGCCCACCTCACAGCACACCTCCCCGGGTCTCCATCGCCCAGAGCAGGATGGCGATCGCATCGGCCTCGTTGTCGTCGGCGGGCGAGAAGCCCCGGGCGCGAACGGCAGCCATGACGGTGGCCTTATCAGCGTTGCCCTTGGCGGCGACGTGCCGCTTGATGGTGCCGACGGGAACACCCTGATAGGCGATTTCCCGCTGCTCGCACCAGGCGGTCAGCGTTGCCAGGAGGCCGCCGTAGAGATGCGCGGCGTCGGTTCCGGCATGCCGACGGACCTCCTCAAACCAGATGGCGGCGACGGGCCCCGACAACCGGTCGATCTCGGTCAGCCAGTTCGCGAAGCGCAGATAGCGCATGCCGCCGCCGTCGTAGCGCCCGGGCCTGAAGCTTGCGGTTCCGCTGGTGATGAGCCCCTCCGGCGTACGCAGGGCCCAGCCGGTCGTGGTGCCGAGATCGAGTGCCAGGATGCAGCGATGGACGCTGCTGGTGGCTGCGACAGGCGTAGCAGCTGTGCGGTGCGGTAGGTCCATGACGACCTCCTTATCGATGGGACGGCCGGGGCGACGCGACAGCCTGATGAGGGCGGTCTGCTCGCCCAGACCCGGATCGCGGGGTCTGGTCATGGCTTGGGCATCGGGGGTGCCCGACACTTCCTTCAATGGCTTCAACCGCGCCCGTTGAAGGAAGTTGGGCCGTAACCCGTTGGAAACAGGTAGATATATATCTTCTTTCAATATTTCATTTATTTCATGGGGTATATGTACCCTCTCCCCCCACCCCCACACGCGCGAGGTTCTCTGCGTGAAAAATTGAAAGAAGTTGGTCGCGCCGAATTCCCCTGTCCTGACAAGGGTTTGCGGCGAAACTTTCTTCAATTGAAGAATCGGGGTCATTGAAGGAAGCATTGTGCTGACCCTCATCGCAGGGCCCGGAAGCACATGGCCGTGCGACCGCCAGTCCCCTGCGCCACGGTGATGACGTCACCGCTCTCGACCAGAGTGAGCAGAATGTCGTCTCGGTCGCGCGCTCTGAGCCACTGCGACGCGCGGGTAAGTTCGGACTTGGTGATGCCCGCCGCACCGGCTTTTCGGATAATCTCGCGCACCCGCTTCAGATGCGCCTCGGTCTCGCTGTCGGCGACGTGGCGCTCGACGGCGTCGATGGTGCGCTGGGCGAAGTACTGCACGAAGTCGATCGCCCAGAGGGCGTCCTCGAGCCGGATCACTGGCCGTGCCGCGTCTCGCCCCACGGCCACCACCAGAGCGACCTTGGCCGCGTTCTCCGCGATCCGGGCGAGGATCGGCGTGTGGAACGTGCCCGCCGAAGCCCTGAGTTCGACGGTGATCTCATCGCCGAGCGCGTCGAAGCGCACCTGCGCATCGTCGTCCATGGGAACGGTCATCAGATCGACGGCGGTCTCCGGCCCCGAGGTCCGACCGGCCAGGTTCCCGCTCGTCGGATCAGCGCCCTCGGCGAGCCGTTGCAGCCCCTCGATCAGCTTTGGCGGAGAGCGCCGCAACCCGGCTCTACGGTTCTCGTCGGGATAGTCCTCGTCGCTCGGCAGGATGATGAACCGGGCGAGCGAGCCATCGACCACGTTGGCGCCCTGCAGTGCCCCCCAGAAGTGCAGAGGCGTTGTTGTGCCGTAGACGCAGAGGCAGGGCTGGACGATGTCACGCCGCTCGTTCGCGCCGTCGCGGTTGGCGTATTCCGCGCCGAGGAAGACCCCGCCGGCCGCGGTGTAGAGCTCGGTCATGTTGTCGAGGATCTCGGTGACATGGCGCGGACTTCGCTTGCGGTCGGCCGCCGCCGAGAGAAACATCCCGAACTCGTCGATCTGGAACAGGATCGCAGGCTGACGATGGAGTGCGGTCAGGAGCCCGGCGCCGGAAGCGATCTTGTTGCCGCCCAGGTGGTGAGCGAGCCCGGCTTCGAAGAACAACTCGTTGACGACCTCGCGGGCGTGGTTCTTGCCCGAGCCGCTGTCCGCGATGCCGACGATGTAGAGGTTCGTGCGAAGGTCGGTCGTCGTTCGATAGCGCCGCCCCATCAGCGCGCCGAGGGCGCAAAGGCTGGCGCCGACCGCAAGGAGCGGCTGCGGCCTGCGGGCCGTGTCGATCATGTAGCGCGCAAGATCGCCTGTTAGCCCGCCTGGGATCGTCAATTCGAAGGATGACGCGGGCCCCAGGATCGGCGCCGCGACTTCGGGTTGCGCAAACCGCGCGAGGAGGCCGGCCGCGGGATGCTCGTCGCCCGCGCAGACCTTCTGACTGCCGTCGAGCAGCAGGTCGGGATCGGGGCGCCAGCCCTTCTCCATGGCGAGGTGATAGATCGTGCCGGCGCCGATGCGCGCGGGCTTGAAGCTCGCCCATGCCTTCGACGTCTCGACCGGGTCGTTCTTGGCCGCCTGCGCCGACCAGTCGGCGAAGAGCGTCGCGCCCTCCTCGCCCAGCGCGCCCTTCAGCGCCATGCCGATGCGCATCCAGCTGTCGTAGTCGAGCTCGGCGTTCGGCAGCCAGGCGAGCGCGCTCCGGATCGCGGCCAGCGTGCCAGCCTGTGCATGCGCCGGCAGACACGGGTGCCCGGCCCCGTTTGCGCCCTTCGCACCGAGGCTCTTCGGGCGCATCTCGGGCGGGATCAGCGCCAGCGCCTCGTCGAGAAAAGCCGCAGCCCGGTCGGCGTCGATCTCGGGCAGGCTCTCGATGTCGAGATCCGCGAGCCCCTCGTCCGGCCAGGCATAGGGCTGGCCGGTGTCGGGATGCTCGGCATAGGCCACGAACTGCTGTCCGAGGCACAGAACCTCGAGTGGCGCGCGCCGGATCCCGGCGAAGGGCTCTCGCGTGCGATAGACCAGCAGCCGCTTCGGGGCCTTGCCGATCCTGAGCGCGGGCGTGTCGCCCAGCCGCTCGCGGGCCAGTCGTTCGATGCGCAGCGCAAGCTCGCCATCCTCGGCGACGTCGATGTCGAGCGCGGCGACCGCGCCGCCGACGATCCCGACGCCGCAGTTAGGCCAGGTCGACCAGGTCGCGACCTCGAACTCGGTCGTGGCGCGGCTCGCATGCCGGTTCCACTGCGGGTAGTCGTGCCATGTTCCCCGGGCGAACTGGCCGGGCTTCTTGGTCCTGGGCGCGATCGGCAGGATCGCGTAGCCATTCGACACGAGCCGCGCCCCGGTCCGGGCCATCCATGAAGTACCGGCCATCAGAACGGCACCTCGGGGATCATGCCGTCGAGACGTGTGCGGTCCCGCGCCGCCAACTCCCTTAGGCGGTCGCAGTAGCCGGTGACGACCACCTCGACGAACGCATCCCACTCGGCCTCGGTCAGCCGGGCGAGATCGGTCCTCCCGAGGCTTTCAAGGTACTCGCCACCGGCCTTGCCTCCGGCGATCATGGCGGTGGTCTCGTTGGGGGTCGGATCGATCATGCCCGACCTCCGGTGACAGATGTCCTGGCAACTGCGGCTGCAGAGCCGCCGGTGACCCGTGTGACGTCGCGGGTCGGATATCCGGAAGCGCACATCGAACCAGCCCCAGCCGCGGGCTTCGCGATTGCAGACGGCGCAGGGCCCTCCATGGCTGTGACGCATGGCGCGAACCTGTAGGCAGTGATCTCGGTGAAGCGGCCCGTGGGGCGGACGGCAATCGCGGTCGGACGGCGCAGAAGATGCGTAAAGGGCAACGCCTCACTCACGGAGTCGGGCACCGGGATTACCGGCACGCGCTCACGCCACCAGGCCTCGGCTTTTCGGCGTGGATAGCCGTTGTGCTCGAAGCAGACCCATTCAGAGTGGAAGGCGAGCCCGCAGCGATAGGTGACCTTCAGCGATACGAGACCGCCGTTCTTTTCATGCCGGCTGTAGGTGACGTCGGTCACCTCGAGCCAGTTCGGCTTGCCGTTCGACAGAACCTGCAGCGAGGACGCGGTCGGCTCGAGTTTCGCTTCCCGCCCGGGGAACCCGTATCCGCAGTCCGGGCACTCCGGCACCGCAATGGCCACGATGGTGTCGCATTCCGGGCAGGTCTTGGTGGGCGGCGGTCCGTCGCCGGGACCACCTGGCCGCGTCGGTCGGACGAGATCGATCGGGCCGTGCCGGCGGACGTTGCCTGCAAAATCGAGAACCAGGCAGTTCTCCTTGGCCTCGGCGAGACGTGTACCCCGACCGACCATCTGAACATACAGGCCCGCCGACTTGGTGGGCCGCAGCATGGCGATGAGGTCGACGGCCGGGGCGTTGAAGCCAGTGGTAAGCACGCCCATGGAGGCGAGAGCCCGGATCTCCCCGCGTTTGAACGCGGTGATGATCCGATCACGCTCGTCCTTGGGCGTCTCTCCGAAGATGGTTGCGCAGCTCACCCCACGGCGCCGGAATTCCTCTGCGACGTTGGTCGCGTGGCGCACGCCAGAGCAGAAGGCGAGCCAGGATCTTCGCGCCTTGCCATGGGCGATCACCTCGCCCACAGCCGCACGCGTGATGGTGTCCTGGTCAACCGCGTTCTCGAGCTCGCTCGCGATGAACTCGCCGCCGCGCGATCCAACCCCGCTCACGTCGAGCCGGGTCTCCGTCTGCTTGGAAATGAGTGGGCAGAGATAGCTCTGATCGATCAGGTCGCGGACCGAGACCTCGTAGGCGATGTCGGTGAAGAGCGCGTTCTCGCCCTCGTGCAGCATGCCGCTGTCGAGCCGGAAGGGCGTCGCCGTCAGCCCGATCACCTTGAGCTTGGGGTTGATCGTCTGCAGATCCCGCAGGAAGCGGCGATACATCGTGTTCGAGCGCCCTGGGATCAGATGGGCCTCGTCGATGAGCACGAGATCGGCATGACCGACCCGGGTCGCCTTGTCGTGAATCGACTGGATGCCGGCGAAGAGGATGCGGGCCCGTGCATCGCGCCGGCCGAGTCCAGCTGAGTAGATACCGGCCGGCGCCGCAGGCCAGAGCCCCAGCATCTCGGCATGGTTCTGCGCGATCAGCTCGCGCACATGGGTCACGACGAGCAGTCGCTGGTCGGGCCAGGTCTTGAGCACGCCCTCGATGAAGGCAGCCATGACGAGACTCTTACCGCCGGCCGTCGGGATCACGACGAGCGGATTGCCTCTCTCCTTCTCGAAGTAGCTGTAGATCGCGGTGATCGCGGCCTGCTGGTACGGGCGCAGAGTCAGCATGCGGCGACCTCCTCTTCACGGGCGTCGTTGGTCCAGGTCGAGCCGTCGCGCATGCGGTAGGAGACGAAGTCGTCGCCTGCGTCCGTCACCTCGCCGGGGACGAGATCGGGGATGAACAAATGGCTGGGGCAGGCTCCGCGCTGATCGGCAGCGTCGAGCCGCCGGTCGTGGCGGGCGCAGTGCCAGCCGCCCTCGACAGGTGTGGAGTGCAGGCAGGAGCGGCAGGTGACCGCCGCGGGATCCTCGCCATGGCAGAGCCCATGGTGGTTGCAGAACCGGCACTCGAACCACGCAGGGTCCGAACTGATCCGCTCGGGCGGTTGCTGGGCGAAGATGATCCGCCGTGCCTTTTCCAGCAGGCGTTCACCGATCTCGGAGTCCGCCGGAACGCGCTCGATGTGCAGCGCGTCGGTGTCCTTGCAGACCGCCATGTAGAGCGCGCGCGTGATGCCGGTCAGATGCATGTAGATCTGCATCTGTGCTGCGTGCTGCGGCTTGCTGAGTGCGATGCCCTTGGCGACGAGCGCGGCAAAGCTCTTGGCGGAGTGCGTCTTGAACTCGACGACGTGCCAAGTCCTCGGCGCCTCCAGCAGGCCGAGCGCCACGCCGTCGAGCGAGCCGCCAAAATGACCGCCATGGGCCTCGACGCGAAACTGACGCCCCGTGTCGGGGTCGACCTCCAGCACCGTAGCACCGGTGGAGCGCAGGTCGCGGACGAGACGCGCCTCTTCCAACTGGCCGGTTTCGAACAGCCGTAGGATCCGGCCGGTGTGCCGCGCGGGCGTCGCCCAGCGGAAGTCGTACCAGAGCGCACGGGCGCAGGACTTGCCGATCAACGAGGCGCCGAGGTGGTCACGGAAGCCGTCGCCCTGCCGCGTCTCGAAGGCGGAATAGATCGCGGACAGGGTCGGTGTCGGAGGTGCGGGGAGATCGGCCATCAGCGCGCCTCCTCCCGTTCGAGCCGGGCACTCGCCTCATCCAGGACCGCCGTCCAGTCGTCGGTCTCGTAGCGTTCGCGCAGGACGCTGATGATCTCGTCCTTCAGTCGGTCGCGCCGGCGACGCCCATGCGAACAGGCGACGAACTCAGCACGCTCGCGATAGAGATGCCTAAGCGCCGTGCGTGCACGATGAAACCACTCGGGATCGATCGGCTTGCCGCTACGCTGCCGCGACAGATCGGCTGTCGCGATCTGCGTGCGGATCTTGGCGATAGCGTCGTCGATATCGATAAGGCGGCGCCGGTCGTCGGGCAGTTTGTCGTCAGGGATGACGGGGGCGTTCGCGGCCGCGCAGGCCGCGTCGATGTTGTTCGTCATGGTCGGTCTCTCGGGTCTGTCGGGATCCAGACCGCCGCGCGCATCAGCCCGCGGCGGCCAAGGGCGTCAGCTCTTGCGGTTCCAGGGCGCAGTGGCCGGCTTGATCGCGGCGGGCCGTGCCGCCGGGCTCGACTGCATTGGACTCGACTGCACCGGGCTCGATGTTGCGGGGCTCGACGTCGCGGGGCCCGTCTGGCCCGCAGGATCCGGCACGAGGTAGCGGATCGTGTTGCGTTCGCCGAACTCGTCCTTTGGAGGCTTCACGCCGACCTGGATCGTCATCGGGATCAGGTGCAGCTCCTCGCTGTCGTTCACCTGCAGCTTGCCCGTGGCGTGGCAGATCGCAGACAGCGTGCGCTGCGCGATCTCGACCGTGGTCGGGTTGGCGTTCACCAGGTTCAGCTGGTCGAAGACCTTGCGGCCCTGCTGCGGCCCCTCGCGGATGTCCAGCATCAGCCAGAGATACTTCCCCATCCCGTTCTTCGTGACGCGCATCTCGCTCTCGACGATCTGGGCGCGATACTTGCCCGCGGGCAGGATCTCATAGGCGGTGGTGGGCTCGATGCCGGCGGCGTCAAAGGCGGTGTCGAAACGTGCCATCGTGCTGTCCTTTCAGTCGTAATCAGGCGGATTGGGGCATGGCGGCCAGGAACTCCGACCACTCGAGCGGGAGGGTTTCCGGCAGGCCGTAACGGTTCTTGGCGAGGAAGGCGGGGCGCTCCTCGGTGTGCATCACGCGCGCACCGGACCCGAGCGCCCGGGTCACCTTCTTGTTGAAGCCCACGTCGGACTTGCTGACCGAGATCCGGTAGTTGGCGAAGAGCACCACGTCCGAGTGCTCCTGCAGCAGCGCGGAGGCGCGGGCCTGCAGCTTGATCACGTACCGGTCGTAGGGTTCGTGCTCGGGGCTGTCGAAGCGCTTGATGTCGGTGTGGGCGATCTGGATGACCGCTATGCCCTTCCGGTCGCGGAGCCCGTTCAGCTTGTCGATGTATTCGCGCCAGATGTTCAGCGCCTCGGCGTAGCCCTTGCCGAAGCCGGGGCTTTCGATCGACTGCCAGCCGTTGCGCCGGCAGGCCTCGGCCCAGATCAGCGGCTCCAGCCAGTCCACGCTGTCGACGACCACCGTCGAATAGGGGTGGTCCTCGTCGAGCAGGGCGTCGAGCGCCTCGGCGACCTCCGCGTAGCTCGTCGCCAACGGGAAATGCGGCACCTGCAGCTTGCCGAGACCGTCCTCGGTGAGGACGAACACGGGCGCGTCGGCGGACGCCGCGAAGGTGGATTTGCCGATGCCGGCGACGCCGTGGATCAGCACGCGCGGCGGGCTCAGCACCGTCGAGGTGCGCAGGGATGCGAGCGAGATGGCCATCAGCGCACCTCCTCGCCGAGCAGCAGCCGGAACTTGGGCTTGCCGGTGCGAACCGTGCGCGCTGGCTCGAACTCCTGGCGGATGTCCTTGGGCCAGGCCGTGTACTTGCGCTCGGGGACGCTGAACCCGATGTCGACGTACTCGGCGGGATCGGCGCCATCGGCCTGGATGCGCTCGACCAGGCCGGCGAGCATCGCCTGGTCCCAGTCGACGCGCTTCGGCAGGTCGGCGATGACGGTGACCGCGCCGTCGTCGAAGCGGATCGTGCCGGTGTCCTTGCCGGCGGCCTGGCGCGCTGCGTGGGCACGATCGCCGTACTTGAGCGCGACCGCCCCATCGAGCCAGTCGCAGGTCGTCTTGGCCTGGTGCAGAGCCGCGTCGGCCTCGTCCTGCAGGAGCGCCAACTGATCGGCGGGTAAAGCGGCGATGTCGCCGACGGCCATGCGCCCGGGATCACCGAGGCGGATACGGTTGGAGGTCGTCATTGCCGCTCCCCTCAAGCCGCCGGCTTCTTGGCGTGATCGGCGGTGCTCGCGCGGATCTGCTCGCGCTCGAACGCCTCGACGTCTTCGAGGCGGTACACGACGCGACCACCAAGCTTGACGAAGCGCGGGCCTTCGCCCGTCCAGCGCCACCGCTCAAGCGTGCGGTGGCTGATGTTCCAGCGAGCTGCGAGCTCGATCTGGTTCAGATGCCTGAGTGACATGGGTGTAACTCCGTTGATGTGCTTTCCGCTTCATCCAGCCGCTTTGAAGCACCTGGATATGCGATCATTTTCAACGTGTTACCGAGGGTTCGATATAATCAGACCCCGTCTTTCTTGTGACGTTCGCGCACGAAAAAGCCCCGGAATCCGGGGCTTTCAGTGGGCGAGTTGTGACGTCGGGTAGGTCGGGCCGTGACGTAAGCGGCTCAGACTTGTGACGTGACCTCGCCCTTGACCCGGATGTCCCCGACCGAGACCTCCCGCCATTCCGGGTTCAGGCGATAGCCAGCGCGTTCCTTCGTCTGGACAAAAGAATCTTGGTCCAGTGGGATGCCGAGCGTCACGGTCAGCGGTTCGATGGCCTTTCGCAATCGCCCAAGTTGCTGACGCATCGACTGATCGCTGACGCCAAGTCGGTCCGCCAAGTCGGTGGCGGGCAAGAACGGGACGTCTGCTCTTTGCCTCTTGGCTTCCCGAAAGTTCTCGATCAGCGCTTCGACTACGCGGAAATTCGCACCTTCAAGGTAATGGCTTCCCTGAAACAGAACGCGCTTGGCGTCCTGGTCGAAAGCGAATTCGAGGACAGGGGCGCCAAGGCGATCCATGAATGCCTTGGCCTGTACGTCGTAATCGGAAGGCGGCGGCGCTTCGATGTGGCCCCGGCTGAAACAGGTTGCCAGCAACGAGCCGGACGGCAACTCGCTCCGGTACAACGGACCTATATGCTCGGAAACCGCTGAGGTGATCACCTCCTCGACCGACTTCGCATGGCGTTGAAAGAGGTCGTAGACGCGGTCGCCCGCATCCTGGGTGGACAGGCCGGGAAAACGGTCGAGCGCCGATACCACCTCAGGGAAGTCCACGAGAAACCTCTCTTTGGGGGTTGCAGCAACCTTCTGGAAGAACGTGACGTAGCTCAGGGCCATGCGCAGATCGTCATCGGCACTGCGATCGGCGAGGAGAAGGTCACGCATATAGTTTTCGGCCGGCTCGTGGTCTCCCATACTTGCAGCGAGCACGGCAAAGCGCCGGTCGATGCACTGCGAACAGACGCCACAATGCTTCTGCTTCTCGGTCCATTTTCGTGGGCGTGTGCAACTGACAGTATCGCCGAGCATGTTGGCCATGCCCGCTTCCTCGATTTTCTGAGTCACCTCCTTCTTGGTCAGCCACTGGAGCGGGGTGTGGATCTCGATCTGCCGGTCCAAGAGCAGCGAGAACAGTGATTCTAGCCCGCGCAGCACCTTCGGGTGAGTGGTGCGCGTAGCGCGGCCGCCCACGACATCGCCCGCCAATGGCGGATTAATGCTGACGACCCCGTTCTCATAGAAGCTGAATCTGTCCTTGCCGGACATCCTCGCGACCACGAGCCCAAGGCAGGCAAAAAGGAATGACCGCGTTCGCTGTGTGAACTCGCGAGCCCGCTCATTTTCATTGCTGACCCAAACCGGAATGTAGGAAACCTGTCGATCTAAGCCCCGCTGCTTCAGACATTGAATCAGGTTTTCCTGGACCGCGCGGACTTTGGTGGAGGAGTAATGCCCGACGAGCGTGACCGATTTCCTGAGGGTGAAGATGTCGTTGACCGCCCCTGCGAAGGAGTCCACGCCCCCGGAGAACAAGGCGACCTCGTCATGCTCCGCGGACGCGTCGAGGAGATCTGGAAAGTACAGCTCTCGTGGCTGGACTGGAGCCTCGGCCATTCGAAAATCAAACTCGTAGCTGTCGTCTGACAAGAAGCCGAGCGTGTCAGCCAGAATTTCCTGTACGTCAGGATCCTGCCATGCATCTAACTGGCGCACGGGGATGGAGAAGCGAAGGCTGCGCCGCCAACTCTCGCCGAAGTTCGTCAGTTTGTCAGAGCCCCGAACAAGTCTCTGGTCTGCGCAGTAAACGTAAGCCGCCACCTCGAGCAGGTCGATCAGCAGATCGGGGACGTTCCCGAGCATCGTACGACTGATATAGTCGATGCGCAGATTGACGTTCTTGGCCGCTCCTTGGACATCCATGGCGATTGCGTCTGGGCCTGAGGACCGAGAAACACCGCATTCGACAAAGAACCGTTTCACGGTGTCCCCTTTCTGATATCGAGTTCGATACGAATTTTTTCGACCGCATGGGCAGAGAAGCGACCAACGTCGTCTTTCGATATCTGCTTGCCGTCCTTGTAGTGGTTCTTACCCAGCCAATCTCTGGCGAAAGCGCGCATAATGAGCGCCGACTCGTCACAGTGGCGTCGGATGGAGTCATTGAACGCGCGGAGATCGTGAACGGATCGCGCGACCCTGCCGGCACCCACCATGTTGTGGAGGTTTCGATCCACATAGTAGTGGATCACGCGTTCGACGAAGTTTGCATAGAACCGATGAGCAAGAGCGGCAAATTGCTCCGTTCCCTTGAGCGCTGCGACCGACGCCCGCACATCGGTTGCTGTCGGAGCCCAAAGGGTCGGCAATGTGCCTCGAACTGCTTCGCCGAGAGCTGCCAAGCCGGCCCGACGCGCGATCTCCCCAAGGTCGGTCGCGCCGGCATGCAGGCTGCGCTGAACCTTTTCGATAGCTCGGTCATAGCTGACCAGAACGTCCGATAGGGAGGTTGGCGCAAAGACCGCCATTCCGAGGTCACCGAGGGTGGCCGGGAAATTTTTCGAAGCTGCCGCCTGAGGCACCCGGATAAGAAGCCACAGGGCCTCAATGAACACCGGGTCTTTCAGCGCGAGCTTCAGCGCATCTTGGCCGACCTCAGTAACCTGATCGACCAGATCCTCGGTAGGTGCGCCACCCGTCACCAGGAACCTGACGATCTCAGGCAACAGGCGATGAGCGGGCAGTTTTCCGAGGCGCTGATGACCCATTGCGTTTGCCTATAGGCCGCCAGGCTGTTGCGCCCTAGGTCGGGCGTGGATCCCATGAACCCTCGACACCATGCAGAACCTTTCGTTAGGATCGGGACAAAGAAAGGATTTCATGGTATCCTTTCTTTCTCAGAATGCCAAGGAAAGGATCCTTTCACAACCATGGCGACGGAACAGGAGCCATCACGGCTCGGAAAGAAGGTGGCCATCTCAACGGCTGGGGAGAAGGCAGAAGCGTTTGTACCCCCGCGTTTGCCGCCGACCCCGGCTGTGCAAATGGACGCGCTCTACCGGCGACTCGAGAGCGCGAACCGCGCACTCGGGCGGCTCGATGGGATCACATCAATCCTGCCCGACACCCCGCTGTTCCTCTACATGTACGTGCGGAAAGAGGCGCTGCTTTCGTCGCAAATCGAGGGCACGCAATCGTCGCTATCCGATCTCCTGCTCTTCGAGAGCGAGGAGGCGCCCGGCGTGCCGCTGGACGACGTGCAGGAGGTCTCGAACTACGTCGCCGCCATGAACCATGGCCTTGCAAGGATTCGAGAGGGCTTTCCGATCTCGCTCCGGCTCATTCGTGAAATCCACGACATCCTGTTGTCAAAAGGCCGGGGCAGCAACAAGCAGCCCGGCGAGTTCCGGCGATCACAGAACTGGATCGGAGGCACGCGCCCCGGAAACGCTCTCTTTGTGCCGCCGCCGCCGGAGCATGTCCTGGACCTGATGTCCGACCTGGAGGCGTTCATCCACGCCGACACTCCCCAAATCCCGTCACTGATCAAAGCTGGGATGGTCCACGTCCAGTTCGAGACCATCCATCCGTTCCTTGATGGGAATGGGCGGTTGGGACGGCTCCTGATCACTTTTCTTCTCTGCACGCAGGTCATCTTGAAGGAGCCGATCCTCTACCTCAGCCTCTATTTCAAGACGCATCGGCGGCAGTACTACGATTTACTTCAAGGTGTTCGAGAGCGCGGCGATTGGGAATCCTGGCTAGAGTTCTTTCTGGACGGCATCACTGAGACGTCACTGCAGGCGGCCGAAGCTGCGCGCGAGATCTTGAGCTTGTTCGAAGCTGACCGGCAGCGGATCGAGAGCCTAGGCCGCCCAGCCGCGTCAGCGCTGCGTGTCCACCAGCTTCTCCAGCAGAAACCGATTGTCGGGATCCCCGACGCGGCACTGAAACTGGGCATTTCCGCTCCGACAATCGCCAAGTCGATACAGCACTTGGAAAAGCTCGGGATCATACGGGAGATCACAGGAAAGCAGCGCGGCCGGATGTTCGTGTACAGCGATTATCTCAACATCCTCAGCCGAGGAACTGAACCGCTTGGACGATGATGGGGGTGCCGAATGTCGCTTTATAAACGCATCACAGAAATTGGAACTCTGTCCGAACCGAAAGGAGTTCCCAACCCAATCTACGCTTTACCATCGACGGTAAACTGGATGCGTGGGCTTCGCTTGCTTGTTGAGCATCAAGGCTTTGATCCCAACGCAGTAAAATCCTTCTATGCCAAGGTTGCGCGGCGAAATGCGAGTGCTCACGAAGAAAACACGATCTTGGAGCAATTGCTGTTCGCGCTTCACCAGTGCGCTGCCTTGCATGCGCTTCGGTCGGTCCCGCGCAAAGCTGACGTCGCACGTGTCGGAATCGTTTCTTGGTACTATGGCGTGTATGCAGCAGCCTCCGCGATGGTGGCGGCCCAGGACGGTTCGTTTCAAGACGATCACAGTGGAACCGCCGGTGTCTGGGATCGACAGATCGCGGTACGCACTTTGATCCCAGATTTCCCAGATGGCGCTGCGTTTTCCTGACGGTGGCGGTCAAATATGATATCAAAATCAATGCAGTACTGACGATTTGAGGGGCTGGGTATGGAGATGGCGGCGGGTGAAACGGAATCGGCCGATTTGCGGGTCGCTTTTGACCGCCGCCTCAAGCTGGAATTCCACGGCTCCAGGATCACCTCCGATGCCGGACTGCTCGCCTTCCGGGAACTCGATGATGCTCTCGGTCTGACCGAGATGGCCGGGCAGGTGTTGGCCGACAGCCGGACCGGCAAGAACAACCGCCACACCCTGACGGCCCAGTTCCGGCAGTCGGTATTCGGTCGGCTTGCCGGGTACGAAGATGTCAACGACGCCGACCGGCTCGGCCATGATCCGGCGATGCGCTGGATCGTCGGCGGCAGGGCTGTGACCAAGGAGGCCGCGTCCACCAGCCAGATGGGGCGGTTCGAAACCGAGGTGCTGACTGGCAAGGCGAACCTCACCGCCTTGGCCGACCTGTCAGGAAAATGGATCGACGCGGTTCATGCCCGCCGTCCCACCAACGTCGTGGTGCTGGACATGGACAGCAGCGTCAGCCCGACCCATGGTGAGCAGGAAGGCACCGCCTACAACGGCCATTTCGGCTGCACCTGCTACCATCCGCTGTTCGTGTTCAACCAGTTCGGCGAGCTGGAGCGAACCGCGCTGCGCTCTGGGAACGTCCACAGCGCCGATGATTGGCGCTCGGTGCTGGAGCCGGTGGTGGCGCGGTATCGGGACAGGACCAGGCGGCGGTTCTTCCGGGGCGATGCCGCCTTCGCCCTGCCTGAGTTGTACGACTACCTGGAAGCCGAGGGCTACAAGTACACCATCCGCCTCAAGGCCAACACGGTCCTCCAGGGCCACATCGCCCATCTGCTCAAACGCCCGGTCGGTCGTCCTCCGAAATACGTCCAGCGGTTCTACGCCAGCTTCAGCTATCAGGCCAAGTCATGGAGCCGGAAGCGCCGCGTGGTCGCCAAGGTCGAATGGTATTCCGGCGAACTGTATCCACGTGTCGGCTTCATTGTCACCAATCTGACCCGCCCCGCTGCCCGCGTGACCGCCTTCTACAACCATCGTGGCACGGCGGAGCAGTACATCAAGGAGGGCAAGAACGCGGTGAAGTGGACCCGGCTGTCCTGCCGGACGATGAAGGCCAACGCGGTGCGCCTTCAGCTTCACGCCCTGGCCTACAACCTCGCCAACTTCCTGCGCACCCTGGCCCTGCCGGACGAAATGGAAAGCTGGTCGCTCACCACTATCCGCGAGAAGGTGGTGAAGATCGGTGCGAAGATCATCGCCCACGCCCGCTACAGTGTCTTCCAGATGGCCGAGGTCGCGGTGCCGCGTGACCTGTTCCGACGCATCCTCGACATGATCGACAATCTGCGAGCACGAGAACCGGCGCCATGCTGACAGCAGGGTGGATCCGCACAAGGCAAGCGACAGGCGAAGTGCGCTCGGGATCCAGCGAAATGAGCCAAAATCGCGCTGATGAAGCCAGCCATGGAGGTCGGGTTGACGATCATGGTGCGGCCGAGGCGGCCACTGTGACGATCCGCCTTCTGGCAGGCCCGGACGTGGGTTATCCTGCCATCAAACAGGGGCGGTTCGGCCGCTCAAATGGGAAATGTCGGCTCAAAGGTAGAACCATGTCCTTCACCCCAACGGAACCGCTGTTCGCCGGGCAATGGTACCTTCGCAATACCGGACAGTCCGGCGGGACCGCCGGCATGGACATCCGGATCGACGGCGCCTGGCGTGACTACACCGGGGCCGGGGTGCGGGTGGCCGTGATCGACGACGGCGTGTTCTACCATCATCCGGACCTGGCGGCCAATTACGACAAGTCGGCCGACTTCAACTCGGTTACCGGCGAAGCCGATGCGATCGCGCGCTCGGGCGTCTACTCCCACGGCACCCAGGTGTCCGGATTCATAGCGGCACCGCTGAACGGGGTGGGCATCGTCGGGGTCGCCTACGATGCCACGTTCGCGGGCATCCGCGCCGCCACCGACACCGGGGCTCTCGCGGGAATTCTCGAGGGCTCGGGAATTAAAGAAGCCTGGAACCACGTGGACGGTTTCGACATCACGAGCAACAGTTACGGCGGTAACAGCTTCGGCCCGATCGCGATCGAGGAACTCGAGCGCGCGGTGACAACCGGCCGCGACGGCCTCGGCACCGTCAATGTCTTCGCGAGCGGCAATCAGCGCCACCTTACTCTGACCGCCAACGTCAAGCAGGACCAGGTGCCTTATCAGATCACGGTCGGGGCGACGGACCATGATGGGAAGATTGCCGCGTTCTCGACCCCCGGGGCCAACGTGTTCGTCTCGGCGCCAGGCGAGAACGTAATCGGCAACGACGGCATGGAGACACCTGCTTTCGCTCTGACGAACGGTACTTCTTTCTCGACGCCGATCGTGAGCGGCGTGGCGGCGCTGGTGCTGCAGGCCAATCCGGGTTTGGGCTATCGGGACGTCCACGAGATCCTGGGCTACTCGGCATATGACGCGGACGATACGCCGCTGACAGCGGGCGATCTTTTCGATTATGCGTTCGGATCGCCAACGATACCGGATTCGGTTTCCGACTACTTCCGGGCGGCCTTCACCGTTGCGGGGGAACGCGTGTCGACAGTTCCTTGGTCAACTGTGACCAACGGCGCTGTGGATTGGAACGGAGGGGGTCTCACGGTCAGCCACGATTTCGGCCTGGGGCAGGTCGACGCCCGGGCTGCGACTCGTCTGGCGGAGACCTGGAATGCCGAGGCGAAGACCATCGGAAACCTGACAAGCATCGAGTACCAGGGGCAGGGATCGCAGGCCGTTCCAGACAACGATCCCGAGGGCATCAGCCAGACGGTGACCGTGACCCAGGACATCCGCGTCGAGGCGGCGGTCGTCCAGCTGACTCTCCCCCACGGCGACATCGCCGATCTGCGCATCGAGCTGGTGTCGCCGCACGGAACGGTGAGCCACCTCATCTACAATCCCAACTATGCTCTCTACAATGCGCTCTCCAGCAATCCCGTGTCCCAGGCGCAACTGGACCTAGGTACCTTCATCAACAGCGGAGACGAAGCCGCCCTGATGAGCGTGCAGATGTACGGCGAGAGCTCGGTCGGCGACTGGACGTTGCGGGTCGCCGACACCTGGTCGGGCACCACCGGCACTCTCGAGGATTGGAGCCTGACGCTGTTCGGCGGCGAGCAGTCGGCCGACGACCGCTACGTCTACACCGACCAGTACGGCGAGTTGGCGGCCGGCGATCCGGTGCGCGCGGTGCTGGCCGACGCCGACGGCGGCACCGACACGATCAACGCCGCAGCGGTGTCCGGCGACGTCGCCATCGACCTGAACGCCGGGGGCACCGGCAGCATCGCCGGGGCAGCGTTCTCGATCGCCGAGGGGGCCGAGATCGAGAACCTGTACACCGGCGACGGCGACGACACACTGATCGGATCGGCCTCGGCCAACCACCTGATCGGCGGTCGCGGCGACGACAGGCTGACCGGGGGGTTCGGCGACGACACGATCGACGGCGGACGGGCGCACGACGTCGCGACATTCTCCGGCGCTCGCGACGACTACGTCCTCACCGTCAATGCTGACGGCTCTGTCTCGCTGGTCGGAACCGACGGCAGCGACAGCGTCGCGAACGTCGAGGTGCTCGGGTTCGACGACGGCTACACCGCCGCCACGGCGCCCTCGGCGCTGTCGGCGACCGGTTTCGATGCGGCGCTCTACCTGGCGATGAACCCGGACCTGGCAGCGGCCGGCTATTCAACCGACACTGTCGAGGCGCACTACGTCGCGTTCGGCATCGCCGAGGGCCGGGCGGCCAATGCATTCTTCGACACCGCCGGCTACTTGGCTCGGAATGCCGACGTGGCGGCAGCTGGCGCCGACCCGTTGCGCCACTACCACGAGTTCGGCTGGCTGGAGGGCCGAGACCCGTCAGCGTTCTTCGACACCGGCCTGTACCTCGCCCTGAACCCGGACGTGGCAGCGGCCGGAATCGACCCGCTCCTCCATTTCCTCCTTTCCGGTGCCGCCGAGGGACGGATGGCGCAGGCCTCGGGCGACTGGATCGGCGTTGAAAACAGACTGGTAATTACGGAACTGGAGGGCGGCGTATACAGATTTCTGAACAATTCAAGTGGGGCGCATTTCTACACATCGAGCTTCGATGAGGCTGTTGGAGTCAACGCGTCGATGCCCCAGATGCAATACGAAGGGCCTGCGTACAGGGTTTTGCAGGAGGGAGACGGCGCGACGCCGTTCTACCGATTCTACAACACTCAGAATGGCACGCATTTTTACACGACCAGCGCAGAAGAACGGGACATCGTCGACAGCACGATAGATTACTTTAACTTTGAGGGCGCAGCCTATTGGATCGGGCAGGTCGACACCGACACCAATCTTGCGCTTCATCGCTTCAACAACGTCAACGCCGGCACTCATTTCTATACGGCAAGCGAGGAAGAGCGCGACATAGTCATGAATCTGACCGGCTTCCTCTACGAAGGCGTCGTCGGATATGTGGATCCGATCTAAAACCACGCCGAAACTGACTGCTGGCCCATTGCCGAAGTCAGGCCGCTGATACGGTGGGCAGCCAGGTCGGTCATCTTTTTGCGTCACCGATGCCCGTTGCTTGTATGCACGCGGTGCGGGCCGGCGGCGCGCTTCTACCGGCGCCAGCCGGCAGCGGCCCGGTCGCACCGGTCGGTCGCCATGAGCTGGCACCGCCTGGGAGCTGGCACCGCCTGGGTGTTCCGCGATTGACGATATTTTTCGTTGCCGACTGATCCAAATACCTCCGCCTCCATTACGTTGCCAAAACCAATAATCGCCGTTAGCGGCGTCCTTAGTTCATGTGACATATTTGCAAGAAACGCATTCTTTGCTTGCGAGAGCTGCCTCTCCGCTATATTTGCCTCCTGAAGGCGCGCCTGCAATATGTGCTCTTATAGTTCCGCGCTAGACACTCGCGGCTGAGGCGTTGTGCAGTTTCAAGCCCAGAAGCAGTTAGTTTCTTTGCCGTAATGTCGCGGTTTTTTGAGGAACTCTCGTTCCCCTGGGCAGCCGACAGATTGAACCACTTGTGGGCTGCGACATGGTCCTGCGGCACGCCTTCGCCGTTGGCGTACGCAACGCCGAGGTTGTGCTGGGCTTCGGCATCCCCCTGCTCGGCGGCGAGCCTGTACCAGCGGACCGCCTCGGCATAGTCCTGCGGCACGCCTTCGCCGTTGTCGTACATGACGCCGAGGTTGTACTGAGCATCGGCATTCCCCTGCTCCGCGGCCAGCCGGTACCACCTGACCGCCTCGGCATGGTCCTGCGGCACGCCTTCGCCGTTGTCGTACATGACGCCGAGGTTGTTCTGGGCATCGGCATCCCCCTGCTTGGCGGCGAGCCTGTACCAGCGGACCGCCTCGGCATAGTCCTGCGGCACGCCTTCGCCGTTGTCGTACGCGACGCCGAGGTTGTACTGGGCTTCGGCATCCCCCTGCTTGGCGGCGAGCCTGTACCAGCGGACCGCCTCGGCATAGTCCTGCGGCACGCCTTCGCCGTTGTCGTACATGACGCCGAGGTTGTTCTGGGCATCGGCATTCCCCTGCTCGGCGGCCAGCCGGTACCACCTGACCGCCTCGGCATGGTCCTGCGGCACGCCTTCGCCGTTGTCGTACATGACGCCGAGGTTGTTCTGGGCATCGGCATCCCCCTGCTTGGCGGCGAGCCTGTACCAGCGGACCGCCTCGGCATAGTCCTGCGGCACGCCTTCGCCGTTGTCGTACGCGACGCCGAGGTTGTACTGGGCTTCGGCATTGATGATGCCACCGTTCGATGCGCGTGTTTCAACCCTCATCAAAAAGGACTGTGATCTCGAATTGGCGACCCTGCTGACGGTCCCCCGGTTTGATCTGGCAGGAGCAGCGCCAAGAACGGTTGACGAGGCGCGTGGTGCCAGCCACGCCTATTTATCAGGGAGCGCCAGCTGGTGGCGGTGGAAGGTAGAAGAAGATGTCCGATCCTCGCGTGAATTTCGCGATCTCGGTGTGTCAGACTTCCGCTCAAAAACGGCACGTGAACTCCGCGATAAGCGCCTTGCATCCCGTGGTATCTGTTTTCTTCACCAAGCATCTCGCTACCGTGGCAAGGCCAACTACAGGGAGGCGCTTTTCCTAGGTTATGGACCGTCAATAGAAGCGACACTCGCGGAATATATCGAAGATCTATCGACGGTCCTCGACGCATTCGTAGCGGCTGCTGGCGTCTTCTGCTCGCGCCGCTTAGGCAGTGCCGTGTGGAACGAATTTTTCGCGGATATTGAAAAGAAACGCGCGTTTACGACCTCGCCATCCGCGCTCTGGGGTTAATCCTCTGCAGAAGATGTTGTGAGCAAGAATAATCGGCTCCATGAGATCTAGACCTACGCATGTTTTCTAATGACTCCGCTCTATTACGATAACCATCTGATTATCCTTGATTATTGATAGTTCGCGATTACCGTTCGCCAATCAACTTTTGTTGCGAACGGTCTCATGCAAGACGCCCGATCCGGTCCGAACCCTCTCTTCCCCGCCCGTCTGTCGGCGGACGAACGCCTCGATGAACTCGCCAGCATCCTCGCTGCGGGGCTGAGGCGTATTCTGCCAGAGCAGTCCAGCTCTTTATCTGCAGTCGGCGAAGACAGTTCATTCGACATTCTCGCCCTCAAACGCCGTGTTGGTCGTCGCAAACCGAGCAACCGGAGTGGAGGGCGCTGATGCCCAGGACGATGAAAAGGCTTGTTACCGAGCCAGAGCGACAACCCGCCGCGGCGCCAGACGCGAGCGTGGTCGCGGAACTGGCGGCGCTGAAGCGGATGTCCGTGGCCGAACTGAAAGCCAAGTGGGCGGACCTCTTCGGCGCGCCGGCTCCGAACAACAGCCGCAGTTTCCTTGAGCTGAGGCTCGGCTACCGGATTCAGGAACTGACCATCGGCGGTCTGTCCCGCGAGACGCGCCGGACGCTGGAACTGCTGGCCGACGAAATCGAGGGTAAAATCGGGCGTAAGGCGATCATCGCGGATTCCCGTAACCCGGTCGTCGGCACGCGGCTGGTTCGCGAATGGGACGGGGTGGAGCACACCGTCACCGTGATGAAGGACGGCTTCGACTTGCAGGGGCGGAAGTTCAAGTCGCTGTCGGCGGCGGCGCGGGCGATCACCGGCACGCAATGGAACGGCTACCGCTTCTTCGGCCTGCGCGAAGCCCAGAGGGACGACCGATGAGCCGCTCTCAGCAGTCCGTCGCGACCCTGCCGCGCCGCCAGCGCTGCGCCATCTATACCCGCAAGTCGAGCGAGGAAGGGCTCGACATGGAGTTCAACAGCCTCGACGCCCAGCGCGAGGCCTGCGAGGCCTATGTGACGAGCCAGAAGGCCGAGGGCTGGTCCGCCATCCGCGAGCCCTACGACGACGGTGGCTTCTCCGGCGGTACGCTGGAGCGACCCGGCCTGAAGCGCCTCATCCAGGACGTCGAAGCAGGCCTGATCGACGTGATCGTCGTCTACAAGATCGACCGGCTATCGCGCTCGCTGATGGATTTTGCCAGGCTGGTCGAGATCTTCGACCGCAATCAGGTGACGTTTGTGTCGGTCACGCAGTCGTTCAACACCACGACGTCGATGGGCCGTCTGACCCTGAACATCCTCCTCAGCTTCGCGCAGTTCGAGCGGGAGGTGATCGGCGAGCGCATCCGCGACAAGGTCGCGGCCTCCCGCAAGCGCGGCATGTGGATGGGCGGCTACGTTCCGCTCGGCTACGACGTGCGCGACCGCAAGCTGGTGATCAATGAGAGGGAGGCAGCGACGGTCAGGATGATCTTCGAGCGGTTCGTGCGGCTGGGCTCCGCGACGACGCTGGCGAAAGCGCTGGCGGCCGAAGGCGTGCTGAACAAGCGAGGCAAGCTGATCGACAAGGGCTTCCTCTACAAGCTCATCAACAACCGCGTCTATCTGGGCGATGCCGTCCACAAGGGCACGGCCTATCCCGGCGAGCACGAGGCCATCATCGATCGCGATCTGTGGGACAAGGTGCACAGCATCCTGCAGGAGAGCCCACGCCTGCGGGCTAAGAACACGCGCCGCCAGACCTCGGCGCTGCTGAAGGGGATCATCTTCACCGAGACCGGCGCCGCGATGACGCCGACGGCGACGAAGAAGGGCAGCGCGCCTTTATCGCTACTACGCCTCGATGGACCTGATCCGCAACCGCCCGACCGGCGATGCCTCCGGTCCGCTGCGCTTGCCGGCGGGCATGGTCGAGGACGCCGTTGTCGGTGAAATCCGCCGCATGATCCGCGCGCCCGAGATCGCGGCCCGAACGATCAATGCCCTTCGCGAGGACAGCTCGACCATCGATGAGAAGGCGGTCGTCAAAGCGCTCGGCGAGTTCGATCAGCTCTGGGCGGCGCTCTATCCGGCGGAGCAGACCCGCATTGTCCAGCTTCTGGTCGAGCGGGTGACGGTCGGCGAAGACGGCATCGCCGTCGATCTGCGCCAGGAGGGGCTGGGGTCGGTCCTGCGGGACATGATGTCGCCTCGTCAGACGGAGGCCTGCGCATGAACGCCACGCCGGGCACCATCCGCGTTGTCATTCCGCTGACGATCCGCAAGCGCAACGGGCGGCCGAAGATCCTGCCGCCCGACGATGTGGATGCGCGAAACGGCCGGACGCAGGATCCCCATGTGCTGCGCGCCATCGCCCGCGCCTGGAGTTGGCGTCGGCAGCTGGAAACCGGTGCCGCCTCTACCATCCAGGATATCGCCGCAGCCGAGAAGGTCTCCGACCGGTTCGTGGGACGGATGATCCGGTTGGCGTATCTTTCCCCGAACGTCCTTGAGACACTTGTCATCAACCGTAAGCCGCCGGCGCTTTCGCTCAACGATCTGATGGCCGTGGCCGAGTTGCCGTGGTTCGAGCAGGCGAAGCGCGTGTTCGAATAATCCGGGAGCCATCCCCGTTGACGCCGAGTGGCGATTTGCCGCCCAATCAGTAAATAAGGGAGCAAAAAGGGTTCGTGCCTGGAAGGATTGCCGCGTGCCACAAGCGAGAAAACCGCCCGTCGTAGCGGACGAGAAGAAGATCCGGGCTCTGCTCGTAACCTACGCTTGCCCAGTTCCATTTCACGAAATCCGGACTCGATTTCTGGGCAACATCGCTACACCGGCGATGTCGGCTTCACCCATCTCTGTCGTGAAGAACCTGTGGGGCGGGGAGCTGCCCGAATTTGAGAGCCTCGACGCCGTCAACGAGTTGATCGGCGTTCTCGTCAACGGCCTCTGGAACTCCCTCACGCGCCATCAGAAGCGCAGCGATCCCTTCCGGCTGGTGCGGCCAACGGTTACGCCCACGCGCGACGGGCTCGCGCAGCTGGCGCTGATACGGCGGCAGGAGATTGACGGCTTCTTTGAGGGGCTGTTTGCGGGTGAGGAAGAGGCCAACCTACCGGCGAAGGCATCGGCGGCGCTCGACACGCTCGGCGAAGTGCGCGCCATGATCGCGGGGGTCCATGAGGTCGCCAGCGATGCCAGCAAGCCTGCAGATCTATCTGACATCGCCACGACGATGAAGCATCTGCGGGAGCTGACCCGGATCACGGAGATCGAGATCAACCGGGTCGTTCTCGACTGCACGCGGGCGCGGCGCCAGATGCTTGGGTCGATCGGCACTACCAGACCCACACATCATTGAGCGACGTGTGCATACGTTGGTCCGCGCATCGCCGCGCCACACAACGCCCACTTCGAGTGTCTCTGATGGAATGCCAGGCGCGAGAACTGCGGTAAAAAGTTCGCTCGACATGAATCAGCAACCGACTGGAAATGTTGTGTTTTCATTGACCGAACCTAATCTGGCGAGGTTCGGTCGGATAGAGACGAAAGCCGTTCAGAGACCGAAAATCGGCGCTGCGCCAGTCTCTGAGGTTCGGTTGGCTTCAGCAAACCCCTTTGAAACTTGGGAGAAATTCGGCGCTCATGGAGCGTCGCTCAAGGTTCGCGACTGGAAACTGGCGGAGGGGATGGGATTCGAACCCACGATAGGGAGTTACCCCTATAACGGTTTAGCAAACCGCCGCCTTCAGCCTCTCGGCCACCCCTCCGCCGGGAGAGGACATCCGGCCCCGAGGGGCCGCACGGCGCATGCGAGCCCCTTCTACGGGCCGGAGGTTCCCGCCGTCAAGCCGGATGCCGGGCCGGGTGCGCTGCCGGCGGCCGCCGCCTGCCACGTGCCCTCAGCCGTCGAGCGCCTGGGTCAGGTCGCGGACCAGGTCGTCGACGTGCTCGATGCCGACCGCCAGCCGGATCAGGTCGTCCGGCACCGGCGTGCCCGGGCCCTCGGTCGAGGCGCGGTGCTCGGCCAGGCTCTCGGGCCCGCCGAGCGAGGTGGCGCTGTGAAACACCGTCATCCGCCGCATGGCGGCCAGCGCCGCCTCGCGGCCGCCGGCCACCCGGATCGACAGGATGCCGCTGAACCCGCCCTGCATCTGACGCCGTGCGACCTCGTGGCCGGGGTGGTCCGGCAGGCCCGGGTACAGGACATGGCTGACCGCCGGGGTGGCGCTGCATCGCCTCGGCGATCGCCTGGGCGTTCTCGCAGGCCTTGGCGACCCGCAGGTGCAGGGTGCGCATGCCGCGCAGCAGCAGCCACGCCTCCTGCGGCCCCATCACCGTGCCGAGGTCGCGGCGCACCGCCTCGATGCGCTCCCAGTACTCGTCCTTGACCCCGGTGATCAGCGCGCCGGCCAGCACGTCGCTGTGGCCGTTCAGGAATTTGGTGGCGGAGTGCATGACAAGGTCGACGCCGTGCTCCAGCGGCCGGGTCAGCACCGGGGTCGCCACCGTGCTGTCGACCGCCAGCCGGGCGCCGGCGGCGTGGGCGATTTCCGACGCCGCCGCCAGATCGACGATGCCCCACAGCGGGTTGGCCGGAGTCTCCACCCACACCAGCTTGGTCTTGCCGGGGCGCATGGCAGCGCGCAGTTCGTCGAGGTTCGAGGCGTCGACGAACTGCACCTCGAGGCCCCAGCGCGTGGCGAACTCCTTGAGCCAGCGCCGCACCCCCCAGTACATGACGTTCTGGACCACCACGTGGTCGCCCGGCGCCAGCGCCAGGAACGGCGCCGTCACCGCCGACATGCCGGACGCCATCACCAGCGCGTCGGCGCCGCCCTCCAGGCGAGTCAGCAGCGCTTCGACCTGGGTGTAGGTCGGGTTGTCGTTGCGCGAGTAGCTGAAGCCCGGGCCACCGCTGCTGCCGATACCTCCCGGTGGCCGCTCGAAGGTGGTGGCGTAGTGGACCGGCGGGACCAGTGCCTTGTTCTCCGGGTCGACGAAGCCGAGGGCCTGGGCCGCCAGGGTCTCGGGCGCGAGGTCGTGGTTGCGGGTCATGGCGACGGTCCTGCTGTCGGGGAACGGAAATACGCGTCGGCGTGGAGGAAGGCAGCGAGACGGGCGCGGATGGCACAATCCCGCTCGACGTCCGAGGCGCCGACCATGAGCGTCGCCTTCGGCGACACCGCCTGAACGGCAAGCAGATCGAGCACTGCGCGCGGCAGCGCGTCAGGGTCCGCTACCGACCGCCAGCTGGCGACCCGTCCGCCGGCCGCATCGGCGAGCTGCCGGAGCCGCTCGTCGGCCCGACCGTCGCCATTGCCGTCGATGGCGACCGCCAACAGCCGCGGGCGGTCGAGGCCGCGCAGGCGCTCCACGGCACCGGGCGTCGCCAGCGCCTCCAGGCCGAACACGATGGCGGTCGGCGAGCGCCCCGCCTCCATCAGGATCGAGGCATACTGCCGGTAGCTCAAGCCCAGCTCGGCCGCCCGGCGGAGGCGCAGGCGCACGATCTCCGGCGCCGGCGCCTTCCAGGCCTGCGCCTGGGCGCGCCGCCAGCAGTGCAGGCCCCAGCGGGTGGCCATCGGAGGCCCGTTGTTATGGCCAATGCCGATCGGCACCACGGCGGCGAGCGGACGGCCGCGCAGCCGCGCCGCCATCTTCGCTGTTCCCGCCCTTGACGCTGACCGCACGCAAGGCTCCACTATAGAAATGATGAATTCCTCTATAGGGGATGGGTTTTCGCCTGTCGAGGGCGACCTGGACCTGCGGGCGATCGGCGAGCGGGTGCGCGGGCTGCGTAAGGCGCGAGGCGACACGCTGGCCACCCTCGCCCGCCGCGCCGAGCTCAGCGTCAGCATGCTATCGGCGGTCGAACGCGGCGAGAAGGCGGCGACCGTGCTGGTGTTGCATCGGATCGCCACCGCACTCGGAACCACCATCGCCCGGCTCGTCGAGGACGAGACGCCGGTGCGCGCCACCGTGCTGCGCCGCGACCGGCAGACGGTGATCCCCGGCGAAGGCGGCTGGACCCGGCGGATCGTGTCGCCAGTCGTGCCGGGCATCGAGTTCGAGATGATGCAGACCACCCTGCCCCCCGGCACGGACGCCGGCGAGTACGGCCCGCACCCGGCCGGCAGCCACGAATACCTCCTGGTCCTGGACGGCGTGCTGACCCTGACACTGGACGGCGTCGAGCACATTCTGGCGGCGGGCGACGCCATCCACCACGACGGCCATTGCCGGCACGGTTACCGCAACGACGGCACCACCGAGTGCCGTTATGTCCTGGCGATGACCGAGCGCCCGCGGGGTTAGTCCCTCCCCACAAGTCGTCATTCCGGCAACGCAAGCCGCGAGCCGCGAGCCTCTTGCCGCTCTGGCGTCATCGCGGTCTCTCGACCCCTACCTGTTGTAGGCGGGAAGGCTCCTGAGTTGGCGCTGCGACAGTTCGGTGCGGACCATGCCGCTGCCGCTTGGCGCCAGGGTCTCGGTCGGCACCAGGACCGAACTGCCGCCGATGCCGAGAAAGCCCCCGATCACAACGACCGCGTGGCGCCCGGTCCCCGGCTCGTCGATCACCTTCTCCACCTGGCCGACCACGTCGCCCTCGGAAGACACAACCTTGGCGCCCTCGAGTTGAACCGCCAGCGCCTCGGCGGACCCGGACTTCAGGCCCTTGCCCTCAGGCGAAGGCGGCACGCGAGTCTCGCTGGTCGAGCCGCTCTGCGCCACCAGCCGCACGCCGGTCTGCCGTTCGGCCCAACCCGGACGGGCCACCGGCAATGGCACCCTCACGTCGGCGTTCCAGATTGCCACCCCCGCCGTCGTCGGCGGGCCCTCGCCCCCGCTGTCCGCAGCCGTAGCCAACGGCGACGCTCCGGCAAGGAGAAAGGAACTGACGATCAGCAAATTGCGAGTCATGTTCGGTCTCCGAATGGTCACGAATCCGAAGACGTTCTCACCCCCGAGGCCGCCCTCTGCGTGAACCATTGACGAAATCCACAAGCATTAGAAGGGTGTTCACGGCTTGATTACAGATCGCACACAAGTGGTGACCGGGAATGCTTCCGGCCGGGCGGGGGCGCTCGTTGGCCACGAGAGACGAGAGAAAGGTGTGCATGAAAACAACGGCACCGCCAAAGCGGTGCCGTTGGTGTGGGACCTGCGGGACCGGGCCGACGAGGCTCCTGGTGGAAGGTCAATCAGGCGTGAGCGCCACAATCGCTGCAGCCGAGCCGAACCGCGGCGCGGCGGCCGACGGCACCGGACACGGTGCGATACAGCCAGCGGGCAAGCTGTCGGAAGCCGTCCCGGACGGCGCGACCCTGCAACCCTCGGCCGCGAGCGACCAGAAGCGCTATGTCGGTGCTTGGAATGTGTCTCGTGCGGGTCATGTCTGCCTCCTTTGATTGGGAGGCGGGGCGTCGGCCGACCGTCCCGTCTCTGATGGGTTTCATAGGTAGACACTTTATTCGTGACGGATAATGGAATACGATACGAACGCATTCGTGCACTCAAAGAACTAATGATAAAAAGTGTCTGGGAGGTTCGCCCGTGGACGTGTTGACCGGAATGACGATCTTCGTGGCGGTGGTCGAAAACAGCAGCCTCGCCGGCGCCGCACGGCACATGAACCTGTCGCCGTCGGTGGTGTCCAAGCAGCTTTCGGCGCTCGAGGACAGGCTGGGCGTGCGGCTGCTGAACCGCACCACCCGCCGGGTCAGCCTGACCGAGGTCGGCTCGGCGTATTACGAGCGCTGCAAGCGCATCCTGGCGGACGTGGACGAGGCAGAGGCGGCGGTCTCGACCGCCCACAGTTCGCCGCGCGGTTTGCTCAAGATCACCGCGCCATCGACCTTCGCACACCGCCACGTCGCCCCTCATCTGCCGGGGTTCATGGACCGCAACCCGGAGGTCCAGGTGCAGATGCTGGTAGCTGACCGTCTGGTCGATCTGGTCGAGGAAGGCGTCGACCTGGCGATCCGGATCGCGCAGTTGAAGGACTCGTCACTGATCGCCCGAAAGCTGGCTCCAAACCATCGCAAGCTGGTGGCGGCACCGGGCTATCTCGCCAAGTGGGGAACGCCGTCGCAGCCCGACGAGATCAACGACCACGCGCTGATCACCCTGCAGCCCGGCAGCCCGATCAACGACTGGCATTTCGTAGTCGACGGCCAGGAGACCGTGATCCGGGCGCGCGGCACGATCTCCACCAACCATGGCGACTCGATCCTGGCGCTGGCGCTGTCCGGCGCCGGTCTGGCGATGCTCGCCGCCCACGTGGTCGGCGAGCACCTCAAGGCGGGGCGGTTGGTCTCGGTGCTGGACGAGAACGTCCGGGAGGATGTGCCGATCTACGCGGTGTACCCGTCGAACCGCCACCTGTCGCCGAAAGTCCGGGCGTTCGTGGACTACCTCGTCGAGGTTTACGGCCCACGGCCGTACTGGCTCGACTACATCGCCGACCCGCGCGTGGAGAGCGCCGCCGCCGACTGAGCGCCCGTTCACGCAAGCGTGCGCGTGCGTGAACGCTACCGGTGTTTCCAGACACGCTCCCATCGGCATTCCCCGGCTGAGTGGATGCGGAATGGCCGCATTGAAAACAACCGAGGGAGCAGCCGATGTCGAACGTCACCGCCGAGAGGACCGGAGCCTTGGACGCGCTTCTCGCCCGCCTGATCCCGGACGCTCGTACTCTGCGGGATCTCTGCCTGGGCGGCGCCGCTGGACTGTTGACCTGGGAACTGTTCGCCCGCGTCGTCACGCCCGAGGTCATCGGTGGACCGTTGGAGCCGGCAGCGCTGATCATCAGCCTGTTCCAGAACCTGTTCGGATTCGACCCTGGCCGACCGGCGGCCGAGGCGCTTCACTACGCCACCGGCGTGGCGCTCTACCCGCTCGCCTATTGGGTCCTGACCCGAGTGACGCTCAGCCTCGGCCCTACGGCCGACGGGGTGGTCTGGGGTATTGCCACCTGGATCCTGGCGCTTGGCCTGTTCGCGTCGCTCGCCGGGCTGCCGTTCATGCTGGGGTACATACCGCTCAGCTGGATGTCGCTGGTCGGGCACATGCTGTACGCCATGGTGGCGGTCACGCTGTTCTTCGAACTGCGTGGCTTCGGTCGGGGCCGTGACGCCGCCGTCACCCCATGAGCCAAGCGTTAAGCGCGGTCAGCACCGCCGTGGTCAGCAGGCCGAACACCAGGGCGTAGAGCAGGTTCGGCCCGATCGCCAAGGTCAGCGGCGGGAGTCGGAACATCTGACCCGCCGTGACCACCGACAGCGAGCTGATCGAGTTCATCGCCCCCATCCCCCAGCCGAACATCATGGCCAGCATCAGCGGCAGGTCGGCAATCGCCAGCCCAGACCCGGCGAGGGCCGCCATCATGACGGTTCCAGTGATCATCGGGTGCAGCCCCGCGATCGCCAGCAGTACCATCGAGCCCGAGGTGGCGCCAAAGGCAGCCCACGGCGGCATATGCGCCGCGATCCAGGGTGCCGCCACGTCGCGGATCGGCGGCGCCGTCTCGGCCAGTGTACCGAGGATCATGGCGGCCGAGATGATGGCGATGTCGTCGCCGAGCCGCGCCATGGCGTCGCGGGTTTCGCCGAGCACCGGTTGGATTCGATGCGGGCGGGTGGCGAGGTGGATCGCCGCGAGCATCGGCATCACCACCAGCACCGCGCCGAGCGTCGACACCGGCAGCACCTGACTTGCCAGCACGACCAGCAGCGCCGCTCCGCCCATCGGCGCCGCCACCGGTCCCAGGCAGCCGAGGCCGGCGCGAACACCCTCCCACGTCAGCGGCCGCGCGAACAAAAGCAGCGCAATCGCCAGCCCAGCCGCCGCCAGGGCGCCACCGAGGCTGAACACCTGCCAGACAGGGACATCCGGCAGGTAGGTGTAGGCGACCGCGAAGCCGACGAAGAACGGAGAGTACAGGGCGACGGTGTTCATGCCGCGCAGGGTGGAGAGCGCCGCGGACCGTCGGTCGAACTCTGTGGCGTTGTCCGGTACCACCGCGCCCATCAGCGCAAAGGCACCGGTGTTCAGCACCGCGCCGAAGGCGTGCGCCCCGAACAGCAGCCCGATGCCGGCCCGTTGCGCCGGCAGGCCCGGCGATCCGGTGCTGGGCGATCCGCACCGAGGCCATGCCGCGCGCCACTGCGCGGGTCAGAGCCAGGGTCGGCAGCAGGGCCGCGAACACCAGGCTGCGGTCCAGGCCGCGCAAGATCTCCGCCGGGTCGGCGTCCAGCCACAGCAGGCCGGCGCCGAGCGCGGCGATCAGCGCTACGACCAGCCGTGTCTCGCGGCGGGCGTCCAGGATCGACAGCAGGGCGAACGCGCCCAGCGTCGCCGCCGCCGCGCGGTGCAGCCACTCGAGATCGATCCAGAGCAGGATGACGGCGGCGGCCCAGATTGCCAGCAGTACCGGCGGGCGCCACCGCCGGTTCAGCGCGGCGATTGTCATTGCCGGGACGGTCGCGCACTGTCGCGGGCAACGCAACGATCCAGATGGGAGGGCCCGATGGCCGGTCGTCTGCAGGACAGGGTGGCCCTGGTGATGGGAGCCGGCTCGTCTGGCCCGGGCTGGGGAAACGGCAAGGCGACGGCGGTCCGTTTCGCTCAGGAGGGCGCGCGGGTGGTCTGCGTCGATGTAAACGCGGCTGCCGCCGAGGAGACCACCGCCATCATCGCCGACGACGGCGGCGAGGCGGTGGCGCGCACCTGCGACGTGACCGACTCGGCGGCGGTGAAGGCCGTGGTCGACGACACGATGGCGCGCTGGGGACGTGTCGACGTGCTGCAGAACAACGTCGGCATTGCGGTCATGGGGGGCCGATCGAGCTGGACGAAGCGGACTGGAAGCGGGTCCTGGACGTGAACCTGACCAGCGCCTTCCTGGCCTGCAAGCACGTCCTGCCGATCATGCTTGAACAGGGCAAGGGCGCAATCGTAAACATCTCGTCGATCGCGGCGGTGCGATGGCTCGGCTACCCCTACGCGTCATACTACGCATCGAAGGGCGGACTGAACCAGTTCACCTGCGGGCTGGCGCTGCAATACGCCGCGCGGGGCATCCGGGCAAACGCCATCATGCCGGGGTTGATGGACACGCCGCTGATCCGCACCCAGATCGCCGGTCAGTATAGCGACGTGGAGGAAATGGTCCGGCAACGCGACGCCTTGTCGCCTACCGGCCGAATGGGCGATGCCTGGGACGTGGCCAACGCCGCCCTGTTCCTAGCCTCCGACGAGGCACAGTTCGTGAACGGAGTGTGCCTTCCGGTCGATGGCGGCCATCACCTCAAGATCGGCTAGCGCGGCCACCGGGTGATGATACA
Source organism: Rhodospirillaceae bacterium (assembly GCA_018401495.1). GTDB lineage: Bacteria > Pseudomonadota > Alphaproteobacteria > Thalassobaculales > Thalassobaculaceae > Thalassobaculum_A. The sequence goes on from JAGYJX010000005.1 coordinate 492,274, forward strand.
ATGCATTAAACTTAAAACGATTTTAAGGACGGGCACATGAGCGACCAGGAGCGGCCAGCCGGCCAGGGGTCGGACATCGCGGTCGTGGTCGACCCCCGGTGCACCGACATCTTCGTCGACGGTGTCATTGGAGCGACCGTGCGGGACGGCATCGTGCGCATGAACCTCGTCAACATCCGGTCGACGCCCGACGGCCGCCAGCAGGAGCATGCGGTGATCGGCCGCCTGATCCTGTCGCGCTCAGCGGTGCGCAACCTGCACAAGGCGCTCGGCCAGGTGATCAACGGGCTGAGCCGCCGCGAAGACCGCGGGCCGGCACCGCAGGCCGGAGCCTCTGATCCGGACGAAACCGCTTAGGTCGCCTTCGGCATCTGGGTCTCGATCAGCCGCGCCCAGAACGACGCGCCGTATGGAAGCGCCGCGTCGTTAAAGTCGTAGCCCGGGTTGTGGACCATCACGCCGCCCTGATCGCCGACGCCGTTGCCGATGTTCACGTAGGCGCCGGGACGGGCGTTCAGCATGAACGCGAAGTCCTCCGATCCCATCACCGGAGCCGGATTCGTGTCGACCTTGTCGTCACCGAACAAGTCGCGCGCCACCTCGGCGCACCGGTCGACGTGCTCACCGTCGTTCGACAACGGCGGGTAGCGCCGCTCGTACCGCACGTCGACCGTCGCGTCGAAGGCGGCGGCGACGTTGCGGCACAGCCGGCTCATGGTCGCCTCGGTGCGATCCTGCACCTCTGTGCGGAAGGCTCGGACAGTGCCGCGCAGCACCACCTTCTCAGGGATCACGTTCCAGGTGTCGCCGCCGTGCACCTGGGTGATCGACACCACCACGCTGTCGAGTGGGTCGGTGCTTCGGCTGGCGATCGTCTGGAGCGCCTGGACAATGTGCGCCTGCACGATGATCGGGTCGATGGTGGTGTGGGGGCGGGCCGCGTGGCCGCCATAGCCATGGATGGTGACTTCGAAAATATCAAAGCCGGCCATGGCAGGGCCAGTCCGCATGCACATCCGGCCGAGCGGCAGGCCGGGGCGGTTGTGCATGCCGTAGACTGCGTCAACCGGAAAGCGGTCGAACAGCCCCTCCTCTACCATTACCCGGCCACCACCCTCGTTCTCCTCGGCCGGCTGGAAAATCAACACCACGGTGCCGTCGAAGTTTCGGGTCTCAGCCAGGTACTTGGCGGCGCCGAGCAGCATGGTGGTATGGCCGTCATGGCCACAGGCGTGCATCTTGCCTGGTCGGCTCGACGCCCACGGCTTTCCAGTGGTCTCGGTGATGTCCAGGGCGTCGAAATCCGCTCGCAGGCCGATGGCGCGTGACGAGGATCCGTTGCCCCTGATGGTCGCCACGATACCGGTCTTGGCGATCCCGCGCTCGATCCGGTCAACGCCGATCTCGGCGAGGCGAGCGGCGACGAAGTCCGACGTCCAGACCTCCTCAAAGGCGGTCTCAGGATGGGCGTGAAGTTCCCGCCTCCACCGGATCATTTCCTCGTGGAACTCAGCGATACGATTGACGACGGGCATCGGGTGGCGACTCCGGACGGCTGTCAGGCAGGCTGCGGCAGCTTAGGCGCAGCCGGCGATGCCCGGCAACGTTCGTGTCCCGCGCACACTCAGCCGGCGCCGTATACCGCGTCCCGCACCGCCTCGCGGATCGGGCCGTTCATACCGGCCACCGCGGTGTTGGTCATGGTCAGAACGACCAACCGCGCCGCCGGATCGACGAACCAATTGTGGCCGTAGACGCCACCCCAACGCCAAGTGCCGACCGACTGCGGCGTCGCTGCGGCCACCGGATCCACCAGCACGGCGACACCAAGCCCGAACCCCCATCCCTCGCCAATGCCCTGGCTCGCCATGCCGCCGACGGCGTTGCGGGTGAGTGCGTCCACGCTTTCCTGGTGCAGCACCGGAGCGCCCCCCGCGCGCAGCGTTTCGAGGAGCACTAGCGTGTCGGCGGCCGTGCCGACCATCCCGGCCCCGCCGGACGGATAGACACTAGCGTCGGCCGCTCGGGACGGCGCGAACCGGATCGCCCCCTCGCCGAACGGAAGTTCGTGCGGATCGTCCATGCGAACCGGCCCGCGCGGGGAGTCGGCGTAGGGTACGGCCAGACGCTCTGGCGCAGTGGCGAGGAACTCGCTCTCCCGCAGGCAGAGCGGATCGGTAACAGCGGTGCGGACGACCTCAGGCAGGCTGAGGCCGGTGGCCGCCTCAAGGACACGGCCGAGGACGTCGGTCGAGAGCGAATACAGCCAGCCGCTGCCCGGCTCGAAGTTCAGCGGAACCGAGGACAGCCGCCGCAGATTCTCGTCAATGCCGAAGTCGGGGCGGTCGATGCCGTCAGAAATCCGCGCTTGACGGTACGGTCCCTCGGCTCCCTGCTGGAAGCCATAGCCAAGGCCAGAGGTATGGGTCATCAGGTGACGGATGGTGAGGATAGGCGCGACGCCCTCGGTCAGCCGCGGCCGAAAATCCGGTAGCCACCTGGCAACAGGATCCTCGAGGTCGATGACGCCCCGCTCGATCAACGCTAGCGCCGCCGTGGTCACGAATGGCTTGGTGAGAGAGGCCAGCCGGAACGGCGTATCAGACGTCATCACCCGCCCGGCCTCCCGGTCGGCGAAGCCGATGGCCCGGCGATACACCAACGCGCCGTCGCGCGCGACCATAGTGACTGCACCAACGACGCTGCCGCCGGCAACAAAGCGCTCCAGCGCCGCGTCTACCCGCGAGGCCAGCTCCGTGTCCGGCTTGGTTGAAATGGCTGACTGACAGTCGACGTCGCCCTCACCCATGGCCGGCTCCTGCTGGACGCAATGGTCATGCAGTCGCCGATTCGGAGCACCCCGTCAACGAACAACGATCGACGCAGTACCCCGCCGCCGGACAGTTGTCCGGCGGCGGGTTCATGGTCAGGAGTTCAGCGGACGGGAGCCACCCGCGGCGGCGGGTCCGACACTCCGGGGCCGGCGGTCGGCGATCGCCGACCTGATCTCCGTCAGGCATGGCGGGTGTTGTGTCGACGGGCAGGCTGGCGCCATCGGTCCCGAAATCCGGCTTGTCGGGGGATTTAGCCGCAGAGGGCGGGTTGGCGGTCGGCGGGTTGGCAGCGGTGGGGCTGGACGATGGCACCGCCGACGCGACACCCGACCCGGTGGCGGTGGACCCCTGGCCGGACTTGGCGTCGGTCGCGGCACTGTTGCTGTTGCCGTTGCCGGCGCGTCGGGCCTCCTTGCCGGCGGACCGAACCGCCGACTTGGCAACCTCGGTGCCGCCCTTCAACGCCTTCTCGGCAGTTCTTCCGCCGAGATCCTGGTGCTCGGCTTCCTCTTCGGCTCCCTGGACAGCAGCGCCGACAACCTTCTCGCTCTCTCGCACCGCCTCACGGGCAACGGCCCCGGCCTCGCGCTTGAACTGGTCGGCGGTTTCGCCGACGAGTTCGTCCTCCCGCCGGGTCGACGGCAGGGCGGCGGCGATCAGGCCGCCGATCATCAGGCCGATGGCACCAACCATCAGCGGATTTTCAGCCAGGAAATCGCCGGCGCGCCGGGTGGCGTCGCGGGCGCCCTGAACGGTCCCGGTGGTGGTCTCGACGACGGTTTCACGGGCCCGTCCGGCGCTCTCGCCGATCCCCCGCACGCCAGACCGCACGGCATCGGCGGCGCCGCGCGCGGCATCGCCAGCTTGACGCGCGGTGTCCCCGACCGCATGCACCGCCGACGCCGAAGTGTCGCGAGCCTGGCGCATGGCGGCCCGCGCTCGCTCACCTGCGGAGTCACCGGAGCCGGTTGATGCTCCCGCTGTGCCCTCGCCAACCGGGACCGGCAACGGATAGCGGCCGATCGACGACGCACGATTACTGGATCGGTCGGACACCATCAACCACGCCAATCCAGCCACCGCCATGGTAGTTGCAACTGGGTTCTCCTTGGCCCGCTGGCCAAGACTGGCCGCAAATTCGCCGCCCTCGCGACGCACGCCAGTGATGGCGTCGCCGATCAAGTGGCTGGCCGAGACTTTGCCGAGCAGGGCGTCGAGGTGATCGTCGATGCGATGGCGGGTCGAACGGATTTCGCGTTCGACCTCATCGAGGCTGTCGGTGTCGGCCATTACGGCGCCCTCCCTGTGACAAGTTCGGAATCCTTCTGCACCGATCGAATGGTTCGATCCGGCGTCAGATTCTGGGGATCGAGCCGGGACTGCCCGGACTTGATCAGGATCAAGGCGACGATGCCGGTGCCAACGGCGACCAGCACCGAAGCCAGCCACGGATCCATGAACTCGGCGAGCGCCACCACGAGTGCCTGCAGCAGTATCAACAGCGAGCAGAATCCCAGCAGGACCCCGATCGCCAGCGACATCAGCCCATGACGCGCCTTGCTGAACTTCTGCGTGGTCTCCGCCTGCACCAGCCGCAATTCCTGGCGGATCAGCAGCCCGACGTCCTCGAACAACTCGCGAATGAGCGTCTTAAAACTCTGGTCACCGGTGGGCATTACAGCATCCCTCCGTGGTTGGGCGGCGTGTCGCCGCGTGAGGCGTGGCCGTCCGGCGCGGAACTCTTCAGCAGTCGGGCGGCGCCGAATGCCAGCAGGAAGGCCGAGCCGAAGAACACCGCCGGATGGCGACGGGCGAAGCCCTCAACGTCCCGCAGGATCTGCTCGGGCCGTCGATCGGCCAGCCGATCCGCGACGCCGTCGATCTCGGCGGCGGCCCGGTCCAGCACGGATCCTGTGCCGTCCAACCCGTCGCGGCGGAACACGTCCGCGCCACTGCCGATCGCCGATGCCATGGTGTGCAGGTAATCACCGGCAGCGTGCTTGCGGTCGTCGACCTGCTGCTTGGCGCCTGCCGCCGCCTCGTCCTTCAGCCGCGTGCCCTCGCGGCGAACTTCCTCACCGATTTCCTGTGCCGCTCCGCGGACCGTCGGGCGCTCCGAAGCACCGTTGCCCGCCGGGCTTTCGTCAATTGCGCTCATGCTGGTCTTCCTCGTTGCCGCTGTGGACCTTTTCCCGACAACCGGAAAAGGACCGAAGGTGTTCCAACACCGGCGAAAATCGCTAGGCTGAGGAAAATCGAACCGGGAGGATCTCAACTGTGACCGCCACGACCGTGCACATCGGCTGCGGCGCCGGCTTCGCTGGCGACCGCTGGGACGCCGCCGTACCGGTGGTGGCGTCGCTCGCGCGCCGTTCGGGCCCGCGCTACCTGATGTACGAGACCTTGGCGGAGCGCACGCTCGCTCTCGCCCAGTTGGCCAGGATCGAGAACCCGGCCTCCGGCTATTCGCCATATCTCGAGCGCATCCTGCGGCCAGTGCTGAAGAGCGCGAGAGAGGCTGGTATCCGGATCGTGTCGAATTTCGGCGCCGCCAACCCGCACGGCGGCGCCCGCAAGATCCTCGAGATGGCGCGCGAGGACGGCATCGCCGGTTTGAGGGTCGCGGTCGTCGACGGCGACGACCTGTCGGCGGTGATGACCGAGGCTGACATCCGCGGGCACGGGACGGTCGAGGGTATCGGCATGCCGGAAGGCCGGATGGTGGCCGCCAACGTCTACCTCGGCGCTCAACCGATCGCCGATGCGCTGGCGTTCGGCGCCGACGTGGTGGTGGTCGGGCGCTGCGCCGATCCGGCACTGGCGCTCGGCCCACTGCTGCACGAGTTCGGCTGGTCGCTCGACGACCTCGACCGGATCGCTGCCGGCACCATGGCGGGGCACCTGCTGGAGTGCGGCGCCCAGGTCACCGGCGGCTATTTTGCCGATCCCGGATACAAGGACGTACCGGATTTCGGCCATGTCGGGTTTCCGATCGCCGAGATCGGCGCCGACGGCGAGGTGGTCATCACCAAGGCCGACAACACCGGCGGGCTGGTGAGCCACCGCACCGTGAAGGAACAGTTGCTGTACGAGATGCACGACCCCTCGTCGTACCTGACCCCCGACGTCACCCTCGACGTCGCCGGCGTGAGGGTCGAGGAGATCGGCCCCGACCGGGTACGCATCACCGGCGCGCGCGGCCGGCAGCGGCCGCCGACCCTCAAGGCGACGGTCAGCTTCGAGGGCGGCTGGCTCGGCGAGGGCGAGATCACCTATGCCGGGCCGAACGCCCGGCGCCGCGCTGAACTGGCGATCGACGTGCTGCGAACTCGGGTGCGCGACCTCGGCACCAACTGGCCGCTGCGGTTCGACATGATCGGGACGGTCGCCACCTTCGACGGCGACGGCGGCGACCTGCGGGCTTCCCAACCCTGGCCGGACGACGGCGAGTACCGCGTGCGCATGGCCACCCAGGGCGGCGACCGACGCACCGCCCAATGGATCGCCGACGAGGTGCTGTCGCTGTACTGCTCGGGGCCGGCCGGAGGCGCCGGCGTTCGGCACCGGGTTGCCCCGCTCGTCACCACAGCCTCGATCCTGGTTGACCGGGATCGGGTGCAGGCAAGTGCCAGGCTGGTCGAGGAGGACGCATCGTGAAGGGAACCGACCGGATCGTCCGGGTGCCGCTGCACGAGGTCGCGCACGGCCGCACCGGCGACAAGGGCAATCGGGTGAACATCAGCGTCATCCCCTACCACGACGAGGCTTGGCCGCTGCTGCTCGAGCAGCTTACGGTCGAACGCGTCAAGACGTGGTTCGCCGCCAAGGGCGCCGGCACCGTAGTCCGCTACGACCTGCCGAACCTTCCGGCTATGAACTTCGTCATCGACGACGTCCTGCAGGGCGGCGTGAACGGGGCGCTGAACCTTGACGGCCACGGCAAGTCGCTGGCGTTCCACCTGCTGTCGATCCCGGTCGAGGTCCCGGCGCGGCTGGCTCTGCATCCGGAAAAGACCGTGGGCTGAAGGCTCTCAGGCAGCGCCGTCAGGCCTCCTCCTCGACTTTCGGCACCGGCATCAAGCGGCGCCGCACCTCGCGCTCACCCTCGCTGAGGCCCGCCACTTCGGCGTCCGTCAGCGACAGCGCGCAGGCCGCCAGTTCGTCGTTCCAGGTCGGCACCACCATTTCGATGGCGGCCTGGACGGCGCGCTTGCGGTTGGCGTCGGTCAGCGCGTCGTCGAACTGCTGCTCGATATCCTTCGAGCGGAGCTCGAGGTAGGCGGCGTGGTCCGGCAGCAGCTCGACCAGCGACGGGATCACCGCGTCGACGTAGTTCTGCTCGGCGTCGATCCTTTCCGCCGAGCGGATCCCCAGCACGTTCCAGCCGAGCGTCGCCCCGAGCCGGTAGCTGCCGAGTTGGCAGACGTCGTAGACGTATTGGACCGGGTAGTTGGCTGCCAGCTCGTCGATCGTCCGCAGCGCCTTGGCCGGGCTGCGGTAGGTCTCGCGCAGCAGCCGGAACGCCGTCTCGACCCGCGCCTTGTGGCGCTGGAAGAAGGTGTGGTCGACTCTGAGGCTGTTGAGCTGCCGGTCGGCGAGCCGAGCTTCCTCGCGCGCCTTCTCCAGCGCCTTGTAGGCCGCGTTAAGCAGCTTGACGTAGGCGCGGAAGGTGGTGGTGCGGTCGCCCGCCGCTTTCGCGGCCTCGTGGAGTTCGGACAACGCGGCCGGGAGGGCTTCGGACATTCGGGGGATACCGGAAACTGCGGACGGGGCATGATAGCAAATGGGGGCGCCGCCGAGACTGGAAAAGCCGGATCGATCCGTGCGAGGCTCGGCGCTTCCGAACGCTCACCCGAACAGGCCCATGCTGCGCTTCGAAGACGACCGACTGTTGACCGGCCGCGGCCGGTACGTGGATGACCTCCGGCCCGAGGGGGCGCTGACCATGGCGCTGCTGCGGGCGCCGGTGGCGCACGCCCGGATTTCGGCGCTCGACGTCGAGGCGGCGCGGGCGATGCCGGGGGTGCGGCTGGTGCTGACCGCCGCCGACCTGGAGCGGCTCGGGGTCGGGGCGATGACCTGCCGGTCGACCATGGCGAACAGCGACGGATCGGCGATGACCGAGCCGGTGCGGCCGGTGCTGGCGGCGGGCGAGGTCAAGTATGTCGGGCAGCCGGTGGTGGCGGTGGTCGCCGACGACGATTCGACAGCATTGGACGCTCTTGAGGCCATTTCCATCGAGTTCGACGATCTTCCGGTTGTCCTCGACATGGAAACCGCAATCGATGGTGGCGGCCCGGCGATCTGGCCGGAGGCGCAAGGCAACGTCGGCCTCGACTGGGAGAAGGGCAACCCGGCCGACACCGCCCGCGCCTTCGCCGAGGCGGCGCACGTCGTCGAGCTGACGGTCCGCCACCCGCGCATCGCCATCGTCCCGGTCGAGACCCGCGGCTGCATCGGCGACTTCGACACCGGAACCGGCCGCTACACCCTGTGGACCCCGAGCCAGGGCGTGGTGTCGCTGCGCGCCGCCATGGCCGACTACCTCGGCGTCGGCCACGACCGGGTGCGGGTCGTCACCGAGGACGTCGGCGGCAGCTTCGCGGTCAAGATCTGGCCGTACCCCGAGCAGGTCCTGGTGCTGGCCGCCGCCCGCGCCGCCGGCCGGCCGGTCAAGTGGATCTCCAGCCGCAGCGAGGGCATGGTGTCCGACGCCATGGGCCGCGGCCGCATCGACCGCGCCGCCCTGGCGCTCGACGCTGACCTCAACTTCACCGGCTTCCGGATCGACGCCCTGGCCGACGTCGGCGCCTTCTGGAACGCCGTCAACCCGACCATCGTCACCTCCGGCGCGGTGCGGGTGTTCGGGCATTGCTACCGGATCCCCGGCCTGCACTACCGGGTGCGCGGGGTGTTCACCAACGCCGTGCCGACCGACGCCTACCGCGGCGCCGGCAAGCCGGAGAGCGTGTCGACCCTGGAGCGGCTGATCGACGTCGCCGCCGAGCGCCTCGGCGTCGACCGGGTCGAGCTGCGCCGCCGCAACCTGGTGCAGCCGGCCGACCTGCCGTACCGCACCGCCATGGGCGAGACCTACGACGGCGGCGACTTCCCGGCGGTGCTGGAGCGCCTGCTCGGCGACGCCGACTGGGCGGGCTTCGCGCGCCGCCGGCAGGCAAGCGAGGCCCGGGGACGGCGCCGCGGCCTCGGCATCGGCCTGCACCTGCACGCCACCGGCGGCTCGATCGCCGAGCGCAGCGAGGTCCGCGCCCTGCCCGACGGCACCGTGCTGGTGCGCACCGGCACCCAGGATTCCGGCCAGGGCCACCGCACCGCGCTCGCCATCGTCGCCTCGGAGACCCTGGAGATCCCGGTCGAGCGCATCCGCGTCGAGCAGGGCGACAGCGATTTCCTGGAGAAGGGCGGCGGCACCGGCGGCTCCAATTTGCTGTCGATCGCCGGCAACACCGTGCACCGCACCGCCCTGCAGATGCTCGCCCAGGCCAAGCAGGTGGCGGCCCACCTGCTGGAGGCGGCGGTCCCCGACGTCGAGTACGGCTTCGGCGAGTTCCGCATCGCCGGCACCGACCGGAGCATCGCGCTCGGCGCGGTCGCCGCCGGCTGGGACCGGATCCCGCCCGAGCAGCGCGACGGCGAGCTGGGCTCGGGCTGCGTCGCCCAGCTCGATTTCGAGGGGCTGCACACCACCTTCCCGAACGGCGGCTACGCCGTCGAGGTCGAAATCGACCCCGACACCGGCGCGGTCCGGGTCGAGCGCTTCACCGGCGTCGACGACCTCGGCCGGGTGATCAACGAGCCGACCGCGCTCGGCCAGCTGCACGGCGGCATCGCCCAGGAGATCGGCGAGGTGCTGCTGGAGGCGGTGCGCTACGACCCCGAGAGCGGCCAGCTGCTGTCGGGCTCGCTGATGGATTACTGCCTGCCGCGGGCCGACGACATGCCGTTCTTCACCCTCGCCTGGGCCCCGACCGCCAGCCCGAACGCCCTGATCGGCGCCAAGGGCGTCGGAGAGGTCTCGTCGATCGGCGCCCCGGGCCCGGTGATGAACGCCGTGCTGGACGCCTTGCGCCCGCTCGGCATCGAGCACCTCGACACGCCGCTGACCCCGGAGACCGTCTGGCGGGCGATCCACCGCGCCTGACCCGGCTCAGCCCCGGAGGCCGACCCCACCTTAATCGTCATTCCGGACGGACGCGCCGCCCCGGCGCGGCCGAGCCGGAAGCCATGGGGCGACGGGCACGGGCCGCTGCAAACGCGGGGCGTCGGCTGGGTTCCGGCTCCGTCCCGCCGGCGGCGGACCGGTCCGGAATGACGACACGGGAGGGGGCGCTGCCGACGGGGCGAGCCGCGGTCGCGCCATCGGCCGAACGTTCAGCGTTGCCGCAGCACCAACCCCACCCCCGTCGTCATTCCGGACGGACGCGCCGCCCCGGCGCGGCCGAGCCGGAAGCCATGGGGCGACGGGCACGGGGCCGCTGCAAACGCGGAGCGTCGGCTGGGTTCCGGCTCCGTCCCGCCGGCGGCGGACCGGTCCGGAATGACGACACGGGAGGGGGCGCTGCCGACGGGGCGAGCCGCGGTCGCGCCATCGGTCGAAGGTTCAGCGTTGCCGCAAGCACCAACCCCACCCCCGTCGTCATTCCGGACGGACGCGCCGCCCCGGCGCGGCCGAGCCGGAAGCCACGGGGCGACGGGCACGGGCCGCCCTCCTTCGGAACCCGACGGCCCGCCGCAGCCTTAGTCGGGTGACCGAAGGAGAACGCCGTGACGTCGTACTGGCGCCTGTCCCTGGCCGGCTTTGCCGCAACCGCCATCGGCTTTGGGCCGGGCCGCATGGGGTTCGGGCTGTTCGTGCCCGAGTTCCGCTCGGCGTTCTCGCTGTCGACCGCGGCGGTCGGGTTCATCTCCAGCCTCGGCTTCCTCGGCTTCCTGGTCGGGCTCCTTGTCGCCCAGGCGCTGCTCGACCGGCGCGGCCCGCGGACCCCGGTCCTGGCCGGGCTGGGCGCCGCCACGATCGGCATGGCCACGGTGGCGGCGGCGGCGAACCCCGCCGCGCTGGCGATCGGGGTGTTCGTCGCCACCGCCAGCGCCGGCCTCGCCTGGACCCCGTTCAACAACGCCGTCCACCGCAAGGTCGATGACGCCGACCGGGCCTCGGCCCTGTCGATCGTCAGCACCGGGACCGGCATCGGGATCGCGCTGGCCGGCCTCGCGGCGTTGGTCATCGTCCTCGCCGACCTGTCCTGGCGCTACGGCTGGGCCCTGTTCGCGGCCGCCGGCGCGCTGGCGTTCCTCGGCAACCGGAGGGCCTTCCGCCCGGTCGGCAAGCAGCCCGGCGGCGGCCCGCAACCGGGCTGGGGCGACCTGGCGCGGGGCGCGATCGTTCCGCTGTGCGTCATCGGCTTCGCCTACGGCACGACCTCGGCGATCTACATTTCCTTTGCCGCCGATCGCCTGGTGGCGGCGGGGGGCGTGCCGGGCCTGCCGGTCCGGGCCACGCCGGCGCTCGTCTACATCGTCTACGGCCTTGGTCGGGCTGGCCGGTCTCCTGACGGCGCGCGCCGGGGCCGGCTCGGCCTGGCGATGCTGCTGCGCCTCCTCATGCTGGCCGGCGCGCTGTCGATGGCGCTGGTCGCCCTGCTGCCGGGCAGCTGGGCGGGGCTGGCGCTGTCGGCCGGGCTGCAGGGGGTGCACGTCATGATGACGAGCGCCGCCCTCGCCCTCTGGTCCGAGCGCCTGTTCCCGGACATGCCCTCGCTCAGCTTCACCGCGGCGCTGCTCGCCACGGCGACCGGCAGCGTCCTCGGACCGGCGGTGGCCGGGCTGGCCTCCGACGCCGTCGGCGCCGGCGCCATGTTCCTGGGCGCCGCCGCGCTGCCGGCCGTCACCGCGGCCGGGCTGCGCGACCGTCACGCCCGCGAACGCCCCGCCGGTGGCGGCCGCCCGCCGTGACTCAGCGCCCCTTGTAGACCGGCTTGCGCTTCTCGTTGAAGGCGCGGATGCCCTCGATCCGGTCCTCGGTGCCGACCGTGCGGTTGTAGGCCTCGATCTCGAAGTCGTAGCCGTTCTTGAGGTCCATCTGGACCGAGGCGTTCATCGACTTCTTGGCCTGGCGCACCGAGATCGGCGCGTTGCCGGCGATCGCGCGGGCGGTCTCCAGCGCCTCGTCCATCAGTTTGCCGTCGGCGCACACCCGGTTGACCACCCCCCAGGCCAGCGCGTCCTCGGCGCTGAACGGCCGTCCGGTCAGCACCACCTCCTTGGCGCGGCGCAGGCCGATGGCGCGCGGCAGGGTCTGGGTGCCCGCCGCCCCCGGGATGATGCCGAGCGTCACCTCGGTGAGCGCGAAGCGGGCGTGCGGGGCGGCGTAGGCGAAATCGCAGCCCAGCAGGATCTCCAGCCCGCCGGCGAAGGCGGCACCGTTGACCGCCGCCAGGATCGGCACCGGGCAGTCCATCTGGGCGCGCACCATCTGCTCGAACAACGCGTGCTGGCGGCGCCAGTCGTCGTCGCTCATGCCGTTGCGCTCCTTGAGGTCGCCGCCGGCGCAGAACGCCTTGTCGCCGCGCCCGGTCAGGATCACGCAGCGCGCCCCGCCGGCATCCCGGTACAGCTCGGTCCACAGATCGCGCAGGTCGAAGCCCATCTGGGTGTTCAGGGCGTTGCGGACGTCCGGCCGGTCCAGGGTCACCACCAGGACGTGCTCGTCCACGGTCTCCAGGGTCAGGGTCTCGTAATCACGGGTCTGCACGTCGGTCTCCTCTCGGAAGCGGTGGTGTGTCCTTGGCGGCTCGGCGCGGCGCCCGGGGCCGTCCGGGTGACAGAGTAGCGACAGCGCGCGCCGCCGTCCCCGGCGCTCGAGCATCTTTCCCGGCCGGCCCTTCGTGCCGCCGCTGCGCGGCGCGCTCCTCAGGGCGACAGAGTAACCAACCGGAAGCGCTCTACCTCGATTCCATCGTCCTGAGGTGCCGGCCGCGCAGCGGCCAACTCATTCTATCGTCCTGAGGTGCCGGTCGCGCAGCGGCCAACTCATTCCATCGTCCTGAGGCCGAGCATGCGCAGCGGCCAACTCATTCCATCGTCCTGAGGTGCCGGTCGCGCAGCGGCCAACTCAATCTATCGTCCTGAGGTGCCGATCGCGCAGCGGCCAACTCATTCTATCGTCCTGAGGTGCCGGTCGCGCAGCGGCCGGCCACGAAGGACCGGGGTGCGTCGGGCTCGGGGACGCGGGGCTCATGGGTGACGGCGCCCTGGCGCCGAGCCTCGGCATAGGCCAGCGCCTCTTCGAGCCCGCGCCGGACGCTCTGGTACGCCTCGCTCATGTCCGCCTCCCATGGGTCGCGGCGATCAGGTCGCCGATCGCCGCAGAAACGCCGGCGTCTCGCCGAAGGCGGGGTCGCGTTCCATCGGCACGCCCAGATACGGGCTTTCCTGAAGCATCTGGACGCCCTCATCGAGGGCCAGCATGGCCTTCTGCGCCGCCAGAGGGTTTCCGGCGTCTATCAGGAAACTGTAGAGCCGCTCGATGTCATCCAGAGCTTCCGGCAGGAAGACCAGCTTCACGCGCCGCCCTGCCTACGCGCCGCTTCTCCGGCCAGCTTCTGGAGCCGGGAGCGCACTGCCTCAAACGGCATGCTCTGCCCGTATTGAAGGTAGCGCTGCCAGCGCTGCTCATCCTCCGCACGTTCCGCCGCGCCGCGTTCCTGCTCGTCGGCATGGTTGCGCAGCACGGATTGCGCCAGCTCGTCGAGCGTCCGCCCGGAGCGTGACGCGAGCGCAACCAGTCTGGCTTTCAGGGCCGGGTCGATATGGACGGTGCTGTTATCAGAATCGCTCATAACTCATTATACCGCAGCATTTTTCAGCATTCAAACCGGCCCTGTGCCGCCGAACGTCAAGGCGGTGCAACCGCCGACAACGGACTGCCGAAAAAGGATCACGCGATGCAGCCGCTGCCGGCCCGCAGGGCGGTCTCCGCCTCGTCGACCATCCGCCGGACCAGCTCGCCGGCCGGCGCCACGTCGCGGATCAGGTCGGCGGCCTCGCCGATCACCACCGCCGCCTCCTCGGTGTCGCCCGCCGCGACCGCCCGGGCGTAGTCGGCCCTGACCGCCTCGATGGCGTCGTCCAGGGCGGCCTCGCTGCCGTGCCAGCGCTCGGTGAAGCGGTTGCGCAGGGTGCGGAGCCGGAACGGCGCCGGCCACGCGAAGCCGCGCACCCGGTCGTAGACGCTCGACTGGATGGTGTGGTCGCCGGACGCCGCCGCCGCCCTGTCCTTGGCCTGCGGCGAGGCCTGGGCCTCGCGCGAGGCGTAGAAGCGCGAGCCGACCAGCACGCCGGCCGCCCCCATCGCCAGCGCCGCCGCCAGGCCGCGGCCGTCGCCGACGCCGCCGGCCGCCACCACCGGCAGCGGGCCGACCGCGTCGACCACCGCCGGCACCAGCGCGAAGGTGCCGCGCCCGGCGCCGTGGCCGCCGGCGTCGGCGCCCTGGGCGACGATCACCCCGGCGCCGGCCTCGGCCGCCCGGCGGGCGTCGGCGACGCTCTGCACCTGGCAGATCGCCACCGCACCGGCGGCGCGGATCCGCTCGAGGTAGGGGGCCGGGTCGCCGAACGACAGCATCACCGCCGCCGGGCGGTGCGCCAGCGCCGCGTCGAGGGCGGCCGGGGCCGCCTCCAGCCGCCAGGTGATGAAGCCGATGCCGACCCGGGCGTTGCCGGCCGCCGCCCACTCGCGCTCGATCCAGTCCGGGTCGATGTAGCCGCCGCCGATCAGCCCGAGCCCGCCGGCCTGCGACACCGCGCCCGCCAGCGCGCCGCCGGCGACCCCGGCCATCGGCGCGCTCAGGATCGGGTGCTCGATGCCGAGCAGCGTGGTCAGGGGGGTGCGCAGCGCCATGGCGGGTCCCTTCGGTCGATCCGGGGCGACCTTAGCATGGCGGCCGGGCGGGCCAAGGTCGGGGCCGGCTCGGCGTCTCCAACAGGCCCTTCGTGGCCCGCCGCTGCGCGGCGTTCACCTCAGGGCGACAGAGATAAGCAGGGGCCGCTTACGACAACTCACACTCTATCGCCCTGAGGCGCCCCCGCGCAGCGGGGGCCGCGAAGGGCCGGCCGGGGCACACGCGCTCAGCCCGACGCCTCGGGCAACAGCCCAGTGAACAAATCGGCCAAGGTTGGAGCCGGCTCGGCGTCTTCAACAGGCCCTTCGTGGCCCGCCGCTGCGCGGCGGGCACCTCAGGGCGACAGAGAAAAACAGGGGCCGCTTACAACACCTCACACTCTATCGCCCTGAGGCGCCGCCGCGCAGCGGGGGCCACGAAGGGCCGGCCGGGGCACACGCGCTCAGCCCGACGCCTCGGGCAACAGCCCGGTGAACAAATCGGCCAAGGTCGCGGCCGGCTCGGCGTCTTCAACAGGCCCTTCGTGGCCCGTCGCTGCGCGGCGGGCACCTCAGGGCGACAGAGATAAGCAGGGGCCGCTTACAACAACCCAAATTCTATCGCCCTGAGGCGCTCCCGCGCAGCGGGGGCCACGAAGGGCCGGCCGGGGGACACGCGCTCAGCCCGACGCCTCGGGCAACAGCCCGGTGAACAAATCGGCCAAGGTCGGGGCCGGCTCGGCGTCTTCAACAGGCCCTTCGTGGCTCGCCGCTGCGCGGCGGTCACCTCAGGGCGACAGAGATAAACAGGGGCCGCTTACAACACCTCACACTCTATCGCCCTGAGGCGCTCCCGCGCAGCGGGGGCCACGAAGGGCCGGCCGGCGGACACGCGCTCAGCACGGCGCCTCGGGCAACAGCCCGGTGAACAAATCGGCCAAGGTCGGGGCCGGCTCGGCGTCTTCAACAGGCCTTCGTGGTCGTCGCTGCGCGGCGGGCACCTCAGGGCGACAGAGATAAGCAGGGGCCGCTTACAACACCTCACACTCTATCGCCCTGAGGCGCCCCCGCGCAGCGGGGGCCACGAAGGGCCGGCCGGGGGACACGCGCTCAGCCAGGCGCTTCCGGAAACAGCCGGGCGAACAGGTCGGCCAGGGTGGCGTCGAGGGCCGCCCGGCGCCTCCCGTCGCCTGGTGCGTCGTCCGGCGCGTCGGCCAGCCACAGGGCCGCCTCGTTGAGGGCGCCGGACAGCAGCGTGGTCAGCGCCGCCGGGTCGCGGTCGCCGCCGGCGGAGCCCGCGAGGGCCGCCTCCACCCCTCGCGCAGCAGCCGGGCGCTGTGGGCGCCGTCGATCTCGCGCCAGCGCCGCCAGCCCAGCACCGCCGGCCCGTCGACCAGGTAGATCGAGCGCGCCTCGGCGCCGCAAGCAGGCGTCGAGATAGGCGCGCGCGCCGTCGACCAGCGCGTCGCGCGCCGACCCTGAGCCGACCGTCGCCGCCAGCACCGCGTCGCGGATTTCGGCGGCGACCGCCTCGACCACCGCCTCCAGCAACGCCGCCTTGTCGGGGAAGTGGTGGTACAGCGCGCCGCGGGTCACCCCGGCGCGGCGCACCACCTGCTCGGTCGGCCGCCGCCGCGTAGCCGCGCTCGACGAACTCGGCCCGCGCCGCCGCCAGCAGCGCCGCGCGGGTCGCCGCCCGCCGGTCGGCCTGGGACCGCCTCTCTTGCATACATACCGCCTGTATGTTTTAGATACCGACAGCCTGTTTGTAACATCGACGGCCCCAACGGAGGAGCCCCGCCATGCGCCTTGAGCGACATGTACCCGATCGTGATGACCGACCGCCTCGCCGAGTGCCGGGGCTTCTGGGTCGACCGGCTGGGATTCGCGGTGGTGTTCGAGGCGAACTGGATCCTGGTGCTGGCGTCGGCCGGCGAGCGGCGCATGCTGGCGTTCATGTCCACCGACCACCCCTCGACCCCGCCGGCCCGCGAGAGCTTCGGCGCCAGCGGCCTGCTGCTGACCCTGGAGGTCGACGACGTCGACGCCGAGCACGCCCGGCTCGCGGCCGACGGGGTCGAGATCCTGCACGGGCCGGTCGACGAGGCCTGGGGCCAGCGCCGGTTCCTGGTGCGCGACCCGGCCGGGGTGTGGGTCGACGTGGTCGCGCAGATCGCCCCGGCCGAGGGGTTCTGGGAGCGCTACGCCGTCGCGTAGGCCGCGCTCACGGGACCGGGCCGGGAGATCGTCCCGGAAACGAGCGAGGTCCGGGGCCCCGTCACAGCTCGGCGCAGGGTATCTGGACGGTCGTGCCCGGGACCAGGATGGTGCGGGTCAGGTTCGGCGACGACAGGGCGTAGAGGCTGAGCCCGAGCATGTGGGTGATCCCGCGGCCGGGCTCGGCGAGCGGCAGCACCAGCCGCTCCACCCGGCGCGGCGCGCTGCCGTCCTCCGGCTCCGAGGCCGCGCCGAACTGGATCAGCGGCCCGGCCATGATCCGTTGCCAGCGCGCCATCACCACCGCGTGGTCGTGGTCGCCGATGATCTCGCGCAGGGTCCGCCCCCGGAGATCGCCGCGCCACGCCGCCTTCACCTGCTCGCCGGCGATCCGGCAGACGAAATCGCCGAGCTCCGGCTCGTAGCGGTACAGCCAGGCCGAGCCGAGCAGCGACGGGACGCGCATCGGATCGAAATCGTCGCGGTACGGCACCAGCTTGCCGTGGCGGGCCGCCATCCAGCCTTCGATGAACGCGAACACCCGCGGGTCGGCCGACCCCAGCCGCGCCCTGATCTCCGGGCGCAGCGACGCCGCCCCGGTCATTCCGCCCGTCCCATCGCCCCAGCCCCCATGACCGCCACCGTCTCCAGTCCCCCGACACGGCGCGGCGCGATCGGCAGAGTACGCCCGCCAGCGCGCGCGGCAAGCGGCGAGCCGGTGCGACCTAGAGCGGCGTTCGGGGGCCGGCTCGCCCGCCCTCCCCCTCGAACACCGCCTCGGTGTCGGCGCCGAGCGCCGGCGGGCCGGAGCGCTGCGCCGGGCGGACGCCGTCGAAGGCGAGCGGCAGGCCGACCAGTTCCCAGCCGTCCGGCGTGGTCTCGACGATGCCGAGCGCCTGGGTCTGCGGGTGCGCCACCACCTCGCTGACGCTCTGCAGCGGCGCCGAGGGCACGCCGGCGGCATCCAGGCCGGACTGCCAGTGGGCGCGCGGCCGGGTGCCGGTCACCGCCTCGATCAGCGCCACCAGGGTCTCGAGGTTTTCCCAGCGCCGCTCGTTGCTGACGAACCGCGGGTCGGCGGCCCATTCCGGGTGGCCGAGCACGCCCGCCACCTTGGCGAACAGCCGGTCGCTGGGGGCGGCGATGATCAGGTGGCCGTCCTGGCAGGCGAAGGCCTGGTAGACCGACATGCCGGGCGAGCGGGTGCCCGGCCGGCGCGGGTCGCGCCCGGAGGCGAGGAAGCCCGAGACGTGGTAGGTCATCCACCCCAGCGCGGTCTCGTACAGCGACACGTCGATGCGGCCGCCCTGGCCGGTGGCGTCGCGCCGGCGCAGCGCCGCCAGCACGCCGATCACCGCCCACATGCCGGTGCCCATGTCGATCAGCGAGGTGCCGACCCTGACCGGATCCGCGCCCTCGTGGCCGGTCACGCTCATGATGCCGCCGAAGGCCTGCATCAGCGGGTCGTAGCCCGGCTTGTCGGCGAGCGGGCCCGTGGCGGCCGAACGCCCCGCTGTCGCAGTAGATCAGCCTGGGGTTGGCCGCCAGCATGGCCTCGGCGCCGATGCCGTAGCGGTCGGCGAGGCCGGGGCGCAGGTTCTGCACCACCACGTCGGAGCGCCCGATCAGGGTGGCCAGCCGGGCGCGCTGGCCCTCGTCCTTGTAGTCGACGGTGACCGAGCGCTTGCCGGCGTTGAGGGCGGTGAAGATCGCCCCGAATCCCGGCCGGCGTTCCGGCGGGATCCAGGCGCGGGCGTCGTCGCCGCCGTCCGGCCGCTCGACCTTGACCACCTCGGCGCCGAGCGAGGCCAGCACCCAGCAGGCGTAGGGCACGGCGACGCTGCCGCCGAGCTCGACGACGCGAATTCCCTGGAGCGGGGGGGCCTCGGTCATTCGGCGACGACCTCGTTCACCAGGATGCCGACGCCGCCGATCTCGATCTCGATGACGTCGCCTGGCTTCATCCAGATTTGCGGGTCGCGGCGCGAGCCGACGCCGCCCGGCGTGCCGGTGGCGATCACGTCGCCCGGCACCAGCTCGGTGAAGGTCGAGGCGTAGGCGATCAGCGCCGGGATCGGGAACAGCATGTCGGCGACGGTGGCGTGCTGCATGACGTTGCCGTTCAGCCGGGCCTCGACCGTCACCGCGTCGAGGTCGGCGATCTCGTCGGGGGTCGCCATCCAGGGGCCGAAGCCGCCGGTGGCGACGAAGTTCTTGCCCGGCGTGAACTGGGTGGTGTGGCGCTGCCAGTCGCGCACGCTGCCGTCGTTGTAGGGCGCGTAGCCGGCGACGTGCTCCATGGCGCGCTCGGCCGGGATGTGGCGGCCGGCCTTGCCGATGACGATGGCGAGCTCGGCCTCGTAGTCGAGCTGGTCGGAGACCGACGGCCGGATCATCGGCCGGCGGTGGCCGATCTGGGAGTTCGCGAACCGGGTGAAGAAGGTCGGGTGGCCGCGCTCGGGGTGGCCGCCTTCCTTGCGGTGGTCGTCGTAGTTGAGGCCGACGCACAGGATCTTGTCGGGGTCGGGCAGCACCGGCAGCAGCTCGGTGGCGGCCACCGCCCGGTCGGCCGGCTTGCCGGCCAGCGACCGGGCGACCTCGACCAGGCCGTCGGCGGCCAGCGCCGCCTTCAGGCTCGGGAACACCCCGGTGGCGTCGATAAGGCCGGCGCCGTCGGCGGTGACCATTCCCCAGGCCGGGTTTCCGTCGACGAGATAGCTCGCGACCCGCATCACGCTTCCTCCAGATCTGACTGTCGGCCGGAGACCCCGGCGGCGGCGACAGACCTCGCGCCGGCCGCCCGGCGCGTCAACCGGCGCAACGCCGCGCCGAGCGCCGGGCCGAACGCCGGGCCGAACGCCGCCGGACGCGGCGGTTGCGGTCGCCGGTCCCGGAAGCTGCGGCCGCCGGCCAGGACCGGCCAGGAAAGGTGCGACAGAACACCATTCCAGGTGGAACGACCGGCGCGACCTGCAGTAGGGTGCCTGCGGGGACGGGGGCCGATGCGAGCGACGGCCTGCGAGGCGTGAATGGACGTTACCGACTACGAGCACCGCCGCCGGCGGTCCTCCCGTTCGGCGTGGATCCGGCCCGATCTGGCGCAGCGCGTCGACCAGTGCCGGAGCGACGTCGAGATCGCCACCGACGCGCTCGCCACCGCGGCGCTGCGCGCGCTCGCCGAGGTCTGGCGGCGGGCCGCCGAGGACGAGCGCCAGGCGCCGCCGAGCCGCGAGACGTTCCGCCCGACCGACGCGCTGGAGGCGATCGGGCGCATGACGGTGCTGGACCGGGTGCCGCGCCCGGCGGGGCCGGGGCAGACCGGCGCGGATCAGACTGGCCCGAATCACACCGATCTGAACCACCCCGCCCCTGGGCACACCTGGAAATACCGGCTGGTCGGGACCGAGGTGGTGCTGATCCTGCAGGCCGACGTCACCGGCCAGACCATCGAGCTCTACCACCCGCCGCTCGCCGCCATGCTGCGCCGCCAGTTCGACCGCACGGTCGAGCTCGGCCGGCCGCTGGCGTTCGCGATCCGCGCGGTGGTCGACGACCGGCCCTACGCCTACGAGCAGATCGTCCTGCCGACCCGCCGCCGGCGCGACGGCCCGGTCGACCAGGTGGTGGTGGCGAGCCACCCGGTGACGGCCGCCGACCCGGCCTGAACCGGCCGGCCGATCGGCCTCCCGACTGGCCGCCCCACTGGCCGCGCCGACGGTATCGACAAAGCGGAATCGCTCCGCTATAAGGCCGCCTCTTCCGCGGCAACCGTGGCCTTCGGGCGGTCCCGCGATCGGATGGGCGCATAGCTCAGTTGGTAGAGCAGCTGACTCTTAATCAGCGGGTCGTAGGTTCGAGTCCTACTGCGCCCACCATCCGAATCATGTGCGCTTGAGCCTGAAAGGTTCAGCTACACAGGACAGGCCCTGGTCATGGCGTCGAGCGATCCAGCGTCGCCACGGAACCGCTGCACACGCCAAGACTGCGGGCCAAATCTCTCGCGTGATATCCGCCAGCCGTAACCGCTTGCGACTTATAGGGCGCTGGGCGACTTCCAAATAATTCTAACAAACTGCGGTTCAGCGCGTCGACCCAGCCACGCGGGCATCTGGAGAGAACTGCGTCGAGTGCAGCCGGTCCATCTCCTTGTCGAACCGAGCCCATAGGTTAGCACCCTCGTCACCGAGCATTTCGGTGTCGCGTTGAAAGCGGTTCTCCTCGTGCACGGCATCCAGCGGATCGCGCCAGGGGAAAGTTTCCATCGCTTCGAGCTTGGCCAGCGTCGCTTCCAGGCGTGCGCGGATCGCCACCCGCCGTGATTCCGGCAACGCATTCCGTTCGGCATCGTCTTGCGCGAACAAATCTGCCTGTGCGTATCTCATGCTCGCAACCTAAGCTCTCGTGCATGCGGCGGCAACGGTGCAGCCACCGAGCGGGAGGGGAAAAGTGACAAACGGTTGGCGCGGAGATCGCCTGCCCGACATCGTCCGATCGATGGCCTCCCGGCCGCGACACGAGGCGCTGCGCGGCTTGATCACGGAACTGCTGCGAGAAGGCTTCGGCGCCGCGTTCAGCGAATTGGAGCACGAGCGCTACCTCGTCGACAACAGTGGGCGCATCGACGTGGCGTGGGGCGCCACCGTCATCGAGCTGAAGAGCGACCTTCGCCGCGAGGAGCGCGATGTGGTCGCCCGGATGCCCGATTATCTGGCCGACGCGAGCCGCGGCCGCGCGCCCGGCCGGACCACCGTCGGTCTTGCCACCGACGGGGCGACGCTGCTCGCCTACACGCTGGATCGCGGCACTCTCGCATCGATCGGACGCTACGACGTCGATGTCGATCACCCCGAGCGGCTGCTGAGCTGGCTCGAGCCGCTGCTCTCCCCCGTTCCCGAGGTGATGCCGACGCCGATCGCGGTAGCGCTCACCTTCGGCCGCTACAGCCTCGCCTTCGGCCGCGCGCACGCGGAACTCAAGCGGCTCTGGTCCGAGGTCGGCGACCATCCCGAAGTGCGGTTGAAGCGCAACCTGTGGGATGGATTGCTGCGCCAAGTCTACGGCGACGACGTCGGCAGCGACGCGCTGTTCCTCCAGCACACCTATCTGACCATCCTCGTGAAGGCGATCGCGGCGCGCGTCCTCGATCTGGAGATCGGCGATCCGGCAGAGATGTTGTCGGGTCGGCTCCTGGCGAACGAAGGCATCGTCGGTGCCGTCGAGGCCGATTTCTTCGACTGGCCGCTGCTCGCCGGAGGCGGCGTCGACCTGGTGCGCACGCTCGCCGCGGAGACGATTCGCTTCCGCCTGCGCGACGTCGAGGTCGACGTGCTTAAGAGCCTCTACGAGAGCTTGATCGATCCCGACGAGCGCCACGACCTGGGCGAGTACTACACGCCTGATTGGCTGGCGGCACGGGTCGTCGCGGCGGCAATCCCGCGCCCGCTGGAACAGCGCGTGCTCGATCCGTCCTGCGGCTCGGGGACCTTCCTGTTCCATGCGCTGCGCCGCCTGATCGCGGCTGGCCGGCAGGCCTGGCTTGCCGCCGGCCGCGATCGTCGCGACCTGCGCCGATTGCGTGTTCGGGATCGACGTGCATCCCGTTGCGGTCGCGCTCGCGCGCGTCACCTGGTTGCTGGCGCTCGGCGAGCTGGTGCAGGATCGGCCGCCCACGCTCAACGTGCCCGTCTACATGGGCGACTCGATGCAGTGGAGCCTGCGCCCGCTCGGCGCGTCGGCCGAAGTGCTGGTCGACGTGCCGCCGAACGATCCGCCCCTGCGCATCCCAGCCGGACTGGCGAGCGACCTTGGTCTGTTCGAGCGCGCGCTCGACGAGCTCAACCGTGGGCTCGACACGCTCGCCGAGCCGGAGGCGGTTCGGGACGCCATCGCCCGCGCCGGCGCCACGGCCGAGGACGCGGCCATGCTCGGCCGCACTTTCGCGCAGCTAAAACAGCTCTATCTCGACGGCCGCAATCACATCTGGACCTTCATCCTGCGCAACCTGCTGCGCCCGGTCTGGCTGTCGCATCCCGAGCACCGCGCCGACGTGCTGGTCGGCAATCCGCCCTGGATCGTCTATCGCCACCTGAGCGCGGAGATGAAAGACCGGCTGCGTGAGGCACTGCAAACCTATGGTCTCTGGGCCGGCGGCAGTCTCGCTACGCAACAGGACATGTGCGCGCTGTTCTGGGCGCGCGGCGCCGAGCGCTATTTGAGTGAGGGCGGCACGCTGGCGCTCGTCCTGCCCTATGCTGCGCTCAACGCTCCCGTGTTCGCCGCGATGCGCGACGGGAGCATGCAGCGGGTCAAGGTCGCGATCACCGGCGGCTGGGGACTGGAGCGAGGTGTGGCCGATCTTCGGGGCGCAATCGGGCAGCAGCACGACGAGCACCTGCGTCCTCTTCGGAGAGCGCGACCGCGACTGGCCGCCGCCGACGGAGTTCGATCGCTGGGCGGGCGTGCTTCGGCGACGTGACGCCAGCGAGGCCGAAGCGTCCGAGGTGCTGACGCATGTGCGCGTCGCCTGGCCACGGCCTCGAACGCTGATTTCTGCTTCGCCCTATCGGCCGCGCTTTCGCAACGGTGCTAGCCTCTTTCCTAGGCGACTCGTTCTAGTCGAGTATGCCGAGACTGGAAGGCTATTGAGCCGCCGTGACGCTCCGCGCGTGCGGGGTCGCGTGGGCAATCTCGACAAGCGACCGTGGACGAGCGTCGAGCCGCCCGAAGGTCCAGTCGAACGGGCCTTCCTGCGGCGGATCGCGCTCGGCGAGTCGGTCGCGCCCTATCGGCTCCTCGACCTCGTGACGGGCGTAATCCCGATGGAGGGTGGCGCGATCCTTACGGCAGCGGGCGCGGACGCGCACGGACACCGTGGCCTCGCCGCCTGGCTTCGTGACTCCGAATCGAAGTGGAACGAGCACAGCAACAAAGGGGCAGGCGGCGCCCCTCGCGTGCCGTTGGAGCAGTCGCTCAATCATCTGCAGAAGTTGACCGCTCAAGCCAATCGATCGCCATTGCGGGTCCTCTACACGAAGGCCGGAACGCGGCTGAGCGCGTGCTGGCTCGAGGACGACGACGTGATCGTCGACCACAAGGCTTACTGGGCGGCCGCCAACTCGCTCGAAGAAGCCGGCTACGTGACAGCGGTCCTGAATACGAATGTCGTGCTCGATCGGGTGAAAGATCTTCAGCCCGTCGGCCAACGCGACGCGCGTGACTTCGACAATCTGGTCTGGACGCTGCCGATCCCCGAATTCGACGCCGCCGAAGCGCTGCACGTGGACCTTGCGGCGGCGGCCCTGCACGCCGCGGCCGTCGCCGCCCGCGTCGGCCTGCCCGACGTCGCGCATTTCACCACCAAGCGGCGACTGATCCGGGACGCGCTGGTCGCCGACGGTGTGGCGGAAACGATCGAGCGTCTCGTCGACGCGCTGCTTCCTCCTTGACGTCTGCTCTCCAGAAGGCCCGGTATCCAAACAATCCGCCCGTCACCTGCCGTCTGCTATCGGTCCCATTGCGGTCCACACGGAATGGACCATCGAATGGTCGCCCCTGTCGCATACCGGCCATCTGAGCAGCGTCATCGACCGACCGCTCCCCACCCGGAGCGGCACTTCGCAAAGCTGTTTTGTCAGTGCAGAGGCGACGCCATCAAAACACTCGCCGCAGGTAGGCGATGAAAATGGCAGCCGACACCGTCGCCGACGGGTTGCTGCTGCCCGGACGCGGAAGAAGAACACGCTTCGCCTCCGTCGGCAGGTTGTCGAAGAAGCCCGTGGAGCGCCCGATGCCGCCGTGATCCGCCGATCGCCGAGGCGGATCGACGCGATTGTGCCGCCCCGGCCGCCGTTGCAAGGTCCGTCCCATGACGAAACTCCGCGCCCTCTGGTCCGGCGATCTTGCGCTCGTCGAGGCCTTCTGGACCTGGACGGTGGCGGTCGGGCTGCTGGTCAACGTCGCCACCAGCGTCCTGTTCCTGGTGCTGATCCAGCAGGACCAGCTCCTGGCCGCCATGCTGGTCGGCTATGGGGCCTCGGTGCCCTACAACGTCGTCGCGACCGTCGGTGTCTGGCGCTCGGCGGCGCGCTACGGCGGTCCGTCGCTCCACGCGACCCTGGCGCGCGTCGCAAGCGCGCTTCTCATGGCGGGCCTGACGCTGACGTGACACGGCCCCGCCCCCGCCCGGCGCCGAGGATCATCGCGGGGTCCCGCCAGGCGGCTCAGGGGCTTGGCGCGGCCACGGCGGCGACCTTCTCGTGCTCGCCCATCCCGCTCAACAGGCACCGCAGCGCATCCGAGCCGGTGATCATCCGACGCGCCCCCGGCGACCAGAGCAGCATGACGGTTTCATCGTGGCCGGCGTCCCGCGCGCGCAGCGTGGCCAGCAGGCCGAGGGCCTTGTCGAGGGTTTCGGTGGGATTGGCGACCACCGCCGGGCGGTGGCAGCAGTCGCCGGGTGCCGCGTCGCGCCCGAGGATCAGAAAGTCCCGCAGAGCTCGACCGGCGTTGAACCTCATGCACAAACCCATTGCCTTTGAAACGCGTTCTGCAATAGGGTTTTGAAATGCAACGCCGTTGGTCCCCTGATCCGGCGTCGGACCATTCGAAATCGGCCGTTTGGGAAAGCAGGTTGGCCATGGGAATCATGGTGGACGCAGAGACGGAGCGTGAGGCTCGCCGTCTGGCGAAACTACGCGGCGTGACGGTCGAACAGGCGGTGAGCGCCGCGGTGCACGCGGAACTCTCTCGCACCGAGCGGCCGGCCGGGGCGGCGCTGACGCCGGCCCAGCAGGCCAAGGTCGAGCGGACGATGGCCATGGTCGCCGCCCTGCCGCGGCTCCCGGGCGACGGTGGCGATCCGACAGCTTTCCTCTACGACGATCGCGGCCTGCCGCGCTGAGCCATGGTCGTCGACACCTCGGCGATCATCGCCATCCTGAATGCCGAAGCGGAGGCGCGGACCTTCGCCGCCATGCTCGCCGGCGCAAGCAGCTGTCGGATCTCGGCCGCCAGCTTCGTCGAAGCGGGACTGGTGGCGCGCCGCGATCCGACGGGTGCCTGGCGGCAGGCGCTGGAGCAGTTGGTCACCGACTACGCGATCCAGATCGATCCCGTGACCGAGCGTCAGGCACGCATCGCGCTCGACGCCTACGACCGGTTCGGCAAGGGGAGCGGTCACCCCGCCGGCCTCAACTACGGCGACTGCTTCTCCTATGCGCTGGCGTCCGACACCGGCGAGCCGCTGCTGTTCAAGGGCGACGATTTCGTCGCCACCGACGTGGTGCCGGCATGCTGATCGGCTACGCCAGGATCTCGAAGGGGGACGACCAGAGCGATGCGCTGCAGCTGCGGGCGCTCGGGGAGGCCGGCTGTGAGCGGGTCTTCACCGAGGCGGCCTCCGGCGGCCGGTGGGACCGCCCGGAGCTGCTTCGGCTTCTCGACCAGCTTCGACCCGGAGACGAGGTGGTGGTCTGGAAGCTGGACCGGCTGTCGCGGTCCATGAAGGACGCGATCCACCTGATGGAGCGGATCGCCAAGGCCGGCGCCGGCTTCCGCAGCCTCACCGAAGCCATCGAGACGACGAGTCCGGCCGGCCGGATGCTGTCGCACATGGTCGGCGCCTTTGCCGAGTTCGAGCGCGCCATGATCCAGCAGCGCACCAACGCCGGCCTGGCAGCGGCGCGCGCCGAAGGACGGATCGGCGGCCGGCGGAAGTCGCTCGATGCTGCCAAGCGCCGGGAGATCGCGGAGAGCGTCCTGTCGGGGCGCAAGACCGGGGCCGAGATGGCCCGGCTCTACGACGTCAGCCAGCCGACGATATCGCGCATCGTCGCCGCCCATCGAGCCGCCCTGATGGCCGACCAGCGGTAGCGCCGCGGCGGCCATTTCAGGGTTGGCACCCGAGCGCTATCGTTCCCGCCGAACGACCTGTTTCGATGGATATCCGCACCCCGACGGCTCGGCTCATCGCGGGGTCCTGCCAGGCGGCTCAGGGGCCTGGCGCGGCCACGGCGGCAACCTTCTCGTGCTCGCCCATCCCGCTCAACAGGCACCGCAGCACATCCGAGCCGGTGATCATCCGACGCGCCCCCGGCGACCAGAGCAGCATGACGGTTTCATCGTGGCCGGCGTCCCGCGCGCGCAGCGTGGCCAGCATGCCGAGGGCCTTGTCGAGGGTTTCGGTGGGATTGGCGACCACCGCCGGGCGATGGCAGTAGTCGCCGGGTGCGGCGTCGCGCCCGAGGACCAGGAAGTCCCGCAGGAAGGCGCTGGCGTTCAGCAGCAGGCGCGGCGCGCCGTCCCCGTCCTGCAGCACCACCCACTTTTGCCGCGACGCGGCCAGCCGGCGCACGAAGGGATCGTCCGGCGCGCGGCCGATGGCGGGGAAGACCGGGCGGTCGCCGTCGAAGGGCAACGCCACGATGCTGTCGGGATCGAGGGGCCTGCCCTGGTCCTGCACGACCAGGTCGTCGAGTGCCAGGAAGTTGATCGCCCCGATCGCCTCCACGCGGCCGACCTCGCTGCCGGTGTTCACGGCGTGGAAGCGCAGGATGTTGTGCAGCTCGCGTTCGCGGAACCAGGGAACCGCTTCGGCGCCGACCCAGGCGTCCAGCAGCAGGGCCGTGGGCTTGGCCAGGGGCCACAGCAGGATGCGGTAGAACCGCAGGACCGGCGCGAAGATCGCGACCGCCCGCAAGGCGTTGCGGGAGAAGTAGGCCTGTGGTCCGATCTCGCCCGCCGCGGTGATGACCACCGTCGAGAACAGGAAGGCGAGCACGCCCGTCAACACGGAATCCGCCAGCATGGTCAGCAGCACGTTGATGGCGACGTTGCCGATGAGGATGGTGACGAGCGTGAAGTTGGCGTCGCGCCGGAGCTCGAGGGCGCTGGCGGCGGTCTTGTCGCCCGCCGCGGCCGCCGCCTCGAGCCGCAGGCGGCTGAGGCTGAAGACGGCGATGTTCGATCCGGAGAACAGGGCCGATTGCGAGACGCAGAAAGCGATCCCCAGCCAGGTCAGCGCGTCGTTCATGAGATCTCCTTCGGGTTCCGGATGAACCGGCCCGTCGCACCAGCGGTTCCGCCGGCGGGGGTGTCGGGGGCGGCGGGGGAGCCCGAACCGGAAGTCGCCAGGGTTGCGATCGACGAGGTTGGTCGGGGACGCGTGCGACGTTCGCGGTGACGGCCTGCGCGCGCGATACCCTACAGGCCACGCGCGCGGCGCTTCGCGGCGAGCATCGCCTCGGTGTCCCGGCGTCCTTCGTCGGGTGTCACGAACGGCCCCTCGGCGCGCTCGCGCATCAAGGTCCGCAGCGCGACCCGCTCGGCCTCCCCGGCCTCGGTATCTTTCACCGACATCACCACCTCCACGCGGAGCCCGACTCTGCGGCCGGGCGGCATTCCCGGCAAGGGTGGCACGGCCTCCGCCCGCGCGGCCCCCGCCCTCTAAGCCTCCGGCTGCAGGTAAACCACCGCGCTCAGGATCACGTCGACCTCGCGTCCGTCCGACGCCAGCGGCAGGAACACCCGTTCGAGCGGGGCGTAATCCAGCCGGAACCGGGTCGACGACTTGCCGTAGCGGTAGCTGGGCAGCCCGGATTCCGCGACCTCGATGCGGTGGCGCACGAGCAGCTGCTCGCCGGCGTCGGGGAACACCTCGTCGAGATACTTGCCGGTGAAGTCGCTGCCCATGGCGGCGACGACCGCGGTTCCCATCAGCCGCACGCGGAAACGGTAGGGCTCGCGCTGCACGTCGGTCAGGACCAGGTGCGGCAGGATGCCGGGCACGTCCAGCGGGTCGAAGTCGGCGCGGGCCGGCAGCCGGTCGCCCGGGTGGATGCGGATCCAGCACGCAAGCAGCTCGCGCAGCGGCCCGGTCCGGGCGATGTCCCGGAACTCCCTGGCCGGCCGCAGGCTCGGGTGCTCAGCCATCGTGATCGGTTCGCCGTCCCGATCGAGTGGCCACCTGGTGCCCCGGCAAGCCCTTCGTGGCCGCCACCCTCAGTCGTCCTCGACCCCGGCCCGGCCGATCCGGACGTCGCGGTGCACCGACACCCCGATCACGATGCCGAGGCCGAGCATCACCGTCAGCATGGCGGTGCCGCCGTAGCTGATCATCGGCAGCGGCACGCCGACCACCGGGATCAGCCCCATCACCATGGCGACGTTGATGAACAGGTACAGGTACAGCGTGGTGGTGATGCCGAGCGCCACCAGCCGGCCGAACTGGCTGCGCGAGCGGATGGCGATCGCGAAGCCGTAGCCGACCACCAGCACGTACAGCCCGATCAGGCCGAGGCCGCCGACCATGCCGAGCTCCTCGGCCAGCATGGTGAAGATGAAGTCGGTCTGCTTCTCGGGCAGGAAGTTCAGGTGGCTCTGGCTGCCCTGCAGGAAGCCCTTGCCGAACAGGCCGCCGGAGCCGAGGGCGATCTTGGACTGCAGGATGTGGTAGCCGGAGCCGAGCGGGTCGGTCTCGGGGTTCAGGAAGGTCAGCACCCGCTGCTGCTGGTAGCGGTGCAGGAACTGCCAGGCGATCGGCACCGCCGCGACGGCGGCAACGATCAGGGTCACGAACTTCCACAGCCGCACCCCGGCCAGGAAGAAGATGCCGCCGGCGCCGAGCGTGATCATCACCGCGGTGCCGAGGTCGGGCTGGCGCAGCACCAGCGCCACCGGCAGGCCGACCATCAGCAGCGGCGGCACCAGGTTCAGCGGGTTGCCGACCTCGATCCAGGTCAGGCCGTGGAAATACCGCGCCAGCGCCAGCACCAGCACGACCTTCATGAGCTCCGACGGCTGCAGCTGGATCACCCCGAGGTCGATCCAGCGCTGCGCGCCCATGCCGATCTCGCCCATGACCTCGACGCCGATCAGCAGGACCAGCACCCCGGCGTACAGCAGGTAGGCGCTGCGCATCCAGAACCGGATGTCGATCAGCGCCACCGACAGCATCACGATCAGGCCGACCCCGAAGCGCAGGGCGTGGCGGTAGGCCCACGGCGTGACGTTGCCGTTCGCCGCCGAGTACAGCATGGCGAAGCCGACCGAGGCGATCATCACGATCAGCAGCACCATCAGCCAGTTCACCGCCGCCAGCTTCTGGCCGATGGTCATCTCGGGCGGGTTCAGGCTCTCGAAGCGCGATCCGGCTGCCATCGCCTCAGCCCCTCCCGGCCGGGGCCGAGTTGAGGGGGGCCGCGCTCAGGGGCGCCGACGGGCCGGGATCGATGCGCAGGGTCTCCAGCAGGATGTCGACGGCGATCGGCGCCGCCTTCGACGAGCCGCCGCCGCCGTGCTCGACCACCACCGCCACCGCGAAGCGCGGCGCCTCGACCGGCGCGAAGCCGACGAACAGGGCGTGGTCGCGGTCGCGCCAGGGCTGGTCCTCGTATTTCAGGATGCCGGCGGCGCGCTGGGCCATGGTGATCCGCCGGACCTGCGAGGTGCCGGTCTTGCCGCCGACGGTCGGCTGGTCCTTGCCGGTCTTCAGGCGCCTGGCGGTGCCGCGCTCGCCGTTGATCACGGCGCTCATGGCGTCGCGCATCAGGTCCAGGTCGCGGGCGTCCACCCCGATCGAGGGAAAGCTGGCCTGGCGGTCGACCGGGTCGCGCACCAGGCGCGGCACCACGGCGCGGCCGCCGTTGACCAGCCGGGCGGTCATGGTGGCCAGCTGCAGCGGCGTGGTCAGCACGAAGCCCTGGCCGATGGCCGCCACCAGGGATTCGCCGCGGTGCCAGGGCTCGCCCCGGGTCGCCATCTTCCATTCCCGGCTCGGGATCAGGCCGCGCCGCTCGCCCGGCAGGTCGATGTCGAGCATGGTGCCGAGGCCGAGGCGCTTGGCCATCGCCTCGATGCGGTCGATGCCGAGGCGCTTGGCGAGCTCGTAGAAGTAGACGTCGCAGCTCTCCTCGACCGCCGACTTCATGTTCAGCGAGCCGTGGCCCGGCCGCTTCCAGCAGTGGAAGCGGGTGTCGCCGAGCTCCAGGTGGCCGGGGCAGAAGAACCGGGTGTCGGGCGTGGCCAGGTCGGAGTCGAGGGCGGCCAGGCAGACCAGCATCTTGAAGGTGGAGCCCGGCGGGTACTGGCCGGCGATCGCCTTGTTGGTCAGCGGCGAGCGCGGGTTGGACAGCAGGCCCTCCCAATCCTTGGCCGACAGGCCGCGGTTGAACAGGTTCGGGTCGAAGCCGGGGATCGACACCAGCGCCTTGAGCTCGCCGGTGTGCACGTCCATCACCACCGCCGCCCCGCTCTCGGCCTCGACGATCCGGCCGTCGGCGTTGATCAGGACGGTGTCGAGCGGCTCGCTGGCGGCGACCACCTCCGGCGGCGCCTGCTCGAGCGCCGTCTGGGCGCGCGGGTCGTCGACCGGGATGCGTTCGGCGGTGCCGCGCGACAGCCGCTCGCCGGCGAAGCGCTGCAGGTTGATGTCGATGCTGAGCCGGACGTCGCGCCCCGGCTCGCCGTCGTCGCCGGGCAGCTTGCGGATGATCCGGCCGAGGGCGTTGACCTCGACCTGGCGCTGGCCGGCCGAGCCGCGCATCGACAGGTCGTAGATCTTCTCGATCCCGCTCTTGCCGATCCGGAAGTCGGGAAGCTCGAGCACCGGGTCGCCGGTCAGCTCGCTCTCCGACACCGCCGCCACGTAGCCGGTGCAGTGCACGGCGATGTCGGCGAACGGGTAGCGCCGCGACCGGCCGACCTCGATCCGCACGCCCGGCAGGTACGGCGCGTTCACCGCCACCCGGGCGATCTCCTCGCGGCTCAGATTCTCGACCACCGTCACCGGCACGAAGGCGCGCTTGCGCTTGACCTCCTTGAGGACCCGCCGCACCTCCCACTCCGGCACCTCGATGATCGACGACAGCGCGCCCAGCGTGGCGGCGACGTCGGCGGTCTGCTCGCGGACGATCTCGACCCGGAAATTGTCCTGGTTGTCGGCCAGCGGCACGCCGTTGGCGTCGAGGATGCGGCCGCGGATCGGCGGCAGCAGCTCGAGGTTGAACTGGTTGTCGCGCGACAGCAGGGCGTAGCGGTCGGCCTCGACGACCTGCAGGTAGTACAGGCGCGCGCCGAGCGCCCCGACCAGGGCGAGCTGTCCCGAGGCCAGGAACAGCGCCCGCCGGGTGAACATCCGCTGGGCGTCCTGCTCGCTCGCCTTCAGCATCGCCCGCACCCTGACCGCATGCTAGCGGACCACATGACGGTGGACCCGCACGAAGATCCAGGCGACGACCGGGAACAGCGTCACCGTCACCAGGTACTGGAACACCGCCGGCTCCGGGCCGACCGGGCGCAGCGCCAGGATCGACACCAGCAGCCAGACCAGGAACGCCGCCAGCGCGTAGATCAGCACGAAGCCGAACCAGGCCAGCACGAACGGCTTGCCGAGGAACGCCCGGCGCTGGGTGACCGCCAGGCCGTGCACCACCATCAGGGTGAGCGCGCTCATCCCGAGCGGCGTGGCCACCAGGATGTCCTGCAGCACGCCGACCAGGAACAGCGCCACGGTCGGCTGCAGGTCGGGGCGGAACACCGCCCAGTAGAACGCCGACATCGCGGTGTAGGCCGGCACCACGGCGGCGTAGCCCGGCACGCCGATCGGCACCGTCGACAGGATCGCCAGCAGCACCATGAAGGCGATCGGCGTGGCGTGGCGCAGCCACAGGTCGACGCGCTGGACCGCGGTCGTCCTCATCGCCCGCCGAGCCCCAGCAGCTGGCCGCTCGCCGAGCGCTCCGGCCCCATCAGCGTGAAGGACGGCTGGCCGGAACTCGGCTTCACCACCCCGTCCAGGCCGTAGTCGAGCAGCCGGACGTATTCCAGGCGGTTCCAGTCGACATAGGGCGAGACCTTGATGGTGCCGTCGTCGATCGAGGTGACGACGCCGATCGGCAGCCCGGCCGGGTAGACGCCGCCATGGCCCGAGGTGACGATGCGGTCGCCGTTCAGGACCTGGGCGTTCTGCGGCAGGTACACCAGCCGCGGCAGCCGGGTGTTGTCGCCGGCCAGCACCGCCGGGTCGCGGGTGCGCTCGACGACCACCGGGATCTGCGAGTTCAGATCGGTGATCAGCAGGATGCGGGCGTGATGGTCGCCGGCCTCGACCACGCCGCCGACCAGGCCCTCGCCGGCGACGGCGGCGAGGCCGCGCCGCACGCCATGGTCGGTGCCGGCGTTGATCATCGGCGCTGCGCACGAAGGCGCCGCCGGCGTCGGCGATCACCCGGGCGGTGATGAAGGCGGCGGCCGGCTCGTGGACGAAATTGGCGAGCGCCCTGAGCGCCTTGTTCTCGGCCTCGAGGCGGCGGGCGACGTGCTGCCAGCGCTCCAGCCGGTCGTTGTCGACCCGCAGGCGCTCGTTGTCGGCGCGCAGGTCACGGAACCGACGGACCGCCGCCACCGCGTCCGAGACGCTGGCGGCCGGCCGCGACAGCACCTCGAGCACCGGCGCCAGCACATCGGCGACCCCGGTCCGGAAACGCTCGACCACCAGGACGTCGGCCTTGCCCAGCAGCATCAGGGCGAACGCCCCGGCCAACAGCAGCGAGAACGCGAACCGGCTCCAGAACGACCGCGCCGGCTGTGCGTCGCTGGTAAAGGAACCCGGACGCCGTGCCATTCTCGCCGTTCAACCTCCCCCTCGGCCTTGCCCCCGGGGGTCAGTAGGCCCCGATGAGCACGTTCCGCAGAACCTTCATCTCCTCCAGGCAGCGCCCGGTGCCGAGCGCCACGCAGGACAGCGGGTCGTCGGCGATCATCACCGGCAGGCCGGTGGCGTGGCGCAGCACGAAGTCGAGGTTGCCGAGCAGGGCGCCGCCGCCGGTCAGCACGATGCCCTTGTCGACGATGTCGGCGGCCAGTTCCGGCGGGGTCTGCTCGAGCGCGACCTTGACCGCCTCGACGATCTGGCTGACCGGCTCGGCCAGGCTGTCGGCGATCTGCGACTGGTCGATGATGATTTCCTTGGGAACGCCGTTCATCAGGTCGCGTCCCTTGATCTGCATGGTCCGGCCGACGCCGTCCTCCGGCGGATAGGCCGAGCCGATCTCCTTCTTGATGCGCTCGGCGCTGCCCTCGCCGACCAGGAGGTTATGGTTGCGGCGGATGTAGGCGATGATCGCCTCGTCCATCTTGTCGCCGCCGACCCTGACCGAGCGCGAGTACACGATGCCGCCGAGCGACAGCACGGCGACCTCGGTGGTGCCGCCGCCGATGTCGACCACCATCGAGCCGGTCGGCTCGGTCACCGGCAGGTTGGCGCCGATCGCCGCCGCCATCGGCTCCTCGATCAGGAACACCCGGCGGGCGCCGGCGCTCTCGGCGCTCTCCTGGATGGCGCGCCGCTCGACCGCGGTCGAGCCCGAGGGCACGCACACGATGACCTGCGGGCTGGCGAAGGAGCGCCGGTTGTGCACCTTGCGGATGAAGTGCTTGATCATCTCCTCCGCCACCTCGAAGTCGGCGATGACGCCGTCGCGCAAGGGGCGGATCGCCTGGATGTTGCCGGGCGTTCGGCCGAGCATCTGCTTGGCCTCGTCGCCGACGGCGAGCACCTGCTTCTTGCCGCGGACCGTGGCGATCGCGACCACCGAGGGCTCGTTCAGGACGATGCCGCGGCCCTTGACGTAGACCAGGGTGTTGGCGGTCCCGAGGTCGATGGCCATGTCGGCCGAGAGCATTCCGAGCAGATTGGCGAAGAACATGGAATTCGATCCCGCAAGAGACAATGAGCCGGGGGCGCCCCGCGTGCGTCCGTCTGCCTGGAATCGGTAGACGCCGCGTTTCTCCCCGCGCCGCGAAGACGAAGATACCAGGATTCGTGGGCGCCTACAAAAGGCGGTTCACCCTGTTTGGCACTTTTTCGTCGCACCCTCAACGGCACCCGACCAGAATGCCGCAACAAGGTGAAGAAAGTCTTACCGGATGCCGCAAACGCCGACGGCGCCGTCCTGCGACGGCGCCGTCCACGCGAGACCGGGGTTGCCGGCCGTCAGTTCTTGGTCTTGTCGACCAGCTTGTTGGCGGCGATCCACGGCATCATGGCGCGCAGCTTCTCGCCGACCACCTCGATGTCGTGCTCGGCGGCGCGCCGGCGCATCGCCTTGAACGAGGCCTGGTTGACGCGGTTCTCCAGCATCCAGTTGCGCGCGAAGGTGCCCGACTGGATGTCGGCCAGCACGCGCTTCATCTCGGCCCGGACTTCCGGGGTGACGATGCGCGGGCCGGAGACGTACTCGCCGTACTCGGCGGTGTTGGAGATCGAGTAGTTCATGTTGGCGATGCCGCCCTCGTAGATGAGGTCGACGATCAGCTTCACCTCGTGCAGGCACTCGAAATACGCCATTTCCGGCGCGTATCCGGCCTCGACCAGGGTCTCGTAGCCGGCCTTGATCAGCTCGCACAGGCCGCCGCAGAGCACCACCTGCTCGCCGAACAGGTCGGTCTCGCACTCTTCCTTGAAGGTGGTCTCGATGGTGCCGGCCCGGCCGCCGCCGATCGCCGCCGAGTAGCTGAGCGCGATCTCCAGCGCGTTGCCCGACGGGTTCTGGTTGACCGCCACCAGGCACGGCACGCCGCCGCCGCGCAGGTACTCGGAGCGCACGGTGTGGCCCGGGCCCTTCGGCGCGATCATGAAGACGTCGATGTCGTCGCGCGCCTCGATGAAGTTGAAGTGGATGTTGAAGCCGTGGGCGAAGGCGATGGCGGCACCGGCGCGGATGTTCGGCGCGATGTCCTGGTTGTAGATGTCGCCCTGCAGCTCGTCCGGCGTCAGGATCATGATGACGTCGCCCCAGGCAGCGGCCTCGGCGGGGGTCATGACCTTCAGGCCGGCGGCCTCGGCCTTCGGGGCCGAGCGCGAGCCCTTCTTGAGCGCCACGGCGATGTCCTTGACGCCGCTGTCCTTCAGGTTGTTGGCGTGGGCGTGGCCCTGGCTGCCGTAGCCGACGATCACGACCTTCTTGGTCTTGATCAGGTTCACGTCGGCGTCGCGATCGTAATAGACGCGCATGGTTTCCTCCTCTCGGGTCTTGCGTTGTCGGGTATGGGTATCGGTTTCGGTATCGGTTGCGGTGTCCGGCGCCGGTTTAGCGGGCGGCGGGCCGGCGGTCCATAAGCCGGTTGTGCAAAGCGGTCTTCGGTCAGTCGGCGGCGGCCGGCGGCCGCGGCTTGCGCCGGACGACCTTGCGTCGCACCAGCGGCATCTGCAGGTCGGCGCCGCGGGCGATCGCGACCACGCCGGTGCGCGACACCTCGACCTCGCCGAGCGCCGCCATCAGGTCGATGAAGGCGTCGAGCTTCTCGGTGCCGCCGGTCAGCTCGAACACGAAGCTCTCGAGCGTCGAGTCGATGGCGCGGGCCCGGAAGGTGTCGGCGATGCGCAGCGCCTCGATGCGGTGATCGCCGACGTTGCGGACCTTCACCAGCGCCAGCTCGCGGCTGAGGTGCGGGCCCTCCTGGGTCAGGTCGTGGACGTCGTAGACCGGCACCAGCCGGAACAGCTGCGCCTTGATCTGCTCGATCACCATCGGCGTCCCCGAGGTGACGATGGTGATACGCGAGCGCGCGTTGACCTCGTCGACCTCCGATACCGTCAGGCTCTCGATGTTGTAGCCACGGCCGGAAAACAGCCCGATCACGCGGGCCAGGACGCCGGGCTCGTTGGCCACGAGCACGGCGATGGTATGCCGTTCGATCGGCATCTCTGAAGGTTTCACCTGAGTTCTCCCCGGGCGCCGCACCGGATCGGGCGCGCCCCCACGACGTTGCAGACGATGGCGGTCGGCGACCGGCCCCGCGCGCGCGGGACCGGCCGCCCCCGGTTCAGACGAGCACCATGCCCTCTTCGGAGGTCCGCCGCTCGGCCTGGTCCTCCGGGCCGAGGAGCATCTCGTGATGGGCGGCCCCCGACGGGATCATCGGGAAGCAGTTCTCGTCCTGCTTGACCAGGATGTCCGCGACCACCGTGCGCGGCGTGGCGATCATCTCGTCGATGACGTCGTCCAGCTCCGACATCTTGGTCGCCCGCAGCCCGACGCCGCCGAAGGCCTCGGCGACCTTGACGAAGTCCGGCAGCGCCGCCGAGTAGCTTTCGGAGTAGCGCCCGCCGTGGATCAGCTCCTGCCACTGCCGGACCATGCCCATCCACTGGTTGTTGATGATGAACGCCTTCACCGGCAGGTCGTACTGCTTCATGGTCGACAGCTCCTGGATGTTCATCAGGAAGCTCGCCTCGCCGGCGATGTCGATGACCAGGGCCTCGGGGTGCGCGATCTGCACGCCCATGGCGGCCGGGAAGCCGTAGCCCATGGTGCCGAGCCCGCCCGAGGTCATCCAGCGGTTCGGCTCGTCGAAGCCGAAATACTGGGCCGCCCACATCTGGTGCTGGCCGACCTCGGTGGTGATGTAGCAGTCCATGCCGCGGGTCTTCTCGTACAGCCGCCGGATGGCGTGCTGCGGCAGGATGACGTCCGGGCTCGGCCGGTAGGCCAGGCACTTGCGGGACCGCCAGCCCTCGATCCGCTTCCACCACTTGGACAGCGCCGCCTGGTCGGCCTGGTAGCCCTTGGCCTTCCACACCGCCAGCATCTGCTCCAGCACGACCCCGGCGTCGCCGACGATCGGAATGTCGACCGGCACGTTCTTGTTGATCGACGAGGCGTCGATGTCGACGTGGATCTTCTTGGCGTTCGGCGAGAAGTCCGACAGCCGGCCGGTGACCCGGTCGTCGAAGCGGGCGCCGATGCACACCATGACGTCGCATTCGTGCATCGCCCAGTTGGCCTCGTAGGTGCCGTGCATGCCGAGCATGCCGAGGAACCTGTCGTCGGTCGCCGGGATCGCGCCCAGCCCCATCAGGGTCAGGGTGGCCGGGTAGCCGGTCTTGTGCACGAACTCGGTGAACAGCTTCGAGGCCTTCGGGCCGGCGTTGATCAGCCCGCCGCCGCCGTAGAAGATCGGCCGCTTGGCCTTGGCGATCAGCTCGACGGCGCGCTCGATGGCGGTGGTGTCGCCCTTGACCTGCGGGCGGTAGCTCTTGGTCTCGACCTCCGACGCCTCGATGTACGGGCAGTCGGCGAACAGGATGTCCTTCGGCAGGTCGATGACCACCGGCCCGGGCCGGCCGTGCGACGCCACGTAGAACGCCTCGTGCATCACCCGGGCGAGCTGCCCCGGCTCGCGCACCAGATAGTTGTGCTTGGTGCACGGCCGGGTGATGCCGGTGGTGTCGGCTTCCTGGAACGCGTCGTTGCCGATCAGGTGCGTCGGCACCTGCCCGGTCAGGCAGACGATCGGGATCGAATCCATCAGCGCGTCGGTCAGGCCGGTCACCGCGTTGGTGGCGCCGGGACCGGAGGTGACCAGCACCACGCCGACCTTGCCGGTCGAGCGCGCGTAGCCCTCGGCGGCGTGCACCGCCGCCTGCTCGTGGCGGACCAGGATGTGGCGGACCGCGTTGGTCTTGAAGAGTTCGTCGTAGATCGGCAATACCGCCCCGCCGGGATAGCCGAATACGACTTCTACGCCCTGGTCCTGCAGCGCCTTGAGGATGATCGCGGCACCCGACATCGTCGTGGGCGCCGCGGGGCGACGGGGGTTTGAACTGCGGGGCTGAGCCACCGTTCCGCTCCTTCTGCTGCGATCGGGCGTGCCGCCGCCACCTCGTGGCTGGGCGGGCCGGATCAGGGTCAAAGACAGACATGGCGCGGGGTTCGCCCGCGCCAGCCGGCGGAACCTAGATAGTCAGGCAGGGGGCGTCAACACAAGTTCGCGAATTTTCGGAAACATTTCTTCAAATCCGCTTTCCGAAAATTGCGCATCGATCCTGAGATCGGATCGCAACTGATGCCGGAACCAGGTGCGCTGGCGCTTGGCGTATTGCCGGGTCGCCACCACCGATGCCCGCACCGCGTCCTCGAGCGTGGTCGTGCCGCCGAGGAAGGCGGCGATCTGCGGCACCC
Organism: Rhodospirillaceae bacterium; assembly: GCA_018401495.1. Lineage (GTDB taxonomy): Bacteria > Pseudomonadota > Alphaproteobacteria > Thalassobaculales > Thalassobaculaceae > Thalassobaculum_A. Next base: position 531,183 of record JAGYJX010000005.1, read on the forward strand.
CCAGCGCCTTCAGGACCGGCAGCGACGGCTCCAGGTCGCGCGCCACCAGGCCCCGCACCTCGTCGATGGCGCCGGCCGCGATCATCGCGCCCGGAACCGCCGCTCGACGGCGTCGGCCGACACCGGGCGCGGCGGAAACAGCAGCACCCGACGGAACACCAGCGCCGGGCGGCGGCGGCGTGGCGTCCGCCTGCCAGTCGGACAGCGCCCCGCCGGTGGCGCGCGCCACCGCCCAGGCCCGCTGCAGCCGCTGGCCGTCGCCGGGAAACAGCCGCTCGGCGGCGACCGGGTCGAGCGCCCGCAGCTCCTCGCGGAAGGCCTCGCCGCCCAGTGCGCCGTGGCGGGCGGCGGCTTCGTCGAGGATCGCGGCCGGCACCGGCGGAATCGTCGGCGATGCCGTCGAAGAGCGCGCGCAGGTACAGGCCGGTGCCGCCGCACAGGATCGGCAGGCGACCGACCGCCGACACGGCGGCGATCTCGGCCAGCGCCGCCGCGCGCCACCACGCCGCCGAGCCGCGGTCGCCGGCGTCGAGCACGCCGTACAGGGCGTGCGGCGCCCTGGCCTCGGCCGCCGGCGACGGCCGGTCGGTCAGGATCCTGAGATCGCGGTAGAGCTGCATGGAATCGGCGTTGATCACGACGCCGCCCAGCGCCTCGGCGAGCCGCAGCGCCAGCGCCGATTTGCCGGAGGCGGTCGGACCGGCGATCACCAGGACGGGGGTGGCGGCGGCGATGGGGGCCGGAGTGTCGGGCAGGCTGGACATGGGGCCAGCCGCTAAGCTCATAAGGCGGCGCCATGCAACATGTCCTGACGCTGACCACCGATCCCGCCCGCCGCCGCCTCGACGACGCAGCGGCGGCGTGCGCCGCCGAGGCGCTGCGGCGCTGCGGCGCGCGCGTCGGCCACGCCGACTGGCTTGCCGAGGCGGTCGCCCTCGACCTGCCGTTCGACGGCGCCGAACCGTCGGTGGCGGTCGTCCGGGTTCGCGAGGCGCTCGGCGACCGGCCGGTCGACGCCAACGCGCAGGGCGCGTCGGGCCGGCGCCGCCGCCTGCTGATCGCCGACATGGATTCCACCATCATCACGTCGGAATCCCTCGACGAGCTGGCCGAGTACGCCGGGCTGAAGGAGGTCATCTCGGCGATCACGGCGCGCGCCATGCGCGGCGAGCTGGACTTCGAGGCGGCCCTGATCGAGCGCGTCGCGATGCTCGCCGGCCTGCCCGAGACCGCCATCGACGCGGTGCTGGCCGGGCTCCAGCTCACCCCGGGTGCCGCCGAACTGGTGGCGACCATGAAGGCGAACGGCGCCTATTGTGCCCTGGTGTCCGGCGGCTTCACGCCGATGACCTCGGCGATCCGGGCCCGGCTCGGCTTCGACGAGGACCGCGCCAACCGGCTGGAGACCGCCGACGGCGCGCTGACCGGCACGGTGGCGCTGCCGATCCTCGGCCGCGACGCCAAGCTGGCGGCGCTCGAGGAAATCGCCGCGCGGCTCGGCTGCGGCGTGGCCGACGCGGTCGCCGTCGGCGACGGCGCCAACGACCTGGCGATGCTGCAGGCCGCGGGTCTTGGCGTCGCCTTCAGGGCCAAGCCGGCGGTGCGCGAGGCGGCCGGCTTCCGGATCGACCACGGCGACCTGACCGGCCTGCTGTACCTGCAGGGCTACCGCGCCGCGGAGTTCGTGGCGGCGGGCGCCTGAGCGCCGTCGACGGAGTGTGCCGCCCGGTCCTTCGTGGCTCCCGCTGCGCGGGAGCACCTCAGGGCGATAGAATTTGATTGGTGCTATTCCCTATCGCCCTGAGGTGCCGGCCGCGCAGCGGCTGGCCACGAAGGGCCTGCCCCACGCGGACTCGCAGCCCCGAGCAGCCTCACGAAAAGCCCTGCCACAACGAGAACGGCGCCGGTCCTAAGACCGGCGCCGCCTCACACTCCGCAAAGAGGGCCTACGGGGGGCGGGGGGATCAGCCCTTATCGATGCGGAGCGCAACAAAACGCATCTCGCCCTGCCGGTCGATCAACAGCAGAACCGATTTGCGACCTTTTTCAGCAGCGGCCTTTACGCCGCGGTCGACGTCGTCCGGAGACCGGACTTCTTCCTGAGCCACCTCGACGATCACGTCGCCGGGACGAAGCCCTTCTCGCCAGCGGTGCCGGTGGGATCCACCTGCGTGACCACCACGCCGTCCACCTGTTCACCGATGGTGTATTCACCACGCAATTGCGGCGTCAGCGTGGCGAGTCCAAGACCAAGTGATTCAATCCGCGCTTCGGCCCCCTTGGGCGCCTCCTGCGCCGCCGGCGCCTCCTTGGTGAGGCTGGCCTGTTCGGCGGCCTCGAGCTCACCGAGCTTGGCGTCGACCTCGAGCGGCTTGCCGTCGCGCCAGACCTGGACGCTGACGGTCTTGCCGACCTCGGTCTCGGCGACGATGCGCGGCAACTCGCGCATCTCCGACACGTCCTGGCCGGCGAATTTCAGGATCACGTCGCCGGCCTGGATGCCGGCCGCCTTGGCCGGGCCATCCGGCGTCACGTCGGCCACCAGGGCGCCGCGCGCCTTCTGAAGGCCCAGCGACTCCGCGATCTCGTCGGTGACCTGCTGGATCCGCACGCCGAGCCAGCCCCGGCGCGTGCGCCCGAACTCCCGCAGTTGCGCCACCACGTTCGACGACAGCTTCGAGGAGATGGCGAAGCCGATGCCGATCGAGCCGCCCGACTGCGAGAAGATCGCCGTGTTGATGCCGATCACGTCGCCGTCGAGGTTGAACAGCGGGCCGCCGGAATTGCCGCGGTTGATCGAGGCGTCGGTCTGGATGAAGTCGTCGTACGGCCCCTGCCCGATGTCGCGACCGCGGGCCGAGACGATGCCGGCGGTGACGGTGCCGCCGAGGCCGAACGGGTTGCCGATCGCCACCACCCAGTCGCCGACGCGCAGCTTGTCGGAATCGCCGAACTTCACGAACGGCAGTTCGCGGTTGCCCGGATCGATCTTCAGCACGGCGACGTCGGTCTTCGGATCGGTGCCCAGCAGCTTGGCCGGAAACTCGGTGTCGTCGGACAGCCGCACCGTGATCTCGTCGGCGTCCGCGATCACGTGGTTGTTGGTGACCACGATGCCGTCGCTCGGACACCAGGAACCCGGAGCCGAGCGACTGCGCCCGGCGCGGCTGCTGGGGCCGGTTGCCGCCGTTGCGCTCGAAGAAGTCCTTGAAGAACTCCTCGAACGGCGAGCCCGGCGGGAATTGCGGCATGTCCATCGACGGACCGCGATCCTGCACGGTCTGGGTCGTCGCGACGTTGACCACCGCCGGCAGAAGCCGCTCGGCGAGGTCGGCGAAGCTTTCCGGCAACGGCCTTGCGTCCGCCGCCGATACCCCCTGGACGAGCAGGGCCGCGGCCATCACCGCCGCCAGCCCAAGGCGTGCCACCGATCGCAACGTCGATCCGTGACCGCCCCCCTGTGCCTCGTGTCGAACCAGAACGGTCATCAGGCGTCTTCCTCTCTTCGACTCGGTACGGGCGGACTGGCGCGCAACGTGCGTCGGATCAACAATCAGGTGGGCATCCGGCGACGCCAGTCAACGCCGACCCGAATCCGGTCCCCATCGTTGTCACAGGATACCTCATTGCCGGAGGATTGCGGCGGCGGTTTGGCAGGTCGCGGTGCTTCTACGACCGAATCAGCCAGACCAGCGCCACCCCCACGGCCGCCGCCACCAGACCGGCCACCCGCAGCGTCGACGGCGGAGCCGCCAGCGCGGCTTCCAGGGTCCGCCGCATCGCCGCGGGAAACGCCGCGTACAGCACCCCCTCGATGACCAGCACCAAAGCGAGCGCCGTCAGCAGATCCTGCATGACGGCGCCCGTCTCGGTCAGTTGATCGGCCGGGCCGCTTCCGGTGCCGGGGCGCTCGACGCCGGGCCGTCCGAGCGCGGAGTCCCGTCGATCGAGTTGAAGTACCGGAAGAAGTCACTGTTCGGCGACAGCACCATGGTGGTCGTGTCGGCGTCGGTGATGGCCGTGCGGTAGGCCTGCATCGAGCGGTAGAACGAGAAGAACTCGACGTCCTTGCCGAACGCGTCGGCGTAGATCTTGATCGCCTCGCCGTCGCCCTGGCCGCGCAGGGTCTCGGCCTGCTTCTGCGCCTCGGCGACGATGATCACGCGCTGCTTGTCGGCGTCGGCGCGGATCTTCTGCGCCTGCTCGAAGCCCTGGGCCCGGAACTCCCGGGCCTCACGCTCTCGCTCGGACTTCATCCGGTTGTAGGTGGTCTCCCGGATCGCGTCCGGGAAGTCGGCGCGCCGGACCCGGACCTCGATGATCTCGATGCCGAGCCGGCCGGCCGACTCGTTCACGCTCGAGCGGATGTCCGACATGATCGAGACCCGCTTCTCCGACAGCACGTCGAACAGGGTGGCGCTGCCGAGCACGCGGCGCATGGTCGAGTTGATGATCGACGACAGCCGGGCCCGGGCGTCCCGCTCGGTCCGGACCGCCTGGTAGAACAGCAGCGGGTTGATGATCCGGTAGCGGGCGTAGCTGTCGACGTCGAGGCGCTTCTGGTCGGCGAGGATCACCTGCTGGCGCGGCGGATCGACGTCGAGGGCCCGGCGCTCCAGGAACACCGTGTTCTCGATGAACGGGATCTTGGCGTGCAGGCCCGGGGACTGGATGTCCCGGCGGGGCTCGCCAAGCCGCAGGACCAGGGCCTGCTGGGTCTGCGACACGACGAACAGGGCGTTGACCGCGACGAAGCCGAGCGCGATCACGACGACGCCGATGACGGCGAGCGTGCGGTTCATTGGGTGGCCCCCTGCTGCGCGCGGCCGTTCACCGGGGGATTGGGCCGCGTCACGCGTTTCTGGATCTCCGGCAACGGCAGATACGGCACCACCCCGTTGCCGCCGGCGCTGTCGTCGATGATCACCTTGTTGACGTTCTTCAGGACCTCCTCGAGGGTCTCGAGGTAGATGCGCTGCGACGTGACGTCCTTCGACTGGCGCGTAGGCCTGGTAGACCGAGTCGAACCGGTTGGCGTCACCCTGCGCCCGGTTGACGACCTCCTGGCGGTAGGCGTCGGCCTCCTCGACGATCTGCGCCGACTCGCCTCGAGCCCTCGGCACCACGTCGTTGCGGTAGGCCTCGGCCTCGTTCTTCAGCCGCTCGAGGTCCTGGCGGGCACGGGTCACCTCGTTGAACGAGTCGATGACCTGCGCCGGCGGATCCACTTCCAGCAGCTGCACCTGGCGAACCTCGATGCCGGCCCCGTACTCGTCGACCAGACGCTGGATCTGGACCTGGGCGTCGCTCTCGATCGGTCCACGACGGTCGGTCAGGGCGTCCTGGATGCGGGTGCCGCCGATGATGTCGCGCATCACCGCCTCCGCCGCGACCTTGATGGTCTGGTCGGGATCGCGCAGCACGAACAGGTACTTGGCCGCGTCGGAGATGCGCCAGAACACCACGAAGTCGATGTCCACCAGGTTCTCGTCGCCGGTGATCATCTGGCTCTCTTCCGGGACGTCCCGGTTGGCGCCGGCGCGCGCCGACGCGTCGCCGACCGACCGGAAGCCGATCTCGACGCGGTTCTCAACGGTGACGTTCGGGAGATAGACCTCGCCAATCGGCGTCGGCCAGTTCCAGTGCAGGCCGGCATCCGTCGGCACGCCGGTGAAGCGGCCGAACACGAGTTCGACGCCCTGCTGGCTCGGCTGCACGCGATAGAAACCGCTGGCCCCCCAGATCAACACCAGGATCAGGACGCCGAGACCGATCAGCTTGGGTCCGCCGAACCCGCGCGGGAACATCCCGCGAAAGCGCTGCTGACTGCGGCGCAGCATGTCCTCGATGTCCTTGGGATTCGGTCCACCGCCACCGGGTCGACCCCAGGGGGAATTACCGCGCCCCCCGCCGGATCCACCGGAACCACCGCCCCCCCATGGCCCTTGGCCACCGCCGCCCTGATCGCTCCACGGCATATCGTTGTCCTTTCATCCTCACCCTGACCACCGGGCGGATTAGCATGCGGTCTGCGCGTTGCAAAGCAGACCCCGAGCCTCTATGTCCCGGCGGTCGAGGCTCCTGGCCCGTCGCTGTCGGGCATATCGTCGGATTCGTGGGGATTTCAAGCATGGCAACGGTCTCTGAAGAGTCGGTCCGCGGGACGCTTGCCGGAGTCGTCGATCCCGGCGGCGCGGGGGCGCTCCCAGGCCTTGCCGTCATCTCCGGCCTGGTGATCAAGGACGGCAACGTCGGCTTCGCGCTCGAAGTCGATCCGGCTCGCGGGCCGAAGCTCGACGGGCTTCGCCGCGCCGCCGAGGCGGCGGTGCTCGCCATGGATGGGGTGACCTCGGTCACCGCGGTCCTGACCGCGCACCGCGCCGGTCAGTCCGGTGCCGCGCAAAAGGCCCCGGCGCACGATCACGCCCACGGTCACGGCCAGGGCCGTGCCCAGGGTAGCGTGCCGGCCCGCCCCGACGTCGCCGGCATCCGCTCGATCGTGGCGGTCGCCTCGGGCAAGGGCGGGGTCGGCAAGTCCACGGTCGCCACCAACCTGGCGCTGGCCCTGGCGCTGCAGGGCCTGCGCGTCGGCCTGCTGGACGCCGACGTCTACGGGCCGTCGCTGCCGCGCATGATGAACATCCGCGACAAGCCGCAGACCAAGGACGGCAAGACCCTGATCCCGCTGGTCAACCACGGCATCAAGTGCATGTCGATCGGCTTCATGGTGGCCGAGGACACCCCGACGATCTGGCGTGGCCCGATGGTGATGAGCGCGCTGGAGCAGATGCTGCGCGACGTCGAATGGGGCGAACTCGACATCCTGGTCGTCGACATGCCGCCGGGCACCGGCGACGCCCAGCTGACCATGGCGCAGCGCGTGCCGCTGGCCGGCGCGGTGATCGTCTCGACGCCGCAGGACATAGCCCTCCTGGACGCCCGCAAGGGCCTGAACATGTTCCGACGCGTCGATGTGCCGGTCATCGGCATCGTCGAGAACATGAGCTACTTCCTGTGCCCGCACTGCGGCGAGCGCAGCGAGATCTTCGGTCACGGCGGCGCCCGCGACGAAGCCGAGCGCCTGGGCGTGCCGTTCCTCGGCGAGATCCCGCTGCATCTGTCGATCCGGGTCGCCGGCGACGCCGGCACCCCGATCGTCGCCGCCGAGCCCGACAGCGCCAACGCGCTGGCCTTCGCGGCGGTCGCCGACCGGGTCTGGCAGGACGTTGCCAGGCGCATCGGCGAGGGCCGACGCCAGCCGCCCAGCATCGTGTTCGAGTGAACGCGTCAGCGTCCGGCGCGGGCGTAGTCGACGAAAACGAAGGCCGGGCGCCCATCCGACGCCGGGTGCGGTTCCCGCGCGATCTCTCGCCATTCGGCCGGGTCGACCTCCGGAAACCGCGCATCGCCCTCCGGCGCCAGGTCGACCAGGGTCAGCCGGAGCCGGTCGGCCCGCGGCAGGGCCTGGGCGTAGATCTCGCCGCCTCCCGCGATCACGATCTCGTCAGTGGCGCCGCTGGCCGCCACGCTCAACGCCTCGTCCAGCGACCCCGCGGTCTCGACGCCCTCGGCCGTCCAGGCCGGATCCCGCGTCACCACGATCGTGCGCCGCCCGGGCAGCGCCCGGCCGATCGACTCGAAGGTCTTGCGGCCCATGATCATCGGCTTGCCGAGGGTGATCGCCTTGAAGCGCTTGAGGTCGTCCGGCAGCCGCCAGGGCAGGTCGCCGTCGACGCCGATGACGCGATTGCGGGCCAGGGCCGCAACCAGGACGATGGCCGGCGAAAGGTCGGGTGCGGGCGTCATGCCGACACACTGGCACCGGCCGGAAGGAGTCGGCAAGGTGCCGGAATGACCGATCGCCACAGGAAGGACATCGTCCGGGCCCGCCAACTGGCCGCCGGCGGCGACTCGGAAGCGGCGGTCGCGCTGCTGGACGAGTTGCTGGGCGCGTCGCCCGGCGATCCGGACCTGCTGTTCGCCCTTGGCGTGATCGCCCGATCCGCCGGCCTGCTCGATGAAGCCGACAGGGCGTTCCGCGCCGTGCTCGAGCAGCGCCCCAACACCGTCGAGGCGGTGGTCAATCTTGCCGGCGTGCTGGTGGCGAAGGGCAACCCGGCGCCGGCGATCACAATCCTGCGGCGTGTTCATCTGGCGTCCCCGGCGCTGGCGCCGGCGGCCCTCGGGCTGGCGGGCCGCGCTGCTCGCCGTCGACGATGTCGACGGCGCCCTCGCCGTCTACGACCAACTGCTCGGGGAGCGCCCCGACCTCGCCCAGGCGCACGCCAACCGCGCCGAGGCGTTGAACCGGATCGGACGCTACGCCGAAGCGTTCGAGGCGATCGAGGCCGCCCACCGGATCACCCCCGACGATCCGCGCGTCGCCCTCAACCGGGCCTTCGCGCTGCTGGCGGCGGGCCGCCTGGACGAGGGATTCGCGGCCTACGAGGCTCGGCTGGCGCCGGCCCTGCCGTCGGCGCCGCTCCGCCGCAACCTGGTGATCCCGCGCTGGACCGGGGGTCCGCCGCCAGGCCTGCTGCTGGTCGCCGCCGAGCAGGGCCTCGGCGACGAGTTGCGCTTCGCCGCCTCGGTCGCCCGGCTGCTCGCGCTCGGCACCGGCGTGATCGTCGAGGTGGAGCCGCGGCTGGTCGGGCTGTTCCGGCGCAGCCTGCCGGGGGCCGCGGTCGTGCCCTACGACCGTCGCCGCAGCGGCGTCAGGCCGATCTTCGACTACGGCTGGCTGGCTGACGCCGGGCCTCGACCCGGACGCCTGGATCGACGCCGGCAGCCTGCCGCTCCGGCTCGGAGCTGCCGCGCACCGAGCCGATCGCGCCGGGCGGGCTACCTGACGCCGGACCCCGACCGGGTGGCGGCGGTCCGCGACCGCCTGCGGGCCGGCGCGCCCGCCGTCCACCCTGGTCGGCATCGTCTGGGGCAGTTCCCGGCCAGGGCAGCGATCGAAGCCGCTACTACGCGCCGCTCGACGCCTGGGCACCGATCCTGGGCCTGCCGGGCTTTCGCTTCGTCGACCTTCAGTACACCGAGTCCGGAGCCGACCGGGCGGCCATCCGGGACCGCTTCGGCGTCGAGGTGACGGACGTCGACTTCCTCGACAAGCGCAACGACCTCGACGGCGCGGCGGCGCTGGCCGCCAGCCTCGACGCCGTGGTCGGCATGTCGAGTTCGGTCACGGTCCTGGCCGGCGCGGTCGGAACGCCCACCATCGAGATCCTGCGCGAGCGCGCCTGGCTGCCGAAGCTCGCCGGTCGCGACGGCTATCTCGGGCCGATCCGCCTGGTCGAAGCCGAGCCGCCGGGACACTGGCCGCTGGTGATGCAGCGGGCGGCCGTCCTGCTCACAGGGCTGGCCGGCGGGGCTCCGGCTGACGGCGGATCAGCCGCCGTCCACCGCCCGGCGCAGCCCGGTGATGGCGCGGGTCCAGCCGCCCTTGAGGTCCTGCCAGTACAGCCGGGCCGTCGGGTACCACGCGGTGCGGGCCCGCCCGGCGCCCCAGCGCGAATCCGCGCCGGCGTCCAGCAGGACCCGGGTGTCGGCTCCGCCGCCGGCCGACAGATGCGCCACCAGGGAATCGACGGTCACCACGACGTCGCAGGCCGCCGACCGCGCCATCAGGTCGTCGACGTCGTTGGGGTCCCAGTCCGGCTCGACGCGCATCCGGCTCGGAGGCCAGCGCGCGCTCGTCGTCGGTCATGCCGCGCTGCAACGCCACCAGGACCCGGCCCGGCGCCGACAGGGCATCCAGAAGCGGCGCCAGCGGCGCCGAGCGCCGTTCCATCTCGGCGTCGGGATGCCGCCACGCCAGGCCGATCACCCGGGTCGGACCGCCGCTCGTCCACCGCGAGCGCCAACGTTCGGCCTTGGCTTCGTCCGCTTTCAGATACGCCTTCGTCACCGCCGAATGGCTGTTCCGATAGGCGGCGAGGCGGTGCGGCAGGCCGCCGAGCGCGCTCTGCCAGTGCAGGAACCGCCCGACCAGTTCGGGATCGGGAGGCGTGGTCCGGGGAACCACCTCGACCGCCGGGAACGAACGCTTGAACAGGCCGACGAGGCGCGGATCGCATTCCAGGATCAGCGGGTTCGGGTCCTGGGCCAGCAACGCCGGGATCAGCGCCGGCGAAATGCGCCTCGTCGGCCGGCGTGCCCTCCCCCCAGACCAGGATCGAGGTGTCCGCAAGCGAACTGCCGTCCCAGTCGGGCGTCTCGAAGCTGCGCGGCTTGACCCCGATCCGGCGGTCGATGGCGTAGGCCGCGAACCGGGCCTCGTAGGCCGCCCATCCCTCCTGGCTGCGGCCGACCGCCAACAGGGCATGGGCCAGAACCGTCGTGGCCACCGGGTTGCCCTGCGAGACCTCGACCGCCCGCTCGCCGGCGGTGACCGCCTCCTCCGGCCGGCCGAGACGCATGCAGACCTCGGCAAGCCCGGCCAGCCCGCGTCCGGAAGTCGGCAGGCCCTCCAGGGATCGCCGGTAGGCATCCTCGGCCTCCTCGATCCGCTCCAGCGCCATCAGGACATGGCCCATGGCCAGCCAGAGCGCGGGCGCGTCGGTGTGCCGGTTGAGCGCGCGGCGCACGTCGCCATAGGCGTCGTCGGCGCGGCGTCCGGCGAGCAGGGCCTCGGCCCGCTCCGGCCTGGGCCGCCGGCCACAGCGCCGAGGTCTCCGGGATCCGGTCCAGGCAGGTCAGCGCCTCCCGCACGGCGCGCGCCCGCCAGGCCACCCTGCCCATCAGCAGCAGCGCTTCAGGCGCGTCCGGTGCGATCCGCCAGGCCGCCTCGGCACGCTCCAGGGCGGCGTCGAGTCGGCCGAGTTCCAGAAGCAGGTCGGCGGCGCGGGCGCGGGCGGTGATCGGCGCGCCGTCGACGGCGCTGGTCGTAGGCCTCGACCGCCGCCCGCCGGTCGCCCTCACGGGCCAGCCGGTCACCCTCCGCCAGCGGATCTGCGCGAGGCGCCACGTCGGGCCCGATCAGACCGCGACCGGGGCGGCGATGTGCGGGTGGGCCTGGTATCCCTCGACCCGGATGTCCTCGAAACGGAAGGCGAACAGATCGTCGACCTCGGGGTTCAGCCAGAGGCGGGGCAACGGCAGGGGTTGGCGGCCCAACTGCTCGCGAGCCTGCTCCAGATGGTTGAGGTAAAGGTGCGCGTCGCCGAAGGTGTGCACGAACTCCCCGACCCGGAGCCCGGTGACGTGGGCGATCATGTGCGTCAGCAGCGCGTAGGACGCGATGTTGAAGGGCACGCCGAGGAACACGTCGGCGCTGCGCTGGTAGAGCTGGCAGGACAGCCTGCCGTCGGCCACGTAGAACTGGAACAGGCAGTGGCAGGGTGCCAGCGCCATGGCCTCCAGCTCGCCGACGTTCCACGCCGACACGATCAACCGCCGCGAGTTCGGGTTGGACCGCAGCTGCTCCAGCAGGACCGTGATCTGGTCGACGGTGTCGCCGCCGGCGGTCGCCCAGCTCCGCCACTGCTTGCCGTACACCGGCCCGAGGTCGCCGTCGGCCCCGGCCCACTCGTCCCAGATGCGGACGCCGCGCTCCTGCAGGTAGCGAACGTTGGTGTCGCCGGCCAGGAACCACAGCAGTTCGTGCACGATCGACTTCAGGTGGAGCTTCTTGGTGGTCACCAGGGGAAAGCCCTCGGCGAGATCGAACCGCATCTGATGGCCGAAGACGCTGCGGGTTCCGGTGCCTGTCCGGTCGCCCTTGAGCGTGCCGGACGTCAGCACACGGTCCATCAGGTCAAGGTACTGACGCATTGCGATCCTCCGTCGAAACCAACCCATGATAGCCGAGTCGGCCGCGGTGAAACGCCCCTTTCGTTTGCGACGCGAAGCACCTATATATGTGGGCGTCGGCGACGGTCGACTATGGCGATAAACGGGCGACGGAATAAGCGTAGCGGACCCGGGGGCAGTACCCGGCGCCTCCACCAAATTCCTCCGGCCATGCCGGAGACCTTGGGGGCGAAACAGGATCGACGCGCGTGGTAAAGGCCGTCTTTTCGCTCGGTATGGTACCACCGTTATCGGGCTATAATGTAGTTGCGAATGACAACTATGCTGGGGAACTCCGCGCCGCTGCCTAAGCGGTAAGGAACCCCGACCAATCCGTTGCGGTTAGCGTCGTAACGTGGGGCTCGCGGGCCGCCTAGCAACAGAAGGCCCGTACTTCCCTCGCCCGCCTCCGCAAAGTTTTGCCTTGAGACCCGCCGGTCGGTGGTGTTCATTGGCGGGACGTCCCGAGCCTATGAGAGCCAATGGCGGAAGATCATTTCCGGTACGACCTGATGGTCGAGAACGCCCTGCGCGGCGTCGTTCGCGACGCCCTGCGGCGCGCCGCGGAGCACGGCCTGCCGGGCAACCATCATTTCTACCTCACCTTCAAGACCCGGGCTCCCGGCGTCGAGATCCCGCACTACCTGGTCGAGCGCTATCCCGAAGAGATGACCATCGTCGTCCAGTTCCAGTACTGGAACCTGGAGGTCGAGGACCGTCGGTTCTCGGTGATGTTGAGTTTCAACGACGTCCGCGAGCGCCTCGTGGTGCCGTTCGAGGCGCTGAGCGGCTTCGCCGACCCGTCCGTTCAATTCGGCCTGCAGTTCCAGGACAACGCCTCGAGCAGTTCCGGCGACCCGGATCCCGAGCCGACGCCTCCGGACGGAGGCGGCGACGCCCCGGCCGACGGCGGCAGCGGCGAGGTCGTGTCGCTGGATCATTTCCGCAAGAAGAAATAAGGCCGGGCGGCACCCTGCCGGGCGCCGGTCCGCGAGCCAGGAGAGAGGACACCCGATGGCGGCGTTCGACTTCACCGAGATGTTTCCGCTCGGCCCCGACACCACCGAGTACCGCAAGCTGACCGCCGACCACGTCTCGGTCGCGACGCTCGGCGGGCGCGAGGTGGTCTCGATCCAGCCGGAGGGGCTGACCCTGCTGGCCGAGCAGGCGTTTCGCGACATCTCCCACCTGCTGCGCCCGAGCCACCTCCAGCAGCTCCGCACCATCCTCGACGACCCCGATGCCTCGGCCAACGACCGGTTCGTGGCCTACGATCTGCTGAAGAACGCCTCGATCGCCGCCGGCGGCGTGTTGCCGATGTGCCAGGACACCGGCACCGCCATCGTCATGGGCAAGAAGGGCCAGAACATCTTCACCGGCTTCGACGACGAAGAGGCGCTGTCGCGCGGCATCTTCAACACCTACGTGAACACCAACCTGCGCTACAGCCAGTTGGCGCCGCTCGACATGTTCGCGGAGAAGAACACCGCGTCCAACCTGCCGGCGCAGATCGAGCTCTACGCCGACAAGGGCGACGCCTACAAATTCCTGTTCGTGCAGAAGGGCGGCGGGTCGGCCAACAAGACCTTCCTGTACCAGGAGACCAAGGCGGTCCTGAACCCGGACTCCCTGGCCAAGTTTCTCGACACCAGGATCCGCACCCTCGGCACCGCCGCCTGCCCGCCCTATCACCTGGCGATCGTGATCGGCGGCACGTCGGCCGAGTTCAACCTGAAGACCGTGAAGCTGGCCTCCTGCCGCTACCTCGACGGCCTGCCGACCGCGGGGTCCGAGAGCGGCCACGCCTACCGCGACCTGGAGTGGGAGCAGAAGATCCTGCAGATGACCCGCGAAATGGGCATCGGCGCGCAGTTCGGCGGCAAGTACTTCTGCCACGACGTCCGGGTGATCCGCCTGCCGCGGCACGGCGCGAGCTGCCCGATCGGCATCGGCGTGTCGTGCTCGGCCGACCGCCAGGCGACCGCCAAGATCACCCGCGACGGCATCTATCTCGAGCGGCTGGAGGCGGATCCGGCCAAGTACCTGCCCGACATCGACGAGAGCACCCTCACCGCCGACGCGGTCGAGATCGACCTGACGCGGCCGATGGACGAGATCCGCCGGACGTTGTCGCAGTTCCCGATCAAGACCCGGGTGTCGCTGACCGGGCCGATGATCGTGGCGCGCGACATCGCCCACGCCAAGCTCCAGGAACTGATCGACGCCGGCAAGCCGTTGCCGGACTACGTCAAGAACCACCCGATCTACTACGCCGGTCCGGCCAAGACACCGGCCGGCTACGCCTCGGGTTCGTTCGGGCCGACCACGGCCGGCCGCATGGACAGCTACGTCGAGCCGTTCATGGCGGCGGGCGGCAGCTTCGTGACGCTGGCCAAGGGCAACCGCTCGCCGGTGGTGCGCGAAGCCTGCAAGAAGCACGGCGGCTTCTACCTCGGTTCGGTCGGCGGCGCCGCCGCCAAGCTGGCGCTGAACTCCATCAAGAAGGTCGAGGTCCAGGAGTTCCCGGAACTCGGCATGGAGGCGGTCTGGCGGATCGAGGTGGAGAAGTTCCCGGCGTTCATCGTGGTGGACGACAAGGGCAACGACTTCTTCTCCGGCCTCTGACGCCTGCCGGCCGGGCCAGAACCCTTGATCGACGACCTGCTGGTCGACGGGTCGGCGGACGCCGCGATCACCCTGGCGCTGGCGCACGGTGCGGGGGCGCCGATGGACAGCCCCTTCATGACCGCCATGGCGGCCCGGCTGGCCGATCGCGGTCACCGGGTCGTCCGGTTCGAATTCCCCTACATGGCGGCGCGTCGGCGTGACGGGCGCCGGCGCCCGCCCGACCGCCAGCCGTTGCTGATCGCGACCTGGCGGGCGGTGGTCGCGCAACTCGGAGGGGCGGAACGCGTCGTGATCGGCGGCAAGTCGATGGGCGGTCGAATGGCATCGCTGCTCGCCGCCGAGGATGGAGCCAGGGGCCTGGTCTGCCTCGGCTATCCGTTCCACCCGCCAGGCCGACCGGAGCGGCCCCGGGTCGCGCATCTCGCCGATCTGGGGGTACCCGCCCTGATCGTGCAGGGCACCCGCGACCCGTTCGGAACCGTCGCCGAGATCGCCGGGTACGAGCTATCGCCGTTGATCCGCACCGTCTGGATCGACGATGGCGATCACGACCTCAAACCCCGCAAGGCGAGCGGGCGCGGTCACGAGGAGACGCTCGACCAAGCGGCTGACGCGGTCGACACGTTCCTGCGAACGCGCTGCCTCTAGCGGATCAGCGGCTCAGGATCCGTCGAGCCTCATCCAGGCTGGAACCCGCCGCCCGCACTTCCGCGGCCGATATCAACGGGAAACCGGTGGTGGACTTGGCGAAGGCGGGCTTTGTCCGCAGCCACCCGTCGTCGCTCAGGGCCGGGCCGGCTTCGCGGGTCAGCACCCACGCCACCGCGCCGCCAACGGCGATCGGTCCGGCGACGACAACGAGAACAGCCAACGCGAACAGCGTTCTTCGCACCACCACCCGCGCCGCGGACGGTTCCCATGACGATCCATCTATTGCCTGGATGCTCACATCGAGACTCCCCAGCTCGACGGTTGCAGAAAGCAATCCTAGAAATCCTATCGCACTTCGTCAGTTATTTGAAGTCCCGTGCGAAAGTCGCCGCAAAGCCGCTTCACCGCGCCGCCGAGACCGCCTCCGGGCGGGCGGCGACATAGCTCTCGAGCTTGCGGATCAGATAAACCACGTCCTCGTCCCGGACCCCGGCCTCGTCGGCGTCGAAGCGGGTCAGCACCCGCTCGATCACGGTTTCCGAGAAGCGCTGGCGGTCGGCCGGGCCATCGCCAAGTTCGGTCTCGTCGGCTGGTGTCCACGGCGATCCGAAGCACAATACGATCACGCGCCCCCACACCCGCCTTGTCGGCCAGCGCCTCCAGCCCGCGGCGCCCGACGTCATGGACCAGCCGACCGGCGTTCTCCACCGGCACATCGGCCATCACGGCCAACGCCGTCTCGACGAACGCCAGGTCGCCGACACACGCCGCCCGCACGATGATGGACGACGTCAGACGACCGCCGCGCGCCAGCGACCGAACCAGGTCCTCGACGCGCTCAGGCGGCGAATTGTCGTCGACGAGGGCAAGGGTGGCGCGCTCCCGTCCATCCAGGATCAGGTCGGTGGCGAGATCGGCCGGCAGCGCGTGGCGGCGCACCAGCTCACCCTGCAGCCGCTCCGAGACCATTGCCACCAGCCGCTCGGCGATCGTCACCGGCAATGTATCCCGGGCGATCATCGGCGAGTGCACCCGCTCGCTGTTCGGAAACCGGTCGAGCGCCAGGTCGAGCGTCGGCTCCGCCAGGGCGGCTCCGGGATTGGAGACCACCGCAACCACGACGTCCTCGGAGCCGTGCGCCACGAGCGCGTCGGCCACCGCCTCCGACAGGGTCGCGCGTCCCGCGACGGCGAGTTGCTTGGCCTCATCCTCGGCGGCGATCAGCGACACCAGGTCGGCGTCGGTCAGGACGCTGGACTCCGACAGCACCGGGGTCGCGACGCTGGCGATGTCGCGGGCCAGGGTCAACGCCACGTCGTGGGGCAGGTTCTGGCTGCGCCGCACCGACTCCGCAAGGCTCTCGCGGACCCGGCGCTCGACGTCGAGGGCCAGCCGCCTGACGATGTCGGTGGCGAGACGCCGCTCCCCTCGGCGAGCGAGCCGGCATCCAGCGCGCGGCCGACACTCCGTGCAACGTCGGCGCGCGCCTCCGGCGAGCTGTCCTTCGACAACCTCGCCACCAGCTCAGCCGTCGGCAACTCGCCGACGGGGGGCACCGAGGCCTCAGATCCGCTCATTGCATACACCTCCAGCGGTCCAGGTCCCAGCCCGGCGCAGGGACAGGCTAGCGACCGAAGATTAACGAACCCTTTCCGACCGCCGGCGGCCTCAGTCGCGAACCACCATGACCGAACACGTGGCGTGCCGAACGACCCGGGCGGCGTTCGGCCCCAGCAGATAGTCCTCGAGTTCCGGCCGGTGCGACGCCATCACGATCAGGTCGCAGCCGGTCTCCTCGGCGTAGCGCAGTATTTCCCGGTAGATCGTACCATGGCCGACGATGTGTTGAAGCTTGATTCCCTTCGGGATGTTGGCGGCGGCGAAGACGTGCAGCGCCCGATCGGTCTCGACGATCGCCTGCCGCTCGTGCTCCTTGGTGAAGAAGCCCCCGACCATGCTCATCCCGTAGTCCGGTACGACGGTGATGATGTGGATCCGCGCCCCGAACGCCTGGGCGAGCGCGACCGCGGTGCGAACGGCCTTCGCCTGCGACGGCTGGTCGACGAGGTCGACTGCCAGCATGATGTCGGCGTACATGGCAGCCTCCCCTCGCCAAACGTCGGATATCAGAACGCCGGGACGTCGGTCCGCCGCCGCTGCAGGGCCACCACCAGCACCAGCAGCAGGAACGCCGGAATGTAGAAGATCTCCTTGGCGATCCGCTCCGTCGGCACCTCGATCGCGGTGATGCGGGTCGGCTCGTCGCCGTAGAAGTCGAAGTCCAGCAGGGCCGCCCCGGGAACGCTGGTCGGCTGGAACGGCTCGTCCAGCCGGGCGACGCCGTCCTCGACGATGACGTGCAGGTCGGCCTGCTTGAGGCGCTCGTCGCCGCCGCCGGCGGCCGGGCCGAGCGGCAGCAGGAAGGTCTTGGCCTCGGTGTGGCCGGCGCGCTTCATCGAGGGACCCTCGACGACCAGGCGGAACTCCGCTCCCTCCGGCTCGATCTCGGCGAACTCCACGATGCGGGTCGGGTCTTCGCGGTGGTACGGCGGCTCGATCAGGTCGAGCCAGAAGCCCGGCCGGAACAGCGTGAAGGCGATCAGCAGCAGCGCCACCGCCTCCCACCACCGGTTCGGCGCGAAGAAGTAGCCCTGGGTGCCGGCGGCGAACAGCATCATGGCGATGGTCGCGACCACGAAGACATACGCCGCCTCCCAGGCGGTGACGTCGATCAGCAGGAGGTCGGTGTTGAAGATGAACAGGAACGGCAACGCCACGGTGCGCAGCGAGTAGTAGAACGCCGTCACGCCGGTCCTGATCGGATCCGCCCCGGAGATCGCCGCGGCCGCGAACGACGCCAGGCCGACCGGCGGCGTCACGTCGGCCATGATGCCGAAGTAGAACACGAACAGATGCACCGCGATCAGCGGGACGATCAGGCCGTTCTGGGCGCCGACCTCGACCACCACCGCCGCCATTAGCGACGACACCACGATGTAGTTCGCCGTCGTCGGCAGGCCCATCCCGAGGATCAGGCTGAAGATCGCGACCAGCACCAGCATGGCCAGCAGGTTGCCGCCCGACAGGAACTCGATGAACTCGCCCATCACCTGGTGGGCGCCGGTCAGCGAGATCGTGCCGACGATGATGCCGGCGGCCCCGGTCGCCACGGCGATGCCGATCATGTTGCGGGCGCCGGCGATCAGCCCGTCGCGGGCGTCGAGCACGCCCTGCCGCAGCGCCGGCAGCAGCGCGCCGGTGCCGCGGAACATCGCCTTCAGCGGGATCTGGGTCAGGATGATCACCAGCATCGCCACCGTCGCCCAGTAGGCCGACAGGTCCGGCGAGAACCGCTCGATCATCAGGCACCAGACCAGCACCACGATCGGCAGCAGGTAGTGCAGCCCGGTCAGCAGGGTCGGGATGGTCTCGGGCAGGCTGGTGACCGGGGCGTCGGGATCGTCGAGCTCGAGATCCGGCTGGCGGGACGCCACCGCCACCAGCGCGACATAGACCAGCGCGAACAGCACCACCATCGCCGGGAAGGTGGCGTCGCCGAACGCCGTCTTGGTCCAGCCGAGGCCGTAGTAGATCACCGCCGCCGTCAGGCCGACGCCGAGGAACCCCGACAGCACGCCGAGCAGCTTGCGGATCAGCGTCTGCGCCGGACCGGGCTTCGCCATGCCCTGCATGCCGGCCTTCAGCGCCTCCAGGTGCACGATGTACAGCAGCGCGATGTAGGAGATCGTCGCCGGCAGGATCGCGTGGCGGACCACGTCGAGATAGGTGATCCCGACATACTCCACCATCAGGAACGCGGCCGCGCCCATCACCGGCGGCATGATCTGGCCGTTCACCGAGGACGCCACCTCGACCGCCCCGGCCTTCTCGGCCGGAAAGCCGACGCGCTTCATCAGCGGGATCGTGAAGGTGCCGGTGGTCACGGTGTTGGCGATCGAGGACCCGGAGATCAGGCCGGTCATCGCCGAGGACACCACCGCCGCCTTGGCGGGACCGCCGCGCAGATGCCCGAGCATCGCGAACGCCAGCTTGATGAAGTAGTTGCCGGCACCGGCCTTGTCGAGCAGCGAGCCGAACAGCACGAACAGGAACACCATCGACGCCGACACGCCGAGGGCGACGCCGAACACACCCTCGGTCTGCATCCAGAAGTGCCACATCGCCTTGCCGTAGGAGGCGCCGCGCCACTGGATCACGTCGGGGATGAACGGCTGGTTGCCGAAGAACACGTAGACCAGGAACACCGTGGCCACGATCACCAGCGGCAGCCCGAGGGCGCGCCACGTCGACAGCATCAGCACGCCGAGTCCGATGGTCGACACCACGAGATCGCCGTCGGTCGGCAGCCCGGCCCGGTAGGCGATGTTCTGCTTGTCGACGATCAGGTAGAGGCAGCAGGCGACGCCCAGGATCGCCAGGACCCAGTCGTACCAGGGCACGCGGTCGCGCGGCGACGACTTGAACAGCGGGTAGGACATCGCCGCCAGGGCGAACGCGAAGGCCAGGTGAATGGCGCGCGAGTCGTCCGAGTTGAACACCAGGCTGATGCCGGTGAGGTCGGTCACGAGGTAGGGAATGTGCGAGGCGTTGTAGAGCTGGAACAGCGACCAGACCAGGGCGAGCCCGGCCACGAAGATGCCGACGGACCCCTTCGGGTTGCGGCTGCCGGTATCGCTGGCCGCGACCAGGTCCTGAAGCTCGTCGTCGCCGCGTCTGGTGTCGCCCTGCACGCTCATCACGCCCCCCGGCGCCGGCACGGGCCGGCGCTCGTCATCGATCAATGGGTGCGGTCGACCCGGGGGTGGAACGGGCCCACCCCCGGGGTCGACCCGATGATCACATCAGTCCGAGTTCCTTGTAGGCCTTCTCGGCACCGGGATGCAGCGGCGCCGACAGCGCGGCCTTCACCATGTCCTCGGCGGTCAGGTTGGAGAACGCCGGGTGCAGCTTGCGGAACTCCTCGACGTTGCTGAGCACCGCCTTGGCGACCACGTACACGACGTCGTCCGGAACCTGGGTCGAGCTGACGAAGGTCGCCCCGACGCCGAAGGTCTTGGCGCCGTCCGGGTTGCCCGGGTACATGCCGCCCGGGATCTCGGCGTGCCGGTAGTACGGGTTGTCGGCGACCAGCTTGTCGAAGGCCGGGCCGGTGACGTTGACCAGGTTGGCCTCACAGGTCGAGACGGTCTCCTGGATCAGCGCGGCCGGATGCCCGACCAGGAAAAAATACGCGTCGAGCTTGTTGTCGCACAGCGCCTGACCGGTCTCGGCGGACTTCAGCTCGGCGGCCAACTTCAGGTCGCTGCGCTGCCAGCCCACCGCCTTCTCGATGACCTCCCAGGTGCTGCGCGTGCCGGAACCGGCGTTGCCGATGTTCACCCGCTTGCCCTTGAGGTCCTCGAAATTGGTGATCCCGGCGTCCTTGCGCGCCACGATCGTCACCGGCTCGGCGTGAACCGAGAACACGCTCCGCAATTCCTTGAACGGTCCGGTGGCAGCGAAATCGCCGGTGCCGTTGAGGGCGTAGTACTGGACATCCGACTGCGCGACGCCGAACTCCAGTTCGCCGGCCCGGATGGTGTTGACGTTGTAGGTGGAGCCACCGGTGGACTCGACCGAGCAGCGCAGCCCGTGCTCCTTGCGGTCCTTGTTGACCAGTCGGCAGATGGCGCCGCCGGTCGGGTAGTAGACGCCGGTGACGCCACCGGTGCCGATCGAGATGAACCGCTGATCGGCGGCCGAGGCACCGTTGGCGCCGCCGACGGCGAGCGCCCCGGCGCCCAGCGCGACGACAAAAGTCGTGGCAAGAAGTCGCTTCATAAGAAGTCCTCCGAACTCTCCCGTTTCTCTTCTCGTTAACACGTCGACGGCCCGTAGGCGGGGCACTTGTCAACGCGTTGGCGACGGCGGCGATACGCCACTCGGTCGCGCGGGGGTCGCAACACTCTGAACGCCCCGCCACCACTATGCTCAAACCGGCTCACACACGTCAACGTAGGGCAACCCGGCTGATCCTGGCCGCGACCGGCTTGAAATTCCGACAAAAGTGCGATGAACTCCCTTCAAGGATGCTTATTGTTAATTAATCTGCAATCATTGCGATTATATGCGCGAACCGCCCGCCAGCCCTGGCCCCGAGCCATCGCCCCCGGACCGCGCCGGGCGGGTGTATGTCATCGACGATGACCCGTTGATCCGTGAGCTCGTGGGCGGGCAGCTCGAACACCTCGGCTTGACGCCCGTCGGGGTGGCGCCAACCCGCACCGCGATCATCGCCGCCATTGCAGACGCGACCGCGTCGGACACCATCATCCTGGACATCATCCTGGGCCCCGACCTGGACGGCTTCGAGGTGGTCCGGATGCTCGGACACGCCGGCTTCCGGGGCCGGCTGGTGGCGATCTCGGGGTTCGGCCAGGACTACCTCCAGCCGATCGGCGCGCTGGCGGCCGCGCTCGGACATCCGGGTCGCCGGCACCCTGGCGAAGCCGGTCCGCCTCGCCGACCTGGCCCGGTGCCTGGTGTCGGGCGAGCCGCACTGACGGCGGCGGCGGGGTCGGCTCACTCCCGGGCTTCGGGAAGCGTCAGGGTCCAGATCACGATGTCGCGCAGCACCCGCCCCAGCGCCTGGTCGAAGCTGTCGATGATCGAGCCGATGCGGTTGTCGGGCGACGGAACCACCCGCTCGATGGACGTCGACGCGATGATGCGCCGTTGCGGCATCCGGACCATCTTGGCCGCGATCCGGACGTTGATCGCCGGCGCCTCGTCGCCGTTGCGGTACTCCGCCTGGAACTCGCGCAGCTCGATCCGCAGCACGAAGTCGGAGCGCAGCGAGATCGATTCCCGCCCGACGCCGACGATCTTGCCGGAGTTCTCGAAGGACTCCGTCAACAGCCGCTGGACCATGTTGGGGGCGTCGTCGATCCACTGCGCCCCGGCGTAGTAGTCGATGGTGTGCGGGCCGCGCGCCACCGCGATCCGGGTGGTGGACAGGGCCGCCGGCGAACTCGGCCGGTCGATGGCGAGCTGCCAGTCGACCGCCGGCAAATCCGCGGGAAACGTGCTCTTGGGCGACAGCGTGTAGAGCTGCGCCGGCGTGCCGCCGAGCGGCAGGCCGGCGCAGCCGGCCAGCGACCCCATCATCGCCAGCGCCCCCATCGCCAGCCCGGCGCGCGCGAGCGTCCTTCGGCTCGGCCGTCGTTGCGTCATCACTGCGCCTCCACCTGGCCTTCGCGCCGGCCGAACAGGAACTGCCGCGGGTCGCGATCGATCTGCCGCACCACCCGGTCCAGGTTGCCGACCAGTTCCCGCGCTTCCATCAGGAACTGGGTGAGCTCGTACAGGCCGGAGTTCGAGAAATCCCGCATGCCCGGCCGCGCCTCGGCGACGAGCGCCTCGAGCTGGGCCGAGGTGCCCGCCAGGCGCTGGGTCAGCACCCCGACTTCCGCGTCGACGCCGATGATGGTGCCGCGGGCGGCGCCGAGGGTGACCGAGATCTCGTCGGTGATCACCCGGATACTGCCGCCGCAGCTCGCGGATCACCGGGCACCAGCTCGCCCATCGCCGCGCGCACCTCGGTCGCCGCCGCCGCGCCGTCGACCACCGCGGTCTCGATGTCGCCGGTCCGCTGCCCCAGCGTCGCCGACACCGTCGCCAGGTTGCGCAGGATGTCGCCGACCGCCCGGGTGTTCTCCTCGCTGAGCAGGGACTGGAGGCGGGTGGTCAGCACCACCAGCTGGTCGGCGATCTCAGGGGCGGACTGGAACACCTTCTCCAGGCGCGAGGCGCGCGTCGGGATGATCGGCGGCGCGCCGTCGTCGGCGACCGCCAGCGCCGGCGAAGCCTGGGTGCCACCCTGGATCTGGATGAACCCGACCCCGGTCAGGCCCTGGGATTCCAGGGTCGCGAACATGTCCGACTTGACCGGCATGCCGGCATCGAGCGCCACCAGCACCTCGATCCGCTCGACGTTGTGCGGGTCGATGCGGATGTCGCCGACCGAGCCGACCGGCACGCCGCGGTAGCCGCACCGGGCTGCCGACCGACAGGCCGCCGACGGAGCCGTCGAAATGCATCCGGTAGTCGCGCACGTCCCGGGCCAGGCGCAGGTCGCCGAACCACACCGCCAGCCCGAGAGCACCGAGGAACAGCACCAGGACGAAGGCGCCGACCAGCACGTAACCCGCCCGGGTCTCCATCCCTACCCCTCCCCGCCGGCGGCGACCGCCGCCGTCTCGACTTCAGCCGTCTCGACTGCAGCCGTCTCGAACGCCGCCCGGGCCCGGGGACCGTGGAAATACTCACGGATCCAGGGATGCGGGTTCGCCATCAACTCGGCCATGGTGCCGACCACGATCCGCTTGTCCACCAGCACCGCGATGCGGTCGCAGATCCGCGCCAGGCTGTCCAGGTCGTGGGTCACCATCACCACCGTCAGGCCGAGGGCGCGGCGCAAATCGAGGATCAGCTCGTCGAAGGCGGCGGCGCCGATCGGGTCGAGGCCGGCGGTCGGCTCGTCGAGGAACACCACCTCGGGGTCGAGCGCCAGGGCGCGCGCCAGCCCGGCGCGCTTCTTCATGCCGCCGGAGAGCTGCGAGGGAAACTTGCCGCAGGCGTCCGCCGGCAGGCCGACCAGGGCGACCTTGAGCCGGGCCAGCTCGTCCATCAGGGTCGGCGGGATGCCGCCGCGCTCGCGCATCGGGACCTCGATGTTCTGGCCGACCGTCAGGGCGCTGAACAGCGCCCCCTCCTGGAACAGCATCCCGAACCGGCCGGCCAGCCTGTGCGGTGCTGGAACCGTCCCAGTCGACGCGCTCGCCCAGCAGCGTCACTTCGCCGGCGGCCGGGCGCTGCAGCCCGATGATGGCGCGCAGCAGCACGGTCTTGCCGGTGCCGGAGCCGCCGACCACGCCCAGGATCTCGCCGCGCTGCACCGTCAGGTCGAGGCCGTCGTGCACGGTCTGCGCGCCGAAGCGGTTGACCAGGCCGCGCACCTCGATCGCCGGACCGGTGCCAATATCAGGGTTGGCCGGCATCGTCAGATCCCGATCTCGGCGAAGGTGACCGCGAAGATCGCGTTCAGGATGATCACCAGGAAGATCGATTCCACGACCGCCCGGGTGGTCTGCCGGCCGACGCTCTCGGCGCTGCCCGACACCCCGAGGCCGTTGTGGCAGCCGACCAGGGCGATCACCAGGGCGAACACCGGCGCCTTGATCAGGCCGACCAGGAAACTCCAGATCGTCACGCCCGAGGCGAGCTGGGTGAGGAACTGCCCGGACGACGAGGTCGAGCAGGAACAGGCACACCACCGCGCCGCCGGCGATCCCGGCCACGTCGGCGAACACCGTCAGCGCCGGCAGCGCCACCATCAGCGCGACGACCCGCGGCAGCACCAGGACGTCGATCACCGACATCCCCATGGTCTCCAGCGCGTCGACCTCCTGGTTGACCTTCATGGTGCCGATCTGCGCCGCGAAGGCGCTGCCGGAGCGCCCGGCGACGATGATCGCCGTCAGCAGGATGCCGACCTCGCGCAGCACGGTCACGCCGACCAGGTTGACCGTCAGCACCGCCGCCCCGAAGCGCGTCAGCTGCAGCGCCCCCATGTAGGCCAGCACCACGCCGACCAGGAAGCACAGCAGCCCGACGATCGGCAGCGCCCGCACCCCGGTCGCCTCGATCTGCGCCACCACCGCCGTGCCGCGCAGCGTGCCCGGGCGCACCAGGACCCGGCCGAGCGAGACCACCACCACGCCGAGCAGCCCGAGCAGGCTGCGCCCGGTTTGCAACGCCTCGACCCAGCGGCGGCCCATCCTCTCCAGGGTGTCCAGCACCGCCGACCCGGCCGGCGGGGCGATCGCGGTGGTCGGACCCTCCGGCGCCGCCTTGTCGAGGATCGCGCGCAAGCCGTCCCGGAGGCCGACCATGTCGGTGGCGACGCCGCGCGCCGTCAGCCGCGCCACCGTGCGCTGGATGACCCAGGCGCCGGCGCTGTCGAGGCGGTTGAGCGCGGTCGCGTCGACGGTCACGGACGCGGCGGGCCGTTCGCCCAGCGCCCGCAGACGGTCGTCGACCAGCAGGGCGGTGCGCAGCGTCCACGCGCCGCGCAGGCGGACCACCACGCGGCCGGCGCGCTCCTCGACGGCCAGCGCGTCGTCGGCGGACAAGGCCGCCCCGTCCGCCTCCCGTCGCTCGACCGTCGCTGCGCCCACCATCCGCTCCCGATGCGTTCGGCCGCCAGGATACCGGCCGCGCGGCGGCGCGACCAGGGACGCGACCGCGCGACCGTCCCGGCCGGCCGGATGCGAGACGGTGGCACGCCGCGGCGGATTGATCTAAACGAAACGGTCGGCCGAACGCGGGAGAGCGCGATGAACCTGAAAGACCACATCCGGTCGGTGCCGGATTTCCCGAAGCCGGGGATCCTGTTCTACGACATCTCGACCCTGCTGGCGCACCCGGCGGCGTGGAAGGTCACGGTCGACCGGCTGGCCGACGCCATCCGGCCGTTCAAGCCCGACCTGCTCGCCGGCATCGAGAGCCGCGGCTTCCTGACCGCCGCCCCGCTGGCGCTGGAACTCGGGCTCGGCTTCATCATGGTCCGCAAGAAGGGCAAGCTGCCCGGCCCGACGGTGCCCTTCACCTACGACCTCGAATACGGCACCGACACCGTCGAGATCCAGGAGGGCGCGGTGGCCCCGGGGTCGCGGGTGGTGATCCTCGACGACCTGCTGGCCACCGGCGGCACGCTCAACGCCGCGGTCGAACTGCTCCGCAAGGTCGGCGCCGACGTCACCGGCGGCGCCTGCATCATGGAGCTGAGCTTCCTGAAGGGCCGCGACAAGCTCGACATCCCGTTCGAGTCGCTGATCCAGTACGACGAGTAGGCGCCGCCTCCACCCGCCGCCGCCCTCACCCGCCGCCTACCGTCACCACCGCCCGGCCCCGGACCTCGCCGCGCAGGATCGCCCGGCCGAGGTCGGGCAGCTCCTCGAAGCGGTGCCGATGGGCGATCGGGTCCAGCGTCTCGGCCGGCAGGCCGTCGGCGATCGCCCGCCAGACCCGCTCGCGGCGGGCGGCCGGGCACATCACCGAGTCGACGCCGAGCAGGCTGACGCCGCGCAGCAGGAACGGCAGCACCGTGGTGGTGACCTCGTTGCCGCCGGTCAGACCAACCGCCGCCACCGCGCCGCCGTAGGCGATCTGGGTCAGCAGGGTGGCGAGGGTGCTGCCGCCGACGTTGTCGATCGCCGCCTGAAAACGCTCGCCGGCGAGCGGGCGTTTCGGCTGCTCGGCGAGTTCGGCCCGATCGAGGATGGTGGCGGCGCCGAGCCCGGTCAGGTAGCCGTGCGCCTCCGACCGCCCGGTCGAGGCGGCGACCGTGTAGCCTCGGGCGGCCAGCAGGGCGACCGCGACGCTGCCGACGCCGCCGGAGGCGCCGGTGACCAGCACCTCGCCGCGATCCGGCCGCATGCCCGCCGCCTCCAGGGTGTCGATCGCCAGCCCGGCGGTGAAGCCGGCGGTGCCGAAGGCCATGGCGTCGGCCAGCGACAGCCCGTCGGGCAGCCTGACCAGCCAGTCGCCCTGGACCCGGGCCAGCTCGCCGAAACCGCCCCAGCGCACCTCGCCGACCCGCCAGCCGGTCAGCACCACGGCGTCGCCGGGGGCGAAGCCCGGATGCGACGAGGCCTCGACGGTGCCGGAGAAGTCGACCCCGGGCACGTGCGGGTACTTGCGGACCAGCCGGCCGATGCCGCTCATCACCATGCCGTCCTTGTAGTTGACGGTGGTGTAGGCGACCCGGACGGTGACGTCGCCGTCCGGCAGGTCGGCCACCGGCACCGCCTCGAACGCGCCGGTCACGGCGCCGTCGGCCTCGCGCAGCAGATAGGCGTTGAAGGTCTCGGTCATGCTCGCCTCCAGACTTGGTCGGACCCCGGTCGCTGTCGCACCCTATGTTGCCCAACCACCGACACGGTGCCAGGGTTCGACGCGCATCAGGATGACTCCGCCAACGGGGAGCGCGCCATGACTTCCTCCGCAGCCGCCGGCCTGCAACCCGACACAAGCGGCGTCGACGCCTTCCGGGACGATCCCAGCCTCGCCGCCCTGCTCGGGCTCTATCTCGATCCGGTCGACCTCGCCGCCCTGACGCCGGCGCTGTCGCGCCTCGGCGCCCTGGTCGGCGGCCGGCTGGACGCGCTGGCGCACGCCGCCGACCGCAACCCGCCGGTGCTGCACCACCGCGACCGCCAGGGCAGCGACCGGCAGTGGATCGAGAAGCACCCGGCCTACGGCGAGATGGAGCGCATCGGCTTCGGCGAGTTCGCGCTGGCGGCGATGTCGCACCGCCCGGCCCTCGGCCTCGACCGGCCGGTGACGGCCGCCGCCAAATACGCTTTCCAGTACCTGTTCGCGCAGGCCGAGTTCGGCCTGCTGTGCCCGATCAGCATGACCGACGCCCTGACCCGCACGATCCGCCGCTACGCCGACCCGGCCCTGGTGGCGCGCTACCTGCCGGGGCTGACCGCCGACGACCCGGAGCGCCAGGTCCAGGGTGCCATGTTCATGACCGAGCGCGCCGCCGGCTCCGACGTCGCCGCCACCGTCACGCGGGCCGTGCCGGACGGCGATGGCTGCGGCGATTCCTGGCGCCTGCACGGCGACAAGTGGTTCTGCTCGAACGCCGACGCCGGCCTCGCCCTGGTGCTGGCCCGGCCCGAGGGCGCGCCGCCGGGCATCAAGGGCGTGTCGCTGTTCCTGCTGCCGCGCGACCTGCCGGGCGGCGGGCGCAACGCCTACCGGATCGTCCGCCTGAAGGACAAGCTCGGCACCCGCTCGATGGCGTCCGGCGAGATCACCCTCGACGGCGCGCTCGCCTGGATGGTCGGTCCTCCCGGCCAGGGCTTCGCGCAGATGGCCGAGATGATCAACCAGTCGCGGCTGTCGAACGCCGTGCGCTCGGCCGGGATGATGCGCCGGGCGTTGCGCGAGGCGCTGGCCGTGGCGCGCGGCCGCAGCGCGTTCGGCCGCCGGCTGATCGACATGCCGCTGCAGCGCCGCCAGCTGCTGAAGCTGCTGCTGCCGGCCGAGCAGGCGCTGTCGATGGTGCTGTTCACCGCCGACGCCCTGGCCCGCGCCGATGCCGGCGAGGCCGAGGGTGCGGCGCTGCGCCGGATCCTCACGCCGCTGGTCAAGTTCCGGGTCTGCCGCGACGCCCGCAAGGTCACCGGCGACGCCATGGAGGCGCGCGGCGGCGTCGGCTACATCGAGGAATGGGCCGAGCCGCGGCTGCTGCGCGACAGTCATCTCGGCTCGATCTGGGAGGGCACCAGCAACATCGTCGCCCTCGACGTGCTGCGGGCCGCGCGCCGCGACCAGGCGCACGCGGCACTGGCCTCGGCGCTGGCCCGGCGGATGGCGGAGGCCGGCGTGCCCGAGGGTACCCGTGCCCGCCTGACCGCCCTGCTCGGCCGCGCCACCGCCGCCGTCGACGCCGCCGCCCGGGCCGGCGCCGACGGCGAGCACCGCGCCCGCGCGGCGGCGTCCGGCCTGTACCACGCCGCCTCGGCCTGCCTGCTGGCCGCCGAGGGCGCGCAGCTGCCGGACCCCGGCCGCACCGCGCTGGCCGACCTGGTGGTGCGCCACAAGCTGACCCCGCGGGACCCGCTGGCCGCCGAGGGTGAGGACGACGGCGACGACGCGGCGGCGGCGGCGCTGCTGGACGGCGCGTAGCGCCGGTCCGGCCCGGTCGCCTCGACGTCGCCGCCGCCGCCCGTCGCCCCCTCCCCCCCATTGTCGTCATTCCGGCCGCAGCGACAGCGTCGCGGAGAGCCGGAACCCAGCCGCCGCCTCGACCTCGCCGCCAGCGCCCGTCGCCCCGTGGCTTCCGGCTCGCCCACGCGCCGCGTGGGCGTCCGGAATGACGACCGGGGAGAGGGTGGGTGCCGGCTGCGATGCCATGGACGTCCGAAACGACGACAGGGGAAAGGTGCGTTCCGGCGCGGAGGGGTGGACCTCCGCCGGATCGCCGCAATGAGCCCTTGATCGCCGCGACACGGCGCCGCGAGCCCTCCCCCCATGGTCGTCATTCCGGCCGCAGCGACAGCGTCGCGGAGAGCCGGAACCCACCCTCCGCCTCGGACCCACCCGCCGCCTCGGACGCGCCGCCAGCGCCCGTCGACCCGTGGCTTCCGGCTCGCCCACGCACAGCGTGGGCGTCCGGAATGACGACAGGGGAGAGGGTGGGTGCCGGCTGCGATGCCATGGACGTCCGAAACGACGACAGGGGAAAGGTGCGTTCCGGCGCGGAGGGGTGGACCTCCGCCGGATCGCCGCAATGAGCCCTCGACCGCCTCGCCACGCCGCCGCGAGCCCTCCCCCCATTGTCGTCATTCCGGCCGCAGCGACAGCGTCGCGGAGAGCCGGAACCCACCCGCCGCCTCGACCTCGCCGCCAGCGCCCGTCGCCCCGTGGGTTCCGGCTCGCCCACGCTCCGCGTGGGCGTCCGGAATGACGACGGGGGAGAGGTGGATTCCGGCCTCGCCGCGCCTACAGCAGGCGCTGCATCGCCACCCGGCTGGCGGCCGGGAAGCCGGCGCGGATCTGCTCGTCGATCTGGCGCTTCAGGAACACCTCGCGCGCCAGGTCCGGCACCTCGCGGAAGCCGAGCCGGGCGTAGTACGGCGCGTTCCAGGGGATGTCGCGGAAGGTGGTGAGGGTCAGGCGCGCCACGCCGCGCGGGCCGTGGAACGCCGCCACCCGGTCGAGCAGGCGGCCGCCGAGGCCGCGGCCGGCGTGGTCGGGGTGCACCGACAGCTGGGCGACGTAGACCGTGCCGCGCCCGACCGGCTTGCAGTGCGCGAAGCCGACCGGCCGGTCGCCGGCGTCGACCGCCACCCACAGGCCCCAGCGGTCCTGGGTCTCGACGAAGTCCTCGAGCTCGGTGGTCGGGTAGCCGGCCACCAGGTCGGCGTAGGCGGTGGCGCGGAACCGCTGGTCGGCCGCCATCTCGATGGCGGGAAGGGCGTCCAGCTCGTCGGGACGCGCGAGCCGGACGCCGTGGGTCATGGTGCTAGCGCAGCGGCTCCAGGATCGAGACGTAGTTGGCGACCGCCGCCCCGCCCATGTTGAAGATGCCGGCCAGCTTGGCGCCGGCGACCTGCATGTCGCCGGCCTCGCCGCGCACCTGCAGCGACGCCATGATGTGCATCGACACGCCGGTGGCGCCGATCGGGTGGCCCTTGGCCTTCAGGCCGCCGGACGGGTTGACCGGCAGCCGGCCGTCCTTCTCGGTCCAGCCCTCGAGCACGGCGCGCGCGCCCTGGCCTTCCGGCGCCAGGCCCATGGCCTCGTACTCGATCAGTTCGGCGATGGTGAAGCAGTCGTGGGTCTCGACCAGGTCGAGGTCGTCGAGGCTGAGGCCGGACTGCGCGAACGCCTTCTGCCAGGCCGAGGCGCAGCCCTCGAACTTCAGGATGTCGCGCTTCGACATCGGCAGGAAGTCGCTGGAGTGCGCGGCGGCGCGGAACGCCACCGCCTTGTTCATGCCGAGTGCGGTGTCGACGTCGGCCAGCACGATCGCCGCCGCGCCGTCGGAGACCAGCGAGCAGTCGGTGCGCTTCAGCGGCCCGGCGACGAACGGGTTCTTCTCGCTCGGGTTCCGGCAGAACTCGTAGCCGAGGTCCTTGCGCATCTGGGCGTACGGATTGGCGACGCCGTTCTTGTGGTTCTTGGCGGCGATCCGGGCGAGCGCGTCGGACTGGTCGCCGTGGCGCTGGAAATAGGCCTGGGCGATCTGCCCGAACACCCCGGCGAAACCGCCCTCGACGCCAGCCTCCTCCTTCAGGTAGCTGGCCTTGAGGAGGGTGTCGCCGATCTCCTTGCCGGGCAGCGCCGTCATCTTCTCGACGCCGACCACCAGCACCCGGCGCGCCTTCTTCGCCTCGATCAGGGTCAGTCCCTGGTGGACGGCGGCGCTGCCGGTGGCGCAGGCGTTCTCGACCCGGGTCGCCGGCTTGAAGCGGAAGTCGTCGGAGGCCTGGAACACCAGCGAGGCGGTGAAGTCCTGCTTCTCGAAGCCGCCGTTGAAGTGGCCGAGAAACACCGCGTCGATGTCCTTCGGCTCCAGCCCGGCGTCGGCCAGGGCGTCGGACGCCACCTTCACGATCATGCTCTCGGCGTCATCGCCCTCGCGCTTTCCGAAGGGCAGATGGGACCATCCGACGATGCAGGCGGTCATGGCGGGATCTCCTCGTTCCGCGGCAGATTGGTGCGTTCAGTTGCGAACGCGGCCCACAGAATGGCCATTCGGCCGGCGAACGCAAGATGCCGCCCGGTCAATAGTCCCGGCCGATCGCGCCGGTCGATTGCCTAAGCAACGAACGCCGTTGCCCCCCGCGCCCGAAGCTTGCGATGCTGCCGGCCTCACCACGGGACGCCTTTCCATGAGCAGCGACAGCTTCGACTACGTCATCGTCGGCGCCGGCTCCGCCGGCTGCGTGCTGGCCGATCGGTTGAGCGAGGGCGGCGCCCGGGTGGCGCTGCTGGAGGCCGGGCCGCCGGACCGCCACCCGTTCATCCACATCCCGGCCGGGGTCCGCAACCTGCTGCACGACGCCCGGGTCAACTGGATGTACGCCAGCGAGCCCGAGGCCTCCTCCGGCAACCGCGCCATCCATTGGCCGCGCGGCCGGGTGCTCGGCGGCAGCTCGTCGATCAACGGCATGCTGTACGTGCGCGGCAACCCCGCCGACTACGACGGCTGGGCCCAGCAGGGCTGCCGGGGCTGGAGCTGGGACGAGGTGCTGCCGTTCTTCCGCCGCTCCGAGCGCTACGCCGGCGGCGACGACGCCTTCCGCGGCCGCGAGGGGCCGCTGGAGGTCGAGGACTACCGCACCATCCTGCCGCTGACCCACCGCTTCGTGGAGGCCGCCCGGCAGGCCGGCTTCCCGGTCAGCGCCGACCTGAACGGCGCCGAGCCGGAGGGTGCGGGCTACTCGCAGATGACCCGGCTCGGCCGGTTCCGCGGCTCGACCGCCCGCACCTACCTGGCCCGCGCCCGCAAGCGGCCAAGTCTTCGCGTCCTGACCGATGCGGTCGCCACCCGCCTGCTGATGGACGGCCGGCGCTGCACCGGCGTGGCGTTCCGCCAGGGCGGCGTCGAGCGCACCATCACCGCCGGGCGCGAGGTGATCGTGGCCGGTGGTGCGGTCAACTCGCCGCACCTGCTGCAGGTCTCCGGCATCGGCCCGGCCGAGCACCTGCGCTCGATCGGCGTCGAGGTGCGGCACGATTCCCCGGGCGTCGGCCGCAACCTGTCGGACCACTACGTCGCGCGCATCGTGCACCGGGTGAAGGACGCGGTGACCATGAACGAGCTGTCGCGGCTGCCGCGGGTGGCCGGCGAGATCCTGCGCTACGTCCTGCGCGGCGACGGCGCCCTGACCTTCGGCGTCACCAGCGCCATGGTGTTCTCGCGCAGCCGCGAGGCGCTGGCCAGCCCGGACCTGCAGCTGCTGTTCACGCCGGCCAGCTACGACGCCGCCCGGGTGCTGCAGCTGGAGCGCGAGCCCGGCATCTCGCTGGTGATCTGCCCGACCCGGCCGGCCAGCCGCGGCACCGTGATGGCGGCGTCGGCCGACCCACTGGCCCGGCCGCTGATCCGGCCGAACTACCTGTCCGACCCCGACGACACGAGGGTGATGCTGGCGGGATTCGAGCAGGCCCGCCGGATCTACGCGGCCCCGGCGCTGGCCGCCCACAGCGTCGCCGAGATCAAGCCCGGCCCGAACGTCACCCGCGCCGACGAGCTCGAGGACTTCGCCCGCCGCGAGGGCACCACCCTGTACCACCCGGTCGGCACCTGCCGGATGGGCGAGGACCCGACGGCGGTGGTCGATTCCCGCCTGCGCGTGCACGGCGTGACCGGCCTCCGGGTGATCGACGCCTCGGTGATGCCGGAGCTGACCACCGGCAACACCAACGCGCCGACCATCATGATCGGCGAGAAGGGGGCGGCGATGATCCTGGAGGACGCGCGCAGCCGGTGACCGGTCCCGGGCGTTCCGCTACCGTACCTCCCGATTAATCCCGGCCGGCGTTGATCAGAACCCATGGCCCCATTTTCTGTTCACGATGGAGATGAGGGACCACGGCTTGTCGATGAGGTTGTTCCAGCCATCGCAGCTCAGAGCGACGACCTCGTCATAGGAGGGAGAGCTGGCCGGGAGCCCACTGCGGATCGTCGCGATCGCCTCGGGGAGGCTTTTGTAAAACCGAGGTTTTCATTTTTCCAAGCTGCAAGCCATTGAACCAATGTGATAGTCGGTATTTAGCTTGATCCTTATGTCGGGCCGCCTGCCACGTCGTTTCCCTCGCCCCACGGTCGTGCCTCGCGGGGGACGGCGCGACACCCTGAGAATCAGGCAGATGTCCGGGCGAGGGCCTCGCGGATGGCCGCGAGGGCGGCGCTCCAGCTTCCATCCGGGCTCTGGCGGAAGACCCGCGTGTTCGGGTACCACGGCGAAGGCCCGGGGTCGCCGTGCCAATGCCAGGACCCGTCGCGGTCGACCAGCACCCAGGTCTCCACGCCGAGCGCGGCAGCGAGATGCGCGACCGGACCGTCCGGCGCGATCATCCGGTCGAGAGAGCGGATCTCCTCGGCCAAGTCGTGGAAATCGCAAACCGCGTCACCACGATCAACGAACCCGGCCGAGACGATGATCGCCCGCGCATGGTCGCGCGCCGGACCCGCCTGGAGCGAGGCGATCGTTACACCGGCAATGCCAGCAACAGCTTCCGGAAGCGCCGCCCCCGGTCCCGGTCCCTCCCACCAGAGTCCCACGTGACCCGAAATCGCGCTCACCGCCGCCCGGGCCGCCGCCGTGCCGGTTGTGCCGGTCGTTCCGGCGGCGGCGGGCGCCATGTCGAACAAGCGGCCTTCGGCCGGCGGCGTTTCCGGCGTCACCGCCAGCAGATGCGGCAGATGATCGAGCGGAACCACCATGACGCCTTTCTCCAGCAGGGCCGAAAGTTCGATCCTGGCCATCGGCAGCACAGTGTCGACTGCCGGAAGGGCTTCGAAGAGCCGCGCCAGGACCGGCGGGCACACCACCGTGAGGGCAGCCCCGCGTGCCTTCAGCGACGGCAGGAACCGGGCCGCGAACAGCGCGGCCGAACTGTCGATCGAGACCAGCCGGATGGCCTGTCCCGCGATTCCGCCGGTCCCGGTGAGGGCGAGCCGCGATGCCGGCGGGGACGCGTTCCCGGAAGCGCCGTTCACCAGCGCCCAGGCATCGCCGTAGCGGCCGCGCATCAGCAGCAGCTCGACGGCCAGCCGGTCCAGGGCGCCCGGTCCGGGGCCGAAGGATCGCGCATGGTCGATCGCCACCTGGGCCTCGTCGAGGCGCCCCTGACGGCGCATCAGCGTCGCCAGCAGGCCAGCGGCGACGGCGTCCTTCGGCGCGGCGCGCAGAACCGCCGCCAGCAGCTTGCCCGCCTGGACGAGATCGCCAGCCTCCAGCAGGACGGCGGCGCGCGACAACTGCAGACGCGGATCCTTCGGAGACAGCGTCGCGGCCCGGGTGGCCGCCTCGATCGCTTCGGGGTGGCGCCGCAATTGCGACAGCACGTCGGCGAGATTCGCCAGGAGTCGGGGGTTGAGGGGGTCCTGCAGCCGGGCCCGGTCCAGCAGGGCCAGCGCGTTGTCCGTGCGACCAGCCTGCTTGTGCAGCAGGGCCAGGTTGTTGATGGCGCCGGCGTGGTTCGGGTCGATGTCGAGGGCGGCCTCGAATTCCGCGAGGGCGACGGCCGGCTGGCCGGCAGCCAGCAGAGCGTTACCGAGGTTGAAGCGCTGATCGGCGGAGTCGGGGCGAGAGCGACGGCGTGGCGCTGTGCCTCGAGCGCCTCGGCGGTCCTGTCGAGGGCCGACAGAACGCCCGCGAAGATGGCATGCAGCCCGGCCTTGTCGGGTCCAAGGTCGAGGGCCCGCCGCGCACAGTCCACCGCCTCCGGCAGCTTGTCGCAGACCATGTAGGCGATCGCGAGGTTGCCCATGACGACGGCATCGGCCGGCGCTAAGGCCACCGCCTGGGCAATCAGCTCGAACCCCCGTTCCGGTTCACCGCGCTTCAGCAGGATCGCGCCGAGACCGCACAGCGCCTCGGTATTGGACGGCCGCCGTCGAAGCACATCCTCCAGGATCGCGGCAGCTTCGGGCAGCCGTCCGGCGGCGAGATGGCGCGCCGCGGCTTCGGTAGCGTCGCTGTTCGACAGTGCCCACATCGGTCCGGTTGCCCTCGAATGTCCGTCGATCAGAGGACCGCCGCCGCAGCCCGGCTCGTCATCGTCACCCCATCATCACCGAAAAGCCGCGCATCGAGACGGCAAGGGCGCCTTGCTCGACAATCAGGTTTTCACCCGATAGCGAAATATTTGTGGATTTCGACTCAAGGGCAGAAACTTTCGCGTGCAATCCGATATTCTTCAAGTCCATGGCCGCGCTCGTGATGTTCACCGGTTCCGAGACGATCGCGCCCGAAGTGTTGAATTCATACTTCGGTCCAACCCTTATTTCGGTGGTGATGCCCAGGAATATGTCCAGTCGCGCAATCCCAGACAGTTCCAAATCCAATCCAAGCGTGGCTTCGAACACGCCACCGCAGTTGAAATCCATCTTGGTGCCAAATTGGAAGTCACCGGTATTTCCAAGAATATAGGTTCCGGAGAAACCCTGATAAACCCCCATCGCCCAGCCGTTTATCTCCTCCCAATAATTTCCGCCGATGTTTAATCTGTAGTCTTTTTCTGTATTTACGCGAAATTCGCCAGCCTGGGCATAGGCGGTAATGTCGTCACGGGCGGCCGTGCCATCAAGGTAGCCATCTATTTCGGCCCCGGTCCAACTTTCATCGATATTTGAATTCGCTTCGATTGTTACGGTCTTTCCAAGAATAACCTGCCTCTCGACGCCTACAATAACATGTTCGCCGCTGGATGTTGTGATCTGATCGCCGGCGGTGTAGTCAAATCTCCCACCATCAACTCTGCTGAAGCTCGATTCCTTGATAAGGGAGGTCTTTGACCCGGTTGTATACTCGAAAATACCGGGATCGCCCGGAGCATCAGAGGGGCTCGTGAGATTTGGCATGGATGGCGTCATGTCATCCGATTCGCCGGCACTGTTGCCAATCCGCCAGTAGGCTTCGGTTTTGCCCGTGGATGACGGGTTTACATGCAGTTTGGCGTATGTGGTGTCGGCCTCGACGGTCGAGATCGTGGCCTCGGCGCGTTGAGCAACCAGACGCTGTTTGCCGGACGCCGCCGCAGTGCTGCCGGCACCGGCGGCATGCGGGACGCCGCCCTGCAGTGCCCGTTGCGGCATCAGCGTCGCCCCGGCACCGCCGCCGCCGGCACCCCCGCCCGCGCTGGAGCCCGGCCCGTCGTCGATCTCGAACAGGCCGCCGCTGGTCGTCTGAATGCGGTTCTTGGTGCTGCTGCCCGAGGTCACTATGCTGGGAGACTGACTGTTCTGCATCGCCCCGACGATGATCGGCCGGTCCGGGTCGCCGTTCACGCAGGCCAGGATCACCTCGGTGTTCTTGAGCAGCGGGAAGTGAATGCCGCTGTTGGCGCCGCCATAGGGCTCGGCCTTGCGCATGTAGCGTGACGCCTGGCCGGCGGCCTCGCCCCGCTGGTCAAACTGCTGGCGGATCTTGTAGCGCCCGGTTTCGTCGAGCTCGGCGCGCAGGCCGGACCCGGCGGCGTCGACGACGGCGTTGGTCAGACCGGCCATCTTCGGCTTGGGGGTCACGCGCGCTGGCCGGAACTCAACGGACTTCGGCAGGCATTCGAAGCGGTTCCGGTAGGACGTCTGGCGGTCCGGCCCGGCGAACTCGGCGATGCCCGGAATCGCCTGGGTCGCCTCGTGCTCGATCCAGGTGATCAGGTACCCGGCGTTGAACCTGTCATGGAAGTGATCGGTCAGATCGAACACCGCGCCGGCCGTCATCAGCACGTTGTCGCTTGCGCCCTCGAACACCTGCTTGCGGCCGACCAGTTCCTCGGCGCGCACCCGGGCAAGGGCGCGGCCCTCCTCCGGCGTGCGGAAATGCGAACCATACTCCACGACGATACCGTGGCCGTCGGGATCGACCACCTCGTCGATTTCGAGTGTGAGGTTCGGAATCCGATAGTTGTAGTCGCGCAGGCAGACCTGCGCCGGCATCATCCTGGTGCAACCGGAGAACCGGAACACGGCGGTCTCCGCCGCGTCGGCAAGTCCGCTTGGGGGGCGGTAGGCGATGCTGCCCGACCCCTCGATGGCCGGAAAGGTTATCCGAGAATCGCCGAATACCACCGCGTCCCGGTTGTTATCGTGGACGAAAAAGTAGAAAATCCCATAGTGCTCGCACAGCCTGGATATGAAGGCTAGGTCACTCTCGTCATATTGGACGATGTAGTCGCGCTCCGGATACTTACGGGTCAGGCGGATCTCGAAGTCGTTCAGCCCGAGCCGGCCCGACACCTTGGTGACTGCGCTGCCCTTCAGCGAGCTGGCGGTCAGCTCATCGTTCAGCACCTCGCGGACCGAGACCGCCACGATGGTGCCGTGGATCTGGTTCTGCCGGGTCATCGCCAGTTTGTGCAGGCGCGGCACCAGCACCGCCCGATAGACGTAATCGCCATGCGGCGTCATGCCGTTCAGCTCGATCCGCTCTACCATCCCATGGATGCTGCGGGATTTGCCCAGGCGCTGGAGGGTCAGGCAGGCGCCCTGGCCGGCCACCTTCCTGCTCGTCAGATCGACGTCGCCGGACACCACCTCGATCTGGAAGCTGAACAGCTCCGAGATTGCCTCGCGACCCGTTATCCGGAACACCGTGAAGGTGTCGGACGGCAGACCGTCGACGGTGAACTCGAGCTGCTGCTGGAAGCTGTCCATGACTGGGCTCTCCTGGTAGGTCTTTGATTAAGCGAACCGTCGGTCAACCCGGACCGGACCCTGACCTGCGCCTGCCGCCATGCCCCGGATGGCCGCCGGAAGCCGGGCGATGGGAGCCCCCGGGTCTCCCGGACGGATGGCCTTCCGCCCTACGTGCTCGCGCCGGCTCAACTCAGAACCATCACGATGATCTGCGAAGGGCTGAGGGACGTCCCGACCGCGTTCGGGACCATCCCGTTGTGAGCCGTTACGTCCAGCATCCGGGTCACCGGCGATGCACCCTGGATCACCTTGGTCGACGAGGTGTAGTTCCGGCACGGCCCCATCACGACGCTGCTTACCAACCCCCCAAGCAGACCGGGTTCGTCGCCGGTGCTTATCGGGTGGATGGTCGCAAGGTTGTGGTTTGGCATCATCATGGTGAATACGTTGGACACCGTCGGTATCGCGACCGGCCGAATCGCAAGGTTCGGATAGGGAATCCGCAGGATCACCGGCACAGGAGATGGTGACGGGATCAGGGTCCTGCATATATCCAAAGGCGAGAACGCGACCCCTACCATAGGTCCCTGGGAATTCAAAAACATCACGGATCCCTCCTCTATGGCCGCTGTAGTCGCAGACGACGGTCGATCGCGATCGGGTCATACAGTTCGGCGATCTCGCGGTCCGGATCCGTACCCAGCATGGACGACCGGCCGTTGCCGTGCGCCACCGGCTCGAAAGTGGCCCCGTGAACGTTCAGCCGGTTGACGTTCGCGCCCGACAGGTCCACCGCGGTCAGGTCCGCGTAGGAGGCGTCCGCATTGGTCAGGTCGGCGCCGCGGAATCCAGTGCCCCGGGCCGATACCGACCTCAGCTGGGCAAGCCCCATCCGGCAGCCGTCGAACACCGCTCCATCGAGCACGGCTTCGTCGAAGATCGCATAGGTCAGGTTCATGTCGGCCATGGCTGTCCGGGTCAGGTCGGCCTTGACGAACAGGCTCATCGGAGCATTCGCGCCGGTGAGCCTGGCGCCGCTGAGCACCGCCTCCTGGAACAGGCACTGCGTCAGATCGGCGCCTGAAAGATCCGTGCCGACGAATGACGATTTCATGAAGTTGCAGCGCGCCAGCGTGAGGCCGGAAAGATCGAGACCGTCGAACCGCGCCTCCATCAGCATGACCGTGTCCAGCCGCAGGCCCGCCAAAGCGCATTCGCGCAGGTCCGCGGCCGTGATCATGACCCGCTCCAGGATTGCCCCGCTCAGGTCGCACCGCCGGAACTCCGCCTCCAGGATGGCGCACCGCATCAGGCGGGCTCTCGCGAAGGACGCTCCCTCGACGTTGCCGGAGACAACCGACATGGAGTCGGCCGACGCGCCGTCGAACCGGGCGTTGGCAAGCGTGCATTTCAGGAACGCCGTCGCGTTGATCGAGGCGCCGTCGAACCGGGCGCCCGACAGATCGCAGTCGACGAACCTGGCGGCCTTCAGCGTCGCGTCGGAAAACCGGGCGCCGACGAAGCGGCATTTCAGGAAGGCGGTGCCGTCGGTCCGCACGCCTGTCAGGTCGACGCCGTCGAAGTCGCACTCCAGGAAGGTCGCCGCCGACAGCGAATCGCCGGCAAACGACCAGCCGGCGAACGACTCCTTCAGGATCTCGCCGTCGTAGCCAAGGATCGCGCCGAGCTCAGCCGGGGACATTGGCCGCCCGTTGCAGGTTCGTGCCCAGGATGTTGACCCCTGTCAGGTCGCAAGCGGCCAGCTCCGTCGCATCGAGATCGGCGCGGTAGAGATTGGCATGCCGCAGGTTGGCCCCACGCAGGTTCCCTCGCCTCAGAGTGGCCTCGGCAAAGGTCGCGCCGCGCGCATCGGCGCCGGCCAGGACCGTCTCCATCAGAAGCGCCCGGCGCAGCGAGGCGCGGGTCAGCCGCGCGCCGGTCAGGTTGACCTTCCCCAGATCCGCACCGTCCAGTTGCGCGGCGTGGAGATCGACGCCGACCATGCTCGCGGTATTCCACCCGGAACGCGGCGCGATCAGGTCGCGCATCACCGAGCCGTCGTACACCGCGCCGCCGACGCTGCCGGTGCCGGTGAAGTCGGCGCCCGTGTAGTCGCCGTCGCGCTGCGTGCAGGCCACCAGCCCCGACCGGCTCGAACACGGTGCCGCGTGCCGAAAGCCGGTCCATGGTCGCCTGCAGGAAGACGCACTGGCGGAATTCGGCTCCGTCGAGCACCGCCTCGTCGAGCCTGGCTTTGATGAAGGTCACCCTGGTCAGCCGGGCGTTCGACAGATTGCCGCGCGTCAGGTCGACCTCCAGCGCGACCGCGTTATCGATCGTGGCGCCCGACAGATCCGCCTCGGCCAACTGCGCGGCCATGAGGCGGGCGTCGGTCAGGTCCGAACGCGCGAACCGGGCACCCCGAGCCTCAACCTTCGACAGATTGGCGCCGCGCATCGCGCAGTCCGAGAAATCCGCGCCGGCCAGCACCGCACCGGTGAACACGGCGCCCTCCAGATTGGCGCCACGGAAATCCGCGTTCGCCAAGTCGGCCCGCTCGAAAAACACCCCGCGCAGGTCGCGCCCCGAGAAGTTGGCGCCGACCAAAGCCACGCCGGCCCAGTCGCGGCCGGCCAGGTCGCCTCCACCCGCCAGGCATTCGCGGATCACCTGTCCCAGATAGTCGGACTCCTCAGCGCGCAGCGGCTCCATCGGCGCCACCGGCTCCGGGCTGATCCGGCGGGCGTCGGCAAACGCATCCTCGATCCTGGGGCCGGCTTCCGCGACGGCGGCCTTCGTTTTCTCGAGCGCGTCCAGCGGGTCGCCTTCGGGTTCCGGGAGCGTCGCCGCCAGCAGCGGGCGGACAAGAGCCGCATTCGCCCCGAGCCCGGCGATCGCGTCGTTCACCCCCTTGACGGCGTCGCCGCCGCCCTTGATGCCGCCGATCTGTTCCAGCAGCGCCTCGAAGCTGCTGGCAGAAGCAGGCTTCCGGGCCGGCGGCTGCGGGTCGACCATGCCGCCCTGCGTGAGGTCGACATTCTCGATCGCCTCGCGCAACGCAGCTGCCGGGCCGGCTTCGGGCCTGCCCTCGGCACGGGCGCGCAGCACCGCCTTTACTGCCTCGGTCAGTGTTCCCAGCGGACGGTCGGCGGCCTCGACCGCTTCGATGATGGCGTCGAACGGGTCCTTGTAACCGTCCGGTTTCGGGAGATCGGCCAGGGTCTTTCGCATGCTCGCGGGCGTCGGGAAGTCCGCCGGAAGCAGCGGCGCTTCGCCGGGCGGCACCGGCGGAAGGCCCGCGGCGGCGGCGCCGATCCTCGCGAGGGTGGTGCTGTCGACCAGTTTGCCGCTGGGGCCGTCGAGCATGCCCAGCAACTCGCCGAGGGCCTTCGCCGCGTGGGACTCGGCCTCGGAGATCGCCGTCTTGCCATAGGCGTGCAGATCATTCACTGCCTTCATGACTGCCGCCATGTCGACATCCATCCGCTGGATGTCGCCGGGCGTTACCATCGGGATCGCGAATGGCAGCTTCGGCTGCGGAAGAGTCCCCGGCGGCGGCGGCATCGCGCCGATCGCCCGATAGGCATTGGCGATCTCCGCCTCGAACCGGTTCTCCCATTTCAGATCGCGGTCTGCGGCGGCGGTGGTTCGTTCGGCATCGCGCTCGGCCAACTCGGCCTCTGGGATGTCGGGACGGAGCGGCTTCTCGTCGAAAAAGCTGAGCGCGGCGGTTTCCGGGTCGGTCCGGGCCTTGTGCGTGGCGACGTAGTGCTCGACCGACCGCGGCGGGTCGCCGAGACGCTCGTAGGCCAGCAGCGTGTCGACCACATCCTTGCCGTCGATGTCGGTTACCGGACACCCGCCGCGATAAAGCACGACCCCCTTCAGTTGGCCGGGAAACAGTACGACGGTCTCGCAGCGCATATCGAT
Source organism: Rhodospirillaceae bacterium (assembly GCA_018401495.1). Classification (GTDB taxonomy): domain Bacteria; phylum Pseudomonadota; class Alphaproteobacteria; order Thalassobaculales; family Thalassobaculaceae; genus Thalassobaculum_A. The sequence goes on from JAGYJX010000005.1 coordinate 573,139, forward strand.
CTCGGTGAGGGTCTGCTCGCCTTGCCGCGCCAGGTTGAGGAACGCGCGAACCCTCATGCCCGGCAGCCGGCTGATGATCAGCGGGTGGTCGGCATGCATGCCGGCTATCTGGATGGTCTCGTCACCGGCGAAGAACGTCGGCGCCCACTGGTCGGATGGCACCGTGTTGTAGAATGCCCAGTCGAAGTCGACCGCATGGCCCGGGTGATTGCTCTTCAGCCAGGCGTCGTCATAGGTGCCGACGTAGCGCTGCCGTCCTCGGGCCATGGCGTCCAGTGGCGCGAAGCCGACCGGGGATGGGGCGTCGTCGGCGTCCAGGATCAGGCTCGACGCGTCCTCGATGTTGGGCAACCTGACGGGCCTGCCCTCCGACAACGCGGTGAGCGCCGCATGGCCGGTCCCGGTCGGGTTCTCGGGAAAGCCGGTCCCGCCGAAGGCACGCTCCCACAGCAACGGCATCTGCACGAACGGCGAGGGATTGCTGAACACCGCGCCGTCAGGTGTCAGTTTCCAGTAACGGTCACCGAAGACGGTCAACCGCTTGCGCACCGGCCCGACGGCGAACTCCACTGCCAGCTGTGTCACTGGTTGACGGCCCGGCGCCGCGGCGTCGCCGATCACCACGACCTCGGCGCGCGGCTTGGGCATGCCGACATCGAGGGGAGTCGACCCGAGCGCGCCGGCCACCATCGGCCACATCTTGGTTTCAAGGTCGAAGTCGCAGGTCTCAAGAAGATCAAAGTATCCGATGGCCGTCACGAAATAATACGTGTTCGGAGGCTCTTGCTGTGTCTTTCCAATCAGCCCAAGCCGCATCGGCTTAACAACAGTCATGCCCGCCTATCCGGTTGACGCAGACACCCACTAGAGCTGGTGTCTGCCAATGATGGGGCGATGGACATCCTCCAGCGTGACGACCTGGCTTTCCCCCAATCGTTCCCCGAGTTTCAGCGGCTGTTTCCCGACGATGCGGCGTGCTCCGCCAATCTTTGGCGCGCCCGCTGGTCCGACGGGATCGCCTGCCCGCATTGCGGAGCCGTCGCCGAACCCTTCCGTATCGCCACCCGCCCGGGCATTCTGGAGTGCCGCGCGTGCCGCCGCCAAACCGGCCTTCTGGTTGGCACGGTCATGGAGCGTAGCCATACGCCGCTCAGCGTCTGGTTCTGGGCCGCCTATCTGGTCACCAGCCAGACGCCCGGCATGTCGGCGGTGCAGTTCCAACGGCAGCTCGGGCTGACGCGATACGAAACCGCCTTCGGTATCCTCCACAAACTGCGCGCTGGCATGGTGCGCCCCGATCAGGACCGCATCGGCGGCAGGGCGGGCGAGCATGTCGAGATCGACGAGACGTGGGTGGGCGGGAGAACGCGCGGCGAAGGCCGGGGGATCCACCACAAGACGCTGGTGGCCGCCGCCGTCGAAGTCCGCCACCGGAAGCCGGGCACCGCCCAGGACAAACGGAAAGACGGCCGTTATGCCGGTCGCGTGCGGCTGGCCATCGCGGACGACCGCAGCGCCGACTCGCTGTGCGGCTTTGTCGAAAGCGCCGTCATGCCGGGCTCGCTAATTGTCTCCGACGATTGGAGCGGCTACGCCAGCCTGCGCAAGCGAGGCTACGACCACCATGCCATTGCCGAATGCGGCGATCCCGAGGTGGCCGAAGAGTTCATGCCGATGATCCACCTCGTCTTCAGCAACCTGAAGACCTGGCTCAACGGCATCCATCACGGCGTGAGCGCCAAGCATCTACAAGCCTACCTCAACGAGTTCACATTCCGCTTCAACAGGCGGTTCTACCTGTTCAACGCCTTCCGCTTGCTCTCTTGGTATCTCGGGCAACGTCGGGGCACCGACCTCGGCGAACTTTTTACTCGGAGAGTGGCAACTTGCATTTAGGGAGTGTCTGCGTTAACCGGATAGGCAAGGAATGAACCACGGTGGTTCCGCAGGGCACGTTCCGCCATAACATCCCTCCTGAGCCGCGGCATTCTCGCCGCCGGCAGGCAGGAAATCCAGTTAACGCCCTGTCCCGATTCTCCCGGCCGGCTCTGCCAGCTGTTGATCAGCCGAAAAACTCCACACGACCATCATCAAGGTCATAACGGCCCGCGACGACCTTCACTTTCCCGTCTTTCACAAGATCGGCGACGATATTGCTGGCCGACACGATCCGAGCCGCAGTGCGCCTAGCATTCTCACGAACCGCGTTGTCTACGAAATCGCCCGGCTTGCCCTTGGCTGCCAGTGCGGCCGGGATGATCGGCTCCAACATCGTGCCAATCGATCCTGGGAAATTCGAGTTCTTCTCGACAATTTCGCAGGCAGCCGCCACAGCACCGCAACTCTCATGGCCAAGAACGACGATGAGAGGAACCCCAAGGGCGGCAGCACCATACTCGATCGTACCAAGCGTCGCCGTGTCAGCCATGTTGCCCGCATTACGCGCAATGAAAAGTTCACCGACGTTCTGTCCGCCGAAGATCAGTTCCGGCGGGACGCGGCTGTCGGCGCACGAAAGAATGGTCGCCCAAGGAGCTTGATGCTGAGTAACGCCAGCACGAGCACTGGCCAGATCGGAAATACAGGCTTGCGGGGAAGAGACGTAACGTTGATTGCCTTCCTTCAGCTTTGCCAAAGCTTGGTCCCCTGTGAGGCTTGTTACAGGCCCACCTGCCGCAAGAGCCGATCCGCCGACCGCCAAAGCTGCAGCTATTCCAGCACCAAGCTGCAAAAACCTTCTTCGCCCAACCTTCTGATCACAAACAAAGCACATACTTTTCTCCCTTCAAACGACCTCTATCCAGCAACCCAATCTTAAGGAATGGGTTGTCCCACAACCTTAGGAGGGAAAACGTAGATTAAGTTCAAGTTCATGAAATACCTTAAGGATAAATTTCTGTTTTCGACATCCACAAATTCATTCAGTCATAAGCAGAAGCATCCAATATGGCATGCGTGTTGTCACACAAATCGACGGTTTGGGTCGCGTCCCCGGTGATGGTGTAGATCACAGGTAGCGAATCCACCCGTCCGCGCACTTTCGCACGAGCGCCGTAGCGGACGGACGGTTTGGCGATGGTCATGGACAGATCTTCGGCAGGGTTGAGTTGCGATACGCAAACTGAACCGAACGGACCGACGATGACCACCGCGATGACGAGCCCGCGCATGGCGGTGAAGAAGGCCCCCGACGTTGATCGCCTGCGCAGCATGTTCTGACCTGTCCTTTAAGAAATCGAGGATGCCCCCAGGCCGTGTTGACATTCGCCCGTCAGGCGCTGTTGGTTGACGCGGCTATCCGGCGACGGCCTGCTGTTCAAGGTTGTGACTGATCGTGTTCCTGTCCTGAAGGGCTGCGAGGGCTCGGCGTAGGCTCGGGAGTTGCTTGTCGACCTCGAGGCGCCGGAGGCCGTGGGCGGCCTCGAGCATGGCGGCGGCGGTCCAGCGCAACGCCATGGCAGCGTCCTGCGAGCGTTTGACGTTGCGGCAGACCCGGTGGATGGTGCCGTTCATGTTCTCGATGATGTTGGTGTGGTGCAGGCGAGCGAGCGGAGCAGCTCGACCGGCAGGCGGAGAGCCGGCCGGGAGAATCTGGACAGGGCGTTAAGTGGATTTCCTGCCTGAAGGCGGCGAGGATGCCGCGGCTCAGGAGGGATGTTATGGCTAGACGTGCCCGACGGAACCACAGTGGGGCTTTCAAGGTGAAGGTGGCCTTGGCTGCAATCCGTGGCGCAAGACGCTGGCGGAGCTGGCGCAGCAGTTCGACGTTCACCCGAACCAGATCACGGCTTGGCGTGCGCAGCTTCTGGATGGTGCCGCGGAGGTGTTCGGGGGCAGTGCGAGCGCGCCGCCCGCGGTGGACGTGAAGGAGCTTCACGCCAAGATCGGCCAGCTGACGCTGGAGAACGATTTTTTGTCCGGCGCGCTCGGCAAGGCCGGCATGACGAGCGCAAAGCGATGATCGACCGTGAGCACGAGCTTCCCGTGAAGCGGCAGGCGGAGCTGCTGCAGCTGAGCCGGAGCGGGCTGTACTACCGGCCGCGGCCGGTGCCGGCGGCCGACCTGGCGGTGATGCGCCGGCTGGACGAGCTGCACCTGGAGGCGCCGTTCGCGGGCAGCCGGATGCTGCGCGACATGCTGCGGGCCGACGGCGTGGAGATCGGCCGCGGCCGGGTGGCGACGCTGATGCGGCGGATGGGGATCTCCGCACTGTACCGGCGGCCGAACACCTCGAAGCCGGCGCCGGGACACCGGATCTACCCGTACCTGCTGCGCGGGGTGACGGTGGACCGGCCGAACATGGCCTGGGCCATGGACATCACCTACATCCCGATGGCGCGCGGCTTCGTGTACCTGGCGGCGGCGGTCGACTGGTTCAGCCGGCGGGTGCTGTCGTGGCGGCTGTCGATCACCCAGGACACGGGCTTCTGCCTGGAGGCGGTGGAGGAGGCGCTGGCGCGCCATGGGCGGCCGGCGATCTTCAACACCGACCAGGGCAGCCAGTTCACCAGCGCTGCGTTCACCGGCATGCTGCTGGCGAACGGCATCGCGATCAGCATGGACGGCCGGGGCGCCTGGCGCGACAACGTGTTCGTCGAGCGGCTGTGGCGCTCGGTCAAGTACGAGGAGGTGTACCTGCGGGCCTATGACGGCGTCGCCGAGGCGCGCGCCTCGATCGGCCGGTACCTGGGCTTCTTCAACGGGCGCCGGCCGCACTCGAGCCTGGGCGGGCGGACACCGGACCAGGCCTACCTCGACGGCCTGCCGCAGCTGGCGGCAGCATGAGGACGACAGCCGTTTGCGGGCCTCGCTCCGGTCGGGCTACGCCCTCCCTGCGCGAGGCCCGCAAACGGCAACGCACGACGGAACCGGCAGGCGATCCACTTATCCGACGCCGAATTCTGTCCGAACGATCCCGGCCACCGCTGCTTAACGTGGATCGCAGCACCAAGAAGCTTGGCGCGTGCTGTTTCGTCGCAGCGGAAAATTTACCGGGTAGTGGTTGCCGAACTCGACATCAAAAATATAAAATCTGGATATGACAATCAAATCCTCGCCCGTGTCTGCGTCTCTCGTTAACCCTCCCCAGCTCGAGCATCCAACGGCCGTGGTGATCGGCAGTGGATTTGGCGGGTTGGCCGCCGCTATCCGGCTCTCCGCAAAGGGTTTTAAGGTTACGGTTCTGGAACGACTTGACGGCCCGGGCGGTCGCGCCATGGTGGAGGAACGAGACGGGCATACCTTCGATCTCGGCCCCACTATAATCACGGCTCCATATCTGTTCGAAGAGCTCTGGGCGCTGTGTGGCAAAATCCTGTCCGACGACGTGAAACTGGTCGCCATGGACCCGTTCTATCAGATCCGATTCGATGACGGCCGTATCTTCAGCTATAGCGGCGATATCAACCAAATGCGAGCAGAGGTCGCCAAGTTCAATCCCGCAGATGTTGACGGATTCGAGCGTTACCTCAAGATTAGTGAGACAATCTATAAAACTGCGTTTGAAGATCTGGCGGCGGAACCGTTCGATTCTCTATGGTTTACGCTGAAGTGTGCACCAAATATGATCAAGCTCGGCGGCCACCGAACTGTGTTCGGAAAAGTTTCTGACTATTTCGCCGACCCGTCGCTACGCACGGTCTTCAGTTTTCATCCCTTGCTGATCGGCGGAAACCCACTAACAACGACGGCATATTATTGCCTAATAGCGCATCTCGAGCGGCTTCACGGGGTGCACTTCGCCATGGGCGGAACAGGTACTCTGGTCAAAGGAATGGTCAAGCTGCTGGAGAGTCAGGGGGGGGAGATTCGTTACGACAGCGAAGTCTCGGCCATTCTATCCAGCAAGGGAAAAGCAACTGGTGTGCGACTTGCCGCTGGGGAGGAACTAGCTGCTGATGTAGTCATTTCCAACGCCGATGCCGCTTGGACCTACAGCAACCTGATGGACGGCAAGCCTGCCAAGCGCTGGTCGAAAGCCAAGGTTGACCGGCAAAGCTATTCAATGGGACTATTTGTCTGGTATTTTGGGACGAAGACTAAGTTCGACGACGTCTACCATCATATGATGCTGTTGGGCCCGCGCTATGAAGGGCTGCTCAAGGACATCTTCATCAACAAGAAGCTGACTGACGATTTCAGTCTCTACCTGCATCGCCCTTCGGCCACCGACCCCAGCCTCGCGCCCGAGGGCGGTGATACGTTTTACGTTTTGTCGCCGGTTCCAAACCTGGACTCTGGCATGAATTGGGAGGACGAGGGCGAACGCTATCGCGCCGCCATTCAAAAGCGGCTGGAAGACACGATCATGCCCGGGTTGGGAGATGCCCTTTCCACGTCTTTTTTCTATACGCCCAAGGATTTTGAGACCCGGCTGCTGTCGATGAAGGGGGCTGCGTTCGCCATGGAGCCGAACCTGTTTCAAAGCGCCTGGTTCAGACCGCACAATCGCAGCGAAGAGATGGAAAATCTGTTCCTGGTCGGTGCGGGCACCCATCCGGGAGCCGGGGTCCCAGGCGTGCTGTCTTCCGCAAAAATCCTCGGTAAAATCGCTCCCGATTCGTCCGTTTTCAGGCGTTAAAACAGGCCAACACTTAGGCACCTCCTGCAGCATTTGTCGTCTCTAATCTACTGTACTTACGGCGGATCATGAACTGCTGATATAGGATGATCGCAAGGCCGACAAGCAGCGGCAGTGACCACAACAACGGCGTCAGCGCCATCTCGGGCAAAAACCGGACGGCTCCAAAGGCAAAGAAGGCGGTATAGACCGAAATGCCCGCACCGACCAACCCCTTCACATGCTCTAATTGCCAATCGTAGCGCCTCACCTTCGGCTTATAGAGATACCAAAGGTTGGACCCGACGGTTGCCAGTCCCACCATCGAGATGCCGATCATCAGGGGCATTTCCACCAAAACGCCCTGCACAAGACAGTTCACAGAGAGCATGAACAGCACGGCTTGCGAAACCGTATCCCAGGGTCCGCGTCCACGCGTGATCTTATCTTTGACACACCGATCGCCAAAACGGGCGAGATTGACGGTCAAGAAGGCCAAATACAGCATCATCCACCCGAAGATCGCCCGGATTGTCTCCCTACCCCCAACAAAAAGGGGATGGTCGAGCAGGTGAGGATGGGTTTCGACCGGGGCGATCAGCGTTGACGTTGCTATGCCAGTGGCAACGATGCCGGTGACCAACATGGATTTCACAAAAACCGCCCCCGCCTTGCGATGCAGTCGGCCGCCTTTTTTCGAAATGATCGGAATCCAAACCGATGCCAACCCAACAAGACCGCTGAGGATATGGGCTATGACAAGGGTATCAAAGATGTGCACGATAAGCATGGCGCCTATTTTACCAATGATTGGCTTAACCTGCCTCTGAAAAATGTCGCTATTTGAGGTTAGCGTCCCGCTCTACGTGGGACGGACGATGGAGCGGAGCAAGTACACGCAAGAGCAGATAGAGGTGGCACCCATCGTTCGGACAGTTTGGCGGCTTGATTAAGCTATCCCCGGGTGTTGTTCATGCCGCCAGCCTGCTGCTCGCCGTTGCCGGGGCTCGCCCCGGCAACGGCGTCGGTTCGATCATGTGATACGCCTCGTTCGGCGTTCGGCCACCGAGCCCCGAGTGTGGGCGGTCGGCGTTATAGTAGCCGATCCACCTGGCAAGTCCGGCCCGCAGTTCCGACCCGGTCTCGAAGGAGAGCCGGCCGGGGAATTTCGGACAGGGCGATAAGTGGATTTCCTGCCTGAAGGCGGCGAGGATGCCGCGGCTCAGGAGGATTGCGATGACGAGACGTGCCCGACGGAACCACAGTGGGGCGTTCAAGGCGAAGGTGGCCTTGGCGGCGCTGCGTGGCGAGAAGACGCTGGCGGAGCTGGCGCAGCAGTTTGACGTTCATCCGAACCAGATCACGACTTGGCGGGCACAGCTGCTCGACGGCGCTGCCGAGGTGTTCGGGGGCGGCGCGGGCGCGGCTCCGGCGGCGGTGGACGTGAAGGAGCTGCACGCCAAGATCGGCCAGCTGACGCTGGAGAACGATTTTTTATCCGGTGCGCTCGGCAAGGCCGGCATGACGAGCGCAAAGCGATGATCGACCGTGAGCACGAGCTGCCGGTGAAGCGGCAGGCGGAGTTGCTGCAGTTGAGCCGGAGCGGGCTGTACTACCGGCCGCGGCCGGTGCCGGCGGCCGAGCTGGCGGTGATGCGGCGGCTGGACGAGCTGCACCTTGAGGCACCGTTCGCGGGCAGCCGGATGCTGCGCGACCTGCTGCGGGCGGATGGCGTGGCGATCGGCCGCGGCCGGGTGGTGAGGCTGATGCGGCGGATGGGGATCACCGCGCTGTACCGCCGGCCGAACACCTCGAGGCCGGCGCCGGGGCACCGGATCTACCCGTACCTGCTGCGCGGGGTGGCGGTGGATCGGCCGAACCAGGTGTGGGCGATGGACATCACCTACATTCCGATGGCGCGTGGCTTCGTGTACCTGGCGGCGGTGGTCGACTGGTTCAGCCGGCGGGTGCTGTCGTGGCGGCTGTCGATCATCATGGACACCGCCTTCTGCCTGGAGGCGGTCGAGGAAGCGCTGGCGCGCTACGGCCGGCCAGCGATCTTCAACACCGACCAGGGCAGCCAGTTCACCGTAAGCGTCACGAGCGCCACACGCCCGTTGGCTATTGACGCCGTCGCTTTGGTTTCGGCGGCCGGGCGGGCTTCGGCGCGCGCCTGAGCTTCCGGGTTGCCTTGTGGAGTTCGACGACCGCGGCCCCGATGGTGTTGTGGGCGCAGTCCTGGATGTTCGACAGATCGGTCGGCGACAGTTCGGGCAGCAGGCTCCGCCCGAGCTCGTTGCTGGCCAGGATCGGCCTGAGCTTGTGGCGGGTGGGCGACAGGACGATTGGCATCCAGGCGTCAGGAGCGAGGGAGAACCCGGTCATGAACCCGGTGACCCAGTCCTCGATGATCACCTGGCCCAGGTGGTTCATGAACATCGGCGTGTAGTCGCGCGGCCGGGTCGCCAGCGTCGTCTCGACGGCGGCGTGGTGGGCCCGGATGGTGTCGACGACCCGCCGCACTGAGGGTCCCCTCGGCGGCGTCCGGCATCTTTCCAGCGAAGATCAGCGGCAGCCAGGTTTCCGGGGCCACTGTGGCCGGCCCGGCGACCAGGGCCGCGACCAGGCCATCGATCGCACTGACCCCAACGTATCCGGAACGTCCGTCCTCGCGCAGGATCTCATCCAGCTCGTCGAGAGTGTAAAGCTCCCCGCTCATGCCGCCGCCGGCAGCGCGGCGCGATCCGCCTTCCAGTTCCACGGCAGCAGCGTGTCGAGCCGGTCGATCGTCGTCTCGCCGGTCACCATCCGGTCGAGCGCATCGGCCAAGTAAGTGTACGGGTCGAGGTCGTTCAGCTTGGCGGTGTTGATCAGCGACGCCAGGATCCCCCAGCTCTCTCCGCCGCCCTCGCTGCCCGCGAACAGGCTGTTCTTTTTCCCAAGGCTGATCGGCCGCATGCCGCGCTCCACCGCGTTGGTGTCGACGCTGACCCGGCCGTCTTCGAGGTACACGCACAGGCCCTCCCAGTGCCGGAGCGTGTAGCGGATCGCCAGCGCCAGCGGCGACTTCTGCGATATCTCGGCCAACGTCGTCATCAGGTACGGCCGCAGCGCCTCCATCACCGGCTTCGAGCGCGCCTGACGGACCGCGAGGCGTTCGGCGGCCGACAGGCCCTTGATCTTCGCCTCGATCGCGTAGACCTCGGCGATGCGGGCTATCACCTCGCGCGCCACCGGCGAGCCGGAGGCGGCATGCACGTCGACGAACTTGCGACGGGCATGGGCCAGGCAGAACGCCAGCCGGATTGGCCCGGCGTTGCGCCCGGGCTTGGCCAGTCCCTTGTAGGCGGCGTAGCCGTCGACCTGCAGCACGCCGCTGAACGACGCCAGCTGCATCGATATGTCGGCGGCTCTGCGACCCTCGGCATAGACGTAGCCGATCGCCGGCGGGGACGGTCCGCGCCACGGCCGGTCGTCGACCGCCTGCGCCCAGAGCTGTCCGATCTTGGTTCGCCCGCGTCCGGGGTCGAGCCGCGGCAGCGGCGTCTCGTCACACAGGATGTAAGGCTGCGAGCGGATGTGGCCGAGCAGCTTCTCGTACAGAGGCCGCAGCCACCAGGCCGCGCGCCGGATCCAGAACGCCAGGGTCGCTCGATCCAGGATCACTCCCTGCCCGAGCATGATCTGGACCTGACGGTAGAGCGGCAGGTGCCAAGCGTATTTCGCGGTGACGATATGGGCGATCAACGCGGTGGTCGCCATCCCGCCGGTCACCGGCCGGGCCGGCGCCTTGGCCTGCACGACCGCACCCTCGCAGGCTCGGCAGCCGTACTTCGGACGGACCGTTCGGACGACCCGCAGCACCGCCGGCACCTTGTCCAAGGCCTCACTCACATCCTCACCGATCCGGTGCAGCGCGCCGCCGCAGCACGGGCACTGCGTCGTGTCCGGCTCGATGGTCTGCTCGACCCGGGGAAGATGCGTCGGCAAGGCACCGACGTTGCGCCGCGCTGGCCGGCGGGAGCGACCCGCTGACCGACCGTCGGGCCCGGTGTTGTCGTTGGCGCTGGCGGATCCGATGTCTGCGACCTCGACCTCACCGAGGTCCAAAGCACCTTGCTCGGCGACAACAGCTGTCATCCGCTCCGAGCGAGCGCCGAACACCATGCGCCGATACTTCGCCACCTCCGCCTCGAGACGGGCGTTCCGATCCTTCAGATCGGCGATCATCTGGATCAGGAGATCCGGGTCGCGAGGCAGCGGATCGGTGGGTGACGGCATGTGGAGATTCTACCCCGGAGCCTCTCCAACTCCCAGCAGAATCAACGATTTCAGGTCGATTCTACCCTGCGCGGACAGGCCTCCGGACGACCCGCGGCGAGGACCGCGACCACTCCAATCCGTCGACCAGCAGAGCAAACTGCACGGCACTCAGCCGCACCACGCCGGCCGTCGCCGGCGGCCAGGCGAACCGGCCCGCCTCCAGCCATTTGGTGAGCACCACAAGCCCGGTGCCGTCCCACGTCAGCAGGCGCAAGCGGTCCGCTCGCTTCGAGCGGAACACGAACACGTCACCGCAATACGGATCCGCCTCCAGCGCCTGCGCCACCATTGCCACCAGGCCATGGACGCCCTTGCGGAAGTCGATCGGCTCCGCCGCCACCAGGACCTTCGGGCCCGACCCGGACCGGATCATCACACGCCCCGCAGCGCTCCGATCACCGAGCGCGCCAACGCCGGGTTGACGTTGCCCGACAGCGACACCCGGCCCAACCGCAGATCCACCTCGATCCGGCCCGCCGGATCGCCGAGGCCGCTCCGGGGTTCCTCCATCGTTTCCACCGGAATGAACCCAAGGACGCCGGATCCGGAAGATCGCGTCCGGGGCGTCGCACCCCCGGCATCCAGCCCGAACGATCGGCGCCATGCCGTCAGCAGGCCACGGTTCAAACCGTGACGCCGCGCCACCTCCGAGATCGAGGCCTCGGGTGCCGCACTCTCCGAGACAATCCGCGCCTTGTCCTCGCGCGACCAGCTTCGACGTTGTCGCTGCCGGCCAGAGCGCTCGCTGCGTTCGTTAGCATCACCCGCGCCGGCATCGAGCCTGGCGTTAAGACTGACCGTATCGTTCACGCCACTGTCCTTATCGGTAACCGAGAAGGCAGTTTCGGGCCGCGCGGGTCGCAGGGGAAGGTGGGGTACTCGTGACGCTTACAGTTCACCAGTGCGGCGTTCACCGGGCTGCTGCTGGCCAACGGCATCGCGATCAGCATGGACGGCCGCGGCGCCTGGCGCGACAACGTGTTCGTCGAGCGGCTGTGGCGCTCGGTCAAATACGAGGAGGTGTACCTGCGGGCCTATGACGGGGTCGCCGAGGCACGCGCTTTGATAGGCCGCTACATGAGCTTTTACAACGGCCGGCGACCACACTCGAGCCTGGACGGGCGGACCCCGGACCGGGCCTACTTCGACGGGCTGCCGCAGTTGGCGGCGGCGTGAGGACGACCGCCGTTTGCGGGCCTCGCTCCGGTCGGGCTACGCCCTCCCTGCGCGAGGCCCGCAAACGGCAACGCACGACGGAACCGGCAGGCGATCCACTTATCCGACGCCGATTTCTGTCCGAACGACCCCGGCCACCGCAAAGGCGTGCAGGTAGACGCATTCGTACTTCATCGAACGCCATAGCCGCTCGATGAACACGTTGTCCATCCAGCGCCCTCGCCCGTCCATGGAGATCCGCACGCCAGCCTCCTTCAGCACGTCGGTGAAGCGCGGGCTGGTGAACTGGCTGCCCTGGTCGGTGTTGAAGATCTCCGGCGCCCCGAAGCGCCCGAGCGCCTCTTCCAGCGCGGCGCTGCAGACCTCTGCGTCCATGGTGTTCGACAATCGCCAGGAGAGCACCCTGCGGCTCGCCCAGTCCATGATGGCCACCAGGTACAGGAAGCCGCGGCGCATCGGGATGTAGGTGATGTCGGCGCACCCCTTGCCCGGCAGGCGATGCTTGCATCGCCGAGAGGGGCACCTGTTTCGGCCGGTCTATAACCAGGTGCCGGAGCAGGTACTTGTAGGTCCGATGCTGCCGGATGCGGCTCGCTCGTCCTGGGCTTCTGGTAGATCGCCGTCAGGCCGATCTTCGCCATCAGGCGCCGAATCCGCTTGCGGCCGACGACATGGCCCCGGCGCCGCAGGTGCCGCGCCATCTGACGAGCGCCATAGAATGGCGTCTCCAGGAACTGCTCGTCGATCAGCCGCATCAGCGCCAGGTTCAGCGGCGTCTCGCCGGTCGGCGCGTCGTAGAACGCCGAGCGGCTGATCGAGACCAACGCGCATTGCCGCACGATCGACAGATGCGGATGCCCCGGGTCGATCATCAGGCGCCTCCGGTCGACGCTCATCGACCGAAGGCCTTCGATAAAAAATCCTTCTCGATCGCCAGTTGGCCGAGCTTGGCGTGCAGCTTCGTCAGCTCCTCCTCGCTCGTTGCCTGCACGGCCTCGGCCTTGCCTGAGAACGTCACAGCCATGCCCTCGATCGCCTGCTTCTTCCAGGCCGCGATCATCGTCTGGTGGATGCCGTGCTTCACCGACAACTCAGCCAACGTCAGCTCGCCCCGGATCGCCTCCAGCGCCACCTTCGCCTTGAGATCAGCCGTATATCGCCTGCGCGTGACCTTGCCCATCAAATCCCGTCCTTCTCATCGACGGGAATAGCTTAACCGGCTGTCCGGATTTGGGGGCCACCTCTCACACTTGGGATAAGCCTGATTCGAGAAGTATCCTAATCGCACTCGTCCCGTTACAGATTGCAACGATCAACCGATTGGGAATCCGGCCTTGCCATCACCCGCCCCACCGTCACATCTGTATACTCCGCCGCGTCCCCGGTCGGCCTCGCCGCTTATGGGCTTGTTGCGGTGTATTTGGCATGGAGACGGCGACCTCCTGACGTTGATGCCGGCAGATGCCTACAAGGTGCCGATTGGCCCGTTGGGGTACTCGCGCCGATCGATCGTCATAGTAAACGATCCGGAATGGGTACGGTCGATCATGACCGACGCAATCGAGATTTTCCCAAAGAACGATCTGATGAAAGGAGCCCTACATCCTTTAGTTGGAGACTCCTTGTTTGTGTCGGACGGAGAAACATGGAAGCGTCAACGCCGGATGGTGGAGCCAGCCTTCTCCTTCATCCGGATCACCAAGGCTTTCGCCGCCATGCAGAACGCTGTTGGCGATCACATAGGGATGCTTGATCAACGCGCCGACAGCGGAGAGCCATTTTCTCTCGACTTCTCGATGAGCCATCTGACCGCCGACATCATTTGCCGGACGGTGTTCTCGAGCTCCATCGCGTCCGGCACGGCCTTGGACGTCTTTGAAAGCTTCGCGGTGTTTGAGCGCAATGTCTCAAACGTCAAGCTGAGCCACCTGATTTTTGGCAAAGCCTGGAGCAAGGTTCCGCAAAGCAAAATTGTTCTGGACGCCTGTATTCGGATCCGGGAGCAACTCGGCAAGCTGATCGACGACTGTCTGGCGTCACAGGACAACTCCAACGATCCTGACGGGAGCGATAATCTCGCCCGCACCGTGATGGACGCGCGCGACGGTGATGATGGCAGACCGTTCACGCGGGACGAGTTGATCGATCAACTGGGCGTCTTTTTCCTCGCCGGGCACGAGACGACCGCCAGTGTGCTGACTTGGGCCTTCTTCATCATCTCCGAACGCCCGGAGATCGCCGAGCGTATTCGGGCCGAGATCCAGACGGAGGTCGGAAATCAGCATATCGCGTTCGAGGACATCAGGAAACTCGCCTACACCCGCAATGTCTTCCGTGAGGCGCTGCGGTTGTACCCCCCACTCACCTTCATCCCGCGCGTTGCCGCCGAGACCACCACGCTTGGCGGACACAAGATTAAGAAAGGCGCGATGGTGATGATCGCACCTTGGGCGATCCATCGGCACCAGTTGTATTGGGACCATCCAGATGCTTTCGATCCCGACCGGTTCTCGCCACAGCGTGAAAAGGATTTAGTGCGCGGCGCATATCTGCCGTTCGGACAAGGCCCTCGGGTCTGCGCAGGTGCAACCTTCGCGATGATCGAGAGCACGCTGATCCTGGCGGAACTGGTTCGGCGTTTCGATTTCCACGCGGAGGCTGCCGAGAAGGTGGTTCCGGTCGCCCGTCTGACAACCCGCCCCCGAGAGGAGATCATGGTGAGGGTCACGGCCTATTCGAAACCTTAGACAACCTATCCATCTCGGGCTCTCGCCACTCCACATCGGTGATCGCCGCCTCGCCGAGGGACATCTTACCGCCCATCCATTGCCGGATTATCGGATAGGCGCAGAAGTTCATCATGATCAGGGGCATTGGGTCTTTTCGGGACCAAGTGACATCGGCGCTGGAGAGGAGTGCGTTGAGGTTTTTCCAGAACCCGCCTTTTATCAACGACATCTCGGTCACGCCAAGACAGGGAAACACATGCTGAAAACGGCGGCGCTGCTTCAGCGGAATAATCGTTGTCCGGTCAGGGTGCAGCAAAAAACGCCCAACCGCCTCGGGCTCCAGAAAATGGATGCCGCTGGTAAGCCGGGCGTTACATTCGATCGCACGGGCAGAGCCGTCCGTGGCATTGAAAAAATCAAAAGAGAGAAAGCCGGTGTAGTTGGTCTCGGCCGCGAAACTACGGATCCACGCCTCGATCGGTTTCGCGCTGTCCACACGCTCAAACGCGATGGCCACGCTGTGCGACATGATGGTACCGCGATAGACTGCGATGCCGGCGCAATGCCCCTCATAAACTACTGCTATTGCGCTCAACTCCTGTCCCGTCAGACGTTCCTGAATCAATGAAGGGCGCGCGGTGGTGGTCGGCAACGCGCAGCCTGGCTCGATCCGATGCAGGCCGATCCCGGCTGAGCCGTGCACGCGCTTTACGATCGTCGGCGCCCGAGCCGCCAAGTCGGTTGCCTCCACGCCGCCCAGCAAAAGCCGTCTCCGGGACCGGCAAGCCGAGATCGGCAGCCAATCGGTTGAACAGATACTTGTCGTGCAGTGTGCGCGCCATTTCGAACGCAGCGCCAAAAAAGCGAACCCGCTCCGGCAGACGGTCAACCATGCGGGCGACGTGAACGGATTCCTCTGAGACCGGCACCACCAGATCGACCTGCTGATCCCAGACGATGCGCAACAGATCCTCAACAAAACTGTCCGGCGAGGTAGCGGGTGCAGTGACCCGGAAGCTACCGGATACGGCGTTGGAATGCCGCGCCAGATGGGTGCGGTGAGGATCGGCGACGAGCACCTCACAACCGGCTGCGGCCAACCCCCGAGCCACCTCCAGCCCTTTCGGCATCCGGCCCAAGGTCAGCAGAGCCTTCACCTCGACGCCCCTAACCGTGCCAGCACCGCCTCGGCAGCGATCCGACCCGAAAGGGTCGCCATCGGTACGCCAGCACCCGGATGCACGCTGCCTCCCGCCAGATACAGCCCCGGTATGCGGGTCTCGGCCCCACCGCGCTGGAAACTTGCTGTCCAGCCGTGTGAGGCTTGTCCGTAGAGTGCGCCGCCCGAACCTGGGAACAGCGCTTCGAATCCTGTTGGTGTGGTTACCGTGCAGGCTTCGGCTTCAAAGTTCAGCGCCATACCCCGATCTTCGAGGATCCGATGCATGGCTGACTGGGCGGTTGAAATCTCGTCCACCGAGAACTCGTGCCAATCCCCGATGGCAGGCGCATTGATCAAACACAAAACTCTCTCCGGCCCCTCAGTCGTCCGGTTGCCCAGATCATCCCGATCTTGCGCGCAGATGTAGACGGTCGGGCCGTCGGGGATTCGGCTTTTCCCAAAGATCGCCGAGAACTCCGCTTCATAATCACTGGAGAAAAAGACGTTGTGTCGGGTCAATGGGAACCCTTCGACATTTGCCAGACCGGCCCAGGTGACGGCAGACAAAGATCTGTTCCGGTGGGAAACCGGAGATGCCGCCCGGCAGACAGCATCGCCCAAATGTCCGGCGCCCAGCGCGCTGACATCGGCGTTGGTGATCACCGCCTTCGCAGCAACGCGCTCCCCAGTGTCGGTGATGACGGCTGTGACCCGCTCTCGGGAAGTCTCGATCCGCTCTACCGCTTCGCCCAACCGGAATTCGGCCCCGTGCGACGCAGCACAATCCCGCATCGCCCTCGCCAAAGCGATCATGCCACCTTCAACCAGCCAGACGCCTTGGCATTCCACATGCGCGATCAGCATCAAGGTGGCGGGCGCCAGATAGGGTGAGGAGCCGACATAGGTGGCGTATCGGCCGAACAATTGGCGCAAGCGCTGGTCTTGGAAGTAGTCGCCGAGCGCTCCCCACATGGTCGAGAACGGCCGCAACGCTAGCATATCCGAGATCCGGTGAAAGCCGACCCGCCTCACCAACTCGAACGGGCCGGGCCGGGATGCCGTCATGAAGCTATCGCGCAATGTTTCGTGGATGCGCCCCGCGTCCTTGAGGAAACGCTGAAAGCCTTCAACTTGTGCGGTGCCCGAGAACGCGCCGACCGCATCCGCCGCCTGCTCAGGATCGGCCCAGAGATCGAACCGCCCACCGTCCTGCCCGGCCCCGTCGCTCCACGCATGTCGAGCCAGACAGGTTGTCTGCTGAAGCGATACAGCGCTTTCGAGATCCCATCCCGCTCGCCCAAACAGTTCCTCAAAGACCCATCGCATGGTGAACACGGTCGGCCCGGCATCGATTCCAGCCCCAAACGGGACCTGCCGCATTTTGCCGCCGGGCTCAGCCGCTTTCTCGATGACCGTAACCGGCACTCCACATGCCGACAGGGTAATCGCCGCGGACAACCCGCCCGCGCCAGCGCCGACGATGACAACCCGGTTCTCGGTCATGCGGGCACCTTCCCAACATCGTACGGTCGTGTCCCTTGGAGTGGTGTACCAGGCGTTTGGTCGCCGTGAACGCTGGCGGGTCGAGTTGTTGCGGTCAGACTGCGAGTTTTGGCAGGCTGACCCTTGCATCATTCCCCATGGTCGTGATGGTTTCCAGGGTCATGTAGCAGGCGCGCTGGTCATTGGGGTGCCGCGGGAGCATGAGGCCGGGGCGAACGCTGCGGATCTGTGCCGCGAGCACGGTATGTCCTGGGCAACGCTGTACAACTGGAAGGCCAAGTAAGACGGCCTCGACGTGTCGGACGCCATGCGGCTGAAGGCAGGTCGTGTCCCGTGGAGTGGTGTAACAGGCGGGTGATCGCCGTGATGGCCGGCGGGTCGCGTTGTTACGGTCAGCCTACGAGTTTCGGCAGGATAAGCCCTGGGTCATCCCCCATTTTCGTCATGGTTTCCAGGGTCATGTAGTGGGCTCGCTGGACGGCCCATTCGTCGCTCTGCGCGAGCAGGATGGCGCCTACCAGGCGTGTGATGGCGGCTTCGTTAGGGAAGATGCCGTCGACCTCGGTGCGGCGCTTGATCTCGCCGTTCAGGCGCTCCAGCGGGTTGGTGGAGTGCAGCTTGGCTCGGTGCTGAACCGGGAAGGTCATGTAGGCCAGCACGTCGGCCCCCGCCCCGTCCATCAGGGCGGCGAGCTTCGGCAGCTTGGCGCGGAACTGGTCGGCGGGAGGGTGTGTCCGATGGTCTGTGTAAGTGTTCCGCGGGCATTGCGCTTCGCGGCCTCAGCGCGCTGAGGCCGCGAAGCGATCGGCGAACAGAATGGCAAACTGCCCCATGGCGGCGGTCCATTCAATGGGTCGCTTCCACCGGATCCCGGCATTGCGGATCGCCAGGAACAGCAGCTTGGTTGCGGCCTCGTCACTCGGGAAGCTGCCACGGGTCTTGATGATTTTGCGCAAACTTCGGTGCAGGCTTTCCACGGCGTTGGTGGTGTAGATCATCTTCCGGATCGCCGGCGGGAAAGCGAACATCGGCACCACGTGCTCCCAGGCCCGCCGCCAGCTCGGAGCGATTGCCGGATACTGGGCGCCCCACTTGACCTCGAACTCGTCGAGCCGGGTCATCGCCGCCTCCACTGTCTCGGCCCGGTAGATCGCCCGGATGTCGGGTATGACCCGCTTGCGGTCCTTCCACGACACGAAGGCCAGCGAGTTGCGGATCAGGTGGACGATGCAGGTCTGCACCGTGGTCTGCGGGAACACCGCGCCGATCGCGTCGGGGAAACCGGTCAGCCCGTCGACCACGGCGATCAGGATGTCACCGACGCCGCGGGCCTTCAGCTCGTTCATGACCTTGAGCCAGAACTTCGCGCCCTCGCTCTGCTCGATCCACAGCCCCAGGACCTCCTTGTCGCCCTCGGCCGTAATCGCCAGCGCCAGGTACACCGCTTTGTTGCGCACCAGACCCTCGTCACGGATCTTCACCCGCAGCGCGTCGAAGAACACCACCGGGTAGAGCGGGTCGAGCGGCCGGGTCTGCCACGCCCGCACCTCCTCGAGCACCGCGTCGGTGACCCGGCTGATCAGGTCCGGCGACACGTCGACGCCGTACAGTTCCTGCAGGTGGCCCTGGATCTCCCGTACCGTCATGCCGCGGGCGTACAGCGACACAATCCGGTCGTCGAAACCATCCAGTCGCCGCTCGCCCTTCGGCACGATCAGCGGCTCGAAGCTACCAATGCGGTCGCGCGGAATCGCAAGCTCCAACTCGCCGTCGTCGGTCAGCACCGTCTTGCTTGAGTAGCCGTTGCGGCTGTTGCCCGTGCCGCGCCCGGCCGAATCGCCCTTCTCGTAGCCCAGGTGCGCACTCAACTCCGCACCTAGCGCCCGCTCCAGCAGCGCCTTCTTCAGCTGCCGGAACAGCCCTTCCTCGCCAAGCAGGTCTTCCGGCCGCTCATATCCGGCCAGCAACTCGTCCAAAATCTCGGGTCGAACTGTGGTCATCGCAGGGTCCTCCGCTACCAAATGTTGGACCCACAGAACCTACTTACACAAGATATCGGACACTCTCCGGCGGGACGCCGACACCTTCAGCACCCGCGCCATTACACGGATCGGACAAACGGCTTGGTGCTTGGTCATCAACCGGTAGACCCGCTCGGGGTCGCCTTGCTGTCTCGCGCGAACCAGGGTGCCTCCTTTGCCAGGATGCCGCACTCCTGGCGCACCCAGTTTGAGACCGCCTGCGGGGAAGGCTCGAACTCGCGCGACAGTTCTTCAGGCGTACTACTGGAGCTCACCGGTTCCACCATCTGGCGGCGGAACTCTGGCGCATATGTTGGTCGGGTTCTGGGCATGGCGGACAGCCCCTGCCAAAGCTTCTGGGTGTCCATCAAACCGGGCCAACTCCACCGCCAGTCTATGGCCTTGCCGGCCTCAGGGTGATCGGCAAGAAGGGGGCGGCGATGATCCTGGAGGACGCGCGCAGCCGGTGACCGGTCCAGGGCGTTCCGCTACCCTGCCCCGCGATTCACGCGTCACCAGGTCACGCTTCACCAGGAGTCCGCCGCCATGACCGCCACCCGCTTCCGGCGACCGCTGCTCGCCGCCGTCGCGCTCGCCGCGACGCTCGGTCTCGCCGGCTGCTTCGAGGACTCCAAGGCCGAGATCGTCAAGAAGGCCGAGCGCGCCGCCACCAAGGACGAGCTGCGCGCCGCCCTCGGCGAGCCCGACACCCTGAACAAGGCCGGCCCGCTCGAGGAATGGGTCTACGACGCCTCCGACGGCGTGGTCCGGTTCCCGATCCTCGGCGACCGGGTCGGCCCGGTGGTGACTGGAGAGAAGGTGAAGAACTGACCGCCGGATCGAAGCCGGGCGGATCTATCGCCGGCCACCACTGACGGCCTGGACGATCCGGCGGCCGGCGTCGGCCATGATCTCCTCGACCACCGCCGCGGTGGGGTCCAGCACCAACGCTCCACGACCTTCGCCGACCACCGTCGCGGAACCGTCGGACGCCCCTACCCACAACTCGCCGCCGAGGGTCTCGACCGCCTGCTCCAGACCGGTCGAGGCCGGTGCGGTGCCGCGGGTCGAGCAGCCGGGCGATCTCGCTCGCCGGCACGCCCATGCGTTCGGCGAGTTCGCCGGCCTTGACGCCGCCGCGCTGCATCAGGTGCAAGATCAACGCCTTGGACGCCACCCGCGCCGTCGGTGCCACCAGGATCTCGCCGGCCTTCGGTGCTGCGGGCGCCGGGACAATCTCGCGACCGGCCAGCCGGGATCTCCAGCGCCACCGTCAGGGCATCGCGCGCAAGCGTCCGCGCCGCCGCGAGCGTGTCACCACCGGTGACCGCTTCCGGCAGGTCCCGGAACGTCACCGTCACGCCGTCCTCGGCACTGTGCACGGTCGCCGGATAGGCCATGGCTGCCATGTCGGGTCTCCTCAAAGGGCGGCCTCGTCGACCCCGAGCTGGATCAGGATGGCGCGCAGGGTGCCGCGAGGCAGGTCGGCCGAATGCACCGGAACGGTGGCCCGCCGATCGCCGAAGGTCACCATGGCGTGGCTGCCCTTGCCCTTGCTCCGGTCGACGGTCAACACAACACCGGTTCTACGAGCAAGGCGGCGAAGACGGCGGATCAGATCGTTCGCATTCACGCGAATAGAATACGCTCAAACGCTAACCGCGCAATCGTCGGCGTCGACTTCGTGAGGAACTGCCGGGTCCGGTTGGCGGCGCGTCGAAAGGCATGCACGATGGCACCTCTCATCCACGCCGCTGGCGGCGGAGCAACCCCGCCCACCCCTGCCCGAGGTCACACCCCATGAGCTTCGACTACGCACCGTTCCTGCGCGCCGACCTGCCGGCGCCGGCCGGCCGCTGGGGCGGCTTTCCGGCGTTCAACTTCGTCGGCGGCCACAACGACGCCGAGAACGTGCCGGTCGCCGCGCTGGCGGCGGCGGCGGCGGCGGTGCTGACCCGCGAGGGGCACACGCTGGCGACCTACGGCCTCGACAGCGGGCCGCAGGGCTACCGGGCGCTGCGCGAGGGCGTGGCGCGGCTGCCTGAAGCAGCGCCGAGCCTCGCCTGCTCGGCCGACGACGTGCTGGTGACGTCGGGCTCGCTGCAGGCGCTCGACCTGATCAACGCCGCCTTCGTGGCGCCCGGCGACACGGTGATCCTGGAGGAGGCCTGTTATAGCGGGGCGATGACCCGGCTCAAGAAGTGCGGTGCGCGCTACATCGGCGCCCCGCTCGACGGCGACGGCATCCGCATCGACGCCCTCGCCGGCATCCTCGACCGCCTGAAGGCCGAGGGCGTGCGCCCGAAATTCGTCTACACCATCCCGACCGTGCAGAACCCGACCGGCTCGGTGATGCCGGTCGAGCGCCGGGTCGCGCTGCTGCGGCTGGCCGCCGCGCACGGCATCCCGATCGTCGAGGACGACTGCTACGCCGACCTGATCTGGGACGGCGACCGGCCGCCGGCGATCAGGGCGCTGGAGGGCGGCGACCGGGTCGTCTACTGCGGCTCGTTCTCCAAGTCGATCGCGCCGGCCCTGCGGCGCAGGGCTCCGAACTCGGGTTAACGGACTTTCGTGGTTGTGCGGGTCGTGATTCGCTGGGTCTCCCGATTTGCAGGAGATCCCATGACCCCGCAGGCGTTTGGAGAGAAGTCGCGCCTTGGCTCGCTACTGGAGCACTTCTCCCGGATCGAGGACCCGCGCGAGCCGTGGCGGGTTGCGCATCCGCTGCCGGAAGTGCTGCTCCTGGTGGTGTGCGGCACGATCGCCGACTGCGATGACTATGACCACATCGCGGCGTGGGGCGAGGCGCACCTGGAGTTCCTGCGCGAGTTGCTGCCCTTCGATCATGGTGTGCCCGGCGGTCGCTGGCTGACGCTGCTGATGAACCGGATCGACCCTGAGCTGTTCTCGGCCTGCTTCACCGCCTGGGTGCGTGAGACCTGGCCGGACCGGCCGGACATCGTCGCCATCGACGGTAAGACTTCGCGGCGCAGCCACGACCGTAGCGCTGGCACGCCACCTCTGCACCTGGTGTCGGCCTTCGCCACCACCGCCCGCTTGGTCCTGGGCCAAGAGGCGGTCTCGGATAAGTCCAATGAGACAACCGCCATTCCGATCCTGCTGGAGCGCTTGGCCATCAAGGATGGCCTCAAAGGCGCCATCGTCAGCATCGACGCCATTGCCTGCAACCCCACCATCGCCACCGCCATCAAGGACGCTGGCGCCGACTATCTGTTGGCCGTGAAGGCCAACCAGCCAACCCTGCGCGCCGAGGTCGAGGAGTACTTCGCCACCGCGCCACACGAGGCACTCGATACCGTCACCGATCTCGACAAGGGGCACGGGCGGATCGAGGAACGCACCGTCACCGTCAGCCGCGAGGCCGACTGGCTCGAAGGCGACCGCCGCTTCCCGGGCGAACTCCGTCTCCCCGGCGTGACCGCGATCGTCAAGGTACGCTCGCGAACCGAACTCAAGGACCGCTGCCGAACCGATACCCGCTACTACATCTCCTCAGCATCCCTCACTGCTGAGGCTGCCGCCCAGGCCGTGCGCGGCCACTGGGGCATCGAGAACCGCCTACATTGGGTCCTCGATGTCGTGTTCGGCGACGACCAAGCCCGACTGCGAACCGGCCACGGAGCCAAAAACATGGCCGTCGTCAGACACTTCGCAATCAACCTCGTCCGCACCGCAACCGACAAGAAAACCCTCAAGCTCAGACGGAAGCTCGCCGGTTGGGATACCGGGTACCTCGCATCAATCCTCGGCGTCAAAGCGCGTTAACCTGGATTCGGAGCCCTGGCCCTGCGGGTCGGCTACATCGTCGCCGACTGGCCGGTGCTGAGCCGCCTGCTGGCGCTGAAGACCGACGGCGGCACCGGCGCGCTCGAGCAGATGGTGCTGGCCGAGTACCTCGCCGGCGGCTTCGACGCCCACGTGGCGGCGCTGGTCGGCACGCTGCGGGCCAAGTGCGCGGCGATGATGGAGGCGGTCGACCGCGAGTTCGGCGCCGCCGCCGAGTTCACGGCGCCGAAGGGCGGCATCTTCCTGTGGGTCACCCTGCCCGAGGCGGTCGACACCGGCCGGCTGTTCAAGGCCGCCCAGGCCGAGGGCGTGGCGATCAACCCGGGATCCGAGTGGTCGGCCGACGCCGCCGCCGGCGCCCGCCGGCTGCGCCTGTGCTTCGCGCACCCGTCGGTGGAGACCATCCGCGAGGGCGTCGCCCGGCTGGCGGCGATCTGCCACCGCGAGTTCGGGGTGCCGGTGCGCAGCGGCAACGTCGGCCGCGGCGGCGCTTGATCGGCGGCGACGGCGGCAGGCTGGCCCCGCGTCGACTTAAGGAGGGGTAACAATCCGTTAAATAGTTGCGAATACGCTTGTCATCACAAGTGGATCACAACGCTCTTCAGATCCGCTGATACGGTGCCCGACGGAGAGGCCGATGGCGGTTATCCACAAGGAGCTTTCCGACTCCATCGACCAGCTTGTCGACAATCCCGACATCGTCGGCCTCTACCGCGACTGGACCAACGCCGAACGAGTGGGTCGTCTTCCCGCCTTCGAGCTGTTCGAGCCTGAAAGGCGCCCGGACTTGTCCGGGAACCTCATGGTCCTGGTATCCGACGGCGCGTCCTTGCGGTACGCCCACTATGGACGGCGGATCGCGCTGGCGACCGGATTCGATGCATGACCGGCCGGCGCACCCTCGACTTCGGCGGCGACATCGGGGCCTTCGCCGAGCAGAAGTACCGCGCCGTGCTGGAGTCCGGCCGGCCGCTCTACGGAGTCGGCAGTTCCAGCCAGATGTCGGCGGTGGTCAGCTGGGAGCGGCTGATCCTGCCGGTCGAGCGGACCGACGGCGCCGCCGTCATCGTCTGCTACAGCGTCCCGCACGTCCGGAAAGCCGAGATCCTCGACGGGTTGATGGACGCCAGCATGGACGGCATCGTGGTGATGGAGCCGGTGGTCGGCAGCGGCCAGACGGTCGTCGACTTCCGCTACCTGATGGTCAACCGGCGCGCCGGCGTGATGCTCGCCCGCGATCCCGACACCCTGGTCGGCGGCCTCGCAGGGGAGGTGTTTCCCGAGGCCGCCGCGCGGATACCGGTGTACCGCCGGATCATGGAGGACGGGAAGCCGCGCCAGTTCGAACTTGAGACACGCCTGGACAACGAGGAGCGGGTGTTCCGGCTGTCGGCGGTGCGCGCCGGCGACAAGCTGGTGGTCACCCTGTCCGACATCACCGAGCTGCGCCGGATGATGGACCGGCTCGAACAGCAGCAGACCGAGCTGCAATACGTCAACGACACCTTGCAGGAACAGGGCGCCAACCTGGTGTCGCTGATCGAGACGACGGAGCAGGCCCGCGCCGACGCCCTCGACGCCGAGCGCTTCGTCGCCGACCTCATGGAGGCGGTGCCGATACCGATCTTCCACTGGAAGCTGGACGGGTCGCTCAACCGCTGCAACCGGCATTACGCGGCGATCTACGGCAGCAGCCCGGCCGACATGCACGGCAAGAGGCCGGAAGACCTGCTGCCGTCGCCCGTGGCCGGTTTCCTGCGCGAGCAGAACGCCAGGCTGCTGAGCGGGCAGGACACGCATCAGACCTATGAGGGAAGCGTCGACACCGCGATCGACGGCCGCCGAAATTTCGTGGTCCACCGGGCGCTGATGCGCGACCCGACCGGTCAACCGACGGGCATCGCGGGCGCCATGCTCGACGTGACCGACGAGCACGTTCTCCGCGGGGAGCTGGAGCTGCTGGCGACCACCGATCCGTTGACCGGGCTGTTGAACCGCCGCGCGTTCATGCGGCGCCTGGAGGAGGAGCGGTCCCGCTACCTCCCGCTACGGCCGGGCCGGCTCGACCATCCTGATCGACATCGATCATTTCAAGCGGGTCAACGACGCCTTGGGCCATGACGCCGGCGACCGGGTGCTGGTCGGGGTCGCGTCGCTGCTGCGGGAATCGTCGCGGGACGGCGTCGACGCGGCGGCCCGTTACGGCGGCGAGGAATTCGCGATCCCTTCTGCCGGACACGACGCTCGAGGGCAGCGCGCAGATGGCCGAGCGTGTGCGGCGGCGACTTGAAACCCTGGCCTTCGATACGCCCTTCGGCCCGTATCGATGCACCGCGAGCTTCGGGGTGGCGGCGTTCGAGCCGGCCGACGATGTCGGCACGCTGCTGAAGCGCGCCGACGAGGCGCTGTACCGCTCCAAGGACGCCGGGCGCAACCGGGTCACCGTCGCGTGCGTCTAGCCTCCCGATCGATCGGTCGACGCGCCCGGCGGTAGAACTCGACGGTCACGGAGCGACGGTGTCGCTGCGGCCGGAGTGACGACAACGGGGGAAGTTTCGCGGCGCCGTGGCGCGGCTGTTGGCGGTCCGTGCCGGCCGGCTTGCCTGCAACCGCCCTCTTCCGCGACCACCCCTCCCCTGTCGTCATTCCGGACGCCCACGCGCCGCGTGGGCGAGCCGGAACCCACGGGGCGACGGGCGACGGCGGCGAGTCCGAGGCGGCGGGTGGGTCCCGGCTCGCGCTGCGCTTGGCCGGGATGACGACAATGGGGGAAACGGCGCCGTAGCGCGGCTGTCGAGGCCCGTCGCGGTCGGTCTGACCGAGGTCGCCCCTCCCATGCCGCCGTTCCGGTTCACCCCAGGGGCGCATGGCCAGCCGGCACGCACCTCACCCATGTCGTCATTCCGGACGCCCACGCGGCGCGTGGGCGAGCCGGAACCCATTGGGCGACGGGCGACGGCGGCGAGTCCGAGGCGGCGGCTGGGTCCCGGCTCGCGCTGCGCTTGGCCGGGATGACGACGAGGTGGGTGAGGCGCTTGTAGGACGGCACGCTCCACTCCGCCCGCGACCGCACCACCCGACTGGCAGCGAGGTGCCTCCTCAAGGTCGGGTTGCCGGTGCGCGGCGGCAATGTCGGCCACGTCGGCGCCTGATCGACGGAGGCCCGACCGCTATGCGTCGGCTTGCGCCCGCGGAGACACTGCCAGACCGAGAAACACCACGAGAGCCCGGTTCAGGCGGAGCACTTCCTCGTCATCCAGTCGTCCGAGACGCTCTCCTAATCTCGTCCGTGGCACGCTGACGATCTTGTCGATCATGAGCCGGCTCGGTCGCCGCAAGCCATTCCGCTCGCTCGGCTTGATCGGCAGTCGCATCAGCGGCGCGTCGGTTTCATCGCTCGTAAAGATACAAATGGTCACAGAAGCCGTGGCGTCGAAACGGTCGTCCTGAATGACCACCGCCGGACGGGGCTTTCCGGCGTAGCCCGTGCCTCCCGCAACCGTCCAGATCTCGCCCCGCCTCATTCATCGCCCTCGCCCCAATCGGCGACCGAATCGACGAACGCCTGATCGTGACCATTATCCGCTGCCGCGACCGCCAACGACTGGCGATGCGCCTCGGCCCGAAACTCGGGGGAGCGAACGTCGGGCACCCAAATCTGAATTGGCCTCAACCCGCGACGACGCAGGCCGTCACGGTGCTGGCGGACCTTGTCGCGCGAGGGCTTGGAGGATGGGTTCGGAGCCACACGCATCTCCGGCTACAGTTACATGTAACTCTAGCATGGTTGGCGACCCACCGCCAGAAAACCCGCCCGCTTCAGCGTCCGCGCAGCGTCGACCAGAACCGCACCGGCTTGCCGACCGGCGCCCCCAGCACCTCGTCGTCGCGCATCGCGACGTGGCCGCGCACCACGGTGGCGATCGGCCAGCCGGTGACCCGGGTGCCGGCGAACGGCGTCCAGCCGCACTTGCTGGCGATCCACGAATCGGTGATCTCGCGCTCGGCCTTGAGGTCGACCAGCGCCAGGTCGGCGTCCCAGCCGAGGGCGATCCGGCCCTTGCCGGCGATGCCGTAGATCCGGTGCGGGCCGTCCGAGGTCAGGTCGACCAGCCGCGCCAGCGACAGCCGGCCGCGGTGCATGTGGTCGAGCAGCAGCGGCAGCACGGTCTGCACGCCGGGCATGCCGGACGGGCTCGACGGGTAGGGCCGCGCCTTCTCCTCCAGGGTGTGCGGGGCGTGGTCGGAGCCGATCACGTCGATCACCCCGTCGGCGATCCCCCGCCACAGCGCGTCGCGGTGGCGCTCGCCGCGCACCGGCGGGTTCATCTGAGCGCGGGTGCCGAGCCGCTCGTAGCACTCGGGTGCCGCCATCGTCAGATGGTTCAGCGTGGTCTCGACGGTCGCGACGTCCTTGTGCCCGGCGAGGAACTCCAGCTCCTCGGCCGAGGTCACGTGCAGCACGTGCACCGGGCGCCCGGCCTCGTGCGCCAGGCGCACGATGCGCTTGGTGGCGCGCAGCGCCGTCTCCTCGTCGCGCCACAGCGGGTGGGCGCGCGGGTGCGCCGCCTCCTTGGCGATGTGCTGGCGCTCCTTCAGGCGCTCCTCGTCCTCGGCGTGCACGGCGACGCGGCGGCGGCCGTTCGCCATGATGCGGGCCAGCAGCTCGTCCTTGTCGGCCAGCAGCGAGCCGGTGGAGGAGCCCATGAACACCTTGACGCCGGCGCAGCCGGGCAGCCGCTCCAGCTCGGCGAGGTCGGCGACGTTGTCCTCCGAGCCGCCGACGAAATAGGCGTGGTCGCACCAGGCGCGGCCGGCCGAGCGCGCCAGCTTGTCCTCGAGATCGGCCTTGCCGAGGGTCAGCGGCGAGGTGTTCGGCATCTCGAAGATCGCGGTCACCCCGCCCATCACCGCCGCCTTGGTGCCGTGGGCGATGTCCTCCTTGTGCTCCAGGCCGGGCTCGCGGAAGTGCACCTGGGTGTCGATGACCCCGGGCAGGACGTGCAGGCCGCCGGCGTCCAGCGTGGTCGCCGCCTCGGCACCGGCGAGGTCGCCGAACGCCGCGATCCGGCCGTCCCGCACCCCGAGATCGGTCGCCACCGGACCGGACGGCGTCACCACCGTGCCGCCGCGCACCACCAGATCGAAACGCTCCGCCATCTCGTCCACTCCCATGCTCGAACTCCGGCGCAGCATAGCGGCGGCGGCGGCCGGGGCAACCGATCCCGGCGGTTGCGGCCGGCGCCGGGCCGGCTACTGTGGCGGGACCAACGGGAGGGGGCTCGGGGACGCCGTGAGCGAGCGCATCATGATCGCGGCCGGCCGGGCGGCCGCCCCGGGCGGGCCGTGGTCGTCGGCGCCGACGACCGCCCCCCGCCTCGGCTACGAGCCAGCCGGCTACTGGCGGCTGGTGAAGCTGCACGCCGTCAACACGCTGCTGGTCCTGGTCACGCTGTCGATCTGGCGGTTCTGGGCGGTGACCCGGGTCCGGCAGGTGCTGTGGGCGCACACCCGCTTCGACGGCGAGCCGCTGGAATACACCGGCACCGGCATCGAGATCCTGGTCGGCTTTCTCAAGGTGGTGCTGCTGATCCTGCTGCCGATCGCGCTGGCGGTGACGGCGGTGCAGGTCGCTCTGCTCGACGCGGCGCCGGAAACGGCGGAGGTGCTCGACCTGATCTACGTGCTCGGCCTGCTGTGGTTCGTGGCGCTCGGCCGGTATCTCAGCCTGCGCTACCGGACCTCGCGGACGCGCTGGCGGGGGATCCGCGGCCGGCTGGCCGGGGCGGTCGGCGGCTATCTCTGGCTGACGCTGTGGACCTCGGCCCTGACCGTCGCGACCGGGTCGCTGTTCAAGCCGTGGATGGACGCCCTGCGGATCCGCTACGCCCTCGACGGCGCGCGCGCCGGCAGCCTGCCGGTCACCTGCCGGATCGCCGGCGGCGATCTGGTGTGGTCGTGGCTGATCGCGCTGCTGCTGTGGCCCTTCACCCTCGGGCTGTCGTTCTTCTGGTACCGGGCCCGCATCCACCGCGTGGTCGCCGATCGGACCACCGCCGGCCCGCTGCGCTTCGGCTTCACCGCGTCCGGCTGGCAGCACGCCCGGTTGTGGATCGGCAACCTCGCGCTGCTGTTCGGCCCGGCCGTCCTGGCGGCGCTGTTCATCCTCCCGGCGGTGTTCCAGGCGATGAGCGCGGGCGTGCCGGGCGATCGCCCGTTCGGTCCGGCGGAGGTCGCCTCGGCGGCGATCCTGCCCGCCCTGCCGATCCTGGCGGCGGTCGTGGCCGCCTACGTCCTGCTGACGCCGGTCGTGTGGGAACGGCGGATCCGGTTCCTGTGCCGGCATCTCGTGGTGCTCGGCGTCGTCGACCTCGCCGCCGTCCGGCAGGCGGCCGACGACCCGACCACCGCCGGCGAGGGCCTGGCGGGCGATTTCGATGCCCTCTGAGGCGACGCTCTACGACGGCGTCGACGCCCGCGCCCACACGGTCGCGGTTCGGGTCGAGCGCGACCGGCTGGTGCTGGAGCCCCGCAACCCCGACGCGGCGCCGCGATGCCCGCTGGCCTGGCCGCTCATCTCCTCCCATCCGACCGCCGAAGGCCGCGCCGACCGCCTGACGGTGACCACCCGCCTGGCGCCCGACGCCCGGCTGGTGATCGAGGACCCGGCGCTGCGCGCCGCGGTCGCGCCGATCCTGAACCGGGCCGCGCGGCGGACCGGGCAGGGGCGCGCCGCCGCCCGATGGGCCGTCGCCCTCGGCGCCGCGATCGTGGTGATCGTCGCCGCGGCCGGGCTGCTGACCCGCTACGCCGCCGACCTGCTGCCGGCCGGCTGGGGCGGCCGGCTGTCCGACGGCCTGCTGGAGCAGCTCGCCGAGCATCACCCAGCCTGCACCGGGGCGCCGGGCGTCGCCGCGCTCGACCGGCTGGCGGGCCGGATGTCCGACAGCCTGGGCCTGCCGCCGCCGGGTGGTGACCGTGCGGTGGGGACTGGTGAACGCGTTCGCGCTGCCCGGCGGACGGGTCGTGCTGACCTCCGGCCTGATCGCCGGGACCGATCGGTCGGAGGCCGTCGCCGCCGTGCTGGCGCACGAGATCGGCCATGTCGCCCGCCGCGACCCGCTGGCCCGCCTGCTGCGCGACAAGCTGGTCGACGTCGCGGTCGCGGCGGTGTTCGGGGTGTCGACCGGGTCGACCGGCACCGGCACGGTCGCCGCCTTCCTGCTCGACGGCAGCTACACCCGCGAGCAGGAGACCGCCGCCGACGCGGTGGCGATCGCGATCCTCAACGACCTCGACATCGCCGCCGGACCAGGGGCCGGGTTCTTCGACGCGCTGGCCCGCAAGGAGAGCGGGCTGGAGGGCGTTACCCTGCTGCGCAGCCACCCGCTGTCGGAAGCGCGGGCGGCGGACCTGCGCCGCCGGGGCCAAGGCACCGGCACCGGCCTGACCGCCGACGAATGGCGCGCGGTCCAGGGCTATCTGCGGCTGATCGCGCGGAGTCGTCCCCGGCGGCTGCCCGCTACAGGGGGCGTCCGCGAACCCGGTCGCGGAGCGCCGCGATCTTCCCGGCGCCGGCCATGGTCGGGTGGATGGCGAGCGCGGCCTCGAAGGCGGCCAGGGCGTCCACCGGGCGGTCCTGGGCAAGCCTGACCAATCCAAGCCCCGACAGGGCGCCGAAATGCCGCGGCTCGAGCGCCAGCGTCCGGTCGATGTCGAGGGCCGACCCGTCCAGGTCGCCGAGCGCGTACCGCACCGTGGCGCGCTTGTTCCAGCCTTCGGCGAAATCCGGCGCCAACCGGACCACCGCGTCGAAAGCCAGCAGCGCCTCGCGGGAACGACCGGCGGCCATCGCCGACAACCCACGGTTCATCGCGCCCGCGACGTCGCGCCCGGCCGGCGGGGTCAGCCAGATGGCCCAGATGCGGCTCTCGATCCTCTCCGCCGGTCCGGCGCCGGTCGCCGCCGCCAACTCCCTGAACAGCGACGGCAGCCGGGAATCGTTCTGGTCGGCGACCGCCCATGAACCGTAGAGCGCGCCGAGCGTCACCACCGCCATCGAAAGATACCACCGAACCACCGTCATCGCTGCCCTCGTCGCACCGCCTCGTTCACGATTTAAGATTGTCCAGAAACCAAACCTTAACCTTTCCAAAGCACCCTTGGGATCCCGCACCAGAGGACGGGAGACCGCCAGCTTGAGAGTAGCATCTCCGTCATGCCGCGCCCGGCAGGAGCGCCTCGGCGGTCTGAATTGGACGCCAAATTCGTCGCGCAGTGCCGTTAATCACGAAATTCTTTGCACTTTACACCATTATAACGGGATATTCGTCCCTGCCGTCCTCGCGGCTTCAGCGGCGACGGCAGGACTTGCACCGCAATAACTGCGTGGGGACCCGCGTGGCCAAGCCACGAGCGCCACGCGAACAAGAGTTGCCAGGAGGGACTGAAATGACCGTCATCGATGGATCCCATGATGACTCATCGAGCGACGCGCGCCGTACCGGCTTCGGCATCGGTGCCCGCCTGTACGCCGCGTTCAGCGCCGCCACCGCGCTGACGCTGATCGCCGTCGCGACCGCCTGGTTCGCCTTCGAGAACGTCCGGGGAACCCTGGACAGCGTCGCCAACCGGGCGGTGCCGGTGCTCGCCACGAGCTTCCAGCTCGCCGTCGCCTCGGCCACGGCGGCCGCGATCGCCCCGAACATCATCTCCGCCCCGACCGAAGCAGCGCGTGACGCCGCGCGCCAGGAGATGGAGACGACACTGCGGTCGATCGACGCGGCGACCGCGACGCTGCGCGGCCTTCGAGCCCGAGACCGAGGGCGCCATCCGGCCGCTCGCCGAAAGCCTGCGGGCCGAGTTGTCGACGCTCGACGCCTCGGTGCGCCGGCGCGAGATCGCCCGCGACGAGCTGTCGGCGGCGGTCGCCGAGGCGCTGGACACCCACGGCGCGTTCCTGGCGGACATCAAGCCGCTGGTCGACGAGGCCGCCGACAGGCTGACGGTGGCCAGCGACGAGACCATCACCGAGGTCTCCGAGACCATCGACACGCTGGTTCGCACCGAGGTCGCGGCGCTGCAGGCCACCCTCACCCTGTCGAGCGAGGGCCAGCGCCTGCTCGGGATCATGGCGCGCTCCGCCCGCATCGATTCCCTCGAGGTCCTCGCCGAGGAGGAGCAGACCTTCTCCCGCGCCGCCATCGACATGCGCAACATCATCAACGACCTGCCGAAATCCCAGGACGCCACCGCCCTCGGCGAGATGGCCGGCCGGTTGATGAGCTACGGGTTCGGCGAGGGGTCGGTGTTCGCGGTCCGCAAGGGCGAGTTGTCCTGGGCCGACCTGTCGCCCGAGCAGTTCGAGGCCGTGCAGCAGCGCCGGATCGTCGTCGACCAGGAGATCGTGGAGATCGCCCGGGCCTTCGACAGCGCGGTCATGCCGGTGGTCAACGGCGCCCGCATCTCGCTGATCGGCGGCAGCAGCGACCTGTCCTACAACCTCGAGGACCGCATCACCACCCTGGTGGTCGAGGACGTCGCCGGGCCTGCGGACCATGCTGGAAACCCTGGCCGCCACCAACCTGGTGATCGGCCAGATGAGCGCCGCCGCCAGCGCTCCGGACGCCGACCGCCTGGCGGCGCTGGAAGCGGCCTACACCGCCTCGGCCGACGCCCTGGACGCCCTGACGTCGACCCTGCAGTCGCGCACCAACCTGCTGGCGGTCGTCGCCAAGGTCCGGCTGCTGGTCGATTTGGGCCGCGGCGACGGCAACATCTTCGAGCGCCGCGGCCGGGTGCTGTCCGAGGAGGCCGCGGCCAGCGCGGCGCTGACCTCGGCCCAGAACATCGCCCGCCAGTTCGACGCCATGGTCGAGACGCAATCCGCCTCGGCGCTGGAGTATGCCGAGCGCGAATCCGCCGCCGCCTCGGTCGCCGTCGACCGCAGCGAGACTGGCTCTCGCCGCGATCGCCGGCATCAGCGTCCTGGTGGCGGTGGCGATCGGCTGGCTGGTGGTCAACCGCCAGGTGATCCGCCGACTGCTGCGCCTCGCCGACACCATGCGGGTGATCGCCGCCGGCAACCATCACACCGAGGTCGACGCCAGCGGGCGCGACGAGGTCACGGAGATGGCGCGGGCGGTGGCGGTGTTCCGCGACAACGCCATCGAGATGGAGCGCATGCGCGAACAGCAGGTCGCCGATGAGCGCCGGGCGTCCGAGGAGCGCCAGACCCAGCGCGTGCAGCTTGCCGATGCCTTCGAGAGCCGGGTGAAAGGCATCGTCGACCGTCTCGGACAGGCGGCCCGCGAGATGACCACCAACGCCCAGGCGATGACCGGCGGCGCCGCCGACGTCCGCGACCGCTCGGTGGACGGCGCCTCCGCCGCGCAGCAGACCTCGTCCAACGTCCAGACCGTCGCCTCGGCGGCCGAGGAACTGTCGGCGTCGATCCGCGAGATCTCCGGCAAGATCGCGCAATCGTCGACCCGCGCCCGCGAGGCCGCCGACCAGGCCGAGACCACCAACCGGCTGGTCGAGAGCCTGGAGCAGGCGGCCGGCCGCATCGACACGGTGGTGACGCTGATCCAGGACATCGCCGAGCAGACCAACCTGCTGGCGCTGAACGCCACCATCGAGGCGGCCCGCGCCGGCGACGCCGGCAAGGGCTTCGCGGTGGTCGCCGGCGAGGTCAAGTCGCTGGCCGGCCAGACCGCCCGCGCCACCGACGAGATCACCCAGCAGATCAAGGAAGTGCAGGACGGCGTGGCGTCGGCGGTGGTGGCGATCCGCGAGGTGGCCACGGCCATCCGCGAGATCGACGGCTACGTCACCGCGGTCGCCTCGGCGGTCGAGGAGCAGGACGCCTCGACCCAGGAGATCGCCCGCTCCAGCCAGGACGCCGCCCAGGGCACCAACGAGGTGACCCGGACCATCGAGGGCGTGTCGGCGGTGGCGAACGACACCGGCGTGCAGGCCGAGGCGGTGCTGGCCGCCGCCGAGGCGCTCGGCCGGCGACGCCGACCTGCTCGACAAGGAAGTCACCGACTTCCTCAACCAGGTGCGCGGCCGCGAGCGCACGGCGCAGTAGCGCAGCCGGCTCCGGCGTGCCGGCGGCCGCTGCCGCCGGTCAGCGGCTCCTCCAGCGCCCGCCGGCCGCGGCCCGCCGGTCGCCCAGTCGAGCAGCTGGACGGTGTGCACCACCGGGATCGCGGTGCCGCCGCCGATCTGGCTCATGCAGCCGATGTTGCCGGTGGCGATGACGTCCGGGGCCGTGCTCTCGATGTTGCGGACCTTGCGGTCGCGCAGTTGCCGGGCGATGACCGGCTGCAGCAGGTTGTAGGTGCCGGCCGACCCGCAGCAGAGATGGCCCTCGGGAACCGCCTTGACGGTGAACCCGGCGGCGGTCAGCAGCGCCTGCGGCAGGGTCTTGATCTTCTGGCCGTGCTGCATCGAGCAGGCCGAGTGGTAGGCGACGGTCAGGCGCTGGGGGCGACCGGCGCCGGCATGCCGATGGCGTCGGCGAACTCGGTGACGTCGCGGGCGAGCGCCGACACACGCGCCGCCTTGTGGCACCAGTCCGGGTCCTCGCGCAGCATGAAGCCGTAATCCTTGACCGTGGTGCCGCAGCCCGACGCGTTGATGACGATCGCGTCCAGCCCCTCGCCGCCGCCCTCGACGGTCTCGGCGTACCAGGCGTCGACGTTGGCCTTCACCGAGGCGAGGGCGTCGTGCTCGCGCCCCATGTGATGGGCCAGCGAGCCGCAGCAGCCGGCGGCGGGCGGCACCACCACCTCGGCGCCGAGGCGGGTCAGCAGCCGGATGGTGGCGTCGTTGATCGCGGGATCCAGAACCCGCTGCGCGCAGCCCGCCAGCATCGCCACCCGCGCCCGGCGCTCGCCCTCGGCCGGGAACACCCCCGCCCGGTCGAGCGCCGAGCGCGCCGGCACCCGCTTGGGGGCAAGCTCCAGCATCGCCCTGAGGCGACCATCCATCATCCCGCCGACCAGCGGCGCGAACGGCCGCGCCAGCCGCGCCCCGCGCAGCGCCAGCCGGAACCAGCCCGGCCGGGGCAGCAGGTTGGCCAGCAGGCCGCGCAGCATCCGGTCGAGGAACGGCCGCCGGTAGGTGCGCTCGATGTGGGTGCGGGCGTGGTCGACGAGGTGCATGTAGTGCACCCCGGACGGGCAGGTGGTCATGCAGGACAGGCAGGACAGGCAGCGGTCGATGTGCTTGACCTCCTGCTCGCCGGCCGGCCGGTCGTTCTCCAGCATGTCCTTGATCAAGTAGATCCGGCCGCGCGGGCTGTCGAGCTCGTCGCCGAGGAGAACGTAGGTCGGGCAGGTGGCGGTGCAGAAGCCGCAATGCACGCAGCTCCGCAGGATCTGGTTGGCGACCGCGATGTCCGGGTCGGCGAGTTGTGCCAGGGAGAAGTTGGTCTGCATCGCCCGCCTATACCCCCGCCGTCATCCGCCCCGGGTTCAGCACGCCGAGCGGGTCGAAGCTCGCCTTGAGGCGGGCCGCCAGCGCCGCCAGGCCGGGGCCTGGGGCTGGAACACCGCAACCGCGGCGCGCACCGCCTCGTCGGCGCGGATCAGCGTGGCGTGGCCGGACGCCGCCCCCGCCACCGCGCCGCGCACCACCCCGGCGTGGGCGTCGGCGGCCGGCGGCACCGCCAGCCAGACCAGCCCGCCCGCCCAGTCGTAGAAATAGTCGACGCCCTCGATCTCGGAACGGATGGTCATCACCACCGCCGGGCCGGCCATCGGCGGCAGCGACAGCCGCCACACCGCGCGCTCGAACGGGGCGATCAGCGGTTCGACGTCGCGCACGGCGCGCCACAAATCGCGGCTCTGGTAGCCGTCGACGGCGCCGAGCGTGCCGCCGAACCCGGCGAGCTCGGCCTCCAGCGCCGCGGCGCGCGCCGCCACCGACGGCCCGAAGCCCTCCAGCCGGATGCAGGTGGCCGGGCCGGCGATCTCGCCCGCCCCCAGCCCGATCGGCAGGTGCGCGGCCGACGACACCTCGTGCGGCGAGCCGAGCGCGGCGCTCATCGCCCGCACCGCCGCCGCCTCGTCGAGCCCGCCGATCACCAGCGTGGTCTCGGTCTCCGGGGCCGGCAGCACCTTGAAGGTCAGTTCGGTGAGCGCGGCCAGCGTGCCCCAGGAGCCGGTGACGATCTTCGAGAGGTCGTAGCCGGTGACGTTCTTGACCACCCGGCCGCCCGACTTGACGGTCTCGCCGCGGCCGGTGACCGCCGAGAAGCCCAGCAGGTGGTCGCGGGCCGCCCCCGCCTTGACGCGTCGCGGGCCGGCGAGGTTGCCGGCGAACACCCCGGCGATCGACCCGGCGCCGGCCTCGCCGCCGAGCAGCGGGCCGAGGTCCATCGGCTCGAACGCCAGCATCTGGCGCTGCCCGGCGAGCGCCGCCTCGATCTCGGCGAGCGGCGTCCCGGGGCCGGCCTGGCAGACCAGTTCCTCCGGCTCGTACAGGGTAATGCCCCACAGTCCGGACAGGTCGAGGGTGTGGGCGGTCTGCAACGGCCGGCCGACGGCGCGCTTGGTGGCGCGCGAGACGATCTCGATCGGCGTCTCGGCCGACGCCGCCCAGGCGACGATGTCCTGGACCTGGGCAGCGGTGTCGGGCCGGAAGATGTCGGTCATCGGGCGCCCCCGTCGAGCCCGAAGGAGCTTCCCCATGTTTCCGTCATTCCGGACCGGATCGCCAAGAGCGAGACGGAGCCGGAACCGACCCGCCGCTCCGGCGCCCGTCGCGCCGTGGGTTCCGGATCGGCCGCGCTCGCGCGCGTCCGTCCGGAATGACGAGTGGGGTGGGAACGCCGCGCGGCGCGATCCGCTGCCCTCAAACCCAACCCTGGCACGATGCCCGCCCGTCGCACCCCTACCCTCGTCGTCATTCCGGACCGGATCGCCGACGGCGAGACGGAGCCGGAACCCACCCGCCGCCCCGGCGCCCGTCGCACACCCCTCCCTATCGTCACCCCGGACGGAACGCCCGCAGGGCGGGCCGAGCCGGGGCCCACCCGCCGCCCCGGCGCCCGTCGCGCACCCCTCCCTCTCGTCACCCCGGACCGGATCGCCAAAGGCGAGACGGAGCCGGGGGCCACCGGCCGCTCCGGCGAACGACAGAAGGGCGTGCGCTGGGCGCCCATCAGAACCGCGGCAGGTCGGGGAACGGCAGCTGGCCGCGCTGGACGTGCATGCGGCCGAGTTCGGCGCAGCGGTGCAGGGTCGGGAACACCTTGCCCGGGTTCAGCAGGCCCTTGGGATCCCAGGCGCACTTCACGCGCTGCTGCTGGGCCAGGTCGATCTCGGTGAACATGGTCTCCATCAGGTCGCGCTTCTCGACCCCGACGCCGTGCTCGCCGGTCAGGACGCCGCCGAGCTCGACGCAGGCGCGCAGGATGTCGGAGCCGAACGCCTCGGCCCGCTCCAGCTCGCCCGGCTGGTTGGCGTCGAACAGGATCAGCGGGTGCAGGTTGCCGTCGCCGGCGTGAAACACGTTGGCGACGCGCAGCCCGTACTGCTCGCTCATCCGGGTCATGCGCGACAGGATCTCGGGCAGCTGGCGGCGCGGGATGGTGCCGTCCATGCAGTAGTAGTCGGGCGAGATCCGCCCGACCGCCGGGAACGCCGCCTTGCGGCCGGCCCAGAAGGCGTTGCGCTCGTCCTCGCTGACCGACACCCGCACCGAGGTCGCGCCGTTGGCCGCGGCGATGGCGCGCACCCGCTCGATCAGGAAATCGACCTCGACCTCCGGCCCGTCGAGCTCGACGATCAGCAGCGCGCCGGCGTCGCGCGGGTAGCCGGCGTTCACGAAATCCTCGGCGGCGTTGATCGCCGGCCCGTCCATCATCTCCATGCCGCCCGGCACGATGCCGGCAGCGATGACGGCGGCGACGCACAGGCCGGCCTCCTCGCTGCTGCCGAAGCCGACCAGCACCGCGCGCGCGGTCGCCGGCTTGCGCAGGATCCGGACGGTCACCTCGGTCACCACCGCCAGCAGCCCCTCCGAGCCGGTCATCAGGCCGAGCAGGTCGTAGCCCTCGGAGTCGAGATGCTTGCCGCCGAGGCGCAGCACCTCGCCCTCGATCGTCACCATCTCGATGCCGAGCAGGTTGTTGGTGGTCAGGCCGTATTTCAGGCAGTGCACGCCACCCGAGTTCTCCGCCACGTTGCCGCCGATCGAGCAGGCGATCTGCGAGGACGGGTCGGGGGCGTAGTAGAAGCCGCGGTCCTGCACGGCGTGGGTGATGCCGAGGTTGGTCACCCCGGGCTGCGCCGTCACCGTGCGGTTGGCGTAGTCGATGTCGAGGATGCGGTTGAACTTGCCGAGGCCGAGCAGCACGCCATCCGCCAGCGGCAGCGCCCCGCCCGACAGCGAGGTCCCGGCGCCGCGCGGCACCACCTTGACGCCGTTGGCGTGGCAGTACGCCAGGATCGCCGCGACCTGGGCGGTGGTCTCCGGCAGCACGACCACCATGGGCAGCTGGCGGTAGGCGGTCAGCCCGTCGGATTCGTAGGGACGCATCTCGCGGTCGTCGGCGATCACGCCCTCGCCGGGAACGATCGCCCGCAGCGCCGCCACGATCTCGCCGCGGCGCTCCAGCACCGCCCGATCCGGCTCCGGCATCCTCATCGGCGATCTCCCCGGTCGATCCGACTGAGCGGGCGGCACCAGACGACGCCGGCCCGACGGCCTACCTTGCCTGACGGACCGCGCATTTCAAGCCACCGCCGGGCGCTCGGCGCCGGCAACGGATGCCGGACACACGAAAGGCGGCGCGACGTCGCCGTCGGCCGCCTGTCCCCGCGGGAGAAGCGGTCAGGGTCGAGCTCGCGGGCGGCGCCGAGCGCGCCGTCCCGCGCGCGGATCAGCCCTGCCGCGCCTTGAAGCGCGGGTTGGTCTTGTTGATGACGAAGACGCGCCCTTTGCGGCGGATGATGCGGCAATCCTTGTGCCGCTTCTTCAACGTCTTCAGAGAGTTGGCAACGCGCATCGGAAGTCCCCGGTATCTCGAAGAGCGCGGAAGCTACTCAGGGCGCGGGCCCGTGTCAACAATCCATGGAAGGCTCGCCCCTGCGGCGTCCCGACTACCCCGCCGCTTCCGGCTTGAGGGCGAAAAACCGGTACAACGCCAGTTCGCCGCTTTCCAGCAGCGCGGCGCGGCGCGCCCAGCGCTCGGCCTCGGCGATCAGGGCGGCGCGGTGCGCCGGATCCTCCGCCAGCTTGTCGCTGCCGTCGAGGCTCTCCAGGAATCGGGCGAAGTGGTCGCGGATGTGACGGCGGTGCTCGACCGAGCGGTCCTCGAGGATGCGGACGTCGAAGCGCAGTTCGGCGAACGCGCGCTCGTACTCCGCCCGCGACCACGGTCTGCCGGAGAGGTCTTCCGAGTCGAGCCAGGCCCGCACCCGCTCGGAGGGCTCGCCGTCCACCGGCAGCACGTAGTCGGTGATGACCAGCTGTCCCCAGTCCTTGAGCACCGCGTGGACCTCCTTCAGCAGGGCGGCGCGGTTGCCGACCTCGAACAGCGACTCCCGCGACACCACGCAGTCGAAGCTCTTCGGTCGCAGGCTGAAGCCCTCGGGCGCGAAGCCGCGCACCGTCACGTGGTCGCCGCCCTTGAGGGTCGCGACCACCGAGGCGGCCCGCTCCGCCAGTTCCGGATCCATCTCGTAGCCGGTGATCCACACCCCGAAGCGCTGCGCGACGGCGGTGGCGGCACCGCCGAGCCCGGCCGACAGGTCCAGCACCGAATGCACCGGCGTCAGCCCGAGCGGCTTGACGATCTCGACCGCCTGCTCGGGCCCTCCGGGTGTCGTGTAGCCGGCTCCGAACAGGCGCTGCAGCACGTCGGTGCGGGCACGGGCATGGTCGACCGAGGTCAGCGCCGGCAGCGCCGGCATCAGGTCTTCCATGGATTTCGGCGGCGTCGACACCGCCCCGGCGCGCCACGCGTAGTACTCGGAAGCGTCGTAGCCCCGCCACCAGGCGGCCAGCCGGTGTCTCAGGGGGATGGTCGGTCCGTCGCTCGCTGCCATACCCGCCATGATAGCATAAGTTGAACCCCCGGTTGATCCGCGACCGGCGGCCGCACCCGCGCGGTCGGGGTTACCGCTGCATGCCGTCGAGCAACCGCGCAGCACCCTGCTGGATGAGCAGGACATCATAGCCCATCAGCAGCACGCGATAGCCGCGCTCGATCTTGGCGTTCGCCTCCGCCGCCGACAGCGACATGCCGCCGAGCGCCACCGGGCTGGCCAGGATCGCCGCCTCGGCGCGACCGATCGCCTCCAGCACCTCGGGGTGGTCCCGGTCGCCCGGCCTGCCCATGCTCATCGCCAGGTCCATCGGCGCGATGATGGCGACGTCGATGCCGGGGACGGCGACGATCTCCTCGACGTTGGCGATCGCGTCGATGTGCTCGATCAGCACGACGTTCAGAAGCTCCCGGTTGGCCGCCTCGAAATACTCCATCGGGCCCTTCAGCCCCCAGCGGGTGGGGGCGTAGAACGGCCCCCAGCCGCGCACGCCCTCGGGCGGGTAGTTGACGCAGCGGACCGTCGCCTCGGCCTGCTCGCGGGTGCAGATCATCGGGAAGATCAGCCCCATGGCGCCGGCGTCGAGCGCCGGCTTGCAGAGGTTCGGGTCCGGCGCCGGGATCCGGACCAGCGGCGCGCAGCCGGTTCCCGCCGTCGCCGCGATCAGGTGGTGCACCGACGCGATGTCGATCGGCCCGTGCTCCAGGTCGATGAACAGCCAGTCGAAGCCGGCGCCGGCGAGGATCTGCGCGAGGTTGACGCTCGGCATGGTGATCAGCATGCCGGCGCCGGGCCGGCCGGCCTGCAGGCGCATCTTCAGCGGGTTGATCCGGGCCATCGTCAGTCCTCCACGGCAGTTGTCGCCAGCCGGGAGTGTAGCGCGTCGCCGGTGACGCGGAAGGGACGACCGTTCAACCCGGCGGGAGGTCGCCGATGTAGATGCCGAGCCCGAGCGCGGTGCGGACCAGGATGTCGTCCGGCTCCACCAGGCGGGTCCGCCCGACGACCTCCTCGAGCGGCAGGTCGCCGACGCCGCGCCGGCTCCACACCGCCACCCGGCCGGCTCGGCCGGCGGCGATCAGGTCGACGGCGTGCACGCCGAGGGCGCTGGCCACCACCCGGTCGACGGCGATCGGCTCGGCGCCGCGCTGCACGTGCCCGAGCACGGTGACCCGCGAGTCGACGCCGATCTCCGCCTCGATCCGCTCGGCCAGCCAGTGGCCGATGCCGCCGTACCGGATCCGGCCGTCGGGCTTCACGTGGGCGACCGGCTCGCCGGTGTCGGTCCGGACCGCCTCCGACACCACCACCAGGGCGAACGACCGCCCGGAGGCCGACACCGCCCGGAGCTTGGCCGTCAGCCCCTCCATCGAATACGGGATCTCCGGGATGAGGCAGATGTCGGCGCCGCCCGCAACCGCGGCGTGGATCGCGATGTGGCCGGCGTCGCGCCCCATGACCTCGAGCACCATCACCCGGTCGTGGCTCTGGGCGGTCGGCTGCAGCCGGTCGAGCGCCTCGACCGCCACCTCGACCGCGGTGTTGAAGCCGATGGCGGCGTCGGTGCCGTAGACGTCGTTGTCGATGGTCTTCGGCACGCCGACGAACGGCACGCCCGCCAGCCGGGCCAGCCGGTCGAGGATCCGGAAGCTGCCGTCGCCGCCGATCCCGATCAGCGCGTCGAGGCCGAGTTCGGCGATGCCCTCGCGCATCCGTTCGGACTGGTCGACGACGGTGCCGTCGGGCATCCGGGCCGCGAACGGATCGCCGGTGCTGACCGTGCCGAGCATGGTGCCGGCCCGGCGCAAGAGAATTCCGTCGAACTCCGCCGGCATCAGCCGGCGCGCCCGCACCGGGCGGTCGAGCAGGCCGAGGGTGCCGTCCTCGATGCCGATCACCTCCCAGCCGAGGGCGTCGGCGTGCAGGACGACAGCGCGAATGGCAGCGTTGAGGCCGGCGCAGTCGCCGCCGCTGGTCAGCACGCCGATCCGGCGCGTCGCCGTCGGAACCGTCATGTCCTACCCTTTGCCCGGGCGCCGGGCGCGTGCCATCCTCGGCGTCCCCGCCCCTTCTGACGACATACCATCATGACCGACCTCGAGATCGTGGACTCACACCATCATCTTTGGGACCTGGAACGGAATTACTACCCCTGGCTATCCGACCATCCGGAGCCGAACTTCTTCCTGGGCGACTACGCCGCCCTGAAACGCCAGTTCCTGCCGGCCGACTACCGCCGCGAAGCCGCCGGCTTCCGGATCGTCAAGACCGTGCACGTCGAGGCGGAGTGGGACCGCGCCGACCAGGTGGGCGAGACCCGGTGGCTGACCGCGATCGCCGCCGAGCACGGCATGCCGAACGCCATCGTCGGCCATGTCTGGCTCGAGGATCCCGCGCTGGCGGACAAGCTCGCGGAGCACTGCCGCTCGCCGCTGATGCGCGGCGTGCGCTCGAAGCCGGTGACCTCGGCGACGCCCGACGCGCCGAAGCCGGACGGGCCGCGCAGCCTGTCGGACCCGGCGTGGCGGCGCGGCTACGCCGAACTCGCCCGCTTCGGTCTGCGCTACGATCTGCGGGTGCCGTGCTGGCACCTCGCCGAGGCCGCGGCGGTGATCGAGAAGCACCCGGAGATCCCGGTGGCGCTCAACCACACCGGCTTCCCGTGGGACCGCTCCGAGGCCGGGCTGGCGCTCTGGCGCGACCAGATGCGGGCGATCGCCCGGCTGCCCTGGGTCAACGTCAAGCTGTCGGAACTCGGCCTCAAGGACGCGCCGTGGACGGTCGAAAGCAACCGCCGGGTGGTGCTGGAGGCGGTGGAGATCTTCGGTGTCGAGCGCTGCATGTGGGCGTCGAACTTCCCGCCCGCCAGCCTGAAGGTCGGGTTTCGCGACCAGCTCGAGGGCTTCCTCGCCATTCTTTCCGGCCTGACCCGGCCCGAACTCGAGGCGGTGTTCCACGACAACGCCGTCCGCTTCTATTGCCTGGAGGATTGATCGTGAGCGCGTATTTCGAGACCTTCCGCTCGAACGTCTTCCCGTGGGAGACCGACGTCGTCGAGCATTTCACCGTCGCCTACTACTACGAGAAGTTCGCGGTCGCCGGCGACCGGGCGCTGCTGGCGCTCGGCCAGGATCCGGCCGCCACCCGCACCGTCGACTGGCACACCCGCTACCAGCGCGAACTGCGGGCCGGCGACAGCTACCACGTCGCTGTCGGCGCCGATCTCGGCCGAGGAGGGCGACCTGGTGATCGGCCACAAGCTGTACGACACGGCCGACGGCGCGCTGTGCGCCACCACCGAGCAGACGGTGATCGGCGCCAGCGCCGCCGCCAGCGCCCTCGCCGTGTGGGACGGGCCGGAGCGCGAGGTCCGCCCGGACCCGGTCTGGGGACCGCAGTGGGTGCGCACGGCCACCGACATGGTGATCCCGCGCGACCTCGACCGGTCCGGGCGCATGGGGGTCGACGCCATGATCCACCGCTTCTCCGCCGCCATCGGCCAGATCCTGGCGCAGGCCGGCATGACGTCGGAGTATCTGCGCGAGAAGCGGATCGGCTACTCGACCTTCGAGTTCCAGCTGCGCGTCGCCGAGCGGCCCGGCCTCGGCGAGCCGGTCGACTGCCATTCCTGCGTCGCCCAGATCGGCCGGTCGTCGATGCGCCTGGTGCACCGCCTGGTCCGCCCGACCGACGACGCGGTGGTCGCCGAGCTGTCGCAGTTCGGCGTCCACCTTGACATGG
Organism: Rhodospirillaceae bacterium; assembly: GCA_018401495.1. Taxonomy (GTDB): domain Bacteria; phylum Pseudomonadota; class Alphaproteobacteria; order Thalassobaculales; family Thalassobaculaceae; genus Thalassobaculum_A. The sequence goes on from JAGYJX010000005.1 coordinate 617,226, forward strand.
AGGCGCGCCGCCCGAGCGCCATCCCCGAGGCGCTGGCCGAGCGGGCGCGAACGATGCTGGCGCCGACCGCCTGACCGGCGTCTGCTGTTGTCGCCGGCCGCCCAGTTGAGGTAACAAGGCACCGTCGCGGTCGCGGTTCGACCGCCTCGCCCGCCCCGGAGCCCGCCGTCATGATCCGCCTTGCGGCCCGTCGCCCTGTCGCGAGGGTCCTCGTTGCCTTGGGTCTACTTGCCGGTCCGCTGGCCGGCGCGCCGGCCGCCGCCGAGATGCTGCTGTCGCAATCGTTCGAAAGCCCGGCGCTCGGCGGGCCGATGCGGTTCTCGATCTACCTGCCGCCGTCCTACCACGAGGCGGCCGAGGCCGACCGGCGTTATCCGGTGGTCTACCTGCTGCACGGCGTCGGCGACGACGAGCGCTCCTGGCCGGTCTTTGGACGGGTGGAAGAGACCCTCGACCGGCTGATCCGTGCCGAGGGGCTGAAGCCGTTCATCGTGGTGATGCCCTCCGGGACGCGGAGCTGGTGGGTCGATTCCGGCGATATCGGCGGCCCCGGCAATTACGGTTCCGCCGTCCGCGACGACCTGCCGCTGCACGTCGAGGCACGCTGGCGCGCGATGGAGACGCGGGACGGCCGCTTCGTGGCCGGTCTCTCGATGGGCGGCTTCGGCGCGCTGCGCCTCGCGTTCGAGTACCCCGAACGCTACCGCGCGGTCGGCGCGCTGAGCGCGGCGCTGTGGAATCGCGTGGCACCGGGGTGGAAGCCGGCCGATCCGGCGCGCATGACCCAGATCTTCGACGGCTCGTTCGGAGCCCCCTTCGACCCGCAACGGTTCCTTCTCAACCACCCGCGCCGCTACCTGCCGCGCATCCAGAATCCTCCGGAACCGCTCGGCATCTATCTGGCGGCCGGCGACGACGACGGCTTCGGGACCCAGTTCGCCACCCTCGAGCTGTTCGAGGAACTGCGCGAGCGAACCATCCCGGTCGAACTCAGGATCGACGACGGCGGTCACGACTGGAAGGTGTGGCGCAAGGCGCTCGGGCCGATGCTGCAGTGGTTCGCCTCCCTGCCGAAGCCGTCGGGCGGGTGAGCGGACCGCTGCCCCGTCGCAAGGCTGGCAGGGGAACCGCAAGCCCTCTACCCTGATCCCGTCCCGTCACGTCAGGCGCCGATGCAGATGTGCTCGATCCTAGGAATGCCCCCCGAGGACTGCGCTGCCGGGCTCGGCGGCTACCTGATGCTGCTCGCCCTGTTCGTCGTCTCGTTCCTGTTCTGGTACTGGTGGTTCCGCTCCGGCGTGCTGGGGACGATGCAGGGGGTTGCAGCGACGCCGTCCAAGGGCGGGGAGCCCGGCTCCCGGACCGTCCACGCCGCCCTGGCCCTGGTCTTCGCGATCGCCCCGATCTGGCTGCTGTTCGGCTAGCGGCGGCGTGTGGGTCCGGATAGCCGCGGCTTCGCCACGGCTTCCGGGGTGACGGCAAAAATGAGGGCGCGCAATGCCCTGGCGACGCAAAGCGCAAGCCCTTCCCCCACGCAAATCGTAAGCCCTTCCCCCACCCCGTCGTCATCCCGGCCAAGCGCAGCGCGCGCCGGGAACCACCCGCCGCTCCGTCGGCCAGCCAGCGTCGCGGCGGGGACCCCGGCAGAAGCGAGGGGCCGATCGCTGGCTTGCTGATGGCGGCTGTAGTGGGTTACGCCGCGACCGGCGCTTGCTCTGAGCGTTGTCCGGCGGTGGGAAGGCTTTCGCGCCGCCCCCGCCCGATGCGATACCCGGTCTTCAACGTCGCGTCATACGAAGGGAGGATGCGTGGTTTCCACCATCGGAGCGCTGCTCGCCGGCCTCGGGTTGTTCTTCGCCGGGTTGCAGATCCTCACCGAGCATCTGAAGCGCCTGAGCGGCCGGCGGCTTCGGGCGCTGGTCGCGCGCTACACCCGCAGCCCGCTGCTCGGCCTGCTGTGGGGCGGCGGCTTCGTCGTCATCACCCAGAGCGGCGCGGCGACCATGTTCATCATCGTCAGCATGATGCGGTCCGGGCTGATGTCGGTCCGCCAGGCGATGCCGATGATCGTCGGACTGAACGTCTTCGGCGGGATGATCGCGCTGATCCTGGTGATCGACATCCACATCGCCGTGCTGTTCCTGCTGGGGATCGCCGGGGTGCTGTACAGCGGCGACGCCCGGACGACAGCCGGTTCGCTGGTCGGCGTGGCTCTCGGCATCGCCCTTTTGTTCTTCGGTCTCAACATGATGAACCAGAGCGTGGCGCCGCTGGCCGGGGAGGCGTGGTTTGCCGAGCTGCTCGGCTGGACCCGGGGCTCGTATCTGTTCGGATTCCTGATCGGCTGCATCCTCAGTTTCGTCGTGCAGTCGTCGATCGCGGTCCTCGCCGTGGTGCTGGCGTTTCAGAACGCCGGACTCTTCGGACCCGGCGAGACACTGATGATCGTGTACGGCGCCAACGTCGGATCCTCGCTGCTCACGCTGGTCCTGTCGGTACGGCTGAAGGGCCAGTCGAAGCAGATCGCGATGTACCAGACCTTCTACAACTTCGCCGGGGCGGGGCTGCTGGTTCCCCTGTTCTACGTCGAGATCTGGACCGGGGCGCCGTTGATGCTCGCCCTGCTGGAAGCGATGTCCGACGACCCCGACACGCGTGTGGCGATCGCCTTCACCCTGTTCAACGTGGTGCCGGGCGCGCTGATGATGCCGCTGGTCGGCGTCTCGGTCAGGCTGCTCATGAGGCTGTGGCCCGATACCGAGGTCGAGATCGCCTCGCGTCCGAAATACCTGCACGAGCATGCCGCCGACGATCCGGACACCGCGATGGATCTGGTCGCGCTGGAGCAGCGCCGGCTGGTCGGCTACCTCTCGCAGATGTTCGACGGCCTGCGCGCCGACCGACCCGCCGCCGCCTTCGAGCAGATCCGGGAAGCCTTCGACGTGCTCGGCACCACCGTCCGGGAGACCATCGACGATCTGGCGTCCGGCCGCCATCTCAGCGGCCCGTCCTACGACCGTCTGAGCGCGCTTCTGAGCTTCCAGCACTCCCTCGAGGCCGCCGGCGCGGCCGTCGCCGGCATTGCCCGCGAACGGCAGCGGCTGGGGGGCTCAAAGGTCGGCGGGCGCTTTCTGGCGGCCGTCGTGGAAGGCGTCGACACCATCACGCTCACCCTGTCCGACGTCCTGCAGAACCAGGACGCCACCGATCGCGCGCTGCTCGACGCCGCGACGTCGGAAGACGGCAACGGCATCAGGAGCGTGCGCTCCGCCTACCTCGCCGAGGAACACGACCTCGCCGCCGAGGAGCGCATGCACCTGCTGGCGGTCGCCAACCACGCCGAGCGCCTGATCTGGCTGTTCGGCGACATGGGCCGGAGCGCCCGGGCGTTGGCAGAGGGTTGAGGAGCCATCACGCGCCCAGCACCGCCCGCAGACGTTCCGCCGCGAAGTCGACGAAGGCCCTGACCCGCGCCGCCGCCCGCCGGCCCTCCAGGTGCACCAGCTGGACCGGGATCGCCGGCGGCTCGTGGTCGGCCAGGACGATCGGCGAGCCGGCCGGCCCGCACCTCCTCGGCCACCTGGTAGGACAGCACCCGGGTGAGTGCCGTGCCCGGCCAGCGCCGCCGCCACCGCGACGTCGGCGTTGTTGACCAGCAGCCGCATCGGCGGGCGCACGGTCTCCCGGCCCTCGCCGGTCCGCGCCGGGAACACCCAGGGCGCCGGCGCCGCCCCAGACTGGAAGCCGATGCAGTCGAGGCCCTCGAGGTCGCGCGGCGTCGCCGGCGTGCCGCGGCGGGCGAGGTACTCCGGTGCGGCGCAGACGACGCGGCGCACCTGCCCGACCCGCACGGCGCTGAGCGTGCTGTCGGGCAGCACCGCGATCCGCACCGCCACGTCCTGGCCCTCGTCCATCAGGTCGACGACCCGGTCGACGAACAGGGTGCGCGCCGACACCTCCGGAAACCGCTCGAGGAACCCGAGCACCACCGGCGCCACATGCATCTTGCCGAACAGCAGCGGTGCGGTGACGGCGATCTGGCCGCGCGGGTCGGCGTGCGCGCCGGCCGCCGTCGCCTCGGCCTCCTCCAGCTCGGCCAGGATGCGCCGGGCGTCGGCCAGGTAGCGCGCACCCGCCTCGGTCAGCCGCACGATGCGGGTGGTGCGGTGCAGCAGGCGGGCGCCGATGCGGTCCTCCAGCGCCGCCACCGCCCGGGTCACCGCCGGCGGCGACAGCCGCAGCGACCGGGCGGCCGGCGCGAAGCCGCCGGCCTCCGCCACCGCCACGAACACCCGCATCGCGTCGATCCGGTCCATCATTCCACCAATTGGAATTATCGATTGTCATCAATGAGCATTCTTGTCTTCGATCGCAAGGCTCATCTTCGTCGCATCGAACCGAACCGAGGGAGGAAGACCATGGCGACCCCCGCCGCGCCCATCCGCCTGTACCGCCACGCGCTGTCCGGCCACTGCCACCGGGTCGAGCTGATGCTGTCGCTGCTCGGCCTGCCGTTCGAGGCGGTCGACGTGGAGATCGGGCCGGCCGGCACCCGCTCGCCGGCGTTTCTGGCGCGCCACCCGTTCGGCCAGGTGCCGGCGATCGAGGACGGCGACCTGACGCTCGCCGACAGCAACGCCATCCTGGTCTACCTCTGCCGGCGCTACGACGCCTCCGGCGTCCTGGTTGCCGGCCGATCCGGCGACCGCCGGGCGGGTGCAGCGCTGGCTGTCGGTCGCCGCCCGCCAACTGGCCGAGGGGCCGGCGACGGCGCGGGTCGGCAACGTGTTCAAGGTCGCGCATCGACCGCGACAAGGCGCACGCCATCGCCCGCACCCTGTTCGGCATCGTCGACGCCCAGCTGGCGGCCGAGCCGTACCTCGCCGGCGCGGCGCCGACCATCGCCGACATCGCCCACTACTCCTACACCGCCCACGCCCCGGAGGGCGACGTCTCGCTGGAGCCGTACCCGCACATCCGCGCCTGGCTGGCCCGCATCGAGGCGCTGCCCGGCTTCGTGGCGATGCCGCGCAGCGCCGTCGGCCTGGCGGCGTAGGCCGGACCGCGAGCAGCCGGCCGGGACAGACATGGGAGACCGACATGACCGTCACTGCCCCCCTCGCCGGCTGGCCCGGCCCCGGATCGCCGTCCCACGAGGGCGAGGCCGCCCTGCAGGAGCGCGCCGGCGTCCGCGCCCGGGCCGAGGCCGCCGGCCGCCGGGCGATCCGCGACTTCATGCCGGACCAGCACCGCGCGTTCTTCGCCACGCTGCCGTTCCTGGTGGTCGGCAGCCTGGACGGCGACGACCGGCCGTGGGCCTCGGTCGCTGGTCGGCGAGCCGGGCTTCATCGCCTCGCCGGACCCGCGCACCCTCACCATCGCCGCGGTGCCGGCCCACGGCGACCCGCTCGCCGGCGCGCTGGCGGCGGGCGCGCCGCTCGGCCTGCTCGGCATCCAGCCCGAGACCCGCCGGCGCAACCGCATGAACGGCACGGTCGCCGCGCTCGCCGATGGGCGGGTGACGGTGCGGGTCGGGCAGAGCTTCGGCAACTGCCCGCAATACATCCAGGCGCGCACCGCCCGCCTGGCCGCCGACCCGGCGTCGGTCGCCGCCCCGCGGCGGGTCGAGCGCGGCGGCGCGCTGCTGTCGGAACGGGCCCGCGCCCTGGTGGCCGGCGCCGACACCTTCTTCATCGCCACCGCCGCCCCCGGTGCGCGCGACGGCGACCCGGTGCGCGGCGTCGACGTCTCGCACCGCGGCGGCCGGCCGGGCTTCGTGCGCGCCCGCGACGAGGACGGCGCCAGCGTGCTGACCGCGCCCGACTTCCTCGGCAATTTCTACTTCAACACCTTCGGCAACATCGCCCTGAACCCGGCCACCGGCCTGCTGTTCGTCGATTTCGAGACCGGCGACGCCCTGATGCTGTCGGGCGAGGCCGAGGTGGTGTGGGAGGGGCCGGAGGTCGCCGCCTTCGCCGGCGCCGAGCGGCTGCTGCGGTTCCGGCTGCGGCACAGCCTGCTGATCGAGAACGCGGTGCCGCTGCGCTGGGGCGAGGTCGAGCCGGCCCCGCAGCTCGCCGCCACCGGCACCTGGGCGGAGGCCGAGGGTTCCCTCGACGCCGCCGCGCGGGGCGGCGTCGACCGGGCGTTCCGGGTGGCGGCGATCGTCGAGGAGAGCGACGACGGCGCGCAGCCTCGTGCTGGAGCCGGCCGACGGCGGCGGCGTCGCCCCGTACCGGCCGGGCCAGTTCCTGCCGATCGCCCTCGACCTGCCCGGCGAGGCGCGGCCGACGCGGCGGACCTACACCCTGTCGGACGCGCCCGACGGCCGGGCCTACCGCATCACCGTCAAGCGCGAGCCTGGCGGAGCGGCGAGCGGCCGGCTGCACGCCCTGGCCGCCGGGCGACACCGTGCGCGCCTCGCGCCCGGCCGGCGGCTTCGTCCTCGACACCGACAGCCGGCGCCCGGTGCTGCTGCTGTCGGGCGGGATCGGCGTCACGCCGATGATCGCCATGCTGAACCATCTGCTCGGCGGACCGGAGGGACGGCGCCGGGCGCCGCACCGGCGGATCTGGTTCGTCCACGCCGCCCGCCACGGCGGCGAGCACGCGTTCGCCGCCCACGTGCGGCACCTGGCGGCGGCCCATCCCGACCACCTGACCACGCACGTCCGCTACACCGCGCCCCGGCCCGGCGACGCGGCAGGCCGCGACTTCGACGCCAGCGGGCGGATCGACGCCGCGGCGCTGCGGTCGCTGCTGCCGCTCGACGCCTGCGACGTCTACCTGTGCGGCCCGGCCGGCTTCATGGCCGACATGCGCTCGGCCCTGGTAAGCCTCGGCGTCCGAGCCGAGCGCATCCGCAGCGAGGCCTTCGGGCCGGCTGGGCCGGCCGGGTTGGTCGACACCGGGCCGGCGGTGGCGAGCGCCGAGGTGACGTTCGAGGCGGCCAGCGTCACGGCGACCTGGACCCCGGATTCCGGCAGCCTGCTGGACCTCGCCGAGGCGCACGGCGTCGAGGCGCCGTCGAGCTGCCGGTCCGGCAGCTGCGGGACGTGCGCGGCGCCGCTGCTGGCCGGGGCGGGTGCGCTACCCGCGGCCGCCGGTCGCCGAGCCGCAGACCCGGCCACGCCCTGCTGTGCCAGGCGGTGCCGGTATCCTCGCCGGTCGCGCTCGGGATCTAGAGCCGGGCGGGCCGGCCGCGGTATGGTGCGCGCCGTCGCCACCAGATGGAGCCCCGGTCATGCGTGCCGCCGCCGTCGCCCTGCTCGCGTTCGCCGCACTCGCCGCGCCGGCCGGCGCCGACACCAGCCCGTACCGCGGGATGGAGACGCGCGAGATCAAGGCGCTGTCGGCGCAGGAGGTCGCCGACCTCGAAGCCGGCAACGGGATGTCGCTGGCGCTGGCCGCCGAGCTGAACGGGTTTCCGGGGCCGCGGCACGTGCTCGACCTGGCCGAACCGCTGGGCCTGTCGGAGGCCCAGCGCGCCGCGATCGCGGCGCTGTTCGAGGCGATGCGCACCGAGGCCGTCGCCCTCGGCACCGCCGTCGTGGCGCGCGAGGCCGAGTTGGAGCAGGGCTTCCGAACCGCCTCGCTGGACGAGCGCAGCCTGGGCGCCAAGGTCATGGAGATCGCCGAGCTGCGCGGGCGGCTGCGGACGGCGCATCTGCGCCAGCACCTGGCGACGCGCGACCTGCTGGACCGGCACCAGCGGGTGCTCTACGACCGGCTGCGCGGCTACGGCGACGCCGGTGGCGGTCACGGACAACACCGCCACCGGCATTGATCGCCGGCACCACCAATTTCGCCGCGCCACCACGACTGCGCGGCGCGCGAGCAGGACAGGGAGGACGCACCATGCCGATACAGCGGCCCATGATACTGGCCGCCGCCGGCGTGGCGCTGGCGGCGGCGATCGTGGCGGGGGTGCTGGTCGCGGTACCCGACGCCGAGGACCCGGGCGCGCCGCTGTTGCGGCCCGACGACCCCGCCACCGTGGCCGGCGGCCGGGCGCTGTACGAGGTCCATTGCGCCAGTTGCCACGGCGCCGAACTGCAGGGCCAGCCGGACTGGCAGCGCCGCCGGCCGGACGGCAGGCTGCCGGCGCCGCCGCACGACGAGACCGGTCACACCTGGCATCACCCCGACGCCGTGCTGTTCGCGCTGACCAAGTTCGGGCCGGCCCGGGTCATCGGGCGACCCGACCTACGCGTCCGACATGCCGGGCTACGAGACCGTTCTCGCCGACGGCGAGATCATCGCCGTGCTGTCGTACATCAAGAGCACCTGGCCGGCGGAGATCCGCCAGCGTCACGACCGCATGAACGGCGAAGCGCGCCGGAACTGATGCTCCGGCGCGCTTCCCTGGTGCCTCAGGCCGCTCAGACGGCCCGCTTCGTCAATGCTTGGCGAGCCACTCGTCGACCTCGCGCTCGGCCTCCTCGCGGGTCTTGCCGTAGCGCTCCTGGATCCGGCCGGCGAGCTCGGTCTGCTTGCCCTCGACCTGGTCGAGGTCGTCGTTGGTGAGCTTGCCCCACTGCTGCTGGGCCTTGCCCTTGAGCTGCTTCCAATTGCCTGAGATCTGATCCCGGTTCATCGCTGTCTCCCTCAATGCGTGGACATGCTCCGGTAACCCGCCGGCCGACGAATCTGTTCCGTGTGATCACAGTGAATGGCGCCACACTTGTTACTCCCGACCGCCCGGCGCCCGGTGCCAGAACTGCCCCACGCCCCGCCGACGAACAGGCGCGGGACAGCGGTCAAGGCAGGAGGTTCAGGACCATGACGACATCGACCGAGAACGGACGGAACGGCGGTCGGCCGGCCATGCGGACACCGCCGGTGGTGTCGCCGCCGGCAGTGGGAGGCGGCCCGCCAGCGGATGCTGGTGAAGGAGAAGGCCCACACCCGCGCCCGCGACGCGCTGGCCGCCGAGCGCCGGCGCATGCCGTGGACGGCCGTGGAGACGGCGTACTGGTTCGAGGGACCGGCCGGCAAGGCCAGCCTGCTCGACCTGTTCGACGGCCGGAGCCAGTTGATCGTCTACCGCGCGTTCTTCGAGCCGGGGGTGTTCGGCTGGCCCGATCAGGCCTGCCGGGGCTGCTCGATGGTGGCCGACCAGGTCGCCCACCTCGCCCACCTGAACGCCCGCGACACCACCCTGGTCTTCGTGTCGCGGGCACCCCAGGCGGACATCGCCAGGCTGAAGGCGCGGATGGGCTGGCGGATGCCGTGGTTCACCATCACCGACGGCTTCGACGCCGACTTCGGCGTCGACGAGTGGCACGGCACCAACGTGTTCTACCGCGACGGCGGCCGCGTGTTCCGCACCTACTTCGTCAACAACCGCGGCGACGAGCAGATGGGGAGCACCTGGAACTACCTCGACATCACGCCGCTGGGCCGGCAGGAGGCCTGGGAGGACTCGCCCGCCGGCTATCCCCAGACCCCGGCCTACAAATGGTGGAACTGGCACGACAGCTACGTCGCCGCCGCCGCGCCCGACACCAAGTGGGTCGAGATCTCGGACGCCGGAGAGGCGGCGTTCCGGGCCGAGAGCGCGGGCGCCAAGCCGTGAGCCGGAGTGCGGCGGCGCTCGGGGTGGCCGACGGCCTGGCGCTGGCGGCGTCGCCGACCTTCGCCGTCATGGCGCTGCTGACCGCCGTCCTGGACGGCGGCCCGGCGGAGGCGCTGTGCACGGGCGGGTATGGCTCGCCGCACGGCGGGATGGTCGCGATGTACGCGCTGATGGCCGCCTTCCACGCCGCCCCCTGGCTGAAGTTGGTTGGCGCGGGCGTGCGCCGGGCGGCCTGAGCCAAGGCCGACACAGCGACCGGCATCGGCGGCGGCGGGTGGGTCCCGGGTCGCCGCTGCGCGCCGCCCGGGATGACGACGAAGGGGTGGAGGCGTCACGGACCGGCGGGATCCTTCGGGGCCCGCCGGCCGGCAGCAGCGGCGGGTGGGTCCCGGGCCGCCGCTGCGCCGCCCGGCAGACGACCCGCGGCGCTCTTCGGACCGCGTCCTGCCGCGGCGGGACCCCGGACCGTCGGCGGCCGTCGAGAGCGAGGCCAGACCGCCACGTCAGCGACCGACGAAGCTCGGCTTCTCCTTGGCGAGGAAGGCCTTGTAGCCGCGCTGGAAGTCCTCGGTGTCGAAGGCGTCGTAGCCCATGTCCTTCTCGGCCTCGGACAGCGGCGCCGGCTCCATCAGGCGGTAGATGAACCGCTTGTGCCAGCGCGCGGTCAGCGGCGCGCCCTCGGCGATCTTGGCTGCCCACTCGTAGGCCGCGGCCTCGACCTCGGCGTCCGGGACGACCTTGTTGACGATCCCGAGCCGCAGCGCGTCGGTCGCGTTCACCAGGTCGCCCACCAGCAGGATCTGCAGCATGGCGCTGGCGCCGTACTTCTTGACCTGGAACTCCAGCTCCTCCATCGACTCCACGAGGCCGAGCCGCTTCACGGGCACCCCGAAGCGGCTGCTCTCGCCGCAGATCCTGAGGTCGCACAGCGCCGCCAGCCCGAACCCGCCGCCGACGCACAGTCCCTCGACCAGCGCGATCACCGGGTGCCGGCACTGCACCACGGCGTCGTTCGACGGGCCCGACAGCTCGGCGTACTTCTTGGCCGCCGCCTTGTCCTTGCGGACGCTCTCGAACTCCGAGATGTCGGCGCCGGCCGAGAACGCCTTGCCGCCGGCGCCGCGCACCACCACGCAGCGCAGCTCCGGGTCGGCGTCGAGCGCGCGGAACACCTTCCCGATGGCGCCGAACACCTCAAGGTTCATGGCGTTGTGCTTGGCCGCCCGGTTGATGGTGACGGTGGCGATGCGGTCCTCGACGTGGACCAGCAGGTCCTCGGTGCCCGAAAGCTCGGACGTACCCTTCACGGCGGTCATTACTCGGCTGCCTCCCGGCTGTTGGCGTCGCCCAGGGTCACGGCTCCGGCCGTGCCGAGGGCCTCGATGTCGGCCTGCGAATAGCCGAGCTCGGCGAGCACCTCGGCGGTGTGCTGCCCGAACAGCGGCGACGCGGTCGCCACCTTGCCCGGCGTCTGGTGGAACTTGATCGGCAGGCCGATGGTCTGGACCGTCCCGGCGATCGGGTGCTCGACGCTCGGCACCATCTCGCGGGCGATGGTCTGCGGGTCGCGGTGCATCTCCAGCACGTCGAAGATCGGGCCGGCGGGGATGCCTTCGGCCTCGAACTTCGCCAGCCAGGCGGCGCAGGTGTCGACCTCGAAGCGGGCGTTCAGCTCGGCCTCCAGCGCCTTCAGGTTGGCCATGCGGTCGCCGTTGCTCTGGAAGCGCGGGTCGGCGAACAGCTCCGGCGCGCCGATCATCGCGCACATCTTTTCCCAGAACCGCGCGGTGTTGGCGGCGATGTTGATGTAGCCGTCGGAGCAGCGCACCGCCTGGTACGGCGCGCTCAGCGGGTGCGCCGAGCCCATCGCCCGCGGCGCCACGCCGGTCGCGAAGGCGATCGCCGACTGCCAGTAGGTGTGGGTGATCCCGGCCTCCATCAGCGAGGTGTCGAGCCGCTGGCCCTGGCCGGTCTTGAGGCGGTGGCTGTAGGCGGCGCAGATGCCGAGCGCCAGCAGCAGGCCGGCGGTGATGTCGCAGACCGGCGCGCCGACCTTCACCGGCGGGCCGTCGGGACGCTCGCCGGTGATGCTCATCAGCCCGCTCATGCCCTGGGCGACCAGGTCGAAGCCGCCGCGCGTGGCGTACGGGCCGGTCAGGCCGAAGCCGGAGATCGAGGCGTAGATCAGTCCGGGGTTGATCTTGCGCAGTTCCTCGTAGCCGAGACCGAGCCGCTCCAGCACGCCGGGGCGGAAGTTCTCGGTCAGCACGTCGGCCTTGGCGACCAGCTTGCGCAGGATCGCCGCACCCTCCTCGGTCTTCAGGTCGAGCACCACGCCGCGCTTGTTGCGGTTCATCATCATGAACGACGCGCTTTCGCCGCCGATCGCCGGCGGGATGGTGCGACGGGTGTCGTCGCCACCCTGGGACTTCTCCACCTTGATGACGTCGGCGCCCATGTCGGCCAGCATCAGGCCACAGGTCGGGCCGGCCATGTGGTGACAGAGTTCGATCACGGTCATGCCCTGAAGCGGGCCGAAGGCGCGGGCGGCCATGGGTTCCTCCTCCTCGATGGTGCGGCTTCCGGGCGCGCGGCGGAAACCGCGGCGCCCGGCGACGTCTTGCGCCAGCCCGGACGGGCGGCGTATGGCTGTCGCTGATCCCACAACGACCGCCCGGCCGCGTCAAGGCCGCCCGCCCCGAGGAGAGCCCGATGACCGACAAGCCGAGAATCGCCGTGCTGGCCCTTGGCGGCACCATCGCCATGGTGAAGGGCGAGCAGGGCGGCGTCCGGCCCGGCCTCGGCGCCGACGACCTGGTGGCGGCGGTCCCCGGCCTCGAGAATTTCGCGACGGTCACCGCCGAGACCGTGAAGACCGTCGGCAGCTCCGACCTGACGGTCGACGACGTCCTGGCGGTGGCGGTGCGGATCGAGGACCTGGTCGCCGAGGGCGCGGTCGACGGCGTGGTGGTGACCCAGGGCACCGACACCATGGAGGAGTCCGCCTTCCTGCTCGACCTGGCGCTCGACGGCCGGGTGCCGGTGGTGGTGACCGGCGCGATGCGCAACCCGCTCTCGGTGTCCCACGACGGCCCCGGCAACCTGCTGGCCGCGGTGATGACCGCCGCCGACCCGGAGGTGCGCCGCCGCTCGGCCGAACTCGGCGTGCTGGTGGTGCTGCTCGACAGCATCCACGCCGCCATCGATGTCGCCAAGGCCAGCCCGCACCGCATCGACGCCTTCGCCAGCCCGGTCGCCGGTCCGGTCGGGGTGCTGGTGGAGGATCGGGTGCGCCTGCTGTCGATCCCGAACCGCGCCTACAAGCCGGCCTTCGACACCGCCACCGGACACCGCCCGGCCGCCGCCTGGACCGTCGGCGACGCCAAGGGCCGGGGCACGGTGGCGCTGATCACCCTCGGTCTCGGCGAGCCCGGCGGCCTGCTGGCGGCGCTGGCCGAGGATCCCTGGCACTACGGCTACGACGGGGTGGTGCTGGGCGCCATGGGCGGCGGCCACACCCCGAGCTGGGTGGCCGACACGGTCGAGAGCCTGGCGCGCCAGATGCCGGTGGTGATGGCGCCGCGGATCCAGTCCGGCTTCCTGCTGCAGTCGACCTACGAGCGCGGCGGCTCGGAGATCGACCTGATCCGGCGCGGCGTGGTCTCGGCCGGCCGGCTGCCGCCGCTGAAAGCCCGCCTGCTGCTCACCCTGCTGCTGCGGGCCGAGGCGGCCAGCGGGGCGACGGCGAAGGCGGTTTGGGACACGTTGAACTGACCGGAGTTCCGGCGGCCCCGAGCCGCATAGTTTAACGTTTGCGCGTCGGTCCCGGCCCTGGTCGCGGCGGCGCTCATGGGTGCGGGGTGCGCAACCGCACTCAGCGCGAAAGGTGCTGGTCTCCAGTTCCGCACCCTCGGCCACGACCAGTCGACGGTTGCCACCTGGCTGCAGAGCACCGCGAGCAATACGGCAAGACGACCTCCTACGAGGACGACATCCGCGTCCCGTTCGTGATCCGCGGGCTAGGTGTTGCCAAGGCAACGCGGGTCAGCGGTTCGTTCTTAACAACGATCTGGCGCCCACCTTCGCCGACCTCGCCGGCGTCACGCCGCCGAGCTTTGCTGACGGCCGATCGTTCCTGCCCCTGCTCGACGACCCTCTGCAACCGTGGCGCCAGAGCTTCGGTATCGAGCATCGCCAGACCGAGACCGACAGCCTGGTCGGCGCCGCGAGCTTCCGCGTCGTGCGGACGGCGGAGTGGACCTACGTCGAGTACGCGACCGGGGAGCGCGAGCTGTACGACCTGGCGGCCGATCCGCACCAGATGGCGAACTCGGCGGCGACCGCCGACCCGGCGTTCCTCGCCATGCTGTCCAAGCGGACCGCCGAGCTCGCCAACTGCGCCGGTCACACCTGCCGCGAGATCGAGGACGCCCCGCTGGCGCTGGCCGTGAAGCTCACCGAGGTGAAGTAGCCCGAAACCGTCACGGCGCCGCGGACGTCGGCACCGAGGCGCCAGTTCCATCATCTCCCGTTCCACGGCATCGCCAGGCAATCATGGTCGTCAAGCAGCACGATGCTCTGCCGTGAGTTCGAGCGGGCGTGCCTGAGCGGTTCGATTGACACCGGTGAAAGGGGTGCTATCGTTTTCACATAAGAGAACAATATTCTATAGGGAGAATGACGTGAGCAGGCGGATTTTCCTTGCGAGCGCGCTCGCAGCAGGTCTCATCGGCCCGGTCCTTCCGGCCCATGCCCAGCAACCAGACGTCTACCGGATCGGCGCAATCCTCTCGATGAGCGGCTCTGCACCGCACTACGGCACCGTGATGAGCCGAGGCGCTCTGATCGCCATCGACGAGATCAACGCAGCCGGCGGCGTTGATGGCACGAAGCTCGAACTGGCAATCGAAGATCACAAGAGCGGCAACACTCAGGCCGCGGTCGCCGGGATGAACCGACTGATCACGGTGGCCCAGTCGCCCGCCGTGATGTCTTCCTTCTCGGGACCCACGGTGGCGATCGCTCCGATCTCCAAGGAGAAGGAGGTTTTCGTGATCAACGGCGGCGGCGTCAGCCTGCGCATGATCGGCGTCTCGCCCTACATGTTCCACAACCGGTCGCTCGCCACCGACCTTGCCGCGGCAGCGGTCCACCGCGCCCAGGCTCGTGGCTTCAAGCGGATCGCGCAGATCGCCGGGAAATCGGAATTCGGTGACAGTGTCATCGCCGCCTCCTACGAGGTTGCCAAGAAACTGGGACTCGAGATCGTCGCGGCGGAGCAGTTCGCCACCGACGCAACCAACATTGATACCCAGGTGGCCAAGCTGCGCGCATCCCGGCCGGACGTCGTCCTGAACTGGCCGACGACCCCGCAGGCCGGCCTCGTGGTCAAGCGCGTTCGTGAAATGGGCATGAGCCAACCAGTCATCTCGATGGAATGGACCGGCGAGGACACCAAGATCGCCGGTGTCGCCAATTCGAACGGCGTCGAGGTAGCAACCGACTACTTCTCACCAACCGCCGATAACGCGATGGGCCAGCGCTTCTACAATGAGTACAAGCAGCGGCATGGAGAGGATCCGGATTTTTACGCCGCCAACTACTACGAGGGCGTGCACGTGATCGCCGAGTTGATCCGACGCGCCAAGATCAAGGGTGGAAACTACTGGAACGGCGCACGACTCACTGAGGCGCTGTGGGAGGATCCCTCCTTCGCGAGTGTATACGGCGGCAAGATGACCTTTCAGAAGAATGGTGTCGCGCTGAAGCGGGTCGCGATCCTGGAGGTTGCCGATGGTCAACTGAAACTGAAGGAGTTCATGGCGGCCCGCACCGAGTGACCCTCAGAACCGCTCACGACAGACCGGACCGTGCTCAATGGACCTCATCCTGCAGTTGCTCGCCAACGGAATCAGCAATGGAAGCCAATATGCGCTGCTCGGCATCGGCTTCGGCCTGATCTTCGGAACGACGGGGATCGTCCACTTTGCCTACGGTCCGGTCTTTGCCGCATCCGCCTACGTGATGTGGTGGCTGATCGCGGCGCTCGGGCTCCCCTTCCCGGTGGCAGTTGTTCTGGGCATGGCCTTCGCCGCCGGTTTCGGGGTGCTCGCCTATCTCGTCATATACGAGCCCCTAGTCGAGCGCGGCAGCCCGTCCTTCGTGGTGCTGGTCGCCTCGCTCGGCCTCTTCATCGTGATCGCCAACACGCTCGCGATCGTGTTCGGAACCGATGCCAAGACGTTGCCGGACTTCAGCTACGGCATCTACTTCCTGGGCGACGTGGTGGTCACCGGAGTGCAGATCGCGCAGGTGTTGGTGTTCATGGCGGTCGCGCTGGCGCTGTCGGCCTTTCTCAAGTACGGCACCTGGGGCAGCGCCATCCGCGCGGTCACCGATAATGTCGACATGGCGCGGATTGTCGGCATCGACACGCGCAAGGTCGCGATCGTGGTGTTCGCGATCGGCTCGATGATCTCGGCCATAGCCGCCGCCAACCTTTTGGTCCGCGAGGGCGCCTCGACCCACATCGGCTTCTTCGCGGTTTTCTACGCTTTCATCGCGGTAGTCGTCGGCGGCGTCGGATCAATCAGGGGAGCCGCCATCGGCGGCCTCCTGCTCGGTTTGGTTGAAAGCACCGGCATGTGGAAGTTGCCAACCGAATGGCAATCCACCATCGCCTTCCTGGTCCTGTTCGTCGTGATGCTCTGGCGTCCGACCGGCCTGCTTCGCGGGAACTGACCGATGGACTATTTCTACCACGTCTTAGTCATGTTCTGCCTGTACGCGATCCTTGCGACGTCCTTCAACGTCGTCATAGGGCTGGCCGGATTGTTCGCCCTCTCGCACGCCGCATTCTACGCCATTGGCGCATACACGACCGCGATCCTGACCACCGCCTACGGCGTGCCGGTCTTCGTCGCGATGGCGATCGGCGTGGTGCTCACTGCCGCCGTCGGCGCAGTCGCGGCTCTCCCGGCACTGCGGGTCGGAGGGCACTATCTGGTGGTGGTGACGCTCGCCCTGCAGGTGATCGTGATCGACATCCTGCGAAACGCGCAGGGCCTCACTGGCGGACCGGACGGCATCAGCGGCATCCCGCGCATCGTGCTCTTCGGCCAGTCCCTGTCAACGCCCGGCTCCTTCCTGGTGCTCGCGGCCATTGTCGCAACAGCGATCTACTTCGCCTTGCGGCTGCTCGCGGTTTCACCCTTCGGTCGCGCCCTGCGGGCCATGCGCGAGAACGAGTTGGCGGTGCAGTCCGTTGGCAAGAACGTGGTGGCGCTCAAGCTGATCGCCTTCGCCCTTTCGGCCGGCACGGCGGCCATCGCGGGATCGCTTCTAGCTCACTACATCGCCTTCGTCAGCCCGCAGTCCTTCAGCATCGACGAGACCATACTGGTACTCGCCATGATTATCCTCGGCGGGACCGGAAACCTGTTCGGGGCGGTCGTCGGCGCGTTCATTCTGGTGCTCTTGCCGGAGATCCTGAAGTTCCTGGACCTGCCGGTCGGCACCGCCGACCTCATGCGAAACGCCTTCTACGGGCTGATGCTGATCGTCATTCTGCGCTTCCGTCCCGAAGGTCTGTTCCCGGAGCGGTACCGCTACACCCTCCCGGCGGAGGCGGAGCAGGCGGCCGGTGCCTTCCAACTCACGCCGCTGGCCAACTTCGAAAACGGAGCGGTGACGCTGGCGGGCGAGAACCTGCACAAGAACTTTGGCGGCATTGTTGCCGCCAACGGCATCGACATCGAGTTGCGCGCCGGGCTCGTGACAGGCCTCATTGGCCCCAACGGTGCCGGAAAGACCACCGCCTTCAATCTTCTGACCGGGTTCCTGACGCCGACCTCCGGGACAATCACGCTTCGCGGGCGACCAATCACCGACCGCCGCCCTCACAGGATCGTTCACTCCGGCGTTGCGCGGTCGTTCCAGGACCTGAAGCTGTTCCGCCGGATGTCCGTTCTCGACAACGTCCTTGTGGCGTTTCCGAACCAGTTCGGAGACAAGCTTCACAACGTTTACTTTCGCCCCGGAGCCGTTGCCGCCCAAGAGCGGGCCAACATTGCGCGGGCGCTGGAAATTCTTGAGTTCGTGGGCCTGCGTGAACGGGCATCGCAGGAGGCCGATGGCCTTTCGTACGCGGAGGAGAAGCTCCTCGTCATCGCCAGGCTCCTCGCCACTGAGGCGGAAGTGCTTCTACTCGACGAGCCGCTTTCCGGGCTCGATCCCAACACCCTCGCCCGCGTGCTCCCAATCGTGCGCCGCCTCGCCGCGCAGGGCCGCACCGTCTGCCTGATCGAGCACAATCTGGACGTCATTCGTGAGGTCTGCGACGTCGCCGCCTATCTCGATGGCGGGCGTGTCCTGACGATCGGCCGGCCCGAGGAGCTGATGAAGGATCCGCAACTCCTGGAGCGATACATCCAATGACCGCGAGGATACCACTCCTGGAGATCGAGGGTCTCTCCGTCAGCTACGGCAAGAGGCAGATCGTCTCGGACCTCTCGTTGACTGTGCGCGAGGGCGATATTTTTCTGATGCTCGGGCACAACGGCGCTGGCAAGACGACCCTGCTGCGGTCCATCTTCGGCCTGCTGAAACCCAGCGCGGGTCGCGTGCGCTACCACGGCGCCGACATCACGGGCCGATCCCCAAAGGACAATGTGCGAGACGGGATCTGCTTCGTCCCGCAAGGCCACGCGGTCTTCAAACGGCTGACCGTGCACGAGAACCTCATGCTCGGCGCGTTCATCGTCGAAGACAAGTCGATCCTGGCTCCGCGGATCGAAGCGATCAACGAGTTGTTCCCGATCCTGAGCGAGCGACGCGACCAGATGGCCGGCACGATGTCCGGCGGGCAGCAACAGATGTTGGCGATCGGAATTGCCCTGATGCTTGCCCCGCGCCTGCTGATCCTGGACGAGCCGTCGATTGGCTTGGCGCCCAACCTGGTGATCGCCGTGATGGAAAGCATCGTGAAGATTCGCCAATCCCTTGGAACCACCATTCTGATGGTGGAGCAGAATGTGGAAAAGAGCCTGCCGATCGCCACCGATACCATGATCATGCGGACCGGTCGGACCGTTTACCTTGGATTGCCGGAAGGCCTGTCCGATCGCGCGACGCTGATCCAGTACCTGTGATCGCCTTCGGACGACCCGCCAGACCGACTTCGGAGACCGGAATGAAAAAGAAGCTGCTTATCGTGGGGGCGCTGGGTGCCGTCGGGCGCTGCGTGCTTGAACATTTCGAGAAGCTCCCCGAATGGGACCTGGTAGGCGCCGCTCGGCGGCGACCCGACTTCGAGACCCGGGCCAATTGGGCGCAGGTCGACCTGCGCGACGCCGCTGATTGCCGTGACAAGCTGTCTGGCCTGCAGGACGTGACCCATATCGCCTATGCAGCCGTGTACGAAAAGGCAGACGTTACCCGTGGCTGGTCAGAGATGGATCACGTCGAAGTCAATCTGGCGATGCTGCAGAACCTTGTGGTGACGGTCGAGGATAACGCAAAGAACCTGCAGCACGTCACGCTTCTGCAGGGCACCAAGGCGTATGGCGGGCATCTCGGCCCGTTCAGGCAGCCCGCGCGCGAGACCGATCCACGCTACATGCCGCCAAATTTCTACTACAATCAGCAAGATTGGATCACCGAACGCCAGTCGGGAAAGGCTTGGACTTGGTCGGTGCTGCGGCCGCAGATCGTCTGCGGGATCGCCATTGGAAGCCCGCTGAACATCATCACCGCCGTCGGCGTGTTTGCCGCAATTTCCCGCGAGTACGGCATCCCCCTGAGGTTCCCCGGGGGCGCCGAGCGCATCGGCGAAGCCACCGACGCGCGCCTGATCGCCAAGGCTATTGAATGGGCGGCAACAAGCCCGAACGCGCGCAATCAGGTGTTCAATATCACCAACGGCGATGTGTACGTGTGGCAGAATATCTGGCCCCGCATCGCTGAGTTGTTCGGCATGGAGCACGCACCAGCGCACCCGTTCTCCCTGGCTCGTGTCATGCCGCAGAACGAGCCGATCTGGGATCGGATCGTCGCAAAGCACGGTCTGCGTGCCTACAACTACAAGGACATCGTGCCGTCGTGGCAGTTCGCCGACTTTCTTCTCGGCTACGGCCAACGCCCAAACCCGCATCACATGAGCACGATCAAGATCCGCCAGGCCGGGTTCAACGACTGTGTCGATACCGAACTTATGTTCATCGAGCTCCTCAGCGAACTCCAGAAGCGGAAGATCCTGCCGGCATGACACCCGAAAGCTTCAACCCTGAATGGCAGACGATCGGCGAGTTGATTCGCTCGCGGGGGGCGGAGCGCCCCGATGACCTTGCGGTGGAAGTGGCCGGGCGCAGCCTGACCTATGGCGAACTCGACCGGTTGTCGGACCGGGTCGCGGCAAACTTGGCCGCGCTCGGCGTCGTGAAGGGGGAGCGGGTCGCAAACTTCGCCTACAACTCGATCGAACAGCTCCTGACCTGGTTCGGGTGCATGAAGATCGGTGTTGTGTGGGTGCCGCTGAACATCGCGCTGAGCGGCGGAGACCTCGCCTATTCCCTCGACGACGCCGCACCGCGTGTCCTGGTCATCGATACGGACACCCGGGCAAAGATCGACGAGTTGGCGGCTAGGCGTGAGCTAACGCTACGCCTCTATGAGATCGGCGCCGAGGGCTCCGAGAGCTTCGACGCGCTCCTGGACCAAGCCGCGCCGGTGCCGTCGGTGGAAGTCGGACCCAGCGACCCGGCCGTGATCATCTATACCGGCGGCACCACCGGGATGCCGAAGGGTGTGGAGCTTCCACAGTTCGCGTGGATCGCCGCCGGTTATCGGTACATCGAATCCTTCCGCATCACTCCGAACGACGTCCACTATTCGGTGCTCGCCCTGTTCCACAACGGCGGCCTGATGATCGGCTGCATTGGGCCCCTGGTCGCCGGCATTCCAACGCATATCGAGCGCTGGTTCAGCGTCAGCCGGTTCTGGCCCCGTGTGCGTGAAACCGGGGCAACGGTGATCGATCCGATCGGCACCATGGTCACCCTGATCTGCCAGCAGCCGGAAGGACCTGGTGACCGAGACCACAATGTGCGTGTATCGATCGGGGTGCTCGGTCAGGTCCCGCCCAGCGTGGCCTCCGCCTTCCGCGGCCGCTTCGGCTTCGAGGTGGTCAACGTGTACTCCCTGTCCGAGACCGGCGGTGTGCTGATCGTCCACAACAAGGGCGACTCCCCGAAACCCGAGTCGAACGGCAAAGGCTGGGGTTGGTGCGAGCTCAGCATACTCGACCCGCAGGACCGACCGCTGCCGGCGGGGTCGATCGGTGAGATCTGCCTGCGGCCGACCCTCCCGTTCACCTTCATGCTGGGGTATTTCAACAAGCCCGACCGCACCGTCGATTGCTGGCGGAACCTTTGGCTGCACACCGGCGACCTCGGCTACCTCGACCAGGAAGGCTACCTCTACTTCACCGGACGGCAGGCACACTGGCTGCGGACCCGTGGCGAGAATGTCTCTGCTTACGAGGTGGAGAGCGTGCTCAGCCGCTTTGAGGGCGTCGAGGAGGTGGTCGTCATCGGCGTGCCGGCGACTTTGGGCGAGGAAGACGTCAAAGCTTTCGTGCGCGTCGTCGCCGGTGCCAGCTTCGACCCGGCGGCGATGGTGCGATGGGCCGCGGCTGAACTCGCGGTCTTCAAGTTGCCGCGTTACGTCGAGGTGATCGACGAATTCCCCCGCTCCGCCGCCAAACGCGAAGTCGAACGCCACAAATTGAAGGCGCTTCCGAACGACGAAGCCTGGGACGCCGAGCGCGTCTTCGGCCGCCGCGGCCTCAGGGGAGAGGCCGCGCCATGAATGCCAAGGCGCGATCATCAGCCGCGATATTGACTAACATGGAGAACGGCGTTCTACATGCAGAATGACATCATCCGCCTCGAAGCTCGTTCCGGCGCTCGTAAACGCCATGCAGATCCTTCGATTTATCAACCAATGCGGCGAGCCGCCCGGGGTTTCCCAGATTGCGCACACACTGGGGATCAACCCCAGCACCTGCTTCAACATTCTGAAGACGCTGGTGCACGAACGCCTCCTGGTGTTCGACCCCGTGTCCAAGCGCTACTCCCTGGGGCTCGGTATCGTAGAACTGGCGCATGGTGTGCTGAACGCCGGCTACATGCCTTACATTCACCCGTACCTGGAGCGGATCTCGACGACGTTCGGAGTCACGGCCCTGCTCTGGCAGGACGCCGGGCAGAACCGGTTCGTGCTGGTAGACAAGTCCGAATCCAATCGGGCGATCCGCGTGCAGATTACGATCGGACAGCGCTTTCCAGCGCTAATCGGCGCCTTCGGACGTTGCGTGGCTGCGCAGCGCGGCCTTGCGCGGGACGAACTCAGGAAGATGTTCGCCGGCCTCAGGTGGCAGAATCCGCCCAGTTTCGAGGACTACCTGAAGCAGGTCGAGGAGGCGCGCCAGAACGGCTACTCAATCGACCAGCGGCAACTTCAGCACCGGCGTAACGACTGTGGCGGCAGCCATCACCGACCAAGTCGGTGCGCCGGTCATGGCTATCTCAACCATAGCGATCTCAAGCCAACTGCCGGAGATCGACATGGGGATGCTGGCACGCGAAGTGAAATCCGCTGCGCACGAGATCAGTGCCGCCATGAACGGAGGGCGTCCCGGCGGGCCAAAAAGCTGACAGCCGCCTTTCCCGCCGGTTGCAGGAGGGGTAGATGCTGAACGCCGCGATCACCGGCATCGGGGATACTCCAGTCGGACGGGTACCTGGAAGCACGGCGACCTCCCTCAACGCCGACGCCGCGCTCGCCGCGCTCAGGGACGCCGGCCTGAGGCCATCGGACATCGACGGCTTCCTGTGCGCCTATTCGATCACCCACCCGCACCTGATGATGGCATCGGTGCTGAGCGAACTTCTCGGCCTGAAGCCGAACTTCTGCGCGGCAGTACAGGCCGGAGGCGCCAGCGCCGGGATCCTCGTCATGCAGGCGGCGGCACTGGTCGAAGCTGGGATCTGCCGCCATGTGCTGATCGCCACGGGGGACAACCGGCTCACCGGAATGGGCCGCGACCAGGCGGTTGCGACGCTGGCGAACGTCGGACACCCGGTTTACGAGCGCCCGTTCGGCATCAGCGTGCCAGCCGCCTATGCGCTGGTTGCGCAGCGCTACATGCACGACCACGGCACCACGCTCGAGGATCTGGCGCACGTCGCGGTCGCTCACCGGCGGCACGCAGCCCGCAATCCGCTGGCGCAAATGCGCGAGTCGATCACCGTCGAAGACGTGATGGCGTCGCGCACAATCAGTTCGCCACTGCGGCTCCTCGACTGCTGCCTGATTTCCGACGGTGGGGCCGCGATCGTCGTAAGCGCCCGGGACGCCGCCCGGGATCTGCGTCAACCACCCGTGGCGGTCCTGGGAGCCGGTCAGCATCACACGCACGAGCACATCGTCGCATCTCGCTCGCTGACCAAGTTCGGGTGCACGCAGTCTGCAGCCCAGGCCTTTGGGCAAGCCGGGCTCAAGCCGTCCGACATTGACGTCGCGGGCGTATACGACTCCTTCACGATCACCCTGGTCGTGCAACTCGAATCCATCGGCTTCTTCGAGAAGGGAGAAACCGGTCCGGCCGCCGCCGCCGGCGACCTCGACCTTGGCGGCCGGCTGCCGTGCAACACCCATGGCGGTCTGCTGTCCTACGCGCATTCCGGAGCGTCGGGAGGCATGTTCCACATCATCGAAGTGATCAGACAACTGCGGGGCCAGGCTGGCGACCGGCAGGTGACGGACGCCGAAACCGGCTTCGTCCACACCGATGGCGGCATCCTCTCGGCCCATTGCTCGCTTGTTCTGGGGGCAACGTGATGGAACCCGAAGCCATGCCGGGGTCGTCCGACACTCACGAGGCCTATCTTGCGGGTTGCCGACGCGGTGAACTGGTGTTCTCGCGCTGCGCTGCATGCCGCCACGCGCAGCTCGCGGCCTTCCGGGTGTGCGTCGCCTGCGGCACCACCGAACTCGGCACAGAGGTCTCCGCCGGTAACGGGACGATCGCGTCCTTTACCATCGTGCATCGTGCACCATCGGACTTCTTCAAGGCCCGAGCGCCCTACGCACTCGCCCTCGTCGATCTCGACGAGGGGTTCCGCGCGATGATGGGGGTTCGAGGCCAGCCAGCCATCGGTGAGCGGGTGACGGTGGCAATTTCCGGGCTAGGGCCGGCGGGCGAACCCCTGCCCGAAGCCTGGATCGAGGGAGAGCGCCGATGAACTTCGATGACTTCGAGGTCGGCGCCGAGTACGGGAGCATGAAACTCGAACTCCACCGTTCGCTGATCGATGATTGGCGGCTGCTGTTCCCGCAGGCGCCGGCGGAAACCGGTGCTACGGCCATTCCGCTCGGCTATGTCTCGATCATCGCCATGCGGGCCTACATGCACGCTGTAAGCGTCCGCCCTCCCGGCAATGTCCACGGGGAGCAGACCTTCGAGATCGAACGGCTGCCCGACATCGGCGCGACCGTGGTCACCGATCTCTCGTGTATCGACAAGGAGTTCAAGCGGGAGCGCCGCTGGGTGACGTTTGAGACCCGGACGCGCGGCACCGACGGGTCGCCACTGTTCACGGGAGTGATGAAAATTGCCTGGGCCAGATGAACAGACCGTCGAGCAACTCTCTGAGATCGCAATGGAAATCGACCAGGCGGCAATCAACGCTTATGCCCGGATCACCGACGACTTCAACCCTATACACACCGATCCGACCTTCGCTGCGACAACACCGATGGGCGGCGTGATAGCGCACGGCACCATGTCGCTGAACCTGATCTGGCAGATGGCGGCGCAGAACTTCCGGGAGCGATTTCGGACAGATCGGGATGAAGATCCGCTTCGTGGCCCCGGTTCGGCCGGGTGATCGTGTGGCAGCCGGGCGGACGGCGAACCGCCGATGGCCCCGGTCGCTACGAGGTCTGGGTGAGAAACCAGCGGAACGAGAACGTCATCGCCGGCACGATGACCCTGCGCGGGCACGGTGAAACCGTCGGATCGGGGGTCACCAAATGAACACGCTGTTCTACGAGGATATCGAGGTCGGCACACTCTTTCGCAGCGGCGGGCGAACGGTAACGGAGGCAGACAACACGTTCTTCTGCATGATGTCCGGCGACTGGAATCCCATCCACGCCAACGAGACCTATGCCCGGGGCACCCGCTTCGGACAACGGATCGTCGCCGGGCTATTTGGTCTCAGCCTCATCACCGGCGCCATGAACCAGTGGGGGATCTTCGAGGAGTCCGCGATAGCGATGCTCAACATCCGCGACTGGACCTTCAAGAAGCCGATCCTGATCGGCTGTACCATCACCATCGAGATGCACATCGTCGCCAAGCGAATGACCTCAAACGGACGGGCGGGCATCATCGAGCGCCGCTTCGACCTTATCGACGAGAACAGCGAACTCCTGCAATCCGGCTTATCCGACATGATGATCGCCTTGGCGCCCGAAGCCAGACGACCGCAATCCGCGCTATCCCCGAAGGCCTAACCCCGGCACGCCGTCAACCGAACTCGTCGTCCTGCGGCTGCAGCAGGCCGACCGCGCGGAGGCTGTTGGTCGGGTACGAACTCTCGTTCATCAGGCGCAGCGAGAAGTCGGGCTCCGCCTGCCGCAGCTTGTGGAACACGCCGCGGGCGTTGGCGCGGTCGCCGGTCTTCAGATACAGGGCGAAGAGGTACCGCAGCGGAGCCTTGTAGCTCGGCTCCAGGCTGCGTGAGATCTCCTCGAGGCGGATCGCCTCCTCGAAGCGCCCGGCCCACGCGGCGCAGACGCCGCCGAGGAAATCCAGGGTGTAGCGGTAGGGGCTCGGCCCGGCCAGCGCCCCGCGCCTTCCGGGACAGCCGGTATCCCTCCTCGTAGTCCCCGAGATAGGTCTTGGCCCTGGCCAGGTACGCCACGCCGAGCGGGTTGCCGGGGTTGTACATCAGGCTCCGTTCGGCCAGGTCGTGCCCGGCGTGGTACTCGTCCAGCAGGAAGCTGTGAACGTAGGAGACCAGCGCCAGGACGTAGGAGTTGTAGGGGTCGGCCTGCACCGCCTCGCGTCCGAGCATCGCGGCCTCGTCCTTCAACGACCCGGCGTCGACCCGATGCTCGCCGGCGTAGAACGTCCGGAGATAGGCCCTCCAGGCCAGGAAAATGCCGTGCGGGTCCTGGTCGAACGCCGCGGCCAGCATGGCGTCCGCCTCGCCGAGCTCGCTCCGGTCGACCCGGAACATCTTCTGGATGCCGTCGAAGCCGAGGACGAAGGCGTTTCCCGGCGCCAGGGCCAGGCGGCGCTGCTGGATGAGGGCGATGTCGGTCGCCTGGTTGGCCAACGTCCGCAAGGCCATCTCGTCGGCGGGAACCACGCCGCCGTCCGGCAGGAACTGCGATCCGGCCCACAGGATGCGGTCGGTTTGGGCATCCCGGAACGACAGGTGCACGGCCATGCCGGGGTCGACGGCGAGGCCATCGACCATCAGGTCGATGCCCGGCGTGTCGCGGACGACCGTCGACACCTCCATTGCCCCGAGATCCTGAACGCCGCGAACCACCGCGTCCGACAGCGTCCGGCAGACATGGAGTTCACGCGCCGTCAGGGCACGCTCAGGCGGCACCAGGCGGATCCAGGGGCGGCGCGCGGCGGCTCCGTCGACCAGCACGATCGACGTCCGGCGGTCCGGCGCCGACCCCGCCGCCGGCATGGCGCGACCCGGTTCTCCCGCCCGCACCCGACCGCGCGCCGTCGCGACATCCTTGTCGAAAGCGGCGCGCTGGTCGCGCAGCCAATGCTCGAACTCGGGATCCCGAACGTCCAGCCCTTCCAGCAGCACCGGGTCCGCCTCGCCCTCGGACAACACCGACGCCAGGTCGTCGATGTCCACCTCGACGCGGTCGCGAACCAGGCTGACCATGCGGCTGTTGGCGGCCAGCGCGTCCTGATGGGCACCCAATGACCGACGGATCTCCGACAGTGCCTGCCTGAGGCTGCTCGAGCCCTGCTCCGGCCCCCGGTCGCTCCAGAGCTTGTCCTGCAGGGTAGCGCGCGGACGACTTCGGTCCCGGGACAGGGCGAGGATGGCCAGCAGGCCGCAGGCCTTGCGCCCGCGCGGCGTCAAATCATCGCCATCCGGTCCAAGAACCCTGAACGCCCCCACCACGCAGACGCGGATCGTGCGCAGAGACGTACCAGACTGAGCCAATCTGTTCCCCACACGGGGCTTCACCCTCGAAGGCCCCGCCTCCAATTCTAATGCTGACGATGACTGTAATCCACCATGTTTAACGTTGTGAAAAATACGTGAAAACGCAAGCCATATCTTCCCGCTGTCTTGCAGACGTCAGCCAGTCCATGCAGCATTCCACAAGGGGATAGGTTAGCGATGCCGAATGTACTGTCGGTACTCGCTGCGACACAGGCGGGAGATGGACGATGCTTTTGGGCGGGCCCTTCAATGGCAATAACGGCAACAACGGCAACAACGGAAACAACGGCAACAACGGAAACAACGGAAACGATGCCGACGATGGCGGAGGGCTGGAGGCGGGCAGCGGGTTCATCGGCCGACTGGCGTCGCCGTACACCTCGGGCGCGCTGATCTCGAGCTACGACGGGATCGTGGGTCCCTGGGAAGCGACCGCCGCCGCCCCGGCCGACGACACGACGGACATCTGCAGCGCGATGGAGCGCTGGGCGCCGCGGGTCCGGGCCCACGTGATCGATTTCGATCTGACCGGGACGATCCGGTTCTTCGCCAACAGCAAGGTCGACACGCGCGACGCCGGTGTGAAGGTGAAGCACGGCGACGGCTGGATCGACACGGCCAACGGCAAGGCCGAGATCCGCCACGGGCAGATCGTCAAGCTGATGAGACCCTCGCCGGAAACCTTCCGGACGCA
Source organism: Rhodospirillaceae bacterium (assembly GCA_018401495.1). GTDB lineage: Bacteria > Pseudomonadota > Alphaproteobacteria > Thalassobaculales > Thalassobaculaceae > Thalassobaculum_A. The sequence continues at coordinate 644,773 of JAGYJX010000005.1, forward strand.
CCAACTGCCGTATCTGCGCAGCTACGCCGATCTGCGGCGCGATCGCTCCGCGGAGATCCTGTCGCAACTGAGCGGGATCGTCGATTTCTTCGGCGCCATCGGCTACCTGCACCGCGAACGGACGCGCTGGACCCTCGAGTTGATCGCGGCGCTGATGCGCGCCTGCGTCACCGTCGAGATGCGCTTCAAGCACGCCATGGCCTGCCGGCGGCCGGTCGAGTTCAGCGCCCAGATCAACCCGATGATCCAGACCCCCGGGCACGGAACCTACCCGAGCGGGCACGCCGCCGAGGCCTTCATGATCGCCCACGTTCTGTCGGAACTGTTCCGGGACAAGGAGGCGGCCGTCTACGGCAAGGACAACCGCGTCTGGCGGCGGCAATTGATGCGGCAGGCGGCCCGGATCGCGACCAACCGGGTCATCGCCGGCGTGCATTTCCCGGTCGACAGCGCCGCCGGCCAGGTTCTCGGCGTGACCCTCGGCCGGTACTTCGTAATTCGCTGCAAGGGTGAGCGGGCAATGTTTCGGGGCTGGCGGTTCCACGGAGACCGCTTCGGCGACCGGGATTTCCAGTGGGGGGAGATCGATCGCGCCATGTCGTCGGCCGACCACGAGCCGGCGGACTATTTGTTCAGCCGAGCCGAGTTCGAGATCGCCGAGCAACCCTCGGTCGACGGCGACCCGCACCGCAGCCCCTTGAACTGGCTTTGGACGAAGGCCGTCGAGGAATGGCGGCCGTAGCGCCGCAACCGGCCCAGATGGGGGAAACGATGCCCGGAACCTGGAAGCAGACAGCCCTCGGCCACAACGCCCGCAACGTCGAGGCGGACTGGCTGTCGAGCGAGACCGTCGAGCGCGGGCCGCGGCCCGTGTCCATCCGCCTGTCGCTGCCGGCGGCGGCGTTGCTGGTCGACCGGTACGGGGACCGACACGGGGTGACAGGCGTCGTTGCCGGCGCCGTCGACACCGCGTTCCCGACGGCCGCCGACCTCGGTGACCTGGTGAACCACCTGACGATCGGTCAGGACGTGTTCGCGCGCACTCGCCGGTTTCGTCAACGACCCCGCCGGACGCAGCGCCGTGCACGTCACCGTCCTGGCCGACGACATCGGGTTCGACCGGCTCGGCCGGATGACGGCCGACAGCGACGTCGCCTTGACCGATTTCGGTCTCGGCCTGCCTCCCGCCGCTTACGCGAACGGCACGGTGGCCGACCCTGCCAGGGCGATCCGCGGTGGTTCGCGAACGCCGCTGCGCGACGACTGCGTGGTCATGGCGATCATCGACGACGGCATCGGTTTCGCCAACGAACGCTTCCGCTCCGGCCCGACCAGCACGCGGGTCGAGTGCTTCTGGGACATGCGGGTTCCGCCGAAGGACGCCGGCAGCGTCGACGCCGTCGTCGGACGGGTTCTGCGCCGGGACGACATCGACGAACTCCTCACCCGCTTCCAGGGCGAGGAGGAAGAGTTGATCTACCGGGACTGCGGCATCATCGACCCCTCGGACGACCGCCGCCAGCAGACCCGGTTCCGGAACAGCCACGGCACCCACGTGCTCGACGTCGCCGCCGGCTACGACTACCGCAATGCCGAGGAACGGGAGGTCGCCGTCAGGCGCCCGATCATCGCGGTCCAACTGCCCTCGGAGCTGATCGCCGAGCGCTCGGACGCCTTCACCGCGCAATGGCTCAAGCTCGCCCTGAGCATGATCCGGCATCGCGCGATGGAACTGGCCGAGCGGACGGAGACCGGCGTCTACCTGCCGGTCATCGTCAACTTCAGCTTCGGGACCTTCGCCGGCCCCCACGACGGCGACAGCGCGATCGAACGCACCATCCAGGCGTTCATCGAGGACTACCGCGCCCTGCCAGGCAACCCGAAATGCGAGGTCGTGATTCCGGCGGGCAACGGCTTCCAGTCCCAGTCGGTCGCCAAGCTTCTGATGGGAGCGAAGGACGAGACCCACGAGTTGCCCTGGAGGGTGCAGCCCGACGACAAGACGGCCAGCTTCGTCCAGATCTGGCTGCCGGACAGCGACGACGGCGAACAGCAGGTCGCCGTCGCGCTGAGGCCGCCGGTCGGCGGCCCGGCCCAGGACGATTGGACCGTGCTGGGGCAAGCCCTGGAATGGCAGGCCGAGGGTCACGTGATGGCGCGGCTCTACCACCAGAAGGTCCCCCGCAAGAACGGCCGCACTCGCGAGCGCGTGGTGATCGCCATCCACGCGACGGCGTCCGACGACGAGCATCGGCCCTGCTGCCCGGCCGGCGTGTGGACCGTTCGTGTCCGGAACCTCCGCCTCAAGGCGAACGCCGTGGTCGACGTCCGCATCCAGCGCGACGATTCCCTCATGGGCCAGCGCCCCACGGGACGGCAATCGTATTTCGACCACCCTGCGTATGACCATTACGAGGACGACAACGGCCGGGTCCGCAACCACTCCTGTCGGGAGCGCGGGCCGGTGACCAGGCGCAGCACCTTCAACTCCTACGCCACCGGCCTGCTTCCAATCGTCGTCGGCGGCTACCGTCGCTCCGACGGCACCCCGGCGCTCTACTCCGGCTCCGGTCCCACCACCTCCGGTCGACCCGGACCGACCGTCTCGGCGGTCTGCGAGGAAAGTCCTGCCCACCCCGGGGTGCTCGCGTCCGGCACCTACAGCGGCTCGACGCTGCGCCAGAACGGCACCAGTGTCGCCGCCCCCGCCGTCGCCCGCGAACTCGCGCGGTACATCGAAGCCGGCGGCTGTCGCAGCTGGTTCCTCGACCAGGTCACGTGCGCCGACGGAGCCGGGTTGCCGAGCCCGCAGACGTCCTACGGCAAGGTCCAACCGGCGCGCCAGGGAGCCGGACGATTGCAGATGCCGGACCAACCGCTGCACAGACGGCGGCTGGAAACGTGAGCGCTCAACCGTCCGCCACCCTTCGATAGCTTCTCCCGGGAAACTCCGACCGGCCCTGCGGTGGCTTGCAGCCACTTGCGGGACAGGTCGATGCGAGTCTAGCGTCAGGAACGATCAACCAGTAATGTCAAAGCATAAACCTAAAACTTTTGGTTTATTGCAGGTTAATTCACGCAAAAATCACGATACTCTAGCGGTTTGCTTGCGCTTCTCGAGTTCAATCCTGTGAAACGCGAGGCTGATCCAGGCCAGGGCCCGGGAACGGCCGAGCCGATGACCACGGACGGGGTATCGGGACATGCGTACCGCAGACACTGACCACCCGACACATCAGAGGCGGGGTTCCGGCTCCGCCCACCGCACGCCCGCTCCGGGCTTGGCGCGAAGCCTCGCCCTCGGTTGCCTGATCCTGTCCGCCCTGGTGTTCGCGGGCGGCGGCGAAGCAAGCATGCACGCACAGGCCTGCGGCAGCACGGCCGCCGACCGACCCGGCGTGGTGTTCGACGCCGGTGCCTGCGTGAAGGGCGCGCCGGCCAGTCGGCGCGCCTACTATTACTATGCGTACGACTTCGAGAAGCAGGACCGCCGGCCCAGCTATCCGATCGGCACGACGTTCCGGCACCTCGACGGGACCAGCGAGGTCACCGTCGAACTGGTCGCGCGCACGGCCGAGGGAGAGACCTGGCGCGAGACCAAGGGCTGTGCCTGGACGCTCGGACATGCCTTGCCGGCGCCACGCAGCCGCCCATGCCCCGGTTCAGGCACGGCACCCCTCGACGCCGACGAGTCCGGCCCCGTCCGGCACGCGGCCGCACCGCAAGCGGGGCGCGCCGACGACGGGCAGCTGGCGGCCGCCGTCCCGTCGGAACGGCAGCGGCCGTACACGGTCCTGAAGCCGCCGCCTCACCCCTCGCGGCGCGGCAGCTCGGCCTCGACCAGCTTCGACCAGTAGCTCGCCCCCAGCGGCAGGACCTCGTCGTTGAAGTCGTAGCCGGGGTTGTGCAGCATGGCGCCGGCGTCGGCGGCGCCGTTGCCGATCCAGACATAGCTGCCGGGCCGGGCGTTCAGCATGTAGGCGAAGTCCTCGCCGCCCATGCTCGGCGTCGGGTTGCGGTCGACCTTGTCGGCCCCGACCAGCGCCGCCGCCACCTGGGCCGCGATCTCGGTCTCGGCCTCGTGGTTGATGGTCGCCGGATAGCCGCGGCGGAAATCGACCTCGCCGCGCCCGCCATGGGCCATTGTCACGCCGTCGACCACCTGGCGCATCCGCGCCTCGGCCAGATCCATGACCTCGTCGCGGTAGGCGCGCACGGTGCCGCGCAGCACCATCGACGGCGGGATCACGTTGTAGGCGTCGCCGCCGTGGATCTGGGTCACCGACACCACCACCGATTCCACCGGGTGGGTGTTGCGGCTGGCGATCGACTGCAGCGCGCCGACCAGCTCGGCGGCGATCACCACCGGGTCGACGTTCTGGTGCGGCATGGCGGCGTGGCCGCCGCGGCCGTGCACGACGATGTCGAACTCCGAGGTGCCGGCCATCATCGGCCCGGCCTTGACCGCGAACTCGCCGACCGGGATGCCGGGGATGTTGTGCATGCCCCACACCGTCTCGACCGGGAACTTCTCGAACAACCCGTCCTGGATCATCCGCTCGCCGCCGGCCCCGCCCTCCTCGGCCGGCTGGAAGATGAAGTACACGGTGCCGTCGAAGTTGCGGGTCTCGGCCAGGTACTTGGCCGCGCCCAGCAGCATGGTGGTATGGCCGTCGTGGCCGCAGGCGTGCATGCGCCCGGGGTTCTGCGACTTGTACGGGGTGTCGTTGGCCTCGAGGATCGGCAGCGCGTCCATGTCGGCGCGCAGCCCGATCGCCTTGCCGTTGTCGGAGCGGCCGACCAGCTTGCCGACCACGCCGGTGACCGCCAGCCCGCGGTGCACCTCGATCCCGAACTCCTCGAGCCGCTTGGCGACGAACTCGCTGGTCCAGCGCTCCTCGTAGGACAGCTCCGGATGCTGGTGCAGCTCGCGCCGCCATCCGGTCATGTCGGCGTGGAAATCGGCGATGCGGTTGATGATCGGCATGGTTCGATCCTTGGGCCAAGGGATCGCCCGGACCGCGACACGCGCGCCGGGCATCTCGGCAACGGTTAATCGAGCCGGCGCGCCGGAGCAAGCGCGTCGAGCCGGGCCGCGATCGCCGCCGCGTCCGGCAGCGACGGCATCGCGCCCTCGGCGGTGCAGGCCAGCGCCGCCGCCACGCTCGCCCGGCGCAGCGCGTCCGGCAGCGCCGCCCCGCCGTCGAGGGACGCGGCCAGCACGCCGACGAAGGCGTCGCCGGCGCCGACGGTGTCGACCACCGCGACCGCCAGCGCGCCGATCGCCCAGGCGGTGCCGTCGGGCTCGACCGCGACCGCGCCGTCGCCGCCGAGCGTGACGACGCAGGTCAGACGGTGCCGGGCGGCCAGGGCCCTCGCCAGGTCGAGCGGCGTTGCCGCCCCAGCTTCCAGCGCCTCGGCCTCGACCCGGTTCACCACCAGCGCGTCGACAGAGGCGAGCGCCGCCGGATCGATCGGCCGGGCCGGCGCCAGGTTCAGCACGGTGCGCGCGCCGGCGGCCCTGGCGCGCCGCAGCGCTGCCTCGGTCTGCGCGGCCGGGATCTCCATCTGGCAGACCAGCGTGGTGCCGGGGCCGAGCCGCGCTCCGCCGGGAGCAGGTCGGCGGTGACGGCGGTGTTGGCGCCGCTCGCCACCACGATCAGGTTCTCGCCGCCGGCCTCGACCACCACCATCGCGGTGCCGGTCGGCCCGGGCACGCGGCGCACGCCCGAGACGTCGCAGCCGCTGGCCGCCAGCGCCGCCAGCACCTCGCCGGCCGCCGCGTCGTCGCCGACGCAGCCGAGGAACGCCGCCTCCGCCCCGGCCCGCGCCGCCGCCGCCGCCTGGTTGGCGCCCTTGCCGCCGGGCCGCACGGTCAGGGTGGGGGTCAAGACGGTCTCGCCGCGCCCCGGCAGCCGGTCGACCGCGAAGAACAGATCGGCGTTGATCGAGCCCAGGACCAGGATCACCGGCGCCCCCTCAGAGCGTGAGAATGAATCGACCCGGCACAGGCGCACATACTTTTCTCCTACCGCCCTGAGGTGCCCGTCACGCAATGGCGTGCGATCGCGGGTCGCCCCGTCGGCACCGCCCCCTCTCTCGCCGTCATTCCGGACCGGGCCGCCGCAGGCGGGACGGAGCCGGAACCCACCCGACGCACCGCGCCTGCAGCGGCCTGTGCCCGTCGCCCCGTGGGTTCCGGCTCGGCCGCGCCGGGGCGGCGCGTCCGTCCGGAATGACGACGGGGGTGGGGTCGAGCCCGGCCGTCCGGGTCGCCCCACTCGAAGGTCCCGGCGGCAGCGCCCCCTCTCTCGTCGTCATTCCGGACCGGGCCGCCGCAGGCGGGACGGAGCCGGAACCCACCCGACGCACCGCGCCTGCAGCGGCCTGTGCCCGTCGCCCCGTGGGTTCCGGCTCGGCCGCGCCGGGGCGGCGCGTCCGTCCGGAATGACGATGAGGGTGGGGTGGGCCCGCTCTACTTGAAGCCCGGCCGGGGTGGGTCGGCCTCCGGGTCGCCCACTCGAAGGTCCCGGCGGCAGCGCCCCTCTCGTGTCGTCATTCCGGACCGGGCCGCCAGGCTGGCGGACCTCCGACGCCCGCTGCAGCCCTGCCGTCGCCCGTGGGTTCCGGCTCGGCCGCGCCGGGGCGGCGCGTCCGTCCGGAATGACGACGGGGGTGGGGTCGGCCTCCGGGGTCGCCCGACTCGAAGGTCGCTCGGCGGCCAGCGCCCCCACTCTCCTGTCGTCATTCCGGACCGGGCCGCCGCAGGCGGGACGGAGCCGGAACCCACCCGACGCACCGCGCTTGCAGCGGCCTGTGCCCGTCGCCCCGTGGGTTCCGGCTCGGCCGCGCCGGGGCGGCGCGTCCGTCCGGAATGACGAGGGAGGTGAGGTCGGCCCGCTCTGCTTGAAGCCCGGCCGGGGTGGGGTCGGCCTCCGGGTCGCCCACTCGAAGGTCCCGGCGGCAGCGCCCCTCTCCTGTCGTCATTCCGGACCGGGCCGCAGCGGCCTCTGCCCGTCGCCCCGTGGGTTCCGGCTCGGCCGCGCCGGGGCGGCGCGTCCGTCCGGAATGACGATGGGGGTGGGGTGGGCCCGCTCTGCTTGAAGCCCGGCCGGGGTGGGGTCGGCCTGCGGGTCGCCCACTCGAAGGTCCCGGCGGCAGCGCCCCCTCTCCTATTGTCATTCCGGACCGGGCCGCAGCGGCCTCTGCCCGTCGCCCCGTGGCTTCCGGCTCGGCCGCGCCGGGGCGGCGCGCCCGTCCGGAATGACGACGGGGGTGGGGTGGGCCCGCTCTACGTGAAGCCCGGCCGGGGTGGGGTGGCCTCCGGGGCGCCCACTCGACGGTCCCGGCGGCAGCGCCCCTCTCTCGTCGTCATTCCGGACCGGGCCGCCGCCGGCGGGACGGAGCCGGAACCCAGCCGACGCACCGCGCTTGCAGCGGCCTCTGCCCACCCCCATCGTCATTCCGGCTCGGCCGCGCCGGGGCGGCGCGTCCGTCCGGAATGACGATGGGGGTGGGTGGGCTGCCGAAATTGGCCAAGGTCGAGCTCAGCGCAGGCGCGGGTTCAGCGCGTCGCGCAGCCAGTCGCCGAGCAGGTTGACGCTCAGCACCAGGAACACCAGCGCCAGGCAGGGGAAGAAGGTGATCCACCACTCGCCGGAGAACAGGAAGTTGTTGCCGACCCGGATCAGGGTGCCGAGCGACGGCGTGGTCGGCGGCACCCCGACCCCGAGGAAGCTCAGCGTCGCCTCGGCGATGATCGCCAGCGCCAGCCCGATGGTCGCCAGCACCAGCACCGGCCCCATCACGTTCGGCAGGATGTGGCGCAGCATGATCAGCGCCGGGTGGATGCCGATCACCCGCGCCGCCTGGACGTATTCCTTGCCCTTCTCGACCATGGTCGCGCCGCGCGTCACCCGGGCGTATTGCGGCCAGTCGGAGACGCCGATCGGCGAGGATCACCACGTAGATGCGCGATCTGGTCGTGCAGCTCGCGCGGCATCGTGGCGCGCGCCACGCCGTCGATCATCAGCGCCACCAGGATGCCGGGCACCGTCAGCTGGACGTCGGCGGTGCGCATGACGATCGACTCGAAGCCGCCGCCGACATAGCCGGCGGTGACGCCGAGCAGGATGCCCAGCGTCGCCGAGAACAGCACCGCCGCGAACCCGACCAGCAGCGAGATGCGGGCGCCGTAGATCAGGTTCGACAGGATGTCGCGGCCCTGGTCGTCGGTGCCGAGCAGGTACTGGGGCATGCCGCCTTCGGTCCAGGCCGGCGCCGTGAAGCTGTCGATCAGCGACAGTTGCGCCGGGTCGAACGGGTTCTGCGGGGCGACCCAGGGGGCGAACAGCGCCGCCAGGAAGTACATCAGGGTCACCAGCGCCGCGACGATGACCACCGGCGAGCGGGTGAAGCTGAACCACAGGTCGGAATCAAAGGCGCGCGCCAGCAGCCCCGGGACGCGCGCCGGCTCCGGCGGCGACGGCCGCGGCGCCGAGGGTGCATCGAGCGCCATCAGCCCGGCCTCCCGGCGAGCGCGCCCTTGTCGACCGACAGCCGCGGGTCGACGGCGTAGTACAGCAGGTCGACGATCAGGTTGATGGTGACGAACACGAACGCCACCAGCACCAGGTAGGCCGACATGATCGGCACGTCGGCGAACGACACCGCCTGGATGAACAGCAGCCCCATGCCGGGCCACTGGAACACCGTCTCGGTGATGATCGAGAACGCGATCAGCGCGCCGATGTTGAGGCCGGCGATGGTGATCACCGGCACCAGGGTGTTCTTCAGCGCGTGCCCGAAATTGATGGCGCGGTCGCTCAGGCCGCGGGCGCGGGCGAACTTGATGTAGTCGGTGCGCATGACCTCCAGCATCTCGGCCGCACCAGCCGCATGATCAGGGTGGTCTGGAACAGGCTGAGGGTGATCGACGGCATGATCAGCGCCAACAGGCCGCTCGGCGTCAGGAAGCCGGTCGACCACCAGCCGAGCTGCACGGTCTGGCCGCGCCCGAACGACGACAGCCAGCCGAGATGCACGGCGAACAGGTAGATCAGGAAGATGCCGATGACGAAGGTCGGCAGCGACACCCCGATCAGCGACACCGTCAGCAGCGCCCGGCTGACCCAGGAGTGCCGGTGGATGCCGCAGTAGACGCCGAGCGGGATGCCGGTCGCCAGCGCCAGCACCGCCGACACGAACACCAGTTCGAGCGTCGCCGGCATGCGCTCGGAGATCAGGTCCTCGACCGGCCGCTGCATCTGGTAGGAGATGCCGAACTCGCCCTGCACCGCCCGGCCGACGAAGCGCCCGAACTGCACCATGAACGGGTCGTTCAGGCCGAGACGCTCGCGCAGCGCCTCGCGGTCCGCCCGGCTGGCCTCCTGGCCGACCATGTTGTTCACCGGGTCGCCGGCGTAGGTGAACATCGAGAACGACACGAAGGCCACCACCAGCATCACCAGGATGGCCTGGAACAGGCGGCGGATCACATAGGAAACCAAGGGTTCGACCTCGCTCGAACGGGTGATCGGCCGGATCGGTGATCGGCGGCGCCGGGAGGACGGCGGCCCGGCACGATGGCCGGGCCGCCGCTGGCTCCGTTCCGCGGCCGAGGCCGCGGGATCAGGGATCCGACCCGCGGCCGGGGCCGCGGGATCAGGCGGTGGTCACTTCCACATCGCCATGCGGAAGGCCGGGCTGTCGTTGGCGATGATCGGCAGCTCCAGTCCCTCCTTCAGCCCCCAGGCGATGACCTGGTGGTGCAGCGGGATGTAGACGTTGGAGTCCTTCAGGATCTTCCAGGCCTCGGCGATCATCGCGTCGCGCTTGGCGCTGTCGGTCTCGACCTCCATGGCGTCGGTCAGCTCGTCGAGACGCTTGTCCGAGAAATTGACGAAATTCCAGCTTCCCGGGGTCGCCGCCAGGTACGAGAAGACGTAGTGCGAGTCGTGCGTCGGCACGCCCCAGCCGAGCAGGTAGAAGTCGGCTTCCTTGTTCTGCAGCGACTTGAAGTAGACGCTCTTGCTGCGGGCGTTCAGGTTGGCCTTGATGCCGATGCGCGCCAGCATGCCGACGGTCGCCTGGCAGATCGCCTCGTCGTTGTTGTAGCGGTCGTTCGGGCAGTCGAGCTGGATCTCGAAGCCCTCCGGATAGCCGGCCGCGGCCAGCAGTTCCTTGGACTTGGCCGGGTCGTAGGACAGCCGCTGGTCGAGCTCCTCGGTGTAGCCGTGCACGCCCGGCGAGGTGATGATGCCGGCCGGGAACGACAGGCCGCGCATGGTCTTCGCCTTGATCGTCTCGATGTCGATCGCGCGGTACATCGCCTCGCGGACCTTGGGGTCCTTGAACGGGTTCTTGCCCTTGACGTTGGAGTAGCCGCAGCTCCTCGGCGCCGACGTCCAGGCCGAAGAAGATCGTGCGGATCTGGTTGACCTGGCTGACCTTGAGACCGCCGGTCGCGCCGATCCGCGACAGGTCCTGGAGCGGCGGATCGAGGACGAAGTCCACGCTCACCCGACAGCAGGGCCGCGACCCGCGTCGCCGGGTTGGCGATCGGGGTGTAGACCACCTCCTCGACGTTGGTCTTCGGGTCGGTCACCCCCCAGCCCCACCAGGCGTCGTTGCGCTTCAGGACGGTGCGGATGCCGGGATCCCGCTGCGCCAGGATGAACGGGCCGGTGCCGTTGGCGTTGCGGACCGCGTGGGTCTCCTCGGCCTCCTTGTAGTTCTGCGGCTTCTCGACCTTGTTCTGCTCCGACCACTCCTGGTCCATGATGCGGATCGAGGTGATCTGGTCGGGCAGGATCGGGTTCGGGCCCTTGGTGACGATCTGGACGGTGTGATCGTCGACCTTGCGGACCTCCTCGATCGAGTTGATGTAGTTCTTGAAATCCGAGGTCTCGCTGAGCGCCCGGCGCAGCGAGAATACCACGTCGTCTGCCGTGAACGGCTGGCCCTGGTGGAACGTCACCCCGGTGCGGAGCTTGAACTCCCAGACGTTCGGCTCGACCGTGCCCCACGACACCGCCAGGCCCGGAATCTTGGACAGCGCCGCGTCGCGGTGGATCAGGCTGTCGTAGACCTGCGAGTTCATGGTGCTGGTCGGACCCTCGTTCTGGGCGTGCGGGTCCATGGTGAGAGCGTCGCCCTGGCTGGCCCAGCGCAGGGTCTTGGCGTCGGCGGCACCGGCGAGCGCGGTCGAAACCGCGAGACCGGCGCCCAACGCGTAAGCGGCGAGTTTCATCGTGAAAGCCCCTGATCGGTTTTTTGGCGTTTCTCGGATCGCCAACCGGCGTCCTTGCGAACAGTCTAATCACCTCGGGCGACAGCGGCCAGCGCCGGATTGCCGCCGGCTATGCCGGCCGGGCGGCCTCGGGGATGCGGCCCTCCTCGACGCCGTGGCAGGCGACGGCGACGCCGCCCGGCAGCGCGATCGGCACCGGGCTCTCGGCCCGGCAACGGTCGGCGGCGAACGGGCAGCGCGGGTGGAAGCTGCAGCCGGCCGGCGGGTTGATCGGGTTCGGCACCTCGCCGGCCACCGGCGCGCGCTCGTGGCCGGACATCTCCAGGTCGGGCACCGTGTCGAGCAGCAGCCTCGTGTACGGGGTGGCGCGGCGTGGCGAACAGCGTGCGGGCCGGCGCCTGCTCGACCATCCGGCCGAGATACATCACGCCGACCCGGTCGGAGATGTGGCGCACCACCGCCAGGTTGTGGCTGATGAACAGATAGGTCAGCCCGAGGTCGCGCTGCAGGTCGCGCATCAGGTTGAGGATCTGCGCCTGCACCGAGACGTCGAGCGCCGAGGTCGGCTCGTCGCACACCAGGAACTCGGGGTTCGAGGCCAGCGCGCGGGCGATCGAGATGCGCTGGCGCTGGCCGCCGGAGAACTCGTGCGGGTACTTGTCGCCGTCGCGCGGGTTCAGCTTGACCTGCTCCAGCAATTCCCCGACCCGCCGGGTCACGGCGGCCTTGCCGCTGGCCAGCCCGAAGGCGCGGATCGGCTCGGCGACGATGTCGAGCACCCGCCAGCGCGGGTTCAGGCTGGCGAACGGATCCTGGAAGATCATCTGCAGCCGGCGGCGCACCGGCGCCATCTGCCGGCGCGACAGGCCGGCGATGTCGCGGCCCTCGAGCTCGATCGAGCCGGCGGTCGGCGCGTACAGGCCGACGATCAGCCGGGCCACCGTCGACTTGCCGCAACCGGACTCGCCGACCAGCCCGAAGGTCTCGCCGCGCCCGATCGCGAAGTCGATGCCGTCGACCGCCTTCAGGATCTGCCGCGGCTGGCGCTCCAGCACGCGGTTCAGCAGCGGCGGCGACACGTCGAAGTAGCGCTTCAGGCCGGTGACCTTCAGCACCGCCTGCCCGGAAGCGGCGGGCTCCACCGGACCGGTCGGCCGGCTTGACGGATGGCCGGGTCAGGCATCCGCCGCCTCCCGCTGCGCCGTGCTGGGGTCGTACAGCCAGCACGCCACCCGGCTGCCGTCGACGTCGATCGGCTCCGGCCGGTCGCGCCGGCAGCGCTCGAACACCCGCTCGCAGCGCGGGTTGAAGGCGCAGCCCGCCGGGATGTCGGTCAGCCGCGGCATCGAGCCCGGGATCTGGCGCAGCCGCTCGGCGTCCTGGGCGATCGTCGGGATCGAGCCCATCAGGCCGATCGTGTAGGGATGCCGGGCCTGCTTGATGACCTGGCGGACCGGCCCGATCTCGGCGATCCGGCCGGCGTACATCACCGCCACCCGGTCGGCGGTCTCGGCGATCACCCCCATGTCGTGGGTCACCAGCATCACGGCGGTGCCGTGCTCGCGGCACAGCCGGCGCAGCAGGGCGATGATCTGCGCCTGGATCGAGACGTCGAGCGCGGTGGTCGGCTCGTCGGCGATGATCAGGCGCGGGTTGGCGCACAGCGCCAGCGCGATCACCACGCGCTGGCGCATGCCGCCGGAGAACTGGTGGGGGTACTGGTCGACGCGGCGCTCGGGGGCCGGGATGCCGACCTCGGCCAGCAGCTCGACGGCCCGCGCCCGCGCCCGCGTCGGGGTCAGGTCGGTGTGGGTGACGATGGTCTCGACCAGCTGCTGGCCGACCGAATAGAGCGGGTTCAGGCTGGTCAGCGGGTCCTGGAAGATCGCGCCGATCTTGCGGCCACGGATCCGCCGCATGGCCTCGTAGGGCAGGTTCTGGATCGGCTGGCCCTCGAGCAGGATCTCGCCGCCGGCGATCCGGCCCGGCGGCTCCAGCAGGCCGATCACCGCCGCCCCGGTCATCGACTTGCCGGCCCCGGATTCCCCGACCACCCCCAGCACCTCGCCCGGGTCGATGTGGAACGACACCCCGTCGACGGCGGTCAGCGTGCCGCGCCGCGTCGGGAACTGGACGACGAGATCGCGGACCTGGAGGAGAGGCTCGGTCATCGCTTGCACCGCGGCTCGGGAGGTGTCCGGGGCCGCTCCCCGGCCCGCCGGAGCGTCCGACGAGTTAGGACGCGCCGGGCCGACCCGTCAACCGGACTTGCAGCCGGGAACGGTCACAGCAGCCCCACCACCGCCCCGGTCGACAGGGTGGCGAGGGTGCCGGCGACGATCGACTTGAGGCCGAGCCCGGCGATCTCGGCGCGGCGCTCGGGGACCAGCGCCGCCATGCCGCCGATCATGATCCCGAGGCTGCCGAAATTGGCGAAGCCGCAGAGCGCGTAGGTCATGATGGTGCGGCTGCGCTCGGACAGCGCCTCCGGCGGCAGCCGCGCCATGTCGAGGTAGGCGATCAGCTCGTTGAGGGCGGTCTTGGTACCCATCAGCCGGCCGCCGACCGCCGCCTCGTCCCACGGCAGGCCGATCAGCCAGACCAGCGGCCGCATCACCCAGCCGAACACCCGGCCGAGCGACAGCGGCTCGCCGGCAACGGCCGGCGCCAGGGCGAGGATGGCGTCGACCAGGCTGACCAGGGCCACCATCACCAGCAGCATGGCGATGATCCCGAGGAACAGCTGCAGGCCGGCCTGGGTGCCGCGGGCGATCGCGTCCATGCTGCCGCTGGCCTCGGAGACGACGTCGAGGGCGCCGCCGGTCGGCGGCCCGTCGCGCGGAACCATCAGCGCGGCGATGGCGATCGCCGCCGGGGCGCTGATGAGCGAGGCGGTCAGCAGGTGACCGGCGGCGTCGGGCAGCACGTCCGCGAGAATGGTGGCGTACAGCACCAGCATGGTGCCGGCGATCGTCGCCATCCCGCAGGCCATCGTCATGAACAGCTCGCCGCGGTCGAGGCGCGCCAGGTAGGGCCGGGCCAGCAGCGGCGCCTCGACCACGCCGACGAAGATGTTGGCGGCCGCCACCAGCCCGACCGGGCCGCCGACCCCGAGGGTGCGCTCGAACAGCAGGGCGAAGCCGCGCACGATCCACGGCAGGATCCGCCAGTGGATCAGCAGCGCGGCCAGCGCCGACACCACCATCACCAGCGGCAGCGCCCGGAACGCCAGCACGAAGCTGGCGCCCGGCCGGGTCTCCTCGAACGGCAACGGCCCGCCGCCGAGATAGCCGAACACCAGCCCGGTGCCGGCCTCGGTGGCGGCCTGCAGGGCCAGCACCGCGTCGTTCAGGGCCCCGAAGGCGGCGCGGATCGGCGACAGGTGCAGCACGGCCACGGCCATGACGAGTTGCAGGACGATGGCGACCAGCACCACCCTCGGGCGCACCGCCCGCCGGTTCTCGCTGATCGCCCAGGCGATCGCGAAGATGACCACCAGCCCGAGCCCCGACTGCAGGCGTTCCATCGCCACCCCTTCCCCCGATGCCGGTCGGGAGTGTGACCAGGGCGGCGATCCGGCACAACCCGTCGACATCTACCGGTGGTGCCCCAGGCTATCCGGAGCCGCGCTCTGCCCACGCCCGCCTGATGTCGCGAAATCTTCCTTCCGGATCTCCGGAGTCATGGCCGCTAGGCGCGTCGTTCCGTGAAGATTTCCCCCGAACGAGCCCGGGCGCGCCACGGCCTGGCGTAGCGGAGCGCGACCTCGAAACGAGGGCAATCCAGATCGATGTCGCCGTAGGCCAGTTCCGCGGTACCCGGCGGGCAAACCGCGACATCAGCGCCGTCCGGTCCAACCAGCCCACTTTGCAGCCTCGGGCTGCACGCTGTCGGCGTCGACAGGCTCAGCCAGTAACAGTTGGTCGCGGCATGCGCCCGAGCCATCAGGCCATGGACCGGATCGTCGGATTGCGAAGAGAGCAGCATGCAATGGACGCCGAGGCGCTCGTATTCGGCAAAGAGTTCCGGGAAGCACACTTCGATGCAGATCGCGCACCCGAACTTCAAGCCGTCGACCTCGAACACGATCGGTTCAGCGCCGGGCGTGTACCAGGACGTGACCTCGCTGTGGGAGCAGAAGCGCTTGCTGTAACGGGCGGAGATCACGCCGCGGTCGGAAATCACGTAGAGGCTGTTCTGCGGGCGCCACGGTGGAACCAGCCTGTGATTGCAGCCCACGACCGCCCAGAGTCCAAGCCGGCCGGCGAGGGCGGCGGTCTCGGCGAGTTCGTCTTCCACCACCGCCCAGTCCACGTCCTCCCAGGCCCTGATCTGGGACTTGACGTATCCCGAGAGGGCGGCCTCCGGGAAGTGCACGACGCGAGCACTCACCGAGGCCGCCTTCTCCAACAGGAGGCGCAGATGCCGGCCGTTCTGCCGGACGTCGGATGACACCGCACTCTGCGCCGTCGCGACCCTGACCGGCTGTCTCGACATGGTGCTACGCCTCGCTATGCGTTCCGCTAAGGTGGCCTGCGCGTATGGAGTTCTTCAGGAGCGGCTTCCCGGAATGGAACCCTTTCCCGAGATTATCACGCACAATTACGATCCCGATCGCGGACCGTGCAGGAACATCTGCGAGCTTGCGGAGGTGGAAGCCGCGCGAGTTCTCGACGAGATCAGGGCTTCCGGCCTGCGTTCGATCAAGCCGGAGTACCTGCCGAGGCGGAGGCAGACGGAGGACTGGCTGATCCAGGAACGGCGCCGAAAGCTTGGACCGGCTAAGCTGGCGCGTCCGATTTACTTTTTTCTGGGAGATTTCGCCGACGGCAAGGACGCGTCACGGCCGGCGTCGCTCGTCATGCCGCTGCGGGACTTCCCGCCGGAGACGCTGACTTTCACCTATCCGGACAGCATGGCGAGCCTTCCTCTCGCGACTCGCGACGATCATCGCCTCCACAGAAGGCGATATCACGGGCAGGTGTTCACCCTCGGCGAGATCGAAGATGTCGTCGCCGAGTTCGGAATGCCGGGCGATCGCTGGAAGACGGATCCCGCCATGAAGTACGACAAGTTCATCGAGGTCCAGGTCTGGGATGACCGGCCCATTGAGGCTTGGTTGCGAGCACGCTGAACGACCGCTTCAGGGGCGCGTGCTGCTGTTCGATGAGAAGCTAGGACATTACCCGTCTGCCGACGCCCCTGCACGGCGGCGCGGAATGTGGCATGGTCGCCGGCAAAACGCCCCGGAGGAAACCACATGCCCGTCCGCGACATCGACCACGTCGTCGTCATGACCCGCGACCTGGAATCGGCGCGCGCCGGCTGGGAGCAGCTCGGCTTCACCACCACGCCGCGGGCCGTGCACCCGTTCGGCACCGCCAACAGCCTGATCCAGCTGCAGGGCAATTTCGTCGAGCTGCTGGAGATCGACGACCCGGCCCGGATCCCCGAGATGGCCGGCAACGCCTTCAGCTTCGCCGCCCACAACCGGGCCTTCCTGGAGGCGGTCGGCGAGGGCGCCTCGATGCTGGTGCTGACCAGCGACGACCGCGACGCCGACCGGGCCGGCTGGGAGCGCCTCGGCCTGCGCGGCTACGATCCGGTCGACTTCGAGCGCAAGGCCCGGCTGCCGGACGGCAGCGACACCCGGGTGGCGTTCTCGCTGGCCTTCACCGGCGACCCGTCGCTGGCCGGGCTGGCGTTCTTCGTGTGCCAGCAGCACACCCCGGACGCGTTCTGGAAGCCCGACTACCAGCGCCACCGCAACGGCGCCGAGCGCATCACCGCCGTCACCATCGCCGCCCAGGACCCGCAGTCGGCCAGACCGTTCCTCGAGGGCTATTCCGGGGGAACCGCCGGGCCGGCGGCGCCCGACGGCTGCTACCCGGTCGCGCTCCGGCAGGACCGCCTCGACGTGGTACCGGGCGGTCCGGCGGCGATCCCGGCGATCGAGATCGCGGTCGCCGACGTCGAGGCGGCGGCGGCGCTGGTGCCGGGCGCCTGGCGCGACGGAGCGGCGATCGTCCTGCCGTCGGAGATCACCAACGGCGTCACCCTGCGCCTGGTGCCGCGGAAGCCCATTTCCGCGTCATGACCGCCACCCCTTCGGAGGCCGCGGCCGCCACGCCGGGCATGGCGCGGCTGATCGCGGTCGTGTTCCTGCCGTTCGCCGGCGGCTATTTCCTGTCCTACCTGTTCCGGTCGATCAACGCGGTGATCGCCCCGCAGCTGACCGCCGAGCTCGGCCTGACCGCGGCCGACCTCGGCCTGCTGACCAGCTGCTACTTCCTCGCCTTCGCCAGCTTCCAGCTGCCGCTCGGCCTGCTGCTGGACCGCTACGGCCCGCGCCGGGTCCAGTCGATCCTGCTGCTGTCGGCCGCGGTCGGGGCGCTGCTGTTCGCGGTCGGCGACAGCATGGTGGAGCTGGCGATCGCCCGCGCCCTGATCGGCCTCGGCGCGGCCGGCGGGCTGATGGCGTCGTTCAAGGCCATCACCCTGTGGTTCCCCAAGCAGCGCTGGCCGCTGATCAACGGCTGCTTCCTCGCGATGGGCGGGCTCGGCGCGATCGCCGCCACCGCCCCGCTCGAAGAGGCGCTCGAGATCGTCGACTGGCGCGGCGTCTTCTTCGCCCTGGCCGGCGTCACGGTGGCGGTGGCGGCGCTGATCCGGCTGGTGGTGCCGGAGCGCGCCGCCCACGGCGTCGCCGGCGGCACCCTGGGCGAGCAGATCGCCGGCTTCCGGGTGGTGTTCGGCGACCGCCTGTTCTGGCGGGTGGCGCCGCTGGCGGTGACGACCATGGCCGCCAACCTGGCGATCCAGGGGCTGTGGGCCGGACCGTGGCTGCGCGACGTCGCCGGCTTCGACCGCCACGGCGTCGCCCTCTACCTGCTGGTGATCGCGGTGGCGATGACGGTCGGCTTCGTGCTGACCGGCGCGCTCGCCGATTACTGCGGCCGGCGCGGCATCGGGCTGATCCCGGTGGTCGGCTGGCTCTCCGCCCTGTTCATCCTGGCGCAGGCGGCGATCACCCTGGAACTGGCCCCGTCGGCCATGACGCCGTGGATCGGCTTCGGCCTGATGGCGAACGCGGCCGCGCTCATCTACCCGCTGATCAACCGTCACTTCCCGATAGCGCTGGCCGGACGCGCGTCGACCGGGCTCAACACCTTCGCGTTCTTCGGCGCCTTCGCCGGCCAGTACCTGCTGGGCGCCGCCATCGACCTGTGGCCGCCGGTGGACGGCGGCGGCTACCTGCCGGAAGCCTACCGCTGGTCGTTCGGCGCGATGTTGATCCTGCAGATCGCCAGCCTGGCGTGGTATCTGGTGCCCGGGGGAACGCATGAGCCGGAGGTCGCTCGGTGAGCCGTGACGTCAAGACCGAGGCTTTCGCCATGGCCTCGTTCGTGCTGCTGGTGAACACCCTGCGGACCCTGGTTCGCAAGGGCGTGCTCGAGCGCCTGGAGGCGGTCGAGATGGTCGACGAGGCGCGCCGGCAGCTCGACCAGCTGATCGCCGCCAACCGCAGCGACCGCAGCGTCATGCTGGAGCGCGAACTGCTGGACTACGAGGCGATCTTCCGGGACATCGACGACCGCGCCGCCGAGGACCTGCTGCGCACCCTGCGCGACGCCCTGAACCGGATCATGGAAGACCCGGACGAGCCGATGGATTTGTGAATGGCCCGGCGGCGGTTGGGTGACTTTGGCCCCCTTTCGCCGCAAATCAGGCGTGCTAAGGTCGCTTCACCGAATATTCGCACCCGTTCCGGGAGAACACCATGAGCTTCCAGCCGAACTCGCCGGCGGCGCGTGACGTCGCCTACTTCCTGCACCCCTACACCAACGCCAAGGCCCACGAGCAGAACGGCCCGATGATCATCGAGCGCGGCGAGGGCGTCTATGTCTACGACGACGCCGGCAAGCCCTACCTGGAGGCCATGGCCGGCCTGTGGTGCGCGTCGCTCGGCTTCAACGAGAAGCGCCTGGTGAAGGCGGCGACCGACCAGCTCAACAAGCTGCCCTACTACCACACCTTCGCCCACAAGGCGCACCTGCCGGGCATCGACCTGGCCGAGAAGCTGATCAAGCTGGCGCCGGTGCCGATGTCGAAGGTGTTCTTCTGCAGCTCCGGCTCGGAAGCCAACGACACCGCGATCAAGCTGGTGTGGTACTACAACAACGCCCGCGGCCGTCACGCCAAGAAGAAGTTCATCAGCCGCATCAAGGGCTATCACGGCGTCACCATCGCCTCGGCCAGCCTGACCGGCACGCCGGTGAACCACCCGGCTTCGACCTGCCGCTCGCCGGCTTCAAGCACACCTCGAACCCGCACTACTACCGCTTCGGCCTGGAAGGCGAGAGCGAGGAGGAGTTCGCGACCCGCATGGCGGCCGATCTCGAGGCCATGATCCTCGAGGAGGGCCCGGAGACGGTCGCCGCCTTCATCGCCGAGCCGATCCAGGGCGCCGGCGGCGTCATCGTCCCGCCGAAGACCTACTTCGCCAAGATCCAGGCGGTCCTGAAGAAGTACGACGTGCTGATGGTCGCCGACGAGGTGATCTGCGGGTTCGGGCGCACCGGCAATTTCTGGGGCTCCGAGACGGTCGGCATCAAGCCGGACATCCTGACCTGCGCCAAGGCGCTGTCGGCGAGCTACCTGCCGATCTCGGCGGTGATGATCAGCGAGGACGTCTACCAGCCGATCGCCCAGGCCAGCGCCGACCTCGGCGTGCTCGGCCACGGCTACACCTACTCGGCCCACCCGGTGTGCGCCGCGGTGGCGCTGGAGACCCTGAAGATCTACGAGGAACGCGACCTGCTCGGCCATGTCCGCGCCGTGTCGCCGCACTTCGAGAAGCGCCTGCACGCCCTGATCGACCACCCGCTGATCGGTGAGACCCGCGGCGTCGGCCTGATCGGCGCGGTCGAGATCGTCGCCGACAAGGCCACCAAGAAGCCGTTCGACCCGAAGGCCGGCGCCGGCGCGCTGGTCTACAAGGCGGCGGCCGAGCACGGCCTGATCGTGCGGTCGATCGGCGACAACATCGCCTTCACGCCGCCGCTGATCATCACCGAGAGCCAGATCGACGAGCTGTTCGACAAGATGAGCCTGGCGCTCGACGACGGCCTCGCCGCGCTGAAGAAGGCGCAGGCGGCGTAAGGCACCGACCTCTGAACAGCGTCACCGGAGGGGGCCGTCTGGCCCCCTCCGCCGTTTCGCCGTTCGCGCTTCACCCTCGACGGACCCGAGCTTCTCCATGCCGCCGGTCATCGACGCCCACGCGCACTTCCTGCCCGAGGCCCTGGTCGCCGCCCTGCGCGCCCGGCGCGAAGCGCCCGACATCCGCGCCGAACCCGGCGGCGGCGAGAGCTTCGGCATCCACCGCACCCGGATGCCGTACGGCCGCGCCTACGACGATCTCGACGCCCGGCTGGCGCGCATGGACGCCCTCGGCGTCGACCGGCAGATCCTGTCGCTGCCGGGGTTGTTCGGCATCGATTCCCGGCCGGCCGAACAGGCTCTGCCGCTGGTGCGGGCGTTCAACGACGGCGTCGCCGCGCTGGTCCGGCGGCATCCCGACCGGTTCTCGGGCATCGCCGCCCTGCCGCTTGCCGACACCGCGGCCGCCGCCGAGGAGTACCGCCGGGCCCGCGGCCTCGGCCTCAGCGGCATGATCCTGCCGGGCGACGCGTTCGTCAGCGTCGCCGCCGCCGAACGGGTCCGGCCGCTGCTCGACCTCGCGGGCGCGATCGGCGGGCTGGTGTTCGTGCACCCCGGCCCGCTGCCGGACGCCGCGGCAGGGCCGGTCGATGCCGCGGCCCCGCATTCCGACAGCGTGGTGCACCGCCGGGTAACCGTCGACATCCAGAACCGCATGACCGAGGTGATGGTGACCCTGGCGCTCACCGATTTCCTCGACGCCTTCCCGTCGGTGCCGGTCCAGGTCGCCAACCTCGGCGGCAGCCTGCCGTTCGTGATCGAGCGCATGGACCACGTCTACGCCCTGCGGCACCCCGAGGCGCCGCCGCCGTCGCGGTCGCTGCGGCCGCTGTACGTCGACGCCGCCTCGCTCGGCCCTCGGGCGATCGCGCTCGCCGCCGAGGTGTACGGCGCCGACCGCGTGCTGTTCGGCAGCGACGCTCCGATCTTCGACGACGCCCGCTGCCTGGATGCGGTCCGGGAGGCGCGTCTGTCGGCGGCGGAGCGGGACATGATCGCCGGCGGCAACGCCGCCACAATGCTGGCGCTGACCTGACTGGCAACCGGGGCCGGTTGCCTGTATTCGGGTGGGCGACCCGCCGATGCCCTCGCCGCAACGCAGCCGAGCCATGCCCCGCACCGGACCCCTGCTGCCCCACGAACCGCGGATCGCGAACCCGGAGGCCGAGCGGGCGCTGACCGAGCGGTTCCTGGCGCCGGCCCTCGACGACCTGGACGCGCTGTTCCGCTGGCTGCGGGCCGACGTCGAGCCGGCGCTGGCCGCCGCCCGGCCGGTGAAGATGGGCAAGGCCTTCCCGATGGGTCAGTGCCTGGAGATCTCGCGCGGCGTCGAGGCGCGGCTGCGGACGGTCGAGGCGGCCAGCCTGGACGGCGCGCCGGCCCGGGGCCTGGTCGCGCTGGTCGCCTTCATGAGCCATGGCGGCACCATGCGGAAGGTCTGGGGCGATTTGCGCGGCGAGTACTTCCAGAACGCCTTCATCGTCGGCTCGCTGTACGTCGACGTCGCCAACGACACGGTGGTGCCGACCAAGCCGGCGGTCGAGATCCTGCCGTTCGACCGGTCCCGCCTGGTTGCGATCGAGGATTTCCGGCACTACGCGGCGGTGGCGCAGCGCTACTGGGGCGCGCGGCTGTATCCCAACCACGCCCTGCCGTCGCTGGCGCCGTACTTCCCGATGGTCTCGGTCAGGCCCGACGGCGCGGTGCGGCTGGAGGCGATGTCGGTCTACATGGTGCAGTTGACGCGGGCCGACGCGTTCCGGCCGAGCGAGGACGTTCTCGGCGACGACGCCATGGACCCCGCGCTTTTCGCCCTGATGGCGGGGGTTCTGGCCGACCCGTCGGCCGACCCGCTTCCCGCCGACCCTGACCGGTCGCGACCAGGCGCTTCGCGCCTGCCGGGACCATCGCCGCAACGGCTGGGAGGCGCTGGAATCCCGGCGCGAGACGATGGTGGCGGCGGCCCTCGAGGCGAACCGGCGGCTGGAGCCGCTGCGCGTCGGCTGACCGCCCCGTCGGCCCCTCTGCGGCATTTCCGCCACACCCGTGGCGCTTCGACCGATCGCCCGATCGCCTCGCTCGACGGCCCGGAAAGGTTGTGGCAATGTCCCGGCCTCGCTCGGGCGGCCCTCGCCGTTTCCGGGCGGCGATCGAAAAGGATGCACGATGTCCCAGTCCCAGATCCCGATTCTCGGCCGAATGGCCTGAGGCGCCGGCGTCTGACCTGCGACGCGGACCGGGGGCAAGTCCCCGCCTGATCCGCTTCGCCCGAGCACGCGACCGGCGCTGCCCTGAACGGGCACCCCCGACCCCTGCGTGCGTGGAGCGAAGCGATGGTTCGCTGGATCGAACACCTCATCAATCCCTTCGGATCGGACCGGCTGGACCAGCCGCCCGACCGTCTCGGCGCGTTCTTCTGGCGCTATGTCAGCCAGGCCTGGGGCCTGATGGCGGTCGCCATGACGACGGCGGCGGTGATCGCCGTCATCAACGCCGCGCTGTTCGTCTATGTCGGCGTGCTGATCGACCGCACCCAGGTGGCGTCGACGCCGGGGGCGTTCTTCGCCGAGAACGCCGACCTGCTGTGGTGGGTGGCGTTCCTGCTGGTCGCGGCCCCGGTCGTCGACGCGGTCCACATCCTGCTGGTCAACCAGGCGGTGGTGCCGGCGTTCACCAACCTGATCCGCTGGCAGACCCACCGCTACGTGCTGCGGCAGAGCCTGTCGTTCTACCAGAACGACTTCGCCGGGCGGATCGCCAACAAGGTGATGCAGGCGGCGCTGGCGGTCCGGCGGTCGGTCGCCGACCTGATCAACGCGGTCTGGTACGTCGCGGTGTTCGTGGTCAGCGCGCTGCTGATCCTGATCGACATCGACCCGCTGCTGGCGGTGCCGATGGTGCTCTGGCTGGTCGCCTACGCCCTGGTGCTGCGCCACTTCATCCCGACCGTGAAGAACCGCGCGGCGGCAGCGTCGGAGGCGTATTCGCGGCTGCTCGGCCGGGTGGTCGACAGCTACACCAACATCCTGACGGTGAAGCTGTTCAGCCACGCCAGCCGGGAGGACGACTACGTGCGCGCCGGCATCGCCGAGCAGAACCAGCGGACCGCCGACGTGATGCGGGCGATGAGCGGCGTCAGCATCGCCGTCGGCGCGCTGGCCTCCGCCCTGCTCGGCGGCACCGGGGCGATGGCGCTGTGGCTGTGGAGCCAGGAGGCGCTCACCGTCGGCGCGGTGGCGGCGGCGATCGGCCTCGCCCTGCGGATCACCAACATGTCGCACTGGATCATGTTCGTGCTGACCGGGGTGTCGGAGAACGTCGGAATCGTGCAGGACGGCATGGAGGTGATCTCCCGGCCGCACGCCGTCGTCGACCGCCCGGACGCGCGCGGATCTGCGGGTCGAGCGCGGCGAGGTGCGCTACGAGGGCATCCGCTTCAACTACGGCCAGGCGGCGCAGGGCCGCGGCGCGCCGGTGATCGAGGAGCTGACCCTGGCGGTGGCGGCCGGCGAGAAGGTCGGGCTGGTCGGCCGCTCGGGTGCCGGCAAGTCGACGCTGGTGCAGCTGCTGCTGCGGTTCCACGACCTGGCCGGCGGCCGCATCCTGATCGACGGCCAGGACATCGCCGCGGTGACCCAGGAGAGCCTGCGCCAGACCATCGGCATGGTGACCCAGGACACCTCGCTGCTGCACCGCTCGGTGCTCGACAACATCCGCTACGGCCATCCCGAGGCCGGGCTCGAGGCGGTGATCGAGGCGGCCCGGCGGGCGCAGGCCCACGACTTCATCCTCGGCCTGGAGGACGGGCGCGGCGCGGCGCGGCTACGACGCCCATGTCGGCGAGCGCGGCGTCAAGCTGTCGGGCGGCCAGCGCCAGCGCATCGCGATCGCCCGGGTGCTGCTGAAGAACGCCCCGATCCTGATCCTGGACGAGGCGACCTCGGCGCTCGACTCCGAGGTCGAGGCGGCGATCCAGGAGCAGCTGTTCAACCTGATGGCCGGCAAGACCGTGATCGCCATCGCCCACCGGCTGTCGACGATCGCGGCCATGGACCGGCTGGTGATCATGGACCAGGGCCGGATCGTCGAGCAGGGCAGCCACGGCGACCTGCTGGCGCGCGGCGGCCTCTACGCCGGCATGTGGGCCCGCCAGGCCGGCGGCTTCCTGGCCAAGGAGGACGCCGAGGCGAACGCGGCGGAGTAGCGGCGGGTGGCGGAGCGGCGGGTGGACCCGGCTCGCGCTAAGGAGCGGCGCTCGTTCGCTGCAGGAGCGCCCCCTAATTCATCGTCACCCCGGAAGCCGAGGCGAAGCCGCGGCTGTCCGGGGCCCACCGGGTGACGGCGGCTCGCCGCGGGTTCGGCGACGGGCGGCGGTGGGTCCGGCTCGACGCGCCAGGCGCGCTCGTCCGGGGTGACGACGGTGAGGGAGGCGCTCGTCTCGCTGCATGAGCGCTCCCTACATCTATCGTCACCCCGGAAGCCGAGGCGAAGCCGCGGCTATCCGGGGCCCACGGAGCGACGGCGGCTCGCCGCGGGTTCCGGCGGACGGAGCGGCGGGTGGGCCCCGGCTCGACCGCGCCGCGGGCGCGCTCGTCCGGGGTGACGACAGAGTGAGGGGAGGCGCTCGTTCGTTGCAGGGGCGCTCCCCCAATTTATCGTCACCCCGGAAGCCGAGGCGAAGCCGCGGCTGTCCGGGGCCCACCGAGCGACGGCGGCTCGCCGCGGGTCCGCCGACGGAGCGGCGGGTGGGCCCCG
>JAGYJX010000005.1:672500-691587 GCA_018401495.1 Rhodospirillaceae bacterium
GAAGGCGACGCCGGTGGCGCAGTCGGAGCCCATGTTGCCGAACACCATCGCCTGGACGTTGACGGCGGTGCCCCAGCTCTCGGGGATGGCGTTCAGCTTGCGGTAGACGATGGCGCGCTGGTTCATCCAGGACCCGAACACCGCCCCGACCGCGCCCCAGAGCTGGTCGCGCGGGTCCTCCGGGAACGGCTGGCCGGTCTCGTCCTGGACCTTGTCCTTGTACTGCCGGGTCAGGCCGGCGAGGTCGTCGGCGTCGAGGTCGGTGTCGAGATCGACGCCCTTCTCCTCCTTCGCCAGGTGCAGCAGTTCCTCGAAGTGGTAGTGGTCCACGCCGAGCACGACGTCGGAGTACATCTGGATGAAGCGGCGGTAGCTGTCGTAGGCGAACCGGCGGTCGCCCGAGCGCGCGATCAGGCCGGCGACCGTGGCGTCGTTCAGGCCGAGGTTCAGCACCGTGTCCATCATGCCCGGCATCGAGGCCCGGGCGCCCGAGCGCACCGACACCAGCAGCGGGTTGGCGGGATCGCCGAAGCGCATCCCGACCTCGGCCTCGATCCGGGCGAGCGCGGCGTCGACCTGGTCCTTCAGCTCGTCCGGGTACTTCCGGCCGTTGGCGTAGTAGTGGGTGCAGACCTCGGTGGTGACCGTGAAGCCCGGCGGAACCGGCAGCCCGATCGAGCTCATCTCGGCCAGGTTCGCGCCCTTGCCGCCCAGCAGGTTCTTCATGTCGGCGCGGCCGTCCGCCGTTCCGCCACCGAAGCCGTAAACCCACTTGGTCATTGCCGCACTCCTCTCGGGTCGCTCAGCCACCGACGCACTCGCCTATCACCGATGCACTTCAGCCTTCGACGCGGGCGAAATCGGCCACCCGGCCCATGGCCGAGCGCACGCCCGCCAGAAGCCGCAGCCGGTTGATCCGCAGATCCGCGTCGTCGGCGTTCACGGTCACCTTGTCGAAGAACGCGTCGATCGGGGCCCGCAAGGTCGACAGCGTCGCCATCGCAGCCGCGAAATCCTCCGACTTCAACGCCGATTCAAGCACGGGTTCCGCCGCCTCCAGAGCCGCGTGCAGTGCAACTTCCTCGTCGAGAACGAGCCGCCTGACTTCCGGTTCCGCCACGTGGGAAACCCCGTCCTTCTTCTCCTCGGCGCGCAGGATGTTGCCGGCGCGCCGGTACCCCGTCAGCAGGTTGGCACCATCCTCGGTCCCGAGGAAGCCCGCGAGCGCGTGGACCCGCGCCAGCAGACGCACCAGATCGTCCTCGCCGCCCCCGCTCGCCCGGTCCTGTTCGAACACCGCCGCGATCAGGTCGTGCCGGACGCCCTGCTCGCGCAGATGCACCTTCAGGCGGTCGGCGAAGAACGCCAGCAGGCTGGCAGCGGTGCGCGCCGCCGCCTCCTCGTCCGCCGCCGCGCGGATCTCCGGCGACAGCCGGCTGAACGCCGAGGCGAACAGATCGCCCAGCGCAAGGCGCAGATCGTTCTCGATGATCAGCCGGATGACGCCGAGCGCGGCGCGGCGCAGCGCGAACGGGTCCTTGGAGCCGGTCGGCGTCTCGCCGATCGCGAAGAACCCGACCAGCGTGTCGATCTTGTCGGCCAGCGCCACCGCCACCGACACCGGCGCGGTCGGGCAGCGGTCGCCGGGGCCGAGCGGCGAGTAGTGCTCGGCGATGGCGTCGGCGACCGCCGGGTCCTCGCCGGCGTCGCGGGCGTAGTAGCGGCCCATGACGCCCTGCAGCTCGGGGAACTCGCCGACCATGCCGGTGGTCAGGTCGGCCTTGCAGAGCGTGGCAGCGCGCCGCGCCCGGTCGGGGTCGGCGCCGATCCGTTCGCCGATCTCGACCGCCAGCTGCGCGAAGCGCTGCACCTTGTCGGCCATGGTGCCGAGCCGGTCGTAGAACTTGACGTCCTGCAGGGCGCCGCGCCGGTCGCCGAGCGGAACCTTGCGGTCCTGGTCCCAGAAGAACTTGGCGTCCGACAGCCGGGCGCGCAGCACCTTCTCGTTGCCGGCGACGATGGTGGCGTCGCGCGTCGGCTCGCTCGCCATGTTGGCGATCACCACGAAGCGGTCGGCGAGCGCGCCGTCGGCGGTCTCCAGCGCGAAGTACTTCTGGTGGCTGCGCATCGAGGTGACCAGCACCTCCTTCGGCACGCCCATGAACCGCGCGTCGATCCGGCCGAGCATCGCCACCGGCCACTCGACCAGGCCGCACACCTCCTCGAGCAGGCCCGGATCGGGCCGCGCGACCAGCCCGGCGCCTTCCGCCAGCGCGGCGATGCCGTCGGCGATGATCCGCTTGCGCTGCTCGCGGTCGAGGATGACGAAGGCTTCGCGCAGCCGGGCGCGGTAATCCTCGAAGCCGGTCGACCGCGAACGGGTCGGGAGCCAGGAACCGGTGGCCTCTGGTCGCGCCGGTGAACGCCAGCTGGCTGTCGCCGAGATCAAGGCCGCCCTCCAGCACCGAGCCGTCGAACAGCCCCAGCACGTGGTGCAGCGGGCGAACCCAGCGGAAGCTGTTGCGCCCCCAGCGCATCGACTTCGGCCAGGGCAGCTCGCGGATCGCCTCCAGGACCAGGCCCGGCAGCACGTCCCGGGTGGCGCCGCCCCGCTTCTCGATCACCGCGAACCAGAACTCGCCCTTGCCGGTGTCGCGCCGCTCGCACTGCTCCAGGGTCAGGCCGACCGAGCCGAGGAAGCCCTGCAGGGCCTTTTCCGGCGCGTCGGCGCGCGGGCCGCGGCGCTCCTCGCGGACGTCCGGCTGGCTGACCGGCAGGCCGTCGACGACCAGCACCAGCCGGCGCGGCGTGACGTGGGCGGTGGCCGACGCGAACTCCAGGCCCGCCGCCGTCAGCTTGGCGGTCACCAGGCCCTTGAAGTCCTCGGCGGCGCGCGCCTGCATGCGCGCCGGGATCTCCTCGGAGAACAGCTCGACGAGCAGCTCAGCCATGGGTGCGGCGCTCCTGCTTCTTCTGTTCCCAGTCGGCCTTCCAGGCCGTGCTGGTCGCCACCCACTTCTCGCAGCACGCCTTCGCCAGCGCCCGCACCCGGCCGATATAGGCCTGGCGCTCGGTCACGCTGATCACGCCGCGCGCGTCCAGCAGGTTGAAGGCGTGGCTGGCCTTCATGCACTGGTCGTAGGCCGGCAGCGGCATCGGCTTGTCGGCCGCCAGCAGGGCGCCGCACGCCGCCTCGGCGTCGGCGAACTGGCGGAACAGCGTGGCGGTGTCGGCGAACTCGAAATTGTAGGTCGAGAACTCCAGCTCGGCCTGCTTGTAGACGTCGCCGTAGACCTTGCCGCCCTGGTCCTTCGGCACCCCGTCCCAGTCCAGGTCGTAGACGTCGTCGACGCCCTGGATGTACATGGCGAGCCGCTCCAGCCCGTAGGTCAGCTCCAGGCTGACCGGCGCGCAGTCGATGCCGCCGACCTGCTGGAAATAGGTGTACTGCGAGACCTCCATGCCGTCGCACCAGACCTCCCAGCCGAGGCCCCAGGCGCCGAGCGTCGGGCTCTCCCAGTCGTCCTCGACGAAGCGGATGTCGTGCTGCATCGGGTCGAGGCCGAGCGCCCGCAGCGAGCCGAGGTAGAGCTCCTGGCTGTCGACCGGCGACGGCTTGATGAGCACCTGGAACTGATAATAGTGCTGCAGCCGGTTCGGGTTCTCGCCGTAGCGGCCGTCGGTCGGCCGGCGCGACGGCTGCACGTAGGCGGCCTTCCAGATGTCGTCGGGCGCCAGCGACCGCAGCGTGGTCGCCGGATGGAAGGTGCCGGCCCCGACCTCCATGTCGTAGGGCTGCAGAATCAGGCAGCCCTTGCTCGCCCAGTAGGTCTGCAGCGTCAGGATCAGGTTCTGGAAGGCGAACCGGCTATCCGGTCGATCGCCATCGGGCATGACACGACTCTCAGGCGCTTGTTCGCGGGTGCGAGAAACTAGACGCCGCGCCCTTGCGAATCAAGGAAGGATGGCGGCGGCGCATACGGGCGCCGCGCGCCCGGCTACACTTCGCCGGCCCGGGATCGCGGGGGCGGCTGGAGGAGGCGTGGATGGCCGGTTGGTTGCAATGGCTGGACTTGCTGGGGGTGGCGGTGTTCGCCGCTTCCGGGGCGCTGGTGGCGTCGCGCAAGCAGATGGACCTGATCGGCTTCGGGCTGATGGCGACGGCCACCGGCATCGGCGGCGGCACCCTGCGCGACCTGCTGCTGGAGCGCCCGGTGTTCTGGATCGCCGACGGCCGCTACCTGGCGGTGTGCCTCGGGATCGCCCTGCTGGTCTATCTCGGCGCCCACATCGTGCAGCGCCGCTTCGTGGTGCTGCTGTGGGCCGACGCCGTCGGGATCTCGGCCTACGCGGTGATGGGGGCCGAACTCGGGCTGCGCCACGGGGCGGCGGCGCCGGTCGCGGTGGCGCTCGGCGTCATGACGGCGACCTTCGGGGGCTTGATCCGCGACGTGCTGTGCCAGGAAACCCCGCTGATCCTGCGCCGCGAGGTGTACGCCACGGCGGTCGCCGCCGGCGCCGGTGCCTACGTCGCGGCGCACGCGCTCGGGGTCGACAACCCGGTCGCGGGCTTCCTCGGGTTTGCGGTCAGCTTTGCCGTGCGGGCCGGCGGCATCGGCCTCGGCTGGTCGCTGCCGACCTACAAGCCGCGGGCCGGTCGCGACTACCCGGTCGGCTGACGCCCGGCCGGACCGTTAACTATAAAAGTTTCTGAAGACACCGGCGTTTGCTAATCGCCCAGGCCGCCGGGCGGCGGAGTCACCGCAGCGTGAGCCGGAAGGACTCGCCAACCCACTCGGCCCACGACGAAGTAACACCCTGCCTTGTGGGAACTGGAAGCGGTCTCGCGCATTGCTCAGTGGGGAGGCCGGGCGATGAAGACCATTCTGATCATCCTTACGCTTTTCGGCTGCGACGACAGCGGGCTGTTGTGCGACGTGCTCGCACAACCCGAAACGGCGTTCGAAACGCAGGCCGACTGCATGGACGACGCCGATCGCCTGCTAGAGCAGGCGCTCGTCGAGCCGTATCCGCTGCTCGTGACCCAATGCGCCTCAGCGGACCGCACCAACGAGTTCATCGCCGAGGTCGCGCCGCCCGAGCGGACGGCGGCGGCGGCGCGGCGGACACGCGAGGACGGCCGGTTCTGATTCCCGGCGGTTGCCGGGTTTGCCTGCCGCCCCGCCCCGGCTATGAGTCCCCCGACACCGCCACCGGACGGAGACCCTCCATGGCCGAAACGTTCGATCTGACCGGCAAGACGGCGCTGGTCACCGGCGCCAGCCAGGGCCTCGGTGCCGGCTTCGCCACCACCCTCGCCCGGGCCGGCGCCAAGGTGGCGCTCGCCGCCCGCCAGACCGGCAAGCTGGCCGAGTTGCAGCGCGCCATCGAGGCGGCCGGCGGCAGCGCGCACGCGGTCGCCATGGACGTGACCGACGCCGCCTCGGTGCGCGCCGGCTTCGACGCCGCCGAGGCCGCCCTCGGCCCGGTCGACGTGCTGGTCAACAACGCCGGCATCGCCATCCCGAAGCCGTTCCTGGAGGTCACCGAGGACGACTGGGACGCGGTGGTGGACACCAATCTCAAGGGCTGCTTCCTGGCCGGCCAGGAAGCGGCGCGGCGGATGGCCGGGCGCGGCGGCGGCTCGATCATCAACATCGCCAGCGTGCTCGGCCAGCAGGTCATCGGCCACCTGGCCAGCTACTGCGCCTCGAAGGCGGGGCTGATCCATCTCACCAAGTCGATGGGGCTGGAACTGGCGCGCGTCGGCGTGCGCGTCAACGCGCTCGCCCCCGGCTACGTCGAGACACCGATCAACGCCGAGTTCTTCCACGGCCCTGCCGGCGAGAAGCTGGTCAAGGGCATCCCGCAGCGCCGGCTCGGCCAACCCGACGATCTCGACGGCGCCCTGCTGCTGCTGGCCTCGGACGCCTCGCGCTACATGACCGGCACCGTGGTGACGGTGGACGGCGGCTTCCTGCTGGCCTGACGCCATGGCGGTACCGCTGATCGACCCGGACGACCTCGGCTTCGCGCTCTGGCGGGTGCTCGACGCCGGGCGCCTGACCGGCTACCCGCGCTTCGCCGAGCACGACCGCGCCTCGTTCGACCAGGTGATCGACACCGCCCGGCGGATCGCCGAGGACAGGTTCCGCCCGCACGCCGCCAAGTCGGACGCCAACGAGCCGCGCCTCGAGAACGGCCGGGTGGTGCTGATCCCGGAGATCGGCGAGGCGTTGGCGGCGTTCGCCGAGGCCGGGTTCCTGGCGGCGCATCACGACGCCGACCTCGGCGGCATGCAGCTGCCCTGGACCATCCAGCAGGCCGCCTTCGCGCACTTCAAGGCCGCCAACACCCCGACCGTCGGTTACGCCTTCCTGACCATCGCCGCCGCCAACCTGATCCACGCCCACGGCACCGACGAGCAGCGCCGGCTGTGGATGGCGCCGATGCTGGACGGCCGGTTCTTCGGCACCATGGCGCTGTCGGAGCCGCACGCCGGATCCTCGCTGTCCGACGTGCGGACCGCGGCCCGGCCGCTCGGCGAAGGGCGCTACGCGATCAAGGGGTCCAAGATGTGGACCTCCGGCGGCGAGCACGAGCTGGCGCGCAACATCGTCCACATGACGCTGGCCCGCATCGACGGCGCGCCGGCGGGGGTCAAGGGGCTGTCGCTGTTCATCGTGCCGCGCTACCGCCTGGACGCGGCCGGCGAGCCGGCCGGAGCCGAACGACGTCACGCTGGTGGGCCTGAACCACAAGATGGGCTACCGGGGCACCGTCAACACCGCGCTCAGCTTCGGCGACCGCGACGACTGCGTCGGCTGGCTGGTCGGCGAACCCGGACGCGGGCTCGCCCAGATGTTCCACATGATGAACGAGGCCCGGGTCGGCGTCGCCCTCGGCGCCATCATGCTGGCCTACGCCGGCTACCAGGAAAGCCTCGACTACGCCCGCACCCGCGTGCAGGGCCGGCACCCCGGCGACAAGCACCCGACGGCGCCGCAACTGGCGCTGATCCAGCACGCCGACGTCCGCCGCATGCTGCTGCAGCAGAAGGCGGTCGCCGAGGGCGGGCTGCTGCTGGCGCTCGACCTGGCGCTGCGGATCGACCGCCAGCGCCACGATCCCGACGCGGCGGTGCGGCGCCACGAGGCGCTGCTGCTCGACTTCCTGACACCGATCATCAAGTCCTGGTTCTCCGATCGCGCCCTGGAGGCGAACCACAACGCCATCCAGATCCTCGGCGGCTACGGCTACACCCGCGACTACCCGGTCGAGCGGATCTACCGCGACAACCGCCTGAACCCGATCCACGAGGGCGCCAACGCCATCCAGGCGATCGACCTGCTGGGCCGCAAGGCCGGCATGGCCGATGGCGCGGCGTTCCGGGCGGTCATCCAGGAGATCCAGGCCTCGCTCGACGCCGCCGCGCCGCATGCCGAACTCGCGGCGATCCGGGCCGAGACCGCCGCCGCCCTCGACCGCCTGATCGGCGTCACCGCCCGGCTGCTGGCGTCGGCACCGGAGACCGGGCCGACCCGGATGCTGGCCAACGCCGCCGCCTACATGGACCTGGCCGGCCTGACGGTGCTGGGCTGGGTGTGGCTGCGACAGGCGCAGGCCGCGCTCGACGACCTGCCGGCGGCGGCCCCCGGCCGGCCGCGCGATTTCCTGCTGGGCAAGCTGCACACCGCGCGCTACGTCGCCGCCTGGGAATTGCCGCGCACGGCGCAGCACGCCGACCTGCTGGGCAGGCTCGACGACACGCTGACGACGATGTGCGACATCTGGTTCTGACGGCTACGACCATTTCGGAGGATTTGATGACCATCCAGAAGATCGGCGTGTGCGGCGCCGGCATGATGGGCTCGGAGATCGCGCTGGTGTTCGCGCTCGCCGACCGCAAGGTGCGCCTGATGGACACCGACCGGGCGTTCGTCGACAAGGCGATGAAGAAGCTGGAGGGCGTGCTGGATTCCGGCATCGGCCGCGGCTTCTACACCGAGGCCGACAAGCCGCGCGCGCTCGCCAACATCGAGACCGCGCACCGACGTCTCCGGCTTCGGCGACGTCGACCTGGTGATCGAGGCGGTGACCGAGGACCAGCAGGTCAAGGGCAAGCTCTACAAGGACCTCGACGCCGTGCTGAAGCCGGGCGCCATCATCGCGTCCAACACCTCGTCGATCTCGATCTCGGTGCTGGCCTCGAACTTCTCCGAGGCCCGCCAGAAGAACTTCCTCGGCCTGCACTTCTTCTCGCCGGTCAGCCGGATGAAGCTGGTCGAGGTGATCTCCGGCTTCGACAGCGACCCCGAGGTGGTGAAGGCCGCGACCGAGGCCTGCGAGGAGATCGGCAAGAGCCCGATCCAGGTCAAGGACGTGGTCGGCTTCGCGGTCAACCGCATCCTGTTCGCGATGTGGGACGAGGCGATCCGCCTGGTCGAGGAAGGCGCCTGCACGCCCGAGGACATCGACACCGGCTGCCGCCTCGGCCTCGGCCACCCGGTCGGGCCGTTCGAGCTGATGGACAACATCACCATCGACCTGGCGCTCAAGGTGTCGACCATCCTCGAGGACGCCTACGGCGACCGCCTGCACACCCGGCCGACCATCAAGCAGCTGCACGCCGCCGGCCGCCTCGGCCGGCGCTACGGCCGCGGCTGGTACCGCTACGACGACAAGGGCAAGCGGATCGGCTGATCCGGGGACCGGGCGCCCGCCCTCGCCGCGGCCTCGCCGCCAGCACCCGTCGCCCCGTGGCTTCCGGCTCGCCCACGCGCCGCGTGGGCGTCCGGAATGACGACAGGGAGATGGGGGCCGGGCGACGCCGCGGAACGGGTCGATCCCGATAGGTTCGGCCGCGAGGGCCTCGACAGGCCGCGCCACGGCGCCGCGCCCCTCCCCCATTGTCGTCATTCCGGCCGCAGCGACAGCGTCGCGGAGAGCCGGAAGCCACCCGCCGCCCCGGCCTCGCCGCCGGCGCCCGTCGCCCCGTGGCTTCCGGCTCGCCCACGCGCGGCGTGGGCGTCCGGAATGACGACGGGGGAGAGATGGGTGCCGGCTGGCGGCCGCGAGGAGGCCACGACAGCCGCGCCACGGCGCCGCGCCCCTCCCTCATTGTCGTCATTCCGGCCGGAGCGACAGCGTCGCGGAGAGCCGGAAGCCACCCGCCGCTCCGGCCTCGCCGCCGCGTGGACGTCCAGGAGATGGACGGCCGGAATGACCCGACCACCGACGTGATCCGGTTTGGCGGCGGCCGGGGCCGGAGTATGGTGGGCGCGTCGGGACGGGGTGGCCAGCCGGTCGCCCCGACGGTCCCGTCGTCTCAGCGAACCCGGAGTTCCGCTCCCATGATCGACTTCTACACCGCCGGCACCGGCAACGGCCGTCGCCCGGCCCTCATGCTCGAGGAATGCGGCCTCGCCTACACCGCGCACAAGCTCGACCTCGCCAAGGGCGAGGGCCGCAGCCCGGAATTCCTGAAGATCAACCCGGTCGGCGCGATCCCGGCGATCGTCGACCACGACGGCCCCGGCGGCCAGACCGTCACGCTGGCCCAGTCCGGCGCCATCCTGCTGTACCTGGCGGACAAGACCGGCAAGTTCCTGCCCGCCGACCCGGTCCAGCGGGCCGCTCACCTGCAATGGCTGATGTACGCGCTCACCGATGTCGCGCCGACCAGCAGCGCGATTTTCTACGCCTCCAAGCTTGACGAGAAGACCGCCCAGGGCGCCTTCGAGGATCGTCTGATCGGCCAACTCGGCCACGCCGACAAGCGCCTCGGCGCGGTCGAGTACCTGGCGGGCGACTACGGCGTCGCCGACATGGCGCTGTACCCGGTGGTCGACGGCCGCAAGGCGCTGATCGAGAAGAAGGGCGGCTTGGCCAACCTGCTGCGCTGGGCCGAGTCCGTCGGCGGCCGGCCGGCGATCAAGCGCGGCATGGCGGTGGCCTGACGCCACCTGAGGCGACCTCTCATTCTTCGAGTCGTCACCCCGGAAGCCGTGGCGAAGCCGCGGCTATCCGGGGCCCACGCCGCGACGGTGGCTGGCCGTGTGGCCACCGACGGAGCGGCGGGTGGCTCCCGGCTCGCGCTGCGCTTGGCCGGGATGACGACGGAGAGGGGGTAAACGGCTCCTCTCCGCCGTCACCCGATGCCGCCCCTCAGTGGCTCTCCCGCATCAGCGGGGTGCCCGACTTGCCGACCAGGAAGTCGAGGTCGGCGCCCTTGTCGGCCTGGTTGACGGTGTCGATGTACAGCTTGGTGTAGCCGCGGTCGTAGGGGTTGGTGAACCCCGTCGCGGCGGCGCGGCGGCGCTCCAGTTCGGCGTCCGAGACGTCGAGGTGGATGCGCCGGCCCGGCACGTCGAGCTCGATCACGTCGCCCGACTGCACGTAGGCGAGCGGCCCGCCGGCGGCGGCCTCGGGCGCGCCGTGCAGGACCACGGTGCCGTAGGCGGTGCCGGACATGCGGGCGTCAGACACCCGGATCATGTCGGTGATGCCCTTGCGCAGCACCTTCGGCGGCAGGCCCATGTTGCCGACCTCGGCCATGCCCGGATAGCCCTTCGGCCCGCAGTTCTTCAGCACCATGATGCAGGTCTCGTCGATGTCGAGGTTCTCGTCGTCGATCCGCGCCTTGTAGTCGTCGATGTCCTCGAACACGACCGCCCGGCCGCGGTGCACCATCAGCTCGGGACTGGCCGCCGACGGCTTCACCACCGCCCCGCCCGGGAACAGGTTGCCGCGCACCACCGCGATGCCGCCGTTCGGCTTGAACGGCTTCGACAGCTCGAAGATCACGTCGCGGTTCCAGCACGGCGCGTCCTTGACGTTCTCCCACATGGTCTTGCCGTTGGCGGTCACCGCGTCCTTGTGGAGGAAGTCGCCGATCTCGCGCAGGATCGCCGGCAGGCCGCCGGCGTAATAGAAATCTTCCATCAGGTGCTCGCCCGACGGCATCAGGTTCAGCAGGCAGGGCACGTCGCGGCCGAGACGGTCCCAGTCGTCCAGGCTGAGCTCGACGCCGACCCGGCCGGCCATGGCGAGCAGGTGGACCACCGCGTTGGTGGACCCGCCGATCGCGCCGTTGGTGACGATGGCGTTCTCGAACGCCTGCTTGGTGAGGATCTTCGAGAGCTTCAGGTCCTCGATCACCATCTCGACGGCGCGCCGGCCCGACATGTGCGCCAGCACGTAGCGGCGCGAATCCACCGCCGGGATGGCGGCGTTGCCGGGCAGCGTCACGCCGAGCGACTCCGCCATCGAGGCCATGGTCGAGGCCGTGCCCATGGTCATGCAGTGGCCGGCCGAGCGGGCGTTGTCGGCCTCGGCGCTCATGAACGCTTCGATCGACATCTCGCCGGCCCGCACCGCCTCGGAGAACTTCCAGACATGGGTGCCGGAGCCGATCTTCTCGCCCTTGTAGTAGCCGTTCAGCATCGGCCCGCCGGACACGCAGATCGTCGGCAGGTCGCAGCTGGCCGCCCCCATCAGCAGCGCCGGGGTGGTCTTGTCGCAGCCGACCAGCAGCACCACGCCGTCCATCGGCAGGCCGCGGATCGCTTCCTCGACGTCCATCGAGGCGAGGTTGCGGTACAGCATCGCGGTCGGCCGCAGCTGGCTCTCGGAGTTCGAGAACACCGGGAACTCCAGCGGGAAGCCGCCGGCCTCATAGATGCCGCGCTTGACGTGTTCCGCGATCTTGCGGAAATGCGCGTTGCAGGGGTTGAACTCGCTGAAGGTGTTGGCGATGCCGATCACCGGCCTTCCGTCGAACAGGTCGGCCGGGAAGCCCTGGTTCTTCATCCAGGAGCGGTGGGCGTAGCCGTCCTTGTCCGCCTTGCCCCACCATTGCGAGGAGCGGCGCTTGCCCTTCATGGGATCGTGGCGGTCGGTCATGGCGGGGTCTCCTCCGGAAGACGGTGGCCGTCGAGGCTTCGTGACAGGATTTTGACAACTGGTATATGAGCCTTCGGCGCAGCCTGCCTCCGGCGCCAAAGGCGGTCAAGGCA
Organism: Rhodospirillaceae bacterium; assembly: GCA_018401495.1. Classification (GTDB taxonomy): domain Bacteria; phylum Pseudomonadota; class Alphaproteobacteria; order Thalassobaculales; family Thalassobaculaceae; genus Thalassobaculum_A. The sequence continues at coordinate 684,518 of JAGYJX010000005.1, forward strand.
CGCCGCGCCGCCGCCCCGCATCGCCACGAGGACTCACTCATGCGATCCGAGCATACCTACCCATGCACATGTTGACGTGGCGCCGGGGCCCGGGCTGCCCCACCTACAGCGGTCACGTCGACGCGCCGGTTGCGGGCGGGACGACGCGGCCGGTCGGATCATCCGAACCCGGACAACAAAGGCAGCCCGATCGATGACCATTCTCATGCTCCTGGCCGGCCTCGTGCTGCTTCTGGTCGGCGGCGAGGTGCTGGTGCGCGGCGCCAGCGCCATCGCCGAGCGACTCGGCATGTCGAGCTTCGTGGTCGGCGTGGTGGTGGTCGGCTTCGGCACCTCGACCCCGGAGCTGGTGACCAGCATCGAGGCCGCGCTTGATCGGGTCGCCCGGGATCGCGGTCGGCAACATCGTCGGCTCCAACATCGCCAACATCCTGCTGATCCTCGGCCTTGCCGCCGCGGTGTCGCCGATCGCCGTGCAGCGCGCGACGCTCAGGCGCGACGGCATGGTCGCCCTGGTGGCCGCAATCGCCTGCGTCGGGCTCGCCCTGATCGGCGGCATCGACCGGCTGACCGGGGCGCTGCTGGTCGCCGGCCTGGTCGCCTATCTCTACGTGACGATCCGCCACCCGGCCTGCCCGACCGCCGTGGCCGAGGACGACGCGCCCCCTGCCCCGCCTGCCGGTGGCGCTGGCCCTGTCGGTCGGCGGGCTGGCGGTGGTGATGTTGGGCGCCGACCTGCTGGTGACCTCGGCGATCGAACTGGCGCGTCGCTCCGGGGTTTCCGAATCGGTGATCGGGCTGACCATCGTCGCCGTCGGCACCTCGCTGCCCGAGCTCGCGACCTCGATGATCGCGGCCTACCGCAAGCAGGCCGATATCGCCTTCGGCAACATCCTCGGCAGCAACATCTACAACGTGCTGGGCATCCTCGGGGTCACCGCGCTGGTCGAGCCGATGGCGATCCCGGCCGACATCGCCGATTCCGACGTCTGGATCATGGTCGCGGCGACCCTGCTGCTGCTGGTGTTCGCGACCACCGGACGCCGGATCTGCCGGCTGGAGGGCGTCGGCTTCCTCGCCCTGTACGGCGGCTACATCGGCTGGATGGCGGTCGGTTGACGATCAGACCGGCCGACGCCTGGACCCGCCTGACGATCGAACCCGAGGGCGCTCAGACCAGCGAGGCGCGGACGATCCCGGAGGCTTTCGAGAAGTCCATGCGGCCGGGATAGCGCTCCTTCAGGGCCGCCATCGTACGGCCCATGTCCTTGAGGTCGGCGGCGCCGATCTCGACGATCGTCGTCTTGATCGCCGTCTCCAATTCGCTGCCCTCGATCGGCGTCGGCATGAAGCGGCGGATGACGTCGATCTCCTCCTGCTCCTGCTGGGCCAGTTCGCAGCGCCCGCCCTGCTCGTAGAGCCGGATCGATTCCTGGCGCTGCTTGATCATGGTCTGCAGCATCGAGAGGATCTCGTCCTCGCCGATCCCGTCCATCACGCCCTTGTCGCGGGCGGCGATGTCGCGGTCCTTGAGGGCCGCCAGGATCAGGCGCACGGTCGCGAGCGCACGCCCGTCCTTGGCGCGCATCGCATCTTTCAAAGCCACGGTAAGCTGGTCGCGCAACATTGTCGGTTCTCCCCAAAGACCGAAGCCGTCGCCCGTCACTCGCTGCGATGCAGCGGATGGCGGACATTACAGGATCGGCCCGGACCATGCAAACGGGGGGCGATTTCCCAACCTGTTGATTTTGCAGACTTCTCATAGATTCTTACGGCTTGACGACAGTCCGCCTTTCGCCTATCAACCCGCCAATTTGCCCGTTCGCAGCCGGTTTTCAACCCCAGCGCCGTCGCTGGGTTCCCGAGCGCGCGGGCCGTCGCCCGACCGGAGTTCCTCGATGCCCGACCCTTCCGCGCCCGCCTCGTCCCCGCCCGGCGCCACCGGCGCCCTCGTGCTCGCCGACGGCACGGTGTTCTGGGGGCGCGGGCTGGGCGCGGCCGTCACGCGGGTCGGCGAAGTCTGCTTCAACACCTCGATGAGCGGCTACCAGGAGATCCTGACCGACCCGTCCTACGCCGGCCAGATCATCACCTTCACGTTTCCCCACATCGGCAACGTCGGCGCCAACCCGAACGACCTGGAAAGCACGACCCCGGCCTCGCTCGGCTGCGTGCTGCGCGCCGATGTCGGCGACCCGTCGAACTACCGGGCGACGCGCCACCTCGACGACTGGCTGAAATCCGTCGACCTGCCCGGCCTCGCCGGCGTCGACACCCGCCGCCTGACCCGCCGCATCCGCGACCTCGGCGCGCCGCACGGCGTGCTCTGCCACGCCCCCGACGGCCGCATCGACGTGGCCGCCCTGCAGGCGATGGCCGCCGGCTGGCCGGGCCTGGAAGGCATGGACCTCGCCAAGACGGTGTCGTGCACCCAGACCTATTCCTGGGACGAAACGCTCTGGCGGTTCGCCGACGACGGCAGCGGCGACGCCTTCGGCCGGCTCGACGCGCCGCGCTTCCACGTCGTCGCCGTCGACTATGGCGCCAAGCGCAACATTCTGCGCAATCTCGCGTCGCAGGGCTGCCGGGTGACCGTGGTGCCGGCGTCGACCACCGCCGACGAGATCCTCGGCCACCGGCCCGACGGCGTGTTCCTGGCCAACGGCCCGGGCGACCCGGCGGCCACCGGCATCTACGCGGTGCCTGAGTTGCGGCGGCTGATCGACAGCGGCAAGCCGGTGTTCGGGATCTGCCTCGGCCACCAGATGCTGGCGCTGGCGCTCGGCGCCCGGACCGAGAAGATGCACATGGGCCACCGCGGCGCCAACCACCCGGTCAAGGATTTGGAGACCGGGCGGGTCGAGATCACCAGCCAGAACCATGGCTTCGTGGTCGCCGAGGGCTCGCTGCCGGACGGCGTCACCGTCACCCACCGCTCGCTGTTCGACGGCACCATCGAGGGCCTGAAGGTCGACGGCAAACCGGTGTTCTCCGTGCAGTACCACCCGGAGGCCTCGCCGGGGCCGATGGACAGCCACTACCTGTTCGCCCGTTTCCGGGAGTTGATGGAACGCAATGCCTAAGCGCACCGACATCGAGAGCATCCTGATCGTCGGCGCCGGGCCGATCGTCATCGGCCAGGCCTGCGAGTTCGACTACTCCGGGACCCAGGCCTGCAAGGCGCTGCGCGAGGAGGGCTACCGGGTGATCCTGGTGAACTCCAACCCGGCGACCATCATGACCGACCCGGGCACGGCGGACGCCACCTACATCGAGCCGATCACCCCCGACATGGTGCGCCGGGTGATCGAGCGCGAGCGCCCGGACGCCCTGCTGCCGACCATGGGCGGGCAGACCGCGCTGAACATCGCCCGCTCGCTGGCCCGCGACGGCACGCTGGCCGAGTTCGGCGTCGAGCTGATCGGCGCCGACCTCGCCGCCATCGAGAAGGCCGAGGACCGCCTGCAGTTCCGCGCCGCGATGGAGGCGATCGGGCTGGACACGCCGCGCTCGCGGCTGGTCGGCAAGTTCGAGGAAGCCGCCGAGGCCCTCGAGGTGGTCGGGCTGCCGGCCATCATCCGCCCCAGCTACACTCTGGGCGGCCAGGGCGGCGGCATCGCCTACAATCGCGAGGAGTACGAGCAGATCGTCCAGAACGGCCTGCGCCTGTCGCCGGTCAACGAGGTGCTGATCGAGGAATCGGTGCTCGGCTGGAAGGAATTCGAGATGGAGGTGATCCGCGACCGCGCGGACAACTGCATCATCGTCTGCTCGATCGAGAACATCGACCCGATGGGCGTCCACACCGGCGACAGCATCACCGTGGCGCCGGCGCTGACGTTGACCGACAAGGAATACCAGCGCATGCGCAACGCCTCGATCGCGGTGCTGCGCGAGATCGGGGTCGACACCGGCGGCTCGAACGTGCAGTTCGCCGTCGATCCGGCGACCGGACGGCAGATCGTCATCGAGATGAACCCGCGGGTGTCGCGGTCGTCGGCGCTGGCCTCCAAGGCGACCGGCTTCCCGATCGCCAAGATCGCCGCCAAGCTGGCCGTCGGCTACACGCTGGACGAGCTCGACAACGACATCACCAAGGTCACGCCGGCCAGCTTCGAGCCGACCATCGACTACGTGGTCACCAAGATCCCGCGCTTCACCTTCGAGAAGTTCCCGGGCGCCGACGCCCGGCTGACCACCTCGATGAAATCGGTGGGCGAGGCCATGGCGATCGGCCGGACCTTCGCGGAATCCCTGCAGAAGGCGCTGCGCAGCCTGGAGACCGGCCTGTGCGGGCTCGATCCGATCGAGCTGCCCGGCACCGAGGGCGGCGAGGTCGACCGCCAGCGGGTGATGGCGGCGCTGAGCGAGCCGACCTCGGACCGGCTGCTGAACGTCGCCCAGGCGTTGCGGGCCGGGCTCTCGATCGACGAGGTGCACGCCGCCTGCAAGATCGACCCCTGGTTCCTGGCGCGCATCAAGGAGATCGTCGAGGCCGAGGCGCGGATCGCCGCCGAGGGCCTGCCCACCGACCCGGCCGGCTGGCTGGCCGCCAAGGCCATGGGCTTCTCGGATGCCCGGATCGGCCAGCTCACCGGCCATGACGAGGACACGGTCGCGGCGCGTCGCCGTACCGCCGGCGTGCGCCCGGTCTACAAGCGCATCGACACCTGCGCCGGCGAGATCCCGTCCGACACGCCGTACATGTACTCGACCTACGAGACCGGCATGATCGGCCCGGACGGCGCGGTGGCGGCCGAGAACGAGGCCGAGCCGACCGACCGCACCAAGGTGGTGATCCTGGGCGGCGGGCCGAACCGGATCGGCCAGGGCATCGAGTTCGACTACTGCTGCGTCCACGCCGCCTACGCGCTGTCGGACGCCGGGTTCGAGACCATCATGGTCAACTGCAACCCGGAGACCGTCTCGACCGACTACGACACCTCGGACCGGCTGTACTTCGAGCCGCTGACCGCCGAGGACGTCATCGAGATCGTCGAGGGCGAGCGCAGCCGCGGCACCGTGCTCGGGGTGATCGTGCAGTTCGGCGGGCAGACCCCGCTCAAGCTGGCCGCGGCGCTGGAGAAGGCGCAGATCCCGATCCTCGGCACCTCGCCGGACGCCATCGACCTGGCCGAGGACCGCGAGCGCTTCCAGAAGCTGCTGCACCGCCTCGAGTTGCGCCAGCCGGAGAACGGCACCGCGACCTCGACCGAGCAGGCCGAGGCGGTGGCCGAGACCATCGGCTACCCGGTGGTCATCCGGCCGTCCTACGTGCTCGGCGGCCGCGCCATGGAGATCGTCCACGACATCGAGGGGCTGCGCCGCTACATGCGCAACGCCGTCGTGGTGTCGGGCAAGAACCCGGTGCTGATCGACAGTTTCCTGCGCAACGCCACCGAGATCGACGTCGACGCCGTCGCCGACGGCACCGACGTGTTCATCGCCGGGGTGATGGAGCACATCGAGGAGGCCGGCATCCATTCCGGCGACAGCGCCTGCTCGCTGCCGCCGGTCTCGCTGCCCGAGGCGATCGTGGCCGAGGTCAAGCGCCAGACCGGCATGCTCGCCCGCGGGCTGGGCGTGGTCGGGCTGATGAACGTGCAGTTCGCGGTCAAGGACGGCGAGGTGTTCATCCTGGAGGTCAACCCGCGCGCCAGCCGCACCGTGCCGTTCGTCGCCAAGGCGACCGGCGTGGCGATCGCCAAGATCGCCGCCCGGGTGATGGCCGGCGAGAAGCTCGCCGGCTTCGACCTGCCGGAACGCACGCCCGGCCACGTCGCCGTCAAGGAGGCGGTGTTCCCGTTCGCGCGGTTCCCGGGCACCGACATCATCCTCGGCCCGGAGATGCGCTCGACCGGCGAGGTCATGGGCATCGACCGCACCTTCGAGCGGGCGTTCGCCAAGTCCCAGCTCGGCGCCGGGGTCGTGCTGCCCGAGAGCGGCACGGTGTTCGTGTCGGTGCGCGACGCCGACAAGGCGATGCTGGTGCGGATCGCCGGCGACCTGCAGCGGATCGGCTTCACCCTGCTGGCGACCTCCGGCACCGCCGACGCCTTGGAGGCTCAAGGCATTCCGTCCGTGCGAGTGAAGAAAGTGCTGGAGGGACGGCCGCACATCGTCGACGACATGCTGTCCGGCCGGGTCCATCTGGTGATCAACACCACCGAGGGCGCCCAGGCGATCCGGGATAGTTTCAGCTTGCGCCACACTGCCCTGACCCACAATATTCCGTACTATACGACCGTCGAGGGCGCCCGCGCGGCGGTTCGAGCGATCGCGGCAATGAAGGCTGGGCGCCTTGAAGTGGCTCCCCTGCAGTCCTATCTGTCCGGATCGTTCTGACGGGTCGCGGGGTCGGCAGGAGGCTTGTTCGGCGCTTACCGACAAAGCCGGTTGACCGCGGCGCCTTGACTGGACGACGTGGAACAGCGGGTGAACGGACAGCGTGGGCCGATGGACAAGGTTCCTATCACAGCGAGCGGGTTTCAGCGTCTTCAGGACGAGCTGAGGCAGTTGAAGACGATCGAGCGACCGGCGGTCATCAAGGCGATCGCCGAGGCGCGCGAGCACGGGGATCTATCCGAGAACGCCGAGTACCACGCGGCGCGTGAACGCCAGTCCTTCATCGAGGGCCGGGTCGGCGAACTCGAGGACGTGGTCAGCCGCTGCGAGGTGATCGACGTCAAGAAGCTGTCCGGCGACACCGTGACCTTCGGGGTTACCGTCGAAGTCGCCGACGAGGATACTGACGAGGAGACCAAGTACACGATCGTCGGCCCGTACGAGGCCGACCTGTCCAAGGGGATGATCTCGACCGCCTCGCCGATCGCCCGCGCCCTGATCGGCAAGCGGGTCGGCGATTCCGTCGAGGTCGCCACGCCACGCGGCGCCAAGAGCCTGGAGATCCTGTCGATCGCGATCCAGTAGCAGGGGCGCGCGTCGCTTCGTGGCTCCCGGCTCTGCACGGCTGCGCCGCTTCGGCCGGGATGACGGCTGTGGTGGAGGCGAGGCGGAGGGCCTTCCCCCTTCTGTCGTTATCCCGGGCGCCGCGCAGCGGTGACCCGGGA
>JAGYJX010000006.1 GCA_018401495.1 Rhodospirillaceae bacterium
CGGCATAGGCGTCGTCCTTGGCGCCGTAGGTTCGCAGCGTCTGGTCGTCGTTCACCCACGCGTAGACGATGATCCTGGCCTCCGAGTGGAAGCGGAAGAACAAGCGGTACCGTTGATAGAACTTGGCCCGCCGCCGTGCGCGTGCTCCCCGCCGATCGTCTTGCCGGGCCGGTACGCCGGGCTGGCCGGGTCGGCCGGGATCTCCCGCGTCGCCAGCGTGCGAATGGCGGCGAGACGCTTGGCCGCCGGCCGGCGCCGGTATCCGCCGGGATCCCGCTCCCTCAGCCGTTCGACCTCGAGCACGAGGGCGGTCAGCTGCTCGAGGAACAGCCGATGGGCGTACAGCCGCCAGCCGTTCACCGCGAACGGTTCCGCCGTCACCGTTCAGTCGTCTTCGGGATCGAGCGGGGCGTCGAGGTCGAGATCCTCACCCTCGACGAGCGCATCGATACGCCGCATCAGCGCGCCGTCGAGCGGCTGGACGCCCTGCGGGCGGGCGGCGATGTCATGTTCGAGGAAGGCGAGGAACGCATCCAGCGCCGGATCGGCGTCGCCTGTCGAGCCACGGCGAAGCACCACGCTGCCGTCGCCCTGGATCTCGTAGGCGATCGTGTCGCGCTTGCGCAACCCGAGCGCCTCCCGCACCCGGGCGGGGATCGTGGTCTGGTAACGATCGGTCAGGGTGGACGCATCGACGAAGGCGGTCGACATGGCGGCGCTCTCAAAGCCGAACCTCGGTAGAGGAGAGGTAATGCAGGTGCATTGCCGGGTCAAGGTGGGCTGGGCGATGAAGGTGCTGGTCCTTGGTGTCGGCCAGATTGCCGGCCTATCGATCCGCTGATCTGGTGAAAGTCATATGGCCGATCGACGGCTGCGTCCGATGGTTTGCGTCGAATGCGTACAGGTGCCGATCGAGCAAGGGCCATGGCCGAAGCTGGCAAGACAGATGCACTGTCACCGATATTCCAGGTCGAACGAAACCGGCAGGATGAGCAAGTCGCACAGCAGCGCGATACGACCGAGCGTCAGCAGCTCACCGCTTCTCAGCTCGCGCAGCGCCGCACACTGGTACAGGAGCGCGCTGTTCAGCGGACGTTCAACGATGCCACCACGCGAGAATTGAGCGAGGACGCGAGCACCTTCCGGCGGATGGAGACGGATGCCGAAGCCGAACGGAGCGCGCGCCGGGAAGCCTTCAAGGAGCGCAGGCGCACCGAGGATCGTGAACGGCGGCGCGGCAAATCGCGCGACGACTCAACATTGGAACGGTAAGGTGGCGCACGACTCGCTTTTAGGAAATTGCGGGTGGGCGGTTCGGGCAATCTTTGTAGTATGCCGCCAAGTTCGTTGTAATATGAGGCATTAAAAATGAAAAAACTTACACCTGAACAAATACATGTAGCGTATGGTCTTGGAAAAGATGCGTACTTAAATCAAATCACAAAATCCGCAGCCATTAATCGACTTCGTGATGAATATGATTTCAACAATGCTTCTGCATCTGATTACGTGAGAAATCTTGATTGCATGCTGAGAGGTCAAGGATATCATAGAACCCTAAATCTATATGCCACAGGATATTTCCTGGATCGAATTATCGATGATTTTGGTGAGCAATGTTATCTGAGCGCACTCTCCGCCATCGAAAAACATCTCGATTACTATGACGATTTAGGTCATGGAAAACAGGTGAAAATTAGACAACTATTGAGCTCTCGTCGAGCGCAACTTGATGAAATATCGCTCTTCCCTAATGAGGTTGCTAACGAGTCCACGCTCGAAGAGGGCGCCGTTTCACAAGTTACCGTCAACGCCTATGAAAGAAACCTTCAAGCCCGAGCGAAATGCATAGAATTCCACGGCCATAAATGTTGTGTTTGCGGATTTGATTTCGAAGATCAATATGGTGATATCGGAAAGCGATTTATTCACGTACATCATTTGAGAGAATTATCTACAATCAGAAGATCGTATGTCGTTGACCCGATAAATGATTTGCGGCCGGTTTGTCCGAATTGCCACGCTATGCTCCACAAACGAAAGAACCCTGCATTTACGATAGAAGAACTGAAGGAAATCCTTTGCAATCGGGAATGCGAGCGAGCTGGATGTACAGAGAGGGTAATCGCCTGACGATCGCTCCCCACCCTTCTGTGCCGGTCACATAGCGCCGTACTCCGCGTCACCCGAAGCCCGATCCAAGTTCAAACTGATCCCACCCCGCCGCCCCCATCATTGACGCCACCCCGGCCCCGTCCTATCCGGTCCCCATGGACCTGCGCCTCGACGCCGTCTCGCACCGCTACGACGCCCTCGCCGTGCTCGACGGCATCGACCTGCTGGCGCGCGACGGCGAGATCCTGGCGATCATCGGGCCGTCGGGGTGCGGGAAGTCGACCCTGCTGCAGATCGCCGGCGGGCTGATCCGGCCCACCGCCGGCGCGGTCAGCACCGCCGGGGCGGCGCCGGCCGGGTGCCTGAACCCGATCACCATGGTGTTCCAGGACTTCGCGCTGCTGCCCTGGCGCGACGTCGCCGGCAACGTGGCGCTGGCGCTCGAGCACCACGCGCTGTCGCGGGCCGAGCGGCGCGAGCGGGTGGCGGCGGCACTCGCCCGGCTCGGGCCTCGCCGAGTTCGCCGGCGCCCTGCCGCGCCAGCTCTCCGGCGGCATGCGCCAGCGCGTCGGCATCGCCCGCGCCCTGGTGGCGCGCCCGGCGGTGCTGCTGCTGGACGAGCCGATGTCGGCGCTCGACGCCCAGACCCGCGAGCTGCTGATCGAGGACTTCCTGGAGGTCTGGCTGCGCGAGCGCACCACGGCGCTGTACGTCACCCACAACCTCGCCGAGGCGCTCAGGCTCGCCGACCGGGTGGCGGTGCTGTCGCGCCGGCCGGGGCGGCTGCGCGCCCTGGTCGAGGTGCCGGTGCCGCAGGGCGAGCGCGGCGGTGCCGCGGCCCGGCTGGAGATCGCCCGGCTGCAGGACGAGCTGTGGGCGCTGATCCGCGACGAGGCCAGCGCCGCCGAGCGCGAGATGGCGGATGCCTGAGGCCGACGCCCGAGCCGAGGCCGTGGGCGCCGAGCCGAGGCGGCCGCCGGGCGCCGGCCGGTGCCGTTCCGCGGCGGCGGCTTCGCGCTCAGGCCGAACCGCCTCGCCGGCGTCGCCGGGCTGCTGGCGCTGGTCGGGCTGTGGCAGCTCGGCTCCAGCCGGGGCTGGATCAGCGCGCTGATGGCGCCGGCGCCGAGCGAGGTGCTGCAGGCGCTGTGGGCGATCGCCGCCGACGGCACGCTGGCGGTGCACCTCGCCGCCTCGCTCGGCCGGATCGGGGCGGGCTGGGCGCTCGGCACGCTCGCCGGCCTCGCGGTCGGGCTGGCCATGGGGATGTTCTCGCTGGCCCGCGCCGCCGGGCTGCCGGTGGTGTCGGCGCTGTTCCCGATCCCGAAGATCGCGCTGCTGCCGCTGCTGATCCTGTGGTTCGGCATCGGCGAGCCGTCGAAAATCGCCACCATCGCGCTCGGCACCTTCTTCCCGACGGTGATCGCCACGTTCAGCGGCGTCGACACCGTGCCGCGCTCGCTGATCCGCATGGCGCAGTCCTTCGGGGTGCCGCCGGCCCGCATCGTGTGGGCGATCGTGCTGCCGGGGGCGCTGCCCGGCATCCTCGCCGGGTTCCGCATCACCGCCTCGATCGCGCTGATCCTGGTGGTGGCGGCCGAGATGATCGGCGCCGAGCACGGCATCGGCGCCTTCATCCTGCAGACCGGCAATTTGATGCGCACCGACCAGCTGCTGGCCGGGGTGCTGGTGCTGTCGGCGCTCGGACTGCTGGTGGCGGCGGCGCTGACCTGGGCCGAGCGGGTGCTGCTGCGCTGGCGGTAGCGCCTTCGGGGCTTCGGAGCGTGAGCCTGAATCGGCTCGGCGTCTCCAGCCGGCCCTTCGCGGCTCCCGCTGCGCGGGAGCACCTCAGGGCGATAGATTTAAGATGTTGATCGCGCTGATTTTTTCTCTGTCGCCCTGAGGTGCCGCGCATCGCGCGGCCGCGAAGGGCCGGCCGGGGAAAGATCCTCACGCTCTTGAGAGTGGCGCCGCGCCCGCGGCGCTGCCATATCCGAGCCCATGAACGACGATCCGCTCATCCCGGCCGACCGGGCCAAGCTGGTGGCGGCCAAGACCGCCTGGGCGCGCGACCGCCGCGCGCCCGGCGGGAAGGCCGGGCGAGGCCGGGACGCGCCGGCTGCCGCCCGGCCAGCACCTGGTGCGCGACTGGCCGGTGCTCGACCTCGGCACCCACCCGAACCTGAACCCCAAGGACTGGCGGCTGTCGATCGAGGGGCTGGTGGCGTCGCCGCTCACCCTGTCGCTGGCCGACCTGGCGAGCATCCCGGCGTTCGAGATCGACCTCCGACATCCACTGCGTCACCGCCTGGTCGCGGCTCGACAACCGCTGGAAGGGGGTGTCGACCCGCGACCTGATCGCCGAGGTCCGGCCGCGCGACGAGGCGCGCTTCGTGATCGTGAAGAGCCACGACGGCTACACCACCAACCTCGCGGTCGACTGGCTGTACGAGCCCGACAGCCTGATCGCCACCCACTGGGAGGGCGCGCCGCTGACCCGCGAGCACGGCGGCGCCGGCCCGGCTGGTGGTGCCGGCGCTGTACTTCTGGAAGAGCGCCAAGTGGATCCGCTCGATCCGGTTCGTGGCGCGCGACGTAAAGGGCTTCTGGGAGGCGCGTGGCTATCACGACGTCGGCGACCCGTGGAAGGAACAGCGCTATGGTTAACGTGGCGCGCGCGATCCTGCTGGTCGCGCTGACGACGGTGGGAGGCTGGGCGATGACGGCGGGCGCGACGGCAGCGGCAGCCGAGACGGCGTGGGATTTCGCCTTCACCTCGATCGACGGCGACGCCATGCCGCTGAAGGCCTACGAGGGCAAGGCGCTGCTGGTGGTGAACACCGCCTCGCGCTGCGGCTTCACCCCGCAATACGAGGGCCTGCAGGCGCTGTGGGAGCGCTACCGCGACCGCGGCCTGGTGGTGATCGGCGTGCCGTCCAACGATTTCGGCGGCCAGGAGCCGGGCAGCGCCGAGCAGATCAAGGCGTTCTGCGAGACCAATTTCGCGGTCGACTTCCCGATGACCGACAAGTATCCGGTGACCGGCGCCGACGCCCACCCGTTCTACCGCTGGGCGGCGGCCTCGCTCGGCGCCGACCAGGCGCCGCGCTGGAACTTCCACAAATACCTGGTCGGCCCGGACGGCAAGCTGGTCGCGGCCCTGCCGACCCGGGTCGATCCGACGTCCGAGCCGGCGATCGCCGCGGTCGAGAAGGCGCTGCCGAAATGATCCGGGCGCTGGCGGCGGCGCTGGCGCTCGCCGTCCCGCTGCTGGCGACCCCGGCGGCGGCGATGGCGCCGGTGCCGATCCCGGCGGCCGAGGGCGCCACCGCCGACATGGACTATGTCCGCGGCGTCGAGCTGATCGAGGCCAAGCGCTACGCCGAGGCGGTCACGCTGCTGCGGCTGGTGGTCAACCGCAACCCGGACAACGCCGACGCCTGGAGCCGGCTCGGCTTCGCGGCCCGCAAGTCGGGCGACCGCCGCAACGGCGAGCTGTACTACGGCAAGGCGCTGGCCCTCGACCCCGGCCACCGCGAGACCATGGAATATCTCGGCGAGATGTACCTGGAGAGCGACCGCCCGGACCTCGCCCGCGCCATGCTGGCGCGGCTGGCGGCGCTGTGCCCCGACGGCTGCGAGCCGCGCGCCGAACTGGAAGCCGCGATCGCGGCGTTCGAGAGGCCCGCCAGTAGCCGGCACTGCGCGCCCGTTCCCGGCGGCTGCGGCCGGGTCCCGCTCCGGACATGACGGTCCAGTCCGGATGACGATGGAGGAGGAGACGGCGCGCCCGCCTCCCTATCGTCACCCCAGGTAGCGGACGGCTCACCGCCGCTCGTCCTTCCCCGTCGTCACCCCGGGCAAGCGGAGCGCGACCCGGGGCCGCCCGCTCCGCCCTCTCCATCGTCATTCCGGCCAAGCGGAGCGCGAGCCGGAAGCCACCCGCCGCTTGGTCGGTGGAGCCGTGGCCGGCCGCCGTCGCGGCGTGGGTTCCGGATGCGTTCCGCCTGCGGCGGCCCGCTCCGGAATGACGATGGAGAGAAGGGAGCGGGCTGTACCCTGTCGGCTCCCCCCGTTCCTTGTCGTCACCCCGGGCAAGCGGAGCGCGACCCGGGGCCCACCCGCCGCGCCGCCTTATCCGCGCCGGACCCGCTCCCGCCACGCGAGCACCACCGCGCCGGCGACGATCAGCGCCGCGCCCAGCCCCGACAGCGCCGTCGGGATCTCGCCGAACACCGCCAGGTCGTAGAGGGCGGCGAACACCAGGGTGGCGTAGAACAGCGGCACCACGAAGCTGGCGTCGCCGCGCCGGAGCGCCTGGATGAACATCGCCTGGGCGGTCACCATCACCGCCCCGATGGCGGCCAGCAGCGCCCACTGGGTCGGGCTCGGCCAGATCCACACGAAGGACGCGACGGCGACCGCGATGGCGGCGCCGAGGGCGTTGTTGATCGCCAGGATGCGCAGCATCGGCTCGCCCTCCCGGGTCTCGCCGGACGACGATTCCCCGCCGGTCAGCCGCTTCACCAGGATGGTCTCCATGCCCATGAAGACGGCCGACGCCAGCGCCACCAGGGCGACCGGCTGGAACGCCTCGGCACCCGGCCGGATCAGCACCAGCGCGCCGGCCAGCGCCACCCCTGCCGCCGCCCAGCGCCAGGGGCCGATCCGCTCGCCGAGCAGCGGGATCGCCAGCACCATGGCGACCATCGGGCTGAGGAAGCTGATCGCGGTGGCGTCGGCGAGCCGCATGCCGGCGGCGGCGGCGAACATGGTGCTGACCGCCGCCCAGCCGCACAGCGTGCGGCCGACATGCACCGGCCAGGCGGCGCCGGCGAAGCCCGGACGCGCCCAGGCCAGGATCGGCGCCAGGGTCAGCAGGGCGAAGGCGAAGCGGCCGGCGCTGACCTGCAGCGGGTGCATCACCTCGCCGCCGATGCCGCGCCCGAGCGCCTTGGCCATCAGCGAGGTCGCGGCGATGCAGGCGCAGGCCACCAGCATCAGCCCGACGGCGACCAGCGGCGAACTCCGCGACGGCATCGGCGTGGCGCCGCGGTGGGGGTCAGACCGCGCCCTTGGCCTTCTCGGCGGCGATCTCGGCCGCGCTCATGCCGAGCACCTCGGCGAGCACCTCGTCGGTGTGCTGGCCGAGGGTGGGCGGCGAGCGCCGGTACTCGATCGGCGTCCCCGACAGCTTCACCGGGTTGGCGATCAGCGGCACCGTGCCCTCGCCGGCGAGCGGGTGCGGCAGGTCGATGCGCATGCCGCGGGCCTTCACCTGCGGGTCCTCGAACACCCGGTCGATGGTGTTGACCGGGCCGCACGGCACGCCGCCGGCCTCCAGCGCCGCCACCCAGTCGTCGGTGGTGCGGGTGGCGATGTACTCGGCGATGCGCGGGGTGAGGGCGGCGCGGTTGGCGATGCGCAGCGGGTTGGTGGCGTAGCGCGGGTCGTCCTTCAGGTCGGCGGCGCCGGCGATCTCGCACCAGCGGCGGAACTGCCCGTCGTTGCCGCAGGCCAGGATGACGTGGCCGTCGGCGGTCTTGAACACCTCGTAGGGCACGATGTTCGGGTGGGCGTTGCCGAGCGGCGTCGGCACCTTGCCGGAGACCAGGTAGTTGGTGCCCTCGTTGATCAGCCACGCGACCTGGGTGTCGAGCAGGCAGCAGTCGATCTGCTGGCCCTCGCCGGTGCGGTCGCGGTGCCGCAGGGCGGCCAGGATCGAGGTGGCGGCGTACATGCCGGTCATGACGTCGGTGATGCCGACGCCGACCTTGACCGGCTCGACGCCAGGGGTGCCGGTGATGCTCATGATGCCGCCCATGCCCTGGGCCAGGAAGTCGTAGCCGGCGCGCGGGGCGTACGGGCCGGTCTGGCCGAAGCCGGTGACCGAGCAGTACACCAGCCGCGGGAACTCCGCGCGCAGCTGCTCGTAGCCGAGGCCGAGCTTGGCGAGCGAGCCGACCTTGAAGTTCTCGACCAGCACGTCGCACTCCGCCAGCAGCCGCTTGGCCAGCGCGATGCCCTCGGGCTTGGCGAGGTCGAGGGTGATCGAGCGCTTGGAGCGGTTGGCGCACAGGTAGTAGGCGCTCTCGCTGGTGTCCTCGCCGTCGGCGCCCTTGACGTAGGGCGGGCCCCAGCGCCGGGTGTCGTCGCCCTCGCCGGGCCGCTCGATCTTGATGACGTCGGCGCCGAGGTCGCCCAGCAGCTGGGTGCAGGTCGGCCCGGCCAGGATGCGGGTCAGGTCGAAGATGCGCACGCCGTCGAGCGGCAGCGGGCTGGTCATCGCGGTCGTCCTCTGTTGATCGGCGGGTATCGGGGCCGGTGTCTCGGCGGGTCGGCGGGTCAGCGGGTGAGCGGATTCATGGCGGCGGCCGACGGCGCGGTCTCGCGCACCGACGACAGCGCCGCGTACGGCTCCAGCCAGGCGCGCCAGCGCCGGGCGCTCGTCGCGCCAGCCCGGGACCAGCTCGTAGAAGTCGACCATGCCGATCGCCGCCACCAGGGCCAGGTCGCCGTAGGTGATCGCCGGCTCGGCCGCCGGGGCGCCGATGGTGCGCTCGAAATAGTCGAGGGCGCGGTGGGCGCGCTGGCGCTCGACCTGCAGGATGAAGGCCGACTGCTCGGACGGGTTGCGGCGCAGCTCGCGCGACCAGTTGGTCACACCCTCCAGGAACCCGCTCATCAGGCTCTCGTGGGCCTGCGCCTGCCAGTCGGTGGCGCCGGGCAGCGACGGCGCGCCCGAGCTGCGCTGGTCGAGGTAGCCGCAGATCAGCCGCGACTCGCCGAGCACCAGGTCGCCGTCGAGCAGCAGCGGGATCTTGCCGAGCGGGCTGTGCTCGAGCGCCTCGCTGTCGGGGGTGCGCAGCGCCACCCGCACCAGTTCGATGCCGTCCATGATGCCGCCCTCGATGGCGACGATCCGGCAGATCCGGGCGTAGGGCGAGTTCGGGGTGTAGAACAGCTTCATCGGGGGAGTCCTCTCACGGCCGGACGGCGCTCAGGATCATCTGGCCGGCGGTCATCCAGTGCAGATCGACGCCGACGAAGCCGGCGTCGCGAAGCCAGTCCAGATGCTCGGCGACCGTGGACGGCTGGTCCATAGGGTCGAGCACGGCGTGGCGGAAATGGTTCCAGTCGGCGCGTCGGAACGCCTCGAAGCCGCCGAGGTCGCCGTCGATCTCCAGCGACCGCCGGCGGGTCTCCTCGTCCCAGAGCTCGGCGGCGATGGCGTTGCCGGCCGCGGTCTCGGGACGGATCACGTCGGCCAGCGCGAACACCCCGCCGGGCGCCAGGGCGGCGTGCAGGTCGGCGAACAGCGCGCGCTTGCCGGCACCGTCCAGGTGGTGCACCGCCAGCGACGACACCACGGCGCGCAGCGGGGTCTCGAAGGCGCGCCAGTCGGCGGCGGCGATGTCGATCCGGCGGGTCACCAGCCGGTCGGGATCGCCGGCCCGGGCGCGGGTGGCGGCCAGCATGCTGTCGGAGCCGTCATAGGCGTGCACGCGCGCGTCCGGCAGGCGATCGAGGAGGGCGGCGGTCAGCAGCCCTTCGCCGCAGCAGATCTCCAGCACGTCGCCGGACGCGGCGCAGCGCGCCACCCGGTCGACGACGATCGCGATCTGGCGCTCGCGCTGCGGCACCGCGTAGCGCGACAGGTCGCGGTACAGCGCGCTCTCGGCTTCGCTCCAGGTGTGGGTCGGATCGGACATGCTCGGACCCTAGCGCGTCCCCCGACCGCCGTCATCCCGGCACGCCCGGCCGTCACCGCCGGCCTCAGATCCGCCCGTCATAGGCCTTGCGGTCGATCCGGCAGGCGCACAGCGTGAAGGTGTCGGCGGTCAGCCCCTCGCGGATCGCCGCCTCCAGGGTGGCGCGGTCCTCGCACACCACGCCGCGGCCGCCGATCTTCTCGGCGATGCCGGCGAAGTCGGTCTCGGCGAAGTCGACCCCGGCGTTGCCGTAGGCCATGCCGCGCTGCTTCATCTCGATCAGCGCCAGCGAGGCGTCCACGAACACCACCACGATCACCGGCAGCCGGGTGTCGCGCAGGGTCACCAGCTCGCCGAGGATCATCTCCAGGCCGGCGTCGCCGGTGAAGGCGACCACCGCCCGGTCCGGCGCGGCGATCTTGGCGCCGGTCGCCAGCGGCAGGGCGCAGCCCATGGTGCACAGCCCGGTCGACTGCAGCACCGCGTGCGGCACGAAGCTTTCCCACACCTGGCTCGCCAGGATGCGGTGGGCGCCGCTGTCGACGGTGATGACGGCGTCGCGTGGCACCGCCTGGCGGACCGTGGTGACGATCGCCGCCGGTCCCCAGGCCTCGTTCTGGCCGTAGGCGCCGGCCAGCGCCTCGCGCGCCAGCGCCGGCTCGCCGCCCGGCCAGCGCACCGGCCTCGGCTCGACGCCGTTGCCGATCACCGTCAGGGTGGCGCCGACGTCGCCGACGAAGCTGATCGACGCGTGGTGCATGTAGTGGGTGTTGGGCGCGGCGGCGACCTCGATCACCCGCTGGTTGCCGGCGTCCCAGACGTTGCGCCAGCCGACCCGCATCTCGATCGGGTCGTAGCCGGCCAGCACGATCAGGTCGGCGGCCTTCAGCAGCGGCAGGATCTGGCGGTCGGCGACCGGCGACAGCCCGGCGCCGCCGAGCGACAGCGGCGAGTCGTCGGGCACCACGCCCTTGGCCTTGTAGGTGGCGACGGTCGGTATCCCGAAGCGCTCGGCGAAGGCGCGGACCTGGGCCTCGCCGCCCTGGCTCAGCACGTCGAGGCCGACCACCATCACCGGTCTCTCGGCGCCGGCCAGCCAGTCGCGGGCGGTGTCGAGCGCGGTCCCCGGCGCCGGCACCCCGGCGAGACCGGGCGAGCGGCGCACCGGCAGGGCCGGCACCGGCACCTCGGCGGCGGCCACCGAGATCGGCAGGTCGAGGTGCACCGGGCCCGGCCGCGGGTCGAGGGCGATCGCCACCGCCTTGTCGGCGAGCGCGTCGATGGCGCCGGCGTTGACCCGGAAGCTGGCCTTGACCACCGGTCGGAACACCGCCTGGTGATCGAAGACCTGGTGGTTGTAGGTGACCGCCTCGTCCTCGTCGACGCAGCCGCTGACCACGATCAGCGGCACCCGGTCCTGCTCGGCGTTGGCGGCGACGTTCAGGGCGTTGGCGACGCCGGGGCCGACGGTGGCGACCAGGATGCCGGGCGCGCCGGTCATGTGGTAGACGCCCTCGGCCATGAAGCCGGCGGCGTTCTCGTGCTTGGCCAGGACGAACCGGATGCCGGCCCGCTCCAGCGCGTCGACGAAGGTCAGGACCTCGCCGCCCGGGATGCCGAAGGCCCAGCGGCAGCCGGCGTCGTGGAGGCGCCGGGCCAGGACGTCGGCCACCCGCACGGTGTCGGCCATCACTCGGCCGCCTGCTTGCGGGCACCGGTTGCCGCGGCAAGGGCGCTGTAGCCGTCGCGGGTCTGCGGCAGCTTGCGCTCCAGGATCCGCGACGCGACCATGGTGCGCAGCACCTGCGCGGTGCCGCCGCCGATGGTGAACATCCGGGCGTCGCGCTGGATCCGCTCCATCGGCCAGTTCCGCGAGTAGCCGCGGGCGCCGTGGATCTGCAGGGCGTCGGTGCTGACCCGGATGGCCATCTCGGAGGCGAAGATCTTGGCCTGGGCGGCGGCCAGGCTGTCGGGGAACGGGTTGCCGTTGCGCCCGGCGGTGGCGGCCGCCCGCCAGATCAGGGCGCGGGCCGCCTCGATCTGCACGCTCATGTCGGCCAGCATCCATTGCAGGCCCTGGAACTCGGCGATCGGCCGGCCGAACTGCTCGCGCTGCTTGGCGAAGTCGAGCGCCCGGCGGTAGGCGCCCTCGGCGAGGCCGAGCGCCACGGTGCCGGCGCCGACGCGCTGCGAGTTGTAGGCGTTCATCAGGTCGGCGAAGCCGCGCTTCAGCCCGCTCGGCGGCACCACCAGCCGGTCGGCCGGCAGCGTCAGGTCCTGGAACAGCACCTCGGTCTCGGGAATGCCGCGCAGGCCCATGGTCGGCTCGCGGGCGCCGATCACCAGGCCCTGGTCCTCGTCGCGGAAGGCCAGGAAGCCGCCGATGCCCTGCTCGGCGCCGGCGGCGTCGAACACCCGCGCGAAGATCAGGTGCAGACGCGACACGCCGCCGCCGGTGATCCAGTGCTTCTTGCCGTTCAGCACCCAGCGGTCGCCGCGCCGGTCGGCCCTCGTGGTCATCTCGGTGGCGGCCGACCCGGCCTCGGGCTCGGTGATGCAGATCGCCGGCTTGTCGCCCGACAGCACCAGTTCGGTGGCCCGACGCTTCTGCTCCTCGGTGCCGTACTGCAGGATCGCCGAGATCGCGCCCATGTTGCCCTCGACCACGATCCGGCCGGTGACGCCGCACTGCGCCGCCATCTCCTCGACCACCAGCGTCACGTCGAGGAACGACCGGCCCGGGCCGCCGTAGGCCGCCGGGATGGTCATGCCCATGAAGCCGGACTCGGTCAGCGCCTTCACGTTGTCCCAGGGGTAGCTCTCGGTGCGGTCGACCTCGGCGGCGCGCGGGGCGATCACCCGCTCGGCCAGGTCGCGCGCCCGGGCGCGCAGGTCTTCCTGTTCGGCGGTCAGGGCAAAGCTCATGGCGGCATCCTCTCCACGGCCGGACACGGGGCGGCGGCCGTTCACGAAACGGTGAGTTCAGGTTGGGGGTGGAGGCAACTTAAGGCAAGCGAATAAACTTGAAGCCTAACATCAAAAAGATTGAAGTAATCGAATGAACCTCCGTCACCTTGAGACGCTGCTGGCGATCGCCGAGACCGGCAGCTTCGCGGCCGCCGCCGACCGCGTCGGCGTGACCCAGTCGGCGGTCTCCATGCAGATGCGGGCGTTGGAGGCGGTGCTGGGGGCGGAGCTGTTCGACCGGGCCCGCCGCCCGCCGGTGCTGAGCGATCTGGGGCGCGGCCTGCTGGGTCCGGCGCGCGCGGTGCTGCGGTCCGCCGAGGATCTCGTCGCGGCGGCGTCCGGCGCCACGCTGCGCGGCCGGCTGCGGCTCGGGGTGATCCCGACGGCGGCGACCGGGCTGGTGCCGGACGCCCTCGCCCTCTTGGCGGCGCGGGCCCCGGACCTGCAGATCCGCATCGAATCCGGG
Organism: Rhodospirillaceae bacterium; assembly: GCA_018401495.1. GTDB lineage: Bacteria > Pseudomonadota > Alphaproteobacteria > Thalassobaculales > Thalassobaculaceae > Thalassobaculum_A. The sequence continues at coordinate 13,258 of JAGYJX010000006.1, forward strand.
CTGTCGGTCGACCTCGCCCGCCGGGTCGCGCAGGGCGTGCTCGACGCCGCCCTGGTGACCGAGACGCCGCGGCTGGAGCGTGGGCTGGTGGTGCGCCCGATCCTGGAGGAGCCGCTGCTGGTGGTGGCGCCGCGCGCCGCCGCCGGGCCGTCGGCGCGCACGCTGCTGCGCACCCTGCCGTTCGTGCGCTTCAACCGGCGCACCGGGGTCGGCCGGGTGATCGACGCGGCGCTGCGGCGCGACCGCATCGTCGTGACCGAGACCATGGAGCTCGACTCCATCGAGGCGATCCTGGCGATGGTCGGGCGCGGCCTCGGGGTCGCGGTGGCGCCGGCCGGATCGGTGACCGGCGCGGTGGCGGTCACCGTCCACTGCCTGCCGTTCGGCGATCCCCCGGTGCTGCGCCGGGTCGGCCTGCTGGAGCGCGAGCGGCCTGCGGGCGCCGACCCGAACCCGGTGACGACGGCGCTGCTGGAGGTGTTCCGGGCGGTGGTGGTGCCGCCGGCGGTGGCGGTTCAGTCGGTCAGGGACTGGGCGGCGTAGCGCTCAAGCCCGTCGAGCGACGATGTCCGCGGCAGTTCCCGGCCCTGCAGTTCCGGCGGCACCTTCCAGCCCGGGTCGACGCCGTCCATGTTGGGAAGCTCGTGGGCGATCCCCTTGTGGCAGTCGATGCAGGTCGCCTCGCCCGACAGCAGGAAGCGGGAGTGGATGTCGGCGGCGCGGCTGGCCTGCTTGGTGAGGTCCATCGCCACCGTCGAATGGCAGTTGCGGCATTCCAGGCTGTTGTTCGACTTGAGCCGCGCCCATTCGCGCTTGGCCAGGGTCAGCCGGTGGTCGAGGAACTTCCGCCTGGTGTCGATGGTGCCGAAGATGTGGCCCCAGACCTCCTTGGAGGCCTGCATCTTGCGGGCGATCTTGTCGGTCCACTCGTGCGGGACGTGGCAGTCCGGGCAGGTCGCGCGCACGCCGGACCGGTTCGTGAAGTGCACCGTCCGGGTCATCTCCTCGTAGACGTTCGCCTCCATCTCGTGACACGAGATGCAGAAGGTCTCGGTGTTGGTGACCTCCAGGGCGGTGTTGAAGGCGCCCCAGAACAGCACCCCGCCGACGAAGCCGCCGAGGGTGAGGAAGCCGAGGCTGAGGGTGGCCGCCGGCCGGGACAGCACCCCCCAGGCCCAACGGACGAGTCGCCGGATCCCGCGCATCGCGGTCACTGGCTCCCGGCGGGCTTGGCGCCGAGCTCGCTCATGTCGACGAAAGTGTTGTCGACCAGCGGCGCCACGTCGGCCTGCGGGACGTGGCAGGCGGTGCAGAAGTACCGGCGCGGCGACACGTCGGCCAGCATCTGAGCCTCGCGGTTCATGTAGTGGGTGACGCTGATCATCGGCGCCCCCGATCCCTCGGTGAACTCGCGCTTGTGGCAGGACAGGCAGCGGTTGGTGTTGACCGAGAGCTGGTAGCCCTCGATGGAATGCGGGATCACCGGCGGCTGGTCGGGGAAGGCGCGCATCCGCCGGATGTCGTCGACCACCCATTTCGGCAGCGGCGCGGCCGGCTGGGCCTGGGTCGGCGGCGTCGGGCCGATCAGCCGGGGCGAGGGCGACGGGGTCTGCGACAGCGCGCCGGTGGCGGCGAGCAGCGTCGCCGCCGACGGCCATCAGGCAGCGCGCGGCCGGCGCTCACGCGGGGACGACCTTGATCGCGCATTTCTTGAAGTCCGTCTGTTTGGAGATCGGATCGGTGGCGTCCAGCGTGACCCGGTTGATCAGCTGGCTGGCGTCGAACCACGGCACGAACACCACGCCGCGCGGCATCCGGTTGCGGCCGCGGGTCTCGACCCGGGTGCGGATCTCGCCGCGCCGGGAGACCAGCCGGATCTCCGCTCCCTGGTTCAGCCCGCGCTCGCGGGCGTCGGCCGGGTGCATGAAGCACTGGGCGCCCGGATAGGCCTTGTACAGCTCCGGCACCCGCAGCGTCATCGAGCCCGAGTGCCAGTGCTCCAGCACCCGGCCGGTGACCAGCCAGAGGTCGTACTCGCCGTCGGGCGATTCCGCCGGCGGTTCGTACGGCACCGCCAGGATCACCGCTCGGCCGTCCTTGCGGCCGTAGAACCGCACGCCCTCGCCCGGTTTGACGTAGGGGTCCAGGCCCTCGCGGTAGCGCCAGAGGGTCTCCTTGCCGTCGACCACCGGCCAGCGCAGCCCGCGCACCTGGTGATAGGTCTCGTAGGGGGCGAGATCGTGGGCGTGGCCGCGGCCGAACTCGGCGTATTCCTCGAACATGCCCTTGTGGAGGTAGAAGCCCAGCTCCTTGGATTCGCGGTTGGCGTAGGCGGGGTCCATGTCCGACAGCGGGAACCGGTCGACCTTGCCGTTGCGGAACAGCACGTCGAACAGGGTCTTGCCGCGGTAGTCCGGGTTGGCGTCCAGGATCTCGGACGGCCACACCTCGTCGGTGGTGAAGTGCTTGGAGAACTCGACCATCGCCCACAGGTCGGAGCGCGCCTCGCCGGGCGCGTCGACCAGCTGGTGCCAGGAGTGGGTGCGGCGCTCGGCGTTGCCGTAGGACCCCTCCTTCTCCACCCACATTGCCGCCGGCAGGACCAGATCGGCGGCCATCGTCGTCACCGTCGGGTAGGCGTCGGAGACGACGATGAAGTTCTCCGGGTTGCGGTACCCCGGGTAGGTCTCCTCGGCGGTGTTCGGCGCCGCCTGCAGGTTGTTGTTCACCTGGATCCAGTAGAAGTTCAGCTTGCCGTCCTTCAGCATCCGGTCCTGCAGGACGGCGTGGTAGCCGGGCTTGTCCGGCAGCAGCCCGTCCGGCAGCTTCCAGATCGCCTCGGTCGTCTTGCGATGCTCGGGATTGGTGACCACCATGTCGGCCGGCAGGCGGTGGGCGAAGGTGCCGACCTCGCGCGCTGTGCCGCACGCCGAGGGCTGGCCGGTCAGGGAGAACGGGCTGTTGCCCGGCTCGGAGATCTTCCCGGTCAGAAGATGGATGTTGTAGACCATCTGGTTCGCCCAGACGCCGCGGACGTGCTGGTTGAAGCCCATGGTCCACAGCGACATGACCTTGCGCTTCGGGTCGGCGTAGAGCTCGGCCAGCTCTTCCAGGAATCCCGGCTCGACCCCGGTCAGCTCCGACACCTTCTCGAGGGTGTATTCCGAGACCAGTTCCTTGAACGTCTCGAAATCCGACGGGTCCATCCGGCCGGAATCGGCGGCGCCGGTGGCCTTGACCTCGAGCGGGTGCTCGGGGCGCAGGCCGTAGCCGATGTCGACCGCGCCCTTCATGAAGGTCGTGTGCCGGTCGACGAACGCCTGGTTCACCCGGCCGGTCGTGATGATGTAGTGGGCGATGTAGTTGAGGATCGCGAGGTCGGTGCCCGGCTTGAAGATGATCGGGACGTCGGCGAGGTCCATGCTGCGGTGGGTGTAGGTCGACAGCACCGCGACCTTGACGTGCGGATGCCCGAGCCGGCGGTCGGCCAGCCGGGTCCACAGGATCGGGTGCATCTCCGCCATGTTCGAGCCCCACAGCACGAACGCGTCGGCGTGCTCGAAGTCGTCGTAGCAGCCCATCGGCTCGTCCATGCCGAAGGTGCGCATGAAGGCCGTGGCCGCCGACGCCATGCAGTGGCGGGCGTTGGGGTCCAGGTTGTTGGAGCGGAAGCCGGCCCGCATCAGCTTGGTGGCGGCGTAGCCTTCCAGGATGGTCCACTGCCCCGAGCCGAACATGCCGATGGCGGTCGGCCCCTTCTCGCGCAGCACCCGCTTGCACTGCGCGACCATCACCTCGAGCGCCTCGTCCCACGACACCGGCTCGAGCTCGCCGTCCTTGGCGTAGACGCCGCCGCGCTTGCGCAGCAGCGGCGTGGTCAGGCGGTCGGCGCCGTACATGATCTTGGAGAGAAAGTAGCCCTTCACGCAGTTCAGGCCGCGGTTGACCTCGGCCTGCATGTCGCCGTGGGTGGCCACCACCCGGCCGTCCTTGACCCCGACCATGACGCCGCAGCCGGTCCCGCAGAACCGGCACGGCGCCTTCGACCACTTGATCTGCAGGGTCTCGACGCCGCCCGGCACCGGTTGCGCGGCGGCCGGCAGGGCAAGGCCGGCGGCGGCCGCGGCGACGGCTGCGGCCTGGGCCTTCAGCAGGTTCCGACGGGTAAGATCCATGCTCATACCCCCCGCGCGTCGGAAGGCTCGACGTGCTCGAACACCATGTTGGCGGCGATCACGCCGTCCATGACGGCGATCCGGGTGAGCAGGCCGCCGACCGCGCCGTTGCCGGGACCTTCGAGCACCAGCACGAACCGGTTGTTGCCGCGGGCGCGCACCTCGACACCGGGGATGCCGGCCAGCCTGCCGGCCATCTCTTCCTCGCGGTGCGGCAACACCAGGACCACGGCGCTCGAAATGCAGTGCTCGGTGTCCGGGCCTGCCGGGTCGGCGGTCCGGCCGCCGCTCAGGAACCGTCGCCGGTCGATACTGTCATCGCGTGCCATGTCGCGCCTCGCCGGCGTCATTGAATAAGGCCGGGGGGAGGGCCCGGCGGCCCGAACACGATCTGCCACATCCAGACGGCGAAGCCGTAACCGCCGACCACGGCCACCGCGACCAGCGGCCAGATACCGAAGGCGAGGGCCAGGAACGCCAGCAACTCGGAACGCCGTGAAGCCGGCGGCGGCGTCTCGCTGTTGGGTTGATGATCGAGGGTTTCGGACACGCCTTCTCCCCGCCGGTCGCGCCCAAGAAATCGGAGTCTGCCGATTTCTTGGGCGATAAATGCTCAATATTCGGGCAGTCTATTCCCATGTGGTTGAATGTCCACCCCGCCACCGAAATCAATGCGCTCCGGGCTGTGGACGCTGGAGGGGCCGCTTGCCGGCCGGCCGGCGCCCGCGCAAGATGAGCCATGAGGACTCCGGTATCCGAAGAGGGGCCGGCACCGGTGGGTCCCGAATTCTGGGGGGACGACGACATCGGGCGGCTGGCCCGCTATTGGCAGGAACTCGCGGCTCAGGCCGGGGGTGTGCCGCTGCGTTCGATGTTCGACCCGGCCAGGGTGTTGAAGTTGCTGCCCCGGCTGATCGTGGTGGAGCATCTCGGCAACCAGGACTTCCGCTACCGGCTGCTCGGCACCGAGGTCGACCGGTTCACCAAGTCCCGCTACACCGGACGGCGCACCTCGGAGATCGAGGGGCACGGGCCAGGCAACCGCATCCACGCCCTCTACGTCTCGACCTTGGCGTTCGAGCGTCCGGTGGGCATGGCACTGCCCTACGTCGGGCGAAGCACCGTGTGCACCTCGGTGCGCCAGATCGCGGTGCCGTTCCGAACCGGCGCACAGCCCGACCAGGTCATCTCCCTCATCGAATTCGTGATGCGCCCGAACGTCATCCCGCGGTTGCTGGCGGCGTCGGAGCGGCGGCTGATCTGAGGCCACGCCCGGCCGCTGGTGGCGGGCGGGGCGGTGGGCTATAGCAGCCTGGCATGTCCGCGCTCGCCCTTCCCGATACCGGCATTCTGCTGCTGGTCGCCTTCGCCTTCGCCGTGGCCGGGGGCATCAAGGGCGTGGTCGGGCTCGGCCTGCCAACGATCTCGGCGGCGATCATGGCGAGCGGAATCGACCTCCGGCTGGCGGTCGGCATCCTGATCCTGCCGCTGCTGGTCACCAACCTCTGGCAGGTGCTGCAGGTCGGCGCCATGGGCGTGCTGGCGCGGCGGTTCGGGGTGCTGAACCTGGCGGCCAGCGTCGGGTTGTGGATCGGCACCGAGATCCTGTTCGCCGTCGACCCGCGCTGGATGCAGGGCGGGCTCGGAATCCTGCTGCTCCTGAACGCCGCCTTCCAGGTGTTCGGCGGCATGCCGGTGGTGCCGCGGGCCCGCGAGGCGATGCTGTCGGTCCCGGTCGGCCTGGTCTCCGGCGTGATCGGCGGGATGACCGGCAGCCAGGGCATCGTGATCGCCGTGTATCTCGCCAGTCTGAACCTGACCCGCGACGAATACGTCCAGGGCGTCGGGCTGTCGTTCCTGCTGACCGGCGTCGTGTGGGCGGCGGCGATCGCCGCCCAGGGCGGCATCACGCTGGAGACGGTGCCGCTGTCCGGGCTGGCGCTGGTGGTGGCGCTGGCCGCGATGGCCGTCGGCACCCGCGTGCGCCGCCACCTGCCGCAGGCGCGTTTCCGGCAACTGGTGTTCGTCACCATGGCGCTGCTGGGCGCCAACCTGATCCGCAAGGCGTTGATGGGTTGACCGGTCGGAACCCGCTTGATCGCGGCTTCCCGCGACGGCATGGTCGGCCGACGGGAGGGCGGGTCCAGCGCGCGGTGCGCGGAGCCGTTGGCAACCCTGGGGGATGTGTCCGTGCCGCTGCAAGTCGTGTCGATGGCGAACATCAGTTGCAGCTTCGGCACCGCGCCGACGGCCCTGAGCGTGATTCCGACCGCGATGGTCAACGCCGGCGGCATGCCGGCCGGCTCGATCATGGATTATGCCCCGATGGTGAACGTGCTGACGTTCGGCATGTGCTCGAGCCTGATGAACCCCACGGTCGCCTCGGCGACCGCGGCAGCCCTGGGCGCGTTGACCCCGATGCCCTGCATTCCGGCCACCGCAGCGCCATGGACCGCGGGCAGCGCCACGGTGATGATCGGCGGCAAGCCGGCGCTCCACGACGGCTGCAAGCTGATGTGCACCTACGGCGGATCGATCTCGGTATCGGTCGCCGGGCAGTTCACGGTCAACGTGGCCTGACGCCGGCCGGCGGGCGGCGGCGGAGCGCGACCGCGGTTCCGAAGCGGCGCTGGGTGGCGCCAAGGATGAGATGGGGATGGACATCGAGCCGACTGAACCAGCGACGCCTGCCGGCGGAATCGGCGATGGCCCGGTGCTCGACGGCAGCGTCTCGCGAGAGAACGACGCCGGCGTGGTCGTCGAGGTGGCCACCTTCGATCGCGGCGTGCTGCACGGGCCGTTGCGCCAGTACGACGAGCAGGGCCACCTGCTGCACGAGGTCGAGTACCGCGGTGGCGTCCTTCACGGCCTGGTGTTCAGCTACGACGCGAGCGGTCTGGTCACCGCCGAGACCCTGTACGCCGGCGGGGTCCGCAACGGGCTCTCGACAATCTTCAACCGTGGCCGTCCGGTGATGTGCGCGGAGTACAAGGCCGGCGTCCTGGACGGTGACCTGTACACCTACAGCGATGTCGGCGAGGTCGCGGCGATCACGCCCTTCGTCGCCGGGCTGAAGCATGGCGTCGCGACGGTGTTCCGGCCCGACGGCTCGACCCTGCGCACCACAACCTTCGCGGACGACCTGCCGCACGGCCCGACCGACGACTTCGACGAGAAGGGACGTCTGACGCGGCGCACCCTCTACCAGGCCGGCATGAAGCACGGCCCGACCACGGAATTCGACGCCGGGGGCAAGGTCACCTCCGAAGTTCAGTATCGTGCGGACAAGCTGGTCGAACGGTGAGTGAAGATCGGCGTCCGGTCCCCTGCCCCCGGCGATGTCGATCCGCTGCCGCCGCTTCGCGCTCACACTGGATCACCTGAAATCGGGTTGGGGATAGTTCGGTCATGGTCGACACTTACCTTCAGAAGCTGGAATTCGAGGTCAGCGGCGGGCCCTCCGGCAGCTTCGCGGTGTACCGGATGTCCGGTCGTGAGGCGATCTCCGAGCCGTTCCGCTTCGAGGTCGACCTGGTGTCGAACGATCCGGACCTGACCCTGGACGGGTATGTCGGGAAGGAGGCCGTGCTGACGATCACGCGGCTCGAGCAGACCCGCAAGGTGCATGGAATGGTCGAGAGCATGGAGTTGCTCGGGAGCACGCCGCAATCGACCTTCGCCTACCGGGCGGTGCTTGTGCCGCGTCTGAAGCGGCTTGCGTTGACGCGGCAGAACCAGATCCACGGCACTGCGGCGCCGGTGTCGGTGCGCGAGGTATTGAACGACGAACTGTCCGCCAACAGTTTGAAGGGCAGCCCAGCCTCTTCGGTATCCGGCCGGCTCGGCATGTACGACTTCGAGTTGTGGCTGACCCAGGAGTATCCGCAGCGCGACTACATCGTGCAGTTCGACGAGAGCGATTTGGCCTTCATCTCCAGGCTGTGCGAGAATTACGGGATTTTCTACTACTTCACGCACGACAGCGGCCGGGACGTCGCGGTGTTCGGCGACTCCCGCGTTGCCTTCCCCCACGCCGCCGGTCCGGGAAGCGTCGCCTACCGCCCGGCCAGCGGCCTCGCGAACGCCGCGGAGGCCTCGGTGTTCCGGTTCTCCTGCCGCTCGACCCTGGTGCCGGCTCTGGTCTGCCTTCGCGACTACAACTATCGCATTCCGACCGTGTCGCTGGAGGTTGAGGAGACCGTCGATCCGAACGGGCACGGCGTGGTGGTCGAGTTCGGCACCCATTTTCGGGACCCGGACGAAGGCCGCGCCCTGGCCCGGGTGCGCGCCCAGGAGCTGCTGAGCCGCAAGCAGGTGTTCCAGGGAGCGAGCGACAGCGTGCACATGGTCGCGGGCGCGGTGTTCGATCTGAGCGATCATTTCCGACGCGACTTCAACACCGGCTACCTGCTGACCTGGGTCGAGCACGAGGCCACCCAGGCGCTGCCCGGTATTGCCGAGTTCACCGGGGCCGAGCATCAGACCGCCTATCGAAATCGCTTCGAATGCCTGCTGAAGACGGTCGAGTTCCGGCCCGCCCGCACGACACCGAAGCCGCGCATGGCCGGCCTGTCCAACGCCGTGGTCGACGCGTCCGGCTCGGGCCAGCGGGCCGAGCTCGACGCCACCGGCCGCTACAAGATCCGCCAGCAGTTCGACCAGCGCGGCGAGGGCGACGGCCAGGCGTCGCGCTACATGCGCAAGGCCGAGCCGTATGGCGGCGCCAACACCGGCATGCACTTCCCGTTGCTGAAGGGCACCGAGGTGGTCCTCGCCTGCGTCAACGGCGACCCGGACCGGCCGGTGATCGTCGGCGCCATGCAGAACGACCAGTATCCGAGCGTGGTGACCTCGCGCAGCAACACCAAGAACCGGATCCGCACCACCAGCGGCGCAACGCTGGAAATCGAGGATGGACCGGCCTCCAGCAGCGGCGGCGGCAGCGGCGCGTCCTCGGGCGCCACCCTGGCGCCGCAACGCGCCCTGGAGGGGCCGTTCGCGGCGCCTCCGCCATCGCCTTCGGCACAGCCGCTCGCCGGGCAGCGAGCGGAGGCTGACGCTGCGGCTTCGGGCGGCTCGACGTCTTCCTATGTCCGGGTGCAGGTGACCGCCGGCACCGACAGTTACTGGCGGCTCGGCTCCAAGCCGACCGACACCGCCGAGGACAGCCGCACGCCGGGGATGTCGGACATGTCGGGAGGAGGCGATGCCGGCGGGGCCGGCTTCTTCGCCTACACCGCCGGCGACAGCAGCGCGCTGGTCGACGGCGCCAGCTACAGCCAGGTCGGCGCCGATCGGCTGGACTATGTCGTCGCCGACCGGCGGATGAGCGCGACCAACCACAACACCGTAGCGACGAGCCAGCACCAGGTGATCGCCAAGGGGATCAGCATCGAGGCATCGAAGGCCACGCTTTCGGACAACTCTTCGCCGGCGAAAGCGGCGGATGGCGATATCGACGTCGTCGCGGCGGCGACCGCCAACCTCACGACGGGTGCCGACTTCATTCAGTCGGTCGGCGGCAAGTTGACGATCAAGGTCACCGGCGACGTCAGCATCGAGACCAAGGGCAGCATGACCGTCAAATCCTCCGGGGACATGACGCTCGATGCTTCCGGGAACATGACGCTCAAGTCGTCCGGGAACATGACACTGGATGCCGGTGGATCGATGACGGTGAAGTCCGGCTCCAGCATGTCTCTCTCCAGCGGTTCCGGCCTCACCGGCAAGGCCGGCACCGCCCTCGATCTGCAGGGCGGAACGACGATGTCGATCAAGGGCTCCGCCAGCGGCACGGTCGACGGCGGCGGCACGCTGACCGTCAAGGGCGGCATCATCAACCTGAACTGACGCCGGGCTGCCGGAGACGCTGGTTGGCCAGATCGGGCGGCGGACGGCGGTGACGGCAGCCTCGGGTTGGGGCATCCTCAAGGCAGCCCTGTCCGCCCGGTTTGCCATGCACACGATCGCGCCTTCGACCCGCCTGCGCCCGTCACCGTTCCACGAGGCGACGCTTGCCGAGGGCGTGCGCGGCTTCACCGTCTACAACCACATGCTCATGCCGACCGACTACGGCGACCCGGTGGGAGAGTACCAGCGGCTTCTCAACGGCGTCGCGCTGTGGGACGTCGCGGTCGAGCGCCAGGTGCAGTTGGCCGGCCCGGACGCCGGCCGGCTCGCCCAGATCCTGACGCCCCGCGACCTGTCGACCCTCGGCGCCGGCGAGGGACGCTACGTCGCGCTGTGCGACCACGCCGGCACGCTGATCAACGACCCGGTCCTGTTGAAGCTGGCGGACGACCGGTTCTGGCTGTCGATCGCCGATTCCGACGCGCTGTTCTGGGCCCGCGCCATCGCCGCCGAGCGCGGCCTCGAGGTCGACGTGAGCGAGCCCGACGTCTCGCCGCTGGCGGTCCAGGGCCCGCAGGCCGAGGCGGTGGTGGCAGCACTGTTCGGCGACTGGGTGCGCGGGCTGAAGCGCTTCCGGTTCAAGGAGACCGCCATCGACGGCATCCCGGTGGTGGTGGCCCGCTCCGGCTGGTCGAAGCAGGGCGGGTTCGAGATCTACCTGATGGACGGAAGCAGGGGGCGCGCGCTCTGGGACCTGGTGCGCGAGGCCGGCCGGCCCTGGGACATCGGCCCCGGTTCGCCCAACGCCGTCGAACGGGTCGAGAGCGGCCTGCTGTCGTGGGGCGGCGACACCGACGCCCGGACCAACCCCTTCGAGGTCCGGCTGGGGCGCTTCGTCGATCTCGACGTTCCGGACGACGTGGTCGGCATCGCGGCTCTCCGGCGGATCGCCGCCCGGGGCCCGGCCCGCCACCAGCTGGGCGTGCTGCTGGAGGGCGACGAGCCGACGCCGCCGCCGATCCGCTGGCGCGAGATCGTCAAGGACGGTCTCCCGATCGGCCACCAGACCAACGGCGTCTGGTCCTACCGCCTGCGGCGCAACATCGGATTCGCGCTGGTGTCGGTCACGGCGACTCCTGGCGATGATGTCGAGGTGCTGGTGGATGGTGCGAGGATCCCGGGTCGGCTTGCCGAGCTGCCGTTCCTCTGATCAAGGCCGAACGGCGACCGACGCAGGAGTCCGCCGCCGTCCGGCCTACCCCTGGCCCTCGAAGCAGACGTTCCGCAGCGTCTCGCCGCGGGCGAACCGGTCGAGCTGGCTGGCCACGAAGGTCCAGCGTCGCGTGCTCATCTCCTCGGTCCAGGCCGAGTTGTGGGGAGACAGGATCACGTTGTCGAGCTTCTGGAACGGGAAGCGCGACGGCCAGGGGTTCGGGTCTTCCTTGGACGGGTAGACGTACCAGACGTCAAGGATGCCGCCGCGGATCCGGTTGTCGGCCAGCGCCGCGTACAGCGCCGCCTCGTCGATCACCTCGCCGCGTCCGACGTTGCAGATCACCGCGTCCGGCTTCATGAGCGCGAACTGCGCGGTGTCGATCATCCCGCGGGTGCTGTCGTCGAGCGGGGCGCAGACGATCACGAAGTCGCTGTCCGCCAGCAGCCGGTCCATTTCGGCCACCGTGCCGTACCAGTCGACCAGGTCGGGCTCGTCGCGCACCGTTCGGCTGACCGCCATGACCGTCATGCCGAACGCCTTGCAGCGCCGCGCCACCTCGCGGCCGATGTGGCCGTAGCCGACGATGCCGACGGTGCGGCCGCGCAACTCGCGGTGCATCGGGCCGGCCGAGATCGAGCGTCCGTTGTAGGACTTGGTCTTCATCATCGGGTGGGTGTCGCGCATCAGCCCGATCTGGAACTCCAGCATTCCCAGCAGGACATGCTCGGCGATCGTGGTCTCGTGCTCGTGGGTGTTGCAGAACACCACGCCCTTCGGCAGGTCGACCGGGGTGATCCAGTCGTAGCCGGTGAAGGGGATCTGATAGAGCTTCAGGCGGTTGGTCGGCGGCACGTCGAACCGGCTTCCGCCGATCACCGCGTCGGCCTCGGCCAGCGCCTCCGGGAAGCGGTCGGGCTCCTCGGCGGCATCGCAGGTCAGGAACCGCCACTCGGTCTCGGTCGCCTTGGCCAGGAAGTCGGCGCGGCGGATCGAGTTCTTTCCGGCCAGCAGGACGGTCGGCTTTTCGCTCACGGGAGGGCCTCGTCAGTGTAGCATCCGGAAGCGCCGCCGGAGCCGGCGACGTCCAGACCTTGTGTCCGGCGGGCTGGTTTGTCCAGTCTCGGCGGGTATTCACGACAGGAGAGAGTTCGATGCCCGAAGGTGGGGACGCCTACGCCGGCTGGGTCGGCTGGGAGCGCGCGGCGATGACCCGGGGGGCGGTGGCCTGCGGCAACCCGGACGCCGCCCAGGCCGGCGTCGACGTGCTGGAGGCTGGCGGCAACGCCATCGACGCCGCTGTCGCCGCGGCCTTTGCCATGGGCGTGGTCGAGCCGCTCGACAGCGGCCTCGGGGCGGGCGGTTTCATGACGCTGCACCACGTCGCGACCGGCACCACCACCTGCCTCGACTTCATGGGAACCGCCCCGGCGGCGGCGCGCTATGAGCTTTACCAGTCGGTCGATCCGCTCGGCGACTACACCATCAAGGTCAAGGACCGCGCCAACGAGGAAGGGCACCGCTCGGTCGCCGTGCCGGGGGCGGCTGCCGGACTGTGCGAGGCGCTGGAGCGCTTCGGTACCCTCGACCGGCGCGCTGTGCTGGCGCCGGCCATCCGGATCGCGTCGGAGGGCTTCACCGTCGCGGCCAAGGCGGCGCTGCGGATGGAGCGCACCGAGGCGATGCTGGACCTGACCGAGGAATGCCGACGCGTCCTCAAGAAGCCCGACGGCAGCCTGTTCCGGGCTGGCGATCGCATGGCGATGCCCGATTACGGCCGCAGCCTCGCCGCCCTCGCCGAGCACGGTCCGTCGGTGTTCCACACCGGCGTCCTGGCTGCCGGAATTGCCGACGACATGGCCGCCAACGGCGGCTTCCTGACGGCCGCGGATCTGGCCGGGTACCGTGTCGTGGAGCGCCGACCGGCCACCGGCGGCTATCGGGGTCTTCGTATCGCCACCATGAGCGCGCCGTCGTCGGGTGGCTTGGTTGCCGCGGGGATGGCCGCGCTCGAGCGCCAGGTCATACCGACCACCGTCGAGGGACGGGCCGAGGCGCTGGCCCGCGCCATGCTGGCGATGTTCGAGCAGCGGCGCACCGGGCTCGGCGATCCGGCCTTCGTGCCGGTCGCGGGCGAATCGAGCGAGACCACCAGCCTGTGCGCGATCGATGCCGCCGGCAACGCCGCCTGCATCACCTTCTCCAACAACAACCATTCCGGCGTGGTGGTGCCCGGCACCGGCATCCTGCTGAACAACCAGATGCGGCTGTTCCACGCCTGGCAGGGCAGCCCGAACTCGGTCGAGCCCGGCAAGCGGCCGGCCAGCTCGATGATGCCGTCGCTGGTGTTCGACGGCAGCCGTGTCGCCATCGCAATCGGCGCTTCCGGCGCGACCCGGATCGTGACGGCGATCATGCAGATCCTGTATCACCACCTCGGCCGCGGCGTCCCGCTCGAGCAGGCGGTGCGCGAGCCGCGCCTGCACGCCGAGGAGGACACCCTGATGGCGGACGCCGACTTCCGGGGCGTCGCCGAACCGCTGGCGGGACGGCTCGGCCTGCGCTTCGTCGCCTCGCCGGGCCGGGATCCGACCATGGCGTCGTGCCAGAGCGTCGCGGTCGAGGCCGGCGGGCGCGCGGTCGCCGTCGGCGACCCGAGGGCCCGGGCGCAGGGCCGGGTGGTCTGAGGCTCAGCCCTGGTGCGTTGCCGTCAGGCCGATCGGACCGACGCCAGGAACCGGTTCACCTCCGTGCGAAGCTTGCCGGTGCTGCCCGACACGCGCTGCGCCGCCTGGCCGAGCGTGTCGGCGGTGCCGCCGCTGTCCCGGACGATCGTTGCCACCGTGCCGATGGTGTGCGTCACCTCGTTGGTGCCGGCGGCCGCCTGCTGAACGTTTCGAGCGATCGCCTGGGTTGCCGATCCCTGTTCCTCGACCGCCGAGGCAATGGTGGTCGAGATGCCGTTGATTTCACGGATCGTGGCGCCAATGCCGGTGATGGCGTCGACCGCCTCGGTGGTCTGGGCCTGGATCGCGGTCACCTGCGCGGCGATCTCCTCGGTGGCCTTGCCGGTCTGGGTGGCCAGCGATTTCACCTCGGAGGCGACGACCGCGAAGCCCTTGCCGGCCTCACCGGCCCGCGCCGCCTCGATGGTCGCGTTCAGCGCGAGCAGGTTGGTCTGGGCGGCGATGGCATGAATGAGCTGCACGACGTCGCCGATCTTCTGCGCGCCCTCGGCCAGCGCCTGGACCTGTTCGTTAGCGCGAATGGCTTCCTCGACCGCCTTGCCGGCGATCAGGGTAGACTGGTTCACCTGACGGCTGATCTCGGAAATCGACGACGACAGCTCCTCGGCGGCCGAAGCTACCGTGTGGACGTTGGCGGAGGCCTGCTCGGCGGCGGCCGCGACGGCGGCGGACTCCCGGCTCGCCCCGCCGGCCAGTTCCTGCATGGTGCTCGAGGTCGCGTTCAGCGTGTCCGAGGCTGCAGCCAACTCGTCGATGACGACGGCGACCGAACGGTCGAATTCCTCCGCGAGTTTGCGGCGACCTGCCACGCGTTCCTGCGCCGCCGCCTCCTCGGTCCGGACGCGGTCGGCGGCGAAGCGCTCGTTCTCGGCGACTTTGTCACGGAACACAGCCAGCGCCGCCGCCATCCGTCCGACTTCGTCACCGCGGCGCAGGCCCGGGATCTCGGCCCCGGTGTCGCCCGCTGAGATTCGGGCCATCGCCGCCTCCATCAGCACCAGTGGACGGATGGTGCGGCGCGCGGCGAACCACAGCACCAGCACGGCCAATACCAGGAGTGCCGACGCGATGGCGGCCGCCTCCGAGGCGATCCGACGGATGCTGGCGGTGAAGTCCGCCTCGGGAACGCCGACGTAAAGGATCCCGATCACATTTCCGTCCGCGTTCTTGATGGGGTCGTACCCGGTGAAATAGGGCGTTCCGAGGATCTCCACGCGGCCACGGAAGCCGCGGCCGGCCATGATCGCGCTGTAGGCGGCGTTGCGGGCCAACTTGGTGCCGACGGCGCGGCCGCCGTTCGGCGACGGAACGTTCGTGGTCACCCGGACAAACTCGTCGCCCTGGGCCTGGAAGATCGTGGCGGTGCCGCCCGCGATCCGCTTCAAGTGATCGACGACGGTGTGGTCGTCGTTGACCGCATGGTCTCCGAACCAGAGCTTTTCGTCGGCGATGCGGGGTGGCCATCCCTGTCCCTGGCTCAGCGCCTCGAGGGTCTTCATGTTCTGGTCGATGGCGGCGGCGCCGAGGCGGGTGAGTTCGGTCTCGACCCGTTGAACCGTGACGGCCAGCGGCACGATCCCTGCGATCAGCGCGCACACCGTTGCCCCGATCGCGAAGCGCGCCCCGATCGACAGCGATCCGAGACGCCGCGCCAGCCAGCCAGTCCGATCAGCCATTTCCCATTCCCCTGCAAGCGGTTGGCCCGGAAAACCCGCGCGCAACACACAATCAACGACCAATAGGAAATTGACTGACGCCAATTAAGAAGCAGTTAACCGCGGTCGACTCCTGGCGAGGGCGCTTGCGGATGGGGACGGGGGACGATGAGGCCCTTTTCTCGGGTGCCGGAACGCGCGATCTTCCGAATTGCCGATCACGCCCGGTCGAGAGGAGCCCGCATGACCGCCCAAGGCCCCGACGCCACCTATTTCGCGCACCTTGCCGCGAAGGACTGGCGCATCCAGAAGTGCCGCGGCTGCAGCGGGCACGTTTTCCAGCCGCGGATCATGTGCCCAAGCTGCGGCAGCGATGCCTTCGACTGGGTGGCGCCGACCGGGCAGGGTGTCGTGCACTCCACCACCGTGATCCGGCGCCGGCCGGCCGAGGGTGGCGACTACAACGTCGCGCTGGTCGATCTCGCCGAGGGCGTCCGGATAATGAGCCGGGTCGAAGGCGTTGATCCGGGCGAGGTGCGGATCGGGATGGCGGTGACCGCCCGCCTCGCCGAGCAGGACGGCGACACGATCGTCGTGTTCGACCCCTCCGGAAAGGGCGCTTGATGACCTGGGATCTGCGAGGCAAGACGGCGATCGTCGGCGTGGCCACCGCCCATCTGGGCGAGGCGCCGGGCTGGTCGCACATGGAGATCGCCGCCGACGCGGCACGCGCGGCGCTCGCCGACGCCGGGCTGACCTTGAAGGATGTCGACGGGCTGTTCGCGGTGTCGATGCACTCGGTGTTCCCGGCGCTGACCTACGCCGAGTACCTCGGCATCCAGCCGCGGTTTTCGGAGTCAACCATCGTCGGCGGCTCGTCGGCGGTGATCCAGATGCTGCACGCCGCGCTGGCGCTGGAGCACGGGCTGTGCGACGTCGCGCTGATCGTCTACGGCTCCAACCAGCGCTCGGCCTCGGGCAAGCTGCACTCGCCGTCGGGATCCGAGAACCTGCCCTACGAGAAGCCGTACCGTCTGCGCGCGCCGATCGCCGGCTACGCCATGTCGGCGGCGCGCCACATGCACGATTACGGCACCACCCGCGAGCAACTCGCCGAGGTGGCGGTGGCGGCGCGGATGTGGGCGGCGATGAACCCGGAGGCGTTCCACCGCGACCCGCTGACCGTCGCCGACGTGCTGGCGTCGCGCATGGTCTGCGACCCGCTCTCGGTGCGCGACTGCTGCCTGGTCACCGATGGCGGCGGGGCCGTGGTCATGACCCGGACCGATCGCGCCCGCGACTTGAAGAAAGCGCCGGTGTACCTGCTCGGCTGCGCCGGCGGGCACACCCACCGCCAGTACTCGATGATGCCGACGCTGACCACCACGGCGGCGGTGCAGAGCGGGCGCGAGGCGTTCGCGATGGCCGGGCTGACCCCGGCCGATGTCGACGTCGCGCAGGTCTACGACGCCTTCACCATCAACGCCGTCATGCTGC
Organism: Rhodospirillaceae bacterium; assembly: GCA_018401495.1. Classification (GTDB taxonomy): domain Bacteria; phylum Pseudomonadota; class Alphaproteobacteria; order Thalassobaculales; family Thalassobaculaceae; genus Thalassobaculum_A. The sequence goes on from JAGYJX010000006.1 coordinate 30,395, forward strand.
TGGAAGATCTCGGGTTCTGCCCGAAGGGCGAGGGCGGCCGCTTCGTCGGCGACGGCCGGCTGCGGCCGGGCGGCGATCTGGCCTTCAACACCTACGGCGGCGGCCTGTCCTGCACCCATCCCGGCATGCTCGGCATCTTCACCTCCATCGAGGCGGTCCGGCAACTGCGCGGGGAGTGCGGCGAACGGCAGGTTGACGGCGCGACCATCGGCCTCGCGCACGGCAACGGCGGCATGTTCGCCCACGAGTCGACGGCCCTGCTCGGCACGGCGGCCGCCCTGTGAGCGGCCGCCTTGCGCTGATCCTGGGCGGTGCGCGATCGGGAAGTCGCGCCGGGCCGAGGCGGTGTGCCTGGAATGGGGCGGCGCTCCGGTCTACCTCGCCACCGCCGAGCCGTTCGATCAGGAGATGCAGGAGCGGGTGGCTCGCCACCGCGCCGACCGCGAGGGTCGAGGCTGGGTCACCGTCGAGGAGCCGCTCGACCTGCCGGCGGTCCTGGAGCGCGAGGCGACCGCCGGACGGGTGGTGCTGGTCGAGTGCCTGACCACCTGGCTCGGGAACCTGATGGTGCACGAGTGGCCGGTCGACCCGGAGATCGCCCGGCTGCTGGCCTGGCTCGACGCCGGCCCGCCGGCCGATCTGGCGCTGGTCGCCAACGAGGTCGGGCTGGGGATCGTCCCGGAGAACCGGATGGCGCGTGAATTCCGCGACCACGCGGGCCGCCTGCACCAGGAACTGGCGGCGCGCGCCGGTCTCGTCGAACTGGTGGTCGCGGGACTGCCGATGACCGTGAAGGCGTAGGTCGGGGTCAGGCCCGCGGTCCGGCGCCGAGGCCGTCGGCGGCCGACCAGACGTAGGTCGTGATGTTGAGGATCATGTCGATGGCGCTGCCGTCGGTGGCGAGCGGCAGACTGAGGCGCGCCAGTTCGCGGGCGTTCCGGCTCGAGGGTACCCGGGGGCGGCCGCGCCGGAATTCGGGTTGCCCGGTTTCCACCAGGCGTGTGAACGACGTCTGAAGTGTCTCGGTCCGCGAGGCCGGGTCGATGAACTCGTCGACATAGCGGCCGGTTCGGGCAAACGGCGAGGTCATGTAGACGGAGCTGCCGACCAGGCGCAGCCGGAACCGCAGCGGCTGGCGTTCGACGTCCACCAGCCAGACGTGCTGCAGCAGCCTGGGATAACCCGCCGCCAACTCGACCGGGTCGAAGTGCTGTCGGCCGGGAAGCCGATCGCCGCCGGGATGGATGCTCCGCCAATACCGGAACAACCGCGCTTCGAGCGGCCCCAGGTCGGCCTCGAAGTCGCGCCGGGCATCGGTATCGTCGTAGGCGAATGCCATCGCCGGGCTCTCCGGTAAGCGGTCGTTACCCGAGTATGCGGCCGGTTCCCGAAGTTTCCGTTAATGCGGCCCGGGCGAAACGCCGGACGCGGGCGCGCTGCCTCTTGTCACGCTCCGATCGGCGGGCTACCTCGCTGTCATGGCAGAGCCGACCACCCTGTTCGAGAAGATCTGGCGTCAGCATCGGGTCGTCGAGCGGGACGATGGCCAGGCGTTGCTGTGGATCGACCGTCACCTGTGCCACGAAGGGTCCTTTCACGCCTTCGACAAGCTCGCGCGGTCCGGCCGAAAGGTTCGGCGACCTGACCTGACCTTCGCCATCGCCGACCATTACGTTCCGACGCGCGATCGCGCGCTCGGCGCCCGCGATCCCGAGATCGCCACCATGATCCGGCTGCTCGGCGAGAACGCCGCGGCGAACGGCGTCCGGCTGTTCGGCCTCGACGACCCGGACCAGGGCATCGTCCACGTGGTGGCGCCGGAACTCGGCCTCACCCAGCCGGGCGTCACCCTGGTGTGCGGTGACAGCCACACCTCGACCCACGGCGCGTTCGGGGCGCTTGCCTTCGGGATCGGGGCCTCCGAAGTCAGCCACGTGCTGGCTACCCAGACGCTTTGGCAGAGGCGACCGCGCACGCTGCGGATCACCGTCGACGGCCGCCTGGGGGCGCATGTCGGCGCCAAGGACCTGATCCTGGCGGTGATCGCCCGCATCGGCGCCGACGGCGCCGCCGGGCACGTGGTCGAGTACGCCGGCGAGGCGATCCGCGCGCTGCCGATGGAGGCGCGCATGACGGTCTGCAACATGACCATCGAGGCCGGCGGCCGGGCCGGTCTGATCGCCCCGGACGACACCACCTTCGACTGGCTGCGCGGCCGTCGGTACGCGCCGAAGAGGGCGGCCTGGGACGCCGCCGTCGCCGACTGGCGAGGTCTCGTCAGCGACGATGGCGCGGTCTTCGACCGCGAGGTCCGGCTCGACGCCGCCGCTGTCGCCCCGACGGTGACCTGGGGAACCAGCCCGGAGCACGCGCTGGCGATCACCGACCGGGTGCCCGACCCCGCGCAGGAGCCCGACCCAGGCCGTCGGGCGACGCTGGAGGCGGCGATCGACTACATGGGCCTGACGGTCGGCACGCCGCTCATCGAGATCGCTGTCGACCGGGTGTTCATCGGCTCCTGCACCAACGCGCGGATCGGCGACCTGCGCGCCGCCGCCGCGGTTCTCTCGGGGCGCCGCGCGGTCGTGCCGGTGATGGTGGTCCCCGGCTCCTCGGCGGTGAAGCGGGAGGCCGAAGCCGAGGGGCTGGACCGGGTGTTCCGGGAGGCCGGCGCGGAGTGGCTGGATTCCGGGTGCTCGATGTGCGCCGCCACCAACGGTGACATGGTGGCGCCCGGGCAACGCTGCGCCTCGACCACCAACCGAAATTTCCGCGGCCGCCAGGGGCCGGGATCGCGCACCCACCTGATGAGCCCGGCGATGGCCGCGGCCGCCGCGGTGACCGGCCGGCATCGCCGATGTCCGGGGCCTGGAGAACGGCGCATGACGCCGTTCACCACGCTGACCGCCCCGGCCATACCGCTGCGCCTCGCCAACGTCGACACCGACCAATTGCTGCCGGGACGGTTTCTGCGCAAACCGCGCAGCGACGGCTACGACCGCTACCTCTTCCACGACATCCGGCGCGGGGCCGACGGCGGGCTGCGGCCGGAGTTCCCGTTGAACGATCCGCGCTGGGCTGGCGCCACCATCCTGGTGGCGGATCGCAATTTCGGCGGCGGGTCGTCGCGCGAGGGCGCCGTCTACGCCCTGGTCGACGCCGGGATCCGGGCGGTGATCGCGCCCAGCTTCGGGGACATCTTCCACTCCAACGCCGCCAAGAACGGCCTGCTGCCGATCCGCCTGCCGATCGAGGCGATCGAGCGGATCTGGGCGATCGCCGAGGCCGATCCGACCGCGCCCCTGGCGATCGATCTCGCCGCCCAGAGCGTGCGGCCGGCCAACGGTGAGCCGATCGGCTTCGAGATCGATGCGTTCCTGAAGACGTGCCTGCTGCACGGCACCGACGACATCGACCTGACGCTCGCCCACGCCGACGCCCTCGACGCCCACGAGCGTTCCGACCGTGCCGCGCGCCCCTGGCGGGCGCCGTCCGTCGTGACCGCGGCGGAGTGACGCGGCGGTTCACCGGACGCCGGCCAGGCTCGCGCTTGCCGGGAATTTCATCAGGGACGTGGCGCCCGCTCGACAGCGCTTCAGAAGAACCGCCACTCGCCGGTTAGATCGTGCAGCCGGAACACCGAGGTCGAGTAGGCGAGGGCCACGACAGCGAACGCCGAGGCACCAGCGGTCGGCAGGACGCCCTGCACGACGCTTTCCAACGCAATCATGACCAACGCGGCCGGAATCCCGATCCAGGCGCAGAGACGCAGCCAGAATCGGGCCTTGAGTCTCGGCGTGGCGACGTCGGGAGAAGACCCTTCGTTTCATCGCGGCGCCTTTCGATTGGAACTTAAAATTTCCTATTGACCTTACAACAGGAGGGCCTATAGTCAAAGTGCTTTCGGACTGGGGCACGTCCCCCTCTCCCCACCTGATGCCCGGTTCGAGACGCGAGTACTGTAGGCCCGGAAGGTTCGCCTTCCGGGCCTCGCTCGTTTCAGGGCGACAGTTCGTCGCAAAGGTTGAATATAAGTTCGAAATTAACCCGCTAAGGTACTTAGTCGGGGCCGGGTTTGCGCGCCGCAGCCCGTGCCAGGGTGGCCTCACGGTGGGCAATGTAGGCGGCCGATCCCGCGATCACCGCGGCGCCGAGGAACGTCCAGAGCGTCGGCACCTCGGCGAACGCGATCCAGCCGATCGCCGCGGCGAACGGCATCCTCAGGTAGTCGAAGCTCATGACCAGGCTCGCCTCGCCGGCGGCGAAGCCGCGGGTGATCGCGATGTGGCCGATCGTGCCGCACAGCCCGATCGCCGCCATGACGCCCCATTGCTCGGGTGTCGGCCAGACCCAGAACGGCAGGGCCGCGACCAGCGTCATCGGCGTCATCATCACCACCATCCAGGTCACCACCGCCTCGGTCGGCTCGGTGTCGGTCAGGCGCTTGACGATCAGCATGTTGGCGGCGGAGCGTGGCGGCCGCCAGCAGGGTCCAGAGCGCCGCTGGTTCGACGGCGGTCGCGCCCGGCCGCAGGATGATCAGCACGCCGGCGAAGCCGAGCAGGGTGGCGGTCCAGCGCCGCCGCGCGGACGGTCTCGCGAAGCACCACCGCGGCGCCGATGGTGGCGAACAGCGGGGCCGTGAAACTGAGGGCGGTGGCGTCGGCCAGCGGGATGTACCGGAGCGCGTAGAACCCCGCCAGCATGCCGACCAGGCCGATGGTGGCCCGAGCCGCGTACAGCGGCAGCCGGCGCGTCCGGAGCGCCGCCGGCCCGTAGCGCAGCAGCCAGGGTGCCATCCACACCAGTCCGAAGAAGCATCGGAAGAACGCCACTTCGAACGGGTGCAGGTCCTGCGCCGCGAACTTGATCAGGCCGCCCATGGTCGCGAACGCGGCGCCGGCCAGGGTCATCCAGATCGCCACGCGCAACGGGCCGGGCAGGCCGGCGGGCGGGCCGCCCAGGGCGATGCCGGTGTCGGAGCCTCGGGGACGATCGGTGGAAGCGTCGGGAGCGGGTGACATGGACGCCGTGGACAGACAAGCGCGCAGCGTAGTACCGAACCGCACCGTGGACCAGTCGCGAGAGGGAGCCGCTTGGACCGTGCCGTCATCCTCCTGATCGGTCAGGCGATCGACGCCCTGACGGGCGAGCCGGACGCGCTCTGGCGGCGGGTCCCGCACCCGGTGGTGCTGGCCGGCCGGCTGATCGATGCCCTCGACCGCCGCTGGAACCTTGAGGATGAGCCACCATCGCGGCGGCGCGATCGCGGGATCGCGGCGGTGCTCGTCCTGCTGCTCGCAGCGGCGGCGTCGGGGGCCCTGATCGGCGGCGTTCTCGACCGGCTGGCGCTGCTCGGAGACCTCCTGGAGGCGGCGGTGGTCGGAATCCTGCTCGCCCAGCGCTCGCTGCACGATCACGTCCTCGCGGTCGCCGACGGCTTCCTGACGGACGGCCTGGCCGGCGCGCGGCGCGCGGTCGCGGCGATCGTCGGGCGCGATCCTGAGGCGCTGGACGAGGCCGGGGTGTGCCGCGCCGCGATCGAGAGCGCTGCCGAGAACTTCGCCGACGGCGTGGTCGCGCCGGCGTTCTGGTACCTGGTCGGCGGGCTGCCGGGACTGCTGGCCTACAAGGCGCTGAACACCGCCGACAGCATGATCGGCCACCGCACGGACCGGCACCGGCATTTCGGATGGGCGGCCGCTCGGCTCGACGACCTCGCGAACTGGCTGCCGGCGCGGCTGTCGGCGGCGCTGGCGATTGCCGCCGCCTGGACGCTGCCGGACGGCGAGCCGGCGGCGGCGTGGCGGGCGGTGCGGCGCGACGCCGACCGGCACCGCTCGGTCAACGCCGGCTGGCCCGAGGCGGCGTTCGCCGGCGCGCTCGGCCTCAGGCTCGCCGGGCCGCGCCGCTATCACGGCGCGGTCGTCGACGATGCCTGGATGGGTGACGGTCGGGTCGAGGCGACGCCCGAGGACATCCGGCGGGCGCTCGCCCTCCTGGCGCGGTCCTGCCTCGCGCTGGCGGTGCTGGCGGTTCTGGTGGCGGCAGCGTGACTCGCGGGCTCAGTTGCCACGGATCGGAATGGAGCCGCCATCGCGGTGCGGCGACAGCCATCGCCGGATCGGGATCGACAACAGCCAGCCCACCGCCACGCCCAGCTGATCGAAGGCGAAATCCGCGATGTCGGCGTTCCGTCCGGGGTTGAACGCCTGGACCATCTCGATCACCAGGCCGGCGTTCATCAGCAGGATCGCCAGGATCCCCGCGCTGATCCAGCGCCCGAGCAATGGGATCGCGACCAGGGTGACGATCAGGAAGAACAGGAAGTGCTCGAGCTTGTCGGCCTGGACCATGTGGTCCCAGGTCAACAGCTGCCGCCGGTGTCTCGAGGCTGAACCAGGCGGCCAGGTTGAGCGCGGCGACATAGGCGGCTGCCCAGGCGAACCGGGTCTTCATCCGGCGCGCGCGGCGAAGCGCCGCCGTTCCTGCCGGCGGCGGCGATCGATCGCCCGGCGGGCGGCGCTGAGGGGGTCCGAATCGACCGACACCGCGGCATTCTCCGGCAGCCAGTGAGCGACCAGTGTAAGCCGGGATGCCTGGTTTGGCGAGCCGTCGCCCGGCTGGCTGTTGCCCGTCAGAATTCCGCGTAATCGATGACCATCGGCTCATCCGACGCCGCCTTCGCCCATTCCTTCATGGCGTCCAGCCCCCAGACCGAATCGGCGTAGGCCTGCTCGACCTCGCCGAGGGCGACGCCGTAGGTTCGGAAGCGGGTGACCACCGGGGCGTACATGGCGTCGGCGATGGTGAAGCGGCCGAACAGGAACGGCCCGTCGGCGCCGTAGCGCGACCGGCACTGCCGCCAGAGCGCGGCGATCCGGTCGATGTCCTCCTTGACGCCGGGCTTGCGGCCCTCGTCGGGAAATTTCGAGCGGATGTTCATCGGCATGTGCTGACGCAACGCGGCAAACCCCGAATGCATCTCGCACGCGATCGACCGGGCGACGGCGCGGGCGTCGCGGGCGTCCGGCCACAGCCCGGCATCGGGCCGCAGCTCGGCGGCGTATTCGCAGATCGCCAGGCTGTCCCAGACCGTCAGGTCGCCGTCCTTGAGCGCCGGCAGGCGTCCCGACCCGGAGTGCTTCATGATCTCGGACCGGGTGCCGGTCTCGTCCAGCGGGATCAGGATCTCGTCGAACTCGAGACCCGCATGGCGCAGGGCAAGCCACGGTCTCAACGACCATGACGAGTAATTCTTGTTGCCAATTACCAGGGTGAGATCGGCCACGGTCAGCGCTCCTCGCCGCTCCTCGATCCCTTCATGTAAGCGCCTCGCTTGTCGCCGTGAAGCCCCGGACGCTATACCGGTGTCGAAACAGCCGCAAGACGGAGAACACCGTGCCCTACCAGCTCGTCGGGCGGGCGACCGCCGGAACCGTTCCGATTGTGCCGATCACGGCGGCTGGGCTCGATGCCTGGTTGGCGGCGGCCGACAGCCGCTCGGCGGCTTGGATCCGGGCAACCGGTTTCCAGGCGAAGCCGGGTGCGGTGGCGATGCTGCCCGATGACGACGGCGGGCTGGCCCGGATCCTGGTCGGGGTCGACATGCGCCGACCGCATCGGGCTCTGGGATTGCGCCGTGCTGCCCGGGGTCCTGCCAGCCGGCCGGTACGCCCTCGACAGCGAGGTGGATCCGGACAGCGCCACCCGCGCCGCCCTTGGCTGGGCGCTGGCGACCTACCGTTTCGACCGGTACACCAGCATGCCGGCCGCCGAGGCCGAACTGGTCTGGCCGAAGGGCGCCGACCGCGCTCACGTCGAGCGGGCGGCAGCCGGCACCGCGCTGGCCCGCGACCTGATCAACACCCCGGCCAACGACCTCGGGCCGACCCGGCTGGCCGAGGAGGCCAAGGCCCTCGCCAAGGCCTACAAGGCGAAATTCTCGGTGCTGGTCGGCGATCAGCTGCTGAAGAAGAACTATCCGACGATCCACGCCGTCGGCCGCGGCGCCACCGACGCGCCGCGGCTGATCGACATCCAGTGGGGCGACCCGTCGCACCCGAAGGTGACGCTGGTCGGCAAGGGCGTGTGCTTCGATACCGGCGGCTACGACATCAAGCCGTCGAGCGGCATGCTGACCATGAAGAAGGACATGGGCGGGTCGGCGCAGGTGCTCGGCCTGGCGCGCATGATCATGGATGCCGGGTTGAAGGTCCGGCTGCGGGTGCTGGTGCCGGCGGTCAAGAACATGATCTCCGGCGACGCCTTCCTGCCGATGGACGTGATCCGCACCCGCCAGGGCCTGACCGTCGAGATCGGCAACACCGACGCCGAAGGCCGACTGGTGCTGTGCGACGCCCTGACCGAAGCCGATTCCGAGCGGCCGGACCTGCTGCTCGACTATGCCACGCTGACCGGGGCCGCCCGGGTGGCGCTTGGCACCGACCTGCCGGCGCTGTTCAGCAACGACGACGGCGTGGCCGGGGACTGGATCCGTTCCGGCCTCGACGAGGAGGACCCGGTGTGGCGACTGCCGCTGCACGCACCCTACAAGGCCCTGCTGAAGACCAAGATCGCCGATCTCTCCAACACCGGCAGCGCCCCGTACGCCGGCGCCATCACCGCGGCGCTGTTCCTCGAGCATTTCGTCTCGCCCGCCACGCCCTGGGCGCACATCGATCTGATGGCCTGGAACACCCGGGACCGGCCGGGTCGGCCAGAGGGCGGCGAGGCCATGGCGCTGCGCAGCGCATACCGTATGATCGAGCGTCGCTTCGGCGGCTGACGGTTTGCGGTCCCGTCATGATCGGGGCCTCGCTTTTGTCGGTTCGATGGCGTAATGACCGTGTTGGCTGGCAAAGGGATGAGTAGGACGGCATGCAGGCGGCGGAGCAGCACCGGGCGTTGAATCTTGTGGCGTCTGGCGACGGTCGCGAGCGTGCGGCGGGATGGTCCCGACCTCACGGCGCGACAGATGGCGATCCTGCTGACCGCCTACCTCACGCCGCCGCCGCACACGGTGCGCGGCCTCGCGGAATCCATGGGGATATCCAAGCCCGCGGTGACCCGGGCGCTCGACCGCCTCGGCGATCTCGGCTTCCTGCGCCGCAAGGTCGACGAGGCCGACCGGCGCAGCGTTCTGGTGCAGCGCACCGTGAAGGGCTCGGTGTTCCTGTCGGAGTTCGCGGAACTGGTGCGCGGCGCCGAGCGCCAGCTCGACGGCGGCGAGGCGGCAGACTCGGCCTGAGTCACGACGGGCGCGCCATCTTCCGGTCACAGATCAGGTGTGTAACATCCGAAGAGTCCCGGTGAGATGAGGAATTCGATGCCGACACCCCGTCTCCGTGCCGCCGCTCGCCGTCGATCCTGGCAGCCGTCGTGTGCGGCCTGCCCGCCGCGGCCGCCGACTACACCGCCCCGCCGAGTCACGGCATCGCCATGCACGGCGACCTGAAATACGGCCCGGACTTCAGCCATTTCGAGTACGCCAACCCGAACGCGCCGAAGGGCGGCGTGCATCGTCAGCGAGGCGACCGGCAGCTTCGACAGCTTCAACCCGTTCATCCTGCGCGGCCAGCCGGCCAGCGGCATCACCCTGATCTACGACACCCTGACCGAGCACGCCGCCGACGAGCCGTTCTCCGAGTACGGCGTGCTGGCGGCCAGCATCGAGATGCCCGAGGACCGCTCCTGGGTGGCGTTCAACCTGCGGCCGGAGGCGCGCTGGCACGACGGCGTGCCGGTGACCGCCGCCGACGTCGTCTGGACGTTCAACACCCTGGTCGAGAAGGGCGCGCCGTTCTACCGCGCCTACTACGGCGACGTGGCGGAGGTTACGGCCACGTCGGAGCGCCGGGTGCTGTTCGTGTTCAAGGGCGGCGTCAACCGGGAGCTGCCGCTGATCCTGGGCCAGCTGACGGTGCTCCCGAAGCACTGGTGGGAGGGCAAGGACTTCGCCAACCCGCCGTTCGAGCCGCCGCTCGGCTCCGGTCCGTACCGGGTGGCGGGCTTCGAGTCCGGCCGGTCGGTGACCTACGAGCGGGTCGAGGACTACTGGGGCCGGGACGTGCCGGCGATGCGCGGGCGCTGGAACGCCGACACCATCCGCTACGAGTACTTCCGCGACCGGGACATCGCCACCGAGGCCTTCAAGGCCGGCGCCTTCGACCTCCGGGCCGAGAATTCCTCCAAGCGCTGGGCGACCGCGTTCCAGTTCCCGGGGCTGTCCGCCGGCATGGCGATCAAGGAGGAGGTCCAGCACGAGAACGTCGCCGGCATGCAGGGCTTCGTCTTCAACACCCGCCGACCGGTGTTCCAGGACCGCAAGGTGCGCGAGGCGATCGGCTACGCCTTCGACTTCGAATGGACCAACAAGGTGCTGATGTACGACGCCTACACCCGCACCGACAGCTACTTCGACAACTCCGATCTCGGCTCGTCCGGGCTGCCCGAAGGCGCCGAGCTGGCGCTGCTGGAGCCGTTCCGCGACCGCCTGCCGCCGGAAGTGTTCACCAGCGCGTTCACGGTCCCGAAGACCGACGGGTCCGGCAACCCGCGCCAGAACCTGCGCGCCGGCCTCGGCGCTGCTGCGCGACGCCGGCTGGCAGGTCAAGGACGGGGTGATGCGGAACGCCGAGGGCGCCGCCCTGTCGTTCGAAATCCTGCTGGTCTCGCCGGACATGGAGCGGATCGTCCTGCCGTTCGCCGCCAACCTGCGGCAAGCTCGGCGTGCAGGCATCGGTGCGGACGGTCGACCCGGCGCAGTATCAGAACCGCGTCCGGGATTTCGACTTCGACATGATCGTCGGATCGTTCGGCCAGTCGCAGTCGCCGGGCAACGAGCAGCGCGAGTACTGGTCCTCGGCCGCCGCCGACCTCAAGGGCTCGCGCAACGTCGCCGGCATCAAGGACCCGGTGGTCGACGCGCTGGTCGAGCGGGTGATCCAGGCGCCGGACCGCGAGGCGCTGGAGGCCGCGACACGGGCGCTCGACCGGGTGCTGCTGTGGGGCTTCTACGTGGTGCCGCACTTTCACAGCACCAGCTATCGCCTGGTCTACTGGAATAAGTTCGGCAAACCCGAGGTCAGTCCAAAATACGGGTTTGGGTTCCCCGACACGTGGTGGGTGGATTCCGAGAAGGTGGCCGCCCTCGAGGCGTGGCGCCGGACCCGCAACTAGACGCCAGACGGGTCGGGGGGACGCCGGGTGACCGCGTACATTCTGCGACGCCTGCTGTTGATCGTGCCGACGCTGGTCGCGATCATGGTGATCAACTTCGTCATCGTCCAGGCGGCGCCGGGCGGGCCGATCGATCAGGTCATCGCCCAGATCGAGGGCCGCGGCAACGTCACCGGTCGCTTCACCGGGCAGGGCGGGGGCGAGACCGCGGCGGCGCCGTCGGGCGAGGGCCAGAGCCGCGGCACCCGCGGCCTCGACCCGCAGTTCATCGAGCAGCTCGAGAAGCAGTTCGGGTTCGACAAGCCGCTGCCCGAGCGGTTCGTGACGATGATGGGCGACTATCTGACCTTCGATTTCGGCGACAGCTTCTTCAAGGCGCGCAGCGTCACCGACCTGGTCCTCGAGAAGATGCCGGTGTCGATCTCGCTCGGCGTCTGGACCACCCTGCTGGTCTACCTGATCTCGATCCCGCTCGGCATCCGCAAGGCGGTGCGGGACGGATCGAGGTTCGACGTCTGGACCAGCGGCGTGATCATCATCGGCAACGCCATCCCCGCCTTCCTGTTCGCCGTGCTGCTGGTGGTGCTGTTCGCCGGCGGCAGCTACCTGCAGGTGTTCCCGCTGCGCGGCCTGGTGTCGAGCGACTGGGCGACGCTCGGGCCGGTCGAGAAGGTGCTCGACTACCTCTGGCACATGGTGCTGCCGGTGACGGCCATGGTGATCGGCGGCTTCGCCAGCCTGACCATGCTGACCAAGAACTCGTTCCTGGAGGAGATCAACAAGCAGTACGTGCTGACCGCCAAGGCCAAGGGGCTGAGCGAGCGCGGCGTGCTGTACGGCCACGTGTTCCGCAACGCCATGCTGATCGTGATCGCCGGCTTTCCGTCGGCGTTCGTGTCGGTGCTGTTCACCGGGTCGCTGTTCATCGAGATCATCTTCTCGCTCGACGGGCTCGGCCTGCTCGGCTTCGAGGCGACGATCCAGCGCGACTACCCGGTGATGTTCGGGACGCTGTTCTTCTTCACCGTGCTGGGCCTGCTGCTCAACCTGATCGGCGACATCATGTACGTCGCGGTCGATCCCCGGATCGACTTCGAGGCGCGGGAGAACTGAGGGTGAGCGACCGCATCCTCGGCATCGCCGTCACGCCGATCAACCGTCGGCGCTGGGAGAACTTCAAGCGCAACCGGCGCGGCTTCTGGTCGGCCTGGCTGTTCCTCGGCGCTGTTCGTGCTGAGCCTGTTCGCCGAACTGCTGGCGAACGACAAGCCGATCCTGATCGCCTTCGACGGCGGCTACTACACGCCGGTGTTCGCCACCTACCCCGAGACCACGTTCGGCGGCGACTTCCCGACCGAGGCCGACTACCGCGACCCGTTCGTGCAGGAGCTGATCGAGGAGAAGGGCTGGATCCTGTGGCCGCCGATCCGGTTCTCCTACCGCACCATCGACACCGAGCTCGACCGGGCGGCGCCGTCGCCGCCGGACGCCCGGCACTGGCTCGGCACCGACGACCAGGCCCGCGACGTGCTCGCCCGGGCGATCTACGGCTTCCGGATCTCGGTGCTGTTCGGGCTGCTGCTGACGATCCTGTCGTCGATCGTCGGGGTCGCCGCCGGCGCCGTGCAGGGGTTCTACGGCGGCGTCGTCGACCTGATGTTCCAGCGCTTCATCGAGATCTGGGGCGGGATGCCGGCGCTGTTCATCCTGATCATCCTGTCGTCGGTGATCGTGCCCGGCTTCGCGACCCTGCTGATCCTGCTGCTGCTGTTCAGCTGGACGGCGCTGGTCGGGGTGGTGCGGGCGGAGTTCCTGAGGGCCCGCAACCTCGACTACGTGCGCGCCGCCCGGGCGCTCGGGGTCAGCGACGGCGTGATCATGTGGCGCCACGTGCTGCCGAACGCGATGGTCGCCACCCTGACCTTCATGCCGTTCATCCTGAACGGCTCGATCACCGCGCTGACCGGCCTCGACTTCCTCGGCTTCGGGTTGCCGCCGGGGTCGCCGTCGCTCGGCGAGCTGCTGAGCCAGGGCAAGAACAACCTGCAGGCGCCGTGGCTCGGCCTGACCGCGTTCTTCACCCTCGCGGTCATGCTGAGCCTGCTGATCTTCGTCGGCGAGGCCGTGCGCGATGCCTTCGACCCGAGAAAGACCTTCCGCTGATGGCCGCCCTGCTCGACATCCGCGACCTGACCGTCGCCTTCGGCGCCAACCAGGCGGTGCGCGGCGTCTCGTTCGAGATCCATCCGGGCGAGACCGTGGCGCTGGTCGGCGAGTCCGGATCCGGCAAGTCGGTGACGGCGCTGTCGGTGCTGCAACTGCTGCCGTACCCGGCGGCCCGCCACGGCACCGGATCGAGCGTCACCTGGAAGGGCGCCGAGCTGATGGGCGCGCCCGAGCCGGTGCTGCGCCGGATCCGCGGCAACGAGATCGCGATGATATTCCAGGAGCCGATGACCTCGCTGAACCCGCTGCACACCGTGGAGCGGCAGATCGGCGAGATCCTCGGCCTGCACAAGGGCCTGCGCGGAACCGCGGCGCGCGCCCGCACGATCGAGCTGCTGAGCCTGGTGGGGATCCCCGACCCCGAGCGCCGGCTCGGCTCCTACCCGCACCAGCTCTCCGGCGGCCAGCGCCAGCGCGTGATGATCGCCATGGCGCTGGCCAACGAGCCGGACCTGCTGATCGCCGACGAGCCGACGACCGCCCTCGACGTCACCATCCAGGCCCAGATCCTGGCGCTGCTGCGCGACCTGCAGCGCCGGCTCGGCATGGCGATGCTGCTGATCACCCACGACCTCGGCATCGTGCGCAAGGTGGCCGACCACGTCTGCGTGATGACCGACGGCGAGATCGTCGAGCAGGGCGACACCGAGCAGGTGTTCAGCGACCCGCAGCACGACTACACGCGCAAGCTGCTGGCGGCCGAGCCGAAGGGCGGGCCGCGGCCGGTGACGGAGCGGGCGGCCACGGTGCTGCAGGCCTCCGACGTGCGGGTCTGGTTCCCGATCCAGCGCGGCCTTCTCAAGCGCACGGTCGGCCACATCAAGGCGGTCGACGGCGTCAACGTGAAGGTCCGGGTCGGCGAGACCGTCGGCGTGGTCGGCGAGTCCGGCTCCGGCAAGACCACTCTCGCCATGGCGCTGCTGCGCCTGCAGAAATCGACCGGCCGCCTGGCCTTCCTCGGGCGCGAGATCCAGGGCGTCCACCGGCGCGACATCCGGCCGCTGCGCCGCGACATGCAGATCGTTTTCCAGGACCCCTACGGCAGCCTGAGCCCGCGCATGTCGATCGCCGGGATCGTGCGCGAGGGGCTCGACGTGCACGACCCGGCCGAGCTCGGCCTGCCGTCCGAAGCCGACAAGGAACGCCGCATCGACGAGGTGCTGCGCGAGGTCGGCCTCGACCCGGCCATGCGCGACCGCTACCCGCACGAATTCTCCGGCGGCCAGCGCCAGCGCATCGCCATCGCGCGCGCCATGGTGCTGCGCCCGAAGCTGCTGGTGCTGGACGAGCCGACGTCGGCTCTCGACATGAGCGTGCAGGCCCAGATCGTCGACCTGCTGCGCGACCTGCAGGCCGCCCACGGCCTCGCCTACCTGTTCATCAGCCACGACCTCAAGGTGGTGCGCGCCCTGGCCCACCGGGTGATCGTCATGAAGGACGGTCAGGTGGTCGAGGCTGGCGAGACCGAGGCGGTGATGGGCAGCCCGAAGCAGGCCTACACCCGCGCCCTGATGGCCGCCGCCTTCGACATCGAGGCGACCGAGGCGGGGGCCGTCAGGGGCTGACCGGCGGCGTCCTTACCGGCAGTTTCCTCAGGGGATGCCGTTGCATCCGTGTTCCAGGTATCCCGCTCGCTGGCTGAGCCTGGCGTGGTACGCCGCGACGGCCGGAACGTCCGGACGGTTTGCGAGCGGTGTCATCAGCCAGCGGTTCACCGACAGGCCCAGCACGATGTCGGCCAGCGTGAAGGCGGTGCCGGCGGCGTACGCCCCGGTCGCCGCGAGGCGGCGCTCCAGGATCGCGATGTTGGCGTTCCAGACGCGTTCGCTGGCGGCGATCTGCCCGGGGTCCTGGAAGCCGGGGTCGCGGCGTACCAGCGCCATGAAGGCGTAGCGCCACGAGCCGTTCAGTTCGGTCGCCTGCCAGTCCATCCACTGTTCGACCAGGGCACGCTCGCGCGGGACGGCCGGCAGCAGGTCGCTTCGGCCGTGCTCGGCCGCCAGGTAGCGGCAGATGGTGTTGCTCTCCCAGAGCGTGCCGTTGGCGTCCTCGATCACCGGCACCAGGCCGTTCGGGTTGATGGCCAGGAACTCCGGCGCACGGGTCGAGGCGAACCCGCTGCCCCAGTCCTCGCGGGCGTAGTCGAGGCCGATCTCCCGGCAGGTCCACAGCACCTTGCGGACGTTGATCGAGGAGGCCTTGCCGAGGATGCGGAGCATGGCGGGACCCGGGGATTGTGGAATGGCGTGACGCTAACGTCCTTCGCGGGGCGCCGGAAGAGGCCCCGGCCTCGCAGGCCGTCGACATCGCCGCCCGGCCCCCATAAGGTCTTTGCCGATTGCAGACGCGTTCTCCGAGGGACCTCATGCCGGCCGTGCTCTTCCGATCCCCGAACGATTCCTCCGAGCCCTGGCGCCAGGCGCTGAGCGAGCGGATCCCCGGCCTCGATTTCCGGGCCTGGCCGAACGTCGGCGACCCGGCGGACATCGGTTTCGCGCTGGTCTGGAAGGTGCCGCCGAGCTTCCTGAAGGAATTCCCGAACCTGAAGGCGATCTGCTCGCTCGGGCAAGGCGTCGACCACATCTTCGCCGACCCGGAACTGCCACGCGGGCCGCACATCCTGCGCCTGGTCGATCCGTGGATGGGCCGGGCGATGGCCGAATGGTTCCTGCTGCAGGTGCTGCGCTTCCACCGCCAGGGCCCGGACTACGAGGCGCAGCAGCGGCGCCGGGAGTGGAAGCAGCTGCCGGCGCCCGAGACCTCGACCCGCCGGGTAGGCTTCCTCGGCCTCGGCGCCCTGGGGGCGGAGGCCGCCGGCAAGGTGGCGGCGCTCGGCTTCGATGTCGCCGGCTGGTCGCGCACCCGCAAGTCGCTTCCCGGCATCACCAGCTACGCCGGTCCCGAGGAACTCGACGCCTTCCTGGCCCGCACCGACATCCTGTGCGGCCTGCTGCCGCTGACGCCCGAGACCACCGACCTGATGGACGCGTCGCTGTTCGCCAAGCTCCCGAAGGGGGCGTTCGTGGTGAACGCCGGCCGCGGCGCCCAACTGGTGGAGACCGACCTGCTGGCGGCCCTCGATTCCGGGCATCTCGCCGGAGCCTCCCTCGACGTCTTCCGCACCGAGCCGCTGCCGTCGGACGACCCGCTCTGGACGCACCCGAAGGTGCAGGTCTGGCCGCACGTCTCGGCCCTCACCAACGCCGACAGCGGCGCCGATCAGGTCGCCGAGAACATCCGCCGGGTGTTCGCCGGCGAGACGCCCATCAACTCGGTCGACCCAGACCGGCAGTACTGAGCCGGCCGTCCCCGATGGGCGTGATCCTGGTCCACGTCGCCAACGCCGACCCGGCGCCGTGGATCGACGAGCTGAGGCGGCAGGCGCCGGACCTGGACGCACGCGGCCTCGACGCCGTCGGCGATCCGGCGGCGGTCGAGGTGGCGATCACCTGGAAGCTGCCGCACGGGCTGTTCCGCACCTACCCGAACCTGGCGCTGATCCAGTCGATGGCGGCCGGGGTCGACCACGTGCTGGCCGATTCCGACCGTCCGGCCCACGTTCCGGTGGCGCGGGTGGTCGACCCCTGGATGGCGCGCTCGATGGTCCACCAGGTGGCGCTGGCGGTGCTGCGCTGGCACCGTCGCCTGGACTGGGTGGAGGCGATGCGCGCCGACGCCCGGTGGCCGACCGGCGTGGTGTTCGACGCCGACGCCGTGCGGGTCGGCGTGCTCGGGCTCGGCCATCTCGGGCAGGCGGTGGCGCGGGCGATGCAGGACCTCGGCTTCGCCGCCGCCGGCTGGGCGCGCTCGCCGAAGGTCATCGACGGCCTCGACTGTCATCACGGGCCGGAGGGCTTGCGGGCGCTGGCGGCGTGGTCGAGCGTCCTGGTGTGCCTGTTGCCGTTGACGCCCGAGACCGAGGGCATCCTGAACGCCGAACTGTTCGAGCGCATGGCCCCCGGATCGCTGCTGGTGAACGTCGGCCGCGGCGGGCACCTGGTGGAGGACGATTTGATCGCCGCGCTCGATGCCGGGCGATTGGCGGCGGCGGCGCTCGACGTGTTCCGGACCGAGCCGCTGCCGGCCGGCCATCGCTTCTGGTCCGACCCCCGGATCTACCTGACGCCGCACATCGCCAGCGAGATCAACCCGGTGACGGCGACCCGCGTTTTCGTCGAGAACATCCGCCGCATCCGGGCTGGTGACGCGCCGATCGGCCTGATCGATCCGGCGAAGGGGTACTGAGCGCCCTCAGCCCTGCAGCCACCGCAGCGCCTGGGCGTGCAGGTCCGGGGTGCGCGCGGCCAGCACCCGGCTGGTCGAGCCGAGGGTGACCGGGACGCCGTCCCAGTCGGTCACCAGCCCGCCGGCGCCGGCGATCACCGCCGCCGGGGCCAGGTAGTCGTAGTCCTGCAGATCGGCCTCGACCACCAGGTCGAGGGTCCCGAGCGCCACCAGGCCGTAGTTGTGACAGTCGCCGCCGTAGACCGGCAGTTTCACCTCGGCGCGCAGGCGCTCGAACGCCGTGGTTTCCCAGCCCTTGAACATGTGGGGCGAGGTGGTGGCCAGGATCGCCTGGGCGAGGTCACGGCCCGGACGGCGCGCCATCGGAAGGCCGTTCAGGGTGGTCGGCCGCTCGGGGCCGCCGATCCAGCGCTCGTTCAGGATCGGGCAGTCGACGACGCCGAGCAGCGGGGCGCGGCGTTCGACCAGGCAGATCAGGGTGCCGAAGGTCGGGCGGCCGGTGATGAACGCCTTGGTGCCGTCGATCGGGTCGAGCGACCAGACGTACTCGGCGTCCGGCGCCTTGAGGCCGTATTCCTCGCCGGCGATGCCGTGATCGGGCCAGCGTTCCTCGATCAAGTCGCGCAGGCGACGCTCGACGGCGCGGTCGGCGGCGGTTACCGGGCTCTCGTCGGCCTTGGCCTCGACGGCGAGGCCGGTGCGGAAATGCTCGCGGATGATCGGACCGGCGGCATCGGCCAACTCGGCGGCGAACGCGGCCAGGACGTCAAGGTCGGGACGGGCCATCGGGGCGGGCCCTGGGACGCGAGTCTCAGCCGCCCGACTTGGCGGCCTCGAACGCGTCCTTGGCGGCCTGCACCTCTTCCGCCGTCGGCAGCGGGGCCGGGCTGTCCGCCTGGTTGCGCATGTAGGCGATGAGGTCGGCCCGATCGGAAGCCTTGCGCAGGCCGGCAAAGTTCATCTTGGTGCCGGGCACGTAGTCGGTCGGCTTCAGCAGGAACTTGTTGAGCGATTCGTAGGTCCACTCTTTGGGGTCGGAAAACGAGGCCAGCGCGTCCGAGTAGCTGAAGCCGTCGTGGCTCGCCTTGGGATTGCCGACCACGCCGTAAAGATTCGGACCGACCTTGTTGGGACCGCCCTTCTCGAAGCCATGGCAGGCCGCACACTTCCTGGCCTGGGTCTCCCCGGCGGCGACGTCCGCGTTCGCGAGCAGCGGCAGCACCGGCTCGATCGGGGCCGGGCCGGCGGCCTGGGCGGAGGCAGTGGCCTCGCCCTCGGGCACCTCGATCTTGAAGGCGTTCTCCTGAAGCGGGGTGGGGTGAACCAGGCCATCGGCGATCTTGCCGGTCACCATCGCGAGAATTCCTGCGGCCAGGATGCCGGCCAGGATCTTGTTGCCTTCGAGCGACGTTGCCATGCCTCGAACCCTTCTCGTCCCGATGCGGTCGCGCCCCCCGGCGCGGCGGCGCTAACATACCCACGCGGCCACGCGCTGTCCACGCGCGGACGGCTCACACAACCAGGGACTTAGCCCGCCGCCATGCGCTTGCGCAACAGGGCGCGCACGGCGTATGACGGCCGGCTTACGCGGCATAACGCCGCAAACGGTGGCGCGCATGAACCCGATCGTGCTGATTCCGGCCCGCATGGCCTCAACCCGGCTGCCGGGCAAGCCGCTCGCCGAGATTCACGGCGAGCCGATGATCGTGCAGGTCTGGCGGCGGGCGATCGAGGCGGACATCGGCCGCGTCGTCGTGGCGGCCGGCGAGGAGGCGATCGCCCGGGCGATCGCGGAGGTCGGCGGCGAGGCGGTGATCACCGATCCGGCGCATCCTTCCGGGACCGACCGGATCAGCGAGGCGCTGCGGCGGGTCGATCCGGACGGCGCGCACGACATGATCGTCAACCTGCAGGGCGACCTGCCGGTGCTGGAACCGAAGACCGTGCGCGCCGCGATCGACGCGCTGGCGCGGATCGGCGACGCCGACATGGGAACCGTCGCCTGCGCCATCCACGACCCCGGCGACCTGATGGAGACCAGCGTCAACAAGGTGGTCGTCGCCTGGGAGCCGGACGGCCGGTTCGGGCGGGCGCTGTATTTCAGCAAATGGCCGGTGCCGTGGGGCGAGGGCGAGGTGTTCCACCACATCGGCATCTACACCTACCGGCGCGCGGCGCTCGACCGGTTCGTGGCGCTGCCGCCGTCGCCGCTGGAGAAGCGCGAGCGGCTGGAGCAGCTGCGCGCGCTGGAGGCCGGGATGCGGATCGAGGTCGGTCGCGTCGAGACCGTGCCGCTCGGAGTGGACACGCCCGCCCAGTTGGAACAGGCTCGCCGTCTGCTCGATCCCGCCCGCCCCCGAAGCCCCGGAGAGCCTTCCGCATGAGCCGCACGCCGATCGTCGCCTACCAGGGAATGGCGGGGGCCTATTCGCACCTCGCGTGCTCGAACGCGCTGCCCGATCATGAGCCGCTGCCCTGCCACAGCTTCGAGGACATGCTGACGGCGGTGCAGGAGGGACAGGCCGACAAGGCGATGGTGCCGGTCGAGAACTCGGTCGCCGGCCGGGTCGCCGACATCCACCACCTGCTGCCGGAATCGGGACTTTTCATCGTCGGCGAGTACTTCCAGCGCGTGAACCACATGCTGCTCGGCGTGCCGGGCGCGACGGTCGAGGAACTGCGCGAGGTCCGCGCCCATCCGCAGAGCCTTGCTCAGTGCCGCAAGCTGATCGGCCGGCTCAAGCTGAAGCGCATCAACCATGCCGACAACGCCGGTGCCGCCCACGAAGTGGCCGCCCTCGGCGACCGCAGCGTGGCGGCGATCGCCTCGACCATGGCGGCGCGCGTCTACGGCCTAGACGTCCTGCAGGACTCCATCGAGGACGCGGCGCACAACACCACGCGGTTCCTGATCATGGCGCGACAGGGGGTGATGCCGCCGGCCGGCAACGGCCCGTGCATTACCACCATGGTGTTCCAGGTCCGCAGCGTCCCGGCGGCGCTCTACAAGGCGCTGGGCGGGTTCGCGACCAACGGCGTCAACCTGACCAAGCTGGAAAGCTACATCATCGACGGCTCGTTCGAGGCGGCCCAGTTCTACATCGACGCCGAGGGCCACGTGGACGAGCCCGGCATGCAGCACGCCCTCGACGAGCTCAGGTTCTTCTGCCCGAAGGGCGCGGTGCGGATCCTCGGGACCTACCCCGCCTCGCCGTTCCGCAAGGGCGGCGGGAAGGGTTAGCCCGCCCTCAGAGCCCGGCGAGGATGCTGTCCACGTCGGCGATGTCCGCGATCAGCCGCATGGCGTTCAGCGCCGCCTCGTGCTGCTCGCGGGTCGCGGTCGAGCAGGCGTCGGCCGCCACCGTCACCTCGTAGCCGACGTCGGTGGCGTGCCGCACCGTGCTCTCGACGGTATACGCGGTCGACACCCCGCAGCACACCAGCCGGCGCGGTCGGTGCCGGAACAGGATCTCATCGAGGTTCGATCCATAGAATCCGTTGTTGCGGGTGTGGGTGACCACGGCCTCGCCGGCGACCGGGCCGAGGCCGTCGATGAACTCGACTCCCCAGCTGCCCTCCGCCCAGGCGCCGAGCTCGACCCACTGCCGGAAGATCATGTTGTTCTGGATCACCGTGCTCATGTCGGCCGGGACCGCCAGACGGATGTGGACGATCGGCAGCCCGGCGGCGCGGGCGCCGGCGAACAGCCGCTTGGCGTTCGCCAGCCGCTCCCAGCGCCAGGCGCTCTCCGGGCCGATGCCGATCTTGATCTTGCCGTCCGGATGGCAGTTCTCGTTCTGGAAGTGCGAGGCGAGAATGACGGTGTCGACGGTCATCGGCGTTTCCCCTTTCTCTAAGGCACGATGCGAAGGCGGCGGAGTTCGGCGAGGCGCTCCACGATCACCGCCTCGGATTCCGCGAACGCCAGGAAGCCGGCGCGACGGCACTTCAAGGTGTCGGCCATGACGTCGTGGGTGGTGTGGAAGACGTAGTCGGCGAACGGCCAGGAGACCAGATCGTCGATCCGGTTCGCCTCCAGCCGATGCGCTGCCACCAGCCGGTCCCAGTCGGCGCCGGCCCCCGCCATGGTCTCGGCGAGCTTCTCCGGCCGGGGTCCGTCCGGCTCCAGTTCCAGCGCCCGGGCGATCGCCGGCCACAGATGACGCCAGCGGAAGAAATCGCCGTTGGTGATGTTGAAGATCTCGCCCTCGGCCCTCGGATCGGCGCCCGCCCATTCGATGGCGCGCGCCAGCAGCCCGGCGTCGGTCGCCTGGTAGACCGCGTCGAACGCCGCCTCCGGGCCGGGAAAGTAGAACGCTTCGCCGCGCGCCCGGCACAGCGCCCCATGCACCGCCAGCACGGCGGCGAGGTTGAGCGGTGATCGCCGGGCCGGGCCGATCACCACGTGCGGGCGCAGCGCCGTCCAGGCCCAGCCGCGCGCCGCGGCCCTGGCGGCGAGCCGGTCCTGCTGGTCGTAGTAGAAGTGTCGGTGCGGGATCCGCGGGTCGCTCTCCCGGGCCGGGGTCTTGAACCGCCCGAGATGGCTGCCGTAGGCCTTCATCCCCTGCAGCAGGGTCACGTGGCGCAGGCCCGGGCAATGCCGCTCGGCGAACTCGGTGGCGGCCTCGAACAGAAGCGCGTTCGGCTCGTTCTGCGCCTGCCAGCCCGGGGCGTCGACATAGGCGCAATAGACCAGGTGAGTGACGGCGGCGAGGCTGTCGTCGCCGGCCCCGGCCGACCGGTCGGACAGGTCGACCGGCAGGGCGACCACGTTGCCGGCGTCCGGCGGCTCCGGCCGTCGGGCCGCCGCGACCACCGAGACCCCGGCGCGGCCGGCCAGGTGGCGGACCACGGCGCTGC
Source organism: Rhodospirillaceae bacterium (assembly GCA_018401495.1). Classification (GTDB taxonomy): domain Bacteria; phylum Pseudomonadota; class Alphaproteobacteria; order Thalassobaculales; family Thalassobaculaceae; genus Thalassobaculum_A. The sequence goes on from JAGYJX010000006.1 coordinate 52,907, forward strand.
CGATGACGCCGCTGGCGCCGATCACCAGGACGGTGCTGCCTGAAGGGTAGGCGGCGATCGTGGGCTCGCTCGGCGTGACGGACATCGCGCCCCCGTAACCTTGCGATCAGGTGGTGCGGACGGGGTAGGCGCTGGGCACCCGGTCGACCGCCTCGTACAGCTCCGGCCGCACGCTCTCCACCCAGTCCTGGACCAGCCGCCGGGCGATCGAGTCGCGGCGCGGCAGGAACTTGCCGTGGCTCTCGAACCCCGCCAGATCCTCGACCGTGTACCACTGGGCGTCGCCCAGCTCGTCATCGTTGCGGACGATGTCGAACGACTTGGCGGTGGCATGGAAGCCGAGCATGAGCGACGACGGAAACGGCCAGGGCTGCGACGAGTGATAGCGCACGTCGCGAACGCGGATGCCGCTCTCCTCCCAGACCTCGCGGGCGACCGCCTCCTCCAGGGTCTCTCCCGGCTCCACGAACCCGGCCAGGGTCGAGTACATGCCTTCCGGCCAGATCTTCTGGCGACCCAGCAGGCATCGCTCGCCGTCGTGGACCAGCATGATCACGGCCGGGTCGGTGCGTGGGAAATGCGGAGCCCGGCAGGTCTGGTTGCTGCAGGACCGCTGATGGCCGCCCTTCACGCTGACCGTCGGATGACCGCAGACCCCGCAGAACCGATGGCGCTGGTGCCACCACATCAGGCCGCGGGCGTAGGCCAGCAGCGACCCGTCGAAGCGCTCGAGCAAGGGGCCGATGCGGCGCAGGTCGGTGAACGCCCCGTGCGCCGCCAAGGTGTTGAGGATGTCGGTTTCCTCCAGCGGCGACAGGTCGAGGGCGACGTGCGCGACTCCGTCGAACTCGCCGAGGAACGCTACTGATTCAGCCAGCGGCACCAGATGGCGATGCTCGGTCACCGCCAGCATGGCGGCGCGCGGCGGCGTGCCGTCGATCTCCAGCACGAAGGATCGGGTTCGCCAGACCAGAACCAGCATCGTGTCCGGGCGATCGAGCACCTCGTCGAGCCAGCCCTCGCGCTCGCGGATGTGGGCGCTGCGGTCGAGGCCGCTGAACCCGTAGAAATTCGGGCGTTTGTCGATCAGATCTGTCACGGGCGGCTCGGTGGTTGTCGGGCGGGATCGCACCGGTGGGGACACCGAGTGTACACCGGGTGCCGCGCCGGGCAATGCGAAGCGGCGGGCGCTTGCGCACCCGCCGCAACGTTCGGTCCGACCCCTGCTGCCTTGGCCCCGACGTCAGCCGGCCCGGACCTTGTCCACGAAGCCGGTCATCTGCTCGCGCAGATGCTCGGCGTGGCGGGCGAGGTCCTCGCTGGCCCGGCGGACGTCCTCGGCGGCGGTGCCGCTCTCGCGGGTCTCCAGGGCCACCTCGGTGATCGCGTCGGCCGCGTCTCCGCTGCTCCCGGCCAGGGTGTGCACTTCGTCGGCGATCCTGCGGGTGACGTTGGCCTGAACGGACATCGCCTCGGCGATCGCGCGGGAGACCTCGTCGATCCGCCCGACCGCCTCGGCGATGCCGCGAATCGCCACCACGGCGCCCTGGGATTCGGCCTGGATGGACTCGATCTCGCCGGCGATCCGTTCGGTCGCCTTGGCGGTCTGGGTGGACAGCGACTTCACCTCGGAGGCGACGACGGCGAAGCCCTTGCCGGCTTCGCCGGCGCGCGCCGCCTCGATGGTGGCGTTCAGCGCGAGCAGGTTGGTGCGCTCGGCGATGTCGTTGATGAGGTTGAGCACGTCGCCGATCCGGTGCACCGCGTCGGAGAGACCGGCCACCGTGGTGTCGGTCTCGCGGGCGCGGTTGACGGCGTCCTGGGTGATCGCGCTGGAGGTCGAGACCTGCTGGTTGATGTCCTCGATGGCGCCGCGCAGGCCGGCCACGGCCTCCTCGGTGCTGCGGGCCCGCTCGCTCGCCTGGCGGCTGCTGGTCGCGACCGCTTCCGACCGGTCGCCGACGCGGCTGGTGGTCTGGGTGAGCGCGAGCGACGTCCGGTTCAGTTCCTCGGCGGCGGCGGCCACGGTCTCGGAGATGCTGCCGATCGACGATTCCAGGGCCGACGCGGTGTCGCGCAGCATGGCGTCGCGCTCGGCGGCGCTCTGCCGCTCCTGCTCCTGCTGGCGGGCGGCGAGGGCCGACCGTTCGGCTTCGGCGGCCTCGGCCTCGGCCCGCGAGCGGGCCGACTGGTCGAACGCCTCGGCCACCTGATAGGTCAGCCAGATCAGCACGGCGGCTTCGGCGACCACGATCACCGCGTGAATGACGACGCGCAGGAAATCCGACCCGTCGGGGAAGATCGCGGCCGGCAGCAGGAAGTTGAGGGACAGGTGATGCACCGCCACCACGACCGCGCCGACCACGATCGCGCGCCAGTCGGTCAGGCCCGCCAGCATCGCCAGGCAGGCGAAGTAGTACATGTGCATGTCCAACTGCCAGGGATGCCCGGCGAACTGGTAGACGATGATCGAGACGGCGCCCATCAGCGCGGCGGCGATCGACAACCGGGTCGACTCGTCGTCGGGACGCCATCTGGCCATCGCCCCGACGGCGGCGGCCAGCGCCGCCATCGCCGCCACCGGCAGCAGCATGCCGCGACCCAGGAGCAGGCCGATGATCACCACGACGGGGATCTGAAGGGCCAGAAACAGCGCCAGCACGACGACGGCTCGGCGTCGAAGGGACAGCAGTTCGGTCATCCGGTTGGTTCTCCTCTCGACGGCGAGTCCGGCGGCGAGTCCGGCGGCGATACCGACGGCGCCGAACAGCCTTCCATGGCGATGGGGTCCACGAGCAGCAGCGCGCCGTGAGCGCGCAGCCGATCGGTAAAGTCGGGGTCTGCGGAGCGGACGATGAGCACGGTCGGGAGGCCGCCCTCGCGCACGATCAGCCCGTCGGCCCGGGCGACCGCGGTGGCGGCCTCCGCCCGGGTCCACCACGGCGGAAACACCGCGGCGACGGCGTCCTCGCTCCCACCCGGGACTGCGGCGGCCCCGCCGCCGCGGCCAGGGTCGCGAGGCTGATCGCGGCTGGTGCCAGGTATCGCAAGAACTCGGGCCCTCATCCGCCGGCGCGGCGTGACTGACCGCCGGCATCGGCGAACGTCATCAACGATAGCCAAACGGAATTAAAAACCTCTTAATCGGACGCTTACCTTCCTTTCGCCGCGGCGGCGGTTGGGACGACCGCGCAAGGTCATTTAAGCTGAGATCCGGCACAACCCCGGCGCCGGAAGACCGGCCGCCGCGAGTCCTAAGTTCCGAAATAGTCAGCAGTGGAATCGGAACCGTCGGATCGCTGGATGAGTGTCGGTATGGATATCCACAAGGACAGGCAGTTGTGGAACGCCCCGATCCACAGGGCCGCCCACACCGGGCGCCTGCAGGATCGCGGGAGCTAAATCTCTTTGAATTTTTTGATGAATGTGGCGATCGCTTCGGTCACTTTATGTTCGGCCGCATCGACACTCTGCATCTGCCGCATTACGTCCCTTGCCGCTACGGCCGCGTTCGCCGATGCCGATTCGACGCCCCCTATGTTCTGATCGACAGCAGACACGCGATGAGCCGTATCCGACATGCTGCCGGTGATCTCTGACGTCACGGCCCCTTGCTGCTCGGCGGCCGCTGACATGGCCGTTGCCTGGTCGCGCACAAGCGCGATGGCCTCAGTGATCCCGCGAATGGCGGAAACATTGTCCTGGACAGCCTTGGCGACATTGTCGACTTCCGCGCCTATCTCCTCGGTGGACTTGGCTGTCTGCGACGCAAGTTTCCTGACCTCTATCGCGACAACATCAAATCCACGCCCGGCATCGCCTGCCCGGGCGGCCTCAATGGAGGCGTTCAGGGCAAGCAGGTTCGTTTTGTTGGCAATGTCCTTGATCAAGGTGACCACGCCGGTGATGCGCTGTGTCGCGGTTTCCAGATGTTGGAGCGAAGACGTCGCCAAGTTCGCTCTCTCGGATGCATCATCCGTGAGGCTTGAGGTCTTCGTCACGCCTTTGACGATTTCTTGAATAGAGGATGCCATCTGATCCATCGCGGCAGCGACGACGGAGACATTCTGAGCTGCTGCAACCGAGTTTTCCTTGACGACAGAGCCCTGGCGGCTTGTTGTTTCCGCCATCGTCACCATCGATTTCGCGGCGATCTTGGATCGATCCGACGCTTGATGCAGGGCATTCATCGCGCCGACGACGATTTGCTGAAAATCTCTGCCGAGTGTCTGAACGGGACGCAGGAGATAAACAGCTCAAACCATAGCCGCAAGCCAGGATCAGCACGCTGAACACAGCCGAGGCCGAAAACGGCGTCGCGGATCGAGGCATTGGCATCCGCCATCGCCTCTTCTTCCGAGACAGAGAGGACGATCTTCCAGTCAAGTCCAGGAAGGCTCACCTTCTCGAACCCGGCGATCACCGGTACGCCTTTGTGATCGTTCCCGGAAATAAGTCCTTTGGTTCCACCGAGAGCCTTGGCGACGACTTCGCTGGACAACGGCGAGCCAATGGCGAGATTTTCGGAGTTTCCTGGAACGGAACGAAGTTGCCCCTTTGAGCCGATAAGGAAGGTCTCGGCGGTCTCGAAGCCGGCAATTTGCTTGTTTACAATGGAGTTGATGCGATCGACCGGCATCTGGAAAGCCAGAATGCCGATCAACTGATCCTTATCCTTGAGAGGAGCAAGCAGGAATGACGCGTCCTGATTGTATGATGGCTCGTAGGGTTCAAAATCTACAAAAATCAGGTCGCTCGAATTATTGTCAATGATTTTCTGAACCGCGCGGCCAAAAGAAGATCCACTGTAAGGTCCGTCAACGAATGATGTTCCGTAATCGAGTTCCTTGAAAACAGAATATACGATACGGCCCTCTTTGGGTTCGAACAGAAAGATGTCATAGAACGCAAATTCCTCCAGGTATTCTTTAAAAAATGGGTGATATATCTCATGAAGGCTTGAGTATCGACTCGTATCGCCAGCCGTCATAAGCAGGTGCTTCTCGCCGATTTTTTGGGGATTGTCCGAAATGTAGAGGCGTTGAAGTTTCTCTGCGACCGGGTCGATTTTCATCCATCGGGCCAGATCGGCCGGCGTTGCTCCTGTCGTGTTTTCCTGTTGATAACGATACCGCTCCGTCAGGCTCTGGGCGCGCGCGGCATCTTCGGATGTGTCCAGCTGGCCGATAGCGGCGGTAAAAGCCCGCGTCGCGTCGGTGACGACCGGATTGATTGCAAGCGTTCGAGCAATGCTAAGAAGTGTTCCAAAATAATTCTCAACCATCTCTCCTTTCAGATCGATGACGGAGGCGATTTCCGCACGGGCCGATTGTTCGGCCATGTCATACATCCGGGAGATATCGAATGCGGAACTTACGATCATCGGCAGGATACCCGCTGCCAGCAACGCACCCATGACCTTGTGTTTGAATTTCATCGCCGATGGATCACATCAGGTTTTCGCCAAGCACATCGACCTAGCAGATTTCGGGCAACTGCGCACATGGTCTGCCGGCAAGCGACCGATTGCGCCAGACTCCGGAAATCCGGCGGCACTGCGGTTTATCTTGACGCAGCCTCGTGGAGCCTCCGGTGCCGAACGGCTCCCGGCGGCAATAACCAAGACGCGAAAGCGCGGGCAAGGTGCGGCAAAGGCCAGGCGAAACTCGGTCCGCCGACCCTTGCGGGCCGGCGCCGAGCGGACCCGCGCCGGATCAGACCGCCGTGCCGCCGACCGTGATGCCGTGCATCTTCAGGGTCGGCTGTCCGACCCCGACCGGCACGCCCTGGCCGTCCTTGCCGCAGGTGCCGATGCCGTCGTCGAGCCGGCTGTCGTTCCCGATCATGGTGATCTTGTTCATGGCGTCCGGGCCGTTGCCGATCAGCGTCGCCCCCTTGACCGCTCGGCCGATCTTGCCGTCCTCGACCAGATAGGCCTCGTTCATCGAGAACACGAACTTGCCGGACGTGATGTCGACCTGGCCGCCCGCGAAGTTGACGGCGTAGAGGCCCTTCTTCACCGACCGCAGGATCTCCTCGGGGTCGGCGTCTCCCGAGGCCATGAAGGTGTTGGTCATGCGCGGCATCGGGTGGTGGGCGTAGCTCTCGCGGCGGCCGTTGCCGGTCGGCGCCATGCCCATCAGCCGGGCGTTCTGGCGATCCTGCATGTAGCCGACCAGGATGCCGTCCTCGATCAGCACGGTGCGCGAGGTCGGCGTGCCCTCGTCGTCGACGGTGAGCGATCCGCGGCGGTCCGGCAGCGTGCCGTCGTCGATCACGGTGACGCCGGGGGAGGCGACGCGCTGGCCGATCATGCCGCTGAAGGTGGAGGTCTGCTTGCGGTTGAAGTCGCCCTCGAGGCCGTGGCCGACCGCCTCGTGCAGCATCACGCCGGGCCAGCCGGGCCCGAGCACGACTTCCATCTCGCCGGCCGGGGCGGGCACCGCGTCGAGATTGACCAGCGCCACCCGCAGCGCCTCGTCGACGGCGTGGCGCCACGTCTCGGGATCGACGAAACGGTCGAACATCAGCCGTCCGCCGCAGCCGTAGGACCCGCTCTCCATGCGGTCGCCGTCGCCGACCACCGACCGAGACGTTCAGCCGCACCAGCGGCCGCACGTCGCCGACCCGCAGCCCACCGGCGCGCAGCACCTGGATCGCCTGCCAGGAGCCGGTCAGCGACGCCGACACCTGACGGACCCGCGGATCCTTGGCGCGGGCGTAGGCGTCGATCTCGGTCAGCACCTTGATCTTGGCCTCCGGTGCTGACGCCGTGCAGCGGGTTGGCGTCGGAATAGAGTTGCCGGTTGGTGCCGACCGGGCCCTCGGCCATGGTGCCGGAGCGCCCGGCGTGCACCGCCTTGACGGTGCCGGCGGCGCGGCGGATGGCGTCCTCGGACAGCTCGGAGGCGTGGGCGAAACCGCGCGCCTCGCCGGCGACGGCGCGCAGGCCGAAGCCCTGCGCGGTGTTGAACGAGGCGGTCTTCAGCCGGCCGTCGTCGAACGCGAGGCTCTCGCTCTGGCGATACTCGAGGTAGAGCTCGCCGTCGTCGGCGCCGCCCAGGGCGTCGTCGACGATCCCCTGGGTGCGGACGGGATCCAGGCCGGCTCGGGCGAAGAACAGCTCGTCGGTGATGGCGCGGTCGGTCACGGCGGGCTCCTGGTCGGGAAACGAGAGACTGACATAGGCATGGTGAGGGCGGAAGTCGACCGGACCGTGGCCATGCGTGCCCACGGCGATCCGCCGCCAAGCGCGACCGAATGCCGCGTGAGGGCTCCTTGCCCGGGATTTATCAGCGTTCTAGCTTGCCATATCGACCGCCGCCCCGCGTTGCACAGGCAGGACGATGGTGTCATAACCAAGCCCGCCGCGGGGGCGCGGCGAGAGCAACGACAACGGGAACGACCGACTGATGGATCGGATCCTCGGAATCGCCGTGACTTGGGCACGGCGCATCGGGTGGGCGGCGACGGGTCTCGTCGTCACGACGGGCATGGCTTGGGCGGATCGGCCCAGGGAGTGGCAACTCGGCATGCAGGATGCCGTGACGCCGACCCAGGAGAAGCTTGCCTGGCTCCATGACCTGCTGCTGATCATCATCACGCTGATCACGATCTTCGTGCTGGCGCTGCTGGTGTACGTCTGCGTGCGCTTCCGTGAGAGCCGCAACCCGGTTCCGTCGAAGACCTCGCACAACACCATCCTGGAAGTCGCCTGGACGGCGATTCCGGTGGTCATCCTGGTGGTGATCGCCATCCCGTCGTTCCAGTTGCTGTACTTCGCCGACCGCGCGGTCGAGCCGGACATGACCATCAAGGTCCAGGCGCACCAGTGGTACTGGAGCTACGAGTACCCCGACGAGGAAATCGTCTTCGACAGCAACATGGTGCCGGAGTCCGAGCTGAGCGACGGCCAGCTGCGGCTGCTGGACGTGGACAACCGCATGGTCGTTCCGGTCGGCAAGAAGGTCCAGGTGCTGGTGACCACGGCCGACGTCATGCACTCGTTCTTCATGCCGGCGTTCGGCGTGCAGATCTACGGCACCCCCGGCCGGATCAACGAGACATGGTTCCAGGTCGACAAGGCCGGCGTGTACTACGGCCAGTGCAACCAGATCTGCGGCCTGAACCACGCCTACATGCCGATCGTCGTGGAGGCGCTGGAACCGGCGGCCTACGACGCCTGGCTTGCCGACGCCAAGACCAAGTTCGCGAGTGACGACAGTGCCGCCGGCCGCAGGCTGGCCGCGGTCGCGTCGCGGTAATCGAGCGGAGACCGACACGATGAGCAGCGCTGATCACGCCCACGGCCACGACGATCACGGCGCGCCGACCAGCTTCGTGCGCCGCTGGCTGTACTCCACCAACCACAAGGACATCGGGACGCTGTACCTGGTGTTCGCGATCTTCGCCGGCCTGATCGGCGGCGGCATCTCGATCTTCATGCGCATGGAGCTGCAGAGCCCGGGCCTGCAGTTCATGGAGAACGGCAACGTCTGGAACGTCTACGTCACCGCCCACGGCCTGATCATGGTGTTCTTCGTGGTCATGCCGGCGCTGATCGGCGGCTTCGGCAACTGGTTCGTGCCGATCATGATCGGCGCGCCCGACATGGCGTTCCCGCGCATGAACAACATCTCGTTCTGGCTGCTGGTGCCGGCCTTCCTGCTGCTGGTGCTGTCGATGTTCGTCGAGGGGACCGGCGGCGCCAAGGGTGCGGGCGTCGGCTGGACGATCTACCCGCCGCTCTCCGGCAAGCTCGGCACCCCGGGCATGGCCATGGACCTCGCGATCTTCTCGCTGCACCTCGCCGGTGCCGGCTCGATCCTGGGCGCCGCGAACTTCATCACGACCATCTTCAACATGCGGGCGCCGGGCATGACCCTGCACAAGATGCCGCTGTTCGTGTGGTCGATGCTGATCACCGCCTTCCTGCTGCTGCTGGCTCTGCCGGTGCTGGCCGGCGCGATCACCATGCTGCTGACCGACCGCAACTTCGGCACCGCGTTCTTCGATCCGGCCGGCGGCGGCGATCCGATCCTGTTCCTGCACCTGTTCTGGTTCTTCGGGCACCCGGAGGTCTACATCATGATCCTCCCGGCGTTCGGCATCATCAGCCAGGTGATCAGCACCTTCTCGCGCAAGCCGGTGTTCGGCTATCTCGGGATGGCGTACGCGATGGTGGCGATCGGCGTGGTCGGGTTCGTGGTGTGGGCGCACCACATGTACACGGTCGGCCTCGACGTCGACACCCGCGCCTACTTCACGGCCGCGACCATGGTCATCGCGGTCCCGACCGGCATCAAGATCTTCTCCTGGATCGCGACCATGTGGGGCGGCTCGCTGCAGTTCAAGGTCCCGATGATCTGGGCGATCGGCCTGATCTTCCTGTTCACCGTCGGCGGCGTCACCGGCGTGGTGCTGGCCAACGCCGGCGTCGACCTGGCGCTGCACAACACCTATTACGTCATCGCGCACTTCCACTACGTGCTGTCGCTCGGCGCGGTGTTCGGCATCTTCTGCGGGTTCTACTACTGGTTCTCCAAGATGACCGGCTACGAGTACAACGAGACCCTCGGCAAGCTGCATTTCTGGGTGACGTTCGTCGGCGTGAACCTGACGTTCTTCCCGATGCACTTCCTCGGCCTGGCGGGCATGCCGCGCCGCTACATCGACTACCCGGACGCGCTCGCCGGCTGGAACTTCGTGTCGTCGATCGGCGCCTACATCGGCGGCGCTCGGCACCCTGATCTTCATCTGGGTGGTCGTCGAGGCGTTCATGGCCAAGCGCAAGGCCGCCGACAACCCGTGGGGCGAGGGTGCCACGACCATGGAGTGGACCGTCTCCTCTCCGCCGCCGTTCCACACCTTCGAAGAGATCCCCCGCGTCAAGTGAGCCGGGGACCGAGAGGCTGACGTGACCGATATCTCCGCCGAAATCGCGCGGATCGACGAGGCCGCCGAGGCCGTCCCTGGCGGGACGGCCTCGGTCGCCGACTACGTCGCGCTGTTGAAGCCGCGGGTGATGTCGCTGGTGGTGTTCACCGGCGCCGTCGGCCTGGCGGTCGCGCCCGGGCATCTGCACCCGGTGCTGTCGCTGATCGCGGTGCTGTGCATCGCCATCGGCGCCGGCGCGGCTGGCGCCATCAACATGTGGTACGACCGCGACATCGACGCCGTCATGGAGCGAACCCGCAAGCGACCGATTCCGGGCGGGCGCCTGAACGCCGACGAAGCGCTCACCTTCGGCGTGGTGCTGTCGGGGTTCTCGGTGCTGGTCATGGGACTCGCCGTCAACTGGGTGGCGGCAGGGCTGCTGGCGCTGACCATCGGCTTCTACGTGTTCGTCTACACCATCTGGCTGAAGCGGCTGACGCCGCACAACATCGTCATCGGCGGTGCCGCCGGCGCGTTTCCGCCGATCATCGGCTGGGCCTCGGTAACCGGCGATGTCTCGCTGGTGCCGATCGTGCTGTTCGCCATCATCTTCATGTGGACGCCACCGCATTTCTGGGCGCTGGCGCTGTGGCGCTGCGGCGACTACGCCCGCGCCGGGGTGCCGATGCTGCCGGTCGTCGCGGGCGGTCGCGAAACCCGCCGCCAGATCCTCATCTACACGCTGCTGCTCGCGCCGCTGGGGGTGGTGCCGGCGCTGATCGGGTTCTCGGGACTGGCGTACGGCGTGGCCTCTACGATACTGGGCGGCCTGTTCGTGCTCTCAGCGGTGCGGGTGTGGCGGGGCAACGACGACGACCATCGCCCGGCCAAGCAGTTGTTCGGCTATTCGATCCTGTATCTGTTCGCGCTGTACGGCGCGCTGCTGGTCGACAGCTGGGTGAGGGTGTAGCGGCATGGTGAAGCCCGACCCGAAGCAGCCCCCGGCCAGCGACGATCCCTGGGCCGCCCGCCGCCGCCGGAACGTGGCGATCTTCTCGGCCATCCTGGCGCTGGCGGCGCTGTTCTTCGTCATCACCATCCTGAGGATGGGGTAAGCATGACCGACGAGACCGATCGAGAACGGCAGACGCGCTGGCAGCGGGCGCGCAACGGGCGTACCGCCGGCGTGCTGGCGGGCGTGGTGGTCGGCATGGTCGGCCTCGCCTACGCCTCGGTGCCGCTCTACGAGCTGTTCTGCCGGGTTACCGGCTTCGGCGGCACCACCCAGGTGGCGACTGGCGAGTCCGACCGGGTGCTGGATCGCCGGATGACGGTGCGATTCGACGCCAACGTGAACCCGGAACTGTCCTGGAAGTTCGTTCCGGCCCAGCGCTCGATGTCGCTGCAGGTCGGCGAGACCGGGCTCGCCTTCTACCGGGCGACCAACACCGGGACCGAGACCGTGGTCGGCACCGCGACCTTCAACGTGACGCCGGACAAGGCCGGGCTGTATTTCGACAAGATCGACTGCTTCTGCTTCACCGAGCAGGTGCTGCGCCCGGGCGAGACCGTCGACATGCCGGTCACGTTCTATCTCGATCCCGACCTTGCCGATGACCGCAAGATGGACGGGCTGACCACGGTCACGCTGTCCTATACATTCTTCCGCGCCCCGGACCAGAGCCGGGCGCGGCAGATCGCCGAGATGCCGGCGGCCACCAACGATACGGCCGCGGGCGAAACCAGATGACGATCCACTGCGGGGGCGGCCGGGGTCGCTAGCCCCGGCTGCGTGTGAGACGAGGGACCGATGGCACACGAACAGAAGCATCCCTACCACCTGGTCGAGCCGAGCCCGTGGCCGTTCGTCGGCGCCGGATCCGGCTTCGTGCTGGCGGCCGGTGGCGCGCTCTACATGCACGACAAGCCGTTCGGCGGCCTGATGACGATCATCGGCCTCGGGCTGGTGCTGATGACCATGTTCTTCTGGTGGCGCGACGTTCTGCGGGAGGCGCACTACCAGGGTCACCACACGCCGGTGGTCCAGATCGGCGCGCGCTACGGCATGATGCTGTTCATCGCCTCCGAGGTGATGTTCTTCCTCGCCTTCTTCTGGGCGTACTTCGACTTCGCGCTGTACCCGCGCACCGGCGAGTGGCCGCCGGAAGGGATCGAGACCTTCGATCCGTTCGACCTGCCGCTGCTGAACACGCTCATCCTGCTGCTGTCGGGCACCACGGTGACCTGGGCGCACGCCGCCCTGCTCGACAACGATCGCAAGAACCTGCTGCTCGGTCTCGGCCTGACCGTCCTGCTCGGAATCAGCTTCACCGCCCTGCAGGCCATCGAGTACAGCCACGCCGCGTTCGGCTTCACCGAGGGGGTCTATCCGTCGACCTTCTACATGGCGACCGGATTTCACGGCTTCCACGTGATCGTCGGCACCATCTTCCTGATCGTGTGCTGGTTCCGCGCCTACGCCGGGCACTTCACGCCGCAGCAGCATTTCGGCTTCGAGGCGGCGGCCTGGTACTGGCACTTCGTCGACGTGGTCTGGCTGTTCCTGTTCGTGTGCATCTACTGGTGGGGCGCCTGATCGCGTCCGCCTTGGCAAGGACCGGGCGGGTGAGCGAGCCTCACCCGCCGTCGGCCTCGCCGCTGTTCGCCGGCTTGGCGTGTCGCTGCCCGCGCTGCGGTGCCGGGCGCCTGTTCGACGGCTACCTCACCGTGCGTCCCTCGTGCGAGATCTGCGGGCTCGACCTCGCCGACCACGACACCGGAGACGGGCCGGCGGTGTTCGTGATCTTCATCCTGGGTGCGGTCGTGGTGCCGGTGGCGCTGGCCGTCGATGCCGCGTTCGCGCCCCCGCTGTGGGCCCACGCGGTGCTGTGGGGAACCGTCGTGCTGGGCGGCACCCTGGCGCTGCTGCGGCCGCTCAAGGGCCTGATGGTGGCCCTCCACTACCGCCATCGCGGGCGCCGAGTCCTGACCGCCGCGACGATCCGGCGCTTGCCCTCGGGCCGCGGACGGTCGATCTAGAGGGCGCCGCCCTCCTTCACCCGCCGAGGCCCCGATGCCGTTCCGCCCGAGACTCTGGCCGACCGTGTTCACCGTGCCCGCCGTGCTGGTCATGCTGGCCCTGGGGTTCTGGCAGCTCGACCGCCTGGCGTGGAAGTCGGCGATCATCGACAGCTTCGAAAGCCGGGTGACGCAACCCGCCGTGGCTCCGCCCGCCATGATCGACGACATCCAGGCCTGGCAGTTCCGCCGCGTCGCGGCGACCGGGCGGTTCCTCAACGACAAGGAAATCCATCTGACCGGCCGGCCGTTCGAGGGCAACGCCGGCTTCCACGTGGTCACCCCGTTCGTGGTCGACGGCGGACCCACGGTGCTGGTCAACCGGGGCTGGGTGCCGATGGATCGTCGCCTCCAGTCTGCCCGGCCGGAGACCCTGCCGGACGGGCAGGTCACCATCGACGGCATCGTCCGGGAGGCCGACCGCAAGGGCTACTTCGTCCCCGAGAACGAGCCGGGCCGCGAGATCTGGTTCACGGTGGAGCCGGCGGCGATGGCGGCGCACCGCGACCTCGGGCCGGTCGCGAACTACTACATCGACGCGCTCCGGCCCACCGTGCGGCCGACCGTGCTGCCGATCGGCGCGGTCGCCGAGCATCCAGGTCCGCAACGAGCACCTGCAGTACGCGATCACCTGGTTCCTGCTGGCGATCACCCTGCTGGCGGTCTACGTGGTCTGGCACCGCCAGCTGGAGCGCAAGGAGCGGGAGGACCGGGCGTGAGCGCGCCGGCGGCCGTGCCGGCCACCCCGGCCACCGACGCCCTCGAGGCCCGCTTCCGGCGGCTCGCCGCGGTCGAGGGCGCGCTCGGGGTGCTGTCCTGGGACCGCATGGTGATGATGCCGGCCGGCGGCGGCGACGCCCGCGCCGAGCAGACCGCGACCCTCGGCGTCATCGCCCACGAGATCGCTCACCGCACCGGAGACCGCGGACCTGCTGGCGGCGGCCGCCGCCGAGCCGCTGACACGGCTGGCGGGCCGCCAACCTCGGGCGAGATGCGTCGCCGGCACGCGCACGCCACCGCGCTGACGTCGGCGCTGGTCGATGCCACGGCGCGCGCCACCGCCCGGTGCGAGACGGCCTGGCGCGCCGCCCGCGCCGGCTCCGACTTCTCGATCGTGCAGGCGCCGCTGGCGGAGGTCGTCCGGCTGTCCCGCGAGGCCGGCTCGGCCAAGGCGTCCGCGCTCGGCGTCGAGCCCTACGCCGCCCTGCTCGACCAGTACGAGCCGGGCGCCTCGGTGGCGCGGATCGAGGCGCTGTTCGCGGAGCTCGAAGCCGCCCTGCCGGGGATCCTGGAGGCGGTGCTGGAGCGGCAGGCGCGCGAGGGCGACCCGACCCCGCCGGCCGGGCCGTTCGCGATCCCGGCGCAGCGGCTGCTGGCGCGCGACATCATGACGACCCTCGGCTTCGACTTCGCGCACGGCCGTCTCGACGAGACCCTGCACCCGTTCTGCGGCGGCGTGCCCGACGACGTGCGGGTCACCACCCGGTTCGCCGAGACCGGGTTCGTCTCCGGCGTCATGGGGGTGATCCACGAGACCGGGCACGCGCTGTACGAACGCGGCCTGCCGGTCGCCTGGCGGGGCCAGCCGGTCGGCGAGGCGCGCGGCATGGTGATGCACGAGAGCCAGTCGCTGCTGATGGAGATGCAGGCCTGCCGGTCGCCGGCGTTCCTCGGCCATCTCTCGGCGATGGCGCGCGCGGCCTTCGGGGGCGACGGCGCTTCCTGGGATCCGGGCAATCTCCGGCGCGTCTACACCCGGGTCGAGCGCGGCCTGATCCGGGTCGACGCCGACGAGGTCACCTACCCGCTGCACGTCATCCTGCGCTTCCGGCTCGAGCGCGCCCTGCTGTCGGGCGACCTCGCCGTCGCCGAGCTGCCGGCGGCGTGGGACGAGGGCATGCAGGCGCTGCTCGGGGTGACGCCGCCGGACGACGCCCGGGGCTGCCTGCAGGACATCCACTGGTACGACGGCGCCATCGGCTACTTCCCGACCTACACCCTCGGTGCCCTGGCGGCCGCCCAGCTGTACGGCGCCGCGGTGCTGGCCGATCCGGGGATCCCGGAGGCGATCGGCCGCGGCGACTTCACCCGCCTGCTCGGCTGGCTGCGCCCGAACGTGCACGAACGCGCGAGCTCGGCGAGCACCGACCAGATCCTCGAGCACGCCACCGGCGAGCGGTTCGGCGCTGCCGCCTTCCTGGCGCATCTGCGGCGCCGCTACCTGGACGGCTAGCGCCTCGGTCAGTCCCGCGCCCGGTTGGCGTGGGCGGGGCGCGGTTCGGGGCCGGTGTAGCGGGCGCGGGGGCGGATCAGCGAGCCTGTTTCCGCCTGCTCGGCGGCGTGCGCCAGCCAGCCGACGCTGCGGCCGATCGCGAACAGGCCGATCGCGCAGTCGGCGTCCAGGCCCCAGGTGGCGGCCAGCGCCGCGAGACCGAAATCGAGGTTGGGCGCCAGCCCGGTGGCGTCCCTCCCGGCCGCGGCGGCGGCCTCGGCGATGGCCAGCACCGGTTGCGGTCCGGCCGCGGCGAGGCACGGCATCCAGGGATGGCGCGCCCGCGCGGGTCGCCGTCGGGGTAGAGACGGTGCCCGAAGCCGGGCAGCCCGTCGCCGCGCCGCAGCCGGTCGCTGACCGCCGCCCTGCCGTCGCCGAGGCGCTCCGCCTCG
This sequence comes from Rhodospirillaceae bacterium, assembly GCA_018401495.1. Taxonomy (GTDB): domain Bacteria; phylum Pseudomonadota; class Alphaproteobacteria; order Thalassobaculales; family Thalassobaculaceae; genus Thalassobaculum_A. The sequence goes on from JAGYJX010000006.1 coordinate 68,525, forward strand.
CGGATCAGCCCCAGCACCTGCGGCGTCATGCCGCCGTGACGCGGCCCTTCCAGGGTGGCGAGGCCGGCGATCACCGCGGCGTAGGGCGTCGCCCCGGTCGAGGCGGCGACGCGCACCGCGAACGTCGAGGCGTTCAGCTCGTGATCGGCGCACAGCACCAGCGCGGTGCGGATCGCCTCGGCCGCCGCCGGAACGCCCCAGGCGGCGGCGAGCGCGGTGTGGGCGGGGAGCCGGTCGCGGCGCCGCCGGCCCAGACGCCGACCAGATGCCGGACGATCCGGGCGCCGGTGCGGGCGCGCGCCGCCGGGGTCCGGCCATAGGCCCCGATGTCGGCCGGGGCGGCGACCGCCAGCCGGGCGATGGCGCCGGCGATGCCGGGGGCCGCCGGAGCGGCCGCGTCGACGGCGAGCCCGGCAAACGGGTCGACGTCCTCGGCCTGCCACAGCAGGCCAGCCGTGGCTTCCAGGCTGGCGCCGCGAGCCAGCGCCAAGGCGTCGCGGCCGCGGTAGTACAGCCGCCCGCCATCGATCAGGGTGATCGCGCTCTCCAGCACCGGCGCCCCGAAATCCAGGGCCCGGTCGGGCGGCGCGCCGTCGCCCCGCTCGGCGGCGGCGTGCAGACGGCGGATGTCGCCGGCCGCGTACAGCCGCCGCCGCGATCCGGGCTGGGGGCGCGATTCCACCAGCCCGCGGCTGACATAGGCGTACAGCGTGGCGCGGCTGACGTTCAGTTCGGCGGCCGCTTCGGCGGCCGAAATCCAGGCACGGGTCGTCGACATCGATCAAGCATATCAAGATTGATCAACATCGACGACGCCGACCGCGCCGGGTCGTGAATCGTTAGCGGAGTTCGGTGCGGTAGGTCTCGACCGTGCGGGCGGTCTCCGGATCGGTCTGGGCGGCGTTCACGATCTCGTTGTATTCCTGGACGGACAGGCCCTTCTGCTCGACCGCTTCGGCCATCTGCTCCATCGCCTCGCCCCGGGCCTTCGCCTGCTCCTGGGCGGTCCCGGCCGCCGCGATCTTCGGCGACCATTCCTGACTGAGCCGCTCGACCTCGAGCGAGGCCTCGGCAAACGACTTCAGCTGCGCGTCGGAAAACTGCTCCGAGCCGGACTGGGCCGACGCCGGCGGGGCCGTCTGGGCGCCCGCCGGAACCGCGACCGGAGCCGCCATCAGGAGGGCGGCCAGAAAAACGGCCGGGGCAATGCGGTTGGTGTCGGGCTTCATTTCGGATCCTGGGTTCGGTTTCCCGGGGCGCGCGCGTCGCGCCCCGTCCCTGAACAGAAGGATTCCGGCGGCGTTGTGTTCCCGGCGGATCGTTCGTCGGCGCGTGGAACCGATCGCCGCCGCCGCCGCTCTGTCCTGGGGCGGTCCTCTTCGAAAGGACCGGCCTGCCCCGCGACCACCCCGACCGTCCGGCTGCCCGCGCCGCCCGCGGCTCGACCTCGCCGGCTCGGCGCGTCACCCCGCCCGGCGCTCAGAAGATCAGCATGAACAATCCCACCACCACGATGAGTCCGATCAGGAAGATGATGCCGACCGTGCCGCCAATGAACTTGAGCATTGATTCTCTCCGTATGTACCGATGGGGCAACCGGTGAGGGCTGGATAGGTTTCATGCGGGGCGGCAAGCCCACACGGAGAGCCTATGCTTGTCGATTTCAGCGGGCTGCCGCTCGTCGGGCTGGCCGCGATCTTCCTCGGTTGCGCCCTGGCCATTGCCGTCGCCGGCACGCGGCTGGCGGGCGTGGCCGACACCCTCGCCGACCGCACCGGCATGGGGGAGATCATCGCCGGCGCGGTGTTCGTCGGCGGCAGCACCAGCCTGCCGGGGATCATCACCTCGATGACGACCGCCGCCGAGGATCACCCGGGCCTGGCGATCGGCAACGCCGTCGGCGGGTTGACGGCGCAGACCGCCTTCCTGGCGATCGCCGACCTCGCCTACCGGCGGGCCAACCTGGAGCACGCCGCCGCCAGCGTGACCGGCCTCGCCCAGGCGACGCTGCTGGTGACCATGCTGACGGTCCCGCTGATCGCGATGGCGACCCCGGAGGTCACGCTCTGGCACGTCCACCCCGCCACCATCGCGCTGTTCGTGATGTACGCCCTGGGCCTTCGGCTGCTGGCGCAGATCAAGGCGGAGCCGATGTGGTCGCCGGTGTCGACGCAGGCGACCCGCGAGGAGGCCGAGCAGGCGGCCGCGGCGCCGGCCGACCGGCGGACGACGCCGCGGCTGTGGTGGAGCTTCGCCGGGCTGGCCGCCGTCACCGCCGCCGCCGGGTACAGCATCGGCGAGACGAGCGTCGCGCTGGTGGCGACGACCGGCCTGTCCGAGACGGCGGTCGGCACGGTGTTCACCGGGCTCGCCAACTCGCTGCCGGAACTGGTCACCGCGATCGCCGCGGTGCGGATCGGCGCCGTCAACCTGGCGGTTGGCGACATCATCGGCGGCAACGCCTTCGAGGTGCTGTTCCTGGCTGCCGGCGACCTGTTCTACACCGGCGGATCGATCTACCACGCCTTCACGCCGGACGATGTGTTCACCACCGCGATGGCGATCCTGATGACCGGCGTGCTGCTGCTCGGCATGCTGCGTCGCGAGCGTCGCGGCATCGCCAACATCGGTTGGGAGAGCGCGCTGGTCCTGGCGCTTTACGCCGGGTCGATCGTGGTTATCCTCGGTTGAAGGGGTCAGGGCTCCAACGGCATGCGCGAGGCCAGCACCTTGTCGATACGGCGGCGGTCGAGGTCGACGACCTCGAAGCGCCAGTCGCGCCACACGAAGTTCTCCCCCGGCTTGGGAATGTGCCCGAGGCGGTGCAGCACGAAGCCGGCCAGCGTGGCGTAGTCGCCGTCGGCGATGGTGGGCGCGTCCAGCACGCGCTCGACCTCGTCGATCGCCATGCGGCCGTCGAGCAGCCAGGAGCCGTCTTCGCGCTGCACGGCGTCGGGATCGCCGTCACCCTCGCGTTCGGGCAGGTCGCCGGTGATCGCGATCAGGATGTCGAGCGGGGTCACCACCCCCTCCAACGACCCGTGCTCGTCCAGGACCAGCGCCATGTGGACGCTCGACGACCGGAACCGGTCGAGCAATTTCAGGATCGGCATCGAATCGCTGACGTACAGGGGTTCCCGCATGGCGGCGATCAGGTCGACGGCTCCGGTCTGGCGGTGCTGCTCCAGCAGGTCCTTGGCGTGCACGACGCCGACCGCCTGGTCGACGTCGTCGCCGCGCGCCACCGGGAAGCGGGAATGCCCGCTGTCGCGGACCTCGTCGAGGATCGCGTCGTCCGGGTCGTCGGCGTCGAGCCAGATCACGTCCGGGCGCGGCACCATGATCGAGCCCGCACCGGCCGGTCCGCCAGCCGCAGGACCCGGCCGATCATGTCCTGCTCCGCCGGCTCGAACACCCCGGCGCTGGTGCCCTCGGCGATCAGCGATTTCACCTCCTCCTCGGTGACCGTGCTCGCGGTCTCCGGCTTGACCCGCAACAGCATCAGCACCGCCTCGGTGGAGACGCGCAGGAACCAGACGAGCGGCGCGCCGATGCGGGCCAGCACCGTCAGCATCGGGGCCACCAACGCCGCCAGGCCCTCGGCGTTGCTCAGCGCCAGCCGTTTCGGCACCAACTCGCCGACGATCAGCGACAGGTAGGTGATGCCCACCACCACGATCACGAAGGCGAGCTCGTCCGCCGAGGCGTCGATCCACGACAGCGTGCCGAGCGCGTCGGCCAGCGGCTCCGCCAGGGTGGCGCCGCTGTAGGCGCCGGCCAGCACCCCGACCAGGGTGATGCCGATCTGCACGGTGGAGAGAAAGCCGGTCGGGTCCTCGACCAGCTTCAGGGCCCGCCGCGCGCCGCGGCTGCCGGATTGCGCCATCTGCTGCAGGCGGCCCTTGCGGGACGACACCACCGCCAGCTCCGACATGGCGAAGAAGCCGTTCAGGAGAATGAGCGAGCCGACCACGGCGAGTTCGAGAATCAGCATCGGGGAGTTTCCGGTGGCGTTGATGGCGGGGAAGGCGAAGCCGGCGGGGGCCCGGGGGCGGTCACGGCGCGGCGGCGACCGGGGGACCGGCGCGCGGCTGCAGCGTGTCCCAGGCGAGGTCGTTGGCGACGTACAGCGCGGTGTCGACCGCAAAGGCGGCCGCGACGAAGCCCGCGGACGGCAGCAACGCTCCCGTGAAGGCATAGGTCAGGCCGAGGTTCCGGGCCGAAGTCAGGACCTGGTAGCCGACCGCCTTGGTCGCCAGGGTCTCAGGAGTGGTGGCCGCCGGCGCCGGGCCGAAGCGGTGCCAGGCGAGTTCGTAGGGATAGTAGAGCGCCGTGGCCGTCGCCACGTTGGCCACCGCGAACGCGGCGCCGGTGCCGACGCTGGCCGCGAAGATCACGCCGAACAGGACGGCGTCGGCCAGCGCGGCGGCGGACTGGAAGGTCAGCGTCTTGTAGCCGGCCCGCTGCCAGTCGGCCATCGCGGCGCCATCGGCCCGGGCGGCGGGGGTGCCGGCCACGATCGCCAGCGCCACGACGATCGACCCGGGCAGGCCATGGCGACGGGCGTGACGGGCAATGAGCGTTGCAGAAGGCATGCGTGGGATGATAGCGGCTGGGCCGGGGCCGGCGATAGAGAGATCAACCGCGGCCGCTACGCCTCGCCGTCGGCCGGCATGCCGGCCCGGAGTAACCGCCTGCTGCTTATGGCGACGCCTGTCTGTGCTTCTTGAGCTTCAGCATTGTCGCCTGGACTCTGCCGACGCCCAGTTCGGTAAGCTGGTACGTTTTGACGCGCTTGTCGCTCGACTCCACCCTGTAGTCGGCGAGCCCCGACCGAACCAAATCCTTGAGACCCCGATGAACAGTCGACATCGAGTAACCCAGCATAGTCGAAATGTTGCTAAGCGACGGAGGAACGCGGATCTCCCGACAACGCTCAACGGCTAAGAGGGAGATTTCCAGGCGATCTAAATGAGTTCGAATCAGCGCGTCCCATTCGTGATCGTGATGAATTGGCCTAAAGGAAGACGGCGACATTTCTTTCCATATACCAATCAATTTTTTCTCAAGGTCCCGAAGCATCACTGGCTTTACAAGATATTCGATAGCACGATTTCTAAGGGCGGAAACGCTGGAATCAAAAGATGGATATGCTGTCAATATCAAGAAACGAGAGTTTGGAATCGCTGAAATTTTCTCAAGCGCTTTGTCTATGTTTCCATCTTCCAAAAATCTATCGAGTACAAAAATATGCGGAATGTCAGGGTAAGACGTTGAGTAAGATATCAGCGAAGAAACATTTTTAATCATCACAACGTCGTAACCGGCCAGGCTAAAATATTCTGATAGCGCTAAAGAAAATTCGAAATTATCTTCAGCAAAAACCAAGCGCGGGCGAGCGGGTTGGAGGTCGGGTCAATTCCAATTCTCCCCGGTTCATGCCTGAAGATGACCAACAGGACCGCCATAGAGGTACCCTTGTCCTGTTGAAATTCCTGCTGCCTGAACGGCGCTCTCATCAGCGATGTTTTCAATACCTTCCGCGATTATCTCTATTCCCAGAGAGCTGGCGAGACTCGAGCTCGCTGCCAGAAGCGCCTGTCTATTCGGGTCGCCGGCACAGTTTCGGATGATTGAATGGTCGATTTTGATTCCAGATACTGGGAGAGAAACGAGATAGTCGAATGGTCGGAAGCCAGATCCAAAGTCGTCGATGAACAGATCAATTTCATTATCGGCGAACGCGCGCGCCCCGATGTGTATTGATTCCATGTCAATGTTGTTGAACCGCTCGACAAGTTCGAACCGGATGCGGCGTCTGTTCAGGCCGTTACGTTGGATCAACTGAATCAATGTCTCGATGACGCTGGTGTTCGCGAGTTCGACGGGGTCGATGTTGACTGTGACATAACCGACGGGGCAGGTCCTGCGCGTCATCCAACACATCGAACGATCAACAGCCTCGAACAGGACCTGCTCTCGAAACGACCGCTGTAACAGTTTGATCTGGACCTCGGCGGGAGCCATCAGCTTCTCGCGTCCGCTGGGAAGACGCAGCAGAGCCTCGGCCCCCACAAGCTCCCCGGAGGCGAGGCTGCAAATTGGCTCCAGGACGAAATTGATCTCTCGCACGCCGCCAATCCCCCTTACCCCAAACCGGGACTAAAATAGGAAGGATTTAGCTCAAAAAGCACCTCGTATAATTCCCAGGTTGAAAGCGGTTCGCCACGACCCAGAATTGGGAGCATCTGGGGCGGCGCTGACGGGAGAGCGGGAGAACGGAAGATTGACCCCGGTGTGGATGCTGCCGGTTTGAAAGCAACGGGCGTTGCCGGGTGCGAGCGTCGCGCGATAAGCATCTTTCATGTTTCGCTCGGGAGAAGCAGGATGGAATCTGATATCTTGGACCTTCTGGTGGAGGCAGGTGACGGTTATAAGCGGCGGATCAAGGTTGTGAATCAGCAGGACCGCGCCAGTAGCGCGGGAATGTTCCGATCTGGAGATGTGTTCAAAAGAAATCTTGAGAACCCTGAATTTCTTCCATTGTTTAAGAGCATGAACCTAAATAAGTGTAATTTTCAAAAGGTTGCAACCGTTCAAATTGATAGCAAGTCCGCGCCATCAAATAGTGTTGCGACGAAAATTATGCTTCCATTTGGTCTGCTTGCGGAGGGTTCGGGAAATGCTCTTTTTATGTACTACGGCGAGGATAATTTTCTCGAAAAGATTGAGCGTGCTTTCAACTCGAGCATGCCGCAGTCGGATAAAGATCATGATCTAGATGTTTTGGGTGTCCTCAACAGGATGCCCACTTTCGATCCGTTTCTTCTGAGGGATATATTTGAGACGGAAAACATAGATGCAGATACGGCATACTCTGAGGTGAGTGACGAAGATTTCAATTTTGTGAGATCGGGAATCATAGGGGACTTTAATGTGATAGTCACCAAGACTCTCGAGCAAATAGGAGAGACTAGTGGAAAAGCGGCGGCATGGGATCTTACGGTCTCGGCCGCAGCGGAGCGACTATTCAAAGCAATGTGGTATTTGGATGATTTGGAGGCTCTTGAACCTCTTGCGCGTGCGTTGGGCGTAAACAATGAAGACACGAAGGAGTATTTTTACGCCTGGAAGGGATTGCTGTTCTATGTTCATGGTCATTCGGGCAGCTTCGCGTCTCTGGAAGAAGACCTCGCCATTGCTGCCAAGCTGGCGAACTCCGATGGTAGGGGTGACAGGACTGTGGTTGACGACCAAGTTAGCAGTATCTTAAAAGAGAAATACAAGATGCAGAGATTTTTTGAGGCTTATAGTGCCGCTTTCAAAGACGCATTTGTGGAGCAAAAAGATACTATTGGATTTGTTAGAATTTTAACAAATGCGAAGTCGCTGTTCTGGACGGTCGGTACAATTATCGGACGGCTCGACACTTACACCGCATATTTCAATCAAGCACGAGAATCATCGCGCAACCGAATAACCGCGGAAGACATGCGGGCGTTCTTGAGGAACATGGCAGTACCTTCTTCTTAAAGCCCGGACGTCCGGAGGGACTGCCCGAACCGCGTCCCCCGGCGCTTGTACCCACGATCGGCCTGTTGGATGTCGTTCATGACGGAAATGACAAGGGACGAGCTGATGCCGGAGCCGAACTCCAAGGCGGATGGGCCGCCACGCTACGGTGTGGCGGCCGGCGATGGAGCCGACGAAGCGTGCGGGGGCGGGGGATCCGCGAGACTCGGCGACTGCGCGCGCGCGACGCTTCACGATTTTCGCCAGCCGATTCAGTCTGCGCTGGCGTGGACCGATCTGTGTCGGCTCCACATTTCATCCGGGGACGGAGAGCGGGCCATGGAGGCGCTGTCGCGGGTGAGCGCGTCCCTTGCGGAGATAGAGGAACGTTCGGCGCCCCTTATCGAGGCCTATGTGTCAATGAGGTCGGACGGATGAGTCGGGATGGCTTAGTCACTCTTGGGCTGCTGATCGTTCTGTCGTTCCCCTTCTGGGGCGGCCCGGTGAGGGCCGGCGAACCCCCGTTGACGATCGTGGACCGGTCGTTGGGTGAGGTGCGGGTGCGCACGTTGTTTCTGAGTGATCTCGAGCAGTATCGGGTCACCCACCTGGATACCTCGACGCCCTGGACGGATGGGCGCACTCGGTTCGAAGGGGTCCGGTTGCGGGATCTTTTGCCTGGTGTCCTGGGGCCGAACGGGACGATCGTCGTGAGGGCGCACAACGATTACTTCGCCAAGTTGCCCGTCCGGGACCTGACCGAGCATGACATCCTGCTGGCTTGGCGGGCGGATGACCGACCGCTCACTCTGCGGGACAAGGGGCCCTTCTGGCTGGTATATCCGTTGGATGCTCTCGGTGCAGATGCCTCGAGACATCTCCACAAAATGGTCTGGCAGGTTCGGAGCATCGAACTTGTCGATCGATGATATTGACATTTCGAAAAATCGGCGCGCACTGCGATGGTCGAAAGTGTTTCTTTTGTTGTCTGTCGTGTCGATAATGATAGTGGAAGGAATGTTTATTGTTAGTTCCTTGCAGTTTGAAAAACTGAAGAGAAGTGCGTACTTTGACGAGAATTTTTACTGGCTATCTTTGTCCGCCGAAGCCGAGCTCGGCCGCCTTGGCCTTGATCTGCTGTCGCGGGCCGGGTCTGTTGACGCCGGGCAGGGGGGGGATGTCGCCTTTGCCGACTCCACTGACTTTCGACTTCAGATTTTGTGGAGTCGGCTCGATCTGCTGACGAAAGGAAATTTCGGCGAGTGGTCTTCCGGCGATCCGGCAGCGGGCAGCCTGGTCAATGAAATTGTCGGATTGGTGAGATCGCTTGAATCAAGCCTGATCACCGGCGGACTTTCGGCGTCGGCTGCGTCAGAACTGCTGAACAGAGCGATCGTCAGGTCCAAGGAACTGACCCGGGCCGCTCTCGAGGCGGATCGCGCGACGAAGGATCGGGTGTTTGACACGATCAACAGGCTCCGGACGCTTACCACGTTGGGGCTGGCCTCCGGCCTGGGATCGGTCGTGATGCTCGGCTTCTTCGCGGTGGGCTATGTCCGAATGATGCAGCGCGAACGAACCTACATTGCTCGCATAAATCGAGTGCTCACGGAATCCGTTCAGGAAAGGGAGTATTTTATCAAGGTCGCCTCGCATGAACTGAGGAATTCGGCGCAGGCCGCTCTCGCTCTGCTCGATAGGGATTGGACGACGGATGGCCGCATCCGGTCCGGGACGATGGACGCCATGATCGGGTTCAGGGAAAATGTCGACTCCCTCTTGGATTTTGCCCGGTCGATTTCGGGCAGGGTGGATCTGAGCCATTCGGAGATAGACGTCGCGCAGGCCGTGCACGCCTGGGTCGCCTCGGCTTCGTACGGAACCGGCAAGAGGGTCGTCGTCGATGTCGACTGCCTTGACCATGCGATATCCGTTCAGCGGACGGTCTTGTTCCGCTGTTTTCAGAACATCCTGACAAACGCGTTGAGGCACGCTCGCTCCGAAGTGCGGGTCGCCGTCGAGATCTTGGGTGATGGCTGCGCCCTGAAAGTCCGCGTCCAGGATGATGGCCCCGGCATCCCCAAAGACGTCTTTGCCAGCTTGAGGGGGCGCCAAGCCGTTCACAACGAGAGCGGGGGGACCCTCGGGATGGGTTTGCTCATCGTGAAGGCCTTGATAGCGTCCGTGGGCGGCCGGCTCCAGTTTCCGGACAGCAAGGCTGGGGCCGTTGTTGAGATTGAAATTCCAATCAGAAGGACGCCGTCGCAGATACGCGACGATCGGCCGGGGCGCGTTCCCAATTCCGCCCGGCTTTTCGGCCGGGCCCCGGCTTCGAGCAAATTGATCGAGGACCTCGGTGAGAATCCTGTACTGCGAGGACGCACCCGAAATACGAGAAGCATTCTACTGCCTTCTCGAGGCGCAATACCAAGATGTTCAGTCCGTGTGGCTCTGTCGCGGATTTCCTTGGACTGTCCCGCGACGCGAGCTATGACGTTGCTGTTCTCGACTACGACCTTGGGGATGGGTCGGCATTTGATGTCGTCGAGAGGCTCAAGCAAAGCGGCTCTTGCTGCAAGATCATCGTGTTGACCGGCGTCGAGTTGCCGGAAATTCGCGATTCCGGCTTTGTCGACCGGGTGCTGACGAAGCCGATCCAGTTCCAGGAACTCGTGATGGCGATCGACAGTGTGCTGTACGGAGGCCCCCGACCCGCGCGGCTACCCGAGGTCGGCTTGGATCAGGTAAGCGGCAGCCCGGTTTGTCGGTCTGGGATCTGATTGTTTCCACGCAGCGGTGTCGCTGATCCCGCCCGATACTACATGGGCAAGCGCACTGTGCCGTTCGTCCGGCGTTCTGGAGCCGCTAAGGGCATGTTCCGGTCGGGCTTAGTCAAACTCTCATATGTCGTTGGCGCCTGGTTTGGCCCTGCTCGACACGCAAGAATCCACAAAATACAGCAAGTCGTTGAGCCGGTCGAACGAGACTTGGCCATTCGCCGATTCGGACATGGAGCGCTCGAAAATATTAATCGAGTTGGCAAGAGCGGTGCAGCAATATCCAAGCACCCAGTACCTCTTGTCGGCGGACAATAGATAGGATCGAAATGGAAGAGGGTCGGATTTTTTTATAAATGACTCATAAGCAGTATTAAAATCGACAAATATTTTTCTCATGTTGTTAATCATATTAATAAGCTTACGACCGACCAAGGACTTGAACATATCCTGTTGTTCTTTGAATGGCTTGTTCTGGCGGATGTCGTATGGCACTGATAAATCCGACTTAATCCACTTTAGAAAATGGCCGATTCGAGGGGCGTGTTCGGCGAACTGCTGCTCATAGAACGCGAGTCCCTTCCAAGCGCTGAAGATAACTGGGCCCTGGCGGGGGTCTATTTTGAAGGCCTCGATGAACAGTCTGGCTTCCGGCAGGTTGGGGTCCCAAATGGCGTCGACAAACTTTTTCTCGCTTCCGGCACGCTTGTTGAGGTGGACGCCGACGGCGCGCTCGACTATCGGTCGAACTTTCTCACTGATCCTGATTTTTATGCGCTGTTCGATCGAGTGAGAGAGGGGTATGCAGGCTTGATCGAGGCGAAGTTTGTGGCCATCAAAAGTCGTCTTGACCAGAAATGGGTCGAGAGAAGGAATGCTGTCCAGAATGGCGAGCTTCTCGAAATCACTCCCCCCGGCTGTCCAATTGGAGCAACGCTTCAGGCCGAAGTGACGTTGAAGAAGGTATTCGGCGTTCTTCTGCCGCAGATAAACGGCATACCCGCCCTGTTCAGGGTGAAGACAGTCCGATGGCAGGAATATGGCTGTTTCTACAGGGCGGTCCTTGGAGAGAAGGCCCTCTTCAAAAACGTCGTCTGAATTCGATTCAGACAACTCAACATCGAAGTTGGGATATTTGAAAATATAGCAAAAATTAAGAGCGTCGCACTGAAACATGCGTCTCGACGGATCGATTAGCCGCGATGGCCGGTCGAGATTAATTGATACACTGGGTGGGCCGTGGATAATTTGATCGAGAATGGGCGACAGGCGTTTTTTGTTTTTCTTTATGGGATACATTATATCTGAACCTTGAATTAGACATAAAATTGACGAGAGCGCATTAGTGAAATATATTGTAAATTTGACATCATAAGCCTAGTTTCTTCACCGAGTTGACCCTGAAGTCGCAGATATACAGTAGATAATTGAATTTATTATAAGTATTCAATCTCGCGTTGGCAGGACGCAGAAAACAACCTAGGAATTTTATAGAGTGCAATCAGACCATTGAGAACCATAGAATATTTCATACTGAAAGAATCTCAGTCCAGTCGGTGCGGAGCCGGATCTTTGGACCAGAACGATCGCACGAGGCGCGGCGGGCAGGAAACGGCTGTATCAAGGCCTCCGCCGGGTCACCAGGATGTCGGTTGCTCGAACCGTGTGTTTCGTTTCTCGAAGGAATCAAAGTGGTCGGCAAAAGAGATTTCAAGTTGAAAATTTAATTGGTTGATGCCAGTCCATCGTTGAAGAATAAACTAAAGTATGTACTCTCATAAAAATGAGCTTCAAAAAATGCTGGGAAAGTTTTTCTTTCGGCAGTCGGTACGTGGCGGCTTTGATATAAAGTATAGAAGTTTCAAATATAAGGTGACGCTTCATCACTCATGGACAAGTTCAGAAGAAAATGCTCAAAGCATGGTGTCCGAATGGAATTCTAGGATACTGGGAGGTCTGGGCCAGGCGTCAGCCGGTGTTGAAGGGCGACTAGAAGACACAGCCCGAATTATTGCCACAACACGACGAACTGCGTCTCGTTGATTAGTGTTGGTTCCGATTCGATGGTGTCACCCAGTGTTTCAGCGGGCTTGCTGGGTTCACAGCGTTTCTGTTGTTGAAGATCGTTCCAATACGTTACCGTATGGCAAGCCCTGAGCGGCGATCGCCCTAACCGTTCCCGCTACTCCTCGCCGTCGGCCGGCATTCCGGCCTCGAGCGCGCCGGCGACGATGCCGGCGACCTCGTCGGCGGTGAACCCGATGGTGCGGTCCTCCGGCACCTCCTGGCCAAGCGCGGTCGCCGTCACCAGCCGGTAGATGTCGGCTGCCCCGAGGAACAGCTTCGGGTCCAGGCCGACATCGGCGACCGTGCGCGCCACTTCCTCCATCTCGCCGACCCAGCGGTAGGCCTTCGGCGGCATGTCGGGCAGGGACCGCTCGAACCGGTCGCTGAGCATCCGCTGGCTCGCCGCCATCTCGGCCGCCAGCTCGCGGTCGACGCCGTAGGCCTTGGCGGCGGCCAGCGATACCGTGCCGAGCGCCGTCAGCCCCTTGGTGACGGCGGCGTAACACATCTTCAGGGCCGAGGCGGCGCCGATCCCGCCGGGAACGGCGCGGACGTCCAGTCCGAACTCCCGAAGGTCGAGCGCGAAGCGCACCGCGTCGGCGGGGCCGGAGACGTAGAACCGGGGCCCGAGACTGCGCCCCGGCTTCGGCGGCGGACCGACGATGCCGCCGTCCAGGAAGGGACCTCCGACCGAGTCCACGATCTCCGCCGCCTCGACCGCGGTCGCCGGCGCCACCGCGTTCAGGTCGATGTACAGCGGCTTGCGACGGACCTCGCCGATCGCCGAGGCCAGGCGGGTCGCCATGTCGACCGCCTGGTCGGGGGGCAGCACCGACAGCACGATGTCGGCGCCGTCGATCGCCGCGACGTCCTCGCCGGCGTCGACGATGCCGGCAGCCGAGGACAGCCGCACGGTGCGCGGCGAGCGGTCCGCGAGGTTGGTGGTGACGCGGACCCCGCGGTCGACCAGCACGCGGCCGATCGCGTGTCCCATGTCACCTGGGGCAAAGATCGCCACCGTCCGGATCGTCATGCGGTTCGCCCCGTTTCCTGCGCTTCGGCGGCGTCTCCCGGGCGCGGCGTGGGTGGTTGCGCCTGGATGACACCGTCGATAGGTTACCGCGTCACCACGCAGGGATACACCGCTCCGTGCAATACATCAGCACTCGTGGCCGCGCGCCCGCCCTTGCCTTCGACGAGGTCCTGCTGTGCGGCCTCGCCCGGGACGGCGGGCTGTATGTCCCGGCGGTCTGGCCGTTGTTCTCCCGCGACGACATCCGCGCCCTCAAGGGCCTGTCCTACGCCGAGGTGGCGCTGCGGGTGATGCAGCCCTTCGTCGGCGATACCGTGCCGGCCGACGCGCTGCGGCGCATCGTCGACGAAACCTACGCCGGGTTCGGGCACCGCTGCGTCGCCCCGCTCAAGCAACTGGCGCCGAATCTGTGGCTGATGGAGCTGTTCCACGGCCCGACGCTGGCGTTCAAGGACTACGCCATGCAGGTGCTGGCGCGGCTGTTCGACCACGTGCTGGCGGCCCGCGGCGAACGCGTGACGATCGTCGGCGCGACCTCGGGCGATACCGGCGCGGCGGCGATCGAGGCGTGCCGCGACCGCGCCAACATCGACTGCTTCATCCTGTTCCCGAAGGGGCGGGTGTCGCCGGTGCAGCAGCGCCAGATGACCACGGTCGACGCGCCCAACGTCCACGCCATCGCGGTCGAGGGCACCTTCGACGACTGCCAGGACATGGTGAAGGCGGCGTTCAACGACGCCGCCTTCCGCGACGCCTACGCCCTGTCGGCGGTCAACTCGATCAACTGGGCGCGGATCATGCCCCAGATCGCCTACTATTTCTGGGCGGCGGCGAACCTCGGTGCGCCGGAGCGGCCGGTGACGTTCGCGGTGCCGACCGGCAATTTCGGCAACGTCTACGCCGCCTACGCCGCCCGGCAGATGGGCCTGCCGATCGATCGCCTGGTGACCGGCAGCAACGCCAACGACATCCTGACCCGGTTCTTCGAGACCGGCGACATGGAGATCCGCGGCGTGGTCCCGACCCTGAGCCCGTCCATGGACATCCAGGTGTCGAGCAATTTCGAGCGCCTGCTGTTCGACCTGATGGACCGCGACGGCGGCGAGGTCGACGCGATCCTCACCGCGTTCCGGCGCGACGGCCGCTTCAGCGTCGGCGCCAACCGCATGGGGCCGGCCTCGAGCCTGTTCCTGGCCGCCCGCAGCGACGACGCCGCCACGGTCGAGACCATCCGCCGCGTGCGCGACGAGACCGGCGAACTGCTCGACCCGCACACCGCGGTCGGCGTCGGCGCCGCCGAGCGGACCCGCAAGCACCGCGACCCGGCGGTGCCGGTGGTGGCGCTCGCCTGCGCGCATCCCGCCAAGTTCGCCGAGGCCATCGAGCGCGCCGTCGGCGCCGCGGCGCCGCTGCCGGAACGGATGGCAGACCTGTTGACCCGACCGGAACGCAACCCGGTGATCCCGAACGACCTCGCCGCCCTGCAGGGCTACATCCGCGACCGCGTCGCAACCCGTGGAGCCGCCGCTTGAGTGAGATCGATCCGGCGACGGGCATCCGCGTCACCCGTCTGGACAGCGGCCTGATGGTCGTCACCGACGCCATGGCGTCGGTGGAGTCCGCCTCGGTCGGCCTGTGGGTCGGCGTCGGCACCCGTCACGAGAATCCGGCCGAGAACGGCATCGCCCATCTGATCGAGCACATGGTGTTCAAGGGCACGCGCCGGCGCGACGCGGCGGCGATCGCCCGCGAGATCGAGGACGTCGGCGGTCACATGAACGCCTACACCTCGCGCGAGCAGACCGCGTACTACGCCAAGGTGCTGGCTGGCGACCTGCCGGTGGCGGTCGACCTGATCGCCGACATCCTGCAGGATTCGGTGTTCGATCCGGACGAGCTGGGGCGCGAGCGGTCGGTGATAGTCCAGGAGATCGGCCAGGTCGCCGACACCCCCGACGACATCATCTTCGACCACTTCCAGGAGGCGGCGTACCCGAACCAGGGCCTCGGCCGCCCGGTGCTGGGGCGCAGCGAGATCGTGCAGTCGCTGGGGCGCGACGCGCTGGTCGGCTACCTCGACACCAACTACGGCCCCGGCGTGTCGATCCTGTCGGCGGCCGGCAAGGTCGACCACGACGCCCTGGTGGCGCTCGCCGCCGAGCGTTTCGACCACCTGCCGGGCCGCGCGGTCGCGACCACCGAGGGGCTTCCTATGTCGGCGGCGAGGTCCGGGTCGACCGCGACCTGGAGCAGCTGCACGTGGTCCTCGGCTTCCGCGGCGTGGCGTTCGACGACCCCGACTTCCACGCCATGCAGGTGTTCTCGACCCTGTACGGCGGCGGCATGTCCTCGCGGCTGTTCCAGGAAGTCCGCGAGAAGCGCGGGCTCGCCTACTCGGTCTACTCCTTCACCTCGTCGTATTTCGACGACGGCACCCTGGGCGTCTACGCCGGCACCGGGCCGGACGAGATCGACGAGGTCATGCCGCTGATCGTCGAGCAGCTGCACGCGGTCGCCGACAAGCTGGAGGGCGGCGAGCTGGCGCGCGCCCGCACCCAGCTCAAGGCCTCGCTGCTGATGAGCCGGGAGAGCACCGGCACGCGCTGCGAGCAGCTCGCCAACCACATGCTGGTGTACGGCCGCCCGCCGTCGGTGGCGGAGATCGTCGCCAAGGTCGACGCGGTCGACGAGGCAGCGATCCGCCGGGTGGTGGGGCGGCTGCTGTCGGCGCCGCCGACCCTGGCGGCGATCGGCCCGACCGGCGCGCTGGAGGCCTACGACGCGATCAAGGCGCGGTTGGGCTGACCTCCCGCCGCCGGCACCCCGGGAGAGAGCGATGACCAAGCCCGTCTATGTCCTGAACGGACCGAACCTGAACCTGCTCGGCATCCGCGAGCCGCACATCTACGGCAGCACCACGCTCGACGACATCGAGGCGATGTGCCGGGACAAGGCGGCGGCGATCGACCTGCCGATCGAGTTCCGGCAGTCCAACAGCGAGGGCACGCTGGTCGACTGGATCCACGAGGCGATCAAGGGCGGCGCCGGCATCGTCATCAACCCGGCCGGCTACAGCTTCCACTCGGTGCCGATCCTCGACGCGCTGAAAGTCTTCCGCTGGCCGATCATCGAGCTGCACATCTCGAACATCCACAAGCGCGAGGCGATCTACCACCGCTCCTACGTGTCCTACGCGGCGACCGCGGTGATCGCCGGCCTCGGCGCCGCCGGCTACCCGGTGGCGCTGGACTGCATCGCCCAGATGCTGAAGCAGGGCGAGCCGGGGCGGTAGCGGCGGCGGGCGTCCGAGCACCGGCCGCCGGTCGTCCGGTCCGCCCTCAGGCGTTGCTGCGCGCCGCGTGGCGGGCGGCGATCCAGGCGAAGGTCATCGCCGGGCCGATGGTGATGCCCGGCCCCGGGTAGATCCCGGCCATCATCGAATCCATGTCGTTGCCGCAGGCGTACAGCCCCGGCACCGGCCGCCCGTCGGCGTCGAGCACGCGGGCATCGCCGTCGGTGACGAGGCCGACGCTGGCGCCGATGTCGCCCGGCTGGACCCGGATCGCGTAGTACGGCGGCGTCGCGATCGGCCCGAGGCACGGGTTCGGGCCGTGCGCCGGGTCGCCGAGGTTGCGCTGGTAGGCGTCGCCGCCCTTGCCGAACTCCGGGTCGACGCCGTCCGCCGCGTAGCGGTTGTTGCGCGCCACCGCCTCGTGCAGCGCCGCCGCGTCGACGCCGCAGGCCGCGGCCAGCGCGGTGACGGTGTCGGCGCGGGTCACGTAGCCGTCGGCGACCGCGCCCGCCAGGTTCAGCCCGCGCGGCCGGATCATGCCGAGCCCGTATTTCAGCACGAACGCGTGGTCGCAGACGAACAGGCACGGGATCGTCGGCCGTTCGCGGTGGGCGGCGTGCATCGCCTGGCCGAACAGGTGGTAGGTGGTGGCCTCGTTGACGAACCGCCGCCCGCTCCGGTCGACGGCGATCAGGCCCGGCTTGCCGCGGTCGAGCACGAAGTGCGGGAACACCGCCGTGCTGCCGTCGCGCCGCCGCCGGGTCGACATCGGCGCCCAGTAGCTCGTCGCGGCGTGGCCCTCGCCGAGCCGGCCGCCGGCGGAGCGGCCGAAATCGATGCCGTCGCCGGTGACGCTCTCGACCAGCGGGGTATGCTCGGCCAGCGGTTCCGGCAGCAGCGCGCGGCGCAGCTCCGGATGGCGCGAGAAGCCGCCGGTGGCGAGCACCACGCCGCGGCGGGCGATCAGCCGCTCGCCGTCCGCCAGGGTGACGCCGTCGACCCGGCCGTCGCGTTCGATCAGGCCGAGGACCCGCGCGCCGGTGCGGATCGCCACGCCGCGGCGGATCAGCGACAGCAGCAGTCGGCCGGCGAGCGCGTTGCCCATCACCAGCCTGGTGCCGCGCGGGAAGCGCAGCCGGTCCAGGCCGAACCGGCCGACCAGCCCCAGCGCGTGCCGCAGCGACCGGCCGGAGCGCGTGGCGTTCAGCAGGTGGCCGATGTCGGTGCGGTCGACCATCATGCCGCCGAACAGCGTGAACTCCGGCAGCGGCGGGCGCAGCAGCACGAAGTCGCGGCCGAGCAGGCGCCCGTCGAACGGCAGCGCCTCCAGCACCCGGCCGTGCAGCGTGGCGCCCTCGGCGGTCGCCAGGTAGTCGGGGTGGTGCGGGTAGGCGCGGAACCGCACCTCGCTGCCCTCCTCCAGGAAGGCGACCATCTCGGGCCCGCGCGCCAGGAACGCCTCGCACAGCTCCGGCCGCAGCCGGTCGCCGACGGTTGCCTGGAGGTAGGTGCGGGCGCGCTCGACGCTGTCGTCGGGCGGGGCGTGACGGGTGTTCGGGACCCACACCGAACCGGCCGACACCGCGGTGGTGCCGCCGACCACGGCGGCCTTCTCCAGCAGCTCGACCTCGAGCCCGAGCAGCGCGCCGGTCAGGGCCGCGGTCATGCCGCCGGCGCCGGCGCCGAGGACGACGAGATCGACCTCCCGCTCCGGGGCGGTCACGCGCGGGCTCCGGCCGCCGGGGCCGCGGCGGGCGCGACCGGGCGGCCGGTCGCGATCGCCTGCTTGATCGCCATGGTCGCGGCCAGCGTCGCCAGGCCGTCGCGGCCGTCGACCCGCGGTGCCTCGGCGCGGGCGATGACGCGCACGAAGTGCCGGATCTGCTGCGGCAGCGCCTCGTGTCCGGCCCAGGCAAGCGGCGTCGCGGCCAGCGGATCGGCCCAGGACGCCGGCTCCGGTCCGGCCCCCCGCCAGAGCGTCAGGTTCGGGAAGTCGAGCGCCGCCTCGGTGCCGAGGAAGCGGTAGCAGTTCTGTCCCGACGCCGCGATGTTCGGGTTGTCGGCCGAGCCGGCTTCCCAGCCCCACGGCGACGGGGCGGCGTCGGTCAGGGTGATGGTGCCGAGCGCGCCGCTGGCGAAGCGGATCGCCACCACCGCGGTGTCCTCGACCTCGAAGCCGCGGATCGCCGAGGACCCGTAGGCCTGGACCTCGGCGATCTCGCCGCAGAAGTGCCTGAGGCAGTCGACGTCGTGGATCATGTTGATCAGGATCGGCCCGCCGCCCGTGGTGCGCCGCCAGGTGGCGTCGAAATACGGCGCCGGCTTGCGCACCGCCCACACCGCGTTGACGGCGACCAGCCGGCCGAGGGCGCCGCGCGCCAGGATCTCCCGGGTCGCCTCGACCATCGGGTTGTAGCGGCGGTGGTGGCCGACCAGCAGCGGCACGCCGGCCGCCTCGGCGGCCAGCACCAGCTCGGCGCCGGCCTCCAGGGTGTCGGCCAGCGGCTTCTCGACGATCGCCGGGATGCCGCGCTCGACGCAGGCGAGGCCGACCGCCAGGTGCAGCTGGTTCGGCGCCGCCACGATCACCCCGTCCGGCCGCTCGCGGTCGAGCATCTCGCGGTAGTCGGCGTAGTGCCGGGTGGCGAGGCGGGCGGCCTCGCGCGGGCCGACCTCCGAGGGGTCGGCGACGGCGGCCAGCTCGACCTCGTCGATCGCGGCGATCAGCTCGGCGTGGCGGATCCCGATCAGCCCGACACCGACGACGGCGAGGCGGGTCTTGGCCATGGCGGAGCTCCCTGCCGGAACGGCGCGGCGCCCAGGCGCCGGGATGGACGTTTGCACGCGGCCGCCCGCCGTTCAACAATCGCCCGGAGCTTCCCGAAAGGACCGCCGCCGTGCCCGACGACCGCCTGCTGTCGATCAACCAGGTCACCACCCGCGAGCGCTGGACGCTGGAGCAGGCGATCGACGGGTACGCCCGCCACGGCGTCGCCGGGATCGGGACCTGGAGCGACTCGGTCCGCGCCCTGGGCCTGCAGGCGGCGGCGCGGCGCATCCGCGAGGCCGGCCTGGCGGTGACCGGCCATCTGGTCGGCGGCCTGCTGACCGACCGCGATCCGGCGGTCCGCCGCACCCGGATCGACGACAACCGCCGGGTGATCGAGGAGGCGGCCGAGCTCGGCGCGCGCTGCGTGGTGACGATCGCCGGCGGCCTGCCGGCCGGCGACCGGGATCTCGCCGGCGCCCGCGCCCGTGCCCTCGACGGCCTCGCCGAGCTCTTGCCGGTCGCCCGGGCGGCCGGGGTGACGCTGGGGCTGGAACCGCTGCACCCGATGATCACGGCGGCGCGGTCGGTGCTGCCGACCCTGGAGTTGGCGAACGACTGGTTCGAGGCGCTGGCGCCGGGGGCGGCGCCGGGCGAGGCGGTTCCCGGCCTCGGCATCGTGGTCGATGTCTACGCGGTGTGGTGGGATCCCAACCTCGCCCGCGAGATCGCCCGCGCCAGCGGCCGGATCTGCGCCTTCCACGTCTCGGACTGGCTGGCCGACACCACCGACCTGCGTCTCGACCGCGGCATGATGGGCGACGGCGTGATCGACATCCCCGGCATCCGCGGGATGGTCGAGGCCGCTGGCTGGCAGGGCATGCGCGAGGTCGAGATCTTCTCGGCCCGCGACTGGTGGCAACGCGACCCCGACGAGGTGGTCCGGACCGTCAGGGAGCGCTACCGGACGGCGGTCTGACCATCAGATCCGCTCGACCTTGCGGGCGATGAAGTAGAGGTTGGAGGCCAGCAACCGGACCGGCCAGAGCTTCTCCAGCGGTCGGTTCAGCCGGGCCAGCCCGCCGGCCAGCGCGCCGATGCCGCCGCCGACCTTCACGGTCTTGGCCAGCGTCGGGAACACCTGGTGATAGCCGCTGGCCTCGACCAGGAAGCCCCGCTCGAGGAACCGCTCTCGCGTCTGCGCCCGCCGGTAGCGGCGGTTGTGGCCGGCGCCGGGCTTCACCAGATCCGCCAGGTTCTCGCTCAGCGACCAGGCGTTCGGCAGGAAGGTGACGGCCAGGACACCCCCGGCTTCAGGACGCGCCACACCTCCTTCAGGCTCTCGTACTCGTTGGCGACGTGCTCGAGCACGCCGCTGGAGAGCACCAGGTCGAAGGTCGCGTCGGGATAGGGCAGGGTCCAGGTGTGCGACAGGCGCCGGTACTCCAGGCCGCGCGTAGTCGAAGAACGCCGAGAAGTCGTCGTCGTCCAGGTCGCAGCCGTGCAGGGTGGCGGCGGGGCCGAGCCAGCGCCGCATCAGGCACGAATCGAACGCGTGGCGGCAGCCCCAGTCGAGGGTGACGGCGTCGTCCGGCAGGTAGGGGGCGAACAGCTCGAAGGCCCGGATCACCCGGTCGAGTGCCGCTTCGTTGGCGATCACCGATTCCAGGTAGCCGCGAAAGCCGGGATCCCTGACCCGGGCGATGCCCTTCGGAAACAGCTCGAGCGCGAGCTCGCGCAGCTCAGCGCGGGACGGGCGCGACGGCGGCGTCATGTCGGTCGACCCGCGCGGCGGAACACCCTGCGGAACACCATTTCCGAGAATCCGATCACCAGGAAGATCCGCACCACGTGGAACGCCGCGACGATCGGGACCCCCAGATGCAGGATCCGGGCGGTGATGCTCATCTCGGCCATGCCGCCCGGTGACACCGCGAGCGCCATGGTCGCCACCGGCAGCCCGACGGCGAGGCCGATGACCGCCCCGGTCGCCACGTTCAACCCGACCAGGACCAGTGTCGACAGCACCGCCGGGGCCAGGAACCGGCGCAGCGCCAGCAACCGGTCGCGCCGATAGCGCAGGCCGAGGGTGGCGCCGATCAGCACCTGCGACAGGTTCAGCACCGGGTTCGGCATCGACGACAGATCGCTCTCGGTGACCGTCACCAGCACCGCCACCGCCATCGGGCCCAGCAGCCAGGCGTTTGGAACGCGTCGCCACGCCAGCAGCGCGCCGGCGGCGACCGCCAGGGTCACCAGGGCGCCGAAGCCGAGCGGGTCGAAGCCGAGGGTGCTCGGCTCGAACGGGTCGACGCCGCCGAGTCCGAGAACGGTGATCGCCGGCGGGATGGTGATCACCACGCACAGGATGCGAAGCGACTGGGCGAGCGAGACCGGCGCCGTGTGCCCGCCGTGTCGCTCCGCCAGGATCGACATTTCGGCGACTCCGCCCGGTACGCTGGCGAAGAACGCGGTGGCGTCGTCGACCCCGGCGGTCCGGCGCAGCGAATAGGCGGCGACCACGCCGTACAGGATCGACAGCAGCGCGCCGATGAGCATGACCGGCGCGTATCCGGCGACCGCCTCGGCGACCGCCGGGGTGAAGGTCAGGCCGATGGCGGCGCCGAGCAGCAGCTGGCCGAGTTGCCGTCCGCCTGGCGGCACCGCCAGTTCATACCCGAGCAGCCCGGCCGCCGCGACGGCGCCGAGCGAGCCCAGCAGCCAGGCGAGCGGCACGTGCAGCAGGTCGAGCGCCAGCCCCCCGGCGGCGCCGAGCGCGAGGGTGACGGCCCACAGGACCAGATCCGGCGTGCGCAGGCGGTTCGGCATCAGCCCGCTCGAACCGCCGCATCCGCCGCGCCCAAGGCGCCGTGACCGATCCACCGCCGCATCTTCGTCCCCCAGGTCTCGTCGACCGGTTCATACTAGCGCCTGCCGCCGATGGCGAACGACTGTTTCGCAAGGAGCCCGCGATGCCACGCGCCCGACACCGCACTCGACCCGGCACCCGGCCCCGCCCGGCCGCCGGTGCCGGTGGCCGATCCGGCGGCCTGGCTGGCCGCCGACCTGGCGGGCGACCCTGGCTGGGTACACCGGCTCGACGGCCACGAGGTCCACGAACTCGACCGCGCCGTCGAGGTTGTGCTTTCGCGCGGCCTCGGCCCCGGCGGCTTCGGCCGCGACGACTTTCCGCTCACCCACCTGGCCGACCGCATCGCCGGCTGGGCCCGCGATCTCGACCAAGGCCGCGGCGTCGTGCTGGTCAAGGGCCTGGACCCGGCGCGCTACGACGACGACGCGCTGGCGGCGCTGTACTGGGGGCTGGCGGTGCATCTCGGCGAGCCGGTGCCGCAGAACGCCGACGGCGACCTGATCGGCAGGGTGCGCGACACCGGTCGTGACTACGGGGCGAAGAACGTGCGCGGCTACACCACCCGCGCCGAGATGCGGGCGCACTGCGACGCCGCCGACGTGGTCGGCCTGCTGTGCCGGCACCCGGCGATGCGCGGCGGCGAGAGCCGGATCGCCAGCGGCATCGCGATCTACAACCACCTCGCGGCCGAGCGTCCCGACCTGATCGCGCCGCTGCTGGAGGGCTTCCACTTCGACCTGCGCGGCGAGGGCGTGACCGACGATCCGGACGAGACCACCTTCCACCGCGTGCCGGTGTTCTCGTGGTTCGAGGGCCGGCTGTCGTGCCGCTACAACGGCAAGACCATCGAGGACGGCATGACCAAGCGCGGCATGGCGCTGACCGGCCTGGCGCTGGAGGCCGTGCGCGAGGTCGGCCGCCTGGCCCTGGAGCCGCCGTTCCGGTTCGACATGACCTTCGAGAAGGGCGACATCCAGCTGCTGTGCAACCACTCGATCCTGCACGCCCGCGGCGGCTTCGAG
Source organism: Rhodospirillaceae bacterium (assembly GCA_018401495.1). Lineage (GTDB taxonomy): Bacteria > Pseudomonadota > Alphaproteobacteria > Thalassobaculales > Thalassobaculaceae > Thalassobaculum_A. The sequence continues at coordinate 91,867 of JAGYJX010000006.1, forward strand.
GACTGGCCGGAAGCCCGAGCGCCGGCGCGACCTGTGGCGGCTCTGGCTGAACCTGCGCGACGGACAGGCCGCTGGCGCCGGCGTTCGCCGATCGGCTGAACACCGGGCCGCGCGGCGGTGTGCGCGTGCGCGCGTGAGAGCACGCGTGGCGGCGACCGGCGAAACGCTGATCGCCGACGCGCTGGCGAATCCGGTCAACCGGGCGATCCTGGAGCGCCTGCCGGCGCTCGGCGTCGACCAGCCCTGGCTGGTGGCGGGCTGCGTCTACGGCCCGGCGTGGAACCGGCTGTCGGGCCGGCCGCCGGGCGAGAACATCAAGGACTACGACGTCTTCTATTGGGACGACGAGACCGGCTGGGAGGCCGAGGACGCGGGTGATCCGGCAGGGCCGCCGAGCTGTTCGCGGACCTCGGCGTGATGGTCGAACTGAAGAACCAGAAGCGGGTGCCGCTGTGGTACGCAGGCGAAGTTCGGGACGCCGTATCCGCCGGTGGCGTCCGCGGCCGACGCGATCGCGCTGTTTCCGGTCGCCTGCACCTGCGTCGGCCTGGCGCCGCGCCGCGACGGCAGCCTGACCTGCGACGCGCCGCACGGCCTCGACGAGCTGTACGCCGGCATCCTGCGCCCCAACCCGTTGTGCCCGAGCCCGTCCGCGCTTCGGCGCGCGAAGGCCGAGAGCTACCGGTCGCGGTGGCCGTGGCTGCGGATCGTGGAATAGCCGAGCGCGGAGCGGCCGAGGCGGCGGGTGGGCCCCGGGTCGCGCTGCGCTTGCCCGGGGTGACGACAGGGGAAGAGGGCCTTGGCCGGGTCGGCCGCCGAGCCCGCCCGCATCGGGGTCGGCCACCCACCTCCGTCGTCACCCCGGACGGACGCGCCGTGGCGCGGCCGAGCCGGGGGCCACGGATTGACGGGCCGTCGGGTGCGGCCGCCCGATCCCCGCTACCCGGCCTTCGGGGCCACGTCGAGGCGGACCACGACGCCCTCCATCTCCGGCGACGGCGCGGGGTAGTACGACATCACCAGCGGGTCGTGCCCGGGGATCACGTGGTCGTTGGACTCCGCCAGCATCTCCAGGGTGTTGAAGCCGTTCATCATCTCGCCGAGGTTGAAGCAGATGATGAAGGGGTTGCGTTCGCGCAGGTTGCGGTAGAAATGCGCGCAGTCCGACGCCAGCACCACCCAGCCGCGCCTGGTCCAGACCCGCACGCACATCAGCCCGGCCGAGTGCCCGCCGACCTTGTGGATGGTGAGCCCGGCGCCAGCTCGGCGTCGCCCTCGTGGAACTTCACGCGGCCGCCGTAGACATGGCGGACCATGTCGGTGACGTGCTCGACGTCGAACGGCCGGCGGATCGCCTCGAAGCACATGCAGCGGCCGGTGGCGTAGGCCATCTCGCCGTCCTGCAGGTGGAAGGTCGCCTTCGGGAAGTGGTGCTGGCCGCCGGCGTGGTCGTAGTGCAGGTGGGTGATGATGACGTCCTCGACCTCGGCGGCGTCGATGCCGAGCAGACTGCAAGCCCTCGGCCGGGGTGCGGATCAGCGGCACGCCGCGCGCCTTCGATTCGCGCTCGCCGAAGCCGGTGTCGACGACGAAGGTCCGTCCGGCCCCGCGCACCACCCAGACGAAGTAGTCGAGCGGCATCGGCGAGTCGTGCAGGTCGTTGAAGATCAGGTTCTGCGACGCCATGCGGGTCGCGATGTGGGCGTACTTGACGGCGAAGACTTCGTATTCCTGACGCTCGGCCATGCTGGCGCTCCTCCCGGCGGGTTTTGCCGGTGAGGCTAGACGGCCGGGGGCCCCGGCACAACGCGGCTGGGCGGCACGTCTGTCGGCGGCTGCCGGCGGGTCAGAGCCGGTCGCACGCCGGGATCGAACTCGTCGCGCAGCAGCGCGAACAGCCGATGGTCCTGCCACTTGCCGTCGATCTTCAGGTAGCGCCGCGCCAGACCTTCCTCCGCGGAAGCCGGACTTGCGCAGCACGCCCTGGCTGGCGGTGTTGTGCGGCAGGGTGGCGGCCTCCACCCGGTGCAGGCGCAGGTGGTCGAAGGCAAAGCCGCAGGCGCCGTGCACCGCCTCGGTCATGTAGCCGAGACGGGCGAACGGCTTGCCGATCCAGTAGCCGAAGGTGCAGGACTGGGCGACGCCGCGCCGGACGTTGGCCAGCGTGATGCCGCCGAGCAGGGCGTCGTCGTCGCGCCGGAACATGAAGAACGAGTACCCCTGGTCGCGCGTCCAGTCCTCGGTGTAGCGCGCGAGGCGACGGCGGAACGCCGCGCGGGTCAGCGCGTCGTCCGGCCAGGTCGGCTCCCACGGTACCAGAAAGTCGCGCGACAGGGCGCGCAGCTCGGCCCATTCCAGCCAGTCGCCGCGCTGCGGCGGCCGCAGATAGATCCGGGGCAGAACCACGCGCGGCTCAGCCCGCGACGGAGGAAACAGCGTGAGGACCAAGGCCCACCCCTCACGAACACGGTGAAGGCCATTGTCTCCTGCGTCAGCGGCGGTGGCAAGCGGATGGCGTCCGCCTCAACCCGACCGGTGGCGCTCCACCAGCGCCCGCGTTGCCGCGTAGACCCGGCGCGCCCGCTCCTCGGGCGGGGTGGCGGTGCCCATCGGCACCTCGGCCGACAGCGCGGCGTCTTCCGGCAGGGCGGCCATCAGGGCGTCGAGCGGCAGCACGCCCTCGCCCGGCGGCAGCCGTCCGGAGCGGGCCTCACGGATGATCGCCTCGGTGCCGACCGGTGCCTCGGCCACGGCGTCGCAGATCTGGACGCTGCGGATCGTGCCCGGTGGCAGCGCCGTCAACTCGGCCGGGCTGCCGCCGGTGCGGAACAGGTGCAGCGCGTCGACCAGGACGGCGCCGTTCGGGCGGGCGGCGGCCGTGACCGCCGCCACCGCGTCGGCCAGCCGGCCGACCGGCCGCCACGCCATCCATTCCAGGTCGACGCCGATGCCGAACCCGGCGGCGAGGTCGCAGAGCCCGGCGAAGCTGGCGGCGAGCCGCGCGGCATCGGGGTCGTCGCCGCACACGCTGAGGCGCGCCGCGCCCAGTTCCGCCGCCGATTCCAGCACCGGCGCCAAGGAATCGGGGAGAAATCGACGCCGATGGTGGCGATCTCGATGTCGTGAACCCGCACGCCCTCGCCGTCGAGCCGCCGGCGCATCTCGCGCATGTCGGCGCTGCCGGCGGGCAGCGCGTAGACCGGCGTCCCGGGGGCGGCCTGGATCAGGCGGATACCGATGGCGGCCCAGCCGGTGCGCGCCGCCAGCCCCACCAGGTCCAGTGGCGCGACGTCCAGCACGGTGAAATGGGCGAGGCCGAGCGGGCGGGGGGCGGCGGCGGTCATGGCGCTTGCTCCGGGGGCAGTGGCGTGGAGCGCCGCCGCGGCGGCAGGATAGTCCTCCCGGCCGCACCGTCCACCCGGCAGGCCGCGGCCGCCGTCACAGCCTGCGCCAGCAGATCCCCGACCACGTAGGCGACCGCCGCCGCCCCCAGCCCGATCGCGGTGGTGTTGAGGCCAGCGCGCCACCAGGGCAGCGGCGACCAGCGGCTTCGCAGCGAGCCGATGGCGAAGAAGGTCAGGCCCGTCATCGCGGTGGAGGCGGCGATCGAGGCCGGCAGGCCGAACAGGAACGGCAGCGAGCGGTACGATGCCGCAGACCACGAAGGCGGCGAAGGTCGCCGCCGCCGCCCGCACCGGCGTGCGCGCTACCGGCTGCAGTCCGTGCTCGTCGGCCATCATGGTGTCGATCCAGCGCTCGCGGTCGGCGGTGATCACCTCGACGGCCGGCTCCAGCGCGTCGCCCGAGAACCCCTTGGCGCGCAGGATCTGGCGGACCTCCTCGCGCTCGCCCTCGGGAACGGCGTCGATGTGCCGCTCCTCCATGGCGCGCAGCGTGGCGTACTCGTCGGCCTCGGTGCGGGTGCTGGAGTAGTTGGCGGCGGCCATCGAAAATCCGTCGGCCAACAGGTTGGCGACGCCGAGGATCAGCACGATCCGGGTGGAGAGATCGGCGCCCACCACGCCGGCCACGATCGCGAAGGTGGTGACGGCGCCGTCGATGCCGCCGAACACCAGGTCGCGCAGGTAGCTCGCCCGCGGTCCGACCGCCAGACGAGCCCGGATCTGCTCGCGGCTGTGGCCGTGTTCCAGGATGCCGGGTGGCATGCTCCGCTCCCTCGATCCCGCAGTCAGGTCGCTGATCGAGCTGCTTCATACCGGCTCGGCGGACCTGCGGCATCCGCGGATCGGCGACTGGATCCTTAAGTTTTGCGGGTAACGCTCCCTTAACGTCTGCGCCGTTAGAGTCGTTGTCGTGGGAAAATCCTTCGTGAAGCGCGAGGCTGGCCGATGCCATGGGGTGTCCATAGCCGATGATGGTCCGGGTGCTGTGAATGCAAACCATTGCCACCACGACACTGGAGCGCAGGACCGTCTTCGACATGCTTCCCATGCCGGCGTACATCAAGAACGTCGATCTGGTGTACACGCACGCCAACGATGCGCTCTGCACCCTTCTCGGAACAAGCGTCGACGAGATCGTCGGCCGGACCGCCGCCGATCTCAACCCCACCGACTGGTCTTGGCACGAGGACACCGACCGCAGGCTGCTGGCGAGCGGCGGCGTTGCGAGCTATGAGCTCAACCTTCACCCGCCGGGGCGCGAGCCGATCCGCGGCGAGCTTTTCAAGATCCGGCTTGACGACGCCGACAGCGTTCCGGTGGGCTTGCTCGGGGTCGTGATCGACCGGACCCAGCAATTCAACGCCGAGCAGCACCTGGTGGAGTCGCAGACCCTCCACCGGCTGGTGGTCGAGAGCATTTCGGACGCGGTGATGCTGCTCGACGGGGCTGGGCGCTTCACCTTCGTCGCCCCGAACATCGGCGCGATCTTCGGGATCGGGGTCGATGAGGCGATGGCGCGTGGCGGCCTGGCCGAGCTGGTGTCGTGCGAGGGCTGCCCGCTCCACGACCTGCCCCGCGACCGCGAGTCGGTGAACGTGGAGTGCTTCGCGATCCTGGCGGACGGGAGCCGGCGCGAGCTTCTGCTCAGCGCCAAGCCGATCGAGATCGGCGCCAGCCGGTGGCTGGTGACCTGCCGGGACGTCACCGAGCGGGTCGAGGCCGCCAACCGGCTGAAGTCGTCGATGATCAAGACGGTGCAGGCGCTGTGCGCCACCGTCGAGCGCCGCGACCCGTACGTCGTCGGTCACCAGGACCGGGTGGCCGATCTGGCGCTCGCCATCGGCCGCCGGATGGGTCTCGACGAGAACCGCCTGGAGGGCTTGCGCCTCGCCTCCATCGTCCACGACATCGGCAAGGTCAACGTGCCGACGGAGATCCTGAACAAGCCGGGCCGGCTGTCGGCCCCGGAGTTCGCGATCATCAAGACCCATCCCGAGGTCGGCTACGAGATCCTCAAGGACATCGACTTCCCGTGGCCGGTCGCCCGGATGGTCCGCGAGCACCACGAGACCATGGACGGCTCCGGCTACCCGCTCGGCCTGACCGGCGATCAGTTGCTGCTGGAATCGCGCATCCTGTCGGTCGCCGACGTGCTCGAGGCGGTCACCTCGCACCGTCCCTACCGGCCCGGCCTCGGCCTCGACAAGGGGCTGGAGGTGCTCGCCGAGATGCGCGGCACCAAACTCGACCCGGCGGTGGTCGACGTCTGCCTGGACCTGATCCGGAACCGGGAAGTCACCGTTCCCGGCTGGACCAGCGCGGAGCCAGCCGAGCTGCTCAGGGCCTAGTAGCGCAGTTCCTCGAACACCGGGTCAACCGAGCCACCCCAACGGGTGTGGTAGGCGTCCAGCAATTCCTCGGCGGGGGTGCGTCCGGACTCCGCGATCGCGTCGAGCACCCCGAGGAACCCGGTCTCGTCGTTGCCGGAACTGTCGAAGCGCTTGCGGCGTCGCAGCCCTTCCCGGGCCAGCGCCAGCACGTCGCGCGACCAGGCGGCGAGGCTGCGGCCGCGGAACTCCACCGACAGCCCCTGGCGCGGCACCGCGTCGCGCAGCGCCTGGTGCTCGGCCACCGTCCAGTCGCGGCACAGCTGCCAGACCTGGTCCTGGACGCCCTTGTCGTAGAGCAGCCCGACCCACAGCGCCGGCAGCGCGCACAGCCGGTTCCACGGGCCGCCGTCGGCGCCGCGCATTTCGATGTACTTCTTCAGGCGGACTTCCTGGAACACCGTGGTGGTGTGGTCCGACCAGTCGCCCATCGAGGCGGTGTGGCCGGCGACGTCCGGCAGCTTGCCGGCCATGAAGTCGCGGAAGCTCTGGCCGGCGACGTCGATGTAGGTGTCGTCGCGGTAGACGAAGTACATCGGCACGTCGAGCAGGTAGTCGACGTAGCGCTCGAAGCCGAAGCCGTCCTCGAACACGAACGGCAGCATCCCGCAGCGGTCGGGATCGGTATCCGTCCACACGTGGCTGCGGAACGACTGGAACCCCGACGGCTTGCCCTCGTAGAACGGCGAACTGGCGAACAGCGCGGTCGCCAGCGGCTGCAGCGCCAGGCTGATCCGGTACTTCTCCACCATGTCGGCTTCGGATTCGAAGTCGAGGTTGGTCTGCACGGTGCAGGTGCGCTTCATCATGTCGATGCCCATGCCACCCTTCAGCGGCATGTAGCGCTTCATGATCTCGTAGCGGCCCTTCGGCATCCAGCCGATGTCCTCGCGCCGCCATTTCGGGTCGAAGCCGAGGCCGAGCATGCCGACGCCGAGCTCGTCGCAGACCTCCTTTACCTGGGCGAGGTGAGTGTGCACCTCGTCGCAGGTCTGGTGCAGGTTGTCGAGCGGGGCGCCCGAGAGCTCGAACTGGCCGCCCGGTTCCAGGGTGATGGCGCAGCCGGCGTGGGCGAGCGCGATGGTCTTGCCGTGCTCCTGGATCGGCTCCCAGCCGAAGCGGGTCAGGCCGTCCAGGATCGCGCCGATGCCGTCCGGACCCTCGTAGGGCAGGCGCCGCAGGTCGGCTCAGGCGGAACGCGAACTTCTCGTGCTCGGTGCCGACCCGCCAGGCCGAGCGCGGCTTGACGCCGGAGGAGAACCATTCGACCAGCTGCGCCTTGTCGGTGATCGGCGCGCCTTGGTCTTCGGGTGGACGGGACATGCGTGCTCCACGCTCAGTCGATGGGGGTCGTCCAATCGCCGGCAACCGCCTGCCAGACGGCCAAAGCCGCCAGCGCTGCGGTATCGGCACGCAGGAGCCTGGGCCCCAGTCCGACGGCGGTAACAAACGGCAGCTTCCGAAGCCGGTCAAGTTCCTCGTCGGCAAAGCCTCCTTCCGGTCCGATCACGAATCCGGCACGCTCGCGGATCGCCGGACCGGCGGCGACCAGCGCGGCGGCGATGCCCTGGCCGGCGCCGCTCTCGTCGCACAGGATCAGCGGCCGGTCGGCCGGCCAGTCGGCGATCATCCGCTCGAGCGACACCGGCTCGCGCACCGCCGGGACGGTCAGGCGGTCGGACTGTTCGGCGGCCTCGACGGCGTTGGCCAGCAACCGCTCGGTGTTGACCCGGTCGACCATGGTGCGGCGGGTCATCACCGGCCACAGCAGCGAGGCGCCGAGCTCGGTCGCCTTCTGGGCGGTGAAGTCGATGCGGGCGCGCTTGATCGGCGCGAAGGCGAGCCACAAATCCGGCTCCGGACGCTGCGGCCGGGTCTGCCGTTCCACGGTGAGGACCGCCCGGTTCTTGGCGATGGCGGCGATGCGGGCCAGCCACTCGCCGTCGCGGCCGTTGAACAGCGCCACCGCCTCGCCGGGGGCGAGCCGCAGCACGCTGCGCAGGTAGTGGGCCTGCCCGGCCTCCAGCTCGACGCTGGCGTCGGCGGCCAGGTCGCCGGTCACGTGCAGCCGCGTCTCGATGCCGTCCTTCATGGCCGGGATGTACCGCCCGACCGGGGCGGCGGCAAGCCGGCCGTCCCCAGGCTGCCGGTGGCTTGCCGACCGCGCCCGGAAATCGCCGCTGTTTGGCGGCTATCCTGCGGGAATGCGTATCCCGTTCCTGTCGCGTCCCCGCACCCCGATCAGCAACCGTCGCCGCCAGCGCCGGCTGGAGCCGCACGGCGACAGCTACGCCCGCATCGACGGGCGCGACCACCCGATCCGCAACTGGTCCGAGGACGGCCTGCTGGTCTCGCCCTACGCCGGGGGCCTCGTCGCCGGCCAGCGCGCCACCCTGTCGATCGTGATCAGCGACTGGCACGATCCCGACGGCGCGCTGCGGATCGACGGCCTGGCGGTCACCGTGCTGCGGATCGACCGGTACGGCCTTGCGGTGCGCTTCCGCCGTCTGGAGCGCTACAAGTCGGCCGCCCTCAAGCTACACTACGCCCGCAAGCACCGGAGCCCGACGTGACCGACGCCGTTCGACCGCCCGAGATCTACGTCGACGCCGACGCCTGCCCGGTGCGCGAGGAGATCGTCCGGGTCGCCGAGCGCCACGGCCTGATCGTGCACCTGGTCAGCAACCGCGGCTTCCGCACCACCGACCGGCCGAACGTCCGCAACGTGCTGGTGTCGGACCGACTCGACGCCGCCGACGACTGGATCGCCGAGCGCATCGGCCCCGGCGACGTCGCGGTGACCGGGGACATCCCGCTGGCGGCGCGCTGCCTGGAGAAGGGCGCGAAGGTCATGGACACCAAGGGCAAGCCGTTCACCGAACACGGCATCGGCATGGCGCTGGCGATGCGCGACCTGATGAGCGACCTGCGCGCCATGGGCGAGGTCTCCGGCGGCGGCCCCGGCTTCACCCGCCAGGACCGATCGCGGTTCCTCGAGGCGCTCGACCAGGCGGTGCGGCGCTGACATCCGGAAAGCCGAACCTCTTGGCCGCGCCGCCGGCAACGCCATGTTTACCCGAAACGGATCAGCGACGGAGTGGCGCGATGGCGACGACGGCGGGGCAGAAGATCCACGGTAGCGCGGCGTCAGGATGGCTCGTCGCGGCGACGCTGGCCGGGCTGCTGCTGGTGCCGGCGCCGGCCGGCGCCCAGGTCCGGGAGCGGGCCGAGGCCTGCGAACTGGTCGCCGAACAGCGGCTCGGCGGGCTGGCGCATCCCTGGGGGTTGGCGTTTCTGTCGGACGGCAAGGCGCTGGTCACCGAACGGCCGGGCAGACTCCGGCTCGTCGACCTCGATCGCGGCGCCAGCGTCGTGGTGTCGGGCACCCCATCGGTCGTCGCCAGCGGCCAGGGCGGCATGCTCGACGTCGCCCTGCACCCCGAATTCGCCTCGAACCGCCTCGTCTATCTCTCGTTCGCGGCCGGCTACGGCGGCGGTGCCGGCACCGCGGTGGCGCGCGGCCGGCTCGACGAATCGGGCGCCCAGCCGCGCCTCGACGACGTCGAGGTGATCTTCCGCCTGAACCGTCCAAGCGGCGGTGGCCGGCATTTCGGCTCGCGCCTGGTGTTCGACTCCGAGGGCTACCTGTTCGTGACCATCGGCGACCGCGGCGAAGCCGAGCGGGCCCAGGATCCCGACGACCACGCCGGCTCGCTGCTGCGGCTGCTGCGACGATGGCGGCGTGCCGCCCGACAACCCGTTCGCGTCCGGTGGCGGGGCGCCGGAGATCTGGTCCTTCGGCCATCGCAACGCCCAGGGCATGGCGTTCGACCACGCCGCCGGCCGGCTCTGGCTGGTCGAGCACGGCGCGCGCGGCGGCGACGAGATCAACCTGCCGGAGCGTGGACGCAACTACGGCTGGCCGCGCATTTCCTACGGCATCGACTACTCGGGCGCGAAGATCGGCGAGGGCACCGCCGCCCCCGGGCTCGAGCAGCCGGTGTTCCACTGGGACCCGTCGATCGCGCCGTCGGGCATGGCGGTGGTCTCGGGGCCGCTGTTCCCGGGGTGGCGCGGCGACCTGCTGGTCGGCGCCCTCAAGGACCGGATGCTGGTCCGTCTCGACGTCGAGGGCGACCGGGTGGTTGGCGAGGAGCGGCTGTTCCGCGGCGATTTCGGTCGACTCCGCGATGTCCGGATCGGCCCTGACGGGGCGATCTGGCTGCTGACCGACGCCGCCGACGGCGCGCTGATCCGGGTCGTCCCGGCCGCCGGCCGTTGCGGCTGAAGGCCGGCGTCCGTCCAGCCGTCAGTTTGCTGCAATGCAACATCGATTTTTCGGAATGAGTGATTCTGATTGAAACCAGAATGCTGCACTGCAATATATTGCTCAGATCAAGGAGCGGCCCGGGGTGGAGGCGCGCGAGACTGAGCATCCACCGCTTCGGAGGCTCCCGTGCCCCAGACGATCCGGACCATCCCCCACGCGCGCGCCAGTTGGCCCGCCGAGACGCCGCGCGATGAACCGGTCGTCACGCTGCGCGCCGCCGCCGGTGATGGCGACGGAAATGGCCTGGTGGGCGGCGCCCGGATCCGCTCGATCATGGAGACTGCCGCCGCCGGAACCGCGGCCGGCATATCGAACGGTCCGGTCGTTGCCGTCGCGGTGTCGGCCATCGCCATGGTCAAGCCGGTGATGGTGGGCGACGTGATCGCCTGCCACGCCGATGTGGCGCGGATCGGCACCAGCTCGATCACCCTGGCGGTGGAAGTCCTGGTCCGCCGCCAGGGTCTGGGCGCGCCCGAGCGGGTCGCCGCCGCCGACTACACCTACATGGCGGTCGACGGCGACGGACGCCCGCGCCCGGTGCTGGAGCTTGGTCCGCGCGGTCGAACGTTGCCATGATCCGGTGGACCCTGCCGCCGGAGCGACGCCATGGATGCCGACGACCTGATTCAGGATTTCGACTCGATCCCCGCCTACTCGCCGCCGCTGCACGACGGCACGGTGAACCGACGGCTGGTCGACGGCGAGCTCGGCGCCGGCGTCGAGGTGATCCAGGGGCGCCTCGCCCCCGGCGGCACCGCCAGCCGTCACAAGCACCGCGTTTCCTGGCAGATCATCCTGGTGCAGGCGGGGCGGGCGCGGATCGCGCTCGGCGACGACGTGGTCCGGGAGGTCGGTCCCGGCACCGTCGTTCGGATCCCGCCGATGATGCCCCACCAGGTCGAGATCCTCGGCGACGAAACCGCCGAACTGATCGTGATCTACAGCCCGCCGCTGGAACCCGACGGCTTCATCCCCGCGTAAGCGGCGGGCGGGATTAAAACGAGCGTATCTCCCGTCAGTAGGCACGCTCGGCTGCCTGCCACCGTCGCTCTGTCGGGCCCTCGGATAGCCGCGGCTCTGCGCCACGGCTTCCGGGGCGGCTGACTGTGGAGGGGGCGGTCGGGACCCGAACCCGCCGGCGCCGACCTCAGGCCAGCGCCAGCTCGACCTCGACGGGCAGGTCGGCCCAATCCTCGTCGCGGTCGCCGCCGTCGTTGAACATCACGGTGGCGAACACCGCCCCGCGGTCCAGCACGGTCATCGGATGGTGCCACACGCCGGCGCGGTAGTTGATCCCGGTGCGGCCGTCGACCAGGAACAGCCGGGCGCTGAACAGGTCCGGCCCGCCGCTGGCGTCGTCGGGCGCCACCATGACCACGTAGCGCGCCACGTCGACCGGCAGGAACGACTGGCTGGAGAACGCGTGCCGCTCCATGACGCGGGTCCGCAGCGGCAGCGCGCTCGGCGCGGTCAGGCTGGTGCGGAAGCACAGCTCGGCGCGGTGCGGGCGCAGGTTCTCGGCGAAAGCCGAGTAGTCGACCCGCCCGGGTTCGCCCGGCAGCGCCAGGATCTGCCCGAACGGGGCGAACGCCGCCTCGCTGATCTGTTCTGCCACCAGTCTCATCGCTCAGCCCTCTGCCGCCGGTGCGAGTTGCGGGTCGCGGACCAGGATGCCCTCGGCGCGCAACCGTTCCCGCGTCTCGACCCAGACCGGCTCGGCCTCGTGCGGTGTCAGGCGACCGTAGCAGGACAGGTAGACCCGCGACAGCTCGAGGAAGCCGCGCTTGTGGCGGACCGCCCAGCGCGCCAGGTCCCAGGGCTCGTCGGAGCCCTGCACCCCGTCCTCGGCGCCGCAGAACACCGCGTCGGTCGCCCGGCCGTCGGCCAAGCACCGGGCGGCACGGCGCCAGATCGTAGTCGTAATCCTCGAAGAACAGGATGCGCGAATCCTCCTCGGCGGTCGCGGTCTCGAACACCACGCCGTCGACCGCCGAGCCGGGGTCGGCCACCAGGATCGGGAAGCTGTCGCGCAGGATCCGGACCCGCCGGAAACCGGACAGCCGGGCTGGCGCCAGGGCGTCTGCCGCCACCGGCCGGTCCAGCACCAGCTGGAGCACGTCCCGGTCCATCAGCGTGCCAAAAAAGAAGTACCGCGTGCTCATGGGCGCGTCCTCTCACCCGGGATCGGCGGCGGACCATACAGGCAGCGTTCCCCCGGCTCAACGCCCGGATCGGTATCCTCCCGTGACCCCCGGCCGCGCGCCGGCTACCCTGGGCGTTTGACGGCGGGGGAGGCATCATGGTTCCGGCGTTATGGGGGCGGCGGCTGCCGAACTTCGTGACCTACGATCGGACCGGGCGGCGTTTCGAGTATCACCGGGACGTCACGGGCGGCCCGACGGTGCTGGCGGCTGGCCTGGACGCGGCGACCGCCGGACGCCTGGTGGCGACGGTTCGGGGAAGGGCGACGGTGCTGCTGATCGACGCGTCGCCCGAGAACGGCGACGACATCCCGGGGACGCGGGCGCTCCGGGATCCCGACGCCGGCATCCGGTCGGCGCTGTTTCAGGGGCAGGACGGCAGCGCCTCGGCGATCCTGGCTGATCCGGCCCAGCGCTTGCTGGACCGGGTCTCGCCGGACCCGGCCGGTCTGGAGCGTCTCGATGCCGCCTTGGCGGCGCTTGGCGCGACCGCCGGCCGGCGAGCGTCGCGCAACCGCTCCGGTGATGTTGCTGCCGAACCTCCTCGATCCGGACCTCCGGCGGCGCCTGGTCGAGGCGTTCGAGGTCGACCACCGGGAAGGCACGGTCGCCATCCTTGGCAGCGACGGCTCGGCCCGGATGGTGGAGATGCCCGACCGCAAGCGGCGGCGCGACCTGACACTCGAACGAGCGGATCCGCTCTACGCCGAGGTCGCCGCGGCGCTTGCCGCCCGGCTGATGCCGGAACTCTGGAAGGCGTGGTGGATAGACCGACTGCGAACCGAGGCCTTCTACGTGGCCTGCTACCAGGCCGACCGGAACGATTTCTTCGCGCCGCATCGCGACAACAACCTGCCCAACACGGCCCACCGTCGGGTGGCGGTCAGCGTCGAGTTGAACGACGACTACGACGGCGGCGGACTGGTGTTCCCGGAGTACAGCGACGACCGCTGGCGGGCCCCGGCCGGCGGCGGCCTCGCCTTCTCGTGCTCGCTGCTGCACGAGGCGGTTCCGGTGACCGCCGGTCGGCGCTATGTCCTGCTGGCTTTCCTGACGGCTCCGCGGTGACCGTGGCGCTTCCCTATCGCGATGATCGGCATCGGCCGGTTGACGGACACGTCGCGAACGCGCATTTCGAGCGCTGCTGAAAGGAGATCGCGCCCATGTCCCTGCGCGTCGTCAAGGCCGTCCCGGGCGTGCCGGACCATCCGACCGTCCGCCTCGGCCGGGTCGGCGTCCTGCTGGTCAATCTGGGCACCCCGGATTCCACCAGCGTTCCCGACATCCGGCGCTATCTGGCGGAGTTCCTGTCGGACCGCCGGGTGATCGAGATCAACCCCCTGCTCTGGAAGCTGATCCTGCACGGGGTCATCCTGCGCACCCGACCGCCCAAGACCGCCGAGGCCTACCGGGCGATCTGGATGACGGAGACCGACGAGTCGCCGCTGCGCTTCCACACCAGGGCGACCGCCGAGGCGCTGCAGGCCCGGCTCGATCCCGAAGCCGCCACGGTGCGGGTCGACTGGGCCATGCGCTACGGCAACCCGGCGATCCGGGACCGCCTGGTGGCGCTTCAGGACGAGGGCTGCGACCGCATCCTGGTGCTGCCGCTGTACCCGCAATACGCCGCCTCGACCACCGCGACGGTGGTCGACGAGGTCGCCCGCCACATGCTCGACGCACGCTGGCAACCGGCGATCCGCACGGCCCCGGCCTTTCACGACGACCCGGCCTACGTGGAGGCAGTCGCGGCCGGGATCCGGGACCATCTGGCGACCCTCGACTGGGAGCCGGAGGTCATTCTCGCCTCGTTCCACGGCCTGCCGAAGCGCTACCTGACGCTCGGCGATCCCTACCACTGCCACTGCGCCAAGACCGCCCGCCTGGTGCGCGAGCGCCTGGGCCTGGAGCCGTCGCGGCTCAAGCTGACCTTCCAGTCCCGGTTCGGGCGCGAGGAGTGGCTGCGCCCGTACACCGACGAGACCATCACCGAATTGGCGACCGCGGGGATCAAGCGGCTGGCGGTGGTGATGCCGGGCTTCGTCGCCGATTGCGTCGAGACCCTCGAGGAGATCTCGATCCAGGCCCGGGAGACCTTCGAGCACGCCGGCGGCACGCATTTCAGCGCGGTGCCGTGCCTGAACTCGAGCGACGGGGCGATCACGCTCTACGAGACCCTGGTCCGGCGCGAGCTCGCCGGCTGGTGGCCCTCGTGAGGCGTGGTGGATTTGGCCGGCGTCGGTGCCCGGCTGACTGAGCGGGTCGGCCCGCCTGGTGCCTGATTGATACGATGAATTGGTAGATGGGCACTGATCGAGCTGCGCCTTGAGTTGATGCACGTCCGATCCGGTCACCCAGCTTCGCGGACCGTCAACGTCCCGCAGTGTCGCTACCGGTCAGCCAGCGGAAGCCGAGCGCGACGGCCGCGGCTGCTCGAGGGGCCGAGCGATGCGGACGGCGCTTCGCGCCGATGCTGCCGACGGTGAGGCGGAGTGGCCGTCCCGGATTTCGACCGCGACTGGCGCGCGCTTCGTCCGGGATGCACGGCAAGCCGGCGGATGGGCAAGGACCGGCAAAGCGCCCTGTCAGCGACCTGGCGCCCACCGGCTGATGATCGTCATCACCGGCCTGACAGCGCAGCGATCGAGCCGAGGATCCACCGCGACCAGCTGGGCCGTGTGATTGGTGAGATCGTCTGCACGGAGCACGCCGCTGGCACCCGTATGTTACGACAGTGCGGATCGACGTCGCCGAGGTACAGCAGACGCATCGACGTGGCGGCTCATCTCGCGGGCTGACGCCCTCCGAGTTGCCGACCTCCTGACCAGCTAAAGCCCCGACACCGCCACGTCGTCAGGGTCGCCGACGCCGATCAGCGTGATCCGCGTGCCGGTGCTCAGGCGCAGCACCGTGTCGTCGCCGAAATCCATGCGCCGCGCCACCGTCACCCCGGCGGCCAGCAGGATCTGGTCGACCGCGACGTCGAAGTCGCGGATCACGTCGCTGCCGTCGTCGGCGTTGCGGTACACGAAGGCGTCGCTGCCGTCGCCGCCGAACAGCGTGTCGTCGCCGTCGCCGCCGGTCAGCCGGTCGTTGCCCTGGCCGCCATACAGCACGTCGTCGCCGTCGCCGCCGTCGAGCCGATCGTCGCCCTGGTTGCCGTAGATCAGATCCTCGCCGGCCCCGCCGGACAGCGTGTCGCGGCCGTCCAGAAGGATAGCGACGCCATTGCGGAGCACGTAGACCGGCTCCGAGTTGGCGCCGCCGAACAGGGTGTCGTCGCCGTCGCCGCCGCGCAGCAGGTCGTCGTCGCGGCCGCCGTAGAGCAGGTCGTCGCCGTCGCCGCCGTCGAGGGTGTCGAGTCCGGCGTTGCCGTACAGGATGTCGTCGTCGCCGCGACCGAACAGCGCGTCCCAGCCGTCGCCGCCGAACATCCGGTCGGAGCGGGCGCTGCCGGTCAGGGTGTCGTCGTTCAGGGTTCCGACCACCTCGGCGTCGATGTTGATGACGACGCTGGGCGAGGATTCGAGCAGGATGGCGCCGAGATAGAGTGGGGCGTCGGTGGTCGGCATCGCGGTCTCCGTTTTCGGCCGTGGCGGCCGACCACGGACAAGCAAGATCCGGTCCAGTCCGGGCCGCCAGTCCGCGGGCCAATCCGCGGGCCAATCCGCGGGATGTCCGAAGCCTCGAACGCACGAACGTGAAAACTCCGTCGCGGCCGGTGCGCGACGCGCCGGAGGAGCGGTGGGGCATGCTGGGTGACGCGGTCGGACTGGCGCTGCTCGCCGCCGGGTTCTTCGGGCTGGCCCTGGTGCTCACCCAGTTCGGGCTGCGCAGCGTGCCGCCGCTGCAGGGAGCGGCGGTCAGCGTGACGACGACGGCGGTGGCGTTCCTGTCGACCTCGCCGCTGCTGGTCGGCTGGTCGGCGGCGACCTGGCCGGCGGTGCTGGTGTTCGTGGCGATCGGCGCGTTGTTTCCGGTGGCGGTGACGATGCTGACCTTTCGCGCCAACCAGCGTCTCGGCCCGCACGTCGCCGGCGCGCTCGGCAACCTCGCACCGCTGTTCGCCGTGCTGCTGGCGGCCGCGCTGCTGGGCGAGGTGCCGGGCTGGGGGCAGGCGGCCGGCGTGGTGGTGGTGGTCGCCGGTGCCACCATCCTGGCGTTGGCGTCGGCCCGTGGTGTCGGCGTCGCCGCCTGGGGGGCGCTGCTGCTGCCGCTGGCGGCGGCGCTGATCCGCGGCACGGTGCAGCCGGCGGTAAAGATCGGCTTCGAGACCTGGCCCGACCCGTTTGCCGCCGCCACCATCGGTTATGCCGTCTCGGCGGTGGTTGTGCTGGCGCTTGCCGGCGCCAGGGGCGGCCTGTCCTTGTCGCGCTCGGACCCGCGGGGCGTGCTGTGGTTCGCCGCCGTCGGGCTGTGCAACGGCGCCGCGCTGGTGACCATGTACGGCGCCCTGGCGCGCGGCCCGGTGGCGCTGGTAGCGCCGCTGGTCGCCACCTACCCGATTGCCACCCTCGTGTTCGGCGGCTTGCTTCTGCGGGGCGCGCGGATCGGACCCCGGGTCGTCGTCGGCGTCGCCGTCACCGTCGCCGGAGTCGCCACGCTGCTGGCGACCCGGTGACGGTGGCCGAGAGGTCGTCGCCGGTCAGTCGTCCCCCGCCGTGGCCGTGGCGGCGTCCCAGCCGTACACCGCCTTGGCCTGCTCGACGCTGACGAACCCGTCGCGCACGTCGATCGCGAGCTGGGCGCGGTCGCGTCCCGCCGGATCGCCGAGGCCGCCGCCGCCCGGCATCTCGATGACGATGCTGTCGCCGGCCGGGATGGTCTGCCGTCCCTTGCCGCGGAACGACGGGCCTGAGGCCAGCGTCAGCTTGCCGGCGGTGCCGTCGTGGCCGCCGTTGCGGCCGCGCGGCGCGTGGATCACGCGGTCGAACATGCAGTTCATGGCGAACGGTGCGCCGTCGGCGTGGGCGATCTCCATGATCTGGCCGACGCCGCCGCGGTGGGTGCCGGGGCCGCCGGAATCGGTGCGGTACTCCTTACGCCAGAAGATCAGCGGGGCGATGGTCTCGTTGACCTCGACCGGGGTGTTGCGCACGCCCGACGGGAAGGCGGTGGCGTTCAGCCCGTCCTTGCCCGGTCGCGCACCGGTGCCGCCGGCGTGGAAGGTGTTCATGGCGAACGGCCGGCTCTTGCCGTAGTCGCCGTCGGCGACGCCGTGGCCGCCGAGCAGCACCGGGTTCCACAGGCAGCTGGTGCCCTCCGCCGGCACCCGGCCGGGGATGATCTGGTTCAGGCAGCCCAGCACGACGTCGGGCAGCATCTGCCCGGTGACGTGGCGGGCGGCGACCGCCGACGGGTGCGGCGCGTTCAGGATCGTGCCCTCCGGCGCCGTCACCCGCACCGCGCCGAGCGAGCCGGCGTTGTTCGGAACCGCGCCGCCGATCACGCAGCGCACCCCGAAGCTGGCGTAGGCCTGGGTGTAGGTCAGCGGCACGTTGATGCCGTAGGTCGAGGTGCCCGACGTGCCGGCGAAATCGACCTCGATGCCGTCGTCGGTCACCGTCAGGGTGCCGACCAGGTCGATCGGGCTCTCGAAGCCGTCGACCCGCATGGAGTTGCTCCAGGTGCCCTTCGGCAGCTTGCGGATCTCCTCCAGCATGCCGGCGCGGCTGCTGTCGATGATGTGGCGGCCGAGTTCGTCGAGGTCGGCCAGGCCGAATTCCCGCATCATGTCGACCAGCCGCCGCCCGCCGACCTCGTTGCAGGCCATCAGCGAGTAGATGTCGCCCTCGACCTCGACGGGATTGCGGACGTTCACGCCGATCAGGTGCAGCAGGCCGCGGTCGACCTCGCCGGCCGTCGCCAGCCGCATGATCGGGACGTTGATGCCCTCCTCGTAGACCTGTCGGCCGTCCGGGCCAAAGCCGCGGCCGCCGACGTCGACGACGTGGGTGGTGCAGGCGAACAGCCCGACCGGCCGACCGTCCAGGAAGGTCGGCGTGACGACGGTGAAGTCGTTCAGGTGGCCGGTGCCCTTCCAGGGGTCGTTGGTGATGAAGACGTCGCCCTCGGCCATGGTGTCGATCGGGTAGGTCTCCAGGAAGAACCCGACGGAGGCGGCCATGGCGTTGACGTGGCCGGGAGTGCCGGTGACGGCCTGGGCCAGCATCCGCCCCTGGACGTCGAACACGCCGGCCGAGATGTCGCCGGCTTCGCGCGCCGAGGTCGAGAACGCGGTGCGCACCAGGGTCTGGGCCTGCTCCTCGACGACCGAGAGCAGCCGGTTCCACTGGATCTGCATGTGGATCTGGTCGAGGGCCGAACGGTTGGCGGTCATGACGGTTCTCCTCAGGCGCCGGCGCCGGCGCCGCGCCGGGCGGTCAGCACCAGGTAGCCGAGCGGGTTCACCCGGACGTCGAAGGTCGAGGTGACGACGGTGGTGGTCTGGTCCTCGATGATCAGCGCCGGGCCCGGGACGACGGCGCCCGGGACGAGGTCGTCGCGGGCGTAGACGGCGTAGTCGACGCTGTCGCGGCGCGCCGGGTCGAACACGCTGCGGGTGTCGACCGGCTTCGGCGCGGCGACCGTATCGGCTTCCGCGGCCGGCTTGGCGGGGGCGGCGATCGGTGCCGCGACCGTCACCGTCCAGCTCAGGATCTCGGGCTCCTGGCCCGGGATGATGCGGCCGTAGAGATTGATGTACTCGGCCTCGAAGGCGGCGCGAATGCTGTCGGCGTCGGCGGCCGTGAGCGCGCCCGCCGGCAACGGGACGCTGATCTCGTGGCCCTGGCCGACATAGCGCATGAAGGCCACCCGGCTCTCGCTCAGCCCCTCCGCGCCGGCTCCGGCAATCACGATGGCGCGTGCCTCCTCGGCCATGCCGGAGAGCAGGGCGTTGACCTCGGACGGCTCGAACGCTGACAGACGGAGATAGCGGCTGCGGACCACCTCGTAGGAGATCGGCGCCCGCAGGAAGCCGATCGCCGAGCCGACGCCGGCGCCGGTCGGCACCACCACGGTGTCGATGTCGAGCTTTTCCGCGAGGCGGGCGGCGTGCAGCGGTGCGGCGCCGCCGAACGCGATCATGGCGCGGGCCGTGATGTCCTTGCCCCATTCGATGGCGTGCACGCGCGCGGCGTTGGCCATGTTCTCGTCGACGATCTCGGCGAGCGCGAAGGCGGCGAGCCGGCCCTGCAGGTTCATCGGGGCGCCGACCTTCTCGGCCAGCACCGCGGCCGCGGCGTCGACGTCCAGAGCCACCTCGCCGCCGGCGAAGCGGGCCGGGTCGATCTTGCCGAGCACCACGTCGCCGTCCGTCACCGTCGGGTTGGTGCCGCCGCGGCCGTAGCACGCCGGCCCCGGCTCGGACGACGCGCTGTCGGGGCCGACCAGCAGCCGGCCCATGGCGTCGACCCGGGCGATCGAGCCGCCGCCGGCGCCGATCTCCACCATCTCGATCGCCGGAATGCGGACCGGCAGGCCGCTGCCCTTGAGGTTGCGGTAGACGCGCGCGACCTCGAAGGTGCGGGTCGACAGCGGTGCGTAGTCGTCGATCAGGCAGATCTTGGCGGTGGTGCCGCCCATGTCATAGGACAGCACATCCTTCAGCCCGCACTCCTTGGCGATCTCGGTCGCCAGGATGGCGCCGCCGGCCGGGCCGGACTCGACCAGCCGGATCGGGAAGCGGATGGCGGTTTCCAGCGTCGTGAGGCCGCCACCGGAGGTCATCAGCAGGAACGGGCATCGGTACCCGCGATCCCGCATCTGCGTGCCGAGCTCGGTCAGGTAGCGCGCCATCTTCGGCTGGACGTAGGCGTTGGCGCAGGCGGTCGACTGCCGCTCGTACTCCCGGATCTCCGGGCAGACCTCGCTCGACAGCGTGATCGCCAGGTCCGGATAGGCCTCGGCCACGATCTCGGCGACCCGCCGCTCGTGGTCGCTGTTGGCGTAGGCGTGCAGCAGCCCGATCGCCACCGCCTCGATCTTCTCGGCGGCGATCCTCGGCAACAGGGCCCGCACCGAGTCCTCGTCGAGCGGCACCAGCACCTCGCCCCGGTAGTTCAGTCGCTCGCCCACCGACCAGCGCAGGTGGCGCGGTACCAGCGGCGGCGGGCGGTCGATGCCGATGTCGTACTGCTCGAATCGGTTCTCCTGGGCCATTTCGACGCTGTCGCGGTGGCCGTCGGTGGTGATCAGGGCCGTCCTGGCGCCCTTGCGCTCGATCAGAGCGTTGGTCGCCAGCGTCGTGCCGTGAATGATCAGGGCGACGCTGTCCGGCGCGATCCCGGCTTCGGCGACCGCCTTGTCGACGGCCGCCAGCACGCCTTCCTCCGGCGCCCGCGGGGTGGTCAGCACTTTGGCGGTCACCCGCCGGGCCCCAATCTCGAGGGCGACATCGGTGAAGGTGCCGCCCACGTCTACGGCGAGGCGGGGCGCGGTCGGGGATACGGTCATTGGGGAGCCGTTGCTGCGGTGCGGAAAGACCATGCCAGGGTTCTCGAAACGACGGTGTCTCGTCAATGGTTGATGTCGATGCCCAGGTAATCCGAGTGGCACGACAGCTGCGGCGGAACCGCGCGGGGCTTGGCCGGTTGATCATTCGACCACGGACAAGCGGGCGGTCCGTCCGCCTGTGGTCGGCTGGCAATGTGGGAAGAACAAGATGAGTCCCCAACGGCTTGTTGGAGTTGCCCTCGCCGTCGCCGGCGCCGTTCTGCTCTGGCTTGGCCTCAACGCGGCGGAGGCGCCTTTGGGACAGTTGTCCGAGACGCTGACCGGCACCTACCCGGACCGGACGGTCTGGCAGATCGCTGGCGGCGCTGCGGCGCTTTGCGTCGGCCTCGTGCTGGCCGTCAGAGGAGCGACGCGCTGATCGGCTCGGCACCGGCCCTGACGATCGTCACAATCAAGAGGACTGACCATGCGCAAGAAACTACTTTATGCCCTGCCGGTGACGCTGGCAGTCGGCGCGTTCGCGGTCGCCGGCCACGCGGCCACGCTGTTTCCGTTGTTCCCGAACGTCGAGACAGGTGCGGACGACCCAGCCGTCCGGCGACGGGTTCGAGCAGCGTCTGGCGCGAGAGTACCGCGACCTCGCGATCTTCGAGGCCGACGAGATGGGCGACTGGCCGGACGCTGAGTATTTCGCGGCCAAGAGCCTGCGCGCCGGCGGCGGCGACGTCCCGATGCCGGCGGAAGCCTCGGAGCGGAGCATCCGCAACGCCGCGACCCGCTCCGAGCTCGACACCGCGCGCAGCGATCTGGTCGGCGTTCTTCAGGATGGCCGCGGCCGAGCGCCGGTAGAGGCTGCCGTCGCCCAGGCCCGCTATGATTGCTGGGTGGAGCAGGAGGAGGAAGGTCACCAGTTCGACCACATCGCCGCCTGCCGCTCGTCCTACATGGCGGCCATGGAAGCGCTTCGGGGCGCCATGCAGCCGACCACCACCACCTACGAGACGGTGCAGGAGGAGATCGCCCGCGACACCGTCTACTTCGACTGGGACAGCGACACGATCCGGCCCGACCAGCAGGCCGAACTCGACCGGTTCCTCGACGAGATGCGCAAGATCGAGCCGGTGGTGCTGTACATTGAAGGCCACACCGACACGTCCGGATCGGCCGACTACAACGACGAGCTCTCGCGTCGTCGCGCCGAGGCGGTCCGGGCCGAACTGGTCCGTCAGGGCATGACGGTCGGCGAGATCAAGGATCTGCAGCTGGCCGCCAAGGGCCAGACCGATCTCGCCGTGCCGACCGGTGACAATGTCCGCGAGGAGCGCAACCGCCGGGTGGTGCTGATCGCGACCGGCACGACCACCAGGACCGGCCAGACCACCAGCAACGTCCAGGGTGCGGCTCCAGCTCGCCAGTGATCCCTCGGATCATCTCAACCATCATGGGCCCGCCGGATTCCGGCGGGCCTTTCGATTCGGCCTGGTCTCAGGTCGGCGGTGCCGGACGGTGGTCGCGGAACGAAAAGCGGCCCGCCTCGAGAGGCGGGCCGTCAGTTCTGGAGCGGGGAGATGGTCGGCGGGAGAGCGGAGCGTTACTTCTTGGTCTGGTCGTAGATGTACCCGCCGGCGGCACCGGCGGCTCCGCCGATCACCGCGCCGCAGGTCATGCAGCCACCGGTAAGCGCGCCCGCCGCGGCCCCGACGCCGGCGCCGATGCCGCCGCCGGACAGCGTGCGTTGCTGGGTGTCGCTCATGCCCGAGCAGGCGCCGACTGCAAGCGCTCCGGCCAGGGCCATCGGTAGCATCAGGCGTTTCATGGCTCTTCTCCCGATCGTCGTGGTCTGATCCGCACGCAGCTGGATCTTCACACCGAGAACGTTCAAAGCAGCCGCAAGGTTCCGCGCGACCGCCGTGGCGCGCGGCGGTTTCTTGCCGCCGGTGGGGGTTGCGACTAATGTTCGGTCCATCACAGGGAGTCGCCGAATGGTTCAGCGAGGCGGCGCGGGGTCGGGTTCCGGAGTGTTCAGGCTGACGATCGCCGTGATCGCCGTGGTGACGGCGGTCGGCGCCGTCGAGGCCGCCCTGCGGACCCACGACCGGGTCGGTTTCACGGCCAGGCACTTCGTCGCCGACCGGCTGTCGCCGCGCTCGAGCGGCTATCCCGCGTCCCACGACCCGCTGCTCGGCCAGGTGCCGCTGGCGGGCTATGACGGGTCGGCGAACCCCTGGAGCACCCGGGTATCGGTCGACGCTTCGTCGCTCCGCCAGAACGTGGCGGGCCAGCCGACCCCGGCGCCGGTGGCGGTGGTGGCGGTGGGCGGCTCCGACACCTTCGGCGAGGAGGTGGCCGACCAGGAAACCTGGCCCGCCCAGTTGCAGTCGATGCTCGGCCAGCCGGTGGCGAACGGCGGCGTCTTCGGCTACGGCTTCGACCAGGCGGTGCTGCGGGCCGAGACCCTCGTGCCGCGCCTTCGCCCTTGGGCGCTGGTGGTGTCGTTCGTCCACGACGACGCCCTGGCGACCGAAGCCGTGCAGCGCAACGGCGCCGAGAAGCCGTACTTCGAGGTGGTCGATGGGGCACTTGCCCTTCGCAACGTGCCGGTGTCGACGGGCCGGGCGCGGGTGGCGCAGATCGGTCTGGTCCGGGCGACGCTCGGTTACAGCTACCTGGTCGACTGGACGGCGCGCCGGGTCGGGGCCTCTGGCTGGTGGTACGCGCCCGGGGCGCCGCAGGTGAGGCTGCACTCCGACGGCCCGCGGGTCGCCTGCCTGCTGATGCAGCGCCTGAAGGTGGTGGGCGACGAGAGCGGCGCGCGGGTGCTGGTCGTCGCGCAGTACCCGCCCCGCACGTTCGCCACTCCGGGCGACTCCTCCGCGCGGGCCGGGATCGGAGGTTCGTCGCGACTCCTGGCGTGCGCTGCCGACGCCGGGCTGGAGACCCTGGATACCTTCCCGATCCTGCAGGAACGCCACCGCGCCAGTCCGGCGACGTTCTTCGGCCAGTACTACACGCGGTCCCAGATGTCCGCAGCCGGCAACCGCCTGATCGCCGAGCGCGTCGCCGACACACTCGCCGGGACGCCGGGCGGGTGACGATGGCGTCGGCAATCGAAGGACCGGCGGCGACACGCCGCGGCCTGGCCGTTCTGTTGCTTGCCGCGGCGGTCGCCGCTGCCGCCGTGGCCTTGGCGGCCGGCGCGATCCCGGAAGGTCTGGACGCCGCCACCGACATCGTCGGCTATCCCGCCTACTATGACTTCGACATCCATCGCTACGGCGTCATCGCGGCGCTGATTCATGCTCGGCTGGCCGGCGCTGACCGTCGGGCTGGCGCTCACCCTGAACCGGCTCTGGCGCCCGTCTCCTGGGTTCTGGTCGCGACCGGCCCTGGTTCTGCCGTCCCTGGTCCGGGTGGAGCAGGACCGCGCCGCCGGCCTGACCGACGCGGCGGTCCTGGGGGTGGCGGCCGGCCTCGGCGCCGCCGTCGGCCTCGGTCTCGGCGCGGTGCCGGCGGCCGGCGTCGCGGTGGCGACCGCGGCGGCGTTGGCGTTTGCCACCCGCACCGACGCGGGCTGGCTGGCGCTGGCCGTGGTGGCGCTGGCGCCGCTCGGTCCGATGTTGCTGGCCGTCGCCTCCGCGCGCACCGCGGTGACGGTGCTCGAGCCGGCGGCGACGGTCGCCTACCCGTGGTTTCCGGTCTGGCTGGCGGCGGCCCTCGCCCTGGCCGGCTGGCTGGCGGCGTGGCGCCTCGGGGTGGCGCGCGCCGCCCGGCCGCTGGCGATGCTGTGGACTGGGCTGCCGGTGCTCTGGCTGCTGACGGCGGAACTGCCGGGGGCGCTCGGCGCGGTCGACCTGTTCCACGAGGGCGAGATGCTGGTCGGGGCGCTCGCCCTGCTCGACGGCCGGTTGCCCTGGGCCGACCTGCACCTGATCCACGGACCGTGGTTCGACGCCGGCCGTGCCCTGGTCGGGATGGCGGTGCTGGAGCCGACCCGGTGGGGGGCGGTCGCCGGGCTGCACCTGATCGTCAACCCGCTGTACCTGATAGGGCTGGCGGCGCTGTTCGCCTGGTTGTTCGGCTGGCGCTGGCCGCACGCCGCTCTGGCCACCCTGCTGGCGGCCAGCCTCGACCCGCTGGTGCACGTCCGGTTGATCCTGTGGGCGCCGCTGCTCGCCGCGCTGGCGCTGCTGCTGGTGCGGGCGACGCCGGCCCGGGCGCTGGCGGTGGTTGCGCTCGGGGTGTCACGGCGGTGCTGGTGCCGGAGATCGCGCTCGGCGTGATCGCGGTCGGTGCCACCGTCGTGCTGCACGACGCGGTGGCCGGCGACGGCGGCTGGCTGCGGCGGTTCCGGCGCACGCTGCTGTGCACCGCCTGGGCGGTGCCGGTGGCGGCGGCGCTGGTCGCCGCGCTGGTCGCGGCCGGTGCCTGGGAAGGCTTCCTGCACCACCTGACGGTGTTCACCCGCGACCACGCCCTGGCCGGCGGCATTCCGATCGCGCGCACCCTGGCCTATGGCGACGTGGTGGCGCTGACGGCGGCGATCGTCGCGGCGCTGGCGTTGGTGGCGGCGGCCGGCGGCTGGGCGGCGGTGGCGGGCTGGCGCCTCGGACGTCCGGGACTGGGTGGTGGTGGCCGCCGCGCTGTTCGCGCTGCTCTACATGCCGAAGGTCGTGTACCGGGCCGATGGCCACGTGTTCCACGCGCTGGCGGCGGCGGCGGTGCCGATCGGCGTGGTTGCCGTCCGGATGCTGTTGGCGGTCGAGAGGGCGCTGCCGGGGCTGCCCGCGCCGGCGCGCCGGGCGGTGCCGCACCCGGTGCTGGTGGCGGCGCTGCTGGCGACCGCCGCGATCGGGCCGGCCTGGCTGGCCGATGCCAAGGAATCGATGCTGGCGCGCTGGCGCTATGGCGGGCCGACGTTCGATCCCGCGACCGTCGCCTCCCGCCTGATGCCGACAGTCCCCGCGCCCGCCGCCGAGCCGATGCTCGGCTACGCCGGGCCGGATGCCATCGATCCGGCGATGGTCGATGGCTGGCGCCTGCTGCTCGGCGTCTGGGTGTCGCCTGGGGGGACGGTGCTGGACCTGACCAACCGGCCGGCGTTGTTCCACGCCGTGCTGGGCTATGCCCCGGCCGGGCGGTTCTTCCATGTCAGCATGGCCTTGCGCCGGGAAAGCCAGGCGGCGCTGATCGCCGATCTGGACCGCCGCCCCCCGGAGGCGGTGATCGTGCCGACCGGCCGAGGCTGGGACGGCATTCCCGACACCGTCCGGCACTATCTGGTCAGCCGGACGGTGCTCGAGCGCTACGTTCCGGTCGAGGCGTTCGAGGATGGGGTGCTGTATGTCCCGCGCGGCACCGACCTCGCCGACGCCCGCCTCTACAACGCGGCGGTGGCCTGCGACTGGGGCGATGCTGGTGGGTTCCTGGACCTGGCGCCGCCGGCCACCGGGCCGACCGAGTGGCGGGCCGAACCGCAGACCGGTCCCGAGACGGTGCGGTTCCGGGGCTGGGCGATCGACCGGGCAACCGGACAGCCGGCGCGCGGTGTCGTGGCGACGCTTGACGGTCGGCCGATCGCCGACGACGTCCCCGGGCTGCCGCGGCCGGACGTCGCTGCCGCACTCCGGTCGCCGGCGGCGGCGGCCAGCGGATTCGAGCTGACGGTGCAGGTGCCGCGCGGCGCCGGTCGCCGGGTGCGGGTGCTGGCCGAGGCCGCCGACGGCGCGCTGCGGCCGCTCGACGCCGCCCCGGGTATCGATTTCGAGGGCGATTCCAGCGCCGAGGGTCCCGCCGCCGGCTATCTCGAGCTTCGTCGGGTTGAGGTTCACGACGGCGTTCTGCGCCTCGCCCGGCTGCCGCTCGACGCCGCCGCCCGGGCGCGGCTTCGCCTGGTGGTGTCAGGCGGCGGGTCTGGCCGCCGCTACCGTCTCGCCGAGCTGCCGCCCTGGGCGACCGAGCCGGTTGCCGGCGCCGTCATCGGCTTCGGCTCGCCGCGCGGCGGCCGGGTGGCGCTGCCGTTGGGCGCCTGCCCGCAGTGGTGGGGGTTCCGCGACCGGCCGCTGTTCCTGTGGCCCGAGGACGGCCGTCCGGCGCCGGATCTGTCGGTGGCTTGGGAGGTGGCGCCGTGACGGCGAGGACGCCGGGAGAAGCTGGCTACGGCTTCACCGCAACCGCGACGACCTGCCAGCCGAGCCGGCCGGTTGATCGGTTGAGCGCGAACAGCCCGTCGAACACCCGCATCGCGGCCCGGGCGAGCGGGGCGATGTCGCCGGAGCCGCCCTCGACGTCGGCGATCAGGCGGCGACCGCGGGCGATCACCGTCATCCGGTAGAGGTTGAAGAACGGGAAGCCGGCGCCGTCCGCCCGCTCGACCGCGAAGCCGGCGCCGGCCAGCAATTCGGAGAGGGAATCCGGCGTGAAGTGCCGGCGGTGGCCGATATGGCGGTCGAACGCCGACATCGGGCCGCCCGGCACCGTGACCGCCAGCCGACAGCCGGGCGCCATCCAGGCCGACGCGGCGCGCAGCAGGGCGGCCGGGTCGTCGACATGCTCCAGCACCTCCGAGCACACCGCGTGGGTGGCCCGGGCGGCGTGACCGGGTTCGGGTTCGGCCCCGGCCAGCAGGTCGACGGCGTGGAAAGCCCCGTCCGGCACCTTGGCCCGGGCCAGCCGGCAGCCGGTCTCCGACAACTCCAGGCCGAGGATCGTCGCCGCCGGCCAGGCGCGGCGGGCCAGCGCCGCGAAATCGCCCTGACCGGAACCGACATCCAGCAGGTGCCGCGGCGCCACCCCGTCCGGCGCCAGCGCCTCCAGCAGCAACCGGTGGCGCCAGCGCTGCGCCGGGTTGTGGGCGGCGCCGGAATCGTAGCGCGACCAGTGGGAATCCCAGTCGTCGGGATGCGGCGCCGGCATCGCTCAGCCGGGCTCAGGCAGCGGCACGTTCCCGGCCTCGACGTCGGCCCGGACCGCCCGCATGGCGTCGGCCATGGCGCCGGCGGTGTCGAAACGGTGGCTCCAGCCGAGCGCGCGGATGCGGTTGGAATCGAGCCGCACAACCGGCACGTCGCCCTTCCAGCCGCGGTCGCCGCCGGCGTAGTCGAAGCGCACGGCGTCGGGATCCAGGCCGAGCACCTCGCAGGCCAGCCGGGCGATCTCGGTCACCGAGATGGCGTCCAGGGTCGAGACGTTGAACACCTGGAAACGTCGGGTCTCGCGGGTGTGGGCGGTCAGCACCGCGTCGACCACGTCGCGGGCGTGGATGTAGGACTTGCTCTGCCGCCCGTCGCCGAGGATGGCGAGCCGGGTCGGGTCGACCATCAGCCGGCGCACAGAAGTCGTAGCCGACGCCGTGGGTCTGGCGTGGGCCGACGACGTTGGCGAAGCGGAAGCACAGGCCGGTCATGGCGAACATGTGGG
This sequence comes from Rhodospirillaceae bacterium, assembly GCA_018401495.1. GTDB lineage: Bacteria > Pseudomonadota > Alphaproteobacteria > Thalassobaculales > Thalassobaculaceae > Thalassobaculum_A. The sequence continues at coordinate 120,062 of JAGYJX010000006.1, forward strand.
CGTAGGCCGCGATCAGCGCCTCGCCGGCCAGCTTGGATGCGCCGTAGGTGGAGATCGGCTCCATCGGCGCGTGGTCCTCGTGGATCTCGGTCGATCCGAGATCGCCGTACACCCCGGAGCCGGAGGCGTACAGGATGCGCGGCACGCCGGCCCGGCGCATCGCCTCGACCACGGTGTTGGTGAGCGCGGTGCCCTCGCGGAAGTCGACCGTGGGATCGCGCATCGCCGCCGCGATGTCGGGGTTGGAGGCGAGGTGGATGACCACGCCGTGGCCGGCCATGGCGGCGCTCAGCGCGTCCAAATCGCCGACCTCGCCACGCACCACCGCCAGCCGCCGGTCGCCGGCATGGGCCGCCAAATGCCAGTCGCGGCCGGAGGAGAAGTTGTCGTAGACCGTCACCGCCGCGGTCGCGGGATCGGCCAGCAGGCGGTCGACGAAGTGGCTGCCGATGAACCCGGCGCCCCCGACCACGACCCAGCGGTGGGCGGTGTCGGTCACGGCCGCGACCGCTCGGCGGCGAGCAGGGCCGTGGCGTGCAGCACCAGCGTGTTCACGAACACCAGGAACGCGAACGCCACCGCCATCAGCCCGACGATCGCCCGATGGTTGGCGCCGGTCGACGGTTCCGCCAGCGCCAGGCCGTGGCGCACGTAGTCGGCGACCAGGGGCGCGGCCAGCCCGATGCCGACCACGAACAGGGCGACCGCCGCCAGCACGGTGCGGTCGTAGGGCAGTGCGGCGAGGATCCGGGCCCGCCGGCGCCCGGAGCGGTCGTAGACGACGCGCGCGATCAGCCCGGTCATCGCCGACTGCAGCCCGACCACAGCCAGCACCAGGCCGAGCAGCATCCAGTTCAGCGAGAAGGTGACCGGACCCAGCGTCATCGGGCCGGCGATCATCGGCAGGGTCAGCAGCAGGCCGGCGATCAGCATCGCAACGCCCGGCATCAGGCAGAAGAAGTCGGCGCCCCACACGAACATGGCGCGCAGGTTGATCCAGGCGGCGTGCCAGGGCGAGAACCAGCCGGCCCGGACGTGGTGGCTGACCCGGCCGTCGCGGTCCTTGTAGAACCGCACCGGCACCTCGGCGGTCTTCAGCCCCATGTGCACCGACTTCAGCACGATCTCGCTGGCGTACTCCCAGGACTGCGAGCGCAGATCCATCGCCACCAGCGCCTCGCGGGTCAACCCGCGCATGCCGCAGTGGATGTCGGAAAACCGCGAGCCGTAAATCCGGTTCAGGATCCAGGTGGTGACCGGCGTGCCGAGATAGCGGTGCAGCCAGGGATTCGATCCCGGCTCCATGTAGCCGCGCTTGCGCGAGCCCATGACGAACTCGTTGCCTGCCTCGAAGGCCCGCACGAAGTCGGCCAACTCACGGAAATCGTAGGTGCAGTCGGCGTCGCCCATCAGCACCCAACGGCCGCGGATGAACGGTATGGCGTCGATGTAGGCCCGCCCGAGGCCGCGCTTCGGCACCTTCAGCACCCGCCCGCCCTTGGCCAGCACGATCTCCGGGGTGCGGTCGGTGGAACTGTCGACGATCAGGACCTCGCCGGCGACGCCGGCCTTCGCCAAGCCCTCGCGGCACCAGTCCATGAACTCGCCGACCACCCGTTCCTCGTTCAGGGCGGGGACCACGATCGACAGCACGGGGCGGCGACGTCGTCGTCCGGCAGGAACAGGGCCTGGTCGTTCGGCCCGGTCTCGGCCGGGGCGCGTCCGGGAATCGCGTTCAAGTGTCGGTCGCCTCGCCAGTGATCGCTGGTGCCCGCCGGGCGCGCGGACCATACGAAGTTCGCCGGCCGCGAACAAGGCGGGGCGGTTGGTGCGGCGGCGACGCCAAGGCGGCGGGTGGGCCCCGGGTCGCCGCTACGCGCCGCCCGGGGTGACGACAGTGGGTTGGGGCGTCTATCCCCTGTCGTCACCCCGGAAGCCGTGGCGAAGCCGCGGCTGTCCGGGGCCCACGTTGCGACGTAGAGCGAGGCGTGGTCTGCCAACCCGCCCCTGGCCACGCCGCCGCGAAGGCGCTAACCATGCCCGGCGAATCGAGGGAGGCAGGGTGGTGCGCGGCACGTCGTTCGGGCAGGACTGGGTTCCGACGCCGGTCGACCGGTTCGGGATCTGGCTGTCGTCGCGCCGCATCGAGCGGGCGCTGGCGCCGGTCAGTGGAACCCGGCTGCTCGACATCGGCTCGGGCTTCCACGCGACCACGGCGCGGCGCTTCGTCGGCCGGGCGGCGGCGGTGACGGTGGTCGACCTCGCCCTGTCCGACGCGCTCAAGGCCGACCCGGCGATCGCGTGCGTCGAGGGCCGTCTGCCGGAGGCGCTCGACGCGATCCCGTCCGGCTCGGTCGACCGGGTGGTCTTCAACAACGTCCTGGAGCACCTGTGGGAGCGCCAGCGGGCGCTCGACGCGGTGCACCGGCTGCTGGCCCCCGGCGGCATCGCCTTCGTCAACGTGCCGAGCTGGTGGGGCAAGGCGGCGCTGGAATTCGCCGCCTTCCGGCTCGGCGTCAGCCCGGCGGCCGAGATGGACGACCACAAGATCTACTTCGACCCGCGCGACCTGTGGCCGCTGCTGGTCGCCGCCGGCTTCAAGCCGTCGGCGATCACCTGCCGGCGGCACAAGTTCGGCCTGAACACCTACGCGGTGTGCCGCAAGGCGTGAGGGCCACCGGCTGCAGATCAGATGGCGATGACCGTTCGGATCTCGTCGTAGTCGGCGTGCAGCCCGTCGGCGCCGCGCTCGACCAACCCGACCGACTCCAGCGCGGCCACGTCGGCGTGAACCCGCTTGTAGTCGCGCCCCAGTTCGCGGGCCAACGCCCGCACGCTCGGTGCGGCGCGCTGGTGCAGATGCCGCAGGATCTCGTGCCGCTTGTCGGTCATGACCGAAGCCAGCCCCGACCACGACACGAAGGTGACGTTGTCCTCCGCCTCGGCAGCCTCGCCGCGCTCGGCCCTGCGCCAGGCCTCGCCGACCCGACGGGCGGCGTCTTCGAGCGTCCCGCCTACGATGATGTTGCGCTTCGTCACGACGACCTCTCCCGGTTCACGTCCGCCAAGAAATCGGCCAGCAGCCGATCGACCGACTCGAAAGCGTAGGGTTCTTCCGACGCCCTGGCGTGGCGATGGTCTCCCTTGCCGCGCTCGTTGTCGTAACCGACGATCCGTTCGCCATCCACGACATAGACGAGGCGGTATTTGAGGCCGTGCCCGGTCGGAGGCACCGGCTCCGGCACACGCCACACCACCATCTCGACCAGCCCGCCGTCCGGATAGACGACACGCTCTCGAACGACCAGAACGGCCCTGGGTCTCGCCGGCCTCATGCGGACGCATCTTGCCACTGTCGTCTGATGGCGTCGAGTGCCATATGGCGAAAATCGCCACCGTCTACGCGCCGTCGTGCCGCGCCCCGGACATCCACAGCACGGCACCCGGCAGCGCCAGCATCAGCACCACCAGCCCGAAGGCGACCGACAGCGACAGCGCGTCGGCGGCCGGTACGCCGAAGCCGGCGAGGGCGGTCACCAGCGCGCCCTCGCGCACCCCCAGCCGGCGAAGCTGGCGGGCACGACCGCGGCCAGCAGGGCGATCGGCACCACCACGACGATCGCCAGCGGGGCGATCGCCAGGCCCATGGCGGCGGCCAGCGTCGCCATCGCCGCCATCGACGCGATGTGGCCGGCCAGCGACCAGAGGATCACCGCCAGCACCCGGCCGGGCGGCCAGGCGGTGGCGCGGGCGTCGTCCAGGATCGCCCGGACCGGACCCGGCATCCGTCGGGCGATGGCGGTGGGCGCCAGCCGCAGCAGCACCAGCACGCCGGCCAGGCCGACCACCGCCGCGAAGCTCGAGGCGGCGGCGAAGCCGAGCCGCGGCGCCGCCTCCGGCAGCAGCCAGGGCCAAACCGGTGCGGCGAACAGGACCAGCGTCACCAACCCCCAGAGCCGCTCCAGCAGCACCCCGGAGGTCGCCTTGCCGAGCGTCAGGCCGGCGCGGTTGGCGCCCCAGATCCGCATGGCGTCGCCGCCGACCGGGGCCGGCAGCACCTGGTTGAAGAACAGCCCGACCAGGCTCAGCCGCAGCAGGGTGGCGAGCGGGAGCGGTGCTGCGATGGCGTGCTGCACGACCCCCCAGCGCGCCGCCGTCGCCGGGATCAGCGTCGCCAGCACCAGGGTCGCGGCGATCGCGCCCGGGATGCCGATGGCGCCCAGCCGATCGCGGACCTCGTTCACGTCGACTTCGGTCGCCAGCCAGCCGAGCAGCCCGAGCGTCACGGCGGCCTTCAGGGCGAGGATCAGGTAGGCCCTCACGGCGCCGCGACCGTGCCGTCGGCGATCGCGGCCTCCAGCTCGGCGAGGCCGGCGTGGCTGCCGACCTCCCAGAACCGGGTCGCGACCGGGTGGGCGGCGAGGCCGCCGGCCCGGCTCAGCCGGTACAATGGTTCGGCGAGGTCCACCGCCTCGCCGGCCGGAATCTGGTCGGCGACGAATCCACGGGTCAGCGCCAGCATTCCGTAGTCGATGTGGTCGAGGGTCACCTGCGGGTGCCGGCCGCGCTTGTCGTACAGCAGGATGCGGTCGTCGCGGATTGCGACGTTGGAGCCGTCCCAGCGCCCGTCGTTGCGGAACACCGTCATCAGCGCCGCCGCCCCCGAGGCGGCCAGCGCCGCCATGACCGGACGCAGGTCGATCGGCAGGTAACTGTCGCCGTAGGTGACCAGGAAGCGCTCCGCCAGCAGCCCGGCGTCGAGGGCGACCCGCAGCGGCCCGCCGGTGCCGAGCGGCTCCGGCCCGTCCTCGACATAGTCGACGGCGAGGCCGAGGCGCCGGCCGTCGCCGACGTGGTCGCGGATCCGTTCGCCCAGATGGCCAATCGCGTAGAGGATGCGGGAGGCGCCGCCGGCGCGCAGCAGGGCGAGCTGGCGGTCGGCGAACGGCCGCCCGGCCACCGGTACCAGGGCCTTCGGCAGGCTGTCGGTCAGCGGCGCCAGCCGGGTCCCTTTGCCGCCGGCCAGGATGACGACTTGCATGGCGTCAGTCCCGGATCACCACGCGGGCGCCGTCGAAGTCGAAGGCGAAGCGCACTTCGCTCAACCCCTCCGCGGTCATCGCCCGGCGCACCCGGTCGGGATCGTCGGCGTAGAACATCAGGAAGCCGCCACCGCCGGCGCCCACCAGCTTGCCGCCGATGGCGCCGTGGTTGCGCGCGATCGCGTACAGGGCGTCGATGCGCGGGTTTGACATGCCGCCGGAGCGCGCCTGCTTGATGCGCCAGTGCTCGTCCATGATCCGACCGAAGGCCGGGGCGTCGCCGGCTTCCAGCGCGAAGCGGATGCGGCCGCCGAGATCCTTGATGGCGTGCAGGTTGTCGACCATCGCCGGGTCGTCGGCCTCCAGCCGGGCGCGATGCTCCTTCAACACGTCGTCGGCGCTGCGCGAGTAGCCGGTGAAGAACAGCAGCAGCCGGCTCTCCAGATCGTGCAGGGTGGCGAGCGGCAGGGCCAGCGGGCTGACGTGGACGTGGCCGTCGGCGGCGAAGTCGAGACAGGTGATGCCGCCGAACGCCGCGATGTACTGGTCCTGCTTGCCGCCCGAGCCGCCCAGGCGGTCGATCTCGATCTCGCACGCCTCCTCGGCCAGCGCGTGCGGCGTCACCGGGGCGCGCTTGAAGGCGTAGAGCGCGCGCAGCAGCCCGACCGTGAAGGTCCCGGAGGATCCGAGGCCGGTGCCGGCCGGGATGTCGGCCATCGACACCAGCTCGATCGCCGGGCCGATGTCGTGGCGGGTCAGCGCCTCGCGGATGATCGGGTGGCGGATCTGGTCGGGCCGCTCGACCCTTTCCATGTCCGAGTACTTCACGAAGTAGTCCGGGCGGAAGGTGCGGTTGAGCGCGATGTAGACGTAGCGGTCGATCGCCGCCGAGATCACGAGCCCGCCGTGCCGCTCGTAGTACCAGGGCAGGTCGGTGCCGCCGCCGCCGATCGAGACGCGCAGCGGAGTCTGGGTGATGATCATGAACGCTCCTCGGCCGCCGGGTCGGCCGCGCTCGCGCGGCATCCGGTTGAACCGCTGCCCGTCATCGGCGACAACCTCGACGCCTCGTCAATCGTCCTGGAACGTGCCGGCCGTGTTGTGTATGTCCCTGCCCAAGCACCCGACGACCGCAGAGTTCCTCGGCGGGCAGTGCCCGCCCTCGTCGTGCTGCTGGCGCGGATGCCGCTGGTGCTGGCCGAGCCGGCGCTGTGGCCCGACGACCTCAACTATCTGATCCATGTCTGCGAGAACCCGGGCCGGCCGGTCTGGCACTACGTCAACCTGGCCGGCGTCGAGGGGCTACGTGTCGCTGCTGCCGATGCTGGAGGCATGGGCCTGGGTGAACCTGGTGCCGTCGCCGGTCTGGACGCCCTATCTGTTCGTCGGCTCCAGCCTGGTGCTCTGCGCACTGGCCCAGGCGCTGCCGCTCACCCGATGTCGCAGGCCGTGTTGCCGACCGCGCTGCAGCGCCGGCTGGCCTGCCTGCCGCTTATCCTGCTGCCGGTATCGAGCGTCGGCCAGGCGACGGCGGTGGCGATCCAGCACGTCACCTTCCTGATGATCGCGGCCTGGCTGGTGGTGGTGCACGCCGGGCCGAACCCATGGACCGAGCGGCTGTCCCGGACCGGCGTCGCGGCGCTGCTGGCGACGCTGCTCCTGGCGATGTGGTCGGCACCGACGGCGTTCGCGCTGTGCCTGCCGGCGCTCGCAGGCCTCGCCTGGGCATGGCGGGACGGCCGGCTGCGCTCGCGGGTCCTGCCTGGTCCTGGTGGCGGCGATCCCATCGGCCATTGGCTTCCTGTTGCTCGGCGCGGTCCCCGGTGCGTCGTTCCTGCATAACGGTGTCATCCAGCCGCTGCTCGTGGACGAGGTGCGTGCCGGCCTGCTCGGTGCCGTGGACTTGGCCCGGCTGACCGTCGCCTTTACCTTCGACGCCGTCGGCTTCGACCTGGCCTTCGGCCCGGAGGCCAAGCTGTTTCCTGGGGCGCGCCGTATCGGGGCTACGCCGTGGTCTGGCTGGGCGGCGCCCCGGTGATCGGCGGCTTCGCGGTCACGCTGTGGCGTTACAGCACGATCGGCGACGCTGGGCCGGCTGGCGATGGCGGCGACCGCTGTCCTGCTGGTGGCTGCCAACCTGGCGGAGCGCGCTGGGAGCCCGACAACCCGCTGGCGATCGAGGGATTCCGGTATTGGCGCTGGCGGTATTTCACGGTCTCGCAATGGCTGCCTGGCGGCGTTGCTCGCGGTGCCGCTGGCCGGCTTGCTGGCCGGGCGCCGGCGTTGGCTGGGCGGTACGGCTGTGGCCGTCTGGCTGGTCGCGCTGAACCTGACAACCAGCCAAAGTACAGCGAGTTCTTTAAGCACGAGATCGCGGAACGCGATCCTCGTCACCTATGACCAGATCCAGGGCGGCGAGATTGCCGCGCGCGCCGCTGACACCGCCGCTGCGATGCGGTCGCTGGCCGAAACCGAAGCCGCGCTCGCGCCCGGCGAGGTCCGGCGGATACCGTCTTCGGCGGCTGGGTCACCGGATCTCGGTGCGTGGCCGAGACTGGAGGGGCGCTGAACCCGCTTGCGATGCGTCATCTCTGACCGTAGAGAGACCCGCTGTACCGGATCGGCAGCGTTCGGAGGTATTCCATGGTGCGCGACCCGATAGAGGAACGGCGCAAGCTCGCCTCGTTGCCGACCTTCTTCGTCGGCGGACTGCCGCGTTCAGGACCACCTGGTGCAGCAGCCGCTGAACGCGCACCCACAGGTCGTCTGTCTCGGGGAATCGCATTTTTTCAATGACCTGGTGCCCAGCCTCCTGCGCACCGTCGCTGGTTACGGCGAGCGCCGGGCCGAAAGTCGGGACACCTGGGCGCCGACGGTCCGCGGGCCGGACGAGGGGCATCGCTGGGCCCGATGCTGAATGCCGCGTTCATTGCCCTGGTGCAGGCGAACCTGATAACCGCCCGGTGGCGCCGCTGGTCGCCATCGGCGAAAAGACCCGGACAATCTGGATGCGGACTCGGGCGGATGTGGTCGATCATGCCGGACGCCCGGTTCGTTAACGTGATCCGCGACGGACGCGACGGCGCGGTCTCGGCGTTCATCCGGTTTCGCTCGAAGCTGGCGCCGGAGATGACGCAGCTGGATTACGCGCGTGCCTACGCGGAAGGCTGGTCGAAGCGGATCCGCGATGCCCGAAGGATTGCCGCCGGCAAGCCCTATATCGAAGTCCGCTACGAGGCGCTGCACGCCGATCCTCTGGGTGAAGCGGGGCGGCTCTTCGGGTTCCTTGGTGCGGAGGCCGGGCCGGAGATGGTTGGCGCTGCGCTGTCCGCGGCCAGCTTCGAGGTGCTGTCCGGGGGGCGTCGGCGGGGCAGCAGGATGCCGCGTCGCACTACCGGCGCGGCGAGGTCGGTGGCTGGGCCGATGCCCTCACCGCCGACGAGATCCGGGCGTTCGAGCTGATTGCCGGACCGATGATGGACGAACTCGGCTACGCCCGGGCGACCTCGTAGGCCGCCGTGCCGTCCGCCGGGCGATCGGCCAGCGCGCAGCGTATCCTTGCCTCGGCGACGCTGGCGGCCCGCTGCCAGAGAATTCGCGCTGACGTCCTCGAGCCGGCCAGCCCGCGCTCGCGCGACGAATCACGCTGCTCGTAGACCTGTCGCATCAGAAACTTCAAATGGTCCCAGTCCGGCTCGGCCCATAGGCCGAGGTCGCCGTCGGTCCGGCTCGAAGAACGGTTCATCGACGGCGACCAGTCGATGGTCTATCCGCCAGGCGTGCGCGCCGATGAACTCGGTCGGGCCACTGTAGCCGGTGACGATGGCCGGCAGGCCGCAGGCCATCGCTCCGATCACCGGCAAACCCCAGCCTTCTGCCCGGCTTGGCGCCACGAAGGCGTCGCAGGCGGTGTAGATCCCGGCGAAGGTCTGGTGTGCCTTCACCGGGGCACGATTTTCAGCCGATCCGGCCGGCGCAGCCGCAGCGCCCGCAGTTCGGACCCGAGGTCGAGGTCGGCACGACCGGCATAGAGGCCGGCCAGCACGAGCAGCGCGTCGTCGCGATCGCCGAACTCGCTGTCGAAGGCCTGCACCAGTTCGGCCATGCCCTTGCGCCGCTCCCAGCGGCCGACGGCCAGAATTTGAACGGTGCCGCAGGGAACGCACCGGTGGGTGGAACTCCGGGGTGGAACGCGCCGGGTCGACACCCTCCGGCACCACGTCGATGCGGGCGGGGTCGAAGCCGTTGGCGGCGAACACCCGTCGCCCCCAGGCGGAAGCGGTCCAGATCCGGTCGGCGGCGCCAGCGGCGCCATCCAGGCATCGGGCAACTTTGTCACGATTCCCAGACGGTGTTAGGCGATCCGCGTTCCGCTGGCGCCATCCAGCACCGCCATCAGGCTGCCGTACATCAGCGCGACGGTGGCCGCCGGACGGTCGGCGATCAGCCGCGCCACTGGCCCTGCCTTTGTCCTCGGCCACCGAGCCCCGACTTCACGTGGATCGGCGCCGCCACCACGGGCAGCCGGCGGGACAGCGCGTCGAACAGGCCGCGGGTGCGGACGTTGTAGCCGTAGCGGCCGTCCACAGAACCCCAGCCGATCGCATGGACGAGCGCGTTTCCGCATGGCGCCGGTCCGTTCACCCGTCGGGATGGAGCGCGGCGATCGGCCCGAGATTGAAGCGCGATGGAGACCCGGGGGTCGCGCCGCGATAGGGTGCACGTAGTGCAGCAGCCAGCCGGGGAACATCAGCAGCATGCCCGGTTCGGGATCGATGATCAGGGGGCGGTTAAATGCATGGGTTGGCAGCGGTCCGCCGTGTGGGCCAGGCCGCGGGTCGACGAATTCGATGAGGCCATCGCGGCTGCCTCGGGGGCGGGATCGCCGACGCCGGCGTAGTACACACCGGAATACAGGGCCGGTGCGTGATTGTGGACGGCGTTGTAGGATCCGGCACGGGCCACGTTGGCCCACGCGGTGATCCGCAGCGTCTGGTCGTTCACCGGCGCCTTGTTCATGGTCAGTGCCAGCATCTTGCGCACGCAGGCGGAGATGCGTTTGCGCAGCTCGGACGGCTGGATCCTCCGCGCTTCGAGAATCGGATGCTGAATGCCAGCCGCCGACATTGCTCATCCCGAGGGTCGGTTCATTCCGCCTGCGGCCGGCAATGTCCCAGCAGCCGCTGTTCCAGGGCGCTGCCGCCGTAACGCTTGACCAGGAGCGGCGTCGGAAAGGCAGAATGCAGCCCATCCGCGAGATTCGTGCCGCGTGGCTGGTCGGCTTCGGTCACTCGCCGCGCTCCCGGAACCACTCCAGCGCCTTCTCCGCCAGATAGAAGTCGAAGGCGTCGTGGATGTCGATGCCGGAGGCGGTGTCGTCGACCTCGATGATCTCGGCGTGGTCCCCGGTGCGGCGGCCCTGGCGGATCAGGTCGGCGCGCAATGCCGAGGCGATGCCGGTGTCCTCGCGGAACAGCGGCGTGCAGGTCTGCCGCGGCCCGTAGACCGCCATCCAGTCGAACACCCGCTTCCAGCTGCCATCCTCAGCCTTATACCAGAAGTTCTTATGGGTCTTGTTGGCGGCGAAGGCGCAGTCGATCTCCGGCCGGGTCTTCAGAATGTTCACCGCGCGTGCGATCCACTCGGGATCGCGGGAAGATTGTCGGTCGGCTGCAGGAACACGACGATCCCGGAACGGGCCGTCGATCGCCTCGGCGCGCTCCAGGGCGTCCTTCAGGACTGGTTCCGTCGGGGTCAGGTCCTCGGCAAGGCCGGGATCGCGCATGAACGGCGTCCACGCACCCGCGGCCTCGGCGGCGGCGCGGATCGCTTCGTCGTCGGTGGTGACCAGCACGCACGGTCGCAGACACCCGAGGCGATGGCGTGATGCACCGAGTGGGCGATCGGCGGTTTACCGCCATCGGCCGCACATTCTGCCCGGCAGGCCCTTGGAGCCGCCGCGGGCCGGGAGGATGGCGATCACCCGGTCCGCCGCACCGCGACTCTCGCTCGTCATGCGCTTGCTTCCTCCAGTTGCGGCAGGCGGTCGGCCAAAGCCTCGGCGACCGCAAAGCCGGTGTCGTCGCGCACATCGACCAGCGCCCAGGTCTGGTCGACGACTTCGGAAGCCGACGGCGTCGCGCCGCGAGGCGGCGGCCGGCCGCCAGGGAGAGCCGGCCGGGCAGCGAGCGCCAGCCCGACCATCTCCTGGAAATACTCGCCGTCACGGGCGTCGCCGCCCTCCGACAGCGCAGGATCTCGCCGTCCACCGTGCGCCGCCACAGATTGGCGGTGAACCGGCGCACGCAGACCACGCTGTCGAGATGATCGCGCGCCGCCAGATTGTCGGCGGTACAGTCGGACCGACCCTGGGACGGAACGGATGCGTCGGCTCCAGCACCACCACGATCTCGGCGTCGCTGGCTTGGACGACCTCGGGCCAGTGCCGCGACATAGCCTCGCGGTCCGCCGGTGCGAGCGCACATGGCTCGCCGAAGCCGTCGACCATGACGCGGATCGCCTCATCGTCGGTGGTGACGACGACGGTCGAGTCCGGCAGGTCGGCGACGGCGGATCGAGGGTGCGCTCCAGGCTGGAGCGGCCGCGGATCGGCGCCGTCAGCCGCGGCGTGCTGCGGTGGGCCGCGGACAACACCGGAATGACCACCAGCGGCGGCGCTCACAGCAGGCTCCGGTGCGGATGATCTCTGATGACCTCGGCGACCGCTTGGCGCGGCACGCCTCGTCGCGGCCCTGGTGGATGCCGTGCTGGTGGTAGGCCCGCATGCCGGGCTCGTAGACGATGCTCGTAAACCGGCGGCGATCATGCGCTTGTCCCCACTCGCGATCCCGGATCGCCGCGGATCTTCTCGTCGAATGGCTGGTCGCGCCAGACCGACTTGCGGGATGGCCGAGTTCGCGTTGTGGAAGAAATAGTCGACACGCTGCCGTACCCGTTCGTCGCGGAACGTGGTCCACAAGTCGCGGCGGTCGATGGCGCTGGTGTCGGGCAGCGGCTCCTGGCGGCCGTAGATGCCGCAGGTCGCTGCGTCGCCCTCGGGGCCGAGATGGGCGAAGGCGTAGTCGGCCCACAACTCGTCCACCGGCACGCAATGCGACGACAGCAGCGCCACCACCTCGCGCCGCGCCGCCTCGATGCCGATGTTCAGCGCCCGGCCGTAGGAAAACTCCTCGCGGGCGATGTTGGTCAGGGTGGCGCCGAAGGCGGCCGCGACCTCCACCGTGCCGTCCGTCGAATCGTTGTCGACCAGCACCACATCGATGTCGGCAGCCGCTGTCGCCGGATCGCGGTCAGGCAGCGGCCGGATCCAGGCGCGCTCGCTCTTGGCGCGCAGCACGACACTGATCATCCCTAGCCTCCTCGAGTGGCCGGCGGAACTCCCACGGGACCCTCCGAGATCATCCCGAAATCGATGGCCGCACCTCCGCCAGCGCATACAGCGCCCGCCGTCCCAGCATGTCGCTAGCAGCGTGGTCGGCACCGGAGCCCGGTGCCGCCGTGCACCCCGGCCCAGGGTCGGCCGCGCTGAGGGTCGCGTTCCCGCGGCGACGGCGCGGGGCCGCCACGAGGCGTGCGGCGGCCACGGCGCAGCAGGTCGAGGCGGGCCACCGCCGACGGCTTGAAACAGCAGGTCGCCCGGTAGCGACAGCCGGCGCAGCCGGTCGAAGGCGTCGAGGTCGGTGCACAGGAACGCCGCCCGCACACCGGCGGCCAGCATCGGCGGGACGCCGAGATGGTCGGCGGGAGCTGACGACGTGATAGCGGGCGGCCAGCGCGTGCAGCGGCTCGGCGGTGGTCCCGTCGACGGCTTCCACGGTCAGTCCGGGCGCGTCGGCCGTAAGCAGGATGCGGCGCATGGTTCGCGGTTCGCTGGCGCGGCCCAGTCAGCGCACCGCATCGCCGCACGCACGGCGTCCCCTGCCGGGCAGCGCCCGGCACCGCCTTGCCGAAGGCGATCACCGCCTGGTCGAGGTTCATGCCGAGGCCGTTGCGGGTCTGCGAGGCCCGCGCGCGGCGCGCCAGCGGCGAGCAGCGGGTCACGTCGGGCTGATAGATCGCGTCGTAGACCGCCGCCGAACGCCGGCAGCACCGCCAGGTCGCGCCTCGCAACCGGCGAGCCGGCCGGCCCGTCCCGGTGGCCGATGCTGGTGGCATTGACCAGCAGGTCGATCTTGCTGAGCACGTCGGCGCCCACCGGCCAGTCGGCGACCATGCGCCGAGCCGCGCGGCGACCGCGTCGGCGCGGTGGCCCGGGTGCGGTTGGCGACGGTCAGCTCGGTCACCCGGCCGGCCAGGAAGGCGGCCACCGAGAGCCCGGCACCGCCGAGGCCTGAGCACCAGGGCACGGCGGGTCTGCAGGGCATGGCCGCCGCCCACCAGCTCCCTCGATCTGCGACAGCGCGCCGCACCGTCGGTGTTGGCGCCGACCAGCTCGCCGTTCTCTCGGTAGATGGCGTTGACCGCACCGATGCTGCGCGGCCTCGGGCTCGACGCCGGTCGAGCAGACCGGGCCAGCGCCTCGCTTGTGCGGCACCGCCACGGCACCGCCGACGAAGCGCGGTTATCGGCCTTGAGGGCCGACGACCGCGGCCGGTATCCGGCGGCGGTCACGTCCATCGGGTGCATCACGGCGTCGATGCCGGCGGCCCTGAAGGCGGCGTTCCACAGCAGCGGCGAGCGCGCGCCCTTCGACGGGCGCGGCGCCCAGGATCGCGCGTAGCGGCCGGTCGCGATGCTGACCGATTGCCGATCGGCCCGGCGAAGGCGGCGGCGCCGGCCATGGTCAGGCGTCGACCGTGCGGCCGATGGCCTGGGCGACCGGGCGGCAGGCCTTCATGATGTCGTCGAACTGCTCCAGGCTGGAGCACCGCAGCGGGTCGACGGCGGCGTTCTTCGGGTCCGGATGGACCTCCAGCATCAGGCCGTCGGCGCCGGCGGCGATCGAGGCCAGCATCATCGACTTGACCCAGGGCTGCCAGAAGGTCGCGTGGCTCGGGTCCGACATGATCGGCAGGTGGGTGGCGTCCTGGCCGCCGGGATCACCTGCAGGTCGAGCAGGAAGCGCGAGGTGGCGCGGTGGGTGTGCGGGCGACGACGCCGCGCTCTGGCACAGCACGATCTTGGCCGGCTGGCTGAGGCGGTCGTGCTCCAGCGCGATGTACTCGGCCGCCATCAGCCAGTCGCGCAGGTTGTTGCCGAAGCCGCGCTTCAGCATCACCGGCATGCCGGTCTTTCCGACCTCGGTCAGCAGCGGGTAGTTCTGCATGTTGCGGGTACCGATCTGCAGCATATCGCAGTTGGCCGCAATCAGATCGATCTTCGAGATTTCCATGACCTCGGTGACGATCGGCAGCCCGGTCTCCTGCTTGGCGATCTGCAGCCATCTTGAGCCCGTCCTCTCGCGCGGCTCGAAGAACTTCTGGCGAGCGGGTAAGCTGGAAGGCCAGCGGCTTGAAGGCACCGCCACGCAGGAAGTGCGCGCCTGCCTTCTTGACGCCGATCGCGGTCTTCACGATCAGCTCCTCGTTCTCGACGGTGTTCGACCGGCCATCACCGGACTCAGCTTGCCGCCGAACTGCACGCCGCCACTCGAAGACGGTGCGCGTGGTCGGGTTCTTGGCCACCAGCGGGATCTTGTTCTGCAGATCCTCCTCGGAGAGGTCCTTACCCGGAAACTTGTTGTCGACGCCCATGTTGCTGCCGGTCATCGCCGAGCCCTCTTGTCGCTTGGTCGGTCTGGAAGGTCCGCAGTCTTATCGTGCTGACGGCGGGTCGCAATGCGTAAGGCCGCCTCCTGGCCGAATCGCTTCAGCACCGCCGCGGTGTCGTCGGCGACGAAGCCGAGCATCTCGGCGCCGCCTGATCGATCGTCGGCGACGGCTGGCTGAACGGTCGGATGTCGAGCACGCAGGGGACGCCAAATCCAGTGGCGATGGCGGCCACGGCGGCGCGCAGCGGGACTGCCGGCCGGGAGCCCAGGGATGTCGCGTGGAAGCCTTGCGGTGGGTTCGCGCAGCAGGTGCCGGACCAGGGTGGCGACGGAATCGGCGTGCACCACTGCGTTGTAGGGGCCGTCGGGGTTGAACACCGGCACCGGCGGCCGGCGGCCAGATGCGCGGCGACGCCGGCTGGGAAGTTGTCGTGGCAGCCGGGCCCGACTACGCGGGCAGCCGCAGCGCGAGGCGCCGCGGGCAGGCGCCCGTCCGCCACGGCGGCGGCGAGCAGTTCCTCGGCGGCCCGCTTCGAGCGGCCGTACGGGGTGTCGGGATTTGGCGGCGTGCGGTCGTCGATCGCCGCGACCGCCGGTCGTCCGATCGCCGACTGCGACGACATGTAGACGAGCGGCGCCGTGCGGGCCGCCAACCGGCCGCGCCGCGGCGCCAGCGCCGCGTTCACGGCGAGCAGTGTTTCGATCTGGGGTCCGCGACGGCAGTGCGGCGGCGCAGTCGACCACGGCGTCGAAGCGCCAGAGGCCGGTGCCGGGTCCCGGCCGTCCCAGGCGACCGGACGTATCGCATTTCCGAGGCCGCGCGGCAGGGTCCGGCCGATGGCGGTCACCGAAAGGCCGGCGGCCGCCAGGGCGGCGGCGACATGCCGCCTGAGGAAAGCAGCCGCTGGCGCCGGTGATGGCGACGCGGAGAGGCGAAAGGCCGCTATCGTCTGGCAATGTCGTCGGTTCCCCGGCGGCGGTCGATTGCGGAGCTGCAGGCGTGCGATGGCGTGGGCCGATAGGCGGTTGCGCGAATCCAATGATGGCGTGAGGGCGACGGCTGTGCGATTCCGGACTTTGATGTACCGCGATGGCCTCAATGCGCGACGCTGGGATTTCTTGATGACGAGACGTGAACGATGGCTGTGAGTGCGCCGCCCGGGCGAACGATGTATGCGATCTACGATCTCGGAAAGGCGCCGGTGACCTACGACGCCATGAATTTCTGGTCGTCGCCCGGCTCTGGCCAGCAGGCGCGGCTTCAGCGGATTCCACACGATTTTCGTGCGCGCGCCGCGAACGAAGGGTTCCGTGACCAGACGCCAAAAGACCGGACGCTCACTGTCGATGAAAAGGTCTGGCGCCTTTCGCACATTCTGATGCCCATGGCCGCGGCCGCGCGCGACTGCATCGGCGTGAGCATTATAAATGATCGGCGAGAGTTGGGGCGAACTAAAAACATCGACGCCGAGGAGGTTTTTCCGCCGAATTACACGGTGGAGGAACCGTTCACTGTAATATTTCTGGCGGCGGTGTTCAAATTGAACCCGACCGAGATCGAGATGAACACCTTCAGCCGTCGACTGCCGGTCTTGCCAAGGTGGATGAATGGCTTGCTGCGCGCGTGCCCGGCGGCCGGCCGGTGGTGATCACCCTGCGGACGTCGCGGGTCGAGCCGGAGCGGGAACTCGCGGACCGCCGAGTGGCTCGCACGGCACGGGCAACTGGGACCGCGGCTATCCTCGTCCTGTTCGTGCCGACACCGAGTTGGTGACCGGTGGGCGGGAAGACTTGAATTCGAGGACTTCCCGGTGTTCTCTCTCGGCGCGGTCGACCTGGATCTGCGTCTGGCAATGTACCGCCGCGCCCTGCTCAATATGGCCGATAACGGCGGCCCGTCCTTCCTCAATTTCTACATGGCCGATTCGACGATTGTCTGTTTCTTGCCGGTCGACAAGCTGCCGATCGTCGTCGCCGCTGGGGGCGAGAGTCGTCTCGCCCTGCTTCTCGGCATGGAACTGGGCGGGAACTTCCTGTATGGGTCGCCGGTGCGGTGGTTGTCTGGCGGCCCGATCGGGCACCGGCCATTCTCGGAGGAGTTTGACCGCTCGATCGCCGCCTTGGAATCGTGACACCGCAAGCGTCTCGTTGAGGGATCAAGCAGAGACGGAAACGCCTCGGTCTCGGTCGGAGCTTGAGGTGCCGGGGCGCAACCGTTATTCCAGGCCGGCAACATCGAGCACTTTGGGGACAAGGCCAATGAGCGAGGTTGCTGCCGGCACGATCGACCCTTGACGACCGTGGTGGTGGACGTCGGCGGGCGCTACGGCCTGCATCCCACCTGGCGCGGGTTCGAGGCGCCGCTCGACTATCGCATGTTCGAGCCGGAGCCGGTGGAGGCGGCGCGCCTCGCCCGCAAATACGCCGGCCGACCCGACGTCACCGTGCTGGCCGAGGCGCTGGGGGCCATTCCGACAGCAGCATCGGCTTCTACATCACCGCGCACCGCGGCTATGTCGGCTCGACCCCGCCGAATCCCGACAGCCTGTGGTTCGGCCATGTGCGGCCGGGCGAAGGCGCGGTGGAAGGCCGGATCACCGTGCCGGCGACCACTCGACGCGCATCTCGACGCCACCGGGAGCCGTGTCGACTTCCTGAAGATCGACGTCGAGGGGGCACGGCTCGCCGTGCTCGAAGGCGGTCGACGGACGCTGGACGGCGTCCTGGCGCTGCGGGTCGAGGTGCAGTTCGACGACACCTTCGGCAACCCAGACTGCGTCGGCCCTGTTCTCGCACCTGATCGACGGCCTCGGCTTCCGGGCTGATGCGCCTGGACTACGACGGCCGCGGCCAGCCGCTGAGCTACCTGGCGGTCGACGGCGGCTACGGGGCGCTGTGCGGTCTGCGACGCGGTCTTCGTGCGCAACCGCCATCGATCGAGGCCCGCGGCGGCGAGGCGGCAGCCTCCGGCCTGGCGAAGCTGGCGGCGTCCTCGCTGCGCAACGCCATGCCGGATCATGCGGTCCTGTGCCCGGGAGCGGCTGCAGGCAAGTGGCTGGCGGCCTGCCACCGAGGAACCGGCGGTGCGCCGCTTACCTGCGCAAGCTGTTCATCTTCGCGGCCGGGCGGGTGCGGGCGCAGTCGCGTGAGCTTTACGAGCGGGCCGGCCAAGACTATCAACGTTTCTTCGACGCCGAGATGCCGGCCAGGCACGAGATCTTCGAGAGCGACTGGCTGGAACCCGGCGTGACCGCGAGGGGGCAGGTAGCGACCATGACGTCCAGTGCAGTCGCATCGGCCGGGCCGGGCGCCGGTGCCCTTGGGGCTGCGCGCGTTATCGGAGACGGGCGGGCATGACTGGAAAGCCAACGCCGCCATTCTGTTCGAGCCCTCCGCGTTCGACGCCCAGACAAAGAAGATCATGGGCCGCAACGTGGCCGGGGCGACCTTTCTCGACGCATTCGTCAGGAGTGCCGAGGTCGATCGCTATGTCGGTGTCGCCTCGGCCAGCGATGGCCGCGGGCAGTTTCGCGAGCGCGTCGCCGGTCTGACGGCGGTGATCCGGTGCGATCGGTGCGGCCCGTCGACGTGTTGACGTCCAACTCGCTGGAGGATCTGGCGGCGGTCGGCACGCTGTACGTGCCCGATCCGCAGATCGGGCGGTTTGCCGAACGTCGACGCTACCTTGATCAGCGCGCGTACAGCCCGTGCGGTATCACCCACACGATCTCCAGCAGTGGTGCGATGGGGTTGCTCTGCGACCTGCTGACAGCCCCGGTCCAGCCCTGGGACGCAATGATCTACACCTCGAAGTCGGTGGCGCGACGCGGCGGTTCGCCAACAGGAGCACTATGCCGACTATCTCGAGCAGCGCATCGGCGGACGTCCGGCTTGCCCGGTACGGGCGCCGATCATACCGCTGGGAGTGGACACGGTGCGGTTCGACCGACTCGGACGCGACGCCGCGGCCCGGGCGATGCTGCGCCAGCGCATCGGCGCTTCGGAGAGCGATGTCGTCCCGCTGCCCTTCGGGCGCCTGATCTACTCACGCCAAGGCGCATCCGGTACCGATGTATCTCGGCCTGCAACGCGCCGTGCGCGGTCCCGCCGCCGGTGCCGGCCGGGTCCACCTGATCCACACCGGCCAGTTTCCCAATCAGGCGGCCGAAGACGGGTTTCGCGGCGGTGCTGCGCGCTATTGCCCGGGGATCGCAGTGCACTTCTTCGACGGCACCGATCCCGCGCTGGCCGAGGCCAGTTGGGCCGCCGCCGACGTGTTCGTTTCGCTGTCCGACAACATCCAGGAGAGCTTCGGGATCACCCCGGTGGAGGCGATGGCTGCCGGTCTGCCCTGCCTCGTCAGCGACTGGGACGGCTATCGCGATACGGTGGTGCATGGTGAGACTGGCTTCCGGATTCCTGACCTGGTTGCCGCCGGCCGGCTCGGGCGCGGCGCTGGCCGACGCATATGGACGCGGCAGCATCGACTACGACCACTAGCATCGGCTTCGCCAGCCAGATGACCGCCGTCCAGGTGCCGGCATTCGCCGACGCCGCGGCTGCCCTGATCGGCGATCCGGCGCTGCGGCGACGGATGGGAGAGCGCAGGCCGCCGCCGCGCCCGCGAACACTATGACTGGACCGCCCTGATCAGCGCCTATCAGGATCTATGGGGCGAGTTGGCGGAAGTCAGGCGCGCGGCGCCGGAGATCGCACCGCCGCCGGCGCGCGTGCGCAACTCGAGGTTGTCGGACCCCTTCGACGTCTTCGCCGCCCATGCCACCGATCCGAGCCCGCATGAGGTGATGCTGTCGGTCGATCCGCAGGCGCCGGAAATTGCGGATCTGCTGGCGCTGAAATGCAACAGTCTCGCCGCCGGCTCTGTTGCTCGACCAACAGGGGATGAAGGCCTTGTTGAACATCGCTGAGAGTGGCTCGCAGGGGCTTCGCGATTTCCTCCTGAGGGTGGATCCGGCCCAGCGTGTGCGTGCGGCCAGGACAGTGGGATGGCTCGCGAAGTTCGGCGTTCTCAGCATCGACAGCCAACACAGGATCGAGTCGTGAACATGCCGGCCGTGCGAATGAACCCGAGAGCCTCCCCTCGCGCTCCCGGACGTGGAGAAGGCGCTGGCGGCCGCTCCCGGCGATCCCGACCTGCTGTGCCGCCGGGCGGAGCTGCGCCTCGATGCCGGCGACCGGGACGGCGCCCGGGCCGATGCTGGAAAGGCGCTGGCAAAGGCCGGGCCGAATGCCAAATCCGGTCTGCTCGCCGTGGCGGCCCGGGTCGCCCTGGTGTTCGGCCGTGATCGTGACGCCGAGCAACTCGCGCGCCGCGGCCTGCGCCGCGCGCCGGGCAGCGACGTCCTGTACTGGCGTTCTCGGCGCGTCGCTGCAGCGACAGAAGCAGCTGGCCGGTGCGATCGCGTCCTATGCGGCGGCGGTCAACCTGAACCCGTTCCGCCGAACCTATCGCATCGCGTTGGCGAAGGTCCTGAAGAGGCTGGTGACACCGGCCGGGCAGAACGGGTGTATCGCCAGGCTCTGGCCAGCGATGCAGACTTCGGCGATGCGGCACTGAACCTCGCCAACCTGCTGCAGACTGGCGAGCGGTTGGACGAGTCGCTGCAGCTGTACGACCGGGCGATGCGGATCCTGGGGCCAAGATCGTATCTGGCTGTCGAATCTGGGCGCGTTGCCGCGCAAGATGGGCCGCTATGACGAGGCTCGGCGGCGGTATCGCCAGGCAATGTGCCTCAGCCCGGACGACAGCGGCCCCTACTACAACTGCGCGAACCTGCATCGCGCCGAGGATGATCTGAGACCTCGATCTGCAACTCTCCGGCGCGCGATCTTCTGCCGCCCGAGCAGCGCCGAGTTGCACTGGAACCTTCGCTCGCGTTGCTGAGCGACGGCCGGCTGGACGAAGGATTCGCGGAATACGAATGGCGCTGGCAGTACGAGAATTTTCCTTCTGAAGCGCCGCAGCTTCCCGCAGCCGCAGTGGCGGGGCGAGTCCTTCGAGGGCAAGACCCTGCTGCCGCACACCGAGCAGGGGGTTGGCGACGTGCTCCAGTTCCTGCGGTTCCTGCCCCTGATCGTCGAGCGCAAGGGGCGGTCCGGCCGGATCGTTCTGGAGAGCCATACGCTGCTCGTGAGCCTGCTCGAATGGCTTTCCCGGTATCGACGCCATCATTGAACGTTTTGCACCACCGCCGGCCGTCGACCTGCACCTGCCGCTGATGTCGGCCCCCTCGCCTCGGGGTCGGCTCGCTGGCGGCGCTGCCGAAGCAGGTGCCGTACCTGCTGATCCCGCCGGGTCCGGACCTGCCGCTGCCGGAGGGCCGATCCAGCCCGCCTCAAGGTCGAGCTTCGTGTTCGGCGGCAACCCGCAGTTTCCCAACGATCGCACCCGTTCGACGAGGCTGGAATCCTGGATGCCGCTGTTCGACCTGCCTGGCGTGCAGTTCTTCAGCCTGCAGAAGGGTGATCGAGAGCCGGAGGTGGCGGCGGCGCCGGCCTCGGTGGTGCGCCTGAACGAGCGGCTGACCGACTTCCGAGCACCGCTGTCGCAATGACGAAGCCTCGACCTCGTCATCACCACCTCTGCACCTCGGTCGCCCATCTCGCCGGCGCGCTCGGCCGTCTGTTCTGGGTGGTGCTGTCGCGCGCCGCCGACTGGCGCTGGCTGGTCGGGCGTGACGACAGCTCCTGTATCCGAGCGCGCGGCTGTTCCGGCAGCGCGGCTTCGGCGACTGGGACGGCGTGTTCCGCGACGTGCGGGCGGCGCTCTGGCCGAGGTTGCAGCCCGCTCCGGCGACACCGTCCCCGGAATGTCGCGGTGACACGGCCCGTCCTGTTCGCCTGGGAACTGGGCGACGGGCTCGGTCACGTCTCCAGGCTGCTGCGCATCGCCGAGCGGCTGCGCGAGCAGGGCGTGCGCAGCGTGTCTGCGGTGCGAAACATAGAACCGGCCGGGCTGCTGGTCGACGCGGCCGGGTTCAGGTCGTGCAGGCCCCGGTCGCACGAGTCGGCGCGATCCGCGGCCCCGACGGAACCCAGCCGATATCGGCCGGCGACATCCTGGCGCCATCGGGTTCGCCAGTGCGGAGCGGCTGCGCACCCTGGTTGCCGCCTGGGCCTGCCTGATCGACATGATCGCCCCCGCCGTGGTGGTGACCGACTATTCCCGACCGCCAACCTCGCGCTCTACGGCGGTCCGGTTCCCTGATCCCGATCGGCGACGAGCTCGCTACCGCCATTCGAGACGGCGCAGTTTCCCCCCTTCCGCAACGGCCGTCCGGCGTTCCCCGAGGACGCCCTGCTGGGGGTGGTCGCGGCGTCTCAACGCGCGCGCGGGGCGGGCTGGCCCCAGTCCGGTTGCCGCAGCTGTTCGAGGGCGACGAACGATCTGTCGCTCTCGCTGCCCGAACTCGACCCCTTGGCGACGACTGCGGTCGGCGCCGGCCGTCGGGCCGATTCCGGGCTGCCGGCCCCGGTACGCTCGGAGCCGACAGAGGATTACTTCGCCTATCTTTCCGATTCGTTCCGTTTCACCGAGCGCGTCCTGAGGGGTTGCCGGCGTCCGGGCCGCAGGCGGCTCGGTGTCTTGCGCGACGCCACCCGCAGCCCGGCGGGCGCGAGTGGCGGCAGCCGCGGCCTGACGATGTGGGACGAGCCGCAGGATGTCACCCGACGGCCGAGCGCGCCGCCGTCATCGTGCATCACGGCGGCATCGGGCTGGTCGAGCAGGGACTCGGACTCGGCCGCCCGCAGCTCCTGGTGCCGCGTCACTCGAGCAGTTCCGCAACGCCGACGGCATCGGCCGCCTTGGCTGCGGTGCGCGCACTGCGCGGCGACGGCCAGTTCCGCGTCGCCGACGTCGCGGGAAGCACTGGCCGCCGTCGTCATCGACAAGCCGGACCTGCGGGCGCGTGCCGCCGAGGTCGCGGGTGTCCTGTCCCGGCGGCAATGGAGTGCCCTGGAGGCGGTGTCGTCGTCTGCCGCCGACGCCACCTGAACGCTTGACCTCGCTTACCGAGAAGCGCCTGCACACACACCTGTGGCCGGAATTGTCACATGGAATTCAGTGCGGGGCGCTAACGTCAGACGACTAGGTGATTTTCCCCTCACGCCGCTTGCGTCCGGCGGATTATCTGCTGTAAAACACACCCGTCCTCCCTGGTAGCTGCTGGCGCTGTTGCGTGAGAACGCGGTCTGACGGGGGAGGTTGGTGATCGTCCTTGACGGTCAACATCGTTCTGACGCACACACGCTCTGTAGGGAGTCTAGGAGTTTCAACGATGGCGAACATTACTGGCACGACCTCTAGCGAGCTGCTCACGGGCACCGCCAGCGCCGACGTGATCTCTGCGCTTGCCGGCTCGGATACGGTAAGCGCGCTTGATGGCGCGGATCTGATCTACGGTAACCAGGGTAGCGATCTCGTTCTCGCCGCCGCTGGTGCTGACACCGTGTTCGGTGGTCAGGACCAGGACACCTTGAGTGGTGGTGGCGGTCGCCGACATCCTGTACGGCAACCTTGGCAACGACAGCCTCCTTCGGTGGCGACGATGCCGACACGCTGTATGGCGGTCAGGGCAACGACGTCGGTTATCGGCGGCGCTGGCGACGACGTCCTGTTCGGCAACAACGGCAACGACGCGATCGCCGATGAGACCGGCGCCACCACCGTCTTCGGCGGTGCGGGCAACGACACGGTGATCATGGCCGGCGACTCCTCTCTGGTGGCTCTGGTCTACGGCAATGCCGGCAACGACGCGACTCACCGGCAGCAGCGCCGGCGACCGCACCTTCGGCGGCCAGACAATGACCTGGTTTCGTCGGGCGCCGGTGCTGACCTCGTTTACGGCAACCTCGGTACCGACACGCCCAGCGGTGGTGCTGGCAACGACACCCTGTACGGTGGTCAGGGCAATGATACCGTCGTCGGTGGCGCGGACATCGACGTCCTGTTCGGCAATGTCGGGCTGGATCTGCTGCGCGGCGGCGCCGGCAACGACATCCTGTACGGCGGTGCCGACAACGACGTCCTGAGCGGTGGTCTGGCGGCAACGACATCCTGTCGGGTGGCGCCGGTGCCGACGCCTCGTCGGTGGCGAGGGTCTCGACCGGTCTTCACGGCGGCGCTGATGGGGACACCATCCTTGGTGGTATCTCCCGGACGTTGCTGGCTTACGGCGGGGACGGTAACGACGTTACCCCCGGCAGCACCGGCATCGACATCGATCTTCGGTGAAGCCGGCAACGACCCGTCACTGGTGATCCTCGGTGCGGACATCATCTACGGCGGTGACGGCAACGACGCGCTGAGCGGTGGAGCTGGCGCCGACGTCCTGTACGGCGGCGAGGGCGGCGACCCTGTTGGTTGGCAATGCCGACGGTGCCGACGTGATGTACGGCGGTGGCGGTAACGACACGCTGATCGGTAACAGCGCTGCTGATCTGATGTCGGCCAGCGACGGCAACGACTCCCTGGTTGCCGGTGGCACCACGGGCAGCGACACGATGTTCGGTGGTGACGGCAACGACAAGTTCGTCTTCAACGACTTCGCTGCGACGACTGCCGCTCATGTCGCCGTCGCCAGCGTGCACATCGTCGCCGACTTCCAGCGCGGCAGCGACAAGATCCAGCTGCTGACCGGCGTGATGACCACCAGCACCTTCTTCACCGGTGCGGGCATGACGGGCACGAACACGGTGGTGTTCGCGACCAACACCAGCGGCGTGACGCCTTCATCCACGGCGGCGCGGACCAGTACCTCTCGGTTCAGCTGACGGGCGTGTCGATTGTCGACGCCAACGACTTCGAGTTCCCACCTGATCTCGAACGTCTGAACAATCAGGAGAGGGCGCCCATCGAGCGCCCCTCTTCCTTTTGCAAGCACTGTTTAGATTTGTCCGCCGGTGCCATGTCGATCTCCGTGTTGCCAGCCGACCCGTTCCACCGAGCTTCGTGGAGTATCTGCGCGCCGGAGACACCCAGGCGGCCCGCCGGCTGATCCGGGCGGGCTTGACGCTGCAGCCGGCGTCGGCAGCCGGACTGACGGTGCCGGGCACATCGCCGTCCGCGACGCCGCCGCCGACGAGGCGGTCGACCTGTTCCAACGTGCCGCCCTGGCGGACGCCGGCGGCGACCCCGCGCCCTCCTGAACCCGGCGCGGGCGCAACAGCTGGCGGGGCGGACATCGCTGGCGCTGTCCACGGCAGACCGCGCCCTGGCCCTGTTTCCGCATGACGCCCGCCCCCGTGGTTTCACCGCGCTCCTCCACGCCCAGGCCGGCAGGTTCGATTGCCGTGGCCGCGCTGCACGCCGGCGACGAGTCTGCAGCTCGATCCCGTCACCGCTTTGAAATTGGCGAGCCTGGGTTGATCGATGCCGGCGTTCATCCAGAGCCGGCTCGTGCCCTGCTCTGGCCGCGCCGCGACCACGCAAGGGCCGATGCTCGAGCAGGCGCTGAGGGCTTTCATCGCCTTTGCGGCCCCTGACGATGAGCGGCGCCTCACGGCCGCGCGGCGCAGGCTGGTCCTGACGCCGGACGCACTGGATGCCATGGATGCGGCCGAGCACGGCCTGGGATTGCGGCGAAAGCTGGTCCGACAGGCCGCCTGGCGCTGGCAGGCCTGCTGCATTGCGCCGTGGGATGATCGCCGCGCGAAGAATGCGGCCGACCTGTTGTTTGAGGTCAAGTGGCCGGCGTACACGGTATCGCGGCGGCTACGGGAACTGCTGCGTGACCGCCCGCACGACCACCCCTGATCGAGGCGGATGGCGAACCTCTACGACCGAAAGAGGGACAAGGACGGCGCTCCTGGCTCTGGGGCCAGGCCCTGCTAGCCACCGAGCCGCGGGATCCGCGGATCTGGGATACAATCGTCGGAATGTTCAAGGCAGTGGGCGCCGTGGACGAGGCGGCAGCTCTCTGGCCAGGGGTCATCCGTCGTTTTCCGCAGTTTGAGGTTCTCCACTACAACTGCGCGTTGTTCCTGGACTTCCGCGGGGAATTCGCGCAGTCGGAGCGGCGGTGCAAGTCGGCGTTGGTTCTCAAGCCGGACTACCTCCGCGCGGCCAACCAACTCGGTATGCTGGCGGCGCGGGACGATCGGATGGGAGACGCGATCCGATATGTGGATTGGCCGTTACGGGTCGATCCGACCTATGCGAACGGCCACACCAATCTCGGCGTCTTTCTGCGTACCGCAGGTGCCTATGGCCGGGCGGTCGACGCATTCCGGCGGGCCGAGAAGTTCGCCGAGAATCCGCAGCAGGCAGCCTCGGGCCGTTTCAATGCCGGCATGTCGAAGATCCTGATCGGCGAGGTCGAGGATGGCTTCCACCTGCTCGAATCGCGCTGGGCGACTGCCGATTTCACCTCGCCCAAGCGAAATTTTCGCCAGCAGATCTGGCCCGGTCCGTATTTCAAGCCGGACAGCAGTCTCCTGCTCTACATGGAGCAGGGCATGGGCGACGAGATCATGATGTCCTGGTACGTCCCGCTTCTGCGCCGCGACACGGCCCGACTGCTGGTTGAGTGCGACGAGCGACTGGTCGAACTGTTTTCGCGGACCTACGAGGGGTCGAGTTCGTCCCGCGATCGCGGCGGAGGGCATCCGGCGACCCAGGATCCACGCGTCCAGTACAAGATACCGTCATTTCACGTTCCGCAATATTATGCCCCCGAAGTCAAGTTCCTGATCCGCGACAACTGGGATTGGGCGCAGAACCGCGGCTCTCGGTTCCCGTCGCGGCTGGCGATCGATCCGAACCGGCTCGAACGATGGCGGACCTGGCTTGATGACCGGCTTCCAGGGCGGAAGCGCATCGCCGTCTCCTGGCGCAGCAAGATCCGAAACCGGACCCGGGACACGCAATATCTTTCCATAGAGCAGGTCGCGAGCGCGATTCCCCGCGGTAGTGCCGTGGTAAACCTGCAATACTCCTCGACCGCCGAGGAGATCGCCGAGTTCCAGGCGCTGGGCCAGCGGCTCGGCTCTGAATTCGTGACGCCGCCGGATGTCGATCTGACGAACGATCTCGAGGGACGTGCTCGCCATCCTCCAGGTTGCCGATGTCGCGGTCACCCGCTGATT
Source organism: Rhodospirillaceae bacterium (assembly GCA_018401495.1). Classification (GTDB taxonomy): domain Bacteria; phylum Pseudomonadota; class Alphaproteobacteria; order Thalassobaculales; family Thalassobaculaceae; genus Thalassobaculum_A. The sequence continues at coordinate 146,942 of JAGYJX010000006.1, forward strand.
TCCTTGCCTGGATGTCGGGCGCCGTGGGTTGCCCGGCCTTCGTGTTCCGCCTCGGCCGCCGAGCGGGTGATGTGGCATCAGCTCGGTACGCCGTTCATCCCCTGGGCACCGAGCCTTCGGGTGTTCTTCCGACACCCGAGCGAGGACTGGGCTCCTACGATCGTCGACCTGCGAACGAGCCTCGCCGGATTTCTTTCGGCGCGCTGCCGACCGGGTGGGTCGAGCCTGCCGGTTCCTGCGCTCGGCGGCCGCGCCGGTTGTGCGAGGCCGGCGGGTTGGAGCAGTGAATTTCCATGGTGCACCTGCTCTCTGGCCGAGGAGCAACATCCAGATGCTCGCGAACCGATCGACGATGGCGGCGTTTCGTCGCAGTCCGAGTTCGAGGCGGCTCGTGCCCGGATCGTCGAGCGCCTGACGTCGGCGGCCTTCGCTTCCGATCCGTTCGATCACCGTGAAATCGACGGGATCTTCGCAGACGATGTCTACGCCAAGTTGGTGGAGGTGATGCGGGCGGAGCAGTTCGTGCCGGTGGAGACGGTCGCCACGACGGTTGGTTACCAGAAGCGGCATGTCCTGCAGTTCGACACACATTTGCGATCGTCGGAGCCGCAGCAACCGCGCTTCTGACCGCGTTCACACGCGACCTGATGTTCCATCCCGAGGTCATGACCGCGTTCATCTCCCGATGTGCGCCCTATACGGTGTTCGGGAGTGGTGAGCGCTTTGCCGCCGTCCCGCACCGCTCGACCCTGCATGCCATCCAGGACGGTGGCGACTACATGCTCCCGCCGCATACCGACCTGTGCCGCAAGCTTGGTACGATGCTCATCTATCTTCCCGATGTCAGCGGTGGCCCGGGCGAAGGTACGGTGCTGTACCGCCCGAAGGATCCCGCCTTCACCTGTCGGCTCGGGCTGACGCACCACAATCCGGCATTGTTCGAGGCCTGCGGCACCGCCGCCTACAAGCCGAACCACGCCTTTGTCTTCGCTCGCACCGATCGGTCGTTCCACGGCGTCCGAAGGCTGCCGCCGGGAAGCCGCCGCCATCTGCTGCAGCTAACGGTGCAGCGGCAGAATGTGAGCGACCTGTATCCCGAGATGGGCGACCGGGTGTGACGGAGGTTCGACCCTCGGTGAGCATGCCGACATCCACCAGCATCGGCCCGCCGACGGGTTTTGTATCGACGACCGCCTCATCGGCGCGCATCGCGACAGGGTAATCCAGAGCCTGATATTCGGTTATTCAGTCGCCGGCGAACGCATCGGAAGATGAGAGTGCCATGACAGCAGACAAGCGCATTTGGAAGATCGGGGTTCTTGGTTGCGGGCGTGTGTCGGCCCGATACCGTGAGGTACTCGGGCGGGAACTTGCCGGGCGACTGCAGGTGATCGCGGCAGCAGACCTGGATATCGCCAAGGCGGAGGCCTTTGCCGCTGTCGTCGGCGGCAAGCCCGTCGGGGGAATCGACGAACTGATCGCCGAGCGTCCCGAACTGGTGTGCGTCCTGACCGAGTCGGGCCATCACGCCGAGCATGCGCTGCGGCTGATCCGCGCCGGGATCCATGTGCTGGTCGGGAAGCCGGTGGCCCCTGCGTCCAGAGGACGCGGCCACGATGCGCGATGCTGCCGCCGCCGCGGGCGTTATGTGCGCGGTCGTGAAGCAGAATCGCTACAATCCGGCGATGCGGTTCCTGCGGCAGATGGTCGACGAGGGCAGGTGGGCCGTCTGGTGACCGCCGGCATCCGGGTCCACTGGTGCCGCAAGCAGGACTACTATGACGATCCCTGGCACGGGCGCTGGGCGATGGACGGCGGCGTGCTGGCACAGCAGGCCATCCATCATCTCGACGCCCTGCAGTGGCTGGGCGGTCCAATCGAAGCGGTCTGCGCCGCCGGTGAGGCCATCCTGAACAGCGCTGGAGGCCGAGGATACGGCGGTCGGTGTGGTCCGGTTCAAATCGGGCGCGCTGGGCACCATCGAGGCCACCACCTCGGCCCGCGACGACGATTTCGAGGCCTCGATCCACTTGGTCGGCGATCACGCCATGGCGAAGATAGGGGGACGAGCCCTCAATCGGCTTGAGCTTTGGCGTCCGGTTGAACCGCGCCAGGGTGACGAGCGCGCCTGCGAGACCTTCAGCCAGGATGTCCCCACGAGCTACGGGCTCGGGCATGGTCCGCTGCTCGGCGAGGTGCTGGATGCGCCTCGAGAAGGCACGCCGCCGCCCATCGATGTCGTCGAGGCGATGAGCTCGTTGCGCCTGGTGCATGCGCTGTACGCCAGCATGGAGACCGGCGGCTGGGTGCGGCTGGACGATCACCCGACGTCGAGCCGGCTCGGCGTCCCAGCCTCCGCGCGGGCCCGCCGACGAATGACGGAGCCGGCGACCCAATCCGGCCGGAACCGCGTTTCGTACCTTCTCGACACCGGCCGTGCCGCCTGGGCGGCCGGCCGCCGCGACGAGGGCGATACGCCGGTGGCGGATGGCGGTGACCGGGCTGCCGCAGGGTGGCGGCCGGCTACGTCAATATCGCGGGAGCCCGCCGTGGCGACATCTGGGTCGAGAGGGCGGCGGCGCGCGCTGGCTCCCGGAGACCCGGTGGTCGCAAAGAGATCTGGGCGTCCTGGCGCATGAGCGTGGTGCGGTCGCTCGGGCCAGATCCTGTCTGAGACGATCACTGGTGCTCGCCCCGGAGTTGGCGGCCACGGCCCGTACTTTCGCCAAGTTGCCGCCCGGCGGGCCGGAAAGCACGGCCGGCGAGGTTGCGTTGGCATCTTCGGGCGACGGTATGCGAACCGGGCGCGGAGCAGGCGTGGATGGCTTTCCTGATGCGGCTGCAGGAGACCGGCGACCTCGCCCGAGTTGGGCCGGCGCGCCGCCTCGATCCCGATTCCCACGACCGCCGGTCCGCGGGCCTGCTCAACCTCCTGGGGCGCGTGTTCGCCAAGGCGAAGCTTCCGGTTGAGGGCCTTGATGTCGCGAACCGCCTGGTCGCGCTGCAGCCGGAGAAGCCCTTCGGGCATATGCTCGGCGCCGCCTTGCATCGCCGCCTCGGCGACGAGACCCGCGCCATCCGCGGGGCGCGGCGGGCTGCGATCCTGGATCCGGTTTCGTTCGACGCCACCTGCTCGCCGGCTACCGAATATTGCCACGCCAGGGAGTTCGAAGCCGCGGTCCGGCGGATTTCGCCGGTCGCTGCGGATCGATCCCGGCAGGCGCTCGGAGATCATCGAGAACCTGGCGGTCAGCCTTCCTAGGGTCCCGAGCGCGACAAGGGCGAGCGCCTGCTTCGCGAGTTCCTGGTGATGCGGCCTGAACTTGGCCGCTCCTATATCACCGCAAGTTCGGCGGCGTATCTCCGGCCTGATCTGGAGGCGGCCGCCCGGTATGGCCGGTTCTCGCTGGTCGCTGACGCTGGCAGCGCCGACGCCTATTACAATATGTCGAGTGTGCGCCGGCATCAGGGACGGATTGGAGACGCCAGGCAATTGCTCGTGCAGGCGGTCGAGCGTAGCGGCGGCAGGGCCAAGTACCGCTTCTGCCCAGGCTGTCCTCGAACTCGGCGACGGCGATGCCGAGGAGGGGGTGCGGCTGTACGATGCGCGCTGGGACATGCGGAAGTTCCCATCGTACCGGACGCTCGGCGCCGACCCTTCTCTGAAGCTGCCGGTGTGGCAAGGCGATGTCCGGCGTGACGCCACGCTGGCCTTGTGGGGCGAGCAGGGTGTCGGCGACGAGATCTGGTTCGCGGCATTCCTCGACTGGGCGGTGCCGCGGGTCGGAAAAAGTGGTCCTGGAGGTTACGCCGCACCTCGTCGCGCTGATGCAGCGCTCGTTCCCGGCGGTGACGGTGCTTCCCCGCAAGGTCGGCGACCGAGGCGGCCATGGCATCCGCCGACCTGCAACTCCCGATGGGCGGGCTGATGCATCTCTTCGGTGCCGCCTGGCGGCCGATCCCGACCGGCTATCTCTCGACCGATCCGCAGCGCGTCCTGGAAATGCGGCAGCGCTACACGGGCGACAAACCCGGCGGCCGCGTGATCGGACTGTCATGGCGGAGCATAAAGCCCACCTACATGAAGTCGTTCGAGGCCAGTCTCGAGCACTGGGGGCCGATCTTCGCCCTCGACGACGCCATCTTCCTCGCCCTCCAGTACGGGGATCTGGCGAAGGACGTCGAACTCGTGGCACGGCATTTCGGCAGGCAGCTCATATGGGACCGCCGGGTTGACGCCTATCGGGACCTCGACGCCTTCGCTGCCCAGGTGGCGACGGCCGACGTCGTCGTCTCGGTCGGCAATTCGACAGTCGTAACGGCGCATGCGTTGGACAAGCCGGTGTACGCCCTGGTCCGGGCAACGCAGGAGGATTGGCGCTACCGTGGCGGTCACGATCTGGTTCGCTGGTTGCCGACGGCGCGGTGCGCCTGGCAGCCGGACGGTGGCGACTGGACCGTCCCGATCATAAAGGTCGCCAGAAGCGCTCCGACAGGACACACGGGCCGCATCGGCCGCTCGATCATCCTGAGCCGCTCTCTGAGCCACCCGGCAGAATGTTGGCGTCGACCATCTTCTGGGTCAGCAGGTTCGGGAGCGGACTGGTCGGCGCCGTAGACCGGTACCGGATGCGAGAAGCCGCCCTGCTTCAATTCCTTCGCCATCGTCATCGCCTGCCAGACGATGTCGTCGATGTCGATAGTACCTGTAGCTGCCCGCCCGCCCCAGCGAGACCACGCCGTCCGGCAGATCGTCGAAATACCGGTAGGCGCGGGCAATCTCCTGCTTGATGGGCATCGGATAGAGCTTGTTCTTGTTGCTCGGGATCTCAATGCCGATCAGCGTCGACGGTGATTGGTGCAGCGTGAACTTCTTGTATTCCACGATGCGGGTGTAGGGCTCGTCGCCCGCGTAATACGTGAAGTACACCTTCTCCGGGAACACCTGCTCGATCGGGAGCACGATCGTCATGAACTCGCGGCCGACATAGGGCAATTCGCCATAGGCGTAGTTCAACAGGATATCCGGCGACACGGTGTTCACGATGAGGTCGTAGGAATGCCATTCGCCGGCGATCTGCACCCGCTTGCTCTGGATGTCGAAGGCCTCGATCTCGGTGCGCAGCTTTACCGTCGTGCCGGCGGTCGCGACCGCGAAGTAGCGGTCGTAGCCGTCCGGCGCCAGCGGGTAGGCCGAGATCGCGGTGTCCCAGCCCTCGCGCGGACCCTGCTTGATCGCGACACCCTTGGGCGACCAGCCGAAATCGTCGAGCATGGCGTTGCTGGCGACCTGCCACATCTTGCGCGAATATTTGTCGACCATCTTGCGGTACAGCGTCTCGCCGACCGAGCCGATCCAGTATTCCTCAAAATTCTTCGCCGCCGCCCAACCGCGGATCTCCGGGCCTCGGCGATCTCGCGCTCGATCGATTCGCGCTCCGGCATCCGCGGGATGTCGTCCTGGTGGATCGGAAAGGTGTAGTAGTTCCGGTCCGTCTCGACATAGGTGATGAACTCGTGCTCGAGCCGGCGCATCGGCACGATGGCGTTCAGGTAGTCGAACAACTCCTCCATCGGTGTCAGGAAGTGGCGCGGGCCGAAGGTGAAGGGGTGGCCGCCGCGCCAGTGCGTCTTCACGCCGCCGCCGAGGAACGGCGCACGCTCCACCAGCGTAACGTCCCAACCGCCTATCAGCTCTATCTGATGTGCCGCTGCGCAGCCTGGCAAAGCCGCCGCCGATGATCAGGGCCTTCTTCATTGCAGCCTCCCAGAGGGTCCGGTCAAGCCGGGGGCCGGTCAAGCCGGCGCGGATCCTCTCGATGGCTGCCCGTTCGCGCAGCCACAGATCGCCGTAGTCGACGTCCTGCCAATTCTCGAACCATGGCCCGCCGCGCGTGAAGTGCACGGCGGCCGGGGTGCCGGAAGCCGGCCGGGGCATGCTGCCCTCCAGCCAATTCCAAGTCGATGGCACCGCGCCGATCTCGGTGTCGTCGGCCCACTGGACACGATGCAGGTAGGCACCGGACCGGGTGTTCACGGCTTGCGGCGTCAGGGAGCGGGTCGACGGGTGACCGCAGTTGAACAGCATCAAGCTCGACCAGTTCTTCCGCGGGTAGGTGGTCTGCACCGCCCCGTCCATCTTGGTCGCCTCGGTCGGCCGGTGGTCGTGGTGGACGCACATCACCGCCATCGCCGGGTCGGCCATCTCCACCAGTTCGGCAACGTCGGACAGCCACAGAAAGTCGCAGTCGCAGAACAGTGCCCACCCTTGATAGCCCGCGAGGTAGGGTGTAAGAAACCGCGAATACGTGAACTCGGTGGATGCGAGCGGGTCATTCGGCCGCCAGTACAGGCCGCGGGTCCGCAGTTCAGACTGCATGATCGGGCGGATGTCGAGTGCGATGGATGACCGGCGGCGCATCGACGACTCGCAGACACGAAACGCTATGTCCTCCCGGCTGTCGTAGCCGACGAACACTCGAAACGACGATCCGATCGATCCAGCGCTTGTCATGATTCCTGTCCATCACGCGGCGTTCCGCGACGCGCCCGCTTTAGCGGATCGTTACCGGACGGTCAAACACCGCCGGACAACCGGGTGCGCCCGCAGGCCGGACACGGTATCATGTACATTCGACGCTGCGGGAACAGCCGCATTTCTCAGGCAGGGGTGCCGATGAGCGAGTTCGACCAGCATATCGGCGCCAAGGATGCGTTGCAAAACGCGTTCAGGAACTGCCGGTCGGCGTTCACGGCCGTCGCGGTGTTCAGCTTTGCGGTCAACCTCTTCATCCTGACCGTCCCGCTGTACATGTTCTCGGTCTTCGACAAGGTGCTGAGCAGCTACAGCTTGGCAACGCTCGGCATGCTGTTCGCCATGGCGCTGTTCGCGCTGGGCATACAGGGCCTGATCGACGTGGCCCGCTCGGGCGTGCTCATCGAGATCGGCAACTATATCGATCGCAACCTGACCTCGCGGCTGCTGCACGCCTCGCTGTCGCATTCGATCAAGCGCGGCAACCGTCGCGGGGCGAACATCCTGCAGCGCTTCACGGTGGTGAAGACGTTCCTGACCAGCAATTCGATCTACGCCACGATGGACGTGCCGTGGATTCCGCTGTTCATGGCGGCGCTGTTCCTGATGAACCCGATCATCGGACTGATCTCGCTGCTGGGCGCCGTCATACTCATGGTGCTCGCGGTGCTGAACGACCGGGCCTCGCGCGCGGCGCTGATGCGGGCCCAGAAGGCGATGTGCCGGCCTACCGGCGGGCTTCGGCTGCGGCCCGAAATGCCGACGTCGTCGAGGCCATCAGGAATGACTCCGACGATCGTGCGTTCCTGGCACGCGCACACCGAGGAGGCCATTATCCACCAGTGCTGGCGTCGCGCCGCTCGGCGATGATCAGCGCCGCCTCGAAAGTGGGCGCGGATGGTGATCAGATCTCGATCGTGACGGCGGCCGCCACCAGATGATCCAGCCCGGCAGCACGATGAGCCCGGGTGTCATGATGGCGTCGGTCATCCTCGTGGGGCGGGCGCTGATGCCGCTGGAGAGCATGATCGGCAGCTACCGGAACATGCTGGACGCCTTCGACGCCTACAAGGAGATGGACGAGGTCCTCAAGTCAATGAATGAGCGTCCGCGGCTGACCGTGGTCCGCCCCGCCCGTCGGGAACATCTCGGTCGAGAACGTCACCTACACGGTTCCCGGCCTCGATCGACCGATCCTCTCGAATGTCAGCTTCGAGATCGCCGCCGGTGAGATCGTCGGCGTGATCGGCCCGTCGGGCGCCGGCAAGACCACCCTTGCGACCCTGCTCGTCGGCATCGAAGCGCCGACCCACGGGCATGTCCGCCTCGACGGGACCGACATCTATGCGTGGCCGTCGGAGGATGTCGGCCGCTACCTCGGCTACCTGCCGCAGAACGTCGAACTGTTCGACGGGACCGTGCGAGACAATATCGCGAGGTTGCTGCCCGACGCATCCCCGGAGGCGATCATCAGGGCGGCATCCCTGGCAAGGATTGCCTGAGATCATCCAGCGTCTTCCGAAGGAGTACGACACCGCCGTCGGTGACGCCGGCATGCTCATGTCCGGCAGGCAGCGCCAGCGCATCGGATTGGCGCCAGGCGCTGTATAGCCGTCGCTGCTGCTCGTCCTCGACAGAGCCGAACTCCAACCTGGACGAGCCAGGGTGAGGAGGCGCTGAAGAGACACCCTTCACGCACTGAAGGCGCGCGGCTGCACGGTGATTCTGATCGCCCATCGCGTCAACGTGCTGCAGCATGTCGACAAGGTGTTGGTGATGCGCGACGGCGTGGTGCAGAAGTTCGCGCCGCGCGACGGGTGGTCAGCCCGGTTCCGGCCCAGCCGAAACCGCAGATCGCCGCCAGGAAAGACCCCGAGCCATAGCCAGCCGAGCGACGTCATGACATTGGTCGAGCGGGAGAGCCCCGGCCTGCCCAGCTTTCCGAGGACTTTCGACCCCTACGAAGAGATCTCGCGCAAGGCGCGCCCGAACTGGCGCGGCGCTGTGATTATCGGCTACGCCGTGATCTTACCGCCTTCTTCGGTGGGTTCGGCGGCTTTGCGGCATTCGCGCCACTGCACAGCGCCGTTATGGCGCCCGCCGAGGTGCGGGTGGACAACGAGCGCAAGGTCGTCCAGCACGCCGAGGGTGGGATCGTGACCGAGATCCTCGTGCGTGAGGGCCAGTATGGCAGGAGGGCGCAGTGTTGATGCGCCTCGACTCGACGCGCGATCAGGCGCAGGCGAGACTCTCGCTGCGAAAGCGCTATCTTTCGGCGCTGGCCGAGCGTGCACGACTGGTGGCCGAACGCGATGCCGCACCTGCCATCGACTTTCCAGCCGAGCTGCTGCGCGAGACCGCCGACCCCGAGGTGGCGGAGATCGTCGAGGGGCAGCGCGCCGTCTTCCGCTCGCGGCAAGCGTCGCGCGAAGGTCAGGTCAAGCTGATCCTCCGGGCAGGTCGACCAGGCACGCACCCAGATTGGCGCCGTCAAGATCGAGGCGGGAGTCCGTGCAGGAGCAACTGGCGCTCATCGCGCGGGAACTCGCTTCTGTCAGCGAACTCTACAGGAAGGGCCTGGAGCGGCTGCCGCGGATGTTGGCGCTCGAGCGAAACCAGGCCGCCCTGAAGGGGCAGATCGGCCGGCTGACCGGCCAGATCGCGCAGTTGGAGAAGCAGATCGGCGATGCGGGTTGCGGATCGCGCAGGTCGAGCGTGACCTGCAGAGCGAAGTCGCGGCGCAGATGGATGCGGTGCTCGAGCAGATTCAGGCGCTGGCCGAGCAGCGCCCCGTCGTCTCGGCTTCCGTCCGGCGGCTGGACATTCGCTGCACCGCGGTCCGGCAACGTCATCGACCTGAAGGTCCACACCATCGGGCATGTAATCGGCCGTGGCGAGGCGGTGATGCAGATCGTGCCGCAAGGCGAGGATCTCGTGGTCATCGCCAAGGTCAGCCCGCGCGACATCGACTCGCTTAACAGCGGCGTGACCAAGGTTCAGGTGCGGATGACCGCATTTAGCCAACGCTTCACCCATCCCGTCGAAGCGCATCTCGAATCGATCTCCGCCGACGTGATCAATCCCGGCGACGGTACGAACCCGTATTACCGAGCGATCATCCGCCTCGATCCGAAATCGCGGGAGCATTTGCTGCATGGTGTGGAACTGACGTCTGGAATGCCGGCGATGGCGATGATTGGCGTCGGCGAGAAGACGCTGCTGAGCTACCTGTTCGAGGCCGCTCACGCGCAGCATTTCGGAATCCCTGCTCGAGCCATGACAGATGCGGCGGCAGGTTCGGACGCTATACGTCCAGAATCGGAGGATACTGTACCTCTCGAAGCACTTCGGTTATCCGCTCGGCGGGGTGCGGATCGCGTATCATCACGTGCAGATGTTGTGCCGCAATGGCTTCGACGCGCGGATCCTGCTGATAGAGAGCGGCCGGGAGGCGCATTTTCGGACACCGTCCCCACCGAGCAATTGAACCGCGACTTTGTGCCGCTGAACTCCGATCTCTACGTCATTCCTGAGCCGTGGGACCATTGGATCGCCCATCTTCGGCGTTTCCCGGCGCGCAAATACGTGTTCTGCCAGAACCACTTCTACCTGTTTCACGGGCTTTCGCGCTGGCGCAGCTATGAAGAGGCAGGCATCGATACCGTGTTCTGCTGCAGCGAGGTCATCTCGCACTTCCTGACGACCTACATGAAGCAGGCGCGAGCACGGTCATCCCAAATGCGGATTGACCATGCGCTGTTCCGGCCGCGGAGAAGCGCCGCCAAATCGCCTGCATGCCACGAAAGATGAAGATCGAAGCGCGCTTTCTGTGTGGTCTGTTTCGCGCCCGGCATCCCACTCTCGCCGATGTGCCCTGGATCGAGATCGCCGACAAGGGCGAGCACGGGTGAGCCGAGATCTCGGTCACAGCGCCATCTTTCTGGCACTGGGGCGGCTCGAGGGTTCGGGCTGCCGCCGATCGAGGCGATGGCGAGGCAGGTGCCTGACCGTCGGCTTCACCGGCGACGGTGGACGTTCGTTCGCCACTGCCGAGAACGGCCTTTGGTGCCAGCCGGAGGATTGGATCGGCTGCGTCGAGCGCGCTCGCCGAGGCGCTGCGCGAGGTTGGATCGGGACGGCGGGAGGGAGCGGGTGGCCGCGGGTCTGGCGACAGCCGGGCAGTACACGTTCGAGCAGATGGAACGGGAACTCGTCGCCTTCTGGCAATCCGAGATATCAAGATGACGGCGGCACGCAAGGAGATCGACTACGAGGTCGGCCTGCGTCTGGTCTCAAGCTCCTGGGCCGGGAACGCTATGAGGCGGCAGTGCGCTGGGCCGATCACCTCTGCCGCCACCGCCCCGGCGACCCACGTGCGCACAATCAGGCCGGGATGGCCCGGCAGCGCCAGATCGGTCGGTCGCCGCCGTCGGGCTTTCAGCGCCGTGGTGCTGCAGCCGGATGTGGCGGAGGTCTGGGCGAACATCGGCAACGCCATGCGCCGCGCCGCGAGACCCCAGGGGCATTGGCGGCAGTATCTAAGGGCTGCGACCTGCCGCCCGGAGGTGCCGGGTCCGGTCGACGCTCGGTCTGGGCCTGCTGACGCTGGGCGAGTATCGGCGGGGCTTCGCCGAGCATGAGCATCGCGCGGAGCGAGAGGTCGCACTGAGCCGTTCGCGACGCCGGCTTCCGACTGTGGGACCGTCAATCACTGCAGGGGAAGCGCCTGCTGGTCGTCGCCGAGCAGGGGGCGGGCGACACGGTCCAATTCCTCCGGTTCGTCGCGCCACTCGCGGCGCGCGGCGATTGTCTCTGTCGCGTCATCGAAGCTCTGGGGCGTCTCGTCAGGACGGCGCCGGGAGTAGCCAATGCGTTACCTCGCTGGCCGATACCACAGCCGGGAGGAGTATGACGGCATCGAACTGCTGATGAGCCTGCCGGCGTGCCTGGGCGTGGATGTGGATTGTGTCCCAGCACCGGGGCGCTATATCTCGCCCCCCTCCTGCCACCGCGCCGCTGCCGGATCGGGGACGTCTCCGGGCTCGGGCTCTGCTGGACCCGGCCCGGCGCATCCTCGCAACAGGCCGCGCCGGATCCCGTTCGCCGAACTTGATCCGCTGCTGGCGACGACGGGGGTCAGACTTTATGGCCTGCAGATCAGGTTCCGGAAACGCCGATGCGGCAGGCGACGCACGGTATCACCGACCTCGCGCCCGGCATTGCCGATTTCGCGGCACTGCCGGCGCCATCGACCAGTTGGATCTGATGATCACGATCGACACCTCGGTCGCGCCATCGCGGGGGCCCTCGGCAAGCCGGTCTGGACCCTGCTGGCGCGGGCGGCGGACTGGCGCTGGGGGGCGGACGGGGATACTAGCCGCTGGTGGTCCGGGCATGCGGCTCTTCCGCCAGAGCCGCTTGGGAGAGTGGCGCGACGTGGTGGATCGCGTGGCGGTGGAGCTTGCGGTCGAGGTGGCTGCGCGGGAGAAGGGCAGCCTGACCCGCCAGCTGAGATCCCAGGCTTTTTGACACCACCCGGCTGCCTGCTCGTGCTGCCCGCCGGGGCGATCGGACGGCAACGAGAGATGACAGTCGGCCGGCTGCGGACTATCGACGGCTTGTCCCGTGGGCATGCGCCCTATACCTGTTCACGTTCCACCGGAGGGCGACGTCTTGAAGGAACTTGCGGAAGTGACCAATACCGCCATCGATCAAGTGGACGTGCTCGCCGACTGCGCCGACGCCTATGCGCTCGCCAAGCGGTTCGAGGCGCGCAGCGACAAGAGCGTGCATTGGAACGTGTTCCCGGCGGACTTCGCCCGCTGCTTCGCATTCCGAGACGCTTGGCCGAACCTCCTGCGGAACGGGATCACGTCGGGATTCAACGACGACACGATGACGATTGCCGACCGATGGGCGCGTCGACGGCAACACGACTATGCGGATCTGGTGCCGCAGAACGATGGCGATCAGGAATACACCGCCCTCGTGACTGGCTTGTTCCGGTTGTGTGCGGCTCGCTTTGGCCTGCAATTCGTTGAGGCGGTGCAGAACAACCGCGTGGGATCGCCAAGGCTGGCGCAATTCGCTGCGACGGTCACGAACAATGGACAGCAGAAGGAGCGCCGGTTCGCCGGCAACTTTCACGACATGACGCTCGTCTACTTCTGCGGGCTGATCTTCAGGACAATGCGCTCGAGCGCCACTGCGCTGCAGCGCTTCCGGAGCGTCCCACCTTCGTGGAGATCGGCGGCGGATTCGGCGAATTGTCGGCCAAGATGAAGATGATCGAGCCAGAGCTCCGCAGCGTCATCTTCGACCTGCCGGAGCCCGGCGCGGTCCAGCACTACTTCCTGCGGCACCGCTACCCGCAGGCGAAGGTGTATACGGTGCGCGACTACCAGCGCCTGGGTGTGGGGATCTATGACGAGCCGTTCGACTTTCTGCTGCTGCCGCCGGCGCTGATCAAGAGCCTTCCGACAGGGTGGCCGGCGATCAGCGTGAATATCCGCTCGTTTCAGGAAATGAACTGGACCTCGGTCGTCGACTATTTTGTGGAGTTGCAGCGGGCCGTCACGACCGGAGGGGTATTCTGCTGCATCAACCGGTTCTCCAAGACGATCGGCGACCACGAGATAAATTACGACAGGTTTCCGTTCGATGGCCGCTGGCGCACTTGCGCGACGGGAAAGTCCCCTTCCAGACTCACATCCGGGAAGCGATCTTCGAACGCGCCTGACCCGCATCAGCGGCGCCGGCGCCGGCGCCCGACGCGCGTAAGATCGCCGGATTTCCGGGGCCAACCCGGAAGTCCACGGACCCGCGAGTCCAGGGGGCCGGCCGTGGTGGCGTCCTGTCAGCTGAAAGTGTCGATGCCATCGATGGGCGGCAGCAAGGCGCGGGTCGATGCTGGTCGGGGCAACGTCGAGGGCGGCGTTCATCCGCAGCAGTTCCTCTGCCTGCCTGACGCCCTCCTCGTCGGCGATGACGACGCCTTCGAACTACGCAATGCAGGGCAGCGCCGCTCTCAGGAAGCGATCGTCAGATCCAGCGGCGTCTCTCCGGGTCGGGGGCAGCATGAACAGGCTGCACATCACGATGCCCTCGATCTCGTCTAGCTTGCGCAGCATCGAGTACAACTGCACGAAGCATTTGTCGAAGTAGTACTCGCCGACCGACAGTCGGATCTGCGCGCCGCGCCGGGTGATGTAGTCGCGCATGACCAGGTTCTGCACCGTCGCGGGCATGCGCATGCCTTTGAAAGGACTGATGCGTGACGTAACCCTGGAGGCCGGAGCGCGGTCGGTTGGCGCCCGCCGGCGGCACCGCCTCAGCCATCGATGGCCTCCGGGGCGCGGAAGTTCATGCCGATCCGGCTCGCCACCTTCAGGGTGACCGGCGTGTAGAACCGGCCAAGGCATTTCTCGTCGCTGGCTTATACGGCGTGAACAGCCCGGTGAGGGCGGCAGTTCAGCGACCACCGGCTCTCGGTCGTGTCGTTGCGTACATTGCCGTGCAGCAGGATCGGCGAAAATATCAGGGTCTGGCCGTACTTGACCGGCACCCAGTGGAATTCGTCACGATAGGCCTCGAACAGGTCAAAGTCGCGACCGCCATCCTTCAGTGTGCTCATCCGGTGGCGCACCGTCCGGTTGACTTCGGGACGCAGGATGTACATCGCCTTGGTGTCGTGGACGTCCACCAGTGGGGTCCACTGCACCACCTCGTAAGGCGTCTCGGCCGACCAGACGTCGGCATGCACCGCCAGTGTCGACGTCTCGTCGTTCGGCATCTGGATCGACAGGTTGACCTTGTTCTGCATCGCCAGTTCGTTGCCGACCAGCCGGTCGATCGCGGACCGCGCGAGCGCCAGATAGCTTGGCCGGCACCAGGCATGGGCGTTCAGGCCGTTGAACACGTGCAGGCGCAAAGCGTTGATTTCGGAGACGGCGACCCGCTCGTGGATGCGGTTCAGGAAATCGCCGTCATCGGGGGGGATGTCGCATTTCAGGTGCCCGCAGGCCAGGCGGACGATCGCGTGCCGGATCGCGTCCAGCGCCGGACGATCGTCCACCTCGCGGACCACGTAGCCGTTCGCCAGGGAACTCACGGGTCATCTCGTCTTCCACCGGATCGGTGAAGCGGTCGGTGAGGCCCATCGGTCGTGTCCGTCAGCGGTTGCGCCAGATCGCCTGAATCTCTAGCGCGGACGGCGGCGGCGGCCAGGGGCGAGCCGCCGAGGCGGCTCACCGCAGGCGGTGCGCAGCCTCGGCGATCACCGCCGTCCAGGCGCTTCCACGCTGCCGCAGGATGCTTGAAGCTCGGATACCAGGGCACACTTTCGCCGGACTCGAACCAGAACCAGAGCGGGTCGCGCTGCATCAGCACGAGGCCAGGCATGCCCCAGTGCACCGGCGAGATGCGCCACGGTCCCGGAAATCGTGATCGTCAGGTCCAGCGCGGCGATCTGTGCCGCCAGTTCGTCGAGATCATCGCGGATGTCGGGGGCGGGGTTATCGTGCGGGACCGGACGACGCCCGGCCGCCACCGCCCTGATCTCCTCCGGGTCGGGATCGTACTGCAGGCTGATCCAGGTGCCGGGCGAAGCACGCAGCAGGGGCGCGAGTTCTTCGAGTGGAATCGACTTACGGCTCGCCGTACGCCGGTTCCCGCTCCGCCACGCCAATCCGATATACGGAGGCGGGCCGAGGGCTGCAAATCGCTCGCGCCAAAACTCGGTGCGCGCGGGGTCGGCACGGAGCAACGGCTGCGGTTGCGGCGCCAGGACAATGTCGCGCGGCAAGACCGCCGGAAGACGCGCGATGGACGATTGCGCGGCCGGGCGCGCGGCGGCAATTCGAGGATCCGGGGGCGGCTGCGCGGGACCACGATGACGTCGCTGCTCGCTGCCACCAGGCGTGCCAGGCGACCGTCGAACTCAGGACGACCGGACATTCGGCCCGCGCGGCGGCCCGCGCCACCAGCGTAGAGAACAGGATCTCGTCGCCGACGCCGAGACTGCCCCCAAGCGGCAGCGGTCCGCCGTGCAGCTTTTCACCGTTCCATAGCGGCGCATCGAACAGCCGCTGCGGCGAGTCCCGCCTCCGGATCCAGCCAGCGGGCAGCGTAGTCGCCGGCGCCCGACCAGTCCCGCCGGCCGAAACAAATCCAACCCCTGGCCCAACGCGCCCGGGCATGCTGTGGATCGATCTGCAAGGCGCGGGTGATGTCGTCCAGTGCCGCGGTCCTCTGGCCCAACTCGATCCTTGCCATGGCCCGGTTGACAAGGCAGTCAGGTCGTCCGGCGTCTGCGCCAGGACGCTGTCAAGCAGGCGCAGGGCGGCCGGCGCGTCGCCGGCCTCCTGCTTGAAGCGCGGCGACGATGCGGCGGCTGCCCAGGTCCGGCGTCCGGCAGGGCGGCGGACCGGCAATGGCCGGCGGTCGTCCCGGGAGACCGATGCCAGGAGCTCCAGGCCTTGGCATGCGCCGGCGCCAGGACCAGCGCCCGGCGCAGCGGCCACCCAGTTCCGATGGAGCCGCGCGCTCCGGGGCCAGGCCGAGGCTGTACCAGGGGCGCGGGTCGCCGATTACGGATCGGGTGATGGCGGCGAAGGCGGCGGCGGGGCGGACCAGGTCCGCGGCGGCGACGGCGGCCCGAGCCTGCCGGTCCAACTCCTCGACGGCCGACGTCACCGGCGCCTCCGGGGTGCCCCAGGGAAGCCGTCGGCCGCGGCCGACGAGGAGAAGCTGGGGAGGTTGCGCGACGCCACACGCTCGATGAGCGCGATCTGCTTCGGCAGGCACACGCTCTTCAGGTCGTGGTTGCGCACCGCGTAGTCGCGGGCGGCGGCGCGGTAGCGCTCATTCGTGTCGGCATCCTCCAGGAGCGAGCAGACCCGCTCCAGGAGCGCCGCTCCGTCGAAATAGTCGACCAGCGCGCCGTTGACGCCATCCTCGAGCACTTCCTGCACCGGCGGCGTCGCCGAGCCCACGAGGACAGCATCCGGTCGACATCGACTCAGCATCGACCAGGACAGCACGAAGGGATAGGTCAGGTAGGTGTGCACCCGCGAGATCTGCAGGACAGACAGATAGTACTGGTACGGCACGCGTCCGACGAAATGTACGCGGGTGGGGTCGATCCTGACCTCCGCCAGCAGCTTCTCGCGCCAGTTGCGTGCATCGCCCGGAGGGCCGCCGTAGCTCGTCTCGTCGCCGCCGACGATCACCACATGCGCCTTCGGGCGCCGCTTCAGCTAGGTCCGGCAGGGTCCGCATGAAGCGGTCGAAGCCGCGATAGGGCTCCAGGTTGCGCGAGACATAGGTCACCACCTCGTCGTGGCGCGACAGCGTCGTGCCGTCCGGCAGCACCAGGCTGGCGTTCGGGTCGGGGACGCAAACATCGCTGCGGATCCCGTCATGGATCACCGATATCCGCGGCCTGAAGGCAGCCGGATGCTGGGCCCACTGCCAGCGCGTGGGCGTGATCGCCCAGTCGGCGGCCTCGAGACTCAGCAACAGATGCGAATTCCGTGCGCGTGTCCGGCAGATGACGTCGAGATCATTGAAGCGGGGGTTCCCGAACCCGACATCGGAGCCGTGCCCGCGATAATAGTATTCCGCGTAGATGAGCAGCGGGACTTCGGGGAACACGTCTTTGATGAACAGCGCTTCGCCCCAACCGGAATGCGCGCAGACGATGTCAGGCCGGAAGCCCTGCTTCTTCAGTTCCAGCAACTGGCGGACGATCGCCTGACCGTACAGCAACTGTTCGTCCAAGAACTTGACGTAATGGTGCGCGTCGGTCCGCGGCTGACGCGGCGGGTCGTATTGGACCTTGCGGACGCCAGGGATCGCGACTACCCTTGCGGCGCGTGAGAAAGACCACCTCGTGGGATGGATCCCGACCGTAATGGGCCGCGAGATGCGCATACTGCGCCGGCATATTCTGGTGAATAAAGAGAATGCGCACGGACAGTGGTATCCGGGACCGGAGGACGACGGGATGTTTGTGTATCCGCTCAGGTTCCCCAATGCAATCGAACGGGCGGGCAGCTCGCGTGCTTGCGGGCTGACCGGAGGCGCACGGCAGTAGCGGACAGGCGCGGCCTCGCCCTCGACCGGTCTGCGGAGCCTGACGCAGGGTTTGGAGGGCTCGTCGCTCGACGCCGCGACAGTGACGCATGGCGTCTCTCGCTTCGTGACGGATGCGAAGCCGGCTGGTATGAAGGCGCACAAACAGCCTTCGTTCGACCCCGCGCTCGCCTTTCGGGATCATGCCACGACCGACGACCGTTACTCCCGCATCCTCGTCACCGGTGGTGCTGGCTATGTCGGCTCCGTGCTGACGCCGAAGCTGCTCGACGCCGGCTACGAGGTGGTGGTGTTCGACATCCAGTACTTCGGCGACGACACCCTGCCGAAGCGGAACCCGAAGCTGACCTCGCTGAAGGGCGATCTGCGGGACACCGCGGCGTTCGCCGAGGCGGTGGCCGGCTGCGACGCGGTGATCCACCTCGCCTGCATCTCCAACGACCCGAGCTTCATCCTCGATCCCGGCCTGTCGAAGTCGATCAACTACGACTGCTTCGAGCCGATGGTGGTGGCCGCCAAAGCGGCCGGCGTGAAGCGCTTCGTCTACGCCTCGACCAGTTCGGTCTACGGCGTCTCGGACTCGCCGGACGTCACCGAGGACCACCCGCTGGTGCCGCTGACCGACTACAACAAGTTCAAGGGCATGTGCGAGCCGCTGCTGTGGAAGCACATCTCCGACGACTTCGTCGGCGTGACCATCCGGCCGGCGACGGTGTGCGGCTACGGTCCGCGCATGCGGCTCGACCTGTCGGTCAACATCCTGACCAACCACGCCGTCAACAACGGCAAGATCACGGTGTTCGGCGGCAGCCAGCTGCGCCCCAACATCCACATCGAGGACGTCTCCGAGCTGTACGTCATGCTGCTCGGCCTGCCGTCCGAGAAGATCCAGGGCCAGACCTTCAACGCCGGCTACCAGAACATGTCGATCTCCGACATCGCCCTGGTGGTGAAGAAGGTGGTCGAGGAGGAGTTCCCGGGGCGGCCGCCGATCGACATCGTCACCACGCCGACCGACGACATCCGCTCCTACCACGTCAACTCCGACAAGATCCGCAACGCCATCGGCTTCCAGCCGAAGCGGACGGTCGAGGACGCGGTGCGCGGCCTGTGCCAGGCGTTCCGCGACGGCAAGCTGCCGAACTCGCTGACCGACGACCGGTATTTCAACGTCAAGACCATGCAGAAGCTCTCCGCCGCCTGATCGGGGCGGATGAACGGGGATAGCCGGAGGCCCGATGCCGTCGCACGCTGAGACCTACCTGGCCCAGGCGGCCGAGATCTGCCGCACCATCGATCCCGCCGAGGTCGAGGCGATGGTGGCGGCGCTGGTCGCGCTGCGGGCCCGCGGCGGCCGGCTGTTCATCCTCGGGGTCGGCGGCTCGGCCGCGAATTGCGGCCACGCGGTCAACGACTTCCGCAAGCTGTGCGGGATCGAGGCCTACGCGCCGACCGACAACGTCGCCGAGCTGACGGCGCGCACCAACGACGAGGGCTGGGAGAGCGTGTTCGCCGGCTGGCTCGAGGTCAGCCGGGCGAACGACAAGGACGCGGTGCTGATCTTCTCGGTCGGCGGCGGCTCGCGCGAGCGCAACGTCAGCCCGAACCTGGTGCTGGCCCTGGAGTACGCCAAGCAGCACGGCCTGACGATCCTCGGCATCGTCGGCCGCGACGGCGGCTACACCAAGCAGGTCGGCGACCACGTGCTGGTCATCCCGACCGTCGACCCGAACCACATCACCCCGCATTCCGAGGCGTTCCAGGCGGTGGTCTGGCACGGCCTGGTCTGCCACCCCGACCTGATGGCGCGCGCCAACCGGTGGGAGGGCCTGAGCCGGCCGTGACTTCCCGTCGGCCTGCGGTCTTCCTCGACCGCGACGGGGTCCTGGTCGCGACCGAGGTGCGCGGCGGCAAGCCGATCGCGGCGCTGACCCTGGCCGGCTTCGCGATCCTGCCGGCGGCGCCGGCGGCGGTGGCGGCGCTCAAGGCCGCCGGTTTCGCCACCGTGGTGGTCACCAACCAGCCGGAACTGGCCCGCGGCAACGTCGATTCGGCCACCATGGCGGCCATGCACGACCGGCTGCGGGCGGCGATGCCGATCGACGCGGTCTATGTCTGCGGGCACGACTCGGCGGATGGCTGCGATTGCCGCAAGCCGGCGCCGGGCATGCTGCTGCGGGCCGCCGTCGACCTCGACCTCGACCTCGCGTCCAGCTACATGATCGGGGATCGCTGGCGGGACGTCGGCGCCGGTCAGGCGGCCGGGTGCACGACGGTGCTGATCGACTGCGGCTACGACGAGCCGGAACACCTTGAGCCGGACCTGACCGCGCGCGACGTCGCGCAGGCCGCGGCGCTGATACTCGACCGCGAGCGGGCGGTCGGCAGGCTTGGAGGACGAGCATGACGGCGACATCGGTCGACGACCTCAGGATCAAGATCTTCGCCGACGGGGCCGACCTCGACGGCATGAAGGCGATGGCGGCGAAGCCCTGGATCAAGGGGCTGACCACCAACCCGACGCTGATGCGCAAGGCCGGCGTCACCGACTACCCGGCGTTCGCGCGCCGGGTGCTGGACGCCATCACCGACAAGCCGATCTCGTTCGAGGTGTTCGCCGACGACGCCGACGCCATGACCGCGCAGGGCCGGGTGATCGGCGGCTGGGGACCGAACGTCAACGTGAAGATCCCGGTCACCAACACCGCCGGCAGCTTCATGGGGGCGCCGATCTCGGCGCTGTCGAAGGCCGGCGTGGTGGTCAACGTCACGGCGATCATGACCCCGGCACAGGTCCGGGCGGTGGCCGAGGCGCTCGACCCGGCGACACCGGCGATCGTGTCGGTGTTCGCCGGCCGCGTCGCCGACACCGGCCGCGACCCGATCCCGCTGATGACCGAGTGCCTGGAGATCCTGAAGTCGCGCCCGAAGGCCGAACTGCTGTGGGCCAGCCCGCGCGAGCTGCTGAACATCGTCCAGGCCGACACCATGGGCTGCCACATCATCACGGTGACCAACGACCTGCTCGCCAAGCTCGGCGGCCTCGGCAAGGACCTCGACCAGTTCAGCCTGGAGACGGTCAAGATGTTCGAGGGCGACGCCCGCGCCGCCGGCTACACCATCGCGACCTGACCGAGCGGGACGACAGCCCATGACCGACCAGCCCTACGCCGTCGTCACCGGCGGCGCCGGCTTCATCGGCAGCCACATGGTCGACCTGCTGCTGGAGCGCGGCTACCGGGTGCGGGTGATCGACAATCTGTCGGGCGGGCGCGAGCTGAACCTGGCGCATCACGGCGACCGGGCGGACCTGATCCGCGACTTCCGCGACATCCGGGCGCTGGCGGCCGATGACGCGGCGTTCGCCGGCGCGCGCCTGGTGTTCCACTTCGCCGGCATCGGCGACATCGTGCCGTCGATCGAGCGGCCGCTCGACTACATGGACGTCAACGTGCAGGGCACCGCCCGGGTGCTGGAGGCGTCGCGCAACGCCGGGGTCGAGAAGCTGGTCTACGCGGCGTCGTCGTCCTGCTACGGCCTGGCCGACACCCCGACCCGCGAGGATCACCCGATCCGCCCGCAGTACCCCTACGCGCTGTCCAAGTACCAGGGCGAGCAGGCGGCGTTCCACTGGCACCAGGTCTACGGCCTGCCGGTGAACGCGGTGCGGATCTTCAACGCCTACGGCACCCGCTCGCGCACCTCGGGCGCCTACGGGGCGGTGTTCGGGGTGTTCCTGCGCCAGAAGATCGCCGGGCAGCCGTTCACGGTGGTCGGCGACGGCACCCAGACCCGCGACTTCCTGTTCGTGACCGACGTCGCCCGCGCCTTCCTGGCGGCGGCCGAGACCGACAAGGTCGGGGAGGTCTGGAACCTCGGCGCCGGCAAGCCGCAATCGGTGAACCGGCTGGTCGAGCTGCTCGGCGGCGACCGGGTCGACATCCCCAAGCGGCCGGGCGAGCCCGACTGTACATGGGCCGACACCACGAAGATAATGCGCGATCTCCACTGGCGGCCGGAAGTCAGCTTCGAGGAGGGGGTCGGCCGCATGCTGGCGCAGCTCGACTACTGGCGCGAGGCGCCGCTCTGGACGCCCGACAGCATCGCGCGCGCCACGAAGACCTGGTTCGACTATCTGGGCAAGGAAGAGGGCGGGGCACGGTGATCGACGACGCCTACAAGCACAAGATCAGGACGGCCGCCGAGATCGCCGAGATCATCGGCGCGCCCCCCGCAAGAAGAAGATCGTGATGTGCCACGGCACCTTCGATCTGGTGCACCCGGGGCACATTCGCCACCTTATGTACGCCCGCTCCAAGGGCGCCAAGCTGGTGGTCGGCGTCACCGCCGACACCCACGTCAAGAAGGCCGATCATCGGCCGTTCGTGCCGGAGGGGCTGCGCGCCCTGAACCTGGCGGCGCTGGAGACGGTCGACTTCGTCACCATCGACCCGCACGCCACCCCGATCGAGAACATCCTGGCGATCCGGCCGGACTACTTCGTGAAGGGCTACGAGTACCAGAAGGGCGGCCTGCACCCGCGCACCGCCGAGGAGAAGCAGGCGGTCGAGAGCTACGGCGGCGAGGTGATCTTCACGCCCGGCGACATCGTCTACTCGTCGTCGGCGATCATCGAGAGCGGCCCGCCGGATCTGGCGGTCGAGAAGCTGATCAACCTGCTGGAGGGCGAGAAGCGCAGCTTCGGCGACCTCAAGCGGGCGCTCGCCGGCCTGTCCGGCGCCAAGGCCCACGTGATCGGGGACACCATCGTCGACTCGCTGACCATCACCTCGGTGATCGGCGCCAGCGGCAAGACCCCGACCATCAGCGTCCGCTACGAGGGCAAGCGCGACTACGTCGGCGGCGCCGGCATCGTCGCCAAGCACGTCAAGGCGGCGGGCGCCGACGTCACGTTCTCGACCGTTCTCGGAGAGGACGCGCTGGCCGAGTTCGTGCGCCAGGACCTCGCCCGCGACGGTGTGATCCTGAACGCCATCGTCGATCCCACCCGGCCGACGATCAACAAGAACGCCATCGTCGCCGACGGCTACCGGATGCTGAAGATCGACACGCTCGACAACCGGTCGGTGTCCGAGCAGATCGCCCGGCAGCTCTGCGGCGCGATCCGCGACGTGCCGTCCGACGTGGTGGTGTTCAGCGATTTCCGCCACGGCATCTTCAACGGCGACACCATCCCGATGCTCACCGGCGCGATCCCCGAGGGCCGCTTCAAGGTCGCCGACAGCCAGGTCGCCAGCCGCTGGGGCAACATCCTGGAGTTCCGCGGCTTCGACCTGATCACCCCGAACGAGAAGGAAGCGCGGTTCTCGCTCGGCGACCAGGACACGGTGATCCGGCCGCTCGGCTCTCGGCTGTACGAGGAGGCGCGCTGCAAGGTGCTGATCCTCAAGCTCGGCGCGCGCGGGCTGATGACCTTCCGCCAGGCCGGCGGCGAGCTGCGCAGCTTCTTCGGCGTCGACAGCTTCGCCGACCACGTGGTCGACGCGGTCGGCTCCGGCGACGCGCTGCTGGCCTACGCCACCCTGGCCATGAAGACCACCGGCGACCCGGTGATCGCCTCGATCCTCGGGGCGATGGCGGCCGCCGCCGAGTGCGAGCTCGACGGCAACATCCCGGTCGAGCCGGAGATGGTGCTGAAGAAGATCGAGACCTACGAGCGCCGCGCCAATTTCGGCGGCTGAGCGGCGATAGGCGAGGCCGGCATGCGCGTTGCGATCATCGGGTACGGCGTCCAGGGCCGCAAGCGCAGGGCCGTCGCCGGCGACGCGGTCGTCGCGGTGATCGATCCGGTGGCGCCGGAGGCGACGGCGAAGTCGCTGGCGGAGGTTCCGTTCCACGATTTCGACGCCGCGGTGGTCTGCACCCCCGACGAGCCAAAGCCGGCGCTGCTGAAGCAGCTGCTGGGCGCCGGCAAGCACGTGCTGGTCGAGAAGCCGCTGGTCGCCGAGAGTGACGCTGTCCTGGAGGAACTCGCCGAGATCGCCGCCTCCACCGGCGCGGTCTGCGTGACCGCCTACAACCACCGCTTCGAGCCGCACTACGTGCGGATGCGCGACCTGATCCGGTCCGGCGCGCTCGGCCGCGTCTACAGCGTGCGGATGTTCTACGGCAACGGCACCGCCCGGCTGGTTCGCGAGAGCGCCTGGCGCGACCAGGGTGCTGGCGTGCTGCCGGACCTCGGTTCGCACCTGCTCGACACCCTCAAGGTCTGGTTCCCGGCCGCCGACGCCTGGGACTACCAGGTCCGGCTGGCGCGCCGGCACGAGAACCGGTCGTTCGACCAGGTGGTGGTGGCGGCCGACCCGGCCGACGGCCCGGCGGTGCAGCTCGAGATGACCATGCTGTCCTGGCGCAACCACTTCACCTGCGACGTGCTCGCCGAGCGCGGCAGCGCCCACATCGACTCGCTGTGCAAGTGGGGGCCGACCACCTTCACCCACCGCACCCGGGTGCTGCCGTCCGGGCGCCCGCCGGAGGAGTCGGTGACGCTGGTGCAGGCCGATCCGACCTGGGAGGCCGAGTACGCCCACTTCCAGCGGCTGTGCGCCGCCGGCACCGGCAGCGGCATCGCCAACGACATCTGGCTCAACCGCACCCTGCGCCGGCTCGCCGGCGAGGCCTTCGACCGGTTCGGTGAAACCGCATGACGACTCCCGTGATCGCCTATTGCGGCATGACCCATCTCGGGCTGGTGTCCGGCACCGCCGCCGCCGCCAAGGGGTTCCCGACGGTCCTGTTCGACCCGGACGCCGCGCTGGTCGAGCGCCTCCGCCGCGGCGACCTGCCGGTGTCGGAGCCCGACCTCGACGCCACCTTCGCCGCCAACGGCGCCCGGCTGACCGTCACCGCCGACCCGAGCGACCTCGCCCGAGCCGACGTCGTGTACCTCGCCCCGGACGTCCCGACCGACGACAGCGGCGCCAGCGACCTGTCGGCCGTGGAGCGGCTGCTGGACGTGGTGCGGCCGGCGCTGCGCGACGACGCCGTGCTGGTGGTCCTCAGCCAGGTGCCGCCCGGCTTCACCCGCGGCGTCGCGGGTGTGCGCGGGCCGCTGCTCTATCAGGTCGAGACGCTGGTCTTCGGCATCGCCCTGCAGCGCGCGCTGGAGCCGGAACGCACCATCGTCGGCTGCCCGGACCCGTCGGCGCCGCTGCCCAGGGCGTTCAGCCGCTACCTCGAGGCGTTCGACTGCCCGATCCTGCCGATGCGCTACGAGAGCGCCGAACTCGCCAAGATCTCGATCAACATGTGCCTGGTGGCCTCGGTCGGCGTCGCCAACACCATGGCCGAGATCTGCGAGCATGTCGGCGCCGACTGGTCGGAGATCGCGCCGTCGCTCAAGCTCGACCGCCGGATCGGCGCCTACAGCTACCTGGCGCCCGGCCTCGGCCTCGCCGGCGGCAACCTGGAGCGCGACCTGGCGACGGTGATGCGGCTGGGATCGGCGCACGGCACCGACACCGGCATCGTCAAGGCCTGGGTCCATAACTCCGGCTGGCGCAAGGGCTGGGCGGCGCGGACGCTGAAGGCGAGGGTGCTGGCGGCGGATCCCGGCGCGCGGGTCGCGGTGCTCGGCCTCGCCTACAAGCAGGACACCCACTCCACCAAGAACTCGCCATCGCTCGCCCTGCTGGCCGAGCTCGACGGCGTCGACGTCGCGGTCCACGACCCGGTGGTGCCGGCCAGCGCGGCGCCGATCCGGGTGACCGCCGGCGCCGACCCGTTGGCCACCGTGCGCGCCGCCGACGCCCTCTGCATCATGACGCCGTGGCCGCAGTACAAGCTGCTCGATCCCGCCGAGATCGCCGCGGCCATGCGCGGCCGGGTCGTGATCGACCCCTACCGTGTGCTCGATCCGGAGCGGGCGCGGCGCGCCGGGCTCGACTGGGTTACCCTCGGCGTCGCCGACCAGCCGAAGGAGACCGATCCATGCTGACGCACCGCCACGCGACCCCGAGCGCCCCGTCCCGGGCGGTGGTGCTCGGCGCCGGCTTCATCGGCGGTGCCGCCGCCGACGCCCTCGCCGGAGCCGGTGTCGCGGTCGAGCGCCTGGGGCGCCGCGACGTCGACCTGCTGGCCGAGGGCGCCGGCGATGCCCTGGCGGCGCGCCTCAGGGCGGACGACGCGCTGGTGGTGGTGGCGGCCGAGGCGCCCTGCAAGAACGGCGCGATGCTGGAGCGCAACATCCGGATGATGAACGCCGTGGTCGCGGCCCTGAAGGCGCGGCCGGTCGAGCACGTCGTCTACGTCTCGTCGGATGCGGTCTACGCGGATTTCGACGGCCCGCTGACCGAGGTGAGCTGCGCCGAGCCGGGGTCGCTGCACGGCGTCATGCACCTGGCGCGCGAGCGCATGCTGCTGGACGAGGGCGGCGCGCCGGTCGGCATCCTGCGGCCGACCCTGGTCTACGGCGCCGCCGACCCGCACAACGGCTATGGCCCGAACCGCTTCCGCCGGCTGGCGGCGGAGGGCAGGGAGATCGTGCTGTTCGGCGAGGGCGAGGAGCGCCGCGACCACGTCCTGGTCGACGACCTCGGCGAACTGGTCCGGCGCATGGTGATGCACCGCTCGACCGGCGTGCTGAACGGCGCCACCGGCGAGGTCCACAGCTTCCGGGCGATCGCCGAGATGGTGGCCGGCCAGGTCGCCAGCCCGCCGGCGATCAAGGGCAGCCCGCGCTCGGGTGCGATGCCGCACAACGGCTACCGGCCGTTCGATCCGGCGGCGACCTATCGCGCCTTCCCCGATTTCCGCTATACCCGCCTCGCGGACGGCCTGGCTCTGACCCACAGCCGCGCGGCCGCCACCGCCTGAACGACCCGAGGGAGCGACCGATGGCCGAGGTCAACCTGCTGGCCCGCCTGCCCAAGAGCAAGCGCAACGTCAAGGCGCGCGAGCACGCCAAGACCGACGAGCACATCCGCATCAGCCGCGAATACGGCGAGACCTATTTCGACGGCCCGCGCGAGTACGGCTACGGCGGCTACCGCTACGACGGCCGCTGGGTCCCGATCGCCGAGGACATGGTGGCGCATTTCGGCCTGAAGCCGGGCATGCGGGTGCTCGACATCGGCGCCGCCAAGGGCTTCCTGGTCAAGGATTTCATGATCGCCTGCCCGGGGCTGGAGGCGTTCGGCCTGGACGTCTCGGAATACGCCCTCAAGCACTGCGAGCCGGAGGTGGTCGGTCGCCTGCACCTCGGCAGCGCGGTGTCGCTGCCGTTCCCGGACCACAGCTTCGACGCGGTGATCTCGCTCAACACCCTGCACAACCTGAAGCGGCCGGAACTGGTCACGGCGCTCGGCGAGATCATGCGGGTGACCCGGGGCGGCAAGGCCTTCGTGCAGGTCGACAGCTACCGGACCGAGGAGGAGCAGGCGATCTTCCTCGACTGGGTGCTGACCGCCCACACCCACGACTACCCCGAAGGATGGAAGCAGATCTTCGAGGAAGCCGGCTACACCGGCGACTACTACTGGACCCTGATTTCCTGACGGCCTGAATTCCTGACGGGGAGACACCGATGACCGCGCATTCCACCGCGCTGCCCGGGCACAACCGCTTCGACGTCGCCGAATCGCGGCGGCGCTGCATGCGCTACCGGCGGCGCATCCTCGACATCTCGCAGAAGGTGGGCGCGCTGCACATCGCGCCGGCGTTCTCGTGCCTCGAGGTGGTCGACGCCTGCTATCACGGCCTGATGCGCGCGGCCCCGGCCGCCGGCAAGTCGCCCGACACCTTCCTGATGTCCAAGGGCCACGGCTGCATGGCGCAGTACGTGGTGCTGGAGGACATCGGCGTGCTGCCGACCTCGGATCTCGACGCCTACTGCACCGCCGACGGCATCCTCGGCGCCCACCCCGACTACGGCAATCCCGGCATCGAGGCCTCGACCGGCTCGCTCGGCCACGGCCTGTCGATGGCGGTCGGCATGGCGGTCGCCGAGCGCAACATCGCCGGCAAGGGTGGGGTGCCGGGCGCGGTCTACTGCGTCCTGTCCGACGGCGAACTGCAGGAGGGCTCGACCTGGGAGGCCATCCTGATGGGCTCGACCCTCGGGCTGACCAACTTGGTGGCGATCGTCGACAACAACGACTTCCAGTCGCTGGGCCGGACCTCCGAGACGCACCCGAGCTTCTACCCGCTGGTCGAGAAGCTGGAGGCGTTCGGCTGGGAATCGATCGAGGTCAACGGCCACGACGCCGGCGCGGTCTACGAGGCGGTCGCCGCGCGCAAGGGCGACCGGCCGTACTTCCTGGTCGCCAAGACCGTGAAGGGCCGGGGCGTGAGCTACATGGAGAGCGTGCCGATCTGGCACTACCGGGCGCCGAACCCCACGGAATACCAGCAGGCCATTGACGAGCTGAGGGAGATCGCGTCGTGAGGAACACCTTCGGAGAGGTCCTCTACGGGCTCGCCAAGGACGACCCGCGCGTCCACATCGTGGTCTCCGACATCTCCCCGGTCGGCTCGATGGCCAAGTTCCGCGAGGAGTTTCCCGAGCGCTTCATCAACGTCGGCGTCGCCGAGCAGTCGATGATCGGGATCTGCGCCGGGCTCGCCCTCAAGGGCATGCTGCCGTTCGCCTACACCATCGCGACGTTCTCGCTTTACCGGCCCTACGAGATGGTCCGCGACGACCTCGGCTATCAGAACCTGCCGGTGACGGTGGTCGGCATCGGCGGCGGCGTCATCTACTCGACCCTCGGCGGCACCCACTACGCCCAGGAGGATATCGCCATCGCCGGGTCGATCCCGAACATGTCGATCATCGCGCCCTGCGACCCGGTGGAGGCGACCGAGGCCACCAAGTGGCTGGTCCAGCGCAAGACCGGCGGCCCGGTGTATTTCCGCTTCGGCAAGGCCGGCGAGCCGACGCTGACCGGGCCGGACAGCGATCCCTGGGTGTTCGGCAAGCTGCGCTACCTGCGCAAGGGGACCGACGTCGCGGTGCTGTCCTACGGCGTCATCACCAAGATGGCGGGGCAGGTGGCCGACGCGCTGGCGGCTGACGGCAAGTCGGTGTCGCTGGCGGTGTGCCACACCATGAAGCCGCTCGACCGCGAGGGCATCGCCGATCTGCTGCGCCGGCACGCCCAGGTGATCGTCATCGAGGAGCACGTGCCGCAGGGCGGCCTGGCGCCGCAGACCAAGCAGATCGCCTGGGACATCCGCGCCGAGTGCCGTCTCGACACCTTCACCCTGAAGGACGAGTTCGTGCACTGCTACGGCAGCCACGAGGACATCCTCGCGGCCCACGGCCTGTCGCCGGATCGCATCCTGGCGGCGGTCCGCAGCTGACCGGGGCGGCGGGTGCGCGTCCTCGTCACCGGTGCCGCGGGGTTCTCCGGGCGGGCGATCGCCCGGGGCCTCGTCGCCGCCGGCTTCGAGGTCGTCGCGCACCGGCGTCTGTCGCCGCTGCCGGAGGATCTCGCCGCCGCCGTCACCGACTGGCCGGGCGACCTGGCCGAGCTGGAGGCCCTGCCCGGCCGGGTCGACGCGGTGGTGCACGCCGCCGCGACCTCGACCCCGACCGGCCGCGCCGACGCGGTGCCGGCCGAGGCGCTGATCCGCGACAACGCGCTCGCCACCGCCCGGCTGGTCGCCGCCGCCAAGGCGGCCGGGGTCGGCCGCTTCATCTACCTGTCGAGCCTGTCGATCCACGGCACGGTCACCGTCCACAACCTGGACGCTGAGACCCCGTCCCGGGCGCCCGACCCCTACGGCGTCTCGAAGCTGATGGGCGAGAGCGTGCTTGCCGCCGCCGGGATTCCGGCGGTGGCGATCCGCCTGCCGGCGGTGATCGGCCCGGGGGCGGCGCGCAACTGGCCGGTCCAGGTGGTCGGGCGCATCCGCCGCGGCGAGCCGGTGCGCGTCTACAACGCCGACGGGCCGTTCAACAATGTGGTGCACGTCGACGACCTCGCCGCCTGGGTCACCCGGCTGCTGACGGCGCCGGCGATGGCGCCGGGGCTGGTCGCGGTGCCGATCGCCAGCGCCGGGCCGGTGGCGGTCCGGGTGGCCGTGGCGACCCTCGCGGCCGGTCTCGGCAGGGATGCCCTGCTGGAGGAGGTGGTGGCGCCACGCCCGTCCTTCACCGTCGACTGTTCCGCCGCCGAGCGCCTCGGCTTCCGGCCGTCGGCGACGGTCGACGCGCTGGCCCGCTACGCCCGGGATCCCGATTGATGACGCCGCCCGCGGACACGACGGTGGCGGTGATCGGCCTCGGCTATGTCGGGCTGCCCTTGGCGCTTGCCTTCGCGCGGGCCGGGCGGCAGGTCGTCGGGTTCGACGTCGACGCGCGCCGGGTCGCCGATCTGGCGGCCGGCATCGACCGCAACGATCCCGACCATCCCGCGATCGCCCTGCCGGACGGCTTGACCGTCACCGCCGATCCGGCCGGGCTGGTCGGGTGCGACGTCTTCGTGATCGCCGTGCCGACGCCGATCGACGGCGACCGGCGGCCCGACCTGGCTCCGTTGCTGACGGCGTCCGACCTGATCGGTCCGGCGCTGCGGCCGGGGGCCCTGGTGGTGGTCGAATCGACGGTTCATCCCGGCGCCACCGAAGAGGTCGTTGGCCCCCGACTGGCGGCCGCCTCGGGCCTGGCCCGCGGAGAGGGGTTCGTGCTCGGGTATTCGCCGGAGCGGATCAACCCGGGCGACGCGGTCCATGGTCTCGCCGAGGTGGTGAAGGTGGTATCCGGCGAAGACGCCGCGACCCTCGACCGGGTGGCGGCGCTGTATGCCCCGGTGGTGCCCGCCGGCCTGCACCGCGCGCCGTCGATCCGGGTGGCTGAGGCCTCGAAGATCACCGAGAACGTGCAGCGCGACGTCAACATCGCGCTGATGAACGAACTCGCCCTGATCTACGACCGGCTGGGGCTCCGCACCGAGGATGTGCTGGCGGCGGCCCGCACGAAGTGGAATTTCGCCCCGTACCGTCCCGGCCTGGTCGGCGGCCACTGCATCGGCGTCGACCCGTACTACCTGATCGCCAAGGCCGAGGCGCACGGCTACTATCCGGAGCTGATCCGCGCCGCCCGCCGGCTCAACGACGGCATGGCCGACCGCGTCGCCCAGAAGATCGTGGTCCGGCTGTCGGCCGCCGGCATCGCCGTCGCCGGCGCCCGCATCGGCCTGATGGGGCTGGCGTTCAAGGAGAACGTCTCGGACGCGCGCAACAGCCAGGCGCCGGTGATCGGCCGGGCGCTGCGCGACCTCGGGGCCCTGGTGCTGGCGGCCGATCCGCTGGTCGACCCGGTCGTGGCGCGCCGCGACCTCGGGCTGGAGATCAGCGATCCGGCGACGCTGGTCGACCTCGACGCCCTGGTGCTGGCCAGCCCGCACCGGGCGTTCCTGTGCGAGGGGCCGGAAGGCCTGGGCGGGCGCGTGCGGCCGGGCGGGCTGCTGGTCGACGTCGCCTCGGCGCTTGACCCGGCCCGGGTCGCGGCCGGCCGGCACTATTGGAGCCTGTAGGATTTAACCGACCGCTGCCGATTGGCGCGGCTGGTCATCCGCCCCTATACTTTCCCTAGCTGGAAGGATGCTGGCGGGGAGGAAGTCATGGCATTGATCGGCGGTTCCGATGTCGGCGAGGATCTGAACGGTACGGATTTGCCCGATCAGATCTGGGGCTTTGGCGGCGGCGACACGCTGATCGGCGGCGACGGCGCCGATACCATGTACGGCGGAACCGGCGACGATCTGCTGTTCGGCGACGGCGATGGGGACATCCTCTACGGCAACACCGGGGCCGACCGCCTGCGCGGCGCCATCGGCGACGACATCCTGTACGGCGGCCAGGGCAACGACACGTTGACCGGTGGGCAGGGCGCCGACACGCTGTTCGGCAACAACGGCGACGACCTGATTTCGGCCGGCATCGACGCCGACCTGATCTACGGCAACCAGGGCGACGACGTCGTCCTCGGCGATTCCGGCAACGACACGATCTTCGGCGGTCAGGGAAACGACCTGCTGAGCGGCGGGATCGGCAACGACCTGATTTTCGGCAATGTCGGCTCCGACACGCTGGAAGGCGGTGCCGGCAACGACACCATGAACGGCGGTTCCGGTGCCGATTATTTCGTGCTTCGCGCCGACAGCGGCAACGACACCGTGAACGGTTTCGAGGCGAGCCTGGACGTCATTCGCATCCAGAACTCGGTGAACGGCAGCGCCATCAACAGCGCCCAGTCCGCGCTCGCCGCGGCGACCGACGTCGGGGGCAGCGCGGTCATCAACCTCGGGGGCTCCAACACCGTCTCGTTGGTCGGGGTCAGCACCAGCAGCCTGAGCGCGGCGAACTTCGAGATCATCTGAGCGTTGTCCTGCCGACCG
Organism: Rhodospirillaceae bacterium; assembly: GCA_018401495.1. Taxonomy (GTDB): domain Bacteria; phylum Pseudomonadota; class Alphaproteobacteria; order Thalassobaculales; family Thalassobaculaceae; genus Thalassobaculum_A. The sequence continues at coordinate 178,934 of JAGYJX010000006.1, forward strand.
GGCAACGCTCTGAGAGGCAAAAGTGAAGCGCACCGACTACGAGAAGGCGTTGACCGACCGGCAACACCGGCTGGTCCTGCTGCAGCGCGCCTATGGGCGCCAGGGGCGATCCGCGATCGTGGTGCTCGAGGGCTGGGACGCGGCCGGCAAGGGCGGCGTGATCCGACGCATCGCCTGGGCGCTTGATCCGCGCATGCTGAGGGTCTGGTCGATCGGGGCGCCCAGCGCGGAAGAGCGGCGCGAGCACTGGCTGCAGCGGTTCTGGCGGCGGGTCCCGCGCAGCGGCGAGATCGCGGTCTTCGACCGCTCCTGGTACGGCCGGGTTCTGGTCGAGCGCGTCGAGAACCTGACGCCAGAAGCGGACTGGCGGCGGGCGTACGACGAGATCAACCAGTTCGAGCGGACGCTCGTCGCCGAAGGGATACGGCTGGTAAAGCTGTTTCTGGACATCACCCCCGAAACCCAGTTCCAGCGATTCCGCGACCGTTACCAGGATCCCGCCAAGCGCTGGAAGATCACCGAGGACGACCTGCGCAACCGGGCGCGCTGGGATGACTATGTCCTGGCTTACCGCGATATGCGGGCAATGTGTTCGCCGGCCGAGGCGCCGTGGGTGACCATCTCGGGTGACGACGAGCGGCGGGCGAGGATCGCGGCCTTCGATGCCGTGCTGGACGCGGTTGGCGAGGGCGTCGATGTCGAACCGCCGCAGGTGCCGCCGCTGGTGAAGGCCTTCTTCGACGGCCGCTGACATCGGCCGCTCGATCGGTGAAGCCGCCACGCTGGACATTCCACCTGTTGGGCGACGGCGCTAGACTGCCGGTGGCGGGTGGTTTGCCGCGACTGACGTGAGGAACATCGAATGCCCGCGAGACTCGGATCCGCCGCGCTCGGCGCGGTCCTTCTGGCTGCCGCGGCCTGGCCGGTGGTGGCCGCCGAGAAAGTGGTCATCTGCGCGCTGACCTTCGTTTCGTCGGCGCCGCTGTTCATCGCCGCCGACCGGGGCTATTACGCCGCCGAGGGGCTCGACGCCGAGCTGACGTTCTTCCGTGCCGCCCAGCCGGTCGCGGTCGGCATTGCCTCGGGCGATTGCGATTTCGGGGTGACCGGGTTCACCGCCGGCTTCTTCAACTTGGCAGCCAAGGGCGCGCTCACCGTCATCGGCGCGCAGAGCCGCGAGGAGCCAGGCTTCGACTTCGTCGGCTATGTGGCCTCGAACCAGGCCTACGAGGCCGGTCTGCGCTCGGTCGCCGACCTGCCCGGCCGCAGCGTCGCCATGACCCAGGTGGGATCGACCATGCACTACATGGTCGGCATGCTGCGCGACCGGTACGGCTGGGCGCCCGACGCCGTTGCCCTCAAGCCGCTGCAGTCCGTCCCGAACATGATCGCTGCCGTCAAGGGCGGCCAGGTCGACGCAGCGCCGCTGCCCGCCCACATCGTCGCGAAGTTGGTGGAAGACGGCGAGGCGAAGCTGATCGGCTGGACCCACGAGCACACGCCCTGGCAACTGGGTGGGCTGTTCACCTCGACACGCAACGTTCAGGAACGGCGGCCGGTGGTCGAGGCGTTCGTGCGCGCCTATCAGCGCGCCGCCCGGGACTATCACGCCGCCTTCAACGCCGTCGACGCCACCGGCAAGCGGGTATTCGGCGCGGAGGCGGAGGCGCTGCTGCCGGTTATCGAGAGCTACACCAAGGCGTCCCCCGACGCGATCTACAAGGGCGCGCCGTTCATCGACCCGGACGGCCGGCTCAAGGTCGACCAACTGCTGGGTCAGGTGGCCTGGATGAAGACCGAAGGGCTGGTGGAGGCCGGGCTCGACCCCATGGGGTTCATCGACCTCGGCTTCATCGAGGGCCACTACGGGGTGCCGGACAACTGATCGTGGCGACGGGCTCCAATGGGGCCGGCGTCGACGGTAGAGTGCGTGGTCGTCGAACGTGGAGGTGTCGTCATGGCTGCGTCGACCGGGACCGACGCCGCTGCGCCGCCGGGCGTTGACGCTTCGGCCTTGCTTGAAAGCCTCGACGACGCCGTCGTCGCGGTCGACCTCGGCGACCGGATCGTGGCCTGGAACCCGGCTGCCGAGCGGCTTTTCGGAATCCCGGCTGCGGCTGCCCTGGGGGCGGCGCGACGGCTGATCGAGCCCGTCGACGACCCCGAGGCCTGGACGCTCGGGGTGCTCGATGGCCGGCCCTGCCGGTTCCGCGCCCGGCGCGCTGACGGTCGCGGCGGCCCGCTGGTGCTGGATGTCACCGCCAGCCCGGTTGTCGATGCTCTCGGGCGCGTGACGGGCATGGCGCAGATCTTCCGCCCGACGCTCCCGGAGGAGCGCAGCCCGCTGATCGAGTTTGCCGAAATGATGGCCCGCATCGGCCATTGGCGGATCGAGCTGCCGGGAGACCGGCATGTCTGGTCGAACGAGGTGTACCGCATCCACGGCCTGACGCTGGGCCAGCCGCCGCCGGACTCCCGGCGCGTGCTCGCGCTCTACCATCCCGAGGATCGGGACCGGGTCGAGGCGGCCATCCGGCAGGCCATCCTGTCCGGCGGCGAGATCGCCTTCGAAGCGAGGGTTGTCTGGCCGACCGGGGAAGTCCGGCAGGTCATCGGGCGAGGCACCACCGAGCGCGGCGCCGATGGCCGGGCCACCGCCGTGGTCGGGGTGCTGCAGGACCTCACGGACCAACTGGCGCGTGACGCCGCCCTGGTGGAACGCGACCGCTCGCTGCGGATCTTGCGCGAGGCGATCGACATCGTGCCTTACGCGGTCTCGGTCTACGACGAGGCCGACCGCTTCGTGCTGGCGAACCGGCAGTACTTCACGCTTTACCCTTATCTGGAGAATGAAGGGAACCTGCGCGGGCTCACCTTCGAGGAAGTGCTGCGGATCAGCCTGCGCAACCGGGTGGTCATGGATCGACGGGCGGTCGACGATCCGGAAGCCTACATTCGAGACAGGCTGGCCGACCGGCGCGGCGGCCAGGCGATGCCGGAGCGGCTGTTGTCCAACGGGCGCTGGTACCTGATCCGCGAGAACCGAACGCCAAGCGGCTACACGATCAGCACGCGCGTCGACATCACCGACCGCAAGCAGATCGAAATCGAGTTGGCGGCCACCACCGTGGTCCTTCAGGCGACCCTCGACACCATGCCGAACGCGCTGGTGGCGTTTGACGGGGGCAATCGGCTGGTGGCGTCGAACCGCGCGTTCGCCGAACTGCTCGGTATCGACGCCGAGCGTCTGGGCCGCGGCCGGGCCATGTTCGGTCTGGTCCGCGACGCGCTGCGGCGAACCCCCGCGATGGCGGTCAGCTTCAAGCAGATGGTCCGCCGCCTGACCGGGCGGATCGCCAGCGACATCGAGTGGCGGCGCGAGGACGGCGAGATCTACGCCGTCCTCGGTCGTCCGATGCTGGGCGGCGGTTATCTCGCCCTGTTCCGCAACGTCACCGCCGAACGCCTCGCCCAGGCTCGCGCGGCGGAGTTCGAGGAGCGCCTGAGCGATGCGCTGGAGGCGATGTCGGAGGGCTTCGCCCTGTTCGATGCCGACGACGCCCTGGTCCGTTGCAACGAGACCTACCGCAGCATCTACGGGGAAAGCTCTGCCTTCATCCGGCCAGGCCGGCGGTTCGAGGACATGGTCCGAGACGCGGTCGCCGCGGGGCAGTTTCCGGCGGCTGTCGGTCGCGAGGAGGAGTGGATCGCGGAGCGCCTGGAACTGCATCGCGCGCCCCCGGAACAGCCGGTCCTGCAGACGCTCGCCGACGGCCGGGTGCTGATGGTCGCGGAGTACCGGACGCGAAGCGGCGGTCACGTCGGGATTCGCGCCGATATCACCGAACGGGTGCGGACCGAGAACGAGTTGCGGGCCGCCCGCGACGCCCTGGAGGAGCAGGCCCGGTCGTTGCGCGACCTGGCCGAGGAGATCGACGCCGCCCGCTTGCGGGCGGAAGAGGCCGGGACGGCCAAGTCCCGCTTCCTGGCGATGATGAGCCACGAACTCCGGACGCCGATGACTGGCCTGCTCGGCATGATCGAGCTGGTGTCGCGCACCCGGCTCGACGCCGAGCAGCGCGGCTTTGTCTCGACAATGCGCGAGTCCGCCGAGACGCTTCTGGCGCTTCTGAACGACATCCTCGACTTCTCCAAGCTGGAAGCGGGGAAAATCCAGATCGAAGAGATCGTCTTCGCCCCCGAGCGGGTGACGCGGGAAGTGATCGGCCTGTTCCAGGCGCAGGCTTCGGCCAAGGGGCTGGTGCTCGAGGCGGAGTTCGATCCCGGCCTGCCGATCTGGGTGCGTGGCGATCCGTTGAGGATCAAGCAGATCGTCTCCAACCTGATCTCGAACGCCATCAAGTTCACCGCCAACGGGCGTGTCGGTGTCCGTCTGCGGTCGGCTGAGGCTTCGAACGGCACCGTCCGGCTGTCGGGCGAGGTGACCGACACGGGCCGGGGAATTGACCCGCTGATCCAGCGGAACCTGTTCCAGGCCTTCGAGCAGGGCGACACCAGCACCACCCGCCGGTTCGGCGGCACCGGCCTTGGTCTGGCGATCTCCCGTCGCCTGGCGGAAGGGATGGGCGGCGGAATCGACGTCGAAAGCCGGCCGGGCGAGGGCTCGACCTTCCGGTTCTCCGTCGTCGTCCGTCGCGCCTCCGCTCCGCCGGCGGCGGAACCGGACCCGTCCGATGAACTCGACGGTCCGTCACCGCCGATGCGCATCCTGCTGGCCGAGGACAACGACGTGAACCGCATGCTGGTGTCGAGGGTGCTGGCCCAGTCCGGACACCACGTCGATGAGGCCGGGGACGGGCGAGAGGCGCTGCAGGCGGCCATGCGGGCCGACTACGACGTGATCCTGATGGACATGCAGATGCCGGTCATGGACGGCATGGAGGCGACCAGGGCGATCCGGGCGCTGCCCGGGCCGGCTGCGCGGGTGCCGATCGTTGCCCTGACCGCGGACGCCATGCCCGATCACCGCCAGACTTATCTCGACGCCGGAATCGACGATCTGCTCACCAAGCCGATCGACTGGGGTCTCCTCAACAAGACGCTGCGTCGGGTTCGCAGCGGTCGCCAAGCGCGCAGAAAGGTTGAGATTCCGACACCCCCGGTGGTATTGAGCTTCGAAACGCTTCCCCTGTTCGATCGGGTACGGGTGGATGCGGGGCTCGGCGTGCTGCCGCCGGCACGGGTCGCGGGAATGCTCGCGATGCTGCCGTCCGAAATGAAGCGGCGTGTCGAGGATTATCGCGCGGCCTTGCGCATGGGGGATCTCGAGGGCGCTCGGCGTTCGGCGCATGCCCTGAAGGGCATGGCGGCTAATTTCGGTGCGCTCCGGCTTGAATCGGTGGCGCGGGCTGCCGAGGCGGCGAGCGCCTCGCGGGCGTCGGCGGACCTCGTCACCCCGCTGATGGCAGACGTGGTGGAGCGCACGGCTGTGGCGGCGCTGGAATTGGGCGCCATCTTTATGGCACGCGGGTAAAGCCCGGATCGTTTGGTGGAGCAGAGGGAGCATGACGGGAATCGACTTCAGCCGGATGCGGGTATTGGTCGTCGAGGGCGACCGCAACGCTCGCGACCGCATTGTGGCGATCCTGGAGGGTGTGGGAATCCGTCAACTGGATACCGCCGCCGATTCCCGGCTGGCGTTCGAAGCCCTGCGCAGCTTCCAGCCGGACCTTGTGGTTTCCGACGTGATGATGGAACCGATGGACGGCATCGCGTTCACGCGCCGGCTCCGCACCAACCGCGATTCGCCCAGCCCTCACATCCCGGTGATTCTGTTGGCCGCCCACACCGACCGCACCACGGTGATCGAGGCGCGCGATGCCGGCGTCAACGCCTTCGCCGTCAAGCCGGTGACCGCGGACGACATGCGGCGCAAGATTACCCTGGTGATGAACGATCCGCGCCGGTTCATCCAGTCGGACGATTACGTCGGGCCGGACCGACGCCGTCGCGACCTTCCCCTGGCTGGCCGCGAGGACCGACGCAAGGGCGACTGAGCATCCGTCACAAGCCGATCGGTGCTGTCGCGGCCGCCAGCCAGTCGCGCGCCTCCGCGTCCAGCATCGCCATCACCCGGTCGCGAACCGCGGCGTGGTAGGCGTCGATCCACGCCACTTCCTCGAAGCTCAGCATCGCCGGCTCGATCAGGCGCCGGTCGATCGGAGCGAAGGTGATGGTCTCGAACGCCAGCATTGGCCGGCCGGTATCCTCGGCCGGCGCCGATTCGACCGCCAGCAACAGGTTCTCGATCCGGATCCCGTAGGCGTCCGGCTTGTAGTAGCCGGGCTCGTTCGAGACGATCATGCCGGCCTCGATCGGCGCGCGGCCGGTGGCGGATATGCGTTGCGGCCCCTCGTGGACGCCGAGGAAGCAACCGACCCCGTGGCCGGTGCCGTGGTCGAAGTCGAGGCCCTCCTTCCACAGGTACTGGCGGGCGAGCGCGTCGAGCTGGCCGCCGTTGGTGCCGGCCGGGAACCGGGCGGTGGCGATCGCGATGTGGCCCTTGAGCACCAGGGTGAAGCGCTCGCGCATCTCCTGGGTGGGGCTGCCGATCGCGACCGTGCGGGTGATGTCGGTGGTGCCGTCGAGGTATTGCGCGCCGGAATCCACGAGGTAGAGCGTGCCGGTCTCCAGCGCCCGGTCTGTCGCCGGCGTCGCCCGGTAGTGGACGATGGCGCCGTTCGGGCCGGCGCCCGAGATCGTCGGGAAGCTCGGCCCGCGCCAGCGCGCGCCGGCCGACCGGAAGCCCTCCAGCGCCTCGGCGGCGGCGATCTCGGTGACGCCGCCGCCGGGCGCGGTCGCGTCGAGCCACGTCAGGAAGCGCACCACCGCCACCGCGTCGCGGGCGTGGGCGGCGCGCGTGCCGGCGATCTCCACGGCGTTCTTGCGGGCGCGCGGCAGGATGCACGGGTCCTCGCCCGTGACCACGGTGGCACCGGCCTCGACCAGCCGCTCGTGCAGCCAGTCGGTGGCGCTGTCGGGGTCGAGGGTCACCGTGGCACCGGCCTCGCCGAGGGCGTCCAGGGCCTCGCCGATCGCCTCGAACGGCCGCAGCGCGACCTGGTTGCCGAGCGCCGCCCGGGTATCGGCGATCGCACTTCTCGGGATCGATGAACAGCTCGACCGCCCCGTCGCGCGCCACCGTGGCGTAGCACAGCGGCAGCGGCGTGTAGGGCACGTCGCAGCCGCGGATGTTGAGCAGCCAGGCGATCGATTCCGGCTGGTTCAGGACCGCGACGCCGACGTCGCGGCGGTCCAGGGTCTCGGCGACCAGCGCGCGCTTGGCGGCGCCGTCGAGGCCGGTCAGGTCGGCCGCGAGCACCTCGACCCGCCCGAGCGGCGCCGGCGGCCGGCCCTCCCAGACGCCGTCGACCGGGTTGGGGTCGAGGGCGACCAGGGTGCCGCCGGCACGGCGCACCGCGTCGCGGATCCGGCCCACCCCGGTCACCGAGTGCAGCTTCGGATCATACCCGAGCCGGCGGCCGGCCAGGTGCTCGGCGATGTAGTCGGCCGGCGGGGTGCGCACCAGGTGGCGGATCTCCCAGCGGGCGCCGTCGACCTGCTGGCCGGCCTGCAGGGTGTAGCGACCGTCGACGAACAGCGCCGCCCGGTCGGCGAGCACCACGGCGACGCCGGCCGAGCCGGTGAATCCGGTCAGCCAGGCCAGCCGTTCGGCGCCGAGCGGCAAATGCTCGCCCATGTGCTCGTCGGCGCGCGGCAGCACGAAGCCGTCGACATGCGCCGCCGCCAGGGCGGCGCGCAGCCGGTCCAGCCGGTCGCCGTCCGGCCGGGGCGGGGCCGGTCGCAGGGCGTCGCGCAGCGCGGTCAATGTGGCCGCCAACGCGGCGTCGGCGCGCGGCGCGACCAGCGAGATCCAGGCGTCCTCGGGATAGGAGGCCGGCGAGGCGGCGATCCGCGCCAGGCGCGCCCGCAGGTCGGCCGGCGTCCCGTCGATCCCGGCGGCGGCGATCAGACGGGCGAGGCTGCCGTCATCGGTTGGAACCGGGGCGCCCGGGGCTGAGGTCGCGTCGGCGGTCATGAGCGGCTCTCCGAGAGTGGTGGGAGGATTCGACCCGCCCGCGATGTCGAGTCAAGCCCAGGGAGGGTCGATTTCCGGCTCGACGGCGATCCGGGCGCGGGCGCACAGTCGAGCGTCGCACCGATCGGCCATTGGGAGCGCATCATGACGGAAGCCGCGCCGGAATCAGAGAGCGAGGGGCGTGGCGGTCGGCGCGCGGCCCGGCGCGCCCGGCGCGAGGGCGGCGGCCGGATCGAGCAGCCGCCGTTCCGGCGGATCTTCAACCCCTACACCCCGACCCGCGCCGTCAGCGACGACGAGCTGGAGGCGATCCATCTCGCTTCGCTGACCGTCCTGGAGGAGATCGGCATCGACTTCCTGCTGCCGGAGGCGCGCGAGCGACTGAAGGCGGCCGGCGCCGATGTCCAGGGCGAGCGGGTGCGCTTCGACCGGGCGATGATCGAGGAACGGATCCGGACGATCCCGTCCTCGTTCACCCTGCACGCCCGCAACCCCGAGCGGAGCGTCGGGGTCGGCGGCAACGAGATCGTGGTCTGCCAGGTCGCCAGCACGCCCAACGTGTCGGACCTCGCCGGCGGCCGGCGGGTCGGCAACCGCCGGGACTTCCAGAACCTGATCAAGCTCGGCCACCAGCTCAACGCCATCCACACCTTCGGCGGCTACCCGGTCGAGCCGGTCGACATCCACGCCTCGATCCGTCACCTGGAGGCGCTGCGCGACATCGTCACCCTGTCCGACAAGGCGATCCACGCCTACTCGCTGGGGCGCGAGCGCATCGAGGACGGCATCGAGATCATCCGCATCGCCCGCGGCGTCAGCCGCGAGCAGCTGGAGCGCGAGCCGAGCCTGTTCTCGATCATCAACTCGTCGTCGCCGCTGCGCCTCGACTACCCGATGCTGCAGGGCATCGTCACCATGGCCGAGGCCGGCCAGCCGACCGTCATCACGCCGTTCACGCTCGCCGGCGCCATGGCGCCGGTGACGATCGCCGGCGCCCTGGTGCTGCAGAACGCCGAGGCGCTGGCCGGGCTGGCGTTCACCCAGGTGGTCCGTCCCGGCGCCCCGGCCGCCTATGGCGGCTTCACCTCGAACGTCGACATGAAGTCGGGCGCGCCGGCCTTCGGGACCCCGGAATACATGAAGGCGGCGCTGGTCGGCGGCCAGCTGGCGCGCCGCTACGACATCCCCTACCGGTCCTCCAACGCCAACGCCGCCAACGTCCCGGACGCCCAGTCGGCGTGGGAGAGCATCTTCTCGCTGTGGGGGGCGGTGATGGGCGGCGTGCACATCCTCAAGCACGCCTGCGGCTGGATGGAGGGCGGGCTGTGCGCCTCCTTCGAGAAGATGGTCATGGACGCCGACACCATCGGCATGCTGGCCGAGTTCCTCACACCGCTGGTGGTCGACGACGACACCCTGGCGCTGGAGGCGATCCGCGACGTCGGCCCCGGCGGCCACTTCTTCGGCACCGCCCACACCCAGGCGCGCTTCAAGACCGCGTTCTTCTCGCCGATGGTCTCGGACTGGCGGAACTTCGAGAGCTGGCAGGAAGCCGGCTCCCCCGACGCCCTGACCCGCGCGGCCGAGCTGTCCAACCGCCTGCTGGCGGAATGGGAGGCGCCGCCGATGGACCCGGCGATCCGCGAGGAGCTGGACGCGTTCGTGGCCGAAGCGCATCGAGGAGGGCGGGGCGCCGACGGATTTCTGAGGGAGGGGCGCTGCCACTCTCCTCCCCCTATCGCCCTGAGGTGCTCCGCGCGAGCGGAGCCACGAAGGGCTGCCCAAGCTGCTGCCGGCCCTTCGTGGCCGCGCGTTGCGCGGCACCTCAGGGCGATAGAAGGATCGCTGCTCGGCCGGTTTGGCTACCGAGGTAGGCCACGCTCTGCGTAAAGGAAATCGGCGCAGGGCGAAACTGCCCCGTACCAGGGGGCTTCCGCTCCGCCTGCGCGATCCGTGCCCACCCCGTCGCAATCCGGCCAGCAAGCGACGCCCCCTGAGCACGTTGCGCTCCGCGCCGGTGCGAGGCTCGCCCTCTAGTCTCGGGGAGGTCCGGCATGAAATCCCAAGCGCGCGTGGTGGTGATCGGCGGCGGCGTGGTCGGGTGCTCGGTGCTCTACCACCTCACCAAGCTGGGCTGGACCGACGTCATGCTGATCGAGCGCTCCGAGCTGACCTCGGGCTCGACCTGGCACGCCGCCGGCGGCATGCACACCCTCAACGCCGACCCCAACGTCGCCAAGCTGCAGGACTACACGATCCGGCTGTACCAGGAGATCGAGGCGATCTCCGGCCAGTCCTGCGGCGTGCACATGACCGGCGGCTTCATGCTGGCGGCCGACAAGGACCGGCTCGACTACCTCAAGACCGCGCGCGCCAAGGCCCGGGTGCTCGGCATGGACACCGAGCTGGTCGGCATGGACGAGGTTGGCCGCGAACACCCGCTGATCGACACCAGCCACTTCCTCGGCGCGCTGTGGGACCCGAACGAGGGCCACGTCGACCCCTCCGGCGTCACCCACGCCTACGCCAAGGCGGCCCGCCTGCAAGGGGCCGAGATCGTGCTGCGCAACCCGGTCAAGGAGCTGATCGCCACCGCCGACGGCCACTGGAAGGTGGTCACCGAGCAGGGCACGGTCGACGCCGAGGTGGTGATCAACGCCGGCGGCCTGTGGGCGCGCGAGGTCGGCCGGATGGTCGGGATCGAGCTGCCGGTGCTGGCGATGGAGCACCACTACCTGATCACCGAGGAGATCCCGGAGATCGTCGCCTACAACAAGGAACGCGGCAAGGAGATGCCGCACGCCATCGACTTCGCGGCCGAGCTGTACAGCCGCCAGGAAGGCCGCGGCATGGTGATCGGCACCTACGAGAAGGCCTGCGTGCCGTGGTCGCCGAAGGACACGCCGTGGGATTTCGGCCACGAGCTGCTGCAGCCGGATTTCGACCGCATCGGCCCGTCCCTGGACATGGCGTTCCGGCACTTCCCGCCGCTCGCCACCGCCGGCATCAAGCAGGCGATCAACGGCCCGTTCACCTTCGCGCCCGACGGCAACCCGCTGGTCGGGCCGGTGCCGGGCCTGCGGAACTTCTGGTGCGCCTGCGGCGTGATGGCCGGGTTCAGCCAGGGCGGCGGCGTCGGCCTGATGCTGGCGCAGTGGCTGGTCGAGGGCGAGCCGGAGATGGACATCTTCGCCATGGACGTCGCCCGGTTCGGCGATTTCGCCAGCCGCGGCTACGCCCGCGCCAAGGTGCAGGAGAACTACAGCCGGCGGTTCAGCATCACCTTCCCGAACGAGGAACTGCCGGCGGCGCGGCCGCTGCGCACCACGCCGGCCTACGACCTGCTGAAATCGGCGGGCGCGGTGTTCGGCGCCGCCGTCGGGCTCGAGCACGCCCTTTGGTTCGCGCCGGCCGGCGAAAGCGCGGTCGAGACCCCGACCTTCCGGCGCTCCAACGCCTTTGGGCCGACCGCCGCCGAGGCCCGGGCGGTGCGCGAGGCCGTCGGCATCCTCGAGATCGCCAACTTCGCCAAGCACGAGGTCGCGGGGCCGGGGGCCGAGGCGTTCCTCGACCGGGTGCTGGCGGGACGGCTGCCGCGGCTCGGCCGGACCGCGCTGTCGCCGATGCTGGCCCCGAGCGGCCGGCTGCTGGGCGACCTGACGGTATCGCGGCTGGCCGACGACCGCTTCCTGATCGTCGGCTCGGCGGCCGCCCAGGAGGCGCACCAGCGCTGGTTCGCCGACCACGCGCCGGCCGCCGGCGTGAGCCTGCGCAACCGCACCCGCGAGCTGGCCGGGTTCGCGATCGCCGGGCCGCGATCCCGTGAGCTGCTGGCGCGCCTCACCGACGAGGACCTGTCGCGCGAGGGGTTCCCGTTCCTGGCGATCCGCCGCATGGACGTCGGCACAACCAGCGCGCTGGTGGCGCGCATCTCCTACACCGGCGAGCTCGGCTACGAGATCTACGCGCCGCTCGACCACCAGCGGACGCTGCTGGTCGACCTGCTGGCGGCCGGCGAGGGGTTGGGTGTGCGGCTGTTCGGCGGCCGCGCGCTGAACGCGCTGCGGCTGGAGAAGGGCTTCGGCGCCTGGCTCCGGGAGTACGCGCCGGGCTACGGGCCGGTCGAGTCCGGGCTCGACCGCTTCATCGCCGACAAGCCGGGCTTCATCGGCCGCGACGCCTTCCTCGCGGCCCGCGACGCCGGGCCGGAGCGGCGCCTGGTGCTCTTGGAGGTGGACGCCACCGACGCCGACGCCTGGCGGGACGAGCCGGTCGACAGCGATGGCCGCACCGTCGGGTTCGTGACCTCCGGCGGCTATGGCCACACGATCGGCCGCAGTCTGGCGCTGGCCTATCTCGATGTCGGGTTCATGGAGGCGCCGCTCGACATCGAGATCCTGGGGGAGCGCCGCGCCGCCCGGGTTCTGGCGGAGCCGCCGGTCGATCCGGCGGGCGCCCGCATGCGCTCCTGATCGGCGGGCGTTCGCCCCGCCGCCGGTCAGGCGATGGCGCCGCCGGCGCGCAGGGCCTTCAGGTGCAGCGCGATCAGCCGCTTCTCGTCATCGTCCATGTCGGCGAACTTGCCGATGACCTCGCTCTCCGACGCCGCCACGGCGAAGGCGTTGACCTTGAAGGTCGGCGCGCTGTCGCCGTCGCCGAGCTTGATGGTGAAGAAGAATTTCTGGCCGTTGATGATGTTGCCGCCGCCGGGGTTCGGGATCCGCACGCCCTTGAGATGAAGCTCGCGGATCTCCAGCTCTTCCTCGCCGAAAATCGCGGCCCCGAACTTCGCGTCCTTGCGCCCGGCCGCTGCCGGCTTGGTCTTGCATTTTCCGAACATGTCTTCCTGCCGCATCGGCTGGGGCCGGGACCGGCCGCCTCGTCGCATAGTGAACGCAAGAACAACCGATCACCCTAATTTTTAGTAAATGCCACGGAAAGCGCCAGCCGATTCTGCCGCGCCGGGCGTGGGAATCAGGGCCGAAACAGACCCTGCAGCCTGGCGAGGTGCTTGACGTCGATACGGTACGCCGTGGTCTCGGCGTCGAACCCGACAAGCGACTCGGTGCCGAGGCCGATCGACAGGGTATCGCCCGACTCGAACTGGGCCTGCAGCATGACGTTGAAGGCCGGGTGCGCGAAGCCGTGCTTGTCGCGGATGGTGTAGCGATTGACGGTGTAGCGGCCGCCGGAAAGGTCGGCGCCGGTGATGAACGAGCGCACCGCGCCGATCGGCTCGCCCCCGAATTCCAGACCGTCGATCCGCCCGAACTCCGCGACGGCGCGGGACAGGAACAGCGGGGCGTCCAGGCTGTCGCGCGAGTTCCGCTCGACGGGTCGCTCGAAGGCCCCGACCAGCACCTGATGGGCCTCGGCCTTGCCGATCAGGCGAGCCAGCGCGATCGTGACGTCGCCGACGATGTACTCGAAGCCGCGCGGCGTCTGCCCCTCGACCTGGTGGTAGGAGTAGTGGCTGCCGATCGAGAACACCGATCGGAGCACCGGAACGAACCGGGTGCCGCCCTTCATCTGGGCGCGCTTGTTGTCCATCAGGATCAGCAGCAAGGCGAGGTAGGTGCGCAAATCGGCCTCGATGCCGGACCGGCGGTTCCAGACATAGAAGCCGTCACCGACCGTCGACCGCGCCAGCTCGACGTCCAGCCCGAGCGATTGCAGCCGCTTGTCGGCGCTGTTGATGGAATACTCGAGCGAGTTCAACTGGGCGACCTGCTCGATTGGTTCGGCCTTCGAGAAGCCGACGATGTCGAACAGCATGACCGCCCGGAACGGCGTTCGGGTGACCGAGTAGCGCCGCAGCACCCGGTCGATGGCGGCGGGTGGAAGCTGGCCCCCGCCCTTGCCGATGGGCACCCCGAGGTCGATCCGCGTGGGCCGTGTTCCGAACGCCTTGCAGAGGTCGAGGAAACCTTCCTCGTCGCGCAGCCTGTCCTTCCCGAAGGTGTGGGCAACCTCCTCGCCGACCTCGAAGGCCACGTAGGTCGGCACCACGCACAGATAGACCGTCGAGCCGGCGTAGCTCCAGGCCACCACCATGTTGCGGCCCAGCCGCCAGACCGCGTTGACCGCGGCGTACAGCTCGCGCAGGGCGCCAGCGTGGCTGGACTCGGCGGTCATGGCTGGCGGGTCAGGTCTTCGACGACGCGATCTTGGCGCCGGTGAGGTCGCAGCCGTCGAGGATGGTCTTGAACAGCACGGCGTCGGTCAGGTCGGCGGCGTTCAGGCGGGCGCCGTTGAGGTCGGCGCCCCTGAGGTCCGTGCGACGCAACAGGGCGTCCCGCAGGTTGGTGGCGTAGGATCGGTCGCCGGACAGCAGCGGGCCGAGCTTGGCGTCCCGCAGGTCGGCTCCGTTCAGCCGCGCCCCCTCCAGGTTGGCGCCGCGCAGGTCGGCGCCCTTCAGCGCGCAGCCGCGCAGGTCGGCGCCCTTGAGCCGCGCCCCGACCAGCGTGGCGCGCGTGAGGTCGAGCCCGATGAACACCGTGCCCTCCGCCGACAGACCGGGCAACGCCGCGTCCCGCAGGCTCGGCGCGCCGCGCAGGTCGACGTCGTCGAGCACCAGCGGCGCCCCTTCGGTACCGCCCGAGGACACCCAGCGCATGTGGTCGACGATCCCGTCGGCCAAGGCCGGCTCAAGGTCCCGGAAGCTGCGCCCGCGCGGCTTGTCGGTCAGCACCGTCGAGAGGTCGCAGCCGTCCAGCGACGACCGTCTCGATCGAGGCGTTGCCGAACACCGTGAACGCCAGGTTGGCGCCGGTGAAGTCGGCGTGGTCCAGGCGCGCGCCGTCCAGGCGGGCGCCGGCCAGGGTGGCGCCGCGCAGGTTCGCCCGGGTGAGGATCGCGCCCTGCAGGTCGGCGTCGGTGAAGTCGGTGTGGGTCGCCACGACCGCCGTCAGGTCGGCCTCGCGGAGGTTGGCGCCGGACAGGTCGGCCTGCTCCAGGTGGGTCGGGCCGAGCTTCATGGTGATGGCGGTCAGGTTGCCGCCCTTGGCGCGGCGGGTGATCGAGCCGTCACGGAAGTCGGCCCGGTGCAGGTTGGCGTTGCGCAGCCGGGCGCCGCGCAGGGTGGCGCCGCGCAGGTCGGCCCCGACCATCCGGGCGCCCTCGAGGTTGGCCTCCGACAGGTTGGCTCCGAACATCAGCGCGCCGTCGAGCACGCAGTCGGACAGGTCGGCGTCCGACAGGTTCGCTCCGGTGAGATCGGCATCCTTCAGGTTGCCGCCGGTCAGCAGCATGCCGGACAGGTCGTGATGCACGAGCTGCGCGCGCAGGCCTCCCGGACGTCCCAGGAGGAAGTCCTGGTGCGTCTTCATGATCCCGGCCAGCTCGATATGCGACAGACGGCGCAGCTTCTTCGGAGTCTTTCCGGTCATGGCAGCCCCACACTCCCCTAACCGCTAGGGTGCGATGATACCGCCGATGCCAGGTTCGGCCAACGAATCCTCGGCCCGGCGCGGCGGACCGCAGGCGTGTCGACTTCACGGAATTCGGCTAGTATGAACAGGGAGCGCCTGAGAGAAGAGGAGAGCGACGATGAAACACGTCTTCCTGCCTTTCGGACTCGACGGCGTCGACAAGGCGCCGCTGGAGGTCGCGGCGCACTTGGCCGAGCACTACGACGGCCGCGCGATTGCGATGTTCTACCCGCGCCCCGTCGAGAGCCCGCTCGTCGACCCGATGGGGGTGGGCATCATCGATTACGCCGACCAGGGTCCCGATCTGGCGCGCGAGGCGGACACGGCGCTGGCCACGATGCGAGCGCGGATTCAGGGTCTGGGCGCCGGCGCCGAGCGCGTGATGCTCCACGATCAGCCGCTCAAGGCGCGCTTCGGCATCGGTGAACAGGCACGGCTGTTCGACCTGACGGTGGTCGGCAAGGCCGAGGAAACCGACTGGCGCGCGGTCTTCGAGACCGCGCTGTTCGAAGGTGGCCGACCGGTCATGCTGGTACCCACCGGCTGGACCCGGCCATCCGGCGACACCGTCGGGGTGGCCTGGAACCGCAGCACCGAGACCGCCCGACTGATCGGTCAGTCGCTCCCGGTGCTGCGCGCAGCCAAGCGCGCCGTGGTGATCGAGATCGAGGGCTGGGCGATGCCCGGCCCGGACGGCACCGCGCTGGTCAACTACCTGAAGCTGCACGGCGTCGCCGCCGAATCTGGTACAGGCGCCGCGATCGATGCGCGGCCCCGGGCTGGACGTTCTCGACCAGGCCGAGGCGGCCGGCATCGACCTGCTGCTGAAGGGCGCCTACACCCAGAGCCGGCTGAGGCAGATGATCTTCGGCGGCGCCACCAGCGACATCATTGCCGACGCCACCATGCCGGTCGTGTTCGCGCACTGACGACGGAGATACCCGATGAGCGACAACGTGTTCGGTACCGACGGTACTGGCGCCCCCAAACCTGACGCCAACCGCCCGCCGGCACGCGCACGGCCGACAGGCGCCGCCCCGGCCCCGGCGGCGGCGAAGCCGGCGGCAGCCGGCAAGGCCAAACCCGCTGCCCCTGCTGCGGCGGCGACCACCCCGACCGCCTCGGCCCCGGCCGCGACGGCCGAAACCCCGCGCGACGACATGACGCGTGTGCTCGGGCAGATCGTCACCCTGCTCGGCCAGTCGGCCGGGCACCGTCACGTGTTCGTATCCGACCTCGAGTGGCTGGTTCTGCCGGCGCTCATGGCCCGACAGGCCCGGGTGTGGCGACGGCAGACCGAGAACGGTGCCGTGCCGGTCATGTACGCCTCCTGGGCGCTGGTCGACGCCGAGGTCGAGGCCCGGCTCCGCCAGGGTCAGATGCGCCTGAAGCCGAATGAGTGGCGCTGCGGCGACCGCGCCTGGCTGGTCGACCTGGTGGCGCCGTTCGGCGGATCCGACACCGCGCTTGCGGAACTGGCCGACCAAGTCTTTCCCGGCAAGGTCCTGCACGTTCTCGCGACCAGCGCGACCGGCGGTTTTTCCGTGCGCGAGGTCCGCGGCAAGGCAAAGCCGGATTGACTCCATGAGACGATCGCAAGTCGGTCCGCGTCGACTTTTGGGTCGACGTGAATGACAGGGCCCGGCTGAACCAAAAAAGTATCGACGCTAACAACCGGGGTGACTCTACTGGGTGGATACCTGTGCGCGGTCCGATCGGAATCTCGCTATACAGGGCTGAAATTTCCAGTTGATCGATCAGTGTTGCTCGCGTCCGCGTTCTGTTTGTCGATAACGGTCTAAACGGGGGAGCTTTGATTGGCCGGTCAGGTCAAGCCAAAGCCAAAAAAAATCAGGGGGACGACATGATTCGATCTGCATTGCTCGCGTCCGGGATTCTGCTTTCTTCCGCCATCGCGGGCCATGCATCCGACGCGCCAGGTTCCGCCGCTGGACTGCTCAGCAGCGCCGAAGAACTCTTCCCGATCGTGGCGGTCGCCGGGGACGCGGCTGCCCAGGCGGATGACCGTATCCGAGCCCTGAACGCCAGTATGCGGGCGAACTACGCCCGGACACTGTCGCGTGTTTCCGCCAGCATCGACCCGGTCCTCGTCGTTCAGTTCGATGGCGTCGGGGGCACGTTCAACCTCCGCGACGGCGACCGCTTCGTGCGGGTGCAGCCGGTGCCGGCCAGTTACGAGCTCGCCAAGAGCGTCGCCCATGTGCCTCTGGACCTCTTTGTCATCATCGCCCCGTATCTGGACGCGCCGGCGGGAGGCGAGTGGCAGGCCCCGTTGAGCGCGTCGGCCACCCGAATCCGCGCCGCGCTGGAACACCTCGAGACCGTCAACCTCGGCGACACCGCCAAGGCCGACACGAAGATCGTCCTGACGGAATCCCTCGCCTTCGCCGATGGTGCGCTGGCGCGGCGGGAGTTCTCGCAGGCCGACTACATGACCTATTCCAGGCGCATCTTCGACGCCGTCGGTCGCTTGCGGGCCTATGCTGCCGAAATCCAGATCGGCGCCATCATCGCCCAGCTCAAGGCATGGCGGGCCGAGATGGGCGAGGAGCGCTGGCGGGACCTGTCGGCGGCCGTCATCGCCCCCTACACCCTCAGTCAGGGGGACGGGGTCACCCAGGTGCTGCGCCGCATGATGGATCCCGAGCGCGTGGAACGCCGGCTGATCAAGGTAGGCGGCGACTACGGCAACAACCTCGACGTCGCGATCAGCGTGTTCGGCCGGCTGTATCTCGACGGCCTCGCGGCCCGACTGGTCTTCGCGCAGGATCTGCCGATGGGACAGGAGATGACGCAGTCGCTCAGCACGTCGCGGGACCTCATGTCGGTGCCCGCCAGCGAGGTGGTGGATCGGCTGTTGCGTTAGCGGCCCGGGCCTAGCGCGACGATCCTGCGGCGCAAGCGTGGGTTCCGAGCATCTCGCATCTGCGAACGTGGCCTTGATCCAGGTCAAGGCTGCTCCGTCCAACCCCTCCTAGGGTCCAAGTGTTGCCCGCGCCAGCGGGCCCTTGCGACTCTTGGGGGGTGTTAAGACCATGCGAGCGAGCGACGGCACCATCGACGTGCTAGGCCTCGACTGG
Source organism: Rhodospirillaceae bacterium (assembly GCA_018401495.1). GTDB lineage: Bacteria > Pseudomonadota > Alphaproteobacteria > Thalassobaculales > Thalassobaculaceae > Thalassobaculum_A. The sequence continues at coordinate 197,524 of JAGYJX010000006.1, forward strand.
GCGGTCGGACTTCTGCTCGGTGTCGGTGCGGTCATCAGCCTCTTTCTGATGGCCGGCGCGCCGAGCTGGGAGTTCGGCTTCCACGGAGCCCTGTTCCTGGCGTTCTTCATCGGCGGCTGCTTCCTGCTGGTGAAGCGCCGGTTCGATCTGCGGGACGGACTGATCGTGGCCCCGCGGATCGCCGACGGGCTGGCCTACAATGACGGTCCGATCCGGCTGGCGGTGATCGCCGCGGTGATCTGGGGACTCGCCGGCTTTCTGGTCGGCGTGATCATCGCCTTCCAGCTGGCGTTTCCCGGCGTTGAACCTGGATCTGCCGTGGACGAATTTCGGCCGGCTGCGGCCGCTGCACACCTCGGCGGTGATCTTCGCGTTCGGCGGCAACGTCCTGATCGCGACCTCGTTCCACGTGGTGCAGCGCACCTGCAAGGCCCGACTGGCCGGCGAGATCGCGCCGTGGTTCGTGGTCTGGGGCTATCAGCTGTTCATCGCCCTCGCCGGCACCGGCTACCTGCTCGGGATCACCCAGAGCAAGGAGTACGCCGAGCCGGAATGGTACGTCGACCTGTGGCTGACGATCGTCTGGGTCACCTACCTGCTGGTGTTCCTGGCGACTCTGTGGCGCCGGCGCGAGCCGCACATCTTCGTGGCGAACTGGTTCTACCTGGCCTTCATCGTGACGATCGCGATGCTGCACGTGGTGAACAACCTGGCGTTGCCGGTGTCGTTCACCGGGCCGAAGAGCTACACCGCGTTCGCCGGCGTCCAGGATGCGCTGACCCAGTGGTGGTACGGCCACAACGCCGTCGGCTTCTTCCTGACCGCCGGGTTCCTGGCGATCATGTACTATTATATCCCGAAGCGCGCCGAGCGGCCGATCTACTCCTACCGGCTCTCGATCGTGCACTTCTGGTCGCTGATCTTCCTCTACATCTGGGCCGGCCCGCACCACCTGCACTACACCGCGCTGCCGGAGTGGTCGCAGACCCTCGGCATGACCTTCTCGGTGATGCTGTGGATGCCGAGCTGGGGCGGCATGATCAACGGCCTGATGACCCTGTCGGGGGCGTGGGACAAGCTCCGCACCGACCCGGTCCTGCGCATGATGGTGGTCTCGGTCGCGTTCTACGGCATGAGCACCTTCGAAGGCCCGGTCATGTCGATCAAGGCCGTGAACTCGCTCAGCCACTACACCGACTGGACCGTCGGCCACGTGCACTCCGGGGCGCTCGGCTGGGTCGGCTTCATCAGCTTCGGCGCGCTGTACTGCCTGGTGCCGATCCTGTGGAACCGCGAGCGGCTGTACTCGCTGGCGCTGGTCAGCTGGCACTTCTGGATCGCGTCGATCGGCATCGTCCTCTACATCACCGCGATGTGGGTGTCGGGCATTCTGCAGGGCCTGATGTGGCGGGCCTACGACAGCCTCGGCTTCCTCGAGTACTCGTTCGTCGAGACCGTCGAGGCCATGCATCCCTTCTACGTGATCCGGGCCTGCGGCGGCGTGCTGTTCCTCATCGGCGCCCTGATCATGACCTACAACCTGTGGCGCACGGCCCGCGGTGACGTGGCGGAGGAAGCGGGTGCGCCCGTTCCGGTCCGCGCGGCGACCGCCGGCGCGGTGGGAGGCTGATCCCATGTCGGTAATGAACCATCACGGCAAGGTCGAGAAGAACTCGATCCTGCTGACTGTGCTGGTGCTGATCGTGGTCTCGATCGGCGGCATCGTCGAACTGGCGCCGCTGTTCTACCTGGAAAGCACCATCGAGAAGGTCACCGGTGTGCGGCCGTACACCCCGCTCGAACTGGCCGGCCGGAACATCTACATCCGGGAAGGCTGCTACAACTGCCACAGCCAGATGGTGCGGCCGTTCCGCGACGAGAACGAGCGCTACGGCCACTACTCGCTGGCGGCGGAGAGCATGTACGACCGCCCGTTCCAGTGGGGCTCCAAGCGCACCGGCCCGGATCTCGCCCGGGTCGGCGGCCGCTACTCCGACGAGTGGCACCGTGCGCACACCATCAACCCGCGTTCGGTGGTGCCGGAATCGATCATGCCGGGTTACCCGTTCCTGGCCCGGACCGAGCTCAAGTTCGACGACATCGCCCAGCATCTGCAGGCCAACGCCACGCTCGGCGTTCCCTACGACGAGGCGATGATCGCTGCCGCCCGGGCCGACGTGAGGCTGCAGGCGACGGTCGACGGTGACGGGCTGGAGGATTTCCAGGCCCGCTATCCGAAGGCCCAGGCCCGCGACTTCGATGGCGACCCGAACCGGATCACCGAACTGGACGCCCTGATCGCCTATCTGCAGATGCTCGGCACGCTGGTCGACTTCCGGGTCTACCAGCCGACGGCCGGCGACAACGCCCGGTGAGGGGCTGGCCATGACCTACAGCGACGTCTCGATGTTCGCCCAATCCTGGGGGCTCCTGTTCCTGGTGACCCTGTTCCTGTCGGCCTGCGCCTACGCGCTCTGGCCGGGCAACCGCGCCCGGTTCGACGAAGCCGCCCGCCTGCCCCTCGAGGAGGACTGATCCATGGCGACCGTCTCGGAAAAGGACTCCGTCACCGGGGTCGACACCACCGGCCACGAGTGGGACGGCATCAAGGAACTCGACAACCCGCTGCCGCGCTGGTGGCTGTGGATATTCTACGCCTGCATCGTCTGGTCGGTCGGCTATTGGGTGCTGATGCCGGCCTGGCCGCTTGTCTCGAGCTACACCAAGGGCGTGCTCGGGTACTCGCAGCGTGAAATCCTGATCGAGGAACTCGCGGCGGCGAAGGCCGGGCAGGCGGAGTGGCTGAACCGCATCGAGGCTGCCACCGTCGACGAGATCCGCGCCGACCCGCAATTGCTGGAGTTCGCCATGGCCGGCGGACGCTCGGCGTTCGCGGTCAACTGCTCGCAATGCCACGGCCAGGGTGCGGCAGGGTTCACCGGCTATCCGAACCTCAACGACGACGACTGGCTGTGGGGCGGCACGCCGGAACAGATCCTGCACACCATCACCCACGGCATCCGCAACACCGAGGATCCCGACGCCCGCTGGTCGCAGATGCCGGCGTTCGGGAAGGACGGCGTGCTCGACCGGGCCCGGATCGTCGAGGTCGTCGACTACGTCATGGCGCTGTCGGGCCAGGCCCACGACGCCAATCGCGCCGAGGCCGGCAAGGCGGTGTTCGCCGAGCAGTGCGCGGCCTGCCACGCCGACAACGGCACCGGCAACATCGAGTTGGGCGCGCCCAACCTGACCGACGCCATCTGGCTGTACGGCGGCGACCGTGCGGCCCTGACCGAGAGCGTCGCCAACGCCCGCTTCGGCATCATGCCGCCCTGGGGTTCCAGGCTGGACGAAGCCACGCTGAAGCAGCTCGCCGTCTACGTCCACGCCCTCGGCGGCGGACAGTAGGGAATTGCCGCGATGACCTCCCTCGTCCTCTCGCCTTTCGTCGTCATCCCGGAGCGTGCCGCCGCTGGCGGCACGCATCCGGGACCCGCGGCGCGACGGCGGCTCGCCGACGGTGCTGCCGCCGGAGCGGCGGGTGGGTCCCGGCTCGCGCTGCGCTTGGCCGGGATGACGACAGAAAGAGCGGAGGCCCTCCCCCTACGTCGTCATCCCGGACCGGCCCGCCGCCGGCGGGACGGGTCCGGGACCCACGGCGCGACGATCGCCTGCCGCCGGTTCGCGCTGCGCTTGGCCGGGATGACGACAGGGTGGGGTGCCGATCGCGCGGGCGAGGGGAGGACCGCGCCATGAATCTCATGGAACTCGCGAAGTCGGCCGAGCTGGGCGCGAGCCCGGTCGAGGAATCCGATGTAGCTGCGGTCAACCGCAAGGAAAACCGGCCTCTCTACAAGGCGCGGGAGCCGATATATCCCAAGCTTGCCCATGGCACCTATCGGCGGATCAAGTGGGCGGTGATGGCGGTCACCCTTGCCGTCTACTATCTCACACCCTGGATTCGCTGGGATCGTGGGCCGAACCTGCCGGACCAGGCGGTTCTGATCGACTTTCCGGCCCGGCGCTTCTACTTCTTCTTCATCGAGATATGGCCGCAGGAGGTCTATTATCTCACCGGCCTGCTGATCCTGGCGTCGTTCGGGCTCTTCCTGATCACCGCCCTGGCGGGGCGGGTCTGGTGCGGCTACACCTGCCCGCAGACCGTCTGGACCGACCTGTTCATCATGGTCGAGCGGCTGGTCGAGGGCGACCGGGCCGAGCGAATCCGGCTCGCCAAGGCGCCGATGTCGCCCGGCAAGGCCGCCAAACGCGTCGTCAAACATGGCGTCTGGCTGCTGATCGCGATGGCCACCGGCGGTGCCTGGGTGTTCTATTTTGCCGACGCGCCGAGCCTGCTGGCCGACCTGTTGACCCTTCAGGCGATGCCGATCGCCTACATCACCATCGCGGTCCTTACCTTCACCACCTACGCCCTCGGCGGGCTGATGCGGGAGCAGGTCTGCACCTACATGTGCCCGTGGCCGCGCATCCAGGCGGCGATGCAGGACGAGGACTCGCTGATCGTCTCCTACAAGGATGATCGCGGCGAGCCGCGGCTGCCGTATCGCAAGGGCCAGGACTGGTCGACGCGCGCCGACTGCATCGATTGCCGACAGTGCGTCGCGGTGTGCCCGATGGGCATCGACATCCGCGACGGTCAGCAACTCGAGTGCATTGCCTGCGCGCTCTGCATCGACGCCTGCGACGACGTGATGGCCAAGATCGGACGTCCGCGCGGGCTGATCGATTACGACACCCTGAGCAACCATGATCGACGCAAGCGCGGCGAAGCGACCTGGGTACGCTGGATCCGCCCGCGAACGATCCTGTACGCGGCGCTGATCGTGGCCGTCGCGGCGGTGATGGTGTTCGCGCTCGGCACCCGCTCGACCCTCGACGTCAACGTCCAGCACGACCGCAATCCATTGTTCGTGCGGCTCACCGACGGGTCGGTGCGAAACGGCTATACCGTGAAGATCCTGAACAAGGAGCACGCGGCCGCGCGGTTCGCTATCGCCTTCGAGGGGCTGCCTGCCCATCAGGTGTCGATCGTCGGACGCGAGCCGGGCGAGAGCGCCGGCATCGACGTCGCCTCCGACCGGCTGGCGGCGTTCCGCGTCTTTGTCTCGGTGCCCGCCGAGGCGCTCGACGGCGACGCCACAGACATCACCGTCGTGATCACCGAAGAGGGGGGCGGTCGGACCGCACGCACCTCCTCGATCTTCCGGGGACCGGAGAAATGACCGTGCTGAACGAGACCGACCGCGGCTTCCGCCTGACCGGCCGGCACGTCCTGATCGCCATGCTGGCGTTCTTCGGCATCGTGGTCGGGGTCAACGTCACCTTCGTCCATCTGGCGCTCAGCACCTGGACCGGCCTGACCGACCACGACAGCTACCGCACCGGCCTGTCGTGGAACCGGACATTGGAGCGCGACGCGGCCCAGAAAGCCCTGGGCTGGACCACCGACATCGACAGCCGATCGGCCTGGTCGGAGGCGAGCCAGGGCTGGCGCCTCGCCGTCACCCTGGTGGTGCGTGACGCGCACGGCCGGCCGGTAAACGGATTGTCGGTCGAGGGCGAGGCCCGTCACCCGGTCGCCGAGGCCGACGACCGGCCGCTGGCGTTCGCCGGGACAGCCGGCGGGGTCTATGCCGGCGTCGCCATCCTGCCCGGTGCCGGCAACTGGGAACTCAAGCTGACCGCGACGGCACCGGACGGCCAGGTTTACCGCATCGACACCGTCGCGACGGTCCGGTGACGGAGGCGGCGATGACCCTGCAAGCCCCGATCGACGATGCCGGCCTCGACGCCGGCTGCTGCACCTTCGGCTCGCTGGTGGCGCCGGCCGCGCGGTCGGTCGCGGCGGGGGCCGATCCGCGTGCCTACGCGGTGGTGGGCGCCGATGGCATCGCCCGGTTGGATGCGGTGGTCGAGACCCTCGATTGTCCTTCCTGCGTGCCGTCGATCGAGGGCACGCTCGCCCGCCTCGAGGGTGTGCTCGGCGCCCGGGTGAACGCCGGCCAACGCCGCATTCACCTGGAGTGGGACCCGGCGCGCGTCGACGTCGAGCGGATCGTGGCGGTCCTTGGCGACCTCGGCCACCGGATCGCCCCCTACGACGCCGCCCGTCTCGGTGGGCGCGAGGTCGACGAGGTCGGCCAGGGTCTGCTGCGCGCGCTGGCCGTCGCCGGCTTCGCCTTCGCCAACGTCATGCTGGTGTCGGTGGCGGTGTGGGCCGGGCTTGCCCAGGACATGGGACCGGGGACCCGGGCCTTCCTGCACTGGGTGTCGGCGCTGATCGCCATGCCGGCGATCGTCTACGCCGGCCGGCCGTTCTTCCGCTCGGCGCTCGGCGCGCTGCGCGCCGGCACCAGCAACATGGACGTCCCGATCGCCATCGGGGTGTCGCTGGCGACCGCGATGAGCCTGTTCGAAACCACCCGCAACGGCGAGCACGTGTACTTCGACGCCGCCCTGGGGCTGCTGTTCTTCCTGCTGATCGGCCGGTTCCTGGACCGCTCGCTGCGCGGCCGGGCGTTCGCCGCCGCCCAGAACCTGCTGGCGCTGCGCGCCGTCAGCGCCCTGGTGATCGGCGCCGACGGAAACACCGAAGTGCGGGCGATCGAGGCGGTGCGGCCGGGCGACCGGGTGGCGGTGGCGACCGGCGAGACGGTGCCCGTCGACGGCCATGTGGTCGCCGGGCGGTCCGAGGTCGACGCCTCGCTGGTAACCGGCGAAAGCCTGCCGCAGGCGGTGGCGCCGGGCGACCTGGTGCACGCCGGCACCGTGAACCTGGCGGCGCCGATCGAGGTCGAGACCGCCGCCGCCGGGTCACAGACCCTGCTGGCCGAGATCGCCGCCATGATGGACCGGGCCGGTCAGGCCAAGGCCCGCTACGTCCGGCTGGCCGACCGCATCTCGCGGGTCTACGCGCCGGTGATCCACGCCCTGGCGCTGGCCGCGTTCGCCGGCTGGATGACGCTCGGAGGCGCCGACTGGCGGGCGTCGCTGATGATCGCGGTGGCGGTGCTGATCGTCACCTGCCCGTGCGCCCTCGGCCTCGCGGTGCCGGCGGTGCAGGTCGGCGCGGTCGGCCGTCTGCTGAAGCGCGGCGCCTACGTGAAGAGCGGCGACGCGCTGGAACGGCTGGCCCGGATCGACACGGTGGTGTTCGACAAGACCGGCACCTTGACGCTCGGACGACCGCGACTGGATGGCATCGACGGTGGTGCCGGGGACGCGCTGGCCCTGGCCGCCACGCTGGCCCGCCGCAGCACCCATCCGCTGTCGCGCGCGATCGCGGCGGCCGCCGGCGACGGCGCGGCGGCCGAGGGCGTTCACGAGGAGCCCGGCCTCGGTCTGGAGGCGGTGATCGGCGGTGAGCGGGTGCGGCTCGGGCGTGGTGACTGGGTGGGCGGCGCAGCGCCGGCGGCGGCGCACGCCGGTACCGAGATCTGGTTGCGGCGCGGCGAGGCTCCGGCGGTTCGGTTTCGCTTCGTCGACGCTCCGCGCCCGGACGCGGCCGAGGTGGTGGCAACATTGAAGGAACGCGGCCTGCGGGTGATCCTGCTGTCCGGAGACCGCCGTCCGGTGGTCGACGCGCTTGCCGATCAACTCGGCATCGCGGAGCGCGAGGGCGAATGCCTTCCGTCCGGCAAGATCGCGGTGCTGCAGCGCCTGGCGGCCGAGGGCCGGCGGGTGGCGATGGTCGGCGACGGGTTGAACGACGCGCCGGCGCTGGCTGCCGCCTTCGTCTCGCTGTCGCCGTCGACCGCCGCCGACGTCAGCCAGACCGCCGCCGACGTGGTGTTCCGCGGCGACGCGCTGGCGCCGGTCCTGGAATGCTGGGAGGTCGCCCGCAAGGCCGACGCCCTGGTCCGCCAGAACGTCACCCTGGCACTCGGCTACAACCTGATCGCCGTGCCGCTGGCGATCGCCGGGCTGGTGACGCCGCTGATCGCCGCCATCGTCATGTCGGCGTCGTCGCTGGCGGTCACCGGCAACGCGCTGCGCGTGCAGCGCGGACGCTGAGGTCGAGGGGGAACGCCATGGCCGCGCTCGTCTACCTGATCCCCGCCGCCCTTCTGCTCGGCGGCTTCGGCCTGGTCTGCTTTCTCTGGGCGCTCAGGACCCGGCAGTTCGAGGATCTCGACGGCGCCGCCTGGCGGGCGCTGCACGACGACCACGACGACCGCCTGAAGGACGGCCGCGACTGAGGTCGAACGGCGGGGGCCTACTTGCCGCGCTGCTTGCTCCAGTCGATCGCCAGCAGCAGCAGCCAGATCGGCACCACGATCATCGCGCCGACCAGCACGTAGGAGATGATCGACCCGAACGACCGGCCGATCCAGTCGAGGAAATCGTCCATGCGGTCGAACACGCCGTGCAGGATGTCGAGCGGCGTGAGGTCGAGCATCGACAGGCCCCACCCGACGAAGAACGACAGGATCAGCAGCTTTAGGATCGTGCCAACGGTGATCTTCGGCATGGAGGCGGTCCGGCGGAGGTGACGCTGCCAGGGTGATAGCAGGGCAGGGCCGCGTCTGTCTCGCTCTCAGGCCGCGTCGCGCCGGGCACGCTCCTCGTCGGGATCGTAGGCGAGTGACGGCGCCAGCCACTTCTCGACCCACTCCACCGTCTCGCCCTTGCGCCGGGCGTAGTCCTCGACCTGGTCGCGCTCGATGCGCCCGAGCCCGAAATAGCGCGCCTCGGGATGCGAGAAGTAGAAGCCCGAGACCGAGGAGGCCGGCCACATCGCGCAGGATTCGGTCAGGCTGACCCCGGTTGCCGCTTCGGCGTCGAGCAGCTTGAACAGGGTGCGCTTCTCGGTGTGGTCCGGGCAGGCCGGGTAGCCGGGGGCGGGGCGGATGCCGCGGTAACGCTCGTGCACCAGGTCGTCGTTCGACAGCGTCTCGTCGGGGGCGTAGCCCCAGAACTCGCGGCGCACGCGTTCGTGCAGACGCTCGGCGAAGGCTTCGGCCAGGCGGTCGGCCAGCGCCTTCAGCAGGATCGACGAGTACATGTCGCCGGCCTCCTCGAAGGCGCGGGCCCTGACCTCGAGCTCCGGTCCGGCGGTGACCACGAACCCGCCCAGCCAGTCTGCCAGCCCGGTGGCCGCCGGGGCGATGTAGTCGGCGAGCGCCAGGTTCGACTTGTCGCCACCGTCGCGCGGCATCTGCTGGCGCAGGGTGTGGATCACCTCGAACGTCCGGGCGCGGTCCTCGCCGGTGAACAGGCGGATGTCGTCGCCCTCGGCCATCGCCGGCCAGAAGCCGACGGCGGCACACGGCCGGGCCCAACCCTCGGCCAGCAGGCGCTTCAGCATGGCCTGGGCGTCGTTCCAGAGCGGGCGCGCCGCAGCACCGTATTTCGGGTCGTCCAGGATGTCGGGGAAGCGGCCGCGCAGCTCCCATGTCGTGAAGAAAGGCTGCCAGTCGATCCGGTCGATCAACTCGGCCACCGGATACGCCTCGAAGATCGTGACGCCGGGGGCCGCCGGCCGTGGCGGCGTGTAGCCGGACCAGTCGATCGGCGCGCGGTTGGCCCTCGCCTCGGCGATGCTGATCCGCGCCCGGTCGGTGCGACCGCGCCGGCGGCCCTCGGCCATCTGGCGATAGTCGGCGCGGATCTCCTCGGCGTAGCCGGCGCGCGCGTTGCCCGACAGCAGGTTCTGCACCACGCCGACGGCGCGCGAGGCGTCGGTGACGTGGATCACCGGACCGGCGCCATAGGCCGGGTCGATCTTGACGGCGGTGTGCATCTTCGAGGTGGTGGCGCCACCGATCAGCAGCGGCAGGCTGAGGCCCTCGCGCTGCATCTCGGAGGCGACGTACACCATCTCGTCCAGGCTCGGCGTGATCAGGCCGGACAGGCCGATGATGTCGGCCTTCTCGGCGATCGCGGTCTCCAGGATCTTCGCGCACGGTACCATGACGCCGAGGTCGACGACGTCGTAGTTGTTGCACTGCAGCACCACGCCGACGATGTTCTTGCCGATGTCGTGGACGTCGCCCTTGACCGTCGCCATGACGATCTTGCCCTTGGCTTCGGGCGGGCCGTCGCCCTTCTCCGCCTCGATGTACGGCAGCAGGTAGGCGACCGCCTTCTTCATCACCCGGGCCGACTTGACCACCTGGGGCAGGAACATCTGGCCGGCGCCGAACAGGTCGCCGACCACGTTCATGCCGTCCATCAGCGGGCCCTCGATGACCGACAACGGGCGCGCCGCCCGCTGGCGGGCTTCCTCGACGTCGACCTCGACCCAGTCGGTGATGCCGTGCACCAGGGCGTGCTCGAGCCGCTTCTCGACCGGCAGCTCGCGCCATTTGTCGTCCATCACCTTCGCCTTGGCGCCGTCGCCCTTGAAGCGCTCGGCGATCTCCAGCAGGCGGTCGGTGGCGTCGGGCCGGCGGTTCAGCAGCACGTCCTCGATGCGCTCGCGCAGCTCCTCGGGGATGTCCTGGTACACCGGCAGGGCGCCGGCGTTGACGATCGCCATGTCCAGGCCGGCGTCGATGGCGTGGTACAGGAAGCAGGCGTGCATCGCCTCGCGCACCGCGTTGTTGCCGCGGAACGAGAACGACACGTTCGACACGCCGCCGGAGACGTGGACGTGCGGGCAGCGCTGCTTGATCAGCCGGGTGCCCTCGAAGAACGCCTGGGCGTAGTCGTTGTGCTCGTCGATGCCGGTGGCGACCGCGAAGATGTTCGGGTCGAAGATGATGTCCTCGGGCGGGAAGCCGACCTGGTCGACCAGGATCCGGTAGGCGCGCTCGCAGATGTCGGCCTTGCGCTCGGCGGTCTCGGCCTGGCCCTGCTCGTCGAACGCCATGACCACCACGGCGGCGCCGTAGCGCAGCACCTTGCGGGCCTGCTCGACGAACGGCGCCTCGCCCTCCTTCAGGCTGATGGAGTTGACGATGCCCTTGCCCTGCAGGCATTTCAGCCCGGCCTCGATCACCGTCCACTTCGAGCTGTCGACCATCACCGGCACCCGCGAGATGTCGGGCTCGGCGGCCATCAGGTTCAGGAAGGTCACCATGGCGGCCTCGGAATCGAGCAGCCCCTCATCCATGTTGACGTCGAGAATGGCGGCACCGCTCTCGACCTGCTGGCGGGCCACCTGCAGCGCGGCCTCGTAGTCGTCGGCGGCGATCAGTTTGCGGAACCGGGCGGAGCCGGTCACGTTGGTGCGCTCGCCGACGTTGACGAATGTGCCTTGTCGCTTCATGGGGCCTCAGGCTGCTTGAATTTCGAAGGGCTCGAGGCCGGACAGGCGCAGGCGGCGCGGCACCACCGGCACCGTGCGGGGTGCCGCGGACTTCACGGCCTCGGCGATGGCTCGGATGTGGTCGGGCGTGGTGCCGCAGCAGCCGCCGACCAGATTGATCAGCCCGTCCGATGCCCAGCGGCCGAGATGGCCGGCGGTCTGGTCGGGGGTCTCGTCGTAGCCGCCGAATTCGTTCGGCAGGCCGGCGTTCGGGTAAGCCGACACCCTGACGTCGGCGACGCGCGCCAGCTCGGCGACGTGGGCGCGCAGCTCCTTGGCGCCGAGCGCGCAGTTGAACCCGACCGCGAACGGCCTGGCGTGGCGGACCGAGTTCCAGAACGCCTCCGGGGTCTGCCCCGACAGGGTGCGCCCGGAACGGTCGGTGATGGTGCCGCTGATGACGATCGGCAGTTCGACGCCAGACTCGTCGAACGCCTCGCGGACCGCCACCAGGGCGGCCTTGGCGTTCAGCGTGTCGAAGATCGTCTCGACCATGATGATGTCGGATCCGCCTTCGATCAGGCCGAGCGTCGCCTCCAGGTAGGCCTCGCGCAGCGCGTCGAAGGTGACGTTGCGCGCGCCCGGGTTGTTGACGTCCGGCGAGATCGAGGCGGTCCGGCTGGTCGGGCCTAGCCCGCCGCCGACGAACACCGGCCGGCCGGTGGCCTCGGTGTGGGCGTCGGCCGAGCGCCGGGCGAGCTCGGCGCCGACCCGGTTGATCTCGCGCGCCAGCGCCTGCAGGCCGTAATCCAGCTGGCTGATCGAGGTGGCGTTGAAGGTGTTGGTCTGGATGATGTCGGCGCCGGCCTCCAGGTAGGCGTCGTGGATGCCGACGATCGCCTCCGGCTTCGACAGGTTCAGGATGTCGTTGTCGCCCTGCAGCTCGCGGTCGTGATCCTTGAAGCGCTCGCCCCGGAAGTCGGCCTCCTGGAGCTTGAGGTTCTGGATCATCGTCCCCATCGCGCCGTCGAGCACCACGACGCGCTGCGCGGCGAGGGTGTTGAGGGCTTCGAGACGGTCGACTCGGGTCATGAACGTCCTTTCGGTCGGCGTGCGGGCACGGCGATGCGGTCGTTGGCGGCCGGCGGGCGAGCTGAGTCGTCCTGCCGGCCTTGCCGTGAGGCCAGGCGCGCGCACAGACGCGCGGTGTCGTTCGGCGACGCGCCGCCGCCGACCAGCGCCAGACGCGGCGCCAGGAACGGATCGTCGAGGACCTCGGTGAGGTCGGACGACGCCGGGGAAGTTTCCACCTGCAACGCGCCGGGATAGGCGCGGGCAACCGCCCGCAGGGTGGCTGCCCAGCCGTCGGCGAGGTCGGCGTTGGCGATCCCGAGCGCGGCGATCCCGAGGCCGGCGGCGGCCGCGGCAGCCCGCGCCAGATCGTCGGTCACCCGGTCCCGGTGCGGCGGCGCGAACATCGGGTCGTAGCGAAGCGTGAGAAGCACCGGCAGCGACCGCCCGGCGTCGGCCATGCCGCGACGGACGCCGTCGATAGCCGCGGCCAGCCGGGCGTGATCCTGGTTGATCTCGACCACGATTGCGTCGGCGCCGCCGCCGGCGAGTCCGGCCGCCATGGTGCGGGCCGCTGCCTCGACCCGGTCGAGCGACAGGAAGCCGAGTTGACGGACACGCGACTCGACGCGCGCCACCCCCAGCACGCGGCGGTCGATGCCGGTCTCGGCGGCGGCCGCGCGGGCGCACTCGACGGCGTGCTCGGCCGCCATGTAGCAGACGATGAACGCCTCGTCGTGCATGCGCCAGCGGTCCAGCCCCTCGGGCGAGGCGGCCGCCGTGTTGGTCCGGAGCACCCGGGCTCCGGCCGCGAGATAGGCCATGTGGGCGGCGCGCACGGCCCGCGGCTGCTCGAGGTTGAGGACCTCGAGGCAGGACGCGCCAAGGCCTGCGAGCGTGTCGCCGAGCCCGCCGGAGACCGGCAACGGGGCGCCGCGCGCCGCCGTTATGAAGCCGGCCGCGGTCACGCCGCCGCTTCCAGTTCCGGACGCACGCCAAGCCGGCGGCAGATCGCCGCCGCCAGTTGCGGCCGGTTCAGGGTGTAGAAATGGAAGTCCTGCACGCCCTCGGCCATCAGCGCGAGGCACAACTCCGACGCGGTCGAGGCCGCGACCAGTTGGCGTGTCTCCGGGTCGTCATCCAACCCGGCGAACAACTCGGCCATCCAGGCCGGCACGGTGGCACCGCAGGCCGCCGAGAACTCCACGACCTTCTTGAAATTGGTGACCGGCAGAATCCCCGGCACGATCGGGGCTGTGATGCCGGCGGCGGCGCAGCGGTCGCGGAAACGCAGGAAAGTCGAGGCGTCGAAGAAGTACTGGGTGATCGCGCGCGTCGCACCGGCGTCGAGCTTGCGCTTGAGGTTGTCCAGGTCGGCTTCCGGTGACGCCGAGTCGGGGTGAGACTCCGGGTAGGCGCCGACGGAAATCTCGAAGTCGCCGACCCGGCGCAGGCCGGCGGTCAGTTCGGCGGCGTTGGCGTACCCGCTGGGGTGCGGCGCGTAGGGTCCGCTGCCGGCGGGTGAGTCGCCGCGCAGGGCGACGACGTGTCGGATGCCGGCGTTCCACCAGCCGCGTGCCACCTCATCGACCGCATCGCGGGTCGCGCCGACGCAGGTCAGGTGGGCCGCCGGCTCCAGGCCGGTCTCGCGCTTGATCCGCGTGACGATACCGCTGGTGCGTTCGCGGGTGCTGCCGCCGGCGCCGTAGGTCACCGACACGAAGCGCGGTCCGTAAGGCGCCAGCTTGTCCAGGGTCTCCCACAGCTTGGCTTCGCCGACCGTGTCCTTGGGAGGGAAGAACTCGAAGCTGATCGAGGGGATGCGGTTCATCATGGTCTCCTCAGGACGCGGCGGCGATGCGGGCGGCCGGGGCCCGGCGGGCTCGCCAAAGACAGACGGTCAGGGGCTCGCCCTCGACCGCGATGGTCGGCTCCAGGGTCAGGCCGGCGTGGGCGGCGATCCGGGCGATCTCGCCCTCCGCGAATCCCAGCCAGCGGTGCTCATGATCGTCGCGCAGTTCGACCAGTTCGTGCGGCGCGAAGTCGACCACGATCAGGCGGCCGCCGGGCTTGAGAACCCGTGAGGCCTCCGCCAGGACGGCACCCGGGGATTCGGCGTAGTGCAGGACCATGTTGACGGTCACTGAGTCGAAGCGCTCGGCCGGAAACGGCAGCCGGTACATGTCGGCCAGCCGCACCTGGCAGTGCCGGAGCCCGGCCTTGTCGAGATTGGCGCGGGCGATCTCGAGCATGGGCCGCGCGTTGTCGATGCCGACGGCGCTGCGGACGTGGTCGGCGGCCATTTCCAGGACGCGCCCTGTGCCGGTGCCGATGTCGAGCAGGTCACCGCCGGGTTCTTCCTCGATGGCGGCCTGGAGGCGGGCGTCGACCAGCGCGTCGTCGACGTACAGGCCGCGCAGTTCTTCCCAGCGGGCGGCGTTGGCCTGGAAGTACCGGCTGGCCCGCTCCGAGCGGTCCTCGCGGATCCGGTCGAGCCGGGCGAGGTCGTCGATGACCGCCGGATCGTCGAGCGGGATCAGAGCAACCAGCGCCTGCGCCATGTCGGCCAGCGGTCCGCGTTCGGCCGGCCGGTAAAACGCGCGGGCGCCCTCGCGGTTGCGCTCCAGCACGCCGGCTTCGACCATCAGCTTGAGATGGCGCGACACCCGCGGCTGGCTCTGCCCCAGGATCGTCACCAGCTCCGTAACCGACAGCTCGGCGCGGGCGCACAGCGCCAGCAGTCGCAACCGTGTCGGTTCCGCAACCGCCCGCAGTCCTGATAACAGCGCCTCCATGAGGCCTCCTCGTGCAATGCCGATATAAACATATCTTTATGTCTTTATCGGCGCAATCGGTGACAGCTTATCGGGCGACACTTTTTGTCGTTGTCCCGACTCATCCGGAGACTGAAGGGCGATGCAGCGGCCTGCTCGCCTCTCGGAGAGGAGAACCTTCGCGGAGGGGCAAGACGATCGGCGGCGACCGTGGGTTGTTGCACGGCGAGCGCGGCGGATCACTTGCGGCGGGCCTATGAGAACGCCCAGGTTTCTGATACGTTAGAATGCCCGCATTTGATTATATTGTGGGATTTTAAGGATCGGCGCTTCAGCATGCGCACGCGTGAAGACTATCGCAGCGTCACTGGGCCCGAGAAGGCCGCCATCCTGCTGATGTCGCTTGGCGAAGAGCAGGCGGCCAAGCTGTTCGGCCAGATGGACGACGAGGAGATCAAGGAGATCTCCCAGGTCATGGCCGGACTCGGCACGGTGTCCTCGAACATCGTCGAGCGGCTGTTCGTCGAGTTCGCCGAGCAGGTCTCCTCCACCGGCTCGCTGGTGGGCTCGCTGGACTCCACTCAGCGGCTCTTGACCAAGGTGCTCGGCGAGGACCGGGTCGCCGACATCATGGAGGAGATCCGGGGTCCGGCCGGCCGCACCATGTGGGACAAGCTCGCCAACGTGAACGAGCAGGTGCTGGCGAACTACCTGAAGAACGAGTACCCGCAGACCGTCGCCGTCATCATCGGCAAGATCCAGCAGGGCCACGCCGCCAAGGTGCTGGCGACCCTGCCGGAGAACTTCGCCATGGAGGTCGTCATGCGCATGCTGCGCATGGAGGCGGTCAACAAGGACATCGAGAAGGACGTCGAGCGCGTGCTGCGCACCGAGTTCATGTCCAACCTGGCGCGCACCAGCCGGCGCGACAGCCACGAGATGATGGCGGAGATCTTCAACAACCTGGACCGCGCGACCGAGAGCCGGTTCCTGTCGGCGCTGGAGGAGCGCAACAAGGACGCGGCCGAGCGCATCCGCTCGCTGATGTTCACCTTCGAGGACCTGCAGCGCCTGGATCCGGCCGGGGTGCAGACCCTGCTGCGGGCGGTCGACAAGGACAAGCTGGTGATCGCGCTGAAGGGTGCTTCGGAGGAACTGCGGGACCTGTTCTTCTCAAACATGTCGGAACGCGCCGCCAAGCTGATGCGCGAGGACATGCAGGCGCTCGGCCCGATCCGCCTGAAGGACGTCGAGGATTCCCAGCAGGCCATGGTGCAGTCGGCGAAGGATCTGGCGGACCGCGGCGAGATCGTGATGGGCGGCTCCAGCGGCGACGACCAACTCATCTATTAGCGTGGCGCAGCCTAACCGGCGCGCAGACGGCGATACTCGTCCTCGGTGATCTCCCCCCGCAGGAAGCGGTCCATCAGGTCGCGCAGGCGAGCTCGGTCGATTGCCGGTTCGCTGACCCGTTCGGCGGTGCGGGTCTGGGCCGCCACGAGCGGAACGCCGGGTTCGGGCGCCGTCGGCTGCGCGCCAGTCTGGTGCAGCCCCTGATCCGTCGGCGTTCGGACGCCCGGCGCCGCGCTTCCGTCGGACGTCCGGGCCGCCGCGATCCGGGCGCCGCGATCGGCGGCGGCTTGCGTGACGGTCAGGGCGGGCGCCGCGCGGCAGCGCTTCTTCTCCGCCAGGCCGGTCAGGGTGCCGTTGCGCTGTTCGTAGGCGTTCGCCTCGGTCGAGGCCGCGCCCTTGAAGTCCATGGCAAAGGCAATCGGCAGGAACAGCAGCGCCGCAGCCGTGCCGACCACGATGTTCTTGTTCTGAGTTTCGGCGTCCTCGTCGACCCTGACACGCAGCGCGTCGTTGTTGCGCCTGATCTCGGCGTCGACCGCCTCGCAACTCATCCCTGCGTCGTCCGGCAGGTAGGCCGAAACCGGTATAGGCTGCCGTCCCGCGCATCCGGCCACGATCAGGCCGGCGCAGGCAAGCACCGTGAAACCTCGCACCCGCCCCACTCCCCGCATTCAAGGCGAATGCACTCTACCCCCGCAGCGGGATTATGCAACCGGCGATAGCGCGTCCCCGGCCTGCCGCTCTCTCACCAGACCCGGCCGCGCGCCGCGATCTCCAGTTCGCCCTCGATCCGGTCACCGCGCACCGCGACCACGCTGTCCATCATGTTGGAGACGACGCAGCAGTGGTTCGGCACGATCCGCACCCGATCGCCGACCGCCAGCCCGATCGGGCCTGAGGTCACCAGCCTGCCGTGTTCCTCGGAGAGCTGATCGATCGCGATGTCCGGCCGCCCCAGCACATGGCCATGCCCCTGCAGGCCGAGCAGGTCGGAGGTCAGCACCTTCGTGCCGGCGTCGACGACCGCGCGGCTCGGCGTCGGCACCGACACCACCGTCGCCAGAACCGTGAGCGCGCAGTCCGACCAGCCGCAGACGCCGCGCTCGACCAGCGAACGGTCGTTGTAGACGTAGGTGCCGGTCCGGTACTCGGTGACCAGCGGCGCCTCGTGCGCCTGCCACATGTCGGGCGCGCCGCCGCTCGAGACCCGGTCGACCGACAGGCCGGCTTCCTCGCACAGCCCGATCGCCTGAGCCATGAACGTCTGGACGTCGCCGGTGCCGCCGACCTTCGGGTAGGTCATCAGGCCGCCGAAGCGCAATCCGGGGGTTCCGGCGATGGCCGTCGCGAGGTCGCGCGCCGCCGCCGGCGTCGCCACCCCGCAGCGACCGGCCCCGGTGTCGCACTCGACCAGCACGGTCAACGGCTCGGCCGCGTCGGCGAAGGCGGCCCCCAGCCCTCGACCACCGCCCGGCTGTCGGCCACCACCGACAGCCGCACCCGGCCGGCGAGCGCCCGCAGGCGGGCCAGCTTGGCCGTCGCCGACGATGTTGTAGGTCAGCAGGACGTCGTCGATGCCGCCTTCGGCCACCATGGCTTCCGCCTCGGAGACCTTCTGGCAGGTGATGCCGACGGCGCCGGCGGCGATCTGCCGTCGCGCCAGGGCCGGCAGCTTGTGGGTCTTGATGTGCGGCCGGTTGGCGAAGCCGTGGACCCCGCAATAGGCCTGGAACCGGTCGATGTTGGCCTCGGCGACGGCCAGGTCGATCAGAACGGCGGGCGTGTCGATGTCGTCCAAGCTCATGGTTCCTCCAGGGCGGACAGCCCCTCGCGATAGGTCGGGTAGCTCAACGCGACGCCCAGTTCCTGCTTGATGCGCGTGGTGTCGAGCCGTTTGCACTCGGCATAGAAGCTGCGGGCCATCGGCGACAGGTCGGCCGAATCATACGACATCGGAGCGGGCGCCGGTACGCCCAGAAGGCGAGCGGCGTACCGGATCGGGTCGCCCGGGGCACAGGCCTCGTCGTCGGCCACGTTGTAGACGCCGCCGTGCCGCGGGCGGGCCATCGACGCCAGCAGGATGCTGCCGATGTCGTCCACGTGGATGCGGTTGAACACCTGGCCCGGCTTGTCGATGATCCGCGCCGTCCCCGCCTTCAGGGCCTCGACCGGGTTGCGCCCGGCGCCGGGGCCGTAGATGCCGGCGATCCGGAACACCTGAACCGCCACCCCGGTCCTCTCGAACGTCGCGATCCAGTCCCGCTCGGCGGCCGCCCGACGCTCGCCTCTGGGCGAACCAGGGGTCGGCGCCTCGTCCTCGCGCGCCCAGCCGCCCTGGCGGTCGCCGTACACCGCCGGCGTCGAGAGGTACCCGACCCAGCCGAGGGTCGCGCACGCCAGCAGATCGGCTCGGTGGCGAACCAGCGGCGGCGCGCCGTCGGCCTCCGGCGGGATCGAATCGATGACGTGGGTGACCCCCTCCAGGCCCGGATCGGCCATCGGCCGGGTGCCGTCGAAGGCCCGGACGTCAATGCCCTCGGCGGCGGCGAGGGCATCGGCCTTGGCCGGGTCGCGGACCGTCCCGGACACCAGCCAACCCGAGGCCTTCAGGCGGCGGGCGAGCCGCAGGGCCGTGTACCCGAGGCCGAAGAAGTACGCGTGTCCGGCAGGGACGGTCGGTTCCGGCAAAGCGCGCATGGTTGCGGTCCTCCAGGCTCGGGGTCTAGAAACACACTATACGGCCCGGGACACGCCAGACGTGACGGGCGCCCCGAGAGAAATCGAGGGGCCGGATAGATCGCAAGCGATATCCGCGACAACCAGGACCGGGTGATGCCGCCGGACGGTCCGGCCCCGCATCCCGCCGGCGCGTTGTCCGCGGTCGGAGGGATGGAAATGAGCAAGCTCGGTGTGATGATCTGCGGCCATGGCAGCCGCGACCAGGACGCGGTCGACCAGTTCGGCGCGCTCGCCAAACGCATGAAGGAACGGCTGGCCGGCCGCTACCCGGTCGACTACGGCTATCTCGAATTCGCGACGCCGATCATCCGCAACGGCCTCGACGCGCTGCGCGCCCAGGGTGTGACCGACGTCCTGGCGGTCCCCGGAATGCTGTTCGCCGCCGGCCACGCCAAGAACGACATCCCGTCGGTGCTGAACACCTACGCCGCCCAGCATCCGGGCCTCACGATTCGCTACGGACGCGAACTCGGCATCGACACCCGAATGCTGCACGCCGCCGGCGACCGGATCGAGCAGGCGCTGGCGGCGGCGGGCGACCGGGTTGCCCGGCAGGACACCTTGCTGATGGTGGTCGGGCGCGGCGCCAGCGATCCGGACGCCAACTCCAACGTCGCCAAGGTCATGCGCCTGCTGTGGGAGGG
The DNA here is from genome assembly GCA_018401495.1 of Rhodospirillaceae bacterium. GTDB lineage: Bacteria > Pseudomonadota > Alphaproteobacteria > Thalassobaculales > Thalassobaculaceae > Thalassobaculum_A. The sequence continues at coordinate 217,320 of JAGYJX010000006.1, forward strand.
CATGGGCTTCGGTTGGGGTGAGACCTGCTATTCCGGCGTCACCTTCCCGCTCGTCGAGCCCGGGCTGGAACACGCCACCCGCCTCGGCTTCAAGCGCATCGTGGTGTTCCCGTACTTCCTGTTCACCGGGGTGCTGGTGCAGCGGATCTACGACCTGACCGACGCCGTGGCCGCCCGCCACCCCGGCATCGAGTTCGTGAAGGCGCCCTACCTGAACGATCACGAGATGGTGCTGCGGACCTTCGAGGCCCGCATCCAGGAGATCCTGGACGGCACCGGCAACATGAACTGCCAGATGTGCAAGTACCGCGAGCAGGTGCTGGGCTTCGAAGCCGAGGTCGGCCTGCCGCAGGAGAGCCACCATCACCACGTCGAGGGCATCGGCACCGGCGGCGGCCACGACCATGGGCACGACCATGGGCACGACCATGGGCACGACCACGGGCACGACCACGGGCACAGCCATGACCATGGTCACAGCCATGGGCACGGGCACGACCATCATGACCACGGCCAGGAGCACGGCCATGACCACCACCACGACCACCCGCACGGTCACGATCACCCGCACGGCCACGACCACGGCCACCATCACCACCCGTACCCGCACGCCGAGCATCCGCTCGGGCCGAAGACGCTGAGGACCGGCTACCGGCTCGACCGGACCGGCGAGTGAGGCGGCCCTTGCCCGCGCGTGACTGGATCACCGACCCGGGCGAGATCACCCGGCGCTCGTTCGCCATCGTCGAGGCAGAGGCCGACCTCGCCCGCTTCGACCCCGGCGAGCGGTCGGTCGCGGTCCGGCTGATCCACGCCTGCGGGATGGTCGAGATCGCCCCCGACCTGCGGTTCGCGGCCGGTGCGGTCGCCGCCGGACGGGCGGCGCTGGCGGCCGGCGCGCCGATCCTGGTCGACGCCCGCATGGTCGATTCCGGCATCACCCGGGCGCGCCTGCCGGCCTCCAGCCGGGTGATCTGCACCCTCGACGACCCGCTTGTCCCGGGGCTGGCGGCGTCGGCCGGGCTGACCCGGTCGGCGGCGGCGGTCGACTTCTGGGCGGCGCACCTCGCCGGCGCCGTGGTCGCCATCGGCAACGCGCCGACGGCGCTGTTCCGGCTGCTTGAGTTGCTCGCCGACGGCGCCCCGCGGCCGGCGGCGATCCTCGGGTTTCCGGTGGGGTTCGTGGGGGCCGCCGAATCCAAGGCGGCGCTGGCCGCGACCGACCTGCCGTACCTTAGCCCTGCTGGGCCGGCGCGGCGGCAGTGCGATCGCGGCCGCCGCCGTCAACGCGCTGGCCCGGGAGGGAATCTGACCATGCTGCCCTGGCTCACCGTCATCGGCATCGGCGAGGACGGCTTCGACGCCCTGTCGCCGGCGGCGCGGTCGCTGGTCGACCAGGCCGAGGTGCTGGTCGGGGGCGACCGCCACCTCGCGATGCTGCCGAGCAACGACCGGCGACAGCGGATCCCGTGGCCCTCGCCGCTGAGCGCGCTGGTGGAGACGATCGAGCGCCTGAAGCCGAGCCGGGTCTGCGTTCTGGCGACTGGCGACCCGTTCTGCTACGGCATCGGCAGCACGCTGGCCAGACAGTTGCCGATCGACCAGATGGTGGTGATCCCGTCGGTGTCGGCGCGCACCTTGGTCTGCTCCAGGCTCGGCTGGCCGGAGCACACCACCCGGCTGCTGACCCTGCACGGCCGGCCGATGGCGCTGCTGGAGCCGCACCTGCAGCCGGGCGCCCGCCTGGTCCTGCTGTCCGAAGACGCCTCGACGCCGGCCGCCGTGGCCGCCCGCCTGACCGAACGTGGCTTCGGCGCCAGCGCGGTGACGGTGTTCGAGCGCATGGGTGGGCCGGCCGAGCGCCGGCTCAACGGTCGCGCCGACGCCTGGGCGCGCGCGCCCGGAGCCGATCTGAACACCATAGCCGTGGCCGTCGCCGCCGGCCCGCGGGCCCACCCGCTGGCGACCGTCCCCGGCCTGCCCGACGAGGCGTTCAGCCACGACGGCCAGATGACCAAGCGCGAGGTCCGCGCGATCAGCCTCGCGGCGCTGGCGCCGCATCCGGGCGAGCTGCTGTGGGACGTGGGCGCGGGGTGCGGCTCGGTGGCGGTCGAATGGATGCGCGCCGATCCGCTGAACCGCGCGGTCGCGGTCGAGCCGAAGCCCGCACGACGGGCGATGATCGCGGTCAACGCCGAGCGGCTGGGCACGCCGGGGCTGCGGATCGTCGACGGCCAGGCGCCCGAGGCGCTGGCCGGGCTGGCGCCGCCCGACGCCGTGTTCGTCGGGGGCGGCGCCTCCACCCCCGGCGTGATCGAGGCGTGCTGGACGGCGCTGCGACCCGGCGGCCGGCTGGTCGTCAACACCGTGACCCTGGAGAGCCAGGCGGTGCTGCTAGCCAAGCACGCCGAACTCGGCGGCGAACTGGTCCGCTTGTCGGTGGAGCGCGCCGAGCCGGTCGGTCCCTATCACGGCTGGCGCCCGCTGATGCCGGTCACGCAATGGCGGCTCGCCAAGCCTTACGGGAGCGCCTGATGGCCGGCACCCTTTATGGCCTCGGCGTCGGACCCGGCGATCCGGAGCTGATCACCCTGAAGGCGCTGCGCCTGCTGCGCGCCGCCGATCTGGTCGCCTACCCGGCGCTGGAGGACGGCGACAGCCTGGCGCGCACCATCGTCGCCGACCACCTGGTCGCCGGCGTGGAGGAATACGCCATCCGCATCCCGATGCGGGTCGAGCGGTTTCCGGCGCAGGAGGTCTACGACCGCACCGCCGGACACCTGGGCGCCGCCCTCGACGCCGGCCGGTCCGTGGTGGTGCTGTGCGAGGGCGACCCGTTCTTCTACGGCTCGTTCATGTACCTGTTCGGGCGGATGGCCGAGTGCCACCGCGTCGAGGTGGTGCCGGGGGTGTCGTCGCTGACCGCCTGCGCCGCCCGGCTCGGAAGCCCGCTGGCGGCCCGCAACGATACGCTGGTGGTGCTGCCCGCGCCGTTGGACGACGCGGTCCTGGAGGCGCGGCTGCTCGGCGTCGACGCGGCGGCGATCATCAAGGTCGGCCGGCATTTCCGACGGGTGCGAGCGCTGCTCGACCGGCTCGGCCTGGCCGATCGCGCCCGCTACGTCGAACGCGCCACCATGGCGACCGAGCGCCTGCTGCCGCTGGACGCGGTGGAGGCCGACGGCGCCCCCTACTTCTCCACCATCCTGGTGCACCGACGCGGCGAGGCCTGGTCGTGAACCCGGACGTCATCGCGGTCACCGCCTCCGGAAACGGCGTCGCCGGGCGCGTCGCCGCCGCCACCGGCGGCCGGGTCGTCGAACCGGTCGCCGGCGTGGCCGAGGCCCTGCGCGACGGCTTCCGCGCCGGGCGCCCGATTGTCCTGGTCGGCGCCGCCGGCATCGCGGTGCGCGCGCTCGCCCCGCTGATCGCCGACAAGGCCGAGGAGCCGCCGGTGCTGGCGGTCGCCGAGGACGGCTCGGCGGTGGTGCCGCTGCTCGGCGGCCACCGCGGCGCCAACGACCTGGCGCGCCGGATCGCCGCGGCACTCGGCGTCGTGGCCGCTGTCACCACCGCCAGCGATCTGAGGTTCGGGGTCGCGCTCGACGCCCCGCCGCCCGGCTGGCGGCTGGCCAACCGGGGCCGTCACAAGGAGGTCGCGGCGGCGCTGCTCGCCGGTGCTTCGGCCCGGGTCGAGGGCACGCTGCCCTGGCTCGACGCCGCGTCGATCCCGCGCGCCGAGGACGGTGCCGTCACCCTGGCCGCCACCACGCGCCGCGCCGACGACCGTCCGGGCCGTCTCGTGTATCACCCCGCCGCCCTGGCGCTCGGGGTCGGGTGCGAGCGCGGCTGCGCGCCGGACGAGCTGTGGAACCTGGTGCGCGCGACGCTGGCGGAGCATGGCCTGGCACCGGAGGCGGTCGCCTGCGTGGTGTCGCTCGACCTCAAGGCCGACGAGCCGGCGCTGCACACGCTCGCCGACCGGCTCGGGGTGCCGGCGCGGTTCTTCGACGCCGACCGCCTGGAGGCCGAGGCACCGCGCCTGGCGAATCCGTCGGATGTGGTGTTCCGGGAGGTCGGCTGTCACGGCGTGGCGGAAGGGGCGGCGCTGGCCGCCGCCGGACCGGACGCGTCGCTGCTGGTGCCGAAGCGACGGTCGGCGCGGGCGACCTGCGCCGTCGCCGAGGCGACGCTGCCGATCGATCCGGCGGCGATCGGCCGGTCGCGCGGCCGGCTCGCCATCGTCGGCACCGGCCCCGGCACCCCCGACTGGCGCACCCCGGAGGTCGACGCCCTGGTCGCCAGCGCCGACGACCTGGTCGGCTACGACCTGTATCTCGACCTGCTCGGTCCGGCCGCCGCCCGGGCGCGGCGCCACCCGTTCCCGCTGGGTGCGGAGGAGGAGCGGGCGCGGGCCGCCCTCGACCTCGCCGCCGCCGGCCGCAGCGTGGCGCTGGTGTCGTCCGGCGATCCCGGCATCTACGCCATGGCCACGCTGGTGTTCGAGCTGCTGGACCGCACCGCCGAGCGCCCGGACTGGCGCCGGGTCGAGGTGCTGGTGGCGCCCGGCATCTCGGCGCTGCAGGCGGCGGCGGCGCGCGTCGGCGCCCCGCTCGGCCACGATTTCTGCACGATCTCGCTGTCCGACCTGCTGACCCCCTGGCCGGCGATCGAGGCGCGGATCCGGGCCGCCGCCGAAGGCGACTTCGTGGTGGCGTTCTACAACCCGGTCTCCCGGCGCCGCCGCACCCAGCTGCACGCCGCCAAGGCTATCCTCGCCGACCACCGCCCCGCCGACACCCCGGTGGTGCTGGCCCGCTCACTCGGCCGACCGGAGGAGGCGGTGACCGTGACGACCCTGGCGGCACTCGATCCCGAGACCGTCGACATGCTGACGGTGGTGCTGGTCGGCTCCTCCGCCACCCGCGCGGTGCCGCGCGGCGACGGCGGGACCTGGGTCTACACGCCGCGCGGCTACGCCGGCAAGCCGGGCTCCTCCCTGACGACGAAGGACGCGCCATGACCGTGCATTTCATCGGCGCCGGGCCGGGCGACCCGGACCTGCTGACCATCCGGGGCCGCGACCTGATCGCGCGCTGCCCGGTCTGCCTGTACGCCGGCTCGCTGGTGCCGGCGGCGGTGGTGGCGCACGCGCCGGCCGACGCGCTGGTGGTCGACACCGCGACCCTGACGCTGGACGAGATCGTCGCGCTGATGGCGACGGCCGACGCCGAGGGCAAGGACGTGGCGCGGGTGCATTCCGGCGACCCCTCGCTGTACGGCGCGATCGCCGAGCAGATCCGCCGGCTCCGCGACCTCGGGATCGACTTCGCGATCACGCCGGGGGTGCCGGCCTTCGCCGCCGCCGCCGCCGCGCTGCAGACCGAGCTGACGGTTCCAGAGGTGGCGCAGACCGTAATCCTGACCCGCACCGCCATGAAATCGTCGCCGATGCCGCCGGGGGAGGAACTGGAGAATCTGGCACGCACCCGCGCGACCCTGGCGATCCACCTGTCGATCCGCAACCTCCGCGAGGTGCGGCGCGCCCTGGAGCCGCACTACGGCGCCGACTGCCCGGTCGCCGTCGTCTACCGGGTCGGCTGGCCGGACCAGAAGATCCTGCGCGGCACGCTGGCCGACATCGCCGGCCAGGTGCGCGCCGAGAAGATCACCCGCACCGCGCTGATCCTGGTCGGGCCGGCGCTCGACGCGCACGGCTTTCGCGACTCGGCGCTTTACGACGGCGCCCACGCCCATATCCTGCGCCCGGTCCGCCGCACCGCCGGCTGACGCCACAAGCGGGGACACGCATGCCGCCCCAGAGCAAGGAAGTGCTGCGCCGGGGAGTGCTGCGGCGGGCGGTGCCGGCCGATCTGGCCCGGGTGTTCGAGATCTGGACGTCGGTCGACGAGCACCGCTTCCGAGATGATTGGAACCGCTTCACCGCGACCGCCGGCGCCCAGCTGGCCGCCGGCCGGCTCTGGGTGTGGGCGGATTCCCGCGCCGTGCACGGCTTCGCCGCCGCCGACCCGGTCTCGGGCGAGATCGAGGCGGTCTATGTCCACCCCGGCGCCCAGGGCCGCGGCATCGGCCGGGCGCTGCTTCGCAAGTGCTGCGACTACCTGCTGCGGCGCGGGCATCGCCACGCCTGGCTGCTGACCTCGCCCGGCAGCCGCGCCGAGCGGATCTACCGCGACGACGGCTGGCAGGAAGCCGCGGTCGAGCCGAGCGGGGCGATCCGGTTGCGAAAGTGGCTGGTGGCATAGCTTCGCGGGTTCAGAATGCGTCAAGAGTGGCGAGCCGATCCGCGAAAATTGGAGAAGCTGGCTGGCTCAACCGCCTCCGGCTGTCTGCCGCGCCACCGGTGGATACAGGCATGGGCGGGTCAAAACGAGCGCACTGTCACCGAATTGCGCGGTGGATACTGGCATGGGCCGGGTCAAATCAAGTGCACTGTCACCGGATTGGGGTCAATCAAATGCACTGTCACTGAAATTGACTGTCACTGAAATTGATGGCAATTCCATTTCGGTGACAGTGCATTTGATTCTAACTTCAGCTTTGAGCGTCCACCGGTGGCGCGCAGGATCCATGCGGTCGTAACGGGGTCGGTTGATGCTATCGCGTCGGGGGCGTCGTTGCCGCAACAGGCCGGCGTCACGCGCCGAGTCGCTCGGCCAGCCAGGTCATCGCCGCCTCGACGTCCACCGCGATCGGTGGCTCGGGCGGCGGCGGGCGGCGGATCATCACCGCCGGCAGGCCGAGGGCGCGGGCGGCGTCGAGCTTGGCGCGGCCGGAGGCGCCGCCGCTGTTTCGGCAGACCAGGACGGCGACCCGCTCGCGCGCCAGCAGCGCGCGCTCGGCGCCGGGCTCGAACGGGCCGCGTCCGACCAGCATGCGGCAGCCGGGCCAGGGCGGCTCGACCGGGTCGACGGTCCGCAGCACGAAGCGGAGCCCGGGGACGGTGGCGAACGCCGCCACCCGCTGGCGGCCGAGGGCGAGGAACACCACGGCTCCCTCCGGCAGGCCGAGGCCGGCGAGCGCCGCGGCCGCCGCGTCCTCGTCGTCGACCTCGATCCAGCGGTCACTGTCGGCCGGGCGCCAGGCCGGCCGCACCAGCGCCAGCCGCGGGGTGCCGGCGGCGCGCGCCGCGGTCGCCGCGTGCGCCGAGATCTGGCGGGCGAACGGGTGGGTGGCGTCAATGACCGCAGCGTAGCGGCCGGCGCGAAGGTGCTCGGCCAGGCCGTCCGGGCCGCCGAAGCCGCCGCTGCGGAGCGTGCCGGCGACCGGCGCCGGGTCGGCGGTTCGCCCGGCGAGCGCGGTGACCGGCTCGGCCCGCCCGGACGCCGCGAGCGCCGTCGCCAGCGCGCGCGCCTCCTCGGTGCCGCCCAGGATCAGAACCCGCTCACCCACCGGCTTCCCCGACGACCGTCCCCTCGCGGTCCACGACCATCACCTCGACGGCGACCGGCGCCCCGTGCAGGGTCGCGGCGGCGGTCGCCAGCGCCAGCTCGGCGACCCTTCCGGCGATCGGGATGCCGGCCGCCGTGGCGCGGCCCAGCACCTCGGCCGCGGTGTTCGCCGTCCGAGCGGCCGCCACCAGGTCGGCGTCGCCGCCGAGATCGGCCAACCGGTCCGCCAGCCAGTCCAAATCGACCTGGCTGCGCCCGGAGTGCAGGTCGAGATGGCCCTGCGCCAGCTTGGTGAACTTGGCGAAGCCGCCGGCGAGGGTGAGGCGCGGCACCGGGTGGGCGCGCAGATACTTCAGCAGGCCGCCGGCGAAGTCGCCCATGTCGAGGTAGGCGCTGTCCGGCAGCGGGTGGCGGCGGGCGACCGCCGCCTCCGAGGTCGAGCCGGTGCAGCCGGCGACCCGCTCCAGCCCGGCGGCGCGCGCCACGTCGATGCCGCGGTGGATCGAGTGGATCCAGGCGGCGCAGGAGAACGGCACGACGATCCCGGTGGTGCCGAGGATCGACAGCCCGCCGAGGATCCCGAGCCGAGGGTTCCAGGTCTTCAGCGCGATCCCGGCGCCGCCGGGGATCGAGATCTCGATCACCACGTCGCCCGGCTCGCCGTGGGCGGCGGCGATTTCGGCGACGACCTCGGCCATCAGCCGGCGCGGCACCGGGTTGATCGCCGGCTCGCCCGGCGGCACCGGCAGGCCGGGCAGGGTGACCGTGCCGACGCCGTCGCCGGCCCGGAACGTCACGCCGGAGCCGGGCGGGCCGCGCCGGACCGTCGCGATCACGGTGGCGCCGTGGGTGACGTCCGGGTCGTCGCCGGCGTCCTTGACGATGCCCGCCAGCGCCCAGCCGTCGCCGGCCGCCTCCCGGGCCAGCGCGAACGCCGGCGCCTCGCCCTTCGGCAGGCGGATGGCGACCGGGTCGGGGAAGACACCGGTCAGCAGCGCGGTGTAGGCCGCCTTGGTCGCGGCCGTCGCGCAGGCGCCGGTCGTCCAACCGCGCCGAAGGGGACCGTCAGGTTTGCGGGCCATGGCGGATTTGTACCCCGGCCGGTCGCGCCGGGACTAGGCCCGGCGCGCCGCCGTCGGCTAGGTTGGGGGAATGGAGCGCACACCCTACACCCCGCCGGCGTTCGAGCCCGGCCATGTCTGGCTCTGCGGCGCCGGCCCGGGCGATCCCGGCCTGCTGACTCTGCACGCCCTGCACGCCCTGCAATCCGCCGACGTGGTGGTCTACGACGCGCTGGTCAGCGACGCCGTCCTCGGCCTGGCGGGGCCGCAGGCGACCTTCGAATACGCCGGCAAGCGTGGCGGCCGTCCCTCGCCGAAGCAGGCCGACATCTCGCTGCGGCTGGTGCAGCGGGCCCGCGAGGGCAAGCGGGTGCTGCGGCTGAAGGGCGGCGACCCGTTCGTGTTCGGGCGCGGCGGCGAGGAGGCCTTGAGCCTGGTGGCGGCCGGCGTGCCGTTCCGGATCGTGCCCGGCGTGACCGCCGGCATCGGCGGCCTCGCCTACGCCGGCATTCCGGTCACCCACCGCGACACCAACCAGGCCGTCACCTTCGTGACCGGCCACGACGCCAGCGGCGACGTCACGGGCGTCGATTGGGCGGCGCTGGCCGGCGGGGCGCCGGTGCTGGTGATCTACATGGCGATGAAGCACCTGGCGACGATTGCCGAGCGGCTGGTGGCGGGCGGACGGCACGGCGACACCCCGGTGGCGATCGTCTCGAACGCCGCCCTGCCGGATCAGCGGGTGCTCGAGACCACCCTTGCCCGCGCGCCGGCCGACGCCGAGGGCGCCGGCATGGCGCCGCCCTGCGTCGTCGTGGTCGGCGAGGTGGCCCGCCTGCGCGCCGGGCTGGACTGGCTGGGGGCGCTGACCGACGGCAAGGTGCTGGTCGCCGACCCGCTCGGCCTCGGCCGGGAGCGGCGGACCGGGTGAGTCGTCCGGCACCCGGCATCGTGGTCGCCGCCCCGGCTTCAGGCGCCGGCAAGACCACGGTCGCGACCGCCCTGATGGCGGCCCTGGCGCGGCGCGGCCTGCGGGTGGCGCCGGCCAAGGTCGGCCCCGACTACATCGACCCGCGCTTCCACGAGGCGGCGGCCGGCCGGGCTTCGGTGAATCTCGACGGCTGGGCGATGCGGCCGGCCTGCCTCGACGGGCTGATCGCGGGGCGCGGTGACGCCGACGTGGTGGTGGTCGAGGGCGTCATGGGCCTGTTCGACGGCGCCCCGGCGCCGGGCGCGGTGGACGACGGATCGACCGCGGCGCTGGCCCGTCGGGCCGGCTGGCCGGTCCTGCTGGTCGTCGATGCCGCCCGCCAGGCCGGCTCGATCGCCGCGCTGGTGCACGGGTTCCGGAGCTTCGATCCCGCAGTCGCGGTCGCCGGGGTGATCCTCAACCGGGTCGGCACCGCCCGCCACGACGGCGCGCTCCGCCGGGCGCTGGCGCCGCTCGGCCTGCCGGTGGTCGGGGCGCTGCCGCGCGACGCCGCCATCGACCGGCCGTCGCGCCATCTCGGGCTGGTCCAGGCGGGGGAGGATCCCGGCCTCGGCGACTGGCTGGACCGGTTGGCGGCTGTAGCCGAGGCGCACATCGACCTCGACGCCGTGCTGGCGCTGGCCCGGCCGACGGTGATCGCCGGCGGTCAGGCCTCGCGGTTGCCGCCGCCGGGCGCGGAGGTCGCGGTGGCGCGCGACGACGCCTTCGCCTTCCTGTACCCGCACCTGCTCGACGGCTGGAGGGACGCCGGGGCGGCGGTGACGTTCTTCTCGCCGCTCGCCGACCAGCCACCCGATGCCTCGGCGGATTGCGTCTACCTGCCGGGCGGCTATCCCGAACTGCACGCCGGGCGGCTCGCCGCCGCCGGACGGTTCCGGGCCGGGTTGCACGCCGCCGCCGCCAGGGGGGCCTGGATCTACGGTGAGTGCGGTGGGTTCATGGCGCTCGGCGAGGTCCTGGTGGACGCCGCCGGAAACGCCCACCCGATGGCCGGATTGCTGCCGCTGACCACCCGGTTCGACGCCCGCCGCCTGCATCTTGGGTACCGCCGGATCACGGCACTGTCTGGAGACGCCGTTCGGGCCGGCCGGCGCGGACTTTCGCGGCCACGAATTCCACTACTCCACAATCGGCGGGGAGGGTGATTGCGGGCGGCCGTTCCTGGCGGAGGACGCGACCGGTGCCGACCTTGGCGCGGTCGGCCTGTGCCATGGCCGGGTTCTGGGATCGTATCTCCACATCGTGGATCGGGCCTGAAACCGGACGCCCCTGGCGGAACGGAACGGGAAAATTAACCAATCGTTAACCAGATCCGATCGTAAGGTGAACATTCCCGGGCACTTCCGGGCCGGCGGGGTTCACGGAGCGTTCCATTTCGGTGCCGCGTGCTCGTCGGCAAGCGCCTCGAAATCCTCGAGCACGACCGCAAAAGCGCGGGTTTCCAGATCGACCGACGCCAGCGTCCGATAGAACGCGTGCGCCGGGGCGTTGCGAGCCTGAGCGACCCACCAGACGTAGGTCCGCCCCCGGCTGCGGGCGTCGGCGGCGACCGCCGCGATCAGCCGGCGGCCGAGCCCCCTGCGGCGCGCCGACGGGCGGACGTAGAGGTCGGCCATGTAGACCCCGCGGGCCGCGTAGGAGGGTTCGTAGGCGTCGTAGAACAGCGCGTAGCCGAGCAGTCCGCCGGCGTCCTCCGCCAGCAGCACCGCGAACTCGGGTGCCGCGCCGAAGCCGTCGCGACGGATCGCGTCGGGGCTCAGGAACCCGACCGGGTCGCCGTGGGCCTCGTGGAACTCCTCGGCGAGCGCGGCGAGCCTGTCGGCGTCGTCCGGACCCGCCCGGCGGATCGAGACGGTCACGATGGAGTGCCCGGACCGGCGTCGATCGGCCAGTCCGTCGCCTCGATCGCGAACGCCCGGACGGTGAAGCCGTTGTAGGTGGTGTCGCCGGTGAAGCGCAGGCCGACGGCCTCCAGCACGCGGGCCGAGGCGGTGTTCTCCGGCACCACATACCCGACGATCCGCTCCAGGCCCACGGTCTCGAAACCGAAGCGCAGGGCCGCGGCGGCGGCCTCGCGAGCGTAGCCCCGGCCCCAGAACCGCCGAGCCAGGGCGTACAGCACCTCGACGTCGGAGGTCCGGTCCATGGCGGCGAGGCCGGCCTGGCCGACGAAGGCGCCGGTGCTGGCTTCCTCGATCGCCCACACCCCGTAGCCGCAGTCCCAGGCATCGTGGAACGCCGCCATCCGGGTGTTCGCGATCTGCTCGGCGAACGGGACCAGCGCCTCGCCCCCCGGCAGGTAGCGCACGACGTCGGGATCGCCGCGCAGCGCCGCAAAGTCGGCGTGGTCGCCGGGTGCGAAGCCGCGCAAGATCAGCCGCTCGGTCCTGACGGTCGGGATGCGGGGCTCGCGCATCGCTCGTCTCGGGGTCTCGGGTTGCAGTGGGCCGCAGCCCGCTCGATACTCCGCTACTCGCCCGTCCGCAACCCGGAGTGCCCAATGCCCATCGTCAACCGGATCGCCGAGTTCGCGCCCGAGATGACCGAGTGGCGGCGTGACCTGCACGCCCACCCGGAACTCGGCTTCCAGGAGACCCGCACCAGCGACGTGGTCGCCGCCAAGCTGGCGGAGTGGGGCATCGAGGTGCATCGCGGCCTGGCCGGCACCGGCGTCGTCGGCGTCCTCCGGTCGGGCGCCGGCGGCCGGGCGATCGGCCTGCGCGCGGACATGGACGCGCTGCCGATCCACGAGCGCACGGGCAAGCCCTACGCCTCCACCAACGACGGCGTGATGCACGCCTGCGGCCACGACGGCCACACCACCATGCTGCTGGGCGCCGCCAAGTACCTGGCCGAGACCCGCAACTTCGACGGCACCGTCCGCTTCATCTTCCAGCCGGCCGAGGAGGGCATCGGCGGCGCCAGGCGCATGGTCGAGGAGGGGCTGTTCGAGCAGTTCCCGTGCGACCGCGTCTACGGCATGCACAACATGCCGGGCATCCCGGTCGGCGAGTTCGCGGTGGTCGAGGGCCCGGTGATGGCGGCCGGCGACACCTTCGAGATCCGCGTCCAGGGCCGCGGCAGCCACGCCGCCATGCCGGACCAGGGCATCGACCCTGTGATCGTCGGCTCCAACATCGTGATCGCGCTGCAGACCATCGCGAGCCGCAACATCAAGGCGCAGGACGCGCTGGTGGTGTCGGTCACCGAGTTCCACGCCGGCGAGACCTTCAACGTGATCCCCGACAACGTCGTTCTGCGCGGCACCTGCCGGACCCTCGACCCGGCGATCCACGCCTCGCTGCCCGACCGCTTCCAGCGCATCGTCGACGGGGTGTGCGCGACCTACGGCGCCACCGCCGAGATCGACTACCGCCAGGTGTTCCCGGTGACCATGAACGCCGCCGAGCCGACCCGGATGGCGGCCGAGGCGGCGGGCGCGGTCGCCGCCAAGGTCGTCACCGACCGCCGGCCGCTGATGGGGTCGGAGGATTTCGCCTACATGCTGAACCGCGGTGCCCGGCTGCTACGTGTTTGCCGGCAACGGCGAGGGCGCCTCGGTGCACCATCCGGAGTACGACTTCAACGACGAGCTGCTGGCGCACGGCGCCAGCTACTGGTCGACGCTGGTCGAGCGCGAGCTGAAGCGCGCCTGACCGGGCCGAGGGAGAACGCCATGCCGATCGTCAACCGCATCGCCGAGCTCGCCGACGAGATGACCGAGTGGCGGCGCGACCTGCACGCCCATCCCGAGCTCGGGTTCAAGGAGCACCGCACCAGCGACGCGGTCGCCGCCAAGCTGGCGGAGTGGGGCATCGAGGTGCATCGCGGCATCGCCGGCACCGGCCTGGTCGGCGTGCTGAAGGCCGGCAGCGGGGCGGCCACCATCGGCCTGCGCGCCGACATGGACGCCCTGCCGATCCTGGAGCGCGGCACCGGTCCGCGCGATCACCGCTCGACCAACGACGGCGTGATGCACGCCTGCGGCCACGACGGCCACACCACCATGCTGCTGGGTGCGGCCAAGTACCTGGCGGAGACCCGCAACTTCGACGGCACCGTCCACTTCATCTTCCAGCCGGCCGAAGAGGGCCTGGGCGGCGGCGACAAGATGGTCCAGGAGGGCCTGTTCGACCGCTTCCGCTGCGACACGGTCTGGGGCATGCACAACATCCCCGGCATTCCGGTCGGTCACTTCGCGGTGGCGCCGGGGCCGATGATGGCCGCGCGCGACAACTTCATCATCGCCATCAAGGGCCGCGGCAGCCATGGCGCCATGCCGCACCAGGGCATCGACCCGGTGGTGGTCGGCGCGCACCTGGTGATGGCCCTGCAGACCATCGCCTCACGCAACATCGAGGCCCAGGACGCGCTGGTGATCTCGGTCACCCAGTTCCACGCCGGTCATGCCTTCAACGTGGTGCCGGACGCGATCGAGCTGCGCGGCACCTGCCGGGTGTTCGACCCGGCGATCCAGGCCAGCCTGCCCGGGCGCATCGAGCGGATCGTCGACGGGGTGTGCGCGACCTTCGGGGCGACCGGCACGCTGGAGTACCTGAAGGGCTACCCGGCGACCATCAACGACCCGGCGCAGGCGGCGGTCGCCGCCGAGGTCGCCGAGGCGCTGGCCGGGCCAGGGCGCGTCGACCGTGCGCCGAAGCCGGTGATGGGGGCGGAGGACTTCGCCTACATGCTGAACGTCCGGCCCGGCGCCTACATCTGGACCGGCAACGGCGACACCGCCGGCGTCCACCATCCCGACTACGACTTCAACGACGAGGCGCTGCCGCACGGCGCCAGCTTCTGGGCGAAGCTGGTCGAGGACCGCCTGCCTCGGTAACCGCCGGCCGCTCCTCGTGATTATAGCGGACGGCCGGTGCGCCGACGGAGCGGCGGGTGGGTTCCGGCTCTCCGCGACGGTGTCGCTGCGGCCGGAATGACGACAATGGGGGGAGGTGGCGGCGCCGTGACGCGGCTGTCGAGGCCCATCGCGGCCGGCTTGCCCGCGACCACGGCTCCCACGGCGTACCGATCCGCCCACGGAGCGCATCGCCGCCGGCACCCATCTCTCCCCTATCGTCATTCCGGACGCCCACGCTGTGCGTGGGCGAGCCGGAAGCCACGGGGCGACGGGCGCTGGCGGCGAGGCCGGGGCGGCGAGAGGCGAGTCCGGCTCTCCGGGGCCCTCGGCGCGACGGTGGCTTGCCGATGGCGCCGCCGGCTCTCAATGCGGCGTGATGTCCGGCTTCTCGCCGACCCGGTGCGGCGGGTTGCGGTGTTCGATCTCGAGCAGCAGGGCGGTGTGGTCGTAACCGGTGACGCCGCGGTCGTGGAGCGCCTGGAACAGGCTGCGCGCCAGGTTGACGAACGGCAGGTCGAGGCCGCAGTCCGCCGCCGCCTCCACCACCGCGCTCAGATCCTTCAGCATGTTGCGGATCTGGCCGCCCGGCATCCAGTTCCGGTCCAGGATCCGCTGGCCGTGTTCCTGCAGGATCCGGCTCTCCGAGAACCCGCCCCGCAGCGCCTCGCGCACTGCGGCCGGGTCGGCGCCGCCGGCCGCCGCCAGCAGCATCGCCTCGGACAGCCCGCCGACGCTGATTGCCACGATCGCCTGGTTGCACAACTTGGCAAGCTGGCCGGCGCCGTCCGGACCGACGCGGGTCGGCCGCCCCATGGCGGCCAGGACCGGGGTGGCGTCCACGAAGGTCTCCTTGTCGCCGCCGACCATGATCGCGAGGCTGGCGTCGGCGGCGCCGCGGGTGCCGCCCGACACCGGCGCGTCGAGGTGCCTGAGCCCCATGGCCGCGAGCCGCCGGGCGTGCTCCTTCTCGACCTTGGGCGGGATCGAGCTCATGTCGACGAAGATCGCTCTCGGCTGCATCGCCGCGGCCACGCCGCGGGCGAACAGCACGTCCTCGACCGCGTCGGCGTTGGTGACGATGGTGCAGACGATCTGAGCGTCGGCGACCGCCTCGGCGGCGGTCCCGGCCACCTTGACGCCGGCTCCGACCAGGCGGGCCGCCTTCTCCGGGGTCCGGTTCCAGACCGTTACCGGCAAGTCGGCGCGGGCGATGTTGGCGGCCATAGACGCCCCCATCAGGCCGGTGCCGAGGAAGGCGACTTGCGGCGACGGCATTCAGGGCCTCCGACAGAGATGGTCACGCCGTCAGGGTGCCCTGCAGCGCCTCCATGGCTTGCCGGAACGCCAACGCCTTCTGGTGCACCGTAACAGGAGCGTCACCGGGTTTGTAGAGAGCCGATCCGAGGCCGAAGCCCGCGGCTCCCGCCTGCCAGTAGCCGGCCATGGTCTCCGGGCGGATTCCGCCGACCGGAAGGATCGGCACCGACGACGGCAGGACGGCGCGGAGGGCCTTCAGCACCACCGGCGGGAGGCCTTCGGCCGGGAACAGCTTCAGGGCGTCGGCGCCGGCCTCGAGCATCGCGAACGCCTCGGTCGGCGTGGCGAAGCCCGGCACCGCCAGCAGCCCGCCGGCCTTGGCCGCCCGCACCACACGGGGGTCGGCGTGCGGCGTGACGATCAGCCGGCCGCCGGCGCCGGCGACCTGCTCGACCGCCCCGGCGTCAGCACGGTGCCGGCACCAATCAGCGCCCTGTCGCCGAGCGCCGCCGCCAATCGGGCGATGCTGTCGAACGGCGACGGCGAATTGAGCGGAACCTCGACGATGGCGAAGCCTCCGGCGACCAGCGCCTCGCCGATGTCGACGACTTCGTCGGGGGTCACGCCGCGCAGGATCGCGACCAGCGGCAGGCGCTCCATCCAGGGCGACAGGGTGGTCACGTCGGCCGCCCCTCCTTCACCCGTTCCGCCAACCGATGAAGCCCGCTGGCCGCCGCGTCGCGGGGGCCTTCGGCCGACGCCACGCCGATTCGCCCGAGCGCCTGGCCGTACAGCGCCACCAGCCCGGCCTCGCCGATCAGGTGGACCGTGCCGCCTTCCTCGACAACCGCTTCGGTCGCCGCGCGTGCCTCGTGGCCGATCAGCAGACCGGACAGGAACGCCCCGGCGGTGGTCGGCTGCAATTCGTCGAACAGCCCGGCGGCGCGCACCCCGAACAGGTGATGCAGCAGGCCGCCTGGGGCGCCCGAGCGGTCGACCCCGACAGAAAGGCGGCGTCGTCCCAGGCGGCGTGGTCGATGGTCCGGCCGAGGATGGTGTGCCGCCGCAGCGCCTCGAAGGCCTCGCCGGTCATGTGGGTGGTGAATCCGGTGACGCGGGCGTTCTCGACGCGCGCCCACTTGGAATGGGATCCCGGCAGGCAGAGCGTGGCGCGGTCGGCGCCGAGCCGGTCGACGGCGCCGAGGATCTGGACCTCCTCGCCGCGCATGACGTCGGGCACCCCGGCGGCGCCCCGCGTCGACAGCCCCGGGAGCCAGGTGGATCCGACGGCCGCGCGCCAGGTCGATCGGCAGCAGCGCCGCGGCGAGATCAACGACCGCGGCGGGGCACGGCAGGTACGGCGCCTCGACCCAGCCCTGGCGGCTGCCGATCATGCCGGACAGCACCACCGGCACGCCGGGCGCGGAGTCCAGCCAGTCGCCGACCAACTGCTCGAACGCGCCTTCGAAGTCGCCGTCGTCGATGGAGCGGATGCCGGCATCGGCCCGGCGCGCCTCGAGCACGCCGCCCTCGGCGTCCAGGCGATAGGCTCGGAAGGAGGACGTGCCCCAATCGACGCCGAGCGCCGCGACGGGTGTCACTCGCACGGCTCCGTCATCGGCTCCGGCACCGTCGGCTCCAGGCAGATCCGGCGCCAGTCGGCGTCGTGGCGCTCGAACCAGGTGCGGACCGGGTTCACAAATTCCGGCAACGAGCGCGGTGACGCGAAGGCGATCCAAAGCAGGTAGGTGTAGGCGACGATGTCGATCCAGCCGATCTCGTCGCCGGCGAGGTAGCGGTGCGCCTCGAGCGGCGGCTCCAGGCGGCCGATGGAGAAGGCGAGGTCGAGTTCCAGGCCGGCCCGCACGGCTTCGAGTTCCTCGAAGCTTTTTCCAAACCGGGCCTCGCGGCTCTCGCGGTAATACGCCCGGTCCTCCGGGAGCAGGCGGCGCGGGAAGTCGGCTCCCACCAGCGGCCCGATGCGGGCGCCCAGTTCCCGCTCCAGCTCGAGACCGGCGGCCGCGGCTCCGTTGCCGAGCAGTCGCGGCCGGTCCGGCACGGCTTCGTCGAGATGGGCGGCGATGGCGTCCGAGCCGATGATCATGGCGCCGTTGACGGCCAGCACCGGGACGGTCCGGCTGCCGGTGATCTGCTCCAGTCGATCGACATCGGCAAAGCGCATCGCGCGGCGCTCGACCGTCACCCCCTTCAGCGCGAGGGCGATCCGCGACCGCCAGCAGATCGGGCTGGGGCAAAGGCCGTCGACGCCGGCGCGCTCGTACAGGATGGGGAGGTCGGTCATGGGTCGGCCCCCACCCGGACCAGGGCCTTGCCGCTGTTGTGACCGGCGAGCAGGCGGACCAGCGCCGCCGGGGCGTTCTCCAGCCCGTCGGTCACGTCCTCGCGCCACCGGAAATGCCCTGCCCGATACAACTCGGTCAGTCGGGCGATGATCGCGGCGTAACGGTCGTAGTGGTCAAGAATCAGGAAACCCTGCATGCGAGCCCGCTTGATCAGCAACTGCCGATTGGGGCGTGGCCCAACGGGCAGGGGAAACGACGGCATGCCGATGGTACCGCAGATCGCGATCCTCGCGCCAACGTTGATGCGCTCCAGGGCCCGGTCGAACTGCTCGGCGCCGACGTTGTCGAAGAAGCAGTCGATGCCATCCGGGCAAGCGGCGTCCAGCGCCTGACCGAGGTCCGGCGTCGCCTTGTAGTCGATGGCGGCGTCGAAGCCGAACTCGTCCAGGCAGGCCAGCACCTTGTCCGGCCCCCCGGTGATCCCCACCGACCGGCAGCCGAGCGCCTTGGCGATCTGTCCCACCATCGAACCGACCGCGCCGGCGGCGGTGCTAACCAATACCGTCTCGCCCGGCTTGGGGTCGCAGATCTCCACCAGGCCGACATAGGCGGTGGCGCCGTTCAGGCCGAGGACCGAGAGCGCCGTCGAGATCGGGGCGAGGCCGGGGTCGACGACCCGGTCGATGTCGGAACCGTCGGAGACGGCGTAGCGCCGCCATCCCTGGCGACCCTGGACGATGGTCCCCACCGGGAACCCGGTGTGCCGCGATTCCACGACCTCGCCGACGGTGAAGCCGGTCATCGGCGCTCCGAGAGGAACCGGGGTCGAGTAGTTGGCGGCCTCGGCGATCCAGCCGCGCATCGCCGGATCCAGCGACAGCCAGACCACCCGGACCAGGAACTGCCCATCGGCGACCGCCGGGATCGGCGCCGCCACCGGCTCGAACAGTGACGCGGTCACCTCTGGGCTCGGCCGGGCCCGCAGCAGCACGTGGAGATTCTCGTCGGTCATCGCCCCCGGTCCGGATGCTGGTGATCGCCCTGTCGCTCGATCCGATCTTATCGCGCCACAATCTCAGGTACAGGCGTCTGATGCGAAGGTGCAAGGGTGTCCCAGGACAACCACCCGGCCGGGCAGGACGATCAGCGTCGGATCGACCTCGGCTGCGGCGGCGCCAAGCGGGCAGGCTTCGTCGGCGTCGACTTCCTCGCGGCTCCCGGCGTCGACCATGTCGTCGACCTGACCGACCAGCCGTTGCCACTCCCTGACGCGTCGGTCGACCAGGTGTTCTCCGCGCACGTCCTGGAGCACGTGAAGAAACCGAAGAACCTCCTGAGCGAGATCGGACGGGTGTGCCGGGACGGGGAAGGCATCGAGTTCTGGACGCCCTACGCGTTCAGCGACGAGGCCTTCGTCTACGGCCATGAGATCGCCCTGACCGAGAAGCCCTGGCGGCATTTCTGCATCGAGCACCGCGACACCCACCTGCCGATCCTGGGAGGGCGGTGGCTGCTGCACCGCATCGTCTACGATCGAGCCGGAACGGCTGGTGGCCGGCAGCCGCGACGGCGAGCGCCGCGGGCTGGCGGCCTGACCCCGAAGGGCAACCTCGCACACGGGTCACTTCCAGGGCCGGGCCTCGACGCGCAGCCTGCCGGAGAAGCCGGGTCGGGTCCGTTGCTCGATCGGGACGTCGAACGCCAGGCCCTCGGCGGCGCCGGGCGCGCCCTCCAGGCGGCGGGTCTCGGCGTCGATGCCGGGCTTGCCCGGATTCATGTCCTGGAAGCCGTACTTGACCCGCCACCCGCCCGGGGCATCGGCGTCGGGGAACGCCTCGATCAGGATGAGCTCGCGCAGGATGTATCCGCCTTCGTAGTGGCGTCTCAGGAACGCCAGCCCGCCGACCTCGTAGTCGGGCACCAGCACCTTCAGGTCGCACGCGAAACTCACCGACTTGGTGCGCTTCTTGACGCTGAAGGCCGGATCGAGAAACACCGAGAACAGGTGGGGGCTCTTGCTGCGGTCGGGCGTCCGCACGGTGCCTGGCTTGCCGGGGAACAACTCCTCGTAGCTGCGGAAGATCGCCGAATTCTCGCGGACCTCCCGGCGCGTCATCTGCCACTGGCAGCCGCGGATGCTGACAGCCACCTCGAACTGGTATGAGGCGTGGACTGACTTGCCGTCCTGCAGCGACTTCTGCACCTCCTGGGGCAGCGAGATGTCGTCGATCTCCAGGATCCCGTCGACCCGCAACTCGCCGAACAGGAATCGGGTCAGGTTCTGGTAGCCTTCCTCGGAGTTGACGATGCCGTAGTGCCCCGAGTGGCTGCGGTGGACGAACGCCCGCGGCGACCCGACATCCTTGCCGTCCGCCCCGGGTCCATGGGTGGTGGCGTGTGTCACCCGCACCAGCCCGTCGCTGGCGTCGCCCGCCGCCCAGGAGGAAAGCCCGCTGGCCACCGTGTAGTCGCGGGGGTTGGTGCCGATCAGGTTGAAGATGCGTTCGGGCGGGAAGTTGCGGACCACCGAGACGTCGTCGCCCTTCGGCACGTCGAGGTAGCTGGCCATCCGATCGCGGTTGAAGTTGTTGACGTCGCCGAACGACAGCCAGCCCGGAATGTTGCGCACGATGCGCATGTCGATGCCGTTGTGCGGGGTGGCGTAGGTGAACAGCTTGTCGACTGCCGCCCGCGCCTCGGCGGTGCCGAGCTTGGCGTTCTGCAGAAACGCCCGGCACACCAGGCCACCCATGGAATGGGCCACGAGATGCACCCGGAAGGCGTCCGGCGTCACGTTGTTCTTGGGATTGGCGCAGACCTTGTCGCGCAGCCGCAGGATCAACTCGCCGAGCCCCTTGGCGAAATGCTCGATCGGCGGCGTACCCTGGCCGTCGCCGAAATCCTGCGAGGCGTCGTCGTAGTAGCGGTAAATGACGATGGATTGGTAAGGGATCGGCTTGTCGAAGCGGTCGGCAGCCACCAGGTCGTCGCCGTCCACGAACACATCTTCGTATTTGTGGTCGCTCATAAGACGCACCAGCGGCGACTCGAAATAGAACCGCCTGACGTCGCCGGTCCAGGCGGTCCGGGCTTTGGTCGAGCCGATGTTGAAGCCCATGTAGGGATCGGCGACGGTTTCCTCGATCTCGCCTTGGGTGGCGGCAAAGCCGCGGACGTAGATGATCGGATGATGGGAAGGGCGCGGGGCGGCGGGCATCGGCGTCTCTCCATGGTGAGGTTGCGCGCGGCGCAGCGCGTGCCCTCCTCGAGCGGACGCCGCCCACATTCAGGGTACTTCAACTTTTAGTCGTTTTCCATCGGCGGCTCCGGCACGCCGGCGCCGGGCTGGCTTGGGCCGCACGCGGCCCGGCTTGACACCCTTCATCCCCCTTGCGACGCTCGGCGCGACCCGTCGGCCCGCGCCCGCGGCACCGATGCTCGACGACAAGAACCTGCAATCAGGGGGAAACACCATGAAGCTGCTGCGCTATGGCCCGCGCGGCCAGGAAAAGCCGGGCGTGCTCGACGCTTCGGGCGCGATCCGCGACCTGTCCGGCGTGGTCTCCGACATCGATTCCGCGACGCTGGCGGCCGGCGGCCTGACCAAGCTGAAGGGCGTCGACCCGGCAAGCCTTCCGAAGGTCGACGGCAGCCCGCGCATCGGCGCCTGCGTCGGCGGCATCGGCAAGGTGATCTGCATCGGTCTGAACTATTCCGACCACGCCGCCGAGACCGGCGCGCCGATTCCCAAGGAGCCGATCGTGTTCCTGAAAGCGGTCAGCGCCGTCCAGGGCCCGGATGACGACGTTCACATCCCGCGGACCTCGGTCAAGACCGACTGGGAGGTCGAACTCGGGGTGATCATCGGCAAGCATGCCAAGTACGTCTCCGAAGCCGACGCGCTGAGCTACGTCGCCGGCTACTGCGTCGCCAACGACGTCTCCGAGCGCGCCTTCCAGGCCGAGCGCGGCGGGCAGTGGACCAAGGGCAAGTCCTGCGACACCTTCGGACCGATCGGACCCTGGTTCGTCACCGTCGATGAGGTCGCCGACCCGCAGAACCTCGACATGTTCTGCGACGTCAACGGCAAGCGGATGCAGACTGGCAACACCAAGACCATGATCTTCCCGGTCAAGCACATCATCCACTATCTCAGCCAGATGATGTCGCTGCACCCGGGCGACGTGATCATGACCGGCACCCCGCCGGGCGTCGGCCTCGGCGTCAAGCCGGAGCCGGTGTTCCTGAAGGCCGGCGACGAGATGCACCTCGGCATCACGGGTCTCGGCGAGCAACGCCAGAAGCTCGTGGCCGACTGACGGCCATGGCGGCGCTCAACCTCACGGTGGAAGCCTGCCTGCCGGAGGACCGGCAGCAGGCAACCCTGGTCGGCCGGGTCTGGCGTCCCGACGCCGACGGCCCCTCGCCGGTCGCGATCCGCGGTGACGCGGTGGTCGATCTGTCGGCCACGGTCCCGACGGTGTCGGAGCTCCTGAACCGCGCCGACGCGGGGGCGATCGCCCGCGAGGCACCGGGGAGACGGTGGGAGCGCTCGCCGACATCCTTGCCAACTCGGCCCATGATCGGCGTGACCCCTCGCTTCCCTGGTTCCTGTGCCCGGTCGACCTGCAGGCGATCAAAGCCTGCGGCGTCACCTTTGCCTCCAGCATGCTGGAGCGGGTGATCGAGGAGAAGGCGAAGGGCGATCCGGCCGCCGCCGACGCCATCCGCCGCGAGATCGGCGACCGCATCGGCCTCGACCTGTCGAGCATCGTGCCGGGCTCCGACGAGGCGATGGCGCTGAAGGCGGCGCTGGTCGAGCGGGGCATGTGGTCGCAATATCTGGAGGTCGGCATCGGGCCGGACGCCGAGGTGTTCACCAAGGCTCCGCCGATGGCCGGCGTCGGGGTCGGCGCCGAGGTCGGGTTGCACCCGGTGTCGTCGTGGAACAACCCGGAGCCGGAGATCGTGCTGGCGATCGCCGCCGACGGCCGGATCGTCGGCGCCACCCTCGGCAACGACGTCAACCTGCGCGACGTCGAGGGCCGCAGCGCCCTGTTGCTCGGCAAGGCCAAGGACAACAACGGCTCGGCGGCGCTCGGGCCGTTCATCCGGTTGTTTGATGACGGCTTCAGCCTCGACGATGTCCGGGTGGCGGAACTTGACCTCCGTGTCGAGGGGCCGGACGGCTTCGTGCTGAAGGGGCGGTCGTCGATGAGCCGGATCAGCCGCGACGTTGCCGATCTCGCGGTCCACACCATCGGACCGACCCACCAGTACCCCGATGGCCTGGTCCTGATGACCGGAACGCTGTTCGCGCCGACCGAGGACCGCGGCGCGCCGGGCCAGGGCTTCACCCACCAGCTCGGCGACGTGGTGACGATCAGCTCGGCCCGGCTGGGCGCGCTGGTAAACCGTGTCGACCGGGCGGACAGGATCCCGCCCTGGACCTTCGGGGCCGGGGCGCTGATGCGGAATCTGGCCCGCCGCGGCCTGATCTGAGAGGACATCCCATGGTCGCCTACGACTTCACCGGACGCAGCGCCATCATCACCGGCGGCGCCCGCGGCATCGGCCTCGCCATCGCGCACCGGCTGTCGTCGAGCGGCGCCTCGGTCAGCCTGTGGGATGCCGACGCCGCCAAGCTCGCCGAGAGCAAGGCGGCCCTCGGCCTGCCGGAGGAACGCCTCCACACCGCCGCGGTCGACGTCACCGACGCCGGCGCGGTGGACCGGGCGGCGGCCGAAGTCGAGCGTGAGTTCGGCCGCATCGACATCCTGGTGTCGTCTGCCGGTATCACCGGTCCCAACACCACGACCTGGGAATACCCGGTCGACGCCTGGCGGCGGGTGATCGACATCGACCTGACCGGGGTGTTCCTGTGCTGCCGGGCGGTGGTGCCCTACATGCGCTCGCGCAACTATGGCCGGATCGTGAACATCGCCTCGATCGCCGGCAAGGAAGGCAACCCGCGCGCGCCGGCCTATTCGGCCGCGAAGGCCGGAGTCATCGGCCTCACCAAGTCGCTTGGCAAGGAATTGGCAGACACCCCGATCACGGTGAACTGCGTCACGCCGGCGGCGGTCAAGACCGACATCTTCGATCAGATGAGCCAGGAGTTCATCGACTTCATGCTGACCAAGATCCCGATGGGCCGGTTTGGTCAGGTCGAGGAGATCGCCGGGCTGGTCACCTGGCTCGCCTCCGAGGAGTGCTCCTTCTCCACTGGCGCGGTATTCGACTGCTCGGGCGGACGGGCAACCTACTGACGTCGTCGCAACGAGCGACCTGATCGCTGGCTGCCCATGCGGGACGGCGGGATACCGGCCGTGCTAGCGTCGCAGGATCGTCGCCCGTAGGGATTCTCGCGATGAGCCAGGAAGCGGCCGTCCTGTTCGCCAACGAGGCGTTCTACCTCGCCTTCGCGCTCAAGGACATCAAGGGAATGGACGAGTTGTGGTCCCGGCACCTGCCGGTGACGTGCGTCCATCCCGGCTGGCAGCCGTTGTTCGGCCGCGATGCGGTCATGGACAGTTGGGTCGGCATCTTCGGCAACCCGGGCTCACCCGCGATCGAATGCCGGCAACCCCGAGTGTTCCTGTACGGCGACTTTGCCCAGGTGTGCTGCTACGAAGTGATCGAGGAGGGCACGCTGGTGGCGTGCAACCTGTTCGCCCACGACGCGCGGGGCTGGAAGCTCGTCCACCATCAGGCGTCTCCGGTCGCCGAGAAGCCGCAGTTCGACGAACCGACACCGCCGCGCCGCCGGCTGCAGTAAACCGCCCTCGCTGCGCCCAGCCGCGTCGCGCTGCAGCCTCCGCAAAACAGCGAACGGGGCGGATGGTTGCCCATCCGCCCCGCCGGTTTGTGCACCGATGTCAGGTCGAGATCACTTCCGGATTTCGATCTTCACGCGGCGGTTCTTCTCTTCCTTGACGCCGTCCGGAGTCACCACCTTGTTCTGGGTCTCGCCGAAGGCCTCGAGGGTCATGGCCGGCGCCTGGGCACCGATCAGGTTGGTCAGTTCCTTGGCAACCGCCTCGGCACGCCGCTGCGACAGACGCATGTTGTAGGCCTCGGAGCCGGAACGGTCGGTGTAGCCCGACACGGTGATCGACTTGGCGGCCATGTCGTCGGCAGCGTTCGCGGCGTCGATCAGGATCGCCTGGGTCTGCGGGGTCAGCGTCGACTTGTCGAAGTCGAAGTAGACCGTGAAGTTGGCGAACGTGACCGTCGGCTTCGGAGCTTCGGCCTTCGGGGCCGGGGCGCCGATCTCGGCCATCGCGGCGTTGAAGCGATCCTTGCACCACTTGATGTCGGCAGGCTGGAAGTTCTCCTCCTGCTCCTGCATCCAGCAGTCGAAGCTGGCCTGGGCCCGGGCGGCTGCGGCCGGCTTGGAAGTCCCGGCGCCGGCAGCGAGTGCCTCGGTCAGCTTGCGGCGCGCTTCGGCCAGCTCGCCCTGGGCGGCGGCCGGGATCTGGCGGGAAGCCATCTCCTCGGGAGCCGGCGGGGTGCCCTTGGCCGACGCGATGGCGCGCATCGAGAACTCGTCCGAATCCTCGTAGTCGCCTTCAGCGAACTCCATCTCAGCCAGGACCAGATACTCCTTGTACAGCGCCGCGCTGAACGCGTCGCCGGACGGGGTCAGACCCTTCGCGTTGTCGAGCTGGAAGCCGGCACAGGCGCTCAGTCCGAGCATCGCGGTCGCCGCCAACGCCATCTTGGTGGCGCCAATCATTCTTGTGAGCATGTGCGTCTCCTTTTCGCGACTCATCGCGCCTCGTTTCTGAGGCGGAAGCCCCCGACTAACGATCGGGACCGTGGCCCCCACTTCTCGTGGTGCTCGCCGGAATACCCCCGCCGACACGCCGGCAATATGCCTGAATTCTTGGAAAAGTCCAATCCTGTCACGTGGTAGACAAGCAAACGGGCACGCAATCCTCCGGCCTATACACGCCGGTCGCGAGCTTCGTTGGCGGTGTCGCGCCAGTTGCGCGCGCGGATCGGCAGTGTTCGGCCCATGCGATCGGAAGCGTGGCGAAAAATTGATCCAGCGCAGTGTCGGCATCCCTGCTCCGATGGATCCTTGAGTTGGCGAAATTCCGACCGGAGAAGACCCGCATGTCAAAGGCGAGCATGATCCCGGCGCCCGCTGGCGCGACCACGGCCACCGCCGCCGGCACGGCCCGTGCCAAGGTTCGGCCAGACGCTCCCTGGGCGTGGCTGGCCGCCGGTTGGCGCGATCTCTGGCGGGTGCCCTTCATCAGTCTCACATACGGCGTTCTGTTCGCCGGCGTCAGCGGCTTCCTGACCTGGATGCTGTTTGGACTGGAACTCGAGTACCTTCTCATGCCGATGGTGGCGGGCTTCATGCTCGTCGGCCCGATGCTGGCCGTCGGCCTCTACGAGACCAGCCGGCGACTCGACGCCGGCGAATCGACCGATCTCGGCAGCGCGCTCTTCGTCACCACCCGGTCGCCGGCCCAACTGGCGTTTCTCGGCGCGCTGCTGATGCTGATGCTGCTGGCGTGGATCCGTATCGCCCAGTTGATCTACGCGCTGTTCTTCGGCCTTGCGGGATTTCCCGGGTTCGAGCAGTCGGTGCACCTTCTGTTCTTCACGGTCGACGGCCTCGCCATGTTGGCGATCGGCTCGGTGGTGGGCGGCGTGATCGCCGCCGCGGTGTTCGCGGTCGCCGCCTTCGCCGTGCCGATGCTGATGGTCCGGGAGGTTGACGCCATCACCGCCATGATCGCCAGCGCCGCGGCGGTTCGGGCAAACTTCTGGCCGATGCTGGTGTGGGGCTGGCTGATCGTGGTGCTCACCGGGGTCGGGATCGTCACCCTCTATGTCGGACTGATCGTCACCTTCCCATTGCTCGGCCACGCCACCTGGCACGCCTACAGGCACGTCGTCGACGGGGTCGCGCCGAGCGAGGCTTGACCCACTCACGCGCGTGTCGGGCGAGCGGCTGGGGTGCTCCGGGACCCCGGCTTGCCGCGCGACCGCTCGCTTGACCGTCGAACCGGCGCGGACCATCGTCCGGCCGCATGACCTCAGACCCGCCGTTCCCATCGCGCGCCCGTCGCCTGCTGGACCGCCTGGACCGGCTGGTCGAGCGACTGGGCGAGCCGTCCGCATTCGCGGCTGCGGTGGTCGGGTACTACACGATCGCCTTCCTCATCCGTTCCCTGGTGCTCACCGGCTCCTCCGGAGACGAGGCGCAGCTGATGCTGTACGGCCAGGGCATGGCGTGGTTCTACGACCTCGGAAACCCGCCGATGGCAGGCTGGCTGGCGACGGCCGCGGAGACCGTGCTCGGCCCGTCGCTCTCGGTCGCGCTGGTCATTCGCTACGGCCTGATGGCGCTGTTCCTGGTGCTGATGCACGCCGCGGCCCGCGAGGCGTTCGACGACCGCCGGATGGCTCCGGCGGTCGCGATGTCGGCCTTCGGGCTCTGGTTCTACGGCTGGGAATCGTTGCGCAACTACATGGATTCGCTGGTGCTGATCACGGCGCTGGCGGCGACCGTCTGGTTGATGCTGCGGTTGGCCAGGACGCCGACACGGCTGAACTACGCGGGCCTCGCCGTCGCCGTGGCGGTCGGCACGCTCGGCAAGTTCAGCTACCCAGCGGTGCTGCTGTGCCTGATTGTGGCGGCGGGCGTCGACGCCGGGCTGCGGCGGGCGCTGTGGAGCCGGGCAGGTCTGGTGGCGGCGGCGGTCGGTCTGGCGGCGGCGATGCCGCCTTATCTCTGGGCGTCGGCGCATCTCGAACTGTGGCTGTCGGTCGCCGACGATCGCCTGGTGACGAGCGCGGTCTCCGACCGCGAGATCGCGGGCGTCGTCGACCGCGGGTGGCTGGTGCTCGACTCGGCGCTGAACTTCACGCTGCCGCTGCTGCCGCTGTTCG
Organism: Rhodospirillaceae bacterium; assembly: GCA_018401495.1. Lineage (GTDB taxonomy): Bacteria > Pseudomonadota > Alphaproteobacteria > Thalassobaculales > Thalassobaculaceae > Thalassobaculum_A. The sequence goes on from JAGYJX010000006.1 coordinate 245,117, forward strand.
CGGTCGCGTTTCTGCCCGACCTGGTGCGGCGGGGGCCGTTGCCGCCAACCTCGGCGCGGCGCCGGGTTCGGCGGTGGCTCGGGGTGTGGCTGCTGCTGCTGTGGGCGGTGGCGACCGCTGTCGTCCTGGCTGTCGGGATGAGCAAGCTGCGCGAGCATTACATGTTCGTGCTGACGCCGCTGCCGCTGCTGCTGTTCGCCTGGCTGCCCGAGGCGGCGGTCGACACGGCGGCGCATCGTCGCCGGACGGCCGCCTTCTGCGGTGTCCTCGGGGTTCTGGCGATGGTCGCGCTCGCGGCCCTGGCCGGTCAGCGGGTGGTCGAGGCGGCCGGTTGCACCAAATGCCGACTCATCATGCCGTGGCGCGCCTTCGCCGAGCAGATCCGCGCGGTCGGGTTCGAGCGCGGCACGATCGTCAGCTACGACTCTCCCTACACCGACGCCGGGGTCAATCTGCGGCGATTCCTGCCGGACACCAGGGTGGTGTCGGACAAGCGGCCGCTGGTGGCGCCGGCCGCGCTCGATCGCCCGGGCGGTTGCCTGGTGGTCTGGAACGACGCGCGCTATCCGCAGATCGCCGACCAACTGCGCGCAGCGCCGGTTCGCGAGATCGGCGCCCCGGTCCCGCCCGAAACCGTCTTCGGGCGGCTGGAGGCGCCGCTGGTCGGCACCGCCAACCCCGCTCCGGCCCTCGGCTACGCCCTTATCGAGGCGGGCGCCGGCGACTGTCGTTGAGGTTCCTCGGCGCAGGCCGCCACCAGGGCGCGGAACAGGCGAAGATGCCTGGGGCTCCAGACCATCATCTCCGGATGCCATTGCACCCCGAGCCGGAAGCGGTGCCCGGTCACCTCGATCGCCTGGACGATGCCGGCGTCGTCGACGGCCGTCACCTGCATGCCGTCGCCGAGCCGGTCGACCGCCTGGTGATGCAGGGCGTTGATCCGCAGCGGCCGCTCGCCGATCACCTCGACCAGCCGGGACGGGCCGCGCGGGTGGGCGGTCTTGCAGGGAAAGATCGACCGCGGGTTTGCCGCCTCGGGGTGCGAGCGGCCGAGGTCCAGGACCAGGGTGCCGCCGCGATGGACGTTCATCAGCTGGGCGCCGCGGCAGATGCCGAGGACCGGCCGGCCATGCCGCTCGGCCCAGTCGAGGGCCCTGATCTCCAGCGCGTCCCGGTCGGGGTCGTACGGCCACTCGTCGATGGTGTCGATGCCGTACAAGCGGGATTCGATGTCGACGCCGCCGCCCACGATCAGGCCGTCGAGCCCGTCGAACCGGGTCCGCCAGCCGGGTCCGATCCGCACCGGAACGCCGCCCGACAGCAGGACCGCCAGCGAGTTCGCGAGCCGCATCGTGCGCCCCTTGTAGCGGCCGGTGGTGACGCCGATGCGGGGGCGACGGCGGCGGAACAGCGTCAGAAAAGGGCGTTCCAAAGGCTCTCCCCCTGCCGGCAGTGTCGCTCGGCTATTCGTGTCGACAGGTCGGCGCCATCCTGGGCCCGCTCCTCGACGCGCTGCCAGCGCGCCCATTGCCCGGCGACCGTCCAGAGCGGATCCTCGAGATCCGCGTTCGGGAGGTCGCCAATGGAAGGTCGGCCTGGCTGACACCTTCGGATCGGCGATCGCCCGTTGCACCCGCTCGCGGTCGATCTCCGCGAACAGCGGCAGCAGGTCCAGTTCGCGGTTGCGGGTGGGGTTGAACCGCAGGTAGTCGGCGATCAGGCCCTCCATGGAGGGCCGGTAATCCGGGTGCAGCACGTGGTCTACGTAGCCCGCCGGGAACGGCTCGACGAACGGCAGAAGCGACCGTATCGGATCGACGTCGATGGCGACGCGCAAGGCCGGCGCTTCCAGCAGGTAGGACTGCAAGACCGCCAGGATCCGCGGCGCCGTGAGGTCGGCGGGACCGAGCGAAGGGTTCAGGTGCAGGCCGAATCCGTTCAGCAACCCGGTTCGGGTCCCCTCCGCGCCGAGCCGCACCAGGGTCTGCACCAGGGCGTCGATCTCGGGCAGCCGGCCGGCTGGCACTGGCGGGGTCACGATTTCGGTCGGAACCCACTCCCGGCCAAGATCGCCCAGGAACTCCTTCGCCTTGTCGACCAGACCGCCGTCGGGCTTGGTGCCCTGCACCCAGTCCCAGTCGAGCTCGACACGGAAATTTCCGATCTCCGTGGCTTCGACATGCAGGCGATGTGGTCCGTCCGACCTGATGACGCCACCGAAGCGCTGCCGGACCGCCTCGGCGGCGACCGTCGCGGCAAGCCGCCCGAACTCGATCTCAACCCCGACCCGGCGCTTTCCGCCCCGTCCGATCCAACTGTCGGCATCCTGTCCCACATGAACCATGTGGGTCCGTAGCAGGCCTCATCAAGGCGTTCTGCCGGCGGAAGCGCGCCGCCGTTTGACACAGGGCCTGCCGCGCGGTACCGCAGCCGCGCCATGGTCGAGGTTCTCCCGTCCACCGCTGACGACGTCGGCGCCCTGTCCGACGTGTCCGACCGCCGCGCCGAAGAGCGCCGGCGGCGACGGTGGCTGACAGGCCGGGCCCGCGTCGCGCTTCCGGCGGTGGCGCTGTCGATCGCCGCGGGCTTCGTGGCCGGGCTCCTGGCGGTTGCCCAGGCCTTCCTTCTAGCGCGTCTGATCGCCGGCGCCATCGGCGGGGCCGGCGTCGATACCCTGGGGCCGACCGCGGCGCTGGCGGTCGGCGTCCTGGTGGCGCGCGCCGGTCTGTCGGCGCTGTCCGACATCGTCGCCGCATCCGCGGCCTCAAACGTCAAGCGCGCGGTCCGGGCCGACCTCGTCGCGGCGCTGGCGCATCTCGGCCCGTCCTGGCTGAAGAGCCGGCGGACCGGCGCGGTGACGGCGACGGTGATGGAGCAGGTCGAAACGCTCGACGGCTTCGTCGCCCGCTGGCTGCCGGTCCAGGCGTTGGCGACGGCCATCCCGGTGGCCTTGCTGGTCCCGGCCTTCATGGTCGACGCCGGCACCGGCTGGATCCTGCTCGCGGCCGGCGCCCTCGTGCCGTTGGCGATGGCGGCGGTGGGCTGGCGCACCGGCATGGCGGCGCGCCGCCAGATGACGGCCATGCAGCGCATGAGCGGGGTGTTCCTCGACCGCCTCCAGGGACTGACGACCCTGAAGCTGTTCGGCGCCGCCGAGCGCGAGCTCGCCGCCATCCGCGACGTCGCCGACGGCTTCCGCGCCTCGACCATGGCGGTGCTGCGGCTGGCGTTCCTGTCGTCGACGGTGCTGGAGGTGCTGGCCATCGGCTCGCTCGCCCTGGTGGCCGGACGGCTCGCTTCGGCGCTGATCACGGGCGGCGCACCGGGCCTGGAGGCGGCGCTGTTCCTGCTGATCCTGGTGCCGGAGGTGTTCCTGCCGCTGCGCCGGCTCGGCGTGCACTATCATGATCGCTCGGCGGCCGCCGGCGCGGCCGAGGGCATGCTGGAGATCCTCGATGCGGCCGCGCGGCAGCCGGCCACGACCGCGCGCCACCGGCTCGAGCGTGCGCCGGAGGTGGTGTTCGATGCGGTGTCGCTGGCCTACCCGGGCGGGCGTCGAGCCGCGCTCGACGGCGCCAGTTTCCGGATCGCGCCCGGCGAGACGGTCGCCCTCGTGGGGGAGAGCGGGTCAGGCAAGTCATCCGCGATTGCCCTGCTGATGGGGTACGAGCGGCCGACCGCCGGCACGGTGCGGCTCGACGGCGCGGCGGTCGAGGGGGCGGTGGCGCGCGCCTCGATCGCCTGGGCCGGGCAGACCCCCCGCATCGTCGCCGGCTCGCTGGCCGACAACCTCCGCCTCGGCCGGCCGGACGCCCCGGACGAGGCGTTGCGGGCGGCCGCCGACGCCTGCCGGGTCCTGGAGTTCGCCGAGCGCTGGCCGGAGGGGCTGGCGACGATCGTCGGCGAGGGTGGGCGCGGACTGTCGGGCGGCGAGGCGCGGCGCGTGGCGCTGGCGCGGGCCTTCCTGCGCGACGCGCCGCTGGTGCTGCTCGACGAGCCGACGGCCAATCTCGACCGCGACAGCGAGGCGGCGGTGCTGGACGCCATCGACCGGTTGCGGGTCGGGCGCACCGTGCTGATCGCCACCCATTCGCCCGAGGTGGTGCGGCGGGCCGACCGCGTGATCCGGATCGAGGCCGGACGGGTGACGGTCGCCGCGCGGGAGACGGTCGCCGGTGACTGACCTGCTTGCCCTGCTGGCGCTGGCCCGGAAACGCGCCGGCTGGATGGCGATCGGCGCGATCTGCTCGCTGGTGGCGACGGCCGCCGGCATCGCGGTGCTGGGCATCGCCGGCTCGCTGATCGCGGCGGCGGCGACCGGCGGGGTCCTGGCCGGCCTGCTGTGGCTGCGGGCCTTTGCCGTCGCGCGCATCGGCGCGCGCTACCTCGAGCGCCTGACCACCCACGAGGCCACGTTCCGGGTGCTGGCGGACCTCCGGCTCTGGGTCTTCGAACGGGCGATCCCGCTGGCGCCCGCCCGCCTCGGCGGCTGGCGCGGCGGCGATCTGATGGCCCGCCTCGTCTCCGACATCGACGCGCTCGACGGGCTCTACATCCGGCTGGTGACGCCGACGGTGGTGGCGGTCCTGACCGCGGTCGGCCTGACGTTCCTGTTGGGCGCTTATTCGCCGGCGCTGGCGGCGGTGGTGATCGCGCTGATGGCGCTGGCCGGGATCGGCGTGCCGGCGCTGGCGGAACGCGCCGGCCGCCGGGTCGGTGCCGAGCAGGTGGCGGCCGGGGCGCGGCTGCGCGTGGGGGTGGTCGACCTGATGCAGGGGATGGCCGACCTCGCCGCCAACGAGGCGCTCGGCCGTCAGGCGGCGACCATTGCCGCCGCCGAGGCCGACTACGAGGCGGCCCAGTTCCGGCAGACGGTGATCGCGTCGCTGTCGGCGGCGGCGACCGTCGTGGTCGCGCAACTGTCGCTGGTCGCCCTGGTCCTGGGGTGGGCGGCGCTCGGTCCGGCGATCGCCGGCGGCGGCCCGGCGGTCGCTGTGGCGGCCCTGGTCACGCTGGCGGCGTTCGAGGCGGTGGCGCCGCTGCCGCTCGCCTGGCAGATGCTCGGGCGCACCGCGGCGGCGGCGCGGCGGATCCGCGAACTGGCCGAGGCCACACCCGCCGTAAGCGACCCGCCGGCCGAACGTCGCCGACCGGTGCCGCCATCGACCGCGCTGGCGTTGGAGGGAGTGCGGTTCAGCTACCCGGGCAGCCCGGTCGCCGCCCTGGAGCGGATCGACCTGGCGGTCGCCGAGGGCGGTCGCCTCGGCATCGCCGGCCCCAGCGGTGCCGGCAAGTCGACCCTGCTGGCCATGCTGCTCCGGTTCCACGATCCGGACAGCGGACGGGTCACGCTGGGCGGCGTCGACCTGCGCGATCTGGCGCTTGCCGACGTGCACGCCCGCATCGGCGTGCTGTCGCAGTCGACCGCGATCCTGGCCGGCAGCCTTCGGGAGAACCTGGCGATCGCCGCACCCGACGCCGACGACGCCGCGCTGGCCGGGGTCCTGGAGCGGGCCGGGCTGGGGCCGTTCCTGGCAGCCTTGCCGGACGGTCTCGACACCTGGCTCGGCGAGGCCGGGGTGACGGTGTCGGGCGGCGAGGCGCGCCGGATCGCGCTCGCCCGGGTGCTGCTGAAGGACGCCCCGATCCTGCTGCTGGACGAGCCGACCGAAGGCCTGGACGCCGACACCGAGCGCTCGGTCCTGGCGGCGCTGCGGCCGGCGCTGGCCGGCCGCACCGTGATCGCCATCAGCCACCGCCCGGCGGCACTCGACGCCATGGACCGGGTGGTGCGGATCGAGGGCGGGCGGATCGTCGAGGCTTGATCGCTACTTCTCGTAGCCGAACGGGTCGTCGACGCTGTGCGCCGGCTCGGTGAACCAGCGAGGGCCTTCCTCGGTCATCCGGATGTGGTCCTCGAGGCGGACGCCGAACTCGCCGTAGACGCAGATCATCGGCTCGTTCGAGAAGGTCATTCCCGGCACCAGCACGGTGCGGTCGCCCTTCACGATGTACGGCCACTCGTGCACGTCGAGCCCGATGCCGTGGCCGGCGCGGTGCGGCAGGCCCGGGGTGGCGTAGCCGGGGCCGAAGCCGGCCGCTTCGATGACCCGCCTCGCGGCGGCGTCGAGGTCCTCGCAATGCGCGCCGAGGCCGGCGGCCTCGAAGACCGCCGCCTGGGCGGCCTTCTCCAGGTTCCAGATCTGGCGCTGGCGCGGGCTCGGTTCGCCGAACACGTAGGACCGCGTGATGTCGGAGAGGTACCCGCCGACCGGCGCGCCGACGTCGACCAGCACCATGTCGCCGTCCTTCAGGGTCTGCGGGTACGGCACGCCGTGCGGGTAGGCGGTGGCCTCGCCGAACAGCACGATGGCGAAGGGCGGCGGCCCCTCGGCGCCGAGCCGCTTGTGCGCCTCGCCGAGGAACGCCTGCACCTCGGTGGTGGTCATGCCCTCGTGCAGGACGCGCGCGGCTGCCCTGTGCGACCTCCATCGTGATGTTCTTGGCGGTCTGCATCAGCGCGATCTCGGCATCCGACTTGATCGCCCGGCAGGCGGCGGTGATCGCGCCGGCGTTGATGAAGTCGTAGGCGTTGCCGGCGCGCCGCAGGCCGTCGAAGCTGAAGAAGGGGGTGGCCTCGTCGACGCCGACGGTGCCGGCGGCGATGCCCTTGCCGCGCAGCGTCTCGGTCACCAGCGCGGTCGGGTCCTCATGCTCCTCCCACACCGCGACGTCGTCGCCGATGGTCAGCATGGTGCGGAGCTTCTCCTCCTCGAACGCCGGGCAGACATAGGTCAGGTCGCCGCGCGCCGGCAGCACCGCGCCGTGCAGGCGCTCGCTGCGCCCGAGCTTCAGGCCGGTGAAGTAGGTGAGGCTGGTCGAGACGTCGAGCCACAGGGCGTCGACCCCGGCCTCGCGCATCAGGGCCTGGGCGCGCTCGATCCGGCCCAGCCGCTCGGCGTCGCCGATCGGCGGGACATCGCCGCGCATCGAGGTCATGGCGGCCAGTTCCGCCTCGACGGTCGAACCGCCGACACCGATCGTCATCAGAGTGATCTCCCGAAAAATGTAAGTCGTCAGTGGCCACGGTAGCCGGTCAGCCGCCAGATCGTCAGCCGCCTGGTTCGACCGAAACTCGTGACCGAGAGGGCGGCGATCGAGTCGGCGTCCGCGAACTTCTCCAGGATCGGCAACGGATCCGGCCAGTCGGTGATCAGCAGGACCGGATCGCCCTGGCTGCCGTCATAGGCGTCGGCCAGCTCGTAGTGGTTCTCCGGCGCGTTGTTCCAGTCCCACATCCAGGTCGCCATCCGGGCGTCGCCGGGCGCGGGCTGGCCCTCGGCGATCCGGTCGCGCAGGTAGTACAGCAGCGCCGCCATCGTCATCCGGTCGCTCATCAGCACCGGCGTCGTGAGATGCCGGTCGAGGATCGGCCGGATCTGCTGGGCCATGGTCTGCCAGCCGGCCAGCCGGCCGAGGCCCTTCGACACCAGGGGCGGGGTGATCGCCGGCCAGGCCGCGACCACGAACAGGAACACGAGGCCGGCGGCCAGGTGCGGCCCGACGGTCCACAGCCGCCAGCCCCGCGCCCGACCCGGCTCGGTCAGCCACAGCGCCACCAGGACCGCCGCCGTCGGGTAGGCGGTGACGGCCCAGTTGGCGTTGGCGCGCGACAGGAAGGCCTGGACCGTCACCGCCAGCAGCGGCGGCAGGGCGAACGCCAGCAGGAAGCGTTCGGCTGGGCTGGCCCGGCCGCGGACCCAGGCCACGGCGCGCCACGCCAGGACCAGGAAGGGCAGCGGCCCGAACACGCCGGCCTGCTGGCCGATGAACTCGACGGCGTGGTCGAGGTTGAACAGCTCGCCGCGCAGATTGGCGTTGTCGCCGAGATGGCCGACCGTGGCGAACTGGTTGGCGGCGTTCCACGCCAGGTTCGGCGCCAGGATCGCCAGGGCCAGCGCGGCGATCAGCAAGCCGCGGCGGTCGCGCAGGATCCAGCGGTCGCCTGGCGCCAGGGCGAGATGCAGGGCGAGCCCGGCGAGCGCGTAGGCCATGGCGTATTTCGCGAGCAGCCCGAGGCCGATGGCGACGCCGGCGGCGGCGGCCCAGGCCCAGGCGGCGCGCCCGCCGTCGCGGCGGTCGAGGGTCTGCCGCAGCGCCAGCACGGCCACGGCCCAGCAGGCCAGCAGCGGCACGTCGGTGGAGACGATCAGGCTGGAGAACGCCACCGACGGCAGGGTGATCCAGAGCACCGCCGCCCACATGCCGGTCCGGGCGTCGCGCAGCGTCGCCCCGAGCCCGTACAGCGCCATCGCGGTGGCGGCGTGCAGCAGCGGCGACGACAGCCGGGCGCAGGCCTCGCCGTCGCCGCAGACCGCGGTGGTGGCGGCGATCGTCCAGGCGATCAGGGGCGGCTTGGTGAAGTAGCCGAAGTCGAGCTTCTGCGCCCAGCTCCAGTACTGCGCCTCGTCGCCGTGCAGCTCGAGCCCGGTCGCGGCGCAGGCCGGCGACCCGCAGCAGGGTGATCGCGATCACCCAGGCAAGCGCCAGGCGCAGCGGCGATATCGAAGCGAGGACAGGGTGGGTCGAGGACGGCATGAGGGTTTGTAGCCACGCGCGGCGCAAGACGCTACCTCCGCCGGCTCCCTCAGTTCTTGGCTGTTTCCGGGTTGGCCCCGGCCCCGGGCTCGGGTTGCCGCTCTTCCGCGAGACGGAGGTCTTCGTCGAAGTCCCGGATCGACTTGATTGCCGAGACCGCCGCGTCTTCGAACGGGTAGAGGATCAGGTCGACGGCGGCCTTGTCCAGGTGCTGGATCTCGTCGTCGTCGCGAACGGTCAGGGCGATCCGCCCGCCGAACCGATGGGTTCGTATCGCCGTCAGCAGGCCGCTGCGGGCATCGGTCTCAGTGAGCAGCACCGCGCCATGGGAAATGGCGAGCACGATCCAGCGGGTCCGAGTCAACGGCAACTCCGTCCAGAACTCCTGTTCAGTGACGTCGCCGTAGCGCACATCGTATCCCAGAGCCGACCAGCGTCGGGCCACCCGGGGATCGAAATCGACCCCCAGCACCCGGAAGCCCGCGTCGTTGAACCGCCTGAGCATGTGGCCGCCGAGCCTACCGAGGCCGAACAGGATGACGTCCACCGGCGGACCGCTGCCGTCGTCTGGCGACCCGGCTTCGCGACGGGCGCTGAACTCGACGTACCGCAGCAACGGTCTCAACCACTGATACAACCTGTCGGAGTAGGTGATCATGTAGACCGACAGCGCGATGGTCACGAGTCCGACCATGGTCACCAGCCCGACCGCCGATTGGTCGACGTGCCCGAGGCTCAACCCCATGGCCATGAAGATCAGCGAGAACTCGGAGATCTGCGCGACCGTCAGCCCGGCCAGGAAGCCCGTCCGGGCGCGGTAACCCATCGCGGCCATGATCAGCAGAACGATCAGCGGATTGCCGATCAGCACGAAGATCGAGAACGCAAAGGCGATGCCGAGGTCGCCGCCCAGCGTCGAGAGATCGAGCGAGGCGCCGAGCGAGAGAAAGAAGAACAGCAGAAGGAAGTCGCGCAACGCCGCGAGCCGCGCCGAGATCATGTCGCGGTATGGGGTGGATCCAAGGGAGACGCCGGCGGCGAGGCCGCCCAGTTCCTTTCCGAGCCCGACCATGTCGCCCACCGTCGCCGCCACGGCGGCCCAACTGACCGCAGCGATCACCAGCAACTCGGGCGTGCGGGCGAGACGACCCGACAGTGAATCCGCGACGTAGCGCACGAAAAGCACCAGCAGGACCGTTGCGGCGACCAGCGAGAGCAGCACCAGCCCCACCCGTTCGAGGCCGCCCTCGCCATCATCGCCGGCGCCGATCCCGAGCGTCGACAGGACCACCATGGCGACCACCACCACGATGTCCTGAACGATCAGAAAGCCGAGCGCGATGCGCCCGTGCAGGGTTTCCAACTCGCGCTTGTCGCCAAGCAGCTTCACCACGATGATGGTGGAGGAGAACGTGAGCGCCACCGCGACGTACAGGCTGGTGACGGCGTCGAGACCGAGCGCGAGACCGATCAGGAAGCCGAAGGCGGCGGTGAAGCCGACCTGGCCAAGGCCGGTGGCGACGGCCACCGGTCCGAGGGTGGTGATCAGCCGCCAATCGAGCTTGAGTCCGACAAGAAACAGCAGCAGCGCTATGCCGAGTTCGGCCAGGAAGTCGATCTTGGAGGCGGTATCCGCGCTGCTGGGGAAGTAGGCTGTAAGCAGAATGCCGGCCGCGATGAACGCCACGATGACGGGTTGTCGCAAGGTGGCGCCGATGAGCCCGATGGCGGTGGCGCCGAGAAGCAGCCAGGCGATCTCGTGGAAGACAGTCTCCAGCATCCGTTCTCCCCGAATTCCGAAACCGAGCTGCCGCGGTCCAAGTCTATCATAGGCCCCGGCTGTCGCCGACGGTCGGCCGCGGCTTGACAGCGCACGCCGGCGCCGGAGGATCAGCCCGGTTTTCGCGAGCGGAAGGTATCGACCATGCACGCCACGTCCCGTCGCCTCATCGCCCGCGCCCTGGTGGCGACGGTGGTTCTCGCCCTGTCGGCGGCGCCGTCGGTTCGGGCGGAGACGGAGCCGCTCGACGCCGTGCTGGAACCGGTGCGCGCCGAGCACGCGCTGCCGGCGCTGGCCGCAGCCGTCGTGAAGGCGGGCGTGATCGTCGCCGCCGGCGCCGTCGGCGAACGCGCCCTCGGCTCGGGAGTGCCGGTGACCCTGGACGACCGCTTCCACATCGGCTCCGACACCAAGGCGATGACCGCGACCCTGGCCGCCATGCTGGTCGAGGAGGGGCGGCTGCGCTGGGACTCGACGGTCGGCGAGACCATCGGCGCGGCGTTTCCGGGGATGGCGCCGGAACTCGCGGCGGTAACCCTGGCCGAACTGCTGTCGCACTCCAGCGGCATCCCCGGTGACACCGTCGAGATGCTGAAGCTCTACTTCAACCTCGACGCGTTCGATCACGGGCCGTCGGCGCGCCGGCTCAGGGTGATCGACGCCTGGAAGACGAACGTGCCGGTCAAGCCGGAGGCGTCGCCCTTCCAGTACTCGAATTTCGGCTACCTGATCGCCGGGGTCATGATCGAGGCGGCCGCGGGGCGGCCGTGGGAGCGGTTGATCCGCGACCGGCTGTTCGACCCGCTCGGCCTCGCCACCGCCGGGCTCGGGGCGACCGTGACCCCGGGTCGGCTCGACGCCGCCGCCGGCCACGTCCGCGAGCAGGACGGCAGCGTCACGGTGCGGGTCTGGGGCATCGCCGCCGACATCCCGCCGATGCTGGGGCCGGCGGGTACCGCCCACATGTCGGTGCTCGACTTCGCGCGCTGGGCGGGCTGGAACGCCGGCCAGGGTCGGCGCGGCCCGGCGCTGTTGAAGCCGGAAACCCTGGCGACCCTGCACGCCGTGCAGGTCAAAACTCCGCCGCGACCGGATGCGCCGCCGGGAACGCCGGACTCCGGCGGCTACGGCCTCGGCTGGGGCGTGGTCGAGTTTCCGTGGAGCGACCGGCCGCTCCTGGCCCACAACGGCTCCAACGGCATGAACCTGGCCAAGATCCTGGTCGACACCGACCGAGATCTCGGCGTGGTGATCCTGACCAACATCGGCGGCAAGGCGGCGGAAGAGGCGGCAAGCACCGTTCAGAGGGCGCTCTACGAGCGTTACCGCTAGCTCTGGGGCCCTGGCGTTGCCGGTCCTGCCGGCACCGCCAGGACATCGCGATCGGCGCTGCGCAGCACTTCCTCCGCCACACTGCCGAGCAGGTACCTGGTCACCCCGCTCCGACCCCGGGTGCCGATCACCACGAGGTCGGCCGCGACCTCGCGCGCCGATGCCTGGATGACCTGCGCCACCGATCCTGGATTGTGCTTCAGGATACGGGCGACCGGATCGAGGCGCAGCGCTCCGAGAACAGCATCCATCTCCCGGCCGATACGCGCCTCCTCGCCGGCCAGATAGCCGTCGACCTGATCGGCGGACAGCGACGCCCGGGCCATCAGGCCGGTGCCCGGGGCGTCGTACACATGGATCACCGAGATGGCGGTGTCGCGATCCAGCCCGAGGGCGGTGACCGCCCGGATCGCGTCACCGGACCCGGCCGCCAGATCCATCGCGATCAGCGCGTGACGGTAGGCGCCGGCCGGCACCCCGTTGGCCATCAACACCGGCCGCCGGCTCTCGCGGATCGTCCGCTCCGCGGTGGTGCCGATGAACACGTCCCTCAGCGCCTGTCGGCGGTGCGGGCCGATAACCAGAAGGTCGGCCTCGTGATCGTCAGCGGCCTGGGTCAGCGCCTCGAAGGGGTCGCCGAGAACCAGCAGCGGCGTGCAGTCCAGCCCGTCGACCTCGAAGATCGAGCGCGCCTGTTCCTCCAGCAACGCCCAGGCCGCGGTGCGCTCGGCTTCCACGATCCCGCCCGGCTGGTCGTCGTCCACCGCGTGCACCAGCCACAGGGCGGCCCGGGCCTTCCTGGCAAGCAGCACCGCCCGGCGGATCGCCCGGTCGGACCGCACGGAGAAATCCGTGGCAACGAAGATCGTCTTCATGCGCCTGTCCTCCCGACGTGCGCCTGCGGAGCCGCCCGTGCTGGACGGTTGCCCGCATCTTGCCATTGCCGGCATACGCTGCCACCAGCGGAATGGTCTTGGCGGGCCCTGGTTGCCAACCCGGGCCCCCGTCGTATCTGCAGGTCGACGCCAGGGAGAGACGCGATGACGGACACGTCCACCGAATCACTCGCCCTCGCCGCCGAGTTTCCGGCGGCCGACCGCGACGCTTGGCGGGCGCTGGTCGAGAAGGCGCTGAAGGGCGTTCCCTACGAGAAGGCGCTGGTCACGGAACTGGCCGAGGGCATCCGAACCGAGCCGATCTACAGCCGGGCCGACGCGCCGGCGCCGGCGTCGGCGGCTACGCGGAACGCCGGGTCGCCGGACCGCGCGGCGGTCGGCTGGGACGTCCGCACCCTGCACGTCCATCCCGACCCGGCCGTCGTCAACGCCGAGATCCTGGCGGACCTGCAGGGTGGGGCGAACTCGGTAGCGCTGCGCTTCGACGCCGCCGGCCGGCTCGGCCGGACCGCGCGCGACGAGACCGCCGATGCCGGGTTGGGCGGGGTGATGATCGACGGCCTGGAAGCCCTGGATCGGGCGCTGCGGGACGTCTACCTCGACGCCGCCGTGGTGGCGCTGGAGCCGGGGGCGGCGTACCTGCCGGCGGCGGCGCTGCTGACCGGGTTGTGGGAGCGCCGGGGATCGCCGCGGACGCGGCGATGGGACACGTCGGCGCCGACCCGCTGGGCGCGCTCGCCGGGCTCGGCACCGCCGGCGAGCCGCTGGACGCGGCGCTGGCCCGGCTGGCGACGATCGCGCTCACCCTGCACGACCGCTTCCCGAACGCGACCTCGGTGTCGGTCGACACCTCGCCCTACCACGCCGCCGGCGCCGACGAGGCGATGGACCTCGGCTACGCGCTGGCCACCGGCGTCGCCTATCTGCGCGCCCTGGAGGCCGGCGGGCTGGCGCCCGAGGACGCCGCCCGGCAGATCGTGATGAGCCTGCCGGTCGGGGTCGACGTCTTCCTGGGGATCGCCAAGCTGCGCGCCGCGCGCGGCCTGTGGGCGCGGGTCCTTGAGGTCTCGGGGGTGGATCCGGAGCGCCGGGCGCTGACCCTGCACGTCGCCACCGCCGAGCGCGCCTGGGCCGGGCGCGACCCCTGGGTCAACATGCTGCGGGCGACCGCCGCCACCTTCGCCGCCGCGGTCGGCGGCGCCGACAGCCTGACGGTGCTGCCCTACACCCAGGCGCTCGGCGTGCCGGACGGCTTCGCGCGCCGCATCGCCCGCAACACGCAGCTGATCCTCAAGGAGGAGTCGCACCTCGCCCGGGTGATCGACCCGGCGGGCGGCAGCTGGTACGTCGAGGTTCTCACCGACCGCCTGGCCGACAAGGCCTGGGGCCATTTCCAGGCGATCGAGGCGCGCGGCGGCATGGCCGCGGCCCTCGCCGACGGCAGCGTGGCCAAGGCCTGCGCCGAGGCGTGGAGCGCCCGTGAGCGTCGGATCGCCCGCCGGCGCGAGGAACTGACCGGGGTCAACGCGTTCCCGAAGGTCGACGAGGCGCCGGTCGACCTGGCCGAGGTCGACCGCGGCGCGCTGGTCGCGGCGGCCCGCGCGCGTCTGGGCGCGGCGGGCAAGGCCCTGCCGTCGGCGGCCAGCGTCGAGGACCGCGCCCGCGCCGCCGAGGCCGGGGTCGACCTGACCGCCCTGATGCCGGAAGGGCCGGCGGTCCCCGAGGCGGCGCCGCTGCCCTCGCACCGGCCTCGGCGAGGCGTTCGAGGAGCTGCGCGACGCCTGCGACGCCGCCGCCCGGCGGCCGCGCGCCCTGCTGCTCGGCGTCGGCGGTGCCGCCGCCTACACCGCCCGCGCCACCTTCGCCCGCAACCACCTCGGCGCCGGTGGAATCGAGGCGGTCGACCGCGAACTCGACGACCCGGCGAAGGCTGCCGACGCCCTGGACGGCGCCGGCGCCGATTTGGTCGTGATCTGCTCCAGTGATACCGTGTACGCCGAGCAGGCGGTGGCGATCGCCGGGGCGCTCAAGGCGGCGGGCGCCGGGCGCGTCTGGATCGCCGGACGGCCGGGCGACCGCGAGGCCGAGTGGAAGGTGTCGGGCATCGACGGCTGGGTCTACGCCGGCGACGACACCCTCGCCACCCTGCGGGGACTGCTCGCCGATCTGGGCGTGTGGACGCCCGAAGGAGGTGCGTGATGAGCCGGATCCCGAATTTCGCGACGGTCGACCGCCGCTCCGACGCCGCCGCCGCCGGCCCGGCCGAGGGTGCCGCGGTGTGGACCACGCCGGAAGGCATCGACGTCAAGGCGCTGTACACCGAGGCCGACCTCGACGGCCTCGACCACCTCGCCACCTGGCCGGGCCTGCCGCCGTACCTGCGCGGGCCGTACCCGACGATGTACGTCAACCAGCCCTGGACGATCCGGCAGTACGCCGGGTTCTCCACCGCCGAGGACAGCAACGCCTTCTACCGCCGCAACCTCGCGGCCGGCCAGAAGGGGCTGTCGGTGGCCTTCGACCTCGCCACCCACCGCGGCTACGACAGCGACCACCCTCGGGTGGCGGGCGACGTCGGCATGGCGGGCGTGGCGATCGACTCGATCCTCGACATGCGCACCCTGTTCTCGGGCATCCCGCTCGACCGGATGAGCGTGTCGATGACCATGAACGGCGCCGTGCTGCCGGTGCTGGCGCTCTACATCCTGGCCGCCGAGGAGCAGGGGGTGGCGCCGGAGGCGCTGAGCGGGACCATCCAGAACGACATCCTCAAGGAGTTCATGGTCCGCAACACCTACATCTACCCGCCGACGCCCTCGATGCGGATCATCTCCGACATCTTCGGCTTCACCTCCGAGCGGATGCCGAAGTTCAACTCGATCTCGATCTCCGGCTATCACATGCAGGAAGCCGGGGCGACCGCCGACCTGGAACTCGCCTACACCCTGGCCGACGGGGTGCAGTACCTGCGCGCCGGCATCGACGCCGGGCTCGGCGTCGACGCCTTCGCGCCGCGGCTGTCGTTCTTCTGGGCGATCGGCATGAACTTCTTCATGGAAGTCGCCAAGATGCGGGCGGCGCGCCTGCTGTGGGCGAAGCTGGTGAAGGGGTTCGGCGCCCAGAGCGCCAAGTCGCTGTCGCTGCGCACCCACTGCCAGACCTCGGGCTGGTCGCTGACCGCCCAGGACGTGTTCAACAACGTGACGCGCACCTGCGTCGAGGCGCTGGCCGCCACCCACGGCCACACCCAGTCGCTGCACACCAACGCCCTCGACGAGGCGCTGGCGCTGCCGACCGACTTCTCGGCGCGCATCGCCCGCAACACCCAGCTGCTGATCCAGCAGGAGACCGGCACCTGCCGCGTCATCGACCCGTGGGGCGGCAGCTACTACGTCGAGCGGCTGACCCGCGACCTCGCCGAGAAGGCCTGGGCGCACATCCAGGAGGTCGAGGGCTACGGCGGCATGGCCAAGGCGATCGAGGCCGGCATCCCGAAGATGCGGATCGAGGAGGCGGCGGCCCGCACCCAGGCCCGCATCGACGCCGGCCGCCAGACCATCGTCGGCGTCAACAAGTACCGGGTCGAGGGCTCCGACAACATCGAGATCCTGAAGGTCGACAACGCCCGGGTCCGCAAGGGCCAGCTCGAGAAGCTGGCGCGGCTGCGCGCCGAGCGCGACGCCAAGGACGTTGCCGCGCGCCTCGACGCGCTGACCCGCTGCGCCGAGACCGGCGACGGCAACCTGCTGGCGCTGGCGGTCGACGCCGCCCGGGCGCGCGCCACGGTCGGCGAGATCTCGGACGCGCTGGAGAAGGTCTGGGGCCGCCACGTCGCCGAGGTCAGGGCGATCTCCGGCGTGTACTCGAGCGAGGTGGGAGCCAACCGCATGGTCGACACCGTCAAGAACCTGGTCCGCGAGTTCGAGGAACTCGAGGGCCGGCGCCCGCGCATCCTGATCGCCAAGATGGGCCAGGACGGCCACGACCGCGGCCAGAAGGTGATCGCCACGGCGTTCGCCGACCTCGGCTTCGACGTCGACATCGGTCCGCTGTTCCAGACTCCGGAGGAGGCCGCCCGCCAGGCGGTCGAGAACGACGTCCACATCGTCGGCGCCTCCTCGCTCGCCGCCGGGCACCTGACGCTGGTGCCGGCGCTGCGCGACGAACTGGCCAAGCTCGGCCGCGACGACATCATGATCGTGGCCGGCGGCGTGATCCCGCCGCAGGACTACGAGGCGGTCAAGGCGGCCGGCGCGGCGGCGATCTTCCCGCCGGGCACGGTGATCGCCGAGGCGGCGACCGACCTGCTGCGCCGGCTGATCGCCGCCCTCGGCCACGAGAGCCGGGCGGCGTGAGGGGCGGCTGCCCGGCCATCGGGGCGGCGGGTGGGTCCCGGGTCGCGCTGCGCTTGCCCGGGATGACGCTCCTTTCTTTCTTCGTCATCCCGGACGGCCGATAGGCCGATCCGGGACCCACCCAGCGACGGGCCTCCTCTTGACCACGCACCCATCCAAGCGCCGGACCCTCAGCGTCGACGACTACGTGGCCGGCGTGCGCGCCGGCGACCGCGCCACCGTCGCCCGCGCCATCACCCTGGTGGAGAGCCGCAAGGCCGAGCACCGCGACCGCGCCCAGGAGATGCTGGTGCGGCTGCTGCCGCACGCCGGCGCCGCCCACCGGGTCGGCATCACCGGCGTGCCGGGGGTCGGCAAGTCGACCTTCATCGAGGCGCTCGGCACCCACCTGACCGGGCAGGGCAAGCGGGTCGCGGTGCTGGCGGTCGACCCGACCAGCGGTCGCTCCGGCGGCTCGATCCTCGGCGACAAGACCCGGATGACGGCGCTCGGCCAGGATCCCCGTGCCTTCATCCGGCCGTCGCCGTCGGCCGGCACCCTCGGCGGGGTGGCGCGCGCCACCCGCGAGAGCATGGTGGTGGTCGAGGCCGCCGGCTACGACGTGGTGCTGGTCGAGACCGTCGGCGTCGGCCAGTCCGAGGTGACGGTCGCCGAGATGGTCGACCTGTTCCTGGTGCTGATGCTGCCGGGCGCCGGCGACGAGCTGCAGGGCATCAAGAAGGGCATCCTGGAGATCGCCGACCTGCTGGTGGTCAACAAGGCCGACGGCGACAACCGCGAGCGCGCCATGAAGGCGATGCGCGAGTACAAGTCGGCGCTGCACATCCTGCAGCCGGCCGACCCGCATTGGACGGCCCGGGTGCTGGCCTGCTCGGCGCTATCCAGGCAGGGCATCGACCAGGTCTGGGAGACCGTGGAGGAGCACCGCCGGGCGCTGGAGATGGCGCGAATCGGCGACACGGATGCCTTCGCCGCCAAGCGCGCCGGCCAGCAGGTGCGCTGGATGTGGGCGATGGTGCGCGACCGGCTGATGGCGGCGCTCGAGCGCTCGCCGGCGGTGCGGGCCGAGGCCGGCGCCCTGGAAGCGGCGGTGGCGACGGGCGAAACGACGCCGGCGCTCGCCGCCGAGCGGCTGCTGAAGGCGTTCGGGGTCGGCGAATGACCGCGATCGACCCGGTGTTCGCCGGCTGAAAGCCGCGCCCGGCCGCCAAAGTCGCTCTGGCGGGAGTCGATTCCGGCGCTATGCTCGCTTCGCCGTTGCCGCGCTATCAGGAGACCGTGATGACCACCCCGCCACCCGCCCGCGTCGGCGATCCGGTCGACGCCATCGACACGCCGGCCCTGGTGATCGACCTCGACGCCTTCGAGCGCAATCTTGACCGCATGGCGCGGTTCGCGCACGACACCGGCATCCGGGTGCGGCCGCACGCCAAGACCCACAAATCGCCGGCGGTGGCGCACCAGCAGATGGCGCGCGGCGCCGTCGGCCAGTGCTGCCAGAAGGTCGGCGAGGCCGAGGTGCTGGTGCAGCGGCGGCATCCACAACGTCCTGGTGTCGAACCAGGTGGTCGGCGCCCACAAGGTGGCGCGGCTGGCGGCGCTGGCCCGGCACGCCTGGATCGGGGTGTGCGCCGACGATCCCGCCCAGGTCAGGGCCTATGGCGAGGCCGCCCGGCGCGCCCAGGTCGACCTGCACGTGCTGGTCGAGATCGACGTCGGCGCGGCGCGCTGCGGCACCGCCCCGGGCGCCCCGGCGGTCGACCTCGCCAAGCTGATCGCCGACACGCCCGGGCTCAGCTTCGAGGGGCTGCAGGCCTATCACGGCTCGGCCCAGCACATCCGCGGCCACCGCGAGCGCCGCGCGGCGATCCAGACCGCCGCCCAGGCGGTCCAGCTCACCACCGAGAAGCTGGGGGCGGCGGGGCTCGAGTGCCGCACCATCGGCGGCGCCGGCACCGGCAGCTTCCGGTTCGAGACCGAGACCGGCCTGTGGAACGAGCTGCAGCCGGGGTCGTACTGCTTCATGGACGCCGATTACGGTCGCAACCTCGACGAGACCGGCGAGGAGCGCGGCGAGTTCGACCACGCGCTGTTCGTGGCGTCGGCGGTGATGAGCGCCTCGGCCCCCGGCCGCGCCGTGGTCGACGCCGGCCACAAGGCGTCGGCCATCGATTCCGGATTGCCGAGCGTCTGGAAGCGCCCGGACACCACCTACGCCGGGGCGTCGGACGAGCACGGCAAGCTGTCGCTCGGCGCCGCCGCCGCGCGGCTGACGCTCGGCGACCGGGTCTGGCTGGTGCCGGGTCACGTCGACCCCACGGTCAACCTCCACGACTGGTACGTCGGCGTGCGCGGCGGCCTGGAAGCCGGCGTCGTCGAGTGCCTGTGGCCGGTGGCGGCGCGCGGTGCCCTGACCTGAGGCGGCCCTGACTTGAGGCGGCCCTGACCTGAGGCGGCTTGTCGCCGGGCGTCTGGCGCGCGTTGACACCCGCGGCGTTCCGCGCCACCTGAGGGGCGAGGAGGACCGCCGCCGCATGGATGCCACCGCCACGAGCCGCCCGTCGCCCGCCGAGGAGCAGGAGGAGCTGATCGGCGAGTTCGCGTTCTTCGACGACTGGATGGAGCGCTACCAGTACCTGATCGACCTCGGCCGCAAGCTGCCGGCGTTTCCGGACGAGTACCGGCGCGACGAGTTCAAGCTGAAGGGCTGCCAGTCCCAGGTCTGGCTGGTCGGCGAGAAGCGCGACGGCCGGCTGGTGTTCCACGCCATCAGCGACGCCGCCATCGTCTCCGGCATCATCGCCGTGCTGCTGCGGGTCTACTCCGACCGCACGCCCGAGGAGATCGTCGCCACCGAGCCGGACTTCGTGGCCGCCATCGGGCTCGACGCGCACCTGTCGCCGACCCGCAAGAACGGCCTCGGCGCGATGCTGACGGCCATCAAGGGCCGGGCCCGCGCCGAGCTCGACGCGGCGGCGTGACGGGCGAGGCGACGGTGACCACCACGCTCGACGCCGTCTACCAGGACCGCCTGCTGGAGCTCGCCGCCAGCATCGCCCGCGACGGCCATGAGTTGGCGTCGCCGACCGCCATCGGGTCGGCCCGCAGCCGGGCCTGCGGATCCAGCATCGCCGTGCAGGTGGCGCTCGACGGCGACCGGGTGACCGATTACGGCCAACGGGTCGAGGCCTGCGCCCTCGGCAGCGCCGCCGCCTCGGTGGTGGGTGCCGCGGTGGTGGGCTCGACGGTCGCCGAGGTGCGCCGGGCCGCCGCCGAACTGGAAGCGATGCTCACCCGCGGCGGGCCGCCGCCGGGCGGGAGCTTCGCCGAACTTGGCGGCGCTCGAGCCGGCGCGCGCCTTCGCCAACCGCCACGCCTCGATGCAACTGGCGTTCCGCGCCCTCGACAAGGCGTTCCGCAGCGTCGGTCTCGTAGCGGCGGTCTATCGCGTCGGCGCCGGGCCGGCCTCGAGCTCGTCGATCATGCTCTCGACCAGCTGCAGGCCGCGGTCCCAGAACGCCGGGTCCGAGGCGTCGAGCCCGAACGGCGCCAGCAGTTCCTTGTGCCGCTTGGTGCCGCCGGCCGCCAGCATCTCCAGGTACTTGTCGGCGAAGCCGGCCTCGGCGTCCTGGAACACCGCGTACAGCGAGTTCACCAGGCAGTCGCCGAACGCGTAGGCGTAGACGTAGAACGGCGAATGCACGAAGTGCGGGATGTACGACCAGAAGGTCTTGTAGCCGTCGTCGAAGCGGAACGCCGGTCCCAGGCTCTCGATCTGGACGTCCATCCAGATCTGGCCGAGCCGGTCGGGCGTCATCTCGCCGGTGCGGCGCTCGTCGTGGACGCGGGTCTCGAAGCAGTGGAAGGCGATCTGCCGCACCACCGTGTTCAGCATGTCCTCGACCTTCGAGGCCAGCATGACGCGGCGGCCGGCCGGGTCGGTGCGGCGCTTCAGCAGGGCCTGGAAGGTCAGCATCTCGCCGAACACGCTGGCGGTCTCGGCCAGCGTCAGCGGGGTGTCGCACATCAACTGGCCGTGCCGGCCGGCCAGCACCTGGTGGACGCCGTGGCCGAGCTCATGGGCGAGGGTCATGACGTCGCGGGTCTTGCCCTGGTAGTTCAGCAGCAGATAGGGGTGCGCGCTCGGCACCGTCGGGTGCGCGAAGGCGCCCGACGCCTTGCCGGGCCGGGTCGGGGCGTCGATCCAGGGGTTGTCGAAGAACTTGCGGCCGACCTCGGCCAGTTTCGGCGAGAACCCGGCGTAGGCGTCGAGCACGGTGTCGCGCGCCTCGTTCCACGGGATCTGGGCGTCGTCGTCCTCGGGCAGCGGGGCGTTGCGGTCCCAGTAGTCGAGCTTCTCGACGCCGAACCAGCGCGCCTTCAGCATGTAATAGCGGTGCGACAGCCGGCCGTACTTGCCGCGCACCGCCGTCACCAGCGCGTCCACCACCTCGTCCTCGACCTGGTTGGCGAGGTTGCGCATCGAGATCGGCTTGGCGTAGCGCCGCCACTTGTCGTCGATCTGCTTGTCCTTGGCGAGGGTGTTGGTCACCAGCGCGAACAGCCCGACGTTCTTGCCCAGCACCTCCGACAGGCTCTGCGCGGCCTTGCGGCGCATGGCGCCGTCGCGGTGGCTCAGCCGGTCGAGCACCTGGGCGGTGGTCAGCTCCTCGCCGTCGAGCGGGAAGCGCATGCGCGCCATGGTCTCGTCGAACAGGCGGGTCCAGGCGGCCCGGCCGGCGACGTACTTCTCGTGCAGCAGCTTCTCCAGGTCGTCGGACAGCTGGTGCTCGCGGAACGCCCTGGTGTCGCGCAGCCACGGGCGGAAATGGGCGAGCTCCGGGGCCGCCAGCTTGGCCTCCAGGTCGGCCTCGTCGATCCGGTTGATCTCCAGCGCGAAGAACAGCAGTTCGGTGGAGATCGCGTTCACCCGCTCCTGCATCGACTGGAAGAACCGGCCGATCTCGGGGTCCGACATGTCGCCGGCGTACAGCAGGTGGGCGTAGGACATGACCCGCCCGAGGACCTCGTCCATGGTCTCGTAGGCGGCGATCGCCCGGCCAAGGTCGGTGCCCGACATCGCCGCCACCTGGCCCTCGTGGCGCGCGCGGAACGCCTTCGCGTCGGCTTCGCAGCGCTCCAGGTCGCCGGCCAGTTCGGGCGAGTCCGGGCCCGGGTAGAGGTCCCCGAGGTTCCAGCTCGGCAGCGGTCCGAGGTCGGCGGCGGTGTCGGCCATGCTGAGGTTCCCGGTCGGTTGGCGGGCGCGCGAGGCCGGTTCGGGTGGAAACGACGCTCAAGCCAGCGATATAACCATCCATCAGGGGTGCGCCAAGCGCCCGCCGCGGGATTTCGCATCCGGTGCGGGAAATCAGGGAGGTCTCATGGACTACGCGGCGGTCCGCAATCTGCCGACCATGTTCTTCGACCAGGCCCGCCGGCTCGGCGACCGGCCGTTTCTGTGGGCGAAGCGCGACAAGGCTTTCGAGTCGATCAGCTACGGCGAGGTCGCCGACAGCGTGCGCCGGCTCGCCCGCGGGCTGGTCAAACTCGGCGTGAAGGCCGGCGACCGGGTGGTGATCGTCTCCGAGAACCGGCCGGAATGGGCGGTCGCCGACCTCGCGGTGATGGCAATCGGCGCAATCTCGGTGCCGGCCTACGTCACCAACACCGTGGACGACCACCTCTACATCCTCGACCACGCCGGCGCCGTCGCCGCCATCGTGTCGACCGGCCGGCTGGCGCGCCGGGTGATCCCGGCGGCGCGCGGCTCGGAGGCGTGCCGCACCGTCGTCACCATGGAGCCGCCGACCGACACCCAGGCCGCCGAGATCGACGTACACGGCTGGGACGACGTGATGGCGATGGGCGACGGCGTCGACCACGACGTCGAGGCGGCGGCGCTCGGCATCGACCGCGAGGAGACCGCCTGCTTCATCTACACCTCCGGCACCGGCGGTCGGCCGAAGGGGTGATGCTGACCCACCGCTCGATCCTGGCGAACTGCGACGGCGCCTACGGCCTGCTGGAGACCATCGGGCTCGGCGACGAGGTGTTCCTGTCACTGCTGCCGCTGTCGCACTCCTACGAGCACACCGCCGGGCTGTTCTTCCCGATCTCGATCGGCGCGCAGATCTACTACGCCGAGGGCCCGGACCAGCTCGCCGCCAACCTGCAGGAGGTGCGGCCGACCATCATGACGGCGGTGCCGCGGCTCTACGAGGTGCTGCACGACCGGATCCTGCGCGGCGTCGAGCGCCAGGGCGGGCAGAAGGCCAAGCTGTTCCACGACGCGGTGCGGCTCGGCCGCAAGCGCTACGAAGATCCCGCCAGCCTGTCGCTCGGCGAGCGGCTCTACGACTGGCTGCTCGGCCTGCTGGTCCGCCGCAAGGTGGCGACCCGCTTCGGCGGCCGCCTGAAGGCGTTCGTGTCAGGCGGGGCGGCGCTCAACCCCGACATCGGCAAGTTCTTCCTGGCCCTCGACGTCGCCCTGCTGCAGGGCTACGGCCAGACCGAGGCGTCACCGGTGATCTCGGCCAACCCGCCGGGCGCGATCAAGATCCACACTGTCGGCCCGGCGCTGCGCGGCGTCGAGGTCCGGATCGCCGAGGACGGCGAGATCCTGGTGCGCGGCGACATGCTCATGAAGGGCTACTGGCGCGACCCCGAGACAACGGCGGCCACCATCGTCGACGGCTGGCTGCACACCGGCGACATCGGCGTCATCCATCCCGACGGCTACATCGAGATCACCGACCGCAAGAAGGACATCATCGTCAACTCCGGCGGCGACAACATCTCGCCGGCCCGGCTGGAGAGCAAGCTGACGCTGGAGCGCGAGATCCAGCAGGCGCTGGTGTACGGCGACAAGCGGCCGTACCTGGTGGCGGTGGTGGTTCCCGATCCCGACTTCGTCGAGGCATGGGCGACCGAGAACGGCCGCACCGCCAACATCGAGGCGCTGTGCGACGACGAGGGGTTCCGCAAGGCGGTCGGCCAGGCGGTCGACCGGGTCAACGGCGACCTCGCCCAGATCGAGAAGATCCGCCGCTTCGTGGTCGCCCGCGAGCCGTTCACCACCGAGAACGGCATGATGACCCCGACCCTGAAGATCCGCCGCCACAAGATCCGCGAGAACTACTGGGAGAAGCTCGACGGCCTGTACGGGCGGGGGTAGGGAAACTCTCGCTGCTGGCTGCCCTTCGTGGCCCCCGCTGCGCGGGGGCGCCTCAGGGCGACAGAGTAACCAATTGGAAGCGCTCTATTTGATTCTATCGTCCTGAGGTGCCGGCCGCGCAGCGGCCGGCCACGAAGGACCAGAGGGGGCGCTCCGTCGATCGGTTCTGACGCTCTCAGGCCCGCTCGATGCGGCACTGGTAGCAGTTGTTCGACGCCGAGCGGACGTGCAGGTAGGCGATCCGCGGGTCGGCGAGCATCGCCTCCGCCCTGGCCGGAATCGCCGGGGTCTCGACGATCTGGCCGGTGCCGTAGACGATCCGGTCGTCCTCCCCGTAGCCGCGCACGATGTAGTGCCGCGACTCCAGCGCCGGAGGGATCGCATCGCCCTCCGGCCAGCGCTCGCGCGAGTCCGCGTGCAGGAAGATCGGCCCGATCTCGGCGTAGGGCTGCGGCGCGGGAAACGGCCGGTGCGCCAGGATCAGGTAGGGCTCGCCCGCCGGCACGGCGCGCAGCGTCAGCCGGCACGGCACCCCGTCGCCGTCGGAGATCCGCCGCTCCGGCACCTGGCCGTTGGCGTCGGGGCCGCCGTCCTGCAGCCGGCGGGCGATGTCGAGGGGAAGGGCGACGAATCGGATGGCGGGCATCGGTGCCTCCTCGGGCGCGTGGCGTGACGCCGCCAGGGATGCCCGAGCCGCCGCGACGGCTCTATCCGCGGCTTGCGGAGACGGTCAGAATGGCGCCTCGATAGGCGAGGAGAGCGACGCGATGACCTGGATACGCACGGTTCCGTACCCCGAGGCGACCGGCCGGCTGAAGACGCTGTACGACCGGGTGAAGGGGCCGGGCGACAACGTCGACAACATCATGATGGCGCACTCGCTGCGGCCGCATTCGATGGAGGGCCACATGACCCTCTACAAGTACGTCCTGCACCATTCCGGCAACCGGGTGCCGAAGCACTTCCTGGAGACGCTTGGGGTGCAGGTCAGCCTGCTGAACGGCTGCTCGTACTGCGTCGAGCACCACTTCCAGGGCCTGCGCCGGCTGCTCGGCGACGACGACCGCGCGAACCAGATCCGCGCCGCCTTCGAGGCGGGTGACCCGGCGGCGGCGTTCGACGCCAGGCATCTGGCTGCGGTGCGCTACACCGAGCGGCTGACCCGCGACCCGGCCGGGATGACGCCGGACACGGTCGAGGCGATGCGCGCGGCGGGGTGGGACGACGGCGAGATCCTGGAGATCAACCAGGTCGTGGCCTACTTCGCCTACGCCAACCGCACCGTGCTGGGTCTCGGGGTCGACACCGACGGCGACATCCTCGGCCTCTCGCCGGGCGAGAACGACGACCCGGAGAACTGGAACCACGCCTGATCGCCGGCGGGCGCCGGTCCGGGACAGCGCCGCTGCGTCCGGGATGGCGCCCCTCCCCACCTTGTCGTCATCCCGGCCAAGCGCAGCGCGAGCCGGGAGCCACCCGCCGCTCCATCGGCGCCACCACCGGCAAGCCGCCGTCGCTTCGTAGGTCCCGGATCCGTCCCGCCGGGCGCGGCCGGTCCGGGATGACGAGGGGAGAGAGCCCGCTCACTGACGTGATGACAAGGAAAGGGGCGGCGAACAGCGGGGGTGATCACACCCCACCTTGTCGTCATCCCGGCCAAGCGCAGCGCGACCCGGACTCCCGCCGCTCCGTCGGCACCACCAGCGGCAAGCCGCCATCGCTCCTTGGGTCCCGGATCCGTCCCGCCGGGGCGGGCCGGTCCGGGATGACGAGGGGGAGAGAGAGCCCGCTCACTGACGTGACGACAAAAGGAAAGGGGCGGCGAACAGCGGGGGTGATCACCCCCACCTTGTCGTCATCCCGGCCAAGCGCAGCGCGAGCCGGGAGCCACACCCGCCGCTTGGACGGCGCCTACCCGAGCACCTCCGCGAGGGCCGCCAGCAGGGCGTCGGTGTCGTCGGCGGTGCCGGTGGTGATGCGGATGTAGTCGTCGAAGCCGGGGGCGCCGAGGCGGCCGATCATCACGCCGCGGGCCTCGAGCTCGGCGCACACCGTGCCGGCCGGCTTCGGGGTGCGGGCGGCGATGAAGTTGCCGACGCTCGGGAACGGCTCGCAGCCAAGCCGGACGATGCCGGCGACGATGCGCTCGCGCTCGACCCGGGTGCGCTCCAGGATCGAGCGGGTGTGCTCCTGGTCGCCGAGGGCGGCGAGGGCGCCGGCCTGGGCGACCGCGCTGACGTTGAAGGTGCTGCGGATCTTCTGGAACGCCAGGGCGACCGCGTCGGAGCCGCACAGCGCGTAGCCGACCCGCATGCCGGCCATGCCGTAGGCCTTCGAGAAGGTCCGGAACGATGCCCAGGGTGCCGCGATCCCGGCCGCGGCGATCGCCGCCAGGTGGTCGTCGCCGCCGGCGTGCCGGCCGTACTCGTAATAGGCCTCGTCGACCACCAGCATGGTGGTGGCCGGCAGGCCGCGCGCCAGCCGCACCACCTCGTCGGTCGTCAGCATGCCGCCGGTCGGGTTGTTCGGGGTGCACAGGATCACCAGCCGGGTGCGCCCTGTCACCGCCTCCAGCATGCCGTCGACGTCCGGGGCGCCGTCCTGGCGCACCTTGACGGCCACCAGGCGGGCGCCGTTGACGGCGGCGCACTTGGCGTAGCCGGGGAAGGACGGCGTCGGCACCACCACCTCGTCGCCCTCCGCCAGCGCCAGCCGGCCGACCTGGACGATCAGCTCGTCGGAGCCGTGGCCCATGACGATGCGGCCCTGCGGGATGCCGGTGTGCGCCGCCAGGGCGGCGGTCAGGTCGCGCCACTGCGGGTCCGGGTAGTAGTTCACCCGGGT
This sequence comes from Rhodospirillaceae bacterium, assembly GCA_018401495.1. Taxonomy (GTDB): domain Bacteria; phylum Pseudomonadota; class Alphaproteobacteria; order Thalassobaculales; family Thalassobaculaceae; genus Thalassobaculum_A. The sequence goes on from JAGYJX010000006.1 coordinate 272,096, forward strand.
CACCGCCTCCTGCATCGCCGCCACCGCCCGCGGCGACGGCGGGAACGGCGACTCGTTCAGGTTCATCCGGCGGATCCGGGCCGGGTCGATGCCGGACGTGGAATCACGCTGGGTCGGCGGCCAGCCCGGGGCCGGCAGGGCTCCGATGACGGTTTTCGGGAAGGTCGGCGACGGGCTCGCGTCGGCCATGCGCGGGTCTCCTTCAGAGGGCTCGGCGCGCAGAGTAGAGGGGAAGGCCGCGGTCGGTAAGAGGGGAGTCGCGGCTCTGCTTTCCGCTGACGGAACGAATGGCACGGCCGGCCGATTGCCCGCAGACGAACCATCCGGAGAGGAGGCTGACCATGACGCCATCTACCGCCGAACGCGTCCCCGCCAACACGGCCGACGACATCAACCGCCGGATCGCCCGGGAGACCGAGGTCAGGCTGGCCTACTACCGGGATCACCCGGAGGAGATCGCCGACCGGCTCCGGGAACTCGATCACGAATGGGATGTCGAGCGCGTGCTTGAGGCCAACGCCGCCAGCCTGGCGTTCGCCGGCGTCGCCCTCGGTGCCATGGGATCGCGCGCGTGGCTGATCCTGCCGGCGGTTGTGACGGCCTTCCTGCTGCAGCACTCCGTCGAGGGCTGGTGCCCGCCGTTGCCGGTGCTGCGCCGGATCGGGTTCCGGACCGCCGAGGAGATCGGCCGGGAACGCTACGCCCTGAAAGCCCTGCGCGGCGACTTCGACGAACTCCGCCAAGCCGAGGACAGGTTGGCGGCGGTGCTTCGGGCGGTCGGGATCCGACAGCGTCACCGCTCGCCGCCGCAGCCGTCCTAGGCCGCCGGGCCGGCCGCGACGCGGTGCCGGACCGACGCCGCGCCGATACCGCTCTACGCCGACACCGCTCTACATGGTGCGGGTCCAGCCGATCAGGCGGCTCGGGCCGACCGCCGTCACGAGCCCGGGAATCTCGATCAGCCCGGCCACCTCGGTGCGCCGCACCTCCGCGATGGCGCGGGCATCGTCCTCGTCGTCGGCCAGGACGATCAGCGTCTTCGGTTCCGACTGCGGATCCTCGTCGCGGACGTTGACCTCGAACAGCCTCTTCAACTTCATCTTCCGATCCTCGCGTCGCTCAAAATCACCTGGAAGCGGCGCCGTCGTCGGCGCCCCGAGCCGTGGAGAGCAAACGTTTCCGCCCCGGCGCAGGGTGACAACCGCGCTCGGGCGTCACGGTTCGCCGGGGGTTCCGCGACATTTTGGAGACGCCTCCAAACCGCCGACGGGTCGCGCCGGAATGGCGAAGTGACCGATGTTCGAGAGACAATGGACGACAGGAGAGGGGCGTCGAAGGATCTGCGTGTCGAGTCAAAAATCTCCAGGAATCAGTATAGTACACCCTGACCATCATCATAAATAAGTATGCAGGTCTGCGTCGACTACGCTTCGGATTCCATTAAGTAAATTTTCATTCTCGATTGTTACTCTCGCCTCGTGGATAATCCAAGGCGAGAGTCGAAATGCGACTGAGACAACCATTGATTTTAATTGCGACGCTCGCGGCCCTCCTGGCCGGCGTGGCGCCGGGGAGCGCCTCGGAGCCGGCCCCGTCCAAGGACCTGGTGACCTCCGACTTGCTCCAGACCATCCGCGACTGGGCTTCCACACCGGTGGTCCGCCTGACCCTGTCCGAGCTCAACGACCGCCAGGCCGGGTTCGACCAGCCCGCCATCGACGCGCTCGACCGGCAATGGCTGACCGAGCGCAAGGCCGACGATCAGCCGCTGATCACCGCGGTGCTGTCGAGCCCGCTGTCCGGCTACCTGCTGCGGATCCAGGCGGGATCGGCGGGGCTGTACACCGAACTGTTCGTCATGACGGCGAAGGGCCTGAACGCCGGGCAGAGCAGCGTCACCTCGGACTACTGGCAGGCCGACGAAGCCAAGTTCCAGAAGACCTTCGACGTCGCCGCCGACGCCGTGTTCGTCGACGAGCCGGAATTCCATGAGGAGACAGCCACCTGGCGCTGCCAGGTCAATATGACGCTGACCGACGCGGCCGGCGCCAGAATCGGCGCGCTGACGGCGGAAGTGAACCTGACGGAACTTGAGCGCCGCGCTGCGGCGCGCAAGGGCTCGTGAGCGGGAGAGCGGACATGTCCTGGCTGAACAACGCATCGATATCGAGAAAGCTGCTGGCCGCCTTTGCCGCGATCGTCGTGATCATCGTTGCCGGTGGCGGCGTCACCGTGCTGGAGATCCGGCAGGTCGAGACCGAAGCGCGTCGGACGGTGGCGGTCGCCGAGACCAACCGTGTCCTGAACGACCTCAGCGTCGCGGTCGCCGACCAGGTGCTGGCGGTGCGCGGTCTCCTGCTGTCCGGCGACCGTGACAACATCACGCGCTACCAGGAAGCCGGCGGCCGTTTCGACCGGGCGATGCTGCAGGCGGCCGAGCGCCTGGACGGGTCCGAAGGCGAGGCTCGTCTTGAGGGCCTGAAGGGGCATGTGGTGTCGTGGCGCCGGGATGTTGCCGACAGGCAGATCGCCTTGATGCGCAAGCCGCTCACGGTGGATGAGGCGCGGGTCATCGAGTCGAATGGCGCCGGTTCCAATTTTCTCGCCGCCACCGACGCCGAGATTCAGGCGCTGCTGCAACAGGGCGCGGACTCCCTGACCTCGAGCCAGGCCGCGATGGCGTCGGCCTTCAGCGTCACGCTGGCGGTTTCGCTGATCGGCGCCATCGTCTCCACCGTGCTGGCCGTCGCCGGCTGGCTGGTGCTCGGGCGCAGCATCGTGGTGCCGGTTGCCGGCCTGACCGAGGTGATGGGTCGACTGACCGAGGGTGACCTGGGCGCCGACATCCCTGGCACGGACCGCGGCGACGAGCTGGGCCGGATGGCCCGGGCGGTCCAGGTGTTCAAGGACGGCATCGTGGAGAACCGCCGGTTGACCGAGGAGCAGCGGCGCGCGGCCGACGAGAAGCTCGCCCGGGCCGAGGAGGTGGCGCGGCTGATCGCCCGGTTCGAGGCCGATTCGGCCGATATGCTGGCCAAGCTCGCCGAGCAGGCCGAGCGGATGCGGGCGACCGCCCAGCAGATGAGCGCGGTCGCCGAGGAGACCGAGCGGCAGTCGACGGCGGTTGCCACCGCCGCAACCGAGGCCGGCGCCAACGTCCAGAACGTGGCGGCCGCCACCGAGGAGCTGACGGCCTCGATCCAGGACATCAGCCGGCAGACCCAGAAGGCCAGCAGCGACGCCGCGCAGGCCGCTCAGTCGACCGAGCGGGCGAGCGCCGTGATGTCGACGCTCTCGACGTCCGCCGTCACCATCGGCGAGGTGGTCAAGCTGATCACCGACATCGCCGAGCAGACCAACCTGCTGGCGCTCAACGCCACCATCGAGGCGGCGCGGGCTGGCGAGGCCGGCAAGGGCTTCGCGGTGGTCGCTTCCGAGGTGAAGGCGCTGGCCACCCAGACCGCGAAGGCGACCGAGGACATCCGCGCCCAGATCGGGGCGATCCAGGGCGAGACCGACCACGCCGTGCGCGAGATCGCCGAGGTCGGGCGGATCATCCAGGGCGTCGAGGAGGTGTCGACCGCGATCGCCGCCGCCATGGAGCAGCAGACCGCCGCCACTCAGGACATCTCCCGCAACGTCAGCCACGCCGCCCACGGCACCGACATGGTCGTCACCAACATCCAGGGTGTCAGCGACGCCGCCGGCGAGTCCGGCCGGCAAGCCGGCGATGTGCTGTCGGTGGCGCGCGACATGGCCTCGGAGTCTGACCGGATGCGGGCCTCGGTGCAGTCGTTCCTGCAACGAATTCAGTCGGCGTAAATGGGGCCGGTTAAGGATTTGTTCATAGCGGCCGGGTAGAAGTTCTCCCGGGACGCGGACTGGTCGAGACCCTCCGAGAGCGCCGGGATGGCGATCGAGGAGGAGGGAGCCGGCGGCGGGCGCTTCTCGGGGAGGGGCGCCCGCCGTTCCGGTGTTTGCGGCAGCCGGCTGGCGATGCTCTTCGCGTGCGCCGCCGGACCCGCCGCGTTATCGTCCCCGCCATGACGGTCACCACATCCGACGACTCCACCGCCTCCGGTCCGACCGCGTTCACGCGGGCGATGATCCTGACCACCCTGACCATGGTCACGATGCTGTACGCGATGACGGTTACCATCGCGAACGTATCGCTGCCGCAGATGCAGGGAACGCTGTCGGCGACCACCGACCAGATCGCGCTGGTCGTCACCTTCAACATCATCGCCACCGCGGTCGCGACGCCGATGACGGGCTGGCTGGCGGCGCGCTTCTCGCGGCGTGCCATCCTGATCTGGGGGGTGGTCGGCTTCACGTGCGCGTCGCTGGCCTGCGGTCTCGCCACCTCGCTCGAGGGCCTGGTGCTGTTCCGGGTCCTGCAGGGCGCCTTCGGGGCGCCGCTGGTGCCGCTCAGCCAGGCGATCGTGATGGACAGCTACCCGCGCGAGAAGCAGGCCTCCGCCATGGCGATCTTCGGCATGGGAGTGGTCGTCGGGCCGGTGCTGGCGCCGACCGTCGGCGGCATCCTCTCGGAGATGTACAACTGGCGCTGGGTCTTCTTCATGATCGTGCCGTTCGGGCTGACGGCGCTGGCCGGCGTGATCGTCTACATCCAGGACCGCAGCCGGGCCGGCGCCTCGCACCTGGACTGGACCGGCTTCCTGGCGCTGTCGGTGTTCATCGCCAGCTTCCAGTTCATGCTCGACCAGGGCGAGCGGCTGGACTGGCATCAGTCCGGGCATGATCCTGATGTGCGGCGCGCTGGCGGCGCTGGCGCTGTACATCTTCATCGCCCACTCCGCGACCGCCGAGCGGCCGTTCCTGAACCCCAAGCTGCTCGCCGACCGCAACTACGCGCTCGGCTTGGCGATCGTGTTCGTGTTCGGGATGCTCAACTTCACGCCGACGACGCTGCTGCCGCCGCTGATGCAGGGGGTCCGCGGCTACCCGGACTCGGTCATCGGCATCGTGCTCGGCGCGCGCGGGGTCGGCACGCTGATCGGCTTCTTCCTGATGTTCTGGGCGAACAAGTTCGACCCGAGGTTCCTGCTGGTCATGGGCTTCGCCTGCCAGGCCTATTCAGGCTGGGTGCTGGCGCATTTCAGCGTCGACCTGACGACCTGGGGCGTGCTCTGGACCAGCGCTCTGCAGGGCTTCGGGGTCGGGGTCATCTGGGTGCCGCTGACGCTGGTCACGTTTGCGACCCTCGACAAGCGAAGCACCGCCGAGGCCACGGCGATCTTCCACCTGGTGCGCAACATCGGCAGCTCGATCTTCATCTCGCTGTCGATCACGGTGGCGTTGCGGACCGCCCGGATAACGTACTCCGAGCTGGCGCCGAACGCCTCGCCGATGAACCGGGCGCTGTCGATGCAGGAGGGCATGTTCGGCAGCTGGTCACTCGACGACGCGGCGTCGCTGGCCGCGCTTTCCCAGGAGATCAGCCGACAGTCCATGATGATCGGCTACCTGAACGCCTTCCATCTGTTCGAGTGGACCGCGCTCGCGGTGATCCCCCTCGTCCTGCTGGTCAAGGTGCCGCGACGGTAGCGCACCACCACAACCCGTTCGACGCAGCCGCCCGCCGGGTGCTGCACCGAACCCGGATCAAGGGGCTCTCGCGCTCACTCGCGGCACAGCCGCGGCACCCAGCCGACCGGGGTGGGCGCTCCGGGCCCGGAACGGCGAACGCCGGGGCCTTCCGGCCCCGGCGTCGCGGCGGCCCCTCTTGGACCGAAGGCCGGCGGGTGGGCTACTTCAGGTAGCCGAGTTCCTTCCAGGGCGCGTACTTGTCGCGGAACGCCTTGTAGGCCTGGTAGATCCGGTTGAAATCCGGGTTCGATGCCGCCTGCTCCTCGACGACCTCGTTCCAGGCCTTCTGGAAGGCGGCGATGGTCTCGTCCGGCCACTTGTGGACCGTCACGCCCTTCGATTGATGGAAGGCGATGGCGTCGCCCTGGGAGGCCTCGGCCCGGCCCATGGACCAGAGATTGGCGTCGCCGCAGGCCATGTCGACCACGCGGCGCTGGCCGTCGGTCAGCGACTTCCACTTGTCGGCGTTCATGATGACCTCGAGCAGCGAGGCCTGTTGGTGCCAGCCCGGGAAGTAGTTGTGCTTGGCGATCTGGTAGAAACCGAGGGCCTTGTCCAGCGATGGATAGGAGAACTCGGTGGCGTCGATCGACCCGAGTTCGAGCGCCGGATAGATGTCGCCACCGGCCAGGAGCTGGGTGGAAACCCCGAACTTCTCCATGACCTTGGCGCCGAGACCGAAGAACCGCATCTTCATGCCCCGGAGTTCCTCAAGCGAGGTTACCTCCTTGCGGAACCAGCCCGACGATTCCGCCACCACGATTCCGCAGACTTTCGGAACCACGTTGTACTTGCCGTACTCCGCGGCGTGCAGTTCGTTGCCGCCGCCGCCGATCATCCAGGCGAAGTATTCGTTGACGCTCGGACCGAACGGCACCGAGGAAAAGAAGATGGCGTGCGGCAGCTTGCCGGCGTGGAACCCCGACGAGGTGTACGACGCGTCGACCGAGCCGGTCGAGACCGCGTCGAACACTTGCAGGGCCGGTACCAGGGCGCCGGGTTCGAAGAACTGGATCTTCAGACTGCCGTCGGTGGCCACGTCGATGTTGTCCAGGGTGCGCTTGATGTTCTCGCCGAACACATCGAGGTTGGAGCCGTAGGAGCTGGCGAGCTTCCAGCGCTGGCGCTGGGCATCGGCATCGGTCGCCGTGGCGAGGATCAGGCCGCCGGCGAGAGCCGCCAGGCCGGCGGCTCGCAGCAGGGGTGTCACGCGCATCGGGTTTCCTCCCATTTCTCGTGAAGGGCGGTTGATCCGCCCTGGCCCGGGATTCGGGCATTCGAGACGACCCTGGCTTCTGGGTCCACGGTTCCGCCTCATCTCATATGGTAGATATCAGACTGGCGGATGGGTCAATGTCGGCCCGGACTGCCGCAGACTGCCTTGAGTTGCACCGCTACGCCGACGCTCCGATGGAACGCGGCGGTCGCGAGTACTTGACCGCTTTCTTCCTGCCGCTACGCTCGATCCCGGTCTCGTCCGTACGCGTCGATCCGGGAGAGGGTCCGTTGTGCGGACCTGTGTGAGATCCCCTCCGCGATCCCGCGTCCGGCCGGACCCAAAAGACGCTTTGGCGCGACCGAAAAGGCGATGCCATGGCCCGCGGTCCGGGGATCACGTTCGGCCCCGATCGTCGTCATCGACGAACGAGAGACTGGGAGAAGACCTCAATGAAGATGAAGAACCTGTTCAAGCTTGTCGCCGGCGCGGTGCTCGCGACGATGGTGGTGGGCGCGGCATCGACCGCCGACGCCGAGCGTGTGCGTTGGAAAGTGCATTCGGCCTTCGGCAGCAAATTGTTCGTGATCGGAACCGGTCCCTACAACGTGGCGAACAGCCTGAAGGCCATGTCCAAGGGCGAGATGGACCTGCGGGTGTTCGAGCCGGGCGCGCTGGTTCCGGGCATCGCCTACTACGATCCGGTATCGAGCGGCTCGATCGACGCCGCCTGGGGCACCCCGGGCTTCAACGTCAACAAGAACTTCGCCTACGCGTTCTTCTCGTCGGTGCCGTTCGGCCCGAACGGCGGCGAGTACCTGGCGTGGATGCGGTACGGCGGCGGCGTCCAGCTCGCCGACGAGATGTACGGCCGCGACGGCATCGTGTTCTACATCTGCAACATCATCCCGCCGGAGACTTCGGGCTGGTTCCGCAAGGAGATCAAGTCGCTCGACGACTTGAAGGGCATGAAGATGCGGTTCTTCGGCCTCGGCGCGAAGGTCATGGAGAAGTTCGGGGTCTCCACCCAGCTTCTGGCCGCCGGCGACATCTACCCGGCGCTCGAGCTCGGGACGATCGACGCGACGGAGTTCTCGCTCGCCGCGATCGACAAGGACCTCGGCTTCTACCAGGTCGCCAAGCACAACTACTTCCCGGGCTGGCACCAGCAGGCGACGATCGGCGAGCTGCTGGTCAACAAGGCCAAGCACGACGCGCTCGAAGACCACCAGAAGGCGATGCTGAAGGCGGCGTGCGATCAGCAGACCCTGCAGGGCTTCGTCGAGGGAGAGGCCGGCCAGTTCGAGGCGATGCTGTTCCACAAGGAGAAGGGCGTCACCATCCACCGCTGGTCGGACGACGTCATCGCCCAGTTCGAAAAGGCCTGGCTCGAAGTCATCCAGGAGGAGATCAAGGCCAGCAAGGATGCCCAGGTGATCTGGGCTTCCTACAGCAAGTTCCGCGATGACTACGCGATCTGGCGTGAGAACGGCTACCTGAAGTAGCCGCCGGCACGACCGGACCACACGGCGCTCGGCCGTCCCCTCGGGGGACGGCCGTTTGCGTCAAGGTGGGGCCGGTTGACCCGGTCGGGAGGATTCGCCAGCATCCGCGAATGAGCGGCGACCGGCCTTCCAAGATCCGGGCGAGCATCGACTTCGACGCCGAACGGCAAGCGCTTCGGTGCCCTTGGTCGTCCCGCATTCCCGCAACGACAGCGCCTGGGGCTCGGTGCGGATCCCGGTGGCGGTGATCCGCAACGGCGACGGTCCGACGGCGTTGCTGGTCGCCGGCAATCATGGCGACGAGTACGAAGGCCAGATCGCGTTGCGCAACCTCGCGCACAGCCTCGATCCGGCGGACGTGACCGGGACGGTGATCGTGCTGCCGGGGCTGAACCATCCGGCGGTGCGGGCGGCGGCGCGCTGTTCGCCGATCGACGGCGGCAACATGAACCGGTCGTTCCCGGGACGTCCCGACGGCGGCATCACCGCGATGATCGCGCACTACGTGGCGACCGTCCTGGTGCCGCGCGCCGACCTCGTCCTCGACCTGCACTCCGGCGGCAGGACACTCGACTTCGTGCCGTTTGCAGCCACCCACCGGCTCGCCGACAAGGCGCTGGAGGCGCGCGCCATCGCCGCCGTCGAGGCGTTCGCCGCCCCGGTCGGCGTGGTGATGCTGGAGCTCGACGCCGAAGGCATGCTCGACACCTGGGTCGAGGGTCTCGGCAAGCTGTTCGTGACCACCGAACTGGCCGGCGGCGGCAGTTCGACCGTCCGCTCCAACGGCATCGCCGCCAGAGGGGTGCGCAACATCCTGAAGCACATGGGGATCCTTGGCGGCGCCCCCGACATCGAGCGCCCCAGCCGGATGATGGACATGCCCGACGAGCGGTGCTTCGTGGCGGCCGAGCATTTCGGCATCCACGAGCCGCTGGTCGACCTCGGCGACGAGGTGGCCGAGGGCCAGCCGATCGCCCGCATCCACTTCGTGGACGAACCGGCCCGCGAGCCCGCGGTCTACGCCGCCCGCCGCTCGGGCCTGCTGATCGGCCGGCACTTTCCGGGCCTGGTGCAGTCCGGAGATTTCCTGGCCAGCGTCGCCGTCGACCTGTAGGCGGCTGTGGCGATCGCCGGCTTTAACAGAGCGAATTCCGAGGGAACATGTGAGGCGTTGGAAGGTTATCGTGGGCCGGTCGCAGAACTCGTCGTGGGTGTGTGACTGAATGTCGTTCGTGATCCTGGGCTATGTGGACAAACATCAAGACTCGCTGGACTGGATGGGACTGGCACGGGGCGTCGCTCTTCAACCTCAGGTCACCGTCCTCGCATCCTGAAATCGTCAAACAGATCGTCGACGAGTTTGTCCTGCCAAAGGGCGACTCCGCTCGGATCCTCGATGTCGGGGGCACCAGGCAGGGCTTCGTTGCCCATCTCGGTGACGACTATGGCCATCTGCGACCTCGGGTTTGCCTGGTGAACCCCCGCGGCGGCGCCGAGATTGCCTACCGGAACATCGAGTCGATTCCGGAAAACACCGAGCCGTTCGATCTCGCCATGATGTTCGGTGTCATGGTCTACCTGGACGAACCCAGCCTGATCGACATGTTTTGCGGGATACACCGGTGCCTGCGGCCGGGAGGGGCGCTGATCATCTCGGATCCGGACGGGGCCAAATGGGTCAATCATCTGGAGCGGCCGATCAAGCCGCTGGTCGGCCTTCCGAGCGACATGTACACCGAAGCCGAGACGATCAGGCTCCTGCAGGAAGTCGGGTTCGTGAGATGCCGGAGCCGGCCCGACCTCGGCGGCAGCAGTCGCTACCTCACCATCGTCGCGCACCGAAAGTCGGCGGCCTAGAACGCTGCACCTCGGGGCGCCAAGCATGGCTCCTGCGCGCATTGTGCACGGCGGTTGCCTAGCTGATCATGCATGATGCGATGACAGGTTGCGGCGGCGGGCCGTGGCCGAACTTGGATAGCACGGCATGACCAGCGCCGCCGCCGAACCCTCCCCGACCGCCGGCTACGGGCGCGGCATCGCCATGCAGGTGCTGGCGGTGGCGCTGTTCGCCTGCATGGGCATGGTGATCAAGCTGCTGGACGGCCGCTACCCGGTCTCGCAGATCATCCTGTTCCGCTGCGCCCCGGCGCTGCTGCCGCTGCTGCTGTACCTGCCGATGCAGGGCGGGTGGAGCGCGCTCAAGACCAGCCGGCCGGGCTGGCACGCCGTCCGCACGGTCGCCGGCCTGCTGTCGATGTATGTCGGCTTCTACGCGATCGCGCGCATGGCGTTCGCCGACTACGTGGCGATATCGTTCACCGCCCCGCTGTTCGGCACGCTGCTGTCGATCCCGTTGCTCGGCGAGCGGGTCGGGATCTGGCGGGCCGGCGCGGTCGGCGCTCGGCTTCGCCGGCGCGCTGCTGACCGCCGGGCCGATCGCCGGCGAGGCCGACCCGATCGCGCTGTTCGCGCTCGGGTCGGCGTTCGGCTACGGCGTCGCCATGATCGCCATGCGCAAGCTCGGTTCGACCGACAAGTCCGCCGCCACCGTGTTCTACTTCACGGTCGCCGGCGCGCTGTCGGGGCTGGTGTTCGTGCCGGCCCACTGGGTGACGCCGACGCCCGAGGATCTGGCGCTGCTGGTGGCCATCGGGCTGGTCGGCGGGGTGGCGCAGATCTTCATGACCGAGGCGTTCCGGCTGGCTCCGCCGTCGGTGGTGGCGCCGTTCGACTACACCGCCATGCTGTGGGCGCTGGCGTTCGGCTTCTTCGTGTTCGGAACCTTCCCCGCACCCGAGCGTGCTGGCGGGCGCCACGCTGATCTGCGCGTCGGGCCTGTTCATCATCCACCGCGAGACCGTGCGCGGGGTGCGGCGCGCCAAGCTCAAGAGTTCGAGCCTGTAGCCCGCTATCCTTGCTCGGGGCACCCGGCGTCGCCGACGGGATGACGGGCCAGAAAGCGGTCGACATCGTCGAGCACCGACGACCAGAGCTGGAGCGGCCGGGCCAGCGAGGCGACCACCGCGATGTGGCCGATGCGGTCGTACAAGCGCTCCTCGGCGACGCCGCCGGCGTCGCGGATCCGCGCGGCCAGGCGGATGGTGTTGCGCGGCAGCACGGTGGTGTCGTCGCGGCCGGTGGCCAGCAGCATCGGCGGCGCCCGCCCGTCGACATGGTTGATCGGCTGCGTTCGCGGCCGGCGTTTCCTCCGGGCCGAAGATGTCCCGAAGCTTGTCGCTGCTGCAGCGGCAGGAAGTCGTAGGGGCCGGCCAGCCCGACGGTGGCGGCGACGGTGTCGCAGACCCTGACCCCCGCCCGTTCGAGCCAGCGATCGCTCCAGCGTCAGCATCGCCGCGATGTAGGCGCCGGCGGAATGACCCATCAGGTACAGCAGCGGGCGCTGCGGGCCGGCCGGCGCGCCGCGTCCGCCGCGATGCCGGGCGACGGCAGCCGCCGGCGTCCTCCAGGAACTCGGGAAACCGCACCTCGGGGTAGAGCCGGTAGTCGGGGATCGCCACCGCGTAGCCTCGCGACGCCAGCGCCTGGCCGACAAACAGGTAGTCCTCCTTCGACGCCGCTGTCCCAGCCGCCACCGTAGAAGAACACGATGGTCGGGGTCGCCGGTCCCACGGTGTCGGGCAGGTAGAAGTCGAACCGGCGGCGCGGCCCCTCGCCGTAGGCCTGGTCCTCGATCACGGTGTAGCCCTGGCGCGGGACCAGGCTGTTCAGCAGATCGGCGCCCGAACAGGCGGGCAGCGCCAGCAAGGCGAATGCTGCCGCCAGGATGCGGCGTGGGCTGTTCATTGTGCCTCCAGACCGAACGCTCTACGCGCGGCGGCGCCATCCGGATGACTGCTCGCCCGATCGCCAGCCGCGGGATCGCCCCGCTGGCTGGTCAGGCGCCGCCGGCCTCGGCGATCAGCCAGTCGCGAAACGCCCGCACCGACGCCCGCCGCCGTTGACGCTCCAGGCAGACCAGGTAGTTCGCCTCGTCGCTGGTGATCCGGACGTCGGAGAGCGCGACCAGGCGACCGGCGGCCAGATCGTCGGCCACCAGCGGGCTGCGGCCGAGGATGATGCCCTGCCCGCCCAGGACCGCCTGCATGGCGAGGGCGGTGTCGTCGTAGACCGCGACCGCGGGCGCCTCGTCCTCCGGCAGTCCCGACGCCTCGCGCCAGCGCCGCCAGTTGGCGGCGTCGGTGTGATGCGAGTGGATGGCGTGCCGGGGCAACTCCGCCAGGGTCAGGCCTGGATGCCGGGCCAGCAGGGCCGGCGCGCAGACCGGGGAAAGCGTCTCCTCCAGGAACCGCTCGGCATGGACTCCGAGCCAGTCGCCGCGGCCGTAGCGGATCGCCACGTCGACATCCTCGCGGGTCAGGTCGACCACGCGACGCGTGGTGAAGAACCGGACGTCGATGCCCGGGTGCCGGTCCAGGAACCGGGGCAGGCGATGGATCAGCCAGTGCGCCGCGAACGACGGCAGCACGCTGATCGTCAGCGTCGCCGGCCCGGCGCCGCGCTTCAGGCGGCGGATGCCGTCGGCCATCGAATCCAGGGCCTGGGCGACGATCGGCGCCAACAGCGCCCCGGCCTCGGTCGGAACCAGGCCGCGCGCCGTCCGCTCGAACACCGGCATGCCCAGATACGCCTCGAGGCCGGCGATCTGCTTGCTGACGGCGCCGTGGGTCACGTGCAGCGATTCCGCCGCCCGGCTGATGTTGCCGTAGCGCGCGGCGGCGTCGAACGCGCGCAGCGTGTTGAGCGGGGGCAGGGTGCTCATGGCTGGGTATGAGACAATTCCTCACAGCGATGGGAGAAACCGTCGCTTCTGCGGACCGTCGCGGCAGCGTAGACCGTCGCCGCTGGAACATCCACCGCGAGGGCATGATGGCGCCGTATCGCCTTCTCATCGGCAACCGCAACCATTCCTCCTGGTCGCTGCGCGGCTGGCTGGCGATGCGCCAATCGGGCCTGGCGTTCGAGGCCGAGGTGGTGCCGCTGTTCCGCGACGACACCGCCGGTCGGATGGCGGCGTTCTCCGACGCGCCGCCGCGGGTCCCGGTGCTGCGGCGCGGGGATTTGGTGATCTGGGACTCGCTGGCGATCCTGGAGCACGCCGCCGAACGGGCCCCGGCGGCCGGGCTTTGGCCGGAACACCCGGACCGGCGGGCCGAGGCCCGCTCGGTGGTGGCCGAGATGCACTCCGGGTTCACGGCGCTACGCACCCACATGCCGATGGCGATCCGCGAACGGATCGAGGGCCGTCGCGGCCGTCCCGGCGTCGCCGAGGACATCGCCCGCGTCTACGCGCTCTGGCGGCGCTGCCTCGCCCTTCACGGTGGGCCGTTCCTGTTCGGCGACCGGTCGGCGGCCGACATCTTCTTCGCCCCGGTGGCGACCCGGCTCAGGACCTACGGGGTGACGGTACCGGACGATCTGGTGCCGTACGCCGACGCCCTCCTGGCCCATCCGCACATGCTGCAATGGGAGGCCGAGGCGGTCCGCGAGCCCTGGATCGTGGAGATCGAGTGACGCCGCGCGCTACCGGTTAGGGCCGCAGTAGTGCCGCCACCCGGGCGCGCAACTCCGGTATCAGTTCGTCGCGGAGCCAAGGGTTCTTGCGCTCGATGTTGAGCGAGCGCCACGACGGGTGAGGCAGCGGCAGGTAGCGCGGCCCGTAGTCCCGCCACGCCGCCACGGTTTCGGTCAGCGTGCGCTTGCGGGCCCTGCCGAGGTAGCGCGCCTGGGCGTACATCCCGGCGAGGACGATCAACTCGACGTCCGGCAGGTGCTGCAGCACCGGGTCGTGCCAGAGCGGCGCGCATTCTGGGCGCGGCGGGGCGTCGCCACCGTTTGCCAGCACCCCCGGATAGCAGAAGCCCATCGGCATGATGGCGATCCGCCCGGCGTCGTAGAAGGTCTCCCGGTCGACGCCGAGCCAGTCGCGCAGCCGGTCGCCCGAGCGATCGTTCCACGGGATCCCGCTCTCATGGACCCGTGTTCCCGGCGCTTGGCCGACGATCAGCAGCTTCGCCGTGGGCCGCGCCACCAGCACCGGCCGCGGCCCGAGCGGCAGATGCGCCGCGCAGACCCGGCAGCTGCGGATCCGGCCGAGTAGGTCGTCGAGGCTCACGGTGGCGCTGTCCTCATCGCGGTAGGAACGACCTTGGGGCGATCGTCGGTTCGGTTAGTGCGCGCGAAAGTTATTTTCTTATGTCGGCGCGTCTGTACAATTCCGCGCAGGGTGGAATGGATGCAACGGTCGAAGTCGTCCTTTGAGAAGCGTTGCGGGCAGGATCGCCGGGCGGTCCTCGAGGCCTTCCTGTCGGCCCGCACACCGCGCGCCCCATCAGCGAGGCGCCAGGGATGAACGCCCAGTCGATCAGGACCCTGCAGCAGATCCTCGCCGCCGACGGCCGCTACGCCGGGGCGGTGAGCGGGACCCGCGACGCCCTGACCGGGGCCGGCGTCGACGCCATGATCACCGCCCGCGCTGCCGAGTTGATCGAGAACCCGGGCGGCTGGTCGCCGCGACGCAGGGCGGTCGCCTGCCTGCAACTCGCCTGCAGGGACCGTGGAATTCCGGCGGGACCGGTGGACGGGCTGTGGGGCACCGAGACCCAGACCGGGTACGACGACCTGCTGGAACTGCTCGCCACCGGAGCCCGGCCGCTGCCCTGGCGTGACCGAGCCCCGTCGGACGCCAACCCGAACGGCTGGCCGATGCAGCGCGAGGCGAACCTGCGCGGATTCTTCGGGCCACCGACCGATGCCGGGCTGGTGGCGGTGGCCTGTCCGTGGCGCCTCACCATCGCGTGGGACCGCCAGAAGTCGACGGGCGCCATTCGCTGCCACCCGAAGGTGGCCGGCAGTCTCGAACGTGTCCTCAAGCGGGTCCACAGCGACTACGGCGAGGCCCGCCTTCGGGATCTGGGGCTGCACCTGTACGGCGGCTGCTACAACCACCGGCCGATGCGCGGTGGAACCGCGCTGTCGACCCACGCCTGGGGCATCGCCATCGACTGGGATCCCGAACGCAACCAGCTCAAATGGGGCCGCGACCGTGCCGCGCTCGCGGGGCCGGCCTACGAGCCCTGGTGGCAGGCCTGGGAGGAAGAGGGCTGGGTAAGCCTGGGCCGCGCCCGAAACTTCGACTGGATGCACGTCCAGGCGGCGCGGCTCTAGCGACCGCCGGTCGTCGCAGCCGGCTGCTTGACTCGCACCGCCGCCGGGTGTTCCCTCACGGTACCGCGCCGATTTGAGCCTCCAGCTTGCGGGCGCGTTACAAATGCAGCTAAAGCGGCGCAGGTCCCGGAACCCGCCCGCAGGCTCGTGGCGGGTTTTTCGTTGCCCGCACGACGCCTGATGGCTTCTGGCCCGCGCGCGGCGGCTGCGTTTGGTCCCTTCGACCGCTAAAACGGAGCGAGCCATGACCACGCCGTCCAAGTTTCCCGAGACCCTTGCGTTGCACGCCGGCTACCGCGCCGACCCGGCCACGGGTGCGGTGGCCGTGCCGATCTACCAGACCACCTCCTACCAGTTCCGCGACACCGAGCACGCCTCCAACCTGTTCGCGCTGAAGGAACTCGGCAACATCTACACCCGCATCATGAACCCGACCTGCGACGTTCTGGAGCAGCGCGTCGCGGCGATCGAGGGCGGGGTCGCCGCGCTCGCCGTCGCCTCCGGCCAGGCCGCCAGCGCCTTCGCGGTGCAGAACCTCGCCAAGGCCGGCGACAACATCGTCAGCTCCACCGACCTCTACGGCGGCACCTGGAACCTGTTCGCAAACACCCTGAAGGATCAGGGGATCGAGGTGCGCTTCGTCGACCCGGCCGATCCCGAGGCCTTCGCGCGCGCCACCGACGACCGCACCCGTGCTTACTACGCCGAGACACTGCCAAATCCGAAGCTGCAGGTGTTTCCGATCCGCGAGGTTGCCGACATCGGTCGTCGCCTCGGCATTCCGCTGATCATCGACAACACCGCCGCACCGTTGCTGTGCCGGCCGTTCGATCATGGCGCCGCGGTCATCGTCTACTCCACCACCAAGTACATCGGCGGTCATGGCACGTCGATCGGCGGGCTGATCGTGGACGGCGGCAACTTCCCCTGGGAGGAGTTCAAGGAGCGTCAGCCGGCCCTCAACACGCCCGACCCCAGCTACCACGGTGCGGTGTGGACCGAGGCGGTCAAGCCGCTCGGCCCGGTGGCCTACATCATCAAGGCACGGACCACGCTGCTGCGCGACCTCGGCGCGGCGCTGAGTCCGTTCAACGCCTTCCAGATCATTCAGGGCCTGGAGACACTGGCGCTGCGGATTCGCGCGCACTGCGAGAACGCGGTCAAGGTCGCGGATTTCTTGAAGAGCCATCCGTCGGTCGAGCGGGTGATCTTTCCAGGCCTGCAGGGCGGTGAGGAACGACGCCGCGCCGACGCCTACCTGAAGGGCGGCTACGGCGGCCTGGTCGGGTTCGAGATCAAGGGCGGGCGGGATGCCGGCAGGGCCTTTATCGACCGGCTCAAGCTGTTCTACCACGTCGCCAACATCGGTGACGTGCGCTCGCTGGCGATTCATCCCGCCACCACCACCCACAGTCAGCTGTCTCCCGAGGACCAACTGGCGACCGGCGTGTCCGACGGCTACGTCAGGCTCTCGGTCGGCATCGAGAACATCGAAGACATCCTGGGCGATCTTTCCCAGGCCCTGGTGGCCGGCGCGGGAACGGTCGCGGCCGAGTAGCCGCTTTCGCGCAGTCCGGGGCGGTCCGGTTCCGGCCACCGCCCCGGACGCACCGGTCGACCGATATCAGGCGATCGCCTTCTCCGAGGTGTCTACAGACCATTCCTCGGCTGGCTGGCGAATGTAGCGTTCGCCGAGTTGGCGTCGCAGCGACAGCGGGTGACGTTCGACCAGCGCTGGAAAAAGGTCGACTTCCTGCTCCTGGGCGTGGTCTTCGATGGCGCGGGTCATCTGGCGAGCCGCCGAGGCGACGGCCTGACGGTCCAACCCTGGCTGCGATGCCAGAACCCGGTCAAACTTGACGATCAGCCCCTCGGCCGCCGATGGCGCGCCGAGGTGGTCCAGAACCTCGCGTTCCATCTGGTCATGCCGCGAAAGCAATTGCCGGAACGCGTAGAGGTCGCCGGGCCAAGTCTCCTCGCCACCCCCGGCGGTTCGCGCGAGGCTCTGAGCGGTTTCGAACAACCGGGAATGCTGGGTCTCGAGAAGCAGAATCACGCACGGCATAGCGTACCTCCTGTCGCGCGCGTACGCCGGGCAGCCACAAAAGGCGGCAACGCGGCGAAGCGTCTGGAAAAGCAACAATTGGCTGTGACCGTGGTTCCATCGCTGTGGCATCGCCGTGACGTTTCCGCCAGGAAGGCCGGCCTGACGATGAACGGGTGTGATCGTGGACCCGAGGTGGTCAGACCGTCTCGCTGACGGAAAGCGTGACGCCCGCAGCCACCATTTCGCGCATTGCCGACGCCAGCGAACCGTCCAGGTCGATCGCCCGGCAGGCGTCGGTGACGACAACGGTTTCGAAGCCGAGGCGTCGGGCGTCGAGCGCGGAATACGCGATGCAGAAGTCGGTGGCGAGGCCGGCAAGCACCACGCGCCCGAACCCGCGGTCCCTGAGGTAGCCCGCGAGCCCGGTCGGCGTCGTCCGGTCGTTCTCGAAAAAGGCCGAATAGGAATCGACGCTCGGCCGAAATCCCTTTCGGATAATCAGTTCGGCGCCATCGACGTCGAGGTCGGCGTGAAACGCGGCACCCGGGCTGCCCTGCACGCAATGGTCGGGCCACAGCACCTGGCTCCCGTACGGCATCCAGGTCGTCTCGAACGGAGACTTGCCCGGGTGCGAACTGGCGAACGAGGAATGCCCGGCAGGGTGCCAGTCCTGGGTCAGGACCCGGTGCGGGAATCGCCCCGACAACCGGTTGACCACCGAGACCACGGCGTCGCCGTCCGGCACGGCGAGCGCGCCGCCCGGGCAGAAATCGTACTGCACGTCGACGACGATCAGCATTCCGGAAGCTCGGTCGGCCATGGAGGGCTTCTCCTGCGATTGCCGTTGTGACGCCGGTCGCGGGGGTCTATCGTTTTCATTAACCACGTCTTTTCCGCCGTGGAAGCGATTTCTTCCAAAGCCGACCCACTTGCCGTCCGGCGCACAAGGGGTGACGGGACTCATGTTTACGTTGACACGTCGCGACATGTTGAAGACCGGGGCCGCGCTCGGTGCGGCGGTTGCGGGCTTGCCGATACCGGCGGTCCACGCCGCCGAACCGATCCGCATCGGTGCTGTCCTGCCGTTTTCCGGCGGGCTGGAGTTGTTCGGCAACCAGGCGAGGCTCGGCCTGGATCTGGCGGTGGCCGAGATCAACGATGCGGGCGGCATCCTCGGGCGCCGGGTCGAGGTGCTGTACGAGGACAACAAGACCGACCCGAAGACGTCGGTGGAACGCGCGGCCACCGCTGATCCGGCGGGATCAGGTGCTGGCGATCACCGGGCCGATCACCTCGAACGCCCGCGACGCCATGATGCCGACCATGACCCGCCTGAAGACCCCGCTGCTGTACGCCACTAACTACGAGGGCGGCGGCTGCGACCGCTATCTGTTCGCGTTCAACACCGTCCCGAACCAGGAACTGGAGCGCCTCCTGCCGGTGATGAAGCAGAAGTTCGGGTCGAGCTTCTACATGTTCGGGGCCGACTACGTCTGGCCGCAGAAGATGTTCTCCACCGCCGCGACGCTGATCGAGGGAATGGGGGGAACGGTGGCCGGGACCGAGTTCACCCCGTGGGGGGTGAAGGAGTTCGCGCCGGTGATCCGGCGCATCCGGGAGTCCGGCGCCAAGGTCCTGGTGTTCGCGCTGCCCGGCGCCGACGGCATCACCTTCATCAAGCAGGCCGAGGAACTGGGCCTGCTGGCCGACGTCACCGTCGCCTTCCTCGGCTTCGCCGAGACCTACCTGGGCGCCTTCGGCCCCGGCAAGGGACAGAACATGTGGGTTACCGTCCCGTTCGCATCGAGCCTCGACAGCCCGGCTGTGCATGACTTCGTGCAGCGGGCGACGGCGGCGGCCGGCGGGGCGGCGCCGGTGTCGCACTACGCCTTCACGCACCACAACGCGTTGAAGGCGGTGAAGGAGGCGCTCGACAAGGTCGGCCGGGTCGATCGCGAGGCGCTGGTCGACGGCCTCGAGGGCCTCAGCTTCGGCACCTCGACCGGGCCGCTGACGATCGGCGCCAAGGACCATCATGTCACCCTGCCGATGTTCCTGGCGCGGACCCAGGGCGATGGGTCTCGAAGTGGTCGACCAGCTCGGCGTGATCGCGCCGAACGCCGGTTGCGCCTGAGGCGGCGACCGATGGCCGGTCCGGGTGGACGGGGGTGATCGGGATTCATCCAGTCCTGTCGCGGGCGCCGGGCTCTTTCCTGGAAATTGTCGGACTCACCCGGGAGTTCGGCGGGGTCCGGGCGGTGGACCGCCTCGATCTGACCCTCGACGCTGGAGCGGTGCTGTCGATCATCGGCCCCAACGGTTGCGGCAAGACCACGTTGTTCAACCTGCTGACCGGCCAGCTCCGGCCGAGCGCGGGCCGCGCCCGCTTCCTAGGGCGCGACCTCGACCGAATGCCACCGCACCGCATCGCCCGGGCCGGAATCGTGCGAAAGTTCCAGGTGCCGTCGGTGTTTCCGAACCTGACGGTGACGGAGAACCTGCGGACGGCCCTGACGGCCCCGGCCGCCCATGGAAGCCCTCGCCGCCTCGATACCGGCGGTCTGCTTGAACTGATCGACCTCGAGGCGTTCGCCGAATCCCCGGCCCGATCGCTGGCGCACGGCGAGCGGCAATGGCTTGAGCTCGGGATGGTGGTTGCCACCGGTCCGCGGCTGCTGCTGCTCGACGAGCCTGACCGCCGGGATGACGCGCGCCGAGAGCGAGGCAACGGTGCTGCTGATCCGCCGCCTGCAGGAAGCCACCGGGGCCGCGGTCGTCGTCATCGAGCACGACATGACGGTGGTCGAGATCCTGGCCGCGCCGGTGGCGGTGATGATGGCCGGGCGGATCGTCGCCCAGGGAGGTTACGCCGAGGTGCGCCGCGACCCGGTGGTGCGCAACGGCTACTTCGGCGACCCGGCGGCCACCCCGGCGGCGTTGGCGGCCGGCCATGGCTGAGCCGCCCCTGCTCGAGGTTTCCGGCCTGGTCGCCGGATATGGTGGCGGAACAACGTTGCACGGCGTCGAGTTTGCGGTGGCGCCGGGCGAGGCGGTGGCCGTGCTCGGCCGCAACGGCGTCGGCAAGACCACGTCTGATGAGGGCGATCATGGGGCTGATCCCGGCGCACGCCGGCGCGATCCGGTTTGCCGGCGCCAGGATCGATGGTCGTCCGTCTTTCGCGATCGCGCGTGCCGGGATCGCCTACGTCCCGCAGGGTCGCGAGGTGTTCGCCAATCTGACGGTGGAGGAGAACCTCCTTCTTGGCGATCTCCGGGCTGCCGACGCCGGCCGCGCCTACGTCCTGTTTCCGATGCTGGCGGAGCGTCGTCGCGACGCCGCAGGGCGCCTGTCGGGTGGGCAACAGCAGCAACTGGCCATCGCCCGGGCGCTGATGGCACGGCCGAGGTTGCTGCTTCTGGACGAGCCTTCGGAAGGCGTGCAGCCCTCGGTGGTGCTGGAGATCGCCGATGCCCTCGCCGACATCGCCGCCGCCGAGCGGATGGCGGTGGTGCTGGTCGAGCAGAACATCGACCTGGCTCTTCGCCTGACCGGCCGGGCGGTGTTCATGGATCGCGGGCGGGTGGTGGCGGAGGAACTGGTCGACGGACCTGCGCGCCGACCGGGCCCGGCTCGACGCCCATCTCGTCCTGTAGCCGGAGACGGTCCGATGCACGCTGCCACCCTGTTCCTCGATGGCGCCAACGCGGTGCTCATCCTGATGCTGGTGGCGCTCGGCCTCGCGATCGTGTTCGGGCTGATGAACGTGATCAACCTGGCCCATGGCGAGTTCCTGATGCTGGGGGCGTATGTGGTGCTGGCGGCCGGACAGGCGGGGCTGCCGTTCTGGGCGGGCCTGGCGTTGGCCCCGGCTGCCGTCGGTCTGGTCGGGCTGCTGGCGGAATCGCTGCTGATCCGCCACACCTACACCCGCCTGCTCGACACCATCCTGGCGACCTGGGGGCTCTCGATGGTGCTCCGGCAGTCGATGGTCATCCTGTACGGCCCGGGCTCGCACTCGGTCGCGGCGCCGGACCTCGGCTCGGTGATGGTGGCCGGCGCGCCCTACCCGGTGTATCGGCTGGCGATCATGGCGATCAGCCTCGCCGCGATCGCCGGAACCTTCGCCTTGTTCTTCCGCACCCGCTTCGGGCTGGCGGCGCGGGCGGCGATCGCCAACCGCGCGATGGCGTCCTGCCTGGGCATCGACACCAGGCGGCTCGATCGCTGGACGTTCAGCATCGGCGCGGCCCTCGGCGGGACTGGCCGGCGCGGCCGTGGCTCCGCTGATGTCGGTGGACCCGCAGGCCGGTCTCGGCTGGCTGGTGCCGGCGTTCCTGGCGATCCTGGTCGGCGGGCTCGGCTCGATCGCGGGCCCGCTGGTCGGCGCCGCCGGGGTCGGCGGGCTCGACAGCCTCGTCGCCGCCGCTGACGTCGCCGGTCTGGGCTCAACTCGTGGTGTTCGTGGCCGCCATCCTGGTCATTCGGCTGCGGCCGACCGGTCTGGTCGCCCGTTCGGACCGGGAATCCTGACGCATGATGCCGCGCCGCACCGTCGATCTGATTGGGCTCGCCGCGCTGGTGGCGCTGGCGGCGCTGCCGACCTTGGCGGCGTCATGGCTGCTGGGCGATCTCGCTGTCTATTTCGCCTACGCGATGCTGGCCATCAGCCTCGCCTTCGCCTGGGGGCATTGCGGGTTGCTCAGCCTCGGCCACGCGGTGTTCTTCGGCATCGGCGCCTACGCCATGGCGACGCTGACGCTCGGCATGCTGCCGGGCCTGGAGGTCGTCCGGTCGACCTGGGCCGGCCTCGCGTTCGCGGTCGTGGCGGCCGGAGCGTCGGCGTGGGCCATCGGATGGTTCACCTTCTCGGGGCGCGGGCTGCACGGCGCGTTCTTCGGCATCGTCACCCTGGCGCTCGCGGTGGTGTTCGAGCGCCTGGCGATCAACTGGGACTGGATCGGCGGGCTGAACGGGCTGATGAACGTGCCGCCGATCGTGCTTGGGCTGAACGGCGACGGTCACGAACTCTGGGAGCCGGTGCCGGTCTACTACGTCATGTTGGGGGCGCTGGCGGTCGTGGCCGCCGGTCTGACGGCGTTCCAGCGTTCTGACTGGGGCCTCGCCCTGGCGGCGCTGCGCGAGAACGAGCTGCGCGCCCGCACCTCGGCTACGACACCGGCGCCATGAAGCGGCGGGCCTACGCGCTCTCGGGGGCGGTCGCCGGGCTCGCCGGCGCGCTGTTCGTCGTGCAGTTCGGCTTCGTCTCGCCGTCGCTGATCGGCTTTGCGCTGTCCGCCGAGGCGCTGATCTGGGTCGCCCTCGGGGACGAGGCGAACTCGTGGCGGCGGCGGGCGGCGTCATCGCCCTGCGTCTCCTGGAGAGCCAGTTGTCCAGCCGTCTCGACGCCTGGTGGCCGCTGGTGCTGGGCCTGATCTTCATGGCGGTCGTCGTCGTGCTGCCGCGCGGCGTGTTCGGCGAGGCCATCCACCGGCTCACCCGCCTGCGCGGGTCCTGAGCGGCCCGTTCGGTCGTCACTCCTGGAAATCGGGCCGACAACAAGTTTGCTGGCGCAGGCGAATAAATCGGGCTCGCCGGCACTCTTCCCAGCAAACGCGTCACGCGCCGGCTTGCGCCGACGTCGGGCGCGTCCTCGATACCATCGAAAGTCAGACGCATGTTCGACGAGCGGAAGCCGGCACCGCACACCTCTCCCAACGCCCCGCGGGCGGTCTCGTTGCAGCCCGCCCGCTCGAACGCCGGCGGCACACAGCCAAGGCCGGACGCGGCTCCGCGGCCGTCGGCGCGGTCGCGGGTGCGCCACACCCTCCGGCAGGTGCTGCCCGAGGCGGCGGTCAGCGTGATCGGCACCACGCTGGTCAAGGCGCAGGTCAAGGCCTCTTCGGTGCTTGGCGACCCGATGCAGTTCAGCCGCGCGTCGCTGACGCGAGAGTGCCCGCTGTGCGGTCATCGCGGCCGGTTCTGGAGCTACGGGACCCCGCCGCGCAGCGAGGCGATGTGCCCGCGATGTCTCAGCCTGGAGCGCCACCGGCTGCTGCACCTGCTGGTCGACGCTCACCAGCCCGCCGCGTTCGACGGTCGCCACGTGCTGCACTTCGCTCCGGAAGGCTGCATCCGAGACCGTCTCGCGCGGATCTCACGCTACGTCACGGCGGATCTCTCCGGGCGCGGCGTCGACCTGCAATGCGCGATGGAGGCGATCCCGTTTCCGGACGGGACGATCGACACGGTAATCGCCAATCATGTGCTGGAACACGTCGACGATGACCTCGTGGCGATGCGCGAGGTGCACCGGGTCCTGAAGCCTGGCGGAATGGCGATCCTCTCGGTGCCGATCGTCCACGGCTGGGACGAGACCTACGAGGATCGGACCATCGTGGCGCCGGCCGATCGGCGCACGCATTTCGGCCAGGAGGATCACAAGCGGATGTACGGCCGCGACTTCTCCGATCGGCTGCGCCGGGCGGGTTTCGTCGTCGAGGTCTTCCGGGCCGATCCGGCCAGCGAGATCCGCTACGGTCTGCGTCGGGGCGACCAGTTCTTCCTCGCCCGGCCGGATGCGGCGGAAGGCTGATTGCGTCAGGACAGCTCGCTCGTGTCCGGCTTCCGTCCGGCAAAGAAGCCGTTCAGTTCCTTGCTGGGTGCCGCCCGGGTGAAGGATGTGAACCGGCCCTCGTCCGCGATCTCGCGGGCGGCACGCAGAAATTCCCCGTAGGCGGCGCGGGCGAGCGACCCGCCGACGCTGATGCGCCGCACGCCGAGGGCGGCCAGCGCATCGACCGGCATTCCCATGGTCAGCACGTTCACCGGCTTCGGGGCGACCGCCTGCACCACCGCCGTGATCTGGGTGTCCTCGCGGATCCCGGGGGCGTAGAGACAGTCGGCGCCGGCGTCTGCGAACGCCCGCAGGCGGCGGATCGTCTCGTCGAGGTCCGGGCGCCCGGCGATGAACCCCTCCGAGCGGGCGGTCAGCAGGACACCGCCGCCGCTGGCGTCGATGGCGGCACGCGCGGCGGCGACGCGCTCCACGGCCAATGAGAAGTCGTAGAGCGGGGAGTCGCGGTCGCCGGTGGAATCCTCGATCGACAGGCCGGCGATGCCGGTCCCGGCGGCGAGGCCGACGCTGACGGCGACGCCCTCGGGATCGTCGGCGAAGGCGTTCTCGTAGTCGGCGTTGACTGGAACGTCGACAGCCTCGACCAGGGCGGCGAGGTGGGCGAGGACGTCGTCGCGGGCGACGCCGTTGTCGGGCAGGCCGAACGTCCACGCCATGCCCGCGCTGGTCGACGCCAGCGCCTTGAAGCCGAGCGATTGCAGCATGACGGCGGAGCCGACGTCCCACGGGTTCGGGATCACGAAGCACCCGCCTCGTGCAGGCGGCGGAAGACGGCGCGCTTCTCGGCGACGGTGGGGCGCATGGTGGCCTCTCGTGATGGCGGCGACGGTCGAGCGCGAGAATGCCGAACGTTCGATCCGCGGGCGTAGAGCCACCGGTGGAAAAAGTCATGGAGCCAGCAGCGTGGTGAGGCGCGGCGCCGCGGGCCGGGGCGTTTACGGAATCCGTTCCACCCTCAGCACGTTGGTCGACCCGGGGGTGCCCATCGGCACGCCGGCGGTGATCACCACCTTGTCGCCGCTGGTGCCGAACTCCTCGCGCCGGGCGATCTCGGTGGCCCGTTGCACGACCGCGGAAAAGCGGTGTTCCTCGGCCATGTGGACCGCGTGCACCCCCCACGCCATGGCCAGCCGGCGGGCGGTGGCCAGGCTCGAGGTGATGCACAGGATCGGCACCGTCGGACGCTCGCGCGACGCCCGCAACGTGGTCGAGCCGGAGGTCGTGTAGGTGATGATGCAGCGCGCCTTGATCGACTCCGCGACCTCCCGGGCCGCCAGGGTGATGGCGTCCGACACCGTGCCTTCCGGCGTGGCGTGCTGGGCGTGGGCGTGGTCGAGGTAGTAGGAATCGTTCTCCACGTTCTGGATGATCTTGTTCATCATCGTCACCGACTCGATCGGGTACTGCCCGGCGGCGGTCTCGGCGGACAGCATCACCGCGTCCGCGGAATCGTAGACGGCGGTGGCGACGTCCGACGCCTCGGCCCTGGTCGGGGCCGGGGCTGCCACCATCGAGTCGAGCATCTGAGTGGCGACGATCACCGGCTTTCCCATCGCCCGGCAGGTGCGCACGATCCGCTTCTGCAGCGGCGGCACCCGCTCGGGCGGCAGTTCGACCCCGAGATCGCCGCGCGCCACCATCACCGCGTCGGAGATCTCGATGATCGACTCCAACTGGTCGATTGCGGCGGGCTTCTCCAACTTCACCAGCACGGCGGCGCGGCCGGCGATCAGGCGCCGGGCCTCAGCCACGTCCTCGGGGCGCTGCACGAAGCTCAGCGCGATCCAGTCGGCGCCCATGTCGAGGGCGAACGCGAGGTCCTTGCGGTCCTTCTCGGTCAGCGCCGACAGCGGCAGTACCGCGTTCGGGACGTTGACGCCCTTGCGGTCCGACAGCGGCCCGCCGGTGATGACCTCGGTGTCGGCGAAGTCCTTGCCGCTTTTGACCACACGCAGGCGGATCTTGCCGTCGTCCAGCAGCAGGTCGGTTCCGGTGCCGATCGCCGCGAAGATCTCGGGGTGGGGAAGGGTGGCCCGCTTGACGGTACCCGGGCCCTGCGCGAGTTCCAGCCGGAAGGAAGCACCCGCCTCGAGCCGGACCGGACCGTCGGGAAACGTGCCGACTCGGAGCTTCGGCCCCTGCAGGTCGGCCATGACGGAGATCGGCCGCCCGGCGTCGGCTTCCAGCCGGCGGACGACGTCGAACCGTTCCTGATGGTCGGCGTGGGTGCCATGGCTGAAGTTGAAGCGGAACACGTCCACGCCTGCCTCGAACAGGGCGCGGATGCTCGCTTCGGTGGAACTGGCCGGCCCGAGGGTGGCCACGATCTTGGTGTACCGGTATCGCCTCATGCCGGGATGTTAGACGCGGCGGGTGGCGAAGGTAAGCGAACATCGCGTGACGCCGGCGAATTCCGGATCAGCCCCCTTGCGGCGCCCCGCCAACCTTATAGTCTGCTAGGCAACGATCTCTGGAGGCTGGTCTTGAGCAACCCCGGTACCCCGGCGAAAGCCGGTTCGACGAGCGCGATCGTTTGGCTGGCTTATCTCGCGGCGTTCGCCGGGGTGGCCAGCCACGCCTCGAGCGAGTTCGTGGTCAAGCTGACCGGCCTGCTGGGCGCCGAGGTCTCCGTCTGGCGGTTCACCCTCGGCGGCCTCGCGCTGCTGCTGGTGGCGCTGACGCTGAAGAGCAGCCGCGACCTCGTGACGCCGCTGCGGGTCGACCCGATCCCGGTGATCGGGCTGTCGATCTTCGGGATGACGTTCGCCCAGTTCCTGTTCCACTGGGCGCTCGACTACGCCACGGTCGTGCAGGTGGCGACGATGGTCACGACCATGCCGATCTTCGTGGTGTTCGTCGCCCGGGTGGTCGAGGGCAACCCGGTGACGGCCCCGAAGATCGTCTCGGGCATAGGCGCGTTCCTCGGCTGCCTGTTCCTGCTGACGGACGGCGTCCTGCATAAGGTTGACGGCGACGCCAGCACCTTGCCCGGGGTGTTCCTCGCCCTCGGCTGCGCGGTGCTCGGCGCCGGCTACCTGGTGCTGGTGCGGCCCTACATCCGCAAGTACGGCGCGATCCGGATGACCACCTACACCTTCGCGCTCGGCGCGCCGGTGTTGTGGATGGTGGTTGGCGTCGCCTGGGGAATCTGGGTCGATCCGCTGACCCTGTTCGACCGGCCGTCGGGGCAGGCATGGGCGCTGGTGACCCTGGGGGTGTGGAACACCTGCATCGGCTTCATCCTGTGGCTCTGGGGCCTCGGGCACGTGCCGGACCCGGCGCGCGGCAACTACCTGTTCTTCCTGAAACCGGTGCTCGCGGCGCTGCTGGCCTACTTCTTCCTCGGGTCCCACGTCACGGTCACGCAGATCCTGGCGATCGTCGCCATCACCGGCTTCGTGCTCGCGGAGATCTTCTACGACGAGATCCGCGCCGCGATCGGCCGGCGCAAGGCGAAGGCGTAGGCAGGCCCGGTCACGTCTTTCGGCCGCGCTCGGCCAGCCAGATGCCGCCGAGCACGAAACCGAGGGCGAGCGCGTGGAAGGTCTGGAAGCGCTCGCCCAGGATCACCACCCCGAGGGTGGCGGCGAAGATCGGCACCAGGTTGACGAACAGCCCGGCGCGGCCGGGCCCGACCAGGTCGACCGCCCGCAGGAAGAAGATCTGCGACAGGAACGACGGGAACACCACCACGAACAGCAGCACGCCCCACCCGGTCGCCGTCGGCAGCACCATGGCGCCCGCCGCCGCCTCAAGAGCCAGCAACGGCAAGGAGGTGACCAGCGCCGCCACCGCCAGCACCGAGAACATGGCGATCCCGGAGACCGGCGGGCGGCGGCGCAGCGCCACGGTGTAGCCGGCGTACAGGGCGCACGCCCCGATCATCAGGAGGTCGCCGTCGGCGATGGCCAGCGACCACAACTGATCGAGATCGCCGTGCGAGGCCACCAGCGCCACCCCGATCATGGTGACCAGGACACCGACGACCTGCACCGCGGTCACCGGCGTTCGGTAGACCAGGTAGGCGCCGACCAGCACGAACACCGGAATCGCGCCCTGGATGATGCCAAGGTTGATCGCCACGGTTGACTGGGCGGCGATGTAGAACAGCGCGTTGAACCCGGTGAACCCGAACGCGCCGAGCACCGCCAGAAACGGCAGGTGGCGCCGCAGCACCGGCCAATCCTGGATCACCTGCCGGCGCGCGAACAGCGCGATCAGCGCCACCACCCCGACCCACCGGAACGCGGTCAGCACCATCGGCGAGATCTCGCCGACCGCCAGCCGCCCGGCGATCGTGTTGCCGCCCCAGCTCAACGTCGTCAGAACCAGCAGCAGGTAGGCGTTGCCGAACAGGCCGCGCATCAGGATTCCAGGCGTCGAAGCGTTCACGCGACCCTCCCCGGCGGGGCCGTATGCCCTGCCGCCGTCGCCCGGGTTCCGGCCGACCGGCTTCTCTCTACCCGATCCGCCGGCCGTCGGCACCCGCTTCCGCGCCAACCGAGATCGTCCGGCGGGCCCCACCCCTCGACGCCGGATCTTGCTTCGCTTTTGGACTATTCAAAGTGACTGGTTATCATGCGATCTGGCTTCTCCTGCACAACGGAAGTCGGCTCATGCTGAAGATCGAGACCGAACGCGAGGATGACGGTCGCTGGATCGCTGCCGTGCCCGAGCTTCCCGGAGTCGCGGTATACGCCGACACGGAGCGTGAGGCCGTGTCGAAGGTCGAGGCGCTGGCGCTGCGGGTGCTCGCCGACCGGATCGAGCATGGCGAGGCTGTGCCGCAGCTTGAGCAGCTCTTCACCGCTGCATGAACCAGTGGCCGTCGACAAGCGCTCGACGGGTCCTCGCTGCACTCCTGCGGATCGGCTGGCGGGTGAAGCGGCAGCGCGGCTCCCACCGCATTCTTGAGCGTCCCGGTTGGCCAGACGTCACCTTCGCGTTTCACGACAGCGACGAGGTCGGCCCTCGCATGCTCGCTCGCATCGCTCGCGACACCGGGGTCACGCCAGAGGACCTGTGATCGGCGTGGCTCACGCCATCGCAGCCCCGAGCGCCTCCTCGACAAGCACCCGGACCGCCACGAAGGCGGGGTCGGTGCGCACCCTCGGCGACGGCAGCGTCACCGGCACGTCGGCGACGATCCGGCCCGGGCGCGGCGACAGCACGACCACCCGGTCGGCTAGGTAGACCGCCTCCTCGACGTCGTGGGTCACCAGAAGGACGGTCGCGGGCGAGGCCGCGCGCACCCCGACCAGCAGGTCCTGCATGCCGTTGCGGGTGATCCGGTCGAGGGCCCCGAACGGCTCGTCCAGCAGCAGGGCGCCAGGCGACGGGGCGAGGGCGCGGGCCAGCGCCGCGCGTTGAGCCATGCCGCCCGAAAGCTGGCGGGGCAGGGCGCGCTCGAAGCCGGCGAGCCCGACCGCCTCGATCCAGCGGGCGACCCGGCGGTCGGCCTCGGCCCGGGCCATGCCGGCCTCGTCCAGGCCGAAGCGGATGTTGGCGGCGACGTCCAGCCAGGGGAACAGCGCCGGCTGCTGGAACACCATGCCGCGCTCCGGCCCGGGCCGTCGACCGGCCGGCCGTCGGCGGTGACGGTGCCCGTGGTCGGCCGGTCGAGGCCGGCGACCAGCCGCAGCAGGGTCGACTTGCCGCAGCCCGACGGCCCGACCAGCGCGGTGAAGCTGCCGTCCTCGACCGTCATGTCGATCGGGTCGAGCGCGGCGGTGCCGCCGAACCTCCGGGTCACGCCGCTGAGCGCGATGGTCGCCATGCGTCTTTCTCCTCGCCCCGCTCCGGTTATGCCACCGCCGGCCACCCGGGCGCCAGTCGCGGATGGCGGCATGAACGCGCTTGTATATACAAGCCTGCCGTGGTTACCATCGCCCCGCTGAGGCGTTGCGGAGAGGCGGTGCGGTGAGCGAGGCGACGGTCCCACGCTACCAGGCGGTCAAGGACTGGCTGGTCGACCGCATCGGCTCGGGAGAGTTGCGCCCCGACGACCGGACGCCGTCGGAGAACGAGCTGGTCGCCCTGCTCGGCGTCAGCCGCATGACGGCCAACCGGGCGTTGCGCGAGTTGACGGCCGAGGGGTTGCTGCGGCGCGTCCAGGGCCTCGGCACCTTCGTCGCCGACATGCACCCGCAGTCGGAACTGGTGGAGCTGCGCAACATCGCCGACGAGATCCGCGGTCGTGGCCACGCGCACCGCGCCGAGGTGCTGGCGCTCAGCGCCGCGCCGGCGTCCGCCGCGGTGGCGACGGCGCTGGGCATGGCGGCCGGCGACACGGTCTTCCACTCGGCGATCGTTCACCACGAGGGCTGCGCGGCCCGTCCAGTTCGAGGACCGCTACGTGAACCCGGCCGCGGCACCGGACTACCTGCGCCAGGATTTCAGCCGGGTGACGCCCAACGAGTACCTGATGCGGGTGGCGCCGGCGCCGCACGTCGAGCACGTGGTGCAGGCGGCGATGCCGCCGGAGCGTGTGCGCGCCGCGCTGGCGATGCGCAAGGGCGAGCCCTGCCTGCTGCTGCACCGGCGCACCGCGCTCGGCCCCCGCACCGTCTCGCGTGCCTGGCTCTGGCACCCGGGCGACCGCTACCGCCTCGGCGCCGCCTTCGACGTCGACCCCCTCCACGCCCCCGCTCCCAGGGAGAACCAACCATGACCGCGCCCTCCCGGCTCGACAACGCCCGCAAGATCCGCGCTCCCCGCGGCCTCGAGATCACCGCCAGGAGCTGGCAGACCGAGGCGGCGATGCGGATGCTGATGAACAACCTCGACGCCGAGGTCGCCGAGAAGCCGGAAGGGCTGGTGGTGTACGGCGGCATCGGCCGGGCGGCGCGCGACTGGTCGAGCTACGACCGCATCGTCTCGGCGCTGAAGTCCCTGGAGGACGACCAGACCCTGCTGGTGCAGTCGGGCAAGCCGGTGGGCGTGTTCCGCACCCACGCCGACGCGCCGCGGGTGCTGATCGCCAACTCCAACCTGGTCGGCAAATGGGCGACTTGGGAGCATTTCCACGAACTCGACCGCAAGGGCCTGATGATGTACGGCCAGATGACGGCCGGCTCCTGGATCTACATCGGCAGCCAGGGCATCGTTCAGGGCACCTACGAGACCTTCGTCGAGATCGGTCGCCGGCACTTCGGCGGCAGCCTCAAGGGCAAGTGGATCCTGACCGCCGGGCTCGGCGGCATGGGCGGGGCGCAGCCGCTGGCGGCCACCATGGCCGGCGCCTCGATGATCGCCGTCGAGTGCCAGCCGAGCCGGATCGAGCGCCGGCTGGAGACCCGCTACCTGGACCGCAAGGCCGACACCCTGGACGAGGCGCTGGCGATCGTGAACGAGGCCTGCGCGCGCGGCGAGGCGGTCTCGGTCGGCCTGCTCGGCAACGCCGCCGAGGTCTACCCCGAACTGGTGCGCCGCGGCGTGCGCCCCGACGTCGTCACCGACCAGACCAGCGCCCACGACCCGATCAACGGCTACCTGCCGGCCGGCTGGACGCTGGACCAGGCGGAGCGGGCGCGCGAGACCGACCCGGACTCGATCGCCAGGGCCGCCAAGGCGTCGATGGCCGAGCACGTGAAGGCGATGCTGGTGTTCTGGCGGCTCGGCATCCCGACCCTCGACTACGGCAACAACCTGCGCCAGGTGGCGTTCGACGAGGGCGTCGGCGACGCCTTCGACTTCCCGGGCTTCGTGCCGGCCTACATCCGGCCGCTGTTCTGCCGCGGCGTCGGGCCGTTCCGCTGGGCGGCGCTGTCCGGAAACCCGGAGGACATCTACCGCACCGACGCCAAGGTGAAGGAGCTGATCCCCGACGACCCGCATCTGCACAACTGGCTCGACATGGCGCGCGAGCGCATCAGCTTCCAGGGCCTGCCGAGCCGGATCTGCTGGGTCGGCCTCGGCCAGCGCGAGCGCCTCGGCCTCGCCTTCAACGAGATGGTGGCGAAGGGCGAGATCGGACCGGTGGTGATCGGCCGCGACCACCTGGATTCCGGCTCGGTCGCCAGCCCGAACCGCGAGACCGAAGCGATGAAGGACGGCTCCGACGCGGTCGCCGACTGGCCGCTGCTGAACGCCCTGCTGAACTGCGCCTCGGGCGCCACCTGGGTGTCGATCCACCACGGCGGCGGCGTCGGCATCGGCTATTCGCAGCACGCCGGCATGGTGATCGTGTGCGACGGCACCGAGGCGGCGGCGCGCCGGCTCGCGCGTGTCTTGTGGAACGACCCGGCGACCGGCGTCATGCGCCACGCCGACGCCGGCTACGAGGACGCCATCGAGCTGCGCCCGCGAGCACGGCCTCAACCTGCCGTTCCTGGGAGACGCGCGATGACTGGCTTTCGGATCACCCCCGGCGCGCTCACCCTGGCCGAACTGCGCCGTCTGTACCGCGACCGCCCGGCGCTCGAGCTCGACCCGGCGGCGCGCGAGGCGATCGCCGATTCGGCGGCGACGGTCGCGCGCGTCATCGCCTCCGGTCAGGTGGTGTACGGCATCAATACTGGCTTCGGAAAGCTGGCGCAGAAGACCATCCCGACCGAGCGCCTGGAGGAGCTGCAGCGGGCGCTGGTGCGCTCGCACTGCGCCGGGGTCGGCGACCCGCTGGCCGACGAGGTGGTGTTCCTGATCCTGGCGCTGAAGGCCAATGGCCTGGGGCGCGGGCATTCCGGCATCCGCGGCGAGGTGATCGACGCCCTGCTGAGGCTCGCCAACACCGGGGTGCTGCCGGTCATCCCGTCGCAGG
This sequence comes from Rhodospirillaceae bacterium, assembly GCA_018401495.1. Lineage (GTDB taxonomy): Bacteria > Pseudomonadota > Alphaproteobacteria > Thalassobaculales > Thalassobaculaceae > Thalassobaculum_A. The sequence continues at coordinate 305,052 of JAGYJX010000006.1, forward strand.
GCTCGGTCGGCGCGTCGGGCGACCTGGCGCCGCTCGCCCACATGTCGGCGGTGCTGATCGGCGAGGGCGAGGCGCGGCGCGATGGACGGCGGCTGACCGGCACGGCGGCGCTCGACGCCGCCGGCCTGGCATGCCGGTCACGCTGGCCCCGAAGGAGGGGCTGGCGCTGCTGAACGGCACCCAGGTGTCGACGGCACTCGGGCTCGCCGGGCTGTTCGAGATCGAGCGGGTGTTCAACGCCGCGATGGTCGCGGGCGCGATGACGGTCGACGCCGCCATGGGCTCCGACACCCCGTTCGATGCCCGCATCCACGCCCTGCGGGCGCATCCGGGGCAGGCCGAGACGGCGGCGGTGTACCGCCGGCTGCTGCACGGCTCGGCGATCCGGGTCTCGCACCTGGAGTGCGACCGGGTGCAGGACCCGTACTCGCTGCGCTGCCAGCCGCAGGTGATGGGGGCGGTGCTCGACCACCTCCGGTTCGCCGCCGGCCGGCTCGCGGCCGAGGCCAACGCCGTCTCCGACAACCCGCTGGTGTTCGCCGACACCGGCGAGATCATGTCGGGCGGCAACTTCCACGCCGAGCCGGTGGCGTTCGCCGCCGACCAGATCGCCATCGCCGCGTCGGAGATCGGCGCGCTGTCGGAGCGCCGCACGGCGATGCTGATGGACGCCAACATCTCCTCGCTGCCGCCGTTCCTGGTGGCCGAGCCCGGCATCAACTCCGGCTTCATGATCGCCCAGGTGACGGCCGCCGCCCTGCAGTCCGAGACCAAGCTGCTGGCGGCACCGGCCAGCGTCGACAGCCTGCCGACCTCGGCCAACCAGGAGGATCACGTCTCGATGGCGACCCACGGCGCGCGCCGGCTGCTGGCGATGGCGGCCAACCTGCGCCGCATCGTGGCGGTCGAGTTGCTGTGCGCCGCCCAGGGCGTCGACCTGCGCCGACCGCTGGCGACGTCGCCGGCGCTCGCCGAGGCGGTCGCCGAGGTGCGCTCGGTGGCGGCGTTCTTCGAGAACGACCGCCAGGTGGCGCCGGACATCGAGGCGGTGGCGGCGCGCATCGGCGCCGGCGCGTTCGACCGGATCGCAGCGGTGTCGGTCGAGGGCGGTTAGGCGCGTCCGGCAGGCCCTTCGTGGCCCCTCGCTGACGCGAAGGGCACCTCAGGGCGACAGGGTGAAGTACGTGCTCTTTCTGTCATCCTGAGGCGCCCGCCGCACCGCGGCGGGCCGCGAAGGACGGTCAACCCAGCCGCGGCGCCTGCTTCTCCAGGGCGCGGATCCGGTCGAGGCCGGGCACCATCTCGGCGAGCAGCCAGTCGGCGCGCTTGTTCGGGCTGCCGGCGGCGTTCGGGAAGTCGGCGTGCCACTGGTCGATCTTGACCGACAGGCCGCACAGGATGCCGCCGACCACCAGATGGTGGCTCTGGATCACCTGCCGCAGCACGCCGTAGCGTTCGCGCGACAGATCCTTCCAGAACTCGCGGCTGGTGCCGTCGAACGCCTGGAAGCGGTGCACGACGAACTTGATGGCGGCGTCGACGTTCGCGCTCACCACCTCGCAGGCGCGCACGGCGTCGCGGTTGTGGCGCAGGTGGGAATCCGTGATGCCCTCCCGCATCCAGACCTTCATCGCCTCGAAGTCGGGGCGGATCTGGTCGAGGTAGCGCTTGAAGTAGCTGAGTGACAGGAAGATGTCGCCGTAGTCCTCGAGGAAGCCGGGAATCTGGTCGATCGACAGGCCCAGCGCGTCGGAGATAGCCTTGATCCGGCGCAAGCGCCTCCTCGCGGTCGACCGCGCGGAACATGTCGATGATCTGGGTCGCCGAGGAAATGTCTCGGGTGTCGTCGCCGAACACCTTCTGGACCAGCGGGCGGGTGAACACGCGCATGTACTCGGTCAGCTTCTCCTGCATCAGCGGCGACAGGCGCAGATGCGCGGATCTCGTCGACCTTGATGTTGTGCGACCGCAGCGTCAGGCGCAGCGAATAGACATCGAAGCTCGGCGCCTCCGACAGCGCCTCGATGATCACCCGGTCCTCGGCGAAGGTGGGGGCCGATGAATCGAAGAAGTCCGCGAGGTTCGCGATGTCGATCTGGCCGGATCCCGAACGGCTGTCCTTGAAGAGCTCCAGCACGGTCTCGAAGCGGGCGTTCTTGATCAGCCGGACGCGGCGGATGCCGGGCGTCTTCAGCGGAATGATCGCCAAGGGCAGGATGTGCAGCGCGTCCTTGTCGTCGTCCGAGTAGAGCTCGGACTCCATCGCTTCCGCCGACATGGACGTTCCCCTACGACCGCCGACGGCGTGGTGGCGCTCCGCTGAACATCCTTCATTCTTATCAGACCCGGCGACGGGCGAAAAGTCCGGTGGCTCGCGTCGCGGGCGAGAACCGCCTAGAATGTCAACGACATGCTTAACGCGGGGGAGCACGGTGGACTGGCTTAGGCGCATCTTCTCGGGGCCCGGGCGCGGGGCGGAGCGTCGGCGCTACCCTCGCTATCCGGTGTCGGCGCCGCTCGAGGTCGACGTCGGCGGGACGACCGTGGGGTGCCGGCTGGAAAACGTCTCGGCCGGAGGGATCCGATTGACTCCGGCGGTGGTCGCGGCGGCGGGAACCACGGTGACTGTGCGTCACGCCGCCTCGGGGCTGGCCCTGCGCGGCCGGGTGGTCGGTCAGGACGATGGCGCCACCCGGGTGCAGTTCGATTCCGAAGACGCCGGCATCGTGGTGTCGTCGTGGCTGCGCATGGCGCACGAGAGCGGGGAGGAGGGCGGCGGCCACCGCGAGGGGTAGCCGCCGTTCCGGCTGGCTTCAGGGCACGTCCACCAGGACGATCTCGGCGTCCTCGACGGCGTGGATCTCGACCGTCGCCTCGTCCGCGACCGCGACACCGTCGCGGGCCTTTGCCGGCACGCCGTTGACCGTGATCGATCCCGTGGAAGCCACGAGGTAGGCCTTTCGGCCGGCGCCGAGCGCGTGGGTCACGGCCTGTCCGGCCTTGACCGTGGCGCCGAGCACGGCGGCGTCCTGGTTGATCCGCAGCGCGCCGTCGTCACCGGCCCGCCCGGACGCCAGGACCACCAGTTCGCCCGCCCGATCGTCCTTCGGGAACTGCCGGGCTTCCCAGCGCGGTTCGTGGCCGGTGCCGGACGGCAGGATCCAGATCTGGAAGATCTGCGTGGCCTCGTCCTCGAGGTTGTACTCGGCGTGGACGATGCCGGTGCCGGCCGACATCACCTGGACGTCGCCGGCCTCGGTCCGCCCCTCGTTGCCGAGACGGTCGCGGTGGGTGATCGCCCCCTTCCGGACATAGGTGATGATCTCCATGTCGCGGTGCGGGTGCGGGTCGAAACCGGTGCCGGCCTGGATGGTGTCGTCGTTCCAGACCCGGAGCGCGCCGAATCCCATGCGCCGCGGGTCGTTGTAGTGGCCGAAGCTGAAGTGGTGACGGGCCTTCAGCCAGTCGATGTCGGCCCGGCCCAGGCTGTCGAAACTGCGGACGTCGATCATGGAACCCTCCTCGGGGTCGGGCCGCCGAACCTCAGGCGGCCAGTTTCGCGGCGATGCGCGCCACGTGCGCGCCCTGGAATTCCGCCAGGGCCAGTTCCTTCTCGGACGGCTGCCGGCTGCCGTCGCTGCCGGCGATGGTCCCGGCGCCGTACGGCGACCCGCCCTTCACTTCGCTGATGTCGGCGAGTTGCGGGGCCGAGTAGGGCAGGCCGACGAGCACCATGCCGTGGTGCATCAGGGTGTGGTGGAACGAGGTGATGGTGGTCTCGTTGCCGCCGCCGGTGCCGGTCGAGGTGAACACGCTGCCGACCTTGCCGACCAGCGCGCCCTTGGCCCACAGGCCGCCGGTCTGGTCGAGGAAGTTGCGCATCTGCGCCGCCATGTTGCCGAACCGGGTCGGCGTGCCGAAGATCACCGCGTCGTAGTCGGCCAGCTCCTGCGGGGTGGCGATCGGCGCCGCCTGATCGAGCTTGGCGCCGGCCTTGCGGGCGACATCGTCCGGCATCAGCTCAGGCACCCGCTTCACCGTCACCTCGGTGCCGGGCACGCCGGCGGCACCCTTCGCGACGGCGCCGGCCATGGTCTCCACATGGCCCCAGGTCGAATAGTACAGCACCAGGATCTTGGTCATGGTCGTCTCGCTCGCTTGGGCAGGGCCACGGCCGTGCCGGGTTCCGGGTGTGGCCGCCTTGAGAGAGGCGAACCACCGTGACTGCCTATCTAATAGTTGCCTCGGGAGTTCGTAAGGCCGATCCTGTGCACAGATCGTTTCTCACAGGAAACAATGATGCTCGACAACCTGACCGCCATGGTGAGCTTCGCGCGCGTCGTCGACGAGGGCGGGTTCTCGCGCGCCGCGATCCGGCTCGGCCTGTCGAAGTCGGCGGTATCCAAGCAGGTCGCGCGGCTCGAGGACCGGCTGGGCACCCGACTGCTGAACCGCAGCACGAGGCGGCTGGCGCTCACCGAGGCCGGCACCCGGCTGTATGAGCGCTGCCAGCGCATCATCGCCGAAGCCGAGGCGGCCGAGGCCGAGGCCGGCTCGCTGCAGACCGATCCGTCCGGCCTGCTGCGGGTCAGCGCCGGGGTGTCGTTCGGGCATGACCACCTGGCGTCCCGTCTGCCGGCGCTGCTGGAGCGGCATCCCGGGCTGGCCGTCGAACTGGTGCTGAACGACCGCATCGTCGACCTGGTCGAGGAGGGTTACGACATCGCGCTCCGGATCGCCGATCTCGCCGATTCCTCGCTGATCGCGCGACGCCTGGCGCCGGTGCGCCGTGTGATCGCCGCGGCGCCGTCCTATCTGGCGCGCCGCGGCACGCCGACGGCTCCCCGCGACCTCGTCGACCACGCCTGCCTCGGCTACAGCTACAGCGCCGGCGGCAACGAGTGGCGGCTGCGCGGGCTCGAAGGCATCCATCGCCACCGCTTCCACCCTTGCGTGGTCGCCAACAACGGCAGCGCGCTCGCGGCGATGGCGGCGGCCGGTGCCGGGGTCGTGCAGATGCCGACCTTCATCCTGGAGCGGTACCTGCGCAGCGGGACCCTGGTGGCGGTGCTGGCCGAGCACGAGCCGCCGCCGCTCGGGCTCTACGCGGTCTACCCGCCCGGCCGGCCGCTCGCCGCCAAGGTCAGGGCGTTCATCGACTTCGCGGCCGCGACCTTCACCGACCCGCCGTACTGGGACGCGCCGTCGCGGGAGGCGTAAACCGCCTCAGTCGCCCTCGCGGCGCCACGCCGCCACCAGCGCGCCGATCAGCAGCGCCAGGGCCAGGAACGCCGGCAGCGCCGGGATGCGTGAGCACGCCCGTGACCACGTAGTCGCCGTTGGCCCGCAGGCCGAACCAGCCGCGGCCGGAGGCGGCGCGGTCGGCGGCGACCCGGCGCAGCGTCGGCACGCCGTCCTCGGCCAGCCACTGAATGCCGCCGCCGGTCGCCTCGGCGACCGGCGCCAGGCGGTCCTCGGTGGTGGCGACGTCGGTCAGCTCGACCGGGTTGAGGGCGCCGACGGCCACCAGGGCGGTGCGGGTGCCGTCGGTCAACCGGTACAGCCCCGGGCGGTCGATCTGGACGGTCGCCGTGCCGTGGCCGGCGCCGACCTCGGTCAGGGTGACGTCGCGGGTGCTGCCGTCCGGCCCGGTCAGGCGGACCGGCGCCAACTCGCCGTCGAGGGTGCGGCGGTCGATCTCCAGGCTGTCGCCGCGCGCGAAGGCGCGCAGCACGTCCTCCTCGAGGTCGGGCTCGCGCATCAGCCAGTGCGCGGTCCGGCGCAGCAGCTCGGCCTGCGGGCCGCCGCCCTCGTAGCCGCGGCTCCACAGCCACATGTGGTCCGACAGCAGATGCGCCACCCGCCCCTCGCCGACCCGGTCGAGCACCAGCAGCGGCCGTTCTCCGTCGCCGGCCATCACCACGCTGCCGCGGACGTCGCGCGGCCTCGATCTGCCGGAACCAGCGGCCCCAGGTCGGGTCGACGCCCTCGCCGCCGGCGCCGGCGAGGCCGGTGGTGACCGGGTGGCGCTCGCCGACCGCCGTCACCCTGGGCCGGAATCCCTGCTCGAACACGCCGCCGGTGGGCTTTGCCGGCAGCACGTCGCCGATCGGCGTGTGGGCGAGGCTGAGCCGGCTGGCGAAGGACGGTCCGGAGGCCTCCAGCAGGGCGCCGCCGTTGCGGACGTAGTCGGCGATGTTCTGCATGTACAGGCGCGGCAGGACGCCGCGGCGTCGGTAGCGGTCGAAGATGATCAGGTCGAAGTCGGCCAGCTTCAGCTCGAACAGCTCGCGGATCGGAAAGGCGATCAGGGACAGCTCGCGGATCGGCGTGCCGTCCTGTTTCTCCGGCGGCCTCAGGATCGTGAAATGCACGAGGTCGACCGACGGGTCGGACTTCAGGATGTCGCGCCAGGTGCGCTCGCCGGCGTGCGGCTCGCCCGACACCAGCAGCACGCGCAGCCGGTCGCGCACGCCGTTGACCGCCACCACCGCGCGGTTGTTGTCGAGCAGCAGTTCCTGGCGCCCCGGCTCGGCGGCGAACTCCAGGATGGTCTGCCCGCCGTGCTCGATCGGGACCTCGATGGAGTGTTCGCGGTTGACCGGCACCCCGACCGCGGTCGGGTCGGCGCCGTCGATCGCCAGCATGACCGTCGCGATCTCGCCGGCCTCGGCGGCCGGGTCGACCACCTCGAGGGTGATGGTGACGGTCTTGTCGACCATGCCGAAGCTCGGCGCCTGGACGATCCGCAGGCGGCGGTCCTGCTCGTCGCGGTCGCCGGTCAGCAGCACGTGGAACGGCGCCGGCGCCCGGCCGGCGGACAGGGCCGAACCGGCGTCGTGGACCTGGCCGTCGGTGATCGCGATGACTCCGGCGAGGCGGTGCTCGGGGATGTCGACAAGCGCCTCGCGGACCGCGGCCATCAGCCGGGTCCCGTCCTCGGCGCCCGACAGGCCGGAGCCGGACACCTCGACCCGCTCGACGATAACGTCGGTGAGCCGCGCCAAGCGTTCGTCGAGGGCGGCGATGGCGGCGCTGGTGCGGTCCGGCCGCTCGCCGATCGCCTGGCTGGCGGTGCGGTCGACCGCCACCACCACCACGTCCGAGCGCGGCTCCCGGCGTTCGGCGACGATCGACGGGTTGGCGAGCGCGAGCACCAGCAGCGCCAGCGCCAGGGCGCGCCACCAGCCGCCGCGGGCGCGGCGGACCAGCACGAAGACGGCGACCACCGCGGCGACCGCCCCGAGCGCGGCGATCACCGGCCAGGGCACCAGCGGCCCGAAGGCGAGGTCGATCGCGTCCGGCATCATTGGCCGAGCCTCTCGAGGATGGAGGGGACGTGGACCTGGTCGGCCTTGTAGTTGCCGGTCAGCGCGTACATCACCAGGTTGACGCCGAACCGGAGCGACATCTCGCGCTGCACCTCGCCGCCCGGCACCACCGGGAAGCGGTAGCGCCCGGCGTCGTCGCGCGCCCAGGCCGACACCCAGTCATGGCTGCCGACCAGCACCGGGCTGACCTCGCTGCGCGGGTTGCCGGCCCCATCCTCGATCCACACCGTGCCGCCGGCGTAGCGGCCGGGGAAGTCCTGCATCAGGTAGAAGGTCCGGGTCAGCACGTGGTCGGGCGGGATCGGCGCCAGCGGCGGGATCTCCAGGTCGCGGCTGATCTCGATCAGCCGCTGCATCCCGGGCCCGCCGCGCGATCCGGCGCCGCCGATCTGGAAGCGGTCGCGGGTGTCGAACAGGATCACGCCGCCGTTGCGCATGTAGGCGTTCACCCGCGCCACCGCGGCCTCGGACAGCCTCGGCTGGGTGGTGGTTATCGGCCAGTACAGCAGCGCGAAGAACGCCATCTCGTCGCGCTCCAGGTCGAGCCCGTAGGGCTCCGAGGGCTCGACAGCGGTCCGTCGGGTCAGGGTGTCGGTGAGGCCGACGAGGCCGTCGCGGCTGACGCCGTCCACCCAGAGCGTCGCCGGTGACCACGTAGGCGAGACGGGTCTCGCTGGAGGCCTCCAGCGCGAACCGCTCGGGGTCGGTGGGTGTGCCGGTCGGGCCCTGGGCGTGGGCCGCGCCAGGGGCGAGGGCGGTGCCGGCGGCGAGTGCGGCGCCGATTGCCAGCCCGGCCGCGGTGCGCGCGAACGGCAGCAGCCCCCGCAGCGCCAGGCCGACCAGCGTGTCGACGAGCGCCAGCAGCAGCGCCGCCGCCAGCAGCCAGCCCTGGAGCTCGAGGTCCCGACCGGCCTCCAGCGCCTGGACCACGCTGCCGGCCGGCGGCGGCGCGCGCCGTTCGAGCGGCGACACGGTCGGGCCCAGGTTGACCGCCTCACGGTCGGATTCGCTGCCGTAGAACCCGGGAGGGCGCCGCGGCCCGACCGCGAGCGGGCCGTCGCGGTCGCGCGCGGCCGCCGGCGGCAGAGGCTCCGCACCCGGCGGCACCGACCCGAGCCGGCCGAAGCCGTCCAGGGTCGACAGCGGCGGCATCGCCCGCTCGGACGCGCCGCCGACGCCCTGGCTGAGGCCGACGACCCGTCGCAGCATCTCGACGAACAGGCCGCCGAGGGGAAGGGTCGTCCAGTCGGCGTTGGCGGTGGTGTGCACCAGGATCAGCCAGCCGGCGTCCCGTCGTTCCGCGGTCACGATCGGTGTCCCGTCGGCCAGCCGGGCCCAGGTCCTATCCCCGAGGTCGATGGCGGGTTCCGCCAGGACCTGCCGGGTGACCGTGATCTCGTCCGACACATCAAGGCCGTGGAACGGGCTGTCCGGCGCGAACGGTGCCAGCGAGGCCGGGCGCGACCACGACAGCGCGCCGCCGAGGGTGCGGTCGCCCCGGCGCAGCCGCACCGGCACCAGGTCCTCCGACCCGAGACCGTTGGTCTCGGCGCCGGCGGCGGCGAGGCGCGGGCCGGCGAAGCGCACCGCCACCCCGCCCTCGCGGATCCAGGTGTCGACCGCCTCGCGCTGGCCGAACGGCAGGCTGCCGACGTCGGCCATCACCAGCACGGCAAGCTCACGCGCCAGCAGGGTCTCCAGGTCGCCGCGCCGGATCTCGGTGAACGGCGCCAGCGCTCGATCGAGGTAGTAGAGTTCGTCCAGCAGCGGCTGGGCGCCCTCGAACTCCCGTGTCGACACCAGCCCGACCGGCCGGCGCCGGAACCGCTCGTCGACCAGGAAGACGCCGGCCGCCGTCGACTCGCCCTCGACCTCGATGCGCGCCACTTCGTTGCGCAACTCGGTCGGCAGCTCGATGGCCAGGCTGGTCCGGTCGGCGTCCGGCGGTATCCGGCCGGCGACCCGGGCCAGGACCCGGTCGTCCTCGGTCACGGCGCGCACCGCTATCCCCCGCTCCGTCCCGGTCGGCAGGCGGCGGACCTCCGCTGTCAGGGCATCGGCCAGGGGGTCCGGGGCATCCAGCCACAGCGGTCCGGCACCGTCGGAATCGATGACCACCAATTGCCCGAGGTTGCGAAGGCGCTCGCCGAGGCGGGCGGCACCGGGTGCATCGTCGTCGCTGCGAATCCAGACTGCCGTGGCGCTGCCGGTCAGGGCCAGCGCGTCGATCTGGGCCAGGGTGCGGTCGAGGTCCAGGCCCCAGGGGCGCGGCGCCAAGGCGCCTACAGCGGCCTTGACCCGCGCGGCCGGGGCCAGTTCGACGTCGCGGCTCTCGCCGGGCCGAGGCAGGGAGGTGGTCACCAGCGCGACCGGCCGCAGATCGCGCTCGGCCTGATCGAGGATCCGGATCGCCCGCTGGCGACGGGCCTCGAAGTCGCGGCCGGACGCCCAGCCGTCGTCGATCACCAGCACGATCGGCCCGCCCTCGGGGACAGTCGTGCCGGACGGGATCAGCGGCCGGGCGATCGCCAGGATGACCAGGGCGGCGATCATCAGTCGCAGCAGCAGCAGCCACCAGGGCGTGGTGTGCGGGGTGTCCTCCTGCGGGCGCAGTCCCTCCAGCAGCCTGATGGCCGGGAAACGAGACGCGGCGCGGCGACGGCGGAATGACCCTCAGCAGCCACCAGAGCACCGGCAGCCCGACCAGCACGCCGAGCGCCCAGGGGACAGCGAAGGCGAGGGGGCCGAGGGTCAGCATCGCATTCTCCTCACCCGAACCGTCCGCCGATGGCGGCGAACAGCGCCAGCAGCGCGCTCTCCGCCGATCGGTCGGTGGTGTGATGGGCGAACGTCCAGCCGGTCTCGCGCGCCAGGTCTGCAAGACCCTGGCGGTGGCTGGTGAGGCGCTGGTGGTACTCCGCCGACACGGCCTCGGCGCGGCCGAGCAGGTGCGGCACTTCGGCCTCGAGCCCCTCGAAGCGCACCCGTCCACGGTATGGGAACGCCTCCTCGGCCGGGTCGGTGACCTGAAGCAGATGACCGGTGACCGCTTCCGACGACCAGCGCTTGACCACTGCCGCGAGGTCCGAGACCGGATCCAGCAGGTCGCCGATCAGCACCACCGTGGCGTGCCGCGGCAGGGTTTCGAAGGCCGGCAGGGAGCCGCCGCCGTCGCGGGTGGCGGCCAGCAGCTGGGCGACCGGCTCGATCGTCGTCCGGCCCGTGCGCGGCCGCAGAGACTCGCCCAGCAGGGCTACGCGCTCGCCGGCTTCGACCAGCAGGATGACCAGCGCCAGGGTCAGGAGGTCGGCGTGCTCGCGCTTCTCCGGCAGGCGTCGGTCGGAACGCCAGCGCATCGACGGCGAGGCGTCGCGCCAGAGGTAGATCGTCTGCGCGGTCTCGAACTCGCGCTCGCGCACGAAGGTCGTCGAACCGCGCGCCGACCGCCGCCAGTCGATCATGCGGGCGGCGTCGAAGGGCTGGTATGCCCGGAACTGCCAGAACGCGTCGCCGGGGCCGGCGCGCCGCCGGCCATGGGCCCCGGGTGACACGGTCGCGGCGACCCGCTGCGCGGCCACCAGGAGCGGCGGCAGCGTCGCGGCGAGATCCTGGGCCCGTTGGCGCATCCGGCTCTCGGGGCTCAGCGATGCGGTTCGCAGAGGCGACCGATGACTGAGTCCAGGGTCACTCCCTCGGCGCGCGCCGCGAAGTTGAGGGCCATGCGGTGCCGCAGCACCGGCTGCGCCAGCGCCAGCACGTCGTCGATCGACGGCGCCAGCCGGCCGTCGAGCACCGCCCGCGCCCGGATCGCCAGCATCAGCGCCTGGCTGGCGCGCGGTCCCGGACCCCACGCCACATGCCGCCGGACCTCCTCGATCGGGCTGTCGTCCGGCCGGCCGCTGCGCACGATCGACAGGATCGCCTCCATGACCGTCTCGCCGACGGGAATGCGCCGAAGCAGCCGCTGGGCACGGATCAGTTCCTCGCCGGAGAGCACACGCTCCGCCCTGATGTCGTCGCTACCGGTAGTCGCCAGCAGCATCGCGCGTTCGGCGCCAAGGTCGGGGTATCCGACCGAGACCTGCAGCAGGAACCGGTCGAGCTGCGCCTCCGGCAGCGGGTAGGTGCCCTCCTGTTCCAGCGGGTTCTGGGTCGCGAGGACGTGGAACGGCGATGGCAGCCGGTAGGTATGGCCGGCGACCGAGACCGTCTGCTCCTGCATCGCCTGCAGCAGGGCGGACTGGGTGCGCGGGCTGGCGCGGTTGATCTCGTCGGCCATCAGCAACTGGGCGAACACCGGCCCGTGGATGAAGCGGAAGCTGCGGCGCCCGTCGGCATCCTCCTCCAGGACCTCCGAGCCCAGGATGTCGGCCGGCATCAGGTCGGGGTACACTGGATGCGCTTGTCGTCGAGACCGAGGATGATCCCCAGGGTCTCGACCAGGCGGGTCTTGGCGAGCCCCGGGACGCCGATCAGCAGGGCGTGCCCGCCGGCCAGCACGGTCACCAGGGTCTGATCGACCACCTCCTCCTGGCCGAAGATCAACCGCCCCACCCCTTCACGGACGCGGGTCAGGCTGCGGCCGAGCTGCTCCACCTCCTTGACGAAGGCCAAGCCGTCGGTGGGGTCGAGGGTGGTGGTGTTGGTCATGGCGGGTATACTCACTCCGAGTGAAAGTCCCGATCCGGACGAAACCGCCGACAGACGGAACAGCGACGCGTCATGGGCAAGAAATCCGACCGTCCCGCTTCAGACCTAGAGCGTATCGCAGACGCGGCGCGCGGCAAGGGCCGGGCCGGGCCCGACCATCATGATCGCGTGATGAGTGAACTTCCGACGACCGACGAAAGTTGCGGTGACTTCGACATCCGGATCGCCCGCGACGGTACGTGGTACTACAAGGGAACACCGATCAACCGCCTGCCGTTGGTAAAGCTCTTCGCCTCGGTCCTGCGTCGCGAGCCGGACGGCTCGCACTGGCTCGTCACCCCGGTCGAGCGCGGAACCATCCTGGTGGAGGACGCCCCGTTCATCGCCGTGGACGTCGATCGCCAGCCTCGGGAAAGCCCCGGGCCTGCCGTCGACGAACTGATCTTCCGGACCAATCTTGACGAAACCGTGGTGGCGGGGCCGGAGCATCCGATCCGCGTCGAGATCGATGCGGACACCGGCGAGCCGGCACCCTATATCGAGGTGCGGGACGGGCTGGAGGCGCTGATCAACAGGGCCACCTTCTACCGTCTCGTGGAGTTTGCCGTCGGCCGGGTCGATCCCGACGACGGCCGCGAGGTGCTGGGGGTATGGAGCAAGGGACGGTTCTTTCCGCTGGGTCCGAGTTCGTGACCCTTGATGAGTTCCGCGCCGCGTTCGCCGGCGTGGCGACGGTCGATGAGGGCGGTCTGGTTCCGGTCGCGCGCGCGCGCGGCGACCATGATCTCAACCCCGGCATGGGGGTGCCGGCGAAGCCGCGACCGGCGGCCGTGCTGGTGCCGATCGTCGGTCGCCCGGAGGGGCTTACCGTGCTGCTCACCCGGCGATCGGACACCCTGCCGGTGCACAAGGGCCAGATCAGCTTTCCCGGTGGCCGGGTCGAGGAGGACGACGTCGACGACGTCGAGACGGCGCTTCGCGAGACCGAGGAGGAGATCGGCCTGGCGCGCGACCGGGTCGAGGTGATCGGACGTCTCGACACCTACACCACGCGCACCGGATTTCAGGTCACGCCGGTGGTCGGGTTGATCCGGCCGCCGTTCGAGCTGATCCCGGACCCCGTGGAAGTCGCCGAGATCTTCGAGGTCCCGCTCCGCTTCGTGCTCGACAGCGGCAACCACCAGCGGCACAGCCGCGAATGGCAGGAGACGGTCCGGCATTTCTGGGTTCTTCCCTACCAGAACTATTACATCTGGGGCGCCACCGCCGGAATGCTGGTGAACCTGGCGGACGTCATGCTTGGCGCCATGCGGCGGCGCTGACGGGTCGGCATGCGCCCCGTCGATCGCGTTCCCGTTCAAGCCTGGATGGCCGGGCCGGCTCCCACCGCGGTGTTCAACGCCCTGGCCGCCGGCGGGGTCGAGGCGCGCTTCGTCGGTGGCTGCGTGCGCGATACCATCCTCGGTCTGGCCATCGGCGATCTCGACGTCTGCACGCCGGCCCGGCCGGAGCGGGTGATGGAACTGGCCCGCGCCGCCGGCCTCAAGGTCGTGCCGACCGGGATCGACCACGGCACCGTGACGGTGGTCGCCGACCACACGCCCGTCGAGGTGACGACGCTGCGCCGCGACGTCGAGACCGACGGGCGGCGGGCGGTGGTCGCCTACACCGACGACTGGGCCGAGGACGCGGCGCGCCGGGACCTGACGCTGAACGCGCTCTACCTCGACCCGGATGGCACGGTCTACGATCCGATCGGCCGGGGGCTGGCCGACGCCCGGGCCGGGCGCATCCGCTTCGTCGGCAACCCGGATACCCGCATCCGCGAGGACGTGCTGCGGATCCTCCGGTTCTTTCGGTTCTGGGCACGGTTCGGGCGCGAGGCTCCGGACGCTGACGGGCTCGCCGCGTGCGCCGCGCTCGCCGACCGCATCCCGGCGCTGTCGGGTGAGCGGGTCTGGAGCGAGTTGGGGCGGCTGCTGGTGGCCCGGCGCGCCATCGAGGCGCTGCGGTTGATGGACGCTGCCGGCATCGCCGCCCGTCTCTGGCCGGGTGCCGCTGACGTCGATCGCGCCGTCGCGCTGATCGCCCTCGAGCAGGCGCTCGGCCTCGACCCAGACCCTGTGCGGCGGCTGACGGCCCTGATCGGGGACCGGGGCGCGGCGGATCCGGCGATCGGCCGCTTGCGGCTGTCGCGCGCCGAGGGGCTCGGGCGCTGCGCGCCGTGGCCGTGGACGGCCGCCCGGCCGCGGGCGATGCAGAGCGGCGCGCGCGGGTCTACCGCGCCGGGGGCGTGGCGTATCTCGACGCCCGGATGCTGCACGCCGCGGCGGCCGGGGCGGCGGCGGACACCCTGAGCGCTGACCGCACCGTGGCCGAGGACTGGACGCCGCCGTCGTTTCCGATCGGCGGCAAGGATGTGGCCGCGCTCGGTCTCCCCGCCGGCCCGGCCACCGGTCGCCTGCTGCGCGCCGTCGAGGACGCCTGGATCGCCGACGATTTCAGCGGCGACGCCGCCGCCTGCCGTGCCAAGCTGGCGGCGCTGATCGAGCAAGGGAGGCACCAGCAATGACCGACGACTTCACCGGCGCCATGGTTGCCGCACGGCGTTCCGGCCGACGCGCCCCGACCCCGGGTGCCGCGCCGGAAGACCGGGCGGCGGCGTTCGCGGCGCAGATCGCCACCCTCGACGGGCTCGGCCTCGGCATCGCCGGCTTCAAGGTCGGCGCCAACGGACGCACCGGCGAGCCGAGTGCGGCGCCCCTGGCGGCCGGGACGATCCACCGCGACCGCGCCCGGGTCGCCGTGTCCGGGGATCACCCGCTGTGGCTCGAGGCGGAATTGGCCTTCGTGATGGGCGCCGACCTGCCGTCGCGCGACGCGCCATATGCAAGTTCAGAGGTTCTGGCGGCCGTCGAGGGACTGGCGGCGGCGATCGAGATCGTCGATCCGCGACTGGCCGACTGGCCGAAGGTGCCGCCGCTCACAGCACTCGCCGACTTCCAGGCGAACGGCGCCACCGTGGTCTCGTCGGTCGGGCGGCGGGCCGACGGCCTCGACGTCGAGGCCCTGACCGTCGACTTCAGGATGGGCGACCTCGTCAAGACGGTCCCCGGAACCCGGTATCCCGGGGAGGACGCGATCCGGCTGCTGGTCTGGCTGGCCAACAATCTGCGGCTCTGGGGGCCGGCGGTGCGCGCGCGCGGCCTCAAGGCCGGCGACGTGATCATCTCGGGGTCGTGGACCAGCGTCGATCAGGCGGTCGCCGGCACCACCGCGACCAACACCATCGCGGGGATCGGATCGGTCGCGGTCGAGATTGCCGGCGGGTAGCGATCAGCGGAGCCGCTCGATCTGCTCGCGGATGAAGCCGGCATCGCGCAACAGGCGGTCGTCCAGTTCCAGCAGCAGGCGGATGCCCTCCCGGTGCCGACGCCACGCGATGAACGCCTCGAGGCCGCGCATCGGCAGGCCGGTAAGAGAGCGCAGCCGCGCGAACGAACCGGTGGCTTCGACGGTGACGCCGAGGGTCGACATGACGCTTCTCCAGGATGGTCGAGGGCGGGGCGCGCCCTGGCGGCCCGTTACCGCTGGCGTCTAAATGGCCAAACCGGGGGCGCCCGCAAACCGCCAAGCGGCGATGGCCGCCATGCGCGTAACGCAACGCTCTCCTGGATGACGCGCTTCTCGACCGTCCCGGTCTTGGTCGGGGTCAGGGCCAGATCACCTCTGGCGGCAGGCTCATCAGGATCGCCTCGACGTTGCCGCCGGTCTTCAGCCCGAACAGCGTGCCGCGGTCGTACAGCAGATTGAACTCGACGTAGCGCCCGCGGCGGACCAGTTGGTGACGCCGTTCCTCGTCACTCCAGGCTTGGTTCATGCGGCGCTCGACCAACTTGGGGTAGATGTCGAGGAAGGCGAGCCCGACGTCCCGGGTGAACGCCAGGTCAGCGGTGAAGTCGCGGTCGACGTAGTCGTAGAAGATGCCGCCGACGCCGCGCGGCTCGTTGCGGTGTTTCAGGAAGAAGTACTCGTCGCACCAGGCCTTGAAGCGGGGATAGTAGGCTGGGTCATGGGCATCGCAGGCCGCTTGCATGGCGGCGTGGAAGGCGCGGGTGTCCGCCTCGTCCGGGACCATCGGCGTCAAATCGGCGCCGCCGCCGAACCAGCTCTTGGTGGTCGCGATGTGCCGGGTGTTCATGTGCACGGCTGGCACCCGCGGCGAGTGCTGGTGGGCTACCAGCGAGATGCCGCTGGCGAAGAACCGGGGGTCCTCGGCCGCTCCCGGGATCGAGGCGCGAAACTCCTCGGAGAACTCGCCGTGAACCGTCGAGACGTTGACCCCGACTTTTTCGAACACACGGCCGTGCATCACCGCCATCACACCGCCGCCGCCGCCCTCTCGCTCCCAGGGCTTGAACGTGAAGCGCCCCGCCGGCCGATCGCGAAACGGCCCGTCATAGGCGTCCTCCAGGGCCTCGAAGGCAGCGCAGATGCGATCGCGCAACGTCTCGAACCAGACGCGTGCCGTTGTGCGCTCAGCCTCGGTGGAGAGATACATCGCGTGCTCCGTCTGCCCTCAAACCATCACCCCGGTCTTGATGCCCCAGGTCGGTCCGCGACGCAAACCGGATCGCACGGCACGGCAACGGACAACGTCCGGTGATCAGCCCGGAGCCCGGCTCTTGCCGGTGTCGCTGCCCCCGCCGATGGGTCTCGATGGCGGCTGCGGTGCTTCATCCTTGGTCTTCGCCCGGTTCTCAAGCTTCGGAGCGGTGTCGAGCGGCTTAGCCTTTGTCGGGCCCTTGGCTTTCACGCCTCCGGAGAACATCGCAACCTCGAGCAGCCGCTCGCATTGCCCCTTGAACTCGGCGGGTGCCTTGTACTTCATGGCGCCGGCCAGCTTCTCCCGGGCCTCCTTGATTTTCTTGCCGCGCAACTCGGGATCGTCTGACTTGGCGGCGTCCAGCGCGCCCTTTGCGGCAATCGCGGTCGCCTTCATGAACCCGTGCAGCAACAGGGAGTCGAGCACTCCGCGCGCCTGCTTTGAGTAGTCGCCCGGCAATTTGGGGTTCTTGAGGGTCTCGACCAGGCGCTTGGCAGCCCCCTCGCAACGGTCGGTATTGCCGGCTTCGGCGTGCGACTTCATGTGGGCGAGAGCAGCCTCTATGGAGGTCTTCATCGCCTCAAGTCTGCGGGCTTCGGCCTCGGCCTTTTCGTCGTTCTTGTCGGAGCGTCCAAACATGCGGTGTTCCTCCGCTTTCAGCGTCGCAACATAGCATTAAGAAAATAATAACGTAACTTGCTAGATCGGGGCGCCGAACCCTGATCAATTGCCCGATATTTTAGAAAACTTGCTGGGTATTCTCCGGTCGAACGGACAGCGGGCCCGATCCGCCGACCGGGCCCGCTGTTCGCAGTCGGATGATTCCGGCAAGGCGCGGGTGCCGGTCCGCCGGCATCCGCTCAGAGGTCGACCCGTTCCTCCGACACGGCCTTGCGCGCCGCCTTGTTGAAGCGGTCGGCGTAGATCGGGCGCTCGCCCGTGGTGGGACCCGGGTACTGCACGATCAGGATTTCGCCGCCGGTTTCGGTGCGGAACTCACCTTCGAAATGCGGGTCCGGGTGGAACAGCATGCTCCCCGGCGTGATCACCGTCCCGTCGATCGTGAACTCACCCTTCAGCACATACCAGATCTGGGCAAACCCGTGATAGTGCTCGGGATGATAGGCGCCGGGGTCGAGGCGCAGGATGCCGGCGTTCGGCTCGGTGGGTCTTTCCGGCCGGGGATGGAACAGCATCTTTCCGGTCTCGCCGGGCCAGCGGATCGTCTCCCACTCCATGTCGTCGACGTGCCTGACGTCGTAGGGCAAGTGGTCCTTGCGGGATGCCTCGCGCGGCGACGGGGTCTGCTGAGTCATGGCATTTCCTCCTTGCTGCTGTTTAGCCGGGTGCGGCGGACAGCCGCCACCATTCGAGGGGTTCAGCGCCGTCGGCAGGAGCCGAGACGGTCATCACGACGTGGGCTTCCTGGTCGCCGACGTTCTCGGCTCGGTGCGGCAACGCGGAGTCGATCAGGATGCCGTCCCCGGCACCGAGGCGGTGGCGCTGGCCGCCGACGTGGAACAGGATCTCCCCGCTCAACACCAAGCAATGCTCCTGCCCCGGGTGCGAGACCAGGGTCTCCATGGCTTCCCGAAGCGGGAACACGAGATGGAACACTTCGAGCCGGTCGAGGGGCGCGCCGCCTGCCAGCGGTCGCCAGCGGTACCCTGTCCCGGGCACCTCTGAAAACTCGGACCGGTTGCCACGATGGACTGTCACCGAGGTGCGCTCCGGGGCGTTCCGATCGGCGAACAGGTCATGCAGCCCGAGACCGAGCGCGTCCGCGATCCGGATCATGTTGGCGATCGACGCCGAGGCCTGGCCCCGCTCCAGCCGGGACAGGAACCCTTCCGACAGATCCGCCCGGCCGGCCAGGTCGGACAGGGTCATCCCGGAGGCGTTGCGCGCGGCGCGAATCCGCCGGCCAAGCTCCTGGGTGACGACGTTGATTCGCCCTTCGTCCATGGCGATAGACTGCAGCAATCTGTCGTCAGGGGCAATTAAAATTGTTTCTTATGCAAGTCCGGCTTGGCCTTTAGTCTCCGCAGAGCACAATTCAAGTATCAAGATTTTCAGATGAGCGCCCGCTGTCGCAGAGACGGTCTCGTTGAAGATGCGCAAGGCAACGTCCGATTTTTCTCGGAACATCCAAGCTAGTGCGCGTGTTCAGTGTGCTTCGGGGGCGGATCGTAAGGCTCGATAAAGCCTTCGTCCTGCAGTTAAGTCTGGAGTTTTATCATGAGTACCCACAGCATCTTCCGGCGCTATGCCGCACCAATGATTGTCACTTGCGCGCTTGCGGGGGTTCCGGCGTTGGCGGTGGCGCAGAGCGCGGATCGAAGCGCGGACAGCTACCCACACACGGCGCGAGAAGCGCAGAATCCCGTCAGCGCGCCGAAGCGCGAAGAGACCCGGACCGACGGCACCCGGGGTTCCGCGAGCGGTGACCTCAGCCCCCACACCCGACGCGAGGCTCAGAATCCGGTCAGCGCACCCAGCGGCGAGGCCGACCGCGGGACCGCAGCGGGCCAGCGCGGCGTGACGACCGGCAATGTCAGCCCGCAGTCCGACCGCGAACGGCAGAATCCGGCCAGCGCGGGCAACACGCCGACCATGGGGCTCGGCTCCGACGAGGATGAGCGTCGCACCCGTCAGCGCCCGCAGAACTGACCGATCGAACGAGCGCGGGCCGATCAACCCGCGAGACCCACGACAGCGGGTCGTCGGTTGGCTTGAGAGTGAACAATCAAACGGGGCCGGCGCTTTGCGCCGGCCCCGTACGATTCACCGTCTCGCCGTATCGTCGAGGCGGTCGCCGGTCAGCTGCAGCCGCTGGTGCCGCCGCAGGTGTCGCACTTCAGGCAGGTGCCGTTGCGAACCAGCGTGAAGTTGCCGCACTCTCCGCACGACTCACCCTCATAGCCCTTGATCCGGGCCTCGCGGATCTTGGCGAGCTTGGCATCCACCGAGCTCATCACCTTCTCGGAAACCGCCACTGTCGTGGTTGAGCGCTCGGCGACCGCCACTCCGCCGTCGCTCATGGTCGAGGTCGAGGAAGACTGAAGCGTCATTCCTCCGGCCCCGTTGGTCCTGATGGACGGCCCATGACCGTGGCCGTGGACGTGGCCATGGCCGTCGGTGCCGGTTGCGACGCCGCCGTGCAGGACCACCAGGCTGGACCGTACGTCGGTGCGCGCGAAGCCGCGGCTGGCGGCTTGACCGACCTTGTCCAGCAGGGCGGCGTTGGCGGCCGCGATGCTCTGCTCCTCGGCGCCGTCGCCGACGGTATCCGGAGCCAGGTCCTCCTTGCGGACGTGCGCGAGATCGTCACGGTCCAGGTAGGAGATGGCGAGCTCGCGGAAGATGTAGTCGATGACCGAGGTCGCCATCTTGATGGCGTCGTTGCCCTGGACCATCCCCGACGGCTCGAAGCGCTGGAAGATGAACGCGTTGACGTAGTCCTCCAGCGGCACCCCGTACTGCAGGCCGATGGAGACGGCGATCGCGAAGTTGTTCATCAGCGACCGGAAGGCAGCGCCCTCCTTGTGCATGTCGATGAAGATCTCGCCGAGCCGGCCGTCCTGGTACTCGCCGGTGCGGAGATAAACCTTGTGGCCGCCGACCACCGCCTTCTGGGTGTACCCCTTGCGACGCTGCGGCAGGCGCTCGCGCTCGGCGGCGCGCACCACCTTCTCGATCACCCGCTGCACGATCCGCTCGGCGACCACCGGCGCCTTGACCGCCGCCGGCTGGGCGGCGAACTCCTCGGCCTCCTCCTCGTCGGCGAAGTCGAAGGTCGAGGACGACAGCGGCTGGCTCAGCTTTGAGCCGTCGCGGTACAGCGCGTTCGCCTTGATGCCGAGGCGCCAGGACAGGATGTAGGCGTCCTTGCAGTCCTCGACGGTGGCGCTGTTCGGCATGTTGATGGTCTTGGAGATCGCGCCGGAGATGAACGGCTGAGCCGCCGCCATCATCCGGATGTGCGACTCCGCCGACAGGTACCGCTTGCCGATCCGGCCGCAGGCGTTGGCGCAATCGAACACCGGCAGGTGCTCGGCCTTGAGGCGTGGGGCGCCCTCCAGGGTCATCGCGCCGCAGACGTAGGTGTTGGCCGCCTCGACTTCGGCGCGCGAGAAGCCGATCGCCGCCAGCAGGTCGAACGACGGATCGCCGAGCTGCGCGTCGGAGAGGCCGAGGGTGTCCCGGCAGAACGCCTCGCCCAGGGTCCACTTGTTGAACGCGAACTTGATGTCGAAGGCCGACGCCGCCGCCTCCTCGAGCTTCTGGATCTCGGCCGCACCGAACCCCTTGGCAAGCAGGGCGTCGTGGCCGATCGCCGGCGAGCCCTTGAGGGTGCCGTGGCCGACCGCGTAGCGCACGATCGCCTCGATCTCGGCCTCGCCGTAGCCCAGCGTGCGCAGCGCCTGCGGCACCACCCGGTTGATGATCTTGAAGTAGCCGCCGCCGGCCAGCTTCTTGAACTTCACGATGGCGAAGTCGGGCTCGATGCCGGTGGTGTCGCAGTCCATGACCAGGCCGATGGTGCCGGTCGGGGCGATCACCGTCGCCTGGGCGTTGCGGTAGCCGTGCCGCTCGCCCAGCTCCAGCGCCAGATCCCACGCCCGACGGGCGGCGACGACCAGTTCCTGGTCCGGGCAGTTGCCGGCGTCCAGCGGAACCGGGGTGATCGACAGGCTCTCGTAGCCGGCGGACTCGCCATAGGCGGCGCGGCGGTGGTTGCGGATCACCCGCAGCATCGCCGGCGCGTTCTCGGCGTGGCGCGGGAAGGCGCCGAGCTCGCCGGCCATCTCCGCCGAGGTGGCGTAGGCGACGCCGGTCATGATCGCGGTCAGGGCGCCGCACATCGAGCGGCCGGCCGGGCTGTCGTAGGGCAGGCCCATCGCCATCAGCAGGCCGCCGATGTTGGCGTAGCCGAGCCCGAGTGTCCGGTAGTCGTAGGACAGCCTGGCAATCTCCTTCGACGGGAACTGCGCCATCAGCACCGCGATCTCGAGGGTGACGGTCCACAGCCGGGTGGCGTGCTCGTAGGCCGCCACGTCGAACGAGCCGTCGGCGCGCTGGAACTGCATCAGGTTCATCGACGCCAGATTGCAGGCGGTGTCGTCGAGGAACATGTACTCCGAGCACGGGTTGGACGCGTTGATGCGGCCGCCGGCCGGGCAGGTGTGCCAGTCGTTGATGGTGGTGTCGTACTGCACGCCCGGGTCGGCGCAGGCCCAGGCGGCGTGCGCGATCTTTTCCACAGCTCATTGGCCCGGACGGTGCCGGCCACCTTGCCGTCGGTGCGGCGGATCAGCTTCCAGTCGCCCTCGGCCTCGACGGCGCGCAGGAACTCGTCGGTCACCCGGACCGAGTTGTTGGAATTCTGGCCGGAGACCGTCAGGTAGGCGTCGCTGTCCCAGTCGGTGTCGTAGACCTTGAAGTCGATCTCGGTGAAGCCCTGGCGGGCGAACTGGATGACGCGCTGCACGTAGTTGAGCGGGATCATCGAGTCCTTGGCGGCCTTGATGGCGGCCTTCAGCGGCGGGTTGGCGGTCGGCTCGAAGGCGGCGTCGCCGAGGTCCGGCTTGGCCTCGACGCAGGCCTTCATGACGGCCTTCATGTGCTTGGAGGCGAGCATCGAGCCGGTCACCAGGGCGGCGACCTTCTGTTCCTCGACGACCTTCCAGTCGATGTAGGATTCGATGTCCGGATGGTCGATGTCGACCGTCACCATCTTGGCCGCCCGGCGCGTGGTGCCGCCGGACTTGATGGCGCCGGCGGCGCGGTCGCCGATCTTCAGGAAGCTCATCAGCCCGGACGACTTGCCGCCGCCGGCCAGCGGCTCGTTCTCGCCACGCAGCTTGGAGAAGTTGGAGCCGGTGCCGGAGCCGTACTTGAAGAGGCGTGCCTCACGCACCCACAGGTCCATGATGCCGCCCTCGTTCACCAGGTCGTCGGCGACCGACTGGATGAAGCAGGCGTGCGGCTGCGGGTGCTCGTAGGCCGATTTGGAGCGGACCAGCTTGCCGGTCTTGAAGTCGACGTAGTGGTGGCCCTGGGCCGGACCGTCGATGCCGTAGGCCCAATGCAGGCCGGTGTTGAACCACTGCGGCGAGTTCGGCGCCGCCATCTGGCAGGCCAGCATGTAGCACATCTCGTCGTAGTAGGCGCGGGCGTCGGCCTCGGCGTCGAAGTAGCCACCCTTCCAGCCCCAGTAGGTCCAGGTGCCGGCGAGGCGGTGGAAGACCTGGCGGGCGCTGCGCTCGCCGATCGTGCGCTCGCCCACCGGCAGCGCGGCGATCGCCGCGTCATCGGGCGTCTCGCGCCACAGCCACGACGGAACGTCGTTCTCCTCGACCTTCCGGCGCACCGCCGGGATGCCGGCCTTGCGGAAGTACTTCTGGGCCAGGATGTCGCTGGCGACCTGCGACCAGCTCGCGGGAACTTCCACATCGTCGCGCCGGAACACGACCGAACCGTCGGGGTTCTTGATCTCGCTGACCGTGGTGCGGAAGGCCACGCCCTCGTAGGCGTCTTTTCCGGCCGTGGTGAACCGACGCTCGATCTTCATCGCTGTGACTCCCTGACCATCCCATGCCGGCACGCGAGGCAGCGAGCCTCATCGTGTGACGCGGAACCATATCTTGTGTGTGTCGAAGGTCAGGCTACAGAATGTGGGGGAGGCTGCGCAAGCGGGAAAAATGAAGAGACGTTAATTTTCCCGATGCCGCTTTCAGATCTGTTGCTCAAAATCCACAATCGGATTCAATCTGGAATGAATCGCTTCGGTTCACGCCGTTTCGAGCCGCGACCGATGTTGATCTCTGTACGGCAGGCTCGGGAGGTCTGACGCGGTGGGCGTGCCACTCCGCGCAGAACGATGGGTGTCCAGCGTCATGCACCGCGCCCCCACGTTCCAGACGGTCCTTAGATTGTGGCAACATGCCGATCAGCGCAACAGATTTTGTGGGAGAGCTGGCGCGCCGGTCTATATCTAGCCGCCGCTGCCACGCTGGGACGCTGCGGTCACACCGTCCGGCGCCGGCTCTGCGCCAGCGCGATGCCGGCGAGCACCACCACGCCGCCGACGAGCTGGATGCCGTTCAGGGCTTCGCCGAGGACGACCGCGGCGAGGGCCACGCTGACCACCGGCTCCAGGTTGCCGGCGACCGCGGTGGTCACGGCGCCGAGCCGCTGGATGGCGGCAAACAGGCAGGACAGGCCGACGGTGTAGGCCACCGCGTTGCCGGCCACGCCGATCCAGCCGCTGGTCGTGGTCGGCAGGTCGATTGCGCCGTGGAACAGCAGCAGGGCCCCGCACACCAGGGCGCTGGCGCCCGCGACCACGGCTGTCAGCAACATCGGCGGTATGTCGACGGTCAGCCGGCGCGAGACCTGGAACGAGACGGCGACGCAGGCACCGCCCCCGAAGGCCAGCGCGAGGCCGAGCGGGTCGGCGTGCGCCACACCGCCTTCCAGCACCAGGGCGATGCCGGCGAAGCCGACGCACAGCGCCAGCACCCGCCGAAGCGTCAGCCGCTCGTCGCCGATCAGGTGCGCGAGCGGGCCGACCATCAGGGGAAAGGTGAAGAACACCAGGCTCGCCACCGGCACCGGGATGGTGCGCACGCTGGTCATGTAGCCGTAGGAGGCGCCGGCCGACAGCAGCACCAGGACGGTCACCAGCGGCAGCCGGTGCCGCGCGATCGGCGCTATCCGCCCGGTGGCGGCCAGCAGCAGCCAGAGCCCGACGGCGGCAAAGGCGAAGCGTGCAAACTGCAGGGTCAGGGTTCCGGTGCCGCCGTCGAAGGCAAGCCGGGCAAAGGTTGGCGCGGCGCCGAAGAAAAGCGCCACCACGGCGACCAGGCCATAACCCGCCAGGGTGCCGGCGGCGGGCGGCGGAAGGGTCGGCCGGGGGATCGGCGGCGGGACGACGCGCGAGTTCATCGATCATGCTCATACGGGGCCGGGGAACCGCGCGCAACGGCGCTCTCCGGCCACGCGCCCGGCGGCACTCAGGCTGGACGGCGGCGGGCTGCGATGACATAGTCCGGCCGCGTTGCGACCGGACGCCGAGGATCACGCATGGACGTCGGACTGCGCCTGTTCACCTGGCTCAACGGCAAGCTCGTCGGCGAGGACGCCTACGGCAACCGGTACTTCGTGCACAAGGCCGGGGTTAAGCGCGACGGGCGCGAAATGCGCTGGGTCGTCTATCTCGGCATGGCCGAAGCCTCGAAGGTTCCGCCGGATTGGCACGGCTGGCTTCACCATTCGACGGACGTTCTGCCGGGCGGGCAGGAACCGCCGCGCTTCGCCTGGCAGAAGGAGCACATGCCGAACCTCACCGGCACTCGCTACGCCTACCGGCCGCCGGGCCATGTGCTGCAGGGCGGCAAGCGCGAGCGGGCGACGGGCGACTACGAGCCCTGGACCCCGGCGTGACCGGAGGCGCCGTCATGCATCGCAGCCTGATCGAAACATTGATGGGCGCCCTGGTGCTGGGCGTTGCCGGGATGTTCCTGATGTTCGCCTACACCACCGCCGACCTCGGCCGTGGCGGCGGCTACGAGGTCCACGCCGATTTCACCACCGTCGGCTCGCTGCAGGGTCGGCAGCGACGTCCGGATGGCCGGCATCAAGGTCGGCAGCGTGGTCCGCCAGGAACTCAACCCCGAGACCTATCTGGCCCGCGTGACGTTGAGCATCGACTCCTCGGTGAAACTGCCGGGCGACACGTCCGCGTCGATCTCGAGCGAGGGCCTGCTCGGCGGCAACTTCGTCGACCTGGCGCCCGGGGGCGACGACCAGATGATCCGTTCGGGCGGGCAGATCCGGTTCACCCAGGACGCCGTCGACATGGTTCAACTGTTGAGCAAGTTCATCTTCTCGGCCGGACAGGCCGGTGCTGCCGGCGCGTCCGGTGGAGCGCCCGGCGCGGCGCCCAACTGAGCGGCCGCCGGCCGTCGAACCGCCGCATTGTTGCGGCCTGATTCGTTCCCTGTGCGACAGAGCTTTCCGAGAGAGATCCTGACGTGGTGAAGCGACGGACCGGGCGCCGGGCGACAGGGGCGATCGTCGGCATGGCGCTGTGGGCGACAACGGCGTCGCCCGTCATGGCCGACGAGCCGGACTGGATCCTGCGACCGGTGGTGGTCCTGCAGGGACTCGACAAGGTGACGGCGCGGATCTCGACCGTGACCGCTCCGGTCGGGCAGACCGTCAGCTTCGGCACCCTGAGGATCTCGCCGCGCACCTGCCAGGAGCATCCGCCGACCCTGGCGCCGGAGAGCGCTGCGTTTCTGGAGATCGACGACCAGCCGCCGGACGAGTCGCCGAACCGGGTGTTCACCGGGTGGATGTTCGCGTCCAGCCCCGGCCTGAACGCGCTGGAGCATCCGGTCTACGACGTCTGGGTGCTGTCCTGCAGCAGCGAGACGACCGCCGGCCAGTCGCCGTCGGCCGGTTCGAACTGAGCCGGCGTCGCGATCGCCCGCTGCAGGCGCTCGCGGTACTCGTCGCGCGGGATCTCGATCGCGCCGAAGCGCTGCAGGTGGCTGGTGATGAACTGACTGTCGAGCAGGACGAAGCCTCCGGCCTTCAGGCGCGCGACCAAATGCACCAGCGCCACCTTGGAAGCGTCGGTCTCACGGCTGAACATGCTTTCGCCGAAGAACGCCCCGCCGAGCCGGATGCCGTACAGGCCGCCGACCAGCGCCCCGTCGCGCCTCACCTCGATGGAATGGGCGTGGCCGCGGGCGTGAAGCGCGATGAAGAGCCGGAAGATCTCGTGGTTGATCCAGGTGTCGGGACGCCGCTCGGTGGCCGCCGCGCAGCCCTCGAGAGTGCCCGCGAAGTCGAGGTCGCAGGTAACCTGGAAGCGCCGCTGCCGCACCGTCTTGCGCAGGCTGCGCGCGATGTGGAAGCCGTCCAGGGGAAGAATGCCGCGCCGCTCCGGATCGACGAAGAACAGCCGCGGGTCGTCGCGCCCCTCGGCCATCGGGAACACCCCGACGGCGTAGGCCTGAAGCAGCAGTTCGGGTTGCAGGTGAGCCATGATCGTTCACATGGGCGGCGTGACGGGGAATCGCCAGCGTCAACCCTTACCCCTGCTCCCGGTGACGGTCACAAGTCCAGGAAATCGCGCTCGAGCCACCGAATGTGGTAATCGCCGTTGATGAAGGAGCGGTCCGCCACCAGCCTCTGGTGCAGGGGGATCGTGGTCGGCAGGCCTTCGATGACGAACTCGTCGAGGCTGCGGCGCAGCCGCAGGAGGCACTCGTTCCGGGTCGATCCGTGCACCACCAGCTTGGCGATCAGGCTGTCGTAATGCGGCGGCACCGGATAGCCGGCGTAGAGGGCCGAATCGACGCGCACGCCGAGCCCGCCCGGCACGTGGTAGTTGCTGACCCGCCCCGGCCGCGGCTGGAAGGTCACCGGATCCTCGGCGGTGATCCGGCACTCGATCGCGTGGCCGGTGAAGGTGATGTCCTTCTGGGTCAGGCCGAGCGGGGCACCCGAGGCGATCTGGATCTGCAGCCGGACCAGGTCGATGCCGGTGATGGCCTCGGTGATCGGGTGCTCGACCTGCAGGCGGGTGTTCATCTCGATGAAGAAGAACTCGCCGTTCTCGTAGAGGAACTCGAGTGTGCCGAGCCCGCGGTAGCCCATCTCGGAGATCGCGTCGACCGCCCGGCGGCCGATGCGCTCGCGCTCCTCGGCGTTGAGCGCCGGAGACGGCGCCTCCTCGAGGACCTTCTGGTGGCGCCGCTGGATCGAGCAGTCGCGCTCGCCGAAATGCACCACCGAGCCGTGCTCGTCGCCGGCGATCTGGATCTCGATGTGGCGCGGTCGCGACAGGTAGCGCTCCATGTAGACTTCGTCGTTGCCGAAGGCGGCGGCCGATTCTCGGCGCGCCATCATGAACGCCTCGTCCAGGTTCTCCGGCGCCTCGGCGACCTTCATACCGCGCCCGCCGCCGCCAGCCGCCGCCTTGATAAGCACCGGGTAGCCGATGCGGTCGGCCTCGGCGCGCGCCGCCTCGATGGTGGCGACCGCGCCCTCGGTGCCCGGCACGCACGGGATGCCGAGCGCGATCATGGTGCGCTTGGCGGTGATCTTGTCGCCCATCGACTTGATGTGCTCGGGCGACGGGCCGATGAAGGTGATGCCGTGGGCCTCGACGATCTCGGCGAAGGCGGCGTTCTCCGACAGGAACCCGACACCCGGGTGGATGGCGTCGGCCCCGGTCACCGCCGCCGCCGACACGATTGCCGGGATGTTCAGGTAGCTGTCGCGGGCCGGCGGCGGGCCGATGCAGACGCTCTCGTCGGCCAGCCGCACATGCATGGCATCGGCGTCGGCGGTCGAGTGCACAGCCACCGTCTTGATGCCCATCTCACGGCAGGCGCGATGGATGCGCAGGGCGATCTCGCCGCGGTTGGCGATCAGGACCTTCTCGAACACCGGCGCCCTCCCGTCTGCCTGAGGGCCGTCGTCATTCGAGCACGACGAGCGTCTGGCCGTACTCGACCGGCTGGCCGTTGTCGACCAGCACGGCCTTCACGGTTCCGGCGCGCGGCGCGATGATCGGGTTCATCACCTTCATTGCCTCGACGATCAGCAGCGTGGCGCCCTTGGCAACCTTGCTGCCGGGCTGGACGAACGGTGCCGATCCCGGCTCGGCCGCGAGGTAGGCGGTCCCGACCATCGGCGACGGCACGGCTTCACCGGTCTCGGCGGTCGACGCCGGTGCCGTGACGGGGCCGCCGCGGCCGATCGGGACCGGCGACGGAGCCGCCATCGCGGTCATCTGCACTGCCGGCCGGGCGATCCGAATCTTCAGGTCCTTGGTCTCGTACTCGATCTCGCCGAGCCCGGTCTCCTCGAGGAGGGCCGCCATGCGGCGGACGAGCTCGTCGTTGAAGTCGCTGGTCACGAGGTGCTCCCGTCGTCGACGACGCCGACCAGCCTCGCCATCGCCTGCAGGGCGAGAAGATAGCCGTGGGCGCCGAAACCGCAGATCACGCCGACCGCCACGTCGGAGATGTAGGAATGATGGCGGAACGGCTCGCGCTTGAAGGTGTTGGAAAGATGCAACTCGATCACCGGCAGGTCGGTCAGCGCGAGAGCGTCGTGAATCGCCACCGAGGTGTGGGTGTACGCGCCGGCGTTGATGATGATGCCGTCGTGCTCGTCGCGGGCCTGCTGGATGATCGAGACCAGTTCGCCCTCGAAGTTCGACTGCCGGAAGTCGACCTCCAGCCCGAGCAGTTCGGCCTCGGCCAGACAGTTCTGCTCGACTTCGGCGAGAGTCGTGCGTCCGTAGATCGCCGGCTCGCGCACGCCCAGCATGTTCAGGTTGGGTCCGTTCAGGACGAGGATATCAGGACGGTCGGCCACGCTGTCGTCTCCCGGTGAGAGCCGGTCGGCGTTATAGCACGGGGCGGCGGAGCTGCAACGCGCGCGCCCGCACGGCGGCGCCCAGCTCGCCGGCGCGGTCGGCCGCCCGCTGACCGACTCGGCCGCGATTGTCGAGCGACAGGGCCAGGATCGACGGGCCGCCGCGGCCCCGGCTCAGATCCTCTCGACCGGATCCCGGACGATTGTCGAAGGTCGGTCACCGGCCCCGGGATGATCCACGGTCGAAAATGTAAACGACTGATTAACAAGATACTTCCTGTATTTCCCGATTGACCGGATTCAACTGCCGGATTAGCGTCGCCGGCGGCAGGTTGTCTTACGACTGCCTTGGCGTGTTCGGGCGGACACGCCAAGAGAGACGTAGTCAATCATACGCCGGTGAGACGACCGATGCAGGCCAATCACACACCGTTCGTCCCCGAGCGCGTGGCCCGGAACCTCAGCGAGTCGGAGTCCAACGATCCCGAGCAGATCGTTCGCCTCAGCGAGGAGGTGGGGCGCATCAGCCGCGAGAAGATCGCCGAGATCCAGTCGATCACCGGGCGCACCAAGATGCTGGCGCTGAACGCCCTCATCGAAAGCGCGCGGGTCGGCGACGCCGGCCGTGGCTTCGCGGTGGTCGCCGGCGAGGTCAAGGGTGTCTCCGCCGAAATCGCCGGCCTCGCCGAGACGCTCGAGCGCGAGTTGTCGTCGAAGACCTCGTTGCTGGAGAGCATCGGCCGTCAGGTGGTCGACCACATGAAGGGCCAGCGGCTGGTCGACCTGGCGTTGAACGCGGTGGAGTTGATCGACCGCAATCTTTACGAGCGGACCTGTGATGTGCGCTGGTGGGCGACCGACAGCGCGGTGATCGACTGCCTCCAGGAGCCGGGCGAGACCAGCGCGGCCTTCGCGGCCCGCCGGCTCGGCGTGATCCTGAACGCCTACACCGTCTATCTCGACCTGTGGATCTGCGACGAGCGCGGTCGGGTGATCGCCAACGGCCGCCCGGAGCGCTATCGGGCGCAGGGCGCCGACGTCTCGTCGGAGGCGTGGTTCCGGCAGGCGATGGCAACGGCGTCCGGCGACGACTACGCGGTCGCCGACATCGCGACGAACGCAGCATCTCGGCGGCCTGCCGGTCGCGACCTATTCGGCGGCCATCCGCGAGAACGCCGAGGCCGCCGGCCGCCCGATCGGTGTCCTGGGCATTCACTTCGATTGGGGGCCGCAGGCCGAGTCGATCGTGCGCGGCGTCCGACTGTCCGACGCCGAGCGCGTCCGCACCCGCGTCATGCTGGTCGACGCCCGGAGCCGGGTGATCGCCAGTTCGCGTCCGGGCGAGGCCCTCGCGTCGACCTTCGACCTGAAGACCAACGGGCGGGCATCGGGCACCTTCGTGACCGCCGAGGGTGCCACTGTCGGCTTCCACCGTACGCCGGGCTACGAGACCTACGAAGGCCTGGGCTGGTACGGGGTGCTCGTCCAGGATTAGCGTCACGGATGGACGCCGCGGCTCCCGGAGCGGCGTCGGGGGATGCGAGATGGCGATGCGTGTGTCGGGTGTCGCTGCCTTGGCGACGCTGGTGGTGCTGGCGACACTCGTCCCGCCGGCCTCGGCGGTGGTCATCCTCGACAGCACCTGGCGCGCTCAAGGAGGCGCCAAGGGCAAGGAAGCGGCCGGGTTCGGCGCTCACGTCGCCTTGGCGTCGGAGCCGCAGTTCGAGCCCGTCGTGGCGCTCGGACCGGATGAAGACACCTGGGGCGACGCATCCGGGACCTGGATCGGAAATCATGACGGTCGCGGCTACATCCTGACGGCGGCGCACATCTTCGAGCTTCCGGGGCATCCGGACGACTATGTCGTGCGCACCCCGGGCGGCCGTGTGCTCCGCGCTGACAGATTGTGGATCCATCCCGACTGGAACGGCGACCTGGAGTACAGGACAGGCCTCGACCTGGCGATCCTTCGGCTGAGCGCACCGGTTACCGACGCCGGACCGCCGCCGCTGCTGTACGCGGGCGACGACGAGGCGGGAAGGCTGATCACGTTCGTCGGCTTCGGCAGTCGTGGCATCGGCTCGACCGGCGAACAGGACCGGTTCTACCGCGGTTCCCACAAGGTGGCGGCGCAAGGAGTCGTCGACTATTGGATGGCGCTGGTGTCGCCGCCGCCGGGCGACGCCGACCACGGCAACTATCTCGGCGTCTTCCTGCCCAGGGAGGACGGCGGCGTCCCCAATCCGTACGGCGGTGCCATCAGGCCGGCGAACCCGTTGGTCGGCCTGCTGGGATCGGGTGACAGCGGCGGGTCGGCGTGGATGCGGTCTGGCGCCGCGTGGGTGATTGTGGGTGTGAACTCCAACGGAACCGGCGCCGCCCAGTACGGCGATACTTCGTGGTTCGCGCGGCTGGCCCCGCACCGGCGCTGGATCTCCGGGATCGTTCCCGGCGTCCGATCGTCGTCGACTTAGAGAGATCTCGGCGGCGCGTCGGCCGGCGGCTCGAGCCAAGGCGCAGCAGAACAGCCGGAGGCGGCGCGGTCGCGTTCGCCGTAACGAATTTGTAAACTTCTTCCGAGTCATGCTCTTCGAAATTCGAGGGGAGGTCGGCATGATCGACTCAAGGCATACCATTCGTCCGGACCGGCGCATGGCGTGCGCGCGATGACGATGGGCGGCGCAAATCGAGGCGGGGTACCGATCCGGCGGCCATCCTCCAGCGGCACCGGGAGCACGTTCGTCCCCACCGCCGAGCAGGTCGAAGAACTGGTTCGGGCAATACCGTACGGCGAGACCCGCAGCGTGAAGGATCTGCGCCTGGACCTCGCCGACGGGCAGGGCGCCGATTCGACCTGCGCCGTGGCGACCGGCCGCCATCTGCGCAACCTCGCGCAGTCGGTCTCCGAGCAGCTCGCGGCCGGCGCTTCGGTCGACGAGGTCGCGCCGAGTCTGGAGGGTGCTGGACGAGACCTCGCCGCTGCTGCGCCGGTTGGCTGGCGGGTCCAGGCCGCTGGCGTCGCGCCGGCGCGCCGAGGTGCCGGCTGCGCGCGCTGACGGCGCCGTCCCCACCGCCGCGTCTCGCATTGCCGCGCTTGCGCACCCCGGTTACGATCGGCACTTCTGTCGAGAGACGGAAAACCCGTACTGACGGCCGCCGTGCATCAGATGCGTGAACTCGACCCATGGTGGGGAGACGTGGGCCCGGTTGCGGGATTTCGACGGTGGCTGCTAACGGCCCTGGTGTCATTAACCATTCTCGGTGCCGGCGGCGCCGGGTCGTACTGGGTCTATCAGAGCGAAAAGGACGATCTCGTCGCCGAAGCCTCGGATGATCTCCGCCGGGCGTCGGAAGCTTTTGTGCGTGCCCTGAACCATGTTTTCCAACCGGCTTTGACGCTCAGCAGCAGCGTCGTCGACTCCGGGCTTCGACGTCGCGACGGCGAGGACCTGGCCGAGCATTTCTTCGCCCTGGTGAACGGCCCGGTCCGGATCTTCGAGCAGGTCAACGGGGCGTTCCTCGGGTTTCCCGACGGACGGTTCCTGCACCTCCAGGATCTGACGCTGGCCGGCGAGGCCGCCTCGGATACGGCCACTGGCGGCACCGTCCGGCGCCGGATCATCGACAGGCCGGACAGCGATGGGATCGGCCGCTGGGAGCAGTTCGACCCCACGAGCGATGGGTGGAACCCGGTGGCGGTCGACGGGCAGGTCTACGATCCGCGGCGCCGGCCCTGGTACCGAGGGGCGGCTGACAGCGGGTCGCCGATCTGGACCGATGCGTACGTGTTCTCGTCAAGCGGTCAACTCGGCGTCACCTATGCCCGACCGATCTACGACCAGACCGGTGCGCTGTGGGCGGTCTTCGGGGTCGACCTGTCGATCGGCTCGCTGTCGCGGACCCTCGTTACGACCTCCGGCGAACTCGCGGAGCTGGGCGAGGTGGTGTTCGCCACCGACCTCGGCAACAAGGTCATCGGCCATCCCGATTTCGTCACGCGGGCGGCCGAGCTGGACCGCGACACCGAGACGTTTCTGGCCCGCTACCGCCGGCCCGACAGCTTTGAGAGCATCGTCGTCCGCTCGATCCCCGAGCCGCGCACCATCACCTCGGTCGACGCCGAGGGACGCACCTTCCTCGCCACCAAGGTGCAGCTCGATCCGACCACGGCCATGCCGCTTCAGCTGTTCCTGGCGCGCGACCTCGAGGCGGTCCTGGCAAGCGCCGTGTCCGGCGTTCAGCGCAACGTGGTCCTGGTGTTCCTGGCGATCGTCGTGTTCGGCACGGTCGCCAGCTACGCCGTCAGGCTGCGGGTGGAGGCGACGGCCCGCCGCAAGGCCGAGGCCGAACTGATCGACGCCCGCGACGCCGCCGAGGCCGCCACGCGGGCGAAGTCGAGCTTCCTCGCGACCATGAGCCACGAGATCCGCACCCCCATGAACGGCGTGATGTCGATGGCCGAGTTGCTGTCCCTGACGCGCCTGGACGCCGAACAGAAGCGGATGGCCCGGATCATCGGCGATTCCGCGACCGCGCTGCTGACCATCATCAATGACATCCTGGATTTCTCGAAGATCGAGGCCGGAAAGCTCGAGATCGAGCGGGTCGGGTTCTCGCTCGCCGAGGTCGTCGGCGGCTCCGCCGAGCTGCTGGCCGCGCGCGCCGAGGACAAAGGCCTGGATCTGCTCGTTGACATCGATCCGTCCCTGGTTGACGCCCGTCTCGGCGATCCTACCCGGATCCGCCAGGTGCTGCTGAACCTCGGCAGCAACGCGGTCAAGTTCACCGAGCGGGGCGCGATCGGGATCCGGACGACCGCCCTCGACGATGCCGGCCGCTGGCTGCGCTTCGAGGTCACCGACACCGGAATCGGCCTGTCGCCGGAGGCCCGCGGCAAGCTTTTCCAGGCCTTCGTTCAGGCCGAC
Source organism: Rhodospirillaceae bacterium (assembly GCA_018401495.1). GTDB lineage: Bacteria > Pseudomonadota > Alphaproteobacteria > Thalassobaculales > Thalassobaculaceae > Thalassobaculum_A. The sequence goes on from JAGYJX010000006.1 coordinate 338,969, forward strand.
ACCTCGACGTCGCGGAAATACGGCGGAACCGGCCTCGGCCTGTCGATCTGCCGGACCCTGTGCGAGCTGATGGGCGGGCGCATCGGTGTCGACAGCACGCCGGGCGTCGGCTCGACGTTCTGGGTCGAACTGCCGCTCGATCCCGACGCCGCGGAGCCACCGCGCTACCCGTCCGACCTCTCGAACGCGTCGGTTTGCCTGGTCGGCCTGTCGGACGTTGTGTACGCCCTCGCCGAACGCAGTCTGCGGGCGACCGGGGTGGTCCGGATCGCCCGAGCGCCCGAGGTGGCGGCCGCCGGCGACGCCGATCTGCTGGTCGTGGACTGCCGCAGCCCCGATCTGGCCGTCGGCGGCCTCGGACGGCACCGCGGCGCGGTGGCGCTGGTCGGCCGGCGCTCCGAGCTCGGCGCGCTTCCGGCGGGCGTCAGGACGGCGGCGTCGGTGCAGCTGACCCTGCCGTTGTCGAGCCGGATGCTGTGGCGCGCGGTGGCCGTGGCGATCGGCTTGGAGGCGGCCGACGCGGTCGAGGCGGATCAACGCGAGGACCTGTCGTTTGCGCCTCCCGAGATCGAAGCGGCGCGCGCCGCCGGCGCCCTCATCCTGGTCGCCGAGGACAACGAGACCAACCAGGCGGTGATCCGCCAGTTGCTCTCCCGAATGGGCATGGCCTGCGAGATGGCCGATAACGGACGCGTCGCGCTGTCGATGCTGGAGACCGCGGACTCCGGGTATGGACTGCTGCTGACCGACTTCAACATGCCGGAAATGGATGGCTGCGACCTCGCCCGCGCGGTCCGTCGGCTGGAGGAGGGCACCGGTCTCCGACTGCCGATCGTGGCGTTGACCGCCGACGCGATGTCGGGAGCCGAGCAGGCCTGCCGCGAGGCTGGCATGGACGGGTATCTCACCAAGCCGATCGACAGCCGCAAGCTCGGGGCGACGCTGCTCGAACGCTTGCCGCAGGCCATGGCGCTGCGCCGGCCCGCCGTCGCGTCGCGCCCGCCCCGGCGGCTGAAGGCGCGCCGCCGGACTGGGACGCCGACATCTTCGACCTGGACGCGCTCGGCGACGGCTCGGGCAGGCTTGACGACGAGGCCAGACGACTGGTGGCGGCAGCGTGCGACAGCTGGGGGCCGCGGATCGAGGAGATTGGCGCTGCGCTGGCCGACGGCGATGCCCAGCGGGCCCGCGACATCGTGCATGGGCTGAAGGGCGCCACACTCTCGGTCGGCGCCCTTCGCCTCGGTCGAATTGCCTCGGACATCCAGGATTTCCTGGACGCTGGCGACCTCGACACCGCGCAGATCATGGCTGAAGTGCTCGAGCCGACGCTCACGGAGCTCCGCGAGACGCTGCCCTCGATTCTCCGTTACGCCGGGAGATGATGATGTTCGATCCGAAGGCCGAGCTACCATACGAGAACCTCCGTGTGCTGGTGCTCGAGGACGAGATCTACATTCGTCAGATCATCTGCCGTCTGTTGCGGCAGATCGGCTTCAAGCTGATCAACGAGGCCGCCGACGGGGTCGAAGGCTTCAAGGAGATCCTGCGGGTGCGTCCGAACGTGATCCTCTGCGACATCCACATGGAGCCGGTCGACGGGATCATGTTCCTGCGCAAGCTGCGCGCTCTCGGCCACGAGCAGTTGTCTCGGGTGCCGGTGATCTTCCTGACCGCCGACAAGCAGCACGATACCGTGCTGGCGGCCAAGGAATTGCGGGTCGACGGCTACCTGACCAAGCCGGTATCGCAGAAAGCCTTGAAGGAACGCATCGACCACGTCCTGACCCAGCGACGAGGGCGTTAGCGCGCCGCGTCGGCGCGGTAGCCTTCCGACAACGGTTCGCGGCACCATGGCGCCCTCCCCGACCACACGGAGGCCCCAGTCATGTCCCGCCTGACCCGCGCCGACCTCGAACGCCTGGACGCCGGCGACCCCCTGGCGCCGTTCCGCGATCGGTTCGCGCTTCCGGAGGGAGTGGTCTATCTCGACGGCAACTCGCTCGGCGCGATGCCGAAAGGAGTTCCGGAGCGCGTGCACGCCATGCTCACCCGTGAATGGGGAGAGCATCTGATCGGCGGCTGGCTGAAGGACGGCTGGATGGCGAAGCCGCTGGAGCTCGGCGACCGGTTGGCCCCGCTGGTGGGGGCAGGGCCCGGCGAGGTGGCGGTCGTCGACACCACCTCGATCAACCTGTTCAAGCTGCTGTCGGCGGCGCTGGCGATGCGTCCCGGCCGGCGGGTGATCCTGTCGAACGCCGAGAACTTTCCGACCGACCTCTACATGGCGCAGGGCCTGATCGCCCAGCTCGGCGGCCGGCACGCGCTCAGGGTGGTGCCGGAGGACGAGGTGGCCCGCGCCATCGATGACGACACCGCCGTCGTCATGCTGACCGAGACCAACTTCAAGACCGGAGCGGTCTTCGACATGGCGGACGTCACCGCCGCCGCCCACGCCGCAGGGGCCCTGACGCTGTGGGACCTGGCGCATTCGGCCGGGGCGTTCCCGGTCGACCTGAACGGCTGCCGGGCCGATTTCGCGGTCGGCTGCTCCTACAAGTACCTGAACGCCGGTCCCGGTGGCCCGGCCTGGCTGTTCGTCGCCGCGCGTCACCAGGAGGTTGCGCACCAACCGCTCACCGGCTGGCTCGGCCACGCCTCGCCGTTCGACTTCGCCCTCGAGTACCGCCCGGCCGAGGGCATCCGCCGGCAGGTCTGCTCGTCGCCCGGGGTGCTCGGGCTGGTGGCGCTGGAGGCGGCGCTCGACGTCACGCTGGACGCCGACATGACCGCGGTGCGCCGCAAGTCGGTGGCGCTCGGCGACCTGTTCATCGCCCTGGTCGAGCAGGAATGCGGCGACGCCGGTGCGCGGCTGATCTCGCCGCGGGAGGCCGGGCTCAGCCCGCCGTGGCGGCGTGGCAGCCAGGTGTCGTTCGCGCACCCCGACGGCTACGCCATCGTGCAGGCGCTGATCGCCCGCGGCGTGGTCGGCGACTTCCGCGATCCCGATGTCATGCGCTTCGGCTTCGCGCCGCTGTACCAGCGCTACACCGACGTCTGGGACGCGGTGGCGGCGATGCGCGCCGTGCTGGATTCCGGCGAGCATCGCGCCGAGCGCTACCGGGTGCGGGCCTCGGTGACCTGAGGTCCGGCGGATCCAAGAGACACCAGTCGCTATCCCGAACGGAGACAGGCCATGCCGATCACCCATAACTGGTTCTCGATTGGCCCCTCTCTCTTTTTCGTCACCCCGGAAGCCGTGGCGAAGCCGAGACTATCCGGGGCCTATGGCGCGATGGTCGCCGATGGTCCGCCGACGGAGCGGCGGGTAGGTCCCGGCTCGCGCTGCGCTTGGCCGGGATGACGACGAGAGAGGGGAGGCGTTCGCTCAATCAGATCAGTGATCGCGCCCTATCTCTTCGCCGTCCCTCTCCCGTTTGTCGTCACCCCGGAAGCCGTGGCGAAACCGCGACTATCCGGGGCCCATGTCGTGACGGTGGCCCGCCGATGGTCAACCGACGGAGCGGCGGGTGGCACCCCGCTCGCGCCGCGCATGGCCGGGATGATGACAAGAGAGGGCGGCGGGCTGACCCGACCGCGCGCCGGGGGGGCTCCGACGTATTCGGTCGTAAACCGCGCTCGGCGTAGCCATGTCTGGTCAGGTCCATGCGTCACCATCGAACGCCGGCCCTTGTCGCGACCGGCCGAGCCGGGCGCAGGAGATCCATCATGCGGCTCAGCGTCGGCTACGAACTCATCTACGACCTTCCGCAGCCGACACCCATGATGTTGATGCTGAACATCCACTTCTCGCGGGCCGCCGATATCGTCGACGCCGACCACCTGACGGTCGATCCGGCGGTTCCGGTGGCGACCTACCGGGACACGTTCGGCAACTGGTGCAGCCGGCTGGTGGCGCCGGCCGGGCGGATGCGGATCCACACCAGCGCCATCCTCGACGACAGCGGCGAACCCAACCGGGTCGACCTGTCGGATCCGCAGCACCCGGTCGAGGAACTCCCCGATGAATGCCTGATGTTCCTGTTGGGCAGCCGGTACTGCGAAACCGATCGCCTGTCGGACACGGCGTGGTCGCTGTTCGGCAACGGCCCGGTGGGCGCGGCGCGGGTGCAGGCGATCTGCGACTATGTCCACAACCACATCGTCTTCAACTACGACAACGCCCGCTCAACCCGGACCGCCTGGGATGCCCTCAACGAGGGCCAGGGCGTGTGCCGCGACTACGCCCACCTGGCGATCGCGCTGTGCCGCTGCATGAACATCCCGGCGCGCTACTGCACCGGCTATCTTGGCGACATGGGCACAGCGCCGCCGCATGGCGTTCCGGATTTCGCGGCCTGGTTCGAGGCCTATGTCGGCGGGCGCTGGCAGGTGTTCGACCCGCGCAACAACGTCCCGCGGATCGGACGGGTGCTGATCGCGCGCGGCCGCGACGCGGCCGACGTGGCGATCAGCAACACCTTCGGCCCCAACACCCTGGCGCGGTTCACGGTGTGGACTGACGAGATCGCGGACGCCGCCGCCGCCCCGCCACGGACGGCTTCCGGCCGACCGACGTGAACGACGGCGGCCTTCCGCCGGAGCCGGCCGGAAGCCTCCTGACCGTGCGGCACGTCACCGTCTACCGCTACCGCGAGCCGGTCCGGCTCGGCGAACACCGCATGATGTTCCGCCCGCGCGAGAGCCACGACCTTCGCCTGCTGGAGTCGCGCCTGGATATCCTGCCGCGCCCCGCGGCGCTGCGCTGGCTGCACGATGTGTTCGACAACTCGGTGGCGATCGCGTCGTTCACGGAGCCGACCGACCGAACTGCGTTTCGACAGCACCGTCACCCTTGAGCACCACGTGACGGCGCTGCCGGACTACGCGCTGGAGGCCGAGGCCCGGGCCTACCCTTTCGCGTACCCTGAGGAGGACCGTCCAGACTTGGCCGGCGGGTTGGTCCGGCGCTATCCGGATCCCGAGGTCGATCGCTGGGCGGCGCGGTTTCCGGGCGAGTTCGGCTCGGCCGGGACGCTCGGGCTGCTGCACGCGATGACCCGACGGTGCGGCGGGAATTCGACTACGAGCGGCGATCGGAGAAGGGCGTCCAGACGCCGGCGGAGACGCTGCGCCGGGGCCGGGGCAGCTGCCGCGACTTCGCCTTGCTGATGATGGAGGCGGTCCGGTCGCTCGGTCTCGCGGCGCGCTTCGTCAGCGGCTACATCTTCATGCCCGAGGCCGGGCCGGCGTTGAACGGCGGCGGGTCGACCCACGCCTGGCTGCAGGTCTACCTGCCGGGCGCCGGCTGGGTGGATTTCGACCCGACCAACGAGATCGTCGGCAACCGCAACCTCATTCGCGTCGCGATGGCCTGGGATCCCCGACAGGTGCTGCCGCTGTGGGGCACCTATTTCGGCCCGCTCGGCGCGTCGCTGGGCATGACGGTCGAGGTCGCCGTGTCCGAGGAACCGCCGCTCGTTCGATGAGGTCCGGGGATTCGGCGCTCGTGACCGGCGCCCCCACCCGCTCGTTCGATGAGGTCAGGATCAGAAAGCGGCCTCGTACGATCGAGGCCGAACCGCCGCTCGTTCGATGAGGTCAGGGGATCGGCGGGCTCGTGCGACCGGCGCCCTCAATCCACCCCGCCGGTCTCGCCGTCATCCGGGCCGGCCAGCGCCCCCGCGCGCGCTCCCAGGCGGTCGAGCAGGCGGTCGAGCTGGACGCGCTCGTCCTCGCTGAAGCCGTCGAGGAGGAACGCCTCGCGCGACCGGGCGAGCGGCACGATCTCGCGGTAGACGCTCGCCCCCCGGGCGGTCATGGCGACGCTGGCGCGCCGCCGGTCGGCCGGGTCGACGCGGCGGCTGACCAGCCGGGAGGCGGTCAGGCGCTGAATGGCGCGGCTGACCTGCACCTTGTCCATGGCGGTTCGGGCGCGGATCTCCGCCGAGGTCGCCGGCCCGTGGTCGCCGAGGATCGCCAGCACCCGCCACTCGGGGATGGTGATCCCGAAGCGGTCGGCGTACAGCCGCGCGATCGCCCGCGACACGGTGTTGGCGAGCACGCTGAGGCGGTAGGGCAGAAAGCGGTCGAGCGCCAGGCCGTCGCGGTCTGTCGGGTCGGCATCGGAACGCTCCGGCCCCGCGGGCGTTTCCAGACGGCTTGCGAATGGTTTCAAGTGAAACTATTCTCCGGTTTCGTTGCAGATGAAACTAACACGCCGCCGGCTGCCGCGCGAGGATCGCGCCCGCGGGCCGCGGCGTCGGCAACACAAGGAGGCACGCGATGGCCGAGGCCACCCGCCCGCCGGTGCCCGAGGGCACGGCCGAGAACCCGATGGCGACCGACGGCTTCGAATTCGTCGAGTACACCGCCCCCGACATCGCCGATCTCGACCGGCTGTTCACCGCCATGGGCTTCCGCCCGGTCGCCCGGCACCGCTCGAAGAACGTGACCCTGTACCGCCAGGGCGGCGTCAACTTCATCGTCAACGGCGAGCCCGACAGCTTCGCCCAGGCCTTCGCCCGGGTGCACGGTCCGTCCTGCTGCGCGATCGCCTTCCGGGTGAAGAACGCGGCCGCCGCCTTCGAGCGCGCGGTGGCGCTGGGCGCCAGGCCGTTCCAGGGCAAGGTCGGGCCGATGGAACTCAACATCCCGGCGATCCACGGCATCGGCGACAGCCTGATCTACCTGGTCGACCGCTACGGCGACCGCACGATCTACGACGTCGACTTCGTGCCGGTGGCAGGCGAGGCGCAGGATCCGGAGGGGGTCGGCCTCACCTACATCGACCACCTGACCCACAACGTCCACCGCGGGCGCATGGCGACGTGGGCGGAATTCTACGAGCGGCTCTTCAACTTCAAGGAGATCCGCTACTTCGACATCGAGGGCAAGCTGACCGGGCTGAAGTCCAAGGCGATGACCAGCCCCTGCGGCAAGATCCGCATCCCGATCAACGAATCCTCCGACGACAAGAGCCAGATCCAGGAATACCTCGACCAGTACAAGGGCGAGGGCATCCAGCACATCGCGCTGGGCAGCAACGACATCGCGGCGTCGGTCGACGGGCTGCGCGGGCTCGGCATGGGCTTCATGGACGCCCCGCCGGCGACCTATTACGAGATGCTGGACGAGCGCCTGCCGGGCCACGGCGAGGACGTGGCGGCCCTGCAGGAGCGCGGCATCCTGATGGACGGGGCGCCGACCGAGGATGGCGGGCGGCTGCTGCAGATCTTCACCAAGACGGTGATCGGGCCGATCTTCTTCGAGCTCATCCAGCGCAAGGGCGACGAGGGCTTCGGCGAGGGCAATTTCCGGGCGCTGTTCGAATCGATCGAGCGCGACCAGGTCAAGCGGGGAGTGCTGAAGGAATGAGGGACTACATCCGCCTCTCGAAGGTCGAGGGCACCGCGTCGCGCCAGGCGCACACCGACCTGCCGGAGGGCACCTACGAGCGCGAGATGTCCAAGGAGGGCTTCTTCGGGCCGGCCGCGCACCTCTACCACCAGCGCCCGCCGACCGGCTGGATCGACTGGGAGGGGCCGCTGCGGCCCCGCGCCTTCGACCTGAACCGGTTGAACTATCGCCCGAACTCGCCGTTCGAGGCGGCGTCGGTGCTGCACAACGCCCACGTCAAGCTGCGGTTCTGGCGGGCGTCCGGCAAGATGGAGCGTCTGGCCCGCAACGGCGACGGCGACGAGTTGCTGTTCGTGCACGACGGCGCCGGTCAGCTGTTCTGCGATTTCGGCCGCCTGGATCTGCGCGCCGGCGACTACGTGATGCTGCCGCGCGGCACCATGTGGCGCACCGAGTTCGACGGCGACGCCGACCTGCTGATGATCGAGGCGACCAACGACAGCTACCACCTGCCGGACAAGGGGCTGGTCGGCCACCACGCGATCTTCGACCCCGCCATGCTCGACAGCCCGGTCATGGACGACGGCCTTCCGGGCCCAGCAGACCCCGGTCGGGAAAGAGGAGGTCTGGCGCGTCGACATCAAGCGCCGCGACGTCCTGTCGACGGTGACCTACCCCTACAACCCGCTCGACGCCGTCGGCTGGAAGGGCGACCTGACGCCGGTGAAGATCAACGTCGAGCACTTCCGCCCGCTGATGAGCCACCGCTACCACCTGCCGCCGTCGGCCCACACCACCTTCGTCGCCGAAGCGGTTCGTCGTCTGCACCTTCTGCCCGCGGCCGATGGAGATGGATCCGGCGGCGCTGAAGGTGCCGTTCTTCCACAACAACGACGATTTCGACGAGGTGCTGTTCTACCACCGCGGCGATTTCTTCAGCCGCGACAACATCGAGCGCGGGATGATCACCTTCCACCCCTGCGGTTTCACCCACGGTCCGCACCCGAAGGCACTCGCCGGGATGTTCAAGCCGCGCAAGACCGAGACCGACGAGTACGCCGTGATGCTCGACACCCGCGACGCGCTCGAGGTCGGCCCGCTGCCGGAAGGGGTGGAGAACCACGCCTACGTGAACTCGTGGATGCCGAAGAAGGAAGCCGCCGAATGAGGCTGGGATCGCTGAAGAAGGGCGGACGCGACGGCACCCTGGTCGTCGTCTCTTCCGACCTGAGCCGCGCCGTCGCCGCCGAAGGCGTGGCGCGCACCCTGCAGGCGGCGCTCGACGACTGGCCGGCCGTCGAGCCGAAGCTGCGCGACCTGGCCGGACGACTGGAGAACGGGGCGGCCGACGCCTTCGTCCTCGACCCCGCGGCGCTGGCGTCGCCGCTGCCCCGGGCCTATCAGTGGCTCGACGGCTCGGCCTACGTGAATCACGTCGAACTGGTCCGCAAGGCGCGCGGCGTGGAGCTGCCGGCCAGCTTCTGGACCGACCCGCTGATGTACCAGGGCGGCTCCGACCGGTTCCTGGCGCCCACCGAGGCCATCCTCGCCAAGGACGAGGCCTGGGGCATCGACTTCGAGGCCGAGATCGCGGTGGTCACCGACGACGTGCCGATGGGCGTCGCCGCGGCCGACGCCGGCCGGCACATCAAGCTGGTCATGCTGGTCAACGACGTCTCGCTGCGCGGCCTGATCCCGGCCGAGTTGGCCAAGGGCTTCGGCTTCGTGCACGGCAAGCCGCCGACCGCCTTCGGCCCGGTCGCGGTGACGCCCGACGCGCTCGGCGACGCCTGGGACGGCGGCAAGCTGAAGCTGCCGGTGCTGTGCACGCTGAACGGCGCGCGGGTCGGCTGGACCGAGGCCGGGGTCGACATGACCTTCGATTTTCCGACCCTGATCGCCCACGCCGCCAAGACCCGCCCGCTCGGCGCCGGCACCATCATCGGCTCCGGTACCGTCTCGAACTCCGACCAGAAGCACGGCTACTCCTGCATCGCCGAGATCCGGATGATCGAGACCATCGCCGCCGGCAAGCCCGCGACCCCGTTCATGAGCTTCGGCGACCGCATCCGCATCGAGGTGCTGGACCAGGCGGGCGCGAGCGTCTTCGGGGCGATCGAGCAGGTGGTGGAGCGCGGCTGACGGCGGCGCGTGGTCCGGCTGGACGCGGCGGCGTCTCACCGATAGCGTTCCGCCATGTTGATCTCCGATTCCTACCGTCGCGAGCAGGCGGAACTGCACGGCGCGCATAACGACTACGGCTCCGCGTCAGTCGCGCTGGCCCCGATCGTCGAACGCATCGTCAGGGTGACGCGGCCGCGTTCGGTCCTCGACTATGGCGCCGGCAAGCAGCGGCTGATCCGGGCACTGCCGGGGCTGCCGGGATACCGGGCGTACGATCCCGCCCTTCCCGAGATCGCGGCGGAGCCGGAGCCGGCCGATCTGGTGGTTTGCCTCGACGTCCTCGAGCACATCGAACCCGGGCTGCTGCCGACCGTGCTCGACCACATCGCCCGGCTGGCGAGGCCGCACCTGCTGGCGAGTGTCTCGACCCGCCCGGCCCGGCGGATGCTCTCGGACGGCCGGAACGCTCATTTGATCCAGCAACCTCCGGAGTGGTGGCTGCCGCAGATCTGGTCGCGGCTGGAACTGACCAGTTTCAGTCTGCTCGACGGTGGGCGCTTCTGGATCGCCGCGCGCCGCCGCTGACCTTCGCCGCGGTGCCGTTTTCCGTCGCTTGAGTGTTCGGCCCGGGGTATTGAGGTGGTCGCCTTCGGGGGTGTATCACCTTCAACAGTCCGGAAGCCCGACCCGATGCTTTGTCTCGGTCTCTGCGTTGCCCACGACGCCGGCATCGCCGTGGTCGAGGACGGCCATGTGCGCGGGCTGGTGCAGCGCGAGCGGCTGGCGCGACGCAAGCGCTGCGCGCTGATCACCGCGGACTTCATGGCCGAGACCCTGCCCTTGTTCGGGCTTTCCTGGGCCGACATCGACGTGGTGGCGATCTCGACCTCGCAGTCCTGGCCATACATGTTCCTGGACCCGGACCGGTTCAGGTTCGAGTACGACCTGGACGCCGCGGACCGTTTCCCGGTGGGCGCCAAGGTTCGGGACGCGATGGCGAAGGGCATGCGGCAGCCCGCGGCGGCGGAGCGAGCTGCTGCGCATGCGCAGCGCATCAGGAATGGGATGTTCGGCGAGTACCTGGCCGACGACCTGACGTCGCTGGACCTCGATCGCGGCACCCTGTGGTGCTATGAGTGGCCGTACCAGTTCGAGTGGTGGCGAAAGCCGCACGACGGCGGGTCGCTCGGCGAGTGGTGCGCCCGGATCCCCCGGCTGAAGCAGGTCCACCAGGGCTACATGCCGGTGCGGGTGACACTTGACGGGGTCGCCAAGCCGGGCCTGCTGGTGCCGCACCACCTGGCGCACGCCGCCTACGCCTTCTACCAGTCCGATGCCGACGAGGCCGCCGTCTACACCATCGACAACGGCGACGGTAGCCGACCCGATATCGGCTACTACGGCGGCATTTACGCCTACGGCCAGGGCACGAGGATCGTTCCGATCGGCCCCAACTTCAGCGTCCAGGGGCACCTCTACCAGCGCGCCGGCGAGTTCCTGGAACTGGGTCACGGCGCCGCCGCCGGCAAGCTGATGGGATTGGCGCCCTACGGCCAGCCGCGGTTCGCGGACCGGGCGATGATCGGCAACGCCTTCACGGTCTTCGGCGAGGATTTCGCCTTCGGGGACAAGGCGGACCGCAACACCGTGCTCGCGGCCCTGCACGATCGAGCCCACAGCCTGTGGCCGTCGCTCTACTCCGATCCGCTGGCGCTTCTGGATGGTGTCGGCCCGGACGCGCTCGGCAGCGAAAACCTGCGTCGTCTCTCGGTCGACATGGCGGCCACGGCGCAATGGATCTTCGAGCAGAATTCCCTGCAGGCGACCCGTGACTTGGCGCTGGGGCTGCGAGGGTCCGGGATCGCGACGCCGACCCTGTGCCTCGGCGGCGGCGGGGCGCTGAACTGCCCGGCCAACACGCTGATCCACGACCAGGGACCGTTCCGCGAGGTGCTGATCCCGCCGGCCTGCGACGATTCCGGGCTGCCGATCGGGGCGGCGCAGGCGGTGATGCACGACATCTTCGGCGTTGCCGCGCGAGCCGCAGGGGGCGAACGGGGCGGCGTCGGCCTACCGCGGTCTCGGTTATGCCCGCGCCGATCTCGACCGGGCGCTCGCGGCCCACGGCGACGCGCTGGCGGTCGACGACCGGCTGGACGCTGCCGCTGACGCCGGCCGGGCGGTGGCCGACGGGGCCATCGTCGGCTGGTTCGAAGGCCGCAGCGAGATCGGGCCGCGCGCCCTCGGCCACCGTTCGCTGCTGGCCGACCCGCGGCCGGCGTCGAACTGGCGGCGGGTCAACGACCTGAAGCGCCGCGAGGCGTGGCGGCCGTTCGCGCCGGCGGTGCTGGCGGAGCGCGCCGGCGACTGGTTCCAGGGCGGCCCCGCAACCTCGCCGCACATGCTGTTCACCGCCCAGGTCAAGGGCGACCGGCTGCCGGCGATCACCCACGTCGACGGCTCGGCGCGGGTGCAGACGGTGTCCCACGACACCGGACAGTTCCGCCGGGTGATCGAGGCGTTCGACGCGGCGACCGGCGTGCCCGTGGTGATGAACACCTCGTTCAACGGTCCGGGCGAACCGATCGTCGAGACCCCCGCCGACGCCCTGCGCTTCCTCGCCACCACCGAGGTCGACGCGGTGTACGTCGACGGCGTCAAGGTCACCCGCCGGGGCGGGTGAGGGTAGCGCCGCTATACTCCAGTCGCGGCCCAGCCGGGTATGGGTGCGATACGCTTACTGAACGAAGCGTAGGTACGCGGACAGCGTGCGGCGATGGAGTACCGGTTTAAAAAGTATCTCTCAAAATGATGGCGCCCGAGTGCAGAAGCCCGCGACCCCGTTCATGAGCTTCGGCGACCGGATCCGCATCGAGGTGCTGGACAAGGCGGGCGCGAGCGTCTTCGGGGCGATCGAGCAGGTGGTGGACCGGGGATGGCGGCCGGCCTCCAGCGGCCGCCTCATCCGGATCCGCCTCCAGCGGCCGACCGCGGAGAATCCGTGTGAAGGATCGACATCATCCGCTATTCTCGTGTCGCGGTGCGCGGCCTCGCTCGCACTCCGCCGCGTGCAGCACGAGGTATCAGGATGCAGGCCCCGGGTGCTGCGCTCTCCGAGATCATGACGGGCTACCCCCGGTGTCCGGTGTGCGATTTCGGGGATCGCTCCCCGTGCGATCTCGAGGCGATGATCCCGAGCCCCTACACCAAGGCGGTCGCCGATCTGGTCGGCATGGAGGCCGAGGCGCTGCTCGCCGAAGCGCCGCTGTACGCCTGCGGGCGGTGCCGGTCGACGTGGCACGATCCCTGGCTGACCAAAGAGTGCTCGGCGTGGCTGTACGGCCAGGCGAGGGCGCTGCACCGATACGGTTGGACGTCCCTCCAATGGTGGGTCGAGAATCGGCCGACATCGTTCCTGGAGACTCGCCGCCAGATCTGGAAGCTGCTGCGGCAGAAGGCCCCCGGGCCGCTTCGCTACGCCGAGTTCAACTGCCCATTCAACGGCCTCGTGTTCCAGGAAGTGACGGAGAGCCACGGCGACGATGCCCGCCGGCTCGTGGTGAACCGGGCGCGGGCGCTGCAGGGTCAACCGCCGCCCGCCGAGGCGGCGGCCGGGGACCGGGAGGGGTTCCTGGTCGACCGCACGCTGCTGATGGCGACGTCGCCGATGTGCTGGGGGGAGGCCTGCCTGTCGCACGGCGTGTCGTGCCGCGACCTCGCCACCGGCCTGCTGTTCGAGCGCGTTGTGCCGCTCGAGGAAGCTGCGGCGGCGGGAGAGCGCTTCGACCTGATCGGCTCGTTCCTGACCATCGATCACGTCCTGGAGCCGAACCGCACCCTGTTCAGCCTCCTGACGATCGGCCGGCGCGTCCTGCTCGAGCTCCATCTGCCGGGCTGGACCGACCTTCAGCATCTCTACAACATCCATCCCTTCTTCATCGAGCTGGTGCGGCGCAACGGGGTTCAGGTCCGGAACATCACCAGGCAGGCCTACGCCCACGACGTGAAGGAGCCGCCGACCGGAACCTTCGTCTTCGTGCTGTCGCGCCACGACGACCTCGCCTGGCTGGACTAGAGCGGCACCCGCACCACGGCGGTCTTCGTGACCGGGACCCCCGGCGACGCGCTGCGGTTCCTCGCCGCGACCGAGGTCGCGCGGTCTCCGCGGCGGATGACGGCGCCAGGTAGGCAGTCTACGATCGCCGCGAAACCGGCGACGGAGACCGCCATGATGGCGCAAGACACACAGAATCTGGATGCCGCCACGCTTGAGGCGTTCCGGCGCGATGGGGCGGTGGCGCTGCGTGGGGTGTTCGGCCCGGAGTGGATCGCCGCGCTGCGCGACGGCGTGGCCCGCAACCTGGCCGAGCCTGGGATGTACGCCAAGGGCTACACGGCCGAGGGCAAGCCCGGCCTGTTCTTCGGCGACTACTGCAACTGGCGGCGGATCGCGGAGTACGAGGACTTCCTGAAGAACTCGCCGGCTCCCGACCTGGCGGCGGAACTGATGGGCTCGCGCACGGTGGTGCTGTTCCACGAGCACGTGCTGGTCAAGGAACCGTCGACCGAGGAGCGCACACCCTGGCACCACGACCTGCCCTACTATTGCGTCGAGGGCACCCAGACCGTGTCGCTGTGGATACCGCTCGATCCGGTGCCGCGCTCGACCTGCGTGGAATTCGTCGCCGGCTCGCACGCCTGGGGCAAGCGGTTCATGCCGACCAAGTTCAAGGGGCAGGCCTACGACCGCGCCGAGACCGACCTTGAGACGTTGCCCGACATCGACGCCCACCGCGCCGACTACGAGATCCTTGGCTGGGACCTGGAGCCGGGTGACGCGATCGCCTTCTCGTTCCTGACCGTGCACGGCGCCCCCGGCAACAGCCACGGCGCCAACCGGCGCCGGGCTTTCGCGGCCCGATACTGCGGCGATGACGTTATGTTCGTCCGCCGCCAGGGCGAGGTGTCGCCGCCGTTCCCCGACGTTACGCTGGCGCACGGCGCGCCGTTGCGAGGCGAGGACTTTCCGGTGGTGCGAGGCTGACCGCGCGGCCGCGCTTGCGCTGGGGAGGCGGAGTCGCGGTAGGCTCGGCCGAAAGGTGGGGATGACCGTCGACAACCCACCGCGACCGCCCCGAGGAAACCCCATGTCCCGCATCCTGCACGGCTACTTCCGTTCGTCGGCCGCCTACCGCGTCCGCATCGCCCTGAACCTGAAGCGCCTCGACTGCGAGCCGGTCTCCGTGCACCTGCGCAAGGGCGAGCAGCGCGGCGAGGCGTTCCTCGCCCTCAACCCGCAGGGCATGGTGCCGGCGCTGGTCGACGACGGCGCGGTTCTGACCCAGTCGCCGGCCATCCTCGAGTACCTGGACGAGGCCTATCCCGACACCCCGCGCCTGCTGCCCGGCGCGCCCGCCGACCGGGCGCGGGTGAGGGCGCTGGCCGCCGCCGTCGCCTGCGACATCCACCCGCTGAACAATCTGCGGGTGCTGCAGTACATCCAGGGGCCGCTCGGCTGTTCCAAGGACGCGATGATCGCCTGGTACAACCACTGGATCGCCGAGGGCTTCGGCGCCCTCGAGCGCATGCTGGCCGGCGATCCGCGCACCGGGCGGTTCTGCCACGGCGACAGCCCCGGGCTGGCCGATGTCTGCCTGGTCCCGCAGGTGTTCAACAGCGCCCGCCACGACCTCGACCTCGAGCCGTACCCGACGATCCGCCGGATCGCCGAGGCCTGCGACACGATCGAGGCGTTCCGGGCCGCCCATCCCTCGCGCCAGTCCGACGCCGAATGACCGACGCGGTATCGGAGGCCGAGCGCGCCGACCGGCTGCGGTCGCTGCGGCGGATGCTGGTCGTGCTCGGCTGCTTCTTCGTGTTCGTCCAGGTCAACCGGTCGTCGGGCGGCGTCCTGGCGAGCTATCTCGGCGCCGAGCGCGGGCTGTCGCCGACCGACATCGGCACGGTCATGGGCGCGATGTTCTTCGCGGCGGCGGCCGTGCAGCTGCCGACCGGGATCCTCTTCGACCGCGTCGGCGCGACCCGGACGCTGCTGCTGATGGGCACGATCTCGATCGTCGGGATCGTCATCTTCGCGCTGGCGGAGTCGACGTGGTGGCTGGTTGCGGGCCGGGTGGCCATCGGCGCCGGGCACGGCGGGGTGATCACCGCGGTCTACCTGATCGCCATGGGCTGGGCCCCGCCGGACCGGGTCGGCCAGGCGACCGGCACGCTGGTCGGGGTCGCGGGTGGGATCGGGGGTGCTGGCCACGACGCCGCTGGTGCTGTCGCTCGAGCGGTTCGGCATCGAGGGCACCTTTCTGGCGCTGGCCGGGATGACGGCGCTCCTGATGGTGGTCATCGCGCTCACGGTCCGCGACCGGCCGGCCGAGGCCGCGACCGCCGAGCCGCGTCCGCGCGAGACCCTCCTGCAGTCGGTTCGCGGCCTGGTGGAGGTGATGCGGATGCCCGAGCTGCGGCGGATCTTCGTGATGGGGATCTGCTTCACGGCGCCGTTCATGACCGTGGGCGGGTTGTGGGCCGGCCCGTACTTCGCCGAGGTCCAGCGGCTGACGCCGGCCGAGGCGTCGATCGCGCTGCTGCTGCTGGTGGTCGCCCTGCACGTCGGGACCTACGCCTACGGCGTGCTCGACCGTCTGACGACGTCGCGGCGCCGGCTGATCCTGCTCGGGGTCGCGATCGAGATCTCCTGCCTCGGGGTGCTGGCGGCGTGGCCGACGGCGCCGCTGGTGGTCGCCACCGTCCTGCTGTTCCTGTTCAGCTGCGCCGCCCCGCTGTTCGTGGTTCTGGCGGCCCACGCCCGCCGCTTCGTGCCGCAGCAGCGCGCCGGGCGGGCGATCGCCTGCATCAACCTCATGGGGCTGACCGGGGTGTTCCTGATGCAGGCCGGC
The DNA here is from genome assembly GCA_018401495.1 of Rhodospirillaceae bacterium. Lineage (GTDB taxonomy): Bacteria > Pseudomonadota > Alphaproteobacteria > Thalassobaculales > Thalassobaculaceae > Thalassobaculum_A. Next base: position 355,363 of record JAGYJX010000006.1, read on the forward strand.
ACCGGGGCGGTGATCGACATGGTTCACGCCGCCGGTGGCGCTCCGGAGACCGGGTTTCGCCTGGTGTTCGCCACCGTGATCGTGGCGCTGGCGGTCACCGCGTCGATCTACGCCCGCCAGCCGGACGGGCCGGAGGAACGCGCCTGACCAAGGGTCGCCTGGCGCTCAGCCGCCGCCGTCTCGCGCCTTCTGCACCAAACCGGCCAGATGCTCGCGCGGGGCCGCACCCGGAACCAGCGCGTTGCCGATCGCGAAGGCCGGCGTGCCCTCGATCCCGAGGGCTTGGGCGAGGCGGTAGTTGGCCTCGATGACGGCGGTGATCTCGGGGGCCGCCATGTCCTTGCGGAGCCGGTCGAGGTCCAGCCCGGTCTCGGCCGCGACCTGCCAGATCGCTCCCTCGTTGAGACGCCCGCGCAGGCCCATCAACGCCATGTGGAAGGGCTCGTACTTGCCCTGACGACCGGCCGCCAGCGACGCCCGCGCCGCCAGCGCGGATTCCGGCCCCAGTATCGGGAATTCCTTCAGCACCAGCCGGATCCGGCCGTCGTCGCGGACCAGCTCCATCAGCGGGCCGGTCATCGTCTTGCAGTATCCGCACTGGTAGTCGAAGAACTCGACGATGGTGACGTCGCCGTCGGGGTTGCCGAGGACGGGATCGGCGGCGCTGCGCTCGAGGGCCTGGCGATGCTCCACCAGGGCGGCCGCGGCGGCGGCATCCTTGCCGGCCTTCTGCCGCGCTTCCATGCCGGCAACCGACTCCAGGATGATCTCCGGGTGGCGCAGGATGTAGTCGCGGACCAGCGCCTCGAGCGCGGATTTCTGCTCCGCCGTGAACGGTTCGGCGGCGGCGGGAGCGGCCAGGGCGCACGCCAGCGAGGGCGGCGGCGGACAGGCGTCGTATGGACGGCGGCATCGGTGTCTCCGGCTGTGGACGGGCTCAGCCGTCGCGTTTCTTCTCGAACTCGCGCCGCGCCAGTTCCTCGATATCGAGGGCGCGCAGTGCCGCGGGTGATCCCTGGGGCAGTTGCGCCTGGGCGCGTTTGGCCTGGCCCTCCGCGTCGCGCCAGCGCCGCCCGCGGATCGCTTCCTCGGCGAGCGCCAGCGCGCTGTCGCCGAAGCGTCCCACCCGGCCGTAGGCGATCGCGAGTTCGCGCCAGGCCGACGACCAGTCGTCCTCGGTCTTGATGGCCGACTCCATGTGGCGGAGTGCCTTCTGGTCCGACGCCGGGTCGTTGAGCGCCAGAAGATTTCGGGCCAGCAGCACCTCGATCTGGCCTTGGTCCGGGGCAAGCCGGTGAGCCGTTTGATAGGACGGCAGCGCCTCGGCCGGTCGGCCGTTCTCGAACAGGATCTGTCCCACCAGTTCGTGGAAATAGGGATCCTCCGGATGCTCGGCCACCAGTCCTCGGGCCAGGTCGAGGGCCTTTGGAAGGTCCGGGATTTCGTAGTAGGCGATGGCCCGGGCGTAGCGGGCCGGCAAGCTGTTGTCGGTCTGGGGAAAGCGCCGGAACGTCTGCTCGGGCGACCGCAGGAAGGCGAACAGCTTCGCGACCATGCGGTCGTGCCGCGCCACCTGCTCCGGTGTCGACGGGACGTCTCGGTAGGCGGAGTTTTCGATGTGCGACTCCACCGCCGTGATGCGGTCTTGGGTGAGCGGGTGGGTGGTGACGTAGGGATCGCGGCGGGTGGCCGACAGCAGTTCCTGCCCGGACAGCGTGCGCAGGAAGCCCGCCAGCCCCTTGGCCGATTGCCCGGTCTGCTCCAGGAACGTCAGGGCGGCCTGGTCGGCGGCCGACTCCTGGGTTCGGCTGTACTCCAGGAACGAGCGAGAAGCGACGTTGCTGCCGCCGAGCGCGATCGCCGCGCCGGCGCCGGCGTTGCCGCTCGCCACGGCGGCGACCGCACCGAGGATGGTGGCGACCAGGGCGGTCTTCGAGGCGGAACTGATGGCGTCCGATGTCCGCGCAAGATGCCCGCCCGAGATGTGGCCGGTCTCGTGGGCGATGACGCCGATCAGTTCGAGCGGGTCGCGGGTCTTGATCAGCAGGCCGGTGTGCAGGAACAGGTTCTGCCCGCCGGCCACGAACGCGTTCAGGCTGTCATCCCTGACGATGAAGATGTCGATGGCGGACGGCTCGAGGCCGGCAGCCTGGAACAGTGGCGTCGCGAAATCCCGGATGGTAGCTTCGATCTCGGCGTCGCGAATCAGGCTTCTGCCTTGGGCGAACGAGGTCGACGCGTTCACCACGGCCAGCAATGCCGCCACCGCGACACATTGGATCCAACGACTGGTTCTGCGCATGTCCATGATTGCCCGCCTCTTCGCCGGGATACCTTACCGCCGGCCGGCGTCCCGGAAAACCCGGGCCGGCCACCCCCGCAGCATCTCTCGGGATCGTGTCATCGGCGTGGCGGTCGCGGCCGTCACCGCGATCGGCGTCGCCGGCTGCGCTCAGGACACCATCGATGTCCCGGAAGGGTTCTTCGGCGCCATGGCGGTGGAAGAGCCTCGGGCGGCGCTGCTGGCGCGTGACGTCCTCGTCAACGGCGGTTCGGCGGCGGACGCCGCGGTGGTCACCTACTTCGCGCTGGCGGCGACGTTGCCGTCGTCCGGCGGCCTCGGCGCGACAGGATCCTGCCTGGTGTTCGACCCGGTGCAGGGCCCGCGCTACGAGCGCCTGACGTTTTATCCGGAGCCGGCGTCGGCCCGCAGCCCGACCGTGTCGCTGCCGACCGGGCCGCGGGCGATGTTCGCGCTGAACGCCCGCTACGGCCGGACCAAGTTCGAGGAACTGGTGATCTCGGCCGAGCGTCTGGCGCGCTTCGGTGAGCCGGTCAGCCGAGCGCTGGCGGTGGATCTGGCCGAAAGCGGCGGCCCGCTGCGCGCCGACCCGGCGTCTGCCCGGGTGTTCCTGCCCGCCGGCCGCCCGCTCGCCCAGCAGGACGTCCTGGTGCAGCTCGACCTGTCGGCGACGCTGGCCCGGCTGCGCGGGGAGGGCGTGGGCGCTCTGCACGCCGGGCCGATGGCGCGGGAGTTCGTCGAGGCTGCGGCGCGCGCCGGCGTCGTGGTCGACCCGGTCCGGCTGCGTGACGCCCTGCCGATCTGGTCGACCGTCGACGGCCTGGAGCACGACAACCATCTCTGGGCGGTCGCCGGGCTGGATCCCCTCGACACGGCGCTCTCCGAGGCTGCTCTCGCGTTGGCTTTGGAGGGAGCGGATTGGGGCGACGGCGATGCCGCCACCCGCCGGCATCTCCTGGCCGAGGTGATGAGCCGGTCGAGCGTGGCGGTCCTGGGCGGCGCCCGCGACCTTGGGGTGGACGCGGCCAGGGACGCCATGGCCGGGTACGACCGGGAGCGGCGCGGCCTGCCGGCGCCGCCGGCGCGGCTGGCCGTCACCCTCGGCGAGCGCGGTGCGGGAACATCGGGTGCCACCGGCTTCTACATGGTCGATCGTTCGGGCATGGCGGTCGGTTGCGCGATCGGGCTCGGGGCGCCGTTCGGCATCGGTCGGACGCTTCCCGGCTTCGGCTTCCTGCTCGGCACGCCCGAGCCGATGCGGGGTGACGGTGCCGGGGCGGCGGCGCTTATCGTCGGCAACACCAAGGCCTCCCAACTTCATCTGGCGATGGCGTCCTCCGGTGGCCGCCCCGCCCTGTCGGCGCTGATCGGCTCGGCGCTCGATCACTGGCAATTGCGGGAGCACATCGACCAGGTTATCGCGGCGCCGCGCACCCACTACGCCGGCGGCAGCGACACCCTGCTGGCCGAACCGACGCTGCCGGCGGATCAGCGCGCGTCCCTCGGCTCAATCGGCTACCGTGTCGAGGACCGCGCGGAACTCGGACGCGTCAATGGCTTCCGCTGCGTCGAGGGCATACCGAGGCGGGAACTGATGTGCGAGGCGGGTGTCGACCCGCGCTCGCGTGGCCTGGGCTTCTTCGAGCGTGGTCGGTGATCCCATGAGCCGTCGGCCGCTGCGCCCGTCGACCCGCGGTCAGGTCGCGCCGTTCATCGTGATGGACGTGATGTCGGCGGCGGCGGCGCGCGAGGCCGCCGGCGGCGACGTCCTGCACCTTGAGGTCGGGCAGCCGTCGACTCCGGCGCCACGCGGCGTGCTGGAGGCGGCTCGCCGCGCGCTCGATTCCGACCGCATCGGCTACACCCTGGCTCTCGGCATTCCGACGCTGCGCGAGCGGATCGCCCGGCACTATCGCGACGTTTACGGCGTCACGGTGCCGGCCGAGCGGATCGCCGTCACCACTGGCTCGTCGGCCGGTTTCCAACTCGCCTTCCTGGCGGCCTTCGACGCCGGAGCCCGCGTGGCCCTGGCCGCGCCCGGGTACCCCGCCTACCGCAACATCCTGCAGGCGCTGAACGTCGAGGTGGTCGACCTGCCGACGGACCGGGCCGATCGCTATCAGCCGACCGTGGAACGTCTGCAGGCGGCCGGCAAGCTGGACGGCGTGATCGTCGCCAGCCCGTCCAACCCGACCGGCACCATGCTGGACGGGCCGGCCATGCGGCGACTGGCCGACTGGTGCCGGGCCGTCGGCGTGCGCCTGGTGTCGGACGAGATCTATCACGGCATCGGCTACGGCATGCGGCCGGTGACGGCGCTCGAGGCCGAACCCGACGCGATCGTCATCAACAGTTTCTCGAAGTACTTCTCGATGACCGGGTGGCGCATCGGCTGGATGGTGGTGCCGCCCGACCTGCTGCGCTCGGTGGAGTGCCTGGCCCAGAACTTCTTCATCTCGCCGCCGACGTTGTCGCAGATCGCGGCGGAGGCGGCGTTCGACTGCGAGGAGGAACTCCAGGCCAACCTGGCGCGCTACGCAGCCAACCGGGAGATCCTGCTGAACGAGTTGCCGAAGGCAGGACTGGACGATCTCGCGCCGGCGGACGGTGCGTTCTACGTTTACGCCGACGTGGCGGCGCACACCAACGACAGCGTCGAATTCTGTCGGCGCCTGCTGGCCGAGACCGGCGTCGCCTGCACGCCTGGCGTGGACTTCGACCCGCAGCGCGGTCACGCGACCGTGCGCTTCTCGTTCGCCGGGGCGACCGAGACGATGGCCGAGGCGTGCCGGCGGATCACCGCCTGGCTGCGCTGACGCCGCCTGGTCTTCCTGGAACGAAAAAGCCCCGGCCGGAAGGTCCGGCCGGGGCTGATCCGAAGAACGGCGATGCCGCTTAGCGGCGCCACCAGCCCTTTTTGGGCTTCTCGACGGGGCTGTCGATCGTCTTGACGGCGATTGCCGATGCCTCGGTCGTGTCGGTTGGGGCCGCGCCGGTCGCTTCCGGTTCCGCCTCGGCGGACACGGTCTCGTCGCGGCCGGGCTCGCCGGTGATCGCCCGGTCCTCGGTCTCGGACGGGGCGGCTTCGGCTTCCGTCACCGCAACCACCTCGGCCGGCGCCTCGGCCAGCGGGGCAGCCTCGACCGGAGCAGCCTCGACCGGAGCAGCCTCGACCGGCGCCTCGTCGACCTTCTTGCGGCGGCGCGGAGCCCGCTTCGGCTTGGCGGGCTTCTCCGCCACCTCGGGCTCGGCCGGAACTTCCGTCACCGTCTCGACCGGTGCCGCCGCTTCCGCTGCGGCAACCGCAACCGGCTCTGGCCCGGCTGGCTCGGCAGCCGCCGGCTCGGCGGAGTCCGCCTCCGGAACCGGGGCTGGGGTCTCGGCGCTTGCAGCTGGCTCGGCGTGCGCTTCGGCTCCCCGAGGCGTGTCCTCCTCGACGGTCTCCGGTTCCGGGGTCACCGCTGCGGCGGAGGTCTCGCTGCCTCTTTCCGTGTATCCGGCGTCCTCGACTCCGTCGTCCTCGGATCCGTCGTCGCCGCGGGCCTCGCCGTCGTGCGGCGTGCCGTTGCCGGCCGCCTCGGCACCCGTGGTCTCGTCGTCGCGACGCCGAGCCCGCCGACGGCCGCCGCGGCGTCCCCGCCGCCGACGCTTGCGCGCCGCTTCGTCTTCCTCGGACTCGGCCGTGCGTTCCTCGCCGGCCGGCTGCTCGGAAGCGGCGGCCTCGTCGAGATCCTCGGTCTCGCCGTCTTCCGACCCGGTCTCGGAGGTGGATTCCTCCGCCCCTTCGCCGCTGCGGCGGCGTCCGCCGCGGCGCCGCCGGCGGGAGCGACGCCCGCCACGGTCGTCCTCGGCCGGTCGCTCGGCCGCCGGTGCGGCGCGGCGCGCCGGCGCCGCCGGCTCGCCTTCGGTCTGCTCGTCCTCGTCGTCCTCGAGCTCATCGACGACAAGGTCGTCCTCGTCGTCCTCGACCGGCGGCGGCAGGACGACCGCGGCGTTCTGGAACGCCGCACGCTCCTCCGGGGTCTTCGGGCGCCGCCGGTCCATCCGGTGATCGGGGGGGATAAGCGACTCATCCTGCTCAAGCAGCACACGGAAGCCGTAGCGATGCTCAATCTCAGCCAGGCGCTCGCGCTTGTGGTTGAGGATGTAGAGGGCCACCACTGCCGGCGTGTGCATCACGATCTCGGCGGAGCGGTTGCGCATCCCCTCCTCTTCGATGACCCGCAGGGCGTGCAGGGCCGAGGATTCGATCGATCGGATGTGGCCGGTGCCCTTGCAGTGCGGGCAGACCTGCGTGCTGGCTTCGAACAGCGACGGGCGCAGCCGCTGGCGCGACAGTTCCATCAAACCGAAATGGCTGATCCGGCCGATCTGGATGCGCGCCCTGTCGGACTTCATCGCATCCTTCATGCGTCGCTCGACGGCATGCTGGTTGCGTGACTCCTCCATGTCGATGAAGTCGATCACGATCAGCCCGGCCAAGTCGCGCAGACGAAGTTGGCGCGCGATCTCGTCCGACGCCTCGATGTTGGTCTTGAGCGCCGTCTCCTCGATGTTGCGCTCACTGGTGGCGCGTCCGGAGTTGACGTCGATGGCGACCAGCGCCTCGGTCTGGTTCAGGACGATGTAGCCACCCGATTTCAGCTCGACGACCGGGCTGTGGATGGCGTCGAGCTGGCTCTCCACCTGGAAGCGGTGCAGCAGTGGCGTGTGCGGGTCGCGGTATGGCTGGACGCGCTTGGCGTGGCTCGGCACCAGCGCTTTCATGAAGTCCTTGGCGATCCGGTAGCCTTCCTCGCCCTCGACCTGAACCTCGTCGATATCGCGGGCGTAGAGGTCGCGGATCGACCGCTTGATGAGGTTGGCTTCCTCGTAGATCAGGCAGGGCGCGGTCGACTTCAGCGTGGTCTCGCGGATGTCGTCCCACAGCCTCAGCAGATACTCGTAGTCGCGCTTGATCTCGGTCTTGGTGCGTTCGCTGCCGGCGGTCCGCACGATGACCGCCATGCCATCGGGAACGTCCAACCCCTCGACGATGTGCTTGAGGCGCTTGCGGTCACCGGCGTGGGTGATCTTGCGGCTGACCCCGCCGCCGCGGGCGGTGTTCGGCATCAGGACGCAATAGCGCCCGGCCAGCGACAGGTAGGTGGTGAGCGCCGCACCCTTGTTGCCGCGTTCTTCCTTGACGACCTGCACCAGCATGATCTGCCGGCGGGCGACGACCTCCTGGATCTTGTAGCGTCGGTTGACGGTGGTCTTGCGCTTGCGCCGGACATCCTCGATCGGATCGCCACCGACCGTCTCCGGACGGGCCTGCTCTTCCGTGGCGTCGCCACCGGCGTCGCTGCCGCCGTCACCGGATTCCGCCGTCTCTTCCCCGCCGTCGTCGTCGCCGTACTCGTCCATTTCCTCGGACGCGCGGGCCCGCTCCTCGCGAAGCAGCGCTTCGCGATCCTCGATCGGTATGCGGTAGTAGTCGGGGTGGATTTCCGAGAACGCCAGGAACCCGTGCCGGTTGCCGCCGTACTCGACGAAGGCTGCCTGCAGCGAGGGTTCTACCCGGGTGATCCGAGCCAGATAGATGTTACCCTTGAGCTGCTTCTTGGTCGCGGTCTCGAAGTCGAAGTCTTCGAGGCGGTTCCCGTCGACCACCACGACCCGGGTCTCCTCCGGGTGGGTGGCATCGATGAGCATGCGCTTGGTCATTGAGGCGAATCTCCGTGGCGCTTCGCCGCTCTAAGCGGGCGATCGCGGCGGCGCGTGAACGCGCGGCCGCGGGCGCGGTGCAAAAGGTTGATGATTGTCCGGCCATAGGCCGGGTCCTGACCGGAAAACACGCGACGCTCCGCGCGCCGAGATCGGCGTCGATCAGGCTCGTCGGCATCGGCGCGGGCGACGGAAGAGTGGTCGTCGCCGTCCCGGACGGAAGTGCAGGTCTCACGTGGCTTGGCCCTGCGCCGACCGGACAGCGATGCCGTCCGACCGGTGTTCGAGAAAATCTGACGGACGTCCCAAGATCACGTTCACCCCAGAATTCACCCGAGGCTCGCACTCTGCGGAACTGCACCAACCATACTGTTCCGTGCGCACGCAAACAATGTTTTCTTTCGCCGCCGTGCCGGCGCCCGCCGCCGGGCGGCGGCACACAGGTCGCCGAATTCGCTTCAAGTATGTTTGAAGAGACGTCCCGTAGCTCGATGAAACACAACTCTTTTCCTTGCGTCTTCTCGTTGGTGCCGGTTAAGATGTCGCGGCTTTCGACGGAGGATCGGACGGGTGACGGCGGTCGGCCGGTATGTCGCGTTGTTCGCGGTCGCGGTAGCGCTCGCGGTTGGATCGCTCGCCGGTTCGGCGCGCGCCGAACCGGGTGTGACCGATCTCCGCGTCGGCCAGCACCCCGACAAGATCCGGTTCGTCCTCGAAATGACCGAGCGGGTCGACTTCCTGGCCTTCCAGCTTCCCGACCCCTATCGGATCGTCCTCGACCTGCCGCAGGTGACGTTCGATCTCCCGGCCGATGGCCGCTCCCGCCGCGTCGGCGCGATATCTGGATGGCGCTTCGGCGTGTTCGAGCCTGGAACGTCGCGGGTCGTCATCGATGCGGCCTCCCCGTTGGCGATCAAGGCCTCATTCATCCTGCCGCCATCGGGCGACAACGGGCATCGGCTGGTTCTCGACCTTGTGCCGACCGACCGCGAATCGTTCATGATCGCGTCCAACGATTCGGTCGCCCGGCGGGTTTCGCTGCGCGCGCCGTCGATCCAGGCGCCGGTAGCGCCACCACAGCCGGCTGGCGACCTGCGCCGTGTGATCGTGATCGATCCCGGCCACGGCGGTGTCGATCCCGGCGCGCTCGGCCACCAGCAGCACGAGAAGGAGATCGTGCTGGCGGCCTCGAAGACGCTGGCCCGCAGGCTGGAGGAGACCGGTCGGTACAAGGTCGTCTTGACCCGCGACCGCGACGTCTTCGTGCGACTGCGCGACCGGATCGCGATCGCCCGGCGCGCCGGCGCTGACCTGTTCATCTCGGTGCACGCCGATTCGATCGGCGACAAGTCGTTGCGGGGCCTGTCGGTGTACACCCTCTCCGAGACCGCCTCCGATGCCGAGGCGGCGGCGCTGGCGGTCAGCGAGAACAAGGTCGACATCATCGCCGGCATGGACCTGTCGGACCAGGCGCCGGAGGTGACGGATATCCTGATCGACCTTGCCCAGCGCCGCACCAAGAACCTGTCGGCCCGGATGGCGGCCTATGTGGTCGAGGAGTTGTCGAAGACGACGCCGGTTCTCAAACGCGCCCACCGCTTCGCCGGCTTCGCCGTGTTGAAGGCGCCGGACGTTCCGTCCGTGCTGGTCGAACTCGGCTTCCTGTCGAACCCGGTGGATCACAAGAACCTCCACAATCCGGCGTTCCGGGACAAGCTGGCGGAAGGTCTGGCCCGCTCCATCGACAATTATTTCCAGGGAATGCAGGCGGCCTACCGCTGATCGCGACCGCGATCACGGGCGCGTCACAATTCGCTGCTATCCGCGACCGATGGGACGTCGGTGCCCCGGCGTCGGCGATCTGCTAATCTCGGCGCGACAGAAACGGCGAGCGCGCGAAGGGTTGGACGCTGCATGCGGTGGATCCTCGGACTCCTGGCGATGGTGTTCATCCTGGCGATCGGCGGGGTGGGTGCCGTGCTGTTCGGCTTCTACCACTTCGGGCGCGGCCTGCCCGACTACGACTACCTGGCGGACTACGAGCCGCCGGTCGTGACCCGGGTGCACGCCGGCGATGGGCGCCTGCTCGCCGAATACGCCCGCAACGAGCGTGTCTTCGTACCCATCGAGGCGATCCCAAAGCGGGTGATCAAGGCGTTCCTCGCCGCCGAGGACAAGAATTTCTACGAGCATCCCGGCGTCGACTTCGTCAGCCTGCTGTCGGCGATGGTCATCAACGCCCGCAATTACGGCACCGGACGTCGGCCGGTCGGCGCCTCCACCATCACCCAGCAGGTCGCCAAGAACTTCCTGCTGACCAACGAGGTGTCGGTCGAGCGCAAGGCCAAGGAGGCGATCCTGGCGTTCCGCATCGAGCGGTCGCTGAGCAAGGACCGTATCCTCGAGCTGTACCTGAACGAGATCTACCTCGGCTTCGGCTCCTACGGCGTGGCGGCGGCGGCGCTGAGCTATTTCGACAAGCCGCTGTCGGCGCTGACCATCGGCGAGGCCGCCTATCTGGCGGCGCTGCCGAAAGCACCGAACAACTACCATCCGAGGCGCCGGCTGGACGCGGCCATCGAGCGGCGCGACTGGGTGATCGGGCAGATGCGCCGCAACGGCTTCATCTCCGACGCCGAGGCGGATGCGGCGCAGGGTGAGCCGCTGGTCGTCCGCGACACGTCGGCGAGCGACGTCGCTTCCGCCGACTACTTCGCCGAAGAGGTCCGCCGGGAATTGTTGCGCCGGTTCGGCGAAACGGCCCTCTACGAAGGTGGCCTCTCGGTTCGTACGTCGATCGACCCGCGTCTGCAGGTGATTGCCGAGACGGTTCTGCGCCGTGGCCTCGAGGAGTATGACCGGCGTCACGGCTGGCGCGGCCCGTTGGCCACGCTCCCGGTCGCCGCCGGCTGGGGCGACGCGCTGGCTGCGGTTCCGGCGCCCAAGGGCCTTGGAACCTGGCGCCTCGCGTTGGTGCTGCGGTCCGATGCCAAGACAGCCGAGATCGGCTTCGCCGACGGCAGTCTCGGCACGATTTCACTGGCCGACATGAAGTGGGCGCGGCCATGGCTGGAAGATCAGCGCTTCGGCGCGGCGCCGACGGCGGTGGACGCGGTCCTGAAGCCCGGCGACGTCGTCCCGGTCGACGCCGCGGGCGCGGCGCCGGACGGCAAGCCCGCTGCGGCCAACTCCTACGCGCTGCGCCAGATTCCCGACGTCGGAGGGGCCATCGTCGCGCTTGACCCGCACACCGGGCGGGTGCGGGCGATGACCGGGGGCTACGACGCCAAGATCAGCGAGTTCAACCGCGCCACCCAGGCGCGGCGTCAGCCGGGCTCCTCGTTCAAGCCGTTCGTCTACCTGGCGGCCCTCGACTCCGGCTACGCGCCGACCACCCAGATCCTCGATGCGCCCTTCGTCATCGACCAGGGCGCCGGACTCGGGAAGTGGAAGCCGTCGAACTACACCAACAAGTTCTACGGCCCGACACCGATGCGGATCGGCGTCGAGCAGTCGCGCAACCTCATGACGATCCGCCTCGCCCAGACCATCGGGATGGAAAAGGTCGTCGACTACGCCGAGCGGTTCGGGGTGGTGGAAGGCATGCAGCCGCACCTGTCGTATTCGCTCGGCGCCGGTGAAACCACCCTGATGAAGATGACCGCCGCTTACGGAATGCTGGTGAATGGCGGCAAGAAGATCGGACCGAGCCTGATCGACCGGGTGGTTGATCGGCATGGGCGGACCCTCTGGCGCCACGATGATCGGCCTTGCGACGGCTGCAACGAGACGGACTGGAACGGCGGCGCGCCGCCGGTTATCCCCGACGCGCGCGCTCAACTCGTCGATCCGGCATCGGCCTATCAGATCGTCTCGATGCTGGAAGGGGTGGTACAGCGCGGGACCGGGCGGCGCATCGCCGAACTCGGCCGGCCACTCGCGGGCAAGACCGGCACCACCAACGAGAACTTCGACGCCTGGTTCGTCGGCTTCTCGCCGAATCTCGCGGTGGGCGTGTTCGTGGGCTTCGACCAGCCGCGCACGCTGGGCGCCCAGGATACCGGTTCGAGCGTCGCAGCGCCGATCTTCAAGGCGTTCATGGGTGAGGCGCTGCAGGGCGAACCGGTGGTCGACTTCCGGATTCCGCCTGGGGTTCGACTGGTGTGGATCGACCACGAGACCGGCCAGCGCTCCAACCCCGGCGCGCGCGGTGCAATCCTCGAGGCGTTCAAGCCGGGCACCGAGCCGACCGGGGTCAGGACGGTTATCGATGGCGGCATGCCCGCCGGCGAGTCCGGCAGCGATCCGAACTCAGCCGAGGGTCCGAGGCCGCCTGTTGCGACCGGCGGGTCCGGCCTCTATTAAGACGTCCCGATCAACCCCGGGTGACGGAGAGCGCCGATGCGCGCGGAAACCACCGCGACCGCCGAAGAAATCAAGCAGTCGATCGAGCTGCTGAGGAGGCATCTTTGACTGGGATGTCGCGACGACCCGACTGTCCGAACTGGACGCGCTGACCCAGGATCAGGCGCTCTGGAACGACCCGGAGCGCGCGCAGAACCTGATGCAGGAGCGCACGCGCCTGGAAAAGCAGCTCGACGAGGTCAGGCAACTCAGCCGCGATCTCGACGACGCGCTGATGCTGATCGAGCTCGGTGAAGCCGAGGGCGACACCACGACCGTCGCCGAAGCCGAGAAGGAGCTGCTGGCGGTCCGCGATCGGGCGGCCTCGATGGAGATCGAGAGCCTGCTGTCCGGTGAGGCCGACGGCAACGACTGCTTCCTCGAAGTGCACGCCGGGGCAGGCGGGACCGAGGCCCAGGACTGGGCCGAGATGCTGCTGCGGATGTACACCCGCTGGGCCGAGCGCCGCGGCTTCAAGGTCGAATGGCTGGAGGAGAGCGCCGGCGAGGAAGCGGGCATCAAGTCCGCCACCCTGAAAGTCGCCGGCCACAACGCCTATGGCTGGCTGAAGACCGAAAGCGGCGTGCACCGTCTGGTGCGGATTTCGCCCTACGACAGCCAGGCGCGCCGGCACACCAGCTTCTCGAGCGCCTGGGTGTATCCGGTGATCGACGACTCGATCGACATCGTGGTCGAGGACAAGGACCTCAAGGTCGACACCTACCGGGCGTCGGGTGCCGGTGGCCAGCACGTCAACCGGACGGACTCGGCGATCCGCATCACCCACATTCCGTCCGGCATCGTCGTGCAGTGTCAGGCCGACCGCTCGCAGCACCGCAACCGGGCGACCGCCATGGGCATGCTGAAGGCCCGGCTCTACGAGGCCGAACTGAAGCGCCGCGAGGAGGCGGCAGCGGCGACCGAGGCGACCAAGTCGGACATCGGCTGGGGCCACCAGATCCGTTCCTACGTCCTGCAGCCCTACCAGATGGTCAAGGACCTCCGAACGGGTGTGGAATCCGGTAATCCGTCGGCGGTGCTCGACGGCGACATCGACGCGTTCCTGGAGGCGGCGTTGGCGGCGAAGGTCGGAATGACCCGCACCGGGGTGCCCGAGGGCGGCTGAGAGACCGAAGCCGGTTGGGAAACTGCCGGTCTCCGCATCGTGATTCCAACCGAAGGCCGGGCCCAGAGCCCGGCCTTCGGCGTTTCAGGATCGGGTCGGCGAGTCGCGCCATGCGGGTGCCCGGCTGGATCCGGGTGCACCCCGGTGACCGGCTGGAAACCCGCGCAATTCTGCCGTCCGACCATAGCTTGTGCCAAACGGCAGCGAAGCGCACCAAATCGAGTAATAATCCATGATCTGTAAAACCTTGTGGGGAATCAGACCATGGCCAGTCACATCGAACTCGCCCAGCGCTACATGACGGAGTCGATCGCCCTCCTGCAGCGCTCCGGCTATCGGCTTTCCCTCAACTTCGATCTCGGCGGCTGGGCCTCGCTGCTGCGCTCGGCGCCGAAGATCGGCATCGTCAACCCGACCTTCGACCCGGCGCACAGTGCCCTCAAGCCGAACGAGGCGTTCTGGTTGCAGCTGAACGATGACGTTGGAGTGGCGGCCTGCATCGCCGACCGGTTGTTCGTGACCGACGACTTCGTCGGCCGTGAACTGGCGACCGGGCGGCTGTGGTACGCCGACCCCGCCGACGCCGACCGGCCGGCGCTGTTGCCGGGAGTACCGCTCGGCCGGTTCACCGGCCGTGTCGGCCACGCCGGCGGCCTCTGGGTCCACCCGCGGCGCCGCAAGGACGGCCTCTCGTGGCTGCTGCCCCGGCTGGTGCGGGCGCTGTCGATCATCAACTGGAGCGTCGACCGGCATTGCGGCCTGGTCTTCGAGGGCATCCACGATTCCGGTCTGTCGGCGCAGGCCTATGGCTTCCCGGAATCCCACGTTGTGGTGGAGGGCTATTTTCCGCCGACCCGGTCTGACGCCCGGGTGTTCGTGATCCACATCGACCTTGAGCAGATCGCGGCGCAGTTCGAGGACGACCTAGTTCGGATGACAGACGGCAACTGCCAGATGCGTGACGTGGCGACCATCGTCGGTCAGCGGGTACACGAGCCGATGGTAGGTGCCCGCGTAGTCAAGATGGGTGGTGGCGATGCGTGACAGGACGGCGGCACCCGACGCCTTCACCATGGCGTAGGAGTCCTGGACGAAGGATCGATAGCCCGGGCAGGGGATCTCCCCGAGGCGGCGGCCGGTGAAGTCCGCCGCCTCCGCCACCTTGGCGCGAAATCCGTAGCTTTCGAAGAAGAAGCCCTCGGGCTTGTCGGAGTGGACATCCACGATGTGCATGTAGCCGATCAATTCGGCCAACACCCCGTCGGTCAGCAGAACCTGGTTCTCGAAAAGCAACGGACTGCGACGCCGCCCTTCCCAGGTGCGGAACAGCCGGATCAACGGAGTGTCCGTGCTCGCCACGAAGCCGTCGGTACCCAGGAAACGCACCCGGGTCACCTCGCCTTGCCCCGAGTAGACGCGCACCGACATCGGCCTCACCAGTCGAACAGCACCACCACGGCCTGATGGGGACGGCCGAACGGCAGCACCAGGGAGTTCACGGAGTGACCGGGTCCCCATTCGTGGGTGAACGCGATCGGCGTCGCCAGGCTAACCTCCCGTACCGTCTCCGCGGCGATCGCCTCATGCGTCCGCGTCAGCCCGTCACCGACGAACAGGGCGTCGCGCGACAGCATCGGTTCGGTTCGGCGGAACACGATGCTGCGCTCGTTCACGATCTCCGACCGGCACAGGATAGTTGTTTCGCGGTCCTCCGGCGACCGCTTGTGCAACAGGTCGAACCACGTCGCCAGACCAGCCTGCAGACGTTGGCCGGCGGCCCCCATGCGCAGGAAATTCATCCTCACCGTCTCGGTCCGCCGCAACGGTATGACGTCTGCAGACATTGGCGCGCCCCGACAATGACCAGCGTTGGTTGTATACAAGGTCTCTCACTGGTCTCGACTTGTCAAACCCGCATCCTTGCCGGGAAGTTCCCAGGGTGCGTATCGACGGGGGATCGTGCCGCGAAGGGGAAAATGCGACGTTTGCGACGATGGGACACCGGTCCCGCGATCAGGGCATCGCCATCCGGATCATGCCGCCGTCCACCGGGATCTGCGTGCCGGTGATGTAGCCGGCCGGCTCGGAAGCGAGGAAGGCCACCAGGGCCGCCAGTTCCTCGGGCTCGCCGAACCGGCCCATCGGGATGCTGGCGTCGATCTCGGCCTTGCGGGCCGCCTCCGTCGGGAACAGCCGGTTGACGATCTGCGGCGTGCTGATCCGGCCCGGCGCGATGCAGTTCACCGTGATGCCATGGGCGGCCACCTCCGCCGAGAGGCTGCGCGACCAGCTCCACAGCGCGGCCTTGGCCGGCGAGGCGGCGTTGATCCGGCGCTGGGTCATCGCCCCGGTCAGGGTGATGATCCGTCCCCAGCCGGCTGACTTCATGCCGGGCAGAAGGCCCTCGGTGATGCGCCGCGCCGACGTGAAGTTGAGCGCGAAGGCCTCGTCCCACCAGGCGTCGTCGGCGTCGCCGGCGGCGGCGTCGCGAGGCCGCGATCCGCCGGCGTTGTTGACCAGGATATCGACGCCGCCGAACAGGCGCTCGAGCGACGCCACCAGCTGGGTGCTCCCGCCGGGTGTCGCGATGTCGGCAATGATGGTCTCGGCCGGCGGCCCCCGAGCGCGTCGATCTCGGCCTTGAGCGCGGCGAGCAGCGACTCGTTCCGCGCGGTGATGGCCAATCTGGCACCCTCGGCGGCGAGAGCCAGTGCCGATGCCCGGCCGATACCGGTGCTGGCTCCGGTAACCAGCGCGCGCTTGCCGGCGATCTTCAGATCCATGGTCGACTCCTCCTGACTGTCATCGCAGAGACCTTAGGGGGCCGGGCGCGTCCCGGCCAATCGGCGGCCCGGCACGACACCGATCGCCCACGGACACCGCCGCGGCCCTGGTTGACCGACCCGAGCGGGGGTTACCCTCGGCACCGCGTCCACAGGAGGCCACGATGCGCCACAAGGCGGCGATCTTCCACGACTACCCGGCCGGCGACGGCGACGTCTTCGGGGGCGGCCGGCGCGAGCGGATCGCGGGTCTGACGGACCTCTACCCGCACGTCGTCGACGCCGGCACCTTCGACCGGCACGCGCCGGCGCTGGCCGACGTCGAGGTGGTGTTCGCGACCTGGGGAATGATCCGGTTCGAGGAGCGCCATTTCCGGGCGATGCCGCGGTTGCAGGCGGTGTTCTACGCGGCCGGGAACGTGAAGGCGTTCGCGGAGCCGCTGGTCGAGCGCGGCGTAACCTTGGTCAGCGCCTGGGAAACCAACGCCATCCCGGTGGCCGAGATGTGCCTGTCGCAGATCCTGCTGTCGCTGCGCGGCTACTTCCGCGCGGTGCGCCGGTACCGCGAGTTGCGAACCCACGAGGCCAAGGTGTTCCCGCGTTCCGGCGTCAACGGCGAGACGGTGGGGATGCTCGGCATGGGCAAGATCGGAACGCGGCTGCGTCACCTGCTGCGGGACTACCCGCTCACCGTGATCGCGCACGACCCGTTCCTGACGGCCGAGCGTGCTGCCGCCCTGGACGTCGAACCGGTCTCGCTCGAGGAGGTGTTCCGGCGCTCGGCGGTGGTCTGCAACCACATCCCCGACCTGCCGTCGACCAGGGGCGCGCTGCACGCCGGGCATTTCCGGGCGATGCGCGACGGCGCCACCTTCGTCAACACCGGCCGGGGCGCCCAGGTGGTCGAGGCGGACCTGATTGCGGTGCTGCGCGAGCGGCCCGACCTCACGGCGCTGGTGGACGTGACATGGCCGGAGCCGCCGGCGGCGGAATCGCCGCTCTGGCACCTGCCGAACCTGGTGATCAGCCCGCACATCGGCGGCACCATCGGCGACGAGGTCGTACGCCTCGCCGATGCCGCGATCGCCGAGTTCGAGGCCTGGGCGGCCGGAAGCCCGCTGACCCGCCAGGTGACCGCCGAGGTGCTGGCGACCATGGGTTAGCCCCGGCCGCTAGCAGCTTCCGCCGGCGCGATCCTCAGCGGCCCGGGAACCCGTCGCCCAGGTCCCAGAACAGCCCGGTCATCATGCGCAGCCCGTCGCGCATCAGCGGCGCCAGCACATGCTCGTCCGGGGCGTGCTGCGAGCAGCCGGCGTAGCTGTGCGGGACCCACAGCGTCGGCATGCCGAGCATGTCGAGGAAGATGTCGTTGGGCAGCGAGCCGCCGGAGTTCGGGATGACGCCCGGCTTCACCCCGAGGGTCCTCTCGATCGATCGCGACGCCCAGCCGACCGCCGGATGATCGGGGTCGAGCCGGGAGGCGCGCATGATCTCCTGGCGCATGCTGTCGACCTCGATGCCCTCGTAGCCGTTGGCGGCGAAGTGGTCGCGGATCGCCGGCAGGAAGGTGTCCGGGTCGGTGTCGACGACGAACCGGATCTGGCAGACCGCCTCGGCGAACGGCGGCACGGCGTTCTGCGGCTTCTCGGGATTGCCGGTGATGAAGGACAGCACCTCGAAGGTGTTCCAGCCGAACACCTTCTCGGCGGCGGTGAAGCCGGGCTCGCCCCACCAGGGGTCGATCGACGGGTCGTCGGGCCCCGGCACCACCTCGATGCCGCCGAGCGCCGCGCGCACCGAGTTCGGCATGCGGTCCGGCTTCAGCGCCGGCAGCTTGACCTGACCCTTCGCGGCCGATGATCGAGGTGATGGCGTGCATCAGCACCACGGCCGGGTTGGCCAGCAGGCCGCCCCAGTTGCCGGAATGATGGCCGCCTTCGCGGTACTCGAGCCGCAGGCGGAAGTTCATCACCCCGCGCGTTCCGAGCTTCATGTCCGGCTTGTCGGCGACCAGCCGCGGGCCGTCCGACGCGATCAGGAGGTCGGCCTTCAGCAGGTCCTTCTGCGAGAAGCAGAACTCGCGCAGGCCGGGCGAGCCCATCTCCTCGGCCATCTCGATCAGGAAGGTGACGTTGTAGCCGAGGCTGGCCGCGGGCCTCGATGATGTGCCGCATGGCCTCCATGTTGATGGCGTGCTGGCCCTTGTTGTCGGCGGTGCCGCGGCCGTACCAGCGCTCGCCCCAGCGCTCGTCGGCGGCGACATCCAGGGTCCACGGGTCGCGCCCGTCCTTCCACCGGCCTTCCTCGCCGGGAACGGTGTCGCCGTGGCCGTAGCAGAACAGCGTCGGCAGGTGCGGGTCCTCGATCCGGTGCGCCACCAGGAACGGCGCGCGCGGCAGGACCGGGTTGGCGTGGATCTCGACCGAGAAGCCCATGGCCTCGAAGCGCGGCCGCATCAGGCGCTCCTGGTAGGCCAGCAGGTCGGGCCCGTGCTCGTCCTCGCGCGACGAACTCTGCACCGCCACGCGGGCGGCCAGCTCCTCGCGGAACGCGCCGGTGTCGAAGTACCGCTCCACCGCCTCGATCGCCGCCTCGCGGGTGCTCATCGTCCTCTCCTCGTTGACTCAAGGACGGGAGCGACGGACCGCCGGGCGGTCGCCGCTCCCGTCCGGAACGCCGAGCCGGACAGTGCCGAAAACCGCCGTGCGAGGAAAGCCCCTCGCGCCGGCCGGTTCCGGGCGAGGCGAAGCCGGTCAGTGGGCCATGAACAACGGCACCGTCATGGTGCGCAGGAGGTCGCGGGTGACACCGCCCAGCACCATCTCGCGAAGGCGAGCGTGGCCGTAGGCGCCGAGCACCAGCAGGTCGATGCCCTCGTCGGCGATCCGGGCGAGGATGACGTCGCTGACCGACAGGTCGCGCTGGTCGAACACCTTGACCTCGACCTTCACCCCGTGGCGGGCCAGATGCGTGGCGATGTCGGCACCCGGCTCCTCGCCGTGGGCGTGCGCGCCGCGCCGGGGTTGACGATCAGCACCTGGACCAGTTCGGCTGCCTGCAGAACCGGCAGCGCGTCGCTGACCGCCCGTGCGGCCTCCCGGCTGGCGTCCCAGGCGACCATGATCCGACGCCCCGGGGTCTGCAGGGCGCCGATGTACGGCACCATCAGGACCGGTCGGCCCGATCCGAGGATGACGTCGCCGGCAAACTCCGGGTCGCCGGTCTGCGGATCGTTCTCGTCGGCCTGGCCCAGGATCACCAGGTCGGCGTAGCGGGCATGCGCGGGAAACCAGATCGGCCAGCGGCTCGCGGGTGATCGCCTGGCGAAACTCGAACCCGATTCCGGCCGCTTTGGCGCGCGCGGCAAAGGCTTCGCCGACCGCCGCCAGTTCCTCCCTGAGGATCGCCTGCGACTGCTCAAGGACCGAGGCCGGGATTTGTGCCTCGACATAGGATGGCATGGTCGGTACCGGGGCCGCCGCCAACCCGGCCAGATGCGCGCCGTGCCCGACGGCGAGCGCGATCGCTGCATCGGCGCGCTTCACGGATGCTTTGGAGGGGTCCAGGTGGACCAGCAGGTTCTTGAACGCCATGGGTCTCTCCCTCGTCACGCGGAACGGGCCCGCTAAACGAAGTTGAACACCGCTCCGATACGGCGGCATTGACTTGAATCATGAGGCCGGAGCAGTCAGGGAGATCGGCCGCCGCGATGCTGCGGCTCCCCTCGTCCTGCCAGGCAAAAAGGCTATCGCCCATGCGACGATGTCCCTGCGGCTCCGGCGCCGGCCTCGACACCTGTTGCGGACCCATCGTCGCCGGGGCGGCGGCCCGGACTGCGCAAGCGCTGATGCGCTCGCGCTACACCGCCCATGTCATCGGGGATTTCGGGCACCTGGAGCGAACCCACGCGCCAGAAACTCGCGGAACCTTCGACCGCACGGCCGCCGCCGGAGCCATCGAGTGGACCGGACTGGAAATCCTGGCCAGCAGCGGCGGTGGCGAGACCGACGACACCGGCACCGTCGAGTTCGCCGCGCGCTTCGCGCAGGGTGGCCGGGCGCACGTCCTGCACGAACTCTCACGCTTCCGCCGGGAACTGGGACGGTGGGTCTATGTGGACGGGCTGTCGAACCCCGGCGCAGCTCCACGCGGGAGGGGAAAGGTCGGACGCAACGATCCCTGTCCCTGCGGCTCGGGCAAGAAATACAAGAAGTGCTGCGCCGCCTGATCGCCGGCGCTCAGGCGGCGGCGGTCAGGTCTCCTGGTTCGTCAGCTTCGGCGGCCCGTTCGATCCGGACCACTGGCCGCGCAGCAGCGTCGACAGGTCCTGCTGCGGCAGCCTTCGTCAAAAACTGTCTCCAACGTCCCCGCGCGGATTGACGAAACTCGTCCGCCAACTGCATTACGCGCCGATGGACACCAGCATCGCCACCGCTGCTCGCGCCGTGCTCCTCACGCCTGACGCGCGCGCCAAGGCCGAGACCGGGCGCGCCGCGGCGGCGGATTGGCGCGCCGGGGAACTCGCAATGCCCGGCCCCGTGGAGCTTCCCGATCGCCCCGCGCGGCCAGCCGAGCCGCCGCTGCTGGCGCCGAGGGCGGTGAAGAAGCGCAAGATCACCGAGGCGCCGGCCGGACGGATCGCGCTGCTGCACGCTCTCGCCCACATCGAGCTGAACGCCGTCGACCTCGCCTGGGACGCCGTGGCCCGCTTCCCGGACGCCGGGTTTCCGCGCGCCTACGTCGACGATTGGGTGCGGGTGGCCGACGAGGAGTCCAAGCACTTCCTGCTGCTGGCCGACCGGCTGGAGGCGCTCGGCTCGCGCTACGGCGCGCTGCCGGCCCATGACGGGCTGTGGCAGGCGGCGGCCGAGACGATGGATGATCCGCTGGCCCGCCACGCCGTGGTCCCGCTGGTGCTGGAAGCGCGCGGCCTCGACGTGACGCCGGCGATGGTCGCGAAGCTGCGCGCCGTCGGTGACGACGCGTCCGCCGACATCCTGCAGGTCGTGTTCGAGGACGAGATCGGCCACGTCGCGGTCGGCAAGCGCTGGTTCGACCACTTGTGCATCCAACGCCGGCTCGATCCCGTATCAACATGGCAGGCGATCGTTCGCGCCCGGTTCCGAGGCGGGGTCAAGCCGCCCGTTCAACATCCCGGCCCGCGAGGCGGCGGGCTTTTCGGCGGCCTTCTATGGACCGCTGGGCGAGGAATACGAGGCGGCGCGCCGTCGCGCCGACCGGTTGACCGGCCGCGCTGCCGGCGCGGAGCGCAGGAGGAGATCACGCATGCCAGCCCACGTGGTCGAGTGGGAGTTCGAGCATTCGCCGGCCGAGGTCTGGCCGCTGCTGGCGGATACCGCGCGGTTCAACGAGGCGGCCGGGTTGCCGAAGCACCCGGTGCGTCGCGAGCCCCAGCCGGACGGTTCGGTCCGTTACTTTGCCGCCGCCCGTATGGGGCCTTTCGAGCTGGAGTGGGAAGAGGTTCCGGTCGAGTGGGTGGGCGATCGCTGGTTCCGGCATGAGCGGCGGTTCTCGCGCGGCCCGCTGGCCAGGCTGACCGCCACCGCGGAACTGCGCCCGACCGCCCGGGGGTCGATCTGCCGTTATACCCTGGAGGCGGAGGCGGCCGGTCTGGTCGGGCGACTGATCCTGGCCGCCGGATTCCTGGCCTCGGCGCAGAAAGGGTTCGTGAGGCTGGTCGACGGGATCCGTGGCCATCTTGCCGGTCAACGTCCGAGGGCTTTCGACGTGCGCCGCCCGCCGCTGGATGCCGGGCGGCGGCTGCGCCTCGAGCGCATCGTCGCGATGATCGAGGCGAGCGGCAGCGGCCACGGGCTGGCGGAGCGGCTGGCAGAACTGGTGGCGTCTGCCCAGGAGGTCGATGTCGAGCGGATCCGGCCGCGCGCCCTGGCGCGCCGCTGGGGGGTGCCGGAGCGATCCGCCATCGAGGTCTGCCTGCAGGCCGTCCGCGACGGGATGCTGGAATCGCGCTGGGACATCCTGTGCCCGCGCTGCCGGGGTGCGCAACTGGCGGCGACGTCGCTCGACCGCGTCCCGACAAACGTCCACTGCGACAGCTGCAACATCAGCTACGACCGCGACTTCACCGAGAACGTCGAGCTCAGCTTTCATCCGGCCCCAAGCCTCCGTCCGCTCGCGGGTGGTGAGTTCTGCCTGTTCGGACCGATGTCGACGCCGCATGTCGCGGTGCAACTCCGGCTCGCTCCCGGCGAGCGCCGCACCGTGCCGGCCGATCTGGCGCGCGGCGCCTGGCGGTACCGCACGCTGGAGCCCGGTGGACAGGCCGACATCACGATCGACGCCGCCGGCATGCCGTCCGTGCTGGTGACCGCCGACGGCGTCTCTGCCGGTGCGCCGACCCCTGGCGGTGTGCTGTCGCTCGAGAATCGCGACTCGCGGCCGCGCCACGTGGTGATCGAGTCGCGCCGGTGGGTCGAGGACGCGCTGACCGCCCAGCGCGTGACCACCCTGCAGACCTTCCGCGACCTGTTCGCCGGCGAGGTGCTGCGGCCGGGCGACGAGGTGGCGATCGCCCAGATCGCCCTGCTGTTCACGGACCTGTCCGGTTCGACGGCGCTGTACGAGCGTATTGGCGACGCCGCCGCCTACCGTCTTGTGCGCGAGCACTTCGCCCTGCTCGCCGGGACCATCCGGGCCCATGACGGGGCGATCGTGAAGACGATCGGCGACGCGGTGATGGCGGCGTTCGCCGACCCGGCCGACGGGGTTCGGGCGGCGATCGCGGTGCAGGCCTCGGTCGGCGACTTCAACCGTCGCCATGGCAAGGAGGGCATCGCCATCAAGATGGGGGTGCACGCTGGCCACTGCATCGCCGTCACCCTGAACGACCGTCTCGACTACTTTGGCACCATGGTCAATCTGGCCGCCCGCCTGCAGGGCCTGGCTCGGGCCGGCGAGGTGCTGCTGTCGGCATCGCTGGCCGACGATCCCAAGGTCCGCGAGGTGCTGGAGACCACGACGCCCGGCGTCCGGGAATCGGCGCGGGTCCGGGGGGTGGAGCGGCCGGTCGAGGTGCTCCGACTGGCCGGGCCGTTCACCGTGCCCGGAGCCGCCACGTGATCGGAAAGCCGCTCTCCCGGTCGCAAGCGGGGCCGCCGCTGGCAGCTCACCCGTTCTGGAGCCGCCCCGGCATCAACGCCGCGACGGCCGGACCGAGCCGAGGTCGCTGACGGTCTCCGGTGTCCGGGTGGCCGCCCACCGCCGGGGCAGAACTCAGCGCGGCCCGCCGAGACGACAATCCGGTTGGTCGCGTTCCAGACATTGTATGAAGGCATCGGCCGCCTCGATCCGCCGGTCGGCCTCGGCGACCGAGCCTTTCAGGCAGCCGTGGAAAGCCTGCAGCTTCTCGCGGTACCGCGCCGCGTCCTCCACGCAGCGCGTCCGCGCGACACCCTCTTCGGTGGCGGCGGACGGGCCCGTCGCCGGGATCGTCGTTGCGCAGATCGGCTCCACGGGCTCGCTGCAGAGGGTCTGCGCCTGGACCGGCGTGGCCGTCGACGCCGCCAGGGCCAGTGCGATCGCGGCGGAAAGCCGCCGGGCACCGTGTCGACGCTCGATCCACTGGGTCATCGCCAAGCCTCGCGTTGTGACGGAGACGCCGTCCGGTCCCCATGGCCCAACAACCGCGTTCCGGCAGGAGGGTTTCACCACGGCCGGCGGGAGCGGATTGCCGTTCCACCGTGTTGCGATCGCAGGTGGCCCTCGGGGAATGGACAGGGTCAACGAAGCGTCAAGGAATCGGGCCGCGCTCCGGATTCGGGGCGTGACCCTGGTGGGACGCGCCCCGCGTCTGCCATGCCCTGCCTTCAACCCCGAAGGGGGACGGTGATGCCCACGACATTCCGCCCGACGGCCCTGCTGGCCGGCGTGACCACGATGATCTCCTCGTTTTGCGCGGCGGCGGATGCGCCCTGGCGTCCCGAGCCGCTCTGGCGTCCCGCCGTGCCCACCGTGTCGGCGCCGCGCACGCCGACCACCCCGCCGGCCGTGATCACCGAATTCGCCGACGAGGAATTGAGGTCGTATGCCGACGCGTCGCTGCGCCTGGACGTCATTGGCGACCGCTGGGAAGCGCGCATCGCCCACGCCTTGAATCCGGCCGACGAGAAGCGGTTGCGCCGCCTGGCGGTGTCGGAGATGGCGGCGGCGGTGCAGCGTGCCGGCCTGACGGTCGACCGTTTCAACCGCATCGCGCTGGCCGTCCAGTCGCATCCCGATCTTGCCCGAACCGTCCACACGTACCGGACCGCGCGACGCTAGGATCCGCTGAGTGCAGCCATGACCGTCGCCCCCGGGTTCACGGTCGCCTGTCCCGAGGGGCGGTTGCCCGTCGCCGCGATGTCGGTTTCCATTGGCGAGGAATTCCCGCACCATGGTTTGGGGTGAGGGACGAGACGGGTAGTGGACCCGACGCGGGGGCGGACGGTCGGCACCAGGAGGCGGCGGCTGGCCGTGCGCGACCAACTCGCGAACCCCGGAGCCGGCGTCGATGGTGGCGCCGCCTGGCTGGGGGGCCGCGATGCCGGAGATCTTCAACTGCTTTCCGTTGACCGTGTTCAAGGATGCCCTCGGGCTGCCGGAGGTCTATCGTCGGCGCCTCGGCGACCGGGTGATGGCGGCGTGGCAGGGCGGGTCGAAGGCCGGCCAGGATCAGCGGAACTCCTGGACCGGTGACCGCAACGGTGCCGAAAGGCTGCACCACGACCCTGAATTCGCGGCGCTGTTCAAGACGCTCGGCACACGCTTGCGGCGTTACCTGGAGACACTTTCGGTCGACCCGGGCCGCATCGACCTCTTCTACACCCGCGCCTGGGGGACGGTGAGCGCCCGTGGCCAGAGCATCCGCCGGCACCGACACAACCAGTCGCACCTTTCGCTGGTGTACTACCCGTCCAAGGCTCCCGGGTCCGGCAACCTGATCTTTCACGATGCCGAGCCGGCCAACGAGTTCACGCCCGGGCTGTTCGAGCCGCACGCCCGCGCCCAGGGGCTGCTGCTCGCGGGCAATCTCCTGAACAGCGAGATCGTGAACCTGCCGGTGGTGGAGGACGACGTGGTGATCTTCCCATCGAAGACCTACCACGCCACCGAGCCGAACGAGACCGATGGCCCCCGTGTGTCGATCTCCGTCGACGTGGTGGTGGCGCTGAAGGATTCGGCGGGCGTCGAGTTCGTGATGCCACCGGTCCGTCATTGGCGGTCGTCCGGCGACTTCTGAGAGACCCGAGCTGCGGGAACCGGTCCCGTCTGCCGGACGTTGCGTGACGGTGGGCCGTGGGGCCCGGACGGCGTAGGCCTGCGCCGCCGGCAAGGGCGGCTTGGACGGGGATGACGATGAATCGTGGCAAGCGACACTCCTCGATGACGGGGAGCGGACAGCGTGTGATCGCTTCTCTGGCCGACAAGGATGGTTGCGGTCCGCGACAGACGGACGGGACTGCTGGCCCGTCGCCGTCGGATGGCCGGCGGATCGGGACGTGACGGCCGACGGTAGCCGCGCTCGAATGGCCGAGGAGAACGGCAGCCGACCCCGGATGGCCGACCGGAGCGCTCTGGTCGCGCTGCTGCAGCGTGGCGAGCCGTTGCGCACGATGCCGATCTGGGCCCGCTACCTCGTCACGACCGGCATCGTGCTGGTCTGCTTCGAGATCCGTTGGCTGGTCGACGACATCTACCCGTATCCGTACCTGATCTTCCTGCCGGCGGTGGTGGGCGCCTCGTTCATCTTCAACCGTGGCTCCGGATTCCTCGCGACGTTCCTGAGCGGGGCTCTCGCGCTGTATTTCTTCAACGAACCACGTGGGTCCTTTGCCGTCGAGACCTTCGGCACCGGCTTGGCGACGGCGCTGTTCTTGTTCGTCGGGGCGTTGATCGCGACCGTCATCGAGGCGCTTCGTGTCACCGCCGAGGATCTGGCGGTGGCGAACCAGGAACTGGAGCGTCGACGAGGCGATCTGCGCGAAAGCCACAACCGTCTGGAAACCATCGTCGAGAGCGTGCCGGATCCGATCTACCTCAAGGATCGCGAGAGTCGCTACGTTCTGGTGAACGCCGCCGCCGTCAGGCTGCTCGGGTTGCCCCGCGCGGCGATCATCGGCCGTCGGGATCGGGATCTGATGCCCACCGAGCAAGCCGAACGCGTCGAGGGGGTCGACCGGCTGGTCGTCGAGACCCTGTCGCCGTTCTCCTGCGAGGAGGAGCGCTCCGGACCCGGAACTGACCTCCGGTGGTATCTGGCGACCCGGTCCCCGTGGTTCGGCGCCGACGGCAAGCCGGTCGGGCTGATCGGCA
Organism: Rhodospirillaceae bacterium; assembly: GCA_018401495.1. Taxonomy (GTDB): domain Bacteria; phylum Pseudomonadota; class Alphaproteobacteria; order Thalassobaculales; family Thalassobaculaceae; genus Thalassobaculum_A. The sequence continues at coordinate 382,016 of JAGYJX010000006.1, forward strand.
TCGTGAGGGATGTGCACGAGCGCAAGGTCGCGGAGAACGAGCTGCGGTCGGCCAACGATCAGAAGGCCCTGCTTCTCGAGGATCTCAGCCACCGTGTGAAGAACCATCTGCAGTCCCTGATCGCCTTGCTGGCGCTCAGCCAGCGGCAGTCCGTCGACAGCGGGACGGGTCAGGTCCTGCAGGCAACGATCGGCCGCATCATGGTCCTGGCAAGGGTGTACGACCGGCTCCGGATCCGGGACGACCAAGGTACTTTCGTCAGCGCCCAGGAGTATCTGCGGACGCTCGTCGAGGAGATCGCCAGCGCCATCATCGGCCGTCGCCCGGTCACCCTCGAGACCGAGATCGCCGACGTCGAGATCGACGCCAATCGGGCGGTCACCATCGGGCTCATCGTCAACGAAGCGCTCACCAACGCCTTGAAATACGCCTTCCCCGGCGATCGCGGCGGCACCGTCACAGTCCGGCTGGAGGTGCGCGACGGCCTGTTCGTGCTGGCGGTCGCCGACGACGGCGTCGGGCTGCCGGCCGAGGCGCCGACCGGAAGCACCACCGGCCGATGGCTCATGCAGGCCATGGCGCGCCAACTCGGCGGCAGCATCGACTGGATCGGCGGGCGGGGCACCACCGTGGTCGTGGAGTTTCCCGCCTAGTCTGGCCTCTAGTGTTTGCGGGCCTGGACCAAGGTGCCGAGAATGGTGGACTCGCCCAAGGCGCGGCAGGCCTCGAGGCGATGCAGGCCCTCGACCAGCACGTAGCGCTTGCCATCGTGGCGAACCAGGATCGCCGACTTCTGGCCTTCCTCCAGGATCGCCGCTGCGAGCTGCTCCACGGTGTCAGGATTGAGAGTGGAACGCCGCTTGGCCGGCACGTAGATCTCGTCGATCGGGATCTTCTCGTCCTTCAGCATTGTCTGCGGCTCCCAATACGCGTCGAGTCTCGCGGCGCCGCCTCACGCCCAATCCACCGCGTTCCACAGCATCACGCATGTCGGGTGCCGAGTCACGCCGGGCCCCAGCGCGGTCGCGATTCAGCATTCGTTAACGGGATCCAGATCATATGTTTCCCTGGGAAGTGGGGAGAGGCCGCGAGGCCTGATAGGGATGAGCCAGCAGGAAAGCGTGCAGGGAGTCGTCGGAGGCTCTCCCCGGGACGGGAGCCTGTGGGCGATCGCCGGGCTGAGCCGTACCGGATTGATGCTGGCCACGATGATCGTGCTGGCGGTGCTCAGCCAGTTTTTCCGGTCGTCGAACGGGGTGATCGCGCCGGAGATGATGGCCGAGCTTCACGTCGACGCCGGGGCGATCGGGCTCTCGTCGGGGGCGTTCTTCGTGATCTTCGCCCTTCTCCAGATTCCCATCGGGGTGCTGTTCGACCGCTACGGTCCGCGCCCGTGGTGTCGGCGATGCTGTGGTTTGCGGTGCTCGGATCGTGCGTCTTCGCGCTCGCGCAGTCCCTCGAACTGCTGGTCGCCGGCCGGTTCCTGATCGGCCTCGGGTTTGCGGGCGGCATGGTGGGATCGCTGGTCGTGTTGTCGCGCTGGCACAACCCGACCGACTTCACCCGCGCCATGACGATCCTGTTCGCGGCGGCGAACCTCGGGAGCCTGCTCGCGACCTCGCCGCTCGCCGCCGCCAACGCCTGGATCGGCTGGCGGTCGACCTTCGTCCTGCTGGCGGTCGCCACGGCCGTTGTGGCGGCCGCGTTCTTCATGATCATCCAGATTCCCGCGACGGCGCCGACGAGGCCGCCGCGCGGCCGCAGACTTCTCGGGCAGTCGATTCGCGGGATCGGCGAAGTGTTCCGGGTGCCCGGGCTCATGAGCGTTCTGCCGCTGATCGGCCTCGGCTACGCGTCGGTCATCACGATCATCGGTCTCTGGGGCTCGCCGTTCCTGCACGAGGTTCATGGTCTCGACGGAATCGAGCGCGGCAACGCTCTCTCCGTGCTGGCCGTGGCCTTCATTGTCGGGACGCTGGCCTACGGTCCGCTTCAGCACCGCGTCGGGCGGTTCCGGCCGGTGGTGATCGCCGGCGCCGTCGGCACCGCGGCGCTGCTGATCGTTCTCGCCGCTGTCGCCGACGCCAGCCTGTCGCTGACGCTGCCGCTGCTGGTGGTTACCTGCGTCGTCGGTGCCTACAGCGTCATCATGATGGGGCACGGCGTTGCCCTGATCCCCTCGAACCTCGCGGGTCGCGGCACCACCACCCTGAACGGGGTGCTGATGGGCGGGACCGCCATCCTTCAGATCATCAGCGGCGCCGTCGTCGAGATCGGTCACCGGTGGTTCGGCACCCCGGCAGCCGGGTACGCCGCCTTCTTCGTGTTCCTCGGGGTGGCGACGCTGGTTGCCGCGCTGATCTACCTTCGGACCCCGGAACCTCGGAGCGCCGCGCGCGCGCCCGGCTGAGCCGGCCGGGGAGTTCGATTTCATTCGGCAAGAGGAGACTGGAATGTTGGTCAGACGCTTGATGTTGAGCCGCGTGGCCCTCGGCTTCGCCGCGTTGTTGCTTGCCACCGGTGTCGCCCGGGCGGAGCCGTTGCCGGCCCCGGGCTCGCCGGCGGTCCTGGAGGTGAGCGGTCTGATCAGCACCCGCAACGTCGGCGAGAAGGCGGTGTTCGACGTCGCCATGCTGGAAGCGCTGGGTGGCGCCAAGACCATCACGTCGACCGCCTGGACGGATGGCCAGCCGACCTTCGAGGGTGTGCTGCTGAGCAAGCTGATGGAACGGGTCGGCGCCTCCGGGGCCACCGCGGTCGCCATCGCGCTGAACGATTACAAGGTGGAGATCCCCGTCGCGGATTTCCGGCAGTTCCCGGTGATCCTGGCCTACAAGATGGATGGCGAGTTTCTGAAGATCCGGGACAAGGGCCCGCTCTGGATCATCTATCCCCAGGACGATTTTCCGGCTCTGAAGACCAAGCAGACCCAGGCGAAATGGGTCTGGCAGGTCAAGGAAATCCAGTTCAAGTAACGCCGGCGGACGATCCCGTGGTCGACGGCCGGTCAGCCTGCAAGGTACCACAATGGCGAACCTGAACGATCTGAAGTGGTTCGTGCTGCGCTATGGGGTGCCGTTCGTCGGCTTTGGGGCGTTCCTGGCGGGGATATTCTTCATCTTCCAGGGCCTGATCCTTCAGCGCGAACTGGTCGAGAAGGAAAGCCGGATCAGCGTCTGGTTTCTGGCGCAGGCCAACATCGAGTTCCTGCGTTTCACGGAGTCGCTCAAGGACTACGTCATCGAGCCGGGTCCTGCGACCGCCAAGGTTGCGACCGAGCGTTTCGAGATCTTCTGGAGCCGGCTGCCGCCGCTGCTCGAAGGATCCCAGACCGCGGATCTCCGGGTCCTCGACGGGCTGGTGTCGTCGACCCGGGCGATGATCGCCATGCTCGAGGAACTCGAGCCCGACATGGCACGCCTCCAGGCGCTGACGCCCGACGGGGTGGACACGATCAACAAGCGGCTCGACGAGTTGCGCGGCCCCCTCCACGATCTGGTCAGGCGCGCCCTGCTGTACGAAAGCGACGAGGTCAACAAAGGGCGGGCCCGTCACGACGAGTTGTACCAGCAGTTGCTGGGGTTGTTCGTCCTCACCCTTGTCGCCGGCCTCATCATCTTCAGCCTGCTGTTCCGGCAGATCATCAAGACCCACAACGCCGTCCTGGCCAAGGATCTAGCCGCGACGCAGGCGATCGCCGCCCGCACCGAACTCGAACTGGCGATCAACAGCATCTCGGAAGGCTTCATCATCTACGACCAGGACGACCGGGTCGCCCTGTTCAACCGTCGCTACGTCGACCTGCACCCGATGCAGGCCGATCAGATGAAGGTCGGGGTGACCTTCGAGGAGCTCCTGCGCGCGGCCGTGCGGAACGGCGGAATCCAGATGCCGGCGGACCAGGTCGACTGCTGGGTGGCGTCGATCCTCGCCAAGCGCCGCGAGACCGTCGAGACCACCTTCGAGAGCCGGCTGTCGGACGGGCATTGGCTTCGGATCAGCGAACGGCGGGCCAGCGACGGCCGGCTGGTCGGCGTCCACACCGACATCACCGACCTGAAGGAACGCGAGCGTCTGGTTCAGCAGAAATCCGAACTGCTGCAGACCACTCTCGACAACATGAAGCAGGGCATCGCGGTGTTCGACGCCGATTCCACGCTGGTCCTGTTCAACAATCAGTACCTCACGATAAACCAGTACCCCACCGGCTTCCCCCAGACCTCGATTCCGTACCGGGAGTTGGCGACCTTCGCGGCGCGGCGCGGGGATCTCGGGAGCGGCGATCCCGCGGCGCTGGTCATCTCGCAGGTCACCGCGATCGAGCGGCTCATGCGCACCCGGTCCGGCACCCTGCGCCAGCAGCGGAGGCTGGCCGACGGCCGGGTGGTCGAGACCATCGTGACGGCGCTTCCGACCGGCGGATTCGTCAAGACCTATGAGGACATCTCCGAACGCGTCGCGTCTCAGGCCGAGAGGGCGCGCCTTACGGAAATGTATCACGCCGCCCAGAAGACCCAGGCGCTCGGCACGCTGGCCGGTGGAATCGCCCACGATTTCAACAACATCATTGGCAGCATCATCGGCAACTGCGCGCTGCTGATCTCCGACCTGCCGCAGGGTGACCCGGGATACGCCCGGCTCCGGCAGATCATGGATTCCGGCACCCGTGCCCGCGACCTGGTGCGGCAGATCCTGACCTACAGCCGCAACGCCGAATCCGACCGCAAGCCGCTGGCTCTCAACGTGCTGATCGAGGAAAGCCTGGCCACCCTGCGGCCGCTGATGCCCAGAAACGTCGCCTTGCAGGTCGAGAACATCGAGCCGTGCCACATCTCCGGTGACTCCACCCAGATCCACCAGGTGATGCTCAACGTCTGCGTCAACGCCGTCCAGGCGATCGGCGACCGGCAGGGAAGGATCAAGGTCTCGGTTCAACGAGTGGACGTCACGGCCGCCGATCTGCCCGGCCCCGGCCACGGCGACGTCGAAGGTCGGGGCTCGAGGCCGGGCGCCCCGACCCGCGGCCAGGTCGGTGCTCTGCGCGAGGGGTCGTATGCCCGGGTCAGCATCATCGACACCGGTTCCGGGATTCCGGAGGAGGTCATGCCGCGGATCTTCGAACCGTTCTACACGACCAAGGAGGTCGGGCAGGGGACGGGCCTCGGGCTGGCGGCGGTTCAGGGCGTCATCCGCAACCACGAGGGCGCGGTCTGCATCGAGAGCCTGTCCGGCGTGGGCACCCGGGTCGATGTGTATTTTCCGGCAACCGAGCTGCCGGTCCTGGTCACGCGTCCGGAGGAGATTCGGCCGCAGGCACCGGCCGCGAGCGAGCGCCTCCTGCTGATCGACGACGACCGGGTGCTGCTGTCGGTCACCAAGGAGATTCTAATGCGCCTTGGCTATACGGTCGATGCGCACAGCGATCCCGAGCAGGCGCTCGAGGTGTTCCGCGCCGATCCCGATGCGTGGGACCTGGTCATCACCGATCGGTCGATGCCGAAGCTGAGCGGCGAGGAGCTTGCCGGAGCGCTGAAGGGTCTCCGCCCGGATATCCCCGTGCTCATGCTCAGCGGCTACGTGTCGTCGGAGGATGTCGAGAGACTGTCGGACATGGGGATCGGGGCCGTCGTCGGAAAGCCGATCCTGCCGGACGAGCTGGCGACGGTGGTGCGCGACGTTCTCGGGCAACCGAGCGCCGACGCCGCGGCCACCGGCACGCGCTCCGCCGGCGTGGCCTAGCGCTCGGGATGCCGGCGGAGCGTGCGGCGGGGCGTTTACGCATCCTTCACCATCCGACCGTAAGGTCGGAAACGCACGATAGGAAAGTGATCGACTGTTGCCGCCCGGTCCGATGACACTGGTGGGACGCATCGGACAGTCGGGTAAGTCGCGCGGACCCAGAAGGGCGTCCGCGACCAGGATCGGAAAGGCCGGCCTGAACCCCACCCGGCAGCGGGTGGGGAGCGAGGCCGGCGATCGGAGGGGGAATGAAGATCTATCTCGTCGACGACGACACCCGCTTGCGGGATGCGCTCCGTGACGTGCTGCTGCGGGCCGGCCACGAGGTTCTGGTCGACTCCAACGGGCTGACCGCGGTGCAGCAGCTGCGCAGTTGGCCGGCCGATCTGATCGTCTGCGACATGCTCATGCCCGACGTGGAGGGGTTCGAGGTCCTTCGAACCCTGCGCCGCAACGCCATCCACACGAAGTTCATCATGATGTCCGGCGCGAGCGGCGAACTGTCGGAGTTCCTGGAGAGGGCTCCGCTGCTCGGAGCCGACGCGGTCCTGCAGAAGCCTTTCACGCCGCAGGAGCTGCTCGACCTGATCGACACGGTGTTCGCCGGCGAAACGCGGGGTGCCCGTAGCGCCACCGGTAACGGGTGATGGGGAACAGGCATCTCCGAACCCCGGCATCGTTCGAGCGAAATTGACCCCAGCGTGGCGAGAGCACCTATGACCGAATCCACCGTATCCACGTTCGTCCGGGACCTTGCTCCGGCCTATCGCGCCGCCGACGAGACGGCGGCGGGCGGCGCGCACGAAGGCGCGGAGCTCGTATCGGCCGAGGACGGCATCCGGGCCCTGCTGCGGGCGATCGGCGAGGATCCCGACCGGGACGGGCTGCAGGACACCCCGGGACGCGTGGTCCGGGCCTTCGCCGAGTACTGTTCCGGCTACGCGCAGGACCCGGTTGCGGTGCTTCGAAAGACCTTCAGCGAGGTGTCCGGCTACCAGGGTCTGGTCATCCTCACCGACATCGATTTCGTGTCCCACTGCGAGCATCATCTCGCGCCGATCGTCGGGAAGGCCCATGTCGCCTATCTGCCCTCGACCGCGGTGGTCGGAATCAGCAAGCTGGCGCGGGTGGTGGACGCCTACGCCCGGCGCCTGCAGATCCAGGAGCGGATGACCGCGCAGATCGCCCAGTGCATCGAGGTGGGGCTGGCCCCCCGGGCGGTCGGCGTGGTGATCGACGCCGAGCACGGCTGCATGACCCTGCGCGGCGTCAACAAGCGCGCACCTCGCCTGCGGACCCAGGCGTTCTCCGGCGAGTTGGCGACCGACCCGCAGATGCAGCAGCGGTTCTTCGACGCCATCGCCGCTTCGTCGTGACCGACACCGTCTCCCGTCCCGATCCCGAGCCCGATCGGCTGGACGGTCTCCCGCGCGAGGCGCTCGCCGCCGCGCTTCGGGTGCTCGGGGCAGGGATCGCCCTGGTCGACGGGGCGGGTCGGCTGACCGTAGCGGATCCTCGCTTCCTGGACGTCCTCAAACGCCTCGACGAGTCCGGCTCGAGCGGCGATTCCGCGTCCTTGCCGTCGGCCTACGCCGGGTTGATCGACACGGTCCGGCAGGGCCGGGAGGCCCGGCAGACGGTCCTTCTGAGAGACGGTGGCGCGGTGGTGTTGGGGGCCGCCGCAGCGGGAGACGGCTTTGCGGTGGTCGCGGTCACGCCGGCGGCCCCGGCCGATCATCCGGCCGATCTCCCGTCGGGCGCCGCCCATCAGATCAACAACATCCTGGGCGGCATGCTGGCGAACATCTACATGGCACTCGCGGATCTCGACCCGCAGAACCCGGTGCGGCCCCGTCTGGAAGCCGTGAACGAGGCCGCCCTGGCGATCCGCACCCAGGTCCGCCCCGCCGCCTCCATCCCGGGTCGCAGCAAGCCCGCCTGAAGCGGCCGCGCGAGCCGGTGCCGGTCTTCGGGACCGACATGATTTCCTCTTCGGTTCCTTGGCCAGCGCCGCCGCGCCCTACACCGGACAGGATGGTTTCGACACACCACCCGACGCCGCGCCGCTCGGTGCTTCGCGCCCTGGCCGCCGCCCCGCTGATGATGGTCGCGGCCGCGGCACCACCGTTTCGTCCCGCCACCGCCGCGGCGGCGTCCTCGGGAGCGCTTGGAACCGGCTTGGAGCGCGCCCGCCGGCACGCGCGCGGGCTGGAGCAGCTCAACAGCCTGATCGTCGCGCATCACGGCGAGACGGTCCTGGCGGAGGTCTTCCGCGGTCCGCCTCTCGACCGGCCCGTCAACGTGAAATCGGTATCCAAGACGGTGGTGGCGACGCTGGTCGGGGTGGCGCTCGATCGCGGTATCCTGACCGGCGTCGACACCACCCTCGGCCAACTGATTCCCGGGCTGATCCCGAGCGGCGCCGACCCCGGGGTGCGCGCCATCACCGTCGAGCACCTGCTGACGATGCAGGCCGGCCTCGACCGCACGTCGGGGGCGAACTACGGGCGCTGGGTCGAGAGCCGCAACTGGGTCGCCCACGCGCTGGGTCGTCCGTTCGTGGCGGAACCCGGCGGTCCGATGCTGTACTCGACCGGAAGCTATCATGTTCTCGGCGCCGCCCTGTCGCGGGCCGCCGGCAGCAGCCTGCTGGATCTGGCGCGACAGTGGCTCGGGGCACCGCTCGACGTCGCGATTCCGCCGTGGACCCGCGATCCGCAGGGCTACTACATGGGCGGCAACAACATGGCGCTGTCACCGATGGCGCTGCTGCGTTTTGGCGAGATGTGGCGCGGCGGCGGGGTCCTGGACGGCCGGCGGGTGGTGAGCGCGGCCTGGGTCGAGGCGTCGTGGACGCCGCGCACCCGGTCGATCTATTCCGGCGACGAGTACGGCTACGGCTGGTTCCTGAGCCGCGTCGGCGGGCATGACGTCAGCTACGCAAGGGGCTACGGAGGCCAGATGCTCTATGTGGTGCCGTCCCTCGGGCTGACCGTGGTGATGACGTCGGATCCGACCCGTCCGGCCCGTTCGCAAGGTCACGTGGGTGATCTGAAGGCGCTGCTGGCCGAACCATATCATCGCGGCGGTCGAGCGGGCCGAGGCGACCGGCCGGCCCGGCTGACTCTCCGTCCCCGCCGGCACGCGGTCAGGACGCGTCCGTCGTCTCCCGCCATGTCGCGCGCAGCCATTCGGCGCAGGCAACCGACTGCTCGAACAGGGAGTACCGGCATCCCTCGCCGTAGTCGAAGCCGGGAATGAACTCGGTGCTGATCTGGCCGAGCGGGTCGGTCGGGTCGGCGGCGTGCCGTCGCATCAGCTGGCGGATCACCTCCTTCCAGGGCTCCAGCCGCGTCCCGTCCCACTCCGCGTGGTAGACGCCGGCGCCGGGATCGACGAACGGGTACTGGATGCCGCGACCGGGCTTGCCGTCCGGGCCGATGGCGGCCGGTGTTGCGCGGGTTGCGCGGCACCGCCGACCGGGCGTGGCAGTGCCGCACCCAGCCGGCCTCGATCCAGGCGCCGCAGACATGGCCGGGCCGGAACGGATCGAGCACCAGCCGTCCGCTCTCGACATCGCCGCGAATGTCGCCGATGGCCTGTTCCTCGGGATGGTCGATCTTGAAGATCACGTGGCTGTGGTCGAGGGTCATGCGGTACGGGCATGCCGCGCGCCTCGACCAGGCGGGCGACCTCCGCCACGCGCCGGAAATCCTCCGACCACATGTTCACGTGGATCTCGAAGCACGGCTCGACGCCGCGCTTGGCGCCTTCCTCGAACGCGAAGGCGTAGAAGTCGGCGACGTCGGCGTTGCTCGCCGGGCGTCCGTCCGCCCGCAGCGTCTTGACCTGGACGTTGTGGACGATCGAGCCGAGCCGACGGGCGGTGTCGAGGTTCCGGACCAGCAGATCCTCGTCCTGGCCGAGGGCGTAGAACCAGCCGCCGCAGCGAACGGGAATGCCGTACTTCTCGCTGGCGCGGGCGAAGTCGTCGATCTGGTCGGGATCCGGCGTCTTGTCGACGTAGTCGAAGACCCCGGCGTCGCGCACCATGCGGAACCGGGTGTCGACGTCCGGCATCGGGTCGGCGTGGGCGTGCTTGATGCCGTTGGTCTGGATGCCGATCGGCAGCGGCCGCGCCACCGCGCTCATCCCATCATCGTCGCGAAGGCGCTGCGCGCGCCGCCGGTCTTCTGGGTCTTGAAGATCGACCCCGCATCGGGTGCGGGGGGCAGCGGGATGCGGACCGGGTTGGCCTCGACCCGCGGCTGGGTGGTCGGCTGGCCGCAGATCATGCGGGCCTGCAGGTCGTCCCACAGCGCGCGCTGCCCAAGGCGCTGATAGTACGAGGCGCCGCCGACCAGGGGCCAGGCGTCGGCCGCCAGGCACTCGTAGAACAGGATGAAGCGGTTGCGGTCGCTCATGTTCGGGGCCGAGCCGTGCAGGGTGCGCACGTGGTGGACCGTCATCGAGCCGGCCTTGCCGGTCAGGGTCACCATCCGGTCGTGATGGAAGTCCGGGTCCCCCGGATCGACGGCGCCGCAGAACACCCCGTCGGCGTTGGTGTGGGCGAGCACCGGGCCCTTGTGGCTGCCGGGGATCACCTGCAACGGCCCGTTGGCCTCGTCCACGTCCTCCAGCATCAGGCCGACCGCCAGCAGGTCGTCGTTGGTGTGCGGGTAGAACGCCCAGTCCTGGTGCCACTCGACAGCGGCACCACCTCCCGGCGCCTTGGTGTTCAGCTTGGCGGTGCTGAGCGCGACGTTGGGGCCGAGCAGGGTCTTGAGCACGTCGGTGATGCGGCTGTTGACCAGGGTTTCCCAGTACACCGGGTGCTGCTTGTGCGGCAGCTTGATGCGGGTGAGGCGGGGCTGGGCGGCGGAATGCCCGTCGTCGAGGTCGAAGACGTCGTCGCTTTCCGTGACGCCGCGCGACTTCTCGATGAGGTCGTAGGTGACCCGGCGAAGCGCGTCGAGCTGCGCCGGCGTCACGGCGTTCTCGACCATCAGGTAGCCATTGTCCCGGTAGAACGCGACGTCGTCGGCGCTGAGCATGGGCATCCTCCTGTCCGCCGGGCTGGCGGCGGCGCCCGGTCTCGCGACGGGATCGATGGTATCGGTAACATACTGCGAGTCAACCAAACGGGTCTGGTCCCGAAACGGTGCTTTCTGGATTTACCGGCCCGGTGCGGGCCGCTATCAGCAGGCGTATGGACGTCATCACGCTCGTCGGCATCGTTGCCGCGCTCTTCATCGTCATCTCCCTGAGTGAACCCTTGGCCGACTGGTCGCGGCTGCCGTACACGGTGGTGCTGGCGATCATCGGAGCGTTGATCGGCAGCGGCGCGATCTACCTCGTCGATCATGGCGCCGACCTGCTGCCCGGGACGGTGGAGATCTTCGACCTGAACATCCGCGCCAGCGTGTTCCTCTATGTCCTCCTGCCGACGCTGCTGTTCCAGGTGTCGCTGGGCCTGAACCTGCGACGGATGGCTGACGACTGGGTGCCGATCCTGGTGATGGCCGTCCTGGCCGTGGTCGTGGCCACCTTCGCCATCGGTTACGCGCTGACGCCGTTCACGACGTTGCCCCTGGTGGCCTGCCTGATGCTCGGGGCGATCGTGGCCACGACAGACCCCTCGGCGGTGGTCTCGATATTCCGCAACATCGCGGCCCCCCAGCGGCTGACCCGGATCGTCGAGGGCGAGAGCCTCCTCAACGATGCCGCCGCCATCGCGCTGTTCGGCTTCTTCCTGACCTTCGTCATGCTCGGGGTGCCGAACCCGACCCTGCGCGACGCGCTCGTCGGCTTCCGGTGCTCATCCTCGGTGGCATCGCCACGGGATGGGCGCTGGCGCGGATCTGCCTGGCCGTGTTCGCCGGGCTCGGCCGGTTTCCGCTGGCCCAGATCTCGCTCAGCGTCGCCCTGCCTCTACGTCACCTATCTGGTCGCGGACCAGATTCTCGGGGTTTCGGGCGTCATCGCCGTGGTCATGGCCGGCATGACGCTGAACTTTCTCGGTCCGGGGCGCCTGTCGCCGGCGAACCTGGCCAATCTGCGCGAAATCTGGGACGTGCTCGCGCACTGGGCCGGAGCGCTGATCTTCCTGCTGGCGGCGCTGTTGGTCCCCCGCCTGCTTGGCGACATCCGTCTTCACGACCTCTTTCTGATCGGGATTGTCGTCCTTGCCGCGACCGCCGCCCGGCTGATCATGCTCTCCGTCGTGCTGCCGCTGCTGACCGCCCTCCGGCTGTCGCCACGCGTCGACCGACCCTACCGCGTGGCCATCCTCTGGGGCGGCCTTCGCGGTGCGGTGACCCTTGCGCTGGCGCTGGCGGTCACCGAGAACCTGCGCGTGCCGGAGGACATCCAGCGGGAGGTCGGCATACTTGCCACGGGCTTCACCCTGTTCACGCTGCTGGTGCAGGGAACCACGCTGCGCTGGATCATCTCGCTTCTCGGTCTGGACAAGCTGACGCCGCTCGACCGGGCGCTGTCCAACCAGGTGATCGCCGTCGCGCTTCAGAACGTGCGCGAGGAGGTCGCCGAGACCGCGAAGAACCACGAACTGACCCACGAGATCGTCCGCGCCGAGGCGAAGCGGTTCGGCGAAAGGCTGGATGCCGCCGTCCAGCGCGCCGAAAGCGTCGACGACATCCCCGACCGCGACAAGATCACCCTCGGCCTGGTGGCGCTGGCGGGTCGCGAACGAGACATGATCCTCGACGCGTTTCACGAACAGCTGGTTTCGGCCCGGCTGGCCGAGCGCATGCTGTCGGACGCGGATCGCCTGATCGAACGCACCCGCGCCGGCGGGCGGGACGAGTACCGCTCGGCCGGCCGGATGAGCCTTGCCCAGGGGCGTTGGTATCGGCTGGCAATCACCCTTCACAACCGTCTTCGCATGTCGAGGCTGCTGGCGCGGCTGACCGCGGACCGGTTCGAGATCCTGCTGAACCAGCGGCTGATCCTGCGCGACCTGCACGGCTACATCGACGGCAAGATCCGGCGCATCCACGGTCGCCGCGTGGCCGACCTGCTGCACGAGCTTCTCAAGCGGAGGGAGGACGAGACCCAGTCGGCGATCGACGGGCTTCGCCTGCAGTATCCCGGCTACGCCGAAGAGATCGAACGCCGCTTTCTGCGTCGCACGTCGCTTCGGCTGGAGGAGCGCGAGTATGATCTTCTGTTCCAGGACGGCCTGATCGGGCGCGAACTCCACACCACCCTCAAGCAGGAGATCGAAGCGAACCGCAGGCGGGCCGACGCGCGCCCGCCGCTGGACCTCGCCGTGCAGAAGACCGAGCTCGTGCGCCAGTTTCCACTGTTCGCGGACATGGACGACGCCAGCCGCAGCCAGCTCTCGCGGGTCCTCAAGGCACGCTACGCCCAGCCGGGCGAGGCTCTCCTGCGGAAGCGAGACGTCCCGCGCGAGGTGTGCTTCATCGCCTCCGGCGCCGTCGAGGTCGAGACGGCGGGTCAGCGGCACAAGCTCGGCCGGGGCGAGATGTTCGGGCAGCTGTCGCTGTTGAGCCGGCAGACGCTCCGGACCCAGGTGGTCGCCATCAGCCACACCACCCTGCTCGTTCTCGATGAGGCCCGCTTCCGGCGCCTGCTCGAGCGGAACCAAGCGCTCCGCACAGCGGTGATGGAGAGCGCCGTGAAACGCAGGATACCCATCGACAACCTGGTGATCTCGGGTTGAGCCGGAACAGTCCTCGACGGGGTGCCGCCACCCGAGAGGGGCGCGGTCAGTGCAGTCTGGACAATCCTCTCGGATTCCGGGCAATGTCGCCGTCATGGGTTGGTGCCTACCCGAATTGAAACAGGCACTTACCGGCCATGAAGGCGATTTCCCGTGAAGCACAAGGCGCTAGAGCGGTGCCGACAGGTATAGGCGGATTGCCGCGCGTGCCGACGCGTTCGCCGGCGACCTGGGCCCCCAAGGCGGCGCTCGGACTGACGGGCGTGTTGTTGACGGCGCTGACCGTGCTGGCGTCCCTGATGGTCTGGCTCAGCTACGGCGAGGTGATGCGGGCGACCGAGACGCGCGCCGAGAACGCCGCCCGTCTGGCGGCGGCGCACGTTCGCTGGATAGCCGAAGCGGCGTTCCAGACGCTCCGCCGGATCGACGACGAGGTCGGCGACCGGGCCGCGACGTTCGATGCGAAGACGGTCGGCGACCTGGCGGCGAGCCTGTCGTCGCTGCCGGTGCAGGTGTCGATCTGGGTTTTCAACGCCGACGGGCAGTCGACATTCTCCACCCACCCCCAAGGCGAGTCGCTCAACGTGGCGGACCGCCCGTACTTCCAGGCGCTGCGCGACGGCGCGGAGTGGAGCATCAGCCCGCTGATCACCGGGCGGGTCAACCGCAGCGCGTTGTTCGTCATCGCCCGCCGGATCGAACGCGACGGACGGTTTCTCGGCGCGGCCATCATCGGCGTGCCCGCCGAGCTGATGTCGGAGTTCTGGGGCCGCCTGAATCTCGGCCCCGCCTCGTCGGTCAGCCTGATCCGTGACGACGGCTGGCTGGTGGCCAGGCACCCGCCGCCGCAGGGCCCGATGAACCTGAGCGGTCATGTCCTGTTCACCGAGCATCTGAAGCGGTCGCCATCCGGGGTTTACAGCAACCAGGTGTCGCCCGCCGACGGGGTGGCGCGGGTGGTCGGCTACCAGTTGGTCGAGGGTTTGCCGCTGGTGGCGGTGGCCGGCATCAACAGGGACGCCGTCCTCGACCGGTTCTGGTCCGGGGTCGGGTCGGTCGCGGTGGTGGCGGTCCCGATCGCCCTGGGCTTGCTCGCGGGGGCGTTCTGGGTCGCCGGCCTGCTGCGGCGCTATGAGCAACAGCGGCGCGAGCTCGATGCCGCGCTCGACCGCAACAGCGTGCTGTTCGCCGAGATCCATCACCGGGTGAAGAACAACCTCACCACCGTGGTGTCCCTCATCCAGATGAACGCCCTGCCGCCCCAGACCAAGCGCGACATCCGGACCCAGATCGGCGCCATGGTCGCGGTCCACGAGCAGATCTACCTGTCGGGCCAGTTCGGTACCGTCGACCTCGGCGCCTACATCCAGCGTCTCGTCGGCAATCTCCGGATCAGCAACGCGGCGACGGTGAAGGTCACCTGCGAGGCCGATCCGGTGGAGGTCGATGCCGACAGGGCGATGCCGGTCGGTCTCATCCTCAACGAGGTCGTGACCAACGCGTGCAAGCACGCGTTCCCGAACGGAAGGCTGGGATCGGTCGCGATCCGGGTCGAACGGATCGACGAGGCGCGCGCGCGGGTCAGCGTCCGTGACGACGGCGTCGGTTTCGACATCGACCAGGTGTCCGACGGCATGGGCACCCGGCTCCTCGCCGGCCTGTCGGGTCAGATCGACGCCGAGTACACGTTCAGGCGCAGCGGCGGAACGGAGTTCGTGCTGACCTTTCCGTTGTCGTCGCCGGCGGCCGATGCCGGTTGATCCGGGTCGCCCCGATCGACGCGAGCCCGGCGCGCGGCGGAATTCCGGCCTGCGCCTTGCATAGCTGGGCGCGGGCGGTGGCCGAGGCATCGGCGGGCCGCCCAAACTGCCGAGGTTGACGGGCGATGCCGACCATGATCCTGGAAACACCGCGTCTCCTGCTCCGTGACTTCCACCGTTCCGACCGGCCGGCGTTCGTCGCCTACCAAACGGACCCGCGCTACCGCCGACTGTACGGCTTCGGCGAAGACGATCGCCGGGCTCACGCGCTGTTCGACCTGTTCCTGGAGTGGCAGAGCGAACAGCCGCGACGCGATCTCCAGGTCGGCATTTTCGACAACGGGTCCGGCAGACTGTGCGGTTGCTGCGGGCTGCGCCGCTCGACCGTCCCGGAGGGGGTGGCGGTGCTCGGGATCGAGCTGACCCCTGACGACTGGGGGCGCTATCGGTTGGCGATCGACGCGGTCGACGCCCTCATCGGGTATGCCTTTGCCGATCTCGGGCTCGACCTGATCGTCGGCTGGACGGCCAGCGGCAACCGGCGGGCGGAGCGGCTGGCGCGCCACTTCGGCGCATCCCTGGTCGGGCGGCGCGATGGCCCCGAGTGGATGGCTGGCCGTGGGCAGGTCGAGGTGCAATGGGCGCTGCCTCGCGCCGGCTGGCGTCAGGCCGAGAGACGCCGGCGGCCGATGCGCGGCTGACGGCGTTCAGCCGCTCGACGCGTCGGCGGCCCGCTCGATCGCTGGCCGCCAGTCCGGCTCGACCGCCAGGCCGAACGTCTCCTCCAGGGCCATATGGATCCCGTCGGCGTCCAGCAGCTTCCGCTCCGCGCGGCCATCCGGCCAACGCTCCGTGAACCGTCCGTCCAGCAGGGTGTAGCGGCTTTCGCGCGTGGTCCGGGCCACCATCAGGTTGTGCCGGAAATGCGAGGCCGGGTGGGTGGCGGTGAACCAGTTGGCGGCCTGGTAGTCGGAGTCGAGTTGCGGCTCGCGGGTGATCTCGTACACCGGCAGCCAGGCCTCGTCCCGCCGGACCTGCAGGAGCAGGTCGTCGCCGAACTCGATGACGCGGTAGGTGTCGTGCCCGGTCGACTGCGCCGCGTCGGTGTCCATGCGGATCGGCTCCGTCAGCGCGCAGGTCCCGAAGCCGACATCGACCAGCCAGGGCGCCCCGTCCAGGATCACCCGCAGCACCATGTGGGTGCGCGCCGCCGGCGGCGTGCCGGGCGGGACGTTCCATCGCACCCGCGCCGCCAGTCCGGTCGCGTCGAAGCCGATCTCCTCCAGCACCCGACGGAACAGCCCGTTCTGCTCGAAGCAGTAGCCGCCCCGGCGGCGCCCGATCAGCTTGGCGTCGACGGCCTCCGGCGACAGCTCGATCCCGCGGCCGAGCAGGACGTCGATCGCCTCGAAGGCGATGGCGTCGGGGTGCCGGGTGTGGATTGCGCGAAGCGTCGCCATGTCGGCGCGCAACGCAGCGTCGTGACCGATCCGACGGGCGTAGGCGGCAAGGTCGACACGCGGTCCCGCCTCGGCGCCGTTGGCGGCCGCCAGGATCGCCGGGACCGCGACCGAGGCTCGGACGTCGAGCAGCCGGATGCCGGGGTGGGCGCCGATGAACGACAGCCTGACCGCTGCCCTGGTGGCGTCGTCGACGCCGGCGTCGATCGCGACCAGGTCAAGGCTGCGGGCCTCGAACTCGACGGCCGCGGTTTCCGGCCGGGCCGATGCGGAGACGGCCAGGCCGAGCGCCGACAGTTCGCGGCCGATGGCCTCCAGCGCCGTGGGGCTGCGGCCCACGACCAGGACCCGGGGGGAGGGATGATCGACCACGGTCACGCCACCGCCTCCCCGTAGGCGGTGGCCGCCCGCGCCTGCGCGCAGCGCGCGCGCCCACCAGGACAGCCGGGCGAGCATGGTGGCGGCCGCGCTCTCGGCGCCGTCCGGGTCGCGGAGCGCGCCCTGCTCGTCGAACTGGTTCCAGGCGTTGACGAAGCCGACGCCGTCCCGCAGCCCGACGGCGTGCAGTTCGGCGAACACGTGCCGGAGGTGCTCGACCGCGCGAATGCCACCGGAGCCGCCGCCGTAGGAGACGAAGGCCACCGGCTTGGCCTGCCACTCGGCGTGGGCCGAATCGATCAGCGCCTTGAGCGGTGCGGGAAAGGAATGATTGTACTCCGGGGTCACTACCACGAAGCCGTCGGCCCGGTCGAGGCGGGCGCGCAGCGCCGAGCGGGCGGCGGTGTCCCGGCCCTCCACGCCGCGCGCCACATCCACCGCGACCGGGTCGATGACGTCGACGGCGAAGCCGCCGGCCCGCTCGATCGCGGCCATCGTCCAGGCGGCGACGGTGTCGCAGAACCGCCCGTCGCGGGCGCTGCCGTAGATCAGGGCGATGTCGGTTCGGGGTGTCATGGTGTTCGCGCTCCGGGTTGTCGGTCGGTGAGCGCAGGGATATAGAACCTCAACTATAGTTGAGGTCAAGGGCCCATGCGAAAAACAGTTCCGGGCGAGCGTCACCGGCAACTGACGGTCGGCGAGGTGTCGGCGCGCAGCGGCGTGGCGGTGTCGGCGCTGCATTTCTACGAGGCCAAGGGGCTGATCGAGAGCCTCCGCAGCGAAGGCAACCAGCGCCGCTACGCGCGCGAGGTGCTGCGGCGGGTGGCGGTGATCAAGGCGGCGCAGCGCGTCGGCATCCCGCTGGCCGAGATTCGCACGGCGCTCGGCGCCCTGCCGTCCGGCCGGACCCCGACGACCGAGGACTGGCGCGCGCTGTCGGCCGGCTGGCGGGCCGACCTGGACGCCCGGATCGAGCGGCTGACCCGGTTGCGCGACGCCCTCGACGGCTGCATCGGCTGCGGCTGCCTGTCGATCCGCGACTGCCCGTTGCGCAACCCGCGGGACATCATGGCCGAGCGTGGTCCCGGCGCCTCGACGCTGGAGCCGGACTAACGCCAACCGGTCACTGGGCGATCGAACCGATCGCTGCGTCGACCGCCGCCCCCAAGCGGTCGACGATCTCCGCCAGATCGTCGTCGGTGGCGATGTAGGGCGGCGCCACCAGGACGTGATCGCCGGATTTGCCGTCGATGATGCCGCCCATCGGGTAGCAGATCATGCCGCGATCCATGGCCTCCCGCTTGACCCGCTGGTGCACCGCCAGCGACGGGTCGTAGGGGGTCTTGGAGGCCCGGTCGGCGACCAGTTCCAGCGCCACGAAGTAGCCGCGCCCACGGATCTCGCCGACATGGGCGGCGTTGCCGAAGCGCTCCTCCAGCATGGCGCGCAGCTTGACACCGCCGGCCTGCACGCGCCCGAGCAAACCTTCCTCGCGGATCGCGGTCTGCACCGCCAGCGCCGCGGCGCAGGCCACCGGATGGCCCATGTAGGTGTGGCCGTGCTGGAAGAAGCCGCTGCCGTCGCGGATCGCGCCGTAGACCTTCTCGGAGGCGATGACCGCGCCGATCGGCTGATAGCCGGCGCCGAGGCCCTTGGCGACGATGTAGACGTCGGCCACCACGCCGTCGGCCTCGGAGGCGTAGAGCGTGCCGGTGCGGCCCATGCCGCACATCACCTCGTCGAAGATCAGCAGGACGCCGTGGCGGTCGCAGATCTCGCGCACCCGGGCCAGGTAGCCCGGCACCGCCGCGACCGCCCCCAGCGTGGCGCCGACCACCGGCTCCAGGATGAAGGCGGAGACGGTCTCCGGCCCGACCCGCAGGATCTCGGTCTCCAGCTCGTCGGCCACCCGCCGGCCGTACTGCTCCTCGGTCTCGTCGTGGCTGCGTCCGCGGTACGGGTAGCAGGGGGAAATGTGACTCCAGTCCTGCATGTAGGGCTGGTAGAGCGCCCGGCGGGCCATGTTGCCGCTCGCCGACAGGGCGCCGAGCGTGTTGCCGTGGTAGCTCTGTCGGCGCGCGACGATGCGGTGGCGCGACGGTTCGCCGCGCTCGACATGGTACTGGCGGGCGAGCTTGATCGCCGCCTCGGTCGCCTCCGAGCCGCCGCTCACGAACAGCGCCCGCGCCATCCGGCCGGGGGCGTTCCGCACCATCACCTCGGCGAGCTGCTCCGCCGGCTCGCTGGAGAACGCTCCGGTGTGCGCGAAGGCGATCCGGCCGACCTGCTCGCGCACCGCCTCGATCACCCGCTGGTGGCTGTGCCCGAGGCAGGACACCGCGGCGCCGCCGGAGGCGTCCAGGTAGCGCTTGCCGGTGGCATCCTCGATCCAGATGCCGTCTCCGCGCACGACGACAGGCATCTCGGCGCGGGTGTCACGGTGGAACACGTAGCTCATGGCGACCTCAGGACTCCGCGGCTCGGCCGGGTGGGGAACTGCCCGCCGCCGCCGGGCCGAAGCGGCTGCGGACGTGGGCGACGAAGCGGTCGACGTGGCGGCCCGGGGTCCGCCGGGTCGACAGGATCATGTGCGGGTCGAGGGGCATGGTCGGGTCCAGCGGGCGCGCGATCAGATCGCCAAAATGCCTGCCGACGGCGAAGCCGTCCACCAGCCCGACGCCGACACCCTCGGCGACCAGGGCACAGGCCGCGAACGAGGTGCTGACCTGGCAGGCGATTTCCGGCATGTCGCCGATCGAGCTGAACAGGCTCTCGAGCTGCAGTCCGAACAGGTAGTTGCGGTTGCCGGTGATCAGCGTCTCGCCCCGCAACTCGACCAGCGGGATGCGCTCGAACGCGGCCAGCCGGTGGTCGCGGCGCACGGCGCAGAACAGCTCCGATCGGCCGAGTTCGATCTTGCGGAGGTCGTAGCCCTGGACCGGCGACAGCATCAGGCCGAGGTCGACGTCGCCCTTCATGGTGGCCTCGATGACGTAGCGCGGCGGCAGCAGCTGGATCGAGAAGCGGACACGCGGGTGGATGTCGCGGAACTCGCGGACCAGCCGGGGCAGGACCGTCACGCCGAGGGTCTGGATCGCGGCCACCCTGACCATCGCGACCCGGCTGTCGCGGATCTCCATCGCCAGCCGCTGGACGTCGTGCAGGCGGTCGAACACCGCCTCGGTCTCCTTGAACAGCTGCAGCGCTTCGGAGGTCGGGGTGATGCGCCCGCGCCGCCGGTTGAACAGCGGTATGCCGATCTGGTCCTCGGCGTGGGTCAGCATCTTGCTGAGCGCCGGCTGCGACACGTTGAGGATCCGCGCCGCCTCGGTCAGCGACCGGGTTCGCATGATGGTGTCGAAGATCTCGAGGTAGCGGGTCTTCACCGGCTCATGGTCCAGGATGGGGCGGAGGGCTACTCCGAACGAAGCGCCGTCAGGTCCGAGAGCGCCCCGCCGTCCGGCGGCGCGTAGCCGTGACGATACGCGTAGCTCGCCTCGCCCGACGCCACCAGCGCGCCATCTTCGCCCGAAACCTCGACGTGGGCGAAGAAGATCCGACGGCCGCCGCCGATCACCCGACCGCGCGCCTGCAACGGCCCGGCGCCCGCCGGACCGACGAACGAGACCGACAGCGATAGCGTCTGGGCGCTCACCACCCGGCCGGGATGCGCGCAGTAGCAGCCGGCGTAGCCCCCGGCGGCGTCGATCAGGGTCGCCAGGACGCCGCCGTGCGGGCGTCCGCCGCGGTTCATGTGGCGCCCGTCCGGGTGCAGGACGACCACCGCCTCGCCGGCCCGCCACTCGACCAGCTCGAAGCCGAGCAGTGACTGGAATCCCGGCGGCGGCTCGACCGTCACCGTGTCACCCGCAGGGTCTACCGGGTCGACCCGCACGCCGTAGCGGGCCTCGGCGTGGCCCGGCGTCACGTAGCCGTGGCGCAGGTCGCGCTCGATCAGGTCGAGAGGGCGTTCGGCCGGGTCGCCGTAGCCGCCGCCCCCCGGGCTGTAGTGGGTGACGACGTCGCCGCGGGCCAGGAACTCGATGTCGCCGATGGCGTATGGCAGCGTCCGCTCCTGCGGCGTGCCCTCGTTGATCACCCAGCGCCCGCCGTCGCCCGGCCGCCCGCCGGCCACGCCCTGCGGCAGCGACACGGTCTTCTGCGAGGTGTGGTGGAACTGCGGGTCGTCGCCGAGGATCCGATAGCCGAGCACCTGCCCGAGACCGCCGCGCCAGCGACCGGGGCCGCCGGAATCGGTCGACAGGCGGCGCTCGATGTAGAGTACCGGGTTGTCGATCTCGAGCGCCTCGATCGGCGGGATCGGGCAGTTGGTCACGTGCGCCGACAGGGTGCTGGCGCCGTCGGCGCGCGCCGTGGCGCCGATCCCGCCGGGCACCACCTCGCCGAAGCTGGTGCGGCGGTTGGTGCGCGGGTTCAGCAGCATGGTGTTGTTGTAGAGGCAGCCGCAGGCGTCGCCCATCACCCGGTCCGGCACCGCTTCGGCCAGGGCACCCATCACCAGGTCGACGATCGAATGGCAGACCACCATGCGCTGGAAGCACGCAGCCGGCCATTGCGCGTTCACCAGGCTGCCCTTCGGCGCGACGATCCGGACCGGCTGCTTGCAGCCCTCGGTGTTGGGGATGGACGGGTCGGTGATGCAGCGCATGACGTAGAACACGGCCGCGTAGGTCGCCGACAGCGGCGAGTTGATCGGGCCCTTGATCTGCGGGTCGGTGCCGGTGAAGTCGAATTCCAGCTCGTCGCCGGACACGGTGAGCGTGAGGCAGAGCCGGAACGGGCCGCCCTTGGCGCCGTCGTCCAGGATCGGCTCCTCGTGCCGGTACACGCCGTCCGGAATCCGGGCGATCTCCTGGCGGGTGCGGCGCTCCGAATACGCCATGAGTTCCTCGAAGATCTCCAGCACCTCGGGTTCGCCGTAGCGGTCGAACAGGCCGGTCAGTTCGGTGGCCGCCAGCCGGATGCTGGCGAACTGCGACACCAGGTCGTTCTCGAAGTTCTCAGGCACCCGTGTGTTGGCCAGCATCACCCGGAACAGCTGCTCGTCGCGTTCGCCGCGCCGGATGATCTTCACCGGCGGCATCCGCAGGCCTTCCTGCTCGATGTCGATGTTCCAGCCGCGCGTGCCCATCCAGGTGGCGCCGACGTCCATGTGGTGGACGTTCAGGGCCGCGAAGGCGACCCGCTTGCCGTGCCAGAAGATCGGCGTGTAGGCGATCACGTCGTTGGTGTGGTGCGACGACAGCGACCCGCCGCCGGCGTACGGATCGTTGGTCAGGACCACGTCGCCCTCCTCCCAGGCGTCGAGCGGGACGTAGTGGTCGAGGATGGTGCGCAGGCAGAGGCCGATGCAGTTCAGGTGGATCGGGATGCTGGCGGATTCCGAGAGCAGCCTGCCTTCGCCGTCGAAGATCGCCGCCGAACAGTCCTCCATCTCCTTGACGATCATCGAGGTTGCCGAGCGGATCATCCGGGCGGCGATCTGCTCGGCCGCCATGACCAGGCTGTTGCGGACGATTTCCAGGGTGATCGGGTTCACGGTCATGGCTGGGTGCCCTCGGGCTGCGGCTGGTTCTTGACAGCGAGGATGTTGCCGACGGCGTCGACCGTCCCGACCCATCCCGCGGGCAGGACGAAGGTCGACCCGGGATACTCGACGATTGCCGGGCCGGTGAGGGTGGCGCCGGCGGCAGGTCGGCGTAGCGCCAGACCGGCCAGACGGCGGCCTCGGCGCCGGCGTACAGGACCCGGCGCTCCCCGGCCGGCCCGGTTCCGCCGGCGACGGGCTTGGGCGGCCAGAATCCGCCCGCGACCGCGCTCGATCCCTGGACCCTGAGGTTGACCATCTCGATGTCCTTGGAGGCCATCGCGTAGCCGTACTGCTGCTGGTGCAGATCGTGAAACCGTTGGCGCAGCCGGTCGGCGAAGGCGGATTGGCCGGCGATGTCGGAGACGTCGACCGACATCTCGAAGGACTGTCCGACGTAGCGAAGGTCCAGCGACCGGAGCATCGTCACCTCGGCCGGGCCCACGCCGTCGGTGGCGAAACCGGCGACGACGTCGGCCTCGAGCGACCGGAACCGGTCCTCGAGGTCGTTCGGGTCCAGGCTCGCCACCGGCTGGATGCTGGTCATCACCGCGTCGTGGATGATCGCCGCCGACAGCAGGCCGCTGGCCGAGACGTTGCCGGGGGCCGGCGGGATCACGACCCGCGACATCCCGAGCGCGTCGGCCAGCGCCACCGTGTGCAACGGTCCGGCGCCGCCGAAGCCGACCAAGCGCGTAGCCGCGCGGGTCGAGGCCGCGCTGCACCGTCGCCAGCTTGATGGCGTTGACCATATGGGCCTCGGCGATCGCCAGGATCCCGAGGGCGGCTTCCTCGACCGTCAGGCCGAGGGGTGCGGCGACGCGCTCGGCGATGCCGCGGCGCGACAGCTCGGGGTCGATGACCCGGGTTCCGGCCAGGAAGTAGTCGGGGTTCAGGCGGCCGCACACGATGTTGGCGTCGGTCACGGTCGGATGCTCGCCGCCCTGGCCATAGCACATCGGTCCCGGCACCGACCCGGCGCTGCGCGGCCCGACCTTGAGGGCCCCGCCATGGTCGACATGGGCGATCGAGCCGCCGCCGGCGCCGATCGTCACCAGGTCGAGCATCGGCAGCAGCACTGGGTAGTTGGCGAGGCGCCCGCGGCTGGTGAAATCCGGCCGACCCTTCGTCACGACCGCGATGTCGGAACTGGTGCCGCCCATGTCGAAGGTGATCAGGTCGTCGAGCCCGGCGGCGGCGCCGACCTCGCGACCGCCGATGATCCCGGCGACCGGCCCGGAATGGGTGATCGCGACCGGAATGGTCTTGCCGTTCTCGAACCCCATGACGCCGCCGTTGCCGCGCATGATGAAGCAGCGGGGGCGCAGCCCGTGCTCGGCGAGCGCCGCCTTCAGCCGGTCCAGGTGATCGGCCATCGGTCCCTTGACGTAGGCGTTGAGCACCGTCGTCGAGGTCCGCTCGAACTCCCGGAACTCGCGCACGATGTCGGACGACAGCGAGACCAGCACGTCCGGCCAGCGTTCGGCGACGATGCTCGCGGGTCCGGCGCTCGTGCACCGGGTTGGCGTAGGCGTGCATGTAGCAGACCGCGATCGAGCGCACGCCCTCGCCGACCAGCGCCTCGACCGCGGCGATCGACGGTCTCGGGGTCGATCGGCGTCAGCACGCTGCCGTCGTGCAGCATGCGCTCGGCGACCTCGTGGCGCAGGTGGCGCGGCACCAGCGGCGGCTGGGGGCGCCAGTGGATGTCGTAGATGTTCGGCTTGCGCGAGGCCCGCCCGATCTCCAGCACGTCGCGGAAGCCGGCGGTGGTCAGCAGCCCGACCGGCACCTGGCGCTCCTCGACGATCAGGTTGGTCACCATGGTGGTGCCGTAGGAGAAGCTTTCGACCTCGTGGGCGGCGACGCCCTCGCGCTCCATCACCTCCAGCACCCCGCGCAGGATGCCGTCGGACAGGTCCTGCGGGGTCGTCGGGACCTTCCAGGTGGCGAGCCGGCCGGACTCGCGGTTGCGGAACACGATGTCGGTGTGCGTGCCGCCGGTGTCGACGCCGACCTGCCAGCCCATGCGAGTTCTCCTGAAGCGGTCGATGCGGTTACTGCTCCGGACCGAGGATCAGGTCCGGAAGCCACAAGCTGAACCCCGGCACGTAGGTGATGAGCAGCAGCACCAGCACCAGCGGCACGAGGAACGGAATGGTCGCCATGGTCACGCGCTCGAACGGGACGCGCGCGATCTCGGCGACGATGAACAGCCCGACGCCCATCGGCGGCGTGGCGATGCCGATCAGCAGCGCCAGCTGCACGATCAGGCCGAAATGCACCCGGTCGATGCCGAAGTGGTCGACCAGCGGCAGGAAGATCGGCACCAGGATCAGCTTGGCGGGAACGCCCTCGATGAAACAGCCGATGACGATCAGGAACACCACGGTGATCAGCAGGAAGACCGGCCGGCTGTCGGTGGCCTCGAGGACGCCGGCCGCCAGCATCTGCGGAACCTGCTCGATCGCGATCAGCCAGCCCATGACCGTGGTGAAACCGATGATCATCATGATCACCGAGGTCACCACCACCGTGTCGCTGAGCGCCGCCCACAGTTCGGCGCGCCGCAGCTGCCCGGTCAGCGCGCCCAGCAGCAAGGCGTAGGCGCAGGCGATGACGCCGGCCTCGTGGGCGGTGGCGAAGCCCCAGACGATCGCGATCACGATGAAGGCGGGCGCGACCATCGCCGGCAGCGCCAGCTTGCCCTTGGCCACGACTTCGCGAAGGCTGGCGCGCGGGCTCTGCGGGAAATCGTAGATCTCGGCGAAGATCCGGTTGGTGACCATCAGGGCGGCGCCGACCAGCACCCCAGGCAGGATGCCGGCCAGGAACAGCCGGGCGACCGAGGTCTGCGCCAGGTAGGCGTAGACCAGCAGGCCGATCGACGGCGGGATCAGCGGGCCGATCACCGAGGAGGCGACGGTCACCGCGGCGGCGAACTCCGGCCGGGTAGCCGCGGTCCTTCATCGCCCGGATCTCGATCTTGCCGAGCCCGGCGCAGTCGGCGACGGCGGCGCCGTTGACCCCGGCGAAGATCATCGAGGCGAGCACGTTGACCTGCGCCAGGCCGGCCTTGAAATGCCCGGCCAGCGATTCCGCGAAATTGAAGATCCGGTCGGTGATCCCGACGGCGTTCATCAGGTTGCCGGCCAGGATGAAGAACGGGATCGCCAGCAGCGAGACGTTGTCGATGCCCTCCAGGACCTGCTGGGGGATGATGTAGAGGCTGTCGCCGAAGCCGGCCTCGGCCATCGCCGCCACCACCGACAGGCCGACCGAGAACGCGATCGGGATCCCGATCAGCAGGGCGGCCAGGAACACCGCGAACATCGCCAGGATCATGGCCGATCTCCCTGGGGACGGTCGGCGCCGCCGGTCGTCCAGATGCGCACGAGGGTCAGCAGGCCGTCGAGGACCAGCAGCCCGCAGGCGACGAACAGCGGCGCGATCACCCAGCGCTTCGGCAGCTCGACGATTTCGACGTAGCCGCTGCTCAGTTCCATGACGCGGGGCGCCTCCGAGAGGATCAGCGCCAGCAGGAACAGGCCGGCCAGCGCCGCGATGGTCGCCAGGAGTTTCGAGACGACCCCGCGGCAGTGACTGGTGAGCACCGCCATGACCACGTCGGCGCGGCGGCGGTAGACGATGTAGAAGCCGATGAAGACCAGCCAGGCGAAGCCGACCATCGTCATCGGGAAGACGTGGACCAGTCCTTTGCCCGCCACCTCGCGCACCAGCATGGTGACCAGGTTGGCGACCACCATCGCGATCAGCAGCGAATTGGCCGCCACGATCGCCAGTCGGTCGCACACGGACAGGAACGCGTCCACGCCCCGCAGCATGGTCAGCCTCGGGTCGAGGCGACGGTGGCCAGCAAACCGGCCGGAAGCTCGCCCTTGGCGTCGAGGTCGAGGTACATCGTGCGCATGCGCTCGACGAAGGCGCGGGTGTCGACCTTCTCGAAGGTGGCGCCCTTGCGGGTCATGCTGTCGACCGTCGTGTCGGCGATCTCGGCGTTGATCTGCCGGGCCAGCTCGGCGGCGTCGGCGTGCGCCCGCGTCAGGCCATCCCTTGCGGCTGCGGACAGACCATCCCAGGCCTTCGAATTGGTCATCAGCGCGAGACCCTGCGGGAACTCGTCGGTGCGGCCGATGTTCGGGGCGACCTCGTAGAACCGCATGCTCTCGATCTGCGAGATCGGCCCGGTGACGGCGCTGACGAGGCCGCGGCGAAGGCCTTCGTAGACATCGCTCCAGCCCATCACGATCACCTCGGCGCCGAGGTGGTTCCAGGTGTCGACGGCGATCTTGGTGCTGTACATCCGCAGCTTGACCCCCTGGACGTCATCCAGGGTGCGGATCGGGTCCTTGGAGACGATGACCCGGTAAGGTCCGCGCTCGATCGCGCTGGCGTCACCGATGATCGTGATCCCGGCCTTGTCCTTGAGTCCGGCCAGCCAGCCCTTCACCAGATCCGACGCCATGAAGCGGCGCCAGTGATCGCGATCGTCGAACAGGAACGGCGCGGCGACCCAGCGCAGCTCCGGCGCCTGGGCTTCCAGGAAGCCGACGCCCTCCGCGAAGATCTGGACCGTTCCGGCCTGCAACTGCTCGATCACCGCCTGCGGCTTGCCGAGCTGGCTGCTCGGGAAGATCCGCACGGTGACCTCGCCCTTGGTGTAGTCGGCGGCGAGGTCGGCGAAGCGCTGCCAGACCCGGCCCTCGGGGCTGTCGGGCGGCATCTGGTGGGCAAGACGCCAGGTCTCGGCGGTGGCCGCTGCCGCGCCGAGGAACAACAGCGGCATCGCGAGCAGCAGGGACAGCGAATGTCTACGGCGCATGGTTCACCTCGTCATCGTGGTTGCGGTTGCGGAAACGGGATCAGGCGAGGCCGAGACGCTGATGGCCCGGCGGCGGTGGCCGGCCGGAAGCCGAGCTCGCCGATGATGCGCGCCGCCTTCTCGACCAGCGCGCCATTGCCCGGGGCCAGCACGCCCCGCTCGAGGTACAGGTTGTCCTCCAGGCCGACCCGAAGGTTGCCGCCGAGCAGCGCCGCCTGGGTGGCCATCGGGAACTGCATGGGCCCGACTCCGAACGCCGACCACACTGCGTCCTGCGGCAGGCTGTTGCGCAGATACAGCATGGTTTCCGGGTCGGCGGGCGAGCCCCAGGGGATCCCGAGGCAGAGCTGGAAGAAGGCGTTGCGCGGCAGCAGGCGCTTGGCCGTCATATCGAGCGCGAGCCGCAGATGGCCGGGCTCGAACACCTCGAGCTCGGGCAGGACCCCGGCGGCGATCACCAGCCGTGCCATCTCGCGCAGGTGCGCGGCGGTGTTCACGAACGCCCGGTCGCCGAAGTTCAGGGTCCCCATGTCGAGGCTGCACAGGTCGGGCCGCAGGCGCACGACATGCTCGACGCGCTCCGCCGGGCGCTTGAAGTTGGTGCCGGGACCGGCAATCGCCGGGTCGTCGTCGCCGGGGTCGAAGCGGGCGCCGATGCCGGTCGTCAGGTTGATCAGGACGTCGCTGCCGCTGGTCCGGATCCGCTCGACGACCTCGGCGTAGTGGGCGACGTCCATGCTCGGTCCGGTGGTGTCGGGATCGCGGACATGGATGTGGACGATCGCCGCCCCGGCTTCGGCCGCTTCGAGACAGGAGGCGGCGATCTGCGTCGGGTGACCGGCACCGCCGGGTTCCGCGACGGCGTGTCGGACCCGCCGGTGACGGCGCAGGAGATGATGACCGGTTGCCGGTGCGACGGTGACATGGCGGGATCCTCAGCGAAAAGCGCGGTCGAAGGCGTCAAGGGCGCGATAGCCGGCGCCGACCAGCGGCAGGAACCACGGGTTGCCGGAATACAGCGGGCGGGTCGGGAAGCCGGGGCCGGCGAACGCGGTGTCGGCATCGGCCGTGCCCAGGATCCGCCGCGCCAGCTTGGTGCCGAGATACGAGCACATCGCCACGCCGGCGCCCTGGCAGCCGAGCGCGTAGTGCACGCCGTCGCGTTCGCCGAGATGCGGCAGGAAGTCGAAGGTGAAGGCGACCCGTCCCTTCCAGGCGTGGGTCACCGGCACCTCGGCGAGGTCCGGCCAGATCGCCGTCAGCTCGCGGTGCAGCCTCGCCGCGGCGATCCGCAGGTCGATCTCGCCGAAGCTGACCCGGCCGCCGATCAGGGCGCGATCCTCACCCGGGGCCATCCGGAAATAGCTGAGCAGCCGCTTGGTGTCGGAGAACATGCGCCCGTTCGGGTCGAGCCGGCGGCGCAGCGCCGGCGGGAACGGCGCCGTCGCGATCATGTAGCTGTCGACCGGGATGATCCGGCGCCGCAGCCACGGCGTCAGCGGCCCGGTGTAGGCGTTGGTGGCCGCGACCAGATGGCGGGCGCGAACGCTGCCGGTCGCGCCGTCGGCGCGGGTCCAGTCCAGTTCGACGCCGCCGCCGGTCCGGCGATGCGCCCGGACGTCGATCCCGCCGGCCAGCCGGGCGCCGGCCGCCTCGGCTGCGCGCGCCAGGCCCTGCACGTAGAGGCCGGGGTGGATCTGCGCCCCCGACGGGACCACCATCCCGCCGAAATACCGTGTCGAGCCGATCTCGGCCGATTGCTCCGACGCCTCCAGCACCCGGGTGTCGGACTGGCCGGCGGCGCGCAGCGCCTCGGCCCGGCGCTTCAGAGCGTCGAAGTCGCGGCGGCTCCAGGCGGCGATATAGCGGCCGGTCCGGGCGAACCGGCACTCGATCCGTTCGCGGGCGATCAGGTCTTCCAGGAAGTCGAGCGTGCCCATGGCCTCCGACACGATCCGGCCGGCCCGCTCGCGGCCGAGCCGCTTCTCCAGGGCGAAGCCGGCGAGTTTCAGCCCGCCGCCGACCGACCCGCCGTTGCGGCTGCTGGCGCCGGCGCCGATCGCCAGCGCGGTCGAGCACGGCGACGCTGGCGCCGCCGCCGCGCCAGTTCGAGGGCCGCCGACAGCCCGGTGTAGCCGCCGCCGACGATCGCGACGTCGACCTCGGCCGGCACGTCGCCGGCCGACGCCTCGGCCGGTGGGGCGGCGTCCCACCAGTAGGGGCGGGTGATCAGGTCTGGTGCGATACGGGTGCTGTCGGACACGGAAACCTCCGCCACCGATCAGACCCCGGCACGCTATCGATCTGAAATGAATTGGATGATCAATAGTATATCCAAAAGCTATATACGACATCCGGAGACGCCGATCCGCCGTCGTGGGGTTGCCGCCATCGGCGCGCCCGTGCGCTTGGCGGGTACAGTTTCGGCTCCTAAGCTGAACTTTGGCCAATGGTGCGATCGCAGGTCGCCCGGCGGCAGCGCCCCCTCTCTTGTCGTCATTCCGGACCGGGCCGCCGCCGGCGGGACGGAGCCGGAACCCAGCCGACGCACCGCACTTGCAGCGGCCTGTGCCCGTCGCCCCGTAGGTTCCGGATCGGCCGCGCCGGGGCGGCCCGTCCGTCCGGAACGACGACGGAGGTGGGATGGACTGCGGAGAACCGGATACTTTCATGTCCCGGCAGCAGCCGCGACGTCGGCAAGATCCCCAGGCCGCCGCGCTACGGACCATCTGCCGCCATCCCGCCGTGCCAAATTGGCCAAAGTCGAGCTAAGATGCCGACGCTCTTCCCGACCATCCGTTCCGGAGACCGCGATGACCGACGCGGCCCCCGCCCGCGACACCGCCTCCGCTCGGCAACGAGCCCCGCATCGACGCCGAGGAGATCCTCGCCGGCATCCTCGAGTGGGTCGAGGTCGAGACGCCGACCTATCACGGCGCCGAGGTCAACAAGCTGGCCGACAAGGTCCAGGCGGTCTGGGACGAGGCCGGCTGCACGGTCGACCGGATTCCGGGACGCGACGGCTTCGGCGACCACGTCCTGGTGCGCTCGCCGGACTGGGAAGAGGGCAAGCCGTCGCTGCTGGTGCTGTCGCACATGGACACCGTCCACCCGATGGGCACCAAGGAGGGCGCCAACCCGATCCGGCGCGAGGGCGATTCGGTGTTCGGCCCGGGCATCTACGACATGAAGGCCGGCGCCTACCTGCCGTACTACGCGTGGCGGCATCTCAAGCGCATGGGCCGGGCGCACGGCATGCCGGTCACCTGGCTGTACGTCTCCGAGGAGGAGGTCGGCAGCCCGACCAGCCGCGAGGTGATCGAGCGCGAGGCCCGCAAGGCGAAGTACGTGCTGGTCACCGAGCCGGCCCGCGACGGCGGCAAGATCGTCACCGCCCGCAAGGGTGTCGGCCGGTTCGAACTGAAGATCACCGGCCGGCCGTCGCACGCCGGCGCCCAGCACCAGGATGGCCGCAGCGCCGTCAAGGAACTGGCCCACCACATCCTGGAGATCGAGGGCTACACCGACTACGAGCGCGGCATGACCACCAATGTCGGGCTGGTGCAGGCCGGCACCGGCGTGAACGTGGTGCCGCGCGACGCCACCGCCGAGATCGATCTGCGCGTGGTGACCGCCGCCGACGGCGAGGAGATGACGGCACGCATCCTCAACCGCGTGGCCCGCGACCCCGACGTCACCGTCGCGGCGACCGGCGGCATGAACCGGCCGCCCTACGAGCGCTCGGCCGGCGATCGAGGCGCTGTTCGAGCAGGCCAAGGCGCTGGCCGCCAAAGGCGGCCTCGACCTGGTGTCGACGCCGCTGACCGGCGGCGGCTCGGACGGCAACTTCACCGCCGCCATCGGCGTCCCGACCCTCGACGGCCTCGGCGCCGACGGCAAGGGCGCGCACACCCTGCACGAGCAGATCTACGTGTCGTCGCTGGAGCCGCGCGCCCGCATGTGGGTCGAACTGCTGGCGGGACTGAAATGACCGTCGAGTTCGCGGCGCGCGGTGGGCAGGGCGAGATCGAGGAAGGCACCGCGCTGGCGCCGAAATTCGACGCCGACGGCCTGATCCCGGCGATCGCCGCCGACGCCGCCGACGGCACCGTCCTGATGATGGCGTGGATGAACGCCGCGGCGCTGCGGGCCACGATCGAGACCGGCGAGGCGCACTACTGGTCACGCTCGCGCCGAGAGATGTGGCGCAAGGGCGGCACCAGCGGTCACGTCCAGCGGGTGCGCGAGGTCCGGCTCGACTGCGACCAGGACGCCGTCCTGCTGCTGGTCGACCAGGAGGGCCCGGGCGCCTGCCACGTCGGCTACCGCGCCTGCTTCTACCGCCGCGTGGTCGGCGACGGGGCCGGCGGCGTCCGGCTGGAGGCCGTCGGTCCCAAGGCCTACGACCCGGACCGGGTGTACGGGAGCGGCGGGTGAGCCGGACGGTCGAACTGGTGCTGCCGGCGGTGGCGCGCTCGGCGGCGGCGACCGAGACCCCGCTCGGCCGGCTGACGGTTCCGTCACGCGCCATTCCGGAGCGTCGGGTGCTGATCGACCCGGAGGAACTCGGCCGGCTGCGCGCCGCCGCCCGGGCGGCGGCGACCCGGGCGCACGCGCCGTATTCGTCGTTCACCGTCGGCGCCGCCCTGATCATGGCCGACGATCCGGATCGCCGGGTGTTCCTCGGCGCCAACGTCGAGAACGCCAGCCTCGGCGGCACGATCTGCGCCGAGCGCACGGCGATCACCCAGGCCGCGGCCGCCGGCTACCGCCGGATCGCGGTGCTGGCGGTGTCGTGCGCGCAGGCCCTGCACGCCCGCCTCGCCGACCGCTCGCCCTGCGGGATCTGCCGCCAGGTGTTCGCCGAGTTCGCTTCCGACGCCCCGCCGAGCCTGGTGCTGATCGATTCCGGCGAGGAGGGAGCGCTCGGCGAAATCCTCGATCTCGACCGGCTGCTGCCCTACGCGTTCCGCCTGAACGGGTAGGGCGGGGCCGAGGGCGCCGGGCTCGTTGGCGTCATCCAGTCCAGGTGGAGCCCTCTCACTCTTGTCGTCACCCCGGAAGGCGAGGGGATGGATCCGGGCGCCACCCGCGGCTATCCCGGCGGCCATCCACCGGTCTGGCGCAGCGCCTCGGCCAGCACGATGCCGGCGGTCACCGCGACGTTGAGCGAGCGCGCGCCGGCCACCATGGGGACCCGGACCGAGAGGTCGGCGGCCGTGTGCACCTCGTCCGGCACGCCGGCGCTCTCCCGACCCAGCACCAGATGGTCCGAGATCTCGAACCGCGCGTCGGGAAGCGCCACGGCGGCGCGGGTCGACAGCAGGACCAGCCGGCCGGACCGGCGGCTCCTCTGGAACGCCTCCCAGGAGCTGTGCCGGGCGACCTGGGCGAATTCAAGGTAGTCCATGCCGGCGCGCCGCAGCCGCGGCTCCGACCAGACGAAGCCGCACGGCTCGACGATGTCGACCCCGACCGCGAGGCAGGCGGCGAGACGCAGGATGGTGCCGGCGTTCTGCGGGATGTCGGGCTGGAACAGGACGAGGCGCATCAACCGCTCATACCCGTGGCGCGACGCTTTGCAAACCTTCGAGGCGTGGGGTATAGCGAAGCGGCGCGGGGCGGGTGGGACCGTATTGCGACAGCGCGTCGCGTTGGTCCGGACACTCGATCCGTATAGTTAGTTGAGCAAGGGGTCGTCCGGGGGCGACCGTGTGAGGGTTGGAGGACCATGGCTGACACCCATCAGGGCGAAACCCGCCGCGACTTCCTGTACGTCGCGACGGCCACGGTCGGCGCCGTCGGGGCGGCGTGCGTCGCCTGGCCGTTCATCGACCAGATGAATCCGGCGGCCGACGTGCTGGCGCTCGCGACGATCGAGTTCGATACCGCGACCGTTGCCGAAGGCATGGCCGTAACCGTCAAATGGCGCGGCAAGCCGGTTTTCGTGCGGCGTCGCACGGCCACCGAGATCGAGGAGGCCGCTGCCGTGCCGCTGGCCGACCTGCCGGATCCGCAGGCGGATGCAGCGCGCGCCCTGAAGCCTGAGGTTCTGGTCCTGGTTGGGGTTTGCACCCACCTCGGCTGCGTGCCGCTCGGCCAGAAGCCGTCGGACCCGAAAGGCGAGTTCGGCGGCTGGTTCTGCCCGTGCCACGGCTCGCACTACGACACCTCGGGACGCATCCGGAAGGGTCCGGCGCCGCGCAACCTGGAAATTCCGGCGTACGAGTACGTGTCGGACTCCGTCGTGCGCATCGGCTGAGGGAGGACGACCCGTCATGGCCACGAAATTCGAGAATCCGATCGTCCGCTGGATCGACCATCGGCTGCCGATCTTCAGCTTCATGCACCACGAGTTGCATGAGTACCCGACGCCGAAGAACCTGAACTACTGGTGGAACTTCGGTTCTCTCGCCGGTATCGCGCTGGTGATCATGCTGGTCACCGGCATCACTCTCGCGATGCATTACACGCCGCACGTGGACCACGCCTTCAATTCCGTCGAGCGCATCATGCGCGACGTGAATTACGGCTGGCTGATCCGCTACATCCACATGAACGGCGCCAGCTTCTTCTTCATCGTGGTCTACATCCACATCTTCCGGGGGCTGTATTTCGGCTCCTACAAGGCGCCGCGCGAGCTGCTCTGGATGCTTGGCGTGGTCATCATGCTGCTGATGATGGCGACCGCGTTCATGGGCTACGTGCTGCCCTGGGGCCAGATGAGCTTCTGGGGGGCGACGGTCATCACCAACCTGTTCTCGGCGATCCCGGTGGTCGGCGAGAGCGTCGTGACCTGGCTGTGGGGCGGCTTCTCGGTCGACAACGCCACCCTGAACCGGTTCTTCGCGCTGCACTACCTGCTGCCGTTCGTGATCGTCGGCGTGGTTGTCCTGCACCTGGTCGCGCTTGCACCGGTTCGGCTCGAACAACCCGCTCGGCGTCGACGTCAAGGGCCCGAAGGACCAGATCCCGTTCCACCCGTACTACACGATCAAGGACGCGTTCGGCCTCGGCGTGTTCCTGATCGTGTTCTCGGCCTTCGTGTTCTTCGCGCCGAACTTCCTCGGCCACCCGGACAACTACATCCCGGCCGACCCGCTGGTGACGCCGGCGCACATCGTGCCGGAATGGTACTTCCTGCCGTTCTACGCGATCCTGCGGGCGATCCCCGACAAGCTCGGCGGCGTGCTGTTCATGTTCGGCTCGATCGCGGTGCTGTTCATCCTGCCCTGGCTCGACCGGTCGCCGGTCCGCAGCGGGCAGTTCCGCCCGATCTTCAAGATCTTCTTCTGGATCCTGGTGATCGACGTGGTGGCGCTGACCTACCTCGGGGCCAAGCCGGCGGAAGGCTGGTACGTGTTCTTCTCGCGGATCGCGACGGCCTACTATTTCGCCCACTTCCTGGTGATCCTGCCGCTGCTCTCGGTGTTCGAGACGCCGCGGCAACTTCCGAAATCGATCAGCGAGCCGGTGATCGGCGGCGGCGGCGGATTCGCCGGCGCGACCGCGGCTCGGCGGGAGAACGACCGATGATCGCGCGCATCAAGACGCTGGCTGCGGCAACGGCGGTCGCCTCGGCCTTGCTCGGAGCAGCCCTGCCGGCCGGACCGGCGCTGGCCGCCGGGGAAGCCGTGTTCGAGGCCCAGGACTGGTCGTTCTCGGGGGTGTTCGGCACGTTCGACCGGGGTGCCCTGCAGCGCGGCCTGCAGGTCTACCAGAACGTCTGCTCCAGCTGCCATGGCCTGAAGTTCGTGGCCTACCGGAACCTCGGTCAACTCGGCTACAACGACGACGAGATCAAGGCGCTTGCCGCCGAGAAGCTGGTCATGGACGGGCCGAACGACGAGGGCGAGATGTTCGAGCGTCCGGCGCTGCCGTCGGACCGGTTCGTCAGCCCGTTCCCGAATGCCGCGGCGGCGCGCGTGGCGAACGGCGGGGCGTATCCCCCGGACCTGTCGCTGATCGTCGACGCGCGCGCCGGCGGGGCCGACTACATCTACGGCCTGCTGGTCGGCTACACCGACCCGCCGGAGGGCGTGACGATCCCGGACGGCATGTACTACAACACCGCGTTTCCGGGTAACCAGATCGCCATGCCACCGCCGCTGTACCCGGATGGCGTCACCTACGGCGACAACACGCCGGCGACCGTCGCTCAGCAGGCCAGGGACCTCGCGACCTTCCTGGCCTGGGCGTCGGAGCCCAACCTGGAGGAGCGCAAGCGCGCCGGGGTCATGACGATCCTTTTCCTCCTGGTGCTGACGGGACTGCTTTACGCCACCAAGCGCAAGATCTGGGCCGACGTGCACTGATCGATCGGTACCGCGTCTGGTTTCGGCCGGAGGCCGGAGGGAGCGATCCCTCCGGCCTCTTCGTTTTGGCCTGGGTTTCGGTGCTGGTGTGGAGGATGATCGAGCCATCGGCGAACGGCGCGACGTCGGTTCGGACCCCCAGGCGGAAAGGTCGGTGCGCGTGCACGACGACGACAAGCGGTCGCCAGTCCGACAACCGGTCGTTGAAGCGACCCTGGTGGCCGCGGGATACGCGCTGCTGGCCCTCGTTTACGTCGTCCTCTCCGATCAGGTCGTGGCCATGGTCGCCGCCGACCCCGAGACCATCACCCGGTTGGGCACGATCAAGGGCGGGGCGTTCGTGGCGGTCACGAGCGCCGGCCTGTTCGCCATCTGGTTTCTCCTGGCGCGGCGCACCGGGCGAGAGCGCGCCTCGCGGATCGCAACCCAGCGGCGCCTGCAGGATCTCGGCGACGCGGTGCCGAACCCGCTGCTGGTGATCGCGCCGGACGGCCGCCTGCTCGACTGGAACGCCGCGCTGGTGACGGTTGGCGGCTACGGCTCGGATCGGCTCGCCGGAATGACGGTGGCGGAACTTGCGCACCGCGAGGACGTCGAACCGGTTGTCGAGGCGATTGCCCGGATCGTCGAGACCGGCCTGCCGGAGCGGGCCGATGCCCGGCTGGTCACCGCGGGCGGCGCGGCGCTGTACCACCGCTGGCACGGCGCCGCCCTGAGAGACGGCCGGGGCCGCATCGACGCGGTCGCCGTGGTCGGGGTGGACCTGACCGACCTGATGAGCATGCAGGACCAGTTGCATCGGTCGCTGCTCGATGCCAGGCAGGTGCTGCGGCAGACCGTCGACGCGCTGGCCATGGCGGTCGAGAAGCGAGACCCGTTCACCTCAGGCCACGAGCGGCGGGTCGCTGCGCTGTCGATGGCGATCGCGGACAGCATGGGCCTGCCGGCCGAGGAGCGGGACGGCTTGGAGTACGCCGCCCTGCTGCACGATATCGGCAACCTCGCTATCCCGTCGGACATCCTCACCAAACCGGGGCGGCTGACCCCCAGCGAGCGGGAACTCGTTCAGGCGCACGCTGGCGACGGGTACGAAATCCTCGCTCCGGTCGGCTTTCCGTGGCCCGTGGCCGAGATCATTCGGCAGCACCACTCCCGCCCGGACGGCTCAGGCTATCCCAAGGTCGCGGAGGGAGAGTTCATCCTGCGCGAGGCCCTGATCCTGGGGGTGGCGGACGTCGTGGAAGCCATGTGCAGTCATCGGCCCTACCGGCCGGCCCTTGGAGTAGACGCTGCCCTCGCCGAGATTCGCGACGGCAGCGGAACACGCTACGACGACCAGGTGGTGGCCGCCTGCGATCGTGTATTCTCCGACGGCTTCGAGTTTCCGTCAGCGTAGCGCTAGGGGGCCCGGAACCGGCGAATGAGCTGGCGGTTGCACCGTCAGCAGCAGCTCTTCGCCGGTGTCGTTCATGCTCGAGGCCGCATCCCCGCTGATCCACCGCACCTTGTGGTTCACCAGCGCCCTGCTGCTCGGCGTGGGCAGTCTGGTTCTCGCTTTCGGCATCGGCTGGGCAACGGTGGAGGCGGTGTCGGCGATCGGCGAGCGGGGCGACGCGCCGAGCCGTGGTCGCGAGCATCGCGGCCACGGCCGGAGCGGCGATCGCGGCTGGACTCGTGCTGTTCGCCCTCCTGCGACGGCTTGAGGCCGAGGAGCGCTCGATCGTGCGCATCGATTTCGACCAGCCGATCGTCGGCTTCCACGGCCGGCCGCTGACCGCGGGGCGGTGGCGGGTCGAGGCGCGGATTTCGCTGCTGGTCCGGGGATCGTTCACCGCCATGGTCCACAACCGCGCCGAGGACATCGCCCAAGCCGCTGCCGAGGCGCTCGCGCTGCTCGGCCCGCGCGCCGCCCACGTGCCGGACCGGGTCCGCGCCGAGAAGGCGTTGACGGAGATGGTGAACCGATCGCTTCGCAGCCGGGTGGTCCGCGCCATCCGGATCCACCGGGTGGATCTGGCGCCTGCTCTTTGAGTCCGGCGCCCGGCCGCTCGGGGTCCGGCGTCCGCCCGCCGTTTCGGCCACCACCCTTTCGCTGCCCCGCCGCCCCGCGCTATAGGTTGTCTGGGGACGGCGCGAACTGCGGCAAGGCGGAAGATAGACGATGGCGGATGGGACGCGGGACGCCGTGATCGGCGTGATCGGGGGCAGCGGCGTCTACCAGATCGACGGGCTGGAGAACACGCGCTGGGAAACGGTGCCGTCGAGCTTCGGCGAGCCCTCCGATCAATTGCTGTTCGGCGAACTCGGCGGCCAGCCGCTGGTGTTCCTGCCACGCCACGGTCGCGGCCACCGCCACAGCCCGACCGACATCAACTATCGCGCCAACATCGACGCTATGAAGCGTGCCGGCGTTACCGACATCATCTCGGTGTCGGCGGTCGGATCGTTGAAGCAGGAATACGCGCCCGGCCACTTCGTGCTGGTCGACCAGTTCATCGATCGCACCTTCGCGCGCGAGAAGAGCTTCTTCGGCCGGGGCTGCGTCGCCCACGTGTCGATGGCGCACCCGATCAGCGCGCGGCTGGTCGACGCTCTCGACGAGGCGTGCCGCGACCTTGCCTTGCCCTACACCCGCGGCGGCACCTATCTCACGATGGAAGGACCGCAGTTCTCGACCTTCGCCGAATCGACCCTTTACCGCTCGTGGGGGTGCGACGTCATCGGCATGACCAACATGCCCGAGGCCAAGTTGGCCCGCGAGGCGGAGATCCCCTACGCGACCGTGGCGATGGTCACCGACTACGACTGCTGGCATCCCGATCACGACCACGTGACGGTCGAGGTGGTGGTGCGGGTGCTGTTGTCGAACGCCGACAAGGCGCGGTCGCTGATCAAGGCGGCCGCGCCGAAGCTGCGCCGGCGCCCGCTGATCGACGAGCAGGGTGGGGATCGGGCCCTCGACCACGCCCTGATCACCCACACCGAGGCCCGCGACCCGGAACTGGTCGCGCGTCTCGACGCCGTTGCCGGCCGGGTGCTCGGCGCCCGGGCTCACGGCGGGTAGGGGACAGGCGGTGCGCGGCCCGGGACGCGGCAGCGGTGGACGCGGCGGCATCGGCGGACTGGAGGGCCTGTACCGCAAAGTCACCGCGTCGCGGCCGGACGACGCCCGGACCCTGAACGTCAAGTCCGTGCTGGCGCTCGAGAACGGCCGGGCCGGCGAAGCTGCCGGAGCTGATCGGCCGGGCGCTGGTCCAGGAGCCGGCCGAGCGGACCTACCTGTTCCACATGGCCAAGGTCTGCGCCCGGGGAGGCTGGTGGCACGAAGCCGCCGACGCTTTGCGGCGAGCGATCTACGTCGAGCCGCGCGACTCCGAAAGCTGGTACGGTCTTGGCGTTGCGTTCCGCGAACTCGGCGAGCCCAACCAGGCGGCCGTGTGCTGGCAGCAATGCCTATCGTTCGAGCCGAATCACGCCGGCGCCCGCGAGGCGCTGCAAGAGCTCGAGGGCTGATCAACAGGCGGTCGCCCCGATCGACCGTCGAGGGAGGACGACATGCGGATCGTGAAGGCGGACTCGGTGCTGGTGTCGGTGCCGTTCGAGACCGGCGGCGGGCTGCCGCCCTGGGGTTGGGGCGGTGCGCCGGCCGACACCTTCGACATGCTGATGGTTCGCCTGGAGACCGAGGACGGGCTGGTCGGCTGGGGCGAGGCGTTCTCGCGGATGTCGGACGTCGCGCTGAAGCAGTTGATCGACACCCGGGTCCTGCCGCTGGTGGTCGGCCGCGACGCCCGGCAGATCGCCCGCATCAAGCACGACGTGGAGTTCAACCTCCACAATTTCGGCCGCGTCGGCTCGATCATGTACGGCGTGTCGGCCGTCGACATCGCGCTCTGGGATCTCGCCGGCAAGCGCGCCGGGCGGCCGCTGGTCGAGCTGCTGGGCGGCGCTTCCGCCCAGGAAGTCGAGGTGTACGCCAGCCTGGTGCGATACGGCACCGAGGAAGCGGTCGCCCGCGCCGTGCGCCGCGCCGTCGACCGGGGCTATCGCTGGATCAAGCTGCACGAGGTCGCGGTGCCGGTGATCGAGGCCGCCTGCGAGGCGGCCGCGGATGACGCCCTGGTGATGCTGGACACCAACTGCCCATGGTCGGTGGAGGAAGCGCTGGTGATCGACGCCGCGCTCGACGGTCTCGGCCTGCACTGGTTCGAGGAGCCGGTCTGGCCGCCCGAGAACTACTTCGGGGCTGGCCGCCATCCGGGCGACCGGGCGCCACCGGATCGCCGCCGGCGAGAACGCCGGAAGCCTGTTCGACTTCGTGGCGATGCACGAGGCCGGTGCCATCGACATCGCCCAACCCGACGTCGCCAAGACCGGCGGCGTGACCGAGCTGCTGAAGATCGCCCGGTTCTGCGAGGCCCACGGCCTGACCTATTCGCCGCATTGCGCGCTGTTCGGGCCGGGGCAGATCGCCACCATCCACCTGACCGCCGCCGAGGTACGCCCGCCGCTGTTCGAGCGGCTGTATCTCGATTTCGAGGCCGAGCTGTACGGCGATGCGGCGGTGGTGCGAGACGGCCGGCTGCGGGTGCCGGCCGGGCCTGGGCTCGGCGTCGATCCCGATCCGGCGATCATCGACCGCTACCGGGTCGCGTAGACCGAAACCCCGGCTCGCCGGAACCTTGCGCCTCAGCCGGCGGTTCACGGAACCGGAGTTTGACCCTCCGCGCCGCCTTACCTACTTTGCCAGGGTACCCACCGACACGGAGACCTACGGTCAGTGAGCACCCTTGACCTCGGATTGATCGGCAATTGCTGCTTCGGCGCGCTTGTCGATCCTTACGCGCGCATCGTGTGGTGCTGCCTGCCGAGGTTCGACGGCGAGCCGGTTTTCGACGCCCTGCTGCGTCTCGACGAGCCCGATCGGCCGGCCGAGCGGGGACTGTTCGCGATCGACCTGACGGGCGCGGAAAGGTCCGAGCAGCACTACGTTCCAAACACCCCGGTGCTGATCACCCGGGTCACCGCGGGCGACGGTTCGGCGATCGAGATCACCGATTTCGCGCCGCGCTTCAACCGGTTCGAGCGCATGTTCCGCCCGACCACCATTGTCCGGCACATTCGGCCGGTCGCCGGCCTGCCGCGCATCCGCATCCGCATCCGCCCTTCGTTCGAGTGGGGCGCGGTCGAGCCGCAGGTCACCCGCGGCTCAAACCACATCCGCTGGATCGGGCCGTCCCAGACCGTTCGGCTGACCACCGACGCGGTGCCGTCCTACATCATCGACGAGGCGTGGATCCTGCTGGACGCGCCGGTGACGCTGATCCTCGGCGCCGACGAGAGCCTGACGGCCTCGATATCCGAGACCGCCCGGGTGTTCTACGACAACACCGTTCAGTACTGGCGCAACTGGACGCGGTCGCTGAACATCCCGTTCGAGTGGCAGGCCGAGGTGATCCGCGCCGCCATCACCCTCAAGCTCTGCACGTTCGAGGAAACCGGGGCGGTGATCGCGGCGATGACCACGTCGATTCCGGAGGCGCCCGGAAGCCAGCGCAACTGGGACTACCGCTACTGCTGGCTGCGCGACGCCTACTTCGTCGTGCACACCCTGAACCGGCTCTCGGCGACCCGGACTCTCGAGCACTATCTCCGCTACATCCAGAACATCGTCGCCAAGACCGCTGAGGGCGCGGTGCTGCAGCCGCTCTATTCCCTCACCCTCGAGGACCGGATGGAGGAGCGGATCCTCGACACGCTCCCGGGGTACCGCGGCATGGGGCCGGTGCGGGTCGGCAACCAGGCCTACCAGCAGGTCCAGCACGACGTCTTCGGATCGGTCATCCTGGCGGTCACCCAGAGCTTCTTCGACACTCGTCTGGTCCGGATGGGGGACGAGGCGCTGTACCGCCAGCTCGCCCGCCTCGGCCGGGTGGCGGTGGCGCGCTTCGACGTGCCCGACGCCGGCATCTGGGAACTGCGGACCCGCGCCTCGGTGCACACCTTCTCGGCCCTGATGTGCTGGGCGGCGGCCGACCGGCTGGCGCGGATCGCCGACGTGCTCGGGCTGCCCGACGAGGCGACCGAGTGGCGGGAGCACGCGGTGTCGATGCACGCCCGGATCTGCGATCAGGCATGGAGCGACCAGCTCGGCGGGTTCGCGGCCACCTTCGGCGGCCACGATCTCGACGCCAGCCTGCTGCTGATCCACGAGCTCGGATTCGTGGCCGGCGACGATCCGCGCTTCGTCGGCACCGTCGAGGCGATCGAGCGGGGCCTGAAGCGCGGCAACCACGTGTTCCGCTACGTGGTGCCCGACGATTTCGGCACGCCCGAGGTGGCGTTCACCGTCTGCACGTTCTGGTTCATCGAGGCGCTGGCGGTCATCGGCCGCGAGAGCGAGGCCAGACAGATGTTCGAGGAGCTGCTGGCCTGCCGCAACAGCCTCGGGCTGCTGTCGGAGGACGTCGATCCGGTTACCGGAGAATTGTGGGGCAACTTCCCGCAGACCTACTCGATGGTCGGGCTGATCAAGTGCGCCATGCGGCTGTCGAAGTCCTGGGAGGACGTGATTTGAGCCGTCTGGTCGTCGTTTCAAACCGGGTCGCCCCGATCCAGGAGGGCAAGCAGTCGACCGGTGGCCTCGCGGT
The DNA here is from genome assembly GCA_018401495.1 of Rhodospirillaceae bacterium. Lineage (GTDB taxonomy): Bacteria > Pseudomonadota > Alphaproteobacteria > Thalassobaculales > Thalassobaculaceae > Thalassobaculum_A. The sequence goes on from JAGYJX010000006.1 coordinate 424,474, forward strand.
CGCGGTGCAGGACGCGCTGTCGGAGGTCGGCGGGGTCTGGTTCGGCTGGTCCGGCGAAACCTTCACCAACGGCACCGCGCGGGTGCACACCGAGACCCGGGGCAAGGTGACCTACGCCACCATGCCGCTGGCCCGGCGCGACTACGACGCCTTCTACAAGGGCTACGCCAACGCCACCCTCTGGCCGCTGTTCCACTACCGCATGGAGTTCGTCGAGTATCAGCGCGCCTACGTGGTCGGTTACCGCCGGGTGAACGAGCAGTTCGCCGGCCGGCTCGCGCCGATGCTGGAGCCGGACGACCTGATCTGGGTGCACGATTATCACCTTATCCCGCTCGGCCGGGACCTGCGGATGATGGGGCACCGCAACCGGATCGGGTTCTTCCTGCACATCCCGTTCCCGCCGCCGGACCTGCTCACCGCCTGTTCCGATCACGCGTTTCTGGTGCAGTCGCTGTGCGCCTACGACGTCATCGGCTTCCAGACCGAGAACGACGTCGACAACTTCCTCTCCTACATCCGGACGGTCGCCGGCGGCACGGTCGGGCGGAACGGCCGCTTCGAGGCCTACGGCGAGAAGTCCCGGGCCTGTTCGTTCCCGATCGGGATCTACCCCGACCAGCTCGCGGCGCTGTCGGCGTCCACGGCGCGCGCCGGGCAGACCCGCCGGCTGGTCAAGTCGCTGGCCGGCAAGGACCTGATCGTCGGGGTCGACCGTCTCGACTATTCCAAGGGTCTCGACCGGCGGTTCGACGCCTACGAGACGCTGCTGGAGACCGCGCCGGGCCTGCGCGGCCACGTCACCTACATGCAGATCGCGCCGCCGTCGCGCACCGATGTCCAGGGGTACCGGGAGATCCGGCAGATCCTGGAGCGCAAGGCCGGGCACATCAACGGCCGCTTCGCCGAGTTCGACTGGGTGCCGCTGCGCTACCTCAACAAGTCGTTCCAGCGCGAGCAGCTGACCGGGTTCTTCCGGATGTCGCGCGTCGGCTTCGTCACGCCGCTGCGCGACGGCATGAACCTGGTGGCCAAGGAATATGTCGCCTGCCAGGATCCCGAGGATCCGGGGTGCTGGTGCTGTCGCAGTTCGCCGGCGCCGCCGCCGAGCTCGACGGCGCGGTGAAGGTGAACCCTTACGACACCGAATACGTCGCCGAGGGACTGCAACGGGCCCTGGCGATGCCGGTGGAGGAACGCCGGGCCCGCTGGACGTCGATGATGTCGGTGCTGCGCGCCAACGATCTGGGGGCGTGGCAGCGCAACTTCATGCGAGCGTTGCGCGGACGGTAGGATAAGGGAGGGTCCGATGACCAATCCGGCGCCCGCGTTGATCGCCGACATCGGCGGAACTCACAGCCGCTTCGCGCTGTCGGACCGGGTGGGCGTTTTCGACGATCTCCAGGTCGTCCACACCGGCGATTTTGACGGCGTCGAGCAGGCGATCGCGGACTACCTCGCGGCTCTCGCCCCCGGCCGGCGGCCGGATCGGGCGGTCCTGGCGGTGGCCGGGCCGGTGGTCGCGAACCGGGTGCGGCTTACCAACGCCGACTGGGACATCGACGGGACCGCCGTCGCCGCCGCCTTCGATTTCGCCGGCGTGTGGTTGGTCAACGACTTCGCGGCCGTCGCCCGGTCGCTGCCCCTGCTGGTCGGCGACGATCGCACGCCGATCGGCCGATGGGTGGACGAGCCCCGGGGCGCGATGGTCGCCATGGGACCGGGGACCGGACTCGGGGTGGCCGGCCTGTTGCCGGTCGGCGCCGATCGCTGGCTGCCGATCGCCGGCGAGGGCGGTCACGTGACCCTTCCGGCCATGACCGACGCCGAGGCGGCGGTGCTGGCGGTGCTGCGCCGACGGGTCGATCACGTTTCGGCCGAGAGGGTGCTGTCGGGAATCGGCCTGCCCGCCCTGGACTCCGCGGTCGCGATGCTGGCGGGCGCCCCGCCCGCGCCAGACCGCGAGCCGGAGGCGGTGATCGCGGCGGCGCGGGCCGGTGAGGCCGGCGCGCGCCGTGCCGTCGGCATGTTCGTGGACCTGCTGGCGACGGTGGCCAGCGACCTCGCGCTGACCTTCGGCGCCACCGGTGGCGTGTACCTCGCGGGCGGGATGCCACGCTACCTCGGCGAGCTGTTCGACCACGAGCGCTTCCGCGCGCGGTTCGAGGCGAAAGGCCGCTCGAGCTCCTACCTGAGGCGGATTCCCACGGCCCTGGTCAACCACCCGCAGCCGGGCCTGCTGGGATTGAGCGCCCTGGCCGCCGAATAGCGCCTATAGTCGCGGCTGGCCGGGCCAGCGCGAAAGGAGTGTCTCCATGCCCATTCGGCGCACCGTCGAGTGGTTCGAGAACCTCGTCGATCCGCTGCGGCCGACCGCCGGGCCGCACCCGTTGGCGCCGCCGACCACCACCTGGCGCATCCTGCGGGCCATGGTGCGCGAAATCGGCTGGCCTCTTGGCCTGCTGGTGGTCGCCTCGTCGGCGATCAGCGCCGTCGACGTGGCGATACCGTGGGCGATCGGACGGGTTGTCGACCTGGTGGCCGACGATCCGGGCGAAGGCGCCGACCCGTGGGGCGCCATCGTGGTGCTGGTCGGCCTGCTGGTGGTCGCCCGCCCGCTGATCACCCTGCTCGCCTCGCTGCTGCGCAACCAGACGATCGGCCGGAACGTCGGCACCCTGGTGCGCTGGCGGTTCCACGAGCACGTCGCCGGCCACGACGTCGCGTTCTTCCAGAACGATTTCGTCGGCCGGATCGCCTCGCGGGTCGGCCAGACCGGCGGGGCGATCCGCACCCTGGTGCGGCTGATGACCGACCAGTTGCTGTACGCCGGGCTGTTCCTGGCCGGCACCGTCGGCTTCCTGATGTACCGAAGCCCGGTGTTCGCGATCCCGGTGCTGTGCTGGATCGCGCTGTACGCGCTGTCCCTCCGGCTGTACCTGCCGCGCAACCGCCGGGCGGCCCGCCGGTTGGCCGAGGCCGGCTCGCTGTTCACCGGGCGGATCGTCGACGGCTACGCCAACTACATGACGGTGCGGCTGTTCTCGGGCCAGGACCGCGAGGACGCCCATGTCCGCGACGCCCTGGCGCAGACCGTCGAGCGCGCCGGCGAGCAGTCGCGCTACGCCACCGCCCAGACCTCTTGGCTGTCGCTGCTCAACGGCGCCCTGGTGGCGGGCGGCGGCGTGACCGGCGTGCTGCTGTGGCGCGCCGGCGAGGCGAGCGCGGGCGACGTCGCCGCGGTCATGGCCCTGCTCATGCAGATCAACACCCTGTCGCGCATGACCATGTTCAACCTCGGCGACCTGTTCGACGCCATCGGAACGCTGGAGGACAGCGTGCAGTCGTTGTCGCGGGCGCGATCCGTGGTCGACCGACCGGGCGCGCCGCCGCTGGCGGTCACCCGCGGCGAGATCGCCTTCGAGCGGGTGCGCTTCAACTACGGCAAGACCGAGGGGCTGCCCGCCCTCGACGACGTCGACCTGACGATCCGGGCGGGCGAGCGGGTCGGCCTGGTCGGCCCGTCCGGGGCCGGCAAGTCGACGCTGGTGATGACCCTGCTGCGGCTCTACGAACTGGAGGGCGGCCGCATCGTGATCGACGGCCAGGACATCGCCGGCGTCGCCCAGGAAACGCTGCGCGACGCGGTCGCGGTCGTCACCCAGGACCCGTCGCTGCTGCATCGCTCGATCCGCGAGAACATCGCCTACGGCCGGCCCGAGGCGACCGAGGAGCAGATCGTCGCCGCCGCCCGGGCGGCGCGCGCCCACGACTTCATCGAAGGGCTGGTCGACGGCCGTGGCCGGCGCGGCTACGACGCCTATGTCGGCGAGCGCGGCGTCAAGCTGTCGGGCGGGCAGCGCCAGCGGCTGGCGATGGCGCGGGCGCTGCTGAAGGACGCGCCGATCCTGGTGCTGGACGAGGCGACCAGCGCCCTCGACTCCGAGGTGGAGGCGGCCATCCAGGACGGGTTGGACGCCGTCATGTCGGGCAAGACCGTGATCGTGATCGCCCACCGCCTGTCCACCATCGCGCGGATGGACCGTCTGGTCGTGATGGATGACGGGCGGGTGGTCGAGAGCGGCACCCACGGCGAACTGGTGGCGCGCGGCGGGCTTTACGCCCGGCTTTGGAACCGCCAGAGCGGCGGATTCATCGACGCCGGCCGGGCCGACGCCGCCGAGTGACGCCGCCAAATGTGAAGCTGCCGCGCGATTGGGCAAATGGCGTGGCGATCGGCAGCGGCGGCGAGCCGACGTCGCCGGCGGAGGCGGGAAGGCGCCGGTTTCCGGCCCTTCGCCGTTGGCACGCATCGTGCGGGGCCGAGGCTGTGCAGCGCGTCTAGGGTTCCGGCCGTCCACGGGGCGGCGCTGGTCCGAGAGACGCACTCCGGCGATCAGGCCGGAGACACGGCGGGACAAAACCCCGGGAGGTCACTGCACAGGTTTGCCGAGCAAACCTGCGTCCCGGTTGCGTCTCGGCAGATCCGATCCCACCGGCCGCGTCCGCGGCCCCGAGAGGAAGGATTGCCGAGCCATGACCCGAGCTTCAACCCGAGCCTCGCTGCCTCGCGTGTTCGCGTTTCTACTTGCCGTCGCCCTGGCCGTCGCCGCCCCCGACGCGCGCGCCGCGGCGAAGACCGACTTCAAGGTGTGCTGGTCGATCTACGTCGGCTGGATGCCCTGGGGCTGGATCCAGGAGTCCGGCCTGATGAAGAAATGGGCCGACAAGTACGGCATCGCGGTCGAGATCGTGCAGATCAACGACTACGTCGAGTCGATCAACCAGTACACCGCCGGCACCTACGACGGCTGCACGATGACCAACATGGACGCGCTGTCGATCCCGGCCGGCGGCGGCGTCGACACCACCGCGCTGATCGTCGGCGACTTCTCGAACGGCAACGACGGCATCGTGCTCAAGGGCAAGAAGGACCTCGCGGCGATCAAGGGCCAGCGGGTCAACCTGGTCGAACTGTCGGTCTCGCACTACCTGCTGGCGCGGGCGCTGGAGAGCGTCGGCCTGCAGGAGAAGGACATCACCGTCGTCAACACCTCGGACGCCGACATGGTGGGCGCCTATCAGGCCGCCGACGTCACCGCGGTGGTGACCTGGAACCCGCTGCTGTCGACCATCCTGGAGACCCCGACAGCCACCGGGTGTTCGACAGCGCCGGCATCCCCGGCGAGATCATCGACCTGATGGTGGTGAACACCGCGACCCTGGCCGACAACCCGGCCCTCGGCAAGGCGCTGACCGGCGCCTGGTACGAGGCGATGGCGGTGATGTCCGGCAACGACGCGGCCGGCAAGGCAGCGCGGACCCGGATGGCCGAGGCGTCCGGCACCGACCTCGCCGGCTTCGACGCCCAGTTGGCGACCACCCGCATGTTCTACGCGCCGGCCGAGGCGGTCGCGTTCACCGAAGGCGCCGACGTGCTGAAGACCATGGACTACGTTCGGACCTTCCTGTTCACCCACGGCATCCTGGGCGAGGGCGCGCCGAGCGCCGATCACGTCGGCATGACGTTTCCCGGCGGCCGGACCCTCGGCAACGCCGGCAACCTCAAGCTGCGCTTCGACCCGGCCTACATGCGGATGGCGGCCGAAGGCGGCCTCTGACGCGCCGGAGCCGCGCCGCCGTGCGCTGGGTCAACGCCCGCCCGGGCCGGCGCGGCCGGCTGGTTCTCGGCGCCCTGCCGTTCGTCGCGGTGGCGGTCGCCTACGCCGTCACCTCGGCGGTCCGGCGGGCGGAGAACCCGAGCGACAAGCTGTTCCCGCCGCTCGCCGAGATCGGCGCGCAGATCGTCGCCTACGCCTTCGAGGAGGATCGCCGCAGCGGCGCGGTGCTGCTGTGGGCGGACACCGCCGCCAGCCTTGCCAGGCTGGCGGCCGGCGTCGGCACCGCCGCGGCGGTGGCGCTGGTGCTCGGCATCGCGATCGGCTTCGTGCCGCGCCTGCGGGCCGGGCTGGCGCCGTTCGTGGCGGCGCTGTCGCTGGTGCCGCCGCTCGCCGTGCTGCCGATCCTGTTCATCGCCTTCGGCCTCGGCGAACTCTCCAAGGTGGTGCTGATCGTCATCGGCATCGCCCCGGTGATGACCCGCGACATCGCCCAGCGGGTCTCGGAGATCCCGGAGGAGCAGATCGTCAAGGCCCAGACGCTGGGCGCCAGCACCTGGCAGATGATCCTGCGGGTGGTGCTGCCGCAGATCATGCCCCGGCTGATCACCACGGTCCGGCTCTGCCTCGGCCCGGCCTGGCTGTTCCTGATCGCCGCCGAGGCGATCGCCGCCACCGGCGGCCTCGGCTACCGGATCTTTCTCGTCCGGCGCTATCTGGCGATGGACGTGATCCTGCCCTACGTCGCCTGGATCACCCTGCTGGCGTACGGGATCGACCTGGCGCTTCGCCAGCTGTCGCGGCGGGCCTTCGGCTGGGCGCACGCCCGCGGCGGCGGCCTGTGAGCGCGATCGCCGTCCGCGGGGTCTACAAGGCCTACGGCGACCGGCCGGTGCTGGAGCGGGTCAGCCTGGACATCGCCGCCGGCTCCTTCGTGGCGGTGGTGGGAGCGTCGGGCTGCGGCAAGTCGACGTTCCTGCGCCTGCTGCTGTCGCAGGAACGGCCCGACCGCGGCGAGATCCGGGTCGACGGCCAACCGATCGCCCCCGAGCCGATGCCCGACCGCGGCATCGTGTTCCAGCGCTACTCGGTGTTCCCGCATCTCACGGTCCAGGAGAACCTGATCCTCGGGCTGGAGTTCCAGCGCTCGCCCCGCCTCGGGCCGGCTGTTCGGGGCGGCCCGGCGGCGCGCCCGGGACGACGCCGAGGCGATGCTGTCGGCGGTCGGCCTCGACCACGCCCGCGCGCTCTATCCCGAGCAACTCTCGGGCGGCATGCAGCAGCGTCTCGCCATCGGCCAGGCGTTGCTGATGGCGCCGAAGGTGCTGCTGATGGACGAGCCGTTCGGCGCCCTCGACCCCGGCATCCGCGCCGACATGCACCGCCTGATCTCCGGGCTGTGGCGCGAGCGCGGCATGACGGTGCTGATGGTGACCCATGACCTGTCGGAGGCGTTCGCGCTCGGCACAAGGCTGCTGGCGTTCGACAAGATCCGCCACGACCCGGACCATCCCGCCGCCTATGGTGCTACCGTCACCTACGACATCCCGATCGAGCGGCGGCCGGCGCCGCCGCTCGAGCCGGGCAACGACCAGGAACAGGGGAGCCGCCCGCATGCCGAGCCATCCTGAACGCCGTCACGCCGCGCGCCGCGCCGGCCTTCGCCCGTCGCCGGTTCGCGTGCGCCGGCATCACCCGGATTTCAGCGCCCGCGACAGCCAGGGCTGGAAGGCGCTCGACGCCGAGGGGCGGCTGCCCGAGAACGGCTGGCGGCGCGAGCAGGAATGGGCGCTGAAGATGGGGCTGCCCGGGTCCGAGAGCCTCACCGACCGCAGCATCCCGACCTTCGCGCGCGGCGAGCTGCCGCACTTCGCCGGCATCAACACCTTCCTGAAGGCGCCCTACGTCGAGGACGTCCGCGACGTCGCGCGCTACGACGCCGCGATCGTCGGCATCCCGTTCGACAGCGGCACCACCTACCGGCCGGGCACCCGGTTCGGGCCGCAGGGCATCCGGCGGATCTCGGCGTTGTACACGCCGTACAACTACGAGCTCGGCGTCGATCTGCGCGAGCAGATGACGCTGTGCGACGCCGGCGACGTGTTCACGATCCCGGCCAACCTGGAGAAGAGCTTCGACCAGATCACCCGCGGGGTGTCGCACGTGTTCTCGTCCGGCGCCCTGCCGCTGATGCTGGGCGGCGACCACTCGATCGGCTTCCCGTGCGTGCGCGGGATCGCCGACTGCACCTCCAAGCGCATCGGCATCATCCATTTCGACCGCCACATCGACATCCAGGAGAAGGACCTGGACGAGCGCATGCACACCACGCCCTGGTACTGGGCGACCAATCTGGCGAACGTGCCGGCGGTCAACCTGGTTCAGCTCGGCATCGGCGGCTGGCAGGTGCCGCGCGCCGGCGTGCAGGAGGCGCGCAAGCGCCAGACCAACGTGCTGACCATCGCCGACATCGAGCGCCTGGGCCTGGAGCGCACCGCCGAGATCGCGCTGGAGCTGGCGTGGAAGGACGCCGACGCGGTCTACGTCTCGTTCGACGTCGATTCCGTCGACTGCGGGTTCGTGCCCGGCACCGGCTGGCCGGAGCCCGGCGGTTTCCTGCCGCGCGAGGCGCTGAAGCTGCTCGGCCTGGTGACCGCGCCCGGCATCTGCGGGCTCGAGGTGGTCGAGGTGAGCCCGCCCTACGACACCTCCGACATCACCGCGCTGTTCGCCACCCGGGTGGTGGTCGAGGCGCTGGGCTCGATGGTGGCGCACGGCACGCTCGGCAAGCACAAGGCGATCATCGACAAGCCCGTGGCGTTCTGAGGAGGCCGTCCATGCACCGCGGACACCACCACCCGCACCCGCACGGCGAGTTCCCGCACTCCCACGGCCCCGGCCACAACCACGCCGAGCGGCCGGTGGCGCAGTGGCAGACCCCGCACCAGCCGGAGGCGACCGCCGCGCCGGCGGCGGCGCCGGAGCCGGATTTCGACCTGGTCGAGGCGGCGTTCGCCGACGCGTTCCCGAAGGCGCCCGACGCCACCAGCTTCCTGCGGCTGGCCGGCGTGCCGTTCGTCGGCCGCGGCCCCGACGGCGTCCGGCTGTTCCTGCTGAGGGTGGAGAGCGAGGAGGCGGTCGACGTCGGATCGGTGACGCCGTCTCTCGGCGGCGGCAGCGTGCGCTACGCCCCGATGCCGGAACGGCTGGTGTCGCGCCGGCGGCGCCTCAAGTTCCTCTACACCGACGGCGAGGGCACCGTGGCGTTGTCCCTCGGCGCGGCCAAGTCCCTGGTCGACGAGACGCTGCGCGCGGAGGACGGCGACTCCGAACCCGGCGCCTAGGAGCCTGTCCGAGTAACCGTGGCGGCCGCGGTGGCCTGACGGTTTGATATAAAATGTTTCGTCATGATCATGCTGGGGCTCTGGCTCCGGCCAGCTTGAGCAGGTTATGGGCGGTGCAGATCATCGCCCATTCGCCGCGGACCTTTTCGAGGCCTCTGAGCAGGAACTGCCGGAAGCCTCTGGCCTGCTTGATCTGACCGAAGACCGGTTCGACGGTCTGCTTTCGCAGTCGGTAGCGCGACCTGCGGCCGGCCCGTCGGAGCTTTGCAGCCATGGCGGCCATTCGGGGCTTGGTCTTGAGCGCCCGTTCGCTGCCGGAGTGGCTCGCTCCGTGCTTGCTGCGGCCCGGCGGCAGGTAGGCTTCGATGTTGCGCTCGGCGAGGGCCTCGAGGTTGACCTCGGTGGCGAAGCCGGCATCGCCTGACACCTCGCGAGGCTTCCTGCCGAGGTTGGCGCGGGTCTGGTCTACCAGCGGGATCAGGGCGCCGTAGTCGGCGGGATTGGTCTGCAGCCGATGGGCGACGACGATCTGGCTGGTGGTGTCGACCGCGATCTGGCCGTTGTAGCCGGCGATGAACCCATCCCGGGTCGGCTGGATGCGGCTGTCGGGATCGGTGAAATTGCGCTGTGCCTTGTCCGGCGGTCCACCATCCTCAGCCCGCTTGGGTCGGCCGCGCTCCTGCATCCCGGAGGACGGACCCGGGCCGTCGGGATCCATATCCGAAGGGTCGGTCTCGGCCTCCGCCTCCAGATCCGCCTTGGCCTTGCGGATGCGCTCCAGCCGCTTCTGCTTGTCGGCCATCCAGTCCGGCGTCTCGTCGCCGCGTCGATCCGCGCCGTACTCTCCATCCTCGGCGGCGTCGGCCGCCTCGGCCGCCGCCAGCCAGTCCGCCACCTCTGACGCCAGCTTCGGCTCGGCCTGCTTCATCCGCCCATAGCTCATAGCCTTGTGACGGCTGGCGTTGGCCTTCAGCTTGGTGCCGTCCACAGCCACATGGCCCAGCCCCACCAGACCCGCCGATCGGCACAGCTTGAGAACCTGCACGAACAGCTCCGACAAGGCCTTCAAGTGCCGGCGACGGAAATCGCTGATGGTGCGGAAGTCAGGCTTGTTCAGCCCGGTCACCGCCATGAAGTCCACACGCTCCTCGCAAGCCTGCGCCAGCCGCCGAGACGAGTAGACACCGCGGCTGTACCCGTAGAGCAGCAACGCCACCATCATCCCCGGATGGTACGGAGGATAGCCCCGCTCCTCCGTGTACGTCCCCATGATCGCCGACAGCTCAAGTCCCTCGCGCACCGTGTCCCGCACGAAATGCGCCAGATGCCCCGACGGCACGAACTCATGGATCGACGGCGGCAGCAGCCAAGCCTGATCCACATCCCAAGAACGGAAGGTCTTGCTCATCCCTGGAGTGAATCAAGCTTCCCTCCTCTCGTCGAGCCGGATTACTCGGACAGGCTCCTAGTCCACCAGCGCCTGGTACACGAGGTTGCGCAACTCGCGCCGGATCGGCCAGGACGAGGACGGAACCAGCTGGGTGATCAGGATCACCGACAGGTCCTCGGCGCGGTCGATCCAGAACCCGGTGCTGGCAAGGCCGCCCCAGGCGAACTCGCCGGCGCTGCCGAGGATCTGGGCCCGCGCCGGGTCCAGCAGGATCGAACCGCCGAGGCCGAAGCCCATGCCGACCATCGGCATCTCGGAGAACGTCGCAACCCCCATGGAGGCGATGTCGCCGGGCAGGTGGTTCGACATCATCAGGTCGACGGTCTTGCGCCCGAGGACGCGCACGCCGTCGAGCTCGCCGCCGCGGCGCAGCATCTCCATGAACCGCAGGTAGTCGGGGACCGTGGAGACCAGCCCGCCGCCGCCTGAATGCATCACCGGGTCGCCGGAAAACCGCGAGTCGCCGGCGCCATCGCTGCGCTTCATCCGCACCGACGCGGTCTTCTCGTAGCAGGCAACCATGCGATCGGCCTTGTCGGCCGGCACGCCGAAGGCGGTGTCGACCATGCCGAGCGGGCCCAGGATGCGGTCGCGGAACACCTGGTCGAGCGGCTTGCCGGCGACCACCTCGACCACCCGCCCCAGCACGTCGGTCGCGACCGAGTAGGTCCACTTGCTGCCGGGCTGGAAGCACAGCGGCGCCGAGGCGGCCTTGCGCGCCATGTCGGCCAGGCTGGCCTTCGGGTCGCCGAAGTTCACCGGGGTCTTGCGGTAGGCCTCGCCGACCGGGCCGGGATCGAACAGGCCGTAGGTCAGGCCGGCGGTGTGGGTCATCAGGTGGCGCACCGTCATCGGACTGGCCTGCGGCTCGGTCTGCATGTCGGCGTAGGGGCCGGAGACGTAGACCCGGGTCTCGGCGAACTCCGGGATGAACTTGGCGACCGGATCGTCGAGCTGGAGCAGGCCCTCCTCCAGCAGCGTCATGGCGGCGACCGTCGTCACCGGCTTGGTCATCGAGTAGTAGCGCGCGATGTGGTCGACCGGCGGCGTCGGCGTCCCGTTGACCGGGTCGCCGCTGCCGCAGGCGTCAAGGAACGCGATGCCGCCACGCCGCACGATGCCGGCCATCAGATATGGCAGCTTGCCGTCGTCGACGTAGCGCCGCATCCAGGCCGAGATCCGTGCCAGCCGCTCGGGCGCGAAGCCGAGGGTGTCCGGCTTGCTGGAGTGGTCGGCGAACGGGGCGAGCGAGGGGTGGGCAGCGAGCGAGGGCATGACGGCATCCGGCGGCGGCGGGCGGGACGTCGAGCCTAGCGCGGCCGTGCGCGGCGGTTAAGGCAATCTTCATGGGTCCGGGCCGAGGGTGACGCGGGATCACCCGAAAACCACCCTATCAGGACAGGAACGCAATATGACGCCGGCAAGGATGACAGTGATCGCGTTGGGTATGGCCTCGTCGATGGCCATGGCGGTGCCGGCGCAGGCGGTCGTCTACTGCACCCATGTCGGGATTCCGAAGGGCTGCACCGTGCGGCACGGCGTGGTGCTGGCGCCGGCGCCGCACGTCGTGGCGCCGGCGGTTGTGGCGGCACCCGGCGTGGGCGCGCCCGGCGTGGGCGTGGCCCCAGGCGTCGGCGCTCCGGGCGTCGGCGCTCCGGGTGTCGGGGTGGCGCCGGGCGTCGGCGGACCCGCCAACGCCGGCGGCCCGGTCAACCGGGTCGGCCGCCGCTGAGGGTCAGCGCACCAGGACGTTGCGGAACTGCCAGGGATCGGAGGTGTCCAAATCCTCCGGGAACAGCCCCGGGCGGTCGGTCAGCGGCGTCCACTCGGTGTAGTAGCCTTTCACCGGGCCGAGATACGGCCGCTGGATCTCGAGGCAGCGCGCGAAGTCCATCTCGTCGGCCTCGACGATCCCGGCTTCCGGGTTCTCGAGCGCCCACACCATGCCGGCCAGCACCGCCGAGGTGACCTGCAGGCCGGTGGCGTTCTGGTTGGGGGCGAGCTCGCGGGTCTCGTCGATCGACAGCTGCGAGCCGTACCAGTAGGCGTTCCGGGCGTGGCCGTAGACCAGGACGCCCAGTTCGTCGATGCCGTCGATGATCTCGTCCTCGCCCAGGACGTGCAGCTCCGGCTGGTGCTTGCCGGCCCGGCCGAACAGCTCGTGCAGCGACAGCACGGCGTCGTTGCAGGGGTGGTAGGCGTAGTGGCAGGTCGGCCGGAACTCCGGCGCCTCCGGCGCGCCGACGGTGAAGTAGTCGGCGATCGAGATCGATTCGTTGTGGGTCACCAGGAAGCCGTATTGCGCGCCCGGGGTCGGGCACCAGGTCCGCACCCGGGTGTTGGCGCCGGGCTGCAGCAGGTAGATCGCCGACTGGCAGCCGGTCTGGTGGCGCCGCGCGTTCTCGGGCATCCAGCGCTCATGGGTGCCGAAGCCGAGTTCGGACGGCTGGAACCCCTCCGACAGGAAGCCCTCGACGGACCAGGTGTTCCAGAACACGTCCATCGGCTTCGGGCTCTTGGCGCGCTGGGTGTCGCGCTCGGCGATGTGCACGCCCTTGACGCCCAGCGTCTGCATCAGCCGGCCCCAGCCCTCGCGCGTGGTCGGCGCGGCGCTCGGCGCGCCGGTGTCGCGCGCGATGTCGAGAAGCGCCTGCTTGACCAGCCACGACACCAGGCCCGGGTTGGCGCCGCAGCACGACACCGCCGTCGTCCCGCCCGGCGCCCGCGCCTTCTCCTGGAGGATGGTCTCGCGCAACGCGTAGTTCGAGCGCGCCTCCGGCCCGGCGCTGGTGTCGAAGTAGAAGCCGAGCCACGGCTCGACCACGGTGTCGATGTAGAGGACGCCGAGTTCCCGGCACAGCCGCATCAGGTCGAGCGAGGAGGTGTCGACCGACAGGTTGACGCAGAAGCCGCGGCCTTCGCCGGCGGTCAGCAACGGCTCCAGCAGCGCGCGGTAGTTGTCGCGGGTGACGGCCTGATGGATGAAGCGGATGCCGCGCTCGTCCAGGATGGCGCGGTCGGTGTCGACCGGATCGATCACCACCATCCGGCTGCGGTCGAAGCGGAAGTGGCGCTCGATCAGCGGCAGGGTGCCCTTGCCGATCGAGCCGAAGCCGATCATCACGATCGGGCCGTCGATGGTGCCGTGCACGGGCCAGTCGGCCATGGTGGTCTCCTCGGAGGTCGGCGCCGCGGCACCGGCGCCGTCGACGGCCCGTCACATATACGGGTGGTGCGGTAAATCAAGCCTGCCGCGGCAGCGGCTAGGCCGCGATCAGTTCGAAGCGGTCGACGTCGACCAGGCCGCGGTCGGTGATCTTCAGGTGCGGGATCACCGGCAGCGGCAGGAACGCCACCTGCAGGAACGGCTCGCCGAGGGTGCAGCCGAGCGATCTCGCGGCCCGGCGCAGCGGGATCAGCGCGGCCTTGACCTCCTCGTGGTGCAGCAGGCTCATCAGCCCGGCCACCGGCAGCGCGATCTCGGCCAGCACGCGGCCCTGCGCCGCCACCACGAACCCGCCCTCGATCTCGCCGAGGCGGTTGACGGCGATCGCCATGTCGGCGTCGTCGGCCCCCACCACGCAGATGTTGTGGCTGTCGTGCCCGACGGTCGAGGCGATGGCGCCGCGCTTCAGCCCGAAGCCGTGGACGAAGCCGACGCCGATGTTGCCGTTGACGCCGTGGCGCTCGACCACCGCCACCTTGACCGCGTCCTGGTCGGTGTCGATCCGGCGCTCGCCGTCGGCGAACGGCAGGGCGAAGGTCAGGTACTCGGTGATGATGCGGCCCGGCACCACGCCGATCACCGGCGTCGACGGCCCCGAACCGCTTGCCCGGAAGTCCGACGCCTCGACCCGACGCGCCTTGACGCTGGCGCGGCCGACCGGTTCGACCGCCCGGCGGGCGTCGAACAGCGCGTCCTCGACCGGCCGGCCGCCGGCGATCACGGTCGACACGCGGCATTCCGCCAGGTCGTCGAGAACCGCGAGGTCGGCGCGCCAGCCGGGCGCCACCAGCCCGCGGTCGGCGAGGCCGAAGGCGCGCGCCGCCGACACGCTGGCGGCCCGGTAGACGGCGAGCGGAGGCGCGCCGCCGGCGATGGCGGTGCGGATCATGAAGTCGAGATGGCCTTCCTCGGCGATGTCGAGCGGGTTGCGGTCGTCGGTGCACAGCGCGATGAACGGCGAATTGCGCTCGGTGATGATCGGGATCAGGGCGTGCAGGTCCTTCGAGACCGAGCCCTCGCGGATCAGTACCTGCATGCCCTTGCGCAGCTTCTCGCGGGCCTCGTCGGCGGTGGTGATCTCGTGGTCGGTGCGGATGCTGGCGGCGAGGTAGCCGTTGAGGTCGAGGCCGCGCAGCAGCGGCGCGTGGCCGTCGATGTGGCGCCCGGCGAACGCGTCGAGCTTGGCCAGGCAGCCGGGGTCCCGGGCCAGCACGCCCGGGAAGTTCATGAACTCCGCCAGGCCGAGGACCTTGGCGTGGTCCATGAAGGCTACAAGGTCGGCCGCCTCCAGCCGGGCGCCCGAGGTTTCGAGGTGGGTCGCCGGCACGCAGCTCGACAGTTTCACCCGAACGTCCATGACCAGTTCGCTCGCGGCTTCCAGAAAATACCGGATGCCCTCCGAGCCTAGGACGTTGGCGATCTCGTGCGGATCGCAGATCGCGGTGGTCACCCCGTAGCCGAGGACGCAGCGGTCGAACTCGTGCGGCGTCAGCAGCGACGATTCGATGTGCAGGTGGGTGTCGATGAAGCCGGGCACGAGGACCTTGCCGCGAACATCGATCTCGCGCACCCCGCGGTAGTCGCCGCAAGTACCGACGATACGGTCGCCGCAGATCGCCACGTCGCTCTCGAACAGGTCGCCGCCGACCAGGTCGAGGACGCGGCCGCCCTTGAGCACGAGGTCGGCGGCGGCGGCGCCGCGTCCCTGTTCTATTGCCCGTGCCAGAGCGGCGGTCGACATGGCGGCGTTCCTCGATTCTGCCGGCAGTGCTCAACCGCCGGCCGGAGACCAGGGCGCAGTCTAGCCGGCCGAGTCGGGACAGCCAAACCTTCCGGGGCTGCTCGCGATACGACAGTCAGGGCAGCCTTGCGTCACCGATTGCGCGTGTCGTCTTGACACCCGTTCCGTGGGAACGACTTTGTTGCCGCAGATTTGAGCCGATTCGTCGACATCCGAAAGTCTCTCGGATATGGCCACTCAAGAAATCCGGTGTCTGGGCTTTTCTTGAATGTTCGCGGTGACAAAGAAGCGAATTCTGGACGGTCGAGTAATGATCCGACTTGACAGCCCCGCCCGCCGCGACAATTTTGCGGCAGTGGGGGTCGAATGACAACCGTAACTTAGGAAACAAAAATGGCTGATGAAGCGACAAGGGACAACATGGGGTCGACCGACCTGCTCCGCATGACGACCGAGGTGGTTGCCGCTTATCTCGGTAACAACAGCGTGCCGGCCTCACAGATCTCCGAGGTCATCAGCACTGTGCACCATGCGCTGATCAATCTGTCCAGCGACGCTCGTGAGCCCGAGCCCGAGCCGCTGCGTCCGGCAGTCCCGATCAAGAAGTCGGTGACGCCCGAGTACATCATCTGTCTTGAGGATGGCAAGCAGCTGAAGATGCTGAAGCGCCATCTGCGCACGACTTACGACATGACGCCTGAGGAGTACCGCGCGAAGTGGGGGCTTCCGGCCAGCTACCCGATGGTCGCGCCGAACTACGCCAAGCAGCGCTCCGAGTTCGCCAAGAAGATCGGCCTCGGCAAGGTTTCGGCGAAGCCGGCCGGCCGCCGCAAGAAGACGGCCTGAGTCCCGGGCCTAGCCAAGTGTTCGGGGAAGGGCGCCGGCGGTCCGACGACCGTGGCGCCCTCGCTCCGCTTGCGCCGGCCGCGGTCAGGCTTTCAGGGCCTGCAGCACCCGAGCCGTGTCGCTGACCCAGCCGAACAGATTGCTTTCGCCGTAGATCGCCTCGATCGCGGCCGCGTGCAGCGCGGGCGTGGTGGCGGCGCAGGCGTCCTCGACGGTCAGGCACCGGAAGCCGCGGTCGACCGCCTCGCGCAGGGTGGACGAGACGCAGCACTGGGTGGTCACGCCGAACAGGACGAGTCGCTCGATGCCGCGCTCTTGCAGCAGCGCTTCGAGGTCGGTGCGGTAGAAGCTTCCGAACCCCGGTTTGTCGATGATCGCCTCGCCGGGCAGCGGCAGGCATTCGACGATGTGGGCGTGGCCGGGCTCGCCGCGGATCAGGAACCGCCCGAGCGGCCCGTCGCGGCCGGCGACGCGCCGCTCGCGCTTGAGGGCGTGCATGTCGCCGAGGTCGGGGGCATAGCCCTCGCGGGTGTGGATCACCGTCACGCCGCTGGCGCGGGCGGCGGCGATCAGCGCGGCGGCGTTCGGAACGATGGCGCGCATCGCCGACAGGTCGGCGCCGGACGCCGCCACGAACCCCTCCGGATCGAGGAAGTCGCGCTGCAGGTCGATGGCGAGCAGCGCCGTGCGATCGGCCACCATCTCGAAGCTCAGGCCGGCGTTGCACGCGACGACAGGCATGGCGGAATCCCCGGCTGGCGGTTGGGAGGTCACGAGCAGCCGATCATTGGGCATTCGCCGGCCGTTGCCAATGCGCGGCGCTGGCGCCGGCCCCGCGGAGGCGGCGGGTAGGTCCCGGGTCACCGCTGCGCGGCGCCCGGGATGACGAAAAGGTGGGGGCGCTCGATTTAAAAGTTAGAGACGCCCCATTCTATCGTAGTCATCCCGGAGCGGGCCGCCGCAGGCGGTACGCATCCGGGACCCACCCGCCGCTCCGTCGGCAGAGGCCGAGGGTGCGCCAAGTGTCTTCCAATTCCGGGCCAATACGGCATAGATGGGTGGGTGGCGGCGCGGGCCTGCGGCGCTCCAACCTTGTCTGGAACGGACCGAGGTCGAACCTAAGCTTCGCATGACCAATCGATCCCACCGCCTCTCTGTCGCCCCCATGATGGACTGGACCGACCGGCATTGCCGGGTCTTCCACCGCCATCTGACCCGGCGCGCCCTGCTGTACACCGAGATGGTGACGGCCGACGCCGTGCGGTTCGGCGACCGGCGGCGGCTGCTCGGCTTCTCGGACGAGGAGCATCCGGTCGCGGTGCAGCTCGGCGGCGCCGAGCCCGAGGCGATGGCGGAGGCGGCGCGGATCGCCGAGGGTTTCGGCTACGACGAGGTCAACGTGAACGTCGGCTGCCCGTCCGACCGGGTGCAGTCCGGTCGGTTCGGGGCCTGCCTGATGCGGGAGCCGGTGCTGGTCGGCGAGGTGGTCGCGGCCATGCAGAGGGCGGTGTCGGTCCCGGTCACGGTGAAATGCCGGATCGGCGTCGACGACCAGGATCCGGGGCCGGCCCTCGACGCGCTGGCCGGCGCGGTCGCCGACGCCGGCTGCCGGACGCTGATCGTGCACGCCCGCAAGGCCTGGCTGAAGGGGCTGTCGCCGAAGGAGAACCGCGACGTCCCGCCGCTCGACTACGGAAGGGTCGACGCGCTGAAGGCGGCCCGCCCCGAGCTGACCGTGATCCTCAACGGCGGCCTCGGCGACCTCGACGCCGTCGATGCGGCGCTGGCGCGGGGTCTCGACGGCGCCATGCTGGGCCGCGCCGCCTACCAGACGCCCTGGGTGCTGGCCGACGCCGACCACCGGGTGTTCGGGGAACCACCGCGCCACCGCGACCGCCACGCCGTCGTCGAGTCGATGGCCGATTACGCGGCGAAGATGCAGCGTGACCACGGCACCCCCGTCAAGTCGGTGGCCCGCCACATGCTCGGCCTGTTCCAGGGGCTGCCGGGCGCGCGCGTCTGGCGCCGACACCTGTCGGAGACGATGCCGGACCCGGAGGCGGGACCGGAGATCCTGATCGAGGCGGCCGCCCGGGTGGCGCCGGAACGCCGCGCCGCGGCCTGAAGGGATGGACGAGTGACCCGAACGCGCGCGTTGACCGAGTACGGACCGCTGGTCCTCTTCTTCCTCAGCAACCTGGCCTTCGGCATCATGCCGGCGACCGGGGTGCTGGTGGCGGCGACGGTGGTTGCCGTCGGCTTCGCGATGTGGCGCGAGCGCCGCGTGCCCTGGCTGCCGGTGATCGGCGCCGTCATGGTGTCGGTGTTCGGCGGCCTGACGCTGACCTTCGACGACGCCTTCTTCCTGAAGATCAAGCCGACCGTGGCCAGCCTGCTGTCGGCGGCGGCGCTGGCCGTCGGCCTGCTGCTCGGGCGCAACCTGCTGAAGGTGCTGCTCGGCTCGATGCTGGATCTGGACGAGCGCGGCTGGCGGAACCTGACCTTCTACTGGATCGGGTTGTTCGTGGTACTGGCGGTCGCCAACGAACTGGCGTGGCGCTCGCTGTCGACCGACGGCTGGGTGACCTTCAAGGCGTTCGGCCTGACCGGCATCGCCATCGTCGGCTCGATCGGGGCGACCCCGCTGATCCGCCAGGCCCGCCGGGACGAGTAAGCCGCGGGATCAGCCCGGGTTCGTCACCGCCGCCGGCTTGCCGAGCCGCACCAGGACCGCCGTCGCCGCCAGGGTGACCACGCCGAGCCCGCCCATGGCGTGGTAGGCCGCCATGCCCTCGGCCTCGTACAGCAGGCCCGCCAGCGGCATGAAGGTCCCCATCAGCACGCCGGTGACGAGCGCGTAGTAGAGCGCCTGCGCGGTCGCCTCCAGGCCGGGTGGAGCGTTGTCCTGGAGGAAGCGCATGGCGCCGAGATGCGCCGCCCCGAAGGTCAGGGCGTGCAGCACCTGAAGGGCGGCGGCCATGGCGACGGTGTCGGCGATCGCGGTCAGCGGCCACCGCACCATCGCGCCGATGCCGGCCAGGGTCAGCAGGAACGCCGCGCTGCCGAAACGGCCGAGCCGCCCGGCCATCCAGAACAGCCCGATCTCGGCGACCACGCCCAGCGTCCACAGCATGCCGATCACGGTGTCGTCGAAGCCGATGCGGCGCCAGGCGATGGTGCCGAACCCGTAGAACACGCAGTGGCTTGCCTGGGCGGCGCCGGCGGCGGCGATGAAGGCGAGGAACCGGCGGTCGATGGCGAGCCGGCCGGCGGCCGCCCACGACCACGGACCGCCGCGCCTCGACCCGGCGCGGCGGCAGCGCCGTGGTGGCCATCACCAGGCCGGCCAGCGCCGCCAGCGCCAGCGGCAGGCACCACGCCGGCCCGGTAGTGATCGACCGCCCAACCGCAGAGCGCCGCCGCCGCCATGAACGACAGCGAGCCGGCAATCCGGATCCGGCCGTAGTCGAGGCGGCGGGCCTTGACCTCGGCCAGAGCCAGCGCCTCGCCGAGCGGCATGATGCTCTGGAAGGTGATGCCGGCCAGGCCGGCGAGCACGAGATAGTGCCAGACCTCGTCGGCCATCCAGAACGCCGCGTAGACCACCAGCGCGCCGCCGCTGAGCAGCACGGTCAGGCCGCGCAGCGCGCCGCTGGCGTCGGCGATCGCCGCCATCGCGGGGTGCGCCGCCAGCTTGATCCAGAAGCCGACGGCGAGCACCGCGCCGATCGTCACCGGGTCGAGGCCGCGCGATTCCAGCCACGCCGGCCAGTAGGGCAGCATGATGCCGGCGACCGCGAAGTAGGCGGTGTAGAACAGCGCCAGCCGGACCGCGACCGGGTCCGGCAACCGGCGGAACGCTTGCATGGAACTCTCGTCCGTTACCGTGGTCGCGCGGGGCTCGCGCCGACACACTGGCCGACTTCCGAGCGGCGCGCAGCAGGCGAATGACCGCGCCCGCGCCACGATGCAGTGATACGATCAACGCTCCAGGCAGAGCGCCGGCGGCGGGCGGTCGGAGGATCGGATGATGGAGACGGAGCGGGCGGAGGATGGGCCGGAGGCGCCGTCGCGGCGCGACCGCCGGTTCGATCGTGGTGCTGGTGCTGGCGTTCGTGGTGATGGTCGCCGCCGGGGCGGCGGTGTTCCCGCTCAGCGTCGCGGCCAACAAGCTGTCGGGTCTCTGGATCACCCTGTGCGCGTCGATGGGTATCGGCTGACCGCCAGGCGTTACAAGGCGTCCCGGTGGACGCGATCGACGGTTCGCTCCAGCCGCGCGACCAGGGCATCGGTTTCCTCGCTGCGCCCGACGATGCCCTGATCCAGGATCAAGGCGAGGGCCTTGGCGTGGGTCTGGGCGGCGCGCAGCCGCCGGACGGTGCCCAGAGGAAGGGTGCCGGGCGCGCTGACGGCCGGCTTCACCAACCTTTCGAGACTGGCCGCTATGGCGGCGGCGACCGCGTACCCGAACGCCGGGGCATGCCCGACGATGTCGTGGGCGATGCCCCGCACCGTTTGCCACGGCGGCAGCGCGGTGCCGCCGGTTGTCTCGGCGTCGACGAGGGCGGTCCGCAGACGGTCGATCTCGCCCCGCAGGACGCCCGGGTAGTCAGCCGCGAGCGAGGTCCAACCGTCCTCGGGCGGCGCGTTGCGGGCCAGCCGGTCGCTCAGTCGACGGCCGCTGGCCCGCCGGTCGGGGTCGTCGCGGCGCCGCCGGTCCGGACCGACATAGGTGTCGGCGACCACGAAGCCGCGCGGCCGCGCAAAAACGGCTACAAGGCGGTCGCGAAGCTTGCCCGACGACACCGGCTTGATCAGGTACTCGGTAACGCCGGCGTCGCGTGCCGCGAGAACGTCGGCCTCGTTCGACACCGAGGTCAGCATGATCACGGGAACGGTGCGGACAATGGGATCCTCGTGCTTTCGCATCATCCGCAGGAACGCGTAACCATCGATCGGCTCCATCATCCAGTCGCAGATGACGACGTCGAACCGCCGTTCGGCGACCCGCAGCAGCGCTTGCGAACCGTCGGTCGCCTCTTCGATGGAATCGAAGCCGAACTGGACGAGCAGGGAACGGACCAGCCGGCGCATGAAGGCGTTGTCCTCGATCACCAGCGCCGAACGCCCCGCGAAGGCGGCGTTGGAGATGGGCGGGATCGTGGTCATCCGAGGCGATCCTGATCGTCGTCGAGGGTCGAGATGAGGTCCAGAACCGCGCGACGCTGACCGCCACTGAGCGCCGCTGTCGGCCCGGCCGCATGGACCGTATCGGCGGCGGTATCGGCGGCGATGTCGGGGCGCCGGAGCGTCTCGGCAATCCGGCGCAGCAGGTCGACCTCGTCGATCGGCTTGGTCACGCAGGCCGCCATCCCGGCTGTCAGGAATCGGGCAAGGTCGTCGGCAAGGGCGGTCGCCGTCAGCGCGATCACCGGTGGGAGGTCGGCGCGGGCGCTTCGCCGCAGCGCGGCGAGCGCCTGCAGCCCGTCCATCACCGGCATGTTGATGTCCATCAGCACCAGATCGTAGGTGGTGGCGAGGGTCATGGCCACCGCCTCCTCGCCGTTGACCGCGAACGCGTAGGTGGCGCCCTGGCGCTCGAGCAGCAGTTCAATCACCCGCCGGTTGATGGAACTGTCCTCGGCCACCAGGATCCGCAGGCCGCGCAGCCGGTCCCGGAGCGGTTGATCAGCCGGAACCGGAACCGGCGCGGCCGACGTGAGCACCGGTACCTCGAACCAGAATGTGCTGCCCCGGCCGATCTCGCTCTCGACACCGATGCGGCCACCCAGGCGCTCGACGATCTCGCGGCTGATCGTCAGCCCGAGACCCAGGCCGTCGCCGGACTCGGCCTGGGCGAAGCGGGTGAAGATCCGGCCGAGCTGGTCGCCGGCAATGCCGATCCCGGTGTCGGTCACCGCCACGCGCAGCATGATCAGGTCGTCTGCGGCCGGACTGGTCCAGGCCTTCAGGGTGACGGTGCCGCCCTGCGTGAACTTGACGGCGTTGCCCACGAGGTTGATCAGCACCTGCCGCAGGCGGCCGCGGTCGCTCACCACAAAACTTGGACCCAGGGCCTGGGTGTCCAGGATCAGCCGGGTGTCCTGGTCGCTGGCGCGGCTGGCGAGGAGCGACGCCACTTCGGTCATCAGGGTGGCAGGATCGAAGGCCGTCGAATGGAACCGGAACTTGCCGGTCGCGATGCGGGTCGTGTCCAGGACGTCGTCCACCAGCCCGCACAGCATGTCGGCCGAGGCGTGCGCCGTGGCGACCATGTCCAGGGTGCGCCGGTCGGTGGTCCGGTGCGCGACTTCGCGCAGCATGCCGAGCACCGCGTTCAACGGGGTGCGCATCTCGTGGCTCATGCCGGCCAGAAACCGGCTCTTGGCGAGGTTCGAGTCCTCGGCGATCCGGAGGGCCGCTGCCAGCGCCCGGCGCCCGGCCTCCAGTTCGGTCAGCTGCTGCATGGTCACTCCCGCCAGCACGACGCTGGCGGCGACCACCAGCATCAACGTGATCGCGAGGTAGGAGACCGTATCGAGCAGGCCATGCTGGTCGTCGGTCTGCTGCCGGCTGGCGGCGCCGACGACCTCCAGCGCGAACGTCTGCAGCGGCGCCCCGAACGCACCGAGGTGGTTGGACACGGTCTCGGCATACTCGGCCGCGCTGGCATCCTGGACCGCTTCGTCGATCGCCGCGATCGCCGACACCATGCCGCCGATGGCCTCGTCATAGCCGGCGACGCCGCGGATCGGGCGGAACACTTCGCCGTCCCGGAGGATCAGAACCCGGCTGACGAAGATCTGGTAGCGCTGGTCGATTGCTTCCACGTCGAGGCGGCCGACCGCGGCTTCCCGCGAGGCCAGCATCAAGCGAAGGTGCTCGGCCTGCAGCTGATAGACAGCCCACTGAAGGTTCTCGCGGGGGGTGGCGACCTCCTCCTTGAGTTGCGCGTAGATCGCCACCGCCAGCAGGGCCGCGCCGAACGCGACCGCCATCACCGACACCGCAAACACTGTCAGCGGTGTGAGACGGGCCGGGGAGTCGGCCGGCGCGGAGTCAGTCAACGGTGAGTTCCTTGAGCTGCCATACCGAGCGGTTCAGGATCGCGTCGGTCGT
This sequence comes from Rhodospirillaceae bacterium, assembly GCA_018401495.1. GTDB lineage: Bacteria > Pseudomonadota > Alphaproteobacteria > Thalassobaculales > Thalassobaculaceae > Thalassobaculum_A. The sequence goes on from JAGYJX010000006.1 coordinate 447,818, forward strand.
GAGGCGCGGATCGGTATCGTAGGGGAACACGATCCAGAGCGGCCCACGGTCGCGGACCGACATCGGCTGGCCGTCCAGTCGGATCGCCACGAACGCCCCGTCCGAGAGCGCCTCGGCGATCGGCATGGCGGTGGCGTAGTCGTTGAGCGCGGTCGCCCTCAGGGTGGTTCCGCTCGCCCCCACCCGGTTCAGCAGCGCGGCGAGGCGGAAGCCCTCGAACCGCTGCACCCCTTTCGTCCAGGGTGTCGAGGTTGCCAAGGTCTCGGTCGCCATCGCGTTCAGCATCGCGAAGTCGAATCCGGCCGATCCCGGTGCGTTGGTGTTCGCGACCGAGCCGGTGACCCGGAGGATCACCCGGCCGGTCGGGCTGGGAAGGGTCTCGGCGGCAACCGGGAACGGAGACGCAAGGACCGCTGTAACCATCGCCAGGATGACCGCGGCACGGCGCAGGATCGACATCGCTGCCTGACCTCCAGTTCCAAATGTCACTGTGAACGGGTCCGACAGTGTCGCCCGGCCGCGGAAAGTGTCAGCCGACGGCGTTGCGCGCTATTGTGGAAATCCGCAACGCCGATCAACGGCGTTCGGGGCTCGCCACACCCTCAGCGATCGAGCGCCGCGTTGGCCTGTACTCGGGTCTGCAGCATTTCCTGGGTGACACCCATGAGCTCGTCGAGCTTCACCGGCTTCACCAGTCGGGTGAAACCGAGCCGGTTGATGGCGCTCGACGTCGCCGTCGAGATATCGCCGGTGAGGATGATCGCCGGTATCGTCTGGCCGGCATGTTCCCGAAGCCTCTCGACCACCGTGAGGCCATTCAGCCCGCCCGGCAGGTCGTAGTCGACGACCAGGAGTTGCGGGACCGGCGCCCCCAGCGTCAGGGTCTCGAGCGCGTCCTCGCCGCTGCGAGCCGCCAGGGTGGCGAAGCCGCTGTTTCGGAAGACCAGGGCCAACGTGTCGCGCACGTCCGGGTCGTCCTCGACGATCAGGACGACGCCGGCTCGGACCGCCGATGTGGCGGTCTGGGACCGCCGCCGCGCCTGTGGCTGGACGTCCGTCGGACTGCCGATCGGCAGCTCGACCGAGAACACCGAGCCGCTGCCGAGGCGTGAACGGACGTCGACGCGGTGTTCCAGCAGGTCGGCGAGGCGCCGCACGATGGCGAGGCCCAGGCCAAGGCCGCGCGAGCGCTCCCGCGCCGGATTGCCGATCTGGTGGAACTCCTGGAAGATCGCCTCGAGTTGCTCCTCGGGGATGCCGGATCCGGTGTCCCAGACCTCGATGCGCAGCCGGTCGCCATGGCGACGGCAGCCGAGCAGCACCTTGCCGTGCCGTGTGTACTTGACCGCGTTCGAGAGCAGGTTGCGGACGAGCTGCTCCAGCAGGGCCGGGTCGCTCCGAACGTGCGCGCCGGACGGGACGACATGCAGGCCGAGCCCGTTGGCGGCGGCGTGGTAGCCGAACTCGGTGCGCAGCCGAAGCAGCATGTCCTCGATCGGGAAGGTGACCACCTCGGGCTGCACCATGCCGGCCTCGAGCTGGTTGATGTCGAGGAGCGTGTTCAGCATGCCCGACATCGCCCCGAGCGTGGCGTCCATCAGGCTGACCAGCTTGAGGATCTCCGGGTCCTTGACCTTCTTTCCCATCAGCCCCTGCAGCAGGCTGAGGGTCTGGAGCGGCTGGCGCAGGTCGTGGCTGGCGGCGGCGAGGAAGCGCGACTTGGCGAGGTTGGCCTGCTCGGCCTGCCGTTTGGCCTCCTCCAGGGCGCGGGCGGTCTGCCGGCGCTCGGTGTCGTCGTCGATCGACAGCAGGATCCGCGATCGTCTCGGTCAGGCCGTCCTGGATCACCCCGGCGCCGACGATCAGGGTGCGCCGGCCGAGCTCGGGCAGGTCGGCCTCGACCTCGACTCACCTCGGCGTCGCAGGTGCCGCCGTTGCGGACCTTGTCCAGGAAGCCCAGCAACTCGGCCTGGTCGGCGATGTGGGTCGACGACCTCGGCGAACCGGCGTCCGATCGCCTGCTCCGGGGCGACACCGAAACGGCGGTAGAAAGCGTCGTTGCCGGAAACGATGACCAAACCGTCGTCGAGCACCAGCAGCGGCCTGCGGACGTTGTTGACGATGCTGTCGGAGTAGGCGCGCGCCGCGTCGAGGCCGCCGCTCGGCGGCCTTCAGTTCGGAGATGTCGACGAAGGTCACGACGCACGCCTTCGACCCGGCCGTCGAGCGTGCGGTAGGGCATGATGCGCCGGACGAACCAGCCGCCCTCGGAATCCTCGATCTCCGAGCGCGTCGGCGCGCTGCGCTCCAGCACGTCGCGGGCTTCGGCGAGCAGGGTGCCGTCGGGGGTGCGCGGCGTCAGGTCGGCGAGCGGCCGGCCGATGTCGGTGGCGATGATCCGGAAATGCGCCTTGGCCGCCGGCGTGAAGAACCGGATGTTGAGGGCGCTGTCCAGGAACAGCGTCGCCACGTCGGCGCTGTACAGGATGTTCTGCAGGTCGTTGGCGGCGTCGCGCTGGCCGTCGAGCGCCACCTGAAGCTGGTTGTTGAGGGCGGCCAGCTCCTCGTTGAGGGACTGCAGCTCCTCCTTCGAGGTCATCAGCTCCTCGTTGGTGGCCTGCGACTCCTCGTTGACCGACAGCGCCTCCTCGTTGATGGCGCGTTGCTCGTCGCTCCACAGCTCCAGCTCGTGGACGGCGCTCTCCAGTTCGGAGCGGGTGCTCGCGAGTTCGCGCTCGACTTCCGACAGCCGGGACGGGTCGTCTGCATTCGGCTCCGTCCCGACGGACGGGCGCCGCTCCGGCGGCTGATCGGCGAAGCTGACGAGGTACAGCGTCTCGCCGTCGCCCTGGATCGGCTGGACGGAGATGTTCACCGCGATCGTGACGCCTTCCCGCGTCATCCGCGCGTCGGCGGCGGCGCGCCGCTTCTGCTGCGCCGCCTGCTCGAAGCGCGATCCGGAGCTTGCTGCGGAGACCTTCGCGCGCCATCAGCAGAAGGTCGCGGCTGGGCTGGCCCGGGGTCACCCGCAGGTAGCGGTCGGTCTCGCCGAGGTAGTACAGCACCTCGTGCCGCTCGTTGATCAGCGCCGACGGCGGCGCGTAGGCATCCAGCAGCGCCCCCCGGGCGAGTTCCCCGAGCCGCGCCGCCGCCGACGGCTTGACCGGCTCCTGGATGCCGCGCAACGCCGCGCGCCCACCGACCTTGATCGGGAAGTCGACCTCCCCCGGCCTGAGATAGCCGACCCGCGCGTAGACGCGCTGCGACTTGGAGACCGCTCGGAACCGGTCGCCAAGCTTGCCGACGGTCTCGGAACTGCCGAGCAGGAGCTTGCCGCCGTCCCTGAGCGAGAAATGGAACAATCGCAGGATCTTGTCCTGCGCTTCGACGGTCAGATAAATGAGCAGGTTGCGACAGGAGATCAGGTCGAGGCGGGCGAACGGCGGGTCCGCCAGGATGTCGTGGACCGCGAAGATCACGGCGGCGCGCAGGTCGGGGATCACCCGGTAGTGATGATCCTCCTTGGTGAAGAACCGCTCGAGCCGCTCCGGCGAGACGTCGCTCGCGATCGATTCCGGGTAGAGCCCTTCGCGGGCGGCGACGATGGCGTCCGCGTCGACGTCGCTGGCGAACACCTGCAGCTTGTGCCGGACGCCGAGCCTGGCCATCTCCTCGAACACCAGCATGGCTATGGAGTACGGCTCCTCGCCGGTGCTGCAGCCGGCCACCCAGACCCGTATCGGCTCATCCGGATCGTGCCGCCGGATCAGGTCGGGGATCACCCGTTCCGCCAGGAAGTCGAACACCATCGGGTCCCGGAAGAAATTGGTGACGTTGATCAGCAGGTCCTTCGCCAGGTGCTCCAACTCGCGGGAATCCTGCCTCAGCAGATCGAGGTAGCGCGCGTTGTCGGGCACGCCCGACATCACCCGGCGCCGGTGCACCCGGCGCTGCAGCGTCCCGGTCTTGTAGAGCCTGAAGTCGTGCGCGGTCCGGGTGCGCAGCAGGGTGACGATAGCCTCGAGATCGTCGCCGCCGGCCTCCTCGGCGGGACTCCGGTCCCTCGCTTTCTCGACCCGACGTCCCCGGCCGTACGCGACCAGGGCTGCGGCGATCTCCCCGGCCGGCAGGATGCGGTCGACGGCTTCCGTGAGGATCGCGCTGCGCGGCATGCCGTCGTGCTCGGCCTCGACCGGGTCCTGGACGATGACCAGTCCGTTGTGCTCCTTCACCGCCCGCAACCCGAGGCTGCCGTCGGTGCCGGCCCCGGACAGCACCACGCAGACGGCGCGCTCGCCGAGGTCCTGGGCCAGCGACCGCAGGAAGAAGTCGAAGGGCAGGCGGACACCGTGGCTTTCGATCGGCCGGGTCAGTTCGAGGTTGCCGCCGCGGATGGCCAGGTACGCTCCGGGCGGCATGGTGTAGACGTGATCGCGCTCCACGCGCATCCCGTCCTCGGCCTGTTGAACCGGCAGGGCGGTGTGCGTGGCCAGCAGGTCCGCCATCAGGCTCGTATGCGTCGGGTCGAGATGCTGGACCAGCACGAACGCCATCCCGCAATCCACCGGCACGGCCGCGATGAACTGCCGCAGGGCGTGAAGGCCGCCCGCCGAGGCTCCAACGGCGACCACCGGGAAGCCGTCGAGGTCGGGCTCTGGCGCCGGCGGCTGGCGCTGCACCGGTTCACGCGGTGGTCTCGCCGGCTTCTTGCTGATTCTGTCGGCCATGGTGGCCTTTCGCTTGCGCGGGCCGGGCTTCCGACGGCCGCGAGGCTCCACGAGGTCGCGTGTCCGATGCGCAAGCTAGCACATCGTGTCGGCGCCGATCCCGTGTGAAGTCGCGGATTGATCTGGAAGCACCGGCCCGTAGGCTGGTGAGTGTGCTGGCTATTAACAATGCATATATAGATAATTTTGTTGTTTTTTCAAGAAATTTACAAATGTCTCTGGAAATGACACCGAGAAAAACATTAAACAAACCCAAATAATGATCTGAATCAGATGTTCAAGAAAACTCTGATTATTTTGTCTCGGTGACTTGCGTTCTGCCGTCTTCGACCGCCGGTAGGCGGGTGATGACCCGGCTCACGCGGGGCTGGGCGGTCTCAGTCGCCGTTTCGCCGTGCGCCGGGGCGGGCGGTGCCGACGCTGCGGGCCAGCAGCAGGACCGGCAGCACCCCGGCGGCGACGATCGCCAGCGCGGCCGGGGCGCACGCCTCCAGCCGCTCGTCGGAGGCGTACTGGTAGACGAAGGTGGCGAGGGTGTCGAAATTGAACGGCCGCAGCACCAGCGTCGCGGGCAGTTCCTTCATGGTGTCGACGAACACCAGCAGCGCCCCGGTCAGCAGGCTGCCGCGGATCATCGGCAGGTGCAGGCGCCTGAGCGTCGAGGACGGCGTGTGGCCGAGGGTGCGCGCCGCCATCTCCATGCCCGGCGTGATACGGCCGAGCCCGGCCTCGACCGCGCCGAGCGAGACCGCGAGGAAGCGCACGGTGTAGGCGAACACCAGCGCCGCCACCGTGCCGCTCAGGATCAGCCCGGTCGACACGCCGATGGTCTCGCGCAGGAAGCCGTCCACCGCGTTGTCGAAAGCCGCGAACGGAATCAGCACGCCGATCGCCAGCACCGCCCCGGGGATCGCGTAGCCGACCGAAGCCAGCCGGATCGCGGCCTTCACCATGCCGCCCGCCTGCTGCCGGGCGGCGTAGGCCAGCAGGGTGGCGAGCGCGACCGCGACCAGCGCGGCCGCCGCCGACAGGCCGAGGCTGTTGCGGGCGTGCCGGAAGAACTCCGCCGACCACTCCGCCTGCGGGCCGGTGAAAGCGTAGTCGGCCAGCACCGCCGCCGGGACGGCGAAGCCCAGCAGCACCGGCAGCGCGCAGGCGCGCGGTGGCGAGCCAGGCCTTGCGGCCGGTCAGCGTTATGCCCTCGATCGGGCGCAGCTTGGAGGAGGTGTGGTGGAAGCGCTGGCGGGCCCGCGACCGCCGCTCGGCCCAGATCAGCAGGACCACGAAGCCGAGCATGACCAGCGCGATCTGGGCGGCGCCGCCGGCGTTGCCCATGCGCAGCCAGACGTCGAACACGCCGGCGGTCAGGGTCCGCACGGCGAAGAAGTCGACGGTGCCGAAATCGTTCAGGCATTCCATGAGCGCCAGGGTGACGCCGACCGCGATCGCCGGCCGGGCGAGCGGCAGCGCGACGTCGCGCAGCGACCGCCAGGTGCCGCGGCCGAGCGTGCGGCTGACCTCGAGCACGCAGATCGACTGCTCGAGGAAGGTGGCACGGGCAAGGGCGTAGACGTACGGGTACAGCACCAGCGTCAGCATCGCGATCGCGCCGCCGAGCGAACGGATCTCCGGAAACCAGTAGTCGCGCTTGCTGGTCCAGCCGAAAGTCTCGCGCAGCGCGATCTGCAGCGGTCCGGCGAATTCAAGCAGGTCGGTGTAGACGTAGGCGATCAGGTAGCCGGGCATGGCCAGCGGCAGCAGCAGCGTCCATTCGAACAGCCGGCGGCCGGGAAACCGGCACATCGCCACCAGCCACGCGGTGCCGGTCCCGATCACGAAGGTCCCGATCCCGACCCCGAGCATCAGGGCGAGGGTGGTCAGGATGTAGCCCGGCAGCACCGTCGAGGCGAGATGCGGCCAGATGTTCTCGGTCGGCGATAGCGCCGTCCAGGCGATGGCCAGCACCGGCAGGGCAACGACGGCGGCCACCACGGCGGCCGCGACATGCCAGCGGCGGCGCCCGTTTCCGGGAGCCGCCGCGGCAAGGTCGGGTGCCGGACCGGCGCCCCGGAAGGCGTCGGCCTCGGCCGTCATCCGTCGTAGCCGACCCGGTCGACCATCTTCACGGCCGCGTTGCGCAGCTCGGCGATGGCCGAGAGCGGCAGGGAGTCGGGCGTGAACTTGCCCCACGCCGCCACCTCGGGAGACCACGCCACCGTCGGGTTGACCGGATACTCGAAGTTGGCGCTGGCGTAGATTTCCTGCGCCTCGGGGCTCGAGAGGAACTCCATCAGTTTCAGCGCGTTGTCCCGGTTTGGCGCCGATTTGGTCATGGCGATGCCCGAGACGTTGACGTGCGTGTCCTTGCTGCCGGCGATGGTCGGGAACACCAGGTTCACCGAGTCGGCCCACGGCTTCTGCTCGGGGTTCGCCAGCATGGCGCCGTAGTAGTAGTTGTTGCCGATCGCCAGGTCGCACTCGCCTTCCATCACCGCCTTCACCTGGCCGCGGTCGTTGCCCTGGGCCTTGCGGGCGAGGTTGGCCTTGAGGCCCTTCAGCCACTCCTCGGCCTTCGCCTCGCCGTGGTGGGCGATCATGGCGGCGAGCAGGGCGACGTTGTAGTCGTGCTTGCCGCTGCGGGTGCAGATCCGGCCCTTCCACTTCGGGTCGGCGAGTTCCTCGTAGCTGGTGATCTCGCCCGGCTTCACCCGGTCCTTGGAGGCGTAGATCAGCCGGGCGCGCTGGGTCAGCGCGAACCAGCGGCCTTCGGGATCGCGGAAGCTCGCGGGGATGTTGGCTTCCAGGGTCTTGCTCGCCACCGGCTGGACGACGCCGGCCTCGACCGCGTCGTTCAGCCGGCCGATGTCGACCGTCAGGATCACGTCGGCCGGGCTGTTGGCGCCCTCGGCCTTCATCCGCTCGACCACGCCGTCCTTGGCGAACACGACGTTCGTCTTGATCCCCGTCTTGTCGGTGAACGCCTTCAGCAGCGGCTCGATCAGGAACGGCTGGCGCAGCGAGTAGACGTTGACCTCACCGTCCGCGGCGGCGGTGCCGACGCCGGCGAGCAGCGTCGAGACGGCCATCGCGGAGCCGAGGAAAGCGCCGGTCAGGGTGCGGATCATGGCTGGTTCCCCAAATGAGAATGAAAGGCATCAGCGCAAGTTTTTGCAAATGGGTCTCATTCTGTCAATCAACATGAGGTCGTCCCGGGGCCACGGCACTGATCTGGATCAAAAGGCGCCCGCGCGGCTTGCGGCCGAGTTGATCGGCGGTGGCGGTCCGGCGTAGCGTGGCGGGCTGGCATCATGAGCGCGCGAGACGGTTGCCGTCGACCCGCGTCGCTGGAATTGAGGATCCGCGTGGCGACGCCGTTCGACCGACCGCCCTGGTTCTTCGCCGATCTCGACCTCGCCATCTCGGATCCGAGGCTGGTGGACCTTTACCGACACTGGCAAGGGTTGCGCGGCGATGACGATATACCGCCGGTGGAGCGGTTCGATCCGCTGGACCTGGCGCGCCACCTCGGCGACCTTTTCGTGGTTCGGGTCGAGGATGATGGCCTCGGCGAGCCAGTCGGCCGCCAGCCGGTGGTGCGCTACACGCTGATCGGCACCCGCCTGGTCGAGGCGCTCGGGCGCGACTCGACCGGTCAGATCGTCGGCGACACTTTCCTGCCTGACCACCCGGTCACCGACATCTACCGCCACATCATCGCCGAGCGCGCGCCGATCCGGACCTTCGGGCGCATGGACTGGGTCCAGAAGTCCTTCCGCGGCTTCGAGAGCATCATGCTGCCGCTTGCCGGCGCCGACGGCGTCGTCGTCAAGATCATCGGCGCGGCGGTCTACGGCCCGCTCGGCGACGGCGTTGCGGCACCCTAGGGCGACCGCGTAGCCTCGCGGCTGAACACCGCATCCCAGCGAGGCCCGCATGGCCGCATCTTCCATCTTCGCCGACGGTTTCAAGACCGATCCCTACTGGTGGGACGCGGCGCCGCCGGACGACGAGGGCGACGCCCCGCCGCCCGAGCGCGCCGACGTGGCGATCGTCGGCAGCGGCTACACCGGGCTGTCGGCGGCCCTGGAACTGGCGCGCGGCGGGGTCGACGTCGTCGTGCTGGAGGCGCATCGCTTCGGCGAGGGCGCCAGCACCCGCAGCGGCGGCATGGTCTCGGGCGGCGTCAACGTCGGCAAGGGCGGCGACATCGAGCGGCTGTACGGCGCCGACCGGGTCAACGCCATGATCGAGGAGGCGTCGGAATCCTACGGGCATTTCGAGCGGCTGATCGAGCGCGAGGGCATCGAGTGCGGCTACCGCCGGTCCGGACGGTTCGTCGGCGCCCACAGCCCAGCGGCCTATGCCGGGATGGCGGCGCGGGTCGACAGCCTGAACGCCCACGCCGACGCCGGCGCCTCGCTGGTCCCGCCGGAGCGTCGGCGCGAGCAGCTCGGATCCGACTTCTACCACGGTGGCATGGTCGTCGAACGGGCCGGCGGCGTGCACCCGTCGCTGTATCACCAGGGGCTGCGCCGGGCCTGCCGGGCGGCCGGGCGTCAAGCTGTCGGCCCGCTGCGCCGTGGAGGGCGTCGAGGGCACCGCCGGCGACCTGACGGTGCGGACCTCGCGGGGCGTGGTGCGGGCGCGCGAGGTCGTGCTCGGGACCAACGGCTACACCGGCGCGGCGACGCCCTGGCACCGCCGGCGGGTGATCCCGGTCGGCAGCTACATCATCGCCACCGAACCGCTCGGCGAGGAGCGGGTCCGCGAGCTGTTCCCGACGATGCGCATGATCGCCGACACCAAGCGGGTGCTGTACTACTTCAGGCCGTCGCCGGACGGCACCCGGGTGGTGTTCGGCGGCCGCGCCAGCTTCCGCACCAGGACCGCGCTGGAGACCGCCCCGATCCTGTACGAGTACATGGTCGGCGTGTTTCCGCAGTTGCGCGGCGTGCGGCTCTCGCACGCCTGGACCGGCAACGTGGCGTTCACCTTCGACCGGGTTCCGCACATGGGCGACCGGGATGGCGTGCACTACGCGCTCGGCTGCAACGGCAGCGGCGTGGTGATGATGAGCCATCTCGGGCATCGCACCGCGCTCAAGATCCTCGGCAGGACCAACCGACCGAGCGCCTTCGACGGCCTGCCGTTCGAGACCCGGCCGCTGTACCACGGCAAGCCCTGGTTCCTGCCGGCTATCGGCGCCTGGTACAAGCTGCGGGACTGGATCGACCGGCGATCGGCAGCGTGATCACAGCGGGCCGGTCGGCGGCAGCGGCACGTTGCGTTCGGCGTAGCGCATCGCCGCCCAGGCGAAGAAGCCCCACAAGGCCAGATTGACGAGCACCAGCGCGGAGAGCTGGATCACGAACGCCAGCAGGTGACCGCGGCCGGCCCAGGACCGTCGGTGATCGTTGGCGGCCACCCGCTTGACCACCGGTGGGCGGTGGCGGATTGGCACAGGCGACGGGAGCTGGGCCACGGGATCAGCCACCGCTGCCGCCGAGGCCGCGGACGTCCGGCGGCCCGGGGTCGAACGGCGAGACCAGCGTGCGCTGGCGCGGCTGCGGCGAACTGTACAGCTCGTCGCGCCGCTTCGAGAGCGCCCGGAAATGTAGCTCATGTCGGACGCCGTCATCTGGAACTCCCGGTTCAGCATTTGCTGCCAGAGGTCATGGATCTTTTCGATGCCGTCCTGCCCGGGCTTCAGCGCCTTGGCCTGCTGCTCGGTCTTCTTGATCCAGTCGAGGGACTCCTGGCGCACCCCCTTGGCATCGTCGACCAGCGCCTTGAGGCGGCGTGCGACGGTCGGCGCCAGGGTCTCGTCGAAGGTCTTGCAGACCGGCCACAGCGCCTCGAGGTAGGCGTAGTCGTCGGCCGTCAGCTGGAACAGCGGCTTGCCGAGATAGGTCAGGTCGAGGTTGCGCACCGAGATGCCGCCCTCCAGCCGGGCCATGCGCGCGATCGGGGCGTTGCCGCCGGGCAATTTGGCGCATTCCTCCTGGCCTGGAGGCTTCTCGGACCAGCCCGGCGCGGGCGCCGGAGCGGCTGGCGCCCGGGCGCCCGGCTCCTGGGCGAGGCCCGGGCCCGCGAGCAGCAGCGCCGCCAGCCATGCGGCAAGGCTGGACAAGCGGATTCGCGCCGCCATACCGTTGTCTCCGTTCGTTTCCCCCGCCGGTGACCGACCATAGCACGCCGGCCGTCCCGTCCGCACCGTCCAGGAGACCACCATGGCCGCCGTCAGCCTTCCGGAGTCCGCCCCGATCGACGCCTGGTCGGTCCGCAAGCCGGCGGTGGCCGGCGCCCGCGGCGTGGTGGCCTCGCAGAATGTCGAGGCCAGCCAGGTCGGTGCCGCCGTGCTGGAAGCCGGCGGCAACGCGGTCGACGCGGCGATCGCGACGGCGCTGGCGTTGTGCGTGGCCGAGCCCTGGATGAGCGGGCTCGGCGGTGGCGGCTTCGCCGTGGTCCACGATGGCCGAACCGGTGCCACCAAGGTCGTCGATTTCGGCATGATCGCGCCGCGCGGCCTCAACCCGGGGACCTACGCGATCGACGCCGGCCGCACCGCGCCCGCCGATCTGTTCGCGTGGCCGGCGGTGATCGAGGACCGCAACCTGCAGGGCTACCACTCGATCGCGGTGCCGGGATCCTGCGCCGGCTACGCGACCCTGCTCGACAGCTTCGGCACCTGGTCGTGGGCCGACGCGATCGGCCCGGCGGTGGCGCTGGCCCGGCGCGGTCACCGGCTGACCTGGTGGACCACCGTGCAGGTGGCGGCGGACGCCGGCTGGCTCGGCCGTTACGAGGAATCGGGCCGGGTCTGGCTGCCGGGAGGCTCGGTGCCGTCGGCGGCCGACGGGGCGTCGACCTACATGCCGATGGGCGCCCTGGCCGAGACGCTGGAGCGCCTGCAGAAGGCCGGGCCGGCCGATTACTACACCGGCGAGACGGCGCGCCGGCTGGTCGCCGACCTGCAGGCCGGCGGCTCCACGATCGCCGCCGAGGACCTCGCCGCCTACCGCGCCCGGATCGTCGACCCGATCGTGCGCGAGCGCGCCGGCAACACCCTGAACCTGGTGCCGGGCTACACCGCCGGCCCGACCTTCGCCGGCTCGCTGGCGCGGCTGCCGGCCGGTTTCGGGGGAGGCGCTCCCGACGCTGCCGCCTACGCGGCCTACGCGTCGGCGATGATCGAGGCCTACAAGGTGCGCCTGGAGACCATGGGCCACGCCGGCGACGTCGGCGACCGCAGCTGCACCACCCACATCTCGGCGGTCGACGGCGACGGCACGATGGTCGTGATCACCACCACCCTGCTGTCCCGCTTCGGCTCCCGGGTGGTGCTGCCCGGCACCGGCGTGCTGATGAACAACGGCATCAACTGGTTCGACCCGCGCCCGGGGCGCCCGAACTCGGTGGCCGCCGGCGAGCGGCCGCTGTCGAACATGTGCCCGGTGCTGGCCACCCGCGACGGCAAGGCGGCGTTCGGCCTTGGCGCCTCGGGCGGGCGCCGGATCATGCCGGCGATCTTCCAGATCGCCTCGTTCCTCGGCGACTACGGCATGGACCTGGAGGCGGCGCTCCGCCAGCCGCGCATCGACGTCAGCCTGATCGACACCATTCTCGCCGACGACCGCCTCGATGGTGCCGTCATCGACGCGCTGCGCGGCGTCGCGCCGGTCCAGCTCGGACAGTCGACGGCGTTTCCGTCGCTGTGGGCGATACCGAACGCCGTTGCCTTCGGACCGTCCGGGCCGTCGGGTGCCGCGCACCCGTTCGGCCCGTTGCAGGCGGCGGTGGCGGCGTAGCGCGCCCGCCGCCCCGGCGGCAGCGGCCTCCCGCCGCCCGGACCGTTCAGCCGATCCGCTCGGCGTACAGCAGCATCAGCAGGTGGTCGATCTCGTTGCCGTTGTCCGACAGAGGCAACAGCAGCTTGTCCCATTTCACCGCGCCGCCATCCGGGCGACGGGATGGTGTCGTGGAACTCCACCGGCCCCCGGGTGCGGACCGCGGCGTCGTAGTGCCCGATGATCGCCCAGAGCTGGGTGGGCGGCAGGGCCTGATGCATCAGCCGGCCGGTGTGGTCGCCGCCGTCGATCGCGGCGACGTGCTTACCGACCTTGGCGAAGCGGTAGACCTGCTGATCGTCCTGGCGCTCGACCTGATAGAGCACAAGGTTGTCGGCCCAGGGTCGCAGCTCGAGCGGGTCGAAGAAACGGAACGCCGGCAGGCTGCCGCGACCGGGACGCTTGCCGGACCAAAGCTCGCGAAGCTGGCGGGTGTTCTCGATGGCGAAGTCCACGATTGCGGACGACGGGCGCCTGGGCTTGGGGGCCGGCGCATAGCCGGCGGGCACCGGCGGCGCGTCGATCGGCGGCGGCGTCCGTTTCATGCGTGTGCGACCTCCCGGAACCCGGCGCCGAAGCTCTCCGTAGTATAGCGCGACACCCGCACGGTGTCGGTCCAATGATCGACCGGCAGTCCGGCCTTGCGCTTGAGCTGCGCGACGAACGCCTCGGCCTTCGGCAGGCTGCTCCACACGCTCGGGAGGAAGATGCCGCGGCGGTCGCCATCCTGGAAGATCAGACCGTCGACGTCCGGACGCAGCCGGCCGACCAGATCGGCTTCGTCGGCGACGTCCAGGGTGAACGGCGTCGACAGGATCGAGACCGACACGTCGAGGCGGTCGGCCTCCTCCGCGGTCAGCGGCGGAAACCGGCGGTCGCCGAACGCCGCCTTCCAGGCGTTGTCGATCACGTCGAGCAGCAGCGCGCGGTGCGCGACCACGCTGCCGATGCAGCCGCGCAGGCGGCCGTCCAGGGTGAGCGTGACGAAGCTGGCGCGGCGGGCGGTCAGGGTCGGCGACAGCCCGGCGCCGAGTTCGACCCTGGGCGGGCGGCCGTGCTCCAGCCCGAACCGCACGCCGTACCGCGCCGCCTCGATCAGCCGCCGCCGGTCGTCGTCCGGCAGCCGGGCGCCGCGCGCGTACTCCAAAGCGAACGCGCCGTAGCCGACCACCCGGTCCGGGTTGCCGCGGGTGTCGGCGGAGGTCCGCAGGTCGAGCGCCGTCGCGCGACAGTCGCGGCGGCGGGCCTGGTCCAGCACCCCGGCCAGCGCCCGGTGGCCGCAGGCCTGCCCACCGTCGATCCGGTCGGCGGCCAGCGTCTCGATCAGGCCGGCGGTGTCGGCGTCGAGGCGACGGGCGGTTTCGTGATCGTGGAAGTGCGACAGGTCGGATGACACCACGATCACCGTCTCGGGGCCGCCCAGAGCCGGTCGACCACGTCCGACACCAGCGAGCGGGCGGCGTCGCCGACCAGCAGCGGCACGATCGCGGCGTTCGGGAACACCCGCCGGATGAACGGAGCGTGGACCTCCAGGCTGTGCTCGTCGCCGAACGCCGCGTCCATGACCGCGACGCCGGGAGTCGTCAGGACCGCCCGCAAGGCTTCCCAGTCGACCGGGACGTCGCCGAGCGGCGTCGCCCAGGCGGCGGCGCTGGTGGTGGCGATGCCCCGGAACGCCACCCGGTGCGCCGGCCCCAGCAGCACCACCCGGGTGACCAGGGCGGCGCGCGGCCGCAGGGCCGCGTAGGCGGTGCCGGCGATGGCGCCGGAGAACACCCAGCCGGCGTGCGGTGCGACGACGACCTTGGCGTCGACGCCGGCCGTGGCCCGGGCTCCCGACAGGCAGCGCTCCAGCAGGTCGGCGCAGGCGTTGTGGCCGTCCGGATAGAAGCGGCCGGCGACTTCCGGAGGGCGGATCGCTGGGATTGCGGATGAGGTCATGACGACAATCTGATTACCATACGGTGCCGGGCCGGGCCAACGGAGGAGCCGAGATGTCGACCGAAATCAGCGCGGTCGCGACCGAGCACTGGCGAACGCTGGACGATGGCCGCGTGCAGTGCGAGATGTGCCCGCGCTACTGCAAGCTCCACGAAGGCGCGCGCGGGTTGTGCTTCGTGCGGGCGCGCCAGGCCGACGCCGTGGTGCTGACGACCTACGGCCGCTCGAGCGGCTTCTGCGTCGACCCGATCGAGAAGAAGCCGCTGAACCATTTCCTGCCCGGCACGCCGGTGCTGTCGTTCGGCACCGCCGGCTGCAACCTCGCCTGCAATTTCTGCCAGAACCACGACCTCTCGAAGAGCCGGGAGATGGATCGGATGCAGGCCGTGGCGATGCCGGACACCATCGCGGAGACCGCTTCGCGGCTGGGCTGCCGATCGGTCGCCTTCACCTACAACGATCCGGTGATCTTTCACGAATACGCCCGCGACGTCGCCACGGCGTGCCGGGAGCGCGGCATCAGGACAGTCGCGGTCACCGCCGGCTATCTCACCGACCGGGCGCGACCGGACTTCTTCCGCCAGGTCGACGCCGCCAACGTGGATCTGAAGGCGTTCACCGAGCGCTTCTACCGCGACGTCACCAAGAGCCGGCTGCAGCCGGTGCTCGACACCCTGGTCTACCTGGCCAGGGAGACCGCGGTCTGGCTGGAGATCACCAACCTGATCATTCCGGGCCGGAACGACGACGAAACCGAACTGGACGCCATGACCGCGTGGGTGGTGGAGCACCTGGGCCCGGACGTGCCCATCCACTTCTCGGCGTTCCATCCGGACTACCGGATGCTCGACACCCCGCGCACGCCGTTCGAAACCCTCGCCATGGCCCGGCGGATCGCGCTGCGCAACGGTGTACGCCACGCCTATGTCGGCAATGTCCACGACATCGGCCGGCAGTCGAGCTACTGCCATGCCTGCGGTGTCCGCGCCATCGGGCGGGATTGGCATGAACTCAGCGACTGGAACCTGACCGCCGGTGGACGCTGCGCCGCATGCGGGACCCGGATGGCCGGCGTGTTCGAGGCCCGTCCGGGCGGTTGGGGCCGCCGGCGCGTGCCCGTGGCTCTGGGGCCAAGCCCCGTCGATGCGGTTTGACTTCTATAAATATCAATCAAAAGATGCAATTTCTTGCAGGTCTCGCCCCTGCAAGCTCAAGGAATATCGTCTTCCAGTTTGACTAAAAAGCTAAAAAATATCGATTATATAGCGTTAAGACTTCGTTAAGGTTTCGGGGTTGTCAATGCCGCGGGGATTCATGTGGGGGCGGAGATACGTGCTATGGGCGAACCGCGCGGGCGGGTTCTGGTGGTTTCGCGTGACATCGAGGCGATGCGGGAGATTGCCGATGCCATGCCCGCCGGGCGCGGCGCGCCGATTGACTGGGTGGGGGGTGCCGCCGAGGCGATCGATCTGCTGGGACGCAGTTCGAACGGCGTTGTCCTGGTCCTGGCCGACAAGCGGCTGGCCGACGGCACCCCTTTCGACGTGTTCCGGTACGTCCGCCGCGACCCGGTTGCCCGTACCCCGGGATCGCGCTGGCGCTGCTCGGGGACGCCGTCACCGAGGCCGATCTCCGGCGCTCGGCGCTGCTCGGCTGCCTGCACATCCTCGGGCGGCCGTTCCAGCCGGGGGCGATCGCGCAGGGGCTGGCACGATGGCCTCTCGACCGCACCGACTTCATCGTCTCCGGATCCTACACCGGTCCGGATCGACGGCGGGCCAGCCGCCAGCAGATGGTTGAGCGCCGAACCCTTTCGGGGCCGGCGGAGCAGACGGTCGCTTCCACCGGCCTCGGGTTCGACATCAGGCCATCGACGACCGTGTTCCGGTTCCGCCGCATGGCGACCGACGACCCCGATGCCGCCATCGCCTTGCGCAACGGCCTGACCCGGGAGGCGATCGAGCCGGCCCGGGCGCATGTCCGCCTGAAGCAGGACCAGGCGATCGCCATGCTCGGGGTCATCCAGTATCGGATGGACGACGCCTTCGCGCGGCTGGTTGAGCATCCCGACCGAGAGGGGTTGACGCGTCTGAACGGTGTCGCCCGCGAGGCGGCGGCCCTGACCGAGACCCGCGGTCTCCAACTCGTTGGTGCGATCGTCCGGGGGCTGATCGGCCACACCGGCGGCAACCAGGCGCCGGGCGGGGGGCTGTTGGAGATCCTGCGAGCGCACCTCGCGGCGCTGCGCAAGGCGCTCGATGGTGGGATCGTCGACGATGGCGGTCCGGTGGGACGGCAGGTGCTGAGCGCGTTGCGGAGCGCCGAGGACGCCTTTAGCCCGGGCGGCGGCGGTGCCGCCGGGCCATCCTGATGCGAGGTTTCCGGCGCTGTCGGTTCGACGTGTCGCCGCGCCGACACGATCGGTCGCGGTCGCGGCAGCGATCGGCGCCATTCCCGTGTCTGGTTCGCTCAGGCTCCCCGCCTTGATCCGGATAGCCGGGAGCCGTCAGGAGGGTTTGGCATGGCCGAGGACGACGACATCGTTCTTTCCGAGCTCGACGACGATGAACTCGTCCAGCAGATGCACGACGACCTGTACGACGGTCTCAAGGACGAGATCACCGAGTCCGTCAACATCCTGCTGGAGCGCGGCTGGACACCGTACGACGTCCTGACCAAGGCGCTGGTCGAGGGCATGCGGATCGTCGGCATCGACTTTCGCGACGGCATCCTGTTCGTGCCGGAAGTGCTGATGGCCGCGAACGCCATGAAGGCCGGCATGTCGATCCTTCGACCGCTGCTGATCGAGACCGGCGCGCCGCGTGTCGGCAAGATGGTGATCGGCACCGTGAAGGGCGACATCCACGACATCGGCAAGAACCTGGTGTCGATGATGATGGAAGGCGCCGGGTTCGAGGTGATCGACCTCGGCATCAACAACCCGGTCGAGGCCTACCTCGCGGCGATCGAGGAGCACCAGCCCGACATCCTCGGCATGTCGGCGCTGCTGACCACCACCATGCCCTACATGAAGGTCGTGATCGACACGATGAAGGAGAAGGGCATCCGCGACGACTACATCGTGCTGGTCGGCGGCGCGCCGCTGAACGAGGCGTTTGCCGACAGCGTCGGCGCCGACGCCTATTGCCGCGACGCGGCGGTGGCGGTGGAGACCGCCAAGGCGCTGATCGCCGAGCGCCGCCGCTCCAATTCCGAGGCCGCCGAGGGGTAGGGGCGTCCGGTGGCCGGGAGGATGAGTTCGTTGGACCAGCGGTCCACGCGCCACGGGCATCGGCCTGATCACCGAGCGTCGGCGGGGCCAGCGGCCGACCGGGCGCCGAGGCCGGCCACGCTGTTCATCGCCTGCGGCGCGCTGGCGACCGAACTGGTGGCGTTGAAGCGCGCCAGCGGGTGGACCGAGCTGACCATCACCTGCCTGCCCGCGCACTGGCACAACACCCCGCACAAGATCACCCCCGGGGTGCTGCGCAAGATCCGCTCGGCGCGCCGGCGCCTACGACCGAATCGGCGTGATCTACGGCGATTGCGGCACCGGCGGCGATCTCGACCGGGCGCTCGAGGCCGAGGGGGTCGAGCGCATCCCGGGACCGCACTGCTACCAGTTCTTCATGGGAACCGCCGATTTCGAGGCGCTCGCCGAGGAGGAGCCCGGCTGCTTCTTCCTGACCGACTACCTCGTCAGGCACTTCGACCGCCTGATCGTCAAGGGTCTCGGGCTGGACCGGTACCCGGAGCTGCTGCCGGACTATTTCGGGAACTACACCAAGGTCGTCCACCTGGCGCAGCTCGCCGATCCCGCCCTGAGGGAGCGGGCGGAAACGGCCGCGCGTCGGCTCGGGCTGGCCTTCGAGCACCGGATGGTCGGCTACGGCGAACTGGCCGGCTTCGTCGCCGCCGCCGCCGCGCCGCCGCCGGCCGGCGGCTGAGGACGCGCGTCGAATGGCGAGCCTGGTGGTCACCTTCTGGCGCGATATTCCGGCCCAGGTGGTCGTGGAGAAGGGCCGCGGGCGCCGACGCGAGAGCGCCAAGGTCGAGTTGTCGCCGCGCTTCGCCGCCGCCATCGACGCCGCCGCCATGAAGGGCGACGCCGCCGGCGCCGACGCCTATCTCGACGATTGGCGGCGCTCGGAGCCGGTCGAGGTGCCGGATGACGGGATGGAGGCGACCGCCGCCGCCGAGGCCGCCCGGATCGAGGCTGAGTGGCCGGGTGAGCGGCTGCGCGCCGTCGTCGCGGCCGGCGGTCGGGAGCCCGGGTGATGCCGGCGGCCGGTGGGTCAGCGGATCCGCAGGATCCCCGGCAGGTAGACCCGGTCGTCGCTGTCGTAAAACACCGTCATGCCGAGCAGCCGGTCCGGAGTGCGCCGGTCCGTCGCCAGCGGCAGGATGACGTTTTCCAGGGCGGTTACCTCGGTGTGATGCTGGAACATCGGGCTGCCGCGGCGCCACATCGGCCGGGCGTCCTCCATCATCTGAAGCAGTGTCCCGACAACCACCTGGTAGTCCCCGACGTTGGGGTGGCATTCGGCAAGGGTGTGGCCGGTGTAGTCTTTGCCGACTCCGTCGACGACCGCGGTGCCGATCAACCGGTAGCGGAACGCCTCGGTGGCTCGATCGAAATCAAGCATCCAGATGTAGGGCAGCAGCGGCTTGATCTCTTCCGGGTGGATGTCGTCGCGCGCCGGAAGATCGTCAGGTCCGGCCCGCTTCGAGGCCCAGTAGCGGTGCAGACCCGCCGCCAGGTCGGAGGCGCGCGCAGGATCATAGGGGCGCCACTGTCCCGGTCCAGGATCGGTCTTCATCCGGGTTCCGCCACAACCGAGGCGCGGTTCTGCGCCTCCAGGGCGCACTATAGCGGGCATCGTGCCGCCCTTCCAGGCGTTGCGCGCTGCCGCTAAGCCGCGAGGGCGCGGGCGTGCCAGCGCAGGTGATCCTCGATGAAGCTGGCGATGAAGAAGTACGAGTGGTCGTAGCCGTCCTGCCGGCGCAGGGTCAGCTGGATGCCGGTGCCGGCGCACGCCGCCTCCAGCAGGTCCGGCTTGAGCTGCTCGGCGAGGAAGCCGTCGGCGGTGCCCTGGTCGACCAGGATCGCCGGGACCCGTGCGCCGTCGGCGATCAGCGCGCAGGCGTCGTACTGGCGCCAGGCGTCGCGGTCGGCCCCGAGGTAGCCGGACAGCGCCTTGTGCCCCCACGGGCAGTTCATCGGCGAGGCGATCGGCGCGAACGCCGACACCGACCGGAAGCGGTCGGGGGTGCGCAGCGCCAGGGTCAGCGCGCCGTGACCGCCCATCGAGTGCCCCGAGATCGCCTGCCGCGTGGGATCGATCGGCAGTGTCGCCGCCACCAGTTCCGGCAGTTCGCGCTCCAGGTAGCTGCGCATCCGGTAGTGCGTCGACCACGGCGCTTCGGTGGCGTCGACGTAGAAGCCGGCGCCGAGACCGAAATCATAGGCGCCATCGGGATCGTCGGGCACGCCGTCGCCGCGCGGGCTGGTGTCGGGGGCGATCAGCGCCAGGCCCAGTTCCGCGGCCACCCGCTGGGCCCCAGCCTTGACGGTGAAATTGTCCTCGGTGCAGGTCAGCCCGGCGAGGAACCACAGCACCGGAACCGGGGTCGTCTCGGCCTGCGGAGGCAGGAACGCGGCGAACCGCATCGACGTCCCGGTCTCGCGCGAACGGTGGCGGATCACCGATTGCACGCCGCCGAAGGCCTTGGCCGCTGAGACGGTCTCGAACTCGGGCACTGGCATAACGTCCTCCGGTGGCGGCAATCCGCGTGGCCACGACCCTATAGCAGCCCCGAGCGGCGGTCGTCAGCCGAGCAGCCAATCGTTCTGGCCGGTGGCGGGCGGAATTCCCATCAGCGGCAGCGGCGGCGCGCCCGGGCCGATCAGGTCGATCGACAGCCGCACGTCATCGAAGCCGAGGTGCTCCACGCTCCGCAGCGTGTCGACGTCACCCGAGGCGATCTCCGTGACCAGGATGGCGTTGCCCTGGATGGCCAGCGCGAAGGCGGCGAGTGGGCCGTCGAAGCCGGCCGTGTCGTCGCCCGCGCCGCCCAGGATGAGGTCGCTGCCGGGGCCGCCGTGCAGGAAGTCGTTCCCGGCGCCGCCGCTGAGCGTATCGTCGCCGCCTTGGGCGTTGTGGAACAGGTAGGCCCCGTCACCGTACAGGCTGTCGTTGCCGCTGCCGCCGAACAGCCGGTCGTTGCCGCCCACGGCGTTGTCGCGCATCACCTCGGCGTCGCCGTACAGGCGATCGTCGCCGCTGCCGCCGGACAGCCGGTCGTCGCCGCCCCGGGAGCCGCCGTACATCATCGACGCGTCGCCGCCGAGCGCGTCGTTGCCGTTGCCGCCGTTGAGCGTGTCGTCGCCGCCGCGCGCGCTGTCGCCGATGATGATGGCGTCGCCGAACAGGTAATCGTCATCGTCGTTGCCGAACAGGCGGTCGTCGCCGCCGCGGGTGGCAGCCTGCATCTCGAACCCGTCGCCGAGGAGGAAGTCGACACCGTCGCCGCCCAGCAGCCGGTCGTCGCCGCCGCGGGCGTCGTCGTACAGGATATGGCCGTCGCCGTGGAGGGTGTCGTCGCCGCCGCCGCCGGACAGACGGTCGTCGCCGCCCCGCGCCTCGCCGGACAGGAACAACGCGTCGCCGTAGAGTTCGTCGTTGTCGCCGCCGCCGTTCAGCGTGTCGTCGCCGCCGCGCGCGCTGTCGTGCATCGTGTAGGACTCGCCGAACAGGACGTCATACCCGTCACCGCCGAACAACCGGTCGTCGCCGCCGCTGGTGTTGCCGTACATGACCGAGGCGTCGCCGTGCAGCCGGTCGACGCCGTCGCCGCCGGACAGCCGGTCGTCGCCGCCGCGCGCGTCGCCGACCATGAACTCGGCGTCGCCGTACAGGGCATCGCCGCCGTCGTCGCCGAACAGCCGGTCGTCACCGCCCTGGGCGTCGTCGAACATGTAGTCGGCATCGCCGACCAGCCTGTCCTGGTCAGCCCCGCCAAACAGCCGGTCATCGCCGCCGCGGGCGCTCTCGACCATCGCCACGGCGTCGCCGACCAGGGTGTCGTCGTGGTTCCCGCCATACAGCCGGTCGTCGCCGCCCTCGGTGTTGCCGTACATCATCGAGGCGTCGCCCTGGAGCCGGTCGGGGTCGTCGCCGCCGAACAGCCGGTCGTCGCCGCCGCGGGCGTCGTCGTACATCACGGCGGCGTCGCCAATCAGGTCGTCGCTTCCGTCGCCGCCGGACAACCGGTCGTTGCCGCCGCGGGACGCGTCGAACATGCTGCCGGGGACATCGCCGTAGACGCGGTCGTTGCCTTCCAGGCCGAGGATGCGGTCGTTGCCGCCGCGGTCGCCGTTGGTGAGGTCGCCGAACAGATCGCCGACGATATGGTCGTCAAGGGCCGTGCCGGTCAGCGTGTCGTTCCCGAAATCACCCGTGATGTCGGCCATCTCGCTTCTCCTGCTACCGCGGTTGCAACCCGCGGATCACGTTGGGAAAACGAGATTAGGTCGGACGTGGCCGGCGCGCTTCGGCGGCGTTTGCCGGTCACCGATTGGTCACAGCCGCCGGAACCGGGTCGTTCACGCCTCGATCGGCTCGACCCCGCACCACTCGGCGATGAACAGCGCGATCGCCTTGGTGGCGTCGCGGATCGAGGGAATGTTCACCCGCTCGTCGAAGCCGTGGGCGTCCTCGCACAGCGGTCCGTAGACCAGGCACGGCATGCCGCCGTACAGCACGAACACCCGACTGTCGATGTAGGCGGTGGCGATGTAGTCGACCGGCTTCCTGCCGGCGATGCGCTCATGGCAGCGGCTCAGCACGGTCTCCGCCGCGCTGCCCGGCTCGAGGTCGTAGCCCTCGGTGAAGAAGCCGTTCCAGACCACCTCAGGAGGGTTGTTCGACAGGAACGGATGGCCCGACGCCGCCTGGCGCACGGCGTCCTCGATGTCGCGCTGCATCTCGGTCGGCTTGAAACCGGGGTAGATCGAGATCCGGCAGTCCATGGTGCACCACGCCGGCACCGAGGAGGCCCAGTCGCCGCCGGCGATCTTGCCGACGTTCATGTTCACCGGGTGGGCGTGGGCGCCGTAGTGCCGGGTGTCGTGGCGTCGGGCGTTCCACTTGTCCTCGACCTTGCGCAGCGCCGGGACCAGGTCCATCGCCGCCTGGATGGCGTTCGAGCCGGTGCCGGCCTGGGCCACGTGCACCGGGTGGCCGCGCACCTTGACCTGGAACCACTGCACGCCCATCACGGCGCGGGTCATCTTGCCGCCCGACGGCTCGCTGATCAGCGCGGCGTCGGCCTTGTAGCCGCGCACCAGGGTGGCGAGCGCGCCGTTGCCGGTGCTCTCCTCCTCGCACACCGTCTCCATGTGCACGGTCGCCGCCGGCTGCAGCCCGGCGCGCCGCAGCGCGTCCATGGCGAACAGGTTGGCGACCACGCCGGCCTTCATGTCGCCGGCGCCGCGGCCGTACATCCAGTCGCCCTTGATGGTCGCGGCGAACGGCGGGTCGGCCCACATCTCGACCGGGCCGGTCGGCACCACGTCGATGTGGCCGTTCAGGATCAGCGACCGGCCGGCCTCGGATCGCGGGCGGTGGGTGGCGACGACGTTCCAGGCGTGCTCGTAGTCGACCGCGACCGGCGAGAAGCCCGGGATGGTGCTCGATGTCCTTCGGGTCGACCCGCCAGCGGTCCATCTCGTAGCCGCGCTGGCGCATCGCCTGGAACATCAGGTCCTGGGCCAGATGCTCCTGGCCGCGCAGCGAGGGCGGCGCACCAGGTCCTGCAGAAAGGCGATCTGGTCGTCGAAGCCCGCGTCGACCGCGTCCTTGATGCGACGCGCCAGTTCCTCGCCGAGAGCCGCGCCCGGTTCGCCGTTCATGTCAGCCGCCTCGTGATCCGGTTTCCGTCAGAGAAAGCCATCCTGCGCCGCCGGCCCGCCGGGCGGCAAGCCTCCGCGCGCGCCTCTGGACGCAGCTAGGCCACCGGCTGCTTGAAGACGTAGCGGCCGTCCTCCAGGCGATCGAACAGCTCCGGGACCTTGGGGTGGCCGACCGGTCCGCTGGCGCCGTCCTCGACCAGGTTCTGCTCGGACACGTAGGCGACGTAGTAGCTTTCGGGGTTCTCGGCCAGCAGGTGGTAGTACGGCTGGTCCCGCCGGGGACGCAGGTGTTCCGGGATGGCCTGGTACCACTCCTCGGTGTTGGCGAACTCCCCATCGATGTCGAACACCACGCCGCGGAAGTCGTAGACGCGGTGCTTGACGATGGCCCCGAGGGCGAAGTTCGGCGCGACTATCTTCATTCGTTCCATCCCGGTGATAGAAGGCGGCGAAATCCCCCTATATTTGATCTTTTCGTCGTTCCGGACAAGATTGCGGCCCCGCCGCACCCAGGAGATCCGCCCATGCTCGGCCCGCTCAGCCATCTGCGAATCGTCGAGGGATCGGCCTTCGTCGCGGCCCCGCTGGCCGGGCTGACCCTCGCCCAGCAGGGCGCCGACGTGATCCGGTTCGACCCGCCGGGCGGCGGTCTCGACCACCGCCGCTGGCCGCGCGCCGCCGACACCGGGCGCAGCCTGTTCTGGACCGGCCTGAACAAGGGCAAGCGCTCGCTCTGCGTCGACATCCGGCGGCCGGAAGGTCGCGAGATCGTGCAGGACCTGATCGGGGCGCCCGGATGACGGCGGCGGCCTGCTGCTCACCAACTTCGCCGGCATGCCGTGGCTCGCCGACGAGGTCCTGCGGACGCGCCGGGCCGATGTGATCAAGCTCGAGATCACCGGCGATTTCGACGGCGCCAACGCCGTCGACTACACCGTCAACCCGGCAGTCGGGCTGCCGGCGATGACCGGAACCGGCGGCCGCGAGGCGCCCACCAACCACGTGCTGCCGGCCTGGGACATCGCCTGTGGCCTGACCGCCGCCTTCGGCCTGGTCTCGGCGACCGTCGAGCGGGCGCGGACCGGCGAGGGGCGCAGCCTGCGGGTCGCGCTCTCCGACGTCGCCTTCGCCACCGTCGGCCATCTCGGCATGCTGGCCGAGGCCGCACTCGGCGGCGCCGACCGACCGCCGTCCGGCAACGACCTCTACGGCGCCTTCGGCCGCGACTTCCCGACCGCCGACGGCGAGCGGGTGATGATCGTGGCGCTGACGCCGAAGCAGTGGTCCGGGCTGGTGAAGGTCTGCGGCATCGCCGACGCGGTGCGCGCCCTGGAGGCGAAGCTCGGCGCCGACCTGGCCGAGGAGGGCGCGCGCTACACCCACCGCGACGCCATCGCCGCCCTGGTCGGGCCCTGGGTGGCGGCCCGGCCGCTGGCCGAGGTCGCGGCCGGCTTCGATGCCGCCGGGGTGTCCTGGGGGCCCTATCAGACGGTGCGCGAGGCCCTGGCGCGCGACCGCCGGGCGTCGACCGCCAACCCGATGTTCACGATGCTGGAGCAGCCGGGCGTCGGCGCGATCCTGGCGGCCGGCTCGCCGCTCGTCGGTAGCCGGCGAGCCGCGGGAGCCGGCCCGCCCGGCGCCGAGCCTCGGCGCCGACAACGACGCGATCCTCGGCGACGTGCTCGGGCTGTCCTCGGGCCAGATCGGCAAGCTTTACGACGCTCGGCGGGCTGGCGCGCGGAGTTGTCGGCAAGCTCTACGACGCCGGCATCCTGGGGCGCGAATAGCTCAATCGCGGCGGGCGGCGGCGGTCGCCACCTGAGGATCAGCAGGCACCCGACGAGCAGCCCCGCGCCGCCGACCAGCGGATCGATCTGCTCGGCATCGACAAGCAGCGCGACCGCACAGACCAGCAGCAGAACCGCCCCGGTGAGCCTCGCATCCGCCAGGAACATGCCGAACAACTCGTTGCTCACGTCACGGAGCAGGGTCATCGCACGGTCTCCCCGGTCGGGCGGCGGAGCAACGCCGCCATGCCGATGCCAGTAGCGAGGAACAGCCCGGCAAACACGAACAACGCAACGTCTCCGCCCGGCCACTCGATCCCCAATCCCTCGCCGGTCCAGAACACCCCGAATGCTGCCAGCATGACGCCTACACCAAACTTCAGGGTGTTCTCAGGCACACGCGACAACGGGCGGTGCACCACGGCACCGACCGCTAGTACCGCCACGCAGGCGGCCAGCGCGCCGAGCGCGGCGGCTCCCACCAAGCCACGGCCGGCGCCGACTGCGATAACGATGAAGATCACCTCGAGTCCTTCCAGGAGCACCGCCTTGAACGCGGTCAGGCCGGCGATCCAGTCGAGCGACGCGGTGCGACGCACGCCGTGTCGGGACAACTCGGCGGTCTCGGCCGTGAACGCCGCTTCCTCATCGTGCAGCGCGATTACGCCAGCCGAACGCAGCACCGCCTTACGAAGCCAGCCCATGCCGAACAGCAGGAGCAGCACGCCGATCACCAACTGCAGCACGTGCAACGGCAATCTCTCCAACAGGGGGCCCAGGGTGAGCACCAGCAGCGCCAGCACGCCAAGAGCCGCCGTCGTGCCGGCCACCGCCGGCCGCCAGCCGCGTAGCGTTCCGACCGCCAGCACGATTGTAAACGCCTCCACCACCTCGACCAGCGACGCTGCGAACGCCGCCCCGATTGCAGGGAGAGCGACGGCCCAAGAGACGCCTTCCATGGCTTGTTCTCTCTCTTGTAGTAGTGTTTGCTACGATCAAGGTCAAATTTGGTAGCATTCACGACAACACCAGTCAATGGACACCGATGACCGATGCCCTGTTCGCCGACCGAGTCCGTGCCGCAGCCGATAGGTTGAGTCCGGCCGAGCAGCGCGTGGCGCTGTATTTTGCCGACCACCGCGAGGAGGTGCTGCTGGCATCCGCCGCGGAGCTGGCACGCAAGGCCGATACCAGCGACGCGACGGTGGTGAGAACCGCCAAGTCGCTCGGTTACGACGGCCTCGATGCGCTTCGGCGGTCCCTGGCCGACGAACTCCGACGGCATCTGAGCCCGGCGGCACGTGTCGCCCGTACCCTGCAGGCGGTCGGCGACGACCTGGGTGCGGCGTTCGGCTCGACCCTCGACCTGCACGAGGAGTCGATCGCAGTGTTGAGGAGCAGCATCTCGCCAGCCCAGTTCCGAGCGGCGGTCGACCATGTGATCCAGGCCGGCCGGGTCGCAGTGTTCGGGATTGGTCCGTCGAGCGCGATGGCGGAGTATGTCGCGATCCAACTCGGTCGCTTCGGCCTCGACGCGGTCACCTTGACCGACACTGGACTGCGGCTCGCCGACCGATTGCTGCACCTTCGCGGCGGCGATCTGCTGATAATCATGGCTTACGGTCGGGTGTACCCGGAATTGCGGGCGGTGTTCGACCGGGCGGACATCCTGGATCTGCGGCGGATCCTGATGACCGACACCCTCGAACCTGCCCTCGGGGGAAGGGCCGACCTGGTGCTTGAGATCCCGCGCGGCCGTGCCGACACGTTCAGCCTGCACACCGCGACGCTCGCCTTCATCGAAGCGTTGCTCGTCGGCGTCGCCTCGCAGCGTCCGGAGGCGACCCTGGAATCGTTGCGCGAGCTAAACCGGCTACGCGCCGAGGTCGCCGGTCCCGACCTCGCGCTCTGACTGCTACCGCTTCTCCGCCGCAACCTTGGCCTCCGCCTCCGCCACCTCGGCGATCGAGCCGCCGGGGTTGGTCGGCTTGCCGGTGACCTGGCGCTCGCGGTGCCAGACGTAGATGCCGGCGGCGACCAGCAGCGCGCCGCCGATCAGGGTCGCCGTGTCCGGGTAGGAACCGAAGGCGAAGGCTCCGATCAGGATCGCCCACAGCAGCGTGCTGTAGGAGAACGGCGCGATCATCGAGGCCGAGGCCAGCATGAACGCGCGGATCGTCAGGTACTGGCCGGCGACGTGGCAGGCGGCGATGGCGGCGAGGAACGCCCACTCCAGGGCGGTCGGGGTCCGCCAGTCCAGCAGCCCGAGCGGGGCGATGGCGATCAGCCCGGCGCCGGTCGACCAGATCAGGATGGTCAGCGGCTGCTCGGAGCCGCGCATCTGGCGGGTGATGATCAGGCCGATCGCCCAGCACAGCGACGAGACCAGCGGGATCAGCATGGCCGGCTGGAACACCTCGGTGCCGGGCCGCAGGATGATCATCACGCCGACGAAACCCGCCCCGACCGCCGCCCAGCGCCGGATCCCCACCTTCTCGCCGAGGAACGGGATCGACAGCGCGGTGACGTAGAGCGGCGAGACGAAGCCGATCGCGGTCGCGGTCTCCAGCGGCAGGTGCACCATGGCGTGCACGAACAGCGTCGCCGAGCCGATCAGCAGCACGCCGCGCACGATATGGGCGATCGGCCGGGTGGTGTGCCACGGCCGTCCACCCCAGTGCCGAAGCACCGCCGGCAGCAGCAGCACGGTGACCAGGGTGTAGCGCAGCAGGATGATCTGCTCGGCCGCCATGCCCGAGCCGGCCAGCCCCTTGGCCAGACCGTCCATCGCCGTGAACACGAAATTGGCGCCGAGCAGCAGCCCGATGGCGAGCAGCGGGCGGTCCGGGCCGAAGCCGTCCGGCGACGAAACGGGAGCGGCGGCCGGGGCCGCCGGGGAAGGTGCCATGGGAATCGGCTCGGCTGACGGGCGCGGAGTGTACCCTTCGGCATTCCGGACCAAAGGTGGCCGGCGTGCAAGCGGATATGCCGCTGCGGGGCGCGGCCTGATCAGTCGCGGTTCGCTTCGGTCTGCGTGCGGAACTCAAGCACGAAGCGGGTGCCGGGCTCGGCGTCCTGCCATTGCGGCCGACCACCGAGCTGGCGGCTCAGGCTGGAGATGATGCGCCGGCCAAGGCCGCCACCGGGGGAAACCTCGGCGCTGCCCGCCAGGCCGACGCCGCTGTCGGCGACCTGCAGGCACAGCCGGTCGGCATCGACCCGCTCGACCGACAGCGTCACCCGCCCGGAGCCGCCGGGATAGGCGTATTTCAAGGCGTTGGTGACCAGCTCGTTGGTGAGCAGCCCGAGCGAGACCGCCTGATCGGTGGTCACCACGATGGAGGTGACGTCGCAGACCAGCTCGTGGCCGGGCGCCGACAGCCGCAGATGGTCGCACAGCTCGCCCAGGAACTCCGCCAGGTTGACGGCGCTGACGCCCTCCCGGCGCCACAACCGGTCGTGCACCTGCGCGATGGCGTGGACCCGGGCCTGGGCGTCCGACAGCGCCTGCCGGACGTCCGGATCCTCGGCCGCGCGGCCCTGCATGCTGAGCAGGGCCGCCACCAGCGACAGGCTGTTCTTGACCCGGTGGCTGATCTCGCGGGCGAGCACCTCCTGGTGGGCGAGCGCCCGCTGCAGGAGAACCTCGTTGCGCATCAGCGCCGCCTCGGTGCGCTGCCGGTCGAGCGCCACGCCGATCAGGTTGGCGAAGCCGGAGACGAACACCAGGTCGGCCGCGGTGAACTTTCCCTCGACCGAACTGTCGACTTCGAGGACCCCGTAGCGCGAATCGCCGCTGGTGATCAGCGCGTTGATCGCGCGCTTCACGCCGTGGTCGGCCAGCAGATCCGGCGTCCGGAACCGGTCCTCGTCGCCGAGATGGTTGGAGATCACCGGCTCGCCGGTCTGGAACGCGAACCCGGCGGGGCTTTCGGTGTCGGCGGCGACGCGCGCGTTCCCGACCACCCCCGGCTTCCAGCCGACCCCGGCCCGCACCACGAAGCTGTGCTCGTCGGGAAGATACTCCATGACCTTGCACATCCGGCTCTGCAGGCCGTCCGCGCAGAGCTGCGCCGCCTCCTGCAGGATGGCTTCGGCGCCGTGGGCTTTCAGGGCGAAAAGGGCGAACCCGGTGGAGATCTGCTGCTGGCGCAGGCGATACGCCAGCTCCTCGTCCGGACTTGCCCGCTCCGACGCTGCCCCATGCGCCGTCGGTCGCTCTGCAATCACACGACGCCTCCTTCCGCCTACCTTCGTCAACGCCCGTCATTCCTGACCGTTCCCGGCCGACGAAATGTCCCCGGCGCCGGGGCGACCCACAGGGCGGCGTGGTCGGAGGCGGCGTCGTGCGGGCGGGCGACCTCCTGGTAGGCTCCGTGGCCGCCCGGGCGTGGTCGGCCGCCGGCGCGCCTGCTTCAGCGCGCCGCGACGTCGTCGACCGCCCGCCTGAGGAAGCGCATGTCCTCGGGGTTCAGCGCCGGGTTGCCGGCGCGGTGGCCCCAGATCGACTCGATCGGCCGGAACTCGGCGTTCGGCATCTTCGCGGTCTCGGCCTCGCTGTCCTCGGGCGTGAAGTACAGGTCGGTGCGCGACGGCATGATGATCGAGCGGGCGGTGATCGCGCCGAGCGCCCGGTCGAGGTCGCCGCGGTGGATCGGGTTGTCGCTGATGTCGGACAGCTCCCAGGTCTTGAAGCTGGCCACCAGGTCGTCGCCGGAACGGCGCAGGAAGTTGGCTTCCCAGCTCCGCACCAGCCAGTCCTCCAGGTCGCTGAACCCGGCCTTCTCGTACAGCCGCTCGCGGTAGAACGCCTGGCTCATCGCCCAGCCGGCGTAGACCCGGCCCATGGCGCGCAGCCCGGTGACCGGCCGCTCGGCGAAGTACGAGCCGCGCCACGCCGGGTCGGCGGTCAGCGTGGCGCGCACGCCGTCGATGAAGACCTTGTTGTGCACCGAGGTCCGCGCCGAGCCGCAGACCGCGACGATCCGCTCGACCCGGTCGGGGAAGATCGCGCCCCAGTGCAGCGCCTGCTGGGCGCCCATCGACCAGCCATAGGCCAGCGCGACGCGCTCGACCCCGAACACCTCCTCCAGCAGCCGCTTCTGGGCGTGAACGTTGTCCCAGTGCGTGAACTCGGGAAGCCGGCCGTGGCCGAACGGCTCGCCGAGGGTGCTCGGCGAGGTCGACAGCCCGTTGGTGAACATGTTGGGGATCACCACGAACCAGCGCCCGGGATCGAGCACGCGGTCCGGGGCGATCAGCCACTCGGTGTCGGTGTGCTGGGCGCCGTAGGACGTCGGGTAGATCACCACGTTCGACTTGTCCGGCGCGAGCGTGCCGTAGGTCTTGTAGGCGAGGCGGGCGTTCGGCACCGTCATGCCGCGCTGCAGCCGGGTCGCCCCGAGCTCGAACACCGAGTAGTCGCTCATTGCTGCCTCTCCCGCCGGGCCTCATGTCTGAACGCACGGTAGGCCGATCGCACGCAGTTGCGCTAGCATCGCCCCGGGCGGACGTTCGAACACGAGGGTAGCGATGGCCAAGGACCTCTTCACCGTGATGCCGGTCGCCGGCGCGCTGGGCGCCGAGATCGGCGGCGTCGACCTGTCGGGCGAGCTTCCGGAGGCGACGGTCGCCGCCATCCGCAAGGCGCTGCTGGACCACCTCGTGATCTTCTTCCGCGACCAGGAGCTGACGCCGGAGCAGTTGCTGGCGTTCTCGCTGCGCTTCGGGCAGCCGATGGCCTACCCGTTCGTGAAGGGCCTCGAGCACCTGCCGGAGATCACGCCGATCCTCAAGCGCGAGGAGGACCGCAGCAATTTCGGCGGCATCTGGCACTCCGACACGGTCTACCAGCCGATCCCGCCGATGGGCACGATCCTGTACGGCATCGACATCCCGCCCTATGGCGGCGACACCGAGTTCGCCAACCAGTACCTGGCCTACGAGACCCTGTCGGAGCCGCTGCGGCGGTTCCTGGACGGGCTGACGGCGGTGCACATCTCCGGCAAGGGGGCGGTGCAGAAGACCCGCACCGACATGATGAAGCACTCCTCCGCCGGCCTGAAGGGCGACGAGCTGATCTCGCGGCACCCGGCGGTGCGCACCCATCCCGAGACCGGCCGCAAGGCGCTGTACGTCAACCTCGCCCACACCACGCATTTCGAGGGCATGACCGAGGAGGAGAGCACGCCGATCCTGGAGTACCTGTTCCGCCACCAGGTCAAGGCCGAGTTCACCTGCCGGTTCCGCTGGGCCAAGGGCTCGGTGGCGTTCTGGGACAACCGCGCCACCCAGCACAACCCGATCAACGACTACCACGGCTTCCGCCGGCTGATGCACCGCGTCACGCTGATGGGCGAGAAGCCGGTGTGAGGGCGCTGGCTTCCGGGCATCGAGACGCGGGTGGGTCCCGGGTCGGGCTGCGCCCGCCCGGGATGACGGCGGGGAAGGGATGGCCGTCACCTGGAGCCTATTCCCCCAGTGTCGTCATCCCGGACCGACGCGCCCGAGGCGCGGCGGAGCCGGGACCTACGAAGCGACGGGCCTTCCTGAGAAGCAAAGGAAAGATATGACCGGCAGTCAACGCATCCTTACCGTCGGAGCGGCCCAGCTCGGCCCGATCGCCAAGGACGAGACGCGGGCCCAGGTGGTCGGCCGGCTGATCGCGCTGCTGCGCCGGGCGCACGAGCGCGGCTGCGGCCTCGTGGTGTTTCCCGAGCTGGCGCTGACCACCTTCTTTCCGCGCTGGTACATCGAGGACCGCGGCCGAGCTCGAACGCTGGTACGAGACCGAGATGCCGGGGCCGGAGACGGCGCCGCTGTTCGAGGAGGCCAGGCGGCTCGGCATCGGGTTCTGCCTCGGCTACGCGGAGCTGGCCGAGGATGGCGGGGCGCGGCGGCGCTACAACACCGCGATCCTGGTCGAGCGCGACGGCAGGATCGTCGCCAAGTACCGCAAGATCCATCTGCCCGGCCACGCCGAGCACGAGCCCTGGCGGGCCTTCCAGCACCTGGAGAAGCGCTACTTCGAGTCCGGCAACCTCGGCTTCCGGGTGAGCGACGCGTTCGGCGGGCGGATCGGCATGTGCATCTGCAACGACCGGCGCTGGCCGGAGACCTACCGGGTCATGGGCCTGCAGGGCGTCGAGATGGTGCTGCTCGGCTACAACACGCCGATCCACAACCCGCCGGCGCCCGAGCACGACGCGCTGTCCTGGCACCACAACACCCTGGTCATGCAGGCCGGCGCCTACCAGAACGCCACCTGGGTGGTCGGGGTCGCCAAGGGCGGCGTCGAGGAGGGCGTGCATCAGATGGCCGGGACCCAGATCATCGCGCCGTCCGGCGAGACCGTGGCGCTCGCCGTCACCGAGGGCGACGAGCTGGTGACCGCCGACTGCGACCTCGACCTCTGCCGGTCCTACAAGGAGAGCGTGTTCGCCTTCCACCGGCACCGGCAGCCGCACGCCTACGCGCTGATCACCGGCACCGCCGGCGTGGTGTCGCCGGACCAGGCGGCGCTGATCGACCCGTCGCTGGGACGATGAGCCGCTTGGGCGCCGATGCGGCGGGCGGGAGGGCCGACATGACGATGGAGAGCGGATCCGGGCGGCGCCGGCGCGCCGCGGTGCTGGCCATCGGGCTCGGCGCCGCCGCCCTGGCGGGATCGCCGGCCCTGGCGGACACCCCGGCGGTGGCGTCGGTTGCGGCGACGGACCCGGGTGCCGCCGAGCCGGGGTATCCCAGCTACACGCTGTACCGGACCATGACCTACCAGGGCATGGCGACCTTCAACGACTTCGTGTACGCGACCATGTTCGGCGGCGGCATCGCCGCCGGCGGCGCGCTGGCCGCCGCCTCGCTGGTCACCGAGCCGATCACCTTCTACCTGCACGAAACGGTCTGGCAGACGGTGTCGCCGCACCACGGCCCGGCGGATTTCGGGCTGACGGCCGCCAAGACCGCGACCTACACCATGACCAACATGACCCGGGTGTTCGCCTCGGCCTGGCTGCTGACCGGCAGCACCGCCTTCGCCGCCGGCTTCGTCGCCTTCAACGCGGTCGGCGACGCCATCGTCTACTCGGTCAACGACATCGCCTGGACCTGCATCGCCGCGCGTCATGAGGCTGCGGCCGCGCCCACCATTCAATCGGCTACCCCCGCCATGTGCCTGGCCGCCACCCAGCCGAACGCCATCGCGGGGCCGAGCGTGATGCCGCCGCCCGGGTAGTTGCCGCCCATGATGCTGGCGTTGTCGTTGCCGGCGGCGTACAGGCCCGGGATCGGCGCGCCGTCGCCGTTCAGCACCTGGGCGTTGGCGTCGGTCTTCACCCCGGCGAAGGTGCCGAGGTCGCCGATCACCAGCTTGACGGCGTAGTACGGCCCGCGCTCCAGCGGCGCCACGCACGGGTTCGGGGTCACCGTCGGGTCGCCGAGCGAGCGGTTGTAGGCGGTCGAGCCCTTGGCGAAGGCGGGATCCTCGCCGCGCCGGGCCGGGCCGTTGAACTCCGCCACCGTGCGCTCCAGCGCCGCCGCGTCGACGCCGGTCGCCGCCGCCAGTTCGGCGAGGCTGCGGCCGCGCTTCAGGTAGCCCGAGTTCAGGTGCGGCGTCAGCGGCAGCGGGAACGGCTTCACGAAGCCGAGGCCGTAGCGCCGGATCGTCGGGTGGTCGCAGATCAGCCAGGCGGCGTTCTCGCCCAGGCCCTCGCAGGCCTTGACCATGGCCTGGATGAAGTCGTGGTAGGAGTTGCCCTCGTTCACGAACCGGACGCCGCGCGCGGTGACGGCGATGACGCCGGGTTTCGCCCGGTCGATGAAGTGCGGGAAGGTGCCGGTGGTGCCGTCCGGCCACGGCACCAGGCTGACGGGTACCCACGCCGCGGCGTGCGGGTATCCGGTCTCGACCGCGGCGCCCGCCGCCTCGCCGAGCCGCAGCCCGTCGCCGGTGTTGCCGGGTGGCGCCGGCGAGAAGTGCTGGGCGTGCGGGAACAGCGCCTTGCGGCGGTCCAGGTCCTGCGGGAAGCCGCCGGCCGCCAGCACCACGCCGCGCGCCGCCGTCACCCGCACCGGCCGGCCGTCGCGCGACACCAGCGCGCCGACCACGCCGCCATCCTCGACCAGCAGCTCGGTCGCCGGGCTGTCGGTCCAGAGCGCCACGCCGGCGTCGAACGCCGACTTGGCGAGCCGTACCGGCCAGGGCGTTGCCGTTGGTCAGCCGCACGGCGCGGCCGTGCAGCGCCAGGTCGCGCATGTGGGCGGTCAGCTTGCCGGCGACGAAGGCGGCCGATTTCGCCGACCGCGTGACGTTGAAGAAGTGCAGCAGTTCCTTGCCCGAGCCGATCATCATGCCGACGAAGGTGATCTCCTTGAGCGGCGGGCGCAGGCGCTTCAGCTCGGGGCCGAGCTTGCGGCCGTCGTAGGGGGCGGCGCAGATCGAGCGCCCGCCGGGCACGCCGCCCGGCGCGGTCGGGTGGTAGTCGGAGAAGGTCGGGCCGGTGACGAACTGCACCTCGG
Organism: Rhodospirillaceae bacterium; assembly: GCA_018401495.1. Taxonomy (GTDB): domain Bacteria; phylum Pseudomonadota; class Alphaproteobacteria; order Thalassobaculales; family Thalassobaculaceae; genus Thalassobaculum_A. The sequence continues at coordinate 482,550 of JAGYJX010000006.1, forward strand.
TCTCGCGCTCGAAGAACTCGACCATCCGCGGCCCGGCCTCCAGGAAGGCGTCGACCCGGGCGGCGTCGAAATGGTTGCCGGTCTCGTGCTGCAGGTAGGTCCGCGCCGCCTCGACCGAGTCCTCGACGATGCCCTCGCGCGCCGACGGGCCGTTGCAGGGGATCCACAGCCAGCCGCCGGAGCGCGCGGTGGTGCCGCCGTACACCGCCTCCTTCTCCACCACCAGCACGCTGAGGCCGAGCTTGGCGGCGGTGACCGCGGTCGCGAGGCCGCCGGCGCCGGAGCCGATCACCAGGACGTCGCAGGCGTGGCTGTCGGCGGTATCGGGGGACATCGCGGGGGTTCTCCTGGGCGGCGGGAGCCGGCATTCGAGCACAGCCCGGCGCCCATCGGCAATCGCGCCGGCGCCCTTGGGGGCGAGCCGAAACCCTGCTTGCTTCGCCCGGCGAAGCGCATTAGTTTCGGCCGCCGAAGCACCCGTAGCTCAGCTGGATAGAGCGCTGCCCTCCGAAGGCAGAGGTCAGAGGTTCGAATCCTCTCGGGTGCGCCATCTCTCTTTCACTGCCGGAAATCCCACCTAAGAGCTTGAACGGCAAAGATAAATCACTCGTTCTAAAGCCTTCGTTTCGCGCATAGCGCAAACGGTCGGCAAAGGCCAGTTTGAGGACGGTTCGCTTGTCCTCCAGACGCTCGGAAGTCCAAAGAATCCAAGGGTTTGACAGGAAATCGAGCGCCGTTCTAAGTGTCTCGTCAAAGCGGGCGGGCGCGGGCGCGCTCGCGGCCATCCGTTCGCGGATCGCCAGCTTCTCTTCCTCCAGTTTGCGGATGCGATCCTCGTAGGCGGTGATGACGCTGGGGACGCTGGCATCCAGAATCCGCTCCAGATACTGGCCGACCTGCTTCTCGATCTTGAGGAGCTGCGCGCCGAGCGCCTTGGTCTGCGACTCGACCTGGGCGGCGCGGTGGTCCCACAGGTCCCGGAACATCTTCGTCGCCACGGTGAACAGGGCCGGGCTCGGCCGCATCGCTTGCAGCATGTCGGCGAACTCGCCCTCGATGCGGTCGCGGCGGATCGACTTGCCGTAGCTGTCGCAGCCGCGCTTCGGGCAGAGATAGTAGGGATAGCGGCCATTCGACCCGGTCGACCAGCATGCCGTCAGCGGCGTGCCGCAGCAGTCGCAGAGGACGAAGCCGCGCAGCGGAAAATCCTCGTTGAGGTTCTTGGCGCGCGGCGTGCGGCTGATGCCGTGCAACCGTTCCTGGATGCGCTGCCAGGTCTGGAAGCTGACCAGCGGCTCATGCTGTCCGGCCCGCAGCGAAATATCCCATTCCGGGGCCTGGATGTAGCCGGCATAGACCGGCTGGTTGAGCAGGCCGCAGACGCGCTGGTGGCGGACGATGCCCCGACTGTCCTTGGGGAACAGCGGATGCTCTTGCAGGAAGCGCATCACTTCGGCCTGCGTCTCGAAACGGCCCGAGGCATAGCCTTCGAGGGCCTCTTGCACGATGGAGGCGACGGGTTCGTCGCGCTTCAACATCTTGCCGCGCCCGGTGACGCGTTCGTAGCGATAGCCCATGGGAGCCTGGAATACCCAGTACCCGTTCGATACGCGGGCGCGCATGCGGTTCTTGGTCTGCTCGCCATTCTTCTGCCGCTGATGCTGCGAGACGCTGGCGAGCAGGTTCTCGACGAGGATCGAATCCGGGTCGTCGCTGAATTCCAGCGACGGCGATTCCAGAACGCCGCCGGCCGCCGCGATCGACCCGCGCAGCTCCAGGTGCGCCTGAAGCCCGCGTGCGAGGCGCGACACGTCGTCGATGATGACGACGGTCCCGCTGGACCGGCGCTTGCGGATGAAGGCCAGCATCAACTTCATGCCCGGACGGTCGATCAGGCTGCCCGACACGTCGTCGCGGAACACCTCGGCGACCTCATAGCCCTTCATGCGGGCGAACTCGCGACAGCGCGTCTCCTGCGAGCGCAGGCCGTCGCCGACCGTCGTCTGCTTGATGCTGGACACCCGGCAATAGATGACCGCCTGCCTGTGATTGCTACCCGCCATGCTCGAATCCCCTCCCGCGCTTGATCTCCGTTTTTGCTGACACATCCAGCGTATCATCGGCCGAATCGACGCCGGAGGCCTCGTTGAAGGCGGCGAAGACTTGCCCACAGTTTTTCACGTCGAGACCCATCTCGACGAAGCTCTGCATGATCGACCACAGAGCGCCGAGCAACGCCGTCTGCTGCTGCTCCGTCAGGTCGAGCCCGGCCAGATCGGCGCGATAGCGGCCGGGGTCGAAGTCGAGCGGCTGCGCGCCGCGCGCCTCGACCGGCGAAGCATTGGCGTTGCGGAACTCCGTGCTGATCGAACTATTCTCAGTCATGGCGGCCTCCTTTCTCACGGTTGCCAGGTTGTTACAATTTGAAACGAATTATATTTACATATTGCCATTCATGGTTGTTATTGGCAATATTTTGTGTGGACTGCGAATACTCCAGTGTGAACGCGCTTTCTTACGTCACGCGGATGAAGAGGACGGTCGGGCACTCGAACCCGAGCGGCGTGCGGACGAAGCCGTGCCAGCCGACATAGTTGCAGGCGAGGTTGTATTCCCCGACGCTGACATGCGGCGCGCCCTTGACCGCCAGCAGGATGACAATCACGCCCCAGGCGATCAGCCAGAGCGGCGGGACCCTGGTCGCCGGCCGGGGGCCGCGCATCGCGCGGCGGGTGCGGATGGCCTCAATCAGAAAGGCCACACCCTGCGCGGCGAGGAAGGCGGCGAAGAAGGTCCCCAAGATCGTCCCGCCGAAGCCGGCGGCGATCCGCCAGGCCAGGACGAGCCAGAGAGTCCCGAGGAACATCGGCAGGTTCTGATGACGATCGTCGTTCATGATGTGATCCTCCTTCAGTCGACCAGCGACGGACGGCGCATGGGTGCTGCCCCCGGCTGGCGGTCGTTGCGGATGAGGGTTCCAGCACCGGCACTGCCGCGCGCGTAGCCGTCCAACTCCTGGATCTGGCGGATCAGGTCGCGGGCCTGTTCCTCGGTCGCCACTTCGGCGAGCCGGTGACGAGTGAGGCCGAGATCGAGAACGATCTCGAAAGCCCGCCGGAAGTGACCGGGCTGCTGCTCAAGGCCGAGGCTGCGGGCGCGCTCTTCGGCGCGGGCCTCTTCTATGCGGTCGGGATGCTCGCGCATCATGAACTGGTGCGGCGCGGTCCAGCGTCGAATTCGACATCGCGCCTGCCGATCCGCAGGCTGATCCGGCCGGGCGCGAAACTGCCGGTCAGCCGGTCGGACCCGTAGGGCCGCAGCCCATAGCCGCCGCGCCAGCCGAGCAGCACGTGATTGATCGCCCCGGCGGCGATCCAGGCGAAGCCGATCCCGGCGACCGTAACAACCGTCTGCTGCGTCATCGGCAACCGGAACGGATTGCCGAAGATCGTCAGCCACAGGCAGGCACTGCCGAGCGCGCCGAAGATCGTCCAGGTGACGATCCGCGAGATATCCTCCAGCACATAAAGCCACCGGGGCGAGATGTAGCCGGCGCGCAGGACGCGCACGCGGCCCTGACCGGACTGAGACTGGTCGGTACGGGGATCAGCGGTCGGCATGGAACTTCCCCCTGAAGAACTCGTGGGTGTCGTAGTTGACGCGCTGGAGGATCATCGGGTCGTCGCCGGCCCGGATGACGAGCTGGCGGGCCAGATGGTCGTCGCGGGCGAAGAAGCGGCTGGCTTCTTCGAGCGTCATCAGGTCCTGGACCTCGACCGACCAGGACTCGCCGCTGACGCCCTGGCGCTCGCGGCTGTCCGACGACACGTCGGACCGGCGCGTGACGATCAGCGAGGTCTTGCCGAGCCGCTTGGCGATCCATTCCAGCGTGAACAGGTCGTGGTTGCCGAAGAACTGGATCACGCCGGCATTGCCGAGGAAGGTCTCCCAGCGGTCGCGGTAGAGCGCCTTCAACTGCGTCAGGTCCTGAAGGATCGGCCAGAGCCGCACGCCGAAGCCCGCAATCTGCCCGGCCGCGTCCTCGACGGTCTTCAGGTGTCCCATCACCGGGAACTCATCGAGGCACATCAGCACCGGCGGGCTCGGCGGGTCCTGACCCGCTCCATCGCCGCCAGGACCAAGTTGACGAACAGCCGGAACCAGCGCGCGCAGGTCCCAAGCCGCATGGCGGGAAGGCAGAGATAGATGGTCATCCGCTCGCGCTTGAGGTCTTCGAGATCGAAGTCATGCGCGGTGACCACCTTGCGGATGGCGCGGTAGGACAGGAACTTCGCGTGCCGCCGCGCGGTCGAAAGGACCGAGCCGCGCTCCTCCTTCGGCTTCTGGAAGAAGTCCGCCGCCCCTTCCTGCACCGCGCCGTCAGCGCCCCGGTTGGCGAACATCTGATTGGCGAGCGCGCCGCGTCCGATCTGCCGTCGGCCACGGCCCCGCGCATCAGCAGGCGATGCACGGTCGCGAGGTTGCGCTCGGCCGCGTAACGCTCATGCGTCGCCACATGCAGGATCAGCGTCTCGATCCAGTTGCGGGCGCTATCGTCCCAATGGCTGTCGCCCTTGCCGGGAATGACCATCGCATCGGCGATCAGCCCGGAATCCTCGATCAGCGTCTCGCTGCCGGGCTTCAGGATCGTCATCGGGTTGAAGCCGGCACGGTAGCGCGCGACATGCGGCCCCGCGATCCCGAACGGATCGAGCCCGAAGACGCGCTGCTTCAGGTCGCGCGCCCGGCGGATGGCGGTGATGTTGAACAGCTCCGCCTTGGGGTCGGTCGCCAGCACGCTGCCCTCATAATCGAGCAACGTCGGCACGATGACACAGCGCCCCTTGCCGGACCGGCTCCCGGCGACCAGGACCGCATGGCGGTCGTCGCCGATGCCGACCCCGTGCCCGCCCATGACGTGCCGCTCGACGCGGCCGTCGGACAGGGCGACCGGCCGCACCGTGCCGCCGACCACACCCAGATGCAGCTTGTGGCTGGACCGGGCGAGGGAGGGCGTGTCCAGGATCGAGGCCGGATCGCGGAACTGCGCGCGCGGCGTCAGGTGGTCTTCGAGCCGCGTCTCGATCCCGCCGCGCCGGGGCGCGCCGCGCGGGATATCGTTCATCAGGTCGTCAGGACGCGTCATCACCGGCCTCCCTAATGCACGGTGTCGGTGATCTGCCGGCCCCAGGCCGGCTCACGGGGCTCCCAATCCTCCGGCGGAAAGGGAAGGTCCTCGACCGCATGGGCGGGCGGGACCGGCAGGTCGCGCTGCTCCCGCCGCATGCACAGCAGCAGGATGGTGCAGAGCATCTGAATGAGGTCAGGGGAGAGGGAGAGGAGCACGGCGAGCGTGAAGCCGAGGTCGGCCGTCCCGAAGCTCGCCAGCATTTCGCCGAGCTTCGTGATGACCTGTCGGTAGACGAGACTCCGCCGGTCGATCTGATACTCCGCCGCGATCAAGGCAATGGTCGCCGTGAGCGCGTCAATCTGCGCGCGGAACTCGGGAGCGCGGATATCGACCTCGGACGCGAAGCGCTCCACCAGGCTCGCCTTGCCCTTCAGGGCCTCGATCGCGTCGGCGAGGCCGGCGAGATCGGTGTCGCGGCTACCGCGTCCCAGCGCCATCGGCGCGCCGATGGCGCTGCCATAGGTCGCACGCAGCACATGGAAGCGCTGCTCCGCTTCGCGGAAGCGCGGGCCGCGACCGGTCGCGGCTTCCTCTTCCATGCGCTGCGCCATGTGGTCGACCTGACCGAGATAAATCCCGGTCATCGCCGCGTCGATGCGCCGGACCCGCTGCTTGAGAGCCCCGTCGCTTTTCGCCTCGGCCGCGCGGACGAAGGCCGCGCCCATCGACGCATCGACCACCATGTAGGTCTGCGTCAGCGAGGCGAGGAGCGACAGCGTCACCGCCAGGACGAAGGAACTGGCGATCATCGCGAGCGACGCTCGCTCGCGAAAGCCGAGCGCGAAGTAAAAAATGGCAACCGCACCCATCATCGATGCCGCAGCCAAGTACGGCAGGACGGAACCGAGCGGGTTGAACGGGCTGTTGAGCTGGCCGGAGGCAATGAAGCCGCCGGTCAGCATTGCTGCACTCCACACCGTCGCCAACGCGGCGACGAGGATAATGAGCAATTTCAGACCGGTTTTGGGATCAGGCGCGCGATGCACGGAACCCTCCTTTCAGATCCAATCTGATCGCGAGACGGATTCTCGCTTTCAGTTCGATCTGCTTGGGTTCCGTTCTTCTCTTCTCTGGGTGACTGTTGCCACCCAAAGGTGAGTCGCATTTGACCCACTTTCAAGCGGTCGCCAATCGGACAAATACGTTTTTAGCCCGAGAATCGTAAAATTTTTCCTGAACGCCCGGAGTTGAGGCGAGTTGACGGCCTTCTGTAGCGCGAATGAGTACTGTTCTCAGAAATATTGGTCGCGTCAGAGCCCGCGATCCCGGCCGCTTCCCAAGTTTTGACAACAATCATTTGGCCGTGGCGACGCCATTGCCGCTGTTGCCATGCGGCCTGGCCGCCTTCCTCACCGGGCCGCACACGCATTTCCAGCATCCAGTGCCCAATCTGGCAGGGCGCGGTCCTCATGGCCGCAAGCAGTTCTATGGCTCCCCCGCTGCGCGGTCCCCCCAAACAACGGCTTGCGTCCGGCCCGACACCCAGCCTGCGAACGGGCACGGCTGGAATGGTCCAGCCCGGAAAGATGAGGAACCGACCATGACAAACACCAACAGCACCGCGAAGAAATCGCCTGCCTACATCGCCTACTTCATACCCGAGCGGGAGCGCGCCGCCTGGACCAGGATCGGGGCGGCCTGGCCCCACGCGGACGGGAAGGGCTTCAACATCGACCTTGAGATGATCCCGGTCTGCTCGGGCCGCATCACGCTCCGCCAATACGAGGCCAAAGCGGAGGAGGCGGGCGCGTAAGCGCCCGCCTTTCCCGTGAGGAGGACGCCATGCACGAAGAGATTTCATTCATGGATTATTGGCTGGCCGTCGACCGGAAGATGCTGGAGCTGTTCGGCCTCGATACCGGGGACGCCGGCATCGAGGCCGACCGAACCGCGGAGGCTCAGGAGGCCGGCATGACGGCCGAGGAGTTCGCCCTCTGGTTCGGCGAAAAATACGGACTCACGCTCGTTTCCGAATGGAATTGGAGGGAGCTAGCCGGCGACATTGAAACCGCCGGCATCCCGGAGGGGCCGCCCGAGACTCGGGCGGCCCCTCGCGTGTTTGTGCCCAGCCGGAGGCCGCGCCGGAAATTGACGAGGCTCGGTTCCTCGCCTCGAACCCATGTCCCGCGTTTTGGGGTGGCGGAGAGTTTGCGACACAGGACCAGGCTGTCCGTCGCTTCTCCGATGATGGAGGCGGCGATCCCGATCCTCGACCGAATGACGGTGGAGGCTGTCGGAACCGGTTTCTATGATTCGTCGAGGGCGGGGACGATCCTGATATTGCGATCGTATGGCAGCCTCAGGGGTTCCGCTGCGCGTCTTGCATCTCTACCCCCCGAGAGAGGTCGGCGACATTGAAGCCGCCGGCATCCCGGAAGGGCCGCCCGAGACTCGGGCGGCCCCTCGCGTGTTTGTGCCCAGCCGGAGGCCGCGCCGGAGATTGACGAGGCTCGCTTCCTCGCCTCGAACCCATGTCCCGCGTTCTGTGGTGGCGGAGAGTTGCGACACAGGACCAGACTGTCCGTCGCTGCTCCGATGATGGACGCTGTGATCCCGATCCTCGACCGAATGACGGTGGAGGCTGTCGGAACCGGTGTCTATGATGCGTCGAGGGCGGGGACGATCCTGATAATGCGATCGTACGGAAGGCTCAGGGTTTCCGCTGCGCGCAAGATGTGTGCTGTACTACAGCACGCATCTTGGCAAGGGGTCCCGCTGCGCGCCCCCGTTGCATCCCCCCGGCCGTGGCGCGGTCCCGGCATCGAGCCCGGACCGCACCATTGAACCGTATCGCCGGTTCATCACTCGCGCCGCGCCCCCACCGGCCCATTGGGGCCATGGCGGCGTCGGCGATCAGGGGAGCCGCCGCGCTCCCCCGATACCCCCATGGCGAGGGGGCGTGTCGCCGCCCCTTCGATCCCACGACTCCTCCCGGAGCGGGCCAACTCTGCGCGGGTTGGATGCGCGCCAGCGTCTCGCCGCTGGACCACGACCGGGCATGCGCTGCCCGGACCGCGCCGGGGAGATTTCCGCTCTCCCCTGGACCCCATCGACCAGGGCGCATGTCGTTGCCCCTGGACCTCGATCAGCGTTCCGCCGCTGAACCACGAGCCAAGGCCCGGCCTTGGATGCGGTGTTCTTATCTGTGGATTAATTCCACGGATGCTTCGCTAAGTCGGAAAAAATCGCTATCCTCCTATTGGGAGGACCGCTATTGCCGCAAAAATCGCTCGACTCAATGCCCGAGGCGTTTGTCTCGACCAGCGCCACCACGCGCATCGTCTCGCGGGCCGTCAAGGCCGGCGAGCTGCGGAAGCTCGCCAGCCGTCTCTATACCCGCAATCTGACGGACGACCCAGCCTCAGTGGTGCGCCGGAACCTCTGGCAGATTGTCGGCGGGTACTTCCCCGGCGGCCTGATCGCCGACCGCACGGCGCTGGAGAACGCGCCGGCCGGCGACGGCTCCGTCTGTCTGGTCACGCCGGCCGGGGCCGACATCCGACTGCCGGGGGTCTTTCTGAGGCCGCGCCGGGGGCCGGGGCCGTTGCCGTCCGACCGGCCCTTCATCGGCGGGCTGTCGCTCAGTTCCACGGCGCGCGCTATCTGGAGAACATGCGCGCCAGCCGGGCGCGCGGCGGCGCATTGCCGCGCACCCTGCCGCGCCGCGACATCGAGGATCGCCTCGACACGCTGCTGCGGCGCAGCGGCGAGGACGCCGTCAACCGGCTGCGCGACGAAATGCGCGCGATCGCCCCCGCCCTCGGTCTCGAGGCGGAGGCCCGCGCGATCGACGAGTTGATCGGCACGCTGCTCGGCACGCGGGACGCGCCGGTATCGGCCCCGGCCGCCCAGGCCCGGCAGCGGGGCCGGCCCTATGATCCCGCCCGACTCACCCTGTTCGAGACCCTGCACCGGGCCTTGCGCGACCACCCGCCGGTCACCCGGCTGGCTCGGCCGCGCCCTGCCGAGGGGCAGGCGACGCTGGCCTTCTTCGAGGCCTACTTCTCCAACTTCATCGAGGGGACCGAGTTCGAGGTCGACGAGGCCGCCGACATCGTCTTCAGGGGCGTGATCCCGGCAGGTCGGCCGGAAGACGCCCATGACGTGCTCGGGACCTATCGCGTCGTCGCCGACACGGCCGACCTGTCGCGCCTGCCGGCTCGCTTCCCCGACCTGGTCGCAAGCCTCCGCCGCCGCCACGCGACGGTCATGGACTCGCGGCCCGACAAGATGCCGGGGCAGTTCAAGGCCCAGGGCAACCGGGCCGGCGGTACGGTGTTCGTCGCCCCCGAGCTGGTCGAGGGGACGCTGGAGCAGGGCTTCGCGCTGCACCGCAGCCTGGAGACGCCCTTCGCCCGCGCCGTCTTCATGATGTTCGTCGTCTCCGAGGTGCATCCCTTCGCAGACGGCAACGGGCGAATCGCCCGCATCATGATGAACGCTGAACTGGTCGCGGCCGGCGAGGAGCGGATCGTCATCCCGACCATCTACCGATCCAATTATCTCTCCGCCCTCAAGGCTCTGTCCCAGACCGGCCACCCGGAGCCGATCATCCGCACGCTCGAATTCGCGCAACGGTGGACTTCGGCCGTCGATTGGCGCGATCTATCAGCTACGCGCTGGGAGCTGGAGACTTGCAACGCCTTCCGTGATCCGGGCGAAGCCGACGATGAAGGGATCAGGCTGAGGCTACCGAACAGGGACCCGCATGAACGCCGTTGAGATCGAAGAGGCCATATCCAGGCTCGCCGAGCAGCCGTTCGACGCAGGGGAATTTCCCTTCGCGTTCCTGCAAGCCTTCGGCAACAAGGAGACGACGATCAAGCGTCTCCGCAAGGGCGACTCGAACAAGTCGGATGTCAGCGGCCCCTTTGGCGGCGTGCTTCAGACCAACAACATCCACATCGCCGTCGCCGCACCGGGCGAGGTCACGGCGACGCTTGAGCGCCTGAAGGCCAGCCCGGCGACGGCGCGGGCGAAGGCGAAATTCGTCCTGGCGACCGATGGGGACACCTTCGAGGCCGAGAACCTGATCTCCGGCGACACGGTCGCCTGCGCCTATGCCGACTTCCCGGACCATTTCGGCTTCTTCCTGCCGCTGGCGGGCATCACCACGGTCCGCGAGATCGCCGAGAACGCTTTCGACATCCGCGCCACCAGCCGGCTGAATCGGCTCTATGTCGAGCTGCTGAAGGACAACCCAGCATGGGGCACGGCCGACCGCCGACCCGACATGAACCATTTCATGGCGCGGCTGATCTTCTGCTTCTTCGCCGAGGATACCGACATCTTCAACGGCTCTCGCCTGTTCACCGCCACGGTCGAGCAGATGAGCGCCAAGGATGCCTCCAACACCCATGCGGTGATCAGCGAGGTTTTCCGGGCGATGAACACGCCGATCCGGGACCGCGCGGCATCGGGCTTGCGGCCTTGGGCCGATCAGTTCCCCTACGTGAACGGCGGCCTGTTCTCCGGCAGTGCCGAGGTCCCGCAATTCAGCCGTATCGCGCGCTCCTATCTGCTCCACATCGGCAATCTCGACTGGAAGAAGATCAACCCCGACATCTTCGGATCGATGATCCAGGCCGTCGCCGATGACGAGGAGCGTGGCGCGCTCGGCATGCACTACACCAGCGTGCCGAACATCCTGAAGGTGCTGAACCCGCTGTTCCTCGATGATCTGCGTGCCAGGCTGGCGGAGGCGGGGGACAACCCCCGCATGTTGCTGAACCTGCGCCGGCGCATGTCACGGATCAGGGTGTTCGACCCGGCCTGCGGCTCCGGCAACTTCCTGGTCATTGCCTACAAGGAAATGCGCGCCATCGAGGCCGAGATCAACAAGCGTCGGCGCGAATCCGGCGCGAAAAGCGAAATGCCACTCACCAACTTCCGAGGAATCGAACTGCGCGATTTCCCCGCCGAGATCGCGCGCCTGGCACTCATCATCGCCGAATTCCAGTGCGATGTGCTCTATCGCGGACAGAAGGAAGCTCTGGCCGAATTTCTTCCGCTCGATGCCGAAAACTGGATCACCTGTGGCAATGCCTTGCGGCTGGATTGGCTGAGTATCTGCCCGCCCACCGGAACCGGTGTGAAGCATCAGGCAGATGATCTGTTTCACACGCCGCTCGATCAGGCGCAAATTGACTTCGAGAACGAGGGTGGGGAGACGTATATTTGCGGAAATCCACCTTATGTCGGTGATAAGTTTCAGACGTTAGCTCAAAAGTCTGATCTAAAGCTGCTTAGCCGAAATGGCGCAAAGGCCGTTGACTATGTGGCAGGGTGGTTTTGGAAGGCATCTGACATAATACGCTATGGCGGTTCTTTCGCCTTCGTTGCAACCAATTCCATCTGCCAAGGCGTTCAAGTTCCGCTAATTTGGCCACCCATATTCCAGAACGGACAGGAGATTATATTCGCTCACAAGGATTTTTATTGGTCTAATAATGCCAGCAACAACGCTAACGTCATCTGCATTGTCGTCGGAGTTTCAGCGAATCCCCGAGGGGAGAAGTTCATACATTTCGACAATCAGCGCAAAGTAGCTAAGTCGATCAATGCATACCTGACGGATGGGGCGAGCATTATTGTAGAGAAGCACCCCGCCCCAATTTCCGATTTGCCTGAAATGGTGGCGGGAAATATTCCGAGAGACAAGGGTAATTTCATGATGAGCTTAGAAGAACGTGACGACATAGTTGCTCGATATCCAAAGGCGGCCCAGTTATTCAGGAAGATGGTTGGGTCATTCGAGCTAATCAATGCCTCTTTTGAAATCCGAGTGGGTAGCGGCTGTCGAGCTGGGGCCTGACGACGGGCCTGCATCGATCCCTTTGTTCGACCGGCGAGACCATCCCTTCGTCCCGACCTGCCTTCTGCGGAGCCAGGCGGGGATCGGCGGTCAAGGATGGCCCGGAGGCCACCGCGCAGCGGCGCGAAGCGTCCTGATGGTCCGATCCCGCCTCGGCATGCTGGGGCAGAGTGGGGCTCTGGAGGCGAGTGCGGGGCATGCAGAACCAACTCTTCGAGGTGGCCTTGGGCATTGCCGAGCCGTGGTACGTCAACGGCGTCGACTTCGACGCGGCCGAGAAGACCCTGACGATCGGTGTCGATTTCGTCGCCGGGACACGGTTTCCGGCGGCCGGCGTGGCAGGCGTGCATCCGGTCCACGACACCCAGATCAACGCCTGCGCGCAGTACTCCGAACTTCTTCCAGCACGAATGCTTCCTGGAGGTCAGAACGCCTCGCGTGAAGCTGCCCGACGGGCGGGTCGTGCGGTCGAGCCCGAGTGGTTCGGCAAGCTCGCCGGCTTCACCCTGCTGTTCGAGGCGCTGGTGCTGGCCATGGCCCGGCAGATGACCTTTGCCGCCGTGGCCGAGCTGGTCGGCCTGTCCCTGGCATCGCGTCCATGCGATCTGTTCGCGCTATGTCGATCTCGCCCTGGCCGAGGCCGATCTGTCGACGGTGACGGCGGTGGCGATCGACGAGACCTCCTGCCGGCGCGGCCACAACTACCTGACCATCGCCGCCGATATGGATGAGCGCAAGGTGGTGTTCGTCACCGAAGGCAAGGACGCCGAAACCATCACCCACTTCGCCGAATACCTGGCCGAGCACAAAGCCATGCCCGAGCAGGTCCGCTCGGTGAGCATCGACATGCGCCGGCCTTCATCAAGGGCGTGGTAAGGCAGTTGCCCAACGCGCGCATCACCTTCGACAGTTCCACGTCGCCGTCCCATGCGTCCGCCGCCGTCGATCAGATAAGGCGCATCGAGCAGCGACCGATCCGAGCCTCAAAGGGGCTGCGCTGGAAGCTGCTCAAAGACCGCGACCGGCTGACTGAGGGCCAGGCCGACTTGACGCGTTGATCGCTCAGGTCGCCACCAAGCGCACGCCGCGCGCACGGCTCTACCGTGAGAATTTGCGCGACATCCTCGAGCGCAAGCAGATCAGCGTCGTCTCCGCCATGCTCAAGCAGTGGTGCACCAACGTCCTGCGTTCCAAGGTCGAGGCCGATGAAGACCTCGCCAGGATGATCCGTAGGCACTTCGACGGCATCGTCGCCTGGACCCGAGACCCGCCAGACCAACGGCTTCATCGAGGCGCTCAATGGCCTGTTTCAGGCCGCCAAACGCAAGGCCCGCGGCTACACCCGGTTCGCCACCATGCGCACCGTACTCTTCCTCATCGCCGGAAAAACTCGCACTTCAACCCGGATCACACACCCGCAGGCCGCATAGCCCACTCGAAATTCAAAAGAGCCTAATCAATGGGGTCGAGCGCACGTGCCTCTGGATCAATGATAACCAAAGCGCACTAGCAGAATCCATCCCGCTGATCGCACAACGGCTAGAAGCCATTCGTGAGTACCGCGAAACCGGCAGCGAGCGCGGGAAACTGGGCATTGCGACGCCCTATAAGTTCGAGCGTACCATCACCGGCAGGGAAACTCAGATTGTAGTGCCGCGTGTATTTTCTGAGAGAAGGCCATACGTAACCGCTGACTACATTTCGAGCGAAACCATCGTGTCCGATGCCGCTCAGGCTATTTACGATGCGCCTATATATATACTGTCGGTACTTAGTTCCCGCATGCACCTGGCTTGGATCGGCGTAACTTCCGGCCGAATGAAGTCGGACCTCAGATACTCCACAGGAGTCTGTTACAATAGTTTTCCGCTGCCGACTCTCACCGACAAAAACAAGGCCGACCTGATGCGCTGCGCAGAGGATATTCTGCTGGCGCGCGAGGCGCATTTCCCGGCAACCCTTGCCGAACTTTACGATCCCGACTCCATGCCGACGAACCTGCGCGAGGCGCATGAGCGCAACGACGAGGTGCTGGAGCGCATCTATATCGGCCGTCGCTTCCGCAACGACACCGAGCGGCTTGAGAAACTGTTCGAACTTTACACGAAGATGACCGCTGGGGTGACTGCGAAAAAAAAGCATAAGGCAGGGGCGCGTTCATGACACGTAAAGATACGAAGATGTTCGGTATCGATTCCGTTGATGACTATCTCAGAGTCTGTGAGCTGGCCGTTTCGGAGCTTGAAGCAGATCAGGATAATGTGTTGCGAGCCTTTGCGGCGATACTGGCGCTAAACCATATTATTGACTGGCTTCAGCACAAACTTACAGACGTTCAGCGTACATCTCTTGGCATCTTTCGCTCGAATGTCGGTGACCCGGTGAAGGGGCATTTCGAAAGCCAAAATAGCGACATCAAGCGAATTCGGGCTCTTTTGAATTTCGAGTGGGCTATGCGGCCTGCGGGTTGATCCGGGTGAAGTCGAGTTTTCCGGCGATGAGGAAGAGTACGGTGCGCATGGTGGCGAACCGGGTGTAGCCGCGGGCCTTGCGTTTGGCGGCCTGAAACAGGCCATTGAGCGCCTCGATGAAGCCGTTGGTCTGGCGGGTCTGGGTCCAGGCGACGATGCCGTCGAAGTGCCTACGGATCATCCTGGCGACGTCTTTCATCGGCTCGACCTTGGAACGCAGGACGTTGGTGCACCACTGCTTGAGCATGGCGGAGACGACGTTGATCTGCTTGCGCTCGAGGATGTCGCGCAAATTCTCACGGTAGAGCCAGGCGCGCGGCGTGCGTTTGGTGGCGACCTGAGCGATCAACGCGTCAAGGTCGGCCCGGCCCTCGTCAGTCAGCCGGTCGCGGTCTTTGAGCAGCTTCCAGCGCAGCCCCTTGAGGCTCGGATCGGTTCGCTGCTCGATGCGCCTGGTCTGATCGACGGCGGCGGACGCATGGGCGACGACGTGGAATTTGTCGAAGGTGATGCGCGCGTTGGGCAACTGCCTGGCCACGCCCTTGATGAAGGCCGGCGACATGTCGATGCTCACCGAGCGGACCTGCTCGGGCATGGCTTTGTGCTCGGCCAGGTATTCGGCGAAGTGGGTGATGGTTTTGGCGTCCTTGCCTTCGGTGACGAACACCACCTTGCGCTCATCCATATCGGCGGCGATGGTCAGGTAGTTGTGGCCGCGCCGGCAGGAGGTCTCGTCGATCGCCACCGCCGTCACCGTCGACAGATCGGCCTCGGCCAGGGCGAGATCGACATAGCGCGAACAGATCGCATGGACGCGATGCCAGGACAGGCCGACCAGCTTGGCCACGGCGGCAAAGGTCATCTGCCGGGCCATGGCCAGCACCAGCGCCTCGAACAGCAGGGTGAAGCCGGCGAGCTTGCCGAACCACTCGGGCTCGACCTGCACGACCCGCCCGTCGGGCAGCTTCACGCGAGGCGTTCTGACCTCCAGGAAGCATTCGTGCTGGAAGAAGTTCAGATGCCGCAGGCGCTTGATCTGGGTGTCGTGGACCGGATGCACGCCTGCCACGCCGGCCGCCGGAAACCGTGTCCCGGCGACGAAATCGACACCGATCGTCAGGGTCTTCTCGGCCGCGTCGAAGTCGACGCCGTTGACGTACCACGGCTCGGCAATGCCCAAGGCCACCTCGAAGAGTTGGTTCTGCATGCCCCGCACTCGCCTCCAGAGCCCCACCTGCACCCAGCATGGCCAGGCGGGGATCGGCCATCAAGGACGCTTCGCGCCGCTGCGCGGTGGCCTCCGGCCATCCTTGACCGCCGATCCCCGCCTGGCCCCGCAGAAGGCAGGTCGGGACGAAGGGATGGTCTCGCCGGTCGAACAAAGGGATCGATGCAGGCCCGTCGTCAGGCCCCAGCTCGACAGCCGCTACCCACTCGGATTTCAAAAGAGGCCGAATTCGTGACATCGCTAATGGATTCAAGCATCTGCGTCCAACACACTCGACTGATCGAGTCGCCGGCTACGGGATGGGTCCATATAGCGTCGGCCCCTATGGCGCGCCCTATCTCCTCATCGATCTCGGAGACCATCTGCCAGCGGAGGAGCGCTGGGACGTGGGGTTGGATCTCTGCAAACGCACCTTGGAATGGTGGCGGAACCAGCTTTCTTCTGTCGGGGGAGGTTTCAATGGCACTCCATAAGTCCGTTCCCTCGGTCTCTGTCTCCTACGCCCGCACCGGCGGGTCGACGAAGTCCAATGCGCTCGGTATGCGGCCGATGCAGGAGCGCGCCTATGAGAAGCGGGGCGAGCAGTATCTTCTCATCAAGTCACCGCCGGCTTCGGGCAAGAGCCGGGCGCTGATGTTCATTGCGCTGGACAAATTGCACAATCAGGGGCTCCGGCAGGCGATCATCGTCGTGCCGGAAAAGTCCATCGGCGCGAGCTTCAATGACGAGCCGCTGACCCGCTTCGGCTTTTGGGCCGACTGGACGGTGGCCCCGAAATGGAACCTTTGCAACGCGCCGGGCGCGGACAACGGCGGCAAGGTGGGGTCGGTGAGGGCCTTCCTCGACAGTGCCGACAAGGTTCTGGTCTGCACCCACGCGACCTTCCGATTTGCGGTCGACCGGTTCGGGGTGGAGGCCTTCGATGGCCGCCTGATCGCTGTCGACGAGTTCCACCACGTCTCCGCCAACCCGGACAATAAGTTGGGCCTGCATCTGGGCCAGTTCATCACCCGCGACCGGGTGCATATCGTGGCAATGACCGGGTCGTACTTCCGGGGTGACGCCGAAGCCGTCCTGATGCCGCAGGACGAAGCGAAATTCGATACCGTCACCTACACCTACTATGAACAGCTCAACGGCTACGAGTATCTGAAGCAGCTCGATATCGGCTATTACTTCTATGCCGGCTCCTACGCCGATGACATCGTGAAGGTGCTCGACCCCGCCGAGAAGACCATCGTCCATATCCCGAGCGTCAATTCGCGCGAAAGCACGAAGGACAAGATCAGGGAGGTCGAGCACATCATCGAGGCACTGGGGGATTGGCAGGAGATCGACCCCGCGACCGGGTTCCATCTGGTCCGGACGCCTGACGGCCGCGTGCTCCGTATCGCCGATCTGGTTGACGACGATGTCGCCAAGCGCGACCGCGTTTCCGCTGCATTGAAGGACCCGGCCCAGAAGAACAACCGCGACCACGTCGACATCATCATCGCTCTCGGCATGGCGAAGGAAGGGTTCGACTGGATTTGGTGCCAGCACGCGCTGACCGTGGGATACCGCTCCAGCCTGACCGAGATCGTGCAGATCATCGGCCGCGCCACCCGCGATGCACCTGGCAAGACCCGCGCGCGGTTCACCAACCTGATCGCTGAGCCGGACGCGTCCGAGGCGGCCGTGACGGAGGCGGTCAATGACACGCTGAAAGCCATTGCCGCCAGCCTGCTGATGGAGCAGGTGCTCGCGCCGCGCTTCGAGTTCAAGCCGAAGAACCCAAACAACGAGGCCACACCCGGCTTCGACTATGGCGAAGGCGGCTACGATCCGAAGAAGTGCAATGTCGGCTTCAACGGGCAGAGCGGCCAGTTCGAGATCGAAATCAAGGGTCTCGTCGCGCCGAAGAGCCCAGAGGCGCAGCGCATCTGCAGCCAGGACCTGAACGAGGTGATCGCCGCCTTCGTGCAGGACAAGCCGTCGATCGCACGCGTGGCCTGTTCTGACGGCGAGCACGCCGGTGGAGAGACCCTGGCCGAGGAACTCACCCAACTCCGCATGGGCAAGATCGTCAAGGACAAGTATCCCGAACTCGACGAGGCCGATCAGGAGGCGGTCCGTCAGCACGCCGTCGCCGCCTTGAACCTTGTCCAGAAGGCCAAGGAGGCCGCCCTGGGCGGCGCGGCCGACGGCGACGGGGACAAGAGCCCGAACACCGCCTTCGTGGAGGGTGTGCGGAAATTCGCCATGGACGTTCGCGAACTCGACATCGACCTGATCGACCGCATCAATCCCTTCGGGGGAGGCTTCATGCCGCCATCCGCCGGGCATCCATGAGCGAGGAGAGCCTGAAGCAGCGCGGCGGCCGTGATCGGGGGCTGGTACCTTGCGTGAATCTGACGATCGAGGAGGCGCGGGACCTTGCCAAACGGGCGCTGGCGTTCAAGCGGGAGCGCGGCCGGCTGCCGTCGATCACCTCCCCGGACGCCTGGGAAAAGCGCATGGCCGAAGGGGTGGCGTTCCCGCCCGCGGATGAAAGCAGGAGGCCGCGCGCGGCTGGCGGGCTTCACCGACAGAGGACGACGCGCTCCTGGAAGAGCTCGGCGTCGAAGCGGTCGACGGAGAGGCGATCTGAGCGCGGACCCCGCGCGAGGAGCGGGTGATCGCCGGCTTCGAGGAGATTCAGCGCTTCGTCGAAAAGCACGGCCGCGCCCCGCAGCATGGTGAGGACCGCGACATCTTCGAGCGGCTCTACGCCGTGCGTCTCGGACCGCCTGGGCGCGAGCTGGCCGACTGCCGCGCCCCTGGTCGAGCCGCGCGACCACCAGGGGCCGCTCGACAACGGCGGGAGCATGCGCTGACGTTCTCGCCGAAGGTCGGGCGACGACCATCGACGACGACGAGCTTCTTGCGGAGCTTGGTATCAGTACCGCAGCGCCGGTCGATATCACCGACCTCCGGCACGTCCGCTCGGCGGCGGAGAAGCGCGCCGCCGAAGAAATCGCCGCCCGCGACACATGCGAGGATTTCGACCGCTTCAGGCCCCTGTTTGAGCAGGTTCAGAAGGAGCTGAGCGCCGGGCTGCGGCAGACAAGGCGATTCGAGCGCAAGTCCGAAATCGCCCCCGGCCGGTTCTACATCCTCGGCGGTCAGAAGGCCTATGTGGCGGCAATGGAAGAGGCGTTCACCAACGAGCAGGGCAAGCTGGATGCCCGGCTCCGCGTGATTTTCGACAACGGGACCGAGAGCAACCTGCTAATGCGGTCGCTTCAGAAGGCGCTGCAACAGGACCCGGCCGGCCGGCGGATCATTGAACCGTCGGCTGGGTGCCGCTCTTCGCCGACCAGAACGAGGACGGCGACGAGGCCTCGGGCGTCATCTATGTGCTGCGGAGCAAATCGGACCATCCGACCGTCGCGGCGCATCGGGAGGTGCTGCACAAGATCGGCGTCACCGGCGGCGATATCGCCCGGCGGATCGCCAACGCCCGGCTCGATCCGACCTTCCTGATGGCGGATGTCGAGGTTGTCGCGACCTATGAGCTGTTCAACATCAACCGCTCACGGCTCGAAAATCTCATCCACCGCATTTTCGATCCGGCGCGTCTCGACATCGCGATCAAGGACCGCTTCGGCAACCCCGTTATCCCGCGCGAATGGTTCCTCGTGCCGATCTTCGCAATCGACGAAGCGATTGAAAGGATCAGAGACGGGTCGATAACGAAATATGTCTACAGCGGAGAAAAATCTCGGCTGATCTTACTCAATGCAGATGTTGAAACTATCGCATGAGCGATCTTGATGCAGTATTTGACCTAAAGAATCTGCGGCGGTCATATCGATGGATATTGTCCAACCCGGACGCACAGTATAAGGCGTACTTTCGGGATTCATATGATGCTTTTGCAATTGCATCAGACACGCATCTCAAATGGATTCGTAAAGAAGGCTTGAAGGAACGTTATGAGGCTTCTCATGCATCAAAGCTCTTTCTGCCAAAGGCGTCCGGCACACTGCGTCCGATCACTCTTCTTACGGTCGAAGACCAAATCGTCTATCAGGCGTGTGTAAACTTGGTTGCGGACGCGCTCAAACGAAAAACCCGACATCGCTATGAGAAACGTGTCTTCGCTCACCTCTATGGCGGAAAGTCATCACAATTCTTTTATATGCAGTGGAAACGAAGTTACAGAAAGTTTGGGAACAAGGTTGAAAAATCATTCATAGATGGGTACGACTACATCGCCAACTTTGACCTAGCCGCGTTTTACGATTCAATTGATCATCATGTGCTCCGGCACTTTCTCATCGCCCTCAATATTAACGAGGATACTGTTAACTTTCTTCTGCAGTGTCTAAAAATCTGGACATCTAATACTTGGAGTACCGGCAACGAAAGTATCTATCACGGACATGGAATTCCCCAGGGACCACTTGCGTCTGGCATGCTCTCCGAAGCTGTGTTGCAGCATCTCGACCTAAAGGGAGAAAGGGGGAGGAAAACCATTTATCTCCGCTATGTTGACGATATCAAGATTTTAGCGAAGAACGAAGGTGATCTGCGGCGAAAACTTATTGCACTCGATATCGCATCCAAGGAGATTGGCCTCTTTCCACAGACAGCCAAAATCAACATTAGAAAGATAGTCGATCCGCGAAATGAAATTAAGTCAATTAGCCGTCCGCCCGAACCATCGATCAAGCCTGTTGTGAGTCAGAATAAACTTATTCCACGCCTTTTAGAGATGACGCGTGGAGGGCGGGTCCAAACTGAAAATGTTACTCGGTTTAAGTACCTCTTGGCGCACGCAAATCCTTCACACCGGCTAAATGCGCGTCTAATGGCAGTGCTATATCGGCACCCTGAGCACGCTTCGGCCATTTGTCTATATATTGCTAAATATAATAGTATACCGGCGTCTCTTGCTAAAGCGATCGAGGGCTTCGTTTCGGGCAATGAACTATATCATTCGGTAAATGCGGATATTCTTCGGTCTTGCCTTGGGAAGTGTCCTCCCTCGAATACGGCATCGTTAGGAAGATTTTGTGCTGACCGTTTGTTGAAACCCAAGTTTGGCATGATTCCATTGCAACCAAGCTACAAAGAGTCTTTAATCGGCTGGTCTCTAAACTCCAAATCTGTCACATTCGCGGACTTCGATGCCCTTCTGTCAAACGAAAAAGATTGGTGGGTAAGGAAGTGTGCATTTCGAGAATTGACACCTGACCTCTTCGGTACTGCCACCTATGCAGACTTCATCAATCGTCAGATGCGGAGCGGGGATTCGGAGGTTGCGCGCATTGCTGGTGGAAGATTGATTGACGCCAGATTAAAACTAAAATTGCCTTATGGTGATGTAGAGCCGACAACCAAGTATATGTTGAAGGTGGCGAGAATCATTCGCTCTGTTGGGCAACCATCAAGTCGGATCAATGAAATACTTTCGTACGTATTGAACCGAAGACAAACAAATTACGAATGGAAGATTTTTTTTGGTTCAAAACATGGCCACGCCGAGCGCATGATGATTTTCCTCAAAAGGAATCGAGAGACAAATATTGATGCGTTTCTGGTCCAGCTCGATAGTTGGTGCGATGAGGTGCTATTCCATATCTACTGTCGCGTAAAGCCGGGGACGCAGCGACCTTTCTACGGCGCGGCTTTGGTGGATGCGAGGCTTCAGACGCTGTTTCCACAATTGACGTCCTGCTTTCTCAAGCTTCATAAGTTAAGACTCGAGTCGACGACTGCTCATCCCCGGCACTTAAAGTCGGGTGCAGCTACGCGCAGACTGAAGCATCATGATTATTATTCTATAAGGGGTGATCTGATTCTGGCTTTTGACGAGTTAGAGTCGACATTCGTGCCTTGATCTATTCGCCATATCTCAATGTAGGTTCGGTTAGATTGTGCAGTGATTCGCGACTTATGTCCAAACTGATCTTGTTCCATGCAAAATTTCCGTGAAAAGCTATAAATGATTGATATCTGTACGGCTGTTTATGGCCAATGAGCAATCAAAGGGATTCTCTGCCGGGTGCGACCGTGCGGTCGCAAGCTTTTTGTCTCAGGGAGGGGCTCCGCCCCAGCCGGCGTCAAGCCGACCCGCTGACGCGGGCGGGCGGCGGCATACCCCGGCCTTCCTCCCTTTGGTCGTGCAGGCCGGGTGATCCCCCTCGCCACCGCCCGGACTTGACCCCGGACTCCCCGCTCCCCGGCGCGGGCCTCGCTTCGGGTTGCATCACGCAACCCGAACATGAGGAAAGGGAAGTCCGATGGCCGATATCAACAAGGGGGACGTCTACACCCGCATCACCAACCGCATCATCGCCGATCTTGAGCAGGGGGTCCGCCCTTGGTTCAAGCCATGGAACGCCGAACACGCGGCGGGCCGCATCACCCGGCCGCTGCGCCACAACGGCACGCCCTACAATGGGATCAACGTGTTCATGCTGTGGGCCGACGCCGTGACCAAGGGATTCGCCAGTCCCATCTGGATGACCTACCGCCAGGCCCAGGAAGTCGGCGGGCAAGTCCGCAAGGGTGAGACCGGGTCGCTGGTCGTCTATGCCGACCGGATCAAGCGCACCGACACCACCGACGCGGGCGAGGAGATCGAGCGCGAAATCCCCTTCATGAAGGGCTACACCGTGTTCAACGGCGAGCAGATCGACGGTTTGCCGGAGCAGTACCGGGCAACGGCCGCCCCCGTGCTCGATCCCGTGGCGCGCATCGAGCGGGCCGAGCGGTTCTTCGCCGCGACCGGAGCCGATATCCGCCATGGCGGGGATCGCGCCTTCTATGCGATCCACGCCGACTATGTGCAGATGCCGCCTTTCGAGACGTTCCGGGACGCGGAAAGCTACTATGCCACCCTCGGGCATGAGGTGACGCATTGGACTCGGCATCCCGCCCGGCTCGACCGCGAATTCGGGCGCAAGCGCTGGGGCGATGAAGGCTACGCCGCCGAGGAACTGGTTGCCGAACTCGGCTCCGCCTTCCTGTCGGCAGACCTCGGCATCACGCCCGAGGTGCGCGATGATCACGCCGCCTATATCGGGTCCTGGCTCAAGGTCCTGAAGGACGACAAGCGGGCGATCTTCACCGCCGCCGCCCATGCCCAACGGGCCGCCGATTACCTACATGCCCTTCAAACAGTGAACGAGGAGAAGCGGGCCGCCTGAGGGCGGCCCCATCTTCTTCGCTCCCCGGCAGCCCTTGGCCATGCCGGGGAGCCGACGAATTCGAGAGCCGGCACGGTATCAGCAAGTGGTCAGCACATAGTTTTGCTAAGGACCACAAGGGATAGGGTTGTGCGCCGGTTCGCAACCCCTATATTTAGATCAACCCAACCGAAAGGAGGTGATTTGCATGGCGGGCAAGAATGAGACCACTGGTTCAAAGGCAGCCAGTGCGGCCGGCAAGGTGCTGGCGAACCCCAAGTCCAGCGCAGCAGCCAAGTCGGCTGCGGCTTCGGCGCTTACCCAGGTCGCTAAGGGTAGCGGCAAGGGAAAGGGGAAGTGATCAGAATGAAGTGACGGGTGGCCGTTCGTCACCCGTCACTTCGAGTAATTATCTCAAGAGAGATTGATCTCTTTCTTTGTCGTCGATCTCTCATGGAAGTCTAGCGTACCGCAGAGTATTTACGCTTAGTCAGATTCGAGCGAGAGCCGCCACCTATTTGCGCCGCACCGCCTGACGGCGGCCTCATCTTCTCCCCGTCACCCCTCCCTAACCGGTTCAGCGAGCAATGCCCGATGCAGCGTGGTGCGGCAAACCTTCAACCCGCGCGCCACGGCGGCTCTCGTCGCGCCGGGCTGATCCAGCATCCGCCGTGCCTCCGCCACCTGTTCGGCCGTCAGCTTGCGCTGCCGGCCGACGCGCTCGCCGCGCGCTTTGCGCGCCTGCATACCGGCGCGTGTCCGCTCGGCGATCAGGTCGCGCTCGAATTCCGCGAAGGCCGCCGACATGTGCAGCACCAGCCGGCCGCCGGCCGACGTGGTGTCGATATTGTCGCTCAGCGACCGGAAGCCGATGCCCCGGTCGCCCAGCGCCCGGATAGTTTCGACCAGGTGAATCAGTGACCGGCCGAGCCGATCCAGCTTCCACACCATCAGGACATCGCCGGGCATCAGCGCCGCCATGGCGCGGTCGAGGTTCGGGCGGCGGGCCGCCACGCCCGACACGCCCTTGTCCTCATAGATTTCCAGACAGCCGGCATCACGGAGCGCGCGCCGTTGCAGGTCGAGGTTCTGGTCGTCGGTCGAGACCCGCGCATAGCCGACTTGCCGCCCGTTTCCGTGAATTCCGCCGGTTGCAGCGCCATCATTCATCTTGAACACCAAATCGCCTGCCAATATATTCGGCGGACTGTAGCAGAAAGGTTCCTTTTGTTTCGTCGAGTCCCATCGCCGACACTTCCGCTAATTACAGAATTATTTTACCTATATTCGGTTAATTATTGTTAAATACTCTTCTTGCGGTTGTGAATTTGCCGTTTCCGGCGGTCCGGGGCCGATCCGGCTGCGACGCCGATGCACTGTAGCGAAAGGGAACCCTTCAGGAGCAGTGGCGACGGGCGCGCCGCTTGCAGGAGCTTGACGAGTTCAACGACGACATGGCCGGCCGCAACACCGGACGGCTGCGCTCGAACGTGAAACCCGAGGCCGACCCGAAGGACGACGCCATCCTCGACGTTCTGGACGCCATGGAACTGGCGGCCATGGTCTGGCACGAGACCTTCGAGCGGATCGCGGTTCGGCTTGAAGCCACGACCGAAGCCACGGCGATTGCCCTGACTGAAGCCCGCCGAGAGGCGACGGAAGCGGCGGAGTCGCTGGAGCGTCTCCGAGACCGGGCAACCACGCTGCCCGACGGTCGCCGTGTCTATCGTGACCAGAACGGCAATGCCTACACCGAGGACGGCGGCCGGATTCCCGACGATGAAGCGGCCACGATCAAGAGGGCCGACGGCGCGCCGTCACTAGAAGATTACCGGAACGCGGACCGCCGCGACCGCGAAGCGCGCCGCAGGCTCGACGAGATCGAGCGTTACAACGAGCGCCTCAATGCCATCCGCCAGCGCCTGAATGGCGCTACGCCGGGTTCAGTCAGCCAGGAAGAACTGGAGCGGCTGGAAGCCGAACTTGACCGCGACATGCCGGACTCGGTCCGGCAGACGCGCGAACAACTGGCGGCGGATCGGCCGAATTCGCCTGCGCGGCAGGCGACCAGCACGCCGGAGCCGGAACAGCCGGAGCCGGCGGCCAAGCCGATCGGCAGGCCGGCGCAATCGGACCTCGACGCCGTCGCCGTCTCGGGGCTGCCCAAGGTCAGCCTGCCCACCCCCTCTTGATCGCACGCCGCAACTTCGGAGGTTTGACATGCGTTCCATGCTTCTTCGCGCCGCCGCCGGAGCGCTCGCGCTTGGCGTTGCCACCACGGCCCATGCAGGGACGGGCCGGGAACTTGCCGCGCTCTCGGCCACCCAGCAGAGCAACTATCTCGGCAGCGTGATCGAGGCCATCGCGCAATTCTTTCAGCAGACCGACGGCGTGACGGTGCGGTCGAACTGCGTCAATCGCTGGTATCGGCAGAACGTCCAGGCAGCCAATGCCGAAATGCTGGCGAACGCCACCAGCTACCCGAACGAAGACCCCGTTCGCGTCGTCATGGCGATGCTCATCAAGCAGTGCGGCCGCGACAAGGACGAGGGCATGCAAATACTGCGCGACCGCGTAGCGAAGAAGCTCGACGTGACAGAGGAGGCAACCAAGCGTGCTCTCGCAGAAGCGGAACGGGAGAAGGCGGCAGCGGAGGCCAATTTGAAGGGCGTGCAGGCCCGTGCGTGGCGTCTGCCCGATGGCCGCCGCATCTATCAGGCGCAGGACGGGACGTGGCGGTTCGAGAATGGTGCTGTCGTGCCGCCCTCGCTGGCCGGGACGCGCGTTCCGCCCAAATAATCCGCCCGGTTCCATCCCGGCGCATCACCCGGATGGTAGAGACGGTCGCCGCTGACGGCGGCCGTTTTCTGTTCCGGGTTCCTTTTCGTGGTTTCCCCTGTCCGTGATCCCTGGCAGGCCGCGCCGCCCGGTCAATCGCCGGCCCGCTCCATTCGCCTGCGGCTCCCGTGTTGGCGTTGACCTGTCGGCTCACCCGGCCTGCCGGACGGTCTCCCCGTTGAAACCACAACGAAAAGGAGACCAACATGAAACTTCTAACCGACACCATCATCGACCAACTGCGCCGCAACGGTGAGCGGCAAGCCCCGGTGAAGGGAACCGACGACGAATTCGACTTCGTGCCCGTCGTCAAGCTGTTCACGCCGGACGCCGGCGCGACATGGCTTCTCACCGAAACCGACCCGGACGATCCCGACCTCGCCTTCGGTCTGTGCGACCTCGGGCTCGGATACCCGGAACTCGGCTATGTCCGCCTGTCGGAGATCGCCTCGATCCGTGGCCGGCTGGGATTGCCCGCAGAGCGCGACCGGCACTTCACCGCCAGGCACACGCTGTCGGTCTACGCCCGCGCGGCGAGCCGCGCCGATTGCATCGTCGAGAACAGCAGCACGCTGGACCACGTCGCCGCTATGCTGGCGGAAGAACGCCGACGATAGTCGAAGAAGGGGCGCGGCGCGCGCCCCTTCCTGCCGGCCGGCTATGGCCGGGGTCTGAAGGCGCGGCGGCGCAGCTCGGCGCGGATATTTTCCAGGCTGGCGAGCGCGGTGCGTCGCTGCCGGCTCTCGGGCGCGGTCTGGACCAGTTCGCGGCCGACCTGACCCAGCAGGGCCTGCAATACGACCGTATTCATCCCGACCAGTTCTGCCCTGGTGAACAATCTGCACATGACGGACTCCTTTGTTGCCGTTGGGCGGCCGGAGCCATTCCGGCCACATCGGAGATCGCCAAGCGCATTGCGAAGGGCGGGACCGAACGGCCGCGCATCTCGCCGTGACCGAAGGGACGGGCGAGACCGGAACAAGCCATGACGTGGAGGAGCCTTTACGGCTTGAGCGTGCCGTGCCCGCCCTTGAAACTGCGCCGCGTTGTGGCCGGATGGAGCCGGACCGCCGGCAATTGGAGCCCGATCAAGTGTTACCAGGGCTGAAGGCGGGATGGGTTCGATTGTTTGCTGTTGTGGCCAGGTCGGACGACCCGGCGGATTGAGCCTGCGCCGCGTAATGGCAGCGTCAGTTGCTCCCCGGCCGCCGCCGCGTGCGGCCAAGCCCGCGCGTGTGTTCCGCCGAGCGGTCGAAATCCATCCGGATCGGCGGCTCGTTTGAGCGCGAGGCGGCCCTAAATTCGTCCCGGACGGCGATCCGCTGGTCCGACTGCATGCGGATGTAGTCCGCCACGTCGCGATAGAGGCCCTTCATCTCGGCTGCGTAGCCGTCCCGCGCCGCCCTGATGTCCTGTTGCAGCACCCGCCGTTCCGCCAGTTGCGCGTGGATCAGGTCCTGCTTCTCCGTCTGATCGCGGATATGGGCGTGATAGGCTTCCCGCTCGTTCTGCCGCTTGATCTTGCCATAGCGGCCGGTCACCCATTCCCAGAGGCCGCGCAGCCCCTTCGGCAGCCGGGCCGCCCGTTCGGCGGTCTCCCGGAGGCGACGCTGTTCCTGCCGGTCCTGGAGATGTGTCCGGTCCAGCCGCTGGCGGCGGACCAGGTCGCGCTTACGAAGATGCAGGTCGCCGCTTCGTTGCGCGAACTCCCTCTCCGCGTCCCTGATATGGCCGCGCAGGGCGGCGGTCATGCGGGCGGCGATGGCGGCCTTGGTCTGCTCGACGCCGAGAAGCTCGTTCGGATCGCCGAGCCGGTCGGCCACGGCGCGCGTTCGCTGCCCGGCATACCGGGCGACGTTGTAGACCTCTCCCCGGAAATCCACCGCCACGAAGCTCCGCCGGTCCCCTTTGGCGAGCCGGAAGCCGCGCTCTTCCAGCGCCCGCGCGAAGGCGGCACGGGAATCCGACGCCGCCCAGCACTCCTGGAACAGCGCCTTGATGGCGCGGGGATCGAGGCCGGTGCGCTTGGCCTGCTGCCATTCGGCACGGGTGAAGTTGGTCGGGTCGCGCGCCTGGCTGTCGACCAGCCCGCCCGGCATGCGCCAGCCATGCTTGATGTACAGCTCCCGCGAGAGATCGCGCAGCTTGCGCTTGAAGTGCGGCAGGTTGATCGCGGTCATGCTCGCCGTGTCGATCCGCGACCAGACGCAGTGCGCGTGCCGCCGCCCTTCCTTCTCATGGAAGACGATGGCGCGCGGCTGACCGGTCAGGCCGAGCGACTGCTCGACCGCTCGGATGGCGTCCCGGAATTCCCGATCCGAGACGTTGGCCGTCTGCGGCGGGTTCAGGCTGAGCGAGAACAGGAACTGCTTGCAGCGCGTCCCTTTGCTCGTGGCGTAGGCTTCCGTAAGAGCGCCGCGCAGGTCGTCAGCGATGAAGCCGCGCAGGTCGTGCACCTCAACATGGTCGTTCTCATCGGCGCGCAGCAGATGCGCGGCGAGCGGGGCAGCGCCCGCGCGCTGGCTGCCCTTGAGGATCACGGCTCGTTGCCCGGCATAATGCCGAGCGCGCGCAGCAGCTCGACCCGCATGCGCTGCACATCGTAGCAGGCCTGCCGGATCGCCCGCTCGGTATCGGGCGTCACCGGCAGGGAGCCGGTGTTCGCCGCACGGGCGAGCTGGTTCAGGTTGCTGGCCAGCCTCGACTGACCCAACTCACCCAGAAGCCGCGCCAGCGCTTCCTGATCCCGGACCGGCGCGCGACGGCGGCGCGGCGCGGCTGCTGTTCGTCCTCACCAAGCAGCCGGTAGCGGATATAGGAGCCGAGCGGCTGGTCGCCTGCGGCGGATTCCAGCGCCGCCCGCTCCTCGAAAGTGAGGCGCAGAGAGAAGGGGGCGGGAGCGGGGGTGGGCGTGGCCCCCTCCTTGCGCTTGCCGCGCCCGGCCGCCGGCCGCGCATTGGCGGCGGTGGCGTCGATCGTCATCGGGATGTGCATGGGAATCTTCATCGGCCTGGCCCTCTTGGAAGGTTGTTGGGCCGTTGAAGCTCCAGATAGGTGTTCCAGTCAGAGAGGGTTTCGAACAATTCGTTCGAGACTGCGCCGTCAAGGCGCGCCAATTTCCCATACATCGTTCCTGGTCGCTGGAACCAAAGCCTCAACGCAGCCTTGACGTTGCGAGGTGTGGCGAAAACCCGGAATGCATAGCGGGCAGTTGGAACGCAGCCTGGGTATTGGGCTGGCCCTTCGTGGTGCGTGCCAGTTGGGTAGGAACACTTCTGGCATTGTACTTGACCGCCACTATCATCGCGCGACTGTCGTGGGGTAAACCGGCACCATGCCATCGTCGCGCGTTCACGCTGCAGCCACGTCGGATCCCGCCCTCCAGGGCGGCGGCGACTGCGGCGCGTTGATGCGGGCGATGGACTGGTCTTCGAACCCGCTCGGAACGCCGTCGGACTGGCCCCAGGAACTCCGGGCAGTCGTGGGGATCGCTCTCGGGTCGTCACAGCCCATGCTGATCATTTGGGGGGCGGAGCAGGCCACGCTCTACAACGACGGCTATGCCGCGATGTGCGGGAGCCGCCATCCGGCGGCGATGGGGCGACCTTTCCGCGAGCTCTGGTTCGACATATGGGACGACGTCGATCCGATCATCTCGGCGGCCTATGACGGCATCAGCACCTCGATGGACGACATCGAGTTCACCATGCACCGCAACGGGTATCCCGAGGAGACGCATTTCGCGTTCTCCTACTCGCCGGTTCGCGACAGCTCGGGCGCGGTGCTGGGCATCTTCTGTGTCTGCGCCGAGACCACGGGCCAGGTGATCGCGCAACGCCGCCTCGCGAAGGAGCGGGAGCAGATGCGGCATATCTTCGAGATCGCGCTCGGAGCGGTCGCGATCCTCAGCGGCCCGGACCACGTCTTCACCTTCGCCAACAACGACTACCAGTCGCTGGTCGGACACCGCGGGCTGGTCGGGAAGAGCGTCGCCGAGGCGCTTCCGGAGGTTGTCGACCAGGGATTCGTGCAGCTGTTGGACACCGTCCTCGAAACCGGCGAAGCCTATGTCGGCCGCAACGTCGAGATGGAGCTTCAGAGGACGTCGGATGATGCGGCCGAAAAGCGTGTTCTGGACTTCATCTACCATCCGATCGACGGCCCCGACGGGCGGCCCGACGGTATTTTCGTCCAGGCGATCGACGTTACCGAGCGCGCCAAGTTCGAACGCCAGCAGCAATTGCTGAACCACGAGTTGGCGCATCGGATGAAGAACCAGCTGTCGCTGGTCCAGGCGATCGCCCGACAGACGTTGCGTTCGGCGACCGGTCTGGCCGCGGCCCGGACGTCCCTGGACCAACGGATTGCGGTGCTCGCCCGGGCCCAGGACATGCTGATAGCCGGATCCGCGGACGCAACGACCGTCGATGCGATCGTGCGTGAAGTGACGTCGCTGCACGACGATCCAGCCAACGGGAAGTTCCGGATCGGCGGGCCCGAGTTGCCGGTAGGATCCCGCGCGGCACTGTCGCTCTCGCTGATGCTGCACGAATTGTCGACGAACGCGGCGAAGTACGGCTCGCTGTCGGTCGAAGGCGGTAGCGTCACCATCGAGTGGCGCAAGGAGGGCACATCGGAGGGGGACCGCTTCCTGCTCGAATGGGAGGAGGTCGGGGGCCCGCCGGTGGCGGCACCGACCCGCAGCGGTTCCGGAACCCGATTGCTGAAGGCCGGCGTGTCGGGCGCCCGGTTCGGCCGGGTCGACCTTTCCTACAGGCCGTCCGGCGTGCACTGCGAGATCTGCGTGGACATGGGCGCCCTGCTGATTTGATGCCCGGCACTCGCTGAC
The DNA here is from genome assembly GCA_018401495.1 of Rhodospirillaceae bacterium. Lineage (GTDB taxonomy): Bacteria > Pseudomonadota > Alphaproteobacteria > Thalassobaculales > Thalassobaculaceae > Thalassobaculum_A. The sequence continues at coordinate 513,098 of JAGYJX010000006.1, forward strand.
TGCGCGGCGGCCGACGCCAATGCCTGTCGAGCCGCATAAGGGACACTGACGATCAAGCCATCGAACACGACGGCGACGCTCCCCAGCCAGCCGGAAAGGCGATCAACCCCGGCCCCGAACCGGTGCCAAAGTGATCAACGGCCGGATGGTTGCCAGGGGCCATAGAGGCGCAACGCCGGCTTGTCAGTCGGAACCGCACCCCGTGTCCCGGCGTTTAACGTTGCACGGTGTTGTGGGCAGAAATACTCCAGGCAAATCGACCAGCGCGTCGGAAGGGCGGAATCAATGTCGAACGGGCCGAGCGATCTCGGGGGCCTGCGGGTTCTCCTGGTGGAGGACAACCTGTTGCTCGCCGAGGTCATCGCGGACGCGCTCGCGACCTACGGTTGCGTCGTCGTCGGGCCGGCGCCGGATGTCGAGTCGGGGTTGCAGCTGGCCCGCGAGGCGGAGTTTGACGGCGCGCTCCTGGACATCAACCTGTTCGGGGATTTCTGCTTCCCGATCGCGGCGGTGCTGACCGAACGCAAGATCCCGTTCCTGTTCCTGACCGGCTACGACAACTCACGGCTGATCCCGCCGGAGTTCCGGTCGGCCCGGCGTCTGTCAAAACCGATCGACCCGGACGCCCTCTCGTCGGCGATCTCGGAGCATTTCCGCGCACCGTCGGTCCACTGACCCGGACGGCACGCGGGCGGCTGCCGATCAGGCGCTGAGCGCGACCCCGTCGCGGCCCGGGTCGGCGGCGCCGTCCAGGCGGTCGGGCAGGATGCGGATGCCGTGCACCCAGGCGATGGTGTGGCCGAACGGGTTGCGGATCACCTGGTAGCCCTGGGCCTCGAGCTCGCGCGTCACGAAGCGCGGGATGCGGTTCGACACGTCGATGGCGTTGCTGGTCGACGAGAACCGCGGCGCCGACACCGCCTCGCTCATGGTCATCCCGAAATCGATGACGTTCAGGATCGCCTGCAGCACGCCCATGACGATCTGGGTGCCGCCGGGCGCGCCGAGCACCAGCAACGGCCGGTCGCCCTCGAACACGATGGTCGGGCACAGCGCGCTGAACCGCGACTTGCCGGGCGCGATGCTGCCGGCGCGGCCGGGACGCGGGTCGAACACCCCCATGCAGCCGTTGTACATGAAGCCGAGGCCCTCGGTGATCACGCCCGACGGCATGCCGAGCGAATGGGTCATCGACACGCAGTTGCCGTCGGCGTCGACCACCGACAGGTGGGTGGTGTCCTTCGGCACCAGGTCGGCCGGCTGCAGGCGCGCCACCTCGGCCTTCTCGCCGCGCCGGATCGCCTCGGCGAGGCCGGCCGCGTAGTCCTTGCCGGTCAGGCGGTCGAGCGGCACCTCGACGAAGGCCGGGTCGCCGACGAAGCGGTCCTTGTCGACGGTCGCCCGCTTCATCGCCTCGCACACCACCCGGATGTACTCGGGCGTGTTGTGGCCGAGGCCGGCGAGGTCGAAGCGCTCCAGGATGTTGAGCATCTCCAGCAGCATGACGCCGCCGCCCGGCGGCTGGTTGGTGGCGATGCGCCGGCCGCGGTAGCTGCCCTCCAGGGGGACGGACCGGACCGGCCGGTAGTTCTCGAGGTCGCTCCGGTCGAGGAGACCGCCGTTGGCTGCCATGTCGGCGGCGATGCGCTCGGCGATCGCGCCCTGGTAGAACACGCCGGCGCCCTCGTCGGCGATCCGCCGCAGGGTGGCGGCGTAGTCCAGGTTGCGCAACGGCTCGCCGATGCGCTTCGGGGTGCCGTCGGGCCGGCAGTAGAGCGCCCGTCCCGACGCGGTGTAGGCCAGGCGCTCGGCGCTGGACGTGCGGCCCATGGTGCCTTCGTCGATCCAGAAGGCGTACATCGCCGGGCGCACGAACCAGCCTTCCTCGGCCCAGCGGATCGCCGGCTCGCACAGCGTCTTCCACGGCAGCCGGCCGTGCGCCGCGTGCGCCGCCTCGTAGGCCTTGAGGGCTGCCGGCACGCAGATCGACCGGTAGCCGAGGTCGTTGACCCGGCCCTTCAGCACGAAGCCGAAGCCGTCCCGGGTCTCGCCCTCGACCAGATCGGCCCACATGTCGGGCCGCGCCGCCCGCGGCGCCGGTGCGTGGAAATCCAGGTACTCGTGCACGCCGTCGGCCGGCTTGTAGACCGCCAGGCTGCCGAACCCGGCGATCCCGCACATCATCGGGTCGACCACCGTCTGGGCGAGCGCGCAGGCGATCGCCGCGTCGACGGCGTTGCCGCCGGCCCGCAGGATCTCCACGCCGGACTCCGCGGCCTCGGGCTGCGGGCAGACCACCATTCCGTTGCCGGCCATCGCTCGACTCCTGATCCCGGACATCCGTCGGCCGAGCCTATGGCCAGTCGGCGGGCGCCGCCAGCCTGGCGAGGACCGGTCCCGATCAGCCGGCGGCCGGTAGCGCCGGTGACCGCAGCGTGTCCACCAGCATGCCCTTCAGGACCTCGGCAGCCGGCGACAGCGTCGCGCCGCGGCGTTCCAGCAGCACCAGACGCCGGGTCAGGCCGGGATCGGTCAGCGGCCGCGCCACCAGGCGACGCGACGCCATGCCCGCCATCACCATGCTGGGGCACGATCCCGACGCCGATCCCGGCCTCCAGCAGGCCGATCAGGGTCGACAGGTGCTGCACCTCGAGGCGCCAGCCGGGCCCGGCCGGAGGCTCGGCCGTGTGGCTGTCCAGCAGCCGGCTGGTGCCGCTGCGCGAGCCGAGGGCGATGACGGGCATCCCGGCCAGCGCCGACCACGGCACCGGGCCGCCTTCGGCCAGCGGATGATCGTCGCGGCACGCCAGGACGAACGGATCCTCGGCCAGCGGCGTGATGGCGAAATCCGGATCCGTCTCGCCGGTCAGCATGTCGATCGCGAACTCGGCCTCGCCGCTGCGGACCCGTTGGGCGATCTCCCGCTCGGACTCGTCGAGCACCCGGACCGCGACGCCTGGATGGGCGTCGGCGAACCGTCGGAGCACCGGGGGCAGCACGAAGGTCGCGACCGAGATCAGGCTGGCGACGGTCAGGCGGCCGCCGGCGATGTCGATCGAGTTCGCGGATGTCGGACACCGTGCGGTCGAACTGCCGGACCAGATGCCGGGCCGACGGCAGGAAGCTGGTGCCGACCGCGGTCGGCGCCACGGTGCGGGTGGTCCGGTCGACCAGGCGCGCGCCGAGCGCGCGCCTCCAGCTTCTTCAGGCGCTGGGTCAGCGCCGACTGGGTGAGGTTCAGCCGGGCCGGCGGCGTCCTTGAAGCTGCCGCAGTCGACGATCCCAGACGAACGCCTCCAGATCGCCGATCGACAGGTGGGATGACATTGTGAAAAATTCCTTATGAATATCGAAATTCATTGAAATTTACTGCACAATCGATCTGTGCGAAAGTCCTCGTCAAAGAACGATGGTCGGCCGGCCTTCAAACCGGCAGCACGAGGGAGAAACTAGCGATGTCCAACGGCACTTTGGTGGTGGTCGGCGCCGGCAACGCGGCGCTGTGCGCGGCGATGGCGGCGCGCGAGAACGGCGCGCGCGTCCTGATCCTGGAGGCCGCGCCCGAGCACGAGAAGGGCGGCAACTCGTACTTCACCGCCGGCGGCTTCCGATTCTGCCACACCGGTGTCGACGACGCCGCGACCGACGTGCTGATCGACCTGTCGGAGGCCGAGCGCGAACGGATCGTGCTGCCGGTTCACGACCGCAACACCTTCTACGACACCCTGATGAAGGTCACCCACCACCAGGCCGACGAGGATCTGGCGTGGCGGCTGATCGACGGGTCGCGCCCCGGCATGGTCTGGCTGCGCAGTCACGGCATCCGGTTCATCCCGATGTTCGGCCGGCAGTCCTTCATGGTCGACGGCAAGCACCATTTCTACGGCGGCGTGAACATCGAGGCGGTCGGCGGCGGCGCCGGCCTGGTCGAGGCGGAGCTTGCGCGGGCGCTCAAGATCGGCTGCGAGATCCGCTACGCCACCGCCGCCACCCGCCTGATCCAGGATCGTCAGCGCCGGGTGACCGGCGTCGAGGTCCGCGGTCCGGACGGCTACGAGGAGATCCCGGCCGACGCCGTCGTCCTGGCCTGCGGCGGCTTCGAGTCGAACCCGGAGATGCGGGCCCGCTACCTCGGCCCGGGCTGGGAACTCGCCCGGGTGCGCGGCACCCGCCACAACATGGGCGCCGGCATCCGGATGGCGCTGGACATCGGCGCCCGGCCGTTCGGCAACTGGTCGGGCTGCCATTCGGTCGGCTGGGACATCTCGGCGCCGCCCTACGGCGACTACGAGGTGCTCGACAACTTCCAGAAGCACTCCTACCCCTGGGGCGTCATGGTCAATCTGCGCGGCGAGCGCTTCGTCGACGAGGGCGAGGACCTGCGCAACCTCACCTACGTGAAGTTCGGCCGCGAGATCATGAAGCAGCCGCACCGCACCGCCGTGCAGATCTTCGACCAGAAGACCATCCCGCTGCTGCGCGACGAGTACCGCATCAAGCAGGTGACCAAGGTCAGCGCCGGCAGCATTGCCGAACTGGCGGTCGCCCTCGAGATCCCGGCGGCGGCGCTCACCGCCACCATCGAGGCGTTCAACGCCGCCTGCCGTCCGGGCGACTTCAACCCGTCGGTCCTCGACGGCGTCAGCACCACCGGCCTTGCGCATCAACAAGACCAACTGGGCGCTGCCGATCGACCAGGGGCCGTTCGAGGCCTACGTCACCACCACCGGCGTCACCTTCACCTTCGGCGGCCTGCGCATCAACGATCTGGGCGAGGTGCAGGACGTCAGCGACCGCACCATCCCGGGGCTGTACGCCGCCGGGGAGCTGGTCGGCGGGCTGTTCTACGAGAACTACCCCGGCGGCACCGGCCTGATGTCCGGCACGGTGTTCGGCAAGCTGGCGGGCGAGAGCGCCGCGGCGTTCGTCGGCAGGGGGTAAGCCCTCGGTTATGGCTCCCGGGCCGCGGCGATCAGCGACCGTGCGGTCGTCTGCAGCAGCGCCGTGGCCTCGCCGGCGTCGAGGATCTGCGACGACACGAAGGCACCGTTGATCAGCAGTGACAGCTGCCCGGCCAGCTCGGCCGGGCGCCTCACGTCGAGCCGCTCGGCGATGCCTTCGAGGCGGCGCCGGAGTTCCCGCTTCTGGGCCGCGGCCACAGCGCACCTGGCTCAACCGCGCGCCGCTGCGCGACCTGCGGGACCCGGCGACCCCGCCGCCCGAGGCGGCCGACGCCACGGGGCGGTCGGGGCAGGTCTTCCTGGTCGAGGCGGTCGCCCGGCGGGCCGGCCGCACCTGCCGGGCGACCGCGCGGGGACGGGACATCTACGCCTTCACCGCGCCGTTCGTGTGCGAGGCGGTGCGGCGGCTCCTCGGGTCAGAGGGCAGGGTTGGCGCCACCGCCCCGGGCGCGGCGTTCGACGCGCGCCGCTTCCTGCAGGCGCTCGCGCCCGACCATCTGTCGCTGGAGATCGACGCCGGGTAGCGGTCGCACCGCGGGGCTTTCGCCACGCCGGCGCGTTCCGCGCCGCTGCCTGAGGCCGGTTCGGACATTCCGCTTGACGAAGTTTAGCTCATAAACTGAACTAAACTTTCACGGCACAGCGGAGCGGTCCCCATGACGAGCGCGCACATCGGGAGGCTGATCGACGCGGCGGCGGCCACGATCCGCGACCACGCCGAGGAACTGAGCGCCCTCGACCGGGCGATCGGCGATGGCGATCACGGCATCAACATGAGCCGCGGCTTCGAGGCCATCGTCGACCAGCGCGCGGCGCTCGCCGAGCTGCCGCTCGACGCGGCGCTGCAGAAGGCCGGCATGACCCTGGTGATGAAGGTCGGCGGGGCGTCCGGGCCGCTGTACGGGTCGCTGCTGATGGCGATGGGCAAGGCGGGCGAGGACGCCTCGGCGGTCGACCGGCTGTCGGAGGGGGTCGACGCGGTGCGCAAGCGCGGCAAGTCCGCGCCCGGCGAGAAGACCATGCTGGATGTGCTCGTCCCGCTGCTGGACGCGCTGCGGGCCGGCCCGGCCGACCCGATCGCGGCGGCGCGCCAGGCGGCCGATGCCGGCCTCGAGGCCACCCGTGCGATGCAGGCGACCAAGGGAAGGGCGTCGTTCCTGGGGGAGCGCTCGGTCGGCCACCTCGACCCCGGCGCCCGGTCCTCGGCGCTGCTGGTGCACGCGGTCTGCGACGTGCTGGAGGGCCGCTCGTGACCGGCAACGTCGCCATCGTGGTCGTGTCGCACTCGCCGGAGGTGGCGCGCGGGACCGCCGACATGGTGCGCGAGATGGTCGGCGAGGAGGTCCGGGTGGCGCATTGCGGCGGCAACCCGGCGGGCGGGCTCGGCACCGACGTCGCCGCCATCCTGGCGGCGATCGAGGCGGTCTACAGCCCGAAGGGGGTGGCGGTCCTGGTGGACCTCGGCGGTGCGGAGACCAACAGCGAGATGGCGATCGAGATGTTGCCTGACGATGTCCGCGCCAACGTGACGATCTGCAACGCCCCGATCGTGGAGGGGCGGTGATGGCGGCGACCGAGGCCGCCGGCGGCAGCAGCCTGGCGGAAGTCCGGGCCACCGCCGAGGAGTTCCGGTCGTGAGCGGGCCCGGCGGCGAGGCGATCGGGCAGGCGCGGATCGAGGACCCCACCGGCCTGCACGCCCGGCCGGCGGTCAAGCTGACCAAGCTCGCCAAGGGCTTCGCGGCGGCGGTCGAGATCCGCGCCGGCGAGGACGGCGCCTGGGTGAACGCCAAGTCGCCGAACGCCGTGATGAAATTGAAGGCCGGGCATGGCCAGACCCTGCACGTCCGCGCCGACGGCGTCGACGCGGCGTCGGCGGTGGCCGCCCTGGTCGCGCTGGTGGAGCGCAACTTCGATGCCTGAGGCGGCCAGCGAGCGGGTGATCGTCGGGATTGCGGCCTCCGACGGGCTGGTCGCCGGGCCGCTGGTCGCCGACCGGCAGGCGGTGGCCGTCGACCGGGTCGCGGGCACCGCCCGGCGCGAAGGCGAAATCATGCGCGCCGCGCTGGAGCGGGCGGCCGGCGAACTCGCCGCCCTGGCCGGCCGCGGCGACGCCCTGGCGGCCGAGATCCTGGAGTTCCAGGTGGCCTTGATCGAGGACGACGACCTGGTCGGGCCGATCCTGTCGGCCGTCGCCGCCGGCGCGCCGGCGGATGCCGCCTGGCGGTTCGCGCTCGACCGCGAGATCGCCGAGTACCGGTCCGGCGGGGACGAGTACATGGCGGCGCGGGCGGCCGACCTGGCGGACCTCCGCGACCGGGTGCTGCGCGCCATTCACGGCGGCGACGCCGACGGGCCGGGGGCATACGACGCGGGCGGCATCCTGGTCGCCGACGACCTGACCCCGTCGCGGTTCCTGGAACTCGACTGGCGGCGCCTGGCGGGGGCGGCGCTGCGCGGCGGCAGCCGGACCGGCCACGTCGCCATCCTGGCCCGCGCCCGCGGCGTGCCGATGGTGGTCGGGCTCGGCGGGGCGGCGGAGTTGCCGGATGGGGCGCCGGCCATCCTCGACGCCGAGGCCGGTCGGCTGGTGCTGTACCCGGGTGCGGAGGCCCAGGGCGGGTTGCGCCGCGGGCAGGACCGGCGGGCCGCGCTCGCGCGCGAGGCGGACGGCGTGCTGGACCGGCCGGCGGTCACCGCCGATGGCGAACGCGTGGCGGTGCTGGTCAACGTCGACGATCCGGCCCTGCTCGACGCGTTGCCGGTGGCGCGCTGCGACGGCGTCGGCCTGACGCGGACCGAATTCCTGTTCGCAAGGCGGCGCCTTGCCGGACGAAGAAACCCAGCTGGCGGCCTACCGCCGGATCCTGGCCTGGGCAGAGGGGCGGCCGGTGACGGTCCGCACCCTCGACGCCGGTGGCGACAAGCCGATCCGGGGGGTGACCGCCGACGGCGAGACCAACCCGTTCCTCGGGGTGCGCGGTGTCCGGCTGTCGTTCACCCGGCCGGCGCTGTTCCGCACCCAGCTGCGCGCGCTCGCCCGCGCCGCGGCGCACGGACCGCTCAAGGTCATGGTGCCGATGGTGACCGTGCCGTCGGAGGTCGAGCGGGTCCGGGCCCTGCTGGCGGAGGTCATCGCCGGGCTGGCGGCCGACGGCGTGGCGCACGCCGTGCCCGAGCTCGGCATGATGGTGGAGGTGCCGGCGGCGGCGCTCACCGCCGGGTCGTTCGCCGTTGATTTCTACTCGATCGGCTCCAACGACCTGGTGCAGTACGCGACCGCCTGCGCCCGCGACAACCCGGCGCTCATCGCGCTGGCCGACCCGGCCAACCCGGCGATCCTGGAACTCATCGGCCGCACCGTCGAGGCGGGGCGGAGGCGGGGCGTCGAGGTCTCGCTGTGCGGCGACATGGCGTCCGAGCCCGCCATGGTTCCGCTGCTGCTGGAGCGCGGTCTGCGGACGCTGTCGGTGGCGCCGGCGCAGATCGGCCGGGTCAAGCTGGCGATCGCCGCCTGGCGCCGCGGGGCGCCGGCGTGAGCGGCGCGGCCGGATCCGGGGATAGCCTGGTGGCGGCCTACAAGAGGTTGCTGCGGAGCTACCTCGACCGCCGGCCGTCCGGCACCCGCCAGCGGCTCGCCGCCGAGCTCGGCACCCACAAGAGTTTCGTCTCGCAGATCACCAACCCGGCCTACCGGGTGCCGTTGCCGGCCCAGCACGTCGCCCGCATCATGGCGCTGTGCCGGTTCTCGGGCGAGGAGCGCGAGACGTTCCTGGCCGCCTGGCGGGCCGCCCACCCGGGTCAGTCCCTCGACGAGGAAGCCGACGCGGAGGTCGACGGCGAGATCCGCATCCGGGTGCCGGAGTTCGCCGATCCGGACCGCCGCCGCGAGGTGGCCGAACTGATTCGCGACATGGCCGAGCGCATCATCGCGCTGGCGCTGCGCGACGCGAGGACCCCGCGACGGGGCAGGGAGGAGAGCCAATGAAGAAGCTGATCAACGGCGTCGACGGTGTGCTGACCCAGAGTCTCGCCGGCTTCGCCGCCGCCCACCCGGACCTGGTGCGGGTGAGCCTGGATCCGAAGTATGTCGTCCGCGCCGGCGGTCCGGCGACCGGCAAGGTCGCGCTGGTGTCCGGCGGCGGATCCGGCCACGAGCCGCTGCACGCCGGCTTCGTCGGCCCCGGCATGCTGCACGCCGCCTGCCCGGGCGAGGTGTTCACCTCGCCGACCCCCGACCAGATGCTGGCGGCGGCCGAGGTCGGTCGACGGCGGCGCCGGCATCCTGTTCATCGTCAAGAACTACGCCGGCGACGTCATGAATTTCGAGATGGCGGCCGAGATGATGGCGGGGCCGTGCGCCACGGTGGTCACCAACGACGACGTGGCGGTCGAGGATTCCACCTACACCCAGGGCCGGCGCGGGGTGGCCGGCACCATCGTGGTCGAGAAGATCGTCGGCGCCGCCGCCGAGGCGGGCGCCGGCCTCGCCGACTGCAAGGCGCTCGGCGACCGGGTGAACGCTGCCACCGGATCGATGGGCGTGGCGCTGTCGAGCTGCACCGTCCCGGCCGCCGGGGTTCCGACCTTCACCCTGGCCGACGACGAGATGGAAATGGGGGTCGGGATCCACGGTGAGCCCGGCCGCCGCCGCGTCGCGCTCGCCTCCGCCGACGCGATCGCCGCCGAGATGGTCGGCGCGATTTGCGACGCTGCGGCGCCGCGCCGCGGCGACCCGGTGCTGCTGTTCGTCAACGGAATGGGCGGCACGCCGCTGATGGAGCTTTACCTGATGTACGAGGCGGCCGCCCGGCACTGCGCCGACCGCGGCCTGGTGATCGCGCGCTCGCTGGTCGGAAACTACTGCACGTCGCTGGAAATGGCGGGCTGCTCGATCACCCTGACCCGGATGGATGAGGCGATGCTGGCGCACTGGGACGCGCCGGTGCGTACCGCCGCCCTGCGCTGGGGTGTCTGACCGGCGGCTGTCCAGGTGGTCAGCGATCGCCGTCGCGGTCGGTGTCCAGGAAGCGCCGGAGTTCCTCGAGCAGCGGCAACGCGCCGGCGATCCGGTCCGGCGCTATGGCGTCGGACACCCGCGCGAGATCCGGGCCGACCGCCGCGATCGCCGTGTCCCGGAAGTTCCGCCCGGCCTCGGTGATCCACACGCGCTTGCTGCGGCCGTCGTCCGGGTTCGGCCTGGTTTCGACCAGCCCGGCCCGCTCCAGCACCAGGAGCGTGTGGCTCATGGTGGTCTTGGGAACCTGGAACGCCCGCGCCAGCGCCAGCGGCGTGCGCCCGTCGGCGACCCGGACCAGATGGTTCAGCACCGAGAAGTGCGGCAGCAGGAAGCCGCGCGGCAGCCGCGCCTCGAACAGGTTGCGGCTCAGCTGCTCGATGATTCCGATCTCGGTGAACAGCCGGAAGCAGTCGGTAAGGTCGCGGTCAGGCATTCCGGAGGCGGCTCTGGAGCGGCCAGCGCGGGGTGCGCGGGACCTCCGGACCATAGCCGAGACGACCGAGCATTTGAACCGTCCGGCCGGGTGTGGTCAGCAGCGCGTGCGCGCGATCGAAGGACTCCGCCATCTCCGGGTACTCCTGCAGGCACTGGCTGACCGGGTGGAGGGCGAGGCCGCGTGCCGTGGTGGCGAGGTTGAGGCGCAACCAGCGCCGCCCGGCATCGATCTGGTCGACCCGGGTGTTGGTGGCGCTGGTCAGGACCGCGTAGGCCGGCGTGGCGGCCAGCATCGCGTTGTAGATCGCCACGCCCTGCCGGAACCCCGTGGAGGTCGGGTCGAGCTGGTCGGCGCGGGTCAGCAGTCCGGCCAGCATCAGGCCTTCGAGCATCGGCCCGCCGAGATCGATGCCGTCCGGATTGGCCTCGATCTCGGCGCGGCCGAACCGCATCAGGTCGACGCTTTCCTTCATGGTGTGCGGCGTGGTCGCCTCGATCATCCAGGCGCTCCAGGTCAGCGATCGAAGCGCTGCCACCACCTCCGGATCGGTCACGATGTCGGCGTAGCCGGCGAGCGCCGCGGCCTCGCCCGGCGGCACGGTTCGATCCGAGAACGGCTCTTTGCAGGAGCGGCGGGCGAGCGCGTGGGCGAACAGCGGGTCGGGCCGTGCCGATCCCGGCTCGAACCGGGCCACCGCGACGGGGCCGGTCTCGCCCTCGGGAAACAGGTCCAGCGCGACGCCGTCGCCGCGCTCGGCGGCGGCCATCCGCAGCAACTCCAGGAAGCAGCCCATGCCGATGGTCAGCTGGCGGTCGTGGGGATCGGTGTGCGGCAGGTCGAGCGCGCCGTCGCGGAAGACGCGGACGGTGTTCTCGGCCACCAGTTCGGCGATCCAGGGCTGCCGGTTGTGCGGGTTCGGGGCCAGGATCGCCCAGGACAGCGCGTTCAGGCGGGGATCGTCGTAGCCGCCGGCGGCACTCCAGGGGACGAGCGCGCGGGTCGGTGTGCGGGTGAACGCGAATCCGGCGGTTGCGGCGGTGGCGGACAGGACGACGCCTCCCCCGATCAGGGCGAGCGTGCGGCGGCGGGACAGGGCCATGGGGATCTCCATTAGTACGATATCGCATTATATAGTGCGAAATCGTACTATGGACAATCCGCCTTCCCAGGCAGCGTTCGATGGACGAGGGGCCGGCTCTAGGCTTCGACCAGCACGCCCTGGCGGTAGAGCGCGTCGATGCCGTCGGCGTCGAGCCCGGCCTCGGCGAGAACCTCGCGGTTGTGCTCGCCGATCCGCGGCGGCTGGCGCACCAGCGCGGCGCGTGACCGGTCGCCGCCGAACTCCAGCGGCAGGGCCGGAAGCGGCACCAGGTCGCCGCCGCCGGCGGCGGCGATCGCCGTGGCCAGCAGCCCGCCACCCGCCAGCAGGTGCGGATCGCTGAACAGGTCGGCGGGCCGGCCGACCGGCGCCCAGGAGATGTTGGCGGCTCCGCAGCGAGCGCTGACATCCTCGTAGGGCAGGCCGGCGATGACCTCGCGCAGCCGCGGGATCAGGGTCGGGCGGGCTCGGGCGCGGGCCGCGTTGGTTGCGAGTGCCGTGTCGGCCAGCAGGTCCGACAGGCCGAACTGCTCGCAGAACCGCCGCCATTGCTGGTCGCTGGTCACGCCGACGAACAGTTGTTTGCCCCCGAGTGTTTCGAACAGGTCGTAGATGCCCCAGGCGCCGCGGCGCGCCGGCATCGGCGGCGGCTCCTCGCCGGTGGCGGCGGTGCCGGCCATGTGCGAGCCGACCAGGAACACCGCGGATTCGAACAGCGCGCTGCCGACGCGCTGGCCGCGGCCGGTGGCGTCGCGCTCGCGCAGGGCCGCCAGCGCACCGGTGACGCCGAACACGGCGCCGAGGATGTCGATGATCGAGGCACCGGCCCGCAGCGGCTGCCCGGGCGGGCCGGTCATGTGGGCCAGGCCGGACTGGAACTGCACGACCTCGTCGAGCGCCGGGCGCGCCTCGTAGGGGCCGGCGAGGAAGCCCTTGAGGGCCAGGTAGACCAGCCGCGGGTTGATCCGGCTCAGTTCCTCCCAGCCGCAGCCGAGCCGCTCCATGGTGCCGGGGCCGTAGTTCTCCAGCACGATGTCGGCGCCCTCGACCAGCCGGTGGATGGTCGCCCGGCCTTCGGGCGACTTCAGGTCGATGGCGAGGCTGCGCTTGTTGCGGTTGAAGGTTGCGAAGAACCCGGAGGCGAAACCTGGAAGCAGGCGCGTGTGGTCGCCGCCCGGGGCCGGTTCGACCTTGATGACATCGGCGCCCATGTCCGCGAGCACGACCCCGGCGCAGGGCCCCATGATGGTGTGGCTGAACTCGAGGACCTTGACGCCCCGGAGCGGCTGCGGGTCGGTCATGCCGCGCGGGCTCGGAAGCTGCCCAGGCTGCCGCCGCGCAGCGCCGCGCTCGGCAGCGGGTGGCCGACGATGCGCTCCGCCAGGTGCCCGACCTCGATCAGCGCGTCCAGGTCGATGCCGGTGGCGATGCCCATCTCTTCGCACAGCAGCACCAGTTCCTCGGTGGCGATGTTGCCGGGCGCGCCCTTGTGGGCGGCGAACGGGCAGCCGCCCAGCCCGCCCACCGTGCTGTCGTAGCGGTCGACGCCCAGGCGCAGGCCGGCGTGCGCGTTGGCGATCCCGAGCCCGCGGGTGTCGTGCAGGTGCAGGGTCAGGCGCAGCTCCGGCCAGCGGCTGCGGACCGCGCCGACCACGCGCTCGATGCGCGCCGGCGTGGCCCAGCCCATGGTGTCGGCGAGCGACAGGTTCGTGGATCGTCTCGCCGGCGTCCGAGGCGATCGCCAGCCCGTCCCCGACGGTCGACAGCACCAGTTCGACCGGGATGTCGCCGGCGAAGTTGCAGCCGAAGGCCGCCATCACGCCGACCCTTGTGACCGGGACGCCGGCGGCGACGTGGGCCGCGGTCTGGCGGCGCATGGCGTCGAGGTTGCCGGCGCGGTCGCGGTTCAGGTTCTTCTGGGAGAACCGCTCCGACGCGGCGAGCGCGATCGAGCCGGTGACATGGAGACGGTCGCGGAAGGCGAGGGCGCGCTCCAGCCCCCGCTCGTTGAACCAGAGTGCCGTGTAGTCGACGCCCTCGCGCGGCGTGAAGCCGGCGACCACCGCCTCGGCGTCGGACCAGCCGGGCACCAGCTTCGGCGACACGAACGAGCAGACCTGGATGTGGCGAAGCCCGGTGGCCGACAGCGCGTCGACCAGCGCGATCTTGTCCGCGGTCCCGATCGGCCCGGCCTCGATCTGGAAGCCCTCGCGGGGGCCCTCCTCGTTGATGTCGACGCGGGCGGGAAGGTCGGACATGGCGGCGGCTCCTTTGGCCAGAGCAGTGAGACGGTCGCCGCGGCAGGGTGGCCTACGGCAGCGGCCCGCCGTGGACTTTCTCGACATGGTGTGCCGCCGGCGTCTCCACCAGGGAAGGCGCCGACGGCACAGGGATCAACGGTTGCGGCGGCGACGGAGGGCGGCAACGACGGCGATGACCAGCAGCAGGGCGGTTGCGGCGTAGAGCGAGACCGTGATCGTGCTGCCGTACAGGATCCCGGTGTCGCCTCCGGAAATGCTGAGCGCGCGCCGGTAGTTGTTCTCCATCTCGGCGCCGAGCAGCAGGCCGAGGACGATCGGAACCAGCGGAATGTCGAGCTTGCGGAGCAGGTAGCCGAGCAACCCGAACCCGACCATCACCAGCAGGTCGAAGGTCGAGTGGTTGATCGAGTAGACGCCGACGAAGCTGACCATCACCACGACCGGCAGCAGCAGCCACATCGGCAGGGTGAGCATCCGCGTGAAGAAGCCGACCAGCGGAATGTTCAGCAGCAGCAGGACGACGTTGGCGATGTACAGCGAGGCGATCAGCCCCCAGACCACGTCGGGCTGCTTCTCGAACAGCAGCGGCCCGGGGGTGATGTTGAGGGAAATCAGCAGCGCCAGCATGACCGCCGTGGTCCCGCTGCCGGGCACGCCGAGGCTGAGCATCGGGATCAAGGCGCCGCCGGCGGCGGCGTTGTTGCCGGCCTCTGGGGCCGCCACGCCGCGCGGGTCGCCCTTGCCGAAGGTACCGTCCTTGTCGGAGACCCGCTTCTCCAGGGCGTAGGCGAGGAAGCTGCCGAGTGAGGCGCCGGCCCCCGGCAGCACGCCGGCGATGAAGCCGATGAAGGAGCCGCGCAGCATGGCGCCGGCGGTGGCGACGATGTCCGACAGCCGGGCGTAGGCCCGATGGACCGACACCACGGCGGAGTGCGTGGCGTGAGTGTGCTCCAGATAGATCAGCACCTCGCTGATCGCGAACAGGCCGACGATGGCCACGATCGGGTGGAAGCCGTCGAACAGGTGGAAGATCCCGAAGGTGTAGCGGGCCGTGCCGCTGACCGGGTCGAGGCCGACCGTGCCGAGCGCCAGCCCGAAGGCGGCGGCCATCAGGGTCTTGGCGGGGTTGGCGCCGGTGACGCCGCCGATCGTGGCAAAGGCCAGGACGTAGAGCGCGAAGTACTCGGCCGGTCCGAAATGGATCGCCACCTTCACCAGCATCGGCGCGAACAGGGTCAGCCCGATGGTGGAAAGGGTCGCTCCGACGAACGAGGCGATCGCCGAGATCGCCAACGCCTCGGCGGCCTTGCCCTTGCGGGCCATCGGATGGCCGTCGAGGCAGGTCATCATCGCCGGCTCGTCGCCAGGGATGTTGAGCATGATCGACGAAATGCGCCCGCCGTACATGGTGCCGTAGTAGACCGAGGCCAGCAGGATCATCGCCGACGCCGGATCCAGCCCGAGGGTGAAGGCCAGCGGGATCAGGATGGCGACGCCGTTGACCGGCCCGAGCCCGGGCATCGCCCCGACGATCGTGCCGGCGACGCAGCCGAACACCGCCAGGCCGAGATTGGTCGGAGTCAGCGCGACCGCGAAGCCATGCGCGAGAAACTCGAAGATTTCCACGGCGACCTACTTGAAGGACGGCAGCATCGGAAGATGCAGGCCAAGCACCTGATCGAACATCACGAACAGCCCGAGCGAGAAGGCGACCGCCGAGATGGCCGCCCCCTGGCGCGGCCCGCCGAGCAGGAGTGCCATCGCGATCACCCCGATGGCGGTGGCGAGCGGGAAGCCGAGCGGCTCCAGGATCAGCGGGTAGCCTACCAGGGCCGCCATCATGCCGATCTGACGAAGCAACGGCCTTCCGGTCGGCCACTGCGGCTCCGGGTCCGGCCGGACGATCAGGTACAGGGCAAACAGCCCCATCGGAACGGCAAGCAGCTTCGGGAAGGCGGAGGGGCCGACGGGATCGCCGAACCCCTCCTCGAAGTTGTCGGCCATCCAGCCGTACCAGACCGCGAGCGCCGCGATCAGCAGGCCGGTCAGCCGATCGCTCACTTGATCACCCCGATCGCCTTCGAGACGTCACGCATTTCGGCCTCGGAGGTCCGCACGAAGGCATCGAACTCCTTGCCACCGCGCCACACCAGCGTCAGGCCCTTGGAGGTCGCCTCCTTCTGCCAGGCTTCCGACCGGTACAGCTTCTCCATCATGTCGACCCAGGCCTGGTACTGCTCGTCGGTGACCTTGGCCGGCATGTAGAAGCCGCGCCAGTTGTAGCCGGTCACGTCGATGCCCTGCTCCTTGGCGGTCGGGATGTCCTTGAACGCCGACAGGCGCTCGTCCGACATGGCGGCCAGCGGAACCACGTCGCCCGACTCGATGAAACCGGCGATCTCGCCGATGTCGGTCAGCACGACGCCGATGTGGTTGCCCATGAGCTGGGTCGCCGCGTCGGACCCGCCCGAGTACTGCACCCAGCGGATCTTCTTGAGGTCGGCGGTCGGCATGCCGGCCTTCTGGGCCAGCAGCAGCAGGCGCAGGTGGTCCCAGCCGCCGACCCCGGACGAGCCGCCGGCGACGATGGACGTCGGGTCCTTCTTCAGGGCATCCAGCAGGCCGGCAAGATCCTTGATCGGCGACCCCTTGTTGACCATGACGACGCCAACGTCGGCGCCCAGCATCGCCACCCAGCGCACGGCGTCGGCGCCGGCCGGATACTTGTTCTGGGCGATCTGGGTGATGCCGACGGTGCTGGCGGCGACGATCAGGTTCGGGTCGTCGCCCCGCTTGGCGGTGACGTTCGCGAACGCCACGGCACCGACGGCGCCGGCCATGTTGGTGACCTGCATCGGGTTGGCGAGCAGCTTCTCCTCGACCAGCAGCTTGCCGACGGTGCGGCAGGTGAAGTCCCAGCCGCCGCCCGGGTTGGCCGGCGCGATGCATTCGGTGTTCTGCGGGGTGAAGGCCATCAGCGGCAGGGCCACCGCGGCCAGGCCGGCAATACGGCCGAGCTTGGACAGGGTCATTTCGCGTTCTCCCTTGAGGTCTTGGTTGTAGCAATCCTTTTTCGAGCGCCATTTCCCTGCTGGACGGCGCTTCTGTCAACCAGCGATAGGCCGCCCGCCACCGCTGGAAACGTCAGACGGCGAGGTGATTCAGCCAATCCTCGTAGCGCCGGTCGAGGCCGCTCGACGCGATTGCCGGCCGGATGCCGGCGCTCTGCTGGCGGGCTTCGCGTGGCGTGATCCCGTATCGTTGCCGAAAGGCGCGTCCGAACGTTGTCTCGCTGGTGTAGCCGGCGCGCAACGCGATCTCGTAGATCGGGTGACGGTGGAAATCCGGATCGCGCAATTCCAGCAACGCCCGCCGCAGGCGCCGGTCGCGAATGTACTGGGCGATGCCGCCGAACGGCTCGAACATCCGGTACAGCTTGGCGCGCGACATTCCCAACCGGTGGGCCAGCCGTTCCGGCGTCAGTCGCTCGTCCGACAGGCTGCTCTCGATCAGGCGCCTCGCCGTGACCATGGAGGCGAAGGTCACGCCGGCCTCACCGCCGGGAACCTCGTCGGCGGAGGCGTTCAGGCAGGCCGCCGCCAGCGCCACCGTCGCCGGCACCACGGCGTTCGCCTGGGTGGCGGACATGCGCGGCGCGGTCTTCTTCAGCGACACCATGTGGTCGCGAAGCAGCGCCACCATCGGCTCCAGCGCCGACAGGACCTGGAGGTGCCGATCGTCGGGCATCCTGAGCAAGCCCGACAGCATCGCGCGGGGGACGATCATCGACAGGTTGGTGAAGATCCCGCTGCGGGCCGTCATCGGGCGCGACAGGTCGTACACCAGCAGGCCTGCCGGCGGCTGCTCGACCTCGGCGTTCCCGGCGCTCAGGGCCTGACCGCTGGATTCGTAGAGCTGGATCATGTAGTGGTCCATGCCGTCGCGGGCGATGGTCGCGGGCGACCGCTCCCAGCGCTGGCCGCGGCTGGTCGTGCGGGCCAGCATGATCGGTCCGTACATGCTGGCGTCGACCGCCGCGAAAAAGTCCTCGCGCCGCGTCTCGGCGTCGGCGTCGACGTCGAAGATGCAGGCGATGCTGTCCTTCCACACCTCGTAGCGTTCCCGGTCGGGCACGTCGGCGACCGTGAACACCGCTCTGGGCACAGGTGCGTGATCTGATGGCCCATCTGCCACGACGTCGATGTCCCTCCCCGGCCACGCGCAGTGTCGCGCGAGTCTATCACCAAATGAGGGTGTTTCGAACCGTCGAGCCTAACGTCGGCGCGGCCGGCCGGCATTGAGACGGATCGTCGAGAGTTCGAGACGCACGGCAGAGTCCCGGCCTGCGCTGACTGCTTTAAGTGACCTCCTTGACGGGAGTTCGCCCCGTCGACGACAACGGAGGCGGGTCATGAGCCGAGTGGAACCGACGAGGCGCGGCGCCACGGGCGTGGCCGGCGGAACCGAGATCCTGGTCCTCGATCCGGCGGTCGAGCACGCCGAACGGCTTCTGGAGGGTGTGCGGCCGGGGATCGAGGTCCTGAGGCTTGCGCCGGACCGTTCCGGGCTCGGGCAGGTTGCCGGCCACCTCGAGGGGCGGACGGGGGTGACGGCGCTGCACGTGGTGAGCCACGGCGAGCCCGGCGTCCTGCTGCTCGCGGGCGAGCGGGTGGATCTGCCGATGCTCGCCGTCGGCCACGGCGCCTTGCGGACGATCGCCGCCGCGCTCGCTCCGGGCGCCGAGGTGCTGCTCTACGGGTGCTCGATCGCCAGCGGTCCCGCAGGCCGGCGGCTTGTCGAGTATCTGGAGGACGCGCTGGGAGCGCCGGTGGCGGCGGCGCTTGGACCCGTTGGGAGTGCCGAGGCCGGCGGCGGCTGGACGCTGTCGCGCCGGAACGGTGGAATGCCGGTGCGTGCCGCGTTCTCGGCGGAGGCCTGCGCGGCCTACCCGGCACTGCTCGCCGGTGTCGCCCTGACCGGCGGCGATGGCGACGACCTGCTGACCGGCGGTGACGGCGACGACACCCTGATCGGCGGGGCCGGGGCCGACACCTTGTCCGGCGACCTCGGCGCCGACCACCTGAGCGGTGGCGCCGGCGACGACGTCATTCGCTTCGGCAACGAAGCCGCCGACGGCGACGTCATCGACGGCGGCGCCGGCACCGACACCCTGCGCGTCGCGACCTACGGCGATTTCACCAGCGTTGGCTCGATAGCGGGAATCGAAGTGATTTCACTGGCGGCGGGGGCCTCCGCGGTCTTCTCCGACATGTTCGACGGCGCGGCGACCGTGCTCACGGGTGCCGGCACCTTCGGGTTCATGGTGTCGGCCGGCACCAGTCTCGACCTCGCCAGCCTGGACACCAGCGCCCTGGTCGCCGGCGACGCCACGATCCAGATCGGCGCGGCCGATGGCGACGATGCCGTGTTGATCGGCCCTGGCGCGTTCGGCGCGGTGATCGTCGGGGCCGGTGGCGCCGACCTGCTGCGCGGCGGCGGCGCGGACGACTGGCTGAGCGGTGGCGCCGGCAACGACACCCTCAGCGGCGCCGGCGGCGACGACACCGTCTCAGGCGGCGCCGGAAACGACGTCCTGAGCGGCGGCGGCGGCGAGGACCGGCTCTATGGCGGCACGGGCGACGACCTCGTGTTCGGCGGCGCGGCGGGCGACGTGCTGAGCGGCGGCGAGGGCGACGACACGTTGAGCGGCGGCTCGGGCGACGACAACCTTCACGGCGGCGACGGCCACGATGTCCTGGTAGGCGGCGCCGGCGACGACTTCCTGACCGGCGGTGCCGGCGACGACACGTTGCTGGGCGGGGTCGGCGTCGACGAACTGCTCGGCGGCGGCGGGAGCGACGTCCTCAGCGGCGGCGGCGGCGACGACGACCTCTGCGGCGAGGACGGCAACGATCTGCTGTTGGGCGGCGACGGCGACGACCGGCTGTGCGGCGGCGATGGCGACGATGTCCTGCGCGGCGGTGGCGGCGCCGATACTCTTGCCGGCGGCGACGGGGCCGACGCGCTCTCGGGCGGGGCGGGCGTCGATCGCTTTCTTGCCGGCGCCGACGACACCCTGGCCGACTGGCAGGCGGGCGAGGTCCTGGTGCTGGCCGGCGCCGCCGGGCTTACCAACGCCGGTGTCAGCCGCGCCGGCGACACCCTCGCCTTCGATACCGACGGCGTTGGTGGCGTCGACGTGACGCTCACCGCCACCGGCCTGGCCGCGGCGGCGAGCCTGTCGGTCGCCATCGTCGCCGGCGACGCGCACATCACCTACAACCTGCCGCCGCCCGGCGGCGGTGACGGCGGTGGCAGTGAGAGTGACGGCGGCGGTGATGCCGGCTCCAGCGGCATGGTGGTCGTCGATCAGCCGCCGGCATCGGACACCGCGTCGGCCACGCGCACCATCACCAACCAGGGCGCCGTCCCGGGCTCGGCGGCGCTGGTCCAGAACACCGGCAACAACGGCAACCTGGTCACCGCGACGCTACCGGCCGGCGCCACGATCGTCTCCGAGGGACCGGGCGCCGCGCAATCCGACGCGACTGCCCTCGCCACCCTGGTCGGCGCCATCGACGCCCGCGATCCCACGGGGAAGGCAGACCTGATCTCGTCCGCCGAGGGGTTCCTGAACGCGCTTGCCCCGGGCACCGCGGTCGACATCCGCACCATCGTGCCGACCGCGTCGGCGGTGTCCCTGGACGGGCCGATGGTGATCTCCGGCAGCGTCCCCGTGGCCGGCTCCAGCCAGGTGGAGGCGTTCGTGATCGACGTGCGCGGCCTGCCGCCGGGAACGATCCTGCAACTCGACAACATCGAGTTCGTGTCGCTGATCGGCGACGCCGTCGTCACAGGAGGCGCCGGCAACAACCACGCCATCGGCGACGACGGCGCCCAATTCATCTCGCTCGGCGCCGGCGACGACACGCTCTACGGCGGCGGTGGCCACGACACCGTGGCCTCCGGCGACGGCGCCGACCTGCTGTTCGGCGAGGCCGGGAACGACACGGTGATCGGCGGCGTCGGGGCCGACACCCTGTGGGGCGGCGTCGACCAGGACGTGGTGTACGGCAACCAGACCGAGGACGTGCTGTACGGCAACCAGGGGCTCGACACCCTGTACGGCGGGCAGCAGGCCGATACCGTGTTCGGCGGCCAGCACGAGGACCTCGCCTACGGCAACCTCGGCGACGACGTGCTGTACGGCAATCTCGGGGCCGACACGCTGTACGGCGGTCAGGGCGATGACGTGCTGTACGGCGGGCGGAGCGACGGCAGCGCCTTCACCGTCGGGGCGGTCGAGGTGCTGTACGGCAACCTGGGCGACGACACTCTGATCGGCGGGCGCGGGGACGATCTGCTTCACGGGGGCGGCGGCGCCGACCTGTTCGTGATCGACGCCGAGTTCGGCAACGACACGGTCGCCGATTTCGACGGCGCCGCCGGCGACCGGGTCCAGGTCGGCGCGGGCACCGACGTCGACAGCTTCGCCGAGTTGCTTGCCATGATCGGCACCGCCGCCGACGGCAGCGTGCAGGTCGACATCGTCGGCAACGTGCTCGTCCTCGCCGGCGTCCGCCAGGCCGACCTGCAGAGCGGCTGGTTCACCTTTGGATGAGCGGTGGCGGCGCTTGCCGCGAAGCGCCCGCCCGACTACCGTCCGCCGCCATGAGCCTTTTCGACCTCGCCATGCCGGCGATGCGGTGCCTGGATCCGGAGACCGCGCACCGCCTCACCGTCCGCACGCTCGGTGCCGGCTTCGGACCGGTCGACCGTTCGCCAGCGCCGCCGGCGTTGAGGCAACGACTTTGGGGCCTGGAGTTCCCGCATCCGGTCTGCCTGGCCGCCGGCTTCGACAAGTCGGCGGAGTGCTGGCGCGGCCTGCAGCGGCTCGGGGTCGGGGCGGTCGAGATCGGCACGGTGACGCCGCGCCCGCAGGCCGGCAACCCCCGGCCGCGGCTGTTCCGGCTGCCGGACGACCGGGCGGTGATCAACCGCAACGGCTTCAACAACGACGGGCTGGAAGTGGCCGTGGGGCGACTGTCCGGGCGCGACCGCCGCGCCGGGATCGTCGGCATCAACATCGGCGCCAACAAGGACACCGCCGACCCGGTCGACGACTACGTCCTGGGCATGCACCGGCTGGCGCCGCTCGCCGACTACGTCACCATCAACGTGTCGTCGCCGAACACGCCCGGCCTGCGCGACCTGCAGGGCGAGGGCCCCCTCGGCCGGCTGCTGGCGGCGGCGCTCAGGGCGCGCGCCGAGGCGTGCGGCGCGGCCGGTCCGGCGGTGCTGCTGAAGATCGCGCCCGACCTCGCCGACGGCCAGCTCGAGGCGATCGTCGAGACCGCCGTGGCCTGCGGCGTCGACGGGCTGATCGTGTCGAACACCACCGTCGCCCGGCCCGAGTCGCTGCGCTCGGCAACGCGCGGCGAGACCGGCGGGTTGAGCGGCCGGCCGCTGTTCGGGCCGTCGACCCGGGTGCTTGCGCGCGCCCACCGCGCCGCGGCCGGGCGCCTGCCTTTGGTCGGCGTCGGCGGCGTCGAGGATGCCGCCACCGCCTACGCCAAGATCCGCGCCGGTGCCCGGCTGGTGCAGCTCTACACCGCGCTGGTGTACAATGGCCCGGGGCTGTTCCGACGCATCCGTGACGACCTCGCGGCGCTGCTGAAGGCCGACGGCCTGCAGCGCATCGAGGACGCGGTCGGCGTCGACGCCGAGCGGCTCGCCGACGGATAGGAGCTTTCGAGATACTCGGCCATGTCCTGATCGCCGTCGCCTACCTCACTGTCGCCGCTGTCGGTGGGGCGGCGGTCGCCTATTTCGGTCTGGCCTGGGGGCCGGCCGCCAGCGTCGGCCTGGCGGCGGTTGCCGTGGCCGCGCATGTCGCCCTGGCCCAGCGGATGCGCGCCCGGATGTTGGAGCGGCGCCTGCGGGAACTGACCGCCGACATCGATATCCTGCACGGCGAGATGGAGGCGACCCGCGCCGACCTCGACACCCTGCGGATCCGGCTCGACGACATGCCGGACGCCGAGAAGCTCTCCCTGGAGCTGAAGGTCCTGGGCGGTCTGCTCAAGCAGCTGTCGGTGAAGAAGGAGGCCGCGGTGTCCGGCCGGGCGCTGGCGGCGCCGGACGCAAGGGCTGGCGGGGTCGGTGGAGGTGGTTCGGGGGCCGGTGGTTCGGGGGCCGAAATCAAGCGTCCTGGCGTGCCCTCGGTGGTGCTCGGCGAGGCGCAGTTGCTCGAGGCGATCGAGCGCGGGCTGCGGGAGGAAAAGGTCGAGCTGTACCTCCAGCCGGTGGTCAGCCTGCCGCAGCGCAAGCGCCGGTTCTACGAGTGCTACTCGCGGATCATGACCGAGGGCGGCGGCCTGATCACGCCGGAGCAGTACATCCCGGTGGCCGAGCGCGCCGGCCTGGTCGCGGCCATCGACAACCTGCTGCTGGTGCGCTGCGTGCAACTCGTGCGGCGGGCGCGCCGCGACCAGCCTGATGTCGGCTTCTTCTGCAACATCTCCAGCGCCTCGCTGGCTGATGCCGATTTCTTCCAGGATTTCATCGCGTTCATGGCCGAGAATCGGCAGCTCGCCGAGACGCTGATCTTCGAGTTCGACCAGGCCAGCATCGCCGCCGGCGACTACCTGACCCGGGTCAACCTGCAGCGCCTGCGGGGCTGCGGCTACCGGTTCTCGCTCGATCAGGTGACCGACATGGACCTCGACCTGGAGGACCTCGCGTCCCAGGGCTTCCGCTACATCAAGGTCGGCGCCCACCTGCTGCACGAGCTCGCCCGCGGCGACCGCCCGGTGCTGGACATGCGGGCGTTCAAGGGCGCGCTCGACCGCAGCGCCGTCGATCTGATCGTCGAGAAGATCGAGAGCGAGGACATGCTCCTGGATCTGCTGGAGTTGCGCGTCGACTTCGGCCAGGGATACCTGTTCGGCGAACCGCGACCGCTCGCGGGGGCACCGTGAACGACCCGATCAGCGCGAGGGACGGAATGCACGACAGGATCGACGGTCTGGCGGCCATCGCCGACCGCTACGACGGCTACGTGATCGATGTCTGGGGCACGCTCTACGATGGCGGCGAGGTGTTTCCGCCGGCGCTCGAGGTGTTGCGCGCGCTGGCCGAGGCCGGCAAGGCGGTGGTGATCCTGTCGAACTCGCCGCGGCTGCCATCGGTGGTGGCGGGCCGGCTGGAGCGCATCGGCCTCGGCGCCGACCTCTACCGCGAGATCATCACCTCGGGCGGTGAGAGCCATCGCCATCTCAGGGACCGGGCCGATGCCCTGCACGATGGCCTCGGTCCGATGGCCTATGGGTTCGCGCCGAGCCGGTTCACCGACATCCTGCCGGGAACCGGGTTTCAGCCGACCGAGCGACCTGGATGCCGCCGACTGGATCCTGAACGCCGGGCCCGAGGGCGAGACGGACACCGTCGCCGACTACGAGGCCGTCATGCGCCGCGGCGTCGAGCGCGGCTTGCTGATGCTGTGCGCCAATCCCGACCTGCCTGGTGGTCGACCGGGGCGTGCTGAAGATTCACGCCGGCGCCCTGCGCCGATCGCTACGAGGCGCTCGGCGGCCGGGTTCACTATCACGGCAAGCCGCACGCCCCGGTGTTCCAGCGGTCCATCGCACGGCTCGGTGTGCCGCCTCGCCGGGTCCTGGTGATCGGCGACAACCGCGCGACCGACGTGGCCGGGGCGGTGGCGGCCGGTCTCGATTCGTTGATGCTGGCGGATGGGGTGCACCGGGAGGAACTGTTCGATGGCGCCCGGATGTCCGATGATCGCGTCAGCGCGTTTCTCGGAACGCCCGGGCCGTCGCCGCGCTGGGTCGCCGAGCGGCTGGGCTGGTAGCTGCGGTCAGGCCTACCCGGCGGCACGCTCCTCGTTGAGGAACCGGTCCAGGGCCTTGGCCAGGTGGTCGCCGCCGTCGGGCCCGCCGGGTCGCTCCTGCAGATGCTCCGACAACGACCGGAAGTACAGCAGCAGGAACACGCGCAGGGCCGACGACATCGACGAGCGCACGCGCCGGAGCGAGATTTCGGAGCACAGGGCGTCGATGCCGATGGCCTCGCGGCGGCAGATCTCGCCGAGACCTTCCCAGACATGACCCTCCAGGCAGACGCTGGTTCGCCGTCCATCGAGTGTCACGTTCCGACGCAACCGGTGGCCGGAATTGTCGATGGCAGGCAGGGGCATCTCCTCTGTTTCGCGATGCCGGCCGGTTGCGCGCCGGCCACGCGTTCCGGTCCGCAGTCTCCACAACGGCAACGATGGCATCTGTCCAGGTGGAGTCCAGTCGCAAACGTGTGACTCCCGGCGTCGCGGACAGTGCCGATCGAGGGCTTCCGCTTGTGCCCGGCGGAGGAATCCAATAGATTTCCAGGCGATTGAAATGAAAAGGCTTTGACTCATGGCAGGAGAACTGGAAGGCCAACTCGACAAGGTGGGTTGGCAACTTCTTCGGGTCCTGCAGGAAGACGCGCGACTCTCGTTCAGCGAGCTCGGCCGGCGGGTCGGCCTGTCCTCCCCGGCGGTGGCTGAGCGGGTGCGGCGGATGGAGGATTCCGGGATCATCACCGGCTATCGTGCCCTGGTGGAGCCTTCCAAGCTTGGCTATCCGACCACGGCGTTCATTCACCTCAAGGTCACCGGAGAGCATCACAGCCGGATCGCGACCATGGCGCACACCCTGGCCGAGGTGCAGGAGTGCCATCACGTCACGGGCCAGGACAGCTACATGATCAAGGTGATCGTCTCATCGATGACCCACCTGGAGCACGTGATCGCGCAGCTTCGCACCTACGGCGAGACCACGACGTCCATCGTGCTGTCGTCGCCGGTCAAGGCCAAGATGGTGATGGCGGGGCCGAGCGTGCGGGTCGGCCCGCAACTGCCGCCAATCGCCTACGAGAACACCGGCTGACCGGTCAGCCCTTCCGGACATCGAGCGTCGTTCCGCCGGTCAGGTCCGAGCAGGTCCGCCGGCGTTGCCTCGAACACCGCGTTCGGCGTGCCGGCGGCGCACCAGATCCGCGGCAGCGCCATGAGGTCGGCGTCCAGGTAGACCACCGGCTCGACCGCGTGGCCGACCGGGGCGACGCCGCCGATGGCGAAGCCGGTGGCGGCCCGCACGAAGTCGGGATCCGCCCGGACGATCGTCTCGCCCAGCGCCGCGGTGACCTTGCGCTCGTCGACGCGGTTCACGCCGCTGGCCACCACCAGCACCGGCCGGCCGCTGTCGGCTGCCTTGAAGACCAGCGACTTGCCGATCTGCGCCACCGTGCACCCGCACGCCGCCGCCGCATCCTCGGCGGTGCGCGTTGAATCGGGCATTTCCACCACCACGAGGCCGCGGCGGGCAATCAGGTCCTGGACGCGGCGGGCGCTGGCCTTGAGGGTCATGGACTGGCCTCGGGCGGCGGGTTGCGACGGACGCGGAACATCGGGGTCGGCGACGAGTTGAACGATGGTACACGAACTCGGATACGGGAGCATCGCATGGCCAACGACGTCGATCGCGTTTGGGAACTGGTCGAGAAGATCGGCTTCTGCATGCTGGCCAGCCGGGACGGCGAGGACATTCGCTCCCGGCCGATGGCGGCCCACGCCGCGCGGGACGAGAACGCTGTCTACTTTCTCACCGATGCCGGCAGTCACAAGGACGAGGAGGTGGCGCGCGACCCGCATGTCGCGCTCGCGTTCGCCGATTCCGGCGGCCAGACCTACGTCTCGGTCAGCGGCCGCGCCGAGGTGCTCGACGATCGTGGCAAGGTCCGCGAATTGTGGTCGACACCGGCCAAGGCCTGGTGGAGCGATCCCGACGATCCTGCCATCCGGATCCTGAAGGTCGTCCCCAAGGACGCCCAGTACTGGGACAGCCCGGGCACCATCGTCAGCACCGTGAAGATGATGGCGGCGGCGGTCTCCGGCAGCCGGCCGAACCTCGGCGACAACGCCAAGGTCGACCTCTGAGGCGACCGGCGGGCCCGACCGTTCCCGGCTCGCCGTCGCTTGACGCCCATGGCCCGCTCGCGTATATCGCCGGCTCTGCGCCGCCCGATGTCCGGCGGCGCTCCAGTTTGCATGGTCCACGGAGGCGCTCGGCCCCGGGCCGAGATGAAGGAGCGACCCATGGCGCGACGCTGCCAGCTCACCGGCAAAGGCGTGCTGACCGGTAACAACGTCAGCCACGCCAACAACAAGACCCGTCGGCGTTTCCTGCCGAACCTGCAGGAGACGGCGCTGCTGTCCGACGCGCTCGGCCAGATGATCCGGCTGCGGCTGTCGGCCCACGCCATTCGCTCGATCGAGCACAACGGCGGACTCGACGCCTACCTCGCCAAGGCGAAGGCCGACGGCCTCCCGCAGGAGGCGCGGCGCCTGAAGAAGCGCATCGAGAAGGCGCAGGCGCGGACCGCCGCCTGATCCTCGTCGCTTCGACCGGAATGTGAGACGCCCGCCGCAAGGCGGGCGTTCTCGTTTGGCGCGGAGTTCGGCGATCAGAACTTGCCGAACTTCAGATACGCCTGCTCCGCGTCCATGCCGTCCATGATGGCGCGCCGCATGTCTCCCTCGGTGCCCATGACCGCCTCGGTGTCGGACACGACGTCCTCGGCGATTTCCTTTGGGATGATCACCACGCCGTCGCGGTCGCCCAGCAGCCAGTCGCCCGAGCGGATGGTGACCGAGCCGATGGTCACCGGCTCGCCGAGGGTGTCGTAGGTCCAGCGCTCGACGATGTCGGCCGGCGTGTTGGCCTCGCAGAACACCGGGAACCCCATCTCCAGGACGAAATCGGTGTCGCGGCAGTGGCCGTCGACCACGTAGCCGCGGGTGTGCTTGACCCGCAGCGCCTGCGCCGACAACTCGCCCATCAACGCGATCGCCTTGGTGTTCGGCTGGCACACCAGCACCTTGCCGCCCGGGACCCGCGAGAGCACCCGGCTCCAGCGCAGCAGGGTCTCGTGGCGCGACAGCGTCTGATCGACATGGCCCGAGATCGTGAAGATCTCGCCGGCCAGCCGGCGGGTCGGGTCGAGGGCGCGGATCGAGGGTGGCAGGACCTGGTTTCCGTAGCCCTTGATGCGCAGCACGTCGTGCACGGCGCTGGCGTAGCAGGCGGCGAGGCGGTCGGCGAGGTCAGCCATCGGTTCCTCCCTCGGCGCTTCCAGTCGCGCCGGGATTGTCGTTAGAGTGCGGTCGGACGCCGCGGGGGCGCCACAGATCCAAGGCAAGCGTAACCGGGAGACTTTGGCGCATGGAGCCGAGTGAGGTCAAAACCGCCGAACAGGCGCTGGCGCTGGTGGATGAGCGGCGTCTGTCGCACGTCAAGGTCGGGGTGTTCGACATCGACGGCATCCTGCGCGGAAAATGGATGGGCCGCGACAAGTTCGAGAGCGCGCTCAAGAAGGGCTACGGCTTCTGCGACGTGGTGCTGGGCTGGGACAGCAACGACCAGCTCTACGACAACGTGCAGGTCACCGGCTGGCACACCGGCTACCCGGACGCCGAACTGCGCCTGCTGCCCGAGACCTGCCGCGACGTGCCGTTCGAGCCGGACATGGTGTTCGTGCTCTCGGAGTTCGCCGGCAAGTGGGAGAACGTCTGCCCGCGCGGCGCCCTGCGCCGGATGATCGACAAGGCCGCCGGCATGGGCTTCGGCGTCAAGGCGGCGTGCGAGTACGAGTTCTTCCTGTTCGACGAGACGCCGGATTCGGTGCGCGCCAAGAACTACAAGAACCTCAAGCCGCTGACGCCGGGCTTCTTCGGCTACTCGGCGCTCCGATCGTCGGTGCACGCCGACCTGCACCTCAGTTTCGTCGAGACCATGGAGCAGATGGGGATCCCGATCGAGGGCTTGCACACCGAGACCGGGCCCGGCGTGCTGGAAGCGGCGATCCAGGTGACCGACGCGCTCGACGCGGCGGACCGGGCGGCGCTGTTCAAGACCTTCTCCAAGGTGTTCTTCCAGCGCCACAACATCATGGCGACCTTCATGGCCAAGTGGTCGAAGGACGTTCCCGGGCAGTCCGGCCACATCCACCTGTCGCTCACCGACCGCAAGGGCAAGCCGGTGTTCCACGACGCCAAGGCGGCGGACACCATGTCCGACACCATGCGCTGGTTCGTCGGCGGCCAGCAGGCGCTGATGCCGGAACTGCTGGCGATGACCGCGTCGACGGTGAACGCCTACACGCGGCTGATCCCGGGGTTCTGGGCGCCGACCGACGCCACCTGGGGCATGGACAACCGGACCACCGCCCTGCGCGCCGATCACCGGCTCGCCGTCGGCCCAGCGCGTCGAGTACCGGGTGGCGAGCGCCGATTCCAACCCCTACCTGGCGATGGCCGCCGCCCTCGGCTCCGGCCTGTGGGGCATCGAGAACAAGGTCGAGCCGGGCCCCGGCGTGGTCGGCAACGCCTATGACCGCAAGCACCCGGCCAAGCTGGCCTTGCCGCGCACCCTGTGGGACGCCGCCCAGCGCCTGAAGAAGTCGAAGGCCGGGCGGGAGCTGTTCGGCGACGCCTTCGTCGAGCACTTCGCCGCCACCCGCGAGTGGGAGGAGCGCGAGTTCCGCCGCGCCATCACCGACTGGGAGATGGCGCGCTACTTCGAGATCATCTGAGACCGGTCAGCCGCGCTTCTCCAGCACGAACCACGTCACGTCGTCGGCCGGGAAGTTCGGGTCGCGGTGGTACTGGAAGCCGTAGTCGACCAGCCGGAGATCGGGGAAGCGGTCGAGCATCTCGCCGGCGAAGTCGCGCTTGAACAGCCGCTCGGCGTGGCCGCGGTAGGGCACCGAGACCGGCGTGGGGTTGTAGTACTCGGCGACCAGGATCAGCCGCGACGAGGCGGCGTGCAGGTTGTCGTACACCGTCGGCAGCGCGTCCGGGGCGATGTGGATCAGCACGCCGCAGACGATCGCGAGGTCGTAGGCGCGGGTGGCGTGCCGCTCGAGGATCGAGCCGTGGTGGACCTGCACGCCGTCGATGCCGCGCAGCGTCTCGACCGCCCTGGCGTTGATCTCGATGCCGGCCAGTTCGATCGCCGGGATCAGCCGACGCAGCGCCAGCAGGTTGAGGCCGACGTTCGGCCCGAATTCGATCGCCGAGCTTACCGGTCCGGCGCGCCGCAGAAGGTTCGAGAACAGGTGCGTGCGCGCCGCCGCCACCGCCTCGCCGCGGTTGCGCTCGACATAATCGTCGCCGAAGGCGCCGCTCCAGAAGGCTTCCTGCTCGGTCTTCCAGCCGCCGGTCATCCGGCCCTCCCCATCGTCGTCGTTCGACCCGCCAAGGTCATGCTATCACACCGGCTTCCGCAATACGGCCATCCCCGGCTAGGCTCGCACGATGCCGAGTGATCCGCCCCCTGAACTCCGGCCTGCCGACGCCTCGGATTCCGGCGATCTGCTGGCGTGGCGGAACGACCCGGAGACCCGCGCCAACTCGCGCAGCACCGGGCCGGTCGACGCGGCGACCCATCAGACCTGGCTGACGCACGCGCTCGCCGATCCGAATCGGCGGCTGTGGATCGCCGAGGCGGGCGGCGCCAAGGTGGGGACCCTTTCGGTGGTCCGGCTCGACGACGGCAGGGCGGAGTTCTCGATCACCGTGGCCCCGACACTGGCGAGGGCGCGGGATCGGTGTCGAGATGCTGCGCGTCGGTGTGGCGGAGGCGCAGCGGCTGTGGCCGGGGGCGCCGCTGTTGGCGTGGATCCGCATCAACAACACCGCCAGTTGCCGGCTGTTCGAGCGCTGCGGGTTTCGCCTGCTCGGCGAGGAAGCCGGGTTTCGGCGTTACGGCGTCGAGCCCTGACGGGTCAGTTTCGCCGCCAGCGCCGCCACCACCCGGTCCGCACCCCACCCGTCGACCAGCAGGCGGGCGTTGGCCGACAGGTCGCGCCGGCGGTCGGGCGTCGCCACCAGCGCGGCGACCTCAGCGCTCACGGCGTCGACCGTCAGATCCGCCAGCGGACCCAGGTAGACGGCGGCGCCGCGGGCGCCGAACGCGGCACCCGGCGCCGTCTCGCTGGCGTTCTGCGCCCCGAGGAGCATCGGCACGCCGAGGGCCGCGAGTTCCAGCGCGGTGGTGCCGGCGGCCGACACGGCGAGATCGGCCTCCAGCATCAGGCCGGGCATGTCGCGGACGTCCTGCAGCACCGCGATCGGCATTCCGGTATCGATGGCCTGTCGCTCGACCGCCGCGCGCGCCGGGTTGGCGGCGCCGACCACGACCACGATCTCCGGCGTCGGGCGCACCCCCGCGGTCGCCCGCGCCACCCCCTCGAGCAGCAGCCGGGTGAACCCGTAGGGGTCGGCACCGCCCATCAGGACGAGCACCCGGCGGACCGTCGCGGCGGGCGGTCGCGCCTCGGCGATCCGCTCCCGAAACTCCCGGCGCAGCAGGCACCAGTCCGGTCCCAGGCAAAGCGTGGCGCCGGTCCGGCCTTCGTACAGCGCCGGGGTGGCGTGGACGTTCTGGTTGAGCAGCAGGTCGCCCGGGTAGTGGTCGCGGTGCGCCATGTCGTCGATCGTCAGCAGCACCGCGCCGGTCCCGGCGGCTTCCCGAAGCTCGGAATCGGCGATGTGCAGGCCGTCGACGACCACGGCGTCGGATCCCCGGATCAGACCCGCGGTGTCCCGGCGGCCGGGCTCCGCCACCTCGCGCACCGCGTCGCGGTAGCGGTCGGCGATCGAGGGCGGCATCTCGGCGCAGGCGAGCCGGACCGCGCCACCGGCCGCCCGCCAGGCCTCGGCGAGGGCCAGGCAGCGCATGGCGTGGCCGAGACCGATGCCGGGGCCGGCGTCGGTGCGGATCGTCAGGACGGCGCCGGCGAGCGCCGGAACCGCCGGCGGCGTCCTGTCGGTTTCGCGGGCCAACGCATCGCCTCCTCGGTCGCAGTCGGACCCGGCACCATACCGCTGCCGCCGGGGTCCGGGCGACGCGATCGAGAAGCGGCTGGAAACTTGGCGGTGTTTTGACCACCCTCACGGATCGCAGCGCGTCTGCAAGGAGGGTCGCATGGCCAGGGACGAGAATCCGTCGGCCGACAAGCCGCTGGTGCTGCGCGGCAGCACCGAGGAGGAGATCCGCCGCCGCGACCGGCTGGTGGAACTGCTCCGCGCCTCGCCGATCCCGACGGAGGAACTGCCGCACAACCTCGGCCTCTACCTGACGCGGCAGACGCTGGCCCGGCTGCTGTTCATGCAGGAACTGTATCGGCTTGCCCTGCCGGTGCACGGCGTGATCGCCGAGTTCGGGGTGCGCTGGGGCCAGAACATGTCGCTGTGGACCAGCCTTCGCGGCATCTTCGAGCCCTACAACTACAACCGGAAGATCATCGGCTTCGACACCTTCGCCGGCTTCCCGAGCGTGCACGAGAAGGACGGCGGCAACCCGGCGGTGCGGGCCGGTGCCTACGGCGTCACCGAAGGCTACGCCGCGCATCTCGAGGAGATCCTGGCGATCAACGAGAGCCAGGCGCCGATCCCCCACATCCGCAAGTTCGAGCTGGTCCAGGGCGACGTGACGGAGACGCTCGACGACTATCTGGCGCGGCACCCCGAGACGATCTTCGCCCTGGTCTACTTCGACTTCGACATCTACGAGCCGACCCGGCACTGCCTGGAGCGGATCGCCGGCCGCCTCGTGAAGGGCACGGTGATCGGCTTCGACGAACTCAACATGCCGCAGTTTCCGGGCGAGACCCTGGCGCTGATGGAGACGCTGGGGCTGCGCAACGTGGCGCTGCGCCGGCTGCCCTATTCGCCGCTGACCTCGTACTTCGTGGTCGACTGAAACCCGCGCATCGCCTCGGCCTCGTAGAGCCGGGTCTTCTGGGCGACGCCGCGGTTGACCGCCCGCCACTCCGGGTGCGCCTCGACCAGCGCCAGCACGTCGCGCCATCCGAAGGTGGGATTTCGCGGGTACAGCGCCTCCAGGATCCGGCGGATCAGCTCGAAGTCCGCCGGCTCGTCCAGGGTCCAGCGATGGCCGCTGAGGTCGGAGGGGGCGGGCAGGTTGGCGAGCCGGAAGCGCTCGGGGTTGCGGTACAGGTACGGCGTGACGTGCTCGCGGTCGTAGGCATCCACCGCGTCGGCGTCGGCGGCCCGGAGCGCGGCCATGGTCATCGCCTCGGCGTCGACGCCGATCGGCCAGGACCGTGGGATGCCGTTGGTGACGAAGTCGACCGCCGGGCTGCCTTCGGTCAACCGGGCGACCACCCGGTCGACGATCTCGGGGTCGGAGAGCGGGCAGTCGCCGGTCAGCCGGACCACGTGGGTGGCGTCCAGCGCCGCCGCCGCCCCGGCCACCCGCCCCAGCACGTCGACTTCCGAACCGCGAAACACCGGGACGCCGGCCTCGCCGGCGAACGCGGCGACCGGGTCGTCGCTGGGGTTGCCGGTGGTGGCGATGACGATGCCGTCGAGGCGGCGGGCGCGGGCGACGCGCTCGACCTGATAGCCGAGCATCGGGCGCCCGAGGACGGCCATCAGCACCTTGCCCGGCAGCCGGGTCGAGGTCATGCGGGCCTGGATCACCGCGATCGTGCGCACCCTGGTCGCTCCCGTCCGGTTGGACCGGGCCGATGCTAGCAGAGGCTCCCGGATCTGTATTCTCGACGCTGCCGGCCGGCGGCGATATGGGTGGGCATCCTCGGATGTTCGACGCCAGAGCGAAGGCGATGACCGACCCTGTCTACCGTGCCGTGCGCCAGCCCCTCGGGCACGTCGCCATCGAGCCGTCGCCGAGCCCGGAGGCGCTCGCCGCCTACTACGCCGAGCGCTACTACCAGTCGCCGGTCAGCGCCTCCTACGCCGTCGACTACGACGACCGCGAGATCGCCCACAAGCGGCTGCGGGCGCGGCTCTGGCTGTCGGTGATCGCCGACCTGACCGGTCCCGCCGAGGGTGCGGCGTTCCTTGAAGTCGGGTGCGGCGAGGGGTTCCTGCTGGCCGCGGCGGGGGCGGCGGGCTGGTCGGTCACCGGCCTGGACTTCGCGGATTCCGGGTTGCGGCGCTGGCACCCCGAACTCGCCGACCGGGTCGCGGTCGGGGACGCCTACGCCCTGCTCGGCCGCGCCGTCGCCGAGGGCCGGCGTCACCGGGTCGTGGCGCTGCAGAACGTGCTCGAGCACGTGATCGACCCGGCCCGGCTGCTGCGCGACGTCGCCGGCGTGCTCGAGCCCGGCGGCGTCGTCGTGGTGCAGGTGCCGAACGACTTCAGCCGGCTCCAGGAGCGCGCCCTGGAACTCGGCCACATCGGGCGGGAGTTCTGGGTCGCGCCGCCCGACCACCTCAGCTACTTCAACACCGAGACCGGGCCGGCGTTCGCGGCGGCCAACGGCTACGACCTGCTCGACATGTTCGCCGACTTCCCGATCGACTGGTTCCTGTTCCACCCCGGATCGGCGTATGTCGACCGCGATCCGGCGGCCGGCAAGGCGGCGCACGCCGCCCGGATCGAGCTGGACCTGCTGCTGGCCGAGCGCGGCATCGAGCCCTACCGGGAGTTCTACCGGGCGCTGGCCCGCTGCGGCGGTGGTCGCAACATCGCGATGGTCCTGCGACCGCGGACCTGAGGGGCGCCGCGACGGCGGGTGGATCCCGGATGCGTGCCGCCTGCGGCGACCCGCTCCAGGATGACGACAGTGAGGGTGAGGGGGCGATCCCCTCTCTCCCCGTCGTCATCAAGTCAGTGAGCCGGTCCTCTCTCTCCAGTCGTCATCGAAGTGACGTGCGCCGGCCTTCATCACGGCGGCGGCGGGTGGCTCCCGGCTCGCGCTGCGCTTGGCCGGGATGACGACAGGGTGGGGGAGGCGCTCGATCTTTGCATCCTCCTCTCCCTCCTCGTCATCCTGGACGAACGCGCGCCAGCGCGGGCGATCCGGGATCCACCCGCGCTCCGTCGTCAGCGGCGCCGGACGCGGCCGGCTCAGTCCGCCGGCGGCTGGGTGGCCGCGGACAGCCCCTCGACCTGCGACCACGGAATCAGCAGGTCGGCGCCGTGGCGCAGCAGGGTCAGGCCGGTCCGGATCGGCCTCGGCCGGCGGGCGGCGGGATCGCCGTTCAGCAGGCCGAGCAGCCGTTCGGGCATCGCCAGGCCGGCTTCGATCGACAGGTTGGTGGCACCCCCGAAGCGCGGGTTGACCTCGATGAAGCGGATCCGGCCGTCGGCCGACCGGAAGGCCTGGGCCACCGCCGGGCCGATCACGCCGGCCGCGCTGCACAGCGCCAGCGCGCGCTCGGCGAGGTCCGGCATGTCCTCGACCCGGCTGACCGTCGACTCGCCGTGGCGAACGGTGAGGCGGGACCGCACCACCGCCTGCAGCGGCACGCCGTCGAAATCCAGCAGGCAGTCGATGGAATACTCGGGGTCGGTCACGCCTTCGTCGACCAACAGTTCGGGATCGGCGCGCCAGGCGGTGGCGAGCGCCGCTTCGTCGTCGATCCACCGGGCGTCGCGGCCGCCGGCGCCGAAGCGCGGGCGGGCGAACACCGGGAAGACCGTCGGCGGCCGCTCGGCCGAGAAGCGGCGCGGCACGCCGAAGCCCCGGGCGTGGCAGAACTCGACGAACAGCCGCTTGTCCTGCAGCCGCGTGATGGTCTCCGGCGATGAGACGGCGACGGTGGCGCCGACGGTGGCAAGGCGGTCGCGGCAGCCAGCGAGCGCGAGAAGCTCTTCGTCCCGGGTCGGGATCACCAGCCGGATGGCAAGGTGTCGGCAAACCTCCTCGAGCCGGTCCACGAAACCACCGTCGTCGGTGGGCGGCAGCAGGATGCCCCGGTCGGCGGCGTGCAGCGCCGGCGACGCCGGGTTCATGTCGGCCGCCACCACCATGCCATGGCCCTCGAGCGCGCGCTGGAACGCCCGGACCAGGAGCACCTTTGCCGCCGCACTCAGGATCAGGACGTTCATCGTGACGCCTCCACGGCGGCAGTCGGGGATCCCTCGGCGCTTCGCGGGGTCCGGGCACGGTGCTACCTTGCCCTATCGCGACCCACTTCGGGAACGACCATGGCGCCCAGTATAACGATCGCCGGCCGGAAAATCGGCTCCGAGCATCCGCCCTACGTGGTTGCCGAGATGTCCGGCAACCACAACGGCGACATCGAGCGGGCCTTCCGGATCCTGGAGGTCGCCAAGGAGGCCGGGGCCGACGCCGTCAAGCTGCAGACCTACACCGCCGACACCATCACCCTCGACAGCGACCGGCCGGAGTTCCTGATCCACGGCGGCCTGTGGGACGGCCGCAGGCTCCACGAGCTCTACGACGAGGCGCACACGCCGTGGGAGTGGCACGCGCCGATCTTCGAGCGCGCCCGTGAGATCGGCATCACGGTGTTCTCGGCGCCCTTCGATCCGACGGCGATCGAGCTTCTCGAATCGCTCGATGCCCCGGCCTACAAGATCGCCTCGCCGGAGATCGTCGACCTGCCGCTGATCCGGCTGGTGGCCGCCACCGGCCGCCCGCTGATCCTGTCCACGGGCATGGCCACCTTCGAGGAGACCGAGGCCGCGGTGGCGGCGGCGCGCGACGCCGGCGCCACCGAGATCGCGGTGCTGCACTGCGTGAGTGCCTATCCGACGCCGCCGGAGGAGGCGAACCTCGCCACCATCCGGGACCTCGAGCGGCGGCTCGGCACCGTCGTCGGCCTCTCCGACCACACCATGGACACCACCGTGGCGACCCTGGCGGTCGGCCTGGGTGCCACCCTGATCGAGAAGCACGTGACGCTGGCGCGCGCCGACGGCGGCGTCGACAGCGCGTTCTCGCTGGAGCCGCACGAACTTGCCCGTCTGGTCCGCGACGCCCGCATCGCCCACGCCGCGCTCGGCGCG
Organism: Rhodospirillaceae bacterium; assembly: GCA_018401495.1. Classification (GTDB taxonomy): domain Bacteria; phylum Pseudomonadota; class Alphaproteobacteria; order Thalassobaculales; family Thalassobaculaceae; genus Thalassobaculum_A. The sequence continues at coordinate 549,736 of JAGYJX010000006.1, forward strand.
CCGGCCTACGGTCCGACCGAGTCCGAGAAGGGGGTGCTGAAGTTCCGGCGCTCGCTCTACGTCGTCGCCGACGTGGCCGCGGGCGAGGTGCTGACCCCGGCGTCGGTGCGGTCGATCCGGCCGGCGCTCGGGCTCGGCGCCGCGGTGGCTGGACCGGGTGCTCGGCCGCAGGGCGGCCCGCGACCTGAAGCGCGGCGAGCCGCTGGCGGCGGACATGCTGGAAGGCGGGCTCCCGGACACCGATGACCGCTAGGACGCCGGCAGCCGGCAGTCCGGCCGGAACCACCATCGACAGCGGCCTGACCCTGCACCGCGCCGGCCGGTTGCGCGAGGCGGCCGGCGTGTACGCGACGCTCCTCAAGTCGAACCCCCGGCAGCCGGACGCCCTGCACCTGCTCGGCGTCGTCATGCACCAGCTTGGCGACAACAAGGGCGCCGAGCCGCTGATCCGCGCGGCCGTCGGGCTGAACCCGCGCTCGGCGATCTTCCGCAACAACCTCGGCATGGTCCTGAAGGCGCTCCGCCAGACCGACGCGGCGGCGGCGAACTTCGCCGAGGCGGTGAGGCTCGACCCGCTGTACGCCGATGCGCTCGCCAACCTCGGCGGCGCGCTGTCGTGGCGAACCCAGGAGTCGCAGGCCCGGGCGAGCGTTGCGCTCGGGCCTGCCTGGCCGCGCCGGCCCACGGCGATGCCTGGTCGACGCTCGGCGCGCGTGGAACGGATCCGCGGCGCGCCTCGACCGGGCGCTCGCGGCGCACCGGCGGGCGGTCACCGTGCCGCCGGCGCGGGCCGAGCGGCTCGTCAACCTGGGCTCCACATTGGTCGAACTGACCCGCTACGACGAGGCGCATCGCCACCTGACCATGGCGGCCCTCCTCGACCCCGGTCTGGCCGGAGTCCTGGAGCGACATCGGCTACGTCCTGCTGGTCCGCATGCAACTCGACGCGGCGGAGCGGAGCTTCCGGCGCGCCGTGGCGATCCGGCCGACTTTCGCGCCGGCCTGGGCCGGCCGGGCGGAGGCAGCGTTCTCGGCCGGCCGGACCGACACGGCGGTCGACCACTCCCGCCACGCCGTCGAGCTCGACCCCGGCAACCCCCAGCTTCGGTTCCGCTCCGGCATTCACCGCCTGGCCCATCGGCGACCTGGCCGGCGGCTGGGCCGACCACGACGCCCTTTGGTTCAAGTCGAGCGCGGTCCAGCGCGTCGGCGCGCCGCCGCGCTGGTCGGGCGAGCCGCTCGACGGCAAGACCCTGCTGATCATGGCCGACCAGGGGGTGGGCGACGAGCTGCTGTTCTCGTCCTGCGTTCCCGACGTGCTCGGCGCCGGCGCCCGGGTGGTCCTGGAATGCGACGCCCGGCTGCTGGCGCTGTTCCGGCGGTCTTTCCCCGACGCCTTCGTGCATCCCTACGCCCGGGGCGGCACCCGCGACCGTCCCGTGCAGCGCTACGACTGGATCCCCGAGGACTGGCGGCCGGACCTGTCGATCGAGGCCGGCGGGCTGATGCGCTGGTTCCGGTCGTCGGTCGAAGCCCTCGACGCGGCCGCCCGGCCATGGCTGGTGCCCGATCCCGGCCGGGTCGCCGAGATGCGCGCGACGCTCGAGCGCCTCGGACCCGGGCGGAAGGTCGGGGTCGCCTGGCGCAGCATGCGCCTGAGCGAGGTCCGCAACATCCACTACCCCGGCCTCGCGGTGTTCGAGCCGATCCTCGGCGTGCCTGGCATCGTCCCGGTCTGCCTGCAGTACGGCGCCGGGTGGCAGGAGGAGCTGAAGTCGGCCGGGCTGGCGGTTGCGACCGTTCCCGGGCTCGACACCACCGCCGACCTCGACGGCGTGACGGCGCTGGCGTCCTGCCTCGATGCGGTGATCTGCCCGTCCAGCACGCTCGGCTGGATCGGGGCCGGGGTCGGGACGCCGGTCTGGCTGCTGTACAACTCGCCGTGCTTCTTCGAGGCGGGGACCGACCGACTCCCCGGCTTCCCGACCAAACGCCCCTACGGCAAGGGATACACAGCGCCTTGGGCGCCGCTGATCGCTCGGGTGGCATCCGACCTCGCCGCCTGGGCGCGCCCGCAAGGCGGTGCCGGATCGTGACCGGGGCAACGCCCCCTCCCGGCGGCCGGCCCGATCCCGAGGCCTTCGAGCGTGACATGCGCGCCCGGTTCGTTACCCGGGAGAACCTGGAGAAGCTGTTCCGGCTGGTCATGCCGCACCTGGAGTCCGGGCGGCCGACGCTGGTCTACATCCTCACCCAGTCCGACCGGATCGGCCATTTCACGATCGAACCCCAGATCCTGCGGACGCTCTACGGCGACCGGTACGCGCGCATCATCGTCGTCACGCCGCCGATGGACAGGCCGGGCACCAACGCGGCGGTGCGCGACTGCCTCGCCGGCAATTTCGTCTGGGTCGAGACCGACGACCCGGTCATCCAGGCCATGGGGTTCATCGACGGCGGTATCGCCGACCTCAAGCATCTCCACCTGCTGCTGCAGTCGCCGCGCCTGCTGATCGTCGATTTCTGGCGCAAGGTCGTGGGTGGTGTCCGACCCTCGATCCTCGCCCTTCCCGAGCGGGTCCGCGAGCGCGGCCACGCGCAGCTCCGCTCGATCGGCATCGACCCGGAAGCCCCGTTCGCGTTCTTCCACATGCGCACCATGAAGTACCGCGAGGAGCAGGGGCACCACGGCCACCGCACGGCCGGGATCGACAGCTACGCGGCGTCCATCCGGCGCATCCTGGACGCCGGGTTCCAGGTCGTTCGGATCGGCGAGCCGGGGCTGGAGCCGCCGGGATGGATGACCGACGGCTATGTCAGCCTGCCGGACGCCCTGCCGGGCCTGGCGCCGCAGGACCGGGCGGTCGACCTCGCGGTGCTGGCGGACGCGGCCTTCGGCACGGCGCAGAACTCCGGCCCGATCTGGGTCGCGGCGGCGTTCGGCACGCCGACGCTGCGCACCAACACGCCGTTCGAGCACCTGAACCTGCCGTACAACCGCGACCTGTCGCTGTTCAAGCGCTACCGGGACCGGGCATCGGGGCGGATTCTGGGCTACCGCGAGATCCTGGAGCGCAACCTGCCGTCGGTGTTCCGGGACGCCGATTTCGAGCGAATCGGCATCGAATTCGTGGACAACTCCGCCGAGGCGATCGACGCGGCGACCGACGAGTTCCTGGCGATGGTTCGGGGTGCGCCCGGTCGCCTGCCGGGTGCCGACCACGACCGCTTCCTCGCGCTCGGGGCCGATTACGAGCGCCGGATCCGCGCCGACGCCTGGTTTCGCCAGGAGAACATGGATTTCTACGGCTACGCCCACCGGTTCGGCGAGATCGCGGCGGCGAACCTCGAGGAGGCGGCCGACCTGCTGGACTGAGGCCTGGAGGCTGGCCGGCGGCTCGATGCGCTCGCCAAAATTGGTGTGTGGGCGCCCCGGCGGATCGACTAGGCTGCGCTGCCCCGAACGTTGGGGATTCGGGTGGGCTCAGGGATGGTCGGGATGAAGCGTCTTGGTGGTCTTCTGGTCGCGGGCGCGACCGTTCTCGCCGTCGCGTTTCCCGCCTCGGCACAGCCTCGGCCGGCATCGCCGCCGCCGGGTGGCGAGGTGCAGGCGGCGATCGCGGACCTCACCAACTGGATCCGCGTGTCGGGGGGCGGCGAGCTGGTGACCTCGGGGCCGGTGACGGTCACGCCCGGGCCGACCGGTGACCTCATTCGCCTCCCCGGGCTGACCTTGCGGGCGCCGGACGCGGTGGTGAGCTTCGGTGACGTCGACCTCGTCCGCGGCACCGGCCTTCCCGGCGGGTTGTGGCGGCTCACCGGTTCCCTTCCGACGCGGGTCACGGTGGCGACGCCGGGGCTGCCGGCAGCGGTCGTCTCGACCGGCGGGTCGGCCTTCGACGTCGAGATCGACCCGCGCAACGGGATGATCGGCAACGCGCGGATCAGCGCCTCCGATGCCGCGGTGGTTTTCGAGTCGATCGGGCGCGTGGCGATCGCCGGGATGGAGCTGGGCAGCGACCTGCGGGTTGCCGGTGACGGCAAGACCACGGTGACCTCCACCTACCGCCTCGACGGGCTGCGCCTGCAGGCCGAGCCGGAGTCCGCTGGCGCCGCCCCCGCCGACCTCGCCAGAGCGGGCTCGATCACCAGCAGCATGCGCCTCGACGGGGTGGATTGGGACCGGCTGGCCGAGCTGCAGACCTTCGCGCTCGCCAATCAAGCCGCGCTCGCCGCCGGCGACCACTCGGATCTGGCCAAGCAGTTCGAGACTCTCCTCACGACGCCCGACCTGATCGCCGACGGATTCGAGATCCGGTTCGGGCTGACCGACCTCTGGGTCGGCGAGATCGACGGCACGGGACCGGTCTCGCTGGCCAGCGGTGGTTTCCACGTCGGGGTGTCGGGGCTGGCGGGCGCCAGCGCCGGCGCCAGCATTGGCTACGCCCACGAGGGCCTGTCGGTCCTCAGCCCGCTGCCCGTCGACGCCGCCGCCATGCCGGAGGCGCTGGCGATCGAGATCGCGGTCGAGCGGCTTCCGGGAACCCGGCTGATCGGCGTTCTCGGCTCCGGCGACGACGAGGAGCGCAAGATGCTGGCGGCGCTCGGCGAGGCCGGGACCACCGCCCGAGTGACCGGCGCCCGGATCCGCATGAACGGAACCGGGGCCGATCTCGACCTGGAGCTCGCGGCCTCCGCCACGGCGCCCGACGGCGTGGTCGGCAGGGCCGACCTGTCGGTGCTCAACCTCGACCGCATCGTGGCGGCGCTGGGGCCGCTGGTGACCGACGAACTGGCCGCGATCCAGCTCGCCGCTGCCCTCGGACAGCGCTCGGAGGGTGTCGGCGGCGTCACGCATCGCTGGGTGATGGCGCGTGGCGTCGATGGGCTGACCACCCTCAACGGCAACGACGTCAGCGCGATCGTCGGGGACGGGATGGCGATGCTGGAGTCCGGCGATCGACATCGACGCCGACGACTCCGCCGGCCAGGAGCAGCCGGAAAGCGCTGCGGGCATCGCGGCGGCGTTCGTCGCCGAGCGTCTCGAGGAGTTCGGGATCGCGACGACCGTCGAGCGGGACAGCGCCGGCGACCCCTCGATCAGCGGCGCCCTCGGCGGCCCGCTCGACGGCCGGACGCTCGGGGTGCAGTTCTTCGACTGCGCTGCCCGACGGGGTTTGCGACAGCGCGATGCTCTACCTCGGCCTGGAGGGTGCCCAGCCGGTCCCGCTCGCCCGCGTCAACGCCTGGAACAGCAACGAGCGCTGGGTGCGGGCCTACCGCGTCGGACGACGGCGGCGTCTGGCTCGAGATGGATGTTCCGGGCGGGGCCTCGGCCGCGTCCGTCGACGCCGCGATCGAGCGCTTCCTGGACTCCGCCGAGCGGTTCGTCGACGAGGTGGTGGCGGCGCGGTGAGCGTGGCCGGGTCGCGTCAGGACTCGGCGGACGGCCGGTCGCGGGTGACCGTGACTTTCCGCCGGGTCTCCCGGTAGGTGATGTAGAGACCGCTCGCCACGATCACCCCGGCCCCGACGAAGGTCCAGACGTCGGGGAAGGTGCCGAACGCCAGCCAGCTCAGCACCGTCGCCATGATCAGCTGGCCGTAGGCGAACGGCGACAGCACCGAGGCCTCGCCGATCTGGAACGCCCGGATGATGAAGTAGTGGCCGATCCCGCCGATCAGGCCGAGCAGGCAGAACAACCCGAGGTCCAGGGCCGAGCGGGGCGTCACCCAGTCGAACGGCACCACGATCGACGACAGCACCGCGCCGACCACGGCGATGTAGGTGATCGAGGTTTCCGGCGTGTCGACCGGACGAGGTCTTGCGGGTGACGATCTGGTAGAGCGCGTAGGTGAAGGCGGTCACCAGGACGAGCAGCATCGCCCAGTGGGTCTCGGTGCCGCCGGGACGGATGATGATCATCGCCCCGGCGAAGCCGACCGCCACCGCCGCCCAGCGCCGCGGGCCGACCGCCTCGCCCAGCATGGGGGCGGCCAGCGCCGTGACGATCAGCGGGCCGGTGAAGTTGATCGCGCTGGCGGTCGGGACGGGGATCCAGCGCAGCGCGGTGAAGAAGCAGACCGTGGAGACGAACATCAGCAGCGAGCGGACGATGTGCACCCCCGGCCGGGTCGCCCGCAGCAGGCCGAGGCCGTGGCGCGGCATGAACATCGCCACCATGAACACCAGGTGCCCGGTGTAGCGCGCCCACAGGATCTGCGTGGTCGGGTAGTCGGTCGAGAGGTACTTGGCCGCGACGTTCATGAACGGCAGCAGCGTGATCGACGCTCCCATGAACAGGAAGGCGATCATCATCTCTCGGGATCCCGGGCGGGCCGGTTGGATGGAGGGCGAGTCGCCGGACGGCATGGTCGGAGCGTAGGGGTGCGGTGCAACAACGGCAAGGGGCGCCGGCGCAACGCCCGCGCGCCGCTTCTACCGGCCCGGACCGCCGCTCCGGGTCACCCAGTCCATCACCCAGCCCGCGGTCAGCCCGTGCACGACGGTCGAGGCGAAGATCGTGAAGGCGACGGTCGCCCAGAGCGGGCCCTCGTTGACGAACTTCAGGTGGGTGGCGGCGTAGGCCAGATAGTAGATCGACCCGATCCCGCGCACCCCGTAGGCGGCGACCACGGCGCGCTCACGGCCCGGAAGCCCGGCGCCGGCGAGGGCGACCCAACCGAACAGCGGGCGGATGACCAGGATCAGCGCCAGCCCGATCGCGGCGTGCTGCCAGTCGAGCTCGGGCAGGAGTACCGGGAGGAGCCCGCCGATCGACACCAGGAGGACGGCCGTCAGGGCGTGCTCGATCGCCTCGATGAAGTTGTGCAGCCTGCTGTGGAAGCGGTGCTGCGCCTCCACCCGGCGCATCGTCAGCCCGGCGACGAAGGCGGCGATGAAACCATAGCCCTCGGCCAGCTCCGTGACGCCGTAGCAGAACAGCACGCCGGCCAGGGCGATGACGCCCGAGCCCGTGTCAGCCAGCACGTTACCCCTTGGGATGGTGAAGACGACCCTTCCCAACAGCCAGCCGATCGCCGCGCCCGCCAGCGTCCCGACGGCGATCCGGTAGAGCACGTCGCGCGCCAACCAGTCCCAGCCCCAGACCGAGGGTGCGAAACCTTCCGCCGCCACGATCAGGCAGAGATAGACGAACGGAAACGTCAGGCCGTCGTTCAGCCCGGCTTCGGCGGTCAGCGAGAAGCGCACCGGATGCTCGCCGCCTTCGGTCGGCGGGCCGACCTGGACGTCGCCGGCCAGCACCGGATCGGTCGGGGCCAGGACGCTGCCGAGCAGCAGCGCCCCGGCCAGGGTCATGCCCGCCAGCCACCAGCCGAGCAGGGCGACCGACAGGATCGTCAACGGCATGACGATGGCGAGCAGCCTCAGGGTCGGACGCCATCGCCGGTAGCTCGCGAGATTGTCGATCCGGATGCCGGTGCCGAACAGGGCGATGATCACGGCGAACTCGCTGACCACCTCCCAGAGATGCGGGTTGGCGCGCGGATCGACCGCTTCCGGCATGCCCGGGACCAGGCTGGACCCGGCCACTCCCGCCAGGATCAGCAGGGCCGAGGCCGCGGGCTCCCGCCCCGACAGGAACCGTGGCGTCCAGTAGGCGAGGATGATGCCGGCGCCGACCGTGGCCAGGGCCACGTGATAGGCGTCCAGTCCGAAGAACGGCTCCTCCCCCACCGTCAGGCCGGCCCGAGGGCACAGGGCAGAACCCGGGGCCGGGAGCCGTCGAGGGTGGGATGGTGGCGGTGCGGGTGACGATGCATGGCCCGGTAACGTCCGGGCGAGGTGTCAGTTGCCGCGCTTGAGGCCTCGGGGCGGTTGCCGGACGGGCTTCCCCTGGCCCCATGCCCGGGGCTATCGTCCCGGTCCCCAGCGGGAGGATGGCGATGACCGGGCGGATACTGACCTTCACGACGCCGGACGGGCCGGTGTCGGTGCCGATCCGGCAGTGCGTGATCGCCGGCTGGACCGGCCGCGACAAGGCCGCGCTCGACCATCACATCGAGGAACTGGCGGCGATCGGCGTGCCGGGGCCGAGCACGGTGCCGCTGTACTACCGCGCCGCCGTCGAGCAGGTGATCCAGGACGCGGCGGTGCAGGTGCTGGGCCGCGACGGCTCCGGCGAGGTCGAGCCGGTGCTGGTCGCCACAGCCGACGGCCGCCTGCTGCTGACCGTCGGCTCCGACCACACCGACCGCAAGGTCGAGGCCTACTCGATTCCGGTGTCCAAGCAGATGTGCCCGAAGGTGCTGGCGACCGCCGCCTGGCCGGTGGAACTGGGATCCTGGATGGATCGCCTGACCCTGGAGAGCCGCGCCACCATCGACGGCCGCGAGGTGGTCTACCAGACCGGCACGCTCGCCATGATCCGGCCGCTGGCCGAGCTGGTCGCCGGCTATGGCGGGCTCGCGCCCGGCACCGTCATGCTGTGCGGCACCATTCCGGTCGAGGGTGGTTTGCGCCACGCCGACCGCTTCGCCATGCGCCTCGCCGACCCCGAGACGGGTGCGGCCATCGACCACGCCTACACCATCGAAACCTTGCCGGTAGTCCGCTGATGAGCTTCGCGCCCCTGACCCCGATCGCCACCCTCCTGACCGATTTGGAGGCCGGCCGCAACAGCGCCACCGCGCTCCTGGAGACGGCGCTGCAGCGCGCCGGCGACCCCGCCGGCGAGGGCGCGCTGGCGTTCGTCAAGCTGACGCCGGAGACCGCCCGCGCCGAGGCCGAGGCGAGCGACCGGCTGCGCCGCGCCGGGGTGGCGCCGCGGCCGCTGGAAGGCCTGCCGATCTCGATCAAGGATCTGTTCGACGTCCGCGGCCACGTCACCACCGCCGGCTCGCGCGTGATGGCGGGGGAGCCGCCGGCCTCAAGCGACGCCCCGGCGATCGCCCGGCTGCGCGCCGCCGGCGCCGTGCTGGTCGGCCGCACCAACATGACGGAGTTCGCGTTCTCCGGCATCGGCATCAACCCGCACTACGGCACGCCGGCCAACCCCTGGGACCGCGCGACCCGTCGGATTCCGGGCGGCTCCTCGGCCGGTGCTGCGGTCAGCGTCGCCGACGGCATGGCCACCGTCGGCATCGGGTCCGACACCGGCGGGTCGGTTCGCATCCCGAGCGGGCTGTGCGGCCTGGCCGGCTTCAAGCCGACCCAGCGCCGGGTGCCGACCGCCGGCGCCTGCCCGCTGTCGACCTCGCTCGACTCGATCGGCCCGCTGGCGCCCACCATCGCCTGCGCCGCCCGCGTCCACCAGGTGATGGCGGGCGAGGCGGTGCGGCCGATCGCCCGGCGGCCGGTCGCCGGCCTGCGGCTCGCGGTGCCGCAGAGCTTCGTGCTCGAGGATCTCGACGCCACCACCGCCCGGACCTTCGAGGCGGCGCTGTCCAGGCTGTCCGCGGCCGGCGCGATCGTCACCGAGATTCCGTTCCGCGAGCTGCTGGAGATCGCCGACGCCAACGCCAAGGGCGGCTTCGCGGCGGTGGAGTGCTACGAGGCGCACGCCCGCCACGTGCTGCGCGATCCCGACGCCTTCGACCCGCGGGTGCTGGTCCGCATCCGGCGCGCCACCGACCAGAGCGCGATCGACTACATCACGCTGGTGCGCCGCCGCGCCGAGATCCAGGCGGCCTGCAACGCGGTCTCCGCGCCGTTCGACGCGGTGGTGATGCCGACCACCGCCCGGATCGCGCCGCCGATCGCCGAACTGGAGGCGAGCGACGCCGAGTTCGCCAAGGTCAACCTGCTGATGCTGCGGAACTGCGCCGTCGGCAACTTCCTGGACCGCTGCGCCGCCACCGTGCCGGTGCACGAGGCCGGCGCCGCTCCGGTCGGGCTGATGCTGATGGGCGAGACCATGGCCGACGACGCCCTGCTGTCGGTCGCGGCTGCGGTGGAGGCCGTGTTCCGCTGACCGGCGGACCGGCATCGGCATGGTCCGCAGTCCAGTGCTCGGCGGGGGCGCATCGCTTTGTGAAGGTCTTGCGACTCCGGCTTTGCGCCCACACGTTCGTAGGCGTAGCCTGAACGCTCGGGCACATTCCGGCCCGGACCAGAGAAAGGAGGTGCGTATGACCACCACCGATCGGATCGACAGCCTGCGGTCGCGCCACGCCAACCTGGAAGAGAAGCTGGAGGGCGAAGAAACGCGGCCGCATCCTGACGACACGCTGGTACACGACCTGAAGCGACGAAAGCTCGCCATCAAGGACGAAATCGCCCGACTCGAACGCGTTTAATTTCGCCCCTTTATCCCGACCAATTCCGCCGGCTCCGACCTGGAGCCGGCACCCGAAGCCCGCCTTTCCACTCGGAAGGCGGGCTTTGTCGTAGGGGCCGTCAGGTTGCGTCGCGGGCCCGCTCGCGCAGGTGCGAACTTCCGGTGCGATTACGGTGACAGTGCACTTGACTGATGATCTGGCGCTGGGCGTGCCGCCCATGCCGACCGCCCCACGCGCCTATTGGTGGTGCCGCGCGGAGGCGCGATAGTTCGGCAACCGTTCCTCGCCCGCCTGGAAGCGCTCACAGGGCGCCGCCTGAAGCGGAAGAAGCCGGAACTGAAGGGAAGAAAAATGCACTGTCACCGCAATTCTTGCGTAATTCTTGAATTCTTATAATTTTTGTTTAGCACGCGGCGGTGGATGTAGGAGTTTCATTTTCGAATAAATCTTTCGCACTGCCGGCCATCGAATGTGTCCCGGCTAACCTGAAACCATGTGTTAGCCGTCGCTTTGCGGAATGCATCATTGTACTTCTCTAATAGGAGGGCCTGACGATAAAGATAACCTGCCATGAATTCAGGTGATTTGTTTTTGTCAACCACGCCATCTAACATTGAGTTGATCAGCCTATCATCGGTCTTTGAGTAACCGTCGCTCGCGCGACCACCGCCGCTGAAAGTTAGATACTCCTCAAATGCCGAAATGAACAACTCGCGCTCTACGTCCGAGAGTGCCTTCTCTGCGAGGGTCTCGGAGATCGCGGCGCATAAAGCTCGATCGAAAATCTCATCCAGTACCTGAGCCTCAGCCCGACGATCGACCGACACGCTCAGAGCAATTCCGATGAGACAAGCCAACACTGAGAACTGTGAATGCCCGTCGTACCCCGCCCGCCTGTCACGCCTCCTTCGCCCGCTCGCGCAGCACGAACTTCTGGACCTTCCCCGTCGACGTCTTCGGCAACTCGCCGAACACCACCGTCCGCGGGCACTTGAAGCCCGCCAGGTTCTGCCGGCAGAACGCGATGATCTCCTCGGCACTCACCGCCTTGCCGGGGCGCAGCGTCACGAAGGCGCACGGCGTCTCGCCCCACTTGTCGTCCGGCCGCGCCACCACCGCCGCCTCGAGCACCGCCGGGTGGCGGTACAGCACGCCCTCGACCTCGATGGTCGAGATGTTCTCGCCGCCGGAGATGATGATGTCCTTGGAGCGGTCCTTCAGCTCGATGTAGCCGTCGGGGTGCAGCACGCCCAAGTCGCCGGTGTGGAACCAGCCGTCCCGGAACGCCTTGTCGGTGGCCGCCGGGTTCTTCAGGTAGCCCTTCATGACGATGTTGCCGCGCATGAAGACCTCGCCCATGGTCGCGGCGTCGGCCGGCACCGGCGCCAGGGTCTCGGGATCGGCCACCATCAGGCCCTCCAGCACCGGGTAGCGCACCCCCTGGCGGGACTTCAGGTCGGCCTGCTCGGCGATCGGCCGGCCGCTCCACTCCTCGTGCCAGGCGCACACCACGGCGGGGCCGTAGACCTCGGTGAGGCCGTAGACGTGGGTGACGACGATGCCGAGGCTCTCCATGCCTTCCAGCACGGCCGCCGGCGGGGCCGAAGCGGCGGTCATCATCTGGACGGTCTGCGGGAACTCCCGCCGCGCCTCGTCGGGCGCGTTCAGCAGCATCGACATGACGATCGGCGCGCCGCAGAAATGCGTGACGCCCTCGTCGGCGAAGGCGTCGTAGATCGCCCTGGCCTCGACCTGGCGCAGGCAGACATGGGTCCCGGCCTGGGCGGTGATGGTCCAGGGGAAGCACCAGCCGTTGCAGTGGAACATCGGCAGGGTCCAGAGATAGACCGGGTGCATCTTCATGCCCCAGACCAGGACGTTGCCGAGCGCGTTCAGGTAGGCGCCGCGGTGATGGTAGACCACGCCCTTGGGATCGCCGGTGGTGCCGCTGGTGTAGTTGAGGGCGATGGCGTCCCACTCGTCGCCCGGGCGCAGGCCGCGCCACTCCGGGTCGCCGGCGGCGAGGAAGCTCTCGTAGTCGGTCTCGCCGAGCCGCTCGCCGCCCGGTCCCTCGCTGTCGTCGACGTCGATGACGATCAGTTCGCGGTGGGTTCGCGCCAGCGCCGCCTTGATGGTGGGCGCGAACTCGGTGTCGGTGAGCAGCACCTTGGCTTCGCCGTGATCGAGCATGAAGGCGATCGCCTCGGCGTCGAGCCGGGTGTTCAGCATGTTCAGCACCGCCCCGGTCATCGGCACGCCGTGCGCCGCCTCGAAGCCCTCCGGGGTGTTGGTCAGCATGGCGGCGACGGTGTCGCCCTTGCCGACCCCGCGCGCCGCCAGCGCCGAGCCCAGCCGGCGGCAGCGCGCGGCGGCCTCGGCCCAGGTGTAGCGCCGCCGGCCGTGCGCCACCGCCAGGCGCGACGGGAACACCGCGGCGGTGCGGTCGAGGAACGACAGCGGTGTCAGCGGAACATAGTTGGCCGGCGACTTGTCGAGGTCGGTCTCGTAGGGGTTCATGGGCATCCCGCTGTCCCTGCTGCAACCCGCAAACCTAGCCCTGCGGTCGGGGCAGGGCAATGCGGGGGCGGCCCTCGCCGGTCGCCCGGCCGGCGTCGCGCGCGCCCGCTTTCCGCCGCGTTCGGGGTGCGCCTCGATCAAATTAATTCCTGTCGACGGCAAGGTCGTCGAAGATATGAAAATTCATCGTTCAGTATAATTTTGCGCGTCTACTTATAATTTTCAAATCAATCGCCATATTGAGTTTGTGAAGCGGGCCGAAAAGACACGCACTCGCCGATCGTCATACCCTTTTTCATCATCAAGATCCGAGCCCGGCCGCCACTGTCGACGGCGCGACGCCCGAATTTTGTCGGCCGATCCGGAGAACCATCATGAACGCCTTTCTCAGAACCGCCGCCGTCGCTCTTGCCCTGGGGTCGGTCTTCGCGCTCGGGGCCTGCGCCGAGACCAACACCTCGGTCAGCACCGGCGCCTACATCGACGACGCCGTGATCACCACCAAGGTCAAGACCGCGATCCTGGAAGACCCGGCGCTCAAGGTCATGCAGATCCAGGTCGAGACCTACAAGAACGTCGTTCAGTTGAGCGGCTTCGTCGACAGCCCGGCCATGGTCGGACGCGCCGGCACGGTCGCGAGAAGCGTCGAGGGCGTCGCCTCGGTGACCAACAGCCTGATCGTGAAGTAAGGCCCGGCGCGGTTCCCGCGCCATGACGACCATCGGGAGAGACACCATGAAGCGCGCCATCCTCGTTACCGCCATTGCCCTTTCCGCCCTCGGCCTCGCCGCCTGCGGCAACACCTCCGGCGATCGCGCCCTCAGCGGTGCCGGCATCGGCGCCGGCGTCGGCCTCGTCGGCGGCGCGTTGGTCGGCGCCCCGGTCACCGGTGCCGCGGTTGGCGCGGCGGCCGGCGCCGGCACCGGCGCGCTCACGGACGAGGACCAGATCGATCTCGGCAAGCCGCTCTGGAAGTGATTGACGACCTCTGCCGAACGCCACCCTGCTGACAACCGGCCCGGACCGCGTCAGGATCGTCGGCAACGACGATCGCTGGCTCGATCCGGGCCGCGACGCAGCACGGGAGGAGACATGGGCCGGTTCCACGAGGTCTACCGCCGCTCGCTGGAGGATCCGGAGGCGTTCTGGGCCGAGGCCGCCGAGGATATCGCCTGGACCCGGCGCTGGGACCGGGTGCTCGACGACGCCCGTCCGCCGTTCACCCGCTGGTTCGTCGGCGGCGAGACCAACACCTGCTTCAACGCCGTCGACCGCCATGTCGAGGCCGGGCGCGGCGACCAGGCGGCGCTGATCCACGACAGCCCGGTCACCGGCACGGTCGCGACCTACACCTACCGGGACCTGCAGGACCGTGTGGCGCGGTTCGCCGGCGCGCTGCGCGGGCTCGGCGTCGGCTACGGCGACCGGGTGATCCTGTACATGCCGATGATCCCCGAGGCGGTGATCGCGATGCTGGCGACGGTGCGCATCGGGGCCATCCACTCGGTGGTGTTCGGCGGCTTCGCGGCCAAGGAACTGGCGACCCGCATCGACGACGCCAAGCCGAAGGTGATCGTCTCGGCGTCCTGCGGCATCGAGGGCCAGCGGGTGCTGCCCTACAAGCCGCTGCTCGACCGGGCGATCGAACTGGCCACCCACAAGCCGGAGCGTTGCGTCATCCGGCAGCGTCCCCAGGCCGAGGCGACCCTGGTCGCCGGCCGCGACCTGACCTGGGAGGACGCCGAGGCCGGCGTCGCCCCGGCGGCGTGCGTGCCGGTCAAGGCCACCGATCCCGCCTACATCCTCTACACCTCCGGCACCACCGGCCAGCCGAAGGGCGTGGTGCGGCCGACCGGCGGCCACCTGGTCGCCCTCAAATGGTCGATGAAGAACATCTACGACGTCGATCCAGGCGACGTGTACTGGGCGGCGTCGGATGTCGGCTGGGTGGTCGGTCATTCCTACATCGTCTACGCGCCGCTGTTCCACGGCTGCACCACGGTGCTCTACGAGGGCAAGCCGGTGGGCACGCCGGACGCCGGCGCGTTCTGGCGGGTGATCGCCGACCACAAGGTGAAGGTGATGTTCACCGCGCCGACCGCGATCCGCGCCATCAAGAAGGAGGATCCCGACGGCAAGCTGCTGGCGGGCTACGACCTGTCGCGCTTCAAGGCGCAGTTCCTGGCCGGCGAGCGCTGCGACCCCGACACCCTGAAATGGTGCCAGGACAAGCTGAAGGTGCCGACGGTCGACCACTGGTGGCAGACCGAAACCGGCTGGCCGATCGCCGCCAACTGCCTCGGGATCGAGGAGCTGCCGTACAAGCCCGGCTCGCCCACCCATTCGGTGCCGGGCTGGGACGTGCGGGTGCTGGCCCCGGACGGGTCCGGCGTCGCGGCGAACGAGATCGGCGCCATCTCGATCAAGCTGCCGCTGCCGCCGGGCGCCCTGTCGACGCTCTGGAACAACGACGACCGCTTCGTGCAGAGCTACATGACCGACTACCCCGGCTACTATCAGACCGGCGACGCCGGCCTGGTCGACGACGACGGCTACCTCCACGTCATGACCCGCACCGACGACATCATCAACGTCGCCGGCCATCGGCTGTCGACCGGCGGCATGGAGGAGGTTCTGGCCAGCCATCCCGACGTCGCCGAGTGCGCGGTGATCGGCGTGGCCGACGACCTCAAGGGCCAGGTTCCGCTCGGTTTCCTGGTGCTCAAGGACGGTGTCGCCAAGCCGCACGATCAGATCGTGGCCGAGGTCGTGGCGATGGTCCGCGAGCGCATCGGCCCGGTCGCCGCCTTCAAGGTGGCGACCGTGGTGCACCGCCTGCCGAAGACCCGCTCGGGCAAGATCCTGCGCGGCACCATGCAGAAGATCGCCGACGGCCAGGACCCGGCGGTGCCGGCGACCATCGACGATCCGGCAATCCTCGGCGAGATCGCCGAAACGCTTCGCGGCGTCGGCTACGCAAGGAAGGGATGAACAGCATGCGTCTGAAGGACAAGGTCGCCGTCGTCACCGGCGGCGCCCGCGGCATCGGGGCGGCGATCTGCGAGCGGTTCGCCGCCGAGGGCGCCAAGGTGGTGGTGGCCGACATGGATCCGCTGGCCGGCGACGAGACCGTCGGCCGCATCAAGGCGGCGGACGGCAAGGCGCGCTTCGTCGCCTGCGACGTCACCCGGCGCGAGCAGGTGTCGGCGCTGATGGACCGCGCCCTCGAGGCCTACGGGTCGCTCGACATCGTCGTGGCGAACGCCGGCATCATTCACAACACGCCGTTCCTGGAACTCGACGACGCCACCTTCGACCGGGTCATCGCCGTCAACCTGAAGGGCGTGTTCTACACCGGCCAGGAGGCTGCGCGCCGGATGGTGGAGCGCGGTATCAAGGGCATCGTCATCAACACCGCCTCGGTCAACGCGGTCATCGTGCCGATCGGGCTGGCCGCCTACAACGCCTCCAAGGGCGGGGTGAACCAGCTCACCAAGACCATGGCGGTCGAACTGGCGCGCCACGGCATCCGGGTCAACGCCATCGGCCCCGGCAGCGTCGCCACCGACCTGTTCCGCGTCGGCGATCCTCACCGACCCCGAGGCGATGGACCGGGTGCGCAGCCGCACCCCGCTCGGCCGGCCGGCGGAACCCTCGGAGATCGCCGGTGCCGCGATGTTCCTGGCGACCGACGACAGCGCCTACTTCACCGGCCAGACGATCTACCCGGACGGCGGCAGGCTGGCGCTCAGCCAGGTGATGCCGAAGGAGTAGGCGCGGGAGAGCCGGGGTAGCCTTGGCCCGCCGGCGGGTGCCGCGTTGGCTCTAACCGGATCGGCCGCGGCGTGGCATCGGGAAGGGCCAAATCGTCCGCGACGGAGCCAGCCCATGACCACCCGCACCAATTCACACGGCCAGCCGATCGGCGAGCCGGTGCCCGACTGGACGCCGCGCCAGCGTCCCGGCCGGGCGCCCATGGTCGGGCGCACGGTGCGGCTGGAGGCCGGTGCGCCTCGCCGACCACGGCGACGCGCTGTTCGAGGCGTTCTCGGCGGATGCCGAGGGGCGGATGTGGACCTACATGGCGGTCGGCCCGTTCGGCACCGACCGCGCCGCCTTCGACACGTGGATCGCCCAGTGCGAGGCCAGCCAGGATCCGCTGTTCTTCGCCGTCGTCGACCAGGCCGGCGGCCGAGCCGTCGGCTACGCCAGCTACCTTCGGATCGAGCCGGCGGTCGGCGTCATCGAGGTCGGGCACATCACCCTGTCGCCGGCGCTGCAGCGCACCGCGATGGCCACCGAGACGATGTACCTGATGATGGCGCGGGTGTTCGAGGAACTCGGCTACCGCCGCTACGAGTGGAAGTGCGACAGCCTGAACGCGCCGTCGCGCATCGGCGGCCAAGCGGCTCGGCTTTCAGTACGAGGGCATTTTCCGTCAGGCGACGGTCTACAAGGGCCGCAACCGCGACACCGCGTGGTTCTCGATCCTCGACACGGAATGGCCGGCGCTCAAGGCGGCGTTCCGGGCCTGGCTGGATCCGTCGAACTTCGACGGCGAGGGTCGGCAGCGGGTCAGCCTGTCCGAGCCTGACCGCCGCCGCCGCAGCCCGTCACGGCAGCTCGCTGATCGACTCGAGCTGGGATTCCGGCGGAACGTGGGTTCCGCCGGCCTTCTCGATGGCGGAGTCCAGGTCGCGCTGGCTGCACAGGCCGAGGAACACCGGGTGCCGCGGCTGGATGTTCGGGCTGTTCCAGTGCGTGCGCTCGCGGATCTTGTTGATGGTGTCCTTGGTGGTACCGATCAGCCGCGAGATCTGGGCGTCCTTCAGCTCCGGGTGATGCTTCACCAGCCAGGCGATGGCGTCCGGCTTGTCGCCGCGCTTGGCGATCGGAATGTACTTGGGGCCCTTGGTCTTCTGGATCGGCTTGGGCAGGTTGCTGGTCGCCATCTGGAGGCGCCCCTTGGGGTTGGCCTCGCAGCGCTCGATCTCGGCCCGGGTGACCTGGTTGGCCTGGATCGGATCGAAGCCCTGGATGCCCGGCCGACACCTCGCCGTCGGCGATCGCCTGGACCTCCAGTGGGTGCAGCCCGACGAACGCCGCGATCTGCTCGAAGGTGAGACCGGTGTTGTCGATAAGCCACACGGCGGTGGCCTTCGGCATGAGCGGTTGCGCCATGATGTCCTCTCTTCGGCCGCGGCGTCACCGACGTCGACGCCCGGCTTCAATCCAGTCCACGTGTCGGGATTCGTGTCCTATATAGGGATTTCCGTTTCGCCCGGCAAAGCTTTATCTGTGCAATATCCGATCGTCAGTCGGGTGCGCACAGCGCCTTGTCGACCTCCAGCACGAGCTTGCCGATCACCGTGTCGCCGGCCAGCAGGTCGTGCGCGGCGTCGCGCATCCGCCAGGTCGAAGGTGGTGTGGATGATCGGCTGGACCTGCCGGCGGGTCAGCCGCGGCCACAATCCGGCGTAGACCGCTTCGGCGAGGGTCGCCTTCTGCAGGTCGTTGCGATCGCGCAGGGTGGAGCCGGTCAGCACGAGACGCTTGCGGGCCACCTGGCGAAGATCCAGCTCGGCGACGGAGCCGCCGACGAAGCCGATGCTGACCAGCCGACCCTCGGTGGCCAGGACCGCCATGTTGGACGCGAAATGCGAGGCCCCTGCCAGGTCCAGCACGACATCGGCGCCGCCGCTGACCGCCGCGATCGCCGCCGCCCAGTCCTCGGCGCGGTAGTCGAAGGCCCGCTCCGCGCCGAGGGCGACGCAGGCCTCGCGCTTGGCGGCGGTGCCGGCGGTGGCGAACACCCGGCAGTCGAGGGCGGAGGCGACCTGGATGGCGAGCGTGCCGACGCCGCTGGCGCCGGCGTGGATCACCACCGCCTTCGGCACCTCGAGTCCGCCGCGCATCACCAGGTTGTCCCAGACCGTGAAGGCGGCCTCCGGAAGTGCCGCGGCCTCCACCATGTCGAAGTCGCCCGGCACCGGCAGCACGCAGCGCCGGTGGGCGATCGCGTAGTCGGCGTAGCCGCCGCCGGCGATCAGCGCGCACACCCGCTGGCCGGGCTGGGGAGCCGGCACCACCGGGACCTCACCGAGCACCAGGGGGGCGTCCTGGCCGACCGCCTCGACAATTCCCGAAACCTCGAGGCCGAGAACGTCGGAGGCCCCCGGCGGCGGGGCGCGACGGCCCTGGCGCTGGAAGAGGTCGGCGCGGTTGACCCCGGCCGCGACCACCCGGATGAGGACTTCGTTGCGGCCGGGCTGCGGTATCGGCCGGGTCGTCAACTCGATCCCGCCCTCTGGGGTGGCGACGGCGACTCGCATGGACTCGGTTCGACTCATGGGGAGACTCGCGGACGGGCGACGGCGGGCGGTCGCCAAGGGTGCTACCAAATGCCGACTCGCTTTACCATAGGTCGGCCGACGCGGGCAGGGCAGGGGCGTCGGGACGTGGCAACAGGATGGGAGAAGCGTCGTGGAACTTGATGACCTGGAACCGCGCCGTCAGACCAAGAAGCCGAAGGACCTGTCAACCTGGAGCGTCGAGGACCTTGAAGCCTACATCGCGGCGATGGAGGCGGAGATCGTGCGCACCCGTGCTGTCATCGCCGACAAGATGGGTGTGGCCTCGGCGGCCGATGCGCTCTTCAAGCGGTGAAGACCTCGCGAGCCGGGCCTGTGCGGATTCCGGTCTGGACTCCAGCGAGTATTTGGCTGTATTTGCGGCCGCCGGAGTTGCCGGCGACGCAGGCTCTTGACCCTGGTCAGGGCGCTCGCTAGCGTGACCCGAAGCAAGTTGAGCAGGGAGCTCACGGCGAAAGCCCGGACGGGGCCGCGGAAGACGCGGCCCCGTAACCGTGTCGGCAGCCGGCTTTCCGGCTCGCCGGGGGGAGGTGCGGCACCCGCACCTCGGCTACACTGCCGGCCGGAACGATGACCTTCGAGGAGCGGCGACCATGGGCACGGACGGCAACGTCTTCGGCTTCGACACCCTGAGCCTGCACGCCGGCCAGCAGCCCGACCCGGCGACCGGGGCCCGGGCGGTGCCGATCTACCAGACCACCTCCTTCGTGTTCCGTGACGTCGACCACGCCGCCTCGCTGTTCAACCTGGAGCGCGCCGGCCACATCTACTCGCGGATCTCGAACCCGACCGTCGCCGTGCTCGAGGAGCGGGTGGCGGCGCTGGAGGGTGGGGTCGGCGCGATCGCCACCGCCAGCGGCCACGCCGGCCTGTTCCTGGCGATCGCCACGCTGATGGGCCAGGGCGGGCACATCGTCGCCTCCTCGGCGCTTTACGGCGGCAGCCACAACCTGTTCAGCCACACGCTGCCGCGCTTCGGCATCGAGACCACCAAGGTCCACCCGCGCGACCACGACGGCTTCCGGCGCGCGATCCGGCCGGAAACCCGGCTGGTGTTCGGCGAGACCATCGGCAACCCCGGCCTCGAGGTGATGGACATCGCCGCCCTGGCGGCGGTGGCCCACGAGGCCGGGGTCCCGCTGCTGGTCGACAGCACCTTCGCGACCCCGCACCTCTGCCGGCCGATCGACCACGGCGCCGACCTGGTGCTGCACTCCGCCACCAAGTGGCTCGGCGGGCACGGCGTGGCGATCGGCGGTGTGCTGGTCGACGGCGGCACCTTCGACTGGGAGGCGTCCGGCAAGTTCCCGACCCTGACCGAACCCTACGCCGGCTACCACGGTCTCGATTTCGCCGAGGAGTTCGGCCCGCAGGCCTTCCTGATGCGCGCCCGCTCCGAGGGGCTGCGCGACTTCGGCGCCTGCATGAGCCCGGCCAACGCCTTCCACATCCTGCAGGGCATCGAGACCCTGCCGCTGCGCATGGACCGCCACGTCGCCAACGCCCGGGCCGTCGTCGGCTTCCTGGCGGCGGCCGACGAGGTCTCGTGGGTCGCCTATCCGGAGCTGGACGGCCATCCCGACAAGGCGCTGGCGGCGCGGCTGCTGCCCAAGGGGGCGGGCTCGATGGTGGCGTTCGGCATCAAGGGCGGCCGCGAGGCCGGCCGCGCCTTCATCGAGCGGCTGCAGCTGTGGTCGCATCTCGCCAACGTCGGCGACGCCAAGTCCCTGGTGATTCACCCGGCCAGCACCACCCACCAGCAGATGGACGCCGCCACCATGGCGGCGGCCGGCCTGTCGGAGGATCTGGTGCGGCTGTCGGTCGGGCTGGAGGATCCGAAGGACCTGATCGACGACCTGAAGCAGGCGCTGCGGGCCGCCGCCCGCTCCGCCAAGGCGGCCTGAGGCCATGCGCTTCGCGGTTGACGGCAAGGGCGCCTTCGCTGCCACCGGCGGGCGCCCGTTCGACCCGGCGCTGCCGGCTCTGGTGTGCCTGCACGGCGCCGGCATGGACCACACGGTGTGGACGATGCAGACCCGCTACTTCGCCCATCACGGCTGGTCGGTCCTGGCGCTCGACCTGCCGGGGCATGGCGGCAGCGAGGGACCGGCCCTGACCACGGTCGAGGCCATGGGGGCCTGGGCGCTGTCGGCCCTGGCGGCGGCCGGCGGCCGGCGCGCCGCCTTCGCCGGGCACTCGATGGGCGCGCTGGCGGCGCTGGAGGCGGCGGCTGCGGCCGGCGACGACGCGATCGCCCTGCTGCTGCTCGGGGTGGTGCCGACCATGGCGGTGCATCCCGACCTGCAGGCGGCGGCCGATTCCGGCGACCACCGCGCCGTCGAGACCATGATCGGCTGGGGCTTCGGGCGCGCCATGCAGATCGGCGGCAACCGGGCGCCGGGCAGCTGGGTGTCGGGGGCCGGCCTGCGGGTGCTGGAGCGCGGCCTCGCGGGCGCGCTCGGCAACGACCTGCGCGCCTCCAGCGGCTATGCCGGGGCGCTGGCGGCGGCGGCGCGGGTGCGCTGCCCGGCGCTGATCCTGGCCGGCGACGACGACCGCATGACGCCGGCGCGGCAGGTCCGGCCGCTGGCCGAGGCGCTGGCCGACGCCAGCGTGGTCACCCTGGCGCGGACCGGTCACATGATGCCGATCGAACGCCCGGACGAGACCCTGGACGCGATGCGCGATTTCCTGGCGGTGGCCGGGCGATGACGGACCGCGACCCCGACCCGACCCGGGCCGACTACCGGCGCTTCCAGACCATCTCCACCCGGTGGATGGACAACGACGTCTACGGCCACGTCAACAACGTCCAGTACTACTCGTACTTCGACACCGCGGTGAACCAGTACCTCATCGAGGAGGGTGGCCTCGACTACCTGAACGGCGCGACCGTCGGGCTGGTGGTGGAGACCGGGTGTTCCTATCGGCGTCCCATCGCCTTCCCCGACGTGGTCGAGACCGGCATCCGGGTCGCCCGCATCGGGACCTCCTCGGTGACCTACGAGGTCGGGATCTTCAAGCGCGGCGAGGACGCCGTCTGCGCCTTTGGGCGCTTCGTGCACGTCTATGTCGATCGCGCCAGCAACCGGCCCGTGGCGATCCCGGAACGCGCGCGGGCGGCGATGGAGGCGATACTCAGCGCCTGATGGCGGACGGACGATGGCCGACGCAAAAGGGGCCGGCCCCCGTGAGGGCCGGCCCCGCCGTTCGGTCCGCCGTCAGGTCGGCGTCACGCCGCCTTCCGGCCCTCGATCGCCTTCGCCGCCGCGGCGCCGCCGATCTCGATCTTGCGCGGCTTCATCGCCTCGGGCACCTCGCGGACGAGTGCCACGTGCAACAGGCCGTGCTCGAGTGACGCGCCGTTCACACGGATGTGGTCGGCCAGATCGAACCGGCGCTCGAAGCTGCGCGAAGCGATCCCGCGATGCAGATAGTTGCGGGTTTCCTCCTCGCTCTTCTCGATCTTGCCGGAGATCACGAGTTGGCCGTTCTCGGCGGTGATGTCGAGATCGCCCTCGCTGAAGCCGGCTACCGCCATGGTGATGCGGTATTCGTCCTCGTTGAGCTTCTCGATGTTGTAGGGCGGGAAAGTCGGCACATTGGCCGCTTCGGTCGCGCGCATGGCGTGATCCAGAAGCCGGGCCATCCGGTCGAAGCCGACGGTGGAACGGAACACAGGGGTCAGATCAAGAGTGCGCATGCCACATCCTCCTCAGAAGCGATGGGTTTTTCATCCTGCGGCCCGCCTGTTGCGGCCGGACCGCTAGTCGAAGCCGGAAGCCCGGGATCCGGCGCCTCCAACATTGCATGAGGTGGGAAACTCGGATCTGTTCGTCAAGAGGGGGAACGTCCGTAGGCCCCGGGGGTTGGCAGATACAGGCCACAACCCCATACTCGTTTTGATGTCGGAACAAGTTAACCATCCTCTGCCCGCACCGCGCGTCGCAGCGTTCGACGGCACCTACCGCGAGGTGATGAGCCTGCTCGAGCAGGCGCGAGGACTGGCCTTGACCCCTTGGTTCGTGGTCGGCGTGGACCAGGGGGCGGGCTCCGAAGCGCCGGCCCTGCTGCGCCTGGAAGCCAGTTGCGAGGCGTTGCGCGTAACCTCGCGGCTCACGCACTGCCTGGCCTGGGTGCTGGTGCACAAGGCCATTCACGCCGGCGAACTCTCGGCCGACGCCGCCTACGAGCCGGCCAACCGGCTGAGCGGCGGGCCGGTCTGCCTCGCGATCGGTGGAGAGGCCAACCCACGTCTGCCGAAGGCGCTGCGCGCGCTGCTGGAGGCCAGCCGGGTGCTTTACGTTCGCCTGGCTCGGCTCGACGAGAGGATGGCGGCTGCAGCGCCCGCCGAATGAGCGGGCCGGGTCGGACAGCCCGAACGCGGTAACCACAGCCCGAACGAAAACGGCGGCCCTGAGGCCGCCGCCGCTATTCCAGGCCGAAGCCGTCGATCAGAGCTTCAGGCCGCCGAAGCGCTTGTTGAAGCGCGCCACCTGACCGCCGCTGTCGACGATACGGTGATGGCCAGTCCAGGCCGGATGCGACTTGGGATCAATTTCCAGACGGATAACCGCACCCGCCTGGCCGTAGGTCGACCGAGTCATGTACTCGGTACCATCGGTCATGATGATCTTGATCTCGTGATAGTCGGGATGGATGTCGGCCTTCATCGGGTCTCTCCAGCGCCGGCGCACGTCGCGCGCCCGACGGATCCAGGATCGTTCGGAAGGCGGGTAGATACCCGAAGCCGGTGCGGCGTGCAACCCCGAACCGCCGATCGTGCGAGCGCGCCGGACTCGCCGTGCGCGGGGCTGGCTCAGCGCTGGGTCAGCTTCATTTCGATGCGGCGGTTGCGCTCCAGGTCGCCGGGGGCGATCGGCTGGTATTCGCCGTAGCCGGTGGCCGAGAGGCGCTCGGCCGGCAGGCCCTGTTCGACCAGATACTTGACCACCGAGATCGCCCGCCCGGCCGAAAGCTCCCAGTTGCTGCGGAACTGCTCGTTGTTGATCGGCACGGTGTCGGTGTGGCCCTCGACCTGCAGGATCCAGTTGATGTTGCTGGGAATCCGCGGGGTGATCTCGCGCAGGGTGGCGGCGAACTGGGCGAGCTTGTCCTTGCCGGCGTCGGCGATCTGCGCCGACCCGGACCCGAACAGCACCTCGGACTGGAACACGAAGCGGTCGCCGACGATGCGCACGTCGTCGCGATCCGACAGCACCTCGCTCAGGCGTCCGAAGAACTCGCTGCGGAACCGCGCCAGCTCCTGCACCTTGGTCGCCAGCGCGGCGTTCGAGCCGCCGGCCGAGGTCGACGATCTGCGCCCGCTGCTCACGGTTCGCGGATTCCGAGGTTTCCAGCACCGCCTCGATCCGGGCCAGCTGCTCGCGCAGGGCGGCGATCTGGGCGTTCAGCATCTCGACCTGCCGGCGGGCCTCGGCGGAGGTCTTCTGCTCCTCGGTCAGGGCCTCCTCGGTGCGCTGCTGCTCGCTGAGCAGCTCCTCGAGGCGGACGTCGCGCTCCTCGAGTCTCGGTCTGCGCGAGTTGGGTGCGCTCGGCCTCCTCGGCGATCCGCGCCTCCAGTCGGCGGGTGGTGTCGCGCTCCTCGCCGAGTTCCGCCTCGAGCCGCACCACGCGCTGGTCGGCCTTGGTCAGCGCCTCGGTCAGTTCGGCGAGCCGGGCGCGGGTCTCCTCGTTGGTCTCGGCGAGTGTCCGCACCTGGGCCTCGGCGGCGTCGATCTCGCCGATCAGCAGGACCACCTTGCGCTCGGCCTCGTCGCGGGCCTCCTCGCTCGCCTCGACGCGGGCGGCGAGCGTGTCGCGCGCCCGCACCAGGGCGGTGATCTCGGCCTCCAGCGTCTCGCGGGTCTGGCGCAGCGCCTGCAGGTCGCGCCGCAGGCGTTCCAGGTCCCTGATCTGCAGCTCGATGGTCTCCCGGTTCGCCTCGATCACCCGGAACGCCTGCTCGAGCTCGGCGGCGCTCTGGGCGCGCTCGGCGCCCGCCATGCCGGCTTCCTCCTCGACCGCCCGGAGCTTGCCGAGCAGCGCGTCGCGTTCGCGCAGCACCTGCAGGAGGCGGGCGTCGATGCCCTGCCGCGCCGCGTCGCTCTCGTCGAGCCGGCGCTGCAGCACCGCCCGGCTCGCCATCAGCTCGCCGAGCCGGGTCTCCAGCGTGTCGCGCGCCGTGGTCAGCTGGGTGACCTGGTTGGCGAGCGCCTCGCGCGCCGTGATCGAGGTCTGCAGTTCGGCCGACAGCTGGGCGACCGTCACCCGCAACTCGGCGCTGCTCTCGCGCTCCAGCGACAGCAGCTCGCTCAGCTCGG
This sequence comes from Rhodospirillaceae bacterium, assembly GCA_018401495.1. GTDB lineage: Bacteria > Pseudomonadota > Alphaproteobacteria > Thalassobaculales > Thalassobaculaceae > Thalassobaculum_A. The sequence continues at coordinate 575,188 of JAGYJX010000006.1, forward strand.
CGACCTGGCGGGTCAGGCGGGCCAGCGACTCGTCCTTACCCGACAGGATGCTCGTCATGTAGAACTGGGCGACGACGAAGATCATCAGGATGAAGATGATCACCATCAGCATCGTGGCCAGGGCGTCGACGAACCCCGGCCAGATGTTGCTGTCTCGTTGACGTCGTCGGGCCAGGCTCGACATGCGCGCCTCAGCGGTCCTCTTCGGCCAGCGCCGCGATGGTTCGCGCCACCAGTCGGATTTCCCCCCGCAACTCCTCGGTCATCTGGGCGCGTCCGGAGGCCCCGTCCTCCAGCATCCGGGCCATGTAGGCCTCGATGTTGCGCAGGTGGCTGCGCACGATCTCGTCGCGGCTGCCACCCGACATGTCGGCGAGCCGCGCCAGGATCGGGCGCAACTCGCCCTGGGTGGTCACGAGCCGTTCCAGCAGGTCGCGGTCGCCGTCGAGCCGGTCGGACAGCGCGCCCAGCCGGTCGACCAGCGCCATCAGGGTCTGGTTGGCGCCGCGCCGGTCCTCCTCGCCGCGCGCCATCACGCGCTGCAGCTTGTCGAGGGATTCAGCCGTCTGCTCCATCAGCGCCTGCTGGAACGCGGTGGCCGAATGCTCGCCCTCGAAGGCGAACGACCCCGAGGTGAGCCGGGTCAGGCTGGCCAGCCATTCCTCGAGTTCGTTGTAGAACCGGTTCTGGGCCTGGCCGAGTTGCAGGTCCAGGAAGCCGAGCACCAGCGATCCGGCCAGACCGAACAGCGACGAGCTGAAAGCGGTGCCCATGCCGGACAGCGGCGACTGCAGACCGGCCTTCAGACTGGTGAACACCTGCCCGAGGTCGCCGCCTTCGATGCTGAGGCCGTCGATCACGCTGCCGACGGCACCGATGGTGTTGAGCAGCCCCCAGAACGTCCCGAGCAGGCCGAGGAAGATCAGCAGCCCGGCGAGGTAGCGGGCGATGTCCCGGGATTCCTCGAGCCGCACCGAGATGCTGTCCAGCAGCGAGCGCAGCGATATCGCCGACAGGCTCTGCCGGCTGCCCGGCTGGCGGTCGCCGAGCAGGGTCGCCACCGGAACCAGCAGGCTCGGCGGTTCCTGTGCCGACGCGCCGAGGGAGTTGGTGCGGTAGCCCTCGATCCACTGGACTTCGGGGACCAGCCGGAAGACCTGCCGGAAGATGAACCCGATGCCGATCACCAGGACACCGAGGATCACGCCGTTGAGCGCGGCGTTGGCGAGGAAAGCCTCGCTCAGCGGTCCGCCCAGCACACCGCACACCACCGCGACGGCCACCAGGAAGACCACCATTCGGATCAGGTATCGGCGCGGATCGGTCACCGGCCTCGCTCCACGGATTGGGCGGCGTCCACGCCGACGGGCCGGTGACCGTTCAGCGGTTCACCAGCACGACGTCCACGCGGTCCTTTGGGGAATCGGGGTACGGTTGCCCAGGGCGCGCACGTCCATGCGCGTGCTCTGGATCTGCTTGTCGATCAGGTAGGCCCGCACCGCCAGGGCGCGCGAGAGCGACAGGCGGCGCGCCCGGTTGGCGTCGTCCTCGGTGCCGTCGGCGTAAGCCAGCAACTGCACGCGCAGCGTCTCGTCCCGGCGCAGGCGGGTCGCCAGGGCATCGAGGTCGCCGCGGGCGGTGTCCGGCAGCGCCGACTGGCCGCTGTCGAACGGCACGCGCACCAGATCGGCGCGCGCACCCTGTGACGACGGCGGCGCGGCCGGCGCCGCCGGGGCGGGCGTTGCCGCCGCCACCTGGTTCTGCGGTTCGGTGCGGACCGGCAAGGGCGGCGGCGGAGGAGCCGAGGCCCTGGCGGCGGCGGGTGCCGGCGGTGGCGGCGGAGCGCGCGGCGGCTCGGGGGCGGGCTGACCGCGGCCTGGGTGGTCGGCGCGGCGGGGCGCGTCGGGGCGGCAGCCACCGGGGCCGGCGGCGGGGTGGGCGCCGGCGCGGGACGCGGCTGCGCGGTCCGCGTTGGCTGGGGTGCCGGCTGGGCGGCTGGCTGGGTCGCGCGCTGGGGCGCCGGTTGCGGCGCGGCTGCCCGCTGCGTCGGTGGCTGTCTCAGCGTCGGAGCGATGTCACCCTGGCGCGGCGCGGCCGCGGCCTTGGGCAGGGAATCCGGCAAAGGGGCGTAGCGGGGCGCGTCGGGACGGCGGAGCCAGTCCGGCGCCGGCGCGGAATCAACCCCGAGGGTCGGGGCGGGGCTGCCGGCCCGGCCAATGGTCCCGGTCGGCGCGGCCAGCGGCACTATCGACGACAGCGAGCGGGCGCGCGGGTCGTACCCGGTCTCGCCGACCGGCGTGCCCGGCCGCAGCATCTCGGGCACCGTCGGCATCGGGCCGAGGCTGTCGAGGACGCTGGTGTCGACGGTGACGCCGCCGCGGCGGTCGCCGATCTGATAGGGCACCTGGGCCGACGCGGTGCCGGCCGTGAGCGCCGCCGCCGCCGCGAGCGCAATCCCGGCAAGCGCGCGTGATCCCGTCATCATCCCTCCCGGTCGACATTCGACGAACGGTTATACCAGAGGCGACCCGCGCGACAACACCGTGCGCACCGACGACCGGTACGGGAAGGCTTCAGGCCGCGCCAGCCGCGGGGGTCGGGACTTTCAGGAGCTTCAGGATCGGGCCGTGCAACTGGTCGTTGGCCGCGACCACGTCGCCCGATTCGAGGATCTCGCTGCGACCGGCAAAGTCGCTGACGTAGCCGCCCGCCTCCCGGACCAGCAGCAGGCCGGCGGCGATGTCCCAGGGCTTCAGGCGCATCTCGAAGTAGCCGTCGAAGCGGCCGGCGGCCACCCAGGCGAGATCCAGGGCGGCGGCGCCGAACCGGCGGATGCCGGCGCAGTTCGCCATCACCGCGCGCTGGCGCGCCAGGAAGGTCGCGTGGTCGCCGCCGAGGCCGGTGACCGGGATGCCGGTGGCGAGCACCGCCTCCTGCAGGTGCCGGCGCCCCGACACGCGCAGCCGGCGGTCGTTCAGGAACGCGCCCTGGCCCTTCTCGGCCCAGAAGAACTCGTCGGTCAGCGGCTGGTAGACGGCGCCGGCGACGATCTCGCCGCGCTCCTCGGCGGCCACCGAGATCGCGAAGTGCGGGATGCCGTGCAGGAAGTTCAGGGTGCCGTCGAGCGGGTCGACGATCCAGCGCCGGCCGCGGTCGTCGTCGGTCTCGAAGGCGCCGGACTCCTCCAGCAGGAAACCGAACTCGGGACGGGCCCGGCCGAGTTCCTCCTTCAGGATGCGCTCGGCCTGATGGTCGGCGGTCGAGACGAAATCCACCGGCCCCTTCTTGGAGACCTGCAGGTTCTCGACCTCGCCGAAGTCGCGCTTGAGGCTGCGCGAGGCCTTCTGGCAGGCCTTGAAAACCACGTTGTAGAGAGCCGAACGGACGGCCATCGGCGATCTCCCGAAGGTAATCTCGACGCGGCGGACCGACGGGGCCCGGCCGCGCGTCAGGGGGCGCGCGTCAGTTCTTGGCGCGTTCGACGTAGGTGGCGTCCTCGGGCTTCACCACCACCCGGGTTCCGACCTCGATGAACGGCGGCACCAGGATCCGCACGCCGTTCTCGAGCACGGCGGGCTTGTACGAGCTGGAGGCGGTCTGGCCCTTCACCACGGCGTCGGCCTCGACGATCTCCATCACGACGGTCTCCGGCAGCACCACCGAGAGCGGCTCTTCCTCGTAGCTCTCGACCTGGACCACCATGCCGTCCTGCAGGAACGCGGCGGGGTCGCCCACCAGCTCGGCGTTCACCGTCGTCTGCTCGAAGGTCTCGCTGTCCATGAAGGTCAGCATGTCTTCCTCGCGGAACAGGAAGGTCGCCTGGCGCTGCTCCAGGCGCACCCGCTCGACCTGCTCGTCGGCGCGGAAGCGCTCGTTGAGCTTGGTGCCGGTGCGGATGTCCTTCATCTCGACCTGGTTGAACGCGCCGCCCTTGCCGGGCTTTACCGCCTGGGTCTTGGTGACGACCCAGAGCCGGCCCTGGTGCTCGACCACGTTGCCGACGCGCACCGCGTTGCCGTTGATCTTCATGGCCCGAATTCCGTAACTGACATGGGATGTCCGAGGACGCGCGGGCTTGTATCAGGCGAGCGGCGCCGAGTCCACGGTCTGGGCCGCCAGCGCGTCATCCCGGCGTTCCAGCAGCCAGGCCCGCAACGCCGGGTCGCCGGCGAGATCGGCGGCGGCGGCGTAGTCGCGCGCCGCTTCGGCGCGCCGACCGGTGCCGGCCAGCAGGTGGCCGCAGGTGGCCCGGTACGGCTGGTAGCCGGCGGCCGCTTCGGGGTCGATGGTGTCCAGCAGGAGGAGACCGGCCGACGGGCCGAACGCCCGGCCGTGGGCGGCGGCGCGGGCGACCCGCGCCCCCAGCGACCCGGTGTGCTCGACCAGCCGGTCGTACAGCCGCGCGATCGCCGCCCGGGTGTCGTCGCCGGTCAGCGCGCCCTGGACGTGCGCCGACTGGATGGCGGCCTCCAGCTGGAAGCGGCCGGGCCGGCGGTGCCGGGCGGCGAGACGCAGTTCCTGCTCGGCGCGGCGGATGTGGTCCCGCGACCAGCCGTCGGAAGACTGCTCGTGCAGCGGCACGTAGCGCCGGTCCGGCGACCGCCGGGCGCCGCGCCGGGCCTCGCAGTGCAGCAGCAGGGCGAGCAGGCCGCGCACCTCCGGCTGTTCCGGCATCAGCCCCGCCAGCGTCTCCGCCAGGTGGATCGCCTCGCCGGCGAGTTCCCGGCGGCGGTCGCAGGGCCCGTCACCGCCGTCCCAGCCGACCCCGTAGGCCGCGTACACGGCGTCGAGCACGGCGTCCAGGCGACCGGGCAGGTCCGGGAGATCGGGAAGCGCGAACCGGATGGCGGCGTCGCGGATCTTCGCCTTCGCCCGCACCAGGCGCTGCGCCATGGTCGCCGGGGCGACAACGAAGGCGGCGGCGATGCGCGCCGACTCGATTCCCAGCACGGTCTGCAGCATGAGCGGCGTGCGCACCCCGGCGTCGATCGCCGGATGCGCGCAGACGAACATCAGCGCCAGCCGCTCGTCGGGGATCGAGCGCGCCACCGCCTCGGCGCGGGCGGCGGCGAGGCCTTCCTCCATCGCCCTTACCGAGGTTTCGGCGTCGTGCCGCACGCGCTGCCGGCGATGGGCGTCGCCGAGGCTCCGCCTGGCCACCGTCAGCAGCCAGGCCTCGGGTTCTCGGGCACGCCGTGTTCCGGCCAGCGTTCGAGCGCGGTGGCGAGCGCGCCGGCCAGGGCGTCCTCGGCGGCCGCGATGTCGCGCGAGCGCGATGCCAGCAGGGCGAGCAGCCGGCCGTAGCAGGAGCGCGCCACCCATTCGGCGGCCCGTCGCCCGTCGTCGGGGTGGCGCGTCTCCGGCATCGGCTGGCGGGCGTCAGCGCGCCGGTGGGCGGCAGCACCGGCCGTACCTCGACGCTGCCGTAGGCGGCCGCCGGCGCCTTGGCCGCCCACTCCAGGGCGACGTCGAGGTCGGGCACGTCGATCACGAAGTAGCCGCCGAGCTGTTCCTTGCTGTCCGGGTAGGGACCGTCCTGCACGTCGCGCCGGCCGTCGCGCTGGCGCACGATGGTGGCGGTGTGCGGTGGCTGCAGCCCGTGCCCGTTGACGATGACGCCGGCCCCGCCGAGGTCGTCGATGTAGGCCATCCAGGCCCCCAGTAGGCCGGCCCGGCCTCGGGGTGATCGCGCTCGGAGAACTTCGCCTCGGATTCCTTGAAAATCAGCATGTACTGCATGGCTGCGACCCTTCGCTGGACATCGTGTCGGCCGGCACCGCGCCGCCCGTCGACTCCATGAAGTTTCGCGACCCTCGGTTTCGACAGAAGGCGGCGGCGGGCGACAAATAAAGTCGCGACGCTATACGGCGCCGCCGGACTGCTGGATGTCGGCCGCCATGGCGTGCTGGAACGCCCGGACCGCGGCACCCGGCCCGTCGGGGTGGTTCCAGACGGATCCGACCACCGCCAGGAAGTCGGCGCCGGCCTCGACCAGCGGGCGGCAGTTCTGCGGGGTGATGCCGCCGATCGCGACGCAGGGAGCGAGCGCGAAGGTCTGCCACCACTCCAGGATCTCCAGGGGCGCCTGGGTCTTGGCCTGCTTGGTGTCGGTCGCGAAGAAGGCGCCGAACGCCACGTAGTCGGCGCCCGCCTCGGCCGCCTCGATCGCCAGGTGACGGCTGGCGTGGCAGGTGACGCCGATCATCGCCCGGCCGCCGAGCAGCCGGCGCGCCTCGGCGTACGGGGTGTCGTCCTGGCCGACGTGGACGCCGTCGCAGCCGGTGTCCAGCGCCAGACGGGCGCTGTCGTTCATCAGCACCGGAACGCCGCGGGCGTGCGCCACCGGCAGCAGCCGCGCCGTCGCCCGCCGCACGGTGTCGTCGTCGGCGTCCTTCAGGCGGATCTGCAGGCAGGCCACCGGGCCGGCGTCGAGCGCCTCGGCCAGCCTATCGGCGAAGCCGTCGAGGTCGTCGATCCGGGGCGGGGTGATCAGGTAGAGCTGGGTCGGGGCGCGCTCTTCCGGCGCCTCCGACCCAGTCTTTGCCGCGTCGCCGCGACCGCTCACGCCTTGCCGCGGTAGATGTCGATGATCTGGCCGAGCATCGAGAGCGCTTCCTCGCGCGGGCGCTGGAAGGTGTTGCGGCCGATGATCGAACCGTTGGCCCCGCCGTCGGCGAGCTCGCGGATCTCGGCCAGGATGCCCTCGAGGTCCTTCGACTCGCCGCCCGAGAACACCACGATGCGGCGGCCGTCGAACGACGACTGGATGACGTGCCGGACCCGGTCGGCCAAGGTGTCGGTCTTGATCTTCTGGGCGTCGTAGACCTTCTTGGCGGCGTCCAGCTCGAGGTTGGCCTTCGGCGGCTTCACCTTGATGATGTGCGCGCCCATCATCGCCGCCATGTGCGCGGCGTAGGCGCAGATGTCGACGGCGGTCTCGCCCTCCTTCGACAGGTTGCCGCCGCGCGGGTACGACCAGATGACGACCGCGATGCCGACCGACTTGGCTTCCTCGGCCATCTCGCGGATCTGGCCCATCATGTCGAAGGCCACGTCGGAGCCCGGGTAGATCGTGAAGCCGATGGCCGAGCAGCCGAGCCGCAGCGCGTCGCCGACCGAGCCGGTGAGGGCCTGGGACGGGCCCTCCTTCTCGCGCGACAGGCTGTTGGAGGAGTTGACCTTGAGGATCGTCGGGATGGCGCCGGCGAAGCTGTCGGCGCCGGCCTCGATCATGCCGAGCGGGGCGGCGTAGGCCGACAGCCCGGCGTCGATCGCCAGCTTGAAGTGGTAGTGCGGGTCGTAGGCCGCCGGGTTCGGCGCGAAGCTGCGCGCCGGGCCGTGCTCGAAGCCCTGGTCGACCGGCAGGATCACCAGCTTGCCGGTGCCGCCCAGCTTGCCCTGCATCAGGATGCGGGCGAGGTTGGCCTTGGTGCCGGGGTTGTCGCTCTCGTAGTAGTCCAGGATCTTCTTGACCCGCTGGGTGATCTTCATCGTCGTCTCCTTGGGATCCGGCAGGCGGCCTACGGTCGGGTGATGTCGGGGCTCAGAACGTCCGGGCCATCGCCGCGGCGGTGTCCAGCATCCGGTTCGAGAAACCCCATTCGTTGTCGTACCAGGACAGCACCCGCACCAGCTTGCCCTCGATGACCTGGGTCTGCTTCAGGTCGACGGTCGAGCTGTGGCTGTCGTGGTTGAAGTCGCTGGAGACCAGCGGCTCCTCGTTCACGCCGAGGACGCCCTTCAGGGCGTTGCCGCGGGCGGCCTCGGAGATCGCGGCGTTGACCTCCTCGACGCTGGTGTCGCGCTTCGGCACGAACTTGAAGTCGATGACGCTGACGTTCGGGGTCGGGACCCGGATCGAGGTGCCGTCGAGCTTGCCCGCCAGTTCCGGCAGCACCAGGCCGACGGCCTTGGCGGCACCGGTCGAGGTCGGGATCATCGACAGCGCGGCGGCGCGCCCGCGATGCAGGTCCTTGTGCATGGTGTCGAGGGTCGGCTGGTCGCCGGTGTAGGAGTGGATCGTCGTCATGTAGCCGCGCTCGATGCCGATCGCGTTGTGCAGGACGAAGGCCACCGGGGCCAGGCAGTTGGTGGTGCAGGAGGCGTTCGAGATCACCTCGTGCTCCTTGCCGATCTTGTCGTGGTTGACGCCGTAGACGACCGTCAGGTCGGCGCCGGTCGCCGGCGCCGAGATCAGCACCCGCTTGGCGCCGGCCTGCAGGTGCAGGGCGGCCTTGTCGCGCGCCGTGAAGATGCCGGTGCACTCGAAGGCGATGTCGACGCCGAGATCGGCGTGCGGCAGCTTGGACGGATCGCGTTCGGCGGTGACCTTGATCCGGCCGCGGCCGATGTCCATCCAGTCCTCGCCGCTCGTCACTTCGCCCGGGAAGCGGCCGTGCACGCTGTCGTAGCGGAACAGGTGCGCGTTCGTCTCGACCGGGCCGAGATCGTTGATCGCCACGACCTGCAGGTCGTCACGCTTGCTCTCGTACAGGGCGCGCAGCACCAGCCGCCCGATCCGCCCGAAACCGTTGATCGCGATCTTCGTCGCCATGGCCACCTCCTCCTCGGAACCTACGTAAACCACCACCGGCGGAACGGGTTGCGTTCGCCGGCCGGCGGTCAGTTCTTGCGCGCCGCCACCAGGCGGCGGGCCTCGGCGGCCACCGCCTCCGGCGTGATGCCGAAATGCTCGTACAGCGCCTCGTACGGGCCGGAAGCGCCGAAACCGGACATGCCGACGAAGCCGCCGTCGCGGCCGATGTCGGCGTCCCACGGCATCCGCACGCCCGCCTCGACAGCGATCCGGACCGCGCCGGCGCCCAGGACCTGGGCGCGGTAGTCGGCATCCTGGGCCGCGAACAGCTCCCGGCACGGCATCGACACCAGGGCGGCGGCGATGCCCTCACCGGCCAGGATCTCGCGGGCCTTGCGGGCGATGTCGACCTCCGAACCGGTGGCGATCAGCGTCACCTGCCGCACGCCGTCGGCCTCCAGCAGGACGTAGCCGCCGCGCCGAGCCCGGTTCTCGCCGGAATGCACGGTGCGGACCGCCGGCAGGTTCTGGCGGGTCAGCGCCAGCACCGACGGGCCGTCGCGGCGTTCCAGCGCCAGCTGCCAGCACTCGGCGGTCTCGACCGCGTCGGCCGGCCGGTGGACGTGCAGGTTCGGGATGCAGCGCAGCGACGCCAGATGCTCCGACCGGCTGGTGGGTCGGACCGTCCTCGCCGAGGCCGATGGAGTCGTGGGTCATCACGAACACCGCGCGGATGCCCATCAGGGCGGCGAGGCGGATCGACGGCCGGCAGTAGTCGGCGAACACCAGGAAGGTGCCGCCGTAGGGGATCACCCCGCCGTGCAGCGCCATGCCGTTCATCGCCGCCGCCATGGCGTGCTCGCGGACCCCGTAGTGGACGTAGCCGCCGCCCCGGTTGTCGCGCCCGAACACGCCCTGGGTCTTGACCTTGGTGTTGTTCGATCCCGACAGGTCGGCCGAACCGCCGAGCAGTTCCGGCAGCGCCGGGGCGATCGCCTCCAGCGCGCGCTGCGAGGCGACCCGCGTCGCGATCTTCGGCGGGTCCGAGGCCAGCGACGCCTTGAGCGACTGCACCGCGTCGGACAGCGCCGCCGGCAGCTCGCCGGCGATCACCCGCTCGAACTCGGCGCGGACCGTCGGATCGGCCGCCTCCAGCCGTCCGAGCCAGTCCTCGCTGTCGACCGCGCCACGGTTGCCGAGCGCCAGCCCGGCGGCGCGGACCGCCGGCGGGATCTCGAACGGCGGCGTGCGGCCAGCCGAGCGCCTCGCGGGCCCCCGCGATCTCCTTGGCGCCGAGCGGCGCGCCGTGGCTGCCGGCGGTGCCGGCCTTGGTCGGGGCGCCGAAGCCGATGGTGGTCCGGCAGGCGATCAGCGACGGCCGCGCGTCGGCGGCCGCCTCGGCCAGCGCCGCCGACAGCGCCGCCGGGTCGTGGCCGTCGGCCGCCACCACGTGCCAGCCGTAGGAGCGGAAGCGGGCCTGCACGTCGTCGGAGATCGACAGGCTGGTCGGCCCGTCGATCGAGATCTCGTTGTCGTCCCACAGCACGTTCAGCCGCCCGAGCCCGAGATGCCCGGCCAGCGAGGCCGCCTCGTGGCTGATGCCCTCCATCAGGCAGCCGTCGCCGGCGATCACCCAGGTGCGGTGGTCGACCAGGTCGTCGCCGAAGCGGGCGTTCAGGTGGCGCTCGGCGATCGCCATGCCGACGGCGTTGCCGAAGCCCTGGCCGAGCGGGCCGGTGGTGGTCTCGATGCCGGCGGCGTGGCCGTACTCCGGGTGGCCGGCGGTCTTCGAGCCGAGCTGGCGGAACCGCTTCAGCTCGTCGATCGTCATCCCCGGGTAGCCGGTCAGGTGCAGCAGCGCGTACAGCAGCATCGAGCCGTGGCCCGCCGACAGCACGAAGCGGTCGCGGTCCGGCCAGTCCGGGCGGCGGGGATCGAAGCGCAGCTGCTCGGCGAACAGCACGATGGCGGCGTCGGCCATGCCCATCGGCATGCCGGGGTGGCCGGAGCTGGCGGCCTCCACGGCGTCCATGGCAAGCGCGCGGATCGCGTTCGCGAGGGATTTCTGGTCGCCGGGGGTCAGAGCGGCGCCGCGGACCGGAGGATTGGATGTCATGGCGCGTGTCGCGAGGTCGGGGGCGGGCCGGACTCGGGCCGGGCCTGGGTGGCGCGGAACATGCCGATGCCGGGTCCGCGCGTCAAGGTGGGCGTGGCGCCGTGTGGCTGACTCACGATCTGTCCGGATTTTGTAGCTCGTGAAATGTCCGGTTTTTGAACCGCTCCAATCAGGGGGCGTGGATGAACCGGGCACGAGTGCTGCAAGGGGTACGTCAGTTGCGATTTGAAGCGCTTCTTGATCGCCATGAACGTGGTGATCTGAGCCAGTTGGAGGCGGCTCAGATGCTCGGCGTGTCGGAGCGGACGTTCCGGCGCTGGCGGGATCGGCTTCGCGACGAGGGTCCGGTGGGGTTGGTCGACCGTCGGATTGGCAAGCCGTCGAGCCGCCGGGCCTCACCGGTTGAGATCGCGCGGATGCTAGGGCTTTACCAGGAGCGCTACAGCGACTTCACGGTGAAGCACTTCCACGAGCAGCTTGTGAAGCGTCACAACTACAAGCTCGGCTACACGGTGACCCGTGTGAACCTTCAGGCGGCGGGCTTGGTGAGGCCGGCGCCTCGGCGCTCGGCGCACCGCCGCAAGCGGCCGCGGCGTGCGCTGCCGGGGGAGATGCTGCATCAGGACGCCTCGCGCTTTGCGTGGCTCTCAGGCGACGCGCGCGAATACGATCTGGTGGTCACCCTGGACGACGCGACCAGCGCGATCTACTCGGCCTTCCTGGTCGAGGAAGAAGGCACCGCGTCGAGCCTTCGGGGGTTGGGCGAGGTGCTCGAGCGGCACGGCCTGTTTCACGAGCTCTACACCGATCGCGGCAGCCACTACTTCTACACCCCGAAGGCTGGCGAGACGGTCTCCAAGACGGTACTCACCCAGGTTGGGCGGGCGCTGGCAGAACTCGGCATCCATCATATCGCGGCCTACTCTCCGGAGGCGCGCGGCCGCTCGGAACGCGCCTTCCGCACGCTGCAGGATCGCCTGCCCAAGGAACTGCGGCTCGCCGGGATCACCACCGCAGCGGCCGCCAACCGCTGGATCGCCGAGACTTACATCGCGGACTACAACGCCCGCTTCGCCGTCGCCGCCGAAGGAGCCGGCACCGCCTTCGTGGCGATCGATGAGGATGCCTGGCGAGACGCCATGTGCGTCCAGGACTACCGCCAGGTCGGCAACGACAACACCGTGCGCTGGAAAGGCCGTATCCTGCAAATCCCGCCGAGCCGCCTGCGCCCGCACTTCGTGCGCGCCAAGGTCCGCCTGAACGAGTACCCGGATGGCGCCATCGCCCTGTTCTGGGGACCGCACCGCATCGCCGACTTCCCGCCTCTCAAAGAGGAACAGACCGACATGGCCGCGTGAACCGCTTCGATGCGCCAGCCCAGTGGGCCAGCCTACGGCCGCCTACGGCGACCTCCGGCTGGCCCACTGGGCTCTTCAACGGAAGCGGACAGATCACGCGCTACAGATACCGGACAACTTGACGCGTCAGCTACAGGTGGGCGTGGCGCCGGCGAGCCCGGAAACCGCCGCGCGCCGGCCGCGTTGACGGGCCGACCCGGTCGCCGGTATCGTGCGACGCTTCAAGGTCGCGGGCTTATGCCTTGAAAATCGACGTCTCGGTGAAAGTCCAACCCGAAAGTCGACGGCCGGGCGACGGCGCGATCTCGAACCAACAGAGGCAGCTCACATGTCGCGACTTGCGACGGCACGGGACAGGCTGGAGAAGGCGGTGACCCGTCTGGAGGCCGTCCTCGACGACCTGGGTGACGCCGACGCCGTCGGCGACGCCGCCCTGAAAGCCGAGTTGGGCGCCCTCAAGCGCGACTACGCGGCCCTCGCCGAGACCGCCGCCGAGGTCGACGGCCGGCTGCAGAGCACCATCGGACGCCTGGAAATCGTGCTGGAGAACTGACGCGTGGCCCAGGTCGACATCCAGATCAACGGCAAGGCGTACCGGATCGCCTGCGAGGACGGGCAGGAGCCGCGGCTGCGCCAGCTCGCCACCATGGTCGACGCCCACGTCAAGGATCTGGTCTCGCAGGTCGGCCAGGTCGGCGACACCCGGCTGCTGGTGATGGCCAGCCTGCTGGTGGCGGACGAGCTGATGGATCTGCGCGACGCCGCCCACGAGGTCGACGAGGCCGACGAGGAGTTCAGCCCGAGCGAGATCGACGACCTGGCGCTGTCGGTCGAGGGACTGGCCGAGCGAATCGAGCGTATTGCCGTTCGCCTCCAGGGTTCCTAGATTGACGTCCGACGGGGCTGCGCGGTTCGTCAGGTCGCTTTTACCCCTGGGGCGATACCATCCTTCAAGGGAGCTGCCTCTGCCGGGACCGTGGTTCCGGCAATGCGGCGCCCACCTGCTTGGCAGGCCACAGAAGGGTATGCACTGACCGACGGCCGAGGCGGCTCCGTCACCTCACCCCAATCCCCGGCCCCGATCTTCCGGCCACACCGACCTCCTGGCCACTCCGACCTCCTGGCCACTCCGACCTCCGGGAGCCCATGACCGAGCGAGACGACGGCGACGGCTACCAGGATCTGGACGCCCTGCGCGCCGCCAAGGCGGCGCTGCGCCGGCCGATGCGCGAACGCCGCGCCGAGATGGCCGCCGCCGCCTCCGACGCCGGCTCGCGGGTCGCCGCCCTGGTCGCCGCTTCCTTCGCGCCGACGCAAGGGTCGGTGGTCGCCGGCTACTGGCCGATGCGCGACGAGCTGGACCCGCGCCCGACCCTGGCGGCGTTGTCGGCCCGCGGCTGCCGGGTGGCGCTGCCGGTGGTGGTGGGCGTCCGGCAGCCGCTGGTGTTCCGGGCCTGGGAGGTCGATGAGCCGCTGCTGCCCGGGCCGTTCGGGACGGTGCAGCCGGGCGAGGACGCCGACACCGTCGAGCCGACGCTGCTGCTGATCCCGATGCTCGCCTTCGACCGGGCCGGCCGGCGGCTCGGCTATGGCGGCGGGTTCTACGACCGCACCCTGGCGGCGTTGCGCGGCCGCTTCGCGGTGCAGGCGATCGGCGTCGCCTACGCCGAGCAGGAAGTCGCCGCGGTGCCGGCCGGGCCGGAAGACGCGCGGCTGGACGGTGTGGTAACCGAGCGCGGCTATCTCGACTTCACGGAGTGACGGAGTAGGGCCGTGCGACTTCTGTTCCTGGGCGATGTCGTGGGCCGTTCCGGCCGCGTCGCGGTGACCGGGCGCCTGCCCGGCCTGATCCGCGACCTCGACGCCGACTTCGTGGTCTGCAACGGCGAGAACGCCGCCGCCGGCTTCGGCATCACCGCCAAGATCTGCGCCGAGCTGTACGAGGCCGGGGTCGATGTGATCACCACCGGCAACCACGTCTGGGACCAGCGCGAGATCCTCGACTACATCGCCGAGGACCGCGCCCTGCTGCGGCCGATCAACTACCCGGCCGGTGCCCCCGGCAGCGGCGCCGGCGTGTTCGAGAGCCGCCGCGGCCACCGGGTGCTGGTGATCAACGCCATGTGCCGGCTGTTCATGGACGCGCTCGACGACCCGTTCGCCGCCGTCGAGCGGGCGATCGACGGCTGGGCGCTCGGCCACGACTGCGACGCCGTGGTGATCGACCTGCACGGCGAGGCCTCCAGCGAGAAGATGGCGTTCGGCCACGCCTTCGACGGCAGGGTGTCGCTGGTGGTCGGCACCCACACCCACGTGCCGACCGCCGACACCATGATCCTGGCCAACGGCACCGCCTACCAGACCGACGCCGGCATGTGCGGCGACTACGACAGCGTGATCGGGATGAAGAAGGAATCCCCGGTCGACCGCTTCACCCGCAAGCTCCCGACCCCGCGCCTGGAAGCCGCCGACGGCGAGGCGACGCTGTGCGGGGTGTTCGTGGAGACCGACGACGCCACGGGGCTGGCGAAACGCGTGGCGCCGGTGCGGCTCGGCGGCGTGCTGAGCGAGGCGATGCCGGGGTAGGGCGGGGGCGGGGCGGCGCTTGACGCGAGGCCTTCTTCCCGGTGAGTTGCAACCTGTTCGGTGGAGCCCGTGAGCGTGACCCTGAAACTGAGGCGCATCGGGAATTCGACGGGCGTCATTCTCCCGAAGGACATCCTCGCCGAGGCGAATTTGGACGCTGGCGACAGCGTGACCGTGACGGTGCGCGGGAACGCGATCGAGATCACGCGCGCCAGCACGGATTATGCCGACGCCATGGCGCTGGTATCTAGGTGACAGTGAACTCATTGATGCCGTCATCTCGGTGACAGTGCATTCAATAACGCCTGGCGACACCCGCGCCCGGCACCCTCACTCACCGTGGGCGGGTGCCCGTCGGTCCTTCCGGTGCAGGTCGGCCTTGCAGCGCTCGGAGCAGGTGGTCACCGCGCTCCAGGCCGCGCGCCACTTGCGGCGCCAGGCGAAGGGGCGGCCGCAGGCCCGGCAGGTCTTCGACGGCAGGTCGGCCTTCTTGCGCATGCGTGGCATGATTTCACCCGGGCGGCGTCACGCCGACATTGGGGGGAGCCGCCGACCCGGTCCAGCCGCGCCGGGAATTTTGGTGACGAATTTTGGTGACAGTGCGTAAAATTGACGCCGCCAAGAGCCACCGTGAAAAGCCACCGCAAATGGCGGGGTCCGGCTTTGCTGGTCAGTCGGTCAACTGCTGGATGTCCCGCCTGCCGTGAACGACGTGCAGCACCGACATGCCGTCGGGCCGCGGGCGGTAGAAGACGATGTAGTTGCCGAACGGGAACGACCGCACGCCCTCGGCGATCTCGGAGCGATCGCGGCCGGCCATCGGCGTCTCGGCCCAGACGCCGATGGCCGTCTCGATCTCCGTAATGAAGGTAAGCGCCCGTGCCGGGTTGTCTCGGGCAATGTAGGCCGCGATGGCGTCGAGGTCGGCGACCGCCGCACGTCGAAAGACGACGCGGGCCGTCAAGGTCGGTGGGGGTGCTTGCGGGCCAGATTTGCGCGAACCTCGGCGAAGGCTCGGTCGCCGTCGATCTCCTCCGTCGTCTCGGCGTTCGAGATCGCCCGGCGCAACTCGGCGATCCGGGCTTCGTCCTCCTCGTCGAGGACGACCATCGTGACGCGGTTCCGGCCCGGCAAGCGTGCCCTGGCGAGGTCCGCAGCGGCATTCCGGACAGTGGACTCGATCTTCTTGGCCATGGCGCCATGGTAATGCCGGCGTGCCCGCCCGGCAACGTCACGCACACCGCAAACCCCGCGACGCCGCCCGCCGTGCGTGCTAGAAGCGCGCCGGCGCCGATTCGGCGTCGGGCCGGGGCGCGGGCCGCTTGCGCGGTGATGCGCCGGACCCCTACATCTGGTATAGAGGCAGCGCCCGCGACACGATGCGTCGCGGCCGGGAGTGTATGAGATGGCTGGTCATTCCCAGTTCAAGAACATCATGTACCGCAAGGGCGCGCAGGATAAGAAGCGCGCCAAGATCTTCACGCGCCTGACCCGCGAGCTGCAGATCGCCGCCAAGGCCGGCGACGACCCGGGCTCGAACCCGGCGCTACGCTCGGCGATCCTGGCGGCGCGCAAGGAGAACATGCCCAAGGACAACATCGAGCGGGCGATCAAGAAGGGCTCGGGCGGCGGCGACGACAGCAACTACGAGGACGTGCGCTACGAGGGTTACGGCCCGGGCGGGGTGGCGATGATCGTCGACACCCTGACCGACAACCGCAACCGCACCGCCTCGGAGGTGCGCTCGGCGTTCTCCAAGTACGGCGGCAACCTCGGCGAGACCAACTCGGTGTCGTTCATGTTCAACCGGGTCGGCCAGATCCTGTACCCGGCCGACGCCGGCACCCCCGACGCGGTGCTGGAGGCGGCGATCGAGGCCGGCGCCGAGAACGCCGAATCGAGCGAGACCGAGCACGAGATCACCTGCGCGGTCGAGGATTTCCACGCCGTGCGCGAGGCGCTGGAGGAGGCGTTGGGGGCCGCGCAGTCGGCGCAGCTCACCTGGAAGCCGCTGAACACCATCCCGGTCGACGAGGAACAGGCCGGGACCCTTCTCAAGCTGTTCAACACGCTCGAGGACAACGACGACGTCCAGCAGGTCTCGGCGAACTTCGAGATCGCCGACGACGTGATGGCGAAGCTGACGGCCTGAGCGGCGCGGACCCGCGCCGGCGACATGGAGAGGCCTGGATGCGTCTGATCGGGCTCGACCCCGGGCTGCGGAACACCGGATGGGGCGTGATCGAGGCCGACGGCCTCGTGCTGCGCCACGTCGCCGACGGCACGGTGCATTCCGACGGCGACGCGCCGATCGCCACCCGTCTGGTCCAGCTCTACGACGGCGTGCTGGAGCTGATCGAGCGCTGGCGGCCGGTCGAGGCGGCGGTCGAGGAGACCTTCGTCAACCGCAACCCGGAATCGACCCTGAAGCTCGGCCTCGCCCGCGGCGTGGTGCTGCTGGCGCCGGCCAAGGCCGGGCTGCCGGTGGCCGAGTACGCGCCGAAGCGGGTCAAGAAATCGGTGGTCGGCACCGGCAGCGCCGCCAAGGAGCAGGTGCAGGCGATGATCGCCCTGCTGCTGCCGGGGGCGCGCATCGCCGGCGCCGACGCCGCCGACGCGCTGGCGGTCGCGGTCTGCCACGCCCACTACGTCCAGGCCCGCGGCGCCTACGGCGACTGGCGCCGGCGCCGCGTCGCGCCGGCCGGACGCCGTCGGCAGCCTGCAGCCCGGCCTGCAACGCGCCATCGCGGCGGCGCTGGCCCGGGATGCCGCCTCGTGATCGCCAAGCTGAAGGGCCTGCTGGACGGGCTGTCGGACGGTGCGGCGGTGATCGACGTCGGCGGCGTCGGCTACCTGGTGTTCGCCTCGGCGCGCACCCTGACCGCCCTCGGCGAGCCGGGGGCGGCGGTGTCGGTGCTGGTCGACACCCATGTCCGCGAGGACCACATCCACCTCTACGGCTTCGCCACGGCGGCCGAGCGCACCTGCTTCCGGATGCTGCAGACCGTGCAGGGGGTGGGTGCCAAGCACGCGCTGTCGATCCTGTCGGTGCTGTCGCCGGACGAGGTGTTCACCGCCATCGCCTCGCAGGACCGGGTGATGCTGACCCGCGCCGACGGCGTCGGCCCGAAGCTGGCGCAGCGCATCGTCAACGAGCTCAAGGACAAGACCGTCAACGTCGCCCTCGGCCTCGGCGCCGACGCCGCCGCCACCACCCGCGCCGCCGCGGTCGCCGGCCGGCCGGGCGACGACGCGCTGGCCGACGCGGTGTCGGCGCTGGTCAACCTCGGCTATGGCCGGGCCGAGGCGTTCGGCGCGGTCACCAGCGCCCGCAAGGCGCTCGGCGACGGCGCCGCCCTCGACAAGCTGATCACCCTCGGGCTCAAGGAACTGGCGTCGTGAGCCTGGGCGGCGATCAGGGCGACGATGGGGAGGGTGCCGACCGGCTGGTCGCCGCCGAGCGGGCGGCCGAGGACACCGGCGAGAAGAGCCTGCGCCCGCAGACCCTGGAGGAGTTCGTCGGCCAGAAGCGGGTGCGCCAGAACCTCAAGGTCTTCATCGACGCGGCGCGCGGCCGCGGCGAGGCGCTCGACCACGTGCTGCTGTACGGACCGCCCGGCCTCGGCAAGACCACGCTCGCCCAGATCGTGGCGCGCGAACTCGGCGTGAACTTCCGCGCCACCTCCGGTCCGGTGATCGCCCGGGCCGGCGACCTGGCGGCGCTCCTGACCAACCTCGGGCCGCGCGATGTGCTGTTCATCGACGAAATTCACCGCCTCAATCCTGCCGTAGAGGAAGTGCTGTATCCCGCCATGGAGGACTTTCAGCTCGACCTCATCATCGGCGAGGGACCGTCGGCGCGATCGATCCGGATCGACCTGCCGCCGTTCACCCTGGTGGCGGCCACCACCCGGTCGGGGCTGATCACGACCCCCCTGCGCGAGCGCTTCGGCATTCCGCTGCGGCTGGAGTTCTACGACACCGAGGAACTCGGCGGCATCGTCCGGCGCGGCGCCCGCCTGCTCGGCTTCGACCTCGCCGACGACGGCGCCCACGAGATCGCGCGTCGCGCGCGCGGGACTCCGCGCGTGGCCGGGCGCCTGCTCCGGCGCGTGCGCGACTTCGCGTCGGTCGCCGGCTCCGGCCGGGTCGACGCCGAGATCGCCGACGCCGCCCTCACCCGGCTCGACGTCGACCGGCGCGGCCTCGACGCCATGGACCGGCGTTATCTCGGCTGCATCGCCGAGAACTACGGCGGCGGGCCGGTCGGCGCGGAGACCCTGGGGGCCGCGCTCGGCGAACAGCGCGACGTCATCGAGGAGGTGATCGAGCCCTACCTCATGCAGCAGGGGCTGATCCAGCGCACGCCGCGCGGCCGCATGCTGTCGGCGTCGGGCTGGCGCTATCTCGGGCTGACGCCGACGGCGGTCGCCGCCGCCCAGCTGGAGCTGCTGCCGGAGGATACGGCGGAGGGGGACGATGCTTGACCCCTCGGCGGCCGACGGGCCGCTCGCCGGCGGGGAGTTCCGGTTTCCGGTGCGTGTCTACTACGAGGACACGGACGCCGGCGGAATCGTCTACCACGCCAATTACCTGCGGTTCGCGGAGCGCGCCCGGACCGAGACGCTGCGGCGCCTCGGGATCGAGCAGGCGCGCCTGCGCGCCGAGCACGACGTGGTGTTCGTCGTGCGGCGTTGCACGATCGACTTCCGGGCCCCGGCGCGTCTCGACGACGCGCTCGAGGTCCGGACCCGGATGACCGGTTGGCGGGGGGCCGCCATCGAAGCCGAGCAGACGGTGCACCGGCAGGGTGAGGAGGGCGCGCTGGTGTCGCTCGACCTCACCATCGCCTGCGTGAACGGCCAAGGCCGTCCGGTCCGGGTCCCGAGCCCGGTCCGCGAGGCCTTCGGTCGGGCGGCGGGCGGCGTTTAATCAGCGACGAGGGGATCGATGGACCAATCTGCACAGATCGCGCTCGGGGCCGTGGCCGAGGCGTCCAGCATGGACATCTGGGACCTGTTCCTGGCCGCCGACTGGATCGTCAAGTCGGTCATGCTCATGCTGCTGATCGCCTCGGTGATCTGCTGGGCGATCATTTTCGACAAGATCCTCAAGATCCGGGCGCTGCGGCGGCGCGCCGCCGACTTCGAGGAGGCGTTCTGGTCCGGCGGCTCGCTGGAGGACCTTGTACGACCGCATGGGCAACCACCCGGAGGACCCGATGTCGGCGGTGTTCTCGTCGGCGATGCGGGAGTGGCGGCGCTCGGCGGCGCGCGGCCTGACGACGCGCGGCAACGAGCTCAGGGCCAGCCTCCGGCAGCGCATCGAGCAGGTGATGTGGCTGACCATCTCGCGCGAGATGGAGGCGCTGGAGAAGCGCATGACCTTCCTCGCCTCGGTCGGCTCGACGGCGCCGTTCATCGGGCTGTTCGGCACGGTCTGGGGCATCATGAACAGCTTCCAGTCGATCGCCGCCTCGAAGAACACCAGCCTGGCGGTGGTCGCCCCCGGCATCGCCGAGGCGCTGTTCGCCACCGCGCTCGGCCTGGTCGCGGCGATCCCGGCGGTGATCTTCTACAACAAGATCTCCAGCGACCTCGCCAAGTACGCCACCAAGCTCGAGGGCTTCGCGTCCGAGTTCGGATCGATCCTGTCCCGCCAGCTCGACGAGGGGAGCTGAGCCGTGGCCGCGCCGATGATCAAGGCAGGCGGCGGCGGGCGTCGCCGCTACAGCCCGATGAGCGACATCAACGTCACCCCGTTCGTCGACGTCATGCTGGTGCTGCTGATCGTGTTCATGGTCACGGCACCGCTGCTGACCGTCGGCGTTCCGGTCGACCTGCCGAAGACCGAGGCGGCGCAACTGACCGACGAGATCGAGCCGCTGGTGGTGACGGTGCGCGAGGACGGGACGATCTTCCTGCAGGAAACCGAAGTCGCCGCCGACCAGCTGGTGCCGCGGCTGATGGCGGTCACCGGCGCCAAGCCCGACACCCGCATCTTCGTGCGCGGCGACCGCCGGATCGCCTACGGCTCGGTGATGGAGGTGATGGGAATGGTCAGCTCGGCGGGGTTCTCCCGGGTCGCCCTGCTGGCGGAGCTTCCCGAGCCCGCGGCGCCGGCCCCGGCCCGGCCCTGAGCTGACGAGGCGGTCATGACCCGTGGCCTGACACTCTCGATCGTCTTCCACCTGGCGCTGGTGGTGCTGGCCTTCGTTGGCCTGCCGCAACTGGTGCGGCCGGAGCCGATGGAGAATCGTCTGGTGGTGGTCGACGTGGTCACCGTGGGCGCGGTGACCAACGCCCCGCCGCCGGCCGAGCAGGCCAAGAAGCCCGACGCGCCGACCCAGAGCAGCAAGGCCAAGCCGGACGCCCCGCGCACCCCGCCGCCGCCGCCGGCCAGCGCCGCCGCACCGCCGCCGCCGCCGGCGCCCGAAGGTCGAGGCCCCCAAGATCGAGGCCCCGGCGGTCGAGGTCCCGCGCGCCGAGCCGCAGGCGCCGACCGCCGCGCGCACCGCCCCGCCGCGTCCGCAGGCGCCGCCGGTCGAGCCGACGCCGGCCCCGACCGCGCGGCCGCAGCCCGCCGAACCGGTTCCGGCGCCGAAGCCCGAGGCGGTCGCCAAGGCCGAGCCGGTGCCGCTGCCGAAGCCGAAGCCGCAGGAGGTCAAGCCGCCGCAGCCGGAAGCCGAGGCGATCCCGCTGCCGAAGCCGAAGCCGCAGGAGGCCAGGAAGCCGGAACCCGAGCCCGAGGCGCCGAAGCCGGTCGAGGTGACCAAGCCCGAGCCGCCGAAGCCGGAGCCGGCGAAGCCCGCGCCGGAGGCCGTGCAGGCCGCCGACGCGACCCCGGCGCCGGCCCCGCCGATCCCGGTGTCGCGGCCGACGCCGCCGACGCGGCCGGCAAAGGAGCAGGTCGCCAAGGCGACGCCGGACCAGGCGAAGCCGGAGAAGTCCGACGACTTCATGAACGTGCTGAAGACCGTCCAGAAGATGAAGGACAGCGCGGCGCAGCCGGCCGAGACCGCTCAGGACGCGCCGAAGACCACCGACTCGACGGCGCGACGCTCGAATTTCGACGCCGACCGGCCGCTGTCGGTGTCGGAGATGGACGCGATCCGCCAGCAGATCGCCCGGTGCTGGCTGGTTCCGGCCGGCGCCAAGGAGGGAGCCTCGCTGCTGGTCGAGATCCGGGTCCAGATGAACGCCGACCGGACCGTGCGCGCGGCCGAGATCGTCGACACCAGCCGGCTGCGCAGCGACCCGTTCTTCCGGGCGGCCGCGGAATCGGCGCTCCGGGCGTTGCGCAACCCGGTCTGCACACCTCTCAACCTCCCGCCGGAGAAGTACGACACATGGAAAAACTTCACGATCACCTTCGATCCGCGGGACATGCTGTCGTGACCGCGGGCACGCCTCCCCGGCCGCTGACGACCGTGTCGCGGCGCGATCTCGGCAGGCTGACGCTCGGCGGGGCGCTGACCGGCGGGGCATTGGCCGGCGGGCTGACGGCGACGATCGCCGGCTTTGCCAGCCCGGCGGCGGCGGAGCTGCGGATCGACATCACCCGGGGCCGGGTCGAGCCGATGCCGGTGGCGATCGCCGACTTCAAGGGCCAGGGCATCGAGCCGACCCGGATCGGCCGCGAGATCGCCACCATCATCCGCGCCGACCTGGAGCGCTCCGGCCTGTTCGCGCCGATCGACCAGAACGCCTTCATCCAGACCGACCTGGAGTTCGACGCCGTCCCGCGCTTCGCCGACTGGCGCCTGATCAACTCGCAGGCGCTGGTCCACGGCCGGGTCACCGAGCTCGGCCAGAACCAGGTGCGCGTCGAGTTCCGGCTGTGGGACGTGCTGGCCGAGCAGTACATGACCGGCACCACCCTGACGGTGATCCCGGAATCGCTCCGGCGGGCGGCCCACATCATCGCCGACATGATCTACAAGCGGATCACCGGCGAGGACGGCTACTTCGACAGCCGTATCGTCTACATCGCCGAGAGCGGCGCCCAGAACCGCCGCAAGAAGCAGCTGGCGATCATGGACCAGGACGGCGCCAACCATAAGTTCCTGACCGACGGCGGCACGCTGGTGCTGACCCCGCGCTTCTCGCCGACCCACCAGGAGATCACCTACCTCGCCTATTACAACAACAAGCCGCGGGTCTACATCTTCAACCTGGACACCGGTCAGCAGGAAGTCCTGGGCGACTTCCCCGGCATGACCTTCGCGCCGCGCTTCTCGCCGGACGGCAACCAGGTGATCATGAGCCTGGCGCGCGACGGCATCACCGACATCTACCGGATGGACCTGCGCACCCGCCGGGTGACGCGCCTGACCAACAACCCCTCGATCGACACCTCGCCGTGCTTCTCGCCGGACGGCACCCAGGTGGCGTTCAACTCGGACCGCGGCGGTGCCCAGCAGCTCTACGTCATGGACTCGAACGGCGGCAACGTGCGCCGGATCAGCTTCGGCCAGGGCCGTTACGCGACGCCGGTGTGGTCGCCGCGCGGCGACCTGATCGCCTTCACCAAGATCGCCGGCGGCGAGTTTCACATCGGCGTCATGCGGGTCGACGGCTCGGGCGAGCGCCTGCTGGCGAAGGGCTTCCTGGTCGAGGCGCCGAGCTGGGCGCCGAACGGCCGGGTGCTCGTCTACTTCAAGCAGCAGCGCACCGATTCCGCCGGATCGCGGTGGCGAGTCCAAGTTGTTCACCATCGATCTCACCGGTTACAATGAACGCGAGGTCGTCACCCCCTCGACGCCTCCGATCCCGGCCTGGAGTCCGTTGCTGAGATAGCGCCGGAACAGCAAGGATACGCTTGCTTATCCAAGCGATTGGCAAGTATAAGAGGCTCGCTCGAGGTCGGGGGCCGGGCGGAGATACGTGCGACCGACCGAGGCAGGGCCCGGAGGAACGGGGTCCCACCGGACCGCGAGAGGGGGCGGGGCGCCAGGGTTCACACATCTCCAGAGGGATCACCAATCATGCGCATGAAGTTGTTGAGCGTTTTTGCCGCCGTCGCGCTTCTCGCCGCTTGCGAGACTGCGCCCGACACGTCGGCGAGCGCTGCCGGTTCCGGTGGTGTTCAGAGCACGACCGCGCCGGCTCCGGCGGGTCCGACCCCGGGTTCGTCCGGAAGATTTCGTCGTCAACGTCGGCGACCGCGTCTTCTTCGCGTTCGACAGCTCCGAGCTGTCGACCGAGTCGCGCACCACGCTGGAGAAGCAGGCCTTCTGGCTGCGCAAGTATCCGCAGGCGACCGTCTCCATCGAGGGTCACGCGGACGAGCGCGGCACCCGTGAATACAACCTGGCCCTCGGCGAGCGGCGTGCCGCTGCGGCTCGGGACTACCTGGTCTCCCTCGGCGTCGATCCGAGCCGCCTGGCGACGATCTCCTACGGCAAGGAGCGCCCGGCTGTCCTCGGCTCGAACGAAGAGGCGTGGGCCCAGAACCGTCGCGGTGTCACCGTCATCAACTGACGGCCCGCGTGGTTGAGTGCGTGAACCGACGGCCGCGGCGTGACCGCGGCCGTCGGCGCCTCATTTTCGCCGTGAGATTGGGATAGGTATAGGGCCATGAAGCGCTTCGGCCTCGCATCGACCCTGATCCTGGCGGCTTGGTCCGCGCTCGCGACGCCGGTTGCGGCGCAGCAGGATGTATCGGCGCTCGTCGACCGCGTCGCGCGGCTCGAGCGGACCGTGACCGAATTGCAGCGGACCGTCTACGCCGGCTCGCCGCCACCCTCCGGCAGCCTCAGCGGCCCGGTCGATGCCGGCGCCCAGGCGGCGATCCCCAATCTCCTCACCAAGGTTCAACAGCTCGAGAGCCAGATCCGCGCCCTGACCGGGCGGGTCGAGGAACTCGGCTATCAGGTCCAGCGCGTCGGCGACCAGGTCGAGAAGGTGCAGGCCGACACCGACCTGCGCCTGCAGGCCCTCGAGGGATCGGGGACGGCGCCGGCTCCCGGAGGCCGCACCGAGGCCGCCGCCGCCGGCGCCCTCCGGTGGCTCCGACCGCCTCGACGCTCGGCGCGCCGCCGCGCCCGCTGGGCCAGATCTCGCAGGCCGATGCGTCGCGCGTCGGCTCCACCCGGCCCGGCGGGTGGCCAGCAGCAGGCGGCGCTGCCGGACGGCTCGATCGAGCAGCAGTACCAGGCGGCGTTCGACCATCTCGTCAAGCACGACTACGATCGGGCCGAGGTCGCCTTCCGGGCGTTCGTCGAGAAGCATCCGACCGACGCGCTGGCCGGCAACGCCCAGTACTGGATGGGCGAGACCTTCTATGTCCGCCAGCGTTATCAGGACGCGGCGGTGGCGTTTCTCGAGGGTTACCAGAAGTACCCGAAGAGCCCGAAGGCCGCCGACAACCTGCTGAAGCTCGGCATGGCGCTCGGCCAGGTCGGCCAGCCGGCCGAGGCCTGCGCGACCTACCAGCGTCTGCAGGCGGAGTTTCCGGACGCACCGTCCAACATCAAGCGGCGGCTCGTCCAGGAGACGCAGAAGCTGAAGTGCTCCGGCTGACCGAAGCGCCCGATCCGGTCGACCCGGCCGACTTCGCCTACCGGATCGATCCCCTGCTGCCCCGAAACGCGGACACGTTGGCGTTGGCGGTGTCCGGCGGCGTCGACAGCGTGGCGCTGCTTCACCTCTGCGATGGCTGGGCACGCTCGCGCGGTCGCGACCTCGTCGTCTACACCGTCGACCATGGCCTGCGGCCGGATGCCGCAGCCGAGGCGGAAGGTGTCGCCCGGCTGGCCTCCGGGCTTGGCCGGCGCCACCGGATCCTCGCCTGGGACGGCCCGAAGCCGGCCGGCGGGCTGCAGGCCGCGGCCCGCGAGGCCCGCTACCGCCTGCTCGCCGACCGCCTGTCGCCGCGACGGGATCGAGGCGCTGGCGCTGGCCCACCATCTCGACGACCAGGCCGAGACCCTGCTGCACCGGATCGAGCGCGGCACCGGGCCGGACGGGCTCGCCGGCATGGCCCCGACACGCCGGCTCGACGGTGTGACCCTGGTGCGCCCGCTGCTCGGGCTGCCGAAGGAGCGTCTGGTCGCCACCTGCCGGGCCGCCGGGCTCGCCTGGGTCGACGACCCCTCGAACCTCGATCCGCGGTTCGCCCGGACCGGCTACCGGGCCTTGGCCGGCGCGCTGGCGGCGACGGGGGTGACGCGCCGAACGCCTCGGGCGGCTGGCGTCGGCGATGGCGACGGCGCGCGCCGCGCTCGACCGTCACGGCGCCGACTGGATGGCGGCGCACGCCACGGTCACCCCGGCCGGAACCGTGACCGCTGGCGCGGCCGGCGCTGCTGGAGGCGCCCGCGCCGCTGCGCCGCCGGCTGGTCGAGCGCGCGCTGCGCGCCGCCGGCGGAGTCCGCTACCCGGCCCGCGGCGAACGCCTGGACCGGCTGCTGGCCTGGATCGAGGCGGACGAGGCCGGCACCGGCAGCCCGCACCCTGGCCGGCTGTCGGATCGAGCGCACCGCGGCGGCCGTCGGCGTCCTGCGCGACTGGCGCCAGGCCGCCCGTCCGGCGGTGGTCGAGGCGCGCGGACGGCTGCGCTGGGACGGCCGCTTCGAGATCGACAACCCGACCGACGCGCCGGTGCGGGTCGGCGTGTGCGGCGAGGAGGGCTGGCGGCGCTGGCGCCGGACCGCCGGCGGCCTCGGCCCGTCGGCCGCGGCACCGCTGGCGCACGCCGCGCGGCTGGCCCTGCCGGCTGTCGTCGACCTTGACGGGGGTATCGCCCTCCCCCACCTTGTAACAAGCGCGCCTGCGCCGTTCGGTTGGGTCGGTGAGATGGTCCGGGTCCGGTTTTGTCCGGGTCTGCCGTTTCCGTAACCATCGACGACCCGGCGCCGGTGTCGAGTCCCGGCCCACTGCCGTGAAACAGAAGGCAGGCTAAGTGAACAATTTCGGCAAGAATCTCGCCCTGTGGATCATCATCGGCGTGCTGCTGGTGGCGCTCTTCAACCTGTTCCAGGGCTCCACGCCCAGGACCAGCCAGTACAGCCTTCCGTACTCGGACTTCCTGGCTGAGGTCGAATCCGGCCGCGTCAACCAGGTGACGATCCAGGGCAACACGATCAACGGTCACTTCTCGGACGGCCGCGGCTTCTCGACCTACGCGCCGCAGGACGCCGATCTGGTCCAGCGCCTGACCGGCGCCGGGGTGCGGATCTCGGCGGCGCCGCCGGAAGAGGGCATGTCCGGCATTCTCGGGATCCTGATCAGCTGGTTCCCGATGCTGCTGTTCATCGGCGTCTGGATCTTCTTCATGCGCCAGATGCAGGGCGGCGGCGGCAAGGCCATGGGCTTCGGCAAGAGCCGGGCGCGCCTGCTGACCGAGAAGACCGGGCGGGTGACCTTCGACGACGTCGCCGGCATCGACGAGGCCAAGACCGAGCTCGAGGAGATCGTCGAGTTCCTGAAGGACCCGCAGCGCTTCCAGCGCCTCGGCGGCAAGATCCCGAAGGGCTGTCTGCTCGTCGGCCCCCCGGGCACCGGCAAGACCCTGCTGGCGCGCGCCATCGCCGGCGAGGCCAACGTGCCGTTCTTCACGATCTCCGGATCGGACTTCGTCGAGATGTTCGTCGGCGTCGGCGCCAGCCGCGTGCGCGACATGTTCGAGCAGGGCAAGAAGAACGCCCCCTGCATCATCTTCATCGACGAGATCGACGCGGTCGGACGCCATCGCGGCGCCGGCCTCGGCGGCGGCAACGACGAGCGCGAGCAGACCCTGAACCAGCTGCTGGTCGAGATGGACGGGTTCGAGGCGAACGAGGGCGTGATCCTGATCGCCGCCACCAACCGTCCCGACGTGCTGGATCCGGCGCTGCTGCGGCCGGGCCGCTTCGATCGCCAGATCGTGGTGCCGAACCCGGACATCCTGGGCCGCGAGAAGATCCTGAAGGTCCACATGCGGAAGGTGCCGCTGGGTCCCGACGTCGACGCGCGCACCATCGCCCGCGGCACCCCGGGATTCTCTGGCGCCGACCTCGCCAACCTCGTGAACGAGGCCGCGCTGCTGGCCGCCCGCAAGGGCAAGCGGGTGGTCGGCATGAACGAGTTCGAGGAGGCCAAGGACAAGGTCATGATGGGCGCCGAGCGGCGTTCCATGGTCATGACCGAGGAAGAGAAGAAGCTGACCGCCTACCACGAAGCCGGTCACGCCATCGTCGCGCTGCACTGCCGCGACAGCGACCCGATCCACAAGGCAACCATCATCCCGCGCGGCCGGGCGCTCGGCATGGTCATGCGGCTGCCCGAGGGTGACCGGATCTCGCTGTCGAAGGCCAAGCTTCTGGACGATCTGCGCGTCGCCTGCGGCGGGCGCATTGCCGAGGACCTGATCTTCGGCGCCGACCGCATCACCACCGGCGCCTCGTCCGACATCCGCATGGTGTCGGACATGTCACGGCGGATGATCACCGAGTGGGGCATGAGCGACAAGCTCGGCTTCCTGGCCTATTCGGCCGACCAGCAGGAGGTGTTCCTCGGGCACTCCGTGACCCAGCAGAAGAACGTCTCCGACGCCACCGCCAAGGTCATCGACGAGGAGATCCGGCGGGTCACCGACGAGGCCTACGAGGATGCCCGGCGCGTGCTGTCGGAGCACATGGACGATCTCCACACCCTCGCCAAAGGCCTGCTCGAGTACGAGACGCTGTCCGGCGACGAGATCAAGGACCTGCTCGCCGGCCGCCCGGTCGACCGCACCGGCGGGCGCGAGGACAGCGGCAAGACGCCGTCCGGACGGCGCGCCTCGGTGCCGACCGGCGGCGCCGAGACGCCGGGGACCGGCGGGCTCGAGCCGGACCCGCAGCCCGGCGACTGACCCTGTGACGGCTTTCCACCGGGAGCCCGCGCTTCGGCGCGGGCTTCTGCGTTCCGGGGACCGGCTGTACCTGCTGCCGCGCGACCTGATAACCGGATCCGAGGCTGCCGCCGCCATCGCCGACGGCGCCGCCCGGCCGCTTGCCGGCGGGCCGGTCGCCTTCCGCGCGGTCGACCTGCTGATCCGCGGCGACGACCGGGTGACGGCCGTGCGGGTCCCGCTGCCGGCGCTCGCCGAACTCGACCGTCCCGACCTGCAGGCCCGGCTCGACCGGTTGAGCGGGCGGCGCCCGCTCCTCGAGGAGGCGAGCGCGCCGCTCCTGATGGGGATCGTCAACGCCACTCCCGACAGCTTCTATGACGGTGGCCGGCACGCCGGCGACGACGCGGCCATCGCCCACGGCCGGCGGCTGGCGGCCGAGGGGGCGGCGATCGTGGATGTCGGCGGCGAGTCGACACGACCCGGCGCCGACCCGGTGGCGATCGACGAGGAGATACGGCGCACCGAGCCGGTGGTCCGGGCGCTGGCGCGGGACGGCGTTCGGGTCTCGATCGACAGCCGCCACGCCGCCGTCATGACGGCCGCC
The DNA here is from genome assembly GCA_018401495.1 of Rhodospirillaceae bacterium. GTDB lineage: Bacteria > Pseudomonadota > Alphaproteobacteria > Thalassobaculales > Thalassobaculaceae > Thalassobaculum_A. Next base: position 604,206 of record JAGYJX010000006.1, read on the forward strand.
CTCGACGCCGGCGCCGTCTGGGTGAACGACGTCTCCGGCCTGTCCCACGATCCCGAAGCGGCGGCCCTGGTGGCGGCGCGCGGCTGCCCGGTGGTGCTGATGCACATGCGCGGCGAGCCGAAGACCATGCAGGCCGAACCGCGCTACGCCTGCGCCCCGCTCGACGTGTTCGACGAACTGGAGGCCCGGGTGGCCGCCGCCCGCGCCGCCGGCGTGGCGGCCGACCGGATCGTCGTCGATCCCGGCTACGGTTTCGCCAAGACCGTCGCCCACAACGTCGAGGTGACCGCCTGGCTGGCGCTCCTGCACGGCCTCGACTGCCCGGTGCTGTTCGGCGGCTCGCGCAAGAGCTCGATCGCCCGGCTGTCGAAGGGCGAGCCGGGCGAGGCGCGCCTGCCCGGGTCGCTGGCCCTGGCGCTCGCCGCCGCGGCCCGCGGCGCCCAGGTCCTGCGGGTCCACGACGTCGCCGAGACCGCCCAGGCGCTCGCCGTGCAGGCGGCGGTGGACGCCGCGTCGTAGCCAGCCGGGCTTACGCCCGGCGCCGCCGTATCAGGACGATGGCGGCCGCCGCCAGGTCGATCCCGGCGCACAGCCACCACGCGGCGCGGTAGTCGCCCTGGGCGTCGCGCAGCATCCCCAGCAGCAGCGGCGCGCAGGCGTATGTCAGCTGGGTCCCGGCGACCACCAGCCCAACGGCGCGCGTGAACGCCGCGGCCGGCACCTCGCGCCGCAGGATCAGGCTCGGCAGGGTGATCAGGTTGCCGACGCCGAGACCGTTGACGGTGCAGGCGATCAGCGTGACCGGGACCGAGGGCTCGGTCGCCAGCACGCCCAGCGCGCCGGCCTGCAAGACCAGGGTGGCGGCGCTCGCCACCCGCGGGTCGATCCGGTCGATGACCAGTCCGGTCGCCACCCGCCCGACGATCGCCGAGCCGGTGGTCAGCCCGACCGCCAGCGACAGCGTCGCCGGGTCGAGCGTCGGGGCGAGGAAGGCGACCAGGTGGGTGAGGAAGCCGACCTGGGCGAACAGGCCGAGCGCGAACGCCACCATCACCGTCCACAGGCCGGGCAGGGCGAACAGGGCGCGGGCGCCGATCCGCGCCGGCGGCAGCGCGGGGCCGGTCGGCGGCTCGGCGACGGCCTGTCCGCCGTCCGGCGCCAGGCCGAGCCCGGCCGGGGATCGCCCGAGGGTCAGCGCCGCCGCCGGCCAGAGCGTGACCGCCATGGCCAGCGCCACCAGCCCGACGCCGAGGGTGAACCCGAACCGCTCGATCGCCAGGATCATCAGCGGCGCCACGATCACGCCGCCGCAGCTGGCGCCGTTCAGCGCCAGGCTGATGGCGAAGCCGAGGCGGCGGTCGAACCAGGGGGCGATCAGGGCGTTGACCATCACCCCGCTCATGGTCGCCCAGCCGAAGCTCATCGCCAGGAACGCCGGCCACAGCTGCCAGGGCTCGCCGACCCGCGTCAGCGCCAGCGCCGCGACCGCCATCAGCAGGCTGCCGCCCAGCACGACGGTGCGCTCGCCGAACCGCTCGATCAGCCGCGGCACCGTGGTGAGCGCGGCGGCGCCGAGCAGGTAGTAGCCGGTGATCGCGGCGCCGACCGTCCCGGTCGCCCAGCCGCGCGTCTCGGCGAGCGTCGCCAGATAGACGCCGGCGCCGTAGAACCCGAAGCCCCAGCCGAACATCGCGACCAGGAACGCGGTCGCAACGACCTTCCAACCGTGGAACAAGGCGGTCTCCCGGCAAGGAACGCTCGGGCGCGCGCACACCCGATGCTAGCCTATCCAGGTCGCGGCCGGCCGCCGTGGTGCCATCGGCGCCGATGCGCTGGCGCCATCGCCGGCGCCGGCGCCTCGCAATCCGCAGCCGGGACGGCGGCCGGGTCGCGAACCGGCCCGGTATCGGCTATAACCCGACGCACGCAACGAGACGGGAAGAAGGACGCCATGGTGCGCGCGCTGTTCGGGACCGACGGCATCCGCGGTCGGGCCAACACCGAGCCGATGACGGCGGACCTCGCCATGAAGGTGGCGATGGCGGCCGGGCTGCACTTCCGCAAGGACCACGGCCGCCGGCCGCTGGCGGTGATCGGCAAGGACACGCGTCTGTCGGGATACATGCTGGAGCCGGCGATGGTGGCGGGCTTCACCGCGATCGGCATGGACGTGGTGCTGGTCGGGCCGATGCCGACGCCGGCGGTGGCGATGCTGACCCCTGTCGCTGCGCGCCGATCTCGGGGTGGTCATCTCGGCCTCGCACAACCCGTTCCACGACAACGGCATCAAGCTGTTCGGCCCGGACGGCTACAAGCTCTCCGACGCCGTCGAGGCCGACATCGAGGCGCGGCTCGGCAACCTGGCCGCCGCCGCCCTCGCCGGGTCGGCCGACCTCGGCCGGGCGCGCCGGCTGGAGGACGCCCAGGGCCGCTACATCGAGGCGGTCAAGGCCTCGTTCCCGTCGAGCCTGCGGCTGGACGGCCTGAAGGTGGTGGTCGACTGCGCCCACGGCGCCGCCTACAAGGTCGCGCCGCGCGTCCTCTACGAGCTCGGCGCCGACGTCGTCGCCATCGGCGTCGACCCGGACGGCTTCAACATCAACGACCGGTGCGGCGCGGTCGCGCCCCAGGCGATGCGGGCCCGGGTGGTCGAGGAGCGCGCCGACCTCGGCCTCGCCTTCGACGGCGACGCCGACCGGCTGATCCTGGCGGACGAGATCGGCCAGATCATCGACGGCGACCAGATCCTCGGGATGATCGCGCGGTCCTGGTCCGAGGACGGACGGCTGAAAGGCGGCGGCGTGGTCGCGACGGTGATGTCGAACCTCGGCCTGGAGCGGTTCCTCGGGTCGATGGACCTCGAGCTGGTCCGCACCAAGGTCGGCGACCGCTACGTGCTCGAGCGCATGCGCTCCGACGGCTACAACGTCGGCGGCGAGCAGTCCGGCCACATGATCTTCAGCGACTACGCCAAGACCGGCGACGGCCTGCTGGCGGCGCTCCAGGTGCTGGCGGTGCTGATCCGCGCCGGCCGGCCGCTGTCCGAGGTGGCGCGGGTGTTCGATCCGCTGCCGCAGGTGCTCAAGAACGCGCGGTTCGGCGGCGGCGACCCGTTGCAGCGGCCGGCGGTCAAGAGCGCGGTCGCCGAGGCCGAGCGGGCGCTGGACGGGACCGGGCGCCTGCTGATCCGCAAATCCGGCACCGAGCCGGTCATCCGGGTGATGGCCGAGGGCGAGGACCGGCGCTCCGTGCTGCGGATCGTCGACGGCATTGTCGCGGCGATCGAGGACCAGGCCGGCGAGGACGCGGCGTGAGCGGCGGCGGCACGGCACGGCGGGTCGCCGGGCGGGTGCTGATCGTCGCCGGATCGGATTCCGGCGGCGGTGCGGGCATTCAGGCGGACATCAAGGCGGTGACCGCCCTCGGCGGCTACGCGATGACCGCCGTCACCGCGCTGACCGCGCAGAACACCGAGGGCGTGTTCGGCGTCCACGAGGTGCCGACGGCGTTCCTGCGCCAGCAGTTGGAACTGGTCATCGGCGATCTCGGCGTCGATTGCGTCAAGACCGGGATGCTGCACTCGGCGCCGGTGATCGAGACGGTGTGCGACGTCCTGGAAGCCCGCATCCCCGGCGTGCCGCTGGTGGTCGACCCGGTGATGGTCGCCAAGGGCGGCCATTCCCTGCTGGAGGCGACCGCTCTCGGGGTGCTGCGAACCCGGTTGATCAGCCGCGCGACCGTGCTGACGCCGAACCTGCCGGAGGCCGAGCTGCTGACCGGCATGGAGATCCGCGACGAGGATGCCATGCGGCGGGCGGCCGAGGTCGCTGCTGTCGCTCGGGCCGCGCGCGGTGCTGCTCAAGGGCGGCCACCTGGAAGGCCGCGACGTGGTCGACCTGCTGGCCAGCGAGGACGGCATCGAGGCCTTCCGGGGGCCGCGCATCCAGACCAGGCACACCCATGGCACCGGCTGCACGCTGGCCTCGGCGATCGCCTGCGGGCTGGCCCAGGGCCTGGACCTGCCGAAGACGATCCGCCGGGCGCGCAACTACGTGCTGACGGCGATCGCGACGGCGCCGGGCTGGGGGCGTGGACACGGGCCCCTGAACCACGTCCACACCGTCCGGCGGGAAGCCTGACCAACCGGCGAACGAGTCACCACGGACGCCGCCGGGTTTCCGGGCAGCCGAGGGCGCCGGCCAGCCGCGCGATCGCGGAGTCCAGGCCGGTCGGCACCAGCCGCCCCCCGAGCGGCGCGTTCTGGCTGGGGCCCCGCACTTCCAGGATTCCGGGCGCGTCGTCGGCGGTGTAGTCGAACACACCGAACACGCAGCCGGTCGGCGCCACCAGCCCGACGAGGCCCTGTCGTGGCGGCCCGTCACCGCTGTCAAGCGTCCGGTCGCGCCGCGCGGCGTGGCCGGCGGTCTCGGCGATCCAGGCTTGCAGGGTGAGGCCGGGCCGGTCATCGGCAACGAGAACGAAGGCCCGCAGCAGGCCGTCGCGTCCCAGCAGGGTCGGGGTCAGAATCAGTCGATCGGCGCAGCGTGACGGCATGGCCGCACGCTATCCGGCGTGCCCCTCACGCGGCGTTGATGCATCTCAAAACCCGACGGTGGATCGCCGATCACACAACCGCGCGGTCGAGCGCCGGGTCGAGGGCAAGCGTCGCGGCGATCAGGTCGATGCCGCGTCGCACCGCCGCCAGGTCGGCCGGCCTGCCAAGCGCCAGGCGGAGATGGTCGCGGCCAGCCCCCGGAAGTGCCGCGAACACCGGGCCGTCGGCCACCGTCACCCCGCGCTCGGCGAGGGCGGCCGCCGCCGCCGCCGCGCCATGGTTCCGGCACGCTCGAGCCACAGGTGCGGGCTGGCCGGCGGCGCCGGCGCCAGCCACGCGCCGAGACGGGCCCGCGCGAGGTCGCCGCGCGCCGTCTGCTCGTCGCGCTTGGCCGCCGTCAGACGCCCGGCGGTGCCGTCGCCGAGCCAGCGCACCAGCACTTCCACGGTGATCGGCGCCACCATCCACAGCATGTCCCGCAGGCTGCCGAGCAGCTTGTTCCGCAGCGCCGGCGGGGCGTGCAAGCGCGCCGACCCGCAGGCCGGGGGCGAGATGCTTGGAGGCCCCGGTCAGGTAGATCGCCCGATCCGGAATCCAGGCGGCGATCGGCGGTCGGGGCGCCCGCGGCGAACGGCCGGTAGATGTCGTCCTCGATCAGCGCCGCGCCGTACCGGGCGACCACCGCGGCGACGGCGTCCCGCCGCTCCGCCGGCAGCACCGACGCGGTCGGGTTGTGCAGGGTCGGGATCAGGAACACCCCTTTGGCGCGGTGCTGGCGGAAGGCGGCGTCCAGCGCATCGGGCAGGACGCCGTCGGCGTCCATCTCGACGCCGACGGTGCGCAGCCGAAGCGAGGCGGCCACGCTCTTGAAGCCGGGGTGGGTGAGCCGTTCGCACAGCACGACGTCGCCGGGCTCGAACGAGGCCCACAGGGCGACGGCGATGCCGTGCTGGGCGCCGGCGGTGACCAGGGTGCTGTCAGGGTCGGCTGGTACGCCCATGCCGCGCAGCCAGGTCGCCAGGGCTGCCCGGTGCGCCGGGCGCCCGCCGCTGGATCGTACCCGGCGAGCGCCGGGCCGCGGTGGTCGGCGGCGATCTCGCCCAGGGTCCGGCGCAGCGCCGCTTCCGAGGCCTCCTGGCACGGCGGGAAGTTGAGGCCGAAATCGATCGGCGCGTCGTTGTCCGCGACCCTGCCCCAGCCGCGGGTGCGCGGATCGCGCACGAAGCTGCCGCGCCCGATCTCGCCGTCGATCAGCCCCCGGGCGATCGCTTCGCGGTAGGCGCGGGTGATCGTGCCGACGGTGACGCCGAGACGCCAGGCCAGGTCGCGGTGGGTGGGCAGCCGAGTGCCGGGGGGCAGCGCGCCGCCGGCGATGGAGTCGGCCATCGCTTCGGCGATCGCCCGGTAGCGCGGCCCGGTCCGCCCCGTGAGGTCCGGAAGCCATCCCGTCATGGTGACAATGTTCCGCTTGATCGATCCATATCGATACAATATCGATCGATTGTGGGAAGACAATGGTGACATTGTCATGGTCTCAATGCTCGGCTGGGGAGCCTGGACGAACCCTGCCGGCGCACCGACACTGCGGGAGCAACAGGGACTCGACGCCCGAAGGAACCGACTATGCCCGACATGCCCGGATTGGACCAACTGGAGCGCGCGGCGGAGATCGTTCACGCGGTGATGCCGCCGACGCCGCAAGTCAGCTGGCCGTTGCTGTGCGAGCGCGCCGGCTGCGAGGTCTGGGTCAAGCACGAGAACCAGACCCCCGCCGGGGCCTTCAAGATCCGCGGCGGCATCGTCTACATGGATGCTCTGCGGCGCGACCAGCCGGGGGTCGCCGGCGTCGTCGCCGCCACACGGGGCAACCACGGCCAGTCGGTCGCCTTCGCCGCCACCCGCAACGGCCTGACCGCGACGGTGGTGGTGCCGGAAGGCAACTCGGTCGAGAAGAACGCCGCCATGCGCGCCTTCGGCGCCGACCTGGTCGTCCACGGCCACGACTTCCAGGCCAGCCTGGAGCACGCGGTCGCGCTCGCGGCCGAGCGCCGCCTGCACATGGTGCAGAGTTTCGATCCGATGCTGGTGGCCGGGGTCGGCAGCTACGGGCTGGAGCTGTTCCGGAGCGTCCCGGACCTCGACGCGGTGTACGTGCCGATCGGCCTCGGCTCGGGGATCTGCGGGGTGATCGCGGCGCGCGACGCCGTCGGGTCGCGCGCCGAGGTCGTCGGGGTGGTCGCCGCCAACGCGCCGGCCTACGCGCTCAGCCTCGAAGCCGGCGCGGTGGTGTCGACCAACAGCGCCGACACCATGGCCGACGGGATGGCCTGCCGGGTGCCGGACGCCGGCGCGTTCGAGGCGATCAGCCGCGGGGCCGCCGGGGTGGTGAGGGTCTCGGAGGACGAGATCAAGGCGGCGATGCGCCACTACTTCACCGACACCCACAACGTCGCCGAGGGGGCGGGTGCCGCGCCGCTCGCCGCGCTCCTGAAGGAACGGGACCGGTGGCAAGGCCGCAAGGTGGGGCTGATCCTGTCCGGTGGTAATGTCGACCGCACCGTCTACCAGGCGGTCCTGCAGGAAGCCGACACGAACGAGGCGGAGACCCGATGACCGACGAACTGTTCCGCGAGGACGCCTATCTGAAGAGCTGCCAGGCGACGGTGACCGCCGTCGGCGACGCCGGCATCGTGCTCGACCGCACGGTGTTCTACCCGATGGGCGGCGGCCAGCCCGGCGACACCGGCCTCGCTGACCCGCGCCGACGGCACCGTCGTGCCGGTCGTCGACACCCGCAAGGTCGACGCCGGCATCGCCCACGTGCCGGGCGAAGGCGCGCCGGCGCTGGCGGTCGGCGACACCGTCACGGCCGAACTGGACTGGGACCGCCGCTACCGCCACATGCGGGTGCACACCGCCCTGCACGTGATGTGCAGCCGGGTTGTCGGCGGCGTGACCGGCGGCCAGATCGGCGATGGCAAGGGACGGCTGGATTTCGACCTGCTGCCCGAGAACGTGCCGGACAAGGACGCGCTGGCCGGGGTGCTGAACGACCTGATCGCCGCCGACCACCCGCTGACGATCTCGTGGATCACCGACGCGGAACTGAGCTCGAACCCCGATCTGGTCCGCACCATGTCCGTGAAGCCGCCGATGGGCGCCGGGCGGGTGCGGATGATCCGCATCGGCGACGCCGTCGACTACCAGCCCTGCGGCGGCACCCATGTGAAATCGACCGGCGAGATCGGCCGGGTGGCGATCACCAAGATCGAGAACAAGGGCAAGCAGAACCGCCGGATCAACCTCGCGCTGGTGGACTGACCGGCGCGGCCCGCCCACCGCTGCCGTCATCCCGGACCGGGCCGCCGCAGGCGGAACGGATCCGGCAAGCCGCGATCGGCCTCGGCGCCGAACGGAGAACCGTGCCATGACCCTGACCTTCGAGACCGTGGACGTGTTCACCGACACCGCCTACGCCGGCAACCCGCTGGCGGTGGTGTTCGGGGCCGAGGGCCTCGAGACCGAGGCCCTGCAGCGGATCGCCCGCGAGTTCAACCTCTCGGAGACCACCTTCGTGCTGCCGCCGGCCGATCCGGCCAGCACGGCGCGGGTGCGGATCTTCTCGACCAAGCGCGAGATGCCGTTCGCCGGCCACCCGAACATCGGCACCGCCACGGTGCTGGCGTGGCGGGGCGAGGCCTTCGGGCGGCCGATCGGCGAGGGCGTGCTGTTCGAGGAACTGGCCGGGCCGGTGCCGGTCGCCATCCGCCGGCAGGCCGGTCGGCCGGTCGGCGCTACGCTGACGGCGCCGGCGGCGTTCTCGACCGGGGCCGAGGCGACGGTCGACGACGTCGCCGCCTGCCTGGGGCTGCAACCGAGCGACATCCGCATCGACGCGCACCGCCCGGTCGCGGCGTCGGCCGGCCTGCCGTTCCTGGTCGCCGAACTGGTCGACCGGGCGGCGCTCGAACGGGCGCGGCCGGACACCGCCGCGTTCGGCACCGCGCCGAGCGTGGTCCCGGTCGGGGCCATCCTCTGCTACGCCCGCACCGGCGGCGGTGATGCGGTCGACATCCGGGCGCGCATGTTCGCGCCGATCCGCAACGTCGCCGAAGACCCGGCGACCGGCAGCGCCAACGTGGCGCTGATGGGGCTGCTGGCGTCGCTGCGGCGCCGGCCCGGCACGCTGGCGCTGCGGATCGCGCAGGGCGTCGAGATGGGACGGCCGAGCCTGCTGGAGGGCGAGGCCGACTGGGCCGATGGCGCCGTGACGGCGGTCCGGATCGGCGGCCTCTGCGCGCCGGTGATGCGCGGCGATATCGTCGCCGGCGGTTGAAGGAGAGAGTGCGATGACCCTGACCTACGAGACCGTGGACGTGTTCACCAGGACGCGCGTTCGGCGGCAATCCGCTGGCCGTGGTGTTCGGCGGCGAGGCGCTCGAGCGGCGAGACGATGCAGGCCATCGCCCGGGAGTTCAACTATCCCGAGACCACCTTCGTCATGCCGCCGGCGGATCCCGCCAACACCGCGCGGGTCCGGATCTTCACCCCGGGGATGGAACTGCCGTTCGCGGGCCATCCCAATGTCGGCACCGCCACCGTGCTGGCCCGGCGCGGCGAAGCCTTTGGCCGGCCGGTCGGCGACGCCGTGGTGTTCGAGGAGGCGATCGGGCGGGTCGGGCTCGAGATCGTCCGGGTCGCCGGCGAGGCGGTCGGCGCCGTGCTGACCTCGCCGGCGATGCCGGAGCTGCGCGGCACCTTCGATCCGTCGGCGGTGGCGGCCGCCGTCGGCCCGGCGGATTCCGGCGATCGTCGTCGCCCGCCACGCCCCGGCGCACGTCGCGATCGGCGCCACCTTCGTGATCGCCGAGGTCGCCGACCTCGACGCCCTGGCGGCGGCGCGCGGCGACGCGGAGCTGCAGGTGACGCATCTCGGCGAAGCGGCGCCGTCGCTGGTCTACCTCTACACCCGCGAGGACGCCGGCCCCGACACGCTGCACATCCGGTCGCGGATGTTCGCGCCGCGCGCCGGCATACCGGAGGATCCGGCGACCGGCGGGGCCGCCGTCGCCATCGCCGGGCTGTTCGCCGGCCTGTGGCCCGGCGATCTCGACCTGCTGATCGAACAGGGCGTCGAGATGGGCCGCCCGAGCCGCCTGGACGTCCGGATCGTGCGCGGCGACGGCGGGCCGCGCATCACCGTGGCCGGGCGCTGCGTGCCGGTCATGCGGGGCACGTTGCTGACCACCGGCTGAAGGAGGACCCGGCCATGGGGCTGACCTACGAGACCGTCGACGTGTTCACCGACACCGCGTTCGGCGGCAACCCGCTGGCGGTGGTGTTCGGCGCCGAGCGGATGGCGCCAGCGGCGATGCAGGCGATCGCGGCCGAGTTCAATTACTCCGAGACCACCTTCGTGCTGCCGCCGCAGAACCCGGCGCACACCGCGCGGGTGCGGATCTTCACGCCGACCCAGGAAGTGCCTTTCGCCGGGCACCCCAACGTCGGCACCGCCACCGTGCTGGCGTGGCGCGGCGACGCCTTCGGACGCCCGATCGGTGGGCGCGTGCTGTTCGAGGAGACCGCCGGCCTGGTCCCGGTCGAGATCCTTCGGGACGGCGATCGCCCGGTCGGCGCCAGGCTGACCGCCCCGCAGCCGTTTCGGCGCCTGGGCGAGGCCGACGTGACCGAAGCGGCCGCCTGTCTCGGCCTGCGCCCGGCGCAGATCCGCGAGGACCGTCACCCCCCGGCGATCGGCACCGTGGGCCTGCCCTTCCTGCTGGTGGAACTGGCCGACCGGGCGGCGCTGGCGGCGGCGCGGCCGGTGACCGGTGCGATCCTGGCGTCGCCGACGATCGGCCCGGTCAAGGACATCCACTGCTATGTCCGCACCGGCGGCGCCGACGGCTTCGACCTGCGGACCCGCATGTTCGCGCCGCTCGACGGCGTGGCCGAGGATCCGGCGACCGGCAGCGCCAACGCCGCGCTGGCCGGCCTGCTGGCGGATTTCGACGGACCGGCCGACGGCACGTTCGGGCTGCGCATATCCCAGGGCGTCGAGGTGGGCCGGCCGTCGGTCCTGATGGCCGAGGCCGACCGCGTTGCCGGCACCACCATCGCGATCCGGATCGGCGGGCGCTGCGTGGCGATCCGGCGGGGCGAACTGGCGGTCCCCTAACCCGACCCGCCGTCGCCGACGGCGCCAGCGTATAATCTTTGCGTGTAGACGATATCATGATTGCACGACAAGATCGTGGTCATGGCAAACCCCGTCCTGGATGCGCGGGGGCTGGCCGCGGTGGCGACCGCGGTCGCGTCCTGGGGCGTCCTGATCGTCATCAGCCGGGTGCTCGTCGTCGGTCACGGCATGAACCCGTGGGTGCTGGCGTTCGTGCAGATGGCCGTCGGCGGGGCGGCGATGATCGCCGCCGCCGGCCGCGGGCCGCTGCCGCTGGCGGCGTTGCGGCGCCCGCACACCTGGGTCTACGGCGGCCTGCGGGTGCTCACCGCGGCCACGCTGACCGCCGCGTTGGCCTACGGCACGGCGGCCGAGATCTCGCTGCTCAGCGCGCTGTTCATCCCGGTCGGGATCGCGCTGGCGTGGACGCTGTTCGCGCGCCGGCCCTCGCCGGCCGACGCTGTCGGCTCGCTGGTGATCCTGGCCGGCGTGGCCGGGGTCGCGGGCGGATTGCCGGGCGGGCTGCTGGGCGCCGGGGTGCTGCTGATGGCGGTGTCGGCGACCGGGACCGCCGTCGCGACCGCGGTCGCCGAACTGCACCCCGACAACCAGGGCGACGATCCGCGGGCCCGGCTGCGGCTGACCGGCGCAACGTTGCTGGTCACCGCCTCGCTGCTGCTGGCCGGCGCGGCAGTCGCCGCGGCGGTCGCTCCCGACGGTGTCGTCGCCGCCCACGTTCCGGTGGCGGCGGTCGTCGATCCGGCGGTCTGGATCGCCGGCATCGTGGTCGGCATCCTCCTTCGTGGCCCCTCGACCTACGCGACGTTCCGCGCCATCCGGATGGTGGGGTCGGAGAACTACCTGATGGGGGTGGCGTTCATGCCGGTGCTGACCCTGGCCGGTGAGCGGCTTGCCGCCGCCGGCGGCCTGTTGCCGGAGCCGGCGCTGTCCTCGGCGACGCTGCTCGCCGGGACCGTCGGCATCGCCGGCGCCGCCGGCATGGCGTTGCTGCGCTGGCGGTCGCGGTCGGCGGTCGCGGCGTGATCGTGGCGACGACGACCTGAGCGTGCCGGATCTTCTGTTCGCGGTCGGTCCCCCCTATGATCCGGCCGAATCAGGGTGGAAACCAGAACACAAGGACGCGCGATGGCCAGGCTGAAGATCGCGGTGATCCCGGGCGACGGGATCGGCTGGGAAGTGGTCCCGGAGGGGCTGAAGGTGCTGGAGGCGGTCGGCCGCAAGCACGGTCTCGACTACGACTTCACCGAATACGACTGGGGCTGCGAGCGCTTCCACAAGACCGGCAAGCTGATGCCGGACGACGGGCTGGAGCGGCTGAAGGAGGCCGACGCGATCTTCCTCGGCGCCGTCGGCTTTCCCGGCGTGCCCGGACCACGTGTCGCTGTGGGGATTGCTGATCCCGATCCGCCGCTCGATGCACCAGTACGTGAACCTGCGGCCGGTGCGGATGATGAAGGGCATGAAGTGCCCGCTCGCCGGCCGCGGCCCCGAGGACATCGACTTCTGGGTGGTCCGCGAGAACAACGAGGGCGAGTACTCCGAGATCGGCGGCCGGCTCTACCAGGGCACCGATCGCGAGATGGCGGTGCAGGAGAACATCTTCACCCGCCACGGCACCGACCGGATCATGCGCTACGCCTTCGACCTGTGCCGGCGGGTCGGCAAGGCCAAGGTCACCTCGGCGACCAAGTCGAACGGCATCATCCACACCATGCCGTTCTGGGACGAGCGGTTCGAGGCGATCGCCGCCGAGTACCCGGATCTGAAGACCGACAAGTACCACATCGACATCCTGACGGCGCACTTCGTGCTGCACCCGGACTGGTTCGACGTGGTGGTCGGCTCCAACCTGTTCGGCGACATCCTTTCGGATCTGGGCCCGGCGGTGGCGGGCTCGATCGGCATCGCGCCGTCGGCCAACATCAACCCCGAGGGCGACTATCCCTCGATGTTCGAGCCGGTGCACGGCTCGGCCCCCGACATCGCCGGCAAGGGTATCGCCAACCCGATCGGGCAGATCTGGTCGGGCGCCATGATGCTCGAGCATCTCGGCCACACGGCCGCCGCCGCCGACATCGTGCGGGCGATCGAGACCGTGCTGGAGGGCGGCGGACCGAAGACCCCGGACCTCGGCGGCCAGGCGAGCACCAAGGATCTGGGAGACGCCATCGTCGAGGCGGTGCGGTGAGAGGCTCGATGCACTTCGAGGACTTCGCGGTCGGCGATCTCATCGAGAGCCAGTCGGTAACGGTGTCGGAGAGCCAGATCCTCGACTTCGCCTGGACCTGGGATCCGCAGCCGTTCCACGTCTCCAAGACCGGCGGCGAGGCCTCGATGTTCGGCGGGCTGATCGCCAGCGGCTTCCACACCCTGGCGCTCAGCTTCCGGCTGATCTGGCAGGGCGGGCCGATCCAGGAGACCAACGTCGGCGGCGTTGGCCTCGACAGCCTGCGCTGGCCGAAGCCGGTGCGCCCCGGCGACACGCTCCGCGCGACCGCCGAGGTGGTCGAGCTGAAGCCGTCCTCGTCGCGGCCGTTCGGCACCGTCCGGCTGCGATACACCACCCGCAACCAGGACGGCGAGGTCGTGATGACGGCCGAGCTGCTGCACCTGGTCGCCAAACGCCCCAACGCTTAGACGGGTGTCGAGATGGTCGAATACGTGTCCCAGGACGGAAGCCGCCGCCACCCGGTCGACGTACCGATCTGGCGCTGCCCGACGACCGGCCAGCCGGTCAACCTGACGCCGGGCGACGGGCTCGACCCGTCCGACATCGATCGCGACGAGCGATCGGTGTGGCGCTACGCCAAGGCGATCCGGGTGCCGGCGACGGCGCGGGTGTCGCTCGGCGAGGGCCTGACGCCGCTGGTCGAGACCGCGTTCGGCGGCGGTCGCCCGCGCATCAAGTGCGAATACCTGGCGCCCTCCGGGTCGTTCAAGGACCGCGGCATGGCGGTGATGGTCGGCTACCTCAAGGCGCACGGCGTGTCCGAGGTGATGCTCGACTCCTCCGGCAACGCCGCCGCCTCGCTCGCCTGCTACGCGGCGGCGGCCGGGTTGACCGCCCGGCTGCTGGTGCCGGCCTACACCTCGCCCGCCAAGGTGGCGCAGGTGCGAGTCTACGGCGCCGAGGTCGAGCTGGTCCCGGGAACCCGCCAGGATTGCGCCGCCGCCGCGTTGAGGCTGGCCGAGGAGGGGCTGTTCTACGCCAGTCACAACTGGCAGCCGCACTTCGTCGAGGGCACCAGGACCCTGGCCTTCGAGATCTGGGAGCAGTACCGCTTCGCGGTCCCCGACAACATCGTCATCCCGGTCGGCTACGGCAGCAACCTGCTGGGCTGCCACCAGGGCTTCGCCGAGCTGCTGAAACGCGGGGCGATCGCGCGGATGCCGCGGCTGTTCGCCGCCCAGCCGGCCAACGTCGCCGCTCTGCACGCTGCTTTCCGAGCCGGCTCCGACACCGCCGTGCCGATCGACGCCCGGCCGACGGTCGCCGAGGGCATCGCCACCACCAAGCCGGTGCGGGTGAAGGAGAACATGGCGGCCCTGCGCGAGACCGGCGGCGGCACGGTCGCGGTTCCCGAAGCGGCCATCCTGCCGGCGATGCACGCGCTCGCCCGCAAGGGGTTCTTCGTGGAGCCGTCGAGCGCGGTCGCCGGCGCCGGCTACGCCAGCCTGATCGCCGACGGCACGATCGCCGCCGACCAGGAGACGGTCATCGTGCTGACCGGCAACGGCCTGAAGAGCGCCGACGCCCTGGTGGAATGAGGCGCCGCCGGCGGGCGATGACGGGCGACTCCACGCCGGGTGTCATTGGGAGTACACTCCGCGCCCCTTGATCACCCGTCGAGCGTCGTTCCCAGCATGGCCCTGCCTCAAGGCTTCCTCGACGAACTGCGCGACCGGGTGACGGTCTCGAGCGTCGTCGGGCGGCGCCACGCGCTGGTCCGCAAGGGGCGGGAGTTCGTGGCGCTGTGCCCGTTCCACAGCGACAGCAAGCCGTCCCTGAACATCGTCGACGACAAGGGCTTCTACCACTGCTTCGCCTGCGGCGCGCACGGCGACGTCATCAAGTTCGTGATGGAGTCCGAGGCGCTGGGCTTCATGGAGGCGGTCGAGCAGCTTGCCGGGCTGGCCGGCATGGAGGTGCCGAAGGAGACCCCGGAGGAGCGCCAGAAGGCCGAGCGGCGCCGGACCCTGCAGGAGGTGGTCGACCTCGCCTGCCGCTGGTACGAGCGCCAGCTGCGGACCTCGGCGGGCGATGCCGGCCTGCGCTACCTGCGCGACCGCGGGCTGGACGAGGCGACGATCGCGCGGTTCCGCCTCGGCTGGGCGCCGGACGACCGCAAGGCCCTGCAGCGCGCCCTGAAATCGGAGGGTGTCGAGGTCGACGCGCTGGTCGAGGCCGGGCTGGCCAAGCGCTACGACGACGGCGAGACCGGCGACTACATGCGCGGCCGGGTGCTGTTCCCGATCACCGACCGGCGCGGCAACGTGATCGCCTTCGGCGGCCGGGTGCTGGGCGACGGCCAGCCGAAGTACCTGAACTCGCCGGACACCCCGCTGTTCCACAAGGGACGCGTGCTGTACGGCCTGGCCCAGGCCCGCGAGAAGGCCCACAAATCGGGCACGCTGGTGGTGGCCGAGGGCTACATGGACGTGATCGCCCTCGACCAGGCCGGCTTCGCGGCGGTCGCCCCGCTCGGCACCGCGCTGACCGAGGACCAGATCGCCGAGCTGTGGAAGATCGTGCCGGAGCCGGTGGTGTGCTTCGACGGCGACAACGCCGGCCAGCGGGCCGCGGCGCGCGCCTGCGACCGGGCGTTGCCGATGCTCACGCCCGGGCATTCGCTGCGGTTCGTCGCCCTGCCGGAGGGCGAGGACCCGGACAGCCTGACGCGTCGCGACGGGCCGGCCGGGTTCCGCGCCATGCTGGAGGCGGCGGAACCGCTGGTCGAGCGGCTGTGGGCCGGCGAGGTGGCCGCCGGTCCGGCCGACACCCCGGAACGGCGCGCCGATTTCTGGCGGCGGGTCCGCGAGCGGGTGCGGGTGATCGCCGATCGCACCGTCCAGCAGAGCTACGCCGACGAGATCGAGGCGCGGATATCCCTGATGAGGCGGCCCGCCCGGGAGCGCTTCGAGGGGCGGCGCGGCGGCGGCCGCGGCAGCTTTCGGGACGGCAAGTGGACGCCGCCGCCGGTGGAGCCGCGCGACAGCCGGGCGTCGCGCGCCCGGGTCGACACGGTGCTGGCGCGCCGCCAGCAGCAGCTGATCCTGGCGACCGTCATCCACCACCCGGGCCTGCTCGACGAGTTGGGCGAGACCCTTGCGCATCTGGAACTGGACGACCAGTTTCTTGACAAGTTGCGGCGCGAAATCTTAGAGATCACCGAGGCAGATCCGGACCTTGACGCCGCGGGGCTCGCGGCCCACCTCAAAGCGTTGGGCTACTCGGACACGGTGAACGGCTTGCTGGGGGCCGACTCGCTCTCGCACGCCGCTTTCGCGCGTCCGAACGCGACGCACTCGGAGGCAAGGGCAGGGCTGATCGAACTGGTCGCGCGGGTTGGGCGCGGTCGGCTGGAGCGGCAACTGGCCGAGGCCCGGCGGGCCGTCGAGGCGGCGATGGACGAAACGAGTTGGAACCGGCTCCTGGGGCTGCAGCGGGCGCTTGCGGCGATCACGGTCGGCGCGTCGCTCGAGGACGCAGGGTGAACGCGGTGCCGGCACCGGCACCGACGAGGATGGAAGGTCGAGGGACGATGGCGACGAAAGCGGCGGCAGCGGCGACGACGGAAGACGAGGATACCCGCGAGCGCGAGGAGTCCCCGGACGGCCCGTTGATGGACAACATCAACCAGGCGGTCAAGAACCTCATCAAGAAGGGGAAGGAGCGCGGCTACCTGACCTATGACGAGGTCAACGCCGCGCTGCCCCAGGAAGAGATGTCCTCGGAGCAGATCGAGGACATCATGAGCGCCCTCAACGAGATGGGCGTGAACGTCGTCGAGAACGAGGACGAGGGCGACCCGAGCCCGGAGAAGGAGGAGAGCGAGGCCGCCGTCGCCGGCAACGTCTCCGACGAGGACGTCGGGCGCACCGACGACCCGGTCCGGATGTACCTGCGCGAGATGGGCTCGGTGGAGCTGCTGTCGCGCGAGGGCGAGATCGCCATCGCCAAGCGCATCGAGGCCGGCCGCGAGATGATGATCGGCGGGATCTGCGAGAGCCCGCTGACCATGCGCGCCCTGGTGAACTGGCGCGACCAGCTCAAGGAAGGCGGCGTGCTGCTGCGCGACGTCATCGACCTGGAGGCGACCTACGGCGCCGAGGTCGACACCGCCGCGGCCGCCGCCGGCGAGACCGCGCCCCCGAGGACGGCGCCGAGCCGGACTCCGACGACGAGGACGACGGCGAGGAGAACAACCTGTCGCTGTCGGCGATGGAGCAGCAGCTGCTGCCGCAGGTGCTGGAGACCTTCGACAAGATCGCCGACACCTACGGCAAGCTGGCGCGCATGCAGAAGCGCCGGATCGACAAGCTGAAGGGCGGCGAGGAGCTGGCCCGCACCTCCGAGCGCAAGTACGAGAAGCTGAAGGGCGAGCTGATCGAGGCGATGGAGAGCGTGCGGCTGCACAACGGCCGCATCGAGGCGCTGGTCGAGCAGCTCTACACCCTGAACCGGCGTCTCAGCCAGGTCGACATCCGGCTCTGGAAGCTGGCCGAGAGCGCCGGCGTGTCGCGCAAGAGCTTCATGGACCAGCATTTCGGCAACGAGCTGGAGCCCGAGTGGGTCGGCCGGGTTGCCACCATCGACAACCGCTGGCGGCGCCTTGCCGAAGTCGCCGAGCCCGAGATCTCCGAGGCCCGCGAGCACCTGGCCCTGATCTCGGCCGACGCCGGCCTGACCATCGGCGAGTTCCGCCGCATCGTGCAGACCGTGCAGAAGGGCGAGCGCGAGGCCGGGCGGGCGAAGAAGGAGATGGTCGAGGCGAACCTGCGCCTCGTGATCTCGATCGCCAAGAAGTACACCAACCGCGGCCTGCAGTTCCTGGACCTGATCCAGGAAGGCAACATCGGCCTGATGAAGGCGGTCGACAAGTTCGAGTACCGCCGCGGCTACAAGTTCTCGACCTACGCCACCTGGTGGATCCGGCAGGCGATCACCCGCTCGATCGCCGATCAGGCGCGCACCATCCGCATCCCGGTGCACATGATCGAGACCATCAACAAGCTGGTCCGCACCTCGCGCCAGATGCTCCACGAGATCGGCCGCGAGCCGACCCCGGAGGAACTGGCCGAGAAGCTGGTGATGCCGCTGGAGAAGGTCCGCAAGGTCCTGAAGATCGCCAAGGAGCCGATCAGCCTCGAGACGCCGATCGGCGACGAGGAGGACAGCCACCTCGGCGACTTCATCGAGGACAAGAACGCCGTCCAGCCGCTCGACGCCGCGATCCACGCCAACCTGCGCGAGACCACCACCCGGGTGCTGGCCAGCCTGACGCCCCGCGAGGAGCGGGTGCTGCGGATGCGTTTCGGCATCGGCATGAACACCGACCACACCCTCGAGGAGGTCGGCCAGCAGTTCAGCGTCACCCGCGAGCGCATCCGCCAGATCGAGGCGAAGGCGCTGCGCAAGCTCAAGCACCCGAGCCGGTCGCGCAAGCTGCGCAGCTTCCTCGACTACTGACGGCCAGGCACGCCGCCCGATCCGGCGGCGTGCCCCTCCAGCCCGTCGTACCGCCTCCCGCGTTGACAGGCCGCCGGCTTGCCCGATAACTGCTGGCGACGCCGCTCCGTCGGCGCCGGGCCCGTAGTTCAGCGGTCAGAACGCGCCGCTCATAACGGTGTTGTCGCAGGTTCGAATCCTGCCGGGCCCACCATTTCCCCTGTGTCCGACCCGGACCTCTCCGACGGCGGCTTGCCGACGGCGCGGCGGGTGGTTCCCGGCTCGCGCTGCGCTTGGCCGGGATGACGACGGAGAGAGGGAAGGCGCGCTTGATGGCGTGACGACACCGGATTTGTATGGCGGAGTGGTCGTTTCCGACGCCCGCCCGTTCGCTCGGACCCGTCAACGAGGAGGTACCCATGACCACCACCCCCGAGGCTATCGAGCGCGCGATGACGTTCGACGGGATCGAGCTCAGCCCGCAGAAGGAGATCGTCCGGGCGTTCTACAAGGACATGTGGGACCACGCGGCGGTCGACCTGATCCCGGCAATCTTTCACGAGGGGTTCACGTTCCGGGGCTCACTCGGTCCGACCGTGGTGGGGCACGACGCGTTCGCCGACTACGTCCGATGGGTGACGAGTTCCCTCGAGAACTACACGACCGACATCCTCGTGATGATCGAGGAGGGAAACCAGGTCTCGGCCAAGCTCCGCTTCCACGGCATCCACCGCCGAACCCTGTTCGGTCGCGCGCCCACCGGCCGGCACGTCTGGTGGCACGGCATGCCGGTCTTCACGTTCGAAGGCGGCAAGGTGCGGGACCTCTGGGTGCTGGGCGACATTCACGGGCTGATCGGCCGTATCGACGGCGTTGCCGACGATCAGCCGGAGTTCCGGGCGGCGATGTCGGTCTCTGCTGACGCCTCTGAATACGAATAATCCCACACCCAAAAAATAACTACAATTTAACACGTTATTAAGTGATGCGATCCTAATGTGGTTAAGCTAAGACACCCTCTGGGTGCGAGGCACTCGTGAATAAAGTCAGGTAATCGGGGTCGGCTAGGCGTCGTCGGGGGACCGTCGCGGCCGACCAATCGCGACAACAAACGCCGTCACGCAGCCGGAGCTTGCCCGCGCTGCCGCCGGCCGGGCACGCCCGGCCTGCGGGGGGCGACCGGGCGCGGTTTCCGGCTGACCGGTCAAAGGTGGGAAACCTCGAACCATGCTTGATTTCGAGCCGGCTTCCGCGCGCCCGCGCGACGCCCAGACGGCACCCGTTCAGATGGCGCAAGGCCTGGAGGTCCTGATCGTCGATCCGGCGGTCGACCACTCCGACGTGCTGCTGGACGGTCGACGCGCCGAAATCGTGGTGCTCCGCCTGGCTCCGGGCGGGCGCGGGCTCGAGCAGATCGCCGACCATCTGGCCGGCTACCGGGGTGTCGCCGCGCTGCACATCCTCAGCCATGGCGAGCCGGGGGCGCTGCAGCTGGCCGGCGAGCGGGTCGACGAGGCCACGCTGGCGCTGCGGCCGGGACCGCTGGCCGCGATTGCCCGCTCCCTCGGCGCCGACGCGTCGGTCGTGCTGTACGGCTGCTCGGTGGCGGCGGGATCGGCCGGACGCCGGTTCCTCGACCGCATCGAGGCCGAACTGGGCGCGGCGGTGGCGGCGGCGCCAGGCCCGGTCGGGGCCACGGCCCTCGGCGGCGACTGGACGCTGTTCTGGGGTGGTGCCACGGCCCGGCCGGCTTTCGCACCGATGGCGCGGGCTGCCTATCCCGGGTTGCTGGCGTCGTTCACCGGCACGGCCGGCAACGACACCCTGGTCGGCAGCGACGGCGACGACGAGTTGTACGGGCTCGACGGCAACGACCAGATCTCCGCGCAGACCGGCGACGACACGCTGTACGGCGGGGACGGCAACGATTCGCTGGCCGGCTTCGACGGCAACGACCTCATCTACGGCGGAACCGGCAACGACCTCGTTCTGGCGCTGAGCGGCGCCGACGTCATGTACGGCGGCGACGGCAACGACACCGGATCCGGCGGCGCCGGCGACGACACGTTGTACGGCGATGCCGGCGACGACCTGCTGCTCGGCCAGGACAACGACGACCTCATCTACGGCGGCCTCGGCACCGACATCCTGCGCGGCGGCTCCGGCCATGACATCCTGTATGGCGAGGACGGCCCCGACACGCTGTCCGGCGGCGTCGGCAACGACACGCTGTACGGCGGCGACGGCGCCGACATCTTCTACGGCGGTGCCGGCAACGACCTGCTGTTCGGCGGCTCGGGCGCCGACACGCTGTCCGGCGGGGCCGGCAACGACAGCATCGCGGGCGGCGATGGCATCGACCTGCTGGTCGGGGCCGCCGGCGACGACACCTTCGCGGGCAGCGCCGCCGAGTTGAACGGCGACACCATCTCCGACTTCGCGAGCGACTGACACCATCATCGTCACCGGAGCCGACCTGTCGTCGCTGAACGGCACGGCGGCCGGCGGCACGCTCGACCTCGGCGGCGGCAACGAACTCACCCTGACCGGCCTGTCGAGCGGCGGCTGGAGCGCGGTCTTCGGCGGCGGCGACACCACCCTCACGCTGAGCGCCGGCGTCTCGCTGACCACCGGGACCGACAACCCGACGCTCAGCACCGGCGCCGACAACCTCCTCGCCAGTTCGGCCAACGTGCTGAACGCCGGCGACACCATCGACGGCCTGGCCGGCACCGACGTGCTGGCGATCTCGGCGGCGCAGACGGTGGTGCTCGGCGCCACCACGCTGACCAACTTCGAGACCATCAACATCACCGCCGGTGTCCAGGACATCACCACCAACGACGCCACCGTCGGTGCCGGCCAGACCCTGACGGTCAACGCCTCGACCAGCGCCGCCGCTGTCACCTGGAACGGTTCTGCCGAGACCAACGGCACCTTCTCGATCACCGGCGGCAGCGCCGGCGATTCCCTGGTCGGCGGCTCCGGCGCCGACACGATCTCGGCCGGCGCCGGTAACGACACCATCAGCATCGGCTCGGTGACCTCCACCGGCACCTTCGACGGCGGCGCCAACACCGACACGCTGCAACTCGCCAACGGCGCCAACATCTCCGGCGCCACGGTGTCGGGCTTCGAGAACCTGACGATCGCCAGCGGCGGCACCGTGACGATGACGGCGGCCCAGCACGCGCAGTTCACCGGGACGGTCACCGCGGCCGGCAGCGAGACCGTCAACGTCACGCGGCGACGGCAGCTTCACCACGCTGGCCAACGTCGAGACCTATTCGGTCGGCGACGACTCGACCAACGCGCGCACCATCACGGTGTCGGGCGCCGGCACCAGCGTGACCGCCAGCTCGGCGACCGACGCGGTCACCTTCGGCCTCGGCACGTCGACCTACACCGGCACCATCACCGGCGACGGCACGGTCAACGACACCCTGTCGCTCGGCAACGGCGCCAGCATCGTCGGCGGCACCATCACCGCCGTCGAGAACCTGACGCTCGCCAACGGCGCCTCGGTCACCATGACGGTGGCGCAGCATGACGCCTTCACCGGGACGGTGACGGCAGCCGGCACCGAGCAGATCACCTTGTCCGCCACCGGCGGCGACACCTCGACCACCGGCAACGCGGCAATCGAGACCTACGTGCTCGGCACCGGCGGCATCACCTTCGCGCTGGGGGCGGCCGGGCAGAACGTCACCGGCAGCACCGGCGACGACATCATCGATGTCGGCACGCTGACGGCGACCGGCGTCCTGAACGCCGGAGCCGGCACCGACACGCTGGTGATGGGCAACGGCGCGACCATCACGGCGGCGCCGATTGCCGGCTTCGAGAACCTGACGCTCGCCACCGGCGCGTCGGTGACGATGGCGGCAAGCCAGGTGTCGGCGTTCAGCGGCACGATCACCGCCGCCGGGACCGAGACCATCAACGCCAACGGCGACGGCAGCTTCACGACGCTGGCCAACGTCGAGACCTTCGTGGTCGGCGACGATTCGACCAACGCCCGGACCATCACGGTCTCCGGCGCCGGCACCAGCGTCACGGCGACCTCGGCGACCGACGCGGTCACCTTCGATCTCGGCACCCTGACCTACACCGGCACGATCACCGGCGAGGGCACGGTCAACGACACCCTGTCGCTCGGCAACGGCGCCAACATCTCCGGCGGAACCATCACCGGCGTCGAGAACCTCACGCTGGCCTCCGGCGCCTCGGTCACCCTGACTGTGGCGCAGTTGAACGCCTTCACCGGAACCATCACCGCCACCGGCACCCAGACCGCAACCCTGGCGACGACCGGCTCGATCACCGGCGCCGACCTCAGCGCCATCGAGACCATCGCCACGGCAGCCGACGCGGGCGCCCAGACGATCACGCTGACGGCCGCCCAGGCGGCCGGGAAGACGCTCACCGCCGGCGATACCAGCCAGGACGGCTTCACGGTGACCGGCAGCGCCGGCGGCCAGACCGTCACCGGCAGCGCCGGCGCCGACACGATCGACGGCGGCGGCGACGACGACACGCTCTCCGGCGGCGGCGGCAACGACGTCGTCAGCGGCGGCGACGGCTTCGACGTGCTGGCCGGCGGCGCCGGGAACGACACGTTCACGGGTAGCGCGGACGACTTCAACGGCGACACCATTTCGGACTTCGGCGTCGGCGACAGCATCATCGTCACCGGCGCCGACCTGTCGGCGCTGAACGGGACGACGGCCGCCGGCACCATCGCCATCAGCGGCAGCGTTGCGACCACGCTGACCGGCATCACCTCGGCCAGCGGGACCTTCGGGGCGAGCGTCAGCGGCGGCAACACCACCATCACCCTGGTCGCACCGGTGGTGGTCGTGGACAACGGCGGTGGCAGCGACGGAGGCGGTGGCGGTGGCGACAGCGGCGGTTCGCTGATCGTCAACGACAGCACGCCCAGCGACACGTCCGGCGGTGCCCGCACGATCACCAACAGCGGCACCAGTTCGGGGTCGGCGGCGATCGTGCAGAACACCGGCAACAACGGCAACGTGGTCACCGCCTCGCTGCCGCCGTCGGTCAGCATCTCCTCCGAGGGACCGGCCGCGGCGCAATCCGGCACCAACGCGGTGCAGACCCTGATCACCGCCATCCAGGTGCGCGGCGCGACGGGCGAGCCCGGCCTGGTCGGCGGGGCGCAGGTGTTCCTCAACAACCTGGCCGCCACCACCGGGCTCGACATCCGCACCCTCATCCCGACCCAGGGCGCCGGGGTGACGACCAAGCGACGCGATCGTCATCACCGGCAGTTCGAGCGGCAGCCAGTCCGAGGCGTTCGTCATCGACATGCGGTCGATCACCGGCAAGATCCTGCAACTCGACAACATCGAGTTCGCCTCGATCATCGGCAACGCGACGGTGGTCGGAGGTGCCGGCGACAACTACGCGGTCGGCGACGACAGCAGCCAGTTCATGGTTCTGGGGGCCGGGAACGACACCCTCTACGGCGGCGGCGGCAACGACACCATCGGCTCGGCCGGTGGCGACGACCGGCTGTTCGGCGACGCCGGCGCCGACGTCGTGCGCGGCGGCATCGGCAACGACTCGCTGTGGGGCGGCACCGAGGCCGACGTGGTTTACGGTAACCTGGACAACGATCTGCTGTACGGCAACCAGGCGTCCGACACCCTTTACGGCGGCCAGGGCGGCGACACCGTGTTCGGCGGCCAGGACGCCGACATCGCGTACGGCAACCTCGGCGAGGACGTGCTGTACGGCAATTTCGGGGCCGACACCCTGTACGGCGGCGCCGGCAACGACGCCCTGTTCGGCGGGCGCGACGCCGATCTCCTGGTCGGCGGCGTCGGCAACGACACGCTGCACGGCGGCCTCGGTAACGACACCATCTCGACCGGCGAGGGCGCCGACCTGGTGGTGATCCAGGCGGACAGCGGCATCGACGTGGTGACCGATTTCGACGGCGCCGCCGGCGACCGGATCCGGCTGGAGGCGAACGCCAACGGCACCGGCATCGACCGCTTCTCCGACCTGCTCCAGGTGGCGCGCACCACGCCCGACGGCCACGTCGAGTTCGCCCTCGGCGGCGGCAACACCCTCACGCTGAACGGCGTCAGCGTCGCGGACCTGCAGTCCGGCTGGTTCGTGTTCGTGTAGCGGGGGCTGCGCGGCGCTCTCAGACCGGCGGCGTGCCCGCGCGGTGATGTCGGCGTAGCGCGCCGTGGATTTCGGCCCGGAACTCGGCGACATCGTGGGCGTCGCGCCGGTCGGGAACACCATGTCGGCGCCGGCGTCGCGGGATGATCTGGAAATCCGGGTGGGTGTGGGCGTCGAGCGCCGCCTTCGACCGGGCGATCATGGCGTCCAGCGCCAGGCGGCGGCTGAGGCGGGCCAGGTGTGCTTTGCCGCCGGCTTCTCAAAAGGCTTCACCCGCGCCAGTGTTGTCGACCGTGACGGCTCCCGCCGGTGTTGTGCCGAAGCCGCCGTCGCCGAAAATTATCGATCCACCCCCCGCCCGAGATAAAGCTGCCCGTGGCGGGCGTGTCGGTCAGGCCACCAGATCGGCAAACGCTGAGCTCGCCGCTGGCCGGAGTTTGCTGTCGTTCGGGGTGAATGCGGCCAGCTGGCTCTGTTCCGGCATCTGGGATTGCGACGGGCGTTTGCGTCTCGCGCGCCGGCCTTGAAGCCGAGCGGGAAGTTGCAGGCAAGTCCGGGAGCCGCGCCCACCATATTGGAGCCCACCGGTGTGTGCGCCCTCAGGTCCGGCAGCCCGAACGTTGATATCCCATCGCCGCCAAAGTATTCGCAGATCAGTGAGAAGAGCGCAGGGTTCTGAGCGTTCCCCACGAGCGCTCCGTCGCAGAACGCGAAGTTGGCAGGTGTGAATGTAAACGCCACCATTTGAATGGTCCCGAGATACTGCTCTTCCAAGTCGCCTCACCCGATTATTTGTCGGCCGGGTTTTGCGACAGACTCAATTCATCGGCCCTGTCTGGATCGACTCCACGCCCGAATAAGCTACGGCAACACAATCGATTGATGCAATCTCCAGATGCTTTTTGACATAACTTGTCATAACTCATTGATTGACGATCCAGCGCAACGCTAACCAAAATTGCGTCATTCATTCGGCTGTATTCATCAGTCAGATGGCCGTTTCCATACGCTGATTGGGGATCAAGCCGATCATGACTGGCTTCATCGAAGCAAGTTTTGATTGCTAGTCGAGCGGCCGTTCGTTGACCTCGACCCGTCAGGCCACAGCCAGATGGCGCACGCGCACGGGCTGGCCGCCAGAGAGTCAAATGCACGACACGGTGGGGGGCTTTCCAGAATGAAGACTGCTGCTCGGGAGATCCTGGTCGTCGATCCGGACGTCGATGATGCCGGCGCTCTCCTCGACGGTCGTCGGGCCGGCTTCGACGTCCTTCGGCTGATCGAAGGCGGAAATGCGCTCGGCCAGATCCTGCGCCATCTCGACGGCCGGCGCGGCATCACAGCCCTTCATGTCCTCAGTCATGGCGAGCCCGGCGCCCTGCGGCTGGCGGGCGAGCGGGTCGACCGGACGGCCCTGGCGGCGCGGCCGGCGGCACTGGCGGCCATCGCCGGCCGGCTGGCTGCCGATGCCGAGGTGGTGCTGTACGGCTGCTCGGTGGCGGCGGGGTCGGTGGGCCGCGGCTTCGTGGACAACCTCGAAACCTCCCTCGGCGTGGCGGTGGCGGCGTCGGCCGGCCCGGTCGGGGCGGGCGGCGCTCGGCGGCGGCTGGACGCTCTGTCGGCGCGACGGTGCGGCGGTCGAGCCGGCCTTCACCCCGGCAGCGCGCGCGGCCCATCCGGGGCTGCTGGCTAACATCACCGGGACGGAAGGGCAACGACTCTCTGATCGGCACGATCAACGAAGACAACACCATCTCGGGCGTCGGCGGCAACGACGAGATCAGGGGGCAAACCGGCGACGACGTCCTGTACGGCGGCGACGGCAATGACTCGCTGGCCGGCTTCGACGGCGACGACACGATCTACGGCGGCAACGGGGACGACGTTATACTCGGCGAGGCCGGCAACGATGTCCTCTCTGGCGGCCTCGGCAACGACACCCTGCGCGGCGGCGACGGCGCCGACGTGCTGTACGGCGGCGACGGCTACGACACCGTGTCCGGTGGCCTGAGCGACGACACGATCTACGGCGGCAGCGGGAACGACTTGATACTCGGCCAGGCCGGCAACGACGTCCTCTGGCGGCCTCGGCAACGACACCTTGCGCGCGGCGGCGACGAGCACCGACGTGCTGTACGGCGGCGACGGCAACGACGTACTGTCCGGTGGCCTGGGCAACGACACGCTGTACGGCGGGGCTGGGGCCGACACACGCTGATCGGAGGCTTCGGCAACGACACCTTCGCCGGCACTGCCGCCGACCTCGGACGGCGACACGATCTCCGGACTTCAGCACCGATGATGCCATCGTGGTCATCGGTTCCGACCTGTCGTCGCTCGACGGCATGGGTGCGGGCGGCACGCTCGACCTCGGCGGCGGCCGGACCCTGACGCTGACCGGCATCTCGAGCGGCAGTTACAGCGCCGTGTTCGACGGCGACAACACCACCATCACGCTCGGCACCGCCGTGGGCAGCTTCACGCTGACAACCGGCACCGACGCGCCGACCCTTACCCCCGGCGCCGACACCATCACCGCGAATGCGGCGAACGTCCTGAACGCCGGTGACACCATCAACGGCCTCGGCGGCAGCGATGTCCTGAACATCTCGGCGGCGCAGACGGTGACGCTCGGCGCCACCACGCTGACCAACGTCGAGACCATCAACATCACCGCCGGCGTCCAGAACATCACCACCGATGACGGCACCGTCGCCAGCGGCCAGACCCTGACGGTCAACGCCTCCGGCAGCATCGACGCCGTCACCTGGAACGGCGCCGCCGGGACAGACGGCACCTTCTCGATCACCGGCGGCAGCGCCAACGATTCGCTGGTCGGCGGCTCCGGTGCCGACACGATCTCGGGCGGCGCCGGCGAGCGATCACCGTCGGGATCGGCTCCGTGACCTCCACCGGCACGTTCGAGCGGCGGCACCGGCACCGACACCCTGTCGCTGGCCAGCGGCGCCACAGCATCGCCGGGGCCACGGTGTCCGGGCTTCGAGGGACCTGACGATCGCCAGCGGCGGCACCGTGTCGATGACGGCGGCCCAGCACGCGCAGTTCACCGGCACGGTCACCGCGGCCGGCAGCGAGACGGTCAACGTCACCGGCGACGGCAGCTTCACGACGCTGGCCAACGTCGAGACCTACTCGGTCGGCGACGAGCACCACCGACGCACGCACGATCACGGTATCGAGCGCCAACACCAGTGTGACGGCGAACACGGCGAACGACGCGGTCACCTTCGACCTCGGCACGCTGACCTACACCGGCACCATCACCGGCGAGGGCACGGTCGCCGACACCCTGTCGCTCGGCAACGGCGCCAGCATCGCCGGCGGCACCATCACCGGTGTCACGAACCTGATGCTGGCGAACGACGCGTCGGTGACGATGACGGTGGCCCAGCACGCGCAGTTCAGCGGCACGGTCACCGCGGCCGGCAGCGAGACGGTCAACGTCACCGGCAATGGCAGCTTCACCACGCTGGCCAACGTCGAGACCTACTCGGTCGGCGACGACTCGACCGACGCCCGCACGATCACGCTCGGCTCCGGCGGCGCCAGCGTCACGGCGAACTCGCCGACCGACGCGGTCACCTTTGGCGTCGGGGCGCTGACCTACACCGGCACCATCACCGGTAATGGCATGGTCGCCGACACCCTGTCGCTCGGCACCGGCGCCAGCATCGCCGGCGGCACGATCAGCGGCGTCGCGAAGCTGACGCTCGCGGCCGGCGCCTCGGTCACCATGACGGTGGCGCAGCACGACGCGTTCACCGGGACGGTGACAGTGGCCGGCACCGAGCAGATCACCTTCTCCGCCACCGGCGGCGACCACCTCGACCACCGGCAACGCCGCGGTCGAGACGCCTATGTGCTGGGCACTGGCGGCATCACCTTCGCGTTGGGTGCGACCGGCCAGAACGTGACCGGCAGCACCGGCAACGATACGGTCGAGGTCGGCACCTGACCGCCGCCACCGGGACGCTGAACGCCGGCGCCGGCAGCGACACGCTGGTGATGCGCAACGGAGCCAGCATCTCTGGCGCCACGGTGTCGGGCTTCGAGAACCTGACGATCGCCAGCGGCGGCACCGTGACGATGACGGCGGCCCAGCACGCGCAGTTCACCGGCACGATCACCGCCGCCGGCAACGAGACCGTCCACGTCACCGGCGACGGAAACTTCACGACGCTCGCCAACGTCGAAACCTTCTCGGTCGGCGACGACTCGACCAACGTCCGGACCATCACGGTCTCCGGCGCCGGCTCCAGCGTCACGGCAACCTCGGCGACCGACGCGCTCACCTTCGATCTCGGCACGCTGACTTACACCGGCACCGTCACCGGCGAGGGCACGGTTGCCGACACCCTGTCGCTCGGCAACGGCGCCAGCATCGCCGGCGGCACGATCACCGGTGTTGCGAACCTGACGCTCGCCAGCGGTGCCTCGGTCACCATGACCCTGGCTCAACTTCAAGCGTTCACCGGCACGCTCACGGCGGCCGGGACCGAGACGGTCACCCTGTCCGGCGACGGCAACTTCTCAACCGTCGCCAACATCGAGAGCTACGTCTTCGGCGACAGCACGACCGACGCCCGCACGGTGACGATCACCAATGCCGGCCACAGCGTCAGCGCAACCTCTACGACCGACGCGGTGACCTTCGACCTTGGGACCCTGACCTTCGCCGGGACGATCACCGGTGAGGGCACGGTCGCCGACACCCTCTCGCTCGGCAACGGCGCCAACATCGCCGGCGGCACGATCAGCGGCGTCGCCAACCTGACGCTCGCCACCGGCGCCTCGGTCACCATGACCGCGGCGCAGCTGGCCGACTTCGCCGGCACCGTCACGGCGGCGGGCACCGAGACCGTGACGCCTGACCGCCACCGGCAACGTCTCGGCCGGCAGCCTGGCCGCCATCGAGACCATCGCGACGGCCAACGACACGGCGGCTCAGATCATCACCCTGACCGCGGCGCAGGCGGTCGGGAAGATGCTCACGGCCGGCGATGCCGGGCTCGACCGTTTCGTGGTCACCGGCAGCGTCGGCGCCCAGGCCATTACCGGCAGCGCCGGCGCCGACACCCTCGACGGCGGCGCCGGCGACGACACCCGTCGTCGGCGGCGCCGGCGGCGACGCGCTGTCCGGCGGCGACGGCGACGATGTGATCAGCGGCGGCGCCGGGACCGACACGCTGATCGGCGGTGCCGGCAGCGACACCTTCATCGGCGCGTCCGACGACTTCAACGGCGACACGATCTCGGACTTCGCGCGTCGGCGACAGCATCGTGGTCACCGGCGCCGACCTGTCGGCGCTGAACGGCACCGCCGCCAGCCGGCACCATCGACATCAGCGGCAGCATCGCTACCACGCTGACCGGCGTCACCGCGGCCAGCGGGACCTTCGGGGCGAGCGTCAGCGGCGGCAACACCACCATCACCCTGGTCGCACCGGTGGTGGTCGTGGACAACGGCGGTGGCAGCGACGGAGGCGGTGGCGGTGGCGACAGCGGCGGTTCGCTGATCGTCAACGACAGCACGCCCAGCGACACGTCCGGCGGTGCCCGCACGATCACCAACAGCGGCACCAGTTCGGGGTCGGCGGCGATCGTGCAGAACACCGGCAACAACGGGAACGTGGTCACCGCCTCGCTGCCGCCGTCGGTCAGCATCTCCTCCGAGGGACCGGCCGCGGCGCAGATCCGGCACCAACGCGGTGCAGACCCTGATCACCGCCATCCAGGTGCGCGGCGCGACGGGCGAGCCCGGCGCTGGTCGGCGGGGCGCAGGTGTTCCTCAACAACCTGGCCGCCACCACCGGGCTCGACATCCGCACCCTCGTCCCGACCCAGGGCGCCGGGGTGACGACCAAGCGACGCGATCGTCATCACCGGCAGCTTCGAGCGGCAGCCAGTCCGAGGGGTTCGTCGTCGACATGCGCTCGATCACCGGCACGCCGCTGCAGATCGACAACATCGAGTTCGTGTCGATCATGGGCAACGCCACGGTGATCGGCGGTGCCGGCGACAACTACGCGGTCGGCGACGACAGCAGCCAGTTCATGGTTCTGGGGGCCGGTAACGACACCCTGTACGGCGGCGGCGGCAACGACACCATCGGCTCGGCCGACGGCGCCGACCGGCTGTTCGGCGACGCCGGCGCCGACATCGCGCTCGGCGGCACCGGCAACGACACGCTGTGGGGCGGGACCGAAACCGACGTGGTGTACGGCAACCAGGACACCGACCTGCTGTACGGCAACCAGGCGGCCGACACGCTGTACGGCGGCCAGGGCGGCGACACCGTGTTCGGCGGCCAGGACGCCGACATCGCGTACGGCAACCTCGGCGAGGACGTGCTGTACGGAAATTTCGGGGCCGACACCCTGTACGGCGGTGCCGGTAACGATGTCCTGTTCGGCGGGCGGGATGACGATGCGCTGGTCGGTGGCGTGGGCAACGACACGCTGCACGGCGGGCTCGGCAACGATACGCTCTCGACCGGCGAGGGTGCCGACCTGGTGGTGATCCAGGCGGACAGCGGCATCGACGTGGTGACCGATTTCGACGGCGCCGCCGGCGACCGGATCAGTTTCGCGGCAAACGCCAACGGCACTACCATCGACCGCTTCAGTGACCTGCTCCAGGTCGCGCGGAACACGCCCGACGGCCATGTCGAGTTCGCCATCGGCGCCGGCAACACCCTCACGCTGAACGGCGTAACCGTCGCGGATCTGCAGTCCGGGTGGTTCGTGTTCGTGTAGCGGGAGCGTTCCGTTGCGATCCTTGACGGTGTGACGGGCGCCGCGTGAACGGCGCGCGCGCTCGGGCGCCGGCATGACCGGTGGCCCGCACGCCCTGCGAACGTCGGCGTCGCCGGGGATCTGCTCCGGCAGTGGAGCGGACGCCGACGCGGTAGCGCGCCAGGGAGTCACCGTCGCTCCGGCCGCACACGGGAGAAGACGCGCGTTCAGCGGCGGGGGACGACCGCCTGATCCCGGCATCGACGCATGCCAATCCGTCGTCGACCTGATGACGTGAATGGGCAGGAACGGGCGCGCTGTATCCATGACGCTTATCCGAACGACTGGTGACCGCGTCTGAGAGGTGCCGGCGACCATCGGGTGCAGCCTATCCATGCTTTCGTCGTACGGACACCCGGTCCGAAGCGTGAGCGCGCAAGCCTCGAGCTATCCAGGATATTCGAGCCTACGTCGCATGACGGACGGCTGGTGTTCGCCGGCACCTCCGACGCTGACGCCCGACCCCGCGCTTTTGGCAGGTCGACGCCGCGGCCGCGGAGGCGCGCATTCGCACGGGCCGCGCCAAATGCCGCTCATCCGAAGGCCGCCCTCCAGGTCCGACTTGACGCACCGGCGCCTCGGAGTGGGTACCCGGATCGCCCCTGTCTGGGCTTGGCGCGTTCGAATGTCGCGGCATGACAGTACGGACGTGATAGACCGGCCCGCGTCACGCTGAGCTTGATCGACCCGCTCCAGGCGGCGTTCCGCGCGTCGGAAGCCCGTGCCCAAGGCCGGTACCGCCGCGCCCGGGCGGTGAAGTCGGCGTAGCCGAGCCGGGCCTCGAACGCCTCGACCGGCTCGGTCAGGTCGCCGAGATCGGCGCCGGGGTTGGCGTCGAAGCGGGCGAGCGCCGCGGTCATCCCGCGGGTCGCGGCCAGCAGCGAGAAGCCGTAGTGGAGCACCAGGCTGGCGGCGGTCTGCCGTCCCGCGAACCGCGGGTGGCCCGGGCCGTCGACCACCGTGTAGAGCGCCGGGACCTCCGCCCGGAACCCGGCGACCATCTCCGGGGTGGCGCCGGTCGGGAACACCAGGTCGGCGCCGGCCTCGCGGAACGCCCGCACCCGGCGCAACGCCTCAGCCGGGTCGCGGGTCGCCCAGACCGCGTCGGTGCGGGCGATGATCAGGAAATCCGGGTCGGTGCGGGCGTCAAGCGCCGCCTTCAGCCGGGCGATCATGGCGTCCAGCGGAATCAGCGCCTGCGGCAGGTCGGTGTGCTTGCCGCCGGCGTGGTCCTCGATG
This sequence comes from Rhodospirillaceae bacterium, assembly GCA_018401495.1. Lineage (GTDB taxonomy): Bacteria > Pseudomonadota > Alphaproteobacteria > Thalassobaculales > Thalassobaculaceae > Thalassobaculum_A. Next base: position 636,839 of record JAGYJX010000006.1, read on the forward strand.
TGGATCGCCGCCACCCCGGCGTCCTCGAAGGCGCGGACCGTGCGCCAGATGTTGCCCGGCTCGTGGAACCCGCCTTCGGCGTCGGCCACCACCGGCACCGGCACCGCGTCGGCGACCCGGCGGGCGCGGTGGACCAGATCGTCGAGCCCGAGCGCGCCGACGTCGGGCAGGCCGAGGTCGGCGGCAGCGGTGGCGTAGCTGCCAACATAGCCGACCGGGAAGCCGGCCTCCGCGACCAGCATGGCGCTGAGCGCGTCGTGGCAGCCGGGCACCACAATGGTCGTGCCGGTGCCGAGCAGGGCGCGCAGCGCCTGCCGGCGCGCGCTGGCTGCTGGGATGGAGTGCATTCTGGAACCTCCGTCGGGACGGCGTGGCGGGTCGCCGGGACTGCCGGTTGATGCAGGTCAAGCCAGCGGTGGATCTTTCCCGTACACTAGCGCCAACCGACCCATGTTCCAGGCTGGAGGATTCGATGCTTCCCATGTTCCGCACCGCGCTGGTCGCGGCCGCCCTTTGCCTCGCCGTCGCCGCCCCGGCGGCCGCGCAGCAGGCGACCCCTGGCGTGACGCCGCCGGCTTCAGCCGAGTCGTCCGTGCCGCCCGCGGTCGCCGACGCCGTGCAGGACCTTGACGCGATGGTGCAGCGCCTCAGCCGCGACCTCCAGCAGATGACCGAATCGGCCCGCCAAGGGGCGCAGGACATGCTGAACCGCAAATCGCCCTACGTGATCACCACCGACCAGTTGGCGATGGTCGCGGTCGGCGCGCTGGCCGGCGCCCTGGTCGTCGACATGCTGGGCGGCGGCGGTCTCGCGACCCTGACCGGGGCGGCCATCGGCGGCGTGGCGGGGCACTGGTTCTACACCCAGCCGGATCCGAGCGCCGGGCTGCTGCCGACCGTCCAGGGCGGCTGACGGCCGCGTTGCCGGCCCCACCCCGATGTGAAATCGTCTCGCGACGGCGTCCCGGATCCGCCCGGGCGCCGCGCTGACGAGGGGTGAACGGCGATGACGGAACTGCCGCGGCAGGCCCGGGTGGTGATCATCGGGGGCGGGGTGATCGGCTGCTCGGTCGCCTACCACCTCACCAAGCTCGGCTGGTCCGACGTCCTGCTGCTGGAGCGCAAGCGCCTCACCTCCGGCACCACCTGGCACGCTGCCGGCCTGATCGGCCAGCTGCGCGCCTCCTACAACATGACCCGCCTCGCCAAGTACTCGGCCGAGTTGTACGACTCGCTCGAGGCCGAGACCGGGATCTCCCCCGGCTACCGCAAGAACGGCTCGCTGGCGGTGGCGCTCTCGGAGCACCGCTTCGAGGAACTGCGCCGCGGCGCGGCGATGGCCGGCAGCTTCGGCCTCGAGGCCCATGTCCTGACCCCGGCGGAGTGCCGCGCGGCGTACCCGCTGCTCAACTTCGACGGGGTGGTCGGCGGCGTCTTCCTGCCGACCGACGGCCAGGCCGACCCGGCCAACATCGCGCTCGGCCTCGCCAAGGGCGCGCGCCAGCGCGGCGCGACGATCCTGGAGGACGTCAAGGTCACCGGCGTGACGGCGCGCGACGGACGGGTGACCGGCGTCGAGACGGCACAGGGGCCGGTCGCCGCCGAGTACGTGGTCAACTGCGCCGGGATGTGGGGGCGCGAGGTCGGCCGGATGGCGGGCGTCGACGTGCCGCTGCAGGCCTGCGAGCATTTCTACATCGTCACCGAAGCGATCGCCGGGCTGCCGCGCCACCTGCCGGTGCTGCGGGTGCCGGACGAATGCGCCTACTACAAGGAGGACGCCGGCAAGATCCTGCTCGGCGCCTTCGAGCCGGTCGCCAAGCCCTGGGGCATGGACGGCATTCCTGAGGATTTCTGCTTCGACCAGCTGCCCGAGGACATCGCCCATTTCGAGCCGATCCTGGAGCGCGCCATCAAGCGCTTCCCGGCCCTGGAGACCGCCGGCATCCACACCTTCTTCAACGGGCCGGAGAGCTTCACGCCGGACGACCGCTACCTGCTCGGCGAGGCGCCGAACCTGCGCCATTTCTTCGTCGCCGCCGGCTTCAATTCGATCGGCATCCAGTCCGGCGGCGGCGCCGGCAAGGCGCTGGCGGAGTGGATGGACGGCGGCGAGCCGCCGATGGACCTGTCCGACGTCGACATCCGGCGCATGCAGCCGTTCCAGTCGAACCGGCGCTACCTGGTGGCGCGCGCCCGCGAGGCGCTCGGGTTGCTGTACGCCGATCATTTCCCGTATCGCCAGTTCGAGACCGCCCGCGGCGTGCGCACCTCGCCGCTGCACGAGCGGCTGGCGGCGCGCGGCGCCTGCTTCGGCGAGGCGGCGGGCTGGGAACGCGCCAACTGGTTCCTGCCGCCGCAGGCGGCGGCGCGCGGCGCGCGCGCCGAGTACGAATACTCCTGGGGCCGGCAGAACTGGTTCGAGCACGCCGCCGGCGAGCATCGCGCCGTGCGCGAGACGGCGGGGCTGTTCGACATGTCGTCCTTCGCCAAGTTCCGGGTCGAGGGCGCCGACGCCGAGGCGGTGCTGCAGCGCGTGTCGGCCGCCGACATGGCGGTGCCGGTCGGGCGCTGCGTCTACACCCAGTGGCTCAACCCGCGCGGCGGCATCGAGGCCGACCTGACCGTCACCCGGCTGTCGGAGACGGCGTTCCTGGTGGTGACCTCGGCCTCGGCGCAGACCCGCGACCTCGCCTGGCTGCGCCGGCAGGTCCCCGACGGACGCCCGCTGCGTGATCACCGACGTCACCTCGGCCGAGGCGGTGATCTGCGTGATGGGCCCGCGGGCGCGCGACGTGCTGCAGCCGCTCACCCCGCAGGATCTCGGCAATCCGGGCTTTCCCTTCGGCACGGCGCGGCAGATCGAGATCGCCATGGGCCTGGCCCGGGCGCACCGGCTCAGCTACGTCGGCGAACTCGGCTGGGAGATCTACGTCCCGACCGAGATGGCCCGACACGTCTTCGACGCGATCCTGGAGAGCGGCGCCGCCCACGGCCTGCGCCTGTGCGGCCTGCACGCCCTCGACTCCTGCCGGATCGAGAAGGCGTACCGGCACTACGGCCACGACATCTCGGGCGAGGATCACGTGCTGGAGGCCGGGCTGGGTTTCGCGGTGAAGACCGGCAAGCCGCGCTCGGCGTTCGGCGACTTCATCGGCCGCGATGCGGTGCTGCGCCGCCGAGAGGAGGGGCTGCGCCAGCGGCTGCTGCAGTTCCGGCTGACCGACCCGGGTCCGCTGCTGTACCACAACGAGCCGATCCTGCGGGACGGCGAGGTGGTGGGACGGATCAGTTCGGGCGCCTACGGTCACTGGCTCGGCGGCGCCGTCGGTCTCGGCTACGCGCCGTGCCGGCCGGGCGAGAGCGTGGCGGAGCTCCTGGCGAGCGCCTACGCGATCGACGTCGCCGGCACGCGCTGGCCGGCCGAAGCCTCGCTGCGGCCGATGCACGATCCGGACGGGACGCGCCTGCGGGCGTGAGGCGTCAGGTCGCGCTCGCCGCCGCTCCCGACGCCGTGAAACGGCGGATGTGGAACGGCTCGATCGGCGTGCCGGTCGAGCCGGTGGCGATCAGCTCGGCCATCACGTCGCCGACGCCGGGGCCGAGCTGGAAGCCGTGGCCGCAGAACCCGAAGGCGTAGAACAGGCCGGGCAGGACGGCGCTCGGCCCCATGACCGGGATGTCGTCGCGCAGATAGCCCTCGACGCCGCTCCAGGTCCGGATGACGCGCGCCCGGGCGAGCGCCGGGACGATGCGGCTCAGCTTCGGCAGCTGGCGCAGGGTGTTGATCGGGTCGACCCGGGCGCGCCGCCCGTCGGTGTGGGCGGGGCCGCGCCAGCCGCCGCCGTACACGACGTTGCCGCGAGTCACCTGGCGCAGGTAGATGGCGTCGGTCGGGTCGCGCGAGTACACGCCGATCGACGGCTCGATCCGGTACGGCAGCGGCTCGGTCACCGCCATCTGCGGGCCGTGCACCGCGAACGGCACCGGCTCGCCGAGCCGCTCCGCCATGGCGCCGGCCCAGGCCCCGGCCGATACCTGAACCGCCGGTGCCCGGAAGCGGCCGCCGCCGGCGCTCTCGACCACGAAGTCCTCGCCGGTCCTGGTGATGGCGGTGACCTCGGTGTTCTCGTGGACGACGGCGCCGGCGCGGACCGCGGCGCGCCCGAACGCGGGGGCGGCGAGCCGGGGGTTGGCGTGGCCGTCGGTCGGCGACAGCGACCCGGCGACGGCCTCGGTCGACAGGAACGGAAATCGGTCGCGCAGGGCGTTGCGGCTGATGATCTCAAGCTCGAGGTCGTAGTCGCGCGCCGACCGGGCGTACGCCTCCAGCGTGCCGACGTCGTCCTCGCGGAAGCACAGGCGGAGGTGGCCGAGCGGCAGGAACTCCACGTCCTCGCCGATCAGCTCCGGCAACCGGCCCCAGATCTCGCGCGCCCGGTTGGCGAGCGGCAGCTGCGGCAGGAAGCGGCCCTGGCGGCGCACGTTGCCGAAATTGGTGCCGCTCGCCTGCTGGCCGATCAGGCCGCGCTCCAGCAGGATCACCGACACGCCCCGCCGGCGCAGGAAGAACGCCGTCGCCGCCCCCATCAGCCCGCCGCCGACGATCACGACGTCCGCCGCCTGCTCGGTCATGGCGCGATCTCCGTGGCGGTCGGCAGCAGCTTGACCGGACCCTGGCCGCGCAGCCGCCCGACCCGCTCGACCGGCACCGCCAGTGCCGCCGCCAGCACCTCGGCGCCGGCGAGACCGCAGTACCGGCCCTGGCAGCGACCCATGCCGACCCGGCTGAACGCCTTGGCGCGGTTCACCTCGGGCGCGCCGGCCGCGGTCGCGGTGCGGCGCAGCTCACCGGCGGTGATCGCCTCGCAGCGGCAAACCAGCGTGTCATCGGGTAGGGCGGCGGCCAGGCGGGCCGGCCAGGGAAACGCGGTCTCCAGGCCGGTGCGGAACCGCTCCATGGCGCGCCGGGCCTTGCGAAGCCCGGCCACTTCGCCGTCGGCAACCGGCCGGGACAGGTCGCGCAGCGCCGCGCAGGCCGCCAGCCGCCCGGAAATCTCGGCCGAATCGGCCCCCAGGATCCGGGCGCCGTCCCCGGCCAGATACACCCGCGCGACCGAGGTGCGCCCGTCCTCATCGGTCTCCGGCAGCCATTGCCGGACCAGCGGGTCGAAGGCGAAGCGGCAGCCCGCAAGATCGGCCAGCTGGGTTTCCGAGCGCAACCCGAAGCCGAGACCGATGGCGTCGCAGTCAAATCGCCGTTCGCGCCCGCCGGCGTCCAGGACGCGCACCACCTCGACATGGTCGCCGCCGTCGATCGCCAGGGGCGTCACGCCCGCCAGCATCGGGATCCGCCGCGCCGCCAGCCAGGACGTGTAGTAGAGGCCCTTGGCCAGCATCGCCGGCCGGGCCGCCAGCGCCGGCGTCGCCGCCAGCCGCCGGGAGTAGGGCGAGGTGTCGAGCACCGCCTGCACCCGGGCGCCGGCCTTGGCGTACTGGTAGGCCACGAGATAGAGCAGCGGCCCGGTGCCGAGGAACACGCAGCGCTCGCCGATCGCGCAGGCCTGGGCCTTCAGGGCGATCTGCGCGCCGCCGAGGCTGAACACGCCCGGCCGCGTCCATCCAGGTACCGGCATCGCCCGGTCGGTCGCCCCGGTGGCGAGGATCAGGGCGTCCCAGCGCACCGCGTCGCTGCGCCCGTCGCGCGCCAGGTGAACGGCGCCGTCGTAGACGTGCCAGGCCAGCGTGTCCGGGCGGTAGTCGATGCGGCCCGCCAGCGCGTCGAAATCGCGGTGCAGGGCGGTCGCCTTGCCGGCCTCGAAGCCGTAAAGTTCCCCCGGCGGGCGGCGGAAGCCATCGGGCTGGCGGCGGTAGATCTGGCCGCCGCCGCGCCGGCCCTCGTCGACCACGATCGGGCGCAGGCCGGAGGCGACGAGCCGCTCGGCGGCGCGCGCCCCGGCGGGGCCGGCGCCGACGACAACCGCTATTGGGCCGGCCATGGGACCTCCCGGGTGACCACCGCCATGCCGTCGGCGACCGGGGTCGTGCAGGCGCGCAACGGCTCGCCGTCGACGCTCCACACCAGGCAATCCTGGCAGGCCGACATCAGGCAGAAGCCGGCGCGCGCGCCGTCCCCGAACTCGCTCTCGCGCAGCCGCCGGCCGGCGGTCAGCATCGCCACCTGCAGGGTGTCGCCCTCCAGCGCCTCGATCGCGACGCCGTCGACCTCGATCCGCACCGGCGCGCGGTCGCGTTCGCCCAGCCGGCGGAACTGTCCGCTCATTCCCCACCTCGATCCGCTCGCCGTTCGGCGCGCGCAGACTTCCAGGCTTCTCGGGCCTTGTCCAACCGAAGCTGGAGCGGTCAGGCGTCTCCGGTTTCGGCGCGGTGCGCCTCGACCATCGCGGCCATGCTCGGGAACCTGAACTCGTAGCCGGCACCCTCCGGCGGCGGCATGGTAGCACCCCATCCGCCGCCCCGGTCCTCGCGGCGGTCGATCCAGGCCGAGGTCAGGCCGACGCGCTTGGCCGGCCCGTGGTCGTGGAACAGGCTCTGGGCGGTGTGCAGGATGGCGCCCTTGCCGCGCCCGCGCTTGGCCAGTTGCGTGAGCATGTAGTCGAAGTTGGCGGGATCGGGCTTGTAGGAGCCGATGTCCTGGGCGGTGTAGATGGCGTCGAACTCGACGCCGAGCCGGGCGTTGCTGCCGGCGAAGCTCTCGCGGTCGACGTTCGAGAGGATCACCAGCTCGTAGTGCTTCTTGAGGTAGCGCAGCGCCGGCGCGGAATCGTCGAACGCCGGCCAGTACGGCACCGAGGCGCCGAACTGCGCGCTCTCCGCCGGCGTCACCGGGATGCCCCACTCCTCGGCGAGCCGGCGGTGGACCGCGGCCAGCAGATCGGAATAGATCATCGCTGGCGTCTCGGCCTGCTGGGCCGATTCGTGCCTTGCGAACGCCTCCAGCACCCGGTCGCGCGGGCGATCGACCCCGCCCTTGGCGACCAGCGGCTGCAGGCCGTTGTGGATGCCGCTCTCCCAGTCGATCAGCGTGCCGTAGCAGTCGAAGGTCAGGACGCGGAAGTCGCTCAATTTCATGTCGGGTCTCCGGATGTCTGGTCCTGGACGCGCTCGCGGCGCCGCGCCTCGGCGCAGCCTAGCAGATCGCCCCCGCCCGCGCGCCGGGCGGGGAGGGCCCGGCCGGGTGGCGCCGACGGAGCGGCGGGTGGATCCCGGGTCGCGCTGCGCTTGCCCGGGATGACGACGGGGTTGGGGGGCGCTCCGTCTCGGTGTCGCAGCGGGTGAGGGGCGGCGGCCTTCCCCCTCCGCTGGAGCTGGGGCCCATGGAGCGACGGCGGCTCGCCGACGGTGGCAACGACGGAGCGGCGGGTGGGTCCCGGCGCGCGCTGTGCTTGGCCGGGATGACGACGGGGTTGGGGAGGCGATCCGCTCTCGGCGTCGCAGCGGGTGAGGGGCGGCGGCCTTCCCCCTTCGCTGTCGTCATCAAGTCAGTATTGGCGCCCCTCTTGGAGTGCGCCCCCGTGATGAGACATGGCAATTAGCGGACAGCAGTTTCGCTGGTGATTTTGGTGGCCAGCGGGATTGCTGTCCACGAACTAGCATTCTCGAACTCCACGGGCGATTGGTAAGCCAGCGCCGAGTGCAAGCGGGTGCGATTGTAGAGCTGCTCGATGAAGTCGCCGACGCTGGTTCTGGCGTGCTCCAGGTCGCGATAGGCGGAGCCGTCGACCTCCTCGGTCTTGAGGGTTTTCATGAAGCTCTCTGCCTTGGCGTTGTCATAGGGGCATCCGCCGCGGCTCATGCTTGGAATGACGCCGGCAGCATCGAGGGCCAGCGAGTAGTCGGCACAGGCGTACTGCACGCCCCGATCGGAGTGGTGGATGAGCTCGCCGGGCGGCGGCCGCCGCCCGGCGAGCGCCATCCCCAAGGCCTCGAGTGCCAAGCTGGCAGCCAAGTGGTCCGCCAAGGCCCAACCCACCACCTTTCGGCTGAAGGCGTCGAGGATCACCGCCAGGTAGACGAAGGCCCGCTCCAGACGGATGTAGGTGATGTCGGCCACCCACAGCCGGTCGGGCGCCAACGGGATCAGCTGGCGTGCCAGGTTCGGGTAGACCCGCAAGCCGTGCTTGAGTTGCTGGTGGCCGGGACGTAGGCCTTGCGGCGCAGGCACAGGAGGTTGTCCTCCTGCATGATCCGCCGCACCCGCTTCGCGTTCACCACCCAGCTCTCGCGTCGCAGCAGCGCCCCGATGCGCCGGTAGCCATAGTGTTTGTGGGCCAGAGCCAAGCGTTGGATGGCATCGCGCAACGCCATCTCCTCCAACGCGTCCAACTCGGGCTCGGCCTGCGCCCGACTCCGGTAGAAGCTCGACCGACTGACGTCGGCAGCTCGGCAAAGCCGTTCGACCTGTCCTCCGCCTTGCGGGCCAGTCATCGCCCGGATCTCGGCGAAGACCCCGTCACGCCAAGCCCGTCGTTGGCCGGCCGTGACGCCTCGATGCGCCGCAAGGCTCCTCGAAAAAAATCCAGTTCAACCGTTTGCTGGCCAACCTTGCGCTCAAGCTCGGCGATCCGCCGCCGCGCAAGCGCCAGGTCATCCGTCTCCCCAACACTCGCCTCATGCGCCAGCGCCTCAAGCCGGCCCGGTCGCCCTCGCCGCCGGCCGAGCCGGTTCTCACGCGCCGCCTCCATCCACTCGTAGAGCAGTTGGCGGTGCATCCCAAACTCACGGGCCAGATCCGCAACCGCTTCACCCGAGGCCAAGCGCGACAGCGCCGATCGTTTGAACTCCAAACTGAACCTTCGGTAGACCTTCGGCATCGTTCTCCTCCAATCAGAGAACTGTCCGCTATTTTTAGCGTCTCATTCTAGGGGCGCACTCCACTCTCTCCCTGTCGTCATCCCGGACCGAACCGCCACCGGCGGGACGGATCCGGGACCCACGAAGCGACGTGCGCCGGCCTTCACCACGGCGGCGGCGGGTGGGTCCCGGGCCACCGCTGCGCGGCGCCCGGGATGACGAAAAGGTGGGGCCCCCATTCTCTTCTCGTCATCCCGGAGCGGGCCGCCGCAGGCGGTCCGCATCGGGGGCCAGCCGCCGCTCCGTCGCCGCCCATCATTTTATTATTGAAAACGACTCGCAATAACAATAATCAGGTCAGGTGTCAGAGCGGCGTTGGAGGCTAGGCATGAACGGCAAGCGGGCGAACTGGATCCGGTCGGTGGATGACGAGCGCGGCACCGGTGCCTTGCCGGTGCACGCGCTCACCACCGCCGAGGCCCTGCTGGTGTGGGGGATGCGGCACTGGGTGTCGTGCCTGAAGGCGGGCACCGATCCGATCCCGCTCCTGACCGCCGGGTTCGGCTCCGGCGGTGTCGCGTGTGTGGTCCGGCCGCTGGACGCGATCCTGGGATCACCCTCGACACCGCCACCGCGGCCCGGGATGTCCGATGCACCCACTGCGCGACGGTCGGCGACGGCGAACGCGACCTGCTCGCGGCCGTCGCGTTCGAGCAGGGCGGTCATCCAGACCGGAGCCTGGGCACGCTCCGCGAGTGGCTGCCGTCGGCCTCGGCCCGGCTTGCCAAGGAACTTGTTGCGGAGATCGCCCGCGCCCTTCAGATTCGCGGTCTCAGAATACCAATGCGCCCCGACTATGAATCGCGGCGCGCTGGGGGAAGCATCCAGACATCAGGGACGCCGTTCCGGCCTCCCTGTCCGTGCATTGACCGTCCGCGTCGGCAGCCGCCGGCGCGTTTTTTTGTTTGGCTGCCTCCCGCAACGGAACCAGGTCGCGCACCCATGAGATCCCGTAGCCTCGCCCTCTTGACCGCCTTGCTCGCCAGCGCCGCCGCCTCCCCGACGCTCGCCGCGGAGCGCCTGCAGATGCAGATCGGCGGCGAGTACATCCAGTACTTCGGCTACGCCGACAACGACGCCGCCGTCGGCGGCGACTTCACCGGCTTCGACATCAAGACCGACGCCACCCTGCTGTTCGGGGGCGACGTCACGCTCGACAACGGCCTGCAGGTCGGCGTCGAGGTCGGTCTGGACGCGCAGAGCTCCGGCGACGACCAGATCGACGGCAGCTACGTCTGGCTGGAGCATGGCTTGGGCCGGCTGGAGATCGGCTCCGCCGACAGCGCGGCGGTGCTGATGCACTACGCCGCCCCGGATGTCGGCCTCGGCATCAACGACAGCGACCTCGCCGACTGGATCGCCAACCCGAGCGGCGGCGACGCCGACTCCGCCTTCCAGTCGACCTACCTTTATCTCGGGGACGACAAGGCGACCAAGATCTCCTACTTCACGCCCCGCTTCGAAGGCTTCCAGCTCGGCGCCTCCTACGTCCCGGAGTTCGAGCGCGACGACAACACCCAGCCCGCCGGTGACATCTACCGCAACGGCTTTGCCCTCGGCGCCAACTTCGTGCGGAGCTTCGGCGAGGTCGATGTGGCCCTGGCGGCCGGCTTCGTGCGGGCCGAGCGCCCCGACGGCTCGCCCGCCAGCGTCGACAACGCCGAAGGCTACAGCGTCGGCGGCAACATCGGCTACGCCGGCTTCACCGTCGGCGCCTCCTACGCCGACACCAAGGGCAACGGCTCCGGCGGAACCGACGCCGGCGTGTCCTTCGACGGCCGCGGCTACGACGTCGGCGTCGCCTACGCCTTCGAGGCCTTCGAGGTGTCGCTGTCCTACTACAACGGCAAGGTCGCCGATTCGACGACCGACGCTGGCGACAGCACCCACGAGACGGTCATGCTGTCGGGCAACTACGAAGCCGGGCCGGGGGTGAACCTGCTCGCCTCGGTGTTCCGGTCCCGGTTCGAGGCCGACACAGGCATCGAAAACCAGGGCTGGGCGGCAATCGCCGGCGTCGCGCTGACGTTCTGAGCGCGCCGGCCGGTCCCGGATCTGCAAGGCGGCAGCCCGGGACCGGCGACCGCTCCGTCTCAATCGAGCTTCGCGCAGACGGCGTCGAGCATCGCCATCGCTTCGTCGATCTCGTCGTCGCTGACCGTCAGCGCCGGCATCAGCCGCAGGGTGTCCGGGCGCGGCGCGTTGATCAGCAGCCCGTCGGCCAGCGCCGCCTCGACGATGGCCGGCCCGGCCGGGCGACCGAGGTCGAGGGCGAGCAGCAGGCCCTGGCCGCGTACGCCGCCGAAGCCGTGCCGCATCGCCACCGTCTCCAGCCCCTGTCGCAGCCGCGCGCCGGCCGCTTCCACCCGCTCCAGGAAGCCCGCTCCGGCGATCTCCGCCAGCACCGCCAACCCGACGGCGCACATCAGCGGGTTGCCGTTGAAGGTGCCGCCCTGGTCGCCGTGCTGGAAGCAGGACACCTCGCGCCGGGCCAGCAGGGCCGCCAGCGGCACGCCGCCGCCGAGGCCCTTGCCCAGCGTCATCACGTCGGGGCGGATGCCGGCGTGCTCGAAGCCGAACATCCGCCCGGTCCGGCCCATGCCGGTCTGGATCTCGTCCAGGATCAGCAGCACGCCCCTGCGCTCGGTCAGATCCCGCAGGGCCCGCAGATAGTCGTCGCCCGCCGGGATCACCCCGGCCTCGCCCTGGATCGGCTCCAGCATGACGGCGGCCGTGCGGTCGGTGATCGCCGCCTCGACGGCGTCGAGATCGCCGAGCGGCACCTTCACGAAGCCCGGCACCTTCGGCTCGAACAGGGTCTTCCAGGCCGGCTTGCCGGACGCCGACATGGTCGCCAGCGTGCGGCCGTGGAAGCCGTTCTCCATGGTGACGATCTCGTAGGCGCCGCCGCGGTAGGTCTCGCCCCAGCGGCGGGCGAGCTTGATGGCGCCCTCGTTGGCCTCGGCTCCGGAGTTGGCGAAGAACACCTGGTCGAGGCCGCTCGCCCGGGTCAGGCCGGCGGCCAGGCGCAACGCCGGCTCGTTGTAATAGGCAGGGCTGCAGTTGATCAGCCGGCCGGCCTGCTCGGTCAGCGCCTTGACGATGGTCGCCGGGCTGTGGCCGAGGCAGGTCACCGCCCAGCCCTGCACCAGGTCGAGATAGCGGCGCCCGGTGGTGTCGTAGAGCCAGGAGCCCTGGCCGTCGGCGAACACCACCGGCGGCCGTGGGGTGATGTCCATCAGGGCGGAAAATGGCGACTGCGGTACCGTCATGTCGGATCCTCTCGGGAGTGCAGGCGAGGCCCCGGACGCACGACGATCCCGCGGCCGGTCAGCTCGGCGGCGGGTGGAACGCTGGATTCGGAAGTGAAAACGCGTCGGTGCCCGCCTCTAGGAGGCGCGGCGTCGCAGGCAGCGGGTGCGGACCGAAGCGTTCATGCGGCGACGCTACGCCGCAGACCGGCCCGGCACAAGCGGTATTCAAGCGGACGCAGCCCGGTCGTCAGTTGGTCAGGCAGACGGCTCTGGCGACGATCAGGTCCTGGCGCAGACGCTCGCCGACACGCGCGTAGTCGGCGTCGCTCAGCGCCGGCACCGGCCCGCTGCTGGCCGGTGTCACGCCGGCCTTCGCCCACAGTTCCTGCATCGAGCGCGGCGCCGTGGTGAACGACCGGCCGCGACGCACCGATCCCGCGACGTGCACCCCGACCAGGCGACCCGCCGCGTCGAACACCGGGCCGCCGCTGATACCGGACAGCGGCTCGTCGCGGTCCGGGACGCGCTCGACCTCGGCCCAGGCCAGGATCGGCTCGCGGGTGCTGTAGCGCCCGCTGAGCCGCATGGTGCCGCGGCCGATCAGGCGGGAGCGCACGGCGCCCGGCTCACCCCGGGGGAACCCGAAATGATAGCCGGCCTGTCCGACGGTCAGCGCGTCGCCGCCGACCGCCACCGGGGCGGCGCGCACCGAGGACCGGAACACCGCGAGGTCGGCGTTCTCGTGCGCCACCACGTCGCCGCCCGCCACCGCCCGGCGCGGTCCGGTCACGATGCCGATCCGCGCGCAGCCGTCGACCACGTGCCGCGCGGTCATCCAGGTCCCGGCGGCGACGGCGAACGCGGTCCCCGAGCTGTTGGTCTTGGCGCCCAGCTCGATCCGCACCTCCTGTCCGCCCGGTGCCGGCGGCAGCCGGTCGGCGGCCGTCGGATCCGGCGGCGGTGGCCGTCGCACGGACGGCCGCGGGTCCGGCCCGGCCGTCGACCCCGCGCCCTCGAACACGCCCGAAGTCAACGCGCCGATCAGCAGCGCGACGACCGCGGCAATCAGCCCGATTGTGTCGGTACCGAGCCGCACGGGTCAGCCGGTGACGGCGGCAGCGTTGATCGCGGCGACCGACAGCTTGACCGAGAACAGCAGGATGGCGGGGCCGAGTTCGCCGGCCTCGATGCGGTGCGACATGCCCTGCATCAACGCTTCGATCAGGCGCAGCGCCAGCAGCTGCAGCAGCAACGTCACCACGCCCCAGATCAGGATGTCCCAGACCCCGACGCTGGCCGACAGGCAGAAGGCGAGCGGAACCGCCAACCCCAGGATCGCGCCGGAGAAAGAGACGGCGGCCGCCACGTTGCCGTGGCGGATCAGCTTGATTTCGTCGTGCGGCGTGATGCGCGTGTACAGCGCCGTCGCCAGCAGCAGCAGGCCGAGGGTCACGCCGAGGTGCAGCAGCAGGTTCGGGAATCCCGCGAGGAAGCTCTGGGCGGCAGGCAGCATCGATTACCTCATGATCCAGGCGGCGAAACCGAGGCCAACGGCGGCGACCACGCTGAGCGCGATCCACCCGAGCCGACGCAGCCGCTTGCGTAGCGCCTCACGGCGGAGCGCCGCCTCTCGGGTCTCCACGAAATCCCGCTCCACGGCCGACAGGACGGTCAACAGGCCGTCGATCTGCTCGGGCGACATCGGGGTGAAGGCGACGCCGATGCGGTTCTCGGCGGAATCGACCCGGACGATGGTCGCCTCGAAGCTGGTCCGCAGGCTGCGATCCGCGGCCCGGCTGTGAATGTCTCCATCGATCCGGTCCCCGACATCGGGGTTGTCCACCGGCCGGTCGAGCGCCAGGCCGCCGAGCGACAGGTCGTGGACGGTGTACCAGCCGCCATCCACCTGCGCCCAAACCCGGGTGGTCTCGCGACGGTGGTGGACTCGTCGATCGCGCCCGGATGGCCGAGGGTGCGCGCGACGGTCGCGGCCAGAGGAAGGCGTGGCCTCCGCCGCTGGCTCGTCGGGCCGCGTGTCCACTTCCTTAGGCGCTTCAGTCATCGATCCGAGTGCTCGGGCGGGACGGTTGCTGACGTCGGCTGCCGGAGCTCCGACTCGGATCCCTTATACCGCAATCGGGTCCCGCCGTCCGTTCAGGCGGCCGTCGGCGGCGCGTTCGGCCCTGCCCGAGGCGACCGCCTCCATCACCGCGGCGCTGATCGCGGCGGTCCCCGAGGAGCCGCCGAGTTCCACGGGCTTCAGCGTGCCGTCGGCGAAGGCGCAGGTGACCGCCTGGTCCAGGACCCGGCCCGGCCCGCCCGCAGTCGGGAACGCCGTGCTGGTCGCCCAGCCACTCCAGCATCATCGCCGCCGACAGGAAGGTCGCGGTGGGGTTGGCGAGGCCGCGGCCGACGATGTCCGGCGCGCTGCCGTGGCAGGGCTGGAAGACCGCGTGCCGCTCGCCGATGTCGGCCGACGGCGCCATGCCCATGCCGCCCATCAGGCCGGCGCCGAGATCCGAGAGGATGTCGCCGAACATGTTCTCGGTGACCATCACGTCGAACATCCACGGCCGGCGGACCATGTTCAGGGCGCAGGCGTCGACATACATGTGGTTGGCGGTCAGGTCGGCGTGGCGGCCGGCGACCTCGTCGAAGATCTGGCGGAAGTAGAAGAATCCGCCGATCACGTTGGCCTTGTCGATGCAGGTCACCTCGCCGCGGTGACCCCGGTCGCGACGCCGGGCGGCCAGCTTGAAGGCGAAGTCGAACAGCCGCTCGAGCCGTGCCGGGTCAGCGTCATGGTGTCGTGCGCCGCCGTCGGCCGGTCGGCCGGGCCGTCGAACCGGGTCTTGCCGCGGCCGGCGAACAGGCCCTCGGTGCTCTCGCGGATCAGCACGAAGTCGAGCGACTGGGCGCGCGGGTCGGACAGCGGGTTGGGCGCGCCGGGCTGGGTCTTGACCGGCCGGACGCCGGCGAACAGCTCGAACTGCTCGCGCATGTCGAGTTGCGGGGCGATCTCGCGGCCGTCGGGATACCGGATGTCCGGCATCCCCATCGCGCCCAGCAGGATGGCGTCGGCCGCGGCCGCCCGCGTCATCGCCTCCTCGGGCAGCGCCGTCCCGGTCTCGCGGTAATGCGCCGCCCCGGCAGCCTCATCCTGGAACCGCAGGTCGAAACCGCCGAGCCGCTGCTGCAGCAGCCGCAGGATCTCGATGGTCGGCGTCATCACCTCGCGGCCAATGCCGTCGCCTGGGAAGACCGAGATCTGGAAGGCGGTGTTGGCGCTCATGGGCGGGCTTCCTCGGGTTGCCGGAGCCTGGTTCATCGCGGCTTCGTTGGGGTCGCCGGCATCGTGGCGCGCCCGCCCGCGCCGGGCAAGGGCCGATCCGGGCGGGCAGCAGGACCGGCTCGTCGCAGGAGGTTTTGGAACCTCGCATCCAACTCAGATCGTGGCTGACCCAGGCGCGCCGGGTCTCGATCCGGCCATGGTCGCCATCGGTCGTCGCTGCCGTGGCCAAGCTGGCGCGGACATCCGGGATGTCGAAGTAGCTCGCTACCATCTTCTGCAAGGCCGGGCGGTTCGCCTTCAGCCGCAACAGATAGTCTCCGCCCCGCTCGCGGATCAGCCGCGCGGTCTCGGTCTGGCAATGGATGGCGTCGGCGGTGACCAGACGACCCTCCAGGTCCAGGCAGCGCAGAAGCGCCCGCGCCGCCAGGATCTCGCTGTCGCCGTCGGCAACCCGGAAACTCTCCTGCCCGATCACCAGGCGGGTCGCCGAGGCGAACGCCGTCACCACGGCAAGGGGGTTAGCCTGAGCCGCGTCGTCGAACGACCGGCGCAAGGTCTTGCCGTCGATCGCGATCACGCCCTCGCCCACAGCCCCCAGGTCATCAACGAACTGTCCGAAGCACGACCCGAACGCCGACGGATCCAGAAGCCGGAAGATCCGAGAGAACGTGTCGTGGCTCGGAACCCCGTTCTTCAGGCGCAGGAATTCCCGGAACAGATCCTCCCGGTCGACCGCGAAATCAGCGAAGTCGGAACAACTCTCTGCTCCGCAAACTGCCGCCGTCAGCGCCATCGTCAGCACCTCCAGCAGATCATGGCGCTTCGCATTCCCCGTCCGAGGGTCCGGCAACGCCGCAAACGCCTCATCGATCCAAGACATAACTGGCTCTCCTGGACGCTCAGACGGTGGCCGCCTGCCACAGGATGCGCAGCGCCAGGGCGGTCAGGATGACGCGAAACCCGATACGGAACAGGCGCTCCGGCAGGCGGACGACGATCGCCTTGCCCGCGACGGTGCCGGCGAACCCGCTGACGATCATGGCGGCGATCAACGGCAGCCAGGGACCGAAGGCGAATCCGGCAACGGTGAAGGCCGCGACCTTGAGGGCGTGCTTGAGGCTCATGCACGCGGCGAAGGTGCCGATCGTCGCCTGCCGGTCACCCAGGCGTTCGGCCGACAGGAAGGGTGCCAGGAACGGGCCGGTAGCGCCCACGAACATGGTGATGAACGCGGTGGCGGCGCCCACGAGGGTAAAGCCCCGCACCGGCACCGGCCGCGACCCGAGCTTGGGGGCCCAGGTGGAGACCAGGATGAACACCCCGATCAGCCCGAGCAGGACCGGTCTCGGCAGGTTGATCGCCACGCTCGCACCGACCGTGACGCCGACCACGGCGCCGAGGGCGAACCAGCCCAGGATGGCCCGCCGGACATGCCGGTGGAACAGCGCGGCGCGGCCCAGATTCGACCCCAGCTGGACGACCCCGTGGACCGGGATCAGGACCAGGGGCGGGACCGCCCCGGCCATCACCGCCAGCATCAGCAGGCCGCCGCCGATCCCGAGGGCCGCGGTCAGCATGGACGCGGCAAAGCTGACGGCCACCAGGCCGATCGCGACCCAGGGATCGAGTCCGTCCGGGACCGCCAGGGCGATCAGGTCAACCATGCGCCGGTCACTCCAGTCCGGCGGCGGCGTTCATCTCCGGCAGCAGCGCCACGCAGGAGCCGAGGTTCTCGCGAACCTTGGGACCCGCCTCCTCCGGCTTCAGCTCGATGATCGTGCCGACGATCGCCGTGCGGTCGACCACGTGCTCGATGAACCACGGTTCGCGATGGGCCTGCGGCAGGTGGCGCGCGCTCAGCGCGTCGATCACGCCGGATGAACGCCTGGCGGTTGGTCTCGTGGGGCTCAACCGGCAGGTCCAGCTGGTCGAGGCCGGCCTGGTGGAAGGCGGCGCAGGAGGCGGCGATCGCCAGGAGTTCCTTCTCGCGCTCGGGCGTTGCGGCGGCGTCGGCGGCGGCCAGCAGCGACGCGGCCAGCCCTGCGGCCAGGGCCAGGAGTGGTCGGCGGATCATCGGTGGTCCCCCTGCGGGCATTGATTATGGTCATCACTAAGCACACCGCTTTCGGCCCCACAATCGCCGCGACCACTGCCCGCAGGAGATGCGACCATGACCGATCCCGCCGTCGCCGCCGCCCAGGAGGCCGTCAGGGCCCTCAAGGAGCGGGTGCAAAGCCTCGACGAGAACGCCCTCGACCTGCTGTTCCGCGATGCCCGCACGTTCAACGGGTGGCAGGACCGAGAGGTCCCCGACGCGCTGCTGCACCGGCTGTTCGACCTGATGAAGATGGCGCCGACCAGCGCCAACATGTCGCCGGCGCGGATCGTCTTCGTGAAGTCGGCGGAAGCCAAGGAACGGCTGCGGCCGACGCTGTCGCCGGGCAACGTCGACAAGACCCTGGCGGCCCCGGTCTGCGCCATCATCGGCTACGATCAGGAGTTCTGGCGTCACCTGCCGAAGCTGTTCCCCCACCGCGACATGACCGGGGCGTTCAAGGACAACCCGACGGCGGCAGAGACCGCGGCGTTCCGCAACGCCACCCTCCAGGGCGGCTACTTCATCCTGGCGGCCCGCGCGATCGGACTGGACTGCGGCCCGATGTCCGGGTTCGACAACGCCAAGATGGACGCCGAGTTCTTCGCCGGCACCGCGGTGAAGTCGAACTTCCTGTGCAACCTCGGCTACGGCGACCCGACGACGGTGTTCCAGCGGTCGCCGCGCTTCGACTTCAGCGAGGTGTGCACGATCCTGTGAACCTCGATTACACTGGCGCGCGACCCCGTGGGGAGGGGAGGAGCCGATGCGCGACCTTGACGAGCACGACATCACCGACGCGGTGCTGGCGCGGATGGCGGGTGCTCCCGACCCGCGGTTGCGCGAGGTCCTGGGGGCGCTGATCCGCCACCTGCACGCGTTCGCCCGCGAGGTCGAACTCACCCCCGCCGAATGGGAGCGCGGCATCCGGTTCCTGACCGACACCGGGCACGCCTGCGTCGGCGACCGCCAGGAGTTCATCCTGCTGTCGGACACGCTCGGCCTGTCCATCCTGGTCGACGCCATGGCCAACCGGAAGCCGACCGGGGCGACCGCGTCGAGCGTGCTCGGGCCGTTCCACCGGGACGGCGCGCCCGAGCTGGCGGCCGGCGAGACCATCGCGCGGCAGGCGCAGGGGACGCCGGCCGTGGTGCGCGGACGGGTGCTGGACACCGCCGGACAGCCGATCGCCGGGGCGCTGCTGGACGTCTGGCAGACCAACGGCAACGGCCTCTACGAGACCCAGGATCCCGATCAACCCGACATGAACCTGCGCGGCCGGTTCCGGACCGACGCCGAGGGGCGCTACCGGTTCCGCACGGTCGAGCCGGTCAGCTACCCGATTCCGCACGACGGGCCGGTCGGCAGCCTGCTGCGAAGCCTGGACCGCCACCCGTTCCGACCGGCGCACATTCACTTCATCGTCGCCGCCGACGGCTTCGACACCCTGGTGACCCAGGTGTTCTCGGCCGGCGATCCGTACCTCGGCTCCGACGCGGTGTTCGGCGTCAAGGACAGCCTGGTGGCGGCGTTCCGGCGGATCGACGATCCCGAAATCGCCGCCCGCCACCGGACCTCGGTGCCGTTCGGGCTGCTGGAGTACGACTTCACCTTGAGCGGGGGCGGCTCCGGCTGAGACCGGCGCCGCATAACTGCCCGATTCATATGACTGATGGCGCTGAGCGCCGTGTTGCCTTGAGCCTTGGAGGTCCGCTTTGCGCAAGATCCTGATCGGCCTGTCGGTGGTCGTCGTCGTCCTGGTCGCCGCCGTGCTGGTGGTGCCCGGCCTGATCGACTGGAACGGCTACAAGCCGGAGATCCAGGCGGCGGTGAAGCAGGCCACCGGGCGCGACCTCCGTCTGGAGGGCGACATCGGGCTGTCGGTCCTGCCGTCGCCGTCGCTGTCGGTCGAGAAGGTGGCGTTCGCCAACCTCGAGGGCGGCTCGGTCCCGGACATGGCGCGGCTGGAATCGTTGCGCGTGCATCTGGCGCTGCTGCCGCTGCTGACCGGCAACGTCCACGTGACGTCGGTGACCCTGGTCGAGCCGACCATCGTGCTGGAGCGGCTGGCCGACGGCCGGGCGAACTGGGACATGGCGCCCGACGGCGCCGCGCCGGCGGCGCCGGGTGCCGGTGGCGAGGACAGCGGCGATGCCGGTGGCGCGCCGGCCTTCGCCCTGGATTCCGCGACCATCGAGGGCGGCTCGGTGCTGTACCGCGACGTCGCCGGCGGCACCGAGCATCGGGTCGACGCGGTCAACGTGGTGGTGTCGGCCGGTGGGCTTGAAGGGCCGTTCGAGGCCGACGGCAGTTTCAACTACCAGGGCCTGCCCATGACGCTGGACGCGTCGGTCGGCCGGCTCGGCGCCCAGCGGTCGACCTCGATCAAGGCCGTCGTCACCGCCGCGGACCGCGCGCTGAGCGCGACCGTGTCGGGATCCCTCGACGGCAGCGGCCCGAGTTTCAAGGGCGAGGCGAAAATCGAGGCGCCGGATCTCGGCAAGGCCGTCGACCAGCTGGCCGCCGCCCTCGGGGGCGCCGCGCCGGCATCGCCGGTCGGCCCCGGCCAGCCGTTCTCTGTCACCACCGCCATCGACGGATCGCCGTCGGCGATCAACCTGAACGACCTGACGATCGCGCTCGCCGATTCCCGGATCCAGGGCAGCGTGGCGGTCGGACTGTCGGCGGTGCCGACGGTCGACGCGAAGCTGTCCGGCAACCGCCTCGATCTCGACGCCCTGCTTCCGGGCACCGCCCGTGAGGCCGGTGGCGGCGGCTCGGCGGCACCCGCGGCGGCCCCGCGGCCCCGGGGGCAGGGGCGCCCGCGCCCGCCCAGTCCGAGACCTTCGCCATGCCGGCCGGCATCGCCGGTTCGGTCGACGTCGCCATCGACGCCGTCCAGTTCCGGGGGGCGTCGATCCGGTCGGTCCGGCTCGCCGGCGATCTCGCCGATGGCGCCGCCAATCTCCGGCTGGCGACCGCCCAGCTGCCCGGCGGCACCGAGCTGACGGTCACCGGCACCGTCGTGTCGAACGGCGTGGAGCCGACCTTCGCGGGCCGGGTCGAGGCGGTGTCGGACAACCTCCGCGCAACCCTGAACTGGGCCGGCGTCGATACCGCCGCCGTGGCGCCCGACCGGCTGCGCAAGGCGTCGATCCAGGCGGCGGTCACCGCGACGCCGCGCCAGGTCGAGGTCACCGACTGGACCATGGAACTGGACGCGACCAAGGCCAAGGGCGGCCTGACCCTGGTGGTGCGCGAGCGTCCGGCGTTCGGGCTCAGCCTGGAGGTCGATCGCATCAACATCGACGCCTACCTGCCGCCGCCGGCGGCAGGTGCGCAGCCGGGCAACGCCACCTCGCCGACTGCCGCGGCCGGCCCGGCACCGGCGGCCGGCGACAACCCGTTGGCGGCGCTGACGGCGGTCGATGCCAACGTCAACATCAAGATCGGCGAGGCGACCGCGTTCGGGGTCCCGGTGCGGGACGCCCGCATCGACGCGTTGCTGCAGAACGGCACGCTGACCCTGCGCGACGTCGGGGTCGCCGATCTCGGTGGCGCCCGTGCCTCGGTTGCCGGCGTGTTGCGGGACGCCGCCGGCAAGCCGTCGGTCGACATGACCTTCGACGTCACGGTGGTGAACGTCGACCGCTTCGCCAAGCTGCTGTCGACGGAGTCGCCGATCGCCGCCAAGCAGCTCGGTCAGGTCGCGCTCAAGGGCTCGGCGTCCGGCGACATGCAGGACGTGAAGGTCGACGTCCGGCTGACCGCCGCCGGCGGCAATCTCGGGGTCAAGGGGACGGCAAAGCCGTTGGCAACGCCGCCGCGCCTCGATCTGGCGCTGTCGCTGGCCCACCCCGACGCCAACAAGCTGGTCGCGGCCCTGGCTCCCGGCGCGCTCGACGGCGCCGGGCCGCTCGGGGCCCTGAACGGCGAGGGTGCCATCGGCACCCGGGACGACGGGCGCTACACGGTCCGTCTCGGGCTGACGGTGGCCGGCGGTTCGATCGGCCTGGTCGGCAACACCGACGCCTTCGCCGCGGTCCCGGCCGTCGACATGGCGGTGGAGGCGACGCACCCCGACGCCGTCAGGCTTATTCGTACCTTCGCGCCCACCTACCGGCCGGCCGGATCGAATCTCGGAGCGTTCAAGGCCCGCACCCGCTTCCAGGGCCCCGTCGATAACGTCCGGCTGTTCGAGACCGAGCTTGGCGCCGGCGCCATCCGGGCCACCGGCGAGGGCACGGTGGATTCCCGCGGCGACCGGCCGGCGGTGATGCTGGCGCTGGCCGTGAACAAGGTCGAGGTCGATCCGTGGTTGCCGCCTTCAGCACCCAAGCCGGCGGGTGCGGCACCGGCCGCCCCGGTGCCGGCGGGGGCGGCCGCCCCGGCCGGGAGTGGTCGCGCGAACGGATCGACACCTCCGGCTTGTCGGCCCTGGATGCCGGGCTGACGGCGACCATCGCCTCGATCGCCTACGGCTCGTACGTGGTCGACAACGCCAATCTCGACGTCCGGTTGAAGGACGGCGTTCTCGACGTGTCCCGGCTCGCCGGCGGCATGTTCGGCGGCACTTTCGACCTGAACGCCCAGATCGCCGACCGTCCGACGCCGACCGCGGCGCTGGTCGTCAAGGTGCGCGACGCCGATGTCCGCCAGGCGGCAAAGACCGCGGCCGACACCGACACGGTCAGCGGCATCCTGACCTACGACACCGACCTGCAGACCCGGGGCGTGTCAGAGTTCGACCTGGTATCGGGACTGTCGGGAACCGGATCGTTCAGTGTCCGGGACGGGGTCGTCGAAGGCTTCGACCTCAAGGCGTTCTCGGACCAGCTGAAGTCGCTGGACCGGGCGCCCGACTTCGTGCAGCTGGCGCAGCGGTCGCTGTCCGGCGGCGAGACGCGCTTCACCGCGCTGTCCGGCACCTACACCGTCGCCAAGGGAGTCCTGCGTTCGACGGACATCGCCCTGCAGGCGGATGCCGCGACCGGCACGGCCACCGCCGTGGTCGACCTGCCGCCGCAGCAGATGGACATCGTCAGCTCGTTCCGGCTGTCCGAGCATCCGAACTCGCCCCCGGTCGGGTTGCGGCTGGTCGGCCCGCTCGACAACCCGCGTCGGATCCTCGACATCGAGGCGATGCAGGCGCACATCCTGCAGCGTCTGGTGGAGCGTGGCCTGCTGAAGCAGCTCGACAAGAACGGCAACGTTCAGGAGCTGCTCAAGGGCCTTGGCGGCGGACAGGCACCGGCAACTACCGCGCCGGCCCCGTCGCCCGATCCCGGTGCGGCGCCCCAGCAGCCGGCACAACCGACGGAGCCGGTGAAGCCGGAGGACGCCGTCCGGGGGTTGCTGCGCGGCCTGATCAAGCCGAACTGACGGGGTCGAGGTGCGCCCGCCGGGCGCATTCCTCGAGAACCCAGACCCGCACGGCGCTCGACAGGTTGGTGGTGCGCTTGCGGTCGATCTCGGCGATCAGCGCGTTGACGGACTGGCCGCGTTCGTTGGCGAAGCCCCCGAGTCGACGCCAGAAGGCGTCCTCCATGGACACGCTGGTGGCGTGACCGGCGATCGTGACCGATCGCTTGCGGGGGGCGGTCGGATCGGTCACCGGTCCCGCCCGAGCATCGCCTCCGGACGAACCCAGAGGTCGAAATCCGCCGGCGTGACCAGCCCCAGACGGATCGCCGTGTCGCGCAGGCTGCCGCCCTCGGCGTGCGCCGTCTTGGCGATGCGCGCCGCCGCGTCGTAGCCGATGTGAGGGGCCAGCGCGGTGACCAGCATCAGGCTGCGGGCGAGCAGGTCGGCGATGCGGTCGCGATCCGCCTCCAGCCCTTCGACGCAGCGCTCGGCGAAGCTGGCGGCGGCGTCGCCGAGCAGTCGGACGGACTGCAGCAGGGCGTCGATCATCACCGGCTTGAAGACATTCAATTCCATATGGCCGTTGGCTCCGGCGAAGGTGACGGTGGTGTGGTTGCCGAACACGCGGGCACACACCTGCGTCAACGCTTCGGCCTGCGTCGGGTTCACCTTGCCCGGCATGATCGACGACCCCGGCTCGTTGGCCGGCAGGATCAGTTCGCCGATTCCGCAACGCGGCCCGGAGCCGAGCAGGCGGATGTCGTTGGCGATCTTGGTCAGCGACACGGCGACGGTGTTCAGCGCCCCCGACGCCTCGACCACCGCGTCATGCGCCGCCAGCGCCTCGAACTTGTTCGGTGCGCTGGTGAACGCCAACCCGGTCAGCGACGCCAGCTCTTCCACGAAGGCCCCGGCGAAGCCGGCCGGGGCGTTGACGCCGGTGCCGACCGCCGTGCCGCCCTGCGCCACTTCGCTGAGGCGCGGCAGCGACGCCTCGACCCGGGCGATCCCCATGGCGACCTGGTGGGCCCAGGCGCCGACCGCGTCGCCGAGCGTCAGCGGCGTGGCGTCCTGCAGATGGGTGCGGCCGATCTTCACGATGCCGGCGAAGGCGTCGGCCTTGGCGGCCAGCGCGGCGTGCAGGCGCCCGAGGCCGGGCAGCAGGCGGGCGTGGATTTCCCGCACCGCCGCGATGTGCATGGCGGTCGGAAAACTGTCGTTCGAGGACTGGCTGCGGTTGACGTGATCGTTGGGGTGCACCGGCGACTTGCCGCCGCGCGCGCCGGTGAGAGCCTCGTTCGCCCGTCCGGCGATCACCTCGTTGAGGTTCATGTTGGTCTGGGTCCCGGAGCCGGTCTGCCAGATCACCAGCGGGAACTCGTCGTCGAGCTCGCCGCGGGCGATCGCGGCGGCGGCGGTGTCGATCGCCTCGGCGATCGCCGGCTCCAGTTCGCCGAGCCGGCGGTTGGCGCGCGCCGCCGCCTGCTTCTGGAGGGCGAAGGCCCGGATCAGGGCCACCGGCATGCGCTCGCCGCCGATCGGGAAGTTCCCGATCGATCGCTGGGTCTGGGCGCCCCAGTAGCGCTCCGACGGCACCTCGACGGCGCCGAGGGTGTCGGTCTCGGTCCGGGTGGCGGGCATGTCGATCTCCGTCGATCGTGGCTAGCGCCGGAAGGTGGCGACCAGTTCGATGTGGGGGGACCACAGGAATTGATCAATCGGCGTGACCCGATCGAGCCGATAGCCGCCGTCGATCAGGATCCGCGCGTCGCGCGCGAAGGTCGCCGGATTGCAGGACACCGCCGCCACCACCGGCACCGCCGACGCGGCGAGGGCTTCGGCCTGGGCCTTGGCTCCGGCGCGCGGCGGGTCGAGCGCCACGACGTCGATGCCGGCCAGTTCGGCGCCCTCGTAGGGGCGCTCGAACAGATCGCGGGTCTCGGTCGCCAGCCGGCCGCCGAGCCCGGCGGCATCCGCCGCGGCGCGCAGCGCCCGATCGCCAGGGCATCGCCGTCGACCGCCGTCACCGGGCCGCCGGCCGCCATCGGCAGGGCCAGGGTGCCGATGCCGGCGAACAGGTCGAGGCGCCGCCCGGCGCCTTCCGCGGCGGCCAGCACGGCGGCCTGGATCGCGGTCTCGCCCGCCCGGGTGGCCTGCAGGAAGGCGCCCGGCGGCGGGCAGACATCGACGCCGGCAAACCGGATCGCCGGCGTCCGGCGCGCCGCCAGCGGCTCGGTCCGGTCGCGGCCTTCGCCGGAGCGGCGCACCGACAGCCGGGCCAGATCCAGTTGCCCGGCCAGCGCCGCCAGCGCCTCCCGGCCGGCGAGGTCCAGCGGCTCGGGAGCACCAGGAGCGCGTCGACACCGGTGTCGAGCAGGGTCAGGATCAGGTCGGCCTCGGCGGCCTCTCCGAGCCGCTCGCCGAGCGCCGCCCGGAACGCCGGCAGCACGGCCTCGAGCGCCGGATCGAGCACCGGACACTCCCGCACGTCGACGATCCGCTTGCCCTGGCGCTCGTGGAAGCCGACCACCGCGCCGCCCTTGAGGCGGCGGGCCGCGAGGTCGGCGCGCCGACGGGTCCCCGGCAGCGAGCGCACCGTCTCGTCCACGGTCACGTCGGCCAGGCCGACCCGGCGCAGATGGCCGCGCACCTGCTCGGCCTTCCAGGCGGCGTAGGGCGCGTCGGCCCAGTGCTGCAGAGCGCAGCCGCCGCAGGTCATGAAGTGCGGGCAGGGCGGCTCGACCCGGTCCGGCGAGATCTCCAGCAGCTCCATCGGGCTCGCCGACACGCCCTCGCTGCGGGCGGTCTCCGGTCGGGCCCGCACGCGCTCGCCCGGAAGCGTGAAGGGCACGAACACCGAGCGCTCCTCGACGTCCCAGTCGACCTTCACCTCGGCGCGCCCGATGCCGTCGCCGCGGCCGCCGACCAGGTCGATGGTCAGCTCGACCGGGTCGGCGTTGGCCGGCACCCGGCCCTGGCGGATCGGGGTCGGTCGGCTCGATCGGCGGCGTCGCGGCGGGCGCATCATCGTTCTCCCGAGGTCATGCGCGCGTCCCGTCCACGCGGAAGCCCTTCCACTTCGGCGCGGACCGGGTGGTGGCGTAGTCGTCCAGCATGACGTTGAAGCTGATGCTGACCCGCTCTTCCGAGGAGCCCGGCGTTGATCGTCCGCGCGTCGTCGGCGGGCAGGTCGAAGCCCCAGACGGGCGTGGCGAACAGCGGGAAGGCGGCGGTCTGCGCGAACATCGGATCCTCCGGACATCGAATGACAGGTCCAGGACGGCCGACTTGTATTCGATTGCGTCCGGCGTGTAAGCATCGACGATGGACGCGGGCGGCGGAGGCGCCGAAGTGATCGTCAGGCGGTGCCGACGATCCGGCTCGGGCGGGTGACGATCCACACCGCGACGATCGCCATGACCGCACCCGACAGCGCCGGCAGCCGCCAGTCGCCGTCGGAGATCCAGACCAGCCCGATCGCCGTCGCCGCCATCATCGACACCGCCGCGACCTTCGCCTTCACCGGGATGACGCGGTGGGCGTGCCAGTCGCGCACGGTCCGG
Source organism: Rhodospirillaceae bacterium (assembly GCA_018401495.1). GTDB lineage: Bacteria > Pseudomonadota > Alphaproteobacteria > Thalassobaculales > Thalassobaculaceae > Thalassobaculum_A. Next base: position 663,281 of record JAGYJX010000006.1, read on the forward strand.
CCGAAGCGCGGGTGGTTGTACAGCCAGAGATGGAAGCGCTCGGACGAGCGCGAGAACGCCCACACCGCGATCAGCAGGAACACCGTGCCCGGCAGGCCCGGCAGGATCACGCCGGCGATGCCGATCGCCGTGCAGGCGAAGCCGAGCGCGAGCAGGGCCACGCGCGCCGGTCCGCACAGCCGCCGCGCGGCCGGCGGGGAGGTATCGTGTGCAACCGGGTTGCTCATGCCCGCTCCATACAACGACGGGCGGCGGAACGCAAAGACGACGCCCGGGCGGCTATCCCCGGGCCACGGCCGGTGGGCGGTCCAGCACAGCCAACCGGTCGGGGCGCTGCCCGTCCCAGGTCTGCGCGAGGTAGTCGATCAGCGGCCGGGCGCCGTCCGGGGCGATCGCGTACACCATGAACCGGCCCTGACGGCGGGCGTGCACCAGGCCGGCGCGCTCGAGCTGGCCGAGATGGTGCGACAGGGTCGACGACACCACGCCGAGCCGGGTCGCCACGGTCCCGGCGGTGAGCCCATCCCGACCGGCCGGGGCCAGCAGTCGCAGGATCTCAAGGCGGATCGGGTGCGAGAGGGCCGCGAACGCCCGCGAGGCTGAGGTATCGTCCATGCTTCGATAGTCCTCGAAGCACGCGACATCACGGTTACCGAGGCATGACCGTTTCGTGACGATCGCTTCGCGGGCCGCCGCGCCTACTCGAGCTCCGGGGTCTGGCCGGCTTCCAGCGGGATGTTGAAGGCGTTTATGGTCATCGAGATCAGCGTGTAGTAGCCGAGGATCCCGACCAGATCGACGACGCGGGTGGCGCCCAGCACCGCCACCGCCTCGTCGTACAGCGCCTGCGGCACCTTGCGGTCGATGTGCAGGGCCTTGGCGAAGTCGTGCACCACGCGTTCGTCGGCCCTCTCGAACGGCGGCGTCGCGCGGTTGCGGATCGCCTCGACCACCGCCTCCGACAGGCCGGCCTTCAGGGCGATCGGCTTGTGCACCGTCCACTCGAACTGCGCCGTCCAGACCCGGCCGGTCACCAGGATCGCCAGCTCCGAGAGCCTCGGCTCCAGGCTGCTGCCGAACCGGCAGAAGGCACCGAGGCGCTGGGCGTTGTCGGCGAGGCCGGGGCTGTGCAGCCAGACCGCCAGCGGGCCCTGGACGCGGCCGCGCGGGCCGGCGGCGATGGCGTCGTGGATCGCCTTCTGCTCGGGCGACAGCTGGGCCGGGTCGAGGGTGGGCAGCCGCGGCGACGGCATGGTCACGGTCATGGAAGGCTCTCCGATATTCGGGGTGCGGGTCAGGCGGCGGGCTCGTCGCGGCCGATGCCGCCGTGCAGGCCGAGGCAGCGATCGAACCAGGCGTGGATCGGATCGTCGGTGGCGACCAGGGCGAAGGCGCTGGTGCAGCGCGCCCACTGCAGGGTGCCGAACAGCGTGTAGTCGGCGTAGGTCGGGGCGGTGCCGCCGATGAACGCCTGGTCCTTCACCACCACCCGAAACGGTTCCAGCGTCCGCCGGAAGCCCTCGACCCGCTCTTCCCGCCCGGCCTGGACCTCGGCGAGCGGCTTGCCGAACCGCTTCTCGCGCGAGCTCGACGAAGTAGTCGAGGTCGGCCGGGTCGAGGTGCGCCAGGACGTCGGCGACGATCAGCGGCGCCAGCGCCGGCTGGATGGTCAGGTTCACGAAGCTGTTGATCGCCTTCGCCATGCCGCGCCCTTCGGTCGAGCCGAACAGCGACGGCCGGTCGCGGTAGGTGTCCTCCAGGTATTCGGCGATCGCCCAGCTGTCGCTGACCACCCGCTCGCCGTCGCGGATCACCGGCACCAGCGACTGGCCGGAGAACGTCAGCTTGTCCTTCTCGCCGAACTTCACGAGTTCGAGGTCGTAGCCGAGGCCCTTGTGGGCGAGCGCCATGCGGGTGCGCCAGCCATACGGGCTGAAGCGCTTCGAGTCGCGGCCGCAGAGGTCGTAGAAGGTGATCGCCATGCCGCGTCTCCCGCACGGGTTCGAGAATCCGGCAGTCGTAGCATCGCCGGCGGCCGGGCGGCAACGCGGCGCTCGCCGCAACCCCGTTGACATCCGCCCGCCGCTCCATAGTCTCCGCGTCGGGCCGCCGCTCCCCAACGAGCGGTTACATCGAAGGATCGAGACATGAAGCCGCAGCACAAGCCGCGGGTGCCGTTGTTCTCATCCGGACCGTGTGCGAAGCGACCCGGATGGGGCCCCGCTGTACTCGCCGACGCCGCCCTCGGGCGGTCCCACCGCTCCAAGATCGGAAAAGCCAGGCTCGCCGACGCGATCGAGCGGTCGCGCGCGATCCTCGGCATTCCCGCCGACTACCGCGTCGGCATCGTGCCGGCCTCCGACACCGGCGCCGTCGAGATGGCGCTGTGGTCGATGCTGGGCGCGCGCGGCGTCGACATGCTGGCGTGGGAGAGCTTCGGCGCCGGCTGGGTGACCGACGTAACCAAGCAGCTCAAGCTGCAGGACGTGCGCGTGCTGGAGGCCGAGTACGGTCGGATCGTCGACCTCGCCTCGGTCGATTTCGCCCGCGACGTGGTGTTCACCTGGAACGGCACGACCTCCGGGGTGCGGGTGCCGAACGGCGACTGGATTCCGGCCGACCGCCAGGGCCTGGCGATCTGCGACGCGACCTCGGCGGCGTTCGCCATGGAACTGCCCTGGGACAAGCTCGATGTGGTCACCTGGTCCTGGCAGAAGGTGCTGGGCGGCGAGGCGGCCCACGGCATGCTGGTGCTGAGCCCGCGCGCCGTCGAGCGGCTGGAGAGCTACACCCCGCCCTGGCCGCTGCCGAAGCTGTTCCGCATGACCTCGAAGGGCAAGCTGAACGAGGGCATCTTCAAGGGCGAGACCATCAACACGCCGTCGATGCTGTGCGTCGAGGACATCCTGGACGCGCTCGGCTGGGCGGAGCGGATCGGCGGCCTGCCGGGGCTGATCGGCCGCTGCCGGGCCAATCTGGCGGCCATCGAGAAATGGGTGGCGGCGTCGTCCTGGGCCGGGTTCCTGGCCGAGGACGAGGCGATCCGCTCGCCGACCTCGATCTGCCTGTCGTTCGTCGACCCGGCGTTCCGGGCGTCGTCGCCTGCCGTCCAGGCCGCCATCGCCAAGAAGCTGGCGGCACTGGTGGAGGCCGAGGGAGCCGGCTACGACATCGCGGGCTACCGCGACGCGCCGCCGGGGCTGCGGATCTGGGGCGGGGCGACCGTCGAGACCTCCGACATCGAGGCGCTGCTGCCCTGGCTGGACTGGGCGTGGGACGAGGTCAAGTCAGAGCTCGCGGCCGCCGCGTAAGCGGCCGCGGGCACCCGCCCGGTCCCGAGAAGCGAACCCTTCACACAGCGAAAGGCGCGCGCCCCGGCTCGTCCTGAGCCGAGACGGCGCGCGGATCCCCCATGCCCAAGGTCCTGATCTCCGACAATCTGAGCGACCAGGCGGCCGAGATCTTCCGCAATCGCGGGATCGAGGTCGACGTGAAGACCGGGCTTAAGCCTGACGAGCTGAAGGCGATCATCGCCGGCTATGACGGCCTCGCGGTGCGCTCGGCCACCAAGGTCACCGCCGACGTGCTGGCGGTGGCCGAGCGCCTGAAGGTGGTCGGCCGCGCCGGCATCGGCGTCGACAACGTCGACATCCCGACCGCCACGGCGCGCGGCGTGGTGGTCATGAACACGCCGTTCGGCAACGCCATCACCACCGCCGAGCACGCCATCGCCCTGATGTTCGCGCTGGCCCGCCAGATCCCCCAGGCCGATGCCTCGACCCAGGCCGGCAAGTGGGAGAAGACCCGGTTCATGGGGGTCGAGCTGACCGGCAAGGTGCTGGGGCTGATCGGCTGCGGCAACATCGGCTCGATCGTCGCCGACCGGGCGCGCGGCCTGCGGATGCGGGTGCTGGCCTACGATCCGTACCTGTCCGAGGCGCGGGCGACCGAGCTCGGCGTCCGCAAGGTCGAGCTCGCCGAGCTGTTCGCCGAGGCCGACGTCATCACCCTGCACACCCCGTTGACCGACGCCACGCGCGGCGTGATCGACGCGGCGGCGATCGCCACGATGAAGCCGGGCGTGCGCATCATCAACTGCGCGCGCGGCGGCCTGGTGGTCGAGGACGACCTCCGCGCGGCGCTCGATTCCGGGCAGGTCGCCGGGGCGGCGTTCGACGTGTTCGTGACCGAGCCGGCCAAGGAGAACGTGCTGTTCGGGCACCCGAACGTGGTCTGCACGCCGCACCTCGGGGCCTCGACCTCCGAGGCCCAGGAGAAGGTGGCGCTGCAGATCGCCGAGCAGATGAGCGACTACCTGCTGACCGGCGCCGTCAGCAACGCCGTGAACGTGCCGTCGGTCAGCGCCGAGGAGGCGCCGATCCTGCGGCCGTACATGAAGCTGGCGGAGCTGCTGGGATCGTTCTGCGGCCAGCTGGTCGACGGTCCGGTCGAGGCGGTGTCCCTGGAGTTCGAGGGCCACGCCGCCAAGCTGAACGCCGAGCCGATCAAGGCGGCGGCGCTGGCCGGCCTGCTGCGCCCGCAGGTCGACAGCGTCAACATGGTCAACGCCCCGTCGATGGCGCACCAGCGCGGCATCGAGGTCAGCGTGACCCGGCACGACCGCGAGCCCGACTACCAGACCCTGGTGCGGATGTCGGTCCGCTCCGCCGGCCGCACGCGGGTGCTGGTCGGCACCCTGATCGGCGGCACCAAGCCGCGGCTGGTCGAGGTGCAGGGGATCGCGGTCGAGGCCGATTTCGGCCGCCACACCCTGTACGTCCGCAACTACGACAAGCCCGGCTTCATCGGCGCCCTCGGCACCGCGCTCGGCAACCACGGCGTCAACATCGCCACTTTCCACTTGGGGCGGCGCGACGTCGGCAGCGAGGCGATCGCGCTGGTCGAGGTCGACCAGGCCATCGACGGCGCGCTGCTGGCCGAGGTCCAGGGCCTGCCGCACGTGGTCCGGGTGAACGCGCTGTCGTTCTGATCGGAGGAGGTGAAGGCGGCCTGTCAGCTCTGGTCTTCGTCGAGAAGGGCCGACAGGTCGCGTCCCCCGTAGAGGATTCGATAGACCGTGACCGTTGCGGCTTGGATGCCGAATGCGATTGTGACCCTGCGACCGAATCCGATCACGCGTAGGCCGGGAAACAGGTCGTCCCGTCGCGTACCGCGCTCCGGGAAATCGGCAAAGCCTCGGCAGTGAGATTCGATACGTTCGATATAGCCAAGCGCACGGACGTCGCCCGCTCTCTCGGCGATGTAGAGGTAGAGTTGTATCAAGTCGTCTCGAGCCTCTGCTGCGAAGACGACCTCATGCGTCACGGCCGACGCCCTTCCGGCGACGCGCGTGGAGCGCCCGGATCTCGCCGAAAACCTCGTCGGCAGGGAGGGCGCGTGCCGGATCGGTCCGGATGGCGGCCGCGATCGGGACGACATCCTCGCGCAGCCAGCGATCCACGGCGGCGTCGCGCTCCTGCAGGGCGCGCAGGCCTGCCCGGATGACCTCGCTGCTGGACGCGTAGGTTCCGGTGGCGACGAGGTTGTCGATATAGAGCGCCTGCTCTGCCGGGAGGCTGAAGGTGCGTCGTTCGGTTGCGGACATCAGCCACTTCCATCGATGAAACGGAGAAGTATGAAATTATCATACTGCTGGCTGAGTCAAAACCACACGGGGAGGTCGGCTTCCCGGCTTGCCGCAGCCCGGCCCCGCCGCCACACTCGGTTCATGCGAACCTACGACTACGTCATCGTCGGGGCCGGGTCGGCGGGGTGCGTGCTGGCGGCGCGCCTGACCGAGGATCCCGACGTCTCGGTCCTGCTGCTGGAGGCCGGCGGCTGGGACTGGAATCCGCTGATCCACATCCCGCTCGGCGTCGGCAAGCTGGTGCGCTCCAGCCTGCACAGCTGGGGCTACTGGACCGAGCCGGAGCCGAACCTCGACGGCCGCAGCCTGTACTGGCCGCGCGGCAAGGTGGTCGGCGGCTCGTCGTCGATCAACTCGATGATCTACATCCGCGGCCATCCGCGCGACTACGACACCTGGGCGCAGCTTGGCAACCGCGGCTGGGGCTGGGACGACGTGCTGCCGTATTTCCGGCGTTCCGAGGGCCATGTCGACCGTCCCGGTGACGATCTGCACGGCGGCGACGGGCCGCTCAAGGTGCAGCGCGGGCGCGGCGACAACCCGCTCTACGACGTCTTTTTCGCCGCCGGCCGGCAGGCCGGGTACCGCCCGAACGACGATTTCAACGGGCCGGACCAGGAGGGTGTCGGCCGCTACGACTTCACGATCCACAACGGCCGGCGGGCGAGTGCCGCGTCGTGCTACCTGCGCCCGGCGCTGAAGCGGCCGAACCTGACGGTGGAGACCGGGGCGCTCACCGAGCGGGTGGTGCTGGAGGGCGGCCGGGCGACCGGCGTCGAGTACCGGCGCCAGGGATCGCTGCACCGGGCGGCGGCGGGGCGCGAGGTGCTGCTGGCCGGCGGCGCGCTGAACTCGCCGCAGGTGCTGATGCTGTCGGGCATCGGCGACCCGGAGGAGTTGCGGGCGCACGGAATTCCCGTGGTCCACGCCCTGCCGGGGTGGGCCGCGACCTGCAGGACCATCTGGACATCCCGTTGCAGCACGCCTGCCCGAAGCCGGTGACCCTGCACAGCCTGGTCCGGCTCGACCGCGCCGCCCTCGCCATGGCCCGGGCGGCGCTGTTCCGCACCGGGCCGGCCGCCACCTTCCCCGCCGAGGGCGGGCTGTTCGTGCGCACCCGGCCGGAGCTCGAGCAGCCGGACATGCAGTGGCACTTCCTGATCGGCCTCGGCGCCAAGCGGCTGCGGATCCCGCTGCTCTGGCAGCTCAACCGCGACCGCATGGACCGCGACGGCTTCACCATTCGCATGTGCCACCTCCGTCCCGAAAGCCGGGGGCGGCTGCGGCTGCGGTCCGCCGATCCGGCCGACCGGGTCCGGATCCTCGCCAACTACCACGCCACCGAGACCGACCGGCGGACCTTCCGCGACGGGCTGCGGATGGCCCGCGACCTGGTGGCGCAGCCGGCCTTCGACGGCTGGCGGGGCGAGGAGCTGAACCCGGGACCGGATGTCGTCTCTGACCAGGACATCGACGCCTATGTCCGGCGGATCGCCGAGACCATCTACCACCCGGTCGGGACCTGCCGCATGGGGGTGGACGACGGCGCGGTGGTCGACCCGGACCTGCGGGTGCGCGGCATCGACGGGCTGCGCGTGATAGACGCCTCGGTCATGCCCCGGCTGATCGGCGGCAACACCAACGCCCCGACCATGATGATTGCCGAGAAGGCGGTCGACCTGCTGCTGGGCCGCGCCGCGCTCGGCCGTGACCAGCGCCGGGCGGCGGCCTGATGCCGCGACGCCCGCAGAAACGCCCTGGGAGGATACGATGATCGCTGCCGAGACCCTGAAGGACGCGTTGCGCGGCGGCAGCCGGCCGGTCGGCTGCTGGATTTTCCTGACCGGCGGCGACAGCACCGAGCTGCTGTCGCATCTCGGCTTCGACTTCTTCATCGTCGACCACGAGCACACGCTGGTGTCGTCGCGCGACCTGGTCGACCAGATGCGGGCCGCGCGCGGCGGCGGCGTTCCCTGCCTGGTCAGGGTGCCGTCGCACGATCCGGTGCCGATCAAGCGGGCGCTGGACGCCGGCGTCGAGGGCATCGTGGTGCCGACCGTCGAGACGGCCGAGCAGGCGCGGGCGATCGTCGCCGCCTGCCGCTACCGGCCGCACGGCGGCAACCGCGGCGTCGGGTATCCGGAAAGCCGGGCCGCCGACTGGGGGGTCGCGGAGCTGGAGTACCCGCGGGTGTACCGCGACCGCCTGCTGGTCGCGGTGATCGTCGAAACCCGGCTGGGCGTCGAGAACGTCGACGAGATCGCGGCGGTCGAGGGCATCGACGTGATCATCCCCGGGACCGGCGACCTGCTGGCCGACATCGTGCCGGATTTCGACAGCCTGTCCGGCTATGGCGGCTACCACAGCCCCGAACTCGACGCCCTGGTCGAGCGCATCGAGCTGGCGGCCCGGCGCCACTCGAAATGGCTGTGCGGGGTGAACCGCACGGCGGGCGGCGCCAAGGCGATGCTCGACCGCGGCTACGACATGGTAACCGCCACCGCCGACAACTGGCTGCTGATGGACGCGGCCCGGCAGGTCATGGCGGAACTCGGCCGCAAGCCCTGACCGGCCGGCCGCGCTACAGCCAGCGCCGGACCCGGGACTTGTAGGTGAGGTACGCGTCGCCGAACTTGGCGGCGAGGTAGCGCTCCTCGCGCTCGATCACCGCGATGTTCATGATCACCAGGGTCGGCATCAGCAGGCCGAGCATCCAGAAGCTGTTGGCCCACAGCGCTACGCCGAGCGAGAGCGCGGTCACTCCCACATACATCGGGTTGCGGGAAAACCGGTAAGGGCCGTCGACGACGACCGCCGTCGCCGGCTTGTGGGTCGGGGCGTTGGTGCCGGCGCGGTAAAACAGCCACACACACCAGCCGGCGAGAGCCAGTCCGGCGGCGATGAGCGCGAGGCCCGGCGTCAGGCCGGCACCGGGCGCCAGGATCGGCAGCGGGATCAACAGGTCGAGCAGCGCCCCAGCGGCGAGGGCGCCGGCGTAGAGGAACGGCGGGTGGGTGATCACCCCCGGGTTGTCCGGTCGCGTTCCCGCCGAGTCCATCAGCCGTTGCCTCCAACACCGCCTCAGCGCCAACAGATGGGCGCCCGGACCTCCGCCGGCAAGCGACCTCGGCATGCGACCTTCGCAGATGCGGAACGAACGGGCATGACAGGCCGGGCGAGCGTGGTTAAGACTCGGGCTCGACCATTTCCGGATCTCAGCATCTTCGGGGGCTTTCCATGCTTCGTGTTCTTTCCACCGCCGCGGCGCTGTCGCTGGTCGCCGCTCCCGCCCTAGCGCACACCGGCGTCGGGGGCGGCAGCGGTTTCGCTGCCGGGTTCGCCCACCCGCTGTTCGGCCTCGACCACCTGCTGGCGATGGTGGCTGTCGGCGCCTGGGCGGCCCTGCTCGGCGGTCGCGCCGTCTGGCTGGTGCCGGCGGCGTTCGTCGTGGCGATGCTCGCCGGCGGCGCGCTGTCCCTGTCCGGCGTGGCCCTGCCGATGGTCGAGACCGCGATCGCCCTGTCGGTGGTGGTGCTCGGCGCCCTGGTGGCGGTCAATGCGCGGGTGGTGCTCGGCGTCGGCATGGCCGTCGTCGCGGCGTTCGCCGTGTTCCACGGCCACGCCCACGGCAGCGAACTGCCGGTCGGGCTTTCGGCGGCGGGCTATGCCGCCGGTTTCGGGCTCGCGACCGCGCTCCTGCACGCCGCCGGGATCGCCCTGGTCGCCGGCCTGGTTCGCGTTGCGTCGACCCGCGCCGTGCGCCTCGCCGGCCTCGCGACCGCCGCCGCCGGCGTGGGGATCATCGCCGGCCTCTGAGACGACCGCGGGGACAGCTGGCGGCGCTACCGCAGCGCCGCCAGCACCCGCTTGGCGAAACCGTCGAGATGGGCTTTGTCGATCCAGCGGACCACCGCCACCAGGTCGAGGGTCGGCTCGATCCAGATGACGTTCGAGCCGACGCCCATGGCGAACACACTGCTGCGCGGCGCGCTCGGGCAGTGCCTGCCGTCGCCGTTCAGCCACCAGAGATAGCCGTAGCTCGGGTTCAGCGCGCACGGCGTGGTGCAGGCGTCGACCCAGGACTCGGGCAGGATGCGCCGGTCTCCCCACATTCCCCGACGCTGCATCAGCAGGCCGATCCGGGCGTGGTCGCGGGCCGAGATGAACAGGCCGCCGCCCCAGTGCGCGCCGCCCGACACCGAGCACATCAACTGCCCGTCGACCTCGACCCAGGAGTTGAGGTAGCCGTTCCAGCTCCAGCTGTCCGACGCCCCGATCGGGTCCATGACCCGCTCCTTCAGGACCGCCGGCAACGGCCGGCCGAACACCCGCAGCAGCGACAGCGACAGCCGGTTGACCCGGACGTCGTTGTATTCCCAGTACGTCCCCGGCGCCCGCAGGTCGCGGTGCGTCCCCTTCTTCGACGCCACGCCCGGCGGCAGCGACAGTTCGCGGTTGCGGTCGATCAGGTCGGGCTTGCCGAACAGCGTGCCCTCCCACTCGCTGGTGTTGGTGAGCAGGTGCTCCCAGGTGATCGAGCGGTTCTGCGGGGCATCGAAGCCGCCGTCGTCCACCAGGTCGGCCACCGGCCGGCGCAGGTCCGGGATCAGACCGTCGGCGACCGCCAGCCCGGCCATGATCGACAGGTAGGACTTGGTGACCGAGAACGTCATGTCGGCGCGGTCGCTCGGGCCCCATTCCGCGACGATCCGGCCGCCGCGCAGGATCAGCCCGCTCGGGTCGGCGCGCGGCGCCGTCGGGCCGATGATGTCGCCGAGCGGCGGCGGCTCGGAGAAGTGCCCGCCGTCCAGGGCCGCGGCGATGTCCCGGTTCATCGTCGATTCGTGCTCGAGCGCGTAGTCGACGGCGACCTGGATGCCGGCGGGGTCGGCGGGATCCTGGCGCTCCCAGCCGGCTCCCGGGGCCGGAACGTAGTCGGTCATGACGATCTCCTCGGATGGCAGGCGGCGAGCCTACCCGCCCGCCGCCGGATCCGCCAAGCGCCCTCGGCTCAGCCCCTGGCGGTCCCCCATCCGCCGCAATCCCGTTTGCGCCGCGCTCCCGCGTCCCCCTAAGATGCCGCGTCATTCCCTACGCCCTTCACGGCGTGCCGACAGACGGAGACTCCCATGGTGATCGCGGCGAACGACCAGACCAAGCCGAACGACCTCGACCCGTTCTGGATGCCGTTCACCGCCAACCGGCAGTTCAAGAAGCAGCCGCGGCTGTTCGTTGAGGCCGAGGGCGTGCACTACACCACCGCCGAGGGCCGCAAGGTGCTGGACGGCACCTCCGGGCTGTGGTGCTGCAACGCCGGCCACCGCCGCCGGCCGATCATCGAGGCGGTGCAGCGCCAGGTCGAGAAGCTCGACTTCGCCCCGACCTTCCAGATGGGCCACCCGCTGTCGTTCGAGTTCGCGTCGCGGCTGACCCAGATGATCGAGGGCTTCAGCCAGGTGTTCTTCACCAATTCCGGCTCGGAGGCGGTCGACACCGCGCTGAAGATCGCGCTCGCCTACCAGCGCGCCATCGGCCAGGGCACCCGCACCCGGCTGATCGGGCGCGAGCGCGGCTATCACGGGGTCGGCTTCGGCGGCATCTCGGTCGGCGGCATCGTCTCCAACCGCAAGACCTTCGGCACCCTGCTGGCCGGCGTCGACCACATGCCGCACACCCACGACCTGACGCGCAACGCCTACGCCAAGGGCGAGCCCGAGCACGGCGCCAATCTCGCCGACGAACTGGAGCGGATCGTCGCCCTGCACGACGCCTCGACGATCGCCGCGGTCATCGTGGAGCCGGTGGCCGGGTCGACCGGCGTGCTGATCCCGCCGAAGGGTTACCTGAAGCGCTTGCGCGAGATCTGCGACAAGCACGGCATCCTGCTGATCTTCGACGAGGTCATCACCGGGTTCGGCCGGCTCGGCGCGCCGTTCGCCAGCGACTATTTCGGCGTCAAGCCGGACCTCTTCACCACCGCCAAGGGCATCACCAACGCGGTTGTGCCGATGGGGGCGGTGTTCTGCCGCGACGGCATCTATGACGCCTTCATGAACGCACCCGACAACTCGATCGAGTTGTTCCACGGCTACACCTATTCCGGCCACCCGCTCGCCTGCGCCGCCGGCCTCGCCACCGTCGACCTGTACCGCGAGGAGGGACTGTTCGAGCGGGCTGCCGACCTGGCGCCCTACTGGGAACAGGGGCTGCACTCGCTCAAGGGAGCGTCCCACGTGATCGACATCCGGAACATCGGCATGGTCGGGGCGATCGAGCTGGAGCCGATCGCCGGCAAGCCGACGGCGCGCGCGTTCGATGCCTTCCTGCAGGCCTACGACAAGGGCCTGCTGATCCGTACCACTGGCGACATCATTGCGTTGTCGCCGCCGCTGATCGTCGAGAAGACCCATATCGACTTCATCGTCGACACCGTCGGCGACGTCCTGAAAACCCTCCACTGATCCCCGACACCGGGCGGTCAACCGCCTGGTCGCGGACGGCTTGGGGTTTTGTGTTGATTCGGCTACACTTGCCGGAAGTCCCGCGAGGGGTGCGCGGGGGGATGACGGGGTGACGACGGCATGACGACGCGGAACGCGCGGCGGGTCCTTGAGTGGCGGGCGGCCGGGCTGGTGGTGCTTGCCGCCGCCGCCCTGGTTGGCTGCGCCGAGGTTGGCCAGACCGTTCAGACCGCGGTGGACAATGTCTCGACCGCCTTTCAGCCCAGGGAACAGCCGGCTGCGGAACCGCCGCCGACCTCGTACTGCTACCGCACCATCGGCAAGGTGAACTGCTACAGCCAGCCGCTGCCGGGCAGCGAGGCCAATCGGCTCGTCGGCTATCAGGGGCCGCCGCCCCGGTCCACCAGCGGCACCGGCCCGCTCAGCCCTTGACGATGCCGACCTGTCCTTCCGTCCACCGTCGAGCGCGCCGGTGAGACGAACCTCGCTCGCGTTGCTTCTGGTGGTGACCACGGCGACGGCGGCTACGGTCGCCGTCCCGTCGCGCGGCGCCGAGGTGCCGGTGCCGCGCACCTACGGCGACGCGATGCGCTGGTACCGCGACGCCGCCCGTGCCGGCGATCCGAAGGCCATGTTCTATCTTGGGCTGACCCTGGAGCAGGGGCTGCAGGACAGCCCGCGCCCGCACGAGGCGGCCGATTGGTACCGCCGGTCGGCAGAGGCCGGGTTCGCGCTGGCCCAGTTCAAGCTCGGCGTCCTGCACCAGACCGGCCAGTCGGTCCCCCAGGACGCGGCGAAGGCCCGCTACTGGTATGAGAAGGCGTCCGATCAGGGCATGGCGGCGGCGCGCTACAACCTCGCGGTGCTGGTCGAGGCCGGCGAGGGCGGCCCGGCCGACCCTGCCCGCGCCGCGGCGCTGTACCGGGACGCCGCCCGAATGGGTGTGGACGAGGCCTACCTGAACCTGGGAAATCTCTACGCCCGGGGCGAGGGCGTGCCGGCCGACGCCGTGGAGGCGCTGAGCTGGCTGATTCTCGCCGCCGAAGCGGGAATCGAGGGCGCCGAAGATCTTCGTCACTCGGTATCATCTGTCCTGAACGACGAGGAGCGCGCCCGAGCCCGAGCCTTGGCCGAACGCTGGAAGGCCGACCGGGAACGCTGAGGAGAGCTTGCGGCGCCCGCGGGTGTTCCGTAGGAAGACCGGGTCCGGTTTGGAGATGGGGATGCGGCCGCCGCTCTGTGTCGATCTCGACGGCACGCTGATAAAGACCGACCTGTTGTACGAATCGCTGCTGGCGGCGCTGCGGCGGCGTCCCTGGATTGTCTTTGCGCTGCCGATCTGGCTGCTTTCGGGCAGGGCGCACCTGAAGGCGCGGGTGCTCGATGCCGCCGCCGACGGCGTCGATATCGACACACTCCCGCTGACCGACGACTTGGTCGATTACCTCCGGGCCGAGAAGGCGGTTGGTCGCCGGATCGAATTGGTGTCGGCGTCCGACCGCCGGATCGTCGACCGGGTCGCTGTCCGGGTCGGGGTGTTCGACGACGTGCTCGGCAGCGACGGGACGACCAACCTGAAGGGTGCGGCCAAGGCCCGCGTCCTGATCGATCGGCATCCGGACGGCTTCGTTTACGCGGGCGACGCCCCCGCCGACCTGGCGGTGTGGGACCGCGCGGCTGGCGCCATCCCCGTCAACGCGGCGCTCGCCTGGCGCGACGCGGTGGCGGCACGGGCGCCGATCGAGGCCGAGTTCGGTGCCGCGCCGCGCATCCTTCCGGCGCTGTTGCGCGCGCTGCGCCCGCACCAATGGGCGAAGAACGGGTTGATCCTGCTGCCGCTCCTGTTGACCCGGGCCTACGAGGATGCGGCGGTTGTGCTGGCGGCGGTGGCGACGGTCGCGCTGTTCTCGATCGCGGCCAGCGGGACCTACCTGCTGAACGATCTGCTCGACCTGTCGGCCGACCGCTCGCACCCAAGCAAGCGCAACCGGCCGCTGGCGTCCGGCGCCCTGCCTCTACCGGTGGCGATCATGCTGGCGCCGGCGATGATCGTGATCGGCCTCGCCGGAACGCTGGCGGTCGATGTCGACGTGTTCCTCTGCCTCGGCGCCTACCTCGCGCTCACGCTCGCCTACTCCTTCGGACTCAAGACCCAACCGGTCATCGACGTGCTGACGCTCGGCGCGCTGTTCACCCTGCGTCTGCTCGCCGGTCACCTGCTGGTCGACGCCGGCGTACCGGCCTGGCTGCTGGTGTTCAGCATGGCGTTCTTCACCAGCCTCGCCCTGGTCAAGCGCCTGACCGAGGTGCGCGGGCTCGAGGAGCGCGGCCTGATCTCGATTCCCGGACGCGGCTACCGCGCCGGTGACGGGCGGTTCGTGCTGGTGCTCGGCCTGACCACCGGCGTCGCCTCGGTGCTTATCTTCATGATCTACCTGGTCGCCGACCCGGTCCACATGGTCCGGCTGGCGGATCCGGAATGGCTCTGGGTCGTGCCGGCGGTGCTCGGCTGGTGGCTGCCGAGGGTATGGCTCCTGGCCGAGCGCGGCCAGATGCACGACGACCCGGTGGTGTTCGCGCTCAAGGACCGCGCCAGCCTGGCGCTCGGCGGCATCGCCCTGTTCGCCGTGCTGGCCGCCGGATGACCGCCGGCACCCCGACCGTCCTGGATGACGACGGCGTTCGTGCCTGGGGCCGGGTGCATCGCGGCCGGCACCGGGTGGCGGCTCCTGCCTGGCCGGGCGAGGTCGAGGCGGCGGCGCGGGCCAGCGCGGCGTTGTCGGGAAACACTCTGGCGCGCGGGCTCGGCCGGTCCTACGGCGACAGCGGCTTGAACGTCGGCGGCGGTCTGGTGGCGATGGCCGGGATCGACCGCGCGATCGCCTTCGACCGCGCCAACGGCATCCTGCGGGCCGACGCCGGCATGCCGCTCGACGCGGTGCTGCGCCTGGCGGTGCCGGCCGGGTGGTTTCCCCCGGTCACGCCGGGCACCAAGTTCGTGACCCTCGGTGGCGCCGTCGCCAACGACGTCCACGGCAAGAACCACCACGTCGCCGGGTGCTTCGGGCGGCATGTCCGGCGGCTGGCGCT
Organism: Rhodospirillaceae bacterium; assembly: GCA_018401495.1. GTDB lineage: Bacteria > Pseudomonadota > Alphaproteobacteria > Thalassobaculales > Thalassobaculaceae > Thalassobaculum_A. Next base: position 678,479 of record JAGYJX010000006.1, read on the forward strand.
GTGGCGGTCGGACCGCGGCGTGGTCGAGTGCGGTCCCGACGTCGAGGCCGAGCTGTTCCGGGCGACCGTCGGCGGCCTCGGCCTGACCGGCATCCTGCTCTGGGTGGAGGTGGCGCTGGCCCCCATCGCGTCGGCGACGATGACCGTGGAGAACCAGCGCTTCGAGGATCTCGACGGCTTCTTCCGGCTGTCGGAGGCCGCCGCCGATTGGCCCTACACCGTCGCCTGGGTCGACACGCTGGCGACCGGCGCCAATCTCGGGCGCGGCGTGTTCTCGCGCGGCCGGCACGCCGCCGCCGGGCCGCTGACGCCGCACCGCGCGGGCGGGCCCTCGGTTCCGCTCGACGCGCCGGGCTTCCTGCTGAACCGCTGGACGGTCGGCGCCTTCAACCGGCTGTACCACGCCAGGCCGGGCGCCCGTTTCCGAGGCGAGCAGCCCTACGACCCGTTCTTCTACCCGCTCGACCGGATCGGCCACTGGAACCGACTGTACGGCCCGCGCGGGTTCTACCAGTGGCAGGGCGTGGTGCCGCCGCCGGTCGCCCGGGACGCGGTGCGCGACCTGCTGGTGCGGATCGCGCGCAGCGGCGAAGCCTCGTTCCTGGCGGTTCTGAAGGATTTCGGCGACCTGCCGTCGCCGGGTGCGATGTCGTTCCCGATGGCCGGGACCACCCTGGCGCTCGACTTTCCGAACCGCGGTGGGCGGACCCTGGCGCTGATGGCCGAACTGGACCGGGTTGTGGCGGAGGCCGGCGGGCGGCTATACCCCGCCAAGGACGGGCGGATGCCCGCCGCGGCGTTCCGCCGGGGCTACCCGGCGTGGCGCGATCTCGAACAACGGCGCGACCCGATGCTGCAGTCCAGCTTCTGGCGCCGGGTGTCGCAGGAAGAGTGACGGACGGCGATGGCGAACCCTGAGCGTATCCTGGTCCTCGGCGCCACCTCGGCGATCGCCGAGCGGTGGGCGCGGCTGCGCGCCGCGCGCGGCGACCGGCTGCTGCTGGTGGCGCGCGACGGCGCTAGGCTGGCGTCGATCGCCGCCGACCTTCGCGCCCGCGGCGCCGCCGAGGTGCTGACCGCCGAGAGCGACCTTGCCGACACCGAGGCCGCCGCCGCGCGCTTCGACGCCTTCCGGGAGCGCCTCGGGCGGCCTCGACGTGGCGATCATCGCCTACGGCATCCTCGGCGACCAGGAGGCGGCCCAGGCGGATGTGGAGCGCCTGGAGCAGGGGCTTCGCACCAACTTCCTGAGTGCCGCGGTGTGGAGCGAACTGGTCGCCGGCGCGCTGGCGAAGGCCGGGCGCGGCACGCTGGTGGCGATCGCGTCGGTGGCCGGCGATCGCGGACGCCGTTCGAACTACGCCTACGGCGCCGCCAAGGCCGGGCTGTCGGTGTTTCTCGAAGGACTGGCGCACCGCTTCGCCGGCACGGCGGTCACCGTGATCGCCATCAAGCCGGGTTTCGTCGACACCCCGATGACCGCGCATCTGCCGAAGGGCGGGCCGCTCTGGGCGACCCCGGACAAGGTTGCCGAGGACATCGAGAGCGCCATCCGCCGCCGCCGGACGGTGGTCTACACGCCCTGGTTCTGGTGGGGCGTGATGGCGATCATCCGCAACCTGCCGCGGCCGATTTTCGACCGGATGAAGATCTGAGGATCCGAGCGTGACCAGGATCGTCATCACCGGTGCGGCCGGCCTCGTCGGGCAGAATCTGATCGCCCGCCTGGCGCGCGATCCGTCGCTGCGGATCGTCGCGATCGACAAGCACAAGGCCAACACCCGCGCGCTCGCCCGGCTGCACCCCGGGATCGAGGTGATCGAGGCCGATCTGGCGGTCGCCGGACCGTGGGTGACGGCGTTCCAGGACGCCGACGCCGTGGTCCAGCTGCACGCCCAGATCGGCGGGCTCGACTGGCGCGAGTTCGAGGCCAACAACATCACGGCCACCGAGAAGGTGCTGGCCGCCATGCGGTCGGCCCAGGTGCCGTACCTGGTGCATGTCAGTTCGTCGGTGGTGAACTCGCGGGCCGTCGACTTCTACACCGAGTCGAAGAAGGCCCAGGAGGCGCTGGTTCGCGACTGCGGCATCCCGCACGCCACGCTTCGCCCGACGCTGATGTTCGGCTGGTTCGACCGCAAGCATCTCGGCTGGCTGGCCCGCTTCATGAAACGGGTGCCGGTGTTCCCGATCCCCGGCTCCGGGCGCTACATGCGCCAGCCGCTGTTCGCCCTGGATTTCTGCGACGTGATCGCGGCGTGCCTGCGCCAGAGCCGGGAAGGGCAGTGGAACATCTCGGGCCAGCAGAAGATCGACTACATCGACCTGATGCGGGCGGTGAAGCGGGCGACCGGTGCGCGCACGCCGATCGTGCGGATTCCCTACGCCTTGTTCCGGCTGCTGCTGCAGGGCTACGCGGTGGTCGACCGCAACCCGCCGTTCACCGTCACGCAGCTCGAGGCGCTGGTCACCCCCGACAGTTTCGAGATCATCGACTGGCCGGGCATTTTCGGGGTGCGCCCGACGCCGCTCGACGAGGCGCTGGACGCGACCTTCAACGATCCGACCTATTCCGGCGTCGTGCTGGATTTCTGAGGGAGAACCGGGTGGCGACCGTCGGCATCGTCGGCGCCGGGGCCATGGGCCTCGCCGCCGCCTATCACGCGCTCAAGGCCGGCCACCGGGTGACGGTGTACGAGGCCGATTCCGTGCCGGGCGGGATGGCGGCGCACGCCGATCTCGACGGGCTGTCGATCGAGCGGTTCTACCACTTCGTCTGCAAGGCCGACGCCTCGACCTTCGCGCTGATGGCCGACCTCGGGATCGCCGACCGGATGCGCTGGCGCGACACCTCGATGGGCTATCTGGTCGGCGGCCGCCTGCACCGCTGGGGCGATCCGGTGGCGCTGCTGACGTTCCCGGGGCTGTCGGCGCTGGCCAAGCTGCGGTACGGCCTGCAGATGTTCCGCTCGACCAGGCGGTCGGACTGGAGCGATCTCGAGAACCGCACGGCCAGGGACTGGATCGAGGGCGGCGCCGGGCGCGAGGCCTACGAGGTGCTGTGGCGCCGGCTGTTCGAGCTGAAATTCTTCGAGCACGCCGACCGGGTTTCGGCCGCCTGGATCTGGACCCGCATCAAGCGGATCGGCACCTCGCGGCGCTCGCTGATGCAGGAGCAACTCGGCTACCTCGACGGTGGGTCGGAGACCCTGGTGCGGGCGCTGGTCGAGGCGATCGAGCGGCTTGGCGGAACCATTCGACTTTCCACGCCGGCCCGCGAGGTGGTGGCCGCGGACGGCCGCGTCACCGGCATCCGAACCGACGCCGGCGTCGACCCGGTCGACGCCGCGATCTCCACCATGCCGACCCCCTACGTCTCGCGGCTGGTGCCGGCGCTGCCGGAGGACTGGAAGGCCCGCTACGACGGCATCGTGAACATCGGCGTGGTCTGCGTGCTGCTGAAGCTGAAGCGGCCGGTGACGCCGCATTTCTGGGTCAACATCAACGATCCCGCCGTCGAGGTTCCGGGGCTCATCGAGTTCTCCAACCTGCGGCCGCTTCCCGACACGGTGGTGTACGTGCCGTTCTACATGCCCACGACCCACGCGAAGTTCGGCCGCGACGACGGCGCGTTCGTCGCCGAGGCGATGGCGGCGGTCCGGCGCGTCAACCCGGCGATCGGCGACGCCGACCTGAAGGCCAGCCTGGTCGGCCGGCTGCGCCACGCCCAGCCGGTCTGCGAGGCCGGGTTCGCGGCCCGGATCCCGCCGATCCGGACGCCGATCGCCGGGCTGCAGGTTGCCGACACCGCGTTCTATTATCCCGAGGACCGCGGCATCTCCGAGAGCGTGCGGTACGGCGCCATGATGGCGGCCGGGATCGGGAGCTGAGCGTGGCGGGAGCCTTCGTGGTCGGCGAGTTCGGGCGCTTTCTCCTCACCGGCGGCGTGGCGGCCGGGGTCAACGTGGCGGCGCGCTGGGGGCTCAGCCACGCCATGGTCTACGAGGCGGCGGTAGCGCTCGCCTATCTCGCCGGCATGGCCACCGCCTACCTGCTGTCGCGCGCCTTCGTGTTCGCCCGCTCCGGCCGCAGCGTGACGGACGAGGCGGTGCGGTTCGCGCTGGTCAACGTGGTGGCCCTGGCGCAGGTCTGGATCGTCAGCGTCGGCCTCGCCCGGCTGGTGTTCCCGGCGATCGGGTTCGAGTGGCACGCCGAGGATGTCGCCCACCTGATCGGCGTCGTGATCCCGGCGGTCACCAGCTATTTCGGGCACCGGCACTTTTCGTTCTCGTCCCGGCGCGAGGGTGGCGCGTGAGAGCTGCCGCGCTGTGCGCCTTCGGGCTCGGGCTGGGCTCGGCGCTTGCCGGGGTCGCGGTCGCGATCCTCGCCTTCGAGCCGATCCCGTTCGGCGACTTCGTCGACTTCTTTCGGCGGTTCTTCGAGGTCGGTGGCTGGGACGGCTACGGTCCGGCGGAACTCTACGCCCACCACAACGAGCACCGGCTGGTGGTGCCGCGGCTCTGGTTCCTGGCGGATGTCGCCCTGTTCGACGGCACCCAGGGCTTCCTGATCACCGTCATCGTGCTGTCGTCGGCGCTGCACGCGGCGATCCTCGCCGGGTTGTTCCGGAGCCTCGGCCATGGCGGGGCGATGCTGTGGGGGTTCGCGGCGGTCGCGCTCGGGGCGGCGCTGTCGCCGGCGCAGTGGGAGAACCTGGTCTGGGGCTTCCAGGTCCAGTTCATCCAGGTCTGGCTGTTCGCCACCCTGGCGTTCGTCGCCGTCGCCGTCGCCGGCGACGCGACGGCGCGCCCGTGGCGAGGCGTGGCCCTGGGGATCCTGGCGGCGCTGGCCGCAACCTATTCGATGGCGAACGGGCTGCTGGTCTGGCCGCTGCTGGTCGGCCTGGCGCTGTGGTGCGGCGTCCGGGGCGCGCCGCTGATCCTGCTGGCGGCGGCGGCGCTGGCGGTGGTGACGATCGAGCTCGCCGGCTTCCGCGCCCATCCGGGTCACGGCGATCCCTTCGAGACCCTGGCCCAGCCGCTCGCCCTGGCGCGCTACGCGCTGCGGTACCTCACCTCCGGCATCGGGATGATCGGCACCCTCGGCCAGGAACTGGTCGGCGCCGCGCTGGTCGCGACGGTGATGGCGACCGCCGTCGACGCGCTGGTCCGGCGCCGGCGCTACCGGCCGGCGCACGCCGTGCTGCTGGCCGTCGCCGCCTTCGTCATCGGCGCAGCACTGGTGACCGGCCTCGGACGGGTCACCTTCGGCATCGGGCAGGCGAACTCGGTGCGCTACACGACGCCGTCCTTCGTGTTCCTGATCGCCGTCGCCGCCCTGCTGCTGGACCGAGCGGCGCGGCTCGAGCGACGTCACGCCGCGGCGACGGCGCTGGCCGCCGCCGCCGTGCTGCTGGTGGTGCCGGGCGTGGTCGACGGCTTCCGTCACCGGGCCGTCATCCTGGCCGCCCGGGACGCCCGCGCCAACGCCGTCATCGCCTATCTGGCCGGCGGCTACCGGCCCGAGACCCTGATCGCCCTGTACCCGTTCCGAATGGCGATGCCGTACGAGGTGCTGCGGAAACTCGAGGCGGCGCGGCTGGGTCCGTTCGCCGCCGCCGCCACCCTGGCGCCGCCGCCGGCGCTGCTGGCCGGCCCGGTGGCGATGCCGGGCGAGACCTGCCGGGGCAACATCGACGCGGTGAACTCGGATCCGGTCTTGGGGCTGGTGGCGAGCGGTTGGGCCGCAGCGGAGGGCGGCTCCAGGCAACCGGCCTGGATCCTGCTCGTCGACACTGCCGGCTCGTTAGTCGGGTGGGGCGCCAGCCGCACCGCGCGCGGCGACGTCGGCAAGGCGCTCGGAATCGGCTGGCGGGGACGGGGATTCGATGCCCACGGCCACCACCGGGTAGACGGGCCGGTCCGGATCGTCGGGATGTTCGCCGACGGCGGCTCCTGCCGCGTCGGCGAGCCGACGCCGCCGGCGCCGCCGCGCTTCGTCGACGCGGTGCCGGCGGACGCCCTTCAGGCGACCGAGAGCACCTGGACGGTGACGGCGGGGCCCAACCCCGATCGGCTCGGCAACGAGGCGCCGCCGGCCGAGGTCGGGCCGGCGATCGGCAGCCTCGGCCCGGGCTCGCGCCTGGAAGCGCATCTCGACTTCGTGTCCGACACCGGAAACGCGACGCTGTTGGTGCCGGTCCGCACCGGCGCCTTCCCGATCGGCGTGGCGATCGTGCTGCGCGACGCGGCCACCGGCGCCGAACTCGACCGTCACGAGTTCTCGCGGCCGAGCGATCGTGGCTGGACCTGGCTGCGGCTCGCGGTCGCTTCCGAGGCCGGCCGGCGGCTGCGCCTGGAGGTGACCGCCGTCGGCCCGGACGGCGACCAACGGCGTCGCGGTCGGCAGGCCGCGGTGGATATCGGCCGGGCGAGGCCGGCTAGGCTGGCGCCATGATCGACGCGCCCCGCCACACGCCCTACGACAAGGGCCGGTTCCAGCTCAGCCTCGGCATCCGGGAACTCGACCCGGCCGACTGGATCGAGGTCGACCACCACTATCCGGAGCACCTCGCCGAGAAGCGGCGGCTGCTCGCCGAGCGGCCGGGCGAGGTCTTCGACGGCCTGCCCGACAGCCTGGCGGCGCAGCGGGAGTGCCTGGACCACCTGCTCGATCACCTGGCCCGGCATCACTCCGGCCTGGTCGAAGCCGACGACGCCACGGTGCGGGTGGTGCGGACCGGCCACGTCTACGACCGGGCCGCGTTCGCCGACCGGCCGCTCGACCTGGCCGGGCGACTGGTGCAGGAGGATCTCTGCCTGATGGCGCCGGCCGACGGCACCTGGCGGCTGGTGGCGGCGTCGCTGTGCTTCCCGTCGCGCTGGCGGCTGGCCGACAAGCTCGGCCGGCCGATGGCGGCGATCCACGCGCCGGTCCCGGGCTTCAACGAGAAGCTGGCGCGGCCGGTCGACCGGTTCTTCTCGCGGGTGACGCCCGGGCAGGCCTACGCCCGGCTCAACTGGTCGGTGATCGACGACCCGGCGCTGTTCCAGCCGACCGGCCACGGCCGAACCGGCGCGAACCCGGCGATCACCGCCGACAACGCCGGCGCGATGGTGTGGCTGCGGGTCGAGCGGCAGACCTTCGTGGCGCTGCCGCGCTCCGGCGCGCTGGTGTTCGGCATCAAGACCGTGATTGACCCACTGTCGGCCATCGCCCGGCGTCCGGGGCTGGCCGCCGCGCTGCGGGCCACGCTGGAGGGCATGCCGGACGACATGCGGCGCTACAAGAGCATGGCGCCGTTCTGGCAGGCGCTCGACGGTTGGCTCGACCGCGCCGCGGGCGCGGGATCTGCCTGAGCCGGCCTCAGCCGTCGACCCTGGTGTTCAGCGTGGTGATGCCGGCGCGCGACTTCACGACCAGCCCGCCGACCTGCGCGGTCGTCAGGTCGACGTCGTTCAGCGTCGCACCGGTCATGTCGGCGCCCCGCAGATCCGCCCCGGCGATGGTCGCACCGGTCAGGTCGACGCCGCGCATGTTGGCGCCGGCCAGATAGGCGCCGGTCAGGTCGGCGTGCCGCAGGTCGGCACCCGACAGGTCGGCGCAGGTCAACTCGGCGTAGGCCAGGTTCGACTGGAAGAGCCGTGCGCCCCGCAGGATCGCGCGCTGGCCCTTCTTGCCCTCGCTCATCACCCACTCGATGTGGCTGAGGAGCTTCTGCTGGGTGACCTTTTCGAGGCTGGCCATCCCGATGAACACCTGGGCGCCGTCCAGCTTGGCCTCGGCAAGGTCGCAGCCGACCAGCCGGGCGTTGCGCAGCAGGCAGTTGGTCAGGTCGGCGCCGCGCAGATCGGCGCCATTCAGGTTGGCGCCGGCAAGGTTGGCGTCGCGCAGGTTTGTGCCGCGTAGAATCGCCCCTTCCAGGTTGCACTCGAACAGGTTGGAGTGCCGCATGTCGGCGCCGGCAAGGTTGACCCGGGCCATCTCCGAGCGCTCCAGGTCGGCCTCCCGCAGATCCGATACCTGCTGGCCACCGGCCAGGGTCAGGGTCGCCGGTCCGACATCGGCATCGGTCAGGTCCACCTGTTTCAGGTTGGCACCGCGCATCTGCACGCCGCGCATCTTGGCCTTGCGCAGGCTGGAACTCTCCAGGCTGGTCTGCTTGAGCGCCGACAGCTCGAAGTCGGCTTCCTCGAAGTTGGTGCGCCAGAACGAGCAGTCCTGGAACGTCACGTTGATGAAGCACGAGCCGCGCAGGTCGACCGCGGTGGTCTGCACGCCCTCGATCACCGCGCTCGCGATCAACATCCGGTTGCCGGTCCGCGGGTTGGTCAGGAAGCGCTCATGCTTCTTCTGCAGCTCCTCGAAAGCCGCCCGATCGACCGCCACGTTTGGCATTTTGCCAGGCATCCCGTCCCCGCAGGTTGGCCTCCCCGCGCCGGCTGACGCGGAGGGCCGGTATCTTGAAGTGGTACGCCGACGGCCCCGGATCGGCAATCCGTCGAATCAACATTAAATTTATGCTTCGCCCACGGTAAGGAAATACTTAACCGACCATAGGTTTCTTCCGGGCAGCCGGTGCCGGCCCTTCGCCGTCATGCCGCCGGCTCGTCGGCCATCCGCCGCAGCTCGGTCTTGAGGATCTTGCCGTAGTTGTTCTTCGGCAGGTCCGGCGACCATCCGGTACTCCTTCGGACGCTTGAAGCGGGCGATGTTGTCGAGGCACAGCCGGTCGAGCTCCTCGGTCCCCACGGTCTCGCCGGGACGCGGCCGCACGAACGCCACCACCTCCTCGCCCCAGTCCTTGTGCGGCCGCCCGATGACCGCGCATTCCAGCACGCCGGGATGGCGCAGCAGCACCTCCTCGACCTCGCGGGGATAGATGTTGGTGCCGCCCGAGATGATGACGTCCTTGGAGCGGTCCTTGAGCGACAGGAACCCGTCCTCGTCGAACGCGCCGATGTCGCCGGTCCACAGCCATCCGTCGCGCAGCGAGGCGGCGGTCGCGTCGGGGTTGTTCCAGTAGCCGACCATCACCACGTCGCCGCGGCAGATCACCTCGCCCGGTTCGCCGATCGGCAGGTCCCTGCCGTCCTCGTCGACCACCCGGACCTCGACGTCGGTGCGCGGGAAGCCGGTCGAACCGATCCGCTGCTCCCATTTCGGGTGGTCTCGGTCGAGGTAGACGTGCTTCGGAAGGCCGGTGATGGTCATGGGCGCCTCGCCCTGGCCGTAGATCTGCACCAGCTTCGGGCCCAGCACCTCCAGGGCGCGCTTGACGTCCTCCAGGTACATCGGCGCGCCGCCGTACACGATGGTCTTGAGGTTGCGCGAGATCGGCGCTGGCGATCTCCGGGGCGTGGATCAGCCGGGTGACCATGGTCGGCGCGAAGAAGAACGAGCAGCCCGGCCAGCGCTCGATCAGCCGCAGGGTCTCGGCGACCTCGAAGCCTCCGGAGGCGGGGATCACCGTGTTCGCCGCGCGGGCGACGTGCGGCAGGCCGTACAGGCCGGAGCCGTGGCTCATCGGCGCGGAATGGATCATGCAGTCGGTCGGCAGCACGCTGTCGACGTCGCCGAAATAGTTCATCACCGTCGACCATCAGGTTGCGGTGGGTCAGCATCGCGCCCTTTGGGCCGCCCGGTGGTGCCGGAGGTGTAGAACAGCCAGGCGAGGTCGGCCGGGTCGGTCGGCGCCACCGCCATCGGCTCGGCCGCCAGGAGCGCCGCGTAACCGGCGCTGCCGGTGACGATCACCCGCTCCAGCCCGGGTGCCTCGCCGCGCACCGCCTCGATGGCGTCGGCGAGGTCCGGACTGGCCACGCAGACCCGGGACCCGGAGTGGTCGAGGATGTAGGCGTGTTCCTTGGGGTGCAGCTTGGCGTTGACCGGGACCGCGGCGAGACCGGCGTGCCAGGCGCCGTACATGACCTCGAAGTACTCCGGGCCGTTCTTCATCACCAGGGCGACCCGGTCGCCCGGGATCAGACCCAGACCGCGGAACCCGGCGGCGATCCTGGCGACGCGCCCGGCGAAGGCCCGGTAGTCGAACAGCACGTTCTCGCCAACCGAGATGGCGGGCCGATCGCCGAAGCTTCGCGCCACCTGGGCGAGCACGATCGCCTGGTTCATGGTTCCTCCCGACTTCCGACACAGCTTCGAGCGGCGCAAAACTAGCAGCCCTCGCACGCTCCCGGTAGCGGGCCGACGCGACGGGCTTTTCCGGCCGCCATGGGCAGACTATCGTTCACCATCGCCATCGGCCGGGGCAACCGGCCATCCGCTCGGAGGAAGCCCATGAACGTGATCGAGCTCTTGGAGGGCGGCGGCCTGCTGGTCGTGTGCGCCCTGATCATCGTCTTCGCTCTCGCCAAGAACAAGAAGTCGCCCGAGGGGTGGCCAAAGAGCATCATGGTTACCAACGCCCTGGTGCTGGTGATCATCGCCACCGGGTTCTTCGGGATCGCCACGTTCCTGCACTCCTTCTAGGACGATGTCCCTCGAACCGGGGCGCGCGGCGGGCGCGCATGCCTCTGCGTCCGACCGGCGGATCGCGGACGTCCGCGTGCGCCGGGTCGTGGCGCCGTGGGTCGATCCGCCGCGCTGGTCGCCGACCTACGCAAGGCCGCGCGAACTGGTGGTCGTCGAGGTGGAGACCGCCGGCGGCCAGGTCGGCATGGGCTACCTGCAATTGCTGTCCGGCGGGTCAGCCACCGTCGCCGCCTGTCTCGACGAACTGGTCCGCCCGCACCTGATCGGGCGCGATGCCACCGAGGTCGAGGCGATCTGGGGCGATCTGTGGCGGGCGAACTACTGGGTCGGCCGCATGGGCATCACGGTGGTGGCGCAGTCGGCGGTCGACATCGCGCTGTGGGACCTGACCGCCAAGCTCGCCGGCCTGCCGCTGTTCCGGCTGTGGGGCGGCGCGCCCCGTGTCCTGCCCGCCTACGGCAGCGGCTGCTGGCGCGGGCTCGGTGGCGACGGCATGGTCGCGAAGGCGCAGGCCTACGCGGCGCGGGGCTTCCCGGCCATCAAGATGCAGGCCGGTCACCTCTTTGACGACCGCACCGACGTCGACCACGTCCGTCGCATGCGGGACGCGGTCGGCGACGGCGTGGAGATCCTGGTGGACGTGAACATGGGCTGGACGGCCGACCAGGCGATCTCCGTCGGGCGACGTTTCCAGGACCACGGCGTCTACTGGATCGAGGAGCCGGTGCCTTGCGAGGACTTCGCCGGCTATTTCCGGATCGCCGATGCGCTCGACCTGCGGGTGGTCGGTGGCGAGACGCATTTCACGCGCTACGATCTGCGGCCGTTCTTCGAGCACCCGAAGATCCCGATCCTGCAACCGGACGTGATGCGGGGCGGGTTGACCGAGCTGCGCCGCATCGCCGTGCTGGCCGACACCTGGGGCATGCGGATCGCGCCGCACCTGTTTCCGGAACTGATGGTGCATCTGATGGCGGCGATCCCGAACCCGCACTGGATCGAGTATGTCGACTGGATGGAGGACGCCTGGGTCGACCCGTTGTTGCCCGTCGACGGCGCCTACGCTCCCCCGGAGCGTCCGGGCCATGGGCTGGTGTTCAAGCCCGAGTTCCTGTCGGAGTACACGGTTGCCGGCTGATCGCCCGCTTTCCGCTGGTCGGAGCGGGTGATACCGTCGCTCGCCAACGAGGGTGCCCGAGTGACAGCCGACGAGCTCGAAGACCTGCCGCCCAACGCCGCGCCGAAGCCGGCGTCCGGATGGTGGCTGATGGGCCCGGTGCTGGCGCTGACGCTGGCGGCCGTCACGCTGGTCGGACTGGTTATCGGGATTGCGGTGGCGGAGATCGACCGGACCGCGATCGCCGGCTCCCAGCGTCTTGCGGATTCGGCCTTGCGGATGCTGCGGCGGGACGTGGCGCTGTGGGTCAAGGACTACGCGTTCTGGGACGCCGCCGTCGAGAACCTCGCCGAGACTCCCGATCCCGCCTGGGTGGACGGAAATGTCGGGCGATATGTCATCGAGGCGTTCGGGGCCACCGCGACGCTGGCGATCGATCCCGAGGACCGGGTTCTCTACCTCGCTTACGACCCGCTGCGCGGCGAGCCGCCGCCGGGCTTTGCCCGGATGGTGGTGGCGGCGCTCGAGCCGCTGATCGCCGAGGCGCGGGCGGCGCCGCTCGTCGAGCCGGTCGGGGTGTCGGGGTTCTTCGATATGGACGGCGCGCTGATGCTGGCCGGCGCGGCGGCGATCACGCCACAGCAACCGACGGCGGAACAATTGCTGCCGCATCCACGTCCGGTGCTGATCTTCGTGCGCCAGATCGACGAGGCGGTGTTTGCGGACCTGCAGGCGCGGTTCAATCTTCCCGACCTTCGGCTGGTCCGGACCTCGGCCTCAGTGTCGCCGCACGCCTATCCGATCGCCGGGCCGAACGGCGACCCGATCGGCTGGATCGACTGGATGCCGACCAGGCCCGGCGGCGAGCTGCTCGACCGTATCGCCTGGCCGCTGGCCAGCGTCGGCCTGGCGCTGCTGGCGCTCGTCTGGCTGGTGCTGAGGCGGGTGCAGAAGGCCAACAACAGCCTGCGCGAGCAGGCCGATGCCTTGCGTCGGGCCAACGATGAGCATACCGCGAACATGGCGCGCGTTCGGTCGGCGCTGCAGCGCGCCGAGCACGCGACCCGGGCCAAGAGCAGCTTTCTCGCCGGCATCAGCCACGAGCTGCGAACCCCGCTCACCGCCATCATCGGCTTCTCCCAGATCCTCAAGCTCCAGCACCGGCCCGGAAAGACCAGGAGCCGGGAGCAGGAATACGCCGAGATCATCCACGACAGCAGCCAGCAGTTGCTCAATCTGGTGAACGGGATCCTGGACCTCGCGAAGATCGAGAGCGGCGGTTACGAGTTGGAAGAGAGCTGGATCGACCTCGCCCGCGAAGTGCGCTCGGTGCGCTCGCTGCTGGCGCACGACGCCGAACGCCGTGGCGTGGCGGTCGATGCCGAGTTGCCGACGGTGCTGCCGGCGCTGTATGGCGACTCCAAGGGCGTCCGGCAGATCATCCTCAATCTGCTGTCGAACGCGCTCAAGTTCACCGAGCGCGGTGGCTGGGCGCGCCTGACAGTGCGGGTCGACCGCGAGGGGGGCCTGGTGATCGAAGTGGCGGACAGCGGCGCCGGGATCGCGCCGGACGACCAGAAGCACATCTGGGAGGCGTTCAAGCGGGCCCGCAACAACAACCTGACAAGCGCCGAGGGCTCGGGGCTGGGCCTGCATCTCGTCAAGGTGATGGCCACCCTGCACGGCGCCGACGTCGGGCTCGACAGCGAGATCGGCAAGGGCACCCGGGTGTGGGTCGCGTTCGGCCCCGAGCGGGTGCGGGTGCTCGCGGCGTGACGGCGGGCGGCGGCCGACCGGTGACGATCGTCGCCCGGGCCCTCGCGATCCTGCTGGCGGCCGCAGGTCTGGCCGTCGGCGGCCCGGCCGCTGCCGCCGAACTCCACGTGCTGGCGGCCAGCTGGCAGCCGGCGTTCTGCGAAACCCGACCGCGGAAGCCGGAATGCGTTGCCCAGACCGACGACCGTTTCGACGCCACCAGCTTCTCGCTGCACGGCCTGTGGCCACAGCCGATGGACAACGTTTACTGCGACGTGCCGCCCGACCTGCGGGCGGCCGACGAGGCCGGTCGCTGGACGGCCTTGCCGCCCCTGGCTCTCGACGAGCCGACGCGCCAGGCGCTCGACCGGGTGATGCCCGGAACCGCCTCGCTGCTGGATCGACACGAGTGGGTCAAGCACGGCACCTGCCACGCCGAGACGCCCGAGACCTATTATCGCAACTCGCTGCGGCTGATGGAGGAGCTGAACGCCTCGCCGGTGCGCTCCCTGTTCGCCGAGAGCATCGGCTCGCCGCTCTCGGGCAGGGAGATCCGGGCGGCCTTCGACGCGGCGTTCGGGGAAGGCGCCGGCGACCGGGTGCATGTGATCTGCCGCCGGGTCGGCGCCCGGCGGCTGATCGTCGAGCTGAAGATCAATCTCGGCGGCGCGATAACGCCCGAACGCGACCTCGCGACGCTGTTGCGGGACGCTCCGCGCACCTACCGGGGCTGCGAGGCTGGAATCATCGACCGCGTCGGGATCGGCCTGGCCGATCCGTAGCGCCGGCCATCGCCGTCAGTGCAGTCCCGTCAGCACCGGGTCGATCTGGTCCATTGCCCAGTCGATCTGCTCGCGCGTCACCACCAGCGGCGGCGCCAGGCGGATGGTGTGGTCGTGGGTATCCTTCGCCAGGATGCCGCGCTGCCGCAGCGCCTCGCAGTACCGGCGCGCTCCACCGGCCTCGGGGTGCAGTTCGACCGCCAGCATCAATCCCCGGCCGCGGACCTCGCGGATCGCGTTGGCGCGCACCCCGCGAAGACGTTCCAGAAAATACCCACCCTGCTTGGCCGAGTTCTCGATCATCCCTTCCTCGACCAGGACCTTGAGGGCGGCACGCGCCACGGCGCAGGCGAGCGGGTTGCCGCCGAAGGTCGAGCCATGCTGGCCGGGTTTCAGGACTCCGAGGACCTCCGAGTTCGAGAGCACGGCGGATATCGGGTAGAAGCCGCCGGACAGCGCCTTGCCGACCAGGGTCACATCGGCCTCGATGCCCTCGTGCTCCTCGGCGAGAAGCGTGCCGGTGCGGCCGAGCCCGGTCTGGATCTCGTCCAGGATCAGGGTGATGTTCCGGGCCGTGCAGAGCTCGCGCACCTTGCGGAAGTAGCCTTCGGGCGGGATCACGACGCCGGCCTCGCCCTGGATCGGCTCAACCAGGAAGCCGACGGTGTTCGGGGTGATCGCGGCCTCGAACGCGGCGTAGTCGCCGAACGGCACGACCTTGAAGCCGGGGGCGAACGGGCCGAAGCCCTGGCGCGCGGTGGGGTCGGTCGAGAAGCCGACGATGGCGATGGTGCGGCCGTGGAAGTTGTCCGAGCAGACGATGACCTCGGCCTGGTCCTCGGGCACGCCGCGCACCTCGTAGCCCCATTTGCGGACCGCCTTGATCGCCGATTCGACCGCCTCGGCGCCGGAGTTCATCGGCAGGATCTTGTGGCTGCCGGTCAGCTCCGCCAGTTCCTCGTAGAGATAGGCGAGCTGGTCGTTGCGGAACGCCCGCGACGTCAAGGTCAGCTTGCCGGCCTGGCGGACCATCGCTTCGAGGATCTTCGGGTGGCAGTGCCCCTGGTTGACGGCGGAGTAGGCCGAGAGGCAGTCGAAGTAGCGCTTGCCGTCGACGTCCCACAGCCACACGCCCTCGCCGCGCGTCAGGATGACGTCGAGCGGCTTGTAGTTGTGGGCGCCAAGGCGATGCTCCATCTCGATGAAGTCGCTGGCGGGTAGGTCACCGATCGTGACGTGGCTTGCCGGGGCGTTCATGGCGGGCTCCTCTTGTCGGGACACGGGCGCTCAGGAAATCGGCCGGGCGGGCCGGTCCAGGATGGTCTGGCCGAACAGGCTGGCGGTCATCTCGGCGAGCACCACGGCGCTTCGCCCGCGTTCGTCCAGGAACGGGTTCAGCTCGACGATGTCGGCCGAGGCGACGCGTCCGCTGTCGTGCAGCAGTTCCATGATCAGGTGCGCCTCGCGGTAGGTGGCGCCGCCGGGAACCGCCGTACCGGCGCCGGGCGCGACCGAGGGGTCGAGGAAGTCGACGTCGAGGCTGACGTGGATCAGGCCGTCCCGGGCCGCCACGCGGGCCAGGAACTCGCGCATGGGCGCCGCCACGCCGAACTCGTCGATGGTGCGCATGTCGACCACCGCAACGCCGCGGTCGCGCAGCAGGTCGCGCTCGCCCCCGTCGATCGAGCGTATGCCGACCATGGTGACGTTGCTCGGGGGCACGGTGGTGTGGGGTTCGTCGCCGAACAGTCCCTCGAAACCCGGCTCGCCGCAGAAGCAGGCGACGGGCATGCCGTGCAGGTTGCCGGACGGCGAGGTGGCCGGCGTGTTGAAGTCGGCGTGGGCATCCAGCCAGAGCACGAACAGTTCCCGCCCGGCCTCCGCGCAGTGCCGCGCAACCCCGGCGACGGATCCCATGGACAGGCTGTGATCGCCACCGAGGATGATGGGTGTGCCGCCGGCCCGCATGATTTCGTAGGTCCGCGCCGCGACGCTGCGCGCCCAGCCGGCGACCTCGGCCGCCTGCCGGGCGTTGCCGCCGAGCGTCAGGCCGTCGACGGCCACCGGAGCGACGTCACCTTGATCGGTGACCGCGTAACCGAGGCGCTGCAGGCGCTCCGCCAGTTCCGCGGTGCGCAGGGCGTCCGGACCCATGACGCAGCCGCGCCGCCCGGCCCCGGCCTCGACCGAGGCGCCGAGCAGGGCGAGGTGTCGTTCCTGGTCCGTCGGAGTCGAGCCGACCATGCCGTTTCTCCCTCGATCGCCGACCACTGCCGGTGTTCGAGAGAGGATCGCGGGCGACGGTGGCGACAAAAAGTGGGAAAAGCGCCAGAATGGCTGGGTCTGAGGAGCAGAATGCAACGCCACTCTTGGCAGATCGGCAGGTCGCATCATGGACGACACCGACCGTCGCCTGATTGCCGAGTTGCGCAGCGATGCCCGGTTGCCGGTCGCGACCCTGGCGGCCCGGCTCGGCGTCAGCCGGGCGACCGTTCGCAACCGCATCGACCGGCTGGTCGCCGACGGCGTCATCCAGGGCTTCACCCTGCGGCTGAGCGCGGAGGGCGACCGCGATCAGGTGCGGGCGATCATGCTGATCGCGGTCGAAGGCAAGACGACCGACGCGGTGTTTCGCCGGCTGCACGGCTTCCCGGAGGTTCGGTCGCTGCACTCCACGAACGGGCGCTGGGACATCGTGGCGGAACTGGCCACCGACACGTTGGAGGCGTTCGATCGGACCCTCGCCGCCATCCGCCTGATCGACGGCATCGCCTCGACCGAAACCAGCATCCTGCTCTCGTCGCGCAAGCGCGGCGGAGCCTGAAGCGGATCGCGCCCGGTCAGATCATGGATTCGATGAACACTTCCTCGATCAGATCCGGATAGCGCTGGATCAGCTGGTCGCGGGTGTCGTCCTTGAACGCGCGGATCTGGTCCGACGATGGCCGACCCTGCTCGAACATCCGCACGGCGAGCGGATAGACGATGCCGTTCATCGCCATCTTCTGCGCTTCGAGTTGCTGGCGCGCCAGTTCCGACGTGGTCTGCACGGCGACCCGCAAGCCGGGCTTCCAGGGGTTGGCCGCGGACGAACAGCGAAATCGAGTAGGGCCCGAGCGTCAGCACCTTCGGACCGATGGCGTGGCGGTACAGGATCTCGCGGTTGAACTCCTTGTCTTTCTTCTGCTGCGCCTTGTCGGCGTCCTTGCGGTCGGTCGTGGACTCCGCCTCCGCGGCGACAGCGGGCGCGTTCCCGGCAGTTGTCGCTGCCAGAATTGCCAGCGTCACCGCCCCCGCGAGCAGCACCACACGCGTCGAAACCAGCTTTGCCATCCTGCGCGATCTCCCCGTCAGCGCGCCGCACCGAGGGCCTCGGCCCGGATCAGTCCGGACCCGCCCAGCGGCATCAGTCGCATCAGTTCCCCACCGTATGTGGCGATCGCTTTCAGCTTCGTTAAGGTGCCGCTGATGTCGCCGGCGCGAATGGCGTCGAGCACGGCGTCGAACGAATCCAGGCCGCGCGGAAACTGGACGCGCTCGATCGCCCCGTCCGGCGTCAGCCCGATCGTCTGGCGGGTGAGTTGCATCGCCTCGGCGTAGCCGCCGAGCCCGTCCACCAGGCCGACCCTCTGGGCATCCTCGCCGGTCCAGACCCGGCCACGCGCCACCGCGTCGATCTCCGCCGCCGACAGGCTGCGAGCCTCGCCGACCCGGCCGGCGAAGTCGGCGTAGATCGAATCCAGGATGCGCCGCAGGTGCTGGCGCTGCTCCGTGGTGAACGGCCGGGTGACGCTGAACATCCCGGCGTTGCGGCCGATCTCGATGCGGTCGACCTTCACGTCGAGGCGCTCGAGCAGCGTGCTGCCGCTTATCTTGCCGCCGACCGCGCCGATCGAGCCGGTCAGGGTGGCCGGATGGGCCAGGATGTGATCGGCCGGCAGGGCGGCGAAATAGCCACCGGAGGCCGCGACGTCGGCGAAGCTGGCGATCACCGGCAGGCCGGCGGCGCGCAGTCGGTCGATGTCGTGGCGCATGGTGTCCGAGGCGACGTAGCTACCGCCCGGGCTGGAGACCCGCAGGATCACGGCGCGCACCTGGTCGTCGGCCAGGATCTCGTCGACCACCTCGGTCATCCAGGCGGAGCCGGTGCCGACCGGGTTGCCGAAGCCGTCGCCGTTGCCGCGCGCGATGGTGCCGTCGAGATGAAGCAGCGCCACCCGCGTGCCCGACGCGTGGGGCCGACCGGCCTCGGCCAGGTAGCGGGCGGCGCCGATGCCGGTCTCGGCGTTGAGGCCGGCCGCCGCCTCGGCGTCCGAGCGGTAGCCGAGGGCGTCCACGAGGCCGTTGGAACGAGCCTCCTCGGCCATCAGTGGCCCGCGGTCGATGAGCGCCGCCACCGCCGCCCCGCCGAGACGACGGGCGCTGGCGATGCCGCTGACCACCTGGCCGTAGAGCGAGTCCGCGGCGCGGGAGAGGTTGTCGCGAACCGCCGGCGGCAAGGCGGTCTCGGTGACCGACGCCATCGCGCCCTTGAACTCGAAGCGCTGCTCGAACTCCGGCAGCAGGCCGATCTCCTCGAGCAGTCCGCGCGCCATCGGCAGTTCCATCGAGATCCCGGTCAGGCCGAGCAGCCCCGACGGCTGCATCCAGATCCGGTCGAACGCGCTGGCCAGGTAGTACGGGCCGATGCCGTCGTCCTCGTAGCTGTCCGCGAAGGCAAACGCGGACTTGCCGGCGGCCCGGAAGCGGAACACCGCGGCCCGAAGTTCCTGGGTCTGGGCCAGCCCGATCTGCGCGCACCGAGAGGTCGAACACCACGCCGGAAACGCGCGGATCGCCGGCGCCGCGGTCGAGGACGTCGACCAGGTCGACCAAGGCGAGGCCGGCCTTCTGCGGAAACAGATTGGCCAGCGGATCGCTGGGCGTCGCCTCGGACAGCGAGCCGTTGAGGCTCACCGACAGCACCATCCGCTCGGGCAGCGGTTCCGGTTCGGAAAAGTCGTCGATCCACCACCAGACACCGGCGACACCGGCGACCAGGACGATCAGGGACAGGGCTCCGACGATGGCGAGCAGACCGACCAGGAAGCGGCGCATGCGGTGTCCGGGAAGTTGGAAAGAACGTCCGGGAGTCTAGCGGCGAGCGACGCCGGAGTCGAACGCCCGCGGCCGGCGTTCAACCGGCGTCTTCCGTCCGCAGCGGCCCGCACTGGGCTTCGTGGCGCATCAGGTGGTCGAGCAGCACGCAGGCCATCATCGCCTCGCCCACCGGCACCGCGCGGATGCCGACACAGGGGTCGTGGCGTCCCTTGGTGACGACCTCCACCTCGGCCCCGAAGCGATCGATCGAGGCGCGCGGGGTGAGGATCGAACTGGTCGGTTTGACCGCGAACCGGACCACCACCTCCTGGCCGGTCGAGATGCCGCCGAGGATGCCGCCAGCGTGGTTCGAGAGGAACGCCGGCCGGCCGCCGTCCATGCGCATCTCGTCGGCGGCCTCGTGCCCGGGAATCTCCGCGGCTGCGAAGCCGTCGCCGATCTCCACGCCTTTGACCGCGTTGATGCTCATCATCGCGGCCGCGAGGTCGGCGTCGAGCTTGCCGTAGACCGGCTCGCCGAGCCCGGCGGGAATTCCGGTCGCCACGACCTCGATGACCGCCCCGGCCGAGGACCCCGCCTTGCGGACTCCGTCGAGAAAACCCTCCCAAGCCGCCGCCGCCGTGGCGTCGGGGCAGAAGAACGGGTTGCGTTCCACCTCGGCCCAGTCCCAGCGCGACCGGTCGATCCGGTGCGGCCCCACCTGCACCAGCGCGGCGCGCACGGCAAAGGCATTGCCGAGGCGGCGCGCGAGGACCTTGCGGGCGATCGCGCCGGCGGCCACGCGCATCGCCGTCTCGCGCGCCGACGAGCGACCGCCGCCGCGATAGTCGCGGATGCCGTATTTGGCGTCGTAGGTGTAGTCGGCGTGGCCGGGCCGGTAGCGGTCCTTGATCTCGCCGTAGTCCTTCGAGCGCTGGTCCTGGTTCTCGATGACCAGGGAGATCGGCGTACCGGTGGTCTCGCCCTGGAACACCCCCGACAGGATCTTCACCGCGTCGGGTTCGCGGCGCTGGGTGGTGTGGCGCGACTGGCCGGGCCGGCGGCGGTCCAGGTCGTGCTGGATGTCGGCCTCGGTCAGCGCGATGCGCGGCGGCGCGCCGTCGACCACGCAGCCGATCGCCTCGCCGTGGCTCTCGCCCCAGGTGGTGACCCGGAACAGGGTGCCGAACGCGTTGCTCGCCATGGCGGCGCCCCCGGACGGTCAGACGGTCGTGATGTCGGGAGCGTCGACGGCCTTCATGCCGACGATGTTGTAGCCGCAGTCGACATGGTGGACCTCTCCGGTCACGCCGGACGACAGATCGGAGACGAGGTACAGGCCAGCTCCGCCGACATCGTCCAACGTGACGTTGCGGCGCAGCGGCGAGTTGTACTGGTTCCACTTCAGAATGTAGCGGAAATCGCCGATGCCGGACGCCGCCAGCGTCTTCATCGGCCCCGCCGACAGTCCGTTCACCCGCACCCCCTGGCCGCCTAGGTCGACCGCCAGGTAGCGCACGCTGGCTTCGAGCGCCGCCTTGGCCACGCCCATCACGTTGTAGTGCGGCATCACCCGCTCGGCGCCGTAGTAGGTCAGGGTCAGCAGGCTGCCGCCGGAAGGCATCAGGTCGGCGGCGCGCTTGGCGACGGCGGTGAACGAGTAGCAGGAGATGTCGAGCGTTCGCAGGAAGTTGTCCCGCGAGGTGGCGACGTACTTGCCCTTCAGTTCCTCCTTGTCGGAGTAGGCGATGGCGTGGACCACGAAGTCCAGCCCGCCCCAGGCCGCCCCCACCCGCTCGAACACCCGGTCGATGCTGCCGTCCTCGGTAACGTCGCAAGGCTCCACCAGGGACGATCCGACCTGCTCGGCCAGCGGGCGCACTCGCTTCTCCAGCGCCTCGCCCTGGTAGGTGAAGGCCAGTTGTGCACCCTGATCGGCGGCCGCCTTGGCGATGCCCCAGGCGATCGACCGATCGTTGGCCACCCCCATGATCAGACCCCGTTTGCCCACCATGATGCGGGGATCGTCGGCCATCCTGTCCTCGTGCGCGCCGGAATGTTCGTTAGGCGCGGCATCCTACACGAACACCCGGACCCCGCAAGCAAACGGGCAGCGTGCGCGGCCGGGGCGGCCTTGGCGGCGGGGCGTGCTATATTGGTTCGTATGAACGCCTTGATGACATGGCTGCGGGAGATCGCGCGCACGCGCCCGGTCCGCCTGGCGCGAATCGTCGGCGCCTACATGATCTACGCGTTGCGCCGGTTCTACCGCGACGGCGGCCTGCAGGCATCGGGCGCGCTCACCTTCACCACGCTCCTGGCGCTGGTGCCGCTGATGACGATCGCGTTCTCGATCTTCTCGGCGTTTCCGGCGTTCCAGGCCATCCAGGACCGCATCGAGATCCTGCTGTTCGAGAACCTGGTGCCGGAGGTGGGGTCGGTCGTCCGGTCGCACATGACGGAATTCATGCGCAACGCCACCAACCTGACGACGGTCGGGGTGATCGCGCTTGGGGTGTCGGCGGTGCTGCTCCTGTCGACCGTCGAAGCGGTCTTCAACACGATCTGGCGGGTCGAACGCGAACGCCCGATCATGACCCGCCTGCTGATCTTCTGGACGCTCCTGACCCTCGGCCCGGTCCTGCTCGGCGCCAGCTTCTCGCTGACCACCGGGGTGTTCGACCGGATCGGCGAGTTCGCCGGGGAGAGCGCCTCCTACGTGACCATCCCGCTGGAGGTGCAGGGCTGGGGATTTGGCGGCCGGGTGATGGCGGCGGCGCTGCAGACCTTGGCGTTCACGGTGATGTTCGCGCTGGTTCCGGCGCGCCCGGTGCTGTTGCGCGACGCGGCGATGGGGGGCCTCGTCGCCGGCGTCGCGCTCGAGGTCCTGAAGTGGGGCTTTCGGCTCTACATCATCAGCTTTCCGAGCTACCAGACGATCTATGGTGCGCTGGCGGTGTTTCCGATCTTCCTGATCTGGATGTACCTGTCGTGGACCGTGGTGATCATCGGCGCGGTGTTCGCCGCGTCGTTCCCGGAATGGCGGAACGCGCGGGCCCACGGGATCGATATCCGCCTGGACCCGCCGCGGCGGCTGGAGGCCGCGGTGGTGCTGCTCGCGGCGCTGGCCGCTCGGCCGCGGGACGGCGTGTCCACCGATGATCTGGTCCGGGCGCTGCCGATGGACGAGCGCGATCGCCTGATCGAGGCGTTGCGGCAGAAGGCCTACCTGGTGTTGACCGACGATGGCGGCTTCGCGCTGATCCGCGACCTGCACACCACGACGTTGGCGGATCTCGCCCGCGACCTCGATCTGACCCTTGGGCTGGACAGCAGGATCGACGCGGATCCGGCCCTGCGCCGGGCAGCACGCCGGCTCGACGCCGCCACCGGTCGGCTGGCGGAACGGCTCGACCAGCTTTTCGAGGCGGAGGAGCGCATCCTCGGTCTGCCGATCGCCGATCTGCTGGGGCAGGCCGCGCAGACCGACGGTCCCGCCGTGATCCACCTGCCGCAGGGGGGAGCACCGCCATCGGCGCCGAGAAACTCCCGGTCCTGATCCGGTGGCCGGTTACACACCCATCTTGTGACGGGGGTTTTGCGGGACGGCCGGGCTCCAGGACTCGACGAACGCCTCAAGCGCCGGGTCCGGTTCGACCGGCAGCACGACCGTCAACTCGACGTACTGGTCGCCAGCCGGCTCGACCCCGGCCGCCGGAACCCCCTTGCCGCGCAGCCGCAGCACCTGGCCGGTGTTGGCGCCCTTCGGGATCTTCAGGGTGACGTTGCCGTGGATGGTCGGAACCGTCACCGACGCGCCGAGCACCGCTTCCTTGAGGGTCACGGGGAGTTCCAGCCGGATGTCCTGGTCCTCGCGCCGGAAGAAGGCGTGCGGTTCGACCTGGAGTTCGAGATAGGCGTCGCCGGCCGGCTTGCCGCCGGACGCGGGCTTGCCCTGGCCCTTGAGCCGCAAGGTCGCGCCATCGTCGGTGCCGGCGGGAATGCTCAGGCTGATGACCTTGCCGTCGGACAGCGTGACCCGCTTCTTGATGCCGCCCGCGGCTTCCACGAACGGGACCTTCAGGCGGTAGCGCTGGTCCTGGGGCGATCGGCGCTGGGCTGTCCGCGCCGCCGCGTCACCGGCCCCGGCGGCTTCGCCACCGTCCTGGCGGGCCTTGGCGTTGCGCCAAGCCTTCAGGATTTCATCCATCGGGTCGGGTTCGGAATCGAACTCGTTGCCGAAGTCGAAGCGGGGGCCGCCGTCGGCGCTGCCGGACCCGGCGCCGGACCCGCGTTTCCAGTTGCGCCAGAACCCGCCTCCGGTCGACCGGCTCCTGCCGTCGGGATCGATTTCGCCGCGGTCGTAGCGGGCGCGTTTCGCCGGGTCGCCCAGCACATCGTAGGCCGCGCTCAGTTCCTTGAAGCGGCGTTCGACGTCGGTATCACCCGGATTGAGGTCCGGGTGATACTTCTTCACCAGCTTTCGATAGGCCGACTTGATCTCGGCCTGATCCGCCGTCCGGGCGACCCCGAGGGTCTTGTAGGGGTCGCTCACGGACACGCGTCTCCACCGGAATCGGCCGGTTCCGCGCCGGCTCTGTCGCCGACGCTCAGTTCACGATCTGCCAGGATCCATCCGGCTGTCGGCATGCGGTACCATACGCCTCCTCGCTGCGACCGCCGATGTTAACCGTCTGGGAGAATTCCCGACAATACTGACCGCTGCTGCTCTGGTAGGTGCTGGTCGGGGTGACGGTGCCGGAGTGGCCGGAATCCGGGTTGCGCCACGTCGAACTGGTTCCCGACGGCGCACTCTCCAGGGTCGTCTGGGTGGTCTGGGCCATCGCCGCCTTGTCGGCGTTGTCCAGCGAGGATCCGACTTCGCTGCCCACCAGGGCGCCAAGCAGGGTGCCGGCGGCCACGGCGGCCAGTCGGCCGGTCCCCTGTCCGAATTGCGCGCCGGCGACCGCGCCGCCGATGCCGCCGAGCAACGTGCCGCCGGTCTGCTTCGGCCCCGCGTTGCTGCACGCCGCCAGTCCCACGGCCAGCAGCGTCACCATCGGCCATCTTGCGAATCATCGTCGTCCCGTCCTTTCATGGCGCCCCGCCGGGGCGCGTCCCGCCTCCCGAGAGCCGGCTCCCGGGACCTGTTGGGTGTGGCAGCGCGCGCCGTCTTCCCGGTCCGGGCTATCGGCGCGTTGATCCAGGTCACGGATCAAACGCGCGATCCCGACTATTCCGTCGCAACGTCAGCGCCGTGTGGCGGTTCCCCGCTTGCGGATCGCCGCGGCAGAGGCTACTGGGCACGCGGAATATGGCCGGGACGCGGCAAGAATCCGGCGTTCGTGGTGTGGAGGGCGGTAGTCATGTTCGAGCCAGAGACCGACGATCCGTTCGAACAGTTCCGGCGATGGCTGAGCGAGGCCGAGGCGGCCGAAGTGAACGACGCCAACGCCATGACGCTGGCGACGGCGGATTCGGACGGCCGTCCGTCGGCCCGGATCGTCCTGCTCAAGGACTTCGACGCGCGGGGCTTTGCGTTCTACACCAACACCGAAAGCCAGAAGGGCCGGCATCTCGAGGTCAACCCGTTCGCTTCCTTGTGCTTTCACTGGAAGTCGATGCGCCGGCAGGTTCGCGTCGAGGGCCCGGTGATCAGCGTGTCGGACCTTGAGGCCGACGAGTATTACGCGAGCCGGCCGCGCGGCAGCCGCATCGGCGCCTGGGCGTCGCAGCAGTCACGGCCGCTCGCCGATCGGCCGACCCTGCTGGCGGCGGTGGCGCGTTTCGACGCCGAGTATGAGAACCGCGACGTGCCGCGTCCATCGTACTGGTCTGGATACCGCCTGACCCCGATGCGGATCGAGTTCTGGCAGGACGGCGAATTCCGGCTGCACGACCGGTTCGTGTTCTCCAGGGCCAGCGACGGGGCGGCATGGAC
This sequence comes from Rhodospirillaceae bacterium, assembly GCA_018401495.1. GTDB lineage: Bacteria > Pseudomonadota > Alphaproteobacteria > Thalassobaculales > Thalassobaculaceae > Thalassobaculum_A. The sequence continues at coordinate 703,644 of JAGYJX010000006.1, forward strand.
GGTCCAGCGGTTGTTCCCCTGAGGGCGGCCCCGGCCCCGGCGCTCGATCCCATCGGGCAGGCGCCGGAGATCGCACGCCTTACCCGGCGCGCGGCGATCGCGGCGACGGCCGTCGCCGTCGATCCTGATCGTCGCCAAGACCGGCGCCTGGTGGACCACCGACTCGGTGGCGATGCTGTCGAGCCTGGTCGACTCGCTGCTCGACGCCGGCATGTCGCTGGTCACCCTGATCGCGGTGCGGAAGGCAGCCAAACCCGCCGACCAGGAGCACCGCTGGGGCCACGGCAAGGCGGAATCGGTGGCGGCGTTGAGCCAGGCTGCCTTCATCGGAGGGTCGGCGGCCCTGGTGCTGGTGGAGTGCGCACGGCGTCTGGTCGATCCCGCGCCCATCCGACACGAATGGGTCGGTATCCTGACGACTGTGTTCGCGATCCTGCTGAGCCTGTCGCTGGTGGCCGTGCAGAGCCGGGTGATCCGGCGCACCGGTTCGCTGGCCATCGCCGCCGATCGGGCGCACTACAGCGCCGACTTGGTGGTCAACGTCGGCGTGATCGCCTCCTTCCTGATCGCGGGCGTGGCCGGATGGATCTGGCTGGACCCGATCATCGCCGGGGTGATCGCGGTGTGGATGGCGCGCAGCGCTTTCGTCATCGGGCGTGACGCCGTCGACCTTCTGATGGATCGCGAACTGCCCGATGGCGAACGCGACCGGATACGCCGGATCGCCCTCGAGCACCCGGAGGTGAGGGCGGTCCGCGACCTGCGGACCCGCCGGTCCGGCACCGACACCTTTATCCAGATGATCCTGGTGGTGGATGGCGGGCTGACCGTCGACCACGCCCACCGCATCGTCGACGATGTCGAGCGCGCGGTTTGCGCGGCCTTTCCCAGCGTGGAGGTGCTGATCCACGAGGAACCCGAGCAACTGCCCGAGGAGCGGTCGACCGCGCATCGACCGGGAAGCCGCCATGGGCTCGTCTGAAAGTCGTGGCGGGAATCGCCTGGATCTCCTGACGGCGTTCCTGGCCGACCCCGCCACCCATGGTTTCGCCGCAACGGACGGCCGGGTGGAACCTCCGATCGAGACCCACGGCGCGGTGGTCGTGCTGGCCGGCGACCGCGCCTACAAGATCAAGAAGCCGGTGGCGCTGCCCTACATGGACCTGTCGACGCTCGCCCGGCGCCGACGGATCTGCCGGCGCGAAGTGGAGATCAACCGCCGGACCGCCCCCGACCTTTACCTTGGCGTCGGCGCGGTGGTGGTGGGGCTTGACGGCCGCTGGCGGCTGCGCGGTCCGGACGTCCCGAGCGTCAAGGGCGAGCGCCTGGTCGAGCCGGTCGTGGTGATGCGCCGGTTCGATGGCGAGGCGCTTTTTGACCGACTGGCAGAGACCGGTGGCCTTGCCGATCGCGATCTCGACGCGTTGGCCGCTGTCGTCGCCACGGCGCACGCCGCGGCGCCGCGGCGGCGGTCCCGGTCCGGATCGAGGCGGGTTCAGGATGTGCTGGAGATCAATCGGACCGGCCTGCTGGCCGGGGTTCCGGTCGTGCTCGACGCCGATGCGGCAGGCGATCTGGTGGCTCGGACCGAATTTCTGGCGGGCGACCTTGGCGGGCGGCTCGACGCCCGCGGACGCCGCGGCCGGGTTCGGCGCTGCCACGGCGACCTCCACCTGCGCAACGTCTTCCGGGGCGAGAACGGGCGTCCGGTGCTCTTTGACGCCCTCGAGTTCGACGAGGAACTCGCCACCGTCGACGTCGCCTACGACCTCGCCTTTATGCTGATGGACCTCCGGCATCGCGGGTTGGCGGCAGGCGCCAATCGGGTCTGGAACGGCTGGCTGTCGGCCTGCGGTGACGACGAGGCCGCCGTCGTGCTGCCGTTGTTCCTGTCGATGCGGGCGACCGTTCGCGCCCATGTCGGGGCGACCGCCGCCACGCAGCATGGCCTGGAGCGCCATCGCGCCCAGGACGCCCGGCGCTACCTGGAGGAGGCGCGCGGCTACCTGGACACCGTGCCGCCGGTGGTGTTGGCGATTGGCGGCGTTTCGGGAACCGGCAAGAGCACCCTGGCGCGGGCGGTGGCCGCCGAGATCGGGCGGGCGCCCGGGGCGGTCGTGCTGCGCTCGGATGTGGTTCGCAAGCGGATGTTCGACGTCGCCGAGACCGACCGGTTGCCGGCGGAGGCATACGATCCGGCCGTCAGTCGGCGGGTGTTCGCGACCATCCATCGCCGCGCCCGCCGTTTGGCGACGTTCGGCGCCTCGGTGGTGGCGGACGCGGTCTACGGCCGGCAACAGGACCGGGACGCCGTCGCCGCAGCCGCCCGCCGGGCCGGTGCCGGCTTTCTCGGGATCTGGCTGGAACTGTCGGCGCGCGAGGCCCGCGCCCGAGTGTCGGCGCGCACCGGCGACGCCTCAGACGCGACCGGCGACATCGTCGATCGGCAGGTCGAGAGCATTGCTGCGCCTGAAGACTGGCTGCGCCTGGATGCCAGCCGCCCGGTCGCCGATCTCGCCGCCACCGTGGTCGCGGCGGTCCGGGAGCCGTTGACATGGCTCAATGCCGGGAAACTGTGCCCGGGGCCTAGTGATGACCGTCGTGGGAAGAGACGCCCACGTTGAACCGTGGAGGATGCGACATGAAGAGGATTTTGGTGCCGCTGCTCGGCGATGCCGGCGACCGGCCGGCGCTGGACCTGGCGACCAGCGTGGCGCGGCGGCGCGGCGCGCACATCGACGCGATGCTGTTCCGTCGAGATCCCCGCGACATGATCCCGCTGGTCGGGGAGGGCTTCAACGCCGCCATGATCGACAGCATCGTGGAAGCAGCCGAATCGCAGTCGGCGGCGCGCGAGAAGGCGGCGATGGCGACCTACACCGACTGGCTGAAGGCCAGCGGGATCTCCGGCGACGCGGCCTCGAGCCGCCCGTCCGCTTCGTTCTCGGCGGTGACGTCGGCGCTGCCGGGAGCGATCGCCCGTCCGGCGCGGGTCGCCGATCTGACGGTCTTCGCGCGCACCAAGGCCGAGGATGGCCAGGAGCGTGCCGGCCTCGTCGAGGTGGCAATGCTCGATTCAGGTCGTCCCGTACTCCTGGCAGGCTCGGCGCCTGTCGGCGATGTCGGCCGCCGTGTGCTGATCGGCTGGAATGGTTCGGCCGAGGCGGCGCGCGCGGTGGCGATGGCGATGCCGATGCTGGCGAGCGCTGACGCGGTCACGGTTGTCGTCGTCGACGATGACGGCAAGAGTTCTGAAACCCCGGACGATCTGGTGCACACTCTTACCCTGTGGGGCATTGCGGCAACCGGTCGCCGGGTCAAGGTGTCCCGCGAGGGCGTTGCCGCGACCTTGGAGGCCGAAGCGGTCGCGGCCAACGCCGATCTGATCCTGCTCGGCGCCTACAGCCACAGTCGGCTGCGCGAATTCGTGATGGGCGGGGTGACCGACGACGCGCTGACCGGCGGTGCCGTCACCATGATGCTGGCGCGTTGATCGCGCCGGGACGAGCCCACAGGGAGGATAGAGAATGCCGTTGAAGACCATCCGGCTCGAGTTGGCGCGGAACGCCGAATTTCCCGAGGGCAGCCCGTTGCGGGGGTACGAGTTCAGGGCCCCTCTGACAACCGACGGGACCCTGGATCTGGATGTCTGGTCGCGGGTCAAGGCGGACTGCACCGTCCGCCGGTTCTGGCCGGGCCAGCCGGACGAGGAAGGGCTGCTGCTGCACACCCGCGGGCAGCGCTGGATGTTCCACTACGACTACCCGGGCGAGGATGATGACCATGACGACCCGATCTTTCGGTTCGACAGGCACCGCTTCGTCGAGGGCGAGTATGTCTCGATCACCGAACACGACGGCGAAATGAGGACGTTCCGGGTGGCCAGCGTCCGCTGAGGCGCCGGCCCGGAGTGCCACCGGAGCGACCGAAGGGACGACGCCGCGGGGGGCTCGGCAGAGCCTTCCGCCGCGTCGCCGCCTCGGGTATCGTCCGATCATGTCCGACGAAGGCAAGCTTCTCCTCCTCACCGGCGCCAGTCGCGGAATCGGCCATTCCACGGTGGCGTTCTTCCTGCGCCGCGGCTGGCGGGTCCTGACCTGCTCGCGCGACGCGCCGCCGCCCGAATGCCGGATGGACCCCGACCGCGCCTACCACATCACCGCCGATCTCGGGGATGCGGACAGCCTCGACAGCTTCGTCGACGGAAGCCAACGACTGGCTCGGCGGCCGGCCGTTGCACGCCCTGGTCAACAACGCCGGCTGGTCGCCCAAGACGCCCTACAAGGAACGGCTCGGCTGTCTCAACGGCGACCTGGACGCCTGGCGGCAGGTGTTCGAGCTGAATTTCTTCGCGCCGCTCAAGCTGGCCCGCGGCTTCGGGGCCTCCCTGCACCGTGGCAAGGGCGCCATCGTCAACATCACCTCCATCGCCGGGCACGCCATCCACCCGTTCGCGGGATCGGCGTACTCGACCTCGAAGGCGGCGCTGTCCGCCCTGACGCGCGAGATGGCCTACGAGTTTGCCGAGCTCGGCGTGCGGGTGAACGCGGTGGCGCCGGGCGAGATCGAGACCGCCATGCTCTCGCCGGAGACCGAGGTCTTGATTCCGCGCATCCCGCTGCATCGCCTCGGCGAACCCAAGGACGTGGCGTCGACCATCTACTACCTGTGTTCCGAGGACAGTTCCTACGTGACCGGGACCGAGATCTTCGTGACCGGCGGCCAGCATCTGCTGTGAGGGAGAGGGAGATCGGCATGCGGGTTTGCGTGATGGTGTGCGGGCGCGTGGCCGATCCGCTGGCCGATGTGATGCCGCCGTACAAGGACAGCTTCCGGGCGTTGCTGGGTTCCCGGTTGCCCGAGGCCACGTTTGATTCGGTGGCGGTGGTCGACGGCGAGTTGCCGGCCAGCGTGGACGATCACGACGTTTATATTTTCTCGGGCAGTCCGCACGGGGTCTACGAGGAACTGCCCTGGATCCGCGACGCCGAGGCGTTCGTGCGCCGGGCGGCCGCGGCGGGCAAGGTGTTGGTCGGCGGGTGCTTCGGGCACCAGCTGATCGCCCAGGCGCTTGGCGGCGAGGTCCGCAAATCCGAGCGTGGCTGGGGGCTGGGGGTGCACGAACACGCTCTCCGCGGGCGCGAGCCGTGGATGGTCGGCGGGCCGGACGCGGTGAACGTTCTGGTCAGCCACCAGGACCAGGTGGTGCGGGCACCCGAAGGCGCTGTCGTGCTGGCGTCCAGCGAGTTCTGCCCGAACGCGATGCTGCGCATCGGCGACCGGATCCTGACCTTCCAGGGTCATCCGGAGATGAACGTCGCCACCGTCGACCGGCTGCTCGAGTTAAGGCGCGAGCGCGCCGGCGAAGAGGTCTATGCCCGCGGCAAGGCCTCGCTGGGCAGGCCGTTGGACCACGACGCCATAGCCGATTGGATCGCCGCCTTTGTCGGCGGCGCGGTTGCCGGTCAGAGTTCGGTGGAAAAGTGTGAAAACGCTACCGCCGCCTGATCGCGCAGACGGCCGATCGGCTCAGAACGCGATCAATCCCCGGCACCAGGAGATGCGTCGGTCAACCTGATCGATCTCAAGATCCAGCCAGTCGGACAGCAGCCCGGCCTCGCTTCCGGTCCGGGCGCGCAGATCCTCCAGACGAGCCTTCTCGCCGGCGTACATCGTCTCAAGCGCGGCAATCTGCTCGGCCCGGTCCTCGGCCGACAGCAGGTCGATGAAGCGCAGCTTGAGGGCCAGGACCAGCTTGTTCAGGTCGGATACGCCCGGGCGCATGGTCGAGGTGAGATAGTCAATCAGCGCCGCGCGGCCCTCGGCGGTAAGCCGGACCACGGCGTTGTCTTCCATGCCGCGACCGCCGACCGGCTCGATCAGCCCCTCGAAGCGCAGCAGCTCGATCGAGGTGCCGAGCAGATCCAGCGACGGCCCGACGATCCGTGACGCGAATTCCCTGACCTCGCGGGCGAGATCGCCGTACGGGCGCTCACCCTCGGCGAGAAGGCCGAGTGCGGCGAGGCGGATCGCCTCTTTCGGAACCAGGGAGTTGTCGCGATACATGTCCGCCTCCAGGCGCGATGTAGACGGGAAGGTGGGGCTTGGGTCCTGGTTTGTCCAGGGCTGCCGGAAAATTACCTGGCCGACCTCAGTAGGTGACGCCGCGCAGCCGCTCGTTGCGCCGGCGAAGGAGTTCGATGGTGGCCAGAAGGATCGTCGACAGGCAGATCAGCAGGGTGGCGACCGCCAGGATCGTCGGGCTGATTTGCTCGCGGATTCCGGCCCACATCTGGCGCGGGATGGTGCGCTGCTCGAAGCCCGCCATGAACAGCACGACGACCACCTCGTCGAACGAGGTCACGAAGGCGAACAGCGCGCCGGAGATCACGCCCGGCAGGATCAACGGCATGATCACCTTGAAGAAGGTGGTGGTGGAATCGGCGCCGAGGCTGTTCGACGCGCGAATCAGGTTCTTGTCGAAGCCGATCAGGGTGGCGGTGACGGTGATCACCACGAACGGGGTGCCGAGTGCCGCGTGCGCCAGGATCACCCCGGGAACGTCGCGGTGAGCGAGAAATCCAGGCCGAAAGGGGCGGAGTAGAAGAAGAACATGGCCGCCGCCGTGATGATCAGCGGAACGATCATCGGCGAGATCAGCACCGCCATGATCAACCGTTTGGCCGGCAATTCGGATCGCGACAGGCCGAGGGCGGCGATGGTCCCGAGGGTGGTGGCGACGATCGTGGAGGCGATGCCGATGATGAAGCTGTTCTTGATCGAGTGCCGCCACTGTTCGTTGTCGACGATGTCGCGGTACCAGCGCAGCGAATAGCCGTCGGGGTCGAAGGACAGCATCGCCGGCGTGAAGGTGAAGTACGGCTCGGCGTTGAAGGACAAGGGGATGATCACCAGGATCGGGGCGATCAGGAACACGAAGATGGCCGCGCAGATCAGCCGGTACACATAGTACCAGAGGCGCTCGAACGGTCCCGCGTAGCTCGGCAGTGCCATGGCTCGCCCTCCCTCAGCCGAGCTTCATGTTGTCGACGCCGACCAGGCGGTCGTACAGCCAGTACATCGCCATCACGCCGGCGAGCAGGATCGCGCCGAGCGCGGCCGCCAGCCCCCAGTTCAGAGATTTCTGCATGTGGTAGGCGATGAAGTTGGAGATCAGCTGGCCATCCTGGCCGCCGACCAGCGCCGGCGTGATGTAGTAGCCGATCGCCAGGATGAACACGAGGATCGAGCCGGCGCCGATGCCCGGCACCGTCTGCGGCACGTACACCCGCACGAACGCGACCAGCGGGTTGGCGCCGAGCGAGCGCGCGGCGCGCAGGTAGCTCGGCGAGATCGTCTTCATGACCGAGTAGAGCGGCAGCACCATGAACGGCATCAGGATGTGCGTCATGGCGATGACCGTGCCGGTCATGTTGTAGATCATCGAAAGCCGGTTGTCGGTGTCGATGACCCCGAGCCAGACCAGCGTGTCGTTGATCACGCCGTTGGTCTGCAGCAGCACGATCCAGGACGTCGTCCGCACCAGCAGCGAGGTCCAGAACGGCAGCAGCACGAGGATCAGCAGCAGGTTGCCCTTGCTCGGCGGCAGGGTCGCCAGGAGGTAGCCGATCGGGTAGGCGAGCACCAGGCACGCCAGGGTGACGCCAAGCGCCACATAGATCGTCTTCAGGAAGAGGTGGACGTAGATCCGCTGCCACTCGGGCTGTTGCACGATGGCGCCGTTGGCGTCGTAGGTCAGGTCGACCGCGTTCAGGTAGTAGCTCATCGTGACCGTCGGCGACGCCAGCTGGATGATCTTCCAGGTCCTGGTTTCACCCCAGTCCTTGTCGACCGCGATCATGGCCTCGCGGTAGGGGCCGGCCTTGATCCGAGCGGCCTGGCGCTGGGTCTTGTTGAGAAGCGACCTGAAGCCACCGTCCTCGTAGTTCAGCCGCGCCGCCATCCGGGACACGTCGCGGCGCCTGTCGCCGTCGGAGAGCTCCCGCACCATTGAGGCGAACACCGCTTCCGGCGGCAGGTCGCGACCGTCCCACTCGGCGAGCAGCGCGGCGGTCTCCGGGATGGCGGTCTGCACCTCGGTGTTGGAGACGCTGCGCGTCAGCATGTCCAGGATCGGGACGATGAAGGTCAGCACGATGAAGACGAGCAGCGGCGCCACCAGCAGGAAGGCGCGCAGCTTGCTGCGCCGGGTGGCCCGCGCCAGCGCCAGCTTGAGCGGCGTGCCGTCGGTCGTCGTGATCATCGGACCGGCCGTCTCGGTCATCTGGGCCATCGCCTGATCCCCGGCTGCTGATGCGTGGTTGCCCGCGACGGCAAGGTCGCGCCAGGAGGAAAGAGAGGGGTGGGGCGAGCTTCTCGCCCCACCCCCGGGTCGTCAGCTGGCGAGCCAGGCGTTGAAGCGCTCGTTCAGCTCGTCACCGTAGTCCGCCCAGAACTCGAAGTCGTTCTGCAGCGGATTCTCGAAGTTGGTCGGAGCCGTCGGCATGTGCGGCTTGATGGCTTCCGGAATTTTCGGGAACGACGACTTGCGCGTCGGGCCGTAGGAGATCCAGTTGGCCTGGTCGGCAAGACGCTGGGTGTCGCTGGAGAACTTGATGAACTCCCACGCCCGGTCCTTGGTCTTGGAACCCTTCGGGATCGCCCAGAGGTCGATGTCCCAGACCTGCCCGTCCCAGACGATCTCGAACGGCTTCTTCTCGTTCACGATGGCGTTGAACAGCCGGCCGTTGTAGGCGGTGGTCATCACGACCTCGCCGTCGGCGAGCAGCTGCGGCGGCTGCGCGCCGGCCTCCCACCACACCGTGTCGTTCTTCAGGGTATCGAGCTTCTTGAAGGCGCGCGCCACGCCCTCGGGGGTCGACAGCGTCGCGTAGACCTTGTCCGCCGGCACGCCGTCGGCCATCAGCGCGAACTCTAGGTTGACCTTCGCCGACTTGCGCATGCCGCGCTTGCCCGGGAACTTCTTCAGGTCGAAGAAGTCGGCGATGGTCTTCGGGCCTTCCTTGAACTTGGTGGTGTCGTAGGCGTAGACGGTCGACCACACGATGGTGCCGACGGCGCACTCGTGGACGGTTCCGGCGATGAAGTCTTCCTCCGCCGGGGTGCCGTCGTCGCCCTTCGGCAGATCGCTGACCGGCAGCGTCTCGAAGATGCCTTCGTCGCAGCCGCGCACCGCGTCGGAGAGTTCGACGTCGACCAGGTCCCAGGTCACGTTGCCCGCTTCGACCTGGGCGCGAACCTCGGCGAGGCCGCCGTTGTAGTCTTCGGAGTTGATGGTATCGCCGGTCTTGGCGGCCCAGGGCTTGTGGTAGGCCTCGATCTGGCTCTTGGCATAGGCGCCGCCCCACGAGACGACCGTCAGCGTTTCCGCCGAGGCCGCTCCGGCGAAGCCGAAGGCCGCCGCGCCGAGCGCCGCGACCCCCGCACTCTTCAGCAGATGTCTCATTGTGCAGTCTCCCTGATGTGTGCCGGTGATCCGGCGTTTACCCCCGTTTGCCGCGCCCGTTCCGATCGGGGTGTGCGAACGGGCCGGGGCCTCCTCGGTCGGCCGCACCGGCGACCGCCAGTGCGTCAGGCGTCAAGCGCCCGGCAGTCCTCGACCGCCCAGCCGACCGTGACCCGAGCGCCCTCGGTCGGCACGGTATGGCCATAGGCGTTCGGAACCTTGACGATGAACGCCTCGTCGCCGCAGGTGCTGACCCGCGCGCGGATGTGATCGCCGAGGTAGATCAACTCCATGACGGTGGCGTCGAAGACGTTCGGCAGCGAGCCGGCGGCCGGGTTCAGCGTGACCCGCTCGGGCCGAAGCGAGAGCGTCGTGCTCGAGCCGCGACCGCCATGGTTGACGCTCAACGCCCGGATAGCGACGTCGCCGACCACCACGGTGCACTGCCGGCCGTCATCCTCCTCGACCCGGCCGAGCAGGCGGTTGTTCTCGCCGATGAACTGCGCGACGAACGCGTTCCGCGGTCGCTCGTAGAGGTCAGCCGGGGTTGCCAACTGCTGGATACGGCCGTCGTTGAACACCGCGATCCGGTCGGACATCGTCAGCGCCTCGGACTGGTCGTGGGTCACGTAGACGACCGTCATTCCGAGCTTTTCGTGGATGTGCTTGATCTCGTACTGCATCTGCTCGCGCAGGTTCTTGTCGAGCGCGCCGAGCGGCTCGTCCATCAGGACGAGATCGGGCTCGAACACCAGGGCGCGGGCGAGAGCGACACGCTGCTGCTGGCCGCCGGACAGCTGTCCCGGCCGCCGGCCCCCGAAGCTCGACAGCTCGACCATGTCGAGCGCGCGCTGCACCTTGGCCGCGATGTCCGGCTTCGAGAGCTTGCGGACCTCCAGAGGGAACGCCAAATTCTCGGCGACGGTCATGTGCGGGAACAACGCGTAATTCTGGAACACCATGCCAATCCCGCGCTTGTGCGGCGGCACGTTGTTGAGTTCCCGGCTGCCGAGCATTATCCGGCCCTCGGTCGGCGTCTCGAACCCCGCGAGCATCATCAGGCAAGTCGTCTTGCCGGAACCCGAAGGTCCCAGCATCGTGACGAATTCACCCTCTTCGATGTCGAGGTTGAGATCCTTTACGACCAGGATCTCACCGTCATAGGTCTTTTGGACCTCGGAGAATCGGACGAACGGCGTCTTTGTTTCCGCCATAGTCCCCCATGCATCCCTGACTGTAGACAGCCGCGCTCCCCACGCTGGCTGTCCTCGTTTGATCCGGCTATTGCCCGACCCCGATTTTGTCCAAGCCTAGATCAACCGCGCCGCCGCTGTAAACCCGCTGTGTTGCGGCGCACAACGCCAGCGGCCTGATCGGACCTCCTGGTTTGCGCTGAATGCGACACCGCGCGGTCGCCTATCGGCACGGGGCGGCGGCGGATTTCGGCACTCTTGTCGGCGCGCGGCGGTGTCTCGGGCGCGGCGCTCGGCCGTGCGGAACCGGCGCCGGGAGACGGGACATGAAGGATACGGCTCGGGTCGTGGTGATCGGCGGCGGCGTCGTCGGGGTGAGCGCGCTGTATCACCTGGCCAAGCGCGGCTGGTCGGACGTGGTGCTGCTGGAGCGCACCGAACTGACCGCCGGCTCGACCTGGCACGCCGCCGGCCTGCTGCCGCTGTTCAACATGAGCTATTCGGTCGGCCAACTGCACCAGTACTCGGTCGAACTCTACAAGAGGCTGGAGGCCGAGACCGGCCAGGCGGTCGGCCTGCACCCGACCGGCAATCTGCGGCTGGCCACCAACCGCGACCGGATGGACGAGTACCGCAACTACCAGTGCACGGCCGAGACCATTGGCGTCGAGTGCCACCTGATCGGTGTCGACGAAGTTCGGCGTCTCTGGCCGCTGATCAACGCCGACGGGCTGGTCGGCGCGCTCTGGCATCCGACCGACGGCCACATCGCGCCGGTCGACGTCACCATGGCGCTCGCCAAGGGCGCCCGCATGCACGGCGCCACCATCCACCAGCAGACCCCGGTGACCGCGATCGAGCGCGACGGCAACGAGTGGATCGTCAGGACCGCCGGCGGCTCGATCCGCTGCGAGCACGTGATCTGCGCGACCGGCAACTACGCCCGCCAGACCGCCCGGATGGTGGGCCTGCAGATCCCGGTGATCCCGGTCGAGCACCAGTACATCGTCACCGACATCGACCCGACGCTGAAGGCCTACCGCGACGCCGGCCACGCCGAGCTGCCGATCCTGCGGGAATCCGACTGCCAGTATTACCTGCGCGAGGAGCGCCTGGGCTGGATCCTCGGACCCTACGAGAAGGGGGCGCCGGCGTGCTTCGTCGACGGCGTGCCGCCGAGCTTCGAGAAGGACCTGTTCCCCGGCGACCTGGAGCGGCTGATGCCGCATGTCGACGGCTGCATCAACCGGGTGCCGTCGTTCGCCAACGCCGGCATCAAGGACATCGTCAACGGCCCGATCTCCTACACGCCGGACGGCAACCCGATGGTCGGTCCGGCTTTCGGGCTGCCGAACTTCTGGCTGTCCGAGGGCCACAGCTTCGGCGTCACGGCGGCCGGCGGCGCCGGCTGGCAGCTGGCCAACTGGATCGTCGACGGCGAGCCGTCGGTCGACATGATCGGCGTCGACCCGCGGCGCTTCGGCGTGGTCTCCAAGCATTTCGCCCGGATCAAGAACGAGGAGGCGTACGAGCACGTCTTCTACAATCACTTCCCGATGGAGGAGCGGCCCGCCGCCCGGCCTGCCAAGGCGCCGCCGATCTACGACCGGCTCGACCAGGCGGGCGCGGTGTGGGGCCAGCGCTTCGGCTGGGAGCGGCCGAACTGGTTCGCGCCGGCCGGCGTCGAGCGCCGGGACGTCTATTCGTTCCGCCGGTCCAACTGGTTCGGCCACGTCGGCGACGAGGTCCGTGGCATGCGCGAGCGGGTCGGCCTGCTGGAGCTGTCGTCGTTCGCCAAGTACGAGGTCGAAGGCCCCGGCGCGCGGGCCTGGCTCGACCGGATGGTCGCCAACGCCATCCCGAAGGCGGTCGGGCGGATGACCCTCGCCCACGCCCTCAACCCGTCGGGCTCGGTGCGCTCGGAGTTCACCATCACGCGCATGGCCGACGGGCTGTACGGCGAGCGTTTCTACCTGGTCGGGCCCGGGGCCGGCCACGACTACGATCTCGACTTCCTGCAGAAGACCCTGCCGCGCGACGGCTCGGTGTTCCTGACCGACGTCACCACCCGCTACGGCGTGCTGGTGCTGGCCGGCCCGGACGCCCGTCGGGTGCTGGAAAAGCTGGCGGACGCCGACGTCTCGAACGCCGCCTTCCCGTGGTTGACCATGCAGGACATCCCGGTCGGCTTCTGCCCGGGCGTGCGGGCGCTGCGGGTCAACTTCGTCGGCTCGCTCGGCTGGGAACTGCACCATCCCATCGAGTACCAGGTGCATCTCTACGAGGCGCTGATGGTGGCCGGCCGCGAGTTCGACATCGCCCTGGTTGGCATGCGGGCGATGGACTCGATGCGGCTGGAGAAGAGCTACCGCCTCTGGGGCACCGACCTGAACGCCGAGAACTCCCTGCTCGAGGCCGGCCTTGGCCGCTTCGTGCGCCTGAACAAGGGCGAGTTCACCGGCCGCGACGCCCTGGTTCGCCAACAGGCGGACGGCGTGCCGAACACCTACTGCACCATCGAGATCGACGCCGACGACGCCGACAGCTTCGGCAACGAGCCGGTGTTCATGGACGGCCAGGTGGTCGGCCGCGGCACCGCCGGCGGCTACGGCCATTTCGTGAAGAAGTCGCTGATGCTCGGCTACGTCCGCAGCGGGTTCGCCGAAATCGGCCGGCAGTGCCAGGTTCGGCTGATGGGCGAGCTGCGGCCGGCCAGGATCGTGCCCGAGAGCCCGTACGATCCGGACAATACGGCACTGAAGGCTTAGGGGCGGGTGACGGCGGGCCTTGTAAGCCCGGGAGGCTGGTGCGAAAAGGTGGCCCTCCCGCAAGGGGTTGTCCCGACGCAGCGAGCGCGCGCACGGCATGTCTGATCCTGTACCCGTCCCGGACCCCCTGAACGCGGAGGTGCGCCGGCGGCTCGGCCACCTGACCTGCGCGGGCCGGCCGTTCCTGGACGTCTTCCGCGAGTGCATGGCGGTGTCCGGAACCACGGTCGCCGCCGACAAGCTGGTTGCCCGCGCCGAGCGGGCGGCGCGGCTCGCCGAGCGCTTGGACCGTGCCCTCGGCGAGGACGACGGCGCCGGAGCGATCGCCGAGGCGGGGGTCTGGCGAGGCTTCAGCGCCCGCCTGATGGCGCTGGTCGCGGCCCACCGCCGGCCGGGATGGCGTGGCGACGGCCTGGTGCTGGTCGACAGCTTCCAGGGGTTGAGCGCGGCGCGCGTGGAGGACGCCGTGCTGACGCCGGAGGGTCCGATGGTGGCCCGGCACGCGAGCAATTTCGAGAGTGACGTCGAGGTCGTGCGCCGGACGCTCGACGGGTTTCCCGAGGCGTCGATCCACGCCGGCTGGATCCCGGACGCGTTCGCCGGCATTCCCGAACGGGCGTACCGGTTCGTGCACCTCGACACCGATCTGTACGAGCCGACCTCGGCGTGCCTGGAGTACTTCTCCCGGCGCATGGTCCCGGGCGGCGTGATCGTCGACGACGACTACGGCTCGAGCCGGTTTCCCGGGGTGCGGCGCGCCTGGGACGGCTTCGTCGCCGCCCACTCCGGCGGCGGCTTCGAGGCGCTGGAGAGCGGGCAGTGCGCCTGGACGGCGCCGGCCGGGGCGGCCCGGCCATGCTGAAATCGGTGCAGGTGTTCCGCCAGCCGAACAACCGCTGGCGCCGTTTCCACGAGACCCGGACGCTGTCGCTGGAGTCGAAGCCCCTGCTGTTCCCGGGCGACACGGTGTTCGCCATGGGCAGCTGCTTCGCGCGGGAGATCCGGCAGGCGCTGACCGCCATCGGGATCACCGTCGGCCCGGATTACGCCCGGGTGGCGATCGACCGGGGCGAGTTCCGGATCGACGAACTGCCGGCGGTCGCGCACCTCAACTACTACAACTCGTTCACGATCCGGCAGGAGTTCGAGCGGCTGACCGGCCGCTGGGTCCAGGCGGCGGACGACTTCTGGAAGGTCGGCCGGGATCCGGCCGGCGGCGGCCTGCTGTTCCAGGATCCCTACAAGCGACTGACCTTCGGGCGCACGCCCGAGGCGCTCCGGGCGGCGGTGTCCCGGGTCGACGCGGTCATCGAGGAGGGCGCCCGGGCGGCCTCGGTGTTCCTGTTCACCCTCGGCATGGCGGAGGTCTTCCGCAAGCACGACGACGGCCGGGTGGTCTGCCAGAAGCCGGCCTATCTCGGCGGCGGCGGCGCCGCCGAGACCGCGATGCACCTGAGCACCGTCGCCGAGAACATCGCCAACCTCGAAGCGGTCCGCGCCATGATCCGGGAACTGCGGCCGGACGCCCGGATGGTGGTGACGGTGTCCCCGGTGCCGCTCGAGCGCACCTTCTCCGGCCGCGACATCGTGGTGGCGAACGCCGAGGGCAAGGCCATCCTGCGGGCCGCCGTCGGCGAGTTCGCGCGCGCCCACGACGACGTCGTGTACTTTCCGGCCTACGAGATCGTGACGGCGCTCGGCGCCGCCGCCTTCGACCCGGCCGACCTTCGCCACGTCGACCCCGGCGTGGTCGACGTGATCATGCGGGCCTTCGTGAAGGCGCACGCCTCGCCGGTCCGGCCGCACGATGCCGCGGCCGCGAGCGACGGCGGGTCCTCCAACCCCCCGATGTCCGAGCAGATCGACCTCTGAGCGGCCACCGCTCCGGCGTCAGGCCGGCAGCGCCTCAAGGAGCGTCGGCAGGGCGTGCACGTCGGCGACCACGAGGTCCGCCAGCGGGGTCAGCAGGGCCTCCGGCGAGGTGCCGGTCAGCACGCCGATCACCCGGCCGCAGCCGGCGGCCCGGCCGGCCGTCAGATCGGCGGGGGAATCCCCGATCATCGCAACCTCGGCCGGGCTCAGCCCCATGGCGGCGCAGAACGCCAGGATCATGCCGGGCTCGGGCTTGGCGCCGTGCCCGGAATCGTAGCCAACCACGAATCCGACGCGCTCGGTCAGGCCGAGCTGCCGGATCGTGGCGTGCGCCGCCCGCTCGGTGTCGTTGGTGGCGACGCCGAGGCGCAGGCCGCGCCCGATCAGGTCATCGAACAGGCCGGCGAGGTCGCCGACCGGCGCCAGCAGTTCCAGCACCCGGCGTTCCCAGAACGCGTCGAGCCAGGGCACCAGGGTGTCGAGCGCCGGCAGCTCGGGGCTGAGCGCGCGCCACCGGGCGGCCACCACGTCGGTGGTGCCCGACGCCAGCAGCGAATCCGGCCGGACCCGGCCGGACGCCGTGTCGTAGCCGGTCGCCTCCAGCCACGACGGCGCCAGGTGCGGCCGGCCGATGGCGCGGGCGATCGCCTCGGCGCTCTCCACGAACACCGGCGTCCAGGTCCGCTCGAAATGGATCAGGGTGCCGTCCTTGTCGAAGACGATCCCCCGGATGTGCCCGCTCATGGTCCCTCGCCCTCGCGCCGCCGCAGCAGCCCGTCCCAGATCTCGGCCTCGCCGACGACGCCGAGCACTCTGCCCTCGCCGTCCAGCACGGGGAAGGGGCCGCCGCGCTCGCGGGCGAGCGCCACCAGCTCGCGCATCGGCGTGCGCGGGCCGACCGCGCGGTCGCGCTCGACCACCTCGCCGTCCCGCAGCCGTCGCATCAGCGACGCCGCGCTCAGCACGTTCAGCGGGTTCACGTTGGCGACGAAGGCCCGGACGTAGTCGGTGGCAGGACGGGTGACGATCTCCTCCGGCCGTCCGTACTGCACGATCCGCCCGCCCTCCATGATGGCGATGTGGGTGCCGATCTTCAGCGCCTCGTCCAGATCGTGGCTGACGAACACGATGGTCTTCCGGAGCGCGCGTTGCAGTTCCAGCAGTTCGTCCTGCAGGTGTTCGCGAATCAGCGGATCGAGGGCCGAGAACGGTTCGTCCATCAGCAGGATGTCGGCGTCGGTGGCGAGCGCGCGGGCCAGGCCGACGCGCTGCTGCATGCCGCCCGACAGCTCGTGCGGGAGCTTGTCGGCCCACTCGTCCAGGCGCACCAGCGCCAGCTTCTCCTCGACCCGCTGGTCGCGCTCGGCGCGTGCCATGCCCCGGAGCTCGAGCCCGAGGCCGACGTTCTCGCGGATCGTGCGCCACGGCATCAGCGCGAACTGCTGGAACACCATGGCGATGCGGTCGGTGCGCAGCCGGCGCAGGGTGGCGGCGTCGCAGTTGGCGACGTCGACGGTGCCGCCGCCGTCGGCGACCAGGACCCGGCCGCGGCTGACCGGGTTCAGGCCGTTGACGCAGCGCAGCAGCGACGACTTGCCGGAGCCGGACAGCCCCATCAGCACGCAGATCTCGCCTTCGTCGATGCACAGCGAGGCGTCGCGCACGCCGAGCACGGCGCCGGTCTGCTCCAGCACGGCGTTGCGGTCGGCGCCGGCGTCGATCAGGTCGAGGGCGGTGCGCCGGGCGGCGCGGTTGCCGAACACCACGTCGACGCGCTCGAAGGCGATCGCGTCCACCGTCAGCGCCCGCCGCCGGAGCCGGGCCGGTCGGACCGGCGCATGATGCGGTCCATCAGGATGGCCAACACCACGATCGCCAGCCCGGCCTCGAAGCCCTGGGCGATGTTGACGGTGTTCAGGGCGCGCACCACCGGCTTGCCGAGGCCGTTGGCCCCGACCAGGGCGGCGATCACCACCATCGACAGCGACAGCATGATGCACTGGGTGATCCCGGCCATGATGGTCGGCATGGCGTGCGGCAGCTCGACCTTCAGCAGCAGCTGCAGGCGGGTGGCGCCGAACGCCTCGCCGGCCTCGATCAGCGGCCTCGGCACGTTGCGCACGCCGAGCTCGGTGAGCCGGATCGGCGCCGGCAGCGCGAACACCACCGTCGAGATCAGCCCCGGCACCACGCCGAGCCCGAACAGCATCAGCGTCGGGATCAGGTAGACGAAGGTCGGGATGGTCTGCATCAGGTCGAGGATCGGCCGGATGCCGGCGTAGAACCAGCGGTTGTGAGCGGCGTAGATGCCGACCGGCACCCCGATCAGCACGCAGACGAGGGTGGCCGACAGCACCAGCGCCAGGGTCTCGACCGTCGCCTCCCAGTAGCCGAGGTTGAGGATCAGCAGCAGCCCGCCGATCACCATGGCGACCAGCGCGATCGAGCGGTGCAGCCACCAGGCGAGGCCGGCGAACAGCGCGATCAGCGCCAGCGGCGGCACCGCCGACAGCAGCCAGATGGCGCCCTCGATCGCCGAGCCGAGCCCGTCGGAGAACGCCCGGAACTGGGCGTGGAAGTTGTCGGTCAGCCAGTCGACGAAGGCCTTCACGCCGCGGCCGAGGCCGAGCTTGTTGTCCTCGACGAAGGCCGAGACCGGGTCCATGGAGGTTCAGCCGCGGCCGCTGGCTGCCGGCCCGGCCACGCCCGCGCGCGCCCGTCCGGAAACCCACAAGCCGCCTCGTCGGTGGCTGCCTGGGCCAGCCACCGTCGCTCCGTAGGCCCCGGATAGCCGAGGCTTCGCCGCGGTTTCCGGGGTGACGGCAGAAGGCGAGAAGCGGGCCCGATGATGCGGCGCCCGCGAGCCTCCCCTCTCCTTGTCGTCATCCCGGCCAAGCGCAGCGCGAGCCGGGACCCACCCGCCGCTTCGTCGGCCCGGTACAGCCGCGGCTTCGCCACCGCTTCCGCCGGCCCGTACGCTGCCCATCGACGCCTCCCGCGGCCGCCTCAGAGGCCGAGCGCCTTCGTCACCGCCGCCCGGGCGTCGCCGCCCTTCAGGGTCGTGACGCCGTCGAGCCAGGACATCACCAGGTCGGGATGCGCCTTCAGGTAGCGTTCGGCGGCCTTCTCCGGCGCCAGGCCCTCGTCGAGGATCGCGCCCATGACGGCGTTCTCCATCTCCAGCGTGAAGGCGAGGTTGGCGAGGAACCGGCCGAGATTCGGGCACTCCTTGGCGAGGCCGGCGCGGACGTTGGTGTAGACCGTGGCGCCGCCGTAGTCGGGCCCGAAGAAGTCGTCGCCGCCGGCCAGGTAGGCGAGCTCGAAATTGGCGTTCATCGGGTGCGGCGCCCAGCCGAGGAACACGATCCACTCCTTGGCGCGGACAGCCCGGGCGACCTGGCTCAGCATCCCCTGCTCGGAGGATTCCACCACCTCCCAACCCTTCAGGCCGAAGGCGTCCTTGTCGATCATGTCCTGGATCAGGCGGTTGCCGTCGTTGCCCGGCTCGATGCCGTACAGCTTGCCGCCGAACTTGTCCTTGTGGGTGGCGAGTGCCGCGAAGTCCGTCACCCCGGCCGCGGCCACGTAGGCCGGCACCGCCAGCGTGTACTTGGCGCCTTCGAGGTTGGCTCGGACGCTCTCCACCGAGCCGTCGTCCAGGTACGGCGTCAGGTCGGCGGCCATCGACGGCATCCAGTTGCCGAGGAACACGTCGACATCCTTGTTTTTCAGACTGGCGTAGGTGACCGGCACCGACAGGATCTGGGTCTCCGGATCGTAGCCGAGCGCCTCCAGCACCACCGAGGCGGCGGCGGTGGTGGCGGTGATGTCGGTCCAGCCGACGTCGGAGAAGGTCACGTCCTCGCAGGCATCCGGGTCGGCCGCCAGCGCGGGTCCGGCGGCGAGAACGGCGGCGGCGAGTACCGCCGCGGCGAGCGTGCTGCGCATCACTGAATCCCCGTTCTGTCGTTCTGGTTGTCCCGAAGCATGCCGATCGGAGCCGGAAAGGCAAGGTCGCGGCCGATTCAGCGCCCCATTCAGCGGCTGAGGGCGGCGCGCCCGTTCCCGGTGCGGGCCTGCCAGCCGGCGCGCTCCAGCTCCGGGTCGGCGTGCTCCTCCTCCGGCTGGCCGAGGCAGAGATAGGCGGTGAAGCGCCAGACCTCGGGCGCCCGCAGGTCGCGGCGGAGCCGCTCCGGTTCCAGGATCGAGACCCAGCCGACGCCGACACCGCAGGCTCGGGCGGCGAGCCAGAGCGTGTGGACCGCCATCACCGTCGAGTGCTCCAGCGTCTCCGGCATTGTGCGGCGGCCGAGGCCGTGGCCCTGGGCGGTCGCGGTGTCGGTGAACACCGCCAGCTGCGCCGGCGCGCGCTCCAGCCCGGCCAGCTTCAGCGACGCGTAAAGGCGCCGGCGCTCGCTCGGCTGGGCGGCCAGGGCTTCGGCGTTGGCGGCCTCGAAATTAGCGCGCACCGCGGCGCGCGCCGCCGGCGTGTCGACCGACACGAACCGCCAGGGCTGGCTGTTGCCGACCGAGGGAGCGAGGTCGGCGAGGTCGAGCAGGCGGTCGATCAGCCCGGGCTCGAGCGGGTCGGTGCGGAACCGCCGCACGTCGCGCCGCCAGCGCAGCAGGGCCTCGAGGCCGTGGCGGAAGGCGTCGTCGAACTCGGGCGGCGTCGGATCGGTCAAGCGCGGGTTCCTCGGTGCCGGGGTCGACACTGTGCCCGCATCCTCGGCGCTTCGGAACCGCGACCCTTTCCCGGAGCCGACGCCGGCGGTAGAAACCCCGTCATGACGACCCTGGACACCGTCCCGCTGTGGATAGACGGCCGCGCCGCCGACGCGCGCTCCGGCCGCACCTTCGTGACCGAGAACCCGGCCACCGGCCGCCCGCTGGCGGACGTGCAGGAGGCCGGGCCGGAGGATGTCGACGCGGCGGTGGCGGCGGCCCGTGCGGCGTTTCCGGCATGGTCCCGCATGACCGGGACCGAGCGCGGCCGGATCCTGCACCGCGCCGCCCAGATCCTGCGGTCGCGCAACGACGCCATTGCCCGCCTGGAGGTGCTGGACACCGGCAAGCCGATCTCCGAGGCGAGCGTGGTCGATGTCGTCTCGGGCGCCGACTGCCTGGAGTTCTTCGCCGGGGTCGCGCCTACCATCGCCGGCGAGCACATCGACCTCGGCGGCGCCTTCGCCTACACCCGGCGCGAGCCGCTCGGCGTCTGCGCCGGCATCGGCGCCTGGAACTACCCGATCCAGATCGCCTGCTGGAAGGCGGCGCCGGCGCTCGCCTGCGGGAATACAATGGTGTTCAAGCCCTCAGAGACGACGCCGGTGACGGCGATCGAGCTGGCCCGGGCACTGGCCGATGCCGGCGCTCCACCGGGTGTGTTCAACGTCGTCCAGGGCGGTGCCGAGACCGGCCAGGCGCTGGTCGGGCACGAGCGCGTCGCCAAGGTCTCGCTGACCGGGTCGGTGCCGACCGGGCGGCGAGCGATGGCGGCCGCGGCGGCGACCCTCAAGCACGTCACCATGGAACTCGGCGGCAAGTCGCCGCTGCTGGTGTTCGAGGACGCCGACATCGACAACGCGGTGTCGGCGGCGCTGAACGGCAATTTCTACACCCAGGGCGAGATCTGCTCGAACGGCACCAGGGTGTTCCTGCACCGCCGGATCCGCGACGCCTTCGTCGACGCCATGCTGCCGCGCGTCCGGCGCATGCGGGTCGGCGACCCGCTCGACCCCGCCACCACCATCGGCGCGCTGATCTCGCGGGCCCACATGGAGAAGGTGCTGGGCTACGTCGAACTCGGCCTGAAGGAGGGCGCCCGGCTGCTGTGTGGCGGCGCCCGGGTGACCGACGGCGCCTGCGCCGACGGCTGGTTCGTGGCGCCGACGGTGTTCGAGGTCCAGGACGACAGCCTCGCCATCGCGCGCGAGGAGATCTTCGGGCCGGTGATGACGCTGCTGGTCTTCGACGACGAGGACGAGGCGGTGGTGCGCGCCAACGCGACACCGTTCGGCCTCGCCGCCGGCCTGTTCACCCGCGACCTGGCGCGCGCCCACCGGGTGGCGGCGCGGCTGGAGGCCGGGACGGTGTGGATCAACGACTACAACCTGACCCCGGTCGAGATGCCATTCGGCGGGGTCAAGCAGTCCGGCCTCGGCCGCGAGAACGGCCTCGCGGCCATCGAGCACTACACCCAGCGCAAGTCGGTGTTCGTGCAGCTCGGCGACGTGGCGACGCCGTTCGCCTGACCGTCACCCGGCAAGGGCTTCCGGGTCAGCCGTTGCTGCCCTTGCCGGCCCGGGCGGCGGCGCGCTTGCGCTTGGTTTCCTCCCACTCGGTCAGCACGGCGGCCTTGCGTTCCTCGAAGGCTGCGGCGTTGCGGGCGTCGATCATGGCGCGCTGCTTCTCCAGGAACTCGCGGTTGGCCTCGCGGGCGGCCTTGATCAGCTGGTATTGCTCGGCCCGACGGGCGCGCGCCTGGCTCAACTGGGCGCGCTTGGCGTCGGCGGCGACCGCCTCGGCGCTGCGCGGCACGATCGCGCCCTTGGCGGCGGCGATCAGGCTCTCGCGCTGGCCGTACCACAGATCGTGGACCTTGGCCTGGTAGGCGTCGCCGCTTCTCGGCGGTGCGCGAGTGGTAGTAGGCGACGGCATCCTTCCAGGTCCCGACCTCGTCCTTCAGGTCGCGCAGGAAGGCGGCGGCGTAGTCGGCGTTGCTCTCGGGATCGAACGCCTCGGTCAGGTTGTCGAAGGCCTCGGCGTGGTAGTGCAGGTTCACCTGCATGCAGCCGACGTCGATGTTGCGGACGCCGCGCGCCTGCAGCCGCCTGACCTCGGCGATGGCGGCCGCCTTGCTCGGCAGGTATCGCCCTCGGCCCTCGGCCATCACCGTCCACGGCCAGGCAAAGCTTGCCCGGTGCTCGCGGCTCCAGCGGCCGCTCTCGGCAAGCGAGATGGCGCCCAGCAGGTGCGGCGCCAGCTGGTGGCGGCGCTCGGCGTTGCGCGTCGCCTCGATGCAGAGGGTGTGGGCGTCCGGGGTCGGGTCCGAGATCCGCCGCCAGCGCGGCGACACCGCCGATCGCCAGGCCGAGGGCGGTCAGGGCGAGCAGCAGGGCAAGACGGGTCAGCGATCGTGTGGTCATGCGTCACCTCCTGATCGGAGATGAAGCAAGCGGCGTGCCACCCTTCGCGGCCGCGCCGGCGCGGCGCCTCAGGGTGATAGGCAAACCTCTGAAGCGACACTCTTTCTATCATCCTGAGGTGCCCGCGCAGCGGGCCTCGAAGGATCAGTCGGCGTCGCCCCAGGCGCGGCGGGGGTCGAAGCCGCCGAGCACGGCGATCAGGCGGCGCAGATCGCCGGCGACGCGCGCGAACCCGGCGTCGCGGGTGAACCGCCGCTCGTTCATGTAAAGGCCACGCTTGACCTCGATCTGCAGGGCGTGGACGCCGGATTCCGGCCGCCCGTAGTGGCGGGTGACGAAGCCGCCGGCGTAGGGCGCGTTGCGCTGCACCAGGTAGCCCTGGCGCGCCATCGCCCGCTCGCAGCGCTGCACCAGCACGGTCGAGCACGAGCCGCCGTGGCAGTCGCCCAGCACCACGTCGGCGACCGGGTGGGCGCGGCCGTCGGCGCCGATGGTCAGCACGTTCGACGGCATCGAGTGGGCGTCCAGCAGGATGCAGTAGCCGAACCGGTCCAGCGTCTCCTCGATCGCCTCGGCGAGTGCGGCGTGGAACGGCCGCCAGCAGCTCTCGATGCGGCCGAGCGCGTCGGCGAAGCACAGCTTGCCGCGGTACACCGGGGTCGCGTTCGAGACCACCCGGGCGATGGTGCCGAGGCCGGCGGCGATCCGGGCGTTCTGGGTGGTGACGTAGTCCGGCAGCGCGTCCTCGAACATCGCGGGGTCGAGCTCGAACGGCTCGCGGTTGGCGTCGACGTAGACCCGCGGGAACTCGGCCTTGACCAGCGGCGCGCCGAGCTCCGGCGCCGAGGCGAACAGCTCGTCGACGAAGGTGTCCTCGCTGGACCGCAGGGTCAGCGGGTCGAGCCCGGTGCGGGCCATCAGGTCCTGAGGGTAGCGCTGGCCGCTGTGCGGCGACGACACCACCAGCGGCAGCAGCTGGCGCGGCGGCCGCAGGACGGTGACCGGGGCCTCGAAGCCGGCCGGTGCCGGGAAGCCCGCCGGCGACGGAATCCGGTCGGGGCCGGCGCGGCGCCGCGCCGCTCCAGGCGACGGCCCGCGACTCCGCCGACGCTGCCGATTCCGCGCGGCCGTCGACGTCGTCCCGCCCAGGTTCGAGAACCTCGTCCATGGCTTCTGACTTAGAGCAATAGCGGTGCCGTGTCACCGTCCCCGGGGTCGCCGGGCGCGCCGATCGAATTGCGTCGACACGGGCTTGCATTGCGCCGCGGAGGGCATTATGAGGAGCGTCCTTGCGGTGCCGACTAATCCCGATCGGGCGCCGCCGGCGGGCGCGTAGCTCAGCGGGAGAGCACTACGTTGACATCGTAGGGGTCACAGGTTCAATCCCTGTCGCGCCCACCATACAACTCCGGATATGGCAGGTTACTCGGGCGGTTGGCCGGGAGGGTCATCGCCGGAGCGATCCCTGGACGCGCATCGTTACCCGTAGCGCATCGCGGCGCCTTCGCGCGGTTCGACCGTCTGGAGGATCTTGCCTCCACGCTCGCGGCGGGCGATCTCCAGGTCATAGTGGGACTGCGCGTAACTCGGTTACGTCAAGCGTCCCGAACCTACTGGCAAGTGCCCTGGACGTGGTCCCACATGATGTCGTGACGCAGACTCTGGACCATCGTGGGTGGACTTCGCGATGCGACAATCGGATCGCGCATAGCTCGGGCAGGGCAGTCTACGATGCCCCATGGACTGGCATCTGGTGGTCAAGACACTGCACATCCTCAGCGCCACCGTGCTGTTCGGCACCGGGCTCGGGATCGCCTTCTTCATGGTCCGGTCCTGGTCCTCCGGCAGCCTGGACGAGCGGCACTTCGCCAGCCGCACCACCGTGCTCGCCGACACCGTCTTCACGCTGCCGGCGGTGATCATCCAACCTGTCTCTGGCGCCTGGCTGGTCTGGTCCGGCGGATTCGGGTGGACCGAGCCCTGGCTGGTGGCGACCTACGGCCTCTACATCCTGGTGGGCCTGTGCTGGCTTCCGGTGGTCTGGCTGCAGCTGCGAATGCGGAACCTGGTTCAGGAGGCGATCGCGACCGGGACCGATGTGTCGCCACGGTTCCACACGCTGTTCCGGCTGTGGTTCATGCTCGGCTGGCCGGCCTTCATCGGCCTGGTCGCGGTGTTCTTCCTGATGGTGATGAAGCCGGCATGACGTCGGAGACGGAACAGGCGGCCAGCCAACAGGCTCTCGCCGGGCGCACCGGAATCTGGTTCCTGTACGACGGCGACTGCCCGATGTGCCGATCCGTCGCCCAGGCGGTGCGGATCCGCAAGCGCTATGGGTCTCTCCATCTCGTCGACGCCCGCCACGCCCAGGACGACCCCTTGTACGCCGAGGTGACCCGGCGGGGGCTGAGCCTCGACGAGGGCATGGTGATCTACGCCGACGGTCGGTTCTTCCACGGCAAGGACGCCCTGACCTTCGTGGCGCGCTTCGGAGATCCCATCAACCTCACGACCATCGTCAGCAAAGGGCTGTTCCGTCTCAAGGCCGTTGCCGCGCTGCTCTACCCGCTGCTCCGCGCCACGCGGAACGGCCTGCTGCGCGCGAGGGGAGTGGACCGTATCAACAATTTGGGCCGCTCCTCGCGGCCCACCTTCCAGCCGGTCTTCGGCGAGGCCTGGCACCGGCTGCCCGAGGTCATGCGCCGTCACTACGCCAATCGGCCCTTTACGGCCGACCTCACCGTCGTCGAAGGGATGATGGACATCGCCTGCCATGGGCCGATCCGATGGCTCGCTCCGGTGATGAACGGGATGGGCCAGATCCCGGCGATGAACGAACGCGGCGTGGCGGTCCGGGTCGAGTATCGCAGCGAGCCGTCCTCGCGCGCCTTCCGCTTCCGCCGGGTGTTCTCGCTCGCGAACGGCAAGACCTATGAATTCCGGTCCCGGATGGTGCAGGTCGACGGGCCCGAGATGGTCGAGGTCATGCGCTTCGGCCTGTGCTGGCGGTTCCGCTACGGCTGGGACGGCGAGAGGGTCGTTCTCGCCCACCGGGGCTACGCCGTGCTTCTGTTCGGGTGGCGGATTCCCCTGCCGCTCGGCCTGCTGATCGGGAGGAGCGACGCGGAGGAGGTCGCCGTCGACGACGAAAGCTTCGAGATGGTGACACGGATCATCCACCCCTGGTGGGGCCTGGTCTACGAGTACAAGGGACGGTTCGCCGTCGTCTCGACGCCGTGACCCGACGGGTCGTCATCATCGGCGGCTATGGCAATTTCGGCAGCTTCATTGCCCGCCGCCTGTCCCGCGATCCGGATCTGGAGGTCGTCGTCGCCGGCCGGTCCCTCGAGAAGGCGGAGCGTCTGGCAGCCGCGCTCGGGCGGGCCGTGGGCGCCCGGATCGATGTGAACGACGGCCTGACCGCCGCCCTGAGGGCGATCGGCCCCAGCGTCGTCATCCATACCTCCGGCCCCTTCCAGACCCAGGGCTACGACGTCGCCAGGGCCTGCATCGAGACCGGCTGCCACTACGTCGACCTGGCGGACGGCAGGGCCTTCGTCAGCGGCATTTCCTCCCTCGACGCGGCAGCGCAGCAGCGGGGTGTCGCGGTTGTCAGCGGGGCCAGTTCGGTCCCGTGCCTCACCGCCGCCCTGGTCGACCACCATCGCCACCGGTTCGCCACACTCACCGACCTCGATTACGGCATCACCACCGCCCAGCGGACCAACCGGGGGCTGGCGACGACGGCCGCGATCCTGACCTATGTCGGCAAGCCGTTCCCGGCCCTGCGCGACGGCAGCCAGCGGCTGGTCCATGGCTGGCAGGGACTGCGGGCCCGCCGGTACCGGCACCTCGGCTGGAGGCTGCTCGGGGATTGCGACGTTCCCGACCTGGCGATCTTTCCCAATCGGTATCCGGGGCTGAGGACGATCCGCTTCTCCGCCGGGCTGGAACTGCCGGTTCTGCATCTCGGGCTCTGGGGACTTTCGTGGATCGTCCGCAGCGGCCTGATCCGCCGGCTGGACCGCGCGGCGCCCCTGCTGCTCGGCGCGTCCCGCTGGTTCGACCGACTGGGCTCCGCCGACAGCGGTTTCCACATGACCCTGTCCGGCACCGGGGCCGACGGGGAACCTCTGCGGCTGACGTTCGAACTCACCGCCCGTTCGGGTGACGGCCCCTACATCCCCTGTGTTCCGGCTATCCTGCTGGCCCGGCGGCTGGCCGCCGACGACGGCAGCGTCCCCGCCGGCGCCACCGCCTGCGTCGGCCTCGTTTCGTTGGCGGACTATCTCGACGAGCTCTCCGACCTGGACATCGTCTGGGAGCTTGAAGAGGGACGCAGCTGACGCTGTCGAGCGGCGCCGGACCGCTGGAGGCTTGATTGGCCCGCCCCCGCGGGAACCGGTCCCGGCGGCTGGGGGTGCTTATTCCCGTCCGGAGAATTCGGCTATTTTGCTCCCCGATGACAGGCGCGCCCGCCCCCCGGCAGGGCGTCGCCGGCCGAATCCGGCAGGGAGAGCTCGAGATGTCCGTGTCCCATGAAGCCGAAGCCGGCACCCGGCCGCCGCCGCGGCCCGGATCGCGCCGGCCCCGGAGTTCGACGTCCTGATCGTCGGCGCCGGCATCTCCGGCATGTACCAGTTGCACCTCCTGCGCCAGCTCGGCCTGCGGGTGCGGGTGTTCGAGGCCGGCACCGGCGTCGGCGGCACCTGGTACTGGAACCGCTACCCGGGCGCCCGCTTCGATTCCGAGAGCTGGTCCTACGGCTACTCGTTCAGCGAGGAGCTGCTGGCGGAATGGGACTGGACCGAGAATTTCGCGCCGCAGCCGGAGACCGAGCGCTACCTCAACCTCGTCGCCGACAAGTTCGACCTGCGCCGCGACATCGAGTTCTCGACCCGGGTCACCGCCGCCCGCTACGACGATTCCGGGCGGTCCTGGGAGCTGACCCTGGGCGACGGCCGCCGGCACACATCCCGCCACGTGGTGATGGCGGTCGGCCCGCTGTCGGCGCCAACCTACCCGCGCCTCGACGGCATCGACGCGTTCCGCGGCCCGTCCTGGCACACCGGGCTGTGGCCGAAGCAGCCGGTCGACTTCACCGGCAAGCGGGTGGCGGTGATCGGCACCGGCGCCTCGGCGGTGCAGGCGATCCCCGAGATCGCCAAGACCGCGGCCCGGCTGACCGTGTTCCAGCGCCGGCCGAACTGGTGCACGCCGCTGCACAACGCGCCGATCGACCGCCAGGAGATGGAGAGCATCCGCGCCCGCTACCCGGAGATCTTCCGGCGCTGCCGCGAGACCGCCGCCTGCTTCGTGCACACCACCGACCCGCGCGGCACCTTCGAGGTCAGCGCCGAGGAGCGCGAGGCGTTCTGGGAGCGGCGCTACGGCGAGCCGGGGTTCGGGATCTGGCAGGGCAATTTCCGCGACGTGCTGATCGACCGCGAGGCCAACAGCCTGCTGTCCGACTTCGTCGCCCGCAAGATCCGCGAGCGCGTCAAGGACCCGGCCACCGCCGACCGGCTGATCCCCAAGGATCACGGCTTCGGGACCCGGCGGGTGCCGCAGGAGACCGGCTATTACGAGGTGTTCAACCAGCCGAACGTCGAACTGGTCAGCATCCTGGAGACCCCGATCGAGCGGATCACCGAAACCGGGCTCCGGACCAGCGAGCGCGACTTCGAGTTCGACATGATCGTCTACGCCACCGGCTTCGACGCCATCACCGGCAGCCTCGACCGCATCGACATCCGCGGCGCCGGCGGCCGGGCCCTCAAGGACCGCTGGAAGGGCGACCTGGCGACCTGCCTCGGCATGATGGTCGACGGCTTCCCCAACATGTTCATGGTGATGGGGCCGCACACCGCGCTCGGCAACATCCCGCGCAGCATCGAGTACAACGTCGAGTGGATCCGCGACCTGATGGCCCACATGGCCGACCGGGGCCTGACGGTGGCGGCCGCCCGGCCGGACGCGGTCGCCGCCTGGACCGGCTTCGTGAAGAAGAAGGGCGAGGGGCTGCTGTCCAACGAGGTCGACTCCTGGATGACCGGGGTCAACATGAACGTCGAAGGCAAGCAGGTCCGCATCATCGCCCGCTACAGCGGGACGGCGCCCGAGTACCGCGACTGGTGCGACGGCGTGGCGGCCGACGGCTACCGCGGCATCGACCTGACGTAAGGTAACGGCCCGCCGCCGGCCGATCAGGCGCCGAGCGCGCGCAGCACCTCGTCGGTGCTGGTCACGGCCGCGACGTTGCGCATGGCGTAGTCGATCGAGGCGCGGTGCCAGTCGGCGTTCATGGTCGAGCAGCCATCCTCGGGGATCACCATGATGTAGCCCTTGTCGGCCCCGGTGCGCGCGGTGTGCTCGATCGACATGTTGGTCCAGGCGCCGGTCTCGATGATGATGTCGCGGCCCTCGGCCTTCAGGATGGTCTCCAGGTTGGTACCTTCCCAGGCGCTCATCCGCATCTTCGAGACCACGTGGTCGCCGGGCTGCGCCTCCAGCCCCGGCACCGGCTGGGCGCCCCAGGTGCCCTTCACCATGGCGTTGGAATCCAGCACGCCCTCGAACAGCGGGGCGTTCAGGGTCAGCCCCTTGGCCCCGGGGGCGACCTCGAACCAGACGTGGATCACCGGCACGCCGATGGCCCGGCAGCGCTCGGCCAGCCGGCGGATGTTCTCGATGGCGTTCTGCTCGCGGCAGTGCTGCGGCGACCCGGAACTGGCGAAGGCGCCGTTCTCCATCACCACGTCGTTCTGCATGTCCTGGATGACCAGGGCGCAGCGCGCCGGATCGAGCGGCCCGGTCCCGCCCCCGGTTCCGCCGCCGTCGCGGGCCGGTGCCTGGGTGGCGGCCGAATTGGCGGCAGTGGCGGAGGATGCCGGCCGGACCCGCATGAACGGCTCGTTGCGCGGCCCGACCTTGACGTCGACGGCGTAGACCGAGGTGGTGGCGCAGACGAAGACGGTGCGCCAGTCGGCGCCGCCCCAGTGCAGGTTCGCCGGCGGCTCGGGGATATCGACCTTCCCGAGCAGGTGCCCGGCGCGGTCGTAGACCCACAGCCCGCCGGGCGCGGTCACCCAGACGTTGCCCTCGGCGTCGCATTTCATGCCGTCCGGGACGCCGGGCTTGAGGCTGTCCTTGATGCCGGAGGCGAAGATCCGGCCGTTGGCGAGGCCGCCGTCGGGCGCCACGTCAAACACCCGGATGTTGGCCTGCTCGGTGTCGTTGACGTACAGCAGCTTCTCGTCAGGCGAGAAGCAGAGGCCGTTCGGCATCGAGAACAGGTAGCGGTCGACCAGCAGCCGGGGTTCGGCGTCGCGGCCACCCGGCGCGATGCGGTACACGCCCTGGAAGCCGAGCTGGCGCGGCCGCTCGACGCCGTAACGCGGCATCCGGCCGTACCAGGGATCGCTGAAGTAGATCGAGCCGTCGGAGCGGACGCACAGATCGTTCGGGCTGTTCAGCTCGCGCCCCTCGTAGTGCGAGGCCAGCACCTCGCGGGTGCCGTCCGGACGGAACCGGGCGACGCAGGAGGTGGCGTGCTCGCAGACGACGAGGTTCAACTCGCCGTCGTAGGTCATGCCGTTGGCCTTGTTGGACGGCCGCAGGACCTCGCGCACGCCGGCCCTGTCCCAGCGCCGGCGGACGTCGCCGGGCATGTCCGAGAACAGCAGATAGCCGTCGGTCGGGTGCCAGATCGGGCCCTCGGTGAAGGTGAAGCCCGTTCCGACCTGCCGGACCGGGGCGTGCTCGTCGATCAGCCGGCGAAATTCGGGCCGAACCGCCTCGTGCGCCATGGTTTCCTCCCGGTGGTGGGTTGTTCGAGTGGATTCCCTAGACGGGGAACCAGGTGCGCCGCTGCACGGTCTGCGAGATCGGGCCTGGCACCGCCATGTCGAGCCGGCCGACGATCTGGCCGTTCTCGACCTTGGCCGGCTTGTCGTGGACCGGCAGCAGGAACTTCGAGCCGTTCAGCAGCTTCTTGATGGCCGCCTTCTCGCCGCGCGTCGAGCCGACGCGGTTGCCGACGATCTGCGGTTCGTTCGCCATGGTGATGTGGAACGGGTCGACGACCTGATTCTGGATGTCGTAGATCACGTCGCCGCAGATCGTGGCGCGGCCCTCCGCCGTCTCCACATGGATGTTCATCGAGCCGTCGGTGTGGGCGTTCGCCGCCTCCATCACCACGCCGGGGATCAACTCGATCGGGCCGGACAGCTCCAAATCCTCGAAGCGCAGCGCGCCCGGCGTGTGCAGCCGCTCCAGCAGATGCATGATGTCGGGCTTCGGGTATTGCGGGTCCATCAGGCCGGACACCGAGCACTCCATCTCGCGCCGGTTGATGACCACCGTCGTGTTCATCGGGAAGTGGTCGTCCTTGCCGGCGTGGTCGATGTGCAGGTGGGTGTGGCAGAGGTACCGGATGTCGCCCGGCTTCAGCCCGTGGCGCGCCAACTGGTTCTCGATCATGTGCTCGTGGAACTGCAGGCCCCGCATGCCGAGCGATTCCATGATGGCGTTGCTGCGGTAGCCGGAATCGACCAGGACCGGGTATTGGCCGCCGAGGATCAGGAACCCGTAGGTGTAGACCCGGGCCACCCGGCCGCAATTCCTCCCCAGCACCAGGAAGCTCGATTCCAGCTCGATGTCGCCGTAGTCGAGAACCTTGATTTCAAGCGCCATGTGCATCTCCTCCCAAGGAAATCGAGGCTTCGCCCCTGTCGTTCAAAGCCGGTAAACCCGCTTGGCGGTGTCGTGGAAGATCGCCGACTGGTGCGCGGCGCTCAGGTCGGTCGCCGCCCGCCGGAAGGCGCGGACCAGCGCCGGGTAGTCGGTCCACAGCTTCTCGATCGGAAAGTTCGAGCCGAACAGGCAGCGCCCGGCCCCGAACAGCGCCACCGTGTCGTGCAGGATGCGCTCGACATGGGCCGGGTCGTTGCGGTGGATGAAGGTGCCGAAGCCCGAGAGTTTGGCGACCACGTTGCCGCGGGCGGCCAGCTTCTTCATCTGCTTCTTCCAGAACGCCCGTCCGTCGTCGGACAGATCCTCCGGCATGCCGGCGTGCTGCAGCACGAACGTCACCTTGGGGCAGGCGTCGACCAGCTCGCAGGCGCCGTCGATCTGGCCGGCGAACACCTGCAGGTCGAACGCCCAGCCGTAGTCGGCGAGCAGCGCCACGTTGCGCTGGAGCGCCGGGTCGCGGCAGGCGTCGGCGTGCGACGCGAAGCGGTACAGCGGGTTCTCGTGCCAGTGCAACTGCTGGCGGATGCCGCGCAGCAGCGGCAACCGCGCCAGCCGGTCGAGCTCGCGGCGCGGGTCGGCGGCGGTCAGGTCGCAGAAGGCGACGATGGCGTGCGGCCAGCCGGTGCGATCGGCGGTCTCCTGCACCCAGGCCGCCTCGTCGAAGCCGCGGTCGGGCGCCCAGTTGGTCTGCACGTACACCGACTTCTCGACCCCGGTGCCGGCGAGGTCGTCGAGGAACTCGGCGATCGGATAGTCGCGCTTGATGGCGTCGTAGGGGCCGAAGATGCGCGGCTGGGTCGGGCCGAGCAGCCAGGGCAGGTCGGCCTGGCGCCAGATGTGATGGTGCGCGTCGATGATCTTCATGCCGCCTGCCTCTTCGCGAACCCGAGCACCTCGTGGCAGACCGACGCCGCGCTCGACCCGTCGCCGAGACGCTCGATGTAGGGCAGGACCGATCGTCAGCGCGGCGGTCTCGACCGCGTAGCCGTCGTCGCCGGCCAGCGGCGACAGCCACAGGATCGCCCAGGCGTTGCGCGACAGCCGGTCGACCGCGTCGGTCATGGCGGCGTGGTCGCCGCGCTCCAGGCCGTCCGACAGCACGACGCACAGCGCCCCCCGGGCGAAGCCGACGAACCGCGGCACCGAGAGAAACGCCTGCAGCGCGTCGCCGAGCCTTGTGCCGCCGTCCCAGTCGGCGACCAGCGTCGACGCCAGCGCCAGCGCCTGGTCGCGGTTTCGCCGCCGGAGCGCCCGGGTGATCCGGGTCAGCCGGGTGCCGAGGGTGAACACCTCCAGCCGGTCGGTCGACTGGGCCAGGGCGTGGGCGAAGCGGAGGTAGAGGTCGGTCTGGTTCTTCATCGAGCCCGAGACGTCGACCAGCAGCAGAACCCGCCGGCGGCGATCCCGGCGCTCCAGGGCCGGCAGCCGGACCAGCTCGCCGTCGTGCCGCACCGCCTCGCGCAGGGCCCGGCGCAGGTCCAGCCGGCCGCGCCGCTTGGAGGATGCCAGCCGCCGCGACCGGCGGCGCGGCAGCGCGCCCGGCGCCTCCCGGCGGAACCGGCGCAGGGCCTCGCCCTCCGAGGCGCCCGCGAACCGGCGCGCGAACAGCCGCTCGGCGCCGGTGGGCGCGCCGCCGGATTCCTCGGCCTCCTCGGTCTCCGGCGGCTCGGCGCCGCCGTCCCGGTCGTCGAAGGCCTCGACCTCATCCTCGTCCTCGGCCTCGCTCGCGGCGGGGGCCGCCAGGGTCTGACCGAGGAACACCAGCCGGAACAGGGCGTCGAAGTCCTCGCGGCGTTCCGGCGAGGGGCCGAAGGTGGCGCGCGCGGCGCGGTGAATGTCCTCCATCGAGCGCGGGCCAAGCAGCCCGACCGCCGCCACGAAGCTCTGGGTCTGCTCCGGCGCCACCGCAAAGCCGTTGGCCCGCAGCAGGGCGGCGAACCGGACGAATGGAACCAGCGGCCGGGGCAGGGCGGTCGACGGCGTCTCGGGCCCAGTCATGCCGCGACCCCGCCCAGGATCGCGTCGAGCCGCGGCTCGATGAACATCAGGTCGTCCTGGTCCTTGAGCACCACGCCGATCGCCCGCTTGAACGCCGTCGGCCAGGGCGCGCCCTGCTCGTGCAGCAGGGTGGCGGCCTCGGCCCATTCCACGGTTTCGGCGACGCCGGGCGGCTTGGCCAGCGGCTCCCGGCGCAGCGCGCCGACCGCCGCCACCACGCGGTGGGCGGTGTCGCGCGCGACCTGGCTCGCCCGCATCATGACGATCTCGGCCTCGCGGGCCGGTGCGGGATAGTCGATCCAGTGATAGACGCAGCGCCGGCGAAGCGCCTCGTGCAGCTCGCGGGTCCGGTTCGAGGTCAGCACCACCACCGGGTGCTCCTCGGCGCGGATGGTGCCGCGCTCGGGGACCGAGATCGAGAAATCGGAGAGGAACTCGAGCAGGAAGGCCTCGAATTCGTGATCGGCGCGGTCGATCTCGTCGATCAGCAGCACCGTGTCGCGCGGGTGGCGCAGCGCCTCGAGCATGGGCCGGGCGATCAGGAAGTCGTCGGCGTAGATGTTGACGTACTCGGCGCCGGCCTGGCGGATCGCCAGCATCTGGCGCGGGTAGTTCCACTCGTACAGGGCGTGCGCGGAGTCGATCCCCTCGTAGCACTGCAGGCGCACCAGCTGGCGGCCCAGGATCGAGGCGATCGCCTTGGCGCCCTCGGTCTTGCCGACGCCGGGCGCGCCCCTCCAGCAGCAGCGGCTTGCCCAGCGCCAGCGCCAGATAGGCCGTGGTCGCCAGCTCGTCGTCGGCAAGATACTGCGCGTCGCGCAGCGCGACCGCCAGCCGGTCGGGGCTGTCGATGCCGACGATGGAGCGGCGGATCGCCACGGTTAGCGCCCGGCCTGCGGCCGGGCGCCGCCGTTGGCGCGGATGCCGCGCAGGATCTTCTCCGGCGTGATCGGCAACTCGTCGATGCGCACGCCGACAGCGTTGAAAACCGCGTTCGCGACCGCCGGCAGCACCGGATTGGCGCACATCTCGCCCGGCCCCTTGCCGCCGAACGGGCCGTCGGGGGCCGGCCTCTCCAGCACCGCGATGTCGTGGGGCGCGATGTCGCCCGGGCCGGGCATCAGGTACTGGTTGAAGTCGAGCGGGCCGTGGCCGCGATCGGGGTAGTACGGCTCGGTGGTCTCCCAGGCGGCATGGCTCATGCCCATCCAGGCGCCGCCGACCAGTTGCTGCTCGACGAGGCGCGGGTTCAGGGCGCGGCCCAGTTCGTAGGCGCTGTTCATCTGCACGACGACGAGTTCGCCGGTCTCGTCGTCGACGTCGATGTCGACGATCAGGGCGGCGTGCGCGAAGCAGGACACCGGCGTCATCTCGCCGGTGTCGGGGTCGACCTCGGACAGCGGGATCAGGAAGATGCCGCGCCCGGACACCGTGCGGCCCTGCTTGAACTGGGCGGCGCCGCAGGCTTCCGCCGTGGTGATCGAACGCGACGGCGCGCCCTTGACGTGGATGTTGCCCTTGCCGTCGGTGACGAGGTCGGCCGGGTCGACCTCGAGCTCCTCGGCGGCCGCCTCCAGCATCACGGCGCGCGCCTCCTGCGCCGCCTGGATGACGGCGTTGCCGACGCGGTGGGTGCCGCGCGAGGCGAACGAGCCCATGCAGTGCGGGCCGGTGTCGGAATCGGCGGTGTCGACGTAGACGTCCTCGACCGGCACCCCAGCGTCTCCGCCGCGATCTGCCGGGTCACCGACTTCATGCCCTGGCCGAGGTCGATGGAGGACAGCGCCACCATGAACTTGCCGCCGGGGTTGGAATGCACCAGCGCCTGGGACGGATCGCCGCCCAGGTTCATGCCGATCGGGTAGTTGATCGAGGCGAAGCCGCGTCCGCGGTGCGTGGCCATGTCAGCGCCTCCTCAGGCCGGAGATGGACGAGAAGCGGGTGGTGCGCCGGGCGGCACCCGGTGCCGCCGGGGCCGCCGATGGTGCCGCCGCCGGAGCCGTGGGAGGTGGTGGCGGGGTGTAGGCCGGTGCTTCGTAGCGCTGGGCCGGCGCCGTATGGGGGCGTCGAGCGCTGGCCGGGGCGGGCTGTGCCGGCTTCTTGCTCTGGGCGTAGCCGCCGGCCGAGTAGCCGGACACCAGGCCCTTCTGGTCGATCGCGGTGTGGGCGGGCATGTCGGCCCGGGCACCGCCGCCGTCGCGCAGCGACGACGCCTGTCGGGCGGCCGGTCCGAGGTTCCATTTCGCCTTGTCGGCGGCGACCTGGCAGCATTCGATCAGCGCCGTGTTCTTGGCCAGCCGGCGGTGCGCCTTCATGTCGCCGTCGCGGTAGGCGTTGAGGATCCGGAACTCGATCGGATCCATCCCGACCTCGTGCGCCACCTTGTCCATGTGAGCTTCGATGGCGAAGTCGACGCCGGTGATGCCGAAGCCGCGCATGGCGGTCGCCGGCGTCCGGTTGGTGAACACGCAGTACACGTCGGCGTAGACGTTGGGGATCGTGTAGGGGCCGGGCAGGTGGCCGACGCCCTTGATGATGGCGTAGCTCGACAGCCGGGTGTAGGCGCCGGAGTCGAAGTAGCCGGTGAACTTGCGGGCGACCAGCCGGCCGTCGTTCATGACGCCGTCCTTGATGTACCAGCGCTCGGCGCCGCGCGGGGCGCCGACCTGCATCTCCTCGGCGCGGTCGAACATGTACTTGCAGGGTCGGCCGGTCAGCATCGTGCCCAGCACCGCCAGCGGTTCGTGCAGCGAGTCGACCTTGCCGCCGAAGCCGCCGCCGACGGTGCCGCCGATGAAGTGCAGCCGGTTCGACGGGGTCTTCAGCAGCTTCGAGGTGGTGTCGAGCGAGAAGAACAGGGCCTGGGTCGAGGTGTAGACGACGAAGCGGTCGTTGGTCTCGGGGGCGGCGATGGCGCCGCAGGTCTCGGTCGGCGCCTGCTCGATCGGCGACATCTGGTAGCGGCCCTCGACGATCCGGTCGGAGCGGGCGAAGCCGGCCTCGACGTCGCCGAAGCGCAGCTTCTGGTGATCGTACTTGCCGTGATAGACGAACAGGTTCTTCGGGTAGGCTTCGTTGACGGACGGCGCGCCCGGCTTGATCGCCTCCTCGACGTCGAGGACCGACGGCAGTTCCTCCCAGTCGACCCGGACCTTGGCGACCGCGTCGCGGGCGGCGCGCTCGCTCTCGGCGATCACCGCGACGACCGGCTCGACCCTTGTAGGCGACCTTCTTCTCCGACAGCACCGGCTCGTCGTCGAGCCCGAAGTCGAGCAGGCTCAGCAGGGTGTTCAGGTTCACCGGCACGTCCTTGCCGGTCACCACCCGCACCACCCCCGGCATGCGCTCGGCCTCGGTGGTGTCGATCCGCCGGATGCGGGCGTGGTGGTGCGGACTGCGCACGCACCGGATGTGCAGGAGGCCGTCGAACAGGTGGTCGTCGTAGAACGGCGACCGGCCGGTGACGTGGCCGAGCGCATCCTGGCGCTGCGTCGGCTTGCCGATCTCGTTCAGGTCGTCGTCGCGCTCGTCGGCGAAGTATTCCTTGCGGAACTCGATCATGGCGTCACCTCACGATCATAAAATGAGACGTCATTCCGGACCGGACCGCCGAAGGCGGAACGGAGCCGGAACCCACGATGCGACGGGCCGATCCCATGGTCATCACCCGTACTGGCGCGCGCCGCGCGACTTGGCCGCTTCGAGGATGGCGTTGATGATCGGCTCGTAGCCGGTGCATCGGCAGATGTTGCCGGAGATCGCCTCGACCACCTCCTGCCGCGTCGGGCTGGGGTTGCGGTCGAGCAGGGCCTTGGCCGCCATCAGCATGCCCGGCGTGCAGTAGCCGCACTGGGCCGCGAAGTTCTCCATGAACGCCGTCTGCAGGGGGTGCAACTGGTTGCCCTGGGCGAGACCGCCGGTGGTGGTGATGCGCCGGCCTTCGACGGCCTCCGCGAGGGTCAGGCAGGACAGGTGCGGCTCGCCGTCGACCAGCACCGTGCAGGTGCCGCAGGCGCCCTGGCCGCAG
The DNA here is from genome assembly GCA_018401495.1 of Rhodospirillaceae bacterium. GTDB lineage: Bacteria > Pseudomonadota > Alphaproteobacteria > Thalassobaculales > Thalassobaculaceae > Thalassobaculum_A. The sequence goes on from JAGYJX010000006.1 coordinate 740,870, forward strand.
CCGTATTTCGGCGTCAGGTCGCCGACGCCGCGCCGCAGCACGTCGAGGAGGTTCTGGCCCTCGTCGACGAACACCGCCTTCTCGGCGCCGTTCAGGCGGAAGTGCAGAGGTTTCTTGGCCATCGCTACCTCCGTTCGGCGGTGAGCAGCCGTTTCAGGTGCACGCCCGCGACCTGCCGGCGGTACCACGAGCTGGCGAGCGCGTCGGTCGGCGGATCCAGCCCCTCGGTCGCCACCGCCGCGGCCCGCTCGATCGCCGCGGCGTCGAGCGGCTGGCCGTCCAGCGCGCGCTCGACGGCGACGGCATGCACCGGCGTCGGACCCATCGCGCCGTAGGCGACGCGGGCGCCGGAGACCCGGCCGCCCGACAGCGGCAGGTAGGCCGCGATCGACATCACCGACACGCCCTTCGGCTTCACCCGGCTGACCTTCAGGAACCGGAAGGCCGACGCATCGTGCGGCCGCTGCACGGTGACCGACTGCACCAGCGCGTTCGCGCCGCGGTCACGGTCGCGCAGGAAGTCCTCGATGGCGACGCCGCGGCTGACGGCGCCGGCGAGGTTGACGGTGGCGCCAAGCGCCAGCAGGGCGGCGGTGAAGTCGCCGTAGGGCGAGGCGGCGAAGAGATTGCCGCCGACGGTCGCCATGTTGCGCACCGCCGGCCCGCCCACCGCGCGGGCGACCGGTGCCAGGAAGGCGAGCTCGCGGTTGGCGATCACGTCCGACATCGTGGCGCCGGCGCCGATGGTCACCCGGTCGCCCTCGGCCCGGATGTCGCGCAGCGAGGCGTCGCGCACGCGGATGATGGTGTCGAACGACTGGTCGGCCTCGTTGACCGCCCGCATCACCAGCGTGCCGCCGCCGAGGAAGCGCGCCGAGCGGCTCGCCGACAGCGCGCGGGCGGCGTCCTCGATCCTGTCGTAGGTTTCCACGCGAACGGGCATCACCCGCCTCCACCCTGAGGGGGCCGCAGCCCCATGAACTCGCGAACGGCGCGAAAGCCGCCTTCGTAGATCTCCTCGCCGACCTGGCGCTGCAGCTCGGCCTCGCGGCCGGGCGGAGTGTCGAAGCGGGATTCCCAGTGCCAGAACGTCATGTCGCCGTCGGTGACCGGGATCAGCCGGACATGGGCGACGTAGTTCAGCAGCGGGATCGGCGTGTCGAGCAGGCAGTAGGTGAACGCCATGTCGATGTCCGACAGCGTCAGCAGCTGCTCGCGCAGCTCCGAGCCGTCGGCGAGGTGGAAGCGCCGCACGCAGCCGACCTTGTCGGAGGCTGCCCGCGCTCGATGTGGCTGTCGGCGACCGCCGGGTGCCATTGGTCATGGCCGTTGAAGTCGCGCAGAACCTCCCACACGGCCTCCACCGGGGCCTCCAGGATGGTGCTCTTCACGATCTTCACCATGGCCGCGCCCCTACCTCCCGAAATGCCGCTTCAGGGCGTCGAAGCCGGCCTGGAAGACGTTGCCGCCGATGCCGGAGACCAGGTCGTCGGCGGCGTCCGCCGCGCACTCGAACTCGGCGGTCCACTCGGCGAAGGTGCGGTTGCCGTCG
>JAGYJX010000007.1 GCA_018401495.1 Rhodospirillaceae bacterium
TGTTCCGATGGCGCAAGGCGTACCAGGAGGGCCGATTGGGGGAATCCAACGAGCCGGTATCCTTCATGTCGGCGACGGTGATGCCGGACGTCCAGGCCGAGCGCAGACCGCGGCATCGCCGGTCCAGGACGTTGAGGCGCTTTGCGACTGGGAGCGCCGCATGGAAATCGTGGTGCGTGGCGGTCGTCGGGTGATCGTCGGTCCCGCGGTCGAGCCGGGCGCGTTGAGGCGCGTTCTGACGGTTCTGGAAGCGCTGTGATCGCGATACCTTCGGAAGTGCGGGTGTGGCTGGCCGGCGGAACGACGGACATGCGCCGCGGCATGAACGGACTGACTCTGCTGGTGCAGGAAGGGCTCGGTCGGGATCCGCACGCCGGCGACCTCTTTGCCTTCCGTGGGCGCAGGGGCGATCTGGTGAAAATTCTTTGGCACGATGGGATCGGACTGTCTCTGTATGCCAAGCGGCTGGAACACGGCCGGTTCATCTGGCCGTCACCGGCGGACCGCGCGGTGGCGATCTCGGCGGCTCAGCTGGCCTATTTGCTGGACGGAATCGACTGGAGAAATCCGCGCCATACATGGCGGCCGCAGCGCGCCGGGTGACTGTAAAAATCACTGTAAGGCGCAGAAAACTGCGGATCTCCGGATCGCTCCGGAGTAGAATCACTCCATGGAAACAAGCCTCGCTGCGGTTGCCGAACTGCAGGCCAAACTGGCCGCGGCGGAGCATCGTGCAGCGACCGCCGAGGCCCACGCGGCGCGCCTGGTGGCGGTCGCGTCGAGCACCGAGGCGATGATCGCCGCCCTCAAGTTGCAGATCGAAAAGCTGAGGCGGGAGCTTTACGGCCGCCGGTCCGAGCGCAGCGCCCGGCTGCTCGATCAGTTGGAACTGCAGCTCGAGGACCTGGAGGCGACGGCCACCGAGGACGAGTTGGCTGCCGAGCGGCAGGCTGCCCGGACGAGCACGGTGGCCGGGTTCACGCGCCGGACTCCGGCGCGCAAGCCATTCCCGGATCACCTGCCGCGCGAACGCGTGGTGCTCCCGGCCCCCGAGATCTGCGAGGCCTGCGGGTCGGACCAACTCTCCAAGCTCGGCGAGACGGTGACCCGGAGCCTGGAGTCGATCCCGCGGCAATGGAAGGTCGTGGAGACGGTGCGTGAGAAGTTCGCCTGCCGGTGCTGCGAGCACATCACCCAACCGCCGGCGCCGTTCCACGCGGTGCCGAGGGCGTGGGCGGGGCCGAGCCTGCTGGCGATGATCCTGTTCGAGAAGTACGGCCAGCATCAGCCACTGAACCGGCAGCGCGAGCGCTACGCCCGCGAAGGCGTCGACATGAGCCTGTCGACCATGGCCGACCAGGTCGGCGCCTGCGCGTTCACGCTGACGCCGCTGCGCGACCTGATCGCAGCGCATGTGATGGCGGGCGAGCGCCTGCACGGCGACGACACCATCGTTCCGGTGCTCGCCAAGGGCGGAACGGTCAAAGGGCGAGCCTGGGTCTATGTTCGCGACGACACGCCCTTCGGAGGGCCGGCACCGCCGGCCGCACTGTTCCGGTACTCGCGGGACCGCTGCGGCGAGCACCCGGCTGAACACCTCGAAGGGTTCAGCGGCATCCTGCAGGCCGATCGCTATGCCGGCTACAACCAGCTGTTCGACGGCGCGCGACAATGGGGTTCGATCAGGGCGGCGTTCTGCTGGGCCCATGCACGGCGCGCCTTCTTCAAGCTCGCCGACATCGCCGCCAATCCCCAGCGCGGCAAGAAGGCGCCGGTAATCTCCCCGCTCGCCCTGGAAGCGGTGCGCCGGATCGACGCCGTCTTCGAGATCGAGCGCAGCATCAACGGGTGCAGTGCCGAGCAACGGCTCGCGGTCCGGCGCGAGTTGTCGGCACCGCTTATCGCCGACCTGGAAGCGTGGATGCGGGCCGAGCGTGCCGGACTATCCCGGCATGCCGAGGTCGCCAAGGCGATGGACTACATGCTCAAGGCCTGGGACGCGTTCACGCTCTTCCTTGAGGATGGCCGGGTGTGCCTGACCAACAATGCCGCCGAACGAGCGCTCCGCGGCATAGCTCTCGGAAGAAAGTCATGGCTGTTCGCCGGAT
>JAGYJX010000008.1 GCA_018401495.1 Rhodospirillaceae bacterium
TGGCGGAGGGTGGGATTCGAACCCACGGTACGCTTACACGCACAACGGTTTTCGAGACCGTCCCGATCGACCACTCCGGCACCTCTCCGCAGGCTCCTGGATCGAGGCCGGGAACCTAGTCAAAGCCGGGGCGGTATGCAAGCGCCGATGCGCGCCTCGCGAAGCGCCGGCCGCGGCGGACGATACGCCGCAGCGCGCCGGCCCGGCCGGGCGGTTGACCCACCCCGGCGGTTGCGCCATCTAGCCTGCCCATGAGCGCAACCCCCGCGACCCTCACGGACGACGTCGGCAAGGCGGTGCGGGCCCGGCCGGCGGTCGCCGCCTGGCTGCTCGCCACCGCCGCCATGGTGGCGGCGATGATCGTCATCGGCGGCATCACCCGGCTCACCGAGAGCGGGCTGTCGATGGTCGAGTGGCGGCCGCTGATGGGCTGGCTGCCGCCGCTCTCCGACGCCGAGTGGGAGCGGGTGTTCGCGCTGTACCGCGAGACCCCGGAGTTCCGGCTGCAGAACGCCTGGATGGGGCTGGCGGACTTCCAGGTGATCTTCTTCTGGGAGTACCTGCACCGGCTGTGGGGCCGGCTGATCGGCGTGGTGTTCGCGCTGCCGTTGCTGGCGTTCCTGCTGGCCGGGCGCATCGAGCGGGCGCTGCTGCCGCGGCTGCTGGGGCTGCTGGCGCTGGGCGCCATCCAGGGCGGCATCGGCTGGTGGATGGTGGTCTCCGGCCTGGTCGACGAGCCGGCGGTCAGCGCCTACCGCCTGGCCGTCCACCTGTCGATGGCGTTCCTGATCCTGGGCACGCTGCAATGGACCGCCTTCGAGCTGCTGGCGCGACGGCCCGGGGCGCCGGCCGCGGTGCCCGCCGATCCGGCGCTGCGCCGCGGGGCGACGGCGGTGCTGGCGCTGATCGCGCTGACCATCGTCGCCGGCGCGTTCGTCGCCGGCACCGACGCCGGGTACGCCTACAACACCTTCCCGCTGATGGACGGCCGGTTCGTGCCGGACGGCTACTGGTCGCCGGAGCACGGCTTCGCCAGCGTGTTCGAGTGGGTGCCGGCGGTGCAGTTCAACCACCGCTGGCTGGCGATCGCCACGGCGCTGGTCACCCTCGGCTTCGCGCACTGGGCCGGGCGGCGGGCGCCGGCGGCGGCGCGGGCGCCGCTGCGGCTGCTGGCGGTCGCGGTCGCGCTGCAGGTCGGCCTCGGGATCGCCGCCCTGCTGATGGTGGTGCCGGTCTGGCTCGGCGCCCTGCACCAGGGCGGCGCGGTGGTGCTGTTCTGGGCGGCGGTGTGGACCCGGTTCAGCCTGGGTCGAGGCTGAACGCCAGCCGCGGCAGGACACGCCCCGGGATCTCGGTGACCGGGTGGTCGCCGATCCGGACCGCGCCCAGCCGGCGGTAGAACGCCTCGGCGTACGGGTCGGAGTTCAGCGCGATGCGCCGGGCGCCGAGCCGGCGGGCCTCCTCCGCGAACGCTGCGAACAGCCGGCTTCCGACGCCGCGGCCGATCGCCGGCGGGTCGACCCACAGGTGCTCGAGCTCGGCGTCCGGGCAATGCGCCACCAGCACGCCGACGCCGTCGACCGCGCCGCCGGTCTCGTGGACCAGGACGAGGTGGCCGGCGATGTCGTCGGCGGTGATCCGGATGGTCCGGCGGAACACCGTCATCATCGCCTCGTCGTACGGCCAATGCGCCTTGGCGCGCAGGGCGAGGGCGGACAGGGCCTCGGCCTCGTCCGGCCGGGCCGGGCGGACGAGGGTCTCGGTCATCCCGTCGTCTGGTCTCGTCACTTGGCGTCCAGCCGGATCGCCAGCACCGGCAGCGAGCGGCCCTCGATCACCCCGCTGTCCCGCCAGCCGACCCGGACGCCGCCGTGGCGGGCGTAGAAACCCTCGGCGTGCGGGTCGGCCTCGACCAGCACGCGCTCGGCGCCGAGGCGGGGGGCCTTGGCCAGCAGCGCGTCCAGCAGCCGCTTGCCGATGCCCTGGCCGATCGCCGAGGGCTCGACCCACAGGTGGTCGACCTCCCACTCGCCGTCGAACGGCGCCAGCGCGCCGACGCCGTCGATCACGCCGTCGCTCTGGTGCACCAGCACGTGGTGGGCCCGGATCTGCTGCTCGGTGATCTTCAGGACCCGCCGGATCTCGCCCATGAAGGCGTCGTCGTAGGGCCAGTGCGCCTTCGAGCGCAGCGCCAGCGCGGTCAGCGCCGCCGCCTCGCCGGGACGCGCCCGGCGGATGCGCCGGCCCTCAGCCATGCGGCCCGCCGGCCAGGAACGCCGCGGTCTCCTCGACCGCCTCGGCGAGGCCGCAGCGCCGGACCGCCACACCCTCGGGGAACGCCCCCAGCAGCCGGCTCGGCATCATCGGATCGAGGAGCACGAACACCCCCTGGTCGTCGGCCCGGCGCACCAGGCGCCCGAAGGCCTGCTTCAGTCTAAGCCGGGTCAGCATGTCGGTGTAGACGTTTCCGCCGAACGCCGCGCGCCGGGCGCGGTACAGGATGTCCGGGCGCGGCCACGGCACCCGGTCGAACACGATCAGCCGGAGCGAGCGGCCAGGCACGTCGACGCCGTCGCGCACCGCGTCGGTGCCGAGCAGGCAGGCCTCCTCCTCGGCCCGGAAGATGTCGACCAGGGTGGTCAGGTTCATGCCGTCGACGTGCTGGGCGTAGAGCGGCAGCCCGGCCAGGTCGAGGGCGCCGGCGATGCGCTGGTGGACGGCGCGCAGCCGGCTGATGGCGGTGAACAGGCCGAGCGCGCCGCCGCCGGACGCCAGGAACAGCGCCCGGTAGGCGGCCGCCACCTGGTCGAGGTCGTCCTTGCGGACGTCGCTGACGATGAACACCCTGGTGTTGGCGGGGTAGTCGAACGGCGAGGCGACGGCGGCGCGCACCGGCGGCAGCGGCAGGTGCCAGGCGCCGGTGCGGGTCTCGGCCGCCGCCCAGTCGGCGACCTCGTCGCCGGAGCCGTCGCGCAGGGTCGCCGAGGTGACGACGAGCCCGTGCGCGGCCTTGCCGATGGTGGCGGCGAACGGCACCGTCGGGTCGATCCAGTGGCGGTGCAGGCCGACGTCCAGGTCGCGGCCCTCGACCCGATCGATCGCCAGCCAGTCGACGAACTCCTCGGGCGTGGCGGCGCCCAGGCTGCGCAGCATCGAGCGCCAGCCCTCGACCGTCGCCTCGCCGCGCCGGGTCAGGGCCCGCGCCGCCGCCTCGATGCGCAGCCGGGTGGCGGTGTCGAGGTCGTCGGCCTCGGCGTCGAGCCGGGCGAGCAGGATGCCGCGCAGCGCCAGCATCGGCTCGACCAGCCGGCGCAGCACCCGGTCGAGGTCCTCGGCGGCCTCGATCAGCCCCTCGACCGGCGGCTTGGCCTCGCACTCCAGGCCGTAGGGGCTGCGCGGGTCGGTCACCCGGGCGTAGATCTGGCGGCGGACCAGCACCAGGAACGCCTCGGCGGCGCCCTTCGGCGCCTCGTCGGCGATCCGGTTGGTCCAGCCGTCGCCGGGCAGGGATCGGGCCGCCTCCTCGATGGCGTCGAGCATCTCCAGCGCGTCCGGCCGGTCGCCGACCAGCTCCTCGACCCGTCGGCGCAGGCCGCGCGCCCGGCCGCTGCGCCTGCCCTCGCCGCCGAGCAGCCAGCGCCGGAGCTCGACCGTCTCCAGCGCCGACAGATGCGCCGAGAAGGCGCCGTCGGCGGCGTCGAAGACGTGGTGGCCCTCGTCGAACACGTAGCGGGTCGGCACGTTGCCGTCGTCGACGCCGCCGAGCGCCGCCTGGATCATCACCAGCGCGTGGTTGGCCACCACCACCCGGGCGCGCCGGGCGCGGCGCACCGAGCGCTCGATGAAGCACTTGTGGTAATGCGGGCAGGCGGAATAGACGCACTCGCCGCGGCGGTCGGCGAGGCCGAGGGTGCGACCACGGCCCAGCAGGTCGCTGAGCCAGGCCGGGAAGTCGCCGCCCTGCAGGTCGCCGTCGTTGGTCGCCCGGGCCCAGCGCGCCATCAGCCCGAGGGCGGTGGCGTGCTGCGGCTGCATCGGCAGGGTGCGGCTGGCCTCCTCCAGGTTCAGCAGGCAGAGGTAGTTCTCGCGGCCCTTGCGGACCACCACCTTCAGCGCCTTGGCGACCGGGTCCGGGTACAGCCGGTCGAGCTCGCCGTCGATCTGGTGCTGCAGGTTGCGGGTGTAGGTCGAGATCCACACCGCGCCCTCGTTCTTGTCGGCCCACACCGACGCCGGCGCCAGGTAGCCGAGGGTCTTGCCGACGCCGGTGCCGGCCTCGGCCAGCACCACCGCCGGCTCGCCCTCGCGCTCGCGCGGCCGGAAGGCCCCGGCCACGGCGGCGGCGTAGTCGGCCTGCGACGGCCTGGCCTCGGCGGTGCCGCCGAGCATCTCGGCCAGCCGGCGGCGCGCCTCGTCCTCGGCGACCGGCTGGTGGCCGGCCGGCGGCGGCGGGGCGTGCTCCGACCACTCCGCGAGGTCGCGCCAGACTTCCAGGCCGGCCGGGCGGATCGGACCCGGCGGCCCCGGGTCGGCCTCGCCGAGCGCCGTCAGCACCAGCCGGCCCCAGCGCCAGCCGCCGTCGTGCATGATCCGCGCGATCGGGCGGGCCCAGCGGTCGCGCTGGCCGAGGGCCTCGCGCTCCGGCAGTTCGGCGAGCAGGGCGTCGGCGACCCGCAGCAGCGCGTCGGGGGCGCCGTCCAGGTCGGCCGGCGGCGCCACCCCGACGGCGGCGGCCAGCCCGCGCGGCGTCGGCAGGCAGAAGGTCGCCGGCCGCACGAAGGCGAACAGCTCCAGCACGTCGTAGGCGTCGATCGCGTCGACGCCGAGCCGGCGGGCGATCGAGCGGGCGTGGCACACCACCGGGGCGGCCTCCAGCGCCGAGATCGCGGCCCGGCTCGGCGTCGTCCGCTCGACCCGGCCGTCGCCGTGGCGCCAGGCGGCGCCGACCGGCGTGGCGTGCAGGGCGGGCAGGGCGGTGACAGCGGCGGCGACGGGCGAGCGCATGGATTTGGTTTAGCAGCGGGGTACGGGCTTTGAAAGCCGGCCCGCCGCCCCCAGATTGGATCGATTCGCCGTTCGGAGCCCACGCCCCATGTCTGACCTCGATCCCGCCGCCACGACGCTTCGCGCGCTCGAGGACGATCTGGTGGAGCTGGCGCTGCGGCGCGCCCCGGCCGACGCGGTGGTGGCGCGGATCGCCACCGGCCTGCGCGACGCCGGCGTGCGGTTCGACGAGATCCGCGTGGCCGCCCGCACCCTGCATCCGGCGATCGACGCCATCGGCATCACCTGGTCGGCGGACGCCGGGATCGCCACCGGGGTGTTCCGCCACAGCGAAAGCGGCAGCGAGGCGTGGCTGCGCAGCCCGCTGTTCCACATGATCGAGACCGGAACGACGCGGATGCGCCGGCGGATCGCCGATCCGGGAGAGCGGGTCGACTATCCGGTGTTCGAGGACCTCGCCGCCAGCGGCTATACCGACTACCTGTCGCACCTCGTCGCCTACGGCAACCGCGACGCCGCCCGTCGCGAGGGCCTGATCGCGCGCTGGCTGAGCCGGCATCCCGACGGCTTCCGGGACAGCGACCTGGTGGTCCTCGACCGCATCGGGGCGCGGGCCGGGGCGGCGATCCTGCCGGGGCTGGAGCGCTCGATCGCCCGCAACCTGATGGACGCCTATGTCGGCGCGCGCTCCGGCGCGCAGGTGCTGGAAGGCTCGATCCAGCCGGGCGAGGCCAAGACGATGGACGCGGTGATCCTGGTGGTCGACCTGGCCGGCTTCACCGCCGCCAGCGACGCGGTGTCGGGCGACCGTCTGGTCGACCTGCTGGACCGACACTACGAGGTCATGGTGCCGCCGGTGACCGCCAAGGGTGGCGAGATCCTGGCGTTCCTCGGCGACGGCTTCCTGGCCGCGTTCGAACTGGATTCCGACCCGTCGCGGGCCTGCGCCGCCGCCCTCGACGCGGCGGTCGAGGCGATCGCCGGGGTCGCCGGGCTCGGCCCGTCGCTCGACGCCGAGGGTTTGCCGGCGCTGCCGCTGGAGGCGGCGCTGCACGTCGGCACGGTGCGCTACGGCAACGTCGGCGCCGGCGGCCGGCAGGCGTTCACGGTGATCGGCCCGGCGGTCAACGCCGCCACCCGGATCGAGGCGCTGTGCCGGCCGCTCGGCCACGCGCTGCTGGCGTCGCGGGCGTTCGCCGACGCCTGCGGCGACCCGCGGCTGGTGCCGGTCGGGGATCACCCGATCCGCGGCATCCCGGAGCCGATGACGCTGTACGGGCTGCGCTAGGTCGGCTCAGCCGCCGGCCACCGAGGTCGGCGAACTCGGCCAGCGAGCGCCGCCGGCGACCCTTGCGCCCGGCCGTCGGGCGGGCCGCCAGCAGGGCGTTCAGGATCGCCTCCTCGGTCGCCTCGATCGCCGCGCGGAACAGCGGGTCGAGGGCGTCCTCGTGCAGCGCCCGGCGGGCCGTCTCGGGGTCGTCAGGCATGGCGTGCGGCAGGGTCTCGGCGGTGGCGAACGCCAGCACCACATCGCCGCTGCCGGAGCCGAAATGGGTGCCGGTGCGCGCCAGGCCGGCGCCGGCCCGCACCGCCAGCCGGCGGAGCTGGCGGGCGTCGAGCGGCGCGTCGGTGGCCAGCACCACGATGATCGAGCCGTGCTCACGCGCCGCCGTTTCCTTCTCGGCCGCCAGCCGCTCGGCGACCCGGCGGCCGACCGGGCGGCCGTCGACCCTGAGGTCCTCCATCCGGCCCATGTTGCACAGCGTCAGCGCGCCGGTGGTGTAGCGCCGCCGCCCGCGCTCGACCACCCGCGAGGCGGTGCCGATGCCGCCGGCGAGGCCGTAGCAGCTCATCCCGGTGCCGGCTCCGAGATTGCCCTCGGTGACCTCCGGCCCGGCGGCGTCCAGGGCCCGGCGCACGTCGTCCTCGGTGACGTGCAGGCCGCGGATGTCGTTCAGCCAGGCGCCGTCGTTGCACTCCATGACCACCGGGTTGACGGTGCCGGTGCTGGCGCCGATCTCCGGCGTCGCCGCCAGCATGTGGCGGACCAGGGCGGTCGAGGCGGTTCCGACCGACAGGGTGTTGGTCAGCACCACCGGGGTTTCCAGGGTGCCGAGCTCGGCGAGCTGCATCAGGCCGGTGCTCTTGCCGAACCCGTTGATGACGTGCACCGCGGCCGGCAGCTTGTCGCGGAACGGGTGGCCGGCGTGCGGGAGGATGGCGGTGACGCCGGTCTGCACGTCGCCGTCCGACAGCGTGACGTGGCCGACGGCGATGCCGGCGACGTCGACGATGGCGTTGGCCGGGCCGGTCGGCAGGGTGCCGATCGCCACACCCAGGTCGCGCAGCCTCGGCGTCCGGCTCATCGCCCCGGTTGTCATCGCCCGGCTGCCGCGGCCTGCAGGGCGTCGACCGGCGCCCGCACGAACAGCGCCGGCACCGCGCAGACCAGCGGCAGCACGCTGAGCGCCACCAGGGTCTGGTCGAAGCCGCCGAGCAGGTCGACGCCGATGCCGAGCGGCAGCGGCCCGAGCGAGGCGCCGACCACGCCGATCATCTGGCCGGTGCCCTGGATGCTGCCGAGGTGCAGGCGGCCGAAGAAGCGCGGCCACATGTAGCCGAAATAGGTCATGGTGACGGCGTTGTTGACGCCGAACAGGATCGCGTACAGCACCGCCGTCGTCACGCTCTCCACCAGCGAGGCCGCCAGCAGGGACCCGGCCGTGACCACCAGCCCGGCGGCGAACATGTAGCGGGTCTGCAGCCGGTCGAGCAGCCGGCCGACCACCGGCATGGCGACCAGCATGGCCAGCGCCGACACGCTGAACACCCGCGCGGCGAGGCTGGAATCGAGGCCGTTCGAGGTGAAGATCGTCACCTGGAAGAAGTGCAGGGCGGTCACCAGCATCGACATCGCGAACATGCCCGCCGCCAGCACGTAGAACACCGGCGTGCGCAGCGCCTCGGCCAGCGTCAGCCCGACGATCGCCGCCGTCTGCTGCCCGTCCTGGAGGGCGGCCTCGCCGTCGGGGCGCAGGCCGACGTGCTCCGGGCGGTCGTAGACCAGCAGCAGCACCGGCGGCAGCAGCAGCGCCAGCGACAGCAGGCCGAGCCACAGCCAGGCCTGGCGCCAGCCGACGGTCTCGATCAGCCACTGCGCCAGCGGTGGGTGCACCGCCATCGAGACCGAGAAGCCGAGCGCCATCAGCCCGAGCGCGAAGCCACGCTTGGCCTGGAACCACTGCGCCACCAGGTTGGCGCAGTTCAGCATCATCGAGCCCTGGCCGAGGAACCGCAGCAGGGCGAAGCCGATCGCCAGCCAGATCAGCCCCGAGGCGGCGCCGAACACCAGGCAGGCGATCGCCAGCAGCGGCACCACCACCGCCAGCATCCGGCGCGGCCCGTGGCGATCCACCAGCCGGCCCATGTACGGGAGCGCCAGCGCGGCCACCAGCGTGGCGAAGCCGTAGGCGGAGGCGATCTCGGTCCCGGTCAGGCCGAGGTCCTCGCTGATCGGGACGATGAACACGCTGAAGGTGTGCGACTGCCCGGGGCCGCTGGCGAAGATCCCGATGCCGGCGACCCCGAGCATGCTCCAGCCGTAGAAGGCCCGGCGTTGCAGCCCCGCGAACAGGTGCCGGCGAACCGCGTCGATGCTCATGAGAGGTCGCTCCGAACCGCCAGGGGCCGCCGGGTCCGGCTCGGCCCGGGCGCGGCCGACGATAGCGCGGTTGGCAAAGCGGGCAACAGGGGGTACCGGCCGGCTTCCCCGGCCCGGTCCGCCCCGCTAAGGTCCGCGTCGAGACGACCGTCCGGAGGATCCAGCATGACCGAACGCTACGCCGCCACCGCGCTGACCGCCTACGCCGAGGCGCTGTTCGCCGCCGCCGGGCTGGACGCCGACAAGGCCCGGATGGTGGCGCCGCTGATGGTCGAGGCCGATCTGATGGGCCACACCACCCACGGCCTGCAGCTGGTCCCGCCCTACCTCGCCGCACTCGCCGACGGCAGCATGACGGGGTCCGGCCAGCCGGCGGTGCTCGCCGATCGCGGGCCGGTGGTCAGCTGGGACGGCCGGCGGCTGTCGGGGGTCTGGCTGACCGCCGCCGCCGTCGACCTGGCGGTCGAGCGCGCCCGGCTCTACGGCACCGGCACGGTGTCGATCCGGCGCGCCCACCACATCGCCTGCCTGGCGGCGTTCCTGGAGCGCGCCACCCGGCACGGCATGATGGTCACGCTCGCCTGCTCCGACCCGTCGGTCGCCAGCGTCGCGCCGTTCGGCGGCACCCGCGCGGTCTACACCCCGGACCCGATCGCCGTCGGCATCCCGACCGGCGGCGACCCGATCCTGGTCGACATCTCGGCCTCGATCACCACCAACGGCCTGACCGGTCGCCTGCACAAGGAGGGCCGCGCGCTCGACCACCCCTGGGTGCTCGACGCCGGCGGCAACCCGTCGACCGACCCGGGGGTGCTGTTCACCGACCCGCCGGGCACCATCCTGCCGGTCGGCGGGCTCGATCACGGCCACAAGGGCTACGGCATGGCGCTGATCGTCGAGTCGCTGACCCAGGCGCTCGCCGGCCACGGCCGCGCCGATCCGGCCGAGGGCTGGGGTGCCGGGGTCTATGTGCAGGTCTACGACCCGACGGCGTTCGCCGGGGTCGACGCCTTCACCCGCCAGACCGACTGGCTGGCCGAGGCCTGCCGCGGCAACCCGCCGCGGCCCGGCGTCGAGGCGGTGCGGCTGCCGGGCGACGGCGCGCTGGCCCGCAAGCGCGCCGCCCTGAAGGACGGGGTGGCGCTGTATCCCGGCATCGTCGACGGGCTCCGGACCTGGGCCGACAAGCTCGGCGTTGCGCCGCCGGTTCCGCTGTAGCCGTCGGCGGACTATCCTGAGCCGACCGCGACACCGATCGATAGTCGAAAGGCATTCCCATGGACACCGCGCTGCTCGCCGCCACGCCCGACTGCATCGACCTCGACGTGCTGCCCTCCACCCTCGACGGCGGCGTCGCGCCGCGCGCCGCGATCGGGCTGGTGGTGCTGGCCAGCGACCAGACCATGGAGCATGAGTTCCGCCGCATCCTGCGCCAGGACGGCGTGGCGTTCTACGAAAGCCGGCTGTTCAACGACAACGACATCACGCCCGAGACCCTGCGGGCCATGCAGAGCCGGATCGCCCCGGCGGCCGACCTGATCCTGCCCAGCATGCGCCTCGACGTGGTGGCCTTCGGCTGCACCTCGGCGGCCATGGAGCTCGGCGAGGAGACGGTGTTCGAGGAACTGCGCAAGGTCCGCCCGGATTCCCGCTACACCACGCCGATCACCGGCGCGCTGGCCGCCTTCGCCACCCTCGGCCTGCGGCGGATCGCGGTGCTGACGCCCTACAGCAAGACCATCAACGAGGGCGTGCGCGCCTACATCGAGAAGCGCGGCGTCGCCGTCACCGCGCTCGGCACCTTCGAGCGGATCGACGACCGCGACGCGGCGCGGATCTCCACCGCCTCGATCCGCGACGCCGCCCTGACCGCCGCCGCCCGGCCGGAGGTCGACGGCGTGTTCGTCTCCTGCACCAGCCTGCGCGTCGCCGAGATCGCCGCCGAGGTCGAGGCCGCCTGCGGCAAGCCGCTGCTGTCCAGCAACCTCGCCATGGCCTGGCACTGCCTGCGCCTCGCCGGGATCGACGACGCGGTGCCGGAATACGGGATGCTGTTCGAGCGCGGGCTGGCGGGCTGAGGAGCGGGGCCTGACCCTGCGTTGCGGATTTGGCAAGATGCCCCTATCTTTGAGGCAGGTTGCGTAAGTCGCGAGCGATGGGGTTGATGATGCGTGCTGGAGTAGCGGAACTCGTCAGCACCCGAGGGTCGGAGCACCCGGCGGATCGCTTGGATCTCGTGCGGATGATCCGGCAGGGGCTGGATTACGACGCGGTCGAAAACGCGGCGGCGGCGGCCGGAATCGACCTCAACGAACTGGCCGGCTACGGCGCCATCCCGCTTCGGACGCTGTCTCACAGTCGCCGGCAGGGCCGGTTCTCTCCCATCCAATCGGACCGCGTCATGCGCTTCCTGCGCGTCTGGAGCCTTGCCTGCGAAGTCTTCGGGACCGTCGACAAGGCGCGGGCCTGGATGGGGCGCTCGACGCTCCCGCTCGACGGGCGCAGGCCCGCCGAACTCCTGGACACCGACGAGGGTGCCCGGCTGGTCGAGGAGTTGCTTGGTCGGATCGAGCACGGCATCGCTGCGTGACGATCCTGCAGGGCTGGCGGCTCGCGCGCGCTGCGTACGCCGATCTGTCCGGAGAAGGCGCGCGCCGCTATGGCGGGCGCTGGAACTCGCCCGGCCGGTCGGCCGTGTATCTCTCCGAGGATGCCGCGTTGCCGGTGCTGGAGGTCCTCGTTCATCTCGACCTGCCGCCGGAGCTGATCCCCGACGACTACGTCCTTATGCGAGTCGACCTGACGCCGCTGGCTGAAGACGGGGGCCAATGGGTCGAGGACGGGCCGGCCGACCGGCTCGACACGACCGACAGCAGGGCGACTGGGGACGCTTGGCTGGACAGGGGTCGCACGCCGGTCCTGCGGGTGCCGTCGGTGATCGTGCCGGAGTCGAGTAATCTGCTCCTCAACCCTGAGCACCCTCTGGCCGCACGGCTCATCCCTCCGGTGGTGCGGCCGTTCGCCTTCGATCCGAGGCTGCTCGGACACGGTGGGTGACTGCCCGCCCTCAGTCCACGCCCGACGGTGGCGCCACCCGCGCCAGGAACGCGCCGACCGCCTCCCGCGCCTCCGGCAGCCGGAGCATGTGGTGCAGGCTATCGTCCAGCACCACCGAGTTGGCGTCGGTGAAGCCGTCCATGTCCTCGCCGCAGTGGCCGGCCACGTACCAGGGCCGGAACCAGGCGTCGCCGGCGCTGACCACCGACAGCACCGGGGTGTCCCGGTCGCCGCGCAGGCCCCACAGCGGTGGCCACGGGATCTGGCAGGTCCAGCCGAGGATCACCCGGCCGGCCAGGCCGTGGCCGGTGTAGTTGGCGGTGGTCAGGCCGCCCTCGCTCTGGCCCATCAGCACGATGCGGTCGGGGTCGACCCACGGGAAGGCGCGCGCCCGTTCCAGCGCGTGCTCGGCCTCGGCCAGCCGGAAGCCGATGACGCCGGGGTGCGAGCCGGCGGATTTCGAGCGCCACTCGCAGCTTCGCGGCTTGTATTCGCGCGCGAAGCTGTCAGGCGCCACCACCGCGTAGCCGCTGTCGCGCAGGAACCCGATATCGACGCGGTAGCCGCCGTGCAGGCCGTTGCAGCCGTGCAGGAACACCACCAGCGGCAGGCGTTCCGCCGGCCGGGCGGCGCGCAGGCGGTCCTCGACCTCGGCCATGCGACCGGCGACGTCGGCGAGGCCGGGGTCGACCGCCGAGAACGGCACCGCCACCGTGGCGCCGTCCCAGGTGCGCTCCAGCTCGTCCGGCAGGTCGGCCGAGCGCGACAGGTAGCAGCCGGCGAGCAGGAGGGGGAGCAGCAGGATGGCGAGGCGCATGGCCGAACAGATGACCCTTCGTGTCGAGCGATCAAAGGGGCACGTCGCAAACTGGCTTCCCGATGCGTCTCGCCTGCGGCGATCCGCTCCGGAATGACGAAAGGTGGGGGAAAACGTCGCTCGACTGACCATAGCCGAGCGCATGTCCCGCCTGGTTCGCCCGTGCGTCTATATCCTCGCTTCGAAGCGACAGGGAACATTGTACGTCGGCGTCACCGGTGATCTGATCCGACGAGTATGGCTGCATCGTGAACAGCCATCCGGCTTCTGCGCCCGCTATCAGGTGGATCGGCTCGTCTGGTACGAGCCACATCCAGATATGCATTCTGCGATTCAACGGGAGACCCGCCTCAAAGGCTGGCGGCGTAGCTGGAAGATCGCGCTGATCGAACGTTCGAACCGTGAATGGCGAGATCTTTACCCGGAACTGACCGGAGCGGGCTGACAACTGCCCCCCATCCTTCGTCATTCCGGAGCGGATCGCCGGAGGCGAGACGCATCCGGAACCCAGTCGCCGCATCGGGTGTTGCCGCGACCCCGAAAGGCGGAAGGGGCGGTTGCCCGCCCCTTCGCCCGGTCTCCCAGCTCTTGCCGGCGAGGCCTTACTTCAGCGCCTTGTCGGTGATCGCGCTGGTCCAGGCGCCTTCCGGCTTCTTGGTGATCACCGGGTCGGAGCCGCCCTTCATCAGGGTGGCGACGGTGCGCTCGTAGTCGGCCGGGTCGAGCGCGCCGTTGGAGCCGGCGGTCAGCTTGGCGATCTCGCCCATCATGCGCTTCTGGTGCTTCTCGGTCTGGGCGCCGCTGGCGTCGTTGTCGAGCACGATCCCGGCGGCCTCGTCGGGGTTGGCCTCGGCCCACTTCCAGCCCTTCATCGAGGCGCGCACGAAGCGCACCATCTTGTCGGCGAAGGCGGCGTCCTTCAGCTTGTCCTCGAGCACGTAGATGCCGTCCTCGAGGGTGGCCACGCCCTGCTCCTGGTACTTGAACACCACCAGTTCGTCCTCGGTGAGGCCGGCGTCGATGATCTGCCAGTATTCATTGTAGGTCATGGTCGAGATGCAGTCGGCCTGCTTCTGCAGCAGCGGGTCGACGTTGAAGCCCTGCTTCAGGACGGTCACGCCCTTCGGGCTGCCGTCGGTCGGGATGCCGAGCTGGCTCATCCACGACAGGAACGGGTACTCGTTGCCGAAGAACCAGACGCCGAGGGTGCGGCCCGGGAAATCCTTCGGCGAGGCGACGCCGGTCTCCTTGCGGCAGGTCAGCATCATGCCGGACGACTTGAACGGCTGGGCGATGTTGACCAGGCCGACGCCCTTCTCGCGGGTGGCGAGCGCGGACGGCATCCAGTCGATGATCACGTCGGCGCCGCCGCCGGCCAGCACCTGGGCCGGCGCCACGTCGGGGCCGCCCGGCTTGATCTCGACGTCGAGGTTCTCGTCCTTGTAGAAGCCCTTGTCCTTGGCGACGTAGTAGCCGGCGAACTGCGCCTGGGTCACCCATTTGAGCTGCAGGGAGACCTTGTCGGCCGCCTCCGCGTGGCTCGCCACCAGGGCAACCGCCCCGGCCATCAACGACGTGAGAAGCCTGTTCATGTCCTGTCCCTCCTTCTTGTCGACCCTCTACCCACTGCGGACCGAGGGATGCCAGAACGTCGTCGCCCGCTCGATCAGGGCGACGACGCCGTAGAACGCCGAGCCGGCGACCGCGGCGACCGCGATCTCGGCCCAGACCATGTCGATGTTCATCCGCCCGACCTCGGTCGAGATCCGGAAGCCCATGCCGACGATCGGGGTCCCGAAGAACTCCGCCACGATGGCGCCGATCAGCGCCAGCGTGGAGTTGATCTTCAGGGCGTTGAAGATGAACGGGGCGGCGGCCGGAAGCCGCAGCTTGACCAGCGTCTGCCAGTAGCCGGCGGCGTAGGTGCGCATCAGGTCGCGCTCCATCGCGCCGGCGGCGGCGAGGCCGGCGACGGTGTTCACCAGCATCGGGAAGAACGTCATCACCACCACGACCGCCGCCTTCGACGGCCAGTCGAAGCCGAACCACATCACCAGGATCGGCGCCACGCCGATGATCGGCAGGGCCGAGACGAAGTTGCCGAGCGGCAGCAGCCCGCGCTGCAGGAACGGGCTGCGGTCGATGGCGATGGCGACCAGGAACGCCGAGCCGCAGCCGAGCGCGTAGCCGATCAGCACGGCCTTCAGGAAGGTCTGCCGGAAATCCGCCCACAGGATGGCGCTCGACGTCACCAGCCGCACGCCGATGGCCGAGGGCGGCGGCAGCAGCACGAACGGCACCCCGGCGCCGCGCACCACCACCTCCCAGACGATCAGGATCCAGGCCCCGAAGTACAGCGGCACCAGCAGCCGCACCGAGCCGGCTGCGCCGGCCGGCCGGCTCGGCGGCGATCAGGCGCTCGACGAACAGCCAGGCGGCCGCCCAGGCCGCCACCAGCAGCAGCCAGAAACCCGGCCCGGCCCGGCCGATCTCGGGCAGCGACGCGATCAGCGCCGCCGCCCCCAGCAGCGACAGCAGGCCGTCGGCCCACACCGGCACGGCGAGGCGGAACCGCACCAGCGAGGCGACCGCCAGCGCCGCGAACGCCGCCAGCACCGGCAGCCCGGTCACCGGCATTCCGAGGGCCGAGACCGGCAGCGCCGCGCCGGCGAGGCCGGCGGTGGCGACCAGGTAGCCGAGCGCGGTCTGCACCGGCGTCATCCGGGCGCGGCTCACGGCGCCATCCCCATGCGCTTCAGCACCAGCCGGTTGACCAGCCCGACCAGCAGCACCAGCACGGCGGCCAGCGCCGCCGCCGCGAACAGCGCCGACCAGATCTGCACGGTCTGGCCGTAGTAGGAGCCGGCCAGCAGGCGGGCGCCGAGGCCGGCGACGGCGCCGGTCGGCAGCTCGCCGACGATCGCTCCCACCAGGCTGATCGCCACCGCCACCTTCATCGAGGTGAACAGATAGGGCACCGAACTCGGCCAGCGCAGCTTCCAGAACACCTGCCAGCCGCTGGCGTCGTAGGTGTGCATCAGGTCGAGGTGCTGGGTCTCCGGGCTGCGCAGCCCCTTCACCATCCCGACCACGATCGGGAAGAAGCTGAGATACGCCGAGATCAGCGCCTTCGGCAGCAGCCCGGACAGCCCGACGGCGTTCAGCACCACGATGATCATCGGCGCGATCGCCAGGATCGGGATGGTCTGGCTGGCCACCACCCAGGGCATCAGCGAGCGGTCGACGGCGCGGTTGTGGATGATCAGCACCGCCAGCACGATGCCGAGCGCGGTGCCGATGGCGAACCCGGACAGCGTCGCCGACAGGGTGATCCAGGCGTGGTAGACGAGGCTGCGGCGCGAGGTCACCGGCCGCTCGACGGTGGTCGCCCAGATCTCGGCGAACACCTGGTGGGCGGCCGGCAGCACCGGCCGCTCCTGATTCAGGGTGTCGGCGACCAGGTCCGACACCGTCCAGTCGGCCTTGGCCTTGGCGTAGACGTCGAATTGCCAGGGCGCGTTCAGGTAGACCGCGAAGCCGTACCAGAGCGCCACCAGGGCGACGAGAACCACCAGGACCGGAACCGTCTGTCCGCCCCACAGGCGGTCGATCAGCGGCCGGACCATCGCGTGCCTGTTCCCGTCATCCCCGCCCCGCATTGCAGCAAAAAAGCATAGCGAGCGGCCGCAGCACCGGAAAGCGGCAATGCTGACCCGCCGGTCAGAAAAACCGGCTGAGCCTCAGGGTGATCACGTTGTCGCGGCGGACGCCGTAGAGGGTGTTCTCCGGCTCGATATCGGGAAACAGGCGGGCCTCCAGCTCGACCTTCAGGTCGTTGCCGACCCGCCGGCTGGCCTCGAGCGACAGCGTGACCGAGCGGTCCTCGACATCGGTGATCGCGCCGGCCAGGAAGGTGGTGTCGTCCTCGTCGTTGAGGGTCAGGCGGGCGCCGACGAACACGTCGTTCTGGAACGGCGTGAACGGCGCGTCGCCGTTCTCCGCGCGGCCGTCGTACAGATATTCGAGCAGCAGCCCGAGATCGGCGTCGGTCTCGGCGACCTGGTACAGCGTGTGTTCGAAACCGGCGACGCTGGCGAGAAAGTAGTCGCCCTGCCCGGCGCGGCCTATGCCCTCGAACTTCCAGAGCCACGCCCCGGTCGTGTACTGCACGTCGACGCCGGTCTGGTCGATGAGGTCGTAGGTCGGCACCAGTTCGGTGCGGCTCCCGGTGTCGGTTGCGACCAGCCGGGGTTCACGGCTGGTGCCGCGGAAATGCGAGACGCCGACGTCGAAGCCACCGAAGGTTCCGCTCCAGCGCAGCGCCAGGTCCGGGTGGTGTTCCTCGGCGTCGGACTGGTAGACCGCGTCGTCGGCGATCGGCAGGGCGCCGCGGAACCGCGCGTCGTCGTCCGGGAAGGTGCGCTCGCGGAACATCGGCATGAAGAAGGCGCGGAACACTCCCCAGTCGGTCCCGACCTGCAGCTGCACCATCGGCTGGCCGAGCTTGTCCTCCTGGTCGATGTCCTCGACCAGGTCGGTCTGGTTGACGATGTCGACCAGGTGGCGGGACTCCGCGACCCCCAGAACACCTTGTCGAGCCCGACCACCAGGTCGTAGCCGTCGCCGAAATGCAGCCAGTTGGCCTCGCGCAGGTCGCCGTGGGTGCGGTTGCCGTCGTGCGCGTCGATCCGCAGGAACGGCTTGAGGGTGAAGCGGTCGTCACCGCCTTCGGTGTCGACGATCAACTCCGGCTCGAGGGCGACCGACGGCGACACCGTGGCGTCGTCCTGGTCGGGGAAGGCGGGGTCGGTCAAGAAGATCCGGGTCTCCAGCTGCAGCGAGCCCGACAGTTGCCACTCGGCGGCCACGGCCGGCGCCGCGCCGACGGCCAGGGCGAGCGCGCCGGCCAAGGCCGTGATGCGACGAAGCGCGGTCGTCGGGGGCCGGTCTGCCGATCTCGGGGTTGCAGGCATCTCGCGGGCCTCGGGCAGTTCGGTCGTTGCGGTGTGGCCGCCCACGGTCAGCGCAGGCGCTCGAGACGACCCTTCTGGAAGTCGCCGTCGTTCAGGCCGAGCTGGAAGCGGTAGTCGGAGAAGGCCAGCGTGGTCGACTTGCCGGTCTGGTGGTTCTGCATCTCCAGACGATGCGCCCGCCAGTACTGGCCGAGATACTGTCGGTACTCGACCAGGTCGAGGGTCTTCAGGAGGTCACCCTTGCGGTCGTAGAACTCGATCTTGCGCGGCTGGAAGTCGGCGTGGTCGATCCACACCACCTGGCGTGTGTATCCGGAGTGCTCGTAGACCGGGAACCGCTCGGTGACGTAGCAGGGGCGGTCGCCGCACGGCTCGTCGCGAAGATACTTGTAGGCGTAGCGTTCGACCTCCTGGCTCACCAGGTCCTCGTAGGAGAACTCCGAGCCGACGAACGGGCCCGACTTGTTCTGCGAGGAGATCCGCTTCACGCGCTTCAGCGCCGGCAGGTAGAGCCACTGGTCGTCCGGCTCGAGGATCCTGGTGTGCGACAGGAAGGCGGTGCCGTCGATGTCGCGCGGCTCGGAGAACAGCGTGAGGCTGCGGTCGCCGAGCATCGGGTCGGCGACCTCCAGCGACGCCAGGCTGAGCTTGCGCACGCTCGACTGGCCCTCGCGGTTGCGCAGGGTCATGGTGAGCTGCACCTCGCTGTCGCCCCAGCCGAGATCGCGCTGGTCGGTCTGCTCGGCGATCCAGCGCCCCTTCTGCTCCGGGGTCTCGGCGGCGGCCGGGATCGTCGAGGAGACCAGGATGATCCCGGCGATCAGGGCGGTGGTGAGTTGGTTCATGGCGATCACTCCGCAGCGTGTTTGGCGGGGGCGAGGGCGGGTTCATCGTCGACCCGGCTGCCGGCAAAGGTCAGCAGCAGGGTCGGCAGCAGCAGGAAGTCGACCACGATCGCCATGAACAGGGTGATCGCGGTGAGCTGGCCGAGCGACGCGTTGATCTCGAAGGTCGAGAGCGACAGCACCGCGAAGCCGGCGATCAGGACCGCCGTGGTCACCCAGAGGGCGGTGCCGACGGTCGAGAAGGCGTACCGCACCGCTTCCTCGGGGCTGGCCCCGGTGGTCCGCTGGGCGCGCTGGTACTTCGACAGGAAGTGCACGGTGGCGTCGACGATGATGCCGAGGCTGGTCGCGGTCACCACCGACGAGGCGAGGCCGACCTGGCCGACCAGCACCGCCCACACGCCGAAGGCCATGAAGGCCGGCACCAGGTTCGGGATCAGGCTGATCAGCCCGAGCTTGAGGCTGCGCAAGGCGATGGTCAGGCACAGCGAGATCAGCACGAAGGCGACGAGCGTCCCGGTCAGCATGCCGTCGATGTTGCGCTTGGCGATGTAGGCGAACATCACGAACGGGCCCGAGGCGGTGGTCTCGGCGGCGGACGGCAGGTTCTCGCGGAACCAGGCCGTCGCCGCGTCGTCGAGTTCGCGCAGCTCGTTGGTGGTGATGTTCTCCAGCGTGGCGATGATCCGGGTCGCCGACTTGTCGACGTTGATCTGGTTGTTCAGGTCGAGCCCGTAGGGCAGCGACATCTCGAACAGCAGCAGGTACTGCGCCGCCAGGTCGCGTTCCTCGGGCAGCCGGTACCAGGCCGGGTCGTCGCCGTGCATGTTCTTGTTCAGGCGGTTGAAGATATCGGTGATGGTCTGGACGTGGACGACGGTGTCGCGGGCCCGCAGCCACTCGACGAAGCGCCCGGTCTGCTCCAGGAACGCCGGCTCGCTGATCGCCCCCGGACCGGGCGCCGGCAGCGACCACTGCACCTGGTAGATGCCCGACAGGTGCTCCATCGCGAAGTCGGTGTCCTGGCGGAACTGGATGGTCTGGTCGAAGTACTTCACGAACTGGTCGTTCAGTTCGATCCGCGGGATCAGCGCGGCCAGCGCGCCGACGGTCGCCACCATGGCGACCATGATGGTGCGCCGGCGCCTGATCACCAGGTCGGACAGCCGGTCCATGACCGAGGCCTCGCCGATCGGCTGCTGCTTCACCCGCACCGGCAGGATCGCCATCAGCGCCGGCAGGAAGCCGATCGAGTAGACCCAGGCGGCAACCACGCCCATGGCGGTGATGTTGCCGAGGTCCCGGAACGGCGGCGCGTCGGAGAAATTGAGGCTGAGGAAGCCGATGACGGTGGTCAGGCTGGTCAGGAACACCGGCTCGAAGTTGATCTTCAGGCTCTCGACCAGGGCCGCGCGCTTGTCCACGCCGCGTCGCATCTGCTGCAGCATGGTGACCAGGATGTGGATCGAGATCCGCGATCGCCAGCGTGAGGATGATGGTCGGCGCCGTCACCGACGGCGGTGTCAGCATGATGCCGAACCAGCCGGCCAGTCCCATCGCCGTCATCGCCGACAGGCCGATCACCATCAGCGTGGCGACGGTGCCGCCGATCGAGCGCAGCAGGACGCCCATGACCAGCAGCAGCACGCCGTACATCAGCGGCACCAGGGTGCCGATGTCGCCTTCGGCCGATTCCGAGAAGGCGTGGTTCAGCGCCACCGAGCCGGTGATCGCCACCCGGACCTCGGGGTGGTCGGTCTGGAACGCGTCGGCGATCCGCCGCGCGTGCGCCATCGCATCGGAGACTTCGGTCTCCGAGGTGAGCGGCAGCGTCACCGTGACGTTGACCGCGAGGGTCCGCGCGTCCGGGGCGATCAGGCGGTCGAGGATCAGCGGCTCGGCCAGCGCGGCGTCGCGGATGCGAGCGAGGTCGGCGGCGTCGAGCGGGCTGTCGGCCGGCACCAGGTCCTGCACCGCCAGGTCGTCGCCGTCGGCCGTGCTGTTCTGGAAATTGGTGATGCTGTCGACCCGGGTGGCGTAGGGCACCTTCCAGGCTTCCTCGGTCAGCGCCCGCACGTCGCGCAGCAGGCCCGCCTGGAACACCGTGCCGTCGTGCGGGCGAATGACGATCGAGATGTTGTCGTCGCGGATGTAGATGCGCTGCAGCGACTCGAAGGCCTGGAGCTGCGGGTTCTGCGGGCTGAAGAACACCCGGTAGTTCGTGGAGAATCCCAGGAACTGTCCACCCGTGCCGGCTGCAAGCGCGGCGACGACTGAGACGATCACGACGGCCCACCGCCAACGGATCAGCCATTCCGCGTAGGCGGTCACGCGCCGATCCAGCCACCCCATACCCTGCGCCATGACCCCTGCTCCTGCGCTACGGTTCGCCCGTGCTATGTTTGCCGCTCCCGACACGGAGCAATGCGTGTAAACTACACCGTGCAGTTTCCGTAAACTGATCAGTTTACCCGACCGAGTCAAGAGGCCGATGGCAACCGAATTCGCTCCCTATTCCGAACCCGAGATCCGCTCGCCCAAGGAGGCGCAGATCGTCGAGGCGGCGTGCCGGCTGTTCCTGGAGCAGGGCTACGAGATCACCTCGATGGACGCGATCGCGGCCGAGGCCAACGTCTCGAAGCGCACGGTCTACAGCCACTTCCGCAGCAAGGAGGTGCTGTTCTCGGAGGTCATGGAGGGGATGTGCGCGCGCTTCGGGGTCGGCGACCGCGAAGCGATGGACCCGAGCGATCCGCCCGAGCGTTACCTGTGCTCGGTCGCGAAGTTTGTGCTGTCCAAGGTCCTGGACCCGCGGATGCACTCGGTCACGCGAACCATCGCCGCGGAATCGGCGAACTTCCCGGAGATGGGGCAGCGGTTCTGGGCGATCGGCCCCGGCAACATCGTGCTGCAGATCGCCGAGTATCTGCGCCGGCAGGACGAGGCCGGGGTGCTGTCGGTCCCGGACCCCCGGCTGTCGGCCGGGATGTTCCAGAGCATGGTCGCCGGACCAATCTTCCTGCCGATGCTGTTCACCGGCAGTTCCATCTACACCGAGGCCGACCGCGACCGCATCGCCGGGGAGGCGACGCGTGCGTTCCTCGCCGCGCACCGGCCGGTGAAGGGCTGAGAGCCCTCAGTCCTCGTATGAATGGCCGGCCCTGAGCCCTTCGCGGACCCGGTGGGCGATCTCCAGGAACTCCGGCGTCTCCCGGATGCCGAGCGGGCGCTCGCGGGGCAGGGTGCTCTCGACGATGTCGGTGACCCGGCCGGGGCGCGGCGACATCACCACGATCCGGGTCGACAGGTAGACCGCCTCGGGGATCGAGTGGGTGACGAAGCAGATGGTCTTGTTGGTGCGCTCCCACAGTTCCAGGAGCTGCTCGTTCAGGTGGTCGCGCACGATCTCGTCGAGCGCCCCGAACGGCTCGTCCATCAGCAGCAGGTCGGCGTCGAAGGCCAGCGCCCGGGCGATCGAGGCGCGCTGCTGCATGCCGCCGGACAGCTGCCAGGGGAACTTCTTCTCGAACCCGGTCAGGTTGACCAGCGCCAGCGTGCGGGCGACCCGCTCGCGCTGCTCCTCCCGGGAGAAGCCGGAGATCTCGAGCGGCAGGGCGACGTTCTTCTCGATGGTGCGCCACGGGTACAGGGCGGCGGCCTGGAACACGTAGCCGTAGGCGCGGGCCCGGCGCGCTTCCTCCGGGCTGACGCCGTTGACCCGGATGCTGCCGGCGGTCGGCTTCTCCAGGTCGGCGATGATCCGCAGGAAGGTGGTCTTGCCGCAGCCCGACGGGCCGATGAAGGACACGAAATCGCCCTTCGACACCGTCAGGTCGACGTTCGACAGCGCGTGCACCGGCCCGTCGCCGGTCTCGAAGGTCAGCCCCAGCCCGCTGGCTTCGACGATAGGCTCGCTCATCCCCGCCCCGCCCTTCGCGGCCCTGACCCCGGACCCTGTCCGGGATCCGGTCACCTCAGGGCGATAGGTTGTGTGGTCCTCTGTCATCCTGAGGTGCCCCGCGCAAGCGGGGCCACGAAGGGTCAGACCCCGGCCGGCATGTTCCTCGGGTCGCGGACCACCTTGCGCGGCGCGGTGATCTCCTTCCACTTCGACAGCGCCCGGTTCGGCGCCGGGTTGGCCTCGCGCGCCACGAACTCGCCGTGGCCGGGCCGCGCCTTGATCGTCGATTCCTCGACCGCCACCTCGCCGCGGGTCAGCGTGAAGCGCGGCAGGCCGGTGACCTCGATGCCCTCGAACACGTTGTAGTCGATCACCGACTGCTGGGCGGACGCGGCGATGGTCTTGGAGCGCTTCGGGTCCCACACCACCAGGTCGGCGTCGGCGCCCTCCACGATCGCGCCCTTGCGCGGGTACATGTTCAGGATCTTGGCGATGTTGGTCGAGGTGACCGCCACGAACTCGTTCATGGTCAGCCGGCCGGTGTTGACGCCCTTGGTCCAGAGCACCGGCAACCGGTCCTCCAGCCCGCCGGTGCCGTTCGGGATCTTGGTGAAGTCGCCGAGACCGAAGCGCTTCTGCTCGGTGGTGAAGGCGCAGTGGTCGGTCGCCACCACCTGCAGGCTGCCGGCGGCGAGGCCGGCCCACAGCCCGTCCTGGTGCTGCTTGCTGCGGAACGGCGGCGACATCACCCGGCGCGCGGCGTGGTCCCAGTCCGGGTGGGCGTACTCGCTCTCATCCAGCACCAGGTGCTGGACCAGCGGCTCGCCGAAGACCCGCATGCCTTTCTGGCGGGCCCGCCGGATCGCCTCGTGGGCCTGCTCGCAGGAGACGTGGACCACGTACAGCGGCACCCCGGCCATGTCGGCGATCATGATGGCGCGGTTGGTGGCCTCGCCCTCGACCTCGGGCGGGCGGGAATAGGCGTGGGCCTCCGGGCCGTTGTTGCCCTCCTCCATCAGCTTCGCCTGGAGCTGGGCGACCACGTCGCCGTTCTCGGCGTGCACCAGCGGCATCGCGCCGAGCCCGGCGCAGCGCTGGAACGACGAGTACAGCTCGTCGTCGTCCACCATCAGCGCGCCCTTGTAGGCCATGAAGTGCTTGAAGGTGTTGATGCCGCGGTCGACCACCGTCGCCATCTCGTCGAACACCTGCCGGCTCCACCAGGTGATGGCCATGTGGAACGAGTAGTCGGCGCAGGCCTTGGACGACTTGTTGTCCCACATCTTCATGGCGTCGAGCAGCGACTGCCCCGGCGACGGCAGGCAGAAATCCACCACCATGGTGGTGCCGCCGGACAGCGCCGCCCGGGTCCCGGACTCGAAGTCGTCGGCGGAGTAGGTGCCCATGAAGGGCATCTCCATGTGGGTGTGCGGGTCGATGCCGCCCGGCATGACGTAGCAGCCGGCGGCGTCGAGCACCTCGTCGCCCTTCAGATCGGGGCCGATCGCGGCGATCCGCCCGCCCTCGATCAGCACGTCGGCCTTCCAGCTGCGGTCGGCGGTGACGATGGTCCCGCCCTTCGACGACCTTGCTCATGTCCGGTCCCTCCTCAGGCCCCAAGGGCTACGAAACGATCTCGGCGGTCTCGACGACCGCGTGGAACAGCACGTCGGTGCCGGCCTTCGCCCACTCGGGCGAGATCTCCTCGGCCTCGTTGTGCGACAGCCCGCCGACGCACGGGCACATGATCATGGCGGTCGGCGCCACCCGGTTGATCCAGCAGGCGTCGTGGCCGGCCCCCGAGATCAGGTCCCGGTGCGAATAGCCGAGCCGGTCGGCGGCGTTCCGGATGGCCGTCACGCAGCCGCTGTCGAAGGTGACCGGGTCGAAGTGGCCGACCTGCTCGATCTCGATGCCGAGGCCGATCTCGTCGGCGATCGTCTGGGCGCCGGCCCGCAGCCGGGCGTCCATGTCGTCGAGGATCGCCTTGTCGGGCGAGCGGAAGTCGACGGTGAACACCGCCCGGCCGGGGATGATGTTGCGCGAGTTCGGGTAGATTTCGACGTGGCCGATGGCGCCGACCGCCTTGGGCTGGTGGCTCCAGGCGATCTCGTCGACCAGCTGGGTGATCCGGGCCATGCCGAGCCCGGCGTTGACCCGCATCGGCATCGGCGTCGAGCCGGTGTGGCTCTCGCGGCCGGTCAGGGTGATCTGGATCCATTTCAGGCCCTGGCCGTGGGTGACCACGCCGATGTCCTTGCCCTCGGCTTCCAGGATCGGGCCCTGCTCGATGTGCAGTTCGAAGAACGCCCGCATCTTGCGGGCGCCGACCTCCTCGTCGCCGGCCCAGCCGATGCGCTTCAGCTCCTCGCCGACGGTCTTGCCGGCGGCGTCCTTGATCCCGTAGGCCCAGTCCAGCGCGTGTACCCCGGCGAACACGCCGGACGCCAGCATCGGCGGGGCGAAGCGGGTGCCCTCCTCGTTGGTGAAGTTGACCACCACGATCGGGTGCCTGGTCTTGATCCCGAGGTCGTTCAGGGTGCGGATGACTTCCAGCCCGGCCAGCACGCCGAGCACGCCGTCGTACTTGCCGCCGGTCGGCTGGGTGTCGAGGTGGCTGCCGACATAGACCGGCAGGGCATCCGGGTCGGTGCCCTCGCGCCGGAAGAACATGGTGCCCATGCGGTCGACGCCCATGGTCATGCCGGCGTCCTCGGACCAGCGCTGGAACAGCCGCCTGCCCTCGGCGTCAACATCGGTGAGGGTCTGGCGGTTGTTGCCGCCGGCGATGCCGGGGCCGATCTTCGCCATCTCCATCAGCGAATCCCACAGCCGCTCGCCGTTGATCCGCATGTTCTCGGCGGGTGCCGCCATGGTCCTGCTCCTGCTTCCGGTTCCGGCGACTGCGGCGCGATGAGGGGCCGCGGGCCATGCCAAGCTCGATCGATACCAGGCGGAGCCCGCCCGGGCCGCGCAGACGAAGTTGACCGATTGGACAACCTTATCCGCGGCCAAAGGGTGGTCAAGGCGAACCTTTGGGCGGCGAGTGACCAACAAAGCGGCAGTTCTGGCGAAGGCCCGGCGCCTCAGGGTGAAACCGTCACCCGCCGCCCCGCTTGCAATGGTTCGTGGGTTCGGCGATCACTTTCGGGTTGCTACGAACGCGGCGCCGATGCCAACCAGTGTTCCCTATTCCTGCCCGCCGACACTCGAGATCGTCCGCGGCGCCGTCCCGGCCGGGACCGTTGCCGGTATCTGCGCCGAGGTCCGCCGGGTACTCGGCGAACGCGATCGTCTGCCCGATGGGCAGGCCGAGATCCTGTGGTCGCTCGACCTCGCCCGGATGATGCGGCTCGGCGCGCTCAAGCACCCGGCGCATATTCTCGGGTTCCTGAAGGATACGGTCCTTCCGGCGTTCTGCCGCGACGTTCTCGGGCCCGACATCGCCTGCTGCCTGGCCGGCACCTTCGTCCGCGATTTCCGCCCCGACCTCGGTTCCGAGCCGGCCCGGATGCATTTCGACGCGAACGTGCTGGGGCTTTCGGTCCCGATGCTGAACGTCTGGGTTCCGCTCAACGACGTCGGCCGCGATGCGCCCGGCCTGACGATGGCGACCCGGCCGCACTGGCCGCGCGCGCACTGGGACAAGGTGGTCGCCGCCGCCGACCGCAACGGCCTGTTCCCGACGGGGGCACGTGCCGGGCTGGCCTTCCCTTACGAGGAGATCGTCGCCCTGGCCCACGAAGAAGCCGAATGGCCGTTGGTCGATCCCGAATTGGTGGCCGGCGACGTGCTGGTCTTCGACCACCAGCACATTCACGGCACCCAGATGTCGCTCGCCACGGCAGGCCGTCGATCGTCGCTGGAGATCCGCCTGGTGTCGGTGGAGTCCGCCCGGCGGCTGAAGGCGCTCGGTGGACCGCAGGAGTTCGTGATCATCCGCTGAGCGGGGTCGGCCGAGCGCCGGCCGGGGGCGTCGCCAACAGCTCGCGGACGCGGGCTGTCGCCCGCGCTGCCCGGTCCGGGTCCGGATCGCCGATCCGGAACACGATCGCCAGCAGCAGGGCGGCGTCCAGGTGGTAGGCGATGCGGGCGATCTCCGGCAGGTGCGCCGACCAGTCGCGGGTGCCGTAGGCGTCCAGGACGGCGTCGGTCAGGGTCCCGGACTCGTGCATCCGGGCGAGTTCGAAAGCCGGATCGCCGATCACCGCGTTCGACCAGTCGAACACCGCGACGATGCGGCCGTCTCGGCAGCGCAGGTTGACCGGCCTGAGGTCCATGTGCAGCAGCGACCGCCGTCCGTCCGGCAGCGCGTCGCCGAGCATGGCCGGGTCCAGGTGCCCGCGCGGCAGGCGTTCGCCCATGAGGGTCTCCAGGCTCTCGATCCGCCGCGCGATCCGGTCGGCGATCATGCCGCCGACGGTCGCGAAGCCGCCGTGCGCGGCCGGAACCAGGTCGGGCGGCGGCGCCTCGTGGAGCACCCGCAGCAGGCGCCCGACCGCGGCGGCGTCGGGTTCGGATCCGTCGTCCTCGACGTAGCCCGAAATCAGGCAATCCTGCTCGTCGGCCTCGTGCAGGGCGACCGGCGCCGGGACCGGGACGCCGAGCCGCCCGGCCCAGGACGCCAGCGCGTGCTCCTGGCGCAACAACTCCCGGCAATCCACCTCCGGGCCGTAGCTGCCGCCGGGGAAGCGCCGCCACGGCGCCTTGATCGCCACCGCGCCGAAAGGCTCGAGGTCGGCGCGGAACACCCCCGCCTCCAGCCCACGCCCGACCGGCATCAGTGCGCCGCGCCAGCCGGGGTGGGCGGCCGCCAGTACGGCCGCGACGCGCGCCGCCAACTCCTCCCAGGTCGCCGTCATCGTCGTCTCCGTCATCGCCCGCGCAGGGCGACCAGCCACAGCAGGGCGGCGACCGTCGCGGCGATGCCGGGCAGCACCGAGGCGGCGATCCAGCCGTGGCCGAGCAGCCCCTCCTCGATCGCCACCAGGCTGGGGATCAGGTAGCCGTAGGCCATCACCTTGGCCGAGGGCAGGCGCAGCGTGGCGTAGCGCACCAGGAACAGGGTGACCGCCGTGGCGGCGATCGCGACGTAAACGATCGCCACCCAGACCACCGGCGGCAGCGCTGCCCAGTCGGTCGCGGCGATCGCCGGGGCGGCGTAGACCGCCGTCACCAGGGCGGCGGCGCCCAGCGTCCAGAACGTGAAGGCGAGGCCGCTCTCGCGGCGCACCAGGCGCGGCACCATCGGCACGTAGAGCGCGTGGCAGACGCAGCCGACCAGGAACAGCGCCTCGCCGGGGCCGATGTCGAGCGCCAGCAGGCGGTCGAGGTCGCCCCGGAAGATCACCCACAGCGCGCCCGCCGCCGCCAGCAGCAGCCCGCCCATGACCGCCGGCGGCACCGGCTGGCGCAGGATCGGCCAGGCGAACACCGCGGTCATCAGCGGCGTCATGGTGAACACCGCGCCCATGGCGACCGGGTCGGCCAGCCGCAGGCCCTCGAACATCAGCACGAAGTACGCGGCCAGCAGACCGCCGAGCAGGGCGTAGCGCCAGGGAGCGGCCAGATCGCTCCGGCGCAGCGACCCGGCCGCGGCCGCGGCCGCGCCGATCACCACCACGGCGATCAGGAACCGCACCGCGGTCAGCGCGCCCGGGTCGAGCAGCGGCGCCGCCAGCCCGCCCAGGCTGAACGAGCCGCTGATCAGCAGCGCGAACAGCAGCATCGCCGCGTGGCCTTTCAGGGCCTCGCGCCGGGCCGCGGGATCATGCGCGACGCTACTCAGCGGCGACGCTCGACGGGTTGTTCGGGTGCATCGTCCAGTTGGCGTAGTCCGGCGAGACCACCCGCCCGGTGCGCCGGTCCAGAGAGCCGGGCGCCAGCGGCTCCATGGTGATGCAGTTCTCGACCGGGCAGACGTTGACGCAAAGGTTGCAGCCGACGCACTCCGCCTCGATCACCTCGAAGTGGCGCTTGCCGTCGACCGTGCTGGTGATCGCCTGGTGCGAGGTGTCCTCGCA
This sequence comes from Rhodospirillaceae bacterium, assembly GCA_018401495.1. GTDB lineage: Bacteria > Pseudomonadota > Alphaproteobacteria > Thalassobaculales > Thalassobaculaceae > Thalassobaculum_A. Next base: position 28,282 of record JAGYJX010000008.1, read on the forward strand.
GGCGATGTGGCAGCGCCCGCACTTGATGCAGGCGTCCTGGTCGATGCGCGCCTTGGCGACGTAGTTCAGGTTCAGGTACTGCCAGTCGGTGACGTTCGGCACGGCGCGGCCGACGAAGGCGTCGAGGTCGGCGTGCCCGCCCTGGTCCATCCAGGCCGTCAGCCCCTCGATCATCTCCTGGACGATCTTGAAGCCGTAGGTCATGGCGGCGGTGCAGACCTGGACGTTGCCGGCGCCGAGCGCCATGAACTCGGCGGCGTCGCGCCAGGTGGTGATGCCGCCGATGCCGGAGATCGGCAGGCCGCGGGTCTCGGCGTCGCGGGCGATCTCGGCGACCATGTTCAGGGCGATCGGCTTGACCGCCGGGCCGCAGTAGCCGCCGTGGCTGCCCTTGCCGTCGATCGACGGCTCCGGCGAGAAGCTGTCCAGGTCGACCGCGGTGATCGAGCTGACGGTGTTGATCAGCGACACCGCGTCGGCGCCGCCCTTGCGGGCGGCGCGGGCCGGGTGGCGGATGTCGGTGATGTTCGGCGTCAGCTTGACGATCACCGGCATCCGGCTCGCCGCCTTCACCCAGCGGGTCACCATCTCGATGTATTCCGGCACCTGGCCGACCGCCGAGCCCATGCCGCGCTCCGACATGCCGTGCGGGCAGCCGAAGTTCAGCTCGACGCCGTCGGCGCCGGTGTCCTCGACCTTGGCCATGATGTCGGTCCAGCACGACTGCTCACACGGCACCATCAGCGACACCACGACGGCGCGGTCCGGCCAGTCGCGCTTGACGCGCTTGATCTCGTCGAGGTTGACCTGCAGCGGCCGGTCGGTGATCAGCTCGATGTTGTTGAGCCCGAGCAGCCGCCGGTCGGCGCCCCAGACCGCGCCGTAGCGCGGGCCGCTGACGTTGACGATGTGCGGGTCGAGGCCGAGGGTCTTCCACACCACCCCGCCCCAGCCGGCCTGGAAGGCGCGGACGACGTTGTACTCCTTGTCGGTCGGCGGCGCCGAGGCCAGCCAGAACGGGTTCGGCGACCTGATCCCGACGAAGTGGCTGCGAATGTCGGCCATGCCGGTCTCCCTCAGCTCAAGGAACGGTGGATGCTCTCGGCGGCGTCGCGGCCCATGGCGACGGCCGAGACCGTCAGGTCGTCGCCGCCGGCCACGCAGTCGCCGCCGGCCCAGACCTTCGCCATCGAGGTGCGGCCCTCGGCATCGACCCGGATGCGCCCGCCCTCCAGCGCGATCGCGCCGTCCAGCGGGGCGGCCACGAAGCTCTGGCCGATCGCGCGGAAAACCTGGTCGGCAGCCAGCGTCAGGGTCTCGCCGGTGCCGTCCAGGCGGCCGTCGGCGAGGCGGGTGTACTCGAGTTCGATGCCGGTGACCCGGCCGCGCTCGGCCAGCACCCGCCGGGGCCGCAGCCAGTGCCGGATCGCGACACCCTTGGAGGCGGCGAGATCCTGCTCCCAGGCCGAGGCGTTCATGTGCTCGCGGCCGCGGCGGTAGCAGATCGTCACCTCCTCGGCGCCCAGCAGCTTGGCCTGCACGGCGGCGTCGATGGCGGTCATGCCGCCGCCGATCACCACCACCCGCCGCCCGACCGGCAGGGTGGCGAGGTCCGAGGCCTGGCGCAGCTCGGCGATCCAGTCGACCGCGTCGGCGACGCCGTCGGCGTCGTCGCCCGGGGTCCCGAGGGCGTTCACCCCGGCGAGCCCGAGGCCAAGGAACACCGCGTCGTAGCCGGCGCACAGCCCGGCCAGGGTGACGTCGCGGCCCAGCGCCCGGCCGGGCTCGACCGTGATGCCGCCGATCGCGGTGACGTACTCGACCTCGGCCTGGGCGAAGCCGTCGACGGTCTTGTAGGCGGCGATGCCGTACTCGTTCAGGCCGCCGGCCTTGGGCCGGGCGTCCAGCACCGTGACCTCGTGGCCGTGCACGGCGAGCCGGTGCGCGCAGGCGAGACCGGCCGGCCCGGCGCCGACCACCGCGATCCGCCGGCCGGTCGGTTCGGCGCGCCGGTAGAACTGCCGGCCGGCCGCCATCGCCGCGTCGGTGGCGACGCGCTGCAGCCGGCCGATCTCGACCGGCCGGCCTTCGGCGGCCTCGCGCACGCAGGCCTGCTCGCACAGGGTTTCGGTCGGGCAGACCCGGGCGCACATGCCGCCCAGGATGTTCTGGTCGAAGATCGTCTTGGCGGCGCCGAGGGTGTTCCCGGTGGCGATCTGGCGGATGAACATCGGGATGTCGATGCCGGTCGGGCACGCCGTCACGCAGGGCGCGTCGTAGCAGAAATAGCAGCGGTCGGCGGCGACCAGCGCCTCGTGGCGGTCGAGCGGCGGGTGAAGGTCGCCGAAGCCGCGCTCGTACTCCTCGGGCGCCAGCCGCCCGGCGGCGACCCCGGTCTCGAGACGTGCCTCGGTCATCGTCGCCCCTCCTGCCCGCTGATGGCCTCCGTTATTTCAGCATCGAATCTGATCAACTGGTCAAATTTATTGTGAAGACTCGATCTTCTCCCAGGTCAGCACGCGCTGGCGGACGGCGTCGCCGACGCGGTCCGTCGGCGGCCGCAGCACCATGCGGTCGCCCTCGAAGCTGACCTGCCGGACCTGGTCGATGGCGAACCGCGACGGGTCGGAGGCGGCGTCGACCTTGGTCACCAGCCGGTCGCCCTCGAAGCTGTAGTTGCCGCAGTACGAGTTGTACTCGCGCTTCTCGCCGTCCGGCATCTCGGTGCGGCCGTCGCACAGCACCGCCATCATCCGGCCTTCGGCCGAGAACGTGACGATCCCCATGGGGACCGGGCCGTAGGGCGGCGCCAGTGGCCTGCCCTCGGGGTCGTGGCCGGCGGTCTCCACCAACCTCCAGGTACCGACGATGTCTCGCATTTGCTAGCGTCCGTTCGACAAGAATGATCAGGCGGCTCGCCGAGCCGTCCAGGGAGGATGCCATGATCTACGAATTCCGCACCTACACCACCCCCATCGGGATGGCGCCCGAGCTCGCGAGGCTGTCCGGCGAGGTCGGCCGCGACATCCGCAAGGACGACTACGGCAAGCTCGAAGGCTACTGGATGACCGAGATCGGGCCGCTGAACCAGGTGATGCACCTGTGGTCCTACGCCGACCTGAACGCCCGCCAGGAGGCCCGCGACGGGCTCGGCCGCAACGAGGCCTGGCGCACCCGGTACCTGCCGGTCGCCGGCCCGCTGATCCGGCGCCAGGATGTCCGCCTGATGTGGGCGATCAAGCCGGTGGTCGGTCCGGAGGGCAGCGGCCACGTCTACGAGTACCGGGTCTATCGGTGCCGGGTCGGCAAGTCGCGGGCGTTCGCCGAGAAGCTGCGCGACGCGCTGCCGGCGCGCGAGAAGTACTCGAAGAACGTCGGCATCTGGCTGACCGAGGCCGGCCAGCCGAACGAGGTGTCGCACCTCTGGGCCTACGACAGCCTGAACCACCGGGCCGAGGTCCGGGCCGCCGCCGTGCAGGACCCCGACTGGCGGGAGTTCCTGAAGAACGGGCCCGAGATGATCGAGGACATGCAGTCGATGATCCTGCTGCCCTCGGCGCACTCGCCGATGAAGTAGCGTTCAGCCGGACCTTGGCCAACAGTGTGATCGCGGGTTGCCCCGGCGGCAGCGCCCCCTCCCTTGCCGCGGCCTGCGCCCGTCGCCCCGTGGCTTCCGGCTCGGCCGCGCCTGGGGGCGCGTCCGTCCGGAATGACGACGGGGATGGGGTGGGCGTGCAGCCAATGGTGCGATCGCGGGTCGCCCGGCGGCAGCGCCCTGCCTCGCTCTCTCTTGTCGTCATTCCGGACCGGGCCGCCGCAGGCGGGACGGATCCGGAACCCAGCCGACGCACCGCGCTTGCCGCGGCCTGCGCCCGTCGCCCCGTGGCTTCCGGCTCGGCCGCGCCGGGGCGGCGCGTCCGTCCGGAATGACGACGGGGGTGGGTCGAGCTCAGTCCCCCGCGCGATCGCCGGCCAGGGTCTTCGGGCGCAGCACGGCGAAGGCGACCCGGCCGAGCAGCATCGCCGCCGTGACGTGCAGGAACGCCAGCCCCCAGCCGATGGTCGACATGCCGCCGGCGAGGTCGAGGATCACCCCCATCGCCAGCGGCCCGACGAAGCCGCCGGCGTAGCCGAGCATCGAGTGCACGGCCAGCGTGGCGCCGCGCCGGCCGGGCTCGGCGCTGCCGGCCGCACCGGCGGTGAGGGACGAGGAATCCAGCCAGATCACCACGCCGTAGACCAGGATCAGCGCCACCGCGAGTTCGTAGGAGAACGGCCCGAGGAAGCCGATGACGGCGGCGCACAGCGCCGACGCCACCATCGCGACGCGCACCAGCCGCTGCCGGCCGAGCCGGATCGACACCTCGTTGCCGGCGACGCTGGCCCAGGTCCCGACCAGCCCGACCAGGGTGATCACCGCGGTCGCCGGCAACCACGGGTCGCCGTCGCCGGCGGTCAGCGCCACCCAGGCGAGGAACGCCACGCCCCAGCCGCGCAGCGTGTTCATCTCCCAGGTGTGGACGCAGTACGCCAGCGCGTAGGCCATCGCCGACCGGTTGCGCAGGACCGGGCCGAAATCGAACAGCCGGCCGACCGGCGCCTCGGCGCGCGGTTCCTGCGCCGGGGCCGCCACGGCGACCACCAGCCACGCCGCCACGGCGCAGGCCGCCGACGCCCAGAACACGCTCTGCCAGCCGAGCAGGTCCTCGAACGCCCCGGCGAACGCGAACGAGGCGGCGCCGGCGATGCCGATGCTGAGCGCGTGGCCGGCGACCGCGCGCGACATCAGCTTGCCGTCGACCCGGTCGGCCAGCAGCTTGAGCCCGGTCATGTAGGTTCCGGCCCAGCCGATGCCGGCCAGCACGCGGGCGAAGGCCGCCGTCCAGAAGCCCTCGGCGAACAGCGCGAAGCAGAGATGGCCGACGATGGTGAGCGCCACGCCCAGCAGGTAGATCCGCTTCGGGTCGATACGGTCGGTGGAGGTCACCAGGATCGGCACCGAGACCGCGTAGGCCAGGTAGAACAGCCCGGTGATCCAGCCGGCGTCGGCGTTGTCGATGCCCCACTCGGCCATCCGCCCCGGGATCAGCGCCGGCCAGGCGTAGGCGCCGATCTGCGCCAGGATCTGCGCGCCGCACACGATGGTGACGAGCCGTCGCGGTGATACGGCGCCCGCCGTCGGGGCGGCCACTTTGGGAGCCCTGCTATTCGGCGGCGGCGGCCCCCAACGGTCGCTCGGCCAGCCCGAGTTCGCGGGCCAGCAGCGAGTAGCTGACGTGGCGGGCGCGCTCGTCGTGCGCCCAGGTCACGATCGCCAGCTCGTCGACGCCGACCCGCCCGGCCAGGTCGCGGATCCGGGCCGCGACCTCGGGAGCGGCGCCGACCATCGAGGTCCGCCGCAGCTCGGCGATCCGCGCCGCCTCGGCGCCGGTGTACTCGTAGGCCATCGCCACCTCCGGCGGGTCGAGCGGCAGGTAGATGCCGCGGTCGCGGTAGAGCTGCCAGCGGGCCCGCGAGCTGTAGTGGTGCTGCGCCTCCTCTTCGGTGTCGGCGGCGAGCGCCCACACGCAGATGCCGGCGTTCGGCTTGGGGTGCCGGGCGCTCGGCCGGTAGTGGGTCCGGTAGATGTCGAGCGCCTCCTGTCCGCCGCGGCCGTCGGTGAAAAACCACGCGAAGCTGTACGGCAGGCCGAAATGGGCCGCGACCTGGGCGCCGTAAGTCGAGCTGCCGAGGATCCAGAGCTCCGGGGCGGTGTCGCCCTTCGGCATCGCCTCGACGGCGCCGTACGGGTGTCCGGCTGACAGCGGCTCGCCGTGCACCCAGGCGTCGAGGTCGGCGACGTCGTTGGGAAACTGCGCCGGCCGCTCGCCGGCCATCGGGTTCAGGGCGTAGGCGGTGCGGCCGTCTGAGCCGGGCGCGCGGCCGAGGCCGAGGTCGATCCGGCCGGGCGCCAGCGCGTCGAGCACCCGGAACTGCTCGGCCACCTTGAGCGGCGCGTAGTGCGGCAGCATCACCCCGGCGCTGCCCACCCGGATGGTGCGGGTGTGGGTGGCGATGGCGGCGATCAGGATCTCCGGGGCTGTGCCGACGATGGTCGGGTGGCTGTGATGCTCCGACACCCAGAACCGGTGGTAGCCGAGGGTGTCGCACCGCTGCGCCAGCGCCAGCGTGTCGCGGATCGCCTGCCCCTGCGGGCGGCCGGCGGCGGCGATCGACTGGTCGAGGACGGAAACGCGCATGGCGGGCACTCCTGAAACGGGCGGATCAGATCGGATCCCACGAGAAGATATCGCCCGAGCGGTCGAGCGGATAGAACGCCGGCCGGAGCGCCGGGATGGCGTGGTCGGCGAGGCTTCGGCAGGTCCAGCCTTCGGAGCGGTGCACCGAGCGCACCGGCCGCGACTGGCCCATCAGGAAGATCTCGTTCATCCGCACCGCGAAGATCTGGCCGGTGACGTCGCGCGAGGCGTCGCCGAGCAGGAAGGCGCACAGCGGCGCGATCTTCTCCGGCCCCATCGCCTGCAGGCGGGCGACCCTTGCCTTCTCGTCGTCGGTCTCGGCCGGGATCGTGCCGATCATCCGGCTCCAGGCGAACGGCGAGACGCAGTTCGAGCGCACCCCGAAGCGCGCCATGTCGAGGGCGATCGACTTCGACAGCCCGACCAGGCCGAGCTTGGCGGCGGCGTAGTTGGCCTGCCCGACGTTGCCGATCAGTCCCGACGTCGAGGTGAAATGCACGAAGGCGCCGCTCTCCTGCTCGCGGAAGATCCGGGCGGCGGCGTGCGAGACGTAGAAGCTGCCGAGCAGGTGGACCCGGATCACCGCCTCGAAGTCGGCGACGCTCATCTTGTGGAAGATGGCGTCGCGCAGGATCCCGGCGTTGTTGACCACGCCGTCGAGGCGGCCGAACGCCGTCAGCGCGGTCTCGACGATGGCGGCCGCTGCGACCGGGTCGGCGACGCTGTCAAAGTTCGCGACGGCGGTGCCGCCGGCGGCGCGGATCAGTTCGACGACCTCCTCGGCGGGGGCGGCGCTGGAGCCGGCGCCGTCGGTGGCGGCGCCGACGTCGTTGACCACCACGCTGGCGCCCTCGGTGGCGGCCAGCAGCGCGATTTCCCGGCCGATGCCGCGACCGGCGCCGGTGACGATCACCACCTTGCCGGCCAGCGCCGGCGCCTCGGCGTTCTCCATCGCGTGATCCTCGCGCTCTGCCTCGGCCGCCGACCTTGTCACCCGCCCCGGACAGCGTCAACGCGGCGAACCGACGATAGATTGTTTCCAATCGGCGGGGGTGCGAGGCTTCCGGCCGTCCGCGACCCGGAGGCCCGCATGCCGATCGACTACGACACGCTGATGAACTGGCCGTTCCCGGACGTCGAGCACCGCTACACCGAGCGCGACACCATCCTGTACGCGCTCGGCGTCGGCTGCGGCCACGACCCGGTGGACACGGCCGACCTGCGGTTCGTCTACGAGGACGGGCTGCGCGTGCTGCCGACCATGGCGGTGGTGCTGGGGTACCCCGGCTTCTGGCTGAAGAACCCGGCGACCGGCGTCGACTGGCGCCAGACCCTGCACGGCGAGCAGGGCCTGGTCCTGCACCGCCCGCTCCCGGCGTCGGGAACCGTCATCGGCCGGACCCGTGTCACCGGGCTGATCGACAAGGGCGACAAGGGCGCCCTGCTGTTCTCGGAACGCGAGGTCGTCGAGGCGGCGAGCGGCGAGCGCCTGTGCACCGTCACCTCGACCACCTTCCTGCGCGGCGAGGGTGGCTTCGGCGGGCCGGGCGGTGCGGCACCGGCGCCGCACCCGGTACCGGACCGCGACGCCGATCTCGCCGTCGACCTGCCGACCCTGCCGCAGGCGGCGCTGATCTACCGCCTGTCCGGCGACGACAACCCGCTGCACGCCGACCCGGCGATTGCGGCGGCGGCCGGGTTTCCGCGCCCGATCCTGCACGGGCTCGCCACCTACGGGGTCGCCGGCCGGGCCGTGTTGCGGGCCTGCTGCGACGACGACCAGTCCCGGCTGCGCGGCCTGCAGGTGCGGTTCTCGGCCCCGGTGTTTCCGGGCGAGACCATCCGCACCGAGATCTGGCGGGACGGCGAGACGGTGTCGTTCCGCTGCCAGGCGGTGGAGCGCGGCGTCACGGTCCTGAACAACGGCCTGGCGGTGCTGGGGCCCGGCGGCGCCGGCGGGGTGAGCGGCAAGCCGGCATGACCACCGTGATCCGCCTCGAGGACCTCGACCTCGCCGGCCTGGTCCGGCCCGGCGAGACGGTGGTGGTCTCGCAGGCGACCGCCGAGCCGACCAGCCTGACCGAGGCGCTGGTGCGCCAGCGCCACGCCATCGGGTCGCTGCGGGTGTTCCTGGGGGCGGTGTTCTCCGACACCTTCGCGCCGGAGGCGACCGACGGCATCGCGTTCTCCGGCTACGGCGGCATCGGCGCCACCGGCCGGCTGGCGCGCGCCGGTCGGCTCGACGTGGTGCCGGCGCAGTACAGCCGGCTGCCGGCGATGTTCGCCGACGGCAGCCTGCCGGTGGACGTGGCGCTGCTGCAACTCGCGCCTGGACGCGCCGGCGAGCCGCACAGCCTCGGGCTCGGCCACGACTACGCCTCGGCGGCGGCGCGGCGCGCCCGGCTGGTGATCGCCGAGGTCAACGACCGGGTGCCCTGGACCCATGGTGCCGAACTGCCGGCCGACCTGCGCGTCGACATCGTCGTCGAGGTCTCGCGGCCGCCGGTCGAGCTGGCGGCCAGCCGGATCGGCGAGGTCGAGCAGCGGATCGCCCGCCGGGTCGCCGGGCTGGTGCCGGAGGGCGCCACCATCGAGATCGGGATCGGCGCGGTGCCGGACGCGATCCTGTCGGCGCTGGCCGGCCACCGCGACCTCGGCATCCATTCCGGCATCATCGGCGACCGCGCCGCCGACCTGATCGAGTCCGGCGCCGTCAGCAACGCCCGCAAGACCCGCGACGCCGGCGTCAGCGTCGCCGGATCGCTGTTCGGCACCGCCCGGCTGAACGCGCTGGCCGACCGCAACCCGTCGATCCGGCTGTGCCCGCCGTCGGTCAGCCACGGCATCGGCGTGCTGGCCCGCATCACCGGGTTCGTGGCCATCAACTCGGCGGTCGAGGTCGACCTCACCGGCCAGGTCAACGGCGAGGTCGCCGGCGACAGCTATGTCGGCGCCGTCGGCGGCCAGGTCGACTTCGTGCGCGGCGCGCTGGCGGCGCCCGGCGGGCGCTCGATCATCGCCCTGCCGTCGACCGCCCGGCAGGGCAGGGTCAGCCGGATCGTCGCCAGCCTGGAGGGCCGGCCGGTCACCAGCCTGCGCAGCGACGCCGACCTGGTGGTCACCGAATGGGGTGTCGCCGAGCTGCGCGGCCGGTCGCTGGCCGAGCGCGCCCGGCGGATGATCGCGATCGCCGCCCCCGAGTTCCGCGAGGCCCTGGAGCGGGCGGCGGTGGCGGGCGTCAGCCGCCCTTGAACGCCGCCTTGCGCTTGGCCCGGAACGCCGCCACGCCCTCGCCGAAATCGTCGCTGCCGAAGGCGGCGGTCTGCGCCATGCCCTCGACCTCGAGAAAGCCCTCCAGCGGCAGCTCGTAGGCGCGCTGCAGCAGCTGCTTGGTCAGGCCGAAGGCCATGGTCGGCCCGTCCGCCAGCGTGGCGGCGTGGCCGAGTGCGGTGTCCATCAGGGCATCCGGTGCGGCGAGGTGGGTGACGAAGCCCATGGCGTGTGCCTCGGTGGCGGACACCTCGCGGTTGGAGAACAGCAGCTCCTTGGCCCGGATCATGCCGACGGCGCGCGGCAGGGTGTAGGCCAGCGCCAGGTCGGGGACGGCGCCGATGCCGGGGAAGCCGGCCTTGAACTTCGCGTCGACCGAGGCGCACACGATGTCGCCGGTCAGCGCCAGCGAGAAACCGGCGCCGGCCGCCACACCGTTGACCGCGACGATCACCGGCTTGTCGGCGGTCAGCAGCGGGATCAGCCAGCGGTAGGTGCGCTGCATGCGCCGGCGCATCGACACCGTGGACCGGTCGTCCATCGCCCGGATGTCGCCGCCGGCGCAGAACGCCCGGCCGGTGCCGGTCAGCACGATGGCCCGGACCTCGGGGTCGGCGATCAGCCCCGGCAGGGTCTCCTCGATCCCGGCCTTGATGCCGCCTGACAGCGCGTTCAGCGATCCCGGCTCGTTCAACGTCACCACCGCCACCGCGCCCTCGCGGCGCAGCAGCACCGAGCGGTGCTCACTTCCGGTCATGTCGAATCTCCCTGGTCGGCGCTCGTCCAGGCGCCGGTTTCCGTAACGTCGGATTGCCCGGAACTATCGTGGCATCCGGCGACGCCGACAACCGGCGATCTCGGCCGCCGATCCCGGCTTTCGCGGCACCGTCCGGCGTGCCTACACTGCGCTCATGCTGGCACCGAAATCCGACTTCATCGGCCTCGACGATGGCCGCGTCCACCTCGCCACCGGCGGGCAGCCGCCGCTGCTGAAGGCTCACCGCGCGGCGTTCGAGGCCTACGCCGCCGACAAGGCCTCGGGTGCGGAGGGCTACCAGCGGCACTGGCGGGTCGGGCTGGAAGCCAAGGAGTTGCTGGCCGGCATGACCGGGCTGCCGGCCGCCGACCACGCGTTGATCGGCAGCACCTCGGAAGGCGTCGGCCGGGTGCTGTCGGCGATCGACTGGCGGCCGGGCGACAACGTGGTGGTGTCGGAGAAGGACTACCCGTCCGGCCGGCATTCCATGCTGCGGCTGCAGGCGCGCGGCGTCGAGGCGCGGGTGGTGCCGGCGCGCGGCTGGCGGATCGAGCCCGAGGACCTGCTGGCGGCCTCGGACGGCCGCACCCGCGCGCTCTATGTCAGCCAGGTGACCTCGCTGACCGGCCAGCGCGTCGACGTCGCATCCCTGTCGGCCGGGCTGGACGGCGCCGACACCATGCTGATCGTCGACGCCAGCCACGCCCTCGGCGTGGTGCCGGTCGACGGCCGGCTCGCCGACTTCACGATCGCCAGCTGCTACAAGTATCTGTGCGCCACCCAGTCCGGCATCCTCGCCTGGAACCGGGCGCGGCGGCCGGTGTTCGAGCCGCTTTCCGTCGGCTGGGCGTCCGGGTCCGACGCCCCGGACGGCAGCGCCTACGCCCCGCACGACGACGCCCGCCGCGCCCAGGCCGGCAACCCGAACCATCTCGACGTCTACCTGCTGAAGACCTCGCTGGACTACCTGCTCGGCTACGGCATCCCGGCGATCGCCGCGCACGCCGACAGCCTGGGCGGCCGCCTGCGCCAGGGGCTGGTCGCCCGCGGCCTGGAGCTGATCACGCCGGAGCCGTCGGCCGAGCGCGCCGGCAACATCGCCTTCGCGCACGCCGACGATGCCGGCCTGGTTCGCCGCGCCGCCGCCGCCGGCATCCACCTGTGGGACGGCAACGGCCGGGTGCGCTGCTCGGTGCACCTGTTCAACGACCAGGGCGACGTCGACCGGCTGCTGGCGTGGCTGGAGGCCGAGGGGGTGCGCTGAGGGTTTCGCGGCGCCGGCCAGCGGTTTCGCGGCGCCGGCCAGCCGCAGAAAATTGGTGCCGGCCGCCGGCGCCGGCCCTACTCTCCCGCGTCCAGCCACGGCTCGCGGTTCCGACCCATGCGCTTCGCCACCAATCCCGACGTCGTGTCCGTCGTCGAGCCGCCGATCGCCGAGGCCAAGGGCTGGGTCGCGGGCCGCAGCTACCCGGCCGACCGGCCGCTGCTCGATCTCTGCCAGGCGGTGCCGAGCTACCCGCCGGCCGAGGAGCTGCGCGCCCACCTGGCCGAGCGCGTGGCGCTGTTCGAGACCGCGCAGTACACCGCGATCACCGGCATCGCGCCGCTGCGCGAGGCGCTGGCCGGGCACATGGCGCGCGCCTACGGCGGCGCGATCGCGGCGGAGAACGTGCTGGTCACGGCCGGCTGCAACCAGGCCTACAGCCTGGCGCTGATGGCGCTGGCCCGGCGCGGCGACGAGGTGATCCTGCCGCTGCCCTACTACTTCAATCACCAGATGTGGCTGGACGCGCTCGGCGTGACCGCGGTCCACCTGCCGTTCCGCCCCGACCGCGGCGGCGTGCCGGACCCCGCCCAGGCGGCCGCCCTGATCACGCCGCGCACCAGGGCGCTGGTGCTGGTCAGCCCGAACAACCCGACCGGCGCGGTGATCCCGGCCGACGTGCTGGCGGCGTTCCGCGACCTGTGCGCCGGCCGCGGCATCGCCCTGGTTCTGGACGAGACCTACAAGGACTTCCTCGACCCCGGCGAGCCGCGGCACGCGCTGTTCCGGGACCCGGCCTGGGGCGACACGGTGGTCCAGCTCTACAGCTTCTCCAAGGCGTTCAGCCTGACCGGCTACCGCGTCGGCTCGATCGTCGCCGGTGCGGCCTTCGTCGACCAGGTGGCGAAGCTGATGGACACCATGTCGATCTGCGCCGCCCGCATCGCCCAGGACGGCGCGCTGTACGCCCTGCGCCACCTGCTGCCGTGGGCCGACGGCAAGCGCGCCATGATGGCCGGGCGGCGGGCCGCGCTGCTGGAGGTTTTCGCCTCTGGCAACCTCGGCTTCGAGCTGGTGTCGACCGGCGCCTACTTCGCCTATCTGCGCCATCCGTTCGCCGGCGAGCCGGCGGCGTCGGTGGCGAAGCGGCTGGCCCAGGATCACGGGATCCTGACACTGCCGGGCACGGTGTTCGGGCCCGGGCAGGATCCGTATCTGCGCCTCGCCTTCGCCAACCTCGAGGCCGAGCGCATGGGCGAAGTCGGCGACCGCTTGCGGGCCGCGGTGTGAGCGAGACCGTCCGGCCGCCGGTCAGGGTCGTCCGGCTCGACGGGCCGGCCCGGCTGCCGGAGGCGCTGGCGGTCATCCACGGCGCCTTCGGCGAGTATCGCGATACCCTGGAGCCGCCGTCGGCGGCGCTCAGCGAGACCGTGGCCAGCCTCGGGCGGCGCCTGGCCGCCGGCGCGGTGTTCCTGGCCGAGAATCCGGTCGGCGGGGCGGTCGGCGCTGTGTGCGCCGAGACCAGGCACGGCACGGTCTATCTCGACCGCCTGGCGGTGCTGCCGGCGGCGCGCGGGCGCGGCGTGGCGGCCGCCCTGGTGGCAGCGGTCGAGGGTTTCGCCGCCGGCGCCGGGGCCGGCTCCGTGTCACTCGGCGTGCGGCTTGCGCTGCCCGGCAACATCCGGATGTTCGAGCGTTTCGGCTTCGCGGAAACCGGCCGCAAGGCGCACCCGGGCTTCACCGAGCCGACCTCGGCCGACATGCTGAAGCGGGTCGCGGACTGACCTCCGGCCGGCGCCCAACTTGCCCCCGGCCGTCCATCTTGCTATACGCCGGCCCCGAGATACATCCGCTACGGACCTCGAGAACGTTTCGGGGCGGATACGGGCGCCCGAAGGCTGCCCGACCAGTTTCCCCACGTACAAGGAGCCGTTCATGGCCGAGTTCAACGACTACAAGGTCGCCGACATCAAGCTGGCCGGCTGGGGCCGTCGCGAGATCGCGATCGCCGAAACCGAGATGCCGGGCCTGATGGCGATCCGCGAGGAGTACGGTCCGTCGCAGCCGTTGAAGGGCGCCAGGATCACCGGCTGCCTGCACATGACGATCCAGACCGCGGTGCTGATCGAGACGCTGACCGCTCTCGGCGCCGAGATCCGCTGGTCGTCGTGCAACATCTTCTCGACCCAGGACCACGCGGCGGCGGCGATCGCGGCGGCCGGCATCCCGGTGTTCGCCTGGAAGGGCGAGACCGAGGAGGAGTACGAGTGGTGCATCGAGCAGACCATCGTCGGTCGCGACGGCTGGCGCCCGAACATGCTGCTCGACGACGGCGGTGACCTGACCGTCATCATGCACGAGAAGTACCCCGAGCTGATGAAGGACGTGCGCGGCGTCTCCGAGGAGACCACCACCGGCGTCCACCGGCTCTACGAGATGGCCAAGAAGGGCACGCTGGCGGTGCCGGCGATCAACGTGAACGACAGCGTCACCAAGTCGAAGTTCGACAACCTGTACGGCTGCCGCGAGAGCCTGGCCGACGGCATCCGCCGGGCCACCGACGTGATGTTCTCGGGCAAGGTCGCCGTGGTCGCCGGCTACGGCGACGTCGGCAAGGGCTCGGCCCAGGGCCTGCGCAACGCCGGCGCCCGGGTGGTGGTGACCGAGGTCGACCCGATCTGCGCGCTGCAGGCGGCGATGGAGGGCTACCAGGTCGTCACCATGGACGAGGCCGCGCCGATGGCCGACATCTTCGTGACCGCGACCGGCAACAAGGACGTGATCACGATCGAGCACATGCGGGTCATGAAGGACCGCGCCATCGTCTGCAACATCGGCCACTTCGACACCGAGATCCAGATCGGCGCGCTGCGGAACTACAAGTGGGAGAACGTCAAGCCGCAGGTCGACGAGGTCGTGTTCCCGGACGGCAAGCGGCTGATCGTGCTGGCCGAGGGTCGGCTGGTGAACCTCGGCTGCGCCACCGGCCATCCGAGCTTCGTGATGAGCGCGTCGTTCTCCAACCAGGTGCTGGCCCAGATCGAGCTCTGGAAGAACCACGCCAAGTACGAGAAGCAGGTCTACGTGCTGCCGAAGAAACTCGACGAGCGGGTGGCCGAACTGCACCTCAAGAAGATCAACGCCCATCTGTCGACCCTGTCGGCCGAGCAGGCCGCCTACATCGGCGTGTCGCCGAAGGGCCCGTTCAAGAACGAGACCTACCGCTACTGAGCGGTCGTCGCGGAGACGGTGAAGGGGCGCCCAGCGGGCGCCCCTTTTTCGTTGCGGCTCGTGCGTGAGAGGCGATCAGGCCGTTCCGAGGCGGCGTGCGCCGCTGCGTCGGTGGCACCGTCGGCAAGCCGACGAGCGTGACCGGCCGCGAGCCCCTAGATGGGACGAACGGCGGGCCGGTGACGAACCGGGTGTTGCGGAAGCGCTCATCCCGGCGCGCGTTCGGCGCCACCGGTCTGACCGCGACAAACTCCCATGCTCGGTCGTGTACTGACTCTTCTGCAAAATCGCTGACCGGTGGAGCGGTCATGGCACGCTGGTGATGTCCAAGTCACCAACCCTTGGGAGGGCGCATGCCATGACCATGAAGCAGGGTAAGAGCGTAGGGATCGACGTCCAAGCGCTGCTGGACGCTGACGATGACTATTTGCGGTCGATGGTGTCGGCGATCGTGGAGGCGACGCTGGAAGCGGAGATGACGGCGGTAGTTGGTGCCGAGAAGGGCGAGCGGACGTCGGGTCGGCTTGGCTACCGGTCTGGCTACTACACGCGTTCGCTGATTACCCGGGTCGGGACCCTGGAACTTCGGGTTCCGCAGGACCGCGACGGCCGGTTCTCGACGCGGCTGTTCGAACGTTACCAGCGCTCGGAGAAGGCGCTGGTAGCGGCGCTGGCTGAGATGTACGTGCAGGGTGTTTCGACGCGGAAGGTCAAGGCGATCACCGAAGAGTTGTGCGGGCACAGCTTCTCGGCGTCGGCGATCAGCGAGATCAACAAGAAGCTGGACGGCGAGTTGGCGGCGTTTGCCGGTCGGCGGCTGGTGGAGCCCTATCCCTACCTGATCCTCGACGCCCGCTACGAGCGGGTTCGCGAGGCCGGTGTGATCGAGCACCAGGCGGTGCTGGTGGCGATCGGCGTCGACCTGGAGGGCCGGCGCAACGTGCTCGGGGTGGATTTAGCCAACCGCGAGAGCCACTCGAGTTGGAAGACCTTCCTGCTGGGCTTGCGCGACCGCGGCCTCGCCGGCGTCGAGTTCGTGGTCTCCGACGACCACGCCGGGCTGAAGGCGGCGATCCGCGAGGTGCTGCCGGCGGCGGCCTGGCAGCGCTGCTACGTGCATTTTCTCAGGAACGCGCTGGACTACGTGCCGCGCAAGGTCGACGACGACTGCCTGCAGGAACTGCGCTGGTTCTACGCCCGGCGCGAACTCACCGAGGTGCGCCAGGACTTGGCCCGTTGGCTCGTCAAGTGGCAGCCCAAGTACCCGAAGCTGTGCGATTGGGTCGAGGCCAACGTCGAGGAGACCTTCACCTATTTCCGGCTGCCGCTCGCCCACCACAAGCACATGAAGTCCACCAACATGCTGGAGCGGCTGAACCAGGAGCTGAAGCGGCGCACCCAAGTGGTGCGCATCTTCCCGAACGCCGCGAGCTGCCTGCGGCTGATCCGGGCGCTCGCGGTCGAAACCCACGAGAACTGGCTGGAGGCCACGCGCTACCTCAACATGGCGCATCTGGCCGAGCACAAGAAGGAGGCGATGCGAAGGATCGAGCAGGCCGAAGCCGCCTGACGGCGGCTGGCGGGCCGGGCACTTGCGCGACTGTGAGGGCGCCGCGCCCGGCCCGCCGAACATCGGCGGCCATGACCTTTTTGCAGAAGACCCTGGACACTACTCCATGCTCCCAATTGACGGACCGTTTACTGGCGCGATCCACTAGTGGACATCATCGTTGCCGGTCGGAGTACCAGGATGATTCATTGGATTGCGGCTGAGCGCTGTTGAGGATGCTAGCGGGTACTTAACCGACGGTGATCGGTCTCGGATTGGTTCGATTCAAATCATCGAAATATCGACTTGTGATGTCGAAATTGAGAGATTTTCCAACCTTGTTGGTGGACTCCCGTGATCGGGGCGGCCAGGGTGCGCCGCTCTGTGCGCAAAAAAATCTCGAAAAAACAATAAGTTGTCAGAGTTATCCAGGGATATTCAGAATAGTTTGACATCAAGGGGTTGCATTTTAGGGATAAATTGGTTGAATCGGGTTGCCAATCAGAAATAGTCGGACCCATAAGGCTTGTTGAAAAGCAGTGGGCTGGCGCCCAATGCGAATGTCGAAGCATTCGTATCCGTCAGATCTTTGCCCGTCGCCCCGCGCACCGTCGCGGCCTTGACGACGTGTGCCCAGAGACCTTGGAGACGTCGACATGCAGAACGATACTTACAAGCGCGAGTACACTCCCGAGTTCGTGTCCCGGTGGGACCGGCTGATCGGCTGGGACAGCCGCGCCGAGGGCGAGAACGGGTTCTTCGAGCGCCTGCTGCGCCGCCACGGCTGCCGCCAGGTCGCCGACATCGCCTGCGGCACCGGCTATCACGCCATCCGCCTGGCGAACGCCGGGTTCGAGGTGACCGCCTCGGACGGCGCCGAGAACATGATCGTGCAGACAAGGCGAAACGCCGACGAGATGGAGGTCACGCTGGCCGAAACCAAGGTCGTGGATTGGCGCGAACTCCACACCGTCTTCGGCGCCAACCGGTTCGATGCGCTGGTTTGCCTCGGCAACGCCCTGCCGCACCTGTTCGACCCGGAGGCACGCCGGCAGGCGCTGGAGTCGATGCGGACCGCGCTGCGCCCCGGTGGTCTGCTGATCCTGGATCACCGCAACTTCGACAAGATCCTGGACCACGGCTACAGCTCGAAGCGCCAGTTCTACTACGTCGGCGACGGTGTCGACGCCAAGCCGTCGGAGATCAGCGAGGACCTTATCAAGTTCGAGTACTCCTACCCGGACGGCACCCGGTTCCACCTGTCGATGTCCCCGTTGCGCCGGCATTACATGCTCAAGCTCCTCGACGAGGCCGGCTTCGCCGGCGTCACGACCTATGGCGACTTCGAGGAGAGCTACGAGGCGGACGAGGCCGACTTCTTCCAGCAGGTCGCGATCAAGCCGCGCCACTGAGCGCGCTCGCCGGCAGCTTCAGGAGCAGAACATGAGCGTTCAGACGAGCGGAGGCGGCGCCGTGCGCGACGTGGTCGCCGCCACCAAGGACTACTACGACGGCCCGGCCGACGAGATCTACCGCCACATCTGGGGCGAGAACATCCACATCGGCTATTTCGACTCGCCCGAGGAATCGCTGCGCGACGCCATGAAGCGGTCCAACGAGCGGATGGCCGAGGGCGTCGATCTCGGCGCCGACGCCACCGTCCTCGATGTCGGCAGCGGCTACGGGGCGCTCGCCCGGTTCCTCGCCAGCCGCTACGGCTGCGACGTGGTCGCCTCGAACATCTCCGAGCGCGAGCTGGAATGGGGTCGCGAGCTGACCGCCGAACAGGGGCTGGACGACAAGGTTCGGTTCGAGTGGGCCGACTTCCACGACCTGCCGTTCAGCGCCGACGCGTTCGACTTCTACTGGAGCCAGGAGGCCTTCCTGCACGCCGCCGACAAGGCGACCGTGCTGACCGAGGCCCACCGGGTCCTGAAGCCGGGCGGCGCCATCGTGTTCACCGACCTGCTGGTGCGCGACGGCACGCCCGAAGCCGACCGCGAGCGCATCTACGAGCGCGTCAAGTCGCCGGACATGTGGGACACCGGCGCCTACCTGGCCGCCCTCGACAGCGCCGGCTTCGCGATCGAGACCCACGAGGACTGGTCGGGCAACGTGGCGCCGACCTATGCCTGGGTCCGCGACCAGCTCGAACTGCGCCGCGACTGGTTCGAGGACCGCATCGGCCGCGAGGCGGTCGACCGCACCTCGGCGGCGCTGCAGTTCTGGGTCGACGCCGCCGACGCCGGCCGCATCGGCTGGGAGTACTTCGTCGCCCGCTCCCATTGAGCCCGGACGGCCGTCTCCGGCCGTCCCGCGACCTTGCCGCCATTCTCAACGGAGCCATTCATGAGTGATGCCTACATCCTGACGTCGGAGTCGGTCGGCCCCGGCCACCCCGACAAGATCGCCGACCAGATCTCCGACGCCGTGCTCGACGCGCTGCTGGCCCAGGACCGCAACAGCCGGGTGGCGTGCGAGACCCTGGTCAACACCGGCCTGATCCTGATGGCCGGCGAGATCACCACCACCGCGCAGGTCGACTACACCCAGGTCGCGCGCGACGTCGTGCTCGACATCGGCTACGACGACAGCCGCCTAGGCTTCGACGGCGCCAGCGCCGCGGTGCTGGTGGCGCTCGACAAGCAGTCGCCGGACATCGCGCTCGGGGTCAACGAGGGCACCGGTCTCGACCTCGACCAGGGCGCCGGCGATCAGGGGCTGATGTTCGGCTACGCCTGCCGCGAGACCGAGGAACTGATGCCGATGCCGATCATGCTGGCGCACCGGCTGACCCGGCGCCAGAACGAGGTCCGGCGCGCCGGCACGCTGCCCTGGCTGCGCCCGGACGCCAAGGCCCAGGTCTCGATCCGCTACCTCGACGACCGCCCGGCCTCGGTCGACACCGTGGTGGTGTCGACGCAGCACGCCGAGGACGTCGACCACGCCACCCTGCAGGAGGCGGTGATCGAGGAAATCGTCAAGCCGGTAATCCCGGCGGCGATGATCTCGAACGAGACCCGCTACCTGATCAACCCGACCGGCCGGTTCGTGGTCGGCGGGCCGCACGGCGATTGCGGGCTGACCGGGCGCAAGATCATCGTCGACACCTATGGCGGCATCGGCCGGCACGGCGGCGGGGCGTTTTCCGGCAAGGACCCGTCGAAGGTCGACCGGTCGGCCGCGTACGCCGCGCGCTACGTCGCCAAGAACGTGGTCGCGGCCGGCCTCGCCGAGGTCTGCGAGGTGCAGGTCAGCTACGCCATCGGCGTCGCCCAGCCGACCAGCATCCACGTCGACACCCGCGGCACCGCGCGCGTCCCGGAGCGCCGCATCGAGCAACTGATCCGCGAGCACTTCGACCTTCGCCCGAAGGGCATCATCCAGATGCTCGACCTGCTCCGGCCGATCTACCGGCAGACCGCCAGCAACGGTCATTTCGGCCGGTCCGAGCCGGACCTGACGTGGGAGCGCACCGACCGGGCCGCGGGCCTCGCCGCCGAACTCGACCGCGACGCTGCCGACTGAGAGGCGGCGCCGCCCGGACCGCGGCTTGTCCCTGCCTTCCCTGCCGCGTAGGCTCGCCGCGTGGAGCGAGCGAACACATCGGCATGGGTGCGGGCCGGGTTGAGGTTCTGGGGCGGGGCGGCGGTGGCCGCCCCGTTGCCGGCGTTCGCCCAGGACGCGGCCGCGGTCGCGACCGGTGGATTCGACACCATCACCCTGGCGGCCGTCGGCTTCCTGACCGTGGTCCTGGTGGTGCTGTACGCCCGCCAGATCAAGCGCACCGCCGAGGCCGAGCGGGCGCTCGCCGTGGAGCGGGAGGCCGGGCGCGCCGCCGAGGCCGCGATGCCCGCCCGGCTTGCCGAGCGCGAGCGAGCGATCCTGGAAGCGGTGGCGGTGCCGGTGTGGCGGCGCGCAGGCGGGCGGCGAGCTCGGCTACGGCAACGACGCCGCCCAGCCGCTGTTTCCCGAGCTGGAGAAGGCGGCGGCGCTGGCCGAGCGGGCGATCCATGTCGGCCGCTCGCAGAGCGAAAGCCGCAACATGGTGATCCGCGGCGACCGCCGGCTGATCGATGTGACCGAAGCGCCGGCGGCGGCGGCCGGCGGCACCGTCGGCACGGCGCGGGACCTGACCGCGCTCGAGCAGCTGCAGTCCGAACTCGCCCGCCACGTCGACGCCCACGCCGAAGTGCTGGAGACCCTGCACACCGCGGTCGCGGTGTTCGGCCCGGACAAGCGGTTGATCTTCGCGAACACCGCCTTCGGGCGGCTGTGGGGGGTCGACGCCGACCTGCTGGAGCGCGACCCGACCCTGACCGAGGTGCTGGAGCGGGCGCGCGAGAACCGCCGGCTGCCGGAGCAGTCCGATTTTCGTGCTTGGCGCGATGACTTCAACCGCCTGTTCACCACCCTGATCGGCAGCCACGAGGAACTGCTGTTCCTGCCCGACGACACCACCGTCCGCATGGTGGTGACGCCGCACCCGTTCGGCGGCCTGCTGATGGTGTTCGAGGACGTCACCGACCGCCTCAGCCTGGAGCGCTCCTACAACACCCTGACGGCCGTGCAGCAGGAGACCCTGGACAACCTTTACGAGGGTATCGCCGCGTTCGGCGCCGACGGCCGGCTGAAGCTGATCAACCCGACCTTCCGCAACCAGTGGGCGCTGCCCGACGACTTCGGCGTCGACGAGCCGCATGTCGGGCTGGTCCTGGAGGCGATGCGGTCGCGGTTCGCCGGAATCGGCCGATGGGAGACCGTGAAATCGGAATGGGTAGCCCGTCTCGCCCAGCGCGAGCCGCGTTCGGGCCGGATCGAACTGGTCGACGGGCACGTCCTCGACTACGGGCTGGTGCCGCTTCCCGATGGCGCCATGCTGCTGAACTTCCGCGACGTGACCGACACCCTGGCGGTGCAGCGCGCCCTGCAGGAGCGCACCGAGGCGCTCGAGATGGCGGACCGGCTGAAGAGCGAGTTCCTGGCGAACGTGTCCTACGAGCTGCGCACGCCGCTGAACGCGATCATCGGCTTCTCGGAGATCCTCGAGCAGGAATACGCCGGGCCGATGAACGACCGCCAGAAGGAGTACGCCCGGGCGATCCTGCAATCGTCGAACCGCCTGGTGCGCCTGGTGAACGACATTCTCGACCTCGCGTCGATCGAGGCCGGCTATCTCGAACTCGACCGGGCGGAGGTCGCCCCGTCGCGATTGGCCGAGGCGGTCGAAGGACTCGGGCGGGAGCGGGCGCGGGCGCGTCGGATCGATTTCACGGTCCGCACCGCCCCCGACATCGCCCCGTTCATGGTCGACGAGCGCCGGTTGACCCAGGCCCTCTACAACCTGGTGTCGAACGCCTTCGCGTTCACGCCCGACGGCGGGCGGGTCCAGGTCTCGGTCGAGGACGCCGACGACGCCGTGCTGTTCCGGGTCACCGACACCGGCGTCGGCATCGCGCTCGAGGACCAGGGCCGGGTGTTCGACCGCTTCGAGCGGGCCGGCCGCGACGCCGGCGCCGGCCTCGGGCTGGCGCTGGTCAAGTCGCTTGTGGAGCTGCACAACGGCACCGTCGAGTTGAGCTCCGAGCCGGGCCACGGGACCGAGGTGGTGTGCCGGATCCCGCGCTCGCCGCGCCGGGTCGCCGACGTCCCGTGACCGCGGACGGCGCGACGGTGGCCGCACGCCGGCCCGCTGCGGCTGCCCGATCTCGCGGCGACCGAACGGCTGGCCGGGCGGGTCGCCGCGCTCGCCCGCCCGGGCGAGGCGGTGCTGCTGTCGGGACCGCTGGGGGCCGGCAAGAGCGCGTTCGCGCGGGCGTTCGTGCGCGCCTGGCTGGACGATCCGCAGGCCGAGGTGCCCAGCCCGACGTTCACGCTCGTGCAGCCCTACGAGGGCGGGCGCGGCACGGTCTGGCACTGCGACCTGTACCGCCTGGGCTCCCCCGACGAGTTGCTGGAACTGGGAATCGACCAGGGCATGACCGAGGCGGTGCTGCTGGTCGAGTGGCCGGACCGGCTTGGTGCCGAGCTTCCCGTCGACCGCCTCGAACTGGCGTTCGAAATGTGCCAACAAGCGCAGGACGCGCGCCTGGTGACGATGGCCGGAGCGGGCGTCTGGGCGGCCCGGCTCGCCGGGCTGGCCGGCGAATGACGGGACTCGGGGCGAGAGGGTGACGGCGGCGATGGCGACGGCGACCGAGATGACGCAGCCCGACCCGGGCGATCGCGCCGCCGGCCTCAGGCGGTTCCTCGCGGCGTCCGGCTGGGGCGACGCCGAGCGCCGGCCGCTGGCACGCGACGCGTCGTTCCGCTCCTACGACCGGCTGACCCGCGGCGGCGAGCGCGCCGTGCTGATGGACGCGCCGCCGGACAAGGGCGAGGACGTCCGGCCGTTCCTGGCGGTGGCGTCCCAGCTGCACCGCTACGGCTACAGCGCGCCGCGCATCCTGGCCGCCGACCGCGACCAGGGTTTCCTGCTGCTGGAGGATCTGGGCGACGTCACCTACACCCGCGCGCTCGCCGGGGACGGCGAGGAGATCGTTCTCTACGCCCGCGCCACCGACCTGCTGGCCGACCTGCACCGCCGCGCCGGGTCGATCGGCTACGACGTGCCGCCCTACGACGACGCCAAGCTGGTCGCCGAGGCCGCCCTGCCGCTGGACTGGTACTTTCCGCTCGTGCTCGGCCGCGAACTGGAGGCCGCCGACCGCGCCGCCTACGTCGATGCCTGGCGCGACGCCCTGCCGGTCCTGCGCGGCGCTCCGGAGACCCTGGTGCTGCGCGACTTCCACGTCGACAACCTGATGGTGCTGCCGCACCGTCCCGGCATCGCTGGTTGCGGGCTGCTCGATTTCCAGGACGCCGTCGCCGGTCCCGCCACCTACGACCTGGTGTCGCTGTTGCAGGATTCCCGGCGCGATCTGGCCGACGGGCTGGAGGACGCCATGCTCGACCGTTACCGCGCGGCCGTCCCGATCGCCGACCCGGTCGCCTTCGACCGCAGCTACCACGGGCTCGGGGCGCAGCGCGGGCTGAAGGTGTTCGGGATCTTCGGCCGGCAGTCGGCGCTCTACGGCAACCCGCGCTATCTCCACCACATCCCGCGCATCTGGCGGCATGTGGAGCGCGACCTGATCCTGGCCGGCCTGGACGGCGTGCGGGCCTGGCTCGAGCGTCACGTTCCCGCCGCCGCGCGCGTGCAGCCATCGCCCCAGGCTCGACGCCCGTGACGCACGCCGCCGCCCCCGATACCGTCCCTTTGCCCGCCATCACCGAGACGACGACGCCATGCTGCTGCCCGGCCTGAAGAAGCGCGCCCCCTGGGTCCCGTCCACGGCGATGGTGCTGGCGGCCGGCCGCGGCACGCGGATGTCGCCGTTGACCGACACCTGCCCGAAGCCGCTGCTCGAGGTCGATGGGGTGTCCATCCTCGACCGCATTCTCGACCGACTGGTCGCCGCCGGCGTCGCCCGCGCGGTGGTCAACGCCCACCATCTGGCGGAGCGGGTGGAGAGCTACCTGGCCGGTCGCGCCGAGCCGGCGCTCACGGTGATCCGCGAGGATCGGGCGCTGGAGACCGGCGGCGGCGTGCGCAACGCGCTGCCGGCGCTGGGCGACCAGCCGTTCTTCGTCATCAACGGCGACAGCCTCTGGCTCGACGGCCTGCGCGACGCGCTGCACCGTTTCGCCGAGGTCTGGGACGCCGACCGGATGGACGTGCTGCTGCTGTTGTACCCGTTCGCCCGGGTGCTCGGCTGGCACGGCCTCGGCGACTATCGCATGGACCCGGACGGCCGCCTGACCCGCCGCCCGGAGAGCCATGTCGCGCCCTATGCCTACATGGGCGTGTCGATCCTGCACCCGCGGGTGTTCCAGGGAACGCCGGAAGGACCGTTCTCGCTGAACCGGGTCTATGACGACGCCGAGGAAGCCGGCCGGCTGTTCGGCGCCGTCCACGACGGCCTCTGGTACCACATCTCGACCCCGGCAGACCTGGACGAGGCGAGCCGACGCTTCGCCCTGGGTCACATGCCGGAAACCTATTTCTGAGGGATCGTGGAGGGGGGGCGGATCCACTCCATACCGGTAGGCGTGCCGTTCCTGGACGCGCTGGCGGCCGGGCTCTGGGACGCGGTCGGACGCGACCCCCTGGCGCTGTCCCGCGCCACGGTGCTGCTGCCGACCCAGCGCGCGGCGCGCGCCGCGGCCGAGGCGTTCCTGCGGCTCGGCGACGGCCGGCCGATGCTGCTGCCGGCCCTGCAGGCGATCGCCGACGTCGACGACCAGGAACTGGACCTCGCCCACGGCGAGGATGCCGGGGTAGCGGAGGCGCTGGACCTGCCGCCGGCGATCCCGGCGCTACGGCGCCAGTTGCTGCTGGCCCGGACTGGTGCTGGCCTACGCCGACCGGCTGGAGGGCGACGGGATCGCCGCACCGCGCTCCGCCGAGCAGGCGGCGCGTCTGGCCGCGGCACTCGGGCGGTTGATCGACCAGGTGCAGGCCGAGGGACTGGCGTTCGAGCGCTTGGCCGACCTGGCGCCGGTCGAGTACGCCGAGCATTGGGGCCTGACCCTGCGGTTCCTGGCGATCGTCACCGAGATCTGGCCGGCGTGGCTGGCCGAGCAGGGGGCGGTCGACCCGGTGGTGCGCCGCGACGCCCTGATGCGGGCGCGGACGCTGGCCTGGCGGTCGGCGCCGCCGGTGGACCCGGTGGTGATCGCCGGCTCGACCGGCTCGGTGCCGGCGACGGCGGAGCTGATGAAGGCGGTCCTGGACCTGCCGCGCGGCGTGCTGATCCTGCCGGGCCTCGACCTCGACTCCGATGACGCGGTGTGGGCGGCGGTCGGCGCCGACCCGGCGCACCCGCAACACGGCATGCACCGGCTGCTCGACGGCCTGGGCGTGGCGCGCGGCGAGGTCACGGTCTGGCCGGGCGTCGCCGCGGTGACGGCGTCCGCCGGGTTTGCCACCGGCGACCAGCGCGCCGGCATGCTCCGCGAGGCGATGCGGCCGGCGGCCACGACCGAGGCCTGGCGGCGGCTGGCGACCGCCCCGAGCCTGGACGCCCGCGCCTTCGACGGCATCCGGCGGATCGAAGCGCCGGGGCCGCGCGAGGAGGCGGGGGCGATCGCGCTGCTGCTGCGCGAGGTCCTGGAAACACCGGGCCGCACCGCCGCGCTGATCACCCCGGATCGCGGGCTGGCCCGGCGGGTGGCGAGCGAATTGGAACGCTGGGGCCTGGCGGTCGACGATTCCGCCGGCCGGCCCCTGGCCGAGAGCGGGCCGGCGGCGTTCCTGCGGCTGGTCGCCGCCCTCGCCGCCGAGCGGGCGGCCCCGGTGCCGCTGCTGGCCGCGCTCAAGCATCCGCTGGCGGCCGGCGGACGGTCGCCGCAGGGCTTCCGCCGGATGGTGCGCCGGCTGGAGCGTCGGGTGCTGCGCGGGCCGCGTCCGGCGCCCGGCATCGATGGCCTGCGGCGGGCGGTGACGGGGCTGGACGACGGACTGGCCGAGGAGCGCGACGGCCTGCTGGCGTGGCTCGACGACCTCGGCAGCCGCCTCGGTCCGCTGATCGACTGCGTCGCCGACCCGGCGGTGCCGGCGACCGAGGTGGCGACGGCCCACGCCCGCGCCGCCGAGGCGCTGGCGCAGAGCGACCGCGAGAGCGGCGCCGACCGCCTGTGGCGCGGCGATGCCGGCGAGGCGCTGGCCCGCCTGTTCGACGAGATGCGCGACGCCCTCGACGTGCTCGGTGAGATACCGGGACGCACCTGGCCCGGGCTGTTCGAGGCCCTGCTGGAGGGCCGGGCGGTGCGGCCGCGCTGGGGCACCCATCCCCGGCTGCACATCCTGGGCGCGCTGGAGGCCCGGCTGCAGCGCTTCGACCGGGTGATCCTCGGCGGGCTGAACGAGGGCATCTGGCCGGCCGAGGCGGCGCCGGACCCGTGGATGAGCCGGCCGATGCGCCGCGACTTCGGTCTGCCGGCGCCGGAGCGCCGCATCGGCCTCGCTGCCCACGACGTCGCCATGGCGCTGGGCGCGCCCGAGGTGGTGCTGACCCGGGCGAGCCGGGTCGAGGGGACGCCGACCGTGCCGTCGCGCTGGCTGCTGCGCCTGGAGACGGTGGCGCGGGCGCTGGGGGCGGAGACGGCGTTCCGGCCCGATTCGGCGCCGGCGTTGTGGCACGCCGAACTCGACCGCCCGGAGGAAGTGCAGCCGAGCTGTCGGCCGGAGCCCCGCCCGCCGGTGTCGGCCCGGCCCCGCTCGCTGTCGGTGACCCGGATCGACACCTGGCTGCGCGACCCCTACTCGATCTACGCCTCGCGCATCCTGCGCCTGCGGGCGCTCGACGAGCTGGATTCCGACCCGAACGCCGCCGAGCGCGGCAACGCCATCCACCAGGCCCTCGACCGCTTCGTGCGCGAGCACCCGCGCGACCTGCCGCCGGAGCCGCTGGCGCGGCTGCTCGATATCGGCCGCGACAGCTTCGCCGAGCATCTCGACCGGCCGGGGGTGTGGGCGTTCTGGTGGCCGCGCTTCGAGCGGGTGGCGGCCTGGTTCGTGGCGCTCGAGCGCGACCGCCGCCGCGAACTGTCGTCGACCGCCACCGAGCAGAAGGGCCGCCTGACGATCGACGGGCCGGCCGGCCCGTTCGTCGTGACCGGGATCGCCGACCGCATCGACCGGCTCGGGGACGGCGGCTACGCGATCATCGACTACAAGACCGGCGCCTACCCCAGCCTGCGCGACCTGAGGACCGGCGCCGCCCCGCAGCTCCCGCTGGAGGCGCTGATGCTGTCGCTTGGCGGCTTCCCGGACCTGCCGCCCGGGGAGGTGTCCTCGCTGGCCTACTGGCGGGTCGGCGGCGGCGACCCGCCGGGTTGCATCGACGCGGTCGAGGCCGGCGTCGCCGACCTGGTTGCCGAGGCCGAGGCCGGCCTGCGGGCGCTGGTCGAAGCCTTCGACGACGCGGGCACGCCGTACTACGCGGTGCCCGACGCCGGCCGCCGGCCGCGCTTCAACGACTACGAGCACCTGGCCCGCACCGGCGAATGGGCCGCCGGCGAGGAGGAGGGATGAGCATGGCGGGATCGTCCCGGCCGGCCCTGAGTCCCGCCCTGGTCGAGGCCAACGAGCGCCAGCGCGCCGCCGCCGATCCGGCCGCCTCGGTGTGGGTGGCGGCCTCGGCCGGGTCCGGCAAGACCAAGGTGCTGACCGACCGGCTGCTCAACCTGCTGCTCGACGGCGCCGCGCCGGAGCGGCTGCTGTGCCTGACCTACACCAAGGCGGCGGCGGCGGAGATGTCGACCCGCCTGCAGTCGCGGCTGGCTGCCTGGACGGTGGTGGCGGAGCCGACCCTGCTCGAGGACCTGGCGGCGCTGTCCGGGACGGTGCCGCCGCAGGCTCGGCTCGCCAAGGCCCGCCGGCTGTTCGCCGAGGTCCTGGATGCCCCGGGCGGCCTGAAGATCCAGACCATCCACGCCTTCGCGCAGTCGCTGCTCGGCCGGTTCCCGCTGGAGGCCGGGGTGCCGCCGGGCTTCCGGCTGGCCGACGACCGGGCGAGCGCGGTGCTGCTCGCCGAGGCCGAGGCGGCGGTGCTGGCGCGCGCCCGCGCCGCCGCTGACGGCACCGGTCACGGCGGCTGGCGGCGGCGCTGGCGGTGGTCACCGAGAAGGCCGGGCAGGAGCAGTTCCGCGAGCTCATGCGGGCCGCCCTCGGTGCCCGCTCGCGCCTGACCGCCGCCCTGGCCGCCGACCGGCGGCCTCGCCGGGCTGGCGGCGGCGGTCCACGGCCGGCTCGGCGTCGAGCCGGGGGTGACCGACCGCGACCTGCTGCGCGCCGCCTGCCGGAGCGGCGCGCTCGACTCCCCGGCGCTTCGACGGGCCTGCGAGGCGCTCGGCCACGGCAGCCGCACCGACGTCGACCGCGGCGCCGTCCTGGCCGACTGGCTGTCGGACGAGGATCCCGACCGGCGGGCGGCGGCGTGGGAGTTGTACCGCGGCGTGTTCCTGACCGCCGAGGGGCAGGTCCGCAAGTCGATGGCGACCAAGGGAGCGCTGGGGTTCGACGCCACCGCCGGCGACGCCCTGCGGGCCGAAGCCGACCGGCTGGCCGCCGTCGAGGAGGCGCGCCGGGCCCGCGCCACGGCCGAGCGCACGACCGCGCTGGTCACGCTGGCGGCCGCCGTGATCGCCGCCTACCAGGGCGAGAAGGCGGGCCGCTCGGTGCTCGACTACGAGGATCTGGTGGAGCGGGCGCGGTCGCTGCTGCACCGCCCCGGCGTCGCCGCCTGGGTGCTGTTCAAGCTCGACGGCGGGCTCGACCACGTCCTGATCGACGAGGCGCAGGACACCAGCCCGGCGCAGTGGGACATCGTGCGGGCGCTGGCCGAGGAGTTCTTCGCCGGATCGGGCGCGCACGACGCCCGCCGCCCCGGCGTCGAGCGCACGATCTTCGCGGTCGGCGACGTCAAGCAGTCGATCTACAGCTTCCAGGGCGCCGATCCGGCCGGGTTCGGGGCCGCCAGGGCGCACTTCGCCGGCCGGGTGACGGGCGCCGGCCGGCAGTTCCGCCGGGTGCCGCTGGAGCAGTCGTTCCGCTCCACCGACGCCGTGCTGCGCGCCGTCGACGCGGTGTTCGCCCGGCCCGAGGCGTCGGACGGTGTCGCCGAGACCGAGGTCGACGGCGTCACGGTGCCGATCGTTCACAACGCCGTTCGGACCGGCCGCGCCGGCCGGGTCGAGATCTGGCCGCTGGTCGAGCCGGATGACCCCGAGCCCGGCGCGCCCTGGGCGCCTGCCGGTGGAGCGGCGGACGGCGGACGAACCGCGCGCCCGGCTGGCGCACCGGATCGCCGAGCGGATCCGGGGCTGGATCGACCGCGAGCCGCTGCCGGCCCGAGGCCGCACCGTCCGGCCGGGTGACGTGCTGGTGCTGGTGCAGCGACGCGGGCCGTTCGTCCACGAACTGGTGGCCGCGCTGAAGAAGGCGGGGGTGCCGGTCGCCGGCGTCGACCGGCTGGTGCTGACCGACCAGATGGCGGTCAAGGACCTGGTGGCGCTCGGCCGGGCGGTGCTGCTGCCCGAGGACGACCTGACGCTGGCGACGGTCCTGAAGGGGCCGCTGGTCGGGCTCGACGAGGACCAGCTCTACGACCTCTGCCAGGGCCGCGCGCAGCCGAGGGTCTGGCGCGAGCTGCGCCGCCGGGCGGTCGAAGGTGGCGCGCTGGCGGACGCCGACCGCCGGCTGCTGGACTGGCTCGACCTCGCCGACCGGGTGCCGCCGCACGACTTCTACCAGCGCGTCCTGGCGCGCGGCGGCCGCGCGCGGCTGGTGCGCCGCCTCGGCCACGAGGCCGAGGACGCGATCGACGAGTTCCTGGCCCAGGCGCTGGCCTACGAGCGCGAGAGCACGCCGTCGCTGCAGGGCTTCCTGCACTGGCTGTCGGCCGGCGACTTCGAGGTCAAGCGCGAGCTGGAGGGGGCCGGCGACACCGTCCGGGTGATGACGGTGCACGGCGCCAAGGGGCTGCAGGCGCCGATCGTGATCCTGCCGGACACCCTGAGGGTGCCGCTGCTGCAGGACCAGTGGCTGTGGCACGCCGCCGACGGCGCGCCGGAGATCCCGCTCTGGATCAGTTCCGCCAGGGGCGCGGACCAGGTCGCCGGCGGCTGCCCGCGCCGCCGCCCGGCGCCGCCAGGAGCAGGAGTACCGCCGCCTGCTGTACGTCGCCATGACCCGGGCCGAGGATCGCCTGGTGGTGTGCGGCTGGCGGCAGCGCCGCGCCCCGACCGCCGGCAACTGGTACGAGTTGATCCGCGCCGGGGTCGAGCCGATCGCCGAGCCCCGGCCGCTGGCCGACGACCCCGACGGCCCGCCGGCGCTGGTGCTGGAGACCGCGCAGTCGGCGCCGTCGCCGTCCGTCGCGCCGACGGCCGGGGCGACCGCACCGCCGCTGCCGGAGTGGGCGACCCGGCCGCCGGCGCTGCCGGAGCCGAGCCCGCCGCGGCCGCTGGCGCCGTCGCGGCCGGCCGGCGAGGAGCCGCCGGTGCGCTCGCCGCTGGACGCCGACGGCGGCCGCCGGTTCAAGCGCGGGCTGATCCTGCACCGCCTGCTTCAGACCTTGCCGGAACTGGAGCCGGCCGTCCGCGCCGAGGCCGGGCGGCGGTTCCTGGCGCGGCCGGTCCACGGCCTGGATCCCGAGACCGCCGAGGCCTGGCTCGCCGAGGCCCTGGCGGTGCTCGACGACCCGGCTTTCGCCCCCGCCTTCGCCGCCGGGTCGCGGGCCGAGGTCCCGGTGGTCGGCGTCGTGCCGGGACCGGACGGGCCGGTGGTGGTGTCCGGTCGGATCGACCGGCTGGCGGTGACCGGGGACACGGTCCTCGTGGTCGACTTCAAGACCAACCGGCCGGCGCCGACCAGCGTCGATGCCGTGCCGGAAGCATACCGGCGCCAGATGGACACCTACCGTTCGCTGCTCGCAGGCCTTTATCCGTCGTTACGTGATACGGTGCGCGCTGGTGTGGACCGACGGGCCACTTCTGATGGAATTGCCTGCCCCGTGATCGGCGGCCGCCCGGCCGCCGGCCAGCGCGGCGCTTGACCCCCTACCCCCGCGTTCCTAGATTTGGCCGGAACGCATTCTTGGAGAGGACGATTCGATGGCGACGGTCCCGGTTTCCGACGGCTCCTTCGATGACGACGTGCTGAAGTCCGAAAAGCCTGTGGTCGTCGACTTCTGGGCCGAGTGGTGCGGGCCCTGCAAGATGATCGCCCCGGCCCTGGAGGAGATCTCGAGCGAGCTCGCCGACAAGGTCACCGTGGCCAAGGTCAACATCGACGACAACCCCAAGACCCCCGCCGCCTACGGGGTGCGGGGCATCCCGACCCTGATGCTGTTCAAGGACGGCCAGGTGGCCGCCATGAAGATCGGCGCGCTCCCGAAGGGCGACCTCAAGGCCTGGATCGAGGCGTCGATCTGATCCCCTGAAGCGTGTGTGAGTGCGCGGACGGCCCCGCTTCGGCGGGGCCGTCTGGCGTTCGGGCCGGCCTTCGGCGGCTCTCAGGGCAACAGGACGGCGCCCTGCATGAGCCGGCGGGCGGTCCGGAAAACCAGGGCGCTGCGGGCCTCGCCGGCCTCGACGACGGCGCCCACCGACAGCACCCCCGACGGGTTGGCCACCCGCACCTCGTCGCCGACGGTCGGACGGGCCAGGCGGTGCGCCACGGTGCCCGGGATGCGGGCCGCCACGCCGAGGCACATCGCCCCGGTCAACGGCACCGCCCGGTGGGCGCGCTCCATCGAGATCATCCGGACCGACACGTCCTGGTCGCCGGCCTGCACGGTCCGTCCGTCGAGGGTGGTGAACGCCGTCGGCGCCGACAGCAGCGCCACCTTCGGCACGGCGAGCCCGGCATCCTCCGGTGTGCGGGCCATGCCCATCGCCACCGCCGCCCGGCGCCGGATCGCGTCGAGCCATGCCATGACGTCGCCGCGCGCCTCGATCGCGTCCGGCAGTTCGGTACCATCGAGGCCGAGGGCGGCGGCGTCGACGAACACCGCCGGGTTGGCGGCGTCGATCATCGTCACCGTGACCGTGCCGAGCCCGGGAATCTCCAGCAATTCGGCGACCTGCCCGGTCGGCAGCAGTCGTCCGGTGGCGGCCCCGCCCGGGTCCAGGAAGTCGAGCCGGATGCGCGCTCCGGTGCCGGCCACCCCGGCGATCGCGAAGTCGCCGTCGACGGCGGCCTTGCCGGCGACCACCGGGAACCGGGCGTGGATGACCTTGGCGGTGTTGACCTGGTGGATGCGGACCAGCGCCTCGCCGTCGGCCGCCCGCACCAGCCCCTCGTCGACCGCGAACGGCCCGACCGCCGAGGACAGGTTGCCGCAGTTGCTGGCCCAGTCGACCACCGGGCGGTCGACCGAGACCTGCGCGAAGGTGTAGTCGACGTCGCAGTCGGGCCGGGTCGGCGGGCCGATGATCACCGCCTTCGACAGCGACGACACCCCGCCGCCCATGCCGTCGAGCTGGCGGCCGTAAGGGTCGGGGCTGCCGATCACCCGCAGCAGGATCGGGTCGAGGGCGGAACGGTCGGCCGGCAGGTCGCGGGCGTGAAAGAACACCCCCTTGCTGGATCCGCCGCGCATGAACACCGCCGGGATTGCGCGCTGGGTCATGGTCTGGTCCCGCCCTGGAAGAGTTTCCGACCCTGGAAGAATTCCCGGATCGTCGCGGCCGCCAGGTCGGGCTCTTCGTAGTGCACGAAGTGGCCAGAGCCTTCGGCGAAGCCGACCTCAACGTCGTCGAAGTACGCCGGCAGCACGTCCGCCCAGTCGGAGCGCAGCACCGGGTCGTGACGGCCCCACAGCACCCGGGTCGGCACCGTAATGACCGGGGGCTTGGGGGCGGTACCGGCCATCATGGCGATCCGCATGGCGTTGGCCGAGACGTACCAGTTGAAGCCGCCCTGCAGGTTGCCCGGGCGCAGGAAGTTGTCGATCCAACGCTCCAGCACGCCGTCGAAGGCGTCCTTGCGGTGGCACCAGTGCTTCAGGAAATGCCCGATATGGCCGCGGCAGGACTCCCGCGTCGCGCCGACCAGGCCGGCGGCGTACGGCATCTGGTGGAAGGTCTGGTACCAGATCTCGTTGATGTGGCCGGGCTCCCGCCAGCGGGCGCCGACGCCGTGGGTGGCGCAGTTGAAGAACACCAGCCCGGCGACCCGTTCCGGATACCGGATTGCCAGCCGCTGCATCACGAACGCGCCGACGTCGTGGCCGACGATGCCGACCCGCTGCAGGCCGAGGGCGTCGAGCAGGGCGATGACGTCGTCGGCCAGGGTGTCGGCGCCGGCCCGGTCGGAGCGCCCGGCCTCGGGGTTGCCGCTCTCGCCGAAGCCGCGGAAGTCCGGCGCGATCAGCCGGTATTCGCCGGCCAGACGCGCCATCACCGGCTCCCAGGTCGCCCAGAACTCCGGCCAACCGTGCAGCAGCAGCAGCGGCGGCCCGTCGCCGGCCTCGGCGACGTGGGTGCGGAAGCCGTTCGTCTCGATGAACGCGTGACGGATCTCAACCATCGTTTCTCTCCATGCCGGGGATGCTCCTAGAGCCAGCCGAGGCGGCGGAAGACCAGGTACGGCAACACCGCCGAGGCCGCCATCAGCCCCAGCGCGAACGGATAGCCCCACGGCCACGCCAGTTCCGGCATGGCCTGGAAGTTCATGCCGTAGATCGACGCGATCACCGTCGGCGGCAGGAACACCACGGCGGCGATCGACACGATCTTGATGATCGCGTTCTGTTCGATGTTGATCATGCCGAGAGTGGCGTCGAGCAGGAACGTCACGCGGTCGGACAGGAAATGCGCGTGGTCGGTGAGCGAGACCACGTCACGGCCGAGTGTCTTGACCTTGCCGCGCAGGTCGCGGCCGGCCTTGGCGTCCATCAGCGCCTGCCCGAGATAGGTGGCGAGACGGCCGATGGTCAGCAGGCTTTCCTGGATCTTGGCGTTGAGTTCGCCCTTCTGGCCGACCTCGCGCAGCACGTCCTGGTACTCGACGGTCCGGCGCCGGCCGCGTCCCGTCGGCTGAAACACATTCTCCGACAGCGCGTCCATCTCCCCGGCCAGCCGCTCCAGGGTGTCGGCGGTCCGGTCTATGATGGCGTCGAGCAGGCCGACCAGGATCGAGGGCGCGTCGTCGCCGATACCCGGCCGCTGGCATCGGGCGGCGAACATCTCAAAGGATTTCGGCTCGATGTACCGGATGGTTATCAATCGGTCCGCGGTCAGCACGAAGGTGATCGGGCGCGCCGTCGGCTGCGGGGTGTCGGTCCGGGAGAGGATCGTGGCCGTCATGAACAGCCGGCCGTCGACCTGGAACAACCGGCTCGACGCCTCGATCTCCTGCATCTCCTCGCGGGTCGGTACGTCGACCCCGACGGCGGCCTCGACCAGCGCCTCCTCGGCCGGTGACGGGTTCAGCATGTCGATCCACACCGTGCCGGCAGGGATCTCCCCGGCGTCGGAAACGCGCTCGAGCCGGCCGCTCCGTTTCAGGTACACCTCAAGCATGCCGGGCTCCCGCCTGTGCCGCCGTGTCCGGCATAGCCGCCGGCAGCGTCCGCCGCAACCGGGATGCCGCGCCCACCCCGGTTGCGCCACCTCGTTGCGGTAGCGGAACGAGCGGCAAGGCCGCGACCATCAGTCGGGCGCGCCGTCGTCGAGCAGGCCGTGCTCGGTGTGCCAGTCGCGCAACGACCGGTCGGGGTAGCCGCGGTGCGTCGAGTCGCCGTCGCGAATGTCGGCCCGCACCCAGCCCGGCTTGTCGTCCAGCATCATGTGGACGCTGTGCGGCGGCGACGGCAGCGGCGTGTCGATGGCGCTGGCGAAGGGGTGGACGAGGTCCGGCCAGGTTGGGTCGAAGACCCAAAGCGCCGAGCCGCAACGCCGGCAGAACCGCCGCTCGGCCGCGCTCAACCGGCCGTCGATGACGGCGCTGTAGACCGCGACGTGCTCGGCGCCGTCGACCTCGAGGCTTCCGGCGTAGGCCCCGAGGTTTATCGCGAAGCCGCCGCCGCCGTCGGTCTTGCGGCAGATCGAGCAGTAGCACCGCAGGTACGGCGCCGGCGCGTAGGCGTCGCACCGGAACGCGACCGCGCCGCAGCGACAGGACCCTTCGAGACGCATGACGATTCCTCCCTGGTCGGTTGGCGGCCGTCGAAAGCCGGGCGGCCGGGCCCGCAAGGTTCTCATCGGCGCCCGGGGATGCTACCAGGATCGCCGTCCGGATAACCGTCGATGGAGATCATGGATCGATGACCGACCGTGTGCGCCGTGTCTTCCTGCGCGCGGCGATGCCGTGGCTCAGCCTGCCGATGGTGGCGTTGTTGGCGCTGCTGGTCGCGGCGCCGGCGACGGCCCAACTGCCGGGCCTGCCGGCCGCCAACGCCGAAGAGCCGGCGATCACCGGCGAACTCGATCAACTGGTCAAGACGCTCGAGGATCCGCAGCGCCGCCAGCAGCTGGTGCAGGATCTGAAGGCGATCCTGGAGGCCCAGCGCAAGACGGCGGAAGAGGCACGGGAATCCGCCGTCGGCAACAATCTCGGCGAGGCGGTGGCGACCCAGACCGAGCGGGTCAGCGCGGTGTTTCAGCGGTTCGTCGACTGGCTCGGCACCTTCGACCAGTTGCCGGGTTGGCTCGCCAAGCAGGCGGAGGATCCACGCCGGCGGGCGTTCTGGACCGAGGTCGGCACCGTCGTCGGCCTGACGGTCCTGACGGTCCTGCTGGCCCGCTGGGTTGCCGGTCTGGTGCTGCGCCGGCCGATCACCCGGATGCGCGCCGCCGAACCGGCGACCGTGCAGAGCCGGGTGTTCCTGGCGGTCACGCTGGCGCTGGTCGAGGCGTTCATCGTGGCGGTCACGATCGCCGCCGGCTACGCCACCCTGGTCCTGGTCAGCGGCCGGCCTCCGATCGAGGAGGGCGCGCTGGTGCTGGTGTATGCGTGGGCGATCCAGACCGGCGTCGGCGTGGTCGCCCGCTTCGCGCTCGCGCCCCACGCCGAGCAGCTCCGCCTCGTGCCGCTGCGCTCGGAGACCGCGGCCTACCTCTACGTCTGGACCATGCGCCTCACGACCGTGGTGGCGATCGGCTTCGTCGGGGCCCGGCTGGCAGAGCCGTTCGGGGCCGGCGAGGTCGGCGCCCGCGGCATCGAGATTGCCGCCGCGCTGCTGTTCACGGTTCTGCTGATCGTTCTGGTGTTGCAGAGCCGGGACGATTTCGCGGCGGTGTTGCGCGGGCGGCACGGCGCCCAGGTCGGCCAGCGGCTGCGCGGCCGCCTCGCCGACATCTGGCATGTGCTGGCGGCGCTGTACGTCCTGGTCGCCTTCGGGATCTTCGTGTCGGGCGCGCAGGACGGCTTCCTGTTCCTGGTCAAGGCGACGGTCGTGACGATCGTGGCGTTCGCGATGGCGGTGGCGGTGGCCCGGCTGGCACACCGGCTGATCGAGCGGCTGTTCCTGGTCGACGACGAGCTGAACGCGCGGTTCCCGGGCCTGCGCGACCGCGCCGGGCTGTACCGGCCGGTGCTGACGCGAACCATCGACGTCAGCCTCGGCCTGCTGGCGTTCGGGATCTCGGTCGGGGCCTGGGGCCTCGACCTGTATGGCGCAATCGGCGCCGACGGCCGCGCCAGGTTTCTGCAGAGCACGGTGGTGGTGGTCCTCGTGATCGTCATCGGCGTGGCGATCTGGGAGTTCGCCAGCGGCGCCATCCAGCGCTCGCTGTCGGGCACCCACCCGGACGGCACCCCGCGTCAGCCGAGCGGGCGCGCGAAAACCCTGCTGCCGTTGCTGCGCCGGGTGATCATGATCGCCCTGGTCACGTTCGTCGGGCTGATCGTGCTCTCGGAGATCGGGGTCGACACGGCGCCGCTGCTGGCCGGTGCCGGTGTCGTCGGTCTCGCCATCGGCTTCGGGTCGCAGGCGCTGGTCCGCGACATCATCACCGGGCTGTTCATCCTGATCGAGGACACCATCTCGGTCGGCGACGTGGTTACCGCCGGCGGTCACACCGGCGTCGTCGAGGACATCTCGATCCGGACGTTGCGTCTGCGCGATCTCGAGGGCTCGGTCCACGTTGTGCCGTTCGGCGACGTCACCGCGGTGGTCAACATGACCAAGGATTTCTCGTTCGCGTTGCTGGATATCGGCGTCGCCTACCGCGAGGACACCGACCATGTCAGCGCGATCATCCGCGAGGTCGGCGAGGAGCTGAAGCTCGACCCGGAGCACGGCCCGAAGATCCTCGAGCCGATCGAGATCCTCGGCGTCGACCAGCTCGCCGACAGCGCCGTGGTGATCCGGGCCCGCCTGAAGACCAAGCCGATCCTGCAATGGGGCATCAAGCGCGAGATGAACCGGCGGCTGAAGAAGCGCTTCGACCTCGAGGGCATCGAGATCCCGTTCCCCCACCAGACCCTGTATTTCGGCGTCGACAAGGACGGCACCGCGCCGCCGGGCCGCATCCTCATGCAGGCCGAGCGGGCCGCCGCGACCCTCGAACACAAGGCGCCGGAGCCGACGGCCGACGTCGAGCCGGTCAGGCGAGACGGTGTCGGCGGAAGCCAAGGACTCCGCCCGCGCCGAGCGCGAGGCCGACAAGACCTGACACAGCGGACGGAGCGGTCGCCATGCCGGCGCCGCCCGTCTAGGATCGCCGCGCATAAACCTCAGGGAAGACCCGTCCATGCCGATCCAGCAGTCCTCCGTCAGCCTCGCCGAGGCCCGCGCCATCATCTCCGCCGCCCTTGCCAAGGGCGCCGAACTCGGCCTCAAGCCACTGGGCGTCGCGGTTCTCGACTCCGCCGGCCACCTGAAGGCGTTCGAGCGTCAGGACGGCGCCACCCACATGCGGCTCGAGATTGCCGTGGGCAAGGCGTACGGGGCGGTCGCTCTCGGCATCGGCTCGCGGGCGATCTTCAAGCGTGCGCAGGAGCAGGCGTACTTCGTCAGCGCCGTCAACACGCTGGCGCGCGGCTCGCTGGTTCCGGTGCCGGGTGGCGTGCTGATCCGCGACGCCGCCGGTGCCGTGGTCGGCGCGGTCGGCATCAGCGGCGACAACTCGGACAACGACGAGGCGGCGGCGGTTGCCGGTATCCAGGCCGCCGGCCTCGTCGCCGACCCGGGCTGAGCGGCCCTCTCCCCTACCGCCGCCGGCGGTACGCCTACGGCGCGGCCGTTGGATCCCGGCTCGCGCTGCGCTTGGCCGGGATGACGACAGGTGGGGGAGGCGCGCTGTGCGTCGGCCCTCTCTCCCGTCGTCATCCCGGAGCGGGCCGCCGCAGGCGGTACGCATCCGGGACCCACAAACCGACGTGCGCCCGACTTCACCACGGCCGCGGCGGCGGGTGGGTCCGGCTCGCGCTGCGCTTGGCCGGGATGACGACAGGGTGGGGGAGGCGCGCTGTGCGTCGGCCCTGTCAGACACCGTCATCCAGTCAGGGATCCGGTGGCTTGACGTAGCGTGTGATCGACAGGATCAGGTCGGTGCGGCGGCCGTCGGTCGCCAGCGGCAGGTGGACGCGCTGCGAGAGGCGGTGGTCGTTCTTGACCAGCAGCCGGGTGGTGCCGAACACCGGTACGCCGCGCTCCGCGCAGGCCACGATCTGGCCGTAGGGCTCGCTGGCCTCGAAGTTCGGGAACGCCTCGTCGCACCACCGCCCGGTGGTGTCGCGGCCGGCGAACTCGACGATGGCCGTCCCGACCAGACGGATGCGGAACCGCCAGGGAGCGCGGAACGCGTCCATCAGCCAGATGTGCGGTAGCAGCGTCGGGATGTCCACCGGATCGAAATGCTGTCGGCCCGGCAGGCCGCCTTCCGGCGGATGGATGCGGCGCCAATAGCCGACGAGTTCCGCGATCTGGGGGTGATAGCCCGGCGGAACGGTGTCGGCGGACGGCCGGGGAGGTTCTGGGGCCATCATCGTGGACGCTCGACGCAAGAGGCCGGCAATTCAGCTTGCCGGCGGTTGAGTGATCCGTATGGCGCCCGCCCGGTACGGCAGGCGGCCGGTCAGCAGCCTGTACGGACCTGGACGTGGCCGGCGCTCCAGCCGCCCGGCCAGACTTCCGAGCCGCGCTCCCGCAGCGCGCGGATGGCGCCGACCGGAACGTCGGGAACGACCAGGAACGGACCTTCGCCCCAATGACCCTCCACCGCCGGCGTTTCCGCCAGCACGCCGGTGTAGCCTAGCACCGGCTCGCACGGCACGAACACGGCGTTGCCGGAGACGTTGGTGGGGTTCCAGGTGCTGCCGGGGGCGGCGCCGACCAGGCCGGTCACCGCCACCGCGCACATCAGTTCGATCGCCCGCGCCTTGGCGCAGCCGAACACCCGGGCGTGACCGGACCGGCGCTCGGTCATCGACGGCACCAGCAGCAGGTCGGGACGATGCGGGGCCAGCAGCGACGACAGCGCCGGCATCTCGACGTCCAGGCAGACCAGCACGACGATGGTCAAACCGTCCCAGTCCACGACCTGCACGCTGTCGCCCGGCGTCAGGTTCCAGGCCGCCGGATCGCGCTCGTCGGGGGTCAGGCAGAGCTTGTCCTGGTGGATCGCCCGGCCGTCGGGCAGCAGCAGCCAGGCCCGGTTGCGCTGGCCGCCGTCGACCGTCCAGGGCATGGTGCCGGCCAGCAGGGCGACGCCGTGCCGGGCGGGCAGCGGCCGCAGCCGCTCCAGCGCCTCCGGCGCCCGATCCGCCAGCCACGGGATCTCGCGGTCGGTGGTCAGGCCTTCGGGCTTGAAGGCCAGCCACTGCTCCGCCGCATACTCCGGCATGACCAGCAGCCTGGCGCCGGCCGCCGCGGCCGCGGCCAGGCGCGCCTCGACCCGCGCCACCCACGCGTCGAGGCCGTCGAGCGGCCGAGCCATGTTGGTGGCCCAGAGCGCGAGGCCGACGGTTTCGGACGCGGGCATCGGCGCTCAGAACGTGGTCGGACCGTGGGTCTTCTTGTAGTCGGCGACGTGCCGGACCGCGGCCGTCACGCCGCCGGGCGTGTGCGGGACGTCGAGATAGGCGAGGGTCGCCTCGACCGCGCCGAGGCAGGCGTAGAGCATCGGGGCGTTCATGTCGCCCATGTGGCCGATGCGGAAGGCCCGGCCGCCGAACGCGCCGAGACCGCCGCCGATCCCGGCCATCATCTCGTCCCGGCAGATCTCGCGGATCCGGTTGGCGTCGATGCCCTCGCCGGTGATGATCGTGGTCACGCCGAGCGACCGCTCGGCCGGGACCAGCGCGTTGATCTCGACGGCACCGGCTCCGGCCCACACGTCGACCGCCTTCCAGGTCGCCTCGGCGAGCACCCGATGGCGCTCGAACACGCGCTCGAGACCTTCCTCGAACAGCGTGGCCAGACCCTCGCGCAGGCCGAAGATGTGGATCTGCGGCGCGGTGCCGCAGAACGTGCGGTAGCCGTGACCGCTCATGCGCGGCGTCCAGTCCCAGTAGCGGCGGTCGCGCACGGTCGCCTTGTGGACGGCGATCGCCTTGTCGTTGGCGGCCACGAAGCCCATGCCGGGGACCATCATCAGGCCCTTCTGCGAGGCCGAGACGGTGACGTCGACGCCCCACTCGTCCATCCGGAAATCGATGGTGCCGAGCGACGCGATGGTGTCGACCACCAGCAGGGCCGGGTGGCCGGCCCGGTTCATGGCGGCGCGGACCGCCTTGACGTCGGTGGTGGTGCCGGTGGCGGTGTCGGTCTGCACCAGCAGCACGGCCTTGATGCGATGCGCGCGGTCGTCGGCCAGCGCCTGGCCGATCTTTTCGGGGTCGTGGGCCCGGCGCCAGTCGCCCGGAACCGTCTGGACCTCGATGCCGAGGGCCTTGGCCATGTCGGACCAGCTGTTCGAGAAATGCCCGGTCTCCGGCACCAGGGCGACGTCGCCCGGCGCCAGGACGTTGACCAGGGCCGCCTCCCAGGCGCCGTGGCCGTTGGAGATGTAGGAGAACACCTCGCCATCGGTCCGGAACACCCGCTTCAGCCCCTCGAAGCACTCGACGGCGGCGTCCAGGAACTCCGGGTCGTTGAGGTCCATGGTGTCGCGGTGCATGGCGCTCTGCACGCGCGGCGGCACGTTGGTCGGGCCGGGGGTGTTCAGGAACATGCGGCCGCGCTTGAGCGCACGGTTGGCGGTGTGGCCAAGGGTATCGGGCGCCATCGGCGGCTCCATACGGTGACGAGGTGGCAAGGGGTACCCGTTGCGGCGACCGGATGACGGGTCGTCGCGCGGGGCGACGGCCGGTCCAGCCCGCGGTACAGGCTCGACCCGCCGTCGCGGGGCGGAACATAGTGCAGAACGTGACCGTCGTCAGCGCGGGATTGAGGTGAATCGACGGCAGGCACCCGGCGCGGCTAGCATGGGATCGAACTCGGCCCGAGGGAGAGTGCCGTGGTGGATGAGGCAACCTGGCCGCCGCAGGGCCGACGGTTCATTGCGCTGCCGCGCGATACCCCACCCGAGCGTTTCGGGCCGCTGGCCGGGTTCGTCGAAATCTGGCGCGGCAAGTGGCGGGATGGCCGGTTGCCGGGCTGGAGCGCGTTCGACTTCTACGACTTCACCGGCTGGCACGGCTATGTCTACGTCGACGAGGTGGTGTCGCGAGACCCGCTCGACATGCGCTGCCGGCTGTGGGGCAGCCGGCTGGTCGACTTGCTCGGGCACGATGAGACCGGGACCCTGTTCAGCCGCTCGCCGGCGGCCGCCGAACCCGGGCTGCGCGAGGCCAACGAGCGGATCGTCCACGCCGGCATGATCGGGGTCAACATTGGCCGGGCGACCAGTTACGGCCGACAGTTCGTGTTCACCGTGGTCAAGCTGCCCTGCGCCGAGGACGGCGAGACCGTCGACGCCATCCTCGGCTGCAACCAGCCGGACGCCCTGATCGACCTCAGCGGCCTCAACCCGCCGGAACCTGCTGGGTGATGCAGTGGATGTTGCCGCCGCCGAGCAGGATCTCGCGCGCCGGCACACCGATCACCGCGCGGTCGGGAAGCGCGTCGGCGATGGTCCGCAGCGCCGCCTCGTCGGTGCGTGGATCGAGCAGAGGCACGATCGCGCGGCCGTTCGCCAGGTAGAAGTTGGCGTAGGAGCCGGCCAGCCGGTCGCCGGCCCGGCGTGGCTTCGAACCGGGCCCGGGCACCAGGCCGGCGGCTTCCGCCTCGGTCATGCGCAGCGGCCCCGGCATCGGCAGCATCCGGACGTCGAATTCCCGGCCGCGGGCGTCGCGGGTCGAG
Organism: Rhodospirillaceae bacterium; assembly: GCA_018401495.1. GTDB lineage: Bacteria > Pseudomonadota > Alphaproteobacteria > Thalassobaculales > Thalassobaculaceae > Thalassobaculum_A. Next base: position 70,391 of record JAGYJX010000008.1, read on the forward strand.
CGCAGGACCTCCAGCGCCGCCCGCGAACGCGCGGCCTGCGGGTCGGCCGGGTCGTCCGGCCAGGTCAGCAGCACCAGGCCCGGCGCCGGCAGGTGCAGCAGGTTGTCGACGTGGCCGGTGGTCTCGTCCTCGACCACGCCCTCGGGCAACCAGATCACGGTGCGGGCGCCGGTGTAGTCGACCAGCAGACGTTCCGCCTCGGCCCGGCCGAGATCCGCGTTGCGACCCGGGCTCAGCACGCACTCGACGGTGACCAACAGGGTCCCGTCGCCGTCGCCATGCAGCCCGCCGCCCTCCTGGATCAGCGGGCTGCGGTAGCGCGCCATGCCTTCGTGGCCGGCGACGGCGGCGGCCACCCCGTCGTCGGCCGACCATTCCGGGTACAGCCCGTGCACCGCGCCACCCCAGGCGTTGAAGCTCCAGTCGACGGCGCGGCGCTCGCCGCCGGGGCCGACCACCACGCTCGGGCCGACGTCGCGCATCCAGGCGTCGTCGGAGGCGAGCGGCAACACCCGGACCGCCGGCGGCAGCGCGGCGCGGGCGCGCTCCAGCCGGTCCGGGCGCACCCCGACCGTCACCGGCTCGGCGGCGGCGATGGCGTCGGCGACTGCGGCGAACGCCGCCTCCGCCGGTCGGGCGTCGTGGCGCCAGGTGTCGGCCCGGCAGGGCCACAGCATCCAGGTTCCGGCGTGCGGCTCGAACTCGCCGGGCATCCGGAAGCCGTCGGCCGCCGGCGTCGACGCCAGCGCTGCCGACGCTGGGGCGGGAGGCGGTCCGGCAGCCCGGGTCACGCGCCCCAGACCACGCGCTCGGGGAAGCGTCGCATCAGCACGGCGTTCAACCGCGCCTCCAGGCGCTTGGCGGGCACCGGCTTGACCAGATAGCCGTCGACGCCCAGCCGCTTGGCCTCCATCACCCCGGGCGAGGCGCTCTCGCCGGCCAGCAGGACCACCGGGATGTCGGGCGGCAGGGCGGTGGAATCGGCGCGGATCCGGAACAGCAGTTCGAGTCCGTCGATGCCGTCGGGGCCCTGCAACTGGGCGTCGCACAGCACCAGGGCCGGCTCCAGCTCGGCCGCCTGGGCCGTCGCCTCGGCGGCGGTCCCGGCCTCGAGCGGCTGTGGCAGGCCGAGTCCGACCAGGGCCCGCACCAGGGCGTTGCGGCTGTCGACGTCCGGCTCGACCACCAGCACCAGCAGGCCCGCGTAGTCGAACCGCGCCAGCAGCCCGTCCAGGGTCCGCGTCAGCTTTATCGGGGCGGTCGGAGTCATGGCGCGGCTGGAGTCATGGCGCTGCTATTCCTCTGCGGCCGCCAGCGGCTCTCCCCTTGCGGCGGCCGTTTCGATAGTGTTCAACGAGTCTAGCCCAGTCGTGCGCCGCTCGAAAGCCGCGGAACCCGGGAGATGCCGAGATGGACGATCTGATCCGATCCGAAGACGATCTGCGGGCGCGCTACGGCAGCGTCAGCCCGCTCGCCGCCAAGAAGCAGCTCGACCGGCTCGACGTCCACGCCCGTCGGTTCATCGAGCTGTCGCCGTTCCTGGTGATCTCCAGCCACGGCCCCGACGGTGTCGGCGATGTCTCCCCGAAGGGCGACGCCCCCGGGTTCGTGCAGGTCCTCGACGACCGCACGCTGCTGATCCCGGACCGGCCCGGCAACAACCGTCTCGATACCCTGGCGAACCTGATGACCCACGACGGCGTCGGCCTGCTGTTCCTGGTGCCGGGGGTGTGCGAGACGCTGCGGGTCAACGGCCGCGCCCGGGTGGTCACCGCCGAGGAGCTGCTGGCGCCGACGGCGGTGCGCGGTCGCTTGCCGACCGCCGGCATCCTGGTGGCGGTCGAGGAGGTCTACCTGCACTGCGCCAAGGCGCTGGTGCGCTCCAAGCTGTGGGAGGACGACCACAAGGTCGAGCGCCGGGCGCTGCCGAGCCTCGGCCAGATGCTGGCCGACCAGGTGGCCGGGGTCGACGCCGCCGAGGCCGACGCCCGGGTCGAGGATTCGATCAGGAACCGCCTGTACTGACCCTTCGCGCCGGCGGCGGGCGCCTCGATAACTCTCCGCCGCCACAGGAGGTTTCAAGTCTTTCCCCAGCCGGTCTTTCCCGGCCCGCCGCTGCGCGGGGGCCGCGAAGGGCCGGCCAGGGATCTGCGCGCGGCCTCCGGCCGAATGACTTGCTGTCGGCCATGGCAGCCTCCGGGGTGCGGTCGCGTCGAGCGATACGGTGCCTCGCCGAGGCGTGTGGCGGCGACTTCAGTGGGCGTCGATCTCGTCCGCTCCTCGCCGCAACCGCTCGAGCGCGGTGGCGCGCCGGTGCGGCAGGTCGAGGGTGCGCGCCCGGCTGACGTGATGCAGCGCGATCACCAGCGCCAGCAGGCGAGCATCGTGGGTCAGGCGGGCGGCCCGGGTCGAGTCGCCGGTGTAGCCGCCCAACGTCGCCCCGACCGCGGCCTCGCCATGGAAATATCGGAGCGAGGCGAAGTCCCAGGCTGGCGCCAGCGCGGAGACGTCGGCGAAGTCGATCAGGCCGCGGAGTCGGCCGCCACCGTGTCGGATGTTGGCGCCGTTGAGGTCGGCGTGGACGATCGCCGGCTGGGCTTCGGCCGCCGCGCGGATCGCCGGCTCCAGCCGCTCCAGCCGGGCGACGATCTCCGGCGCCGCATCGGCGACGGGATGCTCGCCGAGCGCCCGTCCGGTGAACGGCCAGGGCGCTTCGAAGCGGTCGCGGATGCCGGCGTCGGCATCATCGCGCCGGCCGGCGAGGCGGGCACCGTCGACGGCCAGGCGCCCATGTCCGTCGACCGCCGGCAGCGCGTGCAGGTTGGCGAGCAGCGCGCCGAGCTCGCACCAGACGGAACCGGCGATCGTCGCGTCGGCCGGCTCGCCCTCGATCCAGCGGTCGACGGTCCACGCCGGCCGGCCGGGAGCGGCGGCCAGACCCGGATGGGAGCGATGGTCGGCCAATGGCCGGGCGACCGGGGCGCCCGGGGACGACAGCAGCAGGCGTCGTATGGCGATATCGGCGTCGAGTTCGCCCGGCCGGTCCGGCCGGGGCGCCAGCACGCGCACGGCGACCGGGCCGTCGTCGGTGTCGGCGCGCCATACCTCGCAGGTCGACGCCTTGGCCACGAAGACGATGGCTCGCGCGCCGAGTCCGAGGCCGTCGAGCAGCCGCCGGATCGCCTCCCGCGCATGATCGGATGACACGGCCGCTGCCACTCCCTATGTCTGCCAAGTGCCGATCGGAAGGAGAATGCCATGACCCGACCCGCCGTCGACTGGGACGACGAGTACTCAGCCCCGCGTCGGCGTTGGCTGTCAGGGAGGGGGATACTCCGCTGGAGCGGCTGGAGCCTGCTCGGTCTCGTCGTCGCCGGGCTGCTCTACTACGCGGTCGGCGGCTTCGTCATGAACGTGATCGACGACGACCCGGCCTTCCAGCCGGCGGAGTTCCCGCCCGGCTCCAGCAAGGCGGTGGCCGCGGCCGCGGCGCTGATCGACCGCGAGGTCAACCAGCACTTCTGGGTCGCCAACGATCCGTTCTTCTATCCCTCGGCCTGGCTCGACAACACGCCGAACTACCAGCAGGGAATTATCTACGCGCTGTCGCGGTTCACGGTGGAGATGACCGACCAGATCGGCCGCACCCGCGGCTCGTCGGAGGCCGACCGCGACCTCGACCGGGCCGCCGGGCTGCTGAAGTTTCCGGGCAATGTGTGGATCTACGACCTGTCGACGTCGTTCCTGCCGACGGCCTCGTCGGAATCGCAGTACCGCGCCGCAAGGCGGGCGTTGCTGACCTACAACGACCGCCTCGCGGCCGGGCAGGCGGTGTTCGAGCGGCGCTCCGACAACCTGCTGGCCACCATCGAGCGGATTGCTGCCGATCTCGGCTCGGCGTCGGCCACGATCGACCAGCATCTGGCGGCGTCGCGCGGCTGGTCGATCGATACCCGCGTCGACGACATCTTCTACGGCGTGAAGGGACGCCTGTACGGCTACCATGTCCTGCTGCGGGCGCTCGGCGAGGATTTCGCGCCGATCATCCAGGAGCGCCAGTTGGTCGGAGCCTGGACCCAGATGCTGGAGTCGCTGCGGCAGGCGGCGGTTCTCGATCCGCTGGTGGTCGTCAACGGCGAACCGGACGGCCTGTACTTCCCGAGCCACCTGGCGGTCCAGGGCTTCTACCTGCTGCGATCGCGCACGCAGTTGCGTGAAATCTCGTCGATCCTGCTGCGGTAGCGGCGGGGCGGCGGGTGGCCCCGGGTCGCGCTACGCTTGCCCGGGGTGACGACGGGGGAGGTGGGCGAGCGGGGGTGCGGACCCATCATTCGCCGTGATCCCGGACCGGACCGCCGCCGGCGGGACGGATCCGGGACCGCCGCGCGACTCCGGACTGCGTCAGGACTTGTCGATGGTGCCGAGTTTCTCGAGCTGGTGGCGGAGCTGCTCCACCTGATCCTGCAGCGTGCGCACGGCGGCGGCGGTCTGGTCGGCGCTCGACTCAGGCTCGGCGGCCGTCGGCGCCGGCTTGATCGGGCCGCCGACAGGAGGGGTGAAGATCTTCATGGCCTGTTCGAACATGGCGAGGTTGGTCTTCGTCATGTCGTCGAACTGGGTGAACGGGAACAGGCCCCCGAACGCCTCCTTCATGTAGCTCCGCATGCGGTCCTGGTTGTCGGAGAAGGTGGTCATCGCCGTCTCCAGGTAGCGCGGCACAACCATCTGCAGATTGTCGCCGTAGAACCCGATGAGCTGGCGCAGGAAGCCGATCGGCAGCAGGTTCTGGCCCTTGCCCTCCTCCTCGACGATGATCTGCGTCAGCACCGCCCGGGTGATGTCCTCGCCGGTCTTGGCGTCGTACACCACGAAGTCCACGTCCTCCTTCACCATCTGGCACAGATGGTCGAGGGTGACGTAGCTGCTGGTCGCGGTGTTGTAGAGGCGCCGGTTGGCGTACTTCTTGATAGTGACGATGCTGTCGTCACCGTCGGTCTTGCCGTTCTGGGCGCGGGATGTCTTGGTCTTTTCCGCCATCACGTCGTCCGCTGCTCCCTCGTCGTGGCGCGCGTCTGGCCGCCGCAGGTTTCACGGTTCGCACGACCTCGGCTCGAACCGCATCAAACACTGCGCGTTTGCCTTTTGCTTTGCAACGGGTAAGGTTCGAAACGCTTGGAAACGCTTGGGTTCCCGGCCGTGCCGCGTCGCGATATCCAGGCGCCGGCGCCGGGCTTCCGCGGCTTGGCCGGAATCCGGGCGCGTGACATACTCCGCCGCCATGACGCGTCCTCCTGACCCGAACGAACTGGCCCGCCGTTTCCTGGACCTCTGGCAGGACCAGGTGCAGGCGATGGCCACCGACCCCGAGATGGCCGACGCCGTCCGGCGGTGGAGCGCGCTGTGGACGGGCCCGGGCCGTTCGCCGGGAACGGCTCCGGCCGCCGGTCCCGGCGACGGGCTGCAACCGGGGTACCGGACGACCGTCGACGAGCGGTATAGTGGCGCCGCCGCTGCTGAGCCGGCGGGCAAGGGCCAGGCGGTGAGCGAGGGACGGCGGGAGCATGGTCGGCCGGGAGAGCAGCGACACGCCGGCGAGCGGCGTCCGACCGCGGCCGGGACCGCGGCCGCTGCCGTTGTACCTGACCACGGCGGCGACGACCTGGCTGTCGTCCTACGCGAGCTCCGCCGCCTGGAGGAGCGGATCGATCGACTGGAAGCCCGGTTCGAGCGAGGCGGCCGCCAGCCTGAGGGAGCAGCTCGCGGCCCTGGACGCGGCACGGGCGGCCGAGGCTGACCGCGGCGCAGCCGGCGCCACGATCCCGAGTTTCGAGCAGGCCATCGACGAGGAGGCGCGCCGCCGGATGGGGCGCTTCCTGGACGGCGTGCAGGCCTACCGGGCGCATCCCTACCATCGCCCGGTGCTCGACCCGCCGGTGTGCTGGAAGGAAGGCACCACCCGGCTGCTGGATTACGGCGCGGTGCCGGAGGCGGCGGTTCCGTTCGGCGGCGCGCCGATCCTGGTGGTCCCGTCGCTGGTCAACCGCGGCTATGTCCTCGATCTCGCGCCCGAGCGGTCGCTGCTGCGCGCGCTTGCCGCCGCCGGCTTCCGGCCGTTCCTGGTCGAGTGGGGCTTCCCCGGCGAGGCCGAGCGGCGGTTCACCCTGACCGACTACGTCGCCGGCCGCCTGGAGGGCGCGCTGGAGGCGGTGCTGACGATCTCCGGCCGCCGGCCGGCGGTGCTCGGCTACTGCATGGGCGGGCTGCTGGCGCTGGCGCTGGCGCAGCGCCGGCCGCGCGACACCGGCGCGCTGGCGCTGCTGGCCACCCCTGGGACTTCGCCGCCGACGCGCCGCCGATCGCCGCCTCCCTGCCCCTGGCGCAACCCTGGCTGACGGCTATGATCGAGCAGGCCGGCTGGTCTGCCGACCGACCTGATTCAAACCCTGTTCTTCGCGCTCGACCCGATGCTGGTCATCCGCAAGTTCCTGCGCTTCGCCGACCTCGATCCCGCCAGCCCGGGGGCGGTGGAGTTCGTCGCGCTCGAGGACTGGCTGAACGACGGCGTGCCGCTGGCCGCGCCGGTGGCGCGCGAGGCGCTGTTCGAGTGGTACGGCCGCAACACGCCGGCCGCCGGCGACTGGCGGATCGCCGGCGCGCCCGGTCGAGCCGGAGCGGGTCGAGGCACCCGCCCTGGTGATGATCCCGGCGCGCGACCGCATCGTGCCGCCGGCCTCGGCGCGGGCGCTGGCCGACCGCCTGCCGAACGCGACCCGCGCCGACGTGGCGATGGGCCACATCGGCATGGTGGTCGGCGCCGCCGCGCCGCGCCGGGCCTGGAGCACCCTGATCGACTGGCTGACCGAGAACCTGGAGACCGCACCGGCATGAACGACACGAACACGACGCAAGGCGAGGAATCCATCGAGACCCTGCGCGAGGCCTGCCAGACCCTGCACGAGGTCGTCGACCGGGCCCGGGCCCGGCTCGACCGCAACGTCTGGGACTACCTGCGCGGCGGCACCGAGAGCGAGACCACGCTCCGGCGCAACCGGCTGGCCTTCGACCGCTGGGCGTTCCGGCCGCGGGTGCTGAACGACATGCGCGAGGTCGACACCGGCGGCACCTTCCTCGGCCACCGGCTGCGGCTGCCGGTGCTGCTGTGCCCGATCGGCTCGCTCGAGAGCTTCCACCCCGACGGGCCGCGCGCCGCCATGCGCGCCGCCGCCGAGTTCGGGGTGCCGCTGTTCCTGTCGTCGGTCGGCACCGTCCCGCTGGAGGATGTGGCGACGGTCGAGGGCGGCGTGAAGGTGTTCTGCCTGTACAAGCGCGGCGACGACGACTGGCTCGACGGGGTGGTCGCCCGCGCCGTCGACCACGGCTACGACGCCTTCGCGATCACCGTCGACAGCGCCTGGTACAGCCGGCGCGAGCGCGACCTCGCCAACCGCTTCGTCAAGCCGTGGCGCCAGGTCCCCGGCATGGAGTTCCAGAAGGCGCTGAACTGGGCCGACATCGCGCGCTTCAAGAAGACCTACGACATCCCGCTGATCCTCAAGGGCATCGCCACCGCCGAGGACGCCCGTCTTGCGATCGAGCACGGCGCCGACGCGGTGTTCGTCTCCAACCACGGCGGCCGCCAGCTCGACCACGGGCTCGGCGCGCTCGACGTGCTGCCGGAGGTGGTCGACGCGGTGCGCGGCCGGGCGACGGTCGTGGTCGACGGCGGCGTGGTGCGCGGCACCGACATCGCCAAGGCGCGGGCGCTCGGCGCCGACGTGGTCGGCATCGGCCGGCTGCTGTGCTGCGGGCTGGCCGCCGGCGGGACGGCCGGGGTGGTGCGGGTGCTGGAACTGCTGGAGGAGGAGTGCCGGATCGACCTCGGCCTGCTCGGCGTGCACCGCTTCGACCAGCTCGACGGCCGCTACCTGGCGCGCGCCGAGCCGGGTGATGGAGCCGGGAATGTGGAGCCAGTACCCGCTGGTCGGGGCGGCGGCGCGCGGTAGCCGCCAACGGATCGGGCCCGGGGCGGCGTCCGCCCCGGGCCCGATGCCGTGGATGCCGGCCGTCAGGCGGCGCGCACCTCGCGTCAGGAAGCCGTCGACCGCCTGCTTGAGGTCGTCGGCGCGCTGGCCGAGGGTGGTTGCCGAGCTGAGCACCTGCCCGGACGCCGCCCCGGTCTCGGTCGCCGCCCGGCGCACCCCTCGATGTTGTTGGAAACCTCCTGAATCCCGCCGGCGGCCTGCTGGACGTTGCGGGTGATCTCGGCGGTGGCGGCGTTCTGCTCCTCCGCCGACGACGCGATCGAGGCGGCGGTCTGGTCGAGCTGGACGATGATCTGCGACACCGCGGTGATCGCCGTCGCGGCCTGATCCACCCGGCCCTGGATCTCCTCGATCTGCCGCGAAATCTCGGACGTGGCCTGCGAGGTCTGGGTGGCCAGGGTCTTGACCTCGGAGGCGACCACCGCGAAGCCCTTGCCGGCGTCGCCGGCCCGGGCCGCCTCGATGGTGGCGTTCAGCGCCAGCAGGTTGGTCTGCTCGGCGATACCGGTGATCAGCGACACGATCTCGCCGATCCTCCGGGCCGACTGGGTCAGGTGCGCCACGTCCGCCTCGCTGGTGCGGGCCTTTTCGGCGCCGTCCCGGGCGAGCTTGGAGGCGTCCGCCATCTGCCGGGCGATCTCCTCGATCGAGGCGTTGAGTTCCTCGGCCGAGGCCGCGACGGTCTGCACGTTCGCCGCGGTCTGTTCGGTTGCCGCCGACACCGAGGTCGATTGCCGGCTCGACTCCTCGGCCATCGCCGAGAGCTGGGTCGAGGTTGCCTGCAGTTCCGTGGCGGATGACGAGACGCCACTGACGACCTGCCCGACCTCACGCTCGAAGCGGTCGGCGAGCGCGTGCATGGCGTTGCGCCGCTCGGTGGCGTTGCGCTCGCGTTCGGCCGCGGCTTCGACCTCCATGTCGCGGACCCGCTGCAGGTTCTGCTTGAAGATCGCGGCCGTCTGCGCGATGTCGCCGACCTCGTCGCGGCGGTCGGCGCCGATCACCTCGGTCGAGAGGTCGCCATCGGCCAGCCGCTTCAGGCAGGCAACGATCGCCGCGATCGGCTTGACGATGCCGAAGCGGGCGATCGCCATGGCACCGACCGCTCCGACCAGCACGCCGAGGCCGGCCACCACCAGCAGGATCATGCGGGTGCGGGCGTACATGGCCGAGGCTTCGGCGGAAATCGACGTCGCCTGCTGGTCGGTGTGCTCGACATACCGCGTGACCGACTCCTGCAGGGCGTTGGCTGCGGTCCGGCTCGACCGCACCGAGGCGACGATGCGGTCGCGCGACTGGTCGCGCGTCACCGACGCGCCCTCGGCCTTGGCGACGGCGACGGTGTCGTCGAGCTCGACGACGTAGCTGCGGTACGCAGTCTCGACCTGGTCGAGCAGAGCCGCCTGTTCGAGGGTGGCGCTGGACCGTGCCAGCGCGAGGCGCTCGTCGAAGGTTCGGCGGTCGGTCGCGAGGTTGGACTGCACCTCCGCCAGGGTCTCGGGCGACGGGTCGGCGGCGGCCCGGTACTCGGCGCGGTTCAGCGCCACCACCAGGACGTTCAGGCGGGCCCCGACCGTGGTCTCGCGACCCGCGACTTCCAGCTCGTTGCCGGACGCGTCCAGCGTGCCGAGCGAGGAAACGCTGAGGGCGGTGATGCCCAGGGTGACGACACTGAGAAACCCGACGACCGCGACGATCTTCGTGGCGATCCGGTAAGAGCCGAGAGCAAAGGTAGTGGACATGGCATGATCCCCTAATGTCCATGAAACGCTGTTGCGCCGGTCGCCGTCGTTCAGCCTCGCTGGCGCCGGGCTTGCCGACGTCATCGCGTTCTGGGGATCGACCGGATCATCCGATGGACGGCCGGGCGCCTTGCACTATTGGCTTTCACGATCGTCGGCGAGGCCGAACCAAGCGAGAGTGCTGCCGTATTACTGGAGATGTACTAAGAAACATTGATGCAACGTAACTAAGAAAATCTTTACGCCGGATGGTCCGCAGCGGGTCGGACGGGACGTCGACGGAGCGCGGGGGCGGTTGTGGGATACCCGGCCCCGCCCTATCTTGGTCCGGAGGGCGCGGGTCGCCTGATCGGCCGGCCCGCCCGACACGGACGCCAACGTCCGAACGACGCTTCGAAAGGGAGAAAACCATGACCCAGGTCGTGATCGCCGGCGCGGCTCGCACGCCGGTCGGCGCGTTCAACGGCGCGTTCGCCAGCACCCCCGCCAGCCAGCTGGGCGAGGTCGCCATCCGCGCCGCCCTGGAGCGCGCCAAGACCGAGGCGGGCGAGGTCGACGAGGTGGTGCTGGGGCAGGTGCTGACCGCCGCCCAGGGCCAGAACCCAGCCCGCCAGGCCGCCATCGGCGCCGGCATCCCGGTCGAGCGCACCGCCTATGGCATCAACCAGGTCTGCGGTTCCGGCCTGCGCACCGTGGCGCTCGGCTACCAGGCGATCATGCTCGGCGACGCCCAGGTGATGGTCTGCGGCGGCCAGGAGAGCATGAGCCTGTCGACCCACGCCCAGCACCTGCGCGGCGGCCAGCGGATGGGCGACCTGCAGTTCATCGACACCATGATCAAGGACGGCCTGTGGGACGCCTTCCACGGCTACCACATGGGCAACACCGCCGAGAACGTCGCCCAGAAGTTCCAGATCACCCGAGACCAGCAGGACGCCTTCGCGCTCGCCTCGCAGCAGAAGGCGGCCGCCGCCCAGGCCGCCGGCCGCTTCAAGGACGAGATCGCGCCGGTCACCGTGAAGTCCCGCAAGGGCGACGTGACGGTCGACGCCGACGAGTACCTGAAGCCCGACACCACGCTGGAGACGCTCGCCAAGCTGCGCCCGGCGTTCCTGCGCGACGGTGGCACGGTGACCGCCGGCAACGCCTCCGGGATCAACGACGGCGCCGCCGCGTTGGTGCTGATGAGCGCCGAGAACGCCGCCAAGCGCGGCGTCGCCCCGCTCGCCCGCATCGCCTCCTGGGCGACCGCCGGCGTCGACCCGACCATCATGGGCACCGGCCCGATCCCGGCCAGCCGCCTGGCCCTCAAGAAGGCCGGCTGGTCGATCGACGACCTCGACCTGATCGAGGCCAACGAGGCGTTCGCCGCCCAGGCCTGCGCGGTCAACAAGGACCTCGGCTGGGACCCCGACCGGGTCAACGTCAACGGTGGGGCGATCGCCATCGGCCACCCGATCGGCGCTTCTGGCGCCCGCGTGCTGATCACCCTGTTGCACGAGATGCAGCGGCGCGGCGCCAAGAAGGGCCTCGCCACGCTGTGCATCGGCGGCGGCATGGGCGTCGCGATGTGCGTCGAGCGCGACTGAGCGCGCCCGCGCCAAGGCAGGAACCACCGGCGTTACCCGGGCGCACGATCCGGGACGCGCCCCAGGGGGCAACGAACAGGGAGTAGCGACGATGGCACGCGTGGCATTGGTTACGGGCGGGACCCGAGGCATCGGCGAGGCGATCTCGATCGCCCTGAAGGACGCCGGCTGCAAGGTGGCGGCGAACTACGCCGGCAACGACGAGCGGGCGAAGGAATTCACCCAGCGCACCGGCATTCCCGCCTTCAAATGGGACGTCTCCGACTTCGCCGCCTGCCAGGCCGGCGTCGCCAAGGTCGAGGCCGAGGTCGGCCCGATCGACATCCTGGTGAACAACGCCGGCATCACCCGCGACGGCACCATTCACAAGATGGACCACGAGATGTGGCAGGCGGTCATCGACACCAACCTCGGCTCCTGCTTCAACATGTGCCGATGCACCATCGAGGGCATGCGGTCCCGCAAGTTCGGCCGGGTGGTCAACATCGGCTCGATCAACGGCCAGGCCGGCCAGTACGGCCAGGTCAACTACGCCGCCGCCAAGTCCGGCATCCACGGCTTCACCAAGGCGCTCGCCCAGGAAGGCGCGCGCGCTGGGATCACGGTCAACGCCATCGCGCCGGGCTACATCGACACCGACATGGTGGCCGCCGTGCCGGCCGACGTCCTGGACAAGATCAAGGCCCGCATCCCGGTCGGCCGTCTGGGGGCCGCCTCGGAGATCGCCCGCGGCGTGGTGTTCCTGACCGCCGACGACGCCGGCTTCATCACCGGCTCGACGCTCAGCATCAACGGCGGCCAGCACATGTACTGAGGCGGCCGCCGGGCCGGAGCCCGGCCCGGGGCGGGCGATGGATACCCTCGACAGGTTCGGCGCGGAGTGGTTCGTGCGGCCCGGCGACGTGGTGTTCGACATCGGCGCGTTCGATGGCGACACCGCCGCCGCGTATCTGGAGCGTGGCGCGGCGACGGTCTTTGCGTTCGAGCCGCTGGCCCGCAACCGTGAGCGCATGCCCGGGGCCCTCACCGCCGATCCCGGGTTCCGGCTGGTCCCGTACGCGCTTGCCGAGCGCAACGGCCAGCAGGACCTGATCGTGCCGAGGCGCAGCGACGGCGCCGCCAGCCTGTCGCGGGCGTTCTTCGACATGACCAAGCGCGACGATGTCGACGCCGGGGAAATCCACACCGTCGAGACCCGGCGGCTCGACGATCTGGGCCTGCCGCGCGCGTCGTTCTGGAAGATCGACGTCGAGGGCGCGGAACTGGGGGTGCTGCGCGGCGCCGAGCGCACCCTTCGCGAATCACCGCCGGACGCCATCCAGGTCGAGATCTTCCTGCTCGACGAGGCGGTGTACCTGGAGACCCTGAACCGGCTTCAGCGGAGTTTCCCGCACGTCTGGGCGATCGGCGTCAAGGCGGCCGGCGAACTGGTGCATTACGACATCACCACCGCGACCATCTCGAGCCCGCAGTTCCACGTCGACCTCGCCAACGGCGGGACCCCGCACTACTATGCGTCGTCGCGCCGATTTCCCGAGTGGCACGCCCGCGCCATCGGGTGATCCGCACCGGGCCTCAGTGCCCGACGCTGAAGTCGTTGCGGCCGCAGACGTCCCGGCCGCGCATCAGCCAGAGCGCGCGGTTGCCGAAATCCGACCTGGCCGGAGCGCTTCTGCAACTCGCTGCCGTAGCCGTGGTCGAAATGCGAGGTGGTCGGCATGTAGCGGCACACGAAGCCGGCCCGCCGCCGGGTCGACCGGTTGGGCTCGGAGCCGTGCACCAGATACACGTCGTGCAGCGACAGCTGGCCGGCCTCCAGGACGATGTCGACGGCGTCGGCCTCGTCGTACTCCTCGGCGTTCAGTTCCTGGTTCAGCACCAGGTCCGGGCTGTCCTTCTGGGTGTGGGCGCGCAGCCGTCGCTGCTTGTGGCTGCCCGGGATGACGCGCAGGCAGCCGTTTTCCGGGGTGGCGTCGTCGAGCGCGATCCAGGCCGAGCAGGTGGCGAGCGGCCGGATCGGCCAGTACTCGCCGTCCTGGTGCCATGGCACCCGCTTGCCGGTGCCGGCGGGCTTGCCGAACACCGTGGTGCCCCACAGCAGGAAATCCGGCCCGATCACCTGGGACACCTGATCGAGCACCTCCGGGATCCGGGCGTGCTCGAGCCAGGTGTTCGAGCCTTGCAGCCCCTGGGTCCCGCCGGTCGTGATGTGCGGGCAGAACATGGAATCCCGGCTGACGCCCTGGTTGGCGGCCAGCAACGCGTCGAGATCGGCGCGCATGCTGTCCAGCCGGTCCGCCGGCAGCCGCCAGCGCGGGGTGACGTAGCCGTGCTCGTGATAGTGCTCGATTTCCTCAGGCGTCAGCAGGTGGCTCATGCGGGTCGGCGCGTTCATGGCGGGGGTCCTCCTGGGCAGGCTTCCTCCTGGTCGCCGCGTTCGGGCGCGGTCTCGACCAGGATGCTAGAGCCGTTCGCCCAGGGCGTGAAGCACCGCCTCCAGCCGCCGGTCGCTGAGACCGAGGGCGTGGATGTGCCGGACGGTCGAGGCGAGGTAGTCCCGGTTGTCGCCGGAGAGGCCGCGCGCCGAGGCGACGATCGCCGCCTGCTGCTCGACCGTGAGGTGGCCGGCGTAGTCGGGGTCGGCGCGGTCGACGACGTAGGTGACCGCGGCGACGCGGCGGCCACCGTCGAGCACGACCGGCAGCACGGCGCGGCGGTACACCGGGTAGTGGGCGATTTCGCGCTCGTCCAGATAGGCGAGGGTATCGGCGGCGGCCTCCGCCGGCACCCGGTAGGCCACGCCGCGGCACGATCCGCCGCGGTCCAGGCCCATCACCAGCCCCGGCCGCTCGGCGCTGCCGCGGTGGTGGCGGGACACCACGCACAGCCGCCGATGGCGGCCGAGCAGCCGGGCCGTCGCCTGCTCCTCGAAGGCGAAGCCGGGCTTCCACATCAGCGAGCCGTAGCCGAACACCCAGAATCCTTCGGCAACCGCCTCTTTCATCCGCCGCTCCACGCGCCTATGCTCCGCCGGTCCCGTGAACCGACCGGTCCGCTTACGCAATGTCGTCGTCCGAGACAACCGGGCCCATCGATCGGGCCGTTCGCCGACGCTCGTGGCGCCGCCGTATCACCGTCTTCGCGCTTGGCTTCGGGCTGCTGTTCGCGGCCGGCTGGACCATCGCCTGGCAATTGCTGGCGATGCGCGCCGAGGCGGCGGTGGCGAATTTCGTCGCCGAGCGCCGAGGGTTCGGCGACCGGATCCAGCACGGGCCGGTGCGGGTGGGCGGCTTTCCGCTGAGCGTCCAGATCCAGACGCGCGAGGTGCACTGGGTCCGCGAGGACGGCTTGACCCTGCTGACGGCGGCGGCGCCCGAGGTGATCGCCAGCGCGCCGATGTGGAACCCGCTGCGGCTGACCCTGCGTCCGACCAGCGGCGGTCGCGCCAGTGTCGCCGGCACCTGGGGCTCCATCACCGGTGATGCCGACGCGGCGTCCGCCGTCATCATCCTCAGCCGGCAGGGACCGGAACGGATTGACCTGACCCTGCGCAATCTCGATCTCATCGGACCGGGCGGCGCCGTGCTGGCGCGGATCGACGCGGTTGACGCCAGCATCGACCCGGCTCCGGTCGCCAGATCCGGCGACGCTGCCGGCGCGGTCCCCACGACCATGACCGTGAACGCTCACGCCGGCGGTGTCCGGCCGTCGGGCGCCGAGGAATTGCCGTTCGACGGCCCCGCCACCGTCACCCTGGCGGCGGCCCTGCGCGGGCCGGTCGATCCGAGTGCCGGCGTGCCCGGCCTGGCGGTGTGGCGCGACGCCGGCGGGGTGATCGATGTCGACCGCCTGGTCATCTCGTGGTCGCCGGTCGACCTGGTCGGCGACGGCACCTTCGCGCTCGACGCGGCGCTGCGGCCGGAGGGTGCCGGCACCGCCGAGATCCAGGGCGTGGCCGAGACCCTCGACCGGCTGGTGGCGCAGGGCCGGATGAAGCCGGGTCAGGCGGCGCTGCTGAAGCTGGCGGCGATCGCGGCCAGCGAGCCGTCCGCCGACGGCTCCGGGCATCGCTTCAAGGCGCCGCTGACGGTTCAGGACGGCACCGTCCGGCTCGGCCAGATCGCCATCGGCAAGGTGCGCTCGATCGCCGATTAGGGCCGACGCAGGGGGCCGGCGTCCGGACCCCGCCTACTGGCCGTTGCCGCCGTACGGGAACGGCTGCGCCTGGTTGGCCTCGACCACGCCGCGGCGGATCTCGCGGGTCTTGGTGAACAGCTCCTCGAGCTTGTCGCCCTCGCCCCAGCGGATGGCGCGCTGCAGGTAGCTGAGGTCCTCGCTGAAGCGCTGCAGCATTTCCAGGACCGCCTCGCGGTTGTTCAGGAAGATGTCGCGCCACATGATCGGGTTCGAGCCGGCGATGCGGGTGAAGTCGCGGAAGCCGCCGGCCGAGAACCGGATGACGTCGCGCTGCTCCTGGCCCTCGAGGTCGAAGGCGGTGCCGACGATGGTGTAGGCGATCAGGTGCGGCAGGTGCGAGGTCACCGCCAGCACCTTGTCGTGGTAATCGGCCGGCAGTTCCTCGACGATCGCGCCGCACGCCGACCACAGCGCCGCCAGCCGGGCGACCGGCGCCGGGTCGCCGCCGTCGAGCGGCGTCAGGATCCAGTAGCGGCCCTCGAACAGCGCGCCCGAGCCGGCGTCGGGGCCGGATTTCTCGGTGCCGGCGATCGGGTGGCCGGGGATGAAATGCACGCCGGCCGGCACGTGCGGCCGCACGGCGGCGACCACCGCCTGCTTGACCGAGCCGATGTCGGTCAGGACGGCGCCCGGCTTCAGGTGCGGCGCGATGGTCTCGGCGATGGCGCCGTAGGTCCCGATCGGGGTGCAGATCACCACGATGTCGGCGCCCTGCACCGCGTCCGCCGGGTTCTCGACGAAGCCGTCGGCGAGGCCGAGCTCGGCCGCCCGCGACCGGGCCTCGGCGGACTGGTCGGCGGCGACCACCGATCCCACCAGCCCGCGCGATCGCACCGCGCGGGCGATGGACGAGCCGAGGTTGCCGATGCCGATCAGCGCCATGCGCTCGAAGACGATCCCGTCGCGTCATGACCTCGGCCCCGTTCAGGAAATCGCGGATCGCCTCGACCAGGAGGTGATTGTCCGCCTCGCTGCCGACCGACAGCCGGATGAACTCGGGCGCGCCGTAGCCGGCCATCTCGCGCACCAGGATGCCGCGCCCGGCCAGGAAGCGGCGGGCGGCATCGGCGTTGCGCGCCGGCTCGGCCGGGAACCGCACCATCACGAAATTGGCGACCGTCGGCAGCGGCTCGAGGCCGAGCTCGCGGAACCGGGCCTGCAGCCACGGCATCCAGCGGTCGTTGTGGGCGATCGTGGCGTCCTGGAAGGCCTGGTCCTCGATCGCGGCGACGCCGGCCGCCAGCGCCGGGATGTTGACGCCGTAGGGCGGGCGCACCGAATACAGGACGTCTGCCACCGGCTTCGGGCAGTACGCCCAGCCGAGCCGCAGCCCGGCCATGCCGAACGCCTTCGAGAAGGTCCGCAGCATGACCGTGTTGTCGGTCTGCTCCACCAGCTCGATACCGGCGGTGTAGTCGTTGCGCTGGACGTACTCGGCGTAGGCCGCGTCCAGCACCAGCATCACCCGATCGGGCAGCCCGGCGCGCAGGCGGCGGACCTCGTCGCTGGCCAGGTAGGTGCCGGTCGGGTTGTTGGGGTTGGCCAGGAACACCAGCTTGGTGCGCGGCGTCACCCGCGCCAGGATGGCGTCGACGCTGGCGGTGTAGCCGTCGTCGGGCGCCGAGACCGGCACGCCGCCGGCGATCTTGGCGGCCATCGGGAACAGCAGGAACCCGTACTGGGTGTGGATGACCTCCTCGCCGGGCTCGACATAGGCGAGGCAGAGCACCTGGATCAGCTCGTCCGATCCGCAGCCCAGCACGATGCGCGCCGGGTCGATGCCGTGCTTGCGGCCGATGGCGGCGGCCAGGCCCGAGGCGTCGACCGCCGGGTACTGGTGGATGCGCGAGGCCATCGACTGCATCGCCGCCATGGCGTTCGGCGACGGCCCGAGCGCGCCCTCGTTGACGTGCAGCCGCACCACCCGTCCCGGGCCCGGCGCGCCGGCGAGCGCGGGCTTGTAGCCGATCAGGTCGGCAATGGACGCTTTGGGAGCGACGCTGGGCATCGAACTCTCCTCGGGGAGGAAGGACGTTGTCAGTGGGAGCGGGTGCGGGCGTAGGCCCCGATCGGCACGGCCCCATCCGGGATTGCCGTGTCCGGGAGTGACCCTTCGGCGCACCAGCCGTCGCGGGCGAGCAGCGAGCGCGGCGCCCCGTCCGGCCCGTCGACCACGTCCAGGGCGCCTTCGGACCGCCCTGGCACCATCATCAGGGTGACGTCGTCGCCGGAGGGATCGGGGTCCTGGCAGGCCACACCGACGCCGGCGACGGCGCCGGACAGCGGGTCCCCGAAAAGCGGAAGCCGCGCAACGATGCGCGGCTTCGGCAGTGGTCCCTCGAGCAGCAGCGGCCACCAACGCCACGCCGTCAGCTCCGGCGCCGGCAGCACGGCGAGGGTCGCCCGACCCTCGGCGACGGCGGCCAGCGCCGCGGCCGGTTCGGTGACGCACACCACCCGGGTCGACACGCCGCCGCGGTCGTGGGCCAGATCGACCAGCGCCTCGGCCCCGGACGGCGCCCACACCACGGTGACCGGCTCGACCTGGCGCGCCAGATTGGCCGCCAGGATCTCGCGCCACACCCGCTCGATCACCGCCACCGGCAGATCGCCATCCGCAGCCTGCCCGGCGAGCCGGCGCAGGATCGCGGCTTCGCGGCCCGGTCGCAGGAACGGACCGGCGGAGTCGCCCTTGGCGGCGGCCACGCGCCGTCCTATCGCCACCCGTCGCTGCAGCAGCGCCAGCAGGGTGTCGTCGATCTCGTCGATCTCGGCGCGCAGCTGCGCGAGCGAGGGGGACGCGTCGGCCATGGTGATGCGGTCGTCTCGTGTGGGAAGGGACCAGGACACTTATCGGGAGCCGCGGCGGAAGGCAAGGATGACCGTGCCGCGGTTGACACCGGGCGGACGCCATAGGAGAGGGTGGCTCGGGAAACCCTGGAACCATTCATGACTGAGACCACCGGCATCGACGGCTACGGGCGTCCTCGTTCCCTCGGGGAAAGCCCCTACGCGATGGCGCGCGGCCTGGCGGGCTTGCCGCTCGGGCGGGCCGTCGCCAGTCTGCGCGGCGCCCTCGCGCTGGCGCCCGGCGACCCCGACCTGAACGCGCTGCGACTGTGGCTGGCGCTGCGCCGGCATCGCGCCGGGGCGGCGACGTTGCGCGCGGTCAACCGACTGCTCGCCGTGACCCCGCTCCTGGATCGCCCGCTGGACGCCGAGGGCGCGTTCGCGGCCTGCGTCGCGACCCGGAGCGCGGCGCTCGGCGAGCGCGACCCGGCGCTGTTCTTCGGCCTTGCCACGCTCTCGCACGCCTGCGGGCTGATCGCGTTCTGGCGGCGCTTCGGCCAGCCGGTCACGGTCGAGCATCAGGGCGACCGCTACGCGCTGCAGGTTGGGGACCGACGCGTGGTGTTCGACGTGAAAGGCCCCGAACTCGGTCTGCACTTCGACTTCTTCTTCGTCCACGAGCCGGGGATGTGGCGACTGGCTCGCCGAGCTGACGCCGGCCGACGTGCTGCTCGACGTCGGGGCCAATGTCGGGACGTACAGCGTGGCGGCGGCCGGGTTGAGCGGCTGCACGGTGGTCGGGCTCGAGCCGTTCCCGGTCAACCTGCGCGCCGCGATCGCCAACGTGGCGGCGAACGGGCTGGCCGACCGCGTGAGTTCTTCCCGTCGCAGCCGCCGCCAACAGCGGGCAGGGCCGCCTCAGCCACTCGTCGGCGGTGCCGGGGGTGGCTGCCCAGTCGTTCCGCGCCGACGGCGAGGCGGCGCCCACCGGCACGGCGGAGATCGAGGTCGCGGGGGCGGCGATCGACGACCTGGTGGCCGGCGGCACGATCCCGTTTCCGACCCGGATCAAGATCGACGTCGACGGCGGCGAGGACGCGGTCGTCGCCGGCATGCAGCGGACCCTGGCCGATCCCCGGTTGCACAGTGTGCGGATGGAGGTGCGCTGGTGGGAGCCGGGCAAGCGCGCGGTGGTCGAGGCCGTCACCCGCCATGGCTTCCGGCCGGCGGTGGCCGATGATCGCAAGAACCTGCTGTTCCGCCGCCCCGGGGCCACGGGTTGACGGCATGAACGGCACGGCCGGGGAACCGCTGTCGGACGAC
Source organism: Rhodospirillaceae bacterium (assembly GCA_018401495.1). Taxonomy (GTDB): domain Bacteria; phylum Pseudomonadota; class Alphaproteobacteria; order Thalassobaculales; family Thalassobaculaceae; genus Thalassobaculum_A. The sequence continues at coordinate 90,074 of JAGYJX010000008.1, forward strand.
GCCGGCCGCTCGGCGGTGCGCCGCCTGCTCGATCATCCGGCCGATCCGGGGGCGTTCGCCGCCCGGATCCGGACGCTGCGACAGGGTCGCGACATCCTGGCTTGGGCGAGGCGGTATTGCTGCGTCAGCGACGAGCTTGACGCGCTGGCGCTGCGCCGGATCCTGGAGGCCAGCGACGCGCTGACGGTCGACGATCTGGCCGGCTGGGCGAACTCCTCCAGCCACGACCGACGCTATCCCTGGGCGATCGTCACCGCGGCCCTGCTGGCCCGACGCCCGGGCCTGCTGGCGAAGCTGACGCGCAACCCGCTCAGGTTCGCGGATATGGGTGACCATTTCTCCCGTCTGGTCTGCGCGGTCTCGCCGCGGCCGGTCGCGACGTCGGTTCCGCAGAGCGTCGTCATCGCCCACATGCAGCTGGTGACCGCCTCGGTGCTCCTGGAGGCAGGGCACGTCCCGGAGTACGAGGCGCTGTCGGCGCGGCACTCGGCTTTCAACCGTCGCACACGTCGGCTGGCCTCGGTCGACGGGTATCGCGCCCTCGACCGGACCTGGGGCTCGGCGATCGGCCATGTGGTGATCCTGGCGCATCTGCTGGCCGCCCAGAAGCTCGGGCTGGTCGCCGATCGCTGGTCGTGCCTGAAGAAGGACACGGTGCCCAACGCGTATCTGTTCAACCTGATGTCGCGGGCCGCCGGCAACCTCAAATTCACCCAGCAGGACGGGCTGTTCTTCGAGGCCCACGCAAGCGGGCTGAGCGAGGTCGCGGACGGGCGAGCGCTGGATTGGTTCGAGTTGTGCGGCCTCGTGGCCGGCGCCGTCGACCCGGCGCGCGGGGCGCTGCTGTCGATACCGTCGGAGGATCGGCCGGCGCTGGCGGAGTTCCTGGCCGCCGTCGGTCATCCCGGCGGTGGCCGGTACGTGACCGTGCATTGCCGCGAGGACGGCTTCAAGCGGCCGGGGCGTCATCGTGCCCGCAACGCCCGCATCCAGAATTACCTGCCGGCGCTCGCCGCGCTGGTGGACCGGGGCTACACGGTGGTTCGGCTCGGGGACCCGTCAATGAGCCGACTGCCGGAGCGTCGCGGTTTCGTCGACTACGCGCATTCGCCGCTGAAGTCGCCGCAACTCGACGTCCTGCTGGTCGCCGAAGCCGACTTCCACATCGGGACCAGCTCGGGCCTGTCGGTCGTGCCGCTGCTGTTCGGGACGCCGTGCCTGTTCCTCGACTGGTACCCGACGACGCTGCTTCCGTGGGGTCCGCGAACCTGGACGGTGCTCAAGACCCTCGCGGACACGGTGACCGGCGAGCGGGTCGCCGACCCCGAGGTGATCCGGCGCGCCGGAAAGGTGCCCGATACCGACGTGCTGGCGGAACTCGGGTACAGCCTGCTCGACCAGTCGCCCGCGGAAATCGCCGCCGCTGTCCCGGCCTACCTCGACTACCTGGGTCGCGACGCCGGGGTGCCGACGGGGGCCCCGGCGGTGACGGCGCCGGTGTTCCGGTTCGACGCCGATGGCCGCCTGGTGCGGCTTGCACCGCGTCGAGGCTGAGCGGGGCCCGGGAAGCCCGGAATCGGGCTTCCCGGGGAGTCGTCGTCAGGCGAGGCCGGGCATCGAGAAGCCGAAGGCCTCGAGGTCGCGGCCGAGCGCGTCGGCCGTGGCGTCGTCGAGTTCGACCAGCGGCGGCCGCAGGCGGCGCCAGTCGGGGTCGCCGGCGAAGTGGGCGATGGTGGCCTTCAGGGCCGGGATCATGACGTATTTGCCGACCCGGTTGCGCAGCGCGGTGCAGGCCGCCTGGCGCTCCTCGGCGTCCGGCTCCTGCCAGCGCCGGTACAGCTCGACGATGGCCGGTGCGTTGACGTTGCAGGTCGCCGAGATGCAGCCCATGCCGCCGTTGCGCAGGGTTTCCAGCAGCACCGTCTCGTTGCCGGCGAACACCCCCAGCCCGGGAAGCGGTCCAGCATCGCCTTGGTGTTGCTCCAGTCGCCGGAGCTGTCCTTGATGCCGGCGACGATGCCCGGGAAATCGCCGATCAGCCGCTCGATCAGGTCGAGGCTGAACCCGACCTGGGCGACCGGCGGGATGTGGTAGAGGTAGACCCGCAGCCGGTCGTCGCCGACCCGGTTGATCACCTCGGCGATCGAGCGGTAGATGCCCTCGTCGCTCACCCCCTTGTAGTAGAACGGCGGCAGCATCAGCACGCCGCCGCAGCCGCGCTCGGTCATGTGCCGGGACAGCTTCACGGTGTCCGGCAGCGCGCAGGCGCCGGTGCCCGGCATCATCCGGGCCGGGTCGACGCCGGCCTCGACCAGCCGGTCGACGATGTCGATCTTCTCCTCGACCGACAGCGAGTTGCCTTCGCTGTTGGTGCCGAAGATCGCCAGCCCGCAATCGTGCGACAGCAGCCACTTGCAGTGCCGGGTCAGCCGGTCGACGTCCGGCCGCAGGTCGGCGTCGAACGGCGTCACCACCGGCGAGAGTACGCCACGCATCGGCGCCTGGTCGGTCATTCCATGTCTCCTTGGATCGGGTTGTATCCGGCGCCGCCGGGGTTGTTCAGACGATCAGGTTGCCGGTCGCCAGGACCCGGTGCTTCAGCAGCGGTCCGGCGAACTTCGAGAACTCGGCCATGAAGTCGGCGGCCTTGTGGGCGTCGAAGGCGGCCGCGTCCTTGTAGACCTCCCAGAGGTGGAAGGAGGCCGGGTTGTCGTGGTCGCGGCTGACCGAGAAGCCGAGGCAGCCGTCCTGGGTCAGGCTGTTCCGGGCGTGCTGCTTGATGCGCTCGGCGAAGGTGTCGGCGTCCTTCGGGTCGACCACAAGGTTCACGGCGACGATGTACACGGTGCTGTCCTCCCTGGTTCTGGTTCCGGTCTGTATGGCCTGCGGTCAGTCGGCGGCGGTCGCGGCGGGCCGGCGCCGGCAAGGCGGGCCGGCCGACCGGCAGCAGCGCCCGGGCACGGGCCAGAACCCGCTTGCGGTCGCGACGGACGGCGTAGACCTCCTTCTGCGCCTCGATCATGACGACGCCGGCGAAGGTGGTAAACCACCGGTCGCCGACCTGTTCAAGCGCCGGCGCGGAACGGATGACCAGCCCCGAGGTGTAGGGCGGTGCGTACAGCGCGTGCACGGTCCGGGTCGGCGTGAACCGGCTGTCGCGCAGCACCCGGGAGAGCTGCGAGACGGTGTAGGGCTGGCCGTGGCCGAACGGGGTGTGGTCGAAGCGGGCCCACAGCCCGCGCCGGTTCGGCGCCACCGCCAGCAGGCGGCCGTTGCCGGCCAGCACCCGCCAGGCCTCGGCCATCATGGCGGCGCGCTGCTCGGTGTTCTCGAGCGCGTGCACCAGCAGGATGCGGTCGATCGACGCGTCTTCCAGCGGCAGTTCCGCCTCGTCGACCAGCACCGAGGCGTTCGGCCCTTCCGGCGGCCAGTGCAGCACGCCCTGCTGGGCCGGCATCGCCGCGATCACGCGCGTCGGCCTCGCCCCGGTACAGCCGGAGGTAGGGCACCGCGTAGCCGAGCCCGAGCAGCGACTGGCCGCGCAGGTTCGGCCACAGCTCGCGCACCCGCCGGCGCAGCATGCGCCGGGCCAGCAGGCCGAGATGGCCGTCGTAGAAGTCGCGAAGCTCGACCGCGTCCAGGAACATGGCGGCGAGGGTAACCGCCAGCACGCCCGGCGCAAAGCCGCCGTAACCGGGCTCCGCGCGGTCGGGTGGCTCCCGGCTCGCGCTGCGCTTGGCCGGGATGACGACAGGGTGGGGGAGGCGCTCGATCTTTGCATCCTCCTCCCCGTCGTCGTCATCCCGGACCGGACCGCCTCCGGCGGGACGGATCCGGGACCCACGGAGCGACGGGCGTCTGTCCGGACGGCCTTCTCCCGGCTCTACCCGACCCGGTACTCCTTGATCACGTCCGGATCCGGGTCGAGGCCGAGACCCGGCCCGTCCGGCACCCGGAAGGCGCCGCCGACCGGGTTGATCCAGTCGCCGTACAGGCTGGCCTCGGGGGTGATGTAGAAGCGCTCCACCAGGCCCGGGTTCGGCGATGCCGCCGCCATCTGCAGGGTGGCGAGGAAGCCGGGGCCGAAATACGGCGAGTGCGGCATGACCTGGATGCCCGCCGCCTCGGCGAGGGTCGCGACCTTGCGGAATTCGGTGATGCCGCCGACCTTGGTGACGCTCGGCTGGGCGTAGTCGATGGCGCCGGCGTCGATCGCCTGGGCGAACTGGTAGGCGGTGCACCAGTTCTCGCCGGCGGCGATCGGCACGCCGGTCTCGCCGCGGATCCGGGCGAGCGACGCGAAGTCCTCCGGCGGGAACACCGGCTCCTCCAGCCAGTGCAGGTCGAACTGGTCGAGCGCCATCGCCATTCGCTTGGCCTGCTCGGGCGTCCAGGGGCAATTGACGTCGACCATGATCGGCACGTCGTCGCCGGCGGCCTCGCGCGCCGCCCCGACTTCCGGTTCGGCGATCTCGTGCAGCTTGATGTGGCGGTAGCCTTCGTCCAGCGAGCGCCTGACGTCGGCCGTCACCAGCTCGCGGTCGCGCAGGAAGAACAGCGAGGAGTAGGCCGGCAGCGTCCGGTCGGTCGTGCCGCCGAACAGCCGGGCCAGCGGCAGGCCGGCGGCCTTGCCGGCGATGTCCCAGAGCGCGATGTCCAGCCCCGACACCGCGAACAGGGTGATCCCGTACCGGCCGAACAGGTGGAGCTTCTGCTGCAGCCGGTAGCTGAGTCCGGCGATGTCGCCGGCGTCCTGGCCGATCACCGCCGGCTTGATCATGTGCTCGACAGCGCCGACCACCGCCTCTCGGCAATGATAGGCGAAGGCGTCGCCCCAGCCGATGATGCCGGTGTCGGTGGTCACCTTCACCAGGCAGAAATCGAGCGCCGGCCAGCCGCCGCCCGACGCGTCGCGGGACTTGCCGGAGAAGTCGAACGGCATGCGCAGCGGCACCGCCTCGACGTTCGCGATCTTCATGGTCGTCTCCTCGTGGACGCACTGTTGCCGGTTCGAAGGGGCCGGCGTCGGTGGCAGGGTCTCGATCTTAATGCTACCGTGCCGGCCTCTGTCGACCCCGGCAGATCCGTCCCGCGCCACGCGACATCAGGAGGCCCCGATGGCAGCCCTCGAGATCGTGCTCGTCCCGGCCCTGTCGGACAACTACGTCTATCTGCTCCACGACCGGGAGACGGGCGCCACCGCGGTCGTCGACCCCGGCGAGGCGGCGCCGGTCGAGGCGGCGCTGGCCGAACGCGGCTGGTCGCTGACCCAGATCGTCAACACCCACCACCACCACGACCACACCGGCGGCAACGCCGCGCTGAAGGCGAAGCACGGCGCCCAGCTGCTCGGCCCGCGGGCCGAGTCGGCGCGCATCGCCGGCATGGACCTGACGCTCGGCGACGGCGACACCGTCGAGATCGCCGGCCATTCAGCCACGGTGTACGAGACCCCCGGCCACACCAGCGGCCACATCGCGCTCCACATCCCGGATTCCGGCCGCGCTGTTCTGCGGCGACACCCTGTTCGCGCTCGGCTGCGGGCGGATGTTCGAGGGCACGCCGCCGCAGTTCTGGACGTCGCTGTCGACGCTGCGGGCGCTGCCCGCCGAGACGCGCGTCTATTGCGGGCACGAGTACACCCAGTCGAACGCCCGCTTCGCGCTGTCGGTCGACGCCGGCAACGCCGCGCTGCGCGCCCGGGCCGCCGAGATCGAGCGGCTGCGCGCCGCCGGCCAGCCGACCGTGCCGTCGACCCTCGCCGAGGAACTCGGCACCAACCCGTTCCTGCGCGCCGACGATCCGGCCATGGCGGCGGCGGTCGGCATGGCCGGCGCCGAGCCGTCGGCGGTGTTCGCCGAGATCCGGCGGCGCAAGGACGCCTTCTGAAACCGCCCCACCTGAAATCGCACCGCGCCCACGCGGGCACGCCACAGGGAGAACCCCACCCATGAAGCTCTACCACTCGCCGGCATCGCCCTACGTTCGCAAGGTCATGGTGATGGCCCAGGAGGCCGGCCTGCTCGACCGGATCGAGGTGGCGCCCGTCACCACCACGCCGATGGCGCCCGACGCCGGGGTGGCGGCGGCCAACCCGCTCAAGAAGATCCCGGCGCTGGTGACCGACGACGGCATGACCCTGTTCGACTCGCCGGTGATCTGCGAGTACCTCGACAGCCTGAACGCCGGGCGCAAGATGTTCCCGGACGGCAAGGCCCGCTGGGAGGCGCTGCGCCTGCAGGCCGCCGCCGACGGCATGCTGGATGCCGCCCTGCTGGTGGTCTACGAGAGCCGCTTCCGCGACGAGGGGATGCGCAACCAGGCCTGGACCGACGCCCAGCTCTCGAAGATCGACGGCGCGCTGGACGCCTTCGAGGCCGGCGCCGACGGCTTCGGCGACCGGGTCGACATCGGCACCATCAGCGTCGGCTGCGGCCTCGGCTACATCGACTTCCGCCTCGGCCACCGCGACTGGCGCGCCAGCCGTCCCAAGCTGGCCGCCTGGTACGAGCGGTTCTCGGCCCGGCCGGCGATGGCCGCGACCAAGCCGCCGGCGGCATGAGCCGGGAGAAGGTTACCGAACTGGTTGCCGCGCTGGAGCTGGCGCGGCATCCGGAAGGCGGCTGGTACCGCGAGACGTTCCGCGACCGGCCGCCCGGCGGCGGTCGCGGGGCGTTGACGCAGATCTTCTACCTGTTGCCGGCCGGCGAGGTGTCGGCCTGGCACCGGGTCATCGACGCCACCGAGGTCTGGCACCACTACGCCGGCGCACCCCTGGTGCTGTCGGTGTCGTCCGACGCCGAGACGGTGGTCGACCACACCCTCGGGCCGGACGTGGCGGCGGGGCAGATGCCGCACGCCGTGATCCCGCCCGGCTGCTGGCAGGGCGCGCGGTCGCTCGGCGCGTGGACGCTGTGCGGCTGCACGGTGGCACCGGCGTTCGAGTTCGCCGGCTTCGAGCTGGCGCCGACGGGCTGGCAGCCGGGACGGCGCGACCGTCCGGAATAGACCGTTCTCGGCCGCGGCCCCGCGTCGCTCGGTGACCCCTTGCCGGTCGGTGCGGCGCGTCGTCGTTCGGGGTCATCCTCGGGTTAGCGTTGCCCGGAAGTCTTCCTTAGTGGAATATACTTAGTCGGCATTGTGCTTCGGAACAAAGACTGTCGGAGATTGTGGGCGCAGATTCTTAAAATAATAAAACATCACGAAACATAGTAATTTGTTACAATATTAATGTATTAAAATTATGCACCGAATTGTTTTAGATTAAAATGCGAGTTAAGTATTTATACTGGAGTTTTCTGTGATTTTAAAATGTCGTCTTGCAACGATGGCGTTGGGCAAGATCTGGCTGTGTCTGTAGCGTATATCGGGTTGAGACATGCCATGTCTAAGATAAAGTGCAATTTTACCTAATTTAATTCAATTTTTAAATGAAGCTCGTTTACCCCTTCTTAAGGCGAATGGTCGTTCTCTCTTCACGCGTCGACAAGGCGGTTCCGGGCGGGCGTCAGCTGGCCACGGCATTCCCCTGCAGCGCGCTGACAAAGTTGATCCGGCAGCCGCGGCGCCACGCGCCAAGGCCTCGGTTCCGCCCCTTGCCGTGCATACGCCGAGGCGCCGGCGCCCTCTCGCGCCCTCCGGCCAGCACCTTCGGGAAGCCTGTCGATGCTGCACGACCCAAATTTACAACCGAGCGGCGTTCCCTCGAGCCGCGGCGTTCAGCGTTCCGCTGACCCCGAACAGCCGGCCCGTCGGCGAACTGGCGATTTCTTGGCCTTGATCGACCTCGTCGAGGGAGATCAGGCTCAGGCCGAGTGGTTTCGGCGTATCCTGGGCGACGCAGGGTACCGCATTCGGAGCTTCGCGAACGCTGACGAGTATCGGGTCCGCGAGCGTGCGGACAGCGGCGAGAGCGCCGCGCTGGCGATCGTGGACATGGCAGGTTCCAATCCCCACGCAGGCCAGCTTACCTACCTTGGGCTCGGCGGTCGCGGTGGGACGCCGGTGATTGCCGTCTCGGAAAACGGCGACCTTGCGTCCCGCTTGTCCGCGTTGCGGGCGGGAGCCAGTCGGTTCCTCGCGACGCCGGCCGATCCCGAACGGCTTTTGGGGCTCGTGGAACAGCTGACCGACGCTCGAGCGAAGATCCCTATCGCGTGCTGCTGGTGGACAACGATCCGATGGCGCTCGCGATGCAGGCCGAGGCGCTGCGGGCGTCGGGCTCGAGGTCATGGCGCTGTCGGAGCCGCTGCAATTCCTGGAGGCGGTGGACGGCTTGGTTCCCGACGTAATCGTCCTTGATGTCTCAATTCCGGAGGTCGAGGGCCCCGAGCTTGCCGCGGTGCTGCGCGAGCGCGATCCGACGCACGCCATTCCGATCCTGTACTTGGCAGGAGACTATGATCTTGGCCAACAGTTGGACGCGATCAGCCTCGGCGGCGAGGAGTTCCTGGTCAAACCCGTCGCGGCCTCTCGGCCTGGTAACGGCGGTCACCGCCCGCGCTGAACGTGGCCGCAGGACGACGGAGACCAAGCGCGCGCTCGATAGCACGCTGTATGAGCGCCGGCGCGAGCACCTGGCGCTGGATCGCCACGCAATCGTCAGCGTCGCCGACCGCGCTGGTAACATCATCCACGTCAACGACAAGTTCTGCGAGGTGAGCGGCTATTCCCGGGCCGAATTGCTCGGCAAGAACCATCGCATCGTCAAGTCGGGCCTGCATTCCGACGAGTTCTACCGCGGTCTCTGGCGCACTATCTCGCACGGCGAAATCTGGAAGGGTGAGATCTGCAACCGCCGCAAGGACGGGGAACTCTACTGGGTAGAGAGCACGGTCGTACCGTTCCTGGATGCCGCCGGCAGACCCTACCAGTACGTCTCGATCCGCACCGACATCACCCACGTCAAGCACGCCGCGGAACGCCTGCGCATCAGCCAGAACCACGCCAACATCGGCACATGGGACTGGGATCTCCAGACCGGGACCGTGTTCTGGTCGCAACCGATCGCGGCCCTCTTCGGGCGTCCGACCGGGGCGATGGAGACCACTTTCCAGCGGTTTCTGGATGCTGTGCACCCGGAAGACCGGCAACGGGTGACCGACGCCGCGACCGCCTGCATCGAGCGCGGCGAGAAGTATGATCTCGAGCACCGCTGCGTGTGGCCGGACGGCACCGTGCGGTGGCTGGCCGAACGCGGCGACGTGCTGCGCGACGCCGACGGCACGCCGCGGAACATGCTCGGCGTGGTGCACGATGTCACCGACCGCAAGCGCTCCGAATCGGCCCTCGCCACCGAGCAGGCCTTGCTCCGCCAAGCCCAGCGCATGGCGCGGCTGGGCAATTGGGAAATGGACGGATCCTCCTCGAAACTTCGATGGTCCGACACCGTCTTCGAGATCTTCGGCTGGGACCCCGCCATCACGCCGACGGTGCCGACCTTCCGGGCCGCGGTGCACCCCGACGACCGCGAGCTGCTGGATTCCGCGATCGCCGCCTCCAGCGAAACCGGGCGGTACGACGTCGTTCACCGGATCATCCGGCCCGACGGGGAAGTCCGATACCTGCACGTGCGCGGCGGGATCGAGCGCGACTCCACCGGCGGTGAGCTGCGTGCGGCGCGGCGTGGTCCAGGACATCACCGAGCTGAAGCGGACCGAGGCGGCGCTTCACGCCTCCAACGCCCGTCAGCGGGCCCAGCTGAACGCCGCGCTCTGCCTGCGGGACATCACCCGTTTCACCCTGGACGACGACTTGAGCGACGTCGACATGCTGTTGGCCTGCGCAGGGCGGCTGCAGGTGGACGGCCTGACGCCGGCCGAGACGCGGGTGCACATCAGGCATGGCGGGCGGTTGATCGCCCTGGAGGAGTTCCGCGGAACCTCGCCCCGGCTTGCCGCTCCCATACCGTTCTTCGAGGACGCCGGCTCGGAAATCGAGGCGTTCTGCATAGCCGGGTGACCCGAACCGCCAGGGCCGGCGCCTTCACCTGGACCGACGCGGAACTGTCTCAACGACATCGCGCGGCAGATCGGCCAGTCGCTGATCCGGCGGGCCGATCGCCGGGCGCTGGTGCTGGCCAAGGAGGAGGCGGAAGCCGCCAACCGGGCCAAGTCCGAGTTCCTGTCGAGCATGAGCCACGAACTGCGCACGCCGCTGAACGCCATCCTCGGGTTCGCCCAGGTCCTCGAGATCGACAAGCACCTCAACGAGGACCAGCACGACAGCGTCCAGACCATCCACACGTCGGGCAGGCATCTACTCCAGCTCATCAGCCAGATCCTGGACCTGGCTCGGATCGAATCCGGGCGGTTGGAACTGTCGATCGAGCGGATCGATCTCGCGGACGTCCTCAGCGGCTGCGAGAACCTGCTCGCGCCGATTGCGGTGGGGCGGCAGATCACCACCCAGGTGAGCCTGGCGCAGGGCGCCCAGGCGGTGCAGGCGGACCACACCCGGCTGAAGCAGGTGCTGGTCAACCTGATGAGCAACGCGGTGAAGTACAACCGCGTTGGCGGCCGCATCACCGTCTCCGCCGCGATGGCGGACGCGGACCGGATACGGATCTCGGTGACCGACACCGGTGCCGGCATCGCGCCGGACCGGCTCGGCGAACTCTTCACCCCGTTCAACCGGCTGGGGGCGGAGGGCACCGACATCGAGGGCACCGGCATCGGGCTGGTGATCTGCAAGCGGTTGACCGAGGCCATGAACGGCCGGATCGGCGTGGACAGCGCCAGCGACGGCGGTACCACCTTCTGGATCGAGCTGCCGGTCGCGCGGGTCGATCCCTCCGCCGCCGGCCCGATTCCGCGTCCACGAACCGCCAGACCGGTCCCCGCCGCCACGGTGCTCTACGTCGAGGACAACGCCGCGAACCTGAAGCTGGTGCGCCTGGCCCTGGCGCAATACCCACAGATCACGTTGATCGAAGCCCAGGATGGAGCGCTCGGGCTGGAACTGGCGCGCGCGCACCGTCCCGGGCTGATCCTGCTGGACATCAACATGCCGGGGATGAACGGCCTGGAAGTGATGGCGCGGCTGCGCGCCGATCCGGTCACCCGCGCAATCCCGGTGATCGCGGTCTCGGCCGCCGCCATGGAGAGGGACGTCCAGAAGGCCAAGGCCGCCGGGTTTCGCGACTACCTGATCAAGCCGATCGACCTTCCCGAGTTCCTGACGGCGGTCGAACGTCTGCTGCTGTTGCCGGACCGCCGGAGTCCCGGCGACCGCCTGACACACGACGAACCGTCCTCCGGCCCGCTCGGCGCGGCCCTCGCGACAGGAGGGCGGGGATGAACCAGTTGTTCCCGAACCTCAAGGCGTCGCCGATCATCGCGGTCGATGACGAGCCGAACAACCTGAAGCTGCTCGGCAAGATGCTGCGGGCGGAAGGCTACACCAACCTCGTGCTGCTCGAGGACCCGCGCGACGCCCTCGACGCGTGCGTGCGGCTCAACCCCGCGCTGGTTCTGCTCGACCTGAACATGCCGATCCTCGACGGCTACGGCGTCCTGAAGCAGCTCCGGGACCTCGGGTCGCCGTTGCTGCCGCCGGTCATCGTGCTCACCGCCCAGGCCTCCAGCGAGTTTCTTCTGAAGGCCTTCGAGGCGGGCGCCCGGGACTACGTCACCAAGCCATTCGAGCGGGCCGAGCTGATGGCGCGGGTCCGAAACGCGCTGGAGGCGCACCTCGCTCACCGTTTCGTGTGGGCCCAGAAGAGCGTTCTCCAGGAGATCGTGCAGGAACGCACCCTCGAACTGCGGCAGACTCGGCTGCAGGTCATCCGGCGCCTGGGGCGCGCCGCCGAGTACCGGGACAACGAGACCGGCAACCACATCGTGCGGATGAGCAGGATTTGCGCCCTGCTGGCGGAGCGCAGCGGCTGGTCGTCCGAGGCGGCCGAACTGATGCTCCACGCCAGCCCGATGCACGATATCGGCAAGATCGGAATTCCCGACGGCATCCTGCTCAAGCCGGGCAAGCTGACCGCCGATGAATGGCGGATCATGAAGCGACACGTCTTCATCGGCGCCGACATCCTGTCCGGGGAAGTCACCGACCTGTTGGCGTTGGCCCGGGAGATCGCACTCAGCCATCACGAGAAGTGGGACGGATCCGGCTACCCGCATGGCCTGGCGGGCGAGCGGATCCCGTTGTCGGGCAGGATCGTCGCCCTGGCGGACGTGTTCGACGCGCTGACCTCCGAGCGGCCTTACAAGAACGCCTGGACGGTCGAGGAGGCGGTTGCCTACATCACGTCGGAATCGGGCCGTCACTTCGACCCGGACCTCGTGCCGGTGTTCTGCCACGCCCTGCCGGAGGTGCTGGCCATCCGCGCCCAGCACGCCGACCGGGGTTCAGACACCCCTTGCCACTGACCCGGCGTCGCCGTCGGCATCAGCGCCGCTCGAGCGACAGCCCGTAGCGGTTGGCGAGGCGGGTCAGGGTCCCGGCTTCGAACGCAATCTCCTGGTCGGTCAGCCCGGCGACCGGAATCGGCCGGGCGGCCGCCAGCGCCAGCGTGCCGCCGACCCGCACGAAGTCCCGTACCGCGGTCAGCCAGGACGCGAACAGCGGATCGCGGCTCGGGTTGAAGCCCTGCCCGAGGGCGTCGAACTGCATCGCGAAGGCGGCGCGGCGCTCGGCCTCGGGAACGCTCGGGTCGGCCGCCATCGTCGCGATCACCCGGTCGACGCCGCCATCGTCGGTGACCGCGATCGAGAGGTCGTTCACCAGGGCGTCGGTGAGGCGCGGATCGTCGTCCCGGATGGTTTCCCAGTCGGCCACTGTCAGGTTCGGAAGGCCCCGGGCGTCGCCCCGGATGTCCAGCAGGCCGAAGCCGTCGATCCCGGTGCGCTGGCGATAGTCGACCAGACCCTCGGCGACGTCGTAGACCACATCGCCCGACGTCTGCGTGGTAACCACGCCGTGCGGCGGGAACAGCGCCGCCAGGAGCGGTGCCATCGGGTCGTCCGGCCCGCCCGGCAGCAACGTCATGCCTTCGTTGCCGAACTGCAGCGTGCCGGAGCGCCCGGGGATGCGGGCGGTGTTCTTGAGCCACTGGCGGGCGATCTCGGTGTTCCCCGTCAGCGAGGAGCGCAGTCGGGCACCCTCCGCCTCGAGCAGGCCGAGCCGTACCCCGGCGAGAGCCGACAGCGGTCGGATCAGGGTCGGATCCCCGGCGACCGCAAACGCCGCCGGGTCGATCTGCAGGCCCGTGATCCTGAGCGAGCGAACCGACGCCGACAGCCGTTCACTTCCTTCGCCGGTCCACTCCTGAAGAAGACCCCGGACCTCCACGCGCTCGACCTCGAGCGGCCTGGCGTCGGCGTTGCCGGTCGCTACCGGCGCCATGACCGCCGTCATCAGGCGGGCGACCGAGCGCAGATCCGGGCGGGTGACGACCAACCGGTCAACCGCGGTCCGCACCCGATCCGCGATCTCGATCTTCTCGAGGATCAGCGCGTCGGCGGTCCAACCGCCGCCTGGTCCGGACCGCGGCCGGTCGACCGCCAGCGAGTCGATGCGCGCCACCACCCGTCCGGCCCGGTTGGTGCTGGTGACGCCGCGGGCCTGCACCCGTCCCTTCGACGGGTCGAGCGTCATGCTCTTCCAGGCCAGCCGGTAGCCGGCATCGGCGAGCGGCCCCGACAGCGCCGAGAGCCAGTCACCGTCGGCGGCCCTGGCGGCGGTACCCGGCAGCGCCGTGGCGAGCAACAGGGCGGCGAGCGCGACGCCCTTCAACCGGACAGGAAACATGCGGACCTCCAAGGGCAGGACAGGGGGAACGCCCGAGCGGACCGTCGGGTTCGCCGATCCGCGCTCAAACCGGCGTGATCCTCACGATCCCGGCGTGCGCGAGCCAGAACGCGGCCCTGATGCCGGCGCGCTGTGCGCGCAGGCGATCGGCAGACTGGTCGAGCGGCACGGTCAGGGCGCCATGGCGACCCAGAAGCTCGAGCAGACCGACCGCGTCCACCGGCAAACGCGGATCGATGGCGGCCTTCGGCAGGGCGGCGATGCGGGTGAGTTCCACCATCGGGTCGAGCCCGGCCACCGTCTCGATCCGCAGCGCGGCCGCGCGGCCCGGCGTGGCGTAGCCGGCGAAGGCCGCGAACGGGTCGACGGCGGCGGACGGTTCCCGCCCCGGGACAGGGCCGGCGGCGGCACGCCGCTCTGCCAACTCGGCCCACAGTTCCTCGTAGGCGCGGATCACCCGCGGCCAGGCGTAGGAGCGCGCGTGGCGCCGGCCGGCGTGTCCCATGCGCTGGCGCAGCGCCGGATCGTCGGCGAGCCGGGCGATCGCCTCGGCGGCGGCCTCGGTGTCGATGGCGACGACCTCGCAGGTCAGGGCGTGCAGAACCGAGTCGTCGTCCACCCCCAGCAACCGCCGCCAGGCGAGATCGGCGCCGAGCCCGGCGGGCGGCAGCGCGGAGGGCACCCGGAAGCCGGTTTCGCCGTCGAGCACCGTGTCGCGGTAGCCATCCCAGTCGGTGACGACACAGGGCAGGCCGGCTGCCATCGCCTCGATCGGTGTCAGGCCGAAACTTTCCTGAAGGTTGTCGGCCAGCGACAGAAACAGGTCGGAGCCCGCCAGCGCCGATCGCTTGGCGTCGGGTGGACGGGCGTCAATCGTGATCACGCGGACCGTCGGGGCGAGCGCGGCCGCCGACGCCTCGAAGGCGCGGCGGGTGTCGGCGTCGTGGTACCAGCCGGCGAGCACCGCGACGATCGGCCGTGACGTGCGTTCCGCCGCCCGACCCAGCGCCCGGAACATCGGCAGGGGATGGGCCTTGGCATGGGCCGACAGGCGGCCGAGGTACAACACCGCGACCGCGTCGTCCGGCACCCCGTGCTCGGCCCGGAAGCGCGCCCGCTCCGCCTCGGCAATCGTCGGCGGATCGATGCCGAGCGGGATCACCGGCAGTTGCACCGGTGCCGGGACGATGGCGCCGCCGGTGCGTTCGGCCAGGTGGTTGGCGTGTCGTTCGAGCACGCCGACGACCAGGTCGCGGACCGCCCGCGAGGTGCAGATCAAGGCGTCCCAGGGCTGCGTCGGCGCCACCAGCAGGTCTCGCACCGCGTCCAGGGCCCGACCCGTCGACATGGTGTGGGTGACGCCGGTGAGGGAGAAGGCGGCGTCGCCGATCACCCGGCGCCGCCAGGCGAACGGCGCCAGCACGGGCCCCGGCACGAACAGGGCGCCGGGCTCGGCGAGGCGGCGGGTGTCGAGGCGGGGAACCACCTCGACCGGCCGGTCGGTCGGAAACCTGGCCCGGAAGGCGGCGGCGTCGGTGGCCTCGTCGGTCGGGTGCACCCAGAGCGGTCCGGGTGCTGCGTGCTCGACATACGCCGCCAGGAATCCGGCGCTGGCAACGGCGAGACCGGTCAGTCGCTCGCGGTCGGCGTCGAAGCCTCGCGAATCGTAGAGGATCGCGGCGGCGCTCACGATCGGCCCGCCCCGGTCGGACCCCACCCGGGACGGGCCGGCGAATCAGATCCTGGGCGGCCAGCACCGCGCCGGCGACGATCAGCAGGCAGGCCGCCGCGACCGTGCCGTCGAGCGGAGCCAGGCCGACAGCGATGAGGACCAGGGTCGACAGCAGCGGCGCGCTGTAGGCGGTGGCGCCGAGGGCCTGGATGTCGCCGCGCTTGACGCCGTAATCCCAGGCGAAGAACGCGCCGCCGACCGGGCCGAGGCCGAGCAGCAGCACCGCCAGCCATTCCACCGACCCGGCCGGCCACACGGTGGTCTCGAACGCCAGGTGGCACGGCAGGGCCAGCAGCGCGGTGACCGCGCAGAATCCGCTGACGGCGCCGGTCGGGACCTGGCCGAGGCGGCGCGACCCGACCGAGTATCCGGCCCAGATCAGCGCGCACGCCAGGGCGGCGAGGTAGCCCGGCACGGCGTCGACATCCAGCGCCAGCCCCTGTTCACGGCCTTGGCCGCCGCTGACGACGATCAGGCCGGCCCCGGCAAGGCCGAGCGCGCAGCCGGCGATGTGGAACCAGCGCAGCCGCTCGCCCGGCAGCAGGGCCGAGAGCACCACCATCAGCAGCGGCCAGAGATAGGCGATCAGGCTGGCTTCCACCGCCGGGGCGTTGCGCAGGGCCAGGAAGTAGAAGAAGTGGTAGCCGAACAGCCCCCCGACCCCGAGCGCCCAGACCGGCCAGGGCTGGCGCAGATGGTCGAACGGACCGCCGCCGCGGGCCAGCGACGCCACGACGCCGATCAGGGTGGCGACCGCGAACGTCATCGCCAGCAACTGGAACGGCGGGACGGCCCCGGACAGGGCGGTCAGCAGGGCGAGCAGGGCCCACATCAGCACCGCGGTGAAGCCGATCAGGGTGGCCCGTCGACGGGCGGCCCCTGCGGCTGCCGGTGCGGGAATGGCGGCGGAGACGGTCATCGGAGGCTCCCGGGTCCGCGCGGCGACCGCGCACCGAGGGACGCGGTCAGCGTTTAGCGCGCCTCGCTACAACCGGCAAGGGGGCGCCGCCCGGTCAGCGCGGCCGGGCGAGATAGGTCCGCCGCGCCGGGTTGAACCCGAAGTTCCGCTCGCGCCGCTCGGCCGACAGGCCGGCCCCGGCGAGCACCGCGTGCATCTGGGCGTCGTCGTAGGTCGCCAGCCCGAGCCGCCGGCGAAAGCGGCTGTAGTCGGAGAGCAGAGTGGCGCCGAGGCTGACCACCGCCGCCATCAGGAAGCCGTTTCGCGCCGCGGTCGCCAGCAGCGAGCGGACGTCGTCGACCACGCGGCAGTCCGGCGGGATCACGTCGGCGATCACCAGCAGGCCGTCGGAGGCCAGCAGGCGGCGGAACGACGCGAGCAGCCCCGGCAGGTCGTCGCGCTCGACGTACTGGATGACCGAGGAGACGGTGATGACGTCGATCGAACCGTCGGGCAGGGCTGCCCGTCCGGCGTCGTCGATCACGGTGATCGCCGCCACGCCTGCGAACGCCGCCTCGAGCCGCGCCCGGACCGATGGGGCCGCGTCGTAGAGGTAGAGGCGTTCGGTGCGGGCGGCGACCCGGGCGGCGTCGAGCGCGTCGCCGCAGCCGTAGTCGAGCACCTGCAGCCCGCGCGCGATCCGGCAGGACCGACAGGATGTCGTCGGCGATGCGCGCGCAGTGCACCCGCAGATGGCGGTCGTTCGCGTAGATCGCGTTCGGCCGGTCCCAGAACCGCAGCCAGGAATCGCTCAAGCAGCCTCACCTCGCAACCGCCGACGGCGGGACCGCGCGCCCGGCAGATTTGGAGCCGGCGCCGCCGGATTTGCAAGAGGGTGCCGGCGAGGCCCCGCTAGCCGCACTTCGAGTAGCCGCAGACCGTGCAGAGCGCGCAGCCCTCCTGGTGGACCATGGCCAGCGAGCCGCAGCTCGGGCACTGTCCGGGAACGGCGCCCTGGTTGACCGCCTCGCGGATCGCCGCCGGGTCCTTCGCCGAGACCATGCCCTCGCGGTGCTTGAGGAAGCCGATGGCGAGCATGTGGGTCTCGATCACCTCGCCGATCGCGGCGAGCAGGGAGGGGACGTACTTGCCCTTCAGCCACTGGCCGCCGCGCGGATCGAACACCGCCTTCAACTCGTCGACCACGAACGACGACGTCGCCGCCGCGCCGGAACACCGCGCTGATCATGCGGGTCAGCGCCACCGTCCAGGCGAAATGCTCCATGTTCTTGGAGTTGATGAACACCTCGAACGGCCGACGCCGGCCGTCCTGCTCGATGTCGTTGACGGTGATGTAGATGGCGTGGTCGCTGTCCGCCCACTTGATCTTGTAGGTCTCGCCCGGCAGCGCCATCGGCCGGTCGAGCGGCCGGGTGAGGTGCACGACCGCCCTTCCGTCGGCCAGGATCGTCGGTCGTCCCGCCCGGCGCCTCCGGCGCGACCGGGACCGCCGCCTGCTCCGGCTCCTCGCGGCGGGTGGCGAGCACCGCGCCGGTCACGTCGTTCGGCCGGTAGGTGGTGCAGCCCTTGCAGCCGGATTCGTAGGCCTGCCGGTAGACGTCCTTGAACGCCTCGAAGGCGATGTCCTCGGGGCAGTTGATGGTCTTGGAGATCGAGCTGTCGACGTATTTCTGCACCGCCGCCTGCATCACCACATGGTCGCTCGGGGCGAGGCCCTGGGCGTTCACGAAGGCCGGGGTGAGCGCCGCGTCCGGCCCCTTCAGGTCGCGGTACAGGCGGTAGGCGAGGTCGCTCACCTCCTCGGTCCGGCGCGAGCCGTCGGGCATCAGCACGGTGCGGTCGTAGGTGAAGCTGAACACCGGCTCCAGGCCCGACGAGACGTTGTCGGCGAACAGCGAGATGGTGCCGGTCGGCGCGATCGAGGTGACCAGGGCGTTGCGGATGCCGTGCGCGGCGATGGCGTCGCGCAGGTCCGGGTCGAGCTCGCGCACCGTCTCGCCGGCGAGATAGGGCTCGGCCTCGAACAGCGGGAACGGGCCCTTCTCGGCGGCCAGGTCGATCGAGGCCCGGTAGGCGTGGCGGCGCAGCAGCGCCATCCAGCGCTCGGTGGCGGCGACCGCCTCCGGCGACCCGTAGCGCAGGCCGCAGAAGATCAGCGCGTCGGCGAGCCCGGTCACGCCGAGGCCGATCCGCCGCTTCGCCCTCGCCTCGGCGGCCTGCTGGGCGAGCGGGAAGCGCGAGACGTCGACGACGTTGTCCATCATGCGGACCGCGACCGGCACGATCTCGGCCAGCGCCGCCTCGTCGAGGGCGGCGTCCGGCTCGAAGGGCCGGCTGATCAGCGTCGCCAGGTTGATCGACCCGAGCAGGCAGGCGCCGTAGGGCGGCAGCGGCTGTTCACCGCAATTGTGGACGACCAGACCGTTGGCGTCGAAGGCGCTCGGCCCGGGGATCGTGGCGTCGTAGACCGTCTCTTCCCCATCGGGCTCGATCCCGGCGACCCGGAAGACGAAGCGCTCCTTGTTGAGCGCCCGGCGATACGCGCCGAGCCTGGCGTTGAGCAACGCCGATTTTTCGCTGTCCGCAAACCCGATCCGACTGGCGAAGCGTACGAGATTGCTGCCCGACACCACGAGCTCGTGCTGCGCGCGATGGGCGTAATCGGCGCTGCCGCCTCGACCGTCCGGCATGGCGCGAACACCCGCCGCGCGCCGGAACGCGTAGAGGCGCGCGACGACACCGAGGCGCAGCAGCATCCGCTGCACCGCCTGGAGATCCTCGAGGGACGACTGCGACAGGCGGACACTGACACCCTTGCTCTGACTCCCTGCACGCTGCCGTCGGCGTCGAACAGGCCGCGCAGGAAACCCCGGTAACACTCGGCGGATCCACGCTCGATCTCCTCCGTCACCGCCTTGGCGCCCGGCGTCATACCGAAACGAAGGGCGAGCGCCTTCACGGCGGCGGTCGACATCCGCCGCTCGCCGCGCTCGGCGACCTCCATCCAGCCGGCAAAGTCGCTGCGATGGCCGAGCGTCCGCACCGCGCGCTCCGCCTCGGCCATGACGGCGGGCACGCCAGGGCGCTCGAACCCGCCGTTGACGACGGCCCGGCCAGGCCACGCGCACAGGACCGCCTTGTCCGCCTTGAGCGTTCCGTCTCCCAGCAGCAGGCCGAGCAGATAACCCTCCTCGAAGGTCCCCGGCCCGTCCCACGACACGGTCTCGCCGTGATCGTGCAGCACGACCTCGTCTCCTTCGCGCAACTCGCCGGCGGCGATCCAGTCGCTCCGCGTGCGCCAGCGCGTACGCTCGGTCACCCGGCGGACCCGGTGGTCGGCGGTCAAGCGCAGCGAGACGCCCTCCGCCGTGCGGAGCCGGTACACCGGCTTCACGCCGGTGGCGAAGAAGCCCTGCCCGGTGCTGGGGTGTGGAACACCGTCGATCAGGGCGGCGAACGGCCGGCCGACGAGATCGCGGACCAGCGCGGGGCCGTCGGCGGTGTGCACCCAGGTGTCGCCGGTGACGCAGGGATTGGTCGCGGCGATGGTCTCGCAATACCACAGGTTGTTGCGACGGTTGATCCGGTCGATGAAGATCACGCCGGGCTCGGCGACATCGTAGGTGGTGGCCATGATCCGGTCCCACAGGGCGCGCGCCTTCAGGGTCCGGAACACGGTGCCGTCGAACACCAGGTCCCAGTCGGCGTCGGCCTCGACCGCCGCCATGAACGGGTCGGTGACCAGGACCGACAGGTTGAACATCCGCAGCCGCGCCGGATCGCGCTTGGCTTCGACGAAATCCTCGATGTCGGGGTGGTCGCAGCGCAGCGTCGCCATCATGGCGCCGCGCCGCGAGCCGGCGCTCATGATGGTGCGGCACATGGCGTCCCAGACGTCCATGAACGACAGCGGGCCGGAGGCGTCGGCGCCGACCCCTTAACCGGGGCGCCGCGCGGCCGCACGGTGGAGAAGTCGTAGCCGATGCCGCCGCCCTGCTGCATGGTCAGAGCCGCTTCCTTCAGCGACTCGAAGATCCCCTCCATGGAATCCGGGATCGTGCCCATGACGAAGCAGTTGAACAGCGTCACCGACCGGCCGGTGCCGGCGCCGGCGAGGATCCTGCCCGGCCGGCAGGAAGCGGTAGCCCTCCATCGCCTCGAAGAACCGCTCGGCCCAGTGCTCGCGTGCCTCGGGAGCCTCGGCCTCGGCCAGCGCCGCGGCCACTCGCCGCCAGGAATCCGCCGGCGTCGCCTCGACCGGCTCGCCGTCCAGCCGAAGCCGGTACTTCATGTCCCAGATCTGTCGGCTGATCGGTGCCGGATCCTGCATCACACACCCGCGTCGTCGGAGAACGGCCTTATACGATAGTGCGTGAGTGGCCGCGGATCAAATGTTCGTTCTTAGTTTGTTCCCGACCGTCAGGGGCCGCTCGCGGTCGACGCGGACACGATGCTGGCCAGCGTGATCCGCACCCGGGCGAATATGAACTTGGTCCACTCGCCGGCGATCAGGCCGAAGGTGCCGGGCCAGCGCCACCACGCGTCCATCCGGACGTCCGCCGGAACCACCGGGTAGGGAACCAGCCTTGCCCCCGGCAAGGCGTGCTCGAATTCCAGCCAAGCGCGCGGCATGTGGTAGTTCGACGTCACCAGGATCAGCGCCTTGCGGTCGGTGGCGCCGGCCCACAGCGCGGTTTCCCGAGCGTTGCCCAGCGTATCGGAAGCGCCGTACCCGAGCACGATGCAGCAGTCGATGGTCGCCTGGTCCAGGTTCTCCCCGGAATCGGTGACAAGGTCGCGGATGCGGGCCGGATCAACCCGATGATCCACCCCCGACACGAACAGGACCGGTGCCTTTGCGTCGAGCAGCAGTGCCACCCCGGCGTCCATCCGCTTGCTGCCGCCGGTCAGCACCACGATGGCGTCGGCCGGCTCCGCCGGAGCCACTGTCTCGGTTGGAATGCGGCCGGCGTAGCGCACCAGTCCGATGCCCCAGGCGGTCGCCAGCGACAGCATGACGATGACGAAGCCGGTGCGCAGTGCGTACCCGGCACGCTCGGGCTCGCGACGAAAGCGGTAGCGGCGGCGTGCCATCGCTCAGGTCAATCGTGCGAGCGACAGCAGGACCGAGGCCCGGGCGGTGGCTGTGGCGACCCCGGTTACGGCGAGCGGCAGGGCGGCGATGGTGACCCAGTCGGTGAACCCGAACTCGATCGACGCGACCAGGCTGGCGACGCCGGCGGGCCCGGTCTCGGCGATGGTGTCGGCGGCGGCCCAGCGCAGGCCGATCACGGTGAGCGCCGCAAGCACGGCGCCGATGGCTGCGCCGACCGCGGCGAGCCGGCCGGTATGGCGCTGGAACTGGGCGGCGATGAACCGGTCGGGCGCGCCGATCAGGTGCAGGATTTCGATCTCGTCGTAGTGCACGCCGAGTCCGGTGCGGACCGCGAACACCACGGCGGTGACCGCAGCCAGCGACACCAGCACGATCACCACCAGCCCGGTCGCGGCGATCGACCGGCCGAGCGCCCTGGCTTCCGACAGCCAGCGCGCGTGGTCGTCGAGGATGGTTCCCGGCGCGGCGTTCTCCAGGCGCTCGGCGAGCGCGTCCTGGTCGAGGGGCTGCCCCTGCGCCAGCCGTATGTCCACCAGGGTCGGCATCGGCAGCGTCCCGACCAGTTCCGGGCCGAGCCAGGGCTCCAGCAGGGCGGCGGCCTCGGCTTCCGGGACCGGGCGGGCCTCGGCGATGCCCGGGGTTACCCGCAGCAGCCGAAGGACGGCGTCGCGGCGCTCGTTGGACGAGCGCCAGCGAGGCCTCGGCGTCGGCGGCCACCGCCGGCGGGATCTGCACGGTCAGGGTGCCGGCGAGCCGGCGGTCCCAATCCGACACGAAGCTCTGCGCGGTCAGCCCGCCGATCGCCGCGAGCACCGCCAGATAGACCAGCACCGCCAGCAGTCCAGGGAGGAAGCGTGTCGACGGGTCGCGGCCGAGCGCGAGGTCGTTGCGGCCCCACATGGTCAGCTCGGCCGCGCCACGGCCGGACCGGACACCGCTACCGCCCCGCCGCCGTTCATCGCGACCCGGGTCAGGCGGGCACCTTCCAGGTGCAGGCGTGGGTGGTCGAACCGCTTCACGATCGACTCGTTGTGGGTCGCGATCAGGACCGTGGTGCCCATCTTGTTCAGCTCCTCGAACAGGTACAGAAGCCGGACGGCGATTCGGTCGTCGACATTCCCTGTCGGTTCGTCGGCGAGCAACAGGCTCGGCCGGCCGATGACGGCGCGGGCAATGGCGATCCGCTGCTGCTGTCCGCCCGACAGGGTCGCGGGCAGGGCGTCGAGATGGCCGCTCAAGCCCACCCACGCCAGCAGTTCCGGGACGTGCTCGCGGATCAGCGATTCCCGGGTGCCGGCGATCCGCAGCGGCAGCGCCACGTTGTCGAGCGCCGACAGGTGCGGCAGCAGCCGGAAGTCCTGGAACACCACGCCGACCTGTCGACGCAGCCCCGGTCGTTCCGAGCGCCGCAGCCTGGACACGTCCCGGTCGAACAGGCGGATGGTTCCGGATACCGGACGGGCGCCGAGATACATCAGCCGCAGCAGCGTCGACTTTCCCGCGCCGCTGCCGCCGGTGAGGAAGTGGAAGCTGCCCGGCTGAAGCTCGAAGGACACATCGCGCAGGATGACGGGGCCACCATCGTAGCGCATGAACACGTTCTCGAAGCGGACCACCTGGCTTCTCGCCCCTCACGACCTTTCGGCGTCGACGGGTGCCCTCGACCGCCGACTCGGCCCGATCTTGGACGAACGCCGTGGCGAAAGAAAGACGCGGCGCCCCTGACGTTGGAGTGGCCCACCGATGCAGCCGTGGCGGGGGCCGGCGCGCGCGCTATACTCCGCGCCGCGGATCGGACCACGAGGCGGCGGATGCGGGTTACCTGCCCGGAATGCGAATCGAAGTTCAAGGTGCCGGACAAGGCGCTGGGCACCACCGGGCGAAAGCTGCGCTGCAGCCAATGCGCGCACGAATGGTTCCAGGAGCCTGCCAAGGCCAAGCCTGAGCGCCGGGAACCGCCGGTTGCCAAGAAGGAAGCCAACGCCAAGGGCAAGCCCAAGGGGAAGCCCAAGCCCAAGGTGAAGCCAGAACCTCTGCCGGAGCCGGAACCGCCGGACGAACTCCCCGAGGACGAGACGCTCGACGAGGGCGAGACCGGGCTCGGCGGGCTGCGCGCCCGGTTGGACGACGATCCGCCGCCGCTGGGTGGGGTGTCGCGGTTCCGCGGCCCACGCTCACCAGCCCGGTCTGATCGCCGGCTGCCGGTGGCGCTGCTGGTTCTGACGGCCGCGGCGGTCGCGGTTCCGGCCATCCTGTTCGCGGCTCGCGGGTCGCTGGTGGAGGCCTGGCCGGCCAGCGCGTTGCTCTACGACACGGTTGGACTGCACGTCGAAGTGCCGGGCGAGGGCCTGATCCTGCAGAACGTCTATGTGCAACGCCAGCAGGAGGGAAGCGTCCCGCTGCTGCTGGTCGCCGGCGAGATCCGCAACCCGACCGAGAACCTGCGTAGTCTCCCGACGCTGCGCGGCACGGTGCTCGACGACCAGGGCGCGGCCCTCCAGTCTTGGCTGTTCACCGCCGAGGTCACGCAGCTCCTGCCGGGCGATGTGGTGCGGTTCCAGTCGGAACTCCCGGCTCCCGAAGGCCTCGCCAGCCGGGTGAACGTCACGTTCACCAATGAACGTCCGGCAGCGGGGCTCGGCTACTGAAAACGGCCCCTGGACGGGGTCAGAACCGTTTCAGAAGGCGTTCGATGTAGTCGAGTTCGAGGTCCGGGCGGCTGCGCTCGCCCGACCGCTTGCGAAGCTCATCGAAGATCCTCCGGGCGCGCTGCAGGTCGCCCTCGGCGGGGATGCCGACAGTGCTGTCGTCGCTTGCCTGACCCTGGTTCGGGCGGTCGCGCAGCGGGTCACGCCGCTCGCCGCCCTCGCTGCGGCCCTGGGCGTTGGGGTCCGGCGCGGCACCGCCGTTGGCCTGCTGGTTCTGTTGCATGGATTCCGACAGCGCCTGGGCGCCGTCCTGCAGACGCTCGAGGGCGTCGCCCTGCGGGCCGACCGCCTCGCCGGGCTGGGCCTGGCCGAGCGCGTCGGTGGCGTCCTTCATCGCCCGCTCGGCCTCGCCGAAGGGCTGGGGAATGTCGCCCATGCCCTCGCCAAGCTTGCGCATGAACTCTCCGAGTTGGCGGCGCAGTTCCTCCTGCATCTGGGCGAGCGCTTCCGGGGTGATCTCACCCGGCTGGCCTTCGCGTCCGCCGCGGTCCCCGGCTTGCGGTTGCCCTTCGCCGCGCTGGCCTTGGCGTCCCGGCTGTTGGCCGCGGCCGTCGCGCTGGCCGGGCATGCGCCCCATCTCGCCACGCTGGCCGGGCTCGCGGCCCTCACCGCGTTCGCCCTGCTGGTGGGACTGATAGGTCTCGTCCATCAGGCGTTGCTGGCGCTCGGCCAGTTCCTGGAGTTGCCGCATCATCTCCTGGGCGGCCATCTGTTCCGGGGACATCTGCTGCGGAACCCCGGCCCGCAGGTTCTCCATCATCTCGCGGAGCTGCGAAAGCAGCTGACGGGCGGCGTCCTTGGCCCCGGACTTCATCATCTCCCGGGCGCGATCGACCATGTCCATCAGATCCTGGCGCTGGACCATCTGGCTGGGGTCGACCTCCTGCATCGGCTGCTGGTCGCCCCGCTGCAGCTCCTGCTGCATCTGCTCCATCATCGCCTGCAGGTACTTGTCGATCGCCTGCTTCAACTCCTCCATGAGCTGCTCGAGCTCGTCCAGGTCGGGGTCGTCCTGGGCCAGCATCTCCATCAGCCGGCGCTCCAGCTCGCGCAGCTCGCGCGCCGCCAGCGACAGCTCGCCGTCCTCGACCCGCAGCGCGGTGTCCCACAGCAGCGACTGGACCTCCGCCAGCATCGCCGGGGCGGCGTCGTTCATGATCAGCCGGCCGGAAGCGAGACGGAGGCCCAGGAACGTCACCACGTCGTCGTAGTAGTGCTGCGGACGCGCGGCCAGCTGCATCAGCACCTCGGCGATGTCGTCCTTCTCCTGCGGCTCGGTGACCAGGCGCTTGCGCTGCTCGATGATCGCGCGAGCCACCGGATGGGTGAACTGACGCTCCGGCAGGGTGATGCGGACCGCCTCGCTCTCACCCTCCTGGCCAGCCTCGTCGCGGGCCACCAGCACGATCTCGACCGGCTGGCCGGCCCACGGATGCGGTGTCAGGTCATGGAAGTCCTTGGCTTCGGCCGCTTCCAGGCCGTTGCCCGGCAGCGCCATAGCCAGAACGAGCTCCTCCTCGCCGGTGACGGCGCCGGCGGGGTCGAGGCGCTGGATCCGGGCCTCGACTCCGGCCAGTCCATAGTCGTCGCTGGCGGTGTAGTGGATCATCAGCGCCGCCCGTTCGGTCGGCTGCGGGTCGTCGGCGAAGGCCACGGTCGGCTTCAGGTCGGGCAGGACGGTGATCGTCCAGCCGGCCAGTTCCTCGCCCTCCTGGCGGATCGACAGCGCGGTGCCGGCGGTGATCGCGGTCTCGATCTGGTAGGCCTGATCGGTGACCGGCTCGAACGGCGTCACCGCCTCGCCGTCGCGCGTGGCGAGCGCCAGATCCGGGGTGCCTTCGCCGCCATTGACCTTGGCCAGAAGAACCGAGCCGGTGGGCACCGCCAGCCGCTGCGGCGTCGATCCGGAGCCGTCGGCCGCGCCGACCACGCTCGGGCCACCGATCGGTTGGCCGGCCCGGGCCAGCATCATCGGCGGGCGGCCGGTGTAGGCCGGCGGGTTGATCCAGACGTCGACGGTAGCCGGCACGCTCTCGACCAGCGGGCTCAGCGTCGGTTGGAACGCGTCGGCGACGCGGCCGAACGGATCGGGCGCCGCCACCGCCAGGCCGGCAACAACCACGAGACCCACGGCGGCGCGGACGCCGAACGGATCGAGACGCGCCATGGCCGGCTCCGGTGGCGCCACGCGCAGAGTGGCCAGGCTTTCCTCCTGTCGGCGGCGGTGCGCATCCCAGAGGGCTCGCGCCACCGGGTCCCGGCCGGTGCCGGCCAGCCGGTCGGCCAGACCGGAGACCGGGCGGTGGGCGAGAGCGCTGTCGCGCTCCAGCCGGCGGGTGGCGTCGGCGGCGACCGCCGGCTGCCAGCGCACGATCCCGCGCCGGACGCTCCACAGCAGCCCGGCGGCAAAGGCTATCAGCAGCGCCAGGTGTCCCCAGCCGCCGGTGGCCTCGCCGATCGCGCCTGGAACCCCAAGCATCGCGATACCCAGAAACGCCGACACCAGCAGCACCGGTAGCCACAGCGATGGCCAGAGGCGTTCCCAGCCGACGACCGCGCGGGCGATCGCCAGCTTGCGGGCGACGCGGGCGGAGGGTGGGGGAGAGGTCCGATCGGACGGGGCCTCGTTGGGGCGCACGGCAATCCTCCGCGAAGGCGGTGGGCGACCGAACGCCGGCCGATGCGGCCCCCCTTATCGGCGACGTCGAGCGGTCAAGGGGTCAAAGTGTCGGGTCGCGGCCGCCCCTGGTCAAGGGGCGGGCGGAAAACGGCTCCGTGCCGCAGCCGCTCGGTTCCACTCCTGCGGTGTCAACCGCCGATCCAGTCGGGGACCCGGTCGAGGCCGATCATCGCCGAGAGGTCCTGCCGCGGCCTCACGACCGCCCAGCGATCGCCGTCGACCAGCACTTCCGGCACCAGCGGCCGGCTGTTGTAGGTCGATGCCATGACCGCGCCGTAGGCGCCGGCGTCGCGCACGGCGAGCAGCTCGCCGGCGGCAACCGCCGGTAACGGCCGGTCCTTGGCAAGGTAGTCGCCTGACTCGCAGATCGGACCGACCACGTCGGCCGGTCCGGCATCCGGCCGATCGCGTCCGGCCACCGGTTCGATCCGGTGGTAGCCCTCGTAGAGCGTCGGCCGGATCAGGTCGTTCATCGCCGCGTCGACCACGACGTGGCGCTTGGTGACGCCGTGCTTGACCAGGATCACCCGGCTCAGCAACGCCCCGGCCGCGCCGACCAGCCAACGGCCGGGCTCGACCGCCAGCTGCACGTCGAGGTGTCCGAGCTCCTCGCCGATGATCGCCGCCAGCGCCCGCGGGTCGGGGCCGGCCTCGCCGTGGTAGCCGATACCGAGGCCGCCGCCGAGGTCGAGCAGGCGCAGCCCGTAGCCCTCGGCGCGCAGGGCGAGGGCCATCTCGCGCAGCCGTACGTAGGTCTGGCGGTAGGGCGCGAGGTCGAGCAGCTGCGAGCCGATGTGCGCCGACAGACCGACGGCCTCCACCCCCTCCATCGCGGCGGCGCGGGCGAAGAACGCCGGCGCGCGCTCGATCGGCACGCCGAACTTGTTCTCGGCCTTGCCGGTGGTGATCTTGGCGTGGGTCCTGGCGTCGACGTCGGGGTTGACGCGCAGGCCGACCCGGGCGGTGGCGCCCTTGGAGCGCGCCACCTCGGCCAGCGTCTCGAGCTCCGGCTCGGACTCGATGTTGAACAGGTGGATGCCGGCGTCGATGGCCGCCGCCATCTCGTCGCGGGTCTTGCCGACGCCGGCGAACACGATCCGGTCGGCCGGCACCCCGGCGGCCAGCGCCCGGGCCAGTTCGCCGCCGGAGACGACGTCGGCCCCGGCCCCGAGCTCGCGCAGCAGGGCAATGACGGCCTGGTTGCTGTTGGCCTTCACGGCGTAGTGGATCGTCGCCCCGTGCGGTGCCAGGGCGTCGGCCAGGGCCCGGTAGCGGGCCCGGATCGCACCGGCCGAGTAGACGTAGACCGGCGTGCCGACCTGGTCGGCGATGGTCGCGAGCGGCACGTTCTCGACGGCGAGCGCGGCGTCGCGGATCTCGAAGCCCTGCATGCTGGTCCCCGGGGTTGAGCGGTGGCGGTCAGGAGGCGGGATACGGGCGCGGCCAGGTCGACGGCGTACCCTCGGGCGGCTCCAGCCGGCCGCGTTTGCCGCAGGCGCTCGGTCCGGCCAGCATCAGCGCGGCCAGCAGCGCCAGCAGGAGGAACGCCCGCGGCCGCGCGGCTCACGATCCGGCTCCGTCGAGGAAGCGCGCCCGCGCCGCCGCCACCTGCTCGCGCACCCGCGCCGGGGCGGTGCCGCCGTAGCTGGTCCGGGCGTTGACCGAGGTCTCGACCGAGACCACCCGGTAGATGCGCTCGTCGAGCGCCGGATGGGCCGCCTTCATGACGTCGAGCGGCAGGTCGGCGAGGCCGCAGCCGCGGGTCTCGGCCTCCTTGACCAGCCGTCCGCTGACGTGGTGGGCGTCGCGGAACGCCAGCCCGGCCTCGCGCACCAGCCAGTCGGCGAGATCGGTCGCGGTCGGGAAGCCGGCCTCCACCGCGCGCCGCATGGCGGCGGGATCGGCCTCCATGTCGGCGATCATGCCGGCGGTCGCGGCGATGCAGAGGCCGAGCGTGTCGACGGCGTCGAACAGCGGCTCCTTGTCCTCCTGCATGTCCTTGCCGTAGGCCAGCGGCAGCCCCTTCATCACCACCGCCAGCGCGGTGAAGGCGCCGAGCACCCGGCCGGACTTGCCGCGCACCAGCTCGGCGGCGTCGGCGTTGCGCTTCTGCGGCATGATCGAGCTGCCGGTCGAGAACGCGTCGGACAGCCGCACGAACCGGAACTGCTGGGTGGTCCAGAGCACCAGTTCCTCGGCCAGCCGCGACAGGTGGACCGCGCAGATGCCCGGCGGCGGCCGCCAGCTCCATCGCGAAGTCGCGGTCCGACACCGCGTCGAGCGAGTTCGCCGCCGGCCGGTCGAAGCCGAGTGCCGAGGCGGTGCGGTGGCGGTCGATCGGGTACGGCGTGCCGGCCAGCGCCGCGGCCCCGAGCGGGCTCTCGTTCAGCCGCCGGCGGGCGTCGGCGAGCCGGCCGCGGTCGCGCCCGAACATCTCGACATACGCCAGCAGGTGGTGGCCGAAGGTGACCGGCTGGGCCACCTGGAGGTGCGTGAAGCCCGGGCATGATCGTGTCCGGCGTGGCGATCGGCCTGCTCGATCAGGGCCGCCTGCAGGGCCCGCAGCTCGACGTCGAGGTCGTCGATGGCGCCGCGCACCCACAGCTTCATGTCGAGGGCGACCTGGTCGTTGCGCGACCGGCCGGTATGCAGCCGGCCGGCCGGCTCGCCGACGAGTTCGCGCAGCCGGGACTCCACGTTCATGTGGATGTCCTCCAGGGCGCGCGAGAATTTGAACCGGCCGGACTCGATTTCGCCCCAAATCTCCTCTAGACCCTGAGCGATGGCGGCGCCGTCCTCGGCCGAGACGATCCCCTGGGCCACCAGCATCTCGGCGTGGGCCTTCGAGCCCTGGATGTCCTGCCGCCAGAAGCGCCGGTCGAAGTCGATGGACGGGTTGATGCGTTCCATGACCTCGGCGGGCCCGGACGCGAAGCGACCGCCCCAGAGTGCGTTCGTCCGGCTCTCGGTTTCGGATGGGGCGGGAGTGTGATCGGTCATGACGGTTCCCGGTTGGCGCATCGCTCGATCTCCGTGGCGCCTCGGCCTGCTGGCCGTCGCGGTCGCCGCCTCGCTCGTGGGCGCGGTCGTCGCGGTCGGCGCGGCCTCCGGCCCGCCCGCGCTGTCGGGCGGATACGGAGCCTATGAGCCGCTTGCCGAGCCGACACCCGCCCCGAGCACCGCTTTCCTAGACCCGGACGGCCGCCCCATCAAGCTCGACGCGTACCGGGGCAGCTTGGTGTTGCTGAACCTCTGGGCGACGTGGTGCGCGCCGTGCGTGAAGGAGCTGCCGTCACTCGACCGCCTGCAGGCCGAACTCGGTGGCGATCGGTTCCGGGTCCTGCTGGTGTCGGTCGACCGCAAGGGGCTGGAGGTGGCGGCGCCGTTCCTCGAGAAGGTCGGAGTCAAGCGCCTGCGGACCGCCGCCGATCCGAAGTCCGAACTGGCCCGGGCGTTCGGGACGAGCGGGCTGCCGACGTCGATCCTGATCGGCCCGGACGGCCGCGTGCTCGGCCGGATGCTCGGCGACGCCGAATGGGACTCGCCGGAGGCCAAGGCGCTGATCTTGCACTATCTCGACTCACCGGAGGCGACCTGATGGGGAGGCTGGCCTTGCGATTGCCACGGCTCGATATCGGCCGTGCGGCGCTGTCCCTGGCCCTAGGCGTCGCGTTAACCGTCGGCGCTGGAGCCTCCGCTGTGTCGGCCCAGGAACCCGAGATGGCGTTCTTCCGGATCGCGACCGGCGGAGTCAACGGAACCTACTATCCGATCGGCGCGATCATCGGCAACGCCATCTCCAATCCCGCCGGCTCGCGGCCCTGCGAGGAGGGCGGCAGCTGCGGCGTGCCAAACCTGATTGCGGCGGCCGTTTCCTCCCACGGCTCGGTCGCGAACGTCGAGGCGATCGAGGCGGGGGCGATCGAGTCGGCGTTCGCCCAGGCCGATGTGGTGCACGACGCCTACTTTGCCCGTCGATCCTTCGCCGGTCGCGCGCCGATGGGCAAGCTGCGGGTGATCGCCAATCTGTTTGCCGAGCGCATGCAGGTGGTGGTCCGCAAGGACGCCGGCATCCGCGACGTCCGCGAACTTGTCGGCAAGCGGGTGTCGCTGGACGAGCCTGGCTCCGGGACCCTGCTGATGGCGCGGGTGGTTCTGGACGCCTTTGGCGTGCCGGAGAATAAACTGGTCGCGGAGTATTTGAAGCCCGGTCCGGCCGCATCGATGATGCAACGGGGCGAACTTGACGCCTTTCTGCTCGTCGCCGGGGTTCCAACCGACGTGATCGCCGACCTGGTGGCGGACGGAATCGCGGACCTGTTGCCGCTCGACGGCGCGCCGGTCGACGCGATCCTGGAGAAGCACCCGTTCGTCGCCCGATCGCCGATACCGGCGGACACCTACCGGCGCGACGATCCGCAACTCTCCACCATCGGGGTGGGGGCGCTCTGGGTGGTCTCTGCCGACGTTCCGGAGGAGAGGGTCTACGCCATCTGCCGGGCGCTGTGGAACGACGCCACCCGAACGCTGCTCGACGGTGGCCACCCGGCGGGCAAGCAGATCCAGCTCGCCTCGGCGCTCGACAGCGTCGACATCCCGCTGCATCCGGGCGCGGAGCGTTGCTACGCCGACATCGAGGCCATGCGCTGAGGGAGACCGGCGCGTCGGGGCCGGCGGCGCTCCCCCGGCCGGCGTGGATCCGGCCGGGGAGAGACGCTGACGCGGGACGGTGTCCCGTGGCGGCGATCCCGGCGGCCGGTCCGGTTAGTGCATGGTGCCGTCGGCCAGCCGTATCGCGTGTCCCTGGATCTGCCGGCGAACCGTCGCGTCCAGATCGTCGAAGGAAGCCTGGGCCATGAGCAGGTCCATCGGGCTTCCGCTGCGTATCGCTCGCGACAGGGCTGTCGCGATCTTGGTCTCGTCGCCGACGACATCGGCGACAGATTGAGTCAACAAGGCGAGCGCCTTGTCCGTAACCATTCTGGTCATCATGATTCCCTCGTTCTGAAGGACAATAGGCGATGACCGATTTATATAAAATTTTATCGAAAGGCAAGCGAATTACGGATGGCTGCTCGGGACCGGCGCCGCGTCGACCGCGCGGCGCCGGCTGCGGCAAGGCGAT
This sequence comes from Rhodospirillaceae bacterium, assembly GCA_018401495.1. Lineage (GTDB taxonomy): Bacteria > Pseudomonadota > Alphaproteobacteria > Thalassobaculales > Thalassobaculaceae > Thalassobaculum_A. The sequence continues at coordinate 122,115 of JAGYJX010000008.1, forward strand.
CAGTCGAAGGTCGCCGAGGTGGTGTCGGTCGAGCGGTTGTACTTGATGGTGATCCGAGACACCGTGCACAAGTCGATCCCGCTCCAAACGGCGCTCGAATCGTCGTCCTCGTAGACCACCTTCAGATCCCATTTGCAGGTCTTGGAGCCCCGATCGAAGGAAATGTCGACGGACTCTCCGTCGTCCAGAATGTCCTTGCCGAGGATATCTTCTTCCCAGTCCTGCGCGGCGGCTGGCGAGACGTAGAGCTCGCTCAGGGTGTAGCCGGTCTTGTTGACCAGCGTGAAGTCCTGCTTGCCCTGTGCCCAGGCCGAAACAGACATGGCAAGACTCGCCGCGACTGTTGCCGCGCCGAACAGCATGCGCATTCCCATGGTGGCGTCCCCTAAGAAAAGATCACCCAGCAGCCGCCGAGTTCTTGGTCATGGTAAATTAACCACTAAGAACTCGATCGGGTGGGCCAGCAATACTGGCCCACTTTACTTGAATGAGCAAATGGGATTTTTGGCATCGGCAGGCGCAACAGCCGCCAGCTCAGCGGGTGGGAACCGGCACCGGACCGCCGTAATCGTAGAAGCCGCGGTTGGTCTTGCGGCCGAGCCAGCCGGCCTCGACGTACTTCACCAGCAGCGGGCAGGGCCGGTACTTGCTGTCGGCCAGGCCGTCGTAGAGCACGTGCATCACCGCCAGGCAGGTGTCGAGCCCGATGAAGTCGGCGAGTTCGAGCGGGCCCATCGGGTGGTTGGCGCCCAGCTTCATGGCGGTGTCGATCGACTCCACCGAACCGACACCCTCGTACAGCGTGTACACCGCCTCGTTGATCATCGGCAGCAGGATGCGGTTGACGATGAAGGCCGGGAAGTCCTCGGCCACCGACACCGTCTTGCCGAGGCGCTGCGCCAGCGCCCGGACCGCCTCGAAGGTCGCCTGCTCGGTCTGGATGCCGCGGATCAGCTCGACCAGCTGCATCACCGGCACCGGGTTCATGAAGTGCATGCCGACGAACCGACCCGGCCGGTCGGTGGCGGCGGCGAGGCGCGTGATCGAGATCGACGAGGTGTTGGTGGCGATGAGCGCGTCGGCGTTCAGGTGCGGAACGAGCTGCTTGAAGATGTCACGCTTGACCTCTTCGTTCTCGGTGGCGGCCTCGATCACCAGATCGCAGTCGCCGAGATCGGCCAGCGCGGTCCCGGTCGAGATGCGTGCCAGCGACGCCCGCATGTCGCCATCCGCCAGCTTGCCGCGGGCGACCTGGCGCGCGAAGTTGGCCTCGATCAACTCCCGGGACCGGGACAACGCCTCGGGGGATACGTCGAGGAGGCGGACGTCCAGCCCGGCGGCAGAGCAGATCTGAGCGATGCCGCTGCCCATCTGCCCGGCGCCGATCACGCCGATGCGCTGCATCTTCTCCTCCTGTCGGGGCGCGGGACGAACGCTCGCCGCCGCGCCGGCTCGTCCCGACGCTCAGGCCTTGTCGAGCGCCTGGCTCAGTTCCGGAATCGCCTTGAACAGGTCGGCCACCAGCCCGTAATCGGCGACTTGGAAGATCGGCGCTTCGTCGTCCTTGTTGATGGCGACGATCACCTTGCTGTCCTTCATGCCGGCGAGGTGCTGGATGGCGCCCGAGATGCCGACGGCGATGTACAGGTCCGGGGCCACGACCTTGCCGGTCTGGCCGACCTGATACTCGTTCGGCACGAAGCCGGCGTCGACGGCGGCGCGCGAGGCGCCGACGGCGGCGTTCAGCTTGTCGGCGACGTCCTCGAGCATCTTGAAGTTCTCGCCGTTCTGCATGCCGCGGCCGCCCGAAATCACCACCCGGGCGCTGGTCAGCTCGGGGCGGTCCGACTTCGACAGCGCCTGCCCGACGAAGCTGGAGAGTCCCTGGTCGCCCTCGCCCGAGGCGTCCTCGACGGCGGCGGACCCGCCCTCGGCGGCGGCGGCCTCGAAGTTGGTCGCGCGCACGGTCACCACCTTGATGGCGTCCGACGACTTGACCGTCGCCAGCGCGTTGCCGGCGTAGATCGGTCGCACGAAGGTCTCGGCGTCGATCACCTCGACGATGTCGGAGACCTGGGCGACGTCGAGGAGCGCGGCGACCCGCGGCATGATGTTCTTGCCGGAATTGGTCGCGGTGGCCACCACATGGCCGTACCCCGATGCCAGCTTGGCGATCAGCGGCGCCAGGTTCTCGGCCAGCGCGTGCTCGTACTCGGCGGCGTCGACCTTGACGACCTTGCTCACCCCGGCGACCTTGGCGGCGGCCTGGGCGGCGGCGTCGCAGCCCTTGCCGGCGATCAGCACGACCACCTGGTCGCTCATCTGGCCGGCGGCGGTGACCGCGTTCAGCGTGGCCGGGCGCAGCGACCCGTTCTCGTGCTCGGCGAAGACCAGCGCGCTCATCTCAGATCACCTTCGCTTCGTTCTTCAGCTTGGACACCAGCTCGGCCACGTCGGCGACCTTCACGCCGCCGCCGCGCTTCGGCCGGCTCGACCACCTTCAGGGTGGCGAGACGGGGGCGGGGTCGACGCCGAGATCGGCCGGGCTCGACTGGTCGATCGGCTTCTTCTTGGCCTTCATGATGTTCGGCAGCGAGGCGTAGCGCGGCTCGTTCAGGCGCAGGTCGGTGGTCACGATGGCCGGGGTCTTGACGGTGATGGTCTCGAGCCCGCCGTCGACCTCGCGGGTGACCGTCAGGGCGCCGTCGCCGATCTCGATCTTGGACGCGAAGGTCGCCTGGCTCCATCCCAGCAGGGCGGAGAGCATCTGGCCGGTCTGGTTGCAGTCGTCGTCGATCGCCTGCTTGCCCAGAATGACGATGCCCGGCTGCTCCTTCTCGACGATCGCCTTCAGCATCTTGGCGACCGCCAGGGGCTCCACCTCGCCGTCGTGCACGACGTGGATGCCGCGGTCGGCTCCCATCGCCAGCGCGGTCCGGATGGTCTCCTGCGCCTGGCTCGGGCCGATCGAGACCGCGACGATCTCCGTGGCCTTGCCGGCCTCCTTCATGCGGATCGCCTCCTCGACGGCGATCTCGTCGAAGGGGTTCATCGACATCTTCACGTTCGCGAGCTCGACTCCGCTCTGGTCCGCCTTGACGCGAACCTTAACGTTGTAGTCGATCACCCGCTTGACGGGGACGAGTACCTTCATGGCTCCCTCGGTCTGTCCGGGATATCGTCCGATCTCCGCCGGGCGACCCCGCTCTTTAGAAAGCGCCCCCCGACGTGTCAAGGTGACGCAGCGGAAGTGTTGCGCGGCGGCGCCGGGTCGGCGCCTCGCCGCTGCTGGTCAGCGGTTGCCTCCCGGGACCCACAGAACGTCTTCCCGACCCCGGTCGTTGACCCAGCGGGCCAGCACGAACAGGTGGTCGGACAGCCGGTTCACGTACCGGACCGCCTCCGGGTTGATCGGTTCGCTCTCGGCGAGCGCGGTGATCTCGCGCTCGGCCCGTCGGGCGACGGTCCGGGCGAGGTGAAGGTAGGCCGCGGTCGGCCGACCACCCGGCAGGATGAAGGAGTCGAGCGGCGACAGCTCGGCGTTCAGCGCGTCGATCTCCGGCTTCCAGCCGGGTTACCTGGGCGGCCACGATCCGCAGCGGCGGGTATTTCGGGTCGGGCGCTTCCGGGGTGCAGAGGTCGGCGCCCAGGTCGAACAGGTCGTTCTGGATGCGGGCCAGCATGGCGTCGGTGTCGGGGCCGCCGTCGGCGGCCGCGCTCAGGCGCGCCAAGCCGATCACGGCGTTGGCCTCGTCGACGGTGCCGTAGGCGGACGGCCGCGGGGAATGCTTGGCAACCCGCGTTCCGTCGCCGAGCGAGGTTTGCCCCTGGTCGCCGCCGCGCGTGTAGATCCGGGTAAGCCTGACCATCGCGCGCTCAGCCCTTGCTCAGGGACAGAAGCAGGGCAAAGACGCCGATGGCGATCGCCTGGAACAGCACGCGATAGCGCATCATCTTGTTGGACCACTGGGCGTTGAACTCGCCGCCACGGGCCATGGCGATCAGCCCCCATACCAGGGCGCCGAGGGTGGCGGCCATGGCCATGAACAGACAGGATGGTGAAGACGGTGCTCATTCCTCTGATATAGACCGGCAGCCGGCCGGGGCGATACCGAAACCATCCGGCGGCCGTGGCGGATGGTCGCGGCCCCGCCCGCAAACCCCGTGCTTCAGGCGGTCCGGCCGGCGGTCAGCAGCATCGACAGCGGCTCGCCCCGGTCCGATCCCGGCTCCGACAGGTCCTCCAGCGCCAGCCCGGCGTCGCGGATCAGCGCCATCCACGAGCTGAGGGTGCGGAAGTACCAGGGCATCGGCATCCAGGTCTCGCCGGGCTCGGCGAAACCGGCGTAGTCCTCGATCCGCCAACCGTCGCGGTAGTTGCCGCCGGCGGCGGTCCAGGGGTGCAGGGTCTGCACGATCACCACCCCGCCGGGCGCCAGGCGGGACGCCGCGGTGGCCAGCAGGTCGGCGGCGGTGCCGTCGAACAGCGCGTAGTTGAACACCGCGACGTCGAAGGGCCCGCCCGCCAGATCCGCGTCCGCAACGAACGCGTCGAAGCTGATGGTCCGGTAGTCTCCCTGCGGATCGACGGCTCGCGCGGCTTCGACCAGCGCCATCGAGCCGTCGATGCCGACCGCCCGGCAGCCGGCTTCCCGCACCAGCCGCCGGACCAGCCAGCCCTCGCCGCAGCCGATGTCGAGCACCCGCTGCGGCCGGTGCGCGGCGATCGCGGCCAGGATCGCGGCGTCGGTGGCGGCGGCGCGGCTGGCGATCCGGTTCCCGCGCACCGCCCGGACCCACAGCTCGGCGTTCGCCTCCCAGGAGCGGGCGAGTTCGTCGGCGTGATCGGTACGGTCCGTCATCGGTTCGGGTCCGGCGATCCGGCCGCGATCAGTTCCGGCCGGGAGTGAGCAGGCCGCGCGCGATCACCCCAGCCTGGATCTCGCCGGCACCCTCGAAGATGTTGAGAATGCGGGCGTCGCACAGCACCCGGCTGATCGGGTACTCGAGCGCGAAACCGTTGCCGCCGTGGATCTGCAGGACGTCGTCGGCGGCGGCCCACGCCACCCGCGCCGCCAGCAGCTTGGCCATGCCCGCCTCGATGTCGCAGCGCCGGTCGCTGTCCTTCTCGCGGGCCGCGAACAGGGTCAGCGCGCGCGCCGCCGTCAGTTCCGCGGCGATCCGCGCCAGCTTGTTCGCGACCCGCGGAAAGTGGCGGATCGCCTGGCCGAACTGCACTCTTTCGGAAGCGTAACGAAGCCCCAGTTCAAGGGCGTTCCGGCCGACGCCCAGGGCGCGGGCGGCGGTCTGGATGCGGGCGCTCTCGAAGGTCGCCATGAGCTGCTTGAAGCCCTGGCCCTCGACGCCGCCCAGCAGCGCCGAGGTCGGCACCGCGAAGCCGTCGAAGGCGATCTCGTACTCCTTCATCCCGCGGTAGCCGAGCACCGGGATCTCGCCGCCCGACATGCCGGTGGCTGGAAACGGTTCGGCGTCGCTGCCGCGCGGCTTCTCGGCGAGCAGCATCGACAGTCCACGGTAGCCGGGCTCAGCCTGGTCGGTCCGCACCAGCAACGTCATCAGGTCGGTGCGGGCGGCGTGGGTGATCCAGGTCTTGTTGCCGTGCACCCGGTAGGCGTCGCCATCGCGCACCGCGCGGGTCCGCAACCGTGCCAGATCCGAGCCGGTGTTGGGTTCGGTGAACACCGCCGTCGGCAGGATCTCGCCGGAGGCTATGCGCGGCAGCCAATGCTCCTTCTGGGCTTCGGTGCCGCCCAACCGGATCAGTTCGGCGGCGATCTCCGAGCGCGTACCGAGCGAACCGACCCCGATATAGGCCCGGCTCAGCGTCTCGGAGACCACCACCAGGGCCTCCTTGCCCATGCCGAGGCCGCCATAGGCTTCCGGAACGGTCAACCCGAAGGTGCCGAGGGCAGCCATCTCCTCGACCACCTCGATCGGGATCAGCCGGTCCTCCAGGTGCCAGCCGTGGGCGTGCGGCGCCACCCGGTCGTCGGAGAACCGTGTGAACTGCTCGCGCACCATCGACAGCGTCTCGTCCAGCCCATGGTCGCCGAGGCCGTCGGGGTCGCCGCTCTCCAGGCCGTCGTGCAGCAGTTCCGCCAGCGCCACGCGCGCCGCCTGGCCGTTGCCCTCGCGCATCAGACGCCGGCAGGACGTCGCTCGACAGCGGCGCGAGGTCGGCCGCCTCCAGGCCGAAATCGTGCGGTCGCACGGTCTCGGTCTGGGTCATCGCGATGCCGCCGGCGATCTGGCCGAGATACTCGCCGAAGGCGACGCCGAGCAGCGCCGACTCGGTCGCGCCGAAGCGGCCGGCATCGGCCAGACGGTCGGCCCAGGCAAGGGTCTGGCGCAACGCCTCGACCGTGGTCGCCAGCCAGGCGAAGCCGTGCGCCAGCGTCTGCTCGGAGTCCAGGGCCCGTCCGTCGAGACGGCCTCCGGGCGCCAGGCGGGCGGCGACGTTCCGGCGTGCCGCCTCCAGCACCGAGTCTGCCGAGGGCAGGGCGGCGCGGGCGAGATCCCGGGTGTCGAGGCCTACGGGGACTGCGGGCGGAACCGGAAGAACGTCGGTCATCGGATGCTCCGGAAGGGATTTTGTCCAACATGGCGTGGAAGGGCTGCCCGGTCCAGGTGCAGCACCTCCGGAGCCGCCCACGATTTGGTACGGGTCCGACGCGATCCTCACGTCACCAGCAAGGTTAATGGTGTAACTAGTTGATTTAGAGCAATTGCGTAAAACTCAGATTTTAGTCAAGTGCGCGGCGATCGAAGCGGTTGACCGTGGCGATTCTGGCCCGAAGTGGGCTGTTAACCAAATATGTTAGGCAATTGGTAAGAGCTTGGTGACAGAGCGGAACGGACCGGCGCCAGCGTAACTCCGATCGCGGTTGCGTGGGAGTGCCGGGCAGAGTACCGTCGCCCGAAATGGACATATCTCGCGGTTTTCTGCGGATTTCACTCTAGAAGTGGTAGGACTATGCCTGATGCCTCCGGTTCCGCGAACACCCGCGGCACCTCCTATATAGTGCCCTGCCCGACCCGATTTCGCGACCGGGTGACCCGACTGGCGGCCCGCCGGGGCGCCAGCCCAGCCGATCTGGCGCGCGCGGTGCTGCTGCTGGTCGGTGCCGACCATTTGGCTCGGGTTCCGGATCCGGGTGAGCCCGGGCCCGATGATCGCGAGGCGATCGAACTGCAGTCCGGAGCGTCGAAGGGCAGGGTCCTCAAGCGCAAGCCACGCATTCAGATGCGGCTTCCAGCCGGGCATTCGGTCGCGACTCTGCGTCGCGCCCTGGCGCTGGCCCTGCAGATGGCGGAGGGCGAGGCCGAGCTGGCGGTCGTGACCGCCTCGGAGCGCAAGGCCGGCAGCGAGGCCGAGCGGGCGCGCGACGGGCTGGCGGCCGAGAACGCCACGCTTCGTCAACTCATCGGCGACCTGGCGACGCCGGTGCTGGAGCGCGGGATCTCCAGCCGGTCGGACGCGCTGTTCGTGCTCGGGTTTCCGCCGACCGCGGTGCCCGATCCCGGCACCATCAAGCGCCGCTGGCGGCGGCTGGCGATGATCTACCACCCGGACTCGGCGTTCGGCGACCACGAGCGCATGAGCCAGCTCAACCTCGCTCTGTCCCGGCTCACCGGTTGACCGCCGGGCGGCGAGCCGGTAACATTATTTCCATGAGTTCGAATCTCCACACGCGGCCGTCGGGCCGCATCGGTCGGCGAATTAGCCGCCCGGTCCTCGTCGAGGGCCGGGACTGCGCTGTTCGTCCATCCGATATCGTTGGAGATTCCCCATGCTCGCCGAGCGTCTGAGCCGTCCGTCCGCCTCCGCGTCGTCTGCCGACACCCATCCGACCGTCGCCTGCTTCTCGATCCAGGCGGTCGCCGATCCGTCGGTGATGCCGCGCGTCCTCGAACTGTTCGCCAAGCGCGGCATGATCCCGCTGCGCTGGCACGCCGACCTCGGCGGACGGCGCGACGAGTTGACCATCGACCTGCAGGTCGACGGCCTCGATCGCCCGAAGGCCGAGCAGATCGCCAGCGCCATCCGCCAGATGGTGGCGGTGGTCACCGTCCTGACCAGCGAGAAGAGCTACGCCTGAGCCTCGCGGTCGGCGCCGGCCGGGTTGAGGGATTGAACCCGCCACGCCCGTCGGGCATAGAGCCTGGATGGCGTTCCTCGACCACGTCCGACACTGCAACACCTACTCGCTCAGCGATTTCGTGCCGTTCCGGGTCGGGACGGCACGGGTCGGCTGGATCCGCCGGCCGTTGAGCCTGGAGTTGCGGCGCTTCGGCGCGTTGTTCCACGTGTTCGAGGACTTGGTTCACCTCGATCCGGACCTGCGCACCCCCGCCGACCGCACCCAGGCGGTGGCCGACGCGGTGGCGGCGCTCGCCGAGGACGGCCTGATCGGTCGCCTGCGCGGCGAGGCCTACCCGGTGATCGAGCGCCTGGGCGGCGAGGCGCTGTTCACTCTCGACCGCGGCGCCGTCACCGAGTTCGGCATCGCCAACCGCGGCTTCCACCTGAACGGGCTGGTCGGCACCGGAGCCGGCACGCGCATGTGGATCGCCCGGCGGGCGCTGACCAAGACCACGCTTCCCGGGCAAGCTCGACAACATGGTCGCCGGCGGCCATCCCGGCCGGCCTGTCGGCGCGCGAGAACCTGATCAAGGAGTGCGCCGAGGAGGCCGGGATCCCCGAGGACCTGGCGGCGACGGGCGGTGCCGGTGTCGATGATCAGCTACACGATGGAAGTGCCGGAAGGGCTGCGCCGGCACGCCTTCTGGAGCTACGACCTGCAACTGCCCGAGGATTTCGGGCCCGAGCCGGTCGACGGCGAGGTTCACGACTTCCGCCTGATGGAACCCGGCGAGGTTGCCCGCATCGTCGAGACCACCGACGACTTCAAGTACAACTGCAGCCTGGTCGTCATCGACTGGCTGATGCGCACCGGCCGCATCGACCCCGAGCACCCCGACTTCCACGAACTCTCGATCGGCCTGCACCAGCCCTGGCCGTGAGCCCCCCACTTCGTCATTCCGGACCGGACCGCCGCCGGTGGGACGGATCCGGAACCTGCCAGCCGCACCGCACCTGCAGTGGCCTGTGCCCGTCGCTTCGTAGGTTCCGGCTCGGCCGCGCTGACGCGCGTCCGTCCGGAATGACGAAATTGGGGTGAATTGGCGAGCCGCAGTGGTCGCCCTCAATGTTGCGGTGAGGGGTACAGCCGCAGCGGCCGCCCTCGATGTTGCGCTGAGGGGGCCAGCCGCAGCGGCTGCCCTCAACATTGCGGTGAGCGGGCGAGCCGCAGCGACCGGCCTCAATAGTGGGGTGAGCGGGCGAGCCGCAGCGGCCGCCCTCGCAATTTATTCTGTCGTCATTCCGGACCGGACCGCCGCCGGCGGGACGGAGCCGGAAGCCACCCGACGCACCGCGCTTGTCGCGCCCTGTGCCCGTCGCCCCGTGGGGCGGCGCGTCCGTCCGGAATGACGAGGGGGTGGCCGGTTGTTCAGGCCGCCTCTACCCTCTGAGCGTACCGCCGGTGTGCTTCTCGACGGCGGCGACGATCTTGCGGCCGACCGCCTCGATCTGCTCGTCGGTCAGGGTCGCGGTGCGCGGCTGCAGGGTGACCTCGATGGCGATCGACCGGGAGCCCACGGGAACGCCGGCGCCGCGGTACTCGTCGAACACCCGCACCCCGTCGATCAGGGCCTTGTCGGCTCCGGCGGCGGCGCGCACCAGCTTGTCGGCCGGCACCTCGTCGGCGACCACGAAGGCGAAGTCGCGGACCACCGCCTGGAACGGGATGCGGTCCAGCAGCGGCCGCTGGGGCCCTTGCGTTTCGGCATCGGCACCGCGTCCAGCAGCACCTCGAAGGCGACCGCCGGACCCTTCAGCCCGAAGGCCTGCAGGATGCGCGGGTGCAGTTCGCCGAATCGCGCCAGGACGGTCGGCCCGAGCCGCAGGCAGCCGGACCTGCCGGGGTGGTACCAGGTGGGCGCGTCGGCGGTGACCTGCAGATTGCCGGTCGGCGCCTCCAGCGTCTCCAGCAGGTCGACGGCGTCGGCCTTGGCGTCGTAGGCGTCGACCGCCCGGTCGCCCTTGTGGACGTCGCGCGGGCCGGTGCGGCCGTGGCGCAGCCCCGAGGCGACCCAGGCCTGGTCCTCCGGCCGGTCGCCGGCGTATTCCGGGCCGACCTCGAACAGCGCCAGGTCCGGGTGGCCTTGATTGGCGTTGCGCGACGCGGCGCTCAGCAGGTTCGGCAGGATCGCCGGGCGCATCACGTCGAGATCGGCGCTGATCGGGTTGACCAGGGTGCGCTCGACGCCGACGCCGCCGAACAGGGCGGCGTGGCGCGCCGGCAGGAACGAGAAGGTCACCGCCTCGATCAGGCCGCGGCCGGCCAGCGCGCGCTTGGCGAGCCGCCGGCGGTTCTGCTCCGGCGTCAGGGCCGGCGGCGGGACCGTCGTGTCGCGCTCCATCGACACCGGCTCGATGGCGTCGAAGCCGTTGACCCGCACCACCTCCTCGACCAGGTCGGCCTCGCCGTCGATGTCGCCGCGCCAGGGCGGCGGCGTTACCGCCATCGCCTCGCCGGCGCCGGACACCTCGAAGCCGAGCGCGCCAGGATCCGTTTTGCTTCCGGCTCCGGCACCTCGACGCCGCACAGCCCGGCGATGCGCGAGTGGCGCAACGGGATCGGTCGGCGCCAGTCCGGTTCGGCACCGGCAACCACCAGCTCGCTCGCCTCGCCGCCGCAGATCTCCTGCACCAGCCGGGTCGCGACCTCCGCCCCCCAGAACGGCGAGGTCTGGTCGAGGCCGCGCTCGAACCGGTAGCGGGCGTCGGACTGGACGCCCAGCTTGCGGCCGGTGGCGGCGACCGAGGTCGGGTCGAAGATCGCGACCTCGAGGAACATGTCGGTGGTGGACTCGGACACGCCCGAACGTTCGCCGCCCATGACGCCGGCGAGGTCGTCGGCGCCGTGATCGTCGGCGATCACCAGCATGTCGTCGTCGAAGGCGTACTCGCGGCCGTTCAGGGCCAGGTACTCTCGCCGGGCCGCGCCAGCCGGATCACCAGGTCGCCGGACACCTTGGCCGGGTCGTAGGCGTGCAGCGGCCGGCCGAGGTCCAGCATCACGTAGTTGGTGATGTCGACCAGCGCCGAGATCGGCCGCAGGCCGACGGCGCGCAGCCGGTCCTGCATCCATTTCGGGCTCGGGCCGTTGCGGACACCGCGGAAGTAGCGCCCGACCACCAGAGGGGCCAGATGGGCGCGGTCGGCCGGCAGGTCGATGCGCCATTTCAGCGGGCTGACGAAGCTGCCTTTCACCGCCGAGGTGTCGAGCGGCTTCAGGGTGCCGACGCCGGCGGCGGCGAGGTCGCGGGCGATGCCGCGCACGCCGAGGCAGTCGCCGCGGTTCGGGGTGATGGCGATGTCGATCAGCGGGTCGTCGAACCCGGCCCACGCCGCCCAGTTGGCGCCGACCGGCGCGTCGGCGGGCAGGTCGATGATGCCCTCGTGATCGTCCGACAGGCCGAGCTCGCGCTCGGACAGCAGCATGCCGTTGGATTCCTCGCCCCGGATCACGCCCTTCTTCAGGTCGACGCCGGTGCCGGGGATGTGGGTGCCGGCCGGCGCGAACACGCCGCGCATGCCGGTGCGGGCGTTCGGGGCGCCGCACACCACCTGGACGACGCCGTCGCCGGCGTCGACCTTGCAGACCCTGAGGCGGTCGGCGTTCGGGTGCTGCACCGCCTCGACCACGTGGGCGATGCGGAACGGCCTGAACGCCGCGGCGCGGTCCTCCACCCCCTCCAGCTCGAGCCCGAGCATGGTGAGGCGGTCCGTGATCTCGGTCAGCGACGCGGTGGTGTCGAGATGGGCCTTCAGCCAGCTCAGCGTGAACTTCATGGCTCAGAGCCCCCGGCCACGGTCGGCTGGGCGATCGGCACGAAGCCGTAGTGGCGCAGCCAGCGCAAATCGCTGTCGTAGAACGGCCTGAGGTCCGGGATGCCGTATTTCAGCATGGCGATGCGCTCGATGCCCATGCCGAAGGCGAAGCCCTGGTATTCGGTCGGATCGATGCCGGCGTTGGCCAGCACCCGCGGGTTGACCATGCCGGACCCGAGGATCTCCAGCCAGTCGCCGTAATTGCCGATCTTCATCTCGCCGCCCTTGCGCGAGCAGCCGATGTCGACCTCGGCCGACGGCTCGGTGAACGGGAAGTAGGACGGCCGGAACCGAACCGGCAGGTCGTCGATGCCGAAGAACGCCCGGCAGAAGTCGATCAGGCAGCCCTTGAGGTGGCCCATGTGGGTCTTCTTGTCGACCACCAGCCCCTCGACCTGATGGAACATCGGCGAATGGGTGGCGTCGTGGTCGGAGCGGAAGGTGCGGCCGGGCACGATGATGCGGATCGGCGGCGTCACCTTCTCCATGGTGCGGATCTGCACCGGCGAGGTGTGGGTGCGCAGCACCTTGCGACGGCCCTCGGCATCCGGCTGCAGGTAGAAGGTGTCGTGCTCCTGACGCGCCGGATGGTCCTCGGGAATGTTGAGGGCGGTGAAGTTGTAGTAGTCGCTCTCGATGTCCGGGCCCTCGGCGACCGTGAAGCCCATCTCGCAGAAGATCGCGGTCAGCTCGTCGATGGTCTGGGTGATCGGGTGGATGCGGCCACGCGGCTCGGCGCGGGCGGGAAGCGACACGTCGATCCGCTCGCGCGCCAGCCGGGCGTCCAGCGCCGCGTCGCCCAGCGACGCCCGCCGGCTCTCCAGCGCTTCGGCCACCGCGTCCTTCACCGCGTTCAGGGCCAGCCCGGCGGCCTTGCGCGACTCCGGGTCGAGCCCGCCCAGCGCCTTCATGCGCTCGGTGATGCGGCCTTTCTTGCCCAGCGCGGCGATGCGCACCTGCTCCAGCGCGTCGGTGTCACCGGCCCGCTCGATCTCGGCCAGCAGTTTCAGCGCGCAACGCGTCGACGTTATCCATAGGTGTCCCCGACTGACGGACCGTCCCAATGCGAGGGCGCCGTTTTAGCGGGTCGCGCCGGGAATGGCGAGAGGCGAGCGCGGTCCCGGCACGGCCGCCGGTCACCCCGCGTCGAGCGCCGCCCGGGCTTCCCGCAGGTCGGGGGTGTCGAAGCCTTCGGTGAAGGTGCCGTGGATCTCGGCCAGCAACGCGCGCTCGGCGTCGCCGTCGGTCAGCCGGAAGAGGCTGGTTGCGGCCCGCAGCTCCAGCGACCTTGCCCGCTGACGCCCGGCGCTGCCGAGCGCGCGACGGAAGCAGGCCGCGGCCTCCGCTTCGGCACCGGCGCCGCCACGCTCGATCGTGCAGTCGCCGGCCAGCCGGTGCAGCTCGGCCTGCCACCATCGCTCGCCGGTCGCCTCGGCCAGCGCCAGCGCCTCCGCGATCAGGCCGAGGGCGGTTGCCGGTTCGTGGGCCAGACGATGGGCGTCGGCGAGTGCCGCAAGGTTCCACGGCTCTATCAACACCGCGCCGGTGTCGCGCAGCGCCTTGCGACCGCGTTGAATCGCCACGACGCCGCCGCGCGCATCGCCTTCCTGCGCCATCGCCCAACCGACCAGGGTCGTTCCGAGCGCCCGCCAGTACGGCAGCCCGAGTTCCTGCGACAGCGCAATCACGGCGGTCGCGTGCTCGCGGACCCGGGCCGGCTCGCGGCGGACCTGATGGAACCGGCTGGCGGTCGTCAGCGCGACGGCGACACTGAGGTCGTGTCCGAGCCGCCGCGCCAGCTCCAGCGCCTCGCGGACATGCCCGAGCGCCTGGTCCGGATTGCCGAGGGCCCAGGTCGTGGTGCCGAGATACGCCAGACAGACGACGCACGGGTCGGCGCCGTGCTCCGGCGCGAGAGCCGCGTGCAAGGCGGGATCGTAGGCGTCAATCGCGAGCTGGAAGTGCTCGGCGGCGGCCGTGTACTCCCCGAGCTTGAACATGGTGACACCGACGGCGCGATGGGCTGCGACACGCTGGCCGGGATCGTCGTCACCGCTCGCGAGAGCCAGCAGTTGCGCGCTCAGGTCACGCGCCCGGCCGAGTTCGGCGCGCACCAGCCGCAGGTTCCATAAGCCACGGAGCGCCGAAAACTGGCGAGCCCGGTCGTCGAGTTCGCGGCACAGGTCGTAGGCTCGGCTGTAGCAATTCTCGGCCTCCGGCGAGCCATAGCCCTTCGCCGCCACCAGCGGCACTCCCATCGCGGTCCGCAGCGCCAGCTCCCGATGCTGCCTTTCCTCCGACTCCGGCAACTCGGGAAGCAGCCGGATCGCCGAGTCGAAATGGCCGATGGCCTCGACATAGGCCAGGCGCTGGGCGGCCTCTTCCCCGGCCTGCTGCCAGTAACGGATGGCCACGGAGACGCGCTCCGCCCGGGCGAAGTGATGCGCCAGCAGCTCGGCCGCAATTCCCGACTGCTTCTCGAGCACCAGCGCGATGCGTTCGTGGTACTCCCGGCGGGGGCCACGCAGCAGCATCTGGTATGCCGCATCCTGAACCAGCGCGTGCTTGAACGTGTAGTCCGCGCCCGGCGGCTCGCCGTGCCGGATCAGAAGTTCGGCGTCGACCAGCGCCGCAAGATCGCGATTCAGCTCCGTGTCGTCGAGCCCGGCGACCTGCTGGAGCATTCCGTAGGAGAACCGGCGGCCGATGACCGAGCCGACTTGCGCCGTCAGCTTGCCGGTCGGCAGTCGATCCAGCCGCGCAATCAGCGAATCCTGGAGGCTCGCCGGGATCGACTGCGGCAGTTCCGGTTGCGGGGAATTGGCCGCATCCTGGTCCGGTACGAGGCCGGCGCCGAGCAGCATCTTTGTCAGCTCCTCGACAAACAGCGGCACACCGTCGGTCCGGTTCGCGATCTCCGCCACGATGGCCCGCGGCAGCGGTCGACCGGCCACCGCCGAGACAATGCGTTCGGCGGCGTTGCGGCCCAGGCGAGCCAGAGTCATCTCCAGCACGCCCGGTCGGTCGGACCACCGCTGGCCGAATTCCGGGCGGGCGGTGAGCACCACGAGCATCCGGTGCCTGCCCGCCGCGTCGATCAGTCGGTCCAGCCACTCCAGGGTGGAGGCGTCGATCCAGTGCAGGTCCTCGAGGATCAGGAGGAGTGGCCGCTCCGACGTCAGGGCGAGCACGAAACCCTGAAGCGCCTTGATCGTGTCCTCGCGCACCCGTTCGGGCGTCCGGTTCCGCCGCGGGGCGACTCCGTCCGGAAGGGGAATCCCGAGAAGCGGGGCCAGCAGCGCGGCGACGTCGTCACCGGGCATTCCCTCCGCGAGCGGCTTGTCCTCTGCAAGCAGCTTCGCGCGCAGGCGCTCGAACCGCTCCAGCCCCGGCAGCTCGGCATCGTCGACTTGCAGCACGCGATGCAGCAGTTCGGCGACCGGATGAAAGGCGCTGTTGCGATGGAACTCCACGCCGCGCACCGTGATGCAGTCATGCGACTGTCCGGCGACATGGGCCTTGAGCGCGCGAACCAGACGTGACTTGCCGATCCCCGGCTCGCCTCGCAGAAGCACGACTTGGCCTTGCCCGGTCACCGCCTCTTCCCAGTAGCGGGACAGCAGCGCGATCTCCCGGGTGCGCCCCACCAGCGGCGTCGCCTCGTTCGCCACCTCCGGCATCTCCCAGGACGGACGCTCGCGCAGCGCCCGATAGGCGCCGATCGCCTCGGTGATCCCGCGGAGCGTCTTCGCGCCCAGCCAGGCGCATTCGTACGCGCCGCGCAGCAGCCGGTAACTCGCCTCGCTCAGCACGACCGCATCGGGCTCCGCCAGGCTCTGGAGACGGGCGGCGATGTTCGGCGTCTCGCCGACCGCCGCCATCGACTCGCGGTTGTCGCCCGACCCGATGTCGCCCATGACCGCCATGCCGGTGTGCACGCCGATCCGCACCTGCAGCGGCTCGGCCGACGGCACGCCGCGCACCGCCTGGACGATCTGCAGGCCTGCCCGCACCGCGCGCGCGGCGCCGTCCTCGTGCGCCGAGGGATAGCCGAAATACACCAGCAGTCCGTCGCCCACGGAGCGCGCGACGACGCCCCCGCACCGCCGGACGACCGCGTCCACGGTCTCCTGGTAGCGGCGGAGCAGGTCGCGCAGGTCCTCCGGATCGAGGCGCTCGGCAAGACCGGCCGAGCCGACGAGGTCGCAGAACATGACGGTCACCTGACGCCGCTCGGCGCCACCCGGGACTGCTGCCGCCCCCGTCCATTCGAGCACGCCGCCCTCGGCTCTCGACGGCGAGGCGCTGCACCGAGATCAAGCTCCGCCGCCAGGTCGGCGAGCAGCGCGTCGTCGAGCCCGAGCTCGCGCTTGAGGGCGCGGTACGAGACCCGGCCGCGGGTCCTGAGCAGCTCGGTGATCCGGTCGAGCTGCGCGTAGAACGACGCTGCCAACCGTCAGCCTCCGGCGACGATGCGGTGCAGGGGCGCCCGGTCGCGGATCCTGATGCGGCCACGCCCGAGCTCGACGAGGCCGGCCTCGCGCCACACCCCCAGGTGGCGGCTGACGATCTCGCGCGACACCCCGAGGGTCTGCGCCAGCTCCGCCTGCGAGATCGCGACGGTCTCGCCGGCATCGATGCCCTGGCGTTCCGCGAGCACCGAGAGCTGCTTGGCGAGCCGCACCGGGACATCCTGGAGGGCCGCGTCCTCGAACAGCTGCGTGGTGCGGCGCAGACGGTCGCAGAGCAGCGCGATCATCCGAACCGCCAGCGCCGGCCGCCGCTCCAGGAACGGCAGGAACTCGCCGCGCGGCAGGAAGACGAGGCGCCCGGCCTCGCGGACCACCGCGTTCGCCGTCCGCCCCTTGCCGTCCAGCAGGGCGATCTCGCCGAAGAAGTCGCCCGGTCCGAACATGTTGAGGATGAGTTCCTTGCCCTCGGCGGACTCCACCGTGACCACCACGCGCCCGGTGAGGATCCCGTAGAGGCCGTCACCCGGGTCGCCCTGCCGGAACAGGGTGTGCCCGGCCGCGACCGCGCGGACCGCCACGTGCCGGAGCAGCGCGTGGCGCTCGTCCGGCGACAGGATGCCGAGCAGGTCGTGGCGCGACAGCAGGTCTTCCGGGGTCATCGATCTTCCGTTGTGTGAACTGGTTCGCAGACGTCACCGCATCCGGCAGCGACAATTCATAGCCGATCAACCGAATCACAACGAACCCACAAAGCCGGCATTCGTCTCCGCACTCCGAACGGAAGGCAGCATCCAGCGAGCCGGCAGGTGCCGGAAGTCTCGCCCCGAGGCTCGGCATCCCGTCGATCCATCGCCCAGGCAATTCTAGGGGGAATTGGCGTGAACCGGCCAGCTGTCAATAGGGACACGCCAATCGCCGTCCAGCCGGCGACGCGCGCCGGCCTGCCCGGCCGGTCGTCCCGCGCCGTCCTGGTCGCGATCGACGGCTGGCTGCCGGCGGCGGACGAGATCGTCGCGGCGCTGACCGTGCCGGCGTGCATCGTGCGGATCGATCCGGCCCGGGACGGGCTGGCGCAGCTCGTGACGGCGGCGCAGGCGATGCCGGGCCGGCCGCTGGTGGTGATCTGCCACGGCGACCCGGGGGCGCTGGCGCTCGGCAACCGGCCGCTGACCGCCGCCACCGTGGCCGGACGGCGGGACGAACTGGCGGCGCTGGGGTGGCGCTGGCCGGCGCGCCGATCGAGCTGTACGCCTGCTCGGTGGCCGAGGGGCGGGGCGGGCGGGCCTTCGTGGCGGCGCTGCAGCGCGCGACCGGCTGCCCGGTGGCCGCCGCGAGCGGCCCGGTCGGCGGCACCGCGCTCGGCGGATCGTGGACCCTCGACGCCGGCCGACCGGCCGCCGCGCCGGCGCTCGACGCCACGGCGCTGGCCGACCTGCCGGTGCTGCTCGCGGACGCGATCTGGAACGCTGGCACGGGCGACTGGAACACGGCGGGAAACTGGAACCCGGCCGGCGTGCCATCGGCAGCGGCGATTTCGCCATCATCGACAACGGCGGCACTGTGCAGCTCACCGGGGCCGCCCCCACTGTCGGTATTGTCCGTGCCGCGGAGGCTGCCGATTCAAGCGGAACACTGCAGATCACCGGCGGCGGTAAGCTGACAGCCAGTCTCTTACAAATCGGCGTGGGGGCCGGAAGCTCGGGGACCGTGGTGGTGGACGGTGCCGGCTCCGCCGTGACGTTCACCAGCATCGAGTCGAGAGACCATCTGCTGGGGAATCTCGGAACCGCATCGCTGACCATTTCGAACGGCGCGACCGCTACCTTTACGGGCACAAGCAATATCC
Source organism: Rhodospirillaceae bacterium (assembly GCA_018401495.1). Classification (GTDB taxonomy): domain Bacteria; phylum Pseudomonadota; class Alphaproteobacteria; order Thalassobaculales; family Thalassobaculaceae; genus Thalassobaculum_A. Next base: position 140,413 of record JAGYJX010000008.1, read on the forward strand.
TTGCTGGTGGTTCCGCCAGCAGTAGCGGAACGCTAACCGTCTCCGGCGGCGGCAGACTCACTGCGGAAACCGCTGTCCGGCTCGGCAGCGGGTCCGGGGCCACCGGTACGCTGAATATCGGTAGCGGCGGTGCCGCGGGCATCGTGTCCGCCACGAGCATCACGGGCAGTGGCGGCAACGCCACCGTCAACCTCAACCACACCGACGCCGGCCACGTCCTCAGCAGCGACGGCACCGGCGGCGGCACGGCGGTCGCCATCATCGGCACAGCGGCGGTGAACCAGACCGGCACCGGCACCACCATCCTGATCGCCACCAACACCTACACCGGCGGGACCACGATCTCCGCCGGCACACTGCAGGTCGGCAACGGCGGCACCGCCGGCTCGATCACCGGCAACGTCACCAACAACGCCACGCTGGCTTTCAACCGCTCCGACGCGCTGGGCTTCTCCGGCGTGATCTCCGGCACCGGCGCCCTGACCAAGTCCGGGGCCGGCACCCTGACCCTCTCCGGCGCCAACACCTCCAGCGGCGGCACCACGGTCAGCGCTGGTACCCTGCAGCTCTCCGGCGGCAGCGCGCTGGCCGACGGCGGAACTGTCTTGGTCTCCGCCGGGGCGACCCTGGACCTCAACGGCACCACGGAGACGATCGGCACGCTGTCAGGCGCCGGGACCGTGGCGATCGGGTCCGGCGCGCTGACGGTCGCCCAGGGCGCCGACGCCACCTTCTCCGGGGTGGTCTCCGGCACCGGCGGATTGACCAAGACCGGAACGGGCGTGCTGACACTGTCCGCCACCAACACCTACACCGGCGGCACGACGATCAGCGCCGGCACCCTGCAGGTCGGCAACGGCGGCACGGCCGGCTCGATCACCGGCAACGTCACCAACAACGCCACGCTGGCCTTCAACCGCTCCGACGCGCTGAGCTACACCGGCGCGATCTCCGGCACCGGCAGCGTCACCAAGAGCGGGGCCGGCACCCTGACGCTGACCGGCGCCAACACCCACACCGGCGGCACCACGATCAGCGCCGGCACGCTGCGGGTCGGCGACGGAGGCACGACGGGATCGATCGCCGGCAACGTCACCAACAACGCCACGCTCGCCTTCGACCGCTCCGACGCGCTGACCTACTCCGGTGTGGTCTCCGGCACCGGCAGCGTCACCAAGAGCGGGGCCGGCACCCTGACGCTGACCGACGCCAACACCCACGCCGGCGGCACCACGATCAGCGCCGGCACCTTGCAGGTCGGCGACGGCGGCACCACCGGATCGATCACCGGCGACGTCACCAACAACGCCACGCTCGCCTTCGACCGCTCCGACGCCCTGGCCTACTCCGGCGCGATCTCCGGCACCGGCGACGTCACCAAGAGCGGCGGCGGCGTGCTGACGCTGTCGGGGACCAACACCTACACCGGCACCACCACGGTCTCCGCCGGCACCCTCAGGCTGTCCGGCGGCGACGCGATCGCCGACAGCGCGACCGTCAACGTCGCCGCCGGCGCCACCCTCGACCTGAACGGCACCAGCGAGACCATCGGCGCGCTCACCGGAGCCGGCACCGTGACGCTCGGCGCCGGGTCGATCAGCTTCTCCAACCCCGGCGCCAACGCGTTCTCCGGCACGCTGTCCGGCGCCGGCACCTTCAGCGTCGCCTCGGGCGTCACCCTCTGCGGCACCGGCACCTACTCCACGCCGGTCGAGGTGCTGTCCGGCGCCACGATCTCGCCCGGCAACAGCCCCGGCACGATCGCCACCGGCAACCTGACGCTGGCCGGCGGCTCGACCGCCACCATGGAGATCGACGGAACTGCGGCCGGCACCCAGTACGACCAGATCGCCGTCACGGGCACCGTCACCATCAACGGCGCCACCCTGACCACCGTCTTCGGCTACGCCTCGACCGTCGGCCAGAGCTGGGTGCTGATCGACAACGACGGCGCCGACGCCGTCACCGGCACCTTCGCCGGCCTCGCCGAGGGGGCGACCTTCTCCTCCGGCGGCCGGGCCTACCGGATCAGCTACGCCGGCGGCGACGGCAACGACGTCAGCCTCACCCACATGCGCCTTCCCGTCGTCCGGCGACGGCGACGAAGGCGGCGGTGGCGGCGGATCCGGCTCGACCTCATGCTCGGCGGCGCCGGCAACGACACCCTGGTCGGCAGCGCCGGCGACGACACCATCTCGGCCTTCGCCGGCGACGACCTCGTGCGGGGCGCCGCCGGCGCCGACGTCGTCTACGGCAACCAGGGCGACGACATCGTCTACGGCAACCTCGCCGCCGACACGCTGTACGGCGGCCAGGCCAACGACATCGCCTATGGCGGCCAGGGCGACGACGTCCTCCACGGCAATTTCGGCGACGACCGGCTGTTCGGCAATCTCGGCGGCGACACGCTGTTCGGCGGCCAGGACAACGACACGCTGTCGGGCGGCGCCGGCGACGATCTGCTGGTCGGCGGGATCGGGGCCGACCGCTACGCCTTCGGGTCCGGCGACGGCGCCGACACCATCCTCGGCTTCTCGGTGGCCGAGGGCGACCGGATCGCGGTGACGGCCGGCGTCAACGGCACCGGCGTCGCCAGCGCCGCCGACCTGCTGGCCCGGCTGACCGCCGACGCCGACCGGCGACGCGCTGCTCGACCTCGGCGGCGGCAACACCGTCACCCTCATGGGCGTCCCGCCCGCCGGCGCGAGCGCCGACTGGTTCATGGTGATCTGATGAGCACAAGCTTGCGGATCTGGCGCCAAAGCCGGACGCACGACCCTTTGGCCGGCACTGCCGGCGCCGGGTCCGCCCTGGTCGCCATCGACGCCCGGGTGCCGGCGGCGGACGCGATCGTCGCGGCGCTGACCGTGCCGGCCCGCATCGTGCGGATCGATCCGGACCGCGACGGGCTGGCGCAGCTCGTCGCGGCGGCCCGGGCGGCGCCGGGCCGGCCGACTCGTGGTGGTCTGCCACGGCGAGCCGGGGCGCTCGGCCTCGGCGACCGGCGCGGTGACCGCAGCCGACCCTGGCCGGACGACCGGACGAGCTGGCCGAGCTGGGGCGGGCGCTCGCCGGCGCGCCGATCGAGCTGTACGCCTGCTCGGTGGCCGAGGGGCGGCCGGCGGGCCTTCGTGGCGGCGCTGCGAGGACGTCACCGGCTGCCCGGTGGCGGCCGCCAGCCGGCCGGTCGGCGGCACCGCGCTCGGCGGGTCGCTGGAGGCTCGACGCCGGCCGACCGGCCGCTCGGCCGGCGCTCGACGCCGCCGGCGCTGGCGGGTCTGGCGATCCTGCTTGTCACCAACGTCTCGTGGACCGCCGGTACCGCCGACTGGAACACGGCCGGCAACTGGAGCCCTGCGGGCGTGCCCGCGACGAACGACGATTTTGTCATCATCAACAACGGCGGCACGGCGCAGTTGACCGGCGCGGCGCCCTTGATCGCCTCGTTCAGGCTCGGGACCACCAATGGCGGATCCGGGACGCTGGAGGTCACCGGCGGCGGCACCCTGACGACCAGCATCTACATCTCCACGATCGGCCTGGTCGCCGGCAGCACGGGAACCATGCTGGTCGACGGCGCGGGCTCGGCGGTGACCCTTCCCGGCGGCAGCTCACACCTCCACGTCGGAAGCCAGGGAACCGCGACTCTCACCCTCTCGAACGGTGGCGCGGTCAGCGTCGCCGCGAGCTTCAGACTCGCCTAGCCTGAGGCGGCTCCGGCACGCTCAACATCGGCGACGGCGGCGCCGCGGGCGTTCTGAACACCGCTTCGGTCATTGGCGGCGGCGGCGCCGCCATCCTCAATTTCCAACCACACCGACGCCGGCTACGTCTTCAGCAGCGACGGCGCCGGAAGCGGCACGGCCGTCACCATAACCGGCACGACGGCGGTGAGCCAGATCGGCACCGGCACCACCATCCTGACCGGCACCAACACCTACTCCGGCGGCACCACGATCAGCGCCGGGACGTTGCAGGTCGGAAGCGCCAGCAATGTGCTTCCGGACGGCGGCGCCGTCTCCGTGGCGGCGGGCGCCACCCTGAAGCTGGACGACAACAGCGAGACCATGGGCGCGCTGTCGGGGGCAGGCTCGGTCGATCTCGGGTCCGCCACCCTGACGGTCTCGAGCGCCACGAGCACGACGTTCTCCGGCGTGGTCTCCGGCACCGGCAGCCTGGCCAAGTCCGGAACCGGCACGCTGACGCTCTCCGGCGCCAACAGCTACGGCGGCACCACCACCGTGACCGGCGGCACCCTGTCGGTGGCGTCCGACGGCAACCTCGGTGCCGGCGGCATCATCCTGAACGGCGGCGGCGCTGCAGATCACCGGCGCCACCACCATCGACAACGCGCATCACGCTCTCCAGCGACGCCTCCGTCACCGCGACCGCCGACGCCACCCTCTCCGGCATCGTCTCCGGCGCCAACGGCCTGACCAAGGCCGGCACCGGCACGCTGACGCTCTCCGGCACCAACAGCTACGGCGGCACCACCACCGTCACCGGCGGCACCCTGTCGGTGGCGACCGACGGCAATCTCAGGGCCGGCGGGCTGATCCTGAACGGCGGCGGGCTGACGGATCACCGGCGCCACCACCGTCGACAACGCGATCACGCTGTCGAGCGACGCCACCATCACCGCGACCGCCGACGCCACCCTCTCGGGCCCCATCACCGGCACCGGCGGCCTGACCAAGGCCGGCGCCGGCACCGTGACCCTGTCCGGCACCAACACCGTCACCGGCACCACCACCACCACAGTCTCGGCCGGTACCCTCCGGCTGTCCGGCGGCAACGCGATCGCCGACAGCGCGACCGTCAACGTCGCCGCCGGCGCCACCCTCGACCTGAACGGCACCAGCGAGACCATCGGCGCGCTCTCGGGCTCCGGCACCGTCGCCATCGGCGCCGGGTCGATCACCCTGACCAACGCCGCCGCCAGCAGCTTCTCCGGCTCCATCACCGGCACCGGCACGTTCACCGTCGCCTCGGGGGTCACCCTCGGCGGCACCGGCACCTACACCACGCCGGTCGACGGTGCTGAGCGGCGCCACCATCGCCCCCGGCGACAGCCCCGGCACGATCGCCACCGGCAACCTGACGCTGGCCGGCGGCTCGACCGCCACCATGGAGATCGACGGCACTGCCGCCGGCACCCAGTACGACCAGATCGCCGTCACCGGCACCGTCACCATCAACGGCGCCACCCTGACCACCGTCTTCGGCTACGCCTCGACCGTCGGCCAGAGCTGGGTGCTGATCAGCAACGACGGCGCCGACGCCGTCACCGGCACCTTCGCCGGCCTCGCCGAGGGGGCGACCTTCTCCTCCGGCGGCCGGGCCTACCGGATCCAGCTACGCCGGCGGCGACGGCAACGACGTCAGCCTCACCGACATCGCCTTCCCGTCGCTCCGGCGACGGCGACGGAGGCGGGGTGGCGGCGGATCCGGCTCGAGCCTCATGCTCCGGCGGCGCCGGCAACGACACCCTGGTCGGCAGCGCCGGCAACGACACCATCTCGGCCTTCGCCGGCGGGGACCTCGTGCGGGGCGCCGCCGGCGCCGACGTCGTCTACGGCAACCAGGGCGCCGACACGCTGTCCGGCGGCATCGGCGTCGACACCCTCTACGGCAGCCAGGACGGCGACATCGCCTACGGCAACCAGGGCGACGACATCGCCTACGGCAACCTCGCCGCCGACACGCTGTACGGCGGCCAGGCCAACGACATCGCCTATGGCGGCCAGGGCGACGACGTCGTCTACGGCAACCTCGGCGACGACCGGCTGTTCGGCAATCTCGGCGGCGACACCCTGTTCGGCGGCCAGGGCAACGACACGCTGTCGGGCGGCGCCGGAAACGACCTGCTGGTCGGCGGCATCGGGGCCGACCGCTGCAGCCTTCGGCTCCGGCGACGGCGTCGACACGGTCGCTGGGCTTCTCGGCCGCCGAGGGCGACCGGATCGCGGTCGCGGCCGGCGTCAACGGCACCGGCGTCGCCAGCGCCGCCGACCTGCTGGCCCGGCTGACCGCCGACGCCAACGGCGACGCCGTCCTCGACCTCGGCGGCGGCAACACCGTCACCCTCATGGGCGTCCCGCCCGCCGGCGCGAGCGCCGACTGGTTCATGGTGATCTGATGAGCACAAGCCTGCGGATCCGTCGCGACAGCCGGATACACGACGCCCGGCCCGGCATTGCCGGCGCCAGGCCCGCCCTGGTCGCCATCGACGCCCGGGTGCCGGCGGCGGACGCGATCCTCGCGGCGCTGACCGTGCCGGCCCGCATCGTGCAGATCGATCCGGACCGCGACGGCCTGGAGCCAGCTCGTGACGGCGGCCGCAGGCGGCGCCCGGCCGGCCGACTGGTGGTGATCTGCCACGGCGAGCCGGGTGCGCTCGGCGCTCGGCGACCGGCCGGTGACCGCGGCGACCGTGGCCGGACGGCGGGACGACCTGGCGGCGCTGGGCGTGGCGCTCGCCGGCGCGCCGATCGAGCTGTACGCCTGCTCGGTCGCCGAGGGGCGGCCGGACGGGCCTTCGTGGCGGCGCTGCAGCGCGCGACCGGATGCCCGGTGGCCGCCGCCAGCCGGCCGGTCGGCGGCACCGCGCTCGGCGGATCCTGGACCTCGACTCGACCGCCGGCCGCACCGGCCGCCTCCGCCGGCGCCTCGACGCCGGGCGCGCTCGCCGACCTGCCGGTGCTGCTCGCGAACGGTGACCTGGAACAACGCCGGCACCGGCGACTGGAACACCGGCGGCAACTGGGTCGGCGGTGTGGTGCCGTCCGGCGCTCCCAACACTGGCGTTATCGACAACGGCGGCACCGCGCAGCTCACGAGCGCGGCCCCCACCGTCGGCGGTGTAACCGTCGGGTCGAGCAACGGCGGTTCGGGGACGCTGCAGATCCTCAGCGGCGGCAGCCTGACCACCAACAACACCACCGCCGCTATCGGCAACTTCGCCGGCAGCACGGGAACCATGCTGGTCGACGGCACTGGCACCTTCAACTCCGGCAGTTCTGGAATCACCGTCGGCAACGCGGGGACGGGGACGCTTACGGTCTCGGGTGGCGGAACGGTCACCACGACCAACTCCGTTGGCGTGAGACTGGGGTTCGGCGGCGCGTCGAACAGCACGCTCAACATCGGCAGCGGCGGTGCCGCCGGAATCGTCAACGCGCCCGCAATCACCGGATCGGGCGGCACCAACGCCGTCAACTTCAACCACACCTCGGCAGGCCACGTCCTCAGCAGCGACGGCACCGGCACCGGCACGGCGGTGCCTATCACCGGCTCGACGGCGGTCAACCAGACCGGTACCGGCACCACCATCCTGATCGCCACCAACACCTACACCGGCGGCACCACGGTCACCGCCGGCACCCTGCAGGTGGGCAACGGCGGCACGGCGGGCTCGATCACCGGCAACGTCACCAACAACGCCACGCTGGCCTTCAACCGCTCCGACGCGCTGGGCTTCTCCGGCGTGATTTCCGGCACTGGCGCCCTTACCAAGTCCGGGGCGGGAACCCTGACCCTGTCTGGTGTGAACACCTACACCGGCGGCACCACGGTGTCAGCCGGGACCCTGCAAGTGTCGGGCGGCAGCGCGCTGGCCGATGGCGGCAGCGTCTCGGTCTCCGCCGGCGCGACCCTGGACCTCAACGGCACCACGGAGACGATCGGAACGCTCTCCGGTGCGGGCACCGTGGCGATCGGGTCGGGGGCCCTCACGGTCGCCCAGGGCGCCGACGCCACCTTCTCCGGGGTGATCTCCGGCACCGGCGGGCTGACCAAGACCGGAACGGGCGTGCTGACCCTGTCCGGCACCAACACTCATACCGGCACCACCACGATCAGCGCGGGCACCGTCCGGCTCGCCGGCGGCAACGCCATCGCCGACGGTGCGACGGTGAACATCGGCGCTGGCGCGACGCTCGACCTGAACGGCACGACCGAGACCATCGGTTCCCTGACCGGGTCCGGCACCGTGACCATCGGCGCCGGCACCCTCACCCTGTCCAACGCGGCGGCCAGCAGCTTCACCGGCACCCTGTCCGGCACCGGCACCTTCAGCGTCGCCTCGGGCGTCACCCTCGGCGGCACGGGCACCTACACCACGCCGGTCGAGGTGCTGAGCGGCGCCACCATCGCCCCCGGCAACAGCCCCGGCACCATCGCCACCGGCAACCTGACGCTCGCCTCCGGCTCCACCGCCTCCATGGAGATCGACGGCACAACCGCCGGCACCGGCTACGACCAGATCTCGGTCACCGGCAGCGTCACCATCAGCAATGCCACCCTCACCACCACCTTCGGCTACACCTCCAGCACCGGACACAGCTTCGTGCTGATCGCCAATGACGGGGCCGACGCGGTCACCGGCACCTTCAGCGGGCTCGTCGAGGCGGCCACCTTCACCAGCGGCGGTCGCCAGTACCGGATCAGCTATGCCGGCAACGACGGCAACGACGTGACGCTCACCGACATCGGGGCGGTGCCGAGCGGCGACGACGGGGGCGGGGGCGGAGCCGGAGCCGGCGGTTCGGGCGCCACCCTCCTCTCCGGCGGCGCCGGCAACGACACCCTGGTCGGCGGCGCCGGCGACGACACCATCTCGGCCTTCGCCGGCGACGACGTCGTGCGGGGCGCCGCCGGCGCCGACCTGGTCTACGGCAACCAGGGCGCCGACACGCTGTCCGGCGGCATCGGCGTCGACACCCTCTACGGCGGCCAGGGCGACGACGTCCTCTACGGCAACCTCGCCGCCGACACGCTGTACGGCGGCCAGGCCAACGACATCGCCTATGGCGGCCAGGGCGACGACGTCGTCTACGGCAACCTCGGCGACGACCGGCTGTTCGGCAATCTCGGCGGCGACACCCTGTTCGGCGGCCAGGGCAACGACACGCTGTCGGGCGGCGCCGGAAACGACCTGCTGGTCGGCGGCATCGGGGCCGACCGCTACGCCGTCGGCTCCGGCGACGGCGTCGACACGGTGCTGGGCTTCTCGGCCGCCGAGGGCGACCGGATCGCGGTCGCGGCCGGCGTCAACGGCACCGGCGTCGCCAGCGCCGCCGACCTGCTGGCCCGGCTGACCGCCGACGCCAACGGCGACGCCGTCCTCGACCTCGGCGGCGGCAACACCGTCACCCTCATGGGCGTCCCGCCCGCCGGCGCGAGCGCCGACTGGTTCATGGTGGTCTGACCACGACCCTACGAAGCGCAACGCGTTCCCCGGTCGCTGCGGATCAGTCGTTCTCGGGCCGGTAATGCCGCCGGCGCAGGGCCTCGCGCCAGCTCCGGTTGTCGAGGTAGTCCTCGACGATCACGAAGCGCCGGACCGGGTCCTCCGGCACGCCGAGCGGGAAGCAAGCGCCTTCGTAGCGCAGCGTCTGGTCTTCGATTCGCTGATCGCCCTTCAGGAACAGCGGCCCCGGGGCGCCCAGCGCCCTGCGGTACAGCGCCGCCAGGTCAGCCTCCTGCGGCAGCCCGAGCGTGTCCAAATAGGCCATGTGGACCTCGCGGCCGATCGACTCGCAGAGCCTGCCGCCGACCACCCGGTAGAACACCCGGAACGGATCCGTCTCGACGTCGACCATGCCGAGATGACCCAGGATGGCGGCGGGCAGATTCTCCGGTCGGAAGGAGTCGCGGGCCGGCCACCCGCCGTGGTCCGGGGACGCGTACCAGTCGTTCACCGCCAGAACGGCGGGTGAGGTCATGCTCGTGGGTGGGCCAAACCGCATGTAACCGCCTTGCCGCCCCGGGTCGCTGCGACGCCCGGCGCGCGGGCAGGCGCGGGAGCGGCGCCCGAAGATAGCGCGATGCGTCCGCCGGATCACCCTTCGGTGGCACGGCGCCGGCGTCACCCGATGAATTTCGGCATCACCCAGCGCGGCAGCGCCAGGATCGCCTCGGGGAAAAGGATGATGAACAACAGAACCCCGAGCATCGGCAGCAGGATGATGCAGACGTCCTTGAGCGCGTGAACCAGCTTGATCTGCCCGACCGACGCCGCGATCAGCAGGCACAAACCGTAGGGCGGCGTGACCAGCCCGAAGGCGAGCGACACCACGCCGATGATCGCGAAGTGGATCGGGTGGATGCCGGCAGCCTCGGCGACCGGCAGCAGGACCGTGCCGAGGATGATGATCGCCGGGATGGCGTCGATGAACATGCCGACGATCAGGAACGCCAGCGCGATCAGCAGCCCGGTCTCGATCGGCCCGGTTCCCCAGGTCGCCATGACCGCGACCAGCGATTTCGGGATCTGGAAGAACGCGAGGATCCAGCCGAAGGCCGAGGCGGTGCCGATGCAGAACAGGGCGATCGCCGCGAACCGGGCGCTGTCGTAGAGCACGATCGGCAGGGTGCGGAGGGTCACCGTCCGATACACGAACAGCCCGAGCGTCAGGGCGTACAGAACCGCCACCACCGACGCCTCGGTCGGGGTGAAGAACCCGCCGACGATGCCGCCGACGATGATCAGCGGCGTCATCATGGGCAGCGCCGCGCTGGCGATCGCCCGTCCGACTTCCGGTGCGGTGGAGCGGGCATAGACCGGATAGCCGCGCCGGACCGCGTAGATGTAGACCAGCGTCATCAGCGACAACCCGATCATCAGCCCGGGCAGCACGCCGGCCAGGAACAGCCCGCCGATCGAGACGGACATCAGGCCGCCCCACACCACCATCAGGATGCTGGGCGGGATGATCACGCCCATCACCGAGGAGCAGGCGGTGATCGCCACCGAGAAGCTGGAATCGTAGCCCTGCTTCTTCATCTGCGGGATCAGCAGCGAGCCGATGCCGGCGGCGTCGGCGGTCGAGGAGCCGGAGATGCCGGCGAACAGCATCGACACCATGACGTTGATGTGGCCGAGCCCGCCCGGCAGGTGCCCGACCAACGCCTTCGACAACTCGACGAGGCGCTGGGTGATGCCGGCGGAGTTCATCAGGTTGGCGGCCAGCAGGAAGAACGGCACCGCCAGCAGGATGAACGAGTTGTAGGAGACGAACATCTGGTCGAACAGCAGCGTCGGCGACAGCCGGTCCGATATAAAGAAGACCGGAACGCAGGCCAGCCCGAGGGCGAACGCCACCGGCACCCGCAGGATCACCAGCAGGGCGAAGCTCCCGAACAGGATCGCGGCAACCTCACCCGGCGACATCGGGGCCCCTCGGCATCTCGATCCCTCGTATCTTGGCGATGTCGACCGCCAGTTTCTCGATCAGGAACAGCATCCAGACCACCCCTGCCATCGGCCAGGCGGCGTAGATCATGATCATCGGCAGCGCGGAGATCTCCGAGGTCTGCATCAGCCCCTCGTCGGCGAACTGCTTGCCGTACCAGATGAAGCAGAACGCCAGGACCGCCATGATCAGGTGCACCACCAGCTTGGCCCAGCCCTCGCCGGCGGCGGTCTTGGGGTGCGGCAGTACGTCGACGTCGAAGTGGGTGTCGTCGCGCACCGCGATCATGGCGCCCAGCATGATGATCCAGATGAAGCAGAACCGGGCGATCTCCTCGGTCCAGATGTAGCGCGGGATGAAATCGACGTAGCGGGCCAGGATCTGCATGGTCACCGGCACGATCAGCAGCGCGATCAGGGCGGTGATGGCGACGCGCAGGAGGCGGTCGATCGGGTCGAGGATCCGGGTCAGGAGCGGAGTCATCGGGCTGGGCCGTCCGGTTGCGGTCAGGGCGGGCGGGAGCCGTTATCCACGGCGGCTGACGTGCCGCCCGGACGACCGCGCCGAGGCGCGGCCGTCCGGGACGACGACAGGGATGGAAGGAGTGCGGCCGGGGTTACTTGATGCTGTTGATCTTCTCCAGCACCGCGGTCGCGCCGAGTTCCTCGGCGTAGGACTTCTTCACCGGCTCCGACAGTTCCAGCAGCTTGGCGCGGTCGGCGAACTTGTGGGTCTTGAGCAGGCCGTCGCTCTCCATCTTGGCGAGCTTGGCCGAGTCCTCGCCGGACTCGATGTCGCGGCCGTGCTTGCCGCCTTCCTTGCCGCCCTTCATGATGCATTCCTGCAAATCGGCGGGCAGCTTGCGGAAGGTCTTGCCGCTGAACCCGATCGGCCGGACGGTGATGGCGTGCTGGGTCAGCGAGATGTCCGGACCGACCTCGTAGAACTTCATCTGCTCGATGCCGGCCGCCTCGTTCTCGGCGGCGGCGATCACGCCGGTCTGGATGGCGTTGTAGACCTCGGAATAGGCGATGACGGTCGGGGCCGCGGTGATCGCCTGGAAGATCTGGGTCTGGATCGGCGCGCCCATCACGCGGATCGGCAGGCCCTTCAGGTCCTCCATGTTCTCGACCGGCTTGTTCACGATCAGGTTGCGGGTGCCGCCGCCGGCGTAGCCGATCAGGATGACGTCGGCCTTCTTCTTGACGTCTTCGGCGATCGGATCGAGGCCGCCCTGGTCGAGCACCTTGTTCCAGTGCTCCAGGTCGCGGAACAGGAACGGCATGTCCATCAGCGGCGCCATCTTCGAGTAGGTCGACATGTGCGACGGCGAGACGATCGCGTAGTCGACCGAGACGCCCTTGCTCATGAAGTTGAAGTAGTCCTTCTCGAGGCCGAGTTCGCTGTTGCGGTGCAGCACGAACTTGATCGGCTTCTTGTAGCAGGCCGCGGTGACTTCCTCGAACTTCAGCAGCGCCTTGTTGAAGGCGTGGTTGTCGTTGAACTGCACGGCGCCGTGCAGCTCGATCTCCTGGGCGCCGGCGGCGCCGGCCGAGACGCTCAGCAGGCCGGCGACGGCGAGGGCCCCGGCAAGGCGGATCGGGTGGGTCATGTCTCACTCCCTTGTGGCACGCTTGGTCGTCCGCCAATCTCCGATCGGGCCGGCGGTTTACAGGCCGGATGCGTTCCGGCCGGGCCAGCGTAGGCCGTTACAATGTCAGCTGGCAATATGATGACTTGGGGAAACGGGGCGGCCGGTCGCGCCGCGGCGAAGGCGAATAGCAAGGTTTGACATACGCGTTCGGCGATCTCAGATTCGGACTGAATCGAGGAAACGCCGTCATGAATGTCTCGCTCACGCCCAGACTTGAAGAGTACGTCCGACGGAAGGTAGCGGACGGGCTCTACAACAACGCCAGCGAGGTGGTGCGCGAGGCGCTGCGACTCCTGGTCGAGCGTGACGGCTTGGATCAGCCCGTACCCGTCGGGGCGCTGCCGAGCAGAGCCGCAGTGATCGAGGAGTTGAAGGCCCTGGAGGCGCCGTTGCGCGCCCGCGGCGTGACTTCCCTGGCGTTGTTCGGCTCCGTCGCTCGCGGCGACGCGAGCGGCAGCAGCGATGTCGACGTGCTGGTCGACATCGCCCCGGAAGCCCGGCTCAGCCTCGTCGACCTCGTCTCTCTTCAGCACTTCCTCGAGGAGCGGCTTGGTCACCGCGTGGACGTGGTGACCAGGACCGGAATCGATCCGGAGGTACGAGACCGGGCTCTCGGCGAAGCCGTCGTCGTTTTCTGATGAGCAGGTTTGCGAGCACGGCCGCCGAGCATATCCTCGAGGCAATCGCGAACGTCGAGGCCGACATCGCCGGGCACGACTTCAACAGCTTTCGCGCCGATCGCAGGACGCGACAACTTGCCGAACGCAACCTGGAGATCATCTCGGAAGCGGCCCGGCGCCTTCCGCAATCCCTGAAGGATACCGAGCCTGAGATCGAGTGGCGCGCTATTGCCGGGATCGGCAATGTGCTGCGCCACGATTACCACAGGACGTTGCCGACGGTACTCTGGGAGACGTGCAAGCGGGATCTTGAGCCGTTGAAGGCCGCCGTCGAGCGCATCAACCGCCGCGCGAAGGCCCTCGAAGGGCGTTGAAGCAGCCGCTGCCCCGGGCCGTACCGGGGCTTCACCAAAGCGAAACGGCCGGTCTCGCGACCGGCCGTTCGGGTATCCGTGGTTGATCGCCGCGGATCAGGCCGGCAGGGCGGCCTGGGCCTGGTCGACGATCTGCTTGAAGGCGTCGGGCTCGCGGATCGCGAGGTCCGAGAGCACCTTGCGGTCGAGCTCGATGCCCGCCAGCTTCAAGCCGTTCATGAAAACCGAATAGGTCATGCCGTACTGCCGCACGCCCGCGTTGATGCGCTGGATCCACAGCGCGCGGAACTCGCGCTTGCGGTTCTTGCGGTCGCGGTAGGCGTATTGCTGGGCCTTCTCGACCGCCTGGACGGCGACCCGGAAGACGTTCTTGCGGCGGCCGTAGTAGCCGGCCGCCTTGTCGATGACCTTCTTGTGACGGGCGTGGGCCGTCACGCCCCGCTTGACGCGTGCCATGGATCAGCCTCCTCAGCCGTACGGCATGAACTGCTTGACGATGCCGGCATCGGCGGCCGACAGGATCATGGTCCCGCGGGCCTGGCGCTTCATCTTCACGCTCTTGGCGCTGAGCTGGTGCCGCTTGTAGGCCACGTTCGCCCGGACCTTGCCGGTGCCCGTGAGCCTGAAGCGCTTCTTCACGCTGCTCTTGGTCTTCATCTTGGGCATTTGGTCGCTCCTGTGTTGTCGTGATCGACACGGCACCGGCCAGGCAGCCCTTTTGGCCTGGACGCGGCGCTCCATCCCGCACCCGGGGGTGGCGAGAGGAAGGGCGGGATATACAGAAACCACCCCACCGGCGCAAGCGGCTCCGGCGGCGGCCGGGCCGGCGCTTGCCCGCCGGTCGCCGGCCAGCCTAGGCTCGGCGGCGACACAAGAACCGACCGAGGAGACGCCGATGACCAGCGACACCCCGCCCTCCGCCGGCTGGCGGCCCTATCCGCGCTACCCCGACCCGGCGATCGAATCCCTCGACCCGCGGTTCGACCAGTACCGGATCTTCAGCGCGGCGGTGGAGCGGCTGCACACCGGCTGCCGCTGGGCCGAAGGTCCGGTGTGGTTCGGCGACGGTCGCTACCTGCTGTGGAGCGACATCCCGAACAACCGGATGCTGAAGTGGGAGGAGGAGACCGGCGCCGTCAGCGTGTACCGGCATTCGACCGACTACCCGAACGGCAACACCCGCGACCGCCAGGGCCGGCTGGTCACCTGCGAGCACGGCGGCCGCCGGGTGACCCGCACCGAGTACGACGGGTCGATCACCGTCCTGGCCGACGCCTGGCAGGGCCGGCGCCTGAACTCGCCGAACGACGTGGTGGTGAAGTCGGACGGCTCGGTCTGGTTCACCGACCCGCTGTTCGGGCTGCTCGGCAACTACGAGGGCAACAGGGCGGAGTCCGAGACCGGCCAGGCGGTCTACCGCATCGACGGCGCGACCGGCGACCTCAGCCTGCTGGCCGACGACGTGCTGGGGCCGAACGGGCTGTGCTTCTCGCCCGACGAGAGCATCCTCTACCTGGTCGAGTCGCGCGGGCAGCCGAACCGCAAGATCCTGGCCTACGACGTGGTCGACGGCGGGCGCGCCATCGCCAACAAGCGGGTGCTGCATCGACGCCGGCCCCGGCGGCACCCCCGACGGGATGCGCTGCGACGTCGACGGCAACCTCTGGTGCGGCTGGGGCATGGGCACCGAGGCGCTGGACGGCGTGCTGGTGTTCGCGCCCGACGGCACCAAGATCGGCCGGATCGCGCTGCCGGAGCGCTGCGCCAACGTCTGCTTCGGCGGCGCCAAGCGCAACCGGCTGTTCATGGCGGCCAGCCAGTCGCTGTACGCCGTCTACGTCAACACCCAGGGGGCGCCGGGCGGTTGATCCGCCGTCCGCTGGCGCTCAACAGCGCCAGGCCGGCCGGCGTCGCCGTCACCAGCGTGCCGCCGGGGCCGGGCCGGCGCGCCACCAGCCCGCGGTCGACCGCGTCCTCCCAGACCGGCAGGCGCGGGCAGGAGGTGCGCCAGGCGTCCATCACCTCGGCGTAGGGCCGGGGCTCGACGGCGACCCAGGCCACCAGGTCGAGGATCAGCGGGTCGTGGGTCTCGGGCATCGTGGTCTCCTTTCCCAGCGAGCATCACCCGGTCGCCAGCAGCCACGACCCCTGCAGCACATAGAAGCCGGACACGGCGGTGATGATGCGTCCGGTCCAGCGCCGGTAGGTGCTGTCGTGCATCGCCTCCACGACCTTCTTGGACAGCAGGGTGCCGAGCATCGCCGAAGCGACCGCCAGGGCCGCGAACGGTCGGGTCGATGGTGCCGACCTGGTCGATCAGGGCGCCGAAGTAGAGCAGCTTGATGCCGTGGCCGAAGATCTGGCACATGCCCTTGGTGGCGATGATCTGCCGGCGTTCCAGGCTGCCGCCGAGGAAGAACTGGTCGAGCAGCGGGCCCGCGACGCCGGTCAGCAGCAGCAGGCTCATGCAGGTGCCGCCCATCGCCGCCCCGTGCCCGAACCGATCGGGCGTCAGCCGCCGGCCCTCCGGGATCAGGCGGGCGAGGAACGGCGTGATCCCGAGGAACAGCAGCGCCAACGGCTTGCTCGGCACGAACAGCCACACCGACCACAGCGCCAGCGCGGCGCCGCAGCCGGCGAGATAGGCCGCGACCACCCGCCAGCGCACATGCCGCCACCACAGCACGGCCCGCCAGCCGTTCGAGGCCATCTGAGTGATCGCGTGCAGCGCCATCGCCTCCGGCACCGGCAGGACGGCCAGCAGCACGCCGATCAGGATCATTCCGCCGGCCATCCCGAAGATGCCCGACAACAGCGAGGTCGCGACCATCACGGCACAGACGCCCAGAATCAGCAGCGGCGACATCGAACACCCCCATGGTCTCGTCGCTCTTTCTGCGCCCGTTGAGGGCGGTCGGCAAATCCAGTTATGTTCGCCTCGGCATCAGCTTTCCTGAGGGTGGCATGCGCCGGCTGCCGTTCCTGAACGGGGTGAGGGCGTTCGAGGCGACGGCCCGCGGCGGCAGCTTCGCGCGCGCCGCCGAGGAACTGCACGTCTCGCCCGCCGCCGTCAGCCGCCTGGTCCGGCTGCTGGAACAGCGCCTCGGCGTCGCCCTGGTCGAGCGCGGCGCCAACCGCCTGGCGCTCACCGCCGCCGGCCGGACCTACCAGGCGGGGCTTACCCGCATCCTCGACTCGCTGGCGGAACTGACCGACCAGGTGACCGTCGCCTCGCCGCCGACAGGTGCTGACGGTCGGGGTCGGCCCGACCTTCGCGATCCGCTGGTTGATTCCGAGACTGTCGGGGTTCCGGGCGCTGGCGCCCGACATCGAGGTCCGCATCACCACCGGCGGCCAGGCGACGCCGTTCGACCCGGACTGGAGCTGCGGCATCACCCTCGGCGACGGCGACTGGCCGGACCTGCTGGCGGAGCCGCTGTTCGCGGCCGATCTGCTGCCGGTCTGCGCGCCGGCGCTGGCGCCCGCCCTGGTGACGCCGGCCGACCTCGACCCCGCGACGCTGCTGCGGGTGGCGCACGCCCCCGATGACTGGCCGCGCTGGCTGCGGGCCGCCGGCCTGCCCGGCGTCACGGCCGCGGGCCCGGAGCTGCGACTATTACGGCCAGGCCCTGCAGGCGGCGCTCGACGGGGTCGGCGTCGCCATGGGCATCCGGCCCTATGTCGACGACGACCTGGCGGCCGGGCGGCTGGTGGCGCCGTTCGGCATCACTGTCTCGAAGGGCAAGCGCTGGTACCTGGTGTACCGCCGAGCCCGCGCCGAGGAGCCGGCGTTCGCCGCGTTCCGCCGCTGGACGCTGGAGCAGGCCGTGGTGCCTCCGACGGCGCTATCGGCACGCGTTGCTTCGGAACGGCCTGACGCTACCGTCGAGTGATCGCGGCCGGCCTGTCCGGGCGCAGCCGGTCAGGGTGTGCCCGGTTTTCCGCGGGTCCGACCCGACTCCCGTCGTCATTCCGGACGGACGCGCCGCCCCGGCGCGGCCGAGCCGGAAGCCACGGAGGCGACGGGCACAGGCCGCGGCAGGCGCGGTGCGTCGGGTGGGTTCCGGCTCCGAACCGCCTGCGGCGGCCCGGTCCGGAATGACGACGGGAGGTGGGGGGCCGCTGCCGTCGGGACCGTCGAGTGGGCGCCCCGCAGGCCCACCCCACCCCGGGCGGGCTTCACGTAGAGCGGGCCCACCCCACCCCGGTCGTGTACTGACTCTTCTGCAAAATCGCTGACCGGTGAAGCGGTCATGGCACGCTGGTGATGTCCAAGTCACCAACCCTTGGGAGGGCGCATGCCATGACCATGAAGCAGGGTAAGAGCGTAGGGATCGACGTCCAAGCGCTGCTGGACGCTGACGATGACTATTTGCGGTCGATGGTGTCGGCGATCGTGGAGGCGACGCTGGAAGCGGAGATGACGGCGGTAGTTGGTGCCGAGAAGGGCGAGCGGACGTCGGGTCGGCTTGGCTACCGGTCTGGCTACTACACGCGTTCGCTGATTACCCGGGTCGGGACCCTGGAACTTCGGGTTCCGCAGGACCGCGACGGCCGGTTCTCGACGCGGCTGTTCGAACGTTACCAGCGCTCGGAGAAGGCGCTGGTAGCGGCGCTGGCTGAGATGTACGTGCAGGGTGTTTCGACGCGGAAGGTCAAGGCGATCACCGAAGAGTTGTGCGGGCACAGCTTCTCGGCGTCGGCGATCAGCGAGATCAACAAGAAGCTGGACGGCGAGTTGGCGGCGTTTGCCGGTCGGCGGCTGGTGGAGCCCTATCCCTACCTGATCCTCGACGCCCGCTACGAGCGGGTTCGCGAGGCCGGTGTGATCGAGCACCAGGCATGGTGCTGGTGGCGATCGGCGTCGACCTGGAGGGCCGGCGCAACGTGCTCGGGGTGGATTTAGCCAACCGCGAGAGCCACTCGAGTTGGAAGACCTTCCTGCTGGGCTTGCGCGACCGCGGCCTCGCCGGCGTCGAGTTCGTGGTCTCCGACGACCACGCCGGGCTGAAGGCGGCGATCCGCGAGGTGCTGCCGGCGGCGGCCTTAGCAGCGCTGCTACGTGCATTTTCTCAGGAACGCGCTGGACTACGTGCCGCGCAAGGTCGACGACGACTGCCTGCAGGAACTGCGCTGGTTCTACGCCCGGCGCGAACTCACCGAGGTGCGCCAGGACTTGGCCCGTTGGCTCGTCAAGTGGCAGCCCAAGTACCCGAAGCTGTGCGATTGGGTCGAGGCCAACGTCGAGGAGACCTTCACCTATTTCCGGCTGCCGCTCGCCCACCACAAGCACATGAAGTCCACCAACATGCTGGAGCGGCTGAACCAGGAGCTGAAGCGGCGCACCCAAGTGGTGCGCATCTTCCCGAACGCCGCGAGCTGCCTGCGGCTGATCCGGGCGCTCGCGGTCGAAACCCACGAGAACTGGCTGGAGGCCACGCGCTACCTCAACATGGCGCATCTGGCCGAGCACAAGAAGGAGGCGATGCGAAGGATCGAGCAGGCCGAAGCCGCCTGACGGCGGCTGGCGGGCCGGGCACTTGCGCGACTGTGAGGGCGCCGCGCCCGGCCCGCCGAACATCGGCGGCCATGACCTTTTTGCAGAAGACCCTGGACACTACTCCCACCCCCATCGTCATTCCGGACGGACGCGCCGCCCCGGCGCGGCCGAGCCGGAAGCCACGGGGCGACGGGCACAGGCCGCGGCAGGCGCGGTGCGCCGGTGGGTTCCGGCTCCGAACCGCCTGCGGCGGCCCGGTCCGGAATGACGACGGGAGGTGGGGGCCGCTGCCGTCGGGACCGTCGAGTGGGCGCCCCGCAGGCCCACCCCACCCCGGGCGGGCTTCACGTAGAGCGGGCCCACCCCACCCCCATCGTCATTCCGGACGGACGCGCCGCCCCGGCGCGGCCGAGCCGGAAGCCACGGGGCGACGGGCACAGGCCGCGGCAGGCGCGGTGCGTCGGGTGGCTTCCGGCTCCGTCCCGCCTGCGGCGGCCCGGTCCGGAATGACGACAGGAGGTGGGTGGAGTGCGCCCCCGTGATGAGACAGGGCAATTAGCGGACAGCAGGTTCGCTGGTGGTTTTGGTGGCCGCCGTCACGCCGTCCTCAGCCCCCAGCGCAGATACGGCAGCCGCGAGCCCTGCACCCGCGCGGTGACCAGGCGCTGGGCGTAGCCGCCGCGGCCGGCCTCGTGCACCACCTCCTGGACCGGCGGGGCGGCGTCGCCGACGGCGAACGCCTCCTCCAGCGCCCTGCCCGGCATCAGCGGGTGCGGCGGCAGGCCGAGCGCGCGCAGCACGGTCGGCGCCAGGTCGACATGGGCGGTCGGGGTCGCCACCGTCACGCCGCTGCGGAACAGGTCGCCGCCCAGGAACAGGCAGTGGTTCAGCTCGGCCTTGGCGAGGCCGCCGTGCATGCCGCCGCCGATCGGGATGTCCGGGTTGTCGGCGAGCGCCACCCCGGGCAGGCCGTCGGCCGACTCGTCGTCGCGGGCGCGCAGCGTGAACAGCACGTCGCCGGCGCGCGGGTGCGCGACGTTGGCGGCGGCCAGCGGCAGCACGCCGAGCCTCTCGGGGTCGCCGGTCCGCGCCAGGATCGGCCCCGACCACTCGGCGTCCTGCAGCACCCGCACCAGCCGCTCGATCAGCGCCGGGTCGTGGCCGCGCACCGCGACATGGGCCGAGTAGCCGGGCTTGAGCGCGTAGTCGACGTCCGGCCCCAGTGCGGTGCCGACCGCCAGCCCGGCCCTGGCCAGCTCGGCCGCCACGTCGACCTGGCCCTCGACCGTGACGTGGCCGTGATCCGACATGGCGACGATGTTCCAGCCGGCGGCGCGGCCCTCCGACCGCCACCAGTCCAGGATGCGCGCGAACGCGGCGTCGACGCCGCCGATCGCCGAGCCGGCGACGGCGCTGGCGACACCCCGGTAGTGGTAGGAGATGTCGGGCTCGTTCAGCCACAGGACCGCGACGTCGGGCCGATGCACCGGGATGGTGTGCTCGAGCAGGGCGGTCACCGCCCAGTCGGCCACCGCGGTGTTCGGGAACTCCTGCTCCGGAGGTTGGCCGAAGCGGGCGGCGACGGCGCGGAAATCGGCGGCCGGGGTCGACACCGCGTCGCCCCAGATCGACAGCACCGGCTGGCCGAGCTCGGCGGCGCGGCCCGCCAGCAGCCGGGCGTTGCCGATCTTGCCGGTGGTGACGGCGGCGAAGCGCTTGCCGGCGCCCCACAGGATCTCGCTCAGGTGGTGGGCGCCGATCACCCGGCCGTAGACCTTCTCGGCCGCCGCCATGCGCGGCGTGTCGGAGGTGTCCATGGCGGAGTCGAAGCCGAGTCGGCGGTCGTAGAAGGCGTTCGCCATCACCCCGTGCCCGGTCGGCGGGTGGCCGGTCATGACCGTCGTCACCTGCACCCGGGTCTCGCTCGGGAACGCCGAGGCGGTGTTCGGCAGCGTCACCCCGGCGGCGGCGAACCCGGCGATGGCCGGCGCGCGGTTCGGCGTGACGTGGTCGAGCCGCAGGCCGTCGAACACGACGACCAGGACCTTCGGCGACGGCATGGGTTCCTCCGGGAAGCGTGCGGACGGCGGGAGGATAGGCGCCGGGCCGTTGCGGCGGAAGGGAAGCTTGCGTGACGGCGGTGTGACGGCGGCTAACGCCGCAATTCCATCCGCCTGACCGCCCCGGCGGCGAAGCCTTCGGGCGTCAGCGGCACCCGGATCATCCGGCCGTCGCGCCACAGCGGGACGTGGTCGAGGAAGCTCGCCGAGTTGAACCAGCCGTCCTGGCCGCCGAGCAGCAGGAACCAGTTGGCGTCCGGGTCGGCGAGGTCGGAGAGGTGGCGGGACTGGCTGCCGAAGCGGGTGGCGTGACGCTCGGTCGTCAGATCGTGCGCGGTCTTCATGAGCGTGGCGCTGGAGCCGCCGACCGGGAAATCGGCGAACGCGTAGCGCCGCCCCAGCACCGGGACCATGGCGAGCGGGTGGCGCAGCACCATCCGGTGCATGTCGCCCCAGGACCCGAAGCGGCCGAACGGGTCCGCGCGCGCCCTCGATCCCGACCGCCAGGGCGGCGTCGACCCGCTCTGGATCGGCCGCCTCGACGGCGTCGGCCAGCAGGTCGAACAGCCGCCCGGCACCCTCCAGCGGCCGGCGCTCGCCGGCATCCATGAAGGCGTTCGCGAAGCCGGCGACGGTCAGCTCGAAGGCCAGCGCGTCCCGGCTGTCGGCCTCGTAGCGGCCGTCCCAGGCGGCGATCCCGGCGCCGACCGGATCGCCCGGATGGCTGATCGCCAGGCGCGCCGCGAACTGTCGGGCCAGCCGGTGGGCCGACGCCATGTAGGTGTCGCGCTGCAGCTCCAGCAGCAGTTCGGGCGTGACCGCCTCGGCGGCCGAGAGGGCGCCGTTCATCCGCTCGATGCGGTCGTCGCCGGCGAAGTAGAAGCTCACCGGCAGGCTGGTGTCGGCGGGCTTGTTGTTGGCCGACGCCAGGTGGCCGGACGCCGGGTTCAGGACGTGCGGCAGGTCGAGCGTGCCGACGGTGGTGTCCCACGCCGCCCGGTCGGCGAGCGGGCGCACCGGATCCGGGATCGGCCCCGGCTCGCGGACCGGCAGGCGGACCGCCATCACCTGCCCGATGTTGCCCTCGACGTCGGCGTACAGGAAGTTCTGCCCCGAGACCGACCAGCCCTCGAAGGCCGCCCGGAAGCCCTCGAAGTCGCCGGCGCGGTTGACCTTCAGCATGGCGGTCAACTCGTCGGACGGGCGGTGGCCCATCCAGGTGAGCGCCACGGTGCCCGCGACCGGCACCGGCGGCGCGTCGGACACGATCGGCCCGGCCGGCGTGTCGCGCACGGTGACGTCGAGGTCCGGCCACCAGCGCACCCGCAGGCGTTCGGTGCGCTCGACGATGGCGTCGGACGGCAGGCCGGAGACGTCGAACAGGTCGCTCGACCACGCCCGCATGTTGGTGCCGCCCCAGGCGATCCGCTGGTTGCGGCCGAGCGCCACGAACGGCACGCCCGGGATCATCAGCCCGACCGCGTGGATCCCGGGCGACTTCATCCCGGCGATCAGCCAGAGGTTCGGCAGGTTCACCCCGAGGTGCGGGTCGTTGGCCATCAGCGCGCCGCCGGTGGCGCTGCGGGCGGCCGACACCGCGATCGAGTTGCTGCCGGCCTTGCCGGTGCCGGCCGAGGATCTCGGCGAGGACGCCGGCGGAGCCGCCGCTGGAGGCGAAACTGGGCACGGAGTCGACGCCGACCGTCTGCAGCCGGGCCCAGAGTTCCGCAAATCCCGGCTGGTCCCGCTCCTTCAGGAGCCCGAACCAGGCGATCCAGGAGACGTCGACCGAGGCCAGCCGACCGATGGTAAGAACGTCGGCGGCGGTCCAGGGCTCGGGCTCGATGCCGTAGATCCGGAACTCGTGCGGCAGGCGTTCGCGGGCTGCGGCGTGATCGGCGTAGGCGTTGATGCCGGCGACGAACCTGTCGAGCCAGCGGCGGCTGTCGGCCGGCATCGCCGCCAGGGTGGCCGGCACCGCCTTGCCGAGGTCGAGGATGCGCAGCGCGTGGTCGATCTCGACCGCCAGCGGCCCGGCGATCTCCGCGGTGCGGCCCTGGCTGACCCGCCGCAGCGTCTCCATCTGCCCGAGGCGCAGATGGGCGTGCACCAGGCCGAGCGCGTAGGCGAGGTCGCCGTCGCTGCGCGGCCTCGACGAACGGGATCTGGTGGGCGTCCCACTGGATGGCGACGGGCCCCTCGAGGTCCAGGCCGGCGGTCGGAAAGTCGGCGAGGCGGGTCTCCAGCGTCGTTGGCTCGGGCAGTGGAGCGAACGCGGCGCAGCCGCCGAGCAGGCCCCCGAGCAAGGTCGCGGCAACGGCCGTGGCGGTCCCGAGGAGGCGGCGGGCGGATGGCGGGCGGTTCGACGTCGGACGGGGCATCGGTCGCTCGGGCTGCTCCGGGCTTGACGGGCGGCGGCCCGACCCGTGTGATATTGGCGCCGTCGTTGCCATGTCCACTCCCCGCCCATGCCCACTCCCCGACGAGGAACAGCATCATCGTGACCAGCTTGCGCGTGGCCGTCGACATCGGCGGAACCTTCACCGATCTCCAGATCCTGGACGAGTCCACCGGAATCGCTCACGCGCACAAGGTGCCCACCACCCCCGCCGATCCGTCGGAGGGTCTGATCACCGGCATCCGCGAGGCGTGCGCCACGCTCGGCGTCGGCCCCGAGCGGATCAGCGCGATCCTGCACGGCACCACCATCGCCACCAACGCGGTGCTCCAGCGCCGGCTGCCGGAGGGCGCGGTGATCACCACCGCCGGGTTCACCGACGTGCTGGAGATCGGCCGCCACGTCCGCCGGCAGGTCTACGCCAACCGGGCCGAACAGCGCGCGCTGCTGGTGCCGCGCTCGCGGCGCTTCGGGGTGATCGAGCGGGTGCGGGCCGACGGCGCGGTCGAGACGCCGCTCGACGAAGCGTCGGTGCGCGCGGCCGCCGAGCGGGTGCGGGCGAGCGGGGCGACGGCGGTCGCCATCGCCTTCCTGCACGCCTACGCCAACCCCGACCACGAGCGCCGCGCCGCCGAGATCGTGCAGGAGATCCTGCCCGACGCCTTCGTGTCCTGCAGCCACAGCGTCAGCCCCGAGATCCGCGAGTTCGAGCGCACCTCGACGACGGTGCTCAACGCCCTGCTGATGCCGGTGGTCAAGACCTACCTGTCGCGCCTCAAGGGCCGGCTTGCCGATTCCGGGATTTCCGCCCCGGTCTACCTGGTGCAGTCGAACGGCGGCGTCACCACGCCCGAGATCGCCGGCGAGCAGCCGGCCCGGTTGCTGCTGTCGGGCCCGTCCGGCGGGGCGCGCGCCGCCGAGGTGCTGGCCGCCGAGCTGGCGGAGCCGAACCTGGTCGCGGTCGACATGGGCGGCACCTCCTACGACGTCTCGATCGTTCACGACGGCGCCGTCCGGCTGGTCACGCAGGGCGAAGTCGACGGTCTGCCGGTCCGCCTGCCGATGATCGAGATCCGCACCATCGGCGCCGGCGGCGGCTCGATCGCCAAGGTCGACGAGACCGGCCGACTGCACGTCGGCCCCGACAGCGCCGGCGCCACCCCGGGGCCGGTGTGCTACCGGCGCGGCGGCGAGGAGCCGACGGTGACCGACGCCAACCTGGCGCTCGGGCGGATCGACCCCGGGTACTTCCTCGGCGGCGCCATGGACCTGGACGCCGACGGCGCCGGGCGGGCGCTGATCGACCGGGTGGCGACACCGCTCGGCCTGGAGGCGGGTGCGGCGTCCGAGGGCGTGGTCGCGGTGGCGACGGCGCGGATGGCGGCGGCGATCCGCCTCAGCCTGTTCGAGAAGGGCCTCGATCCGAAGGATTTCGCGCTGATCTCGTTCGGCGGCGCCGGCGGGCTGCACGCCTGCGACACCGCCGCCGAGATCGGCGCCTCGCGGGTGGTGTTCCCGCGCGACCCCGGGACCCTCAGCGCCTGGGGCATGCTGTTCGGCGACGTGGTGCACGATCTCGCCCGCTCGCGCCTGATGCGGGCCGACCCGGCGGCGATACCGGGGCTGCGGGCGGTGGTGGCCGATCTGCACGACGAGGCCGAGGCGCTGCTGGCGCGCGACGGCATCCCCGAGGCCGACCGCGGGCATCCGGTGACGCTGGACTTCCGCTATCCGGGGCAGGCCTACGAGATCGGCGTGCCGCTGCCGGCCGGTCTGGCCATGCCGGAGGCGCTCGACCAGGCGGTGGCGGCGTTCCACGACGCCCACGAGCGCCAGTACGCGCACGCCGAGCGGCACGTCGTGCCGGAGGTGGTGACCGTGCGAATGGCGGCGACCGGCCGGCTGACCCGGCCCGGCGCGCGCCCGTTCGAGGCGGCGCCCGACGGTCGGCCCAAGGGCACCCGCCCGATCCGCATCGCCGGCTCCGAGCGCGAGGCGGCGGTCTGGGATCGCGCGGCGATGGGCGCCGGCGTCGGCATCGACGGGCCGGCGATCGTCGAGGAACCGCACTCGACCCTGCTGCTGCCGCCCGGGTGGCGGCTGACCGTGCACCCGACCGGGGCGCTGATCGCGACCCGCATCGCCAAGGAGGCCTGACCCATGGACGAACTCGACCCGATCCAGGTGGAGATCATCCGCAACGCCCTGGTGGCGGCCGCCGAGGAGATGAGCGTGACGGTCTGGCGCACCAGCCGCAGCGCGGTGGTGCGCGAGATCCTCGACTACTCGATCTCGGTGTTCGACGCGCACGGCCGCAGCACCGCGCAGTCGGCGGCGATGCCGGTGCACCTGAACTCGATGCCGGCCTGCCTCGACGAGATTCTCGCCAACCACATCCCGATCGAGGAGTGGAACGAGGGCGACATCATCATCACCAACGATCCCTACGCCGGCGGCCAGCACCTGCCGGACATCCAGACCTTCAAACCGGTGTTCCTGGACGGCCAGCGCATCGCCATCGCCGGCATCCTGGTGCACCACCTCGACGTCGGTGGCGGCGCTGCCGGGTCCTATGACGCGAGCGCCACCGAGATCTACCAGGAGGGCTTCCGGATGCCGCCGCTGAAGCTCGCCGAGGGCGGCAAGCGCAACGAGGCGGTGATCAAGCTGCTGCTGCGCAACAGCCGGGAGCCGGTGAACGTCGGCGGCGACTTCGCCTCGCAGCTGGCGGCCCTCGACACCGGCGTCGCCAACCTGCAGCGCATCGGCCGGCGCTACGGCCCGGCCACCCTGGCGGCTGCCGCCGAGCGCATCCAGGCGCAGTCCGAGGCCGCCATGCGGGCCGCGATCGCGCGGATCCCGGACGGGACCTACCATTTCGAGGATTTCGTCGACGACGACGGCATCGAGCGCGACCGGCCGCTGCGGATCCGGGTAGCCCTCACGGTGGCCGGCGACTCCGTCACCGTCGACCTCGACGGCTCTTCGCCGCAGGCGGTGGGGCCGGTGAACTGCACGCTGAACATGACGCGCTCGGCGGTGATCTGCGGTGTGATGATGGCGCTCGGCGCCGACGTGCCGGCCAACGCCGGGTGCTACCGCCCGGTGACGGTGAAGGCGCCGGAGGGGCTGGTGGTCAACGCCCGGTCGCCGGCGCCGGTCGCCAACCGCATGGCTACCGGGCACCGGATCGTGACGACCGTGCTCGGCGCCTTCGCCGAGGCCATGCCGGGGCAGGTGCCGGCGGCCTATTACGGGGTCAGCTACGCGTATGCCCTGAACTGCTTCATGGCCGACGGCACCCGACGGGTCTATTTCGACCTGGAGTGCGGCGGCTGGGGTGCCCACCCCGAGGAGGACGGCGCCAGCGCGTTCTCCTGCGGGTTCCACAACATCGCCAACGCGCCGGTGGAGATGCTGGAGAACACCCTGCCGGTGACCTTCACCGAGTACGCCCTGGCGCCTGGAAGCGGCGGGCGCGGGCGAACCCGCGGTGGCCTCGGGTTGTCGCGGGCGTTCCGCCTGGACGCCCCGGAGGGCGCGTTCGCCGCCAACCTGGAGCGCTTCAAGTTCGCGCCCTACGGTCTCGCCGGCGGCGAGGCCGGGCAGCCCGGACGATTGACCATCACCCGCGCGGGGTCGTCGGTGGCCGAGGACCTGCCGTCGAAGGTGTCGGGCCTGAAGGTGGCGCGCGGCGACGTGCTGCGGCTCCAGACCGCCGGCGGCGGCGGCTACGGCCCACCCGCCGAGCGCCCGCGCGCGGCCATCGAGCGGGACCGGGCCGAGGGCTACGCGGAGACCAGCGGCTGACCGCACCTACGAGGCGTGGCCGGGGTCGGGGGCCGGCTCCGGCAGCTTCGCGAGGTGAGTGTCCGCCCAGCCTTCGCCGGCCGACACAATGCAGCTTGGCCCCCCGGGAATGGTCACCGCGATCGTCCAGGTGCCGTTCTCCGAGGTGAACACCTGCACCAGGTTGCCGGCGGCGTCGACGCCTTCCCCGGTCACCGCCTCACCGAACTGCTGGTCCAGCTTTTCGGTGAGCGCCTTTTGCGGCGCGCAGGACGCGGGTGATGGCTGGCCGAGGGACTGGGCGTCGGCACTGGGCGATGCGACCACGACACCCAGGGCGAGGACGGCTGCCGTCGCCGCAAAACGATTGTCGTGTCCTGTCATGATTCGTCATCCTTTCTGAAACCGCAGCGCGGTTCCCATCTGCGACCCGTCAGGCGTCGCAGTCATCGCCGACAGCTGGCAAGGCTTGTCACGGAGCCAGGCGCGCGACGAAAGTCAGGTCATTCCAATACCCAAAGGAAAATCGGTCAACTGAACGCTACAGGTGCCGTTTACTGTTCGTCCCAGTCGGTTGCGTGGGCGCCCTGTTGGCCGAACAACCGTAGCAATCGAAGCCGCAACTATCCAAATGCTGGAATGGTTGCATTCTCCGGCGCTCCAGACACCAAGTGACACCCGCGCGTCACGGCCGTTGCGACCGGCGGCCCCGCATGCTTGGCTCTGCGCGCACCGCAGGAGACAGCGCCCATGTTCCGCCCGAATCACCTCAAGACCATCATCGCCGCCGGGGAACCCGCCCTCGGCGTCTGGCTGCAACTCGGCGAGCCGTCGATCGCCGAGATCGCCAGCCTCGCCGGCTACGATTTTCTGATCCTCGACAACGAGCACGGCCCGGCCTCGATCGAGGCCACCGTGCACTCGATGCGCGCCGCCCAGGCCGGCCGGTCGACCGTGATGGTCCGGGTGCCGGGCCAGGATCCCGACTATCTCAAGCGGATCCTGGACGCCGGCGCCGAGGCGATCATGGTGCCGATGGTCGAGACCGCCGAGCAGGCGCGCGCCGTGGTCGCCGCCTGCAAATACCCGCCGACCGGCCGGCGTGGCTACTCCGCCCCGACCGTCCGGGCGTCGGGCTACGGGGCCGATCCGACCTACGCCGCCACCGCCAACGACACGCTGTTCATCTGCGTCCAGATCGAATCCGACACCGCGGTGGCGGAGGCCGGCGCGATCGCGGCGGTCGAGGGCGTCGACCTGGTGTTCATCGGGGTCGCCGACCTGTCCGGCTCGATCGGCCTGCTCGGGCAGCCGGGCCGGCCGGAAGTCGACGCCCAGATCCGCAAGGCCGAGGCGGCGGTGAAGGCCGCCGGCAAGCCGCTGGGGACGATCCCGCGGCCCGGCCACAGCGTCGTGGACCTCGCCGGCGAGGGCTACATGTTCCTGGCTGGGGTGGCGGATTCCGGGGCCCTGCGCGCCGCGTTCACCGCCGACGTGGCGGCCTTCGCCGGCGCCAAGAAGCGCGGCTGATGTCCGGCTGGCGTGACGGCGCCGGGCGCCGTCACGCCAGCGCCGACCGCAGCAGGATCAGCGCGATCGCCGTCGGAACGGCGACGCGCAGCAGCCAGAGCCAGACCGCGCCGGCGCGGGTGCCGCCGAGATCGGCCTCGCGCAGCGCCACCGCGCGCTCGATCCGCCAGCCGACGAACAGCGCGATCGCCAGCCCGCCGGCCGGCAGCAGCAGGTTGGATACCGCGGCGTCGACGGCGTCGAGGATTCCGTAGCCGCCGATCCGGATGTGTGCCAGCAGCCCGAAGCCGAGCGCCGACGGCAGGCCGAGCAGGAAGATGGCGGCGGTCGCCGCCACCGTCGCCGTCCGCCGCGTGGCGCCCAGGCGGCGGATGGCGACCGCGACCGGCACCTCCAGCAGCGAGACCATCGAGGTCAGCGCCGCCGCCGTCAGCAGCAGGAAGAACAGGGTGCCGACGATCCGGCCGCCGGGCATCGCCAGGAAGATCTGCGGCAGGGTGATGAACGCCAGTTCCGGGCCGGCCGCCGGGTCCAGGCCGAAGGCGAACACCGCCGGGAAGATCGCCAGGCCGGCGACCACCGCGAACAGCGTGTCGCCGGCGACGATGGCGGCGGCCGAGGCCGGCAGCGCGAAGCCGCGCGGCAGGTAGCTGCCGTAGGTGGCGAACACCGCCATGCCGACGCCGAGCGAGAAGAACGCCTGGCCGAGGGCGGCCGCGTACACTTCCGGGCGGCCGAACGCCGACCAGTCGGGCGCCAGCAGGAAGCGGACGCCGGCGCCCGACCCCGGCAGCGATACCGCGTAGATCGCGAGGCCGACGATGATCGCCGCCAGCGTCGGCATCAGCCAGCGGTTGACGCGCTCGATCCCGCCCTGCACGCCGCCGGCGACCACCAGCGCCGCCGCGGCCAGCATCGCCGCCTGCCACAGCACCGGCTCGACGCCGCCGCCGATGAACGCCCGGAAGTAACCGCCATACCCGGCGGCCGCGGCGGTCCACAGGGTGCCGGTGGCCGCCCCGACCCCGTAGCCGAGCGCCCAGCCGGCGATCACCGCGTAGTAGCTGAGGATCAGCGCGGCGCCGAGCACCGCCAGCCAGCCGGCAAGCCGCCAGCGACCGGTGTCGCCCGGGGCCGTCACCGAGAAGGCGGCGACGGCGTCGCCCTGGGCGCGCCGTCCCATCGACAGCTCGGCGATCACCAGCGGCAGCCCGATCAGCAGGATGAACGCCAGGTAGACGATCAGGAAGACGCCGCCGCCGTTGTCGCCCGCGACATAGGCGAACCGCCAGATGTTGCCGAGGCCGACGGCGGAGCCGATGGTCGCCAGCACGAAGCCGGTCCGCGTACCCCACTGCTCGCGGGCGCTCATCGGCCCCCGGGCGCGCCGGCCGGCGGCTCCAGCGGTCGAGCCAGCCGGCGGCGGCGGCGGCGAGCGCGTGCACCAGCCAGCCGAGACCGAGCCCGACGGCGCCCCAGCGCAGATCCAGGCTGAGGCTCGGGGTCCACTGCTGGTAGGCGCGCTCCAGGATCATCCGGTCGTGCGAGCGCGCCACCACCCACGGCCGCTTCCAGGGGCCGGCCTCGGCCAGGTCGCGCTCCAGCCGGTCGAGGACCGTCACCCGCTCGGCGAGGCGGTCCACGGCCTCGCCGGTCTTGCGGAAGGCGATGTCCTCGCTGGCGTTCAGGCGACGGCGGTAGTCCTCGAAGCCGAGGCCGGCGCTGGCCGCCGCGCGCTCGAAGGTCGCGAGGGTGGAGCGCGCCTCGTCGAGGGCGCCGCCGAGGCGCTGGGTGTAGGCGTCGACGAACATCGGCACCTGCGAGCCGCCGACGGCGCCGCCGAGCACGAAGACCAGGAACACCAGGTCGCGGATCATTCCCACCGGGTCAATCCCCTGGCCCGAAGCCGCGGAACGGCGCGTCCGGCGACCGCTTCAGCCAGTTGCCGGGATGCCAGCGCGCGGCGCCGTCGACCGCGTGCAGAGTATAGGCCATGCGCGATCGGGCGGACCGGTTCGGGGCGCTGCCGTGCGGCAGGGTGCCGTGCAGAACCACCAGCGTTCCCTTGCGCGCCGGCAGCGCCACGGCCGCCGTCTCGTCGAACGGCGCCGGGTCCAGCGTCTCGGTCACCAGCTCCCCGTCCACCTCGCGGAAGACCTGGCGAAGCGGCCCGCGGTGGCCACCGGGAATGGCGAACAGGCAGCCATTGCCGGCGTCGGAATCCTCGAGCGCCAGCCAGAAGCCGATCACGCTCGGCGGGTCGGTGATCAGGAACGCCGCGTCCTGGTGGCAGACCACGGCACCACCGATCGCCGGCGGCTTCCAGATCACCATCGACTGCACCAGCAGCGGGTCGGCAAGGCCGAGACCAGCGGCCAGCGCCGCCAGCGCCGGCCGGCGCGACACCCGGTCGAACACCGGGTCGAGGTCGTGCAGGGCGTGGCCGAGCTTGTTGACCGCCTGCTGCTTCGGCCGCACCAGTCGGCCGGCGGCGTCGATCGCGCCGTCCTCCAGGAACACCCGGACGCGGTCGCCGGACTCCCGGAAGTAGCGGTCGGCGGCGTGGCGCGGCGCGGTGGTGGAGAACACCGCCGCGCCCTCCGACGGATCCCAGGCTTCGACGATGGCGCGCGCGCGCTCGGCCAGGGCGTCGCAGTCGCCGTGCGGCACGGCGTCCTCGATCACCAGCACGCCGTCGCGCCGCCAGGCCGCCAGCATCGCCGCGGTCGGCGCCCCGTCCTTGGGCGCCCCGAAACGTGTGATCCCGGTCATGCCGGGCCCTGCAACCGGCTGGTGCCGTGCGGACCCGGCGGCACGCCGAGGTGCTCGGCGAGGGTCGCGGCGACGTCGGCGAAGCCGATCCGGCCGAGGTCGCCGCGCGGCGCCGCCGGGCCGGCCAGCAGCACCGGGACCTGCTCGCGGGTGTGGTCGCTGCCCGGCCAGGTCGGGTCGTTGCCGTGGTCGGCGGTCAGGATCGCGAGATCGCCCGGGCGCAGTCGCTCCAGGAACGTCGGCAGGCGGCGGTCGAACGCCTCCAACTCGGCGGCGTAACCGGCGACGTCGCGCCGGTGTCCCCACAGGCTGTCGAAATCGACGAAGTTGGCCACCACCAGGGCGCCGTCCGGGGCGCGGCCGGTCTGCTCCAGCACGGCGTCGAACACCGCGTCGTTGCCGCTCGCCTTCACCTCCGTGCCGGTGCCGAGGTGGGCGAAGATGTCGCCGATCTTGCCGATCGAGATCACCGTGCCGCCGCCGGCCGAATGGCGCTGCAGCAGGGTCGGAGACGGCGGCGGCACCGACAGGTCCCGCCGGTTGCCGGTGCGGGTGAAGTCGGCGGCGCTGCGGCCGACGAACGGCCGGGCGATCACCCGGCCGACGGTGTCCGGCAGCAGGCGCCGGGCGATGCGGCAGAGCTCGTACAGCCGTTCCAGCCCGAACGCCTCCTCGTGAGCGGCGATCTGCACCACGCTGTCGGCCGAGGTGTAGAGGATCGGCTTGCCGGTCCGGACATGCTCCTCGCCCAGCCGGGCGATGATCTCGGTGCCGCTGGCGTGACAGTCGCCGAGCACGCCGCTCAGACTGCCCTCGCGGATCAGGGCGGCGGTGAACTCGACGGGAAGGGCCGGAACGGTGGTCGGGAAATAGGTCCAGTCGAACGCTACCGGCACGCCCGCCAGTTCCCAGTGCCCGCTCGGCGTGTCCTTGCCGCGCGAGGTTTCGACGGCGTGGCCCCAGCAGCCGTTCGCCGGCCCCGCCTCCAGGCCGGGCGTCTCGATCCCGGTCGCGGCCCGGTGGGCGGCCCCCAGCCCGAGGGACAGGAGGTTCGGAACCGACAGCGGGCCCGCGCGGCCGTGGCCGTCGCCGCGGCCGCCAGCGCACCACTCGGCGATGTGCCCGAGGGTGTCGGCGCCGCTGTCGCCGAACGCCGGCGCGTCGGGGGCGCCGCCGATGCCGACGGAATCGAGCACCACCAGGAAGCCGCGGCTCACCGCCATTCTCTCGTCAGCCGGTCCCCCGTCCGGCGCTCGATCACCACCGGCGCCCCGGCGGTGGCGTCGCCGGCGCCGATGGTCACCGCGCGGCGCACCGCCTCGGCCGCGCGCGCCGCCGACGCCTCGCAGCGCGCGTGGACCAGGGCGATCGGCGCCCGCTCGTCGACCGGATCGCCGAGACCGGCGACCGCGTCGAGGCCGACGGCGTGGTCGATGCCGTCGCTGGCCCGCCGCCGCCCGCCGCCGAGCTCGATCACCGCCAGCCCCAGCGCGCGGGTGTCGACGGCGGTCACGCGGCCCGACCCCGACGGCACCACCGCCCGGACAACCGGGGCCCGCGGCAGATGAGCGTCGGGGCGCTCCATCAGGTCGGCCGGCCCGCCGAGCGCGGCCACCATGGCGGCGAAGCGCTCGGCCGCCCGGCCGTCGGCGAGGGCTGCCGCCGCCTTGGCGGCGCCCGCCTCGGGGTGTTCGGCGAGGCCTCCGAGCGCCAGCATCGCCCCGGCCAGCGCCAGGGTGACGTCGAGCAGACGCGGATCGCGGTCGGCGCCGGCCAGGAACGCGATGGCTTCGCGCACCTCCAGCGCGTTGCCGGCGCTGCGGCCGAGCACCTGGTTCATGTCGGTCACCAGCGCGACCGTCGGCAGGCCGGCACGGTTGGCGGTCTCGGCGATGGCGTCGGCCAGGTCTCGGGCGTCGTCCAGGCTCGTCATGAACGCGCCGCTGCCGGTCTTGACGTCCATCACCAGGCCCTGCAGCCCGGCCGCGAGCTTCTTCGACAGGATCGAGGCGACGATCAGCGGGATCGACTCGACGGTCGCGGTGACGTCGCGGATGGCGTAGAGCCGCCGGTCGGCGGGCGCCAGGTCGTCGGTCTGGCCGATCACCGCGCAGCCGGCCTCGCGCACCACCCGCTGGAAGGTCGCGAGGTCGGGCGAGGTGGCGTAGCCGGGGATCGAATCGAGCTTGTCGAGGGTGCCGCCGGTGTGGCCGAGCCCGCGGCCCGAGATCATCGGCACGTAGCCGCCGCAGGCCGCGACGATCGGCGCCAGCATCAGGCTGACCTTGTCGCCGACGCCGCCGGTCGAGTGCTTGTCGAGCACCGGGCCGGGCAGGTCGTGCCACGCCAGCACCCGGCCACTCGCCGCCATGGCGCGGGTCAGGGCGGCGCGCTCGTCGGCGTCGAGGCCCTGGAAAAACACCGCCATCGCGAACGCCGCGGCCTGGCCCTCGGTGATGCTGCCATCGCTGAGGCCCGCCACGAAGCCGGCGACCGCGTCGGCCTTCAGCCGTCCGCCGTCGCGTTTGGTGCGGATCAGTTCCTGGGGGAGCACGGGCGTTCGTCCGGTCGGTTAAGGATCGCGCCCCAAGCTAGCACTGCGGCGGGGCCGGGCAAATCGCCACACGGTTGATCTACCTCAAAGTTTGCGTGCGCGCGCTCGTCCAGGTGGCGACGGTGGGGGAGAGGACGCGATCGCCGACGTGATGACGACCGCGAGAGGAGGCCGGCGAGCGCCTTCGCGACCCGCCCGTCGCGCCATGGCCCGGCGGCGCCGTCGGTCGGTCGATCGGCGAGGACATCGCGGCGATCACCGTCACAGCAGAGCTGCCGGGCCTCACCGAGAAGGACGTCGAACTCACCCTGGACGACGGCGTGCTGACGCTGAAAGGCGAAAAGCGCGAGGAGAAGACCGACGCCACGGCGCACGTCACCGAGCGCCGGTACGGCCGTTTCCAGCGCAGCTTCCGCCTGCCGGACAACGCCGACCACACGGCCATCGCGGCCCGTGTCGACAACGGTGTGCTGAGGGTCGTGATCCCGAAGAACCCGAACGCCGTTCCCAAGGCGCGCACCATCCCGATCGCCGGCAAGACCTGAGCCGCGGCCGGGAGGCCTGCAGAACGGCTGCGGCGTCCCCTCTCCCTCGTCGTCATCCCGGACGACCGCGCGCCAGCGCGGGCGAGCCGGGACCCTGCCGCTGCTCG
This sequence comes from Rhodospirillaceae bacterium, assembly GCA_018401495.1. GTDB lineage: Bacteria > Pseudomonadota > Alphaproteobacteria > Thalassobaculales > Thalassobaculaceae > Thalassobaculum_A. The sequence continues at coordinate 175,511 of JAGYJX010000008.1, forward strand.
TCGCGTCCTAGGCCGCCAGCTTCGCGAGGTTGCGCTGGCGCTTGGCCAGCAGCCACTTGGCTCCGTAGTTGGTGGCCTGGAAGAGCGGCGAGTGCGGCTTCAGCCCGCAGGCCTTGAAGATCATCGCGAGCGCCTTCTCGACGTGAGGGTCGCGGTAATACTGGTAGGCCCGCCGCATGTAGGCGCGGGTGTTGCGCTCGCGGTCGTAGGGTTCGCCCTGGTTGTTGGCGGCGTAGAACGCGTAGGCGAGCTCGTCGTCCTCGGTCTCCATGATCCGCCCCAGCGCCAGGCGCAGGCGGCGCACGGTTCCGATGTTGTCCTGCTCCAGCAGCCGCTTCAGGTGGGTGTAGAACAGCTTGTAGTGGCGCAACTCGTCGCCGGCGATGAACCGGCAGATCGCCTTCAGCGCCGGCTCTTCGGTGGCGTCGCCGAGCGCCCGGTAGTAGGAACTGGTCCCGACTTCGACCATGCACCGCGCGACCAGCTCGCCGGCGCGCGAGCCGCGGATCGACTCCGGTGGCGTCGACGTTCGGCCGGAACCCCTCGCGGAACACCGCAAACCGTTCCTCGAAGTCGAACCCGGGATCGGCGGTCGCTGCCCAGCGTCCGAGGGCCTGGCCATGCTGGCGTTCCTCGACGCCCCAATCGCGGGCCGCCTGGATGAAGGCGGGGTCGTCGTGGAACACGTTGACCAGGTAGCTGACGTAGTCGGCCGAGTTGTACTCGACCATGGCGGCGGCCTTGATGATGGCCAGCTGATCCGGCTCGACCTTCGATCGGTCGAAGGCGTCCCACGGAACATCGTCGAGGGCCCAATGCGCGGTGGGTTTCACGATCCTGCGTCTCCCTGCTGTGGCAGGCCACGGCGCCCCGTCCCCTCCCGCGCGGGTCAATCGCCGTCACCAAGCCGTCGGTCCTCACTTAGGTGTGATAACCGTCGCTGCGCTGCAAGAGTGCCAAATTCGCCGTCGCGGCGGAACCGGTCTCTCTCAGTAGCCGCCGCGGCTCGCCGGTGCGGCGGCGGCCGACCCGCGGCTCGCCAGCAGGGCGTCGAGCAGCCCGCTGGCGCCGAATCGGAAGCGATCCGGCCCGACCGCCCCGCCCAGCACGCGGTCGGCGAGGCGGAGATACGCGACCGCCTGGGCCGTGGTCCGCACCCCGCCCGCCACCTTCACCCCGACCGGCCGGTTCGACCGCGCCGCCGCCTCCAGCAGCAGATGCGCCGATTCCAGCGTGGCCGACACCGGCGTCTTGCCGGTCGAGGTCTTCAGGAAATCGGCCCCGGCGGCGATCGCCGCCTCGGCCGCCGAGCCGATGGCGTCGGCCGTCAGCAGGCGACCGGTTTCCAGGATCACCTTCAGCGTGCGCCCGTCGGCCGCCTGGCGGGCCGCGTCCAGCACCGCCCGCGCGGCGGCGGTGCGGCCCGACAGCCACGCCTGGTAGGGAAGGACCACGTCGATCTCGTCGGCGCCGTCGCCGACCGCCCTGCGGGTCTCGGCGGTCACGGCGTCGGCGTCCTCGCGCCCGTGCGGGAAGTTGACCACCGTGCAGGTCTTCACGCCGCTGCCCTCGAGCGCCCGTCGGCAGAGCGGCACGAAGGCCGCGTGCACGCAGACCGCCGCAACCGGGCCGGCCGGCGTGACCGCGCGAGCGCACAGCGAGGCGATCCGGTCGTGGTCGTCGTCGTCGTTCAGCGACGTCAGGTCGAGGCAGGCGATCGCCCGGGCGGCGATGGCGGCGAGCGGGTCAGGCGTCATCGGTCCATCCGTCGAGGAAGCGGGCGAGCAGGCGGGCCAGATCGTCGGCCATGGCCGAGCCCTGGGTCATGGTCTCGGCGTGGTCGAGCGCCGATCCGGCGACCATGCCGGCGGCCAGGTTGGTGATGCCGGAGATCGCGACGACCCGCACCCCCATGTGGCGCAGCGCGATCGTCTCCGGCACCGTCGACATCCCGACCGCGTCGGCGCCGAGCGCGCGGAACGCCCGGATCTCGGCCGGCGTCTCGAAGCTCGGGCCCAGCACCCAGTAGTAGACGCCGTCGGCGAGGGCGATCCCCTCGGCCGAGGCCGCGGCGCGCAGGCGGTCGCGGAGCTGCCCGTCATAGGCCTCGGTCATGTCGACGAAGCGCTTGCCGAGGGCCGCCTCGTTCGGGCCGGCGAGCGGATTCAGGCCGGTGCCGTTGAGGTGGTCGGTGATCAACATCAGACGGCCGGGCGCGACCTCCTCGGCGCAGGCTGCCGGCGGCGTTGGTCAGGACCACGGCGGTGCAGCCGAGCCGGGCGAGGGTGCGCACCGGGCGCACCACGTCGGCGAGGCCGTGTCCCTCGTAGGCGTGGGCGCGGCCCTGCAGCACGGCGACCGGAACGCCGCCCATGGTGCCGAGCCGGAGCCGGCCGGCGTGGCTCGCCACCCCCGGCTGCGGGAACCCAGGAATCGTGGCGTACGGGATGTCGACCGCCGCCGCCAGCGTGTCCGCGACGGCGCCCAGCCCGGACCCCAGCACGATCCCGACCCGGGGAGCGGCGGCCGGTGCGGCGGCCCGGATCGCCGTCACCGCGGCGTCGAGGGCGTCGGTCTCCGGCATTCAGCGCTCCTTCACATAGGGCAGGCCGATCGCCTTGGGCGCGACCGCCTTGCCGATGAAGCCGGCCAGCAGGATCACCGTCAAGGCGTAGGGCAGCGCCTGGATCAGCGCCACCGGGGCCTGCCCGATGCCGGGGATCTCGACGCCCTGCAGGCGGGTCGCGACGGCGTCGAGGAAGCCGAACAGCAGGCAGGCGAGCAGCGCCGGCACCGGGCGCCACTTGCCGAAGATCAGCGCGGCGAGCGCGATGTAGCCCTTGCCGGCGGTCATGTCGCGCACGAAGCCCGCCGATTGCGCGGTCGAAAGATAGGCGCCGGCGATCGCCGCACAGGACGCCGGCGATCAGGACCGCCCGGTAGCGCAGCCATTCCACCGACACGCCGGCCGTGTCGACGGCGGCCGGCGCCTCGCCGACGGCGCGCAGGCGCAGCCCGAAGCGGGTGCGATAGACCATCCACCAGGTCGCCGGGACGGCGGCCAGGGCGACATAGACCAGGGCGTTATGGCCGCTCAACAGCTCGTGGTAGACGTGGCCGATCGCCGGGACGCCGTGCAGCAGGTCGGCGAACGGCAGTTCGAGCGGTGCGAACCGGGCTGTCTGGGCGAGCGGCGGGGTCTGCCCGCCCTGGTCGAACCAGGCGATGCCGAGCACCACGGTCAGCCCGGCCACCATCACGTTGATCGCCACCCCGCTGACCACCTGGTTGCCGCGGTAGGTGATGCAGGCGAGGCCGTGCAGCAGCGCCAGACCGCACGACACCAGGATCGCCACCAGCAGGCCCAGCCAGGGCGATCCGGTGACCGCGGCGGTCGCGGCGGCGGCGAAGGCGCCGGCCAGCATCTTGCCCTCGAGCCCGATGTCGATGACGCCGGAGCGTTCGCTGAACAGCCCGGCCATGGCCGCCAGGATCAACGGCGCGGCAACCCGCACGGTGGCGTCCAGGGTCAGCACGATCAGCAGCCAGGCCTCGCTCACGCCGGACCCTCCCGCCGCGAGCGGCGCCACAGCCGGAGCGCCAGCGGGTGCAGCATGAAGGCGAGGGCGCCCGAGAACAGGATCACCAGGCCCTGGATCACCACCACCAGGTCGCGGGTGATGCTGTCGAACTCGAAGTCCAGCTCGGTGCCGCCCTGGTACAGCGCGCCGAACAGCAGGCTGGCCAGCACGATGCCGACCGGGTGGCCGCGCCCCATCAGCGCCACCGCGATGCCGGTGAAGCCGTAGCCGGCGGTGAAGTTCAGCAGCAGCCGGTGGTGCACGCCCAGCAGCTCGTTGACCCCGACGAATCCGGCGAGCGCGCCCGACACGCACATGGTGCCGACGATCACCTTGCGGGGGTCGATGCCGGCGTAGACCGCCGCCGCCTCGTTGGCGCCGACGGTCCGGATCGCGTAGCCCCAGCGGGTGCGGTTGATCAGCACCCAGACGAACACGCAGGCCGCGGCCGCCAGCAGGATCGACAGGTTGAGCGGCGATCGCGCCACCTCGATGCCGATGGCGGCCAGCGCCTCGTGGGCGAACGGCAGCCACGCGTTCGACGCGAACTCCCGGCTCTCCGGGGACATCTGGCCCGGCTGGATCAGCACGTTGACCATCAGGTGGACCATCAACGCCGAGGCCAGGAAGTTGAACATGATGGTGGTGATGACGACGTGGCTGCCGCGGTGCGCCTGCAGCCAGCCCGGCAGGAACGCCCAGGCCGCGCCGAACAGCCCGGAGGCGGCCACCGCCACCGGGATCACCGCCCAGCCCGGCAGCACCCCGTCGAGGCCGAGGGCTGCCAGCCCGACCCCGAGCCCGCCGAGATAGGCCTGGCCCTCGGCGCCGATGTTGAACAGCCCGGCGTGGAACGCGACCGCCACCGCGAGCCCGGTGAACACCAGGTTGGTGGCGTAGTACAGCGTGTAGCCGATCGCCTCCTCGTAGCCGAAGGCGCCGTTGACCAGCACCGCCAGCGCCTCCAGCGGGCTCTCGCCGGCGAGCACCACCACCACGCCGGCGACCAGGAAGGCCAGCAGGATGTTGACCGCCGGGATCACCCCGACGTCGATCCAGCGCGGCAGGTCGCCCTTCACGGCCGGCGCCCTGCGGGCCGGGTGCCCGTCGCGGCGTGGGTCCCGGCTCCGTCCCGCCGGGGGCGGGCCGGTCCGGGATGACGACGGGAAAGAGGGGCGCCGACGGGTGGCGACAATGCGGGTGGCGACAATGGGAGCGATGAGCGGGCAGTCCACCCCCAAATCCCGTCATCCCGGACGGACGCGCCCCGGCGCGGCCGATCCGGGACCCACAGGCAGGCTTCGTCCCGCCTGGGGTGGGCCGGTGGTCCGGGCTGACTACGGGAAAGGGAGGCGATCTCCCACCGCCCGCCGTCATCCCGGACGGGCGCGCTTTGGCGCGGCCGATCCGGGACCCACCCGCCGCCGCGACCGCCGCCGAAATCCGCCCGCTCAGAGTTCATCGGTGCTGTTGCCGTACCCCGGCTCGAACAGGCGGCGCCAGACCCGCTCGGCGTAGGCGTCGGTCATGCCGGCGACGTAGTCGCAGATCCGCCGGCGCACGCTGTCGTCCGGGTCGAGCCCCTCCCAGAACGACCGCGGGATCAGCTCCTCGGGGGCGGTGAGGAATTCGTCGAACATGGCCGCGATCAGCCGGCGGCCCTTGCGCCGCAATTGCACCACCTCGGCGGTCCGGACCACGTTGCGCTGGGTGAACTCCATCAGGAAGTCGCACAGCGCCCGCGCCTCGGGCGGCAGCGCGGCGTTCCAGCGCAGCAACGGGTGCGTCAGTTCCGGGACCTCGACCAGCGCCACGTGGGTGACGAAGAAATTGACCAGCGCCGAGATCGCCTGCTTGCGGTCGTGGCTGGCGGTGGAGAACAGCTGGGCCTGCAGCGTCTCGCGGTCGAGCGACAGGCCGAGCCGGACCAGGGCGTCGAAATCGAGCGCCGGGCCGGCGGCGGCGATCGCGGCCTCGAACTGCTCGCGCATCACCATGCGCCGGCCGATCGCGTCCTCCAGGTCGTGGACCGCGTAGGCGATGTCGTCGGCGCAGTCCATGATCGAGCAGTCGAACGACTTGAAGCTGGCGCGGCCGGCGCCGTCGAGCGCGGTGAAGACGTCGCGGTCGGCGGCCGAGAACGGCGCCAGGATCCAGTCGACGGTCTCGCGCTCGGTGTCCATGTAGCACTTCGGCGGCCGTTCGCTTCCCGCCGGCACGTGCGGGCGGGCCAGCGAGTACGGCACCGGGTATTTCAGCACCGCCAGCAGCAGCCGGCGGGTCGGGTTCAGGCCGACCCCGCGCGCCCGGTACTTCTCCAGGCGGGTCAGCACCCTGAGGGTCTGGCCGTTGCCCTCGAAGCCGTCGTCGTCGGTCATCTTGGCGTGGATCGCCACCTCGCCGTCGTGGCCATACGGCGGATGGCCGAGATCGTGGGCGTGGCAGGTCGCCAGCACCAGCGAGCGGTCGGGCAGCCAGGCCCGGGCCACCGGGTCGGCGATGGTGCGCGACAGCTTCAGCAGCACGCCCTCGCCGATCTGGCCGACCTCGATCGAGTGGGTCAACCGGGTGCGGTGGAAGTCGCCCTCGCTGGTGCCCATCACCTGGGTCTTGCCCTGCAGGCGGCGGAACGCGGCGGAGTGGATCACCCGCCCCTTGTCGCGCTCGAACGGGTTGCGGACGTCGTCGGGGCGCGACGGCTCGTCTTGCCGCCGCTCCTCGAAGCGTTCCGCGGAGGCCGGGGCGGTCATGCGCGGATCTCCTCGAGCGGCACGTTCGCCATCATCAGGCCGAGCGTGCGGGCATCGGCCTCGGCCGCCGGCAGCCCGCCGACCAGCCGGCCGCTGCAGATCACCAGGATGCGGTCGGCGAGGCTCATGATCTCGTCGAGCTCGACCGAGACCAGCAGGATCGCCGCCCCGGCGTCGCGCATGGCCACCAGCTGGCGGTGGATGAACTCGATGGCGCCGATGTCGACCCCCCGGGTCGGCTGGCCGACCAGCAGCAGCCTGGGCGCGCCGGCCAGTTCGCGGGCCAGCACCAGCTTCTGCTGGTTGCCGCCGGAGAACAGCGCGCCGCGCAAGCGCGGGTCGGCCGGGCGCACGTCGAACGCCCGCATCTTGGCGGCGCAGTCGGCGGCGACGGCGCCGTAATCCATCAGCCAGCGCCCGCCATAGGCCGGGCTGTCGTGATGACCGAGTATGGCGCTCTCGGCGGCCTCGAACGGCAGCACCATGCCCATGCGCTGGCGGTCTTCCGGTACGTGGCCGACGCCGGCGGCGCGCACCGTCCGCGGGTCGGCGGGGTTTTCCGGCGTGATCTCGAGCGCGCCGATCCGGATCCGGCCGGCGGCGATCGGCCGGATGCCGGCCAGCGCCTCCAGCAGCTCGCTCTGGCCGTTTCCGGAAACCCCCGCCAGCCCGACGATCTCGCCGGCGGCGACCGTGAAGCCGATGCCGTCGACCCGCGGCACGCCGTCGGAACCGACCACCCGCAGCCCGTCGACCGTCAGCACCGCGGCGCCCGGGGTGGCCGGAGCCTTGTCGACCCGGAACAGCACCGTGCGCCCGACCATCAACTCGGCCAGCTCCTCGCGGCTGGTCCCGGCGGTCGGGCGGTGCGCCACCATTTCGCCGCGCCGCATCACCGAAACGCTGTCGGTGACGTCCAGGATCTCGCGCAGCTTGTGGGTGATCAGGATGACGGTGACGCCTTCGTCCCTCAGGGCGCGCAGGATTTCGAACAGCCGGTCGGTCTCCTGCGGCGTCAGCACGCCGGTCGGCTCGTCGAGGATCAGGATGCGGGCACCCCGGTACAGCGCCTTCAGGACCTCGACCCGCTGCTGCAGGCCGACCGGCAGCGTCCCGACCAGCGCGTCGGGGTCGACGTCCAGGCCGTACCCGCGCGCCAGCCGGTCGAGCTCCGCGCGCGCCCTGGCCCGGCCGCCGGCCAGCAGCGCCGACCCCTCGGCGCCGAGCATGACGTTCTCCAGCACCGTGAAGGTCGGCACCAGCATGAAGTGCTGGTGAACCATGCCGATGCCGGCGGCGATGGCGTCGGTGGCGCTGCGGATCGCCACCGTCCTGCCGTCGATGCGGATCTCGCCGGCGTCGGCCTCGTAGAAGCCGTACAGGATGCTCATCAACGTGGATTTGCCGGCGCCGTTCTCGCCGACGATGCCGTGGATGGTGCCGGCGGCGACGCGCAGCGACACGTCGTGGTTGGCCAGCACCGTCCCGAAGCGCTTCTCGATGCCGATCAGTTCGATGGCGGGAACGGCGCCCGCGGCGGCCAACACGACCGGGGCCGGATTCGCGCGGGTGTCTCCCGCGGTGTCGGCCCCGGTGGCATCGGTCATGGCGTGCTTCCGTGCCTGTCAGCCCGGGCAGGAGCCGTCGGACATGTAGTCGTGGACCTTGATCGAGCCGTCGATGATGCCGGCCTTGGCCTTCTCGACCGCCGCCTTCATGGCGTCGGTGATCAACGCCTTGTTGTGCTCGTCCAGCGCCCAGTCGATGCCGCCCTCGGCGAGTCCGAGGACCTGCACGCCGGTGGTGAACTTGTTGTCCTTGGCGTCCATGAACGCCCGGTAGGCGGCGACATCGACGCGCTTCAGCATCGAGGTCAGCATGGTGCCGGGGTGCAGGTGGTTCTGGTTGCTGTCGACGCCGATGGCGAGCTTCTTGCTGTCGGCGGCGGCCTGATACACCCCGATGCCGGTGCCGCCGGCGGCGGCGTAGATCACGTCGGCGCCGCGGTCGAACTGGCTGCGCGCCAGCTCGGTGCCCTTGGTCGGGTCGTTCCAGGCGGACGGGGTGGTCCCGGTCATGTTCTGGAACACCTGGGCGTCGGCGTTGGCGTGCTTGACGCCCTGGACATAGCCGCAGGCGAACCGGCGGATCAGCGGGATGTCCATGCCGCCGACAAAGCCGACCTTGCCGGACTTCGACGCCATGGCGGCCAGCACACCGACCAGGAACGAGCCCTCGTGCTCCTTGAAGACCACCGAGCGGACGTTCGGCAGGTCGACCACCGCGTCGATGATGGCGAAGCGGATCTTGGGGTTGTCCTTGGCGACCTTCTCGACCGCCGGGGCCTGCGCGAAGCCGACTCCGAGCACCGGATCGGCGCCGCGGCTGGCCATCCGCGCCATCGCCTGCTCGCGCTGGGTCTCGTTGGTGACCTCGAATTCCCGGTACTTGATGCCGGTCTCGTCCTTGAACTTCTCGACGCCGTTGTAGACGCCCTCGTTGAAGCTCTTGTCGAACTTGCCGCCCATGTCGAACACCACCGCCGGCTCGATCTCGGCGGCCGAGACGATGCCGGTGGTCGCGAGCAGCGTCAGCGCCAGTGCGGCGCCCAGAATCCGCTTGGTCATGTCGATCCCCGTTGCGAAGCTCCCATGTCCGCCGTATCGGCGGTTTGATAGTTAATCTAGGCTAATCCGCTGCGTGTTCCCAGCGTCGAAGGGGCGCGCGGGCACCGGGAACCGAACGCCGAGAGGGCCATGACCGAAGCACGCCTGAAGAGCCAGGTGATCGTCCAGTCGGCGATCCGGCGGGCCTCGATGCGGGGCATCCCGGCGACCGTGGCGCGCCGGGGCGACGACGACGCCGGCGCGATCTACATCAAGCAGAACCTGGGGCCGGGAGTCGGCTGCACGGTGCTGGCGCCGCGACGCGACTACGAGCGCGACGTGACCCTGTGGCGGCCGGCGACCGGCGACGCGCCGGTGCCGGAGGTCGACGCCGACGCCTACATCGAGCGCGAGCGTCGCGTCGATCCCGACCTCTGGGTGCTGGAGATCGAGGATCGCGACGGCTGGAACCCGTTCGCGGAGGACGCCTCGTGACGGTGACGCTGGACGACGCCGACCGCGCGCTGCTGGGAGGCGACCACGGCGAGGCCGGGCGGTTCGCCATGGGATTGCTGGTGCGCTTCGCCGACGCCGTCGGGGCGCCGGGCTTCATCGACGCCCGCTGCTCGCACATCGACGGCTGCCTCTACCACGGCCAGGTCAGCCTCGACTTCGTCGAGCATCTGGTGCGGCTCGGCGGCCGGGTGCGCGTGCCGACCACGCTCAACGTCGGCTCGGTCGACCTGATCCACCCTGAACTGTTCCGGGGCGGTGCCGCTCTGCAGACCGCCGGCGCCCGACTGATGGTCGCGCACGAGGAACTCGGCTGCGTGCCGACCTACACCTGCGCGCCGTACCAGACGATCTTCCGGCCGCAACTCGGCTGGCAGATCGCCTGGGCGGAGTCCAACGCCATCGTGTTCGCCAACTCGGTGATCGGCGCCCGCACCAACCGCTACGGCGACTTCGTCGACCTGTGCTGCGCCATCACCGGCCGGGTGCCCAATTACGGCCTGCACCTGACCGAGAACCGGCGCGCCACCGTGGTGATCGAGATCGAGGCGCTGCCGCGAGGAGTGGGAGGACGCCGGCCCGGCCTGCGTCGCCGTCGGCCACGTCATCGGCCGGCGCTGCGGCGACCGGATCCCGGCGATCGTCGGCCTGCCGGGCTCGACAAGCGAGGACGACCTGAAGGCGCTCGGCGCGGTCGCGGCGTCGGCCGGGTCGGTGGCGCTGTTCCACGCCGTCGGTCTTACCCCCGAGGCGCCGACCCTCGACGCCGCCCTGCAGGGCGAGGCGCCGGAGGAGACCATCCGGCTCACGGCCGACGACCTGCGCGACACGGTGCGCGGGCTGTCGACGGTGCCGGACGGCACCGCCCTGGTGGCGGTCAGCCTCGGCACACCGCATTTCTCGCTGCAGGAGTTCGAGCGCCTGGTGCCGCTGCTCGAGGGGCCCGCGCCCGGCGGTCGACTTCTACGTCAACACCAGCCGTGGCGTGCTCGAGGAGCTCGAGGCGAGGGGCTGGACGGCGACGTTGCGCGAGGCCGGGGTCACCCTGGTGGTCGACACCTGCACCTACGTGACGGCGATCATGCGCGACCTCGACGGGGCGGTGATGACCAATTCCGGAAAATGGGCGTATTACGCGCCCGGCAATCTCGGGGTCGCGGTGGCGTTCGGCTCGCTCGCCGACTGCGTGGCCTCGTCGCGGGCCGGCCGGGTGGTGCGGCGATGAGCGCCGGCAACGGGTTCGCGGCCGTCACCCTGGTGCCCGGGCGCGCCGAGGCCGAGGTGTTCGTGATGGCCGAGCCGCTCAGCTTCTGGGGCGGCCTCGACGCCACCACCGGCGAGATCATCGACCGCTGGCATCCGCAGAGCGGCGAGATCCTGACCGGCCGGATACTGCTGATGGAGAGCGGCCGCGGCTCCAGTTCCGGCAGTTCGGTGCTGGCCGAGGCGATCCGCGCCGGCACCGGCCCGGCCGGCATCGTGCTGCTGACCCGCGACGCCATCGTGAGTCTCGGTGCCCTGGTCGCGGCCGAGTTGTACGACTCGTCCTGCCCGGTGGTCATGGCGGCGGCGGCGGATTGGCCGGCGCTGACGGCGGCGGGACGGCTGATCGTCGAGGCCGGGCCGGACGGGGCTGCCATCCGGATCGGCTGAACGCCCCGCTGCTCAGCCGCGCCGCGCGGCGACCTGCAACAGCAGGATGCCGCCGATCACCATGGCGCCGCCGGCGACCTGGGACAGCGTCATGGCCTCGCCGAACAGCGCGTAGGCGGCGACGATCGAGGTCACCGGCTGCAGGTTGTTGATGATCGCGCTGGTCTCGGCGCCGATGCGCGGGATCGAGGCAAAGTACAGCGGGATCGAGCAACCCTGCAGCAGCACCACGCCGGCGGCGCCGATCCACCCAAGGGCGGTGACCGGGGCGGTCAGGCCGGTGGTCAGCGCCACCGCCGCGGCGAGCAGCACGGCCGCCACCACCGCCATGTGGAACATCACCACCAACGGGTCGCGGCCCTTCATGACCCGGCTGATCCAGGTCACCTGCACGCCGCAGGCGATGCCGGCGCCGAGGCCGATCGCCAGGCCGACCGGGTTCAGCTCCGACCAGCCCGCACCCAGCATCACCGCCAGGCCGCCGAACGCCACCACGAACGCCGTCATCCGCAGCCACCCGGGCCAGCGGCGGTCGAGGATGGCGGTGAACACCGCCACCAGCGGCGGGTAGACGAAGAACAGCAGGGCGGCGACCCCGACCGGGATGTACTTCACCGCGCCGATGTTGCCGAAGAACATGTAGGCCAGCAGCGCGCCGAGGCCGAGGCAGTGCAGCCAGGTCCGCCGCCCGACCGCGAGGCTGCGGCCCGACGCCAGGCACCAGGCGCCGACCACCGCGACCACGAACCAGGCGCGCACCGCCGCCACGGACTGGCCGTCGGTACCGCCCTCGAAGGCGATACGGGCAACCGCGACGGCGAGGCCGAGCCCGATCGACGCGGCGAGCGCCAGGCCGAAGCCGGTCAGGCGCTCGCGCCGCTCCGAGCCGGGTGCCCCGACGCCCGCGGGCTCAGCGCTCGGGCCAGAAATCGCCATGGGCGTCCATCCAGCCGATGAAGTCCGCCATGGTCGCCGCAAGGTCGTCGGGAAGCCGGTGCCCGACCTCGTCGGCGAGCCGGTCCGGACGCATCGGGAAGCGGTCGGTGTCGCCCCAGAGATCGACGGTCGGGGTCTCGCCGGGGGCCGCCAGCCGGCACTCGAAGGTCGGGAACCGCTGCCGGAGCTCGCCGCCCATGCGCAGCACGCTGACCTGGCGGGCCGAGGTCACGTTGAAGATGTCGCTCTTCAGCCGGTCGGCCGGCGCCTGCATCAGCGCCCGCAGCGCCGCCGCGACGTGGCGCGAATAGGTCCAGTCGAGACGGTCCTCGCGGGCCAGCAGGGCCGGCTTGCCGGCGCGGGCCAGCAGGGCGGTCTGCATCGGCGCCGACAGCGTGTCGCGGGCGCCGGAATCGATCTCCCACGGCCCGAAGATCGTCGACAGCCGCACCGAGCGGGCGTCGAGCGGGGTCAACTCGGCATAGCGCCGGACCAGGCGCTCGGACCCGAACTTGGTCATGCCGTAGATCTTGAACGGCTCCTCGCGGGTGCCGTACTCGTCGAGCGGTCCCTCCCAGCCGGTGGCGCCGAACGCGCCGGTACCGTACGCGGCGCCGGACGAGATGTTGACCAGCCGCTTGACGCCGGCCTTGTCGGCCGCTTTGAGGGTCTGGGCGAGCCCGACCAGGTTGACCTCGATCACGCTCTCCGGCGCCTCGCGCTCGCGCTCCGGCCCCGAGGTCACGGCGGCGCCGTACAGCACGCCGTCGACCTTGTGGTCGCCGATCGCCTGGGCGATCGGTTCGGCCTGGCGGATGTCGCCGAGCACCACGGTGTAGCGCCCGGGAAGGGCGTCGAAGGCGCGACGCGCCGACGGGTGCAGGTCGTTGCGGTCGAACAGCACGACCTCCTCGCCCGCCCCCAGATAGTGCTCGGCGGTGGCGAGGCCGATGAACCCGCAGCCGCCCGCGATCAGGACCGTCATGTCTGGCCTCCTCGTGATTCCCGGATACCCGGTTCCGCTGATAGCCCGAATTCCGGCCGGCGGCCAGCCGCCGGCCATCGCCTGTACCCGCCTCCCGGCCTCGGCTAGGCTCGCCCGACGATCAACACGAAGCGACGGAGAGGGCGATGGACGCGACGGGACCGCTGGCGGCGGAGCTGCTTCCCGAGGGGTGCGCGCGCGGTTCGTGGACAACGGCAACGGGCTGTCCATGCACGTGCTGGAGGCCGGATGGGAGGGCGGCGAGCGCCCCATGGCCCTGCTGCTGCACGGCTTTCCCGAGATCGCCTACAGCTGGCGGATGGTGCTGCCGGCGCTCGCGGCGGCCGGCTACCACGTGGTGGCGCCCGACCAGCGCGGCTACGGGCGCACCACCGGCTGGAAGGCCGGCTACGACGACGACCTGTCGCCGTTCTTCATGCTGAACCTCGTGCGCGACATCGTCGGCCTGGTGGCGGCGCTGGGGCGGCGCTCGGTGGCGGCGGTGATCGGCCACGACTACGGATCGCCGGTGGCGGCGGTGTGCGCCCTGGTTCGCCCTGACGTGTTCCGCTCGGTGGTGCTGATGAGCGCGCCGTTCGGCGGACCGCCGCCGATGCTGCCGGATCCGGCGGCCGGGCCGGGAATGGCGGCCGGACTGTCGAACGCCGACCTCGGGCGCGACCTCGCGGCCCTCGACCGGCCGCGCAAGCACTATCAGTGGTACTACTCCACCCGCCCGGCCGAGCGCGACATGCTGGATTGCCCGGAGGGCGTGCACGCCTTCCTGCGCGCCTACTTCCACATGAAGAGCGCGGACTGGACGGCCAACCGGCCGCACCCGCTGGCCGCGTGGCGGGCCGACGAGATGGCCAAGCTGCCGACCTACTACGTCATGGACCTCGACCGCGACATGCCGGCGACGGTGCGCCCGGAGATGCCGGGCGCCGCCGAGATCGCCGCCTGCCGCTGGCTGCCCGACGAGGCGCTGGCGGTGTACGCCGGCGAGTACGAGCGCATCGGCTTCCAGGGCGGCCTGCAGTGGTACCGGGTGGTCACCGGCGGCCACTGGGCGCGCGAGCTTCGGACCTTCGCCGGACGGGCGATCGACGTACCCTCGGCGTTCATCGCCGGCAGCAGCGACTGGGGCATCCACCAGAAGCCGGGCGAGTTCGAGGCCATGCAGAACCGCGGCCTCGCCGATCTGCGCGGCGTCCACCTGCTCGACGGCGCCGGCCACTGGGTCCAGCAGGAGCAGGCCGAGAGGGTCTCGGCGCTGCTGGTGGACTTCCTCGGGGCAACGGGGTAACCGCAGCGGCAACGAGAAAGACGGCGCGCACCCACACCCTGTCGTCATCCCGGCCAAGCGCAGCGCGAGCCGGGACCCAACCGCCGCCCCGGACTCGTCGCCTGCGCCCGTCGCTCCGCTTGAAGGTTCCGGCGGCAGCGGCCCCCCACCTTCCGTCGTCATTCCGGACCGGGCCGCCGCAGGTCGTGTACTGAGACTTCTGCAAAAGCGCTGACCGGTGGAGCGGTCATGGCACGCTGGTGATGTCCAAGTCACCAACCCTTGGGAGGGCGCATGCCATGACCATGAAGCAGGGTAAGAGCGTAGGGATCGACGTCCAAGCGCTGCTGGACGCTGACGATGACTATTTGCGGTCGATGGTGTCGGCGATCGTGGAGGCGACGCTGGAAGCGGAGATGACGGCGGTAGTTGGTGCCGAGAAGGGCGAGCGGACGTCGGGTCGGCTTGGCTACCGGTCTGGCTACTACACGCGTTCGCTGATTACCCGGGTCGGGACCCTGGAACTTCGGGTTCCGCAGGACCGCGACGGCCGGTTCTCGACGCGGCTGTTCGAACGTTACCAGCGCTCGGAGAAGGCGCTGGTAGCGGCGCTGGCTGAGATGTACGTGCAGGGTGTTTCGACGCGGAAGGTCAAGGCGATCACCGAAGAGTTGTGCGGGCACAGCTTCTCGGCGTCGGCGATCAGCGAGATCAACAAGAAGCTGGACGGCGAGTTGGCGGCGTTTGCCGGTCGGCGGCTGGTGGAGCCCTATCCCTACCTGATCCTCGACGCCCGCTACGAGCGGGTTCGCGAGGCCGGTGTGATCGAGCACCAGGCGGTGCTGGTGGCGATCGGCGTCGACCTGGAGGGCCGGCGCAACGTGCTCGGGGTGGATTTAGCCAACCGCGAGAGCCACTCGAGTTGGAAGACCTTCCTGCTGGGCTTGCGCGACCGCGGCCTCGCCGGCGTCGAGTTCGTGGTCTCCGACGACCACGCCGGGCTGAAGGCGGCGATCCGCGAGGTGCTGCCGGCGGCGGCCTGGCAGCGCTGCTACGTGCATTTTCTCAGGAACGCGCTGGACTACGTGCCGCGCAAGGTCGACGACGACTGCCTGCAGGAACTGCGCTGGTTCTACGCCCGGCGCGAACTCACCGAGGTGCGCCAGGACTTGGCCCGTTGGCTCGTCAAGTGGCAGCCCAAGTACCCGAAGCTGTGCGATTGGGTCGAGGCCAACGTCGAGGAGACCTTCACCTATTTCCGGCTGCCGCTCGCCCACCACAAGCACATGAAGTCCACCAACATGCTGGAGCGGCTGAACCAGGAGCTGAAGCGGCGCACCCAAGTGGTGCGCATCTTCCCGAACGCCGCGAGCTGCCTGCGGCTGATCCGGGCGCTCGCGGTCGAAACCCACGAGAACTGGCTGGAGGCCACGCGCTACCTCAACATGGCGCATCTGGCCGAGCACAAGAAGGAGGCGATGCGAAGGATCGAGCAGGCCGAAGCCGCCTGACGGCGGCTGGCGGGCCGGGCACTTGCGCGACTGTGAGGGCGCCGCGCCCGGCCCGCCGAACATCGGCGGCCATGACCTTTTTGCAGAAGACCCTGGACACTACTCCGCCGCAGGCGGAACGGAGCCGGAATCCACCCGACGCACCGCAGTTGGAGCGGCCTGTGCCCGTCGCCCCGTAGGTTCCGGCTCGGCCGCGCCGGGGCGGCGCGCCCGTCCGGAATGACGACAGGGGGAAGGTGGTCGCGGGGTAGAGGTGATGGCGGGCAAGTCGGCCGGCCTGGACCGCCTACAGCCTCGCCACGGTGCCGCGAGCCGTCCCCCATTGTCGTCATCCCGGCCAAGCGCAGCGCCAGCCGGGACCCATCCGCCGCCCCGGACTCGCCGCCGGCGCCCGTGCGTTGAAGAACCGCCTCACCGGGGACGGCGTCAGCGCTGCGGCTCGGATCCCGCCTCGGCCGCCCGTCGCCGCGCCCGACGGGCCAGCATGTTGAGCCCCTCAACGAGGGCCGAGAACGCCATGGCGGCGTAGATGTAGCCCTTCGACACGTGCGCTCCGAACCCCTCGGCGATCAGGGTCGTGCCGATCAACAGCAGGAAGCCGAGGGCCAGCATCACCACCGTCGGGTTGCCGTTGATGAAGTTGGCGAGCGGATCGGCGGCGAACAGCATGACCCCCACGGTCACGATCACCGCCACGACCATCACCGGAATGTGTTCGGTCATGCCGACGGCGGTGATGATGCTGTCGACCGAGAACACCAGGTCGAGCACCAGGATCTGCCCGATGGCGGCGGCGAAACCCAGGCTCGCCGCCCGGGTGTTGAACATGTCGGGCCCGGGGTCGGGGTCGACGGAGTGGTGGATCTCCTTGGTCGCCTTCCACACCAGGAACAGTCCGCCGGCGATCAGGATCAGGTCGCGCCAGGAGAAGCCCTGGTCGAACACCGTGAACACCGGCGTCGTCAGCTGGACGATGACGGCGACCGTGCCGAGCAGCCCGAGGCGCAACACCAGCGCCGCCGAGATGCCGATCCGCCGCGCTCGGGAACGCTGATTCTCGGGCAGCTTGTTGGTCAGGATCGAAATGAAGATCAGGTTGTCGATGCCGAGGACGACCTCCATCGCGATCAGGGCGGCGAGCGCCGCCCAGACCGCGGGGTCGGATGCGAGCGAGATCAGATAGTCCATGATCGTGCGGTCTCCGGGGGCCCGCGAGCGTCCAAAGGGTTGGCGGTGAAGGCCGAGCACACGGAAGCGAGGACCGGAGCCCAGGGGTTCGTCGCGACACATGGGATGATGGCCATCGCTCGGTTAGGCCGTCCAGCGGGTGACCATCCATGCGCTGGACGCATGGCCGAGCTGGCGCGCGGTCGTCCGAAATGTGTGCGCGAATACCGCCTCGCTACAGCCGGTACACCCTGGCGGCCGTGTCGTGGAACATCGCCGCCCGCTCGCTGGCCGAGTAGCCCTTCGAGAGAATCTTGAAGCTGTTCCACACCACGGTGTAGCCGCAACTCGACTTGTCGACCGGGAAGTTCGATTCGAACATGCAGCGCTCCGGGCCGAAGGCCTGGATGGCGTGTTCGTACCAGCGGCGCGTCGCCTCGGCGAGTTCGGCGCTGGACGGCGCCGCCGGCCGGTGCTCCCAGCCGTAACCGTTGACGTCCATGTTGATGCCGCCGAGCTTGACCACGACGTTCGGCAGTTCGGCGATGGCGTCGATCTTGCCGCGCCAGTCGGCGAACACCTCGTCGGCCTTGCCGGCGTAGGGGCCGACCCCGATCGGGCCGCCCAGGTGGTTCAGGATGATGGTGGTATCCGGAAACGCCCGGGCGAGATCGGCGGCCTCGGGAATCTGGGTGTGGTAGCAGAGCGCGTCGAAGGTCAGGCCGCGCGGCGCCAGGTGCTTGAATCCGGCGCGGAAGTCGGCGCGACCGAACAGGCCCTCGGGCGGCTCGGTACGGTGGTTGCGGACCTCCGGGCTGGGATGCCAGAACGCGCCCTCGCGGATGCCCTTCACGCGGCCGTTGCCGGCAACCAGCTGGGCGTCGAGGACGGCGCCGGCGCGGTCCCCCAGCATCAGCTCGGCGGTGGCGACGATGCCGGCGGCGATCCGGCACGGGCCGTAGCGGCCGGAGGCGGCCATGGCCGCCATGCCGTTGGCGAACTCGGTCTCGCCGACGCAGCGCAGTTCTTCCGGCCCGTCGGCGCGGAACATGGTTCCGCATTCGATGAACACGCTGGACACGATGGTGTGACCGCCGGCCAGGTCCTCCAGCATCTCGTCCAGGAAGTAGCGGCGTTGCACGCCGCCCGGCCGGAAGTCCCAGAGGTGGTGGTGCGGGTCGCAGATCGGGAGTTCCGGCTCCAGCGCCGCCTCGGGCGTGCCCTCCAGCCAGTCGTGGTTGGTCGACCGCATGACCATCGCCGTTCCTCCCGATCCGCCGAAACCGCCGTCGACGCTACTTGGCGTCGGCCGCCACCTGCATCTTGACGATCTGGTCGGGGTCCCGCGGCGGCTCGCCGCGCTTGATGCCGTCGACCAGTTCCATGCCGCTGGTGACCTGGCCCCAGACGGTGTACTGGCCGTTCAGGAAGCTGCAGTCCTTGAAGCAGATGAAGAACTGGCTGTCGCCGCTGTTCGGGCTCTGCGAGCGCGCCATGCCGAGGGTGCCGCGGCCGTAGTTGGTGTCGGTGAACTCGGCGTCCAGCTTCTGCCCGGAACCGCCGCGCCCGGTGCCGGTCGGGTCGCCGGTCTGGGCCATGAAACCCTCGATGACCCGGTGAAACACGATGCCGTCGTAGAAGCCCTGGCGCGTCAGCTCCTTGATACGGGCGACGTGCTTGGGCGCCAGGTCCGGGCGCAGTTCGATGGTGACCCGGCCGGACGCGAGGTCCAGGTACAAGGTGTTCTCGGGATCCGCCGCCGCGGCCCCGCTGGTGTCCATGCTCATGATCGCTCCGATGATGGCTGCGACGAACGCCAAACGGCGCATCGACGTCTCCCTGGTTGGTGGCTGTCTGAGGCTCGCCCCCGGTTCCCCGGCACCATAGCCGAGCCGCCGGGCGAGGCAAAGCACCCGGGACGCGGACGCTGTCGAGGCGTCAGGCGCGCCCGCTGGCGGCGTTGGTCTCGTCCTCGTCGGCCTGGCGCTCAAGCTCCTCCATCTCGTCGTCGGAGTAGCCGTAGTGGTGGCCGATCTCGTGGATCAGGACGTGCCGCACGACGTGGTAGAGATCCTCGCCGGTCTCGATCCAGTAGTCGAGGATCGGCCGGCGGTACAGGAACACCCGGTCGAGGTCGGCCGGGGTCTCGCCGGTCGAGCGATGCCCGAGCGGCACGCCCTGGTACAGCCCGAGCAGGTCGAACGGCGTCTCCAGGTCCATGGCCTCGCAGGTCTCGTCGTCCGGGAACTCCTCGACCAGGATCGCCAGCCCGGCGATCGGCTTGAGGAGGTCCTCCGGCACGCTGGAGAGGGCGTCCTCGGCCAGCGCCGCCAGATGGTCGGCGGTCGGGGCCAGGATGTCGGGTCGGGCGGATTGCGCGCACATGAGTGCAGCTATAGCGGCTTAGGCCGGCGTGGGAAAGCGCAGACCGCTGCCCGGCCGGGGTTGCCCCGCCGGGCCGCCGCGTGGACATTGTGCGCTGCAACGTCATCACCGCCGGGCCGCCTGGGCCCGGGGCCGTCAACGCAAGGAGTCGACGCCATGAGTCTGAAGGGGAAGTCCGCGATCGTCACCGGATCGACCAGCGGGATCGGCGAGGGCATCGCCGCCGCGCTCGCCGCCGCCGGCGCCGACGTCATGCTGAACGGCTTCAGCGACAAGGCCGCCATCGAGGCCCAGCGCGCCGGCCTGGAGCGCGACCACGGGGTGCGCGCCGCCTACTCCGCCGCCGACATGTCGAAGCCCGACCAGATCAAGACAATGGTGGCCGACGCCGAGGCCGCGTTCGGCAAGGTCGACATCCTGGTCAACAACGCCGGCATCCAGACGGTGGCGGCGGTCGAGGACTTTCCCGACGACCGCTGGGAGCTGATCCAGGCCATCAACCTGTCCTCCAACTTCTACGCCATCAAGGCGGCCATGCCGGGCATGAAGGCCCGCAACTGGGGCCGGATCGTCAACATCGCCTCGGCGCACGGGCTGGTCGCCTCGCCATTCAAGGCGGCCTACGTCGCCGCCAAGCACGGCGTGGTCGGGCTGACCAAGGTGGTGGCGCTGGAGACCGCGCAGATGAACATCACCTGCAACGCCATCTGCCCGGGCTTCGTGAAGACCCCGCTGGTCGAGGGCCAGATCGGCGACCAGGCGCGCGCCAACAACATGACCGAGGAGCAGGTGGTGCGCGACGTGATCCTGGCGAGCCAGCCCTCGAAGCGGTTCGTCGGCGTCGACGAACTGGGCGCGCTGACGGTGTTCCTGTGCGGCGAGCAGGCGTCGTCGATCACCGGGACGTCGCTGTCGGTCGATGGCGGCTGGACGGCGCGATGACCGTCGACGAGCGTCCGGACGATCCGGCCCAGGCGCCGGCCGAGGTCCCCGAGGACGTCCGCGCCGCCGCCGCGGCGGCGGCCGAGCCTCGTCGGCGCGCCCGGGCGGCGGTACCGGCGGGGACCACCAAGCGGATCAACCTGGCCCTCCAGGGCGGCGGCTCGCACGGCGCCTTCACCTGGGGCGTGCTCGACCGGCTGCTGGAGGACGACCGCATCGAGTTCGATTCCTTCAGCGGCACCAGCGCCGGGGCGATGAACGCGGTGGTGTTCGCCGCCGGCTGGGCCGAGAACGGCCGGGCCGGGGCGCGGACCCGGCTGGAGCGGTTCTGGAACCGGATCGCCGATGTCGGGGCGCACAGCCCGATCCAGCGCACCGTCATCGACACGCTGATGGGCAACTGGCGGATCGACACCTCGCCCGGCTACATCGCCCTCGACCTGATGGGCCGGGTGCTGTCGCCCTACCAGACCAACCCGCTGAACCTGAACCCGCTGCGCGACGTCCTGGCCGAGGTGGTCGACATCGACCTGGCCCGTTACGCGAGCGGCATCAAGCTGTTCCTGTGCGCGACCAACGTGCACACCGGCAAGATCAGGGTGTTCGACAACAAGTCCCTGTCGCTCGACGCGGTGCTGGCGTCGGCCTGCCTGCCGTTCATGTTCCAGGCGGTCGAGATCGACGGCGAGCACTACTACGACGGCGGCTACATGGGGAACCCGGCGATCTTCCCGCTGGCCTACAACTCCGCCTGCCGCGACGTGGTGCTGGTCCAGATCAACCCGCTGTACCGTCCCGAGGTGCCGAAGACGGCGCGCGAGATCCTCGACCGGGTCAACGAGATCACCTTCAACTCGTCGCTGATGCGCGAGATGCGGGCGGTGCACTTCGTCAACCGGCTGATCGCCGGCGGCAAGCTCGATCCCGAGGCCTACCGCATCACCCGGATCCACATGATCCAGGCCGACGCCGAGGTGACGGCGATGCACGCCTCCTCCAAGCTGAACCCCGAACGGCTGTTCCTGCACCACCTGCGCGACATCGGCCGCCGGGTGGCAGGCGAGTGGATCGAGGAGAACATCGCCTGCATCGGCGTCGAATCCTCGGTCAACGTGCGCGAGACGTTCCTGTGACCGGCGGTTGAACGCGGCGCGGCGGCCACGATATCGCAGGGCTCAACCCCGAGGGAGACCCCGATGCCGAAGGTCGAGAGGCTGACCGCCGAGGCCCGCGCCGCCGCGCTCGCCGAACTGGCAGGCTGGACGCAGGACGACGGCGACCGCGACGCCATCCACAAGCTGTTCCGGTTCAAGGACTTCAACGCCGCCTTCGGCTTCATGGCGCGGGTCGCGCTGAAGGCCGAGGCGATGGACCACCACCCGGAGTGGACGAACGTCTACAACCGCGTCGAGGTCACCCTGACCACCCACGACGCCAACGGGCTGACCGAGCTCGACGTCGAGCTCGCCCGGTTCATGGACGCGGCCGGCAAGGCGGCCGGCGCGGGCTAGCAGCGCGAGGCAGTGCCTGAACCCTGCCCTTCGTGGCCGCGCGATGCGCGGCGCCTCAGGGCGATAGGGGAAGGAGGGAGGCGCTATTTCCCTTTCTCTATCACCCTGAGGTGCCCCGCGGAGCGGGGCCACGAAGGGCGTTACCGCGGCCCCATGCGGATGGCGCCGTCGAGGCGGATGGTCTCGCCGTTCAGCATCGGGTTGTCGACGATCGCCAGCACCAGGCGGGCGTATTCGTCGGGCGTGCCGAAGCGCGACGGGAACGGCACCTGCGCCGCCAGGCTGTCCTGCACGTCCTGCGGCATGCCGAGCAGCATCGGCGTGCCGAACAGGCCGGGCGCGATGGTGCAGACCCGGATGCCGGTGCGCGCGAATTCGCGCGCCGCGACGATGGTCAGCGAGTGCACCGCGCCCTTCGAGGCGGCGTAGGCGGCCTGGCCGATCTGGCCCTCGAACGCGGCGACGCTGGCGGTCGACACGATCACCCCGCGCTGACCCTCGCCGTCGGGCTCGAGCCCGGCCATGTCGGCAGCCGCCAGGCGCAGCAGGTTGAAGGTGCCGATCAGGTTGATGTCGATCACCCGGCGGAAGTTCTCCAGCGGCATCGGCCCGGCTCTTGCCGACGATGCGCTCGGCCGGCGCGACCCCGGCGCAGTTCACCAGGATCCGCGCCTTGCCGTGGGCGTCGCGGGCGCGCGCGACCGCGGCCTCGGCGGAGTCGGACGAGGCGACGTCGCAGATGAGCGCGAGGCCGCCGATCTCGTCGGCGACGGCGCGGGCGGCGTCCTCGTTGACGTCGAGCACCGCCACCTTGGCGCCGCGCGCCGCCAGCGCCCGGGCCGTGCCGGCCCCCAACCCGCCGCCGCCGCCCGTAACCAGTGCCGCCTGTCCCTGGAGATCCATGACCGCTTCCTTCCGCTCGATGCCGCTGCGCGATCCCGTCGCATGGCCGTTCGCCGGCCGCCCGTGGCGTGATACCAGATCGCGAACGGCTCGGCGAGGCGAGGGGGCCGAGCGCAACGGGGCCGGGAGGGGGCGGTGATGCGGGCGCAGGGGATTCCGACGGCGGCGGCGGTCCTGGGAGGGGCCGGGGCGATACCATTCGTGGTCGGGGCGGCCGGGGTCTGGTTGCTGGAACCGGCCTGGGCGGCGCACGCGCTCGACGCCCAGGTGTTCTACGGCGTCACCATCCTGGCGTTCCTGGGCGCGGTGCACTGGGGGGTGGCGCTGTCCGAGGGCCCCGACACCGACCGGCTCTGGCCCCGCCTCGCCTGGAGCGTCACCCCGGCGCTGATCGCCTGGGCGGCCGCCATGATGACCGCGCTGCCGGCGCTGGTCACGCTGATGGCGGGGCTCGGCGCCGCCTACGTGGTCGACCTGCGGGCCCGCGGTCGCGGCGATTTGCCGCCCTGGTACCTGGATCTGCGCCGCCGGCTCACCGCCGTGGCGCTGCTGGCGCTCGGGGCGTCGCTGCTGCGGGTGGTGTGAGGCTCACTCGGCGGCTCACTCGGGCGGCTTGCGCCCGACGTCGTGATCGACATCCGCCGGCCGGACCGGCTGCTGGGCGTTCTCGCCGAGGCTCGGTCGCCGGCCGAGCGACGCCTCGCGCCGGGCGATGTAGAGGGTGGAGGCGACGATCAGCCCGGCCCCCATCAGGGTGTACGGCGTCGGAACGTCGCCGAACAGCAGGTAGCCGAACAGCCCGGCGAACAGCAGGCGGAAGTAGTCGAACGGTGCCACCGCCGTCGCCTCGCCGGCCCGGAACCCGCGGATGCCGCAGCTCTGCGCCGCCGAGCCGACGGCGCCGATCAGCAGCATCAGCGCCAGGTCCGACGGCGTCGGAGTCTGCCAGACCAGCGCCGCCGGGACCGCCGAGACGACCGTCGAGACGATCCCGAAGCTGAACAGGATGCTGAGCGGCGCCTCGGTGGCGCTCAGCTTCTTGATCACCACCGAGACGGTGGCGACGCACAGCGTGCCGAACAGCGCCGCCGCCATCGGCAGGTCGAGGCCGTGGCCGCCCGGGCCGACCATGATCAGCACGCCGAGGAAGCCGACGGCGGTCGCGGACCAGCGCCGCCAGCGCACCTTCTCGCCGAGGAACAGTACCGCCAGCACGATCATGAACAGCGAGTTGGCGAAGCTGATGGCGGTCGCGTCGGCCAGCGGCAGGTGGGTCAGCGCGTAGAACCCGCAGAACATCGCCGTGGTGCCGAGCAGTCCGCGCCAGAGGTGCATGAACGGCCGCTCGGTGCGGAACACCGCCGGGCCGGCCCGCACCATGAACGGCAGGATCACCAGCAGGCCGAAGGCGCAGCGGAAGAAGCCGATCTCCAGGCTGTGCAGCCGGGCGCCGACAATCTTGACCATCGCCGCCATGATCGAGAACAGCACCGACGCCAGCACGATCCAGATCGCCCCGCGCACGTTGCCGGGCAACACCAGCCAGCGCGCCCGGGCGGTGGCGCGGGCGCTCCCTACGGCGGCGGCGAGGCGGGCGGCTCGGCCCGCTCGGGGCCCCGGGGTGTCTGGCATGGCGGGAGATCATAGCGCCATGATGCAGTGCAGCAAGCGCGCCGGATGCATGGCGGCGTTGCGTCCTCGGGCGGCCCGGCGTTAAGAACCGGGATCGCCACGGGATCGCGCGGTGGCAAACCGGGAGGACAGCATGAACGACGAGGCGATCAAGCTCTGGGAGCCATCGGAAGACCGCCGCCGGGCCACCCAGATCGCCGCGTTCATGGACCTGGTGAACGATCGCTTCGGCACCGCGTTCAGCGACTACGACACGCTCTGGCAGTGGTCGGTCGACAGCCCGGAGGATTTCTGGGAGGCGGTGTGGGATTTCGGCGGCGTGGCCGGCGACAAGGGCGAGCGCCGCCTTGCCGACGGCGACGCCATGCCGGGCGCCAAGTTCTTCCCCGACGCCCGCATCAACTTCGCCGAGAACCTGCTGCGCCGGGACGGTGCCGGCGACGCCATGGTGTTCTGGGGCGAGGACAAGGTGAAGCGCCGGATGAGCTGGGCCGAGCTGCGCGACGCCGTCGCCCGCCTGGCGGCCGCCCTGAAGGCCGACGGGGTCGGGCCGGGCGACCGGGTCGCCGCCTACATGCCGAACATGCCGGAGACCGTGATCGGCATGCTGGCGACCACCGCACTCGGCGCGGTGTGGTCGTCGTGCTCGCCGGATTTCGGCATCCAGGGCGTGCTCGACCGCTTCGGCCAGATCGAGCCGACCGTGCTGATCGCCGTCGAGGGCTATTACTACGCCGGCAAGTCGCTCGACATCCGCGACAAGGTGGCGGCGGTCGCCGCCCAGCTGCCGACGCTGAAGCGGGTGGTGGTGGTCCCGTACGTCAACGCCGCCCCCGACATCTCCGGGATCGAGCGCGCGACGCATTGGGGCGAGTATCTCGGCGACGGCGCGGTGCCCTCGCTCGGCTTCGCGCGGATGCCGTTCAACGACCCGCTCTACATCATGTTCTCGTCGGGCACGACCGGGGTCCCGAAGTGCATCGTCCACGGCATCGGCGGGACGCTGCTGCAGCACCTCAAGGAGCACAAGCTGCAGTCCGACGTGCGGCCCGGCGACCGCGTCTTCTACTTCACGACCTGCGGCTGGATGATGTGGAACTGGCTGGTCTCGGGGCTGGCGGCCGAGGCGACGCTGCTGCTGTACGACGGATCGCCGTTCCACCCCGACGGCAACATCCTGTTCGACTACGCCGACGCCGAGGGCATGACGCTGTTCGGCACCTCGGCCAAGTACATCGACGCCCTGAAGAAGGGCGGCCTCGACCCGAAGTCGACGCACTCGCTGGCCAGCGTGCGGACCATGACCTCGACCGGCTCGCCGCTGGTGCCCGAGGGCTTCGACTACGTCTATGAGCGCATCAAGGCCGACATCCAGCTGGCCTCGATCTCCGGCGGCACCGACATCGTGTCGTGCTTCGTGCTCGGCAACCCGATCGGGCCGGTGTGGCGCGGCGAGATCCAGAAGCGCGGCCTCGGCATGGCGGTCGAGGTCTGGAACGAGGACGGCAAGCCGGTGGTCGGCGAGAAGGGCGAGCTGGTCTGCACCCGGCCGTTCCCGTGCATGCCGATCTATTTCTGGAACGACCCCGACGGCGCCAAGTTCAGGGCCGCCTATTTCGAGACCTGGCCCGGCGTGTGGTGCCACGGCGACTACGTCGAGCTGACCGAGCGCGGCGGCATGATCATCTACGGCCGGTCCGACGCCGTCCTCAACCCGGGCGGGGTGCGGATCGGCACCGCCGAGATCTACCGCCAGGTCGAGCAACTGCCGGAGGTGGTCGAGTCCCTGGTGATCGGCCAGGACTGGGACGCCGACGTGCGGGTCGTGCTGTTCGTGCGGCTGGCCGAGGGGGTGACGCTCGACGACGCGCTCGCCACCCGGATCAAGCAGCGCATCCGCGCCGGCGCCACGCCGCGCCACGTGCCGGCCAAGGTCCTGGCGGTGTCCGACATCCCGCGCACCAAGTCCGGCAAGATCGTCGAGCTGGCGGTCCGCAACGTGGTGCACGGCCGTCCCGTCAAGAACGTCGAGGCGCTGGCCAACCCGGAGGCCCTGGAGGAGTATCGCGACAGGGCCGAGCTCGCCCAGTGACGAGCGCACCGGCGGGAGGACGGGCATGACCACCGGGGATACCGGATCGCACCGTGCCCGCTACGACCGCATCGTCTCGGCGATCGAGCGGGCCTGCGCCGACGTCGACGATCGGCTCGCCCGCTTCCACCGCTCGGCGATCGCCAAGGTCCGGCCGGATCCCGACCTCCTGCAGCTCGGCGCGCACGGCCGCAGCCCGTTCGGCGTCTGGTACGCCGACCGCAAGGGCACCCCGCCGGTCGACCAGCCGGCCTTCGAGACGCTTGTGGCGCTGCACGAGGCGCTGCTGAACCACATCGCGCTGATCGCCGGACGCGCCTGGAAGGATACCCGCGTTCCGGTCGAGGAATACGACGCGCTGCTCGAGAAGGTCCGGGCGTTCGACGACCAGGCCGGCCGCCTGGTGCGGGCGTTCCAGGCCGCGATCAGCGACATTGACCCGCTGACCGGGGCGCAGACCCGCCAGGTCATGCTGCGCGACCTCAAGCGTGAGGTGCAGCGGGCCCGGCGCTCCGGGTCGCCCGGCTGCCTGGCGCTCGCCGACATCGACCGCTTCAAGTCGATCAACGACGGGCACGGCCACGCCGCCGGCGACGCGGTCCTGTCGGCGGTTTCCGGCCTGCTGATCGAGAATCTGCGGCCCTACGACTCGGTCTACCGCTACGGTGGCGAGGAGTTCCTGATCTGCCTGCCGGAAACCGGCCCGGAGGAGGCGCGCCGCGTGCTCGAGCGGGTGCGCGAGCGCATCGCCGGCCAGACCGTGGCCCTCGACACCGGCAGCAGCCTGTCGGTGACGGTGTCGTTCGGGTTGACCCTGATGACGCCGCGCCGGCCGCTCGAGGAGCTGATCGACCGGGCCGACAAGGCGCTCTACACCGCCAAGCAGTCGGGCCGGAACCGGGTCGAGGTGTGGCGACCCGAAGAAGTGCGCGCGGCCGAAGTCGTCAGGGACGCGCCCTGACGGTTCGCCGTCGTGCTGGTGGCTGCGCGACGCACCGACTTCCTCGGAACGGAACGAAGATCCGATTGTCGTGACAAATCGGAGTCCTTTTTGTTCGTTCTGTGTTCTTTTTTTGTAAGTCTCTGAATTTATTTACATTTATGCCGCTGAATTGACTCCGGAGAAGCCCTCACGGCTTTCCCGAGGGACCTTGCGATGTAGAGTTTCCCGTGGAGGGCAGAAGATGTCGGAGTTTCCGGATGAAGCGATGGGCGCTTGGCCTGATGACAGTGGTCGGAACGCTGACCGGCGTCGGAGCGGCGACGGCGCAGGAGTTTTACAGCGGGGTTAGCGGGGTCGCCCGAGCGGCATCCGGCGCGTGGTGCGGGCCTGAGGCCAAAGTGGAGTTCATCTGGTCCAGCGAGGGCAGCGTTCGGCTGAACAGCGGGGGTATGGCGGGTTTCATCGTCGATACCGTCGTCGAGCCCGCGCTGGCGCGTTGCCCCTCTGCGCGAACCGTCACGATCACCAACATCCGCCGTAGCAACGGCACCCGGTTCTCGGTTTTCCAGGCTGACCGATCGTCGGGCCGGATTTCGATGAGCGAACAGTTGATCGACGGCACCACAGCGTCACCTCGAACGGTGCGCCAGGGCGCAACCACGCGCTGGGTAGCGGGCACCGACCAAGGCAAGCCTGCGGCAATCGGCGGCGATCCCGATGGCGGCTGGGTGGTCTCGCTATCCTGCGACCTGCAGCGACACGTCCTCATCCTGATCCGGGACCTCAGCGCCGGGGCGCCGCAACGGCCCGAGGGCTATGGCGGTTCGCTGTCGATCGCCGTTGATGGCCGCGACGTCGCCAGGGTCGAGGGCGGTTGGATCGGCAGGAATGCGTATGTCGGCTTCGACCTTTCGCGTGGAGTGGTGCACCGGATCGCCGGCGGCGAAACCCTGCGGGTCATCCTGCCAGACCCCTTCGCGCCCAACAGGACCGCGTACCTCGTGTTTGGCCTGCAGGGCAGCGGTGCGGCAATCACCACGGCACTGGGTGATTGCCTCAGGCAGGACCCCGTTGCATCCGCGCCGAACAGCGGTTCGGGATCGAGTGCCGGACGACCTTCTTCAGGTGCCGGGCAGAATAAGTCGTGCCGTTTGCCTTGGGAGGTTCAGTATTGTCAAAGTGTTCCTGACCTTCTGTCTGACACGTCGGGAAACACCCCGATTACAAGTTGCGCGGGCCGCCACATCACCGGTTTCGATTTGACGAGACAGCGACGTAAGGGCGTCGATGGCTTCTGGTGCGACTACCGAAGCGGCGCGACGTTCAGGACCAAGGAAGACGCCATGCGCACCTATTGCAAATAGTGGGTAGCTGCACGCACGGCGCCGCCGCGACGCTGTGGCGGGCTGCGGTCAACCGGCGGTCACCTCGCGACCGCCCGTGCCGTCCGCCTCGACGAACCAGTCGCCGATCTCGCTCGAGGTCATGAACACCACGTCGTCGCGCGCCTGCAGCAGGTCCAGGCAGCGCTCGAACTGGTGCGCGACGTGGGGCACGCCGATCAGGTGCGGGTGCAGCGCCAGGGTCAGGACGCGCGGCTGGGTCTTCGCCTCGCGCTCGAACACCGCCAGGGTCGCCTGCAGGCGGCGGAACATCTCGTCGGTGGTGCCGTGCTGGACCGCGTAGATCGGCACGTCGTTCAGCTCGAAGGTGTACGGCATGGCCAGCATCGGGCCGTGCTCGGTCCGCATCCAGCACGGCAGGTCGTCGACCAGCCAGTCGTGCAGGTACTCGATGCCGTGCTTCTTCAACAGGTCCGGGGTGTCCAGGGTCTCGCCGATGCCGGCGCCAAGCCAGGCCCTGACCTTCTGGCCCGACAGTTCGCGCAGGCGCGTCAGCGAGCGGACGATCTCGGCCTCCTGGTCCTCGGACTGCTTCAGCGACTGCTGGAACCAGCCGTGGCCGACGAACTCCCACTCCGCCTTCAGCACCGCGTCGGCGATCGACGGGTAGACGTCGGCGACCTGCGCGTTCATCAGCGCCGACGCCTTCAGGCCGCGGGCCGCGAGCGCCTGCATGAAGCGCGGCAGGCCGCAGCGCAGCCCGTACTCGACCCAGGCGAAGTTCGCCACGTCCGGCGGGTCGCTGGGCTTGCCGTGCGGCGGCGGCAGGATGCCGCGCGGCATCGGCCGGTCGAACGGCCAGTACTCGATGTTCATGGCCAGGTTGACCATGATCGGCTTGCCGCGGAACGGCGCGAGCGCCGGCCGGTCGCTGGACAGGGTGAACGGGACGCGGGGATTGGACCACATGGGCGTGTACCTCGACAGGGGCTAGCCGCGCGTCATCTGCTGCGGCAGGTAGGTCGCCATTTCGGGGACCATGATCAGCAGGGCGACCATGACCACCATGACGAAGAAGAACGGCAGCGCGGCGCGTGCCAGATAGAGCAGGTCACGCCCGGTCAGCGCCTGGATCACGAAAAGGTTCAGGCCGATCGGCGGGGTGATCTGCGACATCTCGACCACCACCACGATGTAGATGCCGAACCAGATCAGGTCGATGCCGGCCTGCTCCACCATCGGCATGATGACGGCGACCGTCAGCACCACGATCGAGATGCCGTCCAGGAAGCAGCCGAGCAGCGCGAAGAACACCGTCAGCGCCAGCAGCAGCATCATCGGCGACAGCTGGAGTTCCGCGATCCACTGCGCCAGCCCGCGCGGGATGCCGGTGAAGCCCATCGCCACCGAGAGGAACGCGGCACCCGCCAGGATGAAGGCGATCATGCAGGACGTGCTGGTGGCGCCCATCAGG
Source organism: Rhodospirillaceae bacterium (assembly GCA_018401495.1). Lineage (GTDB taxonomy): Bacteria > Pseudomonadota > Alphaproteobacteria > Thalassobaculales > Thalassobaculaceae > Thalassobaculum_A. The sequence continues at coordinate 205,723 of JAGYJX010000008.1, forward strand.
CTGGCCTTGAAGGACTCCCAGTTGAGCGAGCCGGTGACCGCCGACAGCAGCAGGGCGCCGGCGACGCCGACGGCCGCCGCCTCGGTGGCGGTCGCGATGCCGACGTAGATCGAGCCGATCACGCCGACGATCAGCAGCACGATCGGGATCAGGTGGCCGGTGGCCCGCAGCTTCTCGCCGAACGACATCGCGATGTCGGCGGGCGGCACCTTCGAGGGGTTCAGCAGCGACCAGACGATGATCGTGCCCATGAACAGCGCGACCAGCACGAGCCCCGGAATCACGCCGGCGATGAACAGCCGGCTGATCGAGACGTCGGCGGCCACCCCGTAGACGATCAGGATGATCGAGGGCGGGATCAGCAGGCCGAGGGTGGCCGAGCCGGCGAGCGTGCCGAGCGACATCCGGTCGTCGTAGCCGCGCTTCGCCAGCTCCGGGATGGTGATCCGCCCGATGGTGGCGGTGGTCGCCGCCGACGATCCCGAGACCGCCGCGAAGATGCCGCAGCCGATCACGTTGACGTGCATCAGCCGCCCGGGGATCCGGGTCATCCAGGGTGCGAGGCCGCGGAACATGTCCTCGGCCAGGCGGGTCCGGAACAGGATCTCGCCCATCCAGATGAACAGCGGCAGGGCGGTGAGCGACCAGGACCAGGACTGACCCCAGCTTGGTGGTTGCCATGATCGAGCCGGCGGGCGCCGACGAGAACGTCGCGATCGCGAAGATCCCGACCGCGAACAGCGAGAGGGCGACCCAGAAACCCCCGGCGAGGACCAGGATGAGCACCAGGCCGAGGAGCGCCCCGAGAAATCCGACATCCATGATCTAGCGGCTTCCCGATTCGGAGGGGATCTGGCTGACGTCGCGCGTCGGGCCGATGTAGGCGGGGTCGAGGCCGCGCAGCATGCGCACGCCGTCGACCAGGAACGCCAGGCTGAGGACGATCACGCCGATCATCATGCCGGATTGCGGGATCCACAGCGGCACCGGCACCAGGCCTTGGGTGAGGTCTTCGTAGATCACCGAGTAGTAGACCATCTCCGCGGTGTTGGCGGTGATGTAGAGGCTGAGCGCAAGGCCGCCGGCCACGCACAGACCCTCGGCAATGCGCCGCTTGCCCGCCGGCAGGCGGTCGATCAGCAGCGTCACCCGGATGTGGCTGTTCTGCCGGAGCGCGTAGCCGAGCGCCAGGAACGACGAGGCCGACAGGCAGTAGCCGGCGAATTCGTCCGCCGACGGGATCGCGATGCCCAGCAGGCGACCCACGACCTGGGCCAGCACCAGAACGCAGATCCCCACCAGGAAGAACGCCGCCAATCCGCCGCAGGCAGCGAACAACCGATCCATCATCGGACCTCCGGAACACGCGAAAACGGGACGGCCGCCGTCCTCTCGAAGGAGGACGGCGGCCGAGGGTAGAGGGTTACTTGCGGTAGGCCTCGAGCAGCTTGGTGCCGTCGGCGCCGGCGCTCTTCTCCCAGTCGGCGGTCATCTTGGCGCCGATCTCCTGGAGCTGCTTCACCAGCTCGGCGCTGCCGGCTTCGACCTTCATGCCGTTCGTGGCGAGCTCCTTGGAGCTGGAATCGGAGACTTCCTTGCTCATCTCCCAGCCGCGCTTGCCGGCCGCGTCGGCCGCCGCCTGCACCGCCTTGCGCTCGGCGTCGGTGAGACCGCGCCAGGCGCGCTCGTTCACGAACACCATGTTCTTCGGCATCCAGGCGTTGAGGTCGTAGTAGTAGGTCGAGAAGTCCCACGCCTTGGCGCGCAGGCCGGTGGCACCGGACGTCACCATGGCGTCGACCACGCCGGTGGAGAACGCCTGCGGAATCTCGACGGCCTCGACGATGGTCGGGATGGATCCCATCAGCTCGGCCATGGTCGCGGTCGCGGAATTGTAGGTCCGGAACTTCACGCCCTTGAGGTCGGCGACCGAGGCGACCGGCTTCTTGGTGTAGAAGCCCTGGCCCGGCCACGGCACGACATACAGCAGCCGCATGCCCTGCTTCGAGAGGGCGTCCTCCACCAGGGCCTTCTGGGCCTCCCAGAGCTTGGCGGATTCCTCGTAGTTCGACGCCAGGAACGGCACCGCGTCGGCCCCGAAGATCGGATTCTCGTTCAGCAGGTTCGCCATCAGCATCTCGGCGATCTGAACCTGGCCGGTCTGGACGGCGCGCTTGATCTCGGGGTGCTTGAACAGCGACTGACCGCTGTGGACGTTGATCTTGAGCGAGCCGCCGGTGGCCTTTTCGACATCGTCGGCGAACATGCGGATGTTCTTGGTGTGGAACTCCGCCTCCGGATACGGCGTCGGCATCTCCCAGGTCGCCGCCGAAGCGACCGACACCGACATCATTCCGACCGTCGACGCCACTGTGAGCATCCTGAGGAACGTCATGGCATTCTCCCCTGCTTGTTGAGCCACTGACCGTGACCGCCACTGTGTATACAATAGTAGCCGAATGCAAACCTTCGGGATCGATTCGGACGACACCGGTTCCGAAGCGGCGCCAACGGCGGTCGCATGTTGGTGACAGATTGTCCCTCTACGCGGCCCCCGGCGGGCGCGTATACTGAGGTCGGCGTGGTGCCACAGGGGGAGACGGTCGTGGCGTTCGACGCCGGTCGGTTTAAGGAGTTGGACGCGATGGTGCGCCGGATGGGCGCCATCGTGTCGGTGTTCGACGTGCGGTCCAGCACGCTCGGGAACAAGTCGTTTTCGGCGTTCCGGGACATGATGGACGTGTACATCGATCTGTGCACGCGGGAGCTCAAGCAGGGCAAGGACTTCACCGAGAGCGGGCTGAAGCCGACCCCGACGGACGTGGAGACGACTGAACGCCGCGTTCGAGCGGGTGTTCGGCAAGCGCCCGGATCAGTTCACGCCGTCGCAGTGACGGTCTCGCCAGCGGCCGGCGGGATCGGCCGGGCCGGCGGCGCCGGTGCGGCTGCCTCGCGCGCAACCTCCGCCATCACCCAGTCCCGGAACGCCTTGACCTTCGGGCGGTCCTGGGTGCCTTCCAGGCAGACGAGGTAGTAGGCCGCCTGGGTCGGAAGCTCCAGGTCGAACGGCTTGACCAGCCGTCCGGCGGCAAGGTCGTCGGCCACCAGCACGCTGCGGCCGAGGGCCACGCCGAGGCCGTCGATCGCCGCCTGCAGCACCATCTCCGAGTGGTTGAAGGCCAGGTCGCGCCGGGCCTTGATGCCGCCGACCCCGGCCGCTTCCAGCCAGGTGTCCCAGTCCTCCGGAAGGTCGTCGTGCAGCATGGTGTGGTGGCGCAGATCCTCCGGGCGTCGCAGCGGCGCCGGGCCGTCGAGCAGCCGCGGGCTGCACACCACGAACACCACCTCGGTCATCAGCCGCTCGGCGCGCAGGCCCCGCCAGTCGCCGCTGCCGTAGCGGATGCCGACGTCGACCGTGTCGGACACCAGATCGACCAGCGCGTCGTTGATCGCCAGCCGGACCTCGATATCCGGGTGCGCGGCGGCGAACCGGCCGAGCTTCGGGACCAGCCATTTGGCGGCGAAGCTGGTGAAGGTGCTGACCGTCAGGGCGCCGCTGCGGTCGCGGGCCTGCAGCCGGGCGGTCGCGTCCTGAATGCGATCGAACGATTCGCGCAGCGGCGGCAGGTAGGCCTGGCCGGCGTCGGTCAGCAGCAGCGCCCGGTTCTGGCGCTTGAACAGCGCCATCCCGAGCCACTCCTCCAGCGCCTTGATCTGGTGACTGATGGCCGCCTGGGTGACGTGAAGCTCGACGGCGGCCCGGGTGAAGCTCAGATGCCGGGCGGCGGCCTCGAAGGCCCGCAGCGCGTTGAGGGGCGGAAGCCGCCGCACGGGCCTCTCCTCGAATAAATTTATCTAATGGATAATATGAGAAACAATCGTTTGTCGGCAAGTGACGTCGATCGTAAATGTCTCATCGACAAACAGGATACGAAGGTTATCCACCTTCGGCCCCCGTGAAGACCATTAACGTTTTGTGAAGGAGGCTCTCATGAGCCGGATCCTCATCGCCACCTCTCGGCCGAGCTTCGGCGTTTCCGGCCGGGACACGGTTCCCGCCATCGCCGACCGTCTCGTGTCCGCTCCGTTCGCCCTCCTGGCCGCCTGGGGTGAGCGCCTGAAGCAGCGCGCGGCGCTGGCCGAGATGGACGACCGCATGCTCAAGGACATCGGACTGTCGCGCGCCGACGCCCTGGCCGAGGCCGACAAGCCGTTCTGGACCGCCTGAGCATCGCCATCGGGCGTCGTTCAGACTCCCCGGCGACCGACAGGCGGACTCCCCCTCCGCCGGTCGCCGGGACGACGCCCGAGCCCAGGGACCCGGCGCGTGAGCGTCGCGCCGCGGTCCGGTCCCTTCGGGGACAATCCCAGCGACTGCGGCCGGGCCCTCGGGTCCGGCCGATCTTTTTCTCCTACCCGGCGTGCCGGACCATGATCCGGTTGATGCCGGCGAACGCCGCGAACAGCGTGCGGACCTGCCGGGCGAAGCCGTCGGCGTCCGGCGCGTCGATCCCGGCCGCGGCGATCGCGGCGCGGATCTCCGCGACCGTGCGCCGGCCGTCGATCCGCGCGACGATGGCGGTGGTCAGCGCCGGCAACGGCGCCCGGTAGGCGGCGCCGTCGATCTCGGCCTTGAGCATGCCTCCCGGTTTCAGGCCCTTCGCCACCGTCGCCGGATCCAGGCCGCGCAACACCAGCACCGACCCGTCGGCGCCGGGATCCGGCGTCGCCACCGCCGGGCGGTCGGCGAAGCCGGCGTACAGGACGTGCTTGCCCATCGTCGTGGACAGCCGCTCCGCCAGCGCCGCCCGCTCGAGGTCCGGCAGGGTCGCCGCCCGGCGCCGCAGCGCCGGGTCGGCGAGATAGGTCTCGGGCGCGTAGCGCGCCGGTTCCAGCCAGGCGAGCGGCGCCAGGCCGGCGGTCGACAGCAGCGCCGCCAGCTCCGGCACCCGGTAGGAGCGATCGCGGCGGTGCAGCAGCAGGTCGTAGAGGTGCGCGTCCTTGCCCTTGCGATGGTCGTGGACCAGGGGGTTGCGTTTCAGCAGATGGGTGTCGGGCAGCCCGGCGATCAGCCGGTGCGCCGCCGCCAGCCGATCCGCGTCCGGCAGGTCGTCGACCAGCTGGGCCAGCGCCTCCTGCACCGGGTAGACGCCCGAGCGCCCGTAGGTCCCGTACAGCATCAGCCCGAGGCCGCCGGTTCGGGCCAGTTGCGAGGCCAGCGCCCGCAGGCCGGCCTCGGGACTGGCCAGATGGTGCAGCACGCCGCAGCAGTCGATGTAGTCGTAGGGTCCGGGGGCGAGGGCGGCTACCTCCTCGAGGGCGCCGGTGACGAACCGCATGTTGGTGCAGGCCGCGGGCGACGGCGCGGGCCTCGGCGATCCGCCGCGACGCCGTCGACATGTCCAGGTACACCACCTCGGCGTCGCGCGCGCCGGCGCTGGCGAGGTGCTGCGCCAGCATGATCGCGGCGTCGCCGGTGCCGCCGCCGGCGACCAGCGCCCGGAACGGCCGGTCGAGATCGAGGCGCCCGCCGTAGACGTAATGCCGGACCTCGTCGAGGTCGCTCGGCGTGCCCTCGACCAGGCGGTGCTTCTCGTCCCGAGGGTCGCGGTGCGGGTACGGGTAGGCCTCGTACTGCTCGCGAACCCGGTCGTCGATCGACGCCATCGCGGTCAGAACGCCAGGTCCGGGGCCGGGCGCACCACGCCGACCAGCCGGCCGGCCCAGTTCCGGATCGGCGCCGTCAGCGAATCGGCCAGCCGGCGCTGGGCGTCGGCGTCGATGACCCCGAGGTGGACCAGGATCGCGCCGATCGCGGCCTGGGCGGCGCGGCCGTTGCCGTCATCGACCTTCAGGCAGATGCCGAGCCCCTTGGCGGTGGCGGCGGCGGCGAACACGCCCTCCGCCCCGCTCTTCAGCAGGCAGCGGGTGCCGGTCTCGGCCAGCAGGGCGCTGTTGAAGCGGTTGCTGCCTGCGATCAGCAACGGATGGGCGGCGCAGGCCTTGATGATCCGATCGATCGCCGCCCGCCGCACGGGCGCCAGCCGAGAGGGATCGGCGAACCGCGCCATCGCCGTCGCCATGCCCTGTCAGCGGGACCCCGAACACCGGGATGCCGCAGCCGTCGTAGCCGGTCGGAACCCCCGACAGGTCGCAGCCGCACATCTCCGCCATCACCGCCTTCAGGCGCTTCTGCACCGGGTGGTCGTCGCCGATGTAGCCCTTGGTCGGCTCGCCGAGATGGACCGCCGTGGTCAGCATGCCGGAGTGCTTGCCCGAGCAGTTGTTGTGGGCACGGGACGGGGCGACGCCGGCGCGCAGCATGGCGTGCGCCGAGGGTTCATGGATCGGAATCTGCGGGCCACACTCAAGGTCCTCGGCGGACAGCCCCAGCCGGTCGAGCCAGGCGACGACCCGGTCGACGTGCATCGGCTCGCCGGAATGGCTGGCGCAGCACAGCGTCACCTCGGCATCGTCGAGACCGAAGGCGTCGGCGGCTCCGCTCTCCAGGACCGGCAACGCCTGGATCGGCTTGATCGCCGAGCGGCCGTAGACCAGCCGGTCGGCGTCGCCCCAGGTCGAGACCGCGCGGCCGTCGGCGTCGACCACGGCGGCGATCACCCGGTGCACGCTCTCCACCATGCCGCCGCGGGTGACCTCAACGGCGATCGGGGCGTCGGGGCGGCCGGCGTGGACACGCAGGACGGTACCGTCTGGGGCGGCGATGGGGGCGGCGTCGTTCATGTCTCGGCTCTTTGTCGGAGGGAGCCTCACCTTGCCTCGGCGGCGGGCGTCGGGCAAGGTCGGGAACCATGCGCGGCTACTTCGGAATCGGCGCGGAGGACATCACCAAGGCGATGAACGTCGCCGCGCTGATGCGCACCGCCCACGCCTTCGGCGCCAGTTTCGTGTTCTCGATCGGTCGGGTGCACGCCGGCCATCAATGGGGCCGCGTCGACACCTCCGACGCCACCGCGAGCCTGCCCTACTACCGGTTCGACGCGCCCGACGGCCTGCTGCTTCCGAAGGGCTGCGAGCTGGTCGGCGTCGAGATCACCGACGACGCCGTGGCGCTGCCGAGCTTCCATCACCCGCGCGCGCGCCGCCTACGTGCTCGGCCGCGAGCGCGGCGCGCTGTCGGAGGGGCTGCTGGCGCGCTGCGACCACGTGGTGCGGATCCCGTCGCGGTTCTCGATCAACCTGGCGATCGCCGGCGCCATGGTGATGTACGACCGCATGCTGAGCGTCGGCCAGTTCGCGCCCCGCCCGCACCGGCCCGGCGGGCCGGTCGACCCGGTGGCGATGCCGGAGTACGGCGAGCCGCTGTGGGTCCGCAAGGACCGCAAGCGCGCCCGGGCGACCGCCGCCACCCGCGCCGAGCTTTAGGCCTGCTCTCAGTCGGCGTTGGTCGGGCGCGCGTCGCCGAGTTCCGGGATCGGACCGTCGTAGTACGGCAGACGGTCGACGCGCGGCGTCCAGGCGCCGGAATCGATCAGTTCCTGCACGTGCGCGGTGATCTCGTCGAGGCGGGCGAACCAGACGTCGCCCTTGGCGATCATCCGCTCGATCAACGTGCCGATCATCACCGCCCTGGACAGCCGGCCGCTGAGGAACGGGTGCCAGACCCCGATCCAGAGGCCGCCGTGCTCCCACATCGCGTCGAACTCGGCGGCGTACACCGCCATCGCCTGCTCGGGCGGCTTGATCGTTGCCCGGTAGTTCAGCTCCCGGGAGGTCTGGAAGTGCGGCCAGTCGTCGAGGCCGATGTGCGACGGCAGTTCGATGACCTGGCCGGCGTCGTTGCGCAGGACGTAGGGCACGTCGTCGCCCATCAGCGACGCGTCGTACAGGAACCCCTCCGCCACCAGATGCGACAGGGTGTTTCGCGAGAACTGGTAGGCCGGCGCCCGGAATCCCTTCGGACGGCTGCCGATCATGCGTTCGAACACCGCGGTCGCCCGCTGCATCCAGTACAGCTCGTCGGTGGCGTCGAACCGGTTCGGTTCCTCGTGCAGGTAGCCGTGGTGGCCGATCTCGTGTCCGTCCTTGAGGATCATCTCGACGGTCTGGGGATACCGCTCCATGCACCACGCCGGCAGGAAGAAGGTCTGCCGCATGCCGAACCGTCTGTAGAGATCCAGGATCCGCGGGATGGCGATCTCCGGCCCGTACCGCAGCATCGACATCGCCGCCACCCGGGTGTCGGCGGAGGCGTGGTGGGCGAGATGCAGCAGGCTGTCGGCGTCCATGTCGAAGGTGAAGGCGACGGCGCAGCGCGCGCCGTTCGGCCAGGGAACCGGGTTCTTGATCATCGCTGTGCTCCTTGCGCGACGGCGGCCGGGGTTTCACGGACGAACCCGCTCCAGTCGCCGGTGGGCTCCCAGCCCAGCCGGCGCCGGGCGTGATCGTTGCCGAAGGCGGCGGCCCGGGGGTTGCGCTGGTAGATCGCGCGGTCGCGGGGCGGGATCTCACGGCCGTAGGTCCTGGCCATGAAGTCCAGGGTCGGTGCCGGGCTCATGGTGTCTGAGGCGCCGACGTTGAACGCGTCGTACGAGCCGGTGTCGCGCTCGAGCGCCAGGCGGAAGCAGCGCGCGGTGTCATCGGGGCGCACATAGGCGCGGTGCGGCGGCGGCGGGCGGTGGCCGGCCGGCAGCGGGGCGCCGCCGTCGGCTTCCCGCGCCCGGCGGTCGAACTCGTGAACCTTGTCGGGAAAGATGATCCAGGCCGGTCGCAGGCACGCCACCGACATCCGCCCGCGCCGGGCGAACGACGCCGCCACCGCCTCACAGACCTGCTTGCTCAAATCGTAGGCGATGTCCGGCCGCAGCGGATGCTGCTCGTCGAACGGCAGGTAGTCGGGCGCCCGGCGGGGCTCGACCGCCTCCAGGCCGTAGGCGGCGATGCTCCCGCAGATCACCGACTTGCGGATTCCGGCCGCCTCGGCGGCGGCGAGCACGTTCCAGGTTCCCTGGACGTTGGTCTCGACATAGTCGTGCTCGGGGACCCTCACGCCGGAATCGATTCCCGCCAGGTGGATCACCGCGTCATGGCCGTCGACCGCCGCCGCGATGGCCGCCAGGTCGAGGACGTCGGCGGCGACGTAGCGGACGTCCCGTTCCGGGGCGGTCTTGTCGATCACCGTGACGTCGTAGAACCGCCGGAACTCGTCGACGACGAAGCGTCCCAGCCGACCGCTGCCCCCGGTGATCACGACCCGGCCCCGGGTCATGGCGCGGCCCCGGAAACGCCGGACGCGCGGCCGGTGGCGATCAGCCCCAGGAACTCGAGGGCGACGGTTGCCCCGAGCAGGGCGGTGATCTGGCCAGGGCCGTCGTAGAGCGGGTTCACCTCGACCACGTCGCAGCCGACCACGTTCATCGGGGCCAGCGCCCGGACCAGCGCCAGCGCCTCGCGGGCGCTCGGCCCGCCGGCCTCCGGCGTCTGCACGCCCGGCGCGTTGGCCGGGTCGACGAAATCCAGGTCGAAGGTGATGTAGACCGGCCGGTCGCCGACCCGCTCGGCGATCCGGCGCGCGGTTTCGGCTGGTCCGAGATCGAGGGTCTGATCGGTCGTCAGGACCTCGAAGCCGAGGTCCACCGACTGGCTGACGTCGTCGGCGCGAAACAGCGACCCGCGCATCCCGATCTGGATCGACGCCGCGGGATCGAGGCCGTTCTCCTCCGCCGCGCGCCGGAACGGCGTTCCGGCCGAGTAGCGCTTGCCGGCGAAGTAGCTGTTCCAGGTGTCGGAATGGGCGTCGAAATGCACCAGGGCCAGGGGGCCGTGCCGCTTGGACAGCGCCCGGATCGCCGGCAGCGACACCGAGTGGTCGCCGCCGAGCGAGATCGGCACGATCCCCTGGTCGACCAGGCTCGACACGGACGCCTCGAGGCGCGCCAGCGATTCCTCAAGATAGCCTGGCACCACGCTGGCGTCGCCGGCGTCGGCGACCCGCAGCCGCTCGAACACGTTGATGTGGTCGCGGTACGGGTTGATCGGGCGAAGCATGACCGACATGGCGCGCACCGCACCCGGCCCGAAGCGGGCCCCGGTGCGGTACGGGGAGCCGGAATCCGACGGCAGGCCGATGATGGCCGCGTCCAGGGTGTCGCCCGGCTGCGCCAGCGGCAGCCTCATGAAGGTCGGCACGCCGCAGAAGCGCGGCGTGTCGAGGGAATCGACGGGAAGAAAGCCGGTCATCCGTTGGCCATCAGGTAGTCCAGCGCCGACAGCGTGTGGGTCTTGAGGACGTGGAACACTTCCTCGATGTCGACGTATTCGTCGGCCATCGCGACGTTGAACGGTGTCACGCCATAGACGAAGGCGGGCACGCCCTTGCCCCGCCAGAGCCGGGCGTCGGTGCCCGGCAGGCTGACGATAGCCGGCGGCGTGAACCCGGCCAGTTCCTTGACGTTGCGCTGGATGAGTTTGCACATCTCGTGGTTGGGATCCGACCACAGCGGTTCCTGGCGGCCGACCACCTCCATGTCCGCTTCCGGGAAGCGCGCGACGATGGACCGGGCCAGCTCGATCACGGTGTCGGGGGAGACGCCGACCGGCACCCGGATGTCGGCGGTGACCTCGCACACCCCGGGCAGCATGTTCTGCTTCACGCCGCCGTTCACCGTGCCGATGTTCAGCGACACCTTCTGCAGGATCTTGGACGCCCCTGGGGACGCCACCTTGTCGATCACGTCCTCGACGCCGGCCAACGCCTCGGCGATGTGCTTCGGCGTGTCGACCTCGATGTGCCGGACCTCGTCGAGCGCCAGGATCAGCCGGGCCGCGATCTCGTTGGCGTTCTGGCTCTTGTGGGGGTAGGCGCCGTGGGCGCCGGGCGTGCGCACCGTGAACTTCAGCCACAACGGGCCCTTCTCCGCGAACCGGACCGAGTGGATGCCGGTGGGCTCGGTGGACAGGCAGATATCGCCGTGGATCTCCGGATGATGCTCGATCAGGTACCGGGCGCCGTCCGGACCGAACGTCTCCTCGTCGGAGACGGCCGTCATGGTGACGCGTCCGCGCAGCTGGTCGCGAAGACGGTAGAGGTACATGTAGGAGAACAGGATGGACGCGGTCCCGGACTTCATGTCGTTCACGCCGCGGCCGTACATCCGGCCATCGACGATCTTCCCGCCCCAGGGATCCTGGGTCCAGGTTCCGCCGTCGCCGACCGGAAACACGTCGATGTGGCCGTTGAAGACGACGTGTCGGCCCGGGGCGGCCCCGTCGAAGGTGCCGACGAAGTTCGGCATCACCTCGTTCGGCGAGATCGTGCGGAACGGCAGCTGGCGCTCGGTCAGGAAGGCCTCGACCACGGCGGCGGCTTCCCGGGTGTCGCCCGGAGGGTTCGGACTCTTCGCTCTCACGAAGTTCCCGAGGAACTCGAGGAACACCTCGCGATCCTCGTCGATCCAGGACAACACCCGCTTGCGCAAGTCTTCCATGACTCGGCCTCTTCCGGACTGTGTGGAGGGAGGCGGCCACGCCTCGATCGTGAGGCGTGGCCCAAGTGTCTGCCGGCTCGCGCCGGCGGCAGCGTCAGTTGATCTGGCTGCGGATCGGCTCGGCCGGAGCCGGGCTGTACCCGATCAGCGCCGTGGTCATCGACGCGTAGGTGCCGTCGGCGATCATGTCCGAGAGCGCCTTGTTGAGCGCCTTGACCAGTTCGACGCGGTCCTTCTTCGCGGCCCAGCCCTTCTGGATGCGGCTGAGGTAGCCGTCGACGGTCCGCAACGGCATCTTGGCGTGCTCGGCCGCCCAGGCAGCGGCGATCGAATCCGTTACCATGCCGTCGATCTTGTTGTCGGCGAGGTCCCGCATCGCGTCGCTTTCGGCCTGGTAGTATTTGGTCTCGCCCGGCTGCAGTTCCTTGGCCAGCTCCGCCCAGGTCGAACTCACCAGCACGCCCATGGTCTTGCCCTTGAACTGCTCGAAGCTGGTGATGCTGGAATCCTTGTGCACCACCAGCCGTCCGCCGGACTCGATCCACCCGTCGACGAACAGAACGCGGGCCTGGCGTTCCTTGGTGATGTCCATGGTGTCGCAGAGGATGTCGTACTGATCGGCCATCAGACCGACCAGCAGCGAATCCCACTTGGTGATCACGTATTTCAGCTCGAGACCGACGCGCTTGACCATTTCGCGAAACACTTCGTTGGTCAGGCCGTACCATTTGCCGTCGGGCGTCTGCATCGAGAACGGCGCGAACGAACCGGTGAAAGCGCACGTGATCGTGCCGGGCTCGATCAGCTTGTAGTCCTGGGCCTGGGCGGTCGATGCCGCCTGCAGCCCCATCACAACGACCGAAGCCGCTGCCACGCGTCGAATTGTTCGCCAGAGAGTCATCATCGCCTCCATCAGTTGAACCACCCTTGCTTGACCTGGCCGGTCGCCGGAGACATCCGGGCGACGATCGGCGCGACCGTCGGCGGTCGAGCCGATCAGTAAGCGATGGCGTGTCTCCGTTCCGCCCATCGCATCGCCACCATCAGAATGGTGGTCATCGCCAAGTAAATCAGTGAAACCAGGATGTAGAACTCGAACGGTTGAAACGTAGAGTTCACGATTATCTGGGTCTGAAGCATCAGCTCCATGATCGTTATCGTCGAGAGCAGCGAAGTGTTCTTGAGCGTCGTCGCCGCGTCGTTGGTAATCGGCGGGATGATGACCCGGACCACCTGCGGAAGGATGATCCGCCGCATGGTCTGTCCGTACGACATGCCCAACGCCACCGAGGACTCGCGCTGACCCTTCGGGATGCTCATCAAGCCGCCGCGGATGATTTCGGCGACGTAGGCGCCGCCGTTCACCCCGAGGGCGATGACGCCTGCCGAGAACGGGTCCAGTCGGATCCCGAGCTGGGGCAGCCCGAAATAGACCAGGAAGATCTGCGTCAGCAGCGGGGTGCCGCGGATGAACCAGAGATAGAACTCAGCCGGGTACTGGAGAAGCTTGAACCCGGAGGTCTTCGCCAGGGCGCAGACCAGACCGCAGGCCCACGACAGGAGGATCGCCAGCACCGTCACCTGGACGACGATCCAGGCGGCTGGCGCGAACAGCGGGAGATAGGCTTCGATCTGGTTCCACCAGCCGTCCACCGCACCGTACATGCCGGAGTACGACGCGGATCCGGACGCTTCTGAATTCATCGTGACTTCCCCTCGGCACTGTCACCGCCAACGCGACCGGCGCGTCGACCGGTCATGCCGGCTGTGCGGCAATTTCCACGTGCAGAACACGGTCCAGGAACCGCTTCGTGCGTTCGCTCTTCGGATTCGACAGCACCTCGCGCGACGGTCCCTCCTCCTCGATCAGGCCCTGATCGATGAAGATCGTGCGGTCGCTGACCTGACGCGCGAACTGGATCTCGTGGGTGACGACCATCATGGTCATGCCGCCGCGCGCCAGTTGCGCCATGAGCTCGAGGACCTCGCCGACCAGTTCGGGATCGAGCGACGAGGTCGCCTCGTCGAACAGCATCAGCTTCGGCTTCATCGCCAACGCCCGGACGATGGCCACCCGTTGCTGCTGGCCGCCCGACAGGCGGGCGGGGAACTCGTTGCGCTTCTCAACCAGTCCGATGCTCTCCAGCAGTGCCTCGGCCTGTTCGGTCGCCTCCGACCGGCTGAGGCCCCGCACCGTCATCGGAGCCTCGATCACGTTGTGCAGCACCGATTTGTGGGGCCACAGATTGAACTGCTGGAACACCATGCCGATCTCGGCCCGCAGCGCCGACAGCGCCCGCCCCGAGGAGAACAGGCCCCCGTTCGCCTTCTCGTAGGGCACCCGCTGGCCCATGAAGATCACTTCGCCGGCGGTCGGGATCTCCAACAGGTTCACGCATCGAAGCAGCGTGCTCTTGCCGGACCCGCTGACGCCGACGATCGAGATCACCTCGCCCTGGTGAACGTCGAGCGACACGCCCTTGAGCACCTCGAGTGCGCCGAAGCTCTTCCGCAGACCGCGCAGTTGCAGGATCGGCCGCCTTGTCGTCGATCCTTCAGCGATCCCGGCCATGCGCCCCCCATGCAACGTCACATCCGAGATGATCGAACACTGGACGGCGCCGACGGGACGTCGGCACGCCCCCGGGCGGATCGCCGCCGCAGGCTTGTGTTTGGTGCGACGATTGTATGTTAAGGGCGGAGTTGTACAATGCAAGCGCTATTGCCGGCCCGGAAACAGTCCCTTATGACCCCGGGGGTTTCGCGTGAAGACGGACATGACCAAGGCGCTTCGCCACGGGGTGGTACCGCTGGACAGGCTCACCGGCACGCGCGAGCAGCGTCGCGCGTGGTTGGCCCGGCGGGTCTGCGAGCAGGTGGTTGCGATGAACCTGGTGGCCGGCGACCACGTGACCGAGATGGCGCTGGCGGAGTCCCTCGGCGTTTCGCGCACCCCGATCAGGGCGGCGCTGCAGCTGCTGGCCGAGCATGGGGTCATCGAGCACCGCCGCAACCATGGATATTTCCTGACGACCGACGCCAGGACGCTCGAAGGCTTGGCGCTGCAGCGCACGTCGACCCCCGACAACGCGTTGTATCTCGCCATCATCGACGATCGCCTGGCCCAGCGGCTGCCGGAACGCTTCATGCAGGTGGATCTGGTCCGCCGATACAGCGTGCCGGAGAGCCGGGTCGTCTCGGTGCTGTCCCGGCTTCGCGAGGAAGGGCTCGTTCGGCGCAACCCGGGGCGCGGCTGGACCTTCGAGCCGGCGATCAACTCACGGCAGGCGCTGACCCAGAGCTACGCGTTCCGCCTGGTCGTCGAGCCCGCCGCGCTGGCGCAGCCGAACCTGACGATCGACCGGGCTGCGCTCGCGCGCTCGCGGCTTCGGCATTTCGACGCGTTGAAGAGCGCCAAGCGCGACGATGTCGTCAGGGCCGAGGTTTTCGAGGTCGATGCCAGCTTCCACGAGATGATCGCGGGTATCTCGGGCAATCCGTTTTTCCTGGAGGCGATCCGGAACCAGAACCGCCTCAGGCGAATGCTGGAATACCTCGAGTACACCGATCGCCAGCGAATATCGCTCTGGTGCAACGAGCATCTGGCGATCATCGACGCCCTCGAGCGGGCTCACATCCGCAAGGCCCAAACGCTGTTGCGAGCCCATCTGGAACGGGCCAGCAAGAGCATCTTCAACAGGTAGAGACCCGCCGACCGTGTCAGAGCACCGCGTACTGGATGTCACGCGGGGTGCAGTCGTCGCCGTTGATGGGCGTGACGTCCTGAGGGCACGCCGACAGCACGACGAACACGTCCATTTCGGCGCGGAAACGCAACCGATCGCCCGGCTTCGAGACCGGTGCCGCGCGCAACACCTCGCCGTGGCTGCCGACCGCGACGTTCATGAAGAGATTGAACGGTGCCGGCGTGCAGCCCAGCGCCAACCCCTGCTGGCTCAGCGCCTCGTGGAAGTTCCCCTCGCAGCTGCGATGGCCTTCAGGGCAGCCGTGCTCGCGATAGATCTCCGGGTTGCAGGCGCACAGCAGGGTGTCGTGAACGCCGGGCGACGTGTCCTCCACGAGCGTCAGCATCGGCGCCCGGCGGTTCGAGACCATCGTGTCTCCCACCCTCGGGATCACCCGGCTCAGCCGCGACCGCGTGTGCTCCATCGACAGGAACTCGTTCAGGTTCGCGCGGTTCAGTGCCCAGGCATCGATCGCCTGGGTCCCATGCGTGTTCACGATGACCAGTTCATGGCCCCGATCGACCGGAATCGCCACGCCGTAACGGGCCTGCAGTGTCGTCAGCGAGCCGTCCGGTGCGGTCATGGGGCGCATTCCTTTGCTGTGTGGCAGTCGATGGGCCAAGACAGCGACGACTATGGCACGACCGATCCTCGCAGCGCGAGGCCAAGCTCGCCGGTTTGGCGCCTGGTCTCGACCCTCACATCCGCACGAAGCGGTTAAGCAGGCGGCCTACCGGACCGGTCAGGCGCAACGGGCCGTCGATGACGGCGAAGCAGAGGCATTCCGCCTCGGGCGTCGCGACCGGTCGATGGTCGATCGAGTGGGTCGCGGTCGCGACGTCGCCGCGCCCGAACCGGCTGTCGCCATCCTGGAAGGCGCCGCTCAACACCAGGGTCGTCTCGACGCCGGTGTGGGTGTGCGCCGGCAGCGCCGCCCCGGCCCGCACCCGGATCAGCGAGGCCCGCACACCGCCACCGGCGATGTCGAGCGGCATCTCGCGGACCGCGAACCCGCGCCAGCGCCAGGGCAGAGCGGAGAGATCGCCTCCGAGATAGCTTCGCAGGGGCTCCGGGACCGAATGAAGGGTCGCGTGGTCGTGGCAGGCCTCCGTCGGCGCCAGCGAGGCGGCCTGATCGTGATCCTCAAGACGCGCCAGCGTCGCCTCGAGAGCCCCGGCCGACAGCGGGACCGGCTCCAGCCCGTCGGCCAACGCGCCGCCGACGGCATCGAGCCGGGCCGATTCGCGCCGGCATCGTGGGCACAGCGCCATGTGGGTGGCCACCAGCACCGAACTGGCTTCGTCGAGGGTGCCGGCCGCGTAGGCGAGCATCACCTCCGGGTCGGGATGAAACGCGGGACTGTCGTCAGCCAAGGTCGTCGATCCTCTCGCGCAGCCGTTGCAGGGCCAGGCGGATGCGGGACTTCACCGTCCCGAGGGGAGACCGCTTTGCTCGGCGATCTCCCGATGGGACAAGTCTTCGAAATACGCACGCCGGATCAAATCGGATTGCTCCGGCGGCAGCGCATCGATCGCAATTCGCAAGCGGCCCTCGACCTGCCCGGTCCAGACGGTCTGGTCGGCCTCGGCCGGGGCGGCCGGAACCAGCGCCGGGTCGCTCGGGTCGAACTCCGGACGGCGCTCGCGGCGCAGCCGGTCGATCCGCCGGTTGCGGGCGATCGTGAATATCCAGGTGCCGGCGCCGGCCTGACTGCGGTCGAAACTGGCCGCCTTTCGCCAGACCGTCAGCATCACTTCCTGGGCGATCTCCTCGGCGGTGGCCGCGTCGGCGCCCAGGCGGAGCAGGTAAGCCTTCAGCCGGGGTGCGAAGTGCGCGAACAGTTCGGCAAACGCCGACCGGTCGCCGCTGGCGGCGATGGCTTCAATGAGGGCGTCGTGGGACCGAGCGGTCGTGCCGGGAGGGCTTATTGACTGCATGCGGCGATGGTGGGGCAGTGGCCGGCGTCCCGCAACCGGCGTCTGCGCGACACTCCATGCCGTCGGCGCCATCGTCTCGCCCCATCGCTCGCATTGAATTCCCCTGCCGGGGATGGCATTCCATCGTTGGCGGGCTGATACGACGGACAAGCGAGGAACCATGCGGCGGGTGCGCGCGACAGCGATGGGTGTTCTGGTGGGGGTCGGGCTGGCGGCCTTGGCCGGCTCGGCGATCGCGCAGACGGTGATTCCGGGTGGCGAGAACGGCGACTGGAAGGCCTATACCTTCAAGAAGGGGCGGCGACCGTGTGCTACATGGCCAGCGCCCCGAAGAAGCAGGTCGGCGACTACGCCAAGCGCGATCCGGCGTTCGTCCTGGTCACCAACGACCCGACTTCCGGTGGCCGGGGCGAGGTCAGCTTCGTCGCCGGTTACGCCTACAAGAAGGACAGCACGGTTTCCGTGGCGATCGGCGCCCAGACCTTCGAACTGTTCACGGACGCCGACAAGGCCTGGACCCAGGGACCGGAGGACGACCGCGCCATGGTCGCCGCGATGGTCAACGGCGCCGGCATGGTCGTGAAGGGGGTCTCCGCCCGCGGCACCGAGACCACCGATACCTACTCGCTGATCGGTTTCACCGCCACCAAGAAGGCGATCGACACCACCTGTCCGCGCTAGCGCCAGGGAATCGCCGCCTTCCGGGGCTTGCGGCCACTTGCGCCGTGGCCAACCGCAACGCATGTTGAGTTCCATGTCGATCACCGCCGCCACCAGCCGCGACGCCGCGTCGGACCTTCGCTCCGAGCTTCTCGCCTTCGCCGACAAGCCGGCGGACCTGCGCACCGACCTGATCGGATTGGAGCGTCCTGCCCTGGCGTCGGCTCTCGCGGAAATCGGCCTCCCGGCGTTCCGAACCGGGCAGGTCTGGCACTGGCTGTACCATCGCGGCGTCACCGATTTCCAGGCGATGACCACGCTGGCAAAGCCGTTGCGCGCGCGCCTCGCCGAGACCTTCCGGGTGTCGCGCCCGGCCGCGGTGACCCGTCAGGACAGCGCCGACGGCACCATCAAGTGGCTGTTCCGATTTGCCGACGGCAACGAAGCAGAAACGGTGTTCATTCCCGAGGAGGACCGCGGAACGCTCTGCGTTTCGTCGCAGGTGGGGTGCACGCTCACCTGCTCGTTCTGCCATACCGGGACCCAGCGTCTGGTGCGGAACCTGACCGCCGCCGAGATCGTCGGCCAGGTCATGGCGGCGCTCGACCACCTCGACGGCTATCCGGCCGCGCAGCCGGACCGCCGGCTCACCAACATCGTCCTGATGGGCATGGGAGAGCCGCTCTACAATTTCGAGAACGTGGCGTCCGCCCTGCGGGTGATCATGGACGGCGAGGGGCTGGCGCTGTCGAAGCGCCGGATCACGCTGTCGACCTCCGGCGTGGTGCCGATGATGATGCGATGCGGCGCCGAACTGGGGGTCAATCTGGCGATCTCCCTGCACGCGACCACCGACGCGGTGCGCGACGAACTGGTGCCGATCAACCGGAAATGGCCGATCGCGGAGCTGCTCGACGCCTGCCGGAGCTATCCCGGGATCAACAACGCCCGGCGCATCACCTTCGAGTACGTGATGCTGGCCGGGATCAACGACGCGCCGGAGGACGCCCGGCGGCTGGTCGCCCTGATCGACGGCATTCCGGCGAAGATCAACCTGATCCCGTTCAATCCCTGGCCGGGCTCGACGTATGTCTGCTCGGACGACGCGACCATCGAGCGGTTCGCGCAGATCGTGCTGAAGGCCGGCTACGCGTCGCCGGTGCGCACCCCGCGCGGCCGCGATATCCAGGCGGCGTGCGGCCAGCTCAAGAGCGACAGCGCCAAGCTCAACCGCCGCGAGGCACGGGCGGTCGCCGCTGACGACCCGTGGACGGACCCGCTCAATCCCGAGTCGCGCGCTTGCCGACGGTCTCGACGCGATAGCCGACGCCGCGGTCCGGCGGCAACGGCGACAGCCGGCTCAGCACGCCGTGCCGGCGAGCCTCAAGCAGCAGCCGGCCGATCGGCTGGAAGAGGGTCTCGCCACCGCCCTCCGGGGGCGGCGTCAACTGGATGCGGACGCTGCGGGGCTCGGTAAAGCGGTTTCGTTCCAGCATGCGACGCACCGATTCTTCGGCGTGGGTCCTGTCGAGGCCCCGGAGATCCAACTCGTAGTCGGCGTCCGCTCCGGTTTCGGACAGCCGTCGCAACAGGCGCTCGGGGTCCATTTCCGCCTCCCTTTCGGCGCTCTTCACCTAACGCGGACGCTGGGCGCCGACAAGGCGATCCTCACGTCGACCGGGGTATCCCCGAACGGGGTCGTGAGGATACCGAAATCGACACGTCTGGCGGCGGCTGGATATTGAATGCCGAGGCCTGTCGCCTTATCTTCACGGTGTCTCCGACGGGTGTCGGCACAGCATGGGGTTCACGATGGATTATGATCGCAAGTATATGAACCGGGCCGACGCCGACGTCGCTCACTACGATGTCGGGCTGCGTCAGTACATGCTCGGGGTATACAACCACATGGTGGCGGCGCTGGCCTTCACCGGCGTTGTCGCCTACGGCGCTACGTTGCTGGCGGTTCAGGACGGCGCGCTCACGGCCTTCGGGCAGGCCATTTACATGTCGCCGCTGAAGTGGGTGGTGATGCTGGCGCCGATCGGGATGGTGTTCCTGCTGTCGGCCCGCGTCCGGTCGATGTCGCTGGGTGGCGCACGGGCGGCGTTCTACGTCTTCGCAGCGCTGATGGGGCTGTCCCTGTCGTCGATCTTCCTGGTCTACACCGGGGAAAGCGTGGCGCGGGTGTTCTTCATCACCGCGGCGGCGTTCGGCGGGCTCAGCCTGTACGGCTACACCACCAAGAAGGATCTCTCGGGCTTCGGGTCGTTCCTGATCATGGGCCTGTTCGGGATCATCATCGCCTCGGTGGTGAACATCTTCCTGGCCTCGACCGCCCTGCAGTTCGCCATCTCGGCGATCGGCGTGCTGGTGTTCGCCGGTCTGACCGCCTACGACACGCAGCGCATCAAGGAGATGTATGACGAGGTCGATGCATCCGACGTCGCCGGCAAGAAGGCGATCCTCGGCGCCCTGACCCTCTACCTCGACTTCATCAACCTGTTTGTCATGCTGCTCAGCCTCTTCGGCAATCGGGAATAGCCGAACCCACGCTGGCAGTTGCGGATGACAGGCCCCGCCGGGAAACCGGCGGGGCTTTTCGCGTCGGCCTGACGGGCTCCTTCGCCTGCGACGGGCTGACTCGGCGGGCGCCAGCCACTAGTATGCGTCGCCGTCGGACGGGGACGGGGTGAGGGCGAAGAATGGCGCAGAGTCTCTATGAGGTGCACACCCTGAAGGGCGGGCAATGGGAGATCGATTCGACCTACCCGGATCGTGAATCCTCGATCGAGGTGGCCAAGCAGCTGCACGGCGAGAAGCGCTTCGACGCCATCAAGGTGATCAAGGACACCTTCGACCCGCAGTCCGGCAAGGGGAAGGAAATCGTCGTCTACGACACCTCCCGGACGCCGCGCGACAAGAAGGCGCCGCAGACGGCGGCGGCCAAGGCGGCGGAGGCCGCCGCCGCCAAGGCCGGTTCCGACACCTCCAGGCCGTCGCACGACAGCAGGTCCAAGCCTGCCAACAAGGATCTCTCGGTCGCTCTCAAGGCCGTGCTGTGGCTCGCCCTCATCCTGGTCGGAGGCCTCGGCCTTCTGTTCCTGGTCACCAAGGCCGGCGACATGATGGGCAAGGGTTTCTGACCGGGTCGCTGGTACGACGCAACAATCCGGTACGCTACGGCCACGGCAGCGATGCCCGGATCATGCCCGCTTCGCTGAAGTAGTCGTCGTAGTCGGTCGGCGGCCCGGCCAGATCGTGGATCAGTCTGATCAGGCTGTACTGTTCGGAGGGAATTACGATCGGCGGGTTCCAGTCCCGGGGCATCGGCAGCAGGCAGCGCTGCCGATCGATCGCAACGACCACCTCACGGTGTGCCAGCCGGCCTTCCAGGAACACATCCAGGTAGATCGTCCGGGCGTTCTCCGCGGCGAAGCGGTTGCTCGGCGGAAGGCTGTACGAGCCCTGTTCCACCAACCCGTAAGCCATTGAGATGGCAATGTTCGGCCGATAGCTGAACGCCACCTGATGCTCGTCCGCCGACAGGCGCTCCACGGTGCCGTCGGGCTTGTGGCTTGCGACGATGCGGTGCCGATAGGTCGGCCGGAACAGAATTGTCCAGTCATCGACGCTGCTGCCGACAACGATCCCGAGCAGGTCGCGCAGGTCCATTGTCGCTCAACCGGACTCCAGCCGGCGGTCGTGCGGATCCCGCTTCGGCCACTCCGGCAGCCGCTTGCCCGTAACCTGCTCGAGGGATGCGCGGGCGTTCTCGATGATCATGCGGGATCTCGCGGCGATCCGCGGGCTCGACGTGATGGCGTCAACCACCTCGGGCTGGCAGATGATCAGCATCAGCTCGTCCAGGCTCTCGCAGAGCTCGGCGGCGCCCGCCATGATGCGGGAATTGCCGTCTCGTTCCTCAGCCTTGCCGGACCACGACATGGTACCGATCTGCTGGGGCGAGCCGCCGCGGCTGTAGGACCAGAGTTCACCATTCGGCCGGATCTTCCAGGGACCGGGGGTGTAGCGCGGCACGGCGGTTCTCCTCTGGATGTCATCGCGATGGTATCGGCGGCCTTGCCGCTCCACAACAGCCCCGCTGTCGCCTACGCCGACGTGGTTGATGGATTCCTAAAGCCCCGCGCCGTTGGTATGATGGGATCTGCCCGGGGGAGGGACTGCACCGTGTATCGACTGGCTCTGGCGATGACTCTCGTGGGAACGATCACCGGTTGTGGCGCCGGCTCGCTCCTGCAGTCCGAAAGCGACCGCCGTCAGGAGATCGCGGCGGCGGTGGCCGAAGCGCTTGACGCCGAGAAGGGCTGGCAGAGCAGTTTCATCGAACGGCGCACGGAGACGATGCTGGCCGACCAGAAGGCGACCTCCGCACGGGCCGAGGAGGTCGCCGGCCGCATGCAGGAACTGGAGGGACGTCTGGACGAACTGGCGCGGACCGTTCCCTCGATCGCCGATCCGGGCTTCGGTCGCGGTCGGCCGGCGCCGGTGGCGAGGGCCACGACCGCCGCCGCCGGCCCGGATGCGGCCGAGGTGCAGGCGTTGCGGCGGGACCTCGACGCGATGACCGGAGCGGTCGCGCAGCTGCTGTCCGATCGCGAGCAGGCCGACGCCATGGCCCAGGCCCGGTTCGAACGGTTGGAGCTGCGCACCAGCCAGCTCGCCTGGCCGAGGTCCGACGCCGAGCAGGCGGTTCATCTTGCGTCCTATCGGACCCACGAGATGGCGCTGCGGGGATGGGAAGCGCTTTTGAACCGCCACCGCCGCGTGCTCGCCGCGGAGACCCCCACCTTCGTCGAGGTCGACACGGTGTCCGGGCGATATGTCCGGTTGTTCGTCGGCGCCGGCCGCCGGGAAGCCGTGCTCGACGGTATCCGCGACGCGGTGCGGCGCGGCGGCGACTATGCCATGGTGCTGCCCTTGCCGGCTGCTCCCGGGAGCTGATCCGGCCACGACACCGGCGCCGAGTGGGAACAACACTGTCGTTGCGGTTCCGGCGCCGGCACCCTGGTTGATGATCGCCCGGCCGAATTCGCGAAAAGTGACCCTCTCGTTCTTGGCCGCCGGACTTGTGTCCGCCCGCAAGGCGATCGATGGACGGATCGCGCAAAATCGAACATTTCCTGGAACATTGCTGGGTGTAGGTGATTTCGCGGACAGACCATCGCCGATCGCGCACGGTGCGATCACCACTATTGAGGTGGGGCGATTGTCGATCATCACCCGAATATTGAAGCAAGGAAGGAGCAATCCTGATGAGGCATCTTTTGACAGCCAGCACCGCAATGGCCTTGATTCTGGCAGCACCCGCTGTGGCGGTCTCGCAGACCAAAGCCGCGCAGCCGGCCGGGCAAGCGCAGACGGCCCCTGCAGGCGGCGCCGGCAGCCAGAACTTTCTCGACCAGGCGGCGGTTGAAAAGCGGCTGGAAACGCGCGGGTTCGACGACGTCGACGTCGAGCTTGATGGGCAGAACTACACCGGCAGCGCCGACTGGTACGGTGAGAAAGTGGATCTGACCGTGTCCGCGTCGACGGGCCGTGTCATCGAACCCGACAAGCTCACCAGCGACCAAATTCGAGCGAAGCTCGAGGACGACGGCTACGAAGATGTCTCGGACGTCCAGGAAGCCGGCGATGAGTACACCGCGAAGGCAAAGCGCCTCGGCGAGGAGATGAAGCTTCGCGTCGACGCCTCCCGGGGACATATCGTCGATCCGCGGGAATTGAGTAAGGATCAGGTCGAGACCCGACTTGATGACGAGGGCTATTCCAAGGTCGTTGTCTTCGAGCGCGACAGCGAATATGGCAACTTCTACGCCAAGGCCGAGAAGGAAGACGACGTGTTCTTGCTCGAGGTCAATCCGCTGTCTGGCCGCATCATGGCTGAGCGCGAAGAGAGCTAAGCCTGCCGCGCCTTTTCAGCGTCGAACGGCGAGCCCTGCAGCGACTGTCGCTGCAGGGCTTTGCCTTCTTGCGACAACCGATCGAAGCGACCACTCGGAGCGTGCTCTGACGGCACAGCGCTAACCACCGCGATGCGGAAAACGGTCGCTCCTGGCGAGAACTCCTATTACGTTTCTCGGGGACTGTGTGGGTGGGCCGTGAGCAATCGAACCAGGGCGCACGTGCTGATCGTCGAGGACGATCCGGCGAGCAACGCAATTCTAGCCTTTATCGCGGCGGATCACGGCAAGGTACGGGTTTCGCAGGCGGAGTCGGCGCGGGAGATGGGCGCCGTGCTGAGCCGCGATGAGGCTGACCTGATTGTCCTTGATCTGCAGCTTCCCGACGGCAACGGCCTGTGTCTCGCTCGCCAGGTCCGCACACGCTCGCAGGTTCCGATCGTGGTGGTGACCGGAGACGCGTCGAGTGAGACGCGGCTGTCGGCCTTGGAGATCGGAGTCGACGACTTCGTCACCAAGCCCTTCGACCTCAAGGAAATGAGCCTTCGGATTCGCACCCTGCTGGACCGGTCGATGGCGAGTCGCCGCCCGGAGGTGACCGAGGAGGCGGTGCCGTTCGCCCGTGACCGTTACCTTGTGAACCTTGGCGATGGCAGGCTCCGACGCGCCACCGGCGAACCGGTCGACCTCACCGCCACCGAGTCCTTGATCCTTGCCGCCCTGCTCGAGCGCCGCAACTCGACGGTCTCGCGGGCCGCCCTGCTGGACGCCATCAGCCGCGGCAATGGCGCTCGTCCGCCCAGGGCGATCGACGCCTGCATCCGCAAACTGCGGAGAACGATCGAGACCGATCCTCGGAGGCCCGAGGTGATCCGGACGGTGCGCGGCGTGGGATACAAGCTGACCGGCTGAGGCGCCCGCCGGTCCGCCGCCTCCTCCGCCGGCATGCCAGCCGCCGCCGGCTACGCCGACAGCACCTCGGCCGCCGCCGCCAGGGCCGAGGCTTCATCGGGCCGGCCGCCGAGGTCGCGCATGGCGCACGCCAGGTGGTGCAGGTCGGTCAGGATGTCGCCGTCGCCGACCGCTCCCATTGTTCCGATCCGCACCATGCGGTGCTTCAGGTCCTCGAAATGCGTCCCGGCGACGATCGTGTTGTATCCGTTGGCGAGCCGGTCGATCAGCGCCGGCGCGTCGATGCCGTCGGGGGTCGTGAGCACCACCAGCGTCGGGCTGGGGGTCGCCTTCGGAAAGATCGAGAACCCCAGCGCGACGGCGCCGGCCGACAGGGCGGCGGACAGCCGACGGTGCCGGGCCAGCGTGACCTCGAGCCCTTCCTCGCCGATCATCATCAGCGCCTCGTGCAATCCGGTCAGCATGGCGACCGGGGCGGTGTAGGTCGGCTCGCCCTTCTCGGCGTTCGGGCGGAAGCGGCGGTAGTCGAAATAGCTGCGCGGGCCCGCGGTCGTCGCCCTGGATCGCCGCCCAGGCCTTGTCGCTGATCGAGGCGAGGCCGAGCCCCGGCGGGCCCATCAGCGCCTTCTGCGAGGCCGACACCACCACGTCGACCCCCACTCGTCCTGACGCATCTCGGCGCCGCCGAGGCCGCTGACGGAATCGACCGCCAGCAGCGCCGGGGTCTGCGCGACGATCGCGCCGAGCGCCTTCAGATCGGTCAGCGCGCCGGTTGAGCTCTCGCTGTGGACCGCCAGGACGGCGGCGTATTCCTTCGCCTTCAGGGCACGTTCGATGCCCTCAAGGTCGATCGGCTGACCGAGCGGGCTGACCACTTCGTCGACCTCGGCGCCGATCGCCAGCGCCAGCCGCTTGAACACCGGCCCCCATTGACCGTTGTTGGCGATCAGCACCCGCAGGCCGGGACCGGCGACGTTGACCACCGCCGACTCCATGGTGCCGATGCCGGTCGAGGCGAACAGGAACGGGGCGGCGCCGGCGCGTCCGAGGATCGGCTTCAGCCGGTCCTGGATGTCGCGGAAGCGCGCCAGGAATTCCGGGCCGCGGTGGGCGATCACCGGCCGCGACAGCGCCCGCAGCACCCGCTCGGGGACGGCGGTCGGACCGGGCAGTCGCAGGCGGTAGGGCACGGCGTCGCCGGAGATCGGGAAGCGGGCGTTCATGGAAGCGAGCCTTCGCAGGGTGGGACGCGGCATCGAAGCAGTCCCTCGGCGCGCGCGCAACGCCATCCTGGAGCCAGCGGGCGAATATTGGCTACAGTCGGCCGCGAACCCGTTCGCAGGAGGAAGTCGGTCATGGATCTGGGATTGAAGGGCAAGCGCGTGGTGGTCACCGGCGGGTCGCGCGGTATCGGCCTGGCGATCGCCGAGGCCTGCGCCGCCGAGGGGCCGCGGTGTCGATCTGCGCGCGCGGCGCCGACGGCGTGGCGGCGGCGGTCGAGCGGCTGAAGGCGCACGGCGGCGTCGCGCACGGCGCTGCCTGCGACGTCGGCGACCCGGAAGCGATCGCCAGTTACGTGGCGGCGGCGGCCGAGGCGCTCGGCGGCCTCGACGCGCTGGTCAACAACCCTTCCGGCTTCGGCTCGTCCGACGACGAGGACGGCTGGAAGCGCAGCATCGACATCGACCTGATGGGGGTGGTGCGCGGGACCTGGGCGGCGCTGCCGCACCTGGAGAAGGCCGGCGGCGGCGCCGTGCTGAACATCTCCTCGATCTCCGGGATCGGCCCGGCCGGCAACATCCCCTACGGCGCGGTCAAGGCGGCGGTGATCCAGCTCACCCAGTCGCACGCTCTCGCCTTCGCCAAGCAGCGCACCCGGGTGAACTGCATCGCGCCGGGCTCGATCGAGTTTCCGGGCGGGCTGTGGGCGCAACGCAAGGCGAACACACCGGAGGTCTACGAGCGCACGCTGGCGAAGATCCCGTTCGGCCGGATGGGCAAGCCCGAGGAGGTGGCGCGGGTCGCGGCCTTCCTGGTGTCGGACGCCGCGTCCTGGGTCACCGGCCAGACGATCAGCGTCGACGGCGCCCAGAACCTGAGTTAGCCAGAAACTGAGCTGGCGGGCGCTCCGTCCCCGCGACGGCGTCCCGCCGGCGGCGTCGCGGGCCTGCATCGACTAAGGACCGAGGTGGAGAACGACGCCACCGCCCTCGTCGTCGGAGACGCGTCTTCGGCGGCCCGCGCGCCGCTCTCAGCCGCCTCGCGGCGCGCAGTCGAGCAGGGGCCCAGCTGGCCGACCCGGCGCTGCACCAGGGCGGTTCGGCGCAGCACGTAGTCGCCCGGCCGGCTCGCCGACCATCGCAGCGGGCTCGGCAGCACCGCCGCCAGCCGCGCCGCCTCGCGGGCCGTCAGGTCGCGCGCCGCCTTGCCGAAATGCCGCTGGGCGGCCGCCTCGGCGCCGTAGACGCCGTCGCCCCACTCCACGATGTTCAGGTAGACCTCCAGGATCCGCTGCTTCGGCCACAGCGCCTCGATCAGCAGCGTCAGCGGGAACTCCAGCGCCTTGCGCACGGGGCTGCGGTCGGGCCAGAGGAACAGGTTCTTGGCGGTCTGCATGGTGATCGTCGAGCCGCCGCCGGAGCGGCGGCCGTCGGCGTAGGCCTCGACCGCCGCCGACAGCGAATCCCAGTCGACGCCGGCGTGCCGGCAGAACAGGTTGTCCTCGGCCGCGATCACCGCGCGCGGCAGCGCCGGGGCGATGGCGTCGAGCGGCACCCAGCGGCGGTCGATCGGCGCGTCGCGGAGCAGCATCAGCGGGGTGACCGGCGGTGGCAGGTACCGGTAGACGGCAATCAGCAGCACCGGCAGCCCGACCACGATCGCCAGTGCGGCGAGCATCCAGCGTCGCAGCGTTCGCCCCATGCGCCGGTGTGGCCCCCAGATCGGTCGGCGCCGCCCGGAAGAGGTTCCCGTCGTCACGCCTCGTGCGTTCCCATATAACGGTTGCGGCGGCGACGTTCCAATCCCTGGGTCACTCCATCGGGTGCGACCGGACCGGCGTCGGCCCTCGATGTCACGGAGAACCCGCAATGCCGATCGACGCCTTCCTCAACGGTACCAACATCGCCCTGGTCTTCCTGGCGGTGGTCATCGGCGTGCTGGTGGTCAAGGGCATCAAGATGGTGCCTCAGGGCGAGGAATGGACGGTGGAGCGGTTCGGCCGGTACGTCCGTACGCTGCCGCCGGGGCTTGGGCTGATCAACCCGCTGTTCAGTCGGATCGGGCGCAAGATCAACATGATGGAGACGCTGCTCGACATCCCCGAGCAGGACGTCATCACCCGCGACAACGCGTCGGTGAAAGTCGACGCGATCGTGTTCTACCAGGTCGTCGACGCCCGTCGGGCGGCGTACGAGGTTCGCGACCTCGACCGCGCGCTGGTCAACCTCGCGCTCGACCAACATCCGCTCGGTGCTCGGCAACACCGACCTGGACGAGGCGCTGTCGTCGCGCGACGACATGAACCGCAAGATCCTTCACACCATGGACGAGGCGACCGACCCGTGGGGCACCAAGATCACCCGGGTCGAGATCCGGGACATCTCGCCGCCCCAGGACCTGCTCGACGCCATGGGCGCGCAGATGAAGGCCGAGCGCGAGAAGCGCGCCCAGATCCTCGATGCCCAGGGCTATCGGCAGTCGCAGATCGAACGCGCCGAAGGCGACAAGCAGTCGAAGATCCTGCAGGCCGAAGGCGACCTGGAGGCGGCCAGGCGCGAGGCCGAGGCCCGCGAACGCCTGGCGCTGGCCGAGGCGAACGCGACGGAATCGGTGGCGCTGGCGATCAACAAGGGCGGTCGCGAGGCGGTGAACTACTTCGTCGCCCTGAAGTACACCGAGGCGCTGGCCGAGTTCGCGCGGTCGCCCAACCAGAAGACTGTGTTCCTGCCGCTCGAGGCGACCAGCCTGCTGGGATCGATCGGCGGCATCAAGGAGTTGCTGCAAGGAGCTCGGTCCGACCCCGGACGGCGGCGGCTAGCCGCCGGCCGACGGCTGATCGAGGTGCCGGTGGTGCGGCCGCGGCGCGTCGTGCCGTACCGCCGTCGCCGCCGGCCCCGGTGCGCCGGCCGTGGGAAGGCGAGGGCGAGCCGCCTGAGGAGGACCGTCGGAAGTGATCGAGTTTCAGCCCCAGGCCTGGCACTGGATCGCTCTCGGCCTGCTGCTCGCGGTCGGCGAGATGGTGTTGCCGACCAACGTGCTGCTCTGGTTCGGCATCGCCGGCGTGGTCACCGGCCTGATCGTGGCGGTGGTCGACGTTGGCCCGGCCTGGCAGGTCCTGATGTTCGCGGTGCTGGCGTTCGTGTCGTACTTTCCGGTGCGCTGGACCGCGCGTCGGTTGCGCGCCGGCGAGCAGGGCGTCGACGACACGCTCAACCGCCGCGGCCGGTCGGCGATCGGCCATCAGGTGACCGTGATCGAGGCGATCGAGAACGGCTACGGCGCCGTCAAGGTCGGCGACAGCCGCTGGCGGGCCACCTGCTACCGCGACCTGCCGATCGGCGCCAAGGTCGAAGTGGTCGAAGTCGAGGGCACGACCCTGCGCGTCAAGCCGCTGGCCGGACAGCCGGCGGCCGACCGCGGCTGACGGTCGATCACCAAGTCAGCGGCCGCGACCGCGCATGTAGCGCCGCTCCGGCCGGTAGCCGACGCGCCGCACCAGGGTGCGAAGCTGCAGGCCGAAGCGGCGGAGCAGGGTGCCCAGGGAATCGGGGCTCAAAACCTCGTTCAGGCGCGTCATCGTCTCGTCCTCGAACCGAACTGGTCCACCGTCCCCGATGCAAATCATGGGCCGGAAGTATTAAAGAACGGAAAACGCGGTCGAATTCCGGCGGAATTTCTGTGATTGCGTGGCGAATTTCGTGACATCCGGCGGGCGCTCGTCGCGCCATGGGCCCCGGATAGCCGCGGCTTCGCCTCGGCTTCCGGGGTGACGACAGGGGAAGGGGAAGCGCGGGGCTGCAAAAATGTGCCGTCACCCCGGGCAAGCGCAGCGCGACCCGGATCCAGCCGCCGCTCCGGCGCAAGGGAACGGCCTCGCTCGCCCACCCTCCACCGTCATCCCGGGCAAGCGCAGCGCGACCCGGGACCCACCGTCCGCTCCGTCGGCCGGAGCGGACGGCCCGCTTTCCGTCCCTCAGCCGCCGTGCTTCGCCTTGGCCTCGATGCGGCGGCGGTGCAGCACCGGCTCGGTGTAGCCGCTCGGCTGCTCGCGGCCCTTGAGCACCAGGTCGCAGGCGGCCTGGAAGGCGACGCTGGCGTCGAAGTCGGGCGCCATCGGCCGGTAGGCGGGATCGCCGGCGTTCTGCTTGTCGACCACCGCCGCCATGCGCTTCAGGGTCTCCACCACCTGCGCCTCGGAGCAGACGCCGTGGTGCAGCCAGTTGGCGATGTGCTGGCTGGAGATCCGCAGGGTGGCGCGATCCTCCATCAGGCCGACGTCGTTGATGTCGGGCACCTTGGAGCAGCCGACACCCTGGTCGACCCAGCGCACCACGTAGCCGAGGATGCCCTGGGCGTTGTTGTCGAGCTCGGCCTGGATGTCGGCCGGCGTCCAGTTCGGGCGCTCGGCCACCGGGATCGTCAGGATGTCGTCCAGCCGGGCGCGCTGGCGGCTGCGCAGTTCCTGCTGGCGGGCCGCCACGTCGACCTCGTGGTAGTGGGTGGCGTGCAGGGTGGCGGCGGTCGGCGACGGCACCCAGGCGGTGCTGGCGCCGGCCTTCGGGTGGCCGATCTTCTGCTCCAGCATCGCCGCCATCAGGTCCGGCATCGCCCACATGCCCTTGCCGATCTGCGCCTTGCCGGTCAGCCCGCAGGCCAGGCCGATGTCGACGTTCCAGGCCTCGTAGGCCTGGATCCAG
This sequence comes from Rhodospirillaceae bacterium, assembly GCA_018401495.1. Lineage (GTDB taxonomy): Bacteria > Pseudomonadota > Alphaproteobacteria > Thalassobaculales > Thalassobaculaceae > Thalassobaculum_A. Next base: position 236,267 of record JAGYJX010000008.1, read on the forward strand.
GCCGAGGCCTTCATGTCGGCCTTGCGGATCATCGGGCCGGCCTCCATCGAGGTGTGCATCTCGTCGCCGGTGCGGTCGAGGAAGCCGGTGTTGATGAACACCACCCGCTCCCGGGCGGCGCGGATGCACTCCTTGAGGTTGACGGTGGTGCGCCGCTCCTCGTCCATGATGCCCATCTTGAGGGTGTTGCGGGCGACGCCGATGGCGTCCTCGACCCGGGCGAACAGCTCGTCGGCGAAGGCGACTTCCGTGGGGCCGTGCATCTTCGGCTTGACGATGTAGACCGAGCCGGCGCGCGAATTGCGGAGCGCGCCCTTGCCGAGCAGGTCGTGCTTGGCGATCACCGAGGTGAACAAGGCGTCGAGGATGCCCTCGGGCACTTCCCGGCCGTCCCTGTCGAGAATGGCGTCGATGGTCATCAGGTGGCCGACGTTGCGGACCAGCATCAGCGACCGGCCGTGCAGGCTGAGCGTCGAGCCGTCGGGCGCGGTGTAGGCGCGGTCGGGGTTCAGCCGACGCTCGACCGTCCGGCCGCCCTTCTGGAAGCTCTCGCTGAGGTCGCCCTTCATCAGGCCGAGCCAGTTGCGGTACACCAGCACCTTGTCGGCGGCGTCGACCGCGGCGATCGGAATCCTCGCAGTCCATGATGGTGGTGACCGCCGATTCCAGCACCAGGTCGGCGACGCCGGCCGGGTCGGTCTTGCCGATCGGGTGGCTCTTGTCGATGACGATCTCGGCGTGCAGGCCGTGGTTCTTCAACAGGATGGCGGTCGGCGCGTCGGCCGGGCCGTTGTAGCCGACGAAACGCTCGGGGTTGGCCAGACCGGTCTCGCCGGCGCCGGTCGCGACCGTCAGGTGTCCATCCTTCACGGTGTAGCGGGTAGCGTCGGCGTGGCTGCCGGCGGCCAGCGGGGCGGCCTTGTCGAGGAAGGCGCGGGCCCAGGCGATGACCTTGGCGCCGCGCGCCGGGTTGTAGCCGCCGGTGCGCTCGGCGCCGCCGTCCTCGGACACCGCGTCGGTGCCGTACAGGGCGTCGTACAGGCTGCCCCAGCGGGCGTTGGCGGCGTTCAGCGCGTAGCGCGCGTTCATCACCGGCACCACCAGCTGCGGGCCGGCGATGCTGGCGATCTCGGCGTCGACGCCCGAGGTGCTGACCGAGAAGTCGGGACCTTCCTCGACCAGGTAGCCGATCCGCGCCAGGAACGCCTTGTAGGCCTCCAGGTCGAGCAGGGCGCCGCGGCGCTCCCTGTGCCAGGCGTCGATCTCGGCCTGCAGCGTGTCGCGCTCGGCCAGCAGCGCGGCGTTCTTCGGCGCGAGGTCGTGGATGATGGCGTCGGCGGCGGCCCAGAAAGCCTCGGGTGTCACCCCGGTTCCGGGCAGGGCCTCGGTGTTGGCGAAGTCGTGGAGCGTCTTCGCGATCTTCAGGCCACCAATCTCGACCCGTTCCACCATCATCAGTCCTCCCAGTTCCACGTCGGCTTCAGTGTTGGCGGTATCAAACAGAACCGGGTGACCGCTTCAAGCAGATCCGCGCCCGGCGGCGAAACTGATTTCGTTCCCCGCGGGCACGAGGGGCCGAGAACCGAGCCTCCCGCAGCCAAGGGCCCCGTGTCCCGGGACGGCGGGCGGTTAACGGTTGCTTAAGTTGATCGGGTGTTTGATTAATCCGTGTGCTGTCGAAGTCGCGGACGGCGGTGAACTGCGCCATACTGCGACGGTGCACTACAAGCGTGCATAAGCCGAAGGGAAGAACGCCCATGGCGCTGCTCGACACGCTGTTCCAGACCAATGGATTCACCCCCCACGGCTACTGCCTGCTTTGGGATCCGGCGCTGATCTGGCTGCATCTGGTTTCGGACTCGGCGATCGCCGTCGCCTACCTGGCGATCCCGGCGGCCCTCGCGGTGGTCGGCCGCCGCCGTCCGGATCTGAACCCTTTCGGGATGCTGTACTGGTTCGCGGCCTTCATCATCCTGTGCGCGCTGACCCATCTGACCTCGATCGTGACGCTCTATCAGCCCTGGTACATGCTGTCGGGGATCGTGAAGGCGGTGTGCGCCGCGGTCTCGATCGTCACGGCGGCGCTGGTCTGGCGGATCCTGCGGTTCGTGCTGGTGACGCCCAGCCACGCCGAACTGGCGGCGGTCAACGACGAATTGCGGTTGCTGAACGAGGGTTTGGAACAGCGGGTCGCCGAGCGCACGCGCGACCTGTCGACGACCAGCGATCGGCTGATCGTGGCGCTCTACGAGGCCCGCGAGGCCGACCGGATCAAGGCCGACTTCATGGCCCGGATGAGCCATGAGCTTCGCACGCCGCTGAACGCGATCATCGGCTTCTGCGAGATGCTGACCGCCGGGATCGCGGGTCCCTTGAAGGGCCGCCAGCGGGAATACTGCGGCGACATCCACGCCGCGGCGATCCAGTTGCTCGACCAGATAAACGCCATTCTCGACCTGGAGAGGCTGGGCCGTGGGGCCGAGGCCACGAGCCCGGTCCGCCAGGATCTGGCGGCGGTGTGCGCCGACGCGCTGGAGCGGCTGGGCCCGGCGGCGCGCCAGGCCGGGGTCTCGGTGGTGTCCGGCGTGCCGGGAGGCGTCATGGCGTGGGCCGATCGGCGGGCCCTGTCGACAATCATCCTCAACCTCGTTTCCAACGCCATCAAGTACTCACCGCCTGGAACGCAGGTCAGCATCGAAGGCGATGCCGCCGATAACGGAACCCGTTTGCGGGTGGCGGACCAGGGGTACGGGGTCGAGGCGCGCAGCGTGCGACGGGTGTTCGAGCCGTTCTACCGGGCCCATGAGCGCGAGCTGCCGGCGGTCGGGGGCACCGGGCTCGGCCTGTCGCTGGTCAAGATGCTGGTCGACGCCCACGGCGGCACGCTGGAATTCGAGAGCCGGCCGAACGAGGGCACCTCGGTCACCGTGTGGCTGCCGGGGAACGGCGCCGGACGGCCGTCGCTCGCGTCCGGATATCCGGCCCTGCTCGACGGCGGTCCGCTGGCGGTGGCGCCGCGATGAGGTGCCGGCGGATCAGCGCCGCGGCGCCCGCGTCAGCAGCGCGACTCCGATCCCCATCACCGCCAGGGCGGTGAAGCATTCCAGCGACAGCACGTAGTCGCCGGTCCAGTCGCGCAGCGCTCCCGACAGCAGTGGGCCGGCGGCCTGGGCGGTCACCTGCACCGAGAGGGCGGCACCGCGGATCGCGCCGAAGCTGCGCCGCCCGAAGTAGTCGGCCCAGGCGATCGGCAGGATGGTGATCAGCCCGCCGACCCCGAGGCCGTACAGAACGGCGGCGGCGTAGCCGAGGGCGACGGAATCGATGGCCAGCATCACCAGCGTCCCGCCGGCCATGCAGGCGGCGATCAGCGCCAGCGCCAGGCGAACCGTCAGGCGGCGGGCCACCAGCCCGAAGCCGACGCCGGCCACCGCCGAGGCGAGCGAGAAGGCGCTGACGATCAGCGCCGCCGAGGTCGGGTCCAGGCCGCGCTCGAGCAGATGCGGCGCCTGGTGCAGGCTGACGCCGGCCTGCACCGGGTAGACCAGCAGCGTGAACAGCGACAGCAGCCAGAACGCCGGGGTGCGCAGCGCCTCCGCCCGGGTGAAGGCCGGTTCCGGCACGGGCTCGGCGGCGGGGCCGGAATCCGCCGATCGGCGGCACCACACGCTGGTCGGGGACCAGCCCGATGTCCTCCGGGCGGCGCACCATCAGCAGCCAGTTCGGCACGAAGCCGATGATCAGCACCGTGGCGCCGACCGCCAGCCAGCCGGCCCGCCAGCCGTCCTGCAGGATGGCCGCGTGGGCGATCAGCGGCATCGCCACCAGCCCGAGCATCTGGGCCAGGGTGGCGATCGAGGTCGCCGACGCCCGGCGCGCCACGAACCAGTTGTTGAGCGCGCCGTAGATGCCGATGTCGTACGGCCCGGCGAAGCACATGCGGGCGACGCAGAACAGCAGGTAGAAGGCGAGCAGCGATTCCGACGGTCGACAGCAGCGTCACCGTCACCGCCGGTGGTCAGGACGGCGCCGCCGAGGATCAGCTTGGCGCCGTGCCGGTCCAGCTGCGGCCCGATCAGCGGCGAGGCGAAGGCGGCCAGGATCCCGCCGAGCGAGACCGCCCCGGACAGGGCGGTGCGCGACCAGCCGAAGTCGCTGCTCATCGGCTCGATGAAGATCGACAGCGTGGCGACCGCCGGCCCCTGGCGCGAGAAGCCGGCGCAGCACACGCAGGCCAGCACCACCCAGCCGTAGAAGAACGGCAGGCGCGGCGACAGGAACGCCGGGAGCCGGTTGCCGCCCATGTCCCGCCGCCGGGCGCTAGAACTGCGCGGCGTACTGCGCCGGATCGATGCGCGCCGCGATCACCGTCGGCCGGTCCGCTCGGCCGCGGCTGCCGCCAGCGCCCGTTCGAGGGTGGCGCGGCTGTCGACGCTGTGGGCGTGGCAGTTCATGGCCTCGGCAGCCTTGGCGACGTCGACCGGCATCATGCGGGTGCCTTCCGCCGGGTACTGCCGGCGCATCTGCTTCAGCTCGATCCGGTTCAGGGAATCGTCGCAGAACACCACCACCAGCGGCGCGGTCTTCAGTTCGGCGCCGAGCGCCAGCTCGCTCTGCACCATGGCGAGGCCGCCGTCGCCGGTGAAGCAGACGCAGGGCCGCTCCGGCTCGACCAGGGCCGCGGTGATCGCCCCCGGCAGCGCGAAGCCCATGGAGCTGAGGCCGTTGGTCATCAGCACGCCGCCCGGCACCGCGGTCCGCCAGCCCTGGCCGACCAGCAGCTTGTGCGAGCCTACGTCGGCGGTCGCCCGGGCGTTGGCCGGCGTCGCCGCGCGCACCAGGTCGATCACGTCGGTCGGGTTGAGAGCGCCGTCGACCCGGCCTTCGTAGTAGGCCTTCGAGAGGGTGGCGCGGTGGTCGGCGACCTCGCCCTCGCGCCAGCGCGGCTCGCCCCGCCAGCCGTCGGCCAGCGCCGCCAGCACGGTCGCGGGGTTGCCGACGACCTCGACCTCGGCGGGATAGACCTGGTCGGCGTTGGCGGTCCAGTCGATGTGGATCACCGGCGCCTTGGGGGACCAGCTCTTGATCAACTCGACGGCGTCGAAGCCGACGCACAGGATCAGGTCGGCGCCGCCCAGGAACTCCCACACCACCTCGTTGCACGCCATGTCGAGGACCGACGCGAAGTAGGGATGATCCTCGGGCATCAGGCCCTTGGCCATCGGCGACACCACCACCGGCACGCCGGCCGCCTCGGCCAGGCGCACCAGCGGCGCCGTCGCGCGGGCGCGCAGCGCGCCGATGCCGGCCACGATCACCGGTCGGCGCGACGCCATCAGGCGCTTCAACGGGTCGGCGGCGACGCCCGGCATCGGCGAACACCTGCACGGCGGTCGCCGCCGGGTACAGCGGCGGCAGCGAGATCTCGGCGTCGCCGGCCTCGGCCCCGACCACGTCGGCCGCGGTCGTCAGGTGGACCGGCCCCGGCCGCTCGGCGGTGGCGGTGCGGAACGCGCGGCGCAGGGTCGCTCCGGCGGCGTTCGCTCGCAACTCGGCGGTCCACTTGGACACCGGGCCGAACATCTGGGCGTGGTTGAGCACCTGGTGGGTGAACACCGCCTCGCGCCGGGTCTCGATCTGGCCGGAGATCGCCACCAGCGGCACCCGGTCGAGCAGGGCCGTGGCGACGGAATTGACCATGTTCGACGAGCCGGGCCCGAGGGTCGACATGGCGATGCCGGGCCGCCCGGTGACCTGGGCGTAGGCGAGCGCCATCAGCCCCGCCGTGCCCTCGCGTCGGCCGAGCACGAAGCGGATCCCGGCCCGGCGAAGCGCCTCGATGACCTCGACGTTCGGATCGCCGGGATAGCCGAAGACATGGCCGATCCTGGCGGCGCCGAGATAGCTGGCGATCACCTCGCTGACCGTCGCCATGAGTTTCCTCCAGGATTGTATACAAGGGTGTACAAGCGCCGAAGCTTGACCTAGTTTTCCATCATACCCAAGCGCGAACACACGGAGCGAGAAGATGGCCGACTGGGATGTCGTGGTGGTCGGAGCCGGCAACGCGGCGCTGTGCGCGGCCCTTGCGGCGCGCGAAAGCGGCGCCAGCGTGCTGGTCCTGGAGCGCGCGCCGCAGGACGAGGGCGGCGGCAACACCCGGTTCACCGCCGGTGCCATCCGCACGGTTTACAACAGTGTCGACGACCTGCGGGCGCTGATGCCGGACCTCACCGACGAGGAAGTCTCGATCACCGATTTCGGCACCTACACCAGCGACCAGTTCTTCGACGACATGTTCCGGGTGACCCAGTACCGCTGCGATCCCGACCTCGCCGAGACCCTGATCACCCGCTCCTACGACACGCTTGGCTGGATGCGGGGCAAGGGCGTGCGGTTCCAGCCGATCTGGGGCCGCCAGGCGTTCAAGGTGGACGGCCGTTTCAAGTTCTGGGGCGGCCTGACGGTCGAGGCCTGGGGCGGCGGGCCCGGGCTGGTCGAGGCGCTCTGGCAGGCGGCGGCGCGCAACGGTATCGAGATCCGCTATTCGGCGCGCGTGCTTGAACTTCTATACGACGACGTCGCGGTCACCGGCGTGCGGGTAAAGTCCCCGAGCGGCGTGGAGAGCATCCGCGCCAAGGCGGTGGTGCTGGCGGCCGGCGGCTTCCAGGCCAACCCGGAGTGGCGGACCCGCTATCTCGGCGCCGGATGGGAACTGGCCAAGGTGCGCGGCAGCCGATTCAACACCGGCGACGGCATCCGCATGGCGTTGGCGATCGGTGCCGCACCCTACGGCAACTGGTCCGGGTGCCACGCCGTCGGCTGGGACTACAACGCGCCCGAGTTCGGCGACCTGTCGGTCGGCGACAACTTCCAGAAACACTCCTACCCGTTCGGCATCATGATCAACGCCGAGGGCAAGCGCTTCGTCGACGAGGGCGCCGACTTCCGCAACTACACCTACGCCAAGTACGGCCGGGTGATCCTCAACCAGCCCAACCAGTTCGCCTGGCAGATCTTCGACCAGAAGGTCACCCACCTGCTGCGCGACGAGTACCGCATCCGGCGGGTCACCAAGGTGACCGCCGACACGCTGGAGGATCTCGTCGGCAAGCTGGAGGGCGTCAACCCGGTCGCCGCGCTCGCCGAGCTGAAGGCCTGGAACCAGGCGGTCCGTGCCGACGTGCCGTTCGATCCCAACGTCAAGGATGGCCGCGGGACCAATGGCCTCGCGGTGCCGAAGTCGAACTGGGCCAACCGCCTTGATGCGCCGCCCTACGAGGCCTATCAGGTCACCTGCGGGGTGACGTTCACCTTCGGCGGCCTGCGCATCGACGGCAACGGCCAGGTGCAGGACGTCGACCTGGCGCCGATTCCGGGCCTCTACGCGGCGGGCGAACTGATCGGCGGGTTGTTCTATTTCAACTACCCGGGTGGCACCGGGCTGATGTCGGGAGCGGTCTTCGGCCGGCTCGCCGGCACCGCCGCCGGGATCGCCACGACGGCAGGCTGAGCCCGGGACTCGAAGCCGCGGTCCGGGGCAACGCGGAAACGGATGGCATGGTACGCGCGAACGGTGGCGAAGGCAGCGAAGCGGGGCTTGAGTCCCGGGGCGAGATCGCCTACGCCCGCCTGAAGGAGTCGATTCAGGCAGGCGAGTTGAAGCCCGGCCAGCGGATCCGCGAGGTCGAGATGGCCGAGCGGCTGAAGATGAGCCGCACGCCGGTTCGCGAGGCGCTGCGACGGCTGGAGGCCGACGGCCTGCTGACCTTCGCGCCGTACCGCGGAATGGTGATCGCCGAACTCGACCATCAGGCGGTCATGGAACTCTACCAGATGCGCGAGGTGCTGGAGGGCACCGCGGCGGCGCTGGCGGCGCGGCACGCCTCCGAAGCCGAGGTAGCGATCCTGCTCGACATCATGGCCAGCGATCCCGGTGACGATGCCGATCCGCGGCGCCACGCCCAGCACAACCGGCAGTTTCACGGCGCGCTGTACCGCGCCGCCCACAATCGCTATCTGCTGAAGACCCTGAACGTGCTGCGCGACGCCATGGCGCTGTTGGGCATGACGACGCTGTCGCTGACCGGACGCTCCGACACCGCCCGCGAGGAGCACGCCGCCATCGTCCACGCCATCCAGTCGCACGACCCGGCGGCGGCCGAGAAGGCGGCGCGCGCCCACATCCGATCGGCGCAACTGGCCCGCATCCGGCTGATGTTCGGGGACGCCGACGCGGCATCGGCGGGGACCCAAACGACGAACGGCCCGGCGGAAGGCCGGGCCGTGTCGAAAGGCGATTGACGCTCGCGCGGCGGCTACTGGAGCCGGGTCGGGATCTCCGAGACCGCGTCGGTCACCAGCCGCGAGCGTACCGTATCGTTCATGTTCGAGACGATGAGCTGGCGGGTCGCTGCGATCGCCAGGTCGACCATCTGCTCGCGCACGTCCTGCAGGGCCTTGACCTCGGCGGCCGCGATCTTCTCCACGGCGAGCTGCTCGCGCCGCGCCAGCGACACCTCCAGCTTGGCCTCGCCCTCCTCGCGCATCCGCTTCGCCTCCTCGCGGGCGTGCGCCAGGATGGCCTCGGCCTCCTTCAGCGCGTCACGCTGCAGGCGCTGGTAGTTGGCCTTGGCAGCCTGCGCCTCTTCGCGCAGGTTCTGGGCTTCCTCGAGCCGGCGCCGGATCTCGTCGGCCCGGGCGTCGAGGGCGGCGGTCGCCTTCTGCCAGACCATCTTCGCGATCAGCACCACGAACAGGACGAAGGATACGGCGACCCAGAACGTCGGATCGGACAGCATCAGGCTTCTCCTCCGGCCGCAGCCTCGACCGCCCTGCTGACGTCGTTCGCGCTCGGCTCGATGCCGATCAGCTTGGCGGTGGCGGCGGCAGCGGTCTCGCTGGCCACGGTCCGCAGGTTCTCAAGCGCCTCGGCCCGCTGCTTGGCGATGCGGGTCTCGGCGGTCTTGGTCTTGCGGGCCAGCTTCTTCGCGGCTTCGGTCTCGGCGTCGGTGTGGTCCTTGGCGATCAGGGCGCCGGTCTCCCGGAACAGGTCCTGAGCCTTGCCGCGGGCCTCGGCCAACGCCTTCTCGTACTCGGCTTGCACCGAGGCCGCCTCGGCGCGCAGCCGCTCGGCGGTCTCGATGTCGTCGGCGATCCGCTCCTGCCGCTCCTCGAGAACCTCGGCGATGCGCGGCAGCGCCACCTTCGACATGATCAGGTAGAGGATCACGAAGGTGACGACGAGCCAGAAGATCTGCGTCGGGTAGGTGTCGGCGTCGAGCTGAGGAAGCCCGCCGCCGCCCTCGCCGCCGGTGGCGGCCAGCACGGGCGACGCCAGCAGTCCGGCGATCGCCGCCGTCGTGCCCAGCGCCGGGCCTCGCAGCCACGCGTAGCAGTTCATGCCTTCACCCTCCTCGCGAGGGAGCCGCACCGGAAACCCGGTGCCGCCCGGATCAGGTGAACAGGATGAGGAACGCGATCAGCAGCGCGAACAGCGCCACGGCTTCGGTCAGCGCGAAGCCCAGAATGCCGATGCCGAAGACCTCGTTGCGCGCGGCCGGGTTGCGGGCGATCGAGGCGATCAGGGTCGAGAAGATGTTGCCGATGCCGACGCCGACGCCCATCAGGGCGATAACGGCAAGGCCGGCTCCGATCATCTTGGCAGCTTCGACGTCCATGTTATGCGTCCTTCCGTCTATCGGGGATGGTGGATGGGGTAGGTGCGACGCCGGCGCCTAGTGATGCAGGTGCAGCGCGTCGCGGAGATAGATGCAGGTGAGGATCGTGAACACGTAGGCCTGCAGGACCGCGACCAGGATCTCGAACCCGGTCAGCGCGATCAGGACCAGCATCGGCGCCACGCCGAACACGCCGAGCGCCACCACGAAGCCGCCGAACACCTTCATCATGGTGTGGCCGGCCATCATGTTCGCGAACAGCCGCACCGACAGGCTGATCGGGCGCGACAGGTACGACAGGATCTCGATCGGGATCAGCAGCGGCGCCATGTAGATCGGCGCGCCGGCCGGGAAGAAGAAGCCGAGGAAATGCACCCCGTGCTTGACGATCGCGATCACCGTCACGCCGATGAACACCGCCATCGCCATGGCGAAGGTCACGATGATCTGGCTGGTGAAGGTGTAGGCGTACGGCACCATGCCGAGCAGGTTGCCGAGCAGGATGAACATGAACAGCGCGAAGATGAACGGGAAATACGGCCGTCCGTCGGACCCGACCTGCTCGCGGACCATGTTGGCGATGAATTCGTAGGACAGCTCGGCCATCGACTGCCAGCGGTTCGGCACGAGCTGCCGGCCGCGCATCGACTGCGTCAGGAACACGGCCGCCGCCACCACGGCGAGCGCCATGAACAGCGCCGAGTTGGTGAAGGAGAGATCCACGCCGCCGATCTCGATCGGAATCAGCGGCTTCAGCTCGAATTGTTCGACCGGCGACGCCACGCGCTACCCCTCTCGCTCCGTCCCGCCCCGGTCGCCGCTGTCCGGCGACGTCCTTGGGCTTGCGGTATCCCAACTGACAGCCCCTGGCCCGTCGCTGCACGGAAGACATTCATCATGCCACCCGCGGCGCCGAGAAAGAAAAACACGATCATCAGCCAGGGGCCCGTCCCCAGCCAGTGATCAAGCGCATACCCGATTCCGGCGCCGACCGCGACTCCCGCCACCAGTTCGACCCCGACCCGAAACGCCAGACCCATGGCCGATCCCGGAAGGTTCGGCGAGAGCATCTCCGCCTGCTTTGCCCGGTCCTGGGTCCCCCGCGCCTTCTTCAGGCGGGCGTCCAGGTCGTCGAGCGATGGCGGGATGTCTCGGTCTTGCATCCCCGGACCAGGGACCGGCGGTCGCCCGCGGCCCAGAATCGGTTGAAACGACGGCGGATCCACGCTTAGGGCATGCACCCGACCGCACCTTGCCGGTGCCCCGGCGAAAGCGGCGCAACCATACGCACGCCCCCTGGGGGTGTCAAGGCTGTGTGCCGCAGCGCAACGCGCCTACAACCATTTGAAAACGTTGATAGTTATTCGACGGTGCTGAAATCAGCTGGCGTCGCGCAGCCGCTCCGCGCGCGCCAGGTCGACGGACACCAGCTGGCTGACTCCGCGCTCGGCCATGGTCACGCCGAACAGCCGGTCCATGCGGGCCATGGTCATGCGGTGGTGGGTGATGACCAGGAACCGGGTGTCGGTCTCCTTCACGATGTCCTGCAGGAGCGAGCAGAACCGGTCGACGTTGGTGTCGTCGAGCGGCGCGTCGACCTCGTCGAGCACGCAGATCGGCGACGGGTTGGTGAGGAACACGGCGAACACCAGGGCCACCGCGGTCAGCGCCTGCTCGCCGCCGGACAGCAGCGACAAATGCTGCATGCGCTTGCCCGGCGGGCTCGCCATGATCTCCAGCCCGGCGTCCAGCGGATCGTCGGCCTCGGTCAGCTCCAGGTGCGCCTCGCCGCCGCCGAACAGCCGCCCGAACAGCGTCTGGAAGTGCCGGTCGACGCGGTGGAAGGCGTCCAGCAGCCGCTCGCGGCCTTCCCGGTTCAGCGACGAGATGGCGGCGCGCAGCCGCTGGATCGCCCCGGTCAGGTCGTCGCGCTCGTTCTCCATGCCCTGGACCTGCTGGTCGAGTTCCTCGAGCTCGGTCTCGGCCCGCAGGTTGACCGGGCCGATGCCCTCGCGCTCGCCGATCAGCCGATCGAGCTTGGCCTGGGTCTGGTCGGCGTCCGGCATCGGCTCGGCGGGGTCGATGCCGGCGACCTCCAGGATCTTGTCGGGGGTGCAGTCCAGGCGCTCGGCGATCCGCTCGCGCTCGACGCGCAGGGACTGGTTGATCTGGTCGAGCGCGGCCTCGGCGCGGATCCGGGCCTCGCGGGCCTCGGCGGCGGCGCGCTCGGCGTCGCGCGCGGCGCGGTCGAGCTCGGACTGCCGGCTTTCCGCGGCCACCAGCCGGTCGGCGGCGCGGCGACGGCCGGCTTCGGAGTCCTCGAGCTTTTCGGTAAGCACGGCGCGCTGGGCGCGGATCTCGTCGGGGCGCGACTGCAGGCGCTCGATCTCGGCCTGTTCGGCGGCACGCCGCCCGTCGAGTTCGGTGACCCGGGTCTCGGCGCGGGTCCGGCGGTCGGCCCAGGATCCCAGCTCCTGCATCACCTGGGCGAGCCGGGCGCGGCGCCCGGCGCTCTCCCGCACCAGGCGGTCGTGCTCGGTGCGGGCCTCGACCAGCTCGGCCCGGCGCTCGGCGAGGGTCGCCCGGAACGCCTGGGAGTTGCGCCTGCAGCGCCTCGACCTCGGGCAGCTCGGCCAGCCCGGCCTCGGCCGATTGGCGCTGCGTGGTCGCCTCGGCGCGCTCCTCGGCGAGCCGGGCGGCGCCGTCGTCGAGCGCCGACAGCTTGGTCTCGACCGCCGACACCCGCGCGTCCAGCTCGGCGGCGCGCGTGCGGGCCGCCGAGCGCGCCGTCGAGGCCTCCGACAGCCGGGTCCGGGCGCGCTCCACCGCCTCGTCGGCGGCGGCGAGGCGGGCCTCGGCCTCCGACACCGCGGCGCGGGCGGCGGCCCGCTCGCCGGCCTTGGAGGCCAACTGGGCGTCCAGCTCGGCGAGCCGGTTGCGGCGCTCCAGGCGGATCACCGCCGCCGAGGGCGCGCCGGGGCTCACCGCGTAGCCGTCCCAGCGCCACACCCCGCCGGCGCGGGTCACGACGCGGGCGCCGGTCGGCAGGCTCGGGCTGGGCGGCGCGGGCGGCGGCCGGGTCGGCGGCGACGCCGGTGCGGGCCAGCCGGCGGGCGAGGGCCTCCGGCGCCACCACCCGCGCGGCGAGCGGCTCGATCCCGGCCGGCCACGCCGCCGTCGTCCGGCAGCGCCGGCAGGGCGCGCCAGCCGGTGGCGGTGTCGGCGGCGGCGTCGGCCAGCCCGGGCGCTTCCAGGTCGTCGCCGAGGGCGGCGCCGAGCGCCGCCTCCCAGCCGGGCGTGACGGTCACCTGGTCGACGATCGGCGCGCTCTTGTCCTGCTTCTGCACCAGCAGCCGGCGCAGCCCGTCGGCTTCGGCCTCGAGCGCGGCGACGGTGGAATCGATGGCGCGCAGCGCGGCGCGGGCCTGGTTGTCGGCGAGCTTGGCGGCCTCGTGGGCTTCCCGCGCCGCCGGCACCGCCGTCTCGGCCTCGGCGACCGCCGCCTCGGCGGCCGTGACGGCGCGGCTCGCGGCCTCGCGATCGGCGGCGGGAACCGCCTGGCGCGCCAGATCGGCCCGGCGATCGGCCATCTCGGCCTGCTGGCGCTCCAGCCGGGCAATGCGGTCGGCGGACTGGCGGATCTGGCGCTCCAGGGCGGCGCGGCGGGCGTCGGCCACGGCGATCGCCTCGGTCGCCTTGTGCACCGCCTCCTCGGCCTCCTCGGCGGCACGGTTGATCCGGGTCAGCGCCGCCTGGCTGGCCTCCTGGGCTTCGGCCTCGCCTTCGCCGGCGGCCGTCAGCGTGTCGCGCTCGGCGGTCAGGCGGGCCAGCGTGACCGCCGCTTCCTCAAGCAGCGCCCGCTCGCGCTCGGCGTCGTCGGCGATCTGGCGCAGCCGGGTCTCGGCCTCGCTGCGGGCGGTGGCGATCCGACGCTCCTCGGCGTCGAGTTCGCCGCGGGCCAGGCTGAAGCGCTGCAGTTCGGCGGCGGCGGCGGCCTCGATCTGGCGCAGCTCCGGCAGGGCGGCGGCGGATTCCGCCTGGGCGGTCGACGCCTTGGCGGCGGCCTCGGCGGCCAGCGCCACGCGGTCGCCGGCGGCCGTCACGGCCCGGCCGGCGACTTCGCGCTCGGCCATGGTGGCGGTCCAGCGGCGGTGCAGCACGATCGACTCGGCGCGCCGGATCTGTTCGCTCAGCGCCCGGTAGCGCTGGGCCTGCTTGGCCTGGCGGCGCAGCGCCTGGCGCTGGCCCTCCAGCGCCTTCAGGACATCGTCCAGCCGCTCCAGGTTCAGCTCGGCGCCCTTCAGCCGCAGCTCGGCCTCGTGCCGGCGGGTGTGCAGGCCGCGAATGTTCGCCGCCTCCTCCAGCAGGGCGCGCCGGTCGGAGGCCTTGGCCTGCACGATCGAGCCGATCTTGCCCTGGCTGACCAGCCCGGCCGAGCGCGCTCCGGTGGCGGCGTCGGCGAACAGCAGCTGGACGTCGCGGGCGCGCACCTCGCGGCCGTTGACCCGGTAGTGCGAGCCGCGCTCGCGCTCGATCCGCCGGATGATCTCCAGTTCCTCGGAGTCGTTGAACTGCGCCGGCGCCCGGCGATCCTCGTTGGCCACCACCAGCGAGACCTCGGCGAGGTTGCGCTTGGGCCGCGAGGTGGTGCCGCCGAAGATCACGTCGTCCATGCCGCCGCCGCGCATCTGCTTGGCGGAGGTCTCGCCCATCACCCAGCGCAGCGCCTCGACCAGGTTCGACTTGCCGCAGCCGTTCGGCCCCACCACGCCGGTGAGGCCGGGCTCGATCACCACCTCGGTGGGGTCGACGAAGGACTTGAACCCGGCGAGGCGCAGCTTGGTGAAGTGCAAGTCCGGTGGTCTCCGCTCAGCCGAGCTGCGGCTCGATGGCGTCGCGGAACGCCTCGAAGGGCTGGGCGCCCACGACCTTGCGGTCGCCGATCACGAAGGTCGGGGTCGAGCTGACGTCGTGGTCCTTCTGGCCGCCCAGCCGGATCTCCAGGATGCCGTCCAGCAGCTTCTGGTCGGTCATGCAGGCGTCGGCCTGCTCCGCGCCGATGCCGGCCAGCCGGCCGATCCGCTTGATGGCGCCGATCGGATCCGGGTCGCGGGACCAGCTGGCCTGCTGCTTGAACAGCATGTCGATCAGCGGGAAGTAGCGGTTCTCCGGGGCGCAGCGCGCCATGGCGGCGGCCCGCAGCGCGTACTGGTCGAGCGGGAAGTCGCGCATCTCCAGCTTCAGCTTGCCGGTCCGGATGTAGGTCTCGCGGATCTGCGGCAGCGCACCCTCGTGGAAGGTCGCGCAGTGCGGGCAGGTCAGCGACGAATACTCGATCATCGTCAGCTTGGCGTTCGGGTCGCCCTCGACGCGCGGCCGCAACGCCGCGGCGTGATCGACGGTCGACGCCCAGGCGAAGCGCGGCAGCGCGATCGACACACCAAGCGCAAGCAATCCAATATTTAGTGTTCTGCGATCCATTCGACGTTCCTCGACACCAGATGTTGATGACCATACGCCGAAGCCGGCGCCCCAGGCAAGCTGTGGGTACGCGCCGATTCCGGCTATTTTTCGGCGCTCGCGGCCAGCGCCGCGCGCACCGCCTCGCCGAGCGCCGCCAGGCGCCGGCGCAGTTCCGGGTCGGCGACCGGCGCCACCCGCTCGGCGATCCCCGCCCGCTCGGCGGTCGACAGCGGCCGCATCGGCCGCAGCCGGGACTTCGGGGCGGGCGGCAGCGGTCCCTGCCGCATCGCCACCCGCTCGACCGCCGCCCAGCCGAAATGCGCGTTCACCCGCTCGATCAGCTGCGGCAGCGAATGCTGGACCTCGATCGCCCGGCCGGGGGCCGCCAGCAGCCGCAGCGTGGCGCCGTCGCGCCGCCCGCGCGGAAACGACAGGGATTCCGGCAGGCAGGCGGCCGCCAGGTCGGCGCCGGCGATCAGCGGCCAGTCGCGCACGATCCGGCCCTCCACGAACCCGCGCTTGCGCAGCAGCGGGTCGGTGAGGCGCGGCGCCACCCCGGCGAGCGCGCGCAGGCCGTCGCGCCGCACGGTGGACGCGGCCGGCGGGCGGTCGCCCTCGCGATTGGTGCTGTCGGTCCCGTCGTCGCTCATCGGCATCCCGTCGTCGCGGGCTGGTCGGCTGCCGGCCCGGGTCTTATCTTGCCAGCCCATGGACGCCGCCGCACCCCACGACATCGCGACCCGGATCTGGCTGCCCCGGATCAGGCCGCCCGGCTGCTCGACTGGTACGACCGCCACCGGCGTCGCCTGCCCTGGCGCGCCGGCCCCGGCGAGACCGGCGATCCTTACCGGATCTGGCTCAGCGAGATCATGCTGCAGCAGACTACGGTGGCGACCGTCGGGCCATACTTCCGGCGCTTCGTCGAGAAATGGCCGACGGTGCGCGACCTCGCGGCCGCCCCGCTCGACGAGGTGCTCTCGGCCTGGGCCGGGCTCGGCTACTACGCCCGCGCCCGCAACCTGCACGCCTGCGCCGGCGCGGTCGCGGCGGAGCACGGCGGCGCGTTCCCTGACTCCGAGGCGGGGCTGCGGGCGCTGCCCGGGATCGGCGCCTACACCGCCGCGGCGATCGCCGCCATCGCCTTCGACCGCAAGGCCACCGTCGTCGACGGCAACGTCGAGCGGGTGATGGCCAGGATCTTCGCGCTCGAGCAGCCGATGCCGGCC
Source organism: Rhodospirillaceae bacterium (assembly GCA_018401495.1). GTDB lineage: Bacteria > Pseudomonadota > Alphaproteobacteria > Thalassobaculales > Thalassobaculaceae > Thalassobaculum_A. The sequence goes on from JAGYJX010000008.1 coordinate 252,636, forward strand.
GCCAAGCCGCGGCTGCGCGAACTGGCCGCGACCCTGACGCCCGACCGGCGCCCCGGCGACTACGCCCAGGCGGTGATGGATCTCGGCGCGACGGTCTGCACGCCTCGCCAGCCGAAATGCCTGGCCTGCCCGTGGTCGGCGGCGTGCCGGGCCCGGGCCGCCGGGATCGCCGAGGAACTGCCGCGGAAATCCCCCAAGGACGACAAGCCGACCCGCCGCGGCACCGCCTTCGTGGTGCTGAGCGGCGCCGGCCGGCTGTTGCTGCGGCAACGCCCGGCGCGCGGCATGCTCGGCGGCATGCACGAGGTGCCGGCGACGCCGTGGGACAGCAAGACCGGCTGGCGGGCCGACCCGGACGACCACGCGCCGGTCGACGGCGCGGTCTGGATCGCGCTGCCCGGCGCGGTGCGCCACACCTTCAGCCATTTCCACCTGGAGCTGGAGGTGGTCGCGGCCCGCCTGGGCGACGAGCCGGCGCTCGCCGGCGGGCAATGGTGGGACCTCGACCGCCTCGACGCCGCCGCCCTGCCGACGGCAATGGCAAAGGTGGTCCGCCACGCCCTGGCGCATCTGGGGTAGACCGCCGCCGCCGTGGTGAGGGCCGGCGCACGTCGCTTCGTGGGTCCCGGATCCGTTCCGCCTGCGGCGGCCCGGTCCGGGATGACGAAGAAGGGATGGGGCGATAGTTGGCGCGCACCCTCACCATGTCGTCATCCCGGGCGCCGTGGTGCAGGCGGCGCACGTCGCTTCGTGGGTCCCGGATCCGTTCCGCCTGCGGCGGCCCGGTCCGGGATGACGAAGAAGGGATGGGGCGATCGTTGGCGCGCACCCTCACCATGTCGTCATCCCGGCCAAGCGCAGCGCGAGCCGGGACCCACCCGCCGCTCCGTGGGATACGAACGGTGGCCGTCCGTCAGTGCCGGAAGTGCCGCATCCCGGTGAGCACCATCGCCAGGCCCTTCTCGTCGGCGGCGGCGATCACCTCGTCGTCGCGCATCGAGCCGCCGGGCTGGATGACCGCGGTGGCGCCGGCCTCGGCCACGGTCAGCAGGCCGTCGGCGAACGGGAAGAAGGCGTCCGAGGCGGCCGCCGAGCCGACCGTGCGCGGCTCCGCCCAGCCGGCGGCGCGGGCGGCGTCCTGGGCCTTGATGGCGGCGATCCGGGCGGAGTCGACGCGGCTCATCTGGCCGGCCCCGATGCCGGCGGTCGAGCCGTCCTTGACGTAGACGATGGTGTTCGACTTGACGTGCTTGGCGATCCGGAAGGCGACCAGCAGGTCGCGCATCTCCTGCGCGGTCGGCGCCCGGCGGGTGACCACCTTGAGGTCGCCCGGCGCCACCCGGCCGGCGTCGCGCGACTGCACCAGCAGGCCGCCGGCGAGGTTCTTGATGGCATAGCCCGCCGCCGCCGGATCCGGCAGCCCGCCGGCGCGCAGCACCCGCAGGTTCTTCTTGCGGGCCAGCACGAGGCGGGCGTCCTCGTCGATCTCCGGGGCGATGATCACCTCGGAGAAGATCGCGGCGATCTTCTCGGCGGTCGCGGCGTCGAGGGTGCGGTTCATGGCGACGATACCGCCGAAGGCGCTGACCGGATCGCAGGCGAGTGCGGCGTCCCAGGCCTCGGACAGGGTGGCGGCCACGGCGACGCCGCAGGGGTTGGCGTGCTTGATGATCGCCAGCGCCGGCTCGTCGAACTCGGCGATCAGCTCGTAGGCGGCGTCGGTGTCGTTCAGGTTGTTGTAACTCAGCTCCTTGCCCTGCAGCTGCTCGGCGGTGGCGACGCCTGGACGGGCCTCGGCGGTGCGGTAGAACGCCGCCTGCTGGTGCGGGTTCTCGCCGTAGCGCAGGATCTGCGGGGCCGAGCCGGCCAGGGTGAAGCGGCGCGGGAACGGGTCGTCCAGCTCCTTCGCCAGCCAGCCGGCGATGGCGGCGTCGTAGGCGGCGGTGCGGGCGTAGGCGGTGGCCGCCAGCCGCCGGCGCAGCCCCAGCGAGGTGGCGCCGGCGTTGGCGCGCATCTCGTCCAGCACCGCGGCGTAGTCCTCGACGTCGACCACCACGGTGACGAAGTCGTGGTTCTTGGAGGCGGCGCGGATCATCGCCGGGCCGCCGATGTCGATGTTCTCGACCGATTCCTCCCAGCCGGCGCCGCGCGCCCGCGTCGCCTCGAACGGGTACAGGTTGACCACCAGCAGGTCGATCGGCGCGATGCCATGGGTGGTCATCGCCGCCACGTGGTCCGGCAGGTCGCGACGGCCGAGCAGGCCGCCGTGGATCACCGGGTGCAGGGTCTTGACCCGGCCGTCCATGATCTCGGGAAAGCCGGTGCGCTCGGCGACCTCGACCACCGGTACGCCGGCCTCGGCCAGCGCCTTGGCGGTGCCGCCGGTCGACAGGATCTCGACGCCCATGCCGGCGAGCGCCCGGCCGAACTCGACCAGCCCGGACTTGTCGGAGACGGAAATCAGGGCGCGGGCGATGGAGACGCGGTCGATCTCGGCCATCGGATGGGCTCCTCGGAACGGCGGTCAGGCTCGGCCCGGCTTATCCTCGCTCGACGGCACCGGGTCAACCGGACTCGCCGCCGCAGCCGACGCCCTGCGAAGCTGGGATTCCCGGATGCCGACATAGGTGGCGCCGGCGAAGATCATGACGCCGCCGACCCAGGTCCAGAGGTCCGGTATCTCGCCGAACAGCGCGAAGCCGATCGCCGACGCCCAGATCAGCTTGCTGAAATCCATCGGCAGCACCGCCGACGCGTCGGCGAGCTTGAACGACTGGTTCATGGCGGTCTGCGCGACCGTGCCGACCACCCCGATGGCCGCCAGCCAGGCCAGTTGCTCCAGCCCCGGCCAGGTCCAGTACGGGATGGCGGCGACCAGGCAGACCGGCGACAGGAAGATCGACGCGTAGGCGGTGATCGTCACGCTCGATTCGGTCCGGGTCAGCACCTTGATCAGCATCAGGGCGAACGCCCACACCACCGACGAGCCGATCACCAGCATCGGGCCGAGGCCGATCTCGGCGATGCCGGGGCGTAGGATCACCAGGGTGCCGGCAAACCCGATCAGCAGCGCGGTCCACCGCCGCAGCTGGACCGTCTCGCGCAGCAGCAGCATCGCCAGCAGGGTGGCGAACAGCGGCGCCGTAAAGCTGAGCGCGGCCACCGTGGCCAGCGGCGTGATCGACAGGCTGAAGAAGAACATCAGCATGGCGGCCGAGTTCAGCACGCCGCGATACGCGAACAGCTTGATCTTGGTCGTGCGCAGCGGCGCCCAGCCGTCGCGCAGGAAGACCGGCGCCAGCGCGAAGAACCCGAAGAACACCCGGAAGAACGCGATCTCGAACGGGTGCATCTCGTCGCTGAGATGCCGGATGGCGGCGTGCATCACGCTGAACGCCGCCGCCGCCAGCGCCATCATCAGGGCGCCGGCGAGCGGGGCTGGTATCGGCGGGCGGCGGGAGGCTGTCGCGGGTGTCACCGACGCACCGTAATCGCCGTGTTGCAGTGCGACAAGCGCCGGTCGGGAAACGGTGCGGTGGCGTCGCGGCTGCCGGCACCGCGGTGGCGGGCGAGGCTTACGGCCCGGTCGGTGGCGCCAACGACGACACCTCGGCCACCACCCGCACCTCCAGGCCCTCGGAGCGGCCGCGGATCGCGATCTCCAGCGTCGGCGCCGTGCCGAGATCGGCGCCGGCGGCGTCGACCACGGCCTGCGAGACGATCAGCTGGGCGGCGTGGTCCTTGGTCAGCCCCTCCAGCCGGCTGGCGGTGTTGACGGTGTCGCCGACGGCGGTGACGCCGCGGACCCGGCCGTAACCCATCTCGCCGACGATCGCCGGGCCGAGATGCACACCGATCCCGATCCGCAGCGGCTCGACCAGTTCGCCGGCGAGGCTGGCGTTCAGGTCGTCCAGCCGCTCGCCCATCGCCCGGACGGCGGCCAGCGCCTGGCGGGCCCCGGTGGCGGGGCCGGAATCGATGCCGAACAGCGCCATCACCCCGTCGCCGACGAACTTGTCGACCCGACCGCCGGCGCCCTCGATCGCCGATCCCATCTCGGCGAAGTAGCGGTTGAGGATGAACACCACGTCGTAGGGCAGGCGCCGCTCGGCGACCCGGGTGAAGCCGCGCAGGTCGGCGAACAGCACGGCGATGTCGAGTTCGCGGCCCTGCAGGTAGCTCGGGCCGCCGTGGGCGTCGTCGACGCCGGCGGCGTGCGGCGGCAGCAGCGGCACCACCTCCAGGCCGTCGACGATGGTGGTCTGGCAGGCCAGCCGGACGTTCGGCGGCGCCGCGATCCGCCGCAGCACCCGGGCCTCGGCCTCGCCGGGCCCGGGCAGGGCGTCGAGGCCGGCGCCGATCCGGATCCGGCAGGTCGAGCAGCGGCCGCGGCCGCCGCAGACGGAGGCGTGGGGAATGCCGTGCGCCCGGCTGACCGCCAGCACGGACATGCCGACGGTGGCGCGCACGCTGCGGCCGCTGCCGTAGCGCAGCGTGGCGCTGCGGTTGCGCCGCTCGAGCGCCAGCCGGATCGCTCGGGCCGCGACCGCCGTGGCGACCGCCAGGACGAAGCCGAGGCGGGCGATGTCCATCAGCCCGAGGGTGGCGGCGATGTCGGCGGCCGGCGGCAGGTTCGCGTCGGCGATCGCGCCCTGCAGCCAGGCCGGGTCCTGGGCGAGCCCGCGGATCTCGACGCCGCCGGCGACGAAGCCGGCAAGCGAGGCCGTCGGAACCGCGACCGCCGCCGCCAGCAGCCACGGCGCCGCCCGCCTGAACCAGCGCCGGTAGCGAAGCCACAGGTACAGCCCGACGCAGCCATGCGTCCAGGCGACCAGCAGCGCCAGGGACTGCTTGAGGGCGAGCGTCGGCGCGAACACCCACATGTTGAGCAGCACGTAGATGTAGCCGTCGGCCACCCCGAACGTCTCGTGGGCGTAGCGCGTGCCGATGGCGTGGTCGAGCAGCAGCAGCGGGATCGCCAGGCCGAGGCCGAGCTGGGCGATTTCGGCGCGCCCCATGGCCCGGAACGAGTCGCGCAGCCAGAGCGCGCGCAACGCGATCAGCACGTGCGCGGCGAGCGCGCCATACAGCAGGAAACTGCCGATCGGGTGCCGCCAGACCGCGATGAACACCGCCTGAGTGGAGCCGAGCGCGGACAGCGACCAGATTCCGACGGCGTGATTCAGCAGATGTGTGAGCACATAGGCGAACAGCAGCAGTCCGGAGGCCAGTCGCAGGCGTCCGAGGATGGCTCCCCACCCGATCGGGCGGGTGGTGTCACGCTGCTCGCCCACCGCTGCCATGATCTCTCCACAATATCGGGGACACTACCGCAGTGACTTGAAAAACGCAGGGAAATTGGTACATCACCGCAGCCGTAGACGGCATGGTCCCCAGTCAGAGATGGTCGCATCCGACATGACGAACGCCCTTTCGGTGCGTGGTCTGGTAAAGCGGTTCGGTCCGAAAACCGCGGTCGACGACCTCAGCTTCGAGGTCGCGACCGGCGAGGTCCTCGGTTTCCTCGGTCCGAACGGTGCCGGCAAGTCCACGACAATGAAAATGATCTGCGGATTCCTGGCGCCGACCGCCGGTACCGCGGTGATCTGCGGACACGATGTCCTCGAGCATCCGATCGCGGCCAAGAGCGCGCTCGGCTACCTGCCGGAGGGCGCGCCCGCCTACCCCGACATGACGACGGTCGGATTCCTCCACTTCATCGCCGGGATCCGCGGCTACGACGGCGCCGAGCGGCGCGAGCGGGTGGCCGCGGCGATGGCCAAGACCCGGCTCCAGGAGGTCACCCACCAGCCGATCGAAACCCTGTCCAAGGGCTTCAAGCGCCGGGTCGGCCTGGCGCAGTCGCTGCTGCACGACCCGCCGGTGCTGATCCTGGACGAGCCGACCGACGGTCTCGACCCCAACCAGAAGTTCGAAGTCCGCAAGCTGATCAAGGAGATGGCCGCCGACAAGGCGATCGTGATCTCGACCCACATCCTGGAGGAGGTCGACGCGGTGTGCTCGCGCGCCATGATCATCGCCCGCGGCCGGATCCTCGCCGACGACACCCCGGCGGGACTGCGCGGCCGCTCGGCCAGCCGAAACCTGGACGACGTGTTCCGGGAGGTCACCGCCAATGCGTAACGTCGCGCTGATCACCCGCCGCGAGCTGCGCGGCTATTTCGCCACGCCGCTCGCCTACATCTTCATCGTCATCTTCCTGGCGCTCGCCGGGGCCCTGACCTTCTTCGTCGGCGGCCTGCTGCAGCGCGGCCAGGCGGACCTGCAGCCGTTCTTCACCTTCCATCCCTGGCTCTACCTGTTCCTGGTGCCGGCGCTGTCGATGCGGCTGTGGGCCGAGGAGCGTCGGACCGGCACGATCGAGCTGTTCCTGACCCTGCCGATCACCATGGGCGAGGCGGTGATCTCGAAGTTCCTGGCGGCCTGGGCGTTCACCGCGATCGCCCTGGCGCTGACGTTCCCGCTGTGGATCACCGTCAACGTTCTCGGCGACCCCGACAACGGCGTGATCGTGGCGTCCTATGTCGGCAGCCTGCTGATGGCCGGCGCCTTCCTGGCGGTCGGCTCGATGATCTCGGCCACCACCAAGAACCAGGTGATCGCCTTCGTGGTGACCACCGCGGTGCTGTTCGTGTTCGCGCTGGCGGGCTCGGACGTGGTGCTGGAAGCCGTGCGCGGCTGGGCGCCGGCGGTGGTCGTCGACATCGTCGCCGGCTTCGGATTTCTGACCCACTTCCAGGCGATCGCCCGAGGCGTGATCGATCTGCGCGACGCGATCTTCTTCGGCTCGGTGATCGTGCTGGCGCTGTTCGCGAACGCGTTGATCGTGGACCTCAAGAAGGCGGACTGACCCATGACCACCTCCCACCCCGATGCGGCGGGCCCGGGCCCGCGTGGCGCGCGGCGGCTCGATCCGGGCCGGCTGACCGCGCTCGCTTTGGTGATGCTGGCCGTGCTGTTCGTGGCCGTGAACGTGCTGGCGTCGTTCACCCTGACCGCTCAGCGCGTCGACCTGACGGCCGACAAGCTGTACTCGCTGTCGCCGGCGACCCAGCGGGTGCTGGACGAGATCGAGGAACCGGTCACGCTTCGGCTGTTCTACTCCAAGCGCCTCGGCACCCAGGTGCCGGCCTACGGCATCTACGCCGAGCGCGTCCAGGACGTGCTGCGCGAGTATGTCGACCGCTCCGACGGCAAGGTCGTGCTGGAGATCTACGACCCGACCCCGTTCACCCCGGTCGAGGATCGCGCGGTGTCCTACGGCCTGCAGCAGATCCCGCTGGAGGGCGCCGACGGCACCGTGTTCTTCGGCCTGGCCGGCAGCAACACGACCGACGACATCGAGACCATCCCGTTCATCCAGCCGGACCGCGAGGCGTTCCTCGAGTACGACCTGACCAAGATGATCTACTCGCTGTCGACCGGTTCGATCGGCAAGGTCGGGATCATCGGCTCGCTGAAGATCGACGGCGACGTCCGCATGGGGCAGATGGGGCGGCCCGAGCAGATCCCGCCGATGGTCGTCTCCGAGCGGATCCGCGAGGTCCTCGACGTCGAGACGCTGCCGATCGACATCCAGAAGATCCCCGACGACATCTCGATCCTGCTGGTGGCGCACCCGAAGGCCCTGCCGCCGCGCACCCTGTTCGCGATCGACCAGTACATCCTGGCGGGCGGCAAGGCGGCGATCTTCGTCGACCCCTACGCCGAGTCCGAAGCCGGGCCGATGTCCGGCGGTCCCATGGCCGCGCCGCCGTCGAGCACGCTCGGCCCGATCTTCGAGGCCTGGGGGCTGGAGATGCCGACCGACAAGGTGGTCGGCGACCGCTTCGCGGCGCGCCGCATCGGCGCCGCCGACGGCCGCAGCTTCGTCACCTACATCCCCTGGCTGCTGCTGCGCGGCCCGAACCTGGACCGCCAGTCGCCGATCACCTCCCAGATCGACAGCCTTGCGGTGGCCAGCGCCGGCTACCTCAAGGCGAAGGACGGCGCCGACATCCGGCTGACCCCGCTGGTGACGTCGAGCCCCGGCTCCATGCTGATCGACGTCTCGCGGCTGTCGGGCGCGACGCCGGAGCCGGAGAAGCTGCTGCGCGAGTACGTCGCCGGCCCGGAGCGCTTCGTGATCGCGGCGATGGTCACCGGCACCGTCCGGACCGCCTTCCCGGACGGCCGGCCGCCGCTCGCCGAGGATCAGGACGACGACCCGAACGCGGTGTTCGACACCGTCCTGACGGCATCGACGACGCCGATCCAGGCGATCGTGGTGGCCGACAGCGACGTCCTGACCGACCGGTTCTGGGTGCAGTTCCGCGAGTTCTACGGCCGGCGCGTGGCGGTGCCGGGGGCCGGCAACGGCGACTTCGTGGCCAACGCCCTCGACGCCCTGACCGGATCGTCGGCGCTGCTCGACCTGCGCGGCCAGGGTTCGTCGTACCGGCCGTTCGAGGTGATCGAGCAGATCAAGCGCGAGGCCGACCGGAAGTTCCAGGCCAAGGAACAGGAACTGCGCGAGACCCTGGCCGACACCCAGAAGAAGCTCGACGCGCTGCGCAACCGCGAGGCGTCGACCGGCGGACCGGTGGCGCTCAGCGCCGACGAGCGCGGCCAGGTGCAGGAGTACCAGAGGCAGATCCTGCGGCTGCGCTCCGAACTGCGCGAGGTCCAGAGGTCGCTGCGCGAGGACGTCGAGCGCCTGGAGACCAAGGTGCTGTTCGCCAACATCGCGCTGATGCCGATCGTGGTGGCGGTGTTCGCGGTGGTCCTGGCGGTCTGGCGGGTCCGCCGGCGGGCGCGCCGGGCGGCGGTCGAAGCGTGAGGAGGGGTCCGACCATGATCAGACGACGCACCGTCATGCTGCTCGGCGCGGTCACGCTGGCCGCCACGGCGGCGGCCGTGGCCGCGGTGGTCGAGCGCACCGCCGAGACCCGCACCTCGGTCCAGGCCGAGCGGCCGTATCCGACCCTCGAGGCGCGGGCCGGCGAGGTCAGCCGGGTCAGGCTCGAGCGCGCGGCGGAGTGCCGCGGCCGGCACGGTCACGCTGACCCTCCGTGGCGCCGACTGGGTCGTCGAGGAGAAGGACGGCTATCCGGCGCGCACCGACCTGGTCCGCAAGCTGCTGTTCGACCTCGGGCAGATCGAGCTGATCGAGCGCAAGACCGCCGACGCCGACCGTTTCGGCCGGCTCGACCTCGCCGACGTGACCGAGAAGGGCTCCAACGCGACCCGGGTCGTGGTGGCGGCCGGGGCGGGCGACCCGCTGGTCGACGTCTACGTCGGCAAGCGGCGCGAGAGCCTGTCGGGCGGCGAGCCGATGGTCTACGTCCGCCGCACCGGCGAGCAGCAGACCTATCTGGCGGAGGGCGAACTCGACCTGCGCGGCGGGCCGGTGCAGTGGCTGCTGCGCGAGATCGTCAACATCCCGAGGGAGAGCATCGTCTCGGCGCAGCTGACCGGCGCGTCCGGAGAGGTGCTTCGGCTGGAGCGCGCCGGCAACGACTTCCGGATCGTCGATCTTGCGGAAAACCGCCGGATCGACTCGCAGTACACCGTCAACAACGCCGCGACCGTGGTCGACCGGCTGCTGTTCGACGACGTCCGGTCGGCGCAGGGCCTGAACTTCGCCGCCGGCGCCGGCAGCTTCACCACCCGCGACGGGCTGACCGTCACCCTGGAGATGGCGTCCGACCCTGCCGGTGGCGCCGAGGCGTCGCCGTGGCTGCGCGTCGTCCTGTCGCTGGCGCCCGAGGCGACCGAGGACGCCCGCGACCTTCGCCGAGGCGGCGCGCGCTCGGACCGAAGGCTGGGCCTACCGGGTCTCGTCCTACGATATGGAGCGCCTGCGGGCGACGGCGGACTCGCTGACCAAGCCGGCCGAAGGATCGTGAGCGCCGGGCCGGGCTACATCCGGTAGCCCGGCTCCTCGCGATCGAGGATCCGGCGCAGCGCCTTGAAGTGCCGGTCGGCGACGGCGCGCCGTTCCTCCTCCATCTGTCCCATCACCCGGGCCCGGACGTTGTCGCCGATGCGCCGCAGCTTGCCGCCGGTCGACTTGGCGTGGACCTGGAACATCGCCGCGCGCTCCAGGTAGTAGAGGTCGTTGAAGGCGTCGGCCACGGTCGGCCCGGACACCAGGATGCCGTGCGAGGCCAGCATCAGGATCGGCTTGCCGTCCATCTGGGCCGCCATGCGGTCGCCTTCCTCGGTGGCGAGCGCCAGCCCTCGTAGTCGTCGTCGTAGGCGATGCGGTCGTCGAACATCAGCGCGTTCTGCTCGACCATCTCCAGCCGCCCGCCCTCGAGCAGGGACAGCGCGGTGGCGTAGGGCTGGTGGGTGTGCAGCACCACCGCCGCGCTGGGGTGGTTCACGTGGATCCGGCTGTGGATGCAGAAGGCCGTCGCCTCCACCGTCTCGGTGCCTTCCAGCACCGTGCCCTCGGCGTCGCACAGCACCAGCGACGAGGCCGTGATCTCCGACCAGTGCCAGCCGAACGGGTTGATCAGGAACTTGTCGCCACGGATGGTGCCGTCGGCTTCCGGAACCGCCGCCGAGAAATGGTTGTCGACGCCCTCGTTCAGGCCCATGCGGGCGGCCCAGCGCAGGGCGCAGGCGAGGTCGACGCGAAGCTGAGCGACGGTGTCCATTGGCGTTCTCTCCCGGGAGATCGTGGTCTTGGTGCCGGGAGTGTGCCGCGACCCGCCGCGCCGGGAAAGAGCGAAGGCTCACCCCCGGCGCGGCGGTCGTCGACGCGGCCTACTCGGCCGCCTCGATCGTCACTTCCTCGGCACGGGCGGCCTTCTCGCCGTCGATGGCGAGCTGGCCGTCGACCACCGAGACCCGGACGCGCTGGCCATCGCGGATCCGGCCTTCGAGGATCCGGTTGGCGAGCGGGTTCTGCAGCGAGCGCTGGATCACGCGCTTCAGCGGCCGGGCGCCATAGACCGGGTCGTACCCGGCGGCGGCCAGCCAGGCGAGGGCCTGGTCGTCGAGCTCCAGGGTGACGTGGCGGTCGACCAGCATCTTCCTGAGGCGGCCGAGCTGGATGTCGACGATGTGCTTCATCGACCTCGCGCTCCAGGCGGGTGAACAGCAGGATTTCGTCCAGCCGGTTCAGGAATTCCGGCCGGAACGCCCGCCGCACCACCTCCATCACGCCCTCGCGCACCGCCTCGACCGGCTCGCCGTCGGGTTGCCCCGCCAGCAGGTCGGCGCCGAGGTTGGAGGTCATGATGATCAGGGTGTTGCGGAAATCGACCGTGCGGCCCTGGCCGTCGGTCAGGCGGCCGTCGTCGAGCACCTGCAGCAGCACGTTGAAGACGTCGGGGTGGGCCTTCTCGACCTCGTCGAACAGCACCACCTGGTACGGCCGCCGGCGCACCGCCTCGGTGAGCGCGCCGCCCTCCTCGTAGCCGACATAGCCCGGCGGGGCGCCGATCAGCCGGGCGACCGCGTGCTTCTCCATGTACTCCGACATGTCCATGCGGACCATCGCCTGCTCGTCGTCGAACAGGAACTCGGCCAGCGCCTTGGTCAGCTCGGTCTTGCCGACGCCGGTCGGGCCGAGGAACAGGAACGAGCCGATCGGCCGGTTCGGGTCCTGCAGCCCGGCGCGGGCACGCCGCACCGCGTTGGCGACCGCGCCGATCGCCTCGTCCTGGCCGATCACCCGGCGGTGCAGGTTGGTCTCCATGGCCAGCAGCTTCTCGCGCTCGCCCTCCAGCATCTTGTCGACCGGAATACCGGTCCACTTCGACACCACCGAGGCGATATCGCTGTCGTTCACCTCCTCCTTCAGCATGCGCTTGGACGAGACGTCCTCGGCCTGCGCGAGCGTCTGCTCGATCTGCGGGATCACCGCGTAGGTCAGCTCGCCGGCCCGGGTCAGGTCGCCCTGGCGCTTGGCCACCTCCAGCTCCTGGCGGGCGTGGTCGAGCTTCTCCTTCAGCTTCTGCGAGCCGAGCAGCATGTCCTTCTCGTTCTGCCAGCGCGCGGTCAGCTCGGCGGCCTTCTCCTCCAGCTCGACCAACTCGCCTTCGAGGGTGTCGAGGCGGCTGCGGCTCGCCTTGTCGGTTTCCTTCTTCAGGGCCTCACGCTCGATCTTGAGCTGGATGATCTTGCGGTCCAGCTCGTCGATCGGCTCGGGCTTGCTGTCGACCTCCATGCGCCGCCGGCTCGCCGCCTCGTCCATCAGGTCGATGGCCTTGTCGGGCAGGAAGCGGTCGGTGATGTAGCGGTTCGACAGGTTCGCCGCCGCCACCAGGGCGCCGTCGGTGATCCGCACGCCGTGGTGCAGCTCGTACTTCTCCTTCAGGCCGCGCAGGATCGAGATGGTCTCGACCACGCCCGGTTCGGCCACGAACACCGGCTGGAAGCGCCGGGCCAGGGCGGCGTCCTTCTCGATGTGCTTGCGGTACTCGTCGAGGGTGGTGGCGCCGACGCAGTGCAGCTCGCCGCGCGCCAGCGCCGGCTTCAGCATGTTGGAGGCGTCCATCGCGCCCTCGGCGGCACCGGCGCCGACCAGGGTGTGCAACTCGTCGATGAACAGGATGACCTCGCCCTCGGTGTGACCGAGCTCGTTCAGCACCGCCTTCAGCCGCTCCTCGAACTCGCCGCGGAACTTGGCGCCGGCGATCAGCGCGCCGAGGTCGAGCACCAGCAGCCGCTTGTTCTTCAGCCCCTCCGGCACGTCGCCGTTGACGATCCGCTGGGCCAGGCCCTCGACGATGGCGGTCTTGCCGACGCCCGGCTCGCCGATCAGCACCGGGTTGTTCTTGGTGCGGCGCGACAGCACCTGGATGGTGCGCCGCACCTCCTCGTCGCGGCCGATGACGGGGTCGAGCTTGCCCGACCGCGCCGCCTCGGTCAGGTCGCGGGTGTACTTCTTCAACGCGTCGAAATTGCCCTCGGCGTTGGCGGTGTCGGCGGTCCGGCCCTTGCGGATGTCCTGGATCGCGTGCTCGAGCGCCTGCGGGTTCACGCCGGCGTCCTTCAGCGCCCGGGCGGCGTCGGTACCGGAAGCGAGCGCGATCGACAGCAGCAGCCGCTCGACCGTCACGTACTGGTCGCCGGCCTTCTCGGCGACCTGCTCGGCCTGGGTGAGGACGCGCGCCAGTTCGGGCGACATGTAGACTTGCCCGGCGCCACTGCCCTCGACCCGGGGAACCTTGGCGAGCGTGGCCTCGACGGCGAGACGAGCCGCCTTGGGGTCGCCGCCGGCCCGCTCGATCAGGGCCGATGCCAGACCTTCCTTGTCATCCAGGAAGACCTTGAGCAGGTGGTCGACCAGAAGTCGCTGGTGGCCCTGGCCCAGGGCGTAGGTCTGGGCCGACTGCAGGAAACCGCGCGAGCGGTCGGACAGCTTTTCGAAATTCATCGGTGCGTCTCCGTCGAGTACCGCGTTGAGCCAGTACCACCGGACCGGCCCCAGGAAAGGCGACACGGCCGGCGTCGATTGGAGGATACCGGGTTCTCGGGCGTCTGCGATCCCTGTCCCCCGGAGCGGCTCGTACGCGGCACCGCCCTCCGTTGCGAGGGATATGGGTGTTGCAGGAAGGTCACACAAGCGGCAACGACACCGCTTTCCGATGTGGCCGCGGCGTTGACAACGATCGGGTGCGGAGGTTCTGTCGGTCCATGAGCATTACCATCGCCGCCCTGTGCCGATACCCGGTCAAGGGCTTGTCCGCCGAGGCTCTCGATACGCTCGAGTTGCGAGCTGGCCGGCCGGTCCCTCATGACCGGCGCTTCGCGATCGCCCATGGCACCGCGCCGATCGATCCTGCCGCGCCACGGTGGCACTCCAAGGCCCATTTCCTGCAGTTGATGAGCAATCCCAGGCTCGCGGCGCTGGCGGCCGAGTACGATGCCGCAACCACCACCCTGGTGCTCAAACGCGGCGGTCGGCCGGTGGCGCATGGCGCGCTGTCGTCGGCCAACGGACGCACCGTCATCGAACAGTTCTTCGCGGCCTACATGAAGGGCGAGCTTCGCGGTGCGCCTCGACTGGTCGATCGTGGCGAGGAGGCGTTCAGCGACGCCGACGCACCGTACGTGCTCGATCGTCAGCCGGTCCTCGGTGGCCGACCTTGAGCGGGTGGTCGGCAGCCCGGTCGATCCCGGCCGTTTCCGTGGCAATCTTGTGCTGGAGGGAGCGGCGCCCTGGGCCGAGTTCGGCTGGATCGGCAGGCGAGTGCGCGTCGGTGCCGCCGAGTTGATCGTTGAGCAGCGGATCGGGCGCTGCGCGGCGACGAATGTCGACCCGGCGACGGGCCAGCGCGACCGGACGCTTCCACGTGACCTGCTGCGCGGCTTCGGACACGAGGATTGCGGCGTATACGCGCGCGTCTCGGTCGGTGGCCGGGTGGCGACTGGCGACGCCGTGACGCTGCTGGACTGACGTCCCGGCACTTGCCGGCGGCGAACACCACGGGGCAGGGGATGCGCCGCGCCGACCGACTGTTCCGGATCGTCGACGAGTTGCGCCGGCGCCGGCTGGCGATACGCGCGGCCGAGCTGGCCGTCGCTGCTCGGGGTGTCGCCGCGCACGATCTACCGCGACATGGCGGACCTGACCGCCAGCGGTGTCCCAGTCGACGGGTCGGCGGGCGTCGGCTACCTGCTTGCGACCGGGCTACCACCTGCCGCCGCTGATGTTCGACGCCGATGAGATCGAAGCGCTGATGCTGGGGCTGCGGATCGTCGAGAGCTGGACCGACCCGGCCATGGCGGCGGCGGCCGGGCGCGCCGCCGAGCGCGTTCGGGCGGCGGTGCCCGAGGAGTTGGAGCGGCGGATCGGCGACCTCGCCCTGATCGCGCCGCCACGATCGTTTACCGGCGCGCCAACCACTGTCGACACCGGCCCTTACCGCCGGGCGATCCGGGAACGGCGCGTGCTGCAGATCCTCTACGAAGACGAGGCTCTGGCCGGAACCGAGCGGCGTATCCGGCCGCTCGGTTTGTTGTTCTACGGATCGAAATGGCTGCTGGCGGCGTGGTGCGAACTGCGGTCGGACTTCCGCTCGTTCCGCCTCGACCGGGTGGCAGCGGTCCAGACCACCGACGAGCGGTTCCGGCCGGAACCCGGCCGGACGCTCGCCGATTTTCTCGGCCGCTGGACCGAGTAGCCGGTCAGCTGGCGGCAGCGGCGCCGTCGTCGACCGCCGGAGAGGCCACGAACTCGTCGGAGCCACCGGCTGCCTCGGCCGACTTCGCCGGTGCCTTGCGACGGCGCGGCTTGCGCTCGGGTTCCTGGGCCGGTTCCGCCTCGGCCACCGGCTCGGGCTTGGCCGCGGGCTCCTGAACGCTCGCCTCCGCAACGGCCGCGCGCGATGAACGGGATGGCGTCAAGCGAAGCGTACGCCTGATCCCGTCCTCCTCGGTGGCGGCCGGCGCTTCGGCCGGTGCCGGCTGCGGAGCCGGCTCGACCGCGGCGGCTTCGACGACTCGCGGCGCCCTCTGCGGCGGCTGGACCGACCGCGGGGCCTCTGCCCGGGGTTCCGCGGCGATCACGGTCGGGGCAACGGCCTCGGACGACCGCGAGTCGACCTGGGGGGCGTCATGGGGAGCGTTCGGCTGAGGCGAAGAACGCTCACCCCGGCCATCGGCCTCGCCCTCGGCGCGTGCCGGCCGACGATCGCGATCGCCGCCCCGGTTGTCACCACCCCGGTCCCGGTCATTGCGATCACGCTCGCCGCGATCGCGGCTGAAGCGGTCGCCCCGGTCGTTGTTTCGGTCACGGCCCTGGCTCTCGCCGCCACGATCCTGGTCGGCCCGCGGACGATCGCCGTTTCGATCGCCACCGTTGCGGTCACCACCGTTTCGATCACGACCCTGGGCTTCGCCGCCGCGCTCCTGATCGGCCCGCGGGCGGTCGCCGTTTCGGTCGCCGCCCTGTCGGTCGCCGCCCTGTCGGTCGCCGCCCTGCCGGTCGCCACCGTTGCGGTCGCCACCGTTGCGGTCGCGGCCGTGAGCTTCGCCACCACGCTCCTGATCGCCTCGCGGCCGGTCGCCGTTTCGATCGCCGCCGTTGCGTTCCGGCTGCTCGTCGCCGCCGTCACGATCGTCGTCGTCCTGGTCCCAGTCGCGACCGCCAGCCGGGTAGGGCTGCTGGCCTCGGTTTTCACCGCCCTGGTTCTCCTGGAAAACGCTCAGGATCCGATAGTAATGCTCGGCATGCTGATAGTAACTTTCAGCCAGCACTCGGTCCCCGGAAGCGGTCGCGTCACGAGCAAGGTTCAGGTACTTTTCGTACACCTGGCTTGCGTTGCCGCGGATCCGGACATCGGGGCCGTTGCTGTCAAAGGTCTGATTGCGATTGGGCGTGGTCGGCCGGCGATTGCCGCGACCGCGTCCACGCTTCTGGTGTGGGCCCTGTCTCATTCCTGGTCGCGAGTCCTGTTGTCTCGGAACGAACCCATCGTCCGTTCCAGTCACTCGTAACCCCGTGATGCGGACGGCCCGCGCTCTGGCAGGCAGTCTTCGGGATCACTGGTCCGTCGAGTGAATTGGCGGCACCGGGCCCCTGCGGCCTACGATGCGTGAAAAACACTAGACTGAATTCCAGCCTATTCCAAGCAAAAACCGTGTGTGTTCAGAGTGTGATCACCGGTGTCGTTCCATTTCAGAACTAACGCCCGGTCGATCCCACCCAGGTCCTTGCGCGCCTCCAGCGCGGTGAATCCGGCAGCGATCGCAAGCGTTTCCACCACCTCGCGCTGCCCCGCCCCCAACTCGATCACGACGATCGATCGCGGTACGAGAAGCCTGGGAATGAGCCGCATCAGCGCGCGGTAGGCGTCCAATCCATCCGCTCCGGCGGCCAGCGCTTCCCGAGGATCGAATCGGGAGACCTCGGGTTGCAGGCTGGGCACCAACGAGTCCGGGATATAGGGAGGGTTCGACAGAATCAGATCCCATTCGCCCTGCGGCATGTCGTCCCAGTCTGACGTGACAAACTCGGCACGGCCCTCCAGCCCGTTCATCCGCGCGTTTCGGCCCGCGGTATCGACGGCACCGGCCGAGCGGTCGATACCCAGTCCCGTCGCGGTCGGGAACTCGGACAGCGCCGCCAGCAGGAGACATCCGGTTCCAGTGCCAAGGTCGAGGATGCGCCGCGGCGGCTCGGCTCCGGCGAAGGCCGAGACGGACGCCTCGATCAGCGCCTCGGAATCGCCGCGCGGGTCGAGGGTGTCGGGGGTGACCTCCAGGTCGAGGGTCCAGAACGCCCGCCGACCGAGGATCCGCGACACCGGCTCGCGCGCCAGCCGCCGGTTCAGCAGGGCTTCGAAGCGCCCGAGACCATCGGGACTCACCGCCGCCGATTCGTGCGGCCACACCGCGCGCCCGAGCGCCGCGCCCAGGAGCAGGCGGGCGTCCAGCCGCCCGGTCTCCACCCCAGCCGCCCCAAGCCGTCGGGCGGCATCGCGCAGCAACTCCGAGATCGCCGTCACGTCAGGGTCGCCAGTCGCTCCGCCTCGTCCTCGGCGATCAGGGCGTCGACGATTTCGTCGAGGGCCTCCCCGGTCATCACCTTGTCGATCTTGTAGAGGGTGAGGTTGATGCGGTGGTCGGTCACCCGGCCCTGCGGGAAGTTGTAGGTGCGGATGCGCTCGGAACGGTCGCCCGAGCCGACCTGGCTCTTGCGGTCGGCGGCGCGCTCGGAATCGCGACGCGAGCGCTCCAGGTCGAACAGCCGGGCGCGCAGGATCTTCATGGCCTTGGCGCGGTTCTTGTGCTGCGACTTCTCGTCCTGCTGGCTCACCACCACGCCGGTCGGCAGATGGGTGATCCGCACGGCGCTGTCGGTGGTGTTGACGTGCTGCCCGCCGGCGCCGCTCGACCGGTAGACGTCGATCCGCAGGTCGCCGTCGTTGATCGTGATGTCGACCTCCTCGGCCTCCGGCAGCACGGCGACAGTCGCCGCCGAGGTGTGGATCCGGCCCTGCGCCTCGGTGACCGGCACCCGCTGGACCCGGTGCACGCCGGATCTCGAACTTCATCCGGGCGAACACGGAGTGCCCGGTGACGGTGGCGATCGCCTCCTTGTAGCCGCCGATCTCGTTCTCGGAGACCTCCAGCACCTCGAAGCGCCAGCCGTGCAATTGGGCGTAGCGCTGGTACATCGCGAACAACTCGGCGGCGAACAGGGCCGCCTCGTCGCCGCCGGTGCCGGCCCTGACCTCGAGGATGGCGTTGCGCGCGTCGGCCTCGTCGCGGGGCAGCAGATGGAGCATGACCGCGCGCTCCAGCCCCGGCAGCCTGGACTCGATCGCGGCCGCCTCCTCCTCGGCGAGGGCGCGCATCTCGGCGTCGCTCTCCTCGGCCAGCGCCAGCGCCTCGGCCAGTTCGGCGCGGGTGCGGCGAAGCTGGCCGACCGTCTCGACCACCGGCGCGAGTTCAGCGAGCTCCTTGGAGAGCCGGCGGAAGTCGTCCGCCGCGAATCCGTCGGGGCTCGACAGCCTGGCCTCCAACTCCTGGGCCCGCGTCAGCACGCGGTCCAGCTTCTCTTCCAGCCTCACGTCAAGTCTCCCTTGGTCCCGGCGTCGAGGCCGAACAATTCGGCGATCAGCGCACGGGTTTCCTCGTCCAGTCTGCCGGCAGCGGCCCGGCGACGCAGGGCCTCGCTCGGCGCGTGCAACAGGCGCCCGGCAATCCGTCTGGCAACCGACTCGGCGTCCGGCCCGCCGCCGACCGCGTCGCGGATCTGCGCCTCCAGATGGGCGCGCAGCCGGGCGATGTCCGGCCCGGCGTCCCGGACCGCCAAGTCCCGATCAAAGGCCACGACCGCCTCTTCGACCATCGCTTCGGCCTTGGCGGCCTCGGCCTCCCGGCCGGAGCGCCCCTCCATGGTGACCCGTTCGAGGTCACCGAGATCGTAGACATAGGCCTCGTCGAGCCGATGCACGGCAGGCTCGATGTCGCCTGGCACCGCCAGGTCGAGCAGGAACACCGGGCGCCGCCGCCGACGACGCAGGACCGCCTCCATGATGTCGGCGGTGATCAGATAGCGGCCCAGGCCCAGGCCGGAAATGACCACGTCGGCACGGTCCAGTTCGGCGGCAATGTCCTCGATCGGCCCGTGGTGCGCCTCCAGCTCGGTGGCGGTGGTGGCCGCGCGACGCCGGAACCGATCCAGCACCATAAGCTCGCCGAGCCCCGAGGCGCGGAGTTGGCGGGCGATCATGATGCTGAGTTCGTCGCCACCGATCAGCAGGGCGCTGCGGCCGCTGAGCGAGCCGTGGAGGTCCTGGACCCGGGCAACAGCGGCAGCGGCGATCGACACCGCGCCCTCGCCGATCCGGGTCTCGGTCCGCACTCTCTTGGCCAGCGCATAGGCTGCCTGCAGCACCCGATCGACGGTGGGGCCGGACGCTCCCAGGTCCTGGGACAGCCGCTGAGCGGCCTTCAACTGTCCCAGGACCTGAGGCTCGCCCACGACCTGGCTGTCGAGCGCGCTCGCCACCCGGAAGACGTGGCGGATGGCGGCCCCGCCGTCGTGGCGGTAAAGGTACGGCGCGAGCTGCTCGCCGCGCAGCCCGATCGGCGCGCCGAGCGCGGTGGCCACGGTCATCGGCGCCATCTCGCCATCGGTGAACACGGCGGCGACCTCAACCCGGTCGCAGGTCGACAGCACCACGGCTTCGCGCACCCCGCGGATGCGCAGCGTTCCGATGACGGCGGCGACCTCGGAATCGTCGACGTACAGGCGCTCCCGCAGGCTGTCCGGGCAGGTCCGGTGGCTGACCCCGATCACCGACATCGGCACGGCTTCGGCCGTCACGGCCGGCCCCCCGCTAACGGAAGCGGGCGAGGCTCTCCTCGATCCGGTCGAGAGGGGCCTCTTCCTGCGCCCCGGCGTCCAGATCCCGGAGCTGCACCGCGCCCCGCGCCAGTTCGTCGTCGCCCAGGATCAGCGCGGCTCGCGCTCCCACCTTGGCGGCCCGTTTCAGGCGCTTGCCGACATTGCCGGAATAGCCGTGCTCGACCGAGTAGCCGGCCCGCCGCAGGCGGTGGGCCAGGGTCAGCGCCGCCGCCTCGCCGCCGGGACCGACCGGGATCAGGGCGATCGGCCGGGACGGCTCCGCCACGCCCTCGGCGAGCAGCGACAGACGCTCGATACCAGCGGCCCAGCCGACACCGGGGATCGCCGGGCCACCCATGGTCTCGACCAGCCCGTCGTAGCGCCCTCCGGCCAATACCGTCCCCTGCGCGCCCAGCGCGTCGGTCACGAACTCGAAGGCGGTGTGGCAGTAGTAGTCGAGCCCGCGAACCAGTCTGGGGTTGCGATGGAAGCGCACGCCGAGGCGGTCGAGCCCCTCCGTGACCGCGGTGAAGAAGTCCTTCGAGGCGGCGTTCAGGTAATCGTCAAACGACGGCGCTCCGTCGACCAGCCGCCGGTCGCCGTCGTCCTTGCTGTCGAGGATCCGCAGCGGGTTCAGGGCCAAGCGGCGGCGGCTATCCTCGGACAGGGCGTCGGCGTGCGCGCCGAAATAGTCGACCAGCGCCGCCCGGTAGGCCTGGCGGCTTTCGGTGTCGCCGAGCGTGTTGATTTCCAGGGTGGTGCGGCCGAGCACGCCGATGGCGTCGAGAATGTCGGCGCCGCAGGTGATCACCTCGATATCGGCCTGCGGCTCACCGGCGCCGAGCAACTCGATGCCGATCTGGTGGAACTGCCGCATCCGGCCCTTCTGGGGGCGCTCATAGCGGAACATCGGGCCCTGATAGAAGAACTTCGCCGGCAGGTTCTGCGTCTGTCCGCCGGAAATCAGCGCGCGGCAGACGCTGGCGGTTCCCTCGGGCCGAAGCGTCAGTTCCTCGCCGCCGCGGTCCGTGAAGGTGTACATCTCCTTCGAGACCACGTCCGACGCCTCGCCGAGGGTGCGCTTGAAGACCTCGGTGAATTCGAAGATCGGCGTTTCGATCTCGCCGAAGCCATAGCGCCCGGACACCGCAAGGCCGGTCTCGACGATGTGGCGGTGCCGTCGCGACTCCTCGGGCAGGAGGTCGTGGGTACCGCGTACCGGTTGCAGCTTCGACAAGTCAGATACTCCCGGGCTTCATTCCGCGGCCGTCGCCGCGGCCGCCATCTCGGCCTCGATCTCGGCCGCCTTGGTCTCGATCAACTCGACCATGTGGTCGACGACGCTGGCGTTCTTGAGCCGATGATGCGGCTGGCCGGCGATGTAGACCATGTGGGTGCCGTTGCCACCGCCGGTGATGCCGATATCGGTCTCGCGCGCCTCGCCCGGGCCGTTCACCACGCAGCCGATCACCGACACCGTCATCGGCGTGGTGATGTGCGCGAGGCGTTCCTCCAGAAGGCGGACGTTCTCGATGACGTCGAACTGTTGACGGGCGCAGGACGGACAGGAGATCACGTTGACGCCACGATGGCGGAGGTTAAGCGACTTCAGGATGTCGAACCCGACCCTGACCTCCTCCTCGGGCTGCGCCGACAGCGACACCCGGATGGTGTCGCCGATGCCGGCCCACAGCAGCATGCCCATGCCGACCGACGACTTGACGGTCCCGGAACGCTGGGCCCCGGCCTCGGTGATGCCGAGGTGCAGCGGGTAGTCGCAGGCCTCGGCCAACCCCTGATAGGCCGCCACCGCCAGGAACACGTCGGAGGCCTTCACGCTGATCTTGAACTCGTGAAAATCGTTGTCCTCAAGGATCCGGGCGTGGTGCAGCGCGCTTTCCACCATCGCCTCCGGGCACGGCTCGCCGTACTTCTCGAGCAGATGCTTCTCCAGGCTACCGGCGTTGACGCCGATCCGCATGGAGCAGCCGTGGTCCTTGGCGGCCTGCACGACCTCGCGCACCCGGTCGGCGGAGCCGATGTTGCCGGGGTTGATGCGCAGGCAGGCGGCTCCGTTCTCGGCCGCCTCGATGGCCCTGCGGTAGTGGAAATGAATGTCGGCGACGATCGGCACAGACACCTGCGGCACGATCTGCTTCAGGGCGGCCGATGAGTCGGCGTCGGGGCAGGACACGCGCACGATGTCGGCCCCGGCCTCTTCGGCTCGCCGGATCTGGGCGACCGTCGCCGCCACGTCGGCGGTCGGGGTGTTGGTCATGGTCTGCACGGTGATCGGCGCACCATCGCCGACCGGGACCCGGCCGACATGAATGCGCCGGGACCGGCGGCGTTGGATGTCTCGGTACGGGCGCACGCTCATCGGGAGCCTCGCGGAGTCGCACGAAGGGAACACGGTCCGGCGCGACCGGCCGGACGGCATGGTGGTTATAGCGAAACCGCCGGAGCGGCGGAAGCCGTGGGTTCAGCGGGCGGCGGCTGCCGTTCCAGCGGCCAGCAGCGCCGGGTCGAGCGTGACGTTGCGGACGACTTCGCCGAAGTTGCCGAGGCTCGGTGCCGGGGTGCCGTCGACCAGCACCTCAAGTGCCCCGGCGTTGCCGGTCGCCAGCTTCAGGCCGGCCTGGCTCGGCACCCTGTAGATGTCGCCCTCGCGCAGCACGCGGGTGAACAGGGCAGTCCCGTCGGAGTCGCGCACCTGCACCCAGCTGTCGCCGGTTGCCCGGATCATGACCCGCTCGCCGGCGCCGCTTGCGACACGGCCGGTCGGCACAGCGGCCTCGGACGCGCCGATCAACGCGGCGATGCGCGGAGCGGCCGGCACCACGGTGTCGAGGTTGATGGCCGTGGCGGCCGCTGCTTCCGGGGCCGACGGACCAGCGGTCGGCGCTTGCGACGACGCGGCGTCGGCGACGCTCGCCACCGGTTCCGGCGGGGCCGTCACGTCGGGGGTCTCGACGGCCGAGCGGCTGGCGGGGTCCCGCTCGGCAGCCGACGGCGAGGATTGCGCGACCGCCGGCTCCGGGGATGGCGACCCGGCGGCGGCAGGCGCCGTTGCTGCGGGTGCCGAGGGCTCGGTCACGCTGGACTGGATGGTTGGCGACGCCTCGGTGGCGGACGGCTCTACCTCGCCGGTGGCGGTCGCCTCGGCGGTTGAGGTCGCCTCGCCGGTTGAGGTCGAGAGTGCCCCGGGTATGGTAACGCCAGCGGGGTTGGCGTCGGCGTACGAGCCGGCGGTGCCCGGGCTCGCCGATGGGGTCGGTGTGGTCAGCGAGTTCTGCTCCGCGCGCGGCAGGGGCGGGGCCTCGCCCTCGAGCAACCGCGCCAGTCGCTCGGGCACGTGCGGCACCAGGTCTCGAAGGCTGCCGTCACGCTCCGACAGCCAGTACCAGCCGCCGTAGGCGCTGCCGGCCAGCAGGAACGCCGCCAGCATCAGGGTGAAGCCGGGCACCCGTCCTTCCGGAGCCGGCGACGGAAACACCAGCTGGGTCTTCGCGTTCAGGCCGGCGGCCTCTTCCTTGAAACGGCGAACGGAGGAGTCTGGATCGAGGCCCAGGAAGCCCGCGTAGGTCCGGACATAGCCGATGGCATAGGTGATGCCGGGAAGGGCGTCAGGGCGGCCTTCCTCAAGCGCGGACAGAAAATTGCTGCGGATGCGGAGGTGCGACGCGACCTCGGCCAGTTCCAGGCCGGCGGCTTCGCGGGCGCGCCGCAATTCCTCTCCGACGGGTAGCGGTGGAGTGCCCATTCCCCGTTCCTCGTTGGCTGGTGGTTCCGGAAACGACACCGGTGTTCCGGCCCGGCGCACGGTGTCCAACCTGGGCATCGATTCGATATCCGTGAAGCGGATCCGAGACCTTTCCGACTTCAGTGCCATGGTCCTTGCAGCCCAACGGCGGACCGATCCAACGAACCGAAACCCCGCCCCCGTTTCGGATCGTCCAAATGCTTCCCATCAAGCTATTCTAAATTTACTGCGATATCAATTAGCTATCTCCGGGCTTGCGGATCGGGCTTCAATGAGAATCGACGATCACAGCGGGATTTTCGCGACCGGTCTCCCCTCGTTCGATGAGGAAGTTCTTCAACTGATTCCGAAGATTCGAACTTGGTGATTTAATCAAATACTCAACATATGTGGCCAACTGCTTGATATTCGTGGAAAGAACGGCCTCTTTCACAGGTCCGACGGAGATTGCGGACATCGACAGCGCCCGGTAGCCGAGGGCGGCCAGCACCAGAGCCTCGAGCGGCCGACCGGCCATTTCGCCGCAGACGGTGACCGGCTTTCCAGCCGCGGCGGCGGCCTGGGCGATCCGCGTGAGCACGCCGAGAAACAGCGGGTCGAGGGTGTCGTACCGCGTCGCCACCCGCTCGCCGCCGCGGTCGGCGGCGTACAGGAACTGATGCAGGTCGTTGCTGCCGACCGACAGGAAATCGGCCTCCCGGGCCAGCGCCTCGATCGCCAGGACCACCGCCGGCACCTCGACCATGGCTCCGACGGCCACCGATTGCGGCAAGGTGACGCTACGGGACCGGGCGCGCTCGAGTTCCAGGTCCAGCAGGGACCGGGCGGCCCGGAACTCCTGCACCGTCGTGACCATCGGCACCATGACGCGCAGCGGCCGGCCGTCGGCCGCCCGGATCAGGGCGCGCATCTGCTGGCGCAGCAGCGACGGCACGTCGAGGCCGATGCGCAGCGCTCGCCAGCCGAGTGCGGGGTTCTCCTCCGGCTCGTGGACGATCGACGGCAGCCGCTTGTCGCCGCCGGCGTCGAGTGTGCGGAACGTCACCGGCCGGCCGTTGGCAGTCGCCAGGACCCGTCGGTACAGCAGGGTCTGGGCATCGACATCGGGGTACTCGCGGCGGACCAGGAACGGGATCTCCGTGCGATACAGGCCGATACCGTCGGCGCCGACCTCAGCCATCTGGGCGACGTCGACCAGCAGCCCCGCGTTCATCTGCAGGGACAGCGCCACGCCGTCGGGGCTGACGGCCGGCCGGTCGCGCAGGGCGGCGTAGCGCGCGCGTTGCGCGGCCCGCGCCGCCATGCTGGTGCGGAACAGCGAGCGCGCATCCTCGCCGGGGCGCACGAAGACCTGGGCATGGTCACCGTCCACGATCAGCGTGTCCCCCGGCTCGACCTCGCCCAGCAGATTGGGCAGCCGGCCGACCACCGGGATGTCGAGAGCGCGGGCGACGATCGCCACGTGCGCGGTCGCCGACCCTTCCTCCAGCACCAGCCCCTTCAGCCGGGTCTGGTCGTAGTCGAGGATCTCGGCGGGTCCGAGCGAGCGCGCGATCAGGATCCAGTCGCCTTCGGGCTCGACGTCGTCGCCGGGCGCGCTCTCCGGCGAGAGGTGCTGCATGAGCCGCAGGGCCACGTCCTCGAAATCGGCCAGCCGCTCTCGGATGTAAGGGTCTTCGACGCCCGCCATGCGGGCCCGGGTGTCGTCCCGGACCCGCTGCAACGCGGCCTCGGCGGTCAGGCCGCCGAAGATCGCCTCGCGGATGCGGCCGATCCAGCCGGCGTCGCTGGCGATCATCCGGTAGGTCTCGAGCACCTCGCGGTGCTCGCCGGCGACGGCCATGGCAGCGGACTCGACCAGCCGCCCCAGCGCCTCGTGCATCGCGGCCAGGGCGCTGTCGAGACGGCGGGACTCGTCCTCCGGGTCCTCGGCGACCACCCGACGGATGACGATGCGCGGCCGGTGCAACCGGGCCCGGCCGATCGCCATGCCGCCGTTTATCCGGGTGCCGACGATCCGCACCGGGGTGCCGTCGCCGCGGTTCGACGCCGATCCGGGCATGTCCCCGCCCGAGATCATCTCGGCCAGCACCATCGCCAGGGTCTCCAGCGATCTCGATTTCCTCCTCGGTGTACTGGCGGGCCGTGGTGTGCTGGATCACCAGCACGCCGTGCACCCGTTCCGAGCGACGGATCGGCACCCCCATCAGCGAGTGGTAGACTTCCTCGCCGGTCTCGGGGAAGTAGGCGAACTTCGGGTGGATCTGCGCTTCCGCGAGCGCGATCGGCCGACCGGTCTCGGCGATGTGGCCGACCAGCCCTTCGCCGAACCGCATGCGGGTGCGGTACACCGCCTCGCGGTTCAGCCCCTCGGTGGCGCACAGCTCCAGGACGTTGCCGCTGCGCCGGACGTAGATCGAGCACACCTCGGCGCTGAGCGCGCCGGCGATGATCTTGACGGTGCTGTCCAGGCGTTCCTGCGGGGTGCCGACACCGGCCATGGCGTCGCGCAGGTGGCGCAGCATCTCCCGGGGCCCGCCGCCCCGGCCGGTCCTCCGGGAGGCGGTGGGCCCGGTCATGGGCTCAGGAGTCCGCGTCGGCGTCGAGACCGAAGGCCGTGTGCAGGGCGCGGACCGCGAGTTCGGTGTAGTCGGCGCCGATCAGCACGCTGACCTTGATCTCGGAGGTCGAGATGACCTGGATGTTGATGCTCTTCTCGGCCAGGGTCTGGAACATCGTCTTGGCAATGCCGGGCTGGCTGCGCATGCCGACGCCAACCACCGACACCTTGCAGACGTTGGAATCGGCGACCAACTCGGCGTAGGCGAGGTCGTTGCGCAGCTTGTCCAGGACATGGCTGGCGCGGTCGAGGTCGGCCTTGCCGACGGTAAAGGTCAGGTCCGTCGTCTGGCCGTCCTGGCTGACGTTCTGCACGATCATGTCCACGTTGACGGCGGCGTCGGCGAGCGACCCGAAGATGGCGCCGGCGACGCCCGGCCGGTCCGGCACGCCGACCAGGGTGATCTTCGCCTCGTCCGGGCTGTAGGCGATGCCGGTGACGACTTGCTGTTCCACGATCTCATCCTCATCGACGACCAGGGTGCCCGGCACGTCGACGAAGCTCGACAGCACCTGCACGCGCACCCCGTGTTGCATGGCCATGGCGACCGACCGGGTCTGCAGGACCTTCGCGCCCTGGGACGCCAGCTCCAGCATCTCCTCGTAGGTGATCCGCTCGATCTTGCGGGCCTTCGACACGATCCGCGGGTCGGTGGTGTAGACCCCGTCCACGTCGGTGTAGATGTCGCAGCGATCGGCCTTCAGCGCTGCCGCCAGCGCCACCGCCGAGGTGTCGGAGCCGCCGCGGCCGAGCGTGGTGATGCGGGCGTCCGGCCCGATGCCCTGGAAGCCGGCGACCACCGCGACCTGTCCCTGGGCGAACCGACGCTCCATCTCCTGGGTCTCGATCCGGTCGATCCGGGCCTTGCCGTGGATGCCGTCGGTTCGGAACGGGATCTGCCAGCCCAGCCAGGAGCGGGCGTTGATGCCGATGTCCTGCAGCGCCAGCGCCAGCAGGCCGACCGTCACCTGCTCGCCCGAGGCGACCACCACGTCGTACTCGCGGGCGTCGTGCAGGCGGGAGATGGCGCTGGTCCAGCCGACCAACTGGTTCGTGGTGCCGGACATCGCCGACACCACCACCGCGACCTCGTTGCCGGCGTCGACCTCGCGCTTGACGCGCTGGGCGACGTTCTTGATCCGGTCGACGTCGCCGACCGACGTGCCGCCGAACTTCATCACGATGCGTGCCATCGCGCTATCCGTGTCCAGGCCATTGGGGCGCCGCGGCTGGCCGGCACGAAGGCTTGCCGGCCGCGGGCGGGCGTATCCATATTACGCACGGGCGCGCCGGGCAAGCGCGCCGCCGGACCGAATGCCCCTGGAGGGCGAGGAGGACGAATGATCCGAGCCCAGTGCCTCGGCCGCCGCGGCCTGTTACCGACCCGGCCGACGGCGGTCGCCCCGGAATCCCCGGGTTCCGCGGTCGGCGGGACGGTCGATGCGGCCGATATCGGGCGGTTCGCGCGCCTGGCCGATCGCTGGTGGGACCCGGATGGGCCGCATGGCCCCCTGCACCGCTTCGTGCCGGCCCGCATGGCGGTGATCCGCGAGGCGCTGGGGCCGCTGGCCGGCGCCGCCGGTGATCGCCGCCGACCGCTGGCCGGGCTCCGCGTGCTCGACATCGGCTGCGGTGGCGGCCTCCTGGCCGAGCCGATGACCAGGCTCGGCGCCCGGGTCACCGGGGTCGACGCCGACGCCGCCGGTATCGCCGCCGCCACCGCCCACGCGGCGGCCGGCGGCCTGGAGATCGAGTACATCGCCGGCGCCGCCGAGGCTCTGGCGGCCGCCGACCGGCGGTTCGACGCGGTGGTGGCGAGCGAGGTCGTCGAGCACGTCGCCGACCGCGAAGCGTTCGTCGACGCCATCGCCCACCTGCTGCGGCCAGGCGGCGTCCTGGTGCTGACCACCATCAACCGCACCCCGCGCTCCTACGCCGGTGCGATCGTCGCCGCCGAATACGTGCTGCGCTGGGTCCCGCGCGGCACCCACGACTGGTCGAAATTCCCGACACCGGACGAGTTGCGGCAACTGCTGGAGCCCCGCGGCTTCGCGGTGGAGCCACCGGTCGGCCTGGCGTACGACCCGGTCGAGGGCGTGTTTCGGGAGACCGCCGACGCCCGGGTGAACTACGCGCTGGTGGCGCGCAAGGGTTAGACGGCCGGTCTCCGCCGGGCGACCGGATCACGCGTCGTCGCGCACCCACGGGATCGAGCCGAACTCGATGCCTTCGTCCTTGAGGCGCTCGGTCTCCTCGGGGGTGGTCTCGCCGTAGATGCCGTGGGCGTCGGCCTCGCCGTAGTGAATCTTGCGGGCCTCCTCGGCGAAGCGGTCGCCGACATAGTCGCAATTCTGCTCGACCACCCGCCGGAGCTCGCGGAGCCGGCGCTTCAGTTCGGCGGCGTGGTGGGCGGCCGGGTGCATGGCCTGGACCTCGGCGGCCGGCACCGGCGCGGCGGTCGGCCCGTCGTTTGCCTCCCCCGTCCCGGCGGCACGTGTCGCGATGTTCGGGGCCATCAACGCCTTGCCGACTTCGGCGGTACCGCACACCGGGCATTCCAGCGCCCCGGATTCGCGCTGGTCGTCGAACGCGGCGGCGTTGCGGAACCAGCCTTCGAACTCGTGGTCGTCGCGGCAGCGCAGGCGATACAGGATCATCGTCGTCCGTCCGGTAAGGTCGGCGTACTATAGGCGCAACAAGGCGACGATCCAGTTCGCCGATCAGGGTCGAGGCCGATGCCCCAAAACCCGTCCGACCTCGCCCGGCAGGACCGGGACCACCACCTTCACCCGTTCACCGATCCGCGCGCGCTGATCGATGAGGGTGGGCCGACGGTGATGGTCCGCGGCGAGGGCTGCACGCTGTGGGACGAGGACGGCCGGTCCTATCTCGACGCGCTGGCCGGGCTGTGGTGCGTCAACGTCGGCTACGGCAGGTCCGAACTCGCCGACGTCGCCGCCGACCAGATGCGACGGCTCGCCTACTACAACACGTTCTTCAAGACCACGAGCCCGCCGACCGCCGCCCTGGCGGGCCGGCTGGCGGCGTTGATGCCGCCTGGCCTGGACCGGGTGCTGTTCGCCAATTCAGGCTCCGAGGCGCTGGATTCGATCGTCCGGCTGTGCCGGCACTTCTGGGCGCTGGAGGGGCAGCCCGGCAAATGGGTGATGATCGGCCGCGAGGAGGGCTATCACGGCTCGACCCTGGCGACCGTCAGCCTTGGCCACATCGCCTCGATGCGCGCCCAGGGCCGGCTGCCGCTGCCGGGCTTCGAGCACGTCAGGGCGCCGTACGCGTTCCGGCACGCGCCCGACGCCGATCCGGCGGCGTTCGCGGAGACCGCCGCCGGCTGGATCGACGCCAAGATCCGCGAGATCGGGGCGGAGAACGTCGCCGGGGTGGTGGTCGAGCCGGTGCAGGGCGCGGGCGGCGTGATCATCCCGCCGCCCGGCTACCTCGAGCGGGTGCAGGAGATCTGCCGGCGCCACGACGTGCTGTTCGTGCTCGACGAGGTGATCAGCGCGTTCGGCCGGCTTGGCGCCTGGTCGGCCGCCGAGCGGTTCGGGCTGTCGCCCGACTTCATGGCGCTCGCCAAGGGCCTGTCGTCCGGCTACCAGCCGATCTCGGCGGTGATGATCGGCGAGCGGGTGGCGCGCGCTCTGATCGACAAGGGCGGCGACCTCGCCCACGGGTTCACCTACTCCGGCCACCCGGTGGCGGCGGCGGTGGCGCTGGCCAACCTCGACATCCTGGCGCGCGAGCGGCTGGTCGAGCGGGTGCGCGACGATCTGGAGGCCTATCTGGCCGCGGCGCTGGGCCGGCTGGCCGATCATCCGCTGGTCGGCGAGGTCAGGTCGATCGGTCTGATCGGCGCCGTCGAGCTGGTGCAGCAGCGCCGTCCAAGGCTCGCCTTCGACCCGCCGGGCGTGGTGGCCGCCGTGGTCCGCGACCAGATGCAGCAGCGCGGGATCATCCTGCGCGCGGTCCGCGACGCCCTGGTGATCGCCCCGCCGCTGGTGGTCACCCACGCCGAGATCGACCGCATCGTCGACAACCTCCGCGAGGTGCTCGACCTGATCCGGCGCGAGCTTGGCCTGGTCGAGGAGGAACGCGCCCTGGTGGCGGCGACCGCCGGCGGCCGCGCGCTGGACGGCCTGACGTGCCTGGTGACCGGCGCCTCGCGCGGCATCGGGGCGGCGGTGGCGGAGCGGTACGCGCTGGAGGGCGCGCGGGTGGTGCTGGCGGCGCGCGACCAGCGTGGCCTCGACAGGGTCGCCGCGCGGATCCGGGCGGCCGGCGGTCAGGCCGCCACCCTGGCCATCGATCTTGCCGAGCCCGGCGCGCTGGCCGGCCTCGCCGGCCGCCTCGCGGGCAAGCTCGGTCGGCTCGACGTGCTGGTCGCCAACCATGGGACGCTGGGCGCGCTGCTGCCGGCCGCCGAGCAGGAGCCGGAGATGTTCGATCGGGTGATGGCGGTGAACGCCACCTCGGTGTTCAGGCTGATCCGGGAGCTCGACCCGCTGCTGCGGGCGTCGCCGTCCGGGCGGGTGCTGGTGGTGAGTTCCGGAGCCGCCGTCGGCGAGCACGCCGGCTGGTCGGGCTACGCCGCCAGCAAGGCGGCGCTGGAGGCGCTGGCCCGGTCCTACGCCGCCGAGACCAAGGACACGGCGCTGCGGGTGAACGTGGTGGACCCGGGCGAGGTGCGCACCGCGATGCGCGCCGAGGCGTTCCCGGACGAGGCGCCGGAGCGGCTGCCGGACCCGGCGGCGATCACCGACGTGTTCGTCCGCCTGGCCAGCCCGGCCTGCCGTTTCACCGGCGCGCGGGTGCCGGTCTAGCCGCCAGCAGGGAGGAAGCCGATGACGATCGACGCCGATCGAACGCTGCCGCCGCCGTCGGCCTGGGTGGTCAGGCATGGCGGCATGATCCCGCCGGGTGGCACGGTCCTGGACGTCGCCTGCGGCGCCGGACGCCACGGCCGGTTCTTCCGCGACCTCGGGCACCCGGTGGTGATGCTCGACCGCGACATCAGCCGTGTGGCCGACATGGCGAGCGACGACGCGGTGGAGATCGTGGCGCAGGACCTGGAGGACGGCCGACCCTGGCCGCTGGCCGGGCGGCTGTTCGCCGGCGTGGTGGTGGTGAACTACCTGCACCGGCCGATCCTGCCGGCCCTGGTCGCGTCGGTGGCGCCCGGCGGGGCGCTGATCTACGACACTTTCGCGGTCGGCAACGAGGCCTACGGCTCGCCGTCCAACCCGGATTTCCTCCTGCACCGCGAGGAACTGCTGATCGCGGTGCGCCCGGAGCTGGTGGTGATGGCGTTCGAGGACGTCGAGGAGACCGAGCCGCGGCCGGCGGTGCGCCAGCGCGTCCTGGCGGTGCGGACCACCGGCGGCTACTGACCGCTCAGCCGGCCTCGACACCAAGGCCGCGCGCCGCCTCGGGAACCATCCAGTCGCGACTCCGATTGCAGGGATCTGATGCCCGCGAGCGAGGGCGAGGAACCGCCACCAGGACCGGACCGCCGACGGCTCGGCCGGGCGGTCCTTCAAGTTCGTGCGGCGGGATCGATAGACACGCAGCGATGGAGGCGACGCCATGGCTCTCAAGGCGCTGGCGCTGAACTGCACCCTGAAAGGCGCCGATAAGGGCGCGTCCTCGACCGGCGTGCTGCTGTCGCAGATGCTCGACGAGCTGGGCCGACACGGCGTCGGTGGCGAGATCGTCCGGGTGGTTGACCGCAACGTGCTGCCCGGCGTGACCTCCGACGAGGGCGACGGCGACGGCTGGCCGGAGCTCCGCCGCGCGGTGCTCGACGCCGACATCCTGCTGCTCGGCACGCCGATCTGGCTCGGCCACCCGTCGAGCGTGTGCCAGCGCGTCCTGGAGCGGCTGGACGCCTTCCTTGGCGAGACCGACGAGGCCGGGCGGATGGTGTCCTACGGTCGGGTCGCGCTGGTGGCGGTGGTCGGCAACGAGGACGGTGCCCATCACGCGGCCGCGGAGCTCTATCAGGCGCTCTCCGACGTCGGCTTCACGATCCCCGCCAACGGCGTCGCCTACTGGGTGGGCGAGGCGATGGGCGGTGTCGACTACAAGGATCTGCCCGAGACCCCGAAGAAGGTGGCGACGACGATTGCCACCGCCGCGCGAAACGCCGCGCACGTGGCGCGGCTGCTGGCGGCCGAGCCCTACCCGGGCGAGGGGTAGACGGCGCCTCACGTCTTCGCGCGGCCGAACACCTGGGCCAGGATCAGCGCGGTCGACGACACCACGATCATGATGGTCGAGATCGCCGCGATGGTCGGGTCGATCTGGTCCCTGAGCGCGTTGAACATGTTGCGGGTCAGGGTCGAGTTGTCGCCGCCGGAGACGAACATCGCCACGATCACCTCGTCGAACGAGGTCAGGAACGACAGCAGCGCGGCGGTGATCACCGAGAACCGGATCTGCGGCAGGGTCACGGTCAGGAACGCCTTCAGCCGCGACGCCCCGAGGCTGCGCGCCGCCAGTTCCTGGTTGAAGTCGTAGCTCTTCAGCGCCGCGCCGACGATGATCAGCACCAGCGGCAGCGCCAGGATCGAGTGGGCGACCACCAGCCCCGACAGGCTGTTCACCAGTTTGAATTGGACCAGGGCGTAGAACACCCCGATGGCGATCAGGATCACCGGGATCATGATCGGCGTGACCAGCAGGATGAACAGGTGGCGGGCCAGCCAGTGGCCGGAGACGTGCAGGCCGTAGGCCGCCATGGTGCCGATCGGCGTCGCCACCAGCATGGTCAGCACGCCGGCCTTCAGCGAGGTCGCCGTTGCCTGCATCCATTCCGGCGCGCCGAAATAGTTCTCGTACCAGCGCAGCGACCACTCCCGCGGCGGGAACTCCAGGTACTGCGAGGCCGAGAACGACATCGGGATGACGATCACCGTCGGCGCCACCAGCAGCACCATGATCACCCCGGCGACGATGTACAGCCACAGCCGCTGGCGGTGGGTGATCTGGGTGTCGCCGGCCGGGTCGGTCGAGCCAGCCCATCTCAGTGCCCCCCGCCCAGGACCGCGTCCAGGCGCAGCAGCCGGGAGGCGGCGAACAGGATCAGCAGGGTGATCGCCAGCAGCACCACGCCGAGGGCGCTGGCGGCGCCCCAGTTGAAGAACAGCTCGATGTTGTTGGTGATCTGCATCGACACCATGATCACCTTGCCGCCGCCGAGCACCGCCGGGGTCACGAAGAAGCCCAGGCACAGCACGAAGACGATCAGCGCGCCGGCGAACAGCCCCGGCAGCGACAGCGGGAAGAACACGTGCCAGAACGCCTGGGTCGGCCCGGCGCCGAGGTTGGCGGCGGCCCGGGTGTAGTCGCCGCTGATCGCCTTCATGGCGGCGTACAGCGGCAGCACCAGGAACGGCAGCATGATGTGCACCATGCCGATCAGCGTGCCGTTCAGGTTGTGGACCAGCGCCACCGGCGTGTCCCACAGCCCGAGCTCGATCGCCCAGGTGTTGACCAGGCCCTGGCGCTGCAGCAGCGCCAGCCAGGCGTAGGTGCGCACCAGCAGCGAGGTCCAGAACGGCAGCAGCACGGTCAGCATGCACAGCGTGGCGGCGCGCGGCGGCAGCTGCGACAGGAAATAGGCCAGCGGGTAGCCGAGCAGGATGCAGATCCCGGTGGTCAGGAAGCTGACCTGGAAGGTGGTCACGAAGATCCGGCCGTAGGCCTTGCTCTCCAGCATGCGCGCGTAGTTCTCCAGCGAGAACCCGCCGCCCTCGCCGATGAAGGACAGGTAGAACAGCCAGCCGACCGGCAGCACCATCACCACCATCAGCAGGATCACCGCCGGCGAGGCCAGCCCGAGCAGCGCCCGGCGCTCGCGCAGCGCGTCCCGGCGCAGCAGAGCGGCGTTCGGGCCGTCGTCCAGGGTCGTCGCGGGGCGCGCCATCCGGCTCAGCCTTCGTCGGGGATCAGCACGGTGTCGTCCGGGTGCAGGCCGAGCACCACGGCGGCGCCGACGGCCAGGCGGTCGAAGGCCGATCCGCTGCGGGTTCCGGACCGCACCGCCACCTCGCTGCCGTCGGCGAGGGCGACGGCCGCGAGCGCGGTGTCGCCCTGGTAGACGAGGTCGCGGACCCGGCCCTCGAACAGATTGAGGCCGTCGGGGGCGGCGCCCTCGATCACCGCCAGGCGTTCGGGGCGGATCATCAGCAGCAGCGCGCCGGGGCCGGCCGGCGGCACGCCGACGCGCAGCGGCCGACCGGCGAAGCTGATCGTCCCGCCGGAGCGCGCGACCGGCAGGAAGGTCGACTCGCCGACGAAGTCGGCGACGAAGCGGTTGGCCGGGCGGTCGTAGATCGCCCGCGGCGTGTCGAGCTGCATCAGGCGGCCGTGATTGATCACCGCGATGCGGTCCGACATGGTCAGCGCCTCGCGCTGGTCGTGGGTGACGTACACCGTCGTCATCCCGAGCTTCTCGTGCAGGTGCCGAAGCTCGATCTGCATGTGCTCGCGCAGCTTCTTGTCGAGCGCCGACAGCGGCTCGTCCATCAACAGGATGCGCGGCTCGAAGACGATGGCCCGGGCCAGCGCCACGCGCTGCTTCTGGCCGCCGGAGAGCTGGTCGACCCGGCGTGTGCCGTAACCGGCGAGCTGCACGGTCTCGAGCGCCTGCTCGACGCGGGTCTCGAGCTCGGCGCGGGCGACCTTCCGGAGCTTCAGGGGATAGCCGACGTTGCCGGCCACGGTCATGTGCGGGAACAGGGCGTAGTTCTGGAACACCATGCCGACGTCGCGCTGGTGCGGCGGCGTCAGGACGATCTCGCGGTCGCCGAACCGGATGCTGCCGCTGTCCGGCCGGGTGAACCCGGCAAGCGCCATCAGCAGCGTGGTCTTGCCGGAGCCGGAGGGCCCGAGCAGGGTCATGAACTCGCCGCTTCGGATCGCGAGGTCGATGCCGTCGAGCGCGAAGACCTCGCCGTAGCGCTTGGTGATCGCGGTGATCGTGATGGGGAGGGCGTCGGTTCCCGGCATGGTCCTGGACGTTGGGCGCTGGTGTCGCGGGGGGCGCTGGTGTCGCGGGACAGTCTCGCTGGTGCCGGCGCTCCTGTCGGCGGAAAAGCCCGGTCGGGGCGGATGCTCGGGCACCCGCCCCGACCGTGGCGACCGTCCGTCTACTCGGTCAGCATGTCCTGGTACAGGGCCGCCGCCTTCTGCTCGAACTTGGCGTACCAGTCGAGGTTGATCGGCAGCTGCAGCTTGGCGTTGTCGGGATGCGACGGCATCGCGCGCGCCAGCTTCTCGTCGATCTGGCCGATCTCGTAGGCCTTCTTGTTGGTCGGGCCGTAGGTGATGTGCAGCGGCAGGTTGGCCTGCAGCTCCGGCTTGCTCATCTCGGCCAGGAACTTCATGGCCAGATCCTTGTTCGGCGCGCCCTTCGGGATCGCGAAGCAGTCGTAGTCCGAGGAGCGCCTGGTTGAAGGTGTAGGCGACCTTGGCGCCGTCGGCCTTGGCGACGTCGAACCGGCCGTTCCAGCCGGTGATCATGTCGACCTCGCCGTCCTTCATCAGCTGGGCGTGCTGCGCGCCCGACGACCACCACACGGCGATGTGCGGCTTCAGCTCGCGCACCTTGGCGACCGCCCGCTTCAGACCTTCCTCGGTCGACAGCACCTCGTAGACCTTCTCCGGCGGCACGCCGTCGGCCATCAGCGCCGGCTCGAGCGCGCCCGGAACCTTGTCGCGGAACGAGCGCTTGCCCGGGAACTTCTTCACGTCCCAGAAATCCGCCCAGGATTTCGGGCCGTTCTCGCCGTAGGTGGCGGTGTTCCAGGCCAGCACCGTCGAGAACACGTCGCTGCCGACGCAATGGTCGGTGGCGAGGCCGGGGTAGAAGTTGGAGATGTCGATGACGCTGTAGTCGAGCTTCTCCAGCAGGCCCTCGGCGGCGGCGCGGGCGGCGCTGCCGGAGCCGCTGGAGACCACGTCCCACGCCATCGCCCCGGCGTTGACCTTGAGACGGACGTCGGACATGCCGCCGTAGGTCTCTTCCTTGACGGTGATGCCCATCGCCTTGGCGGCCGGCCCGAACAGCGCCAGGCTCTGCGCCTTCTGGTACGAGCCGCCCCAGGACGCGACCACCACCGTGCCGTCGGCCTGCGCCGGCCCGGCCGGCAGGGTTGCCGCCATCGCCAGTGCCGCCACGCCGGCCGCGGTCCTCAGGACGGCGCGCCGTCCCATGCTCTGATAAGCCCCCATGTCGCACTCCTCCTTCGATGTGACCTCGCGGTCGCCGTGGCGCCGTTCGCGCCTCACCAGGAGACGACGCGGCTGACTCTATTCGACCGTCGACAGGGTGGGCGACATAATGGTTTCACGAAAAGGTCCATTATCGACAAATCAACAGACCAATTCCCCGCCAGCGGCTACACCCCCAGCCGGTCGCGCCACCGGTAGTAGGCGACCGAGGCCGACAGGAACCACGGGTTGCCGGTGTAGAGCGGACGGGTCTGGAAGGCTGACGCCGTCGAGGCCGGTGCGGCCCTCGGCCTTGCCGAGCAGCTGCTGGGCGACACGGGTTCCGAGATAGCCGGCCATCGACACGCCGGACCCGCAATACCCCATGGCGTAGTGCAGTCCGTCGTGGCGGCCGATGTGGGCGAGGGTGTCGAAGGTGTAGGCGACCAGCCCCATCCAGGAATGCGAGACCTTGACGTCGGCCAGCTCCGGGAACAGCGCCACCAGGTCGCTCCGCAGCAGCGGCGCGCTCTTCAGCGGATCGGTCTCGCGGCTCGACACCCGTCCGCCGAACACGATGCGGGTCCGGTCCGGCGACGGCCGGTAGTAGTAGACCACCTTGCGGCTGTCGCTGATGATCCGGTCGGTCGGCATCAGCCGGTCCATCACCGCCGGCGCCAGCGCCTCGGTGGCGATGATGTAGCTGCCGATCGGGATCACCCGGCGGCGCAGCCAGCCGGTCGCCGGGCCGGTGTAGCCGTTGGTCGCCACCACCACGTCGCGGGCGTGGACGGTGCCCTGCGCGGTGTCGAGGGCGAAGCCGTCGCCGTCGCGGCGGACGGCGTCGACTCGGCAGCGCGGGATCACGGCGGCGCCGGCGGCCAGGACGCGTTCCAGCAATCCCTGGTGGAAGCGGCCCGGGTCCAGCGAGGCATGCTTCTCGTACACCACGCCGCCGTGATAGGCGTCGGTGCCGAGCTCGCGGTGCTGTTCGGCGCGCGGCACCACGTGCGCCGGCACCTCCAGCCCCTTCGGCTGGTTGGCGACGTCGCGGGCCATCTCCTCGTATTTCCGGGCGTTGTGGGCGGCGTGGAACCGCCCGGGCACGATGAAGTCGCAGTCGATGCCTTCCTCGGCGACGAACGCCTCGATCCAGGCCAGCGCGTTGCGGCCCTCCTTCAGGATCGCGAACGCGGTGTCGGCGCCGTGGCGGCGGGCCAGTTCGTCGAAGCCGGGCTTGATGCTGGTGCTGATCTGCCCGCCGTTGCGCGAGCTGCAGCCCCAGCCGGCGTCCTCGGCGTCAAGCACCGCCGTCGAGCGGCCGGCGCGCGCGACCTGCAGCGCCGCGCACAGCCCGGTGTAGCCGGAGCCGATCACCGCGACGTCGACGCTGCGCGGCGGCGGCGGCGCGGCGAGCGCCGGGCGCGGGGTTCGCTCCCACCAATACGGCAGCGGCTTGAAGTCGTCGGTGAAGATGTCGGACGTCATGGCCCGGATGTTCCTCGCACTGCCTCAGTCGAGCGCGCTGGACTGGTACTCGGAGCGCTCCAGCCAGGCCCGGCTGATCTCGACACCCCAGCCGGGACCGTCCGGAATCTGCACCTTGCCGTCGCGCGCCACCAGCGCCGGCTGGAACAGCCCGTCCTGCCACGGGTAGTAGTCGGCGCCCTCGATCGAGAACTCGACGTACGGGCCGGCCGATTCGATGGCGCCCATCATGTGCAGGGTGAACACCGTCACCATCGACAGGTTGGCGGAATGCGGCGTGCAGGGCAGGCCCGAGGCACGCGCCAGTTCGGCCACTCGCAGGGTCCGGCTGAGGCCGCCGAGGTAGCAGATGTCGGGCTGCAGGACGTCGACCGCCCGCATCGCCGCCATCCGCCGCCACTGCGCCAGCGAGCAATCCTGCTCGCCGCCGGTGACGTCGATGTCGAGGGCGTCGGCGACCTGCTTGGTCCAGTCCAGCTCCCAGTACGGGCACGGCTCCTCGAAATGGCTGAAGCCATGGTCCTCCAGCAGCCGGCCGACCTCGATCGCCCTGGCCGGCGTGTAGCAGCTGTTGGCGTCGGCCAGCAGCACGGCGTCGTCGCCGAGGGTGCGGCGGACCACCGCGACGATCTCCTCGGTGCGGCCCGGCCACTCGTCGACGTCGTGGCCGCATTCGCTGCCGACCCGGATCTTGAAGGCGTCGTAGCCGCACTCGTCGCGCAGCCGGGCCAGGCGCTCGGCCTCGGCGACCGGGGTGATGTCGCGCTTCATGCTGGAGGCGTAGACCCGCAGCGGCCGCGGCGTGCCGCCGAGCAGCTCGCACACGCTCTTGCCCTCGCGCTTGCCGCGCAGATCCCACAGCGCGGTGTCGACGCCGCCGATCGCCCGCCGCAGGTAGGAGCCCGGGAATTTGTGCTCGCGCTCGACCACGGTGTCGGCGAGCGCGTCGATGGCGAAGGCGTCGGCGCCGAGGGCGTAGGGCGCCACCTGGCGGTGCAGGACCTGCGCCGACAGGTCGGCGTTGTAGGGCGACAGCTGGCCCCAGCCCTGGCTGCCGTCCTCGACGGTCACCCGCACGAACCCGACGTCGCGGGTCGCGAACGTCTCGATGGTCTTGATCTTCATGGTTTCGCCTTCGATTCCGCCCCCACCCGCCGCCGTCGGCGGTGGCATTCCAGGGCCGTAGTCGGACTGAAATTGGATTTGATTTTAAGGTCCATTTTGGACAATGTCGCATACCATTCAGCCCGCCTCGGCGGGCGCGCGACCGTTGCCAGAGGGGCCCGGCATGGTGAAGAGGGCCGGCGGCGCCCTGCTCCAGTCGATCAAGATCGACCCGCGGTCGAGCCGTCCGCTGGCCACCCAGATCGCCAACGGCGTGCGCGACATCATCCTGGCCGGCGCCCTGCGGGCCGGCGACCGGCTGCCGGCGACCCGCACCCTGGCGAGCGAGCTGGGGGTCTCCCGCACCACCATGGTCGAGGTGTTCGAGCGGCTGGTGGCCGAGGGGCTGGTCGAATCGCGCACCGGCGCCGGGACCTTCGTCAGCCGGGCGCTCGACGCCGCCGGCGCCGCCGTGTCCGGGGAGCCTCCGGCCGAGGCGACGCCCGAGCGCGCGCGGCGCTGCCAGTCGCGCACTCCATGCCGGGCCGATCCTGCCGACCGGCCGCTCGGGGCCGTCCCCAGCCGGGCCGGCCCTGCCGGCGTTCGCCGAACGGCTGCCGCACACCGTGCGCGCCTTCACCACCGCGCTGCCGGCGCTCGACATGTTCCCGATCGCCCAGTGGTCGCGGCAGACCGCCAAGCACTGGCGGGGCAAGCGCGACGTCGTGCTCGGCTACGGCGACGCGACCGGCTATCCGCCGCTGCGCCGGGCCATCGCCGCCCACCTGCGCGCCACCCACGGCATCGCCTGCGACGACGGGCAGATCTTCATCGTCAACGGCGCCCAGCAGGCCTTCCACCTGATCGGCTCGGTGCTGCTGCAGCCGGGCGACAAGGTCTGGTTCGAGAACCCGGGCGCGATCGGCGCCCGCAACGCCCTGCTCGCCGCCCGCGCCGAACTGGTGCCGCTGCCGGTCGACCGCGACGGGCTGGTTGTCGCCCACGGCCAGCGGGTGGCGCCGGATTTCCGCATGGCGTTCGTCACCCCGTCGCACCAGCAGCCGCTCGGCGTGACGATGAGCCTGACCCGGCGGTTCCAGCTGCTGGCCGCCGCCGAGGCGGCCGGCGCCTGGATCATCGAGGACGACTACGACGGCGAGTTCCACTACGGCGGCCATCCGCAGCCGGCCCTGAAGAGCGTCGACCGGGCCGAGCGGGTGCTCTACGTCGGCACCTTCAGCAAGACGCTGTTCCCGGCGCTGCGGCTCGGCTACTTCCTGGCCCCGGCCTCGCTGGTCGACACCTTCGAGGCGGTGTTCCGGTCCTACCTGCCGGGCATGCCGTCGAACCCGCAGGCGATCGTCGCCGGCTTCATGGACGAGGGCCACTTCGCCACCCACCTGCGGCGCATGCGGCGCACCTACATGGAGCGCCACCGGGTGCTGATCGAGGCGTCGCGCCGGCACCTGTCCGGGCTGCTCGACGTCGAGGAGGCCGACACCGGCCTGCACACCATCGGCCATCTGCGCGCCGATCTGCCGGAGGCCGAGGTCACGCGCCGCGCCGAGCACCGCAAGGTCACGGTCGCGCCGATCCAGCGGTTCTGCCTGACGCCGGTCCTGCTGAACGCCCTGGTGCTGGGGTTCAGCGGCATCAAGCCGGCGGAGATCGAGGCCGGGGCGGCGACGCTGGCCCGGCTGCTGGAGGACATGGCGAGCGAGCCGGGGCGGCTGGCCGAAGGGGGAGCGTGGTGCAGGTTGACTACATCGTGGTCGGCGCCGGCTCGGCCGGCTCGGCGCTCGCCAGTCGGCTGACCGAGAGCGGGCGCCACAGCGTGCTGCTGCTGGAAGCCGGCGGCGACGACCGCCGGTTCTGGCTGCAGGTGCCGATCGGCTACGGCAAGTCGTTCTACGACCCGCGCGTCAACTGGATGTACATGACCGACCCGGTGCCCGGCGCCGGCGGACGTCCGAGCTACTGGCCGCGCGGCAAGGTGCTCGGCGGGTCGAGCTCGATCAACGCCATGGTCTACATCCGCGGCCAGGCCGAGGACTTCGAGGACTGGCTGGCCGCCGGCAACCCCGGCTGGGGCTGGCGCGACGTGCTGCCGGTGTACCGGCGGATGGAGGCGCACGCCTGGGGGCCGAGCGAGTTCCACGGTGGCGACGGGCCGCTGCACGTCTCGGCGCCCGCCGCCGACCTGCACCCGCTCTGCGAGACCTTCCTGGCGGCCGGCGCCGAGGCCGGGGTGCCGCGCAACCCGGATTTCAACGGCGCCGCCCAGGAGGGCGTCGGCACCTATCACCTGACGATCCGCAACGGCCAGCGGCTGTCGGCGTCGCGCGCCTATCTGTGGCCGGCGCGGCGGCGGCCGAACCTGCGGATCGAGACCGGCGCCGTCGCCACCCGGATCCTGTTCGAGGGCGCGCGGGCGGTCGGCGTGGAATATCGCCAGGGCGGGCGCCTCCACGCCGTCCGGGCCGGGCGCGAGGTGGTGCTGTCGGCGGGCGCGGTCAACACCCCGCATCTGCTGATGCTGTCGGGCGTCGGGCCGGCCGCCGAGCTGGCGGCGCTCGGCATCGAGGTGGTGCGCGACTGCCCGTCGGTCGGCCGCCACCTGCAGGACCACTACTGCGTCGACTTCATCTACCGCTCGACCGAGGCGACGCTGAACGAGCAGCTGCACCCGCTCTCGGGCAAGCTCCGGGCGGGGCTGCGCTACCTGCTGGCGCGGCGCGGGCCGCTGGCGCTCAGCCTCAACCAGGCCGGCGGGTTCGTGAAGACCCGGCCGGACCTGGCGCGGCCGAACATCCAGCTCTACTTCTCGCCGGTCAGCTACCGCAAGGCGCCGCCCGGCACCCGCCCGCTGATGAATCCGGACCCGTTCCCGGCGTTCCTGACCAGCGTCTCGCAGTGCCGCCCGACCAGCCGCGGCAGCCTGCGCCTGGCGTCGCCGGACCCGGCGGTGGCGCCGGCGATCCAGCCGAACTACCTGGCGACCGAGCACGACCTCGCCGAGACCCTGGAGGGCGTGCGCTTCATGCGCCGGCTGACGGCCATGCCGAGCCTGCGCGCGGTGATCGCCGAGGAACTGGAGCCGGGGCCGGCCGCCGGCGACGACGCCGCCCTGACCGCCTACATCCGCGAGACCGGCGTGACCGTCTTCCACCCCTCGGGCACCTGCCGGATGGGACCGGACAGCCGGGCGGACGTGGTCGATCCGGCGCTGCGGGTGCACGGCCTCGGCGGGCTTCGGGTCGCCGACGCGTCGATCTTCCCGACCATCCCCTCCGGCAACACCAACGCGCCGTCGATCATGGTCGGCGAGAAGGCGAGCGACCTGATCCTGGGCTGATCCGGCGGCCCCGGTCCCGGACCGGCTATTCGTGGATGACCGGCCCTGTCAGTTCGTCGAGCCGGAACAGCCCGAACGCCCGCGGTCCGTTCTCGTCGAGGATCCGCAGGTCATCGGCGTCGCGCAGGTCGTGCTTGGCGACGAAGAAGTGCGCGCCGTAGCGCTGCTCCGCCAGCCGCACGGGAACCTCGAAGGCGACGAACTTGGGGAAGCCCTTGGCCGCCAGCGCCCGCAGCAGGCCGGGGTCGGTCAGACTGGCGTAGGAGGTGAGGATCACCACCGGGCCGCTTCCGGTGAACAGCATGAACACCTTCATCGTTTCAGCCTCCCGTTCCTGGATCGGCCGGTAGGGCGCCCAGCGCCTCGGCCTCGGCGATGTGCCGCTTCACGGCGACGAAGCTGTCCGGGGTAACCGAGACCGGAATCGATGCCGCAGGCCACCAGGAAGCCGGCGAACTCCGGGTGGTCGCTGGGCGCCTGGCCGCACAGCCCGACCTTGGCGCCGGCCTGGTGGGCGGCGGCGATCACGCTGCGGATCATCCACTTCACCGCCTCGTCCTGCTCGTCGAACAGCTCGGCCAGCTCGGCGGAGTCGCGGTCGACGCCGAGCGTCAGCTGGGTGAGGTCGTTGCTGCCGATCGAGAAGCCGTCGAACCGCCGGGCGAAGGCGTCGGCCAGGATCACGTTCGAGGGGATCTCGCACATGACGTAGACCTGGAGGCCGTTCTCGCCGCGCCGGAGCCCGTTCTCCGCCATCACCTCGAGCACCCGGTCGGCCTCGCGGGCGGAGCGGCAGAACGGGATCATCACGACGACGTTGGTGAAGCCCATCGCCTCGCGCAGCCGCTTGATGGCCCGGCATTCCAGGGCGAAGCCGTCGCGGTAGCGCGGCGAGTAGTAGCGCGAGGCGCCGCGGAACCCGATCATCGGGTTCTCCTCCGCTGGGCTCGAACTCGGCGCCGCCGAGCAGGTTGGCGTACTCGTTGGTCTTGAAGTCGCTCATCCGCACGATCACCGGATCGGGGTGGCGCGACGCGGCGATGCGGGCGAGGCCGCGCGACAGCCGGTCGACGAAGTACTCGGTGCGGTCCGCGTAACCCTCGGTCAGCGCCGGCGATCGCGCGCTTGGCTTCCTGGTCGGCCAGGGTGTCGTAGCGGACCAGCGCCATCGGGTGCACCTTGACCAGGTTGGAGACCACGAACTCCATCCGCGCCAGGCCGACGCCGTCGGCAGGCAGCCGCCACCAGCGGAAGGCCGCCGCCGGGTTGGCGAGGTTGAGCATCACCTTGGTGCGGGTCGCCGGGATGTCGCCGTGGTCGACCTCCGCCTCCTCGACCTCGGCGAAGCCCTCGTAGACATGGCCCTGGTCGCCCTCGGCGCAGGACACCGTGACCGCCTGCTCGTCGTGCAGGACCCGGGTGGCGTCGCCGGTGCCGACGATGGCCGGCAGCCCCAGCTCGCGGCTGACGATGGCGGCGTGCGAGGTGCGCCCGCCGTGGTCGGTGACGATCGCCGCCGCCCGCTTCATGACCGGCACCCAGTCCGGGTCGGTGGTGCGGGTGACCAGCACCGAGCCGTCGACGAAACGCCCGATGTCGCCGGGCATCCTCGATCACGCAGACCCGGCCGGTGGCCACCGCCTCGCCGATGCCGAGGCCGGTCGCCAGCGTGCGGCCCTTGGAGGTGACGCGGTAGGCGGTGACGGTGCCGGCCCCGCGGCGCGACTGGACCGTCTCGGGGCGCGCCTGGACGACGAACAGCTCGCCGGTCTCGCCGTCCTTCGCCCACTCGATGTCCATCGGGCAGCCGTAGTGGTCCTCGATCACGCAGGCCCAGCGCGACAGCGACAGGATCTCCGGGTCGGTGAGCACGAAGCCGGCGCGCTCGGCCTTCGAGGTCGGCACGTTCCGGGTCGAGGCACCCTGGTCGTCGGCGTAGATCAGCTTGCGGGCCTTGGC
Organism: Rhodospirillaceae bacterium; assembly: GCA_018401495.1. GTDB lineage: Bacteria > Pseudomonadota > Alphaproteobacteria > Thalassobaculales > Thalassobaculaceae > Thalassobaculum_A. Next base: position 296,974 of record JAGYJX010000008.1, read on the forward strand.
GCCGCAGGTCTTCTCGATGATCGGCGTCAGGGACGGGTCGGACAGCAGCGGCTTGAAGACCCGGTAGGCGTCGGGGTCGACGGTGCCCTGCACGACGTTCTCGCCGAGGCCCCAGGCGGCGTCGATCAGCACCACCTTGTCGAACCCGGTCTCGGTGTCGAGGGTGAACATCACGCCGGCGCCGCCGAGGTCGGAGCGCACCATGCGCTGCACCCCGACCGACAGCGCGACCTTCAGGTGGTCGAAGCCCTTGGCGTCGCGGTAGCTGATGGCGCGGTCGGTGAACAGCGAGGCGTAGCAGCGCCGGCAGGCGTCGATCAGGGCGCGCTCGCCGTGGATGTTCAGGAAGCTCTCCTGCTGGCCGGCGAAGCTGGCGTCGGGCAGGTCTTCGGCGGTGGCGCTGGAGCGGACCGCGACGTCGATGTCGGCGCGCCCGGCGCGCCGGCAGAGTTCGCGGTAGGACGACCGGATCGCCTCGGCGGTATCCGCCGGCCAGTCACCGGCCAGGAAGGCGCGCCGGATCGTCTGCCCGGCTTCGGCCAGCGTCAGCTTGCCGGCGGCGAGCGAGGCCATGGTCGCCGCGATGACGTCCCCCAGCCCGTTGTGCGCGACGAACCGCCGGTAGGCGCCGGCGGTGGTGGCGAAGCCCGGCGGCACCCGCACGCCGCGGGCCGACAGGTTGGCGATCATCTCGCCGAGCGAGGCGTTCTTGCCGCCGACCCGCGGCACGTCGGCGCGTCGCAGCTCCTCGAACCAACAGACGGGTGTCGGATCGTCGGTCATCGGACCCTCCCTCGGCTTCACGGACGCTGGCCGGGAGCGGCCGGGCGCGCGGCCCGACGGCAACGGCGCTTCCCACAGCTTGCGGGCGGCGCGGGCGCTGGCGCGTTGATCGAGGTCAAGAGGAGGGGAGGTGGCGCCACCACATCACCCGAAGCGGGCGGCCGGTGGGCCTCTGAGACCGGGTCGGACAGGCGAAAAATGGTGCCGCAGAAGGGACTCGAACCCCCGACCCTCGCATTACGAATGCGATGCTCTACCAGCTGAGCTACTGCGGCCCTGGAAATGCGCGGACCTAGATACGGGTTGCCGGGCCGCGGATGCAAGTCCGGCGCGCGGCCGCCGGCCGGCGTCAGTTCAGGGCGATCGCGCCGGTTCCCGGGAACACCGCCCCGTAGCGGCCGCCGGCCGGGCTGTCGCCGTCCACCAGCAGGCGCTTCAGCGGATCGACGTCGCCGGAGCGGTAGGCCTTGAGGGCGTCCTGCATCGCCTTGACGCGGGCCAGCCCGGATTGCGCCGCCGACAGCCGGTCCTGCGCCGAGACCGAGGTCTCGCCGCCGCCGTCGTCGACCCGGCGGTAGCGCCCGCTCGGTGAGGCCGGTGCGGGTTTCCGCCTGGGTCAGGCCGAACGACCGGCCGTCGAGGCCGACCACCGCGGTGGTCTCGGCCCGCACGGCGCCGGCGCTGGCGACGCCGATCTCGACCCCGAGGCGGCGGTAGGAGGCGTAAGCACCCTCACCCTCGGCGTTCTCGGAGTAGGCGACATCGACCCCGACCACCCGCAGCTGCACCCGGAAACCCTCGGAGCCGGAGGCCTGGTCGATGGCGCGCTGGGCGGCCTGGACGGCGCGCTCGGCGGCGGCCTCGGCCTCGTCCGGGCGCTGCACCGCCTCGAACACGGTCTTCAGCGCGTGGCGCAGACGGTCCATGAAGGTCACGTCGTCGCGGCCGTCGGGCTCGACGGTCAGGAACTGGGGATCTCCGGGCTGCGCCGAGCGGACACTGCTTGAGGCGGTGGGTGCCTGACGAATCGCCTGCGCCACTCCACGGGCGGACCCGGAGTCGCTGGCTGAGGGCGTCAGGAGAGCGCCCGAGAGTTCGACAGGAGCAAGCAACGCTCTGTCCTTTCTGGACGACGGCGCCCGGTGGCTACCGACGTGTGCTTAGGCCGACCTTCTGGATCGGATAGTTTGAATTGTAGCCAAAAGCTCCCGGTGAGTCTTCATCAAAATTTAACCGGTTGCGCGGGGTGGCTCCGTCGACCGTCACCACCGGTTCGCGGCGGTCGAGGCTGCCCGCCGGCGCGGCGTCGGCCGGGCGCGTCGTCGGCATCTCGACGATCCGCGCCTGCGGGGCGGCAAGCTCGTCCGGCGCCAGCAGGCTGACCCGCGGCGGCGGCGCCCAGCCGACGGTGTCGAACTCGCCGCAATGGCCGCAGACCGCGGTCCAGTCCGACGCCACGGCGCCGCAGCTCGCGCAGGTCCAGGCCGGGTCGGCGGGGCGGAGGCGGCGCGCTCCAGCCACTGGCGGGCGGCGCGGGCGTCGCCGTGCTCGGCTTCCTCCAGCCGGGCGCGCAGCCGGCAGGCGCGCGCCGTCAACTGGGCCTCGTCGAGCGCCTCCAGCTGCACCCGGGCCTCGCCCCAGAGCTCGGCGTCGAGCCCCGCCGCGGCCACGGTCAGCCGGCTCTCCGGGTGGTCGGGCGCGCGGTCGGCGAGGGTGTGCAGCCGCTTGAAGCGCTCGATCGGGCCGCCGTCGCCGATCGCCGCGTCGTACGCCGCCGCCAGCGCCGGGTGCGGGCTGCTCGGCCAGGTCTCCTCGATCAGCCGCTGCGCGCGCCTGCCCTTGCCGGTGCGGGCGAGCAGCTCGGCCTCGAGCGCCACCGCCGGCACGAAGCCGGGCACCGACTCGCGGGCCTTGGCGGCGTGGGCCAGCGCCTCGTCGACCTTGTCGGCGGCGAGCGCCTCGCGGGCGCGCTCGACCAACAGGGCGCTGCGGTGCCGGCGGCCGTCGCTCTCCGGCACGATCCTCCGCTTGACGGCGTCGTAGAGCGCCACCTGGGCGTCGAACCAGCGCCCCGCACGGGCCCGGCCGTAGAGCCGGGTGGTGGCGGCGAGCGGCGCGTCCGGGCGCAGCGCGTGTGCCTCTTCCGCCAGTTCGAGCGCCCGGGCCTCGTCGCCGCGGGCGATCGCCTGGCGCAGCAGCCCGGCCAGCCCCAGGAAGGCGGTGTCGTCGTTGTCGCGCAGCGCCGCGAAGTACTTGGCGGCGGCGGCGGTGTCGCCGTGCAGGGCGGCGGCCTGCGCCGACAGCAGGCGGGTCAGGCTCGGGTCGCGGAGCAGGCGGTCGGCCTCGCGCGCCTGGCGCCGGGCCTCCTCGGCGTCGCCGGCGGCGACCGCGGCGAGACCTTTGGTCAGCGCCCGGAACCCGGCCTCGCGGCGCTGGTCGGCGCGCCGGCGCATCACCGCCCACGGCGCGCCGACGGCGCCGGACAGCATCCGCACGCCGACGCTGGCAAGCCAGATCAGCAGGCCGGCGACCACCAGGAACAAGGCGAACGAGGTCTCCAGCCGCCAGCCCAGCCAGTCGATCCGGATGTCGCCGGGGTTGCGGACCAGCCAGACCGCCACCGCGACCAGGATGACGAGGCGGATGAGGTAGAGGATCGATCGCTGCATCGCCTCAGCCCCCCGCCACGCCGGTCAGGGCCCGGGCCTGGAGTTGGCGCACGGCGGCGTCGACCGCGAGGCGAGCCTCGGCGTCGGCAATCCAGGCGGCGCTGACCTCGGCCGGGGCGCCGGTCAGCTTGCGCATCTCCGCCACCGCGGCGGTGAGGTCGCCGGCGGCCAGCGCCGACCTCGGCCCGCGCCAGCAGCGCGTCGACGCCGTCGCCGGCGTCGCTCGCGGTGCGCCGCACGGTCACCAGCGACGCCATCCGGGTCAGGGCCTGGCCGATCACGCCCTCGCCGCTGCCGACCAGCGACGCGTCGACGGCGGCGGCGGCGGTCGCGGCGAAGCGGTCGCGCAGCACCGCCAGCGACGGCGCGCCGCCGGTGTGCGCGTCGAGCGCGTCGAGCGCCGCCGCCGCCTGGGGATCCGCCGGCGCGGTGGCGCGCAGCGCGGCGACTTCGGCCTCGAACCCGGCGGAGGTGGCGGCGGTCGCGGACAGCTGGTTGGCCGCCAGCAGGAACGCTCCCGCCTTCTCGCGGCCGCTCTGGGTGCTCTCCAGCGCCTTGGTCACGTCGGCGAGCCGACCCTCCAGCTCGGCGATCCGGCTCTCCAGGCGGATGACGTCCTCGGCGCTCTTGCGGACCTCGCTGTCGAGGCTGCCGCCAAGGGTGTCGATGCGGGCCTGCAGCGACGCCTCCAGCGCATCCACGCGCTCGGGCTCGACCCGCGGGGCCTCCGGCGCCTGCTCCAGGGCGTCGACGCGTCCGGTCAACCCCTGCAGCCGGTCGGACAGCTGCGCCGCCTGCGGGCCGAGACCCTCGCCGCCGCCGGTGCCGAGACCCTCGCGCACGATCGCGACCTCGTCGGCGACCGCCGCCAGCCGGCCGGCAAGCTCGTCGACACGGCCATCCAGCCGGGACTCGATCTGCGCCAGCGCCTCGGGGTCGCCGGCGGCCGCGTCGGCCGGCCGGTCGGCGATCTCGGCCAGGCGCTGCTCGACGGCCGCCAGCCGTTCCTCGAGCCGGCCGTCGTCACCGGCCGGTGCCGTCCCGGCCGAGGCGCCGGGCGCCTCGCTGGATGTTCCGGTGGCGGAGATCGGCAGGCGCCTCGGCCACCGCTGGCGACGCCTGATCCGGCGCCGCGGGCTGGTCGGTCGCCGGGGCCGCGGCGGTCGCCGTGTCCGGGGTGGAAGCGGTGTCCGGGGTGGAAGCGGTGTCCGGCGTTGCTGCCGTGTCCGGGGTCGCTGCCGTGTCCGGGCTTGGTGTGGGCGCGAGCGCAGGGCTCGACGGCGCCGGATCCGGAGCCTGGGCGGTCTCGACCTCCGGCAGGGTGATGCCGAGGTTCGCCGCCAGGGGGGCGACCTGGCCGCGCCACATCGGGTAGGTCGCGTAGGCGCCGCCGACGGCGACCACGATCAGGATCGCCAGCACCAGCAGGCGCCGTCCGCCGCCGCCGGAAGCGGTCTCCGCGCGCGCCGACCCGGCGGCGCGGTCCTCGGGGTCCGGTCCCGCCGGCGACCACGGTCCGGCGTCGCCATCCGCTGCCGGCTCCCGGCCTGACCCGGTCTCGATCGGACCTGACGGGGCGCCCGCGCGGATCGGCTCGGCGGCGTCGGTGGGGGCGTTGTGGTCGCCCTTCGGCGTGTCGGCCATGGTAAGCTCCTGTCAGTCCGGGGCAGGCGCCGGACCGTCGTCCAGCGTCGCCAGCAAATCGTCGCGTGTCGGTCGCACCGCCATCCGGACCGCCGCCCAGGGGAGGGCACGGACGGCGTCGGCGACGGCGGGCGACAGGCAGTGGGCGCACATCGTCGCCGCGCGAAGCGCCAGTCCGGCGTCGGTCACCAGACTAACAAAGCGGCTCGCGGTGCGGGGAGAGAAAAACAGGACGCCCTGGGCCGAGCCGTCCGTGAGGGCTGCGCTGGCCGCCGCCGGCAGGGCCGCCGCCAGCTCGGCGCGGTACACCACCACGCGATCCACCGCGTATCCCCGGCCGCCCAATTCCGCCGCGAGATCCACGCGTATTTCGTCCCCGCTCGCCCACAGGATCGGCCCGTCACCGGGACGCAGCCGCTCCATCAGCAAATCGGCCAGCGCCGCACCGGTTCCGTCGGCGGCGACAACTGGCTGGAAACCGTGCCGGCGGGCCCGCGTGGCCGTCGCCTCGCCGACCGCGAAGACCGGCAGCGCGCGGTGCGGGGTGGCGGCCGCCAGCCCGTCGATGCCGTTGCCGCTGGTCACGACCGCGGCGCGGTAGCGTTCGGCGCCGTCGATCCGGGTCTCGGTCGGGCGCACCACCAGCATCGGGGCGAGCACGGCGTCGATGCCGCGCCGGCGGAGCGCCGCCGCCAGGGTCCGGGAGTCCGCTTCCGGTCGGGTGACGATGACCCGGCGCGGCACGGCCTGCCGCTCAGCGTGCCAGGAACCCGCGCCCGCAGCGGGCGAGGATGGCCTCGCCGACCGACCGGCCGAGGGCCTCGGGCTGGTCGGCCGGCCCGGTCTCGCTGGCGCCGTGGGTGGCGCTGCCGTCGAGCGCCAGCACCAGGCCGGTCAGGGTCAGGCGGTCGCCGTCCAGGACGGCGTGCCCGGCGATCGGGGTGCGGCAGGAGCCGTCCAGGGTCGCCAGCATGGCGCGTTCGGCGGTCACCCGCAGCCGGCTCGGGGTGTCGTCGAGGGCGGCGATCCGGCGGCGGATGTCGGCGTCGCGCGGCGAGGCCGAGCCGTCGCGGCACTGCACGCCGACGGCGCCCTGGGAGACCGCCGGCAGCATCTCGTCGATGCCGACGATCCGCGTCGCGTGATCCAGCATGCCGAGGCGGCTGAGGCCGGCGGCGGCGAGGAAGGTGGCTGCCACCTCGCCCTCGGCCAGCTTGCGCAGCCGGGTGTCGACGTTGCCGCGGAACAGCACGATCTCCAGGTCGGGCCGCCGGGCGAGCACCTGGGCGGCGCGGCGCACCGAGGCGGTGCCGATGCGGGCACCCTGCGGCAGGTCCTCGACGCGGTCGGCGACCGGCGAGATCCAGGCGTCGCGGGCATCCTCGCGCGGCAGCACGGCGGCCAGCACGGTGCCGGCCGCCATGGTCGTCTCCATGTCCTTCATCGAGTGCACGGCGGCGTCGATCAGGCCGTCGACCAGCGCCTGCTCGATCTCCTTGATGAACAGGCCCTTGCCGCCGATCTCGGCCAGCGGGCGGTCGCGGACCGCGTCGCCGGTGGTGCGGATCTCGCGGAAGGCGATGGCGCCGTCGGCGGCCAGGTCCGGCCAGGCCTCGGCGAGCCGGGCGTGCGTCTCCCGGGTCTGCCGCAGGGCCAGGGGCGAGCCGCGGGAGCCGAGGGTGAGAAGCGGGCCGGTACGGGCGGTGTTTGCGCTCATGCCTGTATCGTGTAGACGGAAGCGGGGCGAACGAAAAGAGGGCGCCGTTGATCGAGCCACCGCCTGCGTGTTCGGCCCCGGCCCCGGGTGCGGCCGGCCGGCCGATCCTGGGAATCGAGACCAGCTGCGACGAGACCGCGGCGGCGGTGGTGGCGGCCGACCGGCGCATCCTGTCGAGCGTGGTGCTGTCGCAGCTCGACGAGCACCGGGCCTATGGCGGCGTGGTGCCCGAGATCGCGGCGCGCGCCCATCTCGACCACCTCGACGGGGTGATCGAGCGGGCGATGGCGGAGGCCGGCATCGGCTTCGGCGGACCTGGCGGCGGTGGCGGCGACCGGCGGCCCCGGCCTGATCGGCGGCGTGCTGGTGGGCGCCACCACCGGCAAGGCGATCGCCCTGGTGCACGGCCTGGCGTTCCTCGGCATCAACCATCTCGAGGGCCACGCCCTGACCGCCCGTCTGACCGACGGCGTCGCGTTCCCGTACCTGCTGCTGCTGGTGTCGGGCGGCCACTGCCAGCTGCTGGCGGTCGAGGGGGTCGGGCGCTACCGCCGGCTCGGCACCACCATCGACGACGCCGCCGGCGAGGCGTTCGACAAGACCGCCAAGCTGCTCGGCCTCGGCTATCCCGGCGGCCCGGCCGTCGAGCGCGCCGCCGCGGCCGGCGATCCGGCCCGCTTCGAGCTGCCGCGGCCGATGCTCGGTCGGCCGGGCTGCGACTTCTCGTTCTCCGGCCTCGAAGACCGCGGTGCGCCGGCGCGTCGAAGAGCTCGGGGACGGCCTCGACGACCGCGCCCGCGCCGACCTCGCCGCCGGCTTCCAGGCCGCCGTCGCGGCCTCGCTGGTCGACCGCTCCGGGCCGCGCCATCGAGCGCGTTCGAGGCCGCGCACGGCCCCGGCCGGGCCTTCGTTGTGGCCGGCGGGGTGGCCGCCAACCGCACGCTGCGCGCCGCCCTGTCGGGCCTGGCCGAGCGCCGCGGCATGCGCTTCGTGGCGCCGCCGCTGGCGCTCTGCACCGACAACGCCGCGATGATCGCCTGGGCCGGGCAGGAGCGGCTGGCGCTCGGGCTGGTCGACGGCCTGGATTTCCGGCCGCGGCCGCGCTGGCCGCTCGACCCGGACGCCGCCCGGTCGATCGGCGCCGGCGCGGTGAAGGCATGAGCCCGACGCCCGGCACCGTCGGGGCCGACCTCGCGGTGCTCGGCGGCGGTGCCTGGGGCCGGGCGCTGGCCGCGCTGGCACGGCGGGCCGGGCGATCGCCGGTGCTGTGGGCCCGTCGGCCGGAGGCGGCGACGGTCGAGGGCGTGCGGGTGACCGGTGAGATGGCGGCGGCGCGGGCGCCGATCGCGCTGCTGGCGGTGCCGGCGGCGGCGGCGGCCGAGGTGGCGGCGGCCTGGGCGGCGGCGGGCGGCTCCGGCACCCTGGTCTCGTGCGCCAAGGGGTTCTGACCCGGCGACCGGCGGGCTGCTGTCGGACGCGATCGCCGAGGCCGCCCCCGGCTGTGCGGTGGCTGTGCTGTCGGGACCGACCTTCGCCGGCGAGGCGGCGCGCGGCGTGCCGACGGCGGCGACCGTGGCGGCAGCCGACCCCGAGGTCGCGGCGCGAGTGGCGGCGGCGCTCGGCTCGCCGACCTTCCGGCTCTACACCAGCACCGACAGGGTCGGGGTCGAGGCGGCGGGCGCCTTCAAGAACGTGCTGGCGATCGCCTGCGGCATCGCCGACGGCCTGGCGCTCGGCGACAACGCCCGCGCCGCCCTGATCACCCGCGGCCTCGCCGAGCTGGCGCGGCTGGTGGCGGCGCTGGGCGGCCGGGCCGAGACGGTGATGGGGCTGTCCGGCCTCGGCGACGTGGTTCTGACCTGCACCAGCGGGCAATCGCGCAACTACGCCTTCGGCCGGCGGCTCGGCGAGGGCATGGCCCGCGACGCCGCGCTGGCGGCCAGCCGGGGCGTGGTCGAGGGGCGGGCACGGCGGCCGCCCTGCTGGCGCGCGGCCGGGGCCTCGGCCTCGACCTGCCGGTGACGGCGGCGGTCGACGCGGTGCTGAACCGCGGCGCCGACCTGGAGGCGATGGCGGCCGCCCTGCTGGCCCGGCCGCCGCGCGGCGCCGAGACCGGCTGACCCGGCCGGCGGCGCTTCCGCGCCGGGCGTCGATCGGCTAGCGTTCGCCGGACCAGCGCAACCGGAGGATCCCGATGCTCTACGCCATCTACTGCGTCGACAAGCCGAACTCGATGGACGTCCGCATGGCCAACCGGCCGGAGCACATCGAGTACCTGAAGTCGAAGGAGAGCCAGATCCTGATGGGCGGCGCGCTGCTGACCGAGGACGGCGAGGGCATGCTCGGCTCGCTGCTGGTGATCGACGCCGCCGACGAGGCCGCCGCCAAGGCGTTCGCCGACGGCGACCCGTTCGCCAAGGCCGGGCTGTTCCAGAGCGTCAGGATCACCCGCTGGCGCAAGGCGTTCTTCAACCCCGGCGTCGCCGGCTGAGCCGGGGGCGGGCGATGGCGTACTGGCTGTTCAAGTCGGAGCCGGGGGCCTGGTCGTGGGACGATCAGGTCCGCAAGGGCGACGAAGGCGAGGGCTGGAACGGTGTGCGCAACCACCAGGCCGCCAACAACATGAAGGCGATGCAGGTCGGCGACCGCGGCTTCTTCTACCACTCGGTCGACGAGAAGCGGATCGTCGGCATCGTCGAGGTGATCGAGACCTACCACCCCGACCCGACCGACGCCTCGGGGCGCTTCGGCATGGTCACCATCAAGGCGGTCGAGCCGGTGAAGACGCCGGTGACGCTCGCCGACATCAAGGCCGAGCCGCAGCTCGAGGGCTTCGCGCTGGTCCGCCAGTCGCGCCTGTCGGTGGTGCCGGTGACCGACGAGCAGTGGGCGCTGATCGGCCGGATGGCGGGGATGGATGGGTAGGACGCGTGCGCGAGCGCCCGGCTACCCCAGCAGGTCCCGAATGGTCCGCATGAACACCCGGGCGCCGACGCCGATCAGGTCGTCGGGAAAGTCGTAGTCGGGGTTGTGCAGGGCCGGGTGGTTCTCGCCGGCGCCGAGGAAGAACATCGCCGAGCGCGCGCCGTCGCCGAAGCGCCCGAAATCCTCCGACGCCCGGAACGGCAGCATGCCCGTCCCGTGCGGCACGCCCTCGGCGTCGAGCGCGCGGCGCAGATGGCCGACCGCCTCCGGGGCGTTCTCGCAGTGCCGGAACACGTCGTGGTAGCCGATCGCGCAGCCGAGGCCGTGCTCCTCCGCGGCCGCCGCCGCCAGCGCCTCGGCGCGCGCCACCAGCGCCGCCATGCGGCCGTCGGTCAGGGTCCGCAGGGTTCCCCAGATCTCGCCGTGGCCCGGCGCGATGCCGAACGCCGGCTCGCCCATGCGGGCGTGGGTGATGGTGACCGCCGCGAAGCCGTCGTCGATCGGGCCGCCGCTGGCGAGCGCGGTCAGCGCCGGCATCAGCCCCGCCATCGCCGCCATCGGCGACACCCCGGTCTCCGGCATCGAGGCGTGGGCGGTCTTGCCGGTCAGCACGATCCGCATGCCGCGCGAGGCGCAGTTCACCGGTCCCTCGACCAGCGCCGCCTCGCCGAGCGGCAGGCCGGGCACGTTGTGCAGGGCGAACGCCAGGTCCGGCGCGATCCCGCCGAACCGCGGGTCGGCGATCACCGCCGCCGCACCCGAGCCGTCCTCCTCGGCCGGCTGGAACATCAGCACCACCCGGCCGCGGAGCGGGCGCTGCCGGCCGAGGCCGCGCGCCACCGCCGCCAGCGTCGCCATGTGGCCGTCATGGCCGCACATGTGACCGTTGCCCGGCACCGTCGAGCGGTGCGGCACGTCGCCGAGTTCGGCGATCGGCAGGCCGTCGAGCTCAGCCCGCACCATCACCGTCGGCCCGGGCTCGCGGCCCTCGTAGACCGCCGCGACGCCGTGCCCGCCGAGCCCGGCGACGATCCGGTCCGGCCCGGTCGCCGCCACGAACGCCCGCACCTCGGCGGCGGTGCGCTCCTCGGCACCCGACACCTCCGGCATGCTGTGCAGCCGGCGCCGCCACTCGACCAGTTCGACCATGTCCTGGTTGGTGAGGAACATCGGGGGACCTCGTATCGACAAGCTGTGGGAGTGCGGCCAGTGATAGCGGGTTCGGGCGGCGGTGGCGACCGGAACCATGCCGCGAATCTCCTTGACCCTCCCGACCCCCACACCTAAAGCGGGATCGGCCCGTCGCCCGACGGCGTGGCCCGGAGATCCCTATGGCCATCACGTCCGCGGCGGGCGGCGGTGGCGCGGGTCGCGTCCTCGGGGACGAGATCCGCGCGACCGTCGCGCTGTCGGTCCCGATCGCGCTGACCCAGATCGCCCAGATGGCGCTGCACACCACCGACGTGGTGATGACCGGCCATCTCGGCCCGCACGCGCTCGCCGCCGGCCAGCTCGGCCACAACCTGTTCTTCCCGGTGTTCGTCACCACCCTCGGCCTGCTGTTCGCGACCTCGGCGATGTTCGCCCAGGAACTCGGCGCGCGGCGCTACAAGGGGGTGCGGCGCACCTTCCGGCAGGGCCTGTGGGTGGCGCTGTCGATGACGCTGCCGGCGTGGCTGTACTTCTGGAACGCCGAGGCGATCCTGGTGCACGCCCTCGGCCAGGACCCGGAACTGGCGGCGCAGGCCCAGGACTACGCCCACGGCGCCATGTGGGGCTTCCCGTTCATGGTCGGGTTCAGCCTGCTGCGGAACTTCATCGCCGCGCATTCGCGGCCGCGTGCCGCCCTCTGGATCCTGGTCGCCGGCATCGGCGTCAACGCGCTGGCCGACTGGGTGCTGATGTTCGGCAAGTTCGGCTTCCCGCGCCTCGGAGCTGTTCGGGCTCGGCCTCGCCACCACCCTGGTGCAGGGGGCGATGTTCCTCGCCCTGCTGGCGGTGGTGCTGCGCGACCGGCGCTGGCGGCGCTACCGCCTGCTGGCGCGGTTCTGGCGCACCGACTGGCCGCGGTTCCGCGAGGTGTGGGTGGTCGGGCTGCCGATCGGCCTGACCAAGCTGGCGGAGTCCGGGCTGTTCGCGGCGTCGGGCTTCCTGGTCGGGCTGATCGGGGTCGACGCCCTGGCCGGCCACGCGGTCGCCATCCAGTACACCGCGATCTCGTTCATGGTGCCGTTCGGCGTCGCCCAGGCGGCGACCATCCGGGTCGGGCTGGCGGTCGGGCGCGGCGACGTCGAGGGCGCGCGCCGGGCCGGGCGGGTGGCGATGGTGGTCGGCGTGCTGGTGGTGGTGCCGATGGCGCTGGCGTTCGTGCTGGCCGGGCGGCCGCTGGCCGGGCTGTTCCTCGACGCCGGCGACCCGCACGGCGCGGCGGCGATCGAGCTGGCGATCGGCTTCCTCGCCATGGCCGGGCTGTTCCAGCTCGCCGACGGCGGCCAGGCGGTGACGGCCGGCGCCCTGCGCGGCTTCAAGGACACCAGGGTGCCGATGGTGATCGCCATCGTCGGCTATTGGGTGTTCGGGATCGGCGGCGCGGTGATCCTGGCGTTCCCGCTCGGCTACGGCGGCGTCGGGGTGTGGGGCGGCCTCGCCCTCGGCCTGGCGGTGGTGTGGGCGGCGCTGGTGCTGCGCTTCCGGCGGGTGACGCGGGGTCGCGTGCCGGTCAGCGGGTGACGCGTAGCCGCGTCCGGGTCAGCGGCTGATCTTCTCGATCCGCCAGCGCGAGTGGGCGTCGTCGACGGTCTCCCAGGCCTTCTGGGACCAGACCGCCTTGGCCTGCTCGTAGGTCTCGAACGGGCCGATCTTGGCCTCGGGCGAGCCGTCCGAGGTCTCGCTGAAATCGGTCGACTTGTAGACCCCGCCGACCACCCAGAACTCGCTCGCCTCCTCGTGCAGGATGCGGTAGCGGACGTGGGCGTCGTCGACGTGCTGCCAGGCGAGCTTGCCCCACACCGACTTGGCGGTCTCGTAGTCCTTGAACGGGCCGATCCGCTCCTCGGCGTCGCCGCCCCGGATGAGCGTGAAGCTGGTGTCCGTGTATTCGCCGCCGATCACCCAGTAGGCCATGGCCGCCTCCGCACCGTTCCGCGCCGTCGCCCGTATACCGGAGCGCCGCCGGCGGTTCAATGCGGGCCGGCCGCCCCGTAACGCGCCGCGTCGGAACTTCCGGGGAGCGGGCCGGTTGAGCCGGCGACGACGCAACGGCAATGACGATGGAGACCACGATGACCTCGCGATATCTGGCAACGCTCCCGCTGGCGGCGCTTCTGATGCTGGCCACGGCGCCGGTGCCCGCCATCGCCCAGACCACGCGGGCCGCGCCGGCCGCCACCGGTGCCGCCGACGGCATGTCCGTCAAGGCGCTCCGGGAACTCGACGACGACAACACCACCGCCATGTGGAGCGGCCTGACGGTCGATCAGATCGAGGACATGGATATCGTCAACGCCGAGGGCGACACCATCGGCGACATCGAGGAGGTGCTCGCGGACGCCGACGGCAAGATCGTCGCGGTGACCGCCGAGGTCGGCGGGTTCCTCGGTCTTGGCGAGAAGGAGGTGGTCGTCTCGCTCGAGCATCTCGAGCTCCAGGGCGACCGCTTCATGACCGGGCTGACCGCCGACCAGCTCGAGGCGTCGCCGCGTTGGGACGACGACTGAGCCTTGCGGCGTGATCCCCTGGCGGTGAGCCGCGCGGCCGGGTAAGGGAGGACCTTCCGTCGCGGAGGTCCCCCGGTGGCCGATGACAGCGCCCCTCCCGCCCGCCGCCCGCTGGTTCTCGTCACCACGGTGCTGGGTTCCAGCCTCGCCTTCATCGACGGCAGCGTGGTCAACGTGGCGCTGGCCGCGCTCCAGCGCGACCTCGGCGCAACGGTCGGCGACCTGCAGTGGGTGGTCAACGGCTACCTGCTGACGCTCGGGGCGTTGCTGCTGCTGGGCGGAACGCTCGGCGACCGGCTCGGCCGCCGGCGGGTGTTCGCCGCCGGGGTCTGGCTGTTCGCGCTCGCCAGCCTGGCCTGCGCGCTGGCCTCGACGCCGCTGCTGCTGATCCTGGCGCGCGCGGTCCAGGGCGTGGGCGCCGCCCTGCTGGTCCCGAACAGCCTCGCCATCCTGTCGGCGGCCTACCCGCGGTCGGCGAGCGCGGCCGGGCGATCGGCACCTGGTCCGGCTTCGCCGCCGTGACCTCGGCCGGTCGGGCCGCTGCTGGGCGGCTGGCTGGTCGACACCCTGTCGTGGCGGGCGGCGTTCTGGATCAACCTGCCGGTGGCGGCGGTGGTGCTGGGGCTGGCGGCGCTGGCGCTGCGCGAGAGCCGGGAACCGGGCGAGGCCGGGCCGATGGACTGGGCCGGCGCGGTGCTGGCGGTCGCCGGGCTCGGCCTGGTGTCGTGGGCGCTGATCGAGCTGGGCGAGGCGCCGGACCGGGCCTGGGCGAGCGGCCTGGCGGGGGCGGCGGGCCTGGGGCTGCTGGCCCTGTTCCTGCGGGTCGAGGCCCGCTGCCCGGCGCCGCTGCTGCCGCCGTCGCTGTTCAGGGTGCCGGCGTTCGCGGCCGCCAACCTGCTGACGCTGCTGCTGTACGGCGCGCTCGGGGCGGCGATCTTCCTGCTGCCGCTCGCCCTGATCCGGCTGCACGGCTACTCCGCGACCGAGGCCGGAGCCGCCTTCGTGCCGTTCCCGGTGGTGCTGTTCCTGCTGTCGCGCTGGTCCGGCTCGCTGCTCGACCGCCACGGGCCGCGGCCGCCGCTGGTCGCCGGTCCGGCGATCGCCGCCGCCGGGCTGGCGCTGCTGGCCTGGCCGGTGACCGGCACGCCCTACTGGTCGACCTTCCTGCCGGGCGTGCTGGTGCTGGGGGTCGGAATGGCGGTCTGCATCCCGGCGCTCACCACCGTGGTGATGAACGCGGTCGACGACCGCCACGCCGGAACCGCCTCGGCGGTCAACAACGCCGCCAGCCGGGTCGCCGGGCTGCTGGCGGTGGCGGCGGTCGGCCCGCTGCTGGTCGGGGTGTTCCGGGTCGCGCTGGAGCCGGCGCTGGCGGCGCTCGACCTGCCGGCGCCGGTGATGGCGGCGCTGCTGGCCGACCCGGCGGCACTCGCCGACATGCGGCCGCCGCCGGCGGCGGGGCCGTGGGCGCCGGAGGTGGTGGCGGCGGCGCACGGCGCGCTGGTCACGGCGTTCCGCGTCGCCTTCGCCGCGCTCGCGGCACTCGCCCTGGCGTCGGCGGTGGCGGCGGCCGTGGCGTTCGGCCGGGCCGGGGTCAGCCGCCCCGGATGACGTTGGCGTCCGGCCCGACCGGGAAGCCGGTGATGTTGCGGGCTCCGTCCTCGGTGACCACCAGGATGTCGTGCTCGCGGTAGCCGCCGGCTCCCGGCTCGCCCTCCGGAATGGTGATCATCGGCTCCATCGAGACCACCATGCCCGGCTCCAGCACGGTCTCGACGTCCTCGCGCAGCTCCAGCCCGGCCTCGCGGCCGTAGTAGTGGCAGAGCACGCCGAACGAGTGGCCGTAGCCGAAGGTGCGCTTGTCCAGCACGCCGTGGCGGGCGTAGATCGCGTTCAGCTCATGGGCGATGTCGCAGCATCGCGCCCCCGGCCGGATCAGGGCGAGGCCGGCGCGGTAGACCTCGAGGTTGATCTCCCAGTACCGCAGGTGGGCGTCCGAGACCTCCTCGGCGAACAGCGTGCGCTCCAGCGCGGTGTAGTAGCCGGCGATCATCGGGAAGCAGTTCAGCGACAGCGCGTCGCCGCGCTCGATGCGGCGCGAGGTCACCGGGTTGTGGGCGCCGTCGGTGTTGATGCCGGACTGGAACCAGGTCCAGGTGTCCATCAGCTCGGCGTCGGGGAAGCGCCGCGCGATCTCGCGCACCATGGCGCCGGTGGCGTGCAGCGCCACCTCGTGCTCCGGCACGCCGACCGCGATCGCCTCGACGCAGGCGGCGCCGCCGAGGTCGGCGATCCGAGCCCCCTCGGTGATCAGGGCGATCTCCTCCGGCGACTTGATCATGCGCTCGCGCATCGCCGGGGCGGCGACGTCCAGGAAGTCGGCGCCGGCGAAGGCGTCGCCGAGCATCCGGCGGGTGTCCAGGTCGACGTGGTCGAACTCGATGCCGAGCCTGGTCGCCCCCGGCAGCAGGGTCTGCAGGGCGTGGAAATAGTTGTCCCGGCGCCAGTCGGTGTAGACGAGGTTGTCGCCGGCGGTGCGCCGCCACGGCTGGCCGCCGTCGATGTTCGCGCTGACCGACGTCACGGCGTCGGCCGTGACCACCAGCGCGTAGCGGCGCCCGAAGCGGGTGTAGAGGAAGTCCGAGTAGTAGTTGATGTTGTGGTACGACGTCAGGATCGCGGCGTGCAGGTCGAGTTCCGCCAGGATCCGGCGCAGCCCGGCGACCCGCCGCGCCATCTCGGCCTTCGAGAAGGTGCCGCGCACCGGATTTCCATTGGGAATGCGCTTCAACCGTTCCATATCGAGCGTCATGATGGTTCCCGCCGTTTGCGCGCGCCTGGTTGCGCGGAGCGGATCGGAACTCTATCTGACGCCGACCACGACGCCCACTCTCCAGATCGGGGGTGCGCGAATCCCGACCGAGCGAGTCCATGACCGAAAACGCCGCCGCCGACGCCCTGTCCCTGCTTGACGACCTGCTGTCGCGCGCCCGTCGCGCCGGAGCCGGATTCCGCCGACGCGCTGATGGCGCACGGCGTGTCGCAATCGGTGTCGCAGCGCCTCGGCACGCCGGAGGCGGTCGAGACGCTCGGAAGGTCGCGACGTCGAGTTGCGGGTGTTCGTCGGCCTCAGGCAGGCGGTGGTGTCGACGACCGACTTCAAGGGCGACGCCCTCGACGAGCTGGTGACCCGGGCGCTGGCGATGGCCAGGGCTGCCCCCGAGGACCGCTACGCCGGGATCGCCGAGCCCGGGCAGATCGCCGGAGCCTGGCCTGAACTCGAGATGTTCGACCCGACCGAGCCGTCGGCCGAGACCCTGGTCGAGCGCGCCCGGATCGCCGAGGAGGCCGCCCGGGCGGTGCCCGGGGTCACCAATTCCGAGGGCGCCGAGGCGGCGTGGGGGCTGACCGACGTGGCGCTCGCCGCCAGCAACGGCTTCGCGGGGGCCTACCGGCGCTCCAGCTTCTCGATCTCCGCCTCGGTGGTCGCCGGGACCGGCCAGAAGATGGAGCGCGACTACGACTACACCGCCGCGGTGTTCGACGCCGATCTCGAGGCGCCCGAGGACATCGGCCGCCGCGCCGGCGAGCGCGCCGTGGCCCGCCTCAACCCGCGCCGGCCGAAGACCGCGACCCTGCCGGTGGTCTACGATCCGCGCGCCGGCCGGTCGCTGCTCGGCCACCTGGCGTCGGCGATCAACGGGGCCGCGATCGCGCGCGGCACCAGTTTCCTGAAGGGCGCCATGGGCGAGGCGCTGTTCGCGCCGGGCATCCGGGTGGTCGACGACCCGCACCGTCCTCGCGGCTTCCGCTCCAAGCCTTTCGACGGCGAAGGCCTCGCCACCGCCAGACGGGCGATGGTCGAGGGCGGCCGGCTGACCAGCTGGTTCCTCGACCTCGCGACCGGCCGGCAGCTCGGGCTGGCCAGCACCGGCCACGCCGGGCGCGGAGCCGGGTCGCCGCCCAGCCCCGGCTCGACCAACCTCTACCTGGAGCCGGGCAAGCTGAGCCGGAAGGACTGATCGCCGACATCGAGCGCGGGTTCTACATCACCGAGATGATGGGCTCGTCGGTCAACCTCGTCACCGGCGACTACAGCCGGGGGCCGCCGGGTTCTGGATCGAGAACGGCGAGATCACCTTCCCGGTCTCCGAGATGACCGTCGCCGGACACCTTCGCGACATCTTCCGGAGCCTGACGCCGGCGGACGACCTGGTGTTCAAGTACGGCGTCGACGTCCCGACCCTGCGGGTCGAGGGCCTGCTGGTGGCCGGCGGCCAGGACTGACCTTCCGTTACCACGCCCGGGATCCGGTGCTCTCGCGCTCGTGAGAGCGCGTTGCCTGGAATCCGTCCCCGCCGACCCCATCTCGCTCTTTACGGGAGAGGGGCTGGTGTCTGGAGTTCGAAATGGCTGCCTGCCCGACCATCGTCCGCGCGCTGTTGCTGACCGTCATCCTCGGAACCGGGGTCGCGCTGTCCAAGCAGGACCCGGGCGGATTCGATAAAACGATCAACTTTGCCGTGAACAATCGCGACGGGGTGGCGATCCACGGCTATGACCCGGTGGCCTACTTCGACGACCTGGAGGCGGTTCCTGGCGAGCCCGGGATCGAGACGGTGTGGGCGGGGACCCGGTGGCGGTTCTCGTCCGAGCGCAACCGCGCGCGGTTCCTCGACGATCCCCGCCGCTACGCGCCTCAGTACGGCGGTTTCGAGGCGTACGGGGTCGCGCTCGGCAAGGCCTACGACGTGGATCCGACCGTGTTCGACGTCATCGACGGCAAGCTCTACCTGCACCGCAACGACCGGGTCCGTGAACTCTGGCAGCGCAACCCCGGGGGCTACATCGCCGAAGCCGACGCGGCTTGGCGCGACCGCGGCGCCGAGGCCAGCCCGTAGGCCGGCCGGGTCTGCTCAGCCGGCGACCGGCATCACCAGCGGCACGGTCTCGTCGGACAGGCGGATCCGCACGGGCAGCCGGGCGATGACGTCGCCGTCGCCCTGCACCGGCCGAGCCCCGTGCTCCAGGATCGCGATGTCACGGCCCGGCACCACCCGGAAACTCTTCATGCGCGGCAGGAATCCGCCGAACAGCCCGGCCATGTAGTAGGCGGCGTGCCAGCGCCCGGGCTTCTCGAACAGGCAGACGTGAAGCCATGGGTCGGTCAGGCGGGCGTCGCCGGCGCACACGAATCGTCCGGCGTAGTAGTGGCCATTGGCGACCACGGCCGCCGCGGCGTCGTGCGGCACGCCGTCGATCTCGATCCGGAAACGGTGGCGCCGGTACTGCAGCCAGCGCTGCAAGGTGGCGACCGCGTATGCGAACTTGCCGGTGGCCCGCTTCAGCCTCGGGTGAACCGAGGCGACCACGTCGGCGTCCAGCCCGATCCCGGCCATCAGGGTGAAGCGGCGGCCGTTGACTTCGCCGAGATAAATGGTCACCGCCTGGCCGCGTTGAATGGTCAGGGCGATGTCGCGCGGATCCTCCCGCAACCCGATCTCGGCGGCCAGGACGTTGGCGGTGCCCATCGGCAGCAACGCCAGTGGCATGGTCCCGCCGGCAAGGCCGTTCACCACCTCGTTGATGGTGCCATCGCCGCCGGCGGCGACCACCACATCGGGGCCATCGCCGGCGGCGGCGCTCGCCCGGGCGCCGCGGGCGTAACGCTCGGCGTCGCCGGCTCCGGCCGTCGACCTGACGTCGACCGCGCAGCCCAGCCGCTCGAGCTCGACCAGGACGTCGTGCAGCCGGGACTGTCGCCGTCGGCGGCCGGCGTTGGGGTTGTGGATGATCATCACCCGACGGCGGCCCCCTCGGCCGGCGCGCCGGCGGCCGTTGCCGTGACTGCGGGATCAATGTCTCTGCGCATTCTGCGACGATCCTTGATCAGCGATGGATCGACCCAATGAGTCGACAAGAATTAAAGATTTATTACAGCAATTCTAACGGCCGTGTTCAAAGTTCGAAAGTCAAAATCAAGTACATTGTCATGTATAATTCACTTTACCAGATCTAGCGGGCCGCTTATCCACCAGTGCCAATTGTAGGCTTTGCCGTTCCGACCGGGCAAGGGATAGGAGATAGCCGATGAATGCCGAGCGCGGCGTGACGCGGTACCGGTCGATCTGGATCTCCGACGTTCATCTTGGCACCCGCGGTTGCCAGTCCGAGTTCCTGCTGGATTTCCTCAGGCACACCGAATCGGAGTATCTTTACCTCGTCGGTGACATCATTGACCTGTGGCGTATGCGCCGATCCTGGGCCTGGCGGCAGTCGCACAACGACGTGGTGCAGAAACTCCTACGCAAGGCGCGCAAGGGCACCCGTGTGATGTTCATCCCCGGTAACCACGACGAGATGTTCCGGGAATTCCTCAACGCCGATTTCGGCCAGATCGAAATCCGGCCCGAGCACGTGCACGTGACCCGCACCGGCAAGCGGTTCCTGGTGATCCACGGCGACGAGTTCGACGCGGTGGTGACCTACGCCAAGTGGCTCGCGGTGCTGGGCGACTGGTCCTACACCACCCTGCTGTCGCTCAACACCGTGTTCAACAGCGTTCGCCGGCGGCTCGGCTATCCCTACTGGTCGCTGTCCGCCTACCTCAAGCAGAAGGCCAAGCGCGCCGTCGAGTTCATCGGCCGGTTCGAGGAGGCGCTGGCGACGGAGGCTGCCCGCCGCGGCGTCGACGGCGTGATCTGCGGTCACATCCACAAGGCCGAGATGCGCCAGATCGGCGACATCCTGTACTGCAACGACGGCGATTGGGTGGAGAGTTGCACCGCCCTGGTCGAGCATATGGACGGCGAGCTGGAAATCCTGCACTGGGCCGAGGTCCGCCAGCTGTCGTTCGCGGCCTGAGCCGGAGCGCCGCGATGAGCACCCTCGACGCCGCCCTGCACGTCGCCATCGTCACCGACGCCTGGCACCCGCAGGTCAACGGGGTGGTGCGCACGCTCACCACCACCGGCGAGGAACTCGGGCGCTCGGCCATCGCGTCAGCTTCATCACGCCCGATCGGTTCCGGACGATCCCATGCCCGACCTATCCGGAGATCCGGCTGGCGCTGTTCCCGGAGCGCCGCATCGCCCGGATGCTCGACGCCGCCGCCCCCTGCGCCATTCACATCGCCACCGAGGGCCCGCTCGGTCACGCCGCCCGGCGCTACTGCCTGGCCCGCGGGCTGCCGTTCACCACCGCCTACCACACCCGGTTTCCGGAGTATGTCCGCGCCCGTGCCCGCGTACCGCTGGCCTGGACCTACGCGGTCATGCGCCGATTCCATCGGCCGTCGAGCGGCGTCATGGTGGCCACCGCGTCGCTGCGCCACGAACTGGAGGCGCACGGCTTCGCCAACATCCGGGACTGGACCCGCGGCGTCGACCTGTCGCTGTTCTACCCCCGCGCCTCAATTCTGGATCTGCCGCGGCCGATCCTGATGTATGTCGGCCGGGTCGCGGTGGAGAAGAACATCGGCGCGTTTCTCGAGCTCGATACCCCGGGCACCAAGGTGGTGGTCGGCGACGGTCCGCAGCGCGTCGAGTTGCAGCGGCGGTTCCCGGAGACGGTGTTCGTCGGCTCGCTCCAGGGCGAGGACCTCGCCGCGCACTACGCGTCGGCGGACGTGTTCGTGTTCCCGAGCCGCACCGACACCTTCGGGCTGGTGCTGATCGAGGCGCTGGCGTGCGGCGTGCCGGTCGCCGCCTATCCGGTGCCGGGGCCGCTCGACGTGATCGGCGAGTCGGGGGCCGGCGCGCTCGACGCGGATCTCGGCCGGGCGGTGCAGCGGGCGCTCGCCATCGACCGCGAAACCGCCCGGGCGCACGCCCTGACGTTCACCTGGCGGCGGTCCGCGGAGAACTTTCTGAATAATCTGAAGCCGTTCGACGCAGCACGGGCGTTCACGGCCGCCGCCTGACTCGAACGGCCCGCGAATGGTCACGCCTGGGCACGTGCCCAGGGCTGTTTCGGCGTGATAGGTTCCGGCCATCCGTAACCTGCCGTCCGGCGCCGTTGACCGACCGACCCTGCTTTCCATGCTGAAGCGACTGCTGAAGAGCGAGTTCGGCCTGCGCGCCGCCGGTGCGCTTGCCGGCTGGTGGATCCGCGTGGTGCGCGCCACCACCCGCTGGGAGCGGGTCGCCGACCCGGCCGCCGCCGCCCTCCTGGATGGCCCGCAGCCGGTGATCGGCGCCTTCTGGCACAACCGCCTGATGCTGATCAGCGAGGCCTGGCCGAAGGCCAAGCCGCTGGCGATGGTGCAGTCCGAGCACGGCGACAGCCGGATACTCGGCATCGCCGTCGGCGACTACGTCACCCGGCCGATCTGGGGATCGTCGCGGCGCAACCCGATGGCGGCGCTCAAGGGCATGCTGCGGGCGTTGGGCGACGGCATCAGCGTCGGCATCACCCCCGACGGCCCGCGCGGCCCGCGCATGCGCTGCCGTGCGGGTGTGGTTCAGGCGGCAAGGCGCACCGGCGCCCCGATCGTCCCGGCGGCGTGGAGCGTGTCGCGCCGCTCGGTGATGCGGTCGTGGGACCGCTTCGTGGTCGCCTGGCCGTTCGGCCGCGGGGTGATCGTCTACGGCGCACCGATCCTGGTCCGGGCCGACGCCGACGACGGCGCCGTCGAGGCCGTCCGGATCCAGGTCGAGGATGCCCTGAACGCGGTGACCGCCGAGGCCGACCGGCGGATGGGGCACCCGCCGATCGAGCCGGCGCCGGCGGGAGGGGTGCGGTGATGCTGGCGCTGTACCGCGGCCTCGCCACGGCCCTCGGACCGGCGGTCGACGCCTATCTGCGGCGCCGAATAGCGCGCGGCAAGGAAGACCCGGCACGGATCTCGGAGCGGCGCGGCCTGCCGGGCCGCGAGCGGCCGCCGGGGCCGCTGGTCTGGCTGCACGCCGCCAGCGTCGGCGAGGCGGTGGCGCTGCTGGCGCTGGTCGAGCGCCTGCGCGCCGACCGGCCCGACCTCGTGCTGCTGGTCACCACCGGCACCGTCACCTCGGCCGCCACCATGGCGCGGCGGCTGCCGGACGGCGTCATCCACCAGTTCGTGCCGGTGGACCGCCCGGCCTGGGTGCGCCGGTTCCTGAGGCACTGGCGCCCCGACCTCGGGATCTGGATCGAGTCCGACCTGTGGCCGATCCTGGTGACCGAGGCCAGGGCCGCCGGGGCCCGGCTGGCGCTGGTCGACGCGCGCATGTCCGACGGCGCGTTCCGGAGCTGGCGGCGGGCCGGGCGCCTGGCGTCGCCGCTGTTCACCGCCTTCGAGCGGGTGCTGGCGTCCAGCGCGCTGCAGGCCGACCGGTTCCGGGCAGCTCGGCTGCGGCGACGTCCGGTTCGTCGGCAATCTCAAGGCCGCCGGCGCGCCGCCGCCGGTCGACCGCGCCGCCGCCGCGGCGCTGGCCGAGGCGATCGGCGATCGCCCGGTGTGGCTGGCGGCCAACACCCATCCGGGCGAGGACGCCGTCGTGCTCGACGCCCACATCCGTCTTTGCGAGGGGAGACCTGACATCATCACCATCCTGGCGCCGCGCCATCCGCACCGCGGCGACGAGATCGCGGCGCTGGCCACCGCGCGCGGGCTCGGCGTGGCGCGGCGATCGACGGGAGCCCTGCCGGACCCGGCGACCGCGATCTACCTAGCCGACACCCTCGGCGACATGGGGACGCTGTACGCCACCGCGCCGATCACCTTCCTGGCCGGGTCGCTGGTGCCGGTCGGCGGCCACAACCCGATCGAGCCGGCGCACGCCGGCACCGCCCTGCTGCTCGGGCCGCTGATGCCGAACAACCGCGACGCCGCCGACGCCCTGCTCGCGGCGGGCGCGGCGCGGCCGGTCGACGACGCCGGCTCGATCGCCGCGGCGGTGGCCGACCTGCTGGCCGATCCCGGGGCGGCGCGGGCGATGGCGGCGGCGGCGCGCCGGGTGGCGGCGGACGGCCGGCACGGCCTCGACCGGATCGTCGACGCGCTCACCCCCATGCTGCCGGCAGCGGCGCCGGGGCGGCGCCATGAAGGCCCCTGGCTTCTGGCGGACGGACGGGCCGCTGCCGCGCCTGCTGTCGCCGGTCTCGGCGGTCTGGACCGTGGTCGGGCGGGCGCGCCGCGCGACGTCGGAGCCGTACCGGCCGTCGGTGCCGCTGATCTGCGTCGGCAACGTGGTCGCCGGCGGCACCGGCAAGACCCCGGTGGCGCTGGCGCTCGGCGCCGACATCAAGTCGCTCGGGCTCCGAGTCGGGTTCCTGTCGCGCGGCTATGGCGGCCGGGAACGGGGGCCGCTGCGGGTCGACCCGCGCGATCCACGACGCCGGCGCCGTCGGCGACGAGCCGCTGCTGCTGGCGCGGTCGGCGACCACCGTCATCGCCCGCGACCGGGCGGCCGGCGCCCGGTCTGCTCGAGTCCGAGGGGGTCGAGGTCATCATCATGGACGACGGGCTGCAGAACACCTCGCTCGCCCCGACCGCCGCGCTGCTGGTGGTCGACGGCGGGGCCGGCTTCGGCAACGGCCGGGTGATGCCGGCGGGGCCGCTGCGCGAGCCGCTGGCCGACGCGCTCGCCCGGGTCGACGCGGTGGCGGTGATCGGCCGCGACCGCGCCGGCGTCGAGGCGGCGGTCGGCGGTTCCCGGCCGATCGTGAGGGCGCACCTTGAGCCGCTGCCCGGGACCGAACGCTTCGCCGGCACGCGCGTGCTGGCCTTCGCCGGCATCGGCCGGCCGTCCAAGTTCGCGGAGTCGCTGACCGAGGCCGGCGCCGAGGTGGTCGAACTCGCCGGCTTCCCGGATCACCATCGCTGGCGGCCGGAGGAGGTGATGGCCCTGGTCGAGCGCGCCCAGGCGCTCGGCGCCACGCCGGTGACCACCGAGAAGGACGCAGTCCGCCTGCCGCGCGCGTCCGTGGGCGATGGTGCAGGTGTTTCCGATCGCCCTGGTCTGGCGGGATCCGGGGCCGATCACCCGCTGGATCCGCCGCACCCTGCTCCAGCCGATGCGGGTGGACGCCGAACCGATCTGACGGCGGCTTGCCGTTGAATCGGTGACGGAGCGGGTCGCCGCCCGATCAGCTTCCCGGCATCGGCGGGACCAGGAGCTGCGGGTCGATCCGGGCGTCGAACCAGTTCATCCGCCAGTCCAGATGCGGGCCGGTGACCCGGCCGGTGGCGCCGAGGGCGCCCAGCACGTCGCCCTGCCGGAGCCGGTCGCCGACCTTCACCGACACCTGCGTCCAGGTGCAGGAACGCGCTCGACAGGCCGTGGCCGTGGTCCAGGATCACGGTGCCGCCGGTGTAGTACAGGTCGCCCTCGGCGAGCACCACCAGGCCGTCCGCCGGTGCCTTGATCGGGGTGCCGACCGGGGCGGCGACGTCGACCCCGTAATGCGGCTGCCGCGGCTCGCCGTTCAGGATGCGCTGGCTGCCGTAGACCCGCTGATCCGGCCGATCGCCGGCCACACGAAGCCCGAGCGGAACTGCGATTCCGGGCGGTCGACCTCGCGCAGGGCGGCGATCCGGGCGTTCTCCCGGCGGATCCGCTCGGTCACCTCCGGCGGCGGCGTCACCATGCGGGACGGCAGCCCGTCGATGCGCTGGATGTCGTAGGTGCGCGCGGCGATCGCCAGGGTCCGGCGGTCGACCGAACCGTCCGGCGCGGTGACCGTCAGGTCGGCGCTGGCCGGCGCGTCGCGGTGGAAGCCGAGGACGAACACCCCGTCGGCATCCACCCGAACGCTGCGGCCGTCGAGCACCACCGTGGCGCCGGGGTCGGTGCGGCCGATCAGCAGGCCGCCCTGGACCGGGTTGCCCTGCAGCCTGGTCTCGGCCGCCGCGCCGCCGACCAAAGCGAGCAGGGCCACGAGGATCGCGAGCGTCCGGACCATCAGAACAGCGTCTCCTGGGTCGGTGGCGTCGGCACCGGCTTCGGGCGCGGCCGCGCGCCGCCGGCGCCGATCACGGCGGCGCGTTCTCCGTCGCGGAACTTCAGGGTCACCGGCTGGCCGTCACGGGCATCCTCGGCCGACGTCACCGGGCTGCCGTCGGCGTCCCGGACCAGCGCGAAGCCGCGGTCGAGCACCCGCTCGAACGAGTTCGCCTGCAGCACGCGCTCCAGGCCCTTCACCCGGTCGTCCTCGAGCTTCAGGAACCGCCCGATGGCGGCGTCGGCGGCCCGGCCCAGCCGGGCCAGCTCGCGGTCGTCCTGCTCCAGGCGCCGTTCGATCGGCCCGACCTGCAACCCGCGCACGACCGCGGTCAGCCTTCCCTCGGTCCTGGCCAGGATCTCGAACGGCGTCGGCAGCCGCCGGCCGACGCGGTCGGCGAAACGCTCCAGCAGGCGCCGCAGGCAGGCCTCGCCGGTCTGGGTGGCGTAGTCCAGGCGCTGCTGCGCCTGCTCGATGCGCGACGCCGGATCGCCGAGACCGCGCGCCAGGCCGGTCAGCCGGGTGGCGCCGTCGGTGAGCCGGCGCGCCATGGCGTGGGCCAGGCGGGCGGTGTCCTCGGCGATCCGCGCCACCAGTTCGGCGCGCACCGGCACCGCCATCTCGGCGGCCGCGGTCGGGGTCGGGGCGCGGCGGTCGCTGGCGAAGTCGATCAGGGTGGTGTCGGTCTCGTGCCCGACCGCCGAGATCAGCGGGATATCCGAGGCCGCGGCGGCGCGCACCACGACCTCCTCGTTGAAGGCCCAGAGGTCCTCAAGGCTGCCGCCGCCGCGCGCGACGATCAGCAGGTCCGGCCGGGCGACCCGGCCGCCGGCCGCGGGCAGGGCGTTGAATCCGGCGATCGCCCGGGCGATCTGCTCCTTGGCGCCCTCGCCCTGGACCAGCACCGGCCAGACCACGACGTGCACCGGAAACCGGTCCGCCAGCCGGTGCAGGATGTCTCGGATCACCGCCCCGGTCGGCGAGGTGACGACACCGATCACCGACGGCAGAAACGGGATCGGCCGCTTGCGGTCGGCGTCGAACAGGCCCTCGGCGGTCAACCGCTTGCGGCGGTCCTCCAGCAGCTTCAGCAGCGCGCCCTCGCCGGCGAGCTCGATCTGGTCGATCACCATCTGGTACTTCGAGCGGCCGGGGTAGGTGGTCAGCTTGCCGGTGGCGATGACCTCCATCCCCTCCTCGGGCTGGACCGACAGCCGCTGCGCCGTGCCGCGCCAGCACACCGCCTCCAGCACGCGCCTGGTCGTCCTTGAGGTTCAGGTAGATGTGACCGGAGCCGGCGCGCGTCGGGCGCGAGACTTCGCCGCGCACCCGCACCCGGTCGAACTGCGTCTCGATGGTGCGCTTAACCGCCGACGAGATCTCGCCGACGGTCAGTTCGGGCAGATTGCCGGGCGCGGCGGCGGGGGGTAAGCGGCGTCTTGCATGGCGTCAATCTATGCTACACACCGGCGCCTGTGAACGTCCGCACCCGACGATTATCGCCCGGCCGGGCAGGAGGTCTTGCATGCGAGTTCTGGTCGTCGGCTCCGGCGGGCGCGAGCACGCGCTGTGCTGGGCGATCGCCGCCTCGCCGCTGGTCGATGCGCTGTATTGCGCGCCCGGCAACGCCGGGATCGCCCGCGAGGCGACCTGCGTGCCGATCCCGGTCGACGACCTCGATGGTCTGGTGGCGTTCGCCCGCGACGAGCGGATCGACTTCGTCGTCGTCGGGCCCGAGGGACCGCTGGTCGCCGGCCTGGTCGACCGGCTGGACGAGGCCGGCATCCGGTCGTTCGGGCCGACCGCCGCCGCCGCCGCGCTGGAGGGCTCTAAGGCGTTCACCAAGGATTTCTGCACCCGGCACGGCATCCCGACCGCCGCCTACGGACGCTTCACGGACGCCGAGGCGGCCCGGCGCTACATCCGCGAGCGCGGCGCCCCGATCGTCGTCAAGGCCGACGGCCTGGCCGCCGGCAAGGGGGTGGTGGTCGCCGAAACCGTCGACGACGCCCTCGCCGCCGTCGACGCCATGATGTCGGACCGGGCGTTCGGCGACGCCGGGGCCGAGATCGTGGTCGAGGAGTTCATGGTCGGCGAGGAGGCCAGCTTCTTCGCCCTGACGGACGGCGCGTTCGTGCTGCCGCTCGCCGGTGCCCAGGACCACAAGCGGGTCGGCGACGGCGACACCGGCCCGAACACCGGCGGCATGGGCGCCTACTCGCCGGCGCCGGTGGTCGACGCGGCGATGGCGGGGCGCATCATGGCGGAGGTCGTCGAGCCGACGGTCGCCGGCATGAGGGAGGAGGGCCGGCCGTTCAAGGGTGTGCTGTTCGCCGGCCTGATGATCACCGCCGAAGGCCCGCGGCTGATCGAGTACAACGTCCGCTTCGGCGATCCGGAATGCCAGGCGCTGGCGATGCGGCTGAAGAGCGACCTGCTGCCGGCGCTGCTCGCGGTGGCCGACGGTCAACTGGCCCATGTCGACCTGCGTTGGCGTGCCGAGACGGCGCTCTGCGTGGTCATGGCGGCAGCCGGCTACCCCGGTGAATACCGGAGGGGTACCGAGATTCGCGGGCTGGAGGAGAGCGACGGTGATGACGTCGTGGTGTTCCACGCCGGCACCGCTCGCGACGGCGACGGTCGGCTCAGGGCGACCGGGGGCCGGGTGCTGGGGGTTACCGCGCTCGGCGTCGACGCTGCGGAGGCGAGGGCGCGCGCCTACGCCGCGGTCGACCGGATCGACTGGCCGGACGGCTTCTGCCGCCGTGACATCGGATGGCGGGCGGTCAGCCGGGCGGCAGGATAGCGCAGGCCTGGCGAACGAAGGCGTAACGCGATGAGCGGCAACACGCTGATCGACGACCGCGAGGTCGGCCGTCGCATCCTGCGCGACCCCGCGGACGCGGCGGCGTACCCCGACGCTGTCCGCGGTCTGAGCGACAGCACGGCGGTATTCCGCTGGTTCCGGCGCCTCACGGTCTTGCCGACGGCCTTCGCCGAGGGCGACATCCTGATGGTCGACGGCGATGTCCTGCGGCGAGCGCTTCGGGCGACGGCGAGTGTGGAGGTTGCCGGTCTGCGGCGGCTGGCGAACTCGGTCCGGTTCCGACACCGCGCCATCCCGGGCTTCGTCGGCGCGGCGCTGGTGGCCAACCGACGGGTCGACCTCGACGCGCTGGCGACCCTGCCGGTGCGGTTCGCCGACGCTCGCGACAATTTCGATCGCCTGATCGCCGTCCTGTCGGAGAACGCCGTCCCGGATACCGTCGACGAAGCGTACAGCATGACGCTTGCCAAGCAGAGCGTTGCCTCGGCGCTGAGGAGCGCCGGCCTCAACGAGCAGGCCGCCCGGCTTGAACTGAACGTGTCCAGGTTCATGCGCAGGGTCCGCCGGAACCTCTACGGCGAGGCTTTCCGGGTTTTTCGACCGCAGTGGACCGCCGCTATCGGCCATCTGGTGCTGCTTGCCTTCCTGCTCCGCGGACAGGCCGCGGGGACCTTCGACTTCCGCGGCGCCAAGGTGGTCGGTGGCCGGATCGCGAACCGGTTCCTGTGGGACCTGATGCTGTCGGCGTCGCCGGACCTCGAGATCGTCCCTGGTTGGACCGGGTATGCCGACAGCCATTCCAGCCGTCATCTCGAATGGGTGGAGGGCAGGTTCGTCGACTGCTTCGAGGCGTGCGGCATCGTCGCCGACCGCGCCGGCGATGGCCGTGGGGCCATCCTGGCCCGGCCTGAGCGCTCACAGCCTGCCCTCGCCCGGTTCCTCGCGTCGGCCGGCATCGCGCCGGACGCCCCGATCGTGACGCTGCACTGCCGGGAGGCGGGCTTCCGCGTCAACGAGCGCCACGACCTTCGCAACGCCGAGATCGCGAGCTGCCTGCCGGCGGTGGCGGGACTGGTGGCGCGTGGCTACCGGGTGGTCCGGCTCGGAGACCGGAGCATGACGCCGCTGCCGACCATGGCCGGCGTGGTCGATTACGCAACCTCGGAGCTGAAGTCCGCCGAACTCGACGTCCTGCTGCCGGCGGCGGCGACGTTCCACATCGGGTCCAGTTCCGGGCTGTCGCTGGTGCCGTTGCTGTTCGGGGTGCCGTGTCTGTTTCTGAACTGGTATCCGTTCGACCTGCTCCCCTGGGGGCGTCGAAACTGGACCGTCCTGAAAACCCTGACCTCTCTCGCCGACGGACGCCGGGTCACGGACCGCGCGACCTATGGGCCCTTGGCGCAGCGTCGCGACCGGCGGCTCCTGCGGGCGTTGGGGCATGACGTCCATGACCTGCGGCCGGCCGAGATCGCGCGCGCGATCGAAGACTTCGCAAGGAACCGCGAAAGCGAGCCGGGAGAGCCGCCGAAATCGGGCCGCAACGCCGGTCGCCTGTTGATCGCCGACGAGTCGGGTACGCTGCGCGACCTCGCCTGACTCCGCTCTAGAGCAGTTCCTTCTTCAACGCCCCCCAGTCCCAGCCGACCACGGTGCTGCGGTGCAGGCCGTCGGGCAGCTGGGTGTGGGCGGTCGAGCCCGCGAGCAGCACGCCGGCCAGCCGGAGGTTGGCGTGCTTGGCGAACCGGATCTCCTCGGACACGGTGCGGCTGGTGGACGCCGACGGCGTCACCAGGACCAGGGCAATGTGAGCCTTGCGCATGGTCTCGATCACCACGATCTCGCGCTGCACCGGGTCCAGGTCCTCGCGCCGGGAGGCGCCGGTTACCTGCAACGGCCACTGCTGGGCCGCCAACTCGCGCAGGAACTCGCGGGCGACCAGGCGGCCACGCTCGAGGTCGAAGATCAGATGCAGGCGGCGGACCCCGCTGTTCGGCGTATCGCTCATGAATTCTTCATCGTATCGTCATCTCGGAATAGTTGTTTGTGCGAGACCTTGTCGTCCGGGGTCAAGGATGCGGTTGGAGGGCGGGTGACCAAGGACTTCGACCCGTTGGTCGTTCGGCTGGACGATGCGCGGTCCGGGGCGTTCGCTTCCCTGGAAGCGTTCCTGTCCGCCGTCGAGGCCACGACCGCCTACGCTTTCCAGCCGATCGTACACATGGATACCGGCATCGCCCACGGCTATGAGGCGCTGCTGCGAGGCGTCGATCGGCTCGGGCTGGCGCCGATCGGTGCCTTGTTCGACCTCGCCTATCACCGCGGCTGGCTCGGCCCGCTCGAACGTCTCCTGCACACCAGGGCGATCGACGCCTTCGCGACCATTCCGTCCGAGACAGCCCGGCTGTTCCTCAACGTCGACGCCCGCCGGGTGGCGGCCGCCGAGGGCGTGGCCGAGGAGATCGCCGAGCGCCTCGACGCCCGCGGCATCGAGCGCGACCGCTTCTGCCTGGAGATTCCCGAGACCCAGGAGATGGCGACCGGCGACGGCGCGCTTGGCGTGTTCCGGCGTCTCAAGGAGGCTGGAGGCCACCTGGCGCTCGACGATTTCGGGCAGGGTTACTCGAGGTTGCGCCTGCTGCACGAGCACCAACCCGACTACGTGAAGATCGACCGCTACTTCATCTCCGGAATTTCGGCCGAGCCGAAGAAGCGGCTGTTCCTGTCGCGCATCGTCGACGTCATGCACGTGCTGGGCATCCGGATGATCGCCGAGGGAGTGGAGACCGAGGCCGAATTCCGGACCTGCAAGGATCTCGGCTTCGACCTCGCCCAGGGCTTCCTGATCCAGCACCCGACGACCGACCGCACAGCGCTCCGGGCGGTGTACCCGATCGTTGAGCGAATCAACCAAAGCGAGAGGCGCAACCGGTCCGGCGACGTTGGCCTGGTGCGCGAGCAGATCCAGACGCTGCCACCGCTGCTTGCCGATCTCGACATGATTGACGTGTTCGAGGCGTTCCGGCGGCACGGCGAACTGACGCTGTTCCCGGTGGTCGACCGCGACGGCGTGCCGATCGGTGTGATCAGCGACGTCGACCTGAAATCCTACGTGTACTCCCCGTTCGGCCGCGATCTGATGGCCAACAAGACCTATGGCAAGCGTCTGCGCGAACTGGTGCGCCCGTGCCCGGTGGCGGCGATCGAAACGCCGATCGAGAAGATCCTCGAGCTGTTCGCCCACCGGGTCGATGCCCCGGGCGTGCTGATGGTCGAGCACGGCCGGTATGCCGGTTTCATGGGGTCGATCGCGATCCTGCGGGCGGTCCATGAGAAGAACCTCGCGGCCGCCCGCGACCAGAATCCCCTGACCCGACTGCCGGGCAATCTGTCGATCGGCGACTGGGTGGCGGACGCGCTCGCCGACACCAGCACCGACCGGATCCTGGTGTACATGGATTTCGACAACTTCAAGCCGTTCAACGATGCCTACGGCTTCCGGCAAGGCGACCGGGCGATCCAGCTGTTCGCAGAGCTGATGCAAAAGGCGCTCGCCGAGGCCGGAGGATTTCTGGGTCACATCGGTGGCGACGATTTCTTCGCCGGCTTCTCGGGCGCCGACGCGTCCTCGGTCCGCGAGCGGGTGCGCGGCCTGATGGACCGCTTCCAGCACGAGGTCGAGAGCTTCTACGAATCCGAGGCTCGGCACCTCGGCTACCTTGAAGCGGCGGGGCGCGACGGGCTGGTGCGACGATTCGGCCTGCTGACCTGCAGCGCCGGCCTGCTGGTGCTGCCGGCGGGGCGCGAGCCGGTGCCGACCGACCGGGTGATGGCCGAGATCGCTCGGCTCAAGAAGAAGGCGAAGGCCACCGACCGGCGGCTGGCCTTCGCCGAACTCGCCTGAACCGCGTCAGCGGCGGTCGGCGAAGAACGCCTTCAGCAGCGTCGAAGCCGTGCTCTCCTCGACGCCGCCGACGATCTCCGGGCGGTGGTGGCAGGTCGGCTGCCCGAACACCCGCGCGCCATGCTCGACGCCGCCACCCTTTGGGTCATAGGCGGCGAACACCAGGCGGCGGATCCGGGCGTGGGCGATCGCCTGGGCGCACATCGCGCACGGCTCCAGGGTGACGTAGAGATCGCAGTCGGTCAGGCGGGGCGTGTCGAGCGCCCGGGCGGCGGCGCGGATCGCCAGCATCTCGGCGTGCGCGGTCGGGTCGCGGTCGGTTTCGACGCGGTTGCCGGCCTCGGCCAGGACGCGGCCGGTCGGCGCGTGCACCACGACCGCGCCGACCGGCACCTCGCCGGCCGCGGCGGCAGCCCGTGCCGCCGCCAGCGCCCTCGCCATGTTGCCGTCGCCCGTCATGGGGCGGGCTTACGCGGTCGCGTGGCGATTGTCACGCCGGTCGGCGCGCGGTACACCGCACCTCCATGCCAGCGAAAACACCCCGACGCGTCCCCACCGACCTCGCCCCGCTGTTCGACGAGAGCCGCGGGCCCGAGCGTATTTCCAAGCGCCTTGCCCGCGCCGGCCTGTGCTCGCGCCGAGACGCCGAGCGCTGGATCGCCGAGGGGCGGGTCAAGGTCGACGGGGTGGTGCTCGCCTCGCCCGCCGTCAACGTCGACGACGACAGCGTGATCCTGGTCGACGACAAGCCGGTCCCCGCGATCGAGCCGCCGCGGCTCTGGCGCTACCACAAGCCCGACGGGCTGGTGACCAGCAACCGCGATCCCGAGGGCCGGCCGACGGTGTTCGACAAGCTGCCGAAGGACCTGCCGCGGGTGGTGACGGTCGGCCGGCTCGACATCGATTCCGAGGGCCTGCTGCTGCTCACCAACGACGGCGAACTGGCGCGCTACCTGGAACTGCCGTCGACCGGATGGGTGCGGCGCTACCGGGTGCGGGTGTTCGGCCCGCTTGACGAGGCGAAGCTCGACAACCTCAAGAAGGGCATCCGCATCGACGACCTCGAGTACGGCCCGATCGAGGTCACCATCGACAAGGCGACGCGCACCAATTCCTGGCTGACCGTGGGCCTGCGCGAGGGCAAGAACCGCGAGGTCCGGCGGGTGATGGAGCATGTCGGCCTCAGCGTCAGCCGGCTGATCCGCGTCACCTACGGGCCGTTCCAGCTTGGCGACATCGAGCCGGGGGCGGTCGAGGAGGTCAAGCGCCGGGTGCTCAAGGACCAACTCGGCCTCGACAAGGGCGACGACAGCGGTCACGCCAAGGCCAAGCCGCAGCGCACCGGCACTCAGCCCCCGGGCCGCAAGCCGGGCGCCGTGAAACCGGGCGTGGCGAAGCCAGGAGTGGCCAAGCCGGGTGCGGCCAAGCCGGCAGCCAGCAAGCCCGGTACCCTTCGCCTGAAGCCGAAGGACATGGAGGCCGAGGCCCCGGACGGAACCCCGAAGGCAGGGCGCCCGAAGCGCGGCCGGGTGGCCGACTTCAAGCGCGAGATCGCCAAGCCGGGGCACCCCCGGCGCGAGGTTCCCGGGCGCGACGGGGTCAGGCGCGACTGGCCGCAGCGCGACGAGGCGACCGGCGAAGGTGCGCGGGGTGAGGGCCCGAAGCGCGACGGCCCGAAGCGCGATGACCCGAAGCGCGATGGCCCGCGTCGTGATGGTCCGCGGGGTGATGGCCCTCGGGGTGACGGCCCGCGTCCCGGTGGCCCGAAGGGCCCGGGTCCGGCGGGCGGCCCCGGAGCGACGGTCCCAGGGGCGATGGTCCCAGGGGCGATGGTCCCAGGGGTGATGGTCCCAGGGGTGATGGTCCCAGGGGCGGTGGTCCCAGGGGCGGGGGTCCCAGGGGCGGCGGTCCCAGGGCGGCGGTCCCAGAAGTGATGGACCACGGGGTGACGGGCCGCGGCGTGGCGGCCCGGGACGCGACGGCGGAAGACCGGGCGGACCCGGCACGGACAGGGGGAAGCCGGGTGCGGATCGTCGCCGGAAAACACCGCGGGGCTAAGCTCGTCGCGCCGGAGGGGCTGGAAATCCGCCCGACCTCCGAGCGCGCCCGCGAAGCGCTGTTCTCGATCCTGGAGGGCGGGCGATTCCCGCTGACGCTGCGCGGCGCCCGCGTGCTCGACCTGTTCGCCGGCACCGGCGCGCTCGGCCTCGAGGCGCTGTCGCGCGGCGCCAGCCAGATCGTGTTCGTGGAAAGCGGGGCGGCCGCCCTCGAGGCGCTGCGCACCAACATCGCCAAGCTGCGGGCGGCCGGCATGGTCCACATCCGCGAGACCGACGCCACCCGCTTCCTCGAGCGCACGACCACCCCGGCCGACCTGGTGCTGATGGATCCGCCCTACGGCTCGGGACTGTGGGTCGAGGCGCTCGACACCATCGGCCGCGGCGGCTGGATCGGCGCGGACACGGTCATCGCCGTCGAGGTCGGCAAGAAGGAGAGCGTGGCGGCGCCGGCGGGCTACACCCTCGCCGACGACCGCCGCTACGGCGCCGCGCGCCTGATTCTGCTGCAGAAGCAGGCGGCGTAACCGGCCTCAGCCGCCCTCCATCCCGGCGTGCGCCTTCTCGAATTCCCAGACCTTCTCGAACCCCATCGCCCGCGAGAACCCCATGAAGTCGGACAGCGGGGCGGTGACCTCGGTCGAGGCGCCGGTGGTCTTCAGCGTGCCGTACACCGATTCCAGCGCGGCCCCGACGGCGAGGAACCCGAGGGCGGGATAGATCGCCATCTGGTAGCCGAGGGCGACGTACTCGGCGGCGCTCAGCACCGGCGTCTTGCCGCCCTCCACCACGTTGACCAGCAGGGGCAGGTCGAACGCCTTGCCGATCCGCTCCATCTCCTCGACCGTTTCCGGCGATTCCACGAACAGGATGTCGGCGCCGGCCTTGGCGAACGCCTCGCCCCGGCGCAGCGCCTCGTCGAGGCCGAGGCCGGTGCGGGCGTCGGTGCGGGCGATGATCAGGAAGTCGCGGCTGTCGCGCGCTTCGGCGGCAACCCGGATCTTGGCCGCCGCCTGCTCGATCGGGATCACCTTGCGGCCGGGGGTGTGGCCGCACTTCTTCGGGAACTCCTGGTCCTCGAGCTGGATGGCGGCGGCGCCGGCGGCCTCGTAGCCGCGCACCGTGTGCTCGACGTTCAGCAACCCGCCATAGCCGGTGTCGCCGTCGGCAACCAGCGGCGTCGTGGCGAGGCCGGCGAAGATCCGCACCCGGTCGACCATGTCACGGTACGAGGCCAGCCCGGCGTCCGGCAGGCCGAGATGCGAGGCGACCGTGCCGTAGCCGGTCATGTACAGGCAGTCGAACCCCATGCGGTCGGCCAGCCGGACGGAGATGCCGTCGAAAACGCCGGGGGCGGCCAACAGCTTGCCGGGGCGCAGCTTGTCGCGCAGCGATGTCATGGGGTTCCTCCGTGTCGCGGGCGTGTCGCGGGATTGTCGGTGCCGCGACTTTGGCACGGCGGCCGGCGTGGTGGAACCGGTGGGGAGGAGCCTGGGCGGCGGCTCAGAAATCCGTGCAGCGCCCCTTGTGCTCCCAGTCGCCGAAGCGGGTGGGCTCCGGTCCGGCATACCCGCCGCGCTCGGGCGGCAGGTCGGCGGCGGCGGCGCGCGGGTCGAGGCGCGGCGTCTCGACCGGCTTCGCAGCCGGGGCGTCCCCGGTCTTTGACTGCGGGGTGCGGACGTCGTGGAAGGCGCGTGAAGTCTTGCTCATGACGCCAGGATATAGGTGGGCGCCGGGCGTCTGCCAGTCCTTGAACGGCCCGTCCGCGCGGGCCATTTCAGCGGCGTCCCGTGGCGAATGTGGAAACCGAACGATGAACGTCTTCCGGACCGGAGTGCTGCTGTCGGCGCTGGTGGCGCTGTTCGGCGTGGCCGGCTACGCGCTCGGCGGCCAGGGCGGCATGGTGATCGCCCTGCTGGTGGCGGTGGCGATGAACTTCTTCGCCTACTGGAATTCCGACTCGATCGTGCTGCGCATGCACGGCGCCCGCGAGATCCAGCGCGCCGACCTGCCGTGGCTGCACGACATGGTGGCCCAGCTTGCCCAGCGCGCCGAACTGCCGATGCCGCGCGTCTACATCATCGAACAGGACCAGCCGAACGCCTTCGCCACCGGCCGCAATCCCGAGAACGCGGCGGTCGCCGCGACCACCGGCCTGCTGCGCCAGTTGAGCCACGAGGAGGTCGCCGGCGTGATGGCCCACGAACTGGCCCACGTGAAGAACCGCGACACCCTGATCATGACGGTGACCGCGACGGTCGCCGGCGCGCTGTCGATGCTGGCCAACTTCGCGATGTTCTCGTCGATGTTCGGCGGGTCCAGCGACCGCAACAGCCCGCTCGGTGGCATCGGCATCCTGCTGATGGCGATCCTGGCGCCGTTGGCCGCGACCCTGGTCCAGCTGGCGATCAGCCGGGCCCGGGAGTACGACGCCGACGCCCTCGGCGCCAAGATCTGCGGGCGGCCGCTCTGGCTGGCGTCGGCGCTCGACCGCCTCGACGGCGCCTCCAAGCGGATCGACAACCACGTCGCCGAAGCCAACCCGGCGACCGCCCATCTGTTCATCGTCAACCCGCTGCACGCCCACTCGGTGGACTCGCTGTTCGCCACCCACCCGCCGATGCGCGAGCGCATCGCGCGGCTGCGGGCGATGGCCGGGGGCGGCGATTCGGGGCGCGGTCCCTGGGGTTGACGAGAACCCTTGAGGGCGCCGCCCATGCGTGCTCAAAGGGCGGCCATGGCCGATACCCGTCCCTCACCCGAAGCCAAGGTCTCCGCGTCGCGCAGCGTCGCCTTCGACCTGTTCCGCGCCGTCCTGGCGAAGCGCACCCCGCTGGACGAGGCGCTGGCCGCGCATGACGGGCTGGCGCAAGCTGCCGGAGCGCGACCGCGGGTTCGCGCGCCTGCTGGTCGCCACCGCGCTGCGCCGTCTCGGCCATGTCGACCGGCTGATCGATTCCTGCATCGACAAGCCGCTGCCGGCCAAGGCGGCGGTGGTCTACGACATCCTGCGGCTGGCGGCGACCGAACTGCTGATCCTCGGCGTGGCGCCGCACGCTGCGGTGGACAGCGCGGTGACGCTGGTGCGCTCGCGCGGCTTCGAGCCGTTCGTGAAGCTGACCAACGCCGTGCTGCGGCGGCTCGACCGCGAGGGGCGCGGCGAGATCCTGACGCTGTCGGCGCTCGACGCCTTGCCGGCGTGGCTGGGGGATGGCTGGCGCGCGGCCTACGGCGAGGCCACCGCTCAGGCGATCGCGGCGGCCGGGTTCGTGGAACCGCCGCTCGACATCTCCGTGAAGAACGATCCCGAGGGCTGGGCCAAGCGACTCGGCGCCACGATCCTGCCGACCGGCACCCTGCGCCGGGCCTTCGACGGGCGTGTCGAGGCGCTGCCCGGGTTCGCCGAAGGCGGCTGGTGGGTGCAGGACATGGCGGCTGCGCTGCCGGCCCGGTTGCTCGGCCCGGTCGCCGGCCGGCGGGTGATCGATCTGTGCGCGGCGCCCGGCGGCAAGACCGCCCAGCTCGCCGCCGCCGGCGCCGAGGTGCTGGCCGTCGACCGGTCGAAGCCGCGCCTGCAGCGGCTGGAGCGCAACCTCGCCCGGCTCGGCCTGGTGGCCGCCACCAAGGTGGCCGACGCCACCGAAATGAAGCTCGACTCGCCGGCCGAGGCGATCCTGCTGGACGCCCCGTGCTCGGCGACCGGCACGATCCGGCGGCACCCGGACATTCCGTGGCTGAAGAACGCCGCCGACACGGCGGCCCTGTCGGCCCTGCAGGACCGGCTGATCGCCAACGCCGCGCGCATGCTGGCGCCCGGCGGCGTGCTGGTGTTCTGCACCTGCTCGCTGGAGCCGTCGGAGGGGCCGGACCGGGTGGCGGCGGCGCTGGCGTCCGACCCAGGGCTCAGCCGGGTTCCGATTCGCCCCGAAGAGGTCGGCGGGTTCGCCGAGCTGATCACCCCGGAGGGCGATCTGCGCAGCCGTCCCGATCAGCTTGCGAACCTCGGCGGCGTTGACGGGTTCTACGCCTGTCGCCTCATCCGCGCCTGATGGTCTGGCGGCGGCGCTTGAAGCCGTCCGAGCAAACTGATAACGACCGCCCATGCCCCGCGAC
Source organism: Rhodospirillaceae bacterium (assembly GCA_018401495.1). Classification (GTDB taxonomy): domain Bacteria; phylum Pseudomonadota; class Alphaproteobacteria; order Thalassobaculales; family Thalassobaculaceae; genus Thalassobaculum_A. The sequence goes on from JAGYJX010000008.1 coordinate 335,248, forward strand.
ATCCTGATCGCCCCTTCCATCCTGTCCGCCGACTTCGCGCGGCTGGGTGAGGAGGTCCGCGCCGTCGACGCCGCCGGCGCCGACTGGATCCACATCGACGTCATGGACGGCCACTTCGTGCCGAACCTGACGATCGGTCCCGGCGTGGTGAAGGCGCTGCGCCCGCACACCGCCCGAACCTTCGACGTGCATCTCGATGATCGCGCCGGTCGACGCGTTCGTCGCCGCCTTCGTCGAGGCCGGCGCCGAGGTGGTGACGGTCCATCCCGAGGCCGGCCCGCACGTTCACCGCACCCTGCAGCTGGTGCGGTCGCTGGGTGCCCGGGCCGGTATCGCCCTCAACCCCGGCACGCCGGTCGAGGCGCTCGACAACGTCATGGACCTGGTCGACCTGGTGCTGGTGATGACCGTCAACCCGGGCTTCGGCGGCCAGGCCTTCATCGACAGCCAGCTGGCGAAGATCACGGCGGCGCGCGCCCGCATCGACGCCAGCGGGCGGGACATCCGCCTGCAGGTCGACGGCGGCGTCACCGTCGAGACGGCGCCGCGCGTCGTCGCGGCCGGGGCCGACGTGCTGGTCGCCGGCACCGCCACCTTCAAGGGCGGCCCCGACGCCTACGCCGCGAACATCAGCCGGCTGCGGGGCCCGGCATGACGGGGGCCGGAGGCTTCGGCCGTCGGCTTCGCGAGGCCTGGTACGCCTCCCCCATGCACGCCTGGCGGATCAGCGGCGACGCGCCGGAGGGGCTCACGGTGGCGCTCACCGATCCCTGGCCGGGCGACGCCGACGCCGGACGCGAAATCCTGGAGGGCGCCTTCCCGGTCGCCGGGCAGCTGGTCCATGTCGGTGCCGATCCCTGGCGCACCGACGGCCTGACCAACGGGGCGGCCGAGACCCTGCACCGTTTCGAATGGCTGCGCGATCTGCGCGACCTCGGCGGAGACGCCGCCCGGCGCCGCGCCCGCGATCTGGTCGGCGGCTGGATCGAGGTGTTCGACCGCTGGGACCGGCTGGCCTGGCGCCCGGACATCCTGTCGTCGCGGCTGGCAGCCTGGGTCGCCACCTTCGGCTTCTTCGCGGAATCGGCCGACGAGAGCTTCCGCGAGGCCGTGCTCGCCAGCCTGGCGCGCCAGCACCGCCACCTCCTCGGGGCGCTGTCGGGCGGCCCCGACGGGATCGCCCGGATCGAGGCGCTGCGCGGCGCCATCACCGCTGGTGTCGCCCTCGGCCACGATGGTGACCGGCTGCAGGCGCTGGTCGATCGGCTGGACGCCACGGTGCGCGACCAGATCTTTCCCGACGGCGGCCACCGGGCGCGCTCGCCGCGCGCCCAACTGACGGCGCTCGCCGGGCTGGTCGACGCCCGCGCCGCCCTGCGCGCCGCCGGGCGGGAATCCACCGGCGGCCTCGACGAGGCGATCGGCCGGATGACCGGGGTGCTGCGCATGATGCGCCACGGCGATGGCGGGCTGGCGCTGTTCAACGGTGCCACCGAGGGCACGGTGTGGCGGATCGATTCGCTGCTGGCGCGCACCGAATCCAAGGCCAGGGCGGTGGCGTCGGCCACCGACACCGGCTTTGAGCGGCTGACCGCGGGCCGGGCGGTGGCGATCATGGACACCGGCGTGCCGACCGCCGAGGAGAACCTGGTTCACGCCGGCTCGCTGTCGTTCGAACTGTCGGTCGGCAAGGAGCGGCTGATCGTCAACTGCGGCGCCGCGCCGGCCGACCCGCGCTGGGAGGCGGCGCTGCGGGCGACGGCGGCGCACTCGGCGCTGGTGGTCGACGACACCAACTCCAGCGAGATCGCCAGCGACGGCGCCCTTGGCCGGCGGCCCACCCGGGTCCGGGTCGAGCGCTGGGAGGCCGACGGCGCGGTCTGGGTCGAGGCCGAGCACGACGGCTACGCCGAGACCCACGGCGTGACCCACCGCCGACGCCTGTACCTGGCGGCCGGCGGCGACGATCTCCGCGGCGAGGACGTGCTGACCTACGCCGGCGGCCCGGGCGCCCGGCCGGCCGAGGCGGTGATCCGCTTCCACCTGCACCCGCGCGTCGCCGCCTCGGTCGTCCAGAACGGTGCGGCGGCGCTGCTGCGGACGGCCTCGGGGGCTGGCTGGCGGTTGCGCTCGGCCGGCGGCGCCCTGCAGCTGCAGGACAGCGTGTATTTCGGTGATCGCGGCACCCTGCAGCGCTGCCGGCAGCTGGTCCTGGCGACGCCGGCCGGCGCGGTCCGCGACGACGGCTCGCTGACCATCAAATGGGCGCTCCGGCGCGAGGAGCGGCGCACCGCCTGAGGGTTGGCGCGCCTGACGTCTATCTCCGCTCCGGACGCTCCGGTATAAGCGCGGTCATGGTCGCATACTCGGCTCTCGTGGCGCCTGTCCTGGCCTTCCTTGTCGCGTGTCTCGGCACGCGCGCCTGATCGGCGTGCTGACCCGCCGGGCCGTTCTCGACCGGCCGAACGAGCGCTCGAGCCACGCGGTGCCGGTACCGCGTGGCGGCGGCATCGCGGTGGTGGCGGCGGTGGCCGCCGCCTGGGTCTGGCTGGCGGTGACGACCCTGCCGGCAGTCGACCTTGCCCGATGGCTGGTTCCTCTGGGTGCGGCGTTGGCGCTGGCCGCCATCTCCTTCGCCGACGATTTGCGCAGCCTCGGCGCCGGCCTGCGGCTCGGCGTGCAGGCGCTGGCGGTCGCGGCCGGGCTGTGGGCCCTGGACGGGCGGGGGGCGCTCGCCGCGGTCGCGCCGGCGTGGATCGATCTGCCGCTGACGGCGCTTGGCTGGCTGTGGTTCGTCAACCTCTACAACTTCATGGATGGCATCGACGGCATCACCGGTACCGAGACGGTGTCGATCGGGGTCGGGCTGGCCGGGCTCGCGGCGCTCGGTCTGGCGCCGCCGACCGTGTCCGGTCCGGCGGTGGCGCTGGCGGCGGCGGCGGTCGGGTTCCTGGTCTGGAACTGGCACCCGGCGCGGATCTTTCTCGGCGATGTCGGCAGCGTCCCGGTCGGATACCTGCTCGGCTTCCTGCTGATCCTGGTCGCGGGCTCCGGTCTCGTCGGGCTGGCGGCGGCCGCCACCCTGCCGATGGTGTATCTCGCCGACGCCACCATCACGCTCGCCCGACGGGTCGCGCGCGGCGAGAGCCCGGCGCGTGCCCACCGTGAGCATGTCTACCAGCGCGCGGTGATCGGCGGATCAAGCCATTCGGCGGTCTGCGTTCGGATCGCGGCGGTGAACGCCTGCCTGGCGTCGCTGGCCTGGTTCATGGCGCCGGTGGCGGCCCTGGCGGCTCCGCTGGTGGGGGCGGTGGTCGTGGCGGCGCTGTTCGTGGCGTTGCGGCCGGCACCGGTTCCAACCCCGCCCCGGCCCCCGAGAGGCGCGCGTGAGGGTCCTGCTCACCGGCGCGAACGGGTATGTCGGGCGGGCCGCGCGCCTGGCGCTCGCCGACGCCGGGCATCAGGTCGTGGCGGCGGTGCGGTCGCTCGACCGGCTCGCCGAAGGCCGGCGGTCCGGAGCGGTGGCGGTCGGCGCGGTCGATGGCGGCACCGAGTGGAGCGCCGCGCTCTCAGGCGTGGACGCCGTGCTGCACCTGGTGTCGCCGCCGCTCGCCGAAGCCGACGAGGCGGCGCGCCGGGCCGAGGCCGACCGGGTGATCGTCGGCCGGCACGACCCGGCTGGTCGAGCAGGCGCGGGCGGCCGGGGTGAGACGGTTCGTGTTCGTCAGCTCGCTGAAGGCGATGGGTGAGGAATCCGGTGCGCAGCCGCTGAGCGAGGTCGATACCCCGGCACCCAAGGACGCTTACGCCGAGGCCAAGCTGGCCGCCGAGCGGATGGTGCTGGCGACGGCGCCCGGGCCGGTGGTGGTGCGATCGCCGGCGATCTACGGCCGGGCGAGCGGCGGCAACATCCGCCAGATGATCGAGTTCCTGCGTCGTGCGCCGGCGGTGCTGCCGCTCGGCTACGGCGGCAACCGGCGGTCGTTCGTGCACCGCGACAACCTGGTGTCCGCCCTGGTGCGCTGCGTCGAGGCGCCGGAGGCGTCGGGATGCACCTTCCTGGTCTCGGACGGCGAAGCGATCTCGACCGCCACGCTGGTCCGCCGGATCCTGGGCGCGCTCGGCCGGCGGGCGCTGGTGCTGCCGGTCCCCGGGCCGGTGCTGTCGGCGCTGATCGCCCGCCGCATGGGCGCGGAGGCGGCGCGGCGGCTGGTGGGAAGCTACGCGATCGACGACCGGGCGATCCGCGCCACGCTCGGCTGGAACCCGCCGCTGGACGGCGAGCGGGCGATGGCCGACGCCGTCATCCCGGGGCCGGACCCATGCCTCTGACCGGGCCGATCGCCGTGCTAGACTGGACGTCCACCCAGCGGAGGAGGCGGCCGTGACCGGACGGGCGTTCCGACGATCCGCGGCGATCTTCAGCCACGATGTGGCGATGGCGGCGGTGTCGTTCCTGCTGTCGCTGTACCTGCGGCTCGGCGACGGCATCTGGTGGTGGCCGCGCCCGGTCGTCGAGACCGGCCTGGTCGCCTTCACGCTGACGGCGGCGGCGGTGTTCCTGGTGGTGCGGCTGGACACGGCGGTGTGGCGCTACACCTCGATCGGCGATCTGGTCCGGATCGTGCGGGCCGTCCTGCTGATCCTGGCCGGATTCCTGGTGGTGCAGTTCGCGCTGACCCGGCTCGACGATTTCCCGCGCTCGTTCCTGGTGATCGAGGCGTTCGTGCTGACCTGCCTGCTGGCGGCGCCGCGCTTCGCGTACCGGCTGCTGAAGGACGGCTCGCTGTCGGCGGTGCTGGAGCGCAACGCGCAGGGCCGGGTGCCGGTGCTGCTGGTCGGCGCCGGCGACGGCTCGGAGCTGTTCATCCGCGAGATGGCGCGCGGCGAGGACGCGACCTACCGGGTGGTCGGCATCGTCGACGACCGCGATTCCCGGACCGGCCGCCAGATCCGCGGCGTCCGCGTGCTGGGTGGGCTCGACGACCTCGCCGCGGTGGTCGACCGGCTGACCGGCCACGGCCTGCGCCCGCAGCGCCTGGTGCTGACGCGGGCGCGCCTGGACGGCGGGACGGTGCGGCGGATCTTCGAGCAGGGTGACGCCCTCGGGATTCCGGTCAGCCGGATGCCGCGGGTCGGCGCGCTCGAGGCGGCCGACGGTGGGGCGGTGACGCTGCGGCCGATCAATGTGGAGGACGTCCTCGGCCGCCCGCAGGCCACCCTCGATCGCGACGCCATGCGGGCGCTGGTGGCGGGGCGCCGGGTGCTGGTCACAGGTGCTGGCGGCACCATCGGCTCCGAGTTGGTCCGTCAGGTCGCCGGCTTCGGTCCCTCGGCGCTGACCCTGGTCGACAGCTCCGAATTCGCGCTCTACAGCATCGACCAGGAACTGGCGGAGGCTGCCCCCGGCCTCGACCGCCGGGCGCTGATCGGCGACGTGCGCGACCGCGCCCGGGTCGCCGAGATCGTGCGCGGGGCGGCGCCGGAGATCGTGTTCCACGCCGCCGCCCTCAAGCACGTGCCGCTGATGGAGGCCAACGTCGACGACGCCGTGCTGACCAACGCGATCGGCAGCCGGGTGGTGGCCGACGCGGCGCGGGCCGCAGGGGTGCGGGCGGTGGTGCTGATCTCGACCGACAAGGCGGTCAACCCGACCAACGTCATGGGCGCCACCAAGCGCCTGGCCGAGGCCTACGCCCAGGCCCTCGACCTGGTCGGCGGCAACGGCGGCACCCGCTTCGTGACCACCCGGTTCGGCAACGTGCTCGGCTCGACCGGTTCGGTGGTGCCGCTGTTCCAGCGCCAGCTCGAGCGCGGCGGGCCGCTGACCGTCACCCACCCGGACATGACCCGCTACTTCATGACGGTGCGCGAGGCGGTCGAGCTGGTGCTGCAGGCCGCCGCCCTGGAGGTCGCGACCGAGGGCGGGCGCGGCGGCATCACCGTGCTCGACATGGGCGAGCCGGTGAAGATCGTCGACCTGGCGCGCCAGATGATCCGGCTGGCCGGGCTGGTGCCGGACGAGGACGTGCAGCGTGGTGTTCACGGGCCTGCGTCCCGGCGAGAAGCTGTACGAGGAACTGTTCCACGACGGCGAGGCGCTGGAGCCGACCGCGATCCCGGCGCTGCGCCGGGCCCGGCCGCGCACCACCGACCTGGCGCTGCTGGCCCGCGGTCTCGACGACCTGGAGGCGGCGGCCCGCGCCCGCGACACCGCGCCTGACCGTGCGGATCCTGGGACGGCTGGTGCCGGAATACGCCCCCGGGGCGGCGCCGCCGGCGGCGCGCGCGACGGGGGATTGAGGGCTCTCCCATCGTGGCAGGCGGGTGGCTCCCGGCTCGCGCTGCGCGCGGCCAGGATGACGACTATGGAAGGGGTGCGCGGTCCCCCTCACTGTCGTCACCCCGGACGAGCGCGCCAGCGGCGCGGTCGAGCCGGGGCCTACGGTGCGACGGGCGCTTGCCACCCGCCCGGACTGGTCGCAGATTCCGGGTCCGATCCACGGAGGTTCCCCATGAAAGCCGTCGTGCTGCACGCCATCGAGGACCTCAGGGTCGAGCCGCGCGACGAGCGCCCGCTCGGCCCCGGCGAGGTCCGGGTGCGGGTCGAGTCCGGCGGCATCTGCGGGTCCGACCTGCACTACTTCCACCACCACCGCATGGGCGACTTCCCGGTGCGCGAGCCGTTCGTGCTCGGCCACGAGGCCGCCGGCACGGTCGCCGAGATCGGCGCCGGGGTGACCCTGCGTGGCGGTCGGCGACCGGGTGGCGATCAACCCGAGCCACCCCTGCCGCGCCTGCGAATTCTGCCGGTCGGACCGCGAGAATCTGTGCGGCGACATGGTGTTCCTCGGCTCGTCGCGGCGGTTCCCGCACGCCCAGGGGATGTTCGCCGAGACCTTCGCGACCCACGAGCGGCAGTGCGTCGTGGTGCCGGCCGGCACGCCGGCGCGGGTGGCCGCGCTGGCCGAGCCGCTGTCGGTGGTGCTGCACGCGCCTCGGCCACGCCGGGCCGCTGCTCGGCCGCCGCGTGCTGGTCACCGGCGCCGGGCCGATCGGCGCGCTGACCCTGCTGGCGGCGCGCTTCGCCGGGGCCGCCTCGGTCGAGATCACCGACGTGACGGCGGAGCCCCTGACGGTCGCCGCGGCACTCGGCGCCGACCGCGCCCACGACGTCGCCGCCAACCCCGGTTCGGTCGCCGATGCCGCCCACCCGCGCGGCCGCTTCGACGTCGCGGTCGAGTGCTCCGGCCACCCCTCGGCGCTGAGCACCTGCCTGCAGCAACTCGCCCCGGGCGGCGTGCTGGTGCAGGTCGGCATGTACGCCGACCCGAAGGTGACGGTGCCGATGGACTACGTCATGACCAAGGAGCTGACCCTGAAGAGCTCGTTCCGCTTCGCCCGCGAGTTCCCGACCGCCGTCGCCCTGCTGGCGAGCGGCCGGCTGGACGTGGCGCCGGTGCTGAGCCACGAATTCGCCGCCGCCGACGCCATGGAGGCGTTCCGCACCGCCAGCGACCGGCGGAAGTCGATGAAGGTGCACCTCAGGTTCTGAAGGGGCCTGGCGAGTGGGTTCCGGATCCGTTCCGCCTTCGGCGTTCACCAGGTCAGGAGATGACGAGCTGGGTATCAGATCACGTTCCGCCTTCGGCGGCCCGGTCCGGAATGACGACGGAAAATAAAGGACGTCATTCCGGACGAACGCGCACCAGCGCGGGCGATCCGGAACCCACCGAGCGACGGGCGCTGCCAAGGGTCCTGTTGACGCTATAGCCCAGAGATTCCCCGCGGTGCTGCGCCACGAAGGGCCGCCCGCCTCTGGAACTCCCCTGGCGTCACCTGGAACGCTGCCCGAAACGCCGCCACGAAGGCGCTGGTCCCGGCATACCCGGTCTCGAACGCCACGTCGGTGACCCGGCCGCCGGCCAGCAGCCGCTCGGCGGCGACGGTCAAACCCAGGATGCGGCGCCAGTCGCGGTAGGAAAGCCCGGTCTCCGCCTGCACCCGGCGGCGCAGGGTGCGGGCGCCGACGCCGAGGCGCTGGCCCCAATCCTCCAGGCCGGTGTCCTCCGCCGGGTCGGCCAGCACCGCGTCGGCGATGACCGCGAGCGCCGGGTCGGCCGGGCGCGGCAGGCGGATGCTCAGCCCGGGAGCCGGGCGCACCAGCGCCAGCGCCGCCCCGGCGACCGTCGACCAGGCCTTGTCCAGGCGGTCGCTGTCGTAGGTCTCGGCCAGCCAGGTCAGCATGTCGGCGAGCGGCGTGCCCTGCTCGACCGCGGTCGGGGCGGCGGGCAGGGCGCCGGCCGCGTCGTGCAGCACGTACAGGCTGCGCATCAGCCGCTGCTCCGGGGCCAGGCTGCGGTGCGGCGTGCCGGCCGGCAGCCACAGCACCGAGCCGCGCGGCACCAGCCAGACCTTGTCGGGGGTCTCCACCCGCATCACCCGGGCCAGCGTCAGGGCGAGCTGGCCGCGGCGGTGGCGGTGCCACGGCACGCTGGCGCCGGGCGCGAAGCTGGCGGCGTGGCCGATCACCGCCGCGTCGGATTCGACGTGGCCGCTGACCGGGTCGCGCCGCTGGTTGTCCTGTCCGCTCGCCGACATCCGCTGTCCGCTCGTCCGGTATCCGCTGGGGCTTGTGCGGGTTAGTCTAGCAGGTGATGGAGGGACCGCGACCATGAGCGCTCTGCGCGCACGCATCGGCGATTCCGCCCTGGCCGCCCGGCTGCGCCGCGAGCTCCAGGGCGAGGTGCTGTTCGACGCCGCCAGCCGGGGGCGCTACGCCACCGACGCCTCGATCTACCAGGTCGAGCCGATCGGCGTGGTGATTCCGCGCAGCGAGGAGGATCTGCGGATCGCCGTGCAGATCGCCGCCGAGGAGGGCATCCCGATCCTGCCGCGCGGCGGCGGCACCTCGCAGTGCGGCCAGACGGTGAACACCGCCCTGGTGCTGGACTGCACGAAGCACCTGCGCGAGGTCGTCGACTACGACGAGGCGAGCGACGAGGTGACGGTGCAGCCCGGCATCGTGCTCGACCACCTGAACGCCCGGCTGAAGGCCCGCGGGCGGCTGTTCCCGGTCGACGTGTCGACGGCGTCGCGCGCCACCATCGGCGGCATGACCGCCAACAATTCCTGCGGTGGCCGGTCGATCCACTACGGCATCATGGTCGACAACGTCGAGGCGATCGACGCCATCCTGATGGACGGGACCGAGGCGCGCTTCGGCTGCGTGCCGGGCAACATCGGCGAGCTGGCGGGGCCGGAACGCTACCGCGACCTGGTGCAGACGGTGCGCGCCATCGCCGAGCGCGAGGCCGCCGAGATCGACGGCCGGATCCCGAAGCTGATGCGCCGGGTCGGCGGCTACAACCTCGACCGGGTGGTGCAGCGCGACGGGCTCGGCGGCCACAACATGGCGTCGCTGCTGGTCGGGTCGGAGGGCACGCTGGCGCTGTCACGGCGCATCCGGCTGAAGACCCACGCCATCCCCAAACACCGCGTCATGGGGGTCTGCCACTTCCCGACCTTCTGGGACGCGATGGACTCGACGCGCCATCTCGTCACCCTCAAGCCCTACGCGGTCGAGCTGATCGACCGCACCATGATGGACCTGGCGCGCCAGATCGCGATGTTCCGCCCGATCGTCGAGCGCTTCGTGAAGGGCGAGCCGCAGGCCCTGCTGGTGGTCGAGTTCGCCGGCGAGGAGCGAGCGCCCCTGCTGCAGCGCCTCGCCGATCTCGAGGCCATGATGGGCGATCTCGGCTTCCCGGACGCGGTGGTGCGGGCCGAGGACGCGGCGTTCCAGGCGCAGATCACCGAGGTCCGCAGCTCCGGCCTGAACATCATGATGTCGATGAAGGGCGACGGTAAGCCGGTGTCGTTCATCGAGGATTGCGCGGTGCCGCTGGAGGATCTGGCGGAGTACACCGACCGCCTCACCCAGGTGTTCCGCAAGCACGGCACCGACGGCACCTGGTACGCCCACGCCAGCGTCGGCACCCTGCACGTCCGCCCGGTCCTGAACATGAAGGACGGCACCGACGTCAAGAAGATGCGGGCGATCGCCGAGGAGGCGTTCGCCATGGTGCGCGAGTACAAGGGCTCGCACTCCGGCGAGCACGGCGACGGCATCGTGCGCTCGGAGTTCCACCGCCAGATGTTCGGCGACCGGGTGGTCGACGCCTTCGGCGAGGTCAAGCGCGCCTTCGATCCGCGCGGCCTGATGAACCCGGGGCGGATCGTCGACCCGCCGAAGATGGACGACCGGTCGCTGTTCCGCTACCCGCCGGACTACCGGCCGGTGAACCCGGCGACCCGCTTCGACTGGTCGCCCTGGGGCGGGCTCTCGGGCGCGGTCGAGATGTGCAACAACAACGGCACCTGCCGCAAGCGCGACCCCGGCGTCATGTGCCCGAGCTTCCGGGCGACCGGCGACGAGATCCACGTCACCCGCGGCCGCGCCAACACGCTGCGGCTGGCGCTCAGCGGCCAGCTCGGCCCCGACGGCCTGACCGACCCGGCGATGAAGGCGACGCTCGACCTGTGCGTCGGCTGCAAGGGCTGCCGGCGCGAGTGCCCGACCGGCGTCGACATGGCGAAGATGAAGACCGAGGTGCTGGGCCAGTACGTCCGGCGCCACGGCCTGTCGCTGAAGGACCGGATGATCGCCAACCTGCCGCGCTGGGCCGAGGCGGCGTCGCGCTTCCATTTCCTCGCCAATCTGCGCGACGCGGTGCCGGGGCTGCCGTGGCTGTCGGAGAAGCTGATGGGGTTCGCGCGCGAACGCAGCCTGCCGGCGTTCTCGGGCGAGCCGTTCCGCGCCCACGAGGCGCCGTCCCGCGCCGTCGTGGACGGCCGCGAGGTCGTGCTGTTCGCGGACACCTTCAACAGCTACTTCGAGCCGGAGAACCTGCGCGCCGCGCTCCGGGTGCTGGACGCCGCCGGCTACACCGTGCACGTGGTCGACCCGTCGGCCAGCGGCGAGGGCCGGCGGCTGTGCTGCGGGCGGACCTATCTGGCGAGCGGGCTGATCGAGCAGGCCGAGGCCGAGATGCGGGCGCTGGTGGCGGCGCTGGCGCCCTACGCCGAGCGCGGCGTGCCGATCGTCGGCCTGGAGCCGTCCTGCCTGTTCACCCTGGTCGACGAGCTGCCGTCGCTGCTGCGCGACGCCGCCGGCGCGGTGCCGGGGCAGGCGATGCTGTTCGAGGCGTTCCTGGCCCGCGAGGCCAAGGCCGGCCGGCTGGACGGACTGACGCTGCAGCCGATCGCCGCCAAGGCGCTGGTGCACGGCCACTGCCACCAGAAGGCGTTTGACGCCATGGGCGACGTCGCGGCTGCCCTGAAGCTGATCCCGGGCCTCGAGGTCGCGGTGATCGACTCGAGCTGCTGCGGCATGGCCGGCGCCTTCGGCTACGAGGCCGAGCACTACCAGGTCTCCATGCGGATGGCCGAGCTCAGCCTGCTGCCGGCGGTCCGCGCCGCCGATCCCGACACCCTGCTGGTCGCCGACGGCACCAGCTGCCGCCACCAGATCCACGACGGCGCCGGACGCACCGCCGAGCACGTCGCGGTCGTGCTGTCCCGCGCGCTGCCGAAACCACACTGAAGAAACCAGGAGGAACGCCTATGTGCGCCCATCGCGCCGGCCCGCATTTCCTGCAGATCCCCGGCCCGTCGAACGTGCCGGGGCGGATCCTGCGCGCCATCGAGCGGCCGACCATCGACCACCGCGGCCCGGAGTTCCAGGCGCTCGCGCTGGAGGTCCTGGAGAAGGTCAAGCCGGTGTTCAAGACCAAGAACCCGGTGATCATCTTCCCGTCCTCCGGGACCGGAGCGTGGGAGGCGGCGCTGGTCAACACCCTGTCGCCCGGCGACACCGTGCTGATGTACGAGACCGGGCAGTTCTCGACCCTGTGGGTGGAATTGGCGACCCGCATCGGGCTGAAGCCCGAAGTGATCGCCGGCGACTGGCGCCGGGGTGTCGACCCCGCCGCCATCGAGGAGCGGCTGACCCGGGACAAGGAGCACCGCATCAAGGCGGTGTGCGTGGTCCACAACGAGACCTCGACCGGCGCCACCTCGCGGATCGGCCTGGTCCGCAAGGCGATCGACGCCGCCGGGCACCCGGCGCTGTTCATGGTCGACACGATCTCGGGCCTGGCCTCGGCCGATTACCGCCACGACGAGTGGGGGGTGGACGTCACCGTCACCGGCTCGCAGAAGGGCCTGATGCTGCCGCCGGGCCTCGGCTTCAACGCGGTGTCGCCGAAGGCGGTGGAGGCCTCGAAGTCGGCGAAGATGACGCGTTCGTACTGGGACTGGTCCTCGCAGCTCGGCCAGAACCCGTCCGGAAACTTCCCGTACACGCCGGCCACCAACCTGCTCTACGGCCTCAAGGAGGCCTGCGACATGCTGATGGACGAGGGGCTCGACAACGTGTTCGCCCGCCACGAGCGCCACGCCGAGGCGACCCGCCGGGCGGTCCGCGCCTGGGGGCTGGAGACGCAGTGCCTGGAACCGGCCGAGTACTCGCCGGTGCTGACCGGCGTGGTGATGCCGGAGGGCCACGACGCCGACGCGGTGCGCAAGGTGATCCTGGAGAAATTCGACATGTCGCTCGGCGCCGGGCTCGGCAAGGTCAAGGGCCGGATGTTCCGGATCGGCCACCTCGGCGATTTCAACGACCTGATGCTCGCCGGCACGCTGGCCGGCTGCGAGATGGGCCTGCGGGTGGCCGGCGTGCCGATCAAGCCGGTCGGCGTGCAGGCGGCGATGGACTACCTGTCGGGCAACGCCTGAGCCGCGGCGGCGGTGGGTCGCGGGTCAAGCTGCGCTTGCCCGGGATGACGGCATGAGAGGAGGCCATCCTCGGAGGCGCCTTGCGATCCGAGCCGTGCTGCGTCCGCGGTGCAGTCGGATCACGGTCACTTCCACCACTTCACGTATCCGTCAGGCGTCAATTCGATGGCGCTCTCGGGCACACCCCGTTGCTTCCGGCGGGAGCGCGCCGGCTCCGCGCGTCGGCCGCCGGTCGGATCGGCGACGGGTTGCGGCGGCTCGGATGGTCTACCCGGTCCCGCTTTTGGGCGCGCCAAAAGCTTCCTCCGTGCCGTTGCCGGGGCAGCAACCGGTTCCCCCGCCGGCTCCTCGCTCGCCATCTCGATGCCAAACAGCGCCGACATATCGTCGGCCTGAAGGATCTTTCCGGCGTCCGGCCGTGTCGTAGCCAGCAGCGCACCGGCTTCGAGCTGCCCCAGCAGATCGCTCTCGTCGACGGCGCGCAGCCGGAACAGCAACTCGGGCTTCTCATCCAGGCGGGCGCCGACGCCGTACAGCGCTGCGGCGACATGCTTGCACATGGAGGCGTAGTCGGGGCAACTGCAGGAGAATTGGATTTCCGCCGGCCGCGGGAACAGGCCGGTGTCCGGCCGGCAGATACGTTCCATCACGCCTTCGGACAGCCGGCCGCGAAGCAGGTCCACCAGGGAATCGATGCCGCCGGTGCAGTCGCGGCAGATCGACTGCCAATGCTTAGCCGGCACGTCGGCGATCTTGATCTCAACCCGGTAGACCTCGGTTCCGCTGACCAGCGCAGTGACTTTCCGCGGCATGACCCGCAGGTCCAGGATCGCGCCGTTGCGGACGTAGCTGCGGCCGCGCTCAAGGCGGTAGGCGAGGTCGCGATAGCATTCCAGGTTATCGCACCACGCCCGGCCCCAGAAGGTGGTGGCGATCGCGCGCGTGGCGATGATCACCGGTGCGACGGCTTGGCCCTTGCCGCGCAGCGCCGCAAGGTCACCCGCGGCCTTCGCGCGGCGCCCCGCGACCGAGACATAAGGTGCCCAGCCGTAGTAGGAGCGCGACATAGCCGTCAGTCCGTCATCTCTGCATTCTGGGCTGCGTTCAGGTCCAGCGCCACCAGCCGCAGAAGGTCTTCGTCACTCATCTCTGTCAGCGCGATCTCGCCGCTGCCGGCCAGCAACTCGTCGGAAAGGGCCTTCTTGCTCTCGATCATGGCGTCGATCTTCTCCTCGACGGTTCCGCGGCACACGAACTTGTGGACCAGGACGTTGTGCTTCTGCCCGATTCGGAAGGCCCGGTCCGTCGCCTGGTTTTCCACCGCCGGGTTCCACCAGCGATCGAAATGCACGACATGGGACGCCGCCGTCAGCGTCAGCCCCGAGCCGCCTGCCTTCAGCGACAATACGAGATACGGCACCGTCTCGTCCTGCTGGAAGCTGCGAACCAGCGCCTGGCGATCCTTGACCGCGGTGCCGCCGTGCAGCACCAGCCCGGGCCGTTCAAAAACCCCCGCCAGGAAGTCATGGAGCGGTGCCGTCATCTCGCGGAACTGGGTGAACACCAGCAGCTTCTCCTGCCGCGCCGCCACCACCTCGACGATCTCGCGCAGCCGGGCGAGCTTGCCGCTGTCCTCCTCGGCCCAGAGGTTGTCGTTCAGCCATTGCGAGGGGTGATTGCAGATCTGCTTGAGCCGCATCACCGTGGCCAGGATCAGGCCCTTGCGCTCGATCCCCTCGGCGCTTTCGAGCGTTTCGGCCAGGTCGGTCACGGTCTGGGCATAAAGTGCCGCCTGCTTGCGGCTGAGCGTGCAGTGCGCCCTGATCTCGGTCTTGTCCGGCAGGTCGGCGATGACGGTCTTGTCGGTCTTCATCCGCCGCAGGATGTAGGGCCGCACCAGGTCCCGCAGCGGCCCGTAGCGGTTGTGCGGACGCTCCGCCAGGCCCTTCGCGTAGCGCGTGAATTGCGCGGCGGTGCCCAGCAGGCCGGGATTGATGAAGTCGAAGATCGACCACAGGTCTCCCAGGTGGTTCTCCACCGGCGTGCCGGTCAGCGCGATCCGAGCCTCCGCCATCAGCGCCTTGGCGGCTTTGGTCTGCTTGGCGTTCGGGTTCTTGATCGCCTGCGCCTCGTCCAGCACGACGTAGCGCCAGTTCGTCTGGCCCAGCACCGGCAGGCGCAGCAATGAGCCATAGCTGGTGATCGCCAGGTCCAGGCCCTGCAACCGCTCGGGGCCGAGTTCCCTGAACTCGTCCACCGGCATCGCCGAAGGGTGGATGACCCGGACCTTCAGGCTAGGCGCGAACCGCTCGGCCTCGCCGGCCCAGTTGGCAAGAAGGGATGCCGGCGCCACCAGCAGGCTCGGGCGCGGCCCGGTCCGCTGTCCCGCTTGCGCGAGCAGCAGGGCCAGCACCTGGATGGTCTTGCCGAGCCCCATGTCGTCGGCGAGGCAGGCGCCCAGTCCGAGGCCGGACAGCAGCCGCAGCCATTGCACGCCGGCCTTCTGGTAGGGCCGCAACGATCCCTTCAGGGCTGCACCGGGATCAACGCCGGCGCCATCGGGCGCGCGCAGGGTTTTCAGGACCTCGGCCAGCCAGGGGCCGGCGGCGGCGCCGGCCCAGTCCGCCGCGGCTGGATCGGCATCGGCATCGGTCAGCGCCGCACCTGCCAGCAGGCGCATGGCTTCGGCGAAGGTCAACCCGTCCCGTGCCGCCAGCGCCTGCGCCGCCTCGAACTGCTGCATGGCTCGTCCGAGGCGCTTGCGGTCGACCTCGACCCAGGTGCCGCGCAGCAGCACCAGCGAGTCGGTTCCAGACAGCAGTGCCGCGATCTCGCGGGCGTCAAGCGGCTCGCCTTCGAGCGTGACGTCCATGTCGAAATCGAGCAGGCCGTCGAGGCCGACGGCGGAGGGTGCGCGCGCGCCCACCGTTGCGGTAACCTTCGGCCTGGGCGGCCGGCCGGAGTGCCAGGCCGCCGGCATGCGCAGGGTCACCCCGGCGGCCTCCAACTTCGGCGCGTCGGATAGAAGCCGGGCGGCATCCGCCGGCGTCCAGCGCAGAGGATGGAACACCTCGCCGGCCTCGACCATCGACCGGAGCCAGTCGCAGGACTCCGCGGCGCGCTGCACCGGCGTCAGCAATGCGAGCAGCTTGTCGCGGTTTGCCGTCCCGGCGTAGTCGCGCATGGCCTGGGAGAGCGGCACGTGCTGCGCCTTGGCCCGGGCCGACAGCCGCGTGGTGTAGGTCGCCAGGAAGGCGAAGGGGTGTGCCGGGTCGTTGCGGTTCTCTGCCAAGTTGAAATGCACCCTGCCGACCAGGTTCCAGGCCGGGTTCAAGGTCTTCAGGAAGGCCTGCAGGTTGGTGCCGGCGCCGGTGGCGGCAAGGGACGCGGCGAACGCCTCGCCCAGGGCCGCCCACAGCGTCAGCAAGCCCGGCGCGGTCATGTACTCGGCCCCGGGCATTATCGGGGCCATGGCGACCAGAGCGGCAAGCTCCTCCTCGTTCGGCGGCGGGACATCCGGCAGGGCCACCGCGGGCCGATCACCGTCGCCCGAGGCGTGCAGGCAGAGCCCACCGACATAGCGGGCGGCGAAATCGCGCCACCACGCCAAGGCCGGCGGCAGGGCCTCGCCCACCTCGCCGGCGCCCAGCCGCATCAGGCCGTGGCCGGAGCCCCGGGCGAACGCCTCGAAGAGCCGGCCAGCGACCCGGTCGTCGACCAACGGGGCGTCCGACGCCGCCTCCAGCAGAAGCCGCCCCTGCGGCGTCAGGCGAAGGCCGAGGCCCGGCACGGCCAGAGCGGCACCGGGCCTACGCGGGCGTCAGAACGCCTTGTTGGCTTGCGGCCGGTGCCGGTTCTTCGGCACGAAGCCGGAGCGCTCCGCCGCGCGCGGCTCGCGGACCCAGACCTCTCGGTTGGGATGCAGGCCGCCGCCGCGGGTGGCGGGGACGGCGGTGTGGCGGGCGCGGTGCAGCAGGCGGGTGTCGGCGATGCCGCAGTTCGGGTGGATGCCGCCGTTGTCGGCCACCGCCTTGTCCCAGGCCGCCTTGCGCTTCGCCAGGGTGTCGGGATCGGCGATCGCCGGGCAGTTCAGCTCGTTGACGTTGAGGTCGACCACGATCTCGTCGCCGTTCTCGATGAAGGCGATCGGGCCGCCGAGCGCCGCCTCCGGCCCGACATGGCCGATCACCAGGCCGACCGAGCCGCCGGAGAACCGCGCATCGGTCATCAGGCCGATCACGATGCCGCGCTCGCGGCAGAGCGTGGTGATCCGCGAGGTCGGGTCGAGCATCTCCGGCATGCCCGGCGCGCCGCTCGGTCCCTCGTAGCGCACGATGACCATGTCGTTGTCCTGAAAGCTGCCGGGCTCCTCGTCGAGCGCCGTCAACAGGCCGCGCTCGCCCTCGAACACCCGCGCCTTGCCGATGAAGGTGTTGTTGGCAAGGCCACCCTCGACACCCGCCAGCTTCAGGATGGCCGAGAAGTCGGGCGACAGGTTGCCGCCGAGCACGCGCAGGCCGCCGGTCGGCTTGTAGGGCTTGGCGACCGGATGGATCACCCGGCCGTCGACGCCCTTGGCTTCGAGGCGCGCGACCTGGGCGGCCAGCGTCTCGCCGGTGCAGGTCATGACGTCGCCATTGAGGAGGCCCGCGTCCAGCAGCTCGCGCACGATCACCTGCACGCCGCCGACCTCGTCGATGTCGACCATCGAGTACTTGCCGTAGGGCCGGGCGTCGGTGAGCACCGGCACGACATGCTGCGAGAGGTGGTTGAACTCCTCCGGCGTCATGACGTCCTTCCAGAAATCGCCGTAGCCGGCGGCGCGGGCGATCTCCGGGGCGTGCAGGGTGACGTTCGTCGAGCCGCCGATCGCCATCGCCACGATCATCGCGTTGCGCAGCGAGTCGCGGACCACGATGTCGCGAGGCTTCAGGTCCGCCTCGATCATCGCCGCGAGGTGGCCGACAAGTTCGGCCGGAAACTGGTCGAGCCGGCGGCGGTCGTCGGAGGCCGGGGCCACCATGTGCAGCGGCTGCATGCCGACGACGCCGATGAAGGTCTGCATGGTGTTGTAGGTGAACATGCCGCCGCAGCTGCCGAAGCCGGGGCAGGCGTGGCAGGCGATGTGGTGGCGGTACTCGGGGTCGGGGTGCCCGGCCACCTGGTAGGCGCTGACGATGTCCAGCGCCTCGCCGGTGTTCGGGTCGTGGCCGGGATGGATCGGGCCGTCCGACATGATGATGGCCGGCTGGTTGTGCTCCAGCAGTGCGGCGAGGGTGCCGACCGGCGGTTTGTCGCAGGCGACGACGGCGATGGTGCCGGCGAGGCCGGTGGCCTCCAGATGCTCGCACAGCGCGTCGTGCGTGACCTCGCGGCCGATCAGCGAATAGCGCATCTCGCGGGTGCCGTTGCGGATCCCGTCGGAGGTCGCGATGGTGAACTCCGGCTGCACCAGTCGCAGCCTGAGTTGGTCCGCGCCCTTGCCGATGCGGCCCTTGAGACAGGCGTGGATCGCGTCGACCTTCGCCGCGACGCCGAGATAGCACTGGCTGTCGCCCTTGGTGCCGACGACGCCGACCGACGGCTCGTGAATCAGATCCGGGTCGGTGCCGAGCTCGCGCGCGAGCCCGATGGTCTGGGTCGAGCGGCCGGGGTGGCGGTCGATGAGGACTGTCTTTGAGTTCCGCACGGGAGGTTCCTTAGTATACGTCCGAAAATGAATTCAGTGATTTCAGCGGCTTGCGATTCGTGTCGCCGTCAGTATCGCCGGGATAGCTGCCGGTATTCAAGCCGCACGACAGACACGGAGTGGGCATGGATCGCCGCTTTCCTTCCGGCCCGCCGACGGTCGGGTCGTCGCGACGCGGTATCAATCCACGATGAAAAGCGTCGCCCCCGTTTCGGTCGCCGACCGGTGGGCGGCGTCGCCGCGGTCGGACACCTGGTAGCTCATGCCCGGGGTCAGGGTGACCCGGCGGCCGTCCTGCAGTTCGGTCACCAGTTCGCCCGCCACCACGTACAGGATGTGGCCGCGGTCGCACCAATGGTCGGCGAGATAGCCCGGCGAGTAGGTGACCTGGCGGATCCGGATGTCGCCGATGGTCAGGGTCCGCCAGTGCGCGACCCCGGTTTCGCCCGGGTGCTCGGTCGGCTCGACTTGGGACCAGTCGGTGACGGTGAAGGGCAGGGCTGGGATCTTCATGACGGTCGGCCCGGACGGTTGCGCAGAAGGCGACGGTAGCCGCGGTCGGCGGTGGCGAACAGCGTCGTCGTCAACTCTCGGCCATCAGCGCGGCGGCAGCCACGATGCAGGCGCTGCCGGCGAGCACGGCGGGCAGCGGACTGCGGCGGGTCAGCCACCACACCGCCAGCGTCACCACCACCGCGCCCAGGCGGATCGCCGACGGCACCTGGGCGAGCGACCCGGTCGGCAGCCCGACCAGCCGGACCACAAGCGCCGCCAGCAGGGCGTACGACGTCAGTGTGAACCACCGCACCACCGCGCCGTCGGGGTCGACCCGGCCGACCAGCAGGGCACCGAGCGCGCGCCACACGAAGGTGGCGGCGGCGGTCGCCAGGACCACTGTCAGGGCGTCGTGCGGCGCGCCGGTCACGCGGGGTGCCGCAGCCGGTTGCCGAACACGAAGGCCAGCGTCCCGCCGACGACCCCGGCCAGCACCAGCGACGCCTCCGGCAGCACGGTGTGGATCGGCCAGCACAGCAGCGCCCCGAGCGCCACCGCCAGCAACGCCTGCCGGTTCCGGGAGTCGGCGAGCAGCACCATGAAGAACGCGGCGTTCAGGAACAGCAGGCCCAGCGCCAGCGGCGCCGGCAGGGCGGCGGCCCCCAGGTAGCCGGCGAGGGTGGCGATCGCCGCCACCGACAGGCAGGTGATCGTGAAGGCGGAGTGATAGGCGCGCCTCGGCCCGGGATCCTGCGGCACCGAGGCGCGCATCATGAACGCCCAGCTGGTCGCCGACATCAGGTGGGCCTGGGTGATCCGGCCGAGCGGCCCGACATCGCTGCCGAACGTCGGCAGCAGGGCGACCGCCATCGGGAAGAACCGCATGCTGGTCAAGGCCGCCGCGATGGCGATCGCCGTCAGGTCGGCGCCGGCGGCGTGCATCTCGGCCGCCACCACCTGCGCCGGCAGCGCCCAGACCGCGACGGTGGCGAGCACCGCCTCCCAGCCGGTGAACCCGATGTCGTGCGCCAGCGCCCCGAACCCGGACATGCCGCCGCCGACCAGCAGCAGCGGCACCCCGGCGGCGGCGCGGATCCCGCCGAGGGTGGCGGCGCGAATCTCGGGTCGGGTCATCCGGCGGCCCCGCGTTTTGTTGAAATTGTATGCAATCTGATGACGGTAACGGTTGTGATCCTAGCCCGGCATCCGCAAAATGCCTCGGCCGGAAGCGGCGCGAGATGGAATCGTCGAGGGAGAGTGAGACGCCATGGATGAAAAGCGCCTGATCGAGGTCGAAGACCTCCGGATCCATTTTCCGCTCGAGGACCGGACGGTCAAGGCCGTGGATGGCGTGTCCTGGCACATCGACAAGGGCGAGACCCTGGCGGTGGTCGGCGAGTCCGGGTCCGGCAAATCGGTCACGGCGATGGGGCTGATGCGGCTCACCGACAACGCTGGCGGCAAGATCCCGAGCGGCAAGGTCCTGTTCCGCAAGCCCGACGGCAACGTCATCGACATCGTCAAGCAGACGCCGGAGCAGATGCGGGCGATCCGCGGCAACGACATCTCGATGATCTTCCAGGAGCCGATGACGTCGCTGAACCCGGTGTTCACCGTCGGCTTCCAGATCGCCGAGGCGATCATGCTGCACCAGGGCAAGACCGAGGAGCAGGCCCTCGGCCAAGCCCTCGAGATGCTGAAGCTGGTGCGCATTCCCGAGCCCGAGAAGCAGCTCACCCAGTACCCTCACCAGCTGTCGGGCGGCATGCGGCAGCGCGTGATGATCGCCATGGCGCTGTCGTGCCGGCCGAGCCTGCTGATCGCCGACGAGCCGACCACGGCGCTCGACGTGACGATCCAGGCGCAGATTCTCGACCTCATCAAGATGCTGCAGAACGAGATCGGCATGTCGGTGATGTTCATCACCCACGACATGGGCGTGGTCGCGGAGGTCGCCGACCGGGTGGTGGTCATGCTGCGCGGCAAGAAGGTCGAGGAAGGCCCGGCCGAACAGATCTTCCACCAGCCGCAGCATCCCTACACCAAGGCGCTGCTGGCGGCGGTGCCGCGTCTCGGCTCGATGAAGGCCCACAAGCTGCCGATGAAGTTCGCCAACGTCGACATCAGCCGCAACGAGGGCGACGAGGTCATCGAGATCGAGGACGTCCCGGAGGAGGCCCTCGAGATCCGCGACACGGTCCGACGCGACGCGTCGCCGCTGCTCAGCGTGCGCGGCCTGACCACCCGCTTCGACATCCGCGCCGGGCTGTTCGGTCGGGCCACCGGCCGCATCCACGCGGTCGAGGGGGTCTCGTTCGACCTGCTGCCGGGCGAGACGCTGGCGATGGTCGGGGAATCCGGCTGCGGCAAGTCGACCACCGGGCGCAGCATCATCAGGCTGGTCGAGCCGACCCGCGGCTCGATCAAGTTCGAAGGCAAGGAGGTCGTGGGTCTCTCCTCAGGTGAGATGCGGCCGCTGCGCCGTGACATGCAGATGATCTTCCAGGACCCGTTCGCGTCCTTGAACCCGCGCATGACCGCCGGCTCGGCGATCGCCGAGCCGATGATCGTTCATGGTCTCGCCCGTGGCCGGGAGGCGGAGGACCGGGTGATCGAACTGCTGCGGCGGGTCGGCCTCGACGAGGAGCACGCCAGCCGCTACCCGCACGAGTTCTCAGGCGGCCAGCGCCAGCGCCTCTGCATCGCCCGGGCGCTTGGACTGAACCCGAAGCTGATCATCGCCGACGAGGCGGTGTCGGCGCTCGACGTGTCGATCCAGGCGCAAGTGGTCAACCTGATGATGGACCTGCAGGAGGAGTTCGGCCTCTCCTACCTGTTCATCAGCCACGACATGGCGGTGGTCGAGCGGATCAGCCACCGGGTTGCGGTGATGTATCTCGGCGAGATCGTCGAGATCGGACCCCGCCAGGCGGTGTTCGAGAGCCCGCAGCATCCCTACACCCGGAAGCTGATGGCGGCGGTGCCGGTGGCCGACCCGCTCAAGCGCAAGACCGAGCTCCGGCTGATGACCGACGAGATCCCGAGCCCGCTGAAGCCGATGGGCTACGAGCCGCCGGCCCGCGAATACCTGGAGGTTTCGCCGGGCCACTTCGTCCAGGTCGCCGTACCCTCGGCCGCCGCGGCCTGAGCATCGACCGACTCGGCCGACCGCAAACGAAAACGGCGCCGGAGGGTCCCCTCCGGCGCCGTTGCCTTTTGTGTCTCCCCGTGGCTTTGCCCGCCGTGCGGAGATCCGTTCAGAATGCCGCTATTGCGACCGCAGCCGCGGGTCCAGGGTATCCCGCACGGCGTCGCCGAACAGGTTGAAGCCGAACACCGCCAGCGTGATGGCGAGGCCCGGGAACACCGCGATCCAGGGTGCGCTCTCGGCGTACTCCGAGGCGCCGCCCTGCAGCATCAGGCCCCAGGCCGGGATCGGCTCCTGCACGCCGAGGCCGAGATACGACAGCGAGGCTTCCAGCAGGATCGCCTGCCCCATGAACGCGGTGAGCATGATCAGGAAAGGCGCGGTCACGTTCGGGATCATGTGCCGCAGGATGATTCGCGAATGGCTGTAGCCGATCGACCGGGCGGCGTCGACATACGGCATCTCGCGGATCGCCAGGGCGCTCGACCGCACCACCCGGGCGCAGCGCGGGATGATCGGGATGGTGATGGCCAGGATGACCTTGTCGAGCCCGGTGCCGAAGATCGCCACCATGGCCAGCGCCAGGATGATGATCGGGAACGACATGAAGACGTCCAGGAAACGCTGGAAGATCAGGTCGACATAGCCGCCGAAGTAGGCACTGCCGACACCCAGCACCAGGCCGAGGAAGCAGCCGACGAAGCTGGCGACGAAACCGACCAGCAGCGCGGTGCGGGCGCCGTAGATGATGCGCGAGAAGATGTCGCGGCCGAACTGGTCGGTGCCGAGGAGGAACTGCCAGCTCGGCGGTTCCGACATGTACTCGAACGAGTTCGCCGTCGGGTCGTACGGCGCGACGACATCGGCGAAGATCGCCATCAGCACCATCAGCAGCACGATCAGGCCGCCGGCGACGCCGAGCGGCTGGGTCCGGAGCATCCGGCGCATGAAGTGCCAGACCGAGCGGCGCTCGATGCGCGCCTCGGTCGGTTCAGCTGCCATCGGGGTCGTTGACATGTCGCGGCCTCCGCTCAGCTGTACCGGATGCGCGGATCGAGCCACGCATACAGGAGATCGACCAGCAAGTTGGTCATGACGAAAATGAAGGCGACCAGCATGACCAGGGCCTGGACCATGGTGTAGTCGCTCTGGCCGACGGCGCCGACGAACAGCTTGCCGATGCCGTTCAGGTTGAACACCTGCTCGGTGACGACCAGGCCGCCCATCAGGAACGCAAACTCGATCCCGATGACGGTGATCACCGGCAGCATGGCGTTCTTGAGCGCGTGCCGGTTTACGATGACCCGTTCCATCACGCCCTTGGAGCGTGCGGTCCGGACATAGTCCTCGCGCAGCACGTCGAGCATGGCCGAGCGCGTCATGCGGGTCGCCACCGCGGAATACCGATACCCGGTCGCCAGCGCCGGCCAGATCAGCATGGCCAGGTTCTCGGCGGGGTTGACCCAGATCGGCACGTAGTGGATTGGCGGCATCCAGGGTGAGCCGGTCCACGCCTGGGTGGTCAGCAGAATGCCGAGGATGATCAGGATGCCCAGCCAGAACGACGGCATCGCAATGCCGGCGATCGACAGCGAGCGCACGACGTAGTCGATCCAGGTGTTGCGGTAGACCGCCGACAGCACGCCCATCGGGATCGACAGGACGATCGAGAACAGGGTCGCCATGAGGGCGATCTGCAGCGAAACCTGGAAGCGCAGGGCGATTTCCTCGCCGATCGGCTTGCCGGTCCACATCGAGGTGCCAAGGTCGCCGACGAACCAGCCGCCCACCCACTGGCCGAACTGGAGAAGCGCGGAATCGTCGAGACCAAGCTCGGCCCGGCAGATGTCCAGCGAACGTTGGTCGAAGAAGGCGCCGGACCCTGCGAGCTTCAGTTCGCAGATGTCGCCCGGTATCAGTCGCATCAGGAAGAATACAAGAACGGCCGCCCCGAACAGGGTCGGAATAACCATAAGCAGCCGTTTGACCAAGTACGTGTACATCAGGCCATGCCTCGCAGATCGGGTCCGAGAAAATCCCGCCCGCGGCGATTTCTCGCCGCGGGCGGGACGTGGTCAGACGATCCGGCTCACTGATCGAGCCAGACGTTGGCGAGGTCGTTGTTGACGTAGTGGCTCGGGCTGATGTTCCAGCCCTTCAGGTAGGCGCGGTGCGGAATGATCCGGTACCACCACAGAGTGATGAAGTTGTTGGCGTGCTCGTCCAGCGTCAGCTTCTCGAACTGGCGCATGTACTCGCGCTGCTTCGCCTGGTCGCCTTCCTGGTTCATCTTGTTGAACAGGTCGTCGACGTCACGGTCGATGTAGCCGCCGTACTGGCTGTCGCTGATGTCGTTCGACAGGAACTTGGAAATGTCGAGCAACGGGTTGACGACCGACTGGCAGTTGAAGTCCAGGGACACCGAGAAATCACGCTTGGAGCGCAGGGTGTCGTAGAACGGGCCGGTCGGCTGGACGCGCTGCTCGAAGTTCAGGCCGACCTGCTTCCACTGGTCGATCAGCCAGGTGCCGACGATCGTGTAGGGCTGGTCGACGCCGCGGTTGTTCAGGACGTAGGTCTTCGAGAGGTCGACACCGGCCTCCTGAAGCAGCTTCTTGGACTCGGCCCGGCTCTTGGCGATGTCCGGCCAGTAGCCGGCGATCTGCTCCAGCTCCGCCTTGGTGGCGGCCAGCGGGTGGCCCGGGAAGGCAACGCCGCCGACGGTCTTCACGATGGCGATCTCGGAGAGGTACTTGGAGCCGCCCCAACGATCCACCGCGAGGGTGAGCGCGCGCCGAGCCCGGACGTCGTTGAACGGCGCCACGTCGTGGTTCGGCGTGATGATCAGCACGCAGTTCCAGTCGCTCTCCTGCACGGTGAGGTCGTCACCGAGCGCCGCCTTCAGGTCGTCCCGGCTCTTCGGCGGGAACCCGCGGAACTCGATCGCCGCGCGGTCACCACGGATCGCCTGAACCCGCAGCGACTGCTTCTCGGCGATGATGCCCTCGAAACCGTCAAGATACGGCTGACCCTCGACGTAGAAGTTGTCGTTGCGCTTGCCCTTGAACAGCGCGCCGGCCTGGTGCTCGACGAACACGAACGGGCCGGAGCCCAGGATGTTCTTCTCGTACCACTTCATGTCCTGGTCGAGCTTGGCCTTCTGGTAGATGAAGTTGAACGGCGTCGCCAGAGCCGGGATGAAGGCTCCGGACGGGTACTTCAGGTTGAAGACGACGGTGAGATCGTCCGGCGCCTCGACGTTGTCGACCATCACGAAATACGCCTTCCGCGCCGAGCTGACATCCGCTGGCGGGAAGATGATCTTGTCGTAGGTCGCCTTGACGTCGGCGGCGGTCAGCGGGCTGCCATCGTGGAAGGTGACGCCCGATTTCAGCTTGAAGGTGTACTTCTTGCCGCCGTCGGTCGCTTTCGGCATCTCCGTGCAGAGATCACACGTGAAGTCCGACGAATCCGACGGGTTGTCGGGGTTCGGCCGGATCAGCAGGCTGTAGAACGGCGCGATCGGATGGACCAGCGCGAAGGTGGTCTCGCGATGCCCGTCATAGCTCGGCGGCTCGGCCGGAATGACGAACTTGAGGGTGCCACCCCTCTTCGGCGTCTCCGCGGCGATGGCGTTGCCGAGCCCGAGGGCCAGCACCGCGCCTGCCGCAGCAGAAGCCGCGATCTTCAGTAATCCTGAACGCATTTGGACGTCTCCTTCCCAATCGATACAGGCTCGGGGACGCATTCCCCGATCCGATCGGTCCCTGATGCTCGCGTCGTCGCCCAAGGGCGGGTCGAACGAGGCGACGCTCTGTATGGAATGGCGAAGCCGCTCGGCGGCTGGCCTCCCCTTTCCCTGCATTCTCGTCTTCCGGTGTTGTCGATGCCACCGGTTGCCGCACCCTCAGGCGCTTGTATACATTCCCATGACCAGTACGGGTGGTCAAGAATGCGCCCGCCGCGCGGGCCGGGAGGACAGACGTGACCGAGAGCGATCCGAGACGCGCCGTGAAGGCCCTGGTGTTCGACGTGTTCGGCACCGTCGTCGACTGGCGCACCAGCGTTGCGCGCGAGATGCGGGCGGTCGTCGACGCCAAGGGGTGGAAAGCCGACCCCTACGCGCTCGCCGACCGCTGGCGGGAGTTGTACCAGCCGTCGATGGACCCGATCCGGCGCGGCGAGAAGCCGTATGCCCGGCTCGACGATCTGCATCGCGAGAGCCTGAAGACCCTGCTGGCCGAGTTCGGGCTGGAGCCGCTGCCGGCGGACGAACTGGAGCATCTCAACCGCGCGTGGCACCGCCTCGACCCGTGGCCCGACTGCGTTCCCGGCCTGACCCGGCTGAAGCGCAAGTTCATCCTCGCCACCATGTCGAACGGCAACGTCGCGTTGATGGTGAACATGGCGAAGCACGCCGGCCTGCCCTGGGACACCATTCTCGGCTCCGAGCCGGCGCAGAACTTCAAGCCGGTGCCGTCGGTCTACCTCACCGGCGCCGACTGGCTGGGACTGGAGCCGGCCGAGGTGATGATGGTGGCCGCCCACAACGGCGATCTGGCGGCGGCCCGCGCCGTCGGCTTCCGCACCGCCTTCGTCGCCCGCCCGACCGAGTACGGCGACAAGCAGTCACGGGATTTCAAGGCCGAGGATGCCTGGGACCAGGTGGTCGACGGCATGGACGAGCTGGCGGACCGGCTCGGCTGCTGAGGAGGCGATGATGGCAACGGTTCTCGAACGCTTCGGGCGGTTCTCGGCGGAGCTTCGCGTCGTCGGGCTCGACGACGAGGTGCGCCGGCACGCCCGCCGGGCGGTGATCGACTGGTTCGCCTCAACCCTGCCGGGCGGCGTCATGCCGCCGGCGACCCTGGCGGTCCGGGCGCTGGAGGACCAGGTCGGGCGCGGGCGGGCGTCGCTGCTTCCCTCCGGCACGCCGGCCGGCGGCCAGGCGGCGGCGCTGATCAACGGCACCGCCGCCCACACCGTGGAGTTCGACGACATCTACCGCGACGGGCTCTATCACCCCGGCGCCCCGACCATCGCGGCGGCCCTGGCGGCGGCGGAACTGGTCGACGCCGACGGCGAATTGCTCCTCCAGGGGGTGGTGGCCGGCTACGAGGTCTCCAACCGCATCGCCGTGGCGGTCAATCCCAGGCACTACGATTTCTGGCACACCACCGCCACCGTCGGCTGCTTCGGCGCCGCCGCCGCCGCCGCGACCGTCCTCGGGCTCGACGGTGCCGCGAGCGCCCACGCGCTCGCCAGCTCGGCGACCATGGCGGCCGGGCTGCAGCAGGCGTTCCGGGCCGACGCCATGAGCAAGCCGCTGCACTCAGGGCGGGCGGCCGAGGCCGGGCTGCTGTCGGCGCGCCTGGCGGCCGAGGGCGTCACCGGCGCGCTCGACGCGCTCGAGGGGCCGCGCGGCTTCGCGGCGGCGATGAGCGGGGCGACCATCGACTGGCAGGCGGTGACCGCCGACCTCGGACGCGACTGGACGATCACCCGCGTGACCTTCAAGAACCACGCCGCCTGCGGCCACGTGCACGCCGCCGTCGACGCCGTGCGGGCGCTGGCCGAGGAGCACCGGCTGTCGGCCGGCGACGTCGATCGGATCGAGGTCGGATCCTACGCCAAGTCGCTGGAGATCTGCGGCAACGCCACCCCGACGACGGTGTTCGAGGCGAAGTTCAGCCTGCCCTACTGCGTGGCGGCGGCACTGGTGCTCGGCTCGGTACGGCGGGCGGCGTTCGAGGACGAGGCGATGGCGGACCCGAACCTGAGGGCGCTGGCGGCCCGGGTGGTGCACACCGTCGATCCCGGCTGCGAGGCGGCGTTTCCGAAGGCGCGGTCGGCGCGGGTGGCGATCCTGACCCGCGACGGCCGACGGCTGGAGCGGTTCGCCCCGACCCGCAAGGGCGACCCGGACAACCCGCTGACCGATGCCGACCTGGCCGACAAGTTCCACGAGTTGGCCGGTCCCGTGCTGGGGCCGGCGCGCAGCGCCGATCTGCTGGCCGGCCTGCAGGCGCTCGGCGGCCGGCGCCGGGTCCGCGACCTGATGGCCGGGGCCGCCCTGCCGCGCGCGGCCGAATAATTCCCTCTGCGCCGCCCCTGGCGGCCGACCGGAGTCCGACGCATGCCCTCCCTGTTCGAAGACCTGCTCACGCCTGAGCAGATCCTGTTCCGCGATTCCGTCCGTGGCTTCGCCGAGCGCCACCTCGCGGCCGGCCGGTTGGCGCGGGCGCACGAGCGCTCGTTCCCGTTCGACGTCGCCCGGCTGATGGCCGGGCAGGGGCTGCTCGGAATGACGTTCTCCGAGGCCGACGGCGGCGCCGGCGGCACCCTGATGGACGCCATCCTGGCGATCGAGGCGGTGGCCGCGGTCTGCCCGCGCTCGGCCGATGTCGTGCAGGCCGGGAATTTCGGCCCGATCCGAACCTTCGCGGAGTTCGCCACGCCCGACCAGAAGGCGCGCTACCTCGGCCGGCTGCTGGCCGGCGAGATCGCGATCTCGCTCGGCATGAGCGAGCCCGAGGCCGGCTCGGCGGCGACCGAACTGCAGACCACCGCGACCCCGGACGGCGACGGCTTCCGGATCAACGGCACCAAGGTGTTCGCGTCGCACAGTCCTGACGCCGAACTGTTCCTGGTCTATGTGCGCTACGGCAAGGGCGTCGACGGGATCGGCTCGGTGCTGATCGAGCGCGGCACGCCGGGCTTCACCCTCGGCCGGCCGGTGCGCTACGTCGGCGGCGACGACTGGTGCCAGCTGTACTTCGAGAACGTCCTGGTGCCGGCGGACAACGTCCTGCTGCGCGAGGGCGGATTCAAGAAGCAGATCGCCGCCTTCAACGTCGAGCGGCTGGGCAACTCGGCGCGGGCGCTGGCGTTCGGGCGGCACGCCTTCGGGATCGCCCGCGACCACGCCGCGACGCGGGTCCAGTTCGGCCGCACGCTGAGCGAGTT
This sequence comes from Rhodospirillaceae bacterium, assembly GCA_018401495.1. GTDB lineage: Bacteria > Pseudomonadota > Alphaproteobacteria > Thalassobaculales > Thalassobaculaceae > Thalassobaculum_A. Next base: position 364,344 of record JAGYJX010000008.1, read on the forward strand.
CCAGGGCATCCAGTGGAAGTTCGCCGAGATGGCGGCGCGGATCGAGGCGGCCCAGTTGATGCTGTACCGGGTGGCGGCGCGGGCGGTGGACCGGCTGCCGGACGCCTACGAGACCGCGCTGGTGAAGTATCTCTGCAACGAGGCCGGCTTCTTCGCCGCCAACGAAGCGATGCAGGTGCTGGGGGCGCTCGGCTACAGCGAGGAAAGCCTGGTGGAGTATTGCTGGCGCCGGGCGCGCGGCTGGCAGATCGCCGGCGGCAGCCTCGAGATGATGAAGAACCGCATCGCCGAGGGGGTGTTCGATCGCCGGTTCCCGCAGCGCGCGCCGAGGGCACCGGCGTGAGCGCCGGTCGCCCGGCCTCCGTTGCACCCTGGCTGACTGCGCTGCTGCGACCGCGCGCCGTCGCCATCGTCGGGGCCTCCGACGATCCGAAGAAGGACGGGGCCCGGCCGCTGCGGTTCCTGCGCAAGCACGGCTATGCCGGCGCGGTCTACCCGGTCAACCCGCGCCGCGACACCGTCCTCGGCGAGCCGGCGTGGCCGTCGTTGGCGGCCCTGCCGGAGCGGCCCGACCACGTCTACATCGTCAGCGCCGCCGAGCGGGTCGAGGATGCCGTGATCGAGGCCGCCGGGCTCGGCGTGCCGGCCGCCACGGTGCTGGCCGACGGCTTTGCCGAGACCGGCCCCGAAGGCCGCCAGCGCCAGGAGCGGCTGGTGGCGCGCGCCGCCGCCGGCGGGCTCCGGCTGCTCGGGCCGAACTCCATGGGCGTGATCAACGTCGCCGACCGGGTGACGATCACCACCAACGCCGCGCTGGAGGCGGAGACCCTGCTGCCGGGACGGCTGATGGCGCTGTCGCAGTCCGGCTCGCTGATCGGCACCCTGCTGTCGCGCGGTGCCGCCCGCGGCATCGGCTTCGCGCACCTGGTGTCGCTCGGCAACGAGGCCGACCTCGACGTCGGCGAGATCGGCGAGGCCGCCACCGCCCTGCCCGAGGTCGACGCCTTCCTGCTGTTCCTGGAGACCCTGCGCCGCCCCGAGCGGCTGGCCCGGTTCGCCGCGCGCCGCGCACGCCGCCGGCAAGCCGATCGTGGCCTACAAGCTCGGGCGTTCCCCGGAAGCCCAGGCGTTGGCGGTGTCGCACACCGGCGCGCTGCTCGGCTCCGACCAGGCCGCCGACGCGTTCTTCCGCGACCACGGCATCCTGCGGGTCGACCAGTTCGAGGCCCTGCTGGAACTGCCGGCCCTGCTGAAGGGTCGCCGGCCCGACGCGGCGCGGGCCGGCCGGCCGGTCGCGGTGGTCACCACCACCGGCGGTGGCGGCGCCATGGCCGTCGACCGGCTCGGCGGTGCCGGCGTCGCGCTGGTCGGGGCCAGCGCCGAGCTGCGCGAGCGGGTGCGGGCGGCGCACGGGCTCGAGGTCAAGGGCGGCCGGTTGATCGACGTGACGCTCGCCGGTGCCCGCTACGAGGTCATGAAGGCGGTGCTCGACGGCCTGCTGGACTCCGGCGACTGCGCCGCGGTGATCGCCGCCATCGGCTCGTCGGCGCAGTTCCTGCCCGAGCGGGCGGTGCAGCCGATCATCGACTGCGCCGGTCACGCCACCCCGCTGGCGGCGGTGCCGCTGCCGCAGGCCGACCGGGCGCTGGCGATGCTGGCGGAAGGGGGCGTGGCGGGGTTCCGAACCGTCGAGGCCATGGCCGACGCAGTCAGGGCGTTCCTCCACTGGGCGCCACCGCGGGCACCGGTCACCGGGCCCGCACCGGAGCTGGGCGCGCTGGCCGTCGGCGATGTTCTCGACGAGGCCGCCGGTCTCGACCTGCTGGACCGGCTGGGTGTGCCGACCGTCGCGCGCCGGGTGATCGGGCTGGACGAGGCGGTTCCGGACGATCTGTCCTACCCGGTGGTCCTGAAGGCGGTGTCGTCGGATCTGCCCCACAAGACCGAGGCCGGGGCGGTTGCCCTCGGCCTGCCCGACCGGGCGGCCGTGGACGCGGCGCGGATGGCGATGAGGGAGCGGCTGGGGCGCACCGCGCCCGACGCCCGGATCGATGGCTGGCTGCTGCAGGCGATGGCCGGCGGTCTCGGCGAGGCGCTGATCGGCTATCGGCTCGACGCCGAGGCAGGGCCGGTCGTCACGGTCGGCGCCGGCGGGATCTTCGCGGAGCTCTACCGCGACGTCGCCGTGCGCCTGGCGCCGGTCGACGCCGAAACGGCGCGCGCGATGATCGCCGAGGTCCGCGGGCTGGCGGCGCTGTCCGGGTGGCGGGGCCGGCCGGCCGGCGATCTGGAGGCGCTGGCCGGGGCGGTGGCGGCGCTGTCGCGCCTCGCCCTCGACCCGGAACGCCGGGTCGAGGAAGCCGAGGCGAATCCGGTGATCGTGTCGGCGACCGGCGTGGTCGCCGTCGACGCCCTGGTGCGGACCGGCGGGTAGCGCCGGCCGGCGAGCTCGGCGGCGGGGCTCTGCGCGGCGTGGCCCGGCGGCTCAGCGGCCGGGGTTGCCGTCGTCGTTGGAAGCCACCAGGCGGGCCTGGTCGCGGGCGGCGGCGAGCCTGGCGTCGACCGAGGGGATCAGCGCCTGCAGGGACTTCAGGTCCTTGCCCAGCAGCTGCTCGCCGGTCGGCAGTTCGACGCTCATCGGGTTTACCTGGCGACCGTTCAGAAGCACCTCGTAGTGCAGGTGCGGGCCGGTCGAGCGGCCGGTGGTGCCGACATAGGCGATGATCTGCCCCTGCTTGACCCGGCTGCCGGCGCGCACGCCCTTGGCGAAGCGCGACGTGTGGGCGTACGCGGTCTTGACCTCGTTGTTGTGCCGGAGCCGGACGTAGTTGCCGTAGGCGCCGTTGCGCTCGGCCATCTCCACGACGCCGTCGCCGGCGGCCATGATCGGGGTTCCGGTCGGGGCGGCGAAGTCGACGCCCTTGTGCATCTTGTTGTAACCGAGGATCGGGTGACGGCGCTTGCCGAAGCCCGAGGACAGGCGGGCGCCGTCGATCGGCGTGCGCATCAGCGCCTTGCGGACGCTGCGGCCGTCGCGGCCGAAGAAATCGGTGAAACCGCTGGTCGGGGTGTGCCGGTAGAAGGCCAGGGTCTTGCCCGACAGCGTCATCGACGCGTAGCGGATCTCGCCGTTGCGCACGCGCTCGCCGAACTCGTCGTCGAAGCCGTCGAACAGCACCTCGAAGCGGTCGCCTGGCTGGACGTCGCGCTGGAAGTCGACGTCGAAGCTGAACACCCGCACCAGGTCCATCAGCACGTCGATCGGCACGTTGGCGGCGATCGCCGCCTCGTACAGCGAGCTCTCGATGGTGGCGGCGCCGTAGGTGTCGCGGCGATCAAGCGGGCGCTCGGCCTCCTCGGCAACGAAGCCGCCGGCGTCGTCGAGCTTCACCAGGACGTCGCGTTCGGGCGACGGCCGCAGCGCCAGGCCCAGGAACTGGTCGCCGTCGGTGCTGCGGCAGGAAGGTGAGGGTGATGTCCTGGCCGATCTGCAGGCGGCGGACGTCGAACACCGTGCCGAGCGAGCGCACCGCCTCGTGCGCGCTGACGCGGTCGACGCCGTTGCCGGTGAGGATGCCCATCAGGGTGTCGCCGCGCGCCACCGTGACGATCCGGTCCTCGGGGCCGGTCAAATCCTCGAGCGACGGGAACGCCTGCGCCTCCTTGGCGAGGCGCGCCGGCACGACGAGCGGGCCGTTCAGGGCGTCGCCGAGCGGCGACGGCGGGGCCGCCGCGGCGAACCGGGCGTCGGATTGGTCGGGTTGCCCCAGGGCGATCCAGGCTGCCGCCAGAATCCCGACTGCCACCGCGCTCGTCCACTTCATCGGCCCGCTACTCCTCGATCGGCAATATGTCGGCTGGCGCCGCTCCCCAGGGACGCCGACCTCATGATCTCCACCTGGCTTTCCAGTGTCAAGGAAACCAAACGATTTCAGCCTCTTTTGTCCGGTTTCTGAACCGGCGGATGAAACCGGTCCAGTCCCGCGCTCTCCCGTGCGCGTGAGCTATACTGGAGCGAACCGGCGAACCGAGGGAAGTCGTAAAAAACTTTTAAAAAGAGGTTTGACATCGTTTCGGGGCCTTCGTATAAGCCGCGCCTCGCCGAGACACATCGGGTCTTGGCGACGGACCGGAAGCCCTCCGGGGAAGCGGTCCGCGGCTCATGTACATTGTGAAATGGAAGGGATGCGCAGGCGGCGGTCTGGCTTGGTTTTGCTGGGCGTGCTGGTCTCTGATGAGGGGACTGGCTTACGAGCCGATCTGTTGCATCCGACTGTGCGTCCTTGGCTTTGCCTTGGGCCTGGCGGGAGACTGCTGGGTTTGGGGTATGGCCTTGGAATATTACGCCAATCGAATGTGTTATGGTTCGGCTCTTGTTGGAGCTGTCCTGGTTGGGTTTCGGCCTGATTGGGATTGCGATCAACCTGAGAGTTTGATCCTGGCTCAGAACGAACGCTGGCGGCATGCCTAACACATGCAAGTCGAACGGCTCTTCGGAGCAGTGGCGCACGGGTGAGTAACGCGTGGGAACCTACCCTGAGGTTCGGAATAACGGCTGGAAACGGCCGCTAATACCGGATGTGTCCTATGGGGCAAAGGCTTGCCGCCTTGGGAGGGGCCCGCGTCCGATTAGCTAGTTGGTGAGGTAACGGCTCACCAAGGCGACGATCGGTAGCTGGTCTGAGAGGATGATCAGCCACACTGGGACTGAGACACGGCCCAGACTCCTACGGGAGGCAGCAGTGGGGAATATTGGACAATGGGCGCAAGCCTGATCCAGCAATGCCGCGTGTGTGATGAAGGCCTTAGGGTTGTAAAGCACTTTCGCCGGTGACGATGATGACGGTAGCCGGATAAGAAGCCCCGGCTAACTCCGTGCCAGCAGCCGCGGTAATACGGAGGGGGCGAGCGTTGTTCGGAATTACTGGGCGTAAAGGGCGCGTAGGCGGTGACGTTAGTCGGGCGTGAAAGCCCCGGGCTCAACCTGGGATGTGCGTTCGATACTGCGTTGCTAGAGAGCGGAAGAGGGTAGTGGAATTCCCAGTGTAGAGGTGAAATTCGTAGATATTGGGAAGAACACCAGTGGCGAAGGCGGCTACCTGGTCCGTTTCTGACGCTGAGGCGCGAAAGCGTGGGGAGCAAACAGGATTAGATACCCTGGTAGTCCACGCCGTAAACGATGAGTGCTAGACGTCGGGGAACTTGTTCTTCGGTGTCGCCGCTAACGCATTAAGCACTCCGCCTGGGGAGTACGGCCGCAAGGTTAAAACTCAAAGGAATTGACGGGGGCCCGCACAAGCGGTGGAGCATGTGGTTTAATTCGAAGCAACGCGCAGAACCTTACCAGCTCTTGACATGGGGAGTATGGGCGCCGGAGACGGTGTCCTTCAGTTCGGCTGGCTCCCGCACAGGTGCTGCATGGCTGTCGTCAGCTCGTGTCGTGAGATGTTGGGTTAAGTCCCGCAACGAGCGCAACCCTCATCGTCAGTTGCCATCGGTTCGGCCGGGCACTCTGGCGAAACTGCCTGTGACAAGCAGGAGGAAGGCGGGGATGACGTCAAGTCCTCATGGCCCTTATGGGCTGGGCTACACACGTGCTACAATGGCGGTGACAATGGGCAGCGAAGGGGCGACCTGGAGCCAATCCCAAAAAGCCGTCTCAGTTCGGATCGCACTCTGCAACTCGGGTGCGTGAAGGTGGAATCGCTAGTAATCGTGGATCAGCATGCCACGGTGAATACGTTCCCGGGCCTTGTACACACCGCCCGTCACACCATGGGAGTTGGCTTTACCCGAAGACGGTGCGCTAACCGCAAGGAGGCAGCCGGCCACGGTAAGGTCAGCGACTGGGGTGAAGTCGTAACAAGGTAGCCGTAGGGGAACCTGCGGCTGGATCACCTCCTTTCTAAGGGTCTGGC
>JAGYJX010000009.1 GCA_018401495.1 Rhodospirillaceae bacterium
TCGCCCAATCACTGACTTGATGACGACAGGGAAAGAGGGGCGCCGATCACTGGCTTGATGATGGCAAAGGAAGAGGGCAGGGCCGCCAAACGCCCTGTCAGCGCCTCCGCTCACCCCCATGATCGTCATCCCGGGCAAGCGCAGCGCGACCCGGGACCCACCCGCCGCCGCCGTCGTGGAGGCCGGCGCACGTCGCTTCGTGGGGTCCGGGATGACGACAGGGAAAGAGGGGCGCCGATCACTGACTTGATGACGGCAAAGGTGGAGGGCAGGGCCGCCAAACGCCCTGTCAGCGCCTCCGCTCACCCCCATGATCGTCATCCCGGGCAAGCGCAGCGCGACCCGGGACCCACCCGTCGCTCCGTCATGCCTCGCGCTCCATCGCCCGGACGTGGCAGGCGACCCGGGTGTCGGCGATGTCGTCGAGCAGGGCCGGCACGTCCCTTCGGCAGGCCTCCACGGCGACCGGGCAGCGCGGGTGGAAGCTGCAGCCGGGCGGCGGGGCGAGCGGCGACGGGATCTCGCCGGTGATGGTGTTGAACTCGACCAGGGCGTCGTCGTCGAGCACCAGCCGCGGCACGCTGTCGAGCAGGGCGCGGGTGTAGGGATGCCTGGGGTCGCGGTAGATGCTCTCGGTCGGCCCGAGCTCGACGATGCGGCCGAGATACATGATCGCGACCCGGTCGCAGATGTGCCGCACCACGCCCAGGTCGTGGCTGATGAACAGGCAGGTGATGCCGAGGTCGCGGCGCAGTTCCAGGAACAGGTTGATGATCTGCGCCTGGATCGAGACGTCGAGCGACGCCACCGGCTCGTCGCACACCAGCAGGTCGGGCTGCATGGCGAGCGCCCGGGCGATCGCGACGCGCTGGCGCTGGCCGCCGGAGAACTGGTGCGGGTAGCGCTCGGCGAAGCCCGGCTCCAGGCCGACCCGCGCCAGCCACCCGCGCACGTAGTCGGGCGCCCCGGCCCGCGTGACCAGGCCGTGGGCGATCGGCCCCTCGGCGACGATGTCGCCGATCCGCATGCGCGGGTCGAGCGAGGCGAACGGATCCTGGAACACCGTCTGCACCCGCGTCGTCACCTTGCGACCGTTCTCCAGCACCGGCTGGCCGTCGATCCGCACGGCGCCGGCGCTCGGCGCCAGGATGCCGGCGGCGATCCGGCCGAGGGTCGACTTGCCGCAGCCGGACTCGCCGACCAGGCCGAGGGTCTCGCCGCGCTCGATCGACAGCGACACCTCGGTCACCGCCCTGACCGGCCGGTCCTCGACGGTGGCGCCGAGCCGGGCGGCGATCCGGTCGCCGAGGGTGAGGCGCGGGTCGAAGCGCCGGCTGACGGCGTCGAGGGCGAGGAAGGGCACGGTCACGCCGCCACCCCGAGCGGATGATGGCAGCGGAAGCCGCGCACCGCGTCGACGCGGTGCGGCGGGTCGCCGGCGCACAGTTCGGTCGCCCGCACGCAGCGCGGCGCGAACGGGCAGCCGGGCGGCAGCGCCAGCAGCGACGGCGTGGTGCCGGGGATCTGGTTGAGGTCGTGCCCCGGACGGGCGGTGGCCGGCAGCGAGTCGAGCAGCCCGCGGGTGTAGGGATGGCGCGGGTCGCGCAGCACGGTCGCGGTCGGGCCCTCCTCGACGATGCGGCCGGCGTACATCACCAGGATCCTCTCGGCCATGCTGGAGACGGTGGCGAGGTCGTGGCTGATCCAGACCAGGGCGGTGCCGCTCTCGCGGGTCAGCTCGCGCATCTCGTGCAGGATCTGCGCCTGGATCGACACGTCGAGCGCGGTGGTCGGCTCGTCGGCGACGATCACGTCGGGGCTGTGGGTCATGGCGATGGCGATCGCCACCCGCTGGCGCATGCCGCCGGAGAATTCGTGCGGGTAGGCGTCGAGGCGGGCGCGGGCGTCGGGAATGCCGACGCGGCCCAGCATCGCCACCGAGCGGTCGCGGGCGGCGCGCGCGGTCACGGCCTCGTGGGCGCGGATCGCCAGGGTCATCTGGTCGCCGACCGTCAGCACCGGGTTCAGGGTCGTCGAGGGGTCCTGGAACACCATCGAGATGCGCCGGCCGCGCAGGCCGCCGCAGCGGCTCCGCCGGCATGCCGACCAGCTCGACGCCGTCGAGCCGGATCGAGCCGCCGACGATGCGGCCGGGCTGGTCGACCAGGCCGAGCAGCGAGAACCCGGTCACGGTCTTGCCCGACCCGCTCTCGCCGACCAGGCCGAGGATCTGCCCGCGCTCCAGCGTGAACGACACGCCGTCGACCGCCTTCACCACGCCGGCGCGGGTGTTGAAGTGGGTCTGCAGGTCGCGGACCTCGAGCAGTGGGGCGGTCATCGCCGGAGCCTCGGGTTCAGCTGGTCGCGGATCTGGTCGCCGACCAGGTTGATGGCGACGATCAGCACGATCAGCGCCACCCCCGGGTACACCGAGATCCAGTACCGGCCGCTCATCATGTAGACGAAGCCGTTGGCGATCAGCATGCCGAGCGACGGCTCGGTCACCGGCAGGCCGAGGCCGAGGAACGACAGCGTCGCTTCGAGCGCGATCGAGTTGGCGACCTGCACGGTGGCCACCACGATCAGCGGCGGCAGGCAGTTCGGCAGCAGATGGCGGAACACCACCCGGCCGCGCGACAGCGGCGTGGCGGTGGCCGCCTCGATGTAGTCCTTGCGGCGCTCGGCGGTCGCCGCGCCGTAGGCGGTGCGCGCGAAATAGGCGTACTGCGCGGCCACCAGGGCGGTCACCAGCTGCGCCATGCCCTGGCCGAGCAGCGCGACCAGCACCAGCGCCAGCAGGATCGCTGGGAACGACAGCTGCAGGTCGACGACGCGCATGATCAGCGTCTCGACCACGCCGCCGGCGTAGGCGGCGACGACCCCGAGCGAGGCGCCGATGGTGAGCGCGACGGCCCCGCCATCAGGCCGATCTGCACCGAGATCCGCAGTCCGTAGAGGATCGCCGACAGCAGGTCGCGGCCCTGGGCGTCGGTGCCGAGCAGATGGACGTAGCCGCCGCTGCCGACGTGGCCGGGCGGCCGACGGGCGTCGAGCAGCGACAGCCGCGACAGATCGTAGGGGTCCTGCGGCGCGATCAGCGGGGCGGCCAGCGCCACCACCACGATCGCCGCCACCACCACCAGGGCGGCCACCGCCACCGGGCTCTCGCGGAAGTCGGCCCAGAACCGGCCGAGCGGCGTGGCGGCGGCGCTCATGCCGCGCCGCGCCGGGAAATGCGCGGATCCAGGGCGGCGTAGGTCAGGTCGATCACCAGGTTGATGGTGACGAACAGCAGCGCCACCAGGATCAGGTAGGCGACCATCACCGGCCGGTCGAGGCTGGTGATCGAGTCGATGATCAGCTTGCCGAGGCCCGGCCAGGAGAAGATCGTCTCGGTGACCACCGCGAACGCCAGGGTCGAGCCGAGTTCCAGGCCGAACACGGTGACGATCGGGACCGCGATCAGCTTCAGCACGTGGTGGCGCACGATGGTGCCCTCGGCGAGGCCGGCGGCGCGGGCGAACTTGATGGTGTCGGTCAGCATCACCTCGCGGGTGCCGGCGCGGGCCAGGCGGATCAGCATGGCCAGCTTGAACAGCGCCAGGTTGAACGCCGGCAGCACCAGGTGCGACAGGCCCTCGACGGTCAGGAAGCTCCATTCGACGCCGAACAGCTCGACGGTCGGGCCGCGGCCGCCGGCCGGCAGCCAGCCGAGCGACACCGCGAAGGTCAGGATCAGGATCAGCCCGACCCAGAAGGTCGGCACCGAGAAGCCCAGGATCGACAGCCCCATGATAGCCTTGGAGGACAGCGCGTCGGGCCGGTAGCCGGCCCACACCCCGAGCGGCACGCCGATCAGCGTCGCGCCCACCACCGCCGCCAGCGCCAGCTCCAGGGTCGCCGGCAGCCGGCTGAGGATCAGGTCGAGCACCGGGGTGGCGTAGACGAAGGAGCGGCCGAAATCGCCCTGCGCCACGTTGGCGACGAACAGCAGGTATTGTTCCCACAGCGGCCGGTCGAGGCCGAAGCGGGCGATGATGAACTCGCGGACGTCCTGCGGCGCGTCCATCGGGATCAGCACCTCCATCGGGTTGCCGATGGCGTACACCCCGACGAAGACGATCACCGACATGACGATCATGACGAGGATGGCCTGCAGCAAGCGTTGGATCACGTAGCCGGACATCGGCGCGCGGGACTCCTGTGAAGCGGGCTCGGCTTCAACCGACCCTTCGCGGCCCGCCGCTGCGCGACGGGCACCTCAGGGCGACAGAGAGGGGAAGGGCGCGGCGCTTGTCTCGCCCGTTACAACCCTGTCGCCCTGAGGTGCCGCGCTACGCGCGGCCACGAAGGGCAGGGGGCAGGCGAAGGGGCAGCCGCCCGTTCAGGCGGCTGCCCCGTCCGTTCACTTGCCCGGCGTGATGAAGAACGCCAGCGTGTCCTCGTCGGTCCGCGGCGCCATCTTCAGCTTGCCCTTGGCCGACGCCCAGACCGTCTGCAGGGTGACGATCGAGATGTAGGCCCGGTCGGCCATGATCAGGTCCATCGCCTGCTCGTACAGCGACCGTCGCTTCGGATCGTCGAGCTCCCGGCCGGCGGCCTGCAGCAGTTCGTCGACCTTCGGGTTGGCGTACTCGATCCGGTTGAAGGCGCCCAGCTTCAGCTCCGGCGAGTTCGAGTGGGCCATGGCGGCGAGGGTGTAGGAGCCCTCGCCGGTCAGGGTGCCCCAGCCGTTCATGAACGCCGAGTATTCCTTCTTCGCCTGGGCCGGGAAGTAGACCGTGCGCGAGATGGCGTTCACGTTGGTCTGTATGCCGACCTGGGCGAACATCTGCCCGAGGCCCTGGCAGATCGCGCCGTCGCCCGGAAGTCGGTCGCTGGTGCAGTGCAGGTCCATCTTGAAGCCGTTCGGGTAGCCGGCCTCGGCGAGCAGCGCCTTGGCCCGCGCCGGGTCCGGCTTGCGCTCGGGCACCTTGGCGCTCCACCCGAAGAAGTCCTTCGGCATCAGCTGGTTGTTCGGGGTGCCGAGACCCTCGAGCACGACGTCGACCATGGTCTGGCGGTCGATCGCGAGGTCGATCGCCTCGCGCACCTTGGCGTCGCGGAACGGGTTCTTGGCGAGCGGCTTGCCGTCCAGGTCGTAGACCTTCGGGGTGGTCTCGCGCTGGTCGAGCTGCAGGTTCATCACGTAGACGCTGTCGGCGGTGGACACGTCGATCTTCGGATCGCGCTTCAGCGCCTGCCAGTCGGCCGACGAGACGTAGTTGACCAGGTCGACCTGGCCGGACTTCAGGGCGGCCAACCGCGAGGAGTCGTTCGGCATCTCCTTGCGGACGACCTTCGCCCACGGGCCCTTGCCGCGCCAGTAACCGTCGTACCGCTCGAGCACCAGGTCGCCCTTCGGCTCCCACGACACGAACTTGTACGGACCGGTGCCGATCGCCGCCTTGCCGGAATTGAAGCCTTCGGCGGCCGTCTCCTTGGTCGAGAAATCCTTGGCGGCCTTGTGCGAGACGATGAACAGCCGCACGAAGTCGTTCGGCAGGGTCGCGGCCGGGCCGTCGGTCTTCAGGTGCACGGTGTGCGGGTCGACGATCACGACCTCCTTCACCCGGCGGACGTAGATCAGCACGGTGGTCGGGCCGGTCACCACCGGGATGCGCTCGATCGAGAACTTGACGTCCTCGGCGGTGAAGTCTGAGCCGTCGTGGAATTTCACGCCCTTGCGGAGCTTGAACTCCCAGGTGGTGTCGTCGAGCGGCTTCCAGGATTCCGCCAGCCCCGGCTCGATCTGCAGGTTGTCGCCCGACCACACCAGGGTGTCGAACACGTGCTTCATGGCGTCGGCGTGGACGCCGAGCGCGGAGTAGTGCGGATCCATGGATTCCGGACCGCCGCGCACGCCGACGGTGAGCGTCTGCGCGGAAGCCGCCGCCGCGGCCAGCCCGAGCGCGACCGAAAGCGCGCCGACCTGGAGAAGTTTCCCGAGTTTCATCCTCTGCCTCCTCGTCGTTGTCCCTGGGCGCCGCCATCCCCCCGATGGACGACTCCCGGCCCCCGCCCGGGGCGCCGGGACGGGTAGCAAAGTTTCCATTTGGAACTTGTTTTCGACAGAGTGAGAGGCGAGAATTTCCCCGTCAAGTTCGAATTGGAACCATTGATCCCTGATGGCACGCCCCAAGAGACCTCCCCGCGAGGCCAGCAACATCGTGCCCCTGTCGATCCGCCGAGGCGCGACCGGCATGGAGGCGCTGACCGAGGCCAAGCTGTGGCGCAACCCGTGCTGGTTCGCGTTCCGCTTCAACCACATCGCGCTGCGCTACAACGCCCCGCTGTACGGCTGGATCAAGCGCCAGACCGGCCTCAGCCGGCCGGAATTCGTGGTGATCTACTCGCTCGGCCTGCTCGACGGCGCGCTCGCGCGCGACATCGCCAGCTCGTCGGGCTTCCCCAAGAACACGCTGAGCCGGGCGATCGAGAAGCTGTGCGGCCTCGGTCTGATCGAGCGGCGCACCGACGCCGCCGACCGCCGCAACCACACCCTGCACCTGCTGCCCGCCGGGCGGCGGATGTTCGAGGAGACGCTGCAGCAGTTCGTGCACTTCGAGGAGCGCATGCTGCAGACGCTGTCGCCGGCCGAGCGCGACACGCTGTCGAGCCTGCTCGCGAAGATCGTGCTCGACACCCCGAACTGGGCGGTCGACGTCGACGACGACGCGCTCTCCCTGGAGGACCCCGACTGATGCGCATTGCCGACGCCAACTGGATGCAGATCGAGCGCTACCTGGAGACCGACGACCGCTGCGTGCTGCCGATCGGCTCGACCGAGCAGCACGCCCAGCTGTCGCTCTGCGTCGACATGATCCTCGCCGAGAAGGTGGCGGTCGAGGCGGCCGAACCGCTCGGCGTGCCGGTCTACCCGGCGATCCCGTTCGGGATCGCGCCGTATTTCGCCGCCTTCCCGGGCTCGGTGTCGCTGCGGGTCGAGACCCTGCTGGCGGTCGCCCGCGACCTGATCGCCTCGTTCCGGCGCAGCGGCTTCCGCCGCGTCCTGCTGGTCAACGGCCACGGCGGCAACCAGCCGGTGGCGGCGCTGGCGCAGGAGCTGATGGTCGAGTGGCCGGACATGTCGATCCGCTGGCACCAGTGGTGGAACGCGCCGCGCACCTGGGCCGAGGTCCAGCGCATCGACGCGCTCGGCAGCCACGCCAGCTGGATGGAGAACTTCCCCTGGACCCGCCTCGCCGACGCGCCGGCGCCGGACGGGGTCAAGCCGATGGTCGACACCGCACTGCTCAAGGCCTGCGGGCCGGACGCGGCGCGCGCCATGCTCGGCGACGGCAATTTCGGCGGCGCCTGGCAGAAGCCCGATGCCGACATGCTGGCGCTGTGGAAGATCGGCGTCGAGGAAACCCGCGAGGCGCTGGAGGGACCATGGCCGAGCCGATCCTGATCTGGGGCGGGGGCGCCATCGGCGGCACCCTCGCGGCGTACTGGGCGCGCGCCGGCATCGACGTGCTGATGGTCGACATCGTCGCCGAGCACGTCCAGGCCTGCCGCACCGACGGCCTGACGATCGAGGGGCCGATCGACGAATTCACCCAGGTCGTGCCGTCGGTCACGCCGGACGAACTCACCGGCACCTTCTCGCGCGCCGTGCTGGCGGTGAAGGCGCACCACACCGCCGCCGCGGTCGACCGCCTGGCCCCGCACCTGGCCGACGACGGCTTCGTGCTGTCGGCGCAGAACGGCCTGAACGAGATCATCATCGCCCGGCGCGTCGGCGAGGCGCGCACCATGGGTTGCTTCGTGAATTTCGGCGCCGACTGGCACGGCCCGGGCCGCATCCTGTACGGCAACCGCGGCGCCTGCGTGGTCGGCGAGGTCGACCGCAGCGATCCGCGACCGGACCCGCGACATGCACCGGCTGCTGCAGGTGTTCGAGCCGGACGCCGAGCTGACCGACGACATCTGGTCCTACCTGTGGGGCAAGCTCGGCTACGGCGCCATGCTGTTCGCCACCGCGCTGACCGACGACTCCATGTCGGCCAACTTCGCCGACCCCGAGCGCACGCCGGCCTGGATCCGGCTCGGCCGCGAGGTGATGGCGGTCGCCGTCGCCAAGGGTGTCAGGCCGCGCGGCTTCGCCGGCTTCGATCCGGAGGCGTTCCTGCCGGGGGCACCCGAGTCGGCGGCGCGCGCCTGCATCGCCTCGCTCGCCGACTACACCAGCAAGACCGCCAAGACCCATTCCGGTGTCTGGCGCGACCTGGCGGTGCGCAAGCGCCGCACCGAGGTCGACGTCCAGATCGCCATCATCGCCGAGATCGCCGGCGAGGTCGGGGTCGAGGTGCCCGCCATCCGCAGCCTGGTCGACCTCGTCCACGACGTCGAGGAAGGCCGCCGTCCGCTCTCCCGCGACACCCTCCAGGTCCTGGTCGACACATGCAACTCCGCTTCGACGACCGCGTCGTAATCGTCACCGGCGCCGCCCAGGGCATCGGCCGCGCCATCGCCAAGGGCTTTCGCGAGTCCGGGGCCACGGTCCACCTCGCCGACATGGACGGCGACGGCGTCGCCCGCACCGCCGGCGAGCTCGGCTGCGAGCACCACACGCTCGACCTGTCGGATCGCGCGGCGGCGCACCGGCTGGTCGCCGAGATCGTCGACCGCCACGGCCGCCTGGACGTGCTGGCGCTGGCGGCCGGCGGCGTGCGCGGCCAGGCCGGCCGGCCGATCGAGGAGATCACGCCCGAGGATTGGCACCGGCTGTTCCAGTCGAACGTCGACGGCGCGTTCTGGCTGGCCCAGGCCGCCGCCCCGGCGATGAAGCGGGCGCGGCACGGCCGGATCGTGACGGTGTCCTCTGGCGCCGGGCTGCGCCCCAGCCTGACCGGCATCCAGGCCTACGCCGCCGCCAAGCACGCTTTGGTCGGGCTGACCCGGCAGCTGTCGTGGGAACTCGGGCCGTTCGGGGTGACCGTGAACTCGGTGGCGCCCGGCTTCGTGCGCTCCAACCCGGCGACCGAGCGGCAGTGGGACAGCTACGGCCCGGACGGCCAGAAGCGGCTGGTCGACGGCATCCACACCAAGCGCCTCGGCACCGCCGACGACATCGCCGCGGCGGTGTTGTTCTTCGCCTCCGACGCCGCCGGCTGGATCACCGGCCAGGTCCTGTCGGTCGACGGCGGCCGGTCGTGACCGACCCGGTCCTGGCGCGCCTGACGGACGGATCGGCCGGCGATCCTGGAGCGTCTCGGCGAGCTGCTGCGGGCGCCCTCGGTCAGCACCGATCCCGCCTACGCCGAGGGCATGGCGGCGGCGCGGGCGCTCCTGACGGCGCGCCTGACCGGCCGCCGGCTTCGACGGGGTGCGGCTGCTGGAGGCAGGCGGCCACCCCGCCGTCTACGCCGAGTGGACCGGCGCGCCCGGCAAGCCGACCCTGCTGGTCTACGGTCACTACGACGTGCAGCCGCCGGATCCGCTCGAGCTCTGGACCAGCCCGGCGTTCGAGCCGACGGTGCGCGACGGCCGGCTCTACGCCCGCGGCGCCTCCGACGACAAGGGCCCGTCCTCGATCGCGCTGGAGACGCTGGCGGCGTTCCTGGCCGTGGAAGGATGCCTGCCGGTCAACGTCAAGATCCTGCTCGAGGGCGAGGAGGAGGTCGGCAGCGCCACCCTCGGCGCCATCCTCGACGAGCACCGGGCGCTGCTGGAAGCCGACGCGGTGCTGTCGGCCGACGGCGGGCGCTGGCGGGCCGACCTGCCGAGCATCGCCGTCGGCTCGCGCGGCATCGCGGCGCTGGAGTTCAGCGTCACCACCGCCGTCAAGGACCTGCACTCCGGCCGCTACGGCGGCACCGTGCCGAACGCCCTGCACGTGGCGGCGCGCCTGATCGCCGGCCTGCACCGCGCCGACGGCAGCCCGGCTGTCGAGGGGTTCCTCGACGGCGTCGAGGAGCCGTCGGAGGCCGAGCGCGGCGGGCTGGCGGCGATCCCGTTCGACGACGACCGCTACTACGCCGACCTCGGCACCGCCGCCGCCGGCGAGCCCGGCTACGCCACCCTGGAGCGGCTGTGGTACCGGCCGACCATCGACGCCAACGGGCTGTGGGGCGGCTACACCGGCGCCGGCGGCAAGACCGTGATCCCGAACGCCGCGCACGCCAAGCTGTCGATGCGGCTGGTGCCCGGCCAGGACCCGGCGGCGGTCACGGCGGCGGTGGCGCGCCACCTCAGGCGCCACTGCCCGCCCGGCGCCCGGATCGCGATCCGGGACGGCCATCCCTCGGCCGCCTATCTGGTGCCCGGCGACCACCCGCTGCTGACGGCCGCCGAGGCGGCGCTGGCCGAGACCGCCGGCCGGCCGCCGCTGCGGGTTCGCAACGGCGCCACCCTACCGCTGTCGGACATCGTCCGCGGCCGGCTCGGCATCGACACCGTGATGTTCTCGTTCTCGACCGCCGACGAGGATTTCCACGCGCCCAACGAATTCATCCGGCTGTCGGCGTTCGACGACGGCTTCGCCGCCTGGGTGGCGCTGCTGCGCCGCCTTGGCCGGCAGTCGCCGGCGGACTACGCCGGCTTTCGCCGCTGACGCGGCCGGGGGCTCCATGAAGGTCGATGTCTGCATCGTCGGCGGCGGCATCATGGGCCTCGCCACCGCGGTGTTCCTGAAGCGCCTCGATCCCTCCGCCTCGGTCTGCGTCGTCGAGCCCGACCCGACCTACGAGTTCGCCTCGACGCCGCGCGCCGCGGGCGGGGCGCGGCGGCTGTTCTCCCGGCCCGAGAACATCGAGATGTCGAACTACAGCATCGGCTTCCTCACCCGCTTCGCCGAGGAGATGGCGGTCGACGGCGCGGCGCCGGCGATCGACTGGCGCGAGGAGGGCTACCTGTTCGTGGTGCCGCCGCGGGCGGTCGCCATGCTCGAGGCGAACGCGCGGACGCAGGCGGGCCTCGGCGTCGAGGTCGTGATGATGGACCCGGCCGAGCTGAAGCGGCGCTACCCGTCGATGCGGGTCGACGATCTCGGCGCCGGGGTGCTGTCGCCGCGCGACGGGTGGTGCGACCCGAGCGGGGTCCTGCAGGGCTTCCGGCGCAAGGCGCGGTCGCTCGGCGTGGCGTTCGTGGAGGATCGGGTGACCGCCCTCGGCGAGGACGGCGGCGTGGTCCGGCGGGCGCTGCTGCGGGCGGGCGCCCAGATCGCGGCCGACAGCTTCGTGATCGCGGCCGGGGCCTGGTCGGCGCCGGTCGCGGCCAGCATCGCCATGACGCTGCCGATCGCGCCGATGCGGCGGTTCGAACACTACTTCACCACTCGCGCGCCGATGGAACGGCTGCCGTTCGTGAAGGACCTCGACCGGTTGGCGTTCCGGCCCGAGGGCGCCGGGTTCACCGGCACGGTGGTGAACTCCGACGAGCCGCGGGGCGTGAATTTCGAGATCGACCACGGCTACTTCGAGCGCATGGTCTGGCCGGCGCTGGCGCACCGCTTCCCGGCGTTCGAGGCGACCCGATGCCAGCGCACCTGGGCCGGGCTGTACGAGCAGTGCGACCTGGACGGCAACCCGATCATCGGCAACTGGGCGGAGCGCCATCCCAACGTCCACGTGGTCGCCGGGTTCTCCGGGCACGGCATGATGCACGCCCCGGCCGCCGGACGGGCCATCGCCGAGCTGATCGTGCACGGCCGGTTCGAGAGCATCGACCTCAGCCGCCTCGGCTACGGCCGGGTGCTGCGCGGCGAGCCCTACGCCGAGATCGGGATCCTGTAGCGAGGTCCAGAACGAAACAGGGCCCGAAGCGATGCTTCGGGCCCTGTTCGGTGTTTTGGTGGAGCCAGACGGGATCGAACCGACGACCTCTACAATGCCATTGTAGCGCTCTCCCAGCTGAGCTATGGCCCCGAATTCTGGGTGCCCCGGACCCCCCCGGAGCGCCCGCAGTAGGTAGCGGGTTCGCCCTGGGCGATCAAGGGGTTTGTGGGTCGGAGCGCGATGTCGCGCCCCTGCCGGATCAGCGTTGATCCTCGTCCGGCTCGAGCTCGTCCTCGTCGGCGTCGATCGCCGGAATGTCGTCTTCCTCGTCGACATCCACGTCCACGTCCACGTCGACCACCACCTCGTCCTCGTCGTCGACATCGACGTCGACCGCGGGCAGCCGCTTGGCCGGATCGACGGCCTCTTCCTCGTCGTCCTCGTCGAGGTCCTCGTCGAGTTCGGCCTCGTCGAGTTCCTCCTCTTCCTCTCTTCCTCCTCGTCTTCGACGTCCTCGACGTCGGCGACGACCTCCTTGCGGGCCTTCGGCTTGGTGTCGTCGGCCGGCAGCGGCCTGGCGCGCCGGCTCTTCAACACCGCCTCTGAATCGAACGTGGTACCGCAACTCGGGCACACGATCGGGGTGCGCAGGAAGTCGTAGTAGCGCGCTCCGCAAGACTGGCAGAGACGCTTAATTCCCCATTCCGGCTTGACCACCGTCGCAGCTCCGCGTCTATCGACGTTATCGCGCCCGCAGAATCACCCTGAGGGCGGCGTGGCGGCGCAATATCCACGTTCGAGAACCCATGTCAAAGCCTAACTTCCCGGACCGGTCTTCGGATCCCTCCGGAAACGCCGCCGGCGCGGCCGTCGGCGGCGGCTCGGGAACCGCCGGGGAGTGGCGCGAACGGGCCTCCCGGCACTTCGTGCGAGGCGACAACGCCGCCGCCGCGCGCGCCGCCCGGCGCGGCCTGCTGGCCGACCCGGGGCACGCCGCCCTCACCGCGCTCGAGGCGTTCGCGCGGCAGCGGCTGGCGGATCTGACGGCCGCCCTCCGCGGTGCCCGCCGGGCGGTCGCGTTGAATCCGGTCCACGCCGGAAGCTGGCGGCTGCGCGGCGCGGTCGCCTACGCGCTCGGCCGCAGGGCCGAGGCGATCCGATCGGGGCGCCGGGCGGTGCTGCTCGATCCCGGCGATCGCCCGGCCGCCAAGAACGTGTTCGTCGGCGAGCGCGAGCGCGGCGACTGGGCGCGCGCGGTGAAGGTCGGGCGGTGGATCGGCGTGCTCGCGCCGGAATCCGACGCCGACGCGCTCGATCTGGGGCTGCTGCTGCTGGCGCTCGGGCGCTGGGCGGAGGGCTGGCCGCGCTACGACCGCCGGCTGCGCGTCGCCGGCGCCCGCCCGCCGCCGGGCCGGCTGCCGCAACCGTACTGGGACGGCGCCTCGGATCCGGGGCTCGGGCTGGCGGTCTGGTGTGACCAGAACGTCGGCGACGAGATGCAGTTCGCCCAGCTCCTGCCGGAGGCGGCGGCGCGCGTCGGCCGCGTGGTCCTGGAGTGCGACCCGCGGCTGGTGGCGCTGTTCGCCCGGTCGTTCCCGGGCGTCGAGGTGGTGGCGCGGTCGGAGCCGCCGGATCCCCGCCTGACGGCGCCAGATGTGCGGGCCCAGATCCCGCAGGGCCATCTGGGCGGCCTCCTGCGGCCGGACTCCGGATCGTTCGCCCGCGGCCCGCGGGCGTGGCTGGCGGCCGACCCGGGGCGCGCCGAGACCCTGCGCGCGCGCTACCGCCGGCTGGCCGGCGGCCGGCCGGTGATAGGCGTCTCCTGGCGCTCGGCCAACGCCGCCTTCCAGGGCAAGAACCTGCCGCTCGCCCAGTGGGCGCCGGTGCTGCGGTCGGCCGACGCGCTGTTCCTGTCGGTTCAGTACGGCGAGGTCGCCGCCGACCTTGCCGAGGCCGAGGCGGCGACCGGCGTCGCGGTGTTCCGCGACCGCGAGGTCGACGCGCTGGCCGATCTCGACGGGTTCGCCGCGCAGCTGGCGGCGACCGACCTGGTTATCTCGATCTCCAACTCGACGATCCACCAGGCCTGCGGCCTCGGCCGGCCGGTGTGGGGGCTGCTGCACGTCCGCCCGGACTGGCGCTGGGGCGTGGCCGGGGCGGACTGCCCCTGGTTTCCGTCGCTTCGGCTGTACCGGCAGACGGATCGCGGTGACTGGGGCCCGGTGCTGGCGGCGGTGGCCGATGACCTGCGCCGGCGGCTCGCCGACGGTCCGGGAGCGTGCTAAGACGCCGCGGTTTCAGCGTGCGCCGACCCTGAGTCCCAGGAGGAACCGATGCCGATCCCGCTGCTGTCCCGCCGCGCGCGCCCGCTCTCGGGCACGATCCGGGTTCCGGGCGACAAGTCGATCTCGCACCGCGCGCTGATCTTCGGCGGCCTGGCGGTCGGGGAGACCACGGTCGAGGGGCTGCTGGAGGGCGAGGACGTGCTGGCCACCGCCGCGGCGATGCGCGCCTTCGGCTGCTCGCTCGAGCGCGGCGGCGACGCCGTCTGGCGGGTCCACGGTCGCGGCGTCTCCGGCCTCGACGAGCCGGCCGACGTGATCGATTGCGGCAACGCCGGCACCGGCGCCCGGCTGCTGATGGGGGTGGCGGCGCAGCAGCCGGTGACGACCTTCTTCACCGGCGACGCCTCGCTGCGCCGCCGGCCGATGGGGCGGGTGATGGCACCGCTGTCGCGGATGGGCGTGCGGTTCGCCACCCGCGAGGGCGGCCGGCTGCCGGGCGCGGTGATCGGCCCGGAACTCCTGCTGGCCATCGAGTACACGCTTCCGGTCGCCTCGGCCCAGGTCAAGTCGGCGGTGCTGCTGGCTGGCCTCGCCGCCGCCGGCGAGACCACCGTGGTCGAGCCGAAGCCGACCCGCGACCACACCGAGACCATGCTTCGGCACTTCGGCGCGGAGGTCCGGGTCGAGGCCGCCGACGGTGGTGGGCGCAGGGTCACGCTGGTCGGCCAGCCGGAGCTGACCGGACGCCGGGTGGTGGTTCCGGCCGACCCGTCGTCGGCGGCGTTCCCGGCGGTCGCGGCCCTGCTGGTCGAGGGCTCGGAGATCACCCTGCCGGGGGTCGGCACCAACCCGCTGCGCTTCGGGCTGTTCGAGACCCTGCGGGAGATGGGGGCGGACATCACGCTGGCGAACCCGCGGGTCGAGGCCGGCGAGCCGGTCGCCGACCTGATCGTGCGCGCCGGACCGTTGAAGGCCGTCGAGGTGCCGCCGGAGCGCGCGCCGTCGATGATCGACGAGTTCCCGATCCTGGCGGTGGCGGCGGCGATGGCCGAGGGCACGACGGTGATGCGCGGCCTCGAGGAGCTGCGGGTCAAGGAGAGCGACCGGCTCGGCGCCATGGCGCGCGGCCTCGCCGCCGCCGGCGTCCGGGTCGAGGTCGTGGGCGACGACCTGATCGTCCACGGCGGCGGCGGGGTCGCCGGCGGCGTCACCATCGGCGTCGATCTCGACCACCGCATCGCCATGGCGTTCCTGGTGCTGGGGATGGTTTCGGACGAGCCGATGGCGATCGACGACGCGGCCGCCATCGCCACCTCCTTCCCGGGCTTCCCCGAACTGATGAACGCGGCCGGCGCCGCGATCGCCCCGGCGGCCGAGGCCGCGGCGTGATCATCGCCATCGACGGACCGGCCGGGGCCGGCAAGGGCACGCTCGCCCGGGCGCTCGCCGACCGGCTCGGCCTTCGCCACCTCGACACCGGCGGGCTGTACCGCGCCACCGCGCTGCAGATCCTGAGAGCCGGCGGCGACCCGGCCGATCCCGAGGTCGCCGAGCGGGCGGCGCGGTCGCTCGACGAGAGCCTCCTCGACGCGCCGGACCTCCGGCGCCCGGAGGTCGGGACCGCGGCCTCGGTGGTGGCGGCGATCCCCGGGGTTCGGCAGGCGCTGCTGGACTTCCAGCGCGACTTCGCGCGGACCCCGCCGGGGGTGGTGGTGGACGGCCGCGACATCGGCACGGTGGTGCTGCCGGAGGCGCCGGTGAAGCTCTACGTCACCGCCTCGGCGGCGGAGCGCGCGCGGCGTCGTCACGAGGAGTTGCTCGCGCGCGGCGAGACCAGTATATACGAGCGCGTTCGCGCCGAGATCGAGGCGCGGGACGCGCGTGACGCGGGACGGGCCGTGGCGCCGATGCGCCAGGCCGACGACGCGGTGGAGATCGACACGACCGATCTTGCCCCGGAGCAGGTCCTGGCACGCGCGCTCGCGGTGATCGACGCCAGGACGTGACTGCCTGCCGACCGTGCATGGTGCCCGGCCGGTAACCCAACCACCAACCCGGCGGCCGCGGATTTCGGTCGACGCCCGGGACGGAGACCCCGGGCCGCCCGAGTCAGGATCGGGCCCACAGCGATCCCAGTTCGAGCCGCCGTTGCGATGGACGCGCCCCGAAAAGGGCGTCCGTGCGCTTTCAGGAGAGTTTATGGCTAAAGCCGCGTTATCCGAAGACTTCGAGGCTCTCCTCGAAGAGTCGTTCGGCCAGGTGACCTCGATCGAGGGCAGCGTGGTCAAGGGCGTCATCATCAGCATCGAGAACGACCACGCCCTGATCGACGTCGGCCTCAAGTCCGAGGGCCGGGTCGCGATCAAGGAGTTCGCCGCTCCCGGTCAGAAGACCGAGTTGAAGCCCGGCGACATCGTCGAGGTCTATGTCGAGCGCCTCGAGGACCGCAACGGCGAGGCGATGCTGAGCCGCGACAAGGCCCGCCGCGAGGAGGCCTGGGCGCAGCTCGAAGGCGCCTTCAACGGCAACGAGCGCGTCACCGGCATCATCTTCAGCCGGGTCAAGGGCGGCTTCACGGTCGACCTGTCCGGCGCCGTGGCGTTCCTGCCGGGCTCGCAGGTCGACATCCGTCCGGTGCGCGACATCGGCCCGCTGCTGGGCACCCCGCAGCCCTTCCAGATCCTCAAGATGGACCGCCGCCGCGGCAACATCGTGGTGTCGCGCCGCGCCGTCCTCGAGGAGAGCCGCGCGGAGGCCCGCTCCGAGCTGGTCGCCTCGCTGAAGGAGGGCATGATCCTCTCGGGCGTGGTCAAGAACATCACCGACTACGGCGCGTTCGTGGACCTCGGCGGCGTCGACGGCCTGCTGCACGTCACCGACATCGCCTGGCGTCGCATCAACCACCCGACCGAGGCCCTGCAGATCGGCCAGACGGTGAAGGTGCAGGTCATCCGCTTCAACTCGGAGACCCAGCGCATCTCGCTCGGCATGAAGCAGCTCGAGGCCGATCCGTGGGAAGGCGTCGAGGTCAAGTACCCGGTCGGCACCAAGTTCACCGGCCGCGTGACCAACATCACCGACTACGGCGCCTTCGTGGAGCTGGAGCCCGGGATCGAGGGCCTGGTGCACGTCTCGGAGATGAGCTGGACCAAGAAGAACGTCCATCCGGGCAAGATCGTCTCCACCTCCCAGGAGGTCGAGGTGATGATCCTGGACGTCGATCCGAACAAGCGTCGGATCTCGCTCGGCCTCAAGCAGTGCCTGGGCAATCCGTGGGACGAGTTCCTGGAGAAGTTCCCGACCGGCACCGAGATCGAGGGCGAGGTCAAGAACATCACCGAGTTCGGCCTGTTCGTCGGCCTGCCCGGCGAGATCGACGGCATGGTGCACCTGTCCGACATCGACTGGGAGACCCCGGGCGAAGAGGCCATTCAGACCTTCAAGAAGGGCGACATGGTCCGCACCAAGGTGCTGGACGTGGACACCGAGAAGGAGCGGATCTCGCTCGGCATCAAGCAGCTGACCAGCGATCCGTTCACCTCGGGCACCGCCGGCCTCAAGAAGGGCGGCGTGGTGACCTGCACCGTCACGCAGATCACCGAGGGCGGCATCGAGGTCCAGCTGAGCGACGGCATGACCGGCTTCATCCGCAAGTCCGACCTGTCTCGCGACCGGTCGGAGCAGCGGCCGGAGCGGTTCGCGGTCGGTGAGAAGGTGGACGCCAAGGTCACCAACATCGACAGCAAGACCCGCAAGGTCGCGCTCTCCATCAAGGCCCGCGAGGTTGCCGAGGAGAAGCAGGCGATGGCCGAGTACGGCTCGTCCGACAGCGGTGCCAGCCTGGGCGACATCCTGGGTGCGGCGCTCCGCCAGCGCGAAGAGCAGGGCCGCCAGAACGACTGATTTCGGTCGGTCGCGGACATCGGAGGGCCGTCCACCGCGAGGTGGGCGGCCCTTTCCGTTAGGGGTTTGCCGACCCTCTGGAAAAACGGTGCTATTAGAGATACTTACGCTTGACGTGTCGAATTGCCGCTGGCAATCTCGGATGTGGGGGGCGGAATGTGCGCCTGCGACAAAGCGCCGGCCGCTTCGCGACTGGGCATCGCGGAGGTTCGCGATCATGACGAAATCTGAATTGATCGCGCGGCTGGCGGAAGCCAACCCACACCTGTTTCAGCGCGACGTCGAGCGGATCGTCTCGACGATCTTCGACGAGATATCGAACGCCCTGGCGCGCGGCGACCGGGTCGAGCTGCGCGGCTTCGGCGCGTTCTCGGTCAAGAAGCGGGAGTCCCGGGTCGGCCGCAACCCCCGAACCGGCGAGGCGGTGAAGGTCGACTCGAAGTTCGTGCCGTTCTTCAAGACCGGCAAGCTGCTGCGCGACAAGCTGAACACCAACTGATCCGGCGCCCGTCGGCGGTCACCGGCCGGCGGCGTCGATCGCTTCGCGCACCACCCGCGCGGCCCAGTTGGCGCGCGCCCGCGGCAGCGACGCGAACCCCACCAGCAACCCGTTGCGGCGCGCGGCACCGCGGTAGAATCCGGACAGCGATGCCGGCGACACCCCGCGCAGCCGCGCCGCCTCGACCACCGCGACGTCGCCCGGACCGCCCTCGAGGTCGAGCGTCAGGTTGATGCCGGTCTCCGGCCGCTCGACCCGTGCCCGGTCGCCGAGCGCGCCTTCCAGGGCGTCGGCCAGCGCGTCGCGGCGTTCGCGGTACAGCGTCCGCATCCGCCTGAGGTGCCCGGCCATGTGGCCGTCGTCCAGGAACCGGGCCAGGATCACCTGGGCGTCCAGCGCCGGCTGCCGGTCGAAATGCCCGCGCAGCCGCACCAGCGGCCCGGCCAGCGGCGACGGCGCCACGATGAAGCCGATCCGCAGCGCCGGCGCCAACGCTTTCGACACCGTGCCGACGTAGAGGACCTTGCCGGCGCCGTCGAGCGCCTTCAGCGGCGGCACCGGCCGGCCGCTGTAGCGGAACTCGCCGTCGTAGTCGTCCTCCAGGATCCACGGCCCGCCGTCATCGGTCGCGGCGGCGCCGGCCCAGTCGACCAGCGCCCGCCGGCGGGCCAGCGACAGCGTGACCCCGAGCGGAAACTGGTGGGTCGGGGTGACGGTGACCAGCCTGGCGTCCGGCGCCAGCCGCCGGGCCGCCGCCACGTCCAGGCCCTCGCCGTCGACCGTGACCGGCACCAGCCGGGCGCCGGTCGCCGCCATCGGGCCGCGCAGCCCCGGGTAGCAGGGCTCCTCCAGTACCGCGGCGTCGCCGGGGTCGAGCAGCGCGCGCGACACCAGATCGATGGCCTGCTGGGCGCCGGAGGTGACGATGACGGAATCGGGATCGAGCGACAGGCCGCGGAACGCCCCGAGATAGCGGGCCAGCGCCTGGCGCAGCAGCGGGTGGCCGGCCGGGTCGCCGTAGCCGAAATCGGTGGCCGGGGTCTCGCGCCAGAACCGGCCGGCCAGCCGCGCCCACACCCGGCCGGGAAACGCGTCGAGGCCGGGCCGGCCGGGCTGCAGCGGCTCCGGGATGGCGCCGGCGCCGGCGCCGGCCAGGCCGACCCGCTCGGCGAGCATGATCCGGGCGGCCGCCGCCAGCCGCACCGGCGGCGCCGCCACCGGCGCCGACCGCGCGCGTGTCCGGCAGGCTCGGGGTCAGGTCGGGCAGGTCGCGGGCGACCCGGGTGCCGCCGCCGCGCCGGCCCTCGACGTAGCCCTCGGCCGCCAGCCGCTCATAGGCGAGGCTGACGGTGTTGCGGGCGACGGTCATCTGCTCGGCCAGGCTGCGGGTCGAGGGCAGCCGCGCGCCGGGGCCGAGGCGGCCGTCGGCGATCGCGCGGCGGAAGAACGCGGCGATCTGCTCCTGCATCGGCGTGGTCTCGGCGCGATCGACCTGGAACACGCTCCAGACCGGCAAGGCGTCCGCCATTCTTGGCCCCATGTGCGAATCGACTTTGGCGCTCATGATACGACCAAGCAGGGCGTAAGCGAACCCGTCTCTCGCCGCTGCCGCCCCACGGAGCCGACCATGTATGTTCCCCCGCATTTCCGCAGCGACGACCGCGCCGTCGCGCTCGAGCTGATGCGCAGCCACCCGTTCGCGGTGCTGGTCGCGGCCAACGGGCCGGGCGAGGTCGAGATCAGCCACCTGCCGATCCTGGTGGCCGAGGATTGCGGGTCGCTGGTGCTGCGCGGCCACGTTGCCAAGGCCAACCCGATGGCGCGGCTGATCGAGGGATCGTGCGAGGCGGCGCCGGTGCGGGCGACGGTGGTGTTCTCGGGGCCGCAGGCCTATGTGTCGCCGGACTGGTACGAGACCGAGAACCAGGTCCCGACCTGGAACTATCTGGCGGTGCACGCCGGCGGCATCCTGGCGCCGGTGGCCGACGGCCCGGCGGTGGACGCGGTGCTGGCCGACCTGTCGGCCGCGCACGAGGCCGAACTCGCCCCGAAGCGGCCGTGGACCATGGCCAAGATGGTGCCGGGCACGGTCGAGCGGATGCGCAAGGGCATCACCGCGTTCACGCTCGCCGTCGACCGCCTGGAGACCAAGGCCAAGCTGTCGCAGAACAAGCGCGCGCCGGATCTGGGCGGCGTGGTGGCGGCGCTCGACGCGCTCGGCCGGCCGGACGCCGATGGCAACCGCGGCGTGGATGCGGCGGATGGCACCCTGAACTGACCGGCCGCAGAGAGACGCCATGGATCTGCTGATCAACATCGACGTCAACGACCTCGCCGCCGCCGAGCGGTTCTACACCACCGCCTTCGATCTCCGCGTCGGGCGCCGGCTGGGAGCCGGGGTGGTCGAGCTGCTGGGAGCGGCCGCACCCATCTACCTGATCCAGGCGCCCGGCGGCACGGCGCCGACCCCGGACGCCGCGCGCCGGCGCGACTACGCCCGGCACTGGACGCCGGTGCATCTCGACCTGGTGGTCGAGGACGTGGACGCCGCGGTGGCGCTCGCCGTCGCCGCCGGCGCGGCGCTGGAGAGCCCGGCGCAGAGCCACGACTGGGGCCGGATCGCCGGCCTCGCCGACCCCTGGGGCCACGGCTTCTGCCTGCTGCGCTTCAGCGAGCGCGGCTACGACGCGCTGGTGGCGTCGGGTGCGGGTGCATAGCCGCCGATCGGCCCGTCGCTCGGTGGCTTCCGGCTCCGTCCCGCCTTCGGCGGCCCGGTCCGGAATGACGACAACATAATTGTGGGGGCGAACGCTGCGGCTCGCCCGCTAAATTCACCCTTCGTCATTCCGGACGGACGCGCGTCAGCGCGGCCGAGCCGGAAGCCAAGGGGCGACGGGCGCCGGCTCCCGACCTACCGCGCGGCCAACGCCGCCTCGAACGCCGCTGCCACCTGGCCGGCGTCGAGCACCGGTCCCATGTGGCCGAGGCCCGCCAGCGGCCGGACCCGCGCCCGCGGCAGCCGGGCTGCCAGGCGCAGCGACAACCGGATCGCCAGCGGCGGCGAACGGTCGCCGTGCAGGACGATGGTCGGTGCGCCGATCGACGACCAGGCTGCCGGCGGGACAGCGACGCTCGAGACCGCCGCCGTCTCGTCGGCCAGCCGATCGGCGTCGGCGACCAGCCGGGCGCGCAACCGGGTCGGCAACGCCGTCCAGCGCACCTCGTTCCAGCGCCTCGACGAACGCCGCCACCGCCGGATTCGGGATCCCCGGCGGTCACGCTCGCGCGCATCCCGTCGATCAGCCTGGCGTCGGCGGCCGCCAGCGACCGGTCCTCGGGATCGGCGGGGTCGAGGGCCGCCATCACGATCGGCTCGTACAGGACCAGGGCGTCGAGGTCGGCGCGGCCCACCGCCGCCAACGTCGCCACCAGGCCGCCCATGGAGTGGCCGAACAGCACCCGCCGTGCCGCCGGCTCGAGTTCCAGCGCCCAGCGAGCGACCGCGAGGTGGGCGGCGACGGTATCGCGCCCGGCGACCCGCGTGGCGCCGTAGCCGGCCAGAGTCGGTACCACCACCCGCCGCCCGGGCCGCGCCAGCCGGCCCGCGAGATCGGCGAGCGCCCCGGCACCGGAGGCGGCGGCGTGCAGCAGGACGGCCAGCTCCGGACCGGCGCCGGTCTCCAGTGTCTCGACGGTGCCGAACTCGGTGTGGTGCAGGGGCATCGCGGGTCCGGAACCGGGTGTCGTCGGGTCGGCGAGGTGGCGTGGCGGCGAGCGCCTGCATACCATCGCGAAACACCGCGTCACAGGGGCCGGGGGAGAGGCATGACCGTCCTGATCGTCGGCGCCGGCATCGGCGGGCTCGCCACCGCCCTCAGCCTGCACCAGATCGGCGTGCCGTGCCGGGTGCTGGAATCGGTCGAGCGCATCGAGCCGCTGGGCGTCGGCATCAACCTGCTGCCGCACGCGGTGCGTGAGCTGACCGAACTCGGCCTGCGGGACGCCCTGGCCGCCACCGCGATCCCGACCGCCGAGCTCGCTTACTACTCGAAGCGCGGCCAGCTGATCTGGTCGGAGCCGCGCGGCCTGGACGCCGGTTATCGCTGGCCGCAGTTCTCGATCCACCGTGGCGAACTGCAGGCGATCCTGCACCGCGCCGCGGTCGAGCGGCTCGGCCCGGAGAGCCTGCTGACCGGCCATCACCTCGCCGGCTGGGAGGACACCGCCGACGGGGTGCGGGCGCGGTTCGTCGACCGGCGCACCGGCGCCGAGCTCGCCAACCACGACGGGGCCCTACTGATCGCCGCCGACGGCATCCACTCGGCGGCGCGGGCGCTGCTGTACCCGGGCGAGGGGCCGCCGCTGTGGAACGGCGCGATCCTGTGGCGCGGGATCAGCGAGGCGCCGCCGTTCCTGTCCGGGCGCTCGATGATCATGGCCGGGCACGAGTTCCAGAAATTCGTGTGCTACCCGATCTCGCGCCCAGCCCTCGATCGCGGCCGCGCCGTCGTCAACTGGGTGGCCGAGCGCAAGTTCGCCGCCGACCACGCCTGGCGGCGCGAGGACTGGAATCGCCCCGGCCGGCCGGAGGACTACCAGCCGTTCTTCGCGGACTGGCGGTTCGACTGGCTCGACGTGCCCGGCCTGATCGCCGCCGCCGACCGGGTCTTCGAGTACCCGATGGTGGACCGCGACCCGCTGCCGGCCTGGACCCGCGGCCGCGTCACCCTGCTCGGCGACGCCGCCCACCCGATGTACCCGATCGGCTCCAACGGCGCCTCTCAGGCGATCCTCGACGCCCGGGTTCTGGCCCGCGAGATCCAGGCCCGCGGCGCCACTCCCGACGCGCTGCTGGCCTACGAGGAGGAGCGCCGGCCGGCGACCGCGACGATCGTGCTGGCCAACCGCGGCAACGGCCCGGAGCAGGTGATGCAGCTGGTCGAGCAGCGCGCCCCCGGCGGCTTCGCGCGCGTCGAGGACGTGCTGTCGCGCCAGGAACTGGAGGACGCCGCGTCCGGCTACAAGCGGATAGCCGGGTTCGACAGGGAGGCCCTGAACGCCCGGCCGCCGATCGTGACGCCGCCGGCCTGGGCCCGGCGGCGCTCTACCACCGTGATCACCGCCGCCCCGGCGGCTCGGCGTACAGCGCCTCGACCAGGGCGGCGCGGCGCTCCAGGACGGCGCGCTGGTTGATGTAGCCCTTGTCGGTGATCTCGCCGGAGTCCGACGTCCGGCGGCTCGGCCAGCAGAACGGCGCGGGCGATGGCGGTGCTGGAGGCCGGGTTGGCGGCGTTGTGGGCGGCGAGGCCGCGGCGCACGGTCGCGCGCACCGCCGGGTGGGCGAGCACCGCGGCGGCGGCGGTGCCGTCCGGCAGCCCGGCGATCCGGGCGCATTCCCCGAGGTTCGGGACGATCAGGACCGCCACCCGGTCGCGGTCGTGGCCGGCGACCACCGCGTCCTGTGCCACCGGCGCGCACGCCGCGATCGCCGCCACCCGGAGCGCGCCGGTCGCCACCCAGGTGCCGGTGGTCAGCTTGAAGTCCTCGGCCAGCCGCCCGTCGAACACGATGCCTGCCTCCGGGCGATCCGGGTCGGCGAGGCGGACGGCGTCGCCGCTTCGGTAGAACCCCTCGTGGTCGAAGGCCTCGGCGGTGCGCCCGGGGTCGTTCAGGTAGCCCGGCGTGACATGCGGGCCGCGCATGCCGATCGAAAGCTTGCCGGACTCCGGTCGCAGCACGATCTCGGTGCCCGGCACCGGCACTCCGATCACCCCGGCGCGGTCGACCGGGAAGTGCGCCGCCACCGCCAGCGGCGCCGTCTCGGTCGCGCCGTAGCCGGTGGTCAGAACCGGGGTGCGCCCGGTCGCCGCTCGCCCGAGCGCCTCCAGCCGGGTCCACAGGCTCTGCGGCAGGTTGGCGCCGCCGTAGAACAGTAGGTCGAGGTCGGCGAAGAACCGGTCGCGCAGCCCGGCATCCCCTTCCAGGTGCGGCAGCAGCGCGTCGTAGCCGCGCGGCACGTTGAGGTAGAGCGTCGGCGCCACCGTGCGCAGGTTGGCGACGGTGCGCTCGATCAGCCCCGGCACCGGCCGGCCGTCGTCGATGTGCAGGGTGCCGCCGCGGGCCAGCGCGAGGTTGAGGTTGTGGTTGCCGCCGAAGGTGTGGCTCCACGGCATCCAGTCCAGCAGGACCGGCGGCCGGCGGGTCAGGAACGGCCAGATCCGCGCCAGCATCTGCTGGTTGGCGCACAGCATGCGGTGGGTGTTGATCACCGCCTTCGGCCCGCCGGTCGACCCGGAGGTGAACAGGATCTTGGCGATCGTATCGGGGCCGAGGGTCGCCAGGCGGTCGTCGACCGCGCCGGTCTCCGGCGTGCCGGACAGGACCTCGAGGTCGGCGGCGGTGAGGACCGTCGCCCCGTCGCGCCCGAGGGCCGCGA
This sequence comes from Rhodospirillaceae bacterium, assembly GCA_018401495.1. Lineage (GTDB taxonomy): Bacteria > Pseudomonadota > Alphaproteobacteria > Thalassobaculales > Thalassobaculaceae > Thalassobaculum_A. Next base: position 24,883 of record JAGYJX010000009.1, read on the forward strand.
CCGCCGGCCCGAAGCGCTCGGCGTCGGCGGCGTACACCAGGCGCGGCCGCACCCGCTCGGCGACCGCCCGCAGCCGCGCGAAGCCCCCCGTGCCGATGGCGTAGGCGGTGGAGGCCGGACAGGCCGGCAGCCCGGCGTACAGCGCGGCGAACTGCATGACGGCGTGCGGGATCGCGTTCTCGGACAGGATCAGCACCGGGTCGCCGACAAGGAAGCCGCGCCAGATCAGTGCCTCGGCCAGTCCGCGAGCCCGCTGCCGCATGCCGGCGAACGACAGCCGCCGCCAGCCGCCCGCGGCGTCCGGCTCGGCCAGGAAGGTCCGGTCGGGGTGGGCGGCGGCCTGGCGCTCCAGCAGGTGGCACAGAGTCGCCGGGTAGCGGCCGAGCGGGGTGCGCGACCACAGCCGGATGCTGCCGTCCGCGCGCTCCTCGCGGGCGATGTCCGGGGTGGCGAACAGGTCGGTGCGGCGCCCGGTCACCCGCAGTCTCGGTCGTTCGGCACGCGGCGCCGCATTGGCAAATCCCCCGGGCCTACCCATGTCCCTAAAAGGCTAGCGGGCCGACCCGGCGTTGTCCAAGCGTCGGGCGGCCGGTATGCTGCGCGGCGTAAATCCGAGGAGGCAGGCAGCATGGCGCGACGCAACTTGGCGGTTCGACTGGCGTCGTTCGTGGTGGTGTTCCCGATCACCCTGATGGTGATCCTGTTCGCCGTCTCCAACCTGCACGCGGTGCCGATCCAGCTCTGGCCGATCCCGGGCCAGCTCGAGATCTCGCTGTCGCTGGTGGTGCTGCCGGCCCTCGGGCTCGGGCTGCTGATCGGCGAAGTGATTGCGTGGGCCGGGAACTCGGGCACAAGCGCCGCGCCGATCGGGCGGAGAAGCGGGCCGAGGATCTGGAGCGCGAGATCGCCGTGATGCGCATCCGCGAGGAGGAGATCCGGGCCAGCGCCATGCCGGCGGAGCGCCGCCCGGCCCTGATCGACCGGCGTTCCGGAAAGGCCGCATGAACCCCGCACCGATCGCCCCGAAGGACCGCATCCTCGCCGCCATCGACACCCCCGACCGCGGCGTCGCCATCGGCCTCGCCGAGCGGCTCGGCGACAGCGTCGGGGGCATCAAGCTGGGGCTGGAGTTCTACAACGCGCACGGCCCGGACGGCGTCGGCGCGGTCGCCGGGACCACCCCGCTGTTCCTCGACCTCAAGTACCACGACATCCCGAACACGGTGGCGGGCGCGGTGCGCTCGGCGGTCGCCGCCTGCCGGCCGCGCGATACTCAACGTCCACGCCTCCGGCGGCTCCGCGATGATGCGCGCCGCGGTGGCCGCCAACCGCGAAACCGCCGAGACGGTCGGCATCGACCGGCCGAGGCTGATCGCCGTCACCGTGCTGACCAGCCTCGACGACCGCGACCTTGAGGCCGTCGGCCAGGTCGGCCCGGCCGCCGGGCAGGCGCTGCGGCTGGCGCGGCTGGCCCAGGACGCCGGGTGCGACGGGGTGGTGTGCTCGCCGCTCGAGATCGCGCGCGATCCGCGCCGCCTGCGGGCCCGGCTTCCTGCTGGTGGTGCCGGGAATCCGGCCGGCCGGCAGCGCCGAGGACGACCAGAAGCGCGTCATGACGCCCGGCGAGGCGGTGGCGGCCGGGGCCGACTACGTGGTCATCGGCCGCCCGATCACCCGCGCCGACGACCCGGCCTCCGCCGCCCGCGGCATCGCCCTCGACATCGCCGCCGAGACCGATCTCTTGACCGCCGTCCTGGTCAAGATCTGCGGCGTCAACGATGCCGCCGCCGCCCGCGCCGCCGGCGAGGCCGGAGCCGGCATGGTCGGCTTCGTGTTCTACCCGCCGAGCCCGCGCGCGGTGACGCCGGCGCGCGCCGCCGAACTGGCGCGCGACCTGCCGGCCGGCGTGCTGCGGGTGGCGTTGCTCGTCGACGCCGACGACGCCCTGGTCGACGCCGTGGCGGCGACCGGCGTCGTCGACATGCTGCAACTGCACGGCCGCGAGACGCCGGAGCGGGTCGCCGCGATCAAGGCGCGCACCGGCCTGCCGGTGATGAAGGCGCTGGCGGTCGCCGGCGCGGCCGACATCGAGGCGGCCGCGGCCTATGACGGTGTCGCCGACCGCATCCTGTTCGACGCCAAGCCGCCGAAGGGCATGGCCGGCGCGCTGCCCGGCGGCAACGGCCTGTCGTTCGACTGGAAGCTGCTCGAAGGCCTCGACCTCGCCACGCCCTGGATGCTGTCGGGCGGGCTCGACGCCGGCAACGTCGCCGCCGCGATCCGCCTGACCGGTGCGCGCGCGGTCGACGCCTCCTCGGGCGTGGAGGACCGACCGGGCGTCGAAGAACCCGGACAAGATCAGGGCGTTCGTCGCGGCGGCGAAGGCCGCATCGGCAACCGACTGTCAGAAGCGACCGGGACTGTCGGCGGCGTCGTAGAACACGGCGCCGATCCTGGGTTCCGGTTGCCTGCGGTATTCACAGCCACCGGCGGCCTTGCGCCCTCCGCCGCCGGGCCTTAAGACCGGGGCGGGATTCCGAACGCGTCACAACGAGGTCTCAGATGGCCGCCACGGCCCAACCCAACAGCCTGCGCGCCGGGCCGGACAGCGACGGGCATTTCGGCATCTTCGGCGGGCGCTACGTCGCCGAGACCCTGATGCCGCTGATCCTCAGCGTCGAGCAGGCGTACGAGGCGGCCAAGGCCGATCCCGAGTTCCAGCGCCTGATCGCCTACTACCACACCCACTACATCGGCCGGCCGAGCCCGCTGTACTTCGCCGAGCGGCTGACCGCCCATTACGGCGGCGCCAAGCTGTACTTCAAGCGCGACGAGCTGAACCACACCGGCGCGCACAAGATCAACAACGTCATGGGCCAGGCGCTGCTGGCCCGGCGCATGGGCAAGAACAGGATCATCGCCGAGACCGGCGCCGGCCAGCACGGGGTGGCGACCGCCACCGCCTGCGCGCTGTTCGGCATGGAGTGCGAGGTCTTCATGGGCGCCGAGGACGTCGAGCGCCAGAAGCCGAACGTCGACCGCATGCGGCTGCTGGGCGCCAAGGTGCATCCGGTGACCTCCGGCTCCGGCACCCTCAAGGACGCCATGAACGAGGCCCTGCGCTACTGGGTGTCGAAGGCCGAGACGCATTTCTACATCATCGGCACGGTGGCCGGCCCGCACCCGTACCCGGCGATGGTGCGCGACTTCCAGGCGATCATCGGCCACGAGGTCAAGCAGCAGATGATGGCGGCCGAGGGCCGGCTGCCCGACACGCTGGTCGCCTGCATCGGCGGCGGCTCGAACGCCATGGGGCTGTTCCACCCGTTCCTCGACGACACCCAGGTCGAGCTGATCGGCGTCGAGGCCGCCGGCCTCGGCCTCGACAGCGGCAAGCACGCGGCGTCGCTGAACGGCGGCCGGCCGGGCGTGCTGCACGGCAACCGGACCTACCTGCTGCAGGACGACGACGGCCAGATCACCGAGGCGCACTCGATCTCCGCCGGCCTGGACTATCCCGGGATCGGGCCGGAGCATTCGTGGCTGTACGAACTCGGCCGGGTGAAGTACGTCGGCGCCACCGACGAGGAGGCGCTGAGGGCGTTCGCGCTCTGCACCCGCCAGGAGGGCATCATCCCGGCGCTGGAGCCGGCGCACGCGCTCGCCCATGTCGGCACCTTCATCGGCGACCGTCCGAAGGACCAGATCGTGGTGATGAACCTGTGCGGGCGGGGCGACAAGGACATGGGGGCGGTGATGCCGAAGCTCGAAGCCATGGGGCTGCTGTCGTGAGCGCGCCGATGCCGAAGGCGGGGGTGGCGCGGATCGACGCGCGCTTCCAGGCGCTCAGGGCCGAGGGCCGGGCGGCGCTCGGCATCTTCATCAGCGCCGGCGACCCGGACGTCGACACCAGCCTGGCGATCCTGAAGGGCCTGCCGGCCGCCGGCGCCGACATGATCGAGTTCGGCATGCCGTTCACCGACCCGATGGCCGACGGCCCGGCCGTCCAGGAATCCAGCCAGCGGGCGCTGAAGGCCGGCATGACGCTGGCCGGCGTGCTGGAGATGGTGCGGGCGTTCCGCGCCGGCGACCAGCACACGCCGCTGATCCTGATGGGCTACTACAACCCGATCTACAGCTACGGCGTCGACCGCTTCGTCGACGACGCGCTGGCGTCCGGCGTCGACGGCCTGATCGTCGTCGACCTGCCGCCGGAGGAGGACCGCGAGCTCTGCCTGCCGGCGCTGTCGAAGGGCCTCGGCTTCATCCGGCTCGCCACCCCGACCACCGACGACGTCCGCCTGCCGGCGGTGCTGAAGAACACAGCCGGCTTCGTGTACTACGTCTCGATCACCGGCATCACCGGCACCGCCGAGGTGCCGACCGACATGGTGACCCGGGCGGTCGAGCGCCTGAAGCGTCACACGGACCTGCCGATCTGCGTCGGGTTCGGCATCACCACGCCCGACCAGGCGGCCGGCGTCGCGCGCTGCTCCGACGGGGCGATCGTCGGCACGGCGGTGGTGAAGACCATCAAGGCGTCGCTGGACGCCCACGGCCGGGCGACCGACGCGACGGTGTCCGATACGCTCGGCTTCGTGCGCGCGCTGGCCGACGGCGTGCGCGGCGCCCGACGCTGATCCGAGGGCATCCCGGAGGAGGCCGACCATGAACTGGATCACCAACACGGTCCTGCCGAAGATCCAGGCGCTGGTGCGCCGCGAGGTGCCGGACAATCTCTGGCACAAATGCGTCGCCTGCGGGCAGATGATCTTCCACCGCGACCTGGAGCAGAACCTGCACGTCTGCCCGGAATGCGGCCATCATCTGCAGGATCGGTCCGGTCGACCGGCTGAAGATCCTGTTCGACGAGTCCCGGTTCGACACCATCGAGCTGCCGCGCCCGGCGGCCGATCCGCTGAAGTTCCGCGACAGCAAGCGCTATTCCGACCGCCTGCGCGAGGCGCAGTCGAAATCCGGGCGCGGCGACGCCATGGTGGTCGCGCATGGCACCGTCGGCGGCGTTCCGGCGGTGGCGGCGGTGTTCGACTTCGGCTTCATGGGCGGCTCGATGGGCACCGGCGTCGGCGACGCCCTGGTGCGGGCGGCCAAGCTGGCGGAAGCCCAGAACGCCGCCCTGGTGGTGTTCCCGTCCTCGGGCGGCGCGCGCATGCAGGAGGGCATCCTGTCGCTGATGCAGATGCCGCGCACCGTCGCCGCGGTCGACCGCATCAAGGAGAAGGGCCTGCCGTTCGTGGTGGTGCTGACCGACCCGACCACCGGCGGCGTCACCGCGTCCTTCGCCATGCTGGGCGACGTGCACCTGGCCGAGCCCGGCGCGATCATCGGCTTCGCCGGCCAGCGGGTGATCCAGGAGACCATCCGGGAACAGCTGCCGGAGGGCTTCCAGAAGGCCGAGTATCTGCTGGAACACGGCATGGTCGACGCGGTGGTGCCGCGCAAGGAGTTGAGGGCGACCCTGGGCCGGATCCTCGGGCTGCTGATGCGGCCGGGGCCGACGGCGCAGATCGTCGCCCTGCCGCAGCCCGAGGTCGAGATCCCGGTCCGCGCCAACGGCACCAGGACACCGGCGCCGGACAGGACCGGCTGGCGCCAAGGACGACGGCGGGAAGGCGACGGCCAGCGTCGCCGACGCGCCGACACAACCAGGCGAGTCTCGCTAGGCTTCGTTCCCATCGGCCGGCCGGTCCCGGCCACGACTGGAGGATCCCGCGATCGTTGCCCCGCTTCCCGTGGCCCCCGAGACCATCCTGGAGCGACTGCTGCGACTGCACCCGAAGTCGATCGACCTGTCGCTCGGCCGGATGCAGCGCCTGCTGGCCGCGCTCGGCCATCCGGAACGGTCGCTGCCGCCGGTGATCCACGTCGCCGGCACCAACGGCAAGGGCTCGACCGTCGCCTACACCCGCGCCATCCTGGAGGCCGCCGGCCACCGGGTGCACGCCTACACCTCGCCGCATCTGGTGCGCTTCAACGAACGCATCGTCCTGGCCGGCCGCGACATCGACGATCCCGCCTTCGCCGCCATCCTGGAGGAATGCGAGGCGGTCAACGCCGACGCCCCGATCACCCTGTTCGAGATCACCACGGCGGCGGCATTTCTGGCCTTCGCCCGGGTGCCGGCCGACGCGCTGGTGCTGGAGGTCGGGCTCGGCGGACGGTTCGACGCCACCAACGTGGTCGACCGGCCGGCCGTCACCGCCATCACCCCGGTGTCGATGGATCACCTGCAGTATCTCGGCGACACGCTGGAGCAGATCGCGTTCGAGAAGGCCGGCATCCTGAAGCCGGGCGTGCCGGCGGTGATCGGCCCGCAGGACCCGCGCGGGCTTGCGGTCATCGAGGCGCGCGCCGCCGAGCTCGGCGCGCCGCTGCACCGCTGGGGCCGCGAGTTCGGCGCCCGGATGGAGGGCGAGCGGCTGGTGTTCGAGATGGAGGGCGTGCGCGAGACCCTGCCGCGCCCGGCGCTGCCCGGCGCCCACCAGATCGGCAACGCGGCGATCGCCCTGGCCACGGCGCGGCTGGTGGCGGGCCGGCTCGCCAACGGCGCCATCGACCGGGCGCACGGGCTGGAGCGGGCGCGCTGGCCGGCCCGGCTGCAGCGCCTGTCCCGCGGTCCGCTGCTCGGGCGGCTGCGCCCGGACTGGTCGCTGTGGCTGGACGGCGGCCACAACGAGGACGCCGGACGGGTGATCGCCGACCACGTCGCCGGTTGGCGCCGGTCGGCGCCGGAGGCGCCGGTGCACCTGGTTCTCGGCATGCTGAACAGCAAGGACCCGCGCGGCTATCTGCGGCACTTCAAGGAGCTGGTGGCGAGCCTGCAGACCGTCACGATCCCCGGCGAACCGGCCTCGCTGTCGGCCGAGGAGGCGGCGGAAGCGGCCCGCGACGTCGGCATCCCGGCGACCGTCGCGGCCAGCGTCGCCGAGGCGGTGACCCGGGCCGCCGCCGACCCGCACCCGGCCGGCCGGGTGCTGGTTGCCGGCTCGCTCTACCTCGCCGGCAAGGTGCTTGCCGACCACGGCTGAACGGGAGGGGATCCGATGCGCCGCCGATCCATCGCCGCCGGGCTGCTGGCGTCCCTGTCCGTTCTCGCCGCCGCGTCGCCGCTGGCGGCGGAGTGCGCGGGCGAGGCCTGGACCGAGAGCACGCTGTACATGGGCCGCGGGCTCGGCGACGGCCGGATGGCCGGCGACGCCGAGGTGCAGGCGTTCGTCGACGAGACCATCGTGCCGCTGTTCCCGGACGGGTTCACGGTGTTCGACGCGCGCGGCCACTGGCGCGACCGCGCGTCCGGGCGGGCCACCGACGAGACCACGGTGGTGTTCGTGGTCGTCCACCCGCCGGGACCGGAGGCCGAGGCCAGCCTGCGCCGGATCGCCGAGGCCTACATCGAGCGGTTCCGCCAGTCGACGGTCCTCGCCAGCAGCCATCCGGTCTGCGTCAGCTTCATCGACAAGAGGTAGCCGACGCGCCAACGGACGCCGTCGGCCTGGGTTCGATCGGTGCCCGCTCCGGCTCCGCGCCGCCGCGTCGTTTCGGCTCGCCATCGCCGGCCGGCCGGGGCAGGCTGCCGCGGGCCCGGATCCGTGGCCCGGTTCAACCCGTCGAGGAAGGAAGCGATCCATGATCCATGAGCTGCGGGTCTATCATTGCGTGCCGGGCCGCCTGCCGGCGCTGCTGAAGCGGTTCGAGACCATCACCCTGAAGATCTGGGAGAAGCACGGCATCCGCCAGGCCGGCTTCTGGACCGTGCTGATCGGCGAGTCCAACCAGGACCTCTACTACCTGCTGGAGTGGGAATCGCTGGCCGAGCGCGAGACCAAGTGGAACGCCTTCGCCAGCGATCCGGAGTGGCTGGCCAAGCGCGCCGAGACCGAGAAGGACGGCGCGATCGTCGCCTCGGTCGCCAACCAGTTCCTGCAGCCGACCGCGTTCTCCTCGGTCAAGTAGCGCCGAACAGCGCCGCCGAGGTCGCCGCCAGGGCGGCGTCGGCGGCGTGCGGCAGGTTCACCGCCACCAGGCCCGGAGCCGCGCATCCTGAGCGCGCTGCCGGCGAACCGCACCTCCTCGTGCCACAGGCTGGCGAGGCCGGCTACCCGCAGCGCTCCCAGCAGGTCGGCGTGCAGGCCGGCGTCGAGCACCGGGTACCACAGCAGGATCACGCCTTCCGGCCATTTCCGGTGGGTGTCGACGACCAGGCGGGCGGCGGCCTGGTACTCGGCCTTGACCTCGTAGCTCGGGTCGATCAGCGCCAGGCCGCGGCGCGGCGTCGGCGGCACCAGCGCCGGCAGCCCCTCGTGGCCGTCGCGTCGGTGGACGTGCTCATGGGCGCCGGCGAACAGCCGGCGCAGCGCGGCGTGCTCCTGCGGGTGCAGTTCCAGCAGGTGCAGATGGTCGCCGTGCCGCAACAGGGTCCGGGCGATCATCGGCGAACCGGGATACCAGGTCGGCCCGCGCGCGGCGCGCACCGCGGCGACCGCCGCCAGCCACGGGTGCCCGTCCGGCAGCGCGTGGCGGGCCAGCACCGCGTCGACACCCTCGCTTGCCTCGCCGGTCTTCAGCGCCTCGGGCGCCGCCAGGTCGTACAGCCCGCGCCCGGCGTGGCTCTCCAGGTACGACAGCGGACGCGGCTTGGCGGTCAGGGCGGCGAGCAGCACCGACAGGGCCGCGTGCTTGTGCACGTCGGCGAGGTTTCCGGCGTGATAGCCGTGCTGGTACGACAGCATGCGACCCGCCGGAACCGGCGCGTCACTCTGACCGCGGCCGGCGCGGACGCTCGGAGCGCGGACCGGCCGACTTGCGCCCGGCTGCACCCGCCTTCCAGGGCTTCTTGCCGGCGGGCGCGCGCGGCCGGTTGTCGGCGTCGGCCGGAGCCGGCGGGCCGACCAGCCGGGTGATCGTCACCCCGTCCTCGCCGGTGCCGGCCTCGGCGACCGCCGTGGCGAAGCGCTCGGCGGCGCCGGCGGCGATCTCCACCTGGCTCTCGTTCGGCAGGATGCGGATCGCGCCGACCTCGTTCTTGGTGATGTGCCCGGCCCGGCAGACCAGCGGCAGCAGCCAGCGCGCCTCGGCCTGGTGCTTGCGGCCGGCCGATACCCGGAACCACACGCTGCCGGTGAACTCCTCGCGGGTCTTGCGCGGCTCCTCGCGGGCCGGGGCGACATCCAGCAGTTCCTCGGGCGCGGGGCGGCTGGCCTGGTGCAGGCGCAGATAGGCGGCGGCGATCCGCTCGGCCGGGTGGGCGGCCAGCAGCTCCTGCGCGAACGTCAGCTCCTCCGGCGCCAACTCGGCGGTCAACGCCGGATCGCCCAGCATCCGCTCGCGGTCGCGGCCGGCGATGTCGGTGGCGCTCGGCGTCGGCGTCCAGGCGGCCCGCAGGTTGGCGTCCTTGAGCAGCCGCTGCACGTGGTGCCGCCGGGTGTGCGGCACCACCAGCACGCTCACGCCCTTGCGGCCGGCCCGGCCGGTCCGGCCGCTGCGGTGCAGCAGCGTGTCGGGGTTGTTCGGAATGTCGGCGTGCACCACCAGGTCGAGGGTCGGCAGGTCGATGCCGCGGGCGGCCACGTCGGTCGCCACGCACACCCGGGCGCGGCCGTCGCGGATCGCCTGCAGGGCGTGGGTCCGCTCGTTCTGGCTGAGCTCGCCGGACAGCGCCACCACCGAGAAGCCGCGGTTGGCCAGCCGGCTGCTGAGGTGCTGGACGGCGATCCGGGTGCCGCAGAACACCATGGCGCTGCGGGCGTCGTGGAACAGCAGGGTGTTGACGATGGCGTTGTCGCGGTCGTTCGGCGCCACCAGGTGGGCCCGGTACTCGATGTCGTGGTGCGGGGTGCGCTCGCCGGCGGTGGCCAGCCGCACGGCGTTGCGCTGGTAGCGCCGGGCCATCTGGGCGATCGGCGTCGAGACCGTGGCCGAGAACATCAGCGTGCGGCGCTCCGCCGGGGCGGCGTCGAGGATGTACTCCAGATCCTCGCGGAACCCGAGGTCGAGCATCTCGTCGGCCTCGTCCAGCACCACCGCCCGGATCCGCGACAGGTCCAGCGAGCCGCGCTCGATGTGGTCGCGCAGGCGGCCAGGGGTGCCGACAACCAGATGGGCGCCGGCCGACAGCGCGTCGCGCTCGCGGCGCATGTCCATGCCGCCGACGCAGGACGCGGTGCGGGCGCCGGTCGCGGCGTACAGCCAGTCCAGTTCGCGGCGCACCTGCAGCGCCAGTTCGCGGGTCGGCGCCACCACCAGCGCCAGCGGCTCGGCGCTGCGCTCGGCGAACCGGTCGGCGCTGTCCAGCAGGGTCGGCGCGATCGCCAGGCCGAACGCCACGGTCTTGCCGGATCCGGTCTGTGCCGACACCAGCAGGTCGGCCGCCGCCACCTCGGGCGCCAGCACCGCCGCCTGCACCGGCGTCGGGACGTCGTAACCCTGCGCGGCGAGGGCACCCGCCAGGGCGGGATGGGCGTTCTCGAAGGCGGTCATGGCACGGCCTCGGTTCGCGGTGGATGAGTTTGGCGCGCCTTATGACATAGGCGGGGCCGGAGGGAACGGTGAATGTGGCGGCGAAGGCCGGTTGGTCGCTATGGAAGGCCGCTGGAAAGCCCGAGACGTGTCGCCACGTCGCGCAATCCGAGGTCGCGGGTCCACAGGGCCGCGCCAGGGGTCAGCCGGGCCGCGGCGAGGAGATGCGCGTCGACGTAGCCGATCCCGGCGCCGAACAACGCCTGCCGTTCGATGAAACGCATGACTTCCGTCTCCGTTGCCACGTCGCATTGCGGCAGGTCGGCGAGGGCCGTCAGGATCGCGTTGCGCTGCCGGAGGCGGCCGAGCGCGATCTCCCCGGTGACGAGCGGATGCGCCAGCACGCTCGCGCTTTCCAGCAGTCGGGCGAGGGTGCCGTCCGCCGCCCGCAGATGGTCAATCCAGACCGAGGTATCGACCAGGATCACTCCGGGTCCGACCGCCGCCGTGGTGCCGCGTCCAACTCCGGCTCCGAGCCGCCCAACTGGGCGAGCCGGCGCGCGCTCTGTCGTTCGATCAGCGCCTTGAGGGCCTCCCGGACCAGCGCCGACTTCTCACGCAGCCCGGTGAGCGCCTGCGCCTTGGCCACGAGATCGTCGTCGAGCGCCAAGGTCGTGCGCATGTCGGTTCTCCTGCTGGCATCATTAGTATCATCGAATGATGCTGAATTCAATGCCGGGCCGATTTGGCCGCCGATCCAGCCCCGGAGGCAGTGGATCTATCCCGGCTCCGACCCGAGGCCGGCCAGCCACCGTCGCACCGTAGGTCCCGGATCCGCCCCGCCTACGGCGGTCCGGTCCGGGATGACGGCAAAGGGGAGAGCCAGGCCGCCAAACGCCCTATCAGCGCCTGCGCCCACCCCCATGATCGTCATCCCGGGCGCCGCGCAGCGGTGACCCGGGACCCACCTGCCGCTCAGCCAGTGGCAATATCGCCAGACTGCCGTCCACCCGACACGCGGCGTGAGCTTACGTCTCCACCACCGCCACGCCGTGCGGGGCGCAGGCTTCGGCGAGGTCGGCGCGGGAGAGGTCGTGGGCGATGATCACCACCGAACCCGGGCTGCCGCCGGTGCCGGGCGGCAGGCGCAGCGGCGGCGCGAAGATGGTGCCGACCCCCTGGATCAGCACCGCTCCCTCGACGCCGGCGACCTCCACCAGCCCCTTCACCCGCAGCAGCCGGTCGCCGCAGCGCGCCGCCAGATCCTCGATCCAGTGCGCCACCGCGTCCCAGTCCTGGCCGGGCCGCACGGTCGCCAGGAACACCCCGATGCGCGGGTGGCGCATGGCGCGCAGGCCGCCGGCGACGGGGTCGTCAACGATGCGGCCGCCGCGCCGCCGCCCCGGCCGGTGAAGGCGGCCAGCGCCCGCGCCCGGCGGTCGGGCTCGGCGATCACCTGGGCCAGCGGGGCGAGGGCGCGGGCGGCATCGGCGCCGGCGTCCGGCGACGGCGCGCCGGGCAGGTCGAGCTTGGTCAGCACCACCGACTGGGCGGCGGCGAGCTGGGCGGCGGCCTCCTCGAAATGCGCGGCGTGGTCGGCGCCCTGGCCGGCGTCGAAGGTGCTGAGCACCCGCACCCGGAAGTCGTGGGCGCCGAGGTCGGCGAGCGACCGCACGATCGGCCCCGGGCGCGACAGGCCACTGCACTCCAGGATCATCCGACGGAACGGCGGCAGGCCGGCTTCGGCGCGGTCCCAGACCAGGCCGTCGACGGTGCCGACCAACTCGCTGCCGACCGAGCAGCACACGCAGCCGTTCGCCAGCATGGTGACCGGCGCCCCGGTCGCCGAGCCGGCGACCACCACGCCGTCGACATCGATCGCCCCGACGTCGTTGACCAGCACCGCGGTGTCGGCCGCCTCCGGCGTCGCCAGGAAATCGAGCAGCAGCGTGGTCTTGCCGCTGCCGAGGAAGCCGCAGAGGATGTGGAACTCGCTGCCCGCCATCCGCCGGCCCGCCATCCCCCTGCTCAGGGCACCGGCAGCTCGGGCGAGGCGGCCCGGCTCTCCGCCACCATGGCGCGGATGTCGGCCAGCAGCTCCTCGACGTCGTAGACCACGCCGTTGCGGATGGTGTAGCGCAGCGCCCGCGGCCACTCGACGGTGTTGGTCTCCTGGTTCAGCCGCATGGCGCCGGTGGCGTACAGCAGCTTGAAGTCGGCGAGCGGGTTCTGGTCGTGGACCAGCAGGTCGGCGGCCTTGCCGACCTCGATGCTGCCGACCTCGTCCTCCAGGTCCAGCAGCTCGGCGCCCTGGATGGTGGCGGCGCGCAGCACCTCGAGCGGGGTGAACCCGGCTTCCTGCAGCAGCTCCAGCTCGCGGATGAAGCCGAAGCCGAAGGTCTGGAAGATGAAGCCGGAATCCGAGCCGGTGGCGACCCGGCCGCCGCGGTTCTTGAACTCGTTGATGAACTGCATCCAGAGCCGGTAGTTGTGCTTCCACTCGACCTCGTTGGTGGTCGACCAGCGGTGCCAGTAGCTGCCGTGGCCGCCGCCGTCGGGCTGGTAGAAGTTCCACAGGCCCGCCCAGGTGTAGTCGCGGTGCCAGTCGGCCCGGCGGGTGCGCATCAGGTCGCGGTTGGCGTCGTAGATCGTGAAGGTCGGCACGAAGCTGAAGCCGAGCTCCAGGAACTCGTCCATCACGGCGTTCCACTTGGCGCTGCCGGGGGCGGCGGCCTGCCGGAAGGTCTGGCCGGCGAACGAGAACCGGAAGTACTCGTCGCCGTAGTCGTAGTCCGGCGTGTAGTCCTGGATCACCCGGCTCTCGAACAGCGATTCCGCCGAGGCCGTAGTAGTGCTCCTGGCTGGTCAGGCCCCAGCGCGCGCTGGTCAGCGTGCTCATGCGGGTCACCGCCTGCTGGGCGTGGTGGCAGCCGGAGCGCAGGCCGAGGCTGCGGCACTCGTCGAGTGCGGCCTGCATGATCGCCGGCGGGGCGCCGAAGAACTTCACGCCGTCGGCCCCGCGCGCCTTGGCGGCCTGCAGCCACTGGCGCGCCTGGTCCGGGGTGTGGATGGTCTTCAGCATGTCGTTGACGGCCGGGAAGTACGGGTAGGCCAGGATGCGCGGGGCGGCGATCTCGTTGGCCGCCGACTTCGCCTTCTGGTCCAGCGTCCAGCCGAGGCCGTTGAAGCAGCCCATCTCGCGCACCGTGGTGACGCCGTGCGCCAGCCACAGCTTGTAGACGTAGTCGGCCGGCGCCATCGGCCCCGACAGCGAGTGGTAGGGGACGCCGATATGGGCGTGGCAGTCGACGAAGCCGGGGTGACGTACTTGCCGCGGCAGTCGATCTCGTGGTCGCCGGCGGCCGGGCGGCGGGCGTCCGGCGACAGCTTGCGCGGCAGGCCGACCTTCTCGATGGCGGCGATCCGGCCGTCCTCGACCACGATGTCGACCGGGCTGATCGGCGGCGCGCCGGTGCCGTCGATGATGGTGGCGCCGCGCAGCACCAGCCGCCGGTGCGGCCCGACGCCGCGGTCGCGGGAGGTGGCGGGGGTGACCGCCGGCATGCCGGAGGCGTTCAGCTTGCGGATGCGCTCTTCGCCGACGTGGCCGATGGAGTCGTCCTGGGGTGCGGTCATGGCGCTGGTGTCCCGGCGTGGTGAGGGCGTGACGCGGAGGCGGTGCCGCCGAGCGAGCGGCGAGGGCGGCCAGGGCGGCCGCTCGACGTCGCCGATCTTAGCGCCTGCGGCCCGGCAGGCCACCCCGAAGTTGGCGGAGGATCAGGGTGGCTCGCCGATGGTGGCGCCGACGGAGCGGTGAGCTGGGTCCCGGCTCGCGCTGCGCTTGGCCGGGATGACGACAGGGTGGGGAAGGCGCGCGGGTACGGACTGCTCCCGTGGTTGACGGTAGGGCCGGCCCTCTCCCCCTTTGCCGTCACCCCGGAAGCCGTGGCGAAGCCGGGGCTATCCGGGGCCCACCGAGCGACGGTGGCTCGCCGATGGACTCGACGATGGAGCGCCCCTCAGTGGAAGAACCGGCCGGCGTCGATCACCACCGTCTGCCCGGTCATGGTCTCGGTGCGGCACAGGGTGACCACCATGTCGGCGCAGTCGTCCTTGTCGGCGGCCTTCTTCAGCAGCGCGGTGGCGTTGGCGCGGTCGATCTGCTCGGGGCGCAGGTTGGCGGTGGCGCGCGTGCCCTCGAGCATGCCCGGCGCCACGCAGTTGACCAGGGTCTCCGGCGCCAGCGCCACCGCCATGCAGCGGGTCAGGTGGATCAGCCCGGCCTTGGAGACCGCGTAGGCGATCGAGGACCCGGTCGGACCCAGCCCGGCGACCGAGGCGATGTTGACGATCCGGCCCCGGCCCTGCGCCTTCATGACCGGCGCCACCGCCTTGATCAGCCGCATCGGGCCGGTGAGGTTCACGGCGATGATCCGGTCCCACTCCTCCATGGTCAGGCCGTCGAGGTCGGGGAACGGGATCGCCTTGTTGTAGGCGGCGTCGTTGACCAGCACGTCGAGCCGCCCGAAGCGCGCGGTGACGTCGGCCATCAGCCGCTCGACCGAGGCGCCGTCGGTGACGTCGCAGCCGAACGCCTGCGGCGTCGACGCCGTGCTCGCGCGCCAGCTCGGCGGCGACCGCCTCGGCCGGCTCGCGGCTCCGGGCGTAGACGACCGCGATCCGGGCGCCCTCGCGCGCCAGCGCGTGGCAGATGCGCTGGCCGAGGCCGCCGTTGCCGCCGGTCACCAGCGCGACCGCACCCTTGAGTTCCATTCCTCGCCTCCTCGCCCTCGGAGCGGCGAGGATAGCGGCTGCCGGGGCGCTTCTCCAGGCGTCGCGCGGGCCGGGCGGGCGTCTTGCAATCTTCACCACCAGGGCGCGCGGGTTCGGCTATCGTCCGGCGGCCGACACCGACCCCGGAGCCTCGCATGCCCTCGTCCACCGACCTGCCGTCCGCCGACCTGCCGTCCGCCGACCTGCCCGCCCTCGGCGCCGCCATGCCGGTCCGCTTCCTCGAAACCTACCGGGACTGGCTGGTCGAGGGGCAGCGCGACCTGGAGCTGCAGGACTTCATCCGCGCCGAGACCCTGAACGGCGACGGCTGGAGGGCCGTGGCGGCCCGCGCCCGGGCGCTGCTGTCGGGCCACACCGGCCGGCTCGGCATCCACGGCCCGTTCTTCGGCTTCACCATCGCCACCGAGGACCCGGACGTCCGCGCCGTGGTGCGCCGGCGGATGGACCAGGGGCTGGACGTCTGCGAGGAGCTGGGCGCCACCCAGATGGTGGTCCACAGCCCCTACACGACCTGGGACCACGCCAACCTCGACAACCTGCCGACCGGCCGCCAGGGCGTCGTCGACCGGGTTCACGCGGCGCTGGAGGCGGCGGTGCCGCGGGCCGAGGCGCTCGGCGTCGAGCTGGTCATCGAGAACATCGAGGACAAGGACCCGGCGCTGCGGGTGGACCTCGCCCGCTCGTTCGACAGCCAGGCGGTGCGGGTGTCGATCGACACCGGCCACGCCCATTACGCCCATGTCTCGACCGGGGCGCCGCCGGTCGACCGCTACGTCCTGGCGGCGGGCGCGATGCTGGGCCACGTCCACCTGCAGGACGCCGACGGCTACGCCGACCGGCACTGGGCGCCGGGCGACGGCACCGTGCGCTGGGCTTCGGTGTTCCGGGCGATCGCGGCGCTGCCGGTCCGGCCGCGGCTGATCCTGGAGTTGCGGGATCACGCCGAGATCCCGCGCGGCGCCGGTCACCTCGTCGCGCTCGGCCTGGCGCGCTGAGCGCGGGGCGGTCGGGCGTTACCGGTTGCGGCGCTCGGTCGCGCCGGTCCTGGGGTCGATCCAGAACAGCGAGATCGCCATGGCCGGGATCTCGCCCGAGAACGCCGAACTGCGTTCCAGGCGCGAGCGCGCGGCGTCGGCCGCCTCGGTCCGGTTCAGGCTCGTCAGCAGCTGCACCAGGTAGACCAGCGGGGTCTCGTCCTTCGGCATCTTGCCCTCGGCCCTGGCGATCAGCCGCTCCGCCGAGGCGGTGTCGCCGGCGGCCCAGGCCGCCAGGCCTTCGTTGAGGTCGATGTAGGCGGCGAGGTTCCAGGGCGGCGATGCCGCGGCCGCCAGCTGCTCGCGGGCGGCACGCGCGTGGTTCAGGGCCGCTTCCGGCTGGCGGCGGTTGATCGCCATGAAGGTGTAGTTGACCTCGCCGATGGCCTTGGCGCCGGCGGAAATGTTGGGGTCGCCATAGGCGCGCCGGAACGCCGCGTCGGCCTCCTTCGGGGAGTTGACCATCAGGTAGTGCAGGGCGTCGAGGGTGTGGAGCCCGGCCCATTCGGACTCCCGCCCGCTCGGCGCCGGCGTCTTGAGGGCGTTCTTGGTGTCGACGCGCGAGCGCGCGAGCTGCGCCTCGTCGCCCTTGATCCCCGCCAGGAAACGGCTGAGCGCGACCCTGTAGGGTGCGACCCGCTCGAACGTCGCGGTGGCGCCGTCGCGCAGGACGGCGACCACGTCGTTGTCGGCGCGCCGGATCTCGAGATGGATCGGGATGCTGTCGCGGTCCGACACCGTGAGGACCAGGCGGTAGGCGTCGTTCTCCTTCAGCAGGGCGCCGGTGACCCGCAGCGTCTCCTGGCCGAACGCGTCCTGGATCGCGGACGTGAGGCCGCCGAGCTGGAGGGAGTCGCTGACCACGCCGACCACCGATTTGCGGGAACTGATCCGCATCGACGGCCGCGAGATGGTGGAGGGGGCGTCGACGATGCGCTTGACCTCGGCGGCGAAGATCTCCTCGGCGGTCTGGCCGGTGAAGCCGATCTCCTCGACGGCCGGCGGGACCGAGATCGCCACCGACAGCGTGTTGGCGCTGAGCACGGCCTCGCTGGTCACCAGCCCCATGAGCGCCATGGTGATGAACCCGAGCGTGTAGAGATCCATCGGTCAGCCCTCCCCCGCGCGATGCGCCTCCGGCAACGCCGGGTGCGCGCGGGATGATTCGGCCCGATCGGGACAACAGGCAAGAGGGTATCATGGCGATCGCCATGCGCCGCGACGGAGCGGTCGCCACCGCGCACTCCGTTCCGCGTCGGGTGCAGCGGCAGCCCGGCATCGAGTAAGGGCAGGCGATGATCGGCGGGTTACGATTCCGAGCCGCCGCGGCCGGCCGGGTTCGCCGGCCGAACAACGGAACAAGCCCCTGCCAACGCCTTGAATTCGGCGATATACTCGAATCGGCGTGCTTGCTCATAGGGTGCGAGCGGAACCTGCCGAGCAACTTCCGGGGGCCACGGATGTCCATCAACCTGTCGACCAAGATCCTGGCCCTGGTGCTGTTCCTGGCGGCGGTCCTGTGCGGCGTCGCCGGCTACGCGATCTACGCGATGACTGGGATCGCCAAGGAGGCGGGGAACCTGACCACCGTCGACGCGCCGCTTGCCCAGGGCATTTCCGTCGCGTCGCGCTATCAGACCGAACAGGAAATGCAGATCCACATGGCGCTGTCCGACGCCGCCCAGGGCCGCGCTGATCTGCTCGAACAGTACACCGAGAAGTTCAAGGAGTTCGCGGGTCTGGCGGAAGCGGAGTACGCGAAGGTCGTCGCCATGCTTCAGACGGCGGACCGCGGCACCGGCTTCCGGGCGGCGGAGTACAGCGCCTTCGAGGCGCTGATCCAGCGGGTCCAGAAAGACCACGCCGAGATCACCCAGGTCGGGACGGTGGTGCTGGCGCAGATGAAGCCGCTGCTGAGCGCGTCCGCCGGCCGGATACCCGCGCTCGGGATGTTCGTCCCGCGCATGCAGCAGATCAAGGACGCCCAGGCCCGCTCCACCGTCAACCTCGAGCAGCTGCTGAAGCGCGCCAACACCCTGGCCGACCGCGCCACCGGTCGGATCGAGGCGATGCCGATCCAGGCCGCCACCAATCTTTCCGTGGCGACGGCCGCCGGCATCGTCATCGCGCTGCTGGCCGGCGGTCTCCTGGCGATGCGCCTGCGCCGCCGGCTGAACGCCACCGTCAAGATCGTCGACCGGTTCGCCGCCGGCGACCTGTCGGTCGCCGTCGCCACCGACGGACCGCAGGACGAGATCGGCCGGCTGCTTACCGCCGTCGCCAGCATGCAGGGCAACCTGACCGACATGCTCGGCACCATCCGCGCGGTCTCCGACGGGGTGAGCAGCGGCAGCTCGGAACTCCGCCAGACCGCCGAGCAGGTGTCCGACGGCGTGAACAACCAGGCCTCCAGCGTGCAGCAGACCTCGGCGGCCGTCGAGGAGATGACCGCCGGCATCCGTCAGAACGCCAAGAACGCCGAGGAGACGGAACGGGTTTCCGAGCGGATGGCGGGCGAGGCCAGCCGCTGCGTCGAGGCGATGGGCCGGACGGCGACGGCCATGAAGCACATCTCCGACAAGATCCTGGTCGTCGAGGAGATTACCCGCAAGGTCGAGCTGCTGGCCCTGAACGCCTCCGTCGAGGCGGCGCGGGCCGGCGAGCATGGCCGCGGCTTTGCGGTCGTGGCCTCCGAGGTGTCGCGGCTCGCCGAGATCAGCAAGCAGGCCGCCCGCGAGATCCAGGACGCGTCGGCGGATGGCCGCGAGGCGGCCGAGAACACCAGCCGGCTGCTGAGCGAGCTGCTGCCGGAAATCACCCGGGCGAAGGATCTGGTGCAGGGGATCACCGCCGCCAGCGAAGAGCAATCGATCGGCGCCGACGAGATCAACATCGCCGTGCATCGCCTCAACACCGTGATCCAGCAGAACGCCACCGCGGCGCAGCAGATGGCGGCGACATCCGGCTCGCTGGCCCAGCGGGGGCGTGAACTGCAGCAGTCGGTATCGCGCTTCAAGCTGAACGGCAACGGAGGCACCGGCGGCCACCACGCTCCGGCGATGCCACCGTGGACGCCGGCCGCCGACGCGGACGATACCGGCGGGTCGCGCGACCCGGGCAACCTCAAGTCGGGCGACTTTGGAAAGTATTGACGTCAGGAGCGCGGAGTTCGGCACATTCCGTCGGCTCATGCATTCGCGCTTCGGCATCGTCCTGCCCGATGATGCCGAAAGCTTCCTGCGCTCGCGACTGAGTGGATTCATCGGCCGGTCGGGTCACGCGTCGATCAACGCCCTGATCCGGGACGCCCGCACCGAGGGCCGCGACGACCTGCTCACCGAGGTGGTCGAGCATCTGTCGACCAACCACAGCTACTTCTATCGCGAACCGGCGCATTTCGAGTTCCTGCACGCCACCGTTCTGCCGGAACTCGAGCGGCGGCCGACGCGCAACGGCCGGGTCGACCTGCGGATCTGGAGCGCCGCCGCCGCCGCCGGCGAGGAGGCCTATTCCATCGCCATGGCGATGCAGGCCTATTTCGGGCGCCGCTACCAGGATTTCGACGCCGGGGTGTTGGCGACCGACATCTCGGTTCGATCGCTGCAGCGCGGTGCTGCCGGCGAGTACGAGGCGGACGCCTTCCGGTACCTGCCCGCCGACTGGCGCGCCCGCTTCGTCGAGAGCCTGGACGACGGCCGCTGCCGGGTGATCAAGTCGATCCGCGACGACGTCATGTTCCGCTGGCTGAACCTGGTGGAACCGCTCGACAGGCTCAAAGGCGGGTTCCACGTCATCTTCTGTCGCAACGTGATGATCTACTTCGACGACCCGACGAAGGAAAAACTCGTCCGGGAGCTCGAAAGGCTGCTGGCGCCGGGCGGCTATCTCTTCATCGGCCACAACGACAGCGCCGACCACGCTCGGCGCTACCTGGACCAGCTGCAGCCGGCGATCTTCCGCAAGCGAGTGGCGCGATGACCGCGCGGCAGGGAGTGCTGGTGATCGCCGCCGACCCGCTGCTGCGCAAGACCGCGACCGAGGTTCTGGCGGGGCTGGGTGACGGCGACGGCGTCGAGGCGGTATCGCCGACCCGCGCCACGGCGGAGCGCGTCGGGGCGGCCGGGATCGTCGTGCTGGCCGCCTTCGAGGCCGATCTCCCGCAACTGGAGAAAGCCATCGAAGCCGTCGCGGCGGCGGCGCGTCCCGTCCTCCTGATCACCGCCGGGAGCGCGGACGCCGGACGTGCGATCGCCGGCCGCCTGAAAATCCCGTCGCAGCTCTGCGTGCCGATTCCGGAGTTGAATATCCGCGACGAACTGTTCCAGGCGGCGCCCCGCCTGGGAGTGGCGCTGAAACAGGCCCGGCTGCTGGGCGCCCGCGCTGCGCCGCCGACCGTCGTGGCCGTCGGGGGCAAGCCGGCCTCCGGGCATCGGGTGTCCGCCGTCGTCCCGGGTGTGCCGCCCGATACGCCCTATCTCGGGCCGGTCGTCTGCATCGGTGCGTCCACCGGCGGCACCGATGCCGTGCTGGCGGTTCTCTCGGGGTTGCCCACGGATTCGCCGCCGGTCGCCGTCGTCCAGCACATGCCCGAGGCCTATGTCGGTGACTTCGCGGAGCGCCTGGACCGGTCCTGCGTCATCGATGTGGAACTGGCCCGGGACAACACGGCCCTCCGCCCGGGGCTGGCGGTGGTGGCGCCGGGCGGTCGCCAGCTTCGCGTTCGCAAGGACGCCAAGGGGATCTGGATCCAGCTCGGTGAAAGCGAGCGGATCGGCGGCCACAGTCCGGCGGTCGACGCGTTGATGAAGTCGGCGTCCGAGGAACTGGGGCGCCGCGCCATCGGCGTCCTGCTGACCGGCATGGGACGCGACGGCGCCGACGGGCTTCTGGCCATGCGGCGGGCCGGCGCCAGGACCGCTGCCCAGGACGAGGCGACATCGACCGTCTACGGGATGCCGAAGGCGGCACAGGAGATCGGCGCCGCCGACAGCATCCTGGCGCTGACCCGGATCGCGGGATGGATTTCCGGCCTGACGCCGACCTTGAAACGGTAAAGCCTCACGCGCCGGCGATGGCGATCAGCGTGTCCGGATCCAGCACCAGCAGCGGCTGGCCCTCGCCCATGACGGTCGCTCCGGCCAGGACGTCGATCGAGCTCAGCGCCGGGTGCAGTTCCTTCATGAACACTTCCTGCCGGCGTTTGATCCGCGCCACCGCCACGCCGACGCGCCGCTCGGCCGTGCCGATGATGACGACCGGAAACACCGTCTGTTTGGCGTTCGCCTCCGGCGTCTCCCAGCCGAGCATGGTCTCGATGGCGCGCACCGGCAGGAAGCCATCGCGATGCTGGATGCCGGCCATCTCGCCGACCGTCTGAATCGCCTTCCTCTCGACCTCGATGACCTCGATGACGGCGCGCTCGGGCAGACCCAGGTCGCGTTCGCCGTCTGTTACCACGACGATGCGCTGCAGCGCGGCGGAGACCGGGAAGTTCAGCGTGAAGATGGTGCCTTCGCCCTCGACGCTCTCGATGTCGATCGACCCGCCCAGCCGGCGGATGGTGACCAGGACCACATCCATGCCGACGCCGCGTCCCGATGTCTCGGTGATGGCCGCGGCGGTCGAGAATCCCGGCGCGAAGATCTGCCGCTGAAGTTCGCGATCGGACATTCGGGCGGCATCCTGGTCCGAGATCAGGCCGCGCTCCACCGCCTTGGCTCGGATCGCGGCGGTGTTCAGTCCGCGCCCGTCATCGGCGATCATGATCCGCGCGACATTGCCGTTCTGCGTCGCCTTCAGGGTGATGGTCGCCTTGTCGGGCTTGCCGAGGGCTGCCCGCTCGTCCGGCGGCTCGATGCCATGGTCCATGGCGTTTCGAAGCATGTGGACCAGCGGCTCCGTCAAGGCATCGACCATGGACTTGTCGATCCGGATGTCGCCGTCGTCGATCTCCAGCGTCACCTGCTTGCCCAGGCTCCGGGCCAGATCGCGCACCAGCCTCGGCATCCGGCCGAGCACCATGCTGATCGGAACGACCCGAAGATCCAGGGTCACGCCGTGCAGCATGCGCAAGGTGGTTTCGGCCCGGGCGATCTGACTGGCGATCACCTTGCCGGCGTTGTCGATCCGCTGCGCCGCCGCCCGCAGCCGCTCGGCGGTCCGGGGGCCGGTCTGCGCCGCCGCCGAACGCAGCTCCGCCGTGGTGCTCGGGAACCCGGCCTCGGCCATCCCCTGTTCGAGACGCGACAGGCAAAGCCGCAGTTCCGCGACGGAATCGAGGTAGTTGTCGACCAGATCCGACGACACCCGCAGCGAACCGCTGCCGCCCGACTTCCCGGCCGCCGGCTCCTTCCAGTCCGCGACCGGCCTGGCCTCGGGCTCCGGTGGCGCCGGCACCAGATCGGTCGACGCCGCCCGAACGGCGGGCTGAAGGACGGCCAGCGGCGCCGGCGCCGGCTCCGGCCGCGGCAGCTCCACCGCAAGGGCCGTTGCCGGCTCGTCCCGGAGTGTCGGGCGGTCGGCCGGTGGCGCCGCCTTGGCCTTGCCGGCGGTCGCCCGCCGGGCCCGCGCCGGATTGGCAGTGACCGGCTTGGCATTGACCGGCTTGGCAGTGACCGCCTTGGCAGTGGCCGGCTTGGCCGTGGCCGGCACCGGCTGGTCCGCCTCGGCGCTCGCGCCGGCCAGCACGGCCCAGGACTGCAGCACCGCGGCCGCGCCCTTGATGGATTGCAGCGCCCTGATCAACGGCTCCGGCCGGCCGGTGACGCCGATCAGGAACTGGTACAGGTCAGGGTCGACATCCACCAGAACCCGGTTGGAGATCAGGCGCTCGCCGCTGAGACGCCCCATGACCTCCTGGGCGGCCGGGCTGTCCTCCGGCATCAGCGCCTGCACCTCGAGCAGCATGGCGCCCGGCATCCGCAGGTATTCCACGATCTCGGTGCGCGCCGCCGGCGAGAGGCTGTTGAAGATGTCGTCGCCCAGCGTCTGCCGCAGTTCGCCCACCGCGGCGTCGGCGTTGGTCAACAGCATCGCCATGCGGTCGCGGAGCCGGTCGTAGACATCGTGCCGGACATCCAGCGACGAGACGTCGAGGCCCTCGATCGCGATCACCGGGGTCTCGCGGCGGATCTCCGCGACGGTTTCCAGCGCCTCAGGGCGCGCCTGCCAGCCGTCGAGCGCGGTCAATTCGCTGGTGAGCCGCGCCAGCGCGGACAGCCGGTGCACCCCGAGTGCCCGAGCCAGGATGCCGACCAGTTCCCAATCCTTCGGCAGCCCGTCGTTCACCCAGAGCCGGTCGATCACCCCGCGCGCCTCCCTGGAGATGTGCGGGGACAGGGAATCCTCGACGTTCTCCATGGACAGGCCGGCGTCGGCGAGTTCCGACAGCACCCGAAGCTGATGCACGAAGAGGCAGAGCCAGCGCGTCAACGCGGTCCGGTCCAGTTGCCCGGAGTCCCGCAACACCGCCTGGATCTCGTCCAGGACCGCGGCGATCCCGAGATAGCCCGCCTCGTTCGCGGCTTCGCGGATTTGCAGGATCGACCCGACGATCTCCTGGGCATCGACCGCGTCGAGCGTCGGGTTCTCCAGGGCCTCGGCCAGATGCCCCAGCTCCGCCGACACCACGGCGTCGAACGGGCCGACGGCCTCGGCCTGAAATTCCGGTTCCGAAGGATCGGCCCGGGCTCTCGAAACCTGCAGGATCATCCGGTTCGGCCCGGCGGCCGCCGCCGGCTCGTCCGGCTCGTCCGGCTCATCCGGCTCATCCGGCGGCGGCGGGTCGAAGCCGTCGTCGGGCGCCTCGAAGGCGCCGGAGAAATCGTCTTCATCCTCCGGCTCTTCCTCGATCGGCTCTTCCATGGCTGCAGGGGCAACCACCGACGGCGCGGCGCCGCCTTTCAGCCGGAGCTTCGTCTGCGCGAACTGCGCCAGGAGCGCGCCGTCGGCGGCGATGTCGGAGCGCTGCGCGAGGCAGGCCTCGCGCAGCGCCGAGAGCGAATCGGCGGCGTGGAGCAACAGGTCGCGGGCCGCGTCGTCCGGCACCGCCTCGCCGTTGCGGAACATGTCGAGCAGATCTTCGGCGCGATGGGCCGTCGCCTCCAGGCCGGTCAGCCCCAGTGTCGCGGCGATGCCCTTGAACGAATGGACAGCCCGGAACAGCGCTCCCATCCGCCGGGCATCCAAGAGGTCCGCCGCGGTTCCGGAGAGCGATTCCTCGAGCTGCGCCAGATAGTCTTCGCTCTCCTGCTCGAAGAGTTCCCAAAGCTCGTCCGCCGCATCGTTGTCGCGCCCGGCCATGACTTCAGGCTCTCGTGCCGTCCGGCCGAACGAAGTCGGGAACCTGGGCGGCGATCAGCCCCTTCAAATCGATCACCTCGTGGAATTTCCCCTTGCTGGCGATCACCCGCTCCTGCCCCTCGTCGCCGGCCGACCGAGGCGGGCTCTCATTGGTCACGATACCCAGGACACGCTCCGTGGCGATCGCCCATTTCTGGCCGTGGAAGCCGACGATGACATAGATCGTCTGCTGCGCGTGCCCGTCGGCGGAGAGCCGCAGCACCGGCAGCACATTGCCGCTGACTTCGATGACCGACTCCAGGCGGACGCCGGGGCGTCTCGGCAGCATGGCGACGCTGGCGTCGTCGACCGCCCGCTCGACCAGGCTCGAATCGACCGCGAGAAGGCGGTCGCCCACCGTCAGGGCCATGTAGCGCGTCTGCGGGCCGGCGGCGGGTCTGGGTTTCTCGGCGGTCCTGACGGCGCGCTGGTCGGACAGCAGCGGCAGCTTGGGCTGGGCCGCGAGCCACCGGTCGACGTCGACCGCCTGGATCATCCCGCCCTCGTCGTCGAGATAGACGTGGTGGGGCGACTGATCGGCCACCAGGCTGGTGACCGAGCGCTCCGGCGCGAACTTGCTGATCCCGAGGATGCGCTCCACCGCCAGGCCGACGACGGCGGCACCGCTCTGCAGGACGATGCAGATCGGCAGGTCCGGGTCCGGTCCATCCCCCGATCGGCGCATGACCACGAGCGGGATCGGCTCGTCGCGCAGCACCATGACGCCGATATAATCCTCGGATTCTCCCTCGATCGATTCGATCGCCCCGATCTCGGCGACCTCGCGAACCCTGGAAAGCCGAATCCCGAAGCGCCGGCCGCCCGACAGGAACAGCAGAACCGGAACCTTGTCGTCCTCGACGAGGCCTTGCGGCCGGCTCATCGAGCGGCCTCGCGACGGTCGACCCCGGCGCCGTCGAGCAGCCTGCGGATCGTGTCGATCAGCAGGTCGCCGCCGGTCGCGTCGACGTCGCGGCTGACCGATCCCGACGGCTTGCCGATGACGGCGTCAGCCCCGACCAGCCGCGCCTCGACGGCCTTCGGCGAGGCCGGGTGAGTCAGCGAGGACAGCACCACCACCTTGGCCGGTGACAGGATCCGCAAGCGTCGCAGGCACTCGATCCCGTCCATCACCGGCATTTCCATATCCAGCGTGACGACGTCCGGGTTGAGTTCCCGCGCCATGTCCACCCCTTCCCGGCCGTTCTCCGCCTCGCCGACCACGTCGAATCCGTCGGCGCGACGCAGGATCGTCTTGATGGTCATGCGGACCAGGCGGGAGTCATCGACAATCAGGATCTTCGGCATGCACGATCCGTTGGGCTTCCTGTGGGCTTCCTATGGGCTTCCGGGGGCGTCTCCCGAAGACGGCGGCGCCTTTGCCGTTTGTAATCCTAGCAGGCTTCCCTAGCATGGTGGCCGCGAATGCAGGAGAAAATGGCGATGGCGATACCGGCCTGGCATTTCGTCGACGACACGCTGCGAGACGGCCGTGCCGTGCCGCCCGACGGTCAGGCGCTGGTCCACGCCGGCGACGTCGCGATCTGCGTTTCCGGGTTGCACGCATCGCCGCGGATCCTCGACGCGCTGAAATACGCGCCGGGCAACGTGATCTGCCGGGTGCTCTGCGACGACGTGGTCGGCCAGCAGGAGGACAAGCTCGTCTGCCGCAGCCGCGCCGTGGAATGGCGCCTGGACGGCGAGGAGGTGTTGCGCGAGTTCGCCCGCCAGGTCGCGCTGGACGTGGCCCCTCTCTGGGACATGCCGGCGGCCGTGCGCAGTTTCCTGGAAACCGGCAACGACACCCTGCGGGTCGCCGCTCGTGGCGACGCGCGAGAGGCCTCCCGGGCCGCCTTCGCCCGCGGCGATGTGGCGGCCGCCATCGCCGGCGAGGCCGCGCGGGCCGCTGCCGCCCGCACCCACCCGGCCCGGTCGACCGGGCTCGCCGCCGCCTGGGCCGCGACCAAGGCCACCGCCGACGCGGGCAGCTGGGAGCGCTACAGCGCGCTGCTCGAAAGCATGGTCGAGGCGGCAAGGCAGCAGGAAGGCGACGATCTCGACGACTGGTCGGGCTTCGACGAGGCGCTTGCCCTGGAGCAGGCCTAGGCGCGGGCGAACGCGCCCGCGCCGCCGCTCAACCGAAGAACCCGCAGCGGTGAAGCTGTTCATGAAACTGCCGCAGCACCTTGGCCTTTTCGGCCGGGTCGGGAATGTCGGCCACCATCTCACTCTCGAAGTTCGGCCGCCGCAGGTGCTTGACGATGATCGCACGGGCCAGTGACGACGCCCGGCCGTTCGGCAGCATTTCCGGCTGCACCATGCTGACCAGCATCCGGGCGCGGATGTGCAGCGGGCGATCGGGATTATCCAGCTTGTCGAGGATCTTGCCGTCGACGATGTAGGACGCCAGCAGGTCGTCCAGCCGGGTCTTCAGCTTCTCCTTCTGCTCATCCGGCAGGGTCGACTGGTCGATGCGGTGAAAGATCGACGTCAACTTGCGCATCTTCATGTTCGGCGGAATCTTGTCCCGCACGATGTGGTTGATCGTCGGCGGCGTCACCAGGAGGCTCTCCAGGTGCTCGTCGATGTCCTCGCGCAGCAGGGTCTGCCCGAGCTCGCAGTCCAGCAGCGCCAGCAGGTAGCCGGTCTTGCGCGCCGGATCGGACAGCGACGGCAGCATGGACGCCGCCGCCTCCTTCAGGCCCTTCTGGCCGCCCTTGTTGATGATCATCGACTGCCTGGTGGTGACCGCTTCGGCCATCGGCGGCCCGCCGACCAGTTCGATGTCGGGGATCAGCTTGTCGAGCAGGCCCATGAACACCTCCCGCTCCTCCTCGCGGTCGCCGCGGGACAGCGGGTTCAGGCCCTCGAGCTGGCGCTTCACGCGGTCGAACAGGATCGTCCGGCTGTCCGGCAGCCGACCCTCGGCGATCAGCCGGCTCAGTTCGAAGATCACGAAACGGGGATGCTCGGGATCCAGGTTTTCCGGCCGCTCCTCGTCAGGCGGCTCACCGCTGGCGAAACAGATCAGGGCGACCAGGGCGCTCGCGAGATCGCGATGATGGCCGAGCAGCTCGCGCAGCACGTCGGCGTTGCACAGGGTGTCGGATATGAACACGTCGAGCACGCGATCGGACTCGTCGGTCTCGGACTCGCCCGCCCACTGCAGCAGCATGGCCAGCTTGCCGAAATAGTTGCGGGTGTCGATGAGCTCGTTGGCGATCACCACCCGCATCAGATACTCGCCGTCCGCCGGGTCAGCCGTGGCGGTGACGCGTTCGAACACCGCCTGGAACCCGCCGTCGCGGAGCCGCGGCAGCTTGCGGTCCGCCGCGGCTTTCGCCCTGGCGTTCATGTCGCGGATGAAGTCGTAGATCAGGTCGCGCCGCGCGTTGGTGTCGTCACCCGTCTTCTTGGCGTGGATCGTCGCCACCTTGGCGGTCGCGGAGTTGATCAGCGTGCCCTCGTCGAGCAGGCGCTTCATCTCCTTGGCCGAATGCATCAGCTCGGTGGCGGTGATGTCGTGCTTGTCGAGATAGGACCGCATGAGCTGATTGATCGTCAGGCGTCCCGGCAGGACGAACAGGTCGTCGAGCTCCTCGCACAAGGGCGCGTCGAGGATCGTCTGGACGAAGACCTTGCCTTCGTTTCGGGCCTTCAGCTTCTCGAACAGGAAATCCTCGGGCCCGAGCTTGTCGATGGCCTTCTTGGACTCCTTGATCACGCGGACGCCGTGAACCTCGGGACGATTCTGCATGCGCACCGCTTCGGTGCGCGCCGACTCCAGCGACGTCGCGGTCGCCTCGATCGTCCAGCGGCCAGCCCGCAGGGTCAGGATTTCGAAGTTCTCTCCGCCCGCCAACGTCATCCCCGATCTCGAACGACCGGGTCCCGACGCCGTGGCGTCGGAAGTCCGAACCGGTCGAACTGCACGTCCCTGCTGAAAGGGGATCACAGGAAGGCCGAAAAATCAAGGGCTTGTGACGGAAGCGGGGCGGGGCGCGTCGTCTGCCGCGTGGCATCGGGATCGTGCGGCGACGTGCCGTCGG
The DNA here is from genome assembly GCA_018401495.1 of Rhodospirillaceae bacterium. GTDB lineage: Bacteria > Pseudomonadota > Alphaproteobacteria > Thalassobaculales > Thalassobaculaceae > Thalassobaculum_A. The sequence goes on from JAGYJX010000009.1 coordinate 53,576, forward strand.
CGTTCAGCCCGCAGGCGCGGACGCCGATGATGCCCTGCTCGGGCCGGACTTTTTTTGAGGAACGCTTCGCTTAGCAAAGAAGAT
>JAGYJX010000010.1 GCA_018401495.1 Rhodospirillaceae bacterium
CCGGACGGAGCCACACGCTTGAATTGCCGCGGCTCCGGACGTAAATTATCTGGTGAGGAGCCATAGCGATGCTGCCGCCGATCACCCCCTCCATCCCGTCGAATTCGCCGAACACGGTGCTGGTCGCGCCGCGTCCGGCCACCCAGGAGCAGGCGAAGAGCAGCGCGCGCAACATCACCGCTCGCGCCGTCGACGCCGGCGACGAGGCCGACGGCGCCCAGGAAGACAGCGAGAACGCCCGCAACCAGCGGGTCGACGGCAAGCGCCAGTCGTCCTCCTTCCGGCGGTCGTTCGGGTTTCTCGGCCAGCATATCGACATGTTCGTCTGACCGCCGGCGTCGGGCGGCTTGCGAGGCGCCGTGGCCGGGGTCACATTGCCCTCATGACCGATACAACGCCACCCCGCGCCGGACCGGCGAGCCCGCTTGGCCCTGTCGCCCGACGGATCCCGCCCGGTGAGGATCGCGAACGGCTGGTCTGCGATTCCTGCGGTTTCATCAACTACGTGAACCCGAAGATCGTGGTCGGCGCGGTGGCGCTGTGGGGCGATCGCATCCTGCTCTGCCGCCGGGCGATCGAGCCGCGCGACGGCTGGTGGACCCTGCCGGCCGGCTACATGGAGGAGCGCGAGACCACCATGGAGGGCGCCCAGCGCGAGGCCTGGGAGGAGGCGCGCGCCCGTATCGAGATCGACGCGCTGATCGGCGTCTACAACATCCCGCGCATCAGCCAGGTGCAGATGATCTACCGCGCCCGCCTGCTGTCGCCGGACGTCTCGGCCGGCCCGGAAAGCCGGGAGGTCGGGCTGTTCGAGTGGGATGACATCCCGTGGGACGAGCTGGCCTTCCCCAGCGTGCGCTGGGCGCTCGGCCACTGGCGCGAAACCCGCGAGATGCCGGCGTTTCCGCCGTTCGCCGAACCGCAGGAAGGACTGTGAGGGACGCAGTGCTGTGAGGGACGCCCGGCGCCGGATCTAGCGCGGGTCGAGCCCGCGGTCGGTCAGGCGCAGGCCGGCGAGGTCGATGCCGTGGGTCAGCACGCTGCGGTGGACCGCGTCGCGCAGCCGGGCGAGCCCGACCTCGTCGCCCGCTTTCGCCAGCCGCCGAGCCGCCGAGCCGGCCACCGTCGCCTTGTAGGCCATGATCACGGCGGTTTCCTGCATCTCGGCGTCGGTCATGGCGGCCAGCCGCGGGTTCGCCGCGAGCGCCGCCGCCACCGCGTCGCGCACCGCGCGCACGCCCGCCGGGTGCAGGATGGCGTCGCCGCCGCTCACCACTTCCCAGTTGATGATGTAGTAGGCGGCCGTCACGTCCGCGAGGTTGCTGGCGGAGTAGCCGGCCATCGACAGCACGCTGTCGAACTTGGTCCAGATGGCGTCGCTGGTGACCGAGTCGCGGATTTCCGCCTGGGCGTCGGGATCGGTGGTGGTGGCCAGCAGGCTGTCCAGCAGGCGCTGGCGGGCGACGGCGTCGACCCGGTCGGACCGTCGGAACGCGAAGTTCGGCGCCGGCGCCTGCGAGGCGGTGGTGATCGTCTCCCGACCGGTCGCGGCGGCGCGCAGGGCGTTCGGGGCAAGGGCGATCACGGCCTGGCGGAACACGCCCGCCCCGTAGATCGACGACAGACCGGTCATGCCCTGGGCGCGCGCCGTGGCGGCCAGGACCGGGGGCGAAAGCACCAGGGTCGCGAGGGCCGCGGTGGCGAGGGCCAGGGTGACCATGATGGCAAGCGTGGCGATCCGCATCTCGTCCGTCCTTCCGGAAATCCGCCGCCAGAAGCCCGCGCGGAACGCCCGCGCGGAGAGGTGGAGACCGAAAGATAGGGAGTCGCGGAAGCGACCAAGCGTGGCCAAGCGGTGACAAGATGCCCGCACGGGGCGCGAAACAGCTTTCCCTGGGATCAGCCGGGCGCGCAGCTCGGGCAGTCGGGGCGCCGCTTGTAGCGCACCTCCTGCATGCTGGCCGACAGCGCGTCGTACAGCATCAGGCGGCCGGCCAGCGGGTCGCCCAGCCCGAGCAGCAGCTTGAGGGTCTCGACCGCCTGCAGCGTGCCGATCACCCCGGCGACGGCGCCGAGGATGCCGGCCTCCTCGCAGCGCGGGGTGAGCGACGGGTCGGGGGTCTCCGGGAACAGGCAGCGGTAGCAGGGCCGTCCCTCGCCCGGCAGAATCGTGGTCAGCTGGCCCTCGAAGCGCGACAGCGCGCCGGCGACCAGCGGCACCCCGGCCGCCAGGCAGGCATCGTTCAGGGCGTAGCGGGTGGCGAAGTTGTCGGAGCCATCGACCACCACGTCGCAGCCGGCAACCAGCCCGCCGGCGTTGTCGGGGGTCAGCCGCGTGCGGTGGGTTTCCAGCCGGGTCCCGGGGTTGATCCGCGACAGGGTTTCGACGGCGGAATCGACCTTGTGCCGGCCGACGGACTCGGTGGCGTGGACGATCTGGCGCTGCAGGTTGGTGAGGTCGACGGTGTCGTCGTCGACCAGCCGCAGGGTGCCGACGCCGGCGGCGGCCAGGTACATCGACACCGGCGCCCCGAGGCCGCCGGCGCCCAGGATCAGCACCCGGGCCTGCAGCAGGCGGCCCTGGCCCTCCTCGCCGACCTCGTCGAGGATCAGGTGGCGGGCGTAGCGGTGGAACTCGGCCTCGGACAGCTCGCGCATGGTCGCCTCGTCAGATGCCGGTGGATCCGAAACCGCCGGCGCCGCGGCCGGTGGCGTCGAGGCTCTCGACCTCTTCCCAGGCGACTTCGCGCCACCGGGGCCACCACCATCTGGGCGACCCGGTCGCCGCGCCCGACGGTGAACGCCTCGCGCCCGAGGTTGATCAGCAGCACCTGGAGCTCGCCGCGGTAGTCGCTGTCGACGGTGCCGGGGGCGTTTACCATGGCGATGCCGTGGCGCCGCGCCAGCCCGGAGCGCGCCCGCACCTGCGCCTCGAAGCCCTCGGGCAGGGCGATGGCGATGCCGGTCGGGATCGCCGCCCGCTCGCCGGGCTCGAGGCTGACCGGGGCGTCGACGGCGGCGCGCAGATCGAGGCCGGCGGCCCCGGCGGTCTCGTAGGACGGCAACGGCAGATCGGCGGCGTGCGGCAGCCGGGTGATGCGGACGGCGACGGTCATGAAGGCTCCCGGCCGGCGAAACGCTCGGCGATGCGGTCGGCGAGACGCGAACCGACCTCGACCTTGGTCAGGCGCGGCCAGTCCTCGACCCGGTCACCGGTGATCAGGTGGACGGCGTTGGCGTCGCCGCCGAAGGTCCCGGTGGTCGACGAGACGTCGTTGGCGACGATCCAGTCGCAGCCCTTGCGCAGGCGCTTGGCGGCGGCGTGCTCGACCAGCTTCTCGGTCTCGGCGGCGAAGCCGACCACCAGCGCCGGGCGGTCGCCGTCGCGCCGCGACAGTGTGGCCAGGATGTCCGGGTTCTCGGCCAGCGTCAGCGTTGGCAGCCCGCCCGACTCCTTCTTGAGCTTCTGGCCGGCCTCGCTCGCCACCCGCCAGTCGGCGACCGCGGCGGCGCAGACCGCGACGTCGGCCGGCAGGGCGGCCACGCAGGCATCCAGCATCTGCCGCGCCGTCTCGATCCGCACCACCGTCACCCCGGCCGGGTCCGGCTCGCGGGTCGGGCCGGTGACCAGCGTGGTCGCCGCGCCCAGGCGGGCGAGGGCGGCGGCGATCGCGTGGCCCTGCTTGCCCGAGGACCGGTTGGCGATGTAGCGCACCGGGTCGATCGGCTCGTGGGTCGGGCCGCTGGTGACCAGCGCCCGGCGGCCCTCCAGCGGCCCGGCGGCCGGCGCGAAATAGGCCTCGATCGCGGCGACGATCTCCAGCGGTTCGGCCATCCGCCCGAGGCCGAACTCGCCGCAGGCCATCGATCCCTCGTTCGGGCCGACGACGCGGACGCCGCGGCCGGCCAGTGTCGCGAGGTTGGCGCGGGTGGCCGGGTGATCCCACATCCGCACGTTCATCGCCGGCGCCACCAGCGTGTCGGTGTCGGTCGCCAGCAGCAGGGTCGAGGCGAGGTCGCCGCACAGGCCGTGGGCCATCTTCGCCATCAGGTCGGCGGTCGCCGGCGCCACCACGATCAGGTCGGCCGAGCGCGACAGCTGGATGTGGCCCATCTCGGCCTCGTCGGTCAGCGAGAACAGCTCCTCGTAGACCTTGTCCTCGGTCAGCGACGACAGCGACAGCGGGGTCACGAACTGCTTGCCGGCGGCGGTCAGGACGCCGCGCACCGACGCGCCGCGCTCGCGCAGGCGCCGCACCAGGTCGAGCGACTTGTAGGCGGCGATGCCGCCGCCGACGATCAACAGGATCCGCTTGCCGTCCAGCATCGGGGTGCTCCGGTGTCAGAGGCGCGGAGTGTAGGCGGGCGCGGTGGCGGCGTCACCAGGGCGAAGGCCGGTTACTGGCATGGAACTCGGAGCGTCGGGTGGCTTCCGGCTCCGTTCCGCCTTCGGCGGCCCGGTCCGGAATGACGACAAAAAATAAATGAGTGCGCCCCCTAGAATGAGACGCTAAAAATAGCGGACAGTTCTCTGATTGGAGGAGAACGATGCCGAAGGTCTACCGAAGGTTCAGTTTGGAGTTCAAACGATCGGCGCTGTCGCGCTTGGCCTCGGGTGAAGCGGTTGCGGATCTGGCCCGTGAGTTTGGGATGCACCGCCAACTGCTCTACGAGTGGATGGAGGCGGCGCGTGAGAACCGGCTCGGCCGGCGGCGAGGGCGACCGGGCCGGCTTGAGGCGCTGGCGCATGAGGCGAGTGTTGGGGAGACGGATGACCTGGCGCTTGCGCGGCGGCGGATCGCCGAGCTTGAGCGCAAGGTTGGCCAGCAAACGGTTGAACTGGATTTTTTTCGAGGAGCCTTGCGGCGCATCGAGGCGTCACGGCCGGCCAACGACGGGCTTGGCGTGACGGGGTCTTCGCCGAGATCCGGGCGATGACTGGCCCGCAAGGCGGAGGACAGGTCGAACGGCTTTGCCGAGCTGCCGACGTCAGTCGGTCGAGCTTCTACCGGAGTCGGGCGCAGGCCCAGCCCGAGTTGGACGCGTTGGAGGAGATGGCGTTGCGCGATGCCATCCAACGCTTGGCTCTGGCCCACAAACACTATGGCTACCGGCGCATCGGGGCGCTGCTGCGACGCGAGAGCTGGGTGGTGAACGCGAAGCGGGTGCGGCGGATCATGCAGGAGGACAACCTCCTGTGCCTGCGCCGCAAGGCCTACGTCCCGGCCACCAGCAACTCCAAGCACGGCTTGCGGGTCTACCCGAACCTGGCACGCCAGCTGATCCCGTTGGCGCCCGACCGGCTGTGGGTGGCCGACATCACCTACATCCGTCTGGAGCGGGCCTTCGTCTACCTGGCGGTGATCCTCGACGCCTTCAGCCGAAAGGTGGTGGGTTGGGCCTTGGCGGACCACTTGGCTGCCAGCTTGGCACTCGAGGCCTTGGGGATGGCGCTCGCCGGGCGGCGGCCGCCGCCCGGCGAGCTCATCCACCACTCCGATCGGGGCGTGCAGTACGCCTGTGCCGACTACTCGCTGGCCCTCGATGCTGCCGGCGTCATTCCAAGCATGAGCCGCGGCGGATGCCCCTATGACAACGCCAAGGCAGAGAGCTTCATGAAAACCCTCAAGACCGAGGAGGTCGACGGCTCCGCCTATCGCGACCTGGAGCACGCCAGAACCAGCGTCGGCGACTTCATCGAGCAGCTCTACAATCGCACCCGCTTGCACTCGGCGCTGGCTTACCAATCGCCCGTGGAGTTCGAGAATGCTAGTTCGTGGACAGCAATCCCGCTGGCCACCAAAACCACCAGCGAAACTGCTGTCCGCTAATTGCCCTGTCTCATCACGGGGGCGCACTCCACTCCCCACTTCTCGTCATTCCGGACGGACGCGCGTCAGCGCGGTCGAGCCGGAACCCACGGAGCGACGGGCTGGTCGGCCTAGTAGCCGGGCTGCGCGTTCCAGTACTCGTCGTTGACCTCGCGCACCGTGCGGTCGTGGCTCTTGGCGAGGCAGCCGCGCAGGGTGATCGAGAAGCCCATGTCGGCGTAGGCGGTGCAGCGGTCGAGTTCCGACCGGGCGCGCTCGACGCCGGCGGTCGACACCCCGACGAGGCCGCCGGAGGCCTCGACCCGGCCCCAGGCGTCGCGCCCGGCGGCGCCGATCGCGCTCGCCGATTGCGACCGCACCGGGCCCGAGCCGGGCAGCAGGCTGATCAGCCGGGTCATGGTGACGGCGGCGTCGGCGCGTTCCGTCCCGGGCGCGAAGAACGCCTCGGCGGTGAAGCGCGGCGCACCCTCGGCGGTCTCGGCGTCGCGGGCGGCGACCGCTCCCGAGGCGGCGGCCTCGGTGCGCGGCATCAGCGACACCATCGGCGCGATCCGGACCGCGACCTCGGCGGCGCCGAGCGAGGCGAGCCGGGCCACCGGCATCTCGATGCGGGTGCGGGTGAAGTCACCCTCGCTGACGTAGCCGAGCAGGCCGGCGGCCGAGAACTCGGTGGTCGAGCCGTCGGTGCGGCGGACCACCAGGGTCACGTCGCCGGCGCCGGCCGGGTCGTAGCGCTGGCCGGCCTGCGGGACCGGCCGGTCCTCCTGCAGGCAGAACGACGAGACCAGCGCCGTGCAGGTGCCGTCGGCGCACGTCAGCGGGATCGGCTGGGCGGCGGCGATCAGGCCCAGCACCTGGGGCGGCAGGGCGGAAGCAGTCCTGTCGGCCGAGGGGCTGTCGGCGAGCGCCGGGAAGGCCAGGAAGCAGGCGGTGATGGCGAGTGAAAGGCGGGCACGCATGGCGATCCTCCTCGAACGGTCCCCGCACCCTCTCATCGGCGCCTTCGGACCGACCGGTCAAAGTGTCGCACCGCGCCGGCCGCCGGTCAAACCGCCGGCCCCGGGATCGCGTGGCGTGGTCCAGGCGCGACCCGCAGGCGTCGGGCCGGTGCAAGACGGCCGCTCGCCGGGCGCCGAGAGTCACGCCGAGAGGGAGTGCGCCGGCGATCCGGCGCCAGGCGCTTGTGGAGACCGCCATGACGCAGGACACCGACGCTGCGGGCATTGCCCCGGATGACGCCCCGGAAGGCGCCCCGGAGGAAAGGCACGAACGCCGCGGCCGCGGCGCCGGCAGCGGGCGCGAGGCGCGGCGGGCGGCACGGGCCCGGCCGAAGACCGCCTACGCCCCGTACATCGTGCGCCGCGTGCCGACCTACGACGTGCTGTCGGAGGAGGGCCTGCAGATCATCGAGGCCAACGCCGAGACGATCCTCGAGGAGATCGGCATCGATTTCCGCGACGATGCCGAGGCGCTGGCGCTCTGGCGCGAGGCCGGCGCCGATGTCCGGGGCGAGCGCGTGCACATCCCGCGCGGCCTGGCGCGCACGCTGATCGCCACCGCGCCGGCGACCTTCACCCAGCACTCCCGCAACCCGGAGCGCTCGGTCGAGATCGGCGGCAAGGCGATGGTGTTCGCGCCGGTCTACGGCCCGCCCTTCGTGCGCGACCTCGACGGCGGCCGGCGCTACGCCACCATCGAGGACTTCCGGAACTTCGTGAAGCTGGCCTACCTGGCGCCGGCCATGCACCACTCCGGCGGCACGGTGTGCGAGCCGGTCGACCTGCCGGTGAACAAGCGCCACCTGGACATGGTCTACGCCCACATCCGGTACTCCGACAAACCGTTCATGGGCTCGGTCACCCACCCGCTGCGCGCCCTCGACACCATCGAGATGGCGAAGCTGACCTTCGGCGCCGAGTTCGTCGAGAGCCACACGGTGATCACCTCGCTGATCAACGCCAACTCGCCGATGGTCTGGGATTCCACCATGCTGGGCGCGCTCAAGAACTACGCGCGCGCCAACCAGGCGACGATCGTGACGCCGTTCATCCTGGCGGGTGCCATGTCGCCGGTGACGGTCGCCGGCACGCTCGCCCAGACCCTGGCCGAGGCGATGGCCGGCATGGCGTTCGCCCAGCTCTGCCGGCCGGGCGCGCCGGTGATCTTCGGCAGCTTCGCCTCCTCGATCTCGATGCAGTCCGGCGCCCCGACCTTCGGCACGCCGGAGCCGGCGCTGGTGCTGTACGCCTGCGCCCAGCTGGCCCGCCGGCTGGGCGTGCCGTTCCGCTCCGGCGGGGCGCTGTGCGGCTCCAAGGTGCCGGACGCACAGGCGGCGTTCGAGAGCGCCAACACCCTGCTGCCGACGGTGCTGGCCGGCGTCAACTTCGTGCTGCACGCCGCCGGCTGGCTGGAGGGCGGGCTGACCTCGTCCTACGAGAAGTTCGTCCTGGACGCCGACCAGCTCGGCATGATGCGGACCATGCTGGAGGGCGTCGACCTCAGCGAGAACGGCCAGGCCATGGACGCCATCCGCGAGGTCGGCCCGGGCGCCCACTTCCTCGGCTGCGCCCACACCCAGGCGAATTTCGAGACCGCGTTCTTCCGCTCCACGATCGCCGACAACAACACCTACGAGCAGTGGCTGGCCGAGGGCGAACGCGACGCCGCCACCCGCGCCTCGGTTCTGGTGAAACGCATGCTGGACGAGTACGAGGCGCCGGCGATCGACCCGGCGGTCGACGAGGCGCTGCTCGACTTCATCGCCCGGAAGAAGGCGTCGTTCCCGGACTCCAACATCTGAGGCTCGCTCGTCGTCGCTCCGTGGGCCCCGGCTCGACCGCGCCGGAGGCGCGCTCGTCCGGGTGACGACAGTGAGGGGGAGCGCCACGCCTCTCCCTCGTCGTCATCCCGGGCGAGCGCAGCGAGACCCGGGACCCAGCCGCCGCTCCGCCACAGGAGGGGGGCGCGCAGCTACTGGGTTATCGAGAACAATGGGGTCTTCGGCGCGCCCGGGTCCCTCTCACCTCGTCGTCATCCCGGCCAAGCGCAGCGCGAGCCGGGACCCAGCCGCCGCTCCGCCGTCAACTTGTCAACGCCCGTCCGGTGCGGTAAGCCCCGGCGATGGCGGCGGACCCCAAGCATCAGGCACTCGCGCATGTCAGCCGCCCGGGCGCTCCGGGGCGGCTGATCGACGCCGAGCAGCACGCCCGCCAGCACACTGGAGTGCGCAAGGCGCACGAGACCGAGCTGATCGAGGACTACGTCGAGCTGATCGCCGACCTGATCGACGCGACCGGCGAGGCGCGGGCCGTCGACATCGCCCAGCGCATGGGGGTGCGGCAGGCGACCGTGACCTCGATGGTGCGCCGCCTGCAGGCCCGCGGCCTGGCGACCAGCGAGCCGTACCGGTCGATCTTCCTGACCGATGCCGGCCGCGCCATGGCCGACGAGTCGCGCGCCCGCCACGCGGTGGTGCTGCGCTTCCTGCTGGCGCTCGGCGTGCCCGAGCCGGTGGCGTTCCACGACGCCGAGGGGGTCGAGCACCACGTCAGCCCGACCACGCTGAAGGTGCTGGAAGACTGGATCGGGCGCCTGGAGGCGGGCGGCGGCGCGCGCTAGCGCGTTCCCTTCAAGCCGTCGCCCGGTGGCGGTCGCGGTGGTAGCGGCCGGTGCCGAAATGCAGGACGTGGTCGCCGTCGGTGACGGTGCCGGCCGCGATGTCCGGCAGTTCGTCGAGGGCGGCGTAGATCGGCGTGAAGTCCGGCTCGGTCGCCCGCATCAACGAGGCGAAGCCCGGGATCACGAAGTAGGTCTCCTGGTAGTCGTCGATGCGGTAGTCGGTGCGCATGACCCGCTCCAGGTCGAAGGCGATGCGGTTCGGCGACGGGTCGTCGAGCGCGAACACCGTCTCGCCGGTCGACGAGGCGATGCCGGCGCCGTAGACCCGCAGGCCCTGCGAGGTCCGGGTCAACCCGAACTCGACGGTATACCAGTACAGCCGGGCCAGCCGCCGCAGGGCGCCCTGGCCCTCGGCCTTCAGGCCGCCCTTGCCGTATTCCTGCATGTAGTCGGCGAACACCGGGTCGAGCAGCAGGGGGACGTGGCCGAACACGTCGTGGAAGCAATCCGGCTCCTCGAGGTAGTCGAGCTGCTCGGGAGTGCGGATGAAGCAGGTCGAGGGGAAGCGCCGGTTGGCGAGGTGCTCGAAGAAGCTGGCGTCGGGCACCAGCCCCGGCACCGCCACCACGCTCCAGCCGGTGGCCTTGCCGAGGATGTCGTTCAGCCGCCGGAAGTCCGGAATGCCGTCGCCGGCCATGGCGAGGCCGTCGACGTTATCCATGAACACCGGCACCACCCGGTCCTTGAGCAGCCGGACCTGGCGCTCGAACAGCTTGGCCCAGGTGGCGTGCTCCTCGGGGGTGTAGGAATCCCAGTTCTGCTCGATCGTGTAGTCGCTGCGCTGGCCCGCGGTGTCGCGGTGAATCTCGACCGGCATCGTCGCCTCCGCTCGCCCGTCGCTAGAATTTCACATGGGGAGCGATTTGGCCTGGTGCCAGGGGGCGGCTTCGGCCGACGGTCTTTGACCGTCAGAAGAACGCTCGGGGATCCTCGACCGGGCGCTCGTCGGCCAGCAGCAGCCAGCCCTTGATGATCCGATACAGCAGCCAGAGCTGGGCGAAGCCGAGCACCAGCCAGCCGATCAGCACGATGGCGGTCAACCAGCCGACCAGCCACAGGGTCAGCCAGATCCAGAACGTCCGGATCTGCCACTGGACGTGGGAATCGAGGTAGCTGCCGCGCACGTCGCCGAGCTTGAGATAGGCCAGCGCCACGCCGAACATGCCGGGGATCGCCAGCACGATGGTGGCGGCGTACAGCGCGTAGATCACGTGCACCGCCAGCTTGTCGTTCTCCGGCACCGACAGCCGGAACGGCAGCTGGCCGCGGCGTGTGACGGCGTTCCCGTCGGGAGCGCGGCGGTCGGACATCGGGGCTTCCCTGGACGGTGGCGTCGGACCTAACGTGGTGGCTCAGCCCGTCCTCCGCAACGGTTCCAGGATACCGCATCATGGCTGCCCCCGCCGCCCCCGCCGCCGTCGTCCGTCCCAAGGTCGACCTGTACAGCGACACCGTCACCCGCCCGACCCCCGGCATGCGCAAGGCGATCGCCGAGGCCGAGGTCGGCAACGAGCAGGCCCACGAGGACCCCACGGTCAACCGCCTGCACGCGATGGTCGCCACCCTGCTCGGCAAGGAGGCGGCGCTGTTCCTGCCGTCGGGAACCATGTGCAACGAGATCGCCTACCGGGTGTGGTGCGCCCAGGGCGACGAGATCATCCTCGACGAGACCGGCCACGCCCTGCATTTCGAGGCCGGCGGCCCTGCGCGCCTTGGCCGGCGCCATGACCCGGCCGGTGCGCGGCGTGCGCGGCATCTTCACCGCCGCCGACGTCGACGCCGCGATCCGCCCGAAGAACCGCCACGCGCCGCGCCAGAAGCTGGTCTCGATCGAGAACACCGCCAACCTCGGGGGCGGGGCGATCTGGCCGCTGGAGACGGTGAAGGGCGTGGCCGAGGCCGCCCGCCGCCACGGCATGCGCCTGCACATGGACGGCGCCCGGCTGCTGAACGCGGTGGTGGCGAGCGGCATCCCGGCCGCCGACTTCGCCGCCGACTGCGACTCGGTGTGGATCGACCTCTCGAAGGGCCTCGGCTGCCCGGTCGGCGGCGTGCTCGCCGGCTCGGCCGAGTTCATCGAGGAGGCCTGGCGCTTCAAGCACCAGTTCGGCGGTGCCATGCGGCAGGCCGGCATCGTCGCCGCCGCCGGCGTCTACGCGCTCGAGCACCATGTCGACCGCCTGGCCGACGACCACGCCCGGGCCCGGCGCTTCGCCGAGGCGATCGCGACGGTGAAGGGCATCCGGGTCGCCGCCAACGAGATCGAGACCAACATGGTCTACTTCCACGTCGACGGCACCGGCCAGGACGGCGCGACCTTCTCGCGGCGCCTGCTGGCCGAGCACGGCGTGCGGATCGGCGTGGTCGGCGGCCCGATGCGCGCGGTCACCCACCTCGATGTCGACGACGCCGGCATCGACGCCGCCATCGCCGCGGTCAGGGCGGTGGCGGGCGGGTAAAGCGCAACGAGCCGGGTGGTCACCGACGGAGCGGCGTGTGGGTCCCGGCTCGCGCTGCGCTTGGCCGGGATGACGACAGGTGGGGGGCGGGCCGCTCCGGCTTTTCCCTTGTCGTCATCAAGTGAGCGGGCTCTCTCTCCCGCTCGTCATCCCGGACCGGCCCGCCCCCGGCGGGACGGATCCGGGACCCACGGTGCGACGTGCCGATGGTGTCACCGACGGCGCGGCGTGTGGGTTCCGGCTCGCGCTTCGCTTGGCCGGAATGACGACAGGTGGAGGAAGGGGCGCGCCTACGTCAGCATCGCCCTGAGCGCCGCCAGGCTGCGGGCCGTCACCGCCGGGCCGTCGTCCGGGCGGTGGGTCTCGATCGAGATCGGCAGCGTGCCCATAGGCCCGTGGTCGCGCAGCGCCGCGAACAGCGGGCGGTGGTCGACCATGCCCTCGCCCAGCGCCGCATAGCGGCGCGGGTCGCCGCCGAAATCCTTGACGTGGACGGCGCCGGCGATACGGGCGGCGGCGGCCAGGGTGTCGGCCGACGGGGCCGGCGGGCGGGTCGAGCGGTGGTTGGCGAGGTCGAGCAGGCCGCGCAGCCGGGGGTGGGCGCGGCGCGCCACCACCGCCGTCAGCTGATCCAGGGTGGCGACGTTGCAGACGTGCTCGTTCTCCAGCACCAGGGTGACGTCGTGGGCCTCGGCGAGGTCGACCAGCCGGTCGAGGTCGTCGTCGAGGTGCTCGGGCGCGAAGCCGTCATAGGTGAAATACGAGAAGATCCGAAGCTGCGACGCGCCGAGCGTGTTGGCGACCTCGAACGCCAGCGGCACCGCCGCCTCCGGCGGCAGCACGCCGGGTCGAAGCCGTGGAAGTTGGCGCCCTCCGGGATCCTCGCGCCGGAGCGCGGCCATTTCAGCAGCGGCGAGCAATAGCAGCCGACCGTCACCCCGGCGTCGCGAAGCCGGCCGGCGAGGTCGGACAGTTCGGGCGCGTCGAACAGGATGACGTTGCGGCCGTCGACCGACCGGATGTCGACCCGGTCGACGCCGTGCGCCGCCGTGAACTCCAGCGCTTCGCCGATGTCCTCGGAGACCTCGTCGGTGATGACGGCGATCGCGGGGGTGAACGGCATGGGGGCCTCCGGGTGGTTGGACGGTCTCCGGCAGCAGGGTCGGCGAGACGGGGCAATCGATCAAGGGCCGCTCGCGCCCCTCCGCCCGACCCCGTCGCCCTCCTATATCTTCCGGGTCCCGTTCCCCAGGGAGTCACGCCAATGCGCACCGTCCCGCTTCTGCTGGCCGCCGGTCTGATCCTCTCGGCCTGCGCCGGCGATCCCGACGCCTTCTACCCGGAGACCGCCGGCGCCGAGCCGATGCTGGAGCGCCGCGCCCTCGAACGGGTGCCGGCGCCGTACCGGCCGGTGTCGGTCGCGGTGTTCCGGCAGATGGGCTCGGCCGGCTTCGGTGGCGACACCGAGATCATCGGTTACGACGCCTGGGTCCGGGTCGAGGGCTGCTCCGGTCACGTGCTGGTCCGGTTCGACCGCTGGGGCGACCATCGCGCCACCGGCGACCTGACCACGTGCGGTTGACGCCTCGGCACCCCACATCCGGTTGGCGACCGTGGGAACGGCGTGCAGGAGGATTGCGGATGCGTGGCACCAGGATCGGCGTGTTGACGGCAGCGGGCCTGGCGCTCGCGGCCTGCGCCGGCGACCCGAACACCTTCTACCCCGAGACCGCCAGCGGCGAGCGGATCCTCGAGCAGCGCGCGCTCGAGCGCGTGCCGCCCGAACTACAAGCCGACCTCGGTGACCATCGTGCGCGAGATGGGAAGGCGGTCGGGTGCGGCCTTCGGCGCCGCCTGGGCCGGCATGCCGACCGGCTCGGGCATCGGCAGCCCCGAGGTGGTGGGCTACGACGCCTGGGTGCGGGTCGAGGGCTGCACCGGCCACGTGCTGGTGCGCTTCGACCGCTGGGGCGCGCACCGCACCACCGGCGACATGACGAAATGCGGCGGCTGACGGCGCTACCGCGGCGCTACCCTCAGGCGCCGAGCCGCCAGCGCAGCAGGTCGATGCGGTCCTGGCCCCAGAACACCTCGCCGTCGGGCAGCACCCAGCTCGGCGCGCCGAACACCCCGGCGGCCAGCGCCGCCTCGCTGTCGGCGGCGTAGCGCTCGGCGTAGCCGGGGGCGGCGTCGACCAGGGCGTGGCCGTCGAGGCCGACGCTCTCGGCGATCGCCGCGACCTCGGTCGGGTCGTCGATGTTGCGGTCGTCGCGCCACAGCGCCGTCAGGATGGCGTCGGACAGGGTCAGCGCGTCCTGGCCGGCCTCGCGGGCGGCGATGATGGTCTGGGCCGACAGCGGCGCCTGCGACGGGAAGTTGCTCGGCGACACGTTGATCGCGATGCCGAGATAGTCGCGCCAGCGCTTCAGCTCCATCATCCGGTACGCTTGGCGCTGCGGCGAGCGCTTCGGCAGCGGCAGGCCGCCGGATTGCGGGAAGATGACGCCGTAGTTGACCGGCCGCACGTTGACGGTGGCGCCGATGCTGCGGGCGATCTCGATGAACCGCGCCGACCCGAGATAGGTCCACGGGCTCGAGGTCGAGAAATAGTAGTCGATGGTCATGCTCACGGTCGTTCTCCTGCGGTGTCGGCGGCTACGGTGTCGGCGGCGTGCCGCTCGCGCAGCACGCGCCGCATGATCTTGCCGGTGGCGGTCATCGGCAAGGCGTCGACGAACTCGACGATGCGCGGGTACTCGTGCGCCGCCAGGCGCCGCCGCACATGGTCCTGGATCTCGGCCTTCAGGGCGTCGCTCGGGGCGGTGCCCTCGGCCAGCACCACGCAGGCCTTGATGGCCTCGGTGCGCAGCGGGTCCGGCACGCCGATCACCGCCGCCAGCGCGACCGCCGGGTGGCCGACCAGGCAATCCTCGATCTCGCCCGGGCCGATCCGGTAACCGGCCGAGGTGATGACGTCGTCGTCGCGCCCGACATAGTGCAGGTAGCCGTCGGCGTCGCGCCGGCCGAGGTCGCCGGTCAGCATCCACTCGCCCGCCGGCCCGGCGAACTTGGCGGCGGTGGCGTCGGGGTTGCCCCAGTAGCCGAGGAACATCACCGGGTCGCCGCGCCGGACCGCGATCGCCCCGGTCTCGCCGTCGGCCACCGGCACCCCGTCGGAGCCGACGATCGCGACCTCGTGTCCCGGGATCGGCTTGCCCATCGAGCCCGGCATGACGGGCAGAATCGACGCGCAATTGCCGACCACCAGATTGCACTCGGTCTGGCCGTAGAACTCGTTGATGGTGAGGTCGAACACCGACCGCCCCCAGTCCAGCAGCTCGGCCGCCGAGGGTCTCGCCGCCGGAGCCGATCGAGCGCATGGCGAGGGCGTGGCGGGCGCGCGGGTCCGGCACCTGGCGCATCAGCTTGAGCGCGGTCGGCGGCAGGAAGGCGTTGCGGACCCGGTGCCGGGCGATCAGGTCGAAGGCGGCGTCCGGGTCGAACTTGGCGAAGCGGTGCGCCACCACCGGCACGCCGTGGTGCAGGGACGGCAGCAGCACGTCGAGCAGCCCGCCGATCCAGGCCCAGTCGGCCGGCGTCCAGAAACGGTCGCCCGGCGCCGGGAAGAACTCCTGCGGGAACTCGACGCCCGGCAGATGGCCGAGCAGCACCCGGTGGGCGTGCAGGGCGCCCTTCGGCTGGCCGGTGGTGCCGGAGGTGTAGATGATCACCGCCGGATCGTCGGCGGCGGTGTCGACCGGGGCGAAGCGGTCGGACGCGGCGTCGAGGGCGGGGCCGAGCGCCCGCCACCAGCCGCCGTCGCGCGCCTCGTCGGCGACCAGGACCAGCCGGAGGTCGGGCAGACGGTCGCGGATCGCCTCGATCTTCGCCAGGCTGTCGCGGTCGGTCACCAGGGCGGCCGCCCCGCAATCGCCCAGCCGGTAGGCGAGCGCGTCCTCGCCGAACAGCGTGAACAGCGGCACCGACACCAGCCCGGCCTTGTGGGCGGCGATGTGGGCGATCGCGGTCTCGGGGCGCTGCGGCAGCAGGATGCCGACCCGGTCGCCGGGCTTGAGGCCGGCGGCGGCGAGGACGTTGCAGAGCCGGTTCGAGGCCCGCTTCAGGTCGGTGAAGCTGTGCTCGACGACGCTGCCGTCGGCGCCGACGTGGATCAGCGCGGTGCCGGCGCCGGCGTCGGCGTGGCGGTCGCAGACGTCGACGCCGATGTTGTAGCGCGCCGGGATCCGCCAGCGGAACCGCCGTCGCACCTCCTCGTAGCTGTCTGCCCGTTCGAGCATGGCTTCCTCCCGGGCGCGATCAAAGCGCGCGCCGGGGGCGACGGCAAGGGTGGAGGGACGATCCGGCGCGGTCGTTACGCCACCACGGTCAGCCGGGCCAGCAGCGCCGGGCGGTTGGCGACGATGTCGGCCAGGGTGTGGCGGTCGAGCTCGGCCAGGAAGGCGTCGGCGGCGCCGCGCAGCACGCCGGTCAGCCGGCAGATCCCCTGGATCGGGCAGCAGCCGTCGCCGTCCGGGCGCAGGCACTCGGCGAGCGCGAAGCCGGTCTCGGTGGCCCGCACCACGTCGCCGATCCGGATCGTTTCGGATGCCATGCGGAGCCGAAATCCACCGCCTTTACCGCGGGTTGTCTCAAGAACCCTGTGCGCCGCCAGCTGCTGGACGACCTTGCGGACATGGTCCTTGGAGATGCCGTAACGATCGACCACCTCGTCGATGGTGGTGCGCCGGTCGGCGTTCAGCGCCGTCAGGATCAGCACCCGGAGCGCGTAGTCGGTGAACAGGCTGAGCTGCACGGCGTCACCCGGCGGCGGCGCGGTCGCGGTCCCGGAAGAACTCCAGGCCGTGCACCAGCGAGGCGCCGATCAGCCGGGCGCGCTCGATGAACACGGCGGCGGCCTCGGGCCGGCAACACTCGCGCGCGGCCGCCTCGAACAGCGCCAGCCAGCGCTCGAAATGCCGGCGCTCCAGCACCCCGAGGGCGACGTGAGCGCGCATCGGGTTGCCGTCGTAGCCGGGCTGTCGCCGCAGGACCTTGCGCCAGAACGCGCCGATCTTGGCGATGTGATGAGTCCATTCCGTATCCGGAACGGCGCCGCGGAAGATCGGCCCGAGCAGCGCGTCCTCGCGCGCCCGGCCGTAGAACAATGCCACCACGGCGTCGATCTCGGCTTCGGTCACCTGGATGTCGGGCTCGGACCTGATGGCCATGTCGGGCTCGCGTCGGTAAAGATGCAGATTACATGCATCTTGACGCCGGCCGGTTCAACCCGCCCCGGGCGCGAGGTTTCGCCGCACCCCGAGGTCCGGCCGCCGTCGGAGCGCGAGAATGAACCGACACGACTGCCCCACCCGGCCCTTCGTGGCTCACCGCTGCGCGGCGCGCTCCTCAGGGCGATAGAGAATGCCTAAGTACAACAACGAGTTAAAGTCTATCGCCCTGAGGTGCCCCCGCGCAGCGGGGGCCACGAAGGGCCTGCCACGGAACGATCCTCGGGCTCTCAGGCCAGCATGGCACCGACGTGGTCGGCGATCGCCAGAGACGAGGTGACGCCCGGCGACTCGATGCCGTACAGGTTGACCAGACCGGGCACGCCGTGGTCGCGCGGCCCCTGCACCATGAAGTCGAGCGCCGGCTGGCCGGGCGCCTGGATCTTCGGGCGCATGCCGGCGTAGCCGGGCTGCAGCGAGCCGTCCGGCAGCCCCGGCCAGTACTTGCGCACGGCGGCGTAGAAGCTGTCGGCGCGGCGCGGGTCGACGGTGTAGTCGATGCGCTCGACCCATTCCACGTCCGGCCCGAACCGCGCCTGGCCGCCCAGGTCGAGGGTCAGGTGGATGCCGAGGCCGGCCTGCTCGGGGGCCGGGTAGATCAGGTGGCGGAACGGCGCCCGCACGCCCGAGAGGGTGTAGTAGTTGCCCTTGCAGAAATACTGCGGCGGCACCTTGTCGGCCGGGAAGCGCTGCAGCGAGGCCGCCATCGGCTGGGCGTGCAGGCCGGCGGAGTTCACCACCGTGGTCGCCTTCAGGGTCATCGGCTCGGCGCCGCCGACCACCAGCTCGATGCCGTCCTCGTCGACGCGCCCGCCCTCGACCGGGGCGTGGAAGGCGATCATCGCGCCGCGCTCCTCGGCGTCGCCCTGCAGGGCCAGCATGTAGGAATGGCTGTCGAGCACGCCGGTCGACGGCGACATCAGCGCGGTGACGCAGCGCAGATCCGGCTCCAGCGCCGTCACCTCGTTGTGCGACAGGAAGGTCAGGTCGTCGACGCCGGCGGCGACGGCGCGCTCCTGGATCTGCCGGAGCGCCGGAAGCTGGTCCTCCGAGGTGGCCACGATCAGCTTGCCGAGCCGCTTGTACGGCACGCCGTGCTCGTCGAGGTAGCGGTACAGCTTGGTCTTGCCCTCCACGCAGAACCGCGCCTTCAGCGAGCCGAGGGTGTAGTAGATCCCGGCGTGGATCACCTCGGAATGGCGCGAGCTGGTCTCGGTGCCGATGGCTTCCGCCTTCTCCAGCACCAGCACCTCGCGGCCCTGCAGGGCCAGCGCCCGGGCGCAGGCGAGGCCGACCACCCCGGCGCCGATGACGACCGCGTCGACCCGCTCGCTCATGAGGCGCTCCGGTTCAGGCCGCCGAGTTCGGCCATGACGTCGACCAGCAGCGGCACGTGCTCGTCGCCGTGCCCGGTCGAGCAGGCCAGGGTGTAGAGCTGCAGCGCCGCCGAGCCGAACGGCGTCGGCAGCCCGGAAGCCGCCGCCATGCCGGTGTAGTAGCCGACGTCCTTGCGGGCGTTCGCCATGGCGAACTGCAGCCCCGACGGATCGCCGTCGACGGCGTAGGCCATGATCTTCTGGAACATCCCGGAGTTGACCGCACCCGCCGACACCACCTCGCGCAGCTTGGCGAGGTCGACGCCGGCGGCGCGGGCGGTGATCGCCGCTTCCGCCGTCACCGCGGAGATCGTCATGCTCATGAAGTTGTTCACCAGCTTGAGGGCGTGTGCAGAGCCCAACGCCCCGATGTGGAAGACGTTGCGGGCGTAGGCGTCGAACGCCGGGCGCATCCGCTCGAGCACCGCCGCCTCGCCGCCGACCAGCACGTTGAGGGTGCCGGCCTCGGCCTCCTTCGGGGTCATGGTGAGCGGCGCGTCCAGCGTGTCGGCGCCCTTGGCGGCGAGTGCCGCGGCGACACGTTTCGTCGACAGCGGGTCGGCGGTGCTGGAGTCGACCAGCACGAAGCCGGGTCGCGCCGCCTCCAGGATGCCGTCGGGCCCCAGCACCACGCTTTCCACGATCGCCGAGTTCGGCAGGCACAGGATCACCGCGTCGCTGCTCTCGGCGAGCGCCCGCGGCGAGGCCTCCTCGGCGGCGCCGCGGGCCTTCAGATCCTCGACCGGCGCGCGGTTGCGGTTGCCGAGGATCGAGACCGCGAACCCCTTCTCGATCAGGTTCTTCGCCATGCCGTGGCCCATCAGCCCGACGCCGACGAAGCCGATGCGGAGCTGTTCCGCCATGACTTCCTCCCTGGTCTGTCGGCGGCGAGATTAGGTCGGCGGCGGATCGGATGGAAGAGCCGGAGACCCGCTCGAGGGCCGCCGGACCGGCCGCCCCGGAACTTGTCCCGTCGCCCGGGGGCGATGGCGACGCGCCGCCGAACGGTTAGAATTGCGGAGACGGTTGCGAGCCGACGCCGCCGCCAGCCAGGAGGAGCATCGCCGTGTCCGACCCCGTCCCCGCCGTCACCGAGGCCGACGCCGTCGGCGAGACCGCCCGGCTGTTCGCCGACATCCGCACCACCACCGGCAGCCCGGTGGTCAACCTGATCTGGCGCCACCTCGCCACCATCGACGGCGGCCTGGAATGGGCCTGGGGCTCGGCGCGGCCGATCTACGCCAGCGGGCGGGCGCAGGCGGCGGCGGCGCGGCTGTACGACCGGCTCGACCCGCCGCTGCCCTGCCCGCTGCCGCCGGGCGCGCTCGCCGCGGTCGGGGTGACCGCGGCGGAGCTGCCGCGCCTGCGCGCCGTCGCGGACGGCTACAACCGGGGTAACGGGCCGAATCTGGTAGCGCTGACAGCGCTCTTGGTGGGTCCGGCCGGGGTGGTGTCGGACGATTCGGCGCCCGCTGCGGCGCCGGCGGCGGCGATGCCGCGGCTGCTCTCGGAGGGCGACGTCGCCGCCGAGACCTGGGCGCTGGTGCGGGCGATCAACCTCCTGGGCGCCCGCCCGGACGAGCCGATCCTGGCGACCATGTACCGCCACCTCGCCAACTGGCCGGGCTTCCTGGCGCTGATGCACACCAGCTGGGCGCCGCTGGCGGCCGACGGGCGCATGGCGGCGGCGGCCGAACGGGCGCGGGCGCTGGCGGCCGAGGAGGGTGCGCGACTGGCCACCCTGCGCGCCGATCCGGGCCCGGCGCCCGACGGGGTGCTCGGGGCGCTGTCCGAATTCACCGACCACGTCATCGCGCGGATGGTGCCGGTCGGGGTTGCCTTGGCGCGCTGGCTGCCGCCGGCGGAGCGGTGAGAAGGGCCCTCACGCCGCCTTGTGGCTGCGGTTGATCTTCTCGGCGATGTGCTCGCCGGCGGTGATCGGCTTGTGCCTCGGGGTCTCGCCGGGGGCCAGGCAGGTCGGGATGCAGCGGATGTCGGCGTCGAAATCCGGGTGCACGAAGTAGCCGATCGAGAGGCGCCGGCTGCCGGTGTCGCCGATTTCCGGCACCACCACCCGGTGCAGGGTCGAGACCCAGCGGTCGTTGGTCCAGCGCTGCATCATGTCGCCGAGGTTGACCACCAGCTCGCCCGGACGCGGCAGCAGCGGCAGCCAGCGTCCGTCCGGGGTCTGCGCCTCCAGGCCGCCGCGGCCCTCGGTCATCGCCAGGATGGTCATGGCGCCGAAATCGGTGTGGGCGCCGGCCCGCAGCTGCCCGGGCTCGGGCGGGGTGGCGAGTGCCGGGTAATGGTGAACCCCGAGGATCGAGAAGTGCCGGCCCATCAGCGGCGTGAAATGCTCCTCCGGCAGGTCGAGGGCGATGGCGAACACCCGCAGCAGGTCGAGCGACAGCCGCTCATAGGCCCGGTAGATGCCGGTGAACGCCTCGGCGGTGCCGGCCGGCTGGTCCGGCACGATGTTGGGGGCGTAGGCGGTCGCCGCCTCCGGCAGCCGGGCGTAGTGCGCGGCATGGTCGTCGATCGGGCCGAGGAACACCGATTCCCGGAGATCGAGCGGGGTCTGCTGGCCGAGGGTGGCGGCGAGGCTGCGGGTGGCGACGCCGTGGTAGCCGCGCTGCTTCGCCGGCCCGGTCGGCCGCCAGTGCGCCTTGGCCTCGGCGGGCTGGTCGAAGAACGCGAACGACCGCGCGAAGGTGTCTTCCAGGGTGGCGCGGGCGATGCCGTGGCCGGAGATCACCAGGAAGCCGATGTCGCGGCAGGCGGCGGCGACCCGGTCGGCGACGGCGCGCTTGTCGGCGGCCGAGCCGGTCCGGAACGGGGCGATGTCGATGCTGGGAATGCTGTCCATGGCGGATCTCCTCAACCGGCCGGGGCCATCGCCTCGGCCGCGATCGCGTCGTCGACGGCGTTGTCGTAGGGCACGTCGTAGCCGATCAGGCCGCCCGACAGCAGCGACGCCTTGAGGCGCACGAAGGTGGCGGCCGGCAAAGCCGGCGAGCGTGCCCACACCCCCGAGCCCCGGTAGCCCTCGATCATCCGGGCGAGGGCGGCGCGCTCGAGCGCCGGGAACCAGCCGGCGACCTGGCCGGCGATCTCGTCGGCGGTCTCGGCGAACAGCGCCTCCTGGGCCGCCATGATGCCGCGCACCAGCGCCCGGCAGGTCTCGCGGCGCTCGGCGGCGAACCGCCGCGTGGTGTAGAAGCTGGTGTAGCTCATGTCGCCGCGGTCCGCGAAGCGGTGCCAGACATGGCCCCAGCCGCCGGCCACCGCCCGGTCGACATAGGGCTCGAACACCTGCACCACGTCGGCCTCGCCGGTGCGCAGCCGCTCGACGTTCTCGGCCATCGGCAGGTCCGCCAGGCGGTTCAGCGATCCGGGGTCGATGCCGGCCCGCCGCAGATCGTCCTGGAAGGTCATCCAGGGCGTCGGCACGTCGATCGCGACGCCGATCCGCTGCCCGGCGAGGTCGGCGAAGCGGAACGACGGGTTCGGCTCGCGCCCGACCAGCACGAACGGTTCGCCCGCGACCACCTGGCCGAAGCACACCAGCGGGCAGGCGCGGTCGGCGTCGTGGTGCAGCATGACCCGCATCGGCCCGCCCCAGGACACGTCGGCCCGGCCGTCGAGCAGGGCGGCGGCGGTCTGGGCGGTGGCGGGCGAGGTCTCGATCCGCACCTCGGCGCCGGCGCGCGCCCAGTCGCCGCGCTCGGCGGCGAGGTAGAACGGCACGTAGGGCACCGCGCGCATGTTCTCGAACAGGGTGATCGGCCGGCTCATCGGTGGTCTCCGGTCATGGCCCCACGGTGCGCGGCAGCCAGAGGGCAAGGTCGGGGTACAGCACCAGGACGACCACCATCGCCAGCATGGCGACGACGAACGGCAGCGAGCCGATCATCACGTCGCGGATCTGGCCGCGCGGCCGCACGCCCTGGACGATGAACAGGTTCAGGCCGACCGGCGGGGTGATCAGCGCGGTCTCCAGCAGCACCATCATCAGGATGCCGAACCAGACCGGATCGAAGCCCATGGCGATCACCACCGGGGTGATGATCGGCACGGTGGCGATCATCATCGACAGCGACTCCATGAACATGCCCAGCACCAGGTACAGCGCCACGATCATCCACATGGTCTGCATCGGCGTCAGGCCGCTCTGGGTGATCAGGTCGGTCACCTGCCGGCCGATGCCGACCGACGTCACCACGAAGCTGAGGAAGGTGGCGGCGATCAGGATCAGCATGATCATCGCCGTGGTCCGCATGGTGCCTTCCAGCGCCTCGGCCAGCATCGCCCAGGTCAGCCGGCGCTTCCAGGCGGCCAGCGCGAAGGCCATCAGGACGCCGAGCGCCGCCGATTCCGTCGGGGTCGCGAGGCCGGTGTAGATCGAGCCGATCACCACCACGAAGATGATCAGCGGCGGGCCGAGATCGGGCAGGGTGCGCCAGCGCTCGGCCCAGCTGACGGTGATCTTGTCGCCGCCCCACTCCGGCTTGGCGACGCAGGCGATGATCACGGTGGCCATGAAGAACACCGCCAGCAGCAGCCCCGGGATGATGCCGGCGAGGTAGAGCTGCGGGATCGAGGTCTCGGTCAGGGCGCCGTAGACGATCATCACGATCGACGGCGGGATCAGGATGCCGAGCGTGCCGCCGGCGGCGATGGTGCCGAGGAACAGCCGCTCGTTGTAGCGGTGGCGCTGGATCTCGCCGACCGCCACGGTGCCGATGGTGGCGGCGGTCGCCACGCTGGAGCCGGAGACCGCGGCGAACAGCGTGCAGGTGCCGATGTTCGAGTGCATCAGACCGCCGGGCAGCCAGGACAGCCACTGGCTCATGGCGCCGTACATGCGCTCGGCGATGCCGGAGCGCAGCAGCACCTCGCCGAGCAGCACGAACAGCGGGATGGCGAACAGGATGAAGTCGGTCGACACCCCCCAGGTCATCTCGCCGAGCGCCAGGCGCAGCGGCAGGAACGAGTAGAAGTAGTCGAGCGACAGCCCGAGCGCGGCCAGCGCCGCGGCGATCGGGATGCTGAGGGCGAGCAGCGCCATCAGCAGCGCGACGGTGAACCAGATCATGGCCGGGCCTCCGTCCCGTCGCGCCGCCGGCTGAGGCTGTCGAGCTCCTCGGCCAGTTCCTCCCGGCTGGTGCGCGAACCGGCGATGCGCTGCACCGTGGCGACGTCGCCGGTCACCAGGGCGTGGCTGGCGCGCGCCAGCAGCAGCACGATCACCACCAGGAAGTAGATCAGGCCGACGACCCACAGGAACTGCGGGTACTGCAGCGGCGTCGCGATCGGCGTCAGCGCCCGCGAGCCGAACTGCACCGATTGCTGGAACACGTACCAGCCCTGCCAGGTCAGCAGGCCGACGAAGCCCAGCATGACCAGCAGCGAGAGGACGTCGAGGACCGCGCAGACCCGCACCGGCAGGATCACGTAGAGGGAGTCGATGCGGATGTGGGCGCGGTCGAGCAGCGCCAGCGCGAACGCCCAGGACGAGCCGATCGCCAGGACATAGCCGGACAGCTCGCTGGCCCCGCCGACCGAGATCGAGAACAGCTTGCGCATGGCGATGTCGACGCCGATGACGACGGCGGCGAGCACCACGAGCGCGCCGCCGCCCCAGGCTCCGACGCGGGCGAGGCGGTGGGCGAGGTCCAGGGCGCGATCCATGAGACTCCGGGCAGGGTGGTCAGAAAGGGCGCCGGCGAACGGCCAGGCGAAACGGCACCGGCAGACGATACCGCCCTCCGGGGAGGGCGGTATCGGGCTCGCGACGCCGGGATCAGAGCTGGTCGAGCGGGATCGTCAGGCCGACGACCTTGCCGACCGTGTCGTTCCACTTCGCGGCACACTCCTTGCCGCAGCGCTTGCCCCACTTCACCAGCACGACGTTCTGGACGACGTCGGCGCGGCGCTTCTTGTCGGCGTCGGTCAGCTCGACCAGGGTCATCTTGCCCTTCTTGCCGAGGGTGCAGGGGTCCTTGCCGATGTTGCAGTTCACGCCCTGGTCGGTGGCCTGGCCGCCGATGTCCCAGTTCATGTCCTCGAGCTTGTCGAACTCCTTGGACAGGAACGCCTGGGCCTCGGGTCCCCACTTCTCCCACGAGGCGTTGTTGACCGCGGTGTAGTAGATCGACCATCCGACCGGCAGCGGGTAGAGGTGGGTCGAGACCTCCGGCCAGCCGGCGGTGTTGCCCGACAGGGTGCCGGTCAGCGCGCAGTCGACGACGTTGCGCTGCAGCGCCGGAACCACCTCGCCGAACGCCATGGTCACGGTGGTGGCGCCGACCGCCGACACGAAGTCGGACTGGGTGGTGTTGAACACCCGGACCTTGAGCCCCTTCATGTCGTCGAGGCTGGTCACCGGCTTGTTGCACCAGAACACGATCGGCGGGTTGTTGCCGAGGGCGACGAGGCGGGCGTTGAACTTCTTCGCCATCGCCTCCGCCATCACCGGCTTCCAGACGTCGCAGGCCTTGCGGGCGGTGTCGATGTCGGTGGTGATGCCGGCGAGGTCGCAGCCCTCGAACACCGGGTCGTCGCCGGCCATCTTCGAGATGTCGCCGACGCCGACGTCGGCGACGCCGGCCTGGGTAAGCCGCAGCAGCGAGAAGTCCTTGATGCCCAGGATGTCCTGGTTGTTGTAGTCGGCGGTGATCTGGCCGTTCGAATCCTTGGCCAGCATCTCGGTCCAGAACGGCTTCTCGACTTCCTTGGTCTGCAGCAGGTTGCTGTAGTTGCCGACCACCTTGATGGTGATCTTGGGCAACTCGGCGGCATTCACCGCGGTCGCAGCGGCCAACAGGCCCGTGGCTGCGACGGCGGCGGTCATCCAGCGCGATAACATGGCGTTTCCTCCGTGGGGAATCCCGGATTTCGGACGGGACTTCCGGATCGTCAGCGATCACGGTCCCGTTCGTTGTGGTCATGGTCCGGTCGGCGCGCACCCGTGTCGCCGCCGAACGGATCGAGCGGCGGCAGGATGACACGAACCGTGCGCAGAGTAACCCCGTGTGCCGGACTCGGACTATTGCCCGCCAAGGCAAGGGATTGATGGCGGGCGGCGGCGGATGGCGATGCCGCCTGTCAACGGCCGGTGCGCCAATCGTCGAGGTCGATGGTTGCAACCAATCCCTGCTCGCTGCCGAACACCAGCGTCCGGCCGTCCGGCGACCACGCCGCCGCGGTGACCGCCCCATCTCCCGGGCGCTTGACCAGGACCGGCTGCGACTGGTCGAGGGCGACCAGCACGACCGTGCCGTCCTCGTAACCCGCCGCGACCAGGTCGAGGCGGGGATGCGCCGCCACCACCGTGACCATGGCGCCCCAGGCCGGGCCCAGTTCCACCGGCGCCTTGCCCATCGGGCCCGTCTTGCCGTGGAACGGCCAGCAGACCACGCGCTCGGCCCCGGAGGTGGCGAGGATACCGGCCCTTCGGCAGCCACGCCATCGACTTCACCTTGACCGGGTATCCGTCCATGCGCATGTCGGCGCCATCGGACAGCCGCCAGCCGTGCAGGGCGTTCTCCTGCAGGGCGGAGACCAGGTACCGCCCATCCGGGCTCCAGGTCAGGGAGAGGTGGGAGCCGGCCCAGTCGAGCCGCGACGGCGGCTGCTGGACGGCCCTGGTCCACCGCAGGCTGACCCCGCCGTAGTGCGCCGCCGCCAGCCGCCGTCCCTTGGGATCGAAGGCCAGCCCCGAGACCGTGCTCGGATGCTCCCAGCTGGCCAAGGGCGACCCGTCCCGGTCGAACAGGTGAACGTCGCGACCGAAGGCGGCGGCGCGCTGCCCGGCCACCGCGCTCACGGCCACCGGCTCGACCCATCGCCCCGCCAGGCAGGCCAGTTCGCGAACCGTGCCGTCCGGGCGGGCTGCCGCCAGTCGGCCGTCGTCGCCGCCCGTGATCACGCCGGCGCCGTCGAGGTCCGTCGCCAGCGCCAGGCACGCTCCCCGATGCACCTGGACGAACCGGTACGCGGCGCGATCGCCGGGCTGGGCGACCGCCAGCCGGCCGTCGCCCAGCCCGACCGCGACGGTGCCGTCGGCCAGGACCGACGCCCCGACGACATAGGCGTCCAGCCGGGCGCTGGAGCCGATGCGGTCGAGCAGGGAAGTCAGCGCCGGTGCAGGCTTGGCCATCACGCGGCGCAGGTCTCGAAGCCGCGGCGCAGCTCGTCGGCGTCGAGGTTGCGGCCGATGAAGACCAGCCGGCTCTCGCGCTCGGGCTGTTGCCAGGGCAGCGTCAGATTGCCTTCCATGAGCATGTGCACGGCCTGCACGACGAAGCGCTTGTCCTCGCCGGCGATCGACAGGATGCCCTTGGTCCGCAGGATGTCCTGGCCGCGCTCCGCCAGCAGCCGCCGCAACCACAGCGTCAGCCGATCGGCGTCGAGCGGCCGGTCGGTCCGCAGGCAGACGCTGGTGATGAGATCGTCGTGCTCGTGCTCGTCCTCCGACAGGAAGCCCGGCTCGATCGCCAGGATGCGGTCGAGGTCGAAGGCGCGCCGGTCCAGCACGGCGGCCAGATCGAGGGCGCAGCGCTCGGTGTGGTGGATGGTGGCGCTGGAGTTGATCGAGCGGATCCGCTTCTCGACACGCTGCAGGTCCGCCTCCGGCACCAGGTCGGTCTTGTTGAGCAGGATCACGTCGGCGAACGCGATCTGCTCGAGCGCCTCGTGGCTGTCCTCCAGGCGCTGCTCGACGTGGCGGGCATCGACGAGCGTGACGATCCCGTCGAGCCGCGAGCGCCGGCGGACGTCGTCGTCGACGAAGAAGGTCTGAGCGACCGGGGCCGGGTCGGCCAGCCCGGTGGTCTCGATCAGGATGCCGTCGAGGCCCTTGCGCTTCATCAGGCCGCCGAGGATCCGGATCAGGTCGCCGCGGACGGTGCAGCAGATGCAGCCGTTGTTCATCTCGAAGACTTCCTCGTCGGCGTTGACCACCAGGTCGTTGTCGATGCCGATCTCGCCGAACTCGTTGACCACGACCGCGTATTTGCGGCCGTGCGGTTCGGTGAGGATGCGGTTGAGGAGCGTCGTCTTGCCGGCGCCGAGATAGCCGGTCAGGACGGTCACGGGGATCTGGTTCATCGATGGTCTCCTGTGGGATCGCAGGGGCACGGCGGGGCGCGGGCTCAGCTCGTGAAGGCCTTGGCGATCTCGCCGGCGTTGTGGCGGAACATGTCGAGGTAGGTCGGTGCCGGACCGTCCGGGCCGGACAGCGAGTCGGAGTAGAGCGTGCCGCCGAGCACGGCGCCGGCCTCGCGGGCGAGTTGCTGGACCAGGCGCGGGTCGGTGATGTTCTCGACGAACAGCGCCCGGATTCCCTCGTCCCGCATCTGGCGGATCAGCGTCGCGATCTCGCCGGCGGACGGCTCGCTCTCGGTGCTCAGGCCGACCGGCGCGTGGAAATCGACGCCGTAGGCATGCCCGAAGTAGCGGAACGCGTCGTGCGCGGTGATGACCTTGCGCCGATCGGCGGGAACGGCCTCCAGGCGGCCGCGGATGTCCTGGTCCAGCGCCGCCATCGCGCGGTCGTAGGCCTTGGCCCGCGTGCGGTAATGGTCGGCCTCGGCGGGGTCGGCGGCGGCGAGCCCGCGGGCGATGTTGGCGGCGTAGACGCGGCCGTTGGCAAGATCCTGCCAGGCGTGGGGGTCGGCATCGTCATGGTGGTGATGCGAGTGCTTCGCCGCAGCACCGTGCGTTTCCGTGCCCGTGCCCGTGTCCGGGCTCCTCCTCCGCCTTCAGCGGGACGATCCCGGCGCTGGCCACGATCACCGGGCCCCGGTACCCGGCGGCCTTGATCAGGCGGTCGATCCAGCCCTCGAAGCCGAGCCCGTTGACGATCACGAGGTCGGCCTCGGCAAGCGCGCGGGCGTCGGCCGGGGACGGCTCGTAGACATGGGCGTCGCCGTCGGGACCGACGAGCGTGGTCAGGGCGACGCGCTCGCCGCCGATCTGGCGGACCATGTCGCCGAGGACGGTGAAGGTGGCGACCACCCGAATCTTGTCGGCGGCCGTCGCGGGCGACGCCGCTGCGACGGCGAGTGTGGCGAGGGCGGCCAGGAGAAGGCGGCGGGTAGGGAGATGCATGGGGGAATCCTCCGACAGGCGGGTTCAGGCTTCGAGATGGCGTCGCGGCAGGAAGCGGGTCCGCAGGCTGCCGCGGGGGCCGGCCGCGACCGAGACGGCGTAGACGCCGCCGGCGACCAGGATGATGGCCGGGCCGGACGGCAGGTCGGCGTGGTAGGACAGCAGCAGGCCCGTGTAGCCGGCGGCCAGGGCGATGGCGCTGCTGGTGACGGCGAGCGTCGCGACCTCGCCCGCCCAGAATCGCGCGGCGGCTGCCGGCAGCATCATCAGGCCGACCGCCATCAGCGTGCCGAGGGCGTGGAACCCGGCGACCAGGTTGAGCACCACCAGCGCCAGGAAGGCGAGGTGGACGGCGGCGCCGGGCCCGCCGACGGAGCGCAGGAAGGCGGGGTCGAAGCATTCGGCGACTAGGCCGCGGCCGATGACCGCCAGGACCACGAGCGTCAGCGTCGCGATCGACACGACGAGCAGCAGCGACGCGTCGTCGACCGCCAGGATGGTCCCGAACAGGACATGCATGAGGTCGACGTTGCTGCCGTGGGTCGAGACGATCATCACGCCGAGCGCCAGCGAGATCAGGTAGAAGGCGGCGAAGCTGGCGTCCTCGCGCTGCGGCGTCACGCGCGCGACGAAGCCGGACAGGACCGCCACGGCGAGGCCGGCGATGAAGCCGCCGAGGCTCATGACCACCAGCGACAGCCCGGCCACCATGAAGCCGATGGCGGCACCCGGCAGGACGGCGTGGCTCAGGGCGTCGCCGACCAGGCTCATGCGGCGCAGGACCAGCAGCACGCCGACCGGCCCGCAGCCGAGGCTGAGCGCCAGGCAGGCCACCAGGGCCCGGCGCATGAAACCGAACTCGACGAACGGCTGGACCAGGGCGGCGTAGACGGCCATCAGCCGGCGCTCCGCCGGCACGGCTCCGCCCGGTCGTCCCAGGCTTCCGCCATCTGTCTGGCGCGGAACAGGTTCTCGGGCCGCAGCACATCCGCGGAAGGGCCCCAGGCGATCGGCTCCCGGGCGATCAGCAGGCTGTCCGGAAAATGCGCCCGCACCTGGTCGAGGTCGTGCAGCACGGCGATCACGATGCGCCGCTCGCCGTGCCAGCGCGCCACCACGGCAAGCAGGTCGGAGGTCGTCCGGGTGTCGATCGCCGTGAACGGCTCGTCGAGCAGGATGACCGGGCAGTCCTGGAGCAGCATGCGGGCGAACAGGACCCTCTGGAACTGCCCGGCGGAGAGCGACGCCACCGGCCGGCCAGCGAAGCCCGCCAGGCCGACGGCCTCCATCGCCTCCTCGGCCTGCCGGTACTGGGCGCGGGTGAGTGCTCGAAACAGGCCAACCCGCCGCCAGTGACCGAGCAGGACCGTCTCCATCACCGATATCGGAAAGCTGCGGTCGATGTCGGCCTGCTGCGGCAGGTAGGCGATGTCGGCCGGTTGCAGTCCGCTGCGTTCCAGTCGCCCCTCGAGCGGGGCCAGCAGTCCCGCCAGACCCTTCAGAAGGGTGCTCTTTCCCGAGCCGTTGGGACCGACCACCGCCGTCAACGAGCCCGGCATGAAGCGGCCGCTGAGGTGATGCACCGCCGGGTGGCGGTCGTAACCGAGGGTCAGGTCGTGGAGGGCGATCGAAGCGCTCATCGGGTCCAGTCCAGCGCCCACGCCGCGGCGAGCCAGAGCGGCACGGCGATGACGCCGGCCCAGGACAGGCGGGCGATCACGCCGAGATCGAGGGGGGAGAACCGGCGGCCCGGCGCGCTTGGCGCCGCCGTCCGCGGCATCGGTCGGTCTCGCTCCGCCATAGGGGCATCCTTCTCCGGTCAGGCGGGCGCGGCGTCGCGGCAGCGGGGGCATGTGCCCTCCACCTCCAGCACGCGCCGCGTCGGCAGGAACCCGATCGCGACCGCGTCCTCGGCGAGCAGCCGGTCGATCCGCGGGTCCTCGAACTCGGCCGACGTGCCGCACCGGCCGCACAGGAAGAAGGCGCTGGGGTTCGGGCTCTCCGGATGCGACCGGACGACATAGGCGTTCCGGCTCTCGATCCGCCGGATCAGGCCCTGCGAGACCAGGAATTCGAGGGCCCGGTACACGGTGGGCGGCCCGATCGGGCGCTCGACGCGCCGCCGGAGCGCCCGGATCAGGTCGTACGCGCCCGCCGGCCCGCCGCTCTGCCACAGCAGCTCCAGAATCTCTTGGCGCAACGCGGTGAGCTGGACCCCGCGCGCGACGCACAGCGCAGCCGCCAGCGTCAGCCAGTCGGTCAGATCGTCGGGTCGTCTGTGACGGCCATCCTGGGGCTCGGCGGATCGCGCCATCGCATCCTCGCTTGCATCGATCATATGCAACGTTATAACGTAACATTCATGATCGCAAGGGCACGTGGTCGGGTGGGTCGGATCGGGGGAACGAAGATGGACGCAGTGATGGCGACGCGGCGGCGGCCCACGCGGAGCGAGGCCGAGGCGGCCGTTCGCACGCTGCTCGAATGGGCGGGCGACGATCCCGACAGGGAGGGTCTCAAGGACACCCCCAAGCGGGTCGCCAAGGCGTACGAGGAGTTCTTCGCCGGCTACCGCGAGGATCCCGACGCGCTTCTGGCCGCGACGTTCGAGGAGACCGGCGACTACGACGAGATGGTGATGCTGCGCGATGTCCGCCTGGAATCCCATTGCGAGCATCACGTCGTCCCGATCCTCGGCGTGGTCCACATCGGCTACCTGCCGGCGGGGCGGGTGGTCGGCATCTCCAAGCTGGCCCGTCTCGTCGACGTGTTCGCCAAGCGACTGCAGATCCAGGAAGCCCTGACGGCACAGATTGCGGACACCATCCAGCGGGTGCTGGCGCCGCGGGGCGTGGGCGTGGTCATCGAGGCCGCGCACCAGTGCATGACCACCCGAGGCGTTCACAAGACCGGTGTGAGCATGGTCACCAGCCGGATGCTGGGCTGCTTTCGCGACGACCCGACCACCCGGCGCGAATTCCTTGCCCTGGTCGGCGCCCCGCGGTCCGGCGCCGGCTGAACGTCGATCCCCGTCCCCTTCGAACGAGCCCGTACAATGATCAGCACCGCGCCGGCCAAGCTTCCCGTCACCGTCCTGTCGGGCTTTCCCGGCACCGCCGCGGCGGTGCCGGATGCCTCGGCCGCATCACGACGGGAGGTCCCGGCGTGAGCCGCGTCGCGTTGGCGCCGCCCGATCTTCCGTCGGTGGTGACGGTCGGCAATCCGGACGACCTGGAGCGCATCAACGAGCCGGGAGTCGGACTGGTGCGCTGGCGCCGGTCCATCCCCGAGCCGCAACGGGCGTGGCTGGACGCCCTGCCGGCGGCCAAGCTTCCGACCGCGCGGTTCAAGGTCCGCCTGGGCGCCGTCGAAGCGGCGGTGCAGGCGGCGTTCGAGGCGCGGGGCGTCGCGGCCGAACCGGGCCGCCACATGGTGATCGCCGACATCGTGCTGATGGCCATGCTGTTCAGCCATGTCGAGCGCACCGACTGGCTCGCCGTCCGGCTGCAGGCCATCGACAACGACGCCTGCGAGCGCCCGCATGTCGACATGGTGCGGGCACGCCTGCTGTGCACCTGCCGGGGCGAGGGCACCGAGTTCGGGCGCCTGACGGAACGGGGATGGCGGAGGGAAACCGCGCTCGCGCCGTTCGAGGTGGGGCTGGTCAAGGGCCTGCTGCACCCGACGATCCGCGACGGCGGCGCGCCCGATCTGGCGCACCGTTCGCCGCGCTTCGCGCCCGGCGACACCACGCGGCTGCTGATCTGCATCGACCGGGCCGACGCGCCGTCGGCGGCCACCTATCACTGATCGACCCACCGGCGACCCTGCCAGGACGCGATGAGGGCGCCGGCAGGGGGCGGGCGCCGATCCCGCGCCGGCAAGGTCGTTGCCTCCGGCGCGGTTCGCGCTCTACCCTCCGGCCATGCCGCTCGACACCCCCGCCAAACCCGACATCGTCGCCTCGGTCTGCCCGCACGACTGCCCCAGCGCCTGCGCGCTGGAGGTCGAGCGGATCGACCGCAACACCATCGGCCGGGTCCGGGGGGCGGCGTCGAACGGCTACACCGCCGGCGTGATCTGCGCCAAGGTCGCGCGCTACGCCGAGCGGGTGCACCACCCCGACCGGCTGCTGCGCCCGCTGCTGCGGGTCGGGCCGAAGGGCTCCGACCAGTTCCGCGAGATCGCCTGGGACGAGGCGCTCGACCGGGTCGCCGGCGGCTTCGCCGAGGCCGCCGCCCGGCACGGGCCGGAGACGGTGTGGCCGTACTACTTCGCCGGCACCATGGGGCTGGTGAACCGCGACGGCATCAACCGGCTGCGCAACGTCATGGGCTATTCCGGCCAGGACGCCAACATCTGCACCACCGTCGTCAAGTCCGGCTGGATCGCCGGGTCCGGGCGGGTCGGCGGGCCGAACCCGCTGGAGATGGCGGAGTCGGACCTGATCATCATGTGGGGCGGCAACCCGGTGTCGACCCAGGTCAACGTGATGACCCACGTGACCCGGGCCCGCAAGGAGCGCGGCGCGCGGTTCGTGGTGGTCGATCCCTACCGCACGCCCACGGCCGACGCCGCCGACGAGCACGTCATGGTGCGGCCCGGCACCGACGGCGCCGTCGCCTGCGCGATCATGCACGTGCTGTTCCGCGACGGCTTGGCGGACCGCGATTATTTGGCCCGCTACACCGACGGTGCGGCCGAACTCGAGGCGCACCTTCGGACCCGCTCGCCCGACTGGGCCGAGGCTATATCCGGCGTCCCGGCGGCGCAGATCGAGGCCCTGGCATCGCTCTACGGTCGGACCGACCGGGCCTTCATCCGCCTCGGCTACGGCTTCGCCCGCTCGCGCAACGGGCCGATGCAGGTGCACGCGGTCGCCTCGATCGCGGCGGTCGGCGGCAAGTGGAAGCACCGCGGCGGCGGTGCCATGTGGAAGGTCGACGGGTTCTACAAGGTCGACAAGACGCTGATCGAGGCGACCGACCGGGTCCGGCCCGGCACCCGCGTGCTCGACATGTCCCGGATCGGGCCGGTGCTGACCGGCGAGGACGCGGTGGTCCGCCAGGGGCCGCCGGTGACCGCCATGCTGGTGCAGAACACCAACCCGGCGGCGGTGGCACCCGACACCCACCGGGTGCTGAAGGGATTCAACCGCGACGATCTGTTCCTCGCCGTGCACGAGCAGTTCCTCACCGAGACCGCCCGCCACGCCGACGTCGTGCTGCCGGCCACCACCTTCCTGGAGCACGCCGACATCTACACCGCCGGCGGCCACCCCCACCTCGAGGTGCACGACGCGGTGATCGACCCGCCGGGTGAGTGCCGCTCCAACCACCGGCTGCTGAACGACCTGCTGCGCCGGCTCGGCGGCGAGCACCCGGCGATGGATATGACCGAGGCCGAGCTGGTCGACGCCACCCTGCTGCGGTCGGGCTATCCCGGCTTCGCCGAGATGGTCGAGCGCAAGTGGCTGGACGTGGCGCCCTCGTTCGAGGAGCAGCACTTCCTGAACGGCTTCCCGACCCGCTCGGGCCGGTTCGAGTTCGCCGCCGACTGGGCGGCGGTCGGCCCGCTCGGGGCCGGCGTGCCGGCCCTGCCCGACCACGTCGACATCATCGACCGGGCGACGGCGGAGCGGCCGTACCGGATGGTGACGGCGCCGGCGCGCAACTACCTCAACACCTCGTTCACCGAGACCCCGACCAGCCGCAGGCGCGAGGGCCGGCCGGTGGTGATGGTGCACCCCGAGACCGCCGCCGGGCTCGGCTTCGGCGACGGCGACCGGGTTCGGCTCGGCAACGCCCAGGGTCGGTGGTGCTGCACGCCAGGCTCTTCGACGGGGTGCAGCCGACCACGGTGATCGTCGAGTCGGTTTGGCCGAACGCCGCCTTCGAGGAGGGCATCGGCATCAACGCGCTGACCAGCGCCGACTCGCCGCCGCCATCCGGCGGGGCGGTGTTCCACGACACCGCGGTGTGGATGCGCCGGGCCTGATCCGCCGGCCCGTCGCTCCGTGGTCCCGGATCCGCCCCGCTAACGCGGGTCGGTCCGGGATGACGTTGAATAATCACAACATTTTCTATCGTCATCCCGGACGAACGCGCGCAGCGCGGGCGATCCGGGACCCACGGACCGCGCCGAGCCTCACCCCAGCAGCAGGCCGAGCAGCAGGCCGGCGAGCAGCGCCGCCCAGACTGGCCAGGACGAGGACCGGCTCGCCGCGGTCAGGGCGGCGTGCTGGCGCAGGGTTTCCGGGTGCACCTTCAGCCCGCCCTCGTCGAGGTGCTGGAGCATCCGGTCGGCGGCGCGCACCAGGGCCGGCAGCCGGGTCAGCGCCCGCGAGACGTCGTCGACGCCGCGCGCCAACAGCGCTTCCGGCCCGCGGTTCTCGATCATCCAGCGCTCGATCAGCGGCCGGGCGAGCGCCCACATGTTGACGTTCGGGTTGAGCTTGCGGCCGACGCCCTCGGCCACCACCATGGTCTTGTGCAGCAACAACAACTGGGGCTGGGCGCGCATCTCGAAGGTCTCGGCGATCCCCAGCACCTGGCCGAGCAGCCGGGCCACCGATACTTCGTGCAGCGGCTTGTCGATCAGCGGCTCGCCGATCGACCGGCAGGCCTGGGTGAACAGGTCGACCGATTTGTGGGCCGGCACGAAGCCCATGCGGAAATGGATCTCGGCGACCGAGCGCCAGTCGCCGTTGAGAAAACCGGTCAGCATGTCGGCCAGGTAGAAGCGGGTCGCCAGGTCGACCCGGCCCATGATTCCGAAATCCACCGGCACCAGAGTGCCGTCGGTCTCGACCAGCATGTTTCCGGGGTGCATGTCGGCGTGGAAGAAGCCGTCCCGGAACACCTGGTAGAAGAAGATCCCGGCGGCCTTCGAGAGCAGGTCGGTCGGGTCGAGCCCGGCGGCGGCGAGGGCGGCGGTGTCGTCGATCCGGCAGCCGTCGATCCAGGCGCAGGTCATGACCCGGCGGGTGGTGCGCGACCAGTCGACCTCGGCCACCCGGAAATAGTCGTCGCCCTGGAAATTCTCGGCGAGCTCGGTGGCGGCGGCGGCCTCGAACCGCAAATCCATCTCGATCTCGACGGTTTCCCGGAACACCCGCACGGTCTCGATCGGCCGCAGCCGCTCGGTCCAGGGCAGCCGCTGCTCCAGGGTCTCGGCGATCCACGCGAACAGGTCGAGGTCGCGCGCCACCGCCGCCTCGATCCCCGGGCGCAGGATCTTGACCGCGACCTCG
Source organism: Rhodospirillaceae bacterium (assembly GCA_018401495.1). Classification (GTDB taxonomy): domain Bacteria; phylum Pseudomonadota; class Alphaproteobacteria; order Thalassobaculales; family Thalassobaculaceae; genus Thalassobaculum_A. The sequence goes on from JAGYJX010000010.1 coordinate 35,998, forward strand.
CGCCCGTCGGAGGTGCGCGCCCGGTGCACCTGGGCGATCGAGGCGGCGGCCACCGGCGTTTCGTCGAAGCGCGCGAACCGCTCGCCGACCGGCGCCTCCAGTTCGCGCTCCAGCACGGCCCGCGCGATCGCCGGGTCGAACGGCGGCAGACGGTCCTGCAGCATCGTCAGGTCGGCCGACGCCTGCTCGCCGATCAGGTCGGCGCGGGTCGCCATCGACTGGCCGAACTTGATGAAGCTCGGGCCGAGCGCCACCAAGGCGTGGGCCAGGCGCTGGCCCCAGCGTCCGGAAACCCGCTTGTCGCGAAGCCGGCGCGCCAGACGGGCCGACACCGCCAGCGTCGGCGCCTCGGCGACCGTCTCGAGCGGTTCCAGCACCCCATGGCGGGCCATGATCCAGGCGATGCGGACCAGCCGGAACAGGTTGCGCAGCGCCCGGATCATCGGCTCAGTCGGCCATGGTCAGAGCCGCCAGCCGGAATGGATGGCGGCGATCCCGGCCGAGAGGTTGCGCCAGGCGACCTTCTCGAAGCCGACCAGGCGCATGCGCTCGGCGAGGTCCTGCTGGTCCGGGAACCGCCGGATGCTTTCGGCCAGGTACTGGTAGGCCGCCTCGTCGCGCGCCACCACCCGCCCGAGCCAGGGCAGCACCCGGAACGAATAGGCGTCGTACACCGGGTCCGAGCCAGGGCTGGGTCGGCTTGGAGAATTCCAGGCACAGGAACCGGCCGCCGGGCTTGAGCACCCGGCGCATCTCGGCCAGCGCCAGGTCGATCCGGGTGACGTTGCGCAGGCCGAAGGCGATGGTCACCCGCTCGACCGAGCGGTCGGCGACCGGCAGCCGCTCGGCGTCGCCGACCACCCAGCCGATGCCCGGATCGCCGCCGCCCTGCTCCAGCCGGTCGCGGCCGACGCCGATCATCTCGGCGTTGATGTCGCACACCGTCACCGGCCCGCCGCCGCGCTTGCGCCAGCGCTGGGCGATGTCGCCGGTGCCGCCGGCCACGTCGAGCAACCGCTGCGACGGGCGCGGCAGCAGCCAGTCCATCAGGGAGTCCTTCCAGAGCCGGTGGACGCCCAGGCTCATCAGGTCGTTCATGCGGTCGTAGCTGCCGGCGACCGAGTCGAACACGCCGCGGACCCGCCGGGCCTTTTCGGCGACGGGCACCTCCGTGAAGCCGAAATCGGTCAGGCCGTCGCGGATCTTGCGATCGTCGGTCATGGCGGTCCTTCTGCGGCGGCCCGGTGCGGCGTCCACGGGAACATCCCGGCATTTCGGGGCCCGGTCGGCGACTATCAAGTCGCTTGGCGGGCGTCGAATCAAGCGATACCGTCCGCGCATGCCCGAGCTGCCCGAAGTCGAAACGGTGATGCGTGGCCTCCAGCCGTGTCTCGAGGGTCGCGTCCTCGCCCACGTCGAGGCCCGCCGGCCGGACCTGCGCTGGCCGTTCCCGGACGATTTCGCGCGCCGCCTGACCGGCCGCCGCGTGGTCGGTCTCAGGCGCCGCGCCAAGTACATCCTGGTGGATCTGGACGACGCCAACAGCTGGCTCATTCATCTCGGCATGTCGGGCCGAATGCTGCTCTCCAACGACGGCGCGCCGGTGCCCGGTGCCCACGACCACGTGCTGGCCCGCACCGACGACGGCTGGTGGCTGCGGTTCAACGACGCCCGGCGCTTCGGGATGATGGATATCTGGCCGACCGCCGACGTCGAGAACCACCGACTGCTCGCCGGCATCGGCCCGGAGCCGCTCGGCAACGCGTTCTCCGCCGACACCCTGGAGGCGGCGCTCGCCGGCCGCCACAGCCCGATCAAGGCGGCGCTGCTGGACCAGCGTGTGGTGGCCGGGATCGGCAACATCTACGCGTGCGAGGCCCTGCATCGCGCCGGGATCGCGCCGAAGCGCCTGGCCCTGAACGTGCGCGGCGCCCGCGCCCGGGGCCTGGTCGAGGCGATCGGCGCGGTCCTGACCGACGCCATCGCCGCTGGCGGATCGTCGCTGCGCGACCATCGCCAGGCGTCCGGCGAACTTGGCTACTTCCAGCACGCCTTCCGGGTCTACGACCGCGAGGGTGAAGCCTGCCCCGGCCAGGCCTGCCGGGGCACGGTTCGGCGGATCGTCCAGACCGGACGGTCGACTTTCTATTGTCCGTCCTGTCAGCGGTGATGTAGAAGCCCCGGGCCATGAGCACGCCGCACAGGCTTCTCGCGCGTCTCGTCGGACCCCTTCTCATCGGGGCCGGCCTGCTGTGGGGGGCGGCGTACGGGCCCGCCCGGGCCGACGCCTTCGTCGACGGTTTCGAGGACCTTCCGCTGATGCCGGGGCTGACCAACGTCCCGGCCGCCAGCGTGAGCTTCGATGCCGCGGCCGGACGCATCGTGGTCGCCTTCGCCGAGGGCGGGGTGCGCATGCCGGCCGTGCGCGCCTTCTATTCCGAGACGCTTCCGCAGCTCGGCTGGGCGCCCGACGGCTCCGGCCGCTGGACGCGCGAGGGTGAGGTTCTGACGTTGGATACGGTGGTCGAGGGCGACGGGCTGGTGGTCCGCTTCGAACTCGCGCCGCGCTGAAACCGCATGATCCGTAGTTCCGGCCGCCTCCGGCGGCTCTGGAAGGGAGCAGCAACGATGGCTTACGAGACGATCCTGGTCGACCGCCGTGGCAAGGTCGGCGTGATCACGCTGAACCGGCCGAAGGCGCTGAACGCCTTGTCGTCGACCCTGATGGACGATCTGGCCCGCGGCCTCGACGAGCTCGAAGCCGACGAGGCGGTCGGCTGTGTGATCCTGACCGGCAGCGAGAAGGCGTTCGCCGCCGGCGCCGACATCAAGGAGATGCAGGACAAGTCCTACATGGACGTCTACCAGGAGGACTTCATCACGGCGCGCTGGGAGCACATCACCCGGATCCGCAAGCCGGTGATCGCCGCGGTCGCCGGCTACGCGCTCGGCGGCGGCTGCGAGCTCGCCATGATGTGCGATTTCATCATCGCCGCCGACACCGCCAAGTTCGGCCAGCCCGAGATCACCATCGGCACCATTCCCGGTTCCGGCGGCACCCAGCGACTGACCCGGTTCGTCGGCAAGTCGAAGGCCATGGACATGTGCCTGACCGGCCGGATGATGGACGCCCAGGAGGCCGAGCGCGCCGGCCTGGTCAGCCGGGTCGTGCCGGCCGCCGAACTGATGGACGAGGTCATCAAGGTGGCCGAGCGGATCGCCGACATGTCCCGCCCGATCGTCATGATGGCCAAGGAATCGGTCAACCGGGCCTACGAGACCACCCTGAACGAGGGCGTGCGCTTCGAGCGCCGGCTGTTCCACTCGACATTCGCCACCGAAGACCAGAAAGAGGGCATGGCGGCGTTCGTCGAGAAGCGCCAACCCGCCTTCAAGCACTGCTGAAACGTCGTTCGCCTCCGGCAGCCGGGCTCATCCGGCTCCGGGCCACCCACCACGGTTGACGCGGTCGGGGCGCAAGGTTATAAGGCGCGCCTTCCGCGTATCGCCGGCCATTCGAGAGACACCATGGCGCATCACAAGTCGGCCAAGAAGCGCATTCGTCGCAATGCGCATCGCTTCGAGATCAATCACGCGCGCATCTCGCGCATCCGGACCTTCGTGAAGAAGGTCGAGAAGGCCATCGCGACCGGCGACGAGACCGCCGCGAAGTCGGCCTTCCTGGAGGCGCAGCCGGAGATGCACCGTGGGGTGTCCAAGGGCGTCCTGCACCGCAACACCGTAGCCCGCAAGCTGTCGCGCCTGAACGCGCGGATCAAGGCGCTCGGCGCCTGAGATCCGGCGGCCTCGCGCCGCCGACCGACTGGGATGCGAAGGCCGCCGGCTTCCGGCGGCCTTTTCGCGTGGCCGAGTGCTGCAGTTTTGTGACAACTGTTAAGCCACTGCAATCGAAGCGGTTTTAGCGCGCCGGCTTCAGGTTGAGGCGATTGACGCGACAACGGTTCAACATCGTGATGCAAAGCGTTGAATCAAGTTTCATCTGGATAAGTCAACTCGCGATTCGGAGCCCGCAATGGAAAAATTTCGTCATCTGGCGAGTGAGTCGGTTGCGTCGGCAAGGACCGGCGAGTAATTTACCGACCTCGACGCGGACCGCCGGTTACTGCAAGCCATAAAGGAAAAAGCAGTAATCGAAGGTGAAGTTCGTGCGAATTCATGGGATGGTCTGGACGACGTCTTAGCTCCGGTACTTTGCGCATAAAGGCGCCGGGCCAGACGGGGCGAGGTGGTGATGACCACCTCGATTGAGAGAGCTTTGCGGGTTCGACCGACCGGGGGGTGTAGGTCGGGCCTCCAGACCTGGCGCTAGACGCGGGCGAAAGCCCCGGAAACGCGAGGATGAAACGTGACGGCGAGTTCGGGCTCATTGAGCCAAAAGGGGGACGTGCAAATCCGACGTGGCGCGGCTCGGGGCATCGGCCGGTTTCGTGAGGGAGGCACGTGGAATGCTTGATCGTGATGGCGGAGGCGAACTCGCGACCTGTTGGGCGCGCGTTCGGGGCCGATTGCGCGCCGAATGCGGTGAAACGGTCTACCGCAGCTGGTTGCGCTCGCTGACACTGGTCCGCCGGGACGGCGACGCCGTGATCCTGTCGGTGCCGAGCCGGTTCGTCCGCGACCGGGTGACCACCCAGTACGGTGACCGTCTGAGAGCCCTGTGGTCCGACGAGGACTCCGGCGTCCGCACGGTCGAGGTCGTGGTGTCGGCGGGGGCCGCCGCCGCGGCGGAGGCCGGGCTGTCGTCGGCCCGCGCGGACGTCATGGATGGCGCCGTCGAAGACGCCGGGCCGGCGTCGCTGGCCGCGCCGCTGGTGGTTCGCGCCGCCGATTCCGCCGAGGCGATGAGCGCGCCGCTGGACCCGCGGTTCAGCTTCGCGAACTTCGTGGTCGGCAAGCCCAACGAACTCGCCTTTGCCGCCGCCCGGCGGGTCGCCGAGAGCGAAACCGTGCCGTTCAACCCGCTGTTCCTGTACGGCGGGGTCGGCCTCGGCAAGACCCACCTGATGCACGCCATCGCCTGGAACCTGCGGGAAAAGCACCCGCAGCGCCGCGTGCTGTACATGTCCGCCGAGAAGTTCATGTACCAGTTCATCCGGGCCTTGCGGTTCAAGGATACGGTGGCGTTCAAGGACCAGTTCCGCTCGGTCGACGTGCTGATGATCGACGACGTCCAGTTCATCAGCGGAAAGGATTCCACCCAGGAGGAATTCTTCCACACCTTCAACGCGCTGGTGGATCAGAACCGCCAGGTCATCATCTCGGCCGACAAGTCGCCGAACGACCTCGACGGCCTCGAGGAGCGGCTGCGCTCGCGCGCTCGGCTGGGGGCTGGTGGCCGACATCCACCCGACCACCTACGAGCTGCGGCTCGGCATCCTGCAGTCCAAGGCCGAGCGGCTGGAAGTGCCGATACCGGCCAAGGTGCTGGAATTCCTGGCCCACAAGATCGCCTCGAACGTGCGCGAACTCGAAGGCGCGCTGAACCGGATCGTGGCGCACTGCACCCTGGTGATGGGCCGGGCGATCACGCTGGAGACCACCCAGGAGGTCCTGCACGACCTGCTGAAGGCGAACGACCGGCGCATCACCATCGAGGAGATCCAGCGCAAGGTCGCCTCGCACTTCAACATCCGGATCACCGACATGCACTCGGCCCGGCGCTCGCGGTCGATCGCCCGGCCGCGGCAGATCGCCATGTACCTCGCCAAGCAGCTGACCCAGCGGTCGCTGCCCGAGATCGGCCGGAAGTTCGGCGGGCGCGACCACACCACGGTCATGCACGCCGTCAAGAAGGTCGACGAGTTGAGGGCCGCGGACCGGCATTTCGACGAGGATGTCGACATGCTTCGCCGCATGCTGGAAAGCTGACCTCCGGGACTGGGCTCCGGCGCTTCCGGCCGGCGTAAATCTCGCCCTGACGCGGGCGTTTCATGCTATAGGACAGGGCTGTGATTCGCCCGATCGCGGGCGTGCGGCCCCGCCGCCCTTCCGGGCGGCGGACGCGTCCCGAAGACCCGTGTCGAAAGGCCCGAGCGAGCCCATGAAGATCACCATCGACCGCGCGGCCCTGCTGAAGCCGCTCGCCCACGTCCAGAGCGTCGTCGAGCGCCGGAACACCATTCCGATCCTGGCCAACGTGCTGCTGCGCGCCGCCGACGGCTCGCTGTCGCTGACCGCCACCGACATGGACCTGGACGTGGTCGAGAGCGTGGGCTGCTCGGTCGATCAGGCCGGACAGACCACCGTTCCGGCGCACACGCTGTACGAGATCGTCCGCAAGCTGCCCGACGGCTCGGAAGTCGAGCTGGCGGCGATCGGCGACAGCGGCCGGATGACGATCCGGGCCGGCCGCTCGAACTTCTCGCTGCCGACGCTGCCGGTCGAGGAGTTCCCGGCGCTGTCCGGCGACACCCTGGCGACCGGGTTCGTGCTGTCGGCCGCCGACGCCAAGACCCTGATCGACCGGACCCGTTTCGCGATCTCCACCGAGGAGACCCGCTACTACCTCAACGGCATCTTCCTGCACGAGACCAAGGCCGGCGACATGCCGGTGCTGCGGGCGGTCGCCACCGACGGCCACCGCCTGGCGCGGGTCCAGATGCCGCTGCCCTCGGGCGCGGCCGGCATGCCCCGGTGATCGTGCCGCGCAAGGCGGTGCAGGAAATCCGCAAGCTGATCGAGGAGATCGACGGCGACGTGCAGATCTCGCTGAACGAGAACAAGCTCCGGATCGGGTTCGACACGACGGTCCTGACCACCAAGCTGATCGACGGCACCTTCCCCGACTACGAGCGGGTCATTCCGGCCGGCAACGACAAGATGCTGCGGGTCGAGAGTTCGAGCTTCAAGCGCGCCGTCGACCGGGTCGCCACGATCTCGACCGAGAAGTCGCGCTCGGTAAAGCTCAGCCTTGCCGCTGGCACGTTGACCCTGTCGGCGAACAGCCCCGACAACGCCCAGGCCACCGAGGAGGTCGACGTCGACTACGGCGCCGCGCCGATCGAGATCGGCTTCAACTCGCGCTACCTGATGGACATCGCCGACCAGATCGAGGACGGCAGCAAGGCGGTCTTCGCCATGGCCGACGCGGCGTCGCCGACGGTGGTGACCGACGAGGGCGACGACGGCGCGTTGTACGTCCTCATGCCGATGCGGGTGTGACCGGTCGCGTGACCGCCCGGCACCTCATGGCCGACAATCCGGCGGGGCCGCTGCCGGTTCCGCGTCGGCTTGCCGTGCGCCGGCTTACCCTGACGCGGTTCCGCAACTACGCGGCCTTCGCCATCGACATCGACGGTCCGGCCGTGGTGTTGACCGGCCCGAACGGCGCCGGCAAGACCAATCTGCTCGAGGCGGTGTCCTTCCTGGCGCCGGGGCGTGGCCTGCGGCGGGCCCGGCTGTCCGAGATCGACCGGTTGTCGTCGGCGGGCGGCGACCCGACCGGCGCCTGGGCGGTGGCGGCGCGGGTCGAGGGCAAGCTCGGGGCGGTCGCGATCGGCACCGGTCGCGATCCGGAGTCCGAGGGCGAGCGGCGGCTGGTTCGGATCGACGGCGCGCCGGCACGCAGCCAGACGGCGCTCGGCGACCACGTCACGGTGTCCTGGCTGACCCCGGCCATGGACCGGCTGTTCCTGGAGGGTGCGGCCGGCCGACGGCGCTTCCTGGACCGCCTGGTGTTCGCCTTCGACCCCGAGCACTCGACCCGGATGAACGGCTACGAGCACGCCTGGCGGGAGCGCAACCGGTTGCTCCGCGACGGCGTCCGCGATCCGGTCTGGTTCGCCGCCCTGGAGGAGACGCTCGCCGGCACCGGGGTTGCGGTCGCGGCCGCCCGGGCGTCGCTGGTGGCCCGGCTGAACAGGGTGTGCGCCGAGACCGCGGCGCCGTTCCCGGCCGCCTCTCTGACTCTGGACGGGACGGTGGACCGCTGGCTCGCCGAGGTGCCGGCCCTGGAGGTCGAGGAGCGGGTGCGGGCGACGCTGGCCGCCGGCCGACGCGCCGGCGCACCGGAGGCGGAAGGCCCGCACCGCAGCGACCTCGCGGTCCGGCACCTGCCCAAGGACATGCCGGCAGAGCGCTGCTCCACCGGCGAGCAGAAGGCGCTGCTGGTCGGCGTGGTGCTGGCGCACGCCCGGCTTCAGGCGATCGAGGAGGGCGCGGCGCCGATCCTGCTGCTCGACGAGGTCGCGGCTCATCTGGACGACCGCCGCCGCGCCGCCCTGTTCGAGGCGGTGCTGGCGCTGGGGGGGCAGTCCTGGCTGACCGGTACGGATCGGTCGGTGTTTGCGCCGATCGCCGACCGGACCCAAATCATGGAGGTGGCGGAGGGCCGGCTGGCGCCGTCCGCCACCATCGGATTCCGAGGAGAATCATCGCATGGCTGACGAGACCCTTCCCGAGGGCGGGAACGGCCGATCCAGCGGCTACGACGCCGATTCCATCAAGGTCCTGCGCGGGCTCGACGCGGTGCGCAAGCGGCCGGGCATGTACATCGGCGACACCGATGACGGGTCGGGCCTGCACCACATGGTCTACGAGGTCGTCGACAACGCCGTCGACGAGGCGCTCGCCGGCTGGTGCGACGCCGTCCAGGTCACCCTGAACGGCGACGGCTCGGTCACGGTGTGCGACAACGGCCGCGGCATCCCGGTCGACATCCACACCGAGGAAGGCGTGTCCGCGGCGCAGGTCATCATGACCCAGCTGCACGCCGGCGGTAAGTTCGACCAGAACTCCTACAAGGTCTCCGGCGGCCTGCACGGGGTCGGGGTGTCGGTGGTCAACGCCCTGTCCGAGCTCCTGGAGCTGCGGATCTGGCGCAACGGCTTCGAGCACGTCATGCGGTTCCGTCACGGCGTGCCGGAAGCCGACCTGGTGGTGGTCGGGCCGTCCGAGCGCTCGGGAACCGAGGTGACCTTCAAGCCGTCGAAGGACACCTTCACGATGGTGGAGTTCGACTTCGCGACCCTGGAGCACCGGCTGCGCGAACTGGCGTTCCTCAATTCCGGCATCCGCATCGTGCTGAACGACGAGCGGACCGCCGAGCCGAAGACGGTCGAGATGTTCTACGAGGGCGGCCTGGAAGCCTTCGTGAAGTACATCGACCGGGCCCGCCACGCCCTGCATCCGACCGTGATGATGGCCGGCGAGCGCGACGGCATCACCGTCGAGGTGGCGATGGAATGGACCGATTCCTACCACGAGACGATGCTCTGCTTCACCAACAACATCCCGCAGAAGGACGGCGGCGCCCACCTCGCCGGCTTCCGCGCGGCGCTGACCCGGCAGGTCAACAACTACGCCCAGTCCTCCGGGATCGCCAAGAAGGAGAAGGTCAGCCTGTCCGGCGACGACGCCCGCGAGGGCCTGACCTGCGTGCTGTCGGTCAAGGTGCCGGACCCGAAGTTCTCGTCCCAGACCAAGGACAAGCTGGTGTCGTCGGAGGTCAAGCCGGTGGTCGAGAGCATCGTCGCCGACAAGCTCGACCAGTGGTTCGACGAGCATCCGGCCGACGCCCGCAAGGTGGTGGCCAAGGCTTACGAGGCGGCGGCGGCGCGCGAGGCGGCGCGGCGGGCGCGTGAGCTGACCCGGCGCAAGGGCGCGCTCGACATCGCCAACCTGCCGGGCAAGCTCGCCGACTGCCAGGAGCGCGACCCGGCCAAGGCCGAGCTGTTCCTGGTCGAGGGCGACAGCGCCGGCGGCTCCGCCAAGCAGGGCCGCAACCGCAAGTCCCAGGCGATCCTGCCGCTGCGCGGCAAGATCCTGAACGTCGAGCGGGCGCGCTTCGACAAGATGCTGTCGAGCCAGGAGATCGGCACCCTGATCGCCGCCCTCGGCACCAGCATCGGTCCGGAGGAGTTCGACATCTCCAAGCTGCGCTACCACCGGATCATCATCATGACGGACGCCGACGTCGACGGCAGTCACATCCGGACCCTGCTGCTGACCTTCTTCTTCCGGCAGATGCCGGAGCTGCTGGAGCGCGGCTACCTCTACATCGCCCAGCCGCCGCTCTACCGGGTCAAGCGCGGCAACGAGGAGACCTACCTGAAGGACGACCGGGCGCTGGAGCGCTTCCTGATCGAGGAGGGCACCAAGGGCGCCGTCCTGACCCTGGCCTCGGGCGCCCAGATCGCCGGTGTCGACCTGTCCGGCCAGGCCGAGCGGGCCCGCCAGGCCAAGCAGCTGATCGAGCCGCTGGCCCGGCGTCTCGGCAGCCCGGTGGTGGTCGAGCAGGCGGCGGTGGCCGGCGCGCTCGGCACCGGCCTGCTGTCGGACCCGGCGACCGCCGCGGCGACCGCCACCTATCTGGCGGGCCGCCTGGATGCGCTGTCCGAGGAGCACGAGCGCGGCTGGTCCGGCCGCTTCGAGGAGACCACGACGGGCCCGGCGCTGGTGTTCGAGCGCACGCTGCGGGGCGTGACCGAGCGCTTCCGCCTGGACGGCGCCTTCCTGAAGACACCGGAGGCGCGCGCGCTCGACGACCGCGCGCCCGAGCTGCAGGAGATGTTCGCCCGGCCGGCGAGCCTCGAGGGCAAGGACGGGCCGCGCCCGGTGCACGGGCCGGTCGGCCTGATCGAGCAGGTGTTCGCGATCGGCCGCAAGGGCCTGACCGTGAACCGCTACAAGGGCCTCGGCGAGATGAACCCCGAGCAGCTCTGGGAAACCACACTCGATCCCGATCGCCGCACCCTCCTGCAGGTCAAGGTCGCCCACGCCGACGAGGCCGAGGAGGTGTTCTCCACCCTGATGGGTGACGTCGTCGAGCCGCGCCGGGAGTTCATCCAGCAGAACGCCCTCAAGGTCGCGAACCTGGACGTTTGATCCGGGCGTTCCGTAACGGTCCGTTAAGGCCGACCGACTATCGTTCGCGACACGTCGCGGGCTGGAACGGTCCTGGCGAGGGGGCCGGGCGAAACCGCCGGCCTTCTGAGTGTCGGGTCGACGCTCCGTGGCGCGAACCGGCGGCACCGGACGGCGAGGCCGGCGACTGAGCGGGCCTTCCCTCGATGCCGTCAGCGCGTCGGCGATCAGTTCTCTCCGGTCGTCGTCACCCTGGACGTCGCGGTGGCGTGCGGCGGCGGGGTCTGCGATGTTGGCCCCGGCGCACCGGTGCGCGATGTGGAGGCCATGACGGACGTCCTGACGATCTTCTCCACCCTCGACCGGCTGGCGTTCCTGGCGTTCCTGTCGGCCTGCATCGGCTATGAGGCGTATGGGGCCTGGGCCACCCGGCGCGGGCACAACCTGCCGGCGCGCATGCAGGTCTGGCGTGAGCGCTGGATGGAGTCGGCGATCGGTCGGGACAACCGCATTCTCGACGTCCAGATCCTGCAATCACTGACCGGCAACTCGACCTTCCTGGCCTCGACCGCGATCTTCGTGATCGCCGGGTTGGCGGCGGCGCTCGGCACCTCCGCGGAGGTCGTGCGCGTGCTGAACGGTTTCGATTACGTCGCGCCGACCAGCCAGAACCGCTTCGGCTTCATGATCGCGGTCATGGTGGTGATCTTCACCCACGCGTTCTTCCGGTTGGCCTGGTCGATGCGCCTGCACAACAACGCGGCGGTTGTGCTCGGCTCGATCCCGCAACCCGGGCTCGCACCCGACACGATGGCGCGGTCGCGGGCGCGGGTGGCGGCGCTGCTGGTGACCCTGGCCGCCCGGCACTACAACGGCGGCATGCATTCCTATTACTTCGGGCTTGCCGCCTTCGCCTGGTTCGTCCACCCGCTGGCGCTGATCGCGGCGTCGGTCTGGGTGGTCGCCACGCTGTACCGGCGCGAGTTCCACTCGCGCTCGCACGCCGCGCTGGCGATCGTTGAGGGCGGGTAGGCTGACGCCACCGCTCGCCGCTCAGGCGGCGGCGCGCTCCTGGAAGCCGAGGATGGTCATTCGGATCAGGTCGGCGAGCAACCGGAACTCCGGTTCGCGCACGGTGCCGATCTCGGTACGGTCGGCGATCTCGTCGAGGGGAACGTGGTCGGTGTCCGGCGACATGGCGGCCTCCTTCTTGACGGCCCCACTCTGCCCCAAGGTTCTAAACAGCCAGTCAACGCTCTTGGTTAACAGAGGGTTCCGGCGTCGCCAGCGGCAGCGTCAATTGGGCGATGCCGGGGTCGTCGGGCAACGAGGATCGCACGAAGCCGAGCTTCTCGCACAGCGCCAGCATGCGGCGGTTCTCGGTCATCACGGTGCCGTGCAGGACCGTGATGCCGCGATCGCGTGCGTACCCGATCAGATCCGCCATCAGCCGCTCGCCGAGGCCACGCTTCTGCCGGTCGGTGCGCACCATCACCGCGAACTCGGCGGTCTCGCCCTCGGGATCCTCGGCCAGCCGTGAGACCCCGAGCAGGTCGCCGTCCTCGACCGCCACGAACGCCATCTCGCGCCCGTAGTCGATCTGGGTCAGGCGGGCGGCCGATTCATGGCTGAGCTGGCGGATCGGCGCGAAGAACCGCAACCGGAGGTCCTCGGGCGAGGAGCGCGCCAGCATGTCGGCGATCCCCGGCTCGTCCTCGGGACGGATCGGCCGGACGGTCACGACCGAACCGTCCTCCAAGGTGGCGTCGTGGACCAGATGGCCGGGATACGGCCGGATCGCCGGACGGGCGGCCTCGTCCGCCGGCTGGATCCGGATGCGGGCGTCGACCGCGATCACCCCGGCCGGTCCTGCCAACAGCGGGTTGATGTCGAGTTCGGCGACTTCCGGCAGGTCGAGAGCGAGCTGGCCGACCCGCTCGAGCACCCGTTGGATGGCTTCGAGGTCGGCGGCCGGGCGGTCGCGGTAGCCGCGCAGCAGGTCGTGCACCCGGGTCTGGGCGATCAGGTCCTGGGCCAGCACCGAGTTCAGCGGCGGCAGGGCGATGGCGCTGTCCCGCACCACCTCGACCTCGACGCCGCCCTTGCCGAACAGCACGGTCGGGCCGAACACCGGATCGCGGTGGACGCCGACGATCAGTTCATGGGCGTGCGGCAGGCTGGCCATGGCCTGAACCGTGAAGCCGTCGACCGCCGCGCCGCCGCTGCGCTCGGCGACCGTCGCCAGCATCTCGCGGGCCGCCTCGCGGACTCGCTCGCCGCCTTCCAGGCCGAGACGGACCCCGCCGACGTCGGATTTGTGGCTGATCGCCCGGCTCAGGATCTTGAGGGCGACCCGGCCACCGATCCGGTCCGCCGCCTGCCCGGCCTCGTCCGGGCCGGCGGCCGTCAGGGTCTGCACCACCGGGATCCCGTAGGCTTCCAGCACCTGCTCGGCTTCCGGCTCGGTCAGCATCGACCGTCCGTCGGCGGCGGCCGCGGCGATCACGCCGCGCGCCGCCTCGATGGCGGGCGCGGTCCACTCGTGCAGCGGCTGCGGCGTTTCGGTCAGAAGCGTCTGGTGGCGGCGGTAGCGCACCAGATGCATGAATCCCCGCACCGCCTGCTCCGGGGTCTCGAAGCTCGGGATCCGCGCCGACGCGAACATCCGGCGGGCCTCGGCCGCGGCCCCTTCGCCGATCCAGCTGGTCAGCACCGGCGGCGACTGGCGCTTGCCGCGCGCCGGTTCGACCACCTCGAGCGTCGCCCGTGCCGCCTCCCGGCTGTCGGCGATCGCGGTCGGGCAGTTCAGCACCAGCACGGCGTCGGTGTCCGGGTCCTCCAGCACCGCCGCCACCGCGTCGGCGTAGCGTGATCCCGGCGCGTCGCCGATCAGGTCGACGGGGTTGCCGTGCGACCAGGTCGCCGGCAGGCAGGCGTCGAGGCGGGCCATGGTCTGCGGGGCGAGCTCGGCGAGCCGGCCACCGGCGTCGGACAGCGCTTCGGTGGCCAGCACGCCGATGCCGCCGCCGTTGCTGATGATGGCGAGCCGGTCGCCGACGATGCGCGAGCCGTAGGCCAGGGTCTCGACGGCGTCGAACAGCTCGACCATCGAGAACACCCGCAGCATGCCGGCGCGCCGGAAGGCGGCGTCGTAGACCGCGTCCGAGCCGGCCAGCGCGCCGGTGTGCGAGGCGGCGGCGCGGGCGGCGTCGGCGGTGCGCCCCGACTTGACGACGATCACCGGCTTGGCGCGCGCGGCGGCACGGGCCGCCGACATGAACTTCGGGGCGTGGGTGATCGACTCGACGTACAGCAGGATCGCCCGGGTCTTGCCGTCGGCCAGCAGGAAGTCGAGCATGTCGCCGAAATCGACGTCGGCCATGTTGCCGAGCGACACGATGTGGCTGAAGCCGATGCCGCGGTGGGTCGCCCAGTCCAGGACCGAGGTTGCGACCGCGCCGGACTGGGTGACGAAGGCGATGTCGCCGGAGGTCGGGTGGAGATGCGCGAAGCTGGCGTTCAGCCCGATCGACGGCACCAGGATGCCGACGCAGTTCGGGCCGACGATCCGCATCAGGTGCGGCCGCGCCGCGTCCAGCATGGCCTGGCTGAGGCGCCGTCCGTCGGCGCTGCGGGTCTCCGCGAAGCCGGCGGTGATGACCACCGCCGCCTTGGTGCCGCGCCGTCCGAGGGTGTCGATGATGCCCGGCACGGTGTCGGGCGGCGTGCAGATCACCGCCAGGTCGGGGGCGAACGGCAGCGCCTCGACCGACGGGTAGGCAAGGGTGGCGCCGATGGCGGCGGCCTTGGGGTTGACCGGCAGCACCGGGCCTTCGAAGCCGCCCGACAGCAGGTTGCGGGACAGGACCCGCCCCACCGAACGCTCGCGGTTGCTGGCGCCGATCACGGCGACGGAGCCGGGGCGGAACATCCGGTCGAGGTTGCGAATCGACATGGCTACCGTCGCTGTCAGTGTTGCGCTGCAACATGATGGCTCCGGGTCGACGCCGCAACCCCGGCCGGCCCGGAACGGCTACACGATGACCCGGCCGAGGACGTCGAGCAGCGGCTTCAGCTCGTCGGCGGTCAGCCGGCCGTCGTCGGCGTGGCGGGTGCGCTGGCGCCATACCGCCACGCCGTGATTCATCGCCGAGATCGACGCCGCCACATCCCAGAACAGGGTCCCGGATTCCCGCAGGAAGCCGATGAACGGCCGGGCATCGCCGCCGCGCACGAACAGGTCCTCGTAGGACTGGTTGTAGGTGCGCAGGATCTCCGACACGTTGCGCAGGTGGCGCGCGAAGGCTGTCGCGACCGACCGGGCGGCGACGTCGAGTTCCTCCCGCAGGCCGGGCTTCACGTAGTGCGACGGCACCGCCCGGGTGTGGAGCCACTCGGCGAAGCCGAGCATGGTGCGTTGGCCGCGCTTGTACTGGAACTCGTAGTAGGTGACTCCCTTCCACGAGTAGTAGATCTCGCCGGCCTGCGCCGGGTCGATCCGGAACACCTCGGTGATCGGTCGCAGATAGTCCAAGTCCTTGGCGTCCCACAGCTTCAGGATGAACTGCTCGGTCACCTGCGCGGCGTTGCGGGCGGCCGGGTCGACCACGCGCTCGGTGATCGGCTGGAACTTGGTCAGGATGTACTTCTTGATCTCCTGGAATTCGGTCTCCGAGATCGCGAAGTACTCTTCCGGGACCGCGACGTTCTCGACAGCGATGCGATCCTTGAGCAGGAACGGGTCGAGCGACGGCAGGTTCTCGATCAGCTCGAGCAGCCGCACGTCGCGGCGCACGGCCTCGCTGTCGGCGCGGGCGTCGAAGCCGGCGACGTCGAGCAACGCCTGCTGGCTGCCCCGGCCGCCGAGCTCGAAGCTGGCGCCGCCGCCGGCGATGTCCTCAGTGTCGTAGGGCAGATAGACCACCGTGGCGATGTCGCCCTTCTCGATTCGCGGACGGGCGTCGAGGGTGATGGTCCGGAGTTGGCCGTCCTCGAGAATTTCGGCCGTCGAGACCAACGGGGACGACGGCGGTGGCGCGCCGTCCTTCGGGCGCTTGATGAACACCGAGCGGTTCAGGCCGCGGTGGCGGAACAGCAAATGCGCCGGCTGACCCTGGCCGTCGGCCCGGGCCGCCTCCTCGAGACGACGGGTCACATCGGCGACATTCAGTATCCGGCTCGCCCCGGAGTTCAGGGTCTCACGCAACGAGCGGTCGACGTCCGTCATCGGGGCCGGGGATCGGATTGTGTTGATGCCGATTCCATGCTTTCACACCCGGCAGCGGCCTGCAACGGTCGGGTCGCGCCAGATCGACGCGGGAGAGGACGTGGCATCAGCCGGGCACGACAGGCGCGCCGTCCCGTCCGCGATCGTTGCGGCGATGGCGCTGTCGTGGTCGGTCGCGCTGCCGGCGGCGGCCGAACCACCGAGGGTGTTTCCGGACCGTCCCGCGCTGCGCGTTGTCTACGAGACCACCCCGAACCCGCCGCGCCACCTCGGCGAAGGCACGGCGATCGACTGGAACCGGCCCGGGCTGACCCTCGAACTGCTGAAG
Organism: Rhodospirillaceae bacterium; assembly: GCA_018401495.1. GTDB lineage: Bacteria > Pseudomonadota > Alphaproteobacteria > Thalassobaculales > Thalassobaculaceae > Thalassobaculum_A. Next base: position 52,377 of record JAGYJX010000010.1, read on the forward strand.
CGGGTCGGCGAGCTGACCCGGGTCAACCTCTCGTTCAGGCGGGTGCCGTGGAAGCGCGGCCTGTTGATGCTGGAGACCGGCGAGGCCGACGGCATCTTCCACGCCAGCTACCTGCCGGAGCGCGAGACCATTGGCGTCTATCCGAAGACCGCCGACGGCCGCCCGGACGAGGGCAGGGCCTTGTTCGTGCAATCCTACGCGCTGTTCGTGGTGCCCGGATCCTCGGTCAGCTGGGACGGCCGGACCATCGGCGGGCTTGGCGGCCGGCCGGTCGGGGCGAGCGCCGGGTACTCGGTGGTCGGCGACCTCGAGCGACTGGGCGTGCCGGTCGAGGTCGGCCGGCTTCCGAGCCTGAACCTCTACAAGCTTGTGGAGGGCAGGATCGCCGCCTACGCGGAGCTCGAGAACATGGCGGAGGCGCTGATCCGTCGCGATCCGACCCGCTTCGGCTCGATCGTGAAACTCTCGCCGCCACTGGTTTCCAAGCCCTATCACCTGATGCTGTCGGTCGGGTACGTGCAGCGCGACCGGGCGCTCGCCGAGATGATCTGGGACGGCATCGCCGAGGTCAGGGACTCCGACGAGTTCCGACGGCTTGGCGAGCGCTACGCCGGTGGGTCCTGATCGCATGTCCGGCAGTCTCGACGGTCAAGGTGCGGCGCATCGGGATGCCGGGAAGGTGCGTTCGCCGGTTACCCGCAAACTGTTTCGGGCCGCCTTTCTGATGTATCTCGGCGCCGCCATGGCCATCACGGCGGCGTTCGTCGGTGAGGCCTGGCTCACCGCCCGAGGCGACATCGAGCGCGAGCTCTCGGTCTACCGCCGGGCCATGGAGGAGGCGCTTGCCGCGCCGCTCTGGTCGGTCGACGTCGAGGCGGTGACGGCGATCGCCACCGGCATGCTGGCAATCCCGGATATCGCCGGGGTCCGCATCGTCGACGACTCCAGGACCCTGGAGCTGGTTTCGCTGGGGGGGCCGGCGCGGTTGGGCGGCGGGCTCGGCGAACCGATCACACTGGAATTCCCCGTCTACTACCAGCACGCGGTGGGCCGCGACCTGGTCGGGTGGGTGACGCTGGCCGCCACGCCGCTCGCCCTGGTCGAGCGACTGCAGTGGCGGATCGCGCTGATCGTGGTCGCGGCGGTGGTCAAGGCGGTGATCCTTTGGCTGATCTTTGAGCGTGTCGGCCGGTCGATCCTGGCGCGACCGCTGATCCAGTTGACACAGGCGGTGCGCAGCGCCGGCGAGGGCCGGCTGGAGCCGGTCGAGTTCGACAAGGCCACCGCCGCGTCGGCCGCCGGAACCGAGATCGAGGAATTGCGGCGCGCCTACAACGCCATGGTGGCGGTCCTCAGCCTGGGGCGCGCCGAGATCGCGGCGCTCAACCGGGACCTGGAGGCGCGCGTGACGGACCGCACCCAGGCGCTGGAGAACCGCACCGCCGAGCTGTCGGCAGCCATTGCCCGGGTCGACCAGGCCCGTCGGCAGACCGCTGCCGCGCTGGACGCCGCCGAACGGGCCGGCCGCGCAAAGTCCGAGTTCCTGGCCCTGGTCAGCCACGAGTTGCGCACCCCCCTGAACTCCATACTCGGGTTCTCCGAACTGGTCCGCGACCAGGTCGGCGCCGGCGGCAAGCCCGAGCGCATGGCCGAGTACGCCACGGCGATCCACACCAGCGGCAACCATCTGCTGACCCTGATCAACGACATTCTCGACCTGTCGAAGATCGAGGCCGGCCAGATGGATATCCACCCTGAATGGATCGATCCGGCGGCGGTCTCGCGGGCGGTCACCGAGATGCTGCGCCAGCAGGCGCTCCGCAAGGGCCTGACCCTCGAGTGCCGTTTCGAGCCGTCGATCGGTCCGCTCAAGGCCGATCCGCGGCGTTTCCGGCAGATGCTGATGAACCTGCTCTCCAACGCCGTTAAGTTCACCGAGGCCCCGGGCGGGGTGACCGTCGAGGGCCGGGTGACGCCGGAAGGCTGGCTGGCGGTGGCGGTGGTGGACACCGGCATCGGCATGCGCAACCAGGACATTGCCCGCGCGCTCGAGCCGTTCGGCCAGATCGACGGGCCGGCGACCCGCAGCCACCAGGGGACCGGTCTCGGGCTGCCGCTGGTGTCCCGCATGGCGCGCCTGCACGGCGGCCGGCTGAGCGTCGACAGCGCCCCCGGCCGCGGCACCACCGCAACGATCTGGTTCCCGCCGGACGCCCGGCGCGACCCGCCGGCGGCGATGCGGCAAGGCTGATCGACGGTCATCCCCTCCTAGCGGTAGCGATCAATGATTCTGATCGCGGTTTCAGATGGTTCAAGGTATCATTTGAAGTAGTGCTTCAGAAACTGGGGGCGGGGTTATGGCCCGCACGACCGTATCAGGACGGCGACCGGCCCGGGCGTCCGCGGCCAAGGCCCAGCCGCGCCAGGGTGCCCGACGGGGGCGACCCGCGCGCGGGCTGTTCGGCCGGATCCTGCGCTTCGCCGCGTTGTGGAGCGTGGTCGCCGGGCTGTGGGCGGTGGTGGCTGTTGGCGGCCTGCTGGTCTGGCACGCCTACCGGCTGCCGGATGTCGGCGATCTCGACCGCCACTCGCGCGCCGGCGCGGTCCGGATGGTCGGCGCCGACGGCCGGATGTTCGCCTCGTTCGGCCCGATGCACGGCGACGCGCTCGGCGTCGACGAACTGCCGGTCCACCTGATCCAGGCGGTGATCGCCACCGAGGACCGCCGCTTCTACCATCACTTCGGGGTCGACCCGATCGGCCTGGCGCGGGCGGCGTGGACCAACCTGACCGCCGGGCGGGTGGTGCAGGGCGGCAGCACCCTGACCCAGCAGCTCGCCAAGAACGTGTTCCTGACCGCCGACCGGAGTTTCGAGCGCAAGATCCAGGAACTGCTGCTGTCGTTCTGGCTGGAGCGCAACTTCAGCAAGGACGAGATCCTGGCGATCTACCTGAACCGCGTCTATTTCGGCGCCGGCGCCTACGGCGTCGACGCGGCGGCACGCAAGTATTTCGGGATCCCGGCGTCGCGTCTCGGCCTCGCGGAATCGGCGCTGCTGGCCGGCATGCTCAAGGCGCCGACCCGCTACAACCCGGCGGTGGCCCCGGAGCTGGCCGGCGGGCGGACCTCGGTGGTGCTCGCCAACATGGTCGACGCCGGCTTCATCGATCAGGCCGCCGCGCGCGCGCCGCCGCCCAGCCGATCGCCATCGCCGGCCCGGCCGGCCGGGGCGTCGGGCCGCGCTACTTCGCCGACTGGGTCTACGACAGCCTGCCCGATTTCGTCGGCCGCCCGGCCTCCGACCTCGAGGTCGACACCACCCTCGACCCGGCGCTGCAGGCGCTCGCCGAGCGGGCGATCGCGGAGGGCCTGGCGGCGTCGCGGCACGGCGCCGGCGTGCAGGCCGCCCTGGTGGTGCTCGACCCGGCGACCGGCGCGGTGCGGGCCCTGGTCGGCGGGCGCGACTACGGCCGCAGCCAGTTCAACCGCGCAATCCAGGCGCGACGTCAGCCCGGCTCGACCTTCAAGCCCCTGGTCTACCTGGCGGCCCTGGAAGCCGGGTGGTCGCCGTCGGACGGCATCGACGACGCGCCGATCCGGATCGGCGGCTGGGCGCCGGCGAACATCGACGGCAAGTTCGACGGCCGGATCAGCCTGGCCCAGGCGCTGGCGCGCTCGCGCAACGCCGCGACCGTGCGCCTGCAGGAGCAGGTCGGTCGGTCCAGGGTGCGCATCCTGGCCGAGCGGCTGGGGCTGTCCGGCCCGCTCCCGGACGGGCCGAGCCTCGCGCTCGGCACCGGCGAGGCCAGCCCGCTGGAACTCGCCGGGGTGTATGCCGGCATCGCCAACGGCGGCCGGGCGGTGTTTCCCTACGCCGTCGCCGCGGTGCGCGACCGCGACGGGCGGCTGCTGTACACCCGCGCCGGGTCCGGCCTGTCGGCGGCGGCCTCGCCGCGCTCGGCGGCGACCCTGACCGCCATGCTGAGCGGTGCCATCAACGCCGGCACCGGCACCGCCGCCCGCCTCGACCGGCCGGCCGCCGGCAAGACCGGCACCACCCAGGATTACCGCGACGCCTGGTTCGCCGGCTTCACCGCCGACCTGGTGGCGGTGGTCTGGGTCGGGCGCGACGACAACGCGCCGATGGACAAGGTCACCGGCGGCGGCCTGCCCGCCGACATCTGGAAGCGCTTCATGGCGCCGGCGCACCAGGGCTGGCCCGTGCGCCCGCTCACCGGGATCGAAGGTCAGGCCAGCCTGGCGGGCGACGGTTAGGACGCCGGCTGGTTCCGCACCGGCCACACGATCAGCCGGAAGCTCAGCAGGGTCAGCAGGGCGGCGAGCGCGATGCCGGTCGCCATCGGCCGGGCGGTGCCGTCGAAGGCGTGGCCGATCACCAGGCCGACCGCCGCCGCCACGCCCATCTGGCTGAACCCGAGCAGCGACGACGCCGCCCCGGCCATGGTCGGGAACGGGCCGACGGCGCCGGCCTGGCAGTTCGGGAACACCAGCCCGACCCCCAGCATCGCCACCACCTGCGGGATCACGATGGTCTCGATGTGGGTCTCGCCGGCCCAGGCGAAGCCGGCCATCACCGCGCCCGCGGCGGTCGAGATCGAGGCGCCGGCCAGGATCAGCCGGTCGACGCCGACCCGCCGGCCGATCCGCGCCGAGATGAAGGTCCCGCTCATGTAGCCGATCACCATGGCGGCGAAGCACAGCCCGTAGACGTCGGCGGTCAGGCCGACCACCTGGATCAGCACGAAGGAGGAGCCCGAGATGAAGCAGAAAATGACGCTGTAGCAGGCCGAGATCGTCGCCACGTAGCCGATATAGGCGCGGTGCGACAGCAGGGCCGAGTAGCTGCGCATCAGGCCGCGCGGCGAGGTCGCGTCCGGGTTCCGGTGGGCGTTGGTCTCGTCCAGCATCAGCAGCACGCCGACCAAAGCGAGGCCGGAGAACCCGGTCAGCACCCAGAAGGTCGCCTGCCAGCCGTAGACCACCTGCAGCCAGCCGCCGAGCACCGGGCCGATGGCGGGCGCCAGCGCCATCGCCGTGCCCATGTAGGACAGCACCGTCGCCGACCGCTCGCGCCCATAGACGTCGCGCACCACGGCGCGCGCCAGCACCGGCCCGGCGCAGCAGCCGACCGCCTGGAAGGTGCGCGCCACGATCAGCGCCTCGATGGTCGGCGCCAGCGCGCAGGCGACCGACGACAGCACGTAGATCACGATCGCGCCGATCAGCACCGGGCGCCGGCCGAAGCGGTCGGACAGCGGCCCGTACACCAGCATCGACACCGCGAACGCCACCATGAAGGCGCTGAGGGTGAGCTGCACGGTCGGCACGTCGCTGTCGAAATCCGTCACCAGCGCCGGCAGCGACGGCAGGTACATGTCGGTGGAGATCGGTCCGAACGCGACCAGCATGGTCAGCAGGGCGGCGACCGCGACGGAATCGGGGCGGGGACGGATCATCGGGCTCGACCGTGGCGGTAGCGGGACACCCGCTTACGCGGCGGCGGCGGCGCGCGCAAGGGCCGGCCGCCGCTCAGCCGTAGGCGTGCAGCCGGCCGCCGTGGCGCTTCAGCCAGGCGCGCTCGCGCTCGTAGCCGGGCATCAGCCGCCCGACCAGCCGCCAGAACCGCGGCGAGTGGTTCATCTCGACCAGGTGCGCCGCCTCGTGGGCGACCACGTAGGCCAGCACGCTCTCCGGCGCCAGGACCAGCCGCCAGGAGAACGACAGGTCGCCGCGGGCCGAGCAGCTGCCCCAGCGCGAGGCGGTGTCGCGCACGGTAATGCGGCCGACCGGCCGGCCGAGGGCGGCGGCGTCGGCGCGGGCCCGCGGGGCGATCGCCTGGCGCGCCTCGGCCTTCAGGAAGTCGGCGACCCGGCGGGCGACGTGCTCGGGGCGACCGGCGACGTGCAGCTCGGCGGCGCCGTCGGGATCGACGATCCGCCAGACCCCGCCGCGCTGGTCCGGGCGGTGGCGGATGCGGTGCGGCACACCGAGGACCGGCACCTCCGCGCCGTCCGCAAGTTCGACGCGCGCCGGCAGCCGGGCCAGGCGAGCCCTGAGCCAGCCGATGTGGCGGCGCGCGAAATCGGCGCCGACTTCCGGGGTCACGCCGTCGGGCAGCACCAGCTCGGGCCCGCCGCGCGCCGGGTCGACGCGCAGCAGCATGCGCTGCGCGCGGGCGCTGCGCCGGGCCGGCACGCGGAATTCGGTGCCGTCGGTGTCGGTGATCAGGATCGGGGCGAGCGGGGCCGCGGGCATGGTCCCGTGAGGGTGGGTGAGACGCCGATCATGCTAGCCGATTCGCGCCCCGGCGTCGCCGCTCACGAGGCCGCCGTCGGGCGCGGCAGGACGAAGGCCTGGGCCAGGAAGCACAGCGCCCCGCAGGCGGCGAACACGATGCCGAGGATCAGGTGGTGGTCGCCCTCGATCCGGCTGACCGCCAGCGACGCCAGCACCCCGACGCCCATCTGCGCGAAGCCCATCAGCGCCGAGGCCGAACCGGCGATGTAGGGGAAGCCCTGCAGCGTGCCGGCCATCGCGCTCGGCATGCCGAGGCCCATGCCGAACAGGAACAGCATCATCGGCGCGATCACCCCGACCGTCGACAGGTGGCCGATGATCGGCAGCACCAGCAGCGGCAGGCCGCTCGCCAGCACCGCGATCGAACCGAGCCGCACGGTCCGGCGGATGCCGAGCCGCGGCGCCACCCGGGTCGCGGTGAAGCTGCCCGACAGGAAGCCGAAGACGTTGAACAGGATCAGCAGCCCGTAGGCCTGCGGCGACCAGCCGAGCTCGACCATCAGCACGAACGGCGAGCCGGTCTGGTAGGCCATCAGGCAGCCGAACATGCCGCCGATCACCAGGATGTAGCCGAGGAAGCTGCGGTCGCGGAGCAGGCTGGCGTAGTTGCGCAGCATCGGCACCAGGTGCAGGGCGTCCGGCACCTTGCGCCGGGTGGTCTCCGGCAGCCGCGCCACGGCGATCGCCGCCAGCACCAGCCCGACCACCGCCAGCAGCGCGAAGTTCGAGCGCCAGCCGAACAGCGCGTGCAGCTGCCCGCCGATCGACGGGGTGACCGCCGGCGACAGCGACATGGCGAGCGCGATGTACGACATCACCTTGGCGGATTCGGCACCCTCGGTGGTGTCGCGGACCACCGAGCGGGCGACCACCTGGCCGGCGCAGGCGCCGATCGCCTGGATGAACCGATAGACGATGAGCTGCTCGACGGTGGTCGCCAGGGCGCAGGCGACGCTGGCCACGGTGAAGAAGACCAGCCCGATCAGCAGGGTCGGCCGCCGCCCGAACCGGTCCGCCACCGGGCCCCACACCAGCTGGCTGACGGCAAAGCCGGCGACGAACATGGTCAGGGTGAGCTGGACCTGCCCGACGGTGGTGGCGAGCGTTTCCGCCATCGCCGGCATCGACGGCAGGTACAGGCCCATGGACATCTGGTTGAGCGCCACCATGAAGGTCAGCAGCGCGATCGAGCCGGGTTGGCTGGCCCGGAAGGCGGGGGGAGGCATGGCGGCCATCCTGGGAACGCGACACGCCGGTATAGGCCGCTCCTTGCTGCGGTGCAACATGGGTTTCCGGGCGACGCCGCCGGCGCCGGTGCGCTAGGCTGGCCCACAAAGCATCAGGGAGGTTCGCAATGCCCGACTCCGCCGTCTCGTCCCGTCCGATGGCTGTCGCTGCGCTGGACGGCGATCCGCCGGTGCTCGCCGCCACCCCGGCCCAGCGCCGGGCGCGGTTCTTCAATTCCGGCAACGCCTTCAACCTGAAGCTTCCGGCGGTGCCGCGGGCGCGCTTCGAGGCGGAGCGCGACGCCGCCTTCGCCACCGGTGCCGCCACCGGCTGCCACGCCATGGACCAGTCGGCGGCGATCGGCTGCCGGTTTCCGGCGACCACCCCGCTGGTGCTGGCGCGGTATCTGCGGGTCGCCGCCGGGGACACGCTGGCGACCGCCTTCCTGGCCAGCGGCGAGGTTCATTGCGTGCTGGCCGGCACCGGCGAGACCATCGGTCGGCGGCGAGACCCTGTCCTGGGGCCCCGGCGACGTGATGGTGCTGCCGGGCGGCCACGAGGTCCGCCACCGGGCCGGCGCCGACGCGCCGGCGGTGCTGTGGACGGTGACCAACGAGCCGGCGCTCGCCTTCGAGGCGCTGAACCCGCCGGCGCCGGGGGCGGCGCCGGTCGATCCGGTGCACTACCCCGCCGACGAGATCGCCCGGCAGGTGGCGGTGCTCCAGTCGCTGCCGGAGGCCGCCGACCAGGCCGGCGTCGGCGCTGATCTTCTCGGCCGAGCGCACCGCCGACAGCCGCAACGCCATGCCGTCGCTGACCCTGGCGCTGAACACCCTGGCGCCCGGCACCCACCAGCGCGCCCACCGTCACAACGCCGCCGCCATCACGCTGTGCCTCGACGGCGATGCCTGCTTCTCGACGATCGACGGCGAGCGCGTCGACTGGTCGCCGCTGGCCACCATGATCACCCCGCCCGGCGAGGTGCACAGCCACCACAACGGCGGCGCGCGCCTGGCGCGGTTCCTGATCGTTCAGGACGGCGGCTGGCACTACCACGCCCGCACCATGGGGTTTGCGTTCGCGGAATGACCGACCCGCTCGGGGCCGCGCGGCTCCGGCCGGCTCGACGGGGGATGAGGGAATGGGGATGCCGGTTCCGGAGCGCCTGGCGCTCGACGGGCTGATTCTGCGCCGGGCGCTGGTGGCCGACGCGACGGCGCTGTTCGAGGCCTACGCCGGCGATCCCGAGGCGACCCGCTGGCTGGCCATCCCGACGGTGCCGGCGGTCGAGCACACCCAGGAGTTCCTGGTGCAGTGCCAGCGTGACTGGGACGCCGGCGAGTCCTTCGTGTTCGCCATGACGGTGCCGGGCAACGACCGCCCGTTCGGCGCCATCGACCTTCGGATCGAGGGCTTCCAGGCCAGCTACGGCTACGCCCTGGCGCGCTCGCACTGGGGCCGCGGCTTCGCCAGCCGGGCGCTGAAGGCGCTGGTCGACCTCGCCCTCGCGCAGCCCGGGATCTGGCGCGCCTGGGCGTTCTGCGACGCCGAGAACCCGGCCTCGGCCCGGGTCATGGAGAAGGCCGGGATGAGCTTCGAGGGCAGGCTGCGGCGCTGGCACATCGCGCCCAACGTCTCGGGCGAGCCGCGCGACTGCCTGGCCTACGCCAAGGTGCGGTGAAGGCGCGCGAGCGCCTCCGGACGACAAAGGAGAAGACCTCCCTCTCTCTGTCGTCATCCCGGCCAAGCGAAGCGCGAGCCGGGAGCCACCCGCCGCCGCGGCCGTGGTGAAGGCCGGTGCACGTCGCTTCCTGGGTCCCGGATCCGTCCCGCCGGAGGCGGTCCGGTCCGGGATGACGACTGGAGAGAGAGGGCGGCTCGCTGAACTTGATGACGACGAAGGGGGAGGGCCTCCCCTCTCACTATCGTCATCCCGGCCAAGCGAAGCGCGAGCCGGGAGCCACCGGCCGCTCGGTCGGGTCCGGAAGGACCTATCCCCGCCCGGCGGCGGCCCGCTCGGCGGCGAGCAGGGCGCGCTTGCGGTCGACCCCCCAGCGGTAGCCGCGCATGGTGCCGTCGGTGCCGATGGCGCGGTGGCAGGGCACGATCAGCGCCACCGGGTTGTTGGCGCAGGCGCTGGCGGCGGCGCGCACCGCCTTCGGCCGGCCGGCGGCGGCGGCGAGCTCGGAGTAGGTCCGGGTCTCGCCCATGGGGATGGTGCGCAGCGCTTCCCAGACCTGGCGCTGGAAGGCGGTGCCGCGCACGTCGACCGGCAGGGCGGCGTGCGGCTCGCGGCCCTCCAGGGTCGCCGCGACGGCGCCGACGGTCTCGCCGAGGCCGTCGGGGTCGGCGGCCAGCTCGGCCCTCGGGTAGTCGCCCCGCAACTCGTCCAGCAGCGCCCCCTCGTCGTCGCCGAGTCCGACGAAGCAGATGCCGCTCCGGGTGGCGCCGACCAGGACCCGGCCGAGCGCCGACTCGGCGAAGGCGTAGGCGATCACCGCGCCCTCGCCGCCCTTGCCGTAGCTTGCCGGCGTCATGCCGAGCTGGGCGCCGGCCTTCTCGTAGAGCCGGCTGGAGGAGCCGTAGCCGGCGCCGTACAGCGCCGACGCCACGCCCTCGCCGGCTTTCAGATTGGCCTTCAGCCGGCCGACCCGGCGGGCGTCCCAGTACTGCCGCGGGGTGATGCCCATCACGGTCTTGAAGGTGCGTTGCAGGTGGAACGGGCTGAGGCCCGCGGCGGCGCCCAACTCTTCCAGCGTCGGCGCGGCGTCCTCGGCCGATTCGATCAGCCGGCAGGCGGCGCGCACCGCGTCGAGGCGGGCGTCGCGCGGCGCCGAGGCGTCCGGGTCGCAGCGCCGGCAGGCCCGGAAGCCGGCGGCCCGCGCCTCCTCGGGGCGCCCATAGAACAAGACGTTCGGGCGCTTCGGGGTGCGCGACGGGCAGATCGGCCGGCAATACACGCCGGTGGTCTTCACCGCCAGGATGAAGCGCCCGTCGGCCGCCTTGTCGCGGGTCTCGACCGCCCGGTAGCGGGCGTCGTCGGTCGCGTAGCGGTCGGTCGGCTCGAGGGTGTTGACCATCGTGGTCGGAACCGTTGCGGTCAGGGCGTTCATGGTCGCCTCCTTGGGTCATCGCATGACCCCAAGATGCGCGCAACGCCGGCCCGCCTCACTCCGGTTCTTGCGGGAGCGGTGAGAAACGTGGCCTGCCCTTCGCGGCGCTTGGCGAGCCCGTCCGCCCTCGGGTAGATGTCGTTATGGTCGAACTTCTGACACCCCGGCTCCGGCTCCGGCGCGCGCGCCCGGGCGATGTCGACGATCTGCACGCGGTGATGAGCGATCCGGCCGCCATGCGCTACTGGTCGACGCCGCCGCACCACGACATCGCGCAGACGCGGGCCTACCTCGACGGCATGATCGCCGCGTCGCCGGACGCCAGCGACGACTTCGTGGTCGAGCACCAGGGCCGGGTGATCGGCAAGGCCGGCTGCTGGCGGCTGCCGGAGATCGGCTACATCCTGCATCCGGCGCACTGGGGCCAGGGCCTGGCGCGTGAGGCGTTGTCAGCGGTGCTGCCGCGGCTGTTCGCGACCTTCGCGATCGACGAGGTGGTGGCAGAGGTCGACCCGCGCAACGCGGCCTCGCTGCGGCTGCTGGCGCGGCTCGGCTTCCGCGAGACCGGCCGCGCCGCGCGCACGCCTGCGGGTCGGCGACGAGTGGTGCGACAGCGTCTACCTGGCGCTCAGCCGCCGCTGATCGCGGTCAGCACGATCAGCGCCGAGGCCGGCCGCAGCGGCGTGTCGAGGGCGGCGCGCTCGCCGTCGACGAACACGTTGATGTGGCGGCGGATCGCCGGCGTGGAATCGCAGATCCGGTCGCGCATGCCGGGCCAGCGGGCGTCGAGGCCGTCGATCGCCTCGGCGACGGTCGCGGCGGCGACCTCGACGCGGCGCGGGGCGCCCGGGAACAGGCGCTGCAGGGCGCCGGGGAGGGTGACCGCCACCATCCTCAGGCCTCGACGACCATGGTCTCCACCGACAGCACCGTCGGCAGGTGCTCGGCCACGCACTGCCAGCTGTCGCCCTCGTCGCGGCTGGCGTAGACCGCGCCCGTGCTGGTGCCGAAATACACCCCGGCCTTGTCGAGCGGGTCGGTCGCCATCGCCTGGCGCAGCACGCCGAAGAACACGTTCTTCTGCGGCAGGCCGTCGCGCTGGTCCTGCCAGGTGGCGCCGCCGTCGCGGGTGCGCCAGACCGCGGCCTTGCCGTCCGGAACGTAGCGCCCGGCGGAATCGCCGTTCAGCGGCAGCAGGTACAGCGTGCCGGGGTCGCGCGGGTGGGCGGCGGCCGGGAAGCCGAAGGACGAGGGCAGGCCGGCCTCGATGCTCTGCCAGGTGCGGGCGCCATCGTCGCTGCGGTACATGCCGCAATGGTTCTGCTGGTACAGCCGGTCCGGCATGCCGGGCGCCATCACCAGGCAGTGCACGCACTGCCCGAACTCCGGGTAGCGCTGGTCCTCCGGATTGAAATCGGCGCGGGTGCCGCGGTTGCGCGGCTCCCAGGTCTCGCCGCCGTCGGCGCTGTGGAACACCCCGGCGGCCGAGATCGCGACCCACAGCTTGCGGTCGTCGCCGGGGTCGCGGACCAGGGAATGCAGGATCAGCCCGGCCCCGCCCGCCTGCCACTCCGGCCGCGTCGGGTGGTCGCGCAGCCCGCTCAGGTGCCGCCAGGTCTCGCCGGCATCGTCGCTGCGAAACAGGCCGGCCGGCTGCACGCCGGCGTACAGCGCGCCCTTGCCGGGTGCCAGGCTCCACACCGACTTGATCGGCTCCTCGCCGGCGGCGTAGGCGAGGCCGGCGCTGGAATGGCTCCAGGTGGCGCCGAGATCGGTCGATCGCCAGACCGCCGGGCCGAACCACTCGTTGCCGCCGGCGCCGTAGATGGCGCCGGTCGCCGGGTCGCCGATCACGTGGTTCATCGGCCAGGTCTCGCAATACGGTCCCCGCAGCTCCCACGAGCGTCGGTCGGGGTCGGTTTCGAGAATGAACGCGCCCTTCTTCGTTCCGAGCAATACCAGTACCCGTGTCGCCATCCCGGCCTCCCCGTGCTTCGCCGTGTCCGCAGGCATAAATGTTGATATCAACTCTATCGGCGCGCGTCAAACCCGCAATGCCGGCGGAGCGACCGGGCGGATTAACGGAAGCGTCACAATCCGTTCACCGATCCGACATCGAACGCCAATAGGTTCCCGTCAGCCCTGCGTGCCGGATCCTCCGTTCCGGAGAGCGGGCGCTCATCCGGGGCGGACGGAACGGCGCGGCCCGCCGTGTTCGTTTCCGAAAATCGGATGGACGCGCGATGCTCTTCGACTACTATGGAAGGGATGGCCGGATCGTGGGGGACGATCCGTCCCGATTTGCTGACGACAACCCCCAGAGGGAGACGATTCCATGACGTTGCACCGGAAGTTCGCCGCGCTCGCGGCGGGCGCCATCGCGCTGACCGCCGCCGGTCAGGCGTTCGCGCAGACCGAGGTTCAGTGGTGGCACGCGATGGGTGGCGAGCTCGGCCAGAAGACCGAGGCGATCGCCGCCGGCTTCAACGCCAGCCAGAGCGACTACAAGGTGGTGCCGATCTACAAGGGCAACTACACCGAGACCATGACCGGCGCGATCGCCGCGTTCCGCGCCAAGAAGCACCCGCACATCGTCCAGGTGTTCGAGGTCGGCACCGGGACCATGATGGCGGCCGAGGGTGCCGTCTACCCGGTCTACAAGCTGATGCAGGACGCCGGCGCCAAGTTCGATCCCAAGGATTACCTGCCGGCCGTGACGGGCTACTACACGGACACCGCCGGCAACATGCTGTCGATGCCGTTCAACAGCTCGACCCCGGTGCTGTACTACAACAAGACGGCGTTCGCGAAGGCCGGGCTCGACCCGAACACGCCGCCGAAGACCTGGCCCGAGGTCGGTGAATTCTCCAAGAAGCTGCAGGCCGCCGGCATCGCCTGCGGCTTCACCACCGGCTGGCAGAGCTGGGTGCAGCTCGAGAACTTCTCGGCCTGGCACAACCTGCCGATCGGCACGATGGAGAACGGTTTCGGCGGCCTCGGCACCGAGCTGACGCTGAACAGCGACGCCCATGTCCGGCACATCGCCCAGCTCGCCGAGTGGCAGAAGACCAAGATCTTCGACTACGGCGGTCGCCGCTCCGACAGCGCTCCGAAGTTCTACAATCAGGAGTGCGCCATGTACATGAACAGCTCGGCCGCCCAGGCCGGCGTGCAGGCGAACGCCAAGGACTTCGAGTTCGGCGTCGGCATGCTGCCGTACTGGCCGGACGTCGCCGGCGCGCCGCAGAACTCGATCATCGGCGGCGCCACCCTGTGGGTGCTGTCGGGCCACAAGCCGGCCGAGTACAAGGGCGTCGCGGCGTTCTTCAACTATCTCGCCTCGGCCGAGGTGCAGGCGAAGTGGCACCAGGAGACCGGCTACCTGCCGATCACCCTGGCCGCCTACGAGCTGACCAAGACCCAGGGCTTCTACGACAAGAACCCGGGTACCGACGTCTCGATCAAGCAGATGACGCTGAAGGAGCCGACCCCGAACTCCAAGGGTCTGCGGTTCGGCAACTTCGTGCAGATCCGCGACATCCTGAACGAGGAGCTCGAGGCGGTGTGGTCCGGCCAGAAGACCGCCAAGCAGGCCCTCGACACGGCGGTCGAGCGCAGCAACGCGCTGCTCCGGCGCTTCGAGAAGGACAACGGCTGACCGCGGATCCGCGTTTCGCCCAGACCTTGCGGGGGAGCCGGCGGCGCGCCGCCGGCTCCGTTCCGCGCCGAAGCCGGGCCTGACCCGGCACCCGCTTCCGACCGACACCGAGCCGAGGGCAAGCCGCCGTGATCAAGCGCGTCACGTTCCGCCACAAGTGGCTGCCCTACGCGCTGCTGGCGCCGCAGCTGCTGATCACGCTGGTGTTCTTCATCTGGCCGGCCAGCCAGGCGCTCTACCAGTCGGTGCTGCGCCAGGACGCCTTCGGGCTGCGCACCGAGTTCATCGGCTTCGAGAACTTCGCCGACCTGTTCGCCGACCCGACCTACCTGTCGTCGTTCCACATCACCCTGGTGTTCTGCCTCGCGGTGGCGTCGATCTCGCTCGGCTTCGCGCTGATGCTGGCGGTCATGGCCGACCGGGTGATCAAGGGCGCGACCACCTACAAGACCCTGCTGATCTGGCCGTACGCCGTCGCCCCGGCGATCGCCGGTGTGCTGTGGTACTTCATGTTCAACCCGTCGATCGGCATCAACGCCTGGATCCTGCGGACGGTGTTCGGCTACGACTGGAACCACACCCTGGATGGTGGCGACGCCCTGCTGCTGGTGATCATCGCCGCCGCCTGGAAGCAGGTGAGCTACAATTTCCTGTTCTTCCTGGCCGGGCTGCAGGCGATCCCGCGGTCGCTGATCGAGGCGGCCGCGATCGACGGCGCGTCGCCGCTCAAGCGGTTCTGGACCATCGTGTTCCCGCTGCTCAGCCCGACCACCTTCTTCCTGCTGGTGGTCAACGTGGTCTACGCCTTCTTCGACACCTTCGGCACCATCCACGCCACCACCAACGGCGGTCCGGCCGGCGCCACCAACACCCTGGTCTACAAGGTGTTCAACGACGGCTTCATCGGCCTCGACCTGGGCGGCTCGGCCGCCCAGTCGGTGATCCTGATGATCATCGTGGTGTCGCTCACGGTGGTGCAGTTCCGCTACATCGAGCGCCGGGTGGAGTACTGAGCGATGGTCGAGAACCGTCCCTGGCTGACCGTCGTCTCGCATCTGGTGCTGATCGTCGGGATCGCCATCGTGGTGCTGCCGCTGTGGGTGGCGCTGGTCGCCTCGACCCACACCGGCCGCGACCTGCTGAGCGCGCCGATCCCGATGTGGTTCGGCAGCCACGGCGTCGACAACTACCGGCAGATGCTGACCTCGGGGATGGAGCATGTCTCCGGCCAGCCGCTCACCCTGATGCTGTTCAACAGCCTGGTGATGGCGCTCAGCATCGCGATCGGCAAGATCGTGATCTCGCTGACCGCCGCCTTCGCCATCTGCTACTTCCGCTTCCCGCTGCGGATGACCTGCTTCTGGATCATCTTCATCACCCTGATGCTGCCGGTCGAGGTCCGCATCCTGCCGACCTACGAGGTGATCGCGAACGTCTTCACGCCGCTGACCCGGCTGCTCGAGCTGTTCGGGTTCGAGGGCGACGAGATCGTGATCGCCGGGCTGTCGATCCGCCTCGATTTCAGCATGCTCGACAGCTACACCGGCCTGACCCTGCCGCTGATCGCCTCGGCGACCGCCACCTTCCTGTTCCGGCAGTTCTTCCTGACGGTGCCCGACGAGCTGACCGAGGCCGCCCGCATCGACGGCGCCGGGCCGATGAAGTTCTTCCGCGACATCCTGCTGCCGCTGTCGCGCACCAACATCGCGGCGCTGTTCGTGATCCTGTTCATCTACGGCTGGAACCAGTACCTCTGGCCGCTCCTGATCACCACCGACCCGAGCTACGTGACCGTCGTCATGGGCATCCAGCGGATGGTGAACGTGGCCGACACCGAACCGCAGTGGCATCTCGTGATGACCGCCGCCGTGCTGGCGATGCTGCCGCCGGTGCTGGTCGTCATCGGGATGCAGCGGCTGTTCGTGAAGGGCCTGGTCGAAACCGAGAAGTAGGAACACGGCGGATGGCGGAACTGCGGATTTCGGGCGTCGAGAAGGTCTACCCGAACGGGTTCAAGGCGATCCACGGGATCGACCTGGACGTCCCCGACGGCGAGTTCATCGTGCTGGTCGGGCCGTCGGGCTGCGGCAAGTCGACCCTGCTGCGGATGATCGCGGGCCTCGAGACCGTCAGCAGCGGCACCATCCAGATCGGCGACCGGGTGGTCAACGAGCTGGAGCCGGCCGACCGCGACATCGCCATGGTGTTCCAGAACTACGCGCTGTACCCGCACATGTCGGTGTACCAGAACATGTCGTACGGCCTTCGCAACCGCGGCTATCCCAAGGACGCGATCGAGGAAAGGGTGCAGAAGGCGGCGGGCATCCTGCAGCTGGACGGCCTGCTCGACCGCCGGCCCCGGCAGCTCTCCGGCGGGCAGCGCCAGCGGGTGGCGATGGGGCGGGCGATCGTGCGCGAGCCGTCGGCGTTCCTGTTCGACGAGCCGCTGTCCAACCTCGACGCCAAGCTGCGGGTCCAGATGCGGGTCGAGATCAAGCAGCTGCAGCGCCGCCTCGGCACCACCAGCGTCTACGTCACCCACGACCAGATCGAGGCCATGACCATGGCCGACCGGCTGGTGGTGATGAACGCCGGCGTCGCCGAGCAGGTCGGCACGCCGATCGAGCTGTACGAGCGGCCGAGCAGCGTGTTCGTCGGCGGCTTCATCGGCTCGCCGTCGATGAACTTCATGCCGGCCACGGTGGAGCCGGACGGCCGGCATTTGCGGCTGTCGGACGAGGCCCGCCTGGCGCTGCCGGTCGAGGGACGGCGGGTCGAGCCGGGCCGGCCGGTCACGGTGGGCGTGCGGCCGGAGCACCTGACGCTGTCGGCGGACGCGGATTCCGCGCTGGCGTTCAAGATCGTGCTGATCGAGCACCTGGGGGCCGACACCCTGCTGTACGGCTCGGCGTCGTCGGTCGAGGCCACCGGCGAGGGCGGCGGCCTGCTGACGGTGCGCTGGTCGGGCCACCACACGCCGCCGGCCGGCGAGGTCATCCGCCTCGCCGCCGATCCGGCCCATCTGCACCTGTTCGACGCCGCCACCGGCCGCCGGATCTGACCGCGCGAGTCACTTCCGCCAGAAATCCGGGTCCAGCATGACCAGCACGGTCAGGAGCTCGAGCCGGCCGAGCAGCATGGCGACCGACAGGATCCACTTGGCGGCGTCCGGCAGCGTCGCGAAGGTGCCGGCCGGCCCGGCGATCGGTCCGAGCGCCGGGCCGACGTTGGTGATGGCGGTCGCGGCGCCCGAGAAGGCGGTGACAAGGTCGACCCCGGTGGCGGCCAGGGCGAGCGTGGTCAGCGCCGTCGTGCCGCCGAGCAGGAGCATGAACCCGGTCACGCTCTGCACCACCTCGGGTCCGACGGCGCGGCCCTGATAGACCTGGGCCACCACCCGGTGCGGGCGGATCAGCTCCTGCACGGTGATGCGGAACCGCCGGAACAGCACCTGCCAGCGGAAGATCTTGACCGCGCCGGAGGTCGACCCGGTGCAGCCGCCGCAGAACGTCAGGATCAGCGCCAGGGCCGCGGCGAACGGTCCCCAGGTCTGCCAGTCGTGCGAGGCGAAGCCGGTGGTGGTGATGATCGAGGTCACGGTGAACAGGCCGTGGCGGATGGCATCGGGGAGATCGTGCCCGCTCTGCAGCGCGGTCCAGGCCAGCAGCCCGCCGGCGATCGCGACCACCCCCAGCATCGGCGGGATCTGGCTCCACGGCACGAAGCCGGAGGTCCCTCGCAGCATCTGCACGTAGAACAGGAACGGTGCCGCGCCGGCCAGCATGAAGACGATGGCCACCCACTGCGCCGCCGGCGAGAAGCCGCCGAACGACGAATCCTCGGTCGAGTAGCCGCCGGTCGACACTGTGGTCATGGCGTGGTTGACGGCGTCGAACCCGGTCATCCCGGCCAGTTCGAAGCCGGCCGCCGCCATCACCGTCAGCGCGACGTAGATGCCGAGCAGCCAGGTCGCCAGTTCGCGCGGGCGGGCCAGGATCTTGTCGGAGGTGTCGGAGGATTCCCGCTTCATCAGCTGCATGCCGCCGACCCGCAGCAACGGCAGCACCGCGACCGCCATCACCACGATGCCGATGCCGCCCACCCACTGCAGCAGCGAGCGCCACAGCAGCACACCCGGCGGCAGGTCGTGGAGGCCGACGATCACCGTCGAACCGGTCGTGGTCAGCCCGCTGACCGCCTCGAAATAGGCGTCGGTCAGCGACAGGTTCGGCAGCGTCCACATGAACGGCAGCGCGGCGACCAGCGGCAGCACGAACCAGACCCCGGAAGTCAGCAGGTAGGCTTCGCGCAGCCCGAGCTTGAGCGGCCCGCCGCGCGACGCCAGCAGGGCGGTGATCCCGAGGAACGCCGGCACCGCGATGCCGGGCAGGTACTCATGGGCGTGATCGGCCCCGAGCGCCAGCTCGACCAGGGCCGGGATCGCCATGGTCGCCGTCAGCACCAGCACCAGGATCCCGCCGATGAACACGATCGGCCGAAAGGCAGGCATGTCGGGTCCCCGTTGAATTGCGAGCCCGGTCGCCAGGCGGCGACGCGCGGCTCGACGGGCAGCACCCTGAATCCGATTTGTGCGGTGCACAAGTGCGCGCCGCGCAGGTCAGCGTCGCCAGAAATCCGGGTCCAGCATGACCAGGACGGTCAGCAGCTCGAGCCGGCCGAGCAGCATGGCGACCGACAGGATCCACTTGGCGGTGTCCGGCAGCGGCTCGAAGCTGCCGGCCGGTCCGGCGATGGTGCCGAGCGCCGGGCCGACGTTGGTGATGGCGGTCGCGGCGCTGGAGAACGCGGTCACCAGGTCGAGGCCGGTGGCGGCGAGCGCCACGGTCGCCACCGCCGTGGTGCCGCCCATCAGCAGGACGAAACCCATCACGCCCTGCACCACTTCCGGTCCGACGGCGCGGCCCTGGTAGACCTGCGCCACCACCCGGTGCGGGCGGATCAGCTCCTGCACGGTGATGCGGAACCGCCGGATCAGCACCTGCCAGCGGAAGATCTTCACGCCCCCGGTGGTCGATCCGGTGCAGCCGCCGCAATACGACAGGACCAGCGCCAGCGCGGTGGCGAGCGGACCCCAGGTCTGCCAGTCCTGCGAGGCGAAACCGGTTGTGGTGATGATCGAGGTCACGGTGAACAGGCCGTGGCGGATGGCGTCGAGGATCCCGTGCCCGCTTTGCATCGCGGTGTAGGCCAGCATCCCGCCGGCGATCGCCACCACGCCCAGCATCGGCGGAATCTGGCTCCACGGCACGAAGCCCGAGGTGCCGCGCGCCAGCTGCACGTACAGCAGGAACGGCGCCGCGCCGACCAGCATGAAGACGATCGCCACCCACTGCGCCGCCGGCGAGAACCCGCCGAGCGAGGAATCGCGGGTCGAGAAGCCGGCGGTGGAAACCGTCGTCATGGCGTGATTGATGGCGTCGAAGCCGTTCATGCCCGCCAACCCGTAGCTGACGGCGCAGAGCACGGTGAGGCCGAGATAGACGCTGAGCAGCCAGGTCGCCAGCTCGCGCGGGCGGGCCAGGATCTTGTCGGAGGTGTCGGAGGACTCCCGGCTCATCAGCTGCATGCCGCCGACCCGCAGCAGCGGCAGCACCGCCACCGCCATCATGACGATGCCGATCCCGCCGACCCATTGCAGCATCGAGCGCCACAGCAGGATGCCCGGCGGCAGGTCGTCCAGGCCGACGATCACCGTGCTGCCGGTCGTGGTCAGACCGCTGGCCGCCTCGAAATAGGCGTCGGTCAGCGACAGGTTCGGCAGCGTCCACATGAACGGCAGCGAGGCGACCAGCGGCAGCACGAACCACAGCCCGGAGGTCAGCAGGTAGGCCTCGCGCAGCCCGAGCTTGAGCGGCCCGCCGCGCGCGGCCAACAGCGCGGTGATGCCGAGGAACGCCGGCACCGCCACGCAGGCCAGATACTCGTGGGCGTGGTCGGCGCCGAGCGCGAACTCCACCAGCGCCGGGATCGCCATGGTCGCCGCCAGCACGAGCACCAGAATGCCGCCGATGAACACGACGGGTCGGAACGCTGGCATCCCCCCTCCTTCCGGCGGAACCGCAACCCCCTCGCCCGGGTTGCGCGCACCGGGGGTGATGTGCCGGTAAGGTGTATCGATCCTCACCAACCGCACAAGAGCATCCATGACAGTCGATCAGATCGCCATCCTCGCCGTGCTTGCCGCGGTGGTCGTGCTGTTCGTGTGGGGACGGCTGCGCGTCGACGTGGTCGCCCTGCTGGCGCTGCTGAGCTGTGTCGGGCTCGGGCTGATCCCGAACGAGGTGGCGTTCAGCGGCTTCGGGCACCCGGCGGTGATCACGGTGGCCGCGGTCCTCGGCCTGTCCGCGGCGCTGTCCCGCTCCGGGCTGATCGACCTGATCGCCGCCCGGATCGCCAAGCTGTCGGGGACCCGGCTCGGGCAGACAGCCGCTTTGTGTGGCCTCGGCGGCGCGCTGTCGGGCTTCATGAACAACGTCGGTGCGCTGGCGATGCTGATGCCGGTCGCCCTGTCGATGGCCAAGCGCGGTAAGTACGGGTCCGGGCTGGTGCTGATGCCGCTGGCCTTCGCCACCATTCTCGGCGGCATGACCACGCTGATCGGCACGCCCCCCAACCTGCTGGTCTCGGGATACCGGCGGCAGGCCACCGGCGAGGGCTTCGCGCTGTTCGATTTCGCCTGGGTCGGGGTGCCGCTGGCGCTGGCCGGGATCGTCTTCCTGGTGCTGGTCGGCTGGCGCCTGCTGCCGGTGCGCGGCGGCGCCGGCGGGTCGGGGGCGCAGCCCTTCGACGTCGAGGCGTACCTGACCGAGCTGCGGGTGCCCGCCGGGTCGCCGGTCATCGGCAAGCGTCTCGACGAGGTGCTGGAAGCGCAGGAGCAGCCGCCGGCCATCGACGCCCTGGTGCGGCGCTGGAACCAGGTGGTGCGCCGGCTTCACCACGCGGTTCTGCAGGAGGGCGACGTGCTGATCGCCCAGGGCGAGACCGAGTCGATCCAGGCGCTGGTGGCGTCCGGCTTCGAACTGGTCGCCGCCAAGGACCTCGAGCGCGAGGACGGAACCGGCCAGGTCGAGCGCGAGGCGTTGGCGCTGATCGAGGTGGTGGTGCCGCCGCGGTCCTGGATCGAGCGGCGCACCGCGGCTGACATCGACCTGCGCGCCCGGTTCGGGTTGAACCTGCTGGCGATCGCCCGATCCGGCTCGCCGCTTGGCCGGCGGTTGCGCGACCAGCGCTTCCGCGCCGGCGACGTGCTGCTGCTGCAGGGCGAGCGCGAGGGTCTTGCCGACGCCGTGCGGGCGCTCGGCTGCCTGCCGCTGGCGGAGCGACGGATCGCGCTCGAGCCGGTGCGGGCGGTGGTGCCGATCGCGCTGTTCGGGGCCGCCGTGGCGGCGACCGCGTTCGGCGTCGCCTCGGCGGCGGTCCTGCTGGTCGCCGCCCTGGTCGGCATGGTGCTGACCCGCACGATCGGCGTGCGCGACGTCTACGACGCGATCGACTGGCAGGTGATCGTGCTGCTGGCCGCGATGATCCCGGTCGGCGGCGCGCTCGAGACCACCGGGGCCGCCCAGTTGCTGGCGGAAAGCCTGGCGGCGCTGACCGGTCAGCTGCCGCCTTTCGCGCTGCTCGGCCTGCTGCTGGTGGTCACCATGACCCTGTCGGACGTGATGAACAACGCCGCCACCGCGGTCGTCATGTCGCCGATCGCCATCGGCCTGGCGGGCGCGATCGGCGTCAGCCCGGACCCCATGCTGATGGCCGTGGCGGTCGGCGCGTCGGCGGCGTTCCTGACCCCGATCGGGCACCAGAACAACCTGCTGGTCATGGGGCCGGGCGGGTACCGGTTCGGCGACTACTGGCGGATGGGGCTGCCGCTCGAGATCCTGCTGACCGCGCTGGCGGTCTGGCTGATCCCCATCGCCTGGCCGTTCTGAGGGCGCCCGCTCCGACTTGGGGCGGGCCTACCCGGCCGGCCGCCAGGCGACGGCGGGTCGGGCCGGGTCGACCTCCAGGATCCGGCCGCGGTCCAGGCGGCAGCGGGCCTCGGCGACGGTGACGCCGACCGCCCGGCCGTCCTGCAGCACCGGCGTCCCGAGGTAGACCGCCGACGAGGTCCAGCCGGTGTAGCGGGCGAGGCCGGGATTGCCGCTGGCGATGCGTTCGACGGCACCGTTGCGGTCGAGCCAGACGCCGTCGGCCTCGCCGAGGGCGATCGTGATGCCGGCCGGAACCCGGAAGCTCGGCAGCGGCGGCAGCGCGGCCTCCAGGACCAGCCGGGCCGCCCCGGCGGCCAGGGTCGCGAGTCCCTCGTGCGGCCGGATCGAGTTGTGCAGGACGGCGACCCCGGCGGCCCCGCCCCGGATTTCGAGGCAGGCCTCGCCCCTGTCGTTGCGGCGGCCGACGCGGCGGCTGTCGGCGAACGCCAGCCGGCCCGGGACGACGGCGATCAGCCCGGCGTCGACCTCCGGGTTGGCCGCGAGCACCGCCGTCACCGCGTCCGACGGTGCTTCGCCCGCCTCCAGCCGACTGAGCACGGCGGCGTTCAGCGGCACGCCGTCGACCCCCGGGGTGTTCGGCAGGCGGTGGCCGGTGACCAACCCGGCGCCGCTGGCGGGCAGGAACTGGGCCAGCGGTTCCGGCCGGTCCGGGCCGCTGGAGATCAGGGCGGCGACGGCGGCGGCCTCGGCGCTCGCCACCAGCCCGCGGCTCTCCAGGTCGCGCCGCAGCGCCGCGAGGCCGCCGCGCTGGGTCTCGGCGCCGATCACCAGGCCGTCGGCGCCGAGCGCGGCGAACACCGCGAAGCCGCCGATGTCACCCGCGCCCACCGCCTCGACCGCGCCGAGCGCGGCGAGAACCGCCGCACCGGCATCGGCCCCGAAGGCCGCGACGCCGACCGTCACGACGCGCCCACCCTCAGGCTCCGACCATCAGGCGGCCGCCGTCACGCCGCCATCGCCGGCAGGCGGAAACGCACCTTGCGCATGTCGGCGACCAGCTGCTCGGCGCGCTCCGGAGGCAGCGCCATGAACGGCGGGCGGACGTTGCGCCACGACGCCTTGCCACTCTCCCGGGCCAGCAGTTCCTTCAGCCCGGCGGCCGCCGGGTAGGCCTGCAGCGCCAGGCGCTGGGCGGTCAGTTCCTCCTGCAGGCGGTCGGCCTCGGGCGAGCCGGCCCGCCAGGCGGCGTAGACCGCGCCGCAGGTCGGCGCGGTGCAGTTGCCGGTGGCGGTGATGGTGCCGACGCCGCCGGCCCGCAGTACGTCGAGCAGGTAGCGCTCGGTGCCGGCGAACACGTCGAAGCCCGGGAACGCCGCCGCCATCGCCTTCATGTTCTCGAAGTCGCCGGAGCTGTCCTTGACGCCGCAGAACACGCCAGGGAAGTCGTTCAGGAGGCCGGCCGATCAGCTCGTGGCTGAAGGGCACCGCCGACATCTGCGGGAAGTGGTAGAGGTAGACCTTCAGCCGTGGGTCGGCGACCGCCTCCACCACCCGCGCGAAATGCGCGTGCAGGCCGTTGTCCGACGGGTTCTTGTAGTAGAACGGCGGCAGCATCAGCGCCGACTCGATGCCGATCTCGAGGGTCTTGCGGGTCAGGTCGACGGTGTCCGGCAGGGCGCAGCAGCCGGTGCCGATCATCAGTTTGTCCATCGGCAGGCCGCTGGCGCCGAGCGCGTCCAGGAAGTCGAGGCGCTCCTTCAGCGACAGGGAGTTGGCCTCGCCGGTGGTGCCGAACAGCAGGACGCCGTCGCAGCCATTGGCCAGCAGCCACCGGGTGTGGGCGATGGTGCCCGCGGCGTCGATCGACAGGTCGTCGTTGAAGGCGGTCAGGCCGGCGGCCATGACACCCTTGATCCGCTCGCTCATCAGGGTCCTCCGGGGAGAAGTATCGGCGGCGCACCTTAGGCGTCGCCACGCACGCCGATCAAGCGGGACGGGGTGGCGGGACGGGGTGGCGGTACGGGGCGGCGGTACAGGGCTGGCGGGAGTTCGAACGCTCCGGCTCAGCAGGCGGCGGGCGCCGCCGCCCGCGCGGCCAGGGCGACCCGGTTGAGGTCGACGACCGACGCCTGCTCGAGCCGACGCGGCGCCGCCCGCCCCGTCACCCCGGCCACCAGCCAGTCGATGTCGCCGTCGATCGAGCGGACCGCCGGCACCCGCCGCGGCGGTGTCGGGCGCGCCGCTCCGCCGGCGATGTCGGCGACCGCGAAGCTGAAGACGTAGTGCGGGGTCAGCCCCATGCGCAGATCGGAGACGATCACCCGGTCGCCGGCGCGCTCGGTCCGAACGAAGCCGTGGGCGAACCGCGCCATCCGCTCGACCGCCGGGATCTGCGCCAGGCAACCGGGCTCCGCCGGCCGGATCGCGTGGCCGTACGCGCTGATGGTCTCGGCGCCGCCGAGCAGCGGGACGTAGAGGTTCAGGTAGCGGTCGCCGTCGACCGCGATCACCCGCCAGAGCAGCGTGTTGAACGGGGTCGGGGTGGCCAGGGTGCGCTCGGGCACGATACCGGCCGCTGGCGAGCGCCTCGCCGGCGCGCGCTTCGGCGAGCCGCTGGGCGGCCACGCTCCAGCCGAGATACAGGGTCGAGACCGCCAGCGTCGCCGTCAGCACCCGGCCGAACCGCGGCGTCCAGGCCGGCGCGCACACCGCCCACCCGAGCGCCACCAGCAGCGGCAGCGTGTACAGCGGGTCGATGATGAACACCGAGCCGACGCCGAACGGGTGGTCCAACAGCGGCCACAGCAGGCGGGTGCCGTACACCGTGAAGGCGTCGAGCAGGGCGTGGGTGGCCAGGACGAGGTAGACCGCCGCCCACACCAGAGGGCGTTGGCCGCGCAGGCCGGCGAACAGCCGGACCATGATTTCGCCGAGCACCGGCGTGGCCAGCGCCTGGATCACCAGGGAATGCGTGGCGCCGCGATGCAGGACGAAGGCGTCGATCGGGTCGTCGAACGGCCAGAACACGTCGAGGTCCGGCAGCGTGCCGAGCACCGCCCCGGCGAGCGCGGCGCGGCGCGGCCCGATCCGGCGGCCGAGCACCGCCGCGCCGACACCGGCGCCGAGCGCGAGCTGGGTGAGCGAGTCCACCGCTCAGCCGCCGAGCTTCTGGCGCAGGGTCGCGGCCATGGATTCCGCCGTCGCGTCGTGGCCGAAATGCGTGACGTAGACGCCGTCCGGCCCCATCAGGAAGGTGATCGAGGAGTGGTCCATCAGGTAGTCGGTGGCGCTCTCGCTCTCCACCTTGCGGTGGTAGACCCGGTAGGCCCGGGCGGCATCCCGAACCCGATCCGGCGAGCCGGTCAGCATCACGAAGCTCGGGTGGAAGTGATCCTGGTAGGCCTTGAGCTGGGCGACCGTGTCGCGTTCCGGGTCGACGGTCACGAACACCGGAGTGACCTTCTCGGCGAGCGGGCCGAGCTGGTCGAGCGCCTGGGTCATCACCGACAGCGTCGTCGGGCAGACGTCCGGGCAGTAGGTGTAGCCGAAATAGATCAGGCTCCACTTGCCCTTGAGGGTTTCCGGGGTGGTCGTGCGGCCGTCCTGGTCGACCAGCTCGAACGGTCCGCCGATCAGCGCCGCGGTGCCCTGGTCGCCGCGGGTCCAGACCAGGTAGCCGGCGGTCAGCGTCACCGCCAGCACCCCGACGAGCAGGCTGACCACAAGGACGAACAGGCGCGTCGACATCACACACTCCGCGGTTGCCGCGTTGACCGACGCATCGGCCATAGCCCGGGGGTCGCCGTCAAGGTCGAGCCGCGGCGGCCGGCCGAATTGCCGCAGCCGGCCGGTCGGCATACGCTTTGGGAATCATGGACGCCGAGACCGCCCCGACCCTGCGGATCCTGGCCGGCACCCGCGCCGGGGTGCGGCTGGCGGAGGAGGTCGCGGCCGCGGTCGGCGACCGGGTGCGGGTCGTCGTGGCGCTGGCCGGGCACGGTCCCGGTGCCGCGCGGCTGCACGGTCGACCGGATCGGCGGCGGGGTCCTGGCGCTCGGCGACGCCGTCGCGATGATCGAGGCCCTGGATCCGTTCGACCGCGAGGCGGTGCGGGTGGCGCGCGCCGCTGCCGCCGAACGGCGGATCCCGCTGCTCGCCTTCCGGGCGCCGGCATGGCACCGCCACCCGCTCGACCGTTGGGTCGAGGTGCGCGACCTGCCGGGTGCGGCGGGGGTGGTCGCCGGCCTCGGCCGGACCGTGCTGCTGGCGCTGCCCGAGCGCGACCTGGCGGCCTTCGAGGGGGTCGGCGGCGTCGGCTTTCCGGTCAGGATGGCGCGGTTGCCGGCGCGCTGGGAACACCCCGACCGGTTCACGCCGCATCCCTGCCCGCCGCCGCGTCACCCTGCCGCCGACATCAGCCTGCTGCGCCGCTGCGCGGCGGCGGCGGTGGTGATGCGGGCGACCGGCTGCGCCGACGACGCGCCGCTGGTCGAGGCCGCCCGGGCGCTCGACCTGCCGGTGGTGATGATCCGGCGGCCGATGGTGCGCGGCGACGTCCCGGCCCGGACCGCCGCCGCCGCCCTCGATTGGGTGGAGGCGACCCTGGCCGGGGTCAGGCGGCAGCCGGGGCGCGACGTCCCGGCGTGGCGTTGACGAAGCCGACCCCCCAGGCGCCGTCCGGGTAGCTGTCGATGCGGGTGACCGACACGGTCTCGGTGTGGAACGCCAGCGCCTTCGCGGGCGCAATCTCCAGCGCCACCGCCAGGGCGGCGCGGATCGACCCGCCGTGCATGACCGCCACCACGTCGCGGCCGGCGGCGCGCGCCGACCAGTCCTCGAGGGCGTCCCGCACCCGGGCGATCACGTCGACGAAGCTCTCGCCGTTGGGCGCGCGCTCGTCGGCGGGCGCCAGCCAGAACCGCCGGTACGCCTCGGGGTGGCGCTCCAGGATCTCGCCGCGGACCCGGCCCTGCCAGTCGCCGAAGCTCTGTTCCATCAACCGCGGCTCGTCGACCGGCGTGTCGCCGTCGCGGCCGGCGGCCCGGATGGCGGCGGCGGTGCGCCGGGTCCGGCCGAGCGGGCTCTGCAGCCAGACCGCCCCGCCCGGCAGCGTCTCGGCAACCGCCTTGAAGATCGTCGCGTCGTCGACATCGCAGTCGATGTCGTGCTGCCCGTAGATCACCCCGGCCGGGTTGATCACCGGGGCGTGGCGAACCAGCCACCAGCGGGTCGGGGTCATCGTCGTCTCCTCACGGTCGGGTCGTCATGCGGCGAGATAGGAGGCCACGGCGAGCAGCGCGGCGATCTCGGCGGCCTGTTCGGCGGCGCCGTAGACGTCGCCGGTGCCGCCACCGATCTGGCGCCGGGCGAGCCAGCCGACCGCGAGCGTCGCGGCCGCCGCCGACAGCGCAGCCGCCAGGCCGATGCCGCCCGGCAGCAGCAGCAGGCCGATTCCGGTGCCGATCCCGGCGGCCCACAGCGCGCCGATGGCGTCCGGGCGTCCGGCCTCGCGGCCGCGCCCGTCGGCTCGACGCCGGCGGCAGCCAGCGGGCGAGCGCCGGAATGCCGGCCCGGCCGAGGGCGTGAGCGGTCAGGAGGGCGGCGGCGACCGTCTCCAGGTCGGGCAGGGCGGCCAGAACGGCGACCTTGGCGGCGACGCCGAGGATCAGCGCCAGCACGCCGTAGCTGCCGATCCGGCTGTCGCGCATGATCCGGCGCTTGGCGTCGGCGTCGCGCCCGCCGCCGAAGCCGTCGGCGACGTCCGCCAGCCCGTCCTCGTGCAGGGCGCCGGTGACCAGGATGCCGGCGCCGACCGCGACGAGCGCGGCGATCGAGACCGGCAGGCCGAGCCCGTCGGCGACCCAGAAGCCGAGCGCGGCGACCAGCCCGACCGCGACGCCGACCACCGGGAACGCCCACGCCGCGTCCATCAGCGGTCGGTCGGCCGGCAGCCGGCCCGGCCAGGGCAGGCGGGTCAGGAACACCAGCGCCAGCCCGACCTCGTCGCGCCAGTGCCGGCTCGGGCGTCCGCCGCCGCGCGGTTGCGTGCCGTCGCTCATTGTCGGTCCGCACCGCCTCCGGCCTTTCCCGCACCGTCTCCGCGGTTATAGGCTTGCGCCGGAAAACGCAATCCCGACCGCCGTCCGAAACGCCCGACCGTCCGAAACGCCGACCGCGCGAGGCCCGATGCCCGAGAAGCCCTTCGACCCGTCCACCGCCTCGCTCGACGAGATCCGGGCGCTGTTCCGCGAGCTGCCGGGGCCGGATCTCGAGGCCGGGACCCAGGCGGCGGCGCGCGACGCCCAGCTGACCAAGCCGCGCGGCGCGCTCGGCCGCCTGGAGGAACTGGCGGCCTGGCTGGCGACCTGGCAGGGTCGGCACCCGCCGCGCCTGCAGCACCCGCGCACCGCGGTGTTCGCCGGCAACCACGGGGTGGCGGCGCTGGGCGTGTCGGCCTACCCGGCCGAGGTGACCGCCCAGATGGTGCAGAACTTCGTGGCCGGCGGCGCCGCGGTGAACCAGCTCTGCCGCGACCTTCGATTCCGACCTCCGGGTCTACGAGCTGGCGCTCGAGCAGCCGACCGCCGATTTCACCCAGGGTCCGGCGATGGCGGGCGAGGACTGCGCCCGCGCCATGGCCTACGGCATGATGGCGGTCGAGCCGAACCTCGACGTCCTCTGCCTCGGCGAGATGGGCATCGGCAACACCGACCTCGGCTGCGGCGCTGTGCCTGCGCGCTGTTCGGCGGCGAGGCCGAGGACTGGGTCGGCCGCGGCACCGGCGTCGCCGGCAAGGCGCTCGAGACCAAGATCCGGGTGGTGCGCGAGGGCGTGGCGCGGCACCGGGGCGCCGGCGATCCGCTCGACCTGCTGGCGGCGCTCGGCGGGCTGGAGCTGGCGGCGATCGCCGGCGCGGTGATGGCCGCCCGGCTGGCCCGCACCCCGGTGGTGCTGGACGGCTTCGCCTGCACCGCGGCGGCGGCCGTGCTGTGGAAGATCGACCCGAAATCGCTCGAGCACTGCATCGTCGGCCACCGCTCGGTCGAGCCCGGCCATTCCCGGCTGCTGGAGGCGATCGGCAAGGAGCCGCTGTTCGACTTCGGCATGCGGCTCGGCGAGGGCTCGGGCGCGACCCTGGCGCTCGGCGTGCTGCGGGCGGCGGTCGAGTGCCACGCCGGGATGGCGACCTTCGCCGATGCCGGCGTCTCGGGCCCGGCCTGACGCCATGACCGGATCCCCCGACGCGCCGCGCCCCTGGACCGTCGAGTCGAGCCGGGCCGGGTACAGCGACCGCTTCCTGACCCACCGGATGGACCGCTGCGTCACCGACCGCGGCCACGTGCTGGACCCGTTCCACGTGCTGGAGCTGAAGGAGTGGTGCCACGTGGTGGCCGTGACCGAGGCCGGCGAGCTGGTGCTGGTGGACGAGTACCGGCACGGCGCCGGCGTGGTGGTGCGCGGCCTGCCGGCGGGGACGGTCGAGGCCGGCGAGGACCCGGCGCTGGCGATGCCGCGCGAACTCGCCGAGGAGACCGGCCACACCGCCGCGACCTGGATCCGGCTGCCGACCATGTGGGCCAACCCGGCGATGCAGACCAACCGGGTCCACAACTTCCTGGCGCTCGGGGCGCGCGCGACCGGCGGCCAGACGCTCGATCCCGGCGAGTCGATCGCGGTGGTCCTGAAGCCGGTGGCGACGGCGATCGGCGAGGTCATGACGGGGGCGTGGACGACCCACGGCCTGCACGTCGCGGCGATCCTGGCGGCCCGCGAGTACGCAATGGCCCGCGCCGCCGGCGATCCGCGGCTGGCGCCGCTGGCGGCACCGGCCGTCTGGTAGCGCGTCTACTCGCCGGTCTGCAGCAGGCGGCCGTCGCGGCGGGCGCCCGCGAACGCCCAGGCGAACACCCCGGCGCCGATCGCCACGTACACCGCGTCCAGGGCGAGCGCCCCGGCCAGCAGGTCCCAGCGGAACACGTTGTGGACCATGACCGCGCGCATGCCCTCGAAGACGTAGGCCGACGGCGTCGCCCAGGCCAGCCACTGGACCGACTCCGGCAGGGTCGAGACCGGGTAGTAGACGCAGCTGATCGGCGCGAACGCGAACAGCGCCACCCAGGCCAGCGACTCCGCACCCAGGCCGTAGCGCAGCACCAGCGCCACGATCGCCATCCCCATTCCCCAGCCCATCAGCATCAGGGCGACGAAGAAGGCGACCAGCGGCAGCCCGAGGTCGAACAGCGAGAACCCGTACAACAGGATCGCGATCACCGCCGCCACCCCGGCCCCGAGGCCGGTGCGGATCAGGCTCATGGTCATCAGCGCCGCCAGCAGTTCCCACGGCCTGAGCGGGCTGACGAACAGGTGCCCGAGGTTGCGCGACCACATCTCCTCGAGGAAGCAGATCGAGAACCCGATCTGGCCGCGGAACAGGATGTCCCACAGCAGCACCCCGGCGATCAGCACCCCGGCGGCCTCGGCCAGCCAGTGCGAGTGGGTGACGAAGAACTGGCTGATCAGGCCCCACAGGATCATCTGGATGGTCGGCCAGTAGGCCAGCTCGGCGATCCGCGGCCAGGACCCGCGGATCAGGTACCAGTAGCGCCGCACCATGGCGGCGATCCGCCGGCCGGAGGCGAGCGTGCCGGTCTGGGCGCGGCGGCGGGGGATGGCGACAGCGCTCATTGCGCGGCCTCCGCCGCGTCGCGGCCGGTGCGGCGATCGCGGGCGATGTCCAGGAACACGTCCTCCAGGGTTTCGCGCCCGTAGCGCGCCAGCAGCTCGGCCGGCGCGCCGCGGTCGACCACCCGGCCGCGGCGCATCATCAGGACGTCGTCGCACAGCCGCTCGACCTCGCCCATGTTGTGCGAGGCCAGCAGGATGGTCGCGCCGGCGGCCTCGCGGTACTCCTCGAGGTAGCGGCGCACCCAGTCGCCGGTGTCCGGGTCGAGCGACGCCGTCGGCTCGTCGAGCAGCAGCACTTCCGGCCGGTTGACCAGCGCCTTGGCCAGCGACACCCGGGTCTTCTGCCCCGCCGACAGCTTGCCGGTCGGCCGGTCCAGCAGTTCGGCGAACTGCAGCTGGCCGGCCAGCTCCGCAACCCGGGCGCCGGGCTCGTCGACGCCGTAGAGCTCGGCGTAGACCCGCAGGTTCTGCTCCACGGTCAGCCGGTGCGGCAGGTCGACATAGGGCGAGGAGAAATTCATGCGCGACAGCACCGCGTAGCGGTCGGTGGCGAGGTCGTGGCCGAGCACCCGCACCGATCCGGCGGTCGGCGTCAGCAGGCCGAGCAGCATGGAGATCGTCGTGGTCTTGCCGGCGCCGTTGCCGCCGAGCAGGCCGATCGTGCGGCCGGATGCGGCGGAGAAGCTGACCTCGTCGACCGCCACGACCTCGCCGAAGGTCTTGCGCAGGCCGCGGACCTCGAGGGCGTCGGGCATCGGAGTCACCGGTAGGAACGGGGCATTGAAGGCCCGCGGAAGATAGGTGCCTGTCGGCGGCGCGGCAACCGCCCGGCGGCGGGCGCAACACGGGCCATCGATCAGGTGGGGGTGGAGCGGGTGAAGGGAATCGAACCCTCGTATGCAGCTTGGGAAGCTGCCGTTCTACCATTGAACTACACCCGCACGCTGGCCAGAACATGCGTCAGCGGGTTCGATCTTGCAAGTCCGGCGTACGCCCTTTCACGAACCCGATGACCGAAGGCGCGGAGGGTGATAATATATTAACAGGCGATGACTTATGGCTTGGGCAGAACGCCCGGATCGATCCGAGAATCAGGAGAGCGCCATGGCTACCGTTTCGACCCCGGTTTCCGGCCTGTCGGCTGTTGCCGACGACGCGACCGACACCGGCACCCTCAACATCACGTCCGGCACGCTGATCGCCGCCAGCCTGAACGGCATCACCGGCTACTCCACCATCAACGTCACGGCCAACGCGGCGCACGTCGTCGACGTGCCGTCGACCATCCTGGCCAACACCAGCGGCACCATGACGATGGTCGTGGACAGCACGATCGGCATCTCCTTGACCGCCGCCAAGCTGACCGGCACCCAGCTGAAGGTCAGCGTGACCGCCTCCGAGGGGGCGGATTCCCTGATCGGCGGACCCGACGACGACACCCTGGTCGGCGGCGAGGGCAACGACTCGATCGTCGGCGGCGCCGGCAACGGCGACGACCGGCTGGACGGCGGCGCCGGCAACGACTCGATCCGCGGCGGCGACGGGGCGGACAGCCTGTTCGGCGGCGACGGTGCCGATCTGCTGTACGGCAACGTCGGCGACGACCTGATGTCGGGCGGCAGCGGGCTGGACTCGCTGTTCGGCGGGCACGGCAACGACACCATGGTCGGCGGCGACGGCAACGACCTGATCTGGGGCAACGCCGGCGCCGACTCGATCCTCGGCGACGCCGGCGCGGACATCGTGTACGGCAACCAGGGCAACGACACGATCAACGGCGGCGACGGCAGCGACACGCTGTTCGGAGGCCAAGGCAACGATTCGATGAACGGCGGCGCCGACGGCGACGTGGTGTTCGGCAACCTCGGCGACGACATCCTGTTCGGCGGCGACGGCGCCGACACGCTGTACGGCGGCCAGGGCACCGACACGCTGTCGGGCGGCGCCGGCGCCGACCTGCTGGTCGCCAACGCCGGCAACGACCTGATGATCGGCGGCACTGGCGGCGACGTGTTCTGGCTGGGCGTGCCGGACGGGGCCGACACCATCAGCGACTTCGACTACGCCGCCGGCGACCGCATCAGCCTGTCGGCCGGGGTCACCTGGTCGTCGGCCGACGTCGCCGGGGTTGCGGTCGTCACGTTCTCGACCGGAGCCACGGTAACCCTGACCGGCGTGACCTCGTCCTCGGTGGTCGGCGACTGGTTCATCGGCTGAGTCTCCGACCCACCGCGGCCAACTCGCGGCGGCAACGGAACTCACGGGGCCTCTCATGGTTTCAATTTGGTGACGGACAGCCGGGCGTTGGACTTCGGACCCCGACGCGCATAATTCTCCGCTTGTTGGGGAGTCCGAGGATGGATCGATGTACAGCCTTACCACCCACGATATCCGGGTAACCGTTAAGCCGGTCTATCTGGAGGAGCAGTCCTCGCCGGAGGACGGTCAGTATGTCTGGGCCTATCAGGTCCGGATCGAGAATCTGGGCGAGGAGACGGTGCGGCTGCGCAACCGCTACTGGTCGATCACCGACGCCCACGGCCGCACCCAGGAAGTCCGCGGCCCCGGCGTGGTTGGCGAGCAGCCGCTGCTGCGGCCCGGCGACAGCTTCGAATACACCAGCGGATGCCCGCTGCCGACACCGTCCGGCGTGATGGTGGGCTCCTACGAGATGGAGGCCTCGAACGGCGAACGCTTCGAGGTCGCAATTCCGGCGTTTTCGCTCGACAGCCCGCATCAGCGGGTCAGCCTGAACTGATCACGCCAGCGTGACGGGCCGAGCTTTGATCCGGTCTGTCGTCAGGGCGTATAAGGGACGTTAATCCCGGCACGAGCCTTCGTGCGCTTCGGCAACTGGCTCTGCCCCTCGGGGCATCCCCTCCCGAAACAAGGATCGCGAAATGACGCCCTACGACAACGCGCTGGCCAAGCCGGACGACACGGTGGTGACCACCGCCCACCGCAAGCCGACCCGGGAGCAGGCCGAGCGAGCGGTCCGCACGCTGATCGAGTGGATCGGCGAGGATCCCGACCGGGAGGGCTTGGTCGACACTCCCGCCCGGGTGGTGAAGTCCTACGAGGAGCTGTTCGGCGGCTATCTCTTCGAGCCGGCCGACATCCTGGCGCGGACCTTCAATGAAGTCGAAGCCTACGACGAGATCGTGCTGCTCAAGGGCGTGCGCTTCAAGTCGTTCTGCGAGCACCACATGCTGCCGATCGTCGGGACCGCCCATGTCGGCTACTTCCCGCGCGGCCGGGTGGTCGGCATCTCCAAGCTCGCCCGGGTGATCGACGCCTACGCCCGGCGCATGCAGATCCAGGAGCGGCTGACCGCGCAGATCGCGCACGCCATCCAGACCGTCCTGGACCCGCTCGGCGTGGCCGTGGTGATCGAGTCGGAGCACCAGTGCATGAGCCTGCGCGGCGTCCAGAAGGAGGGGGTGGCGATGGTCACCACCCGGATGCTCGGATGCTTCAAGGACGACCCGGAGCGTCGCCGCGAGTTCATGCACCTGATCGGCCGCTCCGGCTGACCGCGGTGGCCGTCGCAAGCGCCGCCGGCGACCGCCTGGAGCGGGCGATCGCCCTGACCGCCCGGCTGGTCGCCCACGACACCACGTCGCGCAACTCCAACCTGGCGCTGATCGAGGACGTGCGGGCGTATCTCGCCGACCACGGCGTCGAGGCCCGGCTCACCCACGACACCGGCGGTGCCAAGGCCAACCTGTGGGCGACCATCGGGCCGCCGGTGGCGGGCGGGGTGGTTCTGTCGGGACACACCGACGTGGTGCCGGTCGACGGCCAGACCTGGGCCTCGGATCCGTTCGCGCTGTCTCGTCGCGACGGCCGCCTGTACGGCCGCGGCACCTGCGACATGAAGGGCTTCGTGGCGACGGCGCTGGCGATGGTGCCGGAGATGGTGGCGGCGCCGTTGCGGGTGCCGATCCACCTGGCGCTGTCGTACGACGAGGAGGTCGGCTGCCTCGGGGTGCGCGGCATCATCGCCGACGTGACCCGCAACCTGCCGCTGCCGCGCGCCGTGATCGTCGGCGAGCCGACCTCGATGCAGCTGATCGGCGGCAACAAGGGTACCCGCGTCTACCGCACCACCGTCACCGGCCTGCCGGCGCATTCGAGCCTGCCCAGCCAGGGCGCCAACGCCATCGTCGCGGCGGCCGGGCTGATCGGCTTCCTGGAGGAACTCGGCCACGAGCTGGCGGCCGGCGCCGACCCGGCCTCGCCGTTCGACCCGCCGTGCTCGACCTTCAACGTCGGGGTGATCGAGGGCGGCACCGCCCACAACATCGTGGCCGAGACCTGCCGGGTGATCTGGAGCGTCCGGCTGGTGCCGACCGACGACGCCGACGCCATCGAGGAGCGGGTGCGGGCGTTCTGCGCCGAACGGCTGGAGCCGGCGCTGAAGGCCAAGGCGCCGCACGCCGGCGTGGTCACCGAACGGCTCACCGACGTTCCCGGCCTGAGCCCCGACCCGACGTCGGCGGCGGAGGCGCTGGTGCGACTGCTGACCGGCCTGAACGCCTCCGGCGTGGTGGCCTACGGCGCCGAGGCTGGGTTGTTCCAGCAGGCGGGCATCCCGGCGGTGATCTTCGGCCCCGGCAGCATCGACCAGGCCCACAAGGCCGACGAATGGGTGGCGGTCGACCAGATCGCCGCCTGCGCCGACTTCCTCGGCAAGCTCACCGACTGGGCGCGAACCGCGGCGTAGCGGCTACGCCTTCTCGAACGTGAAGAATTCGGCGTAGCGCCCACCGATGCTGCGAGAGTGCAGCGTTCCGGCGCCCTCGGCGGCGCGGGCCGCGAACCAGGCGCCGACCTCGGGGCGGTGGGCGACGTGGAACTTGCCGAGCCACCAGGCCAGCAGGCGGCGGAATACCGGCCGGCAGGGCGGCGGCGTCGCCGAAATCGACGACGTGGATGCTGCCGCCCGGCCGCAGCCGGGCCAGAGCGTTGTCGAGCGCCTCGATCGGCCCCGGGATGATCGACAGGGTGTAGGAGAACACGATGCGGTCGAACGGCGCCGCCAGGCCGAAGGTCGCCGGCGTGAAGCTCTGGGCGTAGGCCTGGACCAGCGGGCACCCGCCCGTCCAGGCCGGCGCGGGACACCGCGGCGGCGGCGGTCTTCAGCATCTCGTCCGAGGCGTCCAGCCCGAAGAACCGCGCCTCCGGGTAGCGACGGGCCATCTTCACCAGGTTGCGGGCGGTGCCGCAGCCGACCTCGCACACCGTCTCGCCGGGGCGCGCGCCGAGGCGCTCGATCAGGCCGTCGCGCCCGAACAGGTAGTACTTGCGGGTCAGGTCGTAGACATGGCGCTGGAGCCGGTACATCCGGTCCATCGACACGCGCGCGTCCATGCCGGGCTCTCCGGCGAGGGTCACGCGTCGACCAGGGTGTAGACGTGGAAGCCGCCGTAGATCGACGACCGGTCCTTGAGGCCGAGCTCGCGGCTGGTCTCCGCCTCGTAGCGCCAGCGGTCGAGCAGGGCCGGCGGCAGGTGCAGCGGCAGGATGGTCGCCTCGCCGGCGGTCCGGAACACCACCTTGGCCCCCGGCCGCGCGGTGCGCAGGATCTGCGCCCACAGCTCGTTCATCTGCCGGGTGTCCATCCAGTCCTGGGCGTCGAGCAGGACGTAGCGGTCGAGGCTGGCGGCCGGCTCGGCGGCGAGGCGGGCGGTGATCGACGCCTGGCTGACGTCGACCCTGCCGACGGTCTCGCGCAGCACCTCGAAATTCTCTTCCTTCAGGTAGCGCGGCACCGCCCGGCGGTGCTCGCGGTCGTAGCCGCGGCCGAAGGCCTGCCAGGCGAAGTAGTTGTCCTCGAGCGGAAAGTCGCAGGCCAGCCGCTCCAGCCGGCGGCGCAGCAGGGCCGCCATGTCGCCGCCCTCGGCGTCCGACTTCAGGTCGTCGAACTGCGCCGGCGGGATCCCGAGGCCGTACAGCGAGCTCGGGCTCCGGCACAGCGTGCGCACCAGCCACGAACCGAACACCGGCGCCAGCTGCTCGTCGAAGATCCGGCGCTGGTCGGCCATGGTCTTGGCCTCCAGCATCCGGCGCGGGTCGACGCGGTGCAGGCGCGAGAGGATGTGCACCAGCGAGATGAACCGGCCGAGCAGGCCGTGCTTGTAGATGTTGCGGGCGAATAGCGTGATCCGGCGGCCGGACCAGGTCCGCTGGTCCCAGTAGGCGCGGGTCTCGGGGTCGAGGTGGGCGGCAAGGTGGCGGTCATAGGCGGTGACGTTGTCGGCCCGGTCGGCCTCCCCGAAAAACCGGAAGAACGTCTCGAAGTCCGGCAGATGCGTGATGGCGGCGTGCTTCAGGCGGTTCAGCGCCACGTGGTGACGGTTGAGATCGACCGACAGCACGGCCTCCGGCCGCTCGGTCAGGTAGGCGAGGATGTTGCAGCCGCCGGACGCGATGGTGACGATCCGCTTGCCTTCCAGCGGCCCCATGGCGGCGATGTCGACCTCCGGGTCCTCCCAGATCTGCGGGTAGACCAGGCCGGAGAACGCCAGGGTGAACATGCGCTCCTGAAGGCCGCGGCGGGTGTACACCGGAGCCTTGATCACGGCCGCTTTCAGGGCGTTGACCGCTGCCATCGCATTCTCCCTCTCAACCAGACGATCTAGATAGCCGCTTTAGATGACAGTTTCGTTGTGCGCCCGCGAGATCACGGATCCCGAACGGGTTTTCCGGTTGCGCTCAGCGAATGTAGCCGGCCAGTTCGCGGCGAATCGCCTGCTCCATGGCGGCCGCGAAATCCCGGGAGGTGGCTTCCACAAGAGTGTACCACAGCCTCTGCCGGTCGTTCAGCGACGCGCTCTCGGCGATCGTCTGGTAGCGCGTCGCCTGCGCCGCCGCCTCGCCGAAGCGCCGGCCGTCGGCGCCGTACAGGTCGATCCGGCCTTCAATCGCGGCGTCGTAGCGCTCCGCCTGGTCGACCGTGAACCAGCCCTTCACGCCGCCGGTGGTCGGCAGCGGGGTGGCGACCAGGCTGCCCTTCGTCACCCGGAACACCGCGCGGCCGCTGTTGCCGGTGGCGCGCAGCACGTCGCGCGCCCAGCGCTCGGCGGCGGCCCCCGGCGCCAGCGGCGCCCGGTGCTCGACGTTCGGGTCGGCGAGCGGCATGCGGTACTCGTCGACGATGTCGAGCTGGGCGACGTCGAGCTGGATCGGCGGCCGGCCGGCGAACGTCAGGTCGGCGAACCGGACGGTCGGGTCCGGGGTGCTGCAGCCGGCGGCGAGCCCGCCCAGGGCGAGCGACAGGAACACGCGGCGGTCGACGCGGGCGGACACGACGCGGACGGAGTCGACAGAGGCTGGGCCGTTGGGCGTGAAGCGGACGGTCATGGGGATCCTCGTGGCGGAACCGAATCAGAAGGCGGGAGGCTCGTCGCCCTCGCTGAGCCCGGCGAGGGCGGCGTCATCATAGCGCCATTCGCGCTTGCAGAACTCGCAGACAACCACGACGTCACCGTGTTCTTCCTTGAGGTCCGCAAGTTCCTCCGCCGACAGCGCCCGCAGCACCCTCTCCACCCGCGTGCTGGAGCACCGGCAGGCGTCCAGCACCGGCTGGGCGGGATAGGCGCGCACGCCCTCGGAATGGAACAGCCGGAACAGCAGGCGGTCGGGCGCCAGGTCGGTGGACAGCACCTCGGCGGCGGTCACGCTGCTCATCAGGGTGACCGCCGTCCGCCAGGTCTCGTCGTACTCGTCCTCGCTCGGCCGGCCGGGCAGGTCGCGCTGGAACGGCAGGCGCTGGATCATCAGGGCGCCGGCCCGCCAGGCCGGCCCGTCCGGGGTCCGGACCCGGCCGGCGGCGAGCTTGACCCCGGCCTCGATCTGCTCGGAATTGCGGAAGTAGGAATGCGTGCACTCCGACAGGGTGTGACCCTCGAGCTGCACGATGCCCTGGTAGCGGTCGGTGTCGGCGCCCTGGTCGACGGTGAAGGCGATGTAGCCGCCGCCGAGCAGGCGCGGCACCGAGCGCTCGGCCGCCGCCGCCGGGTCGACCGCGGCCAGCCGGTCGGCGTCGTAGCGGGCGTAGGCCCGCATGGCGCCCGAGCTGGTGATGTCGGCCATCAGGGTCCCGATCGGGCCGTCGCCCTTGGTCTGCAGGGTGAAGATGCCCTCGTACTTCAGCGCTCCGGCGAGGCAGGCGGCGAGCGCCATGGTCTCGGCCAGCATCGCCGCCACCGTTTCCGGGTAGTCGTGCCGGGCCAGGATGCTGTCGACCACCGGGCCGAGCCGGATCAGCCGGCCGCGCAGCCCGTAGGGATCGATCTGGAAGGGCAGGATGAGGTCGTCGCGTCCGGTGTGCTCGAACAGCGCTTCCCGATCGCTCATAGCGTTTCCGACAGGCACCATTTCAGCACGGCCATCTGGGTGTGCATGCGGTTCTCCGCCTCGTCCCAGACGATCGACTGCGGCCCGTCGATGACGCCGGCGGTCACCTCCTCGCCGCGGTGCGCCGGCAGGCAGTGCATGAACACCGCCTCCGGCCCAGCCTTGGCGAGCAGCGCCTCGTCGACCCGGTAGGCGGCCAGCAGGTTGTGCCGGTTGGTGTCCTCGTCGCCCATCGACACCCAGGTGTCGGTGACCACGGCGTCGGCGCCGGCGACCGCCGCCGACGGATCGTGCAGCACGCTGATCCGACCGCCGCGGGCGCGCGCCCAGGCGACGACTTCCGGCGGCGGCGCCAGCTCGGCCGGGCAGGCGATGCGCAGCTCGAAGTCGAACTGCACCGCCGCCTGGATCCAGGACGCCGCCATGTTGTTGCCGTCGCCCGACCAGGCGATCACCCGGTCCTTGATCGGCCCGCGGTGCTCCTCGAACGCCATCACGTCGGCCAGGATCTGGCAGGGGTGCGTGCTATCGGTCAGGCCGTTGATCACCGGCACCGTGGCGTGCTCGGCCATCTCCAGCAGGGTGCTGTGCTGGAAGGTGCGGATCATGATGCAGTCGACATAGCGCGACAGCACCCGGGCGGTGTCGGCCACCGTCTCGCCGCGCCCGAGCTGCAGGTCGGCGCCCTGCAGCACCACGACCTCGCCGCCGAGCCGCTTCATGCCGGACTCGAAGGACACCCGGGTCCGGGTCGACGGCTTCTCGAAGATCATCGCCAGGATCTTGCCGTCGAGCGGCCGCGCCGCCAGCCCGTCCCCGGCCTTGTAGGCCTTGGCCTGCTCGATCATTCGCCGCAGCGTCCCGGTGTCCAGCCGGTCCAGGTCCAGGAAGTGACGCATCGCGTTCATCGGCGGCTCCCCGGCCGCGATCGGGTCAAGCGGCATCACGGGCGAGCCCGGCGCAGGCGTCGTCGATGGCCTTGACCGCCTCGTCGACGTGGCTCTCGTCGATGGTCAGCGGCGGCAGCAGGCGCAGCACGTTCTCGGCGGCGCCGACGGTCAGGAGGCCGTGCTGCTCGCGCAGCCGGGTCTGCAGGTCGCCGCTCGGCACCACGCATTTCAGCCCCATCAGCAGGCCGGAGCCGCGCACCTCCTCGACCACCGACCGGTGGCGGCGCACCACCGCCTCGAGCTTGCCGCGCAGCAGCCGCGCGATCCGGTCGACGCCGTCGAGGAAGCCCGGCGCCAGCACGATGTCGAGGACGGCGTTGGCGGCCGCCATGGCGAGCGGGTTGCCGCCGAAGGTCGAGCCGTGCAGGCCGGGCTTCATGCCCGACGCCGCCTTCTCGCTGGCCAGCACCGCGCCGACCGGGAAGCCGCCGCCCAGACCCTTGGCCGACGCCAGGATGTCCGGCGCCATTCCGGCCCATTCGTGGGCCCACAGCTTGCCCGACCGCCCAAGGCCGCACTGCACTTCGTCGAAGATCAGCAGCAGGCCGAACTCGTCGGCGATCGCCCGCAGCGCCCGGAGGTAGTCGTCGCTGGCGGCGTTCACCCCGCCCTCGCCCTGCACCGGCTCGACCAGGATGGCCGCGGCGTCGTCGCCGATCGCGGCGCGCATCTCGTTCAGGTTGCCGAACGCGACGTGGCTGAAGCCCTGCACGCGCGGCCCGAAGCCCTCGCGGTAGGCCTCCTTGTCGGTCGCCGACAGCATGCCGAGGGTGCGGCCGTGGAACGAGTGGGTGCAGCAGATGATGCGGGTCCGGTGCGGCTCGCCATTGTGGAAGTGGAAGCGGCGCGCGACCTTGGTCGACCCCTCCAGCGCCTCGGCGCCGGAATTGCAGAAGAACACGGTGTCGGCGAACGAGGTCGCGACCAGCCGGTCGGCCAGCCGCTCCTGCTCGGGGATCCGGTACAGGTTCGAGACGTGCATCACGCGCCCGGCCTGCTCGCAGATCGCCGCCACCAGATGCGGGTGGGCGTGGCCGAGCGAGTTGGTCGCGATGCCGGCGGCGAAGTCGAGGTATCGTCGGCCATCCGTGGCGAACAGGTAGGGGCCCTCGCCCCGCTCGAAAGCGATGTCGATCCGGCCGTAGGTCGGCATCACGCTGGTAACCACGGTCCCGCACTCCTCGAACCTCCGGGGCCGCCGCTCGGCCTCGGGAAAACGGCGATACTCGGAACGTAGCCGGGGAATGTCAACGATTCGCCGATCGCGGCGGGCGGTTTCCGTCCGGCCCGAGCCGGGCGAGACCGGTGCGGCTTGCAGAAGTCTGCATATGCAGATATATCGGGGCATGGCCGACAAGTCGATCCCGGCGCCGCCGCGCGCCCCCGTCTGCACCTGCCTGCGGGTCCGCAAGGCGGCGCGCCGGGTGACCCAGATCTACGACCGGCACCTGGAGCCGACCGGGCTGACGATCACCCAGTACGGCCTGTTGAGCCATCTTCGCTCGCTCGACGGCGTGTCGATCGGCGCGCTCGCCGAGCGGCTGGTGATGGACCCGACGACCCTGACCCGCACCCTCGGCCCGCTGGTGCGCCGCGGGCTGGCGACCCTGGAGGCCGACGTGCGCGACCGCCGGGCGCGCCG
This sequence comes from Rhodospirillaceae bacterium, assembly GCA_018401495.1. Classification (GTDB taxonomy): domain Bacteria; phylum Pseudomonadota; class Alphaproteobacteria; order Thalassobaculales; family Thalassobaculaceae; genus Thalassobaculum_A. The sequence goes on from JAGYJX010000010.1 coordinate 94,284, forward strand.
GCTCGGGCTCACCCCCGAGGGCCGTGCTGCGGTCGAGGCGGCGCGGCCGGCCTGGGCCGAGGCGCAGCGGCAGATCGAGGCCGCGCTCGGCCCCGACGACACCGCCGCGCTCAACGCGACGCTCGACCGGGTGCTCGACCGGCTCGCCGAATGACTCCGGTTTTGCCTCATATCTGTATATGCAGGTGAAGGGATTGTCAGTCGTGCGCGCCACCTCCGGTCCGGACCTCCTGCGGTCGCCGCTGTTCCCGACGCTGATTCGGCTCAGCCTGCCCAACATGGCGGCGATGCTGGCGACCGCGCTGGTGGCGGTCGCCGAGACCGCCTATGTCGGCCGGCTCGGCACCACCGCCCTCGCCGGGCTGGCGCTCGCCTTCCCGATGGTGATGCTGCAGCAGATGATGTCGGCGGGGGCGATGGGCGGCGGCGTGTCCTCGGCGGTCAGCCGGGCGCTCGGCGCCGGCGACACGGCGCGGGCGGGGTCGCTGGCCCTGCACGCGGCGCTGATCGGCCTCGCCGCCGGACTGGCGTTCACCGGGTTCTTCCTGACCCTCGGACGCGACGTCTACGCGCTGCTCGGCGGCCGCGGCGCGGCCCTCGAGGAAGCGGTCGCCTACTCGAACATCGTGTTCCTCGGCGCCGCCGGTGTCTGGCTGACCAACACCTTCGCCTCGGTGGTGCGCGGCTCCGGCAACATGGCCGTCCCTTCGGCGACGCTGTTCGTGGTCGCCGGCCTGCAGATCGTCCTCGGCGGCGGCTTCGGCCTCGGCCTCGGGCCGCTGCCCCGGCTCGGCATGCCGGGGGTGGCGCTCGGCCAGGCCGTGGCGTTCGCGGCCGGCGCCGGCTTCCTGCTCTGGTTCCTCGCCTCCGGGCGCTCGCGGGTGCGGCTCCGCGTCGCCGGGACGCCGCTCCGCAGCGACCTGTTCCGCGACATCCTGCGGGTCGGCGCGGTTGCCTGCATCTCGCCGCTGCAGACGGTCCTGACGGTGCTGATCCTGACCGCCCTGGTGGCCCGCTTCGGGACCGAGGCGCTGGCCGGGTATGGCATCGGCGCCCGCCTGGAGTTCCTGCTGGTGCCGATCTGCTTCGCGATCGGTGTCGCCTGCGTGCCGATGGTCGGCATGGCGATCGGCGCCGGCGACGTGGCGCGCGCCCGCCGGGTCGCCTGGCTCGGCGGCGGGCTGTCGGCGGCGATCCTCGGCACGGTCGGGCTGCTGGTGGCGCTGGCGCCCGATCTCTGGGCCCGGCTGTTCACCGCCGAGCCGGCGGTCCTGGAGGCGGCGCGCGCCTACTTCCGGTGGGCCGGCCCGGCCTACGGCTTCTTCGGCCTCGGGCTCTGCCTGTACTTCGCCTCGCTCGGGGCCGGCAAGGTCCTCGGCCCGGTGCTGGCCGGCACCCTGCGCCTCGCCGTCGTCGCCGTCGGCGGCTGGTGGATCACGGCGGCCGAGGCGCCGCTGCCGGCGCTGTTCGCGGTGGTCGCGGCGGCGATGGTCGTGTACGGCGGCGCCACGGCGCTGGCGGTGGCGTGCGTACCGTGGGGACCCCGTCGGGCGCCCGCGGCGCCGGTCACGCCTTGAGCTTCCAGCCGGTCGAGAACAGCCGCCAGCACAGCGCGAACAGCGCTGCGTCGAGGCCGGCGATGGCAAGGCCGCCGATCCAGGGATCGCTGTCCGACCAGCCGATCATGCCGGCCCGGAACCCGTCGATCAGCCAGAACACCGGGTTGAGGTGGGCGATGTCGTTCCAGATCCCCGGCAGCCGGTCGATCGAATAGAAGGTGCCGGACAGGAAGGTGAGCGGCGTGACCACGAAGGTCGTCACCGCCGACAGATGGTCGAACTTCTCGGCCCAGATCCCGGCCAGCACGCCGAGCAGCCCGAAGAACAGCGCGCCCGCGGCGGCGAAGTACAGCGCCAGCAGCGGCGACGGCATGGTGAAGCCGACCACGACCGCCATCGCCGCCACCGTCCCGGCGCCGACCACCAGGCCGCGCGTCACGGCGCCGAGCGCGAACGCCGCGGTGATCTCGCCGGGGCCGAGCGGCGGCATCAGCAGGTCGACGATGTTGCCCTGCATCTTGGAGCCGACGATCGACGAGGAGGGGTTGGCGAAGGCGTTCTGCAGCAGCGCCATCATCACCAGCCCCGGCGCCAGGAACTCGGCGAACGAGATCGCGCCGCCGAGATCGACGTCGCGGCCGAGCGCCAGGGTGAACACCGCCAGGAACAGCAGGGTGGTGACCACCGGGGCCGCGACCGTCTGGTTGATCACCTTGATGAACCGCCAGACCTCCTTGCGGTACAGCGTCCACAGCCCGATCCAGTTGACGCCGCGGATGCGGCGTGGCGCCGGCGGGGTCGGGGCGGTCATGCGGTCGAGGGCGGTTGGCATGGCGCTACGTCTAGGCCCGCCCGGCGAAAGCTGCAACAGTCAGCGGCCATGGTCGGACATCGCGACCAAGGCCGGGGCGGCGCGCGGCCGGCGCCCGCAGGGGCCGCTGAAGAAGGCCAGCCTGGAGCGGGCGGCGCTGCACTACCTCGAGCGCCACGCCAGTTCGGTCGAAGGGCTGCGGCGCGTGCTCGCCCGACGGGTCGAGCGGGCGGCGCGCGAGGAGCGCTGCGACCGCGACGCGGCGTCGGCCTGGGTCGAGGACATCGTCGCCCGCCTCGCGGGCTCGGGCATGGTCGACGACCGGGTGTTCGCCGAGGGCAAGGTGGCGAGCCTGCGCCGGCGCGGCGGATCGGCGCGGCGGATCGGCATGGCGCTGCGCGAGAAGGGCGTCGACCGCGACACCACCGCGGCGGTGCTGGAGGCCGCCGACGGCGACGACCGGGCCGACGCCGAGTTCCGCGCCGCCTGCCGCCTCGCCCGCCGCCGCCGCCTGGGTCCGATGCGCGCCGGGCCGGAGCGGGCGGAGCGCCGCGACCGCGACATGGCGTCCCTGGCCCGCGCCGGCTTCGCCCACGGCGTCGCCCGCCGGGTGCTCGACCTCGACGGGCCGGACGAACTCGAGGCGGCGATCGCGGGAACCGAGGACGAGTAGGGCCGCGGTGCCGTTCTTCCGCCCTGCCAGCGTACAGCCCCGGCTTGTGAGCGGGGCGGCTCCTATGGATACTGCAGGCAACAGTGGCGGGGCCGGGCGTGCCGGCTCACGACCCGTGTCCTGAGGGAGGCTCCCCGATGTCCGACGACGTGATCCTCGACGTTCCCGCCGCCGTCGCCAAGGCGGCGCTGATCGACGCCGACGGTTACAAGGCGATGTACGAGCGCTCGATCGCCGATCCGGAAGGCTTCTGGGCCGAGCACGGCAAGCGCATCGACTGGATCAAGCCGTACGCGGCGATCAAGGACGTCTCCTACGACGCCAGGCGACCTGCACATCCGCTGGTTCGAGGACGGCACGCTGAACGCCTCCGCCAACTGCCTCGACCGGCACCTGGCGACGCGCGGCGACCAGACCGCCATCCTGTGGGAGGGCGACGACCCGAACGAGAGCCGGGCGATCAGCTATCGCGAGCTGCACGCCGAGGTCTGCAAGCTCGCCAACGTCCTGAAGGACCTGGGCGTCAGCAAGGGCGACCGGGTGACCATCTACCTGCCGATGATCCCGGAGGCGACGGTGGCGATGCTGGCCTGCGCCCGCATCGGCGCCATCCACTCGGTGGTGTTCGGCGGGTTCTCGCCGGACAGCCTCGCCAACCGCCTGCAGGACTGCGACAGCAACCTGCTGATCACCGCCGACGAGGGCCTGCGCGGCGGCCGCAAGGTGCCGCTCAAGAAGAACGCCGACGCCGCGCTGGCGAACTCGCCGTCGTGCAAGACCTGCCTGGTGGTCCGGCGCACCGGCGGCGCGATCGAGATGAAGGCCGGCCGCGACCACTGGTACCACGACCTGATGGCGACGGCGTCGGCCGACTGCCCGCCGACCGAGATGGGCGCCGAGGACCCGCTGTTCATCCTCTACACCTCGGGCTCGACCGGCAAGCCGAAGGGGGTGCTGCACACCACCGGCGGCTACATGGTCTACGCCTCGATGACCCACCAGTACGTGTTCGACTACAAGCCCGGCGAGGTCTACTGGTGCACCGCCGATGTCGGCTGGGTCACCGGCCACAGCTACATCGTCTACGGCCCGCTGGCGAACGGCGCGATCAGCCTGATGTTCGAGGGCGTGCCGAACTACCCCGACGCCAGCCGGTTCTGGCAGGTCGTCGACAAGCACCAGGTCAACATCTTCTACACCGCGCCGACCGCGATCCGCGCCCTGATGCGCGAGGGCGAGGCGCTGGTGCAGAAGACCTCGCGGAAGTCGCTGCGCCTGCTCGGCTCGGTCGGCGAGCCGATCAACCCCGAGGCCTGGCTGTGGTACCACCGGGTCGTCGGCGAGGGCCGCTGCCCGATCGTCGACACCTGGTGGCAGACCGAGACCGGCGGCATCCTGATCACGCCGCTGCCGGGTGCCACGCGCCTGAAGCCGGGCTCGGCCACCCTGCCGTTCTTCGGGGTGGTGCCGCTGCTGGTCGACAACGACGGCAACCAGCTCGACGGCGCCGCCGACGGCAACCTCTGCATCGCCGACAGCTGGCCGGGCCAGATGCGCACCGTCTACGGCGACCACGAGCGCTTCATCCAGACCTACTTCTCGACCTTCAAGGGCCTGTACTTCACCGGCGACGGCTGCCGGCGCGACGCCGACGGCTACTACTGGATCACCGGCCGGGTCGACGACGTCATCAACGTGTCCGGCCACCGCATGGGCACCGCCGAGGTCGAGAGCTCGCTGGTCGCCCACCCCAAGGTCGCCGAGGCCGCCGTGGTCGGCTACCCGCACGACCTCAAGGGCCAGGGCATCTACGCCTATGTCACCCTGAACGCCGGCGAGAGCCCGACCGAGGAGCTGCGCCGCGAACTGGTGCAGTGGGTGCGCAAGGACATCGGCCCGATCGCCTCGCCCGACCTGATCCAGTGGGCGCCCGGCCTGCCGAAGACCCGCTCCGGCAAGATCATGCGCCGCATCCTGCGCAAGATCGCCGCCAACGAGCACGACCAGCTCGGCGACACCTCGACGCTCGCCGATCCGGCGGTGGTCGAGGACCTGGTCGGCAACCGGATGAACCGGGCCTAAAGGCGGTATCCTACGGCCGGATCGGCCGGCGCCCGGCGTCGGCGAGGCCGACCAGCACGCTGCCGCCGTCGGGGGCGACCTTGAGGATGCCGTAGCGGGCCTGCTCGTAGGCGTCGGCGTGGCCTTCCTGGAAGAAGAACGATTCGGCGCCGACGAACACCTCGATCCGGTCGGCGGCCGGGTCGAGTCCGGCCGGTGCCCGCCGCTTGTAGCGCAGGCGCTGCTCGTCCGGCGCCGGCTCGCGGCCGTCGTCGAAGCGCCGGAAGCGCGCCACGCCGTCGGCGTCCAGGGCCAGCACGATCCGGCCGTCGAGTTCCGGGGCGCCCGCGCCGGCGCCCTCGCCCGGCGGCACCAGCGCCTCCTCGTAGCGCAGGATCATGTAGTCGCCCTGCATCAGCGAGCGCGGGTCGGCCGGGCGCAGCGCCAGCAGCACCGTGCGGCCGTCGTCGAGCACACGCTGCTTGGCCAGGATCTGCTGGTTGACGGCCACCAGAACCAGGGCGAGGCCGCCCCACAGCCCGATCGCCCGGAGCCGCTCAGCCATCGCTCGCCGCCTCCCGCGCGCCGCGGCTCCATGCCCACCACAGCGCCAGCAGCACCGCACCGGCGGCGACCAGCATCCCGGACTTCTCCAGCAGGTCGAGCTGCAGGTCGTAATAAAATCGGCTGAGGAACCAGATGTGCGCCGCGATGCCGAGTGCCGCCAGCATCCGGCTGCCCAGCAGGTAGGCGAGCGCCAGCAGCAGCGAGCGACGCCAGCAACCCGGCGGCGGTCACGGCGCCGAGCAGGATCGCGGCCGCGCCGGCGGCGGCGACCAGCGGCCGGCGCTCCGGCGCCGCACCCCGCCACAGCAGCGCCAGCACCGCGACCAGCCCGGCGGCGTGCGCCGCCCGCGCCAGCCAGTCGGCCGAGATCCAGCCAGCCCGGATCGAACCGTCCCCGAGCCAGAGGTCGGCCGGTATCGACAGCGCCGCCAACGGCACCAGCAGCAGCGCGTGGGCGAGGCCGCGCAGATCGGGAGCGGCCGGCGGCCGGGTCAACAGCAGCAGTGCCGGCGGCAGCGCGACGGCCGCCAGGATCCCGGTGGCCTGCGGCACCTCGTCCAGCACCAGGGCCAGGCCGGCCAGGACCAGCGCCATCGCCGCCGCCAGGAACTGGTGGACCGGGTCCCGGAAGAACGCCAGCAGCGCCGCCGCGACCAGCGCCGCCGCGCCCGGCGGCGAGCCACAGCGACTCCCACTCCGCGCCGAGGCCGCCGGCGACCATCGCCTGCCCGGCCAGGGCGGTGGCGAGCGCGAACTGATGCGCGAACGACCCCTCCCCACCCCGGCGGATCGCCACCGACCCCGCCGCCGTGGCGACGCCGAACCCGGCCAGCAACAGCGGTATGGCGTCGTCGTCGACGGCGAACGCGATCACCAGCTGGGCGGCGAGCCCGACGATCGTGATCATCGCCAGCCAGGCGCCGATCGCCATCACCACCAGGAGGTACCAGGGCAGGCCGCCGCGCCCGGCGGCGGCGAGCGCGGCGCGGGCCGCCGCCTCGTCCAGCGCGAGCCGGCGGCAGAGCCGGGCGAGCGCGTCGTCAGCCATGCGCCAGCATCTCCTCGCGCAGCCGGCGGAGCAGGGCGAGGGCGGCGCCGAACACCGTCAGCACCACCGCCAGCATGCCGAACCAGCCGAGCAGCGCGTCCTCGGTCTCCCACACCACCCGCAGGCCGGCCAGGGTCACCAGCAGGCTGATCGCCAGCACCGCCAGCACCACCGACGGAAAGTCGTCCAGCCGTCGGTAGATCAGGGCGAGGCCGACGGCCGCGACGGTGAAGACGGCGAGCGCCAGCCAGTCGTCGCGGCCGAGCCCGGTCGCGAACGTCGACGGGGCGGCGGCGGCGAAGGTCAGGCCGAGGATCGTTGCCACCAGCAGCCGGCGCGGCCACAGCGGTCGCAGCCAGGCGAGCCCCGGCCGCCGGGCGAGACCCTCGCGGGCGGCGAGGGCGCCGGCGTAGAACAGCGCCATCAGGGCCGCCACCGCCTGCGGGGCGATCCAGTCCATCGGCATGGCGATCTGCGCGGCGTAGGTGGCGGCGCCGATGCCGGCCACCACCAGCCACAGCGCCCAGGGCGCCAGCGCCCCCGACAGCACCACCCAGGGCAGGATCAGCGCCGCCCAGCCGACGAACAGCGTGTAGGCGTCGGCGCCGGTCTGGTAGATCTGGCCGAACACCGCCAGCAGCACCCCGACCAGCATCGCCGCCGAGGTCAGCAGCGCCTCCCAGGCCACCGGCCGCCGCCGTCCCAGCCAGGCGCCGGCGACGCACAGCGCGATGCCGGCCTGGATGGCGCCGAGCTTGGCGAACGGCGGCAGGTCGGCCCAGTTGAACGCGAAGAAGAACACGACGCCGGCCAGGACCTGGCCGACCGCCAGCGCCAGCAGCGCGGCCTGTCCCCAGCGGTGCCAGAACCCGTCGTCGCGGACCGCGCCGACCGCCTCCAGGTAGCGGGCCGGCGCCAGCAGCCCGGCGCGGAGCAGCGCGTGCGGCAGGGCGCTGGCGGCGGGCTCTGTCGAGGATCGGGCAGGCTCTGTCATGATCCGTCGACGTGGTTCGGTTGTGACATCATCGGTTCGTCGAGCTGGATGATCGCCCGAAATCGCCTGCCTTCTCGTCTGCGGCGCAGGATAGCACCAGGAGGAGTCGCCATGGCCAGTCTCACCGTTCGGCAGCTTTTCGAACGGTGCATGACGGACAGTGGTCGGCTCGTCGCGAGTCCGAGCGCCCTCTACGGGAGCACGAGTTCATAGCTCGTGCTGCGGCCGCCCGCCTCGCCCCGTCGGAGGATGCCTCGTTCGATCAAGGCGACGATGTCGCGGCCGGCGGTGTCCTGGGAGCATTTGGCGAGCTTCGCCCATTTCGATGACGTCAGCTTGCCGTCGAAGCCATCGAGCATCCGGTTCAGCACGCGTGATCTGACGCTCGTTCAGCGATGCCTGGGCGTGCACCTTCCAGAAGTCCGCCTTTATCAGCACCGCCGACAGCACCTCGCCGGCACCGTCGATCGCTCGACCGAGGCAGCTAAGGAACCATTCCATCCAGAAGGTCACCTCGAGACCGCTCTTCTGGGAGCGCTCGAGCGCGTCGTAGTAGTCAGCCCGCTCGGCTTGGATCTGCGCCGACATGCTGTAGAAGCGTTGCGGGCTCTGCTCGGAACGGGCCAGTGCCATGTCGGCGATCGCCCGGGCGATGCGGCCGTTGCCGTCCTCGAAGGGGTGGATCGTGACGAACCAGAGGTGCGCGGCGGCAGCCTTCAGGACTGGGTCGGTATCCAGCGGAGCGTTGAACCAGCTGAGAAACGCTGCCATGTCCGCCGGCACCCGTGCCGCCGGCGGGGCGGTGAAGTGCACACGCTCGCGGCCGACCGGCCCGGATACCACTTGCATCGGCCCTCCTGCGTCGTCACGCCAGGCGCCGATCCGGATGCGGCTCATGCCGCTGCGACCGTTCGGAAACAGCGCCGCGTGCCAACCATACAGGCGCTCGTCCGTCACCTCGGCGTCGTAGTTCCGGGTGGCATCGAGCATCACCTCGACGATGCCCTCAACGTTGCGGTCGACAGGCTTGAGCGCGCCGGCGTCGAGACCGAGCCGGCGAGCGAGCGAGGATCGCACCTGCTCGGCATCAAGGCGTTCGCCCTCGATCTCGCTGGTTGTCAGCACGTCCTGCGTCAGCGTGCGTAGCACCGCCTCTTCGCGCAGCTCAAAGCCGAGCGCGCGCATCCGTCCGAGCAGCACACCCTGGCGGTGCCTCACGTCGGCCAGCTGCAGTGACAGCCTGGCGGTGTCCCAGCACAGTTCCGGCCAGTGCCGCTGTTCCCAGATGTAGGTCATATTCTCCGCTCTGATTGCGGAAAATATGACGGATATTCTCCGCAGCGGCAAGGATTCAATCGCCGCAGAAGATGCGGAGATTACCCCCTACCCCCGACCGGTCTCGAATCCGGCCAGGACCGCCGCCAGATTGTCGCCCAGGATGTCGGAGATGTAGCCGCCCTCCTGCACGATCAGGGTGGGGTAGGGCGCGCGCCCGAGCCGCTCGCCGATGCGGCGGAAGCCGTCGGTGGTGACGGCGAGGAAGGCGAGCGGATCCTTCTCCGACGGGTCGAGGCCGAGGGCGATCACCAGGACATCGGGCCGGAAGGCGTCGACCGCCGCCAGCGCCGTCTCCAGGGTCTCCAGGTAGCCGGCGTCGCCGGTGCCGCGCGCCAGCGGCAGGTTCAGGTTGGCGCCGCGCCCGGGCCCGGCGCCGATCTCGTCGGCGTAGCCGGTGAAGAACGGGTAGTAGGCGCGCGGGTCGCCGTGGATCGACACGGTCTGGACGTCGGCGCGGTGGTAGAAGATGCCCTGGGTGCCGTTGCCGTGGTGCACGTCGACGTCGAGCACGGTGACCCGTTGCGCGCCGCCGTCGCGCAGCCGCTGGGCGGCGATCGCCGAGTTGTTCAGGAAGCAGAAGCCGCCGGCCTGGTCGGCGTAGGCGTGGTGCCCGGGCGGCCGGCACAGCGCGTAGGCCGGCCCGCCGTCGCCGGCCACCAGGTCGGCGGCGGTCACCGCGACGTCGGCCGAGGCGCGCGCCCCGGCCCAGGTGCCGGGGCCGATCGGGCAGGCGGTGTCGGCCTGGTAGTGCCCGGCCTTGCCGACGATGTGGGTCGGGTGGATCGCCATGTTCCGCCCGGGATGGACGTTCGGCAGCATCTCCGCGCCGTGGTCCGGCAGCGCCTCCCACTCCGTCCAGGCGTGCTGCAGGAAGTCCAGGTAGTCGGCGGCGTGGATGGCGGCGACCGGCGCCAGCCCGTGCTCCCCGGCCTCCAGCAGCGCGTGGCCGCCGGCCTCGGCGGCGCGCCGCAGGATCGCGGCGCGCTCCGGCGTCTCCGGGTTGGCGATCCGGTTGCCGCGGGCGATGAAGCCGCTCGGCGCGTGGGCGGCGTGGCGGTCGGTGACGACGACGCGCATCGGCCGGCCCCCTAGCCCAGGAACCCGCTCAGATCCGGCGGCGTGCCGACGCCGAGCACCGGCTCGAAGGCCAGCGCCATCGACAGCAGCCGGGCGTCCTCGCCGCGCGGCGCCATCAGTTGCAGTCCGACCGGCAGGGACGCGCCGAACTGCTGGATCGGCATGCTGGCGGCGCAGATCCCGAAGACGTTCGCCGGCTGGGTGTTGCGCGACGACAGCAGGGCGCGCTTGGCCTCGTCCGGGTGGGCGAGGTTGGCGAGCGGCATGGCGACGAATGGCGTGCTCGGGGACACCCAGGCGTCCAGCCCCTCGAACCGCTCGGCGGCGATCGCCTCCAGTTCCAGGCGCCGGAACTGCGAGGCGGCGTACTCGACCGCCGTGACCTCCAGGCCGTGCGCGGCGCGCATGGCGGTGACGGTGTCCATCTTGGCGCGCGCCTCGGCGAAGCCCTCTGGGGTCAGCCGCGCTACCAGTTCGGCCGGCACGATCCCGAGGAAGATGCGCGAGCGCTCGACGGCCTCGGGCAGGTCGATGTCGACGATCTCCACGCCGGCCGCCGACAGCGCCAGCAGGGCCGATTCGACGGTGGCGCGCGTGGCGTCGTCCAGGTCCTCGACGAACATCCCGCCCGGCCGGCCGAGCCGCAGGCCGTCGAGCCGCGTCGCCAGCGGCACCTTGCCGTCGGTGACGACGGCGTGGATCAGCGCGGCGTCGCCGGCGCTGCGGCACAGCGGCCCGATGGAATCCAGGGTCGGCGACAGCGGGAACACGCCCTTGGTCGACCACAACCCGACCGTGGTCTTGTGCCCGAACAGACCGCAGAAGCTGGCCGGGATGCGGATCGAGCCGCCGGTGTCGGTGCCGAGCGCAAAGCCGCACAGCCCGGCCGCGACCGCGACCGCCGAGCCGCTGGACGAGCCGCCCGGGAAGCGGTGGGTGCCGGCATCCCAGGGATTCCAGGGCGTGCCGCGCGCCTCGTTGACGCCGGTGGCGCCGAGCGCGAACTCCACGGTCTTGGTCTTGCCGAGGATGACGCAGCCGGCCGCCTTCAGGCTGGCCGATCAGCGGTCCTTCCGGCCCGGTAAGGTGCTCGGTCGGGTACAGCGAGCCGTTGGTGGTCGGCAGGCCGTCGACCGCGATGATGTCCTTCACGGCCAGCGTCACGCCCATCAGCGGGCCGAGATCGGTGCCGGCCGCCAGCAAACCGTCGACCGCCCGCGCCGCCTGGCGGGCGCGCTCGGCGTCGACCACCTGGAAGGCGCCGAGCCGGCCGTTCAGCGCCGCGATCCGCGCGCAGGCAGGCCTCGGTGGCCTCCAGCGCGGTGATCCGGCCGCCGCGAAGGTCCATGGCGAACGGGGTGATCCCGCCTTCGAACGGGTCCGGTGGCAGCGCGGCCATGTCTCTCTCCCTGTATGTTCCTTGACGCCGACGGGCAGGGCGACGGTGGCACGCCCCCCGGACGGTCGCAAGCGAGTGCCTGTGCCGATTCAGCCGGCGTCGAACAGGCGGACGTACTCGGCGTTGTCGGCGTCGGCGAGGCCGCGGCGGGCCATCAGCCGGTGCAGTTCGGTGGCGAGCCCGGTCAGCGGCAGGGCCGAGCCCAGCCGCCGGGCCTCGTCCATCACCGTGGCGAGGTCCTTCACCATGATCGCGATGCGCGACTGGACCTGGTCGTCGCGCGCCGCCATGCGCGGCAGGAACTGCTGCAGGATCGGCGAATCCGCCCGCCCGCCGGCCAGCGCCTGGGGGATCCGGGCCGGGTCGATGCCGGCGTCCTCGGCGAGTTGGCAGGCCTCGGCCATCACCGCGATGCCGCAGCCGACGATCAACTGGTTGATCAGCTTGGTGGTCTGCCCGGCGCCGTTCGGTCCCATCAGGGTGAACCGCCCCGCCAGATGGGCGACCACCGGCGCCACGCGGTCGAACTCCGCCGGCTCGCCGCCGGCCATGACCGCCAGCGTGCCGTTGGTCGCGCCCGGAACGCCGCCCGACACCGGCGCGTCGATCCAGCCCATGCCGGCCTCGGCGCGCAGCCGCGCGGCGAACGCGGCGGCGCTGTCGGGGCGCATCGACGAGAAATCGACCAGCACCGAGCCGGCGCGGGCGCCGGCGGCGATGCCGTCGGCCCCGAACACCACGGCCTCGACGGCGGCGGTGTCGGTCAGGCAGGTGAACACGATGTCGCTGGCGCGCGCGACCTCGGCCGCCGAGCCGGCGGCGGCGGCCCCGGCCGCGACCAGCGGCGCGAGCTTGGTGGGGTCGCGGTTCCACACGGCGAGCGGGTAGCCGGCGGCGAGCAGCCGCCGGGCCATCGGGCCGCCCATCAGGCCGAGGCCGACATAGCCGAGGCGGGGCGTCTCTGGGGGCATCGGAACCTCCGGTTCGGGGGGCATCGGAACCTCCGGTTCGGGGGGCATCGGAACCTCCGGTCAGGGGTGGCGGGGCGGCCTCAATCGGTGCCGAGCAGGATCAGCAGGGCCGACAGGGTGAAGCCGGACAGCACGGTCGAGATCAGGATGACCGAGGTCGAGCGTTCCAGGTACAGACGGTATCGGTAGGCCAGCACGAACACCAGCGAGCCGGTCGGCAGCGCGGCGCCGACGATCACCGAGCGCACCTGCATCGCATCGAGGGCCAGCGGGCCGGAGGAGAGCGGCCCGAGCGCGAGCCAGGCGGCCAGCGCCGGCATCACCAGCAGCTTCAGGAACACCACCCAGCCCACCTCGCCGAGGCCGGCTCGCAGCGGCTTACCGACCAGGAACAGCCCCATCGCGAACAGCGCCGCCGGGCCCGCCGCCGCGCCGATGATGGTGCCGAACGTCCGCACCGGCGTCGGCAGCGGCCACCCGGTCGCCGACCAGCACATCCCCAGTAGCGCCGACAGCACCAGCGGATTCAGCAGGACCGCCCGCAGCACGCCGGCGACGATCCGCAGGGGCGGGTCCTCGGCCCGCAGGTCCAGTTCGATCAGCGTCACGAACAGCGCGACCATGAAGGCGGCGTTGTACACCGTCAGGATCAGCGCCGGCAGCAACGCGGCCTCGCCGAACGCGGTCGGCAGCAGCGGCACGCCCATGTAGCCGGTGTTGGCGAACAGCGCGCACATCGCCTGCAGCGCGAGCGCCGCCGGCCGGGCGCGGAACACCAGCAATCCGACCACGAAGCTGATCGCGAACACCCCGAACACTCCCGCCGAGTAGGCGGCGAGGAACGGCAGGTCGAAGGTCGCCGACAGCGGCGCGGTCGCCATCGCGCCGAAGATCAGCGGCGGGAACGCGACCCAGTAGACGAAATCGTTCAGCACGCCGGTCGCGGCCGGGGTGAACGGGCCGAACCGTCCCGCCGCCCAGCCGGCTGCCATGATCGCGAACACCGGGAGGACGACGTTGAGGACCGGTTGCATGGGCCGGGAGGCTAGTGCGGATGCCGCAGGTGCGAAAGGCGCAATCGCCGCGGCGCGCCTCAGGCGCCCATGGCGCTTGAAGCCCGGCGCGATCGGCCAACATCACCCCTGTCGCCGGGCGGTTGTGCCTCCGGCGTGCCGTCCCCGAGGCATGGGAGCCCGCCGGATGCGACCACGCCCCTTGATCCGCCGCGGCGCCGGCTCGGTCCGCCCGACAGGTCGGCGCGCTGCGCCCAGCCGCAGCGGCGGCGATGGTGGCCGTCGCGCTCGGGGTCGGCCGGCGCCACGATCGGCCGGCGCCGCCGAGCCCGGCGGCGCGATCCCGGTGGTGGCGGCACGCGCCGAACTGGCCGAGACCATCGACATGGTCCGCCTGAGCGGCACCGTCACGTCGCCTCGGGTGGCGCGCGTGTCGGCCGCGATCGGCGGGCTGATTGCCGAGATGGCGGTGGAAGTCGGCGATCGGGTTCGCCCGGGCGACGTCCTGGCCCGGCTCGACGACGAGGTCGAGCGCCATTCCCTCGACCGCGCGCGCGCCGCGACCCGCGAGGCCGACGCCGAGCGCGCCGACGCCGAGCGCGAGCTTCCGGATCGGCCAGAGGCTGCTGACCAGTTCGTCGCTGCCCCAGAATGCCTTCGAGACCCGCGAGGCGCGGGTCCGGATCGCCGCCGCGGTTTCCGCGAGGCTGCGGGCCGAAGAGGCGATCCAGGACGCCCTTGTCCGACGCCACGTGGTCGCGGCACCGTTCGAGGGCGTGGTCTCCCGACGGGTGGCCGAGGTCGGCGAATGGGTGTCGCCCGGGACCATGATCGTCGAGCTGGTGGCGATCCGGGACCTGACGATCGACGTTCCGGTCCCCGAGGTCTACTACCCCCGGATCACCGGACTGACCGAGGGAACCGCGCAGTTCGAATCGATGCCCGGACGCGAGTTCCCGGTGGTGGTCGACACCGTCGTCCCGGTCTCCGATCCGGCCTCGCGCACCTTCCTGCTGCGCCTGACGCTGGAGCGGGAGGGGCCGGCGCTGACCACCGGCAGCGCCGCCCGGGTGACGCTGAACCTGGCGACCGGGGACCGCGGCGTGGTGGTCCCGCGCGACGCCATCACCCGCTACCCCGACGGCCGGGTGTCGGTGTGGGTGCTGCCGGGGGTCGAGCCGACGCCGGTGGCGGACGAGCGCTTCGTCGAGCTTGGCCGGTCGTTCAACGGCCTGGTCCACGTCAGCGACGGTCTGCAGGAGGGCGAGCGGGTGGTGGTGCGCGGCAACGAGGCGCTGCGCGAGGGCCAGCGCGTCCGCGTCAACGGCGACGGCGCGTGAGCGCGGGCCCGGCGCGTGTTTGAGCACATCGTCCGACGCGGCACACTGACCGCCGTCGTCGCGCTGATCCTGTGCGTGCTCGGGCTGGCGGCGACGCTCAGCATCCCCGTGCAGATGATTCCGGATCTCGAGGTGCGGACGATCACGGTCCGCACCGACTGGCGCGGCGCCACGCCGCGCGACATCGAGCAGGAGATCCTGATCGAGCAGGAGGAGTACCTGCGGTCGGTCGGCAGCCTGCGGCGCATGGTCTCCGAGGCATCGAGCGGCGAGGCCCGCATCGAGCTCGAGTTCCCGTTCGACATTGACATCACCGAGACCCTGATCCGCGTCAACAACGCGCTGAGCCAGGTGCCCTCCTACCCGGAGAACGTCGACCAGCCCCGGATCTACGCGGCCTCGTTCTCGGCCAACCCGTTCATGTACTTCCGGGTGACGCCGCTCGACGGCAACCCGCGCCGCCTGGACATGGACATGATGCGGGACTTCGTCGACGACTACGTGCGGCCGCGCATGGAGAGCGTGTCGGCGGTGTCCCAGGTCAGGGTCGGCGGCGGTGCCGAACGCCAGATCCAGGTGTTCCTGGACCCGGCGGCGCTGGCCGACCTCGGCATCTCCATCGGCGAGGTCCGCGCCGCGCTGCGCGCCCGCAACCGGGATGTCTCGGGCGGCGAGCTGGAGAGCGGCAAGCGCCGCTACCTGCTGCGCACCATCGGCCGGTTCGACGACATCGAGGCGCTGGACCGGCTGATCCTGCGCCGCACCGGCGATTCCGTGGTTCGCCTCGGCGACGTCGCGCGGGTCAGTCTCGACCATTCCCAGATCCGCGAGATCAGCCGGGTCGACGGCAAGCCCGGTGATCGGCCTCTCGGTCCGCCGCGAGCCCGGCTCCAACGTCATCGCGATCAAGCAGGGCCTGCTCGAGGAGATGGAGCGGATCAACCGCGACGTCCTCGGGCCCGCCGGCATGGAACTGCGGCTGACCTCGGACGACGTGGCTTACGTTCAGGCATCGCTGAAGAACGTCTGGATCAATCTTGGCATCGGCGCGGTGCTGGCGTGCGGCGTGCTGTACCTGTTCCTGCGCTCGGGGCGCGCCACCCTGGTGGCGGTCGCCGGCATCCCGATCTGCACCATCACGGCGTTCCTCGGCCTGCTGATCTTCGGCCGGACGATCAACGTCATCTCGTTGGCCGGCGTCGCCTTCGCGATCGGCATGACGCTCGACAACAGCATCGTCGTCCTGGAAAGCATCGACCTGGAGCGCCGCCGCGGGCTGGACCGGTTCCGGGCCGCGGTCGAGGGGGTCCGCAAGGTGTGGCCGGCGGTGGTCGCCTCCACGCTGACCACGGTGCTGGTGTTCGCGCCGATCGTGCTGATCCAGGAGGAGGCCGGGCAGCTCTACTCGGACGTGGCGATCGCGGTCTCGGCGTCGATCCTGGCCTCGATGCTGGTGGCGATGACCGTGGTTCCGGCCGCCTGCGCCCACATCGACCTGAAGGCCGCTGCCGGTGCCTCGGCGGGCCGCTTCGGCGCCGCGATGGGGCGCCTGTCCGACGCCATCCTCGCCTCCAGGGCGCGCCGGCTGTCGGTGGTGGCCGGCACGATTGCCGCCAGCGCGGCGGTGATCGTGTTCCTGACGCCGCCGGCGGAGTACCTGCCGGAGGGCGAGGAGGCCAAGACCTTCGCCTCGATGAACGCGCCGCCCGGCTACAACCTGACGACCATGGCGGCGATCGGCGAGGAACTGCAGGACTACTTCATGCCGTTCGTCGGCGATGATCCGGACCGCTTCGCCGCCGGCGAGACCGAGGTGCCGGCGATGGCGTACCTGAACATGCAGATCGAGCCGCAGCGGGTGCGGATCATCACCGAATCGGTCGATCCGTCGCAGATCGACGCGCTGATGGCGGCGATCACCCGGAAATACGCCGAATATCCGGGAATGCGGGCGTTCGCGTCGCGCGGCTCGATCATCACCAGCAACGACGGCGGCACACGGAGCGTCGGGCTCGACATCTCCGGCCCGTCGCTCGAGGACGTCTACGCCGTGGCGTCGGCGGCCGTCGCCCGCGCCGAGCAGGTGTTCGACGGCCCGCGCGTCCAGATCGAGCCGCCGACCCTGTCGCTGTCGCAGCCGCTGATCGAGGTCCGCCCGGACTGGGACCGCGCCGCCGAGCTCGGCCTCGACCTCGAGGATCTGGGGTTCGCGGTGTCGGTGCTGACCAACGGCGCCTTCGCCGACGAGTTCATCCGCGACGATCGCAAGATCGACATCTATTTCTACGGCCGCGACGGCCCGGCGACCGACATCGACGCGGTGCGCCTGACCTCGCTGCACACGCCGCAGGGCGCGGTGGTGCCCCTGGAATCGGTCGCCCGGGTGATCGAGACCGTCGACACCAACACCATCCGGCGGATCGACGGGCGGCGGACCGTCAGCGTGTTCATCATCCCGCCGGCCTCGGTGGCGCTGGAGACCGGCGTCGAGACCGTTCGACGCGATGTCGTCGAGCACCTGCGCGACACCGGCGGGATGCCGATCGGGGTGGACGTCGACCTGTCGGGCGCGAGCGACCAGCTCGACGCCACGCGCGAGGCGCTGCTCGGTAACTACGCGGTCGCCGCGGTCGTGATCTACCTGCTGCTGGTGGCGATCTTCGGGCACTGGGGGCACCCGATGCTGATCATGACGACGATCCCGATCGGCGTCGCCGGCGGCATCGTCGGCCTGGCGCTGATGAACCTGGTCGGCGGCGTGCTCCCGGCCGTTGGCCTGGCGCCGATCCGCCAGCCGTTCGACATGATCTCGATGCTGGGGTTCCTGATCCTGATGGGCACGGTCGTGAACAACCCGATCCTGGTCGTACACCGAGCCATGGAGAACGCCCGCGACGGCGCGGGGTCGCCCAGCGAGGTGGTGCGCGAGGCGGTGGCGTCCCGGTTGCGGCCGATCGCGATGTCGACGATCACCACGATCTGCGGTCTGGCGCCGCTGGTGTTCTTCCCGGGCGAGGGCACCGAGCTGTACCGCGGCGTCGGCGCCATCGTGCTGTTCGGGATCCTGGGGACCGCGCTGGTGACGGTCACCTTCCTGCCGGCGCTGACCGTGACGGTGCTGACCGCCTCGGCGCGATGGTCGGCGCGGCGGGCGCCGGCGGCGGCGGAGTGACGCGGCCCGGCGGCCCGGCGTCGGCGTCCGGTTGTCGCCGACCGGCCGGATCGCTATACCTCGCGAGGCTTCACGCAGACACGGGACGATCGCTCACATGATCAACCACCACGTCGCCCTCATCTACGCCATGGTCCTCGGCGCCGCCGCCGATGGCGCGCTCGCGGATTCCGAGCTGGAGATGATCCAAGGCATCGTCCAGCAGCTGCCGATCTTCGAGGATTTCGAGCAGGGCAACCTGGCGCAGATCGCGTCGGCCTGCACCGAACTGCTGACGGTCGAGGACGGCATCGACGCGGTGATCTCGCAGATCAAGGAAAACCTGCCGGATCGCCTGCGCGCCACCGCCTACGCGCTGGCCTGCGACGTGGTCGCGGCCGACGGCGAGGCGACCCAGGAGGAGCTGCGCTACCTCGAGATCCTGCGCCACGACATCGGCGTCGACCGGCTGACGGCGGCGGCGATCGAACGCGGCGCCGGCGCCCGCTACGCCCGACCCTGAGGCGGCCATGACGGGGGCGTGGGGCGGGGCGCGGGGGCGCCGGAACCGCTGGCGCTGGCCGGCCGGCGGATAGGGTTGATCGGCCTCGGCCTGATGGGCGTGCCGATGGCGCGCCGGCTGGCCGCGCGCCGGCGCCGAGCTGGCGCTGTGGACCCGCAGCATCGAGAAGGCCGAGGAACTCGCGGCCGAGCTGCCCGGGGCGTCGGCGCTGCCGTCGCCGAAGCACGTCGCCGAGGCGGCCGACACCGTGGTGGTCATGGTGACCGACGCCGACGCCGTCGAGGCGGTGGTGTTCGACCCCTTCGAGGATCAGTGGGGGCTTGCCCACGGCCTGGTCGAGGACGCCCTGGTGATCGACATGGGGACGACGGCGGTCGACCGCACCCGCGACTTCGCCGGTCGGATCCGGATGATCGGCGGCAGCTGGGTGGACGCGCCGGTGTCCGGCGGCACGGTCGCGGCCGAGGCCGGCACCCTCACCATCATGGCCGGCGGCAGCGACGCCGACGTCGCCCGGGCCGATCCGATCTTCCGCGCGTTGGGCAAGAGGATCACCCATGTCGGGCCGGTCGGGGCCGGCCAGATCGCCAAGACCGCCAACCAGATGATCGTCGGCCTGACCATCGGCGCCGTCGCCGAGGCGCTGGCGCTGGCCGGCCGCGCCGGGATCGAGCCGGCGCGGGTGCGCGAGGCGATCTTCGGCGGGTTCGCCCACAGCCGGGTGCTCGAACTGCACGGCGAGCGCATGGTGACCGGCGACTTCACGGCGCGGGCCCGCGCGACGATCCAGCAGAAGGACATGCGCGCTGCCCGCGACCTGGCCGCCCAGGTCGAGCTGGTTCTGCCGGGCCTGGCCGCCAACCTGGCGCTCTGGGACGCCCTGGTCGAGGCCGGCCGCGGCGACCTCGACCATTCGGCCCTGGTGCTGGCCATCGACCCGGAGGGCTGGGACCATGCCTGAGAGCCGCAGCATCGACGCGGTGGTGTTCGACGTCGGCAACGTGCTGATCGACTGGGACCCGCGCCACCTGTACCGCCGGGTGTTCACCAACGACGACGGCACCCCCGACGAGGCGCGGGTGGCGTGGTTCCTCGCCGAGGTCTGCCATCCCGAGTGGAACGTCGAGCAGGACCGCGGTCGGACCATCGCCGAGGCCGAGGCCGAGGCGCTGTCCCGGCATCCGGACCACGGGCCGGCGATCCGGTCGTTCTACGGCCGCTTCCAGACCATGATCCCGGGCGCCATCGACGGCAGCGTGCGGGTGCTGGAGGCGCTGAAGGCGGCGGGAATGCCGGTGCACGGCCTCACCAACTTCGGCGCCGAGACCTTCGCGTCGACGCGCCGCCGCTTCGGCTTCCTGAACGCCTTCGACACGGTGGTGGTGTCGGGCGAGGAGCGGGTGATCAAGCCGGATCCGCGGATCTTCGAGATCCTGATCGAGCGCGCCCGGCTGACGCCGGCCCGCACCGCCTTCGTCGACGATTCGCCGCGCAACATCGAGGCGGCGCGGGCGCTCGGGTTCCAGGCCCACCTGTTCGAGGGCGCCGACGGCTTCCGCGGCTGGCTGAAGGGCCTCGGCGCGCCGGTCTGAGACGCGCTGTCAAGGTGGACGCGCCTGCCTAGCGCGGGCGGCCGTCTGAGCCGGCCGCGATCCGGTCGAGGTCGACCAGCCACCCCAGCAGCCGGTCGATCGCGTTGCCGGACAAACCCGCGAAGCGCCCGGCGACGACGCCGGTATCGGGCTCGACGCGAACCACCTGGAAGGACGCCCGGAACGGCCGGCCGGCCGGCGCGGTCGCGAGGTCGCCCTCGACCAGCGACCCGAGCGCCGGCAACTCCGCCGGGTCCCAGCGCACCGACACGCCGGACATCGAAACGGTAAGAATGGGCCGCTGCACATCCGCGACCTCCAGGAACGCCCCGACCGGCGCGTAGCGCGCGGCGTTGCGGTCGGCGGACTCGCCCAGGGAACCCGATCCGATACCCGGCCCGGTCCGCGCGGCCGGTCCGTGCTCCGGCCCGGATCGTTGCAGCGCGGATCCTTGCAGGCCAAGCGGCAGCCCCGGTCGGGGCAGCCGGGCGAGGTCCGCGAGCGGCTGATTGGGGCCGGCGTCGGCGCCCGGCGGGGTGACGGCCGGCTTGCGGCGCGGCCATCCGGGAACGTTCGCCTGCCGGACATCGCTGGGCATCGGTTCCGGCGTCAGGTCGAGCGGCTGGCGCGCCGGATCGGATGCTCCAGCCACGCGGGCGCGGATGCGCCTGAGGATCGCCGATGGCCCGTCCATTCCCCGTCCCCAACCGCGCCGCCCGCTGGAATCCGACTGACGGTCACGATAATCACCCGCGATGGTAGCGACGTCGCGGCGCCGTGGGAAGCTCCCTCGACCAGAGCCGATACGCCGTGACCGGCAGCTCGGCTCGGCAGCGAAAAGGGCCGGGGATCGCTCCCCGGCCCTCGCCGATAACAGTGTCAGGCTTGGTTCGGCTGGATCAGAAGTCCATGCCGCCCATGCCGCCGCCCGGCATCGCCGGCGCCGAGCCCTTGGGCTCCGGCTTGTCGGCGACCATCGCCTCGGTGGTCACCAGCAGACCGGCGACCGAGGCCGCGTTCTGCAGGGCGCTGCGCACCACCTTGGTCGGGTCGATGATGCCGGCCTTGATCAGGTCGACGAACTCGCCGTTCTGGGCGTCGAAGCCCCAGTTGGCGTCCTTCGACTCCAGCAGCTTGCCGACGACGATCGAGCCGTCGTGGCCGGCGTTGGTGGCGATCTGACGAGCCGGGGTCTCCAGGGCGCGACGGACGATGTTGACGCCCATGCGCTGGTCGTCGTTCACCGGCTTGATCTTGTCGAGGGCCCGGATGGCGTACACCAGAGCGGCACCGCCGCCCGGCAGGATGCCTTCCTCGACCGCGGCGCGGGTGGCGTGCATCGCGTCGTCGACGCGATCCTTGCGCTCCTTCACCTCGATCTCGGTTGCGCCGCCGACGCGGATCACCGCGACGCCGCCCGCCAGCTTGGCCAGACGCTCCTGCAGCTTCTCACGGTCGTAGTCCGAGGTGGTGTCCTCGACCTGCGCCCGGATCTGCGAGCAGCGAGCCTCGATGTCCTTCTTCTTGCCGGCGCCGTCGACGACGGTGGTCTCGTCCTTGGTGATCGAGACGCGCTTGGCGGTGCCCAGCATGTCGAGGGTGACGTTCTCGAGCTGGATGCCGAGGTCCTCGGACACCACGGTGCCGCCGGTCAGGATCGCCAGATCCTCGAGCATCGCCTTGCGGCGATCGCCGAAGCCCGGCGCCTTGACGGCCGCGACCTTCAGGCCGCCGCGCAGCTTGTTCACCACCAGGGTCGCGAGCGCCTCGCCCTCGACGTCCTCGGCGATGATCAGCAGCGGCTTGCCCGACTGCACGACCTGCTCGAGCACCGGCAGCATCGCCTGCAGGTTCGAGACCTTCTTCTCGTGCAGGAGGATGTACGGGCTCTCGAGCTCGCACACCATCTTGTCGGCGTTGGTCACGAAGTACGGCGACAGGTAGCCGCGGTCGAACTGCATGCCCTCGACGACGTCGAGTTCGGTGTGCAGCGACTTGGCTTCCTCGACGGTGATGACACCCTCGTTGCCGACCTTCTCCATCGCCTTGGCGATCATCTCGCCGATCTCACGCTCGCCGTTGGCCGAGATCGTGCCGACCTGGGCGACCTGATCGGAGGTGGAGATCTTCTTGGAACGCTTCTCGAGATCGGCGACGACGACCTCGACGGCGGCGTCGATGCCGCGCTTCAGGTCCATCGGGTTGATGCCGGCGGCAACGGCCTTGGCGCCCTCGCGGACGATGGCCTGGGCCAGCACGGTCGCGGTGGTGGTGCCGTCACCGGCGGTGTCGTTGGCCTTCGACGCCACTTCGCGCACCATCTGCGCGCCCATGTTCTCGAACTTGTCGGAAAGCTCGATCTCCTTCGCGACGGTCACGCCGTCCTTGGAGATGCGCGGGGCGCCGAACGACTTCTCCAGCACCACGTTCCGACCCTTCGGGCCGAGCGTGACCTTCACCGCGTCGGCGAGGATGTCGACGCCGTGCAGCATCTTGTTGCGTGCTTCGACGCCAAACTTAACTTCCTTGGCAGCCATGCGAACTTCTCCTTCAGAATTGATGTGCCCTTCGAGGAAGCGGCTCTAGAGGCCCCTTGCTCAGGCGGCCTTCTTGCCGGACTTCGCGGTGCCCTCGAGCACCCCCATGACGTCCGACTCCTTCATAATCAGAAGGTCTTCACCGTCGATCTTCACCTCGGTGCCCGACCACTTGCCGAACAGCACCCGGTCGCCGACCTTGACGTCGAGCGCCTGGACCTTGCCGGACTCGTCGCGGGCGCCGGGGCCGACCGCCAGGATCTCGCCTTCCTGCGGCTTCTCCTTGGCGGTGTCCGGGATGATGATCCCGCCAGCGGTCTTCAGGTCGGCCTCGATGCGGCGGACCACGACCCGATCGTGCAGGGGCCGAAACTTCATGACCATTCCTCCGTACACTCAAAAGTGTGAGACGTGTGTTGGACGACGTCGCCCGGGGAGGAGCCATCTCTGTTAGCACTCGCCCCCGGTGAGTGCCAGCGATGTAGGGAATTGGCGCTTCCGAGTCAAGCCGGGTGTGGCGAGGGTCAGCGCCGAAATTCGTCCCGCGGACCGGTGACCGAGCTGGCAGCACTCGCTTCAATGTGCTGCCAAGTCTTTGAAATCACGATAAAATCGCTTGCGGGCCGGATCGTGAGCCAACATCCTGATGGTGGTTGATGTTTCCAGCAGGATGAGGTCGCACATGCAAGTCAGCGTTCGTGATCTGCACCGCTACCGTCTCACCACCGCCGAGATCCTCTACCGCTTCCCGGACTTCCTGGCCTGCTGCAGAGCTATCTCTGGCAGGACATGGACGTCGCCCCGGATTTTCCGCGCCTGACCAGGTTCCTGCACTACTGGGAGCGCAACCTGGACGGCAAGCTGTACGCCGTGCGGATAGCCAACGCCGAACTCGTGCGTCCCCAGGAGATCGGCTACGCCGAGCACGAGATCCGGCTACACTAGCCCTTCGTGGCCGCGCCGCGCGCGGCACCTCAGGATGAGGAAGGGCTCGGTCCCATCATCCTGAGGAGTCCGCGCAGCGGGCCTCGGAGGGGTCACTCCGGTGCCAGCGTTACCTTCAGGCCGTCGATCTCCGGCGTCATGGTGATCTGGCACGACAGGCGGGAGTTCTCCTGCACCTCGAACGCCAGGTCGAGCATGTCGTTCTCCTCCTCGCCGCGCGGCTCCACGCGCTCGACCCAGCTCGGGTCGACGTAGACGTGGCAGGTCGCGCAGGCGCAGGCGCCGCCGCACTCCGCGGTGATCGGCAGGCCGGCGTCGCGGATGATCTCCATCACGCGCCAGCCGTTGGTGGCCTCGAGTTCGTGCTCGCCGCCGTCGCGATCGGTGACGTGAATCTTCATGCAACCCCCAGTTTCTGCTGCAGTTCGGAGCTGGACGTCGTGTACTGGAACCGCACCTTGCGCTCCGGGTGCACGATGCGGATGGCGGCCTGGGCCATCAGCGCCGCCTCGTGAAAGCCCGACAGGATGAGCTTCAGCTTGCCCGGGTACCAGTTGATGTCGCCGATCGCGAAGATGCCCGGCGTCGAGGTCTGGAACCGCTCGGTGTCGACCGGAATCAGATTCTCGTGCAGGTTCAGGCCGAACTCGGCGACCGGCCCCAGTTTCATGGTGAGCCCGTAGAACGCCAGCAGCGCGTCGCACTCGACCCGGCGCTCGCCGTCCTTGTCCTTGAGGATCACCGCTTCCAGCCGGCCGTCGGTGCCGTCGACGCCGCTGATCTGGGCGATGTCGAGGGTCATCGCGCCGGCCTCGACCAGGGCGCGCATCTTGTTGACGGTGTCGGGCGCGGCGCGGAACTCGTCGCGCCGGTGCACCAGGGTCAGGGAGGCGGCCAGCGGCTGCAGGTTGACCGTCCAGTCCAGCGCGGAATCGCCGCCGCCGGCGATCACCAGATGCCTGCCGCGGAACTGCTCCATGCGGCGCACGGCGTAGAACACGCCGGTTCCCTCGTAGGCGTCGATGCCCTTGATCGGCGGCTTCTTCGGCACGAAGCTGCCGCCGCCGGCGGCGATCACCACGACCTTCGACTCGATCTCGGTGCCGAGATCGGTGGTCAGCCGCCACCAGCCGTCCGCGGTGCGCTCCAGCTTCTCGGCCATCTGGCCGAAGTGGAACACCGGGCCGAACGGCCGGATCTGCTCCATCAGCCGGTCCGTCAGCTCCTGGCCGGTGCACACCGGCACCGCCGGAATGTCGTAGATCGGCTTCTCGGGATACAGCTCCGCGCACTGACCGCCGGGCCGGTCGAGGATGTCGACCAGGTGGCATTTGAGATCGAGCAGCCCGAGCTCGAACACCGCGAACAGGCCGCACGGACCGGCACCCACGATGGTCACGTCGGTTCGGATCGGCTGGCCGGTCATGGTCACTCCCTGCAACGGGCGGCCCTGGTTCAGTCTGAGGGGACGAGGAAGGGCGGCATCGAAGCCAGAGTAGGTATGCGATGGCGGCGACCGCTGCAAGCCCGCGGTCGAGGTTCCCGTCGGCCGGCCGCGCGCGGCTACAGCAGCGGCTCGCCATCGGAATCGAGGTGGATCACGACGCCGCAATGCTTGCAGTGCACGGCGTCGGGCTCGTGCCGCTGCAGGCCGCAGCTTTCGCATTCGTGACGCACCTTGGTCGGGCGGAACAGCACGTGGGCGAGCCGGAAGAACAGCGTCACCCCGAAGATCATGATCAGCACCGACAGCAGCCGCCCGCCGGTGCCTTCGAGCGTGATGTCGCCGTACCCGGTGGTGGTCAGGGTGGTGACGGTGAAGTAGAGGGCGTCGACGTAGTCGTTGATCCCGTCGTTGCGCCAGCCGTGGGTCTCGTACACCAGGGCGGTGGTGACGAACAGGAACACCGCGAGATGCAGGATCGCCGCCAGCAGCTCCTCGTAGCGGCGGACCATCGGGAAATCGGCGCGCAGCCGGCGGCCGACCTGATAGCTGTGCAGGAAGCGCAGGGTCCGCAGCACCCGAAGGAAGCCCGCCGCCCCGCCGAACACCGGGGTGAGGAACGAGACGATCGCGGCGATCTCGGCGAGGCTCACCGGGCTCGCCAGCATCGTCATCGGCCGCCGGTCGATCCACAGCCGGACCAGGAAGTCGGTGAGGAACAGGGTCCCGAGCACAAGATCGATGATCCGCGCCGCCGGCACCGCGTCGAAGAAGGACGAGGCGATGATGTACAGCACGGTCAGGACGTCGAGGGCGAGCAAGGCGTAGCGGAAGATGTGGGCGCGCCGGGAGTTGCCCTCGTAGAGGCTGCGGGCTTCGTGGCGGAGCGCCGCTGCCCCGCGCAATTCGAACCGGCTGTCCGGTTCGGCGTCGTTTCCCTGGCTCACCCTTACCTCCCGCAGCGTACCCGACAGCAGCGCGCCAGCGTCACCGACGTTCCCTTGGCGGGCGCGTCCTTCACAGTCCGCATCGACTCGCGTTGGTTGACACCGGATCGCGCCTGCGTATAGTGCCGCCTCCGTAGCGAGCCGGTGGGCGGCGCGCTCCATTTTCATTGCCAGGACCGAGCCGATGTTCGCAGTCGTCAAAACCGGCGGCAAGCAATACAAGGTCGCCTCGGGCGACGTGATCAAGGTCGAGAAGCTCGTGGCCGAGGCCGGTGCAACGGTCGAGCTCGATCAGGTGCTGATGGTCGGCGACGAGTCCAGCGTGACCGTCGGCGCTCCGATGGTCGCCGGTGCCAAGGTCGCCTTCCAGGTGCTCGAGCAGGCCAAGGGCCCGAAAGTCATCACCTTCAAGAAGCGCCGCCGGAAGAACTCGCGGCGCACCCGTGGTCACCGCCAGCAGATTACCGTTCTGCGCGTGACCGGCATCACCGCGGGCGCCTGAGCGGCCGCGCGTAAGGAGATCGATCGATGGCGCATAAGAAAGCCGGCGGTAGCTCGCGCAACGGGCGCGACTCAGAGGGCCGCCGCCTCGGCGTGAAGAAGTTCGGGGGCGAGGTCGTCATCCCCGGCAACATCATCATCCGCCAGCGTGGCACCAAGGTGCACCCGGGCGCGAACGTCGGCATGGGCCGGGATCACACGATCTTCGCGGTCGCCGAAGGCCGGGTGGAATTCCGCAAGACCCGCGACCGCACCTATGTGGGCGTGGTCGCCACCGCCGCCGAGGCGCCGGCCGAGTAAGGCCGTCCCCGTCCGGGACGGCACGGAAAGGGAACGGGCTTCCGTTCCCTTTTTTCGTGCCCGATGATCGGCCGTCTGGGGCGGGTGGGACAGGAGGTCCCCCGATGAAGTTTCTCGACCAGGCCAAGGTGTACGTGAAGAGCGGCGACGGCGGCTCCGGCTGCGTCAGCTTCCGCCGCGAGGCCTTTATCGAATACGGCGGGCCGGACGGCGGCGACGGCGGCCGCGGCGGCGACGTCTACCTCGAATGCGTCGAGGCGCTGAACACCCTCATCGACTTCCGCTACCAGCAGCACTTCAAGGCCCAGAACGGCCGGCCCGGGATGGGCCGCAACATGACCGGCGCCGGCGGCAGCGACATCACGCTGCGCGTGCCGGTCGGGACGCAGATCTGGGACGAGAACTACGAGACCCTGCTGGCCGACATGACGACGCCCGGCCAGCGCGTGGTGCTCGCCAGGGGCGGCGACGGCGGGTTCGGCAACACCCACTACAAGTCCGCCACCAACCAGGCGCCGCGCAAGACGACGCCGGGCTGGCCGGGGTCGGAGTTCTGGATCTGGCTGCGGCTCAAGCTGATCGCCGACGCCGGGCTGGTCGGGCTGCCGAACGCCGGCAAGTCGACCTTCCTCGCCGCCGTGACCGCCGCCAAGCCAAAGATCGCCGACTATCCCTTCACCACCCTGCATCCCGGCCTCGGCGTCGTCCGCATCGACGAGGAGGAGATGGTGCTGGCCGACATTCCCGGCCTGATCGAGGGCGCGCACGAGGGCGCCGGGCTCGGCGATCGCTTCCTCGGCCATGTCGAGCGTTGCGCCGCCATCCTGCATCTGGTCGACGGCACCGGCGACAACCCGATCGCCGCCTGGCGCACCGTGCGCGCCGAGCTCGAGGCCTACGAGGGCGGGCTGGCCGAGAAGCCGGAGATCCTGGCGATCAGCAAGATCGACGCCATGCCGCCCGAGGACGTGCAGGCGCTGAAGGAGCTGTTCGTCGAGGAGATCGGCATCGAGCCGATGGCGGTGTCGGCCGCCTCCGGCGCCGGCACCCGCGATATCCTGCGCACCATCATGGCGCTGGTGCAGTCGGCCCGGAAGGAGGAGCGGGCGACCGCTGCCCGCGCGGCCGGCGGAGAGCCGGAATGGACGCCCTGAGAACCACCGACGCGCTGGCTGCCGACCGGGGGGCTGCCGCCTCGCCGCTGGCCTCGGCGCGCCGGCTGGTGGTCAAGATCGGCTCGGCCCTGCTGGTCGACGACGCCAGCGGCCGAATCCGGCGCGACTGGCTCGACGCCCTGATGGACGACGTATCGGCGCTGCGCCGGCGCGGGGTCGAGGTGCTGATCGTGTCGTCCGGCGCCATCGCGCTGGGGCGCCGCCACCTCGGTATCGATCACGCCCGCCCGAAGCTCGAGGAAAAGCAGGCGGCGGCGGCGACCGGCCAGATCATCCTCGCCCACGCCTACCAGGAATCGCTGGCCCGGCACGGCCTGACCGTCGCCCAGATCCTGCTGTCCCCGGACGACACCGAGCAGCGCCGCCGGCACCTGAACGCGCGCGCCACCATCAGCACGCTGCTCGCCCTCGGCGCCGTGCCGGTGATCAACGAGAACGACACGGTGGCGACCGCCGAGATCCGCTTCGGCGACAACGACCGGCTCGGCGCCCGGGTCGCGCAGATGACCAGCGCCGACACCCTGGTCCTGCTGTCCGACATCGACGGCCTGTACACCGCCGACCCGCGCCGCGACCCGTCAGGCCCGGCACCTGGCCCAGGTCGAGGCGGTGACGGCGGAGATCGAGGCGATGGCCGGGGCCGCCGGCACCGGCTACGCCTCCGGCGGCATGGTGACCAAGCTGGCGGCCGCCCGGATCGCCGCGTCGGCCGGCTGCCGGATGGCGATCGCCAGCGGCCGCGAGGCCAACCCGATCGCGCGGCTGGAGGCCGGCGCCCGCTGCACCTGGTTCGCCGCCCACGCCAGCCCGCTGACCGCCCGCAAGCGCTGGATCGCCGGCGGGCTGGCGCCGCGCGGCCGGCTGGCGGTCGACGCCGGCGCGGCGCGGGCGCTGCTGTCGGCGAAGTCGCTGCTGCCGGCCGGCGTGGTGGCGGTCGACGGCGCCTTCGAGCGCGGCGACCTGGTCACCGTGTGCGGGCCCGACGGGGCGGAGATCGGCCGCGGCCTGACCGCCTACGGCGCCGAGGACGCGGCCCGGATCGCCGGCCGGAAATCCCGTGAAATCGAGGAAGTCCTCGGCTACCGTGGCCGCGACGCGATCGTCCATCGCGACGACCTGGTGCTCACCGGAGCGGCGGGAGACGAAACGTGAGCCTCGCCGGAACAATCGAGACGACAGCGGTCGCCGAAACCGGCGACGTGGCGGCCACCATGATCGACATCGGCCGCCGGGCGCGCGCCGCCGCCGCCGACCTGGCGCTGGCGCCGACCGCCGCCAAGAACACCGCCCTCGCCGCCGCCGCGGCGGCGATCCGCGGCGACGCCGCCCGGATCCTGGCGGCCAACGCCCGCGACGTCGCCGCCGCCCGCGGCAGCGGCCAGCGCGCGGCGCTGGTCGACCGGCTGGTGCTCGACCCGGCGCGCCTGGAGGCGGTCGCGGCCGGGCTGGACGCGATCGCCGAGCTGCCCGACCCGGTGGGCGCGGTCATCGCCGGCTGGACCCGGCCGAACGGATTGCGGATCGAGCGCCGCCGCGTGCCGCTGGGCGTCGTCGGCATCATCTACGAATCGCGCCCGAACGTGACCGCCGACGCCGGCGGGCTGTGCCTGAAATCCGGCAACGCGGCGATCCTGCGCGGCGGATCGGAGAGCTTCGAGACCTCGCGCGCCCTGGTCGACGCCCTGCGCGCCGGGCTGCGGGCGGCCGGGCTGACCGAGGACGCCATCCAGCTGGTGCCGACCCGCGACCGCGCCGCGGTCGGCCATCTGCTGCGGATGCCGGAGTATGTCGACGTGATCGTCCCGCGCGGCGGCAAGTCGCTGATCGAGCGGGTGCAGGCCGAGAGCCGGGTGCCGGTGTTCGCGCATCTCGACGGCGTCTGCCATGTCTACGTCGACGGCGGCGCCGATCCGGACAAGGCCGAGGCGATCGCGGTCAACGCCAAGATGCGCCGCACCAGCGTCTGCGGCGCCGCCGAGACCCTGCTGGTCGACCGGGCGGTGGCGCCGATCCTGCTGCCGCGCCTGGCGGCCGCCCTGCGCGGCCGCCGGCTGCGCGCTGCGCGGCGACGCCGAGGCGCGCGCGCTGGTGCCGTCCATGACCGCCGCGACCGAGGCCGACTGGTCGACCGAGTACCTGGACGCGGTGCTGTCGGTGGCGGTGGTCGACGGTGTCGCCGGGGCGATCGCCCATGTCGGGCGCTGGGGCTCGCACCACACCGATTCCATCGTCACCGAGGATGCGGCCGCCGCCGAGCGCTTCCTGTCCGAGGTCGACAGCGCCATCGTGCTGCACAACGCCTCCACCCAGTTCGCCGACGGCGGCGAGTTCGGGATGGGCGCCGAGATCGGCATCTCCACCGGCCGCCTGCACGCCCGCGGCCCGGTCGGGGCCGAGCAGCTCACCACCTTCAAGTACGTGGTCCGCGGCGACGGCCAGACCCGACCTTGAGCCAAGCGTCACCCGCCTTCCCCGCCGTGCGCGCCGCCTCGCCGTTCAGGCGGGTGCGACCGCGCGTCCTCGGGGCACCGGCGAGCCCGGCGCCGGCGCGCCCGGCGACCGGCGCCGATCGCCGCCGGATCACCGTCGGGCTGATGGGCGGGTCGTTCAACCCGGCGCACGACGGCCACCTGCACGTCGCCCGCATGGCGTTCCGGACCCTGGGGCTCGACGAGGTCTGGTGGCTGGTCAGTCCGCAGAACCCGCTGAAGCGCCGCGACGGCATGGCGCCGCTCGCCAACCGGCTGGCGTCGGCCCGGCGGGCGGCGCGCCACCCGCGCATCCGGGTCCGCGACCTGGAGGACCGTCTCGGCACCCGCTTCACCGCCGACGCCCTGGTCGAGCTGCGCCGTCGCTGCCCGCGCATCCGCTTCGTGTGGATCATGGGCGCCGACAACCTGATCGGCATTCACCGCTGGGACCGCTGGTCATTGATCTTTCACAGCGTCGCCGTTGCGGTGTTCGACCGGCCTTCCTATTCTTTAAGGGCGTTGGCGAGTCGGGCGGCGCACCGGTTCGCCCGGTTCCGGATCCCGTCGAGGGCGGCCCGGAGCCTGGCCCACAGGCGCCTCCCGGCGTGGGTGTTTCTCCACACGCGCCGTCACCCGGCTTCGGCCACCCGGATACGGGAAGCCACCGGGGCCGCGACGTGAGGGCGACCATCCCGTCGATGGAGACCGTGGCCGCGGCTCGGCTATCTGGAACAGACTTTGAGCGAAAGGAGCTCATCATAACCCACCTCGCGACTCCCCCGGAGGGAGACGGCCTTCTCGATCTGGTGACCAAGTCGCTGGACGCCGACAAGGCCGAGGACATCGTCGCCATCGATCTGGCGAACAAGTCCTCCATCGGCGACCACATGGTGATCGCCACGGGCCGCTCGCAGCGGCAGGTCGCCGCCATGGCCGACCACATCGTTTCCAAGCTCAAGGACAGGGGGCTGAAGAACGTCTCCGTCGAGGGTGCGAACCAGGGCGACTGGGTCCTGATCGACACCGGCGACGTGATCGTCCATCTGTTCCGCCCGGAGATCCGGGAGTTCTACGCCCTGGAGAAGATGTGGGGCGCCCAGCCGCCGCTGACCCGCACGGTCAGCCTCGGTGAGGATTCGAGGACCGAGCGCGCCTTCGCGCACGTCTGAGCCGGCGTGCGGATTACCCTGGTCGCGGTCGGCCGCGCGCGGCGCGGCCCGGTCGAGGAATTGTGCCGGGAGTATGCCGGCCGGCTGCCGTGGACCGTGGAGATCCAGGAGGTCGAGGCGAAGAAGCGGCTGGCCGGCGACGCCCTGAAGGCGCACGAGGCCGAGCTGCTGGCGGCGCGGATCCCGGACGGCGCGGTGCTGGTGGCGCTCGACGAGCGCGGCAAGGCGCTCGCCAGCGCCGAGTTCGCCGAGACCTTCCGGCGCTGGCGCGACGGCGGCCGGGACAGCGTCTGCTTCCTGATCGGCGGCGCCGACGGCCTTGCGCCCGGCCCTGCGCGAGCGCGCCGACCTGGTCGCTGGCGTTCGGCGCCGCAGACCTGGCCGCACATGCTGGTGCGGGTCATGCTGCTGGAGCAGGTGTACCGGGCCGAGCGGATCCTGGCCGGCCACCCCTATCACCGCGAGTGACCGTCGCGCCAGCCGCCGAACCCGGTTAATCTCCCCGGCACCCGGCCGTCCGGCCGGTTGAACGCTCACATCCGAGGGAGGAAACGCGATGACCGGTAAGGTCGCCATCGTCACGGGAGCGGGCTCGGGCATCGGCCGGGCCTCCGCCATCGCCCTGTTGAAGGCCGGCTGGCACGTCGGTCTCGCCGGCCGCCGCGAGGACGCTCTGCAGGAGACCATCGCCAAGGCCGGCGACGCCGGCAGCCGGGCGCTGGCGGTGCCGACCGACGTCGCCGACCCGGCCTCGGTCAAGGCGCTGTTCGACCGCACCAAGGCCGCCTTCGGGCGCGTCGACATGGTGTTCAACAACGCCGGCATGAACGCCCCCGGCATCCCGCTCGAGGACCTGAGCTTCGAGCAGTGGAAGGCGGTGGTCGACGTCAACCTGACCGGCTCGTTCCTGTGCCTCGCCGAGGCGTTCCGGGTGATGAAGGACCAGAGCCCGCGCGGCGGCCGGATCATCAACAACGGCTCGATCTCGGCGCACGCGCCGCGCCCGAACTCGATCCCCTACACCGCCACCAAGCACGCCGTCAGCGGCCTCACCAAGTCGGGCTCGCTCGACGGCCGGAAATACGACATCGCGGTCTGCCAGATCGACATCGGCAACGCCGAGACCGAGATGGCGGCGCGCATGGCCAAGGGCGTGCCGCAGGCCAACGGCGAGATCGCGGTCGAACCGCTGATGGACGTCCAGCACGTCGCCAACGCCATCGTCCACATGGCCAGCCTGCCGCTCGACGCCAACATCCCGTTCATCACGGTGATGGCCACCAAGATGCCGTTCGTCGGCCGGGGGTAGCCCCGGCCGCTCTCGGGCGGCGGATGGGTCCCGGGTCTCGCTGCGCTCGCCCGGGATGACGTCAGAAGGAGGGGGCACCTCCATAGCGTCGTCATTCCGGACCGGCCCGCCTCTCCAGGGTCGCCAGCACCCGCCGGGCCTCCTCCAGCAGCACCGCCCCGGCGGCAGTCAGGGTAACCAGCCGGCTGCCGCGGATCAGCAACGTCGCGCCGATCTCGTCCTCCAGCCGCCGGATCGCGCGCTCAAGGGCGGCTGCGCCATGTGCAGGCGTTCGGCGGCGCGGCGGAAGTGCAGTTCCTCCGCCACCGCGACGAACTGCCGGGAGCAGCCGAAGCTCGATTAGGCCAGCAAGGCCGACTTCCACGCTCGGTTCCGCGACCACGCCGCCCGCCTCATGCGCGACCACGGGTTCGATATGCGCGCGATGTCGGAGACCACCACCGCGGCCCGCACCGAGTTCGGCTACCTGATCGCCTGACCCGACGAGGCCACCATGAAGGCGCGCTGGGCCGATTTCAGGGCCGACCCGGAATGGGTCCGTATCAAGCAGGAGACCGGTGCCGCCGCCGGCGGTCCGCTGGTCGGCGTTATCGAGGACCGGGTGCTGCGGCTCGTTGACTACTCGCCGGCGCTGCAGCGCCCGTCAGCCCACGCCCGGCACGAAGCGCGGCACCTGCGGGGCCGGAGCCGAGAACCCGAACAGCGTCATCAGCCGGGTCCCGCGTGCCGCGCCGAGCCCCGCAAGCACCGGATTGACCTTTGCTGCGGCGGCGAACTCGTTCTCGATGCGGGGTGGCGCATAGGCGATCTTGCCGTTTGGCCGGGTGACGAGCGACAGAACCATGGTTCCGACATAGACGGTCTCGCCCGCCGCCACGGTGAAGGCGTAGCCCTTGACCTCGTGGGCGTCAGCCGCAAAGGAACCGCGACCGCTGAACTCGAGCACGCGGATGATCTGCCGGGTGCTGTCCGGACGCTCATTGAAATGGGCCTGCATGGTGGCGTACCGGCCGGGGACCAGCCGAGCCGCCTCGAACGACGACGAATAGCCGCTGGTCTCGGCCCTGGCTCTGACGCCCTGCAGCCCGGCGAACATCGGCAGGTCGATCGCGCCTGTCGCCGGGTCTACCAGGCCGAAGCTGAGCGTTGCGGTCGGATCGTTGGAGCCGAAGGAAAACATCGGCGCAAACCATATGTGACCGTTGCGCGCCGCATGCAGGGCCGGCGAATCGTCGATGCGCAGTCCGATCACCGCGGTGCCCGACCCGGCCTCGCCGGTGCGGGTCGCGCAGCCAGCAAGGCTGGCCGCTCCCAGCCCGGTCAGCACGCGGCGCCGGGTCGGCCTTGCGCGCAATGAGCCGGTCGAATCCCCCATCCACCGACCTTTTAGGGGATCGATCGTACGTGGCAAGAGCCTTGGTGGCCCGCCCGGCGTCAGGCCAGCTTCCGCAGCAACTCCAGGAAGGTCGCCGCCTCGGCGTCGCTCAGCGGCTCCAGCGTCCGCGCCGAGACCCTGGCGCCGTCGGCGGTGTGCTTCGCCACCAGGTCGGCGCCCTCGGCCGAGAGCTTGAGGCGGGTGCGGCGGCGGTCGCCGGGGTCGGGCTCACGGTCGATCAGGCCGCGCGCCTCCAGGCGCCGGATCACCCCCTGGACGGTGGCCGGGTCCATGGCAGTCATCCGGCCGAGGTGGTTCTGGCTGGCCGCACCCTCCTCGGCGAGACGGGCCAGCGCCGCCCACTGGGTCGGCGTCAGGGCGGCCGGCTCGAAGCCCTCCAGGAAGATCTGGGTGGCGCGCTGGTGGGCGCGGCGCAGCAGGTGGCCGACCTGGTCCCCGAGGACGTAGCGCCGGCCCGGCATGCGGCGCCCGTCCGCGCCCCTCAGCCCGCCGCCTTCGGCGGCAGGGCGAGCTTGATGTACAGCTCGCGGAGCTGCTCCGGCCGTACCTCGTTCGGCGCGTTCATCATCAGGTCCTCGGCGCGCTGGTTCATCGGGAACAGGATGACCTCGCGCAGGTTCTGCACGTCCGCCAGCAGCATCACGATGCGGTCGATGCCCGGCGCGATACCGCCGTGCGGCGGGGCCCCGAACTTGAAGGCGTTGATCATGCCGGCGAACTTGTCGTCGACCACCTCCGGCCCGTAGCCGGCGACCTCGAACGCCTTGTACATGATCTCCGGGCGGTGGTTCCGGATCGCGCCCGACGACAGCTCGATGCCGTTGCACACCACGTCGTACTGGTAGGCCAGGATGTCGAGCGGGTCCTGGGTCTCCAGCGCCTCCAAGCCGCCCTGCGGCATCGAGAACGGGTTGTGGCTGAACTCGACCTTGCCGGTCTTCTCGTCGAGCTCGTACATCGGGAAGTCGACGATCCAGCACAGCCGGTAGACGTCCTTCTCGACCAAGTCGAGGTCGTTGCCGAGCTTGACGCGGGCCTGGCCGGCCAGCTTGGCGGCGTCGCCCGGCTTGCCGGCCGAGAAGAACACCGCGTCGCCGTCGCCCATGCCGGTGGCCGCCTTGATCGCGGCGATGCTTGTCGGCCGGCAGGCGGCTGGCGATCGGGCCGCGCGCCTCGCCCTCGGCGAAGATCATGTAGCCGAGGCCCGGCGCACCCTGGTCCTGGGCCCAGGAGTTCATGCGGTCGCAGATCGCCCGGCTGCCGCATTTCGGCCCCGGGATGGCGCGAACCACCCCGCCGCCGTCGACGATCTTGGCGAAGATCGCGAAGTCCGAGCCGCGGAACAGCTCGGAGACGTCGGCGATCTCGATCGGGATGCGCAGATCCGGCTTGTCGGAGCCGTATTTCAGCATGGCGTCGCGGTAGGCGATGCGCGGGAACGGGCCGGGCACCCGCTTGTCGGCCGAGAACTCCTCGAACACCCCGGCGAGCACCGGCTCGACCGCGGCGAACACGTCCTCCTGCTCGACGAAACTCATCTCCAGGTCGAGCTGGTAGAATTCGCCCGGGCTGCGGTCGGCGCGGCTGTCCTCGTCGCGGAAGCAGGGCGCGATCTGGAAGTAGCGATCGAAGCCCGACACCATCAGCAGCTGTTTGAACTGCTGCGGCGCCTGCGGCAGGGCGTAGAACTTGCCGGGGTGCAGGCGCGACGGCACCAGGAAGTCGCGCGCGCCCTCGGGCGAGGAGGCGGTCAGGATCGGGGTCTGGAACTCGGTGAAGCCCTGCTCGACCATGCGGCGGCGGATCGAGGCGATCACCGCCGAGCGCAGCATGATGTTGCGGTGGACCTTCTCGCGGCGCAGGTCGAGGTAGCGGTAGCGCAGGCGGATGTCCTCGCCGGCGTCCTCCTCGGAGTTGACCTGCAGCGGCACCTGGTCGGCCGCCGAAAGCACCTCGAAGCTGTCGATCCGGACCTCGACCTCGCCGGTTGCCAGCCTGGAGTTGATGGTCTCGGGCGAGCGCTTGACGACCCGGCCGGTGATGCACACCACCGATTCCAGGCGGACCTTCTCGACCTCCTGGAACGCCGGGTCCTCCACGTCGGTCACGCACTGGGTGATGCCGTAGTGGTCGCGCAGGTCGATGAACACGAGCTGGCCGTGGTCGCGGCGGCGGTGGATCCAGCCGGACAGGCGGACCGTTTCGCCGACATGGGTGTCGCGCAGGGCGGAGCAGGTGTGGGAGCGGTAGCGGTGCATGATCTCGCTCGGTCGTCGGAACGGGCAGCGCACGCACTGAAGGCCGCGTCGGCGGCGACGGTACGGGGCGCGCCCAAGTGACACGCGGCAGGCGCGCGTCAACAGCCCGCGCGTCAACAGCCCGCGCGTTGCCCCTAGCCGGCGATCCGGATGCTCACCACCCGTTCGCGGGGCGGTCGGCCGTCGCGCTCCAGCACCACCCGGCCGGTGTACTGGCCTGGCGGCCAGCCGCCGGCGGGCCGCTTCTTGCCGACGAACCGGAACTGCACGATGCGGGTCTGGTCGGCGGTCCATCGGTCGGCGAACAGCTCGCGGCCGTCCGGCGTGGTGATGGTGGTCGCGAGGCGGTCGCCAGGCTCGACGCCGGCGATGCGGCTCCACACCACCAGGGCCCCGGCGTCGCCGCCGGCGGCCTCGCGCGCCGCCGTCCCGGCCTCGGCGTCGGCCCTCTCGACGGCACCGGTGCCGAACCCGGCGTCCAGCAGGATCGGGGCGTGGTCGACCAGGGCGCGCCGGGCCTCGGCGTTCCACAGCGGGGTGTCGCCGGGGCCGCATTGCGGACCGCCGTCGAGACCGCGGAACGGGTCGACCACGGTGCCGTCCTTCTCGACGGTGATGTGGACGTGCGGGAACTCGGTCATCCCCGACAGCCCGACGGCACCGAGCCGCTGGCCGGTGGCGATGCTGTCGCCCGAGCGCACCACCACGCTGCCGCGCTTCAGGTGGCAGTACTGGGTGGTCCAGCCACCGGGATGCTCGACCCGCACGCCGTTGCCGCATTCCTTGTCCTTGACCGACTCGCGGCCGGTGGTGGCGATGCTGACATCGGCCATGCCGTCGCGCACGCCGACCACCTTGCCGGCCGCGGCCGCCAGCACCGCGACGTCGTCGGCCAGCCGCGCCAGGCTCCGCAGCGCGAAATCGGTGCCCTTGTGGCCGTCGTAGCTCATCGCCCCGCAGCGGTAGTCGCGGCGGCCGGGGCCGGGGTCGAGATCGACGTGGTTGATCACCCAGCAATCCTCGCCGGGCCGGCAGTCGATCGGCAGGGCGAGCGGGAACGGCGAGGGCCGGGTCGCCAGGGCCGCGATCGGGTCGGCCGCCGGCCTGCCGGGAGGTGCTTGAATTCCGGTCGCCGCCGGCTGGGGCGCCGCCGCGGTGGGGACAGGAGCAGGGGCGAGCGCCAGGTCGGGCGAGGCATCGGCGGCGCCGGCGCGGGTCGGGCGGGCGCCGGCGGCGCCGCCGCGGGGTCCGGCGCCGGCTCGAGCCGGGCCTCGGTCTCGGCCGGTGCGGACTGCTCCGGCGCCGCCGGCATCGCCCGGTCATCGACGCGGTAGCCCTCGTAGACCAGCCAGAACGCGCCGCCGAACGACAGCCCCGCCACCAGCGCCAGGACGGCGATCAGGCTGCGCATGCGATCACCTCACCAGGCGCCTCAGGTACTCACCGTAGCCGGACTTGGCGAGCGGCGCGGCGAGCCGCAAGACCTGCTCGGCGTCGATGTAGCCCATGAAGTAGGCGATCTCCTCGACGCAGGCGATCTTCAGGCCCTGGCGGGCCTCGACGGTGCGCACGAACTCCGAGGCCTGCAGCAGCGAGTCGTGGGTGCCGGTGTCGAGCCAGGCGTAGCCGCGGCCGAGCTTCTCGACCGACAGGCTCGCCGCGCTCCAGGTAGACCCGGTTGACGTCGGTGATCTCCAGCTCGCCGCGCGCCGAGGGCGCGATGTCGCGGGCGATGTCCAGCACGTCGTTGTCGTAGAAGTACAGCCCGGTGACCGCCCAGTTGGACTTCGGGGAGGCCGGCTTCTCGACGATCTCGGTCGCCGTTCCGGCGGCGTCGAAGCTGACCACGCCGTAGCGTTCGGGGTCGCTGACGTAGTAGCCGAACACGGTGGCGCCCGAGGTGCGCGCGGCGGCGCTCTGCATCACCTCGGTCAGGCCGTGGCCGTAGAAGATGTTGTCGCCGAGGACCAGGGCCGCGGTGTCGTCGCCGACGAAGTCGCGGCCGATGATGAACGCCTCGGCCAGCCCGTTCGGCGCCTCCTGGATCGCGTACTCCAGGCGCAGCCCCCATTGCGAGCCGTCGCCGAGCAGGTGCCGGAACGCCGGCTGGTCCTGCGGCGTGGTGATCACCAGGATCTCGCGGACCCCGGCCAGCATCAGGGTGGTCAGCGGGTAGTAGATCATCGGCTTGTCGTAGACCGGCAGCAGCTGCTTGCTGGCCACCAGCGTCAGCGGGTAAAGCCGGGTGCCGGAACCGCCGGCCAGGATGATGCCCTTCATCGAGTGGTCTCCGTAAGCGGGCCGAGCCGGGCGTCGAGCACGGCGTCCAGCGCCGCCTCCCAGGACCGGCGCGGCACCGGCGCGAAGCCGGACGAGGGCGGCGTCGAGCGCGGCGTTGTCGAGAACCGAGTAGGCCGGGCGCGCCGTCGGCGTGGGGAATTCGGCCGTGGTGATGGCGTGCACCACCGGGCGTCGTCCCCAGTGCCGGGCGGCGCGGCGGATCACCGCCTCGGCCAGGCCGTGCCAGGTGGTCTCGCCGCCCGCCGTGTAGTGGAAGGTTCCTCGCACCGCCACGCCGCCGCGCCGCGCCGCCAGCAGGGTGGCGATGGCGTCGGCGATGTCGCCTGCCGGGGTGGGCGTGCCGCGCTGGTCGGCGACCACGCGCAGCTCGTCGCGCTCGGCGCCGACCCGCAGCATGGTGTTGACGAAGTTCTTGCCCTCGGCGGCGTAGACCCAGGCGGTCCGCAGGATGATGTGATCGTCGTGCGCGGCGCGGATGGCCCGCTCGCCGGCCTCCTTGGAGGCACCGTAGGCGCCGAGCGGCGCCACCGGGTCGTCCGGCCGGTACGGCCGGGTGCCGGTGCCGTCGAACACGTAGTCGGTCGAGACGTGGATCAGCGGGATGCCGCGGGCGGCGCAGGCGGCGGCCAGCGCCGCCGGACCGTCGCGGTTCACCCGGAACGCCGTCTCGCGGTCGGTCTCGGCGGCGTCGACGGCGGTGTAGGCGGCCGGGTTGACCACGGCGTCGGGCGCCAGCGCGGCGATCGCACCGGCGATCGTCTCTGGGGACGACAGGTCGAGCCGGTCGCGGCCGGCCGGGATCCAGGCGGTGCCCTCGGGCGCCGGCCGGGCGGCCAGCGCGCCGCCGACCTGGCCGGTGATGCCGGTGACCAGGATCCGCATGGTCAGCCCGCCTTGCGGGCGCTGGTGGTCCCGACGCGCGCCAGGGCGTCCTGGTGCTGCAGGATCGGGCGCCACCAGTCGCCGTTGTCGAGATACCAGCGCACGGTCTTCTCGATCCCGCTCTCGAAGGTCTCGCGCGGGGTCCAGCCGAGCTCGCGGTCGATCTTGCCGGGGTCGATGGCGTAGCGGAAGTCGTGGCCCGGGCGGTCGGTGACGAAGCTGATCTGGCTGCGCCGCGACACCCCGTCGGCTCGCGGCGCGTGCTTGTCGAGCAGGTCGCAGATCGTCTGCACGACCTCGAGGTTGGTCTTCTCGTTGTGCCCGCCGACGTTGTAGCTCTCGCCCGGAATGCCCTGGCTGAGCACCGTCCACAGGGCGCGGGCGTGGTCCTCGACGTACAGCCAGTCGCGGACGTTGGAGCCGTCGCCGTAGACCGGCAGCGGGTCGCCGCGCAGCCCCATCAGGATCATCTTCGGGATCAGCTTCTCGGGAAAATGATAGGGGCCGTAGTTGTTCGAGCAGTTCGACAGCACCACCGGCAGGCCGTAGGTCTCGCCCCAGGCGCGCACCAGATGGTCGGACGCGGCCTTCGAGGCCGAGTAGGGCGAGCGCGGATCGTAGGCGGTGTGCTCGGTGAAGTAGCCGTCCGGGCCGAGCGAGCCGAACACCTCGTCGGTCGACACGTGGTGGAACCGGAACCCCGCCCGGGCCGGCCCCTCCAGGGTCTCCCAATGGGCGCGCGCCGCCTGCAGCAGCCGGAACGTGCCGACCACGTTGGTCTGGATGAAGTCCTCGGGCCCGTCGATCGACCGGTCGACATGGGATTCCGCCGCCAGGTGCATGACGGCGTCCGGGCGGTGGCGCGCGAAGGCGGCGGCGAGCGCGTCGGCGTCGCGGATGTCGGCGCGCTCGAACGCATAGCGCGGGTCGCCGTCGACCGACGCGAGCGCGGTGCCGCTGGCGGCGTAGGTCATGCTGTCCAGGTTGACCACCCGGGCCGTGGTCTCGGCGATCAGCAGCCGCACCACCGCCGAGCCGATGAAGCCGGCCCCGCCGGTCACCAGGATGGTCTGCGGCAGCGGCATGGGCGCGGTCCTCAATACGAGAATGCGGCGGGCAGGTCGGCCAGCCGGGGGTGGCGGGTGTCCTTCTCGGACAGGATCGCCTCGATCCCGTCGAGCGGCCAGGCGATCGCGAGGTCCGGGTCGTCCCAGGCGAGGCCGCGGTCGTGTTCCGGCGCGTAGGGCGCGGTGACCTTGTAGACCACCTCGGTGTCGGGTTCGAGCGTCACGAAGCCGTGGGCGAAACCCACGGGTACCAGGATCTGGTTCCAGGCGGCCGCCGAGATCTCGGCGGCGACCCAGCGTCCGTAGGTCGGCGAGCCCCGGCGGATGTCGACGGCGACGTCGAAGATCCGGCCGCGAATCACCCGAACCAGCTTGTCCTGGGCGAACGGCGGTACCTGGAAATGCAGGCCCCGCAGCACGCCGACCGAGGCCGACAAGGAGTGGTTGTCCTGCACGAAGTCGAGATCAAGGCCCGCCGCGTCGAAGGCCGGTTTGCTGTAGGTTTCCGAGAAGAAACCGCGGTGGTCGCCGAACCGCCGGGGCGTGATGATCTTGACGTCGGGGATCGCGAGCGACTCGACCTGCACGCCTCTGTCTCCAGATCGGAATTGAGATGGCGCGGCTATAGCACGCGGCTCGAAGCCGCGACAACAGCCGACGGGCGCCGGCAGCGGGCGCCGCTTGGGCGTGGGGATCGAGAGGGGCAATCGAGAGGGATAGATGTGGCGGGCTTGCGCGTTTCATGTCTCGATGAGCCTGTGCTAGACTCGTAACGATGTTCGACACGGCGACGGGAATAGAACGACTCACTCCTGGGTCTCAGGGTGGCCGGGAGTGTCCTCGCGAAAGATCGGCATGGCCTTGAATATTCAACCACTGCCTAGTACCGACCACTCCCAGATCGTCCCGTACCGTCCGAAGCCGGCGGCAGCGAGCGAGGGCAGGCGACCGAAGCCTGGTGCGGAGGCCGTGGCGACGTGCTCGGTCGTGATGGTCTCGTTTCGCACCGGCCCGGTGCTGATCGAAAGCCTGAAGGCGGCGCTCTCCGAGAGCTGTGTCGACTGCGTCGTGCTGGTCGACAACGGCAACTCGGCCGAAACGCGGCGGGCCGTGGATGCACTCGCGGCCGCTAACGACCGGCTGCGGATCGTTCGTGGGCACGGCAACGTCGGGTTCTCGCGGGGCTGCAACATCGGCGCCAAGGCCGCCAGTGGCAGCCACCTGCTGCTGCTCAACCCCGACTGCGTGCTGCGCCCCGGCGTTCTGGCCCGTGGCCTGGAGGTGCTGGCCGGCAACCCGACCGCGGCGGCGCTGACGGTCCGGATCGAGAACGCCGACGGCACCGAGCAGCGCGGCGGCCGGCGTAACCTGATGACCCCCTGGACGTGCCTGGTGGAGCAGTTCCGGCTCGACCGGTTGATGCCGAACCACCCGCATTTTCAGCGCCTGAACCTGAACGAGACCGAGCCGTCCGACGAGATCACCTCGGTTCAGTGCATCTCCGGCGCCTTCATGCTGATGCCGCGGGCGGTCTACGACCGGGTCGGCGGCATGGACGAGGACTATTTCCTGCACGTCGAGGATGTGGATTTCTGCTTCCGCTTGCAGAAGACCGGTGGCCAGATCCTGTACGTGCCGGACGCCGCCGTGACCCATGTGAAGGGCACCAGCCGGGTCTTCCCGCTGGTGGTCGAGTGGCACAAATCGGTCAGCGTGACCAAGTACTTCAGCAAGCATTTCCGGCCGCAGTATCCGGACATGGCGCTGCGGCTCATCAGTCTGGCGATATTCCTGCGGCTGGCGGTGCGCGCCGTGCCGCTGACCGCGACTTGGCTGATGGAGCGTTTCGGCTGGTCGACCCCGCCGAAGGCCTGACGGCGGTCCCGCACCGCACCCCTCAGTCCCGCCATCCTTCGACAAAGCCGCGCGCGATCGCCCGCAGTTTG
Organism: Rhodospirillaceae bacterium; assembly: GCA_018401495.1. Taxonomy (GTDB): domain Bacteria; phylum Pseudomonadota; class Alphaproteobacteria; order Thalassobaculales; family Thalassobaculaceae; genus Thalassobaculum_A. The sequence goes on from JAGYJX010000010.1 coordinate 137,049, forward strand.
GCAGCCCGATCGTCCTCGTAGACCAGCGCCTTCCAGACGTCGTAGGCGGCCGCCGCGACGTCGAAGGCGAGCCAGCCGAGGCTGACCGTTCCGTGGCGGCGCCAGACGCGCACCCGGTTGCGGTGGATGTACCGCCGGCGCCAGGCGTCGTGGGTGCTCAGCGTGCGGGTCCGCCCGAGCGCGCGCACCGTGCGCACCTCGCCCAGGCGGTGGCGGCAGCACCGCGTCGCCGACCCCGACGATCTCGAAGCCGGCGCGGCGCAGCCGCAGGCTGAACTCGATGTCGACGTAGTCGATGAAGAACCGCGGGTCCATGTCGCCGACGACGTCCAGCACCCCGGCCCGCACCAGGCTGCCGGAGGCGATGGCGAACACGCCGTCGCGGGCGATCGCGCCGGGAACGAGGGGCGTGCGCGCCAGGTCGAAGCGCCCGCGCGCGGTCAGCAGGTAGGGTCGAAGCGTTCCCTCGGGATCGGTCAGCCGGGGCGTCAGCAACCCGACCCGGTCGCGGCCGGGAAGGATCGTCCAGGCGTCGATCATGGTCCGGACCATGCCGTCGGCCGGGCACGCTGTCGTCGTCGAGCAGCAGGATCCAGTCGGCGCCGGCGGCGCGCGCCGCCTCCAGTCCCTGGTTCTGCGCCGCCGCCAGGCCGAGATTGTCGGGGTTGACGATCAGCGACCAGCCGGTCGTCGCCCCCGGCGCGCGCCGCCAGCCGCTCTCGCACCGCCGGGCCCGAGCCGTTCTCGACCAGCACGACCCGATCGGCCTGGGCGAGGGCGGCGTCCAGGACTCGGTCGAGGGCATCGTCGGGCTGGTAGCTGACGATCACCGCCACCACCCGCGCGCCGTCGGCGGGCGGCATCCGGCACCCGCGCCGGCAGGTCCGGCAGCCGGCGCAGGTCCAGGCCGCGCCGCAGGTAGGTGAGCGGCGACCAGGTCAGGGCGCGGGCGAACGCGCCCGCCGAGGCGCGCCGGCCGGCCTGGATCGACCGGCGCTCGGCCAGGGTCGCCGCCAGCCCGGCGAACGCCTCGCCGAGCGCCGACCAGCCGGGCGGTGCCGCGACCGGTCAGCGTGTCGCGCGCGGCGGCTGCCAGCCCAGATCAGCGCCGCCGCCGGCAGGGTCGCGGCCAGCACCGGCCACGGCATGACCCGCAGGTAGACCCAGACCCGGTTGCGGGTGGCGTAACGCAGCACGAACGCCGAGGGCGCCGACGCCGACCCGACGTGGCGGACCACGGCCCCCGGGGTCACCACGGCCGTCCAGCCGGCGAGGCGAAGCCGGGCCGACAGGTCGACGTCCTCGTAGAAGCAGAACAACCGCTCGCAGAACCCGCCGGCGTCAGGAAGGCCTCGCGCCGGTACAGGGCGGCCGCGGCGCACACGCCGAACACCGCGCTCTCGGCGACCGGGCGGACTGGCCGCAGCCGGCCGCCGCGCCAGGCGGCGCCGACCGCGTGCAGCGGGTCGCCGACGCCGTCGAAGCCGCTCCGGATCGGCGTCGAGCAGCTGCACCGAGGCGACCGAGGCGGCCTCCGGGTGGCGCCGGACGGCGGCGACCAGCGCCGCCAGCCAGCCCGGCTCGGGGAACGCGTCGGGGTTGAGGGTGACGAGGTAGCTGGCCGCGCGCCAGCGCCGCCGCCCGGTTGTTGGCGGCGGCGAAGCCGAGGTTGACCGGCGAGCGCTCGATCCGGAGCCAGGGGCGTGGCGCGACCCGGTCGACCGCGCCGTCGCTCGAGGCGTTGTCGACCAGCACGGCCTCGAAGTCCCTGAACCGCTGGGCGTCGAGCGCGGCGAGGCAACGCGCCAGGTGCTCGCCGGATTGCCACGCGACGATCAGGATCGAGACGGCCGGGGCCGAGGGCGGGGCGAGGGAAGCGAGGGCGTCGGTCATCGGCGTCGAGGTCGCGGAACGGCGGCGACGATACCATGCTCGGCGGAGGTTGCAGCCCCCGGAAGCCTTGACAGCGTCGCCCCCGGTCCGCCGAATGCCCGCTCAGCCGACAGGGTGTGCCCAGGGGGGTAAAATTCATGACCCGCATCGTCTCGCGGTTTCCGCTTCCGCCGATGAGCCTCGGCACCGAGCGCCATCTGACGGTGCACGCCTACGGCGACCCGGACGCCGCGCCCAAGGCCTACCTGCAGGCCGGCCTGCACGCCGCCGAACTGCCGGGCCTGCTGGTCCTGCACCACCTGATCCGCCGCCTCGACGCCGGCGAGGACCCGTTGCTGGGGCAGATCGTGCTGGTGCCGGTCGCCAACCCGATCGGCCAGTCGCAACAGCTGCGCGGCCAGATGATCGGCCGCACCAGCCTCGCCGACGGCAGCAATTTCAACCGGGAGTACCCCGACGTCGCCGCCGCGATCGGCGACATGGTCGACGGCCGGCTCGGGCCGAAGGCCGCCACCAACGTCGCGCTGATCCGCGACGCCTTCGGCGAAATCCTGGCCGACCGCGCGGCGCGGGCCGAGGGTGAGGGGGCGTATCTGCGGCTGACGCTGATGCGGTTCGCCTGCGACGCCGACATCGTCCTCGACCTGCACTGCGACGACGACGCCACCTTCCACGTCTACATGCCCGAGCAGTCCTGGCCGGAGGCCGCCGACCTGCCGGCGTTTCTCGGCAGCCCGGTGACCATGCTGGCCAACGAATCCGGCGGCAACCCGTTCGACGAATCGCTCAGCAAGCCGTGGCTCGATCTGCGCAATCGCTTCGGCGACGCGGTCCCGATTCCGTCCGCCTGCCTGTCGGCCACCGTCGAGCTGCGCGGCCGCGGCGACGTCGGCGACGCGCTGGCCGAGGAGGACGCCGACCGGATCTACCGGTTCCTGCAGCATCGCGGGGTGATCGGCGGCGATCCGGGCCCGGTGCCGGAATTGCCGCGGCCGGCCACCCCGCTCGCCGGGATGGAGATCGTCAAGGCGCCGCTGCCGGGCATCGTCAGCTACCGCGTGCCGCTCGGTGCCGAGGTGGTGGCCGGTCAGCCGATCGCCGACCTGATCGACCCGACCGCCGACGATCCGGCCGAAGGCCGCATCGAGATCGCCGCCGGGACCGACGGCATGTTGTTCGCCCGCAAGTCGCTGCGCTTCGTGTGGCCGGGGGAGACGATCGCCAAGATCGCCGGCGGCCAAGCCCTGGCCGGGCGGTCGGGCAAGCTGCTGACCGACTGACCGGCGGGCGATTGGCCGGCGGGCCGGCCGGTTCACGCCATCAGGTCGGCGATGAACCGTGGCAGGGCGAAGCAGGCCTGGTGGATCGCCGGGGTGTAGTAGCGGGTGGCGATGCCGAGCGGCGCGAACCGCGCGTCGATGGCGGCGGCGTCGTGCCGGCGCTTGGCCGGGTCGTCGCTGGCCCATCCCATCGCCATGAAGCCGCCCTGGTAGGTCGGCACGGCCGCCACGTAGAACGACACGTCGGCGAACGACTGGCCGAGCCGCCGGTAGGAGTTGGTGACCTCCCAGCCCTGCAGGGCCGGTACGCCGTTCTGGGTCACCACGATGCCGCCGGCGGTCAGGCAGCGCTTGCAGTCGGCGTAGAACTCGGCGGTGAACAGGACCTCGCCGGGGCCGATCGGGTCGGTGGAATCGACGATGATGATGTCGAACCGTTGGTCGGTTTCGGCGACAAAGCGGGCGCCGTCGGCGATCACCAGGTCCAGTCGCGGGTCGTCGAAGGCGCCGGCCGACAGCGACGGCAGGTGCTCGCGGCTCATGTCGACGACGCCGCGGTCGATCTCGACCATGGTCACCGCCTCGACCGCCCGGTGCTTCAACACCTCGCGGGCCATGCCGCCGTCGCCGCCGCCGATGATGAGGACGCGTCGCGCCTGCCCGTGCGCCATGATCGGCACGTGCGCCATCATCTCGTGGTAGACGAATTCGTCGCCCTCGGTGGTCTGCACCACGCCGTCGAGCGTCAGCACCCGGCCGAAGCGCTCGTTCTCGAAGATGATCAGGTCCTGGTGATCGGTCTTGTCGCGGAACAGGACGCGGTCGATCCGGAGACGCTGCGCCAACCAGGGGTGCAGCGTCTCCGTGAACCACTCGCTCATACCACCATGCCCCGCTTGTGCTCGCCGAGATTGACGGCGGCGGGCGAGAACGCCTGCTTCAGCACTTCGATGGCGGCGTGCGGCCGGGCGTCGCCGCACATGAACACGTCGAGCGCCGCGTAGCCGCACTCCGGCCACGTGTGGATCGAGATGTGCGATTCCGCCAGCACCGCCACGCCCGACACCCCGCCGTTGGGCGAGAAGTGGTGGAGATGGATGTGCAGAAGCGTGGCGCCGGCGGCGGTCACGCATTCCTTCAACGCGGTCTCGATGTGCTCGAGCTCGTCGAGACGCTTGGCGCCCCACAGATCGATGATCAGGTGGGTGCCGGCGAAGGTCAGCCCATCCTTCTTCACGAAGTGGTCGAGGCGTTCGTCGGAACTCGTCACGCCGGCCGACGGCAGGCGGATGACGTTGCCCTCGCCCTCGGCGTGCGGGGCGGTTTCGCGGGCAGTGTGGTAGTCGACATGGAACTCGCTCGGCTGAGTGGCCGAGTCGATCCCCAATTTGGCGGCGAGCTTCTTGTCCATCACTCACTCCTCCCAACCAGAAGATTGACCCAGCTACCCTTAGACCCTCCACCCCCATGGACCACACGGGGCCCTACGGGACGAGCGGAATGGGCAGACAACAAAGCCCACCCCCGAGGGGGCGGGCGACACGGGTTTTCGCCGGGCGATTACCGTGCTGACTGTGCGGTGCAAGCACCTCCAAACGGGGCGGCCTGACGCCCCAAAAAGATCGGCCAGGAAGCGTGAGGGATTTCCCCGCCGCTACCCAGCCGTTGGTGACGGGACAATGGGGACAGGGGTCCCGGGGGTCAAGGAGATTCCGAAATCCTCGCGCAGGCCTGGTGTGGCCGGGACGCATGGCGGCCGTTGACGTGGGTTGCGGCCTCCCCATCTGACGAAGTCATTCGAACACTCCAGAGGACTCCATGGACCCCACCAGATTGCTTGAGCAGTTCCTCGGCGGCGACGCCAAGACCATGCTGTCGCAGGGCAGTGGAATGGCGAGGCAGAAGCTCGACGCGTTCAGCCGGGTCGGCGGTGGAGTCGGTGGTTTCGCCGGCGGGGCTGCCGCGGGCGGCCTGCTCGGCGTGCTGCTGGGCAGCAAGAAGGTGCGGAAGATGGCCGGCGGCGCGGTCGGCTACGGCGGCGCCGCGGCGCTCGCGGTGCTGGCCTACAAGGCCTACCAGAACTGGCAGCAGGGCAAGGCGGCGGGCACCGCCCCGGCCGCGACCCAGGCCGATGTGGCGGCGACCGAGCCGCAATTCCTGCCGGACGCCGCCCCGGCTGCCGACGGCGGGCCGTTCGAGCTCACCCTGGTCCGCGCCATGATCGGCGCCGCCAAAGCCGACGGCCACGTCGACGCCGCCGAGCAGGCCCGGTTGTTCGAGCAGGTCGAGCGCATGGGTCTCGACGCCGAGGCCAAGGGCTTCGTGTTCGACGCCCTCGGCAAGCCGGTCGAGATGGCCGGTCTGGCGGCAGCCGTCGCCACGCCGGAGCAGGCGGCCGAGCTGTACATCGCCTCGCGCCTCGCCATCGACCCCGATCATCCCGCCGAGAAGGCCTACCTGGAAGCCCTGGCGCATCGCCTGAAGCTGCCGGGCGACCTGGTGGCGCACCTCAACCGCCAGGCCGAGGCCGGGCTGGCGGAGTGATAGCGGCGTCGGGTGGCGTCGGAGGGACTGGGGCGCATCGGCCCTCTTGACGTTTCCGCCCGGTGCGGGATTGCTCGGCGACGCCGTCCGTATCGGGGCGGCGTCGATCGAGAGGATCCTGCGATGCCGTTTGAGACCTGGCTGGCCTTCGCGGCCGCTTCCTTCGTCGTCCTCGCCATTCCCGGCCCGACGGTCATGGTGGTGGTCGGCTACGCCCTCGGCGAGGGCCGCCGCGCCGCCCTCGGCACGGTCGGCGGCGTGCTGCTCGGCGACCTGCTGGCGATCACGCTGTGCGCGCTCGGGCTCGGCGCCCTGCTGGCGGCCTCGGCGACCGCGTTCACGTTGTTCAAATGGGCGGGGGCCGCCTACCTGGTCTGGCTCGGCGTGAAGCTGTGGCGCGCGCCGGTCGACCCGCAGGCGGTCGAGCGCGCCGCCAGCGGCGGCGGCCGGCGGGCGGTGCACGGCTTCGTGGTCACCGCGCTGAACCCCAAGAGCCTGGCGTTCTTCGTCGCCTTCCTGCCGCAGTTCATGACCGCCGGCGAGGCGGTGCTGCCGCAGCTCGCGGTGCTGGCGCCGACCTGGGTGCTGGCGGCGGCGGTCACCAACGGCGGCTACGCGCTGCTGGCCGGCGGCATCCGCACCCGGTTGCGGAGTGCGGCGGTGCTGCGCGCCATCAACCGGGTCGGCGGCTCGTTCCTGATCGGCGCCGGCGTGCTGACGGCCGCGATGCGGCGGGCCTGACGATGGCTGGCGAGATCAAGCTGAAGCAGGTCTCCTTCGAGCCCGACGAGGTCATCCTGCAGCCGGACCAGCCGTGCCAGGGCGCCTTCCTGATCGAATCCGGGAAAGTCGAGATTTACCGAATGGCGGGCGAGCGGAAGGTCGTGGTGGCGGTGCTCGGCAGGGGCGACATCTTCGGCGAGATGGCGCTGGTCGACCACGTGCCGCATGTCCGCTGCGTGCGGGCCGTGGAGGCCACCGACTGCCTGCTGATCTCGCGAGCACAGTACGAGGACCTGCTGGCGACCACGCCGCCGATCATGAAGCTGATCCTCACCCGCGTGGTCCGCAAACTGCGCCGGACCACCGACGTGGCGTTCGGGCGGTGAGCCGCTAAGCCCGGTTCAGCAGCCGGGCGCGGATGGTGCCGGGCAGGGCGCGGATCTCGGTGAGGATGTCGAACGCGCCCTCGACCTCGCCCTCGGCGTCGAGCACCACGTAGCCGATCTCGCCGTCGGTCTGGTAGTGCTGGGCGGCGATGTTGAGGCGATGGCGGGCGAACAGGTCGTTCAGTCGGCCGAGCTCGCCCGGCAGGTTGCGCTGCACCTGGATGAAGCGCGTGACCGAGCCGCCCTTCGGCAGCTGGACCTGCGGGAAGTTCACGGCGCCGACGGTCGAGCCGACGTCGGAGTACTCCACCAGCTTGCGGGCCACCTCGTCGCCGATGCGCTCCTGCGCCTCCTCGGTGGAGCCGCCGACATGCGGCGTCAGGATCACGTTGTCGAGGCCGCGCAGCGCGCTCTCGAACGGATCGGCGTTGGATTTCGGCTCGCTCGGGAACACGTCGATCGCGGCGCCGCCGAGATGGCGGTCGCGCAGGGCGGCGGCCAGCGCGTCGATGTCGACGAGGCTGCCGCGGGCGTTGTTGATCAGGAAGCTGCCGGGCTTCATGGCGCGGATCGCGCTCGCGCCGAACATGCCGGTGGTCTCCGGCGTCTCCGGCAGGTGCAGCGACACGACGTCGGAACGCGCCAGCAGCTCGGCCAGCGTGTCGGTCGGCTCGACGTTGCCGTGCCGCAGCTTGTCGGTGCGGTCGAAGTAGATCACCCGCATGCCCATGGCCTCGGCCAGCACCGCGAGCTGGGTCCCGATGTTGCCGTAGCCGACGATGCCGAGCGTCTTGCCGCGCACCTCGCGGCTGCCGTCGGCGCTCTTGATCCAGCGGCCCTGGTGGGCGGCGGTCGACTTGGCGACCACGCCGCGCAGCAGCATGACGATCTCGGCGACGGTCAGCTCGGCAACGCTGCGGGTGTTGGAGAACGGGGCGTTGAACACCGGGATGCCGCGTCGGCGGGCGGCGTCCAGGTCGACCTGGTTGGTGCCGACCGAGAAGCAGCCGACCGCCACCAGGGAGCCGGCCGCGGCCACCACCGGCTCGGTCAGCTGGGTGCGCGAGCGGATGCCGAGCATCTGCACGCCCTTCAGCGCCTCGACCAGGGCGGCGGGCTCCAGCGCCTTGGCCGCCAGCTCGACGTTGTCGTAGCCGGCGGCGCGCAGCACCTCGACGGCCGACGGCGATGATGCCTTCGAGCATCAGGAAGCGGATCTGGTTCTTCGGTCGCGACAGGGCCTTGTGCATCGTGGTCTCGTGGCTGTGGTGCGGTCCGTGCGGTCGGCGGCGCAAACTGGCAGCAAATGGCGTCGCGATCCACCGCGCTGCTGTCGCGACCGCGATGGCAGCCGTTCCGATGCCGCTGCTTGCATCGCCGGCAGGATCGGCTAGGTGTTCGGTATTCGGAATGTCCGTTCGCTGAGACGAAGGAGCGCGCCGTGAGCCACGACCACGATCATCCGATCGACTGGAAGCACAACGGGATCCAGGTGATCCCCGGCGATCAGCTCGACCCCAACACCGCCCAGACCCCGGGCATGGCGCGCGCCGCCGCCATCAACTTCGCGCGCGCCGGGGCCAAGAAGCTGTGGGCCGGCACCGTCAAGATCCACCCCAACGCCAAGACCGGCGCCCATCACCACGGCGAACTGGAGAGCGTGATCTACGTGGTCAGCGGCCGCGCCCGCATGCGCTGGGGCGAGAACCTCGAATTCGTGGCCGAGGCCGGACCGGGCGACTTCATCTTCGTGCCGCCCTTCGTGCCGCACCAGGAGATCAACGCCTCGACCGACGAGCCGCTCGACTGCGTGCTGGTCCGCAGCGACAACGAGAACGTCGTGGTCAACCTCGACATCGAGCCGGTCGAGAAGCCCGAGAACGTCAAGTGGGTGGACCCGATCCATCGCCACGAGGCCTGAGCGAAGGCGACCGCCGATGCGGCGCGGTACTCGGTCATCGGATCGTGATCGACGCCGCCCCCTGGTCTGACCGACACTCCGCCGCCGAGTTCCGGAAGCGGCCCTGCCGGGCCGCCCCAACCTGCTGGGAGACACGCCATGCTGAAATTCTATTACAACACCGGGCCGAACCCGACCAAGGTCACCCTGTTCCTCGAGGAATCCGGCCTGCCTTACGAGCCGATCCCGGTCGACACCCGCAAGGGCGAACAGTTCAAGCCGGAATACCTGGCGATCAACCCGAACGCCAAGGCGCCGACCATCGTCGACGGTGACGCGGTGGTGTTCGACAGCAACGCGATCCTGCTGTACCTGGCCGAGAAGACCGGCCAGTTCCTGCCGGAAGACACGCCGAAGGCGCGCGGCCAGATGCTGTCGTGGCTGATGTTCGTGGCGACCGGCGTCGGCCCGTACTCGGGCCAGGCGGTGCATTTCAAGCGCATGGCGCCCGAGCAGATCCCCTACGCCATCAACCGCTACGACTATGAGGCCGAGCGGCATTTCGGCATCCTGGATGCCGAACTCGCCAAGCACCGCTACATGCTTGGCGACACCTACACGATTGTCGACATGGCGGTCTGGGGCTGGGCCCGACTGATCCCATTCGTGATGGGCGACGGCGCGATCGATAAGATGCCGAACCTGAAGCGCCTGGTCGACGAGATCAACGCCCGACCGGCGGCTGCCCGGGCGCTGGCCGTCAAGGACAAGGCCGGCCACGCCTTCAAGACCGAGATGGACGACGAGGCCAAGAAGTTCATGTTCCCGCAGAACGCCCGCCTCGCCGGCTGATCCCCGCACCGGCCCGCTTCCTCGCGGGAGCGGGCCGGTGCGCTGCCGGCCCGGTTGTGTCACGCTGGGGCCCCGAGACACGTCTTTGGCAGGCGGGGACGCGATGCGGTGGCTGGTTGGGTTGCTGATGGTCTGGGCCGGTGGCGCGGTCGCCGAGCCGGTCCGGCTGGCGTCGCTGCCGTCGCTCGACCGCGCGGCCGTGACGGTCTCGGGATTGTCGTCCGGGGCGTTTTTCGCGCACCAGTTCCACGTCGCCCATTCGGGGCTGGTGAGCGGAGCCGGGCTGGTCGCCGGCGGGCCTTACGCGTGCGCCGAGCAGACTGACGAACCGTTCTGGCTGTCCACCCACCCCTACGCCCGCACCATCGCGGCGGTCACGGTGTGCACCCGGATGGCGCGGTCGGCGTTCCAGTTCTGGTCCGACTGGTGGGGCGCCCTGCCGGATGCGCCGGTGGTCGAGCGCTCGATCGAGGCGACCAGCGCCGCCTGGGCGGCCCGTGCCATCGACGACCCCGCCAACCTCGCCGGCCATCGGGCATGGCTGTTTTCCGGCACCCGCGACAGCGTCGTCCCGGGCACCACGGTGGCGGTGCTCGCCGGCTATTATCAGCGGGTCGGCGTCACCGGCGCGCGGCTGGCGGTGCTCGACGACGTCGCGGCCGGGCATGGCCTGCCGGTCGCCTCGTTCGAGGGCGAGAGCCGGTTCCGCAAGCTGGATTGCGGCGACCAGGAGCCACCGTTCATCGTCGACTGCGATTTCGACGCCGCCGAGCGGCTGTTGCGCCATCTCTACCCGGGCGCGATCGCCGAGCAGCCGGGCGAGGCGGTGCGCGAGCGTCTGCTGGCCTTCGACCAGACCGAGTTCTTCGACGCAACCGACACCCGTGCCAGCCTGTCCTCGACCGGCTACGTCTATGTCCCCGAAGCCTGCGCCGCCGGTACCGCCGCCGCCGGTTCCTGCCGGCTGCACGTGGCGTTCCACGGTTGTTCGCAGAACGTCGATTCGGTCGACGACGACTTCGTCTGGGACGGCGGCTACAACCGCTGGGCCGAGGCCAACGCCGTGGTGGTGCTGTACCCGCAGACCGCGCCGTGGACGCCGTTCTGGGACCCGCTCGGCTGGGGCGGCAACCCCAAGGCGTGCTGGGACTGGTGGGGCTACACCGGCGAGGCCTATGCCGGGCGCGACGGCGTCCAGATGGCGGCGGTTCGGGGAATGATCGAGCGCCTGCTCGCCGAGTGAGGCTTGCGCGACTAGGATGGCCGCCGCCCAGTCTGCCGCCTTCCACCCGATAGGCCCCGCATGCCCACCAGCGTCCGCACTCCTGCCTTCTGCACCCAATGCCGGTCGCGCTGCGGCTGCGTCGCCGTGGTCGAGGACGGCCGCCTTACCGGCATCGAGCCGCTGCCCGGGCATCCGAGCGGCGAGAAGCTGTGCCCGAAGGGCCGGGCGGCGCCGGAACTGGTGTATCACCCCGACCGCCTGACCCGGCCGATGCGGCGCACCGCGCCGAAGGGCGCTGCCGACCCCGGCTGGATCCCGATCACCTGGGACGAGGCGCTCGGCGAGATCGCCCGGCGGCTGCTGGCGGTGGCGCGCGACCACGGGCCGGAGCAGGTGGCGTTCTCGGTGACCACGCCGAGCGGCACCCACATCTCCGACTCGATCTCCTGGATCGAGCGGCTGATCCGCGCCTATGGCAGCCCGAACATCATCTACGGCACCGAGATCTGCAACTGGCACAAGGACTACGCCACCCGCTTCACCTTCGGCACCGACATCGGCACACCGGATTTCGCGGCCACCGACTGCGTCGTGCTGTGGGGCAACAACCCGTCGGCCACCTGGCTGGCCCGCAACGTCGAGGCCCAGAAGGCGATCCGGCGCGGCGCCAAACTGATCGTCGTCGACCCGCGGCCGACCTCGTTCGCCCGCCGCGCCGACAGCTGGCTGGCGGTGCGGCCGGGAACCGACCAGGCGCTGGCCCTCGGCCTCGCCAACCGGATGATCGAGCGCGGAACGTTCGACGCCGGCTTCATGACGCGGTGGAGCAACGGCCCGCTGCTGGTGCGCGACGACACCGGGCGGTTCCTGCGGGAGAGCGACCTGGAGGAAGGCGGCAGCGACGACGCGCTGCTGGCGCTGGCGGCGGACGGCGCGCGGCTGCGCTACGATTCCGGGCGCGGAATCTGGCTGGACGCTGGAGAACCGGCGCTGCGGACGACGGCCACGCTGGCCGGGCGCTCCGGTCCGATCGCCTGCCGCAGCGCCTTCGCGCGCTACGCCGAGGCCGCCGCCGAGTGGCCGGCCGAGCGCGTGGCCGGTATCACCGGGGTCTCGGAAGAGGCGCAGGCGCAGGCGGCCGACATCCTCGCCGGCGCCGCCAGCGTTGCCTACTACGCCTGGAACGGCGTCGGCCAGAGCCCGACCGCCACCCAGACCGACCGGGCGATCGCGCTGCTGTACGCGCTGACCGGCAGCTATGGGAAGGCCGGGGGCAACGTGCCGGGCGGAGCCGCGCCGTTCATCGACATCTCCGGCGGTGAGCTGCTGGCGCCGCAACAGCGGGCCAAGGCGCTCGGCCTTGCCGAGCGGCCGCTCGGACCCGGGCTCAACGGCTGGGTGACGGCGCGCGACGTCTGGCGGGCGGTGCTCGACCGCGATCCCTATCCGGTGCGGATGCTGGTGTCGTTCGGCACCAACCTGCTGGTCTCGCAGCCCGATCCCGACCTGACCGAGCGCGCGCTGGCGGCTCTGGACTTCCACGTGCACGCCGACTTCTTCCTGAACGCCACCGCCGGCCGGGCCGACATCGTGCTGCCGGTGGCCACATCGTGGGAGCGCGAGGGCCTGCGCACCGGTTTCGACGCCAGCCTGGAGGGGCTGCGCCGGGTGCAGCTGCGCCCGCCGGTGATCGCCCCGGTCGGCGAGGCGCGTCCCGACACCGACATCGTCCTCGGCCTCGCCGAACGGCTGGGTCTGTCGGGGACGTTCTTCGGCGGCAGCGCCGACGCCGGTCATGACCACGCGCTGTCCCGGACCGGTCTCACCGTCGAGCGGCTGCGCGCGGAGCCGGAGGGCGTGGTGGTCGGCGGTGCGGTGCCGCTCGAGGCGCACGCCGCCACTGGCGCCGACGGGATCGTCCGCGGCTTCCCGACCCCGACGCGGCGCGTCGAGGTCTATTCCGAGCGGCTGCACGAGCACGGCCAGCGGCCGGTGCCGCGTTTCGATCCCGACGACCTGATGCCGGCCGACCCGCGCTTCCCGCTCCGGCTCGGCTCGGCCAAGACCGTCGCGTTCTGCCACAGCCAGCACCGCAACATCGCCTCGCTGCGCCGGCTGATGCCGGACCCGATCGTCGAGATGGCGGCCGTGGACGCGACCGCCCGCGGCCTCGCGCAGGGCGACTGGGCGGCGGTGCGCACGGCGCGCGGCCGGTCGGTGGCGCGGGTGTCGATCGTGCGCGACCTGCCGCCGGGCGGCGTGTTCGGCCAGCACGGCTGGTGGGTCGAGGGCCCCGACGGCAGCCCCTACGGCCCCGGCCACCCGCTCGCCGCCAACATCAACGCGGCGATCGACACCTCCAAGGCCGACCCGGTCAGCGGCTCGATCCCGCTGCGCTGCTCGTGGTGCGAGGTCGAGCGCCTGTGACCCTCACGGCCCGGCGGTGCGCTCGTCGCTGACCACCCGGCCGTCGACCAGGTGGATGCGGCGGTCCATGCGCGCCGCCATGGCCAGGTCGTGGGTGACGGCGACCACCGTCTTGCCGCGCTCGCGCACCAGCCCGGCCAGGATCGCGAACACCTGCTCGGAGCTCTGGCTGTCGAGGCTGCCGGTCGGCTCGTCGGCGAGCACCAGCGGCGGGTCGTTGGCGAGCGCGCGAGCCACCGCGACACGCTGACGCTGACCGCCGGACAACTGGTCGGGATGCTTGTCCACGTGGTCCCGCAGGCCCAGTGCCTCCAGCAGCTCGACCGCCCGGTCGCGCATCTGGCGTCGGTTCAGGCGGGCCAGCTTGCGCATCGGGATCTCGACGTTCTCGCCGACCGTGAATTCCGGCAGCAGGAAGTGAAACTGGAAGACGAAGCCGAGGGTGGCGAGCCGCCGGGCGGCGCGGGTCGCCTCGTCCATCGGCGCGGTGTCCTCGCCGGCCAGAAGCAGCCGCCCGCTGGTCGGCCGGTCCAGCAGCCCGAGCAGGTACAGCAGTGACGATTTGCCGGAGCCGGACGGGCCGGTGATGGCGATGAACTCGCGCTCGGCGATCGACAGCGTCACGTTCTCGACCAGCGTCACCGGCACCGCCGCCGGCAGGATCCGGGTCAGTCCCTCGGCCTCGACCAGCGCGCTCACGACGCCCCGCGGATGATGTCGACCGGGTTGAGCCGGGCCGCCCGGCGCGCCGGCAGATACCCGGCGACGGCCGCCGAGGCGAGCGCGAAGCCCGACGCGATCACATAGTGCAACAGGCTCCAGGCGATCGGCAGGCCGCTGATCTCCTGGCCGGTCGAGGTCAGCTCGAAACGCACCTGCGACAGCCCGTAGACCAGGGCGAAGCCGAGCAGCCAGCCGAGCGCCGAGCCGGCCGCCCCGATCGCCACGCCCTCCAGCACGAACAGCCGCTGCATGTCGCCCTCCGAGAAACCGAGCGACTTCATGATCGCGATGTCGCGCGACTTCTCGTGGGTGATGGTGGAGACGATGTTGAAGATGCCGAAGCCGGCGACCAGCATGATCGCCGACACCACCGTGTACATGATGACGTTGCGGACCACGAGCGCCTCCAGGATCGACTCGTTGGCCTCCTGCCAGGACATTGCCTTGTAGCCGAGGCGGGCCTCGGCGCGGCGCGCGACGTCGGGAGCCGTGCCCGGATCGTCGAGCTTGATGCGGATCTCGTTGATGACGTTGGTGCGTTCGGCGAGGATCTGGGCGTTCTTCAGCAGGACGTACGCCTCGCGCTCGTCGCGGGCGGTGGTGCCGGTGTGGAACAGCCCGACGATCCGGAAGTCGCGGGTGCGTCCGGTGGCCGACACCAGGGTCACGGTGTCGCCGAGCCGGGCGCCGAGGCGCTCGGCCATGCTGTCCCCGATCACGACGTTGGTACCGCCGGCCTCCAGGGCGGCGAAGCTGCCGGCGACGAAGTCGGCGACGATCGGCGACACCGCGCGCTCGGCTCTCGGCTCGACGCCGACCAGCGAGGCGCCGACGTCACGGCCGAGGTAGCGCACCACCACCTGGGTGTTGAGGCTGACCGCCAGCCGGCCGGGGACCCAGCCCTCGAGCCAGGCGGAGGCCGCCGCCGGGTTGATGATCCCGCGGCGGTCCTCACGGGGGCGCAGGCCCGAGATGGCGGCGGCGTCGAAGGCGGTTTCGGCCGGCTGGATGGACGAGGTGCGCCGGTCGTCGGTGATCTGGACGTGCGGCATGGTGTCGACCAACCGGGCGACGAAATCGTCCTGACCGCCTTGCATGAGGGCAGCCATGGCGATCGAGAATCCGACGCCGACGGCGACGCCGAGCACGGCGACCAGGGTCTGCCGGCCGCGCCCGGCGATGTGGGTGACGGCAATGTCGAGGATCAGCCGCACGGTGCGCTCATCCGCCCTGCTGGTCCGCCACCGCGACGCGGGCGCCGTCGGGCAGGTCCTCGGGAAACGGCGACACCACCCGGGTATCGTCGGCGATGCCTGACAGGATCTCCACGGCCCGCGTGCCGCGAATGCCGACGGCGACGTCGCGGCGACGGGCGATGCCATCCTCGACCACGAAGACCGCGTCGCCTTCGACCGCCAGGCCCGGCAGCAACAGCGCCCCCTCGGCGACCCGGACCACGATGTTGACGTCGACCGTCATGCCGATCCGCAGCGGTGTCTCGTCGGGAAGGCGCAGGCGTACGCGATACGTCTTGGTGACCGGGTCGCCCTTCGGGGTGACGCTGTCGACGACCGCCTCGAGTTCCTGGTCGGGGAACGCCTCCGAGCGCAGCAGGGCGCGCTGGCCGACCGTGACCCGCGGGATGTCCTCCTCGTTCACGTCGGCGATCACCAGCAGCGGCGTCGGGCGGCCGACCCAGAAAAGCACGGTGCCCGGCTCGGCGATCTCGCCCACTTCGCCGTCCTGGCGGAGGACCACGCCGGCGCTCGGGGCCCGCAGCACGAACCCGTCCATCCGGGCTGTCTGTCCCGCCACCAGGGCCTCGAACTGGGCGACCTCGCTGCGCGCCCGGTCGAGCGCCTGCTGGCTGGCGACGTTGCGCTGCGCCAGCACCCGCTGGCGCTCGAGTTCGTCGTGGGCGAGACGCAGACGCGCCTTGAGTTCGGACAGCGCGGCCCGGGCCTCACGGTCATCCAGCCTGGCCAACTCGGCGCCCATCTCCACGGTGGCACCCTCGCAGTTGCAGAGCGCGGTGATGCGCTCGCGGGTCAGCGGGGTGACCTTGGCCCAGGTCTTCGGCTCGATGACACCGGTGGCGTAGACGATCTCGGCGGCCGCGCCGCGGGTCGGCGCGACCGTGGACACCGGTGTCGGCCGGAGCAGTAACCAGTAGCCCGCACCCCCCAGGGTCGCCACCGCCGCCAGCACGACGAGACTGCGCAGGAGCTTCACGGTCTGTCTCCGATGCGGCGAAGGGGAGGGGAGTTCTGGCTGGGATCGGTCAAACGGTACTCGGATAGGCCTGCAACAGCGGCCGCTGGATTCGGCGCTCCAATTCTTCCAGGTCCTCCTCCGACAGTGAACGGTGGCCGATCGGGACGTTGCACACCAGGAATCGGCTGCACGGCCGATCGCCGTCGGCCAGCGGCAGGATCAGGCGCTGCCATGATCGCACGTCGAGATAGGGTGGCGAGATGTGCTCGGTGTACAGAGGCGCCGGACGATGGAACACGGCTCGGTAGCAGGCGCGGTAGAGCAGGGCCAGCGGGGTTCGCGTGGTGCGGTTCATCTCCGACACCCGGAAACCGGTCCAGTCGCGCGCCGCCCGGGCGGCGACGACGGTGCCGTACACCCGGTAAACCGCGTCGAAGCCGTCGCGTTCGACCTCGAGCATCATCAGGTTGCCGATCGCCGGGGCAAGGTCGAGAACATCGATGGCGTGGCGGTCCGGCACGCCACCCTGTGCCGAGGCGATGGCCTGCCAGTGTTCGAGAAGGAAGCAGAGCCGGGCGTCGGGCAACTGGGCCGGTCGGCTGATCCAGGCAATCCGCTCGACGCTGCCGTCGATCGAGCGGACGGTTTCGCGCTCGACCTCGCCCTCGAAGGACCGAATCCGATCCGCTGCAGCCTCGATTTCGGCGTCGCTCGGATCGGCCCACGCCTCGTCGTCGCCCCGGTTCATGGCCTTGATTTTCCCATCCCGGTCCCGCCTCCTCGCGGCTGTCGAGGATACCATAGGCACGGGGCTGGTTGCCGAGCGGTTAACGGTGTGGCCGGTCGCCGCAACCGTCAGGTGCGCCGGACCCGGCGCTGCTGAGCGACAAGTTCGCCCGATGACAGCAGGCGCTGGCCAACCGGAACGTTGCCGACCAGATAGCGCGCGCACCGGGCGCCGTCCTGGGCGAGCGGCAGGATCAGCCGTCGCCACGATCGTGCCCCGGTCCATTGCGCGGACGCGTGCTCCGAGAACAGCGGGGCCGGACGCCGGTGCACCGCGCGGTAGCAGGACCGGTAGAGCAGGCTGGCCGGGGTCCGGGTGATACGGTTCATTTCGGAAACCTTGTGACCGGTCCAGTCGCGGCCGGCCTTGACGGCGACGCC
Source organism: Rhodospirillaceae bacterium (assembly GCA_018401495.1). GTDB lineage: Bacteria > Pseudomonadota > Alphaproteobacteria > Thalassobaculales > Thalassobaculaceae > Thalassobaculum_A. Next base: position 154,383 of record JAGYJX010000010.1, read on the forward strand.
GGTGCCATAGACCCGGTACACGGCGTCGAAGCCGTCGCGCTCGACCTCCAGCATCATGAGGTTGCCGATCGCCGGGACCAGGTCGAGCACGTCGATGTCGCGGCGATCCGGCACGTCGCCACGTCTTGATGCGGTGGCCTGCCAATGCTCGAGAAGGAACCCGAGCTTGGGATCCGGAACCTGGTCGGGACGCGTCACCCAGGCGATGCGCTCGACGCAGCCGTCGATCGACCGCAGGACGTCGCGGTCTACCTCGTCCTCGAACGCCAGCATCCGTCCGGCCGCCGCGTCGACGGCGGCGTCGGTCGGATCGACCCACGCGTCGTCGTCGTGCATCCGGGACTGGTTCATCCGACTGGTTCCTCGCGCGACAGGGGCGCTGAACGATCCGATCGGCACAGTATGGGGAAGCAATGCTTTCCAGCCGGTTAACACCACCGCATCGCGGTTGCGTCGCTGCAGGTCGTTGCCGCTGCGCCGGCACTATGGTCGCTTGGGCCTGGACAGACGTGGTGCCCGAGACGGCGGTTTGCCGCGGACTCATCCATCCGACGGCAAACCCTCCGCCAGGCCTTCCACAACCTGGATCACCCGTTCGGGATCGAGCCGCCGGGTGTAGTCGGGGTCGACGTCCGCCATCGCCACGCGGCCAGCGCGGTCGATCACGAAGGTTCCGGGGATCGGCAGCTCCCAGGATCCGTCGCCGTTATGCCGCTCCAGGTCGTTGCCGTTGCGTCGGTAGATCTCGACCAGCTCGTCGCCGAGCCGAAACACCAAGCCGAAGGACCGCGCGACCGCGTTGCCGGCATCGCTCAGCACCGCGAAGTCGACCTTGTTGCGCTCGGCGGTCGACAGCGACTGGTCCGGCAGCTCCGGTGAAATCGCCACGACCTCGGCGCTGACGCCGCGGATCCGGTCGAGTCCGGCCTGATAGGCGCGAAGCTCCAGGTTGCAGTAAGGGCACCACCCGCCGCGGTAGAACGTGACGATCAGCGGGCCGCGGCCGATCAGGTCGGTGGAACGCACCGTCGTGCCGTGCGCGTCGGGCAGCGCGAAGCTGGGTATCGTGTCGCCGACCGCCAACGCCCGCCCGGCGATGCCGCTCGCGCGCAGCTCGTCGACCCCGCGCTCGTAGGCGGCGATCACCGCCGTCCCGCGCTTCTCCACCGACATCCGCTTGATGCCGGCCAGTTCGTCCTGGAAGCTCATGTCCTGCTCCGCTGCGTGTTCCGCACGTCCGCAATGACCACGCCGCCCGCGGCGTTACGGCCGCTTGGCGACGAGGTCGATTTCCACCAGCCCGCCGCGGGCCAGGGCGGTGACGCCGATGCAGGTGCGCGCCGGGCGGCGGTCGGCCGGGAAGTACGAGGCGTAGACCGCGTTCATGGCGGCGTAGTCGCGCTCGAACTCGGTCAGGAACACCCGCGCCTGCAGGACGTGCTCGAACCCGAGCCCGATGCCGGCCAGGACCCGGCGCAAATTGTCCATGGTCTTGTGGGTCTGCGCCTCGATGCCGGCGGGCAGTGGCGTCGCGTCGTCGTCCGGGTCGGTCGGAAGCTGGCCGGTGACCAGCACCCAGCCGTCCGCTTCGACGGCGTGGCTGTATGGGGCGACCGGGGCGGGCGCCCCGGCCAGGGTGTGGAACACGGGTCCGGCCATCCCGGGCACTCCTCCTGCTGGTGTTATCCGCGTCGGCGACGGCTGCGCCGGCGCTCGGCATCGCCGGCCGGATCGCTGTCGGCGAGCCGTCCGTGCCTGGCCCACGGCGCGCCCAGGATGTCGGTGACGCGGGCGAGGTCCGGACGCGGGCCGGGGGCGTAGCCGGCGAGCGCCTCGGCGATCGCGCGCACGTGCACCGCCGTCGAGCCGCAGCACCCGCCGACGATCCGGGCGCCGGCGTCGCGGACCAGCCGGGCGTAGGCCGCCATGGCTTCGGGCGTGCCGTCGTAGACGATCAGCCCGTCGACGTATTGCGGGATTCCGCAGTTGCCCTTGGCGACCACCACGGCGTCGGGGGCGGCGGCGGTGATCGCCAGGATGGTGTCGGCCAGCTCTGCCGGCCCGACGCCGCAATTGGCGCCGATCGCCGCCGGCGCGGGCGTCAGGGTCCGCGCGAAGGCGGCGAAATCCGCCGGGGTCACCCCCATCATGGTGCGGGCGTTGGTGTCGAAGGTCATGGTGACGACGATCGGCAGGCCGGTCGGGGCGGCGCCGGCGACCGCGGCGGCGACCTCCTCGGGCGACGACATGGTCTCGATCCACAGCAGGTCGGCGCCGCCCTCGGCCAGGCCGGCGGCCTGCTCGGCGAACGCCGTCTCGCCGTCCTCGGGGGTCAGCGCGCCGAGCGGGACGAACAGCTCACCGGTCGGCCCCATCGAGCCGGCGACCAGGGCCCGGCGGCCGGTCGCGGCGGAGTGTGCATCGACCGCCCGCCGCGCCACCCCGGCGGCGGCGGCGTTCAGCTCGCGCACGCGGTCCTGGGCGTGGTGCAGTTTCAGGCGGTGGCGGGTGCCGCCGAAGCTGTTGGTCAGCACGATGTCGGAACCGGCCTCGAGGAAGGCGCGGTGGACCGTGGCGACCCGGTCCGGGTGCTCGACGTTCCACAGTTCCGGCGAATCGCCGGTGGCGAGCCCGAGCGCGAACAGGTTGGTCCCCATCGCACCATCGGCGATCAGGTGGCCGCGCTCGGCGAGCAGCTCGGTCAGGCGGTCGGTCACGGCAGGGCCTCTCTGATCACGGCGCGTCGCCGGCGTCCGTGGCGGGATCCCGGCCGGCGTCGAGCCGGGCTTGCCGGCGCCGGGTGACGCGGCGGCGGTCCTGGCCGGCCTCGCGCTGGCGGTCACGCAGGCGGTCCAGGACCTCGAGGCGCTGCGGATCGCCGTAACGCGACCAGTGGGCGATCTCCTCGATGGTCCGCCAGCATCCGAGGCAGAACCGGGTGTCGCGGTCGATCTGGCAGACGCCGACGCACGGACTCGCGATGGTGCGCGGCACCTCGGGGCCCGGCGGCCGGGTGGAATCGGGTGGCAAGGTCATGGCCTGACAGTAGGGGGATTCGGGGGGGCGTGATCCAACGAAAAACGACGCCGACAGGTCTGCCGGCGTCGCTCGTCGTTCGTTCAGGGAGCGGCCCGCGTCGACGCGGACCGCGATCCTTCTCAGGCGGCCTGGGCGTCGCTCTCGCGCTCGTAGGCGGCGACCACCTCGATGAAGCGATCCATCGATCTCGCGCACGCCCTCGACGCCGTTGGCGGTGACCAGAGAGCCCTCGACCACGACCGGTCCGGCCTCCCAGCTGGCGCCGGCAGCTTCCAGTTCGGCCTTGGCGTCCTCGCTCGAGGTCACGGTGCGGCCCTTGGCGGTCTCGGTCACGACCAGCAGCTTGCCGGCATCGCCGATCACGGCGACCGGCATGGAGGCCCGCATGAACGCCTTCAGCACGCGCTTGGCGTGGGCCTCGTCGGCCAGCTTCTCCACCGCGCGAATACCACCCGGAACCACCAGCCCGTCGAAGTCGACGGCGAGCGTCTCGGCCAGGTCGACGTCGACCGGGAAGAAATGACCCCACGACCCTTCGTACCAGCCGTTGACCAGGCCGTTGGCGCGCGAAACCACCTTGGTGGTGGCGCCGGCCTCGATCAGCTTCTTCTGCGGCTCGGTGAATTCGATCTCGTCGAAACCATTGGCGAGCATAACGGCGATGACGCGTCCGGCGAGCGGCTTATCGGCCATTCAGAACCTCCTCTCGATGTTTTGGCGTCGCGCCGAAAAAGAGCCTTCGAAAGCGGCTCGAGGGCGCGAGCAACGCGCGAGGCGGCCGAGGTCCGGCCGACAGGGCGCGAGTATGATGGGAACTCGAAGGCGCCTCACTTAGCGTCTGAAGCGTGACAATTCAAGCCTGTTCCTGGGGTGGCCGCGACACCATGCCGCGGTCCTGGGCGGGTCCGGATTCGGAACCGTCGGGCGCGGAGGTCTCGGTGGAAGCGGCTGACTCGCTGCCGTCCGCCGGCGTCTCGCCGTCCGAACGCGGGTCGAGAATGGCCAGGGCCGGCGAGGTTCCGGCGGTGGCGACGAAATCCGGCCGGTCGTCGGGGTGCGGCGCCGAACGGGTGCGCATCCGCACCACCACGAACACCGCGAAGACCGCGTAAACCCCGGCGATGTATGGGAACAGCAGGTCGACCCCGGCGAATCCGGTTGCCCACGAGGCGATCATCGGCCCGACGACGGCGCCGACGGCAAACACCATCAGCATGCCCGACGAGGCTTCCACGAACCCGTCCGGCTCCACGAAGTCGTTCATGTGCGCCACCGACAGCGAATACACCGGCATCGCCGTCAGTCCGAACAGGAAGGCGCCGACGAACAGACCCGGCGCGAACATTCCGGCGGCCAGCGGCAGCAGGCCGCCCATCAGCACCACGCCGATCGCCGCCGCGAGGATGACCCGGCGCCGGTCGGTGCGGTCCGACAGCTTGCCGAGCGGGTACTGCCCGATCGCCCCGCCGAGCACCACCAGGCTCATGAAGAACGCCACGCCCTTGAGATCGAGGCCGCTGCCGATCGCGAACAGCGGGGCCAGCGACCAGAACGCGCCGTTCCCGAGGCCGACCGCAAAGGCGCCCATGAATCCAACCGGCGAGATCCGGAACAGCCGAGCAAAGCGGATGCGGGTGCTGCGCAGCGGCGCCGGCGCCAGCGCGCTGCTGAGCGCGACCGGCAGGGCGGCCAGCGACACCAGGATCGAGGCCAGGGCGAACGGCGCGAACGACGCCGGCTCGTACAGCGTCAGCAGCATCTGGCCGGCCATGATCACGGTCAGGTTGATCACCGTGTAGATCGACATGACCGTGCCGCGGGTCTGGTTGGTCGCGCGTTCGTTCAGCCAGCTCTCGATCACCATGTACAGGATCGCCAGCGCGAATCCGGTGAGCGCGCGCAGCGGCCACCACGCCCAAGGCTCGGTCAGGAGCGCGTGCGCCAGCGCCACCGTCGACGCCAGCGCGGTACCGGCAGTGAAGGTCCGGATGTGCCCGACCCGGCCGACCACCACCGGCCCATACAGGCAGCCCAGCGCGAAGCCGAAATAGTAGGACGAGCCCATCACGCCGATGGCGAGCGGACTGAACGCCTCGATATCGGCGCGCAGCGGCAGCAGCGTGCCCTGCAGGCCGTTGCCCATCAGCAGCAGGGCGACACTCGTCAGCAGGGCCCCGACCGGGGCGATCACCTGGATCATCGGGAGACTCGTTGACGCATCACCCCAGTGTGCCGCGCCGACCGTCGGTTTGAGAACCCCTTCGCGAAATCGCCCGGTCGAGGCGGCGGTCTCGCGGGTCCGGCATGCCGCACGCCGGCTATCGCGGCATCCCCCCGCGGCGGCGGAACAGCAGCGCCGGCAGCACCTGGGCGACCAGGAACGCCGCCATGGGCAGCGCCATCTGCAGCAGGCCGAGCGCGCCGATCACCCGCCGGTCGCCGCCGGCCGCCAGCGCCACCGCCTCGGTGGTCAGGGTGGTCAGGCGACCGGCGCCGGCGTACACCGTCGGCAGGTACTGCGCCACCGATACCGCGACGCCGACCGCGGCGGCGGTCAGCACCGGCCGCAGCAGCAGCGGCAGCGTCACCCGCCAGAGCACCCCGCCGGGCTCGTGACCGAGGGTGCGGGCGGTATCCGCCCAGCGCCGGTCGAGGCGCCGCCATGGACCGGCGAGAGACAGGAAGACGTAGGGCAGCACGACCACCAGATGCGCCCAGATCAGCGCGCCCCAGCTGCCGTCGACGCCGGTCGCCGCGAACAGCACCTGCAGGCCGAACAGGAACGCCACCTGCGGAACCAGCAGAGGCAGATACAACACCCAATCGATCCAGGGTGGCGGGCGGATGCCGCGTCGGGTCTCGTTCTCCAGACAGCCGATCGCCAGGACGGTGGCGATGCCGGCGCTGGCCGCAGCGGCGGCCGCGGTGACCGCGACGGTCTCGCCCAGCAGCGGCGCCGACCGGATCCAGGCCCCGAGGCCGAGCCCGGTCGGCAACGCGTCCGGGAACCGCCACGATCCGGCGATCGACCACACGCCGAGGCCGAACAGGGCGGCGCCGGCGGTCGCCGCGCACAGCAGCGCGAGCCCGATCGCGATCGGCACGGGGCGCGGCCTCGCGCCGGCCGCTGCGGACCACCGGCGATCCAGCGCCGGCCGGCCAGGGCGGCGAGCCGCTCGATGGCCAGCCAGGTGGCGATCGCCGCCGCCGTCACCCCGACCTGCAGCAGGGCGCCGGCGGAGCCGAGCAGGCGGCGGTCGAGGTCGGCGTCGCCGGTCCAGCCGACCACCCGCACCGCCAACGGCGCCGGCACCGTCGGCCCGAGCAGCACCGCCATGTCGACCACCGAGGTCGAGAACGCGATCACCGCGAGCACCGGCAGACGCAGCCGGACGTAGACCCGGGGCAGCACCACGATGATCCACGCGGTCATCGGCCGGCAGCCGAGACCGCGGGCGGCGGCCTGCAATCGGGGAGCGTCGACCCGGTCGAGCGCCGCCAGGATCATCAGGAACAGGAACGGCACTTCCTTCAGCAGCAGGCCGAGCGCCAGCGCAAGGCCCCACGGGTCGTGCACCGTCGCCAGGTCGGGCGGCCGCTCCCAGCCTGTCAGCCAGGGCGACAGCAGCCGCGCTGATCCAGCCGCTCGGCGCTAGCAGGAAGGCGAGGCCGAGCGCCACGGTGGCGTGCGGAACCGCCAGCAGCGGCGACAGCAGCCGGCCGACCCACGCGAACGCCGCGGTGCCGTAGGCGGCGGCGGCGAAGCCGAGCGCGATCGCCACCGCCGCGGCGCTGGCGCCGAGGCCGACGCCATAGGACAGGGCGATCGATCGCAGCAGTCCGGGCTGTGCCGCGAGCTCGCGCCAAGCGTCGAGCGAGAGTTCGGTGCGGCCGAGCGCAGGCAGCCAGCCGAACGCCGGCAACAGAGTGCCGCCCAGCCCGGCGGCGATCGGGCCGAGCATGGCCAGCAGCGCCAGGGCCGGGAACAGGCGGACCATCAGCCGCTGCCGGCTGCCGGTCGTCACCGGCCGGCGGCGTATCGCCGGGTCCACTCCGTCTCCAGCCAGCGGCTCCAGCTCGGATGCGGCTCGGACAGCGCCGGTCCGAGTTCTTCGGGTGACAGGGTGGCGACGCCGAGCGGCAACTCGGTGAAGCGGCGGCGGTCGGGTTCCGGCAGCGCCGCGACGTCGAGCACCGTGAAGTCGCCCCACACCCTGGGATCCTGCTTGTGGGCCTGCGCCTCGGCCGACATCAGGAAGTCGGCGACCACCATCGCCGCCTCCTTGGCGGCGGCGTTGTAGGGAACCGCCACGAAATGGGTGTTGGCCAGCGTGCCGCCCTCGAGGGTGACGGTTCGCACGGTGTCGGGCAGGCTTCCGGCGGCGATGGCGGCGCTCGCCTCGGCCGGGTTGAACGCCATCGCCATGGCGACCTCGCCGTCGGCCAGCAGGCGCTGCAGGGCGGGTCCGCTCGCCGGGTAGGCCCGCCCGGCGCGCCACAGCGACGGTCCGACCCGGTCGAGCCACGCCCAGAGCGGGGCCGAGACCCGGTCCGGGTCGGTGTCGTCGACCGGACGCTGGAGCACGCCGGGTTCGGCGGCGAGACTGGTCAGCAGCTGCTTCAGGAAGGTGGTGCCGATGAAGTCGGGTGGCTGCGGGTAGGTGAAGCGGCCGGGCTCCCGCGCGATCCAGTCGGCGAGCGCGTCCAGGCTGCGCGGTGGTTCCGCGAGGTGGGCGGTGTCGAACAGGAACACGAACTGCGCCATCCCCCACGGCGCCTCGAGCCCGTCGGTCGGCACCGTGAAATCGAGCACCGTGGTCGGCTTGCCGATGACGTCGACGTATCGGAAGTTCGGAGCCAGCGGCACCCACGGCCCGTGCAGCAGCCCGGCTGCCTTCATGGCGGCGAAGTTCTCGCCGTTGATCCACACCAGGTCGACCGACCCGTCCCGGTCCCGGCCAGCGGATCTTTCGGCCAGCACCCGCGCGACGGCGTCGGTGGTGACCGCGAGCTTCACGTGCACCAGCGTGATCCCGTTCCGGTCCGCCATCTGCCGGCCGACCCAGGCGATGTAGGCGTTGATCTGCTCGGACCCGCCCCAGGCGTTGAAGTGCACGGTCTGACCGCGCGCCGCCGCCACGATCGCGTCCCAGGAGCGGGTTTCGGCGGCGACCGCGGTGGCGGGTGCGGCGACCGCGAGCGCGGCGAGCACCCGGGCGAGGATCGCGAGGCGACGAAGCAGTGTCATCGGCTGGGTTCCGGGACAGTGGCCGAGCCGAGACGATAGCCCGCGGTGGATGGTTCGGCCATCGCGCCACCCATCACGAACCGGTCAGCGCCGGAGCGTCGGTGGCCGAGCTTCGTTGCGGTTTGACTAAAATGCGGCTAAAAGATTTGAATAACTGCCCCGAACGCGGGGCCGGCCCGGCGCAAGCCGTGGACCGGAGTGCGGGGAACGATATGCCGGATGCCATGCGACCCGGGTCGGTGATCGCCGACTACGATCGCGACTCCATACACACATTGCCGTTGTCCGTGCTGCCGGTGGCGAACACCGCTCTCAGCCGGGCGCGGCTGATCAAGAACCACCGCCTGGAAACCCGGATCGAACTGTTCCGTGAATCCGGCATCGGTTCCGGGCAGATCGCCATCGACGAGGTGCCGGACTTCTTCTCCGGCGACCCGGAGGCGCTGGTGGACGACCTGCTCCTCCTGCACCGGATCGGCCAGCTGCCGGCGTTCGATCCGTACACGCTGCGCATGGGGCTGCGCCAGGCCGGGATCGACGTCCTCAGCCTCGACGCCCTTCAGTTGTCGCCCGCCAAGCGCGCCGAACTGCTGCCGCTGATGCGCGACATCACCCGCCCCCTGATCGTCCATCTCTACGGCGATCGTCGCGACGATCCCGGCGACCTTCAGACCCTGATACGGCTGATCGCCAATCCTGACACGCCGAAGGTTCGCGCCCGCATCCAGTCGATGGCGGCAGCGCTGCGGATCGGTGTCGATGCCCTGCCCGACATGCTCGAGGACTACGGCGACACCTATCTCGCGCTGTCGTACTACCGCAGCTACTTCCAGTACGCGTTGCCGGTCCTCGACCGCCTGCGCGAATGGATGGAGGAGGTGCGGGAGAACTCGTTCCTGCGCAATGACGCCGGTGCCCAGCGGACCCTTCGGCAGGTGGACGATGTCCTGGTCCACCTGGGCGCCTCGGTGAAGCGACGTTTCGAGGGCTTCGACCGGCAGACAAAGGTCAACTGGGACAAGGTGACGGTCGGCACCTTCCAGCAGCTGCGCGACCTGATTTCGCGGCACCAGCAGTCTCTCGCCGAGGTGCTGTGCGGGCTGACCGTGAAGATTTACGAATGGGAGCAGCGCTTTCCGGCCGGCGGCGGCAGCCCGGACAAGCGCGCCGACTTCGTCGGCTCCGACCTCAAGCCCGGCCTCGACGCGCTTTGGGGAGTCGAGCGCCGCGCCGCCCGGTTCGACACGCCGGCCTCGCCCTCCGCCTAAGCTTTCGGCGGGTTCGACCGCCGCTCGGCAAATCACCATCATTGGTCGATCGACGTGCTACGGTAGCGCGGCCGCCGGAACGCGGACCCCCCGCCGGCGTTTCACATCGCGCCGCCGCCGATGGGTGGTGTGGTGTGACGCGAAGGGGGAAGCATGGATCTCACGCTGATCGGGTACACCGCATCGCTGTTCGCCGCGTTGCTGGCGATGAGCAGCTACATGCACTGGGGCGTCGCCGAGGTGCATACCTATTCGATCCCTCCATACCTCGAGGAGCGCGGCTACACGACCCGGATCGTGGCCAACCAGGTGGTCGACTCGATGCGGCGGATCCAGGTGGAGGTCGCGTCGCTCAACGAGGTGAAGGTGGTCGTCCAGGGCCAGGCTCAACCGATCGGCGAGGTTGCATCGTACTTCGGCATCGTCGAGCTGATCCGCGCGACGGAAGGGGTCTTCGGACTCGATCCCCGGGTGGTCTCGATCGAGATCACCCAGCACGACGACGTCGCGCACTGGCGGACCCGCGGGGACCACGTCGTGCTCGGCTATCAGATCCGGCAGGGCGATATACCGCTGGCCGATCCCGACAAGCTGATCGACCACCTCGGCCTCCAGGTGATCGGCTATGTCTCGCCGTTCGAGGCGCTGGCCTACGTGTTCATCCAGGATTCCGCGACTGGCGATTACGAAACGACGGTGTCGTTCGCCTCGGACCTGATGCGGGATTGCGAGCGTCAGCAGGCCTGGGTCTGCACCCCCGACAACATCAAGCATGCCCAGTTGCTGCGGGGCATGGCCTATCTGTATTCCGACCGATCCCAGCGCGCCTTCGACGACTTCGAAGCGGCCAGCAAGATCGGCGCTCCCACCGCTCTCGGCATGGCGTTCTTCGGTGACGCTTACGCCGCGCTCGACCTGAACGAGGAGGCGGTTCGGCGGTACCGGCAGTCGGTCGAACTCGACTCCAAGATCGGCGAGCGGTTCCACGAGCTGGCGCTCGGCTACGCGTCCGGCGGCAATCACCGGCTCGCCGAGCGGCGCTTCCGGACGGCGGCCGCGCTCGGCCTGGAATCGGAGGCGTTCCTGGTCGCCTGGGGCGACAACCTTCACGCGCTCGGGCTGCACCAGGAGGCCTTGGCGCGGTACCGGCAGGCGGAGGCGCTCGACCTCGAAACCGAGATGTACGTCGATCGCATCGACCGCAGCCAGAAGGCACTCGGCGAGACGCCCTCGACCGCGCCATCGGGCGGACCGGTCAAGCTCGACTGACGCGGTGCGCCCGTGGCTGGGGAACGTCGGGCCTCAAGGCGCCTGCAGGACCAGATTGACGAACATCGCCGGGAGGTAGCGGCGGGCGAGCGGCAGCTTTGGCTGCTCACCCTGCTCGCGCAGCAGCGCCAGGTTGCGGTCCTGCGGGAAGCTGATCTCGAACAGCCGGCTTTCGATCTCGAACGGCGTGCGCGCCAGGTCGACGGCGCCGTCGACGGTGATCTTGTAGGCGGCGTCGAGCCCGCTGCCGCTGGCGCTGTAGTACATGTCGACCGGGCGCAGCCCCGGGAACAGTTCCAGCAGGCCGCGGAACGAGAATCGCCAGTAGTCGTCGGGATAGCCGTGGAACGACTGCACCCATGGCACCGCGACGTACAGGGTGCCCCCCGGGGCCAGCAGGGCGGCGAGGTTGTCGGCGGCCTCGAACGGGCGCTTCACGTGCTCCAGCACGTGCTGGCACAGGATCAGCCCGAAGCGCCGGCCGCCCAGCGCGGCGTCCAGACGGTCGAGCGGCCAGCACAGGTCGGCCACCACGTCGACGCCGTCGCCGTCGGCGACGTCGAGCCCGGTGAAGTCGCGCCCGGCGAACCGGCGGCGCCAGCTGTGCTCGACGCGGTCGACCACCGTCTGCCGGGCGCCGACCTGCAGCACCGGGTCGACCGCCCGCGCGACGATCGCCGCGGTCTCGGCGGCGGTGGTGGTCGAAACCACGTCGATCTTGCCAGGCGCGTCCTGCATGCCCGGAGACTGACCGGTGGCGGCGTGCCGATCAAGCGACCAGCCGACACTTCCAGCGCGGCGCTCGCTTGCTCCGACCGGCAAATCGGGGTATGTCCCCGCCGCACGCATCCGGCCGCCGACGGCCGTTCTCCGCCGACGGCCGTCACGGGCATTGGACGCCTTACCGCTGCCTCAGGGGAGATCATGGCTCGCAACAAGATTGCGCTCGTCGGCGCCGGCAACATCGGGGGCACGCTGGCATTGCTGGCCGGCCTCAAGGAACTCGGCGACATCGTGCTGTTCGACATCGTCGACGGCGTCCCGCAGGGCAAGGGGCTCGACATCGCCCAGGCCTCGCCGGTCGAAGGCTTCGACGCGTCGGTGAGCGGTTCCAGCGACTACGCCGCGCTGGCCGGGGCCGACGTGGTCATCGTCACCGCCGGCATTCCGCGCAAGCCGGGCATGAGCCGTGACGACCTGATCGGCACCAACACCAAGGTGATGAAGGCGGTCGGCGAGGGCATCAAGAACAACTGCCCGAACGCGTTCGTGATCTGCATCACCAACCCGCTCGACGTCATGGTCGGGGTGCTGCGCGACGCGTGCGGCCTGCCGCACGAGAAGGTCGTCGGCATGGCCGGCGTGCTGGACAGCGCCCGCTTCCGCTGCTTCCTCGCCGAGGAGTTCGGCGTGTCGGTCGAGGACGTGACCGCCTTCGTGCTCGGCGGCCACGGCGACACCATGGTGCCGCTGACCCGCTACTCGACGGTCGCCGGCATCCCGGTGCCCGACCTGATCGCGATGGGCTGGACCACCCAGGCCAAGATCGACGCCATCGTGCAGCGCACCCGTGACGGCGGCGCCGAGATCGTCGGCCTGCTGAAGACCGGCTCGGCGTTCTACGCGCCGGCCAGCGCCGCCATCGCGATGGCGGAGTCTTACCTGCAGGACAAGAAGCGCGTCCTGCCGTGCGCCGCCTACGTCAAGGGCGCCTACGGCCTCGACGGGCTCTACGTCGGCGTGCCGGTGGTGATCGGCGCCGGCGGCGTCGAGAAGATCGTCGAGATCGCGCTGAACGCCGACGAGAAGGCGATGTTCGAGCACTCGGTCGGCGCCGTGCGGGCGTTGAACGACGTGGTGGTCAAGCTCGGGCTCTGAGACCTCGGCAGCCGGCCCGGGGATCCCCTCGGGCCGTTTGCTGCAGTGCGGGTTGCTCCGGTGCGGGCCGGGACATAGAGTGAGGCGCCCTTCATGCGAGCCGGAAGCGAGATGGCCGACGCGCCCGTATCCGACGCAGATTGCAGCGAGGTGGCCGGCGTCGCGGCTGCCCGGACGGGCGCCGTGCCGAACGGCCGCACCATGTTGAGCGGGGAACCATGAACATCCACGAGTATCAGGCCAAGGCGCTCTTGGCCAAGTTCGGCGTGGCGGTGCCGCGCGGCGGGGTGGCCTTCACCCCGGAGGAGGCGGTCGAGACCGCCCAGAAGCTCGGCGGACCGGTCTGGGTCGTCAAGGCGCAGATCCACGCCGGCGGTCGCGGCAAGGGCGGCGGCGTCAAGGTGGTCAAGTCCATCGACGCCGTGAAGGCCGAGGCCGAGCGGATGCTCGGCATGACGCTGGTCACCCACCAGACCGGCCCGCAGGGCCGCGAGGTCAAGCGGCTGTACGTCGAGGAAGGCTGCGACATCGCCCGCGAGCTTTACCTGTCGCTGGTGGTCGACCGCGGCACCGGGCGGGTGACCGTGATCGCCTCGACCGAGGGCGGCATGGACATCGAGGAGGTCGCCGCCCACACGCCGGACAAGATCATGACGGTGCCGGTCGACCCGGTCACCGGCCTCAGCCCGCATTACGCCCGCCGCATCGCCTTCGGGCTCGGGCTCGAGGGCAAGCAGGTGTCGGCGGCGGTCAAGTTCATGACCTCGGTCTACAAGTCGTTCGTCGACCTCGACGCCTCGCTGATGGAGATCAACCCGCTGGTCGTCACCGGCGCCGGCGAGATCATCGCCCTCGACGCCAAGATGAACTTCGACGACAACGCGCTGTTCCGGCATCCCGACATCGCCGCGCTGCGCGACGAGGACGAGGAGGACCCGGCCGAGCTCGAGGCCGGCAAGTACGAGCTCAACTACGTGAAGCTCGACGGCAACATCGGCTGCATGGTCAACGGCGCCGGCCTGGCGATGGCGACCATGGACATCATCAAGCTGTACGGCGGCGAGCCGGCCAACTTCCTCGACGTCGGCGGCGGCGCCACCAAGGAGCGGGTGACGGCGGCGTTCAAGATCATCCTCTCGGACAAGAACGTCGAGGGCATCCTGGTCAACATCTTCGGCGGCATCATGCGGTGCGACGTGATCGCCGAGGGCGTGGTGGCGGCGGCCCGCGAGGTCAGCCTGCACGTGCCGCTGGTGGTCCGCCTGGAGGGCACCAACGTCGAGCTGGGCAAGCAGATCCTGGCGGATTCCGGCCTGCCGATCGTGTCGGCGGACAATCTCGGGGACGCCGCGGCGAAAATCGTCAAAGCGGTGAAGGAGGCGGCCTGATGTCGGTTCTCGTCGACGCGAACACCAAGGTCATCTGCCAGGGTTTCACCGGCAGCCAGGGGACCTTCCACTCCGAGCAGGCCATCAAGTACGGCACCAAGATGGTCGGCGGCGTCACCCCCGGCAAGGGCGGTCAGACGCATCTCGGCCTGCCGGTGTTCGACACCGTGCACGAGGCGGTCGCCCGGACCGGCGCCAACGCCAGCGTCATCTACGTGCCGCCGCCGTTCGCCGCCGACTCGATCCTGGAGGCGGTCGACGCCGAGGTGCCGCTGGTGATCTGCATCACCGAGGGCATCCCGGTGCTCGACATGCTGAAGGTGAAGCGCGCCCTGTGCGGCACCAAGACCCGCCTGATCGGCCCGAACTGCCCGGGCGTGATCACGCCGGACGCCTGCAAGATCGGCATCATGCCGGGCCACATTCACAAGCGCGGCAAGATCGGCATCGTCTCCAAGTCGGGCACGCTGACCTACGAGGCGGTGGCCCAGACGACGGCGGCCGGCCTCGGCCAGTCGACCTGCGTGGGCATCGGCGGCGACCCGGTCAACGGCACCAGCTTCATCGACGTGCTGGAGATGTTCCTGGCCGACGACGAGACCCAGGGCATCATCATGATCGGCGAGATCGGCGGCTCGGCCGAGGAGGACGCGGCGGCGTTCCTCAAATCCTCGAAGGTCAAGAAGCCGGTCGCCGGTTTCATCGCCGGCGTGACGGCGCCTCCGGGGCGCCGCATGGGGCACGCCGGCGCGATCATCGCCGGCGGCAAGGGCGGCGCCGACGACAAGATGGAGGCGATGCGGGCGGCCGGCATCCGGGTGTCGGACTCGCCGGCCCGGCTCGGCGAGACGATGCTCGCGGCCATCAAGGGCTGAGGGCAAGGTCTGAGGGCGGCGGGGGCGGGACCGGGTGTCCCGCCCTTGATCCGTCGGCTGGTTGCGACGACCATTTGGTAGGGTTCGGCGCGGCTGGCGTTACGGTGGTATACCGGCGGGGCCGGAACCGGATCGGGCTGAGGGATGGCGCCGGTTCGGCTTTGACGAGAGGCGGTGAACGCTCATGTCGACTGACTTTCTCGACCTTAGCTTCCTGAACGGCGCCAACGCACCGTTCATGGCGGAACTGTACGCCCGCTACCTCGGCGACCCGAGCGCGGTCGACGCCAGCTGGCGAAGCTACTTCGACCAGCTCCACGACGACGCCGGCGCGGCGGTGCAGGACGCGCAAGGCCCGAGCTGGGCGCCGCGCAGCACCAGGGTGATCGGCGCCGTCGACCCGTCGGCACCCGGCAAGCCGTCCGCGAAAGCCGCCACGACCCCGGCCCATTCCGCCGCCGACGTCCGGGCCGCGACGCTCGACTCGCTGCGCGCGATCATGCTGATCCGGGCCTACCGGATCCGCGGCCACCTGCGCGCCAAGCTCGACCCGCTCGGTCTCGACGAGCCGACGCCGCACCCCGAGCTGGAGCCCGAGACCTACGGCTTCACCGCCGCCGACTGGGATCGGCCGATCTTCATCAATCACGTGCTCGGGCTCGAGACCGCCACCCTTCGCGAGATCATGGATCTGCTGGAGGCGACGTACTGCGCGTCGATCGGCGTCGAGTTCATGCACATCCAGGATCCCGCCCAGAAGGCCTGGATCCAGGAGCGGATCGAGCAGATCCGCAACCAGACCGACTTCACCGATCGCGGCAAGCGGGCGATCCTCGACCGTCTGACCGCCGCCGAGTGCTTCGAGAAGTTCCTGGCCGTCAAGTACGTCGGCACCAAGCGCTTCGGCCTCGACGGCAGCGAGAGCCTGATCCCGGCGCTCGAGCAGATCCTCAAGCGCGGCAGCCAGATCGGCCTCGAGGAGGTGGTGCTCGGCATGGCCCACCGCGGCCGGCTGAACGTGCTCTGCAACTTCATGGACAAGCCGTTCCGGGCGATCATCTCGGAGTTCCTCGGCAACCCGGCGAACCCCGAGGACGCCGGCGGCTCGGGCGACGTGAAGTACCACATGGGGGTGTCGGCGGACCGCGAGTTCGACGAGGTCAACATCCACCTGACCCTGAACGCCAACCCGTCGCACCTGGAGATCGTCAACCCGGTCGTGCTCGGTCGGGTGCGGGCCAAGCAGGTGCAGCGCGGCGACCGCGACCGCAAGAAGGTGATGGGCATCCTGCTGCACGGCGACGCCGCGTTCGCCGGCCAGGGCGTGGTGGCGGAGACCTTCGATTTCTCCGACCTGCGCGGCTACCGCACCGGCGGCACCATCCACATCATCGTGAACAACCAGATCGGCTTCACCACCAGCCCGCACTACTCGCGCTCGTCGCCGTACCCGACCGACGTCGCCAAGATGGTGATGGCGCCGATCTTCCACGTGAACGCCGACGACCCGGAGGCGGTCGTCCACGTCGCGCGGATCGCCACCGAGTTCCGCCAGGAGTTCGGCGTCGACGTGGTGGTGGACATGATCTGCTACCGCCGGTTCGGGCACAACGAGGGCGACGAGCCGACGTTCACCCAGCCGCAGATGTACGCCAAGATCGCCGCCCAGCCGAGCACCCGGCAGATCTACGCCGACCAGTTGACCCGCGAGGGCGTGATCGCCGAGGGCGAGGGCGACCGTCTGGTCGAGCAGCAGAACGCCTATCTGGCGCAGGAGTTCGAGGCCGGCCTGTCCTACAAGCCGAACAAGGCGGACTGGCTGGAGGGCAAGTGGTCCGGCATGAAGGTGGCGTCCGGCGACGCCCGGCGTGGCGAGACCGCGGTCGCGCTCGACGAGCTGAAGCGGATCGGCGAGCGGCTGTGCGACGTGCCGGCCGATTTCGACCTGAACCGCAAGCTGACCCGCTTCATCGAGGGCCGTCGCAAGGCGATCGAGATCCGGCGAGGGCGTGGACTGGTCGTTCGGCGAGGCGCTGGCGTTCGGGACGCTGCTGGCCGAGGGCGCGCCGGTGCGGTTGTCGGGCCAGGATTCCGGTCGCGGCACCTTCTCGCAGCGCCACTCGGTCTACATCGACCAGACCACCGAGGAGCGCTATGTCCCGCTGAACCACGTCCAGGAAGGGCAGGCGCAGTACGAGGTCATCGACAGCCCGCTGTCGGAGGCCGGCGTGCTCGGGTTCGAGTACGGCTTCAGCCAGGCCGAGCCGAACTCGCTGGTGCTGTGGGAGGCGCAGTTCGGCGACTTCGCCAACGGCGCCCAGGTGATCGTCGACCAGTTCGTGTCGTCGGGCGAGGCCAAGTGGCTGCGCATGTCGGGCCTGGTCATGCTGCTGCCGCACGGCTACGAGGGCCAGGGGCCGGAGCATTCCTCGGCCCGGCTGGAGCGCTATCTCCAGCTGTGCGGCGAGGACAACATGCAGGTGGTCAACTGCACCACCCCGGCGAACTACTTCCACGTGCTGCGGCGCCAGATCAAGCGCGACTTCCGCAAGCCGCTGATCGTGATGACCCCGAAGTCGCTGCTGCGGCACAAGCTGTGCGTCTCGATCGTTCGCGGAGATGGGCCCGGGCACGACCTTCCACCGGGTGCTCTACGACAACGAGGTCCTGTGCGACGACAAGGACGTCCAGCGGGTCGTGCTGTGCTCCGGCAAGGTCTACTACGACCTCTACGAGGAGCGGGCGAAGCGCGGCATCCAGGACGTGTTCTTCCTGCGCGTCGAGCAGCTCTACCCGTTCCCGCAGAAGGCGCTGCTGCACGAGCTGGCGCGGTTCCCGCAGGCCGAGGTGGTGTGGTGCCAGGAGGAGCCCCAGAACATGGGGTCGTGGACCTACATCGACCGCCGGCTGGAAGACGTGCTGATCGAACTCGACGGCGCCTGCCGCCGGCCGCGCTACGTCGGCCGGGCCGAGGCGGCGTCGCCGGCGACCGGCAACCACGCCCGCCACGTGCGCGAGCAGCAGAAGCTCATCGACGAGGCGCTGACCGTCAGCCAGATCGGCCCGCAAGGGCCGCCTGGCGGCCGAGTAGCCTGGTCCCGACCCATTATTCGACCACGGGCCGCCGCGGCGGCCCGTCGGCTTCTCGAACGACAGACAAGAGGCGCGTAGGCGATGGCGACGCAGATCACCGTTCCGGCTCTCGGCGAATCCGTTTCCGAGGCGACGGTCGCGAAGTGGATGAAGGCGGTGGGCGACGCCGTGCAGGCGGACGAGCCGCTGGTCGAACTGGAGACCGACAAGGTCACCCTCGAGGTCAACGCCCCGGCGTCGGGCGTGCTGGTCGAGATCGCCGCCAAGGAAGGCGCCGAGGTCGCGGTCGGTGCCCTGCTCGGCAACATCGACGAGAGCGCCAAGGCGTCGGCTCCGGCGAAGAAGCCGGAGCCCCCAAAGCGAAGCCCGCCAAGGAGGCCGCGAAGCCCGCGGCTCCGGCGCCCGCCAAGGAGGCGCCCGCTGCGAAGCCGGCTCCCGCCGCGCCGGCGGCCGCCGACCTTCGACGTTCAGACCCTGTCGCCGGCGGTCCGCAAGCTGGTCGACGACAACGACCTGGATCCCGCCAAGATCAAGCCGTCCGGCAAGGACGGCAGGCTGGTCAAGGAAGACGTCCAGAAGGCGATCGAGGCCGGCAACGCCAAGCGCAGCTACGCCGCCGCCCCGGCCGCCGGCGCCGCGCCGGCGGCCGCCGGCCCGCTGCCGCCGCGCGCCGAGGACCCGCGCGAGGAGCGGGTGAAGATGACCCGGCTGCGCCAGGCGATCGCCCGGCGCCTGAAGGAAGCCCAGAACACCGCCGCCATGCTGACCACCTTCAACGAGGTCGACATGACCGCGGTGATGGCGCTGCGCAACGAGTACAAGGACGGCTTCGAGAAGAAGCACGGCGTCAAGCTCGGCTTCATGAGCTTCTTCGTGAAGGCGGCGATCGCCGCCCTCAAGGAGCTGCCGGCGGTCAACGCCGAGATCTACGGCGACGAGATCGTCTACAAGAACTACTACGACATCGGCGTCGCCGTCGGCACGCCGCAGGGCCTGGTGGTGCCGATCCTGCGCGACGCCGACCAGCTGTCGTTCGCCGGCGTCGAGCAGGGCATCAACGAGCTCGGCCTGAAGGCCCGCGACGGCAAGCTCAGCCTCGCCGAGATGCAGGGCGGCACGTTCACGATCTCGAACGGCGGCGTCTACGGCTCGCTGATGTCGACGCCGATCCTGAACCCGCCGCAGTCGGGCATCCTCGGCATGCACAAGATCCAGCCGCGCCCGATGGCGATCGGCGACAAGGTCGAGGTGCGGCCGATGATGTACCTGGCGCTCAGCTACGATCACCGCATCGTCGACGGTCGCGAGGCGGTCACCTTCCTGGTCCGGCTCAAGGACGCCATCGAGGATCCGCGGCGCCTGCTGCTGGACCTCTGACCGCCGCGCGCCCGACTCGACCCTGAACACCGAGGAACCGATGTCCGACACATACGATCTCGTGGTCATCGGCGCCGGCCCCGGCGGCTACGTCGCGGCCATCCGCGCCGCCCAGCTCGGCATGAAGGTGGCGTGCGTCGAGAAGCGCGGCGCGCTCGGCGGGACCTGCCTGAACGTCGGCTGCATCCCGTCCAAGGCGCTGCTGAACGCCTCGCACAAATTCGCCGAGGCCGAGCATCACCTCGCCGATTTCGGCATCCAGGTCGGCAAGCCGAAGCTCGACGTGAAGGCGCTGATGAAGCGCAAGACCGAGATCGTCACCGGCCTGACCGACGGCATCGGCTTCCTGTTCAAGAAGCACAAGATCGACTGGGTGCAGGGCACCGCGACGATCCTGGCCCCCGGCCAGGTGGAGGTCGCGCCGAACGGCGACGGCAAGGCCCAGACGCTGGCCTGCGAGCGCATCCTGATCGCCACCGGGTCGGAATCGACGCCGCTGCCCGGCGTCGAGGTCGACGAGAAGCGCATCGTGTCCTCGACCGGCGCGCTCGACCTGACCAAGGTGCCGGAGCACCTGATCGTGATCGGCGGCGGCGTCATCGGCCTCGAGATGGGCTCGGTGTGGAAGCGGCTCGGCGCCAAGGTCACGGTGGTCGAGTTCCTCGACCGCATCGTGCCGGGCACCGACGCCGACACCGCCAAGCGCTTCCAGCGGGTTCTGCAGAAGCAGGGCATCGAGTTCAAGCTCGGCGCCAAGGTCACCGGCGCCAAGACCGGCAAGTCCGGCGTGACGCTGACGGTCGAGCCGGTCAAGGGCGGCGAGACCGAGGAGATGACCGCCGACGTCGTGCTGCTGTCGATCGGCCGCCGGCCGCTGACCGCCGGCCTCGGGCTCGAGAAGCTCGGCGTGACGCTCGACAAGCGCGGCGCCATCGTCGTCGACGCGGATTTCGAGACCAGCGTGAAGGGCATCTTCGCGATCGGCGACGTGATCCCGGGGCCGATGCTGGCCCACAAGGCCGAGGAGGACGGCGTCGTCGCCGCCGAGATCATGGCCGGCCAGTCCGGCCACGTGGACTACAACCTGGTCCCGAACATCGTCTACACGTGGCCGGAGCTGGCGACCGTCGGCAAGACCGAGGAGCAGCTCAAGGAGGCCGGCGTCGAGTACCGCAAGGGCGTGTTCCCGTTCTCGGCCAACAGCCGGGCGCGCGCCAACCTCGACACCGAGGGCCAGATCAAGATCCTGGCCGACGCCAGGACCGACCGCATCCTCGGCGCCCACATCCTCGGCCCCGACGCCGGCACGCTGATCCACGAGATCTGCATGGCGATGGCGTTCGGCGGCTCGTCCGAGGACGTGGCCCGCATGTGCCACGGCCACCCGACGCTCGCCGAAGGCGTCAAGGAAGCCGCCCTCGCGGTCGACGGACGGCCGATCCACATCTGACCGGCCGCTCTCGAGCGACCCGCGCCATCGGCGGGCCACCGTCGCTCCGTGGATCCCGGATGCGCGCCGCCCGCGGCGGCCCGCTCCGGGATGACGACGAGGGAGAGGGGCCCGGGAGCCGATACCCGCCGGCCGCTCAAACGACAAGCGCGAGCACTCCCCCACTCCGTCGTCATCCCGGCCAAGCGAAGCGCGAGCCGGGAGCCACCCGCCGCTCCGTCGCCGGAGGTCACCGACCGACCGTCACCGCGCCCGATCGCGCGGATGCGCCGCCCGGTGCACGTCGAGCAGCCGGGCGGCGTCGACCGCGGTGTAGCGCTGGGTCGTCGACAGCGAGGCGTGGCCGAGCAGTTCCTGGATCGCCCGGAGGTCGCCGCCGCCGGCCAGCAGGTGGGTGGCGAAGGAGTGCCTGAGCGCGTGCGGCGTGGCGGTCTCCGGCAGGCCGAGCCAGCCGCGCAGCGTCTGGATGGCCTGCTGGACGCGGCGAGCGCCGAGCCGACCGCCCTTGGCGCCGACGAACAGCGGGTCGTCCGGCCCGAGCCGGTAGGGGCAGCGCTCCAGGTACTCGGCGAGCGCGCGCCGGACCACCGGCAGCACCGGGACGATCCGCGCCTTGCCGCCCTTGCCGACCACGGTCAGCGTGTCGCCGACCGGCAGGACGCGCCGGTCGAGGCCGACCGCCTCGCCGACCCGCAGACCGCAGCCGTACAGCAGCGTCAGCATGGCGGCGTCGCGGGCGGCGATCCACGGCTCGTCCGACAACTCGCCGACACTCTCCAGGGCGTCCCGGGCCTCGCCGACGGTAAGGGCCTTCGGGACCGATTGCGGCACCCGCGGGCCGCGCACCGCCCCGATGGCGGCGTTGGCGGCGAGACCGCGCCGCTCCAGGAACCGGAAGAAGCCGCGCACCGTCGACAGGGCGCGCGCCGTCGAGCTCTTGCCCAGCCCGTCCAGCGCCCGCCGGGCCAGCCAGGCCCGGAAATCGGCCGGCGAGAGGGCGGCGAGGGCGGCGAGGCCGACCGTGTCGCCGTGATGGCGGGCGAGGAAGGCGAGGAAGTCGCCGAGGTCGCGGCCGTAGGCGGCGAGGGTGTGCGGCGAGACCCGCTTCTCGGCCTTCAGCCACTGCCGCCAGTCGGCGACGGCGGCGGCCAGCGCGGTGTCGGCCGCGGTCGCCGCCGGATCGAGCGGCGCGCTCAGCCCGGCAGGTGCAGCCACTGCCGGATCATGGTTTCGAGGGTGCGGGCGAGGAAGCCGAGCAGCTCGGTGCCCTGGCCGGCCACGAAGCCGTCGGGGCGGCGAGAGCCGAGCGCCAGCAGCCCGACCGGCGCCTGGGTGGAGGCGCGCAGCCGGGTCAGCGCCTGGCTGCGGACCAGGCCGGCGGCGGCCCCGAACAGCCGCGGGTCGCCGTTGATGTTGCCGGTCAGCAGCACGTCCCGGCCGCGTCCCAGCATGGCGTCGACCGCGCCTTCGGGCAGCGCCCGGATGCCGGCGGCATACGCCTTGGGGATCGGCACGTCGCCGGCCTCGACGCCGATCGTCACCGCGTCGACGTCGAGCTGGACGGCGAGGTCGCCGGTGACGGTGTGGATCATGCTCTCGAACGACGGCGCCCGCAGGATCGCCAGCACCGAATCGTGAACCCGCGACTGGATCGACTGGTTGGCGCGCGCGGTGTTGACCAGGTAGTCCTGGGCGGCCTGCAGCTTCTCGTTCTCGGCCTTCAGGCGCTGGACCATGGCGTGCTGGAAATCCACCACGTTGCCGGCGGCGCGGCGCGGCGGCGTCATCACCTCCAGCAGATCGGGGTGCTCGACCAGGAAGTCCGGATGGCCCTTCAGGTAGTCGACCACGCGGTCGGCCGTCAGTTCCTTGAGGTCGCCCGGCGGGCGACCGCTGCCCTTCGCGGTCTTGGCCGGCACCTTGTCGGTCATGCGGCGTCGGTCTCCGGCCCGAGGATCGACTGGCCGGTCTTCGCCCAGTCGGCCAGGAACGCCTCCAGACCCTTGTCGGTCAGCGGGTGCTTGTACATCTGGCGCAGCACCGACGGCGGCAGCGTGACGACGTCGGCGCCGAGCTTGGCGGCCTCGACCACGTGCAGCGGCCCGCGCACCGAGGCGACCAGCACCGCGGTCTTGTAGTCGTAGGCGGCGTAGATCTCGACGATGTCGGCGATCAGGTCCATGCCGACCGCGCCGATGTCGTCGAGCCGGCCGACGAAGGGCGAGATGTAGGCGGCGCCGGCCTTGGCGGCCAGCAGCGCCTGGGCCGGCGAGAAGCACAGGGTCACGTTGACCGGGGTGCCGGCGTCGGCCAGCACCTTGCAGGTCTTCAGGCCGTCGACGGTCAGCGGCACCTTCACCGCCACGTTGCCGGCGATCGAGGCGAGGTAGCGGCCCTCGCGCAGCATGGTGGCGTGATCGGTCGCGGTGACCTCGGCCGAGACCGGCCCTGGCACGACGCTGCAGATCTCGGCGATGACCTCCGCCATCGGCCGGCCCGACTTGGCGATCAGCGACGGGTTCGTGGTCACGCCGTCGACCAGCCCGGTGCTCGCCAAATCGCGGATCTCCGCCACGTCGGCGGTGTCGATGAAGAACTTCATGCTCGCTTCGTCCCCACTCGTGGAAGGCCGGAGGCCTACGCGAATCGATTGGTCGAGTCTACCCCATCCCCGGGGTACCGGCCAGCCGGGCCGGACCGCCCGGGTTCAGCCCTCGTCCAGGTTTCCGGACGCGCCGCCGAGCGCGCTGCCGAGGCTTCGCGCCCCGGTGCGGAAACCGACAAACACCGTCAGAACGACCGATCTCATTTTTGCAGCTGGCGTGCCTCGATCTCGTCGATCCGCCTGTGCAGATACGCCGTGACCTCGTCGGTCGTACCGGCCGGAACGTCGGCGCCCTCGACCTCGACCAGGGCACGCAGCTCCTCGGTCGACAGGCCGTCCTCGTAGACGCGGCCGACGGGCGGGGCGGTGGGTTTCATGGCGCTGCTCATGGCGGTCAGTCTACCACAGGCCGGGCGCCGGTTGCGACGCCTCGACCGGCCCGCTCGGCCAGCCGCGTTGTCGCGTGCGTCCGGGACCGGCACACTCGCCGCCGATCATCCGACCGAATCGATTCACCGCCCGAAAGTGACCGCGTGGACGACCTGCTGCCCCTGGATGCGCCCTTCGACCGGGTCAGCGTGCTGCTGCCGCTGCCGCTCGACGCGCCCTATGACTACAAGGCCGACCCGGGGCTGGCGCTCGGCCGCGGGGCGGTCGTCGAGGTGCCGCTCGGCAAGCGTCGCCTGATCGGCGTGGTCCTGGGGCCGGGCGGCGACGAGGTGGCGGCGGAGCGGCTGCGCGGCGTGATCCGGAAGTTCGACGTGCCGCCGCTGCCGGCCGGGGTGATCGACCTGGTCGACTGGGTGGCGTCCTGGACGCTGGCGCCGCGCGGCGCGGTGCTGCGCATGGCGATCAACTCGCCGGGCGCGCTGGAGCCGCCGGCCGCCACCACCGTGCTGACCGCCGTGCCGGAGATGGCGTGGCCGCCGGCGACCCGCCTGACACCGGCCCGGCGGCGGGCGCTGGCGGCCCTGGCCGACGGCCCGGCCCTCGAACCGAGGGATCTGGCGCGCGAGGCGTCGGTCGGCCCGGCGGTGATCAAGTCGATGCTGGAGGCCGGCCTGCTGGAGCGCCACGACCTGCCGCCGCCCCCGCCGTTCCAGCCGCCCGACCCCGACCGCCGCGGCCACGCGCTGACCGGCGAGCAGGCCGAGGCGGCCGAGGCCTTGCGACGTTCGGTCGCGGATCGGACGTTCTCGGTGACCGCCCTCGACGGGGTCACCGGCTCCGGCAAGACCGAGGTGTACTTCGAGGCGATCGCCGCGGCCTTGTCGGCCGGCCGGCAGGCGCTGGTGCTGCTGCCCGAGATCGCGCTGTCGGCGCAGTGGCTCGACCGCTTCGCCGACCGCTTCGGGGTGGCGCCGGCGGTCTGGCACTCCGACCTGAAGCCGCGGGTCCGGCGCGACACCTGGAGGGCGGTCGCGGAAGGCACCGCGCGGGTGCTGGTCGGCGCCCGCTCGGCGCTGTTCCTGCCGTTCCCGGACCTCGGCCTGATCGTCGTCGACGAGGAGCACGAGCCCGCCTACAAGCAGGAGGACGGCGTCAGCTACCAGGCCCGCGACATGGCGGTGGTGCGGGCCCGCCTCGAAGGCGTGCCGATCGCCCTGGTGTCGGCGACGCCGAGCCTCGAGACGCTGGAGAACGTGCGCGGCGGGCGCTACCGGTCGCTGCACCTGACGGCGCGGCCGGGCACGGCGACCCTGCCGTCGGTCGAGCTGATCGACCTGCGCCGCGACCGGCCGGAGCGCGGCCGCTTCCTGGCGCCGGGGCTGGTCCGGGCGGTCGAGCGGACGCTGGCCGACGGCGAGCAGGTGCTGCTGTTCCTGAACCGCCGGGGCTACGCGCCGCTGACCCTGTGCCGGGCCTGCGGCCACCGCCTGGAATGCCCGAACTGCACGGCCTGGCTGGTCGAGCACCGGCTGCTCGGCCGCCTGCAGTGCCACCACTGCGGCTTCTCCGGTCGGCTGCCGCGGGCCTGCCCGTCCTGCGAGGCCGAGGACAGCTTCGTGGCCAGCGGCCCGGGCGTGGAGCGGCTGGCCGAGGAGGTGCTGAGCCGGTTCCCCGACGCCCGGTTCCAGATCGCCTCGTCCGACACCATCGTCGGGCCCGACCAGGCCGGCGAGTTCGTGCGGGCGGTCAACGCCCGCGAGGTCGACGTGATCGTCGGCACCCAGATCGTCGCCAAGGGCCACCACTTTCCGTGGCTGACCCTGGTCGGGGTGGTCGACGCCGATCTCGGCCTGGCCGGCGGCGACCTGCGCGCCGGCGAGCGCACCTACCAGATGCTGCACCAGGTCTCCGGACGGGCCGGGCGCGCCGAGCGGCCGGGCCGGGTGCTGCTGCAGACCCATGTGCCGGAGAACCCGGTGATGGCGGCGCTGGCGGCCGGCGACCGCGACCGCTTCATGGCGTACGAGGCCGAGCAGCGCCGCGCCGCCGGCATGCCGCCGTTCGGGCGCCTGGCCGGGCTGGTGGTGTCCGCCCCCGACGCCGAGCGGGCGGACGCGGCGGCCCGCCTGATCGCCCGCGCCGCGCCCCGGCTCGACGGCGTCACCGTGCTGGGGCCGGCCCCGGCGCCGCTGGCGCTGCTGCGCGGCCGGCACCGCCGCCGCCTGCTGGTCAAGGCCCGCAAGGAGATCAACCTGCAGCGCGTGCTGCGCGACTGGCTGGCCCCGATCCGCCTGGAGAACGCGGTGCGGCTGGCGGTCGACGTCGACCCCTACAGCTTCCTGTGAGTTCCGACGCCATGGCCGGGCCGATCCTCCGCCCGTTCGTCGCGGCCGACCTCGCCGCCACCGTCGCCATGCAGTGCCGGGCGATGGCGGTGCTCGGCCGGACCCACTACACGGCCGAGCAGACCGCCCTGCTGCTGGCGGCGACGGAGGCGCCGGACTATCCGGGCGAACTGCTTGGCAACGACGTCTGGCTCGCCGTCGACCCGGAAGGGGCCGTCATCGGCTCGGCCGGCTGGGGCGCGGTGCCGGGTGCGGCGCACGGCCGCATCCGCAAGGTGTTCGTGGAGCCAACGCTGGCCGGGCCGCGGCCTCGGCCGGCGGCTGGTCGAGGCGGCCGAGGCGCGGGCCCGCGCGCGCCGGGATCGGCGCGGATTCGTGGTGCGCGCCAACCTGAACGCGGTGGCGTTCTACGAGCGCCTCGGCTACCGCGCCACCGGCCCCGGGTCGATGGCGGTGCCGGGTGGCGGCACGGTGCCCATGACCATGATGGAAAAACTTTCCGAAACCACCCTTTAGCGCTGCGGCCGCGGGCGTGCCCTCTGCTGCGCCGCGGCGGCTTGCACCCCCCATACCCCTGTGCTAGTTAGGCGCCGCGCCGCGGGGGGAGGCCCCTCCGGGAGGCCTTTGCGCGGCGGCTTCACCAACCACGCGGCCAGTCGGCGTGGTCCCGCTTCCCGTGGGATGATCCGACATCGGTCGAGACGAAGGGGCGTTTCCTCGTGGCATCGGAAACCCAAGGGCTTGCCGCTCGATACGCGTTGGCGCTCTATGAGCTGGCCGACGAGGGCAAGGCTCTGGATGACGTCGCATCGGACCTGTCCGCGTTGCGGCAGCTGATCGGCGATAGTCCGGACTTCACGCGTCTGATCCGCTCGCCGGTGCTGACCCGCGACGAGCAGAGCCGGGGCGTTCTGGCGGTGGCGACCACCTTCGGCGCCAACCCGCTGACGACCAAATTTCTCGGCGTCCTGGCGTCCAACCGGCGGCTGTTCGCGCTGCCGCGGATGATCGACGCCTTCCTGGCCGAACTGGCCCGCCGGCGCGGCGAAGTCGCCGCCCAGGTCACCTCCGCGGTGCCGCTCTCCGAGGCCGAGGTCGCCTCGGTCACCGAGGCGCTTCGCAAGGTGGTCGGCCAGAAGGTCTCCGTTGCCCTCACCGTCGACCCGTCGCTGATCGGCGGCCTCATCGTGCGAGTCGGCTCGCGCATGATCGACAGTTCGCTCCGTACCAAGCTGCAGCGCCTGCAGCTCGCCATGAAAGGGATTGGCTGATGGACATCCGCGCCGCCGAAATTTCCGGTATCCTCAAGGAGCAGATCGCCAATTTCGGGGCCGAGGCGGAAGTCGCCGAGGTCGGTCAGGTGCTCTCCGTCGGTGACGGTATCGCGCGCGTCTACGGTCTGGATCAGGTCCAGGCCGGCGAGATGGTGGAATTCCCGGGTGGCATCCGCGGGATGGCGCTGAACCTCGAGACCGACAACGTCGGCATCGTGATCTTCGGCGACGACCGCAACATCAAGGAAGGCGACACCGTCAAGCGCACCGGCGCCATCGTCGACGTGCCGGTCGGCAAGGGGCTGCTCGGCCGCGTGGTCGACGGTCTCGGCAACCCGATCGACGGCAAGGGCCCGCTGCAGGACGTCTCGCGCATGCGAGTCGAGGTCAAGGCGCCGGGCATCATGCCGCGCAAGTCGGTGCACGAGCCGATGCAGACCGGCCTCAAGGCGATCGACAGCCTGATCCCGATCGGCCGCGGCCAGCGCGAGCTGATCATCGGCGACCGCCAGACCGGCAAGACCGCCATCGCGATCGACGCCTTCATCAACCAGAAGTCGGTCAACGACGCCGCCACCGACGAGACCAAGAAGCTGTTCTGCATCTACGTCGCGATCGGCCAGAAGCGCTCGACGGTCGCGCAGATCGTGAAGACCCTCGAGGACTACGGCGCGCTGCAGTACTCGATCGTCGTCGCCGCCACCGCGTCCGATCCGGCGCCGCTGCAGTTCCTGGCGCCGTACACCGGCTGCGCCATGGGCGAGTTCTTCCGCGACAACGGCATGCACGCGGTCATCGTGTACGACGACTTGTCCAAGCAGGCCGTCGCCTACCGCCAGATGTCGCTGCTGCTGCGCCGCCCGCCGGGGCGCGAGGCCTATCCGGGCGACGTGTTCTACCTGCACTCGCGCCTGCTCGAGCGCGCGGCGAAGATGAACGACGCCCACGGCGCCGGCTCGCTGACCGCGCTGCCGGTCATCGAGACCCAGGCCGGCGACGTCTCGGCCTACATCCCGACCAACGTGATCTCGATCACCGACGGCCAGATCTTCCTCGAGACCGACCTGTTCTACCGCGGCATCCGCCCGGCGGTGAACGTCGGCCTGTCGGTCAGCCGGGTCGGCTCGGCCGCGCAGATCAAGGCGATGAAGCAGGTCGCCGGCTCGATCAAGCTCGAGCTCGCCCAGTACCGCGAGATGGCGGCGTTCGCGCAGTTCGCCTCGGACCTCGACGCCGCCACCCAGCGCCTGCTGGCCCGCGGCGCGCGCCTGACCGAGCTGCTGAAGCAGGCCCAGTTCAGCCCGATGCCGGTCGAGGAGCAGGTGGTCTCGATCTTCGCCGGCGTGCGCGGCTACCTGGACCGGATCGCGATCGCCGAGATCGGCCGGTTCGAGCGCCAGCTGCTGTCGGAGATCAAGTCGAAGGCCCCCGGCATCCTGGAGGCCATCCGCACCGAGAAGGCGCTGTCGGACGACACGCAGGGCAAGCTGAAGGAGTTCATGGACTCCTTCGCGAAGACCTTCGCCTGACACCCGGGCCGCCCGATCGGGCGGCCTGACACGGGGCTCGGCGGCCAACAGCGAACGGTGGGGCAGCGGACGGTACCATGGCCAATCTCAAGGACCTGAAGATCCGGATCAAAAGCGTCAAGTCGACGCAGAAGATCACCTCGGCCATGAAGATGGTCGCGGCCGCCAAGCTGCGGCGGGCACAGGAGGCGGCCGAGGCCGCGCGTCCCTACGCCCTGCGCATGGACCGGATGATCGCGTCGCTGGGCGCCAAGGTCTCCGGCGTCGGCGGTCCCAAGCTGATCGCCGGGACCGGCAGCGACAACGTGCACATGATCGTGGTGGCGACCGCCGACCGCGGGCTGTGCGGCGGCTTCAACTCCTCGATCGTGCGGGCCGCCCGGCGCCGCATCACCGAGCTGGAGAGCGCCGGCAAGACCGTCAAGATCATGACCGTCGGCCGCAAGGCCCGCGACCAGCTGCGCCGGACCCACAGCTCCCGGATCGTCAAGTCGCTGGAGAACATCGCCCGCACGGTGGTCGGCTTCGACCAGGCCGACGCCATCGCCCGCGAACTGATCCACGGCTTCGACGCCGGCGAGTTCGACGTCTGCACGATCTTCTACAACCGCTTCAAGTCGGCGATGAGCCAGATCGTGACGGCCCAGCAGCTGATCCCGGCCAAGCTGCCGGAAGCCACCGACGAGGCCGACGGCGAGCTGAAGGCGCTGTACGAGTACGAGCCGGACGAGGAAGGCATCCTCGCCGCGCTGCTGCCGCGCAACGTCGCCACCCAGATCTACGCCGCGCTCCTCGAGAACGCGGCCAGCGAGCACGGCGCGCGGATGACCGCCATGGACAGCGCCACCCGCAACGCCGGCGACATGATCGACCGACTGACGATGACCTACAACCGGACTCGTCAGGCGGTCATCACCAAGGAGCTTATCGAGATCATTTCGGGCGCCGAGGCGCTCTGAGGCGCAGCGCACCTCCGCCTCCCACGCCCACACGAGGAGCCTAGAGCATGGCTAACAACGCTACCGGCAAGATCACCCAGGTCATCGGCGCCGTCGTCGACGTGAAGTTCGACGGCGAGCTGCCGTCGATCCTGAACGCGCTGCACACCAAGATCGGCGACAACCTCCTGGTCCTGGAGGTCGCCCAGCATCTCGGCGAGAACACGGTGCGCACGATCGCCATGGACTCCACCGAGGGCGCGGTGCGCGGCCAGAAGGTCGAGGATACCGGGGCGCCGATCACCGTGCCGGTCGGCCCGGAGACGCTCGGGCGCATCCTGAACGTGATCGGCCAGCCGGTCGACGACCGCCCGCCGGTCGAGAGCAAGCTGCACTTCCCGATCCACCGCCCGGCGCCGGACTACATCGACCAGTCGACCGAGGCGGAGATCCTGGTCACCGGCATCAAGGTCATCGACCTGCTGGCGCCGTACGCCAAGGGCGGCAAGATCGGCCTGTTCGGCGGCGCCGGCGTCGGCAAGACCGTGCTGATCATGGAACTGATCAACAACGTCGCGAAGGCCCACGGCGGCTACTCGGTGTTCGCCGGCGTCGGCGAGCGCACCCGCGAGGGCAACGACCTCTACCACGAGATGGTGGATTCCGGCGTCATCGTGCCGGACGGCCCGGGGTCCAAGGCGGCGCTGGTCTACGGCCAGATGAACGAGCCGCCGGGGGCGCGCGCCCGCGTCGGCCTGACCGGCCTGACCCTGGCCGAGTACTTCCGCGACGAGGAAGGCCAGGACGTGCTGTTCTTCGTCGACAACATCTTCCGCTTCACCCAGGCGGGCTCCGAAGTGTCGGCGCTGCTCGGCCGCATCCCGTCGGCGGTGGGCTACCAGCCGACCCTCGCGACCGACATGGGCGCGCTGCAGGAGCGGATCACCACCACCAAGAAGGGCTCGATCACCTCGGTGCAGGCGATCTACGTGCCGGCCGACGACCTGACCGACCCGGCGCCGGCCGCCTCCTTCGCCCACCTCGACGCCACCACGGTGCTGTCCCGCCAGATCGCCGAGCTCGGCATCTACCCGGCGGTCGACCCGCTCGACTCGACGTCGCGCATGCTCGACCCGCGGATCATCGGCGACGAGCACTACAACGTCGCCCGTCGCGTCCAGGAAGTGCTGCAGCAGTACCGCTCGCTGCAGGACATCATCGCGATCCTGGGCATGGACGAGCTGTCGGAAGAGGACCGCCTGACGGTCGCGCGCGCCCGCAAGATCCAGCGCTTCCTGTCGCAGCCGTTCTTCGTCGCCGAGGTGTTCACCGGCAGCCCGGGCAAGCTCGTGGCCCTCGAGGACACCATCAAGGGCTTCACCGCGATCGTGAACGGCGAGTACGACGACCTGCCGGAATCGGCGTTCTACATGGTGGGCAGCATCGACGAGGCGGTCGAGAAGGCGCGCAAGATGGCGGCCGAGGCCGCCTGAGCGCCGCGCCCGAGCGGCGGTCGCAGCGGTCGATACAGAGGTAGGAAGCGATGGCGGAGACCACCAAGTTCGAACTCGTGTCGCCGGAGCGCCTCGTGCTCTCCCGCGACGTCGAGATGGTCGTCGTTCCCGGCACCGAGGGCTATTTCGGCGTGCTGCCCCGGCACGCGCCGATGATCTCGACGCTGGCGGCCGGCGTGATCGACATCCACGAGGGCGGGGCGGTGGTCGACCGCATCTTCGTCGCCGGCGGCTTCGCCGAGGTCACCGAGACCCGCTGCACGGTGCTGGCCGAGGAGGCGACCCGGCTGTCCGAGGTCGACGTGGCGGCCACCGAGAAGGCGATCGCCGACGACCGCGACGTGCTCAAGGACACCACCGACCCGGTCGAGCGCGGCAAGCTCGAGGACCGGGTGCGGGCGCGCGAAGCCATGCTCGAGGCCAAGCGCCGGGCCGCAGCTTAACCCGTCCTCCGCCGATAATAGGTCCCCGCCCGTCGCATAGCCGCGACGGGTGCTTGCTCACGATCATTTTCGCCGTGACGTCGGATCACGTGGTGTACCTTCCGCCATAGGCCGGTGGATCAGGTGAAAATGTGCATTTGGCAGTGGAGTTCCTCGAGAGCGCGGCGCTGATTCTCGCGCTCTGCTTCTCGCAGCGATTTGTCGTGGAACGTTGGCCGGACTCCGAACCGACCCGTCACGTTCTCTCTGGGCTGCTGTTCGGAGTCGCGAGCGTGGTGGCGATGTCCATGGCCGTCGCGCTGTCGGAAGGAGTCATCTTCGACGCGCGCAGCGTGGTGCTGGCGACCGGAGCACTGTTCGGAGGTCCTGTCGTCGCCGCGATCTCGGCGACCATCGCCGGGGCCTACCGGCTCTATCTCGGCGGCGACGGCGCCATCGTCGGCCTGATGGTGATCGTAAGCGTCGCGATGCTCGGAGTGATCGCCAATCGCCTGTTCGCCGACCGCCTGACCGAATTGCGGGCGCATCACTTGCTTGGCTTCGGCGTCGGGGTCCACGTGGTGGCGCTGTCGTGGTTCGCGGTTCTGCCGATCGAGTTCGTCGGGGTGATCCTGCCGCAACTGGCGCTGCCCTATGTCACCGTGCTGAGCCTCGCGACGGTGGCGATGGGCGTCCTGCTGCGCGAGATCGAGAAGCTGCTGGAGCACGACCGGATCCTCGGCGAGAGCCGGCAGCGCTTCCGGTTCCTGTTCGACACGACGGCGACAGCGCTCCTTGAAGAGGATGTGTCGGCCGTCCACGCCGCCCTGGCGCGGCTTCGGAGGGAAGGCGTCCGTGACCTTCGCGGGTATCTTGCGGACCATCCGGAGGAGGTTGCCAGCCTCGCGGGCCAGGTTCGCATTCTGCACGTCAACCCGGCGGCGGTTGCGCTGTTCCGGGTCGCATCGCAATACGAGTTGAAGGTCCGTATCGATACGTTCTTTGGCCCGGATGCGTCGGCGACCTTCGTCGACGAGCTGTGTGCGATGTGGGACGGCGCCGAGCGGTTCCAGCGCGAGACAACGTTCCGCACCGGGGACGGCGAGACGTTCACGGCGATCATCGCCTTGCCGCTGCCACGGACTCCCGTGGATGCCCGGCATGTTCCCGTCAGCGTCGTCGACATCACCGCCCAGAAGCAGGCCGAGCGCGAAATCGCGGCGGAGCGTCGGCGACTTGAGGAGGTCCTCTGGGGGACCGACGTCGGAACCTGGGAATGGAACGTCAGGACCGGCGAGACCGCCTTCAACGAACGCTGGGCGCAAATCGCCGGCTATTCCCTTGATGAACTCGCCCCGATCTCGATCGAGACCTGGAAGCGCCTCACCCACCCCGACGACCTCGCGGCATCGGGTGCGGTCCTGGGCAGGGTGTTCGCCCGCGAGCTTGATTTCTATGAATGCGAAGCTCGGATGCGGCACCGCGATGGCACCTGGGTCTGGGTGCTCGACCGTGGAACGGTGGTCGAATGGGACGATCGCGGCGCACCGCTGCGGATGTCGGGCACCCACATGGACATCACCCGCCGCAAGCTGGCGGAGGAGCGCGTCGCTCGGCTGTCGAGCGTCCGCGACGCGCTTCTGAAGTGCCACGCGGCCATCCTGGCGGCAGACGACGAGGCCGCGATCCTCGAGACCACGGTGCGCACGTTGGTCGCTGCACGAGGGTATTCGCTGGTGTGGATCGGCGTCCCCGAGGACGTCGGAGAGCGGCTGGTGAGGCCGGTCGCGCAGGCTGGCGAGCAGGTCTCCTACCTGGACGGGTTGCGTGTCCATTGGTCGGACGACGATCTCGGCAACGGTCCGACCGGGCGGGCGGTCCGAACGCGCGATGTGCAGGTTGCCCACGATCTCGCATCGGAAGCTAATTTCGGGCCGTGGTCGGCCACGGCCAAGGACCACTCCCTGCGGTCTTCGGTGGCGGCGCCGATCCAGGCGTCGGGCGAATTGTACGCGGTCCTGAACATCTACAGTTCGGTCCCGAGTGCCTTCGTCGACGACGAACTGGGGCTGATCCGGGAGTTCAGCGACAGCCTCGGCGTCGCCATCCGCGCGCTCCGGCTTCAGGCCGACACCGCGCGGCTGCACGCCGAACTCGAAGGCGCCGCGCTCGGTGCCGTCCGCGCCATCGCGGCGACCATCGAGAAGCGCGATCCCTACACCGCCGGCCACCAGGAGAACGTGGCGTCGTTGGCCGTCGCCGTCGGCACCAGGCTGGGGTGGCCCCCGTTCAAGCTCGAGGGCCTCCGGCTCGGCGCGATGATCCACGACATCGGCAAGATCTACATCCCGGCGGAAATCCTGAACCGGCCCGGCCGGCTCTCGAAGGCCGAGTTCGACCTGATCAAGTCGCATCCGACGATCGGCTACGAGATCCTGGAGAACACCTCGTTCCCTTGGCCGATCAAGGACATGGTCGTGCAGCACCACGAGCGGCTCGACGGCAGCGGCTACCCGAAGGGACTGACGGCAGACCAGATCCTCGACGAGGCCAAGGTTATGGCGGTCGCGGACGTCGTCGACGCCATCAATTCGCACCGCCCTTACCGTCCGGGGCTTGGAATGGACAGGGCCCTCGCGGAGATCGAAAGCGGCCAGGGGACCATCTACGATCCTGCCGCGGTCGACGCCTGCGTGTGCCTGCTGCGGGACGAGGGCTACCGATTCCCTCATTGAGGGCCGGAGCGGCGCCGAATTCCGCCGGTTGGACGCACCTTCGCGCACTTGCCATACTCCACGCCGAGGCGGGGCAGCGTCGGAGGAAACGGCAACGTGGGTTGGTTCGGCCGCACGGTCCTGGTGCTGTCGGCGATCGTGGTGCTGGCGGTGCCGGCGCTCTGGATCGGCCGCGACGTGGTGCCACCCAGGATCGTGCGCTGGGCGGTCAACCAGGCCGCCGGCGCCGAGGTTATCGACGACCTCGCGTTCCGGGTGTCCGGCCTGTCCTCCGGTCATGTCGAGATCATCGATCTGCGGGTCAACCGCGACGCCGCCCTGGTCGCCGAGCGCGTGCGGATCGGGTTCGAGCCCGACGAACTGGTGACGGGCAGGCTGCGGACCGTGACGGTGACCGGTGCCGTCGCGCGGGCCTCGGTCGACGCCGGTGGCACCGTCGACCCCGCGGGTCTCGGACCGCTGATCGCGGCGTTCCGCGGCGACCCGGACGCGGCGGCCACGGAGCCGGCGCTGCGCCGCCTCGAGCTTCGCGATGCCGCCGTGCGCCTGGTCGGGGCGATCACCGGCGCGATCCGCCTGGACGGGGCGGTGGAGCCGTCGGCCGCCGGCTTCTCCGGCAGCGGCGCGTGGCGCATGGATGCCGAGACGCAGGCGCCCGCCGGTCCGTTGGCGGCGGGCCTGGCGATCGTGGCCGAGGGCGGCGCGAGCGTCGATCAGCTCGCCGACGCCTGGCGGTTCGCCGGAACCATCCGGGACGGCAGGGTGGCGCGGGCCGGACTGGTGGTCTCGGGGCTGGCCGGGCGCGCCGACCTCACGCTGCCGCCAGCGGGGTCCCCGGCAGGCGGGGTCGAGATGTCCGCGCAGCGTGTCGAGGCGGGTGCCGCGTCGCTGGAGACGCCGTTCCTGCACGTTCGCTACGACCCGGCCGGGATCTCCGGGACCGCCCGGCTAGGACCCGAGGCGGCGCCGGAGATCGAGGTTGCCGCCGTGGCCGACGCCGCCGACGGCGATGGCCGGCGCGGTTTTCGGATCAACGCCCGCGCCGACCTGGCGCGTCTCGACACCCTGCTGGCCGCCTGGAGCGGCCGCCCGCCGGCCGAGGTGCACGGCGAGGCGAGCGCGGAGCTGTCCGGCCGGGCGCCGATGGGCGAGGCCGATCCGGCCGGAATCTGGGCCGGAACGGTCGCCTCCGGCGGCATCGACGTCCGGTTGGCGGAGTCCCGGCTCCCTGAGCCGATCATGGGGCGGATCCGCGGCGAGGCGCGTCTGGCGCTCGCCCTCGCCGCCGGCCGGCCTGGCGGCCGAGACGGCAGGCCCGGCCGGGTTCGACGCGGTGCTCGACGCCGCCGCGCCCGGCCCGGCCGGCGACTGGGTTCCGGCCGGGCCGCTGCGCCTGGAGGTCGGCTCCGACGCATCGGCGTTCCGGGCGATGCTGGAGGCACCGTTCGGCGACGCCCGGGCCGAGATCGCCGGTCCGGTCCGTCTGGCCGTCGGCGAGACCGGGTCCGCCCTCCTGGATGCGTCCGCCGCGTTCCGTCGGGGACGCCACGGCTGGGAACTGGAGCGGGTGGCGCACGCCGACGCCGAGATTGCCGGGTTGCAGGGACGCGGCGTCGAGATCGAGCGGCTTCGCGCCCGGGTCGACGGGCTCGTCGTGGTGGCGGAGGGACCGTCGGGCGGCTTCGCGATCGATCTCAGGGCGAGCGCGCCCGGACTCGGCATCGTCGGGGCCGAGTTGTCGGCGGTCGGGCGCGTCGATCCGGGCCCCGCTGGCGTCGGTGTCCGCCTCACCGAGCCCGGCCGCCTGGCCGTGGACCGTCTGGCGCCGGCGGCGCCGCTCGCCCCACGCTCGGGTTCGCGGCCGGGCTGGCGGTGTCCGACAGCCCGGTGCTCACCCTGCCGTCGGACGGCGGTCCGATCGAGCTGCGGCTGCCGTTGGAACTCCGGCCCCTCGTCCTGGCCTCGGTGGAGCCCGGCGCCTGGAGTGTCTCTGTCGGGGCGACGCGGGTCACCGCCGAGGCCTGGCTCGAGCCGTCGGGCGAAGGCGGCCGGCTGCGGGCGCGGCTGAACGGCGCCACGGCGTCGGTGGCCCCGCTCGACGCAACCCTCGAGGGGCTGGCGGTCGACGCCCGCCTGGAACTCACATCCGCCGGGGTCCGCCTCGACCGGATCGACGTCGCCGCCCGGCGCATCGTCGATCAGGCGCGGCTGGCGCGGTTCGTGCCGCTGTCGCTGCAGGGCGCGGCGCGCGGCGTGGCGACGGCGGCGGAGCCTGATCGGCTGGTGTTCCAGGCGACGCTGCGCGGCGCCGACGGGGCCTTCGTCCTCGACGCCGCCGGCCGGCACTCGCCGGGTTCCGGCCGCGGCGAGGCCGGGCTGACGCTGTTCCCGATCCGCTTCGTCCCCGGGGGGCTGCAACCCGCCGATCTGTCGCCGGCCGCAGCCGCGCTGTTCCGCCACGCCTCCGGCGAGGTGTCGCTCGCCGGTCGCGTGCGCTGGCCGGGCGAAGCGGTGCCGCCCGACGACCCGCTGACCCTCACGCTCAGCAATCTCGGCTTCACCGGCTCGCTCGGTACCGTCGCCGGCCTTGCCGGCTCGATCGCGCTGACCCAGGTGGATCCGCCGGCGACCGCCGCCGGCCAACTGCTGACCGCGACCGCGATCGATGTCGGGGTGCCGATCGAGGCGCCGCGGATCCGTTTCCGGCTGGAGGCGGAGCGGATCCTGCGTCTGGAGGCGGTCGAGGGACGCTTTGCCGGGGGCCTGGTCACCGCCACCGACGTGTCGGTTCCGCTCGACGGCCAGCAACCGGTACCGGTGGTCCTGACCATCGAGGACGTCGACGCCGCCCTGCTGGCGCAAACGGTCGATCTCGACGGGCTGTCGGCCACCGGAAGCCTGTCGGGGTGGCTGCCGCTGCTGTGGGATCCCGCAACCGGGCTGTCGGTCCGGCAGGCGCGACTCGTCGCCCGGACCGGGGGTGGCAGCCTGCGTTACCAGCCGGAGGACGGCGCCTCCGCGTTGCAGGATTCCGGTGAGCAGGTTAGCCTGCTGCTCAAGGCGATTCGAAATTTCGTGTACGAGTCCTTCGAGGTCGAGGCCGACGGGCGCCCGGGGGAGCCATTCGACGTGAAAATCAGGCTGCGTGGTGCCAATCCCGACCTCTACGATGGCTACCCGATCGCGCTCAACGTCACCCTCACCGGCGCGCTTGACCAGTTGTTCGGCAATCTGCGGCGCAGCCTCGGCCTCACCGACGTCATCCGGCGGCGGTTCGAGGCATCCGGTGGTGGCTGAGTTGGGCGGTCGCGCGGTCCTGGCTGTCGCGCTGATGCTTGGGATCACCGCCTGCGAGCCGAGGGTGATCCTGGAAGCGCCGAAGGATCCGATCACCATCAACCTGAACATCAAGATCGAGCAGGAGGTCCGCATCAAGGTGGAGCGCGACCTCGAGCAATTGTTCACCAGCGACAAGAAGATCTTCTGAGGAGACGGCGATGCGGCTCGGCCGACGGACCCTGGTGACGGCGCTGGCCGGGATGGCCGCGTGGGCGGCGCTCGGGGCGGCCCCGGCCTGGGCGCTCGAACTCGACGCCGCCAAGGCACAGGGCTGGATCGGCGAGCGTCGCGACGGTTATGTCGGGCTGGTGGACGCGGCGGCGCCGGCGGAGGCCCGTGCCCTGGTGGATCAGATCAACGCCGAGCGCCGGAACGCCTACGACGCGGTCGCCCGCCAGAACAGCGTCCCGCGCGACCAGGTCGAGGCGCTGGCCGGCCAGAAGCTGATCCAGCGCGCCGCCGCCGGCACCTTCGTGATGGACGCGGCCGGGCGCTGGATCCGCAAGTAGCGCCGCGCGCCGCCGGCCGTTGCCCGCCGGCAAGAGCGGTCAGCCGTTCCCCTTGGGATCCGGCGGCGGCTCGCGGTCGGCTTCCGAGGTCATCTGCACCATCCGGGTGTGCGGCCGGCGCTTGCGGCCCTCCTCGACCCTGGATTGCAGTTCCGAGTCGAGCTGGTCGTTCTCCCAGTTGTGCATCTGGCTGACCATCTTCACCCGGGCCTGTTCGTAGCGTGAGCCCTTCTTGACCAGCTCGTGGTCGGGATACAGCTCCTTGATCGGAATGCGGGGCGCGTAACCCGACAGGCGCAGGATCGCGCGCTCCATCGCCCGGTCGCCGCCGATGGCGTCACGGCCGGCGTGGGCGTCGCGCCACACCCTGATCATGTCGTCCCAGCCGTCGAGGCCGTAGCCGACGTCGCGGCGCAGCCGGTCGAGGCGGTCGATCGCCGACAGGTTCTGGTCGAACAGGTCGGCGAGCGACCCGAGCAACTCGTTCAGCACGCGCAGCCGCTCGTTGACGTAGGCGATGCACTCGTCGGCGGCCTCCAGGATGTAGCCGACCTGATGGTCGAGTTCCTCGCGAACCCGTGGGCGGTAGGCGGCCAACTCGACCCTGAACTGCAGCAGCCGGGTGTGCTGCAGGTAGAGGAAGCCGTTGTTCTTGTCCTCGCCCTTGGCGGTGACGTTGCCGAACGGCGTGATCATCCCGACCAGCGGGTCGAGGTAGCTCTTGGCGTCGTTGACGGTGCATTTGCAGCGTTCGGCGGCGAAGATCATGACCCGCTCGATCAGCAGGTCGAGATCGATGCGCTGGCGCCCGGACTCGGCACCCATCAGGTCCATCAACGTGCGCGTGTTGGTGCGCGCCATCAGCGTATCGCCCTTGGCGATCCCGCATTCGCGGGTGAGCTGCGAGATGCACGACAGGCGCACCATGGCGCGGTCCTGGGCGTCGCGTTCCACCGCCTCCTGCGCCGCCGAGCGGATCGCCGGATCGCCGCCCAGCTCGGCATCGGCGGCAAGGCAGATGTCGCGCACGTTGATCGGGTCAAGGTCACGGGTGGTGGAGGTTTCGAGGATGCGCTCGTGGACGCAGACGTCCCGCGCGTCCAGGGTCGCCAACTGGGAAAGCTGCTCCCACGGCACCACCACCAGTTCGCCGCGTCGGGTGCCCGAATAGTTCGGGATCACCGCTTCCAGGAGTCGATCTTCGCCGTGGAAGTATTCCCGTACCCGGGTATGGGCGAGGTCCTTCTGGTGCAAGGGAACACTCGTTCCCCTCCTCTCGAAGGTCTGAGGCAGGTTTATTCCCCGCATGCCCGTTCCCCACAGTCCGGATCTCGGAGTGTACGCCGAGGCCGCGGGATTAGAAACGCCGCGATTGCCGTGGCGGCAGCCGGTCAGGCGGTCGCGGTACCGGCCGCCTGCCGCACGGCGGGCCCGAGTTCGTCGACCACGGCCGTGTAGATCGCGCGCTTGAACGGCACGATCAGCGAGGCCAGCTGGTCCAGCTCGACCCACCGCCAAGCGTCGAACTCCGGGTGCTTGGTGTCCAGGCGAATGTCCGTGTCGTCGCCGAGGAAGCGGCAGGCGAACCATTTCTGCCGCTGGCCGCGCCAGCGTCCGCCCCAGACCCGGCCGATCAGGTCGTCCGGCAGGTCGTAGGTCAGCCAGCCGGCGGTGCCGGCGACGAGCGCCGCCTTGCTGGTGCCGATCTCCTCCTCCAGCTCGCGCAGCGCCGCGGCCTCGGGGGTCTCGCCCTCGTCGATCCCGCCCTGCGGCATCTGCCAGGCGTCCGGCGTGTCGATGCGCCGTCCGACGAACACCCGGCCGCGGGCGTCGAACAGCATCACGCCGACACAGGGACGGTAGGGCAGGGAGGCGCGGTCCGTCATGGCATTCCCTTCCGGTGGGCGGTCGAGGCCGGGGCTCAGCGAAGGCGCTGACGATCGGCGATCGCGGATACCGGCGCCAGCGCAATCCCCTTGCCCTCGAGCGTTCCGGCCCATCGCGCGATCCGGTCGAGGGTGACCGGCAGCGGCCGGGCGATGCCGACCGCGTAGCGCTGCTGGCGCGCGATGGATTCGAGCCCGGCCAGGGCCCGGTCGATCGCGTCGGCCGACGGCGAGGCGTCGACGAACGCGTTGTTGAAGGCGCGCGGCAGCTGGATCGACGACGCCAGTTCGGTGGCGATGCTGCGCGACGACCCGCGGCTGTCGACGAACAGCAGGCCGCGCTGCCGCAATTCATCGAGCACCGGCATCAGCGCGTCCTCGACGGTGGTGAATTGCGAGCCCATCCAGGTAACCACCCCGACATAACCGGGGGCCCGGCCGAGCACCCACTCCAGCCGGTTCAGGTTGTCGACCAGCGACAGCGAGGTCAGCAGGGTCGACGGCCCCGGGTCGTCCCGTGGAAAGTCGAGAGGTTCCATCGGCAGATCGACCAGGGCTTCGTGGCCGGCCCGGCGGGCCCGCGCCATCTGGTTCTCCAGATCGCGCGAGTACGGCGAGAAGCTGACGCTGATCGCGCCGGGCAGGCCGGAGATGGCCCGGTCCGTCTCCTCCCGGCTGAGGCCGAGCCCGACCACCACGACCGCCACTCGGGGCCGGGAATCGTCGAGGTTGAAGGGCCGGCCGTAGGTCGACCAGGGCTGGCGTCCGTCGACGCCGATGATCGGCAGCTTGGCGTCGTCCTTGATCTGCAGGAGGGTGGGGTCGACCGCCGCCAGCTGGACGCCGTCGGCCGGCAGGGGCTCGCCGTCCAACGCGCCGTCGGATGAGCCTTTCACGTTCGTGGCGGTGGTGCTGTCGGCCGCGGGGGCATCGCCCTGCGGGTCCGTTCCCGCAGCCGGCTGGGGGCTGCCCTTGGTCAGCGTCCCCCCCGCCGAACTGTTCGGCTCCGGCGCTTCACCCTCCGCCAGGATCGGCACGGTGAGTTGCGGCCGCTGCAGGAGCCGTCTCGCTTCGGTGGTCTCGGCGTTCACCAGCAACCATCCGAGCATCGCCCCGGTGCCACCGATCACCAGCACCGCCAGGGCTACGGTGGCGATCGCGGTGAGGATGGCGCCGATGCCGCGCCGCTTGGAGGGTGCGGATCCGGCCGCGCCCCGAGGTTCATCGGCGAGCGGATCGTCGACGTCGGGGACCGGCGCCTTCGCCCGCCGCTTGAATGAGGGAAGCCGTATCGAGGGCAGCTTCACGGTCGGCGTCTGGGCCTCAGTTCACCACCCGCGCCTGGTACAGGTGGATGCCTCGCAACAGGTCGATCGCCCGGGCGAGCTGGTAATCCTCCACCTCGGCCGGCTCGTTGGCGTCGGTTCCGACGGTCGAGTCCTGGGGCTTCGCGCCGGGCGCTTCCGGCGTCGGCGTGATCTGGATCGCGCCGTCGGGGTTGACCAGCGCACCGCGCAGATCCGACTCCCGGCGCCCGCGCTGCTGATCGATTTTCTCGATCTTGGCGGGTTCGACGATGATGTCGGGGGTGATGCCCTTGGCCTGGATCGAACTGCCCGACGGCGTGTAGTAGCGCGCCGTGGTCAGCCGCATGGCGCCGTAGCCCTGAAGCGGGATGATGGTCTGCACCGAGCCCTTTCCGAAGGACTGGGTGCCGAGGATGATGGCGCGGCGGTGATCCTGCAGGGCGCCCGCCACGATCTCCGAGGCCGAGGCCGAGCCGCCGTTGATCAGCACCACCATCGGCGCGCCGCCGGTCACGTCGCCCGGCCTCGGCGTTGGCGCGGCTGGAGTTCTCGTCGTCGCGGCCGCGGGTCGAGACGATCTCGCCGCGTTCCAGGAACGCGTCGGAAACCGAGATCGCCTGATCGAGCAGGCCGCCCGGGTTGTTGCGCAGGTCGATGACGAAGCCGTGCAGCTTGTCGCCGAGCTCGCTCTTGATCGCGGCGACGGCGTCCTGCAGTCCGGCGGTCGACTGCTCGTTGAAGGTGGTGATGCGGACATAGCCGATGTCGCCGATGGTGCGGTGGCGCACCGAGCGGATGGTGATCACCGCGCGCTCGATCTTGACGTCGAACGCCTCGAGCTCGCCACGACGGATGGTGAGCGTGATGCCGGAACCGACCTTGCCGCGCATCTTCTCGACCGCCTCGGACAGGGTCAGGCCCAGCACCGCCTCGCCGTCCAGATGGCTGATCAGATCGTTCGGCTGCAGCCCGGCCTTGGCCGCCGGCGTGTCGTCGATCGGCGACACCACCTTGACCAGACCGTTCTCCATGGTGACCTCGATGCCGAGCCCGCCGAACTCGCCGCGCGTCTGCACCTGCATGTCGCGGTAGTTCTTGGCGTTCAGGAACGAGGAGTGCGGGTCGAGCGAGGCCAGCATGCCGTTGATGGCGGCCTCGAACAGCTTCTCCTCGCTGACGTCCTCGACATACTGCGCGCGCACGCGCTCGAAC
This sequence comes from Rhodospirillaceae bacterium, assembly GCA_018401495.1. Classification (GTDB taxonomy): domain Bacteria; phylum Pseudomonadota; class Alphaproteobacteria; order Thalassobaculales; family Thalassobaculaceae; genus Thalassobaculum_A. The sequence continues at coordinate 197,273 of JAGYJX010000010.1, forward strand.
ACCGCGCCGAACAGATTGAGCTGGCGATAGGTCTCCGACGAATTGGTCTGCGCGCCGAGATGACCGGAGCCGGCCACGGCAAGGCCGCCGAGCAGGGCCACGGCGGTGGCGGCGGCACCGAGCCGCCGCACCAGCGGGCGGCCGAGGAGCGGGAGGCGGTTCTTTTGCGGGGTCATCCTTTAGCCTTTCCGGTCAGTCCCGAAATCCATGGTAGTGGGTCAATCGGGTCACCATTGTGGCGAAGCTCCACGTACAACTCGGGAGCGTCGCCGCCACCGCCGCCCCGCCGCGACGGCATCGCCCCCACCGGTTCGCCAGCGAGCACGCGTTGTCCAGCCTGCAGTCCGAGCCGGCCAAGTCCAGCGAGCAGGGTATGATATCCCTGGCCGTGTTCAATGATCAAAATGAGGCCGAATCCCTCGAAGGTTCCAGCGTAGATGACGCTGCCGTCGTAAGGCGCCACGACGGTGGTGCCGTCGCGGGCCGCGAACACGATGCCACGGTTGCGCAGGCCGTCCGGGTGGCGCTGCCCGAAGCGGTGTGTGACCGACCCCGCCACCGGGCGGAACAGCCGGCCCTTGGCGCTGGTGATCGGTGGTGCCGCGGGCAGCATGGCAAGCAGCGATGCCGAGGCTTCCGGGGTCGCGCCGTCGCCGGGGCGGTCGGGCCGCGCCGTCGGCAATGGTGCCGTGGCGTCGGTCGAATCCGTGGTCGCCGGGGCGGGCGCCTCGACCGTCGGCGCGGCCGTGTCGGGGATGGCCGGGGCCGGGTTGTCCGCAGGCGGCTCCACCGGCCGCACCAGGGCTGCGAGACGCCGCTGCTCGTCGCGTTCGCGTGCCCGTTCGATCTCGAGCCCGGACAGCAACTCGCGCAGCGAGCGGGCTGAATCGGCGAGGGTTCGCAGGCGCTCGGCGGCACCGGCGGCCCGGCTTTCGGTGGCCGACAGCAGCGCTGCCTTCTCGGCGGCGAGCGCTCCCAGCCGGCCGCGCTCCACATCGAGGCGGGCGGTTGCCGTGTCCAGGCGCGCGCGCTGGTCGCGGATCTCGGCCTCGACCTGCGCCAGCGCCGCCAGTTCGGCCTTGAGCAGCTCCGCCTCGGCGTTGACCTGCGGGATCGCGGCCTCCAGCAGAATGCCGGTCCGCACCGCCTGCAGCGGCGGTCGGCCCATCAGCAGCAGGGTCTCCGGAGGGCGCCGGGCCAACCTCTGGAGAGCGCCGACCAGCCGGCCGAGCTCCATCTCGCGACCGGCCAGCGCCGCGCGCTTCTCGCCGGCCGCGCCACGGAGCGCCGACAGCGAGGCTTCGACCTCGGCCACCGTCTCCTCGGTTCGCTGCTTGACGCGACGCGGTCTCGGCCATCTCGGCGCGCAGACGATCGATTTCCCGGCCGAGGTCGCGCGCCAGACGGTCCAGCTGCGCCTTGGTCGAGCGGCCGCCGGCGAGGTCCGCCTCGATCCGCTTCAGCTCCTGGGCCGGATCGATGCCGGTCTGGGCGCCGAGCGGACGGCCGACGAGCGCCACCGCCGCCCCGATCGCCAGGGCAAGCGCCAGCGCCGCGACGCCGGCGGCGCTATTGCGCGGCGTGATCGTCACGTGCCGCCGCGTCGGCGGTCACCAGCATCGGCGTGCCGGTCATCGCCTTCGGCGGGGTGATGCCCATCAGCGTCAGCAGGGTCGGCGCCACGTCGGCCAGCCGACAGGTCCGCAGCCCGATGACGTCAGCCGGCGCTCCGACCAGCACGGTCGGCACCAGGTTGGTGGTGTGCGCGGTGTGCGGCCCGCCGGTCACCGGGTCGACCATCATCTCGCAGTTGCCGTGGTCGGCGGTCAGGAACATCGCGCCGCCCGCCGCCTCGATGGCGTCGGCCACCCGGCCGACGCAGGCGTCGACGGTCTCGACCGCCTGGATCGCCGCCGCCAGGCTGCCGGTGTGGCCGACCATGTCGGGGTTGGCGAAATTGGCGACGATCAGGTCGTAGGCGCCGGACCGGATCGCCTCCACCAGCCGGTCGCAGACCTCCGGCGCCGACATCTCCGGCTGCAGGTCGTAGGTCCGGACCTTGCGGCGACGGCACCATGATCCTGTCCTCGCCGGCGAACACCGCCTCGCGGCCGCCGTTCAGGAAGAAGGTGACGTGCGGGTACTTCTCGGTCTCGGCGATGCGCAGCTGGGTCCGGCCGGCCTTGGCAACCACCTCGCCGAGGGTGTCGGCGAGGTCCTGCGGCGGAAAGATCGTCGTCATGCGCGCCGCCAGCGCGCTCGAGTACTCGACCATCCCGGCGGCGATCGCCAGCGCCGGCACGCGCGGCCGGGCGAAGCCGTCGAAGTCCGGATCGAGCAGGGCGGCCAGGATCTCGCGCGCCCGGTCGGCTCCGGAAGTTCGCCATCACGATGCCGTCGCCGTCGCGGATCGGCGCGCCGTCGCCGATCACCGTCGGGCTCAGGAACTCGTCGGTCTCGCCGCGGGCGTAGGCGGCCTCGACCGCCGCCACGGCATCGTCGGCGCGGTGCCCGGCCTCGGCGAGGGTCACCGCCCGCCAGGCCGCCTCAACCCGCTCCCAGCGGTTGTCGCGGTCCATTGCGAAGAACCGGCCGGTGACGGTGGCGACCCGGGCGGCGCCGTCGAGGTCCTGAACGAACGCCGCCAGCTGGCGTCCGGCGCTCTGCGGCGGGCAGTCGCGGCCGTCGGTGAAGGCGTGCACGACCACCGGCACGCCGCGCGCCGCGATGGTTCGGGCGAGCGCGGCGACGTGGCGTTGGTGGCTGTGCACTCCGCCGGTCGACACCAGCCCCATCAGGTGGCAGGTGCCGCCGCTGGCCGTCAGCGCCGCGGCGATGCGGTCGATCGCCGGCCGGCGCTCGAGCTCGCCCTCGGCGATCGCCTTGTCGATGCGCGGCAGGTCCTGGAACACCACGCGGCCGGCACCGAGGTTCATGTGGCCGACTTCGGAGTTGCCCATCTGGCCCTTCGGCAGGCCGACATGCTCTTCGGAGGCGTTCATCAGCCCGCTCGGCCAACGCGCGCGCAGGCGGTCGAACACCGGTGTGTCGGCGAGCGCGACCGCGTTGTTCTCGGTGGCGTCGCGTTGGCCCCAGCCGTCCATGATGCAGAGCAGCGACCGGGCGGGGTATCGGTCGGATCGAGGTCGTCATGGTCGGGTTTATACAGGAGAGCGGCGGGAGCGTCATCGCCCTGCACCGTCCCGGCGCGCACGGTCACAGGATGCGGGCGCGCAGCCGGGCGCCGACCTGCTCGACCACCACGACGAGCGCGAACACCGCCAGGATGATGGTCGCCGCAAGGTCGTAGGAGAACAGGTCCATGGCCACCTTGAGCTCGATCCCGACCCCGCCGGCGCCGACCAGACCGAGCACCACCGACGATCGCGTGGCCTTCTCGAGGGCGAACAGCGCCGTGGCGATGAACGACGGCATCGCCTGCGGCACCACCGCCGAAAACACCACCCCGGTCCGGCTGGCGCCGAGCGCGGTGAGCGCCTCGCGCGGTCCCGGGTCGGTCTCCTCCATGGCCTCGGCGAAGAACCGGCCGCAGAACCCGACGCAGTCGACCGCGATCGCCAGCGTGCCGGCGACCGGTCCGAGGCCGACGGCGATGACGAACAGCAGCGCCCAGACCAGGTCCGGCACCGTCCGGCAGAACGAGATCACCGCCCGCGCCGCGTGATAGGCGAGCGGGTGGGGCGACAGCGTGCGGGTCGCGAGGATCGCCATCGGCAGGCTGAGCGCCACCCCGATGGTGGTGCCGACCAGCGCCATCTGGAAGGTCTCCAGAAGCGCGCTGCCGATCTGCGGAAGCCGGGTGAGGTCCGGCGGCATCATCTGCCCGAGGATGCGCCCGATGCTCGGGATGCCTTCCATCAGCCTGGCCGGCGAGATCCCGACCGCCGAGAACGCGTGAACCACGACAGCCAGCGCGATCGCGCCGGCGAGGAAGGTGACCACCGACGGTCTCTCGAAGCGGTCCGGGCTCTGGAGCGGGGTGGCCATGGCGTCAGCCGTAGACGAAGGCGAGGTCGCGCGCCGCCAGCGCGGACGACGGCGCGTCGAGCACGACGCGGCCGTCCTTCAACGCCACCACCCGGTCGGCGTAGGCCAGCGCGTGCTCGAGGTTGTGCGAGGTGAAGACGAGGGTGAGACCCTCCTCGCGGATCAGCTGGACGAACAGGTCCATGACCTCCTCGCCGGCCGACGGATCCAGGCTCGCCACCGGCTCGTCCGCCATCACAAGCTCCGGCCGCTGCATCAGGGCGCGGGCGATGGCCACCCGCTGCGACTGCCCGCCGGACAACCGGTCGGCGCGCTGCAGGGCGAGGTCGGCGAGCCCGACCCGGCCCAGGCAGCGCATCGCCTCGCTCCGCGCGGCCGGCGGCGCCAGCGATTGCAGCCAGTACATCGGACCGTCGTGGCGGGCCTGACCGCCGTGCAGGACGTTGGTCAGGGCCGACGACCGACCGACCAGGTTGTGGCGCTGGAACACGAAGCCGACGCGCGCCCGCAGGCGCCTGCAGCCCGGATCGCCGGAGCGAGGTCACCGGTTCCCCGAGCAGCCCGACCTGCCCGAGGTCGGGCTCGATCAGCCGCAGGCAGCACCGCAGCAGCGTGGACTTGCCGGCGCCGTTGGCGCCGATCAGGGCCAGCGACTGGCCGCGCGGCACCGCCAGGTCCACGCCGCGCAACACCGGGCGCGCGCCGAACGCCTTGGCCAAGCCCTGGATAGTCAGGTCGTGAAGCGCCGCGCCCGCCGCCGGATCCCCGGCGGCGGGCGGTGCGGCCTCGAGAGGCAGCGCGGTCGCCATCAGTTGCCGACGAAATTGTCGAACGCGGTCACGCCGATGGTCCGGTACATCGACCGGACGTACTCGTAGTCCTTGTCCGACACGTTCGGCAGGAACACGCCGCCGGAGTACTTCTTGACGTCTTCGGCACCTTCCAGGAGTGACGCCATCAGCTGCTTGCCCTGCTCGGTGAAGGCGGCGCGCATCTTCGTCACCACCGCCTCGGGGACGTGAGCGCCGGCGACCAGGATGTCGTCCGGCAGGTCGCGGCCGCGGGCGATGACCCGGAAGCCGTGGTCGGGGAACGTCTTCCGGATCCGCTGAAGGTGGGTGAAGTTCATGCCGACGGCGGCGATGTCGCCGCGGATCATGCCCTCGATGGCGACGTTCCGGCTGATGTTCATCGACTGGTAGTCGCGGCCCGGAAGCAGGCCGAGATCGGCCAGCGCCTGGGCCGGTCCGAGGTGGGTCGAGGTCGACCCGACGTCGCCGAACGCGACCTTCTTGCCCTTCAGGTCGGCGGCGACCTGGTAGGGACTGTCGGCCATCACCACGACCTGCGCGAAATAGTCGGGTCGCTGCCAGCCGATGACCGGAGTGGCCTTGGACTTGGAGCGGAACACCACGTACTCGGCCGGGCCGGTGAGCACGAAGTCGACCTGCTTGGAGTTCATCGCCTCGACCGCGGCGGTGCGGCTGCTGACCGGGAAGAACTGGATCTCGTAGCCGGTCGTGGCGGCGAGGGCGTCGCGGAACGGCGCGAATTCGCGCTGCAGGTTCTCCGCTCCGGCAATGTCGGTGACCGCGAACCGGATGGTTTCGGCGGCAACCTGGGTGGCGGCGACCGTGGTCGCGGCAAGGCCGATGGCGGCCGCCAGCGCGCCGCCGAGAATGCGGGACATCATCATCGCGCGTCTCTCCCTGGGAATCCGGCGGCGGCCGTGCCCGCGCCGGCACCCCAGAGTGCCCCGCGGACGATGACGCCCCGGTGACAGGGCGATGAACCTTTCGACGCAGGCCGGCGACGCCCGGGGGCCGGCGCGTCATCGCACGGCAATGAAAGCGTCACGACCTCCCGGCAGCCGAAACAACTGAAACCGGACCGGACGACCGGCTGATACCTGGGCGCGCTAGATCGGGGCGCGGCCCGACGGGGGCCTCGACGGGAGGGAGGTAACTCGATGTCACTGTACGAAGCCATCGGCGGCGCCGACGCGATCGACGCGGCGGTCGACCGGTTCTACGACAAGGTCCTGGGCGACCCGCTTCTGGCGCCGATGTTCCGGTCGATGGACATGGCCGCCCAGCGCCGCAAGCAGAAGCTGTTCTTCGCCACCGTGTTCAAGGGCGAGGCCGCCGGCGCCGACGCGTACATGCGCAGCGCCCACAAGCGGCTGGTCGCCGAGGGCCGGATCGGCGACGCGCATTTCAACGCGGTCGCCCTGCACCTCGAGGCGACGCTGGAGGACCTGAAGGTCCCGGCCGAGCTGATCGGCCAGATCATGAGGGCGGCCGCCGGTCTCCGGAACGCGGTTCTGGGGCGCTGATCGCCAGGCTGGTCCGGCCCACCACCCGCCACGCGCCGCGCAGGCCGAGTGCGGCGGCGTGGATCAGCCCGCGCGCCCGCATCCGCTCCGCCTCGGCGGCGCCGGCGGCGAGCGCCGCTGGCGACCTCAGCCGTCGTCGAGCGGGCCGACGTCCAGCACCACCAGGCGCTCGCCGAGGTCGCTGTCCGGGTCCTCGGCGCTCGCCGGGCCGCGCCGCACCGCCGGGTGGCCGGGCAGGTCGACGGCGTTGGCGACCAGGGTGGCGGCGGCGTCGGCGGCGGCCGCCGAGGCGGCCAGGACCGTCACCGCGTCGGCGATGCCGAGCGACAGCGAGCGGCCGCCGCGGCCGCTGGTGGCGGCGCCGCGCGCCGGATCGTCGGAAACCGGATGCGTGGCGACTCCGGCCATGCGCCGGGGCGGCGAGCGTCGGGCACCAGGCCGAGCTCGAAGCTCGTGCCGGCGGTGAGGTGGAAGGCGACGTCGCCGCCGTCGTTCACCCACGCCTTGGCGAGACCGGGCGCGGCCGCGACCATGGCCGCCAGCACGTGGTCGGCGACCGCGCCGGCGACCGCCGCCATCGGCGTGACGAACACGCCGCGGTGCGGGTGGACGGCGGCGACCATGCGGCGGGCGACCGGGCCCGGCGACCGCGGCGGGAGTCTCGCCGGCGGCCGCGCGCAGCGCCGGCAGTTCGGCCACCAGCCCGGCCAGCAGGCCGTCGAACGCGCGGATCGCGGCAGCGTCGGCGCCGCCGCACCGCGTCGGGCGGGCCGTCGGCGCGGATTACCAGGTCGATCGGGCCTTCCTGCAGGTGCAGGCGGCCGTCGGAGAGGATCGCGGCGAGGCCGCTCACGGGCGGCGGCCGGCCCTTCGTGGCGCTTCACTGCGTGAAGCGCACCTCAGGGCGACAGAATAGGGGGAGGTGTGGGGCCGACCTCTCCTTGTCTGTCGCCCTGAGGTGCCCCGCGCTAGCGGGGCCGCGAAGGGCCTGCTGACGGTTAGCCTCACCTTTTAACCTGGGGCTCATACGGCCACGGGTTGTCCGTCCGACCCGGCTCGCGCCGCAGCTCCGGCTGCCCGGCCAGCACCGCGTCGAGCTCGCGGATCGCGTCCATGTGGCCGCCGAGCGCGGCGTAAGCGGCGCGCGGCAGAGTGAACTCGATCGGCGCCACCAGGGCCGGTGTCGGCACGTAGCCGAAGGCGCCGGCCGGCAGCCGGGTGACGTCGACCATCAGGGTGATGCCGCCGCCCGGCCAGACGTAGACCGGGGCGCCGCCGCAGGTGACGCGGGTGATCAGGTCCTGGACCGAGCGGGTCAGCCGCACCGGGTTCTCGGTGACCCCGGCGCGCAGGCTGCCGCCGGCCCCGCCCATGAACAGCACCGTGCACAGCGCCGGCTCGCAGTTCTCGCCGATCCGGTCGACCACCACCCGCAGCGGCGCCGGCATCGGCCGCGGCACGAAACGCAGCTGCTCGTCGAGTCTCGAAATACGCCGAGTCCTCGCCGGTGGTCGACACCATCAGCACCCGCTCGCCCGGCCAGGCGAGCTTGGGGTCGACCTTCGTCGACGATCGCCAGCGGGTCGGTGACGTCGGTGCCGCCCCAGCCGGAGCCGGGCTCGGCGACCTGGAAGTAGCGTCCGGGCGTCGACTTGCGGCCGCGCACCCGGATGCCGCCGGGGCGCATGTCCAGGAAGCGGCCGGCCTGGTGCTCGCTGAGCACGCCGGTGATGTGGTCGTCGACCACGATCACCTCGTCGGCGTGGCCGAGCCACTGCTTGGCGAAGATGCCGATGGTGGCCGAGCCGCAGCCGACCCGCATGCGCTCCTCGCGCTCGCCGTCGACCACCGGCGCGCGGCCGGCCTGCACGGTGACGGTCGAGCCGCCGTCGATGGCGAGGTCGACGGCCTCGCCGTTGCACAAGGCCAGCAGCGTGGCGCAGGTGACCGTGCCCTCGCGCTTGGAGCCGCCGGTCAGGTGCCGCACGCCGCCGAGCGACAGCATCTGCGAGCCGTACTCGGCGGTGGTGACGTGCCCGACCGGCTCGCCGTCGACCCGCACCGCCGCCTGCTCGGGGCCGAGATGGCGGTCGGTGTCGATCTTCACCTTGACGCCGCAGTAGCTGAAGATCCCCTCGGTCACCACGGTGACGGTGTCGACGCCCCGCCACTCGGTGGCGACGATGAACGGCGCCGGCTTGTAGTCCGGGTAGGTGGTGCCGGAGCCGATGCCGGTGACGAACACCGGCGGCTCGGCCACCAGCTTGCCGTCCCAGTCGGCGGCGGCGTCGAGGAACGGCACCAGCGCGCCGTCGCGCCCGGCCGCCAGCTCGGTCACCACCAGCGGGTCGAGCCGGACCAGGACGCCGTCGTGGTTGGCGTAGCGGTCGCAGGCGCCGGCCTTGCCGGGGCGGATGCGGCACAGCACCGGGCAGGCGTCGCAGCGCACCAGGCCGTCGTCGCCGGCGGTCGCGGTTCCGGTCATTCCGCCGCCCTCTGTGTCGCCCGCAGCGCCGCCAGCACCCGGTGCGGCAGCGCCGGGGTGCGGGTGATGTCGGCGCCGGTGGCGTGCCGGATGGCGCCCAGGATCGCCGGCGCCGTCGGCACCAGCGCCGGCTCGCCGATGCCCTTGGCGCCGTAGGGGCCGAGCGGCTCCGGGTCCTCGACCAGGATGCAGGTGATCTCGGGCATGTCGCCGACCGTCGGGATCAGGTAGTCGTGCAGGTTCTCGGTGCGGCCCGGCAGGTATTCCTCCATCAGCGCCAGGCCCAGGCCCTGGGCGATGCCGCCGTGGATCTGGCCCTCCACCAGCGTCGGGTTGACGGCGCGGCCGACGTCGTGGGCGGCGACCATCCTGAGCACTTTCGTCGTGCCGAGCTCGATGTCGACCTGCACGAGCGCGATCTGGGCGGCGAAGGCGTAGGTGGCGTAGGGAACGCCCTGGCCGTCGGCGTCGAGCGGCGCGGTCGGCGGGTCGAAGGTGCCGGTGCCGGCCAGCACGTCGCCGGCGGCGTCGACTGGCATGCCGGCGAGCTCGATCGCCCGCTCGCGCCCGTCGTGGCGCACGATCACCCGGCCGTCGCCGAAGGCGAGCGTCGCGTCGTCGCCGGCGTTGGCGAGCCGCAGCAGCTGGGCGCGCAGGTCGCGGCCGGCCAGCTCCGACGGCCTTGCCGGAGACGAAGGTCTGGCGCGACGCCGAGGTCTTGCCGGCGTCGGCGGTGCGGTCGGTGTCGCCGTAGACCTGGGCGATGCGGTCGAGCGGCGCGCCGAGCGCGTCGGCGGCGATCTGCGCCATCACCGTGTGGCTGCCCTGGCCGATGTCGACGGCGCCGTTGTACAGCACCAGGCCGCCATCCGGCTGGAGGCCGAGCCGCATCACCGAGGGGTTGCTCATCGAGGTGTTGCCGCAGCCGTACCACATGCAGCCGATGCCGGCGCCGAGGCGGAGCGCGCCGCCGCGGTCGGCGGTCTCACAGACCTCCAGGTAGCCGTGCCAGTGCGGGCGCAGCGCTTCCAGGCAGGCGGCCAGGCCGACCGACGCCTCGATGCGCTGCCCGGTCGCCGTGACGTCGCCGGCGCGCAGCGCGTTGGCGAGCCGGAACTCCAGCCGGTCGATGCCGAGCCGGTCGGCCATGCGGTCCATCAGCGCCTCGCCGGCGATCGCCGCCTGCGGCACCCCGAAGCCGCGGAACGCCCCGGACGGCGGCCCGTCGGTGTAGATCGCCGCGCTGGTCGCCAGCACCGCCGGCACCCGGTACGGCCCGGGCGCGTGCACCGGCACCCGGCCGGCGACGGTCGGCCCCCAGGAGGCGTAGGCGCCGGTGTCGAAATCGCCGTGGAAGCGGTAGCCGCGGATGCAACCCGAGCGGTCGGCGGCCAGCGCCGCGCGCATCCGCGCCGGGTGGCGCTTGGTCGAGGACGCCAGGCTCTCCGGCCGGGTCCAGAGTGCCGCCACCGGCCGCCCGAGCGTCCAGGCGGCGACCGCCAGCGGTAATTGCACCGACTGGTCGAGCTTGCCGCCGAACCCGCCGCCGACCGCCGACGGGATCACCCGCACGCGCTCCGGCGCGATGCCCAGCACGTGGGCGACCTCGTCGCGGTCCATGTAGGGGGTCTGGGTGGTGACCCGCAGCTCGATCCGCCGCGTGCCGTCCGGCGCCGCGACCGGGCGGGCCCAGCCGGCCTCGGGCTCGATGTAGGCGTGCTCGACGAACGGCGTCTCGAACCCGCCCTCGACCACCAGGGCGGCGTCGGCGAAGGCGGCGTCGACGTCGCCGCTCGCCACCCGGCCGCGCACCAGCACGTTGCCGGGGGAGCCCGGGTGGAGCAGCGGCGCGCCCTCGGCCGTCGCCGCCTCGATGCCGACCACGGCGGCGCGCGGGCTCCAGGCGATCGGGAACCCCGCGAGGTCGAGCGCCTCGAACGCCGCGCGGTCCTCGACCACGACCGCCGCCACCGCCTCGCCGCGGTAGCGCGCGAAGCCCTCGGCGAACACCGGCTGGTCCTTGAGCGTGGGGTAGATGCCGAAGCTGTTGCTGCCCGGCACGTCGGCCGCGGTCAGCACCGCCACCACCCCAGGCGTCGACGCGCGCCAGCCGGCGACGTCGCCGATCGTGAAATCTGCGAGCGGGTGCGGCGAGCGCAGCATCCGCAGCCAGAGGGTGCCGTCGGGCTGTTCGTCGTCGGCGTAGCGCTCGCTGCCGTCGAGCCTGGCGATGCCGTCGAGCCGACCGACCCGCGCCCCGACCGCGCTCCCGACTTCCGGCATCGCCGGGTCGGGGGTGCGTCGGAAGCGACGTCCAGCACCGCCTCGACGATCTTCTGGTAGCCGGTGCAGCGGCACAGCACGCCGCCGAGCGCGTCCAGCGCCTGCGCCCGGCTCGGCCGGGCCTCGCGGGCCAGCAGGTCGGCGGCCGCCATCAGCATGCCGGGAGTGCAGATCCCGCACTGCGCGGCACCGTGGCGGTGGAAGGCACGCTGCAGGGCCGACAGCCGCCCGTCCGGCCCCGCCAGCCCCTCGACGGTGACGACCGCCGCACCCTCGGCCTGGGCCACCGGCACCAGGCAGGCGCACACCTGGGCGCCGTCCAGCAGCACCGTGCAGGCGCCGCAATCGCCGGCGTCGCAGCCGACCTTGGTGCCGGTCAGGCCGAGATCGTCGCGCAGCACCCGGGCGAGGCGGCGCCCCGGGTCGACCGTCAGCGAGCGCTCGACGCCGTTGACCGTCAGTGAGATCGGGACCGTCAGCGCCGCCTCCGTCACGCCGCCGCCAGCTCGGCGAGGCAGCGCCGCACCAGCACGGCGGCGGCGCCGCGCGGCGGTAGCCGGCGTCGGCGCGCACGTCGTCGATCGGCGCCGAGGCCGGCGAGGTGGTCCTCCGAGACGGTCGCGGCCATGTCGGCGGCCGGCCGGCCGACCAGGTCGCGTTCCAGGCCGCGCAGCCGCACCGCCGCCGCCGAGCAGGCGCCGACCGCCAGCCGCACCGCCGCCACGCTGCCGTCGCCGGTCCGGGTCAGGGTGCCGGCGACCATGACGATCGAGATCACCAGGTAGCGCCGGGCGCCGAGCTTGAGGAACCGCCCGGCGCCGTCCAGCGCGGCCGCCGGGATGTGGATCGCCGTCAGCAGCTCGTCCGGCCGCCGCGTCGTCCGTCGGTTGCCGAGCACGAAGGCGTCGAGCGCCAGGCGCCGGCTGCCCACGGCCGACGCCAGCTCGACCTCGGCGTCGAGCGACAGCAGCGCCGGCATCCCGTCGGCGGCCGGCGAGGCGTTGCAGAGGTTGCCGCCGACCGTGCCGCGGTTCTGAACCTGCAGGCCGCCGATCTCGCGCGCGGCGGCCTTCAGGCCGTCGCAGGACGGCGGCAGGTCGGCCGCGATCACCTCGCTCCAGGTCGAGGCGGCGCCGATCGTCAGGCCGCCGCCGGGTGTGCGGCTTATGCCGCGCAACTCCGGCAGGGCGGTGATGTCGAGAAGGTGTTCGTCCGGGGCATGGAGGACGCGGGCCGGGTAGTGGTCGGTCCCGCCCGCCAGCACCGTCCAGGGGCGGTCGTGGAGCGCGGCGAGCGCGTCCCCCAGCTTCCTCGGCCGCGTAAAGGTTCCCACCGCCATCGTTCCGGCCGTCGTTCCTGCCGACCCGCGATCCCGGGCGCAATCCCAGGGATCGTTCGTGTGCCTACGAGTGTGGTCACAGCCTCGCGAGGGGTCAAGCCGGCACACTGGATTTAGCCGCCCGGCGGTGCAACGCTGTTGGCATGGAGGGTCGAGCCGGCATCCCGTGGCTGGTCGGAGCCGCCTTGCTGGGCTGGGCTGGCGGGGTCTTTCCGGACTCGGCGGTCGCCGAGGTGCCGGTCGATCTCGAACTGGTGCTCGCCATCGATTCCTCGGACAGCGTCGACCGGCGCGAATACGCCTTGCAGATCGGCGGCTTGGCCGATGCCTTTCGCGACGACGCCGTGCACCGGGCGATCGCCGGCGGGCCGCTGGGATCGATCGCGGTGACGGTGGTCGAGTGGTCGGGACGCTTTCAGCAGGTGGTTCAGATACCCTGGACGCGCCTGGACGGCGAAGCTGCCGCCACGTCGTTCGCGAGCGAGGTTGCCGGGCTGCGGCGGGCTTTCGGGGAGGGCGTGACCTCGATCTCCGGCGCCATCGACTTCGCCGCGGCGCAGTTCGACGGCAACGGTTTCGTCGCGTCGCGACGGGTCATCGATATCTCGTCCGACGGCGTCCAGAACCAGGGCCGGCGGATCGATCTGGCCCGCGACGCCGCGCTCGCCCGCGACGTGACGATCAACGCTCTGGTGATCCTCAACGAGATGCCCGATCTGGAAGAGTACTTCAGCGAGCGGGTGATCGGCGGGTTCGGGGCGTTCGTGATGACGGCCAACGATTATCCGGATTATCCCGAGGCGATACGGCGCAAGCTGCTGCGCGAGATCGGCCAAACGCCGGTCAGCCGGCGATCGCGACGGGGAAGGTCAGACCGCCGGCCTGCCGGTGCCTGGCCCCGGGCCACCGCCGCCGTGACCCGATGGCGCCGGCGGACCTGGCTCGGCCTGCTGGGGCTGGCGCTGGCGCCGGCAGCCGCTTTGGCGGATGCCCGCGTCGATCTGGCGCTGGTGCTGGCCTTGGATTCCTCGGCCAGCGTCGACGCCGGCGAGTTCGCCCTGCAGCGCGACGGCCTGGCCTTGGCGTTCCGCGACGACGAGGTGGTGGCGGCCATCGCCGGCGGGACGCGCAAGCGGATCGCCGTGACGGTGATCGAATGGGCCGGCGCCGCCCAGCAGGAAGTGGCCGTCGGCTGGACGGTGGTCGGCGACGCCGCCACCGCCGTGGCGTTGGCCGATCGGATCGGCGCCATGCACCGCGCCATCCCGTCAGGCGCCACGTCGATTGCCGGCGCCCTCGGATTCGCGGCGGCGCTGCTTGGGTCCGCCCCGTTCCCGGCCGACCGCCTCGCGATCGACCTCTCGGGCGACGGCCGCAACAACCAGGGCCGCGACATCGAGGAGATCCGCCGCCGGGTCGTCGCCCAGGGCGTGACGATCAACGCCCTGGCGATCCTCAACGAGCATCCCACCCTCGACCGCTATTTCGAAGGCAGGGTGATCGGCGGGGCTGGCGCGTTCGTGGAGATCGCCGAGGCATACGGCGACTATGCCGGGGCGATCCGGCGCAAGCTGATCCGCGAGATCCGCTCCCTGAACCTCAGCGAGCCCGCCACATCCTCGCCTGAAAGACGGGGTCTGCTGGCGCTCGCACCGCCAACGGCCCGATAGATCCATGCGCGCTGTCATCCTCGCCCTGCTCGTCGCCGTCACGGTCGGATGGGGCAACCCCGCGCGCGCCGAACCGGTCGATCTGGAACTGGTGCTGGCCGTGGATTCCTCGGCGAGCGTCGACTACATCGAGTTCAACCTGCAGCTCGAGGGGCTGTCCCACGCCTTCCGGGATCCGGATCTGGCGGACGCGATCGCCAACGGCGTCAACGGGTCGATCGCCGTCACCCTGATCGAATGGGCGAGCGCCGACCGCCACGAGATCGTGGTGCCCTGGACCCGGATCGCCAGCGCCGCCGACGCCGAGGCGTTCGCCGGCATGATCGACCGATCGCCGAGGCTGATCCAGACCGGCGCCACCTCGATCTCGTCGGCCATTCGCTTCGCCAACACCCTGTTCGCCGGCAACGGGTTCGAGGGCGTGCGTCGCGCCATCGACCTGTCCGGCGACGGCTACAACAACCAGGGCGAGGCGCTGGTCAGCGCCCGGGCCGACGTGCTCGCCTCCGGCACCACGATCAACGCGCTGGCCATCGAGAACCAGGTGCTGGGCCTCGCCGACTACTACGAGGACCAGCTGATCGGTGGCGACGGCGCGTTCGTGATGCGGGCCGACGACTACCAGGACTATCTCGGCCAGATCCGCCGCAAGCTGCTGTCGCGAGATCCAGAACGCCCCGATGTCCTAAGCGCCGGTCCGGATACCGCACGGATCCTCCCGTCGATCGAGCGGGACTGGTCGCGGCCCCGGGCGGCGACGGGAACCGCCGCGGCACGGGGGACGTTTTCCAGGGATGGCCGGCAGAGGAGGAGAGGCGTGGCTGCGGTCGGCAGCGCGGCTCAGGCCGAGCCAACCACCCGGAGCGCGCCAATGCGTCGCGTCAATCCCTCGCCCGCCAGCCACGTCCGGCCCCCGCCGGAATGGGAGCGCGGCTTCGCTGCGATCGCGCGCGACGGCAACGCGGGCGGGACTCCGGATCACTGAGTCCGTGAGGTTGCGGCCCGCGGACCGCGCGCCGCCCCGGAACCGCCGCGCCCCGAACCGGCGGGTCCGAGGCCCTCCGAGCCGCCCCGATCGACCGCCCCGCCGACGGCCCGCAAGACTGCGAAACCGGCCCACCCGCCAAGGCCGTCGAAGCCGATCCCGCGCGCCGCCCGCAAGCGCAAGACGGTGTCCTCGTCCGGCGAGGCACGATCCGGCCGACCCCCGGGGACCGACCCAGCGAAAGTGGAAGCGAGCCAAAGCCCGCAGCGTCGGAGCCAAAGCCGCGCCCCGGCCCGCCGCCGGCGCCAGGTCCGCCGCCGGGAGCGGTCGTCGTCGCGAACCCGATGGGGACACTCCCGCGTTCGCGGGATTCGAGGCGCTCGCGGCCACCGGCCCGAGCCGCCCGACGGCGTCCGCTCCGGTCGGCCCCGGCGCCGCGGCCTTTCCCCGGCGGGGCGCGGCGCCCGGCCGGATGCCGGACTGGTCCGGCACCTGCTGAGCCAGATCCCCTGGCCGCCGTCGTCCGCGTCCTGGTTCATGGCGGGTGCGGCCCTGTTGGTTGCAACGACCGGTCTGTCGGCGGCCTACATCACCACGGCCATCGATCGTGATCCCGAGCCCGGCGCGGCCGACCACGCGGCCGCCAACCCGCCGATGGCCCTGTCGCTGGTGCGCGAGACGGTGACGGCGCGGGCGCCGGATTTCGACACCGTGTCGCCGGCGCGTCCCACCGTTGCGGTGGCCGAACCCGCCAAGCCGCCGGTGACCGACGCCGAGACCTCCGGACCGGCGCCGCTTCAACTCGCCGGGGTTCCGAGGGCGCCGGTTCTCGACGCCACGCGGGGAGCCCCGGCTGGCCGCGTCCCGCCGCGTCCCGAGCGGCGCCCCGAGCCGGCGGATGCGCGCAACTGGAAGCCCGAGAGTGCTCCGGTCCCGCCCGGCCCGGCGTCGGTGGGATCCATTGGCGCCATGCCGGTCCTGCGTCCGCTGACGCTGCCGCAAGCCGTGTCCGGCCGGCCGTCGTCGATGGCGTCACGGGCCGCCGCGCCCGACCCGTCGGCGACGGAGGCCGGATCCCCGCCACGCGACGGCAGCATCGCCGCCGCCGCCGTCGATCCGTCCGCTGTCGGACTCCCGCCCGCCGCTCCCGGGCTCGGGGGCGGAGCCGTCCGTCGCCGACCCCGCGCCGGCCGCGTCCGAAACTGGCGGGTCCGAGCCTGGCAGGTCGGGCCCTGGCGGGTCCGGGCCTGGCGACTCCGAGGCCGGAGCGTCCGAGCCGGCGCGTTTTCGGCCGCCGCCCGCGCAGCCGGCCGCCGCCCCCGCCGCCTCCACCGGTCCGACCGCTCCGGACCCGTTTGGAGAGGCGCTCCTGATCGGCAGCGTCCAGCACGCGCTGCAGCGAGCGGGGCTCAATCCCGGACCGATCGACGGCATTCTCGGTGATCGGACCCGGGCCGCCATCCGCGAATACCAGCGCACCATCGGCGACGAGGAGACGGGTGCCCTGACTCCCGAACTGGTGACCCGGCTGACGACGGTCGATCCGCTGGTGGTCAGCCCGGCGCTTCCGCCGACGCAGCTTGCCGCGGGCGACGATCCCGCACCGGCGGCGGCTTCGGACACAACGGTCGATCCGGTCCTCGAGCTGCCGGAGGACGTCCGATGGGACGCTCCGCCCGCCGATGACCTGCCGATGTCGCGGACGATGCAGGCCGGCCCGCCCGACCGGCACGCCGCCGGGCCTCTGCTCGGCCGGTTCGGCCGGATCGCCGACGGCCGGGCGTCCGCCGCTGGCCAGCGCCGGCCGCCCGGACGGTCCCGGCGGATCGGCTTCCGACGCGGGGGCGAGGAAGCGGCGCGTCGGATTCGGGCGATTCCGGGTCCGGGGCGGCCGGATCGGGCAGCGGCGGTTCGGGCAGCGGCGGCTCGGGCAGCGGCGGCTCGGGCAGCGGCGGCTCCGGGCAGCGGCGGCTCGGGCAGCGGCGGTCCGGGCAGCGGCGGTTCGGGCAGCGACGGTTCGGGCAGCGGCGGTTCCGGGCAGCGGCGGTTCCGGGCAGCGGCGGCTCGGGCAGCGGCGGGTCGGGCAGCGGCGGGTCGGGCAGCGGCGGTTCGGGCAGCGGCGGCTCGGGCAGCGGCGGCTCTGGCAGCGGCGGCTCTGGCAGCGGCGGTCTCGGGCAGCGACGGCTCCGGGCAGCGGCGGTCCGGCAGCGGCGGCTCGGGCAGCGGCGGTTCAGGGCAGCGGCGGTTCGGGCAGCGGCGGGTCGGGCAGCGGCGGTCCGGGCAGCGGCGGTCCGGGCAGCGGCGGCTCGGGCAGCGGCGGGTCGGGCAGCGGCGGGTCTGGCAGTGGCGGCGGTTGGCGGTGCCGTCGGTGGCGCCGTCGGTGGCGTCGGAGAGGCGGTCGGCGGCGCGGTCGGCGGCCTTGGTGGCGCGGTTGGTGGCGCTGTCGGCGGCGGCTCCGGCGGCGGCTCGGGCGGTGGCAGGCGGTGGTCGCCGCTGAGGCGACCACCGTGGAACCCTAGAGCGGCTGCTCGAGGGTCGGGGCGCGGTCGGCGACGGTGGTGCGGTGCATGTCGCGCGGCTGGGTGTGGTCGTAGCGGCGCGCCCGGTGCATGACGGCGCGGTTGTCCCACATCACCAGGTCGAACGGCCGCCAGCGGTGCGAATAGACGTACTCGCGCTGGGTGGCGTGCTCGGTCAGGTCGCGCAGGAACATGCGGGCTTCCGGCACTGGCCAGCCCTGGATGGCGCCGGCGTGGGACGCCAGGTACAGGCACAGCCGGCCGCTGCCCTCGTGCCGGCGCACCAGGCGCTGCAGCACCGGCGCCCATTTGACCCGCTCCTCGTCGGTGAACTGGTCGAAGCCGAGCGAGCCGCGCGAGTACAGCTGGCTGTGCTCCGCGATCAGCGGCATGCAGTCGGCCTTGGTCTTCTCGTCGAGGTCGTCCCAGGCGGCGCGCATGTCGGCGAACTCGGTGTTGCCGCCCTCGCCGGGGATCACCCGCGCCGACAGCAGCGAGTACTTGGCCGGCGTCGCCTTGAACGAGCTGTCGGAGTGCCAGAGCATGTTGCCGAGGCCGAACAGCCGGCGCCGATCGTCGCGGGCCAGCACCCGGCCGTCCTTGTCCAGGTTCGAGATGTCGTTGATGTCCATCGACAGGCGCCGTTCGGTGGGCGCCGCGATGTCGCCGGTGGCGGTCTCCATCGGCCCGAAATGCTGCGAGAACGCGTATTGCTGATCGTCGTCGATGCGTTGCTCCGGGAACACCAGCACGGCGTACCTGTCCATGGCCGCTTCGATCTCGGCGGCGGTCTCCTTCGAGACCCCGGCGGCGATGTCGACGCCCGTGACTTCGGCCGCGAAGTCGTCGCGCCGTGGGTTGATCGGTCGGATCGTCATCGTCATGGCGTTTCATCCCTCGACCTGTTTTTTGGAACGATAGCGCGTCTGTCGGCGGGCTCGCCACTGTCCGCCGTCGAATCCTTCGCTCGCAAGCGGTGCCCTGGTCCGAAGGATGCGATACGGTTTCAACGCCGCCACAGCCGCCGGGGTTTCCGCCATGCCCGATCGAGACGTCGATGCCGTGATCGTCGGCGCCGGATTTGCCGGCCTCTACATGCTGCACCGTCTCCGCGGCATGGGCCTGTCGGCGCTGGTGCTGGAGGCCGGCGGCGGCGTCGGCGGCACCTGGTACTGGAACCGCTATCCGGGCGCGCGCTGCGACGTCGAGAGCATCCAGTACTCCTACCAGTTCTCGCAGGAACTGCAGCAGGAGTGGGAGTGGAGCGAGCGCTACGCGCCGCAGCCCGAGATCCTGCGCTACGCCGAGCATGTCGCCGACCGCTACGACCTGCGGCGCGACATCCGCTTCGACACCCGGGTGAAGACTGCCGTCTACGACAGCGGGCCCGGGCGTTGGCGGCTGGAGGCCGAGGACGGCGCCCGGTTCACCGCCACCTGGTGCATCATGGCGACCGGTTGCCTGTCGGCGGCCAACCTGCCGGAGCTTCCCGGTCGCGACGCCTTCGCCGGTGCCACCTACCACACCGGCCAGTGGCCGCACGACGGCGTCGACTTCACCGGCCTTCGGGTCGGCGTCATCGGCACCGGGTCGTCGGCCATCCAGTCGATCCCGATCATCGCCGGCCAGGCGGCGCATCTGACGGTGTTCCAGCGCACCCCGAACTACACGATCCCGGCCCGCAACGCGCCCCTCGATCCCGAACTGGTGCGGCGGGTCAAGGCCGACTATCCGGCGCTTCGCCGGCAGGCTTGGCGGATGCCCAACGGCATCGCCTTTCGCCCGAACCCGCAATCGGCGCTGGCGGCGACCCCGGAGGAGCGGCGGCGCGAGTACCAGGCCCGCTGGGAAGAGGGCGGCCTGACCTTCATGGGGGCGTTCAACGACCTGATCCTCGACCCCGACGCCAACGCCACGGCGGCCGAGTTCGTGCGCGGGAAGATCCGCGAGATCGTCGCCGACCCCGACACCGCCGAGGCGCTGTGCCCGAGCAACGTCATCGGCTGCAAGCGGCTCTGCGTCGACACCGACTACTACCGCACCTTCAACCGCGCCAACGTGACCCTGGTCGACGTCGCCCGCTCGCCGATCGAGGCGATCACCCCGACCGGGGTGCGGGTCGGCGGGGTCGAGCACCCGCTCGACGCCATCGTCTACGCCACCGGCTTCGACGCCATGACCGGCGCGCTGCTGCGCATCGACATCCGCGGCGAGGGCGGCCGGGCGCTGCGCGACAAGTGGGACGGCGGCCCGCGCGCCTATCTCGGCCTCGCCACCGCCGGGTTCCCGAACCTGTTCATGATCACCGGGCCGGGCAGCCCGTCGGTGCTCACCAACATGCTGCCGTCGATCGAGCAGCACGTCGACTGGATCGCCGATTGCCTCGGGCACCTGCGGGCGCGCGGGCTGGCCCGCATCGAGGCCGAGCCGGCGGCCGAGGACGCCTGGGTGGCGCACGTCAACGAGGTCGCCGGCGGCAGCCTGCGCTCGACCTGCAGTTCCTGGTACGTCGGCGCCAACGTGCCGGGCAAGCCGCGGGTGTTCATGCCGTACATCGGCGGCTTCCCGGCTTATGTCGACCGGTGCGAGGCGATCGCCGCGAACGGCTACGAAGGCTTCGCGCTCGGGGCGTGAGGCGCGCTCCGGGACCCTGAGCGACGGCGGCTCGCTCGCGCGTTGCGCCGACGGAGCGGCGGGCGGGTCCCGTGGTCGCGCTCGGCAGCTTCTTGGCCCGGGATGACGACAGGGTTGGGGAGGCGAGTGGCCCTCTCCCTCCGTCGTAACCCCGGAAGCCGCGGCTATCCGGGGCCCAGGAAGCGACGGCGGCTCGCCGAGGGTGCGCCGACGTGAACGACGACTACCGCCCGACCCGGTGTTCCAGGCGGCTCAGCAGCCGCACGCACGGCCACAGCAGCGCCAGGTAGATTGCCGCCGCGGCGACGATCGGCGAGGGGTTGTAGGTCAGCGACCGCGCCATGTCGGCCGAGTACAGCAGCTCCGGCAGCGCCACCACGCTGGCGATCGAGGTCAGCTTGACGACCTCGACGGTGTTCGAGACCAGGTCCGGCAGCACGTTGCGGACCGCCTGCGGGATGATCACCCAGGTCAGGGTCTGGCCGGCGGTCAGGCCGGTCGAGCGCGCCGCCTCCCACTGGCCCTTGCCGATGCTCTCGATGCCGGCGCGGTAGATCTCGCCGTAATAGGCGCCGGTGTTGAGCAAGAACGCCACGCACACCGCCACGAACGGCGACGGCCGGATGCCGGCGAACGGCAGCCCGGCGTAAATGAAGATCAGCAGCACCAGCGGCGGCACCGCCCGGAAGAAATCCACCAGCACGAAGGCCGGCCAGCGGACCGCCCGGTGCCGGCTCAGGCACACCAGGGCCACCAGCAGCCCGCCGACCAGCCCGAGCGGGATGACCGCCGCGCACAGCAAGGCGGTCATCCCGAGCCCGCGCAGCAGCAGCGGCCATGCCTGGGCGATGATCTCGACGTTCAGGAACTGGCTGACGAAGACGTCCATGGCGGCTTCTAGCTCCGTCCCCAGGCGAACCGGGTCTCCAGCCAGCGGCCGAGCGCCACCACCGGCACGAACAGCACGATGTAGGCGATCGCGCCGAGCAGCAGCGGCGTGGCGTTGCCGGAGAAGCTCTGCGCGGTCTGGGCCTGCATCAGGATCTCGGGCACGCCGATCACCGCGCCGAGGGCGGAATTCTTGGTGATGGCGATGGTGCGGTTGGTCAGCGGCGGCACGGTCATCCGGACCGCCTGCGGCAGGATCACCCAGACCAGCGTCTGCACGAAGGTCAGGCCGGTCGAGCGCGCCGCCTCCCACTGGCCCTTTCGGATCGACAGGATGCCGGACCAGAAGATCTCCTCGGCGAACGCCGCCAGCACCAGCGACAGCACCAGCCACAGCACCGCGAACCCGGACAGCGTGATGCCGACGCTCGGCAGGCCGAAGTAGACGATCAGGATCACGACGAGCGGCGGCAACGCCCGGAAGACGTCGACGAACAGCACGATGGCGGCGTTGACGGCGCGCACCCGGAAGCTCCGCAGCGCGGCCAGGGCCAGCCCGAGCGCGATGCCGGTGGCGACCACGGCGAGCGCGACCTCGACCGTGACCACCATGCCCTTGAGGATGTCCGGCAGGTAGCGGTCGATCACCGCCGGGTTCAGGAAGGCGTCGAGGAAGATGGTCGAGGAGTCCACCGGGCGGCCCGTCAGCCGCCAAAATCGGCAAGGAAGCTGCGGGTGCGGGCGTGGCGCGGAGCCCCGAAGATCTGTTCGGGCGGGCCCTCCTCGACGATCGCCCCCGCGTCCATGAACACCACCCGGTCGGCGGCCTCGCGGGCGAACCGCATCTCGTGGCTGACCACCACCATGGTCATGCCGGCGCCGCGCAACTCGCGCATCACCGCCAGCACGCTGCCGACCAGTTCCGGGTCGAGCGCCGAGGTCGGCTCGTCGAACAGCATGATCTTCGGCTCCAGCGCGACCGCGCGGGCGATCGCGGCGCGCTGCTGCTGGCCGCCGGAGAGCTGCGCCGGGTACGCCCCGGCCTTGTCGGCGAGACCGACCCGCGCCAGCGCCGCCTCGCCGATGTCGCGCGCTTCGGCCCGGCTCTTGCCGAGCGACTTGCGCAGCGCCAGCGTGATGTTTGCGAGCACCGTCATGTGCGGGTAGAGGTTGAAGGACTGGAACACCATGCCGATCTGGCGGCGCATCGCGTTGATGTCGGTGCGCGGATCGAGAAGTTCGACGCCGTCGACCCGGATCGAGCCCTCGTCGGGCTCCTCGAGGCGGTTGCAGCAGCGCAGCAGCGTGCTCTTGCCGGAGCCCGACGGGCCGATCACGAACACCAGTTCCTGCGGACGGACCGTCAGGTCGATGCCGCGCAGGACCTCCAGGGTTCCAAATCGCTTTCTGAGGCCGGCGACGTCGAGCATCGCAGCTGAATCGGGCACGGTCGGGCTCCAGGCACCGGGGCTGTCGGATCGGGTGTCATCGGGGACGCCGCCGCGGCGGCGTCCCCGAGCGACGGTCAGCCGCAGGCCGGCGTGTGCGCCGTCGCGTCGTAGCCGGTCATGCCGGGCACGCCATAGCCCGGGTAGACGGTGACGGCGGCCGAGCCCGGCGCCGGCTTGGTGCCGAACCACTTCTCGTGCATCGCCGCCATGGTGCCATCGAGCTTCATGCACTCGATGGCGTTCTCCACCAGTTTGCGCATCTCCTCGTTGCCCTTGCGCACCGGGGCCGCCCAGACGAGGCCGGTCGAATGCAGGTAGGAGAGCTTCAGGCGCGGGTTCTTCTTGACCACCCAGGCGGCGACGGTGTTGCCGGCGACGTTGGCGTGCGCCCGGCCCGAGATCACCGCCTGCACCGCGTCGGTGTTGGTGCCGAAGGTCTCGACCTGCCAGCCGATCTTGTCGGCCAGGCCGCGCGCCCAGCTGTCGTAGGCCGAGCCGCGGTTGACGGCGACGACCTTGCCCTTGAGCGCCGCAAGATCGGTGATGTCGGGCGTGCCGGCGAGCACCACGAACTGGAAGTCGGTGTTCAGGTAGCCCTCGGTGAACAGCAGGTTCTCGGCCCGCTCCGGGGTCACCGTGGTCGGCGCCGCGATGAAATCGTAGGACCCGGCCTGCAGGCCCGGCAGCAGGCCCGAGAACTGGGTTGATTCGATGACGATGCCGCGCTTGGTGCGGTCGCCGATCTCGTTCGCCAGGTCGATGTTGAAACCCTCGACGCCACCGCTCAGCGTCGGCATGGCGTGCGGGGCGAACGTCCCGTCGACGCCGGTCTTGAGCGGTTCCGCCTGGGCGGCGGACGACAGGACGAGGAGTGCGAATGCGCCGGCCAGTCTCTTCATGACAAATCCCCCGATAGGAAACATGGTTGGCTGATCCTCCCCGTCGGTGACGTCGGCGGCGCGTTCGAACGCGCTCTTCGGTCGCAACCCCACCCGGAGCGCAGGCTGACACGATTCGCCGGCGGTTTCCAACCGTGGCGTCGCCCGGAGTCTTCAGCCTGCGGCAGTCTCGAGGGCGTCGGCGGAGACCACGCGGTTGCGACCGCGCTGCTTGGCCTCGTACAGCGCCGCGTCGACGCGGCGCATCCAGGTCTGCGCGGTCTCCCCGGGTTCGATCTGGCCGACGCCGACGCTGATCGTCACCCTTCCAACCGCCGGAAAGCTGTGGCTGGCGACCTCCTGGCGGATCTTGTCGGCCATGTCGGCCGCGGCGTGGCGCGCGGTCCCGGGCGCCAGGACCATGAACTCCTCGCCGCCCCATCGGCACAGGATGTCCGAGCGCCGGATCCGGGTGCCGACGAGACGGGCGAGTTCCTGCAGCACCACGTCTCCGGCGTGGTGCCCGAACTCATCGTTGACCCGTTTGAAGTGGTCGGCGTCGAACGCCAGCAGCGCCAGCGGCGTGGCGTAGCGCTGCGCCCGCGCCGCCTCGGCCTCGGCCATGTCCTCGAAATGCCGGCGATTCCAGAGGCCGGTCAGACTGTCGGTCCGGGCGATCATCTCGATGTCCCGGCGGGCGTTGTCCAGTTCCTCCTCGAGCCGCTCGCCGGTCTGCAGCAGCAGTCCGTAGGCGCCCAGAATGTTGCCGACCACGGCGACGATCAGCGCCAGCCGGATCTGGTCGCTCCGCAACGGGTCGACCGCCAGACCCGGCTGAGCGACTTGCCAGATGTGATGCAGGTTGTTGATCACCAGCAGCATGCAGCACGGCGGCCATCAGCCAGAACGCCAGGCTGCGGCGCGGACCGGGCAGGCGCAGCGGCTCCAGCGAGCAGCGCGCCAGCAGGCCTGCCTGCACCATGGTGTAGATCAGGATCCGGGCGTCGAGGTCGGGAACCACGTAGGTGAAGAAAAGCTGACCCACGACCGCGACCGCGACCGCCGCGTAGTTCGCGTTTGCCGGCAGCCGGCTGGCGTAGAGTCCGTAGAACCGCGACAGCCCGTCGAACAGCAGCGCCGATGACAGCAGTATCAGCGAACTGGTGAGCACCAGCAGGTGCGGCGGCGTCTCCGGCGTCCGGAACGCGAATTCCAGCGAACCGACCGTCAGGCAGGCCTGCCAGAGCAGCCAGTTCCCGAAGCCGGGGTAGACCCGTCGGGTGGCGTAGACGAGCGCCAGGATCAGGGTCATCGCCATGAACACGGCCGATGCCACGAACGCCAGCGTGCGGATGTCCAGCGACTCGATCACGGCCGTCGTCCCGCGCGGTGGCCGGCGGCCAGCGCCAGTGGCCGCGCCGCGGACAGCAGGGCATCGGCGTCGAGATGCGCGTCCAGATGGTCGGCCAGCCGGTCGAGGGTGGTGTCGACCATCGCCTCGAACCCGAGGCCGGCATCGCCGACGCCGCCGATTTGCCGCAGATAGGCGCGCCGGAAGCCGTCGGCGGCGAACAGGCCGTGGAGATAGCATCCGGCGATCCGGCCATTGGCCGACACCGCGCCCTCGGCGCGACCGTCGGCAAGGGCCAGGAAGGGCCGCGCGCGATCGGGGCCGTCGGTCCGGCCGATGTGGATCTCGTAGCCCTGCACGGGCTCTCCGGTGGCCAGGTGGCGGGCGTCGGTTCGGGTCAGGGTCTTGTCGGCCGTCAACACGGTCTCGACGTCCAGCAGGCCGAGACCCGGTGCCTCGCCCGACGGGCCCTCGACGCCGCCCGGGTCGCGGACCGTCCGACCGAGCATCTGATAGCCGCCGCACAGGCCGAGCACCCGGCCGCCGCGGCGGACGTGGGCGGCGATGTCGATGTCCCAGCCCTGCGCGCGCAGGAAGCCCAGATCGCCGATCGTCGACTTCGAGCCGGGCAGCAGCACCAGGTCGGCGTCGCCCGGAAGGGCCCGGCCCGGGGCGATGATCCGAAGCTCGACCCCCGGCTCGGCGCGCAACGGGTCGAGGTCGTCGAAGTTCGCGATCCGCGACAGCCGCGGCACCGCCACCACCATCGGCCTGACGGTCGCCGCTTCGCCGCGGTCGGGGACGGCGGCGGACGGGCGCTCCAGCGCCACCGCGTCCTCGGCCGGAAGCCGCCAGGCGTCGGCGAACCACGGCACGACCCCGAAGCTCGACCAGCCGGTGTGGGCGCCGATCGCCGTCAGGCCGTCATCAAACAGCGACACGTCGCCGCGGAACCGGTTGATCAGGTAGCCGGCGATCCGGCCGCGGTCTCCGGCGTCCAGCACCGCGTGGGTGCCGACGATCGCCGCAATCACGCCGCCGCGGTCGATGTCGCCGACCAGCACCACGGGCACGCCGGCGGCCTCGGCGAACCCCATGTTGGCGATGTCGCCGGCCCTCAGGTTGATCTCGGCCGGGCTGCCGGCGCCCTCCACCAGCAGCAGGTCGGCGTCGCCGGCGAGGCGCGCAGCGCTGTCCAGCACGGCGGCCAGGAGACCCGGTTTCAGCGCCTGGTACTCGCGGGCGCGGGCGTGGCCGACGCGGCGGCCGTGCACCACGATCTGGGCGCCGGTGTCGGTCTCCGGCTTCAGCAGCACCGGGTTCATGTCGACCACGGGGTCGATGCCGGCGGCTCGCGCCTGCAGGGCCTGGGCCCGGCCGATCTCGCCGCCGTCGACGGTGACCGCCGCGTTGTTCGACATGTTCTGCGGCTTGAACGGCCGGACCGCCAGGCCGCGCCGGGCGTAGAGGCGGCAGAGTCCAGCGACGATCAGCGACTTGCCGACGTCGGATCCGGTACCCTGGAACATGAGAGCGCGCGCTGCCACGGGGAGGGAGTAGCGCAGCCGCGGGCGCTTGGGAACGGCGTTGCGCGCCAGCGGTTCAGGACAGCGCGCGCAGGTCGGCGCGCAGCGTCTCGGGATCGGAGCCGGTGATCAGCGCGTCGATCTCGGCGTGGGCGCGCTCCCAGATCGGCAACGCGCTCGCCAGCTGATCCCGGCCGGCCGGCGTCAGGACCAGGCGCCGGCCGCGCCGGTCGGTCTCGTCGACCGTGACCGACACCAGGCCGCGTCGTTCGAGCGGCTTCAGGGCCGCGGTCAGCGTGGTCCTGTCCATGGCCAGCAGCGTCGCGACGTCAGAAATCCGGGGAGGAGTCGGCCGATTGAGCGACATCAGCAACGAGAATTGGCCGTTGGTCAGGCCGACCGGCCTGAGTGCTTCGTCAAAGCGACGCGCCAGCGCCCGGGCGGCTCGCTGGACGTGCAGGCAAAGACAGGTGTCGCGAACCCTGAGCGTGACGTCGAATGACAACTCGTCGTGGTTTGACATGTCTTTATAAAGTTGATATCAACATAAAAGTCAAGACAAATTCGGCAATAGCCGATCGTCCGGGCAATCGGCGGCCCGGTCGGCCGATCGGAAAGGAAGCCCATGGGAACGACTTCGCAATCGTTGGAGTCCGAGGACCGCGTGCGTGCGTTGCTCGACGCCTGGTGCCGGGCGACGACCGCCAAGGATATCGACGCGATCTTCGACTGCTACGCTCCGGAGATCGTCGCGTTCGATGCCATCCTGCAATTGCGGTTCAAGGGGACCGAGGCTTACCGAAAGCACTGGCGGGAGTGCCTGGACAGCTGCGGCGCGATGCATTTCGAGATCCACGAGGCCGAGGTCGCGTCTGCCGGCGACGTCGCTTTCGTTCACTATATGGCGCGCTGCGGCGGCACCGGCCCGGACGGCAAGGAACACCTTGGCTGGATGCGGGCCACCATCGGGTGCCGGGAGATCGAAGGACGGTGGCTGGTGACGCATGAGCATTTCTCGGCGCCGTTCGACCCGATGAGCGGCAAGTCGCTCTTTGAGTTGCAGCCCTAGGGTGAGCGGGCGCGCCATGCCTCAGTCGGCGCGCGCCTGACCACCGCGATCCTCCCGCCAGGCCGCGATGGCCTCGCGGGCCACCGTCAGGAGCCGGCGTTCGCGCTGGGTGTCGATCGAGATCGAGGCGGTCATTCCGGCCCGCAGTTGCGGCCGTCCCTCGGCGTGCTCGAGGTCGATGCGGACCGGAACGCGCTGCACCACCTTGACCCAGTTCCCCGAAGCGTTCTGGGGCGGCAGCACCGCGAACTCGGCCCCGGTGGCGGGAGCGATCGAACTCACCCGGGCGTTCCACACGACGTCGGGATAGGCATCGACCGTCACCTCCACGGCCTGGCCCTCGCGGATGTGGGTGAGTTCGGTCTCCTTGAGGTTGGTAACGATCCAGGTGTCGTCGATCGGCGATCAGGCCGAACGCCGGCTCGCCCTCCTCCAGCCATTCGCCCGGTTCCAGACTGACCTGGGTGGCGACGCCGTCGGAGGGCGCGCGGACCGTGGTGTAGCCAAGGCGAAGCTCGGCGAGGTTGCGCTCGGCGAGCGCCTCCAGGTACTGCGGGTGCAACTCGGGCGCGCGTTCAGGGTCGCCGCCGAGCTCGGCGAGCACCTTGCGGATCTTCTCGCGCAGCGCCCGCACCCGTTGCTGCGCGGAGGCGAACTCGAATTCGGCCTCGTCGAGGCGTGCCGCGGTGCCGGCGCCGGTCTTGGACAGCGACCGCTGGCGCTCGGCTTCGCGCCCGAAGTAACGGACCGTTTCCAGCCCCTCGGCGATCTCCGCCTCGATCTGGCGATAGTCGGCCCGCATCGCGTCGAGGGCGTTGCGCACCGATCTCGATCTTCGCCTCGGCGATCTGCAACTGCAGCCAGTAGGGGTCCGGGTCGAGGCGGAACAGCACGTCGCCGGCGCTGACCCGCTGGTTGTTGCGGACCATCACCTCGACCACCCGGCCGTCGATGTCGGTCGAGACCGCGACGATGTGGGCCTTCACGTAGGCGTTTTCGGTGGTCACGTAGCGGCCGGTGAAGGCGTACCAGGCCGAGGCGCCGAGGATCAGGACGATCGGCACCAGCACCAGCAGGATGAAGCGCCGCAGCCGTCGGCCACGGCCGCGGCGGGCACGCGCCTCCACGGCGGTCCCGACCTCCGTCGTCGGCGCCAATTCCCGGGCCGGCTCGGCCCGGTCAGTCATCGGCGGCCTCGCGATGAGCGTCGGTCACCGGTCGGCGTAGTTCGTCGAAACTGTTCAGGTTCGCCTTGATTGTCAGCAGCGTGTCGATGAAAGCCTCGTGCTGTTCGGGGCTGAGGCCCTTGGCGGCGTCCCGACGAATGTCGGCGGCGATCGCGCGCAACGACCGCATCAGACCCTGCACGCGGTCGGTCAGGAACACGCGCTTGATCCGGCGGTCGTGGCGGTCCGCCCGACGCTCGATCCACTCTTTCTCCTCGAGCCGGTCGAGCAGGCGACCGAGCGTGGCCTTCTCCAGTTCCATGAACGCCGCCAACTCGGACTGGGTGACCCCCTCCTTGGCGTACAGGACGGTCAGCACCCACCATTGCGAGCGGGTCAGCCCGAGTTCACGCCCACGCCGGTCGAACGCCACCCGCATCAATCTGGCGATGTCGTGGACGAGGAAACCGAAATTACGGTCGAGATCGGATCTTTCCATGGACGGATAATAGTTGGCATGACAACTGTTGCCAACAACGAGGTTGATCGTCCGGCCGCCGCGGCGCCGGTCAGGTGGCGCCGGGGGTGTTGTCGCGCAGGGCGTCCCCGAGTGCTTGACCGAGCGACAGCGCCTGCTCCTGGCCGACGGCGGGTCGGTCCTGCAACCTGGGAAAGCTCGATGCGTCACCGTGGTGCCGAGCGAGGGCGCGCTGGTCGATGTGCAGCGGTGCCGTGGTGTTCCACGGACCAGCCCGCGGCTCAGCGCCAGCCCCAGCCCGGCGCCCTCGGACGGCCGCGACGCGCCGACGTCGATCTGCTCGAACGGCCGGAACGCTCCGATCGAGATCGCTCGCCGACATGCCGACCGCCGGTGTCGGAGATGCGGATCAGGACGGTCTCGGCGCCGCTGCGCGTCGATCTCGACGCGCACGCGCCCGCCGCGGTCGGTGAACTTCACGGCGTTGGTCAACAGGTTCAGGATGATCTGCCGGAACCGGACCCGGTCGCCGAGGATGACGCCACCGTCGCCGCCCGCAGGGCCGCTCGAAGTCGAGCTCGACGCCGGCGCCCGCTGCCCGACCTTCGATCAGGCGGCAGCAGGCCTCGACCTGCTCCGCCACGTCCAGCGGTTCGAGGCGCAGCACCAGCTTGCCGGCTTCCACCCGCGACAGGTCCAGGACGTCATCGATCAGGGCCAGCAGATGGTCGCCGCTGGCCCGGATGTCGGCGGCGTAGCCGCGGTACTTGTCGTGACCGATCGGACCGTAGAGCTCGCGGGCCATCACCTCCGAGAAGCCGATGATGGCGTTCAGCGGAGTCCGCAGCTCATGGCTCATGGCGGCCAGGAACATCGATTTCGACCGGTCCGCCGACAGGGCTGCGTCGCGGGTCCGCGCCAGCTCGTCCGACGCCGCCTTGAGGCGGGCGTTCTGGCGGGCGAGTTGGGCAAGGGCCTCCGAGGCCTCGCGCAGCGCCCGGTCCCGCTCGCGGGCGGTCGCCTGAATGCTGGTCGAGGGCGTTGCCGAGCGCCCGCAACGCGATCCGGTCGATCACCAGCAGAAAGCCTGCGGCCACCATGGCCGCGAACAGCGCGACGATGGCGGTCTCGGCGAGAAGCGGCCGCAGGCTGGCAGTCGAGCCGCACCGTCGCCACCGTCCGGCCGTTGCGGCGGATCGGCAACTGCACGCTGAGGACCGGGCGCGGCGGCGACGCCCGCGGCGCGATCAGCACGTGGCCGCCGGCGTCGAGCAGCGAACGGTCGATCTCCAGGCGGTCGGGCCGGTCTGCCGCCCAGGGCGTTCTGGATCGGCGTGTCGACCGTCCGGCCGACGGTGACCGAGGGCGTCGGCGTGCGCCGGCCACCCTGTCCGCCGTCGCCGTCGGCCTCCAGGGCGGCGTGCCCGTGCAGCGCCCGCGTCGCCGGCCAGCGCGAACAGCAGCGGGATGGAGACCAGCACCACGGCGGCGACGGCGACGGCGAGCCGTCGCAGCGTCCGCCTCACCACGGTGATGTCCGCCGGCGGCGTGGCCTCCGTCGGACCCGCACCGCCAGCTGGCTGTCGCCACCCCGGGCCGCCGGTCGGCTCGGTTCTCGGCTCGCTGGTCATCGCCTGCCTTCGGTCACGGAACTTCCCACGATGATGGCAGGCGCCGCTTAACCGGGCGTTAAGGAGCGCGACCAGGAGGGGGGGTGGAACGCCGCGTGACCATGAGGAACGGCACCCGTGCCGGGGCGGCGGTGACGGCGATGGCTTGAAAGCGCTACAGTTCGAAACAAGCTCTGGGGCTCGTCCGCGACGCGGCGCCCGCCCCGGGACGCCAGGCGAGGAGACGCCCATGGCTGACGTTCAGTGGCCGCATCGGATCGCGGCGCAGATCGATCCAATCTGGGATGGCCTGCGGGCGGACGCGGAGGCGACCGCCCGGGCCGAGCCCGCCCTGGCGAGCTTCCTGCACGCCACCGTACTGGCCCACGATACCCTCGAGCACGCGCTCGCCTACCACCTGTCGCAGAAGCTCGGGTCCGAATCCATCACCGGCCTGTCGCTGCGCCAGACCATCGACCAGGCGATCCACGGCGAGGACGACATCGGGCAACTGGTCCGGGCTGACCTTTCGGCGGTGTTCGACCGCGACCCGGCCTGCAACAGCTACCTGGAACCTTTCCTCTACTTCAAGGGCTTCCAGGCGCTGCAGGCGTATCGGGTGGCGCATTGGCTGTGGAGCAATGGCCGACGGGCCCTTGCCCTGTACGTGCAGTCGCGCACCTCGGAGGTGTACGGCGTCGACATTCATCCGGCGGCCCGCATCGGCCGGGGCATCCTGATCGATCACGCCACCAGCGTGGTGGTCGGCGAGACCGCGGTGATCGAGGACGAGGTGTCGCTGCTGCATGGCGTCACGCTGGGCGGCACCGGCAAGGAGACCGGCGACCGCCACCCGAAGGTGCGGCGCGGCGCGCTGATCGGCGCCAACGCCACCATCCTCGGCAACATCGAGATCGGACAGTGCTCGCGCGTCGGTGCCGGCAGCGTGGTCCTGCGGGACGTGCCGCCCAACACCACCGTCGCCGGGGTGCCGGCGAAGGTGGTCGGCGAGGCCGGCTGCGAGCGTCCGGCGCTCGCCATGGACCAGCGCTTCTGGGAGGATCCCCGGGTCTAGCGGCGGCGAGAGGGGCCAAGCCCGGCGGCGCTTTGCGTTTCGCCGACGGTCGGCCGATACTCGTTCGACCGCAGCCGGCCGAGGGGGACGCCATGACCGCACCGACCGAGCTTCAGAACGCCGGCGAAGCCGCGGCGTCGGCGCTGCTCGCCGCGATCGAGCAGACGTCGGACGAACTGCTGCACCAGCATGAGGCCATGGTCGGGCTGATCACCCACCTGCTGGCCACGGCACTCGGCCACGATGAGGCGGCGGCGGCGGAACTCTCCTACGCGGCTTCGCTGCACGACGTCGGACGCAGCGCTATGTCGGGCGAACTGTTCGCCAAGGACGGCGCGCTGACGGATGACGAGATCGCCGAGATCCGCCACCACACCACCCGCGGCGCCGACCTGCTGCTGGCGGCCGGCTTCGACCCCGACGGGCTGGCGGTGCAGGCGGCCCGGCACCACCACGAGCGGTACGACGGCTCGGGCTACCCGCAGGGGACGGCCGGCGACGCGATCCCGCTGGTCGCCCGCCTGGTCGCGGTCGCCGATGTCTATGACGCCCTGCGGGCGGCGCGGCCCTACAAGCCGGCGTTCGACCACGCCAAGGTCTGCCGGATCCTGCTCGACGGCGACGGGCGGTGCGACCCCGCCCACTTCGACCCGGCCGTCCTGGGCGCGTTCCGCGACAACGCCGAGGCGATCCGCCGGCTGTGGTCCCCGACCGGCGGCGCCTGAAACCTACCGCACCGTCGGGTGATACTGGTAAAGCCAGGTCTCGCTCAGGACAATGCTGCCGGTGCGCAGGAAGCAGCGCAGTTCCACCGGTTCGGTCCCGTCGACCGTCAGGTCGAACTGAGCTCGCCAATGGCCGGGTACGTCGTTCGGCACGGCTTCGGTGAAGATATAGGAGAAGGTCCCGCGCGACGCGCTCAGCACGGCCTCGGGCAGTTGTCCCATCGGCAGCTCGGCCAGCGGTCCGCCGAGGAACTCCACCATGAACTTCCGAACGTTCGGCCCGGGTCGCGGCTGGCCGGGCTGCCCGCCGTTGCCGAGCCGGGTCGCCACGCACCGCCCCAGCCGGGTCGGAAACGGCTCGTCGGCCAGCCAGTGCAGGCGGTAGGCGATATCGATGTGGCTGCCGGCGCCGTGCGGCGCGTCGGGTACCCACATGGCGCAGATGTTGTCGTGGATCTCGTCGTCCGTCGGCAGCTCGACCAGCTGCACCTTGCCGCGGCCCCAGTCTCCCACCGGCTCGACCCAAGCTGTCGGCCGCTTGTCGTACTTCACGCCGTCCAGGTAATGGTCGAAGTTGCGGTCGCGCTGCGCCAGGCCGAAGCCGCGCGGCCGCTCGTCGAGAAAGCTGGAGATCATCACCTGCGGCGGGTTGTTGAGCGGCCGCCAGATCCGCTCGCCGGTGCCGGTCCACAGCGCGAGGCCGTCGGAATCGTGCACTTCCGGCCGCCAGTCCACCCGCGTCGGATAGGTTTCCGAGAACCAGTACATCGACGTGAGCGGCGCCAGCCCGAGGCGCTCGACGGTGCGGCGCGGGTGGATGCTCGCCTCGATGTCCATCACCACACCCGAGGTGCGGTGCATCACGAAGCGGTAGGAGCCGGCCACCGACGGCCCGTGCAGCAGCGCGTATACCGTCACCGGGGCATCCTCGCTCGCCGCCGGCTCAAACCAGTAGGCGACGAAATCGGGAAACTCTTCCGGACCGGGGGCGCCCGGTGCCAGCGCAATGCCGCGCGCCGACAGCCCGACCTGCCCGAGTTCGCCGACGCCACGGAAATAGGAGGCCCCGAGGAAGGTCGCCCACGGCTCGACCTTGTCGAGGTCGCCCTTGCGGTCCGGCTCGTGCACCCAGAAGCCCGCGAACGCGGACGGCTGCGGGCCGAGCCCGGCCGCCACATGACCCTCGCCGACCGTGAAATAGGTCGGGTCGTAGATGATCTCGCGGGCGGTCGCCCCGTCGACGGCGTGCATCTTCACGGTTTTCGGAAAGAACATGCCGACGTGCTGGAACGAGATCGGGTAGGCGCTGTGGCGGTACAGCGAATACTGCTTGCGAAAGCGCAGCTTGCCGTGCGCGTCGTAGTCGATCCGCGACACGATCGCCGGGTCGGGGCGCGGCGGCTCCTGGTAGGGCTGCGCCGCCAGGTCCCGGGCGTGCTGCTTCAGCCAGTCGTAGGAGAACGGCTCGGATGGCCCGAACTCCAGCCCGGTCGCGGCCTCCGCCGGCGCCGCGCCTCCCAGCAGGCGAGCGGTCCCGGCGGCGATCAGGAGCTGCAGGAGCGAACGTCGGTCGAAGGCTGCCATGGTCCGTCTGTGTTGCTGTCGGGGTTTTTGCGGTGCGCGCTGAACGGCTCCGGAACGTCCCTTTGCCCGGAATGGTTCCGGTGCCGGGAACGGGCCGGGCCGGCTTTACCAGGTGCCGGTGTTCGCCATCGAGGCCCAGGGCTCGGCCGGATCCTTGGCGCTGCCGTTCTGCAGAAGCTCGATGGAGATGCCGTCCGGCGACTTGATGAACGCCATGTAGCCGTCGCGCGGCGGCCGATTGATGGTCACCCCGTTGTCCATGAGGCGCTGGCAGGTGGCGTAGATGTCGTCGACCCGGAACGCCAGGTGGCCCCAGGCCCGGCCGGTCTTGTAATCTTCCGGATCCCAGTTGTGGGTCAGTTCCAGCAGCGGCGCCTTCCGGTCGGAGGCGGCCTCGGTCTCGTCCGCCGGGGCAGCCAGGAAGATGTTGGTGAAGCGACCCTTCTCGCTGTCGTAGCGGCGGATCTCCTTCATGCCGAGCAACTCGCAGTAAAACCGCAGGCTGGCGTCGACGTCGCTGATCCGGACCATGGTGTGCAGGTACTGCATGGGCATGGGGTGTCCTCCGTTCGGGCCCGAGGGCGGTTCGTCGGCCCGATACATAGCGCGGAGCGGCCCGGTGTCGATAGCGGAAGCCTCGCCGTCGCGCGCGAATCCCGTCGCCGAGACGTGTGCCAGCGCGCGCGGCGTGGCAGGATGCGGGGACCGGTGCTGCCGCACCGCCGTGCAGGACCCATACCATGCCGCCCGAGTCGATCGCCGATCCCACCCGCCGCGCCGTGTTGACCGGCCTCGGCGCGACCGCGCTGCTGGCCAGTGCGGGCGGTGGCGTCGCCGCCCGGGAGGCGCCGCGTCAGTTCCGGTTGCGGCCGGCGCCGGCCCGAGTCCGCCTGGTCCCGTTGCCGCATCCCGAAACCGCTGTCTGGGCCTATGGCGGCGCGGTGCCGGGGCCGGAGATCCGGGTGCGCCAGGGCGAACGGCTGCGGGTGGTCGTCGAGAACGCGCTCGCCGAGGAGACCACGGTGCACTGGCACGGGCTGCGGGTGCCGAACGCCATGGACGGCGTGCCGCACCTGACCCAGCGGCCGATCGCGCCCGGCGAGAGCTTCGTCTACGAGTTCGACGCGCTCGACGCCGGCACCTTCTGGTACCACCCGCACCAGCGCAGCGCCGAGCAGGTCGACCGTGGGCTCTCGGGTCCCCTGATCGTCGAGGAGGCCGAGCCGATCGCCGTCGACCGCGACGTCACCTGGCTGCTCGACGACTGGCGGCTGCTCGGCGACGCCTCGATCAGCGGCGATTTCGAGAACAGGCACGACATCGCCATGGCCGGCCGCATCGGAAATTCGGTCACGATCAACGGCACCGTGCCGGAGAGCTTCGCGGTGCGGGCCGGCGAGCGCATCCGCCTCAGGCTGATCAACGCCGCCAACGCCCGGATCTTCGGCCTGGAGTTCGAGGGCCACGCCCCGCTGGTGGTGGCGCTGGACGGTCATCCGGTCGAGCCGCACGCCCCGGATGGCGGGCGGGTCGTGCTCGGCCCGGCGATGCGCGCCGACCTGCGTGCTCGACATGACCGGCGCGCCCGGCCAGCGCTTTCGGGTGGTCGACGGCTTCTACCCGCGCGGCGCCTACAGGCTGATCGATCTCGCATACGCCGACACGCCGTTGCGCGCCCAGCCGCCCGAAGCGTCGATCCGCCTGCCCGGCAACCCGCTCCCCGAGCCCGATCTGGCGAGAGCCGAGCGTCACGTGGTGAGTTTCGCGGGCGGGATGATGGGCATGATGGGGCGCGGGATGATGGGCGGGACATCGGCGGCGGCGGGCGTGTGGACCGTCAACGGCGTCGCCGCGACCGGGCACGCGATGGCGCCGATGCTGACCCTGGCCCAGGGCCGGACGCACGTTCTGGCGCTTGCCAACGACACCGCCTTTCACCACCCGATCCACCTGCACGGCCACTCGTTCCGGGTGCTCGGCCGCAACGGCGTGCCGACCAGGCACCGGGAGTGGCAGGACACCGTGCTGATGGCCCCGCGCGAGCGGGTCGAGATCGCCTTCGTCGCCGACAACCCCGGCGACTGGATGTTTCACTGCCACATCCTGGAGCACCAGGCCGGCGGCATGATGGGCGTGATCCGGGTCGCCCCGGACGCGACCCGCACGTGATCGATCAAGGGAGTGCCGACATGACCGCGCCATCCGACGACCTTCTGGCCCGCCTCGCGCGGCTGGAGACCGGGCAGATCAGCGACGTGCTGGACGAGGCGGGGCTGCCCTGCCACGCGCTGTCCTCCGCGCTGGTGCCGATCGCCGCCGGCTCGCGCTTCGCCGGCATCGCCGTGTGCGCGCGCGGCGAGGCTGCCGTCGCCGGGCCGCCACGCCCGGCCGGCGATGCCGGGCGAGGCGCTGGAGCGGGCGATGCGTCCGGGCGGGGTGCTGCTGATCGAGAGCGGCGGCTTCACCCGGGGCGCGCTGTTCGGCGGCTTCGTCGCGTTCAGCCTGCAGCGGGCCGGCTGCACGGCGATCGTCACCGACGGGGCGGTGCGCGACGCCGACGAGATCCGCGGGCTCGGGCTGCCGGTGGTCGCGGCCGCGGTGACCCCGGTGAACGGCTCGCGGCGCTGGCAGTGGACTGACGTCGACGTGCCGATCGCGCTGCCGGGCAGGAGGGACGGCCGGTAGCGATCGCGCCCGGCGACTACGTGCTCGCCGACGGCGACGGGGTGGTGGTGATCCCGGCAGCCGACGCGGCGTTCGTCATCGAGGACACCGAGCGCCTCGCCGAGATCGAGCGCGAGATCGGCCGCGGCCTGCGCGAGGGCGGCACCCGGGCGGAGGTGTTCAAGCGCAACCCGCGCTTCGGCCACATTCGTCCGGCGGGGCCAAGCGGGCCTGAGCCGTTTTGCCGTCAGCCGGGCTGGCCCAGCCGGTCGGCGAGGAAGTCCACGACGGCGCGAACCGACGGCAGCAGCCCGCGGCGGTGCGGCATCAGCAGCGTGGTGGTGACCGTCCCGGCGCTCCATCCCGGCAGGATCCGGATCAGCGCACCGCTGTCGACCGCGTCCCGGCAGATGCGTTCGGGCAGGCAGGCGACGCCGAGCCCGGCCGCCGCCGTCCGCAGCAGCGCCACCGACTCGTCGGCGACCAGACGCGGCCGCGGGGTCACCGCCACCACGGTCCCGGCCCCGTCGTCCAGCCGCCAGGTCCCGGCCGACCGGCCGGTCAGCAGCGCGTCGTGTTCGCCGAGCGCGCTCGGGTGTCCGGGAACCCCGCGCCGGGCGAGGTAGGCGGGCGACGCCACCGGCACGACGCGCTCCACCGCCAGCAGGCGCTGCACCATCGAGGAATCCGGCAGCGGCGCGAAATGGCTGCGCACCGCGATGTCGAAACCTTCCTCCACCAGATCGACGAAGCGATCGGTCGCGTGCAGTTCGACCCGCACCCGGGGCAGCGCCTCGGCGAGCAGCGGCAGGCGGTCGGCGAGGTGAAACTGCACGACCGGGACCGCCGCGGTGATCCGCACGGTGCCGCTGGGCTCGGCGAGCCGGCTGCGCACCAGACCCTCGGCGGTCTCGGCCTCGATCACCGCGGCGCGGGCGTGGTCGTAGAAGCCGTGCCCGATGTCGGTCAGCGCGAAGCGCCGCGAGGTCCGGTGGATCAGCCTGGCGCCGAGGCTGGCCTCAAGCTCCGCGATGCGCTTGCTGACGGTCGATTTCGGGATGCCGGCGCGCCGGCCGGCGGCGGTGAAGCCGCCGCTGTCGACGGCCTGCACGAACAGCCGGAGGTCGTTGAGGTTGAGCATCCGCCTCTCATCGTCCACATGGATGGACGTTGAGTTTGAAATAGCCGCTCTTCAGGCGCAACGGCCAGGAATGCATGGTGTTCGCACCGAAGGCGGCGTGCCTTCGGACCGCGAACGGAGGCGATGATGGAACCCATCCTTTTCTACGGCGTGCCGGAGGGCTGCTCTTTCGGATCGATCGTTGCGCTCGAATGGCTCGGCCGACCCTACCGGCTGTGCCGGATCGCGATGCCCGAGGAGGTGTCGGGCGCCCGCTACGCGCGCATCAATCCGGTCGGCGAAACGCCGTCCCTGATGACCGCGCCCGGCGTCGTGGTCAGCGAGAGCCTGGCGATCCTCAACCACATCGGCGCGCGGGCGACCGAGTCCGG
This sequence comes from Rhodospirillaceae bacterium, assembly GCA_018401495.1. Classification (GTDB taxonomy): domain Bacteria; phylum Pseudomonadota; class Alphaproteobacteria; order Thalassobaculales; family Thalassobaculaceae; genus Thalassobaculum_A. The sequence continues at coordinate 235,508 of JAGYJX010000010.1, forward strand.
ACTGGCCTTCCCGCAGGGCAGCCCCGGCTTCGACCGTCTGAACCAGGCGCTGGCGTTTCTCAACACCAGTTTCTTCAACGCCTTCACCCCGCTCTGGTACACGCTCGAGCGCGCCAGCGAGGGCGACGAGAAGCGCGTGCTGACCGACTACGGACGCAGCCTCGTGGTTCGGGCCCACTGCCATCTGGAGGCGATGCTAAGCAGCCGGGAATGGCTGGTCGGGGACGGCCGCACGCTGGCCGACGCCTATTTCGCCGGGATCGCGCGCTGGGCCGACGTCCACCACGCGGTCGACCGCCGTGACTTCCCCGGCCTGGACCGGCTGTACACGCGGCTGCGCGAGGATCCCGCGGTGCGCTTCGCCGACGCCATCGAGCACGAACGCCCGGCGCGGAGCGCCGGCGGCTTCGTCGGGCATGTCGGACTGGAGGAGGCGCTAGCGCTTTTGCCCGGGTGAGGCGGGCGCCGCGGGAGGATCTGCCGATGCGGGGTGGTGCGGGCGGTCGGACTCGAACCGACACTCTGTCACCAGAACTGGATTTTGAGTCCAGCGCGTCTACCGATTCCGCCACGCCCGCGGCGCCGAATTCCTACTACGGCTGGCGCCGGCGATCGACCAAAAAGTTGTGACCTCGTCAGTGCAGGAACGCCAGCAGCACGTAGCGGGTGCCGCGAGTCACCGGCCGGGCCTCGTGCAGCAGCGAGCACGAGAACACCACCGCCTCGCCGGCCGCCGGGCGATAGCCGACATCGCCGTACTCCGGGAACACCAGGTGGCCGCCGTCGTACTCGCCGGTGTTGAGGTTGAGGGTGATCGCGAACCGACGGGTCCGGCCGGCGCTCGAGGTGTTGTCGCGGTGCGGGCGGAAGTGCCCGCCCTCGTCGGCCTCGTAGCGCACGATCTTGAACAGCTCATGGCGCTGGATCGGCGAGTGGGTGGCGCGCACGATCTCGGGGATCACCCGGCGCTGGAAAATGTGCCGGATCTCGGCCTCGAGCGGCGAGCCGCCGGGCACCACGTGGTCGCGGCGCACCTTGACCTCGGCGTCGGACAGCAGCACCGACTGGCCTTTGACCTGCTGCAGGAATCCGGACGGCTCGTTGCCCTCGCTGTCGTGGACGTGCATGAGCCAGCGGCACCAATCCGGCGACAGCACGTCGGGGATCACCATCACCGGGGCCTGGACGGCCGGGGCGTCGCGGAACGCCGTCGCCGGCAATCGGGCGTGGACCAGGGCGAGGCAGGCCTCGGCGTGGCTTGCGGGATCCCCGTCGAGCGGCATCAGGGCCGCCAGCCGCGACGCCCGGTCGAACACCGCCGTCGCCGGTCCGGAGAGGCCGAGGTTGTGGGCGAGGCGCTCGCCGGCGTCCGCCAGCTGGACGACAGCGGCGACGGGCCGGGCGGCGGCGACCGTGCCGGCCCGCCGGGGCGGACGACGAAGAGGTCCGCCCCGGCGGAAGCGAAGCCGTCGGCGAGCGCGCCGAGCGCCTCCGCCACCGGCCCGGGGTCGCCGGTGGTTGCGGCGACGTGCACCACAGCGGTCCTCCCGGCCATGCGGGTGATCGGCTTCGGCTTGCCGTCGGCGCCCAGGAGTTCGACGACCGGGGCGACGTCGCCGACGTCGAACCAGGGATGGAGGGGTGGCTTCTGCATGCCGGGCATCTTGGCGGCCCCGGGCGGCGGCGGCAACGCCGTCGCGCGCCGGTCCGGTGCCGGGCGACGGAACGCGGCGGCTGCGGCGTTGGAGACCTCAGGGGACGGCGGACGGAGGTGACTCATGAAGTCGTGCGTGACTGGTTCTCTCGTCGTCCTCGCTGTCCTGACCGGGTTCGCCGTGGCGTCGCCGGGTCCGGCGCGGGCCGATTCCATCGGGCTCGGATGGTACTTCTCCGACGGCGATCGCGACGATCGTAGCCGTCAGCACGGCCGCCGTCACCACCGGGAGTCCTGGCATCATCGCGACGGCTGGCGGGACTATGGCCGCCATCGCCGCCAGGGCCCGCCGCCCTGGGCCTACGTCCACCCGCACCGCCACGGCCATCCCTACGCGCGCCCGCACGCCCGGCACTGCCAGATGATGTGGAGCCATTGGCACCAGGGCTTCGTGCGGGTCTGCCGCTGACCCACCGCGGCGCGCTTGCCCGTGGAGCGGCGGGTGGCTCCCGGCTCGCGCTGCGCTTGGCCGGGATGACGAGGGTGGGGAGGCGCATGCACGATCCCAGCGGCGTCATCAGGCCAACGTTCAGGTCCCCGTCGCTGTCGGGGCGGGTCCGGCTCGCGCTGCGGTTGGCCGGTGCGTCCCTTCCATGTCGTCACCCCGGAAGCCGCGGCGAAGCCGCGGCTATCCGGGGCCCATGGCGCGACCGGGGCTTGCCGATGGCCCGCCGGCGGAGCGGCGGGTCCCGGCCGCCGCGCGCCGCCGCCGTGTGACGCCGCGTGTCAAAGCGGAGGCGCCGGAGCCGGCGGCTTGCGGGTCCCGGCGGGCGCTGCTATCCGGGGCGGGCGCGTCACCCGCTGGGGCTCCATCCATGCTGCGTCCGTTCTACCATTGGACCCTCCGGGTCGCCGCCGACAAGCGCGCCGACTGGTGGCTGGCCCTGGTGTCCTTCGTCGAGAGCTCGGTGTTCCCGATCCCGCCGGACGTGATGATCGTGCCGATGGTGCTGGCCGACCGCAGCCGGGCGTGGCGGATCGCGACGATCTGCACCCTGGCATCGGTGGCCGGAGGCGTGCTCGGCTACGCCATCGGCAGCCTGTTCTTCGACGCCCTCGGCAAGCCGATCCTCGACCTCTACGGCTACGCCGACAAGTTCGCCAGCTTCGCGGCGAGCTACAACGAATGGGGCGCCTGGATCGTGTTCGGCGCCGGACTGACGCCGTTCCCCTACAAGGTCATCACCATCGCCAGCGGCGTCACCCAGCTCGACCTGCTGGTGTTCGTGGTCGCCTCGGTCGTTGCGCGGGGGATGCGGTTCTTCGCGGTGGCGGGACTGTTGTGGTGGTTCGGACCGCCGATCCGCCGGTTCCTCGAGCGTTACCTGGGGGCGGTGACCTTCGCGTTCTTCGCGCTCCTGATCGGCGGTTTCGTCGCCCTCCGATACGCCTTCTGAGCGTGGGCCGCGCCGTTCCCCTTGCCGGGTTGCTGATCGCCGTCGCCTCGGCGGCGGCGCTGGGGCTGGCGTTCCTCGGCCAGTATCGCTTCGACCTTCATCCTTGCGTCCTCTGCATCTGGCAGCGCTGGCCGCACGGCGCGGCGGTGCTCCTCGGCCTCGCCGCCTGGGCCTTGCGCGGCCGCCCGACGGTGTCGATGTCGTTGCTCGGCCTCGCGGTGGTGGCGGAGTTGGCGACCGGCGGCATCGGCGCGTTCCACGTCGGGGTCGAGCAGGGCTGGTGGCAGGGCACCGCCGGCTGCGGCGCGGTCGCGGCGGCCGACGATCTCGCGTCGTTGAGGGCGCTGGTGATGGTGCAGCCGGTGGTGCGGTGCGACGACGTGGCGTTCGCGTTGTTCGGGCTATCGATGGCAGGCTGGAACGTGGTGTTGGCGGTTGCCCTGGCCGGGATCGGGACCGCCGCCATCGCCCGGGACGCCATCAACGGCAAGGAGGATCGCCCATGACCCGCCAGACCGACGCCGGCCGTCGCCAACGCCCGGAACGCCTGCCCGGAGGCCTCTCGCGCCAGGCGCTGGTCGACCGGATCGTGCGCGTCGACCACGCCGGCGAGTATGGCGCCCAGCGCATCTACGAGGGCCAGCTGGCGGTGCTCGGCCGCCGCCCGAGCGCCAAGACGATCCGCCACATGAAGGAGCAGGAAGACCGCCACCTGGCGGCCTTCGAGACGCTGATCCGTCAGCGCCGGGTGCGCCCCACCATCCTGCACCCGATCTGGCGGGTCGCCGGATTCGCGCTTGGCGCCGGCACCGCCCTGCTCGGCGAGAAGGCGGCGATGGCCTGTACTGTCGCGGTCGAGGAGGTGATCGACGATCACTACCGCCGCCAGGCCGAGGCGCTCGGCGACGACGAGGCCGAGTTGAAGGCCACGATCGAGGAGTTCCGCGCCGAGGAGGCCGAGCACGCCGATATCGGCCGCGAGCACGGTGGCGAGGACGCGGTCGGCTACCCGGTCATGCGGGCCGCCATCCGCGCCGGCTCGCGCGCGGCGATCTGGCTGAGCGAGCGGTTCTGAGGCCGGCGGTGGGGCCGATGGTCGTCGTGGCTGACCGGACGGCCCGCTGGCGGCCGGCGAGGCTGGACGACGTCGCGCGGATCGCTGGCCTGTCGAATTCCATCCACACCCTGTTCCCCGAGCGCGAGGAGATCTTCGCGGAGAAGATCCGCCTGTCGCCGGCGGGCTGCCACGCGCTCGAGTCCGACGGAGACATCGTCGGCTACATCCTCAGCCATCCGTGGCGGCGTCACAGCCCGGCGCCCCTGGACAGCCTGCTGGGGGCGCTGCCGGCCAACGCGGACTGCTGGTACATCCACGATCTGGGGATGGGCCCGGGCGCGCGTGGAACCGGTGCCGCGACCGAGATCGCCGGCCGGATCATCCGGGCGGCCGAGCGCGAGGGGCTCCCGGTGGTGGCGCTGGTCGCGGTCGCCGGCGCCGACGGCTACTGGCGCAAGCTCGGGTTCGGTGAGGTCGTGGTGGACGGGCTCGCCGCCAAGCTGCGGGAGTACGGCGCGGACGCGGTCTACATGGAGCTGCCGCTGGCTGCCGGCGGCGAGCCGCGGCCCTAGAACGCCGGCCCTAAAACGCCGGCAGGGTGGCGATCGCCGGGCGGCTGCCGTCGTCGTCCTGCTCCAGCTCGATGTCCCAGTACAGATAGTCGCGCCAGCTCTCGTGCAGGTAGTTCGGCGGGAAGCCGCGGCCGGCGTCCTGCAGGTCGTAGGCGGTCGGCTGGCGCGGCGTCGCCTGGGGAATCATGCCGATGTCGCGCGGCATGCGGTTGCCCTTGCGCAGATTGCAGGCGCCGCAGGCCGTCACGACGTTGTCCCAGCTGGTCCGGCCACCGCGCGAGCGCGGCACGACGTGGTCGAAGGTCAGGTCCTGGGTCGGGAACCGGTCGCCGCAATACTGGCAGGCGAAGCGGTCGCGCAGGAACACGTTGAAGCGCGTGAACGCCGGCCGCCGCGACTGGTGGACGTATTCCTTGAGCGCGATCACGCTCGGCAGGCGCATCTCGAAGCTCGGGCTGCGCACCACGGTGTCGTATTGCGAGACGATGTTGACACGGTCCAGGAACACCGCCTTGACGGCGTCCTGCCAGCACCAGAGCGACAGCGGAAAGTACGAGAGCGGCCGGAAATCGGCGTTGAGGACAAGCGCGGGTGCGTTGTCCGGGCCGGTCACCCCACCGCCCTCCGTATGGTGTCGACGGGGAGGCGGCGGTAGAGACTCGCCGAGGGCTGCGGCCTCTGCCGCCACCACATCTTGAGTGTCTGCCTCGTCGTCATCCCGTCGATCGCTTCCCTACAAGGAAATTCCGGGGCGTCGCGCGTCCTGTATAACTAAATGTTGTTACAGTTTCATGCCCGCCGCAAGACCGTCGAAGGCCGCGCGATCCTCATACAGATAGCACGCGTTTCAGGAATCCAACGCCCAGGCGCAGGCCATCCTCGTCGATGCCGTGGGCAAGGCCCGGCCGGGCGTGGGATTCCACCGGGATTCCCGCCGACCTCAGCGACTGCTCGGCGGCGGTCATGGCGCTGAAGGGCACGATCGGGTCGGCGGTTCCATGGACGAGCATCACCGGCGGCTTGGCCGTCGCCTCGGCGGTCAGGGCGTCCGCGCCGATCAGCGCGCCGGAATAGCCGAGCACGCCGGCAATCGCCACCGGCCGGCGCGGCGCGGTGTAGAGCGCGGTCATGGTGCCCTGGCTGAACCCCACCAGCGCCAACCGGTCGGGTCCGAGGCCGAGGCGCTCCAGTTCGCGGTCGAGGAAGGCGTTCAGCACCGGGGCCGCCGCCTGCACCCCGGCCAGCATGGCGGCCGGGCGGCGATCCTGGAGGCTGAACCACTGGTAGCCGTAGGGCGCCATGTCGCAGGCCTCCGGCGCGTTCGGCGACACGAAGGCCACCCCCGGCAGCAGCGGAGCCCACATCGGCGCCAGGCCGATCAGGTCGTTGCCGTCGGCGCCGACGCCGTGCAGCATCACCACCAGCGCCTTCGCGGGGCCGCCATCCGCGGGTCCGAGGCGGGGGCCGTCCAGCTCGATCATGCGGGCTCCTTCATCGAAAGACGCCGGACCGTAGCGGCCCCGCCTGATCTGTCACCATGCCGGCATGACCGTCGTCACCCGTTTCGCCCCGAGCCCGACCGGCCTGCTGCACCTCGGCCACGCCTATTCGGCGTTGCTGTCGCACGACGCCGCGCGGGCGGCGGGCGGGCGCTTCCTGCTGCGCGTCGAGGACATCGACCGGGCCCGTTGCCGCGAGGAGTTCGTGACGGCGATCGACGACGACCTCGGCTGGCTCGGCCTGGACTGGGAACGGCCGGTGCGCCGGCAGTCCGCGCACATGGCCGACTACCAGGCGGCCCTCGATCGGCTCGACGCCATGGGCCTGCTGTACCCGTGCTTCCTCAGTCGCCGGGAGCTCGACGCCGCGCTGTCGGCGCCGCACCACCGTCCGATGATGGGGCCGGAGGGCCCGGTGGTGGTCGACGCCGACCGGCTGCTGCCGGAGGCTGAGCGGGCGGCGCGGCTGGCCGCCGGCGAACCCTACGCCCTGCGCCTGCGGATGCGGGACGCGGTCGCGCGCGCCGGCGCGCTGACCTGGCACGACGACGGCCACGGCCGGCAGACAGCCGATCCCGCGGCGTTCGGCGACGTCGTGCTGGCCCGCAAGGATACCCCGGCCAGCTACCACCTCGCGGTGACCGTCGACGACGCGCTGCAGGGCGTCACGCTGGTGGTGCGCGGCGAGGATCTGTTCCAGGCGACCCATGTGCACCGGCTGCTGCAGGCGCTGCTCGACCTGCCGACGCCGCGCTACCGCCACCACCGCCTGCTGACCGATCCCGAGGGCAGGCGCTACGCCAAGCGCGATCGCAGCCTCACCTTGCGCGCCTTGCGCGAGGCCGGCGGCACCCCGTCGGAGATCCGGGCGATGATCGGGCTGTGAGAGGCCCTCAGCCCTTGGCCTGCACGAACCGGTAGCGGTCGTTGCGCATCTCGATGGCGGTCAGCACGCCGGTGAACACCGCGCCGGTGTCGAGGTTGATGCGGTGGCGGGCCACGGTCGGACGCTCGAAGGGTTCCTCGGGCGAGTGACCGTGGATCACCACCACCTCGAAGGGCCATGGCTCGGCAGGGTGGAGGAAGGGATCGCGGATCCAGGTCATGCACATCGAGCGGCTGGTCGTCGATCGGCCGTCGCGGGTCCAGACCGGCGTGGACGAACACGTAGTCGCCGATCCGGCGCGAGCCGCGCATGCCGCGCACGGCCTCCTGGACGAACTCCGGCACGGCGGCGCGCAGCGCCCCGGCGATGGCCTGCGACGGGGTGAAGGGCGGCAGCTTGAGGGATCGCCAGGTCCGCCCGCCGCCGTTCGCCGCCCACTGCTCGACCATCTCCGGGGTCAGCCGGTCCTCGAACGCAGCCTTCAGCCAGGCATCGTGGTTGCCGAGCAGCAGCACGTCGTCGACCGGCATCCGGTCGCCGAGATAGGCGTCCAGGCCGCCCGCCGCCAGGCCGAGTGCCTCCCAGGACTGCTCACCGCGGTCGATCAGGTCGCCGAGGAAAATGCAGGTCGCGTGCGCCACGCCAGGCACGCGGGCATCGTCCGCGAGGGCGGCGAGAAGCGGGTCGAGCAGGTCGGCGCGACCGTGAACGTCGCCGATCGCGCAGATCAGATGGTCGGTGTGGAGGGGCTTGGGAGCCGGCGTCCAGTCGCCTCGCTCGATCGTCACCATGCCATCACGAAACCGCAGTCCGGCGGTCAACGCAAGGGGCGGCCGACAGGATCATCACATGACAAGCTGACGGGATGGCCGGCAGCGCGGTGGGCCGACCCTACTCCGGGGGCGTGGAGCGGGTCGGCCCGGTCGCGCGGGAGAGGCAAGAGCCTCTCACCAGCGTCCCGAACCGCCGAGAGGAGTCTAGGAACACGCGCGGTGCGGGGCAGAGTGCACCGCCACGTCGGTCCGGGCTTGACTACTAGATGGGGTTGCTGGTGGGCACCACCAAGGGGCCGACCCGTCGCCGGCCGGACACAGTGTCGTGAGCGGAGGCGGCGACAGGCGCACGGCAGCCCCCGGGGATCGTGCCCCGGGGCTGCCACGGCCGGTCACGACTTGGTCACAGACGGTTGCAGGCGCTGACCACTGCCTTGACCGGCGCCAGGGTGATGTCGGTGGCGATGCCGACGCCAAACACGCTGCGCCCGTTCTCGTCCGGCGCCTTCAATTCGATGTAGGCGGCGGCCTCGGCGTCGGAGCCGACCGAGCGGGTGTGCTCGGCGTAGTCCTTGAGCCGGAACTTGAGGCCGAACGCCTCGCGCATCGCGCGCGAGAAGGCGTTCACCGGCCCGTTGCCCTCCGCCGTCAGGTGGTGCTCGACGCCGCCGCGCGTCACCACGGCCTCGATGCGGACGGTCTGGTTGGACCCCGGAACCCGCGTGGCCTCGAACGAGAGGAGGTCGTACTCGCCGTTCGGCTGGGTCACGTACTCGGTCTCGAACGCCTTCCAGATCTCCTGGCTGGTGATCTCGCGCGAGGTGGCGTCGGTCAGGCGCTGGATGACCTGGCTGAACTGCGCCTGCCATTCCTTCGGCAGCCGGATGTGGTGGTCGGTTTCCAGGATGTAGGCGATGCCGCCCTTGCCGGACTGCGAGTTGACCCGGATCACGGCCTCGTAGCTTCGACCGATGTCATGCGGGTCGATCGGCAGGTACGGCACCTCCCAAAGGCCGGAGTTCGAGGACTGCAGCGCCTTTATGCCCTTGTTGATGGCGTCCTGGTGCGAGCCGGAGAACGCGGTGTGCACCAGTTCGCCGGCGTAGGGGTGACGCGGGTGGATCGGCAGCTGGGTGCAGTACTCGGCGGTCTCCATCAGGCCGTTGATGTTCGAGAAATCCAGCTTCGGGTCGACGCCCTGGGTCAGCAGGTTCAGCCCGAGCGTGACGATGTCGACGTTGCCGGTGCGCTCGCCGTTGCCGAACAGGGTGCCCTCGACCCGGTCGGCGCCGGCCATCACCGCCAGTTCCGCCGCCGCCACGCCGGTGCCGCGGTCGTTGTGCGGGTGCACCGACAGCACCATCCGGTCGCGCCGCGTGAACCGCCGGTGCATCCACTCGATCTGGTCGGCAAAGATATTCGGCGTCGACATCTCGACGGTCGACGGCAGGTTGATGATGATCTTCTGGTCGGTGACCGGGAACCACACGTCCATCACCGCCTCGCAGACCTCGAGGGCGTAGTCGAGCTCGGTGCCGGTGAAACTCTCCGGCGAATACTGCAACTGGACCTTGCTGTCCTTGAGCCGGTCGAGGCGGGCTTTCACCATCTCGGCGCCGTCGATCGCCATCTGCTTTACGCCGGTCTGGTCCTGCTGGAAGACCACCCGGCGCTGCAGCTCCGAGGTCGAGTTGTACAGGTGGACGATCACGCTGCGGGCGCCCGCCAGGCTCTCGACCGTGCGGTCGACGAGATGCTCGCGCGCCTGGGTCAGCACCTGGATCGTGACGTCGTCCGGGATCAGGTCCTTCTCGATCAACTCGCGCACGAAGTTGAAGTCGGTGTCGGACGCCGATGGGAAGCCGACCTCGATCTCCTTGAAGCCCATCTTCACCAGCGTGTCGAACATCCGCAGCTTGCGCGGCCCGTCCATCGGATCGACCAGCGCCTGGTTGCCGTCGCGCAGATCGACCGAGCACCAGATCGGCGCCCTGTCGATGACCTTGCCCGGCCAGGTGCGGTCCGGCAGCGCGATCGGGGCGTAGGGCCGGTACTTGTGGATCGCTTGAACGTTCATGGAAATCTCCTGTCGCGCGCCCCGTTCCGGTTCAGGCGGGCGCGTCTCGTCGTGCGGTGGTGTCGATGCGGCGCGTGCCGGCCGTCCGATCGCCCCGGGCCGGATCATTGCCCGCTGGAACCAGACGTCCGCACGCCGCGTTAAGCGGCCGGGAACAACCTGGAGGCGTGGGGATGATCGACGAGCCGACAGTCATCGGCGGGGGAACCTTTGGGTTGCACGCGAAGGGCGAACGAATACTTCCCGGTCTCTCGTCAGAGAGCCGGGTCCGTAAGTCGAAGGCCGAGCGTCCAGGTTCCGCGCATCATGGAGCCGATTTGAGCCACAACCCTGCCGCCGGGTCAAGCCTTCGCCGTGCCTGGGCATCGTCGCGCGTCGGCGGTTCACAGGTTACGGCGCGCGCGCCGGTGCGGCATAGTGGGTTCATGAACCAGTCCCAGCCGATCCGGCGCCTCATGCTGCCACTCCTCGCCGCCGCCGCTGCTGGCGTCGCCCTTGTCGGCGCGGGCCGAGGAGCCGACCGCCGGCCAACGGGTCAAGCCCCAGTCAGAGCGGCCGGTCTGGACCCTGACGCTCGAGAACGACCTGACCAACGACACCGATCGCTACTTCACCAACGGCATCCGCGTGTCCCGGACCAGCGCCATCGACGACGTGCCGCAGGCAGTCGTCGACGCCGCCCGGCCGATCATCGGAACCCTCGGCTCGGTGCGGTGGTCGATCGGCGTCGGCCAGAACATGTACACGCCCTCCGACATCACCGAGAAGAATCCGGACCCCGACGACCAGCCCTACGCGGCCTGGCTGTATGGCAGCGTCGGCGTCCTGAACGATCTCGCCGTCGAGGACGGCCGGCGCACCCAGACCAGCGTCCAGCTGTCGCTGGGCGTGGTCGGCCCGTCGGCGCTCGGCGAGGAGGCCCAGTCGCTGGTCCACGACATCATCAATTCGCCGTCCCCGGAGGGCTGGGACCACCAGTTGCACGACGAGCCGGCGGTCCTGCTGAACGTCGAGCGCCGCTGGGTGGTGCCGTCGGAGCGGGTGTTCGGCAACCTCCGCGGCGACGTCGCGCCCCATGTCGGGGTGGCGCTCGGCAACGTCTTCACCCACGCCGCGGCCGGCCTGACGGTGCGCTTCGGCGAGCCGCCGGAGTTCGATTACGGCCCACCCCGCCTGCAACCGCACACCCCCGGATCGCAGTACTTCGCGCCGCCGGGCGAGGTCGAGGGGGCGTTCGGCTGGTATGTCTTCGCCGGCGCCGAGGCCCGCGCGGTGGCCCGCAACATCTTCCTCGACGGCAACACCTTCCGCGACAGCCCGAGCGTCGACAAGGAGCTGCTGGTCGGAGACCTGTCGGCCGGCGTGGTCTTCACCTTCGGCGACCTTCGCCTGTCCTACGTGCAGGTGCTGCGGACCAAGGAGTTCGAGGGCCAGGACGAGGCCAGCCTGTTCGGCGCCTTCAGCGCCGGTTACAGGTTCTGACCCGACGGCGTTAGGCGGCTTGCAGAAACTCCACGACGGCAGCGTCGAACAGCGCTTCCTGCTCGATGTTCGAGAGGTGCGCGGCTTCCGGCAGCACCGTCAGCCTGGAGCCGGCGATGCGCTCCTGGATCTCGCGGGCCTTTTCCGGCGTCGTGCTGGGATCGTCGGCGCCGACGATGATCAGCGTCGGCGCGGTGATCGCCCTGATTGTCTCACGCTGGTCCATGGACTGGATCGCCCGGCAGCAGCCGACGAAACCGGCGACGGGCGTGGTCAGGATCATGTCCCGCACCTTGGCGATCGAGCGCGGTGCGTTGGCCCGGAACGGCGCCGTGAACCACCGTTCGATGGTGGCGTCGACGATCCCGGCCATGCCCTGCGATCGGGCAAGCTCGATGCGGTCCTTCCAAAGGTCGGCCGGGCCCATGTAGGTGGCGGTGTCGCACAGCACCAGGCGGTCGACCCTGTCGGGGTGCAGGGTGGCGAGCCGCTGGCCGACCATGCCGCCCTTCGAGAGCCCGCAGAAATGCGCCTTCCCGACCCGGAGATAATCGAGCAGGCCGACCGCGTCGGCGGTCAGCGTCTCGATCGTGTAGTCGCCCTCCGGCGCGTCGGATTGGCCGTGCCCGCGGCTGTCGTAGCGGATCACGCGGAAATGCCGCTCGAACGCCGGCATCTGCGGGTCCCACATGTGCAGGTTGGAGGCCAGGGAGTTCGACAGCATCAGCGTCGGCGCGTCCGGCTTGCCCGAAACCTCATGGTAGAGCCGGATCCCATTGATCTGCGCGTGTGGCATGGCGTTCCTCGATTCGGTTTCAGGGCATTCGAGCCCACCGGTGGCCATACCGCAAGGGGCACCCTCGACACCGCACCGGCCATCGGCTCGAATGGCGGCGCATCGACCGGAGGACAGGACACCCATGGCACCAGAACCACTGCCGGCCGGCGACCTCTACCGCCGCAGCGACCTGACGGCGCTCGGGTTCCGGACCACCGCCGAACTCGCCGACGTCGAGACCCTGGTCGGTCAGGACCGGGCGCTCGACGCGGTGCGGTTCGCCGCCAGGATGCGGGCGCGCGGCTACAACCTCTTCGTCATCGGCGCCAAGGCCTCCGGCAAGCACGCCGCCGTCCGCTCCTACCTGACCGAGCGGGCGGCGACGTTGCCGTCGCCGGACGACTGGGTCTACGTCAACGACTTCAAGGACCAGCACCGGCCTCGCTGCCTGCGCCTGCCGCCGGGCGACGGGCCGGCGTTCGCGGGTCGGATCCAGGGGCTGGTGGCGGATCTGCGCCGCACCGTGCCAAGCCTGTTCGAGGGCGAGGACTACCGGCTGAAGCGCGATGCCCTGGAGAAGGACTTCGCCTCGCGGGGCGAGGCGCGCTTCAAGGACGTGGCGGAGGAGGCGGCCAAGCGTGGCCTCGCCCTGGTGCGCACCGAGCACGGGCTGATCGTCGCGCCGGTCGAGGACGGCAAGCCGATGACGCAGGAGCGCTTTGCGGAGTTGCCGCAGGAACAGCGCGAGGCGCTGCAGGCGGCCATCGAGGAGGTCCAGGAACATCTGCGCGCCGCCATCCACAAGGCGCCGATCCTGGAGCGCGAGCGCCAGGCGGCGGTGCGTGACCTTGACCGGCGCGAGGCGGCGGCGCTGGTCGACCTGGAGATCGCCGAAGCCCGGGAGGGGCTGGAGGTGCCGCCGCCGGTCGCCGCCTGGCTCGACACCTTGCGGGAGGATCTGATCGACAACGTCGCCGTGCTGGCCCAGCCCGCCGGCACCGGCGACGGCGACACCGCTCCTTCCGAGCCTCCGGGCGGCCGGTTCCGGCGCTGGGAGGTGAACGTCCTGATCAGCAACGATCCCAAGGCCGGGGCGCCGGTGGTGACCGAGGATCATCCCACGCTCGGCCGGTTGATCGGCCGGATCGAGCACCGCGCGCACATGGGCGCGATGCTGACCGACTTCACGCTGATCCGCCCCGGGGCGCTGCACGTCGCGAACGGCGGCTACCTGCTGCTCGACGCCGGCAAGCTGCTGACCAACGCGTACGCCTGGGACGCGCTGAAGCGGGCGCTGTACGCCGAGCGCGTGGTGATCGAGGGGCCGATGGAATCGGCGGCGACCGCGCTGGCGGTCTCGATCCAGCCCTGCCCGGTGCCGTTGTCGATCAAGGTCGTGCTGTTCGGCAACCAGAACGTCCACGCCGCGCTCTCGGCCATGGACCCGGATTTCGGCGACCTCTTCAAGGTGGCCGCCGACTTCGAGGACGTCATGGACCGCGACCCCGAGCACGACGCGGTGTACGCGCGGCTGGTCGCCACCATCCAGCGCCGCTCGGCGCTGCGGCCGTTCGACCGGCCGGCGGTGGAACGGGTGATCGAGCACTGCTCGCGGCTGGTGTCAGACGTCCGCAAGGTGACGGCGCGGGTCGGCGTCATCGCCGACGTCATGCGCGAGGCCGACTATGTCGGGCGCGACAAGGGCCACAAGATCATCCGGGCCGAGGACGTCGAGGATGCCCTGGAAGCCCAGCGCTACCGGTCCGACCGGGTCGAGCGAAGGATGCGCGAGCAGATCCTGCGCGAGACCATCCGGATCGCCACCGACGGCGTCGCGGTCGGCCAGGTCAACGGGCTGTCGGTGGCGCAGGTGGGATCCCACGCCTTCGGCCGGCCGACCCGGATCTCGGCGCGGGTGCGGGTCGGACGCGGCCGGGTCATGGACATCGAGCGCGAGGTCGAGCTCGGCGGGCCGCTGCACTCCAAGGGCATGCTGATCCTGCAGGGCTACCTGGCCGGCACCTACGCGCCCGACGTACCGGTGGCGCTGCAGGCCAGCGTGGTGTTCGAGCAGTCCTATGGCGGCGTCGACGGCGACAGCGCCTCGTCGACCGAGTTGTACGCCTTGCAGTCGGCGCTCGCCGAGCTGCCGATCCGCCAGGGCATCGCGGTCACCGGGTCGGTCGACCAGATGGGCAGGGTGCAGGCGATCGGCGGCGTCAACGAGAAGATCGAGGGCTTCTTCGACGTCTGCAACGCCCGCGGCCTGACCGGCGGGCAGGGCGTGATGATCCCGCGCGCCAACGTCGACCACCTGATGCTGAAGACCGAGGTGGTCGAGGCGTGCCGCCGCGGGGCGTTCGCGGTCTGGCCGATCGAGACCATCGACGAGGGCATCGAGGTGCTGACCGGCGTGCCGGCGGGCGCGCGCGGCGCCGACGGGCTGTTCCCGCCGGGCACGGTCAACCGGCTGGTCGAGGACCGGCTGATCGGCTTCGCGCTGGCGCGGCGGAAGTTCCTGGGGTCCGCCGACGAGGCCGACGACTGACCCTCAGGGCCCTTCGCAGCCCTTCGTGGCCCGGCGCTAGAGCATTTTCCGATCATTCGCGATCATAGCCTGCTGCAGCGAAGTAGTTGAGGCACTCGATCGGGGTAAAGGTGTCGATGCCGCGGGCGATGGCGTTCCAGAGGTCGTCGACCGTTCTTGGTGCGTGCTTCTTGAGGAAGGCCTTTAGCTTGGCGAAGGCCATCTCGATCGGGTTGAAGTCGGGGCTGTAGGCCGGCAGGAAGCGCAGCTCGGCGCCGACCCGCTCAATGGCGTGGCGCACGGCGGTGGGTTTGTGGGCCGGCAGGTTGTCCATGACGACGATGTCGCCGGGCCGGAGCGTCGGGACCAGGACCTGCTCGACATAGGCCAGGAAGGCACGGCCATGCATGGCGCCGTCGAGCACCATGGGCGCCGTCATGCCACTGGTCCGCAGGGCGCCGACGAAGGTGGTGGTCTTCCAGTGCCCGTGCGGCACCGGTGCCCGGCAGCGCTCGCCACGACGTGAGCGGCCGCAGCGGCGTGCCATCTTGGTCGAGGCCCCCGTCTCGTCGATGAACACCAGGCGATCAGGGTCCAACTCCGGCTGGAGTGCAAACCAGGAACGCCGGCGTCGCAGGACGTCAGGACGCTGCTGCTCGCTGGCGTGCGCGGTTTTTTTTGAAGGTCATGCCGTGACGGTCGAGCAGACGCCACACGGTGCTCTGCGCCACCGTCAGCCCGTGCTCGCGATCCAGGTGCTCGACGATCTCCGCCAGGGTGATGTCGTGCCGGACCTCGATCAGGCCCAGGATCTCGTCAGCGTAAGCCTCGATGTGGTGAGAGCGGTGATCACCACCCTGTGGTCGAGGCTCAACGCCGCCCGTCCGCTCCCACTGATCGACCCACTTTACCGCCGTCGAGGGTGCCACTCCGAACCGCTTCGCCGCTGATCGCCGCGTCATGCCGCCCGCAACTGCCGAAACCAGCCGGGTGCGAAGATCCATCGAAAGAGGTCGCGTCATACAGGCTGGCCTCCTTCACCAGCCTGCATCTTGAATCAGAAATCGAGCCGTCCGGGAATCCCCTACGATTCAATCAGCTGAGAAAGTGCTCTAGGCTCCGGGCTCCTCAGCTGGACTTTGGCCGATAGTGCGACCTTTGCTTGTTGCTTGTCCGCGCTTGCTGCGGCCTGTGCCGGTCGCCCCGTGGGTTCCGGCTCGGCCGCGCCGGGGCGGCGCGTCCGTCCGGAATGACGATGGGGGTGGGTGGTCCCGCTCTACTTGAAGCCCGGCCGGGGCGGGGTCGGCCTCGTGGTCGCCCCACTCGAAGGTCTCGGCGGCAACGGCCCCCACCCCGTCGTCATTCCGGACCGGGCCGCCGCAGGCGGTTCGGAGCCGGAACCCAGCCGACGCACCACGCTTGCCGCGGCCGGTGCCCGTCGCCCCGTCGGTTTCGGCTCGGCCGCGCCGGGGTGGGGTCGGAGGCGCCCTGCGCCAGCGGGGCCACGAAGGGTCACCCCGGCGTGCAGCCGGCCGGCCGCTGGTCGTCAGGGCAGAACTCTCGGATGTTCCGGCACATGGTGCTGGAGGGGGAGACCGGCTCGCCCCTCTGGCGTTCGGCAGCGTGCAGCCCGAGGTTCATCCGGCAGATCGCCGCGTCTCCGGACAGCGCGTAGACCAGGAACCCGACATAGGCGATTCCGAGCACTGCCAGGCCGCCCAGCAAGATGAGCGCGATCCGCAGCATCGGTGACCCTCTCCGTCGCCGCGGTGCGTAGCCGGCGCGCCGACGCTACGCCGCCGGCCCGGTCCATTCGCTGACCGCCTGCTCCAGCGTCGGGCGGGTGCGCTCGCTCGGGGCGACGCCGGGCGTGCCGATGTAGATGAAGCCGATGATCTCAGTATCGGGCGCGTGGCCGAGCGCCTGGCGCACCAGCCGGGTGATACGCCGGCCACTCGGTCAGCCACTGGGCGGCGAAGCCGCTGGCGTGGGCCGCCACCAGGATGTTCTGGCACAGCGCGCCACCGGACAGTTGCTGCTCCATGACCGGGATCTTCGGGTGCAGGGGGTCGATGCGGGCGGTGACCGCCAGCAGGATCGGTGCCCGCTGCGGCCGCCGGCGCTCCAACTCGACCAGCCGCTCCTCGGCCTCCGGATTCTGCTCGGCGTAGATCCGGGCCAGCACGTCGCCGAGCGCGGCCTGCCCCGGCTTGCGCAGCACCTGGATCCGCCAGGGCCCGAGCTTGCCGTGGTCGGGGACGCGGATGCCGGCGGCCAGGATCCGGTTCAGCGTCGCGTCGTCCGGTCCCGGCTCACCCATGTCCTTGGCGGAAATCGAGCGGCGGGTGAGAAGCAGGTCGAGCGTGTCCATGAAGCGTGATCTCCGTCGAGTGTCGGGCGACCATAAGGTCTCGCGGCGCCGGGGCAAAGCCGTCAGCGCCCGCCGGATGCCACGCGACCGTGGCGAAACCCGGGACGGTCGTTTACGATGGCTCGTCCGTCAGAACGGCGGACGACCCGAAAGAAGTTCGGAGACCCGCGATGACCCGGCCCCACTCGACCGCGCATGGCCTGTTCCGCCTCACCGCCGCCGCCCTGTTGCTGGCGACGCTTTCCGGCTGCAACCACTACCTGGTCGCCGGCTCCGCCGTGACCCTTGGCCCGTCGGTCGTTACCGGGCGCAGCCCGTTCTACCTGATGGACAAGTATTTCGGCCGGTCCTGCACGGACTATACGTATTTCGACCGGCCGGTGCGCTGCGTCAACGACAACGGCTGAGGCCGCGTCAGTCGCCCGACGCCGTCAGTCGGTCGAGCCCGAAGCGACCCGCGAACGCCAGGAAGCAGCAGCCGGCGACCACCAGGCACATGGCCAGCGGCGTGGCGTCGTGCAGAACGCCGACCAGCGCGCTCGCCGCCGCCCCGAGGCCGAACCGGGTGGCGCCGAACAGCGCCGACGCGGCACCGGCGCTGGCCGGGAACAGCCCCATCAGGCGGGCCGTGCAGTTGGCGGCGACCGGGGCGGTCACCCCGATCACCAGCAGCAGCGGCACCGCGATGCCCCAGAGACCGCCGAACCCGGTCAGGCCGGCCGCCAGCAGCGCAGCCCCGCCGACGGCGCCGACCGCGATCGCCAGGCGCGTGGTGCGCCGCACCCCGAACCGGGCGACGTAGCGGGCGTTCAGGCCCGAGGCGATCACCAGCGCGACCACGTTGGCGCCGAACAGGGTCCCGTACCACTGCGCCGGGACCCCGAAATACTCGATGTACACGAACGGTGTGCCGGCGATGTAGGCGAACATGGCGGCGCTGTTGAAGCTGCCGGACACCAGGTCGGCCTGGGCGCGGCGATCGACCAGGATGCGGCCGTAGGCGGCGAACGCGCCCAGCAGGCGGATCCCGACCCGCGCCGACGGCGGCAGCGATTCCGGCAGCAGGGTGAGCGTGGCCAGCAGCCCGGCGGCGCCGAACGCCGCCAGGGTGAGGAAGATCGCCCGCCAGTCGGCCACCAGCAGGATCTGGCCGCCGATCGTCGGGGCCACCAGCGGCGCCACCGCCATCACCATCGCCATCAACGACAGCACGCGCGCGGCACCCTCGGTCGAGAACAGATCCTTGGCGACCGCCCGCGCCAGGGCCGACGCCGCACCACCGCCGATCGCCTGCAGCACCCGCGCCGCGGTGAGCGCGCCGATCCCCTCGGCGACCGCGCACAGGATCGAGGCCACCAGGAACAGCCCCAGACCACCGGCGATGATCGGCCGGCGCCCGAAGCGGTCGGACACCGGGCCGTAGACCAGCATCCCGGCCGCGAAGCCGAGCAGGAAGACGGTGATGGTCTGCTGCACGTCGCCCGGGTGGGCGGCGAGGTCGGCGGCGATATCGGGCAGGCTCGGCAGGTACATGTCGATGGCCAGCGGACCGACCATCACCAGCGAGCCGAGCAGCAGGATCAGCGAGCGGCGCGGCGCGGGCGGCTGGGGCGCCGGCGGCGGGGTCGGCGAGGGCATGGCGGCTCCGGCGGCGGTTGACGCGGCTGGCGTAGCACGCGTCGAAGCGGATTGCATCGCGCCCGCGATCCGTGTGCAGTAGAGACCGCTTCGGGTGGGGGCTCTGGAGCCGAAAGCATGACGTTCCACGTGTCGATGGTTGCCGGCGCCGTGTTAGCCGGTCTTGGCTTCGCCGGTTTCACCCTTCCCGCCGCTGCGGAGACGCCGGTCGAGCGCGGCCGCTATCTGGTCGAGATCGATCGCCGGCTGCGGCAACTGCCACTCCCTGCAGGACGCCAACGGCCCGCTGCCCGGCCGCGAGCTGGCCGGCGGCCCGCCGATCAAGGAGCCGCCGTTCGACGCCTACCCCTCGAACATCACCCCCGACGTCGATACCGGGATCGGCGCGTGGAGCGACGACGAGATCGTGCGCGCCATCCGCGAGGGGATCAGCCGCGACGGCCGGATGATGGGGCCGCCGATGCCGTTCGCCCTCTACCGGGGTCTCGGCGACGACGATGTCAGGGCCATGGTCGCCTATCTCCGCACCGTGCCGGCGGTGTCCAACACGGTGCCGGCGTCGGTCTACCGGATGCCCCTGCCGGACAGCTGGGGGCCGCCGGTCGCCGGCGTGCAGCCGCCGCCGCGCGCCGACAGGGTCGCCTACGGCGCCTATCTGGCCGGGCCGGTCGGTCACTGCGTGGAGTGCCACACCCCGATGGGTGCCAAAGGGCTCGATCTGGCGCGCCTCGGGGCCGGCACGCGCGAGTTCGCGGGGCCGTGGGGTATCGCCGTCTCGCGCAACATCACCCCTGCCGCGATGGGCGATTGGAGCGACGCCGAGATCAAGCGGGCGATCACCCGGGGCGTGAGCCGCGACGGCACCCCGCTGATGCCGCCGATGGGCTACGGCTATTACGCGAAGATGACCGACGCCGACCTCGACGCGCTGGTGGCGTGGTTGCGGTCGCTGAAGCCGGTCGAATGAGGGGCGGGCGCCGGTGACGGAGCGTTCCGACAAGCGGCGCCTGCTGATCGTGGCGCACGCGCCGTCGCCGAACACCCT
Source organism: Rhodospirillaceae bacterium (assembly GCA_018401495.1). GTDB lineage: Bacteria > Pseudomonadota > Alphaproteobacteria > Thalassobaculales > Thalassobaculaceae > Thalassobaculum_A. The sequence continues at coordinate 255,324 of JAGYJX010000010.1, forward strand.
GGCGCTGCGCGACGCGGTGGCCGAGGGGGCGGCCGCGGCCGAGGCCGACGGCGTCGAGGTCCGGGTGCTGGGGCCGCTGGAAGCCGGGCCGGACGACGTGCTGGCGGCGCAGGCGATCATCCTCGGCACCACCGAGAACCTCGGGTACATGAGCGGCGCCCTGAAGGACTTCTTCGACCGCACCTACTACCCGGTGCTGGAGCGGACCCAGGGCATGCCCTACGCCCTGTACATCCGCGCCGGCCAAGACGGCACCGGCACGCGCCGCGGTGTCGAGACCATCGTCACCGGCCTGCGCTGGCGGGCGGTCACCGAGCCCGTGCTGTGCCGGGGCGCGTTCAGCCAGGACTTCGTCGGGCGCTGCCGGGAACTCGGGATGCTGATGGCGACCGGCCTCGACGCCGGGGTGTTCTGAGGATGGCGGACGATCCGGCCGAGGCTTTCGCGCGCGCCGTCGGGTCCGGCGACTGGCCGGCCGCCGACCGCGCCCTCGACGCCCTGCTCCGGGTCACTCCGGGCAACCCGGCCCTGCACTACAACCGCGGCCTGGTGCGCCGGCGGCTGGACCGGCCGGCCGACGCCGTCGCCGCCCACGACGCCGCCCTGGCGCTGGCGCCGGACCACGCCAACGCCGTCTTCGAGCGCGCCGCCTGCCTGCTTGAGCTCGGCCGGCTCGCTGACGCCGAGGCCGGGTTCACCGACTACCTCGCCCGCGTCCCCGGCGACCCCGACGCAAGGCTGAACCGCGCCCGCATCGCGCTCCGCCTGGGCCGGCCGGAAGCGGCGCTCGGCGATCTCGACGGCCTCGAGGAGACCGTCCCGGCGGTCCGGCTGGCGAAGGCCGAGGCGCTGCGCGACCTGCGGCGCCTGGACGAGGCCGAGGCGCTGCTCGCGGCCCGCCCGGGCGACGGGGCGGAGCTGCGGGCGGCGGCGCTGAAGCTGTTGACCCAGGGGGCCGCTGGGCGCGTGAGGCTGGCGGGTGGTGGCGAGCCTCCGGCGGCGGCTTAGCCGAACGGCAGCCAGCCGGGCGCGTGCGCGAGCAGGTCGCGGCGCGCCGCCGGGTAGTCGACCGGCAGCGGGTCGACGCGCAGCCGGGTCAGGCGCAGGAAGCAGAACTTCCAGGTGCCGCCGTCGCGGCGGTACTCCTCCTCGTAGTGGCCGTGACCGATGAACCCGCGATGCCCGGGCGCCTCCTTGGGGCTGCGGCCCTCGCCGAGGTCGACCAGATCCATCATCGCCCACACCCCGCGGGCGCGGTCGGGATCGAGGAACTCGATCTCCGGCATGTGGCAGTGGTGGATCGTCACCGCCTCGGTCAGCCGGGCGGTGATGCCGGCCACGAACTGGTCGGCGTTGGAGCCGGTGGGGGCGGACCCGAAGCCCTCGAACACGGTCTCGTCGGCGAACAGGCCGCGCAGGCGCTCCCACTGCTTGGTGTCGAGGTACCGGCAATAGGCGGCCTTGAGGCGCTTGATCCGCTCGAGGTCCAGCAGGCTCTGCAGGTCGTGGGCTTGCATCGCGTCGTCTCCTCCGGGGGTGTTGGTGATCGCGCTCCGGGGCCGGGGCTAGGTTGGTCCCCGTCGGTAGTCCTTGCGGTAAACGCCGGGATCGCCGGCGAGCGCCTCCTCGACGCGGCGGTGGGCGGCGAGGCGCTCGGCGTCCAGCTCCTCGACCACCAGTTCCAGCGTCTCGCGCCGCACCGGGATCGCCTGGGCGACCGGGGTGCCGGCCGGCAGCACGCCCTCGAAGCCGGGGTCGGTCCAGAGGGCGGGAAAGTGCACCATCCCGTCCCGCCAGCGGTCGCAGTCGACCAGGCCGGACAGGGTGCGGAACGGCAAGTCCTCGCGGTTCAGCGGGTGGGTGAACAAGACCGACCAGCCGTCCGGCACCTCGACGGTCCAGAAATTCGTGAACTTCACCACGAACTGCCCGGGCGGCAGGCGGAACGGCGCGCCCGCCGCCTGCTCGGGCAGGTGCACGCCGATCGGCGAGCGGGTGTGACCGGCATCTGGGTGGCGCGGCGCGTCCCAGTCCCAGGACAGCTCGCCGCCGCGCACCGTCAGGTCGGCCGCCAGCGGGAACAGCACGCCGGCGCCGAGCGCGTCGATCAGCGGCGGGCAGTGCTTGAGGGTGCGGATCTCGGCCCCCGCCAGCGCCGCCGCCGCGACGCTCGACGGCATCGTCTTCAGCCAGTCGGGCAGGGCGGTGCGCGCCGGCACCGGGGCCGGGACGCGGGAGGAGAAGCCGGGCAGGCAGCGCACGATGAACCGCATGGCCGGCACTGCACCAGGGCGCGGGCGGGCGGTCAACCGGCGGCGCGGCGGGCCAGTTCGCGCCGCCGGGTGGCCACCCACACCACCGCGGCGATCACGGTGAGGGCCACGAAGAGCACGCCGATGGCGTTGACCGTCGGCGACAGGCCGAAGCGCATGCGCGAGCCGATCTCGGTGACCAGGGTCCACGAACTGCCGATCGCGAAGAAGGTCGTGTTGTAGTTCTCGATCGACTGCAGGAAGGCGATGAACGACGCGGTGATCATCGTCGGCATCAGGAACGGCAGGGTGATGCGCCGGAACACCAGCACCGGCGAGGCCCCGAGGTCGAGCGCGGCCTCCTCCAGCGCCCGGTCCTGGCGCTGCAGGCGGGCCATGAACATCAGCATGCAGTAGGAGGCGATGAAGCTGGCCTGGGCGACCGCGGCGGTGAACAGCCCGGCCTCGACGCCGAAGGTGTCGCGCCAGAAGATCATGGTGGTGACGCCGAGCACGATGCCGGGGGTCAGGATCGGCGACACCAGGATGGTGTACAGCGAGGTGGTGGCGCGCGACTGCAGGCGGGTCAGCACCAGCGCCCCGGCGAGGCCGAGCGGCAGGGCGATCACGATCACCCCGGCGGCGATGATCAGCGAGTGCCAGAGGCCCTGGATGAAGCGCTGGTCCTGCGGCAGCCGGCGGAACCAGTCCAGGGTGAAGCCCTGCCAGTCGGTCACCGACGGCGTCGGCGAGGCGTTGAACGCCGCCGCCACCATCAGCAGCAGCGGCAGGAACAGGTAAGCGTAGAACACCGCCAGGTAGGCGTTGAGGACGGTGTCGCTCCAGTCGCGGCCGGTCGAGGGGGTGGCGGCGGTCATTTCGCGATGTCCCGGATGCCGACCCGGAACAGCTTCATCACCACCAGCACGAACACCACGCAGGCGACCAGCAGCACCAGCGCGTAGGCCGAGCCCTGGTTCCAGTTCGAGGATTCGAAGAAGCGCCGGTAGATCACCTGGCTGAACCAGTCCGGGTGCAGGCCGCGGCCGACGATCTCGGGCGCGGCGATCGAGCCGGCCGACAGCATGAACGTCATCACCGCGCCGACCGCGATCCCCGGCTTGGCGTGCGGCAGCACCACCCGCCAGTGGATCCGCCAGGCCGAGGCGCCGAGATCGCGCGCCGCCTCGATCTGGTTGCGGTCCAGGGTCTCGATGGTGTTGTAGATCGGGAACACCATGAACAGGATGTAGGCGTACACCATCACCACGAACACGGCGCCGTTCGAGGCGACGAAGCGCACGCCCTCGCCGGCCGCCATGTCGATCAGGCCGAGCGCGTCCAGCGCGCCGTTCAGGATGCCCTGCTTCTCCAGGATCATCACCCACGAGAAGATCCGCAGCAGTTCGTTGATGGCGTAGGGGATCACCAGGCCGAGCATCAGCAGCGCCACCCGCTCGCCGCGGCGCGCCGTCGCGACCGCGTAGGCCACCGGGTAGCAGGCCAGGAACGACAGCACGGTGACGCAGAGCGCGTAGAACAGCGTCGAGACGAAGATCCAGGCGTGGATCCGGCTCATGCCGGTGAAGTTGCCGAGCGCGTAGGTGGTGCGGTCGGCGGCCTGGATCTCGGCCTCGCGGGCCTCAAGCTCGACGATGCGCGCCTGGGCCTCGGCCTTCTCGGCCTCGAGCGCGGCGGTCCGCTCGGGTGAAGCCGCTCCGGTGGCACGGGAGGACGGCGAGGGCGCGAACGGCGACGGCGCGGTGGGCGCGGCCGCCCCGTCGGCGGCGCGCAGCAGGTCCTGGTCGATCGCGAACACCCGCGCGTAGGCACGCTCGATCTCGGTCGCGACCAGGGCCGCCTCGTCGCCGCGCTGGTCGACGATGAAGGCGCGCTCGATCATCCGCAGTTGCGGCACCACGATCAGGCCCAGCACCCAGGCCGCCGTCAGCAGCACGAAGACCGACGGTCAGGCCGCGTCCGTAGGTGCGGACCAGCTCATTCACGCGCCACCTCCCCGACCCCCATGACGACGGCGTCGGCCGGCCGGAAGCCGACCCGCCGGCGGCCGGAGACGACGTCGCGCCCGGCGCCGGCGTTGGTCAGGTGCAATGAGATCCGCTGGTCGCCGGCGCGCAGGAACAGGTTGACGAACGATCCCTCGAGGTCGCGGCGCTCGACCTCGGCGTCGACCCGGTTGACCGCCTCGCCGTCGTCGGCCTCGACCAGACCGACGCGCTCCGGCCGGACGAACACCAGCGCCTGGTCGCCGGCGGCGAGGCCGCCGCGGGCAACTCCGTGCAGCGGCCCGAGCGCGGTGTCGACCACGGCGGTGCCGCCGGAGACCGAGGCGACCCGACCCTGGAACATGTTCTGCTCGCCGACGAAGGTGGCGACGAACGGGCTGGCCGGGGTGTCGTAGATCTCGTCGCCGGTGCCGACCTGCTCGACCCGGCCGGCGTTCATCACCGCGATCCGGTCCGACATGGTCAGGGCCTCGCCCTGGTCGTGGGTGATGTAGATGAAGGTCACGCCGGTGCGGCGCTGGATGTCCTTGAGCTCGGCGCGCATGTGCTGGCGCAGCTTGAGGTCGAGCGCCGACAGCGGCTCGTCGAGCAGCAGCACGGCGGGCTCGACGGCGAGCGCCCGCGCCACCGCCACGCGCTGGCGCTGCCCGCCGGACAGCTCCGTCGGCTTCTTGCCGCCCTGGCCGTCGAGCGCCACCAGCGCCAGCAGTTCGTCGGCGCGCCGCTTGCGGTCGGCGAGCGCGACGCCGCGCGCCTCCAGCCCGAAGGCGACGTTCTCCCAGACCGTCATCAGCGGGAACAGCGCGAGGTTCTGGAAGATCAGCGCGGTCGGCCGGCGGTTCGGGCCGATCCCGGCCATCGAGCGGCCGCCGATGGCGATGTCACCGGAACTGGGGTCGAGGAACCCCGAGATCATCCGCAGGATGGTGGTCTTGCCGCAGCCCGACGGGCCGAGGATCGAGAAGAACTCGCCGGCGCCGATCGTCAGATCGGTCGGGTGCACCGCGGTGAAGTCGCCGAAGCGCATCGACACGCCGGTGAGCGCCACGTCGTTGCCGTCCATGGTCCTCGGTCCCCCGCCCGTGCCGTGCCGCGTGAAGGCGCCGGACGGACGGCGAAATCGCCGCCGCCCGTCCGGCCGCCCGGTCAGGCGTTGGTGATGCGGTCGACGTACTGGTCGCGGACGCTGTTGAACCAGGGCGTGTCGGCCTGCCACCACCACAAGTTCGCCAGGGTCTTCTCGTCATAGACCTCGTTGAACTGCTTGGCGTAGTTTTCGCCGGCGTGCGCCGCGGCGCCGACCGCCGCCGAATTGTAGCCGGTGTTCGCCGACATCATGCCGGCCATCGTCGGCTCGAACATGGCGTTGATGAAGGCGTAGGCCTGCTCGACGTTGGCGGCACCCGAGGGAATGCCGACCGAGTCCATCCAGGTGATGCCACCTTCCTTGGGCATGCGGTACTTCCACTTGGCGTCCTCGCGGTTCAGCAGGAGGCCGGTGGTGTCCCAGGTCTGGCCGATCGCCGCACCCGCCTGCTTGAAGGCGTTGGTGGCCTCGGTCGCGTTGTTCCAGAACGCGGCGATGTTCTGCTTGCGCTCGACGATGTACTTGGTCACCGCGTCGAACACCCGGCGCATGTCGTCCTCGGACTTGTAGAGGTCGAGCGCGCGGTTGGACTTCACCTCGCCGGTGGCGTCGAGGTAGATCGCGGTGCCGACCAGCACCGATTTCTGGCGGAACGCCGCCTTGCCCTTGGCCTCCGGGGTCCACATGGTGCCGAACGAGATGTCGTCGTCGTCGAGCTTGAAGACGCTGGAGTCGAAGGTCATCGCCTCGGTGCCCCAGTTGAACGGCAGCAGCATGCGCTTGCCGCGGCTGGTGGCGCCGAGCTGGACGGAATCGCGCACCATCGAGGGGATGATCCGCTCCATCTTCACCTTGCTCTCGTCGAGCGGCTGCAGGAGGTTGTCGGGGTAGTACTGCGGGCCGTTGGTCACCGACGGGAAGATCACGTCGAAGCCCTTGCCGCCGGCGGCCTTGAGCTTCTGGACGGCCTCGTCGTTGGAACCGTAGGTCGACAGGTTGATGGTGATGCCGGAGTCCTTCTGGAACTTCTCGACCATGTTCGGCTGGACGTAGTCGCCCCAGGCAAACACGTTGACGGTGCCGGAGGAGGCGAGCGCGTCGTGGGCGCGCAGCACCACCGGGGCGGCCAGCGCCGAAGCGGCGACGGCAGCCGAGCCCCGGAGGACGGTACGGCGGGTGATCTTCGTCATGATCGTGACCCTCGTTGAGTGACGGACGGTGGCGGAGGGCGGGCCTGCCCCCCAAGGGCGCGGCGCCGCGGTCCGGCAGCGGCTGATAGCTTGCCGCGCGCGACACCGATGTGACAACCGCATGATTGTTTCGTTAACGAAAAATACCATCCAAGCCCAGCAGCCACGCGCGCGCCTGGCTTTCGTTCGAGAACACGCCGGCGCCGTCCGGCTTGCCGCCGGGCTTGGTTGCCGCCCACAGCTCGGCGAGCGCCAGGTGGCCCGGCGTGTCGGCGACGACCATGGCGGTGCGGAGATCGGGGTGGCCGGCCTCGCGCTTGGCGGCGTGGTGGGCGATCAGGACCGCGAGATCGATCTCGTCGATGCTGGCTCGGGTGCAGACGGTAAGCAGGCGGGTGTTCGGGTTGACCTCGGGAAGCTGGTAGCGCGCCGCCATCTCGCGCCGCAACAGGCAGGCGTCGAGGCGGCCGTTGAATTCGAGCCGCAGCAGGTCGTGTTCGGCCTCGTAGGCGTGCGTGAATCCACCCGCGCGCGTCTCGCTCAACCGATCCTCCTCGGGGCGCGGCGCCGCCTACGCCCGCAAATGGCCGGGCGAGTTCAGGCTGACCGGCGCCAGGTCGCTGCCGGCACGCCGGTGGCCGGCGAGGCGCGCCAAATCCAGCCGATCGGCGGCGGCGTCCAGCCGGCACAGGTACAGCAGCCACATCACGACCGGGCCGCCGCCCCGGGTGAACGGCAGCCAGATCCGGTCATGGGTGATGGTGAAGCCGTGCCGCGTCTCCATGACCCGCTTGGTCCAGGTCGGCGCGGGATCCCGACCGAGGCGGCGGAAATGCTCCAACAGAACCGCCGGCGTCGAGGCGTAGACGCCGTCCGACACCAGGCGGCCGGTCATATCGATCCCGGCCTGTTCGGTGATGCGGGTGCCGACCAGACGGTAGCGGACGTCGCGCCCGCCATCGATGACGTCGTACAGGCAGATCCAGCCCATCCACGTCAGCAGCGACGCCGGGTCGAGCGCCAGCCAGTCCGGGGCGGTGGTGCCGCCGCGCGGCTGCTCCAGCCACCACTCCAGCAGCGCGCGACCGTCCGGCCGCGGGCAGTCGGCGGCCGGCAGCAGCGGCGCCATCTCGATGCCGTCGATCGTATCGGCTGGCAGGGCCGAAATGCTGGTCGTCATCTCGCCGTCTCTGTCCGGTACCCGCGACTCGGCTGGTCTTAGCGCATGAGGGTTAACGCCGCCCTAACGGGACCGGGTCGAGCGGGCGGTCCCGAGGCTCCAGCCCGGTCGGATCAACCCTGGCGGTAAGGGCTGCGCTCATACTCGGCGAGCGCCTCCGGCATGATGGCGTTGAGGGAGTCGATGCGCGAGCCGGGCGCCGGGTGGGTCGACAGGAACTCCGGCGGACGCTGCCCGCCGGCCGCCTCGAAATTGCGCCACAGGTCGATGGCGGCGCGCGGATCGTAGCCGGCGCGCGCCATCATCATCAGACCGATGTGGTCGGCCTCGGATTCCTGCTGGCGGGTGAACGGCAGGATCAGGCCCAGGGTCGAGGCCTGGGCGAGCACCTCGGCCATGCCCGGATATTGCGCCCCGACCGCCTGCTGGCCGGCCTGCACCAGCACCTGACGGGATACCCGCTCGGCGCTGTGCCGGGCGATCGCGTGGCCGACCTCGTGGGCCATCACGGCGGCGAGCTGATCCTTGGTCTTGGCAACCTTGAACAGCCCGGTGTTCACCCCGACCTTGCCGCCGGGCAGGGCAAAGGCGTTCGGCTCGTCGTTCTCGAACACCGTGAACTCCCAGGCCAGATCCGGCTGCCCGCTGACCGCGACGATCCGCTGGCCGATCTCCTGGACCGGTCCGGTGTATTGCGGGTCCGAGGAGGTCGGGGTCTCGGCCTTGATCTGCTGGTAAGCCTCGAGGCCCATCTGGTTGGCCTGGCCCTCGGGCAGCAGGATCAGCTGCTGGCGCCCGGTCACCGGTGCCTCGGCGCAGGCCGTCAGGCCGGCCGCCAGGGCCAGGACGGCCGCCAGCGGGGCGCACGGGACGAGGCGGTGCGGGGGCGTCGGTGTCGGCATGGCGTGGGCTTCCGGATGCGGGATGAACGGGGGTCCAGCGGGCAACGTCGCCGCCGGACCCGGGTTCCGAGGCGGGGCGGTCAGTGTCCGGTCGGGTCGCCGCGCTCGAGCGGATCGGGCAGCGGCGTGCCGTCCTCGACGAACGCCATCGAGGCCGAGTTCAGGCAGTACCTCGCCCCGGTCGGCGGCGGGCCGTCGGGGAACACGTGCCCGAGGTGGCCGTCGCAGCGCGCGCAGCGGTTCTCGATCCGGACCATGCCGTAGCTGGTGTCGCGCACGTCGGTCACGTGGGCGCGGTCGAAGGTCGAGAAGAAGCTCGGCCAGCCGGTGCCGGAGTCGAATTTGTGCTTGGACGAGAACAGCGGCAGGCCGCACAGCCGGCAGACGTAGGTGCCGGACTTCTTGTTGTCGAGCAGCGTGCCGCAGAACGGCCGCTCGGTGCCGTGCTTCAGCAGCACCCGCGCTTCCTCGGGGGTCAGGCCGGCGGCCAGCCGCTTCAGCTGTTCCGCGCTGGGCGGGCGTCAGGTCGTAGCCGGCGGCGGATCTCTCGGGCCGGGTGGCGGTCATCGCGGTCTCCGTGATCGGGAAGTCTGATCGGAAAATGGGATTCTTCCTCGGCGCCTGCAATGCACACGACCGCGAGCGGCGCGTCCGCGCGTATCCCTCAGGCGTCGGCCTTCGCCTTCCTGAGCCGTTCGGGATAGGCCCGGCGCAGCTTCGCCACCTTGGGCGCCGAGACGTGGGCGACGTAGGGCTGCCCCGGGTTTCGGGCGGCGTAGTCGAAGTGGTACTCCTCGGCCTCGTAGAACGCGTCCAGCGGCTCGATGGTGGTGACGATCGGGTCCGGGTACGCGCCGGCGGCGTCGAGTTGGGCGATGTAGGCCTCGACCACCCGCTTCTCGTCCTCGTCGGCGACGAACACCGCCGAGCGGTATTGCGGGCCGCGGTCGTTGCCCTGGCGGTTGCGCTGGGTCGGGTCGTGGGCGACCGAGAAGAACACCTTCAGAAGCTCGCCGTAGGTGATGACCGCCGGGTCGTAGGTGATCGCGATCGCCTCGGCGTGGCCGGTGGTGCCGCTGCACACCGTGCGGTAGTCGGCGGTCTCCGGCGTGCCGCCGGCGTAGCCGGGCCGCACGCCGCGCACGCCCGCGAGTTCCTTGAACACCGCCTCGGTGCACCAGAAGCAGCCGCCGGCAAGCACCGCCGTCCGCTCGCCGCCACCCTCGGCGGGCAGGTCGAGGTCGGGATCGGGGAACGAATTCGGGGTCATGGTCTTGCCTCCAAACAGCCACCGGAACATGGGCGCCTCCAGGACACGGGGCGTTGCTGTCGCCACCGCTCCCGGCAGGATGTGGGAAACTCCGGCGCGAAGTCGAGTGCCGGTACCGAATCCGTGGTACCCGTCGAACACCAGCGTCGCCGCGACGCCGCCGACGCGCCGGGCTGTTTCGGTGGCGGCGTCGCGGGGCGGCCCTGGCCGAGTGCGCGGGCCGACCTATGTCGGAGAATGGGGCGTCAGCCGCGATCGCCGCGGCGATCGGGAGCATCGGCGGTGTGGTCGGCTTCCGCTGCCAGCCGCGTGTGGGGCGAGACATGGATCGAACCGTCAAATGGCCTGATTTCCTGTCGGATCTCAGCGACGCCGGACGGGAGTTCATCGCGTTCTGGCAGGCCGCCAAGGGCGAGTCCGAGCTGCTGGACCGCTCTGCCTTCGACCCGATGCGGATGCCGCGCCTGCTTCCGGGGATACAGCTGGTCGACGTGCGGGTCGACGGGCGGCCGGTCGAGAGCGACGACGTCGCCGACGGCCGCGTCGAGTTCGTGTACCGCGTCGTCGGTACCAGCGAGGTCGGCCTGCGCGACCACGACCCGACCGGCGGCCGGGTCGAGAACGGCTTCTTCGGCGGCTCGGCGGCGCGGGTGAGGACGAACTACCTCGCGGTCTTCCGGACGCGCCGTCCGCTCGCCGATTTCGAACGCGTGGTGACGCACACGGGTTACCTCGTGCAGGATATCAGCGTGTTCGTACCGCTCGGCGCGCCGGGCGGGCCGGTGACCCAGGTTCTGGTGTTCTCCGAGCAGACTCCGGTCGGCGAATGGGCGCCGTCGGAAGGCCGTACGGGCGGCGGTTCCGGGAACGGTCCCGACACCGCCCTCTGAGCCGTCAGCCGGCGGTGTCGTGCACCAGGTCGCGGAAGCCGGTGTCGACGCCGAAGCCGAGGTCGATCAGGTCGCGCCGCACGACGTTGGCGCCGAGCAGTCGCGGCGGCGTCGCCGGCACCCCGGCGCGCCGCTCGAGTGCCTGGTCCGAGAACAGGATGAAGCCGTCGATCCCCGGCTCTTCCGAGCGCAGCGGAAAGCCGACCGCTTCGGTGGTCACCACCTCGCCGGACGAATAGGTCTGCTCGATCAGGGCGCGGAACCCCGACGGTACCGTCACCACCATCCGCATCGCCCGGATCGCGTAGGGCCGCCGGATCGCCGGCACCAGGTCGTAGTAGTTGGTGCCGGTCGGGTTGAACCCGACCCGCTGCTTCAGCCGCTCGCCGGTGATCCGGTACTCGCAACGGTCCGGCTCGCTGACCGCGCACAGCGCGGCGTCGGCCAGCATCCCGGCGAAGCCCGACAGGTCGAGGGCGTTCTTGGCCGGGATCGCCCCGCCTGCCGCCGCCAGCAGCCGCAGATAGCCCCGGTACAGCGCCACCCCGGCCTTCGACTTGAACAGCGTCCCGGCATCGGCGAGCGCGACGATGGACGCGGGCTGCATCTCGATCCAGCTCATCGTGTCGGGACTCTCTCCAGGTCGCCGGAGGGAAGGGGGATCGACGACGGCGCTTGCTATGCAAGGATCGCGCCCGCCGGCTGCGGGCGTCAATGCCGGCGGTGGACCGAACCGCCCGGGAGTCGCGTCGTCGTTGGCTGGAACGGCGGAATCCTTGCGCTCCCGGGCCTTCGATGCGACGAGGGCGGGTTTTCCGATAGGATCAGTGCCGCCGTGGAACCGATCGCCTCGCTTGTTACGGCCCGCCGGTTCCATACTTGTGTCTGGCCGCCATCGGCCCGCTTGGGCAGGCTTGCGCGCCGCGACGCGCTGCGACCACCCGCCGGAACCGGTGGCCGGCCGACGACCGGATTGAACCGTCAGCCTCCCGGACTGGGGGCTGCGCAACAGGGAATGGGAACCGCAACATGAACGACGCCTCTGGCTACACCCCCCCCAGCGTCTGGACGTGGAACAAGGAGAACGGCGGCAGGTTCGCCAACATCAACCGCCCGATCGCCGGCGCCACCTCCGAGAAGGAGTTGCCGGTCGGCAAGCACCCGCTGCAGCTCTACTCGCTGGCGACGCCGAACGGCGTGAAGGTCACGGTCATGCTCGAGGAGCTGCTGGCGCTCGGGCACAAGGGTGCGGAATACGACGCCTACCTGGTGCGCATCACCGAAGGCGACCAGTTCGGCAGCGGCTTCGTCGGGGTCAACCCGAACTCCAAGATCCCGGCGATGATGGACCACAGCACCAACCCGCCGGTCCGGGTGTTCGAGTCCGGCGCGATCCTGCTGTACCTCGCCGAGAAGTTCGGGGCGTTCCTGCCGACCGATCACGCCCGGCGCACCGAGTGCCTCAACTGGCTGTTCTGGCAGATGGGCAGCGCGCCCTATCTCGGCGGCGGCTTCGGGCATTTCTACGCCTACGCGCCGTTCAAGATCGAGTACGCCATCGACCGCTTCGCCATGGAGACCAAGCGCCAGCTCGACGTGCTGAACCGGCATCTGGCCGACAACCGCTACATGGCCGGCGACGAGTACACGATCGCCGACATGGCGATCTGGCCGTGGTACGGCACCCTGGTGACCGGCGGCATCTACAACGATTCCGCCACCTTCCTGGAAGCCCACACCTACACCAACGTGCTGCGTTGGCAGAAGGACATCGCCGCCCGCCCGGCGGTGAAGCGCGGCCGGATGGTCAACCGGGTGTCGGGCCCGCCGGAGGAGCAGCTCCACGAGCGTCACGACGCCGGCGACTTCGAGACCCGGACCCAGGACAAGCTGGCGGGATAGCCGGCCTCCGAACCACGGTGTCGCCGCGGCGGTAGACGCCGCCGCGGCGACAGATCCATGATCGCCGGAAGTTTCTGCCTATCGCCGACCCTGCCGCCGTCCCTGCCGCCGTCGCCCGGCGCGCGCGAAAGCCCGAATGCTCCAGAACACCCTCGTGCTGCTGACGGTGGCGCTGCCGCTGATGGGAAGCCCCGGCCCGGCGATCGTCAGCCTGGCGGCGACCGGCTCGACCTTCGGCTTCAGGCGCGGCCTGCCGTACCTCGCCGGTATCCTGCTCGGCAACTCCACCGTGCTGCTGATGGTGGCGACCGGCGTCACCGGCATGGTGCTGGCGGTGCCGAACGCCGTGCCGGTGCTGATGACCATCGGCCTCGCCTACCTGCTGTACCTCGCCTGGCGGATCGCCACCGCCCCGGTGGTCCGCACCGCGGCCGAGACCGGCCGCGAGCCGACCGCCGCCGGCGGTTTCCTGCTGTCGCTGGTCAACCCGAAGGCCTATGCCGCGATCGGCGCGGTGTACGCCAGCGGCAGCATAGCGCCCGAAGATCCCAGCCTCGACGTCGCGCTGAAGGTGGCGGTGCTGCTCGCGGTCAACGTCACCGTGAACACGGTCTGGCTCGGGATCGGCGCCACCTTCTCCTCGGCGCTGCGCAACCCGCGCACCGGCCGGGCGCTGAACTGGACGTTCGCCGGGCTGCTGCTGGCGAGCGTGGTGGCGACGGTCATGCGGTGAGGAGGGTGGGAAGCGCCCTGCCGCCACCGGCTACGCGCCCGTGGCGCGATGCTTGACAGGGGCCGGCGCGGTGCCGGGAGGCGACAGGCGGCGCCAGTGGAGAGCTTCATGCAGAACGATCGAGGGAGCAGCGCGATCGCCACGCCGATGGTGCGCCTGGCGTCGGCGGGCTTCGTCGCCACAGCGATCGCCTTCGGGCTCGGCCTGAACGGGCTTCGGCCTTTTCCTGCCCAACGTGATCGGTCGGCGATGAAGTTGGGCCGGTAGCGGGCCAGCGGCTTCCGGCGACCAGTCGGAACGGAATCCGTGCCCGCTCGTTCAAGGTTGGCCACGTGGCCACTGAAAGGTGGCGCGTGAAAGAATCTTGATCGGGGGACGTCCGCCTTGCGGCACCAGCGGCCCAGACAGAGCGGGCATGGCGGCGGATGAGCGCTGACGCTCTTCTCGCCATCTATTGCGGCCCCGCGCCCGTTCCCGGCGATATCTGGACGCGCTGGAACGTCGATCCGCCGCTCGTCGTCATGCTGATCCTTCTGGCGCTGGCGCTTGGCCGCACTCGGGCGGGAGCGCTTATGGTCGCGGTTCTGGCGGTCGCCTTCGTCTCGCCGCTCTGTGCGCTGTCGGCGGCGCTGTTCTCCGCGCGGGTGGCGCACCATGTGCTGCTGGTGGCTGTGGCCGCGCCCCTGCTTGCGATGGTCTGGCCGTTGCGCCGATCCCGGCCGGCGACGCCGGCGTTCCTGATTTCGACGATCGTTCTCTGGGGCTGGCACCTGCCCGCCGCCTACGATCTCGCGATGGGCCATGTCGGGGTCTACTGGCTGATGCAAGTGTCGCTGCTGGGCTCGGCCGCCATGTTCTGGCGCGTGGTGCTGAGCCCTGCGCAAGCGTCCGGCCGGGCTGTGCCGTTCATCCTCGCGGGCTACATGCAGATGGCGTTCCTGGGGGCGCTCCTCACGTTCGCGCCCGATGCGCTGTATGCGATCCACCAGGTGGCGCCGCTGGCATGGGGCTTTGCTCCGCTGGCGGATCAGCAACTTGGCGGGCTCATCATGTGGGTGCCGGCCGGGCTGCCGTTTCTGGTCTTCGGAGCCCTGGTCGCCAGACGCGGCTGGCGCGAGATCGGGGGCCGGACGGCATGACCGACTGGCTCTATTCGCTCATACCGCATCTCAAGGCTTTTCACATCGTCGCACTGGCGGTCTGGTGCGCCGGGCTGTTCGCGTTGCCGCTCATGCTGGCGCGCCATGAGCCTGCGAGCGGACCGGGCGACTACGCCCGCATCCGGCGGGCGTCGCATTACACCTACACGCTCGTGGTGACTCCCGCGGCCGTGCTGGCCATCACGTCGGGCACGGCGCTGATCTTCCTGCGCGAGCTCTACGTGCTGTGGATGTTCGGCAAACTGGCGATCGTGGCCCTTCTGGTATTCTTTCACGCCTGGGTCGGCCATGTGCTTGTCACCGTGGCCGAAACCGAGGGACGGCACACGCCGCCCGAACCAACGGCGCCGATGCTGATCCTGCTGGTCCCTGTGGTCGTGATCCTCGCCCTCGTGCTGGGAAAGCCCGATCTGGGCCGGATACCCGTGCCGGAGTGGCTGACCGAGCCACAGGGGCGTCAGTTGCTCTTCGACGTTCCCAGGCGATAATCGAACACGAGCTTTCCCCCATGCCAGCCGGTCACGATCACGACCAGAACGCTGAACCCCGACAGCAGTATGCCGTACGGCAGCACGGCCGCCTCATAGCCCGTCATCCGGTAGCCCCAGTTGGTCGCCAGAACCGCGAGCAGCATCACCGCCAGCACGAAATGGGTCCAGGCTGCGGCGCGCACGCGGATGCCTGGCACCATCAGGAGCTCCATCGTTCCCGAAGCCCCCGCCACCAGACCGAAGAGGAACGCCGTTCCCGCCGACCAGACTGCAGCCCGCGCCCAGAAGAGATCGCCGGTCCACCAGTACAGCGCATCGGCGCCGAAGGTGCAGAAGGTCAGAGCCACGGGAAAGGCCACCGACATCGCGTGGATCGGGTGGCCGAGAATGGCGACCCTGGATTCCGTCTGCTCGAAACCAGGTTGCGACCTGATGGGGTCCATCTGGTTCTTGTCCGAATTCTGGACCAGGGGCTCGGGCATCGACGGCGGCTCCTCTCGACCGGGGTTGTCTTAACTACGCCCATCGTGCTTGCCGGTTGCGCCGACGCCCTCTCGACGGTGCACCCGGCCGGCCCGGCGGCCGACGCCATCGCCACTCTGTGGTGGGTGATGCTGATCGGGGCGTGCCTGATCTTCCTCCTTGTGATGGCGCTGCTGGCCTTGGCGTTTCGCCGCTCCGGCGGCGGGGGCGAGCGGATCTGGCTGGTCGGCATGGGTCTCGCCTTTCCGCTGACCGTGCTGGCTGCGCTGCTGGCCTATGGGCTGGTCATCGGCGAGCGGCTTTCGCCGGGGGACCGCCCCGATTTGGTGACGGTGCGGGCGGAGGGGCGGCAATGGGCGTGGCGCTTCTCCTATCCCGATGCGCCGGGCCTCGTGACGGACGGGGTTCTGCATATCCCGGCGGGGACGCCGGTGGATGTCGAGGTAACCACGATCGACGTGATTCACAGCTTCTGGGCGCCACGGCTCGCGGGCAAGCTCGATGCGATACCGGGGCATGTCAACGTGCTGCGCATCGAGGCGCGCGAGCCGGGCGAGTACGCCGGCGTCAGCGCCGAATACAGCGGTCCGGGATATCTCGACCATCGGTTCACCGTGATCGCCCATGATGCGGACGGCTGGACCGCCTTCGTGCGGGGTGTCACGCCGTGACATCCCCGACCAGGTCGCCCTCCTCGGAGACGCCGGCCCCGGCCATGACGCCGTTGCGCCGACACCGCGCGCTGACGCGAATCTGGGCGTTGGACCCGGGCTGGAAAGGCTGGTTCACCACCGTGAACCACACCGATCTGGGCCGCATGTTCATGGCCACGTCGGTGGTCTTCTTCGTCATCGGCGGCGTTCTGGCCATGCTGATCCGGGCGCAGCTGGCGACGCCGCGCTCGGCCTTCATGGGCCCTGAGGTCTACGCGCAGGTTTTCACCATGCACGGGACCATCATGATGTTCCTGTTCGCGATCCCGCTCATCGAAGGGATCGCGATCTACCTTCTGCCCAAGATGTTGGGAGCCCGGGATCTGGCCTTTCCCCGGCTGACCGCCTTCGGCTACTGGTGCTATGTCTTCGGCGGTTCGATGCTGCTGTTCGCCATGCTGGCGGGGCTTGCGCCCGACAGCGGCTGGTTTCTCTATCCGCCCTTGTCGTCGACCCTCGGCAGCCCGGGATCAACTCGGATTTCTGGCTGATCGGCATCACCTTCGTCGAGATCTCGGCGATCTCCGCGGCTGTCGAGATCACGGTGACCATCCTGCGCTTCCGGGCGCCCGGCATGTCCTTGGACAAGATGCCGATCTTCGCCTGGTACATGCTCGTGGTGGCCCTGATGATCCTGACGGGCTTTCCGCCCCTGATCCTGGGGTCGGTGCTGCTGGAACTCGAACGCGCCTTCGGATGGCCGTTCTTCCAGGTGGCGGAAGGCGGCGACTCGCTGCTCTGGCAACACCTGTTCTGGCTGTTCGGCCACCCCGAGGTCTACATCATCTTCCTGCCTGCGGCGGGGATCGTCTCCACGGTTCTGCCGGTGATGGCCCGCACCACGCTCATGGGCTCCGGCTGGATCGTCGCCGCAGCGGTGGCGCTCGGGGTGCTGAGCTTCGGCATCTGGGTGCACCACATGTTCGCGACCGGCATCCCGCACATGGCGCTGGCGTTCTTTTCGGCGGCCTCGACGCTGGTGGCCGTGCCCACGGCGGTGCAGGTCTTCGCCTGGATCGGCACCATCTGGAAGGGCAAGCCGCAGCTCAAGTTGCCGATGCTGTGGATTCTGGCGTTCTTCGCCACCTTCGTGATCGGCGGGCTGACGGGCGTCATGGTGGCTGTCGTGCCGTTCAACTGGCAGGTGCACGACACGCATTTCGTGGTGGCGCATCTGCATTATGTGCTGGTCGGCGGCTTCGTCTTCCCCGTTCTCGCCGGCCTGTATTACTGGCTGCCGCACCTGACGGGCCGCAGGCGCTTCTTCCGGATGGGCGAACCGGCGTTCTGGCTGGTCTTCGTCGGCTTTCACGTCACCTTTCTGGCGATGCACTGGGTAGGGCTGCTGGGGCAGCGGCGGCGGACCTTCACCTACGAGTCCGAGCAAGGCTGGGAGGTCATCAACCTGATCTCGTCCATCGGCGGCTTCATCACCGCCATCGGCTTCGCGCTCGTGTTGATCGACATCACTATCGGCGCGCTCGTCACCGTGGGCGGCAGGCGAAACCCCTGGGGTGCCGGAACTCTGGAATGGGCCATGCCGAAACCGGTTCCGGCATACAATTTCGCCAGCCTGCCTCCGGTTCGGGGCCGCGAACCGCTCTACGACGATCCCGGCCTCGACCTGCTGATCGCGCGCGGCGAGGGCTATCTGGGGGATCCGGCGGACGGTCGGCGCAAGACGCTGGTCGTGGACATCGCCAGCGGGCGCCCCGAACAGGTGGTCGTCTTCCCGGCCAACACGGCGCTGCCGATCGTCATGGCTCTGGTCACGGGGATCGCCTTTCTTGGCCTGCTCATCAAGGCGTTCTGGCTCGTTCCGCTGGCGGTTCTGGGCGTCGCCGCGCTGGCCTTCCGTTGGGTCTGGGGTCTGGGATCCCGCCGCGACGAGGGCTTGCTTGACGCGGGGCACGGCCTGTCCCTGCCGCTGGCTTCCGCCGTTGCCCATCCGCCCGGCTGGTGGGGCACGGCGTTCCTGCTGGTGGCCGATGCGACGTTCTTTGCGTCGCTGCTGTTCGGTTACGCCTTCCTGTGGACGGTCGCGCCCAACTGGCCCCCTGCCGCCTATCTGGAGCCCGGCTTGGCGGGCCCGATGCTGGGACTGGCCGGGGTCGTTCTGGCCCCGCTGGGGCTGCGGCTCGCCGAGCGGGGCCTGCGCTCCAGGAGCGCGATGGCGCCGGGGCTGGCGGTCGCGCTGATCGGCGCCGGCGCTTCGGCTGCGGCGGCCGTGCTGGCGGTGCGCGCCGCCGCCGATCCCCAGGGCCATGCCTACGACGCGATTGTCTGGGTGATCGCCGGCTATGTGCTGCTTCATGTCGTGCTGGCGGCGGGGATGAGCGTCTTCCTCGCCGCCCGCCGCGCGACGGGGTTCGTCTCGCCCGACCGCTACGGCGAAGTCCGAATCGTGCGGCTGTGGACGGATTATGCGGCGGTCACGACCCTGCTGGGCCTTGCCGCGTTGTATCTCCCGGGAGGGCTGACATGACGGACGTGCTGCGCCTGTTCGGGCCGCTATCGGTGTGGTTCGCCTGCTTCAGCGCGGTCTACGGCCTGCACGGGCTGGTCTGTTCGGACCGCTGGAGCATGGTCGGGCTGACGTTGTCCGACGGGAACATCGCCTTGGCCGCAGCCTGGTTGACCGCGATCGCGGTCCAGCTGGGTATCGTGCTCATGCTGCGCGCGCCCCGCTTCGCCTCATCCTCGGGCTTCACGGAGAGCATCAGCCTCTGGCTGGGATGGGCGGCGGTGGTGGCCACCGTGTGGTCGCTCTTCCCGGTCGTCGTTGCCTCGACCTGCGCGTAGAGGTGGACAGGCCGTAATCGCCGGCTCTCAGCGCCGGTAACGGGGCACCACCGGGCCCGGCGCGCGGACCCGCGCCTCGCGCCAGACCATGTAGAGGCCCGAGCCGGCGATCAGCGCGATGCCGAGCAGCGCCACCAGGTCGGGAAATTCCGCGAACACCGCGATGCCCCAGAGCACCGAGAGCGGGATCGCCAGGTACTCGAACGGGGCCACGGCGGCCGCCGGGGCGACCCGGTAGGCCTGGCTGATGCAGAACCCGCCGAACGCCGACGCCACCCCGATCGCGGCCAGCACCGCCCAGTCGCGGGCACCCGGCATCGTCCATTCCCGCAGCAGGAAGTCGAGCGAGGCGTCGCCGGTGCCGGCGTAGCGGCCGTCCCCGGCGGCCAGCCCGATCGCCCCCGAGACCAGGATGAAGCAGAGCTGGATGTAGAACGCCATCGTCGCCGCACTCTCGGTCCGGCCGATGTGGCGGGTGAGCATGTGCAGGCCGGCGTAGCCGAAGGCGGCGGCGATCGGGCAGAGTGCCGCCGGCTGGAACAGCTCGGTGCCGGGCCGCAGCACCACCAGCACGCCGACGAGGCCGACCGCGATCGCCGCCCAGCGCCGCGGCCCGACATGCTCCTTCAGGAACACCACCGACCCGACCGCGATCACCAGCGGCGAGACGAAGAAGATCGCCACCCCCTCGGCCAGCGGCAGCGAGGCCAGGCCCAGGAAGAACGACATGTTGGCGAACACCACGCAGCAGCCGCGCGCCAGATGCAGGCCGAGCCGCCGGGTGCGCAGCGCCGCCAGCCCGCCGGCGAACGGCAGCAGCACCGTGAACAGCACCACCATGCCGATGAGCGCGCGGATCAGCACCACCTGGTGCAGCGCGTAGTCGCCGGACAGGAACTTGATGGCCACGTCGTTGAGCGAGAAGCACAGCACGGCGACGCAGGCGGACAGGGCGCCGAGCAGGGCCGGCGTCTGGGAGAGCGAGCGGATCATCGCGGCATAAGAGCCGGGCGAGGCCGCCGGCTCAACCCCGCGTTCGTCGGTGCGTGCTCGCCGGGGCGCCATAGGAATAGCGCGGGCCGATGCGAGTACCTCCCAGGAGCCGGCGGCGCCCCGGGGAGGTCCTCGCCGCGTCGACGGCGAGCCTCGCGGCGGCCGGCGCTGCGCCGCGGCTCCTGCGCCGGGAGACGCCACCGCGACCCTGCAGAACGCGGCTACGCCTCGTCGTTCGCGGCCTGCCCCAGATGCTCGTCCGGAACGTGGCGGGCGAGATCGCGGGAATCGTGAAGGACGCGGCTCACCACCACGGCGTCCTCATCCGGCAGAAAATACAGCAAGAAGTGACGCGGTGCCCTCACCGCCGACCCGGCGCGCGTCCGGCTCAGCGCCGCATGATAGCTCCTGATGTTCCGACCGATCTCCGGCCTTTCGCTGCTGCCGGGACGACGGGGATCGTCGCGCAGATCGCGCAAGGCCTGCTTGAGCAGCGCGTCGTAGGCGTCGGCGGCCCGCACCCCGTAGCGTGCGCGGGTGTAGCGGCGGATGTCGATGAGATCGGAGCGGGCGGGCGCGGTGACAATCAGCCTGCGCATGGCCGCTGACCGGTTGTCATGCCCTGTCGGCCTCGGCCGCTACGGTCTCGAAGAACCGGTCGAGGTCCTCATCGCCGTCAACGACGGTGTACTCGCCCCGACGATAGGCTTCCTCGCCACGGTGGGAGTCGCGCCGGAGGGCCACAAGCCTGGCCTCGTCCTCGAGTTCCTGCCGCTCAAGCAGGTGCAGCGCGGCGCGTACGGCCTCGCTGGTGTTCTTGTAGCGGCCCGATTCGACGGTGCGCGCCAGAAAGCTGGCAAAATGATCCGTCAGGTTGATGTTCCGTGTCGGCATGATCCGGCCTCCTTTCCGTCTGTCAGGCTGGCAAAATTAGCAAAAATTGTCAATTTGGGCGGTCGCTCAGCGTGGATACCGGATGCCGACCTGTCATCCGCCGGGCGCGCTCGCTGCAGTCACACGCCAGAGGCCGAGATGCTTCTCACCAGAACCGCTTCTTGGCTAACGCAGTTGCCGGAGCCGGAAGTGCGGTTCCAAGATCACCGGCGTTTCACTCGGCCTGGACCGAGGCATGGCTCTTCTGCTTGGTAGGCAGCCAGGACTTAGTGGAGATGACCTGCTCGAGCTGGTGCATGTCGACGCGCCGCCGGAGGTCGTTGATCGAGCCGATGCAGATGTCTTGCAGAAGTTAGACGTAACATATGGCCTTGTCCCCCTAGGCCAAGACTTCGGGCGACACTACTTCGGCCAAAAAATGCAGTTCCAGATGGCCTGCCACCCGAAGCTGGCAGGGCGAAGGGTGGCGGAGGGAGCGGGATTCGATGGTTGCATAGAATAATATCGTTAAATCATATATTTAAAGTATGTTCAAAACCGGGTTGTGAGATTGTATGGTACCACTTTTGGTGTCGACCTTGCATGTGGTCCGCCGAATCCGTAACCATTACGTGTCGCTGCGTGGGGGTCATCGGAAGTGGACAAGAGATATCAAGTTTTCGTCAGTTCGACGTATGCGGACCTGCGGGATGAACGACGCGACGTTATGCACACGTTGATGTCAATGGACTGCATACCCGCCGGAATGGAAATGTTTCCTGCGTCAGATGACGAGCAGTTCGAGTTTATTAAGAAGATTATCAATGACTGCGATTATTATGTTTTGATCATTGGCGGCAGGTACGGTTCTGTCGGAGTAGATGGAATAAGCTATACAGAGAAAGAATACGAATATGCAAAATCAATTGGCATTGATGTACTGGGATTCGTGCATTCAAATGTCGATGAAATAGTTGTAGCGAAGACAGATAGGAATGAAGACGCGAGGCGGCGGCTCGTTGAATTTAGAGAAAGAGTATGTGATGGTCGAATTGTTAAGATGTGGTCTGATAGTAAAGAGCTTCCTGGATTAGTGTCTTTAAGTTTACACATGGCGATGAAAATGAACCCGGCGGTAGGTTGGGTGCGGGCGAGTCACGCTGGCAGTCGGGAGCTTCTTGAGCAAATAAATAGCCTTAGACAAGAGAATGAAAAGCTACGTAAGGATCTGGAGAAGGCAATCCCTCACCGAATTGAAGTGGAAAATCTTGCTGGACTAGATGAAATTTTTGAAGTGACGGGGAAATGTCGAAGAATGTACACTGAATCAGAAAGGGCATGGTCTTATAAGTTTTCCTGGAGCGACATATTTAACATGATATCTCCGGGGCTTGTTCAGTATCCATCCCATACTATAGTTAAAAATGATCTTGAATTAGCAATAAAAGATCGCATTCTTCCTGGGTTTGTTCAATTAAGTATAAATGATCAGGTGTTTGAGACGATAGGGGTGCAGTTAAAGGCAGCTGGGCTTGTCGAAACAAAGTATTTACAGACCGTCAAAGGTGGAATGAACTTGTTTTGGAATCTCACCGCTGTTGGTAAACGCAAAATGTTCGAATTGCGATCGGTAAAGAGGAAAGTATAAACACCTTCAATATCCGCTATTTTGTGTATTCAGATCGATTTCGGTGACAGTGCATTCAAATGTAGCTACCCTCCTGTCGGTGGTGACTACTGGTGCGGTACTCCCTCCAAACCGTGCGTTCGGGCGAATCGTCGTATGTGGAGGTATGTGTCGGGGCCGGATACGGATTTGGCAATAAGTGCGCTCGCGTGCTGATTGGAAAAAATGGTGGGGAGAACTTCCTTCAAGTAATCCGAAATCATGTCGCGCGTGGCGCCGTGAATTGCCTTTTCGTTGTAGAGATGGCAGGTTCCCTCGATCAGGTTCAATAATTCGACCAGCTCAAAGTCTTTGCTTGGACCCTCTTCGGAATCCCGAAATTTCCGCCATGCGTTGGCGTATCTCTCAGTCAACTGAAGATAGCTGCTAAAGTCAGAGGCGCGCGCTTGCTGCTGGGTGGAGAATGCAGTCCAGACGAGTGTAAGGACGGCCACCAGAAGAAGGCCAGCATTGATCAAATCGCCCGTCGTGACGTCGTCGAGAAAGTGCCCCATGTAACAAGCATACGAAGCGGTTGAAGCAATAATATCGGGACCTATGGCTTTTTGCTCCCGATAGTGCCGCTAGTTTTTGAGCTATTACCGCTGTTTCCGCTGCTAGATTGGGTGCCAGCACTCTGGTTGTTTTGGCTTTCGCTTGCCGAATTCATAGTGTTTAGGTGATGGCTTGTTGAAAGAGACTTCTGCACCGGTACTGTGGCGGAGGTCGTATGTATTTTTCCTGTCATTGACCTAGTTCCGTTGATCTTGTTTCTGAGGCTTGCCGGAATCTCCGCCCGAACCGCCCGTTCCGCCGCCACTTTTGGTTTGAGGTGGATCGGCCGCTGTGCTTGGTGTGCTCAGCGTCCCAGTGTGGTGACCGGTGGAGAGTGTGTTGTAGCCTAGCCGCTCAAAGGAATTTGATTTCGTTGGTCTCTTGATCATTCGGTCTGACCCTTTCGTTCCCGTGAGGCAACGCAAGCATAGCATGCTGCGATAAACAAGAACGAACTATCTAACTTGCGTCGCCGGCCTGGGCTCCAGGGCCGGCGACCACGTAGGCGGCACTGAGAGCCCGCTTGATGGTCTCGGGATGGACATTGCGGCCGGCGTCGGCTTTGATCGCGTCGGCGATCTTCCTGAGCGAGTGCCCCTCGTGCCGCAGGGCACCCATCCTGGTGACGAGCGCCTGTTCGTCAGGATCCGACACCAACTGTCCATTGTCGCCGACCCGGTAACCGAACGGTGCGCGCTGGCCACCCAGAAACCGTCCCTTCGTCTTCTGGTTGACCTTTACGTCCGAGATCCGTTCGGCGATGCGCTCGCGTTCGAATTGCGCCACAGCGCTCATGATGGTGAACACTAGTCCGATGATGCCGTTGCTGGTGCAGTCATCCCCGCCGAGATCCATCAGGTACAACTTGACGCCCTGGTTCTTGAATCGCTGGAGCACGGCGAACGCGTCACCAGCGGATGCGTTTGATCGACAATATGTTGTCAAGGCGCATTAGCGATGTGACAAATTCGGCCGCCGGGAGCCTTCGTCAGCACGTCTAATCCTGGGCCGTCCAGCGCGCCCGCTCCCGCTCACGAAAATCTGGATTGTCCCGACCGTCGCCCCGCCATTGAATATCGCATCTCAACTTCGAGGCGTGGTGCGATGGTTGGACCAGAACATGGAGAACGTCACTCAGACCTGATGCAATACGGAACACCCGAGCTCCATGCGATGGTCGAACTGGTCTATGACTATCCGGACATGCTGTATTGGATTTGGCGCGAAGTCGTTGAGCGTCGCTCGATTGCCGCGCGCGTCCTCGCCTCCATGATCGAATTGAAGCTGCGGAACACCGAAGGCTTCGTATGGCCAGGAACCGGCCCGCTTAACAGTCGGCCCGGCGCCCCCGTCGATATCGTCGCTCCCGCGCTGGGGCCGCTCGCAGCGCTGGGCTATCGCGTCGGCAAAAACGGAGAGACCGCGTCCCGCCGCAAGATCATCCTTCGCCAAGCCTATCAATCGGCTGTGCCCGTGGTCGCGGATGCAAACTACATGGCCGAATGGGGCGAACCGGCGACCTGTCGTCGCCTCCACAAAATGGCCCGATCCATCGCGGCATTTGCTAGCAAGGCCAAGAACCACCGCGAAGCCAACTATGCGCAGGCCATTTACGATTGGGAGGCGGACTTGGAATGGCTGCGGACCGAATACTACGTCGGGCGCTGCGACTTCATCTGGCCCTCATCTGAGTCATAACACTATAGACTGCTCGTGGGGCTCAATTTGGGACCAGCACACTCTGTTATAGAAGATTCAAATAAATCATATCGTTACAAGGATAAGCTGGCGGAGGGAGCGGGATTCGAACCCGCGAGAAGCTTTCGCCCCTACACACTTTCCAGGCGTGCGCCTTCAACCACTCGGCCATCCCTCCGGAAGCGCGCGACCCTAATCGACTGCAACCCGGTTTGCAACGCCGCAGAAGGCCGCCGCCGGCGGTCGTCGCCGTCGCCCCGACCCGCGCCCCGACCGGCCTCCGCGCCGCCGGGCGCGCCGCTATCGCCGCCGGCCGCGCCGTGTTTAACTCGCCACGGGAGCGCGGGCGTGGCGGTGGCCACGACCCGGGATCAGTCACGGGTTCTGCATGCGTACCGGTTTCCGCGTCTTGGGGTGGATCCTCGCCGTCCTCGCCATCCTGCTGCTGGCGCGCGACCTGTTCGTGCTGGCGCAGTCGGGGGCCTGGGCGCCGATCGACGTCGGCCCGCTGTGGAACGCCCTGCACCCGGGCTCGCTGCAGCTGGCGCAGCCGGCGATCGAGCGCCACGTCCACCCGTACCTCTGGGACCCGCTGCTGCTGGACGGTGCTGCTGACCCCGGCGTTCGCGGTGCTGGGCGTGCTGGCGGCGCTGATTCTGCTGCTGGCCGGGCGCCGGCGGGGCCGGCGGGCGCGGCGCTACGGCGGTTGACGGCGGTTGCGGGAGCGCCGTCGGCGGGCGTTGCCGGGTGCGGTGCGGCACACTATGTTCCGCGCCGCGTTTTTCAGGCATAACCCGGCCCCATGACCGACCTCACCCACATCCGGAACTTCGCGATCATCGCGCACATCGACCACGGCAAGTCGACCCTCGCGGATCGGCTGATCCAGATGTGCGGCGGCCTGGCCGAGCGCGAGATGAAGGAGCAGGTGCTCGACTCGATGGACATCGAGCGCGAGCGCGGCATCACCATCAAGGCCCAGACCGTCCGGCTGCTGTACGACGCCAAGGACGGCCAGCGCTACACCCTGAACCTGATCGACACCCCCGGGCACGTCGACTTCGCCTACGAGGTCAGCCGCTCGCTCGCCGCCTGCGAGGGCTCGATCCTGGTGGTCGACGCCAGCCAGGGTGTGGAGGCCCAGACCCTGGCCAACGTCTACCAGGCGATCGAGGCCAACCACGAGATCATCCCGGTCCTCAACAAGATCGACCTGCCGGCCGCCGACGTGGCGCGGGTCAAGGAGCAGATCGAGGACGTGATCGGCCTCGACGCCTCGAACGCCGTCGAGATCTCCGCCAAGACCGGGCTCGGCATGGAGGCGCTGCTGGAGGCCATCGTCGAGCGCCTGCCGCCGCCGAAGGGCGAGCGCGAGGCGCCGACCAAGGCGATGATGATCGACAGCTGGTACGACAGCTACCTCGGCGTCACCTGCCTGGTCCGGGTCCACGACGGCGTCCTGAAGAAGGGCCAGCGCGTCAAGATGATGCAGACCGGTGCGGTGCACCCGGTCGAGCGGGTCGGCATACTGACGCCCAAGGGCCTGGAGGTCGACGCGCTCGGCCCGGGCGAGGTCGGGTTCCTGAACGCCGGCATCAAGACCGTGGCCGACACCCAGGTCGGCGACACCATCACCGACGAGCGCCGGCCGGCGGCGTCGGCGCTGCCCGGCTTCAAGCCGAGCGTGTCGGTGGTGTTCTGCGGGCTGTTCCCGGCCGACGCCGGCGAGTTCGAGCACCTGCGCGACAGCCTGCAGAAGCTGCGCCTGAACGACGCCAGCTTCCACTACGAGATGGAGACCTCGGCCGCACTCGGCTTCGGCTTCCGCTGCGGCTTCCTCGGCCTGCTGCACCTGGAGATCATCCAGGAGCGGCTGGAGCGCGAGTTCGACCTCGACCTGATCACCACCGCGCCGAGCGTGATCTACAAGATCCAGCTGACCGACGGGAAGCAGATCGAGCTGCACAACCCGGCCGACATGCCGGACGTCATGAAGATCAAGTCGATCGAGGAGCCGTGGATCAAGGCGACGATCTTCGTGCCTGACGAGTACCTCGGCCCGGTGCTGACGCTGTGCACCGAGCGGCGCGGCGAGCAGATCGACCTGACCTACGCCGGCAGCCGCGCCATGGTGGTGTACCGGCTGCCGCTGAACGAGGTGGTGTTCGACTTCTACGACCGCCTGAAGTCGATCAGCCGCGGCTACGCCAGCTTCGACTACGCCCTCGACAGCTACCGCGAGGGCGACCTGGTGAAGCTGTCGATCATGGTCAACCAGGAGCCGGTCGACGCGCTGTCGATGATCGTGCACCGCAGCCAGGCCGACCCGCGCGGCCGGGCGATGTGCGCCAAGCTGAAGGAGCTGATCCCCCGGCAGCTGTTCAAGATCGCCATCCAGGCGGCGATCGGCGGCAAGGTGATCGCGCGCGAGACGGTCGGCGCGCTGCGCAAGGACGTCACCGCCAAGTGCTACGGCGGCGACATCACCCGCAAGAAGAAGCTGCTGGAGAAGCAGAAGGAGGGCAAGAAGCGGATGCGGCAGTTCGGCCAGGTCGAGATCCCGCAATCCGCCTTCATCGCCGCCCTCAAGATGGACGGCTGACCCGGCGATGACGGCCGGCGATCCGGTCGCCTCGTTCTACCAGCGGTTCCCCTACCCGCCGCGCGACTCCGCCGCGGCGCCCGACACCCTGGCCTGGATCCTGCCGGCGAACCTGCCGACGGTGGCGCACCACGTGTTCGCCGGCGCCCTGCCGCGCGGCCGGGCGCTGCGCTTCCTGGTGGCCGGCGGCGGCACCGGCGACGCGGTGGTCTCGCTCGGCGGCTGGCTGCAGCCGGCTCGGCCTCGAGGGGTCGATCGACTACGTCGACCTGTCGCGGGCGTCCTGCGCGATCGCCCGCCGGCGCGCCGAGGCGGCCGGCCTCGGCAACGTCAGCTTCCGGATCGGCCCGCTGGAGGCGCTGGCGACCGGCCCGGCGGGGGAATACGACTACGTCGATTTCTGCGGCGTGCTGAACCACGTGCCGGACCCGGCCCGGGCGCTGGCGGCGCTGGCGCACGTCATCGCGCCGGGCGGCGGCATCGGCGTCATGGCCTATGGCAGCCTCGGCCGGACCGGGGTCTACGAGGCCCAGGCGGCGCTGCGGATGCTCGGGGTCGACGGCGCCCGGCCCGACGGCCCGGCGCTGGCGCGCGTCGTTCGCGGCGGGGCTGCCGACGAGCAACTGGCTGCTGCGCAACCCCAGCTTCGAGCGCATCGCCGAGGCCGACGACGCCGAGCTCGTCCGACGTCCTGCTGAACCCGCGCGACCGCGCCTTCACCACCGACACCCTCGACGACCTGATGACCGAGGCCGGGCTGGCGATCCGCAGCTTCATCCCGCCGTTCCTGTACGACCCGGTGGCGGCGCTGCGCGACCCGGCCCTGAAGGCCGCCGCCGGCGGCCTCGACCGGCGCGGTCGCTGGCGGCTCGCCGAGCTCATGCAGGGCAATTTCAGCAAGCACGTGTTCTACGCCGTCAAGCCGGCGCCCGGCGCCGCCGCCGGCGCGGGCGACGACGACCCGGCCGAGCGGTTGCTCGACGATCCGGCGACCGTGCTGTTCCCGATCGCCATCGACTTTCCGGCGGTCGCCAGGGCGCTGGCGGCGCGGCCGGCCGAGCGCCGCTCGCTGCAGGTCACCGTCGACCGCCGCTCGGTGACGGTCGGCATCCGGCTGTCGGATTTCGACCTGGCGATCCTCGCGGCCCTCGACGGGCCGACCCGTATCGGCGCGGTCACGGCCCGGGTCGCGGCCGGCACGAATGTGCCGGGCGAGGTGGCGGCCGCGCTCGGCCCGCTGCAGCGCAAGCTGACCCGGCTCGGGCTGCTGCACCTGATGGCGGGCTGACCGGCCGGCCCGGGTCTTCGGGAAACCCGTGGACGCGCCGGGCGGCGGTCCCCACAATCGGTCGATTGCAGGGCCGATCGTCTCGGCGCGTGGCAACGCTGTCGGGACGGATGGCCGTTGAGGAGACGCGATGTGGACCGTCCGGCACGTCGCAGGCGACAGCAGGCCGGGGTCTCCAGGATGAGCGCTGTCGACGACGGTCCCGGCGGCTCGTTCTGGACGCTGCCCGGCGAGCACGCCGAGATCGCCATCGAGCGCGTCGGCGAGTTTCCGCTGCTCGCCGAGTGCCTGGCGGTCATGGCGGTCGCGCGGCTGGCGGGCTGCCGGCCTCGATCGATCCGCTGCGCTTCCCGCGCGCCGCGATCCGCGGCCTGAACCTGTTCGAGCGCGTGCCGGCCGGCGACGACTGGCGGATCCGCATCGTCGGCAGCCTGGTCACCGACCATGTCGGGCGCGAGCTGCGCGGCACCGGCCTGGTCCAGAACTTCACCGATGCCGACCGCGGCGTGGTGCGCGCCGCCCTCAACGCGGCGGCGTCGCGGCGCGAGCCGGACCTGCTGCGCCGGCACTGGGTCGATCCGCGCGGCGTGCGCTGGGCCTATGTCCGGCGGTACTGCCGCTCAGCGGCGACGGCGCGACGGCGACGGGCCGATCTGCGAGCGAGTACGGGCGACCGCCGACCTCCGGCCGCGCACGACTCGGTGGCGGCTGGCCCGGGCCTCCGCCGGCGGCCGGCGGATCGCGGTTGTCGCGGCGCCGCGCAGCCTCCATGATCATCGCAGGTCCCGTCGACCCGACGCCGCCGCAGGAGAGCGTTGAGCAATGCCGCCGTCGAGCCAGTCGGATCCGGTGTTCTGGCAGCTGCCGGGCGTGCACACCGAATTGCCGATCGAGCGGGTGGCCGAGTTTCCGCTGCTTGCCGCCGCCCTGGCGGTGTGGCGGGAGACCGCGGTCGAGCGCCTGCCGGCGACCATCGACCCGCTGGCCCTGCCGGTCGCGGTCATCAAGGGGGTCAGCCTGTTCCGTCGCGACCCGGAGACCGGCGACTGGGTGGTGGGGCTGGCCGGCTCGCTCCTCACCGGCGGTCACGGCCGGGAGATGAAGGGCACCGGCCTCGCCGACGGGTTCGCGCCCGCCGACCTGGACCGCGTGCGCCAGGGCATCGACCGGGCGGTGGAGCGCGGCGAGCCCGAACTGATCCGGCGCGAATTCCGCGATCCCGAGGGGCGGCGCTGGTCGTTCGTCCGCCTGCTGCTGCCGCTCAGCAGCGACGGCGTGCTGCGCGACCGCTACGCCATGGTGATCGACCCGGACACCTTCGGCGCCCCGTTCCAGGAGTGAGGCCACGCGGCTGTGGCCAAAGCGGCCGCCGTCGGCCAGGATTCGCCCTTCCGTCCATCCCCGCCCGAGAGTGCCATGACCGATACCGATCCGGCCGCCGCCCGCCCCGCGGCGGCGACCCGCACCGTCGCCGTCACCGGAGCGTCGCGCGGCCTCGGCGCCGCCATGGCGCTGGAACTGGCGGCGCGCGGCCTGACCGTCGGCTGCCTGTCGCGCAAGGGCATCGGCTCGGAGGAGGGGCCGGTGCCGGCCGAGCTGGCGGCCCGGATGGTCACCATCGCCTGCGACGTCGACGACCCGCAGTCGCTGCGCTCGGCGCTGGCGGCGCTGGTCGAGCGCACCGGCGGCCTGCACGCCCTGGTCAACAACGCCGGCATCCACCGCCAGGGCCGCAGCGAGAGCTTCGAGCCGGACGATTTCGCGGCCGTGCTGCGCACCAACGCCCTCGGGGTGTTCGCCGCCTGCCAGGCCGCGCACCCGCACCTGGTGGCGGCCGGCGGCGGCGTGATCGTCAACATCGGCTCGCACTACGACAAGATGGGCGTGAAATACAACGCCGCCTACTGCGCCTCGAAGGCGGCGGTCGGCGCCATCACCCGCTGCCTGGCGGTCGAGTGGGCCAGGCAGGACATCCGGGTGGTCGACGTCGCCCCCGGCTTCACCCTGACCGACCTGAACCGCAGCCACATGGACGACCCGCGGTTCCGCGCCTTCATCGAGCGCGCGATCCCGCGCGGCCGCCCCGGCGAGGCCTGGGAGGTGGCGCGCTTCGTGGCCGCGATCGTGGTCGAGGACATCCCGTTCCTGACCGGCGAGACCTTCTACATCGACGGCGGGCAGGCGATCGCGAACTGATGCCCGTCGCTTCGTGGGTCCCGGATCCGTCCCGCCAGGGGCGGTCCGGTCCGGTCCGGGATGGCGGTCTCTTCGACGCTCGTCATCCCGGGCGTCGCGTAGCGGCGACCCGGGATCCACCAAACGACGCGCGCTCTACCACGCCTTCATGAACACCTCGTCGACCGGGATCTTGTAGGCCTCGGCGAGCGCGTTGGTCTGGTTGAACATGCCGACCACCGCCAGCAGCTCGCCGTACTCGGCGTCGGTCATGCCGAGCTTGCGCGCCGCCGCGGTGTGGCTGCGGGTGCAGTAGTCGCAGCCGTTGGTGGCCGACACCGCGACCGCGATCATCTCCTTGAACTTCGGGTCCAGGGCGCCCGGCGCCATCACCTCCTTCAGCCCGTACCACAGCCGCTTCAGGCTCGGCGGGTGGCTGGCGAACACCTTCCAGGCGTTCGGCACGAAGCCGATGCCCTTGGTCGCCATGATGTCGTCGTACACCGCCCGCACCTCGGCGTCGGCGTCGTCGTACTCGACCATCGCCACGGTCGCCGGCTCGCTCATGACGGCACGCTCCTCTCGCTGGTTTCATCCCGGCCGAACTGTGGCATGGTCGCCGGCGGACGACGAGAGCGAGGCGAGGTGCTCCCATGAAGGTCTTCGACACCGATCTCTCCGGCCGGACCGCCCTGGTGACCGGATCGACCCGCGGCATCGGCTACGCCAGCGCCGTCGGCCTGGCGGCGATGGGCGCTGTGGTCGCGGTCAACGGCCGCACCGCCGAGGCGGTCGATCACGCCATCGCCGAGCTGGGCGTCCGGGTGCCGGAGGGCCGGTTCCTGGCCGCCCCCGGCGATCTCGCCACCGCCGAGGGCTGCGCGGCGGTGATCGCCGCCGTCCCCGAGGTCGACGTGCTGGTCAACAACACCGGCGTCTACGAGCCGAAGCCGTTCGCCGAGACCCCGGACGAGGACTGGCAGCGGATGTTCGACGTCAACGTGATGAGCGGCGTGCGCCTGACCCGCCATCACCTGCCGCGCATGCTGGAGCGCGACTGGGGGCGGGTGGTGTTCGTGTCGTCGGAATCGGCGATCGTGGTGCCGCCCGAGATGATCCACTACGGCTTCTCCAAGGCCGCCCAGCTGGCGATCGCGCGCGGTTGCTGCCGAACTCACCAAGGGCAGCCGGGTGACCGTCAACTCGGTGCTGCCGGGGCCGACCTGGGTCGAGGCGCAGGTCGAGCGGGTGGCGGCGCGGGCCTCGGCCCAGGGCGTCTCCGTCGACACCTTCAAGGAGCAGACCTTCAGCGTGCGCCGGCCGTCCTCGCTGCTGCAGCGCTACGCCGAGCCGGAGGAGGTGGCGTCGCTGATCTGCTACGTCTGCTCGCCGGCGGCGGCCGCCACCAACGGCGCCGCCCTGCGCTGCGACGGCGGCATCGTGCGCACGCCGTTCTAGCCGACACCGGCCGCTCCGCGGGCTATACCCGCGCCAGCAGCTCCTCGACGAAGGCCGGCACCAGGACCGTCGCCGGCCCGTGACGGGCCTCGTGGAAGGCGGTGACGCCCGCCGACGGCTCCAGGTTCAGCTCGACGGTGTGGGCGCCGGCGACGTAGCGCGCCTCCTCCACGAAGCCGGCCGCCGGGTAGACGTTGCCGGAGGTGCCGATCGACACGAACAGCGCGCAGGCCGCCAGCGCCGCCACGATCCGCTCCATCTCCAGCGGGGTCTCGCCGAACCACACCACGTCCGGGCGCAGCGTCCCGGCGCCCCGGCAGGCCGGGCAGACGGTGTCGACGCCGAGATCGTCGCGCCAGGGCGCGATCGTCCCGCAGCCGCCGCAGCGCGCCTTCAGCATCTCGCCGTGCATGTGGACCAGCGCGCTGGACCCGGCGCGCTCGTGCAGGTCGTCGATGTTCTGGGTCACCAGCAGCACCGGCCCCGGCCAGGCGCGCTCGAGCCGGGCCAGTGCGGCGTGCGCGGCGTTCGGCTGGATTTTCGGGTCCAGCAGGCCGCGGCGCCGGGCGTTGTAGAAGGCGTGGACCCGACCGGGGTCGCGCGCGAAGGCTTCGGGGGTGGCGACATCCTCGATCCGCACCGTCGACCAGATGCCGTCGGCGTCGCGGAACGTCTCCAGGCCCGACTCCTTGGAGATCCCGGCTCCGGTGAGCACCACGATCGCATCCTGTGGCCGCAGATCCTTCACGCCCGCACCGCGTTCGACTGTCGCTCGGCGGCACCGCGGGCTTGACCGCCCGCGGCGCCACCGCGACTGTACCCTCCGGCAACGACCGGGGCGACCCCGGCATACCAGGGACCCGCTTCCGCCGCATGTACGCCATCCTGTTCGTCTGCACCGGGAACATCTGCCGCTCACCGACCGCCGAGGGAATCGCCCGTGCCATGCTGGCGCGCCGCGGCCTCGACGGCGCCGTCGAGGTGGATTCCGCCGGCCTGTACGACGGCCATGTCGGCGAGGCGCCGGACGTGCGGGCGCGCGCGGTCGCCAGCGGCCACGGCTACGACCTGTCCGGCCTGCGGGCGCGGGCGTTCGAGAACGAGGATTTCGACCGCTTCGACCTGATCCTCGGGATGGACCGCGGCCACGTCCACGACCTGAAGATCCGCGCCGGGCGCGCCCACCGCGACCGGGTCCGGCTGTTCCTCGACTACACCGCGGACATGAAGGGACTGCCGGTGCCGGATCCCTACGGCCGCGACGCCGAGGAGTACCGGCGGGCGTTCGAGCTGATCGAGGCCGGCTGCTCCGGCCTGGTGGAAGGCCTGGTGGCGGCCAAGCTGGCCGGCTGACCCCCGGGGTGGGCGGTGCCGGCCGCCTCAGCCGATGCCCGGGACGCCCTCCGGCCAGTCGTCGGCGTCGGGCAGCCGATCCAGCGGCACGGTCAGCCGGCGCTCGTAGTGCGGGCCGTGGCGGCCGAGGAAGCTCTCGAACAGCACCGCCTCGCGCACCGTGAACGGGCCGGCGGCGAACGGGCTGTGGTCGGCGATCCAGCGGGTGACCTCGTCCTCCGAGACCGTCTCGCCCGAGCGCGGGCCGCCGAACCGGGCCAGCGTGACGTGCGGGACGAAGCGCCGGCCCTCGGCCTCCAGCCCGGCCCGCCGGGCCGCCGCCTCGACCCGGCCCTGCAGCAGGGTCGAGCGCCGGCTGTGGCTCGACCGCCGCCCACAGCGCCCGGACGCTGCCGGCCGCCGCCGAAATGGCCGAACCCGGACAGCCGCAACGCGAAGGCCGGCGCGCGCACGGTCGCCAGCGACGCCGCCAGGTCCTCGGCGGCGCCGCCGTCCAGCTCACCGGCGAAGCGCAGGGTCAGGTGCAGGTCCTCGGGATCCACCCAGCGCGCCGCGTCGATCCCGTCCATCAGGTCGAACAGCCGGTCGGCCACGTCCTCCGGCATCGCGATCGCCACGAACAGGCGCATGGGGCCGCTCCTCGGTCCGCCGCGTCCAGCCTCGCTGTGGGCCCGCCCGGGTCATAGCCGGCGCCGACGGCAGAGGCAACGCCCCCGGCCGGAAGCGCCGGCCCGGATCGCCGGCGCGGCTACTCCGCCCTCAGCATCGCGAACAGCTCGTCCTTCAGCTTCAGCCGCCGCTTCTTCAACGCCTCGGCGTGGTCGTCGGAGGTCGGCTCGATCTCCTGCTCGACGCGGGCGACCTGCTTGTCGAGCTCGTGATACTCGTCGAACAGCCGCGCGAAGTGCGCGTTGCTGGTCTTCAGGCTGTGGATGCGGTCGCGGTATTCCGGGAACTCCCGGCCGATGTCGTGGTGGAAATCACCCATGCTGGTCTCCTCTGTCGATGACGCGGGCGACGCTAGCAGGCCGGCGGGGCGCGGCTCTTGAGATAGCTCAATGCCGTCGGCGCGCGGCTACCCGAGCGCCAGGGCGTCGGCGCTCTGGCCGAGCAGGGTCGCCAATCGCTCGAACTCGGCGCGTTCGGCGGCCGAGGCGGCGCCGTCGCAGGTGATCACGGCGTGGGCGGCGCGCAGCAGGGTGCGGGCGCGGTCGGGCTCGTCGGCGAACGCCGCCACCCGGGCCTCCAGCGCCCGGGTGGCGGCCACCCGGTCGGAGCGCAGCGCGAACACGTCGTCGTCGAGGATCTCCATGGCCTCGGCCAGGTCGAACACGTCGAACAGCGGGATCTCGGCCAGCAGCGCCTCGGCCCGGTACTTCTCGGCGATGCCGTACTCGCCGTCGGCCAGCGCCGCCAGCGCGGCGACCGCCATCATGGCTTCCAGGAACGCGCGGTTCTGAAAGCGGTCGACCTCGCGCCGTATCGCGTCCAGGAAGGTGTCCGCCATCCGTGTGTCCTTCCGCTCGCCGCCGCCGTTCCCGCCCGGGGCGTTATACCACCGCGCGCTGGCGAAGCGGGGCGTCCGGCCTCGATCACCCGGTCGGCGGTCAGGGTGACGGTCACCGTGCTGCCCTCGCCGGGCGCGCTCTCGAAGACGATGGTCCCGCCGTGCGCCTCCACCAGGCTCTTGCAGATGTACAACCCCAGACCGGTGCCGTGGTGCCGTCGGGCGTGCACGTTCTCGAGCTGGCGGAACGGCTCGAACAGCTCGGGGACCCGCTCCGGCGGCACGCCGACGCCGGTGTCGCGCACCACGATCCGCAGGCCGTCCGCGTTGCGCTCGGCGGTCAGGGTGACGGCGCCGCCGGGCTCGGTGAACTTGACGGCGTTCGACAGCAGGTTGATCACCACCTGCTTCAGGCCGCGCCGGTCGCCGCGCACGCCGAGCCGCGGGTCGACCGCCGCCACCGCCAGCCGCAAATTGCCGTCCGCGGCCTTCTGCCGGATCATCCGGTCGCATTCCTCCAGCAGGCTGGCCAGCCCGAACGGCTTCTCGTCCAGGGTCAGCCGGCCGGCCTCGATCCGCGAGACGTCCAG
The DNA here is from genome assembly GCA_018401495.1 of Rhodospirillaceae bacterium. Taxonomy (GTDB): domain Bacteria; phylum Pseudomonadota; class Alphaproteobacteria; order Thalassobaculales; family Thalassobaculaceae; genus Thalassobaculum_A. Next base: position 291,164 of record JAGYJX010000010.1, read on the forward strand.
CAGGTCGTTGATCACCGACAGCAGGTGGGTGCCGCTTTCGTGGATGTAGCCGGCGTATTCCGCCTGGACCTTGCCGTTGGTGGCGATCTGGCCCGACTGGATGATCTCGGCGAAGCCGATGATGGCGTTGAGCGGCGTCCGCAGCTCGTGGCTCATGGTGGCGAGGAACGCCATCTTGGCGCGGTTCGCCAGCTGGGCGTCGGCGACCGCCGAGACCAGGGCGTCCTCGCGCCGCTTCAGCTCGCTGATGTCGGTGGCGGTCAGCAGGATGCCGCCCTCCGCGATGCCCTGCTCGCGCACCAGCAGCCAGCGGTCGCCGCGGAACACCTCGACCGTGTAGGGCAGGTTCTGGCGCCGCTCGAAGCGCTCGCGAAGCCATTCCTCCTCGCGCCCGACCGCCGCCGGCACCTCGCCCGCGGCGACGCTGGCGCGCATGTAGTCGGCGTAGGCGAGGCCGGGGACCAGCAGCGCGCCGACCTTGCCGGACTGCTCGCGGTAGGCCTGGTTGCAGATCACCAGCCGGTCGTCCTCGTCCCAGAACGCCAGTCCCTCCGAGCGCGCGTCGAGCGCCTGGGCGAGCCGGCTGTTGGTGGCGCTGGCGCGCCGCTCGGCCTCGATCAGGTCGGTCAGGTCGCGGCCGACGCCGCGATAGCCCTGGAAGCCGCCGGCGGCGTCGAACACCGGCACGCCGCTGACCGACAGGCAGCGCAGCCCGCCGGTCGGGCCCGGCCGGAAGAACCGGAAATCCTTGAACGGCTCGCGCCGGCCGAGCAGCGCCTCGTGCTCGGCCCACTCGTCCTCGCCGACGCCGAGCGGCCCGGTCTCGCGCCGGGTCTTGCCGTAGTGGTCCTCGGGAGTGAGGGTCGAATGCTCCCACACCGACTGCGACAGGTAGGTGAAGCGCAGTTCGGCATCCTGCTCCCAGAACCAGTCCGACGAGGTGCGCGCGAAATCCGTCAGCCGGCGGTTGGCGTGGTCGGCCAGCGCCTTGGCGCGCTCCGCCTCGGCGATCGCCCGCATCGCCTCCAGGTGACGCCGGCGCAGCGCCGCGACGATCAGCAGCAGCGCCAGGCTGGTGCCGTAGCCGTGGATCGCGGTGAAGCCGATCGGGTCGACCCTGCCGTGCCAGCCGATGGTGGCCGAGGACAGTTCCTGGACCGCCCAGACCACCACGATCACCGCCATCGCCCGGCGCAGCGCGCGCTCGCCGGTGACCGCCTGGGTCCACAGCACCCAGGCGGAGAGGCCGAGGACGGCGCCGAAGAACAGGTCGAGCGGCGCGTGGATCGCGATCTCCGGAATGTCGAGCGCCGCGCACACCCCGCCCAGATCACCGCCGCGCCGGTCCCGATCGCCACCGGCCGCAGCGGCCGGCGGATCTCGGCCCACAGCAGGATGCCGATCGCCAGCAGGCCGACGTGCCCGGCCGACAGCATCTCGGCCGCGACGTCGGTCACGGTGCCGTGCGGCGGCGCGCACGCCAGCACCAGCGTCCTGGCCGCGTCGAGGGCGAAGGAGATCGACCACAGCCGCCAGACGAGGTTGTCGCGCTCGACCGCGGCGAGATAGGCCATGACCGCCGCCATCAGGCCGGCCCCCGCGGCCGCGGCAATCATGGCGGTCGGGATCCACATCGAGGCGATTCCTCCGGGGCTCGATCAACCCCGCACCAGAGCACGCTCCTGGTTAAGGTTGCGTTACGATCCCGCCGGCCGGCGCGTCGGCGGACTCAAACGTGCACTGTACGGGGGTGACCTTCTACCTTAACGTTGGCGGTGAACGATCGGGAGTTGACGGGGGGACTCTGGCCTCGCATGTGGACCGCTTCGAACACCTCAGGCTGGGGAGGCGCGGCGGTGCCGACGCCTCGCCCCCGCTCCACCGCTCGCGCCCCCAGCGCGATCCGCGTCTAGGTCGTGGACTCATATTGCCTGATCCAGAGTCTGGCGGACGCGAGGGCGATTGCGGCGATGAAGTTTCTGGCGAGCTTGTGATAGCGGGTTGCGATGGCTCGGAAGTGTTTGAGACGGTTGAAGAAGCGTTCGACGAGATTGCGTTGTCGGTAGATCTGATGGTCGACGGATCGGCGGACCCGGACGTTGCTTTGACTGGGGATGTGGGCCTTGGCGCCGCGAGCCTCGATCAGGTCGATGATGGCCTGGGCGTAGTATCCCCGATCGGCGACCACGTCTCCGGTCAGCGCCAAGTCGGCCAGCAGCTCCGGTGTCGTGGTCTTGTCGGAGGCCTGGCCGGGGGTGATGACGAAGCGGATCGGCAGGCCGCAACGGTCGACGACCACATGGATCTTGGTGGTCAGTCCGCCGCGAGATCGTCCGATGGCGTGATCCGGGCCCCCTTTTTTCCACCGGCCGCGTGCTGGTGGGCGCGCACAATCGAGGAGTCGATCAGATGAAGCGAGTCGGGCGCATGTTGGATCAGGGCCTCGAACACCTTCAGCCAGACACCCTGCTTGGCCCACCGGTTGTAGCGATTGTAGACCGTCGTGTAGGGGCCGTAGCGCTCCGGAAGGTCGCGCCAGGGGGCACCGGTGCGCAGAATATAGAAAATGCCGCTGATCACCCGGCGATCGTCGACGCGGGGAACGCCCCGCGGCTTGTTCGGAAGCAGCGGCCCGATAACCCGCCACTCCAGGTCAGTCAGATCGTGACGACGCTTCATCATCAAGCTCCCGCAGTTTGGAAGCTTGAATCACAATCAGCCCATAGAGGGAATCCTCTTTATGGGTACAGAACCTAGGCGACGGCATGCAGACCGACAACGACCTCTTCCGCCGGCTGCCGGCGGCGGTGTACACGACCGACGCCGCCGGGCGCATCGTGTCCTGCAACCCGGCGGCGGTCGACGCTGTGGGGCGCCCGCCCGCGGGCCGGCGACGATCGGCTTCCCCGGCGGCTGGACGGTGCGCCGCGCCGACGGCGCGGCGCTGCCGGACGGCCGGTTCCCGACCGCCGAGGACGATCGCCGCGGCGCGCGACCCCCAGGGCGTGGAACTGGTGGCGGAGCGGCCCGACGGCGCGCGCCTCGCGCTCCTGGCGCACGCCGTGCCGACGCTCGACGCCGCCGGCGCCGTCACCGGCGCCGTCACCATGCTGGTCGACATCACGCCGCGCCGCGACGCCGAGCGCGCGCTGCACTGGCTGGCGGCGATCGTCGAATCCGCCGACGACGCGATCCTGTCCAAGGATCGTCGCCGGCACCATCACCAGCTGGAACCGCGGCGCCGAGCGGCTGTTCGGCTACAGCGCCGGCGAGGCGGTCGGCCGGCCGGTGACGATGCTGGTCCCCGACGACCGGCAGGACGAGGAGATCATCATCCTGAACCGGCTGCGCCTCGGCGAGCGGGTCGAGCCTTTCGAGACCGCCCGGCGGCACAAGGACGGCCGGCTGGTCGACGATCTCGCTCTCGCGTCTCGCCGATCGCCGCCGAGGACGGCTCGCTGGCCGGCGCCTCGCAGGTCGCCCGCGACATCACCGCCCGGCGCCTGGCCGAGCAGCGCCAGCGCCTGCTGCTCAACGAGATGAACCACCGGGTCAAGAACCTGCTGGTGCTGGCCGGCGGCGTGGTGGCGCTCAGCGCCCGCTCGGCCACCACGGTCCAGGAGTTGGCGAGCGACGTGCGCGAGCGGCTCGGGGCGCTGGCGCGGGCCCAGGACCTGACGCTGCCGAAGGCGCCCGGGCTGTTGACCGCGACCGAATCGTCGACCTCGCTGCACGCCCTGATCGCCACCATCGTGTCGCCGTTCGACGTCCGGTTCGGCGACGGCGAGGGCCGGGTGGTCGTCACCGGTCCGGACGTGCCGGTGGCCGCCGGCGGGCCGCTGACCAGCCTGGCCCTGCTGATCCACGAGTTCGCCACCAACGCCGCCAAGTACGGCGCGCTGTCGACGCCCGCCGGCGTGGTCGACATCGCCTGCTTCGACGAGGGCGCCACCTTCGTCCTGGTCTGGACCGAGCGCGGCGGCCCGGAGGTGCGGCGCGACGGCGACACCCCGGGCGAGGGCTTCGGAAGCCTGCTGGCGCGGGCGACGGTGCGCGGCCAGCTCGACGGCGAGATCTCGCGCACCTGGCGGCCGGAGGGCCTGGTGATCCGCCTGTCGGTGTCGCGCCAGCGCCTCGCCGGCTAGCGCGGGACCGGATCGCGCCGTGCCCCGCAACGCCGTCCCACTCCGCCGGCCCCGACGCGCTCGACCGGCTGAGCGCGCGCATCCAGGCGCTGCGCGCCAAGACCACCGCCAACGGCTGCACCGAGGCCGAGGCCCTGCTGGCCGCCGCCAAGGTCGCGGAGCTGCTCGACCGCCACGACCTGTCGCTGACCGACGTCGAGATGCGC
>JAGYJX010000011.1 GCA_018401495.1 Rhodospirillaceae bacterium
GCTGCGCGACCGCTGGTACGGGCTGACCTCGAGGATTTCCTCGCCGCCGTCGCCGAGCGGGATCAGCCGCCGCCGAACGGATAGGGCCCGTCGAAGGCGTCGACATACAGCTTGTGGCTGACCAGCCCGGCGCCGGGGATCAGCCGGTGCAGCTGCAGCATCCGCGGCTCGAACACCAGGCACAGCGGCGCGCCGCCCTCCGGATCGTACGACACCTGGTGCGCGACGCCGGGCATGACGTCGAGGACCGTGCCGGCGTAGCGCACCGTCACCGGCCGGTGCAGATGTCCCGCCGGGATCCGCTCGACGTTTGGTGCCGCAGCGATCAGCTCGCGGAATCGCCCGGCGCCGTCCAGCAGGCAAGACGGGTCCATCAGCGGCATGCCGACCGCGATCGGCGGGTGGTGCATGGCGACCACGGTCGGGGTCTCGCGGTCCTCGGCCAGCCGCTCCGTCAGCCAACCCAGCCGCTCGGCGCAGAGCGCGCCGGACGGCTTCCCGGGACATGGGTGTCGAGCACCAGCAGCCGCAGGCCGTCGCGTTCGACCGCGTATTGCACGAAGGACTGGCCGGGATCCCAGTATTCGAGGTCCTCGAAGCTCGCCCGGAACGCCTCGCGGCCATCGTGATTGCCGAGCGCGCAGGAATGCCGGCATCTGCAGCGGCGCCAGCCGTTCCCGAAGGTGACGGTACTCCGCCTTGCTGCCGCCCTCGACGAGGTCGCCGGTGACCAGCACGAACTGCGGTCGCGGCCGCAGCCCGTTCAGCCTCGCGACGGCACTGTCGAGGAAGCCGGCAGTGTCCGACCGCCCGGCCAGCAGGGTCCCGGGGAGGCAGACGTGCAGGTCGGTGATCTGGGCGAACAGCATGGGCACGCTCCTCGGGGACGGTCGGCGCGCCGAAACGAAACACGCCCGACACCGCACTGTCACGAATGAAGTGGGAAATTCATGGGAGGTTCACGCGGCCGTCAGGGCCGGTCTGTTGAATGACCGGGCAGCGACATTCCCATGGGGCTCCTGTCATGGCCGATTCAGTCTCCCGTCGAACCCTCCTGGCAGGCGCCGGCGCAGCGACCCTGGCGCGTCGCAGCCCCGCCTTCCCAGACCCGCCCTCGCACAGACCGGCCGGCCGGACGTCGTCATCGCCGTGCAGGGGCTGCGCGACAGTCACGAGCCGATCGAGGCGATCTCCAACATCGGGCTGCGGGTCGTGAACACGCTGTTCGACACCCTGTTCTACAGGGACTTCCTGTCGGCACCGGACGGTTCGGGATCGGCCATCCTGCCGGCGATCGCTGAGCGGGCTGGAGCGTGTCGATCCGCGGACGGTACGGGTGAAGATTCGCGGCGGCATCCGCTTTCATGACGGCACCCCCGTGCGCGCCGGCGATGTCGCGTTCAGCTTCGGCGAGCAGCGGATGTTCGGTGCGTCGCCGCTGACGCCGCGGGCCAAGTATTTCAAGCCCGACCTCGTCCGGGTCGAGGCTCTCGACGACTCGACCGTCGAGTTCGTCACCCGCGAGCCCGACTACGCCATGGAGAAGCGGCTGGCCTCCTGGATCGCCTGGGTGGTGCCGCGCGACTACTACCTCGACAAGGGTCAGGACGGCTTCGGCCTGGCTCCGGTCGGCACCGGCCCCTACAAACAGAAGGAGTTCGTGCGCGGCGACCGCATCGTGCTCGAGGCAGAACGACGACTATTTCCGCGGCCGCCCCCCACCGCCCCGCACGCATCACCTTCCCTCGCGGTGCCCGAGACCGCAACCCGGGTGGCCGGGCTGATCTCCGGCGAGTACCACATCGCCTGCGCGCTGACGCCGGATACCCTGCGCTGCTCGAGCGCTACTCGACCCTGGACGCCCGCGGCGTGCAGATCGAGAACACCCACCTGCTGGTTCACAACCAGATCGGCAATCCGCTGGCCGACAAGCGCGTGCGCCAAGCCATGCATCTCTGCATCGACCGCGACGCCCTGAACTCCTCGCTGTGGGGCGGCCTCGCCGGGCTGGTCAACGGTTTCCAGCTGCCGCATCGGGGCCCGACTCTGATCCAGAAGCGCCCGGCCTATCGCCAGGACATCGCTCGCGCCAAACGTTCTCCTCTCAGGCGGCTACTCCGGCGCCGGATCAACACCGCACGTTGAACGCTACTACGTCAGCTCGGTCGCCGCCGCGCAGGCGATGCAGCAGTGGTGGCAGCAGGCCGGGCTGAACGTCGAGATCGAGATCAAGGAGAACTGGGGCCAGGTGACGGGCGACGGGCTGATGGCCTGGTCGAACAGCTTCCCGGTGGCCGATCGGTGGCGCCGCTGACCACCGACTGGCACGAACCGACGGTGCAAAGACCTACGAGCGCCGGACGAGTTCAACCGGATGCTGTCGGTCATCAAGGTGTCGCCCGACGGCCCCGAGCGTTCCGCCGCCTTCCAGCGCGCGCTGGACATCTGGGACGACGAGGCTCCGGGCACCCCGCTGTACCGTCCTTACGAGCTGTACGGCGTGCGGCGCTCCGTCGCGTGGCGGCCGGTCGCCTTCGAGTGGATGGATCTGCGTCCGCACAACCCTGACCTTCGCATGAGCCTTGCCGCCGTCGCCGTCCGCAGCCCGGCACCGGCGGCGCTGCTCGAGGTCGACCGGCTGACGGTGCGCGTCGCCCGGCGACCCGCGCATCCGGCTGGTGGACGAGCTGTCGTTCGCGCGCTGCCGCCGGGCCGCGCGCTCGGGCTGGTCGGCGGGTCCGGTCGCTGGCAAAGGCCTGACCTGCCTGGCGGCACGCATAGGCGGCTTGCTGCCAGCAAAAGGGCCTGAAGGCGGCAGGTGCCGGCCGGCATCCTATCGCCGGCGCCGACCTGGCGCTCCGACGCGGCCGCCCTGCGGTGAGCCCGGGGCCGGCCGCGTATCGGCATGATCTTCCGATTGGTCCACGACCGCCTCGCTGGGATCCGGTTCGCCGGAGTTGGCGGATTCCTGTCGTCCTGCTGGCCCAGGCATCAGGGGCCGCTGACCGCGTCGGAAAGCGCCGCGCGGGACGGTGTGCCCTGCCGCGGCATAAATCTGGCAATCCCCGAGCCGGAGCTGCCGGGTTCCGCAGCTTTCCGCACCGGTTGTCGGGCGGACAGATGTTTCCTGCAGGGTGGGATGATCGCGGGCGCCGCTCGCCGACGCGAGTCCCGATCTGCTGATCGCCGACGAGCCCACCACCGCCCTCGACGTCACCACCCAGGCGCCAGATCCTGAGCCTGATCGTCGGCCTCCGGCGCAGCCTGACATGGCACTGCTGATCGTGAGCCATGATCTCGGCGTCATCGCCGGCACGGCCGACCGCGTGGCGGTGATGTATGCCGGCCGTATCGTCGGAGGCATCGGTCGGCGCCTTGTTCGCCCGCCCGCTGCATCCCTACACCGCCGGCCTCATCGCCTCGGTGCCGCCGCTGGTCGGACGCCCCCGCTGACGCCGATTCCCGGCGCGGTGCCGGCGCCGGGCCGGCTCGGCTCCGGCTGCGCCTTCGCCGAACGCTGCCAGCGGTCGCAGGACCGGTGCCGCCGGGTGGTGCCGCCGCTCGCCGCGTGGCGCCGGGCGACCGCAGCGTCGCGTGCCATCGTCCCATTGAAGCGGTCTGACTTGCAGCCGGCAGCACGCCATCCCTGGTCGAGGCGCGGGCGGTCGGAAAGTCCACCACGGGACCCGTCCGCAACAGGCCGGTCGTGGCGCTCGCCGACATCCATCTGGCGATCCCGGCCGGGGCGAGGCGAGTCGGCCTGGTCGGCGAGGTCCGGCTCCGGGCAAATCGACGCTCGGGCGGATCCTACGGCGGGGCTCGAGGCGCCGAGCGATGGGCATGTTCTGTTCGAGGGCGCTCCCCTCGTCTCCCGCGATTGCGCGGCGTTTCGCCGGCAGTGCGGGCGCATCAGTATGTCTTCCGGGATCCGCTGTCGGCGCTCAATCCCCGCCTGACGATCCGAGTAGCAGGTGGCTGAGGATTGCTCGCGCACGGCACCCCGTCGCATCGCGCGGCACTCGACAGGGCACGCGACTTTCTGGCCGATGTCGGTCTCGAACGCCGCCTCTCCGTCCGGTTTCCGCACCAACTTTCCGGCGGCCAGCGGCAACGGGCGGTGATCGCGCGCTCGCTGGCGCTGCGTCCCGATTTCGTGGTTCTGGACGAGCCCGTGTCGGCCTTGGACCTGTCGATCCAGGCGCAGATCCTCGATCTGATCGGTCGCCTGCGCGCTCAGTTCGGCCTCACCATCCTCTTCATCTCGCACGACCTGCGGGTCGTGCGTTCACTGCGACCGCATTGCGGTGCTGCATCTCGGCAGGGTGGTGGAGGCGGCGAGGCCGACGCGGTGTTCCACGCACCCCGCCATCCCTACGCCCGTGCCCTGGTGGCGGCGATCCCCCAGATCGCGGCCGCCGGCGAGCGGCGGCCGGCCCGCCAGAGCTTCGGAGACGGCGGGTGACCCTTCATCGCCACGCGCCTGATCCGTGCCCTGCTGTCGATCTGGGCAGTGGTGACGCTGACCTTCGTGGTGTTGCGGGTCACCGGCGATCCGGTGCTGTCGCTGGTGCCGATCGACTCGACGCCCCCGACGTCGTCGACTACTACCGGCGGCTCTGGGGCCTGGACCGCTCCGTGTTCGAGCAGTATCTGGGCTATCTGCGTGGCATCGGCCTCGGAACCATGGGGCGTTCCTACACGGACGGCCGCGACGCCATCGGCATCGTCGTCGAGCGGCTGCCCAGGACGTTCGAGCTGATGGGCATCGCGTTCCTGGCGATGCTGGCGCTCGGGATTCGGCCGGCACCCTGGCGGCCCTGAACCACGCGGCAACCTCCTCGACCGCGCGATCATGGCGCTCGCGGTGGTGGGCTACAGTCTGCCCGGCTATCTGCTCCGGCATCCCTGCTGATCTGGCTGTTTGCCGTGGAGCTGCAATGGCTCCCGAGTTCCGGCTCCCGGCCGGCCGGGACACCTCGTGCTCCCGGCCGCCACCCTCGCCTTCTACAGCGCCGCGCTGATCGTCGCGCGCTTCACGCGCTCGGGCGTGCTCGAGGTCCTGGGGCGGCGCGTCCCTGCAGCGGCCGCGCGGGAGCTGGACCCGGACCGCTGTGGTCCCGCCTGCGACCGTCCTGCCGAACGCAGCCAACCATCCCGCTCGTCGCGGTGCTCGGCTTCATGCTGGCGAGCCTGGTCGGCGGGTCGATCATCGTGGAATGGATCTTTGCCTGGCCCGGCATCGGCCGGCTGCTGATGACCTCGGTCGCCGGCCGCGACCTGGCGGTGGTGCAGTGCTGGTTCTCGTGTTCGCGCTCGCCACCATCGCCGGCAACCTGCTTGCCGACCTCGCCTACGCGCTCCTCAACCCCAGGATCAGGCTCGGCCATGACGAGCGGAGCTGACGGCCCTGGACGGGTGCCCGTCGCAGCGGCGGGACCGGCTTGCCCTCCATCGCCATGCTTGCTGCCGCGATGCTCCGGATCCCTGGCGATGCTGGTCGTCGCCATTCTCGCCGACCACCTCGCGCCGTTCGGCTACGCCGAGCAGAACCTGCTCGCCCGCCTGCGCCCGCCGGCCTTCCAGGGCGGGCCGTCGGCGCATCTTCTCGGCACCGACCACCTGGGACGGGACGTGCTCTCGCGGGCGATCCACGCCGTCCGCGTCTCGGTCACGGTCGCGTTTCTCGAGCCGCGATCGGCGCTGCCGTCGGTGCGTCCCTCGGACTGGTCGCGGGTCATTTCCGCGGCTGGGTCGAGAGGTCGTCATGGGGCTCGTCGACGTGCAGGCCGCCATGCCGTTCATCATCTTCGCCATCCTGGTCATCGCATTCTTCGGCAACGACCTCACGGTGCTGTTCGTGCTGCTGGTCGGCTTCCACGGCTGGGAGCGCTATGCCCGCCTGGTGCGCGGGCTGATCATCGACGCGAACACGCAGGGCTATGCGCATGCCGCGCGCTGCGCAGGGGATCAGGCCGTCGCGGATCTACCTGCGGCAGATCCTTCCGAACGTGGCGGGGCGATCGTCGTGCAGTTCAGCCTGAACCTGCCGGAGACCATTCTGCTGGAGGCCGGATTGTCAGCGCTCTGGCCTCGGCGTGCAGCCGCCGCTGACCAGCCTCGGCCTCTATGCTCAACGACTCGCGGACCTACATCGCCCTCTACTGGTGGCTTCCGGCGGTGCCGGGTGCGGCGATCTTCCTGACGGCCCTGTCGAGTCAGCCTCCTCCGGCGACGCCGTCCGGGACCGCCTCCCGACGCCTCGTTGCGGTAGGCGATCTCCCTGGACAAGATTTTTCTTGGGCTTACATCTAACCGGACTCCGGAGCCGGCCCTCCGACACGACCGCCGCCCGAAGTCGTCCGACGAATTCACGAGAGGAGAGCGACCGATGGCATTCGAACTTCCCCCGCTGCCCTATGCATACGACGCGCTGGCGCCGTACATGTCGGCGGAGACGCTGGAGTTCCACCACGACAAGCACCACAACGCCTATGTCGTGAACGGCAACAACCTGGTGAAGGGCACCGGCCTCGAGGACAAGTCGCTCGAGGACGTCGTCAAGGCTTCCTACAAGGACGAGAAGCTGGCCGGCCTGTTCAACAACGCTTCCCAGCATTGGAACCACATCGAGTTCTGGCAGTGGATGAAGCCGAATGGCGGCGGCGCCATGCCCGGCGAGCTGGAGAAGCGGGTCGTCTCCGACTTCGGCAGCGTCGATAAATTCAAGGAAGATTTCATCAACGCCGGCGTCACGCAGTTCGGCTCCGGGCTGGTGCTGGCTGGCTGTCGGCGCCGACGGCAAGCTGAAGGTCACCAAGACCCCGAACGGCGTGAACCCGGTGGCGCTCGGCGAGACCGCGCTGCTCGGCTGCGACGTGTGGGAGCATTCCTACTACATCGACTACCGCAACCGGCGGCCTGACTACGTCAAGGCCTTCGTGGCGAGCATGGTCAACTGGGAGCGCGTGGCCGAGCTGCTGGCCAAGGCGTCCTTGACCGACGGCGGCACGGCGCTCCAAGTTAGCGGGCCGTGCCGCCGCCCCGGCTTCCGCGTGGCCGGGACCGCGAGCGCCGGACGCACCCCGTGCCGCGGCTGCAGGACCGGCTGGGGTATCGCTACCAGCGCGCGCATAGAAAGGCAACCCGATTGGTCCTTGTTCCGTTTCACCGCAGCGTGCAAGACTTTCGCCCAATATTCGGGGTGGACCGTGACCATGGATCCCAACCAAGCCTCTTTCTGGCTGACCCCCAAGGGCATCGGCCCCCGGCTGTCTGACGGGCGCAGCCGAGCGCACCATGTGGGCGACCGCCATCAACCTGATGGGCTGGATCGACGTCGAGGTCGGCGGCCGCATCGCCGATGTCCATGTCGACCCGGAGGTGGTGGGCGAGGAAGTGATGTCGCTGCTGCCGGATGCCCTGGCGCACCGGGCCAAGGGCCGGCGCGTCACCATCAATCTGGTACGTGCCGACGCCCGGCCGATCTCCGTGCTGCTTCGCCGACGTCAAGGCGGCGATACGCTATCTGGAGAGTTCGGTGCGGGTCCGTCAGGGCTCGAAGGGCCCGCTGAGCATCGACGACATCCTGAAGGGTGCGGGCGTCTCCGAGATCGCCGACGACCGGGCGCAGAAGCCGCTGCCGATCAGCATCGCCCCGGAATCGCGGGAGCCCGCTCGATCAGCGCGATCGAGCTGGCAATGATCTCGGCGGAGTCGCTGGCAGCCCGGCTCCGGTCCGCCGAATGGCTGGACGCCGACGGCCGGTATCGCCGGCGGCTGAGCGACGAGCCGCCGCACGACGCCCCGGACATGGTGCTGTTCGCCCTGCACTCGCTGGGATGGGCCGGCGATCGAGCGGTCATGGCTGCACGCCGGCACCAGCCTGAGACGGTGCCGCCAGCCGGATCATCGTCGATCCGCACGGTGTCGAGCCGGCGACCGTCGATCGGCTGGCCGACCTGTGCGCCGTCTGGTCCGAAGGCATGGAGCCGCTGTCGCTCGCCTGGTGGGACGGTGCGGTCTGGCAGAGCGAGTTCGGCCGGCCCGAGCAGGTTGCCGACCGGGTGCGCCACCGTCACCGCCCGGCAATTCGCCCAGTTCCCCACCACGATCCAGTCGATCGCCATCGAGCCCGACCGCCTGCCGGGCGATGTGGCGCCGCAGCACCGTGACCTGATCGCCCGGGCGGTGAGGACCTGGTGGGCGTTCGGCGGCAACGGCGAGGAGGGCTCCGGCCTGGATCGAGGCGCTCGAGCGCGACGGCGCCAGTGAGGCGCGCGCCAAGCTGGTGGAGCTCGACCAGGACAACCAGTTCCGGATCTCCGCCTACGAGGTCGGCGACCACGCGTTGTGGGACGAGATCGCCCCGCACCAGATGGCCGGCCAGCGCCTGATCGACGCGCCGGACCGGCGCCTCGGCCGCCGCGTTGAGAGCTCGACGTGCAGACGGCGGTGGGCGCGGCTCGCCGCTGGTGCATCGCTGCCGTGGCGTGCTGCTGACCCAGGGCGGGCCGGAGCCGTTCGGACTGGGTGCCTCAGCCTGCCGCTGTACCGCCGCAGCCACCCCACGCCGCGGTCGGTGTTCACCATCTGCATGGTGTGACGGCCGACCGCCGATGCCCATTCCCGCTTCTCGTCCGGCCGCGTTCCTGGACCGCGACGGCGTGCTGAACCACGACGTCGGTTATGCCCACAGGGCCGGCCAGATCATCTGGGTCCAGGGAGCCTCCACCGCGGTCCGCCGCCTGAACAATGCCGGCTTCCTGGTGTTCAGTCGTCACCAACCAGGCCGGCATCGCGCGCTGGCCTCTACGACGGCGAGGATGTCGAGCGACTGCACGCCTGGATGGCCGGCCGCCTCGCCGAAGGCCGGCGCCCGGATCGACGACTGGCGGTATTGTCCCTACCATCCCGAGGCACCAGCCCGAGCGTTTCGCGGCCTCGCCGGCTGGCGCAAGCCGGCCCCCGGCATGCTGCTCGACCTGATGGCGCACTGGCCGGTCCGGCGCGAGGGCATCATTCCTCATCGGTGACCGCGACACCGACATGGCGGCGGACCGCCGCCGCCAGCATTCCAGGGCATCTCTACACTGGGCGGCGATCTCGACGGCTTCGTCGAAGGCTTGCTCGGCGGCGGCGGGACCGCTATCCCGTGCGCGGAGGTGACGGGACAATGACGACGACGGTCGAATGCGAGCGCCGGCCGGCAGGGTCATCCCGGTGATCCTCTGCGGCGGGGCCGGCACCGGCTGTGGCCGCTGTCCCGCGCCCAGCACCCCAAGCAGTTCCTCGACCTCCTGGGCGACGGCACCGCTGCAGGCGACCGCCCGGAGGGTCGCCGACCCCGAGCTGTTCGCCGAGCCGCTGGTGGTGGCCAATGTCGAGCATCGCTTCCTGGTCGCTGGGCAGCTGCGCGACCAGCATCCGGCCGCACACCATCCTGCTGGAGGCGCAGGGGCGCATGCTCCGCCCCGGCCGCCGCCGTGGCGGCGCTGCGGGCGCTGGCCGACGATCCCGACGCCGTGCTGCTGCTGCTCGCCGCTGACCACGCCATGACGCGCCGACGGGCGCTTCGTCGATGCGGTCTTGCGCGCCCGCGCTGCGGCGGAAGCCGGCTGCATCGTCACCTTCGGGATCCGACCCGACCGGCCCGAGACCGGGTACGGCTACGTTCTGGCCGGCCGCGAGCGTGCCGACGCCCCCGGCGTCCACGCCGCCGACCGCTTCGTCGAAGCCCGACGCCGCCACCGCCGCCGCCTATCTGGCGGACGGCCGCTACCTCTGGAACTCCGGCAGCTTCCTGGCGCGCGCCGATGTCCAGCCGGCGAGATCGCCCGGCTCGCCCCGCCGTCGATGCCGCCGCCTCGGACAGCGCCCGCCGCCGCGGTCCGCGACCTGACTTCGAGCGGCTCGATCCCGCCGCCTTCGCCGAGGCGCCGTCGATCTCCATCGACTATGCGGTGATGGAGCGAACCGACCGCGCGGCGGTCGTGCCTTGCGATCCCGGCTGGAGCGACGTCGGATCGTTCCCGGCAGCTGCGCGACCTGGCGCAGCACGACGCCGCCGGCAACGCCACCTCCGGCGACACGATGATGATCGATCTGCGCGACTGCCTGGTCCGCAGCACCGGGCCGCTGGTCGCCACCCTCGGCGTCAGCGACCTCGTTGTGGTCGCCACGCCGGACGCCGTGCTGGTGGCAAGCGCCGGGCGTGCCCAGGACGTGAAGGCCATCGTCGAGCGACTGCGTGCCGAAGGCCGCGGCGAGGCCGACGGCCATACCGAGGTGCACCGCCCCTGGGGCTCCTACCGCACGCTCGATCGCGGACCGGGATTCCAGGTCAAGCAGATCCGGGTCAGCCCGGGCGGCCGGCTGTCGCTGCAGAGCCACCGGCACCGGGCGGAGCATTGGGTGGTGACCGAAGGCACCGCCCGGGTGACCCGCGGACCGAGCCGCACGGCGCTGGAGACGCTCGACCTCGAGAAGAACCGCTCGATCGACATTCCACTCGGCTGGATCCATCGGCTGGAAAACCCGACCGACCGCCCGGTCGTCATCGTCGAAGTGCAGTCCGGCGACTACCTCGCCGAGGACGATATCGAGCGCTACGGACGACGCCTATGGCCGCGGCTGACCGCCGCCGGGCCTACGACTGCCGCGGCGGCGAGCCGACGGCATGCAGCCGGCGCATCGAGCCGGCGCTTGATCCGGTAGACCGCGGCCGGTGGAAAGTTGGAGAAGGTCCGGCCGATACGGATCGCCTTGAGCCCGAGACGCTCCAGGATCAGTCGCGGCACCGGGCAACGGGCACCGTAGGTGAACTGGTAGTAGGCTCCATCGACGCTGAGATGCGCGAAGCAGCCGTCCAGCACGCCCATGATCTGCCGCGCCGGCATCGACAGGAACGGCAGTCCGCTGATCACCGCCTTCACCGGCTCGCCGTCGAAACAGTTCGATCCCGTCCGAGGTCGGAGGCGTCCATCGTCAGCACACCGACGCCGGGAAACCGCTTGCGCAGCATGTCGGCGAAGTCCGCGCCGCGCTCCACCAGCACCAGCCGCTCGGCCGGCACGCCGCGATTCAGCAGGGCTCGGGTGAACACCCCGGTACCCGGACCGAGTTCCACCACCGGTGTCGTCTCCGGGGTGATCTCGGACGTTATCAGCGCCGCCAGCGCACTGCTCGACGGGGTGATCGAGGCGACGCGCATCGGATCGGTGATCCAAGCCCGCAGGAATTGAACAGCGTCGCTCATGGTCGTCGCTTGGCTACCTCGATTGCGGATGGTCGGTTCGCGAGTGGCACCCGTCAATATGACATAGCGATGACTGGATGCGAAAAGAACCCGATGCTCGCGAAATGCCGCAGCATTCCCCCAACGATGTGAATGGCTGTCCGGCGCGCATCGCCCCCTTCGATTGACGCCGGCGTCACGCTGGCCGCAAAGGCGGTCCGCCTGCCGAGGAAGCGCCGGACAGGACGCCCTCGAAGTAAGCGATCGTCGCCTCCAGCCCGCGGCGCAGGCCGACGGTCGGCGCCCAGTCGAGGATCCGCCGCGCCTTCGTGATGTCCGGGCATCGCTGCATCGGGTCGTCCTCGGGCAGCGGCTGAAAGGCCAGGGACGAGCGCGAGCCCGTCAGCTCGATCACCAATTCCGCCAGTTCGGCCACCGGGGTCCTCATGGGATTGCCGACATTGATCGGCCCGGTGACATCGTCGCCGGTGTCCATCATCCGGATCATCGCCTCCACCATGTCGTCGACGTGGCAGAACGAGCGGGTCTGGCGGCCGTCGCCATAGATGGTGATCGGCTCGCCGCGCAGAGCGGCGACGATGAAGTTCGACACCACCCGGCCGTCGTTGGGATGCATGCGCGGACCGTAGGTGTTGAAGATCCGCAGCACCTTGATCCGCAGCCGGTGCTGGCGGTGGTAGTCGAAGAACAGCGTCTCGGCGCAGCGCTTGCCCTCGTCATAGCAGGCCCGCGGCCCGATCGGATTGACGTTGCCCCAGTATTCCTCGGGCTGGGGGTGCACGGACGGATCGCCGTACACCTCGCTGGTCGAGGCCTGCAGGATCTTGGCCTTCAGCCGTTTGGCCAGGCCCAGCATGTTGATGGCGCCATGCACGCTGGTCTTGGTGGTCTGCACCGGGTCGTACTGGTAGTGGATCGGCGACGCCGGGCAGGCGAGGTTGTAGATCTCGTCGACCTCGACATAGAGCGGGAAGGTCACGTCGTGGCGCATCAGCTCGAAGGTCGGCACCGCGAGCAGGGCGGCCAGGTTGTCCTTGGTGCCGGTGTAGAAATTGTCGACGCACAGCACGTCGTCGCCGCGCGCGATCAGCCGGTCGCAGAGATGCGATCCCAGGAACCCGGCCCCGCCGGTCACCAGCACGCGCCTTCGCACGCCGCCCATCTCGTCCATCCTTTCCACCGACCCGGTCGGCCCGGAATGTATCACCCCCGCGATCGGACCTGTGTCTCCGGCCGCCGGCGAGGTCAGCCACGCCGGGACTTGTACACGACGAACCCCGCCACCGCGTCGAGGAAGGCCTGGGTCTCGTCGACCCGGATGGAGTGGTTGCTGTCCTCGAAGATCCGGAGGTCGGAGCCCGGGATCAGGCGGTGGATCTCCCCGAGAAGTCGGGATGGCAGATCCAGTCGTGACGGCCGGCCAGGATCAGCGTCGGCGCGGTGATCGCCGCCAGCTCCGGGCGCAGGTCGAAGGTCCGCAGGAAGCCGCCCGGGCGAACGCCATGTTGATGGCATCGGGCGACAGGATGCGGCGGTCGAGGCCGATGGCGGCGGCCGCCGGGTCGTACCGGCGCGAGTACAGCGGCCCCATCACCTCGTAATAGCGCCGCAGCTTCGCCACCGTGTCGAGCCGGCCGGCCCAGAGATCGTCGCATTGCGCGATATGCTCCGGCGTACCGCGCTCGGCGACGATCGCCCTCGCCCGTGCGTTGAAGCCGGCATGCGCCGCGGTCACCACCAGCACCAGGTGTGAAACCGAGGCGGGTAGCGGGCGGCATGCGCCATCGCCACCATGCCGCCGTAGCTGGTGCCGATGCTGACGATCGGCCCGAGGCCGAGATGCTCGCGCAGCGCCTCCATGTCTTCGACGTTCTCGTCGAGGGTGTAGCGCGCGACGTCGCCGCGCGCCGACCGCCCCTGGCCGCGATGGTCGAAGTAGACGACCTGCATGCGGTCGGTCAGCCGCGAGAAGCCGAGCCTTCATGTCGGAATGATCGCCGCCGGGACCGCCATGGATCACGAAGCCGACCGGCTTCTCGCGCATCCGCGTCCCGTCCGGCACCAGGCCGGCGCCGTCGACGTCGAAGTAGATCTCGGTATCGCGGATCCGTGCGCGCATCGTCCTGTCCCCCTTCTGGTCGCGCCGGACCGCGTCCTGCTCGCAACTCACGTCACAACGCATCACACTACCCGACCGGGATGGCGCGTTTCCACCCGCGGTCGGAGTGCCAGAGCGTGATTCCTGCAGCAGCAGGGCGAGAGGAGCGAGCAGCATGGGCGAGCGGCTGAAGGGCAGGACGGCGATCGTGACCGGCGCCGGTTCGATCGGGCCGGGCTGGGGCAACGGCAAGGCGTCGGCGACGTTGTATGCCCGCGCGGGCGCGCGGGTGTTCCTGGTCGACCGGCGGGCCGAGGCGGTCGAGGAGACCCGGCGGATCATCGAGGACGAGGGCGGGGTCTGCGCCACGCATGTCTGCGACGTCACCCGTGGCGCGGAGGTCGCCAACATGGTCGCCGCGTGCGTCGCCGCCTTCGGCACCGTCGACATCCTGCACAACAACGTCGGAGCGGCGAAGCCTGGCGGCCCGGTGACGCTGTCGGAGGACGACTGGGACGACCAGATGGCGGTGAACCTGCGGCACGTCTTCCTCGCCTGCAAGCACGTCATCCCGGTGATGGAGGCGGCCGGCGGCGGCGCGATCGTCAACATCGGCTCGACCTCGGGCGTGACCTTCACCGGCCAGCAGCAGATCGCCTACCAGGTGGCGAAGGCGGCCATCGTGCGGCTTTCGCGCTCGGTGGCGCTGGAGTACGCGCCCAAGGGCATCCGCTGCAACACCGTGATCCCCGGGCAGATGCACACGCCGATGGTCGAGGCCTACCTGGCCGGGCAGCAGACCGGCGGCGACGCGGCCGGGCTGATCGCCCGGCGCAACTCCCGGATCCCCATGGGCTTCATGGGCACCCGGCTGGGACGTCGCCCAGGCCTGCCTGTTCCTGGTCTCCGACGAGGCGCGCTACGTGACCGGGGCGGAGATCGTCGTCGACGGCGGCCTGACGCTGAAATGCACCGACCGATGACAACACATCCTCACGCTCTCAGGCGGCGCGGGCCTGGTGGAGATACCGGTCGACCTCGGAGCGCAGCACTTCGGACCGGCGGGCGAGTTCGCTCGCCGCCGAATGCACTTCCTCGGCGGCGTGCGTCGTAGCGCCGGCCGACTCGGTGACCAGCGCGGTGTTGCGGGCGACCTCGGCAGTACCCTGCGACGCCTCCTGGACGTTCTTGGAGATTTCGCCGGTGGCACCGGACTGCTCCTGGACCGCCGCAGCGACTCTGGCCGACATCGTCGTCACCTCGTTGACCGACTGCACGATCGCCACGATCGCCTCGACCGCGCCCTCGGTCGCCGCGCGGATGCTCGAGACCTGATCCTGGATCCGGCCGGTGGCGTCAGCTGGTCTGCCGGGCGAGCGTCTTCACCTCGGCGGCAACCACCGCGAATCCCTTGCCGGCGTCGCGCCGGCCCGTGCCGCCTCGATCGTTGCGTTCCAGCGCCAGCGAGGTTGGTCTGCTCGGAGATGTCGGAGATCGAGGGTGATCACGCTGCCGATCTCGTCAGCCGCCCGGCGCAGCGCGCGCACCAGTTCGCTGGCGGCGTCGGCCTCGCGGCTGGCCTCGCCGGTGCGCTCGCTGGTCGTCGCGACCTGCCGGGCGATCTCGTCGATCGAGGCCGACCAATTCCTCGGCCGCCGCCGCCACGGTCTGCACGTTGGCCGAGGCCTGCTCCGGTCGCCGCCGCCGCGGTGGTGGTCTGGGACCGCGTCGAACTGGCCAGGGCCTTCAGGCTCTCGGCGGTCGCCTGCATCTCGGTCGAGGCCGAGGCGACGATGTCGACCGCACCGCTGACGTTGGCCTCGAAGATGTCGGTCAGCGCGCGGAACCGCTCCACCCGCTGCTTCATGCCCAGGGTCGCCTCGTTGATGCGGGTCGAGCTGACGAGGAATGCCCGCCCATCCCCTCGGGGCGGATGGTACGGAAATATCGGCCCTTGCCGACGAACTCCATCGCCGCGCCGGCCTCGCGCACGAAGGCGTCGGTCACGTCGACCATGCGGTTCACGGCGTTGAGCATCCGCCCGAGCTCGCCACCTTCGGTCAGGCGGATCAGGCGCCTCTCGAAGTCGCCGGCGGCCACCGCCAGGCAGACCTCGCGGGTGCGGTGGATCCAGGCGGCGGCACGCCCGGTCAGCACGGAAGCCGAGCGCGGCGGCGAAGGCCGCCAGAGCGGCCGGCGGCGGGAGCCGACGACGTCGGCTCCGGGAAGCGGCGTCCACACCGCCGCCGCAGCCACCGCCCCGGCGACGACGCCGGCCGCCGACAGCGCACGAGCCCCAGAGAGCGAGCACGAATTCGTCATGGGACAGCCCCTTCTGCTTCAGCATGGCGGTGAAGTGGTCGTAGGAGGCGCCCAGTCCATCCTTGCGGTTGCCGGGAGCGTCCTCGATCGTCTTCAGGGTGCGGTACAGCTCGGCCGCCGCCGCCACCGACGCCGGCTCTGGCCGCCGCCGGTTCGAGTGGTAGCCGAGGATCGAGCCAGGTGCCGTCGAGGCTCTGGGGTGACGTGCGCCAGCGCCCAGTAGTGGTCGCCGGTCTTGGTCATGTTCTTGACGTAAGCGAAGATCTCGTTCTTCGACTGGATCGCTTCCCACAGCAGCCGGTACACGCAGCGCGGCATGTCCGGGTGGCGGATGAAGCTGTGCGGCTGCGCCAGCGTCTCGGTCTCGGTATAGCCGGAGATCGCCAGGAACACGTCGTTGGCGTAGGTGATCCGGCCTGTCGTGTCGGTTTTCGAGACGATGATCTCGTTCTCGCCGAAGAACACCTCGCGGTTGGTCGGAACGATCGTCGCCTTCGCCATCGGGCCTTCTCCTGCGCGTCGCTTCAGGCCGGTCGCGACGCGCGGCGGCTCTCGCTGCGCATCCGACCGCATCGGAGCCCCCGATCCGGCACCGTGGACAACCGGCGGCCCGCATATGCGCGCACCGGCGGGCCGCGCGGAGGGCGGATCGGGAACAGCACGCACCACCGTGCCGCCGGATCGATTAACGTCGAGTTAAAATTGCTGGAAACTTCCGATAATCCTGAGCGTCCAGTCTGGCCGGTCACGCCGGCAAAGCCGCGCGCCGCTCCGCCGAGCTCGACCGCGATCGGCGCGCTGCCCGGCTCCAGGATGGTGGTGGTCGTCGGGAACGCGAAGGCAATGCCCTCCTCGCGGAAGCGGCGCAGGATCTCCAGGTTGATCCGTCCCTGCGCCTCGAGTAATCCCAGAACACCGCCGGCTGGTACCAGGTGTAGGCCACGAGCGTCAGGCTGTCGGGGGCGAGGCTCCTCGAAATCTACGCGCGGCGGCCTGTCGCCCCAGTTCCCGGCATGGCCGTCGAGCACCTTCGCAGGATGGCGAGGGCGCGATCGATCGTGATCCGGCGGCGTGTCGTAGTTGAGGCCGAGGCGGATGATGCGCTGGATGCTCGGGCGCTGCGAGACGTTCGGCGATCTCCGCCGACGCCATCTTCTCGTTCGGGATCGTCATCAGCTGGCCGTCGAGCAGCCCCGGATCCGGGTCGAGCGCAGGCCGATCTGCTCGACGATGCCGTCATGGCCGAGCACCACGATCCGGTCGCCGGCCCGGTAGGGCTGGTCGAAGAAGATCATCAGGCTGCCGAGCACGTTGCGCAGGGTGTCCTGCGCCGCCAGCGCGATCGCCAGGCCGCCGATGCCGACGCCGGCGACCAGGCCGATCAGCGGCAGCCCGATCTCCTCGCCGCCGACCAGGATCAGCGTGACGGCGAGCACCGCGCCGATCAGCCGCGAGAACAGCCATCAGCTGCGCATCCAGCGTGCCCCTCGGCGATCCGCGGCGAGGCGATGACGATCTCGGCGACGGACACCGCAACCAGCCAGGCGATCCAGGCGCCGGCCAGGTGGATGACCGCCTCGGCCGCCAGCCGGACCGGCGAGCCGAGAGTCCGGCCACGTTGATCACGCCGTTGGCGACGCCGCTGGCGAGTACCGCGAGCACGACCATCGCGACCGGCAGTGCGAGGCGCAACAGCGCCGTCGCCACCGGCCGCCCGGCGAAGCGCCGGCGACCGCGCGACACCGCCCGCCGCGCGCCAATGAAGGCGGTCGCCAGCACGGCGGCCAGCGCGCGAGGGCTGCCCATTTCCAAGTCACGAGGCCGAGGATCTCCGCCTTCGCCCAGCCCGGCAGCGCCTCGATCGCGCGCGGCGGCATCGCCGACGCCGCCGATCAGCCGGCGGATCTCGACGAAATCCCCGGTCGGGACCGGGCGACGGTATGGACGTCCGCGCACCAACTCGTACATCTCGGCGGCATGGGCCACGGTATCGGCATCTGAACAGGTAGTCGCGCGGCGCGGCCCGTCGGCCATGCGCACCAGCACGATGTCGGTGTGCGGCACCGCCCAGCGGGCCGGCGGCACCGCGCCCGCGGCGGCGTCGGGACCGGGAACGGCGTCGGCCGGAGGCAGGTCGATGCGCGACAGCACCTCGTAGAGATGCACCGCGGCGTCCAGGGCGACGCGGTCGCGCAGCGCCGGCGGCGTGTCGCCGAGGTCCAGCACCCGTCGAGCCGCCCGCAGCCGGGTGAACACCACCGCCTGCAGGTTCGCGACGGTGGGGGCATCGTGGTAGACGTCGCGATAGATCTGCCCGACCAGGTCGCCGTTGGCGAGGAAGCCCAGCAGAGCGCCGCGCGGGCTCGAGACGTCGAGGGGCTGCAGCGGGTTGCCGATGGGGCCGCAGCCGCCGGCCGGTCCGCCCCGGCGACCACACCGCGCACAGCAGCCCGAGCAGCATTGCCGCGATAGCGCCCGACCAGCCGCGCGGCGCCGCACCGTTCCGCCGATTCCGCAGTGTTCGGCATTCCCACCTCGGCTCCCGCCCCTCGCTCCCGCGTCGCACCTCCGATATGCCGGGATCGCAGCGGGTGCAAGCGGCGCCGCGCCGCTGCATCGCGTCCCTGCTGCGCCCTGCGGCAATGCGTTAAAGCGCCGCCTCGAACGGCCGGCCGCGCAGCAGGTAGTGCTGCGCCAGGTCCAGGGGTCTCGCCGGATCCAGTTCCATCGGACCGCGCCTCGATGATCGCGATCCTGCCGAACACCGCGAGCCGGGCGACCAGTTGCGGCCGCGTCCCGCAGGCCATCATCAGCCTCGACCAGCAGGTTGGTCAGCGCCGGCTGATCCTTCCAGTAGCCGCCGTCCTTCTGCCATACAGCGGGTCGTCCGCATGCGCCCAGCTCCAGTCCTCGATGATGCGGCGCCGCCCGGCCGCAGGCGGGGAAACAGGCAGGCGAAGGTCGCGCGCGTCGGCGCCAGCAAATGCGACGCGTCGTCGACGACCAGGTCGAGCGGCGCCGAGCCGAAACTGGCGAAGCCGCCGCGGCCAGCGCGTCGGTGTCGGCCTGGTCGATGCCGAAGGCCAGGTCGATCGGCCGGCCGGACGCGAAGCGCTCCAGGGCCGGTGGCGGGCTGCCGGCGAGATCGACCGCGAGCAGGCGGCGCGGTCTCGAACGCCGCCGAGAGCATCACCGTGCTGCCGCCCTGGTAGACGCCGAGCCTCGACGACGTTGCCGCCCCGGGCGGCCGCCAGCACCGGCGCCATGTCGCGCAGCATCTGCGGCGACTTCATCATGTAGAAATAGCCGTCCCGGCTGCGGCTGGCGATGTAGCCCTGGTCGTAGCCGACATCGACGATGGTGTCGCCAAATTGCAGCCGGTGATCGTCGATCCACGGCAGGCCGTCGCCGACCCTCGGGGTTCGCCCATCATGCCGCGCCCGCTTCCTTGATCCAGTAGACGCCGAACGCATCGGATCCGCTGCAGCGCTGCGGCGATCCGGTGTTCGCTGCGATAGGCGTCGACGGCGGCCCGGCAAGCCTCGAAGCAGCCATAGTCGTCGACGATCGCATAGCCGCCCGGCGACAGCCGCGGATACAGCGCCTCGAGCGTCGTCCAGGTCGATTCGTAGAGATCGCCGTCGAGCCGCAGCACTGCCAGGCGTCGACCGGCGCGGCTGCGAGCGTGTCGCTGAAGCGTCCGGGCAGGAACACCACGCGATCGTCGAGCAGGCCGTAGCGGGCGAAGGTCCGCTTCACGCTCTCCAGGTCGACGGCGAGTTGCGGAAAGCTGTGCAGCGTGCTGCCGGCATCCGCCGGGAAGCGGACGGCATCCGGCGGCGGAATCCCGGCGAAGCTGTCGGCGGCCCAGACCCGCCGTCCGGCGGCGCGACGACCGGCCTGCTCCAGCACGGCGCGCATCATGATGGCGGCGCCGCCGCGCCACACACCGGCCTCGAGAAAATCACCCGGAATGCCGTCGTCGATCGCCGCCGCGCAGGCGTCCGGAGCTGCCGCAGCCGCGCCCGGCCGATCATCGTGTGGGCGGCCGACGGCCAGTCCAGCCCCTGATCCCGCAGGACGGGATCATACACCGGCCCGTGCCAGGGGCTGGCAGGCGGATCCTCTGTATAGGTATTCAGCAGGCAGCGCTCCATCAGGTCGAGATAGAGGGAGCATTCGTCGGAAACGCGCTCACATTCGGAACCGTGGGCTGAAATGCCCGTCACACCACTCACGATTGTGACATCCTCCGCTCCAGTCCATCCCCGATCACAGCCGTGATTTCACAATAAAATTCCTCAAAATCGACGTCGTCAAGGGGATTGACCGGCCGCCTGGGCCCCGTCATTAGAAGCGATCGACGAAAATCATTTCATAGGCAGCGTGAATTGAGGGTAGAAAACCTGCGCCTGATAAGCTTTTACCTACCACAATTCCATCCGATTCCGAGAACGACGCCGCCTGGGGCGCTGGTTACACGGAATGGATCGGCGGTGACGCGCTCGCGGCCGCTGTATCCGGAACACGACCAGCCACGCCTGCCGTCCGGACTCGGCTACTACGACCTGCGGCTGCCGGAGGTGCGCGCAGCACAGGCCGGTTCAGTAGCTGCCCACGGCGTCTCCGCCTTCTGCTACCACTATTTCTGGTTCTCCGGGCGGCGGGTGCCTCGAACGCCCGCTCGACGACATGCTGGCGAGCCGGCAGCCCGACTTCCCGTACTGCCTGTGCTGGGCCAACGAGAACTGGACCCGGCGCTGGGACAGCTCGGAGAACGAGGTCCTCATCGCCCAGCAGTTTCGCGACGGCGACGACCTCGCCTTCATCCGCTCGGTGCTGCCGCACTTCGCCGACCCGCGCTACGTGAAGGTCGACGGCCGGCCGGTGCTGCTGGTCTATCGCACCGACATCATCCCGAACATCGCGGCGGTGGCGGCGGTGTGGCGCGCCGAGGCCCGCCGGGCCGGCCACCCCGATCTCTATCTCGTCCGCTGCAACACCTTCGTGCCCTATGGGCTGCAGCAGGATCCGGCGGCAATCGGCTTCGACGCCGTCGTCGAGTATCCGCCGCACGCGGTCAGCTTCGCGCAACCTGGTGTCGACGACCATTCCGAAAGGCACGCTGTTCACCGGCCATGTCCTCGACTACCGCGACATCGTCGTCAATGCCGCCAAGCTGCCGAAGCCCGCGCACACTTTCCTGCGGACGGTCTCTCCTGTCCTGGGACAACCCGCCACGCCGCGGCGCCGCGCCCTGGTCGTCCGCCACTCCAGCCCGTCGCTGTACCGCGCCTGGCTGCGCGAGATGATCCCGACTTCACGCTGACGCACTACCGGGGTGACGAGCGCCTGGTCTTCATCAACGCCTGAACGAATGGGGCGAGGGCTGCCATCTGGAGCCGGATGCGACCTACGGCCGGGCGCATCTGGAGGCGACCCGCGACGCCCGCGACATCGAAGACTGGCGGCAACGGTTGCAGGAGGGCGCCGGCGACGCGGCCGACATCGAGGCCCTGGTCCGCGCCACCGCCGAGGACCGCCTCAGGGTCGTCGCGCTGCAGAGCAGCGTAAGCGAACTGGAACTCGAGAACGAGCATCTCCGGACGGTCGTGGCCAGCGGGCGCAAGCCCGGGCGAACCTGAGTCCCGGATCGGAAGACGATGTCCAGCCAGCGCGACGCGGCCGCGGCGACACTCGCATCGACGGGACCTGTTCGAGGACGCGGTGCGCGCCTGCATGCATGGGCGGCCCGCTTGCGCCCTGGCCATGGTCGAGGCGGGGCGATGGCGGCAGCCGCCGGGCCCTCACATCGACCGACCCTGGATCGACCCGCTCCGCATCGATATGGTCGTCGCGCGCGCGGTGGTGCTGGACCGCCTGGGCCGCGCGACGGATGTCGCCGGCCTGATCGCCGCCTCGGGAATGGACGTCGCCCGCGCCATCTTCGCCGGGACCGGGTGGCGGCGCTGGATCGCGGCGTGGTGCAAGCTGCTCATCCGGCACTACGCCGAGGTCGGCGCCGACCGTGGCCTGCGGATCTGTCGCGCGACATTGGTGTCGCTGACCGAGCACCACGCGACGCCGCCACCGGAACTGTTCGCTGCCCTGGGTTCATCGGCGACCCCGACCCCAGGGGGACGAGTTCGGCGATCTACGCCTATCGCTCGGCCGCGTTCTACCTGCCGGACAAGGCCTGGCCCGTGCGAGGCCTGGCTCGCCGCGCTGCAGCGCGGCGAACGCTGGCGGGAGTTGCTGGACCTTGCTCGACGCACCGGTGGTCCGCCGCCACCTCGGCCCGGCCGCAGCAACGTTGCGGCTGGACGCTCTGGTCGAGTGCACAGGCTCGGACCTGCCGGGCCGACCTGGGCCGGGGATGCCGTTTCTCGTGCGATCGGTCGAATTCCGGCCCAAGGCCGAAGCAGCCTCGCAGGCACGGCGAGGGCCGTTCGCCGTGCTCGCGGGACGCCCTGGTGATCGGCGGCAGCTTCAGCGTCGTGCTGCCGGACGGGCGATTGCTCGAGAACGGGCTCGTCGTCTCCCGCGACCCGGCCAAGCGGCGCGGCAACGGCTCTCGCACGCCGGCAGCCGGGCATCGGCGCTGTTCGTCGGCACCCGCGGGCAACCGCCGCCGCTTGCGGCGGCGATCCTGGCTTGGCGGCGAGCCGAACTACGCGCACTGCCTGATGCAGTGGCTCATGCGGCTGCCCAGCCTGAAAGCCTTGGCGGAGTTGCCGGTGCTGATCGCCGCCGACCTGCCCGCGAGCATCCGGCAGGTCCCTCCGGGAGCATGGGCGTCCCGGACGAGCGCATCGTCCCGGTGCCGCCGGACGCGTCGGTCCGGGTCGGTCGTCTCCATCGTTCCCCGACCCCGCCCCGCCGATCTGCCATCGACGCCGTGCCGACCGAGCATGTCCGCTGGCTGCGTGAGTCGGTGTTCGGGCCGCATCGCAGCCCGGCGCGGCCGACACGCCGCCCGTACGTATCACGCCGCCGGGCGGCGCCGGAGGCGGCTGGTGAACGAGGCGGGAGATCTCGGCGCTCCTGCTCCGCCGCGGCTTCGACGTCGTGGATCCGTGCCGATTGCCGTTCTCCGATCAGGCGCGGCTGTTCCTCGGAGGCGAGCCTGATCGTCGGCCAGAGTGGTGCCGCGATGACCAACCCGCTGGCCTGCCGACCCGGCACGGATCTGGTGTTGCTGCATGGGCCGGTGGTCGATGGCACCTGGATGACGACCCTGCTCGACGTCGCCGGGATCCGCCCAAGGCTGCTGCGGCTCGAGGGTGCGCCCGGTGCCGAAGGGAACCCGCTCTGCGACGACCTGATCCTGCCGCCCGGCCTGCTCGCAGCGGCACTCGACGAAACCGCCGGCCTCGCGGCGGGCGGATACCGGAAAGGCCTTGGCGTCATGACGACCGGCGACGACAGCCTCGATGTGCCTGGCGCCCTGGTATGTCCTGTCCCTGGTCGCAGGCGGCAAGGTCATGCCCTGCTGCTCATGCGATCCGATCTCCGCCGCCGAGGTCCTCGAAGGCCAGCCGCTTGGACCAGGCAGCGATGCGACACCGCTGGACATGGTGAACACGCCGGTGATGATCGGCGTCCGGCAAAGGATGCTGGAGGGGAAGCCGGTCTCCGGCTGCGAGACCTGCCGCCTGGCCGAGGCCGCCGGCCCGGGTCAGCCAGCGCGCGAAGCACGAGACGCAGATCGCCGCGTCCGAGGCCAGGCCGGTCGAGGACCTGCGCGCCGACGCCCGCAAGCTCGGTGCCACGCTGGACCGGCTGCCGCGGATCCGGCAGCTCTCGCATGGAGAACACCTGCAATCTCGCCTGCCGCATGTGCTACCCGCGGATACAGCTCCCGGGTCGCGTCGGACGCCGTGATGAGCGCTGGATCGCGGAATGGGAAGACGCGCGGATCGCGGACTTCGCGGACGCCGCGGCGGCGGCCCCGCCGCTCTACGGCATCGGCGCGCGATTTGGTGCGGGCCGGCGACACACATCGCCCCTCGGCCTGCCGTTCCGCCATGGCGTCGGCTATCGCGGCTGGACCGAAGCCGGCGGCATCCTTCGCGCCGCGTCCGGTGCCGGCATGCTGCTGCCGCTGCTGAGCCGCCGGCCGAAGGCGCTGGCTGATCCGGTTTGCCGCCGAGCAGCGCCCGGTCTCGCGGCTGACCGTGCGGGTCTCCGGCATCGCGCTGCATGACGGTCCGGTCGCCGCCGGCACCGGCGACCTGGTGATCAGCCTCGCCCTGCTGCCGCGCGAGGACCGCCTCAAGCGGCTGGACATCGCCTTCGAACTGGCGCCCGGCGAGAGGCGGCAGAGATCGCCGTCCGAGGCGTTGACGCTGGTGGCGGAGCCGAAGGGCGGCGCGGCTCGGGGCCATTCCGGTCCCCCCGGCAGACGCCATCAACAACGCCAGCAACTGGCCGCCGCGCGACGAAGCCGGCTGGCGCGCGCCTAGTCGGCGACCCCTCCCCGCCCGGCCAGATCATGCTGCTCGGCGGCGAGCCCAGCCTGATCCCCAACGCCTACGGAATCCTCGACACGGCGTCGCGGAACCGGAGCGGTCCCGACACTCTCGTGACGGTGATCACCAACGTGACGCGCGCGCCCCGCCCCGATGGCTCGAGCTGCTCGGCCGGTTTCGTCAGGTCTCACGTCATCGCCAGCATCGACGACATCGGCATCCGCAACGACTACATCCGCAGCCCGTCGCGCTGGGCCGACGTCCCGGCCACGCTCGACGCCTCACGACCGCATGTGCAACGTCGTCGTCTACGTCAACATCACCGTGCAGGCCTCACAACGCGCTCCACCTGCACCGACGTGTCGCTTCGCCGCCGCGCGCGGCTATGGGATCGGCTTCACCGAGGCCACGGTTCCACCCTATGCCGACGCCGCCAGCCTGCTCCGACGCGGTCATCGCCGAGGCCCTGGCGCCGCATCGACCGCTTCGCCGGAGAGTTCGCGCCGACGTCGCAGCCCGGCGGCCAAGGCCGTCGAGATGCGCGCCTATTACAGCGAGGCGCATGTGCGGCGCCGGGCCGGGGCGCTGGACGCCTTCCTGCGCTACACCGCCGAGCTGGATGCCGCCCGGCGGCGAATCGTTCCGGACGGCGTGCTTCCGAGCTGGCCGAGCGCCTGGACCAGGACCAGGCCCGGCATCGGACGCAGCATCCGGTGCCGGCGCCGAGCGGCGGCATCCGGCTGGCGGAGGCCGGGTGACCATCCGCCATGGAATCGAATGATGCCGCCCTCCGCCTGATCGCCTTCTACCTTCCACAGTTCCATCCGGTGCCGGAGAACGACCGCTGGTGGGGCGAGGGCTATACCGAGCGGCACGCGCTGCGACGGGCGCGGCCGTCCTTCGCCGGGCACGCCGCGCCACGGCTGCCCACCGGCCCGCAGCGCCGGCTTCTACGACCTGCGCGACCCGGCGGTGCCCGAGGCGCAGGCGGCGCTGGCCCGGGCGCGCATGGCGTCCATGGCTTCTGCCACTTACCACCACCGGTCACTGGCCTGGCCGCGAGCTTCCTCGACGCCCCGCTGGCCAGGCGATCAGCCTGCCCGGGCCGGCCTGCCTTCGCCGGCTGCCTGTGCTGGGCCAACGAGTATCTCGACCCGGCAACTGGGACGGCTGCCCGGATGACGTGCTGCTGGCGCAGCGGCGAAACAGACCCGCGGGCGAGCGACGCCGCCTTCACATCGACTCGGTGATCCCGCACTTCCGGTCGCCGCACTACATCACCGTCGACGGCGCGCCGCTGCCGCTGGTCTACCGGGCGCCGCTGTTGAGCGACGCGCGCGGGCCGTGGCGGCTCGCATGGCTGCCGCGCCGCCGCGACGCCGGCTCGCCGGCGCCAGACGATCTGCGCGGTGGAGACGCACGGGCGTCGGCGACCCGGCACATCTCGGCTTCGACTCCGCAGGTCGATGTTCCTCGCCGCATCGGCTGGCCGGAGCGGCCGCCGCCGGCGACGGTCCCCGGCCTGACGCGAAGTTCCACGGACACCGGCCCAGCGACTCAGTGGCCAGGCGGCGTAGCCCCGGCCGGAAGCGTTGCCGGCGCCATGGCGTACCAGCCGCTACCGCGGCATCATGCCGGGCTGGGACAACACGCCCCGCCGCGGCCTGCCGCCAAGCTGTTCGTCGATGCCACGCCGGAGCGGCGAGAGGAGTTCCGGCTGCGCCGCCCGGCGGCGCAGGGACCCCGGCGTGCGTACAGCCGCCGGCGACCGCCCGCTGTTCGTGGCCAACGTCGCCGCTGGAACGAATGGGGCGGAAGGCGCGCATCTCGAGCCCGCCCGACGGCACGCTCGGCGCCGCGTATCCCGACGCCACCCGGCGCGGCCGTGCAGGCGCCGGGTGCGGTGGAGCCGGCACCGGCGAGCGCCGCCCCGCCGCAGGCGGCCGCCCCGGCGCCGCGGCGCGCGGCAGGCCCGGAACTGACGGATGGAGCCCAGACATGCCAGCCACAAGCCCGGAGCATGAACGCCACGAACACCATGAACCCCGCACCGAGCCTGCCGCCCCCGGCTGAGCTCATGGCGCGGGTCGACCGCAGCATCCACCCGGAACGCGGACTATCGCCCGGTCCGCTCCGCCGCCGCCCGCGGGCCGGATGCGTGCTTCTCCTCCGCCCATCTGCAGCTCTTCGAGGAGACCAGACCGCATCCTGCGCCGGCACGTCGGCACCAGCCCGCCGGCGCACGGCACGATCGTCGACTACGGCTGCCACGCCGTGCCGCATGGCCCAAGCGCACTGCCGCTGCTGTATCCGGCGGCCCGCGTCATTGCCGCCCGACCTCGATGCCGAGGCGACCGGCTTCTGCGCCGGGCGGCTCCGGCTGCGCGCCGCCGTCGACGCCCGGTCGGCCGATCGCCCCGCTGCCGCCGGCCGGGTCGGTCGACATGGTGCTGGGTGCATCCGCCGCTGCCACCCCATGCCGCGGCGGCCGACGCACTGACCCCGCTGGTTTCTTCTCCGCTGGCGTGCGACATTAATACGCCCAGGCCCGCCGGCGGCGTGCCGTTCACCACCTTCCTCGGCGCTGGCCTCGCCGACACCTGCCGCCGGCGGCCTGACCTCCTGCCGCGCCGATCGCGCTGGAGCAGCGCCAGGCGACGGTCGCCGCCTTCCACCGCGACGGCCATGGCTTCAGCGGGTTCTCGTCGGGATATCTCGGCCGAGGGCCGCTACGGCATCGCCTTCTACCAGCCGTCCTGGCTGCGCGACGCCGTGTGCAGGGCCCAAGTGGCCTACGGGCGCACGTCATCGGCACGGCGGAGGCGGCGAACGTGTTCGGGCAGTGTAGACATCATCGTGCTGCAGCGGGAGTGATCGGCGGGAGTGATGGGCGGGATGCTGGGCCAGGCGGCGTTGAACTGGTGGAACGACCGGCCTCAGCCGTCATCCCGGATGCGCGTAGCGCGATCCGGGGATCCACCCCTGCCTGACCAAGAGGCTTGTGGCTCACGAACGCGCTTCGTGAGCCACAACGAAGTTTGTCGTCAATGCGTGAGACTCAAAGTGCGTCGTGGCTCTTCCGCAATGTTCAGCCTGCTTCGCGGCCGCACTCGCTCCAGGCGCGGCGGCGGCACTGCCTCTGCGGGGCAAGTGGCGGCCGCTGTTCAGCGTCCCGCGTCGCCCAGCATGTGATCCGCCGCCAGGTTGTAGCAGTGGCTCGCCTGATAGGCGTTCCGGCCCCGGTTCATGTGCGTCAGGCTGAACGCCCGACGGCCTGCAGCGCACGCGGTTCCGCAAGGAACCTGCCGGATCGAGGCGAAGCCGCGGATCTTGACGCCGAAGATGTCCTCGCCGCGGGGAAGATGTGGTCCGACATCCTCCGGCATCACGACGCAGCGCTCCAGGAAGGCCTCGTCCACCCGATCGTGGTCGAGCGACCGGTCGGTGGTGAAGTCGGAGAGGTGCACCAGGAACAGCGCGCGGATGCCGTCGCCGTCGGCATACAGCGAGAACAGCTCCATCCAGCTGGCATTGACGCGGACCAGCGCCTTGCCAGGGGTCGACGGCGAGCAGGACACCGACCAATAAAGTGCCGCTCGGTTTGGCGCGGGACCGGGATGCAGTCGCGGCCGCAGCGACGGAGCACCTCCAGGACCTCCGGCGCCTGCGGCCGGCGCAGCAGCTTCCTCATAGCGCGCGACGTATCGCAGCCGCAGTTCCAGCGCCTCCTGGCGCGCGTCGGCGTCGCGGGGGACAGCCTCGCCCCAGGCATCGGAGTCCCGCTGCTGCGTTCGCAAGTCCAGGAACCGGCGCAGGCCGGCGGGGCTGGGGCGACGCGCGGCCTTCACGTCAGCTACCATCGAAGAAAACCCATGCCCCAAACGTGGCGAGGCCCCAAAGCCATCGTCCTTCCCAGCGCATCAAAGTGGCGCGCCTGGACGGCAAAAGTCGCAAGGACTTTTCGCCACGCCGTCCGTCTGGACACTGACCATCAAGCACGAGTCGCCACCCGTCGAGGGCGAAACGGTGGCACCACTGGGAGCCGGCCGCCTCTCTCCGGCAGGGCGCCGAAGCGGAAGAGCCGCCGATGGAGCCGACGGCGCTCCCGGCGCTGAGCGGTGATCAGGCCCGAAGCCGGCGCAGCCTGCCCATCAGCACGAAGACCGGGGGCACGAAGAACAGGGCGAGCATGGTCGCCCCCACCATGCCACCGGAGATCGCCACCGCCATGGGAGGCCAGAACAATCCACCCCAGATGATCAGCGGCAGAAATCCGCCGACGGTCGTCACCGTGGTCGAAAGCACATGGCGGGTGCCCTCCATCACCACCTTCTGGGTCGCATCCAGATCGCCGGCCATGGCCTTTGCGTCGCGACGAAGCGCTGACAGGACGACGATGCTGTCGTTGATTGCGAGGCCGACGAGGCCCATACACCCGACGACGGCGATGAAACCCAGGGGAAAGTCGAAGACCCAGAGCGACAGCAGGCCGCCTCCGATGCTCAGGACGGCGACGACGACGATCACGGCGGCGGCGCTGAACGAGTTGAATGCCAGGACCAGCGCGCCCACCAGCAGCATGGCAAGCGTGCCAAAGACGCTCGACAGGTTGGACTGTGCTTCGCCGCTCTTCTCGGTCTCGCCGCCGAAGGTCATGCGATAACCGGCAGGTACACGGAAATTGCTCTGCTCCAGGCGTCGCTTGAAATCGGCAAGGGCGATACCGGGAAGGCTGAAGGGCGTCACGAAGGCCTGGACGGTGTTCGTCCGCTCACCGTCCCGCCTGGTGATCAGCGGGGTCTCCGGAACCAGATCGAAGCGGCCCAGCACAGTCAGGGGGATGCCGGCCACCGTGCCGACCGCGCCGCCACTGGAATCGCGCAATGGACTGTGGACGGGCGCACTGCCGATGCGGTCGAGGGAGGTCCTGTCCGCTTCGATCGTGCGGACCCGGACCGGCAACTCCTCGGTGCCTTCGACGATGGACCCGCCGACCACGCCGTCGAGCGTGGTGTCCAGGGCTTTCGCCAGATCGACCGGCGTGAAGCCGGCAAACGTCGCCTCGTCCCGGTCCGGCTGCAGCACGAGTCGCGGACGCCCGCCGGTGATCGTCGCCCGGGTGTAGGTGACATTGCGGGTCTCGCTGAGAAGCTTGCGGATCTCCACGCCGAGGTCGGCGAGCACGTCAAGGTTCGGCCCCGCCAGACGAACCTCGACCGGGGCGCCGGTCGGCGGCCCCTGCTCGTAGGGCAAGGCCAGGATGAAGGCGTTCGGCAGCGCGTCGCCCAGGCGCGCCTGCAGGGTCCTCAGGATCTCGACCGTGGCGTCCGGCGAAACCGTGTCGACGAAGCCGGCCGCAAAGTTGGGGGCCGGGTCGTCCGCGAGGGCGACATTGTAGAACACCCTCGGCGGGTTCTCACCAATGAAGAAGACGCTGCGGCGGACTCCCTCGTAGTCGCCGAGGATCCGGCGGATGACCTGGACGGCCTCCTCAGTCTGCTCCAGCGATGCATTGTCCGAGATTTTTAGCTGGATCTGGAACTGGTCCCGGTCGATGACCGGGAAGAACTGCGGCACCAGCTGTCCCGCAGCGACGAAGCCGGTCACCGGGATCGTGATCGCGACGACGATCCCGAGCCATGGCCGCGCCAGGCTCGCGGTCACGAGCCTGCCGTAGACCCGCGACACCCGGGGCAACGACAGTCCGGTCCTCAGGAAGCTTCGGCGTTCGTCGCCCTCTCGCGAGACGACGCCGGCCCGGTCGAGAAAGGCCGCGACGGCAGGGAGCACCGTCAGCGAGAGCAGGAACGAGAAGGTGATCGACAGCACCACCGCAAGTCCCAGCGATCCGACGAACTCACCGGCGGCGCCCGGCATCAGGATCAGGGGCAGGAAGGTCAGCGCCGTCGTCACCGTGGACGCAAGCAGCGGCACGAACAGTCGACCAACCGTCTCGCGCACGGCGTGTCCGCGGTCGAGCCCGCGGCTGCGACCCTTCTGATACTCGTCAATGCTGACAATCGCGTTGTCGATCAGCAGCCCGAGCGCGATGATGAGCCCGGTCAGCGAGACTTGGTGCAGCGGTACCCTCATCAGGCCAAGCACCAGCATCACTGCCAGCACCGTCAGCGGCAGGGCGGAGGCGACCAGCAACGCGGCCCGCCACCCCATGCTCACGAATAGGACTGCGATCACCAGGCCGGCGCCAAGCAGGAGGTTACCGAGCAACGACCCGAGTCGCTCGGCGGTCTGCCTGCTCTGGTCAAAGAGGGTCTCGGCAAGCACCCCGGCCGGCAGCTTCTCGCGGAACCGACCGAGCAGATCGTTCAGGCCGTCGACCCAACGGTCGACCCTTCGACCCTCGGCCATCTTGATGCCGACGACAATGCCCGGCCGCCCGTGCACCAGGGCGCGGGTCGCCACCGGGGCACGCAGGGCTTTCGACACATGCGCCACGTCGCCGACGCGCAGCAGGTCCCCGTTCGGCGAGCGATGCAGCGGAATCCCCCGGATGCGGTCCAGCGAGTCCAGTTCGCCGTCGACCTCCAGGACGAGGTTGCCGGTCGTCCCCTGCATCTGACCGGCGGCGACCTTCACGTCCGCGTCACGGATCGCGGTGGCTATCTCCTCCGTGGTCAGGTTCTTCGCAGCCAGCATGTCGAGGGGAACGCTGACCTCGACCTCCTCCTCGGGCAGCCCGAAGATCTGCACCTCCCGGGTGCCGGGGTACGCAACAACCCGTTGCTCGAGTTCCCGTGCCAGTCGACGCAACAGACCGAGCTCGATCCTGTCGTCCAGATTCCACGTCAGGCCGACGAGATAGGTGAACGCGGCCGTCGTCCCCACCGAGACGTCGGGAACGGAGGCGTCCGCCGGCAGCTGGGCTGAGGCGACCTTGGACCGGATCAGGGTCCACACCGGGTCAGTGTCGGTGACGTCGTCGTCGAGCTCGATATAGACGACCGAGAAGCCCGACTGGGATCGCGAATTGACGCTCTTGATATCGTCGACTTCGTAGAGGACAGCCTCGATCCTCTCGGTCACCAGGGCTTCGACCCGGGTGGCGCTGGCGGCCGGCAGGTACACCTTGACGTCGCCGTTCCGGGGCGCCACCTCCGGGTCTTCCTGGCGGGGCATCGTGTCCAGCGCCGACAGGCCGCCGGTCACCAGCAGACCGATCACCAGGATTGTCAGCCGGGGCCAACGGAAGAACAGGTCGCGCATTGCCCGGGCCCCGCGCCTTACGGCCGCGGCTCGGCAAGGCGTACGATCTGGCCCGGCACGATGCGGTGCAGTCCGTCGGTCACGATCAGGTCGCCATCGGCGATGGCGCCGCGAACGAACACCCGCTCGGTCTCCGTCTGCAGCACCTCCACCTCACGGCGAACCGTCCGGTAGAGCGGCGGTTCGCCTTCCTCGCGGATCAGCGCAGTTGCGTCCCACAGGCCCCGCCTGCCACCGACGAGAGCGCCGAGAGGCACCCAGTAGCCCGCGTCTGCCACGAACCGGTTGACCAGGATGACCGCGAGTTGCCCGGACCGCGGCGGTCGCACCGACGAGCGCGCCTCGACGTCGAAGATCGCGGGTACCGTACGGGTCATCGGATCCAGGGCATGCAGCAACGCACGCAGCCTGCCGCGGCGCTCGTCGCCGGCAATAGAGATGTCGTAGAGCCGCCCCGGCTCGAGCCGGTCGGCCACCGCCGACGGGAGCCCGATCCGCACTTCCATCGCCTCATCCTCGACGAGGCGCAAGACCGGCGTGGCCGACACCAAAGCTACGCCCTCGTCGACCAAGCGCCCTGTGATGGTCCCGTCGAACGGGGCAACGATCTGCGACAGCTCGATGTCCGCATCGAGGGACGCGACCGCCGCCGCGGCCTGCTCGATGGAGGCCCGATTGGCGTCGAGCGTGGCCCGAAGCGCCTGTTCCTGGAACCTGGCCTCGTCGTAGGCTTGGCGCGAGACGTTCTCGGACCGCATCAGGTTCTTCTGCCGATGAGCCGTCACCTTGGCGAGCTCGAGGTTGGCCTCGCTCTCCTTGTACGTGGCGCGGGCAAGGGCCAGTTGGGCCGTCAACTGCTGGCGCCGGGCCTTCAGGCGCGTGATGTTGAGGCGGGCCAGAACGTCGCCCTTTCGGACCCGGTCCCCCTCCCTGACCAGCACGGCTTCCAGAAGACCCGGCGTATCGAAGCCCAATTCGCTGGTCCGTCGCCCGACCACGCGGCCGACGTACTGCCCGCGCACCTCGTACCCCGCTACGCGGCGCACCGGCGATGCGATAACCGGCAGCCGAGATCCCGCCGACGTGTCCTCCGCCGCATGGACCCGCGGGGCCGGAGGGACGAACGCCGGCAAAATCAAGGCCATGGGGGCGGAAACCAGCGCCAACACCAGGATCGTCGAAGCTCTCGGCATCCGGCCTACCTCTGCTGCCTTGCGCGCGTCATTGCACCACAATGGCGACGTTCGGCGCTTCCGGCCCCCAACCCCATCGACCGAAGGCCCCGGCCAGACGATGGTCGCGCAGGCCGAGACCGCCGGTCGTCCAGCCGCAGCGGCCTTCCCATCACAGCACTCCGATCGAGAATGCGCACGCCCCCAGCATGAAATGCAGCAGCGTAACACCGAAGATATTCTTATGCCTCAGGTAAAACAGTCCGAAAATTATGCAACTCACAATGGTTACAAGCACCGCGGGCAGCCCGAACTGAACATGGAACACTCCGAACATTGTACTGGTCAGTATGACCGTTCGGATACCGCGGCGATCGCTGAGAAAACGCTGGATCGAGGACTGCATGAAGCCACGGGCCACCACCTCCTGGAGGAAGGAGTGCAGCAGGTAGCCGGGTAGCGCACTCCAGCCGACGGCGACGGCCAGGTCGGGGATCGCGTCGGTCATCCAGGAGCTGGCCACGACCGCCGCCGAAAACCCGAGGATCGCCAGCGATACGACCGTACCCTCGGTCAGCGACTTGCGCAGACCTTCGGTCGTCAGGCCGAGCTGGCGCAGCGGGATCTTCATCAGCCAGACGACGATGAAGCTCGGCACGAGCAGGACGAGCAGGTACTGCCAAGCGAACTGCTGGGTCCGCACATCCACTTCAAGGATGTTGTTGGAAATGACGTTGTTCACGACCATGCCGATCGAGAACAACGTCAGGGTGAAGAGGAAGAACTGGCCGAACTGCTTCTGGGTCTTGGCAAGTTCGAGCTGGTGCTTGAGCGTCGCCACCTGAAGCTCTGTGCCGACCCGAAGGCGCTGGACGACCGTGATCCCCACGCTCGCACGCAGGTTGTCGTAGTAGTGGTCCCCGCCTTCGAGTTCCAGAAGGTCGAAGGGGTGGATTCTCAGCAGCCGGCAATCGGTCTCGGCCCGCGCGTTCAACTGACGGATGCCGCCGTCAAGAAAGGACATCTCGCCGATGATGTCGCCCTCGACGAGTTCCAGAACCGGCCATTCGTCATCGTCCTCGCCGCCCCCACGGTAGCTCACGACCGTGCCGGACTCGACGATGTACAGATCGTTGGTCTGGTCGTTCTCCGCGAACAGGACCGTGCCGGCCTCCAGGGTCACCCGTTCGCCAACTTCGACCATCGCGGCGCGGGTGTCCGCAGCGAGCATCTTCAGCGATATGGCGGTCGGCGGATTCGGGGTGGCGTCGTGGGCGGCGAGTTCCTTGGCAAGAGCAGTCATGTCACCGGAATCTGATGAAGGTACGATGGATCGCAATCGTACATCGTGTGAGATGCGTCGCGTTGTGTGAAGCCTGAATAGCTCAGCTCACGGAAGTCGCCCGGCCGGGCTCGGAATGGATCGCGAGCGGATCGCGGCAGACGGGGTCTGGGGAAGTCTCCACACCATTCAGCTCTTCCGCCGCTCCGACCTTCCATCCCGCGATCGTGGACTCGATGAAGCTCGTCGCTTCCCGATGAGCGCCAGGTCCGTCCCCAGCGACTTCGATCGGAGCGCCGATGGCAAAGCGAACCGGTAGCGCAGGCCGGATCCAGCCGATGTCCTTGAGCCAGCGCCCCTGCGACCACGCGGCAGTATCCAGCGCGATCGGCACCATCGGCACACCGCCCGCGCGGGCCAGACGCATGCCCATACTGTTGAAGGTCCTGCGGTCGAAGGTCGCCGTCCGGTGAGCCTGCGGAAAGATGATGACGGAGACGCCGGACCTCAGCCGGCTGACCCCCTCGTCGAGAACGATGCGCAGATCGGCACGCGGGTCGGCACGGTGGACGACGATCGGGTCAAATGCACGGAGGATGGAGCCAAAAACCGGATATCCGAGAAGGCTCGACTTTACGACGAACGTGCAGGGAGCAGCGTCCTGCAGGATCGACGGTAGGATCTGCGTCTCCAGGGCGCTCATGTGATTTGCCACGAACACGAAGGGGCCGGTTTTCCAGTCCACCGAATCGAGGCCCGATACTTCGAATCGCACACCGGCCGATTCCAGCGCGCGCCGAAGCGCGTGGCTGCCGAGCACCAAGCCGGGATTGTTGAGCCGCCCCCGTCCGGCCTTGAACGCGGCGTGGCCTGTGTGACCCAACGCCTGCGCGTAGAACAGAACGGACGGCAAGAAACTGCGGAACATGTTCGCTCCCAATGGCGGAACTGAAAGCCATACAGACAGCTCAGAACCCGGGCCTACGCCGCTCTGCCGGCTCACTACCGTCCTGCACTGCGGCCGAGCCGGACAGTCGGCCACTCTTGTCGGCGATCATACAGCGACAGAAGGATCGCCACCCATGTCTCAAGTGATATTTCCCGGTGAGCGGGTGCGGCGCAACCGCAGTCCCCCGAGGAACAGCACCAACACGGCCGGCATCAGCGCAACGTGCAGGGTGCCGTAAAGGCCGAGGCCGAAAAGACCGTTCCCGCCGGAGAATAGCAGCGACGAGGCTGCGATGGTCATCAGAATGCCCACGCACATCACCAGCGTGCCGCGACCGGACCGCAGATTGGTCCCGTGCAGGACGAGCGCCAGGAGCATGCTGGCAGCATTGCCGGCAGCCAGCGCCAGCAGATCATCGCTTGTCCAGTTCACCCAGATCGTGAGCGCTAGTATGACAATGCCGGCCCCGACGACGATCCATTGCCACGCTGTTCCGAGGAACTGCCGCGCCGTTGCAACCAGCATTGTGAAGGTGGCGACGGCGATGGCCGCGCGGGTCGCGAACTTCATGGCGGGATTGCCAGGGTGCTCGATCGGCTCGAAGAAACCGTGATCGATGGCGCCGAGCATGGTCGCGGTGCCGGTCAAGGCGAGATACAGGCCCCAGATCCAGGCCGGCGATCCGCGCTCCACGTCAAGCCGAAAGGTCATGCCGGCGAGAAAGAACAACTCGCAGGCCAGGATGACGTCCGTGAGGGCGGAGAGCGCGAGGTCGGTCATGGTCGTCCCGATTCAGCCGAAACGGCCTTGGGTGCGAGATCGCTTGTCAGTGCCATTCTGGCTCTTTTGAATTTCGAGTGGGCTATGCGGCCTGCGGGTTGATCCGGGTGAAGTCGAGTTTTCCGGCGATGAGGAAGAGTACGGTGCGCATGGTGGCGAACCGGGTGTAGCCGCGGGCCTTGCGTTTGGCGGCCTGAAACAGGCCATTGAGCGCCTCGATGAAGCCGTTGGTCTGGCGGGTCTGGGTCCAGGCGACGATGCCGTCGAAGTGCCTACGGATCATCCTGGCGACGTCTTTCATCGGCTCGACCTTGGAACGCAGGACGTTGGTGCACCACTGCTTGAGCATGGCGGAGACGACGTTGATCTGCTTGCGCTCGAGGATGTCGCGCAAATTCTCACGGTAGAGCCAGGCGCGCGGCGTGCGTTTGGTGGCGACCTGAGCGATCAACGCGTCAAGGTCGGCCCGGCCCTCGTCAGTCAGCCGGTCGCGGTCTTTGAGCAGCTTCCAGCGCAGCCCCTTGAGGCTCGGATCGGTTCGCTGCTCGATGCGCCTGGTCTGATCGACGGCGGCGGACGCATGGGCGACGACGTGGAATTTGTCGAAGGTGATGCGCGCGTTGGGCAACTGCCTGGCCACGCCCTTGATGAAGGCCGGCGACATGTCGATGCTCACCGAGCGGACCTGCTCGGGCATGGCTTTGTGCTCGGCCAGGTATTCGGCGAAGTGGGTGATGGTTTTGGCGTCCTTGCCTTCGGTGACGAACACCACCTTGCGCTCATCCATATCGGCGGCGATGGTCAGGTAGTTGTGGCCGCGCCGGCAGGAGGTCTCGTCGATCGCCACCGCCGTCACCGTCGACAGATCGGCCTCGGCCAGGGCGAGATCGACATAGCGCGAACAGATCGCATGGACGCGATGCCAGGACAGGCCGACCAGCTTGGCCACGGCGGCAAAGGTCATCTGCCGGGCCATGGCCAGCACCAGCGCCTCGAACAGCAGGGTGAAGCCGGCGAGCTTGCCGAACCACTCGGGCTCGACCTGCACGACCCGCCCGTCGGGCAGCTTCACGCGAGGCGTTCTGACCTCCAGGAAGCATTCGTGCTGGAAGAAGTTCAGATGCCGCAGGCGCTTGATCTGGGTGTCGTGGACCGGATGCACGCCTGCCACGCCGGCCGCCGGAAACCGTGTCCCGGCGACGAAATCGACACCGATCGTCAGGGTCTTCTCGGCCGCGTCGAAGTCGACGCCGTTGACGTACCACGGCTCGGCAATGCCCAAGGCCACCTCGAAGAGTTGGTTCTGCATGCCCCGCACTCGCCTTCCAGAGCCCCACCTGCACCCAGCATGGCAGGCGGGGATCGGCCATCAAGGACGCTTCGCGCCGCTGCGCGGTGGCCTCCGGCCATCCTTGACCGCCGATCCCCGCCTAGCCCCGCAGAAGGCAGGTCGGGACGAAGGGATGGTCTCGCCGGTCGAACAAAGGGATCGATGCAGGCCCGTCGTCAGGCCCCAGCTCGACAGCCGCTACCCACTCGGATTTCAAAAGAGGCGTCATTCTCCTGCTGTCGTCGGTGCGCCGCTGGACGACACGTCAAGGCCGGCGATCTGCCGCTCCTCCCCGGCGTGACGTCCAAGCCGCCCCCGGGATTTCTCCCAACGCAGGTAGAGTTCGAGCAGGAATGCATACAGGAGCAGGCTGCCGATCCGGCTCACCACCCAGGCGTTCTTGAAAAACCGCCCGAACATATGCGGGATCGCCGGAACCGCCGGGTAACCCGGTCGGCGGGAGCGCCGGTCCTTTATCCTGATGCCGCCGCTGTCGAGCGGATTGACCCTCTCATACCTCGCCGCCGAGTAGCTGCACACGAAGGTGCTGCGCACGATCTCCAACGGCTGACCGTAGTAGAGGGCCCGAGCGATCACCGTCTTCATGTACCGACGGGTGTAGAACATCCGCCAAGTGTCCCAGTAGAGATCTTCCCACACCTGTCGCGTCATCAGCGGATGGTCGTTCACGGGGTGGACGGTGTCGTAGCGATTGAGGTCCTCGTCCATCGCTCCCCCCTTGGCGACCAAGGCCTGATGGTCGGCGGAACCGGGCAACGGCGTTAGCAGGAAGATCTCGGCGATATCGACCGGGATCTCCGCCTGCAGGATCCTGATGTCCTCGGCAATCCGCTCGGGCGTGTCGTTCGGAAAGCCGATGATCATGCCGGCATAGACCACCGCACCCGCCCGTCGCCAGGTCATGACCATGTCGCGGAGCTGGTGGATCTTGTTCTGCCCCTTGCTGGCCACCTTCAGGTTGTCGGGCCGGACGGACTCCATGCCGATGAACACCCGCTTGACGCCGGCCTCGCGGCAGGCCTTGACGAACCCGTCGATCCGGACCGCCAGAGCATCAACCTGGATGAATACGTCCCAGTCGACGCCCAGTTCGCACCGAAGCCTGGCAAGGATCCCGCAAACGTCGCGCCAGACCGGGCTCCGGGCGAAGTTGTCGTCGGTGATCAGGATTGCCTTTCCACCATCGGCCGCGCAGGCGCGCAGATAGCTCTCGATCCGGGCGGGATCGCGATGGCGCATCGACCGGCCGTGGAAGTTGATGACGGTGCAGAAACTGCAGATGAAAGGGCAGCCGCGCCCTGTCTCCATTCCGTAGTAGCGTTCTACCGTTCGCGCCGCCAGATACGGCACGACGCGCTGTGCCGGTGCGTTCGCCAGATCGGCACCGGCCGCCATCCGGTCATAGAACGGCTTCACCCTGCCGGCCATGATGTCGCCCAGCAGTTCATCGATATGCGGCTCCAGTTCGCCGGCGAACAGGCTCACTCCTGCCTCGCGCACTCCGGCGAAGGCGGGTTGCCAGTTCGGAACCATCGCGCGCGAACCGCTAACGTGAACTCCGCCAACAATGACCGGGTAGCCGGCAGAGGTGAACGGCCGCGCTATGTCGAGGGCACGCGGAAACTGGCTGGTCTGGACCGCCACGAGCATCACCGCGGCATGGTCGAAACCGGCCAGCCAGCGGATAAGCTTGTGCGGCCGGACGACCTGGGTGACCTCGTCGATCATCAGGGTCTCGACCGCGACCTCCGGGCCGAGCACCCGTCGGTCCCCGGCATCTTCCACCACGCTCCCAACCACCGCCAGGGCGTTGGTCACCACGAAGGAGCGCCACCACTGGATCACGTAGCCATCGTCGTCGTAGTGCGACGGCTTGATCAGCAGCAGACCGACCCGCTTGCCGGGGGCTCGAGGGATGGGATCAGGCTGCGGCAACGGGCCGCTCCGCGGAGCCGGGCCGACGGTCCGTGACCGGCACGATTATTCCGAGATGCCGTTCAAGCCTTCCGCGCGACCGCTCCCGGCGCAGGAAAAGCTCGATACCATAGGCATACATCAGCAGGCATCCAATCCTGGTCAGCATGGCCGTGTTCGTGGCGAACTGCCGGATCGCATGCGGGATCGCCGACGGCACGGGCATGCCCGGGCGACGGCAGTCACGGGCCCGGATCCGGACCCCGCCGCTGTCGAGCGGGTGCACGTGCTCATAGCACGAGGCGGTGTAGGCGCAGACGAACGTGCTGCGGATGATGTCCAGCTTCACGCCATAGTGCAAAGCGCGGGCGATGACCGTCTTCATGTACCGCTTGCTGTAGAACTGCCGCCAGACGTCCCAGTAGAGCGCCTCCCACTGATCGCGCGACATCAGGGGATGATCGACCACCGGGTGGACCGTGTCGTAGCGATTGAGGTCGTCGTCCATAACGACATGCTCCGCGACCGCCTGCTTGTGGTCGGCCGAACCCGGGTGCGGGGTAAGGAGAAAGGCCGAGAGGATATCGACCGGTATCTCTTCCTGCAGGATCCGGATGTCCTCGGCGATCCGTTCGGGCGAGTCGTTCGGCAGACCGATGATCATGGCGCCGTAGATCAGCATGCCGGCCCGACGCCACGCCATGGCCATGTCATGCATGAGGTGCAACTTGTTCTGCCCCTTGGCGGCCGCCTTGAGGTTGTCGGGGCGCACCGACTCGATGCCGATGAACACGCGTTTGATGCCGGCCTCCCTGCACGCGTCGA
The DNA here is from genome assembly GCA_018401495.1 of Rhodospirillaceae bacterium. Taxonomy (GTDB): domain Bacteria; phylum Pseudomonadota; class Alphaproteobacteria; order Thalassobaculales; family Thalassobaculaceae; genus Thalassobaculum_A. The sequence goes on from JAGYJX010000011.1 coordinate 39,643, forward strand.
CGAACCCGTCGATACGATAGGCGAGCGCGTCCACCTGGATCGATACGTCCCAGTCGACCTTCAGTTCGTCCTTCAGGCGCTTGAGGACATCCGTCACGTCGCGCCAGACCGGGCTGCGCGCGAAATTGTCGTCGGTGACGATGATGTTCCGTCCGCCGACCGCAGCGCAGTCCCGCAGATAGGCCTCGATCGCCGCCGGCTCCCGATGCCGCATCGAGCGGCCGTGGAAGTTGATGATGGTGCAGAAGCTGCAGATGAAGGGACAGCCCCGGCCGGTCTCGAGCCCGTAGTGGCTCTCGGCGGTCTGGGCGGCGAGCCCCTGCTCGGGACGCTGACGCGGGGAGAGCGTGAGATCGGCCGGCTTGGCGAGGCGGTTGTAGAGCGGCTTGACGGCGCCGGCGACGATATCGGACAGCAACTCGTCGACATGCGGCTCGAACTCGCCCGCGAACAGGCTGACCCCGGCCTCGGATGCGCCGGCAAAGGCCGGCTGCCAGTTCGGAACCATGGCCAGCGCCCCGCTGACGTGAACGCCGCCGACGATGACGGGGTACCCGGCGGCAGTGAAGGGCCGGGCGATGTCAAGTGCGCGCGGGAACTGGCTGGTCTGCACCGCGACCAGCATCACGGCCGCATGGTCAAAGCCGGCCAGCCAGTCCAGCAGGCGCTCCGGCCGGACGACTTCGGTAACCTCGTCGATCAGGCGCCGCTCGATCGTGACGTCCGGGCCGAGGGCATGGCGCAGGCTGGCGTCGGTGATTACGCTGCCCATCACGGCCAGCGCGTTGTTGACCACGAAGGATCGCCACCACTGGATTACGTAGCCGTCGTCGTCGTAATGCGACGGCTTGATCAGCAACAGGCCGACCCGTTTGCGGACAGACAATTGCCCCGTCTTCCGCTTGGTGATTGCCTCTGTCATCGACCCTGCCTCTGCCGTGGCGCATTGGCCCGGCGTCGGCCGGGCATCCGATCGCCGATCACTCTGCTGCGAACATTTCTTCCTTCAGAGTCCCCTGGGCGGGAACCGCCTCGGCCATTGGCGGGATGTAGCGGTCAAGCCGGCCACGGCTCGCCTCCCACCGCAGAAACAGTTCCACCCCGTAGGCATAAAGAAGGCGACCGCCGATCCGGGCCAGAACCAGGGTATTCCTCGCGAACTGCCGGATTGCATGCGGGACGGCCGGCTCGACCGGGAAGCCTTCCCGCCGGGATCGACGATCCTTGAAACGCACGGCGCCGGAATTGCCCGAATGGACTCGCTCAAGGCTGGCCGCGGTGTTGCTACACACAAAGGTCGTGCGCAACGCCTTCATCTGCAGACCATATTTCAGGCCCCGCGCAAGAGTTGTCCACAGATGCGCCCGCGTATAGAACAGGCGCCATGTATCCCAATACAATTCCTGCCAGACCTGCCGGCTCATCAAAGGATGATCGATCACAGGGTGAACCGTCTCGTAGCGGCTCAGGTCGGTGTCCATCTCCACGCCTTCGCCGACCATGCGCTTGTGGTCCGCCGAGCCGGGAAGCGGCGTGTAGAGGAACGGCGACAGGATATCGACTGGGATCTCGTCCTGCAGGATCCGCAAGTCCTCGGCGATCCGCTCGGGCGTGTCGTTCGGCAGGCCGATGATCACTCCCGCATAGATGATGATGCCCGCGCGCCGCCAGGTCATGACCATGTCGCGGAGCTGGTGGAGCTTGTTCTGCCCCTTGCCGGCTGCCTTGAGGTTGTCGGGTCGGACAGATTCCATGCCGAGGAAGATCCGCGTCACCCCGGCTTCCTGGCAGGCATCCACGAATCCCTCGAGGCGCACGGCCAGGGCGTCGACCTGAATCGTCACGTCCCAGTCGACTCCGAGTTCCCGCCGCAGCCGAGCGAAGATCTCGCAGACCTCGCGCCAGATCGGGCTTCGGGCAAAGTTGTCGTCGGTGATCAGCATCGTGCGGCCGCCGCCGGCCGCACATTCGCGCAGATACGACTCGATGTCGGCGAGCGTGCGGTGCCGCATGATGCGGCCATGAAAATTGATGATCGTGCAGAAGCTGCACACGAACGGGCATCCCCGTCCGACCTCAAGCCCATAATAGCGGTCAACAGTGCGTTTGGCGAGTTCGTGCGTGGCGCGCTGCCGCGGCGACTTGCCCAGGTCGGCGTTGTTGGCCAGATGGTTGTAGAAAGGCTTGACGGTGCCGTTCACGATGTCGGCCAGCAGGGTGTCGACATGCGGCTCGAGTTCGCCCGCGAAAAGGCTGACCCCGGCGTCCCGGGCCCCGCTGAACCCCGGCTCCCATCCAGGCGTCATTGCATAGGTTCCGCTGACGTGGACGCCACCGATGATCACCGGGTAACCCGCCTGGGTGAAAGCCTTCCCGATGGCGAGGGCGCGCGGGAACTGGCTCGTCTGCACGGCCACCAGCAGAACCGCGGCGTAGTCAAACCTTTCGAGCCAGCGATTGAGTTCTTCCGGCCGCACAAACTGGACGACCTCGTCGATCAGCCTGGTATCGATCGCGACGTCGGGACCCAGCGCCTCACGGTCGGCGGCATCGTCGAACAGACTGGAGACCACCGCCAAAGCGTTGGTGACAATGTAGGATCGCCACCACTGGATGACATATCCATCATCGTCGTACTGGGACGGCTTGATCAGCAGCAGACCGAGCCGCTTTCGGGAATCCGCCATCGTTCGCTTGGATCTGACCTGCACGTATGGCATCCCGCCCCCCTCGGATCGACCCGCCTGAATCCCGGCGGCAGCGTCGACACCGGCTCAGTCGAATCATCAAAGTCCGACCATCCTAAGTCGCAACAGCGACACTCAGCGACCAAAATCCGGGGATGTCCCTCGCCGTGTTGAAATTTGCTCGGCAGGCGCTGTTGGTTGACGATGCTATGCGGCGACCGCCTGCTGTTCAAGGTCGTGGTTGATCGCGTTCCTGTCCTGGTGGGCCGCCAGGGCTCGGCGCAGGCTCGGGAGTTGCTTGTGGGCCTTGAGGCGGCGGAAACCCTTGGCGGCCTCGAGCATGGCAGCGGCGGTCCAGCGCAGCGCCATGGCCGCGTCCTGCCAGCGTTTGACGTTGCGGCAGACCCGGCGGACGGTTCCGTTCATGTTCTCGATGATGTTGGTGCAGGCGAGCGACCGGCGTAGTTCGACCGGCAGACCGAGACGGGTGACGGTGAGGATCTCGTCGAGGCCCTCCAGGATGCTGGCCGACACGCCCGGGGCGTCGCGCTCCAGGCGACGGGCGAGGTTGCGGATCAGCTTCTCGGCCTTGTCGGCGTCGTCCAGTTCCCAGGCCTGACGCAGCGCCTTGCGGACGCCGGCCTGCAAGGACTTGGGCAGGCGCTCGGCGATGTTGCGGGCCTTGTGGACCTGGCAGCGCTGGATCGGGGTGTCGCGGCCGAAGGTGTTGCGAATCGCCTTCGACAGCGCCTTGGCGCCGTCGATGATGAACAGGCGGCAGACCGCCGGGTCGAGGCCGCGGCCGACCAGGTTGTCGAGCAGGGCCTGGGCCACGGCGGCGTTCTCGCTGGCCCCCTCGATCACGCCGAGCGGATGCTTCTCGCCGATGCCGTCGATGCCGACGGCGGCCAGCAGCATCAGGTCTTCCTCGATGTGGATGCCGTCGATCTGGATCGCCAGCAGGTCCAGGGCGGACAAGTCGGCGGCCATCCATTCCTTCATGCGTTCCGCCGACAGCGCCACGAACCGCCGCGACACCGCCGACTTCGACACTCCCGACCCGGGGGCCGCCGGGATGTCGCCGCCCGGCAGGCGGACGGCGCGGCCGAACTTGCGGGTCGAGACGTTGATCAGCATCAGGTTCAGCGCCCACTTGCCGAGCAGGTCTTCCGACTGCGCCGCCTCCCAGCTCGGCAGCGCCAGCTCGCCGCCGTCGCGAGCACGAACGCGAGGACGATCGATCTCGACCTTGCCGCCGTGGAAGCCGACCTTCCCCTTGGTCTTGCCCCAGCGATACCCGTCTCGCCCAGCAGCCCGGCCGTAGCGCGGGCCGCACAGCTCGGCCGCCTCCTCATCCATCATCGTCGCCAAAGTCGCCAGGCCCGCCGTCAGGCAGAAACGATCGAAGCTGGCTCCGACTTCCTGCCAAGCCTCATCGACGATTGCCGCCGGCACCACGCCGGCAGATCTGGTAGCTTTCTTCATGGCGTTGCTCTCCTTCGCGGATTCGACACCCCGAGCCTAATGGCTCAAGGCGGGCAACGCCTGCTCCCCTATTTCAACATCGACCGGGACATACCCCAAAATCCTTCTGTCCCGGAATAAGTCGGACTGTCTAAACTCCCAGCCGGAAGTGCGTTCGGATGCGCGATACCATGTGGGGATCACACTTACGGCAACGGCGTCTCCGCTCTAGGCCGCACGGACCGCCAGCGGCCGGTTCAAGACTGTGGCCTCGGGGCGGTTCAGCTGTCGGGCGGCGGAGCGGCCGCGAGCCTGCGGCCAGCAGGGCCTGTTCGACGGGGGTGACATGACGACTGCCGACCATCGCGCCCCCGCCCGCGACGGCACCCGGCCGCGCGCGGTTCCGAATGGGATCGGGCATGTCGCCACCGCGAGACCGCCGCCGGCGACGCTGCCGAGCCACGGCGCCGGCCGATGAGCGAGGAACTGCCGATCGACCCGGAGCCGGCCGGCACATCCGGTCGCCGCCACATGGTGATCATCTACACCGATGCCGGCGGCGGACACCGGGCCACCGGCGAGGCGCTTCGCGACATCCTGCACGCGACAGGCGGCTATCGCGTGACGCTGGTCAACGCCTACCAGGAGGTGCTGCCGCGCCTGGACTTGTTCGCGCGCTTCACCGCGCGCGATGTCGAGGAAACCTACAACGACCTGATCCTGCGCCAAGGCCGGACTGGTCTCTTCTGTCTCGGCTTCTATGTTGGCGCGGTGCTGAACGTGATGTTGCTCGGGAGGCAGGGACGGCGCGCCTTTGCCGAGTTGTGGCAGCGCACCGAGCCGGACATGGTGGTGTCGGTGCTGCCGGTCATCAACCACTTGATCGCGGACAGCCTCGCCGGCTACCGGAACGGCGAGGTTCCGTTCTCCATCCTGATGACCGATTGGGCGGAGGTGAGCCGTCACGTCTGGTTCCCGAAAGGCGACGGTTACTACGCGATCATCGGGACCGACGTCTGCCGCGACCAGTTGGTTCGCAAGCGCCATCCCGCCGACCGCCTGTTCACCATGTCCGGGCTGCTGACCAAACCGGTTTTTCTCGAGCCAAGGCCGGCGGACATCGCCGAGGCGCGGCGCGAGTTGGGACTCGACCCGGAACTGCCCGTGGTCTGCATGCTGTACGGCGGGTACGGAAGCTGGCGCATGCTGGAGATGGCGGAGGCCCTGCGCGACGCGCCGCCGCGGGCCCAGGTGGTCTTCCTGTGCGGCCGCAACGACGCCCTGGCCGCGGCTGTATCGTCCACCCGGCTGCCGTTCCCTACGGTCGTCAAGGGCTTCACCCAAGAGGTGCACCGCTTCATGTCGGTCGCCGATATCTTCGTCGGCAAGACCGGCCCATTGTCGGTCAGCGAGGCGCTGGCCTTCGGGCTGCCACTTCTGATCGACCGCGCGAACGTCCTGCCGCAGGAGCACGCGGTCCTTAAGTGGATCAGGCGCAACCGGGTGGGAGAAGTGTTTTCGACTCCAAAGCAGTTCGCGCGGGCCCTGACGTCGCTGCTTGCCGCGCGCACCGACACCCGCAACCCGGATCGAAGCGCGCCCGGCGGCAACCAGGCGGCAAAGCAGATCCCCGGGATCATCGCCGAGATCGCCAGGCGGGGCGCTCCCGGCCGTGGCTAACCCGCATTCTCGCCGGCTCGCGACCGCTCGGGAACGCCGCGGATCGCATCCCAGAGCGAGATCACGTTGCGCCGGTACTCTAAGTTGGTCTCCTTCAGCTGCGCGTGTAATGCGGGCAGATTGTGATACGGGACCCCCGGATACATGTGGTGAGCGGTGTGATACTTCAGCCCGGTTGGCTGCAGCAGTTCCCCAGGGAACGCCTCGATCGTGAAGCTGTCCAGCAGTTGATCTTGCCTGTCGGATCTCTCGAGCCGGCTCTCCATCCTGTGCTCCAAGGGAATCCGCCAGGTGGCCAGGTACCAGACCGCGACCTGGAGCGCGTACAGGAGTGGAAGAGCATACCCCAGGGTCTCCGGCAGCAGGACAGCGTACGCCGACCATGCGGCGAGAGAATACCGGCTCAGCCAGACCACCCGGGCCTTGAGGCCTCGGCGAAGCCGGGAGCCGGACGGCATGCCCCGGCGGAGTAAGAAGCCTTCGAACGCCCCGTCCGCGGCGATGCCGCCGAACGCCGTGGCAATTGCCAGCAGCAGTTGCAGGAGCGGGACCACCGGCGGCACCAGGACCATGAGGACGAAGGTCAGCTTCCAGTTGCCGCGCAGCGTGAAGTACTGGGGGTCCTCGTCCGTCCGAAAGATCCCGGCGGTGTGATGGGTCAGGTGGGCGCCGAAGAACCTGGCAGCCGGCACTAGGAAGAACGCTCCGACCGTCAGGTCCCAGAACCAGCTGAAGGTTCTCAGTCGCGGATTGTCCTTCTGATGCGTCAGTTCATGAATGAAGAACGCGGCCCGGTGCATCGCAGCGACCGTGAGGACAAATGCGACGACGAACAGCAGCCCGCTGGCGTTCAGGCACCATGCGACACCCGCAATGGACACCGTCAACGAGCCCAGCAGGTCCCTGTAGTAGACGGTAAGGTTCAACGCGTAGAACGTCTTGTCGATCACGATGCCGCCTCGGGCCAAGCCGGCGCCTCGGGCCAAGCCGGAATGCCCTCATTCCGTCGGACGGGCCCGCCACCGCCATCCGCTTGCAGCCAATCCAGTTCGTCGGCGACCGCGGCGGCGACCCACACGCAATGGCTGGCCTTGCAGGACAGCACGCTCACGTAGCGCGGCAAAGGTCTGTCAATCGCGGATGGACGGGCATCGGTGTCGTCGGACCCGGCCGGCACGGCACGGGGACCATGCAGGAGGCCGACGAACTCGACGTCCGCCAAAGCGGGTATGAACCGGGCGGCCGCCGCGCGGATGCGACGGAACAACGCTTCCGGGTCCCGCTGCGCCATCGGAGACGTGGCCTTGTCCAACCATGTCGGGTCCATCTCGGCAGAGATCGACGTCGCAAGGACTGAATGCTGCACGTGATAGAGCGTGTGACAGTCACCCGCACCGAACGGCAGCATGCTCACGAAGGGGCCGTCCATGACGGTGATCCCGACGCGCGGAAGCGCACCCCGGACGATCGGGATGGCGGTGTACTCGTACTGACGCCGGGCGACCGGCAGGCTCCAGCGAACGGGCGAGCCGTGAAATGTTCGCATAGGCCGCGTTCACCGTCGCGTCGAAGCTCTCCCGCCGGCCCTGCGCATCGACCAGCACGATCTGCCGGCTCCCATGCTCGGCCGCCACGATGTCCACGCCTAGTCGCAAATCCACACCGAGCCGGTCCATGCGCTGGATGACCGTCTTTCGGATGGCAGCGGCATCGTAGACCACCTCGTCGGTTTCGACGCCCAGCTCAACGCCGACCACCCGCGGAACGAAGGCCGCCGGATCAAGCCGCCGATACGACAGCCCCAGATCATCGGCGAACGCCAGAAACCGCTCGCCGGTCGTCTTCGAATTCTCGGAAGCGATGAAGTATGCGTTCGGGAACCCTTCGACGATCGCCTCCGGAAACGCGTCCCGGAAGGCGGAGAAGCCGGCAATGCACTGGCGCGCCGTCTGATTGTCGCGCGGGTAGTGGAAGCCCAGATGCAACCGGCCCATGCTGTTGAATGAAGCGCCGCATATCGGCTCTGGCAGGCGCTCGAACACCACGACGTCGTAACCACGCTCGCGCAGCTTCAGGGCGATGCAGGCGCCGAATAGTCCGCAGCCGAGGACGGCAACCCTAGACATAGGCTCCCCCGTTGACTCGGATCACCGCCCCGTTGGCGTGCCGCCAGTGGGGCTGAGCCAAGTCGACCAGGATCCGGGCCAGGTCGACCCGGTTTAGGAGTTCGCCGGCCGGTGTCGTGCTGCGGTGATGCTCGATTCGATGCGGCGCCATGCCGTTCAGCATGGCGCTCTGCTCGATCAGGCCTGGCGCGACGACGACGGTGGTGAAGTCGCTGCCGCGCCATGTCGCCAGCGACTTGGCCAGGGCAATCATTCCCCCTTTGGTCGCCGCATAGACACTGTCGAAACTGCCGCGCTCGCCCGCGATCGACGAGACCAGCAGGATTCTCGCACCCTTGCTCAGCCGAGGCATGAGGTCTCTGATCAGCCGGGCCGGCCCACTCAGGTTGACGGCGGTAAGCCGATCGATCTCGGCATCGGATGCCTCGGCGAGGGCGACACCAGTGATCGCTCCCGCCAGGAGCACCACCACGTCGAGGTCACAGCAGCATTGCGCGGCCGCCCGGATGCTCTCGCTGTCCTCCAGATCGCAAGCCAGCACGGCAATCCCGGCGGCCGGCGCCGGCGGAGGTTGCCGGTAGGTGACCGTCAGCCCTCGTGCGTTGGCACCGAACGCCGACACGACCTCCGGGGCGATGCTGGCGGATCCGCCGACGATCAGGACGTTGCCGAGCATCGTGGCATCCTTGAGGTTGTGGCGGGTCGGAGACCGGTCGCGTGCAGGCAAGTCTACCCATCGGCGGCGGACTCCGTGAAGCTTGGACGACCAATGGCGGCGCCTGCCGGCAGGACCCCGCAGATCCCGGCGAGCGTCCGGCATGCAGTCGGCCAGTCGAAGTCTTGCCTTGCCTCGGTCGGCGGCACCGGCAGTTCCGCGAGGGCTCGTCGCAGCGCCGCGACGGCCCCGTCTACATCGCGATAGAAGTGAGCGTTGGGGTACTTCAGGAACGGGTCGTTTCCGGGGCATGCCGGAAGCACGACATGGCGCCCCGCAACCAGCGCCTCAGCGGTCGTGGTGCAGATCGTCTCGCTCTGCGACGGGTTCAGAAAGACCCGGTAGTCGGACAGCATTGTCCAGGGGCTGTCGCTTGCGCCGTGAAACCGGAGCGGAGCGCCGCGCTCTCGCGCCGTCGTTCGAACCGCTTCGGAGTCCGGGCCGTCGCCGAAGACATCGACCTGCTGGCCTGTCCGGCAGGCGATGTCGATCAGGGTATCCAGGCCCTTTTCCCAGATTGTCTTGCCGATGAAGTAGACGCCGCTGATCGTGGGCGTCACCGGTGGCACGTCTGCATATGCTGGCAGCACACCGGTGATACGGGCGTCGCGCACGCGGATCCCGGTCATCGGGACGACCGCCGACAGCGGCACTGCCACGTCGGTGCGGGTCCGGATCAGATAGCGATGGTAGCGAGCGACCAGCGTCGCCAGGAGCGACGCTCCGGGAAACTTCGCGTGTCCGACGTAATACTCGTAGTTGGTCATGACCAAGCCGACCACGCGATCCGCCGCGATCCGCCGACGCGACCGGGTCAGGGGGTACCAGCACAGATGTTCGGGTTCTTCGAGCATGTATGCGCTGGCTGCCGGGGTCGCGCCGAAAACGTCCTCCAGCGGCACCACGCCGCGTATCACAGGAGCGAACCAACTCGAATAGCAGAAGAACTCAGGCCTGCCAGGACACCCGATGCGCAGCGCTTCCGCGGCAATCCACGCATACTGTTCGTCAGGCGTCGTGAACCGGACGGATCCCCATGCGCGTTCCTGTGACGCCGGCCGCAACCACGGAATCACGTAGGCGACCCGCAGTCCCAGGTCCGCGAGCCCACAGGCGTGCCACAGCGAGAAGAATGACGGGCCGGTCCGCCAAGGCAGGGCCGCGCTCGTAACCACGGCCACGTCGAACGGCCGGCGATGTCCCTTCCCGGCAGCCGTTGGGGACCACGACTTGAACACCTCAAACACGGCCCGAGCGACCGCCGGTGCTGCCATCCGCTGTGCGGAACGCCGAAACGCTGCGTTCGACGCCGACAGTGCCGGTCCTCATGTCCTGCCCCCAAACATCATTTTCGTGGTCGCCGCCCCGCCCACCAGCCCGGACCCCCAGGATTCTATCCGTTCCGGCACTGTATTCTACGCGCCTGTCAGGGCATGACGTGCTCCCGGTCGTTCCTTCATGAGCAATAAGAGCCTCGGATGGCTGATACCTCTTCCGCCGCCGTAATGGTAGCGGACGGGCGTCGGAGTGGGCAGCATCGCCTTCTCGGGTCCACCCAGCACACTTGTAAGCTCGGCGCTGCGAGTCACCCGGCCCCATCATCAACGCACCGAACACTGGGCGCACGGCCCCAAGCCGGGCGGCCAACGTCCTTCACTGTTGGTTAACGGCGGCGTCGCCCGGCGGATGTTGGCGCGCGCCGCCTCGCGCTGCGTCCAGTCGACGGTGACGCTGGTCCGCACCAGCTGCACCAGCTCGTGGGCGATCAGCCGCAGCGCCGGCTCGCCCATCGCCTCCCGCGCGGCCGATGTCGTAGACGTCGGTGTAGTCGCCGAACACCGCCAGCGTGCTGACGTCAGCCGTCTCCACCGGCGTGCCGGTGAAGCCGATGAACGAGGCGTTCGGCAGCGCGTCGCGCAGGCGGCGGGCAAAGCCGTAGGACACCTCGCCGGTCCGGCGCTCGACCCTGGCCTCGAAGCCGTACTGGCTGCGGTGCGCCTCGTCGGCGATGACCACGACGAAGCGCTCGCGGTTGGCGGTCAGCGAGCCGATGCGCGCAGCCAAGCCGTCGGAGATCACCAGCGCCGCGTTGCCGCGGAACAGCAACGGGATCTGCGCCTTGTAGGTCTGCAGCTGGTTCCAGGCGCCGTCGAGCGTGGCGTTGCCGTCGCCGGGGTTCTTCAGCTCGGCCACGCCGAGCGGCAGGCCGTTGACGTAGACCACCACGTCGGCGCGGCGGTTGGCGCCGTTCTCGATCACCGTCACTTGGTTGACCGCCAGCCAGTCGTTGGCGTCCGGATCGTCGAGGTCGACCAACCGCGCCTGCTCGCCGCCGATGTTGCCGTCCGGACGCCTGGTCTCGACCGGCACGCCCTCGCCCTGCCAGCAGCACCTCGCCCGCTCCGGCCGGACTGCGTCGGGTCCGGTATCCTGGCCGTTCGCAGTCGCGTAGCCGAGCTCGGCCACCCACGCCAGCGCCGCCTCCTCGACATTGGTCTCGGCGAAGGCGGCCATGGCGTCAGGCCTCCATTGCCTTGTGGCACCCACCACCGTCGTCATCCCGGCGCGCGGAGCGCGAACCGGGACCCACCCCCTGCTCCACCGCGCCGGTTTGTGTCTCACCGGGTGACGACAAACTTCGTTGTGGCTCATAAATCGCGTTTCGTGAGCCACAACGGAGTTTGTCGTCAATGCGTGAGCCTCAAAGTGTGGATCGGCATGGAAAAAGGACCCCGTTGAGGGGGTGATCGGCGTCCAATCGGGACCCCTTTGACGAGTGGTTCCACAGTGCCTCCGGATTGGCTGGAGGCGGATTGGGGATGCTGGTCGTGGAGACGATTTCGAAGGTTCGCCGGGCGCATTTGGTCCAGGGCAAGCCGATCAAGGCGATCAGCCGCGAGCTGAAGCTGTCTCGGAAGGTGATCCGGAAGATCCTGCGGTCCGGGGCGACGTCGTTCGAGTACGAGCGGACGGTCCAGCCGCTGCCGAAGATCGGCGCGGTGAAGGATGCGCTGGACGAGCTGCTGGCGGCGAACGAGGCGAGGCCGTCTCGCGAGCGGCTGACGCTGATGCGGATCTTCGAGGCGCTTCGCAGCCAGGGCTACGCTGGCGGCTACGATGCCGTCCGGCGCTATGCCCGCAGTTGGCGGGCGGCCCGCTCGACGTCGGTGGCAGCGGCCTACGTGCCGCTGAGCTTCGCGCCCGGCGAGGCGTACCAGTTCGACTGGAGCCACGAGGTGGTGGTGCTCGGCGGGACGACCGTGAAGGTCAAGGTGGCGCATGTCCGGCTGTGCCACAGCCGGATGCCGTTCGTGCGGGCCTATCCGCGGGAGAGCCAGGAGATGGTGTTCGACGCCCACGACCGGGCGTTCGCGTTCTTCAAGGGCACCTGCACACGCGGCATCTACGACAACATGAAGACGGCGGTGGAGACGGTGTTCGTCGGCAAGGAGCGGGCCTACAACCGCCGCTTCCTGCAGATGTGCGGGTGCGGTGGCCGGGGTCGTTCGGACAGAAATCGGCGTCGGATAAGTGGATCGCCTGCCGGTTCCGTCGTGCGTTGCCGTTTGCGGGCCTCGCGCAGGGAGGGCGTAGCCCGACCGGAGCGAGGCCCGCAAACGGCGGTCGTCCTCACGCCGCCGCCAACTGCGGCAGCCCGTCGAAGTAGGCCCGGTCCGGGGTCCGCCCGTCCAGGCTCGAGTGTGGTCGCCGGCCGTTGTAAAAGCTCATGTAGCGGCCTATCAAGGCGCGTGCCTCGGCGACCCCGTCATAGGCCCGCAGGTACACCTCCTCGTATTTGACCGAGCGCCACAGCCGCTCGACGAACACGTTGTCGCGCCAGGCGCCGCGGCCGTCCATGCTGATCGCGATGCCGTTGGCCAGCAGCAGCCCGGTGAACGCCGCACTGGTGAACTGGCTGCCCTGGTCGGTGTTGAAGATCGCTGGCCGGCCGTAGCGCGCCAGCGCTTCCTCGACCGCCTCCAGGCAGAAGGCGGTGTCCATGATGATCGACAGCCGCCACGACAGCACCCGCCGGCTGAACCAGTCGACCACCGCCGCCAGGTACACGAAGCCACGCGCCATCGGAATGTAGGTGATGTCCATCGCCCACACCTAGTTCGGCCGATCCACCGCCACCCCGCGCAGCAGGTACGGGTAGATCCGGTGCCCCGGCGCCGGCCTCGAGGTGTTCGGCCGGCGGTACAGCGCGGTGATCCCCATCCGCCGCATCAGCCTCACCACCCGGCCGCGGCCGATCGCCACGCCATCCGCCCGCAGCAGGTCGCGCAGCATCCGGCTGCCCGCGAACGGTGCCTCAAGGTGCAGCTCGTCCAGCCGCCGCATCACCGCCAGCTCGGCCGCCGGCACCGGCCGCGGCCGGTAGTACAGCCCGCTCCGGCTCAACTGCAGCAACTCCGCCTGCCGCTTCACCGGCAGCTCGTGCTCACGGTCGATCATCGCTTTGCGCTCGTCATGCCGGCCTTGCCGAGCGCACCGGATAAAAAATCGTTCTCCAGCGTCAGCTGGCCGATCTTGGCGTGCAGCTCCTTCACGTCCACCGCCGCCGGAGCCGCGCCCGCGCCGCCCCCGAACACCTCGGCAGCGCCGTCGAGCAGCTGTGCCCGCCAAGTCGTGATCTGGTTCGGATGAACGTCAAACTGCTGCGCCAGCTCCGCCAGCGTCTTCTCGCCACGCAGCGCCGCCAAGGCCACCTTCGCCTTGAACGCCCCACTGTGGTTCCGTCGGGCACGTCTCGTCATCGCAATCCTCCTGAGCCGCGGCATCCTCGCCGCCTTCAGGCAGGAAATCCACTTATCGCCCTGTCCGAAATTCCCCGGCCGGCTCTGGGCACTATCTGGTCGAGCCGGTGGCCTGCACCCCGGCGGCGGGCTGGGAGAAGGGCCAGGTCGAGAACCAGGTCGGCGTGGTGCGCGAGCGCTTCTTCGCACCGCGGCTGCGGGTGAAGAGCTATGACGAGTTGAACGCCTGGCTGCTGGACCAGTGCATCGCCTACGCCAAGGCGCATCGTCATCCGGAGTTCCGCGACCGCACGGTCTGGGAGAGCTTCGAGGCAGAGCGACCGAGCCTGGTGCCCTACGTCGGACGCTTCGACGGCTTCCACGCGGTGCCGGCCTCGGTGTCGAAGACCTGTCTGGTTCGCTTCGACAACAACAAGTACTCGGTCACCGCCAGCGCCGTCGGCCGCCCGGTCGAGATCAGGGCTTATGCCGAGCGCATCGAGCTGCGCCAGGACGGCCGCGTGGTCGGCGAGCATCGCCGCAGCTTCGGGCGGGATCAGACGGTCTACGATCCCTGGCACTACGTGCCGGTGCTGGCCCGCAAGCCCGGCGCGCTACGCAACGGCGCGCCGTTCAAGGACTGGGTGCTGCCGGCGAGCCTGGAGCGGGTGCGCCGCAAGCTGACCGGCTCGAACGACGGCGACCGGCAGATGGTCGGCATTCTGGTGGCGGTGCTCGGCGACGGCCTGGCCGCGGTGGAGGCTGCCTGCGCCGAGGCGCTGGGCGAAGGCGTCCACTCCGCCGACGTGATCCTCAACATCCTGGCCCGCCGGCGCGAGCCGGTCCGGGCAGTCACCGTCATGACGCCGCAGGCGCTGCGGCTGACGCTCGCGCCGGCCGCCGACTGCGCCCGCTACGACAGCCTGAGGAGTGCGGGGTGATGGACCGTAGCGGGATCCTGGCCGCCATGGCCGAGTTGAAGCTGTACGGCATGAAGGCGGCCTACGACGAGGTCATCGCCGCGGCGGTGAAGCGCCAGCACGAGCCGCAGCGCGTCGTCGGCGACCTTCTGTCGGCCGAGATCTCCGAGAAGCAGGCGCGGTCGATCAAGTACCGCATCACCCTCGCCAAGCTGCCGCTGGCCAAGGATATCGACGACTTCGCCTTCGACGGCACGCCGGTCAACGAGGCCCTGGTCCGCGACCTTGCCGGCGGCGACTTCCTCGCCCACCAGCGCAACGTCGTCCTGGTCGGCGGCACCGGTCACGCTTCATAATGCCCATCTCGCTATCATCTTATATTGCCAAGATGTTTTGGCGTGGATCGACAGACGCCGGACGCCGCTGACGGCGTGCGTCGGCGGTTCGCCTCACGGTCTCCTGGTCGAGATCCGCGGCTCGGATCACCCAGGGAGCGCCTTTGCAGTGCTGCGAGGCCGGCAGCACCCCGTCCTGGATCAGTCGCCGTACCGTCGCTTCGCTGACCTGGAGAACGGTCGCGGCCTCGTCCAGCGTCACCTCGCCGCGCTCGGTGCGCTCGCCTTCGCGATAGGCGGGGATGCCACGATGGTTGCGCAGGCTGCATACCCTGGAGCGGGTCCATCCTTTGCCGCGGCCGGTTGCCTTGCCGGCCCGATTGAGGACCGACGCAATGGCCATGTCCGGCAGTTGCCGTGCGAGTGCGGTGACCAGGGCGACCACATCGGCGTCGGTTCCCCAGCGGTGCTGACCCACGCGGTTCTTGCGCACGCGCAGCGCCGTGTGGTTGCCGCCGGCCCACCGGATTACCAGGGCGAGGGCGTCGTCCTCCACCCGCACCACGATCTCCTCGATCAGGGTGCGGATGATCCGCTTGCGCGTCGCCGGCGTCGCGCCGGGACTGTGCCAGGCGCTCTCGACGTCGGCGCCGAGTGCCAGCAGTCGGTCCCTCTGCGCTTCGGTGACCGCTGTGTGCGAACTCACCGCCACCGCATCGCGCTCGTCCTCCAGCGCCCGCACGGCGATCAGACGGTCGTTCCAGCGGCGTTCCAGCTCGCCGGCCACCAGGCGGTTGTCGGGATCGACAGCGTCGTATTGCCGCCGCGCCCGGGCAACTTCGTAGCGTGCCTGCTCGAGGGCCAGCTCGACCTGGCGACGCTTCTCCGCACTCTCGACGCGCTGTGCCTCCAGGGCGCCGATCGCCGCCTCGACGCCGAGCGGCTGGAGCCGCTCGACGACCTCGTTGCCCACCGCGCGATCGATCCGCATGCCGCCGAACGAGATGCAGCGGTCACCGCCGTGGTTGAGGTGACCGCCTTTGCAATGATAGCGCCCGGCGCTGCCGTTCTCGCCGCTGTAGGCGACATGCAGCTTTCGCCCGCAATGCCCACACCGCAGGAGACCGGCCAGCAGAGCTTCACCGCGGCGCACCGAGCCGCGGCCCAGGAAGCTCTTGCCGTTGGCGTTGTCGCTGATCAGACGCTGGTTCCTCTCGAACTCCGCCCAGCCAATGTACCCCTCGTGGTGGTCGCAGATCAAAACCTCCCAGTCGTCGCGATCCTTGCGGAACCCGCGCACAACGCGCTTGCGGCCGGCCTCGATGGTCACCCGGCTGCCGGTGCGCCCGAACGCATAGGCGCCCGCATACACCGGGTTGGTCAGCATGTGGTGGAGGGTGTTGTAGACCGGCAGCTTCCAGACGACCCTGCGTCCCTCCGGGCCGTACTCGGTGGCCGGCAGCGGCAGCCGCTCCTGGCGCATCCACAGATGCACCTGCCGCACGCTCTGCAGTTCGGTGAACTTGGCGAATGCCAGGGCGATCGCCTCTTGCACCCGTCGATCCGGATCCTTCTCGATGCGGTCATGGGCACTCTTCAGGTAGCCGATCGCCACCGTGAGGAACAGTTCGCCACGACGCGCCTTCTGCTTGAGAGCTTCCAGCGAGCGCTGGCGGAACAGCGACAGCTCCATCTCGCTCATCGTTCCCTTCATGCCGAGCAGGAGCCGGTCGTTGGGGTGCCGCGGGTCGTACACACCGTCCTCGTCGACGATCAGCGTGCCGACCAGGCCGCAGAACTCCAGCAGCGTGTGCCAGTCGCGCCCGTTGCGAGCGAGCCGCGAGGCCTCGATCGACACCACGGCACCGACCCGGCCCTCGCAGATGGCGGCAAGCAGCCTCTCGAAGCCGGGGCGGGCCACACCGGAGCCGGAGCGGCCGAGATCGTCGTCGATCACCTCCACGGTGGCCCAGCCCAAGGCA
Source organism: Rhodospirillaceae bacterium (assembly GCA_018401495.1). Classification (GTDB taxonomy): domain Bacteria; phylum Pseudomonadota; class Alphaproteobacteria; order Thalassobaculales; family Thalassobaculaceae; genus Thalassobaculum_A. Next base: position 56,291 of record JAGYJX010000011.1, read on the forward strand.
CGGGAGCGATCCGCCAGGCCATACTGCCGACGCCGGCTCTCGTGGTTGTTCAGGACCTGATCGCTGGTCGACTGCCGCACGTAGACCACGGCGTCGCGCGCAAGATGCTCAGGCGTGATCTTGGTCATCGCCGACCCCTCCGCTGCTCGGGGTCACCACCACGGCCTGCGGTGATGCAAGATCCGCCGCCTCCGCCAGCAGCATCTGCAGCAGAGCCGTCAAGTTCCTCTGCAGCTCGACTGGAAGTTCCGCGATCGGCAGCGCTTCGTCGAACAGGTCCTTCTGGAGTGTGCGTCCACCTCTCATCTTGGTCTCCCTTGCGCCGGGATGATGTTCCCGGGCATGAGATCATGAGAGCGTCGACGAGCGCGCGAAGGTCGAATAACCTCTCGACCGACAATCGCGGATGCTGGACAAGCTGGTCGCTGGCACAGACCGACTCGGTCATCCAGGACGGCAGCAATGCCAGCGTCCGATCGGCCTGCCGGACGATGAAATACTCCGCTCCACCGTGACGTCGCCGGCCAACCGCGACGACCATCTCGCCGCTGCGTGGGTGGAACGGATAGTGGATCCGGACCTCAAATGCCGGACACCCGGCACTATGACGCTGCTTCGACCGGCACCGGCAAGTCGCATCTGGCGATCGCCATCGCGCGCGCCTGCATCCGCGCCGGCGCCCGCGGCCGCTTCTACAACGTTGTCGACCTGGTGAACCGCCTCGAGGCCGAGGCCCGGGCCGGCCGGCAGGGCCGCATGGCCGACACCCTGTCGCGCGTCGACTTCATCGTCCTCGACGAGCTCGGCTACCTGCCGTTCGCGCAGTCCGGCGGCCAGCTGCTGTTCCACCTGATCAGCAGGCTCTACGAACAGACCTCGATTCTGGTCACCACCAACCTCGCCTTCGGCGAATGGCCCTCGGTGTTCGGCGACGCCAAGATGACCACCGCACTGCTCGACAGGCTGACCCACCACTGCGAGATCGTCGAGACCGGCAACGACAGCTGGCGCTTCAAGAACCGCGCCTGAACCAACCTCCCACGGGAACGCCAGCATCGGCGCTGCCACCGCTCCGCCTACGGCTCCGCGGTGGCAGCGCCGATGCGCCTCAGACCCAGCCGCAGAGGGGTCCCTTTTGCACGCCGATCCGGGGTCCCGTTCCGGCGCATGTAGCTGACGCGTCAAGTTGTCCGGTATCTGTAGCGCGTGATCTGTCCGCTTCCGTTGAAGAGCCCAGTGGGCCAGCCGGAGGTCGCCGTAGGCGGCCGTAGGCTGGCCCACTGGGCTGGCGCGTCGAAGCGGTTCACGCGGCCATGTCGGTCTGTTCCTCTTTGAGAGGCGGGAAGTCGGCGATGCGGTGCGGTCCCCAGAACAGGGCGATGGCGCCATCCGGGTACTCGTTCAGGCGGACCTTGGCGCGCACGAAGTGCGGGCGCAGGCGGCTCGGCGGGATTTGCAGGATACGGCCTTTCCAGCGCACGGTGTTGTCGTTGCCGACCTGGCGGTAGTCCTGGACGCACATGGCGTCTCGCCAGGCGTCCTCATCGATCGCCACGAAGGCGGTGCCGGCTCCTTCGGCGGCGACGGCGAAGCGGGCGTTGTAGTCCGCGATGTAGGTCTCGGCGATCCAGCGGTTGGCGGCCGCTGCGGTGGTGATCCCGGCGAGCCGCAACTCCTTGGGCAGGCGATCCTGCAGCGTGCGGAAGGCGCGTTCCGAGCGGCCGCGCGCCTCCGGAGAGTAGGCCGCGATATGATGGATGCCGAGATCGGCCAGCGCCCGCCCAACCTGGGTGAGCACCGTCTTGGAGACCGTCTCGCCAGCCTTCGGGGTGTAGAAGTAGTGGCTGCCCCGATCGGTGTAGAGCTCGTGGAACAGGCCGTGCCGCTCGAGCACCTCGCCCAACCCCCGAAGGCTCGACGCGGTGCCTTCTTCCTCGACCAGGAAGGCCGAGTAGATCGCGCTGGTCGCGTCGTCCAGGGTGACCACCAGATCGTATTCGCGCGCCTCGCCTGAGAGCCACGCAAAGCGCGAGGCGTCCTGATGCAGCATCTCCCCCGGCAGCGCGCGCCGTGGCCGCTTGCGGCGGTGCGCCGAGCGCCGAGGCGCCGGCCTCACCAAGCCCGCCGCCTGAAGGTTCACACGGGTCACCGTGTAGCCGAGCTTGTAGTTGTGACGCTTCACAAGCTGCTCGTGGAAGTGCTTCACCGTGAAGTCGCTGTAGCGCTCCTGGTAAAGCCCTAGCATCCGCGCGATCTCAACCGGTGAGGCGCGGCGGCTCGACGGCTTGCCAATCCGACGGTCAACCAACCCGCCCGGACCCTCGTCGCGAAGCCGATCCCGCCAGCGTCGGAACGTCCGCTCCGTCACTCCGAGCATGTGAGCCGCCTCCAATTGGCTCAGATCACCACGTTCATGGCGATCAAGAAGCGCTTCAAATCGCAACTGCCGTACCCCTTGCAGCACTCGTGCCCGGTTCATCAGCGCCCCCTCTTTGGAGCGTTTCAAAAACCGGACATTTCACGAGCTACAAAATCCGGACAGATCGTGAGTCAGCCACATCCCGTTCCGGCGCCGATTGACACCTTGGACGAAGGCAGGTAGAGTTCGTCGGTCGTGCCGTTTCCTGGTTTCGAGATGATGCGCACCGCGCCGCCCGACTGCTTTGCGAAGCCGTAGACCATGCTGAGGCCGAGGCCGCTTCCCCGACCGACGCCCTTGGTGGTGAAAAACGGTTCGAAGGCGCGGACGACCACCTCGGGCGTCATGCCCGATCCGGTGTCGGTCACCCAGATGCGCACGTGCTGGCCGGCGCTCAGCCCCCCCACATTCGCTGCCTCCGCTTCGATTAGGTCGATGCACGCCGACTCGATCGTCAAGCGCCCGCCATCCGGCATGGCATCGCGCGCGTTGATGACGAGGTTGAGAAGCGCGCTCTCGAACAACGAAGTGTCGACGTCAGCAAGGCAGGTTCTGGCACACTGCACGAGTTGTAGTTCGATGCTGTCTGACGCGGCGCGCCGCAGCAGCCCGCCCATCCCGGCGATCAGCGCGCGGAGGTCGACCGTGGCCGGTTCGAGCGCCTGGCGCCGGGCGAAGGCCAGCAGGCGGCCGGTCAGCTCGGCGCCGCGCTCAGCCGCCGAAACGATCATCTCGGCGAGTGCGCGCAGGTCGGACTGGCCGGCCAGCCGCTCTGTGACGATCTCGGCGTTGCCGAGAATGACTGTCAGCAGGTTGTTGAAGTCGTGGGCGATTCCTCCAGTCAGACGGCCGAGCGCTTCCAGCTTCTGCGACTCGCGCAGGCGCTCCTCGAACCGCCGCCGCTCGGTGATGTCGTGCATCGATCCCAGCATGCGGATTGCCTTGCCGTCTGGCGCGCGTATGACGAAGCCGCGATCGGCGACGACGGCGGCGCAACCGTCCGCCCGCAGGAACCTGTACTCGTCGCCCCAGGTGGTGCCTTCACCGTCGTTCACCGCGTGGATCCCGGCGAGCACCCTGTCGGCATCCTCCGCATGGATCCGGTTGGTCCACGACTCCGGCCCGGTCTCGAGCCGATCGATCTCGTGGCCGAACAGGGACCGCATGGTGTCGTTCCACCAGACACGGCCCGCGAGGAGATCCCAGTCCCAGACCACGTCGTTCGTCGCCCGGGCTATAAGGCGGAATCGCTCCTCGCTGACGCGCATCGCCTCTACGGCACGACGGCGCTCAGTGACGTCGCGCTGCACCACCACCCAGTGGGTGAGGCGCCCTGAATCGTCGGCGATGGGTACGATGTCGAGCTCGAGCCATAGCTCCTGGCCGGCTTTCGTGTAGTTCAGCACTTCGGCACGGACCGGCCGCCCGGCCGCCAGCGCCTCGCGGATGCGGCGCAGTTCCCCGGGCTGGGTGGCGGGCCCCTGGAGAATGCGGGGGGTCTTCCCGACCGCCTCGTCCCGCTCGTAGCCGGTGATCCGAGCGAAGGCCTCGTTCACGTAGACGATCCTGGGACCCTCGGGTCGGTCGATCGGCTCGGCCTCGGTGATGACCAGCATGTCACCCTGCCGGGAGACCGCCGTCTCGAGCAGCCGCAGTTGCGCCTGGTCGGCCCGCTCCTGGCTGATATCCCGGAAGTAGACCGCGAGCCCTTCCTGCAACGGGTATGCGGTGACCTGGAACCACTTCTGCGGATTCCGACGATGCCGGCCACCTATTCCGATTTGAAGGCGGCCACCTATTCCGATCCGATGCCGGCCGGCGTTCCGATTTGATGCCGGCCACCTGAGGCACGCTCCTCCGGGTCGTGGGGGATGATGTTCGGGCGGTGTCGGACGGTCAAGTCGCGGCGGCCGCGGCGACCTCCGGGGGCCGCTTCTTTCGCAGGCTGTCACCCCTGAGCTCGATGCGGTGGGCGTTGTGGACCAGGCGGTCGAGGATGGCGTCGGCGATGGTGGGATTGCCGATGACCTCGTACCAGCGGTCGACCGGCAGTTGGCTGGTGACGATGACCGAGCGGGCCTCGTAGCGGTCCTCGACGATCTCCAGGAGGTCGCGGCGCTGCTCGGCGTCGAGCGGCTCCGGCCCCCAGTCGTCGAGGATCAGCAGGTCGAGCCGGGCGAGCGAGCGCAGCATGCGGGCGTAGCGGCCGTCAGCCCTGGCAGTGGCGAGGGCGGCGAACAGCCGCGGCATGCGGTGATAGGCGACGGCGAGGTCCTCCCGGCAGGCCTTGTGGCCGAGGGCACAGGCAAGCCAGCTCTTTCCGGCACCACAGGGCCCGGTGAGGAGCAGATTATGACGGGCGCGGATCCATTCGCAGGAGGCGAGCCTGAGGAACAGGCCGCGATCGAGGCCGCGTGCAGCACGGTAGTCGACGTCCTCGACGCTGGCGTCGTGCCGCAGCCTGGCGGCCCGCGCCCGGCTCTCGAAGCGCTTCTGACGCCGCAGGGTGGCCTCTTGCTCGAGCAGCAGGGCGAGCCATTCGGCATGCTCGAGGTGCGTGACCTCGGGCTGGGCGTCGAGGTCCTTCATGGCCTTGGCCATGCCGTGCAGGCCGAGTTCGTGGAGCAGATCGAGGGTGGGGTGGGTCAGCATGTTCGGGATCTCCGTCAGTGGAAGTAGCCGGGGCCACGCAGATTGGGATGGTCGATCACCACGGTGTCGGGAGCCGGCGGCTGGCGATCGCGCCGGGCGGCGATGAGGGCGGCGATGCTCTTGTAGGTGAACGCGCCGCGGGCGACGGCCTCAGCCGCTATCGCCTCGGCATGCCGCGGCCCGAAGTCCTTGAACAACCGCAGCACGCCGAGGCAGGTGCGGAAGCCCTGCTCGGGATGCGGCCGGTTGGCGAGGATCGCCAGGACCAGGCCCTCGGTGTTGGGGCCGATCGCGCGCGCCCAGCGCCGGAACCGCTCCGGCGTCCACTCGGCGTAGCGCCGGTGCGCGCTCGGCATGTGGTCGGGATCGGTGCCGTGCCGGCGACCGCCGTAGCGGCGCTGATGGACGGCGACCCGCCGGCCGCGATGGAACACCTCCACCGTGCGGGCGGTGGCGCGGATGTCGACCTGCTCGCGGATCAGGCCGTGCGGGACGGAGTAGAAGTAACCGGCGACCTCGACGTGATAGTCCGGGGACACTCGGGCCAGCCGCCACTCGGCGAACTCGTAGTCGGTGTCCGGCAGGGCGGCGAGCGCTGGCCGCTCGACGGTCTCCAGTAGATCCCGCCGGGACACGCCGAGCCGGCGCATGACGTGGCCGTTGAGCTGCTCGAGGACCTCGGCGATCGCCGCGTTCGCCTCGGCCAGCGAGAAGAAGGTCCGATGGCGCAGCCGGCCGAGGATATAGGTCTGCGCCAGCCGCACGCCGGCCTCGACTTTGGCCTTGTCGCGCGGGCGGCGCGGCCGCGTCGGCAGGATGCCGACCCCGTAGTGCGCCGCCATCATGCCATAGCTGCGGTTCAGCTCGGGGTCGTAGAACGAGGCCTTGTGCACCCCCGCCTTCAGATTGTCGGGCACCACCAGGCGCGGCACCCCGCCGAAGTCCCGGAACATCCGGACATGGGCGCCGATCCAGTCCGCCAGCCCCTGGGTCCAGCTCGCCTCGGCGTAGGTATAGTTGGAGGCGCCGAGCACACCGACGAAGATCTCGGCCTCGCGCACCACGCCGGTGGCGCCATCCAGGATCGCCAGCTTCTTGCCGGAATAGTCGACGAACACCTTGTCGCCGGCAGCATGGTGCTGGCGCATCACCGGCGACAGCCGCCGCTCGAACTCCCGCCACAGGTCGCAGAACCGGCTGTAGCCATAGCCGTCGGGGTGAACCTCCCGGTACTCCTCCCAGAGCACCGTCAGGTTGACGCCGGGGCGCTTCAGCTCGCAGGCCAGCGACGCCCAGTCCGGCTCGGCCCGCCGGCGGAACCCCCGCCGCGCACCGGCGCGCGCGAACAGCCGCTGCTCCAGCACGTCGTCGGTGAGGTCGCCCGGCAGCGGCCAGCTCAGACCGGCCGTCCTGGCCCGGTTCAGGTTGTCCTGGATCGTGCTGCGCGCCGCCCTGAGCGTGCGCCCGATCTCGCGCGCACTCACCCCGTCATGGGCCAGCCGCAGCATCTGTCGTATCTGTCGCATGGTCAGCTCTCGCTTCGCCGGCATCCCGCCCTCTCCTCGTCACTGGACGAGGCGAGCGTGATGCCCGAGGTGCTGACCCAGAAGGGCGCGCCGGGACCGTCAGCCAGGTGGCCGGATAAATCTCGGAACGGTGGCCGGCTTCATGTCGGAATGGTAGCCGGCTTCAAATCGGAACCCCGGCCGGCTTCACGTCGGAATACCCGGCCGGCTTGTGTCGGAATCCGCACCCGGCGATTCTGAGCAGGTCGGTCGCAGCGGCGAGGCGCGCACCCGTCTCGACCTGGGCCGTGACGTCCTGCGAAACGCCGTTGAGCTCCGCTCCTTTCGGGCCATCGCCGAGTTCGCCGAGGCCGCGGACGTGGACCACCCTGCCGTCCGGCCGCACGACGCGGTGATGGAAAGGGAAATGCGCCGCGCCCGACCTCCGGAATGCTTCGAAATCCGCGAGCATGACGGGGCGCTCGTCGGGGTGCACCAGAGCGACGAAGTCCTCGAAGCGGTGTCCGAAATCCGTGCCTGTGACGCCATAGATCTCGTTTAAGTTGTTCGATCGGGTGATCCGGCCCGTCTCCATCTCCATCTTCCAGGTGCCGACGTTGAGCAGCCGCTTCGCCGTGCGCAGGCTCGTCTCCTGCTCCTCGATCCGGCGGTTCGCTTCCCTCAACTCGCGCGAGCGCAGCAGGACCTCCAGGCGAAGCTGATCGTCCTGCGATCCGAGCGGCTCCGGCTGGTCGCGGTCGATCATCTCGCCTCCGCCCGAGCCGACAAGGTCGGTTACGTCGTCGACCCGGTGGATGATGAACGCGACGCGGCGGTCGAGATCCAGCACGGGGGTGTTGACCGGGGCCCAGTACCGCTCCTCGAAGCCGGCGGCGGCTGGACGGCGTATGGGATAGCGTTGAATCGCCATCACATCGGTGCGGCAGGACGCGACCACGCGCTCCAACGAGGCCCGCAGGTTCCGCGTCCCATCCGCCTGCGGGTCACCGGGATCGTCCGGGAACACCTCGAAGAGTCCGCGCCCCTTGATGTTGGCCAAGTGCGTCAGCGTCGCATCGAGGTAGGCGTCGCTTGCGGCGACGATCTCGTACCGTTCCGGGGTCAGGACCAGGAACCGGCCCGGCACCGCCTTGAACAAGGCCACGAATTGGTGGGCCAAAGCCTCGGCGGTAAAGCGGAGTTTCTGCTCTGTGTCCAACAGGGAGGCCCGCACCTTCTCTATCTCGACGACCCGGGTGGCGTCTCGAGCGCACACCAACTTCACCCTGGTACCGCGCCAGTCGATCGACTGCGCGCGGATATCGACGAAGAGCGTTTCCCCGGACTTCGCCAACAGCCGGCTGACACCGAGCTCGTCCAGGCCGTCCGTCATCGCCGCGACAGCATGCAGGGCCGGCACGTCTTCTTCGACGCGCAGATCGGCGATCGTCATCTCGAGGATTTCGCCTCGCGTGTAACCGAGCCGACGCAGGGCTTCCTCGTTCGCTGCGAGAATACGCAGCGACGCGAGGTCATACACCCACATCGGGTCGGGGTGCTTCTCGAAGAGCACGTCCTGCCCGGCATTGCCGCTCATCGATCACCTGCCTGTTTCGCTCTATCGGTCCCGGTGGTCACCGTCCGGGTCGTGGGTCTGCGGCGCCATCTTGGGGCGCTCAGGCTTCGGCGAGAAGAGCGCGGGAGTTGCAGAGCCGCTCGGAGACGTCCGGACGACGGTCGTCTCGTTGATCGAGATCGAGAACTCCTCGTTGATCCACTGCACCAGATCATTCACGCGTCACCGCACCACCCCGTTGACCGCCGGGATCAGGCCACGATCGACCCGCACCGCCGGCGCCAGGCGCTGCGCCGAGCTTCGGCGTCGCCCCGGGCGCCTTGCGGTCGATCAGGCCATCCGGGCGTGTTCGTTGAACCGCAACACCCAGTCCCGCACGGTCTGCAAGCATCACCCCGCGGACCACCGCTGCCTCGCTGCAACCGCCACCGTCGTACACGACTGCACGCGCCGGAAGCCGACGGGTCTGGTTGGCGTCGCCAGAGCACCGCGCCAGCCGACGAAGCTCTGCGCCCGAGGGACAGCTGCCACGCGCAGCATCATCGCCCGATTGTTGCGCCGCACCTGCTGCTCCGCCATGCGCGTCCGTCGTGTCGATCATAGCGCTCAGAAGCGCAGTTCGGCGGGACTGAGCGTCTCGATCGTCACCACCGGCTCCCGACCAGCCCCCAGCCGCCAGCCGGCTGCGAGCAGAAACCGCCCGGCGAGCAGCCGCTGCCTGAAGCGCCATGCCGACTCGTCGTCGGCGATCGCCGGTGTGAATCGGATACGCGCCGGGTCGACCTCGAACCAGAACTCGTCGAGTGGCTGCGACAGCCCGAGACCGGTGGCCTTGATGTAGGCCTCCTTGAGCGTCCAGAGCCGCAGGAACCCCTCGGTCCGGCGCGACGGGTCGAGGCCAGCCAACCAGCGCGCCTCAGCGCCGAAGAAGTAGCGATCGGCCACTGCCAGGTCGACCCTGCGGTTGGTCGCCTCGACGTCGACACCGAGTTCGAGCCCATCGGCGGCGCCGACCACCACCATCCCGTTGGTGTGCGACAGGTTGAAGCGGACGGCGGACGATGCCCGACCACCGTACTGCAGCTCCGGCTTGCCGTTGACGCCAATGCGGAATCGGATGGCTTCCGGCAGTTCACCGGTGACGCTGCTCAGCAGCAGCCGCGCCAGGGCATGGGCGGCGATGTACTCGACCCGGTTTCGCTCGAACACGAAGCGGGCCGTCCGCTGCCGCTCGTTGTCGTCGAGGATCGCGCGCCAGCCCTCGACGTCGGCCTCGGACAGGCCGCCGACCGGCATCGCCCAGATCCGCACTGCAGGCGCCATGGGCTCGTACCGCTCAGCCGCCCCGCGACATTGCCCGGTAGGCCCTGTCGAGCAGGTGGATGCCGAAGAACACCAGCGCGACGCCGCCGAGCCAGTGCAGCGTATGCAGGTTCGGCAATGCGTCGTCGATGTAGTGCAGGGGGCCCGAGACGTGGCGGTCGAGCCACGGCGGAAAGATCTCGGAGTGCGTGTCGGCGAGCCAGCAGATGGCGATGATCGCGAGGATCGCAAGCGCCAAGTGCCGCAGCGACGCCAGCAGGGTCAGCTTGACCACGGTGACGGTGTCCGCCATCCCACGCAGCCGGAAGGCCTGATTGCGCAGTTGCGGGGCCAGCAGGATCTTTACGTCCGACACGATGGTCGACACCTCGCCGATCGCCCGCGACGCCGCCGCGACTCGGCCGCCCAGCGACCGCTCGCGCTTGGAGCGATCCCGGAAATACGCCCGCAGCAGCCGGAAGAAGTTGCCGTCCGGGGACAGCGTCTGCAGCGACGCATCGAGAGTGCCGAGAGCCCGGCCGATCCGCATCATGCTCCAGGTCGGGGGAACCTTGTGCTTCTGGAGGATCCGGGCGGTGTCGGCGGACAGCGCGCCCATCGACCGCTCCTGGTAGGAGATGGTGTCGAGGCCGCTGCGCGACTGCCAGCGCCGCATCACGTCGGCCAGCGCCCGGCGCATTTCGGGCACGCCCGTGGCCGGCACCGAAGGCGCCATCATCAGCATGTAGTCGGCCGCGCGGTTGAAGTCCTCGCGCGCCAGGGACGCGGTGATCTGCCGGTAGATCTGCCATTGCTGCACTTCCAGCCGGCCGACGCTGCCGAAATCGATCAGCGCGATGCGGTTGTCGCAAAGCAGCATGATGTTGCCCGGATGCAGGTCCCCGTGGAACTGGTTGTCCTCCAGGATCTGCCGCAGGGTGGTGATCAGCAGCGCCTCGGCGATCTCTGAAGGTTCAATCCCGTTCTGCACCTCCCAGCGGCGCAGCGCGTCGGGATCGTCGCGGCGGTACTTAATGTAGCGCGACATGACCAGGCCGGGGATCTCCTCCATGACGAGGACCCTCCGCGAGCAGAGCTTGGCGAAGGGCTTCGGGACGATCACGTCATGGCGCGCCAGCGCCTTTCGCATGCGCTTGAGGTTGAGCAGCTCGTAGGAGTAGTCGGTCTCCTCTTGCAGCAGGGTCCGGAGCTCCTTGAGGCCCTCGCGCAGCCGCAGCGCCTTGGCCATCCCCAGTGCGTGCAGCACCGACACGATCACACCCAGCAGCGCCAGATCGCGCGAGAAGCTGCCCGCCACGCCGGGCCGCATGATCTTGACGACGACGGCCCGCTGGTTGTCGCGCAGCACTGCGCGATGTACCTGGCAGATCGAGGCGGCGGCGAAGGGCTGGGCCTCGAACCGGCTGAACACCCGCTGTAGCGGCACGCCGAGGTCCTCCTCGAGGACCCGGAGCGCCACCTCGGTCGGAAAGCCGTTCATCTGGTACTGCAGGGACGACAGCTCGCGGCACATCGCGTCGGACAGGATGTCGGTGCGGATCGACAGAAGCTGCCCCAGCTTGATCCACATTCCGCCGAGCTGCTCAAACAGCATCCGCGCCCGTCGCGCGTCGTCGTCGTCGTCGAGCGCCTTGGTGAGCTTGTGGAAGCGTCGTATCGAGAAATGCCGCAGGATCATGTACAGCAGCCAGAACCCGCGCCACCACGGCGGCTCCGGCGCATCGACGAGTTCGATGACCCGCGCCTGCCGGTCAAGCGGCAACTGCGTCGGGACCAGGCCGGCGACGGCCCGCGAATAGCCATGCCCGAGGGGATCGAGTGCCACCACCTCGCCGGCGCGGGCGACGGTCGTCACCCGCCGATCGACCCCGAGATAGGCGCGGACGCCGTTCCTCAGCCGCCGATAGGTCATGACACCGATGCGCCGTCAGGTCGCTGATACTGGCCATGCAGCATGCCGTGTGCCTCTTCATCCGACGGTGGCCGCGGCAGAACCGGGCGGACCCGCCGTGACAGGAGCGTATAGGTCGCCGGAACGACGTAAAGGGCCAGCAGCGTGCCGATCGTCAGGCCTCCGATGATCACCATGCCAATCTGCCCGCGCCCGTTGGCTCCGGAACCGGTGTTGTAGATCAGCGGCAGCGCGCCGGCGATCATCGAGACGGTGGTCATCAGGATGGCCCGCAAGCGGGTGGCCGCCGCCTCCGCCACCGCCTCTCGGATGTCGCGGCCCGCCTCGCGCAGCTGGTTCGCGAACTCGGTGATCAGGATGCCCTGCTTGGCGACCAGACCGATCAAGGTGATCAGGCCGATACCGCTGTAGAGGTTGAGCGACCCGCCCCAAGCCGCCAGCGCCACCATTCCACCGAGGATGGAGAATGGCACCACGAGCAACACCACGAACGGATCCCGGAAGCTCTCGAACTGCGCCGCCAGGAAGGCGAAGATGAAGAACAACGCCAGGATGAAGACCACCCCGGCGGTGGCGTTCGCGTCCTTGAACTGCCGAGACGGACCGGTCCAGTCGACGGTCATTCCCGGAGGCAGGCTGGCGCGCGCCAGGGCCTCAAGGTCGTCGAGCGCGGTGCCGAGCGCCGCCCCCTCCCCGAGCCCGGCGCTCAGGATCGCCGAGCGCTGGGCGTTGAAATGCTCCAGTCTGGTCGAGCCGACGCTGTCGGACAGCCGGACTGCCTGCTGCAGGGGAATCTTGATGCCGCTCGCCGTCACGACGTTCAGCAGCCCGATCTCACTGCGGATGCCGAAGTGGCCGGTCAGCTCTAGGATGACGTTGTAGCGACGGGTCCCGTAGGTGAAGGTCGAGATCTGGTATTGCCCGACCGCCGTCGAAATGGCGGTCGCGATTTCGTTGGCGTCGATCCCGAGCGCGTCGGTCACCCTGCGGTCTATGTCCACGGAGATCCGGCGGTTGGTGATCTCCAGGCTGGACTGTGGGTTCTGCAGCCAGGACTGCTCCCCGGCCTTCTCCACCAGCGCGTCCATCGCGGCCTCCAGTTGCGGGAAGTCGCCGGTCGACCGGACCACCATCTGGATCGGCAGCTGACCGCCGCCGGACAGCGCCCCGGGATCCAGGACGTCGACCACGAGTCCCGGAAGGTCGCGCAGCCGGGTCTGCAATGCCGCGCCGATCGTCTGGGCGGAGCGGCTGCGCTCGGCGAGCGGCTTCAGGACCAGGATCCCGATCCCGGCGTTGGTATCGGGCGTGCCGAGCAGGATCAACGAATTGTTGCCCTCCGGGACCTCCGCCATGAGTGCCGCGACCTCGCGGCCCTTCTCTTCGAGCCGGTCGTAGGTGATCGCCGAGGAACCGGTGAAGCGCGCGAAGACATAGCCCTGGTCCTCCGTCGGCGCCAACTCGCCGGACAGCTTGCCGGTCGCCGTCAGCGAGGCGCCGCCGATCAGGAAGAACACCAGGAACACCAGCCAGCGCCGCCGCAGCGACCAGTCGAGCGACCGGCGGTAGCTGCGCGTGAGCCGGTCGATCGCGGGTTCGAGCAGATGAGGCTTGCCGCGCGGTCGCAGCATGTAGGCGCACATCATCGGCGACAGCGTGCGCGAGATGAAGCCCGAGATCAGCACCGCTACCGCCAGCGTGAACGCGAACTCCGAGAACAGCTTGCCCATCAGCCCCGGCAGGAAGCCGATCGGCAGGTAGACCGATGCCAGCGTCAGGGTCGTGGCGACGACGGCGAAGCCGATCTCCCGGCTGCCGACGAACGCGGCCGCCATCGGGTCAAGCCCCCGACCGATGAGCCGCTGGACGTTCTCGACGTCGACGATGGCGTCGTCGACCACGAGGCCGACGGACAGGACGACCGCCAGCAGCGAGAACATGTTCAGGCTGTAACCCATGTAGGCCATGAAGGCGAAAGTGCCGATCAGCGAGATCGGGATGGTGACCAGCGTCACCGCAGATGCCCGCCATGATCCGAGAAACAGCATGAGAACGAGGACGACGAGGACGACCGCCTCGATCAGGGTGTCGAACACTTCGTCGACGGACTCCTGGATGTAGACGGTGCTGTCGAAGGCGATGTCGAGGGTGACGTCGGTCGGCAGAACGGCGCGGAGATCCGGCAGCAGCGCCCTGACGCCCTTGGCGATGTCGAGGGCGTTGGCACCGGCGGCGCGGAGCATGCCGAAGGCCAGGCCCTGGCGCCCGTCGATCAGCACCCCCGTGGTGGTGTTGTCGGCCTCCACCAGCACATGCGCGACGTCCTTCAGCCGGACGGCGAAGGTCTCGTCGCTCAGGATCGGGATCTCCTCGAACTCCCGCACCGAGTGGAGCAGCGTGTCGGCCTCGATGTCGATCCGGCTGCCGGCGATCCTGACCTCGCCGAGCGGCAGGCTGACGTTGTTCTGCTGGATCGCTGTCCTGATCGCCGCCGGGGTGAGGTCGTAGGCCGCCAGCTTCACGGCGTCCAGCTTCACCCGGATCGCATAGGCACGCTCGCCCAGCAGCGTCACCTCGCCGGCCCCCGACAGGCTCGCCAGCGGGGTACGGACGACGGTCTCGAACAGCTCGGTGAGTTCCATCGGCGAACGCGTGTCGCTGTTCAGCGACAGGTACATGACCGGGATCTGGTCGCTGCTGAGCTGCTGAACCGTCGGCTCCTCGGCATCGCTCGGCAGGTCCTGGCGCACCAGATCGATCTTGGCGCGCACCTTCTCCAGCGGCGACCCGGCCTCGGTATCCTTGAAAGTGACGGTGATTACGCTTAGCCCAGCCGCGCTCGTCGAGGTCATGTAGTCGACACCGGCGATCGAGCCGACCCCCTCCTCGATGCGGCTGGTGATCTCGGACTCGATCTGCTCGGGCGAGGCCCCGGTCAGGACCGTGGTGACGGTGACGACCGGCACGTCGAAGGCCGGGAGCTCGCTCACCGGCAGCCTGATCAGGCCATACAGCCCGAGGGCCACCAGCAGGGCATTCACGACGATCGCGAAGACCGGGCGGCGGATGAAGATGTCGGACAGGATCACGGCGGTTCCCTCAGGATCCGGTCACGCGGACGCTCGCGCCGTGACGAACCTGGTTGCGCCCGTCGAGGATCACGGTGTCCCCGACCTGGATGCCGGAAACGATCTCAGCCTTGTCGTCACCCTCAATGCCGACCTTGACCGCCACGCGCTCCGCCTTGCCGTCCGTGATCCGGAACACGTAAGTACCGGAAAGTGCGAAGACGAACGCCTCCAGCGGCAGGACGACCACGCTGGCCTTTTCGTCGAGGGAAAGTGCCACGCTGACGAACTGCCCGGGCCGCAGGAGGCGGTCCGCGTTCGCGGTCTCGCCCCTGATCGTGACGCTGCGGGTCGCCCGGTCGATGTCGGGCGCCACGAAGGTCACTACACCCTGGCCGATGCTGCTCTCGGCGTCGGCGCTGATCACATCGAACACCTGGCCCAGCCGGATCCTGGACGCCACGATCTCGGGGACGCGGAAGTCGACGTTCAGGAGCGACAGCGCCCGGAACGTGGTGATGACGTTGCTTGGGGTCACGTAGGCCCCGACCGAGTAATTAATGCGCCCGATGGTGCCATCGAACGGCGCCAGCAGCCGTCGTTCCTCCATGGCCCGTTCCGTGCGGGTGACGGAGGCCCGACCCGTCTCCAGGGATGCCTGCGCCTCCTCGAGATCCTTGCGGGTCCCATACCCCTGGTCGGCCAGCCGCTTCTGCCGGTCGTAGCGCTGCTGGCTGAGCCGCAGCTGCGCCCGCGCATCCGCCAATGCCGCAGCGGCGCTAGCGGCGTGCAGTGTCAGCAGCAGATCGCCCTTGCGGACCCGCGTTCCTTCCTTGATCGGAAGCTCCTCGATGAAGCCGGGGTTGGCGACCGTCACGTCGATCTCCTGCTCGGCGGACAGGGTTCCCACCGCCCGCAGGATGTCGGAGATCGAGCCGGCCTGGACCGTCATGGCGGTCACCGGGACCGCCACGGCTGCGGCCGCCGCCCCCGACGCCCGTCGCGCGTCTGCCGCCCCGCGGTCGCGGCTCTCCATCTCGGCCAGGAAGGATTCGATCCGATCCCGGAACGTCACGCCTGCTACCGCGCCCGCAAGGAGCAGGCCGACCAGGATCAGTGCCAGGGTACGCTTGCCGAACCGGCCGCCTCCGGCAGCGTCTGCCGGGCGCTTTTCGGATCCATCGGCCCTCACGCTGGCGCCGGCCCTGTCCGTCGAAGTGTCGGCTTCAAATCCCCCTCCACCCCGCCGCCCGACCGTGTCCGGCTTGCGACGGTCCCGCCGGCGTCTGAGGCCGGTGCGGCGCCGGTCAACCGTCGTCGCTGGTCAATCGTCGTCGCTGTCAAACACCGACGACAGGCTGAACCCCTCGCGGACCACGACGACGACCGTCTGGACCTTGGATTCGAGCAGCCCCTGCGCCTGCAGGTCGGCGACCGCGTCCTCGACCTTCGACATCAGGCGGCCCTCGCCCTTGCGCAGCTTCTTTATCCGCTTCTTCTTCTGCTCGCCCAGGTCCAGCACGCAAGTGATACCCGCCTTGCCTTGGTCGACCACACCCTTCTCCGCCACAGCAGCACTCATGACCGATGCCCTTTCGCAATATGGTTCGATTGCAGACGCGGCATTGCGGGTCAGACCCGCACCGCCTTCATGATGTTCCGTCCGAGATCCCGCATCCAGCCGTTCTTCTTTTTTCGGCTCGAGCGGTCGTGCAGCGTCAGATACCGGTCCAGCATCTTCATCTGCCGGCGGACGGACCGCCGCAATCGCTTGTCGATCGGCTTGACGGATTTCGATTGCTTCTTGAGGGGACCGAGCTGCTCCTGCATCACGCCGTGCCGAACCTGTCCGGTCGGTCCGCGAACGACGTACTCGATCCCGTCCTCGTCGTCTTCGCGGTCGACCTCGATGACGTTGCGCTTGATCTGACCTCCGGGGGCTCGCGTCAGAAGCGTGACCTTGTCCACCCCGCGCAACCTGATCGTCATGGCCGTTTCCTCGTCATAGCGACACATGGTAGAGGACGCCGCGAACGGCTAACTGGCAATAGATTACACCGTCGGCTGCCGGCGGAAAAGAGCGTAGCAGCCCGGTGAGGGATGTCGCATCCAGATTCCGCTGCACTGTCCGTTGCTTAGTCTTCGCAATTCCCACTTCTCTTCGTGGCTCCTTGCTCCCGGGGCGACGGCAAGCCGCCAAAGTCTCGATTAACCATCGAGGTGGTCCCCGAGCAGCGCCATGAGCTGCGGGATGGTCGAAACCTTCTCCAGGTCGACGCCGCTCAGCCTGACGCCCCATGATTCCGCGACTGCCACCCGGAACTCCGCACCGGCCAGGGAATCCCATTCGCCGAGGCCGGCCAGGTCCTCCTCGCCGGTCAGCGCTCCCTGCTCGACCCCGGCTAGATCTTCAATTATTGCAAGAATTTCAGCCCGCTTCACGACTGCCACCTCCAGTTCCCTGCCTGCCGGCGATCCCGCGGATCATGGCCGCTCACCCGGCGATCCCGTCCACCGTGTCCCGCAGCAGCGCCCGCATTCGCTCGGGCTCGATATCCGAGCCGTAGTTGCAGCAGCCGAGAACGAGCACATGCCGGTACTCGACTAGCGCCACCACCACCAGCGGCAGGCGTGCGGGATGACAGTACAGCCTGACCCGCTCGGGAGCGGCTCCGGCGAAGCGCAGGCGCCGCTCCGAGAGAGCGCCGACATTCGTGAAGACCGGCGGCACGCTGCGCCCTACCGCGCCGTGCATCATCCGGTCGATGGTCGCCGCCTTCCGCCGGAACGGCATCCGCGCGAGCAGCTTGAGCGACAGCGGGTTCCCCGCCCCCATGAAACCGGCGCGCTGGCGCTCCATCTCGCGCGCGACGCGGTCGAGGGTGGCGGCATAGTCGGCCCCCAGGTCAGGCTCGACGAACACGTTTGCCACGCCGCCGAGATTGCAGATCGCCGGCCTGGTCTCAACCTCGGCGAAGCGCCGCAGGTTGTTCGGTACCAGGAGGTGGACCGATTCGGCCGACGCCGCGCGGCTCAGTCGCGAGAACGCCCGCGCGAACCCGGCGAGCAGCAGGTCGTTCCGCATGAGCCCGCGGGCGCCCGCCAGTTGGTCCAACTCGGCCAGCCGCTCCCGGCCGACCTCGTGGAACACGTGGAAGGGCCGCGTGCCGGGGCGCTCCAGGTCCTTCGGATCGGTCATCCGGAAACCGGCGTGGCGCCGGCGGCTGCGCAGGATGTCGCCGATGTCCCGGCGCAGGATCCGCATGCGGTCGCGCAGGCCGAACGGCTTCAGCCATGCGAAGCTGTCGCGGCTGGCGGGATTCGGCTCGAGTCGGAAGCCGGGATCCGCGGAGATGCCGGTGTAGAGTGCCGCCAGCCGCATCGCGACCTCGAAGGTGGCACCACCGTCGGCGACCACGTGGCTGACCCGCACCAGCAGCCGGTCGGCCTCGCTGCCGCGCAGCAGGATGCAGGACAGGTTCGGCTCGTTGTCGACGTCGAACGGCTCGAAGGTGACCGCCGCGGTGGCGTCGTCCAGGTCGGCGACGTCCCGGTCGAAGCGGAAGCCGGGATTCGCGTCCAGGTCCGCGCGGCGGCGCCACACCGGCTCTGCCCCGCTCATGTCCATGCGGCAGCCGAGGATCGGCTCGGCGTCCTGCAGGCGGCGGACCGCGGTCCGGAGCACGTCCGGATCGAGCCGCGCGGCGAAGTCGAGGGCCATCGTGAGGTTCCCCGAAGTGGCGCGCTCGGCGAAGATCCTGACCATCTGGTCCTGGAACTCCGCCTTCAGGGTCTCCGGAACGGCGGCGGTCATCGGCTGCCCCACCGATCGCGGATGCGCGCCTGGACCTCGGGTGCCGCGAAGGTGACGTCGTGCATCGCCACCTCGCGATCCACGGTCTCCTGCAATCGCGCACGGCGATCGCGGGTCAGATGCGCCTTCAGCAGGCGCAGGGCCTGCGGCGGCTTGTCGGCGAGGTCGCGGGCGAGCGCCAGCGCCGCCGGCACCACCTCGGCGCGCGGCACCACGGGGCACGGGACACCGCGGGCGGCAAGCGCGCCGCCGTGATAGCTGCGCGCGGTCAACAGCATCTCCTCGCCGATCAGCGTTCCGAGCTTTTCGGGCAGGATCATCGTGGCCCCCATCCCGGGCGTGAAACCATATTTCATGAAGTTCGCGGAATACAGCGCCTCGCGCGCCAGCACCACCATCTCGGCATACAGGCCGAACACCAGCCCGCCGCCGAGCGCATGCCCCTGCATCGCGCTGACGGCCGGAACCGGGCAATCCAGCAGCAGCCTGAAGAAGCCGGCCTCATCGAACCGCTGTCGCCGCTCGGCAATGCCGATCAGTTCCTCGACGGTGCCGCCCGCCAGGAAGATGCTGTCGAAGCCGTGCAGCACCACCGCCCGCGCCTCCGGGTCCTCGCCGACCTGCCGCATCGACTCGAACAGCCCGCCCACCAGCGCCCGGGTGAAGGTGTTCCGGCCCTCGCGGTCCTGCATGGCGACCACCCAGACCCCGTCGGCACTGCGGCTGGCGGTCACGACCTCCGCCATGGCAACCCCTCCCCCTCGATGAAGCGCCGGATGCCCGCCATCACCTCCGGATCGGCGATGCGGGCGCAAATCGCGTCCAGCGCCCGGCGCTCGGCCTCGGTGTCCAGCGGCGCCAGGGACTGGAAATACGCCTTGCCGGCCGCTACCCCGGCCGCCGGCATCCGGTCCAGGCGGATCATGAGGCGCCGCAGCGCGTCGTCGGGATCGGCGGCGAGGTCGTCGACCAGGCCGATCGCGCGGGCCTCGCCGGCGTCGATGCGCTGCGCCGTCAGGGTCATCCGCCAGGCTGCCTGCCAGCCGATGCGGCGGATCAGGAACGGCGCGATGGTGGCCGGCACCAGGCCGAACATCAGTTCCGAGAGCAGAAAGCCCGACCGCGGCGTCGCGACGACGATGTCGCAGGCCGCCGCAAGTCCCACCCCGCCGGCGCTGACCCGGCCGTCGACCACCGCCACCACGGTCTTCGGGACGGTGCCGAAGCGCGCCAGCAACTGCCAGAACGGCCGGATGCGATCCCGCAGGGCCGCCATGTCGACGACCTGGGTGGCGGTCGCCTCGGCGAAGTCCATGCCGTCGCAGAACACCCCGTCGCGGCCGCGGATCGCCAGCACCCGCAGCCCCTGGTCGGCCTCCAGCCGGTCGAGCGCCGCGTGCAGGCCGCCGATCAGCGCGGCATTGAGGGTGTTGCCCCCCGCCGGCCGGTCCAGGGTCGCCAGCAGCAGCGAACCCCGACTGTCGACCCGCACCGCCATATCCGGGCCGCCCTGCGGCGTGTCGCTCAGCTCCATGCATACACCCGGCGGTAGCCCTCGATCCGCTCCAGCACCAGCAGACCTTCGCCCGCGAAGCCTGCGTCGTACAAGTCCGCCGCGATCTCGCCGTCAACGGCGCGGCCGATGCCGGCGTCGCGCTGCCCCGCCAGGCTCGGCGCGCCGTCCAGGAGGGCGTCGTAGCGCTCCACCGACAGTCGGCTGCGGCCGGCCAGGGCGTCGGCGATCGCCGCCTCCTCCATGGCCTCGGCGGCACCGGCCGGGACCACGCCGCTGTAGAACTCCGAGCAGCAGCCCGAGCCGTAGGAGAACAACCCGATCCGGGCGCCGGCTTCCGCGGCCAACGGCTCCAGGGTTCCCGCCAGGGCCAGGAAGACGGTACCGGAATAGACGTTGCCGACTTCGCGGCAATAGCTCAGCGAAGGGCCGAGGCGGCGCTCGAAGTCGGCGTCGATGTCGGCGGCACCGGCGGCACCCAGCTTGCGCATCAGGGTGCGGTGCGCGCCCTTCACCATGCCGCCGAACGGGGTGTGGAAGGCGAGCGCCCGGAAGTGCTCGCGGAAATCGACCGGCCCGACCGCCTCCCGATAGACGCGGAACGCCGCCTCGGCGCATTGCAGGTAGCTGATCAGCGAAAGGTCGGCGTCGCCGGTCTCGATCTCGGGGGTCGGGCGGCATGCGTCGGCGACCTCGAAGGTGTGGACACCACTCGCCCCGTCCTCCAGTTCCAGGACCCGCGGCTCCGGCCCGACCAGCAGTGCCACGGCGGCGGATCCCTGGCTCGGCTCGGCGTAGGAATGCCGCACCGGGCGGGCCAGGTCGGTGCTGATCACCAGCGCCCGGCCGCCACCGCCGATCCGGCGCCCCTCCGAGGCGACCCAGGCGGCCGCCATGCGCAGCGCGGCGGTACCGCCGTAGCAGGCCTGCTTGATCTCGAACTGCCGGCAGCGTGCGTCCAGGCCGAGATGCCGATGCACATACGCGCCCATTGATTTGCCGAAATCGATGCCGGACTCGCTGGCGACGATCAGCAGGCGGATCGACGCCAGCTCGGCCTCCGTCAGCCGCGCGACCAATGGCCGGGCGGCGTTCACCGCGAAGCTGATCGGATCCTCGAAAGGCAGCGCGATGCTCTTGCGGCGCATCAGCAGGTTCTCGAAGCGGCGCGGATCGAGCCCGCGCGCCACCGCCAGGTCGCCGACGTCGAGGAACGCCCGGCCGCCATACACGCCGATCCGCTCGATTCCGACCCGGTCCGTCATGCCGACGCCTCCAGGACCAGCGCCGCATTGAAGCCGCCGAAGCCGAAGCTGGTCTTCAGAACCCGGCGGATCACTCGATTCTCGGCCTGCGATCCGGCATAGCGCAGCGGAACCACCAGCTCCGCGAGGGCCGCGTTCGGATGCACGAAGCCGTCGCGCAGCTGGATCACGGCGACCACCGTCTCGACCAGTCCGGCGGCGTTGAGCCCGTGTCCGATCAGCCCCTTCGGCGCGTTCACCGCAACCGTCGCACCGCAAACCTCGGCGAGCGCCTCGGCCTCGATGCGGTCGCCGAGCGGCGTCGAGGTGGCATGCGCCGACACCAGGTCGAGCGCCGATCCGGCGATGCCCGCCTCCGCCAGCGCCTCGCGGATCACCCGGACCTCGCCGTCCCGGCTCGGGCTCGGCTGCGCGGTGCCGTCGAGCCGCAGCGCCGTCCCGGTCAGCCGGATGCCGCCCGGCGTCGCGGCCAGCAACATCGCGGCGGCCATTTCGCCGGGCACGAAACCGGTCGCGGCGGCGTCGAACGGCCGGCAGAGCGCGCCGTCGGCGGCCCGCCTGCCGTCGGCCAGGGCGCCGATCAGGTCGAGGCCGGCCCAGTCCGCGGCGGCCAGCTCGGCCGATCCGGCGACCACCAGGCAATGCGCCACCCGGCCGGCCCGCAGCATGTCGACCGCCGCCACGACGGCGGCGACCCCGCTCGCCGACGTGGCGCCGACCGTGATGCCTGGGCCGCGGATCCCCAGCGCCTCGCTCAGCACGCCGACCGCATGGCTGTCGAACATCTCGACACCGTGCCTTGCTGCCGGCCGCCGGCCAGCGGCCCGGCGCGCCTCGGCCTCCGCGATCGCGGCGGCGAACAGGTTGGAGCCGCCGATGACCAGGCCGATGTCGCCATCGGCGGGCGGCTCCGGCATCGCCTCGGCGGCCGCGACGGTCGCCAGCAGCAGCAAGCGGCGCGCGCCGCGCAGGCTGCGGCGGCAGGCCTCCGGCAGCTGGGCCAGCAGGTCGCCGTCGCCGAGCCCGTACGGCAACGCCGCCTGCCGCAGCGGCCCGAGGGCGGGCCACTCGTCGTCCGCGAGCGGCCGTATGGCGGTCCGGCCGGACCGCAGCCCGGCCGACAGCGCAGCCACCCCGGCGCCGTATCCCGTCACCGCGCCGATGCCCTGCACCGAGACCGGGGTCATTGCGCCGGTCCCCGGCCGTCGGAGCCGGCCAGCATGTGGCGATGCAGCGTGTCGATCAGCCCGTCGATGTTGGCCAGGCCCGTGAGGTCGCGCGGCGGAATGTCGAGCCCGAGTTCCTCCATGGCGGCGAGCGCGATCTCGACACGGTCCAGCGACGTCGCTCCCAGTTCCGTCATGCTGCGGTCCGGCGTGACGGCGACCTCCGGCACGTCGGCGAGGCCGCGGCGCACCTTGTCCAGCACGACCGCGGCGACCCTGGCGCGCCGCGCGTCGGTTCGGGGCGCCGCGCTGCGGGGCCCGGCGGTCAGCCGGTCACGGATCGCGGTCGCCAGCCGGTCGACATGCGGCTGCAGCACCAGCGAGAAGTGATCGCAGTCGATATCGACCGTCTCGATCGCCCCGCCGACCAGGTCCGCCCAGCCCTCCCGGTAGTCGCCTTCCGTGAGAAAGGCCGGCAGGTCCAGCGGGTTGCCGGCCGGCGCCATCCCGCGTGTGCAGCGCACCAGCAAGGTCGGCAGCGGCGGGTCGATCGGCGCCGGCCGGTAGCCGGACAGCGCCCGTCCGATGGCACCCGCGACCGCCTCCATGCCGTCGATCAGGGCGTGGGCCTCGGCACGCGGCATCGGCGGCGAGGCGGTGCGGAACAGGTGGTCGAGGACCAGTCCGGTGCGGGCACCGGCGTCGACGGCGGCCAGCGCCGCCGCCGGCAGCCGCGCCGTCCCCCGCCCCAGCGCTCGCCCAGCCAGTTGGCCGCCAGGCGATGGATGAAGCCGTCGCCGAACGCCCGGTCCATCCCGCGCAGGCTCTCGGTTCCGGGGGCATTGGCGTCGAGCAGGACCAGCCCCGCGGCCGGGCGGCCGCGGGCGGCGAGCAGCCGCGCCGTCTCGAAGGCGATGGCGCCGCCGCCGGAGTAGCCGCCGATCCAGTAGGCCCCTGCCGGATATGCCTCGTCCAGCAGCCGCGCATAGGTTCCGGCGAACGCCTCGACCCGGTCGGGCACCGGCTGGTCGCCGTGCAGCCCGGGCGCCTCGAAGGCATGGACTGGGACGCCGGCGCCGAGGCGTCCGGCCAGGTCCACCGCCCAGCTGACCTCGCCGGGGGCGCCGTGCACCAGGAACAGCGGCGCGGTCTCGCCGCCGCGGCGGATCTCGACCAGCGGCGACCGCGGCGCATCGGAGACGCCCGGCGCCGCGGCCGACGCACCTCCGAGGGCAGCCGCCAGTTCCGCCACCGTGCGATGCTGCCAGAGCAGCGTCACCGGGACCGGACGCCCGGCCACCGATTCCAGGCGGCGGGCGATCTCCAGGCCGCTGACCGAGGTCAGCCCGAGCGCGTCGAGCGCCTGGTCCGCCGACACTTCGTGGACCTCCAGGCCGAGCACGCCGGCGACGACCGCGGTGATCGCCGGCCCCAGGCCGTCGCCGACGGCCGGGGCGCGCCATCGGACGGCGACCGGTGCCGGGACCGGAGTCGGTGCTAGGGCCGACGGCACCGCGGGTTCGCGCGCCGGGATGCCGGGGTCGACCGCCACCACGATACGCCCGACCGCACCGCGACCGGCCATGCGCTCATAGGCGCGGCGCACGTCGTCGAAGCGGTACACGCTGTCGACCAGCGGCGGGACCGACCCGGCGGCGAGGGCCGCCTCCGCGTCGGCCAGGACCGCCCGGGTCTGCTGCGGGCTCGCCAGGATGCGCCCGAGATTGACGGTGATCAGGCTCTGGTTGTCGAGCAGCCGCGACAGGTCGACCCGACCGCCGGCCATCAGCCCGGCCAGCGCGATCTCCACGTAGCGGCCGCCCGGCGCCAGCAGGGCAGAGCCCCTGCTGCAGCGCGTCGCCGCCGAGCATGTTCAGCACCACGTCGACGCCGGCGGGCGCCGGGCGCGCACCCAGGCCGCGACTTCGTCGCTGGCGTAGCAGCAGGCCTCGGCGCCGAGTGCCGCCACCGCCGGCACCTTGGCAGCGGCGCCGACGGTCGCCAGCACCCGCGCGCCGGCCGCCACCGCCAGCTGCACCAGGATCGGCCCGACCCCTCCGGCCGCCGACGTCACCAGCACGGTCTCGCCCGGCGCCAGCCCGGCCCGGGCGAGCGCGTGGCGGGCGGTGAGATAGCCGATCGGAAAGGCCGCCGCGGCGGCCGGGTCGACACCCTCCGGGACCCGGATGGTGAGTGCCGCCGGCACCGTCACATGGTCGGCATGGCCGCCACGCCCGGCGGTCAGCGCCGCCACCCGCTCGCCGATCCGACGACCACCCGGCCCCGAGTTGCTCACCCCCGGGCCGACCGCTACGATCCGGCCGACCACCTCCATGCCGGGCACGAAGGGAAACGCCGGCTGGTTCGGATAGCTGCCGCGCAGCGCGAGCAGGTCGCCGAAGTTCAGCGAGAACGCCTCGACCGCGACGACCACCTCGTTTTCGCCCGGCGGCACGAGCGGCGTCGGCTCCAGGGCGACCGCATCGACGTCGGCCGGCCGATGCACGACCAGCGCCCGCCGGGTCGCCGGAAGGCCGACGGGACGCCCGGCCGCCGGCCCTTCGATCCAGCAGCGCCGGCGCTCGAACGGATAGCCGGGCAGCGACCACCGGCCGCGGCGGGGCGGCCCCCACAGGGCGGGCCACTCGACGGCGGCGCCGCGCACCCAGTGGCGGGCCAGGGTCGCGGCATCGGCCGCCGGGCTTGGCGCGTCCGGCGCAGGGCCGTTGACCTTGCCCAGGTGCAGGTGCCGATCGTCTTCGCCGGCCGCCGCCGCCCGCAGCGCGCGCACCAGGGTCTCGCGATCGTCGGCGACCACCGCCAGACGGGCGGCCATCGCCTCGCGGCCGGCCTGCAGGGTCCAGGCGACCGCCGGCAGCGGCAGGGCCTCCAGCTCCAGCCGGTCCGCGAGCCGTCCGGCCAACACCGCCAGCCGCTCGGGGTTGCGGGCCGACAGTGGAAACACTCCGCCGGCCAGTGCCGCCGCCGTCTCCGGCCGGACCGCCGCCGGGGCGTCGGACAGCACCAGCACCGCATCGGCGCCGCCGGCGCCGCTGGCGGTCACCGTGGCGACCAGCCGGCCGGCGGTGCCGGTCCACGCCACCACCTCGGCCGGCATCGCCATGCCGGCCGGCAGGCGCACGTCCGGATGCAGGACCGGCGGTGCGGGCGACGGCAGGATGCGGCGGCGTTCCAGCTGCAGGACGACCTTGGTGAGCTGGGCGATCCCGGACGCGGCCGACAGATGCCCGACGACCCCCTTCAGGGTCCCCAGGCTGCGGCTGCCGCCGGCATCGTCATAGACCCGCGACAGCGCCGCCGCCTCGACCGGATCGGCGATCGGCGACCCGGAGGCGTGCGATTCGACATGCCCGACTTCGGCCGGCCGCACCCCGGCATCGTCCAGCGCCGCGCGCAGCAGCCCGGCCGCGGCCGCCGGGTTCGGCATCATGTAGCCGGCGGTGCGGCCGCCGGCCCCGACGGCACCGCCGCGGATGACGGCGCGCACCCGGTCGCCGTCACGCTCGGCGTCCAGCAGCCGCTTCAGCACGACGGCACCGACGCCCTCGCCCTCGACGAAGCCGTCGGCGTCGGCCGCGAAGGGCCGCGCCACCCCGCGCGCCGACAGCAGCCCCATCCGCGCCATGCCCTCCTGGTTCTGCGGATGCAGCAGCAGGTGCACGCCGCCAGCGACTGCGGCGTCGATCCGGCCGGACCGCAGCGCCTCGACCGCCATGTGCACGGCGGTCAGCGACGCCGAGCAGGCGGTGTCGACCGCCAGGCTCGGGCCCCGGAAGTTCAGCAGGAAGGAAAGCCGGTTGGCGATCGACCAGAACGCCGTGCCGGCGAGCCCGCTGCCGCCGGCGGCGCGGTCGAGGGTTCCGATGCGCTGGTAGTCGGCGCGCATGGCACCGACATAGACCCCGACCCGCCGCTCCGCGCAGCCGAGCCGGCCGGGCGTCGTGCCGGCGTCCTCGATCGCCGACCAGGCGGTCTCCAGGAACAGCCGCTCCTGCGGATCCATGGCCGCCGCCTCGGCCGGCGCGATCTGGAAGAACAGCGGGTCGAAGCGGTCGACGCCGTCGAGCAGGGCGGCGACGCCGGCGCCGGGAACCTCGGGGGTCGCCCAGCGCTCCGGCGGCACCGGACGGAACATCGGCCGGCCGGCCACCATGGTATCCCAGAACGCATCGGCATCGTCGCCGCCCGGATAGCGCCCGGCGAGGCCGACGATGGCGACCGGCTCGGCGATGTTGCGCCGCGGCTCCGGCGACGGCCGTGCCGGAAACGGCGCCGCTGCCAACGGACCCGATGCCGAAACCGGCCCCCCAAGTGCCGCCGCCAGCTCAGCCGGCTTCTCGCGGATCAGCACGTCGGCCAAGCCGTTCAGCGACACCCCCTCGAACACCAGCGGCGCCGGGAACGCTCCGATCCGGGTCTCCAGGCGGGCGCGGATGTCCATGGCGATCAGCGAGTCCACACCATAGCTGTCGTAGCTCTCCTCCGGCGCGATCTCGACCGGGTCGAGCTTGAGGATCTCGGCGAACAGGACACGCAGCCAGCCGACGACGGCGGCCCGGTCGACCGCGCCGGCCGCGCCGGCCGGAGCCGGCCCGGCAGCCGACGGTGCCGGCCGCGCAACGGCGGTCCGGCCGCCGCGCCGCCGCGGCATCCAGCCGTCGGAACGCGCCAGCACGATGCTCTGGCCGCTGTCCGGCCCGAGGCCGCCATAGGCGACCTCCGGGAAGCCGGCCCGGCGCAGCAGCCCGCCCCAGCCCTCGGGATCGAGCAGCGGCCCGTGCTGCAGCCTGGCCTCGGGATCACGAAAGCCCCACCAGCCGTCGGTGAGGCCGAATGTCAGGGTGGCGAGGTCGGACGCCGCGGTCATCTCGTTCAGCAGCAGCACCCCGCCGGGGCGCAGCAGCGCCTTGGCGTGGTCCACGGAGCGGGCGAGGTCCGGGGTCGCGTGCAGCACGTTGGAGGCGATCACCAGGTCATGGCCGCCCGCCGCGAACCCCTGGCCAGCCGGATCGGCATCGATGTCGAGGATCCGGAAGGCCGTGCCGGGGACCTCGGCGAAGCGCGCCCGGGCGGCGTCGAGGAACATCGGCGACAGGTCGGTGAAGACGTATTCGAACGGCCGGCCGGCGGCACGCAACGCTGCCAGCACCGCGACGGTGGCGCCGCCGGTGCCGGCGCCGACCTCCAGCACCCGCAGGTGCCGCCGCCGGCGGCCGCGGCCGCCGCCACGGCATCGGACATGGCGGCGTTGTAGGGGTCGGATGACGGGTTGTCCCGGTACACCGCCTCGACCAGCGCCGTCGAGCCGCCGGGGAACAGCACATCGGTCGCCCGGCGCCGCCCGAGCAGCACGTCGGCGAGCCCGTCCAGTGCCGCGTCCAGCAGCCGCAGATGCGCGGTCAGCCGGCCGACCGCCGGCCGGTCGAGCGGTATCTCCGGCGCGTCCTCGGCGACGATCACCCGACCGTCCCGCAAGATCAGCGCGCCGGCCCGCGCCAGCATCGCCAGCAACGCCTCGAACAGCCGCCGCTGCCCCGGCGCAATTGCGGCCCGCTCCGCCAGGTCATCGACCGTAGCGTTGCCGGGCCGCAGCACCCCGAGCCTCGCCATGACACGCTGGAGCCGCCGGCGGCCATGCTCCTCGATCGCGCCGACGTCGGCCACCGCGGCCCGCAGCGCCGGCTCGTCGACGGCGGGCGGCGTCGCCAGCGCCGCGGCGGCCTCTGCGAAGCCGACTCCCGGGCCACCTCCCGGGCCGGCAGCCGGCGGTGCGATCACCCGCTCGACCTCGGACTCGACCTGCGCCCGGCCCGACGCGTCGAAGCGCATCACCGCGGCGTGGCCGACCCCGTGCGCCAGCAGGCGGCGCAGCACCGACAGCCCCTCGGCGGTGGTCATCGGGTCGACGCCGGCGGCGACCGCACGGGCGCGGTAGGCCTCGCTGGCGACGATCCCGGTCTCGCCCCAGAAACCCCAGTCCACCACGAGCACGGGAACCCCGGCCGCGCGGCCCCAGGCCCGCGCCCAGGCGTCGATGAAGCTGCAGCCGGCGGCGTAGTTCGCCTGCCCCGGGTTGCAGGTCAGCGCGTTGCTGGAGGAGAACACCGCCAGCAGCTTCGGCCGCCGGTGCCTGAGCGCCGAAGCCAGCGCCACCGCCGTCCGCGACTTCGCCGACAGCGCCGCGTCCAGGATCTCCGGCGACATCATCTCGACCCGGCTGTCGGCCAGCACGATGGTCGCGTGGATCACCACATCGATCCGGCCCCACAGCTTCTCGACCGACTGGACCGCCCGCGCGAGCTCGGCCGGCACCGTGGCGTCGGCCCGCACATAGCGCACGGCACCGCCGGCGGCCTCGACCGTGCGGATGCCGTCGCGAATGGCGTCATCCTCGGGGCGGCGGCCGATCCAGGCGATCCGGGCGCCATGGCGGCGGGCGAGGTCGAGGCTCACCGCCCGGCCGATGCCGCCGGCGCCGCCGAGGATCAGCACGACGTCGCCGGCCGCCAGCGGCGCCGATCCGGTTGCGTCGGCGAGGTCGAGTTCGGTCAGGCGGCGCACGAAGCGCCGGCCGGCCCGGTAGGCGACGTCGGTGCCGCCCGGCTCGGCCAGCAGCAGCGCCCGATGCCGGCGTGCCTCAGCGGGGCTCTCGGCCATCGGCAGGTCGACCAGCACCGGCTCCAGGGCAGGGTGCTCGCGCGCGAGCGTGCCGGTGAAGCCCGGCAGGGCGGCATGGCTCGGATCGGTCGGCTCCGCCGGGTCGACCGGATGGACGCCGCGGGTGACCACCCGCAGGCGGCAGCCGCGCCCGGCGGCGACCAGCTGCCGCGACAGCGCCAGCAGGCGATGCACGCCGGCTGCCTCGGCATCGCGCAGGGTCACCGGCCCGGACGGCGCCGTGCCGGGGCCGAACGCCACGAACACGATCGTCCCGGCGTCGCCCGGCAGGGCCACGGGGCCACCGTCGAGCACACGGACCACAGCGTCGCGGCCGGCCGCCGTTGCCTCGCGGACCAGTTCGCGCGCCCAGGCGCCGGCAGCGGGATCGCTGGGATCCACCAGAACCGCGATGCCGCCCGCCGGACGCTCACCGGCGGCGGCGGCCGGCGCCCAGGACGGCGCCAGCAGGAATGTGTGCGCACCACCCGCGGGTCGGGACGCCGGTCCCGTGGCATGCAGTCCCGAAAGCAAGCCGACGATGCGGTCGGCGGCGTCGGCCAGCACCACGTCCGCGACGACACTGCCGGCCGGCGACCCGGGACGGCGGGTCAGCCTGGCGCGCGTGGCCCGGCGCGTGTCCGGTCCGATCACCGCATGCTCCAGGCGCGCCGGCATCAGCAGTGCGGCACCGTCGCCGCCGGCGACCGCGAAGCCGGCGAGGCCATGCAGCGCGGCGTCGAGCAGGCCGGTGAGCCCGGTGTCGACCGGCCCGTCTCCTTCCGGCCCGGCATCTTCGAAGGCGGCAGCAGGCGTGA
Source organism: Rhodospirillaceae bacterium (assembly GCA_018401495.1). Taxonomy (GTDB): domain Bacteria; phylum Pseudomonadota; class Alphaproteobacteria; order Thalassobaculales; family Thalassobaculaceae; genus Thalassobaculum_A. Next base: position 86,000 of record JAGYJX010000011.1, read on the forward strand.
ACGACAACCAGACGGCGCTGGCCTCGACCGCGGCCGCGGCGATGCGCCGGAACTCGGGGCCATAGGCGATGCCGGTGTCGCCGAGAAACCGGTAGATCGCCGCTGCATCGACCGCAGCGCCCGGCGGTGCCGGCTCGAGCCGTCCGGCCGGCGGCCCGGCGGCGGCGACCACGGCCCGCACCGCCCCGTCGGCGATCCGCAATCGGCCGTCCGCCGCGAGTTCGACACCGAGCCGCAGCCCGTCCGGCCCGGCTTCGACCGGCCGCTCCCAGGCGAGCCCGCTGACGGCGACCCAGCCGCCGAGCCGAGCCTGGGCGATCGCCAGGCTGGCGGTTCCCGGCAACAGGGCACGGCCGCCGACGACATGGCCCGCCAGCAGCGGGTGGGCGGCCGACAGCGCGATGGTGTCGGGCGCTGCCGGACGCGGTGCGGCGGCCGGAGCGTCCACCCAGAACCGCCGGCGATCGAACGGGTAGCCCGGCAGGTCGGCGACAGCGGCGGCCGGGAGGCCGGCCCAATCGGGCCGCCCGCCGGACAGGAAGGTCGCGGCCTCGGCCGCCAGCGCCTCCGGCAGGACGGCACCGACGGGCCGGTCCAATGCGGCTTCGGGTGCCGCGATCGCGCGCAACGCGGCACATGGCCGGCCCGGTCGGCGGCTGCCGCCACCGCGCGTGCGCGGAACCGGCTGCGCCGGCGGGCCAGAGTGTGGGCGACGGCGGCGAGGTCGGGCGCGTCGGCAAGGCCGTCCGCCAGTGCAGCAGCCAGCCGCCGCAGCGCCGGGGCCGAGGGCGCCGACAGCGGAAACGCCAGCACGCCCGAGGCCGGCGCCACCGGCGCCCGATCTGGCGCCCGGCCCGGCGCCGGTCCCAGGACCAGATGCGCGTTGGTGCCGCTGAAGCCGAACGAGCTGACCAGGGCCAGCGGCCGTTCGGCGGGCCACTCGGCGCGCGCGGTCGCGACCCGGAACGGCGTGGCGGCGAAGTCGATCTCGGTGTTCGGGCGCTCGAAGTTCAGGCTGGCGGGGATGCTGCCGTGATAGCGGGCGAGCGCCGCCTTGATCAGCCCGGCCGAGCCGGCCGAGGCCAGGGTGTGGCCGATGTTGGTCTTCACCGAGCCGATCGCGACCGTGCCGGGGGCCGGCGGACCCGCGGCGGCGAAGGCCTCGGCCAGGGCCGAGACCTCGATCGGGTCGCCGAGCCGCGTGCCGGTGCCGTGCGCCTCGACGTAGCCGACCCGGGCGACGTCGATGCCGGCGCGGCGATGGGTGTCGATCTCCAGCCGCGCCTGCGAGGCCGCACTCGGCGCCGTGATCGACGCGGTGCGGCCGTCCTGGTTGAGGCCCGAGCCGAGGATGGTGGCGTAGATCCGGTCGCCGTCGGCGACCGCGCGCTCCAGGCGCTTCAGCACCACGATCCCCAGCCCTTCGCCCGGCACGAAGCCGTTGGCACCGTCGTCGAAGGTCTTGCAGCGGCCATCCGCCGCCAGCATCCCCGAGGCGGCGGTCATCAGGTGCATCTGCGGCGTCAGCATCAGCCCGATGCCGCCGGCCAGCGCGATCTCGCACTCGCCCTCCAGCAGGCTGCGCACCGCGTAGTGGGTGGCCACCAGCCCCGAGGAGCAGGCGGTGTCGATCGCCAGGCTCGGTCCCTTCAGGTCGAGGAAATAGGCGATCCGCGCCGCCAGGATCGAAGTGGTGTTGCCGAGCAGCATCTGCCCCGACAGACCCGCGCCGTCGCGCGGCAGCAGGTGCACGTAGTCGCCCTGGCCACCGCCGACAAACACGCCGCAGGCGGCACCCTTCAGCGCCTCGCGTTCGAACCCGGCGTCCTCCAGCGCATGCCAGGCCTCCTCCAGGAAGATCCGCTGCTGCGGATCCATCACCTCGGCCTCCTTGGGCGACAGCCCGAAGAACAGCGGATCGAAGCGGTCGACGCCGTCGACGAAGCCGCCCCAGCGGACCGCGGCGCGCTGCCGGGGATCGTCGAGCCCGGCCAGGTTCTCGTCGACCGACCAGCGCTCCGCCGGCACCGGGCCGACGGCCGAGCGGCCCTCGTCGAGCAGCCGCCAGAACGCCGCCTTGTCCGGCGCCCCGGGATAGCGGGCGGCAATTCCGACGATGGCGACCGCGCGTGCGGCACCGGGGTCGCCGGGACCGGCGACCGTATCGCCGGCTGCGGGCCGCTTGCCTCCGGCCGGGCCGGGACGGGCCGGCCTGACGGGTCGGCGCCACCGTTTGGCGGCGTCGGCTCCAGCCCGGCGGCGATCGCGGCCGCCGAGCCCAGCTGCAGCAGCCCGCGCGCCTTCAGGGCGCCGCCGAACCGCCGGTTGAGGCGGAAGGCGATCTCGCCGGCCTGGACCAGGTCGACCCCGAGGTCGGCGAGATCGGTGTCCGGATCGATCGCCGCGGGCTCGACCGCCAGCACCTCGGCGACGATGCCGACCACCGCCGCCACGGCGCCATCGACCGGGGCGACGGCCGGTTGCAGAACGATCGCTGGAGAAGCCGCCGGCGGCGGCGGATCCGCCGGCACCGCCGCGGCGCCCTGCCCGGCCCCGGCTCCCTCCCCGGCCCCAGCGCCTTGCCCGCCCCCAGCGCCTTGCCCGCCCCCAGCGCCTTGCCCGGCCATGAAGTCCGCTAGGGCGGCGAGGTTCGGGAAGCGGGCGATCTGCTCGAAGCTCGGCCGCACACCGGTCGCGGCGGCGAGTTCGGCGACCAGCCGTCCCGCCGTCTCGGGATCGATGGCGAACGCAGTCAGCGGCGCCGACGGGTCGATCTCGGCGGCGTCGCGGCCGAGGGCGGCGGCGATCCGCTCCCGCAGCAGGGCGAGCACCGGCGCCGATCCGGCGGCCGGCGCGGGGACCGCAGCCGGAGCGCGGCTCACGGCTTCAGCCGGCCCGCCCGCCGCCATCCCCGCGACATGCCGCGCCAGGTCGGCCACCGTCGGGTGGTCGTACAGCCGCGCCGCCTGCAGCCCGACGCCGAAGCGGGCGTTGATGGCCTGCACCACCTCCACCGCCAGGATAGAATCTAGCCCGAGATCACCGAAACCGGCGGTCTCGTCCAAGTGCTCGGGCTCGATGTAGAGCGCGTCGGCGACGATCCGGCGGATCTCCACCAGGACGCCTTCGCCGCCCGCCGCCCGGGCGGGCTCGGTCCGCACCGGCACCTCGGCGGGGACCGGATACGGCGGGGCGACGCCGCCGGCGACGAAGGCGGCCAGCGCCTCCACGGTCGGGTAATCGTACAGCCGTGCCGCTTGCAGGGTGGTCCCGAACTCGGAGTTGATCGCCTGCACCAGCTCGACCGCCAGGATCGAGTCGAGCCCGAGATCCGCCAGCCCGGCGGTGCGCTCGATCGCCTCGGCCTCGACATAGAGCGCCTCGGCGACCAGCCGCGCGATGCGGTCGCCGGCATCGGACTGGCCTGGCGCGATCGACGGCTTTCGAAGCGCCGGCGGGAGATGGGCTGCCGGGCTCTCCGGCACCGGCGACGGCCGGAGCGGTTCGGTCGCGGGGGCCGGTGCGAGGTGCGCGGGCCGTTCGCCGGCGCCGACCGGCCGTCCCTTGAACCACAGTCGCGGCCCGGCGAAGGGATAGCCCGGCAGAGCGGCACGCGGGCCTTCGGCGAGCCCGAGGCCGCGCCAGTCGACCGCAGTACCGGCGACCCAGAGGCGGGCGATGCGGGCGAGCGCGCCCTCCGCCGCCAGCTCGCGCAGCAGGCCGTCGGTCTCCGCGCCCGGCTGGAGCGCGCCGGCGCCGGCCCGGCCGGTGACGACGGCCGGATCGGTCGCTGTGCCGCGCAGCACGGCGACGACATGGCCGAGGCGGGCAGCCGGATCCTCGCCGGGCGACAGTCGCAGCGCCATGCGCGCCGCCAGATCCTCGCGGCCGAGCATCAGGGTGGCCGCCAGCACCGTCGCGGGCACCGGGGTTTCCGCCAGGAACAGCGCCAGCGCCTCGCAGCGCGCCGCCAACCGGTCGGCATCGGCGGCCGACAGCACCAGCAAGACCGGCCGGAGCATCGCCGATGCCGCCGACGTCCCGGGCGCCTCCTCGATCACCAGATGCGCGTTCGCGCCGCCGAACCCGAACGAACTCAGCCCGGCGCGTCGCGGCGTGCCGGCACGGTTCGCCGGCCAGGCGGCGGCACGATCGGCGATCCGCAGCAGCCCGTCGGACAGCTCGATCAGCGGGTTGAGGGTCCGCAGGTGCAGGCTCGCCGGCAGCGTCCGGTTGCGCATCGCCATCACCACCTTGACGAGGCCGGCGATGCCCGCGGCCGGCTCGAGATGGCCGATGTTCGACTTCACCGAGCCGACCGGGCAGGCGCCGTCGGCGGCGGTGCGACCGAGGTCGCGGAACGCCTGCTTCAGGCCTTCGATCTCGACCGGGTCGCCGAGCTCGGTGCCGGTGCCGTGCGCCTCGACATAGCCGATGCTCGCGGGCTCGATCCCGGCATCGCGCACCGCCCGCGCGATGACCTCGGCCTGGGCGGTCAGGCTGGGCGCGGTGATGGTCTGAGCGTGACCGCCATGCCCGACCGCACTGCCGCGGATCACCGCCAGCACCGGATCGCCGTCGCGGCGTGCCGCCGCCAGCGGCTTCAGGACCACGGCACCGACACCCTCGCCCTTCACATAGCCGTTGGCGCGGGCGTCGAATACGAAGCAGCGGCCGTCCGGCGACGCCACGCCCAGCCGGCGCGTGGTCTCCTCGGAATCCGGACCGAGCATCAGGCTCACCCCGCCGGCGATCGCCAGCACGGCCTCGCTGGCGCGCAATGCCTGCACGGCGCGGTGCACCGCCACCAGGCTGCCGGAACAGGCGGTGTCGACGGTCTCGCTCGGCCCGCGCAGGTCGAACAGGTAGGAGATCCGGTTGGCGACCATGGCGGCGATGTTGCCGAGCGCGAGCTGGGCGCGTGCCGGCTCCTCGAACGGTACCAGCCGGGCGTATTCGTTGACCTGGCTGGCGAACATCACCGCGACCCGCCGGCCGGAGAGCGCGCTCATCCGGATGCCGGCGTTCTCGACCGCGTTCCACGCCGCCTCCACCGCCAGCCGGTGCTGCGGGTCCATCAGCAGGGCGTCCCGCGGCGGCAGGCCGAAGAAGGCGTGGTCGAAGCGGTCGACGCCGTCGAGGTAGCCACCGGCACCGCTGCCGGCATCGAGCCCCCAGTCGCGGCGCTCCTCCGGCATCGGGCCGATCAGGTCGTCGCCGGCCTCCAGATGCCGCCAGAACGCCTCCGGGTCCGGCGAGCCGGGGAACCGTCCCGCCATGCCGATGATCGCCACCGCCCTGTCCGACCCGCCATCGACCGCCGGTTCGGCCGGCCTCGGAGCGGGCGCCGGCAGTGGGGCCGCGACGGGTCCGGCTGCCGGCGGTGGTGGCGGCGAACCCGCACCCAGCTCCTGCAGATGTGCGGCGAGGGCGTCGATGCTGCCATGCGCGAAGAACACCGCCGGCGACAGCGTCACCCCGAAGCCGCCGGAGATCGCGGCCGCGAACTCCTTCAGGGCGATCGAATCGAAGCCGAAGTCGGCGAGGTTGGCATCGCGCGCCAGGCGCTCCGCCGGCAGCCGCATCTGGGCGGCGACCATGGCGACAAGCCGGTCGGCGATCGCCCCGGGTTCCCGTCCGGCGGCCGGCGCCGGGTTCGCCATCGGAGCGGACGGTGCCGGTACGGTGGGAGCCGACGGCCGCTCCTCGACCAGCGCCCGGGCCGCGGCGGCGTCGCCCGGGACGACCACGACATCGGGCTCGCTGCCGGCCAGCGCCGCGTCCAGCACCCGGAACGCCGCGTCGGTCCCGATGGCGCGCAGGCCCGTGGCCTCGGTGAACAGCCGTGACCCCGAAGCCGACATCACCACCCTTCCCTCCGCCCACAGCGGCCAGCCGATCGCCAGGGTGCGCCCATGCCGGCGCCCGGCCGCCCGCGCCGCCTCGCGCCACTCGGCGAAGCGACCGGCATAGGCGTTGGCGAGGCCGTAGTCGCATTGCCCGAAGTCGCCGAGTTCGGCGGCGAGGGACGAGAACACCACGAAGCACGACAGCCGGCGGTCGCCGAGCACGTCGTCGAGGGCCAGAAGACCGTCGACCTTCGGCCGCAGCACCGCGCGCATGTCGTCCCAGCTCTTGTCGCTCACCACGCCCGGGCTCGGCACCCCGGCCAGGTGGTAGACCTGCCCGACCGGACCGAAGCGCTCTTCGACGGCGCGGACCGCCGCGGCGAGGCCGTCGCGGTCGGCGACGTCGCAACGCCGGTATTCCGCCCGGCCGCCCGCGGCCTCGATCGCCCGCAGGGTCCCTGTCACCGCTTCGCTCGCGGCACCACGTCCGAGCAGTGCCACAGCGGCCCCCGGTCGCGCCGCCAGCCGGACCGCCAGGAGTTGCGCCAGGACGCCGCCGCCGCCGGTGACCAGGGCGACCGGCGCGGTGTCCGTGGCGGCCGGCGCGGCCACCGGCGACAGCGGCTCCAGCCGCCGGCCTTCCCGACGCCCGCCCACCAGCCGCACCGCGCGCGGGCCGGAGCCGAGCAGCTCGCGGACCAGCGTCGCCGGGTCGGGCGTGGCGGAGGCGGTGAACGAGCGGACATGCGGTCCGATTCCGAGGAACGCCACCGAGCGGCCGAACGACGCCAGTGCCGCATCGAAGGGCGCGCCGTGGTGCAGCAGCAGGATCGGCGGCCGCCGGCCCGGCGTCCGCAGGGTCGCCCGGACCGCCGCCAGCAGTGCCGCACCCAGACCGCCGTCGACGGAGGGATCTTCGGACCGCCGCCCGCCGGCCAGCACGATCGCGTCGGCGCCGGCCGCGGCCCGCTCGACCGCCGCCGGATCGGCGTCGGCGGGGAGCGTTGCGGTGCCGTCACCGCCGGCCGCCGCCCAGGCGTCGGCCAGACCGCCGCAGGCGCCGACCAGCAGCAGGGTGCCGGCCGCCGGCGCGGCCGGGGCCGGATCGAGCGGCAGCCAGCGGGGTGCCAGGACGGTCAGCGTCTCAGCCGGGGCCGCCGCCGGCGCCGCAGCGTCGATGGTGATCCAGTACGGATTGAGCTCGAACGGATAGGTCGGCAGGCCGATGCGCCGGGCTTCCGGCGCGATCGCGTCGAGCGCGATGGCCTCACCCGACCGGTAGCGCCCGGCCTCCGCCTGCAGCGCGGCATCGCTGGAAGACGTTACGGCGGGCTGCTTCAGGCCGGCGATCAGGTCGTCCAGATCGGCCGCCACCATCGCCCAGCGACGCTCGAAATGCGTCCGCCCCACCGCGAGCGTCCGCGCCACATCGGCCAGTCGCGGCCGGGTCCGTTCGAGATGCGCCGCCAGTTCGGCGCGGCGGGCGGCGAGCGCCGATGCCGTCTTGGCCGACAGCAGGACCAGGAACGGCCCACCCCCGTCGGGAGGCACCGCACGCTGCGGCGGCTGCTCTAGGACGACGTGGCAGTTGGTACCACTGAAGCCGAACGAGCTGACGGCGGCACGGCGCGGCGCATCGCCTGCTGGATGCCACGGCTCCAGTGCGGTCGGCACGCGGAACGGCGTGCCCGTCAGGCCGAGGCGCGGATTCTCGCGGCGGAAATGCAGCGAGGGATGGATCTCGCCGTCGCGCACCGCCAGCACCGCCTTCACGAAGCCGCCGATCCCGGCGGCATGGGCGGCGTGGCCGACATTGGTCTTCACCGAGCCGATCGCGGCGCTGCCCGGCGCGCAACCCCAGTCGGCCCAGGCCCGCGCCAGCCCCTCGACCTCGATCGGGTCGCCGAGCGGCGTGCCGGTGCCGTGTGCCTCGACATAGCCGATGCCGCAGGGGTCGATGCCGAAGCGGCGGTAGACGGCGCGGTGCAGGGCGGCCTGGCTTTCCGGGCTTGGGGCTGTGATCCCGTTGGTCTTGCCGTCCTGGTTGACGCCGGAGCCGAGGATGACGGCCTGGATGTTGTCACCGTCGGCGATCGCCCGTGCCAGCGGCTTCAGCAGCACCACGCCGCCGCCCTCGCCCGGCACGAAACCGTCGGCGTCGGCGTCGAAGGCGGCGCAGCGGCCGTGCGGCGACAGCATGCCGGCCTTGCCGGCGGCGACGTTGAAGCCCTTGGTGGTGGTGACGAACACGCCGCCGGCCAGGGCCATGTCGCAGTCGCCGTCCAGGATGCTCCGGCAGGCCATGTGGACGGCGACCAGAGACGACGAGCACGCCGTGTCCACCGACAGCGCCGGGCCCTTCAGGTTCAGCATGTAGGCGATGCGCGCCGCCAGGATGGCCGCGGCGTTGCCCATGAAGGCGAAGGCCTCGGGCTCGATGCCGGCCTGGGTCATGCGGTGGGTGTAGTCACCGCCGTGGGCGCCGACGAACACGCCGCAGCGCAGCCCGTCCAGCGCCGCCTCGCCGTAGCCGGCATCCTCCAGCGCCCGCCAGGCCTCCATCAGGAACACCCGGTGCTGCGGGTCGGTGAGCTCGGCCTCCCGGCCGGAGATCCGGAACACCAGCGGATCGAAGCCCTCGGCATCGACCAGGAAGCCGCCCCAGCGCTCGTAGGGGTCGGGCGCCCCCTCGGCATCGACGGCGGGGCGCCAGCGCGAGGCGGGAACCTCGATGATGCCGCTGCGGCCCTCGCGAAGCATGGCCCGGAACGCCTCGATGTCGCCGGCATCGGCGAAGCGGGCGGACATGCCGATCACCGCGATCCGCTGGTCGCCGGCGACCGCATCCGCGGGAGCCGGCGCCGCCACCGCGGCGGCACGATGCGCACCCAGGGCGCCCAGGTGACGCGCCAGGTCGGCGACCGTCGGATGGTCGAAGACCACGGTGGGCCGGAGGTCGACGCCGAGATCGGCGTTCAGGCGCTCCACCAGTGCGACCCCGAGGATGCTGTCGAGCCCGAGATCCATGAAGCGGCCGCGGCGGTCGACCTCGGACGCGGGCATCGTCAGCACCGTCGCCACGACTCCGGCGAGGTAGCCTTCCAGGTCGGTGTTCGTCGCGGCGGGCACCGCGCGGCTCCCATTCCCCTGGGGAGGCGCCTCCCGATCCTGCGAAGGGCCGTGAAGGGCCGGCCGGCCGTCACGCGTGGCCGACAGCACGGCCTGCACCGGCCGGCCGTCGGGTCCGGAGATGGCGTCGACCGCGAGGCCCGGGAATCCCGCCCCGGCAAGCGCCGTGCGCCAGCCGTCGACCGACAGCACTGGCGCGTCGGCCAGCCGGTCCTCCGCGTCCTCGAACGCCCACCAACCGTCGGTCAGCCCGAAGGTCAGGGTCGCGAAGTCCTGCACCGAGACGACCTCGTTCAGGACCAGCGCGCCGCCCGGCGCCATGACACCGTGCAGGCGCTGCAGTGTCGCGGCGACCCGCCGCGTCGCGTGCAGCACGTTGGAGGCGATCACCACGTCGAACGGTCCGAGCGCCGCGACATCCGGCGGCGGCGGCGCCTCGATGTCGAACAGCCGGGCCTCGAAGGCGACGGCACCGGCCCCGGGCGCCAGGCTGCGCGGGGCGCCATCGACGAAGGCGCGTGCCACGTCGGTGAAGCAGTAGGCCGCCGGGCCGCCCCAGGCCGACAGCGCCGAAAGCGCCGCCCGGGTGGCGCCGCCGGTGCCGCCGCCGACCTCCAGCACCCGCAGCGGCGCATCGCGGCGATGCGCGGCGGCGAGGCCGGCGATCCGCGCCGCCAGCCGCCGGTTCAGCTCCTCGGCCAGCGGGTTGCCGCGATAGACCGCTTCCACCAGGTCGGCCTTGCCGCCCGGGAACAGCACCTCCATGGCGCTGCGCCGGCCGGTCAGCACGGGCACCAGGCCGCCGAGCGTTGCCGCCAGCAGGTCGAGGAACGGAACCGCCGCCGGCAGCTCGGCGGCCAGTCGCTGCCGCGCCGCCCGCGGGTCCCCGGCAGGGCGGGCCGGAACCGGACGGACCAGGTCGCCCTCCAGCACCAGGTGGCCGGAGCGCGCCAGGATGCCGAGCAGCGCGTCGAACAGCCGCGCCCTGCCGTCGACGACGCCGAACCGCCGGCGCGCCCAAGCCCGGGTGAAGGCGGCACGCCCGGTGGCGAACAGGCCGAGCCCGGCCATCTCCGCCGCCAGCGCCGTCCGTCCCCAGTCCTCGGCCCGTCCGAACGCCGCACCGTGGGCGCGCAGCAGCATCTCGTCGACGACGACCGTCGCCGCGGGAGCCGCAGCCTCGGGCGCGGAGGCACCGGGCACGCGGCGCTCGAAGGGATAGCCGGGCAGCGACAGCCGGCGGCGCCGCCGGATCGAAGGCCGCACGTCCCGGCAACTGGCCGTCGGCCACGAAGGCGCGCACCACTGGGCCGCCCGGCGCCGGCGGGAGGCCGTTGGCGACCGCGGCCAGCCCGGCGAGCAGCTCGGCCGGGGTGGCGGCGTCGAAGCCGGCGCGGCAGGCCAGCGCGCCGCGCCCGACGCCCAGCGTCAGCGCCACGTCGCGCGGCTCGACCTCGCCCTCATCGCCCAGCCGGTCGCGCAGACGGCCGGCCAGGGCCGCGAGTGCGGCCGGCGTACGCGCCGACAGCAGCACCGGCTGCGGTGCGGCACAGGCGGGGCGTGCCGGCGGCTCCGGCGCCTCCTCGAGCACGAGGTGCACGTTGGTGCCGCTGAAGCCGAAGGAGCTGACCGCCGCCCGCCGCGGGCGGCCGGGTTCCGCCTCCCACGGCTCCAGCGCGGTCGCCACGCGGAACGGGCTCGCCGCCAGGTCGATGCGCGGGTTCGGCGCGGAGAAGTTCAGGCTCGGCACGATGGTCCGGTGCCGCATCATCAGCAGCACCTTGACGACGCCGGCGAGCCCGGCCGCGGTCAGGGTGTGGCCGATGTTGGTCTTGATCGAGCCGATGCGGCAGAAGCCGCGGTCGGCGGTGAAGCGCCGGAACGCGCCGGTCAGGGCGTCGACCTCGATCGGGTCGCCGAGCGGGGTGCCGGTGCCGTGGCTCTCGACATAGCCGATGCCGCGCGGATCGATGTCGCAGCGGCGGTAGACGTCCTCCTCCAGGGCCTGCTGCGCGGTGCCGCTGGGGGCGGTGATGCCGTTGGTCCGGCCGTCCTGGTTGCTGCCGACCGCGCGCACCACGCCGTGGATGCGGTCGCCGTCGGCCAGCGCCCGGTCGAGGGTCTTCAGCACCAGCGCCACCGCGCCCTCGCCGCACACGAAGCCGTCGGCCGCGCGGTCGAAGGTGTGGCAGGCGTCGGTCGGCGACAGCATGCCGCCGGCCGCCATGCTGGCCATGAACTCCGGCGTGCTGATGACGCAGACCCCGCCGGCCAGCGCCACGTCGACGGTGCCGGCACGCAGCGCCTCCACCGCCAGGCCGAGGGCGGTCAGCGACGACGAGCAGGCGGTGTCGACCGCCAGGCTCGGCCCCTTGAGATTCAGGAAGTAGGAGATGCGGGCGGCCAGGATCGACGGCACGTTGCCCATCAGCGCCAGCGGGTTGCCGCTGACGCCGCGGGCCTTCAGCACCTCGGAGAAGTCGCCGCTGCCGGCCCCGACATAGACCCCGCAGCGCGCCTCCGACAGCGCCTCGCCGCCGAGACCGGCATCCTCCAGAGCATGATAGGCCTGCTCCAGGAACAGCCGCTGCTGCGGATCCATCAATGCCGCCTCGGTCGGCGAGATCCGGAAGAAGCCGGCATCGAAGGCCTCGGGATCGGGCAGGAAGCCGGCCCGCGGCAGCCGGCCGGTCATGGCCGGCCCGCGCCGCGCATCCGGCAGCGGGCAGATCGCCGACCGCCCGTCCCGGAGCATCGCCCACACCGCATCGAGGCCATCGGCGTCGGCCAGGCGGGCGGCCATACCGACCACGGCGATCGCCAGCGGCGCGGGCCCGCTCGCAGCCGGCCCTGCGTGCGCCTCGGCCGCGCCGCGCAGCAGCAGCGACGCCTCCTGCGCGGTCAGGGCGCCCTCGGCGACCAGCGACAGGATCCGCCGCCGATCCGGATGCGCCCCCGCCTTGACGATGCGTTCGGACATTCCCGGCCTCACGGTGTCAGCATCATCTCGGCCAGCATCGCGCTGCCCGAGAACGACTGCCCGCCATCCGCCACCAGCGCCACGCCGGTCAGCAAGCCGGCGAGCGGCGACGCCAGGAAGGCGGTCACCCCGGCCACGTCCTCGACCGTCCCGAACCGGCCGATCGGCACGTAGCCGGACAGCACCTCGACATCCTCCTCGGTGAGCAGCCGGCGCAGCCCCTCGGTCTTCTCGATCGGACCCGGCAGCACGCTGTTGCAGCGGATGCCGTATTTTCCCCACTCCAGCGCCAGCCCGCGCATCAGGCTGTCGATCCCCGCCTTGGCGGCGCCGACATGCGCCTGGAAGGCGAACGGCATGATCGCGTTGGTCGCCGAGACGAAGACGATGTTGCCGCGGGTTCGGCGCAACTGCTCGAAGGCGGCGCGGGAGGCGTTGAACGAACCGAGCAGGTCGACGCTGATGACCTTGCGGAAGCCCTCGGCGGTCATCTGCTCGGCCGGTGCGGGGAAGTTCGCGGCGGCACCGCAGATCAGCACGTCGACTGGGCCGAAGGTCGCCTCGGTCTCGGCCAGTGCAGCGTCGAGCGTCGCGATGTCCTGTACGTCGCAGTACATCGACTTGGCCTCGATGCCGGCGGCGCGCAGCTCGTCGCGGCAGGCGTCGAGCCGCTCCATGGTGCGTCCCGCAAGGACGACCCGGCCACCGAGTTCGCCGAGGCCGCGCGCGATGCCGACGTTGATGGTGCCGCCGCCGCCGGTGACGAATACGGTCCGTCCGGCGAACAGGTCGGGCGCGAAATAGCGCCTAAGCATGGTCGGTCACCTCGGTCTCCAGGGCTTCTTCGAGATCGATCTCGCCCGCCTCCAGGCGTCGCAGCAGCGTGTCGATCGACATCGCGCCCGGGCGGTCGGGATCTTCGTGGGCGCGCGCCTTCTCGGCCTCCCGGGCCAGGAACTCGGCCTCCAGGTTGACCGGCGCCGCGGTCCGCCGCGTCTCGATCATCGACCGCAGCCGGCGGGTGCGCGCCCGCGCCCGGCCGACGTCGTCCGCGGCGGAGGCTTCGGCCGCCGCCGGTCCAGCCGCCCCGGGCTCGGGCGTCGGCCCGGCCACGTGCGGGAACTCGCTGGCGATGAAGGCGACGAGGTCGCGGATGGTCGGCAGGTTGAACAGGGCTGTGGTCTTCAGCTCGATACCGAACGCCGCGTTGATCTTGCGCACCAGCTCGACCGAGATGATCGAGTCGGCGCCGTATTCGGCGAAGCTGGCCGACACGTCGACTTCCGACGGATCCAGGTGCAGCGCCTCGGCCACCGCCGCCGCCAGGCGACGCTCGACGCTGCCGGGATTTGCCGAAGCCGCCGGGCCGCGGACCACCGCGGCGGCAGCCGACGGTGCCGCCCGCCGACCGGCCGGGGCCGCGGCGACGATCACCGACTCCGCACCGCTGCCGTCGAGGTCGCCCGGCAGCCCGGCGATGCCGACGCCGCGATAGCCGGCCACGGCCAGGGCATGGCACCAGCCGTCGCGCGACAGCAGCGGGCCGCCCGGCATCCGTGCTTCCGGATCGGCGAAGCCCCACCACTGCGGCGTCAGACCGAAGGTCAGGGTGTTGACCGCATGCACGCCGGTCGCCTCCTTCAGCACCAGGACGCCGTCCTCGGCCAGCAGGCCGCCGAGACAGCGCAGCGTGGTGGCGATCCCGGGCGTGGCGTGCACGACATTGGCGGCCAGAACCACGTCGGCCGAACCGTCGTCGAAGCCCTGCTCGGACGGCGGCCGGGCGGCATCCAGCAGCCGGCATGCGAAGCCCGGCGCGCTGCCGAACCGCTCGCGCGCGGCGACGAGAAAGCTCGGGCCGATGTCGGTGAAGGTGTAGGCGACCCGGTCGCCGTAGTGCCGCAGCGCCTCCAGGACGAAAACCGTCGTGCCGCCGGTGCCGCCGCCGACCTCGACGATCCGCACCGGCCGGTCCGGCCGCAGCGCCAGCTTCGCCGCGACCGTCGCGGCCACGGCGTCCGCGGCAAGCCGCTGCAGCCAGTCGACCAGCGGATTGCCCTGGTAGATCGGCTTCACCAGCCGGTCGGATCCGTCGGGGAACAGCAGGCCGCTCGCCGGCAGCCGCCCCTCGATCACGTCGCGGACCGACGGCAGCACGTGATCGAGCAACGCCATGTAGGGTGCCGCCTCCGGCCCCGCCGCCTCGACCCGCGCCCGGGCCGCCGCCGCCGGCCCGACGGCGGCTTGCCGCAGCGCCTCCACCGCCGCCGCCAGCCGCTCCATCCCCGGCGCCGGCGCAAGTGGGTCGGTACCACGCAATTGCTCGGTGATCGCCGCCGTCGCAAAGGCGTCGACCGCCTGCAGCCGGCCGGAATCGAACGGAACCGGCGGCGGCGTGGCCGCGATGAACCGCTCGAGCCCGGAGCGCGCCGGCACCGCCGGGTCGGTCGCGACTCCGAGCGGCTCCAGCAGGGCGTCGGTCACCTTCAGCGCCAGGACGCGGGGCTCGGCGCCGGCCAGGACCGCCTCGAACGCCGCCAGGCCCTCGGCCGTTGCGATCGGCCAGATGCCCATGCGCTGCATGGCGGCCGAGCGCGGGTCGTCGGCCATGCGGCCGACCTCGCCCCACAGCCCCCAGTCGATCACCCGGGCGCCGGGGCCGGTGCCGAGCACGGCGGCGTCGAGGAAGGCACTGGCCGCCGCATAGGCCGCCTGCCCGCGGTTGGCGGTGTAGGCATTGCTGGAGGAGAACGCGATCCACGCGCCCACCGCGATGCCGTCGAGCGCCGCCTGCAGCGCACGCACACCCTCGGCCTTCGGCGCCATGACCGCTGCGATGTCGGCATCGGACTGGTCGGCGAGCAGGCGGTCGTCCATGACCAGGGCGGCGTGCACGACGCCATCGATCCGACCCGCCGCGCCGGCCGCCTCCTGCGCCACTGTCCGCAGCGCCGCGCGATCGGCGAGGTCGGCGACCCGGTAGGTGACGCCGCCGCGCGCAGGCCCGGCGATGCTCGCCTGCTCCGCCGGCGTCAGCGGCCGACGTCCGAGGAGCCAGACCGCGGCCCCGTGGCGCTCCGCCAGATGCCGGCCGAGGGCGCGGCCGATGCCGCCGCTGCCGCCGGCGATCAGGTAGCGGCCACCTTCGACCACGCCGCCGCCGACCACGCCGCCGCCGACCACGGACGCCGTCTCGACGGGCGCCAGCCCGAGCTGCCAGCACAGGCCGCCGCGGATTGCCGCCTCGCCATCGTGAGGGGAAGCGGGCTCCCGGTCGGCCCACTCGGCCAGCAGGTCGGCATCGCCGTTCAGTGGCAGGTCGACCAGGCGGACCGCCGGGCCGTCGATCTCGCGGCCGAGCGCCTTGGCGAGGGCGGTGACCGCCGCCGCCTCCGGCACCGGCACCGCGCCGGACACCGCGGCCGCACCGCCGGTCAGCACCCGCAGCACCGGCGGCGGCCGGCCGCCGCCGGCCAACAGCCGCGCGAGTCCGGCGAGAGCGAGAGTGCCGGTCGCGCGCTGCGCCGCCACCCCCGACGGATCGGACGCCGGGGCCGTGGCCTGGTAGCCGCCGAGAAACAGGATCTCGCCGACCGAACCGTCGATCCGCTCTGGGCAGCCGGTCACCACGGTCACGTCGCGCCCGGCGGCGCGCTGCCTGGCGGCGATGGCGGCGCCGAGGCCGCGGTCGTCGTCATGGCCGACCACCAGCACCGCACCGGCCGGCGGCCGCCGCTTGCCGGCATGCACCGGCCGCCATTCCGGACGCAGCAGGCGCAGCGGCGGTCCCGCGTCCGTCGCCCCGGCGCCGCCGCGAGCGGAGCGCAGCGCCAGCCCCTCCATGCGTGCCACCGGGCGGCCGTCGGCGTCGAGCATGTCGAGGTCGACCACCGGCGCGCGCTCGCTGCCCGGCCGGCGCCGCACCACCACCCGGCGCGCCTGCTCCAAGGGGCGATACACCGACAGGCGGTCGATCGACGCCGGCCGCAGCCCGGCGCCGTCACCGACCACGATCCCGGCGCAGGCCTGCAGTGCCGCGTCCAGCATGCGCGGGTCGAGCGGTCCCGGCACCGCCTCGCCGGGCGCCGCCAGATCGGCCACCGCCGACGCGCCGGACGACGCCAGCCGGACGATCCGCGCATAGGCCGGGCCGTAGCCGACGCCAGCGCCCGTCAGCAGCCGGTACAGCGCATCGCCGTCGAGCACCCGGTCCAGCGCGCCTTCCGGCGGCAGGGCGGGCAACGCACCCTCCTGCACGGCGGCCTTGGCGAATTCGGCCACCGCCGCCCCGTCGACGCGGATCTCCACCCGGCCATCGCGCTCGACCGCCTGCACCGCCAGTCCGCCGGCGCCGATCTCGACCGTGCGGTGCCAAACGACATCGGCCAGCGCGAACGGCGCCGCGAAGCTGCAGGCCCGCACCGCCTCCGCCAGCAGCAGCGCGCCGGCCGCGACGGTCCGGCCCTCGACCAGATGGTCGGCGACACGCGGGTCAGCTGCGGGGATCACTACGGGGGCCGCCGGTACCGCGCCGAACGCCGGATCCGGACGGGTGGTGATCCAGCAGCGCCGGCGCTGGAACGGGTAGAGCGGCAATCCCGTCCGGCCGGCACCCTGCGGCAGCCAGGGCCGCCAGTCCACGGTCCGCCCGGCCAGCCAGGCCTCGCCCGCCGCGGCCAGATCACCGGCGTCGCCGGCGCGTGCGGCTCCCTCGGCGACCAGCAGCAGGCCGTGCTCCAGCTCGGATCGGTCGCGAGCGATCACCAGGGCGCGCGACCGCATCGGCTCGCGCCCGACGGCGAGGGTGAATGCGATGTCCGCCGCAGCATGGTCGGCGGCCCGCTGCAGATGCGCGAGCAGCCGGCGCGCCACCAACGCGCGGGTGGCGTCGTCGCGGGCCGAGATCGGGAACGGCAGCGCCCGGTCCCAGGCCGGCGCGGCCCGGCCGTCGTCCGGCGGCGCGTCGACGACCAGATGGACGTTGGCGCCGCCGGCGCCGAACGAGCTGATGCCGGCGCGGCGCGGCGCGCCGGCGGCCGGCAGCCACGGCTCGGCCCGGATCGCCACGCGGAACCCGCTGTCGGCGATCCCGAGATCTGGGTTGAGGCGCTCGGCATGCAGGCTCGGCGCGATCGTGCCGTGGCGCAGCTGCAGCACGACCTTGGCCAGGGCGGCGATGCCGGCGGCGGATTCCAGGTGGCCGATATTCGACTTCACCGACCCGATCGGGCACCCCCCGGCGCCGCCGAAGCCGCGCTTCAGGCCGGCGATCTCGATGGGGTCGCCGAGGGCGGTGCCGGTGCCGTGCGCCTCGACGTAGGAGACCGTGCCGGGTGCGACGCGTGCCCGGGCCAGTGCATCGGCGATCAGTCGGCCCTGCGCCACCGGGTTCGGCACCGTGAAGCCGCTGGTCCGGCCGCCGTGATTGACCGCCGTGGCGCGGATCACCGCGTGGATGCGGTCGCCGTCGGCCCGCGCCCGGACCAGCGGCTTCAGCACCACCGCACCGGCGCCCTCACCCGGCACGTAGCCGTCGCCGCCTTCGCCGAAGCTGCGGCAGCGGCCGTCGGTCGACGCGAATCCGGCCTTGCTGAGCACCCAGTACTTCATCGGATGCAGGCTGAGGTTGACGCCGCCGGCGATCGCCACCGTGCAGTCGCCGGCCTGCAACGAGCGCACCGCCATGTGGACCGCGCTCAGCGACGCCGAGCAGGCGGTATCGACGGCCATGCTCGGCCCCTGGAAGTCGAGCAGGTGCGAGATCCGGTTGGCGGCGTTCCAGTAGCCCGACGCGGTGATCGCCAGCTCGCCGCGGGCCCGCGCCTCGGCGGCGAACAGCGGATAGTCATTGTGCATCAGGCCGACGAACACCCCGCCCAGCCGGCGCTCCGGCTGCGGGTCGCGGGCGAACAGGCCGGTGCGGGTGTGGCCGGCGTCCTCCAGCGCCCACCACGCCACCTCCAGCATCTTGCGGGCCTGCGGATCCAGCGCCTCGGCCTCGACCGGCGCCATGTCGAAGAAGCGCGGATCGAAGCGGTCGGCACCGTCGATGAAGCCGCCCCATTTCGAATGGCTGGTCGACAGGTTCTCGCGGTCCGGATCAAAGAAGCCCGGCAGCGCCCAGCGGTCCGCCGGAATTTCGCGGATCAGGTCGGTGCCGGCAGCCAGCAACTCCCAGAACGCCTCCAGGTCCTCGGCGCCGGGGAGGATGCCGGCGATGCCGATGATCGCCACCGCGTCGGCATCGCCGTCCCGCGGCGCTGCCGGCGCGGGATCCGGCGCCGGTGCGATGGGGACGGCCGGTGCCGCACCCAGCGCCGCCAGCTCCGACGCCTTCACTGCGGCCAGGTGGGCGGCGACGGCACCGGCGGTGCGATGCTCGAAGAACAGGGTCTTCGGCAGCGCCCCGAGATCGCGATCCAGCGCCGCATTCAGGCGCGTGATCATCATGCTGTCGATGCCGTATTCCTCGAAGGCCAGGTCCGGTTCGACCCGCCCGACCGGGATGCCGGCGACCTCGGCCATGATCCGCGCCAGATAATCGAAGGCACCGGTCGGCCGGTCGCCGCCGGCCGGACCCGCCCCGGTGCTCTCCGGCGACGACAGCCGCGCCAGCCGGCCGGCGATATCGCCGGTGCCGTGCAGCGCGACCGCGACCGGTACGCCGGCCGCCGCGGCCCGCCACAGCGCCGCCAGCCCCTCGCCGGTCGGCAGCGGCAGCATCCCGGCCTGGTCCCGCAGCAGCGCCACGAGCTCCGCCGGCGCGCGCATTCCGCCTTCCTCCCACAGCGGCCAGGCGACGCACAGGCTGGTCCCCGGGCGCGACGGATCGGCGGCACGGCGCGCGACAAGCGCCGCGGCAGCGGCGTTCGCCGCACCGTACACCGCTTGCCCGAACACCCCGAATTCGGCGGCCGTCGAGCCGAACACCGCGAACAGCGCCAGCGGGTCCTCGCGGGTCGCCACATCCAGGTTGGCGAAGCCGGCGACCTTGGCGGCGAAGACCTCGGCCACGGCGTCGCGATCGGCGGCCAGCAAAACGCTGTCGCTCTTGCGCCCGGCCAGGTGCAGTACCGCGCCGATCGGGCCGTGCTCATGCCGGACCTGCGCGAGGGCTGCATCGAGCGCCGCAGCGTCGGTGACGTCGGCCACTGCCATCGCAACCCCCGCCGGCAACGGCGCGGCGGGCGTGGAGCGGCCGAGCAGCACCGGGCGGTACCCGGCCGCCACAAGCGCCACCGCCAGGCTGCGTCCGAGGCCGCCCAGCCCGCCCGACAGCAGCACCACGCCGCCCAGCGCCAGGGACGCCGCGACAGCCGCCGCCGGCAGCGGCCGCAGCACGCGGCGCTCGAAGCCGCCGCCGTCGCCGGCCGGCCGCAGATCCACCGCACCCGGTGCCGCGGGCAGCGGCGGCAGTGCCGTGCCCGGCGGCCGCGCGGCGACCACCGCGATCGCCCAGCCGGGGTTCTCGACGACCAGCCCCCGCGCCGCCGCCGCCACCGCGCGCGCCACCGGGGTCTCGCTGCCGGCGGCGAGCGCGATTTGCAGGTGCAGGCGCCGGACCGCGGCGCTGGGGCGGACCGCCTCGACCAGCTCGACGATCGCCCGCTCCGGCGTGTCCGCGGCGAGGCGCAGGCGCAGCGCGGCAGCATCGGGTGCCGCTGCCTCCTCCAGGCCTGCCGGCGCGGACCAGGGCTCGGCCGGCTCCCAGACCGGCACATAAAGGCTCGTGACGGCGGCCGCGGCCGCCCCCATCCGCCGCGCCACCAGCCGCTCCAGGCGGACCAGCACGCGGCCGTCGGCATCGGACAGCGACACGTCGAACACGGCACCAACGGAGTCGCGCTGCCGCAGCATCGCGTGCACCCGCGCCGGCGCGCCGGTACCGTCGCCCCAGGCGAGACGGCGGAGGGCGTGCGGCACGAACAGGCCGTCCGGCGACGCCGCCGGCGACGCCAGGCCGATGCCGGCCGCCACCTGCATCGCCGCATCCAGCACATCGGTCCCACAGGCTCCGGAGGGCAGTTCGGCGAGCCGCGCCGTCGCCGCGTCGGCGCCGGACCGCAGCGAGCGGACGATGCGGAAGCGCGGCCCGTAGGCGATGCCGCGCTGCTCCGCCAGGGCATAGAGCCGCGCGGCGTCGATCTCGGTTCCCGAAGCCGCATCATCGACGGCGGCGAGTGCTCCGGCCTGCCCCGCGGTCGCCCGTCCCTCCGCCACCGTCACGCCGGACCAGACCAGCCGGAAGCCGCCGGGAAGGCCGTCCGGCTCGAGCCGGAGCATGAGCTCGGTCGCCGCTTCCGGCTCGACCGGGCGGTGCCACACCAGGTCATCCAGGGTCGCCGGCCGCCGGCTCGTCGCGATGCGCCAGCGCCAGCATCACCAGCTCCATCATGCCGGCCGCCGGCGGCTCGGCCGGCCGGCGACCCGGTGCTGGGCGAGCCGCCAGTCCGAAGCGGCGAGCCGGATCGCCACCGCGTCGCCGTCGGTGGCGATCCGCGGCCCGACCTCGCCGGCGTCGACCACGGCGCCGCGCTGCACCGGCTGCCAGTAGCGTTCGCGGGCGAACGGGTAACCCGGCAGCCCGACGACCCGCCAGCCGCCGCCCGGAAGGCGTCGGCGAAGACGACCGCCTCGCCGGCGGCGAACCGAGCCGCCAGGCGGCGCAGGCTCTCGGGCGCGGAACCGGGCACGCGGTCGCCATCCCCGCGCAGCCCGGCGAGCAGTTCCTCCCGCCCGCCCGCCACCACCACCCGGCGGATGCGGAACGTCGGCCGGCGCAGGGCGAGCGTGTAGGCGAGATCGGCAAGCTCGTCCTCGGCGCAGCGCTCGGCATGCGCGGCCAGGTCGGCCAGCCGGCGGGACAGCGCGTCGACGGTCTTGGCCGACACCGGGAAGATCCACGGCCCGGTGCGCTGCGGCGGTGGCGCCGCGGCCGGCGCCTCCTCCAGGACGACATGCGCGTTGGTGCCGCTGAACCCGAAGGAGCTGACCGCAGCCCGGCGCGGCCCCGGCGGGTTCCACGGCCGGGTCTCGGTCGCCACCGCGAACGGACCGGCGGCGAAGTCGATATGCCGGTTCGGCCGCTCGAAGCCGAGGCTCCGCGGCACCATCCGGTTCTCCAGGGCGAGCACGGCCTTCACCAGCCCGGCCATGCCGGCTGCCGCGAGGGTGTGGCCGATGTTGGTCTTCACCGAACCGATGGCACAGAAGCCGCGCCGCGACGTGTCGGCCCTGAACGCATCGGTCAGCGCCGCCACCTCGATCGGATCGCCGAGGCGGGTCCCCGTGCCATGCGCCTCGACCAGGGTGATGCTGTCCGGCGCGACGCCGGCCGCCGCCCAGACCTGCCGCTCCAGCGCGGTCTGCGAGGCAGCACTGGGGGCGGTGATGCCGCTGGTCCGGCCGTCCTGGTTGACGCCGGCGCCGAGGATCACCGCGCGGATGCGGTCGCCGTCGCGCTGCGCGTCGGACAGCCGCTTCAGCACCGCGACCCCGACCGCCTCGCCCGGCACGAAGCCGTCGGCGCCGTCGTCGAAGGCCCGGCAGGCACCGGTCGGCGACGCCATGCCGGCATCCGAGAGATAGGCCAGGATGTCGGCGGACAGCAGGTTGCAGCCGACGCCGCCGACGATCGCCACGTCGGTGCCGCCTGCAAGCAGGCTGTCGCAGGCCAGCGACAAGGCCACCAGCGAGGACGAGCAGCCGGTGTCGACCGGGAAGGTCGGGCCCTTCAGGTCCAGCAGGTAGGACAGCCGCGCCGACAGGATCGCCATCGACCCGCCGAGCGTCTGCAGGCTCGGCGCCCCCGGCCCCAGATAGCTGTTGGCGGAGGCGCCGACGAACACCCCGGTCCGGCTGCCGGCGAGGCCGTCCGGGGTCAGGCCGGCATCCTCGACGGCATGCCACGCCACCTCCAGCAGCAGCCGCTGCTGCGGGTCCATGGTCAGCGCCTCGGCCGGGGTGATCTGGAAGAACAGCGGGTCGAAGCGATCGAAATCGTCGAGAAGGGCCGCCCAGCGGGCGTGGATCGGGGTCGGCGTGCCGCTGCCGGTGTCGTGGGCATCGGGCACCGGGAAACGGTCGATCGCGCGGATCGCGCTGCGACCGTCGCGCAGATTCGCCCAGAACCGCTGCAGGTCGGGCGCGTCCGGGAATCGCCCGGCGAGGCCGACGATGGCGATGCGGTCGTCGGGGCGACCAGCGGGGCGATCGACGCGGGCAGCCGGAGCCGCGGGCGGCTCCGGCGCGACCGGCTCCGGCGCGGCAAGCTCCGGCGCCCCCTCCACAGCGGGCTCCGTCGGACCCAGCGCCGCGACATGCGCCGCGAGTGCCGCCACGGTCGCGTGACTGAACAGGTCAGTGGATCGCAGCGCCACCCTGTAGCGCCCGGCCAGTTGCTCGGCGATCTGCGGCGAGACGATGGAATCGACGCCATACTCGGCGAACGGCCGCTCATCGTCGATCGTCGCGGGCTCGAGGCCCAGCATCTCGGCCACCAGGGCGCGGACACCCTCCAGGACCGTGACGCCGGAAGCAACCGCCGACGAGGCTCGTGCCGGCATGGCACGCGCGGCCGTCTTCGCGGCGCGCGCGACCGGCGCGGCGGCACCACGCTTCACCGCGACCAGCACGACCTGGGACGCCGCCCCGGGATCGCCGCCCGGTGCCAGCTCGGCGACAACGTCGAGCCCGGCACCGGCCAGGGCGGCGCGCCAGCGCGCGCGATCCAGCAGTGGGCCGCCGGCCAGCCGTGTCGCGGGATCCTCGAACCGCCACCAGCCGTCGAGCAGCCCGAAAGTCAGGGTGGCGAACGCCTCGAGCCGGACATTCTCGTTCAGCAGCAGCACCCCGCCGGGACGGAGCAGCGAGGCGACGTGACGCAGCGTGTCGGCGATCCGTGCCGTCGCGTGCAGCACGTTGGAGGCGACCGCGACGTCGAAGGACTCCGCCACGAAGCCCTGACCATCCGGCGCACGCTCGATATCCAGGACCCGGCCGTCGAGCCAGGGCGCGCCGTGGGCCTGGCGGCCGTGCCGGACGAAGCCGGCCGAGACGTCGGTATAGCAGTAGGACAGCCCGTCGGCCTGATCGCCGATCCGGGTCCGGATCGCGGCGGTGGTGGCGCCGGTCCCGGCGCCGATCTCGATTGCCGACAGCGGACCGGCACCCGGCGGACTGGAGTCCAGCAGGCCGGCGACCATCTCGGCGACCAGCGCGTTGGCGGCCGCGAGGCCAGGCTGGTCACGGTAGATCGGCTCGACCCTTTCCATCGAGCCGCCGGGGAACAACAGGTCGGTCGCCTGCACCTCGCCGGCGAGCACCGCAGGCAGCGCGTCGACGCAGAGCTCCAGCAGGCCGGCCGCCGCGGCATCGGCCGCACCCCGTGCCCGCAGTGCCGCGAGGCCGTCGTCGCCGGCTGGTTCGACGGCCCACCAATGCAGGACCCCGCCGGTGCGTGCCGCGGCACCGTGCGCGCAGGCGAGATCGAGCACCGCCCGCGCCAGCCCCGCCAGGCGCGGCAGGGGCGTCAGGCGGGCGACGGCGTCGGCCACCCGCTCCCGGGCTCCCGGAGCGCCGAGCAGGCCGGCGCGGGCCAGCGTCGCCAGCAGCCGTCGACCGGCGGCCCGGTCGACCGTGCCATGCGCCTCTTCGTTGTCGCCGGCCAGGCCACTCGCGAGCGCCCGAGCCGCCGTCACCCAGGCCGGCGGCTCGCCGGGATCCCCGAGGGCGCGCCAGACCTGGTCGGCCAGCGATGCGACCACGACGGGTCCAGGCCCCGGCGCCGCAAGGCTGCGCTCGAACTGCGCGAAGGCCTCGTCGATCGGCATCGGAAACAGGCCGTCGGCACGCACCTGGGCGACCAGCTCCGGCCGCCACGCCGGGTCGTCCCACAGCCCCCAGTGCACGACCGTCACCGGCACCGGCGACCGGTGGGCGAGTTCGGACTCGAAGGCGCACTGCGCCGCATATCCGGCCTGTCCGGCGGCCCCCGGGAAGCCCGCGAAGGCGCCGATCGAGGACACCACCGCCAGCCGGCCGCCGCCGGTCGTCGCGACAGCGTCCCGCACGGCGATGCCACCCTCGGTCTTGGTGCGCAGGCCGGCCAGCATTTCGGCCTCGGACAGCGCCGCGGTGCGGCCGAACACCGGCTCCACCACCGCCTGGACCACCAGGTCGAGGCCGCCCAGCAGCACCCCGGCCTGCTCGAGTGCGGCCGCGGCCGCCGCCGGGTCGGTAACGTCGGCGACGACCCCGTGCGCCGCCACCCCGAAGCGGCGCAGCTCGTCCAGAAGCGCTGCGCGGTCGCCGTCGATCCGGGACCGGCCGACCAGCACGAGGTCGGCGCGCCAGCGCCCGGCCATGCGGCGCGCCAGGGCACGGCCGATCCGCCCGAACCCGCCGACCAGCACCACCTGGCGCGGCGGAGTCGCGAGAGCCGGCGCATGGACCGGTTCCAGAACCGCCTCCAGGCGGCGGCCGTCGCGCAGGGCCACCGGCTCGCCCGAGGCAGCGCCCGGATCGGTCAGCACCGCCTCGACCGGAAGACCATCCAGCCCCGATGCCGGCAGGTCGACGGCGCGGACCCGCGAAGCCTCGATCTCGCGGCCGATGGCGACCTGGGCGAGCGCCAACACGGCGCGCTGTGCCGGGTCGCCGGCCGGGTCTTCCGGGCCGGTGCCGATCGCGGCGTCGGACAGGATGAGCAGGTCGAGCGGCGTGCCGGACGCCGCCCGTGCGAGGGTGCGCACCAGCCGCGCGCCGCTGGCGATCGCACCACCGAGCTCGCCGGCGTCGCGGACCAGGCGGAGGATCACGCGGCACGGCCCGGCCACGCCCGCCATCCAGGCGGCGGGATCGGCCGCCGACAGCGGCTGCACCGTCGCCGCCGGCAGAGCCGCCGCCAGCCGGGCGGCGACCGCATCGCCCTCCGGCGCGAGGATGAGGGTGGGACGGTCGTCCATCCCTCCCGCCGCCGGCCGGCCGCGATCGATCCACCGCAGGCTCCGGAGCCGGATCGGCGGATGCGCAGGCGCGTCGGCGGGCCGGGCGACCGTCGCGCCGATCGCTTGCAGAGCCAGCCCCTTCAGGACGGCGAGGATGAGGCCGTCACCGTCGACCGCCGTGACGTCGACCACGGTGACCGCCCCCGAGGAGGCCGCACGGTCCGGGCGCGCCAGCAGATGCGCGACACCGGCCGGGAGGTTCGCCGCCAGCCGCAGCGACGCCAGCCGGACCGGCATGCGGGCGACAGGGTCGCTGCCATCGGCCATGGCGGCCACGCCGGCCGCCGCCTGCACGGCAGCGTCAAGCAACCGCAGCGGCCGGCGCATGCCTTCGGTCAGCGCGACGCTGCCGACGGCACCGTCCGACCCAAGGCTGAGGCGGTCGAAGCCCCGGTAGCTGGGCCCCAGCCGGACACCCGGCGCCGGCTCCGCCACGCCGCCGGCGACGGTCCGGGTGGCGGCGGCCTGCAACGCCAGCAGGTCGGCGACCGCGACCCGGCCTTCCGGCCTGCCCGGCCCGCCGCGGAAACGGAACACTTCGCCCGTCACCGGGTGCCGCATGACGGAAGCCCCGTCCGCCGATCCGGCCAGCGTCAGGACCGCGTCGGCGCCGTCGACGACGACCGGGCGCCGCCATTCGACATCCGCCAGGCCGTCCGGTCCGGCCGCCTCCAGGGCGAGGATCAGCAGGGCGGCGGCGTGCAGCACCGGCACCCCGCCCACCTGGTGGTCGGCGACCATCGGGTCGCCGGCCGACAGGGTGAAGGCCGTGGTCTCGACCGGCGCGAACGCCCAGTGCGACAGCGACCGCAGCGGCTGGTCGGGCAGGTCGAGACTGCTGGCCGGCTCGCCATGCGCCGCACGGAACAGCTCCGGCCACTCGGCATCCCGCCGCGCGAGATACGCCTCGGCGAGCGGGTCTTCGGGTCCGTCGCCCGTACCGGTCGCCGCCAGCGTACGCAGCGCGGCGACCAGCCCGGCCGCGTCGTCGCCTCGCACCACCGCCCGGTGGTCGTGGTGGCTGCGGAGCAGCGCCAGCGAGCCCGCCAAGTCGTCGGCCTCCGGCGCATGCCGGTCGATCCAGTCGGCGAGGTCGGCGGCCCGGCGCGCCAGCAGCGCCGGCGACGCCGCCGAGACCAGCAGCGGGGCCGGCGGACCGGCCCGATGTGGCGCGCCGGCCACGGGAACCGGAGCCTCCGCCAGGATTACATGGGCGTTGGTGCCGGCGAGGCCGAACGAGCTGATCCCCGCCCGGCGCACCTGCCCGGCGCGGCGCGGCCAGGCCTGCGCACGGTCCAGCACCCTGAGCGGCCGGCCGTCCAATACGATCTTCGGGTTCAGGACACCGAAGCCGGCCACCGGCGGCATCTGCCCGCGCTTCAGGGCGGCGACCACGCTGGCCACGCCGACAAGGCCGGCCGCCTCGGAGCTGTGGCCGAGCACCGCCTTGGCGGCCGCCAGCGCCACCGGCCGGGCCGGGTCGCGTCCGGCCAGCGCCTCGGCGAGGCCGGCGATCTCCACGGGATCGCCGAGCGGCGTGCCGGTGCCATGCGCCTCGACCAGGTCGAGATCGTCGGGACCGAGGCCGGCGCGCTGGAGTGCGGTGCGGACGACGGCAGCCTGCGCCCGGCTGTTCGGGGCGGTGATGCCGTTGCTGCGACCGTCCTGGTTGATGGCGGTGGCGAGCAGCACGGCGTCGATGCGGTCGCCATCCGCAAGGGCGCGGTCCAGCGGCTTCAGCACGCAGGCCACCACCGCCTCGCCGATCGCGATGCCGTCGGCGCCGGCGTCGAAGGTCGCGCAGCGCCCGTTCGGCGACAGCATGCCGGCGCGCCGCATCAGGCCCAGGGCGCCCGGGTCGAGGAACAGGCCGACGCCGCCGACCAGCGCCATGGCGCAATCGCCGCGCGCCAGCGCCTGGGCGGCAAGGTCGAGGGCGACCAGCGACGACGAGCAGGCGGTGTCGACCGTCAGCGCCGGCCCGGTGAGGTTCAGGTGGTAGGAGATCCGCGCGGCCAGCAGCGCCGTCAGGTTGCCGGTCATCGCCCAGGCGTCGCCCGGGCCGCCGTCCGGCGTCACCAGCCGCTCGTAGCCAGACGGCGAGGCACCGACATACACGCCGACCGGCGCGCCGGCGATGCGGGCCGCCGGATAACCGGCGTTCTCCAGCGCCAGATGTGCCTGCTCCAGGAACAGACGCTGCTGCGGATCGATGGCCGCCGCCTCGCGCGGCGATATCCCGAACAGCGTGGCGTCGAAGCCGTCGATACCGTCGAGGAAGCCGCCGGCCGGCAGCTCGGCCGCCGGGTCGAGCAGCGGCCGCACCAGGGCGCGGCGGGCCGCCGACAGGGGGCCACCAGCGAGCGGCCGGCGGCCAGCGCGTCGGCGAAGGCGTCGAGCGTGGCGGCCGCGCCGAACCGCCCGGACAGCCCGATGATCGCCACCGGACCCGCTGCCGGCGGCGGCGCCGGGAGCCGGCGAAATGGCGTCGGCGAGCGTCGCGAGGTGCACGGCAAGGGCCTGCGGGCTCGGATGCGCGAACAGGATCTCGGCGCCGAGCCGCCAGGCCGAGGGCGCGGTTCAGCGCCTCGACCAGGCGCACCGCCAGCAGCGAGCCGACGCCGAGGTCGGCGAAGCTGCGTCCGGCGAGCTCCGGCCCGACCGGCTGCCCCAGCACCCGGCCGGTGATCTCGAGGACGGTGGCCGCGACTCCGTCCGCCGGCACGCCGCCACGAAGCTCCGCCAGCCGCTCGGCATAGCGCATCATGGCGCGATCCCCATGCGGCTGCGGTTCCAGGCGAGCGGCGACGACGCCCCCTCCTCCAGTCGCTCGGCGACCATCAGCAGGTAGCGCAGCAGGCCCTCGCGCAACGCCGCGCCGAAGCCGTCCCACGAGCGCTGCACCCGCGCCACGTGCTCTGCGCCGACACCGGTCTCGCCGGCCAGCATCGCATCCAGGCCGGGGTCGACCAGGAAGTTGCCGACCTCGCGACTGGCATCGACCACCCGCACCAGCCTGAAGCCGTGGCGTGCCAGGATCTCGGCATAGCCGGCCAGCGTGCTGGTCCACGAACCGACCTCGGGCAGCAGGATCGGCTGCGCGGTGTCGGCGGCGCAGTCGATCAGCGCCAGCCGGCCGCCTGGTACGATGGCGCGGGCGAGGTTGCCGAACAGCCCGTCCTTGTCGGCGATGTGATGCCCGACCTCGTAGCCTATCGCCAGGTCGAAGCCGCCGGGGAACGGCTCGACGGCGCTGTCGGCGCAACGGATCGCGATGCGGGCGTCCAGCCCGGCGGCCGCCACGTTGCGCCGCGCCGCTTCGGCCTGCGCCGGCGCGATGGTGAAGCCGACGCCCTGCAGGTGCCGGTGCGCCCGCCCCAGGGTGATCAGGTCGGCGGCAAAGCCGCAGCCGAAGTCGAGCACCCGTGACAGCCGCCCGAACGGCACGTCGGCCAGCAGCACCCGGCGCATCTCCGCCTGCGCGGCGCGCAACAAGGCATGGTGTTCGGGGTGGCGATCGGGATCCTGCATGGTGCGGGTCCAGGAGAAGCCCGGCACCACCTCGGGGAACGGCGCCAGGGTCAGGTAAGGCGGCTCAGCCCGGCCGCCGCCGGCGGCGACGTAATCGTAGAATCGGGCGACGGCATCGGCCGCTTGCGGCGGCTCCGCGGAATCAGGCTGCGCGTCGATCGGGAAGCGGGTCGGCGCAAAGGCATAGCCGGGCAGCCGGGCCAGTGGCACCCGGGCAGCACCGGCGGCCGGATCGGCCCCTCCGAGGATCGACCGGGCCCGGGCCAGCACCGGATCGTCGGCCGCGACCCCGGCCGCCCGCAGCAATGCCCCGGCGGTGGCCGCCGGCGATCGCAGCAGCCCCGCCAGCTCGTCGAGCCCGCGCGCCACCGCGACCAGCCGGCTCGGCATCGGCTCGCGTCCGAGGGCCAGCGTGGCGGCGACCGCGGCGGGTGCCGCCGCGGGATTGGCGGCGATCCAGGCGGCGAGCCGCAACCGCTGGCGATCGAGGGCCGCGGCGCCCCAGGCGCCGAGTGGGAACACCGCCACGCCGCCGGCGGTCTCGCCTCCCGTCGCCGCGGCCGGCGGCGCCTCCAGCACCACATGGGCACCGACGCCGCCGAGGCCATAGGCATGCACGCCGACCCGGCGGACTTCCGCCGCCCACGGCTCGGCCGCCCACGGCTCGGCCGCCCGCGCCAGGCGCAGGCCGCTGCCATCGAGGTCGAGATCCGGTGCGGCCGTCGCGAAGCCGGCGAGCGGCGGCCGGAAGCCCTGCTCCACCGCGGCGACCGCCGCGAGCATCCCGGCGATCCCGCCGCAAGCGTCGAGCGAGCCGATGGCCGGCTTCACCGATCCGATCGTCCAGTCGAGCTGCTCCGCGTCGGGCTGCCCTGCGTCGGGCTGCTTCGCCCCGAGCGTCCGGAACGCCGCCCGGAACGCCGCGACCTCGCTGCGGTCGCCGTGGAGCGTGCCGGCACCGTGCGCCTCGATATGGCCGGCACCGCGGGGCACCGCCCCGGCGTCACGCCAGGCCTCGACCACGGCGCGCGTCTGCGCCGTCGTGCTCGGCAGCGTCAACGATCCGGCGGAACCGCCGGCATGGCAGACCGCCGATCCCGCGACCACCGCGCGGATCCGGTCGCCGGCGGCCAGCACCCGGTCGAGCCGGCGCAGCACCAGAACCGCGACGCCCTCGCCGCGCGCCTGGCCGCCGGCGGCGGCGTCGAAGGCGCGGCAGCGGCCGTCGGCGGCCAGGATGCCGAGTTCGGACAGCCGGGCGGACTCGGCGTCCGACAGCAGCAGGCTGACGCCGCCGACCACGGCGAGATCGCATTCGTCGTCGCGCAGCGCCCGCAGCGCCCGGTGCACCGCCACCAGCCCGCTGGAACACGCGGTGTCGATCGTCTCGCTCGGCCCGCGCCAGTCGAAGACGAAGGAGGTGCGATTGGCGACCATCGAGCCGATGCCGCCCGGCACCGACAGCGGATCGCCGCCGGGCCGCCGGCGCTCCAGGAAACTGGTCGAATAGAAGGCGGCGAACACGCCGACGCGCGCGCCGCGCAGGTCGGTGGGTCGCAGGCCGGCATCCTCCAGCGCATGCCAGACGGCCTCGAGGAACAGCCGCTGGTGCGGATCCATCACCGCGGCCTCGGCATGGGCGATCCGGAACGGGCCGGGATCGAAGCATTCGACGTCGCCGATGAACCCGCCGCTCGCCAGCGCCGGTGCTGCGACCGGCCAGCGGCCGGCCGGCGGGCCGTCGAGAGCGCAGCCGCCCGACCGCAGCAGCGCGACCAGAGCATCGTGATCCGGCGCCCCCGGCAACCGGCATGCGAGGCCGACGATGGCGGCCCGGCGCGCGGCCAGGGCGGCGGCGGCCGGCCGCGGCACGGCGGCAGAGGGCTCCGCCGGCCCGGCATCGACGCCGGCCCAGGCGGCCAGCCGCTCCAGCCCCTCGATCGCATGCTCCTCGGCCAGGCCGAAGTCGAGGAGGCAGGCGACCTCGTCGACGCCGATGCCCGCGACCCGCTCCAGCATCGCCGCGCAGTCGTCGGGCGTGCCGATCAGGCTGGCGGCCTGCAGGTAGCGCTGGAAGGCGAAGTCGGCCATGCGGTCGCGCTGCCCGGCACCCAGGCCGTCTTCCGCCGTCGCCTTCGCGTGCAGGTCGAGGGCCTTGCGGACGTAATCGGTCATCGGCCCGCGCACCCGCGCCAGCAGCCGCTCGCAGTCGGGATCCAGGTAGGTGTGCAGCATCAGGGTCACCCGGCCGGCAGCCGGGTCGAGGCCGGCGGCCGCCCGGGCGGCGCGGTAGACGGCGATCCGCTCGGCCACCTGCTCGAGGCTGCCGCCGAGCACCATGGTCAACACGTTCAGCCCCGCACCTCCGGCCCATTCGAAGGTCTCGGGATTTCCGGTTGCGGCCGCCCACAACCCGGGCATGGCCTGCCGCGGCCGCGGATGCGGACGGACCGCCACCGCCTCGCCGCGGCCGTCGGTGCGGGTCGCGGCACCGCCGGCCCACAGCACACGGAACTCCTCGACCTGGCGGCGCATCTCGCCGCGGTTGTCGGCGAAGTTCGCCGGGCGCAGCGCGAAGTCGGCCGGGTTCCAGCCGCTGCCGAACGCCAGGTCGACACGGCCGCCGGAGAGCTGGTCGACCATCGCCCAGGCCTCGACGACCTCGACGGTGTCGTGCAGCGGCAGGATCACGCTGCCGGCGCGAATGCGGATGCGCTCGGTGCCGGACGCCAGGGCCGCCGCCAGCACCGCCGGGTTCGGATACGGCCCGCCGAACGCCTCGAAATGACGTTCCGGCAGCCAGGCCGCCTCGAACCCGGCGCGATCGGCGATCCGCGCCGCCCGCAGCACCAGGTCGTAGGGGCTGCGGCCGCCGTCGCCGGCCTCGGCCGAGAAGAACATCACGGAAAGCTTGGGACGCGCGACCGCAGGCCGGGTCGTCGGCAGCGACCGCGCGGAGGCCGGTGGCACCGGCACGCCCCGCGCGGCGATGCGGGCCTGCAGGCGGCCGGCTTCGGCCAGCAGGCGTGCGCGCTCGGTTGTCTGCAGCCCACTCATTCGCCGGCCTCCCGCAGCGGCGGGCTCAGGCGCTCGCGCAACGCCGCCGCCAATGTCGCGATGGTCGGATGCTCGACCAGCAGGACCGGCTCGACCTCGACGCCGAGCGCACCGGCGACTGTCTCGGCGACATGCAGCGCCTTGATCGAATCGAGCCCCAGGTCGGCGAACACCGTCGCCGGCGCGAGGCGCGCGGGATCGACCTTGAGGTGCCGGGCGAGCGCCGCGCGGATCGCCGTCTCCGGATCCACGGGGGCCGGGTCCACAGCGGCCGGGTCCCCAGGGGCCGGATCGCCACGGGCTGGCCGATCCGCCGCCGCGTCGAGCGCGCGGAGCGTATCGACGTAGTGCCGCAGCGCCTCGTCGGAGAGTTCGGCGAGCGGGTCTGCCGTCGCGACGGGGCGCTCCACCAGGCCGTCCAGCACGTCCGGGCGGCCGACCACGATCGCCAGGGCAGCGGCACTCCCGGCCAACGCCCGCTCCAGCAGCGCGATGCCGCGGGCGGCATCGATGGTGCCGAGCCCGGCGGTCCGCAGCGCCGCCACCCGTCCGGCATCGAGCTCCTCGTCATAGGCCCATTGCGGCCATGCGATCGACAGGCGGCGGCCCGGGCCGGGGCCCGGGGCAGCCATCAGGGCGTCCTGGGCGGCGCAGGCGGCGGCGTAGTCGGCGCCGCCGGCCAGCCCGAACCACGCGGCGAGCGACGAGAACGTGACGAAGGCGCGGATCTCCCGGCCCGCGAGTGCGGCTTCCAGGGCGCGGGTTCCGGCCGTCTTCACCGCCAGCACCGCCGCGGCCCGGGAGCGGTCCTTCGCGGTCAGCGGCGCGTTGTCGACCACGCGGGCCAGATGCAGCACCACGTCGATGCCGCCGAGCGCGGCGGCGACCGCGTCGACGGCACCGCGCAGGGCGGCGGCATCGGTCACGTCGGCCTGGTGGTAGACCAGGCTCGCCAGATCCGGCGGCACCGCCGCGGCGCGTGGCCGCCGGCCGATGACCGCGACGCGGGCGCCGAGCACGCCCGTCATCTCCCGGGCCAGCGCGGTCCCGACCGCCCCGAGGCCACCCACCATCAGCACCCGGCAGCCCGGGCCGATCACCGGCACCCCGCCGCCGGCGCATCCGCGGTCGACAGCCGGCGCACCAGCCGCCGCCCGCCGGTCCGGCGGACCAGGCCGGCACCGGGCGCGCCGGCCGCGCGCTCCTCGGCGAGCAGTCCCGAAAGCTCCGCCACGGTCGCGGCCTCCGGGATGGCGACCACGCGGATCCGGACGTCGAGGCCCTCCTGCGCGGCCGAGAGTGCCAGTGCCGTCAGCGCCTCGACCGCCGGCTCGCCAGCATCGGTCGCCAGCAGCACGCGCCGAACCCGCCCGGGCCGGGCCAGCACCGCCGACAGCCCGTCGATCGCGGCGAGCGCCAGGTCATGCGCCTCGCCGGCCGCGTCGGCACCGGTCGTCCGCTCCAGCAGAACCACGAGGTCGCCGCCGCTTGCCGCCGGCAGCCGATCGATCAGGCCGTTCCAATCCAGGCGCAGCCATCCGCTCGCCGGTCCACCCAGATGCTGCGCCGCTCCCGCCGCCAGGGCCGGCGGCCCGCCGGCGAGCAGCCACG
The DNA here is from genome assembly GCA_018401495.1 of Rhodospirillaceae bacterium. Classification (GTDB taxonomy): domain Bacteria; phylum Pseudomonadota; class Alphaproteobacteria; order Thalassobaculales; family Thalassobaculaceae; genus Thalassobaculum_A. Next base: position 119,164 of record JAGYJX010000011.1, read on the forward strand.
GCCCGGCGGCGGATCCCGCTGAATCGGCAGGCTCCTCGAACCAGCCGGCCTCCAGGAAGCGAATCTCGTGCACCGGCGCCGTCGCATCCGAGGTTCGGATTCCCGTCGCCGGCGTCGCGGCCAGCCAGTAGCGCTCGCGACGGAACAGCGTTGCCGGCAGCGCCACCGGCACCAGGCCTGCCACCCAGGGCAGCCGGTCCCAGTCGACCTCGGCACCCTCGCACCACAGCCGCGCCAGCGCGTCGACGTCGCTGGCCGCCAGCCGCTCCGCGACCAAGGCCGCACCCGCCGCGGTCTCCTCCAGCAACCGCGCGAGGCCGCCGGGACCGGAGCCGACGGCGGCGGCGTCCGGCGGCCGTCCGCCGGCGAGCGACTGCAGCGCCGCCCGGACCTCCCGCGGCCCCGCCACCGGAACCGCGACGCGGTAGGCGCAGGCACGCCGCCCGACCCGCAGCGTGTGCAGCGCCGCCGGCAGGTCGGCGCACGCATCGATCGCATCGACCAGACGCGCGGCGGCCCGCTCCACCGTCTCGCGGTCGGGCCCGGATAGTACCAGCAGGTCGCGCAGGACCGAGGTCACCGCGGCGTCGCGCGCCGGCGCCTCCTGCATCACTACATGGGCATTGGCGCCGCCGGCCCCGAAGGAGCTGACGCCGATGCGGCGCGGTCCGTCCGGCGGCGCCGGCCAGTCGATCGCCGTCGCCGGCACCGCCAGGCCGCAAGCCTCGAGGTCGATCCGCGGGTTGAGGCTGGCCGCGTGCCGCAGCGGCGCGATCCGGCGGTGCCGCAGCTGCAGCACCGCCTTCGCCATGCCGGCCACGCCGGCCGCCGCTTCGAGGTGGCCGATATTCGCCTTCAGCGCCCCGATCCAAAGCGGCCGTGGGCGGTCCACACCGCCAAAGGCCTGGGCGAGCCCGGTCGCCTCGATCGGGTCGCCCAGGCTGGTGCCGGTGCCGTGCGTCTCGACCACGTCGACGCTCGCCGGTTCGATGCCGGCCCGCGCCATCGCCTCGGCGGCGACCCGGGCCTGAGCCGTCGGGCTCGGCACCGAGAAGCCGGAGGTCCGGCCGCCGGCATTCAGCGCGGTGCCGAGGATCACGGCCTCGACGCGGTCACCGTCGCGCAGTGCGGCGGCCAGCGGCTTCAGCACCAGGGCGACCACGCCCTCGCCGTCGACGAAGCCGTCGGCATCGGCCCCGAAGGCGCGGCAGTCTCCCGACGGCGACAGCATCCGCGCCTCGGACAGGTTGCCGAGCTGCCGCGGATGCACGATCAGGTTCACCCCACCCACCACTGCCGCCCCGCAGTCGCCGCGCCGCAGCGCCTCGACCGCCAGGTGCAGTGCGGTCAGCGAGGACGAGCACGCGGTATCGACCGCCAGGCTCGGCCCCAGCAGGTTCGCGGCATAGGAAAGCCGGTTGGCGATCGACCAGTAGGACGAGGTCGCCGGGGCCGGGCCGCCGGCCGCCTGCTGCGCCGCCAGCCATTGGTAGCCGGCATTCATCACCCCGACATAGACCCCCACCGGCCCCGATCGCGCCTGCAGCCGTGCGGGCGTGCTGCCGGCATCCTCCAGGGCATGCCAGGCGGTCTCCAGGAACAGCCGCTCCTGCGGGTCGATCGCCTCGGCGTCGGCGGGTGAGATCCCGAAATACAGCGGATCGAAGCAGTCGATCTCCGAAAGGAAGCCGCCGGTCCGGGTATAGGACCGACCGCCGCCCCCGCCGGGTCGAACCAGCCATCCGGCCAGCGCCCCGCCGGAACCGGGCCGAGCGCGCTGCCGCCGACCTCGAGCAGCCGCCACAGCGCCGCCGGGTCGGCAGCACCCGGGAACCGCCCGGCCATGCCGATGATCGCGACCGCGTCGTCGCCGGCCGGCGCGGGGATCGGCCGGATGTCGGCCGGGGCAGTGCCAGCCGCCCGGATCGGGGTCGGCGCCGGCTCGGAGCCGGTGCCCAGTGCGGCCTGCACGGCCGCCGAGTTGTGCGCCAGCAGGTGGTCGGCGAGCGCTGCGAGCGTGTCGTGCTCGAACAGCAGGGTCTGCGAGACGCCACCGAAGCGGGCGTCGATCGCGTCGCGGATCGCCATGGCGGAGAGCGATTCCAGGCCGTAGCGGTCGAACGGCTCGCCGGCCCGCAGGTCCGCCGGATCGAGCCCGAGCTGGCCGGCCACGATCGACCGCAGCGCCGCCACCAGGCGACCACGCAGCCCGGCGTCCGCCGCACCCGCCGGCGCCTCGGAAACGGCCTCGACCGGGAGGCGCGACGCCGGCCGCCAGGCAGTCCGCGCCTCAGCCGGCGCGGTGGCGACGATCACCAGCCTGGCCGTCGGCCCGCCGCCCGGCCAGGTCGATCACCCGGATGTCGGAATAACCGGCCGCAGCCAGCAACGCGCGCCAGCCGTCGACGCCGACCAGCGGGCCGTGCGGCAGCCGCTCCGGCGCGCCGGCGCCGCGCCACCAGCCGTCGGTCAGGCCGAACACCAGGGTGCCGAAATCCTGGTTGGCAATCAGTTCGTTGACCACCAGCCTGCCGCCCGGCTTCAGCAGCCGGCCGAGTTCGCGCAGCGCCGCCGGCAGGTCGGCGGCGGCATGCAGCATGTTGGTGGCGACCACCACGTCGGCGACGCCGGGCCCCAGGCCGTTCTCCTCGGCCGGCCGCTCGGCGTCGTACAGCGCGGTCTCGAACCACGGCCGGCCGGGGCCGAGCTCGGCCGCCGCGCGCTCCAGGAACCGCCGCGACACGTCGGTGAAGAGATAGCGTGACGGCAGCGCGCCCGGCGACGCCGCGAGCGCGTCGAGCACCGCGCGGGTGCCGCCGCCGGTGCCGCCGCCGACCTCAACGATCACCGCCCCGGAACCGCCCCGCCGGCCTCGGCAACGGCGGCGGCCGCCGCTGCGTTGAAACCGTCGGAGACCGGATTGCCGCGATAGGCGTCGGCGACCACGTCGCCGCGGCCGCCGGGGAACAGCACCGTCAGCGGATCGATCCGCCCGGCCAGCATCCCGGGGTAGCGGGCGAGTGTCGCGTCCAGCAGGGCGCGCGGGCCGGCGATCCAGCCCGGTGCATCGACCAGCGCCGCCTCGGCGGCGGCCTGCACCACGGCGGGGTCGACGCCGGCCGCCGGCAGCCGGACCACACCGTCGCGCTCGGCCGCCAGCCCGGCCCGCGCCAGGGCATCGACGAGTGCGGCGAACAGTCGGTGCCGTGGCGGTGCCACCTCCAGCAGGCGCAGCAATGCCGCCGGGGTTTGCGCCCGGCCGGCGGCGTCGCCCTGCGCCTCGGCCAGGATCGCCGCCAAACGCGCCAGGCCGTAGCGCTCGAGCGCGCGGAACGCAGCGACATGCCCGGCGAGATCGCCCGCGTCTTCCCCGTCCTCGCTCCAGCCGAGGCCGGCCAGCGCATGCGGCTCGGCGGCGACCGCCGCGAGGCGGGGATCTCGCGGCCGAGCACGAGATCGACGATCCGCAGGCCGTCGGCCGGCAGGATCGGGTGGATCCCCGCCCGGCGCAGCCGCGCCTGGGTCGCGGGATCGGCAACTGCGCCGACCTCGCCCCACAGCCCCCAGTCGATCGTCTGGACCCGCATCGGTCCGGGCCAGGCGCCAGCGATCGCGTCCTGCAGGCAGGAGCCGGCGACGTAGTTGGCCTGCCCGTCGACGCCGGCGAAGGCGTTGGCCGACGAGAACACCACCGCCCGTCCGGCCCCGGCGCGCGCCGCCGCCGCCAGGACATTGGCCGTCCCGACCGCCTTGGGCGCCAGCGGTGCCGCGAAGTCGGCCGCCGACATGCCGGTCAGGCGGCCGTCGCGCAGCACCAGGGCCAAGTGGAACACCGCGTCCAGCCGGCCGTGGGTCGCGACCACCCGCGCGACCGCCGCCTCCACCGCCGCCGCGTCGGCGACATCGGCAGACAGGTAGGTCACGCCGTCGGGAAGCTGGCCCTGCACAGAGGCGCGCCGGCCGCTCAGCACCACCCGGGCACCGTGCCGTGTCACCAGATGACCGGCCAGCGCCCGGCCGAGACCGCCGGCGCCACCGGTGACCAGGCAGACGGCCCCAGCCGGCAGTGCCGGCAGCGGCGGCGCCGCATCGGGTGCCGCCGCCACCAGACGCTCCTCGAACCGCCGGCCGCCGGTCCACCGCGACCGCGGCCGCGGCAGCGGACCGAACGGCTCGGCGAACAGGCGGTCGATCGACTCCGTTCCCGGCAGATCGGCATGGTCGATACCGACCAGCGCCAGCGACAGGCGGCGGCGCTCCGCCGCCAGCGACCGCGCCAGCCCGAGCAGCCCGGCGCCGGTCACGGAGTCGCCGCCGGCCTCGTTCACCGTCAGCACCAGCAGGCGTTCCGGGCCGGTCCCGGCCGGCAGCCGCGCCAGCCCGCGGGCCACCGCGCCCGCCGCCTCGGTCAGCCGGGCCGCCCGGGTGGCGAGTGCCGCCGAGCAGGCCGGCGGAACAGCCGGAGCGTCGTCCAGCAGGATCAGCGTCTGTGCCGCGGCACAGGCCCGGAGGACCCGCTCGACCAGGGCCTCCGGATCGTCGCCGTCGAGCGGCAGCACCGCCGCCGGCCGCAGCCGCCCGGACAGGCGCTGCACCAGCCCGCTCTCGTCGCGGCCGTGCGCCAGAACGACCGTTCCCAGTGCCTGCGGCGGACCGATGACGGGCCGCTCCGACCAGGCCGGCGCAAGCAGACGCGGCTCGACCCGCCGGGCGGGCTGCAGGACCCGGAGTCCACGCAGTTGGAAGACCGGCCGGCCGGCGGCGTCCAGCCCGTCCAGGTCGAACCGGCCGTCGCCCTGCCGGCGGGCCCGTGCCGACGCGACCGGCCGGTCGTCGCCGATCCAGCGCACCTGCGCGATCTCCGCCGGTATTCCGGCCGCCGTCAGGCCCGCCGGCTGCAGCGCCGCCGCGGCCTGGAAGACGGCGTCGAGGTCCAGGACCAGACGGCGCGCCGGATCGCCCGCGGACGTCGCCTGCAGCGCCGCCTCGGCCAGGACACCGTCGCTACGGACCGCCGCGAGCCGCCGGAAGGAGCCGCCGTAGTCGAGGCCGAGGGCGGCGAGGCCGCGATAGATCCCGTCGGGCTCGCAGTCGGTGCCGGCGGCCGGAGCGGGGATCGCCTCCAGCGCGTCGCCGCCGGCGAGCCGGGCCGATGCCACGGCCTCGCCGGCAGCCTCCAGCCGGACCGCGCCGGCTTCGACCCGGCACTCCAGAACGACGGCCGGCCGGCCGGCCGTTGGGCGCACCTGCCGAAGGAACCGGACATCGTCGAGCCCGCGGCGGTCGCGGCCGGCCAGCAGGACGACGGCGGCGGCGCCGGGCAGCAGCGGCCGACCATCGACGCGATGCTCCGCCAGCAGCGGGTCTCCGGCCTCGAACCGCATGTCGAGCCCGCGGGCCGGAGGTGCCGGCGCGGCCACCCCGGGTCCCGCCGTGTCGGGCCAGATCCGCCGGCGCAGCAGCGGCCGGGCCGGCAGTCCGATCCGCCGCCCGGCCGACCCGACCGCCCGCCAGTCGACGGCGGCACCCGCGACCCAGGATCGCAGCGCCGGTTGCAGCCCGCCCGACGCCGCCGGTGCCGCGGCGGCAACGGCCTCGTCGTCGGGAATTCGCAGGAGCAGTCCGTCGACCGCGCGGCCGGCCCGCCAGTCCGACAGCATCCGCGCCGCCGCCGCGCCGCTGTCGGCGAGCAGCCCCAGCCGGGCGGCCAGCGGCTCGCGGCCGAGCTGCAGGCTGCGCGCCAGGTCGGCCGAGGACACCGCGTCGGCGGCCGCCGCGAGCAGCGGCAGCAGGCCGTCCACCTCGGCCTCCAGCTGCGCCCGGTTGCGTCCGGAGAACACGAAGCCGAACGGACCCTCGGCCGCGACCGGGAGCGGGCGGGCCGGCGGCTCCTCGACCAGCAGATGCGCGTTGGTGCCGCCGGCGCCGAACGAGCTGATGCCGGCCAGTCGCGGCTCCTCACCCGGCTCCCAGCGCTCGGCCGCGGTCACCAGCCGCAGCCCTCCGGCGGCGGTCAGCGCCGGGCTCGGCCGGCCATGCATCAGGGTCGGCGCCAGGGTGCCGTGCCGGAACTGCAGCAGCACACGGGCGAGGCCGGCCATCCCCGCGGCGGCCTCCAGGTGCCCGATCGCCGCCTTCACCGTGCCGAACGGCAACGGCTCGGCACGGGTGCCGGCGGCCCGCACGATGCCGTCGAGCTCGATCGGGTCGCCGAGCGCGGTGCCGGTGCCGTGCGCCTCCAGGAACCCCAGCCGGCCGGCCGGCACGCCGGCGAGGTCGAGGGCAGCCCGGATCGCCGCGGCCTGCGCCTCCGGGCTCGGCACGGTATAGCCGTTGGTCCGCCCGCCATGGGTGACCGCCGAGCCGCGGATCACGCCGCGGATCGGGTCGCCGTCCGCCAGTGCGGCGGCAAGCGGCTTCAGCACGACGATGGCGACGCCCTCGCCGGGCACGTAGCCGCCGCCGCCCTCCGCGAAGCTCCGGCACAGCCCGTCGGTCGAGGCGAAGCGGCCGGCGCTGAGGCCGACATATTTCAGCGGATGCAGGCTGAGGTTGACCGCACCCGCCAGCGCCACCTGCGCCTCGCCGCTCCACAGCGTCCGGCACGCCATGTGGATCGCCGTGAGCGACGACGAACAGGCGCTGTCCACCGCCAGGCTCGGGCCGTGCAGGTCGAGCCAGTAGGACAGCCGGTTGGCGATCGACCAGTAGGGTGCGGCCGCCGGCACCGGGTTGCCACGCGCATGCTGCTCGGCGCCGATCAGCAGGTAGTCGCCATACATCACGCCGACATGCACCGAGCCGGCGCGGTCGGGATCCGGCGCCAGGGAGGCGCGGGTCATCCCGGCATCCTCCAGGGCGGCAGCGGCGACCTCGAGCACCAGGCGTTCCTGCGGGTCCATCCGCAGCGCGTCGGCCGGCGCGATGCCGAAATGCAGGGGATCGAACAGCTCGACACCGTCGATGAAGCCACCCCAGCGCGAATAGCTGCGCCCGGGCGTGCCGGGTCTCGGATCGTGAAAGCGCTCGACGTCCCAGCGGCCGGGCGGGATCTCGGTCACCGCGCTGCGGCCGTCGCGCAGCAGGGCCCAGAAGGCGTCCAGATCCGGTGCTCCGGGGAAGCGGCCGGCCATGCCGACGATCGCGATCGGCTCGACGGTCCCGGCCGGCCGGGCCTCCACGCGCGACCGGACCGGCAGGACCGCCGGCGGCGGCGGCGATGGCGCAGGCGAAGGCTCCGTCACGGCATCCGCTGCCGCCCGGAGCGGCACGAGCGCGGCGAGGGCGGCGGCGACCGCGCCGATGGTCCGGTGCGCGTAGAACAGTGTCGGCGGCACGCCGTCGAAGCGCGCCGCCAGCCGGTCGTTCAGCGCCATCACATGCATCGAGTCGAGGTCGAGATCCTCGATGCTCCGTTCGTCGGGCAGCCGGCCGGGCTCGAAACCGAGCACCTCGCCGAGCACCGCCCGCAGCGTCGCCGCGGCGTCGGTCGACACCCCGGGCTGCGGAGCACGCGGCTCCGGCGCGGCGGCAGCGACGGGCGCGTCGACGACCGCCATTCCGCTCGCCGACCCGAAAGCCGCGGCGATGCGTTCGCCATCGCCGGCAGCGACGGCGATTCGCGGAACACCGGCCGCCAGCGCCCGGTCGAGCAGGGCAAGCCCCTCCTCCGGCGCGATCCAGCGGCTGCCGGTGGCGGCGCGCAGCCGGGCGTCGTCGGCGTCGCGGCCCCGCATGCCGCCGGTCCGCCAGAACGGCCAGTCCACGACGGTCAGCGGCAGGCCCTCGCGCTCGGCTAGGCTCCGCCATCGCCGCATTGGCCGCCGCGTACAGGCCCTGGCCGGCGTTGCCGAACACGGCGGCGAGGGATCCGAAAGCCAGGATCGAGACCACCGGCTCGGCCGCGGCTGCCGCCAGCAGTAGGCGCAGGGCGTCGACCTTGGCGGCGAACACCGCCTCCAGGTTCGCCGGCCCGCGCGTCCGCAGCAGGCCGTCGCCGGTGACCGCGGCGGCATGCACGATGGCGTCCAGCCGGCCGAAGCGCGACCGGGCCGCCGCCACGGCGCGCGCGGCGCCCTCCGGCGTCGCCACGTCGGCCTCGACCGCCACCGCCCCGGTGCCGGCGAGTTCGCGCGCCAGATCGCTCAGCGCGCCGCCATCACGGCGGCCGGCGAAGACCAGGCGGGCGCCGCGGCCGGCCGCCAGATGCCGCGCGACGATCCGGCCGAGACCGCCGCCGGCGCCGGTCACCAGCACTACCGGGTTCTGCGGCAGCGGATCGGCGGCAGCACTCTCCGCCTTTCGCCAGACCCGGCCGAGCCGCCGGCCTGCGACGATCCGGACATAATCCGGCCCGTCGCGACCAAGCTCGGCGCGCAGGGTCGCGGCGAGGTCGCCCCCTCCCCCGATGCCGCCCCCGATGCCGACGGCGCGGAGCCGGAGCTCGGGCGCCTCGTGCCGGAGCGTCGCGGCAATGCCTTCGAGCGCCGCCGCCTCCGGGCAGGGCCGGCCGTCGTCCACCGCCGCCCGCAGCACCGACAGCGGCACCCCCGGCAGCGCCCGCATCCACCCCGCCAGCAGCGGCAGCACATCGGCCGCGGCGCGCGCCGGCGCGCCGGTCGCCAGGCCGCGCAGGTCGATCAGCGCCGCCGGCCGCGGGTCGAGCCCGGCCAAGCCCGCCGCCCAGCCGGCGCCGTCCTCCGGCGCGCGGACGACCCTGCCCTCGAAGCCGTGCGGCACCTGCTGTCCCTGCCGCACCACCACGGCGACCTCGCCCGCTGCGCGGACGGCAGCGGCCGGCGGCAGCACCCGCCAGGCGGCCTCGAACGCCAGCAGGCCGCCGTCCGCCGCGACGGCCGGCCGGCGGACCAGGGCGACCGCCAATCCCTCGAGCCGGGCCAGCACGCCGCCTGCCGCGTCGGTCAGCGCGATGTCCAGGACCGGCCGATCCGGGTCGCCGCCCGTGCGCTCGGTGACCACGGCGAGCTGGACATCCCCCGGATCGCCGGTCAGCCGGGCGCTCGCCAGCCCGGCCGGGATCACCGTGACGGCGGCTCCGGCGAGCCGGTCCAAGGCCAGCCCGACCGCCGCCTGGATGGCGCCGTCGAGGACCGCGGGATGCCAGCCGAAGCCGTCCTCCCCCGGCCGGCGCAGCCGGGCCACCACCCGGCCGTCAGCGACCGCGAGGCCGTCGATGCTCCGGAACGCCGGACCGTAGTCGAAGCCGACCGCGGCCAGCAGCGGGTACACGGCGTCGGCGGCCACCGGCCGGCCGGCCGGCTGGACGTCGAGCGTCCCGGATGCCGCGACGGAAGCACCGCGCAACAGGGCGCGCGCGGCCGGCCCGCCATCGGCGTCGAGCAGCACGGCGGCCCAGCCTCCGGCACCGTCCGGCTCCACGGCCACCACCGCCTCGGCCGCCCGGTCGACCGGAACCGGGCGCAGAAACCCGACCTCCGCGAGCTCCAGCCCGTCCGTCCGCAGGGCGAGCCGGCCAGCCTCCAGGAACGCCAGCAGGATGGCGGCCGCCGCCAGGATCGGCCGGCCGGCGTTGCGATGGTCGGCGAGGCCGGGCCAACCGGCCGTCCCGGACAGCCGGAAGCGCAGGCCGTGGGCGTCCGACAAGTTCTCGGCGATCAACGGGTGCAGCACCGCGGCCGCAGGCGCTGGCGGGCGCACCGGCGACTGCGCGAAGGCACGGCGGTCGAACGGCGTACCGGGCAGGTGAACGCGGCCGCGCTCGGCCGGCGGAAACAGCGGCGCCAGCGCCGGGTTGCCGCCGGCCAGGAAGTCGGCGACCGGCCCGTCGGCCTCCGCGACCGACATCGCCGCGAGAGTGGGAAGGCCGGCGGCCACGGCTCGAAGCGCCTCGACCAGTTCCTCGCAGCCTTCGACGCGCAGCGCCAGGCGATGTTCGCCATGGGTCCGGCCGACCGCCAGGGTGAAGGCGATCCACGGCAGCGGGCCGGCGCCCGCGGCGACGGCGTCGGCCAGCTCGGCCGCCCGCCGCCGCAGCTGTTCCGGGCTGCGCGCCGACAGCAGGATCCGGCGCGGCCCCGGCGCGAAGCGCGGCTCTGGCCGGTCCGGGGGCTGCGCCAGCACCGCGTGGGCGTTGGTGCCGCTGAAGCCAAAGGAGCTGACGGCGGCGATGCGGGACCCTCCGTCCGGCGCGCTCCATGGCTCGGCACGCACCGGCACCCGGAAGCGCCCGGCGGTGAGGTCCAGCTCGGGGTTGGCGTGCTCGAAATGCAGGCTCGGCGGGATGACGCCGAGCCGCACCGCCAGGGCCGCCTTGATGAAGCCGGCGATACCGGCGGCGGTCAGGGTGTGGCCGATGTTACTCTTGACCGAGCCGATCGGCGTGGGCCGCCCGGACGGGCCGTAGGCGCGGGCCAGCGCATTCACCTCGATCGGGTCGCCGAGGCGGGTGCCGGTGCCATGCGCCTCGACCAGGCCGACCGCCGCCGGGTCCAGGCCGTGCCGCGACATCACCCGGCGGATCAGCGCGGTCTGCGCCGGCCCGCTCGGCGCGGTGATGCCGCTGGTGCGGCCGTCCTGGTTGACCCCGGAGCCCTTGAGCACCGCGATCACCGCATCACCGTCGGCCAGGGCGCGGTCGAGGCGCTTGAGCACCACCACCCCCATGCCCTCGCCGGGCACGAAGCCGTCGGCGCCGGCGTCGAAGGCGCGGCAGCGGCCGGTCGGCGAGGCCATGCCGCTGTCGGACAGGAAGGCGTGCAGGCGCGGCCCGCGCATCAGGATCGAGACCCCGCCGGCCAGCGCCATGTCGAGGTCGCCGTCCATCACCGCCCGTGCAGCCAAGTGGACCGCCACCAGCGAGGACGAGCAGGCGGTGTCGATCGGCAGCGCCGCCCCCTTCAGGTCGAGCAGATAGGCCAGCCGCGCCGACAGGATGGCGTTGGAATCGCCGAGCGACGAGCGGGCGTCGGCGCGGTCGCGGCCGTAACCGTCGGGAGCCACCCCGACGAACAGCCCGACGGCGCGCCCCTCCAGCTCCTCCCGGCCGTATCCGGCATCCTCCAGCGCCTGCCACGCCCCTTCCAGGAACACCCGCTGCTGCGGGCTCATGGCGGCGGCCTCGGCCGGGGTCAGCCGGAAGGCATCGGGGTCGAACAGGTCATGGTCGTCGAGGAAGCCGCCCCAGCGACCGATGCTCCTGCCGGCGCCGCGCCCGTCGTCTAGGCCGTCGCGCCAGTCCCGGCGCTCGGCCGGGACCTCGGTCACGGAGTCGACGCCGTCGACCAGGTTGCGCCAGAATTGCTGCCGGTCCGCGGCACCGGGAAACCGGCAGGCGATGCCGATCACGGCGACGTCGGTGTCGGCGGCATCGGTGCCGGCAACGTCAATGTCAGCCACGGCGGCGATCGCCGGTGGCGGCGACGGGCCGGTCGCGGCGGGGGTGACGGACGGCTTCGCGCCGAGCGCCGCGACGTGGGCGGTCAGGGCGACGACGGTAGCGTGGTCGTACAGTGCCGACGGCGGCAGGGCGACGCCGAACCGTTCGGTCAGTGCCGCCGCCAGTTGCCCGGCGACGATGGAATCGACTCCGAGCTCGGCGAACGGCCGGCCGGGGTCGATCTCGCCGGGATCCAGGCCGAGGACGTCCGCGACCGCGGCGGTCACCGCTCCGGTGACCGCCGGCGCATCGGCTGCCGGAGCCACCGCCGTGAGCCGGTCGGCGATCAACAGCGCCTGGAATCCGTCCCCGTCGCCGTCGGCCGCATCCCAGCCGATCGCCACCGGCTCGCCCAAGCCGGCGGCGGTCATCACGGCCCGCCAGCGCGCCACGTCGAGCAGCGGGGCATGCCGCAGCCGGCGGCCGGGATCAGCAAAGCGCCACCAGCCGTCCAGCAGCCCGAAGGTCATGGTGGTGAACAGGCTCGGCCGGGTGATCTCGTTCACCAGCGCGATCCCGCCCGGCGCCAGCATGGCCGCGACATGGCCGACGCTGTCGGCGATCCGGGCGGTCGCGTGCAGGACGTTGGTGGCGATCACGATGTCGGCGGATCCGGCCGCGAAGCCCTGGCCGGCGGGATCCCGCTCGATGTCGAGGACCGCGAAGCGCAGCTCCGGGCCGGCGACGGCCGAGAAGCGCCGGCGGCCATGAGCGAGGAAGCCGGGCGAAACGTCGGTGTAGGCGTAGTCGACCGCCACGCCGGCGCGCGCGAGCGCCGGCAGCACGTGCCGGGTGGTGCCGCCGGTCCCGGCGCCGATCTCCACCACGCGGACCGGGCGGCGTCCGGCGGCGGCCAGGGCGACCGCCGCCCGCGCCGCCGCCTCGGCCAGCCGGGCGTTGAAGCGGTCCGACCATTCGGTGCCGTCGTAGAGCGGTGCCACCAGGTCCATCGTTCCCCGGGGGAACAGCAGGTCGGTCCCTGCCACCTCGCCGGCCAGCACCGACGGCAGCGCCCGGCCGCATCGCAGCAGCAGCGCCACATGCGGATCCAGGGCCGGCTCCGCGTCGCGAATTCGCCGCGCCGTTGCGTCGACGTCCGCCGCCGCACCGGCGGTGCGCTCGGCGAGCGCGGCGTCAGGGCCGCGGCGAGCCGGGCGTGGCGCGGCATCGCGGTCGCGGCGGCGAAGGACTGCCGGGCGGTAGCCACGAGGGCGTCGGCCAGCAGCGCCCGTGCCAGCGGCTCCAGGATGGCGAAGGGATCGCGGCCGCTCATTCGCCGGCCTCCGCGTAGAGCGGACGGTCGAGGTCGTTGGCGATCCGCGCGCTGAGCCGCAGTGTCTCGACGGCGGGCGCCGGCTGGCGCCGCTCGGCCGGCCAGCAGCGGCGGCGGTCGAACCGGTAGGTGGGCAGCCGGATGCGCCGCGCGCCGAGCCCGTCGAACACCGAGGCCCAGTCGGCCGGCCGGCCGGCCAGGAAATCGCCGAGCGGTCCGGTCGCGGCGGCGTCCGGCGTTTCCTGCGCGAGCGTCCGGAGCAGGTCGGCGCGGCTGCGGACGAACGCCGCCCAGCGATGCCGCATGGCCTTCCTGCCGGTCGCCAGGGTGTGGGCGATGTCGGCCAGGGCGGCGTCGCGGCCGGCCCCGTCGAGCCAGGCGGCCAGCGTCCGGCGCGTCGCCGCGAGTGCCGTGGGCGACGCCGCCGACAGCACCACCGGCAAGGCCGTCCCCTCGCCGGCGCCGCCGCCGGCCGGGCGCGCCGGCGCCTCCTCGACCACTACATGGGCGTTGGTGCCGCCGAAGCCGAAGGCGCTCACCCGGCGCGGCGCGGCGCATCGGCCGGCCAGGGCTCAGCGCGCGCCTGCGCCGTGAACCGGCCGCCGAGCCCGTCGATCAGCGGATTCGGCCGCGCCACGTGGAGGGTCGGCGGCAGCACGCCGTGCTCCAGCGCCAGCATGGCCTTGGCGAGGCCGGCGGCACCGGCCGCCGGCAGCGCGTGGCCGATGTTGGACTTGACGGATCCGACCCGCCAGCCGCCGGCGGGCGGTGCCGCGGCGGCGAAGGCGGCGGCCAGCGCCTCCATCTCGATCGGATCGCCGAGCCGCGTGCCGGTGCCGTGCAGCTCGACCAGGCGGACGCCCGACGGGTCGACGCCGCCGGCGCCGTACAGCGAGGCGAGCAGCGCATGCTGGGCGGCACCGTTCGGCGCGGTGATGCCGTTGCTGGCGCCGTCCTGGTTGACGCCCGAGGCGCGGATCACCGCGCGAACCGGATCGCCGTCCCGCAGCGCGTCGGCGAGGCGCCGCAGCACGAACATCGCGACGCCCTCGCCCGGAACGAAGCCGTCTGCACCAGCGTCGAGCGCCCGGCAGCGGCCGCCGGGCGACAACATCCCCGCACTCGCCGCGGCGACGTAGAAGCCGGGCGTGGTCATGACCGCGACGCCCCCGGCCAGCGCCATATCGCAGGCGCCGGCGCGCAGGCTCTCGACCGCCTGGTGCACCGCGACCAGGGCGGACGAGCATGCGGTGTCGATGCTGAGGGCCGGGCCGCGCAGGTCGAGATGATAGGCGACCCGCGCCGCGGTCATCGACGCGGCACTGCCCATGAAGGCGTGCACGTCGGACGGTGCTCCGGCGGCACGCAACCGGCCCTGGTAGTCGCCGGTGACCGTGCCGACGAAGACGCCGGTGCGCGAGCCGGGCAGATCCGGGCCGGATCGCGCCGCATCCTCGAGGGCGCGCCAACACTCCTCCAGGAGGATCCGCTGCTGCGGATCCATTGCTGCGGCCTCGGCCGGCGACAGCCCGAAGAACAGCGGATCGAACAGCTCGACATCGGCGAGGAAGCCGCCGTCCGGGCAGTCCGTCCGGCCGGCCGGCGCCGGCGACGCGGCGAGCACTGCGCGATGATCCCAGCGCTCGGCCGGCACCGGCCCGACGCTGTCGCGACCGGCGGCGATGGCGGCCCAGAAGGCATCGAGGTCGCCCGCCCCCGGGAACCGCCCGGAGGCGCCAACGATGGCGATCGCCGAGTCGGCCCCGCGATCGGCGGACGGGCTCTGCGGGTGGCGCGCGACCGGCGCCGGTCGGATTGCCGGGGGTCCGGTGCGCAGCGCCTGCGGCGCGAGCGCCGCCAGGTGCACGGCGAGTTGCCGGACCGTCGGGTTCGAGAACAGCACCGTCGGCTTCAGCTCGATCCCGAGGCGGCGTGCGAGTGCCGCCACCACGTCGACGCTGAGCAGCGAGTCCGTACCCATGTCGGCGAAGGCGCGGTCAGGACGCACCTCGTGGGCCGGCATTTCCAGCGCTTCCACCAGCGCCTCGACCACCAGCGCCTCGGCGGCGGCGGCCAGCTCGCCCTCCCCGGCCTCGGACGCGCCCGGTGCGGGCTCCTCACGGCGCGCCGCACGCGCCCGCAGCAGCGGATTGCGCGTCTCAGCCGGCACCGGCGGCCGCGAAGCTCGCGAAGCGGCGGCCGGCCGCGCGATCACGATGCCGTGGCGCCGGCCGTCGATGATCTCGACCTCGGGAAATCCCGCCGCCGCCAGCGCCTCGCGCCACAGTCCGGCATCCAGGAGCGGCGAATGCGGCAGCCGCGCATCGGTCGCCACCCACCAGCCGTCCAGCAGCCCGAAGGTCACCGTCACGAAGTCGTGCGGCGCCATCATCTCGTAGAGCACCAGGGTGCCGCCCGGCCGCAGCAGCGACCGCGCGGTCGCCAGGCTGTCGGCGATCGACGGCGTGGCGTGGATGACGTTGGCGCCGACCACCACGTCGTAGCCTCCGGGCTCCAGTCCCTGGCCGCCGGCGGGCCGGCCGATGTCGAGCAGGCCGGTGCCGAACCACGGGCGGCCGATGGCGAAGCGGCGCTCCGCCGCCCGGCAGAACCCCAGGGACAGGTCGGTGAACCGGTATGAGGACACCCCGCCGATCCGGTCGAGCTTCGACAGCAGAGCGGCGGTCAGGCTGCCGGTACCGGCCCCGAACTCCAGGATCGAGCCGCGCCCGCCGCCCGGCACCGCCGCCGCCACGGCGTCGGCGGCGCGGTCGTTGAAGGCGTCGACCATGGGGTTGCCGGTATACATCGGCGCCACGAGGTCGAGGCTACCGCCGGGGAACAGCACATCGGTGGCCGGCCGGTCGTCCCGCAGCACCGCGCCGTAGGCGGACAGACAGGCGTCCAGCAGGCCGAGATGCGCCCGATAGGCCGGCCGGGCCGCGAGCAGCGCCGCACGCCCGGCCAGCAGCACCGCCGCGTCCGGCGCGGCGCGGCGGACCACCAGGCCGCCCGGCTCCGCGCCGAGGGTCCCGTCGCACACCAGCATGTCGACCAGGGCGTCGACCAGGCGTCCGTGGCGCGGCGCCGGTGCCAGCCGATCCTCCAGCGCTCCCAACCGGAAGCGCTCTCCCGGAGCGCCGAGCACGCCCTGGCCGGCCAGCCAGCGGGCGATCTCGCCGCGGGCGATCCGGTCGAGCGCCTCGTATTCGCCCAAGGCGTCCTCGATGCCGTTGACCGGCCCGGCGGCAACAGGAACTGCGTCGGGGGCCGCGGGCGCATCCTCGACGGCGCCGATCTCGCGGAGGGCCTGCTCGCCGGCCTTGAGGACGAGGACCTGGCCGCCGAACTCCGCCGCGGTGACCACCCGGTCGATCGCGTCGAGGCCCTCCGCCGCGGAGATCGGCTCAACGCCCGAGCGCGCCAGCCGGTCGCGGTAGTCCGGCGTGGCAACCCGGCCGACCTCCCCCCAGAACCCCCAGTTGACGATCCGCACCGGCCGTCCCTCGGCGGCGACGCGGCGACCGAGGGCGTCCTTCACCAGGCAACCCGCCACATAGTTCGCCTGCCCGGCCATGGCGGCGAAGGAATTGGCCGAGGAGAACAGCAGGAGCCGGTCGAGCGGATCGTCACGGGTCGCCCGGGCGAGTGCTGCGGTTCCCGCGGCCTTGACGGCGAAGGCCCGGGCGAAGGTCTCGTCGTCCAGGCCGTCGAGTGCGCGGTCCTGCATCACGATGGCCGAGTGGATCGCGGTGTGGATCGGCCCGAACCGGTCGCGGCCGACCGCGAGCGCCGCCGCCAGCACCGCCGGATCCGCGGCGTCGGCCGAAGCGTAGACCGCCTGCCCGCCAGCCGCCTCGATGCGGGCGAGGAGCGCGAGGATACCGTCGGTCTCCGCCGACCTGCCGACCAGGGTCAGCCGCGCCCGGTGCCGGGCGGCGAGGCGCTCGGCCAGGGCCGCGCCGATCCCGCCGGCACCGCCGACGATCGCCACATGACCGCCCGGCCGCCACGCCGGCCTCGGCGCAGGCGGCAGCGCACGCCGCTCCAGTCTCGCGACGAGCCGGACGAGATCGCCCGCACGCCATCGAAGCGCCACCTCCCGGCCCTTCGCGTCGCCGGGATCCGCCAACGCCAGGTCGACCGCCGCATCGCCCGGGTTCGCCGGCAGATCGACGCAGGCGACCCGCCAGCGCCGGCATTCGCGCGCGGCGACGCGCACGATCCCGAGCATCCCGGCGACCGCCGGATCCGACGGGTCGCCGTCGTCGACATCCAGGGCCGCCTCGGAGATGGCGAGGATCCGCAATGGATCGAGAAGCGCCGAGCGCTTGAGCGCCCGCAGCACCGCCAACAGGCCGAGCGGCGGCGCAAGGCCGTCGCCGCCGGCGCCCGCCAGGACGAGCACCAGGCAGCCGGCCTCCCGCACCGCGCCGGCCAGCGCCTGTGCCGCGTCCTCGTCGCCAGGCCGGGGCATCGCCGCGACCCGGCTCTCCGCAATGCGGCCTGCGAGACGGCCGGCCAGCGGGCCGGTGCCGTCGGCGGCCAGCACCACCGCCCGCACCGGCGGTGCCGCCGGCTCCACCGCCGGCGGCCGCCACACCGGCACGAAGGCCCAGTCGCCGATCCCGGTTTCCGGTGCCGAGACGGGTGCCGCGACCGGGTCGGCGGCCGCCGCGACGCGCCGTGGAACACCGAGCGGCCGGGCCACCAGCCCCGAGACCGACGCCAGGGGCCGGCCGTCGGCGGTCAGGATCGCGGCGTCGAAGCGGCGCACCGGGTCGCCAGTCACCGCCGGCACCGGCCGTGCCACGATCCGCGCCGCCCGGCGCCAGTCGCGCGCCGCCTCCGGCGCCAAGTCGATCCGCGCGGCGCTGAACGGCACCAGCGTCGGCGCCGGCCCGCCATCGGCCGGCAGGGTCGAAGCCGCGGCGACCTGCAGTGCCGCGTCGAGCAGCGGCGGCGGCAGCGGCCAGTCCGCGAAGCCGGTGCCGATCACCGCTATGTCGAGTTCGGCGACCGCGCCGTGCGGCGAGACCCGCACCGAGCGGATCGGTCGGTAGTCGGCGCGGTAGTCGAGTCCGGTCTCCAGAAGGCGGTCGTACAGCGCCTCGGCGCTCCACTCCTGGCCATCCTCCGGCACCGGCAGCGCCAGCGGGTCGCCGGTCGGCTCGATCCGGCCGCGGCAGGCCAGCCCGTCGGGTCCGGCGATCTCGAAGCCGATGTTGCGCTCGCAGGCCACCAGCGCGATCCGCGCCTCGACCGGGCCGTCGGCGGCGGCCAGGGGCCGCAGCCACACGATGTCGCGGACCCGCCGGCATGCGCCGAAGCCCGCGGCCTCGGCGGCACGCAGGGCGGCCAGGGCCGAGGCGACGCCCGGCAGGGTCGGGCGCCCGCGCACCCGGTGCAGGTCGATCACCGGCGACCCCGCCGGCAAGTGCAGCCGGTGGCCGTCATCGGCAGGGGCGATCCCGGTCGGCGAGCGCCCCGGCAGCACCGGCCCGTCGGCGGGAATCGGGATCGGCCGCGGCGCGCCGTCCACCCAATAGGAGTCCCCGTTGAACGGATAGCCCGGCAGTGCTACGCGGCGCCGGCCCGACCCCAGCGATGCGGCGACCCGTTCCCAGGCGGCCGGATCGGCGATCGCCGCCGCCCCCTGCCCGATGCTGCGCAGGCCGGCCACGGCTTCCGCGACGGTCGCGGCCTCGACCGACGCCATGTGCTCGAAGCGGACCCGTCCCACCGCCAGGGTGAAGGCGACGTCGGCGAGCAGGGCCCGCGGATCCGCCTCGGTCGCCGCCAGCGCCTCGATGCGGGCCGCCAGCCGCTCGGCCAGAGCCGGCAGCCGGTCGGGTGTGCGCGCCGACAGCAGTAGCGACAGCCGGCCGGCGGGCGCCGCCGCGCGAGGCGGCCGCACGGGGCCTGCTCGACCACCACATGGGCGTTGGCGCCGCCGGCACCGAAGGAGCTGACGCCGCCGCGCCGCGGCAGCGGCAGGCCGGCCGGATCGCGTCGCGCCGGCCAGGGCATCCCGGTCGCCGCCGGCAGCAGGCGCGTCCGCGCGAAATCGACCCGCCGGGTCGGCTGGCCGGCGCCGAGCGTCGGCGCCACCCGGCCGGCCTCGATCTCGAGCACCAGCTTGGTCAGGCCGGCCACCCCCGCGGCCGACTCCAGGTGACCGATGTTGCCCTTCACCGAACCCACCACCACGGGCTCAAGGCGGGCGGCACCGCCGTCGAGCGCGTCGGCCAGGGCGTTGAGCTCGATCGGATCGCCGAGATCGGTGCCGGTGCCGTGGCACTCGACATGCGCGATGTCGGCCCCACCGACCCCGGCCTTCGCCAGGGCGGCGGCGATGGCGCGGCGCTGCGCCACCGGGCTCGGCACGGTGTAGCCGGCGGTGCGGCCGCCGGCGTTCACGGCCGAGCCCAGGATCACCGCGCGGATCGGGTCGCCGTCGGCCAGGGCGCGGTCGAGCGGCTTCAGGACGAGCGCGCCCACACCCTCGCCCTGCAGGGTGCCGTCGGCGCCGTCGGCGAACGGCCGGCAGGTGTCGCTCGGCGACAGCATGCCCATGCGGCCGAGTTCGAGCGACTGCAGCGGATGCAGGATCAGGTTCACGCCGCCGGCCACCGCAACCGCGCACTCGCCGCGCGCCAGGCTGGCGCAGGCCAGATGCACGGCGGTCAGCGACGCCGAGCAGGCGGTGTCGACCGCCAGGCTCGGGCCATTGAAATCCAGGTGGTAGCTGACCCGGTTGGCGACCGACCAATGCCCGTTCTGCACGACCTTGCCGGCGGCGGTCGCCGGCAGTCCGACCAGCCGGTAAGGCTGGTTCATGACCCCCACGAAGACCCCGACGTCGCCGCCGGCCGCCGGCCCGCCGGCACTGGGCCCGCAGGCCTTCAGGCCGGCCGGGGTATAGCCGGCCTCCTCGACCGCCTGCCAGGTGCACTCCAGGAACAGCCGGTGCTGCGGGTCCATCAGCCGCGCCTCCTTGGGCGCGATGCCGAAGAACAGGGGATCGAAGCGGTCGACGCCGTCGACGAAGCCGCCGGTGCGGACGGTGGCGCGGTCCGGCCGCGACGGATCGGTGAAATCATCGGCGGACCAGCGCTCCGCGGCCACTTCACCGATGGATCCGACTCCGTCCCGGAGATTTCGCCAGAAGCCGTCGAGATCCGGGGCACCCGGATAGCGGCCGGCCATGCCGATGACCGCGACCGGGCCGGAGCCGCCGCTGCCGGGAACGGCGGTCGCGACTTTCGGCGCGGCCAGCGCCCCGACGCGCTCCGGAAACGCTGCCAGCAGGTGCCGCGCCAGGCTGTCGAGGCTCTGCTGCTCGAACAGCTCGGTGTCGCGAAGCTCCGGGAAGTCCGCCTTGAGGCGATTGGTGACGCCGACGGTCAGCAGCGAGTCCAGGCCGAAGCCGGCGAGAGGCGCCGCGGTGTCGATGTCGGTGTCGGGGCGCCCGAGCGCTTCGGCCATCACGGCCACCACATGCGCCAGGACGGCGGCGGTCCGGTCGCCGGCGGCCGGCACCGCGCGGGGCGACGGTAGCCTCGGCGCCAGCGCTGGAGGCGAACTCGCGCCGTCCATCCAGGCGATACCGGTCGGCGCGGCGCTCCGCCCCGACAGCTCCGTCCAGTGGCGCTGCGGCGCGAACCGGGTGCCGGGCAGCCGGACGGCTCGCGCGCCGGCGGGCCGCCAGGCTGGCGGGACGCAGCGCACCGCCGCGCAGCCAGGCGTCGATCGGGTCCGGGAGCAGCGCATCACTGGCGGCGCCGCGCAGCCAGGCGATCGCCCGGTCGCGGTCGCGGACCATTGCCGCGCGGCGCGCCGGCATCGGCTTACGGCCGGCCAGCAGGGTCCAGGCGACATCGTCCAGACGAATGGCCGGATCCGCCTCCAGGGCATCGGCAAGGGCCAGTGCCGCGGCCTCCAGCCGTGCTCCGTCGAGGGCCGAGAGCAGCAGCGGGAACGGTCCGGGACCGCAGGCCGGGCGGCTTGCCGGCAGCGGCGCCTCCTCGAGCACCACGTGCACGTTGGTGCCGCCGAACCCGAAGGAGCTGACACCGGCGGTGCGGCGCCCACGCTCCGGCGGCGGCCATGGGCGGGCGGCGAACGGAACGTAGAACGGCGAGCCGTCGAAGGCGATCTCCGGGTTCGGCGCCGCGAAGCCAGGGACCGGCGGAATGGTGGCGTTCTCCAGCGCCAGGATCGCCTTGACCAGGCCGGCGATGCCGCTCGCGACGTTCAGATGCCCGATCGAAGCCTTGGCCGATCCGACCGCGATCGTGCCGGCCGGTACGCCGGCGAACACCCGGCTCAGCGCCTCGATCTCAATGGGGTCACCGAGGCGGGTGCCGGTTGCGTGCGCCTCGATCAGCCCGATGTCGGCGGGATCCAGCCCGGCGACGGTCAGCGCCTCGCCCACCGCCAGCGCCTGCCCCTGGACGCTGGGCGCCAGGTAATCCGCCTTGACCGCGCCATCGTTGTTGGCAGCGGAGCCGCGGATCACGGCACGGATCGGATCGCCGTCCGCCAGCGCCCGGGCGAGCGGCTTGAGCACCACCAGGCCGCCGCCATTGCCGGGAACCGTGCCGTCGGCCGCGGCGTCGAACACCCGGCACGCCCCGGTCGGCGACAGCATCAGACCGGGGACGTGACGGTAGGCTCCCTGTGGCAGGGCGATCGAGATGCCGCCGGCGATGGCGAGGTCGCACTGCCCGCCAAGCAGCGCCTCGCAGGCGGTGTGGACCGCCAGCAGGGCGCTGGAGCAGGCGGACTGCACGACCACCGCCGGGCCGGTCAGGCCGAGCTTGTGGGCGATACGGGTAGCCGCGTAGTCCTTCTCCGCCGAGGTGAGATCGAAGACCGCGTCCTCGTCGCCCGCCGCCGCGGCCGGCACGTAGCCGGAACTGGTCAGCGCCACGAAGGTGCCGACCACCTGCTCCGGGTCGCCGGGCGCCTGCCCGGCCTGCTCCATCGCCTGCCACGCCATCTCCAGCAGGATGCGCTGCTGCGGGTCGAGACGGGCGGCGCGGCGCGGAGGAATACCGAAGAAGTCGGCATCGAAGCGGTCGACGCCGTCGAGCACGCCAAATGACCGGATGACCCGTGGATCGGAACGGTCCCCGGGGCCGGTCCCGTGCGCTTCCAGCTCGTTCCCGGAAAGGCTGGTCAGCCGCGATCGGCCGGCAGCGAGGTCACTCCAGTAGGCGGTCTCGTCGCCGGCCCCTGGAAGCCGGCATGCCAAGCCGATCACGGCAAGGCAGCACTCTCCATCAAGCGGGCGGGGATCGGGCATGCCGCGGCTCTCGTGGTCTGTGAGTGACGCTCGGTCCAGGTCCCCAACCAAGGTCCGATGCGGCATCATTCCCGACGATTCCTTCACCCGCAAGTGCAGACTTTGGTCCTGTAGCTGACTCACGATCTGTCCGGATTTTGTAGCGCGTGAAGTGTCCGGTTTTTGAATCGCTCCAAAGAGGGGGCGCTGATGAACCGGGCCGGAGTGCTGCAAGGGGTACGACAGATGAGGTTCGAGACGCTTTTGGATCGTCATGAGCGAGGCGAACTGAACCAGGTGGAGGCTGCTGAGATGCTGGGGATCACGGAACGGACATTCCGGCGCTGGCGGGATCGGCTTCGCGACGAGGGTCCGGTGGGGTTGGTCGACCGTCGGATTGGCAAGCCGTCGAGCCGCCGCGCCTCACCGGTTGAGATCGCGCGGATGCTAGGGCTTTACCAGGAGCGCTACAGCGACTTCACGGTGAAGCACTTCCACGAGCAGCTTGTGAAGCGTCACAACTACAAGCTCGGCTACACGGTGACCCGTGTGAACCTTCAGGCGGCGGGCTTGGTGAGGCCGGCGCCTCGGCGCTCGGCGCACCGCCGCAAGCGGCCACGGCGCGCGCTGCCGGGGGAGATGCTGCATCAGGACGCCTCGCGCTTTGCATGGCTCTCAGGCGAGGCGCGCGAATACGATCTGGTGGTCACCCTGGACGACGCGACCAGCGCGATCTACTCGGCCTTCCTGGTCGAGGAAGAAGGCACCGCGTCGAGCCTTCGGGGGTTGGGCGAGGTGCTCGAGCGGCACGGCCTGTTCCACGAGCTCTATACCGATCGGGGCAGCCACTACTTCTACACCCCGAAGGCTGGCGAGACGGTCTCCAAGACGGTGCTCACCCAGGTTGGGCGGGCGCTGGCCGATCTCGGCATCCATCATATCGCGGCCTACTCTCCGGAGGCGCGCGGCCGCTCGGAACGCGCCTTCCGCACGCTGCAGGATCGCCTGCCCAAGGAGTTGCGGCTCGCCGGGATCACCACCGCAGCGGCCGCCAACCGCTGGATCGCCGAGACCTACATCGCGGACTACAACGCCCGCTTCGCCGTCGCCGCCGAAGGAGCCGGCACCGCCTTCGTGGCGATCGATGAGGACGCCTGGCGAGACGCCATGTGCGTCCAGGACTACCGCCAGGTCGGCAACGACAACACCGTGCGCTGGAAAGGCCGTATCCTGCAAATCCCGCCGAGCCGCCTGCGCCCGCACTTCGTGCGCGCCAAGGTCCGCCTGAACGAGTACCCGGATGGCGCCATCGCCCTGTTCTGGGGACCGCACCGCATCGCCGACTTCCCGCCTCTCAAAGAGGAACAGACCGACATGGCCGCGTGAACCGCTTCGACGCGCCAGCCCAGTGGGCCAGCCTACGGCGCGCCTACGGCGACCTCCGGCTGGCCCACTGGGCTCTTCAACGGAAGCGGACAGATCACGCGCTACAGATACCGGACAACTTGACGCGTCAGCTACAGTGCAGACTTTGGTCCAGACTTTGGTCCGGCCGAAATTTAATCCCCCTATAGTAGTTCGATCGGATGAACGACTGCTGCGCGGCTAGGGCCTATCGCGGGACGTCCCCGCGGCGGCATATGTTCCGAAATCGGCTCGCAACGCACGGATCCGAGCGTTTCGAACGGCGGGGTCAGACCCGCTCCGGCACTTTGAAGCGATCCCGGAAAGCCTGCCGCAACATCGACCTGCGCCTGAGCGGAGCAGCGGCCTCGGTGGCATCCGACGGGCCTTCCGGCGGCTCTGATGGACCGGCATCCACCGCCGCCGTAGCGCGGCGGCCGGCCGGCCGCGACAGATGGTCGGCCAGACGCGAAACCGTCGGATGCTCGAACAGGTCGGTTACGCGGGTCTCCAAGCCGAGCTCGCTCCTCAATCTGCGGTTTACCACGACCGCCGACAGGGAGTCCGCGCCGAGGTCGAAGAAGGATGCATCCGACGATACCGCCTCCAGCCCCACGACCTCGGCGACGATGGCCGCGATGCGGCCAACCAACTGCGCACGATCATGGGCGGTTGGCGCCGCCCCGCCCGGCATCGCGGCGCGCTCAATCGTCCCGCCCGGCCCGGATCCTTCCGACGCGGCTACCACAGCCCCACGCTCCACCGCCTGGCGGTCGACCTTGCCATTCGCGGTCAGCGGCAGCGACGCATGCTGGCGGATCGCCCGCGGCACCATGTAGTCCGGCAGCGACCGCGCCAGATCCGCCCGCAGCGCCTCCGCGTCGAGCCGGTCGCCGGCCGGCACCACGTGCAGCACCAGCCGCCGGCGTCCCTCCGGCCCGGCCTCGCCTTCGGCGACAGCCATGGCCAACCGAACCGCCGGATGCGCCGCCGCCACGGCCTCGATCTCGCCGAGCTCGATGCGGAACCCGCCGATCTTCACCTGGCCGTCGCGCCTCCCGAGGAACTCGATGAGCCCGCCGGCACGCCAGCGCCCCCGGTCGCCGGTGCGATACATCAGTTCACCGCTAACCGGGTGCTGGATGAACGCCGCCGCGGTCTTTGCCGGATCACCCCAGTAGCCGCGGGCCAGCCCGGCGCCCGCGATGTAGAGATCGCCCTCGACGCCGTCGGCGCACGGCCCGAGGCTCTCGTCCAGCACGTGAAAGCGCTGGTTCCGCATCGGCCGGCCGTAGGGGATGCTGCGCCAGCCGGGCCGTGCCCCGTCGACCCGATGGCAGATCGACCAGATGGCGGCCTCGGTGGCGCCGCCCAGGCTGTAGAGGATCGCCCCGGGCACGCGGCGTGCCAGCGATCCGGGCAGGCCGAGCGGGATCCAGTCGCCGCTCAGCATCGCCAGGCGCAGGGTGTCGAGGCTGCCGGCGGGCGGGCCGCTCTCCAGCACCATGTCGAGCAGCATCGGCACCGAATTCCAGATCGTCACCCCCGCCGCCCCGGCCCGCGCGGCGAGTGCCTCCGGGTCGCGCAGCGTCGCGGGATCCGGCAGGACGACCGCGCCACCCGCGGCCGGCACCCCGAACAGGTCGTAGACCGACAGGTCGAAGCCGAGCGACGACAGGCCGAAGACCCGGTCGCCCGGCCCGACCCCGAACCGGTCATTGCAGTCCAGCACCGTGTTCAGCGCCGCGCGATGCTCGATCATCACGCCCTTGGGCTCGCCAGTGGAGCCGGAGGTGAACAGCACATAGGCCAGGTCACCGGGTGCGGCGCGACGGTCCGGCATGGCCGCCGGAAGCGGCAGCGGCGCCAGCCCGTCCACCGGCACCACCCGCACGCCGTCCGGAACCGCCAGGCGGCCGGCCAGTGCGGCCGTGGTCAACACGATCCCGACCCCGCCCAGGGTGGCGAGCCGGCGGAAGCGCTCGTCGGGCAGGTCCGGGTCGAGCGGCAGGTAGGCGCCGCCGGCGACGCCGACACCGACCGTCGCGGCCAGTTGCCAAGCCGATTTTCCGAACGCCACCCCGACCAAGGCGCCCGGCCTGAGGCCCGGCAGCAGTGCGGCGACCGCCAGGGCGCGCCCCACCAGGTCGCCCAGCGTCCAGATCGCCTCCGGCGCGATCGCCGCGATCCGACCCGGCTCGGCCAGCGCCCGGCGCAGCAGCGGCTCGTGCAGCAGGTCGTCCGGCAATGGTCCCGCGGTCCGGTTGATTTCCGAGCGCGCCGCCTGCTCGCGCCGGGCGATCGCCTGCGTCGCCGAGCCGCCGAGATCGGCATCGGGTGCCGCGAGTGCGGCGAGGCCGCTCGCAAAGGCCTCGAAGGCGAGTTCGAACAGGCCGTCCGGAAACGCCGCGTCGACGCTGTCCCAGGTCATCACCAGGCGGCCGTCCTCCTCGAACGCCTGCACGTCGAGCAGCACCTGCGGCGTCTGGGTGACGCCCCAGTCCAGCCGGCCGAGGCTGGTGATCCGGCGATCATGGCCGAGCACGGCACCATAGCCGAGCATGCTGGTGAAGACCCAGGCGAGCGCGCCGCGCACCGCCGGCGTGCCGAACCGACGGGCCGCCTCGACGCCGGAGACCAGAGCGTGGTCCAGCCGCTCGGCGACGGCGTCGGAGACCGACCGGAGCCGCCGGGCGAAGCCGGCCTCCCGGTCGCTGCCGACCGGGACCAGGATGGTCGAGGTGAAATCGCCGATCACCCGGTCGACGTCGGGATGCACCGGCCGGCGGTCGTGGACCGTCAGGTTCAGCGAGAACTCGGAGGTTTCCGACCAGTGCGCCAGGGTCGCCCCGAGCAGGGTGAGCAGCAGCGCGTTCGGCGTCGCCCCACAGGCGCGGGCGTGTTCCCGCAGCCGCGTCCAGCCCTCTGCGGGCAGTTCGGTCCGGCGCCGCGTGAAGCGCGCCGCCCGCAGGTCGGCGTCGGAGCGTGCCCGCGGCAGCACCGGCGCCGGCGGCGTGCCCGCCATCGCCCGCTCCCAGAAGCCGAGCGCCCGGTCGCGCGCCGGTCCGGCGCGCAGGCGCTGGAAGGCCGCCATGTAGTCGCGGAACGTCAGCGCCGGTGCGGCCGGCGTCGCCGCCGGGTCGTCGTACAGCCGACCCCAGTCGCGCAGCAGCCGGAACAGGCTCAGCACGTCGATGATCAGCAGGTCGATCGACAGGTGGAGCCGAGTGCCGGCGCCGTCGCGGGTGGTCTCAATACGGAACAGTGGCCAGCTCGCCGGCTCGAACACCTCGTGGGCCATGCGCTCGCGGAGCGCAGCCAGCGGCGCCGCCGGCTCGCCGCCGCGCCAGTCGTGCACCGCGACGCGGTAGGGCGGGACCCGCGGCTGGATCCGCTGCATGCCGTCGTCGGTGAACACCGCCCGCAGCATGCCGTGCGCCGCGATCAGCCGGTTCCAGGCCGCCTCCAGCCGCCCCGTATCGAGCTCACGGTCGGTCACGAACTCCCAGTAGACGTGGCAGCCGGTGCCGCCGAGCGGAACCGACGGGCTGCGGCCGACCAGATAGGCGAGCTGCAGCTCGGTCAGGGCGAACGGCTCGTGTGCCGCCGCCGCGTCCGGTTCGGACAGCACCACCGCATCGGCGCCTTCGGAGTCCGCATCGGTCAAAATCGCTGCGATCGAACGGCCGCCCAGCAGGTCGCGCACCCCGACCGCGCAGCCGATCCGCGCCAGCCTCGCCCGGATCTCGATCGCCAGGATGCTGTCCATCCCCAGCTCGAGCGGCACGCTGTCCGGCTGCAGCCGGCCCGGCTCAAGGCCGAGTGCCGCCGCCACCACCGAGAGCGGCGTGACCGGGCCGTCCGCTGCGGCCGGCACCGGCGGCGCCGGCCAGTAGCGGCGGCGCGCGAACGGATATCCGACCGGTGCTGCCGGCACCGCCAGTCGTACCGCCGGCAGCGGCGGGGCCTCATCGAGCACGCGCGCCGGCTCCCGCGGGTCGACCAGGATCCGATGCCGGCGCGGCTCGTCGCCGGACAGCACCGCCGCCACGTCCGCCGGGTCGACCGCCTGGCCCGCCGCCCATCGGTGCAGCGCGGCGACGCGATCGTCGAGATCGGCACGCAGCGCCGCCGACAGCGTCACCGGCCCGGCCTCCCGCCCCCGGTGCAGCATCGTCGGCCGTCGGCTCCAGCACCGCGGCGGCGCAGGCGCCGTTCAGCGAGAAGCCGTTGACCAGGGTCGGCCCGACCCGTTGCCCAGCCCGCGCCGCGGGCACCAGCCGGCGGGACGGGAATGCGACATCGGCCGGGAGACGCGCGAGCCCGCCCTCGTCCCGGAAGCCGAGCACCGCGACCGCCAGCGCCGACAGGCCGGAGACGGCGAGGCCGTGCCCGAGCACCGGCTTGACGGTGTCGACCGCCACCGGCGGGCCGCCGTCGTCGGGGAACAGCCCGGCCAGGGCCTCGGCCTCGGCCCGATCGCCGGCGACCGTGCCGACACCATGCGCCTCGACCGCCACCACATCGACCGCCGACAGGCCGGCGTCGCGCAGCGCGTCGCGCATGACCCGGAATTGGGCCGCCGCCGATGGTGCCGTCAGACCGTCACCGCGCCCGGCCTGGCGAAGCGCCGTGCCGCGCAGCACCGCGCGCACCCGGTCGCAGTCGGCACGCGCCGCCGCCAGCGGCTTGAGCACCAGCACCACCGCGCCCTCGCCCAGCACGATGCCGTCGCCGTCCGCCTGGAACGGTCGCGGTACGCCGCTGCCGGACAGCAGGCCGGCCGACGCCACCCGCCGGGTGAAGGCCGGTCCGCTCTGCACGCTGGCGGCGCCGACCACCGCCAGGCGGCATTCACCGCGGCGCACCGCGCCGGCGGCGAGATGAAGGGCTCCGAGGCCCGAGGCACAGGCGAGATCCACAGTCATCGCCGGGCCCTCGAAACCGAAGACATGCGCGATCCGGGCGGCACTGCTCGACGGCAGCAGGGCAGCCAGCGATTGTGCCTCGAGCGGATGCCCGGCGGCCTCCAGCGTGCGCGCATAATCGCCCTCGCTGCAGCCGACGAACACCCCGACCGCCTCGTCATCGCCGAGATGGCGGTCCGGCCGGCCGGCGTCGGCCAGGGCCGCCAGGGTCTGCTCCAGCAGCAACCGCTGCTGCGGATCGATCAGGATCGCCTCGCGGTCGGACACGCCGAAGCGGGCGGCGTCGAAGTCCCAGGCGTCGGCGAGGAACGCTCCCCGCACCGGACCAGCATCCGGCCACCGACCCTCCGGAATTGGCCCGAACGCGGAATTCCCCGACCGGATCAGCCTAGACAGGGCGGCCAGGCTGCAGGCGCCAGGGAAACGTCCGGCGATGCCGACGACGGCGATGGCGGCATCATCGGCCGCCGACAGAGCGGCTGCGATTGAAACGGCCGGGAGCGGCGCGGCCGGCGGGGTGGCGGCCGGCGGCGGACGGGCCTCCCCGCCGATCCGCGCTCGCAACGCCGCTGGCGTGGCCAGGCCGGCGATGGTCGCGGGATCGAGCTGGACCCCGGTCGCGGCGGCCAGCTTGTCGGCCAGGTCGAGCGAGAGGATGGAGTCGAGCCCGAGCTCGTCGAACCTTGCGTCGGGGTCGAGACGGGCCGGATCGATCCCCAGCACCTCGGCGACCAGCGCCAGGATCCGGTCGCCCGGCTCGCGGCCGTCCGAAACCGCGACCGGCGGCACGTCGATCCGGGCGGGCGATGGCGCGGGCGCCTCGCCCAGCCACGCCGCGACCAGCACGCCCTGCACCGGGCCGTCGGCGTCGGCGGGGCCGTCCAGTGCGACGATCCGGAATAGCCCGTCGAGCGCCGCCCGCCACTGCCGCGAGGTCAGCAGCGGCCCGGCGCCGGCGCGCTCGTCGGCCGCCAGCCACCAGCCCGGCAGCAGGCCGAAGATCGCGGTGTGATGCGCTCCCGG
Source organism: Rhodospirillaceae bacterium (assembly GCA_018401495.1). GTDB lineage: Bacteria > Pseudomonadota > Alphaproteobacteria > Thalassobaculales > Thalassobaculaceae > Thalassobaculum_A. Next base: position 148,497 of record JAGYJX010000011.1, read on the forward strand.
CCGCATGATCTCGTTGAGCACCAGGACGGCACCCGAGGCCATGCGCCGGCCGAGCCGGCGGAGCATTGGACGGATCTCGACAGTGACGTGCAGCGCATTGGCCGCCAGCACCACGTCGAAGGCGCCGAGGCCGTCATGGCCCGCGGGATCGGCGTCGAAGTCGTAGGGGCTGGCCGAGAACCAGGGCCGGCCGGTCCCGAACCAGTGGCGGGCGCGCCGCAGGAAGGCCTCCGACAGGTCGCTGAAGACGTAGGCGACCCGGTCCTCCCCGCCGTCCGCGATGGCGTCGAGCGCCGCCAGCACCGCCGCAGTGGTGCCGCCGGTGCCGCCCCCGCCTCGAGCACCCGGACCGGGCCGCGACGCCCCGGCTCGGCCAGCTTCGCCCGCACCGCCCCGGCCACCCGCTCGGCGGTGCGCCGGTTCGCGGCGTCGGCCAGCGGATTGCCGCGGTAGAAGCCTTCGACCAGGTCGAGGGCGCCGCCGGGAAAGATCACCTGCGTGCCCGGCTTCGCCCCGGTCAGCACGGCGACGGTGTCGGCGGTCGCCGCGTCCAGCAGTGCGATGACCCCGGCCAGTCCCGGCTGCGACGCGACCAGCCGAGCCGCCAGCGCATCCGCCTCGGCGGCGGCCGCGGGATCGGCACTTCGCCAGCGCCGGGCGTCGAGGAACGACCGCAGGGCCGCGAACAGGTTCGCTTGGCCGCCGGCGATCCCGAGCCGGGCCGCTGCATCGGATGCGAACGCTTCCGGCAGCCATCCGGCGGCGCCGAAGGCGGCGCGGATGCGCAGCACCGCCAGCCGGTCGAGATCGCCAAGCCCGGCGAGTGCCGGATCCGCGGCCGTGGTCGCCGGCACCGCGGTCAGTGCCTGGGCCCGCGCCTCGGCGAGGGCCGCCGCCACGCTCGATACCTCGGTTCCGCGAAGCACCGCGTCCAGTGCCGCCAGTCCCGCCGCGGTGTCCATCGGCAGCAGGCCGATGCGCGCCACCCGCGCCTTGTGCCGCGGGTCGGCGACCCGGCCGACCTCGCTCCAGTAGCCCCAGGAGACGTGCCGGACATCGGCCCCCTGCAGCGCCGCCAGTTCCGCCGCGGCATGCTGGTAGGCGCTGCCGGCGGCGTAGTTGGCCTGGCCGGCGTTGCCGGTCAGGCCGAGGATCGATCCGAACACCACCCGGCGCGGCATCGCGGCAGCACCGCGCCGGCGCCGGAACACCCGGTCGACCACGGCAAAGCCCAGGGCCTTCGGCAGGAAGGCGGCGTCGAATGCCTCCACCGACATCGTCGACGCCGCCGCGTCGGCCAGGACCATCTCGCCATGGACCACCGTCCCGACCGGGCCGAGCTCACGCTCCAGATCCGCGACAGCGCGCTCGACCGCGGCCTCGTCGGTGATGTCCGCCGAAGCATAGGAGACGGCCACACCCGAGGCCCGCAGCCGGGCACGGATGGCGTCCACGGCCTCGGACGGACGGCGCCCGACGACGCCGATAGCACGGACGCCGGCTTCCGCGAGATGCGAGACCAGCGCCTCGCCGATGCCGCCGAAGCCGCCGACCAGCAGCCATGCGGCACCCGGATCGGCGCCGCCGCCCGGTCCAGCCGGCGGCTGGACCGGCATCAGGTGCCGGACAGCAAGCCCCGCCGGCCCGGCCCGCAGCAGGCCGACCTCGGGCGGTACCGGCAGCGTCAGCGCCGCCCGCAGCACCGTTGAAGCTGCCGGCCCGGCCACCCGAGGCCGTAGGCCTGCAAGGTAGATCCGGTGCTCGGCCGCCACCGAGCGGGCCGCCGCCACGGCGGCCGCGAATGCCGGATCGCCATCGGGACCCGCCACCACCAGCCGGCATCCGGCCTCGTTGGCGGCGGCCCGCACCGCGAGCTGGATCAGCGGCAGCAGCAGGCCCTGCCCGAGGGCGCTGGCCGGCGCGCCGGCATGGTCGAACGGCGTCGAGACGACGATGGTCGAGGCCGGGCCGGCCGCTGCGGCGGCGGTCTCGTCGGTCACTGTCGTGACCTCGGCACAGACGTCGGCGAGCGCTGTGGCGAAGCCACGCGCGGCCTGCGAACACCCGGCGACGTGCAGCACCGGTCCCGGGTCCGGTCGCTCGCCGGCCGGCACCGGCGTCCAGCCGATCCGGTAGAGCGGCGCCGGCTCGACGCGCTGCCCCGGCGTGGCGCCGCCGGCTGGCTGCGGCAGCCAGTGGCGCTCGGGCTCGAACGGATAGGGCGGCAGGTCGACCTGCCGGTGCGGGCGCGCGAAGCCGGACCACTCGACCGAGCGGCCCGCGGCCCAGCGCTCGCCCAGCAACGCCATCACCGCCGCGTCGAAGCCGGCATCCAGCGGCAGGACGGTCCGCTCCCCCTCGGCGCCTGCGGACACCTCGCCGATGTCGACCGTGTGCTCCACGCCCATCGGCGGCGGATTGCGGTACCTGCCCGCCCGACCGTGCAGCCAGGCGGCCGGATCGGCGATCTCCGTCAGCGCCAACCATTGCCGGGCGAGGATCGGCATCGCGCGGTCGATTGCCGCGGGGTCGAGCCGTCCCGGATCGACCGTCGCGGCGAGCACCGCCGGGTCGCCGTCGCCGAGCAGCGCGATGCCGCCGTCGGGGGACAGCGCGCCGGCGGCCGCGAGATGCGCCAGTTCGTCGAGCCCGGCCGGCAAGGCCGGCCCGGCCTCCGGGATCCCCCAGCGTTCGCAGGTTAGCCGGCGGGCGACCGCCAGGGCCAGCATGTCGGCCGGCCGCGAAGCCGACGTCGGGTCGGCGCCGAGCACGACCCAGGGATTCAGGAAGCCGCGGTAGGTGCGATTGCCGCGGCGAAGCTGCTCCGACTGCTGCAGCAGGCCGGCGCGCACCGCCGCGGTCGGCGGGTCGGCGAGACAGGCCTCGCGCAACCGCCCGAGATATCCGGCATCGACCAAGCGCGGCTGCAGGATACGCTCCTCGACGGGATCGTAGACCGCATGGGTCGGCCGACGGACCCGCGGTGTCGGCCGCCGCCCTTCGCCGGTGGCGAGCACCGCGTCGGCGAGCCCGAGCACCCCGGTCGCGGTCAGCACGGCCCATCGTCCGAGCCCTTCGCCATAGACGAGGTCGGGGGCAAGGCCGGCGTCGAGCAGCAATCCGGCGAGGGCGTGCAGCCGGGCCAGCGCCACCAGGCGCGACGACCGGCGGATCCCGCTCGCCCGCACCTCCGCCTCGGCCAGCACCGCCCGCTCGGCGAGGTCCGGTAGATCCCGCGCCATCGCACTCCAGCGGGTCTCGGACAGCGCGTCCACCGGACCGACCCTGAGCATCAGGCGGCGGGAGCGGACCGCATCCGCCGGCCCACCGGCCAGCGCCGCGGCGATCTCCGGCCAGTCCGTGACCATCGCCGCAAACCGCACCGGCAGGGTCGAGCGCCGCAGCATCAGCGTCTGGCACAGGTCCGACGGCGTCGCACCGTCCGCCTGGGCGTCTGGCAGCCAGCGGGCGATCGCATCCAGTGATCGGCGCAGGGCGGCCGCACTCGCCGCCGAGACCAGCAGCGGCTGCGCCCGCCCAGGCGCGCGCGCGGCACCGGCGCGCCGCGGTGCCGCAGCCTGCGGTGCGGCCCCGACGATCGCGTGCCCGTTGGCGCCGCCGAACCCGAAGGAGCTGAGGCCGGCAACCGGCGGTTCGACGGCCCAAGGTGCCGCCTCGGTCACCGGCCGGATCGGCCCGTTCGCCATATCGATCAACGGGTTGACGGCCTGCAGGCCGGCGGTCGGCAGCAGGGTCCGCCGCTCCAGCATCAGCACCAGCTTGACCAAGCCGGCGAGGCCGGCGGCCGCCTCCAGATGGCCGACGTTGGACTTGATCGATCCGATGCCGCAGACGGCGTCCGGAGCGCGCGCGCCGAGCACCGCCGCCAGGGCCGCGACCTCGATCGGATCGCCGAGCGGCGTGCCCGTGCCATGCGCCTCGACATAGGAGACGGCGGCGGCATCGACACCGGCGGCGGCGAGTGCCGCCTCGATCACACGCCGCTGCGACGCGACGCTGGGTGCTGTGATCCCCCGCGACGGTCCGACATGGTTCACGGCCGAGCCGAGCAGCCGCGCCCGCTCGCGCAGGCCGCGGGCCGCCACCTCGCCGGTCCGGGCCAGCAGGACCGCCACCGCGCCCTCGCCCTGCACATAGCCGTCGGCGCCGGCGTCGAAGCTGCGGCAGACACCGTCCGGACTCAGCATCCGGGCCTGCGAGAAGGAGACCGAGCGCCAGGGATTGATCAGGGCGTTCGCGGCCACCACCATCGCCAGTTCGCACTCGCCGGCCAGCAGCGACCGCCGGGCGGCGTGCAGGGCGACCAGCGACGACGCGCAGGCGGCGTCCAGCGTGAAGCTCGGCCCGGTCCAGTGGAAGGCGTTCGAGACGCGGTTGGCCAGCAGTGCGCCATAGCTGCCGAGTGCCGAGAAGCCATCCACGTCACGGCCCGGGGCGGCGGCGTTCTGCAGGTAGTCGCTGGCCATGATTCCGGCGAACACTCCGACCGACCGGCCGCGCAGATCCTCGCGGCGCAGGCCGGCGTTCTCGATGCAGTGCCACGCCTCCTCGAGCACCAGGCGCTGTTGCGGATCCATCGCCCGCGCCTCGCGTGCCGAGACCCCGAAGAACCCGGCGTCGAACCGGTCGATGCCGTCGAGGAAGCCGCCCTGCGCCATCACGGTGCGGTTCGGCGCGCCATGCCGCGGATCATGCAGGGCGGGGCCGTCCCAGCGATCGGGCGGAATCGGCGTCAGCGCGGTGCCCCGGCGCGCCAGCAGATCCAGCAGGGCGGCCTCGTCGCCGGCACCCGGCAGCCTGAACGCCATCCCGACGATCGCGACGGTGTCCACCATGCTGCCCTTCCGCCGGCCTCCCGCCCGCCGCCTCGCAAGGCACCGGGTCGGCCCGGCAACGCTAGCCCGGCCGGGCATGCCGGGCAACGACAACCAAAGATAATCCCGGCGCGAACCGGCGGGCGGCCCCCACAGCGCCGTGACAGGCTTTTCGAATCAAGGAATAGTGGACCCGGCCGGACCGGCGTCCGGATGCAGCGAGTTCAGGCCGATGCGCGACGACGTTCCTTCGATCCGTCCCGAGGCGCTCGGCGACCCGGGCTTCCTGTCGGACCACGGGCTCCGCCTTGCCTACGCGGCCGGCGGCATGGTGAAGGGCATATCCTCGCGGCCCCTGGTGGAGCGGATGGCCCGGGCGCGCCTGCTGGCGTATTTCGGGGCCGGCGGGCTGAACGCGGATGCGGTCGAGGCGGCGGTCGCCAGCCTGTCACGGGCGCTCGGCCCCGACAGTCCCTGGGGCGTCAACTTCCTCCACAACTTCGTGTTGCCTGCGGCCGAGGAGCAGGTGGTCGACATCCTGCTGCGGCACGATGTCCGGCGGATCGAGGCATCCGCCTTCATCATGCCGACGCCGGCCCTCGCGCGGTATCGGATCACCGGCCTGGCGGCCGGCCCCGGCGGCTCGGTGCTACGCCGCCACCGGGTGCTGGCCAAGCTGTCGCGCAGCGAGGTGGCGCGCGGCTTCCTGGCCCCGGTCGAGCCGGAGATCGTGGCCGGGCTGCTGGCGCGCGGCGCCATATCCGAAGAGCAGGCGCGGCTGGCGGAGCGCGTGCCGCTGGCCGACGACATCGTGGTGGAGGCGGATTCCGGCGGCCACACCGACAAGCGGGTGGCCCTCGCCCTGCTCCCGGCGATCCGGCGGCTGCGCGACGCCGCCGCTTCCGGCTTTCCCCCGGCCGCCCGGGTGCGGGTCGGACTGGCGGGCGGCATTGGCGCCCCTGAGGCGGTGGCGGCGGCCTTCGTGCTCGGGGCCGACTTCGTGATGACCGGCTCGATCAACCAGGCCACGGTCGAGGCCGGGACCAGCGACACCGTCAAGGACATGCTGCAGGCGGCCGGGCCGCAGGACTGCGAGATGGCGCCCGCCGGCGACATGTTCGAGATCGGCACCCGGATCCAGGTGCTGCGCCGCGGCACGCTGTTCGCGGCCCGCGGCAACCGGCTCTACGAGCTGTATCGCCGGCTGCCGTCGCTCGATGCCCTGGAGCCGGCGGAGCGCCGGGACATCGAGACGAGGTTCACGGGCCGCCCGCTGGAGGCGGTCTGGGCGGAGACCGCCGCCCACTACGCCGCGGTGGCGCCTGCCGAGCTCGCCGAGGCCGAGGCGAACCCGAAGAAGAAGATGGCGATGGTGTTCCGATGGTACTTTATCCACACAAACCGCCTCGCCCTGGACGGCGACCCGGCCCACAAGAGCAATTTCCAGATCCACTGCGGACCCGCAATGGCGGCCTGCAACGCCTGGCTGCGCGGCACCATGATGGAGTCCTGGCGCGCCCGGCATGTCGACGTGCTGGCCGACCGGCTGATGCAGGACGCAGCGTCGCACCTGCAGGAGCGGTTGTCGCTGTGGACCCGCCAGGGCGATGCCGGTGCGCCCGCCCGGGCGGCGATCGGAGCGGAGCGATGACGGCGACGAGCCCTTCTGCCGACGCCCGCACGGCACTGCCGCCGGGGCCGCGCTTCGCCCTGCCGAGCCGGATCCGCTACCTGCGCGATCCGATCGCACTGTTCGCCGACGCCCGCCGGCGCTACGGCGACCCGTTCACCGTGACCACCACCATGCCGACCGTGTTCACCGCCGATCCGGTCGGGGTGAAGCAGATCTTCACGGCGGCGACCGAGCATTTCCGGCCGCTGCAGATGGAGGCCCAGAAGCGCGTGCTGGGCCGCTCGTTCACCGGGCATTCCGGGCCGGAGCACCGCCGGCAGCGTGCGGTGATGGCGCCGGGACTGCGGGCCGACGCCCTGCAGCGGCTGGCGGCACAGATGGTCGACGCGACGCTCCAGCACATCCGGGGGTGGCGGCCCGGGGCCGAGCTGGACCTCGTGGACGAGGGCATGGCGATCGCGCTGGAGATCATCATCCGGGCGCTGTTCAGTGTCGACGACCGGCCCGGCATCGAGGTGCGCAAGGCGGCGGTGCGCGACTTCTCGCGGTCGCTGAGCGACAAGGCGTTCCTGGCGACGTCGATGATGGGCCTGCTGAACCCGGCGTTTCCCGGCCAGGCGACGTTCATCCGCAGCCGGCAGCGGCTGCAGGACCTGTTGTTCGAGACGATCCGCGATATCAGGGCGGAGCCCGGCCGGCACACCGGCCTGCTGGCGCTGATGGCGACGGCCACTCGCGAGGACGGCTCGCCGGCCTTCGACGACGAGGAGATCGCCGACAACATGATCACCATGCTGATCGCCGGTCACGAGACCTCGGCGCTCAGCTTCGGCTGGACCGTGCAGGCGGTTCTGGCCGACCCGGCGATCCACGCGCGCCTGGCCGAGGAGCTGGCCCCGGTCGACCTGGTCGCGAACCCCAACGCCGTCCACACCCTGCCCTACCTGAACGCGGTGGTGAAGGAGGTGCTGCGGTTCTGGACGCCGGTCCCCGACGTGCTGCGGGTGGTGGCCGAGCCGCTCGAGCTGAAGGGCTGGACGATCCCCTCCGGGACCCAGGTCTGCGCCTGCGTGTGGCTGACCCATTTCGACCCGGAGATCTACGACGATCCCTGGCGGTTCGACCCGGGTCGCTTCGTGGAACGTCGCTACACCGCCTTCGAGTACTATCCGTTCGGCGGCGGCGAGCGGGTCTGCGTCGGCAACACCTTCGCGCCGATGGAGTTGAAGGTGCTGCTCGCCACGGTGATCAAGTCCTGCCGCATCGAACTGCACGACACCGCCTTCCCCAGGCATGTCCGGACCGGCTTTCTGCTGGGTCCGAAGACGCCGCTGCGGGCCCGATATCTGGGTCCGGCATGACCGGCCTGCCGCCGGGGCCACGCGGGCTGCTCGGGCCGCTGGCCCGGTTCGCCCGCGATCCGGTCGGTGCGCACCAGGCGTTCCGCGAGCGTTACGGCGACCCGTTCACGCTGCGCCTGCCGGGGATGCGGATGGTGGTGACCGGCGACGCCGCGACGATCCGGCGCGTGCTGTCGCTGCCGGCCGAAGCCTTCACGGTGCTCGACATCGGCTCCGAGGTGATGGGGGAGTACGCGCTGATCCGGCTCGACGGCCCGGCCCACGCGGCCGCGCGCCGGCAGGCCGCGCCGCTGGTCATGAACCCGCTGCGCGGCGACAACGGGCGGGTCATCCAGGACATCGCGCGCCGCACCTTCGCGGAGGCCGCCCGCCGTCCGGTTCGGATGATCGACCTTGCCAAGGCGCTGACGCTGGAGGTCATCCTGCGCAGCGTGCTCGGGCCGATCGACCGGGAGGCGCTGCACCGCTTCGCCGGCGCCTATGCCGCATTGCAGTCGCGGGCGAGCTTCCTGCTGCATTTCGTCCCGGCGCTGCAATGGGACCTGGGACCCTGGTCGCCCTGGGGCCGGATCCGCCGGGCGCGCGCGGCGGTCGACCGGATCATCGCCGACGCCATCGCGCGCGCCGCCGCGTCGGGCGAGGAGCCGCTCGGGCCGATCGCCCGGGAGGCGGCCGTGGCGGGCGACCCGGCGCTCGGCACCGAGGCGCTGCGCCACCAGATGTTCACGCTGCTGTCGGCCGGCCACGCCTCGACCGCCCAGGCGCTCGCCTGGACGGCGTGGCAGGTGTTCTCCGACCGGGCGGTGCTGGCGCGGCTGCGCGGCGAGGTCGACGGCACCAACGAGCCCGGCCGGCTGGTCCGCCTGGACTACCTGGACGCGATCTGCCGGGAGGTGCTGCGGCTGCACCCGATCGGCCCGGTGATCGGCCGCAAGCTCGCCCTGCCGCTGGAGATCAGCGGCTGGACTCTCGCGCCTGGCACGGTGGTCGGCCTGTCGGTCGGGCTCGCCCACACCGACCCGCAGGCGTTCCCGGACGCCGGCCGGTTCCAGCCCGAGCGGTTCCTGTCCGGCGACCGCACGCCGCAGGACCGTGCCATCCCGTTCGGCGGCGGCGTGCGGCATTGCCTGGGGGCCAATCTCGGACTCGCGGAGATGAAGCTGGCGCTCGCCGAGCTGGTGCGGGACTGGGACGTCCAGCTGGGCGACGCAACCCGGCCGGCCCACCGCCTGATCGACGCCGTCGCCGGCCCGGCGGGCGGTGTGCCGCTGCAGCTGGAGCCGCGCCAGCAAGGTGGCGCCGGTCAGTAGCGCCGCGCCATGTTGACCGGCAACTCGGCCTTGCGGATGTCCGCGATCAGCCGGGTCAGGACCGTGCCGTGGCCGATCTCCTCGAACTCCGGCTCGGTCTCCTGCAGCAGGTACTGTATCGACTCCACCCAGCGCACCGGATGGTCGATCTGCTGCACCAGCCCATGGGCGATCTCGTCGTCGCGATATGGCAGGGCGGTCAGGTTGGAGATCACCGGGATCATCAGCGGGCCGAGGCGGAAGCCGGCGATGAACGCCCCGAACGCCTCCTTGGTCGGCCGCATGTAGCGCGAGTGGAAGGCGGTCCGCACGTTCAGGGGGATCACCCGCGCGCCCGGCCGGGCCTCGAAGGCCGGCGCCACCCGCTCCAGGTCCTCGGTCGGGCCGGCCAGCACGGCCTGGGCCGGCGCGTTGTGATTGGCGACGTCGACCGTGGCGACCCCGGTCTCGGCGAGCAGTTCGCGGATCGTCTCGATGTCCAGGCCGATCACGGCGGCCATGCCGCCGCCCGAGGCCTCGCCCATCAGCGCGCCGCGGCGCTGGACCAGCCGCAGGCCCTCGGCGAACGAGAACGCCTCGGCGGCGAGCAGGGCGTTGTACTCGCCGAGGCTGTGGCCGGCCACGAACTCCGGTGTGTCGCCCAGGTCCTCGACCCGCGCCATGTAGGCGAGCGCACCGACCACGTACAGCGCCGGCTGCGTGAACTGCGTCCGCGACAGGTCGCCGTCCGGGTCCTCCAGGCAGCGCGTGCGAACCGAATATCCGAGGATCTCGTCGGCCTCCGCCACGCGGTCCGGGAAGCGCGCGAACAGGTCCCTGCCCATGCCCTTGGCCTGCGACCCCTGTCCCGGGAAAACGAAGATCCGCGTCATGCCAGCCACTCCACGACCTGCCGCACCTGGTTCACATCCCGTCCGAACTGGTTCATCACCGCCATCGGGGCCGCCCGCGTCGCACCGGACAGCCGCACGAATCCGGCGAGCGTGCCCGACGGACCCACATCCAGCAAGCGAGCTTCGGGATCTTCGATCAGCGGCCGCGCGGCTTCGGCGAAGCGAACCACGCCGCGGGCCACCCGCCAGAAATGCGCCCCGTCGAAGGCGGCCAACGGCGCCGCCGTCGCACACGAGACCATCGGGATCGCGATCGGCCGCAGCGACAGCTGGCCGGCGATGTCGCGCAGCCCCTGCTCGGCCTCGGCGATCAGTGGCGAGTGGAAGGCGAAGCGCACCGGCAGCGGCGCGGTCGGCACCTCCAGCCCGCGCAGCACGTCCATCAGGGCCGGAAGGTCGGTTTCCGCCGCCGCCACCACGAAATGCCCGGGAGCGTTCAGCGCGGCGACATGCACCCGGCCACCCAGCGCCGGCGGCATTGCCGCCTCCAGCCGCTCAGGCTCCGCCAGCACCGCCACCAGCCGCCCCGGCCCGACCCGCCGCTCGAACAGCGCGGCCTGCGCGCGCACCGCCCAGAACGCCTCCTCGGCCTCAAGCGCGCCGCAGACCACGGCGGCGATGGTCTCGCCGAGCGAGTAGCCGAGCACCGCGTCCGGCCGGATCCCCTTCTCCGCCAGCATGTCGGTCAGTGCCAGGGAGATGGCGACCAGCAGCGGATGGGTTTCCGCCAGCCGGTCAAATCCCGGGCTGTCGGAGATCGGTCGGGAGAACAGCACCTCGGTCAGGGTCCGGCCGCCGACCGGGCCGGCGATCCGGCAATAGCGCTCGAGCGCTTGGCGATACGCCGGCTCCTGGTCCCAGAGCTCGCGGCCCATCTGGTAGTACTGCGCGCCCTGGCCGGCATACATGAACACGACGCGACGGCTCACCGCCGCACTCCGAAGGCGATCTCGGCCAGCATGATCTCCGTCTCATCGTCGTGCTCCGGCGCGCACAACAGGGTCGACAGGCGGCGGACTCCGGCGGTGCCGAGGGCACAACTGCCGAGCCCCAGCTCGTCGCCCGCCAGCTGCAGCGCGGTCAGCGCCGCACCGGCATTCAGCAGGGCCAGACGGTATGCCAGATCGCCGTACTTCGACGCCAGCACATCGATGCGCGCTGTGAGCAGCAGCAGCGCCGGCGGCGGCCGACCCGGGCGCTGCAGCAACACCGCCGCGGTATCGAGCAGGCGGAGGCGCGCGTCGATCCGGTCGCCCAGGCGGCCCAACCGGTCGGCGAGCGGATCGTGCCGCCAGGTCCCCGGCTCGAGCCCCTCGACGTCGCGGCTGACCACGTAGCCGGCGATTTCGCCGAGCCCGCCCGCTGACGGAAAGCCGCGCTCCATCCAGCGCGCCGTGCCGAGGCTCCGCACCGACCGGCAGGCCAGCGCCCGGGAGAGCATCGCCTCGACCGCCGCCCGGGTCGGCGGCTCGGGGGCGAAGTCCCTGAGTGAACGGCGGCGCGCCAGGAGATCGTCCGCCGCCGGCCCGCCGGCCGACGTAGCAGTTGCCGCATTCTGCCAGGGCAGGGCCGGCGGCGGATCGCCGCGGCGATCCGGCGGCAGCGGATCCACCGGCCTGCCGTCGTCCGGCGGCCGCGAGGCGCCATGCATGACCCGGTCGGCGAACGACCAGAAGCCTCGCGGGCCGGCCCCGGCGCCGCATCGCAGCAGCAGCGACCGCAGCGCCGCCGCGTCCGTGCCGCCGTCGACACCCGCCAGCAATCCGGCGGCCAGCGCGGCGCCCTGCGGCGACAGCAGGACGCGACAGCCGATGTCGGGCGCTTCGAGGACCATCGGCAGAGTCGTGCCCCCGTCCTGGTCGGTCCGCGCCCGCAGCAGGCAGAACGGATCGAGCACCCGGCCGTCGCCCGGCGGCGCCAGCTCGAACAGCGGACCGGCCGGCTCGACCCTGGCGATCCGCCCGGCGCTCCCCCACAGCTCCCAGGCCAGCCCGGCGGCGGCGCGCAGCCGCTCGATCACCTGGAACAGCCGGGCGGCGTCCCGCGACCGCAGGACATTGTCCTCCGGCAGGCCGGGAGAGCCGGCGAGCCGGGCAGCCATCGCCGCGACCCCCGCGGCAGCGGTGTCGATCCGCCGCTGCGCGCCGTCGGGCCATACGAGCAGCAGGGCGGCACCGTCGACGGTCAAGCGGACCGCCGGATCGCCGAGACACAGGGAAACCGTCATCGCCGGGAAGCCGTCATCGCCGGCCCGGGGTGTCGGTGAACCAGCATCGCGTCCGCTGGAACGGATAGGTCGGCAGCACCGCCGGCGGCGCCCGGCGGGGACCGAGCACAGCGCGCCAGTCGACTGCGGCGCCATGGCAGTAGGCGGCGGCGGCAGCGGCCCGCAGGCTCGCGACGTCGGCACCGTCGCCGGCCAGGCTGGACACGGCGGGGATCGACAGGCCCTCGGCGGCGAACTGCCGGACCAGGACCGGGCGCGGGCCGAGCTCGATCGCCAGGGACGGCCCTGCCTCGGCGAGCCGGGCGAGGGCCTCGCGGAACCGGACGGTATCGCGCAGGTGGCGGCGCCAGTAGCCGGGCCTGGCAACCTCCGCATCCGCCCAGTCCGCGGTGACCGACGACAGGAACGGCACGGCCGGCCGGGCCAGCGGCACGCGGCCGACCTCGGCCTCGAAGGCGTCCAGGATCGGCTCCATCAGCAGCGAGTGGAAGGCATGGGTGATTGGCGTGCGGTGGGCGCGGCGTCCGGCCGCCTTCGCCGCCTCGATGACCGCCGTGACGCCTCCGACCCGCCCGGACACCACGGTCTGCAACGGTCCGTTCAGGGCGGCGACCGACACCTCGTCGGCGACCGGCCCGATCAGCGCCCCGACCCAAGCGGCATCGCCCTCGATGACCGCCATCGCACCTGGCCCCGGCGCCTGCGCCACCAGCCGCGCCCGATGGGCGACGATCCGGGCGGCATCCCCGAGTTCCAGGATTCCGGCCGACACCGCGGCGGCGAATTCGCCGAGCGAATGCCCGAGGATGCGCGCCGGCCGGACCCCCCAGGAGCGCCAGAGCGCATCGAGTGCCGCCTCCACCGCCAGGATGGCCGGCTGCGCCAGCTGGTCCAGCGCCTCGGCGTCGTCACCGTGCAGCACCTCCACCAGCGACCGGCCGAGCACCGCCGCGACCGCCGCGTCGACGGTGTCGATTGCCCGCCGCGCGACCGGCTCGGCCGCGTAGAGCTCGCGCGCCATGCCGATCTCGTGGCTGCCCTGCCCGGTGAACAGGAAGGCGATGCCGCCGTCGCGATCCGCTGCCGCGGCACCACGCCGCAGGACCGCCCCGCGGGTCAGCTCGAAGGCCGGAGGCTCGGCGGGCGGGCGGTCGGCGGCGCCGGCGGCCGCGTCGCGCAGGCCCGCGGCCAGCGCCTCCGGTCCGGCGGCGACCACCGCCAGGCGATGTCGGAAGCGTCCGCGCCCGGTGGCCGCGGTGTCGGCCAGCCGGCCGACCTCCGCCGCCCCCGCCTCCGACATGCCCGCCGTCACCGCTGCGGCATGACGCTGCGCCAACGCCGCCAGGGCCGCCTCCGTCGGTCCGCTCAGGGGATACACCATCGGGCCGGCCTCTGCCGGATCTGCAGGAAGCGGCGGCTCCGGTGCCTGCAGGATGAGGTGCGCGATCGAGCCGTTGAAGCCGAAGCCGCTGATCCCGACCACCGGCCGGCCGGCGGCGGCTTCCGCCCATGGCAGCGGCGCGGTCGGGACCAGGGCCGGGATCCCCGCAAGGTCGATCTCCGGGCTCAGCGTCGCGAAATGCAGGTTTCCCGGCACCGCACCGGCCGCGAACGCCCCCAGGATCTTGGCGACCGAGGCGACGCCGGCAGCGCTCTCCATGTGTCCGACATGGGTTTTCACGGAGCCGAGCACGAGCGGCCGGCCGCGGCCGGCATGGATCCGGGCGATCGCCGCCGCCTCGACGGCATCGCCGAGGCGCGTCCCGGTCCCGTGCATCTCGATCATGTCGACGGCGGCGGCGGCGATGCCGGCCGATGCCAGGGCGCGCCGCAGCAGGTCCTCCTGGGCCGTACCGTTCGGGGCGACGATGCCGTTGGAGGCGCCGTCCTGGCCGGTCGCCCCGCCGATGATGATCCCCTCGATGCGATCGCGGTCGGCCTCGGCGTCGCGCAGCCGCTTGAGCACGAACATGCCGACGCCCTCGCTGCGTCCGTAGCCGCCGGCCGCGGCGTCGAGGTGGCGGCAACGGCCGTCGCGGGCGATCATGCCGGCTTGCGAGAACGCGATCGAGGTCTCCGGTATGAGGATCGCGTTCACGCCGCCGGCCAGGACGCAATCGGCGTCGCCGGTATGCAGGGCGCGACAGCCGGCATGCAGGGCCACCAGGGTGCCGGCGCAGGCCGCCTCGATCGAGAAGCAGGGTCCGCGCAGATCGAGCAGGTAGGAGATCCGCCCGACCGCCGTGGACGGGGCCGAACCGGTCGAGTGCGGCAGGCTGAGCGACCGCCGGTCCACCGTCCTGACCTGCAGCATCTCGTAGTCGCGCTGGAACTGTGCGGCGAACACCGCGGTCCTGCTGCCTGCGAGGCCATGCGGATCGATCCCGGCCCGCTCCAGGGCCTCCCACGCGGTCTCCAGCAGCAGGCGATGCTGCGGATCGAGCCGCGCCGCCTCCCGCCGGGACAGCCTGAAGAAGGCCGGGTCGAACAGGTCGATGCCGTCGAGGAAACCGCCCTGGTCGGTGTCGATCCGCCCGAGAGTGCCCGGCTCGTCCGCGGTGAGCTCGTCGGCGTCCCAGCGGTCGGCCGGCACCCGCTCGATGCAGTCGCGGCCCTCCATCAGGTTGGCGAAGAAGCGATCGGCGTCGGCCGCACCCGGTGCCCGGAGGCTGTGGCCGATGATCGCGATCGGCTCCCAGGCCGGCGACGGTCCGCCGGACGCCGTCTGCTGCGGGTGTGATGCCGGTTCGGCCACCCCTCTGGGAGCCGCCGGGGGAGCCGCCGGGACAGCGTCGAGCGCCGTGATCATCGCGGCCGGTGTAGGGTGCTTGAAGAAGAACGAGGCATCGACGCCGCGTCCCAGCCGCGCCTTCAGCGCCGAACGCAGCTCGCCCAGGGCCAGTGAGTCGAATCCGAGATCGCCGAGGGTCCGGTCCGCGTCGAAGGCGGCCGATCCCGCCGGCATCAGGGCCGAGACCGCCTCACGGACCTGCCGCGCCACCGGGGCGCCGCCGGCAGCCGCGGCGGCCTCGACGGGCCGCGGCGCATCGGCGCCCCCGCAGCGGATAGCGGATCAGCAGGCCGAAGCCGAGATTGGCGATATCCTCCCGCCGGGCTGCGGGGACCAGCTGTTCGATCTGCGCCCCGTTCTCGGCATGGAAGCGCGCTACCGGATCGATCGGCAGCCCGTCGCGGCCGCGCATGCCGGCATAGGCCTCGATCGGCCCGTGCCTGCCCCGGTCGTAAGCCCCGAACCGGGTGATGCCGAGGATGGTTTCGACCTCCGGCAGGCAGGATGCCCAGTCGAGCGCGACGTTCAGGAGGACGAGGCCGGGTCCGGGAGGCTCGGCCGGGTCGGTGACCAGGCCGAGCAGTTGGAAAACCGGCCCGTCGTCCTGCCCGTCCGGCTCGACCGCGGCGAGCACCGGCGTCTCCAGCAGCGTTGCGCGGGAGCGCACCCGGCGCACATGGACCGCGGCCCGGATCCGTTCGCCCGCCTGCAGCACCAGGCAGCCTTCGGACAGGCCGACGAGCCGGCGGGCGAGTCGGTCGCGGCCATAGCGCAGCGGCAGGCCCCAGGCCGCGTTGTCCAATGCGACCAACGCCTCCAGGTCGGGCGGGCGGGCGAAGCGAACGCTCGCCGGCAATCGCTCGAACCGCGCGCGATCGAGCGCGCAGGACGGGTCGAAACTCCACGCATGCGCGAAAACGCCCTGCTCCGCCTGGGCGAGGATCAGGGAAGCAAGCGTCCCGGCGTCAGCCATCTGCGACCGCCCGATCTTCCATTCTACTCATGCCTGCA
The DNA here is from genome assembly GCA_018401495.1 of Rhodospirillaceae bacterium. Lineage (GTDB taxonomy): Bacteria > Pseudomonadota > Alphaproteobacteria > Thalassobaculales > Thalassobaculaceae > Thalassobaculum_A. The sequence goes on from JAGYJX010000011.1 coordinate 164,558, forward strand.
TGATGCCAGACCAACTGGCTGCGCTCGTACGAAGAATATTGCAGCGGCTGTCCGATCGGCAACTGGGACGGGATATGACTGTGGCTGACTCACGATCTGTCCGGATTTTGTAGCGCGTGACTTGTCCGGTTTTTGAATCGCTCCAAAGAGGGGGCGGTGATGGACCGGGCGAGAGTGCTGCAAGGGGTACGACAGATGCGTTTCGAGGCGCTTCTGGACCGCCATGAGCGGGGTGAGTTGAGCCAGATTGAGGCGGCGGAGATGCTGGGAATATCGGAACGGAACTTCCGGCGCTGGCGCGACCGGCTGGGTCACGTCCCTGGTGATGGTGTAGCTCGGCGGTAGCGGGCTCGCCCGCCCGCGCGCTTTTCACATGAGCGCTGTAGCGGGCGGGCGGGCCCGCGTGAGTGGTCATCGACGGATCTCCGGTAGGGTTGAGTTGCGACCGCAACCTGAACCGAAGGGACCGACGATGACCGACGCGATGATGAGCCTGCGCACGCTGGTGGAGAAGTCCCCCGACGCCGATCTGCTGCGCGAGATGATCGGGTTTGCCGCCGAGCGGCTTATGGAGCTGGAGGTCGGCGCGCTGACCGGGGCCGGCTACGGCGAGAAGAGTGCCGAGCGGCTGGCGCAGCGCAATGGCTACCGCGACCGTGACTGGCAGACCCGTGCCGGCACGGTGGAGCTGCGGATCCCGAAGCTGCGGACCGGCTCTTACTTCCCGGGCTTCCTGGAGCCGCGGCGGATGGCCGAGAAGGCGCTGACGGCGGTGATCCAGGAGGCCTACATCCAGGGGATCTCGACGCGCTCGGTGGACAATCTGGTCAAGGCGCTCGGCATGACCGGGATCTCCAAGAGCCAGGTCAGCCGGCTGTGCGAGGAGATCGACGAGCGGGTGCACGCCTTCCTCGATCGCCCGATCGAGGGCGACTGGCCCTACCTTTGGATCGACGCCACCTACGTGAAGCTCCGTCAGATCAACCGGGTCGTCTCGGTGGCGGTGATCGTCGCGGTCGGCGTCAACGCCGACGGACGGCGCGAGGTGCTGGGCCTCGATATCGGGCCGTCGGAGGCCGAGACCTTCTGGACCGGCTTCCTGCGCAAGCTGGCCCGGCGCGGGCTGCGCGGCGTCAAGCTGGTCGTCTCCGACGCCCATGAGGGCATCAAGGCGGCGGTCGCCAAGGTGCTCGCCACCAGTTGGCAGCGCTGCCGGGTCCACTTCATGAGGAACGCGCTGGCCCATGCCGGCAAGAGCGGCCGGCGGGTGGTATCCGCCTTCATCGCCACCGCCTTCGCCCAGAACGACGCCGAGGCCGCCCGCGCCCAGTGGCGCCGCGTCGCCGACCAGCTCCGCGCCAAGCTGCCGAAGCTGGCCGTCCTGATGGACGATGCCGAGACCGACGTGCTGGCCTACATGACCTTCCCGGCCCAGCACCGCACCAAGCTGCACAGCACCAACCCGCTCGAACGCCTCAACGGCGAGATCAAGCGCCGCACTGAGGTCGTCGGCATCTTCCCCAACGAAGCCGCTATCATCCGCCTGGTTGGCGCCATCCTGCTCGAGCAGAACGACGAGTGGGCCGTCCAGCGCGCTCGCTACATGACCCTGGAAACCATGGCGACCATGGGCAATGATCCTGGCGTCAGCCTGCCGGAACTCGCCGGCTGACCGCAGCACGGCACCTTGCCGGAGATCGCGGCGACCAGCCGCCTGCTACACCACGCCGAGGGACACGACCAGGCCGTAGGGTTGCGGCTCGAGGAGGAGAACCTGCCGAAGCGGATCCAGTATCCGCGGGCGCCGACGCCGGAGGGCGACGATGGCAGCGCGTGAGATCGAGATCCACATCGACCTGGCCGGCAGGCCGCGCCAGGTCGGCACGCAGTGGCTCCAGACAACCCGCGGCCGCGAGACCGCCGCGTTCCGGTACCACACGGCATGGCTCGGCGACCCCGAGCGCTTCTCGCTCGAGCCGGTGGTGCGGCTCGGGCAGGGAAGCTTCGTGCCGACAGGGCAGCGCGACACGTTCGGCTCGCTCGGGGTTTCCGTACCACTTTTCCCGAAAGTACCGGTAGCAATCGCCGGGTATTTCAATAGCTGTTAATCGGCGTGGAAAAAGGACCCCGTTGAGGGGGTGATCGGCGTCCAATCGGGACCCCTTCGACGAGGGGTTCCACAGTGCCTCCGGATTGGCTGGAGGCGGATTGGGGATGTTGGTCGTGGAGACGATTTCGAAGGTTCGCCGGGCGCATTTGGTCCAGGGCAAGCCGATCAAGGCGATCAGCCGCGAGCTGAAGCTGTCTCGGAAGGTGATCCGGAAGATCCTGCGGTCCGGGGCGACGTCGTTCGAGTACGAGCGGACGGTCCAGCCGCTGCCGAAGATCGGCGCGGTGAAGGATGCGCTGGACGAGCTGCTGGCGGCGAACGAGGCAAGGCCGTCTCGCGAGCGGCTGACACTGATGCGGATCTTCGAGGCGCTTCGCAGCCAGGGCTACGCTGGCGGCTACGATGCCGTCCGGCGCTATGCCCGCAGTTGGCGGGCGGCCCGCTCGACGTCGGTGGCGGCGGCGTACGTGCCGCTGAGCTTCGCGCCCGGCGAGGCGTACCAGTTCGACTGGAGCCACGAGTTGGTGGTGCTGGGCGGGACGACCGTGAAGGTCAAGGTGGCGCATGTCCGGCTGTGCCACAGCCGGATGCCGTTCGTGCGGGCCTACCCGCGGGAGAGCCAGGAGATGGTGTTCGACGCCCACGACCGGGCGTTCACGTTCTTCAAGGGCACCTGCACGCGCGGCATTTACGACAACATGAAGACGGCGGTGGAGACGGTGTTCGTCGGCAAGGAGCGGGCCTACAACCGCCGCTTCCTGCAGATGTGCGGGCACTATCTGGTCGAGCCGGTGGCCTGCACGCCGGCGGCGGGCTGGGAGAAGGGCAGGTCGAGAACCAGGTCGGCCTGGTGCGCGAGCGCTTCTTCGCACCGCGTGTCCGGGCCGGCAGCTACGACGAGCTGAACGCCTGGCTGCTGGACCAGTGCATCGCCCACGCCAAGGCACATCGCCATCCGGAGTTCCGCGACCGCACGGTCTGGGAGAGCTTCGAGGGGGAGCGGCCGAGCCTGGTGCCCTACGCCGGTCGGTTCGACGGGTTCCATGCGGTTCCGGCGTCGGTGTCGAAGACCTGCCTGGTGCGCTTCGACAACAACAAGTACTCGGTCGCCGCCGGCGCTGTCGGCCGCCCGGTCGAGGTGCGGGCTTATGCCGAGCGCATCGAGCTGCGCCAGGACGGCCGGGTGGTCGGCACGCACCGCCGCAGCTTCGGGCGGGACCAGACGGTGTACGACCCCTGGCACTACGTGCCGGTGCTGGCCCGCAAGCCCGGGGCGCTGCGCAACGGCGCGCCGTTCAAAGACTGGGTGCTGCCGTCGAGCCTGGAGCGGGTCCGCCGCAAGCTGGCCGGCTCGAACGACGGCGACCGGCAGATGGTCGGCATTCTCGTGGCCGTGCTCGGCGACGGCCTGGCCGCGGTGGAGGCCGCTTGCGCCGAGGCGCTCGGCGAAGGCGTCCACTCCGCCGACGTCATCGTGAACATCCTGGCCCGCCGGCGCGAGCCGGTCCAGGCGGCCACCGTCATGACGCCGGAGGCGCTGCGGCTGACGCTCGCACCGGCCGCCGACTGCGCCCGCTACGACAGCCTGAGGAGTGCGGGGTGATGGAGCGCAGCGCCATTCTGGCCGCCATGGCCGAGCTGAAGCTGTACGGCATGAAGGCGGCCTACGACGAGGTTATCGCCGCGGCGGTGAAGCGCCAGCACGAGCCGAACCGCGTCGTCGGCGACCTGCTGTCGGCCGAGATCTCCGAGAAGCAGGCGAGATCGATCAAGTACCGCATCACCCTCGCCAAGCTGCCGCTGGCCAAGGATGTCGACGACTTCACCTTCGACGGCACGCCGGTGAACGAGGCCCTGGTCCGCGACCTGGCGGGCGGCGACTTCCTCGCCCACCAGCGCAACGTCGTCCTGGTCGGCGGCACCGGTCACGCTTCATAATGCCCATCTCGCTATCATCTTATATTGCCAAGATGTTTTGGCGTGGATCGACAGACGCCGGACGCCGCTGACGGCGTGCGTCGGCGGTTCGCCTCACGGTCTCCTGGTCGAGATCCGCGGCTCGGATCACCCAGGGAGCGCCTTTGCAGTGCTGCGAGGCCGGCGGCACCCGTCCTGGATCAGTCGCCGTACCGTCGCTTCGCTGACCTGGAGAACGGTCGCGGCCTCGTCCAGCGTCACCTCGCCGCGCTCGGTGCGCTCGCCTTCGCGGTAGGCGGGGATGCCACGATGGTTGCGCAGGCTGCATACCCTGGAGCGGGTCCATCGCTTTGCCGCGGCCGGTTGCCTTGCCGGCCCGATTGGGGACCGACGCAATGGCCATGTCCAGGCAGTTGCCGTGCGAGTGCGGTGACCAGGGCGACCACATCGGCGTCGGTTCCCCAGCGGTGCTGACCCACGCGGTTCTTGCGCACGCGCAGCGCGTGTGGTTGCCGCCGGCCCACCGGATTCGGGGCGAGGGCGTCGTCCTCCACCCGCACCACGATCTCCTCGATCAGGGTGCGGATGATCCACTCGCGCGTCGCCGGCGTCGCGCCGGGACTGTGCCGGAGCGCTCTCGACGTCGGCGCCGAGTGCCAGCAGTCGGTCCCTCTGCGCTTCGGTGACCGCTGTGTGCGAACTCACCGCCACCGCATCGCGCTCGTCCTCCAGCGCCCGCACGGCGATCAGACGGTCGTTCCAGCGGCGTTCCAGCTCGCCGGCCACCAGGCGGTTGTCGGGATCGACAGCGTCGTATTGCCGCCGCGCCCGGGCAGCTTCGTAGCGTGCCTGCTCGAGGGCCAGCTCGACCTGGCGGCGCTTCTCCGCACTCTCGACGCTGTGCCTCGGGGCGCCGATCGCCGCCTCGACGCCGAGCGGCTGGAGCCGCTCGACGACCTCGTTGCCCACCGCGCGATCGATCCGCATGCCGCCGAACGAGATGCAGCGGTCACCGCCGTGGTTGAGGTGACCGCCTTTGCAATGATAGCGCCCGGCGCTGCCGTTCTCGCCGCTGTAGGCGACATGCAGCTTTCGCCCGCAATGCCCACACCGCAGGAGACCGGCCAGCAGAGCTTCACCGCGGCGCACCGAGCCGCGGCCCAGGAAGCTCTTGCCGTTGGCGTTGTCGCTGATCAGACGCTGGTTCCTCTCGAACTCCGCCCAGCCAATGTACCCCTCGTGGTGGTCGCAGATCAAAACCTCCCAGTCGTCGCGATCGCTGCGGAACCGCGCAACGCGCTTGCGGCCGGCCTCGATGGTCACCCGGCTGCCGGTGCGCCCGAACGCATAGGCGCCCGCATACACCGGGTTGGTCAGCATGTGGTGGAGGGTGTTGTAGACCGGCAGCTTCCAGACGACCCTGCGTCCCTCCGGGCCGTACTCGGTGGCCGGCAGCGGCAGCCCGCTCTGGCGCATCACGATGCACCTGCCGCACGCTCTGCAGTTCGGTGAACTTGGCGAATGCCAGGGCGATCGCCTCTTGCACCCGTCGATCGGATCCTTCTCGATGCGGTCATGGGCACTCTTCCAGTAGCCGGTCGCCACCGTGAGGAACAGTTCGCCACGACGCGCCTTCTGCTGAAGCTTCCAGCGAGCGCTGGCGGAACAGCGACAGCTCCATCTCGCTCATCGTTCCCTTCATGCCGAGCAGGAGCCGGTCGTTGGGGTGCCGCGGGTCGTACACACCGTCCTCGTCGACGATCAGCGTGCCGACCAGGCCGCAGAACTCAGCAGCGTGTGCCAGTCGCGCCCGTTGCGAGCGAGCCGCGAGGCCTCGATCGACACCACGGCACCGACCCGGCCCTCGCAGATGGCGGCAAGCAACCTCTCGAAGCCGGGGCGGGCCACACCGGAGCCGGAGCGGCCGAGATCGTCGTCGATCCACCTCCACGGTGGCCCAGCCCAAGGCACGGGAGCGATCCGCCAGGCCATACTGCCGACGCCGGCTCTCGTGGTTGTTCGGGACCTGATCGCTGGTCGACTGCCGCACGTAGACCACGGCGTCGCGCGCAAGATGCTCAGGCGTGATCTTGGTCATCGCCGACCCCTCCGCTGCTCGGGGTCACCACCACGGCCTGCGGTGATGCAAAGATCCGCCGCCTCCGCCAGCAGCATCTGCAGCAGAGCCGTCAAGTTCCTCTGCAGCTCGACTGGAAGTTCCGCGATCGGCAGCGCTTCGTCGAACAGGTCCTTCTGGAGTGTGCGTCCACCTCTCATCTTGGTCTCCCTTGCGCCGGGATGATGTTCCCGGGCATGAGATCATGAGAGCGTCGACGAGCGCGCGAAGGTCGAATAACCTCTCGACCGACAATCGCGGATGCTGGACAAGCTGGTCGCTGGCACAGACCGACTCGGTCATCAGGACGGCAGCAATGCCAGCGTCCGATCGGCTGCCGGACGATGAAATACTCCGCTCCACCGTGACGTCGCCGGCCAACCGCGACGACCATCTCGCCGCTGCGTGGGTGGAACGGATAGTGGATCGGACCTCAAATGCCGGACACCCGGCACTATGACGCTGCTTCGACCGGCAGCCGGCAAGTCGCATCTGGCGATCGCCATCGCGCGCGCTGCATCCGCGCCGGCGCCCGCGGCCGCTTCTGCAACGTTGTCGTACCTGGTGAACCGCCTCGGGCCGAGGCCCGGGCCGGCCGGCAGGGCCGCATGGCCGACACCCTGTCGCGCGTCGACTTCATCGTCCTCGACGAGCTCGGCTACCTGCCGTTCGCGCAGTCCGGCGGCCAGCTGCTGTTCCACCTGATCAGCCGTCTCTACGAGCAGACCTCGATCCTGGTCACCACCAACCTCGCCTTCGGCGAATGGCCGTCGGTGTTCGGCGACGCCAAGATGACCACCGCACTCCTCGACCGGCTGACCCACCACTGCGAGATCGTGGAGACCGGCAACGACAGCTGGCGCTTCAAGAACCGCGCCTGAACAACCTCACGGGAACGCCAGCATCGGCGCTGCCACCGCTCCGCCTACGGCTCCGCGGTGGCAGCGCCGATGCCACCTCAGACCCAGCCGCAGAGGGGTCCCTTTTGCACGCCGATCCGGGGTCCCGTTCCGGCGCATGTAGCTGACGCGTCAAGTTGTCCGGTATCTGTAGCGCGTGATCTGTCCGCTTCCGTTGAAGAGCCCAGTGGGCCAGCCGGAGGTCGCCGTAGGCGGCCGTAGGCTGGCCCACTGGGCTGGCGCGTCGAAGCGGTTCACGCGGCCATGTCGGTCTGTTCCTCTTTGAGAGGCGGGAAGTCGGCGATGCGGTGCGGTCCCCAGAACAGGGCGATGGCGCCATCCGGGTACTCGTTCAGGCGGACCTTGGCGCGCACGAAGTGCGGGCGCAGGCGGCTCGGCGGGATTTGCAGGATACGGCCTTTCCAGCGCACGGTGTTGTCGTTGCCGACCTGGCGGTAGTCCTGGACGCACATGGCGTCTCGCCAGGCATCCTCATCGATCGCCACGAAGGCGGTGCCGGCTCCTTCGGCGGCGACCGCGAAGCGGGCGTTGTAGTCCGCAATGTAGGTCTCGGCGATCCAGCGGTTGGCGGCCGCTGCGGTGGTGATCCCGGCGAGCCGCAGTTCCTTGGGCAGGCGATCCTGCAGCGTGCGGAAGGCGCGTTCCGAGCGGCCGCGCGCCTCCGGAGAGTAGGCCGCGATATGATGGATGCCGAGTTCGGCCAGCGCCCGCCCAACCTGGGTGAGCACCGTCTTGGAGACCATCTCGCCAGCCTTCGGGGTGTAGAAGTAGTGGCTGCCGCGATCGGTGTGGAGCTCGTGGAACAGGCCGCGCCGCTCGAGCACCTCGCCCAACCCCCGAAGGCTCGACGCGGTGCCTTCTTCCTCGACCAGGAAGGCCGAGTAGATCGCGCTGGTCGCGTCGTCCAGGGTGACCACCAGATCGTATTCGCGCGCGTCGCCTGAGAGCCACGCAAAGCGCGAGGCGTCCTGATGCAGCATCTCCCCCGGCAGCGCACGCCGCGGCCGCTTGCGGCGGTGCGCCGAGCGCCGAGGCGCCGGCCTCACCAAGCCCGCCGCCTGAAGGTTCACACGGGTCACCGTGTAGCCGAGCTTGTAGTTGTGACGCTTCACAAGCTGCTCGTGAAGTGCTTCACCGTGAAGTCGCTGTAGCGCTCCTGGTAAAGCCCTAGCATCCGCGCGATCTCAACCGGTGAGGCCCGGCGGCTCGACGGCTTGCCAATCCGACGGTCGACCAACCCCGCCGGACCCTCGTCGCGAAGCCGATCCCGCCAGCGCCGGAACGTCCGCTCCGACACGCCGAGCATCTGAGCCGCCTCCAACTGGCTCAGATCACCACGTTCATGGCGATCAGAAGCGCTTCAAATCGCAACTGACGTACCCCTTGCAGCACTCGTGCCCGGTTCATCCACGCCCCCTGATTGGAGCGGTTCAAAAACCGGACATTTCACGAGCTACAAAATCCGGACAGATCGTGAGTCAGCCACACTGGTCGACGGCGCCACTGGCTTGGCGAGCCCGGTCGTGCAAGGATCCCCGTGACGTTGGCCTGGGCGGTTGCTCCAGGATCAGGCTTATGCCCGCCACAACGCCTGCTCGACACCCGCAGCCCAGCCGGCCCCGCTGGCCCGGCGACGGCGGGCCGAGATGATCACGACGTCGATCATCGGCGTGCTGCCATCACTTGCGGCGGCGGCGAGCGGTGGCGCCGCGACCCTGGCGGCTTACCTGCTCGCGCACCTCTATCTCCCGGTCCCATGGCTCGGCAGCGCGGCCGGTGTGGTGGCCGCGACGGCCACGGCCACGGCAATTTTCACGATCTACCTGATCGAGCCCCGGCTCGTGCGGGTGACGCTGGGCGCGGGTGCGGCGTCCCTGATGCTGGCGCTCGGGTTCCTGCTGGACTGGCCGCGGCGCTCTGGCCCTGGAACAGCCGTTGGTCCGCGCCATGGCCGCCGAGCATCCAGCGGTCATGGCGCTGGTGCGATCCGGTGCGGCCAGTCTGCTGGCGGCGTCGCTCTCGGCGGTCGTCGTTCTGCGCACCGCCAAGGGACGACGCCCCGCGCCCGGCCGTCGAACCCCCAGCGACGGGCCATACACCGCGGGGTGGATGGGCGCAGCGGAGCAGCGCGCGCTGTTCGGCACCGATGACGGCGTGATCGTCGGCCAGTTCGCCGACGGCGGATTGATGCGGTTCCGCAGCGACGGCCATATCGCCACGATCGCGGGAACCCGGGTCGGCAAGGGTGTGTCCGCCGCGATTCCCAACCTGCTCAGCTACCCCGGCAGCGTCATCGTGTTCGACCCCAAGGGCGAGAACTATCTCGTAACCGCCCGGGCCCGACGGGCCCGGGGCCGGCGTGTCTATCTGCTGGACCCGTTCGCCAGGGCGGCGGCCTTGTCAGCGGGAGCCGTGATCGAGGACCGGATCGATGTTCTGGGCCTCATCGATCCGTCAGCGCGCGAGGTGGTCGCCGACGCCGCCATGTTCGCCCTCCTGTGCGCCACGCAGCGCCAAGGCAGCGCCTCGGCCGGCGCCGAGGGTCACTACTTTGACCAGGAGGGCATGGACCTGATCCGCACCCTGCTGCTGTTTCTGGTGTGCGCCTGCGACGACGAGCTGGCCTCGGCCGGCGTGCGCGAGCGCAGCGTACGGTCCCTGCGCGAGCTCTGCACGCGCGACCACGAGAGCCTGTTGACCCTGATGCAGGAGCTGCGCCACCTCACGCGCATCGCGTCGGGCGTGGTCGCCCGGTCGGCGGACGCGTTCGCCAAAATGCATTTCCGCCAATGGGGCGGGGTGATCGGCACCAGCAAGGAGTTCACCAACTGGCTTGCGGACCCGGCGGTGGCGGACGCCCTGTCGTCAGACGCGCAGTCGTCGGACGGCGTCGACGTCGAGGCTGTACTGGCGGGCAAGGCCGATCTGTACATCGTGGCCCCTTTCGACATGCTGCAGGTCTATCGTCCCCTGCCGAGGGTGTTGATCGGCATGCTCCTCACCCAGCTTCAGCGCCGCACGGCCGGTTCCGAGATCCTGGTGATGATCGACGAGGTCCCGCAGCTCGGCTACGTGGCGCCGATCGAAGCCGCGGTGTTTGCCGCGGCAGGGTACGGCGCCCGGCTCTGGTTGCTGATCCAGGATCACGACCGGTTCCGCGCCGTGTACGGTCGCGAGCGGGCTGAATCCATCCTCAACATGATGGCGATGATCCAGGTCTTCACCGTCTCCGGCACGGCCGCCAAGGGTGTCGCCGAGGCGCTCGGCGAAACCACCATCATGCGCCGCTCGGAGGCCGCCTCATCCGGATCCCAGCACCGCGGGCTGGACGTGGTCGGCCATCGCTCCGACGGCATCAACGTCAGCCACGGCGAGCACAACCGGCACCTCATGACCGCCGAGGAAATCAACCGGCTGGGAAATGACCAGGCCATTCTTCTCGTCCGCGGCCATCGACCGGTACAAGCGCGCCGCGTCAGGTACCACGACCACACCGCCTTCGGTGCCTGCTTCGACAGGAACCCCTTGCACACCGGGACGCAGGGAACCTGGGAGGAGACCGCCGAGGGTGCGGCCGTGTGTGAGGCGCTGGCGGATCGCCGAGCCGCGATTCGAGCGGCCCGCGTCACAAGCGGCTGAGAAGGCCCTCTCGCGCAGCGCGTCGACGAAGGCACCGGGTTGCGCCAACGCCGCCATGGCCTGCCCGCTGATGGCGGCTTGGTCAGGGTCGGCGCGGCGTCGGGCGAGGGTGAGGCAGCGGCGAGGGTGAGGCAGCGGCGAGGGTGAGGCAGCGGCGAGACGAGGCCGGCAGCCGAGGCCACTGGCAGCCAGGCCACTGCGCGGCGCCACGCCACCCTGGCGCCCGGCTGTTGGGCGGAAGCGCCGGATCGTCAAGCGGGAGGCGCTCAGGCTGGCTCTTGCCGCGACCCCACCGGAACCCTTAGGACAGTCGCACCTGGGAAGGGTTGGAGATGGGGATGCGGCCGCCGCTCTGTGTCGATCTCGACGGCACGCTGATAAAGACCGACCTGTTGTACGAATCGCTGCTGGCGGCGCTGCGGCGGCGTCCCTGGATTGTCTTTGCGCTGCCGATCTGGCTGCTTTCGGGCAGGGGCGCACCTGAAGGCGCGGGTGCTCGATGCCGCCGCCGACGGCGTCGATATCGACACACTCCCGCTGACCGACGACTTGGTCGATTACCTCCGGGCCGAGAAGGCGGATGGTCGCCGGATCGAGTTGGTGTCGGCGTCCGACCGCCGGATCGTCGACCGGGTCGCTGTCCGGGTCGGGGTGTTCGACGACGCGCTCGGCAGCGACGGGACGACCAACCTGAAGGGTGCGGCCAAGGCCCGCGTCCTGATCGACCGGCATCCGGACGGCTTCGTGTACGCGGGCGACGCCCGCGCCGACCTGGCGGTGTGGGACCGCGCGGCTGGCGCCATCCCCGTCAACGCGGCGCTCGCCTGGCGCGACGCGGTGGCGGCACGGGCGCCGATCGAGGCCGAGTTCGGTGCCGCGCCGCGCATCCTTCCGGCGCTGCTGCGCGCGCTGCGCCCGCACCAATGGGCGAAGAACGGGTTGATCCTGCTGCCGCTCCTGCTGACCCGGGCCTACGAGGATGCGGCAATTGTGCTGGCGGCGGTGGCGACGGTCGCGCTGTTCTCGATCGCGGCCAGCGGGACCTACCTGCTGAACGATCTGCTCGACCTGTCGGCCGACCGCTCGCACCCAAGCAAGCGTGACCGGCCGCTGGCGTCCGGCGCCCTGCCTCTACCGGTGGCGATCATGCTGGCGCCGGCGATGATCGCGATCGGCCTGGTCGGAACGCTGGTGGTCGATGTCAACGTGTTCCTCTGCCTCGGCGTCTACCTCGCGCTCACGCTCGCCTACTCCTTCGGACTCAAGACCCAACCGGTCATCGACGTGCTGACGCTCGGCGCGCTGTTCACCCTGCGTCTGCTCGCCGGTCACCTGCTGGTCGACGCCGGCGTACCGGCCTGGCTGCTGGTGTTCAGCATGGCGTTCTTCACCAGCCTCGCCCTGGTCAAGCGCCTGACCGAGGTGCGCGGGCTCGAGGAGCGCGGCCTGATCTCGATTCCCGGACGCGGCTACCGCGCCGGTGACGGGCGGTTCGTGCTGGTGCTCGGACTGACCACCGGCGTCGCCTCGGTGCTTATCTTCATGATCTACCTGGTCGCCGACCCGGTCCACATGGTCCGGCTGGCGGATCCGGAATGGCTCTGGGTCGTGCCGGCGGTGCTCGGCTGGTGGCTGCCGAGGGTATGGCTCCTGGCCGAGCGCGGCCAGATGCACGACGACCCGGTGGCGTTCGCGCTCAAGGACCGCGCCAGCCTGGCGCTCGGCGGCATCGCCCTCCTCGCCGTGCTGGCCGCCGGATGACGGGGGTGCGTCCCTCGAGCCAGCGCGGAGCGGGGCCAACCTGAACCTCCCAGGGTCCGGTTGGCGCCACCAGCGGCCGCAAACCCGGCGCACCTCGGTCAAAGGTCGACGGAACTCGGCGGTTTCGGGTGGCGATGCGACGTTCAGACCGCGGCCTTGGTCCACGGCACCCGTCTGCCGAGTTCAGACGGCCACATGATACCGGAGCGTCCGTCGGCGTCCGGATCCAGAAAGACGATTCCCGCTTCCTGCAGAGTGTAGCGCAGGATCCGCAGGGTGGCGCGCTTCGGGGTATGGTTGCCCCGCTCGAAGTACTGGATCGTCTTCTTGCTGACGTCGCTCGCGCGGGCGAGGTCATCCTGATGCCATTCCAAGACAGCCCGCGCCGCCTGACACTGAGAAGGCGAAAGAATGTCGTCCATCATCTCGTGATACGCGTTGAACACGGCTCCAGAGCCGGCATCAAGAGTTCCGGCGACGTCGCTTCTACGCAAATTCGAGAAGCTTGGCCACACCATCCGGCGCGACGTTGATCCGCACTCTGGATCCGCCCCCTGGACGAGACAACGGCCAGCGCACCGGGCCGTACGCGTTGACCCTCAGACGGTTTCCGGACGATGCGCACAGGACCCCGGGCGCCTTGCGGGGTCGCACGACACCGACACGCTGCGCTGCGAGACGCGACGTCAGCCGCCGCGGATCGAGCCCGGGCGGAGACGTGGGCTGTGCGGCGTCGCCCGGACCGGGCCCGGTCGTGTCCCTCGGCGTGGTGTAGCAGGCGGCTGGTCGCCGCGATCTCCGGCAAGGTGCCGTGCTGCGGTCAGCCGGCGAGTTCCGGCAGGCTGACGCCAGGATCATTGCCCATGGTCGCCATGGTTTCCAGGGTCATGTAGCGAGCGCGCTGGACGGCCCACTCGTCGTTCTGCTCGAGCAGGATGGCGCCAACCAGGCGGATGATAGCGGCTTCGTTGGGGAAGATGCCGACGACCTCAGTGCGGCGCTTGATCTCGCCGTTCAGCCGCTCCAGCGGGTTGGTGCTGTGCAGCTTGGTGCGGTGCTGGGCCGGGAAGGTCATGTAGGCCAGCACGTCGGCCTCGGCCTCGTCCATCAGGGCGGCGAGCTTCGGCAGCTTGGCGCGGAGCTGGTCGGCGACGCGGCGCCACTGCGCCCGGGCGGCCTCGGCATCGTTCTGGGCGAAGGCGGTGGCGACGAAGGCGGATACCACTCGCCGGCCGCTCTTGCCGGCATGGGCGAGAGCGTTGCGCATGAAGTGGACCCGGCAGCGCTGCCAGGTCGTGGCGAGGACCTTGGCGACGGCCGCCTTGATGCCTTCGTGGGCGTCGGAGACCACCAGCTTGACGCCGCGCAGCCCGCGCCGGGCCAGCTTGCGCAGGAAGCCGGTCCAGAAGGTCTCGGCCTCCGACGGCCCGATGTCGAGGCCCAGCACCTCGCGCCGGCCGTCGGCGTTGACGCCGACCGCGACGATCACCGCCACCGAGACGACCCGGTTGATCTGACGGAGCTTCACGTAGGTGGCGTCGATCCAAAGGTAGGGCCAGTCGCCCTCGATCGGGCGATCGAGGAAGGCGTGCACCCGCTCGTCGATCTCCTCGCACAGCCGGCTGACCTGGCTCTTGGAGATCCCGGTCATGCCGAGCGCCTTGACCAGGTCGTCCACCGAGCGCGTCGAGATGCCCTGGATGTAGGCCTCCTGGATCACCGCCGTCAGCGCCTTCTCGGCCATCCGCCGCGGCTCCAGGAAGCCCGGGAAGTAAGAGCCGGTCCGCAGCTTCGGGATCCGCAGCTCCACCGTGCCGGCACGGGTCTGCCAGTCACGGTCGCGGTAGCCATTGCGCTGCGCCAGCCGCTCGGCACTCTTCTCGCCGTAGCCGGCCCCGGTCAGCGCGCCGACCTCCAGCTCCATAAGCCGCTCGGCGGCAAACCCGATCATCTCGCGCAGCAGATCGGCGTCGGGGACTTCTCCACCAGCGTGCGCAGGCTCATCATCGCGTCGGTCATCGTCGGTCCCTTCGGTTCAGGTTGCGGTCGCAACTCAACCCTACCGGAGATCCGTCGATGACCACTCACGCGGGCCCGCCCGCCCGCTACAGCGCTCATGTGAAAAGCGCGCGGGCGGGCGAGCCCGCTACCGCCGAGCTACACCATCACCAGGGACGTGACCCCGGGCCCTTATGGTGCCAGGCGCCTGAGATCACGAACAGTCCACCCCGCTTGATCGGGGAGAGCGACGGCGGATGGCGCCACCGCTCGACGACAACTGCGTCACCGCTACGCGCTGGCGTAGAACGCGACCCCCTCGTACTGCAGATCCGGCTGGCCGCTCAGAACGGCGGCATACTCGGCCTCGTTGGCGGTGTAGAAATGACTGCCGGTCCGGTCGTTGTGGAAGCGGTGCACCGCGGCCCGTCCGCTGGCGGCTTCGGCGAACGCGAAGTAGGCGACACCCTCCTCGACGTAGTTCGCCATCGCCAGGACCTGGGCGCGCTCGGCCGTCGACGAGGTGTAGAAATGCCCGCCCGAGGCGGTGTTCAGGAAGCGGTAGACTTCGGTGGCGCCGGGCTCGGTCGCCGCCGGGGTCGCGAAGCCGATCCCCTCGAGCTGATACGCCTCCAGGCTGCTCATGACGGCGACGGCTTCCGGCTGGGAGGCGGTGTAGAAATGCGTTTGCCGCTCACCCGAATAGAACCGGTACACCGACCCGCTCGCCTCACTGGCCAAAGCGGCGAAGACGCTCACGGTCTCGCCATCGCCGAAGCGGAGCAGCTCGACGCCGCTCAGAGCGTCGGTCCCGTCCGGTCCGGCGACCACGATGGTTCCGCGCTCCCCGATCGTCACGGTGGACTGACCACGGGACCCGGAGAACACCGCCACATCCAGCCCCGCCCCACCCTCCAGGGTGTCGTTGCCGGCGTCCCCGTGGAGGGTGTCGTTGCCGGCACCGGCCACGATCCGGTCGTCGCCGCCGGCCGCGTGGATGACGTCGTCGCGCACGCCGGCGGCGTCGCCGGCCAGCACATCCGAGGTCTGGCCGCCCCAGATCGGCATGCCGTCGACCTGGGCCGACAAGGAGCCGCGGGAGGACCAGCCGATCTGGTGGTAGGTGTTGTCGGCGCTGTCGCGGAACACGAGGTAGTGGTAGCTGCCGTCCGAGCCCTGGGCCGGGTTCAGGATCAGGTCCTCGGTCAGCGTCCGCGACGACTTGGTCCACCCCGCCGGCAGCACCGCCGCCGCGAACGCCGCCGCCACCTGGGACTGATCGGTCTGCCCGGAGGCGTGCATGATGTACTCGTTGCCCCACTCGTCGGTGACGAAGTGGCGCGTGATGGCGACCGCGCCGGCGCTGCCGGGTGCCGCCCCACCCTCGTTGGCCCAGAACTTCATGTCCTGGGCCTTGTAGTTGGCGGTCACCTTGACGACCCCGGCGGCGGGCGTGGTCACGAGGTTGCCGGCGTAATAGGTGCTGGTGGCCGAGAGCCCGGAATAGTCGGCCGCGGTGTACGGCCACATCGCGCTGATCGCCTTCGACATCGCCGCCCAGCTGTAGCCGTCGGACGTCGTGACGTAGGTCGTGACCCCGTCGGGGGCGTCCGGCGAGGCGATGAAGTGCGACTGGTTGAACTGCAGATTGCGCGTGGTGTTGGCGATGTAGGGTGACGGCGGCTCGTAACCGGCGGCCCAGACCTCAGCGGAAATCTCGCTGTTGCCCGGGACCGCCGGGTCGTCGGCGCTCTTGTAGGTCGCCAGCGGCGCTGACGGGTCGATCAGGAGCGTGGCGAGATCGATGATCTCGCGCGCCTCCTCCAGGTTGCTCCACTCGATGTCCATGCTCATGGTCACGCTCTCGGCTCAGTCGGCTTCACGCGAGACCGATCCACCAGCGTGTCGCGGCGCCGCCAGCAGCCGTTCCACCGAGCTCGGGTCGAGCCTCCAGCCGCGACCATCGCAATTCCGCCGCGTCGAGCGCGTCGACGTCGCTCGGACCCGCGGGCGGGCGGGCGATAGCAAGACGCCAGAGCCAATGTGTCGGTCCCCACCATGAGCCTGCCTCGACGCGGCGCTGATCTCAATCCATCAAAAGGGGCAGACGCCGTCGGCCGGGCCGAACAAGTCACCCCCGCACCCCCGGCGACGCACCACGCACCCCCGCCGATGCACCCAAGGCGCGCCGGTTGCCCTCAACCCGTTCATGGTCGTGCGTGGCCGAACCCGGTAGTGGGTCGCGGCCTTTCAAGATTCAACGAACCGAGCCGTCGAGGCCCGGCGAGCCTGGCTCGGGTCAGGTGGCGGGAGCAGCCTGGCGAGGCACGACGGTCCGCAGGATCTCCCCGCCATCGGCGCGACGCTCGACTTCCAGGTCGTGGTGCACCTGCAAGTTCATCCAGAACTCCGCGGTGGTCCCAAAGAACCGGGCGAGACGAAGCGCCGAGTTGGCGGACACACCACGGCGTCCGTTCAGGATGCCGGTAACCCGGTTCTTCGGCACGTCGAGCGCCCTGGCGAGACCGCCGGCGGTAAGCCCGAGAGGCTCCAGGAAATCCTCGCGAAGGCGCACGCCCGGATGCGTTGATCGCACCTCACTTCGACCGGTCGAGCCGGCGACGGTCGCCAGTCGGTTGCGCTGCAGGGTCACCATCTGTCTCCTTACACGATGAAATGTGGGCGTTGGCCATCACCGGCCAGCGATCTCGCCATCGCTGCCAACCGGCGGTTCCGTGAGGCGGTCGGAGCCGTCGCTCGCATCGCCGAATCAAAGGGTCACGCCGATCGAGCTCCCGGTATCGCCTGTGCCGCTTGAGCCGGACCGCCGTCCACCGGCAGCGAGCGGCGCGAGCACGGGCCGCCCGGTCGTCGAGACCCGTTCGTCGTGATTACCGTTTGTGGCGACGGCCCGGAATGGCCGCGCGAATGCACGCGCGCATCGGGTCGTGTTCGGGGTCGTCCCGACCGGCTCGAATGGACGCGTCAATCCAGCGTTCGCGGTCAAGCCGCGTCAGCTCGACCCTGTGTCCCGCCTTCTGGCCAAGCTGTTGCAGATAGACCAGCAGGGCGCGGCCGTTGCCATCGCGGAACGGATGGACCACGTCGATACCACCGATGATCATGGCGGCTGCGTGCGCAAAGCGGTCGGCAGACAGGCCGCGCAGGAAGTCCAGTTCCACAACCCGAGTGTGGATGCCCCGCAAGGCAGGCTCGATCCGGTCCGGAGGGCAGAACCGGCTTTCTCCCTTGGCCAGCGGAACGAGCCGGACCTCTCCGGCCCAGTGATACACGTCCTGGAAGCAATGGCGGTGAATGGTTCGCAAATGCGCAAGATCGAAGTCACCGAGTGGGCAGCCCTCCTCAAGGCGCTGGCGCACAAGCATGCGCTCGGCGTAATCCAGCGCTTCCTTCTGGCGGATATCCAGCCGGTTCCTGAGAACAGTGCTGCCCGGATATCGGTAGAGTTCCTGGTCCCGGTCGCCCCCGGTCATTGCGCGGCGCCGGTGATCTCGGCGCGAAGCCGGGCTTCCCCTGTGAGATAGGCGCGGCGCTGGGCGTCGCTCCAGCCTTCCCGGTCAAACATCTCGAACAGGGCGTGGTCTTCCGGTGCGAACGGATTGCCCGCAAATTCGTGCAGCCAGATGGCCTCAAGCCGGCGTTCGCGGCGGCTGGTGCCTTCGGCATTCTGAGGCAGCATCTTCATCTCTCTACAATCCAGGAATACTACAATCGGGTGCCGGTTCGATGACGCTTGCGAGCCGCAACGGCGCGAGTGTCCCGACACCAGGCGGCACCGGCATTCTTAGGAGCCGAGACCGCCCATGGCAATGCTGCTCCCCCCTTCCGGGCGGCGACGCAGCGGTGCTTGCGCACCACCGCCACGTGAGCCGCGCCAGGGGCGGCCTTGACTTGAACACCGTCGCAGTCTCGTCGTTGCCGCTCTCCCCGCAAGCCCAGACAGGGACGTGCCGACCGCATCGCGCAAGAGAGCATCCGTGCGGGCGGCGCAACCGACGCTTCCGGCCACACCACTCAGGTCGGCGCAAGGCCGTGGCGGTCAAACCGACAGGTTGACGAAGACCCCGCGAGCGGCCGGCTCAGCCGATCCCGGATCAGCCCCGTACCGTATGCGCTCCGAGCCTGTCATCCCTGCGCTGTTGCCAGAACGGTCGCTGGCGGCCATCGGGTCGTCGACGGGCGATCGATACGGCGCGGCGGACCCTTCGGCCGCGCGCGTGGGACCGGCAGACGATCGGTCGCGGTGACCCTGCTGAACGTCTCGCGCACCGGCGATCTCGGTGGTGGTCCTCTTGGCGATGTCGACGAGGGCTATTCCGGTGCGCAAACCAGAGCCCAGGGAACTGGAGCCGGAGGCACCGGCGAACACCGCGAGCGGCGTCACCCGCCCAGACGCGCGGGTTTCGAGTGTGGTTCCCACCATCATGACCGACCACCCTTCTTATTGAATCATGGTCTGCGAGTCAGCATCGAGTGGATGTCGTCGTTCCTCAGCCTGAAACCAAACATTCAACCTGGCGAGGTCACCCTCTTTTCACGTCCCGCTCTTGACCTTCCCCAGGCATCGTCTGGCCCGACCCAATCCGCGCGCGGCGAGATCACGACACTCCCTGTGGCCGCAGCTTCCCACTGTGAGCGCGGGGCATCGGTCGCCGCATCCCCCAACGAGGGGATCCCCCGCAACAAACGCCACGGCTGTCGCTGCAGACGCTGCGACCGTGCCCCCTGAAACGACGCCGCAGTCGACGAAGGCGCCTTCGAGCCGGCGCGCAGGACGAACCGACGCCGCGAAGCCCGACGTCCGTCCAGCGGGCACAATCGTCGGAACGGGCAAACAGGCGTCGGAACGGGCAATCAGGGGGGCGACCAGCCACCGTCGTTCAGCCGGCCCTGATCAGAGGCCCTTGGGGCGGCCTAGATCAGCAGCCCACCGTTGGCGGCCGGCGCCATCGCTGACGGCCGGCTCAACCGCCTCGCCGTCGCGCCCGCGCATCGTCCAACCACCAACCAACGCCAAGACACCGACTGGCCGCGCGGAGCCGCCACCTCGCCCCCCAGAAGCGCCTACAGACATCAAGGAGCGGAACACTGCCGACGCCGCAGGACCCGAGCACCCGGCTGACCGCCGACTTGCTCCAAGCTGGGGGTCACCTCAAGGTTTGTGCGCTAAACCACGCCAACTCAGACAAATCATGAACGCCCGCGCGGGGCAGGCTCGCCCCTCTTCCAACTGCTGCTCACCGGACCGTCAGGTCGACTCGCTCGCGGATCCATCTGCGGCGAGCGCGGTGTAAAGCGACGTCTTCCCGACCTTGATCCGCGCGGCCGCCTCACGGACCGTCAGCCCCTGCGCGATCAGCGCGTGGGCTCGCTGCAGCTTGTCCGGTGTCACGGTCGGCATACGGCCGCCCTTGCGTCCTCGGGCGACAGCGGCCGAAAGGCCGGCGCGGGTGCGCTCGCGGATGAGGTCGCGCTCGAACTGACCGAGCGCCCCGAAGATATGGAAGATCAGCCGGCCGCCCGGCGTGGTCGTGGCGATCGCCTCGGTCAGGGAGAGGAAGCCGACGCCGCGCTCCTCGAGGTCGTCGACGGTCTCGATCAGGCGCGACAGCGACCGTCCGAGACGATCGACACGATCATATCGATAGCCATCTCGTTCCGGGCGGCGTTTGGCGGGGCCAAGCGAAATTGCCCGGCGTTCATTCCGCACCGCAGCAACAACAAATGTTGTCCCTGTGGTTGTGACTCCCTACGTTGGGTCGGTATGCCTCTGGAGACAGTCATGCCCCGTCTGTCGATCGATATCAGTCCCCAGGATCACCAGCAGCTCAAGGTCATGGCCGCGCTGAAGGGGCAGAGCATCAAGGACTACGTGCTGAGCCGCGCGCTGGTCGATATCCCCAATCCGGCGGCAATGACCGACGCGGAGGCGCTGCAGGCGCTCAAGGAGCTGCTGACCCCCCGCCTCGCTGAGGCCGACGAGGGTCGGGTCGTGACCGCGACAGCTGCCGACATCCAGCGAGAGGCGCGGGTCCGCCAGGGCCGTAGATGACCGCCTATCGCTTCACGCGATCCGCGCGGGAAGACCTCATCGACATCTGGCTCTACACGCAGGAGACATGGGGCGAGGCCCAGGCCGACGTCTATCAAGACGCGCTTCATCTCTGCTGCGAGCGGATCGCGGCCGGCTGGGCACAGCCAAACCCGTGCCAGGGCTCGATGGAGTCATGTCGCATCCTTGTCAGCACCACTACCTGTTCTTCGTCGAGCGGGACTCAGCCGTCATCATCGTGGCCGTGCTTCACGAGCGAATGAACCTAGTCGAGCGGCTGCGCGATCGGCTCTGACATCGGCTCGCCGAGCCATCCGCCAATAGGTCGAGGGCCGACAGGCTGCAAGGACTGAGTCCGCCTGGTTCGGCATCAGCTTCATCCGGCGAGATCGCCCTATCAACGCGTTGCGGGATAAGCGCAGCCGGTACAATGGCTTGCGCTGAACATCGGCACGGGCATGCGAGGCGATCCGTTATCGCTGTAGTGACCATCGTCCGATTCTCCGCAAAGCTGCTCGCCCTCACGGTGACGGAGGGAGCGATGGCGCGGCGGAGTCTGTTGACCGACGACGAGCGGTGTGAGGTGTTCGAGGCGCCCCTGCGTCGTCGTCAGTGAGCAGGACAGTTCGCGGGACCGGGCGATCGACCCCGATTAGGATCCTCGGACGCGGCGATGGCTGCTTGTCGGGCTCAGCCCGCATAGCCCTCGGTCAGCGGCGACAGCCACCGCGCGAACCCCGCTTGTCGGCCACCCTGCGTCACCCGCCAACGCGGGCTCACCCGCGGGCCCACGGCGCTTCGACGGCTACCCGGCACCACTCCCGGCGGCGCGCGCCGACCTGCCGCCCCGCCACCAGGCCTCGACGAGATGCGGGTTGATCTGGAACGCCGCTTCATACCGCCGGCGCAGCGCCGGCTGGCGGCCAAACGCCGGAACAAAATTCGCCGCCATCGGCCCATCAAGCGGCCTATCGAGCGGCCTATCGAGCGGCCCATCGAGCGTCCGGCTGGCCGGCTTCGGCTTGCAGCAGAAGAAGACAATCTCGCTGGGGTTGACGCCCTGGCGGAGCGCTTCGGCCGCGTCGAGGCCAAGCACCGGCTGCTCGACCCACACGTCAAGCCCGGCCTCGGCGAGACGCTCGGCGATGTCGATCCCGTAGGCTCGAACATGGTCCGCCTGGCCATAGAGGCGCGTGCGTTCGTCGGGGTCGGTGACCGAGCGGTCCTCGTAGGTCGCGTCGCCGTAGAGCGGGACCAGGATCATTGCCCACCCGCCATGGCACAGAACCCGGCTGATCTCGCGCATCGCCTGGCGGTCCCGCTCGATGTGCTCGAGAACGTTGCTGCAGTAAACCGCGTCGAAACTGTTGTCAGCGAAGGACAGCTCGGTGAGATCCATGACCTTCATGGCCACACCGGGTTCGCGATCGATTGACACGTACGAGACCCCGCCGCGACGCTGCAGCAGGTGAGCGATCGAGCGTTCTGGGGCGACGTGCAGCACCCGCTCCGCCCGCGCCAGCAGCTGCGGATAGCGCGCCAGGTAGCGCGCGACGAGCCGGTCCCGCTCGAGCGCGCCACAGACCGGGCACTGCGCGTTCGGGCGGGCGCTGCCGACCGGTCCGAAACTCGTGAAGCCGCGCACGCGGCTTTCACAGCAGGCGCAGAACCTCTCATCGCCGGCGAACCGCAGCCGGAAGGCGGCGCGGCGGATCGCGAAGCGGAATTGCCGAGGGACTATCGCCGTTGCGGCGCGTCTGGCCAGTCGGACGTTCACGATTTCACCTTCCTTACGCCGGCGGCGCTCGTGTCCCTCTGGAGACGACCCGCCGGATCGCAAACTATTCCGCGTCTTCCGCCTCGCCACCGCGGTGCACCAGCGCCGGGTGGCCATGTGTCTGGCGGAGGCCAGCGGCGGGCCAGAGCCGAGTTTCTTCACAAGCCGGCCGCCGCGCGCCGAACCGGCGTGACGACGCCCGCCGGCGCGGACTCACTGGCCTGCGGATCGTCCATGAGCCGCTTCAGGCGCCGCACCGACATCCCGAGGATCTCCGCTGCTTTCGGCTCCGAGAGCACGCCCTCGGCGAGCGCCCGAAAGCACAGCCGCTCGATCCGCCGCGGCGCCTCGAACGCCGGGTCGATCGTGCCAATCTCGGCGTATGGCGGCCGGTGCCAGCCGCGCTGCGCGAACACCCTCAACAGGTTCGCGACCCCGCGTGGTCCGAGAATGCCGAGATCCCTGCAGCGCGTGGTGATGGCCTGGAGGCTGACGCCAAACATCCGCTTGAGATGCGCGAGCTCACCGAGGCTGATCGATGTCCGGCGCTTGCCGACCTCCGCCCACAGCGTTTCCGCCGGCATCAGGAAGGCGCCGGCGAACCGGCGGCAGGCCCGGTCCTTGTCCAGCGGGTCGGCGACATCGAGCAGGGTATGCCCGAGCTCGTGAGCCAGCGTGAACCGCTTGCGCTCGCTCCACGCGTCTTGATTGAGGACGATCACCACAAGCGGTGGCTTGCCCTCGCGGCGGACCGTCGCCGTCAGCCCATCGATACCCTCCAGCGCGACCGAGAGCACTTTGATCCCGCGTGTCTCGACGACCTCGACCAGGTTGGCGATCGGGTCCCTGCCGAGCTCCCATTGGTCGCGAACGCCATGCGCGGCGCGCTCAGCCTCGGCGACGTCGGTCAGGATCGGGTACGGCGAGCCTGTTGGCCGATCCCATGCCGTGGCCAGATTCAGCCGCTCGTCGACCAGCAGATGGCGCTCGAGCCGACGGCGAATCGTCGCGTCAAGCCGGGCCTCCTCCTTCTTGCTCGCGATCACCTTCTCGCGAAACGCGATCCGCTCGAGCGCGATCTCCCGCTCGCCGCGCAGATAGCTGTCGGTCACGCCGAGAGCGCTGGCGAGCGCGATCAGCACGCCTGGGCTCGGCATCGACTCGTTGCGCTCGTATTTGCCGATCGCCTGAGCCGTCACACGGTTTCCCATGGCTGCCGCCAAGCCTCTCAACGACAGGCCCGCCGCCATGCGAACCAGCCTGAGTCGCTCGCCAATCATCATGATCCCCGTCATTGTGCAGTTTACGGCTTATAGCAGTTGATGATCGCCTGTAAACTTGGCAGGCATGGCAATCGCTGGCACGGAGCTGCGATCTGTCGTTCTCACCCTGGATCCGCGGCGCGGCTTCAGCTCGGCCGGCGGTCAGGCCGGCACGCCGTGCTATTCTCACGGGCGTTCCGCGATGACCGCGATCGCTGGCGCGCAACAGGCAACCCGCTTCGGCGGTCCGGTCCTGGCCTGCGAGCCCGCAACAGAGTTCGGAGTGGCGATGAGCGACCGACGAGACGCGCCGGATGGCGGCCCCGGAAACGTGACCCTGCTCGAACGCTGGCGCAGGCCCCCTCCTCCGGATCGTTCCCGTGAGGCGCCCGGCCAACCCGTCGCCTTCGGCGTCGAGTTGCCGGCGCGCGGGGATATCGTCTTCTCGATCGCCGCGCTCACCCAGCTCATCACCATTGCCGACCAGGCCGGTGTCGACGCCGCCGATGATCTCGGCCGCGCGATCGCCGCTCTGCGCCGACGTCTGCGGGCCAACGCGGTCGGCTTGCCGCCGGCGCTGGAGGAGATGATCGGACGTCTGGAGACCGACGGCGAACGCGTCGAGCTTCATCCGCTGCCGGGGGGACGGCCGTGAGACGCCGGCCTCTCGGCAGCGTTTGCACCCTGCTGCCCGCCGCCGTCATCGGCCTGCGGATGCTTGGCGCCATTCCCGGCCCGCAAGATGTCGTCGGTCGCCGCCTGGCCGCCCTGACGCGGGCAACGGGGTCCATCGCCGTCACGCGCATCCGGGGGAAGACGCCGCCATGATCAGAGCAGCGCTGGCCGCGATCGGGCTGTTGCTCGTCGCCTCACCCGCCCTCGGCTTCGGCGCTGCCGGACATCACGCCGTTTGTGACATCGCGTACCGCGACCTGACGCCCGAGGTCAGGGTCAGGGTCGATGAGATCCTGCAGGCAGAGGGAGATGATCGGTTCTTCAGCTTCGGGGCTGCCTGCGGCTGGCCCGACAGCCACAACATCTTTGGGCCGATCATCCGGATGTACGCGCGCGATCACTACATCAACGTCCCCCGCGACGCCGGGGAGGTCTCCAAGTGCTTCGATCGCGATGGCGAGACAGATCGCTGTCTCCTGACCGCGATCCCGAAGATGATCCGCGTTCTCCAGGGCCGGGACTTGGAACGGCTGGGACAGCGGGAGGCGGGGTACCCCCTGGGTAAGACCGAGGCCCTGCGGTTCCTGGGGCATTGGCTGGGTGACATCCATCAGCCCTTGCACGTCTCGTACGCGGACGACCGGGGTGGCAACAGCGTTCCCGTCTTCGGGGTCGAGGGGTGCTCGGGACCGGACAAGCGCGATGTCGATCAGGACGGCGACACACACGAGCAGGTCTCCAACCTGCACTCGATCTGGGACGTCTGCATCGTGCACGCCAGCATGGCGGAGCGGGGGTTCGGATCGGGCACCGGCAAGCGGTCAGCGTACGCGGCCGACCTGCACGCCGAGATCTCTTGGACCCAGCGCACTCTGTGGGCTGGGGTTCTGGAGCGGGCAGGCTGGCCCGCCGCGATCGCGACCGAGAGCCACGCGCTGGCTCAGGACGCACTGGTCCAATACTGCATCGTCGCCAACCGCACCTGTCGGTATTCGAGCGACGCCGTCGCCCTGCTGCCAGGCGCAACGCCCCGGATCCTGCAGCTGTCCGAGACCTACGAAGACCTGCACCGCGCGACCGTGGAGGCGCAGCTGAAGAAGGCCGGCGTCCGGTTGGGGGCCTTGCTGAACGACATCCTAGGGTGAGGTCGCTGATCTCCGGAACCGCCGGCCGCGTCGGCTGACCTCAGACAGGTACGAGGCCTCCGGGCCGCATCGCTGTCGAGGGGCAGGGCACGGTGGGGGAGTCCCCGGTGTGGGGATTCACGCTCTGTTCTGGGCATGTTACCCTTCACGCATGTTGTCGTTGACCTATCTCCGTCTTCGCCTCGTGGACCCGGCGCGCAACCGCGACCGGAGTTATGAGGTTGAAATTGATCAGGATCTGCTGGGCGACGTGACGGTGCGCGTGCGTTTTGGCCGCTACGGTCGCGCGCTGCGCGATGTCGTCCACCGGGCCCGCGACCGTGTTGACGCCGAGCGTATCGCCGCGCGGATCCTTCGCCGGCGCCTCAGCGCGCGCCGGCGGCTTGGCAGCGCCTATTTGCTCACCGCGGCTGACGGAGACTGCCGCAGCCTCCTGCGCCACTGGCACGCTCTTGGTGGTGCCGATGGCCGACCCGCGGTGACGCACCATGCCGGACGGTCAATCAGGCGGCCCACGCTGAGCCCCGTGGAGTTGCCGCTGTTCGCGGCCTGAGGCTCTCGGCACGATCGTCTTCCGGACGGCCAACGCGGTTCATGGATACGGTTCATGGGATCCAGGGCGCCGCCATCCTGGCGACCGAGTTCGCCTCGGGCGACACCAACACGCTCAGAAGCGTCGAGCGTCCCGCCGTCGACGACGCGAGGTTGACCCTCGAGCTGATTGTACCCGGTCCCCTGTCGGTGACGCTGATGGGGTCGACCATCGCCGCCGGTCAATCGGGATGGCTTCCGGTCGGATAGCGCGCCAGCCGCAAAACCGCGCATCCGCTCGATGATCCAGGGAGTGATCCGACCGGCCTGAAGAGCGTCTGGGGCTTTGCCTGAGCGGCGCCCGCTGTCGATACCGCTGCGACCCGCAGCGTTACCATCTCGGCTCCGGCTGGTACGCCATCTGCGCCACCACCTTGGATGCGTCGCCGCGCCCACCATACGTCCCGATCTCCGCGCCCCGCTCGTCGTCCGACGTCGACTGCACCCGCGACAGGCTCCATTTCTTGTCCTTCACTGGCGACAACCGGTAGGTCCGCCCGTTGGCGCGGCAGTACCAGTTCGGTGACGACCGGATCCGGGTCCATTTGCAATCGGCGCCGGAGAGCAGCCGTTGTTCTCGAGCGATCTGCTCCTGATGCTGACGCTGGCGGTAGCGCTGCTCACTCTCGGCGCGCAGGCGCGCAACTTCGGTCTCGATGAACTCCTGCAGCGCTCCGAGGATGGCCGGGAGCTCGGTGCCCTGCGCCTTCTCCCGCTCGTACAGCGCTTCGCAACCAGGCCGGAGTTCCTCCCTCGGGAACCGGAAGCTGTCTTCCTCCTCAAGCGCTCGGAGCCGCTGGGCGACATCGGTCGTCGTGAGCAACGGGCCGGGCATCGAGTTCAGGAAATCACGCAGGTCTTCGACCGGGACCCAACTCCCGATCGCCGACTTGATCACACGCTCGCGCTGCCCTTCCCACTTCTGCCAGATCGCGTTGGCGCGGTCGATCCGGCTCACAATGTTCCGGGCCAGGGTCGATACGGCGTGTGGATCCCTGATGTGACGCAGGGACGGGCTTTTCACATGCTCGAACAACAGCTGTTTGACAGCCCAGATCCGTTCGTCCTCACGCATGACGAGGTCCTCCAGATCTTCTTGAACTCGTCAGCCGTTGCCTGGTTACGACCGCGCGGACTCCCCCGCCGCGCAGCCGGACCGCCTCGCGCCGCCACCTTCCGAAATCGAGCGATCGTTCCGACCCGGAGGGTCGGGTGGCCGCGCGTGCGTCGACACCTCACGGCACCCCCACCATCGACGAAGACCCGCCCGCACCCAAGCAGCCGGAGGCCATCAAGCGCGGTCGCTGGCGGCTCCTTGCCGTCCAACCCGGCACGACGCCGAAACGCATCGCCACCGACCGCTCGCGGCTCGACCGCCGGCTCGAAACCACCGTGTTGGCGAGTTCCTGAAGCCGGCGAGTGGGAGCGACCTCGAGCCGACGCCGTACCGCCGCGACAAGGACCAGGATGCGGTCGACCTCATCCCGGAGGACCAAACCGGCGCAGTTGCAGGGCTCGAAGTGAAGGATGCCGGCACGGTCACGGCCGCGGACTTTCGGGCGCTACGCCAAGCGGGCCATCGCTGCGGGCACGGCATTCCAGGCCGGGCTGGTGCCCGACGACGGCGACGGCGTTGTCGGCTTTGCTGACGGTTTACGCAGCACCCCTGTTCTGCCGAAGGGCGAAGCGGCGCCTGGCTCGAGGCCGGGCACGCTGGCGAGCGATAGGCGCCGACGGACACGCCGCCGTGCATTCGCCAACACGCCTTTGGACCTCGCCTGTCGACGACCGGTCGCGCCGCCTTGACTCCCTTCCGCTGCGATTGAACGATCCGTCAAACCAGGGGGGGGGACGCATGGGCGACACGCCGAAAGACGCTGTCCGGTTCACCTACACTTGCTCGCAGTGCAAGACCACCAGCCTTGGCCTCGGCGAACAACCTTCAGATGACGAGTTGCTCCTCTGCCACGGCTGCGGCGAGCCTTACGGCACCTTCGAAGAGCTGAGGAAGTCAATGATGGAGCGAGCGTCGTCCTCGTGAACGACTCTGCCCTGGTGTGGTTTGAGCAGGGCGGAGATCAGGGACAGCACCCTTGGTGTTGGGAGTGGGCAGCCGACGGTCGAAGGGACGTTGCGATCGTCTTCCAGCGCCCGGCGGCGCTAAGCGCGCCAGCGCTTGCCCTCCGGGAGCGGCCGCAAAGACAAGACATCGGGGTCGTCCCTCCGGTCTCGTCGCCGGACCTCGAACAAGGCTGCCGACGCCGCTGATCGCTGGCTTGCGCGGGTTGTTCCATGAAGCATGCCGTGGAGATCAGCAGACGCCGGACGGCGCCCTGCGTCACAGAGGCCGCGCATCGAAAGGGGTCGCGATGCAGGCTGGCGTCCGTCACCAGCCTGCACCGCGAAGCAAAAAGTGAGCGGCCCGGAGATCCTCTGGGGTTCAACCAACTGACAACGCACTAGATCCCGGCCACCATCACGGGGTCAATCAACCGACGCGAGGCGGTCTTCGCCCCGCGGCGAAGACGCCGTATCCCGGCGCTACACCACACTCCAATCGTCGGTGACATAGCCACTGTAGCCCTCGCGAACTCCGAGGACGAGGTAGTGCTCGAGCGCGTTGACGCCGGCGTCCGCTACGTCGGGGTTGGCCTCGAGGTATCGAGCGGTGTCAAAGAACTCAGACGCGCTGCGCCCTTCCGCCGCGCCAGCCAGCTGGAAATGCTGGTAGGCGGAGTTGAAGCCGCCAGCCGCGACCGCTTCGGCCACGTCGGCGTTCGTCCCGAGATAATAGGCGCTGTCGAACAGCGGATTCGGATCGCGCCCCTCGGCCGCACCCAGGCTCAGAAAATGGTCGACCGCGGAGGCGAACTGCCCGGCGGCGACGGCGGCGGCCACATCGGGGTTGTCGTCGAGATAGAATGTCTGGTCGAAACCCTCGACACTTGTCGGGCTGCGGCCTTCGAGCTGGCCCACAAGCTGAAAGTGTTCGTGTCCCGACGCGAAGGCGCCGCCGGCAACGGCCGCCGCCACGTCCGGGTTGCGCGCCAGATATCCCGCCTCGTCGAACCCGACGGCATCGATGGCGTTCTCCAAGGTGACGGCGGTGGTGCGGTCGGAGAACACCAGGATCTCGACGTTCTCGATGGTGTCGTCGCCTTCAAGCGCCAGGGTGCCGCCGGAGCGCGCGACACCGGATGACGCGCCGTCGAACGCGGCGTCAAAGACCGCGACGTCGCGGCCCGCGTTGCCGGCCAGAAGATCGTCGTCCGCTCCACCCACCAGCACATCATCGCCCATCCCGCCGCTCAGCGTGTCGGCGCCGGCACCGCCGCTCAAGGTATCGTTGTCGCCACCGCCGACCAGCAGATCATCGCCGGCGCCGCCGCTCATTACAGAACTACCGGCAAACCCGAGGATCAGCTCGTTCTGGTCGGTGCCGAGCAGGGTTTCCTCACCGACTTCCGCAACGACCAGCGACGAGACACCGTCCGGGATCAGAATCTCCACGAACTCACCCGACGCAACCGGCAGGAAAGCCTTGTAGCCTCCCGTGCCCTCAACCTCGCCTTCGGTGCCCTCACCCGCGCCTTCCGGCACCGAGCCGCCATGAAGGACGACCTCGCGCAGTTCGAGGGGCAAAGCGTCGCTCACCTCGAAGTCGCCCTCGAACAGCTCGTCGTCGTTCAGATCGAAGCTGCGGGTGTAGGAGATCGTGCCGTCCTCGGCGGTTGGAAACGAACCCTCTTCATCGTCCAGCGGCAGGATGATCGGCCCGTACGCGGCGGCGCCCTCCCCGACTTCGATGAAGCCATCGCCATCGGTGTCGTCGGCCAGCGTCGGGCTAACGGAGTCGACCGGTGCGCCGTTGGCGTCGAACCGGCCGTGGATGTGTTGCGCGTGAGGCTGGCCTTCCTCGAGGCCGTCCGCCGCTAAGTGCACGATCATCGTGTTCTGATCATCGATGGTTGCGAACGCCGTGCCGCCGACGCCCGAACTGTGTAGCTGACGCGTCAAGTTGTCCGGTATCTGT
Source organism: Rhodospirillaceae bacterium (assembly GCA_018401495.1). Classification (GTDB taxonomy): domain Bacteria; phylum Pseudomonadota; class Alphaproteobacteria; order Thalassobaculales; family Thalassobaculaceae; genus Thalassobaculum_A. The sequence continues at coordinate 194,575 of JAGYJX010000011.1, forward strand.
AGCGCGTGATCTGTCCGCTTCCGTTGAAGAGCCCAGTGGGCCAGCCGGAGGTCGCCGTAGGCGGCCGTAGGCTGGCCCACTGGGCTGGCGCGTCGAAGCGGTTCACGCGGCCATGTCGGTCTGTTCCTCTTTGAGAGGCGGGAAGTCGGCGATGCGGTGCGGTCCCCAGAACAGGGCGATGGCGCCATCCGGGTACTCGTTCAGGCGGACCTTGGCGCGCACGAAGTGCGGGCGCAGGCGGCTCGGCGGGATTTGCAGGATACGGCCTTTCCAGCGCACGGTGTTGTCGTTGCCGACCTGGCGGTAGTCCTGGACGCACATGGCGTCTCGCCAGGCGTCCTCATCGATCGCCACGAAGGCGGTGCCGGCTCCTTCGGCGGCGACGGCGAAGCGGGCGTTGTAGTCCGCGATGTAGGTCTCGGCGATCCAGCGGTTGGCGGCCGCTGCGGTGGTGATCCCGGCGAGCCGCAACTCCTTGGGCAGGCGATCCTGCAGCGTGCGGAAGGCGCGTTCCGAGCGGCCGCGCGCCTCCGGAGAGTAGGCCGCAATATGATGGATGCCGAGATCGGCCAGCGCCCGCCCAACCTGGGTGAGCACCGTCTTGGAGACCGTCTCGCCAGCCTTCGGGGTGTAGAAGTAGTGGCTGCCCCGATCGGTATAGAGCTCGTGGAACAGGCCGTGCCGCTCGAGCACCTCGCCCAACCCCCGAAGGCTCGACGCGGTGCCTTCTTCCTCGACCAGGAAGGCCGAGTAGATCGCGCTGGTCGCGTCGTCCAGGGTGACCACCAGATCGTATTCGCGCGCCTCGCCTGAGAGCCACGCAAAGCGCGAGGCGTCCTGATGCAGCATCTCCCCCGGCAGCGCGCGCCGTGGCCGCTTGCGGCGGTGCGCCGAGCGCCGAGGCGCCGGCCTCACCAAGCCCGCCGCCTGAAGGTTCACACGGGTCACCGTGTAGCCGAGCTTGTAGTTGTGACGCTTCACAAGCTGCTCGTGGAAGTGCTTCACCGTGAAGTCGCTGTAGCGCTCCTGGTAAAGCCCTAGCATCCGCGCGATCTCAACCGGTGAGGCGCGGCGGCTCGACGGCTTGCCAATCCGACGGTCGACCAACCCCACCGGACCCTCGTCGCGAAGCCGATCCCGCCAGCGCCGGAACGTCCGTTCCGTGATCCCCAGCATCTCAGCAGCCTCCACCTGGTTCAGTTCGCCTCGCTCATGACGATCCAAAAGCGTCTCGAACCTCATCTGTCGTACCCCTTGCAGCACTCCGGCCCGGTTCATCAGCGCCCCCTCTTTGGAGCGATTCAAAAACCGGACACTTCACGCGCTACAAAATCCGGACAGATCGTGAGTCAGCTACACCGCCGACGCCCGAACTGTTGAGCGGCGAGAGTGCCGCGGCGTATACTGCGGTACCCGGTTCGAACTCTCTGATAATTGCCCTTCGTTGCTCCCAATGCCGGTGGCCAGTGGCGCCCATCGCCGGAGGCCGCCGAAGCGGTAAGCGCGCGGACGGCGGAATGTTCCGGGACCGTTCGGCGGCTTCCGGTGAGCGACGCGGCGACCACGGCGATGCGGGTCTGGGGCGATGCGGGTCTGGGGCGATGCGGGTCTGGGGCGATGCGGGTCTGGGGCGATGCGGGTCTGGGGCGATGCGGGTCTGGGGCGATGCGGGTCTGGGGCGATGCGGGTCTGGGGCGATGCGGGTCTGGGGCGATGCGGGTCTGGGGCGATGCGGGTCTGGGGCGATGCGGGTCTGGGGCGATGCGGGTCTGGGGCGATGCGGGTCTGGGGCGATGCGGGTCTGGCGCCGCTGCCGGGCAAAGAGAGCCGCCGCAGCCTTCGCCTCGAAAGGGCGTGGCCCGAAGGGAGCAGCGGCCGTAGCGGCGGTCGTGCTCGACCGGTCAGTAATGCTTCTTCGCGTCAACGAGGGAGCCAGGCGTCAACGAGGAAGCCAGCCTTGCCCGATCGCCATATCACCAAGAGCCAGAAGAGGCTCTACGCTAAGCCCTGACAGAACGCTAAGCCCTGACAGATCGAGGGGCGGAGTGCGCCGGGGAGTTCCCGCACACAGAGCCGGGCCGTCGCGTCGACTCAGCGCGTCGGACTGGCCGGCCCCCCGTGTCACCGACCCCTCGCTTAACTCAGGTGCTTGGCGGGACATTGGCTGCTGCCATCCAATTTTTTCGCGGAGGGGGCGGTGTACATCTCGCCGGTCGCTTCGCGTAGCCGCACGCCGGAAGCAAGACTGACCGATCGGGGGCTCGAAGTACCGCGTTCGGCGTGACCCCGCCGGCCGCCGAGTTGGGGTGACGCGGCCAACAACCGGCAACAGCTGGGATCCCGACCTCCGCGTCGGCGCGATCGCGGTGAGACGCGGGACTTCAGGTAGCCGTCATCGATGGTCGAGTATCCCCGACATAGAAAACCCGGTGCCGGAGGGTGACTCGCAACAGTCTTTGCTCCTATCGTTGTCGGCAATCCGGGAACCGGGCGTCGGACCCCGCGCTTCCCCAGGCGGAGCGTTTTGGACCGCCCATAAGATCGCCCTCGATGCCGACAGGGGTCGCCATGACCATCCTCGCCCGACGCGCCGTGCTCGCGGTTCTCACCCTCCTGGCCGGCGCCGCCGGCGCAGACCCCGTGGCGGCCCGGACGCCGCCGGGCGTGCTGGTTGTCGCCCAGATAGCCGAGCCGAAGTCGCTGGACCCGCACGCGGTGACGGCGGTCAACGACTTCCGCATCCTGGTGAACCTGTACGACGGGCTGGTGCGTTACGCCGATGGCACGCTGCAGGTCGAGCCGGCCCTGGCCGATAGCTGGACGATCGACGACGACGGCAGGACCTACACGTTCACCCTGCGCGACGGCGTTGCCTTCCACGATGGTACGCCGCTCGACGCCGCGGCCGTGAAGTTCAACTTCGAGCGGATGCTCGACGAGAGCCATCCGTTTCACGGGACCGGGCCGTTCCCGCTCGCCTTCTTCTTCGATGCCGTCGATGCGGTCGAGGCGCCGGATCGGCGCACCGTGGTGTTCAGGTTGAAGCAGCCCTACGCCCCGTTTCTGTCAAACCTCGCCTATCCGACCGGACTGATCGTCTCGCCGGCGGCGGTTCGCGCGCATGGCGAGGATTTCGGCCGGCATCCGGTCGGCACCGGGCCGTTCCGTTTCGTGGAGTGGGAAGCCAACGCGCGAGTGGTGGTGGAGGCCAACCCAGGTTACTGGGACGGCGCGCCGAAGCTGGAGGCCGCCGTGTTCGCCCCGATCGGCGATGCCAACACCCGGGTCGCCGAGATGATGTCCGGCGGCATCGACGTGATGGTCGAGGTGCCGCCCGACAACCTCTCGGCGTTCCGGGAGGACGAAGCCTACACCGTGCACCAGCAGGCCGGGCCGCACCTGTGGTTCCTGATCCTGAACACCCGCGAGGGGCCGTTCGCCGACCGCCGGGTGCGCCGGGCCGTGAACTACGCCATCGACAAGCAGGCGCTGGTCGAGAACGTCCTGCAGGGCACGGCCGAGGTGGCCGCCGGACCGGTCCCGCCCGCGTTCGCCTGGGCCTACAACGACCAGCTGCAGCCCTACCCCCACGACCCCGAGCGGGCACGCCGGCTGCTTGCCGAGGCCGGAGCCGAGGGCGCCGAACTCACCTTCTACGTTACCGAGGGCGGCTCGGGGATGCTGTCGCCGGTGGCCATGGGGGCGGCGATCCAGGCCGACCTGGCCGAGGTCGGCCTGCGGGTCCGGATCGAGACCTACGAATGGAACACCTTCCTCGGCAAGGTCAATCCGGGCCTCGGCCAGGCCGACATGGCCGAAATGGCCTGGATGACCAACGACCCCGACACGTTGCCCTACCTGACGCTGCGCTCAGAGGCCTCGCCGGAGAACGGCGGCTTCAACTCCGGCTACTACGCCAATCCCGAGGTCGACGCGTTGCTGGAACAGGCCCGCCGCGCGGTCGACCAGGACAAGCGGGCCGAGCTCTACCGGCGGATGCAGCGGATCGTGCACGAGGACGCCCCTTGGGCGTTCGTCGCCAACTGGAAACAGAACGCGGTGACCAGCGAGCGGGTTCGGGGCTTCGCGCTGCAGCCGTCGTTCTTCCTGCTGCTGCACGGCGTCGAGAAGGGCTGAGCGGCCGGCGCGCGTGATGTGGGGCCAGGTTGCAAGACGCCTGCTGGCGACGGTTCCGATCCTCGCCGGGCTGTCCGTGGTGGTGTTCGCGATGATGGCGCTGGTTCCCGGCGATCCGGCCAGCGCCATCCTCGGCAACTACGCCACGCCCGAGAACGTGGCGCGGCTGAACGAGCAGCTCGGCCTCGACCGCAGTCTCCCCGAGCAGTACCTGGCGTGGCTCGGCAACCTGCTCCAGGGCGATCTGGGTCGCAGCTATGCCCTCAACCGCCCGGTGGCCGACGAGGTGCTGGAGCGGTTCGGCGCCACCCTGATCCTGGCCGGGACCGCACTCGTCCTGTGCTCGGTCCTCGGCGTGCTGGCGGGTATCGTCGCCGCGGTCCAGCAATTCGGCTGGGTCGACCGGGCCGTGAGCCTGCTGGTGCTGATCGGCATATCGACGCCCTCCTTCTTCCTCGGTCTGCTGCTGATCATGCTGTTCGCGGTGCAGCTGCAGTGGCTGCCTGCCTCCGGCATGCGCGCGATCTACGGCGGCGGTGGTCCGCTCGACCTGCTGCGGCACCTGGTGCTGCCGGCGCTCACCCTGGCGGTCGTGGCGGCGGCGGTGATCGCCCGGCTGACCCGCGCCGCGATGCTCGAGGTGCTGCGCCAGGACTTCATCCGCACCGCGCGCGCCAAGGGCGTGGCGGAGCGCCAAGTGATCTACCGCCACGCCTTCAAGGCCGCGCTGGTGGCGGTGATTCCGGTGATCGGCATCCAGGCCGGCTTCGTGCTCGGCGGCGCCGTCTACATCGAGACGGTGTTCCAGTGGCCGGGCATCGGCCGCATGCTGGTGAACGCCATCGCCACGCGGGACCTGCTGCTGGTGCAGGGCGGGGTGCTGGTGGTGGCCGCCAGCTACGTGCTGTTCAACCTGCTCGCCGACTTCGCCCAGATGCTGGTCGACCCGAGGCTGCGTTGATGGCGGCGGTCGATGCCGGGACGGCTCCGGCGGACGCGGCCGGCGGACGGCCGTCGCCGCTGCGGCTGTTGCTGGCCAACCGGTTGTCGGCTCTCGGCCTGCTGTTGCTGGGCGCGATCGTGGTCCTGGCGCTCGCGGCGCCGCTGCTACCGATGCCGGATCCGGACGTGACCGATCCGGCGCGCCGGCTGCTGGTGCCGGGCGAGGGCGGTACGGTGCTCGGCACCGATCATCTCGGGCGCGACCTCCTGGCGCGGCTGCTCTGGGGAACCCGGGTGTCGCTGCTGGTCGGCGTTGCGGCGACCGCGGCGGCCGCGCTGGCCGGTTCGCTGATCGGTCTGGTCGCGGGCTATGCCGGAGGCAGGATCGACGGCGCGCTGATGCGCGGCATCGACCTGGTGATGGCGTTTCCCTACATCCTGCTGGCGCTCGGCATCGTCGCCGTGCTCGGTCCGGGCCTGATGAACGCGCTGTACGCGATCGCTCTGGTCAACGTGCCGTTCTTCGCCCGCACGGTCCGCGGCATCACGCTGGGGCTGTCGCGCCGGGAGTTCGTCGACGCGGCGCGCCTGTCGGGAGCGTCGCACGCCGCCATTCTGTTCGGCGAGGTGCTGCCGAACGTGCTGCCGACCATCGTGGTCACCATGTCGACCACGGTCGGATGGATGATCCTGGAGACCGCCGGGCTGTCTTTCCTCGGCCTCGGCGCGCAGCCGCCGCAGGCCGACCTCGGCTCGATGCTCGGCGAGGGCCGCAAGCTGCTGTTCTCCGCGCCGCATGTCGCGGTGATCCCGGGCCTGATGATCTTCGCCCTGGTGATGGCCATCAATCTGGTCGGCGACGGGTTGCGCGACGTCCTCGACCCTCGACTGAAGTCGGGGGCGCTGGCCGCGCCGGGCGCGGCGACCGTGGTGCGTCGTGGGGCGGTCCCCGCGGCGCCGGCGGATGGTACCGCGCTGTCGATCCGCGACCTGCACACCGAGTTCCACACTGGGGCGCGTCGCCTCCGCGCGGTCGGCGGGGTCGACCTGGAGCTGGCGCCGGGTGAGCGGGTGGCGCTGGTCGGCGAGTCCGGCTCCGGGAAGTCGGCGACCGCACTGTCGCTGCTGCGGCTGGTGCCGAGCCCGCCCGGCGTCATCACCGGCGGACGGGTGACGATCGGGGGAAGCGATCAGCTGGCGGCATCGCCGGAGGAGCTTCGGCGGCTCAGGGGCGGCCGGGTCGCCTATGTGTTCCAGGACCCCGCTACCAGCCTGCACCCTCTGTTCAGCATCGGCGACCAGGTGGTCGAGGCGCTGCGCGCCCATCGCCGGCTGTCGCGGCGGGATGCCGAGGCGCGCGCCACCGACCTGCTGGAGCGCGTTCGCATCCCGTCGGCGGCGGCACGCTTTGGCGCCTACCCGCACGAGATGTCGGGCGGCATGCGCCAGCGGGTCTGCATCGCCATGGCGCTGGCCAACGATCCCGATCTCATCGTCGCCGACGAGCCGACCACCGCGCTTGACGTCACCGTGCAGGCGCAGGTCCTCGGACTGCTGCGGACGCTCACCGACGAGCGCGGTGCGGCAGTACTGTTCATCACCCATGATTTCGCGGTGGTGTCGGAGCTCTGCGATCGTGTGGCGGTGATGTATGCCGGGCGGATCGTCGAGGTCGGGCCGACGCGCGCGGTCCTCGACGACCCGGCGCATCCCTACACCCGCGGGCTGATCGACTGCGTCCCGATTCTCGGCCAGCCTCGACGCCGCCTCGACGCCATTGCGGGCGCGCCGCCGCCGGCCGACCGGCTGCCGACGGGCTGCGCCTTCGCCGACCGTTGCCCGGTCGTCGAGCCGCGCTGCCGGCAGGGTGAGATCGCGATGTCCCAACTGCCGGACGGGCGGGCGGCGCGCTGCCTCAAGCCGCAGTCGAGGATCGCGTGACCGCCGCGCTCGAGGCCGTCGGGCTGGCCCGCAGCTTCGGCGGCGGCCGCGCCCTGCTCGGCCGCCGCCGGCCGGCGGTGCGCGCCGTCCAGGGCGTCGACCTCACGGTGGCGGCCGGCGAGACGCTGGGGGTGGTCGGCGAATCCGGCTGCGGCAAGACCACGCTGGCCCGCATGCTGGTCGGGCTCGACCGTCCCAGTACCGGGCGCATCCTGCTGGACGGCGAGGACGTGACGACGCTGGCCGGGCGCGAGCCGCGGGCCCTGGCGCGTCGTGTCCAGTACGTGTTCCAGGACCCCGTCGCCGCGCTCAACCCGCGCCGCACGGTCCGCCAGGCGCTGGAGGCGCCGCTGCGCCGGGTGCTTGGCCTCGACGCCGAGAGCCGCCGCCGCCGCCTCGGCGAACTGGCGGCCGCGGTCGGCCTCGACGCCGAGTTCCTCGAGCGCTTTCCCCACGAGCTCTCGGGCGGCCAGGCCCAGCGCGTCGGCATCGCCCGGGCGCTGGCGGCCGAGGCTCGGGTGGTCGTGCTCGACGAGCCGGTGTCGGCCCTGGATGTCTCGGTGCAGGCGCAAGTGCTGAACCTGCTCGACGGCCTGAGGCGCGACCTCGGCCTGACCTGCGTCTTCATCAGCCATGACCTGGGCGTGGTCGAGAGCCTGTGCGATCGGGTGGCGGTGATGTACTTCGGCCGGATCGTCGAGACCGGCCCGACGGCCGAGGTCTTCGCCCGCCCGCGGCATCCCTACACCGCCCTGCTGTTGCGCTCGGCCCCGGTACTGGGCCGCGCCGCCGCCGCCGTCGAGGACGATCCGGCGGAACTGCCCGACCCGGCCGACCCGCCGCCCGGCTGTTCCTTCGCGCCGCGCTGCCCGCGAGCCGACGCCGGTTGCCGGCAGCGCCGCCCGGACCTGTCGGGCGAGGGCGGGCATGCCGAGGCGTGCTGGAATCCGCTCGCTGGATGACCGGTCGCCGGATGACCGGTCGCTGACTGGGCTGGGTGCTGACTGGGCTGGGTGCTGACTGGGCTGGGTGCTGGCAACGCGGTTCGACAAGCGCGACATCCTGCGGTATCGCACCCTCAGTCGCGACGCTCGCAACCGCTCGTGGTTGTCGTCGCGGCTGTTGTCGTGGAAGCGGCGCAGCGTGGACTGCGTGATGGTACGCTACAAGCTGCCCAGCCCGTCAGGCTTGCGCGCGCAGGGGCATTCGCAGCGTGGCGCGGCAACCCGGTGCGGCGTCCTCGTGATCGATCCTCCCCTGGTGTGGCTTCAGCAGGGCCGAGATCAGGGACAGCCCCGTCCCCGTTGGCGTCGGGAGCGGGCAGCCAACGCCATCATCCTGAACGGTGACCGTGAGCACCTGATTGGGTTGCACGCGGAGCTGGATCTGGATCGTGCCTGGTCGTTGATCGGGAAAGGCGTACTTGACCGCGTTGGTCACCAGTTCGTTCACCGCGATGGCGATCGCCGCGGCCATGGACCGCGGCAATCTCACCGGCGTTGCCGAGCCGGAAAGTGTGATCGGGCGGTGCAGCAGGAGCGAGGTTGATAACGCGTGACGCAGTCCATCGACCAGATCCGTGGCCTCGACTCCGCAGCCTGACGAGGTTGGCGCGTAGAGGAGTTCCTGAAGCAGCCCGAAGCTGGCGATCCGGTTGCTCACGGCCTCCAGGATCCGCTTTGTCTCCTCGCTTTTGGCCCGGCTGTGATACATCCCGGTCGCCGCGATCAGCAATTGCAGGTTGTTCCGCGTGCGATGGTGCATTTCGCGAGCCAGCACGTCTTGGTGAAGTTCGGCGGCTTGCAGATCGTGCGCCAACGCCCGAAGACCCTCGATTGCAGCAGCCGACACAAGACCGACGGTCAGGTAGAAGAACAGCGCGACCGTGTCCGCCTGCGTCATCGTCAGTGAGTAGGACGGTTCGATGAACAGGAACACGGCCAGGAACGCGCCGAGCAGGAGCGCGTACAGACTGCTGCCCCGGCCCAACAGCACCGCACACGCGACAACCGCCGCCAGAAAGGCAAGGAAGAGATAAGAGCCGATGACCGGCTCCAACACCAACCGTGCGGCGGTCGCAATGGCTACGATACCGGTAGCGAGCCCGTAGATCACAACGCCCGATCGAGCGTGAGTCCATCTCAATAAGAAGCGAAACGCGTCGCGCATGTGGTCCTTCACGGAGTCATCCCCCATCCCGCCACTCGTTGACGAGGCTGGATGGGTGGGAGGCGCGATGGGGTTTGGTGAACGTCCACCCTTACTTACTCCTGCTGATTGACCGCGGTCACGCGCGTTCGAGACCCTTTGCAAGCAGCGCCCCGCCACCGAGCGGATGGCCGCATCCTCCCCGTCGCCGCGCGCCCGCTCGGGGTCGCGCCGGCGCCGATCCGCTCCCCTTCTGGCGATCGATTGTGGCCCACGGACGAGGAGACCCTGTAGCGGCGCAGCCCCGTCCTGGTCCCGGACCGGAGGATTTCGCAACCGGCTCGAACGGCAACACGCCCTCGCTGACGCCTCTCGCGCACTCCCGTGTATTTCTGCGGACGTCCTCGGGCGGCGTCCCGTCTGTCTTCGAGACCCTCGCGGCACGGCTCGGGAGAAGCGAGCGCCGGAGCCGGCGCGCCTTCATCCTCCGAGGCCTGGGAGCGCCTCAGGCAGGGCCGCGGACCACTTCGAGCGCGTCGCCGCCGCCCAGCTCGCCAGACTGGCGAGCCGGAGCCTTATTCCGTCTCCGCGGTGGCGCGATGCATCAGGGCCAGCCCTGAAAACCCAAGCGCCGTCCCTGGACACCGGTTGCGGACCGACCCGCGATCCGCCGGCAAGCAACGATGGATCACCGACCCGCGCGGTCTTGGACCTCAACGCGAACCAACCCGACACGGTGTCGGCCACCGGCGTTCGGCCGGCGACGCTTTTGCCCAACGGGTGACGACCGCCCTCACGAGCGTCAACGCCGGTTTGCGCGCGAGCCACCCAGCAGGTCACCGACCAGCAAGGGCGGCGGGTGCGAGAAGCGGCCCACACCTGCAAATGACATCACAATTCGCATCTTTTGCGCTATATTGGGCGGCTGAAGGGAATTGACCCATGAGCAACGCCTTGGTTGCCGCACCGCGCCAGGCGATGCCTCGCCAGACCTTCGCGGGCGAGGCCGATCGTCGGCGCCTGACGCCGCCGGCGCTGAAGGCTTTGGTGCGGCTGATGGCGGCTTGGCGCGTCACCAAGCCGCAGGCGGCCGCGTTGATCGGCGTCTCGCCGAGCACCTGGGACCGGATCCGCCAGGACCGCTGGCAGCAGACACTGACCCAAGATCAGTTGATGCGGGCCTCGGCGCTGATCGGCATCTACAAGGCCCTGCATCTGCTGTTCGTCGACACTCTCGCCGATCAGTGGCCGACGCTGCGCAACACGGGCCCGCTGTTCGAGAACCTGACCCCGGTGGAGTCGATGATCGAGGGAGGCATCCCGCAGATGATCGAGGTGCGCGCCCATGTGGACGCGCTCCGCGGCGGTCTCTGACAATCGCCACCCCACAGTCTCCTGAGCCCTGACCAGGATCCGCCGGCATGACGACCGTCCATGGGTTCCCCATCGTGTTGCTGCCGGGGCCACGGGGCGTTCGGCTGGTGTCAACGGCCCAACTGCGTGATCCCGTGCTGAACACCTTGGTCGACACCGACGAAGAGCGCCGGGCGATCGAAGAGATCGAGGCCTTCAGCAGCGCCCGCCTGACAGCCGAGCGCCGCGGCACGACGTCGATCGGCGCCGGCGAGTTCGTGCGCGGCGTCCCGCACGCCGCCTTCATCAACGCCGCCTTTGCGTACTTCCGTCCACGCGAGCTGAATCGGTTCAACGGCCCCGAGCGCGGCGCCTGGTACGCGAGCCTTACCGGTACCGCAACCTGCCTCGCCGAGATCGTGTGGCACGTGGAGCGGGAACTTGCCCGGATCGACCGGTTCGAGACCCGCATCGAGTATGCCGAGCTGTTCGCGAGCTTCGCCGGCGAGTTCGTCGATCTGCGGGATCTGGACGAGCCGCCGTCCTGCCTGCACCCGGACCCAGCCCGCGGCTACCCGGCCGGCAGCGACCTGGCCGATGCCGTGCGCCGTCGGGGCATCAACGGCATCGTCTATCCCTCGGTGCGCGATCCCGCGGGCACCAGCCTGGTGGCGCTGTTCCCCCACGCCGTTCAGTCGGTCGCCCAGGGCGCCGTCCTGGAGCTGCGATGGGAGGGCAAGCCCGGGCCCATGGTGCGCCCCGTGGTGCGCCAGGGGAGCGAGTGAGAAGCATCATGCCGCTACCCGGGGGCTGGCGATGACCGCACCGCAAGACGTCGGGGTCCTGGCCCGGCGCCTTGAGCGCAGCCCCGACCATGGGGTGTTGCGCCGGGTCAAGAGGCGCGACGTCTTCGCCGACCCCATCGGCGATACCAGGATCGGCGTGCTGCTCGACACCGAGACGACCGGGCTCGACCGGCGCGAAGACCAGGTCATCGCGCTGGCGATGATCGTCTTCGAGTTCGACGACCGCGCCCAGGTCTGTCGGATCCTCGAGCGCGCCCAGGCCTTCAACGACCCTGGTCGCGCGATCCCGGCCGAGGTGGTGGAGCTGACGGGCATCACCGACGCGATGGTCGCCGGCTGTGCCATCGATCCTGACGACATCGCGCGCCTCGTCGACCCCGGCGTTGTGGTGATCGCCCACAACGCCGGCGTCGACCGCGTCTTCGCCGAGCGCCTGCATCCGGTGTTCGCAACCAAGGCCTGGGCCTGCTCGCTGTCCGAGGTTCCCTGGCGCGAAGCGGGGATCGGCAGCGCCAAGCGACAACCTGGCGATGCGCTACGGGCTGTTTCACGACGGGCACCGCGGCCTCGCCGACTGCGAGGTGCTGCTGGAGATCCTGGCGCGCGCCCTGCCCGGCTCGGCCGAGCCGACCCTCAAGCGGTGGAACGTCCCCAATCTGATCGTTGCGCTTGGCAGAGCGGAGCGGCCGTGCCAGACGATCAATCGACCCGTCGGCATCGCCCGCGCGTTCATCCAGATGGGCTGGCCACCTGGCCTGCAACAGGCGCCGGCTGATCTGGGCGTTGCCAGCCAACCCGCCCGAAGAAGGTGGAGCGCGAACCGTTACGCAACCTGGTTGGCAGGATCCGGCAGAATCAAGGGTCTCGCTTCCTTGCGCAATCGCTCCGCAACCAAGGCGACAATTTCAGCCTGAGACAGTATTTCTCCACGTGAACGGCCCAACCCAAACATCGATCGCGTCAGAGCCTCACTTGTGTCGAATAGCGGGCCGTTCTGCTGAGCAAACGAGAGTCGACTGATCGCCGGATGACCGCTCGGCAGCAGAACCAGATTCAGCGTGGCGAATGGCCGAGCGGACGAATTTGGGCCCGGCCCGTCACGTTTTTCATCATAGCCGCTGGCCAGAACCAAAGGAACAAAGCCTGTTCGAATAAAAACCTTCATGGCAGCCCTCGGCTCTGTGGCGCCGCCGCCTAGGCATTGAGCGAGAAATATTCCTGCTGGCTTCAACACTGTACGCGCAAGAGCCGCATAGTACCGTAAAGCCGACTCGCTGAACTCAGTAATATTAGCGTTTTATGTCACAATATCATATTTGCGGTCCAAAACATTTCCTACCTTCCACCACGGAAAGTGCTCTGTGAAGGGGTTTCTTTCAGTCGATATCGAGTAAGTCTTTTTGCTGTGTTCTAGGATTTTGCCATGGGTGGCTTGAACACGGTCCAACTTTAGGGTGCCATGCCCGGCTGCCGCCGCATCGATCTGGGCATGGTCGAGAAAGCGATGGCCATGCAGGTATCGTCCGATCAGACTCTGTAGAAGATAGAAGGCTTCCGAATTTTCGATCTGGTCATATCTCTGGATGCCCGAGTACATCGAAATGAAGAATGCCCCAAGTCCACTGCCCGGCCCGATCTCAAGGATTTCCGCGCGATCCGGAACGCCTCGAAGTTTACGGTACAAACAGTACTGAGCCAGCATCCCGGATAACGGAATGGGTGTCTTATCAGCCTTGAAATGAGCCATGAAGAACTGCGCATATCGCACGATGCCGTCGAGGAACTCGTCCAGTTCATGCGCCGCAAAGCCGCCAAGCTCGCGCATGAACGGCGCGAACCGACCCTCATGCATGACATCGATGTAGGAGGCGAGGTCGTCGTGGGATTTTATGCGGACGGTGAACCCAGCGCGCTCAAACGCCACCGGGTCATGCATCCCGGATTGTCTGATCGAGGAAATGGCTCGCCGCCCGAGGTCTTCTGCGGAACGGTACGATTCTACATCCATGGATCATTTCACTCGACAGGGTGCAGCAGCTGGGGGTCGGCGCAGTCAAGTCGGCAGTCAACTCGGGTTGACAGAATGACGAGCACAGTTGCCCGAGGCATCCCCCATCCGGGGGATCCCGGAACTCGCCGAACCCCTCGCGTGGTTGGTCTTCGACGGCCAGCGCCCGCTGGGCCATCAGGACTACCCTCGTCGCGGGGTACAGCCGCCGCGACCGCGCCGGCACCGTCATCGTTCCGAGCGGCACAGCCCCCAGACGATCCGCTGGGTCAGCTGCAGCGACGACAACGCCATGGGTGGCGCCGGGACCAACAGGTTCAGTGCTGAGTCGCTGAGGGCGCGCGGACGATCCTTCCCACTCGACGACCGACGGGACGCCACGCCGGCCGGCCAGGATGACGCGGTCGAAGCGGCGGGCGACCGGCGGAGCCGGGATACCCTCCGGATCGCGCGTCCAGGTGATGCGCGTCAAACCGCCCCGACCCAGGGCCGATTTCGGCGCGGCCGTCACCCTCCTGTCGTGACCGACCAGCAGGACGCTCGCGGCCGACAGATCGTCCTGCGCCCGCACGACGGTGTGGTGGACCAGCTCGACCGGAAGCTCGAACCAGACCGTCGAGCCCTCGCCCGCGTTCGGCGTGACGCCGATCTCCTCCCATAATCTCGACCAGCCGCTTGGCGATCGACAGGCCGAGGCAGGCACCGCCGAACTTGCTGGCGCTCGAGGTCCGCCAGCCCGTCGCAAGCGTGCCGAGCGACCAACGCAACGAGGAGCGCAGCGCGAGCCACAGTTCGGACCGCCTGCGCACCCTCAGAGAGCTGATCATGCCACCCCAGCCGCTCCGCATATTCCGTATCGTCAAGGATCTGATAAAGCTAAAATTGTGTTACGTTGGATAGTTGCTCGTCGTGGAACTCTGGACATAAATCATGGTGCTGGAGTCGGAACGCCAACCGCATGACGACCTCGCGCACCGCCGTTGTTCGCGTGGACGGTAGCCGCCACCTGCCAAGCCGCGCGACCCGTCGCCGGGGTCTCGACCCCACCTGCGCGACCCTGGCCCTGTCCACGGCGGCGGCGGAAGTCGCCCCCCATCGTCCCCGCGAGACCGTCTTCGGGCGCCGACGCGGGATCCGGCGGACGTACCGCAGCCACGCAGCAACCCCTCAAAGCTCCTCCATCGACACCCGGGCCCCAAGGCTGGTTATCACAATGCCCTGAGCCCCGTTTCATGCGCCGCCCTGCAGGCGCTCGCGGAGACGATCCGGGCCAGCGAGCACGCCGGCATCTTTTATGTCAGCGCTCGCCCCGCTGGCGGTGCCCGCGCCGTCGCCTACCGGCCCCGCCAGGTTGGAGACGTGACGATCGGCGCCCACCACGAAATCACGGCACCGGCCGCAGGCCGGATCGTCGTCAGGACCCTCCACCGGTCATGACCGACCCGGAGGACAGCGAAGCCCTGGCCAGGTGCCTGGAGCGCCACCTCGACTACCGGGTGTTGCGCCGGGTCAAGAGGCGCGACGTCTTCGCCGACCCCATCGGCGATACCAGGATCGGCGTGCTGCTCGACACCGAGACGACCGGGCTCGACCGGCGCGAGGACCAGATCATCGAGCTGGCGATGATCGTCTTCGAGTTCGATGACCGCGGCCAGGTCTGCGGGATCGTCGACCGCTTTCACGCCTTCAACGATCCTGGTTGCCCGCTCCCGGCCGAGGTGGTGGAGCTGACGGGCATCACCGACGCGATGGTCGGCGGCCTTGCCATTGATCGCGACGAGGTCGCGCGGATCGTCGGCCCCGCCGCCGTGGTGATCGCTCACAACGCCGGCTTCGACCGCGTCTTCGCCGAGCGCCTGCATCCGGTGTTCGCCACCAAGGCCTGGGCCTGCTCGCTGGCCCAGGTTCCCTGGCGCGGAGCGGGGATCGGCAGCGCCAAGCTCGACTACCTGGCTATGCGCTACGGGCTGTTCCACGACGGCCACCGCGGCCTCGCCGACTGTGAGCTGCTGCTCGAGATCCTGGCGCGCGCCCTGCCCGGCTCGGCCGAGCCGACCCTCAAGCGCCTGCTGGACACCGCCCGCCAACCGACCTGGCGGGTGTGGGCGCTCGACAGCCCGTTCGACAGGAAGGACCGCCTGAAGGCCCGGGGCTACCGCTGGAACGACGGGTCGGACGGAAACCCGCGAGCCTGGTACCGGGATGTCCCGGACACCGGCCTCGAGGAAGAGCGGCGGTACCTGACGACGGAGATCCAACCGGGACCCTGCGTGCCGCAGTGTGTCCGCGTCACCGCCTTCGATCGCTTCTCCGAGCGCGTGTAGCGCGCCGGCGCCGCGAAGCGCCCCCTCGACACCGTCAACCCACCCGCCCCCATGACCACCGCCGACTATCCCCCCGTGGACGTCCCGAGGTCGAGGATGCCGGCGCCGGTCGGCATGTAGAAGTCCTGGTAGTAGATCGGCCCGCCATCGGGCGCGTGGGCGACCACGTTCAGCACGGCGCTGGTCGCGCCGGTCGACCAACCGCAGAACGTCGCCATCCAATCCGGGACGACCTCGAAGCGCATGACCTGCCGGACCTTGTGCACCGGCATGTGGTGCTGGCGAGCGATGACGATCTTGAGGTTCACGCCGTTCAGCGCCGCCATCGGCTGCTGCACCAGTTCCGGAAAGCGGTCGGCCAGGGCGTAGAACACGTTGTAGGCGTCGAACTCGTCGGCGATCGTGAAAACGCGGTCGATCCGCACGACCTGGTGGTCCGCCTGGCCGAGCGCGGGCGACCACGGCCCCTGCTCGTCCGTCAGCCGCCTCTCCAGGACGCGCGTGAAGACCGGCAGGTAGGAGCCGTCTTCCTTGCTGCGGTCGAGGAAGCGCATGTGCCAGGGCCTGTCGATCGGCCGCCGAAGGTCAGCGACCACGCTGCCGCTTCCCCGACGCCGCTCGATGATGCCGTCGGCCACCAGATCGCGCAGCGCCCGCTGGACGGTACCGAGACTGCAGGGCGTGGTGGCCACCAACTCCGCCTCGGTCGGCAGGCGCGCCCCGGCCAGCCAGTAGCCGTCCATGATCGACCGGGTGAAGGCTTGGCGGAGTTTCTCGTGCTTCGGCTGCCCGGCCTCGGAGGGCCAGTAGCGCCGGACGAACTCGTCGGCTCGGGACGTCGGTTGCGTGGCCATCCGTCGGTCTCTGCTGGCGGGTGCTGCTCCCACGAGGCGGCGCGTCCCATGGGCGGCGGATGATCGCCGCTTCCGGTTGACACCGCAATATTACTTCCTTTTAATTGCTATATAGTAATTTTCCCGTCGGCACCGTTCGACCGACAGGGAGTTGACGCGGGCCAGCTCAAGGCCCGGCAACCATGGGAGGACGCGACGTGAACAAGCAGGTGATGGCTCTCGCCGCCGGCGTGCTTCTGACCGCATCGGCGGTTTCATCGGCGACGACGGCAGCGGAACGGCTGTCGATCTCGACCTGGGGTAGCCCCAAGCACTATCAGGTGGCGGAATTTGTCCCGCTGTTCGAGCGGCTCCTCGAAGAGAAGAGCGGCGGCGAGATCCGCACCAGGGCGTTCGCCGGTGGCGAGATGGTCAAACAGCAGTTCGTCGCGACGGCCATCCCGCAAGGCACCGTCGACATCTCGCTGACCACCCTCGACAACTGGTCGGGCCGGGTGGCCGACGTCAGCATACTGACGACGCCGCTCTGGACGAAGTCCATGGAGTGGACGCGCGACAACCTGAAGCCGGGCAACCCGATCTTCGACTACTTCGACGCCAGGCTGCGGGATCAGGGCGCCGTCATCATCGCCATGTTCGACATCGGCCCGCCGGTGGTCTCCACGAACTTCGACATCGCGGCGCCGGCGGACCTCAAGGGCAAGGCGATCCGGGTCTACTCCAAGGGATCCGGCCTGGTCATGCAGACGCTCGGCGCCTCGCCGACCACCATGGGTGTCGGCGACGTCTACTCCGGCCTGCAGCGCGGCACCGTCGACGGGGCGATGGGCGGTCTCGGCGGCGCCGTCGGCCTCAAGCACTACGAGGTCGCCAGCCACATGTTCGTCCCGAACGGCGTGCTCGGCACGCTCATCCACGCCTATGTGATGAACAAGGCGACGTTCGATGGGCTGTCGCCCGAGCTGCAGGCGGTGGTTCTCGAATCCGCCCAGAACGCTCGCGACCACATGCAGCAGTACGCGATCGACAACCTGAGCAGCCTGCTCGACGAGGTGGCCCGGAACGGCAACACGATCCGCGTCGTCGAGCCCGGCAGCGACCAGTGGACGGCCTTTCGCTCGGCGCTGGAACCGCTGGCGGAGACGTCGCGATCGGGCTTCTCGCCGGAAATCGTGAAGCTGGTCACCGCCGACTGAGACACGGCCGACTGGCACCGGAACCGCCCGGCAACCGAGCAGCGAGGTGTTGTCGTGATCAGCGTCGCCAGGGCCGTCGGCCGGGGCATGACCGCCGTCTCGATCGTGTTGATGGCCCTGCTCTGCCTCCCCATCGCCTACGAAGCGGTGGCGCGCGCGTTCGGAGCGCCGACACTGTGGGTGTTCGAAACCACACTCTACGCGCTGATCTTCATCGGCTTCCTGGGCAACGCCCTGGCGGTCCAGTCGCGCGCGCACTTCCGTGTGACCCTCCTGATCACGCTGTTCCCCCGGTTCCGGCGCGGGCTCGACCTGATCGCCCACCTCTCGACCATGGGATTCGCGTTGCTGCTGATCGGTACCGGCGCCTATTTCGCCTGGTACTCCTGGTCCAACGCCATCCTCTCCGCGACGCTGCTGGACGTTCCGCTGTGGATTCCGCAGCTGGCGATCCCGATCGGTGGCCTCGGCCTGTTCCTGCAGTCGCTCGTCGTGCTCGTCGCCGGCGACGACGGGCCGGTCGGGCACGTGATCGGCGACTGAGCCATGGTGCAGGACTTCTTCTTCGACTACGGCGGCTATGTCGCGATCGTCCTGCTGTTCGTCCTGATGCTCCTGTCGGTGCCGGTGTTCGTCGCGATGGGGGTTTCCGCTTTCGCCGCCACGCTCCTGCTCGAGGATCCGGTCCATGCGCTCAGGACCTTCATCCAGATCAGCTGGCAGGGCGCGTCGATCTTCGAGCTGGTCGCCCTGCCGCTGTTCATCCTCACCGGCACCATCATGCAGCGCACCGATGCCGGCCGTGACCTGTTCGACGTCACCAAGGCCTGGGTCGGCGCCGTCCCGAATTCCCTCGGCGTCGCGACCATCACGGCCTGCGGGATCTTCGCGGCGATCTCCGGGTCGAGCGTGGCGACGGCGGCGACCGTCGGCCTGGTCGCGATCCCGCTGCTGCTGAAGGAGGGCTACGGCGAGTCCCGGGCCGGAGGCTTCGTCGCCGGCGGCGGCACGCTCGGCATCATCATCCCGCCGTCGATCCCGCTGATCCTCTATGGCGTCATCACCGAGACGTCGATCGGCCAGCTGTTCATCGCCGGGGTGGTCCCGGGGATCCTGATGATGGGGCTGTTCGTCACCTACGTCCTGCTGTCGCGACCGCGGGTGCGGATCGAGTACCGTCCGACCGTGGCGGAGCGGATGTCGACGACCCGCGGCTCTATCGGCGTGGTGTTGCTGCCGGTGGTCATCATCGTGGCGATCTACACCGGCGTCTTCACCCCGACAGAGGTCGGCGCCCTCTCGGTGCTGTATGTGACCGCCCTCGGCCTGCTCCAGGGCCGCCTCAGCGTCGAGAAGCTCAGGGACGCCGCCATCGTGGCGACGGCGACGACCTCGATGCTCTACATGCTGATCGTGTTCG
Source organism: Rhodospirillaceae bacterium (assembly GCA_018401495.1). Lineage (GTDB taxonomy): Bacteria > Pseudomonadota > Alphaproteobacteria > Thalassobaculales > Thalassobaculaceae > Thalassobaculum_A. The sequence continues at coordinate 213,704 of JAGYJX010000011.1, forward strand.
GCCAGTACTTCGCGCACTTCCTGACCTTCGAGCAGGTGCCGCAGTCCATCGCCGCCGCGATCATCGAGCGCGCCGATGGCATCTGGGCGGTCACCCTGATGATCCTCGCCTACGTGGTGCTCGGGATGTTTCTCGAGAGCGCGGCGATGCTGCTGATCTCGATTCCGATCTTCTTCCCGGTAGCCGAGCAGCTCGGAATGGACCCGATCGTCTTCGGCATCTTCGCCGTCATCGCCATGGAGATCGCCCAGATCTCGCCGCCGATCGGCGTGAACCTCTTCACCATCCACGGCATATCCAGGATCGCCCTGTGGAAGCTGGCGCGCGGCGCGCTGCCGTTCCTGCTCATCCAGATCGCCATGCTCTACCTCGTCTACCTGCTCCCGGAGCTCGTGCTGTGGCTGCCCCACTCGATGAAGTGATCCCTCCGCCGCGGATCGCGACGGCCAACTCTCGCAACAGGAGGACCCAGGCGATGAAGCTTACCGAGGAAGAGCGCGCCATGCTGGCCGGGGAACTGGGCGAGCCGAAGCGCTGGGCCATCGACCACATGAAGAAGGTGGGGGAGATGTTCGACGCGGCCGACCTTGTGGCGGTGTCGCAGGCCCACATGATGGCCGACCCGGAATCGGTCGGCGAGGCCGGTGTGGCGTTTCTGGAGGCGCTCGCCGCGCATCCCGAGGCCGAGCGGCGTGTCGTCGTGCCGATGCTCACCGACCCGCGAGGCGTCGACCTCAACTACTACCGCCCGCTCGGGCAGACCGAGGAGATGGCGGATCTCGACCGCCGCACCATTGCGGCCTGCACCAGGCTCGGCATCCTGATGACCAACACCTGCATCAACTACCAGACGATCATGCCGCCGACGCATCGCGATCACGTGGCGTTCGGCGACACCGGCGTCGTCATCTACTGCAACAGCGCGCTCGGCGCGCGCTCCAACTTCGAGGGCGGGCCGTCCGCGCTGGCGGCCGGCCTGACCGGCCGCACCCCCGCTACGGCCTCCACCTGGACGAGAACCGCCGGGCCACGAGGCGCTTCGTGGTGCGGCACCGGCCGCAGGGCGTGGCCGAGTGGGGAGCGCTCGGCGCCATCGTCGGAAAGCTCTCGGGATCCTACTGGGAGGTGCCGGTCATCGACGGGATCGACTCCGCTCCGACCTCCGACGAGATGAAGCACCTCGGCGCGGCCATGGCGAGCTTCGGCTCGACGCCGCTGTTCCATCTGGTCGGCATCACCCCCGAGGCACCGACCCTGGACGCCGTCGGCGGCAGCCGGCTGCCGGCACACGAGATCACGGCGGGCGATCTCGAGGCGCTGCGCTCCGGCTACGGTGGCAAAGGCGAGAAGGTCGACGTCGTCGTGTTCGCCGCGCCGCAGCTGTCGCTGGTCGAGATGCAGAAGGTGGCGGACCTCCTGGATGGTAGGCGGGTGCACGCGGCCACGGCGCTCATCGTCTGCACCTCGCCCAGCGTCTACGCCGACAGCACCCGCCTCGGCCTGATCGTGCGGATCGAGGGTGCCGGCGCCAAGGTCCTGGAGGGCACCTGCTTCTACAACCAGTACGCCCGCGAGATCGGCGAGGCGAACGGCTGGCGCCGGCTGCTCAGCAACTCGGCGAAGATCGTCAACATCCTCGGCGGCTATGGCTACCTGCCGGCGCTGGCGAGCACCGAGGATTGCGTGGAATCGGCCTGCGCCGGGGAGATCGTGCGATGACCGTGCTCAAGTGCCACAAGGGGATCGGCGCCAGGATCGAGGGCGAGGCGCTGGTCGCCGACGACAACTTCTCGGCCCGCTACGACCTGGACCGCATCAACGGGGTGTTCTCCCGCCCGCAGCACAAGCTGGCGGGGCAATCCTACGTCGACAAGATCCTCGTCCTGAACACCTGCAAGGGCGGCGTGGCCTCGGCCTGGATGCTGCACGAGATGAAGCAGCGGGGCATCGTCCCGAAGGCCATCCTGTTCAACCGCGCCAACACCATCCTGGCCCAGGGCGCTGCGCTGGCCGGGCTGGCGCTGTGCGACCGGTTCGAGGACGGCGACGTCACGCAACTGATCAGGACCGGCGACTGGTTGATGGTCGACCCGGAACGCGGTGAGGTGTCGATCGCCGGCGAGCCGCGACCTTAGCCCGCGCGTGGAGCGCGTCCGAGACAGGGGATATACCTTCGCGCTTCACACGAGCAAACGAACCGGGTCGCCAGGGATGCCGGGGCCTGCAGCAACGCGCCCCAGGCGCTCCCTCATCGTGTCGGACGACCGGCGGCGCGGCTGCCGCGAGGGTCGGCTTCTCACTCAGGACGCCCGGGCCAGCCTCAGCCCTCCCAGTAGCACGAGACTGAGAAGCAGACCGCCCGCCAGAACCTGCCACCAAGCGGGACCTTCATGAAGCGAGTAGCTCCCAGTCACGCCGTCAACGCCGAGCTGTGCCGCCATCGCTCCGATGTCCACAGTCAAGTCGATGGCGGGCATCGCCATGCCCGCCAGCGTCCCCAGGACCACAAGGATAAGGGCTCCCACGAGCCGGGACACCGGGTCCATGAACAGCATCCACAGGTATAGCAGCACCCATAGGATGACCAGGACCGGGCCTGATATCTCGATCGAGGAGATCGGATGAGGTAAGGAGAAGAGGAAGGATCCAGCTCCCGCAGTCAGAAGAAGCGCCAGGATTGCGCACTTCGTCGACCAGGGCCGGGTCGCCGTTCTGTCGCTCTTCCAGGCACTGCGGAGGAACGAAATAACGCGCTGGCGTGTCGTCGGTGGTGACGTGGGCTGTCGCGGTCGGACAACACCGCCTCTCGTCATAACGGCAGATCCGGCTTGGATCAGGCGAGCGAGGGATCGTCTGGAGTCAGACGACCCGACCGCCCTTGTCGAGGTGCATCATGATCACTCCTTTCGCCGCTCTGCGGCTTCGTTCTCGCGTCTGAGGCGGTGGTCGAGCGCCTCGGTGAGACTCACGATGGTGTCCTGGTATATCGGCTCACCCCGTATGCCGTCAAGATCACTGTCCTTCTCCATGTCAGCTAGGACAGATTTTATGTCACGCTCCGAGAGCGAGGCAAGGGCGGCCTGGTGCAGACGGCCGGCGAAGCTGTATGTCAGCCGAGTGTCGCGGCTGATTGCGGCGCAGCAGAGAGCTGAATAGTAGGCTGGGGCGTAGGTCGGCTGCGCCATCATGGCATCGAGATAGAGTTCAAAAGCCTCGGCAAATCGGCCAAGCTTCATGACAGCGTTGGCGGTATTCGTCAGACAGATCGCCTCGTACAGCGCCAGAATGTCCCCGCGCTGGTTTCCGAGGTGGGTGCGATGATAGGATCTCCTCGCCTCCAAGGCCTGCCGCGAATACCGCTCCGCCTCAACGAAGCGTCCGGTCTTGTGGCAGGCTTGGCTCATGTCGACGAGGACATAGGTGCGTGTCAGCGCGTCAACCGACTGCCAGGCGGCACTGTCCTCGATATGGTCGATCAGGTAGTCATAGGCATCCGAGTACCGCTCCGCGTCCATATACTGACGGACCCGCGCGAACCACCGCGGTATGTCCTTCTCCTCGTCCAGTACGTGCGTTTCCAGCTGTGTCTCGCGCTGTCGTCTCTCGTGCTCCACCCGTCGCCGTTCGGCCATCGCGATGAAGTCGGCCTCTCCCATTCTCGCGAGATCCTGGACCCGGGCCGCCTCACGGCGCATCACGTCACGGACGCTGTGATCGGGGTTGGTCGCCCCGTTTCGATAGCGACGGACCGTTCGCGACGAACACCCCAACAGCGTGGCCAGCGTCTCGTCCTCGAGGTGCCCGAAAAGCAGAAAGAATCGGGCGACACCGGTTCCCACGGCTTCTTCGGGAGAAGCCGCGGGCGACGTGTTGCCGCCGGTGCGATCTGGGCTGGCCGGGTGTGTCATGTGACATATATGCTGTCAGAAAAGGCGAGCATCAAGGTCGTGTTTCCTGTCTCACAGCCGCGAGGCGACGCAACTGTCCGGATCCAGGCACGCCGTCCACCGGTCGTCATCGCCCGGGGCGTACGCCGAGGTGTGCGTCTCGAGGGACCGAGCGCGGCGTTACCCGATGCTTGCCATTCAGCCGAACGGCGAGGCCCACATCTGGGTGATCTGGAGGCGCCGCCACCGGCTCGAGAGTTTCGCGCGCTGCTCGGCGGTCAGCGGAAGTTCCTCGCTGAGGCTTGCCCAGGTGGTGGCGGCACGGTCGATGGTCGCCTCGTGTCAATCGGCGTCGGAACGGGACCCCGGATCGGCGTGCAAAAGGGGCTCTGACTCACTTTTGATGAAATTCGGATGTGCACTGGCGCGGCTTCACCAAGGGAGTCAATGCCATGCAGCAAGCTCTGCGCCCATCGGACCTGGTGCCTCGGGGCTTTATCGTGGATGAGGCGGTCAACGGCGATCGCGGCATGCTCATCACGGTGCGCCCGAGAGCAAAGGCGAGCACCTGCCCGGGGTGTGGGATGGTCGCGGAACGGATCCACAGTCGGTATTTCCGGCGGCTGGCAGACCTGCCGATGGGGGGCCAGCCAGTTCGGCTCGTGGTGCTGGCGCGCCGGTTCTTTTGTGATGCGGTGCTGTGTGGGCGGCGCATCTTCGCCGAGCGGTTTGATCCGGGCGTGCTGATGCCCTGGGCCCGTCGAACGGCGCGGCTCGATCATATCGTCCATCATCTGGCCCTCGCGCTGGGTGGGCGCCCAGCGGCGAGCTTGGCCCAGCGACTGATGCTGCCGGTGAGCAAGGATACCCTCCTTCGGGTCGTGCGACGGCGCAGCACTCCGCGCTTGGTCCCGCCCACGGTGATCGGCATCGACGACTGGGCGTGGCGGCGCAACCAGCGCTATGGAACCATCGTTTGCGACCTGGAGCGGCGCAAGACGATCGCCCTGCTTCCCGATCGGGAGCCAGCGACGGCGCAAGCCTGGCTGTCAGAGCAACCACAGATCGCGGTGGTCGCGCGAGACCGCGGCGGCGGCTACGCGCTGGCGGCGGCCAAGGCCCTGCCGAACGCGACCCAGGTGGCCGATCGTTGGCACCTGATGGAGAACGCCAGCCGCGCCTTCCTCGATGCGGTTCGCAAATCCATGGGCCGGATCCGCGCCGCTATCGGGGCCGCGACAATCAATCCCGACCTGCTGACCGCTGCCGAGCAGCTTCAGTACGAAGGATACCTTCGCCGTGAGGACGACAACGCCGTCATTCTGGGGCTGGCGAAGGATGGGGTCGCGATCAAGGAGATCGTCCGTCGCACCGGCCGCAGCCGCGGCGTCGTCCGCAAGGTGCTGCGCGGTCAGCGCTCGGATGTGTTCCGCGTCCGGGAGAACTCGCTCGAGCTGTACCTGCCATGGCTCGACGCCCAGTGGGCCGCCGGACAACACAACGGCGCCGAGTTATGGCGGTGCCTCAAGAGCCACGGGTTCCGCGGCTGCCTTCGGGTGGTCACGGAGTGGGCGGCGCGCCGTCGACGGGCGGAGCAGCTCGGCGCCAGCACCCTCAGCCGCGCGCCGTCAGCTCGCACGATCGCGCGGCTCATGACCATCGGGCGTGACTACCTCTCCAGGTCCGACACCGTCACCGTCGCGGTGATCGAGGCCGGCGTGCCGCTCCTGGTAGGGGCGCGGGAAATCATCGCATCCTTCCAGGCCATGGTCCGCAAGAAGTCGCTGGCCGACCTCGCGCCCTGGCTGGAGCGGGCCCGCACCAGCTTGGTCGCCTCGTTCGCCAACGGGATCCTCAAGGACATGGCCGCCGTAAGCGCCGCAATCACCTCGCCGTGGTCCAACGGCCAGACCGAGGGGCAGATCACCAAGCTCAAGCTGGTGAAGCGCCAGATGTACGGACGAGGGAAACTGGATCTGCTGCAGGCGCGCCTCGTTGGGGCGTCATAGCTAGCGACATCATCAAAAGTGAGTCAGAGCCCTTTTTCCACGCCGATTAACACACACAGCGGCTCGTGGCGCCCGGTCTGTCAGTCGCCCTGCGCGCATTCGCCCTGCATTAGGTTCGCCCTGCACCCCTTTTGTATGGATGACATTGTAATGCTGTCATGATATCTTGCTCCATACAGATTGGAAGGCTCGCCATGACACTTCAGATTCGCGACGACCGCGCCCGTACCCTCGCGAAGCAACTCGCCGAGCGGCGCCACGTGACGATGACCGAGGCTGTCATCCAGGCGCTTGAGGCCGAGCTGCGCCGCGAGGCCGAGGCCGTGCCGCTCGCTGAGCGCGTCGCCCGCATTGCCGAAGAACTTGCAGCCGCGGCCGGGCCGAACCGTCGCACCATGACCAAGGACGAGATCGACGCGATGTGGGGCCACTGATGTTCATCGACACCTCGGTGATCGTAGCATTGCTCGCCCAGGAATCGGACGCGGGACGCTATGCCGAGCGGATCGCAGCGGCACCGGCGCGCTACACATCCGGCCTGGTGATCCTGGAGGCCTCCATGCGCCTCTCGACCATGCTCGACCTCGATCCGGTGTTCGTGGAGACGCGGATCCAGGCGCTGCTCGACGAAGCACGGGTCTCGGTCGTGGCGATCAACGGGGGCATCGCCAAGCTGGCGGTCGACGCCTTTGCCCGCTTCGGAAAGGGCCGTGGCCATCCGGCGCAGCTCAACCTGGCGGACTGTATGTCATACGCTTGCGCGCGGGCCTATCGGGTACCCTTGTTGTTCAAAGGCAACGACTTCACACGGACCGACATCGACGCGGCCCATGCGTGACCACCAGGCGTGACCGTCGTTCAACGTGGGATCCCGGCGCCGATCGGCACCGCAAGCGGTTGATATCTCACTGTCGAAAGGCTCCGCCGGTCGCTCGCTGGTGCACCTTGGTTACGGCGGATGCAGTATAGGCGTCCGCAGTCCCGAACACCTGCCGCCACGGCCAAGGTCGCTTGCCGCGAGACGGCCCGCCTGAGACCCGCCGGACGGCGGGTGCCGGGTCAGACGGACCACAGGGTGATGCGCCAAGGTTTCACCGCCAGAGCGCCAGTCAATGAGCGATCCGCACGACCTCCCGGCTCGGGCGATGGGAACGCAGCCCGTGGGAGGCAGGATAGGGAAAGCGTCGTTGGCCTGGACTGGGGCTGCTCGTACCACGCGGTCTTCGTGGTCGATGGACAGGGCCAGGCGGTCGACCGGTTCGAGGTCCGCCACGATCGCGCCGGGCTCCATCAACTGATCAGCCGGCTTCGCCGGATCGGATCGCCGAATGCGCTGCCGGTCGCCATCAAGCGGCCGTCGGGCCTCCTGGTCGACCGGCCGCTCGAAGCCGGTCACCCGGTGGTCCCGCTGCACCCGAACGCGGTCAAGGCGAGCCGGCCGCGCTACCCCGCCGCGCTGGCCAAGAGCGACCGCGGCGACGCCTGCATGCTGATGTCTTTCCCGCGCGCCGGATGGGTGTGCGCCGCCCAGATGCCTGCCGAGATCGGTGACCAGCGACAACGCTTCCTCACCCACGACCAACTGGCTGCCGAGGCCGGCGCCAGCCCCGTCACCAAGGCCTCCGGGAAGAGCCACGCCGTCTGCTTTCGATGGGCCGGCAACAAGCGCCTGCGCGTCGCCGTCACCTGCTTCGCCGACAACTCCAGGCACGCCTCGCCCTGGGCCGCCAACCTCTACGCCCGAGCACGCGCCAGGGGATGCGACGATCCCCACGCCATCCGCATCATTGCCCAGGCCTGGATCCGCGTCCTGTGGCGCGCCTGGCACGACCGGCAACCCTACAATCCCTGGCGTCATGCCAGCGCTCAGGCTTGCGCTGCCTGAGCCAACTCCACGGCCCGTTTCCTGGTTCGACCAAGACGACCGTTTCCTCGTCCCGACCGGCAGCCCACACGCCGGGTTCGCGACGGCGCCGTCAAGGAACGCCGAAGGCGACCGGCGAAGGCGGCGCGTAGCGTCCTTGATGGCGACGGAACGATCCCGGCACCCTCCGATCGACCGGGACGTTGACACAGGGTGTCTCACGCGAGCGCCGGGCACCTCCAGGAGCATATGCTCTTGCAGTCGAGCGCATATGCTCTCATGTTTCCGTCAGGAGGTGCCCCATGCTGTCGAGCTCAATCCTGTCCACGACCGAGCGGCCGAGCCCGCCCACGGTCGACACCAACTCTCCGGAGTTCCAGGCGCAGGCCTTGCGGTGGTACTCCCGCCTCGCCGACCTTTGGTCGTTGAGCCTGCGCGAGTCCGCCGATCTCGCAGACATGTCCAGGGACAGCTTCAAGCGGGTGCGCCAGGGCTCCTTCGCGGGGCGCTTGACTCGCGATCAGATGCTCCGGCTGTCCGCGGTGATCGGCATCTTCAAATCCCTCGAGAGCAACTTCCCTGGCCCGCTCGCCCGCGAGTGGGTGTCCCGCCCCAATGACGGCGTCATGTTCGGCGGCAAGCGCCCCGTCGACACGATGATCGAGAAGGGGCTGCCGTTGATTCTTCGGGTTCGCAACCACCTGGACGCGCTCCGCGGTGGAGCATGAAGATCGAGCCCTTTGCCCGGCAAGGTCTCACGCGGCTCATCAAGGCAACCAATCATCTGCCCCCGGTCCTCGCCCCGCTCACAGATGACCCGGGCGAAGAGCTGGGGTCGTTGGCCGCTTTCGAGGGCATGACCAGCGAGCGACAGCTCGCCGAACAGCACGGCTCTCCCGCCATCGATCCGCGCGAGCTCGCCTTCAGCCATCGCGCCACCCAACTCCAGGCCTACGGACTGACCCACATCAACGCCGCCTTCGCCTACACCACGGTCACCGGGCAGCGATTCAACGGTCCAGAGCGCGGCGCCTGGTACGCGGCCTTTCACGTGCTGACCGCCCAGCAGGAGGTCGGCTTTCACCAATGGCGTGCCCTCCAGGAAACCCGCGCCAGCGAGCTTCGGGTGCGCTACGTCGAGCTCCTCGCGGACTTCATCGGTGCCTTCCCCAACCTCAGCGACGAACCTGGACACCCCGCCCTCGATCCGGATACCGACCTCGGCTATCCGCCGGGCCAGGCACTGGCTCGCGAGCTCCGCGACCGAGGTTTCCCGGCCCTGATCTACCCGTCGGCCCGCCACAACGGCGGCACCTGCCTTGTCGCGTTCGAGCCGCGGGCCGTCCAGAACGTCCGGCCGGGTGCCGCCTGGGACTTCGTGTGGTCGGGGACCCCCGACTTCGCCGTCGCAGCCGTTTCCTAGAGTGCATAGCGTTGAAAATAGACCTGATCGGGGTGTGCGCGCTGACGCTTCAACGCGGGAACGCCCCTGAGCCACGCGAACGCGGCCGAAACGCTGTCGGCAGTGCTCGACCAGCTGAAGCGCTGAAGCGGCAGTTGACCATTGCGCAATTGACATTGCATGGCGCATCATTTGCGCTACATTGGACAACGGAAGGAGCTGTCCAATGAGTGATGCCCTGGTTGCTGAGCGTGAGGCGGCCCCCCGCCAGACCTTCGCCGGCGAGGCCGATCGCCGGCGCCTCACACCGCCGGCGCTGAAGGCGCTGGTGCGGCTGACGGCGGCCTGGCACGTCACCAAGGAGCAGGCAGCCACCCTGGTTGGCGTCTCGCCGAGCACCTGGGACCGGATCCGCCAGGACCGCTGGCAGCAGACGCTGACCCAGGACCAGTTCATGCGGGCGTCCGCGCTGATCGGCATCTACAAGGCCCTTCACCTGCTGTTCGCAGACGATCTCGCCGACCAGTGGCCGACGCTGCGCAACCAGGGCCCGCTGTTCGAGAACCTGACCCCGGTCGAGTCGATGATCGAGGGCGGCATCCCGCAGATGCTCGAAGTGCGCGCCCATGTCGACGCGCTCCGCGGCGGTCTCTGACCGTCGCCGCCCCGAAGCCTCTGAGCCTGACCAGGATCCGCCGGCATGACGACCGTCCATGGGTTCCCCGTCGTGCTGCTGCCGGGGCCGCGGGGCGTGCGGCTGGTGTCGACGGCCCGGCTGCGCGATCCAGTGCTAAACGCGTTGATCGACACCGAGGAGGAGCGCCGCGCGATCGAGGAGATCGAGGGTTTCAGCAGCGTGCGGCTGACCAGCGAGCGCCGCGGGACGACGTCGATCGGCGCCGGCGAGTTCGTGCGCGGCGTACCGCACGCCGCCTTCATCAACGCGGCCTTCGCCTATTTCCGGCCACGCGAGCTGAACCGGTTCAATGGCCCTGAACGCGGCGCCTGGTACGCGAGCCTCACCGGCACGGCCACCTGCGTCGCAGAGATCGTCTGGCATGTCGAGCGCGAGCTCGCCCGGATCGATCGGTTCGAGACCCGCATCGAGTATGCCGAGCTGTTCGCGAGCTTCGCCGGCGAGTTCGTCGATCTCCGGAATCTGGACGATCGCCCGGCATGCCTGCACCCGGACACCGCTGTCGGCTACCCGGCCGGCAATGCCCTGGCGGGCGCGGTACGCCGGCAAGGCGTCAACGGCATCGTCTACCCCTCGGTGCGGGATCCTGCGGGCACCAACCTGGTGGCGCTGTTCCCGCACGCCGTCCAGTCGGTCGCTCAGGGCGCGGTGCTCGAGCTGCGTTGGGAGGGCAGGCCCGGACCCGTGGTGCGCAGGGTGAGCGAGTGACGAGCTCGACGACCTCGCGATGCGCTACGGGCTGTTCCACGACGGGCACCGCGGCCTCGCCGACTGCGAGGTGCTGCTCGAGATCCTGGCGCCTCCCCTGCCCGGCTCGGCCGAGCCGACCCTCAAGCGCCTGCTGGACACCGCCCGCCAACCGACCTTGAGGGTGTGGGCGCTCGACAGCCCGTTCGACATGAAGGACCGGCTGAAGGCCCGCGGCTGCCGCTGGAGCAACGGGTCGGACGGGAACCCGCGAGCCTGGTACCGGGATGTCCCGGACATCGGCGTCGAGGACGAACGGCAGTACCTGATGACGGAAGTCCATCCAGGGCCGTACCGGAACTTTTGTGCGGCAAGCCCGCGGGACAATGCGGACAGCACGGCCAGGGACGGTCCTCCCCCGCGGCCGGACCTTGCCGAGGGCCGTGACGGTCAGGCGTGGAGGAACCTGCTCAGGCCGTCCCATCCGGCGTATCCATCCCACGCCCCGTCACCGACAGGCACCGTTCTCGGGTCGATCAAGCCTACCTCCTCGACGGTCCAGCTCCCACGGCCGAAGTTGCAGGGAGCGCAGGTGACAACGAGGTTTTCCAGCGATGTCGGACCGCCCCGGCTGTACGGGATGACGTGATCGAACTGCAGGTTCATGCACTGGAACGCCGCATGCTGGCTTGGGTTGGTCGATCCCCACGGGAGAGCCTCAGGATACACAGCGCGGATCGCCTGTCGCACCTTGGCACCCACCACAGGAACCCCACAGAACCGGCAATGGTACCCGTCGCGTGCGATCACGGCCCGCCTGACATCAGCGGTTGGCGTCTCAGAGCCGGTGCGCGCCGCCGCCGTGACCGCCGGCGGTGACCCGGGAACCTCTCGGTACCGGTGGATACCGGCCGCTTGCTGGCCCCACAGCGCTTCGGTCCACTGTCGCACAGCGTCATCGTCGGCACGCCGGATGAGGCCGTCAGCGCGTTGCAGGTCGCCGAACAAGTGTGCGTCGGCGGCGAGGCTGAGCAGCCGTGCTGCCTTGAAGATCTCCTCAACGGGGTCCAGCAGACATCGTCGTTCCATCGCTCTTGCTCCTCAGTGACGATCGCCCCGTTCCGCGTGGCGAACCCCGAGCCCCTTCTGCCAATCCGAGGCAGCGTTAGCTTCCTCCTCTCGCTTCACGATCTTCAAGATGTGTTGCTCCCGCTGCGCATTCACCTGGTCCCGCGTTTGCGCATGACGCTTCGGGGGCAGGAACCGAAAGCCTCTCGCTCCTTATGCGCCGGCACCACGCCCACGGGAGTACGGCAGTCCTCGGGCGTCGCCCTCTCCGGCACCGGCACCTACTCGACCCCCGTCACGGTGCTGTCCGGCGCCGATCTCGCCCGGCAACCGCGCCGGCACGATCGCCGCCAGCAACCCGTACGGCCAGATCGCCGTCATCGGCACCGTCACCATCAGCAGCGCCACTCTGACCACCACATTCGGCACCTACGCCGGCGACACCCTGGCCGGCGGCGCGGGCGAAGACCGTCTGGTCGGCGGCATGGATCGTGACACCGCCGTCCTGGAGGCAACCCTGCCGGCGGGAGTGTCGGTCGCGCGCTCCGGGGCCACGCTGTAGGACGATCCGCCTACGGGGTCACCGTCTTCCTGGCACCGGCACCGGCATTGGGACAACCTCTTCGACAAGGCAAACAAGCTCGCCCAGCAGGCGCCGCCACTGATCCGGCAGCGCATCCACAACCGCCTGAAGGGGGTGGTGGCGCAGGCAGCGCCGACTCGCCGGGTTTCAGGACCTGCCGGTGGACCTGCCCGCCGTCACCTGGGACCTGTTGCCGCCCCGCAACCGTTCCGGTTCGCCCAAGGACGTTATCCGCGCGGCCATCCGCGACTTGGCGAGCCATGAACGCGGCCAGTCAGGGCGCGGGCGGCCCTTCAAGGGCGATCAGGAGGCGGCGCTTCAGCAACCGGGCGAACTTCATGTACGCGAACCAGTGGATCATCGCCGACCGCGCGAATAACAGCCAGCGCAGGCCCAGGATCGCGAACATGTTGGACGTGTGGACGACGTACAGCTCGGTGGCGCCGGGGGTCAGTTTCCATGTCGCCCGACAACCCTCACACGCCGACGCCTCCAGCGTGGGCATGTTCTCGACCAACGGCATCCGCCCTTGGATCCCGCGATCATGCGCCTGGACGTCGCCGGCTGTATCGCCCACAGCATCCGCGAGCAGGCGAGCGAGACCGTGACGCCGGAGCTGGGCCGCCAGACCGAGCAGGAGGTGCGCCGCGCGTTCGCGCGCGAGGTGGACGCCGAGCGTTTCACCACCCTCGACCGGATGCTGATCCGCCAGCAGCACGAGCGGGCCGAGTTTGCCGATCTCCGCCCCGAACCGATGGCGCGCGAGGAGATGCGCCGCGCAGGCGCTGATTATCGAGCGTGGCCGCAAGCAGGAGCACATGGGGCTGACGACCGAGCAGACGCCGGGCCTCTGGACCATCCGGTCCGACGCCGAGGCGCCGCTCCGCGCGCTGGGCGAGCGCGGCGACATAATCAAGACCTTGCACCGGGCGCTGGCGCGCAAGGGCTGAGCGAGCAGCGTGCGGCCGACAATCACCGCCTGCATGGCATCCCCCGCCCCGAGGGCGGCGTCGACTTGACCTTCGGGCGCAGCCGGGGGCTAGGCATCTGGCAAACAACACTTGCGCCCAATATGGGCGCATGCTATAAGGAGCTCTATGCGGATCATCGCCCGGAGCAGCTTGCGCGACTTCGTTGCAAGCAAGGACGGCCACAAGGATCAACCGGCCCTTACGGCGGCGCTGAACGCGTGGTTCGCGGAAGTGAGCAAGGCGAGCTGGGCCAGCACCGCCGATGTGAAGCGGCTCTATGCAACCGCGAGCATCGTCAGCGCAGACCGGATCGTCTTCAACATCAAGGGCAACGACTACCGGCTGGTCGTTGCGGTCGATTTCGAGAAAGCGATCGTCTGGATCAAGTGGATCGGCACGCACAAGGACTATGACCGGATCGACGTGAAGGAGGTTGAGCATGGCGGCTGAACTGAAGCCCATCCGCAGCGAAGCGGACCACGAGGCGGCGATGGAAGAGGTCACCCGGCTCTGGGGGGCGAAGAGCGGCACGCCAGACGGCGACCGGCTCGATGTGCTGGCGACGCTGATCGACGCCTACGAAGCCAAGCATCATGCGCTCGACGCGCCCGATCCGGTCGAGGCGATCAAGTTCCGCATGGAGCAGCAGGGCCTGACGCGCCGCGATCTGGAGGGCATCATCGGCACGCGCACCCGCATCGCCGAGGTCTTGAACCGCAAGCGCGGGCTGTCGATCGACATGATCCGACGCTTGCATGAGCGGCTCGGCATCCCCGCCGAGGTGCTGATCCGGCCGTCGCGGAAGGCGGCGTGACCGAGGCGGCGAACTCTGGCGCGCTCCGGGCGGCGCATGGGCCGTTCTCATTCACGGTTGCTGCGTCGATGCCGGCGCGATGCCCGCACTCAACTTCACAGCAACGACTTGGTCGAGCGGCGCCCGGCCATGTGCGGCGCACCGCTCGACCTCTACGATTGCGTGCCCAAGCAGCGGAGCGCGGCGCCAGACCCGCGCGCTGATCCCGATCGCCGTCAGGGCCGCTTCCCTAGCCAAGGATTTGCGCCATGACCGGTACGGCCTCCTGCCTTGCGGAGGCCGCTGCGCCGATGCAAAAGCCGCCGAAACAGCGGCCGTGGCGGTCATCCAGATGGAGGTATCACGGCAGCAGGGCGCGCTTCACCGCATCTGGCTCCTTCTGGATCAGTCGCAACAGGGTCGCCGCCGGCCCACTGACACGGCGCTGTCCCTCTTCCCACTTCCGGTAGCCGGACAGGCTCATGCCCATCAGCGGGGCCATTTGGGCCTGCGTCAGCTTCGCCTGTTTGCGCACTTCCCGCGGCGCAATAGGAGCGTGCATGACAGCAGGGCCATCGCCCTTTGCATGGGCAACGGACTCGGTCATCGCCTGGATCAGATCGTCCCCAAAGGTGCTCAGCTCTTCTCCTTCCGGGTTGCCTTGAGTACCGCCGCCAGCGCGGAGAGGCTACGGTGCCGCTTGACGATGTCAGTGACGGTATTCTTGCTGAGCCCCAGTTCCCGACCGATCGAGCGTTAGCTCGGCCTTTCGACGAACATGGCGAGGACCCGGGGGTGCCATGCGGTCGGACGTCGGCCGCCGGCCCTTTTGCCGGCCGGGAAACGTGCCGCGCGCCTTGGCGGCCGAGAGGTCCGATTTCACCCGCTCGTTGATCAGGTCCTGCTCGAACTCGGCGATCCCGGAACGTAAGGTCGCCATCGAGGGGGTACCTCAAGATGCGGCAAACGGATCGACGATCGACACGCCGGTCCGAGCAACATCACTGACGTTGCGGGTAACAAGTGTCAGGCCGTGGACCTTGGTGGTCGCGGCCAAAAGCCCGTCGATGAACGGCAGCGGGTCGGGAACGTTCATTGTGGCCCACAGTTCGGCGATCGGTTCGTCAATCGACAGGACGCGGTCGCCTAGCCGCGTTCGCATCCGCGCGAACCAGCGGTCGAGTGCTTCAGCCTGCTTCGAATCGCTCCGCCGCTTCAACTCGATGCCGCGACGGATTTCGGCGAGAACCACCACGCTCGTCCCCATCTCCTTCACGGGGGTGCGTGCAACCCAGCGTGCCACATTCGGATGAGCGCGGTCGCGCTTGCGGATCTCGGAGATGATGTTGGTGTCGAGCAGGAACCTCACAGATCGATCTCACGCCACGTGCGTGAGCGTGCCTGATCGAACACACCGGCAAAGGCTTCATCGGGGAGGTCAGAGCCGAACACATCGAACGCGGTCTTGATGTCCGAATCGGTGAGCATCCTTTCCAGCGTCGAACGCAGGGCGTTCGCCTTCGCGGGCTCGCTTCGCAGGGTCTCGGCCACGGCGCGGATTAGTCCCGCATCGCCCCTCGCCGTCTGCACTTCGACCCGCACGAGCCCGCGTGCCGCCGCGCGGCGGCGGTGCGTACTGGTCGCCCGCACCTGGGATTTGCTGGCCATGGTTCGGTCTCCGATCTCGAATGTCCGGTTATATAACCGGAACACGCTCGGGTCCAATGGCCATTGGGCATAGCCACAGTGAGGCGCTCCTTACAGCCCCGCCGACTTGGTGAGGTTCACCCGGAACCGGTCCCGCTCGCGCTGGTACCGCCGGGTCATCGTGACGGTCGCGTGGCCGAGGTGGCGCTGCACGTATCGCTCGTCGGCCGCGGCCGCCGTCGCGAGCCCGGCGCGGAGCGAGTGCCCGGCGAACGCCTCCCGACGGGCACCTTCCGCCAGGTCACCGCGGATGCCGGCGGCAATCGCCGTGCGCTTGACCAGCCGCGCCACGTGCTGGTCGGCCAGGCGCCCGGTCAGCACCCGCTTGCCGTTGGTGCTGAGCCGCCGGAACACCGGCCCGTGCACGATCCGGGCGATCGCAAGCCACTCCTGGAGCGCCGCGACCGGACAGGTCCGCGAGCTGGTGCCGCGACCGATCTCGACCTCGCGCCAGCGGTTGCCCTTGCCCTTGACGCGCAGGACCATGCCGCCCTCGAGGAACTCCGGCCAGCCGAGGCCCTCCTCGGTCTCTCCTTCCCCATGGTCGAGGCCGACGATCTCGCTGCGGCGCAGGCCACCGGCGAAGCCGACCAGCAGGATGGCGCGGTCGCGCACGCCGGCCAGGCCGGTGTCGAGGGTGCCGATCATGGCGACAATGTCGCTGGCCAGCACCGCGGCCTTCTGCTTCGGGGGCTGGAGGTGCTTGTTGCGGATCCCGGCCAGGACCTCCTTGATGTGGCGGTCCTGGCGGTCGAGCGCATGACCCCGCTGCCGGAAGCCCCAGGCGAGACCGCTGAGCCGCCGCTCGATGCTGCGGACGTTCAAGGGCCGCCGCCGGTCGCCCCCACCGGTCACCAATTCGGTGATGTAGAGCCCGATCGCCTGCGGGCTCGGTGGCACCGCGGGCAAGCCGCGCCGGCCGCTCCAGGCGACATAGTCCTTCCAGTCCGAGAGGTAGGCGGTGCGGGTGCCCTCAGCGCTGGCGCCGCGGGCGTAGTCGCGCGCCTTCTCGACCAAGCCGGCAAGTTCGTCGGCCGGGGCCGGCGGTTCGTAGGCCGGCGCTCGCTCCGGCAGCAGTTCGCCGGCGGTCTGACTGTCCTCGGCAACTGATTTCGCAGTCACATCCACACCCTCCCGCCGTCACGCGCAAGCGCCAGAACGTCGGCTTTCCGCCGATCCGGCGGCACCCGGGCGACCGCCCTGCCCGCCCGGGCATCGCAACCCGCTCGCCGATGCGGACGCTTGAACGCGGCGTGCATCAACGATCCGTCTATAGAATCAGATTACTCACGATAAGGGAAGCTTATCGGGAGTAACTATAAACAGACAGCCTCGGCGCTTTAAGGCATCATTCATGACACAAAGCGCCGCGCCGTGCTAGCATCGCCCCATGCCGCACGGTGTTTCCTCAGTCCCCTCAACCGCTTGCCCGCTGCCACCGGCGTGGGCCCACGGCACGGCCGAGGCCGGCCTCGCCGACGCCGCCCTGCGCGCCGGTGCCGCACTCGCCCTGGTCGACCGGCAGGTCCGGCTCGACACACCCTGGCGCGGCGCCTGGCTCGACCGCCTGGCGCTGGAGGCCGCCGCCGCCTCGCTGCGCCTGGTCCGGCGCCCGGAGGACGGCGCCGGGATCCGCGACGCCCACCACCTTCGGCGGCCCGGCGACGACCCCGGCCCGGCCGGCCGGGTCTACGCGCTCTGGCGCCGGCTCGCCGCGCACCCGCCGTTGCTCGACGCCGACGACGTGGCGCGCGCCGCCGCCCGGTGCGGCATCGCCTGGAGCGACGACCTCGAGGCGATCCGGGCCGCGGCCGTCGGGGCGGCGATCGGCGCGGCGACCCGACGCCACCCCCTGACCGCCGCGCTGGCGTTGCTGACGGCGCACCGGGTCGAGCGCCTCGACGCCTTGCCGGTCCAACTGTGGCTGGCCGACACCCTGCTGGCCCGCCGCGCCGGCTGGCCGGTCGGCGTCCGCGTTGCTGGCCGGCGCCGCCGGCCCCTGACGCGGGGCGACGCGACCGCCGACGACCGCCGCCGCGCCCTCGCCGCCTACGCCCGCGCGGCGCTGGCCGCCCTCGACACCTCCCGGGCGATCGCCGAGCGGGCCGCGCTCCTGCAGGGCGTGGCGGGCCGGTTGCGCGCCAAGGCGGCACCGGCGGTAGTCGCCGCCCTGCTCGACCAGGACGCCGTCGGGCCAGGCCTGCGGGTTCGCGGGCTGAGCGACCGCGGCCTGCGCCGGCTGTTCGACCGGCTGACCGCCCTCGGCGCCGTGCGCGAGCTGACCGGGCGCGCCGCGTTCCGGCTGTACGGGCTCTGAGCATGGCCCGCCCCCCTGCCCCCGCCCCCTTGACCCGACCTCTGCGCCTCCCCCTGGCCGGTTTGACACCGAGCTCGCCGATCTCGAGCCGGAGGCGCGCTGGCGGGAGTGGCTGGCCCGGGTCGAGGCGGTGATCTTCGCGTCCGATCAGCCGGTGCCGCGCGACGTCCTCGGCCGCGTCGTGGGAGCGCGGTGCAACCTCGACCTGCTGCTCGCCGAGCTCGAGGCCGACCTCGCCGCCCGACCGTATCAGCTGGTGCGCGTCGCCGGAGGCTATGCGCTGCGCACGCGGCCTGAGCACCGCGACGCGATCCGCACGGCGTTCCCGGACCTGGAAGCGCCGCCCCTCACCAAGCTCGAAGCGACGGTGCTGATGACCATCGGCTACTACCAGCCGGTCACCCGCGACCAGGTCGGCTGGATCCTCGGCCACCGCGTCGAGGGCCGGCAGATCGACCGCGACCTGATCGGCCGTCTGCGGCGCCTCGGTCTGATCGCCAACGGGCCACGCAGCCCGGAGCCCGGAGCGCCGATCCTCTACGTCACCACGCCGGCGTTCCTCAAGCGCGTTCGGGCTGGACTCTCTCGACCAGCTGCCCGAGCGCGAGACGCTCGAGGCAGCCGGGCTGCTCGACAAAGCCCGGCTTCTGGCCCAGCGCCGGGCGCTGGCGCTGGAATCGGGGTCAACGCTGCCCGCGGTTCACGACGAGGATGAGACGGTCGAGCCGCTCGAGGGCTGACGGATCGACTGGTTGGCATCGAATGGTTGGCATCAAGCAGCGTGAGGTCTGCGGGGAACGTCGAGCTTGCTGGTGGTGTGCCATCCGGCCTGGTCGAGGAGGACGACGCCATGGGCCCCTGGCGCGACCTGGCAGGCGATTTCCTCGAGGTGCCACTGCATGGCCCTGGTGTCGCAGCGAGGCAGCACCAGGGCGGCGCCGGCGCCGCGTGCCGGGCAGATGGCGCCGAAGATGTAGACCGACTGGGTGCGCTGGTCGTGCGGCGCGCTGGGCCGGGTGACGCGGTGAGCCCAGCGCCGGGTGATCTTGTTCTTCTGGCCGACCAGGTCGTGCTGGGCCTACGCACGCAAGGAGAGCGGGCCGTGCGCTGGCAGGTCGTCAGATAGGGGTCTCCGGACCGACGAGGTCAGGGCGGTGGCGGAACGCCGTCGTCCTCGCCGGCAATCACCCATTCGTCCCGTCCCGGGTTGTACAGCCCGGGCAATGGGAAGTGCTGGTGGATCTCCAGATAGTCGAGCGTGTTGAACGTCACAACCACGCCATCGTGGACGATTGCGGTGGACGCCACGCTGAGGTCGACACCGAATTTCAACTTCGTCGATCTCGGGTCCGGCCAAAGGAAGTTTCGAAGAGCAGGTGTAGAGAACATTCTGGCCTGGAGACGGGCCACTTCTACACCGGGGCTAATAATGCATTCGCCGCGAGCTTGAAGCAGTTCATCAAGCCACACCTCAATCTCATCTGCCTTGTCAATCTTTCCGTTGACTCGCAGGCCTTCGATACCGTTCTGAATTTCGAAGATCACAGACAGCGGAATCCCAATCTGTTCCTCTGGTGTTTGGCTTAGCCAGTTCAACAGCTGTGGGATCGGGTGCTGCTTGCGTAAATTGCTGACGACATCGGTGTCGAGGACGAAGAACATCATTCGTCCTCGACGTTCAGTCGCCCAAGCAAACCTACACCATCGGTTCGATTTCCAGCGATGATCTGCTCGAGATCATCGTCGTCATCAGCACAAGGTCCGCCACGAAGGAGAAACTCCTTGAAGGTCGGTCGAAGCGCATCGTAATCTTTACGAGACACGACGACGACTTCATCTCCGCTACGATGTCTGACCACCTGCGGAGTTCCCGATAAGGCGAGCTTCATCACCTCAGGGAAGTTGTTGCGCGCTTCAGATGACTGCCAAGTTCGACTGGCCATGTCACACCTCCAAGTTGGCTACAGAGTGTCAATTTCGCGCGGTCGCGTCAACTCAATTGTACGCTTTAATCGTACAACTTAAGCTGCCGGACGGCGATGACACAGCGACTCACGACGAGGACGAGGCGGTCGAGCCGCTCGAGGGCTGACGGATCGACTGATTGGCATCGAATGGTTGCCCTGGGCGGTCATCGCGGCGGGTCTGCCGGTTGACGCCGAAGGCGCCTTCACGCTGCGTCGCCCGCGCGACGTGGCGGGCCGACCAGCAAATCTCCGAGGAGGGACGCGAACTCCCTCACGTTGCCCGTCAGGCTCGCCACGTCGAGCGCGGCCAGGTACCGCTCGCGCTCATCGATCCGGACCACTGTCCACGGATAGCCGCCGGCAGCCAGCAACGCGTTCATGGCGAAGCGAGCCGTTCGGCCGTTGCCGTCCGGGAACGGGTGGATGTACCCGAGAAGCCAGTGGCCGAGGACAGCCTGGACCCCGGGCCGGCGGTCGACCTTCATGCTGGCGAACATCGCGGCCATCGCGTCGTCGACGCTGTCGGCCCGCATCGGAACGTGGCGTGAGCCCTTGATGTAGACGGGATGCCGGCGATACCCGGCGAGGCTGCCCGGAGCGATCAGACCAAGCTCGACCGACGGCTGAAACAGCGCCCGATACCACGCCAGATGGTCCCTCTCGACCACGTCGGCGGCTTCGGCACCTTGGAGGATCTCGGCGATCGAGGCCCGCACCAACTGAAAGGCTTCCCAGTAACCGCGCGCCGCCAGCGCGTTGCGGCAGTGGCGGTCCTCCCTGTTTGCGTTGGGGTTCCAATCGCCGAGTCGCACCCGCTCGATCAGCGCCGGCGTCACCCGATACCCTTCGATCGACAGCGAGTGATAGGCGTCCTCGACAAAGCGCTCCTCGACGCTGCGCAGATAGGCGTCGATGTCGTTCGGCCGGCCGGGCGCCGATGGAAAGCAGTCGGCGGCGACCTCGGCGCTTGCCACCCAGAGCTCGGTTACGCGCCTCGCGGCCGCTGCAAGCGCGGGCGTGCGGAGGCCGAGCGGCACCGCCATTCCCTCGAATGGGTCGTTCTCGACGACCCGGTATCCGGCGCCCGTCATGACCGACACGATGTCGTCTGCGAGCTTGTGGATGCCGACCCGTCTGAGCGCACCGACCAGCCGGCCGGCGATCGCGGAGTGACCACCATCCAAGAGGCGCCCCAACAGTTCCGACGGCCGCAGCGGGCCGCAAAGCACTGTGCGGGCATCAATCGGGTGCTGCTGGAAGAACCGCTCCCCCGACCGGATGAGGCCGGCCTCGACCCGGAACACGCGAAGGCCGTCAGCCGTCGCTATGTCGGTCTCGGGCGGTCGCGCCGTTTCCCGGGTGTCGATGAGAGTCGTTTGGAACGGCAGTTCCAGGACGTTGTTCGACCCTCGGCTGGAGTACACCAGGATCTGGCGGGGCACCGTCGTGTTCCCGGCGTGCAGCATCAGGGACTGGTCGGCCGACAGATGCCAGTCGTCACCGAACCGCTCGGCACAATACGCCGCGCAGAATTCCCAGAACGAGGAGAACCAGGGAGTCGTGTCGCCGGGATCGGCGGCGGGATCGCTCGCCACGACCCAGCCGCGGACGATCGGCTGCAGGAAACCGCCCGCGATCAAGCGCTCGCGGTGGACGCGCGAAAGCTCCGCGGACCGGAAGACCCGGCGGCCAGCCTCCTGCAGCTTGTGCAGGATCTCGAGCGAGGTCGCGAGCTTTTCGTGTGGCAGCGCCATTCCCGATTTACCTCGAACCAACGCCAAGGGTACGTTCGGAGCGTATCGCAAAACTTCGTTTAAAGCGTGCCGCCACGCCACGTGTGAGATGCGTTGCGTGTTTCAGTGTAAGGCGCATGGGCGTGCATGGCGCCCTCTCAACTCCCGGACGGCGGCGCGCTGGCGCGCCCCCTCGCGTCCTAAGTGGTAGCGAACTCGGAGAGCAACGTTACCTTATCGCCGAGTTTGCCGGGCTGATCGTGTGAGCGTTTGCGCTGCAAGCGCTCATCGGCCGTGACGCATTGGCAATTCCGCTCTGCGGCAAGAGCGGGATACAGGCAATCGTACGCCGGGTGGTTCAACTCGATCGCAAGTCGAGTGGCTGCCTCAAGAAGCTGGCGCGTTGGCGTCAACTCGACGTCGGCGCCTTGCAGGAGACGGGCGGCTAGAAGGGCCTCGGCCCTGAACAGTTCATTCCTCTGGACCTTTTCCACAGGATGATAGCGCACTCCGCCCCCAGCAATTCCGGCGCGATCAGCGTGCAACCCCGGCGAAGCACCAAGGCTGACGGTGTGCCAACTTCCTCAACCACCCACTTGATGGCGATGCTGGCGTCGACGACGACGGTGGTCACCTTTCCTCACGCCCTTCACGCAGCAGGACCTCGGAGAGTGTCTGCTTGCGGTCCTGGGTGAGCTTTCGAAGGTCGGCCGCCAAGGCGCCTGCTCTCAGATTGATGCCGAACTGAGCCCGCACGGACAACGCCAATTGCCGGACGCCGCGCTGGAGCGTAGCGTTGCGTCGCTCTCCGTCAGGGAGCGCGGCGCCGCCGATCGCACCCGCGCAAGCGACCCCCAGCGGTCGGCGGCGTTCCGCGCCCGCTTCTCGGGCACGTCTCACGCTTGGCAACGCCAATCCGCTCGGACATCATCGCCGGGGTGAGGGCGTGCCTGTTCGCGGCGCGCTTGCGGTGTCGCGCTGGCGCCGGCCGCTCACCCCACCTCGCTCGCCCGGCCGGGTGAGCAATGCCCGCCGGGAGGCCATCGCAGAGCGCGCGGCCCCCGCCTCGAAACGCGCCGATGGCGTCGCTATCCTACAGGAACCGCTGATGCAACCGGGCCAACCAATCGAGACGTTGAACCTGAGAGACCGCTCCTTCGAGGCGCCGTTTCCGCCTGCGGACTTGATGTACCGCGTCTCCGGGCTGTCGAAGGAGGCCGACTTCGCCCATCACGGCGAAACGATCTACCGCGCCCTTTCCGGTGTCGCGCCGGTCGACCTTCTGAGTTGCGAGAGCGTTCTCGATTTCGGCGTCGGGTGCGGCCGGGTGGCGCGGATGTTCACCGGGTTCAAGGGCCGCTACGTCGGCGCCGACATCGACCACGAACTGGTCGAGTGGGCCGGCTCGGCGCTCGACTGGGTGACACCGTTGCCAACCCAGCCCCGCCAGCCGCTGCCGTGCCCGGACCAGGAGTTCGACTGCGTGATCTCGGTGTCGGTGTTCAGCCACATCAACGAGGCCGACACCCGGTTCTACATCGAGGAACTGTACCGGGTGACGCGCCCGGGCGCGGTCCTGCTGATCACCATCCACGGCGTGCGGGCCTGGGAGCGCGCGCGCGGCGAGGCCAAGATCCTCGACATGCTGTCGATTCCGGCCAAGGAGCTTCCCTCCCGCCTGTTCGCCTCGCGCCTGAGCAAGGGCTTCAAGTTCGTGCGCCAGAACGGCCATCTCACGAGCGCGAGCTACGACTACGGCATCACCTTCGCCAATCCCTGGTTCGTCAAACGCGCCTGGGGCCAGCGCTTCGTCGTCGATCGCATCATCAGCGGCGGCGTCCACGACTTCCAGGACATCCTGGTGCTGCGGCGAAAGGCGTAGCGCTCACGCCACGGCTCGAGCGTGATCATGACGCTGTATCAGGGCCTCACGCGCCGGCGGGCGGTGAGAGCGCGCTCGCCGGGGTGACCGGCAGTCCACCGCCCCGGCGTCACCACGGCAGCGCGCGTGTCGCCGGGGTGACCGACCGACACCTCAGCGGTGTCGGATGACGGCGCAGCGTATGGGCTGCAAGCCTCCCGCCCGGCGCTCCTCACCCCCGACCCGCCGCACCGGCGAGCCCCGATCGGGCGCCAGCCGGCGGGCGTGATCCCGAGCCAGGTTGTCGACGGCAGCCACCAGCCGGCGCCGGCGCGCCAGTTCCTCGACCACGACCGCGCGGATCTCGGCCAGCACCGGAAACCGGCGATAGCTGAAGGTGCGCGCCAGCCCGCGGATGGCGTCCTCGAGCAGGTCGCGCGGCAGCAGCACGAGTTCCTCGACCAGAAGATCGAGCCCGAAGCGCCGCCGGCAGGTCGACCTGCAGCATTTCCGCCAGCGCGCGCAGGCCGTCCAGCACCACCTGCGGGTCGTCGCCGGGTCGGCACGCCGCCTCGGCGTGATCGCGCGCAGCCCTTATGTCGGCGCTCGACCAGGCGCTGCAGACGCGCTCATTCCAGTGCTCCCTCACGGCGTAGCCGGAAGCGCAGAAGCGCAGAATCGCTGGCACTGCCGGGGGCAACACCGTCGCCACAGCGGCTCCAGCCGGCCGGGTGGCGGGCAGTGGAGGAGCGGGCGGCGGCTGGGTGGCCTGCGGATGGGTGGCCTGCGGATGGGTGGCCGGCGGATGGGTGGCCGGCGGATGGGCGGGCAGCGGGTGGTCGGGCAGCGGGTGGTCGGGCATGGCGTTCCTCTCGTTCGCGAAGGACCCAGAGCTGGAACGACCGGTCCGGGTGCAGCACGGAGCGGCCGTCGTGATAGGCGCGGAACTTCTCGAGCACGGTGTCGAGGTCGAGGCCGGGGCGCGAGGCACGGGCCCGCTCGAACGCCGCGGGCGTGGGGCGCCAGCCGACATCGACGATCGCCCGCATCGGCGCACACGCCCCCGCTTGAGGGGGTTCTTCGTTCTGCAACCGACTTCCGCTGACGCGCTCCGTTACACCCCCCTGCCCGCCTGGCACCGGCGGTGAGGCATCGCCGGCCAGCGCGACGATGGCGTATTCAAGAACGCTGCACCCCCGGTCTCGGCGGTAGAGCTGGCGGGTGCGGAGCAGCCCGTCGCCGACCAGGGAAGCGACGACGCGGCCGACCCGTTGGCGCGACCAGCCGAGGCGCCGGGCCAGGTGGCCCTGGCTCGGCCAGCACACCCCGAGCGCGTCGGCGTGATCGGCGAGCGCCACCAGCACCGCCAGCATGTCGCCGGTCACGGCGGGATCGTTCAGCCAGCGACGCACGGCGTCGGCCAGCCGGGGGCGAGGGCGCGCCTCGCCTCGGGGTTGGGTTTCGGGCATGGTTGATCAGGACGCACGGCCCCGTTCCGAATCGGAATTCGGTTGACGGAGCGAGGCGGAGCCGTAGAATCAGAGAGCGCAAGAACGGTCTACGGACCGACCTCTCAGGGGCTCTGCCGGTTGCCGCCGGCGGAGCCCTTCTGGTTTGGCCGTACTGTCTCCCCCTCCTTCGGTTGCCGCGGGTTTGTCCAATAGAACGGCGGAATCAGCCGTCGGTACTGGACATTGGAACGAGACCCGGCGTTGTCGTCCAGAGAAATCCATTATCACCCCCGGAGAAAGGTTTACGGATCGGGGGGTTAGGGTGAGAGGTCGATGTTGCGCTTCAAGCGCTGCATCGCCCCGTCGTGGACATGGTGCCCCCGCTGAAAAAGTTATAGACTGCCTCATCCAATTCGACGGAGGCAGGTCATGACGGTTGCGGCCCAAGAGGATGAACTCCCCGGGGAGACGCTCGACGTGGCCCGCCAGGCGGCGTTGTTCGCCGGCAAGGCTCACGACGTCCAGGTGCAGGTGCTCGAGTTGTTCAGCGCCGACAAGCTCGGCGAAACCTCCGTCGCGCCTGTTCACGGTCGAGGAGGCAGCGGCCATCGCCCGGGTGACCCCGGCCAACACCCACAAGCTGCTCAGCCGCCATCACGACAAGGTCCAGACCACCAAATCCGGCAAGCGGGTGATGCTGAGCCCGGAGCAGGTCGCGCGGCCTGTGCGGGCTGGTGCAGTCGCACACCCGCGCCTCGCTGCCGGTGCGCGCCGCCGGCGAGGCCTCCGTTCGTGCTGACCACCAGCAACCTCAAGGGCGGCTCGTCGAAGACCACGCTGACGGTGCACCTGGCCCAGTACCTGGCGCTCAGGGGCCTGGAGGTGCTGCTGATCGATCTCGACGCCCAGGCCTCCGCCAGCCACTACATGGGGCTGTCCCCCGACCGGCTCGGCGCCGACATCGGCACCGACGACACCATGTACAGCGTGCTGGTCGGCGAGCGCCGCCTGGAGGAGGTCATCCGCACCACCTACTGGCCGGGTCTGTCGATCGTGCCGGCGACCGTGGGCCTCGCCGACATGGAGTACCAGATGGCCGAGCGCCACATGCGCTACCGCAGCGCGCTCGCCATGCAGGACCTGGCCTCGCTCAGCACCATGCTGCCGTTCTACGCGGTGCTCGACCGGGCGCTGTCCGAGCTGCCGGTCGATCGCTTCGACATCATCCTGCTCGACACCCACCCCGACGTCAGTTTCCTGACGCTGTCGGCGCTGACCACCAGCGACGCGCTGCTCTGCCCGATCCCGGTCGGCATGCTGGATTTCGCGTCGACCGGCGAGTTCTTCCGGGTCATCCACGACTACACCGAGAGCCTGCGCGAGGCCGACGCCCGCCGGCCGATGCTGCGCCGGGCCAGGCAGCCGTTCGACTACCGGTTCATCTCGATCGTGCCGTCGCTCTACGACCCGAACCACGATTCCGAGCGCAAGCTCCTCAACTTCCTGAAATACACCTACGACCAGTATCTTCTCGATCCGGTTCTGTACTCCAAGGCGATGCGGCGCTCGTCGCTGGAGCGCAAGACCCTGTTCGAGGCGGTGCCGGGCACCGGCAAGAACGCCGATCTCGACCCTCGCACGGCCAGCCGGCTGATGGACTCGATCCTGGCGATGGGACGGCGCATTGAGGACCAGATCCGCGGCGTGTGGAGGGCGTGATGTCGAAGAAGAGCGAATTGTTCGATCAGATCGTTCCCCGGGCCCCGCGCGACGGGTCGTCGATCGCGCGCACGGACGCTCACGGCACCCGCCGGGTGGCCGAGCTGGCGACCGCCGAGGACGCCGCCCTCGACCAGGCCCGGATGGACCACCGGGTGATCGCCATGGTCGACCCGAAGGCGATCGAGGTCGACGCCTCCATGCGGGACCGCGACATCGAGGCCGCCCGGCGGGATTCCGAGTACGCCGAGCTGGTCGAGGACATCCGGGTGGCGGGCATCAAGGACCCGCTGCGGGTGCGCATGAAGCCGGGCGGCGGGCTGCTGCTCGTCGAGGGCCTGCGCCGGCTGGCGGCGGCCCTCGACCTTCAGCTGCAGCGGGTACCGGTCATTGAGCGGGTGTACCGCGACGACGACGACGCCATCGAGGACATGCTTCGCGAGAACCTGCTTCGCCACAACCCGCCGCCGATGGAGACCGCGCTGCTGTTCGCCCGGCTGGTCGAACGCGGCTGGACGGAGGAACGGGTGACCGGGCTCCTGCACGCCAAGGCCTGGACCATCAGCCGGCTGCGGACGGTGTCGCGATCGTTCATGCCCTGGCTGGCCGACGCCTACCCGGCGTTCCGGGCGCTGCCGTTCATGGAGATGGTGAAGCTGGCGCCGGCGGTCGAGCAGAACGCCGATCGCCGCCCGGTGCTCATGCGCGCGCTGGCGGAGCTGGCGGCGCATGACGGGGTCGACGCCAAGGACGTGGTGGAGGCGATCCGCAGCGTCACGCTCAGCGGGGTTTGGGAGGGTGTGGCTGAGCCCGCCTCCGTCACGGCCGATCGGGAGACAACGGCGTCCCGCTTGTCGCCCCGCGCCGCCTTCGACCGATCCGGCGCCAAGGCGGCCCTGCTCACCCATCACGAAGGGCAGATGGTGATCCGCTTCACCAAGCGGGTGCCCGAAGCGCTCATCGAAGAGATCTGGACCCAGGTCGAGGCGCTCGCGCGCGGGATCGAGATCCGGGAGTGACCCGGGTCCGTGGGATCGTCCCGGGAGCCTCGATCGGTTTGCACCGCGCAAATCGATCGCCCTCCCCTCCCCCGCGCTTCAACGGCCGACCGCGCCGTCGGGCGCCTTGGCGGTTAGCCTTGGGTCAGCTGTGAAGCCGTGAGGCGTCATCGGCTGACGGCAACGCGGCGTCAGACAGCCGTAGCCGGCGATAGACGCCTCCGGCCAGGCGTCTCTACCTTGACGCCTCCCGCCCGCCGGCCGCTCAGCCCCGATCGTGGACGCTCGGGCCGGCGCTCAGCCCCGAGCGCGCAGCCCCTGGGGTCACGGGGGTGAGCGAGAGCCGCGAGATGACGCCCGGGTTGGACCGCCCGCCACGCACCGTCAGCCTGATCACGGTCACCCGCATCTCCCGGCCGCTGCCAATGGATCGAAACCTCAGGGGATTGTTCGATCGATTTGCACCGTGCAATTCGATCGATCACACCCGATTGACCTGCGCTTGAACCGTCGGCCCCGGGTGACCATGGTGCCTGCAGGACAGTTCCCAGCACCCGAGATCAGTCGAACCAGCGTCATCTCGGCGGAGGGGTTGGAGGGCCGATCCGACCGACACGCTTGCTTGAGCCAAGCGTCCAGCGGCGGCCGGCAACCCGCGGCGTCTGACGGGCCACGGCCCCGGTGAGTGTTGGTCTGGATCTGCCGTTGCGGGCTCAGAACCGGGACCGTCGGTGTCGTCGACCAATAGCCCTACCGCCCCATGGCCGGAGCGCAGCCTCAGAGAGGCCGGCGCCAACCCGGTTCCAGTGGATATAACGATCCGATTTCTCGCGTAAATACGGGGACTTCGCCGAGCGCGACCGGACAACGCCCTTTCCGCTCGTCACGGTCACGATCTTTCAAGTCATCCCGTTCTTGTCACCGCAGAGACGGCTTTTCCCGCTGTCTTCGAAGACTGAACGCGCGGAAGATCTTGGCCTTTGACGCTCAATGGGTACGACGACGCAAACCCCGTCGATCGAATTGCACGGTGCAAATCGATCGACCACCGTGTGCTCCTTCGCGCTCGGTATTCCGTGCCGTGCCATGCGCTCGGAGCCCGTTGCCGAGATCGACAAACATCGTCCCCTCGTCGATCGTCAGATGGGCTTCGACATTGACCGTGGTGTGCCGAAGATGGCCGCGCGTCACCGACGGTCGCAAACCGATCGCCCTCCGCCGGCTGGACCCCGCTCTGCTGATCTTGCTCGGCCAACCGGTCGACCTTCTCACCGATCCGCGAAGACGGGCCGGGGTTCCTCAGAGCGCTTCGGGCCCAATGGCTCAAGGATTCGCGGATTTCCGTGAACGCCCGACCCCGGCTCGGTTCGAGCCAGCAGCGGCGGCCTTACCCGCCGAGATTGCCTGTCCGACGCGACGGGCCCGTCAGGCCTTCGTGCCGACGAGCCCCGCCATCACCCGGTCGAAACGGTCGATGGCGGCGAACTGCTCGTTGGTCGCGCCTCAGGGACGCGGCCTGTCGCTCGACCACGACGGCCATCGCGCGGTGCAACGCGTTCCGTTGCATCTCTTCGGTCCAGATACGGTCTGGCTCTCAATCGGAGCCGACCAAAGTGCCCTTCGCGGCCCCTCACCGACGCAGGCCCTGGGCCCCCTCGTGGTCGTCGGTCGAGTTGACGACGCGCGGTCCGTGACCACGCACCCTGATCGGTTTATCAAGAAGCGGACGCACCGGCTGAAACAAATCACCGCGTTCCGGGCGGCCCTGTTGTTAAAAGCGATGCCGTTTGCTCCCTGCCCTCTGACAGACCAAACGATGCTGACGAGGACCCCATCGCGTGCGAGCAGCGCCACTCCTATCGATTTGCACGGTGCAAACCGATAGCCTCGGCAGCACCCGAGCTGTCATCCTCCGCGGGTCCGCACCGCGACCGATCGGTTTGCACGGCGCAATTCGATCGATCACCCCGCGAGGACTGGCCCTCTCCCCAGCTAGTGCGCCGGGATGTGGTCCTCTGAGACGTAGTTGCTGAACTTGGTGATGGCGCCCTCGAAGTGCAGGGTGACGGTGCCGGTCGGCCCGTGGCGCTGCTTCGAGATAAGCACCTCGGCCTTGCCGTAGGCCTTCTCGCACAGCTGCTGCCACTGCTCATGGCGGTCGTGGAACTTCTCGGGGCTCTCGTCGGGGCGCTGGGTCGGCTCCGCCTTCGACAGGTCGCCCTCTTCGCGGAAGATGAACATCACCACGTCGGCGTCCTGCTCGATCGAGCCGGATTCGCGCAGATCCGCCAGGATCGGCCGCTTGTCCTCGCGGCTCTCGACGGCGCGGCTGAGCTGCGAGAGCGCCAGCACCGGCACGTCCAGCTCCTTGGCGATCGCCTTCAGGCCCTGGCTGATCGCCGAGATCTCCTGCACCCGGTTGTCGATGCGGGCGCCCGGCGACGGCCGCATGAGCTGGAGGTAGTCGACCACGATCAGGGCGAGGCCGTGCTGGCGCTTCAGGCGCCTCGCCCGGGTGCGCAGCGTCGAGATCGGGATCGCCGGGGTGTCGTCGATGTAGATCGGCGTTCGCTCGAGTTCCTGGCTGGCCTGCACCAGCTTGCCGAAATCGTCGTCGTTGAGCTGGCCTCGGCGCAGCTTCTCCGACGAGATCCCGGTGCGCTCGGCGAGAATACGGGTGGCGAGCTGCTCGGCCGACATCTCGAGCGAGAAGAACGCCACGGTCTGCCGAGGCTGGCCCGGGTCCCGGATGCTGGCGGTCGCGACGTCGAACGCGATGTTCAGGGCCAGGGAGCTCTTCCCCTTGGCGGGCCGCGAGGATCAGCAGATCGGAGTTGTGGAGGCCGCCCAGCAGGTTGTCGAGGTCGATCAGCCCGGTGGACAGCCCGGCCAGGCCGCCGTCGCGCCGGAACGCCGCCTCGGTCACCGAGATCGACTGGGTGAGCGCCGCCCTGAACTCGATGAAGCCGCCCTCGGACTGGCCGCTCTCGGCGAGGTTGAACAGGTGCGCCTCGGCCTTCTCGATCTGCTCGGTGGCCGGGCTTTCCAGGTTGCGGTCGAACGCGTCGTTGACGATCGTCTCGCCGACCTCGATGAGCTGGCGGCGCAGGTAGCAGTCGCGGATCTCGCGGCCGTAATCCTCGGCGTTGATGACCGTCACCACCGAGGCGGCGAGGCGGACCAGATAGGCCGCCCCCCCGACTTCCTTCAGCGCCTCGTCCTGGTCGAACACGCCCTTGAGGGTGACCGGGGTGGCGATCTGGCCGCGGTCGATCAGCCGGCCGCAGGCCTCGAAGATGCGGCCGTTCACCGGATCGGCGAAGTGCTCGACCCGCAGGAACTCCGACACCCGCTCGTAGGCGCGGTTGTTCACCAGCACGGCGCCGAGCAGCGCCTGCTCGGCCTCCAGGTTGTGCGGCGGCTCGCGGCCCGGCGACGCTGTTTGCGCCAGTTCGACCTCAGGCATGGCCGTGCTCGGCGGCGCCGCCCCTCAGGATGCCCCAGGCCGAGCGGTGCAGCTGCAGATCGCCGGCCTCGGCCCGGTAGGCCATCGAGCGCAGGTAGCGGTCGGGTTTGCGGATCTCGTCGCGCTTGGCGGCGATGATGAACACCGCGACGGCGGCACCGTTGCGCCCCATCGCGGCACAGGCCTGCTGCCAGGCGGACTCGCTGATCCCGATGTCGGACAGGTGCCAGTACGCCACCTCGACCAGATTGACCCAGCTCGCGCCGCGCGGCTCGACCCCGGCCTCGACCATGAACGCCCTCATCGTCTCCGGCATGAGCTTCAGCGCCATGGACCGGCTGATGTAATCGACCCCGTGTCCGTGGCGCCCGGAATTGCCGTCCCCCTTGCCCGCTACCCCGTCGGCGATGCCTCGCCGGGAGGGGTCCGGGGAAGGCGAGGGCGATCCTGCCGGTCTACGCTCACTTCGGAGAGCAGCATTACGGTAGTTTGATTTATCAATGATGAGGTCGGTAGTAATTTGTATGTCGGGTCCGATAGGCGACCCCACGGGGTCTAAATCCTCAGGATGAACAACGCCCCGATTGACCGATTGTCCAAGACGCGATGACGCCGACGCGGCGTCCAGCGCCGCCTTGACCTCGGCTTCGGCTCGCGCCCGCAGCGCCTCCGCGGCCATCACGCAGGCCGACAGCACCCCAAGCGGCGTCCAGGGATCCGACACCTCCGGCAACCCCGCCAGGCCATCCTCGAACGGGCAAGTGTCGACCTCGAGATCGAACTCCCACACCGCCTCCAGCGCCTGGCGCACCGCCTTCACCGCGATCGTGCGCCGACGCCTGAGCTCACGGCGCAGGCCACGCTCCATCTCATGGCGCGCCGAGGCCCGCTCGCACTCCTCGAGGCGGCGCGCCGTCGGCGACAGGTCGATGCCGAAGCAGGCGGTGAGGATGAGCGCGCCCTGGTGATCGCGGTGACCGAAGCGCTTGCCCGTCGGGCTGTCGCGGAACGCGATCAGCCCCTTGCTGGCGACGCAGCGCAGCCGGTACTTCAGCGCGGTGCGCGACAGTCCGAGCTCGATCATCAGGGTTTCGTTGGACGGCCACACCACCGGCCGGCTTCCCGGGCGCCAGTCCTGGGGTTGGCTGAACTTGAACAGCACCCGCAGCGTGTCGATCTCGACCCGCGAGAAACCCATCGGCGTCGCCGCACGGTCCAGCAGCGCGAAAACGTCCCAGTGGGTCATGCCCTCGGGCAGGCCCTCAAAGGTCTCGGCGTCGTCCTGGGTCTGATAGAGTTCGGGGCTCATGCGCCGAACGCCGGCGTAGCGCCGCGGCGGCAACCGGCCGGACTCCGGCCTTGCATCGATCATCAGGTCCTCCTGTGATGATGCCGCCGATAGGCAAAGCTCCCCCCTTGCGATTTCTCGCTTGCAACCGCGATCGGAATCAGGGAAAAGAGTTTTGCGAGAACTTTTTCGACCTGATTTCGCCGCCGGAGGGCCGCCCTTCGGCGGCGTACCTTTTGTGGCGAAAGAATTCGGGCAGCGCGCTACATGCGTCGGCTCCTTCCTCGGTGAGACGGCGGATAGGCCAGTATCGGGGAAGGGTCCGCGCTCGCAACATCTAGTGGTGGACGAGGGCGGCACCACCACAAGAAGGGCGGATTAGCCGCGAGTCGCGCCCCGCCGGCGGTCACAACCCGGCGCGCGGCGCGCGGCAGCGGATCACCGTCACCAAGCGATTCCCCGACCCGACTCGCGACCGCCACCCCGACGCTTCCGCACGGCCGTCCCAACCGGCGGCCCGACAGACCGGCCACACCGCGGCGCAGGCAACACCCGATCAACCCCGACCGGCGTCGCCGCCGGATCTCTCCTGGCGCGCCCCAAGCGCACCCGGCAGGCGGGCCGATGGCGTCGCGCCGGCTGGATGCGCGGTCCGTGGGTCCTGGGCTAACGGGGACCGACCAAGCGGGCTCGCGGCCTCCGCCGGGTCGGGCGACCACCGCGGTGAGGCAAGCGCTATCGCCGCGCTCACACCGCATCCCACGCCCGCGTCATCGGGGGCTCGAGCACGACTGGCCGGTGGCGAGGTCGTGGGCGCAGAACCTCGGCAGTCCGCCCCACTGCACCGTCCACTCGACGCCATCGAGACTGCCGTAATAGCCGCAGAACCCGATGCCCGAGAGCCCGGGAAAGGCACCGGCTCCGGTGTTCAGGCCGCGGGCGTGCTGGCCGGGCGACGCCGGGCACGCCAGCGCCGACGCCAGGCCCGGGGCAGGGACCCGGCGCGCGCAGCCGACCGTGGTGTGCGGGTTGGCGTGCCCGCCCCCACCCGACTCGTCGTAGTAGTCGGGCGCCAAGGTCGAGCAGGAGGTGCAGGGCGAACCCGGCCGGGCAGTGCGGATCGCCGGGCCCGCACTCCGCCGGATTGGCCGAGGCGTAGCCTGGATCAGCGCACCCCGGCGGATCGGGTGTCGGTGGCGGGCACTCGCCCCCCAGATAGCCCGCCGGATTGCCCGCCGGATCGCCTCCCGCATCGCCCCCCGGGGCGCAATCCGCCGCCGGCGGCTCGCACGACCCTGCGGTCGCCGCGATCGACCAGCCGTGATCGTCGTGGCGCCCCTGACGCTCGGCGCGCAGGGTCACCGAGGCCGAGATCGCGCCGTCGGTGTAGGAGAACGGCCCGACCACCGTGCCGAGCGCGCGGTGCCCGGTCTGGCCGACGCTGGCGCCGCACAGCTCGACCGTGGTGTTGAAGGCGCAGGCCCTGGCGGCCCGGCCCTCGGCGCTGTTGGCCCGGTAGCTGTCGAACTCGGCCGGCGTGTTGAACGGAATGAACTGCGAGCGGGCTCCCGCCGGGCCCCCTGCGAGCGCGCCGCCGCCCGGTGCCGCCGTGCGCGCCAGCCAGCACGCCCCTTGCGGGGCTATCGCGACGTCACGGCCGCGAAGCGCGACGTCCGCGCCCTGGGACGGCCGGTCGCGGAGATGATGGTCGTGGCGCCCGGCGTAGGGGCTCCCCGACCATTCGGCCGCGGCCGGTGTGACCAAACCGGCCGTCCCCACCACAGCCACGATCGACACGGCCGCGAACCGGACGATGCCGATCGCAAACATCCCGATCTTGATCATCCCGGTCTTGAACCTTCCGGTCTTGACCATCCCGACCGCACCCAGGCGGGGCCCGGTGACCTCGCCCGCGAGACCGCAAGCCAACGGCCGCGTGTCCTGGCACCTCACGACGGGCCCCGCCTGTCCGACAGCGGGTGAACCACCGGATGGCTGGCGATCGATCGATCCGCCCGACGACAGCTGTAGTCGCGCCGGCCATCGCGGCAGACCACCCAGAGCAGCGGGCAGAACCGCGACATGCCGCCGGCAAGCGCCGAAGCCCACACGCCGGTCCCGGACGCCTGCGCCGCGACCGCCACGGTGAAGGCCGGCCAGGGGTGGGGCCGCCGCGCCTGCGGCGCGCGCCCCGGAGATCTCGAGGGTGGCGGCCGGGCACGCCTGTGGCAGCGGCGCCCGTGGCAGCGGCACCCGTGCCGCCATCCCTTCAGGCGCCATCCCTTCAGGTACAATCCCTTCAGGTACCGGCCCCGGCGGCGCCACCGAAGGTGCCGCCTGGCGCTCGAGCGCCGGCTGCAGCAGGCACCGGATCAGGTAGAGGTTGAGCTCGCCCTGCCGGACGACCAGGCGGCCGTGAGGGTCGGTGCGCACGAAGTCCGGCAGGATCGCCTGGACGTCCTGGGCGATGTAGCTGACCTTGCGCTCGCCGGTGCGGCGCCAGCGGTATTCCTTCGGCAACAGCCGCCGCAGCTCGTCGGCCGGTCGGCACCGGATGTCGGCGATCGCGGTCTTCTCGCGGCGGTCCGAGAGGTGCCAGTAATTGGTCGCGTACACATCGCCCGAGAACTGCGCGGAGGCACCGGAGAGCAGGCCGCCGACCGTCGCACCGCCGCCGACCGAGAGAGCGTCGGTGACGGTGCCCTCGCCGGTGGTCAGGGAGCCGCTGGTCAAGGTGCCGGTGTCCACCCGGTTGGCGTTCACCCGGTCGGCGTTGACTTGGCCGGCGTTCACGTCGTCGGCGTTCACCTGGCCGGCGTTCAGGGTGTCGGCGTTCATCACGCGCGCGCCGTCGATGTCGTTGGCGTTCATGTCGATGGCGGTGAACATCCGGTTGGCGTCGGTGCCCGGCACGGCGTAGCGGTGCAGGTAGGGCGCCACCACCTGACCCGCCCCGACATGGTCGAGAAACATCAGCCGACCGGCCTCGACCGGGGCGGCGCCGGACGCAAACCGCGCCCGCTCGACCCGCGCGCCCCGCGACGCCGTGACGATCTCGCCCGGGCTGTCGGCGTCGACATAGGCCAGACCCTGGGCCGCGCAGCTGACCGCGGCGCGCAGGCGGCGCTCGTCGAGCCGGTTGCCGCCATGGGTCAGCGTCAGCAGGTCGTAGCCGCGGCCGTTGTTGTGGACCCGCACGGCGTGGCGGGTGTCGTAGGGACCGGCGTCCCGCCAGCTCGCCGGCAGCGCGCCGGCCGCGATCAGCGCGTCCGGCTCAAGCGAGCCGGTAGCACCGACCGCCACACCGAGCGCGGCGTGGTTGGCGATCACGTAGGCGACGGCGGCGTCGCGCAGCACCGCCGTGGTGGCGAGCTGGTGGCAGATTGCGGCCTCGCCGGTCGCCTCGGCGGCCCAGCGCGCCGCCCCGGCGAGTGCCGGAATGATCATCAGCAGGGCGGCGGCGGTCGAGAACAGGTTCCACATCGGGGCTCGCCCTCACAACTGGGTCAGCAGCACGGTCTTGGCGTCGGCGATCGGGCAGGGCAGCGCGGCGAGGGCGACCCCGTGGCGCACGAACGCCCCGCCGCGGGCGACCCCGACCGTCAGCGGCCGGTCGAGCAGCGCGTCGACGGCGGCGAACAGCGCGGCCTCGTCGAGCGGGCGCGCCGGGCCGGCGTAGGTCGCCACACGGACACCGTCGGAGCACGACACCGGCCACCACACGCTCTGGTCGGGATGCGCCGGCGGACCGGCCAGGGCAGCAACACCCCCCGCGGACGCGACCTGGCCGGCCTGGGCGCGGGCGACGGCGTCCTGATGGGCAATCGCCAGGTCGCGCGCCAGCTGCTCCAGGCGCCCGGTCCGCTCCGACGGGCGCGGGCCGATCGGCGGGTGGCTGGCCAGCCAGAGCGCGAGTGCGGCTGCCAGGATCACGAACGGAGACCCGGCCACGGCTCAGTACCGGAAGGTGAAGCGGATGGCGGCCGGCTCGGCGGTGCACAGCGACGCCGGATCGGCGATCGGGAGCGTCTGGGCCGGAGCCCCGCCGAGCCCGCCCATCGAGCCAGCGACGGCGACCGACTCATAGCCGCGGCCGTTGCCGAGGTTCTTCAGGGCCTCCACGCAGGCCGCCCGCGGCACGTTGTCGTGGTCGACGTGCAGGCGCGGCCCGGCGCCGGTCACGGTGATGTCGCCGGCGTAGCCGTTGACCAGCCGGGCGCCGGCGGTGTCCATGAAATCCGCTGGCGCCAGGTTGTTGGTGACGATCAGGTCGTCGGCGATCACCGCGGTCCCGAAGATGCCCGGGCGCATGGCGAACATCTGGTAGAGCTTCTGGGACATCTCGGCCGACAGCCGGGGCAGTTCGTTGGCCCGCGCGTTGCCGAGGAAGTCGGCCCCCGAGGCGAGTGCGGCGGCGACGGCCACGATCCCGAGGATGGAGGCGGCGGCGGTGCCGATGAGATTCCACATCGCTGTTCTCCTCACGCGAGCGGTTGTGAGCTGAGCTGGAAGGTCAGCAGCAGCAGGAAGACCACGAAGGCGATCATCACGAGCTGGGTGGCGGCGTTGACGGTCTCGGTGGCGACCCGGATGCGGCGGTCGAGGCCGGCGATCTCCTGGTCGATCACGGCGCGGATGGCGTCGAAGGGCTGGTCGCTGTGGGTGATGATGGCGAGCAGGCGCACGAGCCGCCGGCTCGGCCAGGCAGGATCGCTGGCCGCCAGCGCGTCGGCCAACGGCATGGCCGGGCGCGCCAGCACGGCGTCGAGGCGGGCGCGCAGATACGGCGAGGCGCCCGGCCGCATCAGCCGGCAGGCGTCGAGATGGCGGATGTTCGCCTGCATCAGGTTGGCCATCGCCGACAGCCAGTCGAGGCCGACCGCCAGCCGGTAGACGCCGGCACCGGGCAGGACAGATCGAAGGCGTCGTCGCCACCGCCCGGTCAGGCGCGGAAGAGCGGCGGCGTAGAGCGCTACGCCGACGCCGGCGGCGATCGCCACCGCCCACCAGTTCGCCGCGAACCAGAGGCTGACGCCGCGCAGGGCCGCGACCGGCCCCGACCACCCGGCGATGCCGATGCGCTCGAACTCCGGGAACAGGTAGGCCCCGAGGCCGTAGAGGGTGGCCGCCACGAACACCACCGCGAAGGCGAACGGCAGCGCCGCCGCCCGGGCGCTGCGCAGGAGTGCCGCCCGGCGGTCGATGTCGCGGGCGAGGTCCTCGAGGCGCTTCGGGGTGAGGGCGGCACCGGTGGCGAACGCCAGCGCCTCGCGGCCGGGAACCCAGTCGGCGAGGATCCGCTGCCAGTCCTCGCCACGGGCGTCGAGGCGGTAGAGGAACTCCGGCAGCGCCACCTGCACGGCGGACGGGACCCGGCCCTCGCGCCCCTCGGCCAGCAGGATGCTGCGCAGCGCCTCCGTTTCGCTGTGGCCGGCGCCGAGCATGAAGCCCATGGCGCGGTAGAAATCGGCGCGCAGCACCGGGTCGCTGTGCCACGCCAGGCGCGCGAGCGCGCGCAGCAGCGGGTGGCGGGCCGCCGTGGCGCGCCCGGGCGTCGCCCACCGGCTCACCGCGGTACCTCCGCCTGGGCACTGGCGCGGGCAGCCCGATCCGCCCGGGCACCGCGCCCGCCGGCCGATCGCGCGCGGCCGGAGGGTTTCGCGGGAGTCTTGGTGGCTGGAACGCTGGCTTCCGGGTCGTTGGTTGCCGGGACGTTGGCTGCTGGGGCGCTGGTTACCGGGTCGCCGGCGACTGCGACGCTGGGTATCGGGGCGCTGGTTACCGTTGTATTCACCGCAACGCCCGCCGACACCGTCTTCGGCGCCCCCCTGGGCGCCCCGGCCAGCCCGCCGGCCACCACCGCGTGGTCGCGCACCGCCGCCTTCAGGTCCTGCACCGCCGCCAGAAACACCGTCGGGTCGATCCGCCCCGCCAGCAGCAGCTCGAGGGCCTGCACGGTCATCGGGTAGCCCTCGAGCTCGCCGAGCCAGTGGGCGCGCGCCGCCTCGGTGTCCTGGGCGCGGGTCAGCGCCAGGAACCGCTGGTCCGGCAGAATGAACTCGCCGATCAGGGTGCGGCCGCGATGGCCGGGCGACGCGCACCCGGGATCGGGGGCGCAGATCCGGCAGCCCTCGATGTTGCGCACCCGCACGCCGGCGGCGTGGTCGCCGAGGGTGGCCTCGAGCCGGCCGCGCAACGTGTCGATCGCCGGGATCGCGCCCGCCGGCACCGCGGCCAACGGGATCGCGCAGTCGCAGAGCAGCGCCGGCAGGCGCTGCGACATGAAGCCCTTGTGCAGATCGGGGGCGAAGATCATGTCGGCCGAGATCGGCGGCGAGCCCGGGAGCTGCAGGAAGCGCTGGGGGATCACCTGGGCGTTGGTGGCGTGGGTGGTGGTGACCACCAGCTTGCCGGCGAAGGCCTGGGCGATCGCCTGGCGCAGCACCTCGGCGTCGCGGGTCTCCCCGAAGCGCACGATGTCGGGGTTGACCCTGACGATCAGGGCGGCGATCTGCTGCCAGCCGTCGAGGTTGGCGTCGCTGCGCACGTCGGCGTAGCCCATCCAGGGCTCCTGCTCCTCCGGCGGGTCGTCGGCCGAGACGATCTTCACGCCCGGCGTGCGGTCGTGCTCCTCCTTGAGGATGACGCGGAGGGTGGTGGTCTTGCCGCTCTCGGTGGGCGCGCCCATGGTCAGCAGGCCGGCCCGGCTCAGCATGGCGTAGCGCAGCTGGTCGATGACCCGCGGGTGCAGGCCGATGGATTCGAGCGAGGACGCCGAGAGCACCGCGTCGGTGTAGTGCAGGCGCAGATTGAGCTCGTAGCCGCGCGGCTGCACCGTCGACTGCATGCGCACCCCCATGAGAACATCGGGCAGCTTGGCCCTATCGAAGATCGAGCCGGCCTGGTGATCGTCCTGGCGGGCGATCAGCGGGCCGCGGTCGCAGGCGTGCAGCGCCACATAGAACAGCGCCCGCGCCCGCTCCTCGGGCATCTCGAGCAGCGGCGGCGTGCGGTCGTTGTTGATCCGGAACCGGACCTCGGCGACACCGTCGGTCAGCTTGATGTCGATGTCGGAGGCCTTGACGGCGGCGGCGCGGGCCAGCAGCTGGCGGAACTGCGCCTGGTACTCGGCGCCCGCCTCGCGCGCGGCCCCGCCGGCCGGCCGGGCGTCGCCGACATTGCGCCGCGCCACCTCCTCGGGCGGGCACAAGCTCGGCGCCCTCAGGACAACCCCGAACTCGTCCTCGGCGCGGTCGCAGAGTTCGTAGATGGCCGGATCGCCCCGGCGCATGCGGTTCACGTACACCCGCCCGTCGGCGTAGACGGCGACGGCGCGGCGGTCCTCGTCGGAGGCGTCGAGCGCACCGCCCGGGGCGGTCAGCGGCGGGGTGTCCTCGGACACCGCCCCCGCGTCACCCGGCTCGCCACCGCCCATCCCACCTGCTACCGGCGCCCTGGCATCAAGCTCACTGGCATCGAGCTCACTGGCATCAAGCGCCCTGGCATCAAGCGCACTGGAATGAAGCGCACTGGCCCTCAGGTCATCGCCACCGCGGGGGCCGTCGTCTGGGCGCGCCACGGCGACCGCCTCCCCCTCCCGATCAACCGTCTCGGGCGCAGCGGGTGGACAGCCCGGCTGACGCCGCGGCCGGCGCGGGCGCGCGGTCACGACCCGGCCCCCAGCGCGCCCCCGCCGACACCGGCAGCCGGTAGGTCCGGCCCGGGCCCCGGAGGGTCACGGTGTCGAAATCCGCCGACACCACCTCGAGCTCGCCATCGACCCAGCCCCCGGCGCGCACGGTGTGGGTGCGCTGCAGGTCGGGGTCGAGCAGGGTGACCACCGTGTCGGAGCCGGACCCGGCGACCGACACCACCCGGTAGGGCACGCGCGGGCGCCGGGGCGGCGGCTCGACCGCGCGGACCTGGGCTGCGGCGACGGCGGGAACCGGGGCCTCGGGCGCGCCGGCAGTGGGCATCCCGACACCGGACATCCGGCACCGGCATTCCGGCATTGGACACGCCAGCGCCGGACGGCCGGGCGCACAATTCGGCGGGCGCCTGGTCGAGCGCGCAGATCTGCTCCTTCTTCTGGATCGCCCGGAGCGCGAAGCCGTAGACCAGATCCCGGCGCTGCCAGGCTTCGATCTCGTGGCGCAGGGCGTCGTCGGCGACGACCGGAAGGCCGGTAAGGCTGAGCGGCGGCTCGGGCTCGACCGCCGCGTCCGCGCCCACGACCGGCAGCGCGTCCCGCTCGGAAGGACCGGCCGACGAGGACGGCGCAGCGGTCACAGCCGGGGGCAGAGGGGCGGGCAGAGGGGCGGGCACCTGGTCGGGCAAGGTGGCGGGCATCGGGGCGGGCATCGGGGGAGGCGGCGCCTCCGCGGCAAGCGGGGCGGCCCCGGGAAACGCGTCGAGCGAGGGATCACCGCTCGCGCGGCCCGGCCGCGTTGGGGGCGCCAGGGGCGATGGCGGCGGGGGTGAGGGTGGCTCGAGCGGCCGAGGAGCCTCGGCCGCCGCGAGGTCGGGCGGGACACCGAGAAACGGCGGTGGCAGGTCCTCGACCTCCGTCGGATCGCTCGACCGACCGGCTCCCGCTGGCGGGATCTCCGCGACCTCCAGATCAACCCCATCCGCCGGGCGAGGAGCGGGCCCGGAGAGCGGTGCCGCCACCCGCCCAATGCCCGCTCCTGTAACGCCCGCTCCCGGCCCGCCCGCTCCCGTGCCGCCCCTGGCCATCCCACCCGTGACCATCCCACCCGTGACCACCCCACCCGACATCGCCCTGCCGGTGATGGTCGCGCCACCAGACGGGCTTTCAGCGGTCCGTATCCCCCATTCGGGGGATGACAGGACGATCGGCGGCCCTGCCGGGCGCGCCGGCGGTCCCGCGGGCGAGGACTGGGCGATCGCGGCCACCGCCCCGGCTGAGAGAGCGCCCGCGGTGAGGGCGAGCAGAAGTCGGCTAGACGGGCGGCGGGGCGACATCGGCCTCTCCCTCGAGGGTCCACACGAAGCTGTTCAGGTCGAGCCCGATGCGGGTCAGCCGCAGACCCGCCACCGCCTCGAGCGCCGCGACGGCAACCGCCAGCGAGGCGACCTCGCGCGCCGACCAGCGCAGGACCGAGGCTGCCGGCCGGGCGTCGGCGACCGAGCCGGGTGATGACGCGGCCCGGCTCGGGAGCGCCAGCCCCGTCGCGACCCGGGGTGCGGGCAGAGGGGCGGCAGAGGGCGGCGAGTGGCGGCGAGTGGCGACCTGGCTGGCGCCGACCGCTCGACCGACAGCCGGATCCCGACGCGCGCCCCCGCGGTGATCAGCGTCTGGCTCAGGGCCTCGGCCGCGGGAAGCCGCCCGGTGCGGCGGCCCGTATCGCGGTTCGGAAGGCGACCCGGAAAGCGATTGGCGGCTCGGCAGCGCCAGCGAGCGCTCGATCAGCGCCACACCCTGGGCGTGGTCGACGGTGACGCCGGCGAGGCGGATCGGCAGCAGGCCCATCACCTCGGCCACCACCGGCCGGGCGGTCGCGGTCAGACGCACCCGCATCGCCTCGGCATCGAGGCGGCATTCGGCGCTGGTGCCACGCCAGCCGGCGCCCGGAAGGGCCGGGCCGACACCGCGCAGCAGCCGCGCGCAGATCGCCGCGACCACCGTGGGTGGTGCCAGCAGGGCCGGCGATGGCAGCGGGTCGGGCGACGGGAGCGCCGGCGGCGGAGCCACCGCGACCGGGACCGGGCGCGGCGCCCCGCTGCCGATCTCCACCAGCAGCCATAGGGCCGCCGCACCGGCGACCGCCAGCGCTGTGGTCAGGGCGGCCGCCCGGCGCGGCACCCAGGTGACGGCTGCCACCGGCTCCAGCGCGGTGGTCGCGTGGCCGGCTAGGATCGGGTCCAGATCCACCTCGGTGGCGCGCTCCCGTTCCCACGCGACGGGGACCGCCAGGGTCGACCAGTCGTTCTCCTGGCGGTGATCGTCGAACCAGCGCCGGGCGGCAACCTCATCGGCGACGATGCGGTCGCCGAACAGCGGGTAGACCTCGCCACGGTCGAGGGCGACGCACCACCAGCGCCCGTCGGCCAACGGCCAGGCGCCGAGCATGGTGTGGGGAAAGGCGTCGGCGACGGCGGCAGCGGCGACCCGGACCCGGCGCAGGCGCGGCAGCTCGAGGCCGCGGGCGAACCCGAAATGCCGCTTCTGGGCCCGCACCGCCACGGCGACGGCGCCGAGCCGGCGGGCCTCGGCGCAGGCCTCGCGGTCGGCGGCGGCGTCGCCCTTGAGGCGGCGCCAGGAGAGGCCGAAGGCGAAGGCGGCTCCGGCGATCTCGAGGATCGTCGCGCCGGCCCGGGGCGGGGCGGCCAGAACCGGCGCCGATCCTAGCTTTGATCCTCGCTCCGATCCTGGCCCCAACTCGGGCCCCGATCCGGGCGCCCCTCCCGGAACAACTCCGGGCGTCGACATCGGTGCCCGAGCCGAGGTCTTGGGCCCCGGTGTCGTCAGCCCCGGTGTTGCCGACGCAAGTGTCGTCGGCGTCGGTGTGGGCGTCCGCGTCATGGCACCGCCTTGCGGGTCAGCACCACCGCCGGCGGCTGACGGCGCGGCGGCGGCTTGCGGATGGTGGCGGTGACCACCAGGATCAGCCTCGTGCGCTTGATCTCGGCACCCTGGGCGCCGCCGAGGCCGAAGAAGCCGGCCGAGCCGGTGCCGAGCTCCTCGCGCGACACGGTGTCGCCCTCGAAGCCGGCCAGCACCAGGCTCTGCCCGTTCTGCAGGATCACCTCTTCGGCGGGGATCTCGCGGCGCGACTGCCGGGCGAGCTGGATGAACGAGCCGCTGTCGCCGAGGGAGATGGTCCTCAGCTCGACCAGGGCGGCCTGCGAGAGCGCCAGCAGCAGCGACACCCGGTTGCCCGACAGCACCCGCGGCAGGACCTGCAGCGACGAGCCGAGCGACAGCGTCTCGGTGTCGGTCGCGAAGGTGTCGCCGCTGCCGTCGGTGCCGATCTGGCGGGTGACGTTCTTGAGGTAGTCGCGCAGCTCGCGGTCGTTGAACGAGAACGGCGTGTTGTTCTGCACCGCCTGCGCGAAGGTCCGGTGGTCGAGCAGCCGCCCTGACCGGCTGAGCGCGGTGTAGAGCAGGCGCGAGGCGTCGAACGAGGCGAGATCGCTGCTGTCGGGGGCGTTGACGATCGCCAGCCCGCCGGCCCCGGCGACCTCGGCCAGGTTGCTGACCGGGCTGTTGGTGGCGACCCGCAGCCCCGAGGCGGCGTCGCGGAACACCGCCTGCAGGTCGAGCTGGTAGTCGTCGGACGCCGTCAGGTCGACCACCATCCACGACACCCGGAGCAGCACCTGGCTGCCGTGGCGGTCGTAGAGCCCGTC
Source organism: Rhodospirillaceae bacterium (assembly GCA_018401495.1). Taxonomy (GTDB): domain Bacteria; phylum Pseudomonadota; class Alphaproteobacteria; order Thalassobaculales; family Thalassobaculaceae; genus Thalassobaculum_A. Next base: position 257,545 of record JAGYJX010000011.1, read on the forward strand.
GATCAGGATCTCGAGGCGCGCGAGGTCGGAGGGGCGCGCGGTGACCGTGACCTCGCCGCTCGACACCGAGGACACGTAGCGGGCGTCCGCCGGCAGCGAGGCGCGCAGCAGGGTGTCGACGTCGCGCCAGGGATCGGCGTCGGCGAAGCTGGCGGCGATCTCCTGGGTCCCGGTCGCGTCGCCCGACCCGGCCGCGGCACTGCGGCTCTCGAACAGCGGCTTGGCGATCGGCGTCGGCAGCACGTAGGTGCGCGTCAGGTAGGGGCGGACCCGGATCGCCCGGCGCTCGTAACTCCAGGCGACGTCGTACTCGGTCGCCAGCACGTCGAGGAACGCCGACAGCGGGCCCGACCAGTACGGCAGGTCGCCGATCGCCTCGCCGGCCCCCTGGCTCACGTCGTCCTCCAGCACCACCGGCACGCCGGCGGCGGTGCGGATGCTGGCGAGCGCCAAAGCGAGGGGCACATCGTCGCTGCCGGAGTAGCGGAACCCCCCGGGGTTGAGCTCGAGACGGGTCGGCAGCGGGGTGCCGCCGGTGAAGGCGGTGGCCTCGGTGCCGAGCAGCGGGCGGTCGACGACGCTGACATGCGGGGCGGCCTCGCGCGCGAACCCGGCGGCGGCCCCGACCACCGCCGCCTCGCGCTCGGCGATCTCGCGGTCGGCGGTCTCGATCACCTCGCACCCACCGAGCGCGGCGACCAGGAGGGCGGCGACCAGGACAGGGATCAGCAGCGGGCTGGCGCGCACCGGCTCACTCCTCGGCCATGATGCGGACGGTGTCGTTGCGAAAGCGCTGGGCGACCGGGCGCGGCGAGGCGTCGGAGACCCCGGCCATCACCCAGGCCAGCGCGTCGTCGAACGACCCGTGGAAGCGGTCGTCGACCACGATCGGCCAGTCGTGGCGGGTCTGCCAGACCACGGTCCGGTCGGCCTGGACGCCCCAGTCCTTGACGATGTCGGAGAGGGTCTGGCCGGACCGCACGTACCACACCGGGGTCACCGTGGCCGGCGCGGTCGCCGGTCGCTGGCGACACCGGCCTCGGAGTCGGCCCCAAGCGCGGCGGTGCCGGAGGTCCCGAAACCGGCCTCGACGCCGCCACCGCCCTCGACCGCGCCGCCTGAAGCCTCCGGCCCGCCCACCCCAACCCGCCCCACCCCGGCACGCCGCACCCCGACACGCCGCGGCAGGTACACCGCCTCGAGAGCCGGGGTATGAGACAGGAAGCCCGGGCGATCCTCGGGCACGGCAACCGGGCGCGGGGATGGCGCGCAGGCGGCCAGGGAGACGGCCAGGGAGACGGGCACAGCCGCCAGCAGGCACAGGCTTCCAGCACGCATCATCGGCTCCCTCCGTCGAACTGCAGTTCGCGATTGAGAATGAAGGCGATCTCGTCGCCGGCCTCGGCGGTGAGGGTCGGCTGCAGGCGCAGCTCGCGCTGCAGGAACTGGCCGCCCACCCGCTGCAGCTCGCCGGCGGCACCGGCGATGGAATCCGCCTCGATGGAGTCGCGCTCGCCGTCGAGCCCGGCCCGGGCGACCGCCGAGCCGGTGCCGAGCAGGGCGGTGAGGACGCCCACACCGATGGCGCGGCCGTAGTGGTTGTCGACCGTGGCCGGGATGCCGGCGGTGCCGTCGAGCCCCGCGGCACTCACCCCGGCGATGTCGAGATAGTGGTTGGTACCGGCGAGACGGATGTAGCGGGCGACCAGGAAGGCGCGTTTCTCGCCGTAGGCGACGTCGTTGCCGACGCTGCCGGTGATCAGACTGCCCTGCGGCAGCAGCGCCACCGCGCCGTCGACCTCGTCCCAGACCGTGCGGGTCACACGGGCGTTGAAGGCGCCCGGCAGGTCGGTGTTGACGCCGGTGGTGAGCACCGCGTTCACCACCGTCCCCGGGCTCAGCGTCAGCCGCGAGCCCGGCACCACCAGCCGGCTGGCGTTGCGCCCGCCGGCGAGACCCGCCGCCGCGCCGCGCCGGTCCGCCGTGCGGTCAGGACCGGAGCTGCCAGAGTCCGAGCCGCCATCGCTCCAGGGAGCCCCGGCTCCGGGCGCCGACGCCGCCGTCTCGAGATCAGCGGCCAGCGGCGCGGCGGCGGGGCCAGCGGCGGCGGCAGGTTGGGCCGGGGCGGGCATGGCTGGAAGGGGCGAGGCAAGATCGAACGGCGAGAACTGGCCCGGCAGAGCGCCGGGCGAGGCGGGCAAGGCCCCTGGAACGCCACGCCCTGGAACGCCACGCCCTGGAACGCCGCGCTCCTGGTCCGCCGACGGTGGTGCCGCCGGGGTGCGCGCCATGGCGCGCGGCAAGCCGCCTGCCTCGGCGGCCGGAATGAGGGCGATCGGCGCGCTCCACGCGGCCGGTCGGGTGACGGCCGCAGCGACGGCGTCCGGCGCCTCGATATTCGGCTCGGGCAAAGGAGGCGGCGGAGGCGGGGCGAAATAGGCCGCCCGATCGCCCGGCGAGACGATCGCCGGCGGCGGATCGGCGGCCGGGGTGGCCAGCTCGGGCGCCCCACCGGCGTCCTCGGCGTCGGATCCGACGATGGCGTGCAGCAGCAGCCCGCCGGCCGCGAACACGCCGATTGCGGCAGCCGCGATCATCACGACCGCCGCCTTGCGCGGCCGGGCCGGGCGACGCGGAACACCCTCGCCGTACGGATCGTCGGCCATCACGGCGCCCCCAGGGTGGCGGTCACGGGCTCCGCCGTGGTTGGTGGTGGTGGCGACGGTGGTGGGGTCGTTCCAGATGCCGCTGCGCTCGATGGTGACCAGCGCCCGGCGGTCCTGGCCGAGCTGCAGGGCGGCGCGGTCGAACAGCCCGTCGACCACGTAGGTGGCGCCGCGCACCCGGTAGTTGAGGGCCTGCACCCGGTCGTCGAGGTCGATGACGAACAGGGCCGGCGCCTTCTGGGCCAGGATCTCGGGGCGGAAGCGGATCACCGTCTTGGCGCCGTCGTCGTACACGGTGACCGGCTTCCACGGCACCTCGGGCCCGCTGACCGCGTAGCCGAAGTTCAGCTCCCAGAGCCGGGCCGCGGGCGGCGCCGAACCGTGGGAAGCGGAGGCGAACCGCGGGCCCGCGGCCGGATCGACGGCCAGCGTCCGCCCGACGGCGCCGCTGTTGCCCTGCAGCTGCTGGCCCTGCGGCTGGCCCTGCGCGGTAGCCCTGCGGCTGCTGGCCCGGATCGTCGAGGTCGAGCTGGTGGAGACCCGGCGGGTGTCGCTGGGATACCAGCGGCAGCTGGAGGGTCGGGTGCGTCCAGGTGACGAGGCGGTGATAGGCCTCGCTGCCGGGATCGGCCATCACCAGGTCGAGGAGGTAGAGGCGCCGGGTGGTGACGATCTGCAGGTTGTTGGATTCGAACGCGTCGTTCGGCTTGAGAACGATCACCCGGGCCAGCGAGGAGCCGGAGCCGACCTGCGAGGAGGCGAGCTGCACGCTCGAGCTGTCGGATGCCTCCAGCGAGGTGATCTCCTCGCCGGGCTCGAGGCGGATGCTGGTCAGCCGGCCGGCCTGCACGATCACCTGATAGATCATGCTGTCGATGAACGGCTGCACCAGGCTGGCGTTCAGGAACCGGCCCTCGCGGGCGGTGCGCACGGCGGCACCCGGATCGTGGGTGGCGGCCCCCTTGCCGGCGGCCGCGATCCGCCGCGCGCCCTCTCGGCGCTCGTCGTCGACGTCGAAGAAGGTGCGCGGCGCCGGCACGTAGACCGGAACCTCGACGATGGCCGGTGTGGGGGCGGCGTCGGGGACGCGCCGGGCGGGTATGGGGTGGTAGCGGACCGGCTCGGCCAGCAGCGGCGGCGGCGCCTCGCCCGCGACCTCGGCCGGGCGCTCCGACGACCAGAGGCCGAGCTCGGCGAGCGGTCCCCAATGCGCCAGCTGGCACCCCGAGACGGTGAGGGCGGCCAGGCAGACGGCACCGGCGCGGCGGAACCGGAGGAGGCGGCTCGATGCCATCGCTACACCCGCTGCCATTCGTAGTCGACGACGTAGACGCCGAGGCCGTTGCGCCGCACCTCGTCGTCGCTCGCCGGCGGGTGATGCTCGAAGGTCACCAGCGCGCGCCAGCGTTCGGTGGCGGTGCGCTCGCCGCGCTCGGTGTAGAGGGTCTCGGTCCAGTCGATCTGGTAGGTCGAGGCGCTCTGCTTGAGGACGACGATGGCCTCGATGCTGCGCATCCGCCGGTCGGCGGGCCGCAGCCCGCCGCGGTCGGTGTAGAAGGTGTTGAGCTTGGCGCGCGCCGGCCCGGAGGTGCGGTCGTAGCTCCAGCGGATGTCCTGCTCCATGGCGAAGGGGTCGTGGCTGACCCGGCGCACGAACTGCACCCAGGAGCGCGCCAGATCCCGGTAGACCGCCTCGGAGGGCTCGTACTGACGGGCGAGACGGGCGCGGATCTCGCGGCCGTCGGCCCCGAGCTCGATGACGTAGGGGACCAGGGTCTGCCGGCTGACCAGCCAGGCGAGCACGGCGACCAGCCCCAGGACCGCGAGCGTGGCGGCGATGGCGTAGCGCTTCCAGAACGCGCGCTCCGACAGCGCGTCGCCGATCAGCCCGGCATAGGCCTTGCGGGCCTGCTGGAAGGGGGTCTCGGCCATCGGCGGATCGCTAGCCATGGCCGTCGTGCAGCTTGGGTGTGGGCGTGTCGTGCGGCGGCTCGCGGGTGACCGAGCCGGCGGTGTGGGCGGCCGCCTTCGCCTGGTAGCCGCGCCGCGCCATCTGACGGATCAGGCCGGGCCGGGCGGCGCCCTCGGCGGCCCGGCTGGCCGACGCTGATCCGGCGGCAGCCGGGGAAGCGGAACCAGCGGCGGCGTGCGGGCCGGCGCCCACGGAGCCTGGGGATGCGGAGCCGGAAGATGTCGGGCCCGGAGATGCGGAGCCGGGGGATGTCGAGCCGGGGGATGTGGAGCCGGGGGATTGGGCGTGGGAGTAGGGTGACGTTGGCCAAGATCCCCCGGGCTCCGGTGGTGTAGCGGGCCGGGCGGGCGACGTGCCTTGCGGCGCGTCAGGGGAACCGTCGCCGGCTTGCGGCCCGATGCTGCTCTGTGGTGATCCTCCTCTGGCTGTGGTCGATCGGGGTGAAGCCTTGGCCGGCCGCCGGCGGCGCGCGCCGGGCGTCGGCCTTTCGCCGTCGGACGGGTGCAACGGTGTCTCCGAGGCAGCACCACCCGGAGCCTCCTCGGCCCCGCCAGAGCCGGCAAGGGTATCGCTGCCGGGTGCCGGGCGCTGAGGTGCCGGAGCCTGGGAACGGGCGCCGGTGCTGGTTTCACCGGCCGACGCTGGCGCGGCGCTCGATCGGCCCGCCGACAGGAGGCGAGTGGGGCGGCGGTGAGCCGGGCGGCGGCGACCCCGGCGATGGTGAGCTGGGCGATGGCGAGCCGGGGGGCGAGGACCCAGGTGGTGTGGACCCAGGTGGTGTGGACCCGGGCGGCCGGGTGCCCGGCAGCCCGCCCGGGCCGGCGCCCCGGCCGGCCAGCCGTCCGACGGCGGGTGCGGCACCCGCCCGACCGGCAAGCGAAGCCGCGGCGATCGGCGCGGCCGCGACGGCGGCGACCCCGGCCGCCATCGTGACACCCGACACCACCACCTGGCCGGGGTTCAGCGAGGGCTGGCCGGACATCAGCCCGGCGGCCAGGTTCGGCGTCACCCAGAGCAGGATCGGAACCAGCAGCGCCACCACGAGATGGCTCAGCAGCTCCGGCCACTCGAGTTGCCCCTGCAGCCCGTCGCCCATGTCGCGCAGGAACGCTTCCACCAGCGTCAGCACGAACAGGGTGGTCATCATCTTCACCGACAGGCTGACCACGATCGCCAGCGCCCGCTCGGCGATGAAGGCGGTCGGCCGGAGCACGGCGAACGGCAGCAGCACCAGCACCAGCGAGGTCAGAAGGTGGAACTCGACGGTGGTCATGAACACCCGGATGCCGCCGATCACGAAGCCGACGACGATGGCGAGGCCGGTGAACGCCAGCATCACGCCGATGGCGAGCGCCTTGGCGCGCTCGCCGAGTTCCCACGGCCAGGGACTGCCGGCGTTGGTGACGCTCATCAGGATGTCGCCGAAGACGCTGAAGCCGTGGCCGATCAGGACGGATGGGCTGAGGTAGGCCTGGACGCGGGCCGGGTCGCCGGAGCCGGCGATGACGCCAAGCGCCGCGGCCGAGGCGTGGATCGCCCCGACCAGCGCGTCGAAGTCGCGGATGATCCACACGAACACGGCGATCGTCGCCGCCTTGCGGATCAGGTCCGCGATCGTCTCCTGGCGGCCGAAGGCGTACAGCAGGAACAGGAACGCGATCTCGATCACGCTGACGTAGAACATCAGGGTCTGGACGTGCGGCAGCAGCCGTTCGTAGGACAGGTCGATGATGGCGGTGACCCGGGCCAGCGCCCGGTCGAACGCGCCCGGATCCCCGGCACCGGTCGCGCTGGCGAACGCCGGGTTCGTCAACGGCCCCATCACCGCGACGCTCCCCGGCCGAGCCGGATCAAGTCCTCGGCCTGTCGGCGCGCGCGCTCCTCGGCGGCGAGGCTGCGCGCGACGGCAAGCTCGCGGGCGACCGCCCGGCTCTGCAGATCGAGGGCCTGCAGCTGGCGCTGCAGCATCGCCTCGCGAACCTGCATGGCCTGGAGGTGGTGGCCGATCTGGTCGGCCTGCAAGGCCCCCACGGCACGGGCCGACCCGGCGAGGACGCTGTCGAGCTGGCTGGAGACCGAGGCCACCGAGGTCATGGCGGCGGACACCAGGGCAACGTCGCGGTTGAGGCCGGCGTCGATGCCGTCGATGACCCCGACGAAGGCGGCGATGTCGCCGCCGGACCGGATCGAGGCGGCGAGCTCGAGCAGGCGGGCGTACAGCGCCTCCATGGTGGCGCTGCCCTGGCTGACCTGACGCATGCCGGCGATGGCGTCGTCGATGGCGACGAGGTTCGCGCGCAGTGCTGCCTGGGTCGACGGATCGAGCCCCAGCAGGTTCAGCTGATGGGCGAAGGCCGCGTAATTGACCGCCTGGTTGGTGACGCTGCGCTGGATCTCGGCGTAAAGCGCCCGCGCGGTCTGCACCAGGTTCTCGGCGTGGTTGGCGGGATCGTAGACCACCAGGGCGCGCGCCGGTGGCGCGACGCCGATCAACGTGAGACTGATCACGGCGCTGCCGGTCAGGGCGCTGCCGCTCGGAACGACGACGCCTGGTGCCGCGAGCAGAGCGATCATCCGGGCGAGGACCACCCGCCGCCACACGCACCGCGACCGGGGCGCGGCGCAAGGCGGAACGGGCGCCTTGACCGGCGTCATCGCTCGACCCTCGGGAACTGGATGGGCAAGTCGATGGCCACCCGGTAGGCGTGGGTCCAACGGCGCAGCAGGGCGGCGAGGTCGACGCCGAGGCCGACCACGCGGCCAGCCCCGTCGGCGCTGCCGATCAGCCGGGAGACGACGTGCGGGGCCGCGAAGCTCTTGCTGTCGAACGCGCCGTCGCTGAACACCAGCGAGGCGCCGCCGAAGCTGTGGCGTGCGGCACTGCCTGGGTGGACGAGCGAGGCCGAGCACCCGGCGAGGCGGATACCGGCGATGGAGCGCCGCCCCGACCGGTCGACGGCGACCGCCGGGGCCGGGCAGTGCATCAGGTTGCCGGCGGCATCGGCGCCGGGGACGCGCAGCGTGACCGCGGGCGTTGGCGGCACCGCCACGGCGACCGGCAGCTCCGGCGGCGGGCAGGAGTGCCCCGGCACCGGCGACACCACCACCGGCGGCACCCGCACGCAGTCGGGATCACCGCCGAGCGCGCCGGTGCACACGGTGTTGAGGGCGATGCACAAGGGCGCGATGCGGGCGAGCGCCGTCACCCCGACCTGGGTGATGGTGTCGGCGGTCAGCCGCTCGACCTCGCCCCACCGGTGCAGGCGCCCCGGGCAGACATCGCTGACGTAGAGGTCGACCACGGCGAGCCCGGCGCTCTGGTCGGCGACCAGGAAGACCCTCGGGTAGCTTCGCCAGCAACCGGGCTCGGCGGCCGCATCGGCCAGTGCCGGGGTGACCAGTGCCAGGGTGACCAGTGCCGCGGTGACCAGTGCCGCGGTGGCCGTCGCGAGCAGGGTGGCAGCCTGAAGGAGGGCGGCGGCCTGAAGGACGGCGAGGGCGGCAGCGCCAGCTCGCCAGTGGCGCCTGTGGCGCCCAGTGGCAAACGACGCGCCTGGGGCGCCAGACGAGGCTGGCGACGCCGGGGAGGTTGGCGACGCCGGGGAGGCGGGCGACGCTGGGGAGGTTGGCGATCACGCCGCGTCCTCCCGCCCGGCCAGCGCCGCCAGATGGTCGGCGACGTCGCCCAGACCCTTGTGGCGCAGCCACGCCACCGCGAATCCCGGCCCGCCGGGGTGACGCCGGGCGAGGTGGCGGGCCGCCTCGATGATCCTCCTTGCTTCCGGCGGCGCAGAACGCCAGCGCGATCTCGCCGAGCTCCAGCTCGAACAGCCGCGAGCCGCTCGGCGACGTGACGTAGTAGTGGCGCTTGCGCACCGCCCCGGCGATCAGCTCGATCTGGCGGTCGGTGAGACCGAGGGCCTCGTACTGGGCGCGCACCTCGGGCCGGGCGGCGTCGGGGTTGGGAAGGTGGATGTGGGTCGGGCAGGACGCCAGGACCTGCTGGGCGATCGGCGAGCGCACGATGTCGTGGATGGTCTGGGTCGCCAGCACGACGCCGACGTTGAGTTTGCGCAGGGTGACGAACCACTGGCGCAGCTGCGGGGCGAGGACGGCGTCGTCGAGCGCCATCCAGGCCTCGTCGATCAGCAGCAAACTCGGCGCGCCGGCGCTGAACCGGCGCTGCAGGTAGCGGAACAGCGCCAGCAGCAGCGCTCTGGCGACCGGCTGGCCGAGGATCTCGCCGATCTCGAAGGTGGCCCGCGGCCCCGGCGGCGGGGCGTCGTCGCCGTCGAGGTAGGCGGCGTACGGCCCGCCCTCGGCGTAGGCGGCGAGGGCGGCCTTGATCGAACGGTCCTGCACCAGGCGGACCAGCGTGGTGATGGTGCGCCGGCCAACCGGCTGGGCGGCGAGCGCCTCAAGCGCCGTCCAGAGCTCGCGCTCGTGGTGCGGCTCGACGCCGAGGCCCTGGAGCCTGAGCACCGTTGTCAACCAGCCATGCGCCCACTCGGCCTCAGCAGGCGTGTCGACATCGCGCAGCGGCTGCAGCGACAGCCCGTGGTCGGGATCCCCGAAGTGATAGTGCACGCCGCCGGCGGCCAGGGTCGGCACGTAGCCGGCGAGGCCAGACTCGATGACGTAGACCTGGGCCGGGCGGCCGGCGGCGTGGTAGCGGGCGAATTGCAACGCCAGGAACGCCAGCAGCACCGACTTGCCCGAGCCGGTGCTGCCGACCACCAGGGCGTGGCGGACGTCGCCCTCGGCCAGGGTGGCGCGGAAGATCGTGTTGCCGAGCGCTGTGGCGTGGAACACCGGCGGGCCCGCCAGCATCCCGGTGTCGACCCGGTCGGGTCCGGTCCAGGCGGCACTCAGCGGCAGGAAGTGGGCGGCGTTGATGGTGCTGACCACCGGCCGGCGGACGTTGGCGACGACGTTGCCGGGGATGGTGCCGGCGAACGCCTCGACGGCGTTGAAGGTCTCGGTGACGGCGACGAAGCCGCGGCGGGTCAGCAGGTGCTCGACCAGGCGGGCGCGGTGATCGGCGCGGGCGCGATCGGCGTCCCACACCACGACCGCGATGGTGAGATAGCCGTAGCCGAGCAGGCCGTTGGCGACGGCTTCGCGGGCGGCGTCGGTTTCCTCGGCGCGCGCCAGCGCGACCGGATCGTCCTTCGAGCCCGGCCCCGGCGTGAAGGCGTCCAGGATGATGCGCACTACGCCCTTGCGCAGCGAGAACCAGCGCCGCCACTGGGTCTTGAGCAACCGCAGCGCGGTCTCCGGCGACAAGGCCAGGTAGCGCACCGACAGGCGCAGCGGGAACGCCAGCTCGGCCAGCGCCTGGTGCATTTCGGGCCAGCTGCTGGCGGCCATGCCCTTGACGCCGACCACCCGCAGGTGGGCCTCGCCGAGCCGCGGGTACAGCCCGGCGGTCAGGTACTGGTCGGCCAGCAGGTAGCCGAGGAAGGCCGGCGCCTCGAACGGGCCGACCCGGTGCCAGGCGGTCGACACCGTCGCGTGCAGGTAGCTCAGCAGATCGTCACCCGCCAGCCGCTCCACACTCTGGAAGGCGTCGCCCAGCTGGTCGGCGAGGCGGGTGATTGTGTCCTCGAAGCCGTCGAGCTCGCGGGCGTAGTCGATCTCGGCGTGCGGCGCGTCGGCGATCAGGAAGCGCTGGGTGCGGGCGACCACGTCCTGCGGCGGCTGGTAGGTGACGGTGATGAACTGGCGCGGCTCGAAGAACCGGCCCGCCCGCTCGTAGTGCTCGCCGCGCTCGGCGTCGATGAGCGCCGTCACCGGATCCGGCATGGCGGTGGCGGGATAGCCGGCGACCTCGTGGCGCTGCAGCTCGGCGTGCATCGCCCAGCGGTCGCCGAGGGTGAGCAGCGCCCCGGCGAACCGCCGCGCGGTCTCCGCCAGCTCGCCGGGCGAGGAGGATTCGAGGTCGTGGCCGCGCACGGCGAAGGTCGCCATGAACGAGCCGTCCTGGTTGAAGGCCAGGTCGGCGCGGTAGAGGATCGCCCACGGCACGTGCTCGGCGATCGAGGCGATCGTCCAGCCGCGGGTGCCGTGCGGGCCGGGGTGCTGGGTGGCGCGGTGCAGCATGGTCGTGCAGCCGGTCAGTACGGCACGAACAAATCGGCCTGACGGCTGAGCCGCTTGAGGATGCGCAGCAGGTCCGGGTCGTAGGCGGTCAGCGCAGCCCCGCCCCAGAGCAGGAACACGCCGACGATCGCCGCCTGCAGCTCGCGCAGCCCGAGCACCAGGGTGAGGGTGGCGGTGACCACCAGCAGGCCGAGCTCGCGCTCGACGCCGGCGACGGTCGGGCGCACCGCCAGCGCCTTCAGGATCGGCGCGCTGTGATCGTCCACGGTGGCGCTCAAAACACCGCCCCCGGCGACACCCCCCACAGCGAGGCGACCAGCGAGGCCGCCCCGGTCGCCACACTCAGGCCGAAGGCGCCCTTGACGCCGCTGCGCACGATCGGGCCGCCCTCGTTGAAGGCCAGCGCCAGGCCAGTCGAGGCGACCGCCGCCGCCGAGCCGTACTGCACGACCGGGCCGGTCAGGCTGTTGGTCAGGCTGCGGAACGTGCCCTCCCAGGGCAGGCTGTACTGAACCGAGGCGGCGGCGTCGTGCGGCAGCAACACCGCGGCGGCGGCCAGAGCGAAGGCGAGGGCTTTCATCGGGCGACCTCCTGTGTGACGGGTTCGGCAAGGGACGGTCCGGGGCCGCAAGGGCCAGGGCCGGACAACTCGGTGAGGGACGGCGAGGCGATGGGCGGCGAGGCGGCTAGCGGCGAGGCAACGGGCGGCGCGGGGACTGGTGTTAACCCGACTGGCGGTAACTCGACTGGCTGTGAGGCGACTGGCGGCGAGGCAACGGGTGACCCGGGGATGGCCGGGACGGGGATGGCCGGGACGGGGAGGGATGGATCGGCAGAGGACGGCTCAGAGCCAGGTGCCTCGACCTCGACCCAGAGCCCGTCCCTCCAGCCCACCCGGGCGAGGCCGGTGCAGCGCGGTCCTGACCGTGTGGCGGCCAGATGCACCACCAGATCGACGCCGTGGGCGATCAGCGCGTCAACGCCGCCGGCGACCACCTCCTGGAGCAGGGTTCGCAGGCGGATCACGAAGCCCTCGGCGCTGTCGGCGTGCAGGGTCGAGAACCCGCCGCGGTCACCGGTGGTCCAGGCCTTGAGCATCTCGATGGCGGTGTCGCCCGAGCGGGTCTCGCCGATGACGATGCGGTCGGGGCGCAGGCGCAACGCCGTGACCACCAGATCGCGCAGCGAGACCGTGTCCGAGGTGCGCAGCTGCACCACGTCGCCGCCGTCGGCCTGGATCTCGCGGGTGTCCTCGGCGACGAACAGGCGACACGCCGCCACCGCCGGCTCGGTCAGCATGGCGTTGAGGAGGGTGGTCTTGCCGACCCCGGTGTCGCCGGTGATCAGGATGTTGGCGCGCCGATCGATGGCGGCGCGGATACGGTCGCGCTGACCGGGGGTGAGGATGCCGGAGACGGCGTAGTGGTCCAGGGTCAGGCGGCGGGCGCGGTGACGGCGGATCGAGAACAGCGGTGCCGAGGAGACCGGCGGGACGACACCCTGGAAACGCGAGCCGTCGGGCAGCGTGCTGCGGATCAACGGCGCGTTCTCGGTCACCACGCTGTCGGCGAGGTCGGCGGCAAGCCGGATGATCGCGTAGGCCTCGGCGTCGCTGACCCGCAGCGCGGACGGCTCGGGGTCCGCGCCGTAGCGAAGCAGATGGATGGAGCCGTCGGCGTTGCGGTGCAGATCGGTGAGCGCCTCGTCGGCGAGCACCCCGGCCAACGGGCCGAGACACTCCCTGAAGCCGCGCTCGGCGGAGTGCCGGCGCGCGCTCATCCGCCGGGGCCTCGGCTGGACGGCGCGCCGGAGCCCGTCCGGCCTGCGGGGCCCGCCACCGCGCCGGGCGCCGAGGCGCCGAGGGTAATGGTGCAGCGCTGGGGCTGCCCGGTGCGGGCGTGGCTGGTCCAGCAGTCGCGAAAGCCGCTCGAGGTCCGCCAGAGATACGCCCAGCTGTCGGCCTCTGCCCGCAGGCGCTGGCGTGCGGCGTCCTCTTGATCCCCACGCCCACCGCCGATGCCGCCCGAGAGCGCGGTGACCGCCACGCCGCCGGCGAGCGCCACCGCCAGCAGCGTCGACGACGCGGCAACGAGGACGGTGCGGCGTGGCGCCGGGGGTGCTGGGACCGGAGAGCGGGACTTGAGGGCGTCGAGGATCACCTGGTTGGTCTCCGCCACCGTTCGCTCGAAGCGGCGGAGCGCGTCCTCGAAGGCCGCGGAGCCGGGCGTCACGCCTTCGCCGACCGGCGCGGCGGAGCCCGGCCGAGGCGTCCGCACCCGTGCCCCCGGCTCCGATGCCGGTGGCCCGAAGACCGGGCCTGGCGAGGCTCCAGGGTGCGCCGCGGGCGACAGAGGCGGGAGCCGATCGAGCGGGTCCGCGCCGGCTCCGGCGTGGCCGGTCTCGTGGCGCCGGGGCTGCGGGTGGGACCGTCGCGACACCGCGCGCGGGTCGACGATCGGGCTGAAACCGCCCCGGTCGGCGGCTCCCCGGTCGTCAGGGTCGTGAGCGTCGAAGAGGGGATCGCGTGAGAACCCCTCGGCGTCACCCTCAACGGCTTCGAGCCGCGCCATCACCATCACCCACGTCGACGATTGTAAGAGGTCAATAAATCGCATATTATCGTCGTCACACGATGATTAAATGTTGCCATTTCCTGCCCGTCAAGCAAAATCGCCAGGGTTTTACGACCTGAGATTGAGCGCCCAGTCAGATGTCAGGAGCTGCGGAAATGGAGATCCGGGCGCGATCAGGGATCAACGCGAACAGCATCAGGCCCCGCACCGGGCCTGACCTGACGCCCGAAACGCGGTGTCGCACGGTGGGCGCGCGCGGGCGAGGCTGGCCGGGCCGCGGCTGGCCCGGGCGGAGCGGTACGGAGAGAGGCTGGCCGGGGCGAGGCTGGCCGGGGCGAAGCCAGACGGCGAGAAGCCGCGCTTCGCGAAGCGGTGAGGGGTGGACGCCGGGCCCTTACCCCGGCACCGCCGTCAGCGCCAGAAGTCGATGCCGTGCTTGAGATCCCGCCAGCGCTGCTGGGTCGGATCGAGGCGGATCAACATGTCGAACAACTGACGCAACTCTTCCGCCGTCAACTTGCCGAACAGATCGACGAGCGCGGCCTGCAGCGGATCGTGGTCGCCCAGCAGGCTCCAGCCCGCCTGGGTGAGCCGCACCAGCCGGTTCTTCTTGGAGTTCTCCGGAAACTCCCAGGTGATCAGCCCACGCTGGAGTTCACGGCTCAGCACCGTGGTCACCGAGGAGATGTTGACGTCGAAGGTTCGCGCGATGTCCGGAGCGGTGATGCCGTTCGGATCGAACTGCGCGACCAGGCGCAGCACGGTGAACTCGAACGGCGACATGTCGGGATGCGCCTTCGCCTTGCGAAACGCCTGCTCCACGAACACCGCGAGCGTCGAGGCCGCGCGCAGAAGATCAGGATTCTCATTCTGAAGGTAGTGCGGCATCGCTCGAACCATGGCCGGAAGACAAGGCCGACACTGTACGCCCCAGAGCCAAGCACGCCAAACCAAAACGATCGACTGGCGTCGAAGTATCGCCGCACAATGGGCATCATGACGATGCTCCGCAACACACCAGCGCTGCTCCTCGATGCTGGTGGCGCTGTCGACGAGCGCGCCAGCATCGGCCTGCGTCACCGGGCTGGGGACCTGGCTGGCCGACGATGCCGCCGCCCTGGCGGATCGGGCTTGCGGCGTGGCGCTGGAGCAGGGGCGGGTCGGGGAGGACTTCCGGTTCCAGGACCCCGCCACCCGCACCGCCGGCTCGGTGACCGCCGGGGAAGCGTTTCGCGACAGCACGGGCGTGTTCTGCCGGCGCCTCACGGCGTCGCTGGTGGCGCCCAGCAGCGGCCGCGTCGAGCGCCGCCGGTGGAGCGGCGTCGCCTGTCGCCGGGGACCGGGCGATTGGGTGTGGAGCGACGTGATCGTTCAGGAGAGCCAACGCCATGCGCCTTCCTCCGACCCGCCCAGCGCTGAGACGTCCACACCCCGGCGCGACTGAGACCGCCGGCGCCGACGCTTCACGAGCGCCCGCCACCGGGTCAGGCTTGCGGATCCCCGACCGCGGCGGGCCGATCCCCGCGGCGGCCCCGACACCGGCGGCCCCGAAACAGGCGGCCCCGACACCGGTTACGCCGACATTGGTTGCGCCGGCACCGGTTGTCCTGGAGCCGTTTGCACCGGCCGGCCCCGGCCATCCCCGCGCCGCTACCGCCTGCAGCACCTCCTCACCCAGGCGGCTCGATCGATGCCGTTCGATCAGGGGAGGCCGCCACGGTTGGCGGGTGGTCGCGGTGATAGTGGCGGGTGGCCTGGCCTTCGGCCTGCTCTCGTTCGGCGGGCAACGACTGCCCTCGATCGTGCTGGCTTCCAGCCCGTCGGTGCCGCCCGGCCTCTACCGGGTTCTCCCGGGCGAGCCCTGGCAGCGGCACTCCTACGTGCTGTTCGAGCCGCCCCTTGCCGCCCGCGCACGGCGCGGCGAAACCCTCTCAGGGGCCGCGGGGGCTCGATGGCTCAAGCGGGTGATCGCGCTCGAGGGTGATCGGGTGTGCGCCAGCGACAGCGGCATCAGCGTCAACGGTCAACGCTCACCGTTTGGTTGCGGCACCGCCACCCGATCACCCCACACTGCGCGGTTGCGAAATCGTCTCAGGCCGGCATGGTCTATCTCGCCGGCAGCGATCCCCGCAGTCTCGACTCGCGATACTGGGGACCCGTTCACCACTCGGCGATCCTGGCGCCGGTGACGCGGATCGACTGGGGCTGGACGTCCCAGAAGGAACCGCGGCCGTCAGCAAGCGAGTGACCGGCAGGCCGGTCGCCGCAGCCGAGGTTGCCGCCGAGGTGCCGGTACCGGACGACGGCGTCCCCGGGGGTTGCCCGGCGCCGCCCATGACCGGCCCCCCAGACCAGCGTCCAGACCCGCGCCCATACCGACGCCCGTACCGGCTGCACCGATCCGCCGGAGACGCCCCAGATGTCGAGCATTCTTGCCGTATTTGCTTGATTTTTACACCTAATACTAGTTTTTTCCCGTTCACGATTGGAAGGATCTTGCTTACTGTTTTTCATGAAAGGAGTGGGGAGCCGACCGAACGACGACAGGAGCATGGTGTGAACGATGAATATCGCTCGATCTGGATCAGCGCCGACGGCTCGGAAAGCACCCTGTCCAGCATCGCCGGGGTCTCCGCCATCGATGCCAGGCGCATCGCCCTCGACGTGCTGGGGTGCGCCCATCTGCGCGTGACATCGAACCGCATCGAGCTGGCCCTCAACCCGCGAACCCTGACCGCACACGCGATAGCGAGTTCCCTGGTCCTGATCGACCGACTGCAGCAGCGCGATCCGGACCGGACGCTGACAATCCAGGTGCACGACGGCACCTCCCGGGGCTCCATCCACGTCGCGTCGTCGAACGACCTGTTCAAGCACCTGGAAGCGGCGATGGAGATGACGACCCGCCCAGCTCATCCGCTGGTGCACGACCGCCTGGAGAACCCGGCGGCAATCGAGATCCCCGACGCCGACGCGCGTGACGTGCTGAACGCGGCACGCTCCGACGGCTACGCGCTGACCAGGCAACTCGTCGAGCGGGTCGAGGCCGGCGGCGGCCGGGCCAAGCTGGTCTACGCCACCGCCACCGGTCGGGTGCAATATCTCGCGCACGACCGCTGGACGCGTGACTTCTGGGGTCAGCCTGGCCGCTTCGCTGGCCGCTTCCTCGACGACCTTCCCGTGCCCAGATCCGTCAAGCGGAGCGTGCGCGCCGACGCGCTCGCGGTGCTCCACGAGCGCGGGCCCATCGTCTCCCGCATCGCCGGGCTGCGCGAAGTGCTGCATCACCGGGCACCGGTCCCCGACGCCTACTACCGGGTCTCCGTGCGCCTGACACCAACTTCGCGCGACGACGACATCCCGGTGTTGATGGTGCTCTCGCACGTCGGGTGAAGTCGCACCGCGGGCCGTGAACCACTCACGATACCTTAAGCATGAACGATCCCGCTCCCGCAGAAGGCGGTGGCGCAGAAGGTCGTCGGCACGGGCTGAGTCGGCGCGTTGGCCCGCGAGAGCGCCGTCAGGGGGTCTCCTGTCGCCGATCATCATAAAATTCTTGGAACCCTCCCACCGGACGGGCGTTGGCGCATAAGGGGAGACGACAATGCCAGCCACACACGACGCGGATCCCGCCGGCGCCGATATTCGGCTTCTGGTGGTCGAAGACGACCCCATCGCCCGCTTCACCTTGTCGGAAGGCCTGCGGTGCTGGGGTTACGAAGTCGAGGAAGCGGAGAGCGGTGACGCCGCGCTTGACGCGCTGTCCGAGGACCCGAATTTCGATCTCGTGGTCTCGGACATTCAGATGCCGGGCGAGGTCGACGGCGCCGCTCTGGCGATCCGGCTGCGATCCGAGAGACCAGACCTGCCCGTGCTGCTGACCTCGGGCAGAACCCCGCCGTCGAGCGTCGCGACCTTCCCGTTCCTAGCCAAGCCGTTCTCGACCGAGGAAGCGGTAATCGCCATCAACAGGGTGCTGAGGAGCGCCGCCGGCGCGTGTGGCTATCGGCCGGACGAGCACGAACGATCGGAACGGGCGCCCCTCGGCTGATCGAGGTCGGGCTGGGCGATGGTGAAGCGAGGCGATGGCGAGGCGAGGAACCGACGTTCTCTGCCCCCGCCCAGGCGGCGACCCTGGCCCGACTGTCGATCAGGGTATCCTGCCCATCAGAGCATCCTGATGCTCGGCACGTTGCCGACCAGAAGCCGGTCGATCCGGCCGCTCGCGTTCACGAACGGCAGGATCACCCGGTCCCACCGGCACAACTGAATATCCTGGTGGGTGGTGTGCTGGGTGTGCAGGACGCGCCGCTCCTGCATGACCGCCCGGTATGTCGCGAGAAGGTACACCGCGACCATCGGCGACGGCATCGCCCACACGCCTTTTCCGGTCATCTCGATCCCGGAGTGCTTGGCGATCGTCGTGCCGTAGACGCGGTAGCGAAAATCCACCCCGCCGTCGATCGGCTCGAGCAGCATCACGTAGCCGAGCGCCGGCCAAAGCTCGAGGGCGTCGATGGTCTCGGACAAGGGGAGGTCGCGCGGTCTCGGCTTCGCGGCCCAATACTCGAGCAGAAACCGGAGGTGCCGGCTGGTCAGGTCCTCGGCGCGCGGTTCCCACTGGACGAGCGGCGGCGGGCTCTCGATCTCGCGAAACAGCCGTTCAAGCTCGACCTTGCGCCGGTTGGCGAGGTCCCTGGTGACGACCTCCACCCGCTCCCGGAGTTCGGCTGAGACTGCCTCGTGCCTGTCCACGCTCCGCCCTCCCCGCGACACACGCTCACCAACCAACCTCGGCCAGCGATGTTCTCGCTACCACCGCCGCAACCGCGTGTCCCAGAGCCGACGCCTCAGACGATCGAGGCACCTGGCTGGGACGCGCGCGGCGCGCCGGCGGCCCCGCCCAAGCCCTCCGCCGGGGCGTCGCTAACCGATGCCGAGCGAGGCGTAGACCGGACCCCGGCCGCCCTCGAACTCCGCCTGACGGCTGCGAAGCTCCTGCAAATTGTCGTCGCTGCTCTCCAGCGTCTTGCCGTCCTTGAGCAGGCGCTCGTTGTGCGCCTGCAGGATCGACCAGGCGAAGCCGGCCAGGTCCCGCTCGCCTGAGCGCTGGGCGAGCAGGAACAGGCGGTCGAAGCGCGAGGCGCTGACGCCGCTGCCGGTCACCGGCGAGGCCAGCGCCTGCAGGTCGTCGACGTAGCGGGAACGCTCGAGAACGGCGGCGTTGAACCGACCGGTCGAGTCGCGGGCCGCCGCCTCGGCCTTCTCGTCGACGCAGGGAGCCGCGTGCCCCATGGCGCAGAGAACGGTGATCGCCTGCAGGATCTTCTGGAACCCGATGGCCGCGAGCGCGCCGTCGTCCAGCATGTCCGCGATCGACGCCGGGCCCTTCGCCAGGCGGTCAATCACGGGTCGGTAGATCTGCTCCTGCAGGTTGACCTCGCCGACGGTGAACGTCGCCTTCAGCGGCACGTCCTTGGCCGGGGTCAGCAGCGCGAAGCGGAACGCCTGCAGCCTCGCCTGCTGCTCGGCCGGCGCCAGCCTGAGCAGGCCTTTCGCGAATATGTCGCGGCGGAACTGCTGGTTGACGAAGTAGTCGCGGACCGTCTCGCGGAACATCGGGTCCTCGATCGCGGCCAGCGTCTTCTGCGCGTCGGCGGTCAGGTTCAGCATGTCGAGATGGTCGCCGAAATGCGCCGAGCCGGCGTAGGACATCTTGGCCGCCGCGAGCTCGCGGGCGACCTCGCCGAAATACTGCGGGTTCCAATCCCGGTTGAAGTACTCGTGCGCCAGGTAGTTGCGCGACATCTGGACGATGCGGTCGAGGCGCGGGCCGACGCCGGGGTTGTTGGTGAAGTAGGCGGCGTTCTGCTCGCGCAGGGTCTTCGCGAACTCGACCGCCTGGTTGATCTTGGTGACGGTCGGCTCGCTCGAGCCGGCGGCGTGCTCGATCATCAGCTGGCGCATCGGCATCACCGGCGACCAGCCGGGCAGGGCGTTGTAGCTGATGTAGACCACCCCGCCGTAGCGCAGCTTGCGGCGGATGATCTCGACGATGACGTCGCGGTTCTCGCGGCTGATCCAGGAATAGACGCCGTGCAGACAGATGTAGTCGAACTGCGGGGTGTCGGCGGCGAGGAAGTCCTGGAAACTGTGGTCGAGGAACCGGATGTTGGTGCTTCCGGCGCTGGCGGCGAGCCGGTGCGCGCCGGCGGCGTGCTGCGGGTTGAAGTCGGTCGCCCAGAACTCGCCGTTCGGGTTGGCGGCGGCGAGCAGGTTGGCCGAGAAGCCCTGACCGGAGCCGAGCTCGCAATAGGTGAACGCCTCCGACGGCCATTTGGGGTCGACGCCCCGCAAGGTCATGGCGAAGGCCAGCAGCGCCGGCGTCAGTTCGCGGTAGAAGCCATGGGTGTAGCCGATGTCGGCGACGTAGCCGTCCGTCCAATCAGACATGTGTCGATCCCGCTCAGTCAGAAGTTGCCCGTTCCGATAACCGCAGTCGACGCCGAAGCCGGGGATGCCCGCCCGCGGCGCCATCCAGCGTCGACGGCCGCCTCATCGCCGCCCGCCGCGCTGGGTGCGCACTTTGCCATAGTCGAAGCGCCAGCGCTGGCATTATGCTTCGTCTGGTCGAACGTACAGTCCGTTGCGGGCGACGTCGACGCGAGCGCTGCCCGACGATCGGGTTCGGACGAGACAGGCATCGGTGACCGTGCGTGGACGCGAGCGAGATGGGTGTGCGCGTACCGGGATGCCGGCTCCGGACTGGTGGCGACGTCCTGACGCGCGCGGGACGGCCGGAGTTTTCCGATTGTCGAACGGCGCGCCCTGTCCGGAGTCCGGTCTTCGGGCGTCACGTCGGCAGGCCGACCCGGCCTTACGAAGCGCCAACCGGGCACGCACCCACCGCCCTTGGCTCGACAGAGCACCGCCGCGGCAAGGCCGGCCGCCGTTCTGGTCACCCACAATCGTCGCTGCCGCTGTCGCCATGACACTCGCCGTATCCTCCGCCTCGGCAGCCTCGCCGGTGCCGTTCTTCCGCAACGTCGATCGCGTCGGCGTTCTCTGCGCGATATCCCCTGCGCCCGGCGCCGAAGCGCCCGAGCTCCGCCCCGAGGCGGTGTGCCGGGTCGCCGTCGAGGAACTGAGCGATCTGTTGAGCCCCGCCGGTGCCACCTCGACACCACCGGCGCCGCCGGTGGTCACTCTCACGGCAAACGACCCCCGTCTCGCCGATCCCGGCACGCTGGGGGTGCTCCTGCACGTTCACGTCCAGAGCGGCCACGTTCAGAGCGGTCACCGTCCAAGCGGCGACGGTGAGAGCGGCGGCTCCAGCCGCACCGGTGCGTCAGACACCGGCTGCACCTTGGCGGCTAGCGTGTCGCTCTACCGCAACCGTCCCGAGTCGGGCGGACCGCCACTGTTTCCGGCGCCGCCCGAGGCGGTCGTGCTGCGAGACGGTGTCGCGTCGGCCGAAATCCTGCGATTGGCGCTGCGGCGCCTGTTGACTTCGGCCGTCAGCCGACCGCTCGCCGCCAACCGATGAGAGCGGGCCAGATGAACCGGGCCGCCCGCATGGCCGCGCCATCGGGAACCACACTGCCGATAACCACGCCATCCATCCCCACACCGGAAAGCCAAAGGCGATGCTGAACGGACCCGTGTTTGCGCCGTACCTGTCACCAGGCTGCGGCTGCGCGCAGTGCGGCGGCTCGCTGCGCACCGACGTGTCGGAGGCGCTGGGACTGTCATCGCCGCCGGGCCCCAACGCCAATCTGACCTCCTACGTCGCGGCGCTGTTGCCGAGCGGCACCCCGAAATGGGGAACCACGACGCCGGGTACGGCGGCCGTGGTGACCTACAGCTTCATGGCGAACGCGCCGTCCTACTCCGACGCCGACGAGCAGTTCGGCTTCGCGGCGATGAACGACGTGCAGCGCGCGGCGACCGTGCAAGCGCTCACGGCCTGGGCCAACGTCGCCGGCATCACCTTCGTCGAGGTCAGCGACGCCGGCAGCGGCGGGTTCCTGCGCTTCGGCACCAACGACCAGCAGGGCGGATCGTCGGGTTACGCGTACTATCCGGGCGCTGACGCCGGCGGCGACGTCTACATCGCCAACGATCAGCCCTCGAACCTGAGCCCGACCGCCGGGACCTACGGGTTCATGACCCTGCTGCACGAGATCGGCCACGCCCTCGGGCTCAAGCACCCGGGCAATTACAACGCCGGCGGCGGCGGCACGGAAGGGCCGTACCTGTCGGCAGGCGAGGATTCCTATCAGTACACCGTGATGTCCTACAACGACCACCCGAGCCTCGGCGAGAACGGCCGGCTCACCGCTCCCGCCCTCTACGACATCGCCGCCATCCAGTACCTCTACGGCGCCAACACAACGGCCAACGCCGGCAACGACACCTACGCGTTCAACAGCACCACCACCGCCTTCAGCGGATCGATCTGGGACACCGCCGGCACCGATACCATCGACGTGAGCGGCCAGGTGACCGCGACCACCATATCGCTGGTGGCCGGCACCTTCAGCTCGATCGGTCCCAACGGATCCGGTGGCCAGGCCCAGAACAACCTCTCGATCGCCTTCGGCGTCACCATCGAGAACGCCATCGGTGGCAGCGCGAGCGATGTCATCACCGGCAACGCCGCCGACAACGTCATCACCGGCGGCCTCGGCGACGACACCATCGATGGCGGCGCCGGCACCGACACCGCGGTGTTCACCGGCGGTCGCCTGAACTACGTGTGGAACACCGCCGGCTCCACCATCACGATCACCGGCACTGACGGGCGTGACACGCTCACGAACATCGAGATCCTGCGGTTCGACGACGGCTCGATCAATTTGCTGGCCGGCAACCCGGTCTACCGGTTCTACAACACGTCCGCCGCCACCCACTTCTACACGAGCTCGGAGTCCGAGCGGAACGGCATCATCGAGACCGCTCCCGGCTTCACCTACGAAGGCCCGTCGTTCGCGGTTCTGGAGAGTGCTGAGGCGAGCGTGTGGCGCTTCTACAGCACCACCACGGCATCGCATTTCTACACGGTCTCCAACGACGAGCGCGACTGGATCATCGCCAACATGCCGACCTACACCTTCGAGGGAGAGGCCTACAAAGCGAGCCTGACCGCCACCGACGGCGCGACACCGCTCTACCGGTTCCTGAACACCCAGAACGGCGCGCATTTCTTCACCGCGAGCGCGCTTGAGGCCGAACTGGTCGAGGCCAACGTCCCGCACTTCAACCCCGAGGGCATCGCCTACTATGTCGGGGCGCTCTGACGGGGGCCGGAGCGTAGGACCAGTCCGAACCCCGGACCAAGCCAATCCTGGGCCAAGGCGGGCCCAGGCAAGCCGACAAACAGTGCCGGGCCTGGACCCGCGGTGGAACCCGCCAGAAATTTGCAGCGGGCTTGACCTCCAGGAGGACCGCCTGTCATTAAGCCCGCCTCGTGCCTGTCACCCGCGCCCGCAAGCGGACCTTCGCCTCGCCCCGGGCTCCGGGGACCCGTAAGCGCCATGGATGGTGTGATGATGCCCTTGCCGATCGCCGCCCACACGCTGACCTTCGGGTACAACGAGTCCGAGGATCGCCTGGTCCTCCTGGTGACCAGCCAGGCCGGCGAGTCGCTGGCGCTCCTGCTGACACGCCGGCTGGTCGGGCGCTTGATCAACGGTCTCGCCGGTATCCTGGAGCGCTCCAGTGTGGCGATGAGCCACGCACCGGCCGACATGCGCAGCGACGTGATCATGCTCGAGCACCACGGTGCCGTCGCGGCCACGGCGCACGCCGCCAGCCACCCCGGCGTCATCCGTCCCGGCCGCGGCTCAGGGGACCACGACAACCCACGAGGCCCCCGTGCGCCTGGTGGCGAGCGTCGCCGTGACCACCCGGCCGAACGATTTCGAGTTCGTACTCAGCGACCTGCAAAGCCCGCTGGCGCGCTTCAGCGCCAGCCGAACGGAGTTGCACCGCACCCTTGACCTTCTCGGTCGCCACGCCCGAGCGGCGGACTGGAACATCAAGACCGAGGCCGGCTGGCTCGAGCCCGGTCAGACCAGCGTCGTGCTCAACTGACGGGTGGCAGCGCGCGGCGTTGATCGACTGCCGCCGCGGCCGACGAACCGGGGCGGTCACAGTTGGTAGCCCCACGTCGCGACGTCGGGACCGCCCTACCGTTTTGGAAGGCCAACGCGGTAGAGAGACGGCACGGATCCAAGCCCGACGGACGGGCAACGTACCAGGTCAGCGTTGTCGCACCACCATCAACACGATTGACTCAGCCGCGCCAGTCAGTGCACACAAGGGGTGCGACGGGGCGCTGGGACCGTAGGTAGTTGACTGGCTTGACCGTTTTTGACGCGTGTCGGCCCCTCGGCTATATGCAGTCCCGACATTCGGCAGCGCTTGCCGGCTGGCACGACGCCCGACAGGAGTCACCGGCTCCGTGGCGCCGACACCGCTTGCAAGGTTGTCGCCTCTTCCTGGCTGGAGCGGTCAGTCGCGGGTTGCGCTCTGGAGGGAGACGATGAGCAAGAAACCAAAGACGGTTCTGCACGACGCGGTCGTGGCGTGTCGGCCGTACTTGGCGGCGACGGTGTTCTTCAGCTTCTTCATCAACCTGCTGATGTTCATCGCCCCTCTCTACATGCTCCAGGTGTACGACCGCGTCCTGGTCAGCCGCAGCAACGTCACGCTGGTGGCGCTGACGGTCATCGCCATCGGCCTCCTGGTGGTGTACGGCATCCTGGAAGCTGTGCGATCGCGGATCCTGGTCCGCGCCGGCATCAAGATCGACGAATACCTCAACGAGACGGTGTTCCGGGCGATCTTCCGGGGCTCGCTGCGGTCCCGCGGCGGTTCCTCGACCCAGGGCCTGCGAGACATGGACACGCTGCGCGAGTTTCTCTCGGGCGGCGCGGTGCTGGCGTTCTGCGACGCGCCGTGGGTCCCGATCTTCATCGCCCTGGGCTTCCTGCTGCACCCGGTGCTCGGCCTGGTGTCGCTCGGGGGCAGCATCATCATCTTCGCGCTGGCGCTGGCCAACGAGTTCGCCACCCGATCGATGCTGCAGTCGGCCGCCGGCGCCAGCATGCGGGCGACCAACGAGGCGACCACCAATCTGCGCAACGCCGAGGTGGTCCACGCCATGGGCATGATCTCGGCGGTCAAGAACCGCTGGAGCGGGCGCCACGGCGAAGCGCTGAGCCAGCAGTTCCGCGCCAGCGATCGCGCCGGCGCCATCCTGGCCTCGTCGCGTTTCGTGCGACTCGCCCTGCAGGTCGCCATTCTCGGCGCCGGCGCCTACCTCGCCGTCAAGGGTGATATTACCCCGGGCGCCATGATCGCCGCCTCGATCATCATGGGCCGAGCGCTGGCTCCCGGTCGAAATGGCGGTCGGCCAATGGAAGACGTTCGTCGCCGGGCGCAGCGCCTACCGCCGGCTTGAGGAGTTGCTCGCCAACACCGCCGACTCTGAGCCGCCAATGCCTGCTGCCGGAGCCGAAGGGCGACATCAAGATCAGGGGCATCGTGGTCATCCCGCCGGGCGGGCGGGCGCCGGTCCTGAACAACATCTCCCTTGAACTCTCGCCCGGCACCGCCATCGGGCTGGTCGGCCCCAGCGGATCCGGTAAGTCATCGCTGGCGCGCGCCCTGGTCGGGGTGTGGCCGGTGATGGCGGGATCGATTCGTTACGACGGCGCCGATCTGAACCACCTCGACCCCGAGCGCCTCGGCCCGCACATCGGCTACATGCCCCAGGACGTCGAGTTATTCTCCGGCACCGTCGCCGAGAACATCGCGCGCTTCCAGACCATCGACTCCGACGCGGTGGTGACCGCCGCCCGCAAGGCCGGCGTGCACGACATGATCCTGCAACTCCCCGACGGCTACGACACCCACATCGGAGACGGCGGGCAGGCGCTCTCCGGCGGCCAGCGCCAGCGCATCGCGCTCGCGCGCGCGCTCTACGGCGACCCGAAGATCCTGATCCTCGACGAGCCGAACGCCAACCTCGACACCGAGGGCGAGCAGGCCCTCGCCCGGGCGCTGCAGCAGGCCAAGCAGGACGGCCGGACCATCGTCGTGATCAGCCACCGCACCTCGCTGCTGTCGGTGGTCGATATGATCGCGGTTCTGAAGGACGGCATCCTGATGAAGCATGGGCCCCGCGACACCGTGCTCGGGGAACTCAGCAAACCGGTCGCTCCGCTCAGCCTTGCCGCAAGTGGGGGCGGGCCCGCTTCCTGAGCCACGCGCCGTGCCGTTACTCCAAGCACACTGTGCCAACGCCGATGTTCCCCATCCGCGCCTGAGGATCTGATCGATGGCTCTGCAGACACTGGACGAGCACAGGCTTCCCCTCGCCTCCGCGAGCAATCCGTCCGCGCGTCCATCCTCCGGTGTGTCCGGCGTGGTGTGGTTCGGGCTTGCGGTGGTGCTGATCGCCTTCGTCGGGTTCGGCGGATGGGCCGCAACCGCCCCGCTCGCCCGAGCGGTGCCGGCGGGAGCTATCCTCTCCGTGAAGGGTGAGCGCAAGCAGATCCAGCACCTGGAAGGCGGCATCGTTCAGCAGATCCTGGTCGAGGAGGGCGAGCACGTCGAGCAGGACCAGCTCCTGGTCCTGCTCGACAACGTCCAGGCGGGCGCCACCATGGCGCGCCTGCGCCTGCAGGTCGACCAGCAGATGTCCCTGCAGGCCCGGCTGCAGGCCGAGCTCAGCGACGCCAAGGAGATCGAGTTTCCGGAAGCGCTGCTCTCGCGCGCCGACGACGCCGCCGTCCTGATGGTCATGGCAGCCGAGGTCGACCAGTTCGAGGCGCGGCGCGACTCGTTCCAGGGCCAGGTCGACATCCTTGAGCAGCGCGTGGAACAGCTCCAGGACCAGGTCCGTGGCCTGACGATCCAGCGCCAGTCCCGCCTCGAGCAGCTCAAGATCTTCAACGCCGAGGTCATCGGCCTCCGAGAGCTGGTCCAGAAAGGCTACTACCCCCGGACCCAGCTGCTGGCTGTCGAGCGGGCGATGGCGCGCCTAGAAGGCGAGGTCGGCAGCGACGACGCCGAGATCGCCCGGGCGCGCAACGGCATCGGCGAATCGGAAATCCAGATCATCAACCTGAAACAGCGCTTCCGCGAGGAGGCTATCGGCGAGCTCCGGGAGACCCAGGCCAACCTGGCCGACCTGCAGGAGCGCATCGCCGTCGCTCGAGACATTCTGCGCCGAGTGGAGATCCGCGCCCCGCAATCCGGCATCGCGCAGAACGTCAAGACCCACACGGTCGGCGGCGTCGTGCGGCCCGGCGAGACCCTGATGGAGATCGCCCCCCAGGACGAGGAACTCCTGGTCGAAGCCAAGGTCGCGCCAACAGACATCGACGGTGTGATCATCGGCCTGCGGGCCGAGGTCCGGTTCACCGCCCTCAACGTCCGCGAGACCCCACCATTTTTGGCACAGTTCGATCGGCCTCAGGCGACCGGTTGATCGACGAAGCGACCCGCGAGCCCTACTTCCTGGTGCGCGTCGAGATCCCCGCCGATGAGCGAGCAAAGCTCGGAGACGCCCGGCTGTCGGCCGGCATGCCCGCCGAAGTGCTGATCCAGACCGGCGAACGCACCGCCCTGCAGTATCTGCTCAAACCCCTGACCGACGCTCTGGCACGCGGCCTCAACGAAGAGTGAGCCCACGTCAATCGGTGCGTCCACGATCCCACCTGGAGACGACGCTATGGCCACGATTCCCACTGATCAGATCCCCGAGACGGAAGACAAGGAACGCGTCAACCGCCTCGCCCGGGACATTATCGCGCCATCACTGCACCGGGCCATCGCGCACGCCCAGGACCAGGCGCCGATCAACGAGGTCCTGAGCGCCACCGCCAACGCCTACGCCGCGGTGCTCGTGCAGATGGTCGGCGTCGGCGCGGCCGCGAAACTCATGGCGGCGCACGCCGAGCATCTTCGAGCCCGGGCGGATGCCAAGGACGCCTGATCGACGTGCGGCAATGCCGCAACATCCTCACAGAGATCACTGAAAAATCACAAACCCTCTGATCCCGCTTGCGGAACCCGTCCGGGTATAGTAACTACTGTACCCAGGGATGGAGACTGGGATGAAAAATTCCCGATCAAACTCTCTCTGAATAGAAATTTCCTTCCGCGGCCGACGTCACCTGACATCGCAGCTCGGGGCGGGAACGATTGGCAACTTGCTAGGGGATGATGTCCATGGCCGTCTCATCGATGACGTTCGACGAGAGTTACTATCTCACCCAGAACCCCGACGTTTTGACCGCGATCCTCAACGGCTTCTTCACCAACGCCGAGCAGCATTTCAACCTGCATGGCTATAAGGAACTTCGCGACCCGAACTCGGCGTTCGACACCTCGTACTACCTGTCGGCGAACCCGGACGTGCTGTCGGCCGGCGTCAATCCGTTCAACCACTTCATCGCGAACGGCGCCAGCGAGAACCGCGCCCCGACCGAGGCTCTGGCCACTGCCGGCACGACCTTCGACTCGGCGACCTATCTGTCGACCTACCCGGACGTGCAGACCGCGATCACTGCCGGCTCGTTCACCAGCGCCTACCAGCATTGGGTTCTGTTCGGTCAGTTCGAGACCCGGACTGCGCAGACCACTGACGGCACTGCTCTGACCGGCTCGGGCTCCTCGTCCAGCACTGGTTCGACCTTCACGCTCACTACTGCTTTGGACAACCTGACCGGTACATCGTGGAACGATACGTTCGTCGGCGACAACGGTTCTACCTCTCTTGGTGACCAGGTCAACGGCGGCAGCGGCACCGATACGCTGAAGCTCTTCGGTACGGCCACCGTTCCGCAGACCACCAGCATCGAGGTCATCCAGTTCGACGGCATCAATGCCAATGCAAGCACGGAGAATCGGAGCGGTGTGACGTCGGTTATTCTGGCGAACTCCACGTTCACCGGCAACAATACGATGACTCTCGCGAATGGCGAGACGCTGACCGTCCAGAACCACGAGGGCGCGTTCGACATCGATCTGACGATCTCGTCGACTTCGACCACCAGTCAGACCATCACCCTGAATGACGTTGGTCAGACGGCCGTGCCGGACATCGATGTGACCGCCACCTCGCTGACCGAGTTGACCCTGACCGGGACTGGCTCGAAGAGCGCAGTGAACCTCCTCGACACCGAAAACATCCTCAAGACCCTCACGGTGACGGGCGATCAGGCGCTTACGATCACCAATGCCGCGATCACCTCGCTGACTACTGTCAATTTGTCCGCCGCAACCGTTGGCCAGACCTTCAACACTGGTGCTACCAACGACGTGACCATCACGGGCGGCGCCGGCAATGATACCGTGAACTTCACTGCTGCGCTGACCACCAAGGACACCCTCGACGGTGGCGCAGGTACGGATACCCTCGGCGTGACCGTGGGCGCTGGTATCACTGGGGATCTCAATGTCAAGAACTTCGAGATCCTCAGGCTGAATGATGTGGCGGCCACCGCTGCCATCGACATGGACAACGTTACTGGCATCACCACGGTGAGGCGAGTAGAGGGCACGGCATCGCACGTGACCACGGTCACCGATCTTGCGACCACAGCGACAACGATCGAATTTGTGGGAACTGGCGCGGCTGGTGATCAGTCGTTCGACGGTCTGGTTATCGACTACGACACCACCTCCGACATCTCTGCGGCGACCATCACGTTTGCGAACGCTGGAGTCGAGGCCGACAACGTCGACATCCAAACCGGCATCACGATCAACGAGGTTGACGTAGTTACGATCACTGCTGCTGACGTTGGCACCACCGCCGGTGAGCGTATCAACCTCGGCACCGTGTCCATCACTGGTTCCAAGTCGCTGACGGTGACCTCGAACAGTGATGTGACGGTGGCAATCACGGGCGGCACCACGCTCGCCACGATTAACTTCAGTGGTGCGGATGCAGGCGTGACTGTTTCTGACGTGTCGGACTTCGAGAACAACGCGAAGGTGTTTCTGGGTGACGGCAACGACAGCTTCACTACGAACAATACTATCGATCAGATCACCATCGATGCTGGTGCCGGCAATGATACGATTGATCTTGGTACCAACACGACCGGTAACACGATCACGACCGGTACGGGTGCAGATACAGTGAAGTTTGCTGGTGACGCTAGTGACGCTGGGCACACCATCACCGACTTCAGTGCAGGTTCAGGCGGTGACATCATCGACCTGGATATCAACGGTGCTGCGGCTGCTGGTGCAGGTGCAGCTTTGACCGCCGTTCAAAGTTTGGCGACTGGTGCGATTGCGGCGACGACAGGGCTTCTGATTTACACTGGAAACAATCTGGCTTCTGCTGATGAGGCCGGCGTGGAGGCCCTGTTCGACACTACGACCTCCAACCTCGAGTTCAACGCTGCTTCGGATGAGGTGTACCTCGTTGCTTCTAACGGGACGAACGCATACCTGTTCTTCCTCGACGCGGCGGCAACTGACACTGAGTTTACGGCCGCTGACGACGTAGGAACGCTTATTGCGACGTTGTCCGGTGTGACCGATGCCACGACTTTGACGGCAGCGAACTTTGCCGACTTCCTCTAGTCTTCTCTGATTACGAGAGGGTACACTTGGGGCCGGCCCTTCGGGGCCGGCCTTTTCGCTTGAATGCCTCCTACCGATTATCCGCGGCAAACACCCATGTCATCGCCAAGTAAGCCTACACCGACGACCCACAGACTCCCGGCGACTGCGGACTCAGTCGCTGTGGATCTGAGCGTTCAAAGTGATGGAGAGTAAGCCGCGTCAGTGAGATCCCCGTTTGCTGTGGGCTTAGCCTAATTCAGATTAGCCGGTGGCTTCCTCGCATGGCCAAACCTCTCCTGACGCAGCAGCCGGCTCCGGTCACTAGGCACGACGCTTCCTTGACCAGGCGCTATCTTTCTCCAGCGGTAAGCGCTATCGAGGAGCTGTTTCTCGAAATCCGCGCCCAAGCCGACCAAGATCTGATCCCGCACATTTCCACGCTAACCCGGGAAGGCGTATCCGCTCGGCCGCTGCAAGGAAATCACGCTCGGAGTTCTGGAACGCCTACGCAACCTTCCCCACGAAACACGACGTCACCACGGCGCGCGGTCTTTGCAAGCTTTTCTGGATGCTGGTGGCTCAGGTCGCTGCGTCTGGGGAGTGCTGCGTGACCGCTACTTCCAGACGGCCCTACAGTTTGGTGGCCTTTACGTCGACGTATCCAACGACACGGTGATCGTCACCAAGCCGAAGATCGAAATCCTTCCCATGGAGGACTCAGGGTTGGTGGCAGTCAGCGGAGCCGCACACTTCTCCAGGATCGCCGAGACATACTGGGGTGTGCAGGTTTACGCAAATCACGCGCTGCCGTCCCTCGCACCCATGTTACCCATGATCGCCGTCGCCAAAGGGAAAGCACCGGTCCTAGAATCGACGACCCGCTATATGACCGAATTGTTCGTAAGCGTCACGAGCGCCACACGCCCGTTGGCTATTGACGCCGTCGCTTTGGTTTCGGCGGCCGAGCGGGCTTCGGCGCGCGCCTGAGCTTCCGGGTTGCCTTGTGGAGTTCGACGACCGCGGCCCCGATGGTGTTGTGGGCGCAGTCCTGGATGTTCGACAGATCGGTCGGCGACAGTTCGGGCAGCAGGCTCCGCCCGAGCTCGTTGCTGGCCAGGATCGGCCTGAGCTTGTGGCGGGTGGGCGACAGGACGATTGGCATCCAGGCGTCAGGAGCGAGGGAGAACCCGGTCATGAACCCGGTGACCCAGTCCTCGATGATCACCTGGCCCAGGTGGTTCATGAACATCGGCGTGTAGTCGGTAACCACCCGGTGTAGGCCGCCTTGCGGATCGGGCTCGATAGATAGCTGACTGTCGTTATGGATATCCATACCGACAGTCATCAGGTTAGCCGCCTCGAGGTCGTCGACACTGGCCGTCGCCGGCGCTGGACCGAGGCGGAGAAGCTTCGGATCGTCGAGGAGAGCTTCTCGCGTCCGCGCTATGCGTCGACGACGGCGCGACGCTACGGGCTGTCCGGTGCGCTGCTGTTCTCGTGGCGCAAGGCGTATCGCGAGGGGCGTCTCGGCGCCGGGGCGCTGGACGGGTTCGTGCCGGCGGTGATCGTGCCGGAGAGCTTGCCGGCTGCTCCCTCGACCTTCGCGAAGGCTTCGGCTGACAGGTGGCCGGGTGACGCCAGCCGCGGACGGATGGAAGTGGTGAGTGCAAGTGGCCGGCGCGTGGTGGTCGGCCCGGACTTCGATCCGCAGGCGCTGCTTGTGTTGCTGGCTGTCCTGGAGCAGCCACGATGATCCCGGTTCCGAGCGGGGTTCGGGTGTGGCTGGCGACCGGCCAAACCGACATGCGCAAGGGCTTCCCCGGCCTGGCGCTGCAGGTCCAGGAGGTGCTGCGGCGCAATCCGCTGGGCGGCCATCTCTTCGTCTTCCGTAAGCGGTGCCCAGACCCCATTGAATTGCTGATTGCTGCCGCCCGCGGTCCTGTCCACGCTGTCGCCCGGACGTGAGCGGGAGCGTGTGATGTCGGACGCGGTGGGCGTCGGGAATGAGGTTGAGGCTGGGTCGGCCGGTTTTGGCGGCCGCCTGGAAGTCCTGGATGGCCCGTCGGGTCGCCGGCGTTGGCCTGATGCTCTTAAGGGGCGGATGGTCGCGGAGAGCTTTGCCCCGGGCGTGCGGGTATGCGACGTGGCCCGGCGGTATCGGGTGTCGGGTCAGCAGCTGACGACGTGGCGGCGGGCGGCCCGGGAGGGGCTTGCTGGCGCTGCCAGGGGACGCCGTCGGCGCGGAGGATCTGGGCCTGGTGTCGGTGGAGGTCGAGACCCCGGTGTCCGCGGAAGCCGCCTCGCCAGATCGCGGTGCTCGAGGCACGGTACGACCCAATGCTGGCCTGGACGATCGGATCGAAATCGTGGTGGAAGGCGTGATGGTGCGGCTGCCGGCAGCGACGCCGGTCGCGCGAGTGGTGGAGATCGCGGTGGCGCTCGGAGCGCGAGTGTGATCGTGCCGGGCCAGCGCACGCCGATCGTGATGGCGACGCGGCCGGTCGACTTCCGGCGCGGCCACGATGGCCTGGCGGCAACGGTGCAGAAGGAGCTGGGCCTTGACCCGCACTCCGGGCTGACGGTGGTGTTTCGGTCGCGCCGTGGCGACAGGGTGAAGATCCTGGTGTGGGACGGCACCGGCCTGGTGCTGACCTACAAGCGCCTGGAGGTTGGGAAGTTCGTCTGGCCGCAGGTGCGCGACGGGGTAATGCGGCTGTCACCGGCGCAGTACCAAGCGCTCTTCGAAGGGCTGGACTGGCGCCGGATGACGGCGCGCCGGGTGCGGGAACCGGCTGTGGCGAATTGAATCATCCCGCTCCCTGAGGGTGGTCGCGCTGTCGGCGGATACCGTTCTCGGGTATACTGTGGGCATGCATCAAGCCGTTGATCTTGCACGTCTCGCTGAGCTTCCGCCGGATCTCCGGCGAGCCTTTGAGATGCAGAGCGAGGCGCTTGAGATGGAGCGCG
>JAGYJX010000012.1 GCA_018401495.1 Rhodospirillaceae bacterium
GGTTGAACCATAAGCACTTTTGCGACAGGATGGCAAAATTCCGATCGACTAGGCTGAGCAATAAGGCCTGACAACATCAACAGGGCACTCGTCCGTTGCAGACGGTGGAGTGTCGTGACGCGCCGATCGGAACATACCGACTGAGAGGTATGGACGTTTCCGTCGCTGGCAGACTGAGACGCGTCGAGAACGTCAGCGCGGGGCAGACAACAACAAAGAGGAGAAACCCGATGTCCGAAACAGCCGGGTCCGGCCCAGACGGGTTGGTCAGCCCGATCGATACCGAATACGAGATCGGCCGGGACAACATTCGAAGCAAGTTCGGGCCGTTCGGCTTCGACATCCACAACCCGGTGTTCATGATCGCCGGGCTGACCATCATCGCCTTCGTGGTGTTCACGCTGGCCTTCCAGAACCACCTCGGTCCGGCGTTCGCAGGGCCTGCGCGAATGGCTGACCTCCAGCCTCGACTGGTTCTTCATTGCCTCGGCGAACGTGTTCGTCCTGCTCTGCCTGTTCCTGGTCGTCTCACCGCTCGGCAAGGTCCGGCTCGGCGGCACCGAAGCCAAGCCCGACTACTCCTACACCGGATGGTTCGCGATGCTGTTTGCGGCCGGCATGGGCATCGGGCTGATGTTCTACGGGGTATCCGAGCCGATCTCGCACTTCAGCGCCGCGGTGGCGACCGACGCCGGGACGTCCGAAAGCTGGGCACCCCTGGCCGGCGCGGCCGGCGATCCGGAGGCGGCGCGCCGGCTCGGGATGGCCGCCACCATCTTCCATTGGGGCCTGCACCCCTGGGCGATCTACGCCGTGGTGGCGCTGGCCCTCGCCCTGTTCAGCTACAACAAGGGCCTGCCGCTGACCATGCGGTCGGTGTTCTACCCGATCCTGGGAGAGCGGATCTGGGGCTGGCCGGGTCACGTGATCGACATCCTCGCGGTGTTCGCCACGCTGTTCGGCCTCGCCACCTCGCTCGGGCTCGGTGCCGAGCAGGCGAACGCCGGCCTGGAATTCCTGTTCGGCGTTCCGGTGAACGACGTCTCGAAGGTCCTGCTGATCACCGGCATCACCGCGATCGCGCTGCTGTCGGTGCTCGCCGGCCTCGACGCCGGGGTCAAGCGGCTGTCGGAGATCAACCTGACGCTGGCCTTGCTGCTGCTGCTGTTCGTGGTCGTGGTCGGACCGACGCTGGCGATCGCCTCGGGCTTCTTCCTGAACCTCGCGGCCTATGTCCAGCACCTGCCGGCGCTGTCGAATCCGTTCGGACGCGAGGACGCCAACTTCAGCCAGGGCTGGACCGCCTTCTACTGGGCCTGGTGGATCTCCTGGTCGCCGTTCGTCGGCATGTTCATCGCCCGCGTCAGCCGCGGCCGGACGGTGCGCGAGTTCATCGTCTGCGTCCTGCTGATTCCCTCGCTGGCCTGCGTGCTGTGGATGACCGCCTTCGGCGGCACCGCCATCAGCCAGCTCGTGAACGACGGCTACCGCGGGGCGGCCGACGCCGGCCTGGAACTGCAGCTGTTCATGATGCTGCAGCAGCTGCCGCTGACCCAGATCACGTCGTTCGTCGGGATCGTGCTGGTGATCGTGTTCTTCGTCACCTCGTCGGATTCCGGCTCGCTGGTGATCGACACCATCACCGCCGGCGGCAAGGTCGACGCGCCGGTGCCGCAGCGGGTGTTCTGGTGCGTGTTCGAGGGCCTGGTGGCGATCGCCCTGCTGCTCGGCGGCGGGTTGGCGGCGCTGCAGGCGATGTCGGTCTCGACCGGGTTCCCGTTCACGATCGTCCTGCTCGGCGCCTGCTACGCGATCATCAAGGGCCTGCGCAGCGAACCGCGCTGACCCGAACGGGCACGCGATCCCCGGTCGTGGTTGCCGGGCGCGAGAGGGTTCCGCACCCTCTCGCGCCGGCGGCGGCGTTCCCGCTATCATGGAACGTCGCCGTCAACGGCTCCTCATCGGGGGAAACGATGCCCGTCGCTCGCCTGCTCGCCTGCCTCGCCCTCGTCGCGACCCTGTCCGTCGCCGCGACCGCTCCGGCGGCCACCGACAACACCACGCTGACCATCGTCGATGTCGACGGGAAAGCCCACGACTTCCCGATCGCGACCCTGCTGGCCCATCCGGACGCCGTCACGCTCCGCGTCGAGGGCGACCCGTCCTACGGCGACGCCTCGCCGGCCTTCCGGGCGATCCCGCTGGCCAAGGTCCTGGCAGGGTTGCCGGTCGACGGGCGCCGACGTGCTGAAGGCGACGGCGCTCGACGGCTTCGTCGCGCAACTGCCGGCCGCCAAGGCCCTTAACGCGGACCCCGCCGGCGCCATCGCCTATCTGGCGGTCCAGGACCCGGCGAAGCCCTGGCCGAACCTGAAGGGCAAGGATGTCGGCGCCGGCCCGTACTACATCGTCTGGCGGAACCCGCGGCTCTCCGGCATCGGACCGGAGGCGTGGCCGTTCCAGACCATCCGCCTCGAGCTCACCACCTCGGTCGCCAGCCCGCTACCCGGCGATCCTGGTGGCCGAGTCGCTCGGCGCCGACGATC
This sequence comes from Rhodospirillaceae bacterium, assembly GCA_018401495.1. Taxonomy (GTDB): domain Bacteria; phylum Pseudomonadota; class Alphaproteobacteria; order Thalassobaculales; family Thalassobaculaceae; genus Thalassobaculum_A. The sequence continues at coordinate 2,547 of JAGYJX010000012.1, forward strand.
CGGCGCGGCGCGGCCAGCAGCTGTTCGTCGACAACTGCTTCGTGTGCCACAAGATGAACGGCGCCGGCGAGGCGACGGTCGGCCCCGACCTCAACCTGCCGATGAATCCGACCGAGTACTTCCAGCCGGCGATCCTGCCGCGCTACCTGCGCGACCCGTCCTCGGTGCGCGCCTGGGGCGACCAGCAGATGCCCGGCTTCGCGCCAGACGTGCTGAGCGACCAGGACCTCGACGCCATCGTCGCCTATCTCGGGCACATGGCCGGCCGGCGATGACGACGCTGGCGGCGGGCGGCGGGCTCGTCCGCTGGGCCAAGCTGATCGGCGTCTTCGGCATCGCCCTGCACATGTCGCTGGCGGCGGTCGGCAACGTCACCGACTACGACACCAACTGGCAGTTCGTGCAGCGCGTCCTGGCGATGGACACGACCTTCCAGAGCCCGGCGCTGATGTGGCGGGCGGTCACCGACCCGACGGCTCCAGACCGCCGCCTACCTCGCCGTCATCGCCGCCGAGATCGCCGGTGCCGGCCTGTTGTGGTGGGGGCTGGCGGTGCTGTGGCGGGCCCGCGCCGCCGGCGCCGACGGCTTCCACGCCGCCAAGGGCCCGGCGCTGTTCGCCCTGATGTGGTGCTTCGCGATCTGGACCATCGGCTTCGTCGCGATCGGCGGCGAGTGGTTCGCGATGTGGCAGTCGGCGACCTGGAACGGACAGGACGGCGCCACCCGCTTCGCCACCCTGACCGGCATCGTCATGCTGTTCCTGGCGGTCCGGGAGTAGGCCGCCCCGGGCTGCCGGGCGCGCCGATCAAACCAGCTCGACGCCGTAGTGACAGGCGTCGGTGCGGCAGCGGCTGAGGCGCCATTCCACCGCCGCCCCGTCCAGCGTCGTCGCCAGCCGGTCGATCTCCAGCAGCGGCGTGCCGGGCGCCACCGCCAGCAGCTCGGCCTCGCGGGCGTCGGCGGCGACCGCGCGGAGCCGCTCGGCGGCGCGGTAGACGGTCACTGCGAAGCGCTCCTCGTAGAGGGTGTACAGGGTGTTCGGCAGTTCCTCCGGCGCCAGCTCGGCGAGGCGCGCCGAACAGCCGGGCCGGCAGCACCAGGCGCTCGACCAGCAGCGGCCGGGCGGCCGACCGAACGGACGCGGTCGATCACCACCACGGCGGCGCCGGCCGGCAGGCCGAGGCGCGCCGCCTCAACCCGCTCGGCGCGCCGGCGGCCGCAGGCCAGCACCCGGCTGCTCGGGGTCGGGCGGGCGCCGGCGGCGTCGACCATCCGGAAGAAGTGGAACAGCGAGCGCTCGGGATCGTGGCGGCAGACGACCGTGCCCTTGCCCTGCTGGCGGACCAGCAGGTTCTCGGCCACCAGTTCGTCGAGCGCCCGCCGCACCGTGCCCGGGCTGACGCCGAACAGGCTCGGCCAGCCGCGGCTCGCTCGGCAGCATGTCGCCGGGCTTCCAGACTTCGTCGATCAGGTTGCGGATCACCCGCTGCTTGACCTGCCGGTACAGCGGCCCGAAGCCCGGTCTCATCCGCTCGGCGGTCACCGCACCACGCTCCTGCCTGTCCGCCCGTCTTCCGGATCGAGTCTTGTATAAGACCTACAAGTCTTGTACTCAATGGGTATGGTTGGACGGCCGCAGAGACGGCCGCCGCGAGGAAACGCCCCCGCTACCCTTCGACGAGAGCTCCGATGACCAATCATTTCAACGTCCACCACAAGGCCGACACGGTCGGCGTGATCACCGTTGAAGGCATTGCTGCCGGCCAGGAACTGACCGGCTGGATCATGGAGACCGACGAGACCGTCACCCTGAAGGCGCTGGACCCGATCCCGATCGGCCACAAGATCGCGCTCGGCGACATCAAGGCCGGCGACACGATCCTGAAATACGGCCACGACGTCGGGAAGGCCGTGGCGGACGTGGGCAAGGGGCATCACGTCCACACCCACAACATGAAGACCAAGCGCTGGTGAGCGGGGAGAGACGCACCATGGCCACCAAGGACACGTTGAACTTCCAGGGCTACCGCCGCGAGAACGGCCGGGTCGGGATCCGCAACCACGTCGTCATCCTGCCGCTCGACGACCTGTCCAACGCTGCCTGCGAGGCGGTCGCCAACAACATCAAGGGCTGCCTGGCGATCCCGCACGCCTACGGCCGGCTGCAGTTCGGCGCCGACCTCGACCTGCATTTCCGGACCCTGATCGGCACCGGCAGCAACCCGAACGTCGCCGCCGTCATCGTGATCGGCATCGAGCCGGGCTGGACCAAGCGGGTGGTCGACGGCATCGCCGCCACCGGCAAGCCGGTCGAGGGCTTCGCGATCGAGCAGCACGGCGACATCAGCACCATCGCGCGCGCCTCCTACCGGGCGAAGCAGTTCCTGCAGGACGCCTCGGAGAAACTGCGCGAGGAGTGCTCGATCGACGAGCTCTGGGTCTCGACCAAGTGCGGCGAGAGCGACACCACCTCGGGCCTCGGCTCCTGCCCGACGGTCGGCAACCTCTACGACAAGCTGGATCCGCTCGGCATCACCTCGTGCTTCGGCGAGACCTCGGAGATCACCGGCGCCGAGCATGTCTGCGCCGCCCGCGCGGCGACGCCGGAGGTCGGGCGGAAGTTCCTGGCGACCTGGCAGGCCTACATGGACGAGGTGATCGAGCCGCACAAGACCTCGGACCTGTCGGAGAGCCAGCCGACCAAGGGCAACATCGAGGGCGGGCTGACCACCATCGAGGAGAAGGCGTTCGGCAACCTCGAGAAGATCGGCAAGCACGTGAAGTACATCGACGTGCTGGAGCCGGCCGAGGCGCCGACCAAGGGGCCGGGCATGTACTTCATGGACACCTCCTCGGCGGCCGCCGAGTGCGTGACCCTGCAGGCCGCCGCCGGGTTCGCGGTGCACCTGTTCCCGACCGGCCAGGGCAACGTCATCGGCAACCCGATCGAGCCGGTCATCAAGCTCAGCGCCAACCCGCGCACGGTGCGCACCATGGGCGAGCACATCGACCTCGACGTCTCGGGCATCCTGCGCCGCGAGATGACGCTGGACCAGGCCGGCGACGCCCTGATCGACGTCATGATCCGGACCTGCAACGGCCGGCTGACCGCCGCCGAGGCGCTCGGCCACCGCGAATTCGTGCTGACCAAGCTGTACCGGAGCGCCTGACGACGACGGCTCAGAGCCCGCCGAGGCTGCGCACGAGCGTGTAGACCGCCACCGCGATGATCAGGGTGGCGAAGACCGCGTTCAGCGCGCCCCGGTGGGCCGCCAGCCGCCCGGCCGAGCGCGCCCCGAGCCAGCCCCCGACGACGCCGCCGGCAACGAAAACCGCCGCCAGCCCCCAGTCCAGCATCCCCGACACGGCGTAGTTGCCGGCGGTGGTGAGGCCGAAGGCGGTGACCGCGACCAGCGAGGAGCCGATCGGCGTTCAGGATCGGCATGCCGGTCGCCAGCATCAGGCCGGGCACCACCAGGAACCCGCCGCCGATCCCGAAGAATCCGGACAGCGTCCCGGCGCCGACCCCGACGCCGAGCAGTTTCGGCAGGTTGCCGCGGCTCAGCCGGACACCGGCATCGCCCTCGCCGCCGCGGCTGCGCAGCATCAGGACGCCGACCACCAGCATCAGCACCGCGAACAGCGCCAGCAGCCGCTGCCCGTCCATCAGCTTGCCGAGGGTCGACCCGGCCAGGGCGCCGGCGGCGCCGGTTGCGGCAAAGACGCTGGCGCACGGCCATTTCACGGTGCCCCGCCGCGCGTGGTTCACCAGGCCGATGGCGGCGTTCGCGGCGACCGCCACCGCGCTGGTGCCGATCGCGAGGTGGGTGTCGCCGACCCCCACCAGGTAGATCATCAGCGGGACGGCGAGGATCGACCCGCCGCCGCCGACCAGCCCGAGGGTGAACCCCACGAGCGAACCGGACAGCAGGCCGAGGGCGCCTTGCAGCAGGGAGAGCGAGGTCATCGCCGGTGCCGTCCGGTTCGGGTGGGGGATATCACGCGGTCTTCGCGGGGCCCTGACCGTAGCGCCGCCCGGTTCCAGGGTGCCCGCGCCAGCACCCGGGCCAGCCCGCAGAACCCGGTGACCCCCGCGGTGATCAGGCCGGCGCCGACGAACAGCGGCACCGCCAGGAACCACGGCGACACCAGCAGCCCGAGCGCGGTGCCCAGGAACGCCAGGCTGCCGGCGCCGATCTGCACCTGTCGCTGCAGTTCGAGCGGCTGGCGGCGGTCCACCGTCACCGGCAGCCCAGCCGCCTTCCAGGCGTCCAGCCCGCCCTCGACGACCAGCGCCTCGCAGGCTTCGCCGGCCCTGGCGGCGAGGCGCGGCGCGTTGGCAATCGTGCGCGCGCCGCTGCGGCAGTGGAAGATCACCGGCTTGCCCTGGTGCACCGCCAGTTCGGCGTCGTCCAGTTGGGACAGCGGAAGGTGGCGGGCGCCGGGGATCCTCTCGCGGGCGTGCTCGTCCGGCTCGCGCACATCGACCAGGATCGCGCCGTCGGCGATCAGACGCCGGGCCTCGGCGGGGGGAACGGTTCTAAGCGTCATCGGGTTGCTCCTTGAGTGCGTCGCGATTGGTGTAATCGGGGCCGCGCACCGGGTCGGGCGCGCAGAATTCCTGGTGCAGCGTGGCGAACAAGCGCTCGAGCCGAGGGTCGGCGATCCGGTACCAGAGCGTCTGGCCCTCGCGCCGGAACGCCACCAGCCCCTCGGACCGCATCTTGGCGAGGTGCTGGGACAGCGCCGGCGGCGACAGTCGAACGGCGGCGGCCAGCGCGCCGGCTGTCGCCTCGCCGGACTCGACCAGCCGGCAGAGGATGATCAGGCGACGCTCGTTGGCGAGCGCGCGCAGGATCCCGGCCACTTCCGCCGCCTTCTCTTCCAGCTTGTCGAGATCGAACACCGCCACCGACATCGTCGTCCCCATTGTTAAGCGCTTGCTTAAGTGATGGGTGTCCCTATATCTGTCAAGGGTGACCACACGGGCGCCATCGAGCCGGAGGCAGGATCATGAGCGGCAAACCCATCGTCCACGCGTTCTTCGACGAGCCCACCAACACCATCAGCTATCTGGTCGCCGATCCGGCCACCGGTCAGGCCGCGGTGATCGACCCGGTGCTGGACTACGACCACAACGCCGGCGAGGTCGACTCCCGCTCGGTCGAGGCGATGCTGGAGGCGGCCCGCGAGGCCGGCTACACGATCGTCTGGACGCTGGAGACCCACGCCCACGCCGACCACCTCTCGGGCTCGCCCTACGTGAAGGCGAAGACCGGCGCGAGGATCGCGATCGGCGAGCACATCAAGGACGTGCAGCGCATCTTCCGACCGGTGTTCAACGCCACCGACCTGAAGACCGACGGCAGCGATTTCGACCATCTGTTCGCCGACGGCGAGCGCTTCCGGATCGGCGACCTCGAGGCGGAGGTGCTGTACACGCCGGGCCACACGCCCGCCGACGTCACCTACCTGATCGAGGACGCCGCGTTCGTCGGCGACACCCTGTTCATGCCGGATTACGGCACCGCCCGCGCCGACTTCCCGGGCGGCGACGCCGGGACGCTGTTCCGGTCGATCCGCAAGCTGATGGCGCTGCCGCCGGAGACCCGGCTGTTCATGTGCCACGACTACAAGGCGCCTGGACGCGACGACTACGCCTGGGAGACCACGGTCGGCGAGCAGCGCGCCAGCAACGTCCACGCCCGCGAAGGGGTGACCGAGGCGGAGTTCGTCGCCATGCGCACCAAGCGCGACGCAACGCTGTCGGCTCCTCGCCTGCTGCTGCCATCGGTCCAGGTCAACATCCGCGCCGGCCGCTTTCCGCCGGCCGACGCCAACGGCGTGCGCTACCTGACGATCCCGGTGAAGCTCAAATGCGGACCGGAGGCGGTCGCCTGACGGCTCAGTCGAACGGCAGCCCCACGTAGTTCTCGGCGAAGGCGCGAGCCGCCGGCTCGGAGCCGGTCAGGTAGTCGAGTTCGGTGAGCTGCAGGCGGCGGGCGAACCCGTCGGCGCCGTCGTAGCGGTGCAGCTGGGCCGAGAACCACCAGGAGAACCGCTGCGCCCGCCAGACCCGGCGCAGCGCGCGCTCGGAGTACCGGTCGATGCCCTCCTCCGAGCCGGTGGCGAAAAACTCGGCCAACGCCTCCGACAGCACCTTCACGTCGGCGACCGCCAGGTTCAGGCCCTTGGCGCCGGTCGGCGGCACGATGTGGGCGGCGTCGCCGGCCAGGAACAGCCGCCCGAACCGCATCGGTTCGGCGACGAAGCTTCGCAGCGGCGCCACGCTCTTCTCGATCGACGGGCCGGTGCGGATCGTCGCGGCCGCCTCGGGGCCGAGCCGGAGCTTCAACTCGTCCCAGACCCGCTCGTCCGGCCAGTCGGCGAGGTCGGCGTCGAGGTCGCACTGGATGTAGTACCGGCTGCGGGTCGGGCTGCGCATCGAGGCCAGGGCGAAGCCGCGCTCGTGGCTGGCGTAGATCAGTTCGTCCGACACCGGCGGCGTGTCCGAGAGAATGCCGAGCCAGCCGAACGGGTAGACCCGCTCATACGTTCGAATGCGATCGGCGGGGACGCTCCGCCGGCACACCCCGTGGAACCCGTCGCAGCCGGCGATGAAGTCGCACGCCAGTTCAGCCTCGCCCGCCGCGGTGCGCCAGCGCACCGTCGGACGCTCGCCGTCGAACCCGTGGACGCTGACGTCCTCGGCCTCGTAGACGATGGCACCGCCGGCCGCCAGCCGCGCCTCGACCAGGTCCTTGGTGACCTCGGTCTGGCCGTAGACGGTGACCCGCCTGCCGGTCAGGGCGGCAAGGTCGAGACGCCGGCGAACCCCGTCAATCGCAACCTCGATGCCGCCATGCACCAGGCCCTCGCGCGCCATCCGCGCGCCGAGGCCGGAGGCCGCGAGCAGGTCGACCGTGCCCTGCTCCAGGACGCCGGCCCGGATCCGCCCCTCGACATGGGCGCGGCTGCGGCGCTCCAGGATCACCGAGGCCACGCCCCGACGGTGCAGGAGATGGGCCAGCAGCAGCCCAGCCGGTCCGCCGCCGACGATGCCGACCTGCGTCCGGCCGGGCAGTGCGCTCATGGTAACCTCCCCGTGGGCGGCTTGCCGGACCCCGCACCGGAACGGAACCACTGCCGGGACGTTGCCCACGCGAGCGGTATCATTGGCGAAGGACGGACGAGATGGGAATAGAGGTAAGCGGCCTGCTCGGGCTGATTGTGCTGGCGCTCGACATCTGGGCGATCGTGAGCGTCGTCGGCAGTTCCGCGTCGACCAGCGGCAAGGTGCTCTGGATCCTGCTGATCCTGATCCTGCCGATCCTCGGCCTGATCATCTGGCTGGTGGCCGGCCCCCGGTCGGTCCGGGCCTGACGGACCGACCGGGGCCGGCTGCTCACGCTTGCCCGGGGTGGGCCGGGATCACTTCGGCTGCGGCACGTAGCGCAGGTATGGCTTCTCGGTCCGCCAGCCATTCGGGAACTTCGCCTTGGCCGCCTCGTCGTTCAGCGACGGCACGATGATCACCTCGTCGCCATGCTTCCAGTTCACCGGTGTCGCCACCGAATGCTTCGCCGTCAGTTGCAGCGAGTCGATCACCCGCAGCACTTCGTCAAAGTTTCGGCCGGTGCTGGCCGGGTAGGTGAGGGTCAGCTTGATCTTCTTGTCCGGCCCGATGACGAACACGGTGCGGACCGTCAGGCTGTCGAGGGCGTTCGGATGGATCATGCCGTACAGGGAAGCGACCTTGCGATCCTCGTCGCCGACCAGCGGGTAGTTCGGCAACACCCCCTGGGTGTCCTTGATGTCCTTCGCCCACACGTGGTGGTCGGACACCGGGTCGACGCTGACGGCCAGGACCTTGACGTTGCGCTTGTCGAACTCCGGCTTGAGCTTCGCCATGTAGCCGAGTTCGGTGGTGCACACCGGCGTGAAATCCTTCGGGTGCGAGAACAGGATGCACCAGCCATCGCCAATCCACTCGTGGAAGCTGATCTTGCCTTCGGTGGTGTCTGCCGTGAAGTCAGGGGCTATATCGCCCAGTTGCAGTGCCATGGTGGAGACTCCCATGTTGATGGTGGGGCCGTGAGGCCGAAACGGAATCGGATCGGCAGGGTATCGCCGTTGACCGGCGGCCGCATCCCCCGTCGATCCCGCGGATATGCGGACGGACGGGAGCGATTGCGAGAGGCGCCGACGCGGGGTGTTCCGTCGGGGGCGACCGCGCATGGCCGCTGACCGCGAGACGCTCGGGCCGATCCTGCTGGCGCGCGGCGCCGACGCCGAGGTCTGCCGGCTGACCGCCCTGACGGTGCTGCCGGAGGGGGCCGAGCCGCCGGTGTTGAGCGTCGAGGGGATGGAGGCGCCGCCGGCCGTTTGCCTGCACGCGCGGCTGGGCCGCGCCGTCTGGCGCTACCAGTTCGAAGTGCCGGCGCGGCCCGATGCACGCTACCGCCTTGGCGGCGTCGACTACACGGTCTGCGCCGACCTCACGGGCGATACCCGGATCGCCTACGTGTCGTGCAACGGACAGGAGAACGGCGACCACCGCCGCCGGATCGAGGAGCGCAACGTCATGTGGCGCCGGCTTGCCGACGAGCACGACCGCGCGCCGTTCGGCCTGATGCTGCAGGGCGGCGACCAACTCTACGCCGACGAGGTGCTGAACAGCCATCCGACGCTGCGGGCCTGGTCCAAGGCCCGGACCTCGCGCAAGCCCGGCTACGAGTTCACCGCCGACGCGCGCGAGGCGGCCGAGCGGTTCTACCTGGAACGCTATCTCACGCTGTACGGCCAGCCGGGGATAGCGCATCTGTGCGCCCGGGTGCCGTCGCTGATGATGTGGGACGACCACGACATCTTCGACGGCTGGGGCAGCCATCCCCCTTCCACCCTGGACAGCCCGGTGGGACGCGGCGTGTTCGAGCTGGCGCGGCAGGCCTTCGCGGTCTTCCAACTCGGCCTGTCGCACGCGGAGATCGAGGCCGCGGGCCAGACCTTCGGGTACGCGGCGACGTTTCCGGGGTTCACCGTGGTGGCCCCCGACCTGCGCTCCGAGCGCCGCCCGGACCGGGCCATGGGGCCGGCTTGCTGGCAGGCCTTCGAGCGGGACCTGGAGGCCGGCGAACCCGACGACCGGCTGCTGGTGATGTCCAGCGTACCGGCCCTCGGCCCACGGCTCAGCTACGTCGAGCGGCTCATGACGGTGTTCCCAGGCATCCGCAAGTACAAGGACGATCTGCGCGACCAGTGGCAGAGCCGCGAGCACCGGGAAGAGTGGAAGCGCTTCCTGCTGGCGCTCGAGCGAAAGCGCCTCGGTCATCGTCGCGGCGTCACCGTCGTGTCCGGCGAAATCCACTTGGCGACCCGTGGCGAGATGCCGATCGGCGACGGCGCGGTCCTGCACCAACTCGTCGCGTCCGGGATCTCCCATCCGGCGCCGCCGGTCGCCTACGCGGCCGGCCTGGGGCTCCTGGCGACCCTCGGCGAGGATCCCCTGCCGGACCGGCCGATCAGGCTGCGCCCGCTCCCCGGCCGCCGCTGGATCTACGCCGCCGAGCGCAATTACCTGGTGCTGGAGCGGCGGGACGGCGCCTGGTCGGCGTCCTGGGAACTCGAAACCAGCGGGCGGACCCCGGACCTGGCGATCTGAAGGATCCTCACGGCGCTCCTATCCGCTTGCACCCGCGTCGCAAACCTATTGCCTATAAGACGAATTCCGCGTCCAACTAGCGGTCGAGCGAGTGGCGTAGGGCCTCGCGCGCAGCACCAGGGAGGGAGGCAATCTTGCCAACACGATCCGCGTCGGCGTCCGGCGCCAGTTATGATTCCACCAGCATCGCCTTCCACTGGATCACGGTCGTCCTGGTGCTGGCGATGTTCCTGCTGGCCACCTTCCCCGGCGTGATCAAGGGCTCGATCGACCTGCACAAGGCGCTCGGCTTCGTGGTGTTCGGCCTTGTCGTGCTGCGGGTGATCTGGAGGGTATCCCTCGGCCGGTCCCGCCGGCCGGAGCCGGACGAGCCGCTGCTGTTGAGGCTCGCCGCCAAGGGCGCGCACATCGCGATCTACGGGCTGCTTCTCACCGCGCCGGTTCTGGGCTGGCTGTACCTCGACGCCAAGGCGATCGACGTGCACCCGTTCGGGATCATGGCGATCGAGCTACCCGCCGTCTTCTACTACGATCGCGAACTGGCGATGACGATCTACGAGTGGAAGCGGGTGGTGGTGTACAGCCTGCTGGCGTTGCTCGTCGTGCACGCGGCGGCGGCGATCGTCTACCACGCGATGATCCGCAAGGACGGCGTGCTGCGCTCGATGCTGCCGCGAACCTGGGGCAGCACCGGGATCGCGATCGCGGCGGCCGCCCTGATCGGCTTCGCCCCCGACTCCGGGAGGGCGCAGGAACCGTTTGACGCCAACAAGTTTGCCGCCGAGCTCGCCGCCTCGCTTGCCAAGTCGTGCCCGATGGCGAACCCGGGCGACGTCGATGCCCACGAGGCCTGCCGCCGCAACATCGGCACCGGGATCGAGGCCGTCATGCGCACCGACTACATCCTGTTCGGTGGTCAGCAGCCGGCCAAGGCGTGGCTGAAGGACAAGAAGACCTCGGTGTTCCGCGGCGACCTGTACCAGGACATGTACATGTCGATGTACATGTACACCGGCCAATACCGCGTCCAGAAGGCGCCCGACGGGCTGACGACGATCGGCGTCCAGGCGTATTTCCGCAACGCCATGCCGGCGGGCCGCTACCCCTACCCGTTCTGGCATGCCGAAGCGAAGTGGAAGGCATACGAGAACTCGAACGAAATGCGCTTCCGGATCGACGAGGCCGGCAAGGTGGTGTTCGCCTACCGCGCCGACATCGGCTCCGACGAAAACCGCGGCGAGTACAAGCCGGTTGAGCGCCCGACCTTCCTTGGCGAGTGGATGTGGCGGGACGACAGCGGCCAGGCGCAGCCGTCGGTGGCGTTGTTCTCGGAAATCTACAGCCCGGACAATCCCAGCCTGGCTCCCCTGGACGACGCCTATCGCAAGATGGCGATCAACTTCCGCGACGCCGACTGCACCGTCTGCCACATGCCCGAAGGGCATCGGAAGATGAACAAGCTCACGCTGCTGCAGACGCCCTATCACGCCGCCAGCGCCATCGACGCGGTGCTGGACGAGGTCCGCACCGGCAAGATGCCGGTCGACGACTACAACGACCCGAAGCCGCTGCCGGACAAGCTGCGCACCGAGCTTCTGGAGAACGGCGACACTTTCAAGCGCCTGCTCGAAACCGCCGACGCCTGGGAGCGTGCCAACAACCGCCCGAAGGCCCGCCCGGCGCCGATCAACTGAGGCGTCGCGTCGAACGGCTCGGGGCGGCCCGTCGGGGCCGCCCCGTTTCGTTTCACACCACCACGTGGGTCTCGACCAGGAAGGTCGAGATCTCGGCGACGAACTCGCCGGCGTGCGACATCAGGGTCCGGCCGGCGTCCGAGCCGAACGCCGCGTCCAGGCCGTCGCCGTCGCGGAACCAGAGTTCGACGATCCCGTCGATCGGCATGGCCTCGTAAGCCGCCGGACGGTTGCGGCCGAGCGCGCGATCGAAGATCAGGTTCTGGGTGTAGCCCATCACCTGCGGCAACCGCTTGATGAGCATCGAGTGCACGTCGAACCACTCGCGCTGGAAGACCTCGTGGCTGATGTCGGGGCGACGCTTCAGGGTCGACATCCGCTTGAGGAGCGGCACGCCGGCCGGGGTCGGGATCACCACGCGCGGGATCGCGGTGATGAGCTTCAGGTCGCCGATCAGGTTCGCCTCGTCGGCGGCGAGGGCGCCGACATGCTCGGACGCGAAGGCCGTCGCCATCGACGGCAGATCGTCGAACCACAACTGCGAGAACCCGTCGACCTCCAGGCTGCCGCGCGGGTGGTTGATGGCCCGCTGCCGGCGGTCGACGACATGGTTCTGGTGATAGCCCCGAAGGCCTGGCAGCCGGCCCGCGAGCGGACCATGACGCTCGCGCCAATGCTGCCGGAACTCGGCGACGCCGAGGTCGGCGCGCTTCTGGATCAACCCCATCCTGACGATCACGGCGGTCCTCCCTGGCAGGCGCGGTCGCGATCGGCCGCCCTCGAAGTGTGCGACGGTTCCCGCGGCGTCGCCAGGGATCACGGCCGCGCCGAGGGCGGGCCGGCTTGCCAGCGCGGCACGGCTCGGGCTATCGACGAGACTGTCCCGCCCCCGTTGCGATCGGATGTCCCGTGCCGACCTACACCCCCGCCGCGCTGACCGACCTGATCACCCGGGTGTTCGAGAACAGCCGGGTGGCGCCCGCCACCGCCCGGGTGGTTGCCGAGGCGCTGGTCCGGGCCGAGGCCGACGGCATCTCCAGCCATGGGGTCGCGCGCGTGCCGCCTTACGCCGAGCAGGCGATGAACGGCAAGGTCGACGGCTACGCCGAGCCGGCGCTGAGCCGCACCGCGACGGCCGTGCTGGACGTCGATTCCCGGATCGGCTTCGCGTTTCCGGCGATCCGCCTCGGCCTCGACGCCGCCGCCGACATCGTCGGCGACACCGGCATCGTCGCGATCGCGATCCGGCGCAGCCATCATTTCGGCGTCGCCGGCCATCACGTCGAGGATGCCGCCAGGCGCGGGCTGATGGCGATCGCGTTCTCCAACACCCCGGCGGCGATCGCGCCCTGGGGCGGTGCCCGGGCGCTGTTCGGCACCAACCCGATCGCCTTCGCCTGCCCGCGCGCCGACGGCCCCGACGGCGCGAAGCGGGCGCCGCTGGTGATCGACCTGTCGGTGTCGACGGTCGCCCGCGGCAAGGTGGTGCTGGCCGCCAAGGCGGGGAGCCGATCCCCGACGACTGGGCGCTGGACGCCGACGGCAACCCGACCACCGACGCCGCGGTCGCCCTGGAAGGCTCGATGGCGCCGCTCGGCGGGCGTTCGGCAGGCGCCAAGGGGTCGGCGCTCGGGCTGATGATCGAGTTGCTGTGCGGCGCCCTGACCGGCTCGAATTTCGGCTACCAGGGGTCGTCGTTCTTCGAGCCCACGGGGGCGCCGCCATCCATCGGTCACCTGATCCTGGTCATGGACCCCAACGCCTTCGGCGGCGGGGCCGGAACCGTCGCCCGGGCCGAGGAGATGTTCGCCGAGATCCTGAAGCAGCCGGGCACCCGGCTGCCCGGCGACGGCCGGCTGGCGCGGCGAGCGGCGGCGCCCGGAGGCATCGCGATCCCGGAAGCCCTGGCGCGCGACCTGGAGACCCGGGCGACCGTTCAGTAGGTCCGGTCCAGCCGCAGCCAAGTCCGGCGATCACGCGATTTCACCACGACGTCCCGCACCTGCCCCTTGGAGAGAACCTTGAGCGGCACGTCGACGCCGGCGGACCCGAGCGCCCGGACACCGCGCCAGAGCGCCTCGAGCTGACGGACCGGAGCCTCGCCGAGGCCCAGGATCACATCCCCCGGCACGATGCCGGCGCCGTCCGCCGGGCCACCGGGCGACACCCGGGCCACCACCAGCGCCCCGCCGGAAGGCTCGGGGTAGAGGCCGATCCAGGGGCTGGCCGGCGACGACGGCTTCCCGAACGCCAGCAGGTCGGCGAGGATCGGCGGCAGCAGGTCGATCGGCACGAACATGTTGCCCGGCGGGCCGACACCGTCGCCCGCCGTGTCGCCGACGATCAACGACCCGATCCCGACCAGCCGCCCCTCGGAATCGAACAGGCCGGCGCCGCCGAAGTTGGGGATCGGCGGGGTTGTGTAGACGGCGCTGTCCAGCAGGTACTCCCAGCCGCCGGCGAAGCTGCGACGGCCGACCACCAGGGTCGGCCCGACCACACCCGGCGCCGCCGCCACCGTCGCCGCTCCCGCCGACAGGCCGTCGGCCGAGCCGAGACGGGCCGGGACAGCCTTGAGCGGCGTCAACGCGCGCAACAGGCCGAACCCGGACTCATGATCGTAAGCGACGATCTCGGCCGGAACCCGTCGACCGTCGGCCTCGACGACGCTGACCTCATCGGCCTCCATGATCAGGTAGCCGATGGTGACCACGAGGCCACCCTGGTCGATGACGACGCCGCCGCCCCGACGTTCGGTCCCGAGAGAGCCGGCGGAACGGGAGTCGGATGGCACCCGCGACTCGACCATCACGACGGCGGCCGTGGCGATGGAGGCGGCCGGCGCATCGGCGGCCGTGGCGGGGCGCGATCCCGGAACGACCGACAGCAGCGCGACCGTGCTGACGACAAGACGTAACAGCCGCATCGGGCCTGATCGCATGTCCATCGGAACCTTCCAGAATAAAGGTTAACAGTTGACATGGGCGGCGGCGGCGGGGTTTCCAGTCCCGGCGTGGCGGAATTCGGCCGGGTCTGCTATCGTTACCCAGGGAACGGACCGGGGTGTGGACCATGGCGCGTGGACAGGACTACGTTCGGGCAAAGGCCCAGGAGGCGCTCGACGCCACCGGCGGAAACCGTCACGAGGCGGCCCTGCTGCTTCGGGTCTGGGCGGAAGCGGACGCCAAGCTGTACAAGGCCCTGACGGCGCCACTGCTGGCCAATCTGGCGGCGCTGGCGGTGCAGCGTGCGGCGGTGCCGAATGGCCGGATCGGCCGACCACGCCCGCCGATCCGCGAGGCTGAACTGCTGGCAGCGATCGGCTCGCGCGGCAGCCAGACCATGTCGAGCACCCGCAGCAACCCTTCCCCGCCCCCGCAGGGCAGCGTCCGACACAAGCAGGCGGTCACGCTGTTGGCTTCCGCCTATCGACGCAAGCCGCTCGGTTGAGGCGGCTACCCGCCGGTCCGGCCGCAGGCAGCCGACGCCGCCGAGGGGCGGCCGGGCGTCACTTCGGACGCGCGACCAGCATGTTCTCGTAGAGCGAGGCGATGTAGGTCGGATCGGCGCCAATCTGCTGGTTGGTGCGCGACCGGTGCTCGGCGGTCTCCGCCACGCCGGCCGATACCATGATCGGGGCCGGCTCGTCCGGAACCACCGCCAGGCCGGTCTTCTCGAGGCCGCCGAGAATGTCCTGGCTCTGCTTGCGGAAGCGCTGGAACGACGCGTCGAACATCGAGGAGTCGCGGCGCGAGCTGGGATTCGAGGCGCGCGACAGCGCCATCGAGAAGATGTCGAGGATCAGGTTGGCGTTGCGGCTCTCCAGCCACGCGTTGATCATCGCCCCCCAGACGGCGGAGACGTAGGCCTTCGAGCCCGATCCCATCAACCCCTTGGACAGGGTCTGGTCGGCCGCCGCCAACATCTCGTCGGTGGGGCTCTTCGGAACGATCACGAACCCCGCCAGTTCCAGGGACTCGATGACGTCCTTGGCGTCCTTCTGGTACTTCTCCCACTCGTTCTCGATCAGGAACGAGCCAAGGATATCCACCTCGTTGTTCTGGACGTTGTTGAGGAACTTGGCGAATTCCTTCGCGAAGTGCTCGATGATGGTAGGCTGTGGGCGTGGAGCCGGTGTCCTGCCGCGCATGCCGTCTCTTTCCTCTTGGAGAGTTGCCGGCCGGGCCTGCCGAGAGGACCCTGCCGAACGTCAATCTTCCCCCATTGGGCGCCGACCCCGGCGCCTTCTTGCGGGCAGCGCCTCATCGACAGAATCGGTAGTGTAGCCGAAAAACGTTTCTTTCAAAACGCTAAGGCGGCGACCTGCAGGCGGAACGTGATCGACGCCGGCGATCAGGATGGCGTCTTCGGCCGCAGGAAGCGAGGCGGCGACGGGATGTTGATCCGCTCCTCCGCACCCGGCAGATCGCGCCAGTCCCGCGCGGTCCCCTGCAGCAGCCGCGCCTTGAGACGCTTGGCTCGCCGGGCGGCGTCGCCGCCGATCCGGCTGCGTTGCCAGGCCGGCAGGGCGTCGAACGCCGCGCTGGCGGTTCGAAGATCGGCGGTACGACCGGATCGATAGGCCCTATTGACCTCGCGGGCGACAACGCTCGCCGGGCCGAGTTCGGCGGTCACGGTTTCGGACAGCAGCCCGAGGGCCTGACGATCCCGCGCATCGATCTCGTTCATGCTCGCACCGTCCGACGGTCGTCCGACAGGAAACAAATAATGCAGCCGCGCCGCGCTGTCATGCGTCTCGCTCATCGCCACCACCCTCCCGGTCGTCACCGTCCGCCCGGAACTTCCGCTTGGCTTCGCCGAAGGCCTCGATGATGGCGCTCTCCACCACCCCGCCACGGCCGGTGATGCGGTTGGCGAGCACCACGTAGAGGGCGTCGATGTGCAGGCACACCACTTTCACCTGCCGATCGTCCAGCCGCGACAGGCCGGAAACGAAATCGTTGAGGGACTTGCCGATCAGGGTCAGCAGATCGTAGCCGATCGTCCCGCCGGCCCCCTTGATCTCGAGCGACGACCCGTAGAGGTGGGCGACCAGCGCCTTCTGATCGGCCGGCAACGGCCCGGTCTCGGCGACCAGCCGGCGCATCGCCATCAGGCGGTCGGCGATGTCGGTGGTGAAGGCGTCGCGCGAGCGGTGCACGACCGCCTCGAGCTTGCGGATGGTCTCGGGCGTCAGCCTGAGATCGAACCCGGTGGTCAGGTTCACGGCCTTCTTCTTGAGATCCGCCCGGGGCGGAATGATCTGCGCGCGGCGTGCCACGGCCCGCCTCAGCGCTCGCCGTCGCGGCGTTCCGGCCCGCCGAACGGCACCTGACGGCGGCGGCGGTCCGGACCGAAATAGCCGTCGGCGTTGACGAAGGCACGCGGCCGGGCGATCACCGCCACCAGCCGCCGGTAGAGGCCCTCGACGTTGAACGGCTTGGCGAGGAATTCCGACACGCCCATGTCGCGCGCCCGGATGACGTAGTCCTCCTCGGAATTGGCGGTCAGCATGATGATCGGAATCATCCGGTCGGCGGAATCCGGAGCGTTGCGGATCCAGTCGATCAGCGCCAGGCCGTTCTCCGGCTGCAGGTGATACTCGGTGATGATCACGTCCACCGGGTTGCGCCGGAGCAGCTTGCGGGCCCGCTCGACGGAGTTCGCCGTGCGCACCGCGGTCGCGCCCAGCATGCTGAGGATGTCCTGGATCAGCTTGGCGGAAAGCGGATTCTCGTCGACGATGAGGAAGCTGACCTTGGAGAAGTCGATCTTCTCGGGCATTCCTCACCGTCTCCTGCGCTGGCCCTGCGTTTGCGCGCCATTCCGCGATCACGATACAAACCGCAGCCAGCGCGATAAATCAAGCCGCCGCGCCTTGCCCTGCCCTCAGTCCGGCACGCGCCGCGCCGAGACCTCGACCCGGACCTCGACACTGTCCCCGACGATCCCGTTGGTCAGCCATTCGCCGGTGCCGAGCCCGAAGGCGGCGCGCTCGACGGCGAGGCCGCCCGTCACGCGGGCCCGGTCGCCGTCGAGTTCGAGCCCGAACGGCAGCGCCACAGGCCGGCTGGTGCCCTTGATCGTCAGCGTGCCGTCGGCCTCGAAGCGCCCGCCGCCGATCGCCCGGAAGCTCACCGCCTCGAACCGGGCGACCGGATGGGCGGCAACGTCGAACCAGGGCTCGGTTCGCGCCGTCGCGTCGCGCTCGTCGTTGCCGGTGTCGAGCGACGCGGCGTCGATCGTCACCGTGACCCGCGAGGTCGCCAGATCGTCCGGGTCGAAGCGGATGTCGGCCTCGAACCGCCGGAACTCGCCGCCGACCTTGGCGCCCATCTGGGTGGTGGCCACGGCGATCCGGCTGGCCTCCGGGTCGATCCGCCACGGCGGCGCCTCGGCGACGGCGGCGGCCGGGATCATCGCCAGCGCCACGGCCAGCGCCCAGCGCTGCATCCTACCGGTCATCACGGTTCTCCCTGTCGTTCGGACCCGTGGACCGGCGGCCGGTCAGCGGCAGCATCCGAAGCAGCGTCCGGTCGCGGTCCAGCAGATGGTGCTTGAGGGCGGCCAGGACGTGCAGGGCGATCAGCGCCAGCAGCAGCCACGCGACCAGGGCGTGGGCCTCGGCGAGCGGCTCGACCAGGGCGCGGTCCGGCGCGATCGGCTGCGGCAGGACGAACAGGCCGAACACCGCGACCGGTGTGTTGGCCGCCGCCGAATGCAGCCAGCCGAGGATCGGCAGGGCCAGCAGGCAGGCATACAGCAGGGCGTGCGCCGTGGCCGCCGCGCGGGCCTGCCAGGCCGGGCCGGCGACCGGGGCCGGTCGCGGGGTCGCCAGCCGCCACGCCAGCCGGACCAGCGTCACCGCCAGGATCGCGATGCCGATCGATTTGTGCCAGCCATAGGCCCGGAACTTGTCGAGGCTGGCCGGCATGTCCTGCATCACGAAGGCGAGCGGCACCGTGGCCGCCACCGCCGCCACGGTGCTCCAGTGCAGCAGCTTCGTCACCCCGCCGTAGCGGTCGTCGGTGTCCCTGAGAGGCATCCCGTTCCCGTCCGCGCTGTCCTGGGAAGTGAAATGGCGGCCGGGGCGCGGTCCGCCAAGTCGGGCGGCCGGATTTCCGGTCACGTTCCGCGGCGCACCCGCTCGCGCAGCGAAATGTAGACGCCGCTGGCGACCAGGATGGCGATGCCGAGCCAGGTCGGGCCATCCGGAAAATCGCCGAACCAGATGTAGCCGATCAGCGTCGCGGTCACGACCTCGCCGTAGCCGAACGGCGCCAGCAGCGCCGCCGGGGCCTGCTCGTAGGCCCGGATCATCAGGTAGTGGCCGGCGGCGCCGATCGCCCCCATCGCCGCCATCGCCGCCAGTTGCGCCCCGCTCGGGGTCACCCAGACCGCCGGCAGCACCGCGCTGGTCACGACCAGCCCGACCAGCGAGGTGATCGCCAGGGTCACCAGCGGCGGGGCGGCGTGGCTGAGCCGCCGGGTCAGCAGCACGTAGCCGGCGAAGCTGGCGCCGGCGCCCAGCGCCAGCAGGGCGCCCGGCTGCAGCACCGTCAGGCCCGGGCCGCAGCACCACCAGGGCGCCGATGAAGCCGACCAGCACCGCCGACCAGCGCCGCACCCCGACGGCCTCGCCCAGCACCAGCGGCGACAGCGCGGTCACGATCAGCGGCGCGATGAACAGCAGCGCCAGCGCGTCGGTGATCGGCATGGTCTTGATCGCCGAGAAGAACAGGAAGGTGCCGATCAGGATGCCGAACCCGCGCGCGACCTGCAGCGGCAGGTGGCGCGGGCGCAGCATCTCGCGCGGGCTGTTGGCGACCGCCAGCGGCGCGATCAGCAGCGACTGGAACAGGAACCGGGCCCAGACCAGCTGCAGGATCGCGAAGGTCTCGGCCATCGCCTTGGCGAAGCCGTCCATGATCGGCAGCAGCGCCACCGACGCCAGCATCAGCATGATGCCGAGCATCGGCCGCTCGGGCGGTCGGGCCGCGGCACCCGGCGCTCCCGAAGCAGTGGCGAGGCAGGCGGCCGGGCGGGTCATGGGTGCGGATCCTGCTCGGCGGCGGGGAGGCGGATGCCCGGTCTCGAACGCGTGCGGCCGCGCGTCAAGAACAATCGCCGACAGCGGGCTTGCGACCGGGCGGCGCGGCTCTGCTAGGATCGCTAGCGGGAACGCCTGGGGAGGCCGGTCGACGGCTTCGTCGGAGGTGACGGATGCGACCTGGAAGCTGGCTCTGGGCCCTGTTTGCGACGCTCCTCTGGTCGGGCCTGCCGACCGCGAGCGCGCTGGCGCAGTCCAGCGCCCAGACGGGCACCCCCGTCGACCTCGAACTGGTGCTGGCGGTCGACGTCTCGCGCTCCATGGACCCGGACGAGCAGGAACTGCAGCGCGCCGGCTACGTCGCCGCGTTCCGCGACCGCGAGGTGCTGCGGGCCATCACCTCGGGGCCGCTCGGCCGGATCGCCGTCAGCTACGTCGAGTGGGCCGGGGCGGGTCGGCAGCTTGTGGTGCTGCCCTGGACGCTGGTCGAGGACACCGCGTCCGGCGAGCGGGTCTCGCAGGCGCTGGCCGCGGCGCCGTTCGAGGCCCGGCGGCGCACCTCGATCTCGGAGGCGCTGCTGTTCTCGGCCGCGCTGTTCCGCGACAGCGGCTTCGTCGGCGCCCGCCGGGTGATCGACATCTCCGGCGACGGGCCGAACAACGAGGGCGTGCCGGTCGAGGAGGCCCGCGACCGCGTGCTGGACCAGGGGATCGTGGTCAACGGCCTGCCGATCATGCTCAAGCAGCGCCGCATGTCGGGGTTCTTCGACGTCGGCGACCTCGACCTCTACTACGAGGATTGCGTGATCGGCGGCTTCGGCGCGTTCACGGTGACGGTGGTCGAGCCGGCCGAGTTCGCCTCGGCGATCCGCCGGAAGCTGATCCTCGAGATCGCCGGCGCCCGAGCCGCGCCTGATCCCGGCGCAGATGACCGCGACGCGCCGGCACCACCGACTGCCTGATCGGCGAGAAGCTGTGGAATCAATGGATGCTCGGCCGGGAATGACGCGGTTCCAGGCAGGCATCGATCCGTTTCCGCGCCGCGCGGTCGCGCCGGCCGCCGGATCCCGTATAGTCCGGCTGACATGAGCAACGACACCCCCGCACGATCCACCGCCGGCGCACCGCCTTCGGACCCTGCTCGCGAGCCGACTCCCGACGACGTCATCCCGCTCACCCGCGAGAACCTCCGGTCCGGACGCATCCGCGACTGGGTGGCCAAGTACGACGGGACGTTCACGCCGCTGTCGGACGACGCGCTGAAGACCTCGATCGCGTCGATGTTCCCGCCGGACGGACGGCCCGACGGTTCGGTCTGGCTGTTCGGCTACGGCTCGCTGATCTGGAACCCGGCGATCGACTACGCCGAGAAGCGGCCGGCGACGGTGCACGGGCTGCACCGCCGGTTCTGCCTGCAGACCTTTCTCGGACGCGGCTCGCGCGAGCGGCCGGGCCTGGTGCTGGGGCTCGACCGCGGCGGGTCGTGCCGCGGCGTGGTGTTCCGGATCGCGCCCGAGCACGTCGACAGCGAACTCGACATCGTCTGGCGGCGCGAGATGATCACCCATTCCTACCGGCCGCGCTGGATGACCGCGGTGACGCCGGAGGGACCGGTGCGGGCGATCGGCTTCGTCATCAACCGCCAGCACGAGCGCTACACCGGCCTGCTGCCGGAGGAGACGGTGGCGGAGACCATCGCCCACGCCTCGGGCTTCTCGGACCGTGCTGCGACTACCTGTTCAACACCGTCGAGCATCTCGACGAACTGGGCATGCCGGACGCCGGGCTCACCCGCCTGGCGCGCCGGGTGCGCGCGATCCGGGCGGCGGACGCCGGCGGCGCCGAAGGCTCCTGACCGCGCCGTTCACTCGGCGGCGGTGCGGGCCGGCGGCGCCGGCACCTCGCAACCGGTGACGCAGCAGCGCCCCGGCTGTTTCGACACCCGGCGGCCGTCGGCGGCGACGCCGCGGTCGAGCAGGGCCTCGACCAGCTCGACCTTGTCGCCGACCGGGTAGTTGCGCCAGATCTCGCGCTTCATGGCTTCCGGCGAGCCGCCGCCGTGCAGCGAGATCACCGAGTACCAGCCGCCCTGGTGCGACGCCGTCAGGTCCTCGACCAGGCGCGCCACCTCCAGGCGCTGGGCAGCCGGGATGTCGGGTCGCCCCGCCAGGACCGCCGACAGCGAGGCCGCGGTCTCCGGGTTGTGGTCCTCGTCCGGCCCCGGCAGCGCCACGATCAGGCCGCCCGAGACGTGGTGGGCAAGGCGCTGCATGTCGTAGATCTTGGTGGCGAGCAGCAGCTTGCCGATGTTGGCGAACACCGCGTCCGGCATCGCCACCCCGGCCGGGTCCCGGGTGCAGTACACCGACGCCGCCACCCCGCAGGCGAAGAACCCCTCGGTGATGGTGATCAGCTCGACCATGGCGTCGCGGATGTGGCCGTGCCGGTCAGGGTCGAGGCCGTTCGCCTCGATCATCAGGGCGCCGGCGCCGATCAGCAGGTCGCCGAAGCCGGCGCGCGCGCCGATGCAGGAATGCCGGTGGTGAGTGGCGTAGGAGGTCGTCAGGAACCCGGCCTCCTCGTGCTGGCCGGCCAGGAACACCCGGTCGTGCGGCACGAACACGTCGTCGAAGATCACCACCCCGGTCGACTGCCCGTAGCGCCTCGAGAACTTCGCCGCCGCCTCGCCGGGGCGGCCGGCCGGGCGCGCCACGATTGTCACGCCGGGAGCGTCCACCGGCACCGCGCAGCACACCGCGAAGGCGCTGTCCTCGGCGGTGTGGGTGCGGCACGGCATGACCAGGAACTCGTGCATGTACGGCGCGCCGGTCACGATCGCCTTGGTGCCGCGGATGACGATGCCGTCCGGCCGGCGCTCGGTGACGTGCACGTAGACGTCGCGGTTGGCCTGCAGCCCCGGCCGCTTGGAGCGGTCGCCCTTGGCGTCGGTCATGGCGACGCCGAGGGTCAGGTCGCGGTCCTGGACACCGTGCAGGTAGGCCAGGAAGCGCTGGTGATGGTCGGTGCCGTGGGCGGCGTCGGCGCGGTGCGTCGCCTGGAAGATCGCGGCCATGGCGTCGTGGGTCAGGTAGCGCTGGGCGCAGCCCGATATCTTGCAGACCAGCCGGACCGCCTCGAGCTTGTACAGCAGGTCGGTCGATGTCTCGTCGACGTGCGTCATGCGGTTGACGGTCTTGCCGGACGTGCCCTGGCGGGCGGTCATCAGGGTGCGGTGCTCGGCGGCGTGGGCCAGGTCGTAGGTGACGCCGACCGCGTTGACGCCGGGCGCCAGCCGCGGATCGTCGGCGACGCACTCGACCGCGCCGCCGTCGACGAACACGCGCGGCGAATAGCGGCGCAGGGATTCCCGATAGTCGGCGGCGGTCATCAGCATCGGATTTCCTCCCTCGTCTCTTGATCACAAATTTGAACACTGTTAGATTTCTTGTCAATCGGGCGTGGAGGATGGGGTGCAGCGGCAGCGGGCGGAGCGGCGGCAGGCGGTCAGCGACCACAAGCGCGGGCTGATCCTCGAGGCGGCGCGCGCGGTGTTCGAGGCCGAGGGCCTGGAGGGCGCCAGCCTGCGGGCGATCGCGACCCGGGCCGGCTACACCCCGGCGGCGCTGTACTTCCACTTCGACTCCAAGGAGGCGATCTACGCCGAGGTGCTGCAGGCCCTCGATCGGCGCCCTGGGCGCGGCGGTCGAGGCCGCCGTGGCCCGGACCCGGCAGCCGGCCGACCGGCTGCACGCGGCGGCGATGGCGTTCTTCGCGTTCTACGCCGACAACCCGCGCGACCTCGACCTCGGCTTCTACCTGTTCCGCGGCGGCATGAAGCCGGCGGGCCTCGGGCGCGAGCGCGACGAGCGGCTGAACACCGCGCTGGCGGCGGCGCTGCGGCCGATCGCCGACGCCGCCGAAGCGCTCGGGGCGCCGGCCGAGGCCGCCGACCGGCTCACGGTGGAAGTGTTCGCCCACGCCACCGGGCTGCTGTTGCTGCTCCACACCGGCCGGATCCGGATGTTCGGCGCCTCCGCGCCCGAGCTGATGGAGGCCTATGTCCGCGACCGCATCGACCGGCTGACCGGGAGTTGACCGCCATGCGCACCATCGACGCCGCCGCCTCGACCCTGCTGGTGGTGGATTTCCAGTCCCGCCTGATGCCGGCGATCGACCAGGGACCGGCGGCGGTCGCCAACGCCCGCCGGCTGCTCGACGCCGCCGCCCTGCTCGGCGTGCCGGCGCTGTTCACCGAGCAGAACGCCCAGGGGCTCGGCTCGACCGTGCCGGAACTGGCGCCGGAGCCGGGCGCCGTCGTTCACAAGATGACCTTCGACTCGACCCGCGCCCCGGCGCTGCTGGAGCGGCTGGGGGACGGCCGCGCGGCAGTGGTCGCCGGTTGCGAGGCGCATGTCTGCGTGCTGCAGACCGTGCTCGGCCTGCTCGACCGCGGCCGGCGGGTCTACGTGGTGCGCGACGCCGTCGGCTCGCGGCGGGCCGAGAGCAAGGAGACCGCGCTGGCCCGCATGGAGCGCCACGGCGCCGAGATCGTCACCGCCGAGATGGTCGTCTTCGAATGGCTGGCGACCGCCGAGCACCCGCGATTCCGCGAGGCCATGAAGCTGATCAAGTGACCCTTTGTGGCCGCTCCAGCGCGTCGGTGGCCGGTTCGGCACTCCATTTCGCCAGATCCGCCGCCACCCGCGCCATGACCGGCCGCCACTCGTCGTCGGTCTCCTGGCGGTAGACGACCGTCCTCGGGTACCAGAGCGAATCCGCCCGGCCGAGGCCCCAGCGCCAATCGGGATTGGTCGGCACGAGCGTCCAGCATGGCTTCCCCAGCGCCCCGGCGAAGTGCACCGTGTTGTTCGCCGGGCACACGATCAGGTCAACCGCAGCGACCAGGGCGGCCAGACCGTCGAGGTCGTGCACCGGCTCGACTCCGTGGCCGTTGTCCAGGCTGAGGCCGGCCTCGATCTCGAACGCGGAGAAATCCGCTTCCTGCGCCGCGTATTGCAGGGACACGAAAGCGATACCCGGGACCTGCGCCGGCTTTCGCCACAGCGGTGGCGGGATGGTCCGGCGCACGCCGGACTTCGGCGCTATCGACCGCCAGGTGATGCCGACCAGGCGCTTGCCGGGATGCCGTGCCCGGAGGCTTGATCGCAGCGCCGCCACGCGGTCGGCTTCAGGCACTATCCAAGGCTCGGGCACCGCGTCTCCGCCACAGAACAGTTCCAGGCGGTGCGGGAGATCGCCGAAGGCCAGGTGCAGATCGGCGCCATGATGAGCCTCGATCGCGCCGTTGGGCGCGGACACCTCGGGCACGGCCACCTCGGGAAAGCTGCGTCCCACGATGGGGCGCAGGCGCGCCTCGGTCAGGATCGTCAATCTGACGCCCCGCCGCAGCAGATAGGGCACGAGGGTCAGGAACTGGACTTCGTCGCCGATCCCCTGCTCGCCCCAGAGCAGGAGGTGCCGTCCGGCGGGATCCTCCGCGGTCCATTGCGGAATCGCGAAGCGTCGGCGGATCGCTGCCCCTTCCGGGGTCTCGAGGCGGCGCGCGTGGGCGCGCCAACCCTCCCGAAACCGCTCGAGCAGCAGCAGGGCGAGGGCCGTGTTCAGGTGCGCCGTCACATGACGATCGCTCACGCACGTCGCGCGGGTGCCGTTGAGCACCGCCGCTTCCGGATCACCGGCGCGTCCGTGCTCCACGCCGATGTTGTACCAGGCGTCCGGATCGTCGGGCTTGATCGCCGCGCCGCGGCGCAGCCACGCCATGACGCCGGCGCGCCCGGGATTCCGGGTCGCCAGCACCGCCAGCCGGTTGTAGGGCTCGGGCGCATCCGGATCGAGGGACCTGGCGCGAAACGCCCACCGCCGGTCGTCGAGCAGACCCGCGAGTTCGCAGCACGCGGCCAGGCCGGCCGGCTCGATCAGCAGTCCCCGCTTGTACGGGAGCACCGCTTCCGGTTCGCGGCCGAGCTTCTGCAGCGCGCGCGCCCGGTTCGTCCGGGCCGCCGCGAGGCGCGGATCGCCCCGGCTGGCGGCGGCGAACCGTTCCTCGGCGGTTGCCCAGTCGCCCCTGTTGAAGGCCAGCAGGCCCATGTTGTTGAGGACGTTTCCGCTGCGCGGCAGGACACACAGCGTGCGGCGGTACTGCGTCTCGGCGGCGTCGGGCTCGCCGAGGTCGCGGAGCGCGTTGCCGAGGCCGAAGAGCGCGGCAGACGCCGCGGGATGGGCGGTGAGCAGCCGGCGGTACTGGCCTGCCGCCGCCGCGGCGCGCCCGCGCCGCGCGAGATCGGCGCAGACCTCCCGGAGAGCGTTCTCGTCCAGCGGCGACACCCGAAGGGCGCGGCCAAGCAAAGCGTCACGCGCCGCCCCCGCCACGATCCGGGACAGGCCGACGGCGCTGTCGACCCGGCCGGGCGCGAGGAGGATCGACCGGCGGTAGCAACGTTCCGCGACCCGCGGCCGCTGCAGGCGCTGTACGATGCCGCCCAGGCTCCCCCACGCCCCGGCGTGGTCCGGGCGCGCCTGGATAGCCCGCTCGACGAGTTCCAGCGCTTCCGGGACCCGTCCCTCCTCGAGGCGCAACGCGCCGAGCAGGTTGAGGGCATCCGGGTAGCGGTCATCGTCGGGCGGCACACGGCGGTACAGCCGCGCCGCCTGGGCGAGGAAGCCCTCGCGCTGGCGACGCAATCCTTCGTCGATCAGTCGTTGCGAGGCCTGGCTCACGAGCGACACGTCATGGATTTTCGACCATCCTCCGCAGCCCCGTGAGCCTCGCCGCCCGTCCGACGTCGACAAGACGCGTACCGCGTGCTCGTTTCCAGGGCGACCCCGTGGGCGTTTAACTCCTGGTTAAGATCTTCGTCGTATGGTTGCTTACGGTTTTACGTAACATTTTATGCAAACTTGACCCACCAAGAGGAAGCGCGAGCGACCCGAACCGAATCGATCTCCATCCACGAGGTCCCGCGTCTTCGCCGCGCTCCACGCCACCCGATCCGCATTCGCAGAAGGAACAACGATCATGAACCACCGGCAAGAGGGGCGGCGGTTGGTCGTTGCGTCTAACGCTCGGGAACTTCTGTTCGTCGATTCGGCGGTTGAGAACGCGCCCCTGCTGCTGAACGGTCTTCGCTCGGGAGTCGAGTGCGTCCGGCTGCCCGCGGGCGACGACCCGATCGCCACCATGGCCGTGCACCTGGCGGGGCGCCGGGGCGTCGAGGCTGTTCACATACTGTCCCATGGCGTTCCCGGCGCGTTGATGATGTCGGGGCGACGGATCGACGCGAGTGCCCTGGCGGCGCGCCCGGCCCTCACCGCGGCGATCCGGAACGCGCTGTCCGAGGATGCAGAGATCGTGCTGTACGGCTGCTCCGTGGCGCAGGGCCGAGAGGGCGCCGCGTTCGTCGACGCCCTGTCGACCCACCTCGAGCGCCCGGTAGCCGCCGCCGCCAGCCTGGTGGGCGCAACGCATCTCGGCGGCGGCTGGGACATTCCGGCCCGCAGCGCCCTGGCGTTCGACGCCGCGGCGCGCGACGCCTATCCGGCAACCCTGGCGGTGGCGACGTTCGGCATCGTCACCACCATCAACACCGTCAACACCCTGACGACGACCGAAACCGGCGTGACGATCGACGTCGTCCGCAGCGACGCGACCCCCATGGCCGGCGTCAGCTCGGGGTTTCTCGACCCGGGCGTGATCGCCAACACCGTGACCTACACGCTGACCTTCGGCAGCGCGGTCAACATTACCCAGTTCCAGATCGGCGAGTTCACCAACAACACCGCCAACGGCAACTACGTCTTCACGCCGAACACCGGCTCGGCCATCACCCTCGCCGACGATTCCGGCAGCATCTCCGGCGCGATCGCCACACTGACCCCCGTCGACTGGAACGGAGTCACGTCCTTCACGGTGTCGTTCTCCGGCACGAACACCTGGCGCATCGGCCTCGACAACATCCGCTTCACCTCGGCGGTCACGACAGCCGCCAGCACCAACGCCGGCGGCTTCAACACCACCGACGGCACCAACCTGACGCCGGGCCTCACCTTCGTCGGCAACGACGAGACCCTGACCATCACCGACGCCAGCCACATCACCAGCACCTCGGTGGCGAACGGCGGCGCCGGCACCGACACCATCGTGCTGGCGACCGGCAGCGACCTGTCGACCGCCGGCTTCACGCTGTCGAACTTCGAGACCGTGACCCTGGCGGCCAACGCCAGCGTCACCATGACCGAGGCGCAGCACGACGCGTTCACGACCATCAACGGCAACACCGGCACCGAGCAGATCACGCTCGCCAGCGCGAACGGCGACGGCAACGTCACCGGCGACGCCGACATCGAGACCTATGCGCTCGGCGTGACCGGGTTCAACTTCACCCTCGGAGCCGCCACCCAGAACGTCACCGGCAGCGGCGGCGCCGACACGGTGACCGTCGGCACGCTGACCCCGACCGGAACGCTGAACGGCGCGGGCGGCACCGACACCCTGTCGCTCGGCAACGGCGCCAACATCGCCGGCGCCACGGTCTCCAACTTCGAGAACCTGAGCCTCGCCAGCGGCGGCACGGTCACCATCGGCGCCAGCCAGCTGTCGCAGTTCAGCGGCACCATCACCGCCGCCGGCTCCGAGACGGTCAACGTCACCGGCGACGGCGCCTTCACGACGCTGACCAACGTCGAGACCCACTCGGTCGCCGACGACACCACCAACGCCCGCACGATCACCGTCGGCCAGGCCGGCGCCGGCGTAACCGCCACCTCGGCGACCGACGCGGTCACCTTCGATCTCGGCACCCTGACCTACACCGGCACGATCACCGGCGAGGGCACGGTCAACGACACCCTGTCGCTCGGCAACGGCGCCAACATTTCCGGCGGAACCATCACCGGGGTCGAGAATCTCACGCTGGCCTCCGGCGCCTCGGTCACGCTGACGACGGCGCAGTTGAACGCCTTCACCGGAACCATCACCGCCACCGGCACCCAGACCGCAACCCTGGCGACGACCGGCTCGGTCACCGGCGCCGACCTCAGCGCCATCGAGACCATCGCCACGGCAGCCGACGCGGGCGCCCAGACGATCACGCTGACGGCCGCCCAGGCGGCCGGGAAGACGCTCACCGCCGGCGATGCCGGCCAGGACGGCTTCACCGTGACCGGCAGCGCCGGCGGCCAGACCGTCACCGGCAGCGCCGGCGCCGACACGATCGACGGCGGCGCCGGCGACGACACGCTCTCCGGCGGCGGCGGCAACGACGTCGTGAGCGGCGGCGACGGCTTCGACGTGCTGGCCGGCGGCGCCGGGAACGACACGTTCACGGGTAGCGCGGACGACTTCAACGGCGACACCATTTCGGACTTCGGCGTCGGCGACAGCATCATCGTCACCGGCGCCGACCTGTCGGCGCTGAACGGGACGACGGCCGCCGGCACCATCGCCATCAGCGGCAGCGTTGCGACCACGCTGACCGGCATCACCTCGGCCAGCGGGACCTACAGCGCCATTCTCGCCGGCGGCAACACCACCATCACCCTGGTCGCTCCGGTGGTGGTCGTGGACAACGGCGGTGGCAGCGACGGAGGCGGCGGCGGTGACGGAGGCACCATCATCGTCACCCCGACGACCCCGTCGATCACTCCGACCAACACCTCGCAGTCGATCAGCAACACCGGCTCGTCGCCCGGCAGCGCCGCGATCGTGCAGAATTCCGGCAACAACAGCAATGTCGTGACCGCCACGCTGCCGGCTTCGGTCAGCCTCACCTCCGAGGGCCCTTCGGTCGCGCCCTCGGGATCCCAGGCTTCCAGCACCCTGATCACCGCGATCGAGTCACGTGGGAGCAGCGGTGAAGTCGGCCTGGTCTCGAACGCCGAGACCTTCCTCACCCAGTTGGGCGCCACCACGGCGCTCGACATACGCACGATCGTGCCGACCCAGTCGGGCGGTGTGACCACCGGCGATCCGATCGTCATCGCCGGCACCGCGGGGAGCGGCCAGTCCGAGGCCTTCGTGATCGACATGCGGTCGATAACCGGCAAGACGCTGCAACTCGACAACATCGAGTTCGCGTCGATCGTCGGCACGGCCACGGTCAACGGCGGCGCCGGCAACAACTTCGTGACCGGCGACGACGCCAACCAGTTCATCTCGCTCGGCGTCGGCGACGACACGTTGTTCGGCGGCGGCGGCAACGACACCATCGCGTCCGGCGCCGGGGTCGACCACCTGTACGGCGAGTCCGGCAACGACACGATCGCCGGTGGAACCGATTCCGACTTCCTGTTCGGCGGCCAGGACCAGGACGTCCTCTACGGTAACCAGGCCGCGGACGTCATCTACGGCAACCAGGGTTCGACACCCTGTTCGGCGGCCAGGACAACGACACGCTGTACGGCGGCCAGCACGAGGACGTCGCCTACGGCAATCTCGGCGATGACGCGGTCTATGGAAATCTCGGCCAGGACACGCTGTACGGAGGCCAGGGCAACGACACGCTGTACGGCGGCAAGGGCAACGACACCCTGTTCGGCGGCGAAGGCGACGACACGCTCCTGGGCGGCGTCGGCGACGACCTGCTCATCGGCGGCAATGGCGCCGATCTGGTGGTCATCCAGGACGGCGGCGGCGCCGACACCATCTCCGGCTTCACGGGCGCGGCGGGCGATAGCGTGCAGATCTCGGCCAACCTCAACGGCACCTCGATCGATACCTTCGCGGAACTGCAGGCGGTCACCGCCAACGACGCCGACGGCAACGCCGTCATCGCCCTCGGCTCCGGCCACACGGTGACGCTGATGGGCGTCAACACCAGCGAGCTGCAGTCCGGCTGGTTCAGCTTCGTATGAGGAGCACAGCCACGGGGACCTGGCGGTAACGGCCGGAGGAGCGGCTCAATCGACGGCGTACCGCCCGACCGCGTCGGGATCGAATCGGAAGCCGAGGCCGGGGCGGTCGGGGATCAGCAGCTCGCCGTCGACCATCTCGACCGGCTCCTGGAAGATCGGCGCGAACCACGGCATGTGCTCGGCGTAGCTGACGTTCGACAGCGCGCCGCACAGCTGCAGGCAGTGCTCGGTGAACAGATGCGGGCTGACCGGCACGTCGTGGGCGGCCGCCATGTGCGCGACCCGGACCCATTCGGTGATGCCGCCGACCCGCTCCAGATCCGGCATCAGCACGTCGGCCGATTTGCGCTCCAGCATGTCGCGGAAGCCGTAGCGGCCGTACTCGGTCTCGCCGCTGGCGATCGGGGTGTCGATTTCGGCGGCCACCCGGGCCGAGCCCTCCAGGTCGTAGGCCTGCACCGGCTCCTCGAACCACACCAGGTCGAACGCCTCCAGCCGGCGGCCGAGCCGGATGGCGTGCGGCACCGTCAGGCCCTGGTTGGCGTCGGCCATCAGGCCGATCGTCGGGCCGATGGCGGCGCGCACCGCCGCCACCCGCTCGATATCCTCGCCGATATCCGGCTTGCCGATCCGCATCTTGACCGCCCGGAAGCCCTGGGCGACGAAGTCCTTCGCCTGGGCCTCCAGCTCGGCGATGGTCATCGACGCCCACAGCCCGCCCGACGCGTAGGTCGGCACCCGGTCGCGGCGCCGCCCGAGCAGGCGGGACACCGAGGCGCCCAGCGACTGGCCGAGGATGTCCCAGCAGGCCCAGTCGATCGCGGCGATCCCGAACAGCGGCACGCCCTTGTGGCCGAGGAAGTTGATCTCACTCCACATCTCGTCGAAGCGGGCGGTGGTGTCGCGCGGGTCGCTGCCGACCGCGCGCTCGCCCAGCATCCGGACCATCGCCTCCAGCACCGGCACCCGGTGCCGGCCGATCGCCCAGAGGTAGCTCTCGCCGGTGATGCCCTCGTCGGTGTCGAGCCAGACCAGCAGGCCGGACACGCCGTCGATCCGGTGGATCGAGGTGCCGATCGGCCGCTCGAAGGGGATGTGGATGCGCCGGGTGCGCAGGCCGGTGATCTTCATGGGGCGGCTCCGTTCGGCGGTGGCGGAATGGCGCCTCATGGGATCACGCGCGCAGCCTCCAGGCCAGCCGGTTCAGCAAGCGGTCAGTCGCTCGGCGGCAGCCGGGGATCGCATAAGGGAGCGTTCGAGGCGTTCACGCCAGTTCGGCCCGCGCGAGAGGGCATCCGCGTAGGCTTCCCGCAGATCGTCGGGACGGTCCTCGGCGAGGATCGCGATCAGGAGTTCGGCCTGCGCGCGGTCCTTTCGCGCCTTCAGGCTTGCGGGTCCGTCGGCTCGACGGTCGGCGACGATCAGCTTGTGGATGGCGAAGCGTTCCGGACGCGGCACCTGAATGAGAATGCCGTCGCGGTAGACCGCGGCTGCCTGGATCGGCTCGGCGATCGCGTAGTTCAGGTAGTGTAGCGACTGGGCGCTGACGCCGAGGGCGGCGAGCTTGCGCAGCCCCTCCTCGGCGTCGAAGGATGGCGTCAGGAACTCCACGAGCGTCTGGCTGGAACTCTGGCGCCAGCGCCAGACCCGGCCGGCGTCGAGGCTCGGGACCGGGTCGAAGGCGAAGTCGGCGAGAAGCGTGTCGATCGAGGGGAGAACCGTCTCGCCGAGCGCCAGCGACAGCTTCTCGAAACTGGCGATGTCGATGTCGTTGGTCATCGCCAGCTGATCGAGGCTCAACCGCAGTCCGAGCTCTCCCTTGTAGACGCGGAACGCGGTCGTGCCGACGAGCACGCCGCCGAGACGGAAGACGCCGGAACGCGCCAGCGCGACCAGCAGGCTTCCGGTCGCGCCGTCCATGCCGACAAGCCGCTCGCTGCGCAACAACCGGACCAGCCGCGTGCGCTCGCTTCGACGGTTCTCCCGGTCGTTCTTCAGCCGCTCGTGGGTTTCGATCCGCTGCCTCAGCTCGTGCGAATCCTCGCCGAGGTTGCGTTCCTTGGTCTCGGTGCCGATTCGAAATCGGTCATACCAGTAGGTTCGACTGCCGCGTACCCGCGGGGTCGGAGCACCCTGGATCCGTGATGCCGCCTCATCGAGCAACAAGGAGACGAGATCGTGGTAGGCGGCGACGGCAACCGGCGAGTGGCGCTTGAAGGCCTGGGTCATGTCACGCCCCTTGCCACGCTAAAATATTGGAGCGTGGCAAGGGGCGCAAGCCTGGTTTGCCACGCATCACGATTTTTGCGTGGCAATGTGCGGCGGATGAGAGACCGGCAACGACCCCTCACCATCCACTGCAGTCCGTCGGCTCGAATCCAACGACCCGCGTCACGTCGTCAAAAGTCGAGCGGCCGCTACGCCAAGAACGCTCGCCATCGCCTCACGAGACGAACACCTCCCGGCGGTGAAAGTCCATGTAGGCGCGCTGCTCCGGCCGAAAGCCGGTCGCCACGTACGGCGCCTGCGCCTCCGACAGACCCCACGCCTCCGGCGCCACCGCACCCAGCCCGAGTCGTTGCAGGTCGCGCCAGTTAAACCGATCCGAGACCTCGGGTCGTCCGTCGTCGTGGAAGGTGACGAAGCCGCGATCGAACAGCAGGTCGGCGTCGGGGGTGAGCATCAGTCCGTTCGCGCCGTCCAGTCGCTCGGCCGCCGTCTCGCACAGCCGCCAGGGCTTGATGTGGCTGGCGATCAGCAGGGCCGGGTTGGTGATCCCGGTCAGCCGGCAGGCGCGCTCGACCGCGTGGACGTTGTCGCGAAACTGGCCCTGGCCACGCCGGGCCTGGATCACCGACTTGCGCACCGTGTCATCGAGCGTGCGGTCGGCAGCCACCCGCCTCTCGACCGCGTCGTCCATCTCCTCCATGACCACGCGGTAGGACAGGCTGTTGGCGCCGCCGCGCGACAGGGTGTCGGCGTTGTAGGCGGCCGATCCGACGGCGGCGCCCGCGCCGATGATGACGTCGAAGACCGCTTGAGGAATTTCCGCCAGATAGGCGCCCTGCCGGCCGTAGCCGGTGGTCGGGCTGATCGGGGAATACTTGTCCGGCAGCAGCGGGCCGAGGGCGGCGACCAGGTCGCGGGGCCGAACCGGGTTGGCGAGGGAAACCCAGTACACCGGAAGCAGCCACCCGACGGCGCTCCAGTAGCCGCCGGTGGTGCCGAACTCCTCCGGCTTCGGCGCGGTGAAGGCGAAGTCGGCGACCCGGCCAACGTGACGGATCAGTCCGTCCGCGAAGGAGAGCACCAGGTCACCCGGCGCGGCCGCGCGCATGTTCTCATAGAAGATGTTCCGGGCGCCGTTCGCGTTGCGCTTCGGCGACCACAGGTAGGTGCCGTCAATCTCCTGACGGAAGGTCTGCTTGTGATTGACCCACCAGAAGCGCGGCATCGGGCGAGGTTAGCAAATCACGCTCCTGTTTCCCTTGATCCATCCGCTACACCGGCTGCACCGCCGGCAGCACCATGATCCGCGGCACCAGCACGTGCGCCGGCTGTTCGAGCGCGAACACCACGGCGCGGGCGACGTCCTCCGGCAGCAGCGGCTGCGGGATGTTCTGCACCACCTCGGGGCGGACCGCATGGTCGCGGTGCAGGTCGGTGCGGACCAGGCCCGGCTCGACCACCGAGACCTTGACGCCGCTGCCGGCCAGCTCGATCCGCAGCGCCTCGCACAGCGCCTCGACGGCGTACTTGGTGGCGGCGTAGCCGCCGGCGTTCGGCCGCACCTTGGTGCCGAACACCGAGCCGGTCATCAGCAGGTGGCCGCCGCCCTCGGCCTTGAAGTGCCGGACGGCGGTGTAGGCGAAGCGGAAGGCGGCGTCGATGTTCACCCGGATCATCTCCGACAGCGCGTCGAGGTCGATCGCGTCCACAGGCCCCGAATGGATCAGGCCGGCGTTGGCGAAGGCGATGTCGACTCGGCCGAAGCGCTCCAGCGCCAGCGCGATCAGCCGCCCCGGGGTGTCCTTGTCGCAGACGTCGCCGGCCAGCACCTCGCAGCCCGGCAGCCGGGCGGCGTGCGCCTCCAGG
Source organism: Rhodospirillaceae bacterium (assembly GCA_018401495.1). GTDB lineage: Bacteria > Pseudomonadota > Alphaproteobacteria > Thalassobaculales > Thalassobaculaceae > Thalassobaculum_A. The sequence goes on from JAGYJX010000012.1 coordinate 36,917, forward strand.
ATCTCCTGGCGCCGGCCGTGCAGCACCAGCCGCACGCCCTGCGCCGACAGCGCCTCGGCGGTGGCGAGGCCGATGCCGCTGGTCCCGCCGGTGATGATCGCCACCTTGCCCATCAGCGTCATGGCCCTATCCCTTCGCCTTGGCGATGCCGGCCATGCGCGCCAGGACGGCGGCGTTGGAGCGGATGCCGTTGTGGAAGCACACCAGCTCGAACTTCTCGTTCGGCGAGTGCACCCGGTCGTCGTCGAGCCCGAAGCCGAGCAGGATCGAGTCGATGCCGAGATACCGGCGGATCGAGCCGACCGCCGGAATCGAGCCGCCGGTGCCGATCAGGTAGGCCTCCTTGCCGAACACGTCGGCGAGGCCCTGGCGGGCCGCCGCGAGGTAGGCCGAGTCGGTCGGCACCCGGATCGCCGGCGCCAGGCCGAGATCGACGAACGAGGCGGTGTAGCCCTCGGGCAGCCGGTCGGTGATGAAGCGTTTCAGATTGGCGGCGACCGCCGCCGGGTCCTGGTCCGGCACCAGCCGGCACGAGATCTTGGCCATCGCCTCGCGGGCGATCACCGTCTTGGCGCCGGGATCGACGTAGCCGCCGAGGATGCCGTTGACGTCGCAGGTCGGCCGCGCCCATTGCCGCTCCAGCGCGCCGAAGTCGCGCTCGCCGCCGCCGACGGTCAGGCCGACGCCGCCGAGATACTCGGCCTCGTCGAAGCCGAGCGCCTCCCACTGCGCCTTCTCGTTGGCGCCGACCGGGATGACGTCGTCGTAGAAATGCGGGATCTGCACCCGGCCCCGGTCGTCGTGCAGATCGCCGATGATGCGGGCCAGGAGGTTGAGCGGGTTGACCACGACGCCGCCGTACATCCCCGAATGCAGGTCGCGGCTCGGGCCGCGGATGGTGGCCTCGAGGTAGACCATGCCGCGCAGGCTGTAGGTGATCGCCGGCTGGTCGACGTCCCACATGCCGGTGTCGCAGACCACGCAGACGTCGGCCTTCAGTTCGCCGGCGTTGGCGGCGATGAACGGGTCGAGCGACGGGCTGCCGGTCTCCTCCTCGCCTTCGAGCAGGACGGTGACCCGGCACGGCAGGGTGCCGTGGGTGTCGCGCCAGGCCCGGAACGCCTCGACCCAGGTCATCACCTGGCCCTTGTCGTCGACCGCGCCGCGCGCCACGATCCGCTTGCCGCGCTCGGCGTCGACCAGCACCGGCTCGAACGGCCCGGTATCCCAGAGCTCCAGCGGATCGGCGGGCTGCACGTCGTAGTGGCCGTAGTACAGCACGTGCGGGGCGTCGCCGCCCGGCCCCGGGTGATGCGCCACCACCATCGGGTGCCCCGGGGTCGGCCGCACCGACGCCTGGAAGCCGAGGCCGGCCAGCTCGTCCGCCATCCACCCGGCGGCGCGGGCGACGTGATCCTTGAAGGCCGGGTCGGTCGACACGCTCGGGATGCGCAGCAGGTCGAACAGCCGCTCGACCGAGGCGTCGAGATTGGCGTCGACGCGCTCCAGCACCGGGGCGACGGGAGAGATCGGGCATGACGGGCTCCGGGGTTGATCCGGAGGGAGAGTAGCGGCGGCGGCGGGGGCGTCACCCTCCGCTGACGGCGCGAAAACTCGGCAAATACCATCTGGGTCGCGATCCGAAGCTAGTTGACTAGGAAATCATATCGTTGTAGTTTCCTAGTCAATCAAAGAGGTGGCCATGCCTTCGCCCGTGTCGGTTTCGGATCTCACCGTGCATCTGGGGTTCTGGCTGCGCATGGTCTCAAACCACGTCTCCCATGCCTTTGCGACCAAGCTGGCCAACCAGCAGGTAACGGTCGCCGAATGGAGCCTGATGCGCGCGCTTTACGGCAAGGAGCCGACGCCGCCCAGCCGGCTCGCGGACGCGATGGGCATGACGAGGGGAGCGATCACCAAGCTCGCCGACAGATTGATCGCGAAGTCGCTGATAGTGCGCGAAGCCAGCGAGAGCGATGGCCGCGCGCAAACGCTGGCGCTGACGGACCGGGGTCGCGAACTCGTGCCGGTTCTGGCCGCGCTCGCCGACCGCAACGACGCGGAGTTCTTCGAGTGCCTCACCGGGGATGAACGGGAGACGCTGGAACGCCTCCTGAAGTGCCTGGCCGAACGCGGCCACATGACCGCAATCCCGATCGAGTGAACGGAATCGAGCCATATCCCGGAGGAGACTTCCATGGACGATCAGCAGAAGACGACTGCCCGGATCTGTCTCGAAGGCGCCGAGAGCAACACCATGACCTTCCCCCAGATCGTCGGTGCACTGATGGAAGCCGGTTTCGAAAGCTATGCGATCGACTTCCGGCGAGGGACCGCGACCTACTACATGCCTGAGGGAGAGAGCATCGAACTACCGGCCCATCGGGTCAGCGCGCCAGTGGCGCCGACGTTCGACACCGCACGCATGAAGACTGCGATCCAGGAAGCGCAGCGACAGGCCCCCGGCTACACCTACCTGGGCTTCTGCGAAAACGCCGTGTCGGCCGGATGCGCCGGCTACATCGTGTCGTTCTCAGGCCGCAGAGCCCTCTATATCGGGAGAACCGCCGAACACCACGTCGAGCGGTTCCCAGATCGATAGTCGGGTCCTAAAGGCAGTGGGATCCAGAGGCCCGGAGGCGCGGGGCCAGTCGAATCCGCCCTTGCCTGCCCCCGGCGCCCCCACACTTCCCGCTACGCCCGCTGCTCGCGGGCGCCGAGGGTCAGCGGCTGGGGCAGGCGGGCGATCATCTCCTTCGGCACGATCTGCCAGAACTTCGGCATCTCGCGCTGCCAGTCCATCAGCATGCGCTCGGCGTAGCGCGACTGGGTCTCGCGGACGTGCTCGGTCACCAGCCGGCGCAGCACATCCTCCCAGTACTCGGTCTCGACCCGCTGGTGGATGACCGCCTCCGGGTTGACCCGGTGGGCGAAGGTGCCGTCGGCGTCGTAGACGAAGGCCATGCCGCCGGTCATGCCGGCCCCGAAATTGTCGCCGACCGCGCCCAGGATCACGACGGTGCCGCCGGTCATGTACTCGCAGGCGTTCGACCCGCAGCCCTCGACCACCGCCTCGGCGCCGCAGTTGCGCACGGCGAACCGCTCGCCGGCCTGGCCGGCGGCGAACAGCTTGCCGGCGGTGGCGCCGTACAGGACGGTGTTGCCGATGATGGTGTTCTCGTTCGAGGCGAACGACGCCGCCGTCATCGGCCGGACGGTGATGGTGCCGCCCGACAGCCCCTTGCCGACGTAGTCGTTGGCGTCGCCGAACACCTCGATCTTCAACCCCTGCACCGCGAAGGCGCCGAGGCTCTGGCCGGCCGAGCCGCGCAGGCGGACGGTGATGTGGCCGGGCTGCAGGCCGCTCATGCCGTACTTGCGGACCAGCTTCGAGCTGAGCTTGGTGCCGATGGCGCGCTGGGTGTTGGAGATGTTGTAGGTGAACTGCATCTTCTCGCCGAGCTCGAACACCGGCTTGGCGTCCTTGATGATCTGGGCGTCCAGGGTCTCGGGCACCTCGTTGCGGCCCTCGACCGTGTTGAACACCGGGTAGCCGCCGGAATCGGCGCGCACCAGGATCGGGTTCAGGTCGAGGTCGTCGAGCGACGGGTCGCCGCGGCTGACCTGGGCCAGCAGGTCGGTGCGGCCGACGATCTCCTCCAGCGACCGGGCGCCGAGCTCGGCCAGGATCTCGCGGACCTCCTCGGCGACGAACGAGAACAGGTTCACCACCCGCTCCGGCGTGCCCTCGAACTTGGCGCGCAGCACCTCGTCCTGGGTGCAGACCCCGACCGGGCAGGTGTTGGAGTGGCATTGCCGGACCATGATGCAGCCTATCGCCACCAGCGAGGCGGTGCCGAGGCCGAACTCCTCGGCGCCCAGCATGGCGGCGATCACCACGTCGCGTCCGGTCTTGATGCCGCCGTCGGTGCGCAGCGTCACGCTGTGCCGCAGCCGGTTCAGGGTCAGCACCTGGTGGACCTCGGACAGCCCCATCTCCCAGGGGATGCCGGCGTACTTTATCGAGGTCTGCGGGCTGGCGCCGGTGCCGCCGCCGTGTCCGGAGATCAGGATGGTGTCGGCCTTGGCCTTGGCGACGCCGGCGGCGATCGTGCCGATGCCGGTCGACGCCACCAGCTTCACGCAGACCCGGGCCTCGGGGTTGATCTGCTTGAGGTCGTAGATCAGCTGGGCGAGGTCCTCGATCGAGTAGATGTCGTGGTGCGGCGGCGGCGAGATCAGGGTCACCCCGGGGGTGGAGTGGCGCAGCCGGGCGATCAGCCCGTTGACCTTGATGCCGGGCAGTTGGCCGCCCTCGCCGGGCTTGGCACCCTGGGCGATCTTGATCTCGATCTCGCGGCAGTTGTTCAGGTACTCGGCGGTCACGCCGAACCGGCCGGACGCGACCTGCTTGATCGCCGAACTGGCGTTGTCGCCGTTCGGGCGCGGCCGGAACCGCGAGGGGTCCTCGCCGCCCTCGCCGGAATCCGACTTGGCGCCGATCCGGTTCATGGCGATCGACAGGGTCTCGTGGGCCTCCGGGCTGAGCGCGCCGAGCGAGATCCCCGGGGCCACCAGCCGGCGCCGGATGTCGGTGATCGACTCGACCTCGTCCAGCGGCACCGCGCCGTTCTTGGACTTGAAGCGCATCAGGTCGCGCAGGTTGACCGGCGGCTGGGCGTACACCGCCTCGGCGTAGCGCTTGTAGAGGTGGTAGCTGTCGCCCTCCACGGCGCGCTGCAGGGCGTGGATCATGGCAGCCGTCGAAGGCGTGGCGCTCACCGTTGCGGCGGTAGCGGTACAGGCCGCCGACCGGCAGCGGCACCGCCGCCTCGTCGTAGGCCCGGGCGTGCATCCGCAGGACCTTCTGCTGGATCCCCGACAGGCCGAGCCCGGAGATCCGCGAGCTCATGCCCGGGAAGAACCGAGCCACCAGCGCCCGGCTGAGGCCGACCGCCTCGAAGTTGTAGCCGCCGCGGTACGAGGACAGCACCGAGATGCCCATCTTCGACATGATCTTCAGCAGGCCGTCCTGGATCGCCTTCTTGTAGCGGCCGAGCGCCTCCTCGAGGGTGGCGTCGCCGAACAGGCCGCGAGCCTGGCGATCGGCGATCGCCTCCTGGGCGAGGTAGGGGTTGATGGTGGTGGCGCCGACGCCGATCAGCACCGCCAGGTAGTGCACGTCCAGGCACTCGCCGCAGCGCACGTTGACCGAGGTGAAGGTGCGCAGCTGCTGGCGGACCAGGTGGCTGTGGACGGCACCGGTGGCCAGGATCATCGGCAGGCCGGCGCGCTCGGCGCAGGTCCCCATGTCCGAGAGGATGACGTGAGTGCAGCCGCCGCGCACCGCGTCCTCGGCCTCGCGCTGGACCCGCTCGATCGCCTCCTCGAGCGCGCTCGGCCCGCCATCGGCCGGGAACGTGCAGTCGATCTCGGCCGCGGTGTCCGCCATGTAGTCGCGCATGGCGTGGAACTCGGCGTTGGTCAGCACCGGGCTCTCGAGCAGCAGGTGGTCGCACTGCTCGGAATCCTCGTCGAGGATGTTGCCGAGGTTGCCGAGCCGGGTGCGCAGGGTCATCACCCGGCGCTCGCGCAGGCTGTCGATCGGCGGGTTGGTGACCTGGCTGAAATTCTGCCGGAAGAAATGGTGCAGGCCGCGGTACTTGTCGGACAGCACGGCGATCGGGGTGTCGTCCCCCATCGAGCCGACCGCTTCCTTGCCGGTCTCGGCCATCGGCTGCAGGATCAGCTCCATGTCCTCCAGCGTCCAGCCGGCGACCACCTGGCGGCGGCGCAGCTCCTCGCGCGAGAACGCCGGCTTCTCCTCGTGCTCGGCCTTGATCAGCGCGTCGATCTTGGTGCTTTCCTTGATCCACTCGCCGTAGGGCTTGCGCGACGACAGCAGGTCCTTCAGCTCGCTGTCGCGGTACAGGCCGCCGTCCACCAGGTCGACGGCGATCATGTCGCCGGGATCGAGCCGGCCCTTCTCGACCACGGTGGCCTCGTCGACCCGCACCATCCCGGTCTCCGAGCCGGCGATCAGCAGGCCGTCCTGGGTCACCACGTAGCGCATCGGCCGCAGGCCGTTGCGGTCCATGCCGCCCAGGACCCAGCGCCCGCCATAGGCGGCGATCGCCGCCGGGCCGTCCCACGGCTCCATCACGGCGTTGGCGTAGGCGTACAGATCGCGCCACGACTGCGGCATCAGGCCGTCGTCGGTCCAGGCCTCGGGGATGCACATGGTCTTGACCATGGGCAGCTCGCGCCCGGCCCGCACCATCAGCTCGAACACCGCGTCGAGCGACGCGGAATCCGACGAGCCCGACTGCACCACCGGCTTCAGGTCCTCGACGCGGTCGCCGAAATTGGCGTGCGCCATGCGGGTCTCGTGGCTGGCCATCCAGTTCACGTTGCCGCGCACGGTGTTGATCTCGCCGTTGTGGGCGAGCACGCGGAACGGCTGGGCCAGCCGCCAGGTCGGGAAGGTGTTGGTCGAATAGCGCTGGTGGTAGATCGCGAAGTTCGAGACGAAGCGCTCGTCGGTCAGGTCCGGGTAGAACGACGCCACCTGCTCGGCCAGGAACATGCCCTTGTAGATGATCGAGCGGCACGACAGCGAGCAGATGTAGAAATCGGTGATGTGCTCGGCGAGCGCCGCCTTCTCGATGCGCCGGCGGATGATGTAGAGGTCGCGCTCGAAATCGATCTCGGACCGGCCGACCGGGCTCGAGAACATGATCTGCTCGATCTCCGGGCGGGTCGCGTTGGCCTTTTCGCCGATCACCTCGATGTCGACCGGCACCTGGCGCCAGCCGTAGACGAAGCAGCCGAACTTCAGGATCTCGGACTCGACGATGATCCGGCAGCGCTCCTGGGCCCCGAGGTCGGTGCGCGGCAGGAACACCATGCCGACCGCCATCCGGCCCTCGTTCAGGGTGTGGCCGGTGTGCTCGATGTGCTCGCGGAAGAAGTCGAGCGGCACCTGCAGGTGGATGCCGGCGCCGTCGCCGGTCTTGCCGTCGGCGTCGACGGCGCCGCGGTGCCAGACCGCCTGCAGGGCGGCGATCGCCGAGGTCACCACGTCGCGGCGCGGCGACCCGTCGATCGAGGCGACGAAGCCGACGCCGCAGGATTCGTGCTCGTGCGCCGGGTCGTAGGCGTGCGCCGCCTGCAGGGTGGCCGCGTTGTCGCGCCAGGCGCGGACGAACTGCTCGCCGGATCTCACGGATCTCGGTCATGGCTTGGCTCCCTCTCAGGCGGCGTCGCGGGCGCGGCCCGCGGCCTTGGCGGCGAGGTGGTCGTGGATGCGGTCGGCGACGTCGCGGCCATCGCGCACCGCCCACACCACCAGCGAGGCGCCGCGCACGATGTCGCCGGCGGCGAACACCCCGTCGAGGCTTGTCATCATGGTCCTGAAGTCGATCCGCAGCGTGCCCCAGCGGCTGACCTCCAGCCCCTTGGCATCGAACATCACCGGCAGGTCCTCGGGGTCGAAGCCGAGGGCGGTGATCGCCATGTCGCAGTCGACGACGTAGCTGGAATCCTCGACCGGCTGCGGGGTCTGGCGGCCGGTCGCGTCGGGCACGCCGAGGCGGACCCGGTGGCAGCGCACCCCGGCCACCCGGCCGTCGCCGATGAACGCCTCCGGCGCCGACAGCCATTGGAAATCGACGCCCTCGTCCTCGGCGTTGGCGACCTCGCGCTGCGAGCCCGGCATGTTGGCGCGGTCGCGGCGGTACAGGCAGGTCACCGAGACGGCGCCCTGCCGCACCGCGGTGCGCACGCAGTCCATCGCGGTGTCGCCGCCGCCGATCACCACGACCCGCTTGCCGGCGGCGTCGAGGGTGCCGTCGTCGAACGCCGGCACGGCGTCGCCCAGGCCCTTGCGGTTGGAGGCGGTCAGGTAGTCGAGCGCCGGGTAGATGCCGTCCAGGCCGACGCCCGGGCACATGATGTCGCGCGCCTTGTAGACGCCGGTGGCGATCAGCACGGCGTCGTGGCGGGCCCGCAACTCCTCCAGCGTCACCGTCACGCCGATCTCGGTGTTCGGGTGGTAGACCACGCCGCCGTCCGCCAGCAGCGCGCTGCGGCGTTCGACCACGTCCTTCTCGAGCTTGAAGTTGGGAATGCCGTAGATCATCAGGCCGCCCATGCGGTCGTAGCGATCGTAGACGTGGACCTGATAGCCGCGCTTGCGCAGCTGCTCGGCCGCCGCCAGGCCGGCCGGCCCGCCGCCGATGACGCCGACGGTCTCGGGACGCTCGCGCGGCGGCACCACCGGCTTCACCCAGCCGTTCGCGAACGCCGTCTCGGTGATGTATTTCTCGACCGAGCCGATGGTCACCGACTCGAAACCCTTCTCGATGACGCAGTTGCCTTCGCACAGCCGGTCCTGCGGGCAGATCCGGCCGCAGATCTCCGGGAAGTTGTTGGTGGCGCTGGCGACCTCGTAGGCCTCCTCGAGCCGGCCCTCGGCGGTCAGCATCAACCAGTCGGGGATGTTGTTGTGGAGCGGGCAGTGCACCTGGCAGAACGGCACGCCGCACTGCGAGCACCGGGCCGCCTGCTCACCGGCGGCGGCCGCGTCGAACTCGTCGTAGATCTCGCCGAAATCGCCGGCGCGCTCGTCGGCTGGCCGCTTGGTCGGCATGCGCTTGGCGGTGCCCACGAACTTCAGCATGCGGTCGGTCGTCACGATGGCCTCCCCTTGGATCCGGGCGCTTCTCCAGGCGCTGTCGAAGGCTCGCGCGGCGCTCCCGGGGCGATTTCTATACACAATGCCACGACTGGACGAAAGCGGGTTACGGCCAGTTAGGGCAGGAATAGTGACTATTTCCATACCGTCACCGCTGCGCTGCCGTCCCGACGCGGACGAAACGGCGCCCGGGGCCCGCAACAAGTTCCGCTTCGGGACTACTTTCCGGGGTGTCCCGACAGCCTTGGAATGACTAAGGTTTCGCGCCTTTTTCATCGGGGAGTCGCGGCACCCCCGACAGCGGGGAGCGCGCTACGTGCCGATTGAGCAATTGATCATTCTGGCGCTGGTCCAGGGCATCACCGAGTTCCTGCCGATCAGTTCGTCGGGGCATTTGATCCTGGTCCCGCACCTCACGGGGGAGGTGGACCAGGGACCGATCATCGACGTTGCCGTGCACGTCGGGACGCTCGGCGCCGTCATGCTGTACCTGTGGCGCGACATCGCCCGCATGCTGTTCGGGCCTGGGAATGGCGGTCCGCGGTCGCGTTGATCCGGGCGCGCGGCTGGCCTTCCAGTTGATCGTCGCGACCCTGCCGCTGGTGGCCGCGGGCTACGCGGCGTCACGCTGGCTCACGATCGACCTGCGGTCGATCGAGGTGATCGGCTGGGCCACGCTCGGCTTCGGGATCCTGCTGTGGGTCGTCGACCGCGCCGGGCTGACGATCCGCAAGATCGAGCACCTCGGCTACGGCGGGGCGCTGTTCATCGGCGCCTCGCAGGTGCTGGCGCTGATCCCCGGCACCAGCCGTTCCGGCATCACCATGACCGCCGCGCGCATGCTCGGCTTCGAGCGCTCGGAAGCCGCGCGTTTCTCGATGCTGCTGGCGATCCCGGCGATCATCGCGGCCGGCACCCTGGCCGGACTCGACCTCTACGAGGCGGGCGATTCCCGGGTGACGGCGGACGCCCTGATCGCCGGCGGCCTCGCCCTGGTGACCGCCCTGATCGCCATCGTGGCGATGATGGGCTGGCTGAGGCGCGCCAGCTTCACGCCCTTCGTGATCTACCGGGTCGCCCTCGGCCTCGGCCTGCTGGCCTGGCACTATTTCGGCTGACCGGACCGCGGCAGCCGGCCGCCGGTCAGGCCGGCGCCCGGCCGCCGGCGTAGCGGCCGCCGGCCCTGAACTTGTCCATGTAGCCGGGCAGGACGATCTCCAGCGGCGTCGCCTCGATGCCGAGGTCGGCGAGCGTCCGCGCGCCGGCGGCGACCACGTTGTCGCGCTTCAGCAGCTCGACCTGGTCGCGGGTCACCGGCGGCGACGGCAGCAGCTCGAACGACCGCGGCCATCGCCGAGGCCACCGGGAACGGCACCGCCACCAGCGCGCGCTTCCGGCGGATCTCCAGCAGCATCATCTCCAGCAGGCGCCGGAAGGTGTAGACCGACGGCCCGCCGAGTTCGTAGGTGCCGCCGGCCGCGTCGACCCGGTCGATCGCCGCCAGCGCCGCCGCCGCCACGTCGTCGACATAGACCGGCTGGAACTTGGTGGCGCCGCCGCCGAACAGCGGCAACGCCGGGGCCATCTGCGCCATCGACGCGAAACGGTTGAAGAAGGAATCGTCCGGCCCGAACACGATCGAGGGCCGCAGGATGGTGGCGGCGGGGAACGCCGCCAGCACCGCCGCCTCGCCCGCCGCCTTGCTGCGCGCGTAGGCCGAGGCGCTGTCCGGGTCGGCGCCGATCGCCGAGACGTGGACGAACGCCTTCGCCCCGGCCGCGCTGGCGGCCTTGGCGATGGTCCCCGGCGCCGTCGCCTGGACCGCCTCGAAGGTGTTGCGCCCCGACGGGTGCAGGATACCCACGAGGTTGATCACGACGTCGGCGCCCGACACCGCGCGGGCCACCGCGTCGGGATCGGTGATGTCGGCGCGCATCGGCGTGACCTGGCCGACCGTTCCCATGGGGCGCAGGAACTTGGCGCGCTCGACGTCGCGGCAGACCGCGTTGACGCGCACACCCGCGGCCCGCCAGCTCCCGGACGATGTTCCGCCCGATGAACCCGGACGCTCCGAACACGGTGGCGAGCTTGCCCTGCATGGCACGTTCCCTCTCGGCGATGGCGGCGACGGTCGGCTTATAATACAGCGCCGCCGCCGCAGGGGGAGCGCGAATTCGCGCCCCGCCACCCTCGGCTGCGAAGCCGAGCGAAAACCCTTTGACAGCGCGTTGGGGCGCCACTATGTCTGCGCTCCCGTGACGGCGCCGTACGCGCCTCCGCACCCTGCCCAGGTGGCGGAATTGGTAGACGCGCTAGCTTCAGGTGCTAGTGGCCGAAAGGTCGTGGAAGTTCGAGTCTTCTCCTGGGCACCATCGCCTCGTACGAGCCAGAAAGACCACCGGTCACCCTCCAAGGGTGCGGTGGCTTTTGGCGTTCGACAGCCGCGATGACGGTCCGGCGCCTGCCGGGCCCCGCCTGGCGGATTGACCGCAGGCAGGCCCCGGTTGCGCAACCCGGCGGCGTCTAGCGGGGGCCTTCCACGCTCAGGACCGTCAGGTCGTACTGGCGCCCGTCGCGGGTGGTCCACGCGATCGACTGGCCGGCCGACAGGCCGAGCAGGGCCGTTCCGATCGGCGTCATGATCGAGATCCTGCCCTTGTCGACGTCGGCCTCGCCAGGAAACACCAGGGTGACGCGGGTGCGCCCGCCACGCTCGGACTCGAACTCCACCGTGGATCCCATCCGGACCACGCCGACCGGAACCACCGTCGCCGCGACGATCTTGGCGCGGTCCAGTTCCGACAGGAGTTCTTCGGCCACCTCCGGCGAGCGGGCGAGGGCCGAGGAGGCGAGATCGAGCAACCGGTCGTAGTCGATCTCACTGACCGTGATGTCGGGTTTCCGTCTGTCCTGCAAAGTCTCGCGCATCGCGAAGCCTCCATATGTTTTTGCCGTCATGGCACCGCGGCACGAAGACCGGCCCAGGGTGGAAAGTATTTCGGAAATATCGTGTCGCGCGGCTGACGAGCGATGCTGCCGTCGTCGCGGTCACGCCTCGCTGCGCTGACGGGTCGGGAGAGTAGCGTCTGGAACCGGACGGCCTCGGGCCAGCCAGTCGGCGGTTCCGGCCAGGCTCCTCTAGCTTGTCCCGCCCCCTCCCCTTGTCAAGGATCGCCGGTCGGCCCACCTCGGCTCGGTGGCTGGATCGTCCGCGCCAAATCGCATAAGGAACGTGGAGGCTGGGACAACCCGGCCGAAACCGTGACGGACCCCATGAGCCCCTTCGCAAGCGAGCCCGCCGAATGACCGTGACGCTGCACCAGGGCGACCTGCCCGACGGGCTTGCCCTCGGACCGATCGTCGCCATCGACACCGAGACCATGGGCCTGCGCCCGGTGCGCGACCGTCTGTGTCTGGTCCAGTTGTCCGCCGGCGACGGACACGCGCATCTGGTGCAGTTCGCGCCCGGGGCCTACGACGCGCCGAACCTGGCCCGGCTGCTCGCCGATCCCGATACCCTGAAGCTGTTCCACTTCGCCCGCTTCGACGTGGCGATGCTGCAGGCCTTTCTCGGCGTCGTGACGGCACCGGTGTACTGCACCAAGATCGCCTCCAAGCTGACCCGCACCTACACCGACCGTCACGGCCTCAAGGATCTGTGCCGCGAGTTGCTCGGGCTCGACATGTCGAAGCAGCAGCAATCCTCCGACTGGGGTGCCGCCGAGCTGACCGCCGAGCAGCTTGTCTACGCCGCCTCGGACGTCCTGCACCTGCACGCGCTGAAGGAGCGGCTCGACGTCATGCTGGCGCGCGAAGGGCGGAGCGGGATCGCCGCGTCCTGCTTCGGCTTCCTCGGCACCCGGGCGGCCCTCGACCTGGTCGGCTACGCCGAAGAGGACATTTTCGCGCACTGAGCGGGGGCCTTGGCGGCGCGGCTACACGGCCGAGCCGGGACACGGTATAACCTGAGGCGCATGGATCAACGAGAACGAGAGACCGTGGCGACCACCGACCCCGCCGCCGACGCATCCGCCGCTCGCCCGAGGCAGCGCCTGACGGGCGGCTTCGGCGTGGCGCGCGCCAGCCGGCTGGTGGCGGCGATGAAGATGCTGCTGCCGGCGATCGCGTTGTGCCTGGTGGCGCTGGTGGTGATCTGGCCGCAGCTGCTCCGGGACGAGCAGGACATCGTGCTGCGCGGCAAGCCGATCACGCCGTCCGACGCCGACACGCTGCGGGTCGCCAATCCCCGCTTCGTCGGGGTCGACGACAAGGCTCGACCCTACGAGGTCATCGCCGTCACGGCCCGCCAGGAGAGCGAGTCCTCGGACATCGTGCACCTGGACATGCCGCAGGCCGACATGATGACCGAGGCCGGCGACTGGGTGAACATGACCGCCGGCAGCGGCGTCTGGCACAAGCGCGACGAGGCCGTCGACCTGGCGGGCGGGGTGTCGGTGTTCCACGAGGCCGGCCACCAGCTCGCCGCCGACACCGCCCGGGTCGACATTGCCGCCGGGATCGCCACCAGCGAGGACCCGACCACCGGCCAGAGCCCGGGCGGCAACGTCGTCGGCGAGGGTTTCCGGCTGTACGACCATGGCGCCCGGATCGTCTTCACCGGCAAGGCGAAGGCGGTGCTGTTCGGCTCCGGGACCGGCGGATGAGCCGGCGGCTCGACCGGATCCTCCGCGGGCCGTTCCGCCCGGCCTGGCTCGGCGCGCTCCTGATCGTCGGGGCGCTTCTGGCTGTGCCGGTGTCGCCGGCGGTGGCGCAGCTGCTGCAGGGCGGCGGCGGCGACCAGGTGCCGGTGACGGTGGAAGCCGACCAGGGCATCGAGTGGATCCGGGATTCCAAGACCTACGTGGCGCGCGGCAACGCCCGGGCGACCCGGGCTGACACCCAGGTGACCGCCGACACCCTGACGGCGCGCTACCGCGAGAAACCGGACGGCACCACCGAGATCTTCCGGCTGGAGGCCGACGGCAACGTGGTGATCGCCACCCCCCGGGAACGCGCGCAGGGCGATCGGGCGGTTTACGAACTCGACAAGGCGAGCGTCGTCCTGACCGGCCGCAACCTGCAGTTCAACAACGGTGCCGACGTCATCACCGCCCGCGACAGCCTGGAGTACTGGCAGGAGCAGCGGGTCGCCGTCGCCCGCGGCGACGCGACCGCCGTGCGCGGCACCCAGCGCATCGCCGCCGACACCTTGATCGCCTACTTCGTCGAGCAGAAATCCGGCACCACCGAGCTGTCGCGGATCGACGCCGACGGCAACGTGGTGATCACCACGCCCGAGGAGGTCGCCCGCGGCCGCGAAGGCGTCTATACTGCGGCCAAGGGGACGGCCACGCTGACCGGTGACGTGCGGATCACGCGGGGCAGGAATCAGCTCAACGGCGAGCGCGCGGTGGTGAATCTCAACACTGGCATCAGCCGGCTGCTGCCCGCCGCGAAGGGCGGCGAGCGGGTAAAGGGACTGTTCACACCGGGAACGGCGCCGCAGTAAGCGCGGCCCGCCCCGAGCGGAGAGGAGCGCTGGAGGAATGACCGGCCGCGAGGACGATCCGACCGCCACGACGGGTTCGCGCCCGCGGCTGGTCCGAAGCTCCGACGGCCGGACTCCCGACGGGCTGTTCGCCCGCAACATCGGCAAGCGCTTCAAGAAACGTCCCGTGCTCCGCGATGTCTCGGTCAACGTCCGACGCGGCGAGGCGGTCGGGCTGCTCGGCCCCAACGGCGCCGGCAAGACCACCTGCTTCTACGTCATCACCGGGCTGATCTCGGCCGATTCCGGCTCGGTCACCCTCGACGGCCAGGACATCACCGACCTGCCGATGTACCGCCGGGCGCGGCTCGGCATCGGCTATCTGCCTCAGGAAGCTTCGATCTTCCGCGGCCTGACGGTCGAACAGAACATCCGCGCCGTGCTGGAGGTGGTGGAGCCGACCAGCAACCGCCGCGACGCCATGCTCGACGACCTGCTGGCGGAGTTCTCCATCACCCATCTGCGCCGCACCCCGGCGCTGGCGCTGTCCGGTGGCGAACGCCGCCGCGTCGAGATCGCCCGGGCGCTGGCCTCGCAGCCGCACTTCATCCTGCTGGACGAGCCGCTCGCCGGCATCGACCCGATCGCGGTGTCGGAGATCCGCGACCTGATCTCGCACCTGACCGACCGCGGCCTCGGCGTCCTGATCACCGACCACAACGTCCGCGAAACCCTCGACATCGTCGACCGCGCCTACATCCTGCACGACGGGATGGTGCTGATGGAAGGAGCGCCCGGAGACATCGTCGCGCATCGCGACGTCCGGCGCTTCTACCTCGGAGAGCGGTTCAGCCTCTGACGGACACCGGCGATGGCGCTCTCGCAACGGCTCGACCTACGGCACTCCCAGTCGCTGGTGCTGACACCGCAGCTGCAGCAGGCGATCAAGCTGCTGCAGCTGAACAACATCGAGCTGGCGGAGTACGTCGACGGCGAGATCGCCCAGAACCCGCTGCTCGACCGCGAGGACGGTGACGGGCCGGTGGCGCTGGAGGCGGTCGCCCAGGACAACCTGATGCGCCACGGCCGACGACGCCGCGCCCGCCGAAGCCGTGCGCGACAGCGCCGAGCGGGCCGCCGGCGAGACCCTGCCGTCGGCGTCCGACGACCCGAGCGACGTCGACTACGACAACAGCTGGAGCAGCGCCGGCATCGACGAGTCCGGCGGCGTCGCCGCCATGGGCGCCGGCGCCGGCGAGCTGTCCGGGCTGGCGCACCAGCGGCGGGGCCGGCGGCGACGGCGACGAGTTCAGCCTCGAGCAGACCCTGGCCGAGACCCGCACCCTGCGCGACCACCTGTTGGCCCAGATGGCGATGGAGGTGCCCGACCCGTCGGAGCGGCTGATCGCGGCTCACCTGATCGACCTGGTGGACGGCGCCGGCTACCTGTCCGGCCCGATCGAGCCGCTGGCCAGCCAGCTCGGCTGCCCGCTGGCCGACCGTCGAGCGCGTCCTGGAGCGCCTGCAGCGGCTGGAGCCGGCCGGGGTGCTGGCGCGCGACCTCAAGGAATGCCTGGCGCTGCAGCTGCGCGACCGCAATCGGTACGACCCCTGCATGGCAGCGCTGCTGGACCACCTGCCGATGCTGGCGCAGCGCGACTTCGCCGGGCTCCGGCGGGTGTGCGGCGTCGACGACGAGGATCTGGTCGAGATGATCGCCGAGATCCGCTCGCTCAACCCCAAGCCCGGCGAGGCGTTCGAGCCGCCGGTCGACCAGCCGGTGGTGCCGGACGTCGTGGTCCGGCGCGGCCAGGACGGCGGCTGGGCGATCGAACTGAACACCGACACGCTGCCGCGCGTG
This sequence comes from Rhodospirillaceae bacterium, assembly GCA_018401495.1. Classification (GTDB taxonomy): domain Bacteria; phylum Pseudomonadota; class Alphaproteobacteria; order Thalassobaculales; family Thalassobaculaceae; genus Thalassobaculum_A. The sequence goes on from JAGYJX010000012.1 coordinate 52,961, forward strand.
CTGGTCAACAACGCCTACTTCGCCGAGGTCTCGAAGCGCGCCGGCAAGGACAAGAAGGCCAAGGAGTACCTGTCGGACTGCATGCAGTCGGCGAACTGGCTGGTGCGCTCCCTGCACCAGCGTGCCACCACCATCCTGAAGGTCGCCACCGAGATCGTGCGCCAGCAGGACGGCTTCCTGGAGCGCGGGGTCCAGCACCTGCGGCCGCTGGTGCTGCGCGACATCGCCGACGCCATCGGCATGCACGAGAGCACCGTCAGCCGGGTCACCAGCAACAAGTTCGTGGCGACGCCGCGGGGCATCTTCGAGCTGAAATACTTCTTCACCGCCTCGATCGCCTCGTCGGGCGGCGGCGAGGCGCATTCGGCAGAGGCGGTCCGCGACCGCATCAAGCGGCTGATCGAGGCCGAGCCGGCGGCGGCGGTGCTGTCGGACGACCGGATCGTCGAACTGCTGCGCGCCGACGGCGTGGACATCGCCCGCCGGACAGTCGCCAAGTACCGGGAAGCGCTCAGGATTCCGTCGAGCGTGCAGCGCCGGCGCGACAAGGCGACCATGGTCGCCGTGCCGGCGAGGGGTTGAGGCAGGAGGCGCGCGTGGAAGCCGTCTTGACGACACTACCCGCCGAGACTAGGTTCCGCGGCCTCGTGCCCGGGCCCTCGCGGCGAAGCATGTTCGCCTGCCTGCGGGGAGAAGGCCTCTTTCGGCAGGGTCGGAAAGACCCCATGTCGAAAAGCGGGACAACCATACGGACGGTACGATGAAAACTTTGGTCCAGGGCAAGCAGCTCGACGTGGGCGATGCGTTGCGCGAGCGCATCGAGGCGACGGTCGAGCAGATCGCCGCCAAGTACTTCGCCAACCCGATCGAGGCGACGGTGACGCTGTCGCGGGACGCCATCGGCTTCCGGGCCGACATCGGGGTCCACGTCGGCAAGGGCATCTCCGTCAAGTCCGAGGGCTCGAACCCGGACCCGCACGCCGCCTTCGACGCCGCCGCCGAGCGGATCGACAAGCAGCTTCGCCGCTACAAGCGCCGGCTGCGCGACCATCACCGCGGCCATTCGGGCGATGCCGTGCCGGCCGCCCAGTACGTGCTGGCCGCCGAGAGCGACGACGCCCCCGAGCCGGAGCCCGCCGGCGAGACCGAGTGGCAGCCGATCGTCGTCGCCGAGATGGAGACCACCATCGAGGCCCTCACCGTGGGCGAGGCGGTGATGCGCATGGATCTCGCCAGCGTGCCTGCCCTGATGTTCCGGAACCGCGGCCATGGCGGGCTGAACATGGTCTACCGCCGACCCGACGGCAACGTCGGCTGGGTCGATCCCACGAGCCAATCCCAGAGCTGACGACGACGCGACACCGCAGGCCGCCCCGCGCGCCTTACGGCGAAAGGACGATGGCAGCAATGGACATCACCGACTTGATATCGAGCGATGCGATCATCCCGACCCTGCGGGCGCCGAGCAAGAAGCAGGCGCTTCAGGAACTGGCCCGCAAGGCCAGCGATCTGACGGGGCTGGAGGCGCGCGAAATCTTCGACGTGCTGCTGGAGCGCGAGCGGCTCGGCACCACCGGCGTCGGGCACGGCATCGCCATCCCGCACGGCAAGCTGGCCAAGCTCGATCGCCTGTACGGGGTGTTCGCCCGCATGGAGACGCCGATCGACTTCGATTCCATCGACGACGAGCCGGTCGACCTGCTGTTCCTGCTGCTGGCCCCGGAGAGTGCCGGTGCCGATCACCTGAAAGCCCTGGCCCGGGTGTCGCGCCTGCTGCGCGACCGCACGGTGTGCAACAAGCTGCGCGGCTGCGAGAGCCGCGACGCGATCTACGCGCTGTTCACCGACGCCACCGCCAGCCACGCCGCCTGAACCGCGGCGTGGCCCCGGCCGGCGTCAGTGCACGCTGACCGGTTCCAGGTCGTTCTGCCGGATGGCGAGTTGGGCGAGCTCGCGGCTCGGAAACACCGTCACGCCGGTGCCGTCGGCCGCGTGGACGGCAAATCCCTGCTCGTCCTCGATCTCGACCTCCTTCACGTAGGCGATGCGGTTCACGCCGAGCGCGGCGAGCGCCTGCGGGCTGATGCTGCGGATATCGTTCATCGTCACCTCCTGTGCTCCCGGCCGAGCGGCCCTGAAGCCATTGGCCCTGAAGCCTGTGGTACGGACAGTTGTTCCGGCCCCGCGTCGGCGGCGGCCGTAGTGGTCAGGCCGTCTCCGGCGTGACGTCGATCGAGCGCTTGCCGGATGTGCCGCCGGCGCCGCGGATCTCGATGGTGTGCACCTTGGGCTCCGGTACCGGGCGGAACAGGTCGATGTGCAGCAGACCGTTGTCCAACTCCGCACCCTCGACGCGGATGCCTTCCGCCAGAACGAAAGTTCGCAGGAACTGCCGGGCGGCGATGCCGCGGTGCAGGTAGACCCGGTCGTCGTCGTCGGCCTGCCGGCCGCGGACCACCAGCTGGTTGTCCTCGATCTGGACGCTGAGATCGGCCATCGAGAACCCGGCCACGGCGAGCGTGATCCGAAGACCGTTCGCCGAGGTCTGCTCGATGTTGTAGGGGGGATACCCGTCCGCCTGGGCTTTCTGGACCCGGTCGAGCGCCCGCTCGAAATGGTCGAACCCAAGCAGCAACGGCGAGTTGAACAGCGACATGCGCGACATCCGGTGTCTCCTCACGCGAGCGAGAACCAAGCCAACGACCCGCCGAGGGCGGCATCGATCGCGACACGCCCCGCTAGGCCGCGTGCCACAGCCCATAAGGTGGTGGGCGACGGGTGTCCGGTCAAGAGAGCGAGGTGGCCCGTGCGCGTCAGGGGCCGGCGTGCCGGCGCACCCGGATCGGATCGAGCGGCTCGGCGACGCCAACCGTGCCACGGCGACCGACATGGATCGCCGCAACCGCCAGGCCGGCGCCGGTGTCGACCAGGATCGGCGCCCCTGAATCGCCGCCGATCGCTTCGCAATCGTGGTGCCAGAGCCCGTCGCTCGACCAGCCGGTGAACCGGCACGCCGGATCGACGGTCAGCACGTGCCCCTTGTCACGGCTGTAGCCGGCCTCGAACAAGGCCGCGCCCGGCGCGCTGCCGAGCTCGGCGATCGGAATCGGGCGGATCCGGGCCGGCCGGTCCAGGCGGACCAGCACCGCCTCGTCGCCGACCGAGACGAAACCGACCGCCTGCCGATGCTCCAGATAGCCGCCGCGCGCGTAGCCGGGCAGGAAGTGCACCTGCTCCGGTGCCACCCATTCCTCACCCCGAAGCCCGGCCACGCAGTGCCGGGCGGTCAGGGCCAAGGTCGGCGCCACCAGGGTCGCGGTGCAGTGACGTCGGATCCGGAAACCCGCGACGTTGAGACGGCCGACCGCCGACCAGGGCTCGGCGCTCGGGGCGACGACCACGCGCCCGCCGAGGTCGGCTCCCGATGCGTTGGCTTGGCCGGGCTGCAGCCAGCCGATCGCTGCCCCGAGGCCGAGTGCGAGCAGCAGACAGGGAGCGGGCCGGCACCGAGACATGAAGGCTATGTACGGTGCCGGCCCGGGTGAAACCAGGGGCAGGCGCTACGCGCCCGGATAATCCGGGTCCAGGGTGAACGGGAAGGGGCCGGCGTGCCGCTCGACGTAGACCTGGTGCGACACGACGCCGGTGCCCTCGATCCAGGCGTGCACCAGGAACGCCGGCGGCTCCAGGACCAGCATGCCCTCGGCGCCGGGATCGAGACGGAACTCGACCTGATGGGCGACCGACGGCGCGATCTGGGCCAGCGTCCCGGCCCAGCGGGCCTGGATCGGGCGGTGATGGTGCCCGCACAGCACGCGCTCGACCTGCGGATTGGCCCGCACGATCGCCGCCAGTTCGTCGGCGCCATCGAGCAGGCGAATGCCGTCCATGTGCTCGATCCCGCACACGAAAGGCGGGTGGTGCAGGGCCAGCAGGGTCGGGCGATCCGGGGCCGCCGCCAGGGCCGACCGCAGGCGGTCGAGCCGGCGCCCGCAGAGCGCGCCGTGGCCATGGCCCGGGACCACGGTGTCGAGGCCGATCAGCCGCAGGGGGCCGATGTCGGCGGCGAAGTCGACGAACTCCGGATCGCTGCCAAGCGTCGGCCAGTCGGCGAACACCTCGCGCAGCGGACCGCGGCGGTCGTGGTTGCCGGGGATCAGGTAGACCGGCATTGCCAGCCGATCGAGCATCCGGCGCAGCAGCCGGTATTCATCGACGAGGCCGCAATCCGTCAGATCGCCGGACAGGATCAGCGCGTCGGGCGCCGGATCGAGCGCCTCCAGGGTCGCCAGCGCACGGGCCAGCAGGGTGTTGACCTCGACGACCCGGTAGGCGGGGACGCCGACCGGGCGGATGTGGAGGTCGGTCAGGTGAGCGATCAGCATGGCAAGGTCCGCGGCAGGGGTTTCGGGAACGGCCGGAGCGGCCCGACGCCATCGCGCCGGGCCGCTCCGGGAAGGCGGGCGTTACTGGGGCAGGCGGAGCGCCGTCTGCTCGACATACGGCCGCATCACCTCGTCGGCCTTGATCTGGGCGGCCTTCAGCGCCTCGGCGGGAAGCTTCTTGCCGGACAGCACGGCCTGGACCTCATCCTCGAGGGCCTTGCGGACCGCGACCGTGTTGTAGGTCGCGAACCACGACTGGGCGTACTGGAGCTGGTCGATCGCGACCTTGGCGTCCGGGTTGTCGGCGATGAACGTCTTCATTTCCGGCAGGTCGTAGGCGCCCTTGTTCGGCGCGAAGTAGCCGGTGAACCGGCTCCACTCGCCGGACACCCCGGGGCGGTCAGCCACTTGATGAGCGTCCACGACGCCTTCTGGCGCTCCGGCGTCAGCCCCTTCGGCATGATCAGCGAGGCACCGCCGATGGCCACCGCGTTGCGCAGGTTGCGGGGCACGAAGGCGACGCCGTAATCGGCCTTCATGTTCTCGCGGATGAACGACAGCGAGCCGGTCGACAGCAGAACCATCGAGGCCTGGCCGGCGAAGAAGCCCGTCGACACCGCCTTGCCGTCGGTCACGCCCGACGGCATCACCTTGTGCTTGCGGACCATGTCGTCGACCAGGGTGAGCGCGCCCAGCATGCTGGGGGTGTCGTAGTACACCTCGCCGCCGAACGCCGGGTTGTAGTACAGGCCGCCGTTCGACATGGTCAGGGCGGTCATGATCCAGCCGAGATAGTCGTAGTTGCCGGGGATCATCAGGCCGTAGCGCTTGATCGAGTCGCCGTCGCGCACCGTCAGCTTCTTGGCGGCGTCGACCCATTCGGCCCAGGTGGCCGGCGGGTTCGCCGGATCGAGGCCGACCTCGCGGAAGTGGTCGGCGTTGAAGTAGAGCAGCGGCGTGGAGTTGTGGAACGGCACCGCCCAGATCTTCTCGGCGAAGCGGGCGTTGCCGTGCAGGGCCGGCCAGAACTGGGCCATGAAGGCGTCCGGCGTCTGGCCGTCGGCCTCGACCAGCGGGTCCAGCGGCTGGATCTCGTCGTTGATCTGGTATTCGAGCACGAAGTTGGCGCTCATGATGACCGCCGCCGGCGGCCGACCGGCCTTGATCGCGGCACGGGTCTTGATGTTGGTCTCGTCGTACGAGCCGGTGTAGACGGCGGTCGCCTTGATGTCCGGGTGCTCGGCGTTGAACCGATCCACCAGGTTCTTCATCTCCTTGGCGAGCTTGCCCTCCACCGGGACCGGGAAGAACATCTCGATCTCGGTGGCGGCCAGCGCCGCTCCCGATCCGAGACTGAACGTCAGCGCCGCAGCGAGTGCGGCCGATGCGAGACGGGACATCTCCGTGCCTCCTATTTTACGCCCGAGAACAGGAACGAGTTGACGAACTGCCGCTGGAACAACGCGAAGGCCAGCAGCAGCGGTGCTGCCACCAGAAAGGTGCCGGCAGCGATGACACCCCACTGCGAGGCGCTCTCGGCCCCGCGGGTGAACGAGGCCAGACCGATGGTCAGGGTCTGGTTGTCGGGCGAGGAGATGACCATCAGCGGCCAGAGGAACTCGTTCCAGTGGCTGACCACCGAGACGATCCCGAACGCGATCATGCCGGGGCGCGCCAGCGGGATCAGGACCCGCCAGACCAGTTGCCACCAGGTCGCGCCGTCGACGATCGCCGCTTCCTCGAAGTCCTTGGGAATGGTGCGGAAGGTCTGGCGCATCAGGAACACGCCGAACGCCGAGGCGAAGTACGGGGCCATCGCGCCGACCAGATTGTCGTAGAGGCCGAGCCGCGTGATCGTCACCAGGTTCGGCACGATCAGGATCGGCGGCACCAGCATCAACTGGAGCAGGAAGGCGTAGAACACCAGTTCCTTGCCCGGGAAGCGCAGGCGCGCGAAGGCGTACCCGGCGAGTGTCACCGTCACGAGTTGGACGCCGAGGGTGCCGGCGCAGACGATCACGGTGTTGAGGTAGAGCAGCGGGAAGTCGGCGGACTCCAGCGCCTCGACGAAGTTGGCGAGCGTCGGCACGAAGTCCGGCCAGAGCGCCGCCATGTCCAGCCCGCCGAAATTCTGCGGCCGGAACGACGCCACCGCCATCCACAGCAGCGGCGTCGACCACACCAGCACGACCGCCGAGAGGGCGGCGAGGGCGAGCAGCGCCGAAGGGTCCGCGCGCCGCATCTCAGGCCTCGTAGTGGATGCCGCGCTCCAACGTGCGCAGCGACAGGAAGGACAGCGCCAGCAGCCCGGCGACCGACAGCACGGTGGCCGCGGCGGCCTTGCCGTAGTCGTAGTTCTCGTGCGCTTGCTGGTAGATGTAGAACAGCAGCAGGTTGGTCGCGTCCGACGGCCCGCCCTCGGTCAGAACCACGACGTGATCGACCTGGGTGATGACGTTGACGAGCGCGATCACCAGCACGAACGCCGTCGTCGGCCCGAGCAGCGGAAGCGTGATCCGCCGGAACCGTGCCCACGGCCCCGCACCCTCGATCCGGGCCGCCTCGTACAGGTCGAGCGGGATCGACTGAAGCCCGGCCAGGAAGAACAGCATGTAGTAGCCGGCGTTCTTCCACACGGTGATCGCGATCAGCGACCACAGCGCCAGATCCGGATCGCCCAGCCAGTTCGTGTTGTCGGCCCCGAGCTTGCCCAGGTAGTAGTCGAGCAGTCCGATGCCCGGCAGGAACACGAACATGAACAGCGCCGCCGCCGCCACCAGCGGCAGCAGCACCGGAAAGAACACGATGGTCCGCAGCGTGGCGTTGAAGCGGGTGGCGTCCTGCAGCCCGACCGCCAGCGCCAGGGCGATCACCACCGAAGGCACGATGGTGCCCAGCGCGTAGACGACATTGTTCACCAGCGCGCGCGAGAAACTCGCGTCCGCCAGCAGGCGCTCGAAGTTCCCGGCGCCGAAACTGACTTCCTTCGAGCCGAAGGTCTCGATGGTGAACGACTGCAGCAGCACCTGACCGATCGGCCAATAGGTGAACGCCGCCAGGAAGACCAGGGACGGCGCCAGCAGCATGCCCGCCCGAAGCGCCTCGGCGCGGCCGCGGGCGGAGACACGCCGGGCCGTCCGGCCCATGCCCGTCGCGCCTGCACGGCCCTCCGCCTCCGCCACCATGGCCCTGCTCCTCCGCCGCCCGATGGGGCGGACTGCCCCCGGAAGCGCCGCAGGGTGACCGGGTCAGGTTACGGACGCGTGTCGTTCGGGTGGAGTGTCGGTGAACCTTCGGCGACGGATGGGCGCGGTGCCGCCGGCCGCGCTCGTGAACCGCGCCCTCATCAAACCGTCACGCAAAGTCACTAAGGGAAGGGCATCGGGAAGCAGGAGACGGCCATGGCGCAGATCGAACTCATCGACCTCCGGAAGTCGTTCGGCTCGCTGGAGGTGATCCACGGGGTCAACCTGACCGTCGCCGACGGCAGCTTCGCCGTGGTCGTCGGACCGTCGGGTTGCGGCAAGTCGACGCTGCTGCGGATGGTCGCCGGTCTCGAGGAGGTCAGCGGCGGCGCGATCCGGATCGCGGGGCGCGACGTGACCGGCGTCGAGCCGAAGGACCGCAACCTCGCCATGGTGTTCCAGAACTACGCCCTGTACCCGCACCTGTCGGTCGCCCGCAACATCGCGTTCGGCCTGGAACTGCGGGGCACCCCGCGCGCCGAGATCGCCCGCCGGGTCGGCCGGGCCGCCGAGATCCTGCACCTCGACGGCCTGCTGGATCGCAAGCCCCGGCAATTGTCCGGCGGCCAGCGCCAGCGCGTCGCCATGGGGCGCGCGATCGTGCGCGAACCGGACGTCTTCCTGTTCGACGAACCGCTGTCGAACCTGGACGCCAAGCTCCGGGTCACCATGCGCCTGGAGATCCGTCGGCTGCACGAGGAACTCGGCGCGACCTCGCTGTACGTGACCCACGATCAGGTCGAGGCCATGACGATGGGCGACGTGCTGGTGGTCATGAACGACGGGCATGTCGAGCAGATCGGCCCGCCGCTGGAGGTGTACGAGCGTCCGGCCACCACCTTCGTCGCCTCGTTCATCGGCTCGCCGCCGATGAACTTCATGAACGCCGACGTCCGCGAGCGGCGGGTCAGCTTCGGCGCCGGCGTCCTGACCTTGAACGGCCACGCGGCGCCGGAAGGCCCGGCGATCCTGGGCGTCCGCCCGGAGCATCTGGAAGTCGACCCGGACACCTTCGCCTTCGAGCTCTCGGTCCGCATGGTCGAACCCCAGGGAGCCGAGACGATCGTGCACGGCATGGCGGGGGATACCCCCGTCACGGTCCGGCTCGCCGGCGCGCAGCGCGTCCGGCCACGCGATACCCTGCCCCTCGCCGCCCGGCCCGAGCACCTTCATCTGTTCGACGCGGGGCACGGCCGTCGCCTCGGCTGACTCCCCGCATCGACACTGTAGCCACGACGCCGCCGACAGAGGACACTGCGCCGGGACGAACGCGCGGGGGCGGGACATGGTGGCGGGTGGAGTCGGGCGAGTGATCGCCCGGACGATGGTGGTGTTGGCGGTTGTCGCGGCGGTGGAGCGCGGCGAGGCCAGGGCCGAGCCGGCGACGGTCCGGGTCCACGACGTCAGCCAGCCGACGCGCTGCGCCGAGGACGACAACGTCTCCATCGCCCTGTCGGGCGGTGCCGTCGGGGCGTTCACGATCGTCGCCGAGCACCCCCGCTACCTGACCGCCGGGATGCCGGACCAGACCGCGCCGGACTTCACCGATTGCGACATGTCCGGGGACCCGAAATTCCGGTACGAGAAATTCTCCGGCGTGCTGTGGGACGACGGCCGCGTCAAGGTCGTGGGCTACCGCTTCGAGAGCGACTGGCGGCCGACCCAGGTGCCGGTGACGATCGGCGACCGCACGGTGGTCGGACTCCACCTGATCCAGATGTTCGAGTACGTCGACCGCCGGCCGATCGAATTCCTGGTGACCTATCCCTCGGACGGCTATTGGCGGGCCAAGCCGCTGCCACCGGCGGACCGCGCCGACACCGCCTACGGCACCTCGTTCCTGGTCGGGCCGATCGAGCAGCAGGGCCGACCGATCGTCGACATCGTCGGCCTGACGATCGACCCCGTGGCGCGTCGCTACGACATGCTGTTCGCAGACGGATCCCGGGCGCGGCTGAGCGTCGCCGCCATCGACCGGACCCGCGCCGAACTGCGGGTCGAGTTCGACCAGCCGATCGGCGACGACCAGCCGTTCGCGGGGCTGCGCTCGATGTACGTCACCGCCGACAACGCCGATGCCGCCCGCATCGGCTGGCTGCCGGCCCCGGCACCGCCTGGCGGGACCGGCCGCTGACTCCGGGCGTGGCGTGGGAAGCCGAAGCCATCGCCGCGCGGCTGTGGCGCAGCCTGCCGTCGCGCCACAACACCAGCGCCCCGGAGATCGCGTTGCGCGGCTTCGAGCGCCACATCAGGCCGGCCCCCGGGGTGGCGGCGCGAAACTAAGGGTTTCCCCCGCGGCACGGCTGCGGGACCATCATCGCGGGTGACGAACCACACCGGGAGCCGATCATGATCCGCACGGGTGCCGAGTACCGCGAGTCCATCCGCGACGGCCGCGCCGTCTACATCGGCGGCGAGCGCGTCCGCGACGTCACCACCCACCCGATGTTCCGGCCGCTGGTCGACATCCGGGCCCGCATCTACGACCTGCAGCACGAGGCCGCGACCGCCCCAATCCTCACCTTCGAGCAGGACGGCGAGGTCAACGCCGTCGCCAACAAGCTGCCGGTCTCCCAGCAGGACTGGTGGGACAAGCGGCGCGCCACCGACACCGTGCTGGAGGACATCGGCGGCATCGTCACCCGGGTCGGCGACGAGACAGTCGGCGAAATGTGGTCGCTGTTCGACGGCCAGGATGTGCTGAACGAGGTCGACCCGCAGTTCTCCGCCAACATCCGCGCCCACATCGACCGGGTGCTGCGCGCCGACCCGTTCCACGTCTCGGCCAACACCGACCCGAAGGGCGATCGCTCCAAGGCGCCGCAGGACCAGGACCCGGACATGCTCCTGCACGTGGTGAAGGAGACCGATTCCGGCATCGTGGTGCGCGGCGCCAAGTACGAGACCGCCGCCGCCTACGCCAACCAGGCCTTCACCAAGCCGACCATCGCCAACTGGGGCAACGCCGCGCTCAGCGACTACGCCGTCGGCTTCGTGTGCGACCTCGGATCGCCGAACCTGAAGTTCATCTGCCGCACCGGGTTCGCCGGGCGGGCGCCGGTCGAGGACTACCCGCTCGCCAACCGGTTCGACGAGGTCGACACCCTGGTGATCTTCGACGACGTGCTGATCCCGTGGGAGAACGTGCTGTTCTACCGCCACACCCGGGCAGCCACCTTCATCCGCTCCTGCCTGCACCGCTACTCGGCGTTCGCCTTCGTGCAGCGTAACCTGAAGCTCGCCGACATGCTGATCGGCGCCGCCCTGTTCAACGCCCGCCAGACCGGCCTCGACAAGCAGCAGGCGGTGCAGGAGAAGCTGGCGACGCTGGCGGTCTACCGCGAGGGCATCAACGCCCACCTGACGGCGGCGATCGCGCTCGCCGAACGCAGCCCCGGCGGGCTGCTGATGCCGAACCAGTCGCTGCTCTACACCGGCCGGGTGCTGGCCTGCTCGCAGTTGCACGAGATGATGCACATCGCCCGCGAGCTGTGCGGCGGCCAGATCTGCGTGACCCCCGACGCCGCCGCCTTCGAGGCCGCCGACACCAAGCCTTGGCTCGACAAGTACTACACGGTCAACGAGGGCTGGGTCGCCGACGACCGCCGCAAGCTCCTGGCGTTCGCGCGCGACCTGCTGAACTCCGACTACGCCGGGCACCGGCTGACCTTCCAGCTGTTCGCCCAGTCGCCGCCCTACGCCCATCTCGGCGCCGTCTACCGCAACTTCGACTGGGACGGGCCGCTGGATTTCGTCAAGAAGGCCGCCGGCCTGTCCGACCAGGTCCTGGGCGCGACCGGCCGGACGCCCGGCGACGGCGCGGTCGCGGCCTGGTTCGACAGCCGAACCAGATCCGCCGCCGACTGAGAGGGACGACCATGGTCAGCCACACCCGCATCCGCCGGTTCAACACCGCCGACACCTACCCCGAGCAGAAGCTCGACAACGACCTCTGCCAGGTCGTGGTGGCGCGCGGCGCCATGGTGTTCGTGCGCGGCCAGATCGGCCAGGACCTCGACACCTCGGCCAGCGTCGCGATCGGCGACGCCGCCGGCCAGGCCGAGCAGGCGATGGCCAACATCGCCATGCTGCTGAAAGAGGCCGGCGCCGAACTCGAGCACATCACCAAGATCACCATCTACCTGGTCGACCCGCGCTACCGCGAGGCGGTGTACCGGGTGGTCGGTCGCTGGCTGAAGGGGGTGTTCCCGGTGTCGACCGGCATCGTGGTCTCGGCCCTAGCCCGCCCGGAATGGCTGGTCGAGATCGACGCCATCGCGGTGATCCCGGACGCCGGGTAGCCGTGTCGAGGCGGGCGTGAGCGGCTCTCCGGCGGACGCCGTCGCGCACTACAGCGCGCACGCCGCGGCTTTCGCCGAGCAGTACGAGCGAATTCCCGCGGCCGACGTTCACGCGCCGTGCGCCGACCTCATTGCCACCGGGCCCGGGCTGGCGCTGGACGTCGGGGCGGGGTCGGGCCGGGATGCGGCGTGGCTGGCCCGCCAGGGCCACGAGGTGGTCGCCGTCGAACCCGCCGAAGGCATGCGCTGGGAAGGTGCGGCCCGCCACCACGGGCTCGGCATTCGCTGGATCGACGACAGGCTTCCCGATCTGACCGCCGTGCACCGGTTGGGATTGTCGTTCGAGACGGTGCTGGTGAACGCGGTGTGGATGCACGTCGCGCCGACGGAGCGCGCCCGGGCCTTTCGCAAGCTGGTCACTCTGCTGAAACCCGGCGGCCTGCTCATCGTGACGCTGCGCCACGGGCCCGCCGATCCGGAGCGACCGATGTGGCCGGCCACCTCCGGCGAGATCGAAGCGCTGGCGCGTTCGCACGGCGTGTCCGTCGCGCGGATCACCGCGGCGGACGACAGCCAGGGTCGGGCCGACATCTCCTGGACGTCGGTCTGCCTGCGGCTGCCGGACGACGGCGCCGGCGCCCTCCCGCTGTTGCGGGGGATCATCCTGAACGATAACAAATCCTCGACCTACAAGCTCGCGCTGCTCCGCTCGATCGCGCGGATCGCCGACAACGCCCCGGCGCTGGCCGTCGAGTGCGTGACCGAGGACGCCGTCGAGCTGCCGATCGGGCTGGTGGCGCTCAACTGGGTCCGGATGTACCTGCCGCTGGTCGCGGCCTCGCTGCCGCAGGCGCCTGGGAACGCGGGTTTCGACGGGCTCGGCTTCGCCAAGGATGGCTTCCGCTCCCTGGTGCCGCTCGGAGTCGTCGCCCAGGACCTGCGGGTCGGCGCGCAGTTCACCGGTGACCGGGCGCGGGCGATCGCACGGGCTTTGGCGGAAGCCCGCACGACGATCGCCCGCATGCCCGCGACCTACACCCGCTACCCGAACTCCGACGCCCGGGTCTTCACCGCCGAACTGTCGCCGGCGCCGCGCGTCGACGGCGTCCTGACACTCGACGGCAACACGCTCGCGGCGTACGGGCGCATCCGCGTTCCGGGCCACATCTGGCGCGCCATGCAGCGGCTGGGGGCGTGGATCGAGCCGGTCCTGACCAGCGAGTGGGTGAGCATGATGCGGACCTACGCCGACGCCCAGCGCCGGCCCATCGCCCTCGGCGAAGCCGAGGCCGCCCTCCTCTGGCAGGACCCGGCGCGCGGCACCCTGTTCGCCCGTCGCGCGGTTGAGCGGCTGTTCGCCGCCGGCATGCCGGTCGACTGCGTGTGGACGGGCAGCCGCTTGAAAGCCGAGGCGTTCGACATCGACCACTGCCTGCCCTGGTCCGCATGGCCGTGCGCCGACCTGTGGAACCTGTTTCCGGCCAGCCGGCGGGTGAACCAGCACCTGAAGCGGGACAGGCTACCCTCCGCCGCCGCCCTCGCGGCGGCACGCCCCGGCGTGCTCGACTGGTGGCGGACGGCGTGGACCGAGGACCCCGTGGTCGGGGCGCGGTTCCGGCGCGAAGCCTCGGCGGCCCTGCCGGTCGGCACGGCAACGGACCTCGACGACGTGTTCAGCGGCCTCGAATGGCGCCGCCTGAAGCTCCGCCAGGATCAGCAGGTCGAGGAGTGGGTGGGACTGGGGCGACAGGCGTAGGGGCTGGTGAGCACTGTCAACCATTTGACCGATCTAACCTGTCATCCATCTGCCCGGTCGTTCACCGGCCCTCCCCCACCCTGTCGTCATCCCGGCCAAGCGCAGCGCGAGCCGGGATCCACCCGCCGCTCCGTGGACGGGACCCCTGGCGAGCCACCGTCGCACTGTGGGCCCCGGATAGCCGCGGCTTCGCCACGGCTTCCGGGGTGACGACAAAGAGAGAGAGGCCGCTCACTGACTTGATGACGTTGAGACGTTGGGGCCAGCCCCCTCACCCGTCCCCTCCACCCGCGCCCGCGTCCTCCATCGCCCGGGCCACCGCCTCGAACACCCGCGGGTCGGCGCATTGCGCGGCGTTGAACCTGAGGTACGAACCGGCGGTGCCGGACGGGCTGAAGACGTTGCCGGGCGCCAGCACCACGCCGCGCTGCAGCGCCCGGCGGGCGACCTCGGCGGAGTCCAGGCCGTCCGGCAAGGCCGCCCACAGGAACATGCCGCCGCGCGGCTCGGCCCACAGCGTCAGCCCGGCCGCCTCCAGCCGCCGCGCGGTCTCGCCCATCGACCGCGCCAGCCTGGCGCGCAGCCCGTCGAGATGCCGGCGGTATCCGCCGTCGACCAGCATCCGGTGGACCAGCTGGGCGGCCAGCGAGCCGTTGCCCATCAGGGTCGCAAGCTTCAGGTCGGCGATGCCCTCGATCCAGTCGGCGCGCGCCGCCACGAAGCCGCAGCGCACCGCCGCCGACAGGGTCTTGGAGAAGCTGCCGATGTGGATCACCCGGTCGAGCCCGTCGAAGGCCGCCAGCCGCGGCGCCGGCTCGGTCTCGAAATCGGCGAAGATGTCGTCCTCGACCACCACGATGTCATGGGCCTCGGCCAGCTTCAGCAGGCGGTGCACGCTGGCCGCCGGCAGGCTGGCGCCGGTCGGGTTGTGCAGCGTCGCGTTGGTGACGTACAGCTTCGGGCGGTGCTCGGCGGCGGCGCGGGCGAAGGCGTCGAGATCCGGCCCCGACGGGGTGTAGGGGACCCCGACCACGGTCGCGCGGTGCGCCCGCAGGATGGTCTGGAAGTTGAAGTAGCAGGGATCGTCGAGCAGCACGGTGTCGCCCGGCTGCAGCAGGAACCGGCACACCAGGTCGATCGCCTGGGTGCCGGAATCGGTCAGCAGGATGCGGTCGGGTGCCGCCTCGATGCCGCGGCCGTCGAGCCGGTCGGCGAGGTGCCGGCGCAGCGGCGCGAACCCGAGCGGGCTGTCGTACTCGGCGAGGTCGGCGTCGTCGTCGCGCGCCAGGCCGCGCAGCGCCCGCCGCAACGCCGCGTCGGGCAGCCAGTGCGGCGGCAGCCAGCCGCACCCCGGCCGGAGCGCGCCGCCGCCCTGGTCGAGCGACTGGCGCATGATCCACAACGGATCGATCGCCCGGTCGGCCGGTCGCTCGCGCGGCGCCAGCGACAGCGGCCTGGTGCGCCGGGTGACGTAGAATCCGGACCCGGGCCGGGCCACGATCGCGCCGTCGGCGGCCAGCCGGTCGTACGCCTCGACCACGGTCGATTTCGACACCCCCAGGGTCTCGGCCAGTCGGCGCAGCGACGGCGCCCGCGCGCCCGGCGCCAGGCTGCGGGTGGCGATCCGCTGCCGGACCACCGCCATCACCGCCTCGACCAGGGTTCCCCCCGGCTCCATCGCCAGCGGCTCGGCGCTCATCGTACACCTCTTCGGACCAGTACAGTTCAGGCGATCCGTACTCTAGCGTATCTGGCCACCGGCGGCAGCCCATCGCAGCATCGGCGGCATGGACACCAGAGCATCGATCCCCTCCAAGGCGCCGCCGGCGGCCTCCCGCGCCGCCCTCGGCTGGGTCAACGGCCTGATCGGCATGGCGATCTTCAGCGGTTCGCTGCCGGCCACAAAGATCGCGGTGCTGGCCTTCGACCCGGTGTTCCTGACCTTCGCGCGGGCAGCCATCGCCGGTATCGCCGGCGTGCTGCTGCTGGCGGCGCTGCGCCCGGACCGCCCGGGCCGCGCCGACCTGACGCCGCTGACGATCACCGCGCTCGGCGTGGTGGTCGGGTTCCCGCTGCTCACGGCGCTCGCCCTGCAGCACGTCACCTCGGCGCGTGCCATGGTCTTCATCGGGCTGCTGCCGATCGCGACCGCGGTGTTCGGGGCGCTGCGCGGTGGCGAGCGTCCGCGCCCGGCGTTCTGGGCATGCTCGATCGCCGGCGCCACGGTGGTCGCGGTCTGGGCGTTCGCCGGCGGCGGCGAGGCCTCGCTGGTCGGCGACGCGCTGATGCTGGCCGCGGTGGTGGTGTGCGGCCTTGGCTACGCCGAGGGTGCCGCCCTGTCGCGCCGGCTCGGCGGCTGGCAGGTGATCTCCTGGGCGCTGCTGCTGTCGCTGCCGATCATGCTGCCGGCCGCCCTGGCGACCCGGCCGGACACCTGGCAGGGCATCGGCTGGCAGGCGCTCGTCGCCCTCGGCTATGTCAGCCTGTTCAGCATGCTGATCGGCTTCGTGTTCTGGTACCGCGGCCTGGTCCAGGGCGGCATCGCCGCGGTCGGCCAGCTCCAGCTCCTGCAACCCTTCCTCGGCTTCGCGCTCGCCGCGCTGCTGGTCGGCGAGACCGTCGGCTGGACGTTGCTGGCGGCCGCCGGGGCGGTGGTGGTGTGCGTCGCCGGAGCCAAGCGGTTCGCCTCCTGACCCTGCCCTTCCCGACCTAGCCGGAGACCCCGAGATGATCGACGCCGCCACCGTCGCCGCCTTCGCCCTGGTCGCGCTGGGCATGGTGCTGACACCGGGCCCGAACATGATCTACCTGGTGTCGCGATCGATCTGCCAGGGCCCGGTGGCCGGGCTGGTGTCGCTCGGCGGGGTGGCGCTGGGGTTCGTGGTCTACATGCTGTGCGCGGCGTTCGGGATCACCGCCCTGGTGCTGGCGGTACCGTATGCCTACGACGCCCTGCGACTGGCCGGTGCCGCCTACCTGCTGTACCTAGCCTGGCAGGCGGTGCGGCCGGGCGGCGGCTCGCCGTTCCAGGTCCGCGACCTGCCGCCGGACGGGCTGCGGCGGCTGTTCCTGATGGGGCTGGCGACCAACCTGCTGAACCCGAAGATCGCGGTGCTGTACCTGTCGCTGCTGCCGCAGTTCGTCGACCCCGCCCGGGGCAGCGTGCTGGCGCAGTCGCTGGCGCTCGGCAGCGCCCAGATCGCGGTCAGCGTCACGGTCAACGCGATGATCGCGCTCGCCGCCGGATCGATCGCCGGCTTCCTGGCATCCCGGCCGACCTGGCTGACGGTGCAGCGCTGGCTGATGGGCGGGGTGCTGGCGGCGCTGGCCGTCCGCATGGCGACCGAGGCACGGCGGTAGCCGGCCGCGTCAGGGCCGCCGCTGGCCCGGCAGATTCGACCCGGCACCCGGCAAGAGCTGTCCGCCCCCGCCGGGGGCGCGCCGGACGTGCCGTCGCCGTCGCCCGCGACACGGCATCGTTGTTCGCTCCGGACGTCGCGCGGGGTCCGGCACGCCTCTTGCTGTGGAGACTGGGGCCACGGCAAGGAGGAGCCGACGATGACCGGACGGCAAGGAGAGCGCATCCTGATCGCCAGCGCGCACCGCGGCGACACGCTCCACATCCAGGAAGCCAATCCCTGGCTCGACGACCAGGCGATCGAGCGGGTCACCACCTCGACCGAAGTGGTCGAGCGGCTCAGCGACCCGGCGCACTGCTTCACCCTCGCCCTGCTGGACCGAGAGATCGGGCCGGACCCGGCGCACACCGTCATCGGCTTCATCCGCCGGGCGCCGGAGAGCCCGTATCCGGGGCTGGCGGTCGGCCTGATCGGTAGCGGGATCACGCCTGCCGACGTGCGGCGCGCGGTCCAGGCCGGATGCCTGCTGTCCCTGGCCCGCCCGTTCAACCTGACGGCGCTCGGCGCGGCGGTGCACCGCTCCCCGGTCGACCGCACCGACTTCATCGTCAGCGGCGGCTACACCGGGCCCGACCGCCGGCGCGTCACCGCCGTCGCCAAGGCCGAGTTCCGCCAAGGCGCCGGCCCGCTCGAGCAGACCATCGCCTCGACCGCGCCGCGCTACGACATCGCGCCGGAGACCACCGGCTTCCGGTTCAAGCGGCTGCGCGCCGATGCCGCCGCCACGCCGGACGGGCTGGCGCTGCGCAACGGGTTGCGGCGCGCCACGCTCGGGCCGGCGGTCGCGCACATCGCGGTCAAGAAGAAGGAGGGCCTCGGCCTGCTCGACCGCAAGGCCGGCGCGATGACCGAGACCTGGCGGCACCTTCAGGCGACCCTGGCGCCGGCCCTGCTGGCGCGGCTGAACGGTCAGGCGGTCGAGTCGGCGCAGCTCGCCTCGCAGCGCGGGCTGCTGCTGCTGGCGGCGGTGACCCGGTCGCTAGCCGGCTACAGCGCCGGGCGGCATCGGCTCGGCCCCCGGCTGGTCGACTTCCTGCGGGCCCATCTCGATGGCGTCAGCAGCGCCCTGAAACATCGCATCGACGACGACGGCGGCCCGGTCGGCCGCCACATCATGGCGGCGCTGCGGGACGCCGAACGCCGGTTCGTCGATCCCGACGACGCGGCGCGTCAGCCGGACGCGGCCGGCGCCGCCGCGACGGACAAGGAGGCGGCGCGCAGCCGGGCGATCGCGACGAAGGTGGCGAGGCCGAACAGGCCGACCACCGCCATCGCGATCAAGGCCACCGTCGCGCCGGAAAAGTCGGTCAGGAACGCCATCGCGAACGGCGCCACCGATGTCAGCACCAGTCGTGCCGACGCCATGCGCCCGAGGCGCTCGCCGTAGCCGCTCCGGCCGAACAGCGCCAGCGGCAGCGGTGCCCCGCACGATGCTGGTCAGCCCCGATCCGAAGCCGAGCAGGACCACGAACAGCACCGCGCCGGCCAGCGCCGGGGCGGTGAAGGCGAGCACCAGGACCGCCGCCGGCATCATCGACGGCGGCGGCGATGGTGATGGTCAACGGGTGGCGTCCGCCGCCGACCGCCATGTTGACGAACCGGACCAGCACCTGCGCAGGGCCAAACAGCGCCGCCACCGCCACCGCCGCGGTGCCGAGACCGAGCGCCGTCAGCATCGGCACCATCTGCGCCAGGATGGCGGACAGCAGGAACCCGGCGAGCGCGAACCCGACCGCCACCAGCACCATGGCCCGGCGGTGCAACGCCGCCGGCAGCGGCGTCTCGATCGCTTCGAGCGCTCCGGGTCCGATGCCGGCGGGTGCTACCGGTGCCGCCTCGGGACGCGAGGCGCGGGCCAGCCAGAGGTGCACCGGCAGGCAGACCAGCAGGTTCAGCAGGGCGAACACGCCGATCACCTCGCGCCAGGTCAGCACCGTGTCGAGCGCCGAGGTCATCGGCCAGAACAGGGTCGAGGCGAACCCGGCGATCAGCGTCAGGTGGGTGATCCGGCGGCGCGCCTCGGTGCCGGCGGTCTGGACGATGTGGGCGAACGCGGCGTCGTACTGGACCAGAGTGGCGGCGACCTCGACCGCCAGCAGGCCGATGGTCAGGAAGATCAGGCCGGGCGCCACGGCCACGAAGCCGAGGCACAGCGCCGCCGCGATCGAGCCGACCGCCATCACTTTGGCGGCGCCGTGGCGGTCGATGAGCCGGCCGGCGTAGGGGGCCGCCGCGCCGCCGGCCAGCAGGGCGAGCGAAAATCCGCCGAAGATCCACGAGACCGGCAGGTCGAACTCGGCGGCGATGTCAGAGGCGATGATGGCGAAGCCGTAGTAGAGCGTGCCGTAGCCGACGATCTGGGTCAGCCCGAGCAGCCAGACGACCGCCGCCGGCGAGAGCGGGCGCGCCGGCGGCGGTGTCGGGAGCATCAGAGCGCCGCGGCGGGCACCGCGACCGCGCGGGGTGTTGGAGCGTCACAGCCGCAACCGGCCTTTCCGGAATCCTTCGCCTCGGCGTCGGCGACGCAGCAGGCGTCGACCCTGGCCGGGGCCGGGCCGCCGCAGCAGCCCTTCGCCGCAGCCGTGGCCGCGGCCACCGGCTGGGCGCTGCACACCCCGGTCTCAGGCAGTACCAGCCGGACCTCGCGGGCGGCGGCGTGGTCGCCGGCGATCTCGGCGACCACCGAGCGCACCTGCTCGTAGCCGGTCGCCATCAGGAAGGTCGGTGCGCGCCCGTAGGACTTCATGCCGACGATGTAGAAACCGACCTCCGGATGGGCCAGTTCTCTGGCGCCGTGCGGCGGCACCGTCCCGCAGGAGTGCAGGTTCGGGTCGATGAGCGGCGCCAGCGCCGGCGGCGCCTGCAGGATCGGGTCGAGCGCGACCCGCAGTTCGCCGAGCATGCCCAGCTCGGGGCGGAATCCGGTGGCGACGACGATGCGGTCGACCTCGAACCGCGTCGCCGCTCCGTCGAGGCGACCCTCGACGGCGACGCCGCTTTCGGTCGCCTCCACGCGATCGGCGGCGAACGGCGCCAGCACCTCGAGCCGGCCGGCCTCGATCGCCTCGCGGGCGGCGAGACCGAGGGCGCCGCGCTCCGGCAACTGGTCGGCGGCGCCACCGCCCGCCAGCCTGTCGAGGCGGTTGCGGCGCAGCGCCCAGGTGACACGGGTCCCCGGCGCCTGGTCCTGCAGGCGCAGAAGGTCGAGCACCACGTTCATCGCGGAATGCCCGCTGCCGACGACCAGCACGCGCTTGCCGGCAAAGGCCTGGCGGTCGGCGCCGAGCGCGTCCGGATGCCGTAGGCGATGCGGTCGGCGCCGAGCGCGTCCGGGATGCCGTAGGCGATGCGGTCGGCGGCGGCAGCCTCGCCGGCAACCGGCAGGCCGTCGACGCCGAGCGGGTTCGGCTTGTCCCAGGTGCCCGAAGCGTCGATGACGGCGCGGGCCAGGGTGGTGTGCTCCGCGCCGGCGGCGTCGCGCCAGCGCACCGCGAAGGCGACGCCGTCGCGCCCCGGCGACGTCATCCGGTCGAGCCCGGCCCGGGTGATGGCGGTGACGGTGGCGTTCAAGCGGAGGTGCGCGGCGATCGCCGGATGGGCGGCCAGCGGCGCCAGATAGTCGCGGACGATCTCGCCGCCGGTCGGCAGGCCCTTCGGATCCGGCGCCTTCCAACCGGTCGGCTCCAGCAGGGCGCGGGCCGCCGCGTCGATGTTGTACGACCAGGGCGAGAACACCCGCACGTGACCCCAGGCGGCGACCGCAGCACCGGCGGCCGGACCGCGCTCGAACACCACCGGCGCGATGCCACGCTCGACCAGCCGGGCGGCGGCAGCCAGGCCGACCGGGCCGGCGCCGATCACGGCGACCGGAAGACGCTCGTTCATGACACTCACACTCCTTGTTGATCGATGGATCGATGATCGATGCATACGGGCAAATGAAGGAAGGTCACGGGCAGCACGATCCGGCCTCCCCGCAGGCGACCTTCTCGGAGGCGATCAGGCAGCGCGTGACGTCCATCCAGGCGTCGACGGCGACCTTGAACGCGGCGCGGCCCTTGTCGGTGATCGTGTAGACCTTGCGCTCGCGCCCCGAGACCACCTCGGCCTCGGCGGTGACGTAGCCGCCCTCCTCGAACTCCCGCAGCACCGGGTAGATCGTGCCCTCGGTCGGCGAGCAGCAGCCGTTGGTGGTGCGCTCGACGGCGCGGGCGACGTCGTAGCCGTGCATCGGCTTGTCGTGCAGGACGCACAGGATGAAGAACTTCGAGAGGCTCATCTTGATCGTGCCGTTCCAGTAGTCCCGGCTCAGGAAGTCCGGGGACGGCTTGGAGACGGCGCGGGGTTTGGTCACTGATCTGGCCATGCCGACAATCTATGCATTGACCATCGATGCGTCAAGGGTCGATGCGTGAGTGCTCGTCGGAGCGGTCAGGTCGGGGTGGTGGGACCGGACTGCGCCGCCTCGACGGTCGGCCGGCCGGTCTGCCGCGCCTTGCCCTCGCGGTGGGCGATGAACAGGGCGGCGCCGACGATGATCGCCGAGCCGACCCAGGTGTAGAGGCCGGGGGCCTCGGCGAACAGGGCGTAGCCGATCAGCGCCGACCACAGCAGCTGCAGGTATCGGGCGCTCTGCACCGCCGACATCTCGCCGACCTTGAAGCCCTGCATCATCGCCAGGTGGCCGAGCGTCGCCAGCCCGGCGATCGCGATCGTCACCAGCCATTCCTCGGTGGTCGGCGCCCGCCAGACCAGCATCGCCGGCACGAAGGTCACCACGGTCACGAAGATCGACAGATAGGCGACCACCGCCGGCCCGCTCTCGCGCCGGGTGAGCACCTTGGCGATCAGGTCGGAGACGGCGAAGATCGGGGCGGCGATCAGCATGGCGATGGCGCCGGGATCGACCACCGCGAAGCCCGGCCGCACGATCAGCAGGGCGCCGCACAGCCCGACCACGACCGCGATGATGCGCGGCAGCCGGATCGCCTCGCGCAGGAAGATCACCGCCCCGATGGTCGCGAACACCGGGTTGGTGAACCCGATCGCCGTCACCTCGGCCAGCGGAATGCGGCTCATCGCGTAGAACCACAGCATCACCCCGATGCCGTGCATGGTGCCGCGCAGCACGTGCAGCTTCCAGTTCGCCGCCGCAACGTCGGGCCAGCGCACCCGGATGAAGAACGGCACCAGGAACAGCAGCCCGAAGGCGTAGCGCAGGAACGAGACCTGGATGGGATCCATGTGCGATCCCACATGGCGGACCAGCGCCATGAAGGTCGAGAAGATCAGGCCCGACAGGGCGACCCAGAACATTCCCTGGACGTTCGGCGGCACCGCCGCGAAGGCAGCGCGCCATTTGACGACAGGCAGCATAGGCTGGGTTCCGGACACGCCCGGCGCCGGCCGGCGCCACGAAGAGAGACAAGGGAGCACGCACCCATGAGCGGATCAAGCACCATCGCCCGGCTGCCCGACAGCCTGGTCTCGACCGACTGGCTGGCCGACCACCTGGACGACCCGGGGCTCAAGGTGTTCGACACCACCTGCTTCCTGGTTCCGGACCCGAAGACCACGCTGCGCGCCGAGAGCGGCCGCGCCACCTACGAGGCTGGCCACATCCCCGGCGCAGCGTTCCTCGACATCACCGGCGACGCGTTCTCCGACCCGGCCGGCCGGTTCCGCTTCACCATGCCGACCCCGGAGCGCCTGGCTGAGGCGTTCGCCGCCCACGGCGTCGGCGACGACACCGCCGTCGTGCTGTACGCCGCCGACAACCCGAGCTGGGCGACGCGCTTCTGGTGGATGCTGCAGGTCGCCGGCCACGACAACGCCGCCGTGCTCGACGGGGGCCTGAAGAAGTGGAAGGCCGAGGGCCGCCCGGTCGAGACCGGCGTCGAGCGCCACCCCGAGGCCGACCTGACCGCGAACCCGCGCCCGCACCTGGTGGTCGGCCGCGACGGCGTGCTGGCGGCGCTCGACCGACGGCGCCTGCGTGGTCAACGCGCTGTCGCCCGAGCAGCACCGCGGCGACGGCGTGCACTACGGCCGGCCCGGCCGCATCGCCGGCTCGGTCAACGTCGCCTCGCGCGATCTGCTGGACCCGATGACCGGCGCCTTCATCCCGGCCGACGAGATCGCCGCCGCCCTGCGCGGCGTCGGCGCGCTCGACGCCGAGCGGGTGGTGCCGTATTGCGGCGGCGGCATCGCCGCCAGCGTGACGACCTTCTGGCTGACCCGCCTCGGCCACCGCAACGTCGCCCTCTACGACGCCTCGCTGTCGGAATGGGTGACCGACCCGAACCTGCCGATGGAGACCGGCTGAGTCCGCCGCCGCGTCACCGCGCCGGCAGGGCGGTCTCGACCAGGCCGATCCAGTAGGCGGCGCCGTGCGGCAACGCGGCGTCGTCGAAATCGTAATACTGGCCGTGCAGGCCCCGGCCCTGCCCGGCGTCGCCGCCGTTGCCGAGGAAGGCGAAGCAGCCCTCCTTGACCGCCAGCATGCGGGCGAAGTCCTCGGCCCCGCCGATCGGCCGGCACTCCGGATCGACCGCGTCCTCGCCCAGCGCGCCGCGCGCCGCCCGCACCACCAGGGCGGTCGCCTCGGCGGTGTTGATCGTCGGCACGAAGGAGTTCGAATACGACACCTCGCAGGTGGCGCCGTGGGCGGCGCAGACACCGGCCGCGATGCGGCGCATCAGCGCCTCGACCCTGGCCTGCGCGTCCGGGGTGAACGCGCGCACGTCGCCGCGGATCCAGGCGGTCGAGGCGATGACGTTGCGCACCCCGTCGGTGGTCAGCTCGGTCGCCGACACCACCACCGCGTCCAGCGGCGAGAACCCGCGCGCCACGATGGTCTGCAGCGCCAGCACCACCTCGGCGGCGATCACGATCGGATCGACGGTGTTCTGCGGCGCCGAGGCGTGGCCGCCGGAGCCGTGGATGACGATCTCGAAATTGTCCTCGCTGGCCATGATCGGCCCGGCGCGGACCGCCAGCCGGCCGACCGGCAGGCCGGGCATGTTGTGGATGCCGAACACCTGGTCGACGCCGAAGCGCTCGAACAGCCCGTCGTCGATCATGGCCTGGGCGCCCTGCCCGTGCTCCTCGGCCGGCTGGAAGATGAACACGACGGTGCCGTCGAAGCTGTCCGCCTCGGACAGCTGCCGGGCCGCACCCAGCAGCATGGCGGTGTGCCCGTCATGGCCGCAGGCGTGCATCACGCCGGGGGTGGTCGAGCGGTGCGCGAAGCTCGTTCCTCTCGTGGATCGGCAGCGCGTCGATGTCGGCGCGCAGCCCGATCGCCCGGTTGGAGGCGCCGCGGCGCAGCACGCCGACCACGCCGGTGCCGCCGATCCCGGTGTGGACCTCCAGGCCGAACCCGGCCAGCCGTTCGGCGATCAGCCGGCTGGTGCGGGTCTCCTGGAAGCCCAGTTCCGGATGGCGGTGGAAGTCGCGCCGCCACTCGGTCATCGCCCTGACCACTTCGGCCGGAAGCTCGGCGGCGCTCGTCATGCCCGGCCTCCCGCCACGACCTCCTCGGGGGTGCTGCCGACGATGGCCCGGTAGATGTCCGGGTCGGTCGCCCCCTCGGTGCCGATCAGCAGGACCCGGCTGCCGGCGTCGAGGCCCAACGCCGCCCGAAGCGCCGCCCTTCCGCCGGTCGCGAGCATCACCGCCAGCCCGGCGACCGCCGATTCGCCCGCCACCAGGCGCGGATCGCCGCCCTCGCCCGCCGCCAGCGTGCGCATCGCCGGCCCGACCCAGGCATCGTCGACGGCCACGAAATCGGCGGCCCCGGATTCCAGGATCTCCCAGGCGAGCGGCGAGGGGTCGCCGCACGACAGCCCGGCCATCACGGTCTCGGCGGCGAGCGCCACCTCGGTGCGCCTGACCGACCCGGGCGCTCGCCAGCAGGCAGGCGGCGAGCGCCGGCTCGACCACCACGAAGCGCGGCGCGTCGTCGCCCCAGGCGTCGCGGAACTCGACGCAGATCGCCGCCGCCACCCCGCCGACGCCAGCCTGCACCAGGACATGGCTCGGCGGGCGCGCGCCGATCTGCTCGACCACCTCGCGGGCGATCAGCGAGTACCCCGCCATCACCGCCGTCGGCGTCTCCCGGTAGCCCTCCCACGAGGTGTCCGAGACCACGTGCCAGCCCTGGTCGGCGGCGTCGCGGGCGCATTGCCG
The DNA here is from genome assembly GCA_018401495.1 of Rhodospirillaceae bacterium. Lineage (GTDB taxonomy): Bacteria > Pseudomonadota > Alphaproteobacteria > Thalassobaculales > Thalassobaculaceae > Thalassobaculum_A. The sequence continues at coordinate 78,257 of JAGYJX010000012.1, forward strand.
GACGCTGTCGTCGTAGTTGCCGGGCACCCGCACGATCTCGGCGCCGAGCGCGCGCAGCGCCGCCTCGCGCCCCGGGCTGACCCCGGCGTGCAGGTAGATGACCGCGCGGGCGCCGGCCTGGGCCGCGCCCCAGGCGACCGCGCGGCCGTGGTTGCCGTCGGTGGCGGCGGCGAAGGTGACCCGGCGCCGGCGCCGATCTGGCCGACCAGCCGCTGCACGGCGTAGGCGCCGCCCAGCGCCTTGAAGCTGCCGAGCCCGAAGCGCCCGCCCTCGTCCTTCCAGGATATCGCCGCCACCCCGAGAAGCCGGGCGAGGCCGGGCAACTCCAGCAGGGGCGTCGGCGCGTAGCCCGGCCAGGATCGGATCGCGGCCTGCGCCTCCCGCCGCAAGCCGGCGGACAGCACGCCCGGCAGGTCGCCCGAGGGCCTGAACCGAGGGTTGGCGAGATGCTCGATCGTCGGGCCGGTCATCACAGTCTCCGCTCGCGAAAACACGCCCTCAGCGTAACGCTTCCGGGCGCTGGGATCCTCACCGAAACCTCGCCCGATTCCCGTGGAATATCCACCGTCGGGCGGACCCGATGTCGCCCGGCCGGAACGAGATCCGTGACGCCGGACCGTGCCGTTACGCGCGACTCCATCGTCCCGTCGCGGTATCAATGGCGGGCACGCGGTTGCGATGGGACGGCGCACATGACCCCCGACACTTCGGCGAGCGTCCGGCTGGGCCGGAAACTGCCGGCACGCTTCAACGCGGTGGTCACGCCGCTGGTGATCACCTTCCTGATGACCTGCGTCGTCTCGGGCATCTCGACGCTCAACGGCATCGGCCTCAGGGACGATTTCGCCGTCACCTGGCTGCAGTCCTGGGGCGCCTCCTGGGTGGTGGCGTTCCCGACCCTGGTGATCATCCTGCCGCTGGTACGCCGGATCGTCGGCGCGGTGGTGGAGCAGCCGGGGCGCTGACCGCACGGCCCCGTAACGGGCTTGTGTGCTCTCCTGATTTGCCGACCGGCATGGCTCGCCGCGTAGTGGTGGAGCCGCGGCGCACGGACGCTCGCGAGCGCAACCACACCTGATCACGAGGCTCCCACCATGCTTCCCAGACTTGCCCTCGCGGCAGCCCTGTCGATGTTCGCCCTCGGCGGCGCGCAGGCCGGACCGCAATACGTCGACGAGACCGGCTTCGCGGTCAGCGGCTACGACCCGGTCGCGTTCTTCGACATGACCCCGGCGCCGATCGGCCAGCGCCAGCCCCAAGCGGTGCCCGGCAAGGCCAGCATCACCGCCGAGTACAACGGCGCGCGGTGGGCGTTCTCCAGCGCCGCCAACCGCGACCGCTTCCTGGCCGACCCGGCGAAATACGCGCCGGCGCATGACGGCCACTGCGCCTACGGCGTCGCCCAGGGCGGCAAGGTCCCGGGCAACCCCAACCTCTGGCGGATCGTCGACGGCCAGCTCAAGCTGAACATCACGCCGACGGTCGTCGGGCTGTGGGAAAGCGACATCGCCGGCAACGTCTCGAAGGCGCGCGAGAACTGGCGGACGCTGGAAGCCGATCCCGCCTCGACCCGCAAATGGACCGCGATCGACGACAACAAGCCGACCTACGCCGTGGTCGGCCCGATCGCCGACTGACCGCGCGGCGGCGGACGACGGGTGCCGGCGACCCTGCCGGCACCCGCCGCGGCCTCAGGAATTGCGGCGCCCGCCGACCCGGCTCCACGGCAGCAGCCGGTCGAGCGCCAGCGGGCCGCCGCCCCAGGCCACCAGCGCCAGCGCCATCGCCGCCCAGGGCAGGTGGAAGTTGGCCCAGCCCTCCGGCACGGTGATCTGGATCACCGCCGTCATCACCAGCAGGCCGAACGCCGCGAACCGGGTCCCGAGGCCGAGAACCAGCAGGATCGGCAGCGCCACCTCGGCGCACCCCGCCAGCAGGGCGCTCAACGCCGGCAGCGGGTAGTCCAGCTGGGCGCCGAACAGGTGCAGCTTGAACTCCTCCTGGAACAGGTAGACGGCGCTGTCGGAGAGTTGCAGGAAGCCGTCCCACTTGGTCAGGCCCGAGCGGTAGAACGGCACCGCCAGCGCGACCCGCAGGGCGAGTTGCGCGACCGGCGGTGCGTAGCGGTCGACGCCGCCGGCGATCCGGCAGGCGATCGCCGGACAGCGACGGCGACCGGCCGTCGCCGGTGGTGATGCTCATGGTGCGTGCCCTCCCAGGCGTGTCATGGCCCCGGCGTCGGCCAGGGCGATCAGGGTGCGTCCGATGTCGAATCCGCCGTCGATCGACAGCGCCTGTTCCCCGGCCGCGCCGATCGTGGCTGCCGGCGAGCAGCGCCGCCGCGAATGCGGCCGGGCCCGGAGCCAGGGATCGAACCAGCACCGCCTGGTCCGGACGGGTGACCAGTGCCGCCTCCGGCTCCCACGGTCCGTCGAAACTCGGCTCGACCCCCGGATCCTGGTGGGCCGCCCAGATCGCGACGATCGGATGGTCGCTGGCGATCAGCCGCGCCGCCGGATGCGCGTCGACCCGCAGCCCGAGCCGGTCGGCGTCCGCGCCCGACAGCGCCCCCGACAGAGCGCCGGCCAGCGCGGCGGCGTCCAGCGCCGGCGCGTCGGCGGCGTGCAGCGCCTCGACCCGGGCCGCCTCCAGCGCCGCCACCCCGGCCAGGTAGGGCAGCCCTCCCGCCGGCTCGAAACCGGCGATGAACGCGGGATACGCGCCGCCATAGGCGAACAGCAGGGGCGAGGACGGCTTGTGGACGGCGGCGAAGGATCGCGCCATCGCCCGGAAGAACTCGGCACCGACCAGGCGCTCGGTGACCGGAAACCCCGCGCGCAGCGCCTCGATCAGCCCGACCGCGACGTTGTTCCGGTAGACCGCGAACCGGCGGGCGACGTCGGCCCCGGGCGCGCGGTCACGCCCGGCGGCGGCGGGGCGGCGGGATCGAGCAGCGCGGCGGCGAAGCCGGCCTGGGCGTCGCGCTCAGCCACGGGCCACCGCGGCGGCACCACGCTGGCGCCCCTGCGGAGCCGCCGGTCGGCGAGCAGGGCGTCGGCGAGCAGGGCGTCGGCGCGCCGGGCCTCGGCGTGGAGCACCGGCCAGTCCGGGACGTCGTTGTCCCACTCGATCAGGGTCGCCACCGGCCCGGTCAGCGCCAGCGCGCGCTCGTACAGCGGCCAAACGTCGGGGCGCACGGCGCTGGCGTGAGCGTCGATCAGCAACCGCCCGCCGTCGGCGTCGCGATCCTCGTCGTAGCCGGCGAGATGGATCTCTCACGACCCGCTCCATCGGGAAGGCGTCGAGATAGGCGACCGGGTCGAAGCCGTGATTGGTCGCCGAGACCCGCACGTTGTTGACGTCCAGCAGCAACCCGCAGCCGGTGCGCTCGCCCAGACGCCGCAGGAATTCGGTCTCGGGGATGGTGCTCTCGGCGAAGGTCACGTAGGTCGCGGGGTTCTCGATCAGGATCGTCCGACCCGAGCGCGTCCTGGATTGCGGCCACGCCGTCGGCGACCCGGTCGAGCGTGGCGTCGGTCAGCGGCACCGGAAGCAGATCGTTCAGGAACGCGCCGCCATGCGTCGACCACGCCAGGTGTTCCGACACCAGGGCGGGGCGGTAGCGTTCGACGACCGCGCGCAGGCGCCGCAGATGCACGGGGTCGACCGGCGTCGGCCCGCCGATCGACAGACCGACGCCGTGCACCGACAGCGGATAGGCCGCGCCGATCGCCTCGAGCAGGCGGTGCGGCGGGCCGCCATCCGCCCATGTAGTTCTCGGCGTGAACCTCGAAGAAGCCGATGTCGGGTCGCCCGTCGAGGATGGCGCGGGCGTGCTGCGGCTTCAGCCCGACGCCGGCCCGCGCCGGCATGGCCGCCCGGCTGCGGCACGCCCGTCACGACCCGCTCCGGATCAGGCCTTCGGCAGATCGCGGGACAACTCGGCGAGCGAGCCCTTGCGGCCGTCCGGGAGCTGCACGGATTCGCAGGTGCCCTTCGGCACCAGCTTCCAGGCGTTGCCCTGGTAGTCGACGGTCGAGGTGCCGGCGCAGGTGGTCCCGGCCCCGGCCTTGCAGTCGTTCTGCCCGGCGAGGGAGATGCCGTAGCACTTCTCCTTGTCGCCGGCGGCGAGCGCCGGCGCCTGCACGATCACCGAAGCCATGGCGGCGGCCAGCGAACCGAGCAGCACGGCGTTCACGTCACGACGCTTCATCGAAACCTCCTGTGTTGTCCTTTCGGAGATACGACAATAGATGCCCTGACTTCCTGGTACTCATCACAGGGGCGGGAGGCGCGATCACGCGTCGGTCAATTCGCCGTGTGGTGTCGGCTCAGTCCAGCCCGAAGCCCTTCGACTTCAGGAATCCGGCCAGTTGCTTGCGCTGCGGGGTGGCGTACTGGCGGGCCTTGTCCTCGGACCAGCCGTAGAACTCGGCGACGCCGTACTCGGCGGTCATGCGCTGCTGGGCCGGCGGCGTGCTGAAGCGGGCGTCCCGGCGCCGGTCGTAGGCGTCGACCTCGGCCAGCATGGTGCTGTCGTCGTAGCGGTCGGTGTGCACCGTCACCGACGGCGGCAGCCGCAGGCTGACCCAGCCCTCGCGCTCCGGCCAGCCGAGTCCCATGCCGGCCACCGGAAACACGTGGTCGGGCAGGCCCAGCAGCGCCGACGCCTCCTCGATCCGGTCGCGGATGACGCTGATCGGGCAGCAGCCGAGCCCGGCGGCCTCGGCCGCCCTGACGAAGGTCGCGAGCACGATACCGGCGTCGACGGCGCAGTTCAGGAACGAGTCCAGATGGCCGTTCGGGTAGGGCTTGCCGCGCGCCTCGGAGATCCGTCGGATGCGCCGGTTGTCGCCGCAGAACACCAGCAGCGAGGGCGCGCCCGGGATCCAGTCCTGCCCGACGATCAGCGCGTTCAGCCGCGCCCGCAGGTCGGGGTCCTTGACCACGATGACCGAGCATTGCTGCAGGTCGGACTTGGCGGGCGCGGAGAACGCCGCTGCCAGCACCACCCGCAGCAGCTCGTCCGGCACCGCGTCGGGCTTGAAACGGCGGTGGCTGCGGTGGCGCAGGAGCGCCGCCAGCTCGCCCTCGGCCGGCATGTCGCGTCCGTCCTCGGTCGGCAGCCCGAAGCGGTCCTCGATCAGGTCGGCGATGGTCTTGTCGGTCATCGTTTCCTCCGGTGTGGCGCCGGCATCTTGGGCCGGATGCCACGCTCCAGTCCACCGGGCCGGCGCGGAGCGCACGGCGCCGGCTTGCCGCTCGCCCGGCCGGCGTCCTACCCTGCCGCGAACAAGGTCCGGCCGGAGCACCGGCCCGTCGAATTCCGGGAGGAAAGAGCATGAAGATCGCGATCGTCGGCTGCGGCGCGATGGGGTCGATTTACGCCGCGCTGATGGCCGATGCCGGCAACGAGGTGTGGGCGGTCGACACGTGGCAGGAGCATGTCGACGCCATCAACCGCGACGGGCTGCGGGTCGAGGGCAAGTCCGGCGACCGCACGGTACGCCTGCGCGCCACCACCGATGGCGCCGAAGTCGGCACCTGCGACCTGGTGATCGTCGCCACCAAGGCGAGCGGCGTGGCCGCCGCCGCGCGCACCGCCCTGAGCATGACCGGCCCCGACACCGTGATCCTGACGATCCAGAACGGCCTCGGCGCCGCCGACCGCATTGCCGAGGCGATCCCGACCAGCCAGGTGATGCTGGGTGTCGTCGGCGGCTTCGGCGCCTCGATGCGCGGTCCGGCGCACGCCCATCACAACGGCATGGAAATGGTGCGGCTCGGCGAGATGGACGGCGGCGAGACCGACCGCCTCGCCAAGGTCGTGACGGTCTGGGAGCAGTCGGGGTTCGCCGCCAAGGGCTACCCCGACATCCACCAGATGATCTGGGAGAAGCTGATCTGCAACTGCGCGGTCTCGGGGCCGTGCTGCATCACCGGGCTGACGGTCGGCCAGGTGCTCGACAACCCCGACGCCTGGAGCATCGCCAGCGCCTGCGCCGCCGAGGCCGACGCGGTCGCCCGCGCCAAGGGGATCAAATTGGGCTTCGACGACGTTGCCAGCTACGTGAGGACCTTCGGCGCGAAGATCCCGCATTCCAAGCCGTCGATGCTGCAGGACCACGTCGCCCGGCGTCCGTCCGAGATCGACGCCATCAACGGCGCCATTCCGGCCGAGGCCGCCAAGGTCGGGCTGTCGGCCCCGGTCAACGACGCGGTGGCGAAGCTGATCCGGGCCCGCGAGAGCGGGTTCTGATCGAGGCCGGGACGGCCCCCCTCGAGGGCCGTCCCGGCTGTCGTCCCGCGGTGCGTCAGAGCGCCTCGGCCTGACTGGTGCGACGGTCGAGCGGCTGGTCGCCCTGTTCCGTCAGCCAGAAGTACAGCAGCGCCATCTCCGGGTAGTTCTCGAAGAACACCGAGTTCTGGCGCGCCTGGAACAGCTTGCGCTCGGCCTCCGCCGGCCGCCCCGACTTGCGCAGCATCCGTGACCAGTAGACGTAGACCTCCGAGGATTGCGGGTGCAGGGCCGCGGCCTTCTGGAAGCTCGCCTCGGCGGCCTTGAACTTCTTCGACTCGGTCTCCGCCACGCCCTTGATGACGTAGGCGCTCGACAGCAGGACCGGGTTGCTCGTCATCGGCCAGTAGGTCGGGTAGATGACCTTCTCGACGTTCCGGATCGCCTCCTCGAAGCGGTCCTCGTGCACGTCCAGGAAGGCGCAGTTCAGGAACCCGATCGGCTGCCGCGGGTTCGACGCCTGGGCCTTCAGGAAATACTCGCGGGCGGTCGTCTGGTCGCGTTCCAGCAGCGCCAGGATCCCGCGCAGGTTCTCGGTGAGGGCCCGGTGGCTGTGGCCCGCCACGCTCGGAAGTCTCGTCGAGCTGCTTCTCGATCAGCTCCTTCGCCGGCGCCAGGTCCTTGTCGTTCACGGCGCGGTAGTTCAGGTCGTAGAGAGTCGCAAGGTACGGGTCGAGCTTCAGCACGGCGGCGAACGCCGCGTCGCGGATCATGTGGTCGAAGTCGTCGTCCTCGGTGTGCCCCTTGACCTCGATGTCGAAGTACCCGGACTTCGGGTCGTATCCGGTCAGGATCAGCTTCAGCTTCATCTCGTCGGCAACGACGTACTCGGCGACCCGCCCATCCGGGCCGTTCTGCACAACCTGGACGCGCTTGGTCTCGTCCTCGACGATCACGCTGGTGACCATCTTGGGCGGAATGATGCCCATGAGGCTGTGGATCGCGCCAAGCGCGGACTCAAGCCCCGCCGCCTGCGCCAGCGCCGCCGACACCGGCTTGGTCTTGCTCGACTGAATGGTCGGCGCCGCCACCAGCGAAGGGGTCTTGGTGATCTTCTTCACTTCGGCGATGAAGATGCCGTCGATCACGTAGGGGGTGTAACCTTCCTCGGCCACGGCCTCGGCCACGGTGGTGTCGAGGTACATCGTGTTGGCGTTGTAAAAGCTGTCCGTCGCCACCAGCCCCAGTGTGGCAAGCACGGCGTAGATCGCCGTCAACGTCGCCGGATCCATGGAAACTCCCTCACCCGTCCCGCACGGCCACCATGACCGCGATCGGATCCTACTCCGAAGATTGTTGCCAGGAAGTGAAGATCGCGCAGATTACCGAGTGATTTTCGGGACATCGCAGAGCGTGGCGGCACCCGGGGCGCCGGATTCCCTCCGGACGGCGCCGGTCGGCTACCGGCCTCAGGGCCTGCGTTGCGCGTCGGGTCCAGGGCGGTCCATACTCCGGCGTCAGGAATCGTGACCGAAGGAGGCCGCCATGTCGACCGCGTACGCCGAACTCACCCAGGCCATGCAGCTGTATTTCGACGGCTTCCACAACGGCGACGTCGCCACCCTGCAGAAGGTGTTCCACCCCTCCTGCCACCTGATCACCGGGGTCGGCGGCAGCCTGATCGACGACGCGATGGACGCCGTCTACGCCAGGGTGCGAGGGCGCACCAGCCCGGCCAAGGCCGGCCAGCCGCGCCACGACCAGATCGTGTCGATCCATCTTGCCGGGCCGGAAACCGCGCTGGTGACCTGCCGGATCGCCATCGAACCGAAACTGTTCACCGACTACCTGAACTTCGTGAAGCTCGACGGCGAATGGCGGATCGTTTCCAAGGTGTTCGGCTGGGTCCGGCTCGAGGACGCCGCCGGTGCCCACGCCGCGCCGGCAGCGCAGGCGGCGGAGTAGCCGCCGCGACATGGAGCGCAGCCGGAGGGCGCCCGCGAGACGCTGACGGTCGAGGTCTGGCGCGGCGGGGATGCGGGACGCTTCGAGACCTATGACGTGCCGCAGCGCGCCAACCAGACCGTGCTGGACGTGGTCACCTGGATCCAGCGCCACGCCGAGCCGGCGCTGGCCTACCGGTTCGCCTGCCGGGTCGGGGTATGCGGGTCGTGCGCAATGACCGTCAACGGACGGCCGCGCTGGACCTGCCGAACTCACGTCTCGAGGGTTGCCAGGGAGCGACGGCTGAGGATCGAGCCGTTGCGGAACCTGCCGCGGCTGAAGGACCTCGCGGTCGACATGACGCCGTTCTTCGAGAAATGGCAGCGCGCCCAGGGTCGTTTCACCCCGACCCGCACGCGCGCCGAGCCGATGGCGGCGGTCCGCCCGGACAGCGCCCCGCGCCGCGCCGCCGACGCCGGCATCGAGTGCATCAATTGCGGGGTCTGCCACGCCGCCTGCGACGTGGTGGGCTGGGATCCGGACTACCTCGGACCGGCGGCCCTGAACCGCGCCTGGACCTTGGTGAACGACGTCCGCGACGGCGACCGGCACGGGGTGCTGAAGGCCGCCTCCGCCGGCGGCGGGTGCCACAGTTGCCACACCCACGGCAGCTGCGTCGAGCACTGCCCGGTCGGCATCAACCCGACCGCCGGAATAGCCGGGCTCAAGCGGCAGTCATTGCTGGATCTGGTGGGAGGCGGGCTGCCGTGACGCCGGTCTGGCTGTTCTTAGCGCAACGCCTGACGGCGCTGATCCTGGCGCCGCTGGTGATCGCGCACCTTGCGATGATCCTGATCGTCGCCGACGGCGGGCTGACCGCCGCCGAGATTCTGGCCCGCACCCGCGGCAGCGTCGGCTGGGGACTGTTCTACGGTACCTTCGTGCTGGCAGCCGCCATCCACGGCCCGATCGGCTTGCGCAACGTCATCCAGGAGCACACCCCCTGGCGCGGCCGCTCGCTCGACGCGGCGATGCTGTTGCTCGGCGGCCTCCTGGCGACGCTCGGCGGTCGCGCCGTGGTGGCGGTGGTGGGTGAGCCGTGATCCGGCCGGCCCGCAATCACCCGGGGTTCTGGGCGTTCGTCGCGCATCGCGTGTCGGGTGTGGCGCTGGTGCTGTTCCTGCCGCTGCATTTCCTGGCGCTCGGGCTGGCGCTGGAATCCGACGCGGCGCTCGAGGGCTTCCTGGCCGCCACCGAGCATCCGGCCTTCGTGATCGGCGAGTGGGGCCTGGTGACGTTCCTCACCATCCACCTCGCCGCCGGGACCCGGGTCATGCTGCTCGAACTGCTGCCGTGGCGGGACACCCGCAAGGGGCTGATCGCGTTCGGCGCCGTGCTCGCCGTCGCCGTCGGCGCGGTGTTCCTGGTCAGGGCCGGCTGACGATGGAACGCCTCGACACCGATATCCTGATCCTGGGCGCCGGCGGCGCCGGGTTGTTCGCCGCGCTGCACGCCCTGCAGGCCGACCCGGAGCTGGAGGTTACCGTCGCGGTCAAGGGCCTGATGGGCAAGTGCGGCTGCACCCGCATGGTGCAGGGCGGCTTCAACGTCGCGCTGGCCCCGACCGACAGTCTCGAACGCCACTTCATGGACACCATCGTCGGCGGCAAGTGGCTGCCGCGCCAGGATCTCGCCTGGCGGCTGGTGGAGGGCGCGGTCGAGCGCATCCGCGAGCTGGAGAACGAGCTCGGCTGCTTCTTCGACCGCAACCCCGACGGCTCGCTGCACCAGAAGGCGTTCGCCGGCCAGTCCTTCGACCGCACCGTCCACAAGGGCGACCTGACCGGCATCGAGATCGTCAACCGGCTGATGGAGCAGGTCTGGGCGCGCGGCGTGCGGCGCCTGGAGGAGCATCGCGCGATCGAGCTGGTCATGGCGGCCGACGGGTCCGGCCTGGCGGGGGCGCTGCTGATCGACATGCGCACCGGCCGCTACCGGCTGGTGCGGGCCCGCGCCGTGCTGCTGGCGACCGGCGGCGGGCCGACCATGTACCTCTACCACACGCCGTCCGGCGACAAGGCCTGCGACGGCATGGCGATGGCGCTGCGCCTCGGCCTGCCGCTGCGCGACATGGAGATGGTGCAGTTCCACCCGACCGGCCTGCTGGCCGGGCCCGACACCCGGATGACCGGGACGGTGCTCGAGGAAGGGCTGCGCGGCGCCGGCGGCTATCTGCTGAACGGCGACGGCCGCCGCTTCATGGCCGACTACGACCGCGCCGGCGAGCGCGCCACCCGCGACGTCGTCAGCCGCTCCATCTACCGCGAGATGCGCGCCGGCCGCACCACGCCGATGGGCGGGGTGTGGATCGAGATGAAGCACCTCGGGCCGGAGAACGTCGCCCGGCGCTTCCCCGGCATGGTCAAGCGCTGCGCCGATTGCGGGTTCGACCTGGCCGGCGGCCGGGTCGAGGTGGTGCCGACCGCCCACTACATGATGGGCGGCGTCGAGTTCGAGATCGACACCGCGACGGCGATCCCCGGCCTGTTCGCCGCCGGCGAGGATTGCGGCGGCGTCCACGGCGCCAACCGGCTTGGCGGCAACGGGGTCGCCAATTCGACGGTGTTCGGCGGGATCGCCGGCGACGTGATGGCCGCCCGGGTGCGGCGCGGCTCGGCCCTGCCGGAACCCGACTCGCGCCGCCATCGACGCCGCCGTCGCCCGCGCCGAGGCGCCGTTCGCGCTGGTGCCGGGCGACCTCGGCGAGCTGCGCGAGCGGCTTTGGACCCTGATGTGGGACGAGGTCGGGATCCTGCGCATCCGCCGACGGCCTGCGGCGCGGCCTCGCCGGCCTGGAAGCGCTGCGCGCCGAACTGCACCGCACCGGCCTCGCCGACGGCGACCGCGCCTTCAACCTGACCTGGCACGACTGGCTGAACCTGGAGAGCCAGATCGCGGTCTCCGAGGTCATCGCGGTCGCGGCGCTGGCCCGCGAGGACAGCCGCGGCGCGCATTTCCGCGAGGACCATCCGGAGACCGGCGACCTGGACGCCTCGGCCTTCACCCGCGTCACCCGCGACGCCGACGGCCGCCCGGCGCTGGCGATGGTGCCGGTCGACTTCACCGTGGTGAAGCCGGGCGAGAGCCTGATCGACGACGATGCCGGGGCACCGCCGGCGAGCGCGGCGGGCTGAGCGCTCAAGCCCGCCGTCAGGCCCGTGCCGCGGCGGTCGCGGCTTCGTCGTCCCCGGGAGAGCGTCCCGGCCGGGGTTGGGGCGCGCCGCGGTGCCGCCAGCGACGATCCGCCCTGGTAAATGCTCCGTCTGCCCGCCACACTGCAGCAGGCTGAGGGCGGGCGATCGATGAAGTTCCATCCTGAACGCGAGGCGTTGACTCTGGAGCTGCACGACCGGCCGTTCCGGCCGATGTCGGCGCCGCTGCGGGTCTCCCATCTGGCGATCGCCACCGGCGAGCGCGGCGGGGCCCGCGACCACGTCCAGTTCGCCTCGCTGTGCCGGCGCTACGGCAAGGCCGAGCCGGCGCCCGGCGCCAAGCACTTCACGGTCGATCTCGGACCGTTCGTGGTGAAGTGGGAACGCCACACCGAGTTCTCGACCTACACCCTGATGCGCGAGGAACCGATCGAGCACCCGTTCGACGAGACGGTGTTCGACCTGGTGCCGGCGGAGTGGGTCGAGCGGCTGTTCGGCGACGTCCTGGTCGCGGTCAACCTGACCGTGACCACCGACGCCGGCCAGCCGGTCAGACCCCAACCGGCTGTCGCGCTGGTTCGACGGCAACCCGGTGTTCGGCTGCGCGCTTGCCGCCGGGGAGGGCCAGCTCTACGGCGATCTGCGCGCCCACGACGGCGGCTTCGAGCGCCTGCTGGTCCGGGTCGGCGCGATCGAGCCGATGCTGCTCGGCCAGTTGGTGCAGCGGGTGCTGGAAGTGATCACCTACGCCCGCTTCGCGATGCTGTCGCTGCCGATCGCCCGCGCCGCCAGCCCGCGCCTCGAAGGCATCGAGCGCGGCTTGGCCGAGGTCGCCGAAACCCTCGCCGACGGCGGCCGGCGGCTGAGCGACGAGGCGTTGCTCACGCAGCTCTCCGGGCTCTCGGCCGAACTGGAGGAGGTGGTCGCCGCCTCCAACTACCGCTACGGCGCCAGCATCGCCTACGCCGAGATCGTCGAGAACCGGCTGGAGAACCTGCAATCCTCGGCCATCGACGGCCATATCGAGCTGTTCGGCTACCTGATGCGCCGGCTGTCGCCGGCGATGCGCACCTGCGCCTCGGTCGCGACCCGCCAGGAGGCCCTGTCGCGCCGCGCCAACCGGCTTTCCAGCCTGCTGCGCACCGGCATCGAGGTCCAGCTGGAGGCGCAGAACCGCGACCTGCTGGAATCCATGAACCGCCGGGCCGCCCAGGCGCTCGCCCTGCAGCGAACCGTCGAGAGCCTGTCGGTGGTGGCGGTCAGCTACTACGCGCTCGGCCTGGTCAAGTCGGCGCTGGACGGGCTGGCGAAAGCCGACCGGCTCGGCGGCGTCGACCCGACGGTGGCCACCGCGCTCGCCCTGCCGCTGGTGGTCGCGGCGATCTGGCTCGGCACCCGCCGCCTCACCCACCGCGTGCTCGGGCAGCCGAAGACCGGCGGCGATTCCGGCTGAGCGCAATCCCGCCACGGCGTCTCCCGGTCAAGGGGTCTCCCAGCGCCCGCTGGTCTCCGAGCGGAACAGCGCGTCGAGCACACGCATGTTCAGGATTGCATCCTCGACCCCCCAGGGCAGGCTCTCCTGGCCGAGCACGGCGCGGCTGAAAGCTTCGGCCTGCACAGTAAACTGGTCGCTCGCCGGTATCGTCTCCACGACCGCGCTCGATCCGTCGGCTGCGCTGCCGTCGTCGAGCAGGATGCGGGTCGCCTCGCCTTGCGGTGCGTTGACCGGGATCACGATCTCCAGGCGGGCGACGGTGCCGAGCACCTGCAGCCTCTGGTAGCGCGTCGCCTGGGTCGAGACGGCGAAGGTGAGATGGCGTGCTTTTCCGAAATCGAGGATCGCGCTGCTCAGCCGGTCGGTCCCGAAGGCCGGGTCGCGGTCGACCAGAGCGATCGCGCGCAGCGGTTCGGCGTCCAGCAGGAAACGGGCGCCGACGATCGGGTAGCAGCCGATGTCCATCAACGCGCCGCCGCCGGTCTCCAGGCGGTTGCGGATGTTGGCCGGATCCGGGTTGTTGTAGGCGAACAGCATCTGCAGCGCCCTCACCTCGCCGAGGCGGCCGGAGCGCACGATCTCGCGGGCCCGGATCCATTGCGGATGGAAGCGCACCATGAACGCCTCCATCACCAGCCGGTCCTTCGGGCAGGCCCGCAGCGCCTCGGCGTCGGCGGCGGTCATGGCGATCGGCTTCTCGCACAGCACGTGCTTGCCGGCGCGGACCGCCCGCAGCGTCCACTCGACGTGCAGGTGGTTCGGCAGCGGGTTGTAGATCACCTGGATCGCCGGGTCGGCCAGCAGTTCCTCGTAGGAGCCGTAGGCGGTCGGAATGCCGAGCCGGTCGGCGGCGGCCCGCGCCTTGGCGGGATCGCGCGACGCGATCGCCGCGACCTCGACGTTGCTCGCCTTCAGCATTCCCGGGATCACCCGGTCGAGGCCGATCTTGGCGGCCCCGAGCACGCCCCACTTCACCCGCGACATGATCGCCTCCGGTTGTCCGTCAAGGAGCGGACCGTATAGCCCATTCGGCCCTACCGATGTCGACCGGCGGCGCGGGCGGCGACAGCCGTGACGAAGGCGGCGTGGCTCCAGGAGAGATCCGCGGCCGAACGCGGAGCCCCGGTCACCCGATCCAGCTGCTCCGGCAGGGCGCCGTCTTCCGGCAGGAACCGCCGGGCGAAGGCCAGGACCGCGTCGCCCCGGACCAGGGAGTCGTCGGCGCCCGTGCCGCCGCCGGCGGCACGGCGATAGTGGTACTCGGCCAGCCCGAAACAGCACGGCAGGAAGGCGCCGCCGTCGTGGTAGGTGTCGCCCGCGTAGCGGCCGGAGCAGCACGCCGTCGGCCGGGGCGCGGCCGGCGTTGACCGGCAGATAGCCGGCGAAGAACCCCTGCAGGCGGTCGACCGTCGCCTCGACCCGCGGGTCGAGAACGCTGAACGGACCGTCGGTCAGGCCCGCGTGCAGCACGGCCAACAGGACGACGCTGTCCAGGCTCTTGGCGGGGCTCAGTCGGGCCCCGGCAGGCGGCTGCGGTAGAAGCCGTCGGCCGGCGACCAGAAGCCGTGCAGCGCCAGGGCCAGCGCGTCGGCGCCGGCGGCGTACCGCTTCGCCAGCCGCGGGTGCCCGCCGGCCGCCGCCCAGGACGCCGCCCGGGCCAGGGCCGCGTGCTGCACCAGCCGGGTGTAGAAGTGCTGGCCCGTCTCCTCCTCCCACGGGTCGTAGGACGGCTCGCCGAGGCGGGCGAGAGCGCGGTAGCCGAGATCGACCGCGAGCAGCCTCCCGGCCCGCCGTCGGTCCCGCTCTCCCCGGCAGGGCGTCGCCGGCCAGCATGTCGAGGGTTCGCAGCGCCCGCAGCGCCGGCCCGTCGTCCTGCGGCCGGCTCCAGCGCATCAGGTCGAGACTGCCGTCAGGGTGAAAGCGCACCTCGCCCGGGAGGGTCGAGCGCGTCGCACCGCCGCCAGTTCCCGCGCGCGCCGCAGGTAGCCCTGGAGGTGCGGCAGGAGGACGGGCGGCCACGCTTCGGACGCCACCGCGCGGCCGCCGTCCAGGCGCTGCAGCGCGCCGTCGAACGCGATCGCCTCGGCGAAGCGGGCGCGCGCCGCAGCCGGCAGGCGACCCAGTCGGTGCAGGACCAGCAGGGCGCGCGCACCACGACGGCCGAATCGCGCAGCCAATGGAAGAAGTAGTTCGGCTCGCCCGGACCGGCGCCCGGCGCCGCCAGCTACCGACCCGGGCGCCGGGCACCATGACCTGCCCGAACCCGCGGCCCCGGATGGGCGAGGCCGGTCGCCGACACCTGCCGCCGAGCAGCCGGGCAATGGAGACCGGCAGCCGGCGCTCGATCCAGGCGTCCAGTACGAGCGGTTCCGGGTCCGTCACGGCGAGCCCTCGCGGTCGATCGCCGGGCTGGTGAAGCCGAGCCGGGTCAGGCCCCGGCGCGCCTCCGGGGCGCTCATGAACAGCCGCCAGAGCAGCCCGGTGCGGTGATTCTCGATCATGCAGACGATCGGGCCCTGGTCGATCGCCAGATAGGAGGTGGCGTACCAGCCGCGGGTCTGGTTGAAGGCGTCGGTGAAGCCGTAGCGCCCCCAGATCCGGTCACCCAGCGTTTCCCGGAAGTGCCGCAGCGCCCGCATCGACGCTTCCGGCCAGTAGGGAAGGCTGGCGACCGCCGCGGTCGGGGTCACCACACCGCGGTCGTTGGCGGGGTCGTGGGCCCCGTAGCTGTCCTCGTTGTCGCTGGCGGTCAGGCCCCAGCAATCGGCGCCGTAGCCCTGGAAGCCATTGGGATTCAGCCGCCCGTGCGCCTCGTGGATCCGCACATGGGCACGGTTCTGTTCCCAGTAGTCGGCGTAGCGGTCGACCAGCCCGCGCGGGTCGATGCCGAGGAACGAGTAGTGCGCGAAGAACAGCGGCCCGCCATAGGCCGGGCCGAGCGGCAATTCGATCCCGTGATAGCGGCGGCCGTTGCGGAAGTCCGGCCCGGTCGCCCATCCCTGGTGATAGACGGCGGGCTCGATGGCGTGACCGGGCGCGCCGGCCGCCAGCGCATAGGTGATCAGGCACTCGTTCCAGCCGCGGATCGGGTGGTTCATCGCCCAGCCGTGACCGGGGCTCCAGTGCCAGTACAGCACGTGCTCGCCGCCGCGGGTGTGCCAGGACCACTCGACCGCGCGCCACAGACGGTCGATCCGCGCGCGCAAATCCGCCTCCCCGGCCGCCGGGCGGTCGAAGTGTTGCCGCGCCGTCAGCAGACCCTCGCATCAGGTAGGCCGTCTCGACCAGGTCGCCGCCGTCGTCGAGCCGGCTGAACGGGATCGCCGCGCCGGTGGCGCCGTTCATGAAGTGGGGGAACACGCCGTGGAAGCGCTCCGCCCGCAGCAGGAAGTCGGTCACCGCCAGCAGCCGTTCCAGCGCGGCGGACCGGGTGATCCAGCCCCGCTCGACGGCGACGACGATCGCCATCACCCCGAAGCCGGTGCCGCCGATCGCCGCGACGTCGTCGCCGGGGTCGGCGTCGTCGCGCGCCCGGTCCCTGGCCAGCCCGCTGACCGGGTGCGCGAAGTCCCAGAAATAGCCGAAGGTGACGCGCTGGACCTCGTCCAGCAGATCGGTGTCGGCGGTCGCGGGATCGGTTGTCACGGTGTCTCCCCTCCCGCCGGCGCGTCCATCATCAGCATCACCCGCGAGCCGATCGGCGCCGCCGCTCTCGACCGGCCGATCGCCAGCACGGCGGTGCCGGCCAGTTCCCGATCGAAGATGCCGCAGAGGTCGACCCGGCGCGCTTCCTCCAGCGCGTTCAGCGGGTCGTCCATCA
The DNA here is from genome assembly GCA_018401495.1 of Rhodospirillaceae bacterium. Lineage (GTDB taxonomy): Bacteria > Pseudomonadota > Alphaproteobacteria > Thalassobaculales > Thalassobaculaceae > Thalassobaculum_A. The sequence goes on from JAGYJX010000012.1 coordinate 94,966, forward strand.
CCACCCATTTCGGGCGGCGCAACAACAGGCGGGCGAAGGCGAGGCTCTGCTGCTCGTCGATCGCCAGTTCCTTGTCCCAGCGCCTCACCTCGTCGAGATGGCCGAGCAGATGGCGCAAGCCGACCCGCTCGACGGCGGCCCGCAGGTCGGCCTCCGGGACGCGTTCGTCCGGGGTCGGGTAGCGCTAGCGCCCGGCGCAGGCTGCCGATCGGCAGGTACGGCCGCGACGGCAGGGAACGCCATCTCCCTCCGCCGGCGGCAGCAGGACCCGACCCGCTCCCCACGGCCACAGCCCGGCGATGGCTCGGAACAGCATGGATTTTCCGCTGCCCGGGCCGCCAATGACCGTGATCCGCTCGCCGGGCGCCAGGTCGAGGTCACCCTCGGCCAGGACGACCTCCTTGTCGGGAAGCTCGACCCGCAGCCCGTCCAGCGCCAGATGGCCCTCGGGATGCGGGGTCACCTCGATCCGCCCGGCGCGATCCACCAGCGGATCGAGTCCCGGCAGCATCAGGCGCAGGGCCATCACCCGGTGCAGGGTCGCGCGCCAGTCGGCGATCCGGGCGAAGTTCTCGACGAACCAGCGCATCGAGGTCTGCACCTGCAGGAAGGCGCCGGCCACCATCATCAGCTCGCCGAAGCTGAGCATTCCGCTGAAGTAGCCCGGCGCGGCGGCGATGATCGGCACCACCAGGGCGCCCCAGCCGTGGCCGGCGGTGACCCAGGTCAGGTCGGCGAGGCCGCGGGCGACGCGCCGCCGGATCGCCAGCGCGGCGCCGAGCGCGGCGGTGACGTCGCGGCGGGCATCCGTCTCGCCGCCGCTGAGGCTGATCGCCTCCGACGCCTCGTCGGTGTGGACCAGCGCGAACCGGAACGTGGCCTCGCGGGCGTAGTGCTCGGCGTTGAGCGCAACCAGCGGACGGCCGATCCACCAGCTCGCCCAGGACCCGACCAGAGCGTAGGCGAGCGCGCACCACACCATGTAGCCCGGAATCTCGAGCCGCCAGTCGCCGACCGTCAGGGCCACGTCGGCCGACAGCACCCACAGCACGCCCACGAAGCTGACCAGCAGCAGCGAGGACTGCACGATGCCGACGCCGAGATCGGCGCACAGCTCGCACAGGCGCCGGGTGTCCTCCTGAACGCGGTGATCGGGGTTTCGGCCGATCTCGCCGGACCAGCCGAGCAGATAGGGGCGACGCGGCTGCAGCCAGGCGTCCAGAAGGTCGTCCGTGACGGCCTTGCGGAGCTCGATCTGCAGCGTCTCCCGCAGCCAGGTGTGGCCGACCTGCATGGCCACCAGCACGACCACGAGGCCGCCGAACACCATCAGCTGGGTCAGCATTGCGTCGAACTGGCGCTGGGCCAGGGCGTCGTAGAAGTCGCCCTGCCAGCTGTTCAGTCGGATCTGCCCGGCGGCGGCGGCGGCGATGACGAGCCCGGCGGCACCCGACATCGCGTACACCCGGCGGCGGTTGGCGGCCCGGCCGACGGCGGCGAGGAAGGCCGCGACATGGCTTCCGAGCGCGCCGTCCGTCTCCGGCGGCTGCTTCGGGCCACTGGGGGCAACCTCCGGGCTTGCCGGCGCGACCAACTCTCCGACCGTCATGGCCGTTGCGATCCCCGCTCAGCCGGCGCGCGTTTTCGTGCGGCACGGAACCGGGACCGACTATATCGTAGGCTCGCGTTCCCGCGACACCCGCCGTCGTTCCCGCGGCGGGGAGACGACCAACAACGAGCCGGCGGTGGCCAAGGATCTGGGGAGACTGCTGCGTCGCATGACGCTCGCCGAACGGATCGGCCAGCTCTCGATGCTGAGCGGCGATTTCACAGCCACCGGGCCCACGCTGTCGCCGGACTTCCGCGACGCCGTCCGCGCCGGCCGGGCGGGCAGCCTCCTGAACCTGTGGGGCCGCGACGCGGTGCTCGAGGTCCAGCGGCTGGCGGTCGAGGAGACCAGGCTCGGCATTCCCCTGGTGTTCGGCTTCGACGTGCTGCACGGCCACCGCACGATCTTCCCGATCCCGCTGGCCGAGGCCGGCAGCTTCGACCCGGCGCTCTGGGAACGGACGGCGCGGCGGTCGGCCGCCGAGGCCACCGCCGACGGCATCAGCCTGACCTTCGCGCCCATGCTCGACGTCGCGCGCGATCCGCGCTGGGGCCGGATCGCCGAGAGTCCCGGCGAGGACCCCTGGCTCGCCGCCGCCTACGCGACCGCCAAGGTGCGGGGCTTCCAGGGCAACGACCTCGCGTCCCCCGACAGCCTGCCGGCGACCGCCAAGCACTTCGGCGCCTACGGCGCTGTCGAAGGCGGCCGCGAATACGCCTCGGTCGAGGTGTCCGAGCGGACGCTCCACGAGGTTCACCTGCCGGCGTTCGCGGCGGCGGTGCGCGCCGGCGTCGCCGCCGTGATGCCGGCGCTGACCGATCTCGGCGGCGTGCCGGCGACCGCGCACGCCGCGCTGCTGCGCCGGGAACTGCGCCGCAAACTGGGTTTCGACGGCGTCATCGTCAGCGACCATTCGGCGGTCTCCGACCTGCTGGCCCACGGCGTCGCCGGCGATCTGGCGGAGGCGGCCGCGCTGGCGCTCAAGGCCGGGGTCGACATCGACATGATGGGCCGCGCCTACGAACGCGGGCTGCCACTGGCTCTCGAACGCGGCCTGGTCTCCGAGCGCGAGATCGACGCCGCGGTGCGGCGGGTGCTGCGCTGGAAGCGGCGGCTCGGGCTGTTCGACGATCCGTACCGCGGGCTCTCGGCCGCCCCGGTCGCGGTCGCCGCCCCCTGGACCGGGCGCTCGCCCGCGAGGCCGCCCGCCGCTCCATGGTGCTCCTCAAGAACGACGGCGATCGGCTGCCCCTGTCCGGGGCGGCGCGGCGGGTGGCCGTGATCGGGCCGCTGGCGGCCGCCGGGGGTGAACTGCTCGGGCCGTGGTGGGCGGCCGGAGACCGCTCGTCCGCGGTCTCCTATCGCGACGGGCTGGCCGAAGCGCTGCCGGACCGCGAGATCCGCCACGCCGCCGGCTGCGCGACCGGTGGCGACGGTCGCGACGGCGGTGCTTCGGGCTTCGCCGAGGCGGTCGCCCTCGCGCGATGGGCCGATGTGGCGGTGGTGTGCCTCGGCGAGGCCGCCGATCTGGCCGGCGAGGCGGCCAGCCGGGCCGACCCCGGGCTCCCCGGCCTGCAGCGAGGCCTGGCCGAGGCGGTGCTCGACACCGGCACCCCGGTCCTGCTGGTGCTGACCTCGGGCCGGCCGATCGTCGAGCCGGCGATCCTGGCGCGCGCGGCGGCGGTCATCGCCGCGTGGTTCCCCGGCATCGAGGGCGGAACGGCGCTGGCCGACCTGGTGTCGGGTCGGGCGGCGCCGAGCGGCCGGTTGGCGGTGAGCTGGCCGGCCGATCGCGGGCAGATCCCGGTGTTCTTCGGCCAGCGCCCGACCGGCCGGCCGGCGCCGGGCGACGGTGGCCGCTACGTCTCGCGCTACCTCGACCGTCCGACCGAGCCGCTCTACCCGTTCGGGCACGGCCTCGGGTACACCCGCTTCGCGCTCGACGGCCTGGCGGTCACGGCCGACAGCCTCGCTCCGGACCAGGAGCTCGGCGTGTCGGTCGCGGTGACCAACACCGGCGCGCGCGCCGGCGCCGAGACCGTGCTGCTGTTCCTGCACGACCCGGTGGCGAGCAGCGCCCGGCCGCTGCTGGAGCTGCGCGGCTTCCGGCGCATCGAGCTCGAGCCCGGCGAGCGCGGCACGGTCCGGTTCACGGTGCCGCCCGCGGCCTTCGACCTGCTCGATCACCGCCTGCGGCCGGCGCGGGAGCCGGGACGGGTGGAGATCCTGGTCGGCCCGTCCGCCGACCGCCACCGCCTGCTGTCGACCTGGATCGACCTGCGGCCGGCCTGACCGGGCCGCGCCGGCATCCCTGGGGAACCGCTCCGGCCGCCCCGAGGTTGTTGACGCACGGCCCTCCGAGCGCGCGTTTCGGAGCCGGGCGCGCGGCGGCGCCGCAGGGGATCGACGATCATGGCCAGGCTGCGCCTTCCCGATGCGGACCCGCGTCTGCCCGACCTGGGGGCGCCGGGCATGCACAACCTCGCCATCCTGGTGGTGGTGGTCGTCTCCCTGTACTTCGGCCGCGAGATCTTCGTGCCGATGGCGCTGGCGCTGATCCTGAGCTTCGCGCTCGCCCCGGCGGTCTCGTGGCTGCGCCGCCTGCGCGTGCCGCGGTTCCCGGCGGTGCTGGGCGTCGTCCTGCTCGCCTTCCTGAGCATCCTGGTGTTCGGCGCGGTGGTTGCGGGTCAAGCCTCGCAGCTGGCCGACAACCTGCCGCGCTACCAGTACAACATCCAGGACAAGATCCGATCGTTCCGGTCCAGCGCGGCGGAGGGCGGCGTCGTCAGGCGCGCCTCCGAGATGCTGCGGGAATTGAGCGAGGAGATCGAGGGCGAGGAATCGCCTGCCGAGGCCCTGGATCCCGGAGCGTCGCGCCAGGAGCGTCGGACGGAGGAGCCGAAGCCCGTCCCGGTCCAGATCCAGCAGCCCGCTCCGAGGCCGCTCCAGCTCATTCAGACCATCATCGGCCCGCTGATCGAGCCGCTCGCCACCACCGGCATCGTGGTGGTGTTCGTGGTGTTCATGCTGCTCCAGCGCGGCGACCTGCGCGACCGCTTCATCAGGCTGGCCGGCGCCGACGACCTGAACCGGACGACCGAGGCGATCAGCGACGCCGGCAAGCGGATCGGCCGGTACCTGCTGATGCAACTGGTGGTGAACGCCACCTACGCGATCCCGGTGGCCATCGGGCTGTGGGTGATCGGGGTGCCCAACCCGCTGCTGTGGGGGATGCTGGCGATGATCCTGCGCTTCGTCCCCTATGTCGGCCCGGTGATCGCGTCGTTCTTCCCGCTCGCCCTGGCGGTCGCGGTGGACCCGGGCTGGACCATGTTCCTGTGGACGGCGGCGCTGTTCGTCGTGCTGGAGCTGATCAGCAACAACGTCGTCGAGCCGCTGCTCTACGGCGCGAGCACCGGCCTCTCGCCGGTGGCGGTGATCGCCGCCGCGATCTTCTGGACCTGGCTCTGGGGGCCGGTCGGCCTGCTGCTGTCGACGCCGCTGACGGTCTGCTTCGTGGTGCTCGGCCGGCACGTGCCGCGCTTCGGGTTTCTCGACGTTCTGCTCGGCAGCGAGCCGGTCCTGACCCCCCAGGAGAGCCTGTACCAGCGGCTGCTCGCCGGCGACCCCGACGAGGCGACCGAGCGGGCCGAGGAGTTCCTGGAGGAGCGGCCGTTGCTGAGCTTCTACGAGGAGGTGGCGATCCCGGCGCTCAGCCTGATGGAGCACGACCGCGCCCGCGGCGTGCTCGACGACCACCGCCGCGCCCTGATCGCGTCCAGCCTGCTCACGCTGGTGGACAACCTGTCGGAGCACGAGGACGCCGCCGAGGCCGAGGACGCCGCGGCGGCAGCCGGAGAGGACCGGCGGCGGAGGTCCCCCGCCGGCCCCTGCCCGGTGGCGCCGGAGGACCTCGCCCCGGACTGGCGGGAGCGGCCGGTGCTCTGCGCCGGCGGCCGCGGCAACCTGGACGACGCCGCCTCCGCCATTCTCGGCCAGCTGTTCGAGCGGTGCGGCGTCGGCACCCGTCTGGTCTCGTTCGACGCCAACGCGTCGGCCGCCTACGCCGGCCTGGACCTGCAGGGCGTTCGCCTGATCTGCCTGTCCTACATGAACGCCGGCTCGTTCGCCCACGCCCGCTACCTGGTTCGCCGCCTGCGGCGGCGCACCGACGCCCGCATCCTCGTCGGGTTCTGGTCGCTCGACCCCGAGGAGGCCGGCCGCCTCGACCTCGTCAAGATGACGCGCGCCGACGTGTGCGTGACGTCGCTGGGCGCGGCGATCGAGCAGATCCTCGAGGGCGTGCCCACGGCGGGGCGCGTCACCGAGCCGGGCCGCGGCGGCGTGGCGCTGGTGCCCGCCGGGTAGCCGCCGGCGATCCCGCGCCGCGGCGGCGGCGGCGTTTTCCAAACCGCCGCCGACCGGCTACGCTGCTGGCCGAGGAAACGCACCAGAGGGCCTCCGCATGCCCCCGCACCACAGATCGCCGCCGACCGGATCGAGGAAGCCGCGCACACCGTCATGGCCAAGGCCGGGATCGAGATCCCGGACGATTACCTGCACGGCATCCAGGCGATGGCCTCGACCGAGTCCGGCGATCTGTCCGCCTTCGTGCTGCGCGCCATGCTGGAGAACTGGGAAGCCGCCAAGGCCGATCGCCGGCCGATGTGCGCCGACACCGGGGTGCCGCGCTACTACGTGAAGATCGGCAACGAGGCCCGCGTCGAGGGCGGGCCGATCGAGCTGGAGCGTCGCCTCCGGCGGGCCACCGCGCGCGCCACCCACGACGTGCCGCTGCGCCCGAACCGGGTGCACCCGCTGTCGCGCCGGGACAACGACAACAACGTCGGCATCAACGCGCCCGAGATCGAGTACAGCTTCGAGCCGGACGCCGACTGGATCGACGTCACCACCGTCCACAAGGGCGGGCTGTTCGGCACCGATTACCGCATGCTGTTCCCGGCCGACGGCGTCGACGGCATCAAGCGGTTCTACCTCGACACCCTGATCGCGTTCGGCAAGCGCGGGCTCGCCTGCCAGCCGGCGATCGTCGGCATCGGGCTCGGCGGGTCCAAGGACACCTGCATGGTGCTCGGCAAGCAGGCGGCGTGCCTGCGGGTGGTCGGCGACCGCAACCCCGACCCGGAGATCGCCGCGCTGGAGGACGAGCTGAAGGCGCTCGGCAACTCGATCGGCATGGGTGCGATGGGCTTCGTCGGCTCGTCCATGGTGGTCGATTGCCACATCGAGGTCGGCTACACCCACACCGGTGGCATGCCGATGAGCGTGCATTGCTTCTGCCTGTCGTCGCGGCGCGCGACGGCGCGGCTGCACCCGGACGGGCGGATCGAGTACCGCACCGACCCCGAATGGTTTACCCCCTACCTGCGACGGGACACGGTCGAATGGCAGAGCCCAGCGGCAAGCTCAAAGAAGTCCGCCTGACCACCCCGGTCCGGCACGAGGATCTGCGCCGCCTCGAACTCGGCGACGTCGTCTACCTGGACGGGCTGATCTACACGGGGCGCGAGAGCGTCTACAAGCGCGTGCTGCAGGACGGCGTGGCCCCTCCGGTCGACCTGAAGGCGCTGACCAACGTCAACTTCCACTGCTCGCCGGCGGCCTCGCGCAACGCCGACGGAACCTTCAACGTCGGCGCCGTCACCGCCACCGCCAGCTTCCGGTTCTCGAAATGGCTGCCGAAATGGCTCGAGGTCTCGGGTGCGAAGGTGATCGTCGGCAAGGGCGGGATGAGCGAGCAGGACTACCGCGACACTTTCGTGCCGGCGGGGGCGGTGTACCTGACCACCGTAGGCTACGGCACCGGCGCGCTGCTCGGGCGCGGCATCAGGCGGGTGCGCGACGCCCACTGGATCGACGATCTCGGCATCGCCCAGGCGATGTGGGTGTTCGAGGTCGAGCGGTTCGGACCGCTGCTGGTGGAGAGCGACCTCGACGGCAACTCGCTGTTCGAGCGCAACAACCGGATCGTCAACCAGGGCCTGGCCCGGCTGTACGAAGGCCTGAAGCCGCCGAGCCTGGCGCGCTACGGCGAGACCGACGACCGGCGCGACGAACTGATCGGCTAGGCCGGGCGCCGGATCCCACACCCTACTCCAGCGCCCGCGCCAGCCCGGCGATGCCGCGGCGCAGCTCGTCGTCGTCGACCGTCGCGAAGCCGAGCAGCAGGGCCGGCGGCACGGCGAGCCTCACCGGACGACCACCGCGTTCCCGGGTGGTGGTAGTCCTCCAGCGCCGGCGCCAGCACGTCGAACCCGGCGCAACGGCGCGACACCACCCGCCTGTCGCTGCCGGGCGGCAGGGTGGCGAGCGTGTGGAAGCCCGATTCTCCCGGCCAGACGGACACGGCGCCGCCGAACTGGTCGCGGAGCGCCGCCGCCAGGGCGTCCCGGCGGGCCCGGTACAGCGCCCGCATGCGCCGGACGTGGCGGGCGAACTCGCCCAGCTCAAGGAAGTCCGCGAGAGCCGCCTGCGCCAGCGTCGGGACCACCTTGTCGTGGGAGAGGCGCGCGCCACCGGCTCCTGCAAGGCCGGCGGCACCACCAGATAGCCGATCCGGAGCGCCTGCGTCAGGACCTTGCTGAACGAGCCCATGTAGATGACCCGCCCGTGCCGGTCCAGGGTCTGCAGCGGCGGCAGCACGCGGGCGGCGTACTGGAACTCGCCGTCGTAGTCGTCCTCCAGGATCCACGCCATCTGGTCGTGCGCCCAGGCCAGCAACTGGCTTCGGCGCGCGAGCGGCATGCCCATGCCGAGCGGGTACTGCCGGGTCGGCGTGACCAGCGCCAGCCGGGCGTCGGGCGCCAGCAGCCAGCCGGCGTCGACGTCCAGCCCGTCGCCGTCGACCGGCACCGGCACCGGCACCACCTGGTGGGCCGCCAGGGTCTGTCGCCCGGTCGGCCAGCCCGGATTCTCGGTCCAGGCCCGTTCGCCCGGGTCCAGCAGCAGCCGGGCCAGCATTCCGGTCGCGTGGGTGCTGCCGGCGGTGATCAGCACCTGCTCCGGCGCGCAGACCAGGCCCCGGGCGGTCGCGAGATACGACGCGATCGCCTCGCGCAGCTCCGGCAGGCCGCCGGCCGGGGCTTGCGGAAGTCGCCGGCGGCCGCCGCGCGCCAGCGACGGGCCAGCAGCCGGGCGAAAACCCGGCGCGGGAACTGGTCGTCCGCCGGCAGGGTCGGCGCGAACGCCCCGGTCGAGCGCGTCTCGAAATTGCCGGTCTCGGCGAGAGCCCGCCCGCGGCGCGACAGCGCCGGCCGGGCCCGCCCGACCGCGTGATCGGGCTCGACCGGGGCCGGCCCGGACGGCGGCCGACGCGCGACGAAGGTGCCGGAGCCGCGGCGGCTTTCCAGCAGACCCTCGGCCAAGAGAAAATCGTAGGCCTCGCGCACCGGACGTCGCGACACCGCAAGCGCCGCCGCCGCGTCGCGGGTCGACGGCAGCCGTGTGCCGGCCGCCAGCCGACCCCGCAGGATGCCGCCGCGCAGCTCGAGGTAGATCTGGTGGTACAGCGGCGCGGCGGCGCCGGCGTCGACCGCGACGAAATCCAGAACCGGTACCAGACGGCGTCCAGACATGGCGTACCCGCGTGAAGTGGGCCCAGGAACCGTCCTGAGGTGGGCACCATTCGAGCCCACTTTGTAAACAAGCCATCATCCTCCGGCGCTATCAACCGTGCTGTCCGGGAGCCCCCCCGACGGAGCAAGGAGGAGAGCCATGCAGCGCATTTCGATGAAGGCCGCCATCGCCGCGGCGATTGTCGGCCTGGCGGTCGCGGCGCCGGCCGAGGCGAAGGAGTTGGTGCTCTACACCGCGTCCAACGCGAAGATCGAGAAGGACGTGGTGGCCGCCTTCCAGGCCGCGCACCCGGAGATCGAGGTCAAGGCGGTCAACATGTCGACCGGGCCGATCACCCAGAAGGTGCTGGCCGAGAAGGGCAACCCGCAGGCCGACGTGATCTGGATGGTCAACGACTTCGCGCTGGAGCGCCTGAAGACCGAGGGCGCGCTCGAGCCCTACGCCCCGAAGGGGATGCTGATCACCGACGAGTTCAAGGATCCCGACGGGTTCTGGTACGGCCACAACGCCACGATCATGGCGATGGCGGTGAACACCAAGATGCTGACCGAGAAGAAGCTGCCGACGCCGACCGACTGGGTCGACCTGATCAAGCCGGCCTATCGCGGCCAGGTCACCGTCGCGGCACCGACCAAGTCCGGCACCGGCTTCACCATCTTCACCGCGATGAACGACATGTTCGGCGAGAGCTTCATCGAGAACCTCCACGAGAACATCTTCCAGTACAACTCCAGCGGCAGCGCCGCCGCGCGGCAGGTTGCCGCCGGCGAGAACGCGATCGGCCTCAGCTACGACACCGCCATCCTGCAGCAGGTCTCGGCGAGCCCGGACGTGAAGCTGGTGATCGGCCGGATGTCGCCGAACATCATCGAGGGAGCGGGGCTGATCGCCGGCGCGCCCAACACCGCCGAAGGCAAGGTCTTCATGGACTGGCTGTTCGGCGAGGGCGGCATGAAGGCGCTCGCGCCGCACGTCGGCATCGGCGCCGCCCCGGGCTACGGCAACGTGCCGCTCGACCAGATCCATCTCTGGAAGCTGCGGCGTCCGGTCGACGAGGACGGGTTCAAGCAGGCCTGGGCCAAGAAATACGAGAAATAGGCCGCCGCCCGGATCCGGTTCGGCCGATGACCACCCTCGCCTTCGAGGCGGTCGCCAAGCGGTTCGGCGGCACCGTGGCGGTCGACTCCGTCGACCTCTCGGTGCCGTCGGGCAGCTTCTTCACCCTGCTCGGCCCCAGCGGCTGCGGCAAGACCACACTGCTGCGGATGGCCGCCGGCTTCGTGCTGCCTGATGCCGGGCGGGTGCGGGTCGGCGGCGCCGACGTCACCCGGGTGCCGCCGCACCGCCGCGGCCTGGGCTTCGTGTTCCAGAGCTACGCCCTGTTCCCGACCAAGACCGTCTTCGAGAACATCGCCTTCGCGCTGGCGTTGCGCGGCGACGCCCGCGCCCGGATCGCGGCGCGCGTCACGGCGCTCTGCCGGCTGGTCGGGCTGCACGGGCTCGAGGATCGTTACCCGCACGAACTGTCCGGGGGCCAGCAGCAGCGCGTGGCTCTGGCCCGGGCGCTGGCGCCCGAGCCGCCGGTGCTGCTGCTCGACGAGCCGCTGTCGGCGCTCGACGCCGAAATCCGACTGCGGTTGCGCGAGGAGATCCGCCGGATCGTCGAGGAACTCGGCATCACCGCCCTCTACGTGACCCACGACCAGGAGGAGGCGCTGTCGATTTCCGACAGGATCGCGGTCATGCGCGACGGCCGTGTGCTGCAGGCGGGATCGCCGAGCGAGATCTATCTGCACCCGCGCCATGCCTTCGTCGCCCGGTTCGTCGGTACCGCCAACACCATCGCCTGCCGGATCCTCGGCGAAGATCGGGTGCAGTGCGGCGACCGCCGTCTGGCGGTGCGGCCGAACGGCCACGCCGGCCACGCCGGGCCGACCATCCTGACCTGGCGGCCCGAGCATGGCAGCGTCCGCACGGGATGCGCCGATCCGGCCGCGCTGCCGGGCCGCCTGGTGGGCGCGAAGCTTCCTCGGGCCGGTGGTGCGGCTGCGGCTCGCCCTGGCATCGGGCGAGACGGTCCTGGGCGAGCGCCCGGCGCGCGACTGGTTCGCGGCGCCGCTCGAGCCCGGAGCGGAGCTGTCGCTGGCGATCGACCCCGATTTCGCGACCGTTCTGCCCGCCGACGAACCGACGGGACAAGACGATGCCTAGGCTGCCCGCCGCCTGGCCGGCCATTCTCGGGCTCGGCGCCCTGATCGTCGCGTTCATCGGCGTGCCGCTCGGCGCCATGCTGCTGCGCAGCGCCGTGGTGTCGGCGCCGTTGCCGGCGGTCGAGTTGATCGGCGTCACAGCCGACGCCCTGGCCCTGCTGCCGGCGCCGGATCGCGACGCCCTGCTCGCGCAATGGAGCGAGCGCGCCACCCCCGCCAGCGCATGGAGGCGGTAGCCGCCGCGCTGGAGGCAAGCGGCCTGCCGGTCCCCTGGGACCGCGCCGCCGCCTACGATCATCAGGTCGCGGCCGCGGCGCGGGCGCTCGATGCCCTGCCGGCGCCGCGACGCGCGGAAGTGGAGGCGCTGCTGCCGCTGGCGGTCGCCGCCCTCCACCGGCGGGTGCCGCTGGCCTTCACGCTGCGCGACCGCCTCACGGAAGCGGAGTTCGACAGGCTGCGCAGCGGCGTCTCGGAGCGCCTCGGCCTCGACCACTATCTGCGGGTCGTCGCGGAGGAACGGTTCCGGCGCGCGGCCGCGAATTCGTTGCTGCTGGCCGGCGTCACCACGGTGCTGACAACCGGCCTCGCCCTGCTCGCCGCGCACGGCGTCAACCGCCGGATCGTGGTCGGCGCCGGCGCGGCCCGCCTCGGCCTGCTGGTCCCCCTGGTTTCGCCGCCGGTGGTGGTGGCGACCGCCGCCGTCATGCTGTTCGGCCGCAACGGGCTGGTGACCTACGGCCTGCTCGACCGCGGGCTCGGCTGGATCGACGCCTCGGTCGGCAACCTGTACGGCCCGTCCGGCGTGGTGATTGCCCAGGTGCTGAGCTTCCTGCCGCCCGCCTTCATCGTCTTCGACAACCTGATGGCCCGGCAGGACGGCCGGCTCGACGAAGCCGCGGCCAGTCTCGGCGCCGGCCCGTGGCGCGGGCTGCTGCACGTCTCGCTGCCGATGGCGCAGCCGGGAATCATCCGGGCGGCGACGCTGGTGTTCATCCTGGCGATGACGGATTTCGGCAATCCGATGGTGATCGGCAAGGATCTGCCGGTGCTGGCCGGGGTCCTCTACGACGAGATGATCGGTTTCCAGAATACCCCGCTGGCGTCGGCGATCGCGCTGTGGCTGATCGTCCCGGCGCTGTCGGTCTACCTGCTGCTGGACCGGATCGGCCGGCGCAAGCGGTTCGAGACCGTGGGCGCCGGCGCTCCGTCGACGATCCCGCCCCCGGCCGCCGCGCGCATCGGCCTCAGCCTGCTGGTCTGGTCGATCATCGGCTTCACCGCGGTGATCTACGCGACCATCGCCGCCGGGGCCTTCGTGGCGGTCTGGGGCCGCGACTGGGGCTTCACCACGGCGCATTTCACGGCCGCCGAGGTGGTGCCGGGCTTCGTCTCCAGCCACGCCGGCATCGCCCCCGTGTGGACCAGCCTGATGGTGGCCGGGGTGGCGGCGCCGATCGGCGGCGTGATGGCGATCGCCCTCGCCTGGCTGGCCGAGCGCTTCCGCTCGACCGCGACCGAGGCGCTGTCCTTCCTGGTCATGCTGCCGGCGATCCTGCCGGGCGTCGTGTTCGGCATCGGCTACGTCGTGGCCTTCAACGCGCCGCTCGGCATTTCCGCCCTGTCGCTGAACGGCACCCACACGATCCTGGTGCTCAACATCCTGTTCGGAAACATGTTCGTGGGCGTGCTGGCCGGCCGCGCCATGCTGCGCCGGGTCGACCGCTCGCTCGAGGAGGCGGCGGCCTCGCTCGGCGCCACCCTCTGGCAGCGCTTCCGCCTGGTGGTCCTGCCGGTGGTGCGCCGGGCGGTCCTGCTGGGGGCGCTCTACGTGTTCGTCGACGGGCTCTCGACCTTCTCGGCGGTGGTGTTCCTGCAGGGTCCGGACATCGACCTCGCCGCGGTCGCGATCTTCGACAGCGCCGAGAGCGCCTACTACGGCAAGGCCTGCGCCATGAGCGTGACGATCCTGCTGATCGTGTTCGCGGTCATGGCCGGCCTTCGCCTGATCGAGCGACGCAGCGGAGAGCAACGCCGTGCAGCCTGACGACAGTTCCCGCCCGACCCTGGCGGCGCGCGACGCGGCCGTGTTCCTCAGCCAGCGCGGATCGAGCCCGGTGACCCGGACGGCGGTCGGCTGCGACGGACCGTACCTGATCGACGCGGACGGCCGACGCATCCTGGACCTGCACGGCAACGGCGCGCATCACCTCGGCTACCGGCACCCGGCGGTGCTCGACGCCGTGCGCCGGCAGATCGAGACCCTGGCCGTTCGCGCCGCGGCGCTTCACCAATCCCGCCGCGGTGGCGCTGGCCGAGCGGCTCGCCGGGCTCTGGCCCTACGGCGCCTCCCGCGTGCTGCTGGCCCCGACCGGAACCGACGCCATCGAGATCGCGCTGAAGCTCGCCTACGTCGCGACCGGCCGCCGCGGCACCCTGGCTTCGACGGCGCCTGGCACGGCGCCGGGCTGGGGGCGCTGTCGGTCGGCGGGCGAGCCCACGAGCGCGCCGCGATGCCGCGGCTGGAGGGCCGCCGCCACCTGCCGGCGTTCTGGGCCGACCCGGCGCCGCGCGGCCCCGACCGCGAGACCGCGGCCCGACGCGCCATCGGGAGCGCTGGAACGCGCGCTCGCCGAGGATCCGCCGGCGGCCCTGGTGGGCGAGCCGGTGCACTCGACGCCCGGTCTGCCGCCCGACTGGTTCTGGCCGGCCGCGGGCGAGCTCTGCCGCCGGCACGGCACCCTGCTGATCCTCGACGAGATCCCGACCGGCCTCGGGAAGACCGGCCGGCTGTTCGCGTCCGAGACGGTCGGCGCGGTGCCGGACATCACCGTCCTCGGCAAGGCGCTCGGCGGCGCGGTGGTGCCGCTCGCCGCGGTGATCGCCCGCGCCGAGCTCGACCTGGCCGGCGGCATCGCCATCGGCCACATCACCCACGAGAAGAACCCGCTGCTGTCGGCCGTCGGCCTCGCCGTGCTCGACGTCATCCAGGCCGATGGCCTGGTCGCGCGGTCGCGGGCGAACGGCGAGCGGCTGGCCCGCGGCCTCGCCGCCCTGGGCGACGCCGACGGAGTCGCCGGCTCCGAGGTGGTCGGCCTCGCTCGCGGCCGTGCGGGTCGGTCCGGGCGTGGACGCGCTGGCTGTCGAGGACGAGGCCTATCGCCGCGGCCTCAACCTGACGGCCGACCGCGCCGGCCGGGTGTCGCTGTCGATGCCGCTGATCCTGGACGCCGACACCGTCGATCGGGTGGCGGGCCTCCTGGGCGAGGCCATTCGGGCGACCGTTCGGCGGTAGGCGCGCGGTCGGATTTCGCCGGCCGGCGGGTGCCTCGGCGACGACGCGCTTGCGCGCGCGCCATCGACGTTGCCACTCTTGGGGCTTCTCCTCGGGGCTGGACCGTCCGTGTTCCGAGCGCCCGCGACCCCGGACCACCGCCCGAAGGGAAAGTCATGGCCCGTCCCGTGATCGGAATCCTCTGCAACCGGTTCCTGGCCGGAGCCGATGCGCGAAACCCAGCTGACCGGCAGGCGGAACATCGACGCCGTCGCCGCCGTCGCCGGCTGCACGCCGCTGATGATCCCGAGTCTGCCGGACGCGGTGCCGGTGGCCGACCTGCTGGAGGCGGTCGACGGGATCGTCCTGACCGGCGGCCGGGCCAACGTGCACCCGCGCCACTACGGCGAGGCGTTGACCGACCGCCACGGCGAGATGGACGAAGGGCGCGACGGCGTCGCCCTGCCGCTGGTGCGCGCCTGCCTCGAGGCCGGGGTCCCGATCCTCGGAATCTGCAAGGGCATCCAGGAAATGAACGTGGCTCTGGGCGGCACCCTGCACCCGGAGGTCGCCGAGCTTCCGGGGCGCCACCGGCACCGGATGCCGCCGGGCTGCACCGACCCGGCCATCATCTTCGAGCTGCGCGAGCGGGTGCGCCTGCGCCCCGGCGGCGTCCTCGCCGCCATGCTCGGGACCGAGACCATCCGCACCAACTCGCTGCACGGCCAGGCCATCCGGGATCCGGGCGAGCGGGTGGTGGTCGAGGGCTGGGCCGTCGACGAGACCGTCGAGGCGATCTCGATCGCCGGCGCCCGGTCGTTCGCGGTCGGCGTTCAGTGGCACGCCGAGTACGACGCCGAGTCCGACCCGGTCAACCGGGCGCTGTTCTCGCGGCTGGGGGACGCCGCGCGGGCCCGCTGCCGGGACCGGCGGTTCGCGGCGTCCTGACGGGTCGGCACCCGGTCACGTCACGCCTGCGTCGCCGTATCCACCACCTCGAAGTCGTGCGTGATCGTGGCGGTGTGCGCCAGCATCGCCGACGCCGAGCAGTACTTCTCCGCCGACAGCGCGATGGCCCGCTCGACCTTGGCCGCCGAGAGGTTCCGGCCCTTGACCACGAAATGCATGTGGATGCGGGTGAACACCTTCGGATCGGTGGTGGCCCGCTCGGCCTCGAGTTCGACCACGCAGTCCTCGACCGCCTGGCGCCCCTTTTCCAGGATCAGGACGATGTCGACGGCGGTGCAGCCGCCGGTGCCGATCAGCACCAGTTCCATCGGGCTCGGCCCCGGCGTCGGGCCCTGCGGCGACGAGGCCGGGCCGAGCACGATCTTGTGGCCACTGCCGGATTCGCCGACGAAGGTCCGGTCCTCCACCCATTTCACGCGCGCCTTCATGGACACTCCTTCCGCCTGTCGCCGCTGCGATTGCGAGACCATACGGCGCGGCGCGCTGGCTGTGGAGCCAGTTTGCCGCCCGAAAACGTGATGCCGGCGCGCCGCGACTTGCGCCGGCCGGCGCTCGCGCCTTCAATCTCGGGGCGCGCTTCGCTCGCGCCGGGATCACAGGAGGATGGCCGCGTGCTGCAGGTCGACAATTGGGGCTGGCAGGCCCGCATCGGGATGTTCATCGTCGGCAGCGAGGCGGTGCCGGAGGCCGAGTGGTGGGCGATGCTGCCGCCGGGCGTCTCGGTGCACGCCGCCCGCGTCACCGCCCGCGCGCCCTGGGCGCGATGGCGCCCGGGCCGTTCCGGCGTCGACCTCGAGGACGACCTGGTGCGGGGCAGCCGGCAGTTCGCCGCGATGCGGCTGTCGGCGGTGGTGCTCGGCCACAGCTCCAGCAGCATCCTCGGCGGCCCGGGTTGGGACGAGGCGGTGGTGGCGGCGCTTCCGAGGCGCTGGCGCCGGGGGTGGTCGTCTCGACCAACGGCCTCGACAGCCTCGCGGCGCTGCGGGCTTCCGGGGTGCGGCGCCCGTTCCTGGTGCTGCCGCCCTGGTTCGACGACGCCACCCTGGACGCCGCCATGCGCTACTACGAGGGCAACGGCCTGCAGCCGGCCGGCCATCTGCGGTACGACCCCGGCCGCAAGTGGCGGGACGTGCCGCCCGGCGACCTGTATCCCCAGGGCATGGGGTTCGAGCAGGAGGTGGAGCCGCTCTACGCGCAGATCCGGGCGGCCTGCCCGGAGGCGGCGGACGGGGTCCTGATCGCCGGCACGGGCTTCCGTTGCGTGGCCATCCTCGAGGCCCTGGAGCGGGACCTGAAACGCCCGGTGCTCTCGGCGAACCAGGTGAGCCTGTGGCATTGCCTGCGCCGCGCCGGCGTGCACGCCCAGGTGACGGGGTACGGCAACCTGTTCCGCCTCTGAGCCGGCTCGTCCCGGACGGTGCGCGCGACGTCGCGGCGTGATCATTCCGGCTCACAACCCGGTGACCCGACGCCGCGCGCGCCGGCGCCGCTGCTACAGGATCGCGGCGCGCCATCGCCGGCCGCGCCGTCATCCTGAGGCACTCGCATGAAACCCAGCCGCCGCGCCTTCCTCGCCGCCGCCACCGCTGTCGCCGTCGGCGCGACGGCCTGGTCGGCGCACACCGTCTCCGCGGCCGCCGCGGCCGTTCGCTTCGACCAGGCCGCGTTCGACGCCGCCCTGGCCGAGGGCAGGCCGATCCTGGTCGAGGTGTCGGCCCCCTGGTGCTCGGTGTGCCGGGCGCAGAAGGCGGTCCTCGCCGAGCTGTTCGCCGATCCGCGCTACGCCGGCATCGTGGCGCTGGACATCGACTTCGACAGCCAGGTCGAGGCGGTCCGCGCGTTCGGGGCGCAGCGGCAGAGCACGCTGATCCTGTTCGCGGGCGGCCGGGAGATCGCCCGAGACGTCGGCGACGCCAGCCGGGCGGGAATCATGGCGATGCTCGAGGCCGCGCTCTGAGGGTCGACGATGGCCGCGACGCTGACCTTCGCCGCGCTCGCCGGGGTGCTCTCGGTGCTGTCGCCCTGCGTCCTTCCGCTGATCCCGATCGTGCTGGGGACCGCCGCCGGCGAGCACCCGCGGGGGCCTCTTGCGCTCGCCGGCGGCCTCGCGCTGTCGTTCACCGGCATCGGCATCTTCGTGGCCACGATCGGTTTCGCGATCGGGCTCGACGCGGCGCTTTTCCGCACGATCGGCGGGGCGGTCCTGCTGACCCTGGGGGCGGTGCTGCTGCTGCCGCGGCTGCAGACCCGATGGCGCTCGCCGCCGCTCCCTTCGGCATCTGGGGCGAAGAACGGTTCGGCGGGTTCTCGCCGGGCGGCCTCAAGGGCCAGTTCGGCGTTGGGATCCTGCTCGGTATCGTCTGGGCGCCGTGCGTCGGTCCGACCCTCGGCGCCGCCTCGATGATGGCCGCCCGCGGCGAGAACCTCGGCGCGGTCGCCTTGACGATGTTGGTCTTCGGCATCGGCGCCGCGGTGCCGCTGCTCCTGCTCGGCCTGCTGTCGCGCGAGGCGTTCGTGCGGTGGCGGGGCGGATGCTGGCTTCCGGCGCCGGAGCCAAGCAACTGATGGGCGGCGTGCTGCTGGTGGTGGGGCTGCTGATTCTGACCGGCGCGGACAAGCGGGTCGAGACCTGGTTGGTGGAGGTTTCGCCGGCCTGGCTGACCGCGCTGACGACGCGCTTCTAGAGCGACGGCCGCGCCGCGATCGGACACGCCCGGCGAGGGCGGGAGGCGATCCGTCGGCAGCCGTCGCCGCCGGCGATCACGCCCCGGTACCGGACCGCTCGCGCATTCCCGAACCGCGGTCAGCGTGATGTGACCGCGCTGTCCGCTGCGGCGGGACTACGCTCGTCCGGATCCATCTCCGCTGGCGGTTTCGCCGCGCGAGCGCCTGAGGAGAGCAACGTGAAGGCAGGGTGCGTCGGCGCGATGTCGGGCGGAGCGACGGCCACGGCGGCGGGGTTCCGTCCTCGGTCGAGGATGACATGAGCGGGACACATCATATCCTGCTGGTTGACGACGATCAGGACCTGCGATCCGTCCTGGCGCTTCAGCTTCAACTCTACGAGGAATTCGCGACCGCCGAAGCGGCGACCGCGGCCGCGGGATTGGCCGCGGTAAGGGAGAATCACTACGACCTGATCCTGTTGGACGTCGGCCTGCCGGACATGGACGGCCGCGACCTGTGTCGGCTGATGCGCAAGCACGGGGTCAAGGCGCCGATCCTCATGCTGACCGCCCAGGATACCGATTCCGATACCATTCTCGGCCTGGACGCCGGCGCCAACGACTACGTGACCAAGCCGTTCAGGGTGGCGATCCTGCTGGCGCGGATCCGCGCCCAACTGCGGCAACACGAGCAGAACGATGACGCGGTGTTCACGATCGGCCCGTACAGCTTCCGGCCATCGGTCAAGATCCTGTTCGACGAGGTCCGAAACCGGAAGATCCATCTGACCGAGCGGGAGACGGCGATCCTGAAGTACCTGTATCGCGGCGGCGATCGGATCGTGAAGCGCGAGACCCTGCTGAACGATATCTGGGGATACGGAACCAGCATCGAGACGCACACGCTCGAGACCCACATCTACCGGCTGCGCCAGAAGATCGAGCCCGAAGCCGAACCGACGCTGCTGCTGACCGAGGCCGGCGGGTATAGGCTGAACCGATAGCAACCCGTCGTCGACGGTCAGTCACAGGAGAGACCCGATGTCCCAAGACGCACTCGACGGAGTCAAGGCGTGCGTGTTCGACGCCTACGGGACCCTGTTCGACTTCGCCTCCGCCGCCAGAGCCTGCCGCGACGAGCTCGGTGACCGGGGCGACCGGCTGACGGCACTGTGGCGGGACAAGCAGCTGCAGTACACGTGGCTGCGCGCGCTGCAGGGGCGTCACGCCGACTTCTGGGATGTGACCGGCGACGCCCTCGACTTCGCGCTGGAGACGCTCGAGCTGGAGCGTCCCGGCCTGCGGGATCGACTGATGAACCTGTATCTGACGCTCGACGCGTTTCCGGAGGTGCCGGACGTGCTGCGACGCCTGAAGTCGGCGGGATTGCGCACGGCGATCCTGTCGAACGGGTCGCCCGGCATGCTGCGGGCGGCGGTCGAGGGGTCCGGCATCGCCGATCTCCTGGACGCGGTTCTCTCCGTCGAGGAGGTCGGCGTGTTCAAGCCGCACCCGTCGGTCTATCAGATGGTGCTGGATCGGCTGGGCGTTCCGGCGGCTGCCGTCTCGTTCCAGTCCTCGAACTCGTGGGATGCCTACGCGGCGTCGGCGTTCGGCATGCGGGTGGTGTGGTGCAACCGCTATGGTCAGCGGCGCGAACGACTGCCGGGCGCCCCGGACCGCGAGATCCGCAGCCTGTCGGAGCTGCCCGCCCTGGTCGGTGCCGCTTAGCGACACGCAGGCCACCGGCCGCAAGACCCGCCGCCCAGCGCCGCCGATGGCCGGGTCGCCCGGTCACGCGACCACGCAACCTGTCACGATCGCTTCGCGGGGAACCGGTTGACGGTCACTCTCGCAGTGCGGTAGTCGACATCGAAGGGTGAAATCACGCGGCTCGATCACAACTATTTCAAGTCGTTGCGTCGATCATTCCACACGGGGCGGCTCGCCGAGACTCGGTCCCCGTATTGCTCCTCCCTCACCTGTTCGATTGGTTGGAACCGCTGAATGGTCATTGTCGGGCTTCAATGCGGTCACGACGCCTCGGTGGCGGTCGTGGCTGACGGCAGGGTGCTTGTGCATCTGGAGCGGGAGCGCGACTGCCGGGTCCGGCACGTGCACTGGATGACGGCCGACCTGATTGACGACGCGCTCGCCTATTGCGGCCTGGCGGTGAGCGACGTCGACCTGTTCGCGCTGTGCTCGACGCAATCGACCTTCTTCGGCTCCGAGTCGCCCGACCGCCTGCGGTTCGACTATACCTGGGAGACCGCCGAGCGGCTCGGGGCTGACGGTTTCCGCCGCACGGTGTTCGATCGCGCGGCGTCGATTTCGGCGCGAACCTCCTACGTCGACGATGCCGGCGTCCTGCGCGTCTACAACTGCGAATGGCCGGACACACTCGACGCCTGGACCAGCGACCGGGGAATGCGGCTGATCGACGATCTCGATGGCGCGATTCTCGGACAGATCTTCGACGAACCGAGCCTGGCCAAGATCAACGTGCTGCCGATGACCGTCACCATCGACGGCCGGACCGTTCCGGCGGTTGGGGTCATGCATCACCTGTCGCACGCGGCGGCGGCGTTCTATCAGTCGGGTTTCGAGGCCGCCGCGGTGCTGTCGCACGACAACGGCAGCCCGCGGCGCACCGAGACCGCCTACAACGGCGGGATGCTGTTCTACGGCGAGGGCACCTCGCTGCGCCCGATCTGGACCGCCCCGATCCCGGCGGGACGGCTCTACAGCCGCTCGGCGCGGTGGATCGGGCTCGGCGGCTTCGCCGGTCCCGGCAAACTGATGGGGCTGTCGGCGTACGGTCGGCCGGCGTTCCACGACCCGCGGTTCGTCGGCGACGTCGACGCCCTGGCCGATCTTTACGTGAACGAGAGCCGGGGCGAGGAATGGTCCGGTGTCTACGGCTGGTTCAAATCCGTCGAGCAGCGCGCCGAGGAACTCGGCTACCGGATGGACGAGGGCGCGTTCAGCGACTTCGGCAAGGACCTCGCGGCAAGTGCCCAGCACACCTTCGAGGAGCTGACATTGTACGCCCTCGAACGGCTGCGGACGCTGCTCGCGAAGACCGGACGAATGGGGCCCAACCTCTGCCTGAGCGGGGGATCGGCGCTGAACTGCCCGACCAACAGCCGGATCGTGCAGGAAACCGAGTTCACCTCCGTGTTCGTGCCGCCCTCCTGTGACGACGGCGGGCTGTCGATCGGGGCTGCCCTCTATGTCCATCATCACATGCTCGGGCACGAGCGCGTCGTGACCCGGGACCGCGGCGAGAATGCCGCCGCCCTCGGCCGCGCGGCGTCGGCGCCGGCGGTCGGCCGGGCGCTCGATGGCGCGGCGGAGGAATTCGAGGTCGAGCGCGGCGTCGACCTCGCCGAACGCGCCGCCGAGGACCTCGCCGCCGACCGGGTGGTGGCGCTGTTCCAGGGCCGGGCGGAGAGCGGGCCCAGGGCGCTCGGTCACCGCTCGCTGCTCGCCGATCCGCGCCCGCACGCCAACTGGGAACGGATCAACACGGTCAAATCCCGCGAGTGGTGGCGGCCGTTCGCGCCGGCCTGCCTGCAGGAGCGGCTGCGCGAGCATTTTGACGGCGGGCCGGCCGAGTCTCCCCACATGCTGTTCAACTATCGGGTCAAGTCCAAGGAACTCGGGGCGGTCACCCATGTGGACGGCTCGGCACGGGCCCAGACGGTGCGGCCCGGCAGCGGCCCGTTCCGCCGGATCATCGAGGCGTTCGACAGGCGCACCGGCATCCCGGTGGTGCTCAACACCTCGCTCAACGGACCCGGCGAACCCATCGTCGAGACCCCGGAGCAGGCGATCGAGTTCCTGCGTCGCCCCGGTGTCGATGTTCTTTACGTCGAAGGCAACCGACTAGCGAAACGGCGCCCCGGCTGACCGGTGGGTGCCCGTCATCATGATGGTCAGCCGCGAGACGTCGGCATCGGAGACAGTCGCGGCCGCCGCCTTGATCGTCATGGATCGTGTCAGTCGCGGAAATCCGGCACGCCCGCCCCGATGTCGATGTAGCTGCGGCGAATGACGTTCATCACCTGCAGTGCGTCAGCCTCGGTGTCGACCGAGGCGCGTTCGCGCGCCGGGCTGGAGCAGAAATAGACGAAGCGCGCGACGTCGTCCTCGCCCCGCATCGGGAAGGCGATCGACTCCCGCGTCAAGATCCGCCCGCCGCGCGTGACCGACTTCAGCTGCGCGAGCATGCCGGCCGGGTGTTCGCAGATCAGGTGGATCGCCCGCGACGCCTTCGCCCGACGCTCCGGTTCGACGAAGTCCAGATAGTTCCGCCCAGCGATCTCCTGGCCGTAATCCTCGGTCACGGACGAGCCTGCCAGCCGCAGCCGGATCAGGTCGGGCGAGACCAGCTCATGGATCACCATATGAGGCAGGATGCGGGGAACCTCTTCCGGTCTGAACGCGTCGCGGTGCGGAATCAGGCCTTCCTTGGCCAGCGACAGCCAGTAGGCGGCGAACCGCCGCGACCGCTCCTCACCAACATCCAGGCCCTGAAGGACGTCGTCCACCGTCCGCGCCGCCATGCAAATCCCCTTGTGGCTCGCCCGCCCCGGATCGCACAGCGGCCCGGGTCGCCGCCCGCGCCCTCGATAACCGATCATGGCCATTCAGCCAACCTGCACAACACTCGCGTGTAGCGCTCACCGTCGCCGGCGAGCAGCCCTCGACGCCGCCCCGGCAGCGGGATAAGAGTGCGGCGCAACACCGCCGCGGGAGGCGGACCTGTCCGACCCCAGTTATCTCGACGACACCCGGCGCAGCCGCGGCATCCTGCTGATGCTCGTCGCCTTCCTGCTGTTCACCTTCCTCGACACCTCCGCCAAGCTGCTGGCCGAGGAGATGAACAGCCTGCAGATCGTCTGGGCCCGGTTCGTCGGCCACGCGGTCCTGGTCGCGGTCGTCCTGATGCCGCGAAAGGGCACGCGGGTGCTCGCGTCCTCGAACCTGCGCCTGCAGATCATCCGCTCGATTTTCCTGTTCGCCTCGACGATCTTCAACTTCTTCGCGCTCCGATACCTGCAGCTGGCGACCACGTCGTCGATCATGTTCACGGTGCCGCTGCTGGTGGCCGCCCTGTCGGTGCCGCTGCTCGGCGAACATGTCGGCTGGCGGCGCTGGACGGCGATCGCCGTCGGCTTCATCGGCGTGCTGATCATCGTGCGGCCGGGTGCCGCCGACCTGCATTGGGCGATCGGCCTGTCGCTGTGCAACGTCGTGGCGGTCGCGCTTTACCAGATCACCACGCGCAAGCTGGCGGCGCGCGACCATTCCGATACCACCTCGCTGTATTCGCCGATGTTCGGGGCGATCGTGCTGACGCCGCTGCTGCCGTTCATCTGGGAGGAGCCCTCCGGACCTCTGGCGTGGATCCTGTTGTGCGGCATGGGGGTGTTCGGCGGCATCGGCCACTGGCTGCTGATCATCGCCCACCGCTACGCGCCGGCGTCGCTGCTCGCGCCGTTCAGCTACACCAGCATCCTGTGGATGACGATCTCCGGCTATCTGGTGTTCGGCCACCTGCCGGACGGCTGGACCGTCGTCGGCGCCGCCGTGGTGATCGCCAGCGGGCTCTACGTCTTCCACCGCGAACGGGTGCGCAAGAGCGCCCCGTGACTTTCCGGTCCGGCGGCGACGATCACCGCCGCTCGGCGATCCAGCGCTCTTCCTCGCGGGCGGCCTTGGAGCCGGCGATCTCCGGCGGGTCGTTCGGCTTGGAGGAGAAGTTCTCGACCGCCCCGTCGGCCAGCCGCAGCCCGGCGGCCTTGATGGCGCCGTCGTCGACCACCTCGATCGGCGTGTAGAACGGGTGGTGGTGGGCGAGATAGGGATCGTTTGACCGGGCGTTGTAGCAGCAGATCAGGGTCCAGCGCCGGCTGTCGCTTTCGTTACGGTCGGAGCGGTGCAGCGTGTTGCAGTGGAAGAACACGCCGTCCCCCGGCTCCATCTCGCAATGCACGACCTCCAGGCGCTCCAGCGCCTTGGCGACCCGCACCGGATCGGCGCCGACCTGGCTGCCCTCCAGCATCTTGTGCTCGATCCGGCCCATCCGGTTGGAGCCGCGCAGCACCTGCAGGCAGCCGTTGGCGCGGTCGGTGCGGTCGAGGGCGATCTGCACGCTCGCCATGTCGGGGAACAGGCAGCCGTTGTTGTACCAGTAACCGTAGTCCTGGTGCCATTCCCAGGCGCCGCCGACCCTGGGCTCCTTGGCGGTCAGCTTGGAGTGGTAGTGGTAGACCTCGCCGCCGAGCAGGTCGGTCATGGTGTCGACGATCCGTCGCGAGCGGGCGGCAAGCCCGTAGGCGCTGTCCCCGGGGTGGTTCCAGCTGACCATCCGGGTGGCCTTGCCGCCGGAGTCGAAGCGGTCGTAGAGGTTTCGCCGAACCTCTGGGTCGGTCTCCATGGCGGCGCGCAGCAGCCCGATCTCCTCGGCGTCGAACAGACCACGAGCGATGAAGTAACCGTCGCGCTGGAAGGCGGTGCGCGCCGCGTCGTCGAGGGTGAAGGCCATGGCGTGTCTCCCGGGGCTGTCGTCTTCTGGTTCCGGACAACGCTAGGCCCGCCGCGCTCGCCGGTCAAAGCGGGTTGTGGCCGCCGGCGCCGGGCCATACGCTTGGCCATCCTCAATCCCCGAGCGAGACGACCATGGCCATCGCGACGACGCTGTTCGACCTGACCGGCCGCACCATCCTGATCACCGGCGCGTCGCGCGGGATCGGCTTCGCCATGGCCAAGGCCTGCGCCGAGCACGGTGCGCGGGTGGTGCTGAACGGCCGCGACCCGGCGACCCTGGCCGAGAAGGTCGACGCGCTGGCCGCCGCCGGCCACGCCGCCGAGGGCGAGGCCTTCGACGTCACCGACGAGGCCGCCACGATCGCCGCCCTCGACCGCATCGTCGCCCGCCACGGCGCCCTGCACGGCGCCATCGCCAACGCCGGCGTGCAGCACCGGGTGCCGGTTCTGGATTTCCCGACCGCTGACTTCCGACGGGTGGTGGAGACCAACCTGACGGCCTGCTTCGTGCTCGGCCGCGAGGCCGCCAAGCGCATGGCGGCGACCGGCGGCGGCGCGATCATCAACACCGTGTCGATGCTCGGCCCGATCGCGCGGCCGACGGTGCCGGCCTACATCGCCGCCAAGGAGGGCCTGCGCGCGCTGACCCGGGCGATGGCGGTCGAGCTCGGCGCCAAGGGGATTCGGGTGAACGCCATCGCCCCCGGCTACGTCGCCACCGAGATGAACACCGCCCTGATCGAGAACGAGCCGTTCAACGCCTGGGTGATCGGCCGCACGCCGATGGGTCGCTGGGCGCAGCCTGAGGAGCTCGGCGGTGCCGCGGTGTTCCTGATGAGCCCGGCCGGCGCCTTCGTCAGCGGCCACATCCTGTCGGTCGACGGGGCGATGAGCGTGGCGGTCTGACCGCGGGCCGCCTTCGCGGCGGCGGAGGGCACGATGCTGGCGCGTCTCGCGCCCCTGAGCTTCGCGCTGCTGTGGAGCTCCTCCTTCGTGGCCTCCAAGATCGGCCTGGAGCATCTGTCGCCGCTGCTGTTTGTCGGCGTCCGCCTGGGCGCCTGCGCCGCGGTCCTGCTGACACTGATGCTGGTGATGCGCCGGTCCTGGCGGCCGCTCGGCGGCTGGCGCTGGCTGCACTGCGGGGTCGCCGGGGCGCTGCTGAACGGCGTCGGGCTGATGGCGCCGCATGTCGGGCTGCTCACCGTCCCGGCCGCGCAGGTCGCCCTGGTGCAGTCCCTGACGCCGCTCTTGACCGCCGCACTCGGCGTCGTGCTGCTGCGCGAACGGCTGGCGCGGTGGCAGTGGGGCGGGCTGGCGCTCGGCGTGCTCGGCGTCGCCCTGGTGGTCGGGCAGGCCGCGGTGCAGAGCCCGACCCGCTTCGAAGGGCTCGCCATCGCCTTCCTCGGCGTCCTCGGCCTGGTCTCGGGAACCCTGTATTTCGGACGGTTCTGCCGCGGCGTCGAGCTGCTGCCGGGCGCGTTCGCCCAGTTCACGGCGGCCGCCCTGGTCACCGGGCTCGCGGCCTGGACGCTGGAGACGCCGCGCGCCGACTGGAACGCAGGCGGCGGTCGCGGCGCTGGTCTGGAACACCGCGGCGACGTCACTCGGCGGCATGGCGCTGTATTCGCTGATGCTGGTGCGCGGCACGGCGGCGCGGACCACGGCGAACTTCTACCTGGTGCCGGGCATCGCCGCCGTCCTGGCCTGGGCCCTGCTCGGCGAGCGGCTGGGCGCGCTGGCGCTGCTCGGCCTGGTGACCGCCTCCCTCGGCTGCTGGCTGGTGAACGCCGCCGCGCGTCGCCGCCCGCCGGCCGTCGTCGACTGACTGTGTCCCGGGCGGGATCTTCGAGCGGCCCGATGGGTTACCGGCGGACCGCCACCCACCGGATACCCCTGCTATGCTCGACGCGTTGACGGCCTGGGCAGAAGAAGGCGGCTATGTCGCCGTCGCCGTCCTGATGTTCCTGGAGAACGTCTTCCCGCCGATCCCGTCGGAGGTGATCATGCCGCTGGCCGGCTACGCCGCCAGCCGCGGCGACCTCAGCCTGCCGCTCGCCATCCTGGCGGGCTCGGCCGGGTCGCTGGCCGGCGCCTGGCTGTGGTACGGCATCGGCCACTGGATCGGCGCCGAACGGCTGGAGCGCGGGGCCGCGCGCTACGGGCGCTGGATGACGCTGTCGCCGCGCGACGTCCGGCGATCGATCCAGTGGTTCGACCGGTTCGGGGGTGCTGCGGTCCTGGTCGGACGCCTGGTGCCGGCGGTGCGCACCCTGATCTCGGTGCCGGCCGGCATCGTGCGGATGCCGACCGCTCGGTTCCTGCTGTTCTCGTCGATCGGCACCCTGATCTGGACAAGCGTCCTCGCCGGTCTCGGCTACCTGCTCGGCGGCCAGTACGAGGCCATCGGAAGCTGGCTGGACCCGGTCTCCAAGGGCGTCGTCGCGGCGCTGCTGCTCGTCTATCTGTGGCGGGTCGTGACCTTCCGCCCCGGGCACGAGCCCGGCTGACGGCGACCGTCAGATCCGGCCGAACCGCCGCATCAGGTCGACCAGCGGGCCGTGCGGCAGGGCGTGGACGGTGCGGCCGTCGGCGCCGGTCATGGTGTCGGCGGCCAGCATCGCCTCGACGATCGCCTCCTCGGTCGCCTGCACCGTCGCCTCGAACAGCGGGTCGAGGGCGGCGTCGGGCAGGAAGTCGAGGCGCTGCGGCACGTCCGGGCCGGCGGCAAGCGCCTCGGCGTTGGCGGTCGAGAACGCCAGGAAGATGTCGCCCGACCCGTTGGCGGCGATCGAGCCGGTGCGCGCCAGGCCGAGCGACACCCGGCGCGCCAGCCGGGCGCATTGGTGCGGCAGCAGCGGCGCGTCGGTCGCCACCAGCGCGATGATCGAGCCGTCGGACGCCGGCTTCGGCGTTTTCGGCCCCGGCAGCGGCACGTCCAGCAACCGGCCGGCCGGCACGCCGAGTGGCGAGAACAGGTCGCGTTGGCCGAAATTCGCCTGCACGAACACGCCGAGGGTCCAGCGCCGACCGGCGGCCTCCGCCACCCGCGAGGCGGTGCCGTTGCCGCCCTTGAACCGGTAGCAGATCATGCCGGTGCCGCCGCCGCGGTTGCCGAGCGGCGGAAAGCCGGGCGAGGCACCGTCGATCGCCGCCATCGCGTCGTCCTCGGTGACGTGGAAGCCGTTGATGTCGTTCAGGTAACCGTCATACGTCTCGGCCGCGACCGGCAGTCCCCAGGC
The DNA here is from genome assembly GCA_018401495.1 of Rhodospirillaceae bacterium. Classification (GTDB taxonomy): domain Bacteria; phylum Pseudomonadota; class Alphaproteobacteria; order Thalassobaculales; family Thalassobaculaceae; genus Thalassobaculum_A. The sequence continues at coordinate 123,081 of JAGYJX010000012.1, forward strand.
GTCGGCGAGCGCCCCGATCCCGGCGCGCTCGACCAGCCAGCGGACGCTGGCGTCGCGGGCCCGGCCGACCGAATGGGTGTTGGTCAGGGTGATCGGCCCCTCGCACCGCCCGGATTCCGCGATCCAGTGGCTGCCGGTCATCTCGCCGTTGCCGTTCAGGCTGTGGATGCCGGCGAACACCGGGACCGCCACGCCCGAGCGCCCGCGCGGCAGGATCGCGGTGACGCCGGTGCGCACCGGGCCCTGCCCGACCGCAAGCGGACCGTCGCCGCGGACCAGGGTGACGGCGCCGACCTCGACGCCGGCCACGTCGGTCAGCGCGTTCGCCGGGCCGGGTTCGCCCGGGAACGGCAGCCCGAGGCCGCGCCCGCGCGGCCGGCCGTCGGGCTGGTGGGAGACCGCCGAGCTCATCGCCGGGCGCGGGTCGCCAGCTTGGACTTGAACCCCGGGCGATCCAGCACCGCGCGGTTGACCACGTTGGCCGGCGCGTGCCCGGTCATCACGTCCCGGATGGCGCCGCGGTTGAGGTCGCCCATGGTGGCGAACATCTGGTCGGTCCAGCCGAGCGAGTGCGGCGCCGTCAGGACGCTGTCGAGCCGCAGGATCGCCTCGTCGGCGGACGGCGGCTCGGGGTCGAAGACGTCGATCGCCGCGCCCGCGATGCGCCGCGCCACCAACGCGTCGTAAAGAACTTTCTGGTCGACCACCGGCCCGCGGCTGGTGTTCACGAGGTAGGCCGTCGGCTTCATGCGCGAGATCATCGATGCCGAGCCGATGCCCCGGGTCTCGTCGTTCAGCGGGCAGTTGAAGGTGACCACGTCGCTCTGCCCGAAAACCGTCTCCAGGGAGACCGCCTCGACCCCGAGCTCGGCCAACCGCGCCGGATCGGCGTACGGATCGTAGGCGATCATGCGGACGTCGAACGGCTTCAGCAGCTTGAACATCTCGGCGCCGATGTTGCCGACCCCGACCGACCCGACGGTGCGGCCGACCAGCCCCATGCCGTGGTAGTCGAGCCGCGCCGGCCAGCCGAGCTGGCCGGTGCGGGTGATCCGGTCCTTGGCGACGAGGTTGTGGGTCAGCGCCAGGATGAAGCAGACCTGCGCGCTGGCCATCGGACGCCGGACCGCGTCGGGCGTGATGGTCAGCGCCACGTCGGCCGCCGTGCAGGCGTCGGTGTCGATGGTGTCGTAGCCCACGCCCATGCGCGCGACGAGCGCGAGGCGACCGTCGGGGGGGAAGCTGGACGCCGTCATCCGCTCGCCGAGCAGCACGATGGCGTCGCAGCTGGCGACCTGCTGGGCCGACAGGACACCGGCGCGCGGCAGCTGGATCAACTCGACGCCATCCCGGGCCAGCGGGGTGAGGTCGTAACTCGGGAAGGTCGGCTTGCCGTCGGCGCGGGTGAAATCGGCGCTCAGGCCGACTCGGAAAGCGGACATCTCGGAGGCTCCGTCGGTGGCGATGGGCGTTGAGCATACATCGCGTCGGCGGGCTGTCAGGCCCCGGATCGAGGCATCCGTCAAAAGAACGGCGGATCGCAACCCGATCCGCCGAGTCGGCACGACCGTGGATCGGTATGGGTCGAAGGGGCCTGAATGGAAAGCATCCGCCTCGAAGCGGCACGCCTGCCGTGCGCGCGCGGGCGTTGACCTCGGCGTCGCCACACCCGACCATGCGGCCGATTTCAACGGGAGGACGAGATGGCGAAGAACAAGGCCGTCGTGGTCGGCGCGCTCGGCGTCATCGGCCGCAAGCTGATCGAGCACCTCGGCAAGCTCGGCGACTGGGAGATCGTCGGGCTGAGCCGGCGCGGTCCCGACTTCGAGAGCCCGGCGACCTACATTTCCGTCGATCTGCTCGACCGCGCCGACGCCGAAGCCAAGCTTGCCGGCCTGACCGACGTCACCCACGTCTTCTACTGCGCCTTCCAGGCGCGCGCCGTCTGGGCCGACCACGGACCCCCGAACCTCGCCATGCTGGTGAACGCGGTCGAGCCGATCGAGCGGGCGTCGAAGGGTCTGCGGCACGTCCACCTGGTGCAGGGCAACAAGATCTACGGCTCGCATCTCGGGCCGTTCAAGACGCCGGCGCGCGAGGAAGACCCGCCGCACATGCTGCCGAACTTCTACTGGGACCAGGAGCAGTGGCTGCGCGCCGCCCAGAAGGGCAAGGACTGGACGTGGTCGGCGCTGCGCCCGCAGACCGTCTGCGGCTTCGCGCTCGGCAACCCGATGAACATCACCACCTGCATCGCGGTCTACGCGACGATCTCGAAGGAGCTCGGCCTGCCGCTGCGGTTCCCCGGCAAGCCGGGCGCCTGGAACGCGGTCTACCAGGTCTGCGACAACCAGCACCTGGCCAACGCCATGACCTGGTGCGCGACCGACCCGCGCGCCGGCAACGAGGTGTTCAACGTCACCAACGGCGACTTCTTCCGCTGGAAGAACGTCTGGCCGCGCTTCGCGAAGTTCTTCGACATGGAGGTCGGCGACGTCCAGACCATCAAGCTGTCGGAGTTCATGGCCGACAAGGCGCCGCTGTGGGACGCGATCGTCGAGAAGCACGGCCTGCAGCGCATCCCGTACGACCAGGTCGCGGCCTGGCCGTTCGCGGACTATGTGTTCGGCACAGACTGGGACGTCATGACCGACACCCTCAAGCTGCGCCTGCACGGCTTCCACGACTGCCTGCGCACCGACGCGATGTTCGACCGGATCTTCCAGGAGTTCCGGGACATGAAGGTGATCCCGTAAGGAGACGGCCCATGCCCGACCTTCCCTACCGCCTCGGCGGCGTCGACCATGTGGTGATCCGCGCCAAGGACATCGACGCCATGCTCGGCTTCTACCGCGACCTGCTGGGTTGCCGCGGTCGCCAAGCACAACGAGCCGCTCGGCCTCTGGCACCTGGACGCCGGCGGCTCGATGATCGACCTGGTCGACATGAACGGCAAGCTCGGGGCCGCCGGCGGACCGCCGCCGGGGCCGGGCCGCAACGTCGACCACATCGCCATCAAGGTCGAGCCGTTCGACGCCGACGCCATCCGCGCCTACTTCACCGCCAGCGGCGTCGAGCCGGACCAGGCGGTGGTGCGGTTCGGCGCCGACGGCGACGGTCCGTCGATCTACATGCGCGACCCCGAAGGCAACGGCGTGGAACTCAAGGGACGCGGCTAGGCCAAGCCCGCAGCTGGCCGCCCAGCGGCGCCACCATCAGCATCGCCTCGGCGCCAGTCATTCGGAGCGCTGCTTCGGCTGGCCCTTCGTGGCCGCGCGATGCGCGGCACCTCAGGGCGACAGAGGTGGAGCGATGCCGCGCCGCCCACCCCAACTCAGGGCGGCAGAGGTGGGGCGATGCCGCGCCGCCTACCCCAACTCAGGGCGGCAGAGGTGGGGCGATGTCGAGCCGCCCACCCCGATCCTGTCGCCCTGAGGTGCCTCTCGCGCAGCGAGAGGCCGCGAAGGGCCGGGTGACACCGCTCCGACGCTCGGCATTGCCCTCGACGGCGAAGCAGGGCGCCTCAGCCGGCCCGCGCGAACTGCCGGCGGTAGGCGGTCGGGCTGATGCCGAGGCGCAGGCGGAAATGGTGGCGCAGGGCGTCGGCGCTGCCGAAACCGCACTCGGTGGCGATGCGCTCGACCCCGAGGCCGCTGCCCTCCAGCAGGTCGGCGGCCCGGCGCACCCGCTCGCCGGTCAGCCACTCGCCGGGCGGGCTGCCGGTCGCCGCCTCGAAGCGCCGGATGAAGCTGCGCCGGCTCATCGCCGCCTCGGCCGCCATGCGGTCGACGGTGATCCGCTCGTGCAGCCGGGCGCGCACCCAGTCGAACAGATGCGCGAAGCGTGACCCCTCGCGGTCGGCGACCGGCCGGTCGATGAACTGCGCCTGCCCGCCCTCGCGGTGCGGCGGCAAAACCAGGCGGCGGCCGATCTCGTTGGCGATTCGCGGCCCGAAGTCGCGGCGCACCAGATGCACGCAGAGGTCGAGCCCGGCGGCGCTGCCGGCCGAGGTGAACACGCCGTCGGCCTCGGTGTAGAGCACCCCGGCGTCGACCGAGACCGCCGGGAACCGCGCCGCCAGCCGCTCGGCGTATTTCCAGTGGGTGGTCGCCCGCTTGCCGTCGAGCAGCCCGGTGGCGGCGAGCACGACGACGCCCGAGCAGATCGACACCAGCCGGCTGCCGCGGGCGTGGGCGGCGCGCAGGGTCGCGACCAGATCGTCGGGCACCGGCGCGTCGATGCCGCGCCAGCCGGGGATCACGATGGTCGCCGCCTCGCCGAGTTCGGCCAGCCCGCCATCGGCCTCGACCCGGAACCCGCCGATCGCGCGAAGCGGGCCCGGACGCTCGGCGCACACCCGGAAGCGGTACCAGTCCGGACCCATCTCCGGGCGCGGCAGGCCGAACACCTCGACCACCTGCCCGAACTCGAAGGTGCAGAGCCCGTCGTAGGCGAGCACGGCGACGCTGCGTGGGTCGGGGCGGGGATCCGGGTGGATTGGCATGATCTTCACGATACCTGGCCTGAGTGCCGATTTCCAGATCCCGCGGCGACCGCCGATGCTGCCGGCCGTCGCACCAACCGGAGACCGTCGATGCCCACCGCCGTCAGCCAGTTCCCCGCCGCCCCAGCCGCCGCCGCCCTCGCCCATTTCGAGGCGCTGATGGCGTTCGAGACCGATTGCTCCGACGTCCACCACGCCCTCGCGGATGCCGCGGGAGCGGATTTCGTCCTGCTCGACGTCCGCTCCCCGTCCCTGTTCGCCGCCGGTCACGTGCCGGGGGCGGTCAACCTGCCGCACGGCAAGATCATCGAGCGCAAGCTGGCGGAATGGCCGAAAGACACCCTGTTCGTCGTCTACTGCGCCGGCCCGCACTGCAACGGCGCCTGCAAGGCGGCGATCCGGCTCGCCCGCCTCGGCCGCCCGGTCAAGCTGATGATCGGCGGCGTCGAGGGCTGGAAGGACGAGGGCTTCGAGCTGGCGGTGGACGAGGCGGCCGCGGTCGCGTAGCCGAGGGCCCTTCCGCCGGTTCCGGCACCTCCTCATACTGTCGCCAAACAGCGAGGAGGACGCGCCGTGAAGGTCACCGCGATCGAGACGATCCGGCTCGAGGAGTTCCCCAACCTGCTCTGGGTGCGCGTCGAGACCGACCAGGGGCTGACCGGTCTCGGCGAGACCTTCTACGGGGCGGCGTCGGCCGAGGCCCACATCCACGCCATCGTCGCCCCCTACCTGCTCGGCAAGGACCCGCTGCTGATCGAGCGCCACCACGCGCACCTGATCGGCTATGTCGGCTTCTCCGGCGCCAGCGCCGAGCAGCGCGGCCGCTCGGCGGTCGACATCGCGCTCTGGGACCTGCTGGGCAAGTCGACCGGCCTGCCGATCCACCAGCTGCTCGGCGGGGCGGTGCGCGACGACATCCGGGTCTACAACACCTGCGCCGGCTACCAGTACGTCCGCAACAAGCCGGTCCAGGGCACGGCGAATTTCGGGCTGGGCGCGTCCGAGGGGCCGTACGAGGACCTGCAGGGCTTCCTCGACCGCGCCGACGAGGTCGCGCACTCGCTGCTGGAGATGGGCATCACGGCCATGAAGATCTGGCCGTTCGACTACGCCGCCGAAGCCTCGTCCGGCGCCTACATCTCGGCGGCCGACCTCGCGAAGTCCCTGGAGCCGTTCGAGAAGATCCGCAAGGCGGTCGGTTCCCGGATGGACGTCATGGCCGAGCTGCACTCGATGTGGAACCGCCCGACCGCGGTCAAGATCGCCCGGGCGCTCGAGCCGTTCGACCCGCTGTGGGTCGAGGACCCGGTGTTCATGGACCACCTCGGCTCGCTCGGCGAGGTGGCGCGATCGACCCGGTCGCCGATCGCGGTCGGCGAGACCCGCGGCGGCAAGGCCGACTTCCGCTCGCTGATCGAGCTCGGCGAGCTGTCGGTGATCATCGCCGACCTGACCTGGTGCGGCGGCCTGACCGAGGGCCGCAAGATCGCCGCCATGGCGGATTCCTGGCACCTGCCGGTGGCGTTCCACGACTGCACCGGGCCGGTGGCGCTGACCGCCTCGACGCACCTCGCCCTGCACACCCGCAACTGCTTCATCCAGGAGATGGTGCGGGCGTTCTACTACGGCTGGTACGGCGAACTGGTGACCGCCCTGCCGCCCGTCGCGGACGGCAGGATACGGGCACCCGAAGGCCCCGGCCTCGGCGTCGAGCTGCTGCCGGACGTGCCGAAGCGCCAGGACGCCACGGTCCGCCGCAGCACGGCGTAGCCCGAGCCTAGGCGCGGATGAAGGCCAGCAGGTCGGCGTTGAGGCGGTCCTTGTGGGTCGCCGCGAGGCCGTGGTCGCCGCCGGGGTAGACCAGCAGCTCGGCGCCCCTGACCAGCTTCGCCGCCTTCCGCGCCGAGTTGTCGATCGGCACGATCTGGTCGTCGTCGCCGTGAACGATCAGGGTCGGGACGTCGAACCTCTTCAGGTCCTCGGTGAAGTCGGTCTCGGAGAACGCCTTGATGCAGTCGAGCTCGTTCTTCAGCCCGCCCTGCATGCCGAGCAGCCAGAAGGTGTCGATCATGCCCTGGCTGACCTTGCTGCCCGGCCGGTTGGCGCCGAAGAACGGCGTGGCCAGGTCCTTGAAGAACTGCGCCCGGTCGGCGGTCACGCCCCGGCGGATGCCGTCGAACACCTCCATCGGAACGCCGTCGGGGTTGCCGGGCGTCTTCAGCATGATCGGCGGGACCGCCCCCACCAGCACCGCCTTGGCGACCCGGGCGGTGCCGTGCCGGCCGATGTAGCGCGCGACCTCGCCGCCGCCGGTGGAATGGCCGACCATGACCGCGTCCTTGAGATCGAGCGTCTCGAACAATTCGGCGAGGTCGTCGGCGTAGGTGTCCATCTCGTTGCCGTTCCACGGCTGGCTCGACCGGCCGTGGCCGCGGCGGTCGTGGGCGATGGCGCGAAAGCCGTTGGACGCCAGGAAGACCATCTGGTCCTCCCAGGCGTCGGCGTTCAGCGGCCAGCCGTGGCTGAACACCACGGGCTGCCCGGTGCCCCAATCCTTGTAGTAGATCCGCGTGCCGTCCCTGGTGGTGATCGTGCTCATGATGCGCGCCCTATCGGAAGCCGTCGCCGGCGTTGCGAACATCCCCTCGGTCCATCCCACCCGGCGGACAATCTGTCAGCGGCGACGGGATCGTGGCAAGAGGCGGCTGCGGCAGCAGGCAGGGAAGGCGCGGGACCGGGGCGACATCGCCCAGGGCGCCCCGGGGCGGCACTCCAGGCGCGTCAGGGGCGGGTCATCTCGACCAGGAAGGGCGCGCTGCCGGGCTCCAGGATGGTGGTCGTGGTCGGGAAGGCGAAGCCGATGCCCTCCTCGGCGAAGCGCCGCAGGATCTCGCGGTTGATCCGGCTCTGCGCCTCGACGTAATCCCAGAACACCGGCGGGTGATACCAAGTGTAGGCGACCACGGTCAGGCTGTCGGGCGCGAACTCCTCGAAATACACCCGCGGCGGCATGTCTCCCCACCGCGACGCGTGCTCGCCGAGCACCTCGTGAAGCACGGCAATCGCGCGGTCGACGCGCTCGGGCGGCGTGTCGTAGGGCAGGCCCAGGCGGAGGATGCGCTGGATGCTCGGGCGCAGCGACACGTTGGCGATCTCGGCCGACGCCATTTTCTCGTTCGGGATCGACATCAGCCGGCCGTCGAGCAGGCGCAGCCGGGTCGACCGCAGGCCGATCTCCTCGACGATCCCGTCGTGGCCGAGCACGACGATGCGGTCGCCGGCGCGGTACGGCTGGTCGAAGAAGATCATCAGGCTGCCGAGCACGTTGCGCAGCGTGTCCTGGGCCGCCAGCGCGATCGCCAGGCCGCCGATGCCGACGCCGGCGACCAGGCCGATCAGCGGCAGGCCGATCTCCTCGCCGCCGACCAGGATCAGCGTCGCCGCCACGACCACGCCGATCAGCCGCGCGAAGAGCCGCAGCAATTGCGCGTCGAGCGTGCCCTCGGCGATCCGCGGCGACGCGATCACGATCTCGGCGAAGGAGACGGCGACGATCCAGGCAATCCACGCGCCGACCAGGTGGATCATCGCCTCGGCGGCGATGCGGATCGGCGTGCCGAAGGTCTCGGTGACGTTGATCACGCCGTTGGCCAGAAGGCTGACCAGCGGCGCCAGCACGACGAGCGCCACCGGCAGCAGCAGGCGCTGCAGCGCCGTCACGACCGGCCGGCCATGGCAGCGTCCGCGCAGCCGCAGCGCCGCCCGCCGCGCCGCCGCGAAGGCGGCGACGGCGACCGCGGCGAGCAAGGCCAGGGCCGCCCATTTCCAGACCACCAGGCCCAGCGCCTCGGCCCGCGCCCAGGCGGGCAGCGCCTCGATCGCCTTCGGCGGCACCAGCACGCCGCCGATCTGCCGGCGGATCTGCACGAAGTCGCCGGCCGGCACGTCGCGGCGGTACGGCAGGCCCTTGACGAGGGCGTAGTACTCCGCGCTGCGCTCCACCGCCTCCGGGCTGAACAGGTAGTCGCCGCGGCGCGGTCCCTCGGTCACCCGCACCAGCGTGATGTCGGTGTGCGGCACCGTCCAGCGCGCCGGCGGCGCCGCGCCGGCGACCGATTCGTCGCCGGGAATGGCGGCGGCCGGCGGCAGTTCGATGCGCGACAGCACCTCGTAGAGATGCACGCTGGCATCCAGGGCCACGCGGTCGCGCAGCGCCGGCGGCGTTTCGCTGAGGTCCAGCACCCGGTACGCGCCCCGCAGGCGGGTCTGCACCAGGCGGCGCAGGTTCGCGAAGGTCGGGGCGTCGTGATAGACGTCGCGGTAGAAGCGGCCGACGGTGTCGCCGTTCTCGAGAAATCCGGTCAGCGTGCTGCGCGGGCTCGACGTGTCGATCGGCTGCAGCGTGTCGGCCGCCGCCGTCCACGCCGAAGCGGCCAGCAGCAGGGCGGCCAGCGCCACCCGGACGATCGGAGCGACCCTCACGGCGCCGCCGGCGCGGCAGCGGCCGTGGCGGAAGCGGCGGCGATGTGGAGCATGGCCTGGCATCCCCGGTTCCCCCCCGGCGCCCCCCGGTCCCGGACGGTAGACCGCGCCCGACGCCCGGCAGGCCGCCTCAACTACGCCCAGGCCGGCCGCGAGGCAAGCGGACAGCGATCAGGGCGTGACAACACCCCGGCCGGCGGCTATACGGGAAACATGACCCTCGCGACCGCCAGCAACCTGTATTGGTTTTACTTTTTTGGCTATCCGCAGCCGCTGGCGGAGGTAGGGGTGCGCGCGACCTAGAAATCGCTGCAGAACGTCCCGAAAGCCGCCGGCCCTCCCGGCGGCTTTTTTCGTCGCCGGCGGGCCTCCATCAGGAGGAGAGAAATCCCGTGAAGACCAGCACCCTGCCGACCGAGACCGAGGCCGACACCGGGTCGCCCGGCACCGACGACCTGCGCATCCGCGCCATCACCGCGCTGAGCACGCCCGAAACCGTGATCCGGGAGCACCCGCGAACCGAGGCGGCGACCCGCACGGTCGCCGGCGCCCGGCGCGCCCTGCACCGCATCCTGCACGGCGAGGACGACCGGCTCGCCGTGGTGATCGGCCCGTGCTCGGTGCACGATCCCGAGGCCGCCCTGGACTACGCCGCCCGCCTCGCCGAGCAGCGCCGGCGCCACGCCGGCAGCCTCGAGATCATCATGCGCGTGTACTTCGAGAAGCCGCGCACCACGGTCGGCTGGAAGGGCCTGATCAACGATCCCGACCTCGACGGCAGCTTCCGGATCGACAAGGGTCTGCGCACCGCGCGCGGCCTGCTGCTGCGGATCAACGAGCTCGGCCTGCCGGCGGGCTGCGAATTCCTGGACACCGCCACCCCGCAGTACTTCGCCGACCTGGTCGGCTGGGGCGCGATCGGCGCTCGCACCACCGAGAGCCAGATCCACCGCGAGATGGCGTCGGGACTGTCCTGCCCGGTCGGCTTCAAGAACGGCACCGACGGCAACGTCCGGATCGCGCTCGACGCCGTCACCTCGGCCTCGCACCCGCACCATTTCCTGGCGGTCACCAAGAGCGGCGAGGCGGCGATCGCCGCCACCACCGGCAACGAGGACTGCCACATCATCCTGCGCGGCGGCAGCGACCGCCCGAACCACGACGCCGCCGGCGTCGACGCTGCCTGCGCGGCCGCCGAGAAGGCCGGGCTGCGGCCGATCGTGATGATCGACGCCAGCCACGCCAACAGCGCCAAGAAGCCGGAGAACCAGCCGCTGGTGATCGACGACGTCGCCGGCCGGATCGCCGCCGGCGACCGGCGCATCATCGGCGTCATGGTCGAGAGCAACCTGGTCGCCGGCCGCCAGGATCTGGTGCCCGGACGGACGCTGGTCTACGGCCAGAGCGTCACCGACGGCTGCGTCGACTGGGACACCACGGTGGCGATCCTCGACCGGCTGGCGGCGGCGGTCGAACGCCGGCGTGGTTGACGTCTCGGCGAGCGCTCCCGCCGGCGGTTCAGCCCCGGTTCGCCTGGCGCTGCTTCACCAGGGACAGCAGTTCCTCGACCGTCGGCAGGATCCGCTCGACGATCGCCGCCACCCCGTCGGCGTTCGGGTGGATGCCGTCGTCCTGGTTCGAGCGTGGGGTCGGCGGCGACGCCGTCCAGGAAGAACGGGTAGAACACCACCGGATGCTCGGCGGCGAGGTCGGCGTAGACCTTCTGGAACGCGTCGGCGTAGTCGCGCCCGAGGTTCGGCGGCGCCCGCATGCCGGCCAGCAGCGTCGGGATGCCGCGGGCCTCCAGCGTCGTCAGCATGGCGTCGAGGTTGGCGCGCATGGCCTCCGGCGACAGGCCGCGCAGGCCGTCGTTGGCGCCGAACTCGACGATCGCCGCGTCCGGCGCCTCGGCCAGCGACCACTCCAGCCGGGCCTTGCCGCCGGCGCTGGTGTCGCCGGAGACCCCGGCGTTGACCAGCCGGACGTCGTGGCCGCGCTGCCGCAGGGCGGCCTCGAGCTGGTTGGGAAGCTCGATCCCTCCGACAGCCCGTAGCCGGCCATCAGCGAGTCGCCGAGGCCGAGGACAACGATCGGCTCGGCCCGGGTCGGGGCGGCGGCGACGGCCAGCAGGGCGGCGACGACGACGCCCCGCCACCACGGTCGGCCGTTGATCGGCAGGATCCAGCGACCATATCGGCTTGATGCTCGGAACACGGCGGCGGCGAAGGAACGCGACACGATGACCTCTCACGACGGACCCGATGCCCTTGAGCCGATGATCCGGCTCGCCGGCGTGACTCTGAAACTGAGGAGTGCGGCGGGCGAGGTCAATGTGCTGAGGGGTGTCGACCTGCAGGTCGCCGCCGGCGAGGCGGTCGGGCTGGTCGGTCCGTCCGGCGCCGGCAAGTCGACGCTGATGATGATCGCGGCCGGGCTGGAGACCCCGACGGAGGGTTCCGTCCGGGTCGCCGGGCGCGACCTGACCGGCCTCGACGAGGACGCCCTCGCCCGCTTCCGGCGCGACAATGTCGGGATCGTGTTCCAGGCGTTCCGGCTGGTGCCGACCATGAGCGCGCTGGAGAACGTGGCGATCCCGCTGGAGCTCGCCGGGCGCCGCGACGCCTTCGAGGCCGCCGAGGCGGCGCTCGGCCGTGTCGGGCTGGCCGCCCGGGTCGGGCATTACCCGGATCAGCTCTCGGGCGGCGAGCAGCAGCGCGTGGCGATCGCCCGCGCCTTCGTCGCCTCGCCCCGGCTGCTGCTGGCCGACGAGCCGACCGGCAACCTCGACGGCCGCACCGGCGAGTCGATCATCGACCTGCTGTTCGGGCTGGCCCGCGACCAGGGCACCACCCTGCTGCTGATCACCCACGACACCGTGCTGGCCGGCCGCTGCGACCGGGTCCTGCACATCGCCGACGGCCGCATCGTCGGGCACGATTCCCGCATGGCCGCGGAGTAGGCGGCGATGTCGCCAGCGCTGTCGTTGCCCCTGCGCCTCGCCCGCCGCGAGCTGCGCACCGGCCTCAAGGGTTTCCGCATCTTCCTGGCCTGCCTGGCGCTGGGGGTCGCGGCGATCGCCGCGGTCGGCTCGGTGTCGTCGGCGATGATGGCCGGCCTCGAGGGCGACGCCCGGCGCCTGCTCGGCGGCGACGTCGACCTGCGGCTGACCCACCAGGAAGCGAGCGACGAGCAGCGCGCCTACCTCGCCGGCGTCCGGAACGCTGTCCGAGGTGGTGGCGATGCGGGCGATGGCCCGGCGCGCCGACGGCGAGGCAACGCTCGCTGGTCGAGCTGAAGGCGGTCGACGGCGCCTACCCGCTGATCGGGTCGGTCGAGCTGAACCCGGCGATCGACCTGGAGGCGGCGCTGGCCGAGCGCGACGGCGTGTTCGGGACGGTGGTGGAGAACGCGCTCGCCCTGCGGCTCGACCTCGAAGTCGGCGACCGCCTGCTGGTCGGCGACGCCACCCTCGAGCTGCGCGCCATCCTGGAGCGCGAGCCCGACCGGGTCGTCAACTTCGCCAATTTCGGCCCGCGCCTGCTGGTCGCCGAGGCGGCCCTGCCGGCCACCGGCCTGGTGCAGCTCGGCTCGTTGATCCGCTATCACTACCGCGTCGTCCTGGCGCCCGGCACCGACCGCGCGGCGTGGATCGACGGGCTCTCGGACGGTTTCCCGACGCCGGCTGGCGCGGCCGCTCGCTGGAGAACGCGGCCCCCGGCTTCGAGACCTTCATCGACCGCACCACCCTGTTCCTCAGCCTGGTCGGGCTGACCTCGCTGCTGGTCGGCGGCGTCGGCGTCGCCATGGCGGTCAAGGCCTACCTCGACGGCAAGACCACGACCATCGCCACCCTGAAATGCCTGGGCGCGCCGAGCGCGCTGATCTTCCGCACCTACCTGCTGGTGGTGCTGATCCTGGCGGCGGTCGGCACGGCGCTCGGGCTGCTGGTCGGCGCCATGGCGCCGATGGCGGCGGCCGCGCTGGCCGGGCCGATGCTGCCCTTCGACCTGCCGGTCCGGGTGTACCCGCTGCCGCTGCTGGTGGCGGCGGCGTACGGCCTGCTGACCGCGCTGGCGTTCTCGCTGTGGGCGCTCGGACGGGCCGGCCAGGTCAAGGCGGCGGCGCTGTTCCGCGCCGTGGTGGCGCCGACCGCCGGACGACCGGCGCTGCGGTTCGTCGCCGCCACCGCCGTCGCGGTGGGGCTGCTGGCCACGCTGGCGGTCGCCACCGCCCCGACCGTCCCTTCGCCGGCTGGTTCGTCGCCGGGGCCGCCGCGTCCTTCGCGCTGTTCATGGCGGCCGGCTGGCTGATCATGACCGCGGCCCGGCTGTCGGGCAGGCCGCGCGACCCGGAGCTGCGGATCGCGCTGGCCAACCTGCACCGGCCGGGGGCGCCGACGCCGGGCGTGGTGCTGGCCCTCGGCCTCGGCCTGACCGTGCTGGTGGCGGTGGCGCTGATCCAGGCCAACCTGTCGCGCCAGGTGACCGAGCGCATCCCCGAGCAGGCGCCGGCGTTCTTCTTCATCGACATCCAGCCCGACCAGGAGGAGCGCTTTCGCGAACTCGTCGCCTCGGTTCCCGAGGTGACCGAGGTGCTGACCACGCCGATGGTGCGCGGCCGGATCGCGGCGGTGAACGGCGTCGACGCCGAGAACGTGACGGTAGCCCCGGATTCCGCCTGGGCGCTGCGCGGCGACCGCGGCCTGACCTATTCGGCGACGCCGCCGACCGGCTCCGAGATCACCGCCGGGGAATGGTGGCCGGCGGACTACGCCGGGCCGCCGCTGGTGTCGTTCGACGAGCGGATCGCCCGTGACCTCGGCCTCGCGATCGGCGACACCGTCACCCTGAACGTGCTCGGCCGGCCGATCACCGCCACCGTCGCCAACCTCCGGCGCATCGACTGGTCGACCATGTCGATGAACTTCACCTTCGTGTTCGCCCCCGGCACGCTGGAGGCGGCGCCGCACTCGATCATCGCCACCGTGCGGATCGCCGATCCCAGCGGCCGAGGCCCTGGTGCAGCGGCGGGTGACCGACGCGCTGCCGAACGTGACGGCGATCCGGGTCAAGGACGCCGTCGAGGCCGCCGACCGGATCCTGCGGGCGGTGTCGACGGCGGTGCGCGCCACCGCCGCCATCACCCTGGTCGCCGGCACCCTGGTGCTGGCCGGGGCGGTTGCGGCCGGGCACGCGCGGCGGGTGCGCGACGCGGTGATCATGAAGGTGCTGGGCGCCACCCGCGGGCGCATCCTGAAGACCTACGCGCTGGAGTACGGCATCCTCGGCCTGGCGACCGCCGCGGTCGCCGCGCTGATCGGCAGCGCCGCCGCCTTCGCCGTGGTGACCAGGGTGATGCGCTCCGATTTCGTGCTGGCGCCCGGAGGTGGTGGCCACGGTGGCGGCGGTGGCCACGGCGGTGACGCTGACCTTCGGGTTCGTCGGCACCTGGCGGGCGCTCGGACAGCGCCCCGGACCGCTGCTGCGCAACGAGTGAGGCCATGATGGTGCCGCATTTCCCTGGCCTGATGCGATCATGATCCGCGCTCTGCTCCTCGCTCTGATGTTGGCGGCGGCCGCGCCGGCGCTCGATCGCCCGCGCCCAGACCGACCGTGCCGACCAGCCGGCGCCGAGCCCGACCGAGCGCCTGCAGGAAGGTGCCGCCGCGATCGTCGACGGCCTGCGGATGCTGATGGACCAGCTGCAGAGCTACCAGCCGCCGGAAGTGCTGCCGAACGGCGACATCATCATCCGCCGCCAGGCCCCGGCCGCGCCGGATCCGAAGCCCGAAGAGCCGGCAAAACCCGAGACCGGCCCGCGGTCGCTCTGAACTGTCGCGCATTTTAGAGGTCTTTACCGGGCGTTAACCCCGGCGTGGCATCGTTCTCCCTCGAAGGGGACGACATGACCACGACGTCAGAGCAGTTCGCGACCGATCAGGCAGAGGATCCGCACTTCGCGGATCCGGGCCTGCTGCAGTCGCTTCTGGACAGCGCGTTCCAGGGGTTGATGGCGCTGCGCCCGGTCATCGGGCGCAACGGCGCGGCGGTCGATCTGGTGTGGACGGTGGTCAACGCCGGCGGCGAACGGTTTCTCGGCCGGCCGCGGGCGGCGCTCCTGGGGGCGTCCTTCCGCCCGACCGTCTCGGCGCTGGCCGCTGCCGGACGCCGCGACGCGGCTGCTGCGGGTGGTCGACACCGGCATGCCGGACGCCTTCGATCTGACCCTGCGCATCGACCAGCGGCCGCGCGTGCTGTCGGTCAAGGTGACGCCGTTCGCCGGCGGCATCGCGCTGTACACCCAGGACGTCACCGACCGCCGGGCCGACGAGATCCGGATGCGCGACCTCGAGCAGCGCGCCCGCCGCGCCGAGCAGCGCCTGATCGACGCCCTGGCCGCCAGCCCGGACCCGTTCGCGGTGTTCGACGCCGACGAGCGGCTGGCGATCTGCAACCAGACCTGGGCCAGCATGGCGGGCCTCGGCGACGCCTCGCGGCTGCCCGGCCGCCGCTTCGAGGACCTGCTGCGGCAGGCGTCGGACGGCGCCGACCCGACCAATGTCGGGTTCGCCACGATGGAGGACTTCGTGCAGTGGCGCCTGGCGCGCCATCGCAACCCGGACGGCGAGCCGATCCAGATCACCCAGAAGGACGGCAGGGTTTTCCTGATCCGCGAGCGCCGGATGGCCGACGGCGGCACCGTCAACGTCGCCACCGAGGTCACCGAACTGGAGCGCGGCCGGCGGATCCTGCAGGACACCGTCGACGCCACCGAGCAGGCGGTCGCGCTGTTCGACCGCGACGGCCGGCTGATGATGTGGAACCAGGCCTACGAGCGCTATTGTCCCGACATCTCCCTGCGCGCCGGCACGACCATCGAGGAGATCGTGACCACCGCGGTCGAGAATTCCGGCGCCACCCTGCTGATCGACGGTCGGCCGGTGACCGCCGCCGAGCGTCTGGCGCTGCGGCGCACCCCGCCGTTCGAGTTCGAGCGACGCAGCCGCGACGGCCGCATCTGCCTGATCCGCGAGCGCGCCACCGCCGACGGCGGCAGCGTCGTGACCGCCAACGACGTCACCGAGCTGAAGCTCAAGGAAGAGATGCTGCAGGCCCAGGTGGTGCAGCTCGACACCGCTGCGCGCCGACGCCGAGCACCACGCCGAGCACCTGGCGCGAATGGCCCGGATGCTGACCCGCGAGAAGGAGCGGGCCGAGGCGGCGAGCCGCACCAAGTCGCAGTTCCTGGCCAACATGAGCCACGAGCTGCGCACCCCGCTGAACGCCGTCCTGGGATTCTCGGAGATCCTCAAGACCGAGGCCTTCGGGCCGCTCGGCGCCCGCCGCTACAAGGAGTACGCCGACGACATCCACGCCAGCGGCTGCCACCTGCTGAGCCTGATCAACGACCTGCTCGACATGTCGAAGATCGAGGCCGGCAAGTACCGGCTGCACCGGGAGAAGGCGGCGCTGGCCTCGATCGTCGACCAGGTCGGGCGGATGATGCGCGGCCGCGCCTCGGAGGCCGACCTGATCCTGCAGGTCGAGGGTCCCGATCCGGCGCTGATCGTCGACGTCGACATCCGCGCCATCAAGCAGGTGCTGATCAACCTGCTGGCCAACGCCATCACCTTCACGCCGGCCGGCGGTCGGGTCCGCCTCGCTGTCCGGCTCGAGGGCGACGCCGTCGCCATCCAGGTGTCGGACAACGGCATCGGCATCCCGCGCGAGGAGATCCCGCGGCTGCTGCGGCCGTTCGAGCAGATCGACGACGCCGAGCGCCGCGGCCGCGAGGGCACCGGCCTCGGCCTGGCGCTGTCGAACGCGCTGGTCGAGCTGCACCGCGGCTCGCTGACCCTCGACAGCGAGCCCGGCGGCGGCACCACGGTCACCGTCAGGCTGCCGCTTTAAGCCTGTCCCGATCCAGCAATCAGCTCTGCTGTTCGGCGGTGCGCCGGCTCTGGCGGTGCGCCAGCAGCACCAGCACCGCCGCCAGCAGCGCGAACCCGGCCAGCACGCGGAACAGCGCTTCATAGGGCAGGAACTCCAGCAGCACCCCGGCGGCCAGCGGGCCGGCCACCTTGCCGAGGTTCTTCAGCGTGCCGTAGACGCCCATCCCGAGCCCGACATGGCCGGCCGACACCGAATTGCCGATCATCGCCACGGTCGACGGGAAGATCAGCCCCTGGGCGATCCCGCTCAGCACCGCCACCGCCAGCAGTTCCGGGACCAGCGTCACCGACGGCAGCCAGAGCAGCGCCGCCGCCAGGACCGCCAGCCCGCCGGCGATCGCCGCCAGGTAGCCGAGCCGGTCGCCGAGCCGGCCGCCGACCGGGCGGGTGACCATGTTGGCCGCCTCCTGGACGGTGAAGAACACCCCGGCGGCGAGCACCCCGAACCCGGCCTCGTGGATCGCGAACAGCGGCAGGAACGCCTTGAGCGCGTAGGTCACCGAGTACACGGTCATTTCGAGCGAGCCGGCGAACCACATCTCGACCCGGCCGGCGGTGTGCGCGAAGCCGTCGGCGAGCTGGCGCAGCAGCCCGGCCGCGCCGCCCGCCCGGCCTGCAGCGGCGTGGCGCCGACCGGCATGAACGCGGTCGGCAGGAAGGCGAGGCAGCTGAGCAGGCCGATCGCCGTGAACACCGCGACCGGGTCCATCACGGTCAGCATCCAGCCGGCCAGGGCCGGCGCGAACAGGTAGCCGCCCTGGCGGGCGATCTCGAACCAGCCGAGGCGGGTCGCCCGGTTGGCGCGGTCCATCTCCGAGACCAGGGCCAGCGTCACCGGCCCGAAGATCGCGGTCGCGGTGCCGTGGAACAGCCGCAGCGCGAACAGCTGCTCGGGCGTCGTCGACGAACTGGTAGAGGAACGGCGTGCCGGCGAACAGGCAGAGCCCGACCAGCAGCCAGATCCGCCGGCCCCAGCGGTCCGACAGCGCCCCGATCAGCGGCTTCAGCAGCATGCCGGTGACCGTCGAGACCGCCACGATGGTGCCGACCGCCATCTGGCTGGCGCCGATGGCGGCCGCGAACAGCGGCAGCACCGGCGTCTTGCCCATCTGGTAGGCGGTCCGCACGATCAGGTCGGCGCCGAACAGGTTCCAGAAGCCCGGGGGTTGTCTCAGCATGGTCGGCCCTGAGTGGTTGAGCCCTTCGAGGCCCTTCGTGGCCCCCGCTGCGCGGGGGCGCCTCAGGGCGACAGAGTGAAAAACCGCATATTCTTCCTCTATCACCCTGAGGTGCCCCGCGGCAGCGGGGCCACGAAGGGTCAGTCGCCGCCGGCCGCGAACACCACGCCGGCCGACAGGAAGTCGGCGTTGGCGGCGGCGATGTCGCCGGCGATCAGGGCGTCGAGCTCGGCGATCAGGCCACGCACCCGACCGGCGATCTCGTCGGACACCTCGCGCGCCTGCTGCGGCGGGGCGGCGTCGGCGATCGCCGCGACGTTGATCAGGTCGACCAGGGTGTCGTTCAGCCCGGCCGGGTGGCGCAGCACGTCGCGCGGCGATTCCCGCTTGACGTCGACCAGCACCCCCTCGATCGCGGTCAGCCGCCCGATCAGCCCGTCGGCCCGCTCGACGAGCGCCTTGCGGTCGGCGCCGGCCCGGCCGCGGAAATCGGCGAGCTGGCGCTTGGCCGCGCGGATCCGGTTGACCGCCACGTTGAGCGCCGACAGCGTGTCGGTCAGCTCGCGCAGCAGCTGGAACTGCTCGGCGTAGGCCTCGGGCGTGGTGGCCAGGCGCGGGTCGCGCACCACCTCGAACGCCGCCGTCTGCTCGGCGCCGCCGACCTCCAGCACCGCGGTGTAGCGGCCGGGAACCACGGTCGGCCCGGCCGGGCCGTCGTCCTCGTTGGCGAACGGCTTGTACTTCTGGGTGCGCAGCGCCGGGTCGAGCTTGCTCGGCCCCGGGTACTTCAGGTCCCAGACGAACCGGTTGAGGCCGGCCTTGGCCGAGGGACGGCGCTGGAACGGCGCGTCCTTGTCGTCGCTGGCGAAGCCGGTGATGGTGGCGCCGGCGGCGTCGCGGAAGCTGAGCCGCACCGGCCCCTTGGGATCGCTGTCGAGCCAGTAGTAGACGATGGCGCCGTTCGGCGGGTTCTCGCCGACGTTCAGGTGGTGGCGGACCCGGCTGCCGTCGGGCTGCTCCTCCAGCTGGGTGCTGCCGTCGATGCCGAAGGCCGGGCCGTAGGCGATGCCGTTCAGGCCGCCGCGTCCGGCACTCCACGACAGCTTGGTGCGGATCGTGGTGCGCGGCGTGAACAGCTTCGCCTTCGGCTTCGCCCCCGCCATCTCGCGCAGCGGCGTCAGGTCGTCGAGGATCCAGAACGACCGGCCGTGGGTGCCGGCCACCAGGTCGCCGTCCTTCACCTTGAGGTCGTAGACCGGCACCACCGGGAAGCCGCCGCCCATGCGGGTCCAGGTCTTGCCGTCGTCGATGCTGAAGAACACCCCGGTCTCGGTGCCGACGTACAGCAGGCCGGCGCGCACCGGGTCGGCGCGCAGCACCCGGGTGATCTCGTCCGTCGGGAAGTCGCCGGTGATCGAGCGCCAGGTCTTGCCGCCGTTGGTGCTCTGGAACAGGTACGGCTGGTAGTCGGCCAGCTTGTAGCAGGTCGCCGAGACGTAGATCGTGTCGGCGTCGTGGGCCGAGACCTCGACGCTGCCGACATAGGCGAGCTCGGGCATGCCCTTCGGCGTGACGGTCGCCCAGGTCTTGCCGTCGTCGCGGGTGACGTGCACCAGGCCGTCGTCGCTCGACGCCCAGATCTCGCCGCGGCGGTGCCTGGACTCGTGCACCGAGGCCAGGGTGGCGTGCACCTCGGCGCCGGCGGTGTCGCGGGTCAGCGGGCCGCCGGAGTAGTCCTGGCGGTCGGGGTCGTTGCGGCTGAGGTCGGGCGAGATCGCCTCCCAGCTCATGCCCTCGTCGCGGGTGCGGAACAGGTGGTTGCCGCCGGCGTACAGGGTGCCGCTGTCGTGCGGCGAGAACACGATCGGGAAGGTCCAGGCGAACCGGTACTTCAGATCCTTCGGCGCGATGCCGGTGGATTCCTCCGGCCAGACGTTGATCAGCTGGACCTGGCGGGTGCGGTGGTCGTAGCGCTGCAGGGCGCCGGCCCCGCCCGGGCTGGAGCCGACGGCGCCGACGTAGACGATGTTGGCGTCCTCGGGGTGCACGGCGATGAAGCCGCTCTCGCCGGTGCCGGGGTAGGAGCAGTCGGCCAGCGTGATGACGCCCCATTCCGACGCGCTCGGCACCGAGATCGAGGTGTTGTCCTGCTGGGTGGCGTAGACCCGGTAGGGGTACTGGTTGTCGGTGTCGATGCGGTAGAACTGCGCGGTGTTCTGGTTGTAGATCGTCGACCAGCTCTCGCCGCCGTTGAACGACACGCAGGCGCCGCCGTCGTTGCCCTCGACCATGCGGCGCGGGTTCGCCGGGTCGATCCACAGGTCGTGGTTGTCGCCGTGCGGGGTGGTGATCTCCTTGAACCCGGCGCCGCCGTCGGTCGACTTCCACATCTGGAAGTTGGTGACGTAGACGGTGTCGGCGTGGCTCGGGCAGGCGAACACGTGGGTGTAGTACCAGGGCCGGTGCATCAGGTCGCGGTTCGGCGACACCTGGGTCCAGCTCGCGCCGTAGTTCTCCGAGCGGTACAGGCCGGTCTTGTCGCCCTCGGCCTCGACCAGCGCGAACACCCGTCCGGCCCGGGCCGGCGACACCGACACGCCGATCTTGCCGAGCATGCCGTCGGGGAAGCCGCTGCCCTGGATCTCGGTCCAGGTGTCGCCGCCGTCGGTCGAGCGCCACAGCCCGCTGCCCGGCCCGCCGCTGGTCAGGTTCCAGAAGTTGCGCCGGGTCTGCCAGAACGCCGCGAACAGGATGCGCGGGTTGTTCGGGTCCATCGACAGGTCGACCGCGCCGGCGTCCGGGCCGCGGTGCAGCACAAGCTCCCAGGTCTCGCCGCCGTCGCTCGAGCGGTACACGCCGCGCTCGTCGTTGGCGCCGAAGGCGTCGCCGAGTGCGGCCACGTACACCAGGTTGGCGTCCTGCGGGTGCACGACGATCCGGCCGATGTGCCGGGTCTCGCGCAGGCCGACATGCTTCCAGCTGCGCCCGGCGTCGGTCGAGCGGTACATGCCGTCGCCGAACGACACGTCGACCCGGATCGTGGTCTCGCCGGTGCCGGCGTAGATCACGTTGCCGTCGGAGCGCGCCACGGCGAGCGCGCCGATGGTGGCCGAGGTCAGGTAGCCGTCCGAGACGCAGCGCCAGAACACGCCGCCGTCGACGGTCTTCCACACGCCGCCGGCGCAGGCCCCGAAGTAGAAGGTCATGGGATCGGTGGCGTCGCCGGCGACCGCGACCACTCGGCCGCCGCGCGACGGCCCGATGCAGCGCCACTTCAGCGCGTCGAGCTTGGCGGCGGCGCCCGGGTGGTCGACGGCGTGCAACGCCGAGGTGCCGGTGGCGCGGGAGGTCTGCCTGGAGGCGGCGGGGGTGATGCCGGGGGTCTCGTCGGACATGTCGGGGGCCGTTGCGGGTTGTGGAGGCCGGATCGTGGGAACGCCTCCCAGGCGGGTGCGCCGCCGGGCGATGCGTCCCCGTCGGGAGGGAGGCGGGGTCGGGGTGCCAGGCATGGTCGCGGCCGGCCGCGCAGGCCGACCGTCGGTGAGCGTAGGTCAGGAAGCGGGGCGGCGGCAATGGGCGGCGGCGGGGGTGGGACCTGAATTCAGAATGGGGAACCGAGCGGCCCCGGTCAGCCGGCCCGGACCCGCAGGCTGACGCCCGATGTCGCCTGCAGGTGGCCGATCACCGCGAACAGGTTGCGGGCGTTGGGGTTGCCGCGCGGCCCGAACATCCGCATCAGGCTCTTCGACGGCGTACCGGTGGCGTCCGCCAGGCGCTCGAACCCGATCGTCGCGTTGATGTAGTCGCGCAGCACAGCCTTGCCGGTGTCGAGATCGCCGCCCAGCAGCGCCTCGACGCCCTCGGTCAGCAGCGCCTCGCGGAACGCCGGATCGCGCTCGGCGCGCGCCTGAACGGTCTCCCGGAACGACCTCGTCAGCGGCATGTCACACCTCGCCTTTCTTCCGCGCCCTGTAATCCGCCCAACGCGCCTGGGCGGTCTCGATATCCCGCTGCTGGCGCTTCTTGGTGCCACCGGCCAGCAGGATCACCAGCGTCTCGCCGTCGCGCCCGAAGTACACCCGGTAGCCGGGCCCGAAATCGATCCGGTATTCGCTGACGCCGGCGCCGACGCCCTTCACGTTCGAGACATTGCCGAGGCCGAGCCGGGTCAGCGCGACCGCGACCTTCGCCGCCGCGACGGCATCCAACCCGTCGAACCACACGCCGAACGGGCTGTTGCCGGCGAGATCGAGGTACTCGCTTACGTCCATGAGGAATATGGAAACACATACGTTACCATTCAAGCAACGCCGACCAATCCGCGAGGTTCAGGACTGTGCGATCCCCCCTCTCCGCCCTTGCCCCGCGCCGCGCCCTCCCTATACTCCGCGCCCGGTTCCGGGCCGCGTTGCGCCCGGGTTTTCGCACCACACGAGGGCATCATGGCCGACTCCCCGAAGAAGGTCGTCCTCGCCTATTCCGGCGGGCTCGACACCTCGATCATCCTGCGCTGGCTGCAGGACACCTACCGATGCGAGGTGGTGACCTTCACCGCCGACCTCGGCCAGGGCGAGGATCTGGAGCCGGCGCGCGCCAAGGCCGCAATGTTCGGCGTCAAGGAGATCTTCGTCGAGGACCTGCGCGAGGAGTTCGTGCGCGACTTCGTGTTCCCGATGTTCCGCGCCAACACCCTGTACGAGGGCTGCTACCTGCTCGGCACCTCGATCGCGCGGCCGCTGATCGCCAAGCGCCAGATCGAGATCGCCGAGATGACCGGCGCCGACGCGGTCGCCCACGGCGCCACCGGCAAGGGCAACGACCAGGTGCGCTTCGAGCTCGGCTACTACGCGCTGAAGCCCGACATCAAGATCATCGCGCCGTGGCGCGAGTGGGACCTGACCTCGCGCACCGCCCTGCTCGACTACGCCGAGAAGAACCAGATCCCGATCGCCAAGGACAAGCGCGGCGAGGCGCCGTTCTCGGTCGACGCCAACCTGCTGCACGCCTCCTCCGAGGGCAAGGTGCTGGAGGACCCGTGGGCCGAGCCCGGCGACTACATCTGGTCGCGCACGCTGTCGCCCGAGGACGCCTCCGACATCCCGGCCTATGTCGAGATCGGCTTCGAGAAGGGCGACGCGGTGTCGATCGACGGCGAGCGGCTGAGCCCGGCGACCCTGCTGACCCGGCTCAACCAGCTCGGCCACGACCACGGCATCGGCCGGCTCGACCTGGTCGAGAACCGCTTCGTCGGCATGAAGAACCGCGGCCTGTACGAGACCCCGGGCGGCACCATCCTGCACGTCGCCCACCGGGCGGTGGAGAGCGTCACGCTGGACCGTGGCCTCACCCACCTCAAGGACGAGCTGATGCCGCGCTACGCCACGCTGATCTACAACGGCTTCTGGTTCTCGCCGGAGCGCCGGATGCTGCAGGCGGCGATCGACTACAGCCAGCAGGACGTCACCGGCCGGGTCCGCCTCAAGCTCTACAAGGGCAACACCATGGTGGTCGGGCGCGACAGCGAGAAGAGCCTGTACTCGGCCGACTGGGTGACCTTCGAGGAGAGCGCGGTCGCCGACTACGACCACAAGGACGCCGCCGGCTTCATCAAGCTGAACGCGCTGCGCCTGCGCCTGAAGAAGATGCTGCAGGGGTAGGGCGGGCGCCCGTCGCTTGCTGGGTTCCGGATCGCCCCCGGATCAAGTCCGGGGTCGTCCGGAATGACGAAGAGGTGGGGACGCGACCTCACAGGGACCTCGGGCACGTCGAATTGTGGGGAGCCCACCTTACTTTTCGTCATTCCGGAGCGGGCCGCACCCGCGGCACGCATCCGGAACCCACGGCGCTTCGGGCGGCTCTCCGGGCCCTGGACAAGCCGCCGACCGCCCGGCAGGCTCCGGCACGGAACCTCGGGCAGGTCGACCGGGTCCCGGCGCAGGGCGAGGCGAGGCCCGTCGCCCCGTGGGCCCCGGCTCGATCGCGCCGCAGGCGCGCTCGTCCGGGGTGACGACGGTGTGGGGGGTGACGACGGTGGGGGTGGGACCGGCCTGCCCCAAACTCATCGTCATCCCGGGCGAGCGCAGCGCGACCCGGGACCCACACGCTGATCCGTCGCTGGGTGCGTCGGACGCCACGTCGCCCCGTGGGCCCCGGCTCGATCGCGCCGGCGGCGCGCTCGTCCGGGGTGACGACGGCGGGGGTGACGACGGTGGGGGTGGGACCGGCCTCCACCAAACTCATCGTCATCCCGGGCGAGCGCAGCGCGACCCGGGACCCACACGCTGATCCGTCGCTGGGCGTCGGACGCACGTCGCCCCGTGGGCCCCGGCTCGATCGCGCCGCAGGCGCGCTCGTCCGGGGTGACGACGGTGGTGGGGTGATCCCGGGCCTGCACCGGTGGGGGTGAGGCCGGCGACGGGGATCGGCGTTCCCTCTCGGGGGGCTGCCCTTTTTCGGTCGTCATCCCGGACGAACGCGCGCCAGCGCGGGCGATCCGGGACCCAGCAAGCGACGGGAGACCGCCATGCCTGACACCGACACCCCCTCCTCCGCCCGTCCCGCCGCCCTGGTCACCGGCGGCGGCCAGGGGATCGGGCGGGCCATCGTCGCCCGGCTGGTCGCCGACGGCTGGCGGGTGGCGGCGGTCGACCGCGACGCCGAGGCGCTGGCCGAAATCGCGGCACTCCACGGCGACGCCGTGCTCGCCATCACCGCCGACATCGCCGAGCCGGAGGCGCCTGCCGCCGCCGTCGACCGCGCGGTCGCCGCGTTCGGCCGTCTCGACGCCCTGGTGAACAACGCCGGCATCAACGCCAACGGCCCGCTCGAGGCGCTCGACCTCGCCGACTGGCGCCGGGTGCTCGACGTCAACCTGACCGCGCCCATGCTGTTCGCCCGCCGCGCCGCCCGGCACCTGCGCGCCTCGGGGCGCGGCGCCATCGTCTCGATCGCCTCGACCCGGGCGCTGATGAGCGAGCGGGACACCGAGGCCTACTCGGCGTCCAAGGGCGGGCTGGTGGCGCTGACCCACGCGCTGGCGGTCTCGCTCGGCCCGGCGATCCGGGTCAATTGCGTGGCGCCCGGCTGGATCGAGACCGGCCCCTGGCAGAAGGCGTCGCGGCGCCGCGAGCCGCGCCACAGCGAAGCCGACCGCGCCCAGCACCCGGCCGGCCGGGTCGGCACGCCCGAGGACGTCGCCGAGGCGGTCGCCTGGCTGCTGTCGGAACGCACCGGCTTCGTGACCGGCCAGACCGTCGTGGTCGACGGCGGCATGACCCGGAAGATGATCTACGCGGAGTAGGCCGCCGCTCCCCCGCCCCGTCGGTTTTGGACGACAGGCCGGCGCCGATAGGACAAAATCCCCGATAGGATCGATCCAGGGAACAGCGGCGCCAGCGCCGCGCCGAAGGGGGAAACCATGACGCTTCGCCGGCCGGCGCTGACGCGCCGCGGATTCCTGACGCGCCTGGCCGCCATCGGCGGCGCCGGGGCGGTCTATCACGGCCTGACCACGCTCGGGCTGCTGGCGGTGCCGCCGGCCTACGCCGGGATCCCGGCCTATCCGGCGACGATCGGCCAGGGACGGCGGGTGGTGATCCTCGGCGCCGGCATGGCCGGGCTGACGGCGGCGCTGCTGCTGTCGCGCGCCGGCTTCGGGGTCAAGGTGATCGAGGCCAACCGCCACATCGGCGGCCGCAGCCTGACCGTGCGGCCGGGCGACAGCTACGCCGAGACCGGCCGGCCGGCGCTGACCTGCGCGTTCGACGACGGGCTCTACCTGAACGCCGGGCCCGGGCGCATCCCGCACAATCACACCGCGGTGCTGGAGTACTGCCGCGAGCTGGGCGTGGCGATGGAGCCCTACATCTTCGCCAGCCGCGCCAACCTGCTGCAGAGCGACAAGGCGTTCGGCGGCGACCCGGTCCAGCTGCGCCGGATCAAGTACGAGCTCCACGGCCAGCTCGCCGAGATGCTGGCCAAGGTGCCCGACCCGGCGGCCCTCGACGGCTCGCTCGGCGCCGGCGACCGCGCGGCGTTCCTGGAGATGCTGAGCCAGTTCGGCGCCCTGCAGCGCCAGGGCGACGGGCTGGCCTACCGCGGCTCGAACCGGTCGGGCTACGCGGTGTTGCCCGGCGCCGGCCGCAACCCCGGCTCCCTCTGGCCGGAACTCGACCTCAAGTCCCTGCTCGACTCAGATTTCTGGAAGAACGGGCTGTTCAACGACGCGACCGACTTCTGGCAGACCAGCCTGATGCAGCCGACCGGCGGCATGGACATGATCGTCAGGGGCCTGCTGCGGGCGGCGATCCCGGGCGGCCGCACGGTCCGCGACCTGGTGGTCACCGAGAGCCCGGTCGCCGAGGTCGCCAACACCGCGACCGGCGTGCGGGTCGGCCACGCCAAGGGCAGCGAGACCGCCGATTTCTGCATCTCGACCATGGCGCCGTCGCTGCTGGCCAAGGTGAAGAACAACTTCACGCCGGCCTACGCGAACGCCCTCGGCCGGATCGTCGACGCCGCCGCCTTCAAGCTCGGCTGGCAGGCGACCAGGCGGTTCTGGGAGCAGGACGACGACATCTACGGCGGCATCAGCTGGACCGACCACCCGATCCGCCAGATCTGGTACCCGTCCGACGGGTTCTTCGCGGGCACCGGCGTGCTGACCGGCGCCTACAACAACGGCGCGGTCGCCGAGAGCTTCGGGCGGCTGTCGCACGAGGAGCGGGTCGCGCTCGCGCTCGAGGGCGGCGAGAAGCTGCACCCGGGATTCTCGAACTGGGTCCACCGGGACCGGGCGCTGTCGATCGCCTGGCACAACATGCCGCACTTCGCCGGCGGCTGGCAGGACAATCCGCCCGAGGCCGACCGCGACGCGTATTTCCGGCTCACCGTTCCCGAGGGCAACGTGATGCTGGCCGGCGACTTCCTGAGCTACTGGTGGGGCTGGAAGGAGGGCGCGGTCCGCTCCGCCGACCTCGCTGTCGAGGCGATCGTGGCGCGGACCTCCCAGGCGGTCGCGACCCGGCTGTAGCCGGCGAGCCGCCGTCGCTCCGTAGGCCCCGGATCGGCCCGCCCTGCGGGCGTCCCGTCCGGGGTGACGACAAAGGGGGTGGGCCCGCTCCGTCGGCGACGAACGGGAGCGCCCCTCCCAACCCCTCGTCATCCCGGCCAAGCGCAGCGCGAGCCGGGACAGCCGCTCCGTCGGCGACGAACGGGAGCGCCCTCCCCACCCCATCGTCATCCCGGCCAAGAGCAGCGCGAGCCGGGACAGCCGCTCTGTCGACGAACGGGAGCGCCCCTCTCCCACCCGTCGTCATCCCGGCCAAGCGCAGCGCGAGCCGGGACCCAGCGGCCGCTCCATCGGCGACGACTGGCCTCCACGATCACGGGTGCGGCATCATCCCGGCGTAGAACGGGTGCAGGCCGTACAGCGCCGCCCACAGGCCGAGGCCGGCCGCCACCCGCCAGACCCCGATGCCGCGCCAGTCGATCCGCACCCGGCCCTGGGCGGCGGCCAGGAACGGCACGCAGGAGGTGGTCATGGCCAGCGGGCCCCACGCCGCCTCGACGCGCCGGCGCAGCTTGGCGTCCAGCGACGGCATCCCGCCATAGGCCAGCACCGCCACCCCGGTGAACAGCAGGATCGAGGCGAGGTCGCCGTTGGCGGCGAGGTGGGCCAGCGCCCACAGCCCGACGGCGTTCAGGAACGGGTGGCGGGTGATGGTCAGCACGCCCTTCACGGCGTTGGGTTCGTCCAGCACGCTCTCGCCGCCGACCGCGGTCGGGCTGCGGGTGGTGACGCCGGCGACCAGCAGCACGGCGGCCAGCGGCATCGCCAGGTTGGGGATCCAGCGGGTCCAGGCCGGCGGCGCCCAGACCTCGACCACCGGTGCCGCGCCGTAGGCCAGCACGGTCCACAGCAGCGCCGCCAGCGCCACCAGGGCGTACAGGCCGCGGAACCGCTCCTCGCCGATGCGCCGCACCGCCGGGTCGCGCAGCGGCGCCGAGGACAAGGCGAAATGCCCGCCGACGAACACGGCGAGCCCGAGCAACAGGGCGTCGATGGTCCCGAGCATTGCCGTCTGGTCCCCTCCCGCCAATCGCGTAGAGTGCGGATATGACACGCGCACCCGACGACGCCAAGCCCGAGCCCGCCGCCGATCCCGCCGCCGCGGCCCCGGCCACCCCACCGGTCAGCGAGGACACCCCGGTCCGGCTGGCGATCCTGGAACGCTGCACCGCCGCCGGCCCCGGCCGATCGATCGACCCGGCCCTGGTGGCCCGCGCGCTCGGCGGCGCGCCGGAGGAGGTGGTGGCGTGGCGCGCCCTGCTGCGCCGGGTCCGCGCCGCCACCGCGGCGCTGCAGGACGAGGGTCTGGTGGTGGCGCTGCGCAAGGGCAAGCCGGTCGACATCCGCAGCGCCAAGGGCGTCATCCGGCTGGCGCTGGCGCCCGCCGGAGAGTGAGCGCGTGAACCCTTGAGGGGGCCCTACAGCGCCTCCGGCACCGCCAGCCGGCGGCGCCGGCAGGCCGCCTCGACGGTGTTGCGGAGCAGCACCGCGATGGTCATCGGCCCGACCCCGCCCGGCACCGGGGTGATGGCGCCGGCCACCGCCGCCGCCTCGGCGTAGGCGACGTCGCCGACCAGCCGGGTCTTGCCCTCGCCCTTGTCGGGGGCCGGCACCCGGTTGATGCCGACGTCGATCACCGTCGCCCCCGGCTTGATCCAGTCGCCGCGCACCATCCCCGGGCGGCCGACGGCGGCCACCAGGATGTCGGCCTGGCGGCACACGGCGGCCAGGTCGCGGGTGCGGGAATGCGCGATCGTCACCGTGCAGTTGGCGGCCAGCAGCAGCTGCGCCATCGGCTTGCCGACGATGTTGGAGCGCCCGACCACGACGGCGTGCAGGCCGGACAGGTCGCCGAGCGCGTCCTTCAGCAGCAGCAGGCAGCCGAGCGGCGTGCACGGCACCAGCGCCGCCCCGCCGGTCGCCAGCCGCCCGGCGTTGACGACGTGGAAGCCGTCGACGTCCTTGGCCGGGTCGACGGCGTCCAGCACCGCCTGGGCGTCGATCTGCGGCGGCAGCGGCAGCTGCACCAGGATGCCGTCGACCGCGTCGTCGGCGTTCAGGTCGGCGATCAGCGCCAGCAGGGCGTCCTGGCCGGTGTCGGCCGGCAGCCGGTGCTCGATCGAGCGCATGCCGGCCTCGGCGGTCTGGGCCGCCTTGTTGCGCACGTAGACCTGGCTGGCCGGGTCGTCGCCGACCAGCACCACCGCCAGCCCCGGCCGCAGCCCGTGCCGCCGGCGCCAGCTCGGCGACCGCCGCGCCGACCCGGGCGCGCAGCCCCTCGGCGAACGCCTTGCCGTCGATGACCCGGGCCGTGCCGGTGGTGGGTGTTCCGGTGGACACCGGGCCCGTGGGCTCTGTGCTCATGATCGCGCTCCCTCGTCCGTTTCGGCCCCGCCGGATTCGGCCCCACCGGTTTCGGCCGCCTCCAGCCGCGGCGCCAGCGCCGCCGGGTCGTCCGACCGCAGCAGCAGGACCTTGCGCCGGTCGGTCGCGCCCTGGATCACCGCGATCGCCGACCGCGGCAGCCGCCAGCGCTTGGCCAGCAGCGCCGTCACCGCCTTGTTGGCCCGGCCATCCTCGGGCACGGCCGTCACCGCGACCTGCAGCAGGGCGACCCCGGACTGCGTCGACGGCGACGCCGCGCACCCGGTCGGCCGACGCCTTCGGCGTGACCTTGAGGGCCACCCGCACGCCGCCGGCCACGGTCCGGAACGGCGAGGCGGCGGCCACCCGCCGGCTCAGGCCAGGCTGGCCACCAGCTCGTGCAGCAGGCGCAGGCCGAACTGCAGGGCCAGCACCAGCACCACCGGCGACAGATCGATGCCGCCGAGGTTCGGCATGACGTTGCGGATCGGCCGCAGCGCCGGCTCGATGATCTTCGAGAGGAAATCCATGACCACGTAGACGACGCGGTTGTAGGCGTTCACGACGCCGAACTTCACCAGCAGATCGATCACGATGTAGGCGAACAGCAGGTAGGTGTAGGCCTGGACGACCCAGTCGATCAGCCACAGAACCGAGTACATCGCGATCCACCCTCCCTTGGTGAGCGCCGCACCCTACCCACGCCGGCCCAAGACGGCAAGCGGGCGGCGGACGGACCGAAGGTTACGGGCGATTCATGTATAGTTACTAATGTTTTGCTGGTCATTCCTATCGTTTTCGATAACGTTGTCGGCAACGAGGATGGTCATGACATCGACCGGCGACGCGCTGCCTCTCGACCAGATCTTCGATGCGCTGGCGTCGATCGACGTGGCGGTGGCGGTCTATGACCGCGACGACCGGGTGGTGGCGGTCAGCCCGTATTACGGCGCCATGTTCCCCGAGGAGGACCTGACGCCCGGGGTGACCTACCGCCAGGCGCTGCGCCGCTTCGCCGAGCGCCACGACCGGGTGCAGGCGCTCGGCTACCCGGACATGGACAGCTACCTCGACGCCGAGATCGCCCGCCACCGCACTCCCTACGCCCACCAGGTCTACCGGCTGGCGAGCGGGCGCTGGATCGAGGCCCGCAAGGTGCCGACCCCGGACGGCGGGGTGGTCGGGCTGTGGCGCGACATCACGGCGCAGCGCGACGCCGAGGCGTCGATGCTGCGCTCGACGGAGGCGACCGAGCTGGCCAGCCGCGCCAAGGCCGACTTCCTGGCGCTGATGAGCCACGAGCTGCGCACCCCGCTGAACGCGGTGATCGGCTTCGCCCAGCTGCTCGAGCGCTCCGACGGCACCATGGCGACCGCGACCATGAGCGAGTACGCCGGCCTGATCCGGACCAGCGGCGAGCAGCTGCTGCAGACCATCAACGACATCCTCGACCTGACCCGGCTCGGCGGCCACGGCGCCGACATCCCGATGGCGCTGGTCCGGCTGGAGGCGGTCACCGCCACCTGCCTGCGGATCGCCGAGCCGTTCGCCCGGCCGCGCCAGGTGGCGCTGGTCGACGCCGTCCCCGCCGACCTGCCGCCGCTGCAGGCCGACGCGGGCTCGCTGCGGCGCATGATCACCCACCTGCTGTCGAACGCGGTCAAGGTGTCGCTGAGCGGCGGCGCGGTCACGCTGTCGGCGGCGATCGGCGGCGACGGCGGGCTGGTGGTCACGGTCGCCGACGACGGCCCCGGCATGACCGCCGAGCAGATCGCCGCCGCCGTCGAGCCGTTCACCCAGCACGACGAGGTGCGCTCGCGCCGGCTGTCGGGCGCCGGCATCGGCCTGCCGCTGGTGAAGACCCTGATCGAGCTGCACGGCGGCCGCCTGGCGATCGACTCCACCCCGGCGCCGGCACCCGCGCCCGCCTCGAATTCCCGCCGGCCCTGGTCGAGCGCGACCCGAGCGACACAGCCCCCTAAGCCGGCCCAAAAGCTGCCTCTTGAACCCGGCGTCCGAAGTTCATATAAACCCCGTCACTCGACGGGCGGCCCAGTGGCCGACCCGCCCAGTCGGTGGGGCCGTAGCTCAGCTGGGAGAGCGTCGCGTTCGCAATGCGAAGGTCGGGAGTTCGATCCTCCTCGGCTCCACCAAAATCTCCAGAGCATCAATGGGTTGGATGGCGCCGATACCGCCCCGGATCTGCCGGGCGGTAAGGTCGCATCGGATCCCCGTCGCTTGGTGGATCCCGGCTCCGACCCGCCAGAGGCGGGGCGGTCCGGGATGACAGCAGGAGGGGAGGGCCAGATCACCGAGTTGACGACTTCGCCCAGAGAGATCAACGCCGATCGCCTCCCCCACCTCTCGTCATCCCGGACCGGACCGCCTTCGGCGGGACGGATCTGGGACCCATGAACCGACGTGCGCCGGCCTTCACCGCGGCGGCGGGTGTTGGGGTGGACGGCCCCCGACGGCATCAGTGTGCCAGGATGAGGTCGTTGCAAATCTCAACCGAGGAGGCCGTCCATGGCACAGGTTACGCGAATTGGGTTGGACACGTCCAAGCGGGTTTTCCAGGTTCACGGCGTTGATGCGTCGGAGCGCGTGGTTGTGCGGCGCAAGCTGAGCCGCGAGCAGGTTTTGAAGTTCTTCGCCGAGTTGGAGCCGACGCTTGTTGCGCTGGAGGCGTGCGGGGCGTCGCACTACTGGGCGCGCGAGCTTCAGTCGCTTGGCCACGAGGTTCGTCTTCTGCCGCCGCAATACGTGAAGCCGTATGTGAAGCGGGGCAAGAGCGACGCCAAGGACGCCGAGGCGATCTGCGAGGCGGCGAGCCGGCCGACGATGCGGTTCGTGGCGGTGAAGAGCCGGGACGAGCAGGCGGCGCTGATGCAGTTGCGGGTGCGCTCGCTGCTGGTGAAGCAGCGCACCATGCTGTCGAACGCGATCCGCGGCCATGCCGCGGAGTTCGGGGTGACGGCGGCGAAGGGCCTGGGCCATCTGCCGGCGCTGCTGGAGCGGGCGCGGGCGGCGCTGCCGGAGATGGCGTGGGGCCTGCTGCTGGTGCTGGCCGAGCAGCTGGCGGCGCTGGACCGGGAGATCGCGGCGATCGAACGGCGGGTGAAGGCTTGGGCGCGCGATCAGCCGCTGTGCCGCCGGCTGATGCAGGTGCCCGGCATCGGGGTGATGGGCGCGGTAACGACGGTGCTGACGGCGCCGGCGCCAGAGACCTTCCGCTCGGGACGACAGTTCTCGGCCTGGATCGGGCTGACGCCGCGCGAGGACAGTACCGCCGGCAAGAGCAACCCCACCCGGATCAGCCGCGAGGGCGACGAGGAGTTGCGCCGGCTGCTGGTGGCCGGTGCCATGGCGATCGTCAAGCTCGCCAAGCGCGGCCGTGGGCCGGCCTTACTTGATCGCCCTGCTGGCGCGCAAGTCGCCGAAGCTCGCCGCCATCGCCTTCGCCAACAAGACCGCGCGCATCCTCTGGGCGATGATGCGGCGCGACGAGGACTACCGGGGGCCGCAACCGGCCGGGACCGCCGCCTGAGCGGCGGGTCGAGCGGCCGCCCCCGGTAGCAAGGGGCGCCTGCGTTCGAACGCAAGATGGCAATCGGTCGAACCGAGGATCGGGACAACCCGTGGGACCCTGCGACGCCATGACGTC
This sequence comes from Rhodospirillaceae bacterium, assembly GCA_018401495.1. Taxonomy (GTDB): domain Bacteria; phylum Pseudomonadota; class Alphaproteobacteria; order Thalassobaculales; family Thalassobaculaceae; genus Thalassobaculum_A. Next base: position 156,294 of record JAGYJX010000012.1, read on the forward strand.
ACATCGGTGTTTGGGACCCGGTCCGCGAAATCCATCTCGGCCAGCGGTCACCGCGACCGCACAAACAGGCCTGACATATGACTGCACGCGACCGCATCGCCAGAACAGCAGCTCGAACGCTTGCGCAACGGGGGCCGTCCACATATGGGTCCCGGATCGCGCTGCGCGCGTCCGGGATGACGACAAGGGGGAGGGGGGCGGACGGGGGGTACAGACCGGTCACTTGGTTGACAGTCCGGATCAGTCCGAACCCGCCAGGCCGCCGTCATTAGGCAGTGCCGGCCCCCCTCTACCTCTCGTCATCCCGGACGCGCGCAGCGCGATCCGGGACCCACCCACCACTCCCGCCCTCCGCCGCTCACCCCTGGCGGATGCCGGGGTTGATCGCCAGCGCCGCGCCGGCCGCGCCGCCGGCGTCGTAGGCGTCCGGCGACACCATGCGGGTGGCGCTCGGCACGGTGCGCAGGTTCAGGCCGAGCTTGTCGAGCTCGGCGTCGACCACCGCCGCCTTGACCACCACCAGGTCGCGGCCGCCGCCGGCCTTCACGCGGTCGCGCTCGGCCTTCATGGCGATCAGCTTGTCGGCGATCGACGCCACCATGCCGAGCGCGAAGGACGCGTTCGCCAGATAGCGGTCCTGGTGCCGGAAGCGCCGGTACTCGGGCGAGGTCTTGTAGCGGCCGAGCTCCTGGCGGACGGCGCCGTCGACCACCTCGGTGAGGTAGTGCGCGACCTCGACGTCCGAGCGCAGCCCGAAGAACACGTAGCGCGCGGTGCCGGCCGGCTGCTTCTCGCGCCAGACCTTGCAGTCGCAGAACGCCGCGATGGCGCCGACGCAGTCGTCGAGCGGGATGCGCTTCTTGCGGTGGGTCTCGTACTCGCGGCGCTCGCAGGGCGCGTGGTGTCAATCGGCGTTGGAACGGGACCCCGGATCGGCGTGCAAAAGGGACCCCCTCCGGAGCTGCTTCTGAAGCGCCATCGGCCGTGCCACCGCGGAGCCGAAGGCGGAGCGGTGGCACGGCCGATGGCGGCGTTCCTGTGGGGATGGTTGAGGCCCTGTGGGACGGATCAGGCGCGGTTCTTGAAGCGCCAGCTGTCGTTGCCGGTCTCGACGATCTCGCAGTGGTGGGTCAGCCTGTCGAGCAGTGCGGTGGTCATCTTGGCGTCGCCGAACACCGACGGCCATTCGCCGAAGGCGAGGTTGGTGGTGACCAGGATCGATGTCTGCTCGTAGAGCCGACTGATCAGGTGGAACAGCAGCTGGCCGCCGGACTGCGCGAACGGCAGGTAGCCGAGCTCGTCGAGGACGATGAAGTCGACGCGCGACAGGGTGTCGGCCATGCGGCCCTGCCGGCCGGCCCGGGCCTCGGCCTCGAGGCGGTTCACCAGGTCGACGACGTTGTAGAAGCGGCCCCGGGCGCCGGCGCGGATGCAGGCGCGCGCGATGGCGATCGCCAGATGCGACTTGCCGGTGCCGGTGCCGCCGACCAGGACGACGTTGCGCTGGTGGGCGAGGAAGTCGCCGCCCGCCAGGTCGCGGACCAGGGCCTCGTTGACCGGCGTGCCGTCGAAGGTGAAGTCGTCGACATCCTTGGCCAGCGGCAGCTTGGCGAGGCTGATGCGGTACTTGATCGATCTCGCCTGCTTCTCGCAGATCTCGGCCGACAGCAGGTCGCCGACGACGCGCTGGGGCTCGTGCTGGCGCTTCACCGCCGCAGCGAGGACCTCGTCGTAGGCTGCCTTCATGCCGTACAGCTTCAGCTCGGCCATGGCGGCCAGGATGGCGCTGCGCTCCATCACCCGGCACTCCTCAGGCTGTCGTAGCGGGCGCAGTCGGCGGCCGGTGCGAGCGTCAGCCGCAGTGCCTGCGGCGTCATGACCGTGACCGCCCGGGCCGGCTCGCGCCGGCGGGCCAGGATGTTCACGATGACGTCGGCGGAGTGGACGCCCTCGCCGAGCGCCTCGGCGCAGGCCGCCTCCACCGCGGCCAGCCCGTCGCCGAGCACGGCCACCAGAATGCCCACCATCTGCCGGTCGCCGTCGTTCGAGCCGGCCAGCTTGCGGCGCACCCGCTCCAGGCTGGCCGGCAGTACCCAGTCCTTGAACGGCGCGCCGTTGCGCAGCGCCCCGGGCTTGCGGGCCAGCACCGGCACGTAGTGCCAGGGGTCGTACACCGTCTGATCCCGCCCGAAGCTGCGGCGGTGTGCGCCGACCACCCGGCCGTCCTGGCGCAGCTCGATGCGCTCCGCGTAGGCCCTGACCTCGACCGGGCGGCCGACGGCGCCGGCCGCGACCGAGTACTTGTTGTTGTCGAAGCGCACCAGGCAGGTCTTCGACACCGACGCCGGAACCGCATGGAACCCGTCGAACCGACCGGCGTAGGGCACCAGGCTCGGCCGCTCCGCCTCGAAGCTCTCCCAGACCGTGCGGTCGCGGAACTCCGGATGACGATGTGCCTTCGCGTGGGCGATGCACTGGTCCAGCAGCCAGGCGTTCAGCTCGTCGTAGCTGCCGGCCCGGACACGCGGTGCGAAGAAGCGCTCGCGCACCACGCCGACCTGGTTCTCGACCTGGCCCTTCTCCCAGCCCGCCGCCGGCGTGCAGGCCACCGGCTCGACCAGATAGTGCCCGCACATCTGCAGGAAGCGGCGGTTGTAGGCCCGCTCCTTGCCGACGAACACCGTCTCCACCGCCGTCTTCATGTTGTCGTAGATGCCGCGTGTGCAGGTGCCCTTGAAGAACGCGAACGCCCGGTCGTGGGCGTCGAACACCATCTCCTGGCTCTCCCGCGGGTAGGCCCGCACGAACGGCATCCGGCTGTGGCAGAGTCGGACATGCGCCACCTTGACCTTCACGGTCGTCCCGCCGAGCACCACCACCTCGTGGCTCCAGTCGAACTGGTACGCCTCGCCAGGCGCGAAGCTCAGAGGCACATAGGCAGCCGCCACCGACGTCGAGCGGGCCGCCCGCCAACTGCGGGCATAGCGCCGGACGGCATCGTAGCCGCCCGCATAGCCCTGGCCGCGAAGCGCCTCGAAGATCCGCATCAGCGTCAGCCGTTCGCGCGACGGCCTGGCCTCGTTCTCCGCCAGCAGCCCGTCGAGCGCGTCCTTGACCGCGCCGATCTTCGGCAGCGGCTGGACCCGGCGCTCGTACTCGAACGACGTCGCCCCTGACCGCAGGATCTTCCGGATCACCTTCCGAGACAGCTTCAGCTCACGGCTGATCGCCTTGATCGGCTTGCCCTGAACCAAATGCGCACGCCGAACCTTCGAAATCGTCTCCACGACCAGCATCCCCAATCCGCCTCCAGCCAATCCGGA
>JAGYJX010000013.1 GCA_018401495.1 Rhodospirillaceae bacterium
CAGCGACGGAAACGTCCATACCTCTCAGTCGGTATGTTCCGATCGGCGCGTCACGACACTCCACCGTCTGCAACGGACGAGTGCCCTGTTGATGTTGTCAGGCCTTATTGCTCAGCCTAGTCGATCGGAATTTTGCCATCCTGTCGCAAAAGTGCTTATGGTTCAACCCTGAGGCGTCCAGCGTCTTCGGAAATACTGATCGATGATCTTGGAATTCGAGCGGCTTGCGCGAGAGCGGCGGCGGCGGTTTGATGGCGCTCCCGCCATCCGACCGGACCCGTCCCATGCCCGCCTCAGAGCTGATCGCGAAGACCGCGACCGAGATCGTCGCCCTGCTGAAGGCCGGCGACGTCACCACCGACGATCTGCTCGACGCGCTGGAGGCGCGGATCGCCGAGGTCGATCCGGCGGTGAACGCGCTGCCGACGCTCTGCTTCGATCGCGCCCGCGATCGTGCCAAGGCCATGGCGGAACGGCCGGTGGCGGAGCGTGGCGTGCTGGCCGGCATGCCGGTGGCGATCAAGGACCTTCTCAACGTCGCCGGCGTGCGCTCGACCCAGGGCTCGCCGATCTACGCCGACACCGTCCCGGAGACCTCCGACGTCGCGGTGCTGACCCTGGAGGCCGCCGGCGGCGTCATCTACGCCAAGTCGAACACGCCGGAATTCGGTGCCGGCGCCAACACCTTCAACGAGGTGTTCGGCCGCACGCTCAACCCCTGGGACACCTCGAAGAGCTGCGCCGGGTCGTCCGGCGGCTCGGCGGTGGCGCTGGCCACCGGCACCGCCTGGCTGGCGTCGGGCTCCGACCTCGGCGGCAGCCTGCGCAACCCGGCCAGCTTCTGCGGCATCGTCGGGTTTCGACCGACGCCGGGCCGGGTCGCCCACGGCCCGGGCGCGCTGCCGTTCGGCACCATGTCGGTCGAGGGCCCGATGGCCCGCACCGTCGCCGACTGCGCGCTGATGCTGGACGCCATGTCGGGGCGCAGCCCGGTCGACCCGATCTCGCTCGAGAAGCCGGCGCGAAGCTTCGTCGACGCGGTGGCGGCGCGGCGCGCGCCGAAGCGCGTCGCCTTCAGCCGCGACCTCGGCGGGATCACGCCGGTCGACCCGGAAGTGGCCGAGATCGTCGAGCGGGCGGCCCGCCGCTTCGAGGACATGGGCTGCACGGTCGAGGAGGCCAGCCCGGACTTCACCGACGTGCAGATGGTCTTCCAGACCCTGCGGGCGCTGGCGTTCGCCACCTCCAAGAAGGATCTGCTGACCACCCACCGCGACCAGCTGAAGCCCGAGGTGATCTGGAACATCGAGGTCGGGCTGGCGCTCACCATGGAGCAGATCGCCGCCGCCGAGCTGGCCCGCGGCCGGCTCTACCACCGGGTCCGGCAGTTCTACGACAGCTACGACCTGGTGCTGTGCCCGGCGACCATCGTGCCGCCCTACCCGATCGAGCAGCGCTACGTCGCCGAGTGCGGCGGCCACCAGTTCTCGAACTACATCGAGTGGTGCACGGTCGCCTACGGCTTCACCTGCGCCAGCGTTCCGGCGATATCGGTGCCGGCTGGCTTCACCGCCTCCGGCCTGCCGGTCGGCCTGCAGATCGCCGGCCCGCCGCGCGGCGAGGCGGCGGTGCTGGCGGCGGCGGCGCTGTTCGAGGAGGCCGCACCCTGGGCCCACACCCTGCCGATCGACCCGCGTGGGCCCCGGGGGTAGGGGCGGCTAAGCCTCCCACCCCGCCTCACGGCAGAACGCGAGCTGCTGCTCGGAGAACGCCGACAGGTCGCGGTCGCGCCAGCGGCCCATGCCGTCGGGGCGGATGACGCCGGCGCAGGCCGGCTCGATCCGAGCGCGCGGCACCGCCAGGGCGAACGCGTCGACGATCCGGCCGAGATGCTCGGCCGGCCGCTCGGCGAAGTCGTCGAAGCGCAGCGGGAACACCCGGCCGGGGTGGCGGGCGACCAGGGCGTCGAGGCGGCGCTGGGTGCGGATCCAGTATTCGAGCTGCGCCGCCTCCGGCGTCGGCCATTGCGCCGGGTCGAGATCGAACAGCCAGGACCAGTTGCCGAGCTGGCCCTTGTTGTCGCTGAACGCCATGTCGAGCGGGTGCCGGGAGACGTAGACGAAGCCGGCGTTCGGCCAGGTCTCGAGGATCGCCTCCAGGTAGACGTGGCAGTTCGGCTCCTTGGTCATCCAACCGATTGCGCCCGGCGCGCCGGCGAAGCCGTGCCCCTGGTCGCGCCGGAAGCGCCGCAGCCCGGGCGCCCGCAGCAGATGGTGCCAGCGGACCCCGCCGGTCATCACCGCCTCGAACAGGCGAAGGCGGTCCCGGATCCGCGCCGGCGATGGTCGGGATCGCAGCCAGTCCGGGCGCTTGAACAGCTCCGTGAAGATCAGGTTGTCGTTGGCGCCGTTCAGGCAGCCACCGGGGTAGTAGCCGATGCCGGCGACGGCGCCGGCGACCGCGCGGGTGCCGGAGCCGCCGAGGCCGCCGATGAACAGGATGGGGGCGTCTGTCGTCATGGGCGCCGGTTTAGCCCGCGTCCCGCCGCCGGGCAACGCGGCAGCGGCCGCTACTGCGTCTTGGCCGGAGTGGCACTCGGCGACGAGCCACTGGTGCCGGTCGCCTTCTCGATCGCCTTGCCGGTCTTCTGCATGTCCTGGCCGAGTCCGCGGACGGTGTTCTCGCATCCGGCGGCGGCGACGGCGAGCAGCCCGGCGGCCAGCAGCGGGACGAAGCGTGCGATGCGCATGGACGTGTTCCCTCCTCCACGACGGCCACGGCCCGGACCAGCGGCGCCGCGGTGACCGGCAGAAGATAGGGTCGTCGCCGGGGCGCGGCAAACCGGATCGTCGGTGCGCCCCGCCGGTCGGTGGTTGTCGTCAGTCGAAGCGGATCTCCACCGTCCCGAGGGCCCCGAAATCCGCCAGGACCGTCTGCCCGGCGGCCGCCGGGATGGGCTGGGTGGTGGTGCCGGTGGTGACGTAGTCGCCGGCCTTCAGGCCGCGGCCCGAGGCGGCCAGCGCGTTGGCGAGCCAGGCGGTGGCGGCGAACGGCCCGCCCTCGACGTTGCCGCCGCTGCCCTCGCGCACCACCGCGCCGTCGACCGCCAGCGTCACCCGGTGCGCGATCAGGTCGAGGTCGCGCCACCCGGCGGCCGGTGCGCCCATGATCCAGCGGCCGTGCGCCCCGCCGTCGGCGATCAGCGACGGGCCGCCGGATTTGAGGCCGGCGGCGAGCGGGGTGTCGACGATCTCGATGGCCGGCAACACCGCGCGCACCGCCCGGCGGATCGCAGCGGCGTCGAACGGCGCGGCCGAGGGATCGAGGTCGACGTCGATCTGCAGGGCGATCTCCGGCTCGACCACCCGCTGGAACATGCCGGCCGCCGCGAATCGCGACGGCGCCTCGCTCGACAGGGTGTCGAGCAGCACCCCGTAGAACGGATCGTCGACCCCCAGCATCTCGCGCGCGCCGGCGTTGGTGGCGCCGATCTTCCAGCCGATGGGGCGCGCGCCGTCGTCGCGGATCCGAAGCGCGATCAGCGCGTCCTGGATGGCGTAGCCGTCGTCCGGGGTTTGCGGCCGGCAGGACTCCGGCAACCGGTCGAGCGGGACCACCCGGCGGCGGTGGTCGAGCAGCAGGCGCGCGGCGGTCAGGGCGGCGTCGGCGGAGATCGGCATCGGCGGGGTCCTCCGAGGTGTGGCGCATTCTCGGAGAAACCCCAGGGGCGTGTCCACCGCCAGCGGGCGCGCGCGACGGCGCGGGCGCCCGTCCTTGTCGCCGATGGGGCCCAACGCTATAGTCCCGCGCCGTTTTGCAGCGCACAAGAAGGGCCGGCCATGCACGCCGTGAACCAGTACTTTCTGGAGGATCTGGAAATCGGGATGCGCGCCGAGTACGAGCGCGACGTGACCCAGGACATGATCGAGTCCTTCGCGGAGGTGTCGGGCGATCACAACCCGCTGCATCTCGACGACGACTACGCGCAGGGCACCATCTTCAAGGGCCGCATTGCCCACGGGATGCTGTCGGCGGCGTTCATCTCCAAGGTGTTTGGGACCGTCATGCCCGGCAAGGGGTCGGTGTACATCTCCCAGACCCTGCGTTTCCTGGCGCCGGTCCGGATCGGCGACACGGTTCGGACCACGGTCGAGGTCACCGCGATCGACCCGGAGAAGAGACGGGTGTCGTTCAAGTCGCGCTGCCGGGTCGGCAGCACCGTGGTGATCGACGGCGACGCCCTGATCCTGGTGCCGTCGCGCGCCCGGGCGGCGGCGTAGGGACGAAATCATGGAGATCGTGCGCTCGCTCGCGGCCGTGGAGCCCCGGCTCCGTGGCGCCGTCGCCGCGATCGGCAACTTCGACGGCGTCCACCTCGGCCACCGCGCGGTGATCGGCGAAGCGGCCCGCATCGCCGGCGACCTGCACGCGCCGCTGGCGGTCCTGACGTTCGAGCCGCACCCGAGGGCGTTCTTCCAGCCGGACGCGGCACCGTTCCGGCTGACCACCTCCGAGGGGCGCGCGGACCGGCTGGAGGAGTTGGGCGTCGACCGGCTGTTCGAGTTGCCGTTCGACGACGCCTTCGCGCACGTGTCCGCCGAGGGGTTCGTCGACGACGTGCTGCACGGGGCGCTCGGCCTGCGGCACGTGGTGGTCGGCTACGACTTCAATTTCGGTCATCGCCGGCGCGGCACGCCCGACATGCTGATCGAGCGCGCCGGGCAACTCGGGTTCGGCGCCACCCGGGTGTCGGCGGTGCACGAGAGCGACGGCGCCGTCTACTCGTCGTCGCGCATCCGGCAGTGCCTGACGGAGGGCGATCCGCGCGGGGCGGCCTCGCTGCTGGGTGAGCCCTGGGAGATCGGCGGGATGGTCGAGCAGGGCGACCGCCGCGGCCGCACCATCGGGTTCCCGACCGCCAACCTCCGGCTCGGCGGGCTGATCTGCCCGCGGCTCGGGGTCTACGCGGTCCGCGCGGCGCTGGCGGACGGCGACGGCGCCGGGCAGTGGATGGCCGGGGTCGCCAACCTCGGGGTGCGGCCGACGGTGAACGATCGCGGCGTGTTGCTGGAAGTCCACCTGTTCGATCGCGCCATCGACCTGTATGAACGGCGCGTGCGCGTTCGGCTGGTTGACTTTATCCGGCCGGAACGGAAATTTGGCGGCCTCGACGAGCTGAAGGCTCAGATCGCCGCGGATGCGGCGCGGGCGCGGGAGACGCTGGGGACCTGACCCCGGCACGGCCGATCGCCCGGGAAGGACCAGTGATGACGACCGACTACAAGAACACGGTGTTCCTGCCGAGGACCGACTTCCCGATGCGCGCGGGGCTGCCGCAGCGCGAGCCCGAGATCCTGGCCTGGTGGCGGGAGATCGGCCTGGACGACCGGATCCGCGAGGTCCGCGCCGGGCGCGAGAAGTTCATCCTGCACGATGGCCCGCCCTACGCGAACGGCCACCTGCACATCGGCCACGCGCTCAACAAGATCCTCAAGGACGTCATCAACCGGTCCCAGCACATGGCCGGCAAGCAGACCGCCTATGTGCCGGGCTGGGACTGCCACGGCCTGCCGATCGAATGGAAGATCGAGGAAGAGTACCGGGCCCGCGGCCAGAACAAGGACGACGTCCCGATCGTCGAGTTCCGGCGCGAGTGCCGGGCGTTCGCCGACAAGTGGATCGACATCCAGCGCGAGGAGTTCCGCCGGCTCGGTGTCACCGGCCTGTGGGACCGTCCCTACACCACCATGGCGTTCGCCGCCGAGGCGCAGATCGCCCGCGAGATCGGCAAGTTCCTGCTGAACGGAAGTCTCTACAAGGGCTCGCGGCCGGTGATGTGGTCGGTGGTCGAGAAGACCGCGCTGGCCGACGCCGAGGTCGAGTACCACGACCACGTCTCGACCACGATCCACGTCCGTTTCCCGGTGGTCACCGCCGGCCATCCGGCGCTCGAGGGTGCGGCGATCGTGATCTGGACGACCACCCCCTGGACCATGCCCGGCAACCGCGCGGTCGCCTGCGGCGACGAGATCGAGTACGCGGTGGTCGAGGTCACGGCCGTCGCGCGAGAACAGCCTGGCCAAGGTCGGCGAGCGGCTGGTGTGCGCGGTCGCGCTGCTGGAGGATTTCAAGGCGCAGGCCCGGATCGAGGCGCTGACGGAGGTCGCCCGCGCAACCGGCGCCGACCTCGCCGGGACGGTGTGCGCGCATCCGCTGCGCGGCCATGGCTACGACTACGACGTGCCGCTGCTGTCGGCGGAGTTCGCCACCGCCGACCAGGGCACCGGCTTCGTCCACATCGCCCCCGGTCACGGCGCCGACGACTTCCAGCTCGGCCAGAAGCACGGCATCGAGATCCCGCAGACCGTCGCCGACGACGGCAGCTTCTACGACCACGTCCCGCTGTTCGCCGGCATGAACGTGCTGGAGGACAACATGAAGATCGCGGCCATCATCCGCGATCACGGCGGGCTGGTGGCGCGCGGCAAGCTCAAGCACTCCTACCCGCACTCCTGGCGCTCCAAGGCGCCGCTGATCTTCCGCAACACCGCGCAGTGGTTCATCTCGATGGAGACGAACGGCCTGCGCGACACCGCGCTGCGGGCGATCGACGACACCCGGTTCGTGCCGGCCAGCGGCCAGACCCGGCTGCGCGGCATGATCGAGAGCCGCCCCGACTGGTGCATCAGCCGGCAGCGCGCCTGGGGGGTGCCGATCCCGGTGTTCGTGAGCAAGCGGACCGGCGAGCCGTTGCGCGACCCGGCGGTGCTGGAGCGCGTCGCCCAGGCGTTCGAGGCGGAGGGCGCCGACGCCTGGTTCGACTCGCCGCCGTCGCGGTTCCTCGGCAACGACTACGACGCCGGCGACTACGAGCAGGTCTCCGACATCTGCGACGTCTGGTTCGACTCCGGCTCGACCCACAGCTTCGTGCTGGAGGGCGATCCGGACCTGGCGTGGCCGGCCTCGCTGTACCTCGAGGGCTCCGACCAGCACCGCGGCTGGTTCCACTCGTCGCTGCTGGAGGCCTGCGGCACCCGCGGCCGGGCGCCCTACGACGCGGTGCTCACCCACGGCTTCGTGCTCGACCAGGACGGGCGCAAGATGTCGAAGTCGCTCGGCAACGTCACCGCGCCCGCAGGAGGTGATGGACCAGTACGGCGCCGACATCCTGCGGCTGTGGGTGGTCAGCTCCGACTATTCCGAGGACCTGCGCATCGGTCCCGACATCATCAAGCACCAGGTCGACCACTACCGCCGGCTGCGCAACACCCTGCGCTACCTGCTGGGCGCCCTGGACGGCTATTCCGAGGCCGAGCGCCTGCCGGCGGAGCGGATGCCCGAGCTCGAGCGCTGGGTGCTGCACCGCCTCGCCGAGCTCGACGCGGTGGTGCGTCGCTGCACCGACGACTTCGACTTCCACACCCTGTTCACCCAGATCCATCAGTTCTGCGCGGTCGACCTGTCGGCGTTCTACTTCGACGTCCGCAAGGACTCGCTGTACTGCGACCGACCGGATTCCGAACGCCGTCGCGCCGTCCGCACGGTGATGGCGAAGCTGTTCGAGTGTCTGACCGCGTGGCTGGCCCCGATCCTGTGCTTCACCGCCGAGGAGGCGTGGCGGGCGCGCAACCCCGGACCGGCGGATTCCATCCACCTGCGCGAATACCCCGAGATCCCGGCCGACTGGCGTGACGAGGCGCTGGCCGCCAAGTGGTCGAAGATCCGCCAGCTCCGGCGGGTGGTGACCGGCGCGCTCGAACTGGAGCGCGCCGAGAAGCGGATCGGCTCGTCGTTGCAGGCGCACCCGACGGTGCACGCCACCGCCGAACTGCTGGCCGGCATGCAGGGCGTGGATCCGGCGGAGGTGTTCATCACCTCGGGCGCGACCCTGGTCGAGGGCGAGGGGCCGGCCGACGCCTACCGCCTGGCGGAGGTGCCGGGGTCGCCGTGGAGCCGGGCTCGGCCGACGGCGCCAAGTGCGAGCGGTGCTGGCGGGTGCTGCCGGAGGTGACGGAAGGCGAGCCGATCTGCGGGCGCTGCGCCGACGCCGTGTCGACGACCCGGGACGCCGCCGAATGAAGGCTCCGGTAAGACGTGGCGTCGTCGGGGTCGGCCTCGCGCTGGCCGCGCTGACCGTCGGGCTGGACCAGCTGACCAAGTCCTGGGCGCTCGACACGCTGTTCGACCCGCCCGCCCGGATCGTGGTGGGGTCGATGCTCAACATGGTGCCGGTGTGGAATCGCGGCGTCAGTTTCGGCCTGCTGGCGAACGACTCGCCGTGGGGACCGTGGCTGCTCGGCGGATTCGCCCTCGTGGTGGCGATGGCGTTGGTGGTATGGCTCCTGCGCGCCGAGACCATGGTCCTCGGCGCCGGCCTCGGCCTGGTGATCGGCGGTGCGATCGGCAACGCCATCGACCGGGCGCTTTACGGGGCCGTGGTAGACTTCATCGACGTCCATTGGGGCGATCTGCACTGGCCGGCCTTCAATATTGCCGACGCTGCGATTACTCTTGGAGTCGGATTGTTGCTGCTGGACGCGCTCGGGATCGGCAACCCGACCCGGGCGTCCGAAGGAGGACGAACCAGCGATGGGTAACGCCAAGACGCAACGACGGTCCGCCGCCATCGCCGCGGTGGTCGCGGCCGGGCTGCTGGTCGGCGCCTGCGGCCAGCTTCGGGACGTGATGGGCACCGAGAAGGACCCGCCCGACGAGTTTCAGGTGGTGGCCCGCGCGCCGCTGGCGCTGCCGCCGAACTACGACCTCAGGCCCCCGGAGCCCGGGGCCGAACGCCCGCAGGAGCAGTCGTCGACCGACGCGGCGGCCGAACGCATCCTGGGACGGCGGGCGGTGCAGAACCCTGCCCCCGCGACCGGCGGCCTCGGCGGCACCCCGGTCGGTCCGTTCGTTCAGGCGGCACCGCGGGCACCGGTATCGGTGCAGACCGGCGGCGTCGCCACGCTTCGCGACCAGCTGCGTCTGGATCAGGTCGAGCCGGGCATTCGCCAGCTGGTGAACCGGGAAACCGAGGACTTCGTCTACGAAGAGGGGTATCCGATCGACCGGCTGCTGTTCTGGCGCGACAAGCCGGACGCTGGCGTCGTGATCAACGCGGAGGCGGAGAGCCGACGGCTGCGGGAGAACGCCGCCCTCGGCCAACCGGTCGACACCGGCGAGACGCCGACCATCCAACGCAAGCGCGGCGGCATCCTCCAAGGGCTGTTCTGATACCGGGCGGGCGACGGTCTGCCTTATCGACGCCGCGATTTGGTTCTTGTGTGGCACCGTCGCCGTCGCCGTCGCCGTCCGGGAGGACCCTCGTGCCAATTCGCTCGACTCCGCGCTCCGTCCTGTCCGCCATCCTCGTCGTCGCGGGGCTGCTGTCGGCGTCGCCTCCGGCGCTGTCCGAGGTGTTCGACCCGGAGACTTTCACCCTCGACAACGGGCTCGAGGTGGTCGTGATCCCGAACCACCGGGTTCCGGTGGTCAGCCACATGGTCTGGTACAAGGTCGGGTCCGCCGACGAGCCGACCGGCAAGGCCGGGATCGCCCATTTCCTCGAGCACCTGATGTTCAAGGGCACCAAGACCCGGGCACCGGGCGAGTTCTCGCGCCTGATCAGCCGCGTCGGCGGCAGCGAGAACGCCTTCACCAGCTACGATTTCACGGCCTACTACCAGAACGTCGCCAAGGACCAGCTTCCGACGATGATGGAGTTGGAGGCCGATCGGATGGCCAACCTGTCGATCTCGCGCGCCGATGTCGACGCCGAGCGCGAAGTGATCCTGGAGGAGCGCCGGTCCCGCACCGACAACAACCCGTCGTCGCAGTTCGGCGAGCAGGTGATCGCCGCGACCTATCTGTCCTATCCCTACCGGATCCCGGTGATCGGCTGGGAGAACGAGATGCGCCGGCTGTCCTACGAGGACGCCATGGCGTTCTACGAGACCTGGTACGCCCCGAACAACGCCGTGCTGGTGGTCGCCGGCGACGTCACCGCCGAGGAGGTCAGGCGGCTGGCCGAACGCACCTACGGCGTGATCGCGTCCCGGCCGGTGCCGGATCGAATTGCGTTGCGCGGCGAGGAGCCGCCGCAGTTGGCTGCCCGGCGGCTCGAGATGGACTCTCCCCGTGTCGATCAGCCGAGCTGGTCTCGGCGCTGGCTGGCGCCGGGCGTGGTGTGGGGCGATAGCGCGCAGGCGCCGGCGTTGGAAGTGCTGTCCGAGATCCTCGGCGGCAGCGCGACCAGCCGGCTGTACCGGAGCCTGGTGGTCGAAAAAGGGTTGGCGGTGGCGGCCGGCGCCGGTTACTCGCCGGACGGTCTCGGTCCGCAGACCTTCATCGTCTACGCCAGCCCGCGCGACGGCGTCGACCTCGCCGCCCTCGAGGCGGCGCTCGAGGAGGAGATGGCCCGGCTGCTCCGCGACGGCGTCACCGAGGACGAACTGGCCTCGGCGATCACCCGGATGAAGCGGCGGGCGGTGTTCGCGCGCGACGACATGCTGGCCCCGGCGCGCTTGTTCGGCGAGGCCATGGCCGCCGGCCGTGGCGTTGCCGACATCGAGGAGTGGCCCGAGCGGATCGCCGCGGTCACCACCGAAGCGGTCCTGGAGGCGGCGCGCGCGGTGTTCGTGCCCGAGCGATCGGTGACCGCGGTCCTGCGGCCGAAGCCGGCGAGTTGAGGAGCACGACGATGCGCAGGGTTATCGCTCCCTTTGTCCTGTTCCTCGCGCTGGTGGCGTGGGCTCCGACGGCCCGGTCTCTCGAGATCCAGGAAGTCGTCAGCCCCGGCGGCGTGAAGGCCTGGCTGGTCGAGGATCGAAGCAACCCGATCCTGACGTTGTCCTTCTCGTTCGCCGGCGGCGAGTCCTCTGACCCGGTCGGCAAGGAGGGCAGGGCGCGGTTGGTCTCCGGCCTGCTCGACGAGGGCGCCGGCGACCTGGATTCCACAGCCTTCCAGAAGGCGCTGACCGAGGATTCCATTTCGCTCAGCTTCAACTCGAGGATCGACCGGTTCTCGGGCAAGCTGGTGACCCTGACCGAGACCCGCGAGCGGGCGATCGACCTGCTGCGCTCGGCCCTGACCGAGCCGCGGTTCGATCCCGAGCCGGTGGAACGGATACGCGCCCAGATCCAGGCTTCCCTGCGCAGCAACCTGCAGAACCCCCGCGGCATCGCCAGCCGGGTGTGGTGGGCGGTCAGCTTTCCCGACCACCCCTACGGACGGTCCGGGGACGGCACGCCCGACAGCGTGGCGGCGGTGACGGTGGAGGACCTGCGGGAGTTCGTCACCTCGACGTTCGCCCTCGACCGGCTGGTGGTCTCGGCCGTCGGCGACATCGATGCCGCGGGGCTGGCGACAGTGCTGGACCGGGTGTTCGGCGACCTGCCGGCGACCGGCTCGGCGGCTCCGGCGGACGACACCGCGCCCGGCGCCGAGGGTCAGACCTTCGTGGTCGAGCAGGACATCCCGCAGTCGGTGGTGGTGGTCGGTCACGCCGGCATCGCCCGTGACGATCCCGACTGGTACGTAGCCTCGCTGCTCAACGAGATCATGGCCGGCGGGTTCGGTTCGCGCCTGACCGCCGAGATCCGGGAGAAGCGCGGGCTGGTCTACGGCGTCTACGCCTACCTGCTGCCGGTCGACCACGCGCCGCTGATCATGGGCGGGCTAGCCACCCAGAACGCCCGGGTCGCCGAATCGATCCGCATCCTGCGCCAGGAGTGGGGGCGCATGGCTGAAGAGGGGCCGACCGAAGCCGAACTGGCCGATGCCCGCACCTATCTGACGGGCTCGTTCCCGTTGCGCCTGGTCGACTCCGACGGAACCGTGTCGGTGCTCATGGGATTACAGGAGAGCGACCTGCCGATCGACTATCTCGACCGACGCGACGCCTTGTACGCGGCGGTCACGCTGGACGACATGAAGCGGGTCGCGCGCCGGCTCTACCGCCCCGACCAGTTGACCGTGGTCGTCGTCGGCATGCCCGAAGGCGTGACCGCGACCGCCCCGGTACCGTCGATCCCGGGGGTTCCTGCCCGAGGCGGATGACGCCGGCGCGCCCCATATGGTAGAGATGGCGTTGGAGGCCACCGGATGTTGATGGAAGCCCCGTTCACGCAGGATATTGCCGGTGTCTTTTCCGACACCGTCGGAACCGCCGGGCTCGACCATGTCGCGTTCCGTGACCTGCTGCCGCGTGCCGGCGCCTCGCTCGACCTGCTGGCCAAGCGCAAGGCCTCCGGCGATATGCCGCTGCTCGCGCTGCCCGGCCGGCACGACGACATCGCCGCCTGGCAGCCGATTGTCGACCGCTACCGCTCGCAGTTCGACGACGTGGTGGTGCTCGGCATCGGCGGCTCGTCGCTGGGCGGCGCAACCCTGTGCCGGCTGGGCGACGCCGGCTTCGGGCCGCAGCCGGGCTCGCCCAGGGTGTGGTTCCTGGACAACATCGATCCGTGGACCTTCGAGGCCGCTGATGTCGCGCCTCGACCTCAGCCGCACAGGGTTCCTGTCGATCTCCAAGTCGGGCGGCACCGCCGAGACCCTGGCGCAGACCCTCGCCGTGCTCGACCGGCTGAGCGAGCGCCTCGGACCGGACGACCTCGCGACCCGAATGACCTGCATCGCCGAGCAGACCGACAACCCGTTGCGGGCGGTCGCCGGGCATTACGGCCTGTTCTGCCTGGACCACGATCCGAACATCGGCGGTCGCTACTCGGCGTTGTCGGTGACCGGCCTGCTGCCGGCGGCCATCGCCGGGGTCGATGTGGCGGCGGTCCGGCGCGGCGCCGGGGCTGTCCTCGACGCGGCGCTCACCGCCGAGCGGCCCGAGGATTCGGCGCCGGCGGCGGGGGCGGTGGTGAACGTCGGGCTGGCGACCGGCCAGGGCATCAACCAGACCGTCATCATGCCCTACATCGATCGCCTGGACCGGTTCGGCGCCTGGTACCGGCAGCTCTGGGCGGAGAGCCTCGGCAAGGACGGCCACGGCACCACCCCGATCGGCGCCATGGGCGCGGTCGACCAGCACAGCCAGCTTCAGCTCTATCTCGGCGGACCCCGCGACAAGCTGTTCACCCTGATCCTGGCCGATCCGGCCGGACTGGGCCCGGTTGCCGGCCCGCAGGGCGCCGGTCCCGCCGCCGAGGCGCTCGACTACCTGATGGGGCGCAGCCTCGGCGATCTGATGGCGGCCGAGCAGCGGGCCACCGCCGAAACCCTGATTCGCAACGGCTGCCCGACCCGGATACTCCGGTTTCCCACCCTCAACGAGGAGGTGATGGGCGGCCTGATGATGCATTTCATCCTCGAGACCATCATCGCGGCCGACCTCCTCGGCGTCGATCCGTTCGACCAGCCGTCGGTCGAGGAGGGCAAGGTGCTGGCCCGGCAATACCTCGCCGAGGCGGCTGGATGACGCTGGAGCGCCCGGCCGAGTCGCTTCGCCACGCCGTCCGGCGGCTTCCGGAGACCCTGGTCAACCGGATCGCCGCCGGCGAGGTGGTGGAGCGGCCGGCGAGCGCGCTCAAGGAACTGGTCGAGAACGCGCTCGACGCCGGCGCCCGCCGGATCGACGTTGTGCTGCGCGACGGCGGCCGCACGCTGATCCAGGTGACCGACGACGGCTGGGGCATGGACCCGGACACGCTGTCCCTCGCCATTGAGCGCCACGCCACCTCCAAGCTGCCCGGCGATGACCTGACCCGCATCGCCACCCTCGGCTTCCGCGGCGAGGCTCTGCCGTCGATCGGCGCGGTGAGCCGGCTGGCGATCCCCAGCCGCACGCCCGGGTCCGCTTCGGCGTGGCGCATCCGGGTCGAGGGCGGCGCCGTCGGCGCGCCCGAGCCGGCGGCGTTGTCGGCCGGCACCCGGGTCGAGGTGCGCGACCTGTTCTACGCCACCCCGGCGCGCCTGAAGTTCCTCGAAGGTCCCGCGCACCGAGCAGGCCCACGCGGTGGAGATCCTGCAGCGCCTGGCGATGGCGGCTCCGGCGGTCGGCTTCACCCTGTCCGACGGCGCCCGCACCGTGCTGTCCCTGGAGGCGGCGCAGGGCGAGCTGTTCGAGGCCCGGCTGGCCCGGCTCGGCGCGGTGCTGGGCCGCGATTTCGCGGCCGACGCGCTGATCATCGACGCCGAGCGCCAGGGCCACCGCCTGACCGGCTACGCCGGGCTGCCGACCCTGCACCGCCGCACCAGCGCCCACCAGTACCTGTTCGTGAACGGCCGCCCGGTGCGCGACAAGCTGCTGCTGGGCGCGGTGCGCGGCGCCTACATGGACTTCGTGGCGTCGGACCGCCACCCGATGCTGGCGCTGTTCCTGGAACTGCCGGCCGACGAGGTCGACGTCAACGTGCACCCGGCCAAGACCGAAGTCCGGTTCCGCGACGCCGGTCTGGTGCGCGGGCTGATCGTCGGCGCGCTGAAGCACGCGCTCGCCGCCGCCGGCCACCGCGCCTCGGCGTCGGTCGGTGTCGCCGCGCTCGGATCGTTCCGGCCCGACGGGTTGCGGCCGCACAGCGGTGCCGCCAGCGCGGTCCTGGGGCGCGCCGCGCTGGACCCCGGCGCCGTCGGCCGGCCTGGCCGAGGCGCAGGCGTCCTGGCAGGCGCCGATGCCGGCACCGGATCGGACCCTGGACCTCGGCGCGGCCCCGTCGGCGCGGGTGATCGACGGCGACACCGTCGACCCGGCGACCCAGCGCCACCCGCTCGGCGCCGTCCGCGCCCAGATCCACGCCACCTACATCGTCGCCCAGACCGAGGACGGGCTGGTCATCGTCGACCAGCACGCCGCCCACGAGCGGCTGGTGTACGAGCGCATGAAGGAGGCGCTGGCGGCTGGCGGCGTCGCCCGCCAGGCGCTGTTGCTGCCCGAGGTGGTCGAGCTGGAGGAGGCGGCGGTCGACCGCCTCGTGCAGCGCGCCGCCGAGCTGGCCGAGCTCGGCCTGGTGCTCGAGCCGTTCGGCCAGGGCGCGGTGGTGGTGCGCGAGGTGCCGGCCCTGCTCGGCCGGACCGATGCCGCCGCCCTGGTCCGCGACCTCGCCGACGATCTGGCGGAGGTCGGCGAGGTGCATTCCCTGACCGACCGCCTGGCCGACATCTGCGGCACCATGGCCTGCCACGGCTCGGTGCGGGCCGGACGCCGGCTCGGCGCCGACGAGATGAACGCCCTGCTGCGCCAGATGGAGGCGACCCCGCATTCCGGCCAGTGCAACCACGGCCGCCCGACCTATGTCGAACTGAAGCTGGCCGACATCGAGCGGCTGTTCGGCCGACGGTAGCCTGTCGTTCCCGGCAGCCTCCGGCCCCGCCGACGGAGCGGTGGGTGGGTCCCGGCTCGCGCTGCGCTTGGCCGGGATGACGACAGTGTGGGAAGGCCCGTGCATTGACCTCATCGGGTCAGCGATCGGCCCCTCTCCCTTCGTCATTTCTCATTTTTGTCGTCACCCCGGCCAAGCGCAGCGCGAGCCGGGGGCCACCGAGCGACGGCGGCTCGCCGATGCGCTCCGGGCGGACAGGCCGTGACGCCCGCGGCGGTCTGACGTAGAACCACCTTATGAACGGCGCCAGCGACATTCGCGATGGGGATTGGGTCGACCGGCTGTTGCCGGGCGGGTGGCGGCCCTACGCCCGGCTGGCCCGGCTCGACCGGCCGATCGGCACCTGGCTGCTGTTCCTGCCGTGCCTGTGGGGACTGGGGCTCGGCTGGCAGGCGGCTCGGCCGCCGGTCGAGGAGATGCTCCGGCTGGTGGTGCTGTTCGGGATCGGCGCCATCGTGATGCGCGGTGCCGGCTGCACGGTCAACGACCTGATGGACCGCGACCTCGACCGCCGGGTCGCCCGCACCGCAACGCGGCCGATCGCCAGCGGCGAGGTGACGCCGCGTCGGGCGCTGGTGTTCCTGGCGGCGCAACTCGCGGTCGGGCTGGCCATCCTGCTGCAGCTCAACCAGTTCTCCTGGGCGCTCGGCACCGCCGTCCTGGTCCTGGTGTTCAGCTATCCACTCGCCAAGCGGGTCACCGACTGGCCGCAGGCGGTGCTCGGGCTGACCTTCAACTGGGGGGCTCTGCTCGGCTTCGCGGCGGTCACCGGCACGCTGGCGCCGGCGGCGGCGATCGCCTACGCAGCCGGCTTCTTCTGGACGCTCGGCTACGACACGGTCTACGCGCACCAGGACCGCGAGGACGACGCCATTGTCGGGGTTCGATCGTCGGCGCTGGCGCTGGGGCCCCGCACCCGTCCCGCGCTGGTCGCCTTCTACGCCGTCACGGTCGCGCTGCTGGCGGCCGCGACCTGGACCGCCGGCCTCGGACCGTGGACCTATGCCGGGCTGGCGGCGCTGGCGGTGCATCTCGGCTGGCAGGTCGCCACCGTCGACATCGACGACCCCAAGCACTGTCTCGCGGTGTTCCGGTCGAACCGCGACGCCGGACTGATCGTCGCCCTCGCCATCGTGCTCGGCTGATGCGCGATCCGGAGGCCTTCATCCGGGACAACACCGCGCTGAAATCGCCGTCGCTGGTCCCGGAGATCCGGTTGCACCTCGCCGACGCCGCGCTGGCCCTGTGGGAGAAGACCGAGGAGGAGTTGGAGGCGGTCGGCCTGCCGCCACCATACTGGGCGTTCGCCTGGGCCGGCGGCCAGGCGCTCGCCCGCCACATCATCGACCGGCCGGAGCTGGTGGCTGGCCGGCGGGTGCTGGACGTGGCGTCCGGCAGCGGCGTGGTGGCGATGGCCTGCCTGTGGGCATCGGCGGCCCACGTTGCCGCCAACGAGATCGACAGCTTCGCGTTGACCGCCATCCGCCTGAACGCCGAGGCCAACGGGATGGCCGCCGGGCTGGAACTCGTCGGACGCGACATGCTGGACGAGCCGGCGCTGGCCGAGGACGGCGGGCCGCTGTGGGACGTGGTCCTGGCCGGCGACGTCTGCTACGAGCGGCCGATGGCGGAGCGGATGACGGCCTGGTTGCGCCGGCACGCCGCCGCCGGCGCGCTGGTGCTGATGGGCGATCCCGGCCGCAGCTACCGGCCCTCGGACGGCCTCGAGCAGCTGGCGGAGTATCTGGTGCCGACGCCGCGTGACCTCGAGGACAGCGACGTCCGCCGCACCGTGGTCTGGCGTGTGCTGCCGTTCACGGGGCATTGATCGAAAGCGACCATCCGAATTCCTTTCGATGTCGTATCCTTCCAGGCGATCCCGGAATTGGTTTGGCAGGAGGTCGGCATGCGCAAGGCAAAGATCCTGGACCGTCGGGTGTTCCGCGAGGGACAGGTGATCTTCCGGGAAGGCGAGCAGGCGTGGGCGGCGTTCCTGATCGAGAAGGGTGCTGTCGATATTCTCAAGAACGCCGAAGGCGGGGCTCCGACCTGGCTGGCGATCATCAGAACCGGCGATCTGTTCGGTGAAATGGGACTTCTGGATGGTGCGCCGCGCAGCGCCACCGCCCGCGCCGCCGAACTGACGGTGGTGCAGGTCATCAACGAGCGCGAGTTCCACCGGCTGCTGACCACCGCCGAGCCCGGGCTCGTGGCGCTGCTCAAGGTGGTCCTGCGGCGGTTGCGGGCAACCAACGACGCCCTGGTCGATCAACTCGGGGATGACTATCTGGCCAAGGTCTCGGCGCCGTGTGCGTCGACCATGCCTGGGCAGGGCGATCGATCGGCGGTCTCGGCCAGCGAGCCCACCAGGGCGTCGCGACCGTCCTGACCCGGAGTCCCGATCAGCGCGGCGATCCAGTCCTCGAAGCGATCGCCGCCATGCGCGGCGTGCAGCCGCCGCAGCACCTGCTCCTGACTCATCGCCTGGTGCCGTCGCGCCTCGGCCGGCACGGCGGAGAGCGCTATCGGTCCTCCATCGAGCCGCAGCAGGCCCCGCCGCGCGGCGTACAGCAGCGCCCGGGCGGGCGCCCGCGGCCCGGGTGTTTCCCAGGTCATTGCGACGGTGACCCGATCGTAATTCACGCCGACCGCTTCGGTGGCGTCCATCCTGGTGAGCGCGCCCTCGTCCAGCCAGGTGATCCAGAGTTCGACGGTGGTCCCGGGCGAGGCGGCGAGGGTGGCCGGAATCGCCCCGTACCCAGCGATGTGGGCGGCGTGCACCACGTCGACGTCGCGGGCCCGCAGACGGGTGACCGGCACCGCCACCTCCAGCCCCGCGAATTTGCGGGCAAGTTGCGTCGGCGACCGGTTGGAGCCGACCGCGATCACCGGCGTCAATCCGCCGAGGCGGGCGTCCGGATGAAGCGGGACCGCCCGTCCGTCGCGGAACAGGAAGTCGCCATCATGGGCGGAGTAGGGATAGTCGAGGGCGCGAGCGAGGGCGTCCCCGGCCCCCGGCGATCCTGATCCGTCCGCTGTCGAGTCCGCCGGTAGTCGCGGCGCTCCGATCCCCTTGCCCATGCCTCTTGCCCTCGCGACGCCTCTGTTCCGACTAATTCGTACGACACGATCAACATGCGTGGTTGCGGGGGATCATTCTGTCCCTGTAAGTGATGCGTTGTACGCTTTCGTTGCGCGAAGGCTCCCCGGATGACCACTGACCATCCCAGCGTGAAGCGGGCGACTGAGCTTCTCGCGGAAGCTCAGACCGACGGCATCCGCGAGATCCTCACCAACTGGCTGGCGATCCATCCGTGTGCCCGGCTTCCGGGACGGCAGCATTTCGATCCTGTCGGAATCCCTCGCCTGCTCAAGGGCATCGTTCTCACCGACGTCGAGCGCAACCCCTACCGGTTCAAGGTGCGCGTCCTCGGCACCGTGGTCGCCGACGCCTTCGGGCGCGACTTCACGGGCAAATACATGGACGAGGTCTTCGAGAACCACGAGGCATCGCTCAGCCACTCGCTGCGGGTCCTGACCGTCGAAACCGGGCTGCCGCACTTGCGCGCATCCGGGCCCGGGACCTTCAAGGGCTTGGACATCGCCCCGCGCGAGGGTGTCCACCTGCCCTTGGCGACCGACGGCGAAACCGTCGACCACGTGCTGAGCATGTTCGTCTATCTCCCGGGAGCATCGCTCGACGTCGACGGCGTCTGGTTCCTCGTCAACCGGTGACCAGCGGCGGATTCGCCCGCCGGCACGACTGAGTTGCCGGCGACCGGTGCAGTCGGCGTGGTCGCCACGCCTAAGATGGCCGCGTTGCAGCGTCGATGGAGGATAGTGATGTTCGAAGGCTTTGACACGCGGCGGATCTCGGTGGACGGCGTCGACCTGCATCTGCGGGTTGGCGGCGAGGGACCGCCGGTGCTGCTGCTGCACGGCTTCCCGCAGACCCATCTGGCCTGGCATCGGGTTGCCCCGGTGCTGGCGGAACGGTTCACCGTCGTGGTCCCGGACTTGCCGGGCTACGGCGCCTCGCGGCTGGCGACGCCGACCACCGAGGCTATGGCCAAGCGGCCGGTGGCGCGGCTGATGGTCGGCCTGATGGCGGCGCTCGGCCACGATCGCTTCGGCCTCGCCGGCCACGACCGGGGCGGCCGCATCGGCTACCGCCTCGCCCTCGACCACCCCGGCCGGCTGACCCGCTTCGCCCCGGTCGACATCCTGCCGACCGTGGTGATGTGGGAGGCGATGAACTGGCAGGCCGCGCTCAACTCCTATCATTGGCTGCTGCTGGCGCAACCGGCGCCGCTGCCGGAGACGCTGGTCGGCGCCGACGGCCCGGGCTACGTGCGTCACCTGATCGACCGTTGGGCGGCGCACCGGGACCGGCTCGATCCGGCGGCGGTCGAGGCCTACGCCAAGGCGTTCGCCGACCCGGCGGTGGTGGCGGCGGCCTGCGCCGACTACCGCGCCGGCGCCACCCTCGATGTCGAGCACGACCGCGCCGACCGCGAGGCCGGGCGCCGGATCGACTGCCCGGTCCTCCTGGTCTGGGCGCGGCGCTACCTGAAGGAGCGCACGCGTCCACATCTGGACGTCTGGCGCGAGTGGGCGGAGGATGTCCGCGAGGTATCGCTCGACTGCGGTCATTTCATCGCCGAAGAGGCGGCGGAGGACTGCGCCGGCGCCCTGACTTCCTTCTTCTCCGGGGAATAGCCATGCTCGAAGACCCGCCGATCCTGACCATCCGCCGGAATTTTCCGCGGCCGAGCGAGAAGCAGATCGAAGCCTTCAGCGGCGCGCCGACCGCGCAGGTGGTCGACGCCATGGATGGGCGCGGCGCCCTCGACCGGTCGATCAAGCCGCAGGTTCGCCCGTCGGCGCCGATCGTCGGGCCCGCGCTCACCGCCTTCGCCTACCCGGCCGACAACCTGGCGCTGCTCGGTTGCCTTGACGTCCTCCAGCCCGGCGACATCGTGGTGTGCGCCACCGACAGCTATCGTGAGACCGCGCTTACCGGTGACCTGCTGGCCGGGATGCTGCGCAACGCCGGCGCCGCGGCGCTGGTGACCGACGGCGCGATTCGCGACCAGGACGGCGTCGAAGCCATGGGCCTGCCGGTCTGGCACGGCGGCGTCACCCCGAACTCGCCGGCCCGCTTCGGCCCCGGCGCAATCGGCCTGCCGGTCACCTGCGGCGGCGTGCCGGTGTCGTCCGGCGATCTCATCGTTGCCGACCGAGACGGGGTGGTGGTGGTGCCGTTCGCCCGCATCGACGCGGTCGCCGAGCGCGTCGCCGCCATCCGCGAGGCCGAGGCGGCCACCGAGGCCAAGGTCAAGGCCGGGATGGCCCGCCCGCCGTGGCTCGACCAGGTGTTCGGGACCGGCAGGGTGCGCGAGGTCGAGTAGCCGATGGCCGGAGCCGGATCGCCGTCATGACCGATCGTCGCTTCGATCGCCGCCGCCGGCTGAGTCGGATGTCCGACGTCAACCCGCGTGTGCCGCGCCCGCCGGGCCGAACCCTTGAGCCCGAGCGGCGCCTGCGCGGGCTGGTCGACCTGCCGCCGGACGACGAGGCGGCGGCACCGTCGTCGCCCTTCGGCCGCCTCGGACGCCGGCTCGGGGCGAAGGGACGGTTCCTGGTGGCTGCCACCATCATCGGCGCGGCAATCACCGGGGGGTCGGTCTACTGGGACCGCGTGAGCAACCAGAGCGCCACCATCGCCGACCACACCAACGCGTCCCAGGTGGCGCTCGGCCACAGCCTCTACGACCAGCACTGCGCGTACTGCCACGGTGCCGCCCTCGAGGGCCGGGCCGGCTGGGACGGTGACTACCCGACGGGCGGCCGGCCGGCCCTGCCGCTGGACGGCAGTGCCGCGATCTGGCGGCTCGGCGACCGTGACCTGTTCGACGTCAGCAAGTTCGGCGGTCAGCCGTTCTCGCCGCCGACCTACCGCAACGACATGCCCGGCTTCGACGGCCAACTCGCCGACGCCGATCTGTGGGCGATCATCGCGTTCGTGAAGTCGCGCTGGCCGGAGGAGATACGCCTGCGCCAGCAGGAGGCGGCGAAGGAGCGCGAAGGCTAGGCGCGGGCGCCGCCCGCCGCTCAATGCTCAGATTCCCCGTTCGCTTCGAGGTCGGCGAAAATGGCCCTGGAGCTTCCTTAGCAGCCCCATTGTTACTACATTCCTGTAGATCGGGGTTGCCGGGGTGCGGTGGACTTGGAACAGGCGTAAGGACGCGGCCAACCGCGCCAAGCACGGATTGCCGTTGAGCCTTGGCGTGGCCGGGCTGGACGATCCGATGTCGGTATCGGTTTCCGATCCTCACCCGGACGGTGACCGCTGGAACACGGTGTGCCAGGTGTCGGATGTCGTTCTCTTTGTCGTCCACACGTGGCCGGACAACGAGGAGGACGTCGAGGGACGCATCATCAGCGTCAGGCGCGCGACGCGTCATGAGCGCAGGAGGTACCGGGATGGCTAGGAGGCTCACCAAGTCGGAGAAGGCTGCGCTGGCGCAAGTTGCCGAACTACCGGACGACCAGATCGACACCTCCGATCCCGATGCCCCCGAGCGGCTCGACTGGACGGGCGCCGAGCGCGGGCGCTTCTACCGGCCGGTCAAGAAGCAGACCACGATCCGGATCGACGCCGACGTGCTGGAGTGGTTCCGGCACCACCCCCGCGGCCGGGGCTACCAGTCGCACATCAACGCCGCGTTGCGCGAATACGTCCTCCGCAAGGAGCGCGAGGGCGCCTGAGGGTCGGAGCGGCAGGGGTAGGGCCGCGGCGGGCTTTCGGCTCGCCGCCTTCCTTAGTCCCAAAGCCAGAGGGCAAGGGAGGAGTAGACCGTGGTCGAAGAGCCGGTTCGACTGCCACCCCCACCGTTCTGGCGCACGGCGTACTTCGCGAACGAGGTGATGCTGCGGCAGGATCGTCTGCGCATCACGGCCGAGATGATCCTGGATGTCCTGGCGTCGCCTGCGCGGATCCAGCGACAGGCGGACGGTCGGTACCGGCACTGGGGCTGGCTACCTGGCCTCGATCGCTGGCTCCGCGTCGTCACACTGGACGACGGCGAGACGGTGCATATTGCTTTCCTGGACCGGAGGTTCGAGCCATGAAGACCGACCAGCCGATCCGCTACTACCCCGACACCGACACCATGTATGTCGAGCTGCGGCCGGGTCCCACGACCGGCGGCCAGGATGCGGGTGAGGATCTGGTCATCCACTACGGCGAGGATGGCCAGCCGTCGGGCTACGAGATCGAGCACGCCTCGCGGCATCCGGAACACATTGCGGCCGCGCTCAGGTTGGTGCGGCGCTTCAACCAGGAAGCGGCGTAAGGTGGTGGGACGCGATGCCAGCGTGAAGGCAGTGCGGCCCTAGCCCGCCACATGCCGGAGCTTCTCGAAGGGTACGATCGGGCCTGCGCGCTGGTCGGCGACGGCCCGATCGACCACTGCATCCTCAGTCACTACTGCCCGGCGCAGGGCCGGGTCGACCACGTCTGGCCCGGGGCGGTCCGGCGCCAAAGCTTCAGTCGATTCGCGACCGGCGCGTACGCCCATGAGTTCGACGAGCTCGTCTGAGCCCCGCTACTCCGCCGCCTCCTGATAGGCCTCGATCGGCGGGCAGGTGCAGATCAGGTGCCGGTCGCCGTGCACGTTGTCGATGCGCGACACCGGCGGCCAGTACTTGGTCGCCTCCATCCCCGCCATCGGAAAGGCGCCCTGGCGGCGCGGGTACGGCCGGTCCCAGGCCGAGCCGAGCAGGTCGTCGGCGGTGTGCGGGGCGTGCCGCAGCGCCGAGTGCTCGATCGGATGGTCGCCGGTCTCGACCGCCCGGATCTCCTCGCGGATCGCGATCATGGCGTCGCAGAACCGATCGAGTTCGACCTGGCTCTCGCTCTCGGTCGGCTCGATCATCAGCGTGCCGGCGACCGGGAAGCTCATGGTCGGGGCGTGGAAGCCGTAGTCGATCAGCCGCTTGGCGACGTCGTCGACGGTGACGCCGCTGGTCTCCTTGAGCGGGCGCATGTCGACGATGCACTCGTGCGCCACCAGCCCGTTCGGCCCGGTGTAGAGGATCGGGTAGTGCCCCGACAGCCGGCGGGCGACGTAGTTGGCGTTCAGGATGGCCATCCGTGTGGCGCGGGTCAGGCCTTCCGCGCCCATCATGCGGATGTAGGCCCAGCTGATCGGCAGGATCCCCGCCGAGCCCCAGGGTGCGGCCGACACCGCGCCGATCGCGGTCTCCAGGCTGTCCATCTCGGAATGACCCGGCAGGTACGGGACCAGATGCTCGGCGACGCCGATCGGGCCGACGCCGGGGCCGCCGCCGCCGTGCGGGATGCAGAAGGTCTTGTGCAGGTTCATGTGGCTGACGTCGGAGCCCAGCTCCTGCAGCGACACCAGCCCGACCAGCGCGTTCAGGTTGGCGCCGTCGGTGTACACCTGCCCGCCGTGCTCGTGGACGATCCGGCAGATCTCCTTCACCCGCTCCTCGAACACGCCGTGGGTCGAGGGATAGGTGATCATCAGCGCCGCCAGCTTGTCGGAGTGCAGTTCGGCCTTGGCCTTGAGGTCGCCGACGTCGACGTTGCCCTTGGCGTCGCAGGCCACCACCACCACCCGCATCCCGGCCATGGCCGCCGACGCCGGGTTGGTGCCGTGGGCCGAGGACGGGATCAGGCAGACGTCGCGATGGCCCTCGCCGCGGGCCCGGTGGTAGGCGCGGATCACCAGCAGGCCGGCGTACTCGCCCTGGGCGCCGGAGTTCGGCTGCACCGACACCGCGGCGTAGCCGGTGGCGGCGGCGAGCATGCGCTCCAGGTCGCTGATCAGGCGGTGGTAGCCGGTGGTCTGGTCGGCCGGCGCGAACGGGTGGATGTTGGCGAAGCCGGGCCAGGTGATCGGGATCATCTCGGCGGTGGCGTTCAGCTTCATGGTGCACGAGCCGAGCGGGATCATCGAGCGGTCGAGCGCGATGTCCTTGTCGGAGAGCCGGCGCAGGTAGCGCAGCATCTCGGTCTCCGAGCGGTGCAGGTGGAACACCGGGTGGGTCATGAACGCCGAGGTGCGGACCAGATCCGCCGGCAGCGCGTCGGCGACGCTCGCCTCGATGGCGTCGAAGTCGAACTCCGCCTCGGAACCCTGGCGGAAGCAGGTCCACAGCTTCTCGACGGTCGCTCGGCCGCAGGTCTCGTCCAGCGAGACCGCGACGCCGTCGTCCTCGAGGCGGAGGTTCAGGCCCTCGACCCGGGCCGCCTCCCAGATCGACGCGCCCCAGTCCCGGGTCAGCACGGTAACGGTGTCGAAGAAGCTGTCGCTGTCGAGCTCGTAGCCGAGCCGGCGCAGGCCCTCGGCCAGGATCGCGGTCAGGCGGTGGACGCGCCGGGCGATCCGGATCAGCCCGTCCGGCCCGTGGTAGACCCCGTACATCGAGGCGATGACCGCCAGCAGCACCTGGGCGGTGCAGATGTTGGAGGTCGCCTTCTCGCGCCGGATGTGCTGCTCGCGGGTCTGCAGCGCGAGCCGGTAGGCCGGCCGGCCGTTGGCGTCGATCGAGACGCCGACCAGTCGGCCGGGCATCGACCGCTTGTGGGCGTCGCGGGTGGCCATGTAGGCGGCGTGCGGGCCGCCGTAGCCGAGCGGCACGCCGAAGCGCTGGGTGGTGCCGACGACGACGTCGGCGCCCCATTCGCCCGGCGGCGTCAGCAGGGTCAGCGCCAGCGGGTCGGCGGCGACCACCACCATGGCGTCGTTGCCGTGGGCACGCTCGACGATGTCGGCGTAGTGGTGCACCCCGCCCCGGCTGGCCGGATACTGCAACAGGAACCCGAAGGCGTCGGCCGGCAGTCCGGCGAACTCGTCGCCGACCACCACCTCGATGCCCATCGGCTCGGCCCGGGTCCGCACCACCTCGATGGTCTGGGGATGGCAGCGCTCGGAGACGAAGAACTGGTTGCCGGGATTCTTGGCGAGCTTGCGCAGCAGCATCATCGCCTCGGCCGCCGCCGTGCCCTCGTCGAGCAGCGAGGCGTTGGCGATGTCCAGGCCGGTCAGGTCGGCGATCATGGTCTGGAAGTTGATCAGCGCCTCCAGGCGACCCTGGCTGATCTCCGGCTGGTACGGCGTGTAGGCGGTGTACCAGGCCGGGTTCTCGAGCACGTTCCGCAGGATCACGCCGGGCGTCACGGTGCCGTAGTAGCCCTGGCCGATCAGCGACCTGCACGACCTTGTTCTGGCCCGCCATCTCGGCCAGTTCGGCCAGCGTCTCGGCCTCGCCGCGCGGCTCGTCGAGCACCATGGCGCGCTCCCGCCGGATGCCCTTCGGCACGGCGGCGTCGGTCAGCGCCTCCAGCGAGTCGTAGCCGAGGGTCGCAAGCATCGCCGAGGTCTCGTCGTCGCTCGGGCCGATGTGGCGGTGCACGAAGGCGTCGTGGGCGGTCAGCTCGTTCAGGGTCGGCCGGGTCATGTGATCCTAATCCTCTTGCCGGCCCGGTCCGGAGGCGGGGTGTCACCCCTCGCGGCGCGGCGGGCCATACGGTCGAACGGCGGCGGAGCGCGGGCGGCGCCGCTCCGGCGCTAGGCGCCGGCGTGGGACTTGTAGGCGTCCTCGTCCATCAGGCCGTCGAGCTGGCTCGGGTCGGACAGCCGGATCCGGTAGAACCAGCCGGCGCCGGCGGGATCGGCGTTGACGGTTTGCGGCGCGTCCGCCAGCGCGTCGTTGACCGCGACGATCTCGCCGGAGACCGGGGCGTAGATCTCGCTCGCCGCCTTCACCGATTCGACGACGCCCGAGGCGTCGCCCTTGGCGACGGTGGCGCCGACCTCGGGCAGTTCGACGAACACCACGTCGCCAAGCTGCTCCTGGGCGTGGTTGGTGATCCCGACGGTCCCGACGCCGTCCTCGACGCGGATCCACTCATGGTCTTCGGTGTACTTAACGGTCATCGCACGCTCCTGCGCAGGTCCTGATCGGTGTCAACGCTTGTAGCCAGGGGTCACGAACGGCAGGCGCGCGACCCGCGCCGGCATCGGCTTGCCGCGCACGACCAGCCGAACCTCGCTCCCGTCCCCGGTGAATCCGCTCTCGACGTAGCCCATCGCCACCGGGCCATCGACGGTCGGCCCGAAGCCGCCGCTGGTGATCCGGCCGATCGTCCGGCCGTCCGGATCGGTGATCTCGGCACCCTCGCGCGCCGGCGCCCGGCCTTCCGGCCGCAGCCCGACGCGGCGGCGCGCGGCGCCGCCGGCGATCTCGGCCTGGACGCGGGCCGCACCCGGGAAGCCGCCCTGCTCGCGCCGGCGCTTGCCGATGCTCCAGGTCAGCGCCGCCTCGACCGGCGAGGTGGTGGTGTCGATGTCGTGGCCGTACAGGCACAGCCCGGCCTCGAGGCGCAGCGAATCGCGCGCGCCGAGGCCGATCGCCTCGACCTCCGGAAGCGCCAGCAGACGCTCGGCGATCCGCCGCGCGTCGGCGGCCGGAACCGAGATCTCGTAGCCGTCCTCGCCGGTGTAGCCCGAGCGCGTCACCAGGCACGGCACCCCGGCGACGTCCATGGCGCGGAAGGTCATGAAGGTCATCGCCGCCGCCTCGGGGGCCAGCGTCGCCAGCGCCGCCTCCGCCGACGGGCCCTGCAGGGCCAGCAGGGCGCGATCCGGCAACTCGGTTACCGCGTCGCCGAGGGTGCCGCGCAGGTGCGCGGTGTCGGCCTCCTTGCAGGCGGCGTTCACGACCACGAACAGGTGGTCGCCGGCGTTGGTCACCATCAGGTCGTCGAGAATCCCGCCGGTCTCGTCCGTGAACTGGGTGTAGCGCATGCGTCCCTCGGCAAGGCCGAGGATGTCGCCGGGCACCAGCGTCTCCAGCCGGGCGGCGGCGTCGGCCCCGTCGATGCGGAGCTGGCCCATGTGCGAGACGTCGAACAGGCCGGCCTTGGCGCGGGTGTGGCGGTGCTCGCCGAGGACGCCGAGCGGGAACTGCACAGGCATGAGGTAGCCGGCGAACGGCACCATCCGGGCGCCGAGTTGCTCGTGCAGCTCCGTCAGCGGCGTGGTCTTCAGCTCTGGCGACTCGGTCATCGGTCCTCCGGCGACGGCTACGCGACGGCGGAAGTGCCGTGCGTGCCCCCTCTGTCCGAAAGACCTGAGAGATTGGCCGGACCGATACGCCGTCCGGCCTTACCCCGTCGGTGAGACGATCGATCCCAGCGGACCGTCGCCTGCTCTCCAGAGTCACCTCGCCTCGGGGTACCTTCGCCTGAGAGTTTCCGGGGCGGTTGCTCCTTCGGCGTCGACCGCGGCCTCCGGCTCGTCGCCGAGGGCCCGTCGCTCTCTCCCCCGAGAGTCGTGGGTTATGAGGCGGTCACAATAGCGTCCCCGTCCGGGGTTGCAAGCCCAGCTGCGGCGGCGCCGAGACAACCGAAACCCCGCCACACATCGGCCCGGGTCCTCCAGCCGCCTTGGCCCCGTCGCCGCCGCCCGTCGCCTTGTGGGTTCCGGCTCGCCCACGCGCCGCGTGGGCGTCCGGAATGACTATATTGGAGGGGTGGTCGTGGGGAAATCGACCGCGATGCCTTCCCCCTATTGTTCGTCATTCCGGCCGCAGAGCCGGAACACACCCGCCGCCTCGGCGCGCCGCCGATGGAGCCGGCGCGCCGTGGGTCAGCGTGGCCGGATCACTCCGCCGCCATCGGCATGTCGAGCGCTTCCAGCACCTTCGGCGGTGACATCGGCAGGCTGTAGAAGCGCTTGCCGAGGGCCCGGTAGACGGCGTTGGAGATCGCCGCCAGCGGCGGCACCAGCGGCACCTCGCCGACGCCGCGGATACCCTGCGGGTGCTTGGGGTTCGGGACCTCGATCATCACCGCGTCCAGCATCGGCAGGTCCGAGCACACCGGCATGCGGTAGTCGAGGAAGCCCGGGTTATCGACGCGGCCCTTCTTGTCGTAGATGTACTCCTCGTTCAGCGCCCAGCCGATGCCCTGCGCCGCGCCGCCCTGCATCTGGCCCTCGACGTAGGCCGGGTGGATCGCCCGGCCGACGTCCTGGAACGAGGTGTAGCGCAGCACCCGCACGATCCCGAGGTCCGCGTCGACCTCGACGTCGACCACATGGGTGGCGAAGCCGCCTTCGGCGCCGATGGTGTTCGACTGCGTGCCGGAGCCGATCGGGCCGCCTGTGGCGTTCGCCTTGGCGCCGAGCTCGGCCAGGGTCATCGACGGGAAGTTGCCGCTGTGCTCGCCGATCGGGCGGGCCTCGCCGTTCTCCCACACCACCTGGTCGGGGGCGATGCCCCAGATCTGGGCGGCGCGGCCCTTGAGCTGCTCGATCACCTTCTCGGTCGACTCGGTCACCACCATGGCCGAGGCGAACAGCACGCGGCTGCCGCCGGTGAGGTTGCTGTAGCCGATGGTGGCGGTGTCGCCGATCAGCACCGAGACCCGGTTGTAGTCGATGCCCAGCAGCTCGGCGGTGATGTTGGCGATCGAGGCGCGCGAGCCGCCGATGTCCGGGTGGCCGGTGGTCACCACGACGTTGCCGTCCTCGGTGATGTTGACCTGCGCGCTGGACTCGCCGCCGGCGTTGAACCAGTAGCCGCTGGCCACGCCGCGGCCCTGGAACTTGCCGAGCGGGACGGCGTAGTGCGGGTGCTTCTGGGCCGCCTCGATGGTCTCGGCATAGCCGATCCGCGGCAGCACCGGGCCGTAGGCCAGCTTGGTGCCCTCGCGCGCCGCGTTCTTCAGGCGGAACGCCAGCGGGTCCATGCCGATCGCCTCGGCGACCTCGTCGAGCACGCACTCCGCCGCGTAGGCGCCGATCGGCGCGCCGGGTGCGCGGTAGGCCGCGACCTTGGAGCGGTTCGAGACGACGTCGTAGCCGAGCGCGTGCACGTTCTTGATGTCGTAGGGCGCGAAGGCGCAACCGGCGGCGCCGCGGATCGGCGAGCCGGGCAGGCAACCGGCCTGCAGGTACCACACGCCTTGCGCGGCGGTGATGGTGCCGTCCTTCTTGGCGCCGATCTTCACCGTGCTCTTGGAGCCGGAGGTCGGGCCGGTCGCCCGCATCACTTCCTCGCGGCTCATCACCATCTTCACCGGCTTGCCGGACTTGCGGGCCAGGATCGCCGCCACCGGCTCCAGGTAGCAGATGGTCTTGCCGCCGAAGCCGCCGCCGATCTCGGCCGGGATCGCCCGGATCTTGCTCTGCGGGATGCCGGTCAGGAAGGCGGTCATGGCGCGGACCATGAACTGGCCCTGGCTCGAGCTCCAGACCGTGGTCTTGCCGTCCGGCTCGACGCTGACCAGGCAGGCGTGCGGCTCGATGTAGCCCTGGTGCACCGGCCGGGTGGTGAAGCTGCGCTCGATCACCACGTCGGCCTCGGCGAAGCCGGCGTCGACGTCGCCGAGCTTGTGCTCGAGCTTGCCGGCGATGTTCGAGGGCTTGCCGTCGAACTGCACGAAGTCGTGCAGGATCGGCGCGTCCGGGGCGATCGCGTCGTCGATCTCGATCGCGAAGGGCAGGACCTCGTAGTCGACCTCGATCAGGGCGCAGGCCTCGGCGGCGGTGCGCTCGTCGACGGCGGCGACGGCGGCGACCGGGTGGCCGTGGAACAGCGCCTTCTCGCGCGCCAGCATGTTGCGCGACATCCAGCGCATGTCCTGGATGCCGAGCGGCACCGGCTTGTCGGCCGGGAAGTCGACGAAGTCCTTGGCGGTCACCACCGCCTTGACCCCGGGCAGAGCCTCGGCCTTGGAGGTGTCGATGCCGCGGATGCGGGCGTGCGGGTGCGGGCTGCGCAGCACCTTGCCCCAGATCATCCCGGGCATGTTGGTGTCGGCGGCGTAGGCGGCGCGGCCGGTGACCTTCTCGGCGCCGTCGGGACGGATCGTGTTACGGCCGATCCACTTGTTGCTGATCTCGTTCATCGCGCAGCCTCCCGCATGTCGGCCGCGGTCTCCATGACCGCGCGGACGATCTTGTCGTAACCGGTGCACCGGCAGAGGTTGCCGGCCAGCCAGTAGCGAACCTCGGTCTCGGAGGGATCGGGGTTGCGCTCCAGCAGCGACTTCGCCGCGACCAGCACGCCGGGCGTGCAGATGCCGCACTGCAGGGCGGCCATCTCCAGGAACTTCTGCTGCAGCGGGTGCAGGTGGTCGCCCGTCGCCATGCCCTCGATGGTCTGGATCTCGTGACCCTCGGCCTCGACCGCGAGCACCAGGCAGGCGCAGACCAGGCGCCCGTCCAGGGTGACGCTGCAGGCCCCGCAGTCGCCGGATCCGCAACCCTCCTTGGCGCCGGTCAGGCCGAGCGGCCCGCGCAGCACGTCGAGCAGGCTGTCGGCGGGATCGCAGAGGAACTCCCTCGGATCGCCGTTGATGGTGGTGGAAACATGCGTTTTAGCCATGGTCTCAAGCCTTTCCGGCGCGTTCGGCGGCAATGGCGACCGTGCGCTTCAGGAGCACGCCGGCAACCTTGGTTCGGTAGGCGATGGTGCCGCGCTTGTCGTCGATCGGGCGGCACGCGGCGCTGCAGGCGGCGGCCGCGGCGTCGAGCGCCGCGGCGTCGAGGCGGGTCCCGATCAGCGCCTCGGCGGCCGGCGCGACCAGCAGCACGGTCGGCGCCACCGCGCCGAGCCCGACGCGGGCGGCGGTGCACACGCCGTCCTTGAGCGTCAGGTTGACGCCGAGGCCGACGACCGCGATGTCCATCTCGGTGCGCGGGATCATCCGCAGGTAGGCGTCGCTCGAGCCCGGGCGCCCGGGGCGGCAGGGTGAAGCTGACGAGGATCTCGCCGGGCGCCAGGTTGGTCTTGCCCGGCCCGGCCGGCACCGCCTCGACCTTCATCTCGCGACGGCCGTTCGGTCCCTGCACCGTGACGACGGCGCCGGCGGCGACCATGGCCGGCACGCTGTCGCCGGCCGGCGAGCCGTTGCACAGATTGCCGCCCGCCGAGGCGCGGCCCTGCACCTGGGTGGAGCCGATCAGGTTGATGGCTTCCAGCACGCCGGGCCAGGCGGCCGCGAAGCGCGGGTGCTCGGCCAGCGCCGCGCCCGAGACCGCGGCGCCGATGCGGAAGCCGCCGTCGGCGGTCTCCTCGATGCTGGTCATCTCCGGGATTTTCTTGATGTCGACGATCAGGCCGGGACGCACCACGCCGGCGCGCATCTGCACCAGGAGATCGGTGCCGCCGGCAAGGATGCGGGCGGCGCCGGAGGCCGCGGCGAACGCGCCGACCGCTTCATCGAGCGTGCCGGGCGCGAGGTATTGGATATCCGTCATTGTTGTTCCCGTCGTTGTTTCCGGTGCCCGCTCCCCAAAGGGCATGGGGCATGCCTTCTCTGGCGCCGGGCTCAGGTGCGCGGATCGGGGAAGGCTACGCTGGCCGGACGGATTGGAACAGCCCCTAAGGCGAGGAAACCGACTGGTGCAATTGTTGGGCGGAACTTGCGCCGGCGGCCGCCCCGTGAACTGATTCCGGCGTGGTCGCCAGCGACACCCCGGGCCGCAGGGGAGGTCGTGGACCGGCGACGGGGGAGGCTCGTGCATGCAGACCTACGATTACATCGTGGTCGGCGCCGGATCGGCCGGCGCCGTCGTCGCCAACAGGCTGTCGGCGGACCCGCGCCACACGGTTCTGCTGCTCGAAGCCGGCCCTCCCGGCCATCGCTGGACCCACGTTCCGGTCGGCTTCGCCAAGATGATTGCCGATCCTTCGGTCAACTGGCTGTACAGCTCGGAGCCGGAGGCGAGCACCGGCGGTCGCCGCATCCCGGTGCCGCGCGGCCGCATGCTGGGCGGCTCGAGCGCGCTGAACGGCCTCGCCTTCGTGCGCGGGCAGGCCCAGGATTTCGACACCTGGGCGCAGATGGGCAACCCCGGCTGGAGCTACGCCGACGTCCTGCCGTACTTCAAGCGCATGGAGCGTTACGAGGACGGCGGCGACGACGCCTTCCGGGGCCGCGACGGGCCGCTGCGCGTCACCAACCCCCGGCCGCGCGACCCGCTGTTCCAGGCGCTGATCCGGGCGGCCGGCGAG
The DNA here is from genome assembly GCA_018401495.1 of Rhodospirillaceae bacterium. Lineage (GTDB taxonomy): Bacteria > Pseudomonadota > Alphaproteobacteria > Thalassobaculales > Thalassobaculaceae > Thalassobaculum_A. Next base: position 32,380 of record JAGYJX010000013.1, read on the forward strand.
GTCGGCATCGAGCACAACCCCGACTACAACGGGGCCCGCCAGGATGGCATCGCCATGAGCCAGGCCACGATCGCGTCGCGGCGGCGGATGAGCACGGCGCGCTGCTACCTGGACCCGATCCGCAAGCGCGCCAACCTGCGCATCGAGACCGGCGCCCTGACCGAGGCGCTGCTGCTCGACGGCGGGCGCTGCACGGGCGTGCGCTACTCCCTCGACGGGCAGCCGCGCGAGGCCCGCGCCGGCCGCGAGGTGGTGGTGAGCGCCGGCTCGATCAATTCGCCGCAGCTCCTCGAGCTGTCGGGGATCGGCCAGCCGGAACGGCTGCGCGACCTCGGCATCGCGGTTCGCCACGCCCTGCCGGGGGTCGGCGAGAACCTGCGGGACCACTACGCGCCGAGGACCCGCTGGGCGGTCGCCGCGCCGGGCTACACCTTCAACGACCGTGGCCGCGGTCTCGGCCTGGTGTGGCAGGCGCTGCGACTACGCGCTGACCGGCGGCGGCATGCTCGGCATGGTGGCCGCCCCGATCCGCGCCTTCGTGCGGTCGCGCGAGGGGCTGGAGGCGCCCGACCTGCTGCTCGGCTGGGTGCCGATGCTGACCGAGCCCGGACCGAAGGGGCCGGTGCTGTCCCGGCAGTGCGGCATGACCTGCTACGCCCACCCGATGCGGCCCGAGAGCCGGGGCGATGTCCACGCCGTCTCCGCCGATCCGCGCCGGGCGCCGGCGATCCGCTTCAACTTCCTGTCGTCGCCGGCCGACGCCGCGTTGACCGCCCGCGCCATCCGGATCGCCCGGGCGGTGATGACGGCGCCGGCGATGGCGCCGCTGCGGGTGACGGAACTGGCGCCCGGGGCGTCGCGGACCAGCGATGACGAGATCCTGGACTGGGTCCGGCAGGCGGGCGAGACCACCTACCACCCGGTCGGCACCTGCCGGATGGGGCAGGACGCGCTGGCGGTCGTCGATCCGCAACTGCGGGTCCGGGGCGTCGCCGGGCTGCGGGTCGCCGACGCGTCGGTGATGCCGACGCTGACCTCGGGCAACACCAACGCCCCCGCCATCATGATCGGCGAGAAGGCCGCCGACATGATCCTGCGGGATGCCGCGGGCTGAACCGGCGGCCCGAATTCGTCGGGGGGCCAGACCTACGGGTCCGGACCTACGGGTTCCGTCGGCGATTGTGCTCGAGCTGCTCGGCGCTGAGCTGGAAGCCGACCAGGATGCGGGTCTGGCTGAAGCCCCGGTCGCCCGCCGGCGGGATCTGCAGCGAGATCTCTTCCAGCCGCGCCAGGCGGCGGCTGTTGCCCTCGAACGGGATGGCGACGTCGAACACCTGCTTGGCGGTGATGTTGCCCGGTCCGTCCTCGACGGCGACGAAATACTGCAGCTCGGCGTTGCGATCCCGGTCGGCGGGGCCGCGCTCCACCACCATCTGGATGGCCAATTCGACGTCGACGCCGTCGGTGTCGTACTCGCACGCCGAGTTGATCGCCATCACCCGACCCGAGAAGCGGACCTGGGTCAGGTCGCGCCCGGTGCCGGGCTCGAACTGCGTGAAGGTGTCGAGCGGGGCCGGGGTTCCGACCGGCGGGCAGAGCGGCGGCGGCGCGTCGGATCCGCAGCCGGCCAGGACCAGGGCGACCGGCACGGCGGCCAGGACGAATCGACGCATCGCTTTGGCCGCTGTCATCGGTGGGGTGTCATCAGAGGCTGTTGTGGGTGCCGTCGCACAGCGGCCCGTCCTTGGAGGACTTGCAGCCGCAGAAATAGACGGTCTCCGCCTGCTCCGCCTTGAAGCGGGTGGGCTGGATCCCGGTGCCGCTGTGGGCGCCGTCGCAGAAGGGCTGCTTCTGGCTGCGCCCGCAGGCGCACCAGAAATACGCGCGGCCAGCCTCGACCTCGACCGCGTAGGGTTCCTTCTGGGCGCACACCGGTTCGGCCATCCCCGTCTCCTCGGCCAGCGAAATGTGCCGGACGATAGCCCGCCACCCCGGCCGGCGCAATTGACGGGACCCCGCATTCGCGAGAAAACCGCGATACCATGAGCGATCCGCTGACCATTGTCCTTGCCGCTCCCCGCGGGTTCTGCGCCGGGGTCGACCGCGCCATCCAGATCGTCGAGAAGGCGATCCGGAAATGGGGTGCGCCGGTGTACGTGCGGCACGAGATCGTGCACAACCGCTACGTCGTGGAGTCCCTGGAGGCCCAGGGCGCGGTGTTCGTCGAGGAGCTCGACGAGTGTCCGATCGACCGGCCGGTGGTGTTCAGCGCCCACGGCGTGCCGAAATCCGTGCCGGCCGACGCCGAGCGTCGCAACATGCTCTACGTCGACGCCACCTGCCCGCTGGTCAGCAAGGTCCATCTCGAGGCCGAACGCCACCACAAGCGCGGCCGCCACGTCGTGCTGATCGGCCACGCCGGGCACCCGGAGGTGATCGGCACCATGGGCCAGCTCCCGGCCGGCGCGATGAGCCTGGTCGAGGACGAGGCCCAGGCCGAGGCGTTCGCAGCCGCCGGTGCCGGGGCGCCGCTCGCCTTCGCGACCCAGACCACGCTGTCGGTCGACGACACCGCCCGCATCGTCGAGATCCTGAAGCGGCGGTTCCCGGACGTCGCCGCGCCGAGCAAGGAAGACATCTGCTACGCCACCACCAACCGCCAGGAGGCGGTCAAGGCGATCGCCGGCCAGGTCGACGCCTTCGTGGTGATCGGCTCGCCGAACTCATCGAACTCCCAGCGCCTGGTCGAGGTCGCCAAGGCCGCCGGCTGCGCCGATGCGCGGCTGATCGGCGGCGCCGCCGAGATCGACGGCGGCTGGCTCGCCGGGGTCGCGCGCCTCGGCATCAGCGCCGGCGCCTCGGCGCCCGAGGTCCTGGTCGAGGAGGTGGTGGCCGCCTGCCGGCGGCTGCGCCCGGTCACGGTCGAGGAGGTCGCGGTCGCCCGCGAGGACGTGAGCTTCAAGCTGCCCCGCGAGCTGGCCTCCTAGGCCCCACCCCGAGTCCCCCGCCATGGCCGTCTACACACCGGTTTCCGACGATGAGCTGCAGGCGTTTCTCGCCGACTACGACATTGGCGCGGTGACCTCCTTCGCCGGCATCGCCGAGGGCGTTGAAAACTCGAATTTCCTGGTCCGGACCACCCGCTCGACCTACATCCTGACGCTCTACGAGAAGCGCGTGAAGCCGGCGGAGCTGCCGTTCTTCATCGGCCTGATGGACCATCTGGCCAAGAAGGGGCTGAGCTGCCCCGAGCCGGTGGCGGCGCGCGACGGCGTCACCCTTCGCAGCCTGAACGGCCGGCCGGCGGCGGTGGTGACGTTCCTGGAGGGCATGTGGCACCGGCGCATCCAGCCGGTCTACTGCCGCTCGCTCGGCGCGGCCATGGCGGCGATGCACGTCGCCGGAGCCGACTTCCCAATGACCCGGGTCAACAACCTCTCGGTGGCGGGCTGGCGGCCGCTCCTGGAGGCCTGCGGCATGAAGTCGAACCAGATCTACCACGGGCTCTACAACGCCCTGAACCAGGAGCTCGGCATCCTGGAGCGGAACTGGCCCGACGGCCTGCCGTCCGGCACCATCCACGCCGACCTGTTCCCCGACAACGTGTTCTTCCTGGGCGACCGGGTGTCGGGGATCATCGACTTCTACTTCGCCTGCACCGACTCGCTGGCCTACGACCTGGCGATCTGCCTGAACGCCTGGTGCTTCGAGCCGGACGGCAGCTTCAACGTCACCAAGGCCCGCCAGCTGGTGGCCGGCTACCAGACCGTGCGACCGCTGTCAGCGGCCGAGCGCGAGGCCATGCCGGTGCTGGCGCGGGGCTCGGCCCTGCGCTTCCTGCTGACCCGCCTGTTCGATTGGCTGAACCACCCCGAGGGAGCGTTCGTGAAGCCCAAGGATCCCATGGAATATCATCAGAAGCTGCGCTTCCATCAGAGTGCCACCGGACCCGTGGCCTATGGCCTCTGAGGAACGCCGGCCCGGCGGCCGGGGAGCGCGTCGCGGTCTTCACCGACGGGGCCTGCAGCGGCAACCCCGGGCCGGGCGGCTGGGGGCGGTGCTGCGCTGGCGCGGCACCGAGAAGGAGCTGTCCGGCGGCGAGGCGCTGACCACCAACAACCGCATGGAGCTGATGGCGGCGATCGCCGCGCTGGAAGCCCTGACCCGGCGGGTGCCGGTCGACCTGACCACCGACAGCACCTATGTGCGCGACGGCATCATGAAGTGGCTGCGGGCCTGGAAGGCGCGCGGCTGGAAGACCGCCGACAACAAGCCGGTCAAGAATCGCGACCTGTGGGAGCGGCTCGACGCCGCCGCCCGCGAGCACGACGTCGCCTGGCACTGGGTCAAGGGCCACGCCGGCCATGCCGAGAACGAACGCGCGGACGAGCTGGCCCGGCAGGCCATCGCGGCGATCCGGCAGGCGGCGCGGCAGGGAGCGTGACGCGAAGGGGCGCCCGAAGGCGCCCCGACCGCTGCCCGCCGTCACCGAGGCGACGGCGGCTGGAACGCCTGACGCTCAGAGCTTGCCGAGCACGTAGTCGGCGCTCGACACCTCGAACTGGCCCGGCTCCTCGACGTACAGATCCTTCACCACGCCGTCCTTGACGACCATGGCGTAGCGCTTGGAGCGGGTACCCATGCCGTAGCCGCTGCCGTCCATGTCCAGGCCGACCGCCTTGGTGAACTCGGCGTTGCCGTCGGCCAGCATCATCACGTTGTCGCCGACCTTCTGGTCCTTGCCCCAGGCGTCCATCACGAAGGCGTCGTTGACCGACAGGCAGGCGATGGCGTCGACGCCCTTGCCCTTCAGGTCGGCCGCCTTGCTGACATAGCCCGGCAGGTGCTTGGCCGAGCAGGTCGGCGTGAAGGCGCCCGGCAGCGCGAACAGCACCACCGTCTTGCCGCCGAACAGCTCGCTGGTCTTCACTTCCTGGATGCCCTCGGCGGTCTTGGTCTTCGAGGCTCACCGCCGGAATCGTCTCGCCAACCTTGATGCTCATCGCGTCGCCTCCGTTGCCGAGGCGCGATCGGTACCGCCCCGTTGGCGGCCGTCGCACCTCCTCGAAACTCCGGTGCTTACATAGACCGTCGCCGGCCTCAATCCAACCGGGCCGTCGACGCTTCGCCGGCAGCCTTGCGGATGGCCGCCAGGACCACGGTGTCGGTCAGCAGTTCCGGCAGGGCGATGCCGGCGGGCGCCGCCGGGCCGTACACCGCGTTGAACGGGATGCCGTAGCGCCCGAAGCTCGACAGGTATTCAGCGATCGCCGGATCCGGACTGGTCCAGTCGGCGCGGACCCCGGTCACCGATCCGTCGGCCAGCAGCGCCGCGACCGGTCCGCGGTCGAGCACCGCCGCCTTGTTGACCCGGCAGGTCAGGCACCAGTCGGCGGTGACGTCGACCAGGACCACCTGTCCGTCGCCGACCAGTTCCTCGATCAGGGCAGGATCGAACCGGCTCCAGTTCGCGGCCCCACTCTCTGCCTGCTCGGTTGCCGGCCCGCCTGCCGTGAAGCCTCGCTCGGCGGTCCAGGTGACGACGAGGGCCGCCACCGCCGCCAGGGCCCCGGCCGGCACGGCCAGCCGCCGGCCACCCGGCATCGCCAGCACCAGGCCGAGCACCCCGTAGGCTCCGGCGATCGTCAGGGCGGCGGCGAGCCCGGCCTGGGCCGCCAGCACCGACAGCAACCAAGCCGCGGTCAGCGCCAGGGCGATTGCCAGCACCCGTCGCAGCACCGCCATCCAGGGACCGGGCTTCGGCAGGGCGCGGGCCACATCCGGCACCGCGGCCACCACCAGGTAGGGCAGGGCGAGGCCGACGCCCATGGCGGCGAAGACCGCCGCGATTTCGAGCGGCCCGCCGGCCAGCGCGAAGCCGACGGCGGTGCCGAGGAACGGCGCCGAACAGGGGGTCGCCAGCAGAGTGGCGAACGCCCCGGTCAGGAAATGCCCGGTCAGCGAGCCGCCGGTGGCTGACTCTCGCGGAAGCTGGGCGCCGAGATCGGCGATCGCGCGCGGCAGCGGCAGTTCGAACAGCCCCCAGAGATTGGCGGCAAACAGGACCACCAGCGTCGCCATGGCAGCCAGGAACATCGGCTGCTGGAACTGCATGCCCCAGCCCACCGCGACGCCCGCCTCCTTCAACGCGACGGCTCCGGCCGCGAGCATCAGGAACGAGACGACAATGCCGGCCGCCGACGCGAGGAAGCCGCGACGGATCGCCCGCCGCTCGGCGCCGCCGTAGCCGACAGCCGCCAGCAGCTTCAGCGACAGCACCGGAAGGACGCAGGGCATCAGGTTCAGAATCAGCCCGCCCAGCAGCGCGGCGCCGAGCACCGCCAGCCAGGCCGTAATCGATGGGCGGGTCGTCGCCCCGCCGGAGGCGACCGTCGGCATGGCGTCGACGGTCACCGGCTTCTGCACGAACCGCGCGCCGTCGACGATCGTCAATTCCAGCATGGACCGGGACAGCCGGGCGTCGCCGTGGACGGCCACCGGAATCCGCAACTCCGCGCTCCGACGGTCGCGCGGCCAGCGAGATCTCTGGCTTGCCGAACGACAGGCCGTCCGGCCCCTCCGGGAACACGTCGGGACCCACAAGCGGTTCGCTCGAGGTCAGGGTCAGCACCAGGGTCGGGCTCGTCGGATTGCCGTCGGCGCTGGCCTCGGCGATATCCAGGCCGACCGGCAGGTCGCCCGGCACGCGCGCCGACCAGCGGTCGAGCAGTTGGGTGAAGGCGGTCGGGCTTGCTGGCCCGGCCGGCAGGACCAGGGTCAGGACGGCATCGATCGGGACGCAGATGTCGCTGCAGACCAGGGCGTTGACATTGGCCCGCAAGGCGAGCGGCTCGCCGGGCTCGGTGAGGCGGGCGGTGATCGGGTAGACGACGTTCTCGGAATAGCCGTACTGCTCGATCCCGAAGGCCGAGAAGCGGTGCGGCACCGGGTAGGTCGGTGGCGGCGGCGGCGAGGTTGCTGGACCCCGACCAGTCGACCTCCGGCGGATAGCCGACATCGCCGGCCGAGCGCCAGTAGACCTTCCAGCCCTCGGAGAGGCGGAACTCCAGGCCCAGTGGGATGGTTTCACGTCCGGCGGTGCCGGCAGACCGCCGAGACCAGGCGGATGTCGGCGGCCTCGTTGCGAACCCAGCCGGAGGTCGGCTCGGCAACCGCGGAAGCGGACGAAAACACGGCCACGCCCATGGCGAGCATCGCCAGCACGGTCCGCACGGCAGAGGTGGGAACGAAAAAAGCCATATTCGACGGTCAGGTTTCAAACGCGGACGACGCTGAATATAATAAACCGGAATCGTTTCGCTGGTCACGAACATGGGATGACGGATCGGGGGACCCGACAAAACGTCGCGGCACCCCGCCGGGATTGCGGCACAACTGAGTTTACCCGAGGAGGACCGGCTCATGATGACCGAGGTAGACGATGTCGACGGCGAGGGCTACCTCACCGGACAGCTTCTGATCGCCATGCCGAGCATGAGCGACCCCCGCTTTGCGCGCACCGTCATCTATCTCTGCGCCCACAACGCCGAGGGTGCGATGGGGCTGGTGCTGAACCGGACCATCAGCTCGATCACGTTCAGGGATCTGCTGTCCGAACTGAAGGTCGACGATGCCCCCGCCGAAGTCGTCGGCCCCGGCGATCCACTTTGGCGGGCCGGTCGAGACCGGGCGTGGGTTCGTGCTGCATTCCACCGACTACGTCGGCCCGGATTCGATGCCGCTCGCCGGCACGCTGGCGCTCACCGCGACGGTCGACATCCTCAAGGCGATTGCCACCGGAAACGGCCCGCGCCGCCATCTTCTGGCGCTCGGCTACGCCGGCTGGGGGCCGGGGCAACTCGACGACGAACTGCAGGAGAACGCCTGGCTGTCGGTCGAGGCCGATCCCGACCTGGTGTTCGACGCCGAACTTGACGCGAAGTGGGATCGCGCGCTCGCCAAGCTGGGGATCAGCGCGTCGCTGCTGTCGCCCGAGGCGGGCCACGCGTAGGCGTTCCGCGACCCGTTTCGGCGGCCGGAGGCTGGACGCGCCACAGGCGTTGCGGGAAGCCTGGAATATTTCGCGGTCCGGCGCGTCATTTGCACGGGGCACACGAGCGCTGCCGACGAAGGCTGACGTCGAACAAGATTGACGCAGCCGGCCCGGCGGCAAGGAAGGTGACGCCGTGACTGTCGTCCTTGCCAGGCGCGCCGTTAAGGCGATGATTCCTTGGCGGCACCGCTTCGCGGTTCGCAGCGCCGCCTTCCGGCTGCTCTACACCGGAGACGAGAGGTTCTGCCCCTGCTGCGGAAGCGGCGTGCGCGGCTTCAATAGTTTCGGTCCGGCTGGCAACGCACGACCGAACGCGCAGTGCCCGGTCTGCGGCGCGCTCGAACGCGACCGGCTCGTCGCGCATTATTTGGCGCGTCATCCGCGGCTGATCGCGCGAGCGGACCGAGTGCTGCACGTTGCGCCGGAGCGCCCGATCGCTTACCTGCTGCAGCGCCGCGGCCGGGTCGACTACGTATCGATCGATCGCGAACCCGGTGCCGCGATGGAGGTCATGGATCTCACCGCACTGTCGTTCGCCGACGACAGCTTCGATGCGGTTTACTGCAGCAACGTCCTCGAGCACATCGAGCGGGACCGCCAGGCGATGCGCGAGATCGCTCGCGTCCTGCGCCGCGGCGGGTGGGCGATGATCCTGGTTCCGCTCTACGGCGACGTTACCTACGAGGACCCCTCGGTCACCGATCCCGACGAGCGCACGCGCCTTTTCGGTCAGGCGGACCACGTGCGTGCCTACGGGATCGACGTCGCCGAGCGTCTCGCCGAAGCCGGGCTCGATGTGTGGGTCGAGCAGCCGGTGCTTGGGTTTGGGGCGGCCGATGCGCTCCGCCAAGGCGTCGACCGCAACGAGATCGTCTTCTTCTGCTGCAAGCCGGATCCGGGCAGCCGACCGTCCGATCGGCTGATGACGGCGAACTTCGTTCCGGCGTTTGGTCGCCAGCCGGCGCTGCGCCATCGGTATGAAGCGGCGTTTCAGGAGAATCCGCATCTCGTCGAGGCCCGGTGTAGGGCGGGTAGGTCGGCGCCCGCTGCTGGAATACCGCCGACGCGACGCGGAGGGCTCTGAGCGAGGGTTTCGAGGCGCCGTGCGCGCGGATGGGCCGGCCTCCACAGCGCCGCCGGCGCGGTCGCTGCGGGTGAGCCTGCTAGCCGCCGAACCGCGCCCGCAGCAGCGAGCGGACGTGCCGCAGCCAGATGCGGATGACGTCCTTCCGAAAGTACGGCAGCGGGTGCGGGTCGAGTTCGATGCCGACCTGCACGATACGCTCGTCGGCGAGTTCACGGACGATCAGCTCGACCGTGCCGAGCCGCAACCGGTCGCCGACGACCGGCGCTCCCTTGAGGTGGCGACGCAGGAACAGGTCGGCGGTCAGGGCCTCCGAAGCCGTCGGGATCGGGATCTCGTAGAGCCGGGCCAGGCTGGTGAGATCGACGTCGCCGGGAAACGCGAAGTCGCCGAGCGCGGCGTCGTCGCGGCCGCGCCGGTCGGACCGCGGTGGCCGCGCGAAGGTGCGGTCCAGGATCGGCAGGCGCTCGGTCGGGGTGATCAGGATGACGTGGTCGCCGGGCGACAGGGCGCCGATGGAGCCGGCCGAGCGCATGGCGCCGTCACGGATCACCGACACGATGCTGGTGTCCTCGCCGAGCTGCAGTTCGCCGAGCTTCCGGCTGGCGGCGGCGCTGCCGTCCTGGACGACGTAGGTGACCATGTCGCGACCGACCTCCTCCGGCAGGTAGATGTCGACGCGCTGCGGCGGTGGCGGGTTCGGAGGCAGCGCGAGGTTCAGGTGCCGGGCGAACAGCGTGACGGTCCAGCCCTGGACCAGCAGCGAGGTCAGCACCACCACGAAGGCGATCTCGAAATACAGCCGCGCGTTCGGCAGGCCCCGCCAGCACCGGCACGGTGCCGAGGAAGATCGGCACCGCTCCGCGCAGGCCGACCCAGGCGATGAACAGCTGTTCGCGCCAGGCGAAGCGGAACGGCGCGAGGCAGACGGCCACGGCGAGCGGCCGCCCGATCAGCAGCAGGAACAGCGCGATCGCCAGCGCCGGCGCGCCGCTGTCCAGCAGTTCCGACGGCGTGACCAGAAGCCCCAGCATCAGGAACATCACGATCTGGCACAGCCACGCCGCACCGTCCTGGAACCGTTCGATCAACTGGGTGGCCCGGTGCCGACGGGTGCCCAGCACGACGCCGGCGATGTAGACCGCTAGGAAGCCGCTGGCCCCCAGCAGCTGGGCGCCGCCGAACGTCAGGAGCGCTCCCGACAGCGCCAGCACCGGGTACAGGCCGGGCGCCAGCTGCAGCGAGTTGATGAGCCGCAGCAGGATGTAGCCACCGCACAGGCCGATCACCGCCCCGCCCGCTAGTTGCAGCGAGAAGTCGCCAGCGAATTCTCCGATCGAGTCCCAGCTGGCGTCCGGGATGCCGCCGGTGATCAGTTCGACGCAGGTGACGGTGAGGAACACCGCCATCGGGTCGTTCAGGCCGGATTCCACCTCGAGCGTCGCGCTGACCCGTTTGACGAGGTTGGTGCCGCGAAGGTTCAGCAGGAAGAACACCGCGGCGGCGTCGGTCGAGGCGACGATCGACCCGGCCAGCAGGCCTTCCAGCAGGCTCAGCTCCAGCACCAGCACGGCGAACGCGCCGGTCAGTCCGGCGGTGACCGCCACGCCGACGGTCGCCAGCACCAGCGCCGGCCAGGTCGCAAGCCGCAGCGTCTCCCGGGTGGTGCGCAGGCCGCCGTCGAACAGGATGATCGCCAGCGCGGTGGCGCCGATGGTGTAGGCGGTCCCGAAGTCGTCGAAGTCCAGGCCGCCCGGGCCGTCCTCGCCGGCCAGCATGCCGAGGCCGAGGAACACCAGCAGCAACGGCGCGCCGACGCGCGACGAGATCAGGCCGGCGAAGATGCTGACGAAGACCAGCCCGGCGCCGACCAGGATCAGCTGGTGGGAGATCTCCATCTGGTGGTGGCGCTCAATCCCGTGCTTTCAGCAGGTCACGGATCTCCTCCAGCAGGATCTCCTGGCGCGGCGGGGCGGCCGGCGCCTCGGGCGTCGGCTGGTCCTGGGCCTCGAAGCGGCGGCGCAGGGCGTTCATCTGGCGGATCACGAAGAACAGCGCCCAGGCGACGATCGCGAAGTTGATGAGCGCGTTGATGAACCGTCCGTAGGCGAGCACCGGGATGCCGGCGTCCTTGGCCGCGGTCAGCGAGGCCGGAGCCTCGCCGCCCAGCGTCAGCACCACGAAGTAATTCGAGAAATCGAGGCCGCCCATCAGCACGCCGATCGGCGGCATGATGATGTCGTTGACCAGCGACGTGACGATGCCGGTGAACGCGGCGCCGATGATGATGCCGACCGCCAGGTCGACGACGTTGCCCTTGAGGGCGAACTCCCGGAACTCCTTGAGCATGCCTGCCTCGCGCTCGATGCGGTCTTTCCCGCCGCGATTAGACCCGGAATCGGCGGGCATTCCCATACCGTTGCGGGATCGCACCGGGACGCCAGACGGGGCATGCTGCAGAGTGCCGGATCGAATCAAGGAGGAACGCCATGCAGCGAGCGTTGGAGGGCAAGGTCGCCCTGGTGACGGGGGCCGGTCGAAACATCGGGCGGACCATCGCCCTGCATCTGGCGCGCGACGGCGCCGCCGTGGTGGTGAACGGCCGCAGCGACCGGGCGGCGGTCGACGCCGTGGTCGCCGAGATCGCCACCGTCGGCGGCCGCGCCATGGGCTGGATCGCCGACGTGTCGGACGAGCGGGCGGTCGCCGGCATGGCCGACGCCGTCGCGGCGGAATTCGGCGGCGTCGACATCCTGGTCGGAAACGCCGGCCTCCGGCGCCAGACGCCGTTCCTGGAGATGGGGTTCGCGGAATGGCGGGAGATCCTGTCGGTGTCGCTCGACGGGATGTTCCTGCTGGCGCGGGCGGTGGCGCCCGCCATGGTCGCGCGCGGCGGCGGTGCCATCGTCGGCCTGTCCGGCATCTCGACCCATGTCGGCACGCCCAACCGCTGCCACGTCTCGGCGTCCAAGGCCGGCCTCGAGGGCTTGATGCGGGCGCTGGCGGTGGAGCTGGCGCCGCACGGCATCCGCTGCAACTGCGTGGCGCCCGGCGCGGTCGACACGGTGCGCGGCGCCGCCGCCGGGCCGATGCCGAGCAGCCTGATCGAGCGCGGCATCCCGCTCGGCCGCAAGTCCAGCGTCGACGAGATCGCCGCCGCCGTGCGGTTCCTGGTCGGTCCCGGAGGCGGCACCGTCACCGGCCAGACCCTGCACGTCAACGGCGGGGTGTATCTGACCTGACGGGCACGGAGTCGGAAAGTCGGCTTGAGCCGTCCATAGCGGTGCCGTAGGATTCACCTATGGAAACCACCCCAATGGTCGACGCAAGCAACGAGTTGATGCTCGAGCAGTTCCGGCAGGTTCGCGGCATTTTGGGCGGACATGGCCAGAAGCTCGACGAGGTCTTGCACCGCCTCTCCGTGGTAGAGATCGGGCTTGCCGGCCTGCGCCGCGAGCACGCCGGGGATGCCGAGACCGTCGCCTACCTGCAGGCGAGGGTCGACCGGATGCAAGGCGAGATCGACCGGATAAACCACCGCCTGGAGATCACCGACACGCAGCGTTGAGGCGGACGGTCAGCCGTGCCTCGAGCCGGGCGGGATCACGGCTCGGTCACCAGTCGAGGGGTGGCACCGGCTCGGCGACGCGTTCCGGCTCCTCCACCTCGACCTCTCGGATGCGTTCGGCACGCTTGTCGATGCGCTCGGTCGAGATCCGGATCTGGCGCATGTCGTCGTCGGCCTGGCGGAAATGCGTCTGCAGCTTGCCGACCCGCTCGTCGAGCCGGCGCACGTCGTCGAGCAGCCTACCGACCTCGGCCTGCAGCAGCCCGGCCTGCTCGCTGATCCGGGCGTCCTTCAGCACCGCTCGCACGGTGTGCAGCGTCGCCATCAGGGTGGTCGGCGAGACGATCCACACCCGGCGCCGGAACGCTTCCTGGACCACCGCCGGCAGGTTGGCGTGCAACTCGGCGTAGACCGCCTCGGAGGGCAGGAACATCAGGGCGGAATCGGCGGTCTCGCCCGGCACGATGTAGCGCTCGGCGATGTCGCGGATGTGCCGGGTGACGGTCTGGGCGAGGCCGCGCCGGGCGGCCTCGCGCTCGGCGTCGCTGCCGGCCTGGCGCAGGGCGGAATAGGCCTCGAGCGGGAACTTGGCGTCGATGGCGATGGCGCCCGGCGGGTTCGGCAGGGTCAGCAGGCAGTCGACCCGCCGCCCGCTCGCCAGGGTCGCCTGGAAGGCGTAGGCGGTCGGCGGCAGGGCCTGGGTCACCAGGTCGTTGAGCTGGATCTCGCCGAACGCCCCGCGCGCCTGCTTGTTGGCCAGGATGTCCTGCAACCCGACCACCTGGCTCGACAGGGTGGTGATGTTTTGCTGGGCGGCGTCGATGACCGCCAGCCTCTCCTTCAGATCCGAAAGCGTGGTTTGGGCCGATTGCGAGGATTTCTCGAGGCTCTCGCCGACCCGGCGGCCGATTTCGGCCAGCCGTTCCTCGAGCTTGCCGGCGAGCGCCCGCTCCTGGACCTGCAGCTGCTCGGCCATGCGGGCCTGGGCGGCGGCCTGGCTCTCGGCGATCTGGGCCAGCCGCCCGGCAAGCTCGGCCTGGCTGCGGGCCAGCCGCTCGGCTGCCTCGCTCTGCCGGCGCTCGCTGTCGGCGAGCGCGTCCTCGACGCCGCCGCCGGTCCACAGCCGCCAGGCGATGACCAGCAGCGCGGCGACGCCGCACACGCCGACGGCCAGCAGCAGGAATTGCGGCGAGGAAAACTCGATGGCGGGCATGCGTCAGCCTATCACGATCGAGGACGCGGGCCCGACAGGCGCAGGAATCTTGACGGTACCGGCGGCTTCGCCTACCTGAGGTGATCTCGAAACCGGGCGAATCGCGATGGCCATCCTGCCGATCATCTGGGCTCCCGACCCGATCCTGAAGACCCGCTGCAAGCCGGTCGAGGTCATCGACGATGCGGTGCGTCGGCTGGTGGACGACATGTTCCACACCATGTACGCGGCACCCGGGGTCGGGCTGGCGGCCCCGCAGGTCGGCGTGGCCACGCGCGTGGTGGTGGTGGACGTCGCCGCCAAGGACGCCAAGCCCGAGCCGATCGCCCTGATCAACCCGGAAATCGTCTGGCGCTCCGACGAGACCCAGGTCTACGAGGAGGGCTGCCTGTCGCTGCCGGAACTCTACGCCGACGTCGAGCGGCCGGCGCGGGTGAAGGTGCGCTACCTGGACCGCGAGGGGGCGACGCGGCAGATCGAGGGCGAGGGATTGCTGGCGGTCTGCCTGCAGCACGAGATCGATCACATCGACGGCGTCCTGTTCGTCGACCGGATCTCGGCGCTGAAGCGCAACATCATCCTCAAGAAGATGGTCAAGGCGAAGAAGCTGCGCTCGCGCGAGCACGCGGCGTGAGCGACGCTTCGCGTCTGCGCGTTGCCTTTCTCGGCAGTCCCGATTTCGCGGTCCCGACCCTGAGGGCGCTGATCGAGGCGGGCCACGAGGTCGCCTGCGTCTACGCGCAGCCGCCGCGCCCGGCCGGCCGCGGCAAGCGCGAGCGGCCGACGGCGGTCCAGGCCGCCGCCGAGGCCGCCGGCATCCCGGTGCGCACGCCGCGCACGCTGCGCGATCCCGAGGAGCAGGCGGCGTTTGCGGCGCTTGGGCTGGATGTGGCGGTGGTGGTGGCCTACGGGCTGATCCTGCCGCCGGCGGTGCTGTCGGCGCCGCGGCTCGGCTGCGTCAACGTCCACGCCTCGCTGCTGCCGCGCTGGCGCGGGGCGGCGCCGATCCAGCGCGCCATCCTGGCGGGCGACACCGAGACCGGCGTCACGATCATGCAGATGGACGCCGGCCTCGACACCGGCGCGATGCTGCTGCGGCGCGCGGTGCCGATCGGGCCCGAGACCACCGCGGCGGCGCTCCACGACACGCTCGCCACCCTCGGCGCCCAGCTGATCGAACCGACGCTGGCAGGGCTGGCCTCGGGCGCCCTGACGGCGACCGCGCAGCCGGCCGAGGGCGTCACCTACGCCCGCAAGCTGGAGCGTGACGAGGGCCGCCTCGACTTCTCCCGCCCGGCGGCCGAGCTTGAGCGGGCGGTCCGCGCCTTCGACCCGTGGCCGGGCGCCTTCCTCGACCTCGAGGGTGAGCGCGTCAAGGTGCTGGCGGCGCGGGTCCTGAAGGTCGGGGCGCTGGCCAACGCGCCGGGCACCGTGCTCGACCACGAGTTCACCATCGCCTGCGGCGAGGATGCCCTGCGGCCGACCCGGGTGCAGCGCGCCGGCAAGGCGCCGATGGCGACCGAGGCGTTCCTGCGCGGGTTGCCGGTCGCCGCCGGCACGATCCTCGGCTGAGCCATGCCGCGCTTCCGGCTCACGCTGGAGTACGACGGCGCCCCGTTCGTCGGCTGGCAGCGCCAGGACAACGGCGCCAGCGTCCAGGGCGCGCTGGAGGATGCCGTGCACGCGTTCTCCGGCGAGCGCGTCGAGGTCGCCGGCGCCGGGCGGACCGACACGGGCGTGCACGCCGAGGGCCAGGTCGCCCACATCGACCTCGCCGCCGGCCGGTTCGACGCCCGCACCGTGATGAACGCCATCAACGCCCACCTGCGTCCGCTGCCGGTCGCGGTGTTGGCGGCCGAGGCCGTCGCCGACGGCTTCCACGCCCGGTTCTCGGCGACCTGGCGCGCCTACCGCTACGTCATCGTGAACCGCGGGGCGCCGCTGGCGCTCGACGCCGGGCGGGCCTGGCACGTCAAGGCGGCGCTCGACACCGAGGCGATGAACGAGGGTGCCGCCCGCCTGCTCGGAACGCACGACTTCACCAGCTTCCGGGCCACCCACTGCCAGTCGGCGTCGCCGATCAAGACCCTCGACCTGCTGCGCGTGTCGCGGCACGGCGAGCGGGTGGTGGTCGAGGCACGCGCCCGCTCCTTCCTGCACCACCAGGTCCGCAACATGGTGGGAACGCTGAAGCTGGTGGGCGAGGGGAAGTGGTCGCCGGATGCGGTGACGGCGGCGCTGCGGGCCCGCGACCGGGCGGCCGCCGGACCGACCGCGCCGGCGGAGGGCCTGACGCTGGTGGCGGTCGGCTACCCGGGCTAGGTCGCCGCCGACGGCTACAGCAGCGGGGACAGGACGGCGGCGACGGTCCAGTCGAACATCACCGTCCCGGCGACCACCATCCCGGCCTCCGCGCCGGTCATCGCCAGGGTGTTGCGGGCGACGAACCAGCGCGCCCACAGCAGCAGAACCAGGAAGGCGATCGTCAGCAGCTTGGACAGCGCGTCGGGCAGCAGGCCGGTCGCCTGCACGATGGTGAGGGCCAGGTGCGCGTAGGCCAACGGCACCGTGGTCCAGAAGTAGGCGGTCATGTAGCCGTCGAAGCGGCCGAGCCGGCCCAGGCGCTGCAGGACCGCGTGCGCCAGGAGGGCGTAGCCGAACCAGCCGATCGCCAGGATCTCCGCCTCGCGGACCGCGTCGAGCAGGCCGAAGGGCAGCGCCGGGTCGCCGGCGACGAACACCGCCAGGGTCAGCAGGTGCGCCGGCAGCACCAGGACGATCGCCCAGGCGGCGGCCCAGAAGCCGTCACGGCCGCCCCGGAAGTACGCGCTGCCGCCGGCGTCGCCCCGGATCAGCCGCCAGGCCCCGTACAGGGCGGTCGCGACCTCGATCCGGTCGGGTGGGTGCATGTCGGCTCGTTCAGGCGAAGAACCGCCGCAGCAACGCGGCGTAGATGTCGGTGAGCGCCCGGATGTCGTCGACCGCCACGCGCTCGTCGACCTTGTGCATGGTCTGGCCGACCAGGCCGAACTCAACCACCGGGCACAGCCGCCGGATGAAACGCGCGTCCGAGGTCCCGCCGGTGGTGCTGAGTTCCGGCCGCCGGCCGACGACCGAGTCCACGGCGTCGGAGAGCAGGGTGCTGAGCCGCCCGGGCTCGGTCACGAAGGCCTCGCCCGAGCATTCGGTGGTCAGCTCGTAGCGCGCGCCCTTCTGGTCGAAGCTGGCGCGCAGCATGCGCTCCAGCGAGTCCGCCGTGTGGGCGTCGTTGAAGCGGATGTTGAACACCGCCGTCGCCTTGGCCGGGATCACGTTGGTCGCGACGTTGCCGACGTCGATCGTCGTCACCGCCAGCGTGCTCGGCTGGAAGTGTGCCGTGCCCTCGTCGAGCCGGCCGTGGGCGAACGGCTCCAGCATCCGCAGCAGGTGGTGAACCGGGTTCTCCGCCAGATGCGGGTAGGCCACGTGACCCTGGGTCCCGTGCACGGTCAGGCGTCCGGTCAGGCTGCCGCGCCGGCCGATCTTCATCATGTCGCCAAGGGCGGCCGGGTTGGTCGGCTCGCCGACCACGCAGGCGTCCGGGATCTCGCCTTCGGCCTCCATCCAGTCCAGCACCTTGGTGGTGCCGTTGACCGCGGGACCTTCCTCGTCGCCGGTGATCAGGAGGCTGATCGAGCCGGGCAGCGTGCCGCCGCGCTCGCCGATCACTCGGGCGGCGGCCGCCACGAAGGCGGCGATACCGCCCTTCATGTCGGCGGCCCCGCGTCCCCACAGCAGGCCGTCGCGGACGCTGCCCTCGAAGGGATCCACGGTCCACGCCGCGGTGTCCCCGACCGGCACCACGTCGGTGTGACCGGCGAAGCAGAAATGCGGGCCGTCGGTGCCGAGTCGGGCGTACAGATTGTCGATCGGGTCGGTCCCCGGCTCTTCGAACCGCAGGCGCCGGCAGGCGAAGCCGAGCGGCTCGAGCGCCGCCACCAGCACATCGATGGCGCCGCCTTCGGCCGGAGTGACGCTGGGGCAGCGGATCAGCCGGCCGGCGATCTCCACCGGATCGAGCGCGGCGGCCCCCACGCCTGCCTGGCCGGACACCGGCATGGTCTCAAGGCCCTCAGTCGCGCAGGAGGTCGTTGATCGAGGTCTTGGCGCGGGTCTGCTCGTCGACCTGCTTGACGATGACCGCGCAGTACAGCGACGGCCCAGGCTGGCCGTTCGGCAACGGCTTGCCCGGCAGCGCGCCCGGCACCAGCACCGAGTAGGCGGGAACCCGGCCCATGGTGATCTCGCCGGTCTCGCGGTTCACGATCTTGGTGGTCTTGCTGAGGTAGACACCCATGGACAGAACGGCACCGGTCTCGACGATCACCCCTCGACGACCTCGCTGCGGGCGCCGATGAAGCAGTTGTCCTCGATGATCACCGGATCGGCCTGCAACGGCTCCAGAACCCCACCGATGCCGACACCGCCGGACAGATGACAGTTCTTGCCGATCTGGGCGCACGATCCGACGGTCGCCCAGGTGTCCACCATGGTCCCGCTGTCGACGTAGGCGCCGAGATTCACGAAGCTCGGCATCAGCACCACGTTCGGCGCGATGTAGGCGGACCGGCGCACCACGCAGTTGGGCACCGCCCGGAAGCCGGCTTCGCGGAACCGGCTTTCGCCCCAGCCGGCGAACTTCGACGGCACCTTGTCCCACCACGCCGACGGCCCGCGTTCACCGTCGGTCGGGCCGCCGGGCACCACCGCCATGTCGAACAGCCGGAACGACAGCAGCACCGCCTTCTTGAGCCACTGGTTGACGTCCCACTGATGCTCGCCTTTCGGCGTCGCCACCCGCAGGCTTCCGTTGTCGAGGCCCTCGAGCGCCGCTTCGACGGCATCGCGGACTTCGCCCTTGGTGCCGGTGCCGATCTCGGTTCGGCGCTCCCAGGCATCGTCGATCACAGCTTGCAGTTGGCTCGCGCTCATCGGTCCCGTCGTCGGCTGTCGGAGGAGTGGAACAGGCGGAATCCCGGCCACAATGGCGGGGCCTCCGGGGAGTGTCAACGCGGCTCGGCGGCCGGTTGCACCAGGGTTTCGAGAAACCCGACGAGGTCGTCGGCGACGTGATGGACATGGTCCGCCTCGGCGCCGTCGCGGGCCCAGTCGTAGTCGCTGCGCAGCCACACCGTCCGCATGCCCAGCGCGGCCGCCGGCGCCAGGTTCTTGGCCATGTCCTCGACCATCACCGCGCCGGCCGGCGCGAACCCGGCGATCTCGACCAGTCGGGCGTAGGGTCGCGGGTCCGGCTTCGGGACGTAGTCGGCGGCGACGATGTCGAACACCGTGTCGAAATGCCGCTCGATGCCGAGACGCTGCATCACCCGCTGGGCGTGCGGCACCGAGCCGTTGGTGAACACCAGCTTGCGGCCGGGCAGGGCGGCCAGCAGCCGGTCGAGCCGCGGCGCCGGGTCGAGGGCGGTGACGTCGATGTCGTGGACGTGGTGCAGGAACGCCGCCGGATCGATCGCGTGCTCGGTCATGAGGCCGCGCAGCGTGGTTCCGTGCCGTTGGAACAGCGCGCGCTGCAGGTCCTTGGCGGGACCCGGCGCCAGGCCGAAGCGCTGCTCGATGAAGGTGGTCATGCGCGCCGAGACCTGCACGAACAGGTTGCAGCGCGCCGGGTACAGCGTGTTGTCGAGATCGAACACCCAGGTCTCGACCGTGGCGGCATCGATCGGTTCAGGGCTTTTAAGACGCATTGGCGTGACATCGTTCATGCCGCTAGAGTGGCGCCGACTGACGGAACCGGCAAGGCGGGAGGCGTTTGAGGATGGCGACGGGCGACCGATCGACCGACGATCTGGTCGACCTGATCGAGGACGGACCGCTCGCCGATCACCCGGGGCCGGTGCTTCTGGTCGCGACCGACGGATCCGTTCTGGCTCGCAACATTCCGGGCGCGCCGTTCGCCCACCGGTTCGCGGCCGGCGAGCTGCCGGCGGTCACCGCGATGGTGGCCGCGGTCACCGCCGGGACCGGCTCGCAGAGCTTCAAGATCTCCGACGACGAGACCGGGCACACCATCGACCTGGCAACCATCCCGGTGAACGCCAGCCAGGCCCTGCTGGTCGGGCGCGACGTCACGCTCGACCACAACCTGCGCGCGGCTCTGGTCGATTCCCGGCAGCGCTACAAGGATCTGGTCGAAATCTCGTCCGATTTCGCCTGGGAGACCGGACCGACCGGGCAGTTCGTGTTCGTGTCCACCGGCGGCGCTCTCGGCTACGATCCCGACGAATTGGTCGGCCGGACCGCCGACCGCTTCCTGGTGGTGCCGGAGGGCCTCGAGATCGTCAGCCCGTTCGACACCCGCGAGCCGGTGCAGGGCGTGGAAGTCCGGTTCCGGCGCGCCGACGGCCGGATCGCGACCCTCGAGGCCTCGGCGGCACCGCTGTTCGACGACCGCGGTCGCTGGTGCGGTGCCCGCGGGGTGTGCCACGACGTCACCGAGGCGCGGGTCCGCGACGTGGCGCTCGCCCGCGCCCGCAGCCGCGAACGCCTGACCACCTACATCGTGCGCACCATCCGCGACGAGATCGAGCCGGCGCGCATGCTCGACGCCGCGGCCGCAGCCCTGACCCGTGCGCTGTCGGCCGACGGGTGCGCGCTGTTCCGGATCGTACCCGGGGCCGGGCTCGACCTTGCGGTGCGGATCGGCGCTCCGGTGCCGGCCCGGGTGGTGGACGAGTTGCGCGAGGCGATCCTCGGGACCAGGGACCCGGTGCTCGCCGAACTCGACGAGGGGGCGGCGCTGGCCCATCAGCTGTCCTACCACCAGGAGATGAACGGCACGGTCGTGCTTTGGCGCGACGGCGCCGAGGCCGAATGGGACCAGGAGGAGATCACTCTCCTGGTCGAGGTCGCGGACCAGCTCGGGATCGCGCTTCAGCAGGTCGCGGCGCACGAGCACCTGCGGGCGCTGTCGTCGACCGACGCCATGACCGGCCTGCTGAACCGGCGCGCCTTCGACGAGGCGATCGCGCAGCGCCTGGCGTCGCAGGGGGACACCGCCCCCGGGACCCTGGTCTATGTCGACATGGACAACTTCAAGAAGGTCAACGACACCCGCGGCCATCAGGTCGGTGACCGGGCGCTGATCCACCTCGCCGACATCCTGAAACGGCAGGTGCGGGCAGGCGACCTGGTCGCCCGGATGGGCGGTGACGAGTTCGCGCTGTGGATGGAGGGAGTCGATTCCTCGGTTGCGCCGGCGCGCGCCGAGGCCATCCTCGCCGCCGGACGTGACCTGCTGGTCTATTCCGGCAGCCCGGAGCACCCGATTGGGCTGTCGATCGGCATGGCGGTCCGGGAGCCGGGATCGGGGAGACGCGCGAGGAACTGATCGCGCGGGCCGACGCCGTGATGTACGAGATCAAGCATGGAGGCAAGGGATGGTATCGGCTCGCCGGTCCCCCGCGCCAATGGCCAACGAGCAGCACCGGAGCCGATGACAAAGCCGCCGCCCAGTCGCCGCGCCGACGACCCTTCGAACGATCCGCAGTCCCTGCACGAGGCCATGAAGGTCGCGCGCGGTGGCGACGCCGACGCGCGCCGGCGCCTTGCCGAGCGCACCGACATCGCGCCGGAACTGCTCTTCTATCTGGCCGAGGATACCGACACCGCGGTGCGGCAGGCGGTCGCGGCCAACCCATCGACGCCGCGGCGCGCCGACGAGTTTCTCGCCCGGGACGCCGACGAAACGGTCCGGGCGTCGGTGGCGGCCCGGGTGGTGGCGGCTGTGGCCGAACTCGGCACGGAGCGGCGGGCGCAGCACCGCCGGATCACCATCGAGGTCATGGAGACCCTGGCGCTGGACGCCGCCGAGAAGGTCCGGCGCAGGCTGGCCGAGTCGGTCAGCGACGTCGCCAGCGCGCCAGCCGACGTGGTGCGCCGGGTGATCGAGGTGCTGGCGCGGGACACCGCGATCGAGGTCGCGGGCCCAGTCCTCGAGCGCTCGCCGCTGCTGTCCGAGGATTTTCTGGTCGGCGTCGTGCAGTCGCCGCGCAACACCGGCGCGGTCACCGCGATCTCGCGCCGCCGCGGCGTGTCGTCGCGGGTCTCCGACGCGGTCGCCGCAAGCGGCGACGACGCGGCGATCGCGGCGCTGCTGGCGAACGATTCGGCGCAGATCCGCGAAGCGACCCTCGATCGCCTGATCGACCTGGCCCCGGACCGGCCGAGCTGGCACGCGCCGCTGGTGGCGCGTCCGAAGCTGTCCGCCGGGCATGTCGGCAAGCTCGCCCGGTTCGTGGCGATGGCGCTGGTCGACGAGCTGCGCAAGCGGACCGATCTGGATGATGAGGCCTCCGCGCGCCTGACCGACGTCATGAGCCGGCGGATCGAGGAGGCCGGCACCGGCAACACCCCGGTGAGCGCCGAGCGCACCCGGGCCGTCACCATGCACGACCAGGGTCAGCTCGACGAATTGTCGCTGAGCGAGGCGCTGACGGCCGGGCGGCGGGCCTTCGTCATGGCGGCGCTGTCGGTGCGCTCCGGGCTGACCGAGGGCGTGGTGCACTCGATGATGAGTTCGGGCAACGCCAAGGCAGTCACGGCGCTGGCCTGGAAGGCCGGGATGACGATGGAGTTCGCCGAGCAGCTGCAGCTTCGCCTCGCCTACATCGAACCGAGGGACGTGCTGAGGGCGACCTACGGCACCCGTTACGCGCTCGACGACGAGCAGCTCGATTGGCAGGTGTCGATGTTCTCCGACGGCGGGAACCGGTAGCGGGCGGCTTCAATCAGTCGCGCTTGATCCAGGTTCCCATGCCGTGGCTGGTGAACAGTTCGAGCAGAACGCCATGCTGCACCCGGCCGTCGATGATCACCGCACCCTCGGCGCCGCCGCGCACCGCCTCGATGCAGGTCTCGATCTTCGGGATCATGCCGCCGGAAATGGTGCCGTCGGCGATCAGGGCCTGAGCCTCCGCCACCGACAGCTCCGGCATCAACCGGCCTTCCTTGTCGAGCACGCCCTCGACGTCGGTCAGCAGCAGGAACCGGCTGGCGTCGACCGCCGCGGCGATCGCCCCGGCGGCGGTGTCGGCGTTGATGTTGTAGGTCTCGCCGTCCTCGCCGGCGCCGATCGGCGCCACCACCGGGATCAGGTCCTGGGCGACCAGGCGGCGCAGCATGTCGCCCTCGACGGCGACCGGTTCGCCCACGAAACCGAGATCCAGCACCCGCTCGATGTTGCTGTCGGGATCGATCTTGGTTCGCCGCAGCCGGCGCGCCGTGATCAGCCCGCCATCCTTGCCGGAAAGCCCGATGGCCTTGCCGCCGGCGGCGTTGATGGCGGCGACGATGCCTTTGTTGATGGCCCCGGACAGGACCATCTCGACGATTTCGACGGTCGCCTTGTCGGTGACCCGCAGGCCATCGACGAACTCGCTCTTGATCGCCAGCCGCTCCAGCATCCGGCCGATCTGCGGGCCGCCGCCGTGGACCACGATCGGGTGCATCCCGACCTGCTTCATCAGCACGATGTCGGCGGCGAACTTCAGCGCCAGGTCGTCGTCGCCCATGGCGTGGCCGCCGTATTTCACGACGACGGTCTTGTCGCTGTATCGGCGCATGAAGGGCAGCGCCTCGGTCAGGATTCCGGCCTTGGAGAGCCACTCGGCCCGGCGCTTGAGGTCGATCCGCTTCATGGGTGCTGTCCCGCTCCAGATGACGCCGAGAATAGAGCGCGAATGCCCTGTCCGGCGCAACCCTGGCAGCGCCGTCAGACGGCGAAGCGGGTGAGTTCGGCGCGCAGCTCCGGGATGCCCTGGCCGGTCAGGCTGCTGGTCGCCCGGATCGTCGGGTGCGCCGCCGGCCGGCGGGCGATGGCCGCCTCGGTGGCGTGGATCAGGTCAGCCAGTTCGGACGGCTTCGGCTTGTCGGCCTTGGTCAGGACCAGCTGGTACGACAGCGCCGCCCGGTCGAAC
This sequence comes from Rhodospirillaceae bacterium, assembly GCA_018401495.1. Classification (GTDB taxonomy): domain Bacteria; phylum Pseudomonadota; class Alphaproteobacteria; order Thalassobaculales; family Thalassobaculaceae; genus Thalassobaculum_A. The sequence goes on from JAGYJX010000013.1 coordinate 56,272, forward strand.
AGGTCCATCGCCTGCAGGTCGCTGTCCTTGAGGCCGTGGCGCGCGTCGACCAGCAGGTTGACCCGCTGCAGCGTGGTGCGACCGCGCAGGTAGGCGAACAGCGCGTCGGTCCAGAGCTGGACCTTGCTCTTGGAGACCTTGGCGTAGCCGTAGCCCGGCAGATCGACGAGTTGCAGCCGTCCGCCGAGGTCGAAGAAGATCAGTTCCTGGGTGCGGCCGGGGGTGTTGGAGGTCCGGGCGAGCGTCTTGCGGCCGGTCAGGGCGTTGACCAGGCTGGACTTCCCGACATTGGACCGCCCGGCGAAGGCAACCTCCGGCAGGCCGAGCGGCGGCAGTTGGTCGGCGGTGGCCGCCGCCCAGATGAACCGGCACTCCTGGGCGAACAACACCCGCGCCGCTTCGATGTCGGCGGCCGCGAACTCGGCTTCCGCATCGGGCCCTGTTTCGGGGCCGCCCTCGGTCACGACAGCGCCCGCTTGATGCCCATCTTGCGCATGATCAGCCACTGCTGAGCGATCGACAGCAGGTTGTTCCAGGTCCAGTAGATCACCAGCCCGGCGGCGAAGTGGCCGAGCAGGAAGGTGAACATGATCGGCAGGAACATGAACACCTTCGCCTGCACCGGGTCGGTCGGCTGCGGGTTCAGCTTCTGCTGGAGGAACATGGTCAGCCCCATGAGCAGCGGCCAGGCCCCGATCATCAGGAACTGCGGCGGGTCCCAGGGAATCAGGCCGAACAGGTTGAACATCGAGGTCGGGTCGGGCGCCGACAGATCCTCGATCCAGCCGTAGAACGGCGCGTGGCGCATCTCGATGCTGACGAACAGGGTCTTGTAGAGCGCGAAGAACACCGGGATCTGGATCAGGATCGGCAGGCAGCCGGCGGCGGGGTTGATCTTCTCCCGCTTGTACAGCGCCATCATCTCCTCGTTCAGGCGCTGGCGGTCGTCGCCGTACTTCTCCCGCATCTCCTGGAGCTTCGGGGTCATCTCCTTCATCTTCGCCATCGACTTGTAGGACTTGTTGGCGAGCGGGAAGAAGATCAGCTTGATGATGACGGTGAGCCCGAGGATCGCCAGCCCGAAATTGCCGAGCACCGCGTTCAGCCAGGTCAGCACGTAGAAGAACGGCTTGGTCAGGAAGTAGAACCAGCCGAAGTCGATCGCCAGGTCGAAATTCGCGATGCCGAATCGCTCCTCGTAGCCGTCGAGAAGCTTGACCTCCTTGGCGCCGGCGAACAGGCGGCTCTCGGCGGTGATCGACTGGCCCGGTGCGACGCTCTGCGGCTGGCCCAGGTAGTCGACCTGATAGCGGTCGTCCTGATTGCGCTGGCTGTGCCGGAAATTGTAGGTCCACTGCTGTCCCTGGCCGGGCACCAGGGCGGCGAGCCAGTACTTGTCGGTGATGCCGATCCAGCCGCCGGTGGCGGTCCGCTCGATGTCGCCGTCCTCCTGCAACTCGGTGTAGTCGACCTCGGTCAGCGTGTCGTCGAACACGCCGAGCGGGCCCTCGTGCAGGATGTAGAAATCGACGATCTCAGGCGTGCCGCCGCGGCTGATCAGGCCGTAGGGATAGACGACGACCGCGTCGGTGCCGTCGTTGACGACGCGCTGCGCGACCGTGAACAGGTAGTCCCGGTCGACCGAGATGACGCGCTCGAAGGTCAGGCCCTGGCCGTTCGACCAGCTCAGGGTCACGGGCCTGTCCGGCGTCAGGGTGCTGGCGTCGGCGGTCCAGACCGTCTCCGGCGTCGGCAGCACGGTGGTCGAGCCGCTGGCCCCGACCCAGCCGAACTCGGCGTAGTAGGGGCGCTGCATGCCGGTCGGATCGAGCAGATGGATCGGCGGGCTCTTGTCGTCCAGGGTCTCGCGGTAGTCGGTCAGCACCACGTCGTCGATGCGCGCGCCCTTCAGCGCGATGGAGCCCTGGATGCGGGGCGTCTCGATGCGGACCCGCTGCGTCAGCGCCAGAGCCGCCTCGCGGTTGTTCGCCGCCGCCGCCGCGCCGCTGCCGGGGACGCCGGGGAGCGCCGCGGTTCCCTGGCCGGGGACCGGAGGCGTGCTTCCAGAAGGCTGCTGCGCCTGCTCCTGCGCCTGCTGCTGGCGCTGCTGCTCGATCTTCGGCTGTTCGACGAAGAACTGGAAGCCGAGCAGGATCAGCACGGAGAGAACGATCGCGAGGATCATGTTCTTCTGGTCGGTCATCGCGGAGTTCCGTCGGTGAGGCCGCGCGTCGGCAGCGTGGGCGTTCGGTCGAGGTCGGCGGCGGTGAGCGTCGGGACCGGGTCGAAGCCGGCGCCGCCCCAGGGATGGCAGCGTGCCAGGCGGCGCAGCGCCAGCATCGGCCCCTGCCATGGACCGTGCACCGCGATCGCTTCAAGGGCATAGGCCGAGCAGCTCGGCGTGAACCGGCAGGCTGGGCCGAGCAACGGCGAGATCAACAGCCGGTAGGCGTGGACCGGGGCGCTGACGATGGCGCGGATCATGACCCGTGCCCCCGCGACGGCTGGTGGCTCCGGTTCCCGGCGGCGCGGTCCAGGGCCTTGCCGAGGTCGGCGAGCAGGGCGTCGTAAGGACGGTCGGCGGTCGCGGCGCGCGCAATCAGGACGTAGTCGTGACCCGGCTGGGCGCGCACCGACAGCACGTCGGTCACCGCCGAACGCAGACGTCGCCGAGCCCGGTTCCGGATCACGGCGTTGCCGACCTTGCGGCTGGCGGTGTAGCCGACACGCGGACGGTCGTCCGCGCCGGTTTCGTCCGGCGAGCGACGTCGGACCTGCAGGACCAGGCCCGGCGTCGCCGCTTTCACGCCTCGCGCGGCGCGCAGGAAGTCGGCGCGGCGAAGCAGGCGCTGCAAAGGGGTGGCGCCGGACGTCCGCATCGCTTCACCGCTCGACGCCGTCGAACGGGTCTAGGCGGAGAGGCGCTTGCGACCCTTGGAGCGGCGGGCGGCGATCACGCGGCGGCCACCGACGGTAGCCATGCGCGAGCGGAAGCCGTGCCGACGCTTGCGGACCAGGACGCTCGGTTGATAGGTACGCTTCACGGGAAGTCTCCGTCACGTCGACGTGCCAAAGGGGCGGCGAGGGCGCGTGTATATCGGCTGTGCCGGATCGAGTCAACGTCCGCCCCCCGGGGTCACAGCGTCTGCCGGGCGCGCAGCGCCTGCGCGAGCGTGCCGTCGTCGAGATAGTCGAGCTCGCCGCCGACCGGAACGCCGTGGGCGAGGCGGGAAATCCTGACGCCGGCCGCGGCCAGCCGGTCGGCGACGTAGTGGGCGGTGGTCTGACCGTCGACGGTGGCGTTCATCGCCAGGATCACCTCGGTGACCGCCGGATCGGAGGCGCGTGCCACCAATCCGTCGACGTTCAGGTCGTCCGGCCCGACGCCCTCGAGCGCCGACAGCACCCCGCCGAGCACGTGGTAGCGGCCCTTGAAGGCGACCGCGCGCTCCAGCGCCCAGACATCGGCAACGTCCTCGACCACGCAGATGGTGTGCGGGTCGCGCCGGCGGTCGGCACAGATTCCGCAGGGATCGACGGTGTCCAGGTTGCCGCAGGTCGAGCACGGCCGCACCGAGCGGGCGGCGGCGGCGAGTGCCTCCGCCAGGGGCAGCATCAGGGATTCCCGACGCTTCATCAGATGCAGGATGGCGCGTCGCGCCGACCGGGGACCGAGCCCCGGCAGCTTCGCCAGATACTGCATCGCGCGGTCGAGTTCGCCGGCGGCCACGGCCGACGACCCGCTCAGAACGGCATCTTGAAGCCCGGCGGCAGGCTGATTCCGCCGGTCAGCTTCTGCATCTCCTCGGCGGAGAGGGCGTCGGCCTTGGCGCGGGCGTCGTTGATCGCCGCAACCAGCAGGTCCTCCAGCACCTCGACCTCGGACGGGTCGAGCAGCGCCTTGTCGATGGAGACCTTGCGGGCCGTACCCTTGCCGGTCAGCACGACCTCCACCATGCCGCCGCCGGACACGCCGGAGACCTCCAGACCGGCGAGCCGGTCCTGCATCTCCTGGACCTTCGACTGCATCTCCTGAGCCTGCTTCATGAGCTGGCCGAGGTTTTTCATGATCGCCTCACGCTTGGTTGGCTTTGCCTTCGTGCGTCGTGTCGTCGAACGCCACCGTGTCGGGGTCGTCCGGCGCCTCCTCGTCGTCGGGTGGCGGTGCCGCCTCCGGCGGGGGCACCGTGACCTCCTCGATCCGGGCCCCGGGGAACAGTTCCAGGACCTTCGCCACCACTGGATGCTCGGCCAGACGGGCGTGGAACGCCTGCTCGGCGCTGGTCCGCTGCTCGTCCAGGGTCGGCTCGCCCTCGTCGCGCGACACCCGCACGTCCCAGGGAAGATCGGTCCAGCGCCGCAGATGGCCGCCGACCTGCGCGGCGATGGCCGGGTCGACCCCGGCCTTCGGGCGGATGTCGAGGCGTCCGGGCGCGAAGGCGACGCAGTGGACCTGCGAGGCGAGCCGCGCCGCCAGCACCCGCTCGCCGCGGGCCCGGAACAGCTCGACCATCGCCCGGAAAGTCTGCGGCATCGGCGGCCGGGCCGTCGTCCTCGTCCTCCAGGGGCGGGCCCTCGGTGACGTGGCTCGGCGGGCCGTCCAACTCGGCCGCGGCTGGCTCGGCCGGGGGTGGCGCGGCTGGGGGTGGCGCGGCCGGGGTCGCATCGGCCTGGGCCGGCTCGGGCACCGGTGCCATGCGGGCCTGAACGGGGGCCTCGGCCGTCGGGGCCTGAGCAATAGCGGGAGCGGCGCCCGGCCGGGCCGGCGCCGAGGCGGCCACACCGCCGGCGCCCTCGGTCAGCAGGCGCACCAGATCCGCCGGGTCCGGCAGCTCGGCGGCGTAGCCGAGGCGGATCAGCACCATTTCGGCAGCGGCGATCGGCACCGTCGCGTGCTGGACCTCGCCGAGGCCCTTGGCCAGCATCTGCCACGACCGGGTGAGCGCCGGCACCGGCAGCGTCTCGGCCAGCCGACGGCCTCGGTCGCGCTCGGCCTCGCCGAGGTCGTTGGCGCCGGCCGCCTTGGGGGCCGCCTTCATGCGCGTCACGGCATGGGTCAGTTCCATCAGGTCCTGGATCACCACGACCGGGTCGGCGCCGCCGTCGTAGAGCATCCTGCAGCACGTCGAGCGCGTCGGCGATGCGGCCGGCCATCACCGCCTCGAAGAGGTCGTAGACCCGCTCGCGGTCGACCAGGCCCAGCATGTCGCGAACCTGAGCCGCGGTCACCGGGCCGGTGGCCAGCGCCATCGCCTGGTCGAGGATCGACAGCCCGTCGCGGGCCGAGCCGTCGGCGGCGCGCGCGATCATCCGCAGCGCCTCGGCCTCGGCCTCGACGCCCTCGGTCGCGCACACCTTCTCGAACAGCGCGGTCAGGACCGGGACCTCGATCCGGCGCAGGTCGAAGCGCTGGCAGCGCGACAGCACGGTGACCGGGATCTGCCGGATCTCGGTGGTCGCGAAGATGAACTTCACGTGCTCCGGCGGCTCCTCCAGCGTTTTCAGAAGCCCGTTGAAGGCGGGCTTCGAGAGCATGTGCACCTCGTCGATGATGTACACCTTGTAGCGGGCCGACACCGGGCGGTAGCGGACGCTCTCGATGATCTCGCGGATGTCGCCGATGCCGGTGCGCGAGGCGGCGTCCATCTCGAGGACGTCGACATGGCGGTCCTCGGCGATCGCCCGGCAATTGTCGCACACCCCGCAGGGCGTCATGGTCGGACCGCCGGTGCCGTCCGGGCCGGAGCAGTTCAGGCCCTTGGCGACGATGCGGGCGGTGGTGGTCTTGCCGACGCCGCGCACGCCGGTCAGCACGAAGGCGTGGTGGATACGGTTCTGCGCGAAGGCGTTGCGCAGCGTGCGCACCAGGGTGTCCTGGCCGACCAGATCCTCGAAGGTCTGCGGTCGGTACTTGCGGGCCAGCACACGGTATTCGGCCGCCGGGGCGGGGGTGACGGCAGGTGTGTCAGCAGGGGCGACGGCGTCGGTCATGCGGGGATCATAGGGCGCCGCGGCGAGCCGTGAAACCGACGATGCGGGGAAAGGTCGATCCAAGGTGGAAGGCCGGCAGCGACCCGGACCGAAACTCGTTGCGGCTGCTTCCTTCCGGACCTGACCGGGTTGGCGAGGAGCCCGTCCGCGCCGACCTTCCGAGGGCGGATATAGAGGGCGGGCGAATGGGGCGCAAGCGCCCGCGTGCACCGAGCGCTTGTGCTCGGCGGCGCCGCCGCCTAGCCTCGACCGACGCTCGATACGGAGGCGCCGTGATGCATGTCCGCGACATCCTGAGGGCCGGGCCGGTGATTCCGGTGGTGACCATCGACGACGCGGCGCAGGCCCCGGGGCTGGCCCGGGCGCTGCTGGCCGGTGGTATCCGGGTGATCGAGGTGACCATGCGCACCCCGGCCGCCCTGGACGCCGTGCGGGCGATCCGCCGGTCGGTGCCGGAGGCGATCGTCGGTGTCGGCACCCTGCTCGACGCGGACCAGATCGCCCCGGCGCTCGACGCCGGCGCGCGGTTCGCGGTGTCGCCGGGCTTCGATCCGGTTCTGGTCGCGGCCGCGGCGGCGGCCGGCCTCGCCTACCTGCCGGGCATCCAGACCGTGTCCGAGGCGATGGCGGCTCGGCGGGCCGGGCTGGACACCCTGAAGTTCTTCCCGGCCAAGGCGGCGGGCGGTACCTACGCCCTCGAGCAGATCCGCCCGGTGCTGCCGGATCTGGCGTTCTGCCCGACCGGCGGTATCGGCGCCGAGGACGCGCCGGCCTACCTCGCGCTGGCCAACGTGCTGTGCGTCGGCGGCAGCTTCCCGGCGCCGGGCGATGCCATCAAGGCCGGCGACTGGACGCGGATCGAGGCGCTGGCCCGCCAGTCGGCCGCGCTGCGGAAATAGCCGGCGGCGGCGCTCGTCAGCCGACGCCCTGTCCGCGCTTCAGGACGCCGCGATCCGGTCGCCGGCCAGCAGCGCCGACACCTCGTCGCGGGTCGGAGCGCCGAGGCGGCCGCCGAAGCGCGTGACCTTGACGGCGGCGGCCGCAGCCGCGAAGCGCATCGCGGCGGCAACCCCGCGTCCCTCGGCGATCGCCAGCGCATACGCGCCGTGGAACACGTCGCCGGCCGACAGGGTGTCCACGGCGGCGACCGGGAAGCCGTCCTGGCGGCCGGCGACCCCGCCGGCGATCCAGCGCACGCCCTGTGGCGCCGAGGGTGACCGACGACCACCGCGGCGCCTGGCAGCCGCGCCGCCAGCGCTTCCAGGCTGCCCGACGGTTCCAGCAGGGCGAGCCCGGGCTCCGAGCACACCACGTGATCGGCGCGCCCCGCCAGGTCGCGCAGCACCGTCGGGTCGGCGACGTCGGCGTCCAGGATCGCCGGGACGCCGGCGGCGCGGGCGGCGTCCAGCGCCGCGGCCGCCCCTCGGGCCAGCGCGTGTCGACCAGCACCGCCCCGGCGGCGGCCAGACCGGCGAGCGGCAGCCAGCCGGCATCGCGGGACAGGTCCGGGTCGTAGAACGGCACGATCAGCCGCTCGCCGGCAGCGTCGACGATGATCGTGGAGATCGCGGTGCGGCGGCCCGGCTCGATCCGCACGGCCGAGACGTCGACGCCCTCGCCGGCCAGGTCGGCGCGCCAGCGCGTGCCGGCCTCGTCGTCGCCGATGCGCGCCCAGATGCCGGCCCGGCCGCCGAGGCGGGCGATCGAGGCCGCCGCCGCCGACGCCATGCCGGCGCCGAACACCGCGCAGGCGTCGGCCAGCACCTTGCCGTGCGGCGGGATGGCGGGCACCCGCAGCACGGTGTCGAGCGTGGCGGCGCCCAGGCACTGGACGTAGGGGGTGGGCGCGGGGCGGTCGCCCTGCATCGCGGTCGTGTCGGGCATGCGTTGATTTCCTCTGGCGCGGCGGCGCCGTTTCCACTACGTGTTTTCGCCACTGTATCAGAGGACGCCCCGGGGCCATGACCCAGACGAGCCGAGATCAGCTGCGACGACGGACCGCGCCCCCAGGGGCTGCGCGACGACGCGCGACCGACTGATCCCGCCCGGCCCTGCCGGAGCGGGCGTTTCGTACCCCTCTCCGGACCAGGTGGCCCAGATGTTCCAGATTCGCTCCGAAGTGCCGTCCGACGGCGCCGCCATCGAGACCCTCAACGACCTCGGTTTCGGCGCCGAGCGGCGTGGGCGCACCGTATACCGGCTGCGCCTCGGCGCGCCGACCCTCGGTTTCATCGCCGCCGACCCGGAGAGCGACCAGCCGCTCGCCACCCTGCGGTTCTGGCCGGTCATGGCCGGCCTCGACCGACCGGCGCTGCTGCTGGGCCCGCTGGCGGTCCTGCCGGAGCGGCGCGGCCAGGGCCTCGGCCGGGCGCTGGTCGGCCACGGCTTGACCATTGCGCGCGACCGCGGCTGGCGGCTGTGCCTGGTGTCGGGCGACCCGGACTACTACCGTCCCTACGGCTTCGAGCCGGCCGGCCCCTACGGCTTTGCCATGCCCGGGCCGATCACCGCCGGCCACCTTCAGGTCAAGGCGCTGGCGGCCGACGCGCTCGACTCCCTGCCGCGCGGCGGGACTCTGCGGGTCCTGCCCTGGAGGGGGCATCGCGGAAGCGATGCCGACGGCGACGCTGTCGTGACCCGTCGCCGGCTGCGGGTCGGCTGACCATTCCCGGCCCGTGATGCTGCTGGGCTGGGGAGCGGAGATCTGGGCGCTGGCGGTGACCGCCTCGCTGGTGGCCGGCGTGGTCCGCGGCCTCACCGGCTTCGGCTTCGCGCTGATCCTGGTGACGGCGGTGGCGGTGCTGGCGCCACCCGCCGACATCGTGCCGATCTCGGTGGTGCTCGACCTGTTCGCCGGCATCCGGCTGCTGCCGTACGTACGGGGCGAGGTCGACCGCCCGGGTGCCGCCCTGATGGTGCTCGGCGCCCTGCCGGCGATCCCGGTCGGGGTGATCGCGCTCGCCCATCTCGACGAGGACGCCATGCGGCTCGGCATCGGCGTCGCGGTCCTGGTGGCGACCCTGGCGATCGCGTCCGGCGTCGCCCTGAAGAGCGTCCCCGGCACTGGCCTCAAGCTCGGAACCGGAGTCGCCATGGGCCTGCTGTCGGGCTCGGCCGGCATCCCGGGGCCGCCGCTCATCCTGCTGTACCTGTCGTCGCCGCTGCCGGTGGCGACCCTGCGGGCGACGGCGGTAGCGGTGTTCCTGGCGATCGACGCGATTGCCCTCGTGGCGATGGCCGCCCACGGGCTGGTCACGGCCGAACTGCTGCTGCGCTGCCTGCTGCTGGCCCCGGCGGTCGAGATCGGCCAGCGCCTCGGCCACCGCCTCTACGGCGTCGTCCAGCCGGCGACCGTCAAGCGCGCCGCCCTGGCGATGCTGGTCGCCCTGGCGGTGGTGGCGATCGGCCGGTCGGTCGGGGGCTGAGGGCGGCGTTTGCCACCGGGACCTTCGAGTGGGGCGACCAGGACGCCGACCCCACCCCCGTCGTCATGCCGGACAGGCGCGCCGCCCCGGCGCGGCCGAGCCGGAAGCCCACGGGGCGACGGGCACAGGCCGCGGCAAGCGCGGTGCGTCGGGTGCTGGTCCGTCCCGCCCGCGGCGGCCCGGTCCGGAATGACGACGAGAGCGGGCGCTGCCGCCGGGAGCTTCGACTGGGCGCCCGGGGGCTACCCCACCCCGGCCAGGCTTCACGTAGAGCGGGCCCAACCCACCCCCATCGTCATTCCGGACGGACGCGCCGCCCGGCGCGGCCGAGCCGGAAGCCACGGGGCGACGGGCAGAGGCCGCTGCAAGCGCGGTGCGCCGGGTGGGTTCCGGCTCCGTCCCGCCTGCGGCGGCCCGGTCCGGAATGACGACGAGAGAGCGGGCGCTGCCGCCGGGAGCTTCGACTGGGCGCCCCGGGGGCCACCCCACCCCGGCCAGGCTTCAAGTAGAGCGGGCCCACCCCACCTCGGCCAGGCTTCACGTAGAGCGGGTCCACCCCACCCCCATCGTCATTCCGGACGGACGCGCCGCCCGGCGCGGCCGAGCCGGAACCCACGGTGCGACGAGCACAGGCCGCGGCGGCCCGGTCTGGGATCACGACACGAGAGGGGGCGCTGCCGCCGGGGCGACCGGCGAGCGCGTTTGACCAATGTCCAACTCCGAGCCGAACATAAAAAGGCCGGACCCCCCGAGCGTGTGGGGGATCCGGCCCGATCGTCCGGGAAAGGGATGGGGTCAGGCGTGAGCCGACCCCTCCCGGACGATCGTGAAGCGGGCGGTGCAGACGCTGCGGGTCGCGACGGCGACGGTTTCCCAGGCCTTGCGGGCGTCCTGCGGATCGCCGTAGGGCCCCATGATGGTCCCGGTGCCGTCGAGCAGCTTGTCGAAGGCGGTGCTCTCGTACTCGCCGCCGATCACCCAGTAGCGTTCGGACATGGTTCGATCCTCCTTGGTTCGGTTACTCGGCCGCGACGTGCAGCGCCGCCGCCGGGCGGAACTGCGCCGCCTCGGTGGAGTCGTGCAGCGCGGTGGTCGAGGACTCCCCACCCTTGACCGCGACCGCGACCGCGTCGAAGTAGCCGGTGCCGACCTCGCGCTGGTGGCGGGTGGCGGTGTAGCCGTTGGCCTCCGAGGCGAACTCGGCGTTCTGCAGCTCGGAGTAGGCGGCCATGCCGCGCTCCTTGTAGCCGCGCGCCAGCTCGAACATGCCGTGGTTCAGGCTGTGGAAGCCGGCCAGGGTCACGAACTGGAACTTGTAGCCCATGGCGCCGATCTCGCGCTGGAACCGGGCGATGTCGTCCTTGTCGAGGTTGGCCGACCAGTTGAACGACGGCGAGCAGTTGTAGGCCAGCATCTGGTCGGGGAACTCGCCCCGGATCGCCTCGGCGAAGCGCCGGGCCTGCTCCAGGTTCGGCGTCGAGGTCTCCATCCACAGCAGGTCGGAGTACGGCGCGTAGGCCAGGCCGCGGGCGACGCAACGCTCGAAGCTGGTGCCGTCCTTCAGGCGGTAGAAGCCCTCGGCGGTGCGCTCGCCGGTCAGGAACGGCCGGTCGCGCTCGTCGACGTCGGTGGTGATCAGCCTGGCGCTCTCGGCGTCGGTGCGGCACACGATCAGGGTCGGCACCCCCATGACGTCGGCGGCGAGGCGCGCGGCGTTCAGGTTGGCGATGTGCTGCTGCACCGGGATCAGCACCTTGCCGCCCATGTGGCCGCACTTCTTCTCGGACGCCAGCTGGTCCTCGTAGTGGATGCCGGCGGCCCCGGCCTCGATGTAGGCCTTGGCGAGTTCGAAGGCGTTCAGCACGCCGCCGAACCCGGCCTCGCAGTCGGCGACGATCGGCGCGAACCAGTCGATGGTGCCTTCGCCTTCCATGGTCTGGATCTGGTCGGCGCGCGTCAGGGTGTTGTTGATGCGGCGGACCAGCTCCGGACCGGAGTTGACCGGGTACAGGCTCTGGTCCGGGTACATGGCGCCGGCGACGTTGCCGTCGGCCGCCACCTGCCAGCCCGAGAGGTAGATGGCCTTGAGCCCGGCCCGGACCTGCTGCATCGCCTGGTTGCCGGTCAGCGCGCCGAGGGTGTTCACGTAGGGCTCGGTGCGCAGCAACTCCCACAACCTCTCGGCGCCGCGCCGCGCCAGGGTGTGCTCGACCCGCAGCGAGCCGGACAGCCGCCGGACATCCTCCATGGTGTAGTCGCGGCGGACGTCGGCGAAGCGGCCGGAGGCGGTGCGGGCGCGGTCCTCGAACTCTCTGGTCATCGGTGGTCCTCCTCGGGACGGTAACGGCGGCGGACCCTGTTTGTCGCGCCGCAACATGATGGGCATTTGTTCACGAGGAACCGAGCAAGACCATAAGGCGTTGCTTGAAAACGGGTAACAGCGTGATAGTTGTCAACAGCACTCACAAGAAATTGTAATTCTTGTAAAGAATATCGCGAGTGCGAAGGAAATGCCCTAGACTGGTGAGGCGCGGCGAGAGCGAGGAAGGACGGCTGATCCCATGGCGATCGAACGGCTGGACCGCAAGGCGATGCTGGGGCACAAGGTCCGCCGCTTCCGGCAGGACCAGGGCCTGAGCCAGACCGAGATGGCGGCGCAGATCGGCATCTCGCCGAGCTATCTCAACCTGATCGAGCACAACCAGCGGCCGGTCACGGTCCCCCTGCTGTTCAAGCTCGGCAACGCCTTCGAGATCGACCTGAAGGAATTCGCCGAGGACGACGACCAGCGGCTGGCCGCCGGGCTTTCCGAGGTGTTCGGAGACCCGTTGTTCAACGGCCAGGGCGTGTCGGAGCGCGAGATGCGCGAACTGGTGGCGGCCGCCCCGGCCGCGGCCCAGGGCGTGCTTACCCTGTACCGCGCCTACCGTCGGATCTGGGAGAGCGCGCAGGCTCTGGCGCACGAGGCCGGGGGCACGGTGGGCGCACCACTGTCATCCGACAACCCGGTCGAGGCGGTCCGCGACGTGCTGGAGGCCGAGACCAACCACTTCGAGGATCTGGAGCGCGCCGCCGAGGAGATCTGGGAGGAGGCGGCGCTCGACCGCGACGCGCTGTTTGCCGGGTTGCGGGCCCATGCCAGGGCGGCCCTCGGCGTCGAGGTCCGGGTGATGCCGGTCGAGGTGATGGGCGACACGCTGCGGCGCTGGGACTATCACCGCCGCCGGATCCTGATCTCGGAGACGCTGCTGCCGTCGGCGCGGACCTTCCACCTGGCGGTGCAGATCGCCTTGATCGGCCAGCGCGAGCGGCTCGATCGACTGGTGGAGCGCGTCGAACTGCCGAGCGAGGAGGCGCGGGGCCTGCTGCGGATGACGCTGGCGAATTATTTCGCGGGCGCGCTGATGATGCCGTACGGACCGTTCCTGCAGGCCGCCAAGGATTTGCGCTACGACATCGAATTGCTGCGCCGCCGGTTCGGCGCCAGCGTCGAGCAGGTCTGCCACCGCCTGACCACCATGCAGCGCCCCGGGGCGCGCGGCGTGCCGTTCTTCTTCCTGCGGGTCGACAACGCCGGCAACATCTCCAAGCGGCTGTCCGGCGGCGGTTTCCAGTTCGCGCGTTTCGGCGGCCCCTGCCCGCGGCTGGTCGTGCACGACGTGTTCCGGACCCCGGGTCAGATGCACACCCAGGTGGCGCGGCTGCCCGACGACACCACCTTCCTGATCGTCGCCCGCACCCTGGACCCGATCGGCGGGGGCCGGGACCCGCTGCTGCCGCGCTACGCGATCGCGCTGGGCTGCGACCACAGGGACGCCCGCCACCTGGCCTATGGCGACGCGGTCGATGCCAAGCGCGCGGGCGACGTCACGCCGGCGGGCGTCAGCTGCCGGGTGTGCGAGCGCCTGGACTGCACCCAGCGCGCCCACCCGCCGGTCAACCATCGCTTGCGCGTCGACCAGGCACTGCGGCGGGCGCAGCCCTTCGACTTCGTGCGGTGACGCGCCGCAGCCGGGATCCGTCGCGCGTTGCCGGTTGTTGCCGCCGCTTCGATACTGGTAGCGTGAACGTCCCGCCTGGTGTCAAACGACGGAATGCGCACGCTCTTTCACCTCGCTCTGTCGCCGCAGTCGCGTCTGGTCCGTCTCGTCCTCGGCGAGAAGCGGATGGAGGCGCATCTGCGGGCCGAGCCGATCTGGGACCGGCGCGAGGACTTCCTGGCGATCAATCCAGCCGGCGAGGTGCCGGTGCTGGTCGAGGATGACGGCACCACGATCGCCGGCGCCGGCCCGATCGCCGAGTATCTCGAGGAAACCCATCCGGAGCCGCCGCTGCTGCACGGCGGCGCCGCCGAGCGCGCCGAGATCCGCCGGCTGTTCAGCTGGTTCGACCGCAAGTTCGACCGCGAGGTCACCGACCTTCTGGTCGGCGAGAAGGTGCTCAAGCGGTTCCTCGGCATCGGCGAGCCCTCGAGCGAGGCGATTCGCGCCGGGCATTCCAACATCGCCATCCACCTCGACTACATCGGCTGGCTGGCGGAACGCCGGACCTGGCTGGCCGGCGACCGCTTCTCGCTCGCCGACGTGGCGGCGGCGACGCATCTGTCGTGCGTCGACTATCTCGGCGACGTTCCCTGGGACCGCAACGCCGAGGCCAAGGACTGGTACGCCCGCGTCAAGTCGCGGCCGAGCTTCCGGCCGCTGCTGGCCGACCACGTCTCCGGCCTGCGTCCCGCCAAGCACTACGCCGATCTGGATTTTTGATCCGGTCGCGTCATCAGCGGCGGCCCAACGCCTCGAGTTCGAGGCGGGCCGCCCGGGCTGCCGGGCTGTCCGGATCCAGCCGGATCGCCTCCTCCCAGCTCCGTCGCGCCGACGCGGGGTCGCCGGCCATCCGCTCCAGGATGCCGCGCTCGAGCCAGGCCTCGGGAAGACCGGGATCGAGGCCGATGGCGCGGAGAACGTCGTCGCGCGCCAGGTCGACCGCGTCGAGATAGCGGTACGCGGACGCGCGGTAGAGCAGCGCCCCGGATCGCGGGGATCGAGTTCGACGGCCACGTTCAGGTCGTCGATGGCATCCCAGGACTTGCCGAGGCTCAGCCGGCTGAGCGCCCGGTCGAGGCGAAGCTGGCGCACCGCCGGCGCCAGGTCGATCGCCCGCCCCTGGATTCGCTCGGCGCGCTCGGGCTGGCCGGCGAGGAGCCACGCCTGGCCGGCCTGGGCAAGCAGGCCGACCCGTCGTGCCGGCTCGGTCGCCGGGGTTTCCCGGCCAGCGCCTCCAGATCGGCGGCCGCCTCGGCGTATCGGCGCAGTCCGATCAGCGCGACCGCGGCGCAGTGCCTGGCTGGCGCGCCGCCGTCGCGCCGCTGCCACCCCGTCGCCTCGTCGAGCGCGGACTGCGGGTCTGTCTGCGTCCTGTCCATGCAACGGTCGTAGGCGGCGCTCCGCTCGGCCTGCCGATCCGGCGACGTCGCGGCGGCGGAGCCGGCCGCGACCAGCGTGGCGATGGCCATGGCGAGGACAGCGTTAACGCTTCGGTAACCAGCGGCGCCTACCGTTCTGGCGCGACATCGAAGGACGACGGTCATGATGAACACCGGCCTCGACACGGCGGAGGGCAGCCGTCGGCTCTCGCGCGAGGCGGCCGACCAGTTGCGCGAGATCGCGCACGAGTTGCGCAACCCGCTCAACGCCTTGACGGCGATCGCCGAGATCTTCCGGGACCAGCGTTTCGGCCCGCTGCCCGGCGATCGGTACATCGAGTACGCGACGCTCGCCCACGGCGCCGCGCAGCGCATGCTGCAGCTTTGCGACCGGTTGTTGCTGGAGGACCCGGCCGCCCGCTCGCCGGGCACGATGCCGGTCGGCGAGGTGCTGTCGGACGTCGTCCGTCTGTTCGGCCCGATGGCCGAGGAGCGCGGCGTGACGCTCTCGCTCGACATGCCCGACGTCGTTTCCCGCGATCCGGGTCGAGGCCGAGGCGCTGACCTCGGCGGTCAACAACCTGGTGGTGAACGCCATCAAGTTCACGCCGCGGGGCGGGCGGGTGACCGTGTCGGCGCGCATCGAGGCGAGCGAGAACGTCGCCGTTCTGGTGATTTCGGACACCGGCGTCGGCATGGATCCGGACGACATCGTCCGCATCATGTCGCCCGGCTGGGCCGGCCTGCAGACCACGCTCGGGGTGCACGGCGATGCCGGCAACGGCATGGGCCTCGCCGCCACCCGCCGGCAGGTCGAGCTGCTCGGCGGCACCCTGGAACTGCGGTCCCGAAAGGGGTTCGGCACCTGCGCCATCATCCGACTGCCGCGCGATCCTGGTTGACCGGGACCGTCATCCCGGCAGCAGCGATGTCACGGTCGCCGCCAGAATGGCCAGGTCGCGGTCGGTCGACAGCCGGTGGTCGCCGTTCTTGATCAGCCGGACTTCGACGTCCTCGCCGTCCAGTCGGTCGGCCAGCGTCAGCGCGTGGCGGTACGGCACGTCCGGATCGCGCATGCCATGCAGCAGCCGGACCGGGGCGGCGATCGGGATCGGCGCGCGCAGCAGCAGATGGCTCCGGCCGTCCTCGATCAGGTCCATGGTGACGACCGTCGGCGTGTCGGAATACTCCGACGGCAGGCGCAGGATCCGGTCGCGCAGCAGGGTGGCGCGCTGCGCCGCGTCGAACTCGGCCCACATCAGGTCCTCGGTGAAGTCCGGCGCCGCCGCGATGCCGATCAGGCCGGCCACCCGGTCGGGTCGCGCCAGCGCCAGCATCAGCGCGATCCAGCCGCCCATCGACGAGCCGACCAGGATCTGCGGCCCGTCGGTCAGCGTGTCGAGTGCCGCCAGCGCGTCATCCCGCCAACGGCCGATGGTGCCGTCCTCGAATCGGCCGGAAGACTGGCCGTGGCCGCGGTAGTCGAAGCGCAGGAAGCTGTGGCCGTGCGCCACGGCGTGCGCTTCCAGGACGGTCGCCTTGGTCCCGGTCATGTCGGACGCGTAGCCACCGAGGAACACCACGCCGGGCGTCCGACCCGGGGTGCGATGATAGGCCAGGGTGACGCCGTCCGCGGTCTCGAGGCGGTCGGGTGACGCCGGCTGCAGGGCGTGCGGCATTGTGCTAGCTTCCCGGTGGGTTGGACATCAACACGAATGCGTTGGAAGGGCCGGTGAACGAGCCACTCGATCAGGGTGCGACGAACCCTTCGGATGCTAGCAGGATCATCGAGGACTACGAAGCCTTCCGCCGCCTCACCCCGCGTGGGGCGCCGACGGTGCTTCAGGTCCTTCCGGCCCTGGTGTCGGGCGGCGTGGAGCGCGGCACGGTCGACGTCGCGCGCGCGCTCGTCGAGGCCGGATGGCGCGCCCTGGTGGTGTCGCGCGGCGGCCCGATGGTGCACGAGCTGGAACGGGTCGGCGCCACCCACGTCACCCTGCCGGTGCACTCCAAGAACCCGCTGGACTGGCGCTCCAACTACGACCGCCTGACCGACCTGCTGTGGCGCGAGCGTGTCGACCTGGTGCACGCCCGCTCGCGGATGCCGGCCTGGATCGCGTGGCGCGCGGCGCGCCGCGCCGGGGTGCCGTTCGTGACCACCTTCCACCAGCGACCGGCCGCCGCGAGCGCGCTGAAGCGGCTGTACAACTCGGTGATGGTGCGCGGCGACCGGGTGATCGCGATCTCGCACTATATCGCCGAACGGCTGGTGGCCGATTACGCCCTCGACCCGGCGAAGCTGCGGGTGATCCCGCGCGGTGTCGATCTCGGCCTGTTCGATCCCGACCGGGTCGCGGCCGAGCGGCTGGTCCGCCTGGTCGAGCGCTGGCGGGTGCCGGACGGCGTGCCGGTCGTCCTGCTGCCGGCGCGGGTGACGCAGTGGAAGGGGCATGGCCTGCTGGTCGACGCCCTGGCCAGGCTGGAGCGCGGCTCGGTGCACTGCCTGATGGTCGGCGAGGATGACGGGCGGCGCAGCGTCAAGGCCGCCCTGGAGCCGAGGATCGCCCGTCTCGGCCTGACCCCGCACGTTCATTTCGTCGGCCGCACCGACGACATGCCGGCCGCCTACAAGCTGGCCGACGTGGTGGTGTCGGCGAGCCTGGATCCCGAGCCGTTCGGCCGGGTGATGATCGAGGCCCAGGCAATGGGGCGGCCGATCGTCGCGACCGACCACGGCGGCGCCCGCGAGACGGTGCTCCACGGCGAGACCGGCTGGCTGGTGGCGCCCAACGACGCCGAGGCGCTGGCCGAGGGGATCCGCGCGGCGCTCGCCCTGGACGCCGACGGCCGCGAGCGGCTGGCGGCCCGGGCGGTGGCCCATGTCCGCGAGAACTTCTCGCGCTACCAGATGTGCGCCCGCACGCTGACGGTGTATAGCGAGCTTCTCGACAGCGTCGGCGCCGGCCCGTCCGGCGACTGACGCCCGCCCGCCGCCGATCGACCGGACAGCATGGCCCGCTCCAGCTCTTCCCGTCCCCGCATCCTGGTGATCAAGCTCGGCGCGCTCGGCGACTTCCTGATGGCGGTCGGCGCCATGCAGGCGATCCGCCGCCACCACCCGGACGGCCACCTGGTGCTGCTGACCCGCGCCGCCTACCGCGATCTCGGCGCGGCGACCGGGCTGTTCGACGAGGTCTGGGTCGACCCCGCCCCGCGCTGGAACCCGCTCGGCTGGCTCGGCTGGCGGGCGCGGCTGCGCGGTGCCGGCTTCGCCCGGGTCTACGACCTGCAGACCTCCGGCCGGTCCGCCGGCTACTTCCGCCTGTTCCCGCGCGGCCGGGCGCCGGAATGGTCCGGGAAGGTCGAGGGCGCCAGCCACCGGCACGTCTACCCGGCGGACCACCGGATGCACTCGATCGACCGCCAGCGCGCGCAGCTGGCGGTCGCCGGGATCGCCGAGGCGGGTCTTCCCGACCTCGGGTTCCTCGACGGCGACATCGCGGCCCTCGAGCCGCCGGCGCGCTTCGCCCTGCTGATCCCCGGCTCGTCGCCGGACCGCCCCGAGAAGCGCTGGCCGGCCGACCGGTACGGGTCGCTGGCGGCGCTGCCTGGTCGCCGACGGGATCACGCCGATCGTCGTCGGCGGCGCCGTCGAGGTGGCGCTGGCGGCGACGATCCAGCGGGTCGAGCCGGCGGCGGTCGACCTGACCGGCCGCACCGACCTCGGCCAGCTCGCGGCGCTGGCCCGGCGGGCGGCGGTGGCGGTCGGCAACGACACCGGGCCGACCCACCTGGCGGCGCTGGCCGGCTGCCCGACGGTGGCGCTGTTCTCCGCCGCCTCCGATCCGGCCAAGACCGGCCCCCGGGGCGGTGCCGTGCGGGAGTTGCACGCCGCCTCGCTGGCCGACCTGACGGTCGAGCGGGTGCTGGCGGCGGTGGCGGCGATCCGGACCCCCGGCGACTGACCGGGCTTGACCGGGTAGCCGGCGCTTGCTCGGATCGCGGGACCGCAACCCCGCGCCGGAGGCCGCCATGCCGCACACCCCGATCGATCCCGACGGCATCGTCGTGCTCGGTGTCCCGAACTACGCGCACGGCATGGTCAGCGAAGGGGCAGGGCGATGGCTGCACCTGTCGGGCCAGGTCGGCGTCAACCCCGACGGCAGCACCGCCGACGGTGCGCTCGCGCAGTGCCGGCGGGCGCTCGCCAACGTCGCCGCCCTGCTCGAGGCCGCCGGGATGACCGCCGAGGACATCGTGCACATGCGGATCTTCCTGCTCGATCGCGGCGACATCCCGGCGCTCCGCCAGGCCCGGGGCGAGTTCCTGGGCGCGCGCAAGATCCCGAGCACGCTGGTGCTGGTCTCCGGCCTGGTCGACCCGGCGTGGCGGGTCGAGATCGAGGTCGTGGCGGCGCGCTGATCCCGGCTCGCGCTGCGCTTGGCCGGGATGACGACCGGGGAAGGGGTGGCGCTTTCCTCGCTGCCGTCATCGAGTCAGTGATCGGCCAACTCTCTCCTCGTCGTCACCTGACGGCGGGCTTCGCGCGGCCGAGCCGGGGGCCATGGCGCGACTGGGGCTGGCCAGACAGCCGTGGCCGGGTGCAGCCGGACGCCGCCCCGGGGCCGGCGCTGGCGCGTTAAGTAACCGCCGTCGACGACCAATGCAGGCGAACCGATGCGCCGCTCGCGTGAACTGACTAGCCGGCCGTCTCGGACGAACAACGTCTGAGGCGGCATCCTTTATCCGGGCCGGCAACCGCCGGGCCGATCGGCCTCCTGTCAGTCCACCGCACCGAGTCGAGACACGCCATGCCCGCCATCACGCTTCCCGACGGTTCCGTCCGTTCCTATCCCAAGCCGGTGACGCCCGCCGAGGTCGCCGCCGACATCGGCCCCGGCCTCGCCAAGGCCGCCTTCGTCGCCAAGGTCGACGGCAAGTTCGTCGACCTCGACCGCCCGATCGACCGCGACGCCCAGCTGGCGCTGGTGACCCGCAAGGACGAGGCGGCGCTCGAGCACATCCGCCACGACTGCGCCCACGTCCTGGCCGAAGCCGTGCTGGAGCTGTACCCGGACGCCCAGGTCACCATCGGCCCGTCGATCGAGAACGGCTTCTATTACGATTTCCACCGCGCCACGCCGTTCACGCCGGACGATCTCGCGATCATCGAGAAGCGCATGCACGACATCGTCGACCGCGACGAGCGCATCGTGCGCGAGGAGTGGACGCGCGACCAGGCGGTTGCCCACTACAAGGCCACCAACGAGCCGTTCAAGGTCGAGCTGGCCGAGGCGATCCCCGAGGGCGAGATCATCACCTTCTACCGCCAGGGCGGATTCCTCGACCTGTGCCGCGGGCCGCACGGCCCGTCGACCAAGGGCGTCGGGCACGCCTTCAAGCTGATGAAGGTGGCCGGCGCCTACTGGCGCGGCGACAGCAGCAAGCCGATGCTGCAGCGGATCTACGGGACGGCCTTCGCCGACCAGAAGCAGCTCGACGCCCACCTGCACATGCTGGAGGAGGCCGAGAAGCGCGACCACCGCCGGCTCGGCCGCGAGCTCGACCTGTTCCACGTCCAGGAGGAGGCGGTCGGCTCGGTGTTCTGGCACCCCAAGGGCTGGACGCTGTACCGGGTGATCGAGACCTACATCCGCAACCGCCTCGAGGAGGGCGGCTACCGCGAGATCAAGACGCCGCAGCTGATCGACCGGGCGCTGTGGGAGGCCTCGGGGCACTGGGAGAAGTTCCGCGAGAACATGTTCACGGCCAACGCCGACGACGACAAGGTGCTGGCCCTGAAGCCGATGAACTGCCCGGGCCACGTCCAGGTCTACAAGCAGGGCCTGAAATCGTACCGCGACCTGCCGCTGCGGCTCGCCGAGTTCGGCGCCTGCCACCGCAACGAGCCGTCGGGCGCGCTGCACGGCATCATGCGGGTGCGCGCCTTCACCCAGGACGACGCCCACATCTTCTGCACCGAGGACCAGATCACCTCGGAGAGCATCCGGTTCTGCGACCTGCTGAAGAGCGTCTACCGCGACTTCGGCTTCGAGGACGTCCGGATCAAGTTCTCCGACCGGCCGCCGGTCCGGGCCGGCGAGGACGCGGTGTGGGACCGCGCCGAGGGGGCGCTGCGGGCGGCCTGCGACGCCGCCGGCCTGGAGACCACGCTGAACCCGGGCGAGGGCGCGTTCTACGGCCCGAAGCTGGAATTCGTGCTGCGCGACGCCATCGGCCGCGACTGGCAGTGCGGCACCCTGCAGGTCGACTTCGTGCTGCCGGAGCGGCTCGACGCCGAGTATGTCGGCGAGGACGGCGCGCGGCACCGGCCGGTCATGCTGCACCGGGCGATCTTCGGCTCGATGGAGCGCTGGATCGGCATCCTGATCGAGCAGCACGCCGGGCGGTTCCCGCTGTGGCTGTCGCCGCTGCAGGTGGTGGTCGCCACCATCACCAACGACGCCGACGGCTACGCCGCCGAGGTCGCGGAGGCCTGCAAGGCCGCCGGGCTGCGCGTGGCGATGGACCGACGCAACGAGAAGATCAACTACAAGATCCGCGAGCATTCCGAGGCCAAGGTGCCGGCCATCCTGGTGGTCGGCGCCCGCGAGGCCGAGGGGCGCAGCGTCGCTATCCGGCGGCTCGGCGGTCAGGCGCAGGAAGTGCTTGCGTTGACCGACGCCGTTCATAGACTCAAGATCGAGGCTTCTCCGCCGAGCGGACAGGCGTAATCATCATAAGGAGACGACCCCATAGCCAGACCCCCCTTCAACGCCGCGCCGCCGTCCAAGGACGGTCCGCGCGTCAACCGTGAAATCAACGTGCGCAGCGTTCGCTGCGTCGGCCCCGACGGCGAGATGATCGGCGTGTTGAGCCTGCACGAGGCGCTCGCGCAGGCTGAGCAGTTCGGCCTCGATCTGGTCGAGGTGTCGCCGAACGCCGACCCGCCGGTCTGCAAGATCCTCGACTTCGGGAAGTTCAAGTACGAAGCCCAGAAGAAGAAGAACGAGGCCAAGAAGAAGCAGAAGGTCATCGAGGTCAAAGAGATCAAGATGCGCCCGAACATCGACGATCACGACTACCAGACCAAGATGCGGGCCGTGAACCGGTTCCTCGAGGAAGGCGACAAGGTCAAGCTGACCATGCGTTTCCGGGGTCGCGAGATGGCGCACCAGGAGATCGGCCTGAACGTGCTGAAGCGGGTGCAGGACGACCTCGGCGAAGTCGCCAAGGTCGAGTCGCACCCCAAGCTCGAAGGCCGCCAGATGATCATGGTGGTGGCGCCGCGCTGACCCGACGGTGAGCGGGAGCCCGCTTCCGCTCGCGACATGAGATGCCCGAACGGCCCGGAGCGACGCTGCGGGCCGTTCGCCGTTGCGGGCGGTCGAAAGGCGCGGCCGAGCCGGCTAAGCCACTGGGCGACGGGCGCGGGCCGCTGCAGATGCCGTGCGTCGGCTGGGTTCCGGCTCCGTCCCGCCGGCGGCGGCCCGGTCCGGAATGACGACGGGAGGTGGGGGCCGCTGCCGCCGGGACCTTCGAGTGGGGCGACCGCGAGGCCGACCCCGCCCCCATCGTCATTCCGGACGGACGCGCCGCCCCGGCGCGGCCGAGCCGGAAGCCACGGGGCGACGGGGACAGGCCGCTGCAACTGCGGTGCGTCGGGTGGGTTCCGGCTCCGTTCCGCCTGCGGCGGCCCGGTCCGGAATGACGACGAAGGTGGGGGCCGCTGCCGCCGGGACCTTCGAGTGGGGCGACCGCGAGGCCGACCCCACCCCCTCGTCATTCCGGACGGACGCGCCGCCCCGGCGCGGCCGAGCCGGAAGCCACGGGGCGACGGGCGCGGGCCGCAGCAGATGCCGTGTGTCGGCTGGGGTTCCGGCTCCGTCCCGCCGGGCGTTCGGGGGCGCCCTGCTACAGCCACGTCCCCGTCAGCGTCACCGGCGCGGCGCCGAGGCCGAGCTTGAAGCGCGTCACGCCCGGCATCGTGGCGTCGAGGCCGCCGAGGTCGAGCCAGCGCACGCCGGCGGCGGCGAGGCGTTCGATCCCCTCCCACATGAGCCGGTTGTGGGCGTGGGCGGCGCGGCCCTCCGGCCCGGTCCAGGCGAGGTAGTAGGTCGCGGCGTCGCCGTGGCGCAGGAACTGCACGCCGGCGACCGGCTCCGAGCCGCGTTCGGCCAGCAGCACCAGCGCGTCCTGGGGGCGCGGGGCGAGCACCGCCAGGGCGGCGGCGAAGGCGCCGGTCGGGCCGCCGAAGCGCCGGCGGCGGCGGTGCTGGTCGTGGCGCTCGGCCAGCCAGCCGAGGGCGGCACCGCCGTGGCCGTCGCGGATCCGCAGGCGCTGGCGCTCGGCGCGCACCAGCTGGTTGCGCCATTTCTGGTGCAGCCCGGCGCGCAACGCCTCGAGCCCGGCCGACAGGTCGAGCCAGGCGGTGGTGTAGCCGGTCACCGTCCGGCGCATGCCGAGGCCGCGCATCAGCTGGCGCGGCGTCGTCGCCGTCCGGCAGTTCCGGCGTCCAGAACAGCGCGTTCGCCCCGGCCAGCGGCCAGCGCTCGCGGATCAGGCGGAACACCGCGGCGCGCACCGCCGGGTCCGGCGCCTCCTCCAGGAACAGCGGCCCCCGCACCACCTTGACCAGGCGGGCGGCCCCGGCCAGCGACCACACCAGCGCCTGCACCACCGCCACCGGCCGCCCGCCCTGCCGGAACACGCCGCGCGCCGGGCGGTAGGGCGAGCCGGCGGCGATGGCGTCGCCGTAGGCCCAGCTCTGCTCGATCGGCGCCCGCCCGGCGGCCGCCAGCAGGGCCGTCCAGTCGCGCTCGCCGCCGCCGCCCCACAGCGACTCGACGCCGCCGAGGCTGGCGCCGGCAACCCCGGCCGGGGTCGAGTCCGAAGCGTCCGCCCGCCGTCGCTGGCGCTGACGCGGTTGCTGCCGCCGTGCCGCCATCCGTGTTCCTTGTCCCCCCGAGAGGCGCTAGTGTTCCGCCGGTGATCACCCTGTTCAAGAAGCCCGTGCGGGTCCATGGCCATCTGATACCGGCGCGCCGGTACACCGGCTGGGCGCTGCTCTACGTCCTGCTGTTCGTCGCCCTGCCGGTGACGGCGCTGATGCTGGTGCTCGATCTGCTCGGGCTGGGCGGTGACCGTCAAGCTGTTCGGCGCGTCGTGCTACGGGATCGGCTGCCTGCTGGGCTAGGAGGACGGCCATGACCGGGGGACTCGACGCTTGGGGGCTGGATCGCTGGCGGCCGGACCCGGCGCCGCGGGCGCTGCGGGTGGTGCGCGGCGGCGCGCCGGACGGCGAGCTGGAGATGGTCTCGGGCGACCCGGACCCGCGGCTGCGCGACGTCGGTCCTCGACTACACCGGCTACCGCGAGCGCTCCGCCGGGCCGCTGCGGCGGCGCGAACTGCCGGCGCCGGGGGTGGTGCTGATCTTCGATTTCGGCCCGACCCTGCGGTTCCTCGATCCGGCGGGCGAGGCGGTGATCGGCCCGCCACCCGCACGGCTTCCTGGCCGGGATGCACGACACCACGGTGCTGACCGAGACCGTCGGCGCCCAGAGCGGCCTGCACGTCAACCTGACGCCGCTCGGCGCCCGCCGGCTGCTGGGGATGCCGATGGCGGAACTGGCGAACCGGGTGGTCGGGGTCGACGACGCGTTCGGGGCGTCCGGGGCGGCGGCTGGCCGAGGCGCTGCGCGACGCCCCCGGCTGGTCGGCCCGCTTCGACCTGCTGGACGCGGCGATCGCCCGCCGGCTCGACGCGACCGGGCCGACCCGCCGGGACTGGCCGTTGCCGGCTGGCGGCGGCTGCGGGCGACCGGCGGTCGGGTGGCGATCGGCGACCTGACGGCGGAGCTCGACTGCAGCCGCAAGCACCTGGCGGCGGTGTTCCGCGACCAGCTGGGCCTGCCGCCCAAGACCATCGCCCGGATCCTGCGCTTCAACCGGGCGATCGACCTGCACGACCGCGGCCTGTGCGCCGGCTGGGCCGACATCGCCTACGAGTGCGGCTACACCGACCAGTCGCATTTCGTGAACGACTTCAGGCGGTTCACGGGTGTCAGCCCGACCGGTGTTCCTGGCCAGCCGCCGGCCGCTCGAGCGCGCCACCCTGCCGGGCTGACCGCCGGTTACATCCTTGCAAGACCGCCCGCCCGGCCGACCATAGGGTGGCGCTTCCCGTCACACCGCGAGGAGCCGGTCATGACCGAACACCGCCACCCCAACGTCTTTCCCTGCGTGAAGTACCGCAACGCGCCGGCCGCCATCGAATGGCTCGGCCGGGCCTTCGGGTTCGCGCCGAACCTGGTGGTCCCGGGGGACGGCGACAGCGTCGCCCACGCCGAGCTGCGCCAGGGCGCCGGCATGATCATGTGCGGCTCGGAAGCGGCGCCGGACCCGGCCAATCCCTGGAGCACCGAGCCGTTCGGCGTCTACGTCCGGGTCGACGACGTCGACGCCCACCACGCCCGCGCGGTCGCCGCCGGCGCCGCGATCGTGCGGCCGCCGGCCGACACCGACTACGGCGCCCGCGAGTACTCGGCGCGCGACCTGGAGGGCCGGCTGTGGAGCTTCGGCACCTACGACCCGTACGCCGGAGCGTCCTGAGAGCCCGAGGATCCTTCCCGGTAGGCCCTTCGTGGCCCCCGCTGCGCGGGGGCACCTCAGGGCGATAGAGTTTAACTCATTGTAATTTCTGCTATTCTCTATCGCCCTGAGGAGGCGGCTACTTGCCGTCCTTCTCCGCCGGCAGCTCGATGCCGGTCAGCTTCTGGAACACCTTGATGACGGCGGAATCGTCCTCGCGGCCGAGGCCGGCCGCCGACGCCGCCAGGAACTGCTGGTGGGCGGTCGCCGACAGCGGCAGCGGGAAGGTCAGGCTCTTGCCGGTCTCCAGCACGATCCCGAGGTCCTTCACGAAGATGTCGACCGCGCTCTTCGGGGCGTAGTCGCCGTCGAGGATGTGCGGCACCCGGTTGTTGAACATCCAGGACGCGCCCGCCGAGTTCGAGATCACCTCGAACAGGGTGGTCGGGTCGACGCCGGCGCGGATGCCGAGCGCCATCGCCTCGGCCGAGGCGGCGATGTGAACGCCGGCCAGCAGCTGGTTGATGGTCTTCACGGTCGAGCCGACGCCGTGCTTCGGGCCGAGCCGGTAGACCTTGGAGGCGATCGCCTCCAGCACGTCGCCGGCGACCTCGAACGCCGCGTCGGGCCCCGAGGCCATCACCGACAGGGTGCCGGACTCGGCGCCGACGACGCCGCCGGACAGCGGCCCGTCGATCATCAGCACGCCGTGCTCGGACAGCAGGAACCCGGTCTCGATCGCGACGCTGGCCGGCACCGTGGCGCTGGCGATCACCACCGAGCCCTCGTGCAGGGCGGCGGCGGCGCCGGCCTCGCCGAACAGCACGGTGCGCACCTGGTCGGCGGTGGCGACCAGCACGATGGCGACGTCGACCCGCTTGCCGAGGTCGGCCGGGCTGGAGGCGGCGTGGCCGCCGGCTTCCTCGAGCTCGAGGACCGACGCGTCGCGCACGTCGAAGCCCCAGGTCTCGAACCCGGCGCGGCACAGGGTCCGGGCGACCCCGAGGCCCATGGAGCCGAGGCCGATGACCCCGACGGTGACGGTGGAAGCGGCCATGACCTGTTCTCCGATCGGCTCGTCAGCTCAGCAACTTGTAGAACATACGCACGGAGGTGATGCCGAGGAACAGGGCAAACGCCCGGCGCAGCCAGATCCGGCTCAGCGCGTGCGCCAGCCTGGCCCCGACCGGCGCCATCAGCACCGACATCGGGAAGATCAGCACGAAGCCGACCAGGTTGACGTAGCCGACCGACAGCGGCGGCAGGTCCTCGACCGCCCAGCCGGCGATCACGAAGCCGATCGCCCCCGGCACCCCGATGGCGAGGCCGAGGGCGGAGGCGGTGCCGACGGCGCGGTGGATCGGGAAGTTGAAGGCCGACAGCACCGGCACCGACAGCGTGCCGCCGCCGATCCCCATCATCACCGAGAAGGTGCCGATGACGTAGCCGATCAGGCCGCTGGCGAAGCGGTTGGCGGGCAGGGCGTCGGCGACCCGCAGGCCGTTCGGCGTCGCCATGTTGACGGCGACCAGGGCGGCGACCACCGCGAACACCCCGGTCAGCACCGCGCCCTTCACGTAGCCGGAGATCACCGCCCCCAGGATGGCGCCGAGGAACGCCGCCACGCCCCACACCTTCAGCAGGTCGGTGTCGATCGAGCCGCGCTTGAAATGCGCGCGCATCGAGGCGATCGAGGTCGGGATGATGGTGGCGAGCGAGGTGCCGACGGCGACGTGCATCGCCGAGTCCGGCGCCAGCTCGAGCACGCCGAACAGGTAGAACAGCACCGGCACGATGACGATGCCGCCGCCGACGCCGAGCAGGCCGGCCAGAGTTCCGGCGAGCGCCCCGGTGAACAGCAGGGCGACGACCTTCGGCAGAAGGTCGAGGAGGTCGGCGTCGATGGGCATGGACTCTGGGCTCCGTGGAATCGGTGCCGGTTCCTACCCTCACGGCCGGGGAATGGGAAGCGCGGCGCGCTCGCACGGGTGTCGTGCGCGCCGCCGCACGATCGGCCGGTTTCCGCCTACACCAGCCCGCCGTTCACGTGGATCACCTGGCCGGTGACGTAGCCGGCGTCGCGCGACAGCAGGAAGCCGATCACCGCCGCCACCTCGTCGGGGGTGCCGAGCCGGCCCATCGGGATGCCGGCGCCGACCCGGGCGCGCAGCTCCGGGGTGACGGCGGCGTGGGTGCCGGAATCCTTCTGGATGAAGCCGGGGGCGACCGCGTTGACGGTGACGGCGTCGGCCGCCAGCTCGAAGGCCAGCGCCCGCACGTGGGTCTCCAGCGCCGCCTTGGCGGCGGCGGTCGCCGGGAAGGTCATGACGCCGGGCCGGAACACGTGCGGGCCGAACGCCGAGACCGCCACCAGCCGGCCGGCGGGCGCTGCCCGCAGATGCGGGGCCGCCGCCCGGGCCAGCGCCACGAAGCTTCCGGCGATGCCGGCGTGGGCGCGGTCGATGGCCTCGGGGTCGGCCTCCAGCAGCGGCGTGCGGTCGGCCCAGCCGGCGTTGGCGACCACGGCGTCGAGGCCGCCGAACGCGCCGGCTGCCGTGCCGACCAGGGCCGCCGGCAGCGCCCGGTCGGCGAAGTCGCCGGTCATGGTGCGGGCGGTGCCGCCGGCTTCGCGCACCGCCTCGGCGACCGCCGCCAGCCCGTCGGCGTTGCGCCGTGTGTGCAGCAGCACCGCCAGGCCGGGCCGGGCGAGGCGGCGCACCAGGGCGGCGCCGATGCCGGTGGCGGCACCGGTGACCAGCAGGCGGAAGGGATCGGGTTGCGTCATGCCGGGATCATCGCGACCCCCGCACCCGCTGGCAAGCCGAAGCGGCTTCCCGCTGCGGGTGGCGATCTACAGCGGGTTGGCCAGCAGCTTTTCCCAGCCGCTGCCCTGGTAGCCGGCGTTGAACAGCCCGGGGTGCAGGATCTCGGTGAGGATCTCCACCGAGGTCACCAGCCGCGGTCCCGGGCGGTTGAAGTAGGCGTTGCCGTCGAGCGCCCAGACCTTGCCGGCGCGGGCGGCGCGGGTCTTGGCCATCGACGGCCGGGCCATGAAGGCGCGGCCCTCGGCGAGGGTGCGCTGCAGGTCGAAGCCGCACGGCATCAGCATCATGGCGTCGGCGCCGGCCTCGGCGATCTTGCCGAGGGTGGTGGGGGCGGCGTGCTCGCCGGCGGTCGCCAGCACCGGCCGGCCGCCGGCGGCGGCCACCACCTCCGGCACCCAGAAGCCGGCGATCATCGGCGGGTCCAGCCATTCGACACAGGCTATCGTCGGCCGGTCCTTCAGCGCCGGCACCCGCTCGGCGATCACCTCGACGCGCTCGCGCGCCCGTTCCGCCAGCTCGCGCCCGGCCCAGCGGATGTCGAGGGTCTCGCCGACCACCCCGAAGGTGGCCCAGACCTGCTTCAGCGTGGTCGGCGCCAGCGACACGATGCGCGGCGCCGTCCCGGTCCACTCGGCCAGCGCCGCTTCCAGGTCGCTTCTCGGTGACCGCGCAGGTGGCGCACTGGTGCTGGGTGAGGATCACGTCCGGGCGGGCGGCGCGCAGCCGCTCGGCGTCGACCTCGAACACCGACAGCGCCTTCTCGACCAGCTTGCGCACGTTGCGGTGCAGGCCGCGCGACGGCTTCGCCGGGTCGATCCGCGGCCGGGTCATCGACGGGATGTGCAGGATCTCGGCCGGGTAGTCGCAGGCGTGGCTGCGCCCGACGAGACGTTCCGTCAGGCCGAGGGCGGCGACGATCTCGGTCGCGCTCGGCAACAGGGACACGATTCGGGGGGCGCTCATGCTGTGGGTCAACTCCGGGCCGCGCCGCCGGTTGCGGTCACGACGGGTGGGCCTGCTGCTCGGACTGCTCGCGGCGTTCGCGGTGGATGAGCCAGAGGTTGCGGGCGTAGATGAACAGGCCGGTGCCCTGCCCGAGGATGAACACCGGGTCCTGGCGCCAGAACGCGTACACGAACAGGGTCGCGCCGCCGGCCAGCGAGAAGTACCAGAACGCGATCGGGATCACGCTCTTGCGGCTGATCTCGCTCTTCAGCCACTGCACCAGGAAGCGCATGGTGAACAGCGCCTGCCCGGTGAAGCCGACGATCAGCATGATCGCCTCCTCCACGGACAGGTTCTTGAACATGTCCAAGGCGACTCACTCCACTTCGTGGACGTCGAGGCCGCGCGGGGCGCGGCGGATGAGCCATATCACGCCGACCAGGTCGGGGATACCGACCAGGGCCCGGCCGAGGTTGTTGTACTTCGACTGCCCGCTCGGCCGCGGCCGGTGGTTGACCGGCACCACCTCGACGCTGGCGCCCTCGCGCTGGGCCAGCGCCGGCAGGTAGCGGTGCATGTGGTCGAAATACGGCATCGCCAGGTACAGCGCGCGCTCGTACAGCTTCAGCGAGCAGCCGGTGTCCGGGTTGTCGTCGCCGAGCAGCGCGCGCCGGATGGCGTTGGCGATGCCCGACGCCCGGCGCTTGGCCGGGCTGTCGCGCCGGTTCACCCGGTGGCCGGTGACCATCACCCGGCTTCGCCCGGCGGCGTCGGCGCGCTGCCAGACCTCCAGCAGCTTCGGGATGTCGGCCGGGTCGTTCTGGCGGTCGCCGTCGAGGGTGGCGATCAGCCGGCCGCGCGCCGCCCGCACGCCGCTGCGCAGCGCCGCACTCTGCCCGGCGCGCCGGGAATGCCGCACCACCCGCAGCTCCGGCACGCTGGCGCGCAGGGAGGCCAGGACCTCGGCGGTGCGGTCGGTCGAGCCGTCGTCGACGTAGACGATCTCGTAGCCGCTCCCGGGGCCGCTCCCGGCGCCGCCGTGGCCCGCGCACACCGGCGCCAGCGCCGCGCGGATCTCCGCGACCAGCGGGGCGACGTTGTCCTGCTCGTTCAGGACCGGGACGACCACCGACAGCAACGGCGCGCCGGCCGGGGTCGGCGGGGTCGCGGTCGGCACGGTCTCGGCCGGCGCGGTGGCGACCGGTTGGGCGGGGCTGTCCGGCACGGGCCTCGGCTCGTCGGTGAAGGTCGCGGTGGTGATACCGCCGCGGGGGGCGCGGAGACAAGGAGGAAGGGCTGTCCTGGAGGCCGGTATGGGCGGTGACGGCCATCGAAAGGCTGGAGAAGTTCCGACCATCACGGTGAGTTGTTCCCCACCGTCGGCTTTATCCGTCCCCGATGTCACAATATCATCTCTCTGTCGTTTGACTGCCTCAGAGAGGACCGCGCGGGATGGCGGATGCTGGCATAGCGGTTTCCGTGACGGAGACCCTGGAGGACGGCCGCACCGTGTTCCGGGACCGGGTCATTCCATTCACCGGGATGCTGGACGCGATGCGGATGACGGGCACGCTCCCCGCCACCTCGCTGAGCTTTCGCTGGACACCGGGCACGTTCGATTTCGATTTCCACTTGGCCCCCAGACGCAGGCTGGTCCTCGTTCTCGAGGGCGGGCTTGAGATCGTCGTCGGAGCCGGGGAACGGCGGGTGTTTCGTGCAGGCGACGTTCTGGAGATCGCCGACGGTTGGGGTCAAGGGCATCGCAGTCGGGCGCTGGACGGCCAGCCCTTCCGGTCGGCGTTCATCGCCCTGGACGACGAGGTGCATCTGGACCGGCGCACATCTCTCGACGCGTCGATCGAGGGCGGGCCATCCGACCTCCGCTATCCCCGTAACGTCGCGACCGCCGACGGCGGATCGACCACGGTCTGGGAACGGATGCCCTACCGCTACGGCGGACCGGAGGGCCTGGTGACCGAGGAGATTCCACTCTCCGGCTTTCAGTTCGTGCTTGCCCCGGCGACGCTGGACTACGACTGGCACACCGCCCCGCAACGCCAAGCCGTCATCGTGCTAACCGGCGGCCTCGAGACCGAGACCACCGACGGTTCTCTCGCCCGCGTCGAGAGCGGCGGGTTCCTGTTCGGCGAGGACACCACCGGGCGCGGTCACCGCACGCGCGCAGTTGAAGGCAAGCCGAGGCTTAGCGTGTTCGCGCACCGCCACTGACGTTGGACGGATTTCGGCCGACGCGCCGGTCGATCAGCGGCGTCAGATCTGGGGCGGTGTCAGATATTCCGAGTCCGGGGAGACAAGGAGGAAGGGGGGCAACGGCCGTTCAGCCCTCCCGGTCTTGGACCGGGCGCGCCGCCGCTACCAGGTCGTCCCAGATGGTCGGCGGGTTCCCGGCCTCCAGCATGCGCCTGAACA
>JAGYJX010000014.1 GCA_018401495.1 Rhodospirillaceae bacterium
CGGATCCAGCCGCCGCCGAGCACGCGGCTTCCCTGAACGGCGTAGATCACCGCCGCCTGGCCGATCGCGACACCGTGCTGCGGCAGGTCGAGGTCGAGGCGCGCGCCGCCGGCGCCGTCCGGGCGGACGGTCGCCGCCGCCGGCTGCTGGGCCGAGCGCAGCTTGACCAGCGCCCGCAGGCCCGCGGCCGGCGGGCCGTCGCCGCCGCCGAGCCAGTTCAACTCGCCGATCCGGACGGCGCCGGCCGCCAGCGCCTCGCGCGGGCCGACGACGACGCGCCGCGCCTCGGGATCCAGGCGGACCACGTACAGCGGCTCGGTATCGTCCTCGCCGTCCGGGCCGCGCCGGCCGCCGACGCCGATGCCGCGCCGCTGGCCGACGGTGAAGTGGATGACGCCGTCGTGCCGGCCGAGCACGGCGCCGTCGAGGCCGACGATCTCGCCGGGGTCGGCCGCGCCCGGCCGCAGCCGGCGCACCACCTCGGCGTAGTTGCCGTTCGGCACGAAGCAGATGTCCTGGCTGTCGGGCTTGTCCTGGACGGCGAGCCCGAGGCGGCGCGCCTCGGCGCGGGTCGCGGCCTTGTCGAGGCCGCCGAGCGGGAAGCGCAGGAAGTCGAGCTGGGCCGGCGTGGTGGCGAACAGGAAGTAGCTCTGGTCCTTGCCCGGATCGGCGGCGCGGTGCAGTTCCGGACCGTCCCTTCCGGCGACGCGGCGGACGTAGTGGCCGGTCGCCAGGCACTCGGCCCCGAGGTCGCGGGCGGTCTCCAGCAGGTCGCGGAACTTGACCGTCTGGTTGCAGCGCACGCACGGGATCGGCGTCTCGCCCCGCAGGTAGCTGTCGGCGAAATCGTCGATCACGCTCTGCCGGAACCGGCTCTCGTAGTCGAGCACGTAGTGCGGGATGCCGATGCGCTCGGCGACCGTGCGGGCGTCGTGGATGTCGGCGCCGGCGCAGCAGGCGCCCTTGCGCGCCACCGCCGCACCATGGTCGTAGAGCTGCAGGGTGATGCCGACCACGTCGTAGCCGGCCTCCTTCAGCAGCGCCGCCGTCACCGAGCTGTCGACGCCGCCCGACATCGCCACCACCACCCGCCGGGCGGCGCGCGGGCCCGGCAGGCCGAGGTCGAGGTCGGGAAGTGCGGCGGACGTCGTCATGCGGGGGATATAGGCCCTGGGGCGGCGGGCGCGCAACCGCGGGCTCAGTTTCGCCCGGCGGCGTCGAGCCCCATCTGCCAGAAGCCGACCTCCAGATCGGTCGCCTGCCGGAACGTCCGCGCCAGGTCGTCGAACCGCGCCGCCCCGCCGCGCCGCGCCGCCAGCGCTTCGACCTGCGCCACCGAGGCCCGCACCACCGAGCGGTAGTCCTCGCCGGCGTACACCGCGATCCAGGCATCGTACGGGTTGGCGGCCCCGCGCCGGGTCGCCGGGTCGGCGGCCAGTCCCTCGCCGATCACGCCGTAGCCGACGACGCAGGGGGCGAGCGCCGCGAACAGGTCGAGCAGGTCGCCGGCGTGGCCGCGGTCCAGCACATAGCGGGTGTAGGCGACGCAGGCCGGGTCCTCCGGCACCGCCGCCATGTCGGCCTCGGTCATACCCCAGCCGGCGCAGTACTGGACGTGCAGTTTCATTTCGGTATCGATCAGAGCCGACAGCGTTGCGGAGGCGTAACGCATGTCGTCCAGGCGATCGGCCTTGTAGGCGGCGAGCGCGTAGGCCCGCGCGAAATGGATCAGGAACAGGTAGTCCTGGGCCAGGTAGTGCCGGAACGCCGGCTCCGGCAGGGTGCCGTCGCCGAGGCCGGCGACGAAGCGGTGCCGGGTGTAGGCCTCCCAGGACTCCGGGCAGGACTCGATCAGCCGGGCGACGAACGAGCCGGCGGGGACGAGGGCGGTGCGGTCGGTCATGTCGGTTCCCTTTTGGAGAAATTCAGGCGGCGCGGGCGGCGGGCGAAAGACGGTTCCGCATGGCGCACCACGCGGCGACGAACCGGTCGATCTCGGCGGCGGTCGTGGTCCAGCCGAGGCTGACCCGGATCGCCTGGCCGGCGATCGGGTCGTCGCCCAGCATGGCGGCGAGCACGTGCGAGCGCTTCACCTTGCCGGACGAGCAGGCCGAGCCGGCGCTGACCGCCATGCCGGCGAGGTCGAGCGCCATCACCTGGGTCTCCGCCGGCACCCCCGGCAGGCCGAGGCAGGTGGTGGCGATCCGCCCGGCGCCGGCGCCCAGCACCCGCGCCTCCGGGGCGGCGGCCAGCACCGCCGCCTCCAGCCGGTCGCGCAACGCCAGCAGGCGCACCAGTTCCTCGGCGGCCGCCGGCGGCGACCGCCTCGGCGGCGGCGCCGAAACCGGCGATGCCGGGCAGGTTCTCGGTGCCGGACCGGCGCCCGCGCTCCTGCCCGCCGCCCAGCGCCAGCGGCCGCAGCGCCAGCGCCGGCCGCACCAGCAGCGCCCCGACCCCGGCCGGGCCGCCGATCTTGTGGCCGGAAAGCGCGACCAGATCGGCGTCGGCGAGCGGCGCCGGGTCGAGCCGGCCCGCGCCCTGCACCGCGTCGACATGGACCAGGGCACCGGCCGCCCGGGCCAGCCGGATCGCCTCGGCGACCGGCTGGACCACACCGGTCTCGTTGTTCACCCACATCACCGACACCAGCGCCGGCGCGTCGTCGGCGGCCAGACGCCGCTCCAGATCGGCGAGGTCGAGGCGCCCCTCGGCGTCGACGGCGATCCGCTCCGCGCCCTCGGCGACGGCCAGCACCGCGTCGTGCTCGATCGCCGAGACCAGCAGCCGCGGCCGTCCCGGGCCGCGCACCGCCAGCGCGTCGGCCTCGGTGCCGCCCGAGGTGAACACCACCTGCTCGGGCGGACGTCCCACCAGCGCCGCCACCCGGGCCCGCGCCGCCTCGAGACGGCCGCGCGCCGCCCGGCCGGCGGCGTGCACCGACGACGGGTTGCCGACGGCGCGCGCCGCCTCGGCCATGGCGTCGAGGGCGGCCGGACGCACCGGCGTGGTGGCGTTGTGGTCGAGGTAGACGAGATCGCGCATGGAACGGTTCCGGGCTCGCCTCCGACGTAGGGACCCGGTGCCGCCGGGTCAATCGCGAGCGGATTCCGGGCGGCACTTGATTCGCCGCCGGCGCCGCCGACTTTCATCGGAATCGACAAAATGACACTCGGCGCGCTATGTCCACCCCTCACGCCGAGGTCGGCCGCGAGGACAAAGATGCCTGAAGTCACGATCAACGGCCCCGAAGGACGCATCGAGGGGCGGTATCTCCACGCTCAGGAGCCGAACGCGCCGATCGCCCTGATGCTGCACCCGCATCCGCAGCACGGCGGCACCATGAACAACAAGGTCGTCTATTCGCTCTACCAGACCTTCGTGGCGCGCGGGTTCTCGACGCTGCGCTTCAACTTCCGCGGCGTCGGCCGCTCGCAGGGCATTTACACCGGCGGCGAGGGCGAGCTGTCCGACGCGGCCACCGCCCTGGACTGGCTGCAGACCTACAACCCGAACGCCCGCTACTGCTGGATCGCCGGGTTCTCGTTCGGCGCCTGGATCGGCATGCAGCTGCTGATGCGGCGCCCGGAGATCACCGGCTTCGTGTCGGTGGCGCCGCCGGCGAACATGTTCGACTTCACCTTCCTCGCCCCCTGCCCGGCCTCCGGGCTGGTGGTGCAGGGCGACCAGGACGACATCGTGCCGCCGGAATCGGTCAAGAAGCTGGTCGACAAGCTGTCGTCCCAGCGCGGCATCACCATCACCCACTCGGTGATCAAGGGCGCCAACCACTTCTTCGGCCAGCAGATCGACCAGCTGACCAGCATCACCGGCAACTACCTCGACAAGTCGATCGCCGCCCACGACAAGGCGTCGGCCTGACCCGGGTCAGCCGCGGCGCGGGTGCAGGCGGCCTCCGGTCAACGGCCGCGGCGCCCGGGTGGTGCCCGGAAAGCTGATCGGCAGGCCGAGCCGGCTGCGCACCGCGAGGTAGCCGAAGGCCTGCGCCTCCAGCGCGTCGCCATCCCACCCGAGCGCGTCGGCGTCCTCGACCGGAACCCCGAGGCGGGCGCGCAGGCCGGCCATCAGGACCGGGTTGCGCCGGCCGCCCCGCACACGATCCAGCGCGCCGGCGGCGACGGCAGCCAGCCGACCGCCTTCACCACCGCCTCGACCGAGAACGCCGCCAGCAGCGCCGCCCCGTCGGCGGCGCTCAGCCCGACGGTCGCGGCCGAGAGCACCGCCGCGAACTCGTCGCGGTCGAGGGATTTCGGCGGCCGGCGGCTGAAGAACGGGTGCTCGACCAGCCGGGCCAGCCGCTCGGCATCGACCCGCCCGGCAGCCGCCAGCGCGCCGTCGGCATCGTGGCTGGCGCCGATGGTGCGCCGGCACCAGTCGTCGAGCGGCGCGTTCGCCGGGCCGGTGTCGAAGGCCAGCAGGTCGTCAGTGCCGGGCCCGATCCAGGTGACGTTGCCGACCCCGCCGAGGTTGAGCACCGCAAGCGGCCGCTCCAGCCCGCCGGCCAGCGCCCGGTGATAGGCCGGGGCCAGCGGCGCCCCTCGCCCCCGCCGCCACGTCGGCGTAGCGCAGCCCGTCCACCACATCGACGCCGACCGCGGCCGCCAGCCGGGCGCCGTCGCCGATCTGCCGGGTGATGCCGCGGTCGGGCTCGTGCCGGATGGTGTGGCCATGGAAGCCGACGACGTCGACCTCGCCCGGCGCCAGGCCGGCCATGTCCATCAGCCGCCGGACCGCGACCGCGTGACGGTCGGTCAACTCGGTCTCGACGCCGGCGACGTCGCCCCGCTCGCCCAGCACCGATCGCAACCGGGCCCGGAACGGCTCGTCGTACGGAATCGTCAGCGCCGGACCGAAATCGACGCGCAGGTCGCCGTCGGTGACGATCACCGCGGCGTCGATGCCGTCCATGGAGGTGCCGCTCATCAGGCCGATGGCGGTGATCGGATCTCGCCCCGTCATCTCCCGACTGTCCCGCAGCGAATGTCGACTGGCAAGCGGCGCCTGTGCTACATCCCGTCGCCCCGAGCCTGCGCCCGACTTGACGGACCCGAACCATGACCGCGCCCCGCTCCGACTTCCTGAAGGCGATCGTCGATCGCGGCTTCTTCCACCAGTGCACCGACTTGGAGGGCCTGGACGCCGAGTTCGCGTCACGCATGGTCACGGGCTACATCGGCTTCGACTGCACCGCCGACAGCCTGCACATCGGCTCGCTGCTGCAGATCATGCTGCTGCGCTGGATGCAGAAGACCGGCCACAAGCCGATCGTGCTGATGGGCGGCGGCACTTCGAAGATCGGCGACCCGTCGTTCAAGGACGAGGCGCGCAAGCTGCTGTCCGAGGACGACATCGCCCACAACAAGGCCGGCATCCAGCAGGTCTTCGACAAGTACCTCGGCTTCGGCGACGCGCCGTCCGACGCGGTCATGGTCGACAACGCCGACTGGCTCGACCGGCTCGAGTACATCCCGTTCCTGCGGAACTACGGCGCGCATTTCTCGGTCAACCGGATGCTGAGTTTCGACTCGGTCCGGCTGCGGCTGGAGCGCGAGCAGTCGCTGAGCTTCCTCGAGTTCAACTACATGATCCTGCAGGCCTACGACTTCCTGGAGCTGCGCCGGCGCTACGGCTGCGTGCTGCAGATGGGCGGCTCGGACCAGTGGGGCAACATCGTCAACGGCGTCGAGCTGACGCGCCGGGTCGACCAGCAGACGATCTACGGCCTGACCTCGCCGCTGATCACCACCGCGTCCGGGGCGAAGATGGGCAAGACCGCCCAGGGCGCGGTGTGGCTCAACGCCGACCGCCTCAGCCCGTATGATTTCTGGCAGTTCTGGCGCAACACCGAGGACGCCGACGTCGGCCGGTTCCTGAAGCTGTTCACCGAGATGCCGCTCGACGAGATCGCCCGGCTGGAGGCGCTCGGCGGCGCCGAGATCAACGACGCCAAGAAGATCCTGGCGACCGAGGTCACCGCGCTCTGCCACGGCCGGGCCGCCGCCGACGAGGCGGCGGAGACCGCCCGCCGGACCTTCGAGGACGGGCAGTCGGCCGAGGGCCTGCCGAGCGTCGATCGTGGCGCGCGGCGAGCTGGCCGGGCTGTCGGTGGTGGACGCGCTCAGGCGCGCCGGCCTCGCCGCCTCGAACGGCGAGGCGCGGCGGCTGATCCGCGGCGGCGGCGCGCGCGTCAACGACCGGCTGGTCGAGGACGAGAACGCCGCCCTGGCCGAGGCCGACATCGACGCCGACGGGGTCATCAAGCTGTCGGCCGGGCGCAAGCGTCACGCCCTGCTGCGGGTGGCGTAGCGGCCGGCTTCTACTTGCCGCGGTCCTCGCGGACCCCTGGGCCCGGGGCCGATGGTGCCGGCGCCTCGACGACCGGGGCATCCGCCGGGCTCTCGGCGGTCGACAGCAGGTCGCGCAGGAAGCCTGGCGCCAACGCGGTCAACGGGTTCACGGTGACCGCCGGATCGTCCATGGTGCCCCGCACCCGGAACTCGGTCGCCAGCAGCCCCTCGCCCTCGCCACCGGTCAGCAGTTCGCCGAACACCGGGATCCGGTCGATGAGACGCGACAGCGAGTAGGCCGGCGCCACCATCCCGACGAAATCGATCAGGTCGCTGGAGCGGTCGTACGCCCCCTCGACCTTGAGGCCGAGGCCCGGCCCGTAGGCCAGTCCGTCGCGCGCCTCGATCCGGTCCGAGGTCAGGGTGATCCCGACCCGGGCCCTGGAGAACCGGATACCCTCGCCGCGCAGGACGTCGGCGAGACCGGTGAACGAGGCGACCGACAGCACGCGGGCCAGCACCGGCGCGTTGACGACGCGGAACTCGTCGATCCGGGCGGTCGCCTCCATGCCGTCGTCGAGGCCCAGCCCTGTAACGGTCCCGTCGACGGCGAGCCGGCCGCCGCGGATCGTCTCGACGATGTCGAACGCTGCCAGAAACTCGCCGGCATCCTCGGCCCGCAGCGTCAGGCGGCGCTGCCCATCGACCGGAAGCACGGCAAG
The DNA here is from genome assembly GCA_018401495.1 of Rhodospirillaceae bacterium. Classification (GTDB taxonomy): domain Bacteria; phylum Pseudomonadota; class Alphaproteobacteria; order Thalassobaculales; family Thalassobaculaceae; genus Thalassobaculum_A. The sequence continues at coordinate 7,028 of JAGYJX010000014.1, forward strand.
CGTGGCCAGTCCCGCGCCCACCCGTCCCCGCAGATCGAGCGATATCAGACGGTCTCCGGCCTGGCGAACCGCCAGCGTGGCCGCGCCGAGCGACGCCTTGCGCGTGACGATCAGGGTGTCCGCCGCGAGGCGGACGTCGAGGGCGAGGTCGCTCTCGTCCTCCGTTGAGGGATCCTCGGGGTCGAGCACCGGCGAGAGGTCGATGGTGGGACCGCGCAAGGCGATCCGCCACTCCCCGGACGGCAGTCGCTCCACGCGGCCGGCCGCGTCGGTCCGGCCGATCCGGATCCGGGCGAGGTCGACCGTCCGCGGCCGCCCTCCTTCGCCGAGCGCCGCCACGGCCTGCACCGACATGGCACCGGCCTTCATGTCGAACTCGTCGACCGAGACCGGAACACCGTCGCGCACCGTCAGCCGCGCCCGCAGAATGCCGCTGGCGCCTGCCGGCTTGCCCCAACCGAGTTCGTCGACCCGCAGCCAGGCGTTCTGCAGATCGGCCGTCAGGCTGACCGTCTCGACGCCATCCGGCCGGGTTTCCGACTGGGCATCGACCGCCATCCGGCCACCCATCATCGCGCCGAGATCGAGGCCGAAGGCAGCGAGGCTGTCGCGGGTCGCCGTCGTGATGATTCGGCCGCGGCTGGTGTAGGGCCCACGGGTGTGAAAGCGCTGGTCGAGCGAGACCTCCGAACGAGCCCCCAGGACCATGCCGGCGCCCGACAGCGTCATGCCGGATCCGTCCAGTTCGAGCTTCAGGTCGGCGTCGGCGAGGGTCTCGCCGGCGACCACTCCCGGCAGCAGGACGTCGGTCAGGTTGGCCGACGCCGCCAGCTTCACCTGGTCGAGTTTCAAATCCTTCAGCAACGGGAAGTCGAAGCGCAGCCGGGCGCCCGCCTTGCCGGCAACGGTGGAGACATCCAGGCCGAGCTCGCTGGGGTAGCCGAGCGGCTCGTGATCGATGACCCGCAGGGCGTCGCGCAGCGGACCGCGCACCGCGACATCGATCTCGGCGAACTCGTCCTCCGCCACCATGCCGTGGATCCGCACCCTGGACGGATCCAGCTTCAGGCGGTCGAGGCGGCCGTCGGTGACTGAGATGTCAAAGCTGTCGGCGTCGTAGAGGGCGGTCCCGACGATCCCGACGATGGGTGGGAGCGGGCGAAAGTAATGAGCGGTGACTCCGCTGAAATCGATCCGGCCCCCGAGGCTGTCGAGCCGGAACGTGCCCGGGTCGACCGGATCCAGCCAGGCCTCCGCGCGCACGCTGGCGTTCGGCACCACGCCGTCGCGAAGGTTCTGGGTCACCCACTCGCGCGCCGGCGGTCCCGCGCTTTCCGGCCAGAAGCGCTCCAGGTCGTCGACCGGCAGATCCTCGGCAGCGCCGTCCACGGTGACGCTGTAGCCTGTCCCGCTCCGCACCGCGGTCGAGGTCAGCGTGAGCGTCGGCCCGGACAGATCGATGGTGGCGGTCAGTTCGGCCGCGTCGAGGTCGGGGGCAACGGCCAGGCGGACCGTGGCACCGGCGATCTCGACCGGCCGGTCCAGCAAACCCGGCGACCGCGACGCTGCCGGCCGCGACGACGAGGTCGGCGGAGCCGGTCAGGCCCTTGCCGTCGAGCCCCGAGGTCGCCCTGACGACGCCACCCACCGGCAGCTTGATGCCGGCGAGCTTGGACAGCGACGGGTGCAGGCTGGCGATCGCGTCGATCGGCACGCGACTGGTGCGGGCCTCGACCTGCACCACGCCGTCGCCGCGTCGATAGTCGCCGGTCAGGTCGATCGGCGTGCGGACGCCGCCATCCCACGACAGGGTGCCGCTGCCGTTGAAGGCCAGCCCCGGGGCGGTGCGCCGCAGCGCTGCCGACACCTCTTCGGCGGCCAGGGTGACACCACGCTGGCCGTCGACCAGTCGGATGCGCGCGCCCGAGACGTCGATTTCGAGCAGGTCGGACAGCGGTCCCCCGGGCTCGGCGTCGGCGAACGACCGCAGCAGGCCGGCCAGGTCGAAGTCGCCGCCCGTGTCGTCGGACTCCGGCATCAGCCGCCAGCCGCCATCCGCGGTTCGCGCCACCGTGATTCGCGGGTCGAGGACATTGATCCGCCTCGGGGCCAGGCGGCCGGCGATCAGCGCCTTCGGACTCAGCGCGACCGCCACCGACCCGACGCGCACCCGAACCGCGCCGTCCGGCTCGACCAGGGTCACGTCGCGAGCGACCACTTCCAGGGCGCGGTCCCAGCCGCTCCAGGAAATCTCGGCCCCGCCGACGTCGGCCTGCAGAGCGGCTCCCGGCGGGCTCAGCATCGCCTCGACGTAGGGGCGCAGGCCGTCGAGGATGATCGGACCCTCGGACAGCCGCCACGCCAGGACAGCGCCCGCCAGGATCACGCCGACGACGAGCGCGAGCGCGATCTCGAGGCAGACGACGGCGATGCGATGGATCACGGGTTCGAAACCCCGCAGGAGACATGTTGGCGGCGTCGTGGTGATAGCACGTAACTCCCTGCCCGACGACGCCCCGTCTTGACCGCGGCCCAGGGATCTCCGCACTCTCCGTCCGACCTGCAACCTTCCCAAGAGACCGCGTTGAGCTTTCTGCTGCAGCCCCGGACCCCGCCGGTCCCCACCGACACGAACGCCGTTCGTGTCGGCCTCGAGCGCTGGCGGGAACGCGCGGCGGAACTGACCGGTTCCGAGGATCGCGATACCGCGGCCGCGGCGCTGGAGTGCCCCGGGACCCGTGCCCTGATCGAGGGCATCGTCGCCCACAGCCCCTATCTCACCCGCGAGTTGCTGCGCGAGCAGGCCTTCGTGGTGGCCGCGCTGCGCGACGGCATCGACGCGGCGACCGCGCGGATCTGGCGGGACTTCGAGGCGATCGACCCGGCCGACGGCGTCGACGCGGTGATGAAGGCGCTGCGGGTCGCCAAACGCCGCGCGGCGGTCGCGGTGGCGCTGGCCGACATCGCCGGCCTCTGGGACCTGGTGCAGGTCACCGGAGCGATCTCCGAGACCGCCGAGCGCGGGCTGGCGGCGTCGTGGCGCCACGCGCTGCTGGAGCAGATCCGGCGCGGCAAGCTGCCGCTCGAGGCGGTCGGCGACCCGATCGCGGGCTCCGGCCTGGTGTGCCTGGCCATGGGCAAGTTCGGGGCGCGCGAGCTGAACTATTCCAGCGATATCGACCTGATCGTGCTCTACGACGACGCGCTGCCGGTTTACACCGACCACTCCGAACTCCGTCAGGCCTTCGTCAACGCCACCCGCACGATGGTCAAGCTGATGGAGGAGCGGACGGCTGACGGCTACGTGTTCCGCACCGACCTGCGGCTGCGCCCCGATCCGAACTCGACCCCCCGGCCGTTTCGATGACCGCGGCCGAGACCTACTACGAGAGCATGGGACAGAACTGGGAGCGCGCCGCCATGATCAAGGCGCGCCCGGTGGCCAGCGACCCCGACTCATCGGCCGCCTTCCTGCGCGCGCTGAGGCCGTTCGTCTGGCGCCGTCACCTGGACTTCGCCGCCATCCAGGATGTCCACTCCATCAAGCGCCAGATCGCCGCCCACAAGAAGGGCGCGGTCATCAAGGCCGAGGGCCAGAACGTCAAGCTCGGCCGCGGCGGCATCCGCGAAATCGAGTTCTTCGCCCAGACCCAGCAGCTGATCTGGGGGGGCCGGGACGCCCGGTTGCGGGTGCGCGGCACCGAGGACGCGCTGGCCGCCCTGGTCGACGCCGGCCGGCTGCGCGGCGAGGTGGCGAACGCCCTCAAGCTGGCCTACCGCTTCCTGCGCAAGGTCGAGCACCGGCTGCAGATGGTCGACGACAAGCAGACCCAGATCCTGCCGGACGACCCGGCCGAGCTGGACCGCTTCGCCGCCTTCCTCGGCTACGACGACCCCAAGGGGTTCCGGGGCGACCTCGCGCATCACCTGCACACCGTCGCCTACCACTACGCCCATCTGTTCGAGGAGGCCCCGGCCTTGTCCATTCCGACCCGCGAGGCCGGGAGCCTGGTGTTCACCGGCAGCGAGAACGACCCCGAGACCGTCGCCACGCTGGCCGGTCTCGGCTTCGAGGATCCGGGTGCCGTCGCCGAGACGATCCGCAACTGGCACCGCGGCAGCACCCGGGCGACCCGCAGCGAGCGGGCCCGCCAGCTCCTCACCGAACTGATCCCGGCGCTGCTGGAAGCGCTCGGGCGGATGCCGCAGCCCGACCAGGCGTTCCGCCGCTTCGACCGCTTCCTGGAGGCGCTGCCGGCCGGGGTGCAGCTGTTCAGCCTGTTCCACGCCAACCCGGCGCTGATCGAGGTGATGGCCGAGATCCTCGGCATGGCGCCATCGCTGGCCTCCCAGCTCGGCCGCGAGCCGGCGCTGTTCGAAGGCGTCCTCACTCACGACGTGATGCGGCCGCTGCCCGACGCCGACACCCTGACGCGGGAGTTGGAGCGCCACCTGCGCTCGGTCGACGACTACGAGGTGGCGCTCGACACCGCCCGGCGCTGGACCGGCGACCGGCGCTTCCAGGTCGGCGTGCAGATCATCCGCGCGCACCTCGACGCCGATCACGCCGGCGAGACCTTCTCCGACATCGCCGACGCCACCATCCGCGCGCTGCTGCCGGCGGCCGAGACGGAGTTCGCCGAGCGTCACGGGCGGCTGCCGGACGGCGCCTCGCCGGCGATTGCGGTCCTGGCGCTCGGCAAGTATGGCGGCCGCGAGTTGACCCACGGCTCCGACCTCGACCTGGTGTTCCTCTACGATACACCGCTCGACCGCGAATCCGACGGCGGCAAGCCGCTGATGACCTCGGCGTACACCATCCGCCTGGGGCAGCGGTTGATCTCGGCGCTGTCGGCCAAGACCGCCGAGGGCGCGCTGTACGAGATCGACATGCGGCTGCGCCCGACCGGCAACAAGGGCCCCGTCGCCACCAGCCTGGCGGCGTTCGAGAAGTACCACGCCGAGGATGCCTGGACCTGGGAGCGGATGGCCCTCACCCGCGCCCGGGTCGTGACCGGGCCGCTCGAGCTGCGCGCCGCGATCGAGGCCCGGATCAAGACGATCCTGACCGAGGCGCGCGACGCCGACACGCTGCTGGCCGACGTCGCCTCCATGCGGGCGCGGACCGCCAAGGAGCACCGCTCGACCAGCCCCTGGGAGATCAAGCACTGGCGCGGCGGGCTGCTGGACCTCGAGTTCATCGCCCAGTACCTGCAGCTGCGCGAGGCGCACCACCACCCCGAGGTCCTGGACGGCAACACCGCGGAAGCGTTCCGCAAGCTCGGGGCCGCCGGCATCCTGGACGACGAGGAGGCGCGGTTCCTGGCATCCGCGACCCGCATCTGGCGCAACCTTCAGGGGCTGCTCAGGCTGACCGTCGGGCGGAACTTCGATCCGGAGAGCGCGCCGGAGGCACTCAAGCGGCGACTCGCCCGGACCGGCCGCGCCGTCGACTTCGCCACCCTCGAGCGCAACGTAGAGAAGATGAGCGAGACGGTTCGCGCCGCCTTCGCCCGCCACATCGGCGAGCCGGCCGAGTAGGCTCAGCCCACCCGGCCTTCCAGGGCGGCCAGGAACATCGCCTTCATGTCGGCCGCGAACACCGGCATGGGGTTGCTCTCGGTCGACGGATCCTTCTCGGCGGCGGCGGCAATCTCGTCCACCCGGGCGTCGTCGACCCCCAGCTCCGCCAAGGTGTGCGGGATGTTGAAGCGCTCGCGCAGGTCAGGATCCAGTCGAGCACACCGTCGACGCCACCCTTCGGCAACGCCAGATAGGCCGCCAGCCGGTCGCACTTCTCGTGGATCGAGGCGCGGTTGTGGACGATCACGTAGGGGAAGAACACCGCGTTCGTCAGACCGTGGTGGGTGTCGTAGCGGGCGCCCACCGGATGGCTCAGCGAATGGATGGCGCCGAGGCCCTTCTGGAACGCCGTCGAGCCCATGGACGCGGCCGCCAGCATCATGCCGCGCGCCTCGAGGTCGGTGCCGTCGAGCACGGCGCGCGGCAGGAACTCCTTGATCACCCGCAGCCCCTCGACCGCCACGCCGTCCGAGAACGGGTGCAACTCCGGCGCGCAAAGCCCCTCGAAGCAATGCGCCAGCGCGTCCATGCCGGTCCACGCCGTCAGGTTCGCCGGCAGACCGACGGTGAGCTGAGGATCCTCGATCACCACCTTCGGCATCATGGTCGCGTGCAGGAAGATGCGCTTCTCGTGCACGCGCTCATCCGTGACCACGGCGGCGCGGCCGGTCTCCGACCCGGTGCCGGCGGTGGTCGGCACCGCAACCATCGGCGCCACCCTGGAGCCGTCGATCGCCGCCGGGCCGCCGGCCGAGACGTGCAGGTCGAACAGCGCCCGCGGCTGGCGGGCCGCCATGGCGATGGTCTTGCCGGCGTCGAGCGCCGAGCCGCCGCCGATCGCGACCACGCCGTCATGATCGCCGTCCCGGAACGCCGTCATGCCGGCCTCGATGTCGGCCCCCACCGGATTGCCCCGAACCTGCGAGAACAGCGCCGTCGGCAAACCGGCTGCCTCCAGCCGGGCGCGCGCGTCGGCGATCATCGCGTGGCCGGCGAGGCCGTTGTCCGTGACCACCAGCGGCCGCGCGATCCCCGCGGACTTCACCGCCGACGGCAACTCGGCGATCGCCCCGACCCCGAACCGAATCTCGGTCGGGTACCGCCACACGCCGCTCGGAAACACGCTCACGTCGTCCTCGCCCCGTTCGCTCATCCCGGTTGGGAAACTAACGTCAGCCGCGTGCCGCCACAAGCCGAGCCTTGACCGGGGGCCGAGCCTTGACCTGGGTCAGTTGCCGAATACCCGCAGCGCGCTAGTGTCACATATCTGTCATCGACCTTCACCAGAGGCGGAGGACGGCATGCTCACCTTCGAGGACTGCATCGCCCTGTCGGAGTTGACGGAGGCGGAAATCGCGGCCATCGCCGAGCACGAACATCTGACGTCGGTCGTGGCGGCGGAACTCGGCAACTACCTGGTCCACGACGCCGACGGCTGCCCGGCGATCCGCCGGATGATCCTCGACGACATCGAGGCTGCCCGCAGCCGCGGCGACACGACGCACGCGGTCGCGCTCAAGCTGGTGCTGCGGCGCTTCGTCGAGACCCATCCCGAAGCCTCGGCGCCCCGCCGCGGCCGCTGACGCGCCGCCTACGGCGTCATCCCGATGCGTCCGATCGCCGGCAGGCGAAGCGCCGGCCGCGCCACGTCGATCCCGACCGACAGGCCGAGCAGGTTCACTTCGAGGCCCTCTTCCGGCGCCAGGATCATGCCGGCCAATCCGAACAGTGACAGCTGCACGCCGCCGCCGCTGGGGGCGCGCCCGATCGAGTCGTCCAGCGCCCTGAAATCCTTGCCGATCGCGGTCGGCGGCAGGTCGAGGCCGAGATCCGGCACCGAGCGGCCGATGTGCGCCACGAAGGTGTTGCTGTTGGGTCCGGGCCAGCTGCGGTAGTGCTCTGGAAACGGGTAGGAGGCGACCGCGGCCTCGATGCCGGGGATCAGGGCCGCTGCGGCCTCACCGCGCTTGTCCACCAGCAGCGACGGGCGCTGGCCGAACCACATGGCGTCGGGTGCCGCATAGTTGCGCCGCACCACCCGCCCACCGCCCCAGCCGACCACGTCCCACCGCGTGTAAGCGTCGGCGTCGGCGGGCTTGACGACCAGCCAAGTGTGAACGGCCACGATCCCGCGCCAACCGAAGGTCGACGCGGCGTAGACCTGACCACGGCACGCCGCTCAACCGCCGGGTCCGGCGCCATCCCGGTCGGCTCGCGCGACGCCTGATGCCACGGCACATGGGCCCAGGAATGCGCCGCGCTCTTGATCAGGACGGGGCCGAACAGGGCGATCGCCGCCACGCCCAGGGCCACCTTCACCAGCACGCTCATCCCGCGCCCACGCCTTCCCGGTCCCCCGAAGCGCGCCGGATGCGGCTCCTGATCAGGTTCAAGGTGGTGCCTCAGTTCATGCGAAACAACTTGCCCGGGTTCATGATGTTGTCGGGGTCGAGGGCGCGCTTGACCGCCCGCATCACCGGCACCGCCTCCGGCAGTTCGGCGGCCAGAAAATCGATCTTGCCGTAGCCCACGCCATGCTCGCCGGTGCAGGTCCCCTCCATGGAAAGCGCCCGCAGCACCATTCGGTCGGCGTGCTCCTTGGCGCGCCGCATCTCGTCCTCGCTCGAGGGGTCGATCACGTAGACGAGGTGGAAGTTGCCGTCGCCGACATGCCCCACCAACGGCGCGTACAGGCCGGTCTCCTCAAGGTCCTTCTTGGTCTCGACGATGCACTCGGCAAGCCGCGAGATCGGCACGCACACGTCGGTCGGCCATCCCTTGGACCCCGGCCGCTGGGCCAGCGCCGCGTAGAAGGCGTTGTGGCGGGCTTCCCAGAGCTTGCTGCGATCCTCGGGCTTGGTGGCCCACTGGAAGTCGGTGCCGCCGAGTTCCTGGGCGATCGCCTCGACGGTCTCGGCCTGCTCGACCACCCCGGCCGCGGTGCCGTGGAACTCGAAGAACAGGGTCGGCTTCGGCTCCAGGCCCTCGAGCTTCGAGAACTCGATGCAGGCGCCCATCTGGGCGTCGTCCAGCAGTTCGACCCGGGCCACCGGCACGCCCGACTGGATGGTCAGGATGCAGGTGTCGACGGCGCTCTTCAGGTCGGGGAACTGGCAGACCGCCGCCGAGATCGCCTCGGGAATGCCGTAGACCTTCAGCTGGATCTCGGTGATCACCCCGAGCGTGCCCTCGGAGCCGACGAACAGCCGGGTCAGGTCGTAGCCGGCGGCCGACTTCTTGGCCCGGCGGGCGGTGCGCACGATGCGGCCGTCGGCCATCACCACGGTCAGGCTGAGCACGTTGTCGCGCATGGTGCCGTAGCGCACGGCGTTGGTGCCGGACGCACGGGTCGCGCTCATGCCGCCGATCGAGGCGTCGGCGCCCGGGTCGATCGGGAAGAACAGGCCGGTGTCGCGCAGGTGCTCGTTCAACTGCTTGCGGGTCACGCCGGCCTGCACCCGCACGTCGAGGTCGGCGGCGTTGACTTCCAGGACCGCGTTCATGCCCGACAGATCGATCGACAGCCCGCCGTGCAGCGCCGCCACCCCGCCCTCCAGCGAGGTGCCGACGCCGAACGGGATCACCGGCCATTTGTGGGCGGCGCAGATGGTCACCGCCTGCGACACCTCCTCGGTGCTGAGCGCGAAGAACACCGCGTCCGGCGCGACCGTCGGATGGTAGCTCTCGTCGGTGCCGTGCTGGCGCCGGATCGCCTCGCCGGTCGACAACCGGTCGCCGAAGCGCTCCCTCAACGCGGCGATCGCCCGATCGCGGGACGTGGCATCGGACGGAACGGCGTGGACCTGCATCTCGGCTCTCCGGGCGGCGACTCTGGAAACGCCGGCAGCATGCCTCGCCGCCGCCGCCCGGTCGAGACCGGAAGCGTGTCAGACGTGGAGGTTCAGGCGGCCGATCGGTAGCGAGGCGACCGACGTGCCGGTCGCCGGGGTTGTGTTTCGCCGCGCGCTGTCGTAGCGGCGTCACCACGGCCGCAGTTGGCCGCGAACATGCGCTTCCCAAACCCGCAACCAGGCTGGACACCGCCGAGCCATGGATCCGTTGACACAGGGCGCGGTCGGCGCCGCGTTGCCGCAGGCGACGCGCAGCCGGCTGCATGTCGGCATCGCCGGCCTGCTCGGCTTCCTCGCCGGCCTGGCGGCGGACGCCGATGTCCTGATCCGCTCCGACACCGACCCGCTGCTGTTCCTCGACTATCACCGGCAGTTCACCCACTCGCTGGTCTTCATCCCGGTCGGCGGCGCGCTCTGCGCGCTGGCGCTGCATTGGCTGCTGGGCCGGCGCCGGCGGCTGAGTTTCGTCCAGACCTTGCTGTTCTGCACCCTCGGCTACGCCACCCACCCGCTGCTGGACACCGCCACCTCCTACGGAACCATGCTGTTCTGGCCGTTCAGCGACGAGCGTTTCGCCTGGAGCATCGTCTCCATCGTCGATCCGCTGTTCACGCTGCCGGTGCTGGTCCTGGTCGTCGCGGCCGGGTTCCGCGGCCGGCCCGGGCCGGCCCGTCTGGCGCTGGCCTGGGCTGGGCTGTACCTGGCGGCCGGCGCGCTGCAGCACCACACCGCCCTGGCCATGGGCCGCGAGCTCGCGGCGTCGCGCGGCCACGCGCCGATCCGCATCGAGGCCAAGCCGAGCTTCGCCAACATCCTGGTGTGGAAGATCGATCTACGAGACGCCGCAGGGCTTCCACGTGGACGCGGTGCGCGCCACGTGTCCGGCCGCGGGTGTTCCCCGGCGAGGCGGTGCCGCGGCTCGACCCCGGGCGCGACCTGCCGTGGCTCGATCCCGCCTCGCAGCAGGCCCGCGACGTGGCGAGGTTCGCAGCGTTTCAGCGACGGCTTCGTTGCCCTCGACCCGCAACACCCCGGACGGATCGTCGACGTGCGCTACTCGCTTCCTGCCGAACAGCGCCCGCGCGCTCTGGTCGATCGAGATCGCGCCGGACGCGCCGCCGACGGCGCACGCCCGCTACCGGACCCATCGCGAGGATGCACGCGAAAGCCTGGGCACGCTCTGGCGGATGGCGGTCGGCGGATAGCGGAACGTCACGCCGCGTGGGCGGTCTGGCAGCAGACGCTCCCGCGAGCCGGCGGCTGGATTGCCCGGCTCCGCGACACCATGTATCTGTCGCGACGATTGCAGAACGCATCGAGCGAGACTTGGGCGAAGTCCCAGGCGTCCGACGTCCGGCCCGAGGTAGGACCATGGCCATCGACTCGATCAGCTCCGGAAGCGGATCACTCTCCGCGCTGCGGCAGCTCGATTCCCTCGTCCGCGGCAATCCGGCGAACAACCAGCCGTCGCCGCAGAACGACGACGACGTCCGATTTTCCAGCGCCGCCATCACCGACGTCCGGCAGAGCGAGCGGCAAGCCCTCGACACGCTGCGTCAGGGCTTGAGCGAGGCATCGGCGACGGGCGCGGTGGCGCTCGCCGGCGCCACCTCGGTATCGGACACGCTGGACCAGATCGGTGAGCGCCTGCAGCGCCTTACGGACCCGTCGCTCGATCAGCGCACCCGCAGCACCCTCGCCTCCGAGATCGAGACCGCTGGTCGGCCAGGGGCTGGAGACGGTCGAGCGTTCGACCTTCAACAGCGTGAACCTCCTGGACGCCGAGCGCGACCAGAACATCGAGGTCGACCGCCGACCGTTCCGGCGGAACCGAGACGGTCCGGGACCAGGATCTGCGCTCCGCGCTCGAGGGGCTGCAGGGTCTCGACCTGACGACTGGCGCCACCGCGCAGTCGGCCCTGGACGGCGTGTTCGCCGAGGCCCGCGACACGACCAGCACCGCCATCCGAGCGCTCGGTGAGGACGCCAGCCGGATCGACGCGCGCATCGGCGAGATCCAGGCCCGCCAGGGCGAACTCGCCGGCTGGCGATCCCGGGGTCGATACCGACCTCGACGCGGACGGCGCCCAGCAGGCGGCGCTGCAGATCGCCCAGTCGCTGGGCAGCAACACCCTCGGCATCGTCAACCAGCGTCCGGAAACCCTGGTCGGCCTGTTCCGCTGATCCCGGATCCGGTTGGCTCGATCCGGTTGGCCCGGGCGCGCTCCGTCAGCGACGGCGGGCCCGGTACAGGACCGGCCAGTCGTCGACCGGCACGCCGCGGCATTCCTCCATCACGGTGTAGCCCAGCAGCCGGAATCCGCCGCCATCCCATGCCCAGTCGGCGATGACGCCGCAGTCGCCGAGCCCGCGGCCGCGAGCGAACGAGCTGAGCACCAGCCCGCCCTCGACGATGTAGGGATTGACGAGGATGTTGCCCTGATCGACCAGGCGGCCGCCGCGCTCCGGATCCGGCACCTCCAGGACCAGCCGGCGAGGCCTCGCCGTCCGCGACCAGGAACAGGGCGTAGGACAGATTGTAGGCGCCGGCGGACTCGCAGACGCCCCACAGCGTCACCGACGCCGACAGCCGCGCCGCGATCGGGTCGGCGCCGTCCGCGCAGCCGGAATCGGCGGTCCCGATCCCGGCGAGCGACCGAGGCAACGCGCCTGCCGGGTCGGGCAGCTCACGCATCGGCTCGGCGGCCACCGTCGGCATCACCGGCACGGCGGGAACCGCGCCGGCGGTCTCCGTGCCCCTGGCGATGAGCGCGGTGACGGTGCCGGCGCGGCGTTGGCGATCGTCCATGAAGCGCAACGCCGCCGCCGCGCCGACCAGCGACACGGTGGCCAAGGTCTCGCCGGATCCACCCGCGTCACCGGTCACACCCAGTCGGTCTGCACGGCGCAATCCCTCCAAGGCGGCGGCGAGCGGTTCGTCGGCCAATTCGGCCCGCAGGAATCCGTTGATCTGCTCGGTCGCGACCGCGCGCAGGCGGTCCTCCGGAGCGTCATCGAACGCCAGGGTCAACCGCGTGCCGGGGTAGAGCGTTTCGCTGTAGAGCGCGACCGTCAAGCGGGGCTCGGCGCGGGCATTCCCGTCCCGGACGACCGACACGAAGGCCAAGTGCTCACCGTCCGTCGGCGCCAGGCCGAGTGCCGAACAGCGCCGCAGGTTGTCGCAACCGACCACCCAGTCGCCGAACACACGGGACTCCTGGGCGCTTGCCGAGGGGATCGAGGCCACGATGGCGAGAACGGCGGCGGCGAGGCTGCGCATGGACCGGGACCCGTGGGCGCGGCGGATGGGTGGTGGAATCATGGCGGGACCGCCGACCAGCACAGCTACACGCGCCGCCCGATCGTTGGCAAGCCACCGCGGAGCCGCGCTGGCGCCACGATCAGTTGCGTGAACGCGGCGGGAACGCCAGCTCGTAGGGTCGTGGTCTCGGGGTCGATCGCCAGATTCGGGTTGTAGTAGGGGTCATGGTGCAGCAGTTCGCCCCAGCGCGCCCGCATCACCGCCGCCTCGGCCTCCCAGCGCGCCTTCTTGGCGGCGGTCAGGTACGGGCCGCGGCTCGCGGATTCGTGATGCAGCAGGCGGGCGTGCGGCGTCCACACGGTGCGAAAGCCGGCCGCCCCGGCCTTCAGGCACAGGTCGATGTCGGAGAAGTCGACGGCCAGCTCGGCCGCGTCGAACCCGCCGACGGCGTCAAACACGCTGCGGCGCATCGCCAGGCAGGCGCCGGTGACCGCGCTCATGGTCTGCGCAAGCCGCGACCGACCGAGGTAGCCGGAATGATCGTCGGTCAGCCCGACGTCGGCATGGCGGGCGACCCAGTCGCCGGCCAGCGTGACCCCGCCGTGCTGGACCCGCCGGTTGGGGTACAGCAGCTTTGCGCCGACCGCTCCGACGTCGGGGCGCACCGCCTGGCCGACCAGTTCGGTCAGCCAGCCGGGATCGAGCGGCTCCACGTCGTTGTTCAGGAACACCAGCATGCTTCCCCGGGCGACGCCGACGCCGTCGTTCATGAGCGCCGAAAAGTTGAACGGCCCCGGCCGGGCCAGGACCCGGACCCGCGGATCGGCGCGCCGCGCCGGCCAGATAGTCGAGGGTCTCCCGACGCTCGCTGCCGTTGTCGAGAATCACCAATTCCAGCGCCGGGTAGTCGGTGCGGCGCAGGACGCCGTCGACGCAGCGCCGCAGCAGTTCGACGCGATCCCGCGTGGCGACGATCAGGCTGACGAGCGGCGCCGGATCCGGGACCGGCCACACCACCCGGGGTCCGTCCGCCTCGCGGCGGTAGACCCCCGCGGCCCGTGTCCGCTCCAGGTGCCCACGAGCGGCACGGTCGGCGGCGGCGAGCGCGTACGGCTTGGAGGCGGGGTCGAGGGCGGTGGAGCCGTCCACGGCGCGCCAGTGATACAGCACGTGCGGCAGATGCCGGATCCGGTCCGGGCTGGTTCGCTCCGCGATCCGCAGCACCAGGTCGTGATCCTGGCTGCCCTCGAGCCCCACCCGCAGTCCGCCGAGTTCTTCGACCATGCCCCGCCTGAACACCGCCAGGTGCGTAACGATGTTCTGCACGAGCATCCGGTCCGGGTCCCAGTCCGGTTTGAAATGCGGATCGTGGCGGTTGCCGGCCGCGTCGATCTTGTCCTCGTCGGAATAGACCAGGTCGAGCGCCGGATCCTCGATGAGCGCGGCCGCCACCCGCGCCAGGGCGTGCGGCGCCAGTCGGTCGTCGTGGTCGAGAAAACCGACATGACTCCCGGTGGCGAGGCCGAGGGCGTCGTTGGTGGCGGCCGAGATGTGGCCGCGCCCGGCCCGCCAGATGACGCGGATCCGCGGGTCGCGGGCGCGTGCGACGTCAAGCACGGCGCGGATCGCGGGGTCGCGCGAGGCGTCGTCGGCGATGCAGAGCTGCCAGCGCGGCCAGCTCTGGGCCTCGACCGAGGCGATGGCCTCCTCCAGGAAACGCGGCTCGGGATCGCAGACCGGCATCAGGATGGCGATGGTCGGCGCGTTCGGGAGGTCCGCCGGCACCGTCGCCGGCGGCCGCTCATAGGCGTCGATCCAGAGTTCATATCGGCTGCGCCAGCCCGCGGCAGCCGGCATCCCGGCGGCGCGCGCCAGCCGCACGGCCCGGTCCGGAACGGTCGGACGACCGTCGAACGCCGCCAGCGCGGACGCCGGCCGCCGCCGGATCCCCGGCCGACAGCGCGAGGGCCGCGACCTCCATCCGGGCCTCGTCGGACCCCGGCTCGACCATCAGCCAGCGGCGGTAGCGCGACCGCTCCTCGGCGAAGCGCGCGAGATCCTTGAGCGCGTCGACGCTCCCCGGGGACAACACCGTCGCGCGCCGCAGAGCCAGGCCGGTCAGACGGTCGTCGCCGGCCGCCGCCGCGGCGCGGGCCAGGCGGTCCCAGCCGCCCCAGCGCGAGGGATCGAGGCGCACCGCGTAGCCCATCCAGCGCCGTCCATCCTCCCGGGTGCCCAGCAGCGGCAGCGTGACACCGAGGTCATAGGCCCCGTCCGCGTCACCCGGGCGCAGCACGGCACGACGCCGCAGCGCCGCCACCGCGTCCTCCATCCAGCCGCCGGCGTGGCAGGCAGCGGCGAGCGCCGCGTGACGCTCCGGTTCGCCGGGCTGGAGTCTGGCCGCGGTCCGGAACGCCTCGATGGCGGCGTCGAGGCGCCCGGCCCGGCGCCGCAGGACGGCGAGGTTGGCGTGCGCGACCGCCGCCCGCGGCCAGCGCGCGACGACGCCCTCGAACGCGGCGATCGCCGCCTCGAGCGGGACCGGACGGCCGCCACCGCGGCGGCGGCGGCGAAGGCGCTCGGCAGATCGGCGGGTTGCGATGGCGTCATGGGGCGGAGGACCTTCGACGGCGAAAACGCTACGACCGCCAGCGGTTTAACACGTCGGATCCGGGATCTTCACGTGGTTTCACCGCGTTAACGTTTCATTCACCCGCACTACCTATCGTAGGGCTCGACGTGGCTGATCAACTTCAACAACGACGGGCGGCTCCGAGATGTGGTCGGCGATCAAGACGGCGCTGGGCGGCGGAGCGGAGCGCCGGGTGGCGCCCCGGGTCAGCGCCATGGGGCAGGTCCTTGTCGACAGCCGGAGCTACCCTCTCGAGAACTGGAGCGCGTCGGGCGTGCTGTTCAGCGGCCACGACGGCCATCTCGCCAAGGGCCAGCGCTTCAAGCTGAGGGTCGAGGTCGAGGGCGATCGCGGGCCGATCGAGTTTTCGGCCGAGGCTCTCGTGGCCCGTCTCAGCGGTGATCGGGTCGCCGCCCAGTTCTTCATGATCGACAAGGTCAAGAAGCGCGCGATCATGGAGTACTTCGCGCGGATCAACGCGGGACGTGTAGCTGACGCGTCAAGTTGTCCGGTATCTGTAGCGCGTGATCTGTCCGCTTCCGTTGAAGAGCCCAGTGGGCCAGCCGGAGGTCGCCGTAGGCGGCCGTAGGCTGGCCCACTGGGCTGGCGCGTCGAAGCGGTTCACGCGGCCATGTCGGTCTGTTCCTCTTTGAGAGGCGGGAAGTCGGCGATGCGGTGCGGTCCCCAGAACAGGGCGATGGCGCCATCCGGGTACTCGTTCAGGCGGACCTTGGCGCGCACGAAGTGCGGGCGCAGGCGGCTCGGCGGGATTTGCAGGATACGGCCTTTCCAGCGCACGGTGTTGTCGTTGCCGACCTGGCGGTAGTCCTGGACGCACATGGCGTCTCGCCAGGCGTCCTCATCGATCGCCACGAAGGCGGTGCCGGCTCCTTCGGCGGCGACGGCGAAGCGGGCGTTGTAGTCCGCGATGTAGGTCTCGGCGATCCAGCGGTTGGCGGCCGCTGCGGTGGTGATCCCGGCGAGCCGCAACTCCTTGGGCAGGCGATCCTGCAGCGTGCGGAAGGCGCGTTCCGAGCGGCCGCGCGCCTCCGGAGAGTAGGCCGCGATATGATGGATGCCGAGATCGGCCAGCGCCCGCCCAACCTGGGTGAGCACCGTCTTGGAGACCGTCTCGCCAGCCTTCGGGGTGTAGAAGTAGTGGCTGCCCCGATCGGTGTAGAGCTCGTGGAACAGGCCGTGCCGCTCGAGCACCTCGCCCAACCCCCGAAGGCTCGACGCGGTGCCTTCTTCCTCGACCAGGAAGGCCGAGTAGATCGCGCTGGTCGCGTCGTCCAGGGTGACCACCAGATCGTATTCGCGCGCCTCGCCTGAGAGCCACGCAAAGCGCGAGGCGTCCTGATGCAGCATCTCCCCCGGCAGCGCGCGCCGTGGCCGCTTGCGGCGGTGCGCCGAGCGCCGAGGCGCCGGCCTCACCAAGCCCGCCGCCTGAAGGTTCACACGGGTCACCGTGTAGCCGAGCTTGTAGTTGTGACGCTTCACAAGCTGCTCGTGGAAGTGCTTCACCGTGAAGTCGCTGTAGCGCTCCTGGTAAAGCCCTAGCATCCGCGCGATCTCAACCGGTGAGGCGCGGCGGCTCGACGGCTTGCCAATCCGACGGTCGACCAACCCCACCGGACCCTCGTCGCGAAGCCGATCCCGCCAGCGCCGGAACGTCCGTTCCGTGATCCCCAGCATCTCAGCAGCCTCCACCTGGTTCAGTTCGCCTCGCTCATGACGATCCAAAAGCGTCTCGAACCTCATCTGTCGTACCCCTTGCAGCACTCCGGCCCGGTTCATCAGCGCCCCCTCTTTGGAGCGATTCAAAAACCGGACACTTCACGCGCTACAAAATCCGGACAGATCGTGAGTCAGCTACAGGATCAACGCGGGACGTTGACCCTCTCCCGCACGGGCGCCAGACTCCTCCCGACCGCGGGAACGTGGAACTGGCCGGGATCCGGACGTGAGCATCTGGGGAAAGATCATCGGCGGCGCCGCCGGCTTCGCGCTGGGCGGTCCCATCGGGGCGCTGCTGGGCGTCGTCGGCGGGCACGCCGTCGACCGCTACGCCGTACCCGACGAGCCGATCGACGAGGAGGCGGCGACCCGCCGAAGATCGCCTTCACCGTCGGCGTGATCGCCCTCGGCGCCAAGATGGCCAAGGTCGACGGCGTGGTGACCCGCGACGAGATCGCGGCGTTCCGCGAGGTCTTCCAGGTCCCGCCCGAGGAGACCCGGAACGTCGGCCGCGTCTGGGACATGGCCCGCCAGACCAGCGACGGCTTCGAGGCCTACGCGGCCCAGATCGCGCGCCTGTTCCACCCGGCGTCGCCGGTCCTGGAACAGCTTCTCGGTTCGCTGTTCCACATCGCCCGCGCCGACGGCGTTGTCCACGATAAGGAAGTGGAGTATCTCCGGCGCGTCGCTGCGATCTTCGGCTTCGACGACTTCCAGTTCGAACGGCTGCGGGCCACCTTCACCGGCGACACCAGCTCCGACCCGTACGCCGTTCTCGGCGTGACGCCCGACACCGACGACGGCGAGGTGCGCGCCGCCTACCGCCGGCTGGTGCGGGAACACCATCCCGACCGCCTGATCGCCCAGGGTCTTCCCGAGGAGGCGGTGGCGGCGGCCACCGACAAGCTGGCGCGCATCAACGGCGCCTGGGACCGCATCAAGCAGAATCGAAAGCTGATCTAGACCATGGCATCTCCGGGCGACAGGGCGACACCTCCGGCCGTCGCGCTGCGCGGCGCACGGCTCGGATTCGGCGGGCGCCCGCTGTTTACCGACGTCGACCTGCCGCTCGCCAAGGGTGACCGGATGTGCCTGGTCGGGCGCAACGGCTCCGGCAAGTCGACGCTCCTGCGGGCGCTGGCCGGCGAGATCGACATCGACGGGGGCGAGCGTTTCGTCCAGCCCGGCTCGCGCATCGCCTACCTGCCGCAGGACCCGAAGGCTCCCGGCGAGGAACGGGTGTTCGACAACGTCGCCGCCGGCCTGCCGCCGGCACCGGAAGGCATCCCGCGCGACCACCTGGTGGAAGCGGCCCTGGCCGGTCTCGACCTCGACGGCGACCGCCGCATGGGCACCCTCTCCGGCGGCGAGACCCGACGGGCGGCGCTGGCCCGGGCGCTGGTCTCCGACCCGGAAGTCCTGCTGCTCGACGAGCCGACCAACCACCTGGACCTGCCGACCATCGAATGGCTGGAGCAGGAACTGGCGCGCAGCGAGGCCGGGCTGCTGATCATCAGCCACGACCGCGCCTTCCTGCGGCGCCTGACGGACCGCACGCTGTGGCTCGAGCGTGGCGTGCTGCGCCGACTGAACGAGGGCATCGACGCGTTCCCGGACTGGGCCGACAGGGTGCTGGCGGACGAGGAGGCCCAGGCCCACAAGCTGAACCGCAAGATCGCCGAGGAGACCCGCTGGCTGCGCGAGGGCCTGACCGCACGGCGCAAGCGCAACATGGGGCGGGTGCGCTCGCTGCTCGGCCTGCGTCAGGACAGGGCCGAGCGCATCAAGCGTCCCGAGGGGCTGAAGCTGGACGCCGGCGACGCCACGCGCAGCGGCAGCCTAGTGCTGGAGGCGATCAACCTCTCCAAGGCCTTCACCGACGCGCGCGGCGTCGAGACCCGGGTGGCCGACGACATTTCGCTCACCGTCCGGCGCGGCGACCGGATCGGCATCATCGGCCGCAACGGCGCCGGCAAGTCGACGCTGCTGCGCATGCTGCTGGGGCGTGAGACCCCGGATTCCGGGCGGGTCAAGACCGGGTTCGGTGTCGAACCGGTGTATTTCGACCAGAAGCGCGCGCAGCTGAACCCCGACGACACCCTCTGGTCGACGCTCTGCCCGGGCGGCGGCGACACGGTGCTGATCCGCGGCAGGCCCCGGCACGTGGTGTCCTACCTCCGCGACTTCCTGTTCGAGGACCGTCAGGCCACCGCCAAGGTCGCCACGCTGTCGGGCGGCGAGCGCAACCGCCTGCTGCTCGCCAAGCTGTTCGCCCAGCCGCACAACCTGCTGGTCCTGGACGAGCCGACCAACGACCTCGACGTCGAGACCCTCGACCTGCTGCAGGAGGAACTCGGCGACTACGACGGCACGATCGTGCTGGTCAGCCACGACCGCGACTTCCTCGACCGCACCGTAACCTCGATCCTGGCGCTCGAGGGCGCGGGCAAGGTCCGGGAGTATGTCGGCGGCTACAGCGACTACGTCGCCGAGCGCAAGCGCACCGGCGCCGACGCGCCGGACACCGCCGGGCGGACAGCGCGGACCGGCAAGCCGGCCGCCGAGAAGCCGCGGTCGCGCCCCAGCAAGCTCGGCTACAAGGACGCGCGCGAACTGGAGCAGCTGCCGGACCGGATCGCCAAGACCGAGGCGGAGATCGCCAGGCTGGAGACGGTGATCGCCGACCCGGACCTGTACCGCCGCGATCCGCAAGCGCTTCGAGGCGGAGACAGCCCGGCTGGCGGCCGCCAAGGCGGCGCTGGCCGCCGCCGAGGACCGCTGGCTGGAACTGGAGGCGCAACGGGAGGGGTTGGAGAGCGCCACTTGAGGCCGATCGACCTGCTGGCGGCGATCGCCGTCAACCTGGCCTGGGGCCTCAACTTCCCGATCGCCAAGCTGGGGGTGGCCGAGCTGCCGCCGATGCTGTTGATCGGCCTGCGCTACGCGCTCACCGCGGTGCTGCTGATTCCATGGCTGCGCTGGCCGCGCGGGCCAGTTCCGCCAGATCCTCGGGATCTCGTTCACGCTCGGGTTCCTGCACTTCGCGCTGATGATCACCGGTCTCGCCGGCGTCGACGCCTCGGTGGCGGCGATCGCCGTGCAGGCGCAGGTGCCGTTCGCCGCGATCCTCGCCTTCCTGTTCTTTCGCGACGCGATCGGCTGGCGCCGCGCCGGCGGCATCGCGCTGGCGCTGGCCGGCATCGTGCTGCTGGCCGGGCATCCCGGCGAAACCTCGGACCCGCTGTCGCTGGCCATGGTGATCACCGCCTCCTTCGTCTGGGCGGTGTCGTCGATCCAGGTGAAGAAGCTCGGCTCCATCGACACCCTGGTGCTGAACGCCTGGATCGCCGTGCTGGCGACGCCGCAACTGCTGATCGGCTCCTGGCTGGTCGAGGGCGACCGCTGGGCGGCGGTGCCGGAGGCCGGGATGTGGGGCTGGGTCGCGGTGGTCTACATGGCGGTGGCGGTCACGGTGTTCGGGTACGGGATCTGGTATTACCTGCTGCAGCGCTACCCGGTGACGACGGTGTTGCCGTTGTCGCTGCTGGCTCCCACCTTCGGGGTGCTGTGCGGGATCTTCATGCTGGGCGAACCGGCGAGCCTGGAGAAGCTGACCGGCGCCGCGATCACCCTCTGCGGCGTCGCCATCGTCATGCTGGCGCCGCGGCCGCAGCCGCCAACCGCGGCGAAGGAGCCGTCATGAGCGCCGTTGTCGATCGCCCGTCGCCGAACCACGGCCCGCGCCCGACCGGCACCCCGGTCGACATCCTGCTGCTGCACTACACCGACATGTCGCGGGCCGAGGACGCGGTCGACCGGCTGTGCGACCCGACGGCGCGGGTCAGTTCCCACTACGTCGTCGCCGAGGACGGTCGGGTGTGGAGGCTGGTGCCGGAATCCCGGCGGGCGTGGCACGCCGGTGTGTCGTGGTGGGCCGGAGAGAGCGACGTCAACGGCCGCTCGGTCGGCATCGAGGTGGCGAATCACGGCCACTCGCACGGCTACCGACCGTTCCCGCCCGCCCAGATGGCGGCCCTGGAATCGCTGTGCCTGGGCATCCTGGCGCGCCACCCGATTCCGCCGCACCGGGTCCTCGGTCATTCCGACGTGGCGCCGGGCCGCAAGATCGACCCCGGGCACCTGTTCGACTGGCAGCGCCTGGCGGTACACGGCATCGGTTTCTGGCCGGCCGAGGCCGGTGAAGCCGCGCTCGAGGACACCGCCGTCGCGGCGGCGCTCGCCGCTATCGGTTACCGGGTGGGAGCCGCCGATCCGGCCGATCCGGTCACCCGCGCGGCGCTGTGGTCGTTCCGTCGGCACTGGTGCCCGGGCAGCCTCGATCGGCCATTCGACAGCCGCATGGCGGGTATGCTGAAAGCCGTCGCGGAGGGATCCAAAAAAACTCGAAAAAGCCGTTGCGCCCAGGGGAGATAGACCCTACCTTCCGGTCATTGACGCGTGCGCACGTGCCGCTGGCCCCATAGTGGTTACGCAACGACGAGGCGTCTCTTTTCACAACCCCGGCCTTTGATGGCCGGTTGCGAAGGGGGAACCCACGATGCTGCGACCCGAAGCGGGCCGAGAGGCCCGTCGTCGTCACTCTCTTGACATTTTTCCGTCAGCCCCGGCCATCCGGCCGCCTCTCAGTCTCGTTCCCTCCGTGGTTCCGCCACGGGGCGAACCGACCGACGCGATCCGCCGGTACTTCGCCGAGACGCCGCACGACCACCCGGTCCTGGCGGTCGATCTGTCGGTGGTGGAATGGAACTATCGGGCACTGGCCCTGGCCCTGCCCGAGACCGCGATCTACTACGCGGTGAAGGCCAATCCGGCACCGGATCTGGTGGATCTTCTGGCGTCGCTCGGCAGCCGGTTCGACGTCGCCAGCCGCGGCGAGATCGAGCTGTGCCTGTCGCGCGGCATCCCGGCCGATCGGCTGTCGTTCGGCAACACCATCAAGAAGGAGCGCGACATCGCCTTCGCGCATTCCGTCGGCGTGCCCATGTTCGCCGTCGACTGCGAGGCCGAGGTCGAGAAGATCGCCCGCGCCGCTCCCGGCGCGGAGGTGTTCTGCCGCATCCTGACCTCGGGTACCGGGGCCGAATGGCCGCTGTCCCGCAAGTTCGGCTGCACGCTCGCGATGGCCGAGACGGTGTTGTCCCGGGCGGCCGATCTCGGGCTGGTCCCGCGGGGCGTGTCGTTCCACGTCGGATCGCAGCAGATCGACCTCGGCCAGTGGGACATCGCCCTGGCCGAGACCGCCGACCTGTTCGCCCGCATGGACGACCGCGGCATCGCCCTCGACCTGATCAATCTCGGCGGCGGGTTTCCGGCCCGCTACCGCGAGGACGTGGCCGGCGCCGAGGCCTACGGCCGGTCGATCCGGTCGGCGCTCGACCGGCACTTCGCCGGCCGGGCGATCACGACCATCGCCGAGCCGGGCCGCGGCCTGGTCGGTGACGCCGGCGTGATCCGCGCGGAAGTGGTGCTGGTGTCCCGCAAGGACGCCTCCGAGGACGTGCGCTGGGTGTTCCTCGACATCGGCAAGTTCTCCGGACTGGCCGAGACCATGGACGAGGCCATCAAGTACCGCGTGACCACCGACCACGACGGCGGGCCGGACGGCCCGGTGATCCTGGCCGGCCCGTCCTGCGACAGCGCCGACATCCTGTACGAGAAGGCCGGCTACCGCATGCCGCTCGACGTCGAGGCCGGCGACACGGTGCTGATCCTGGCGACCGGGGCCTACACCTCGACCTACTCGTCGGTCGGCTTCAACGGCTTCCCGCCGCTCGAGACCGTCTGCATCTGACACGGCGGCGCGTTCCGGTCCACGACCGGGACGCGCCGGCCGCCCTACCCTCACCCGGATTCCAGCGGCGACCGCGTGGCGACGGTCGACGGCCGCTGGCGCATGCGCGCCAGCCAGCCGGCCACCCGCGGCACCTCGGCGATGACGTTGCGACCGATTTCGGTCTCGGCGAGGTAGATCATCATCGGCAGGGCGTGGGTGTCGGCCAGCGTCAGGGCGTCGCCCACCAGAAACTCCGCGCCCTCGGGCATCAGCCGGTCGAGCGTCTCCAGAACCCGCAGCGACTGGGCAACGCCCTCGGCGAGCGGCATCCAGCCCTCCTCGCGACCCCGCGCCTCCATCACGAACACCGTCCAGACCATCGCCGGGTAGCCGTAGGCGTCCATGATCCGCATGATCTGCGTCATCCGGGCGACGCCCTGCGGATCGGTCGGTGTCAGCGGGCGTTCGGGATACGCCGCCTCCAGGTAACGCAGGATGGCGTCGCTCTCGAACAGCTCAAACCCGCCGTCGCGCAGCGCCGGGATCTTGCCGAACGGGTGGATGGCCCGATACCAATCGGGCGGCCCGCCCGGCTGGAACGGATCGACCTCGCGCAACACGTAGGGCAGGCGTTTCTCCTCCAGGGCCAGCCGCACCGAGCGGACGTAGACGCTGGCGGCGTACCCGAACAGTTCCATCGGCGGTCCCGGCATCGTGGTCTCCCAAGTCGGCGTTCGCCGGCGCGATGGTTTATGGTCCGGCAACAACAGTCTGATCGAGGAGTTGCGGCCGTGACCATCCTCACGCCGGTGAACGATGCCGAGGAGGCGCTGCGCGGCCTCGGCTCGACGGTCGAGTTGGAGGGCGGCATCCGGTGACGGGTGTTCTCGGCATCGCCGTCGCGCTCGCCGTGCTGATCTACCTGGCCTACCGGGGGGTCAGCGTCCTGCTGCTGGCGCCGGTGTGCGCCGCGTTGGCGGCGGTGCTGTCCGGCGTTCCGGTCCTCGGGGCGTACACGCAGATCTTCATGGTCGCGCTCGGCGGTTTCGCCGCCCAGTACTTCCCGCTGTTCCTGCTGGGGGCGGTGTTCGGGAAACTGATGGACGCGTCCGGCAGCGCCCGCGCCATCGCCCACGGCATCGTCGGCGCGCTCGGAAGCGACCGCGCCATCCTGGCCATCGTGTTGGCCTGCGCGATCCTGACCTATGGCGGCGTCTCGCTGTTCGTCGTCGCCTTCGCGGTGTACCCGATCGCCGCGGCCCTGTTTCGCGAGGCCGACATTCCAAAGCGCCTGATCCCGGGCACGATCGCGCTCGGCGCCTTCACCTTCACGATGACGGCGCTGCCGGGCACGCCCGCCATCCAGAACGCGATCCCGATGCCCTACTTCGATACCACCCCGTTCGCCGCGCCGGGGCTGGGCACGATCGGCGGCCTCGTGATGTTCGCCGTCGGGATCGCCTGGCTGCAGCAACGCCTGCGCGTCGCCCGCAGGGGAGGCCAGGGATACGGGGAGGAGGAGCCGCCAGGTGAGGCGGTGCCGCGCCGAAAGATCAGGGCGCACGCCCAGGGCGAGGGCTACGACGTGGTCGAGATCGCGCGGATGGTGCCGGCGGGCGGGGAGCCGGTCTTGCCCGGCTTCGCCGTCGCGCTGGCGCCGGTAGTCCTGGTGGTGGCGCTGAATTACCTGTTTGCCGCCATCGTGTTTCCAGCGCTCGACACCGGTTATCTCGCGCTGCCAGCATTCGGCGCCACGACCGTGGCATCGGTCAAGGGCATCTGGGCGATCATCGGCGCGCTGACGCTGTCGTGCCTGCTCATCGTGGCGTTGAACCCGTCGGTGTGGGGGAACCTCCGGCGAACGCTCGACGACGGCGCCAACGCGGCGGTCGCGCCGATTTTCAACACCGCCTCGCTCGTGGGATTCGGGGCCGTGGTGGCGATACTGCCGGCGTTTGCCGACATCCGCGACGCGGTGCTGGGAATGGCGCCCGGAAACCCGCTGATCTCCCTCTCGGTCGCGGTGAACGTGCTGGCCGGGATCACCGGTTCGGCGTCGGGCGGCATGAGCATCGCGCTGCAGACCCTCGGCGCGTCCTATCTCGAGATGGGCCGGGCGACAGGGATCGCGCCGGAACTGATGCATCGCGTGACCGCGATCGCGACGGGCGGCCTGGATGCGCTGCCCCACAACGGCGCGGTGATCACGCTGCTCTCGATCTGCCAACTCAGTCACCGTCAGGCCTATGCCGACATCTTCATGGTCGCCGTCGTGGGTCCGATCCTCGCGCTTGCCGTCGTGGTGCTGCTGGGAACGGTGCTGGGTTCGTTCTGACGCCGGTCCGCGTCGAGCAGGGCTTGGAGCCGCCCGAGGGTGCGCCGCTTGACGGCCCTCGCCCGCGTGCTAAGTCCTGCGCTCGGATCAGACGGTCGGACGGCCGCCGGTCCCGGCCCCTCGGGGTCCGGGGCGGGAGGAAAGTCCGGGCTCCACAGGAACACGGTGCCGGGTAACGCCCGGCGGGGGCGACCCCAGGGAAAGTGCCACAGAAAGCAAACCGCCCGCCCAGGCAGGATTTCGGTCCGGCCCCGGCGGGTAAGGGTGAAAGGGTGCGGTAAGAGCGCACCGCGTTTCCGGCAACGGCGACGGCAGGGTAAACCCCACCGGGAGCAAGACCGAATAGGGATGGCCGGTCGCGGCTCCGGCAACGGGGTCGGCGACGGACGCGTTCCAGCGTCGCCGTCCGGGTAGGTCGCGCGAGGCGGTCGGCGACGACCGTCCCAGATGAATGGCCGTCACCCGCCGGCCGGTCCCTGACCCCAGGGCCCGGGAGACCGCGGCGGGAACAGAACCCGGCTTACAGACCGTCTGATCCGAAAAAGTCCGGCACCGTCGTTCAGCACTTGTTAAGCTGCCACGGCTATCGTGCCGGAATGGCCACGCTCCATGAGGTCATCGACGCTCCCGAGCACGGCGCCCTCTTCCGCTGGTGGCTGGAAGCGCGCCGCGGGCGCCTCATGCCCGCCCGGGCCGACTTCGATCCACTGGATCATCCGGCGCTGTTGCCGCGGCTGTTTCTGGTCTCGGTTGCCGGCGAGCCCCGGCACTTCCGCTACCGTCTGTGCGGGACCGAAATCGACGAGCACCAGGGCTATCCGATGACCGGGAGAACGTTTGAACAGTTGTTCGCCGGTGAGTTGCTGCGTTTCACGGTCGAGCGATTCGCCGACACCGCCTTCAACCGGCGGATCAGCTATCACACCACGCAGTTCAGCAACGACAACACCCTCAAGGCCACGCAGTTCAGCCGCCTGCTGCTGCCGCTTTCGAACGACGGGATGCGGGTCGACACCATCATCGGCAGCCGGATCCGCGTCACCGGCGGTCGGCGCAGCTACGCCGAGTTGAGCGGCGATGCCGCCGAGCGCTTGCGGTACGAGGTGCTGGTCGTCGACGCGAGCGACGCCGATCACGGCGAGGCACGGTCACCCTATCCGCCCCCTGAGACATAGCCGCGGCGGCTGCAACCATCGGCGTGCCGACGGCGTTCCTCCCGGACGCCGCCACGCGCGAGACCGACCCGAATGCGATCCGAGACTCCACCATCCACCCGTCCTCGACTGGTGCGATGGCTGCGCGGCGCCGCCCTCGTCGGCACCGGCCTGCTCCTGGCCGGACTTCTGACAGTGCTCGTCTTGTTGTGGAACCTCCCGCTGGCGACCGATTTCCGCGAGCCAACCCGTCTGGCGCTGGCCATCGAGGATCGCGACGGCCGACCGCTGGCGTACCGCGGAGTCAGTCCCAGCGGCACGCTGGCGCTGTCGGCCATGCCCGCGCATCTGCCGCTGGCCTTCATCGCGTTCGAGGACCGGCGGTTCCGCAACCATCCGGGCGTCGACGTGGTCGGCATCCTGCGGGCGACGGTGGTGAACGCCGGGGCGATGAGTTGGCGGCAGGGCGCCAGCACCATCACCCAGCAGCTCGTGAAGAACACCTTCCTGTCGCCGCAGAAGACCCTGACCCGCAAGATCCAGGAGGCGGCGATCGCGCTCTGGCTGGAGCGGCAACTGAGCAAGGACGCGATCCTGGAGCGCTACCTCAACAGCGTGTACCTCGGCGCCGGCGCTCACGGCGTCGACGCCGCCACCCGCCGCTACTTCGCCAAGCCGGCCAGCGAGGCGACCCTGGCGGAGGCGGCGATGCTGGCCGGGCTGGCCCAGGCGCCGTCGCGCACCGCGCCGACGGTCGCGCTGGAGACCGCCCAGGAGAGGGCGTCGCTGGTCCTCGACGCGATGGTCGAGACCGGCGCCATCTCGCCCGAGCAGGCCGCCGAGGCCAAGGCGACGCCCGCCACCCTGGCGGTCGCGCCGGTCCCGCCGGCCGGTGCCGCCTACGCCGCCGACTGGGCCGCGGCGACTGTGCGGGCCGATCTCGGGGACCTCTCCGGCTCGCTCGTCGTCCGCACCACCATCGACCCGTCCCTTCAGGACCTCGCCGTCGCTCACGTCCACCGGATCCTTGAGGCGGAGGGGAACAAGGCCGACGCCACCGAAGCCGCGCTGGTAGCGATGCGGCCGGACGGTCAGGTTCTGGCTGTGGTCGGCGGCGCGGACAGCGCGGCGTCGGAGTTCAACCGGGCGGTCCAGGCCCGCCGGCAGCCGGGCTCGCTGTTCAAGCTGTTCGTCTATCTGGCGGCGCTGCAGTCGGGTGTCCGCCCGGACGACCGGATCGACGACCGCGCGCTGACGATCGATGGCTGGAGCCCGCGCAACCACGATGGCCGGTTCCACGGCACGGTGACCGTGCGCGATGCCTTCGCCCATTCCTACAACGCCGCCGCGGTCAGCCTGCAGGAGCGGGTCGGCCGGGACGGCGGTGATCGATCTCGCCCGATCGATGGGGATCTCCGGCCAGATCGATCCGCACCCGAGCCTGGCGCTCGGCACCAGCGGGGTCTCGCTGGTCGAGGTGACGGCCGCGTTCGCCGCGGTCAGGGCCGGCAAGACCCGGGTCCGGGCGCGGATCATCGACGGCCTGACGACGCCGGGCGGTCTCGGCGCTCGGCCTGCCCGCCGACGACCCGGCCGACGCGCCGTGGCCGCGGGCGGCGATGCTGGACCTGCTGCGCGAGACCGTCGAACAAGGGAACCGGACGCGCCGCGCGCCTGCCGATCCCGGCCTACGGCAAGACCGGCACCACCCAGGACAACCGCGACGCCTGGTTCGTCGGCTTCGCCGGCGACCTGGTGGTGGGGGTCTGGGTCGGCAACGACGACGACCGGCCGATGCGCGATGTCAGCGGCGGCGGCATGCCGGCACGTCTGTGGCGCGCCTTCATGGTCGACGCGCTGAAGGGCGCACCGGCACCGGGCAGCCCGGCCGCCGGGCCCGGCATCGCCGCCGGCCCCAAGCTGGAGGGCCGGGCGGAGGTGGTCGACACCGCCACCCTCCGCACTGGGCGACCGGCCGGTCCGGCTGCTCGGCGTGGTCGGGATGGCCGGGTCGGCGGCGGACGCCATGGCCGACTACATCGGCGACCGCGACGTGCAGTGCCGGCCGGCCGCGGTCGGCCAGCACCGCTGCGAGGTCGACGGCTGGGACCTGTCGGAGGTGGTGCTGTTCAACGGTGGCGGCCGGGCGTCGCCGGACGCGCCGGCCGGCTACGTTCGCGCCGAGCGCAAGGCCAGGGCGGAGCGCAAGGGCATCTGGGCGGACGGCGGCTGAGGCGCTATTGCGGGTTCGTCCAGGCGCCGCCCTTGGCGTTGGACGGCGTGGGATTCTGACCGGCCGATGGGCTGCCGCCTTCGGTCTTGAAGATCTGTCGGCTGTCCTTCTCGGCGCCCTCGATGGTGTTGGCGCAGGCGCCGAGCGCAGGACCCAGGGCAAAAGCCGCTGCGAGAGCGAGCGCCGCGCGCCGGCGCGCCGGGGTGATGGGCATGGTCGGGACTCCGTTTCGGTCGGGTCGCCCGGGGTGTGGGCTTACGCGAAACGGCAACGCCGACGGGCCGGAGCGGTTCCGACCGCCGGAAATGGAACATACAGTGAACAATAAAACCGTTGGGGCGCGACGGCCGCTTCCTTTCAAACGCGTCGCTTGTTCTTCCGATCACTTCAGGATCGATGGCGGAACCCGCGTTTGACGCGGATAAGCCCAAGATATGCTGTCGGCGTCCCGTTGACGCCCATATGGTCCCATGATATCCCATACCATCCCATGAACGAGGCGGGCCTTCCCATGCCGCACCGTTCGCCGGGCCGGGTCGATCGTCCGGCCGCGGGTCGGGGACGAGGAGGGCGATCGGGCCGACAGGTCGACGAATTCAGGGCCGGACGTACGGCACGCGAGGGCAGCGGTGGCAGTGTTCCTGTCCACATTCGCGAACAAGGTCGACAAGAAGGGACGGGTCTCCGTTCCGGCGACCTTTCGCGCGGCCCTGGAACAGGAGAAGTCGGCCGGCGTGATCCTCTACCCGTCCTTCAAGCACCCCTGCATCGAAGGCTGCGGCGACGAACGGATCGAGCAGATCGCCCAGTCCATCGACGCGCTCGAGGTGTTTTCGGAGGAGGCCGAGAACCTCCAGACCATTCTCGCCGACTCCGTGCGCCTGACCGTGGACGGCGACGGCCGGGTGATGCTGCCGAAGGAACTCGTCGACTTCGCGGGCCTGGGCGAGACCGCCATGTTCGTCGGCCTCGGCAAAAGCTTCCAGGTCTGGGAGCCGGGCGCCTACGAACGGCACCGCGAGCAGAAGCGCGAACGCGCGCGCCAGTCCGGCGCCACCCTCCGCCTGGTGCGGAACGACGGTGGCGGGGGCGGGCGATGACCGGCGCCGGCCAATCGGACGACCGCGGTGCGCCGGGCGACCTGACGTTGCACGTTCCGGTGCTGCTCGCCCCGGTGATCGAAGCGCTGGCGCCGCGTGACGGCGGCCGCTACGTCGACGGCACCTTCGGCGTCGGCGGCTACACCCGCGCCCTGCTGGCGGCGGCGAACTGCACGGTCTACGCCATCGACCGCGACCCCGAGGCAATGACCCGCGCCGGCGCGCTGGCATCCACCAGCGGCGGTCGGCTGATCGCGATCGAGGGCCGGTTCGGGGATATGGACCGCCTGGTCACCGAGGCCGGCGCCGACCGTGTCGACGGCATCGCCCTCGACCTCGGCGTGTCGTCGCCGCAGATCGACGACGCCGAGCGCGGCTTCTCGTTCCGCTTCGACGGCCCGTTGGACATGCGGATGGAGAAGTCGGGGCCGAGCGCCGCCGACGTCGTCAACAACGCCAGCGAGCAGGAACTCGCCGACATCGTGTTCCACCTCGGCGAGGAGCGCCACGCCCGCCGGGTCGCCCGGGCGCTGGTGGCGGCGCGGGCCCGCGGCCCGATCCAGCGCACCGGTCAGCTGGCCGAGATCGTCCGCCGGGTCGTGCCATCGTCGAAGGCCGGCGGGATCGATCCCGCGACCCGGACCTTCCAGGCCCTGCGCATCCACGTGAACCGCGAGCTCGACGAGCTCGACCGCGGCCTCGAGGCCGCCGAGCGGCTGCTGGCGCCGGGCGGCCGGCTGGCGGTGGTCTCGTTCCATTCCCTGGAGGACAGGCGGGTCAAGACCTTCCTGCGCCGTCGTTCCGGTCGCACCGCCGGACCGTCCCGGCACGCCGCCGCCGCCATCGCCGGGCCGGTCAGGGGCCCCAGCCCGACCTTCCGGGAGATCACCGGGCGGCCGATCGGGCCGACCGACGAGGAGGCCGCCCGCAACCCGCGCGCCCGGTCCGCCCACCTCCGGGTCGGCGAACGTACCGACGCGCCGGTGTGGTCCGACGGGGAGGTGGCGTGATGCGGCGCTCGACGGTCCTGTGGTTCATGATCGCCACCTGCCTCGGGGTGGCCCTGTTCATGCTGAAGCACGAGGTGCAGCGCCGCGAGGAGCAGCTCGTCGACCTGCACCGCCAGATCCTTGCCAGCCAGGAGGCGATCCACGTCCTGGAGGCGGAGTGGAGCTACCTCAACCGGCCCGACCGCCTGGAATCGCTGGTCCGCCGGCACCTCGACATGGTGCCGCTGGACGTCAAGCGGCTGGGCTCGATCGAATTTCTGCCGATGCGCCTGACGCCACCGGATCCGACGACGGACCCGGCGCTGCCGCTCGATCTCGCACCGACCCTCGCCGGCCTGCCGCCGCTGCCGGTCGGCCGGCCGGTCGTGCTCACCCGGGAGGCCCGTCGATGAAATCGCGCGCTGAGACCGTCAAGCTGGAAGGCCACGCCAAGCAGGCGATCGAGACCGGGCGGAACCGGCTGATCCTGGCCGGCTGCCTGGTCGGCCTCGCCTTCACCGCGGTCGGCGCCCGGGTCGTCGAGCTGTCGGCGCTGCGCAACCAGGACGAGCCGTCGGCGCGCGCCTCGTTGGCCGACACCGAAGCTGGCGGTCGGCCGCGCCGACATCGTCGACCGCAACGGCCTGCTGGTCGCGACGTCGCTGCGCACCCCGTCGCTCTACGCCGATCCCGAAGAAGTCCTGGACGCCGAGGACGCCGCGTTCCGTCTGGCGACCGCGCTGCCCGACATGAACCCGGCCGAGACCGCGGCCAAGCTCAGCTCCGATCGCCGCTTCGTGTGGCTGAAGCGCAGCCTGACGCCGCGCGAGCAGCAGCAGGTCAACAGCCTCGGCATTCCCGGGGTGCACTTTCTCGACGAGTGGAAGCGGATCTACCCGCAGGGCTCCCTGACCGCGCACGCCGTCGGCTTCACGGATGTCGACGACCGCGGGATCGCCGGCGTCGAGCGCAGCTTCGACGACGTGCTGCGCGGCGGGCGGGAACCGCTGCGACTGTCGATCGACCTGCGGGTCCAGCACGTGGTGCGCGAGGAACTCGCCCGCCAGATCGCCACGTTCGGGGCGATCGGCGGCACCGGCGTGGTCCTCGACGTCGACACCGGCGAGACCATCGCCATGGTGTCGCTGCCCGATTTCGACCCCAACGTGGCCGGCCAGATGGACCCGGACAGCCGGTTCAACCGGGCCACGCTCGGCGTCTACGAAATGGGCTCCACCTTCAAGATCTTCAACACGGCCATGGCCCTCGACGCCGGCACGGTCACCATGCGCGGCGGCTACGACGCCACCAACCCGATCCGGATCGCGCGCTTCACCATCAGCGACTACCACGGCAAGGGCCGCTGGCTGTCGGTGCCGGAGATCTTCAAGTACTCCTCGAACATCGGCTCGGTGAAGATGGCGATCGATGTCGGCACCGAGGGCCAGCGCGACTTCCTGACCCGGCTCGGCATGCTGCGCGAGACCACGATCGAGCTGCCCGAGCGCGGCCGGCCGATGATCCCGAGCCCGTGGCGGCCGATCAACACCATGACGATCTCGTTCGGCCACGGGCTGTCGATCAGCCCGATGCACCTGGCCTCCGGGGTCGCCGCGATCGTCAACGGCGGCATCCGGCGGCCGGTGACGCTGCTGGAGACCGCCGTGCCGTCGCCCGGCGAACGGGTGATCTCCGAGCGGACCTCGCGCGACATGCGGCGGCTGATGCGCCTGGTGGTCGAGGACGGCACCGGCAGCAAGGCGGATTCGCTCGGCTACATCGTCGGCGGCAAGACCGGCACGGCCGAGAAGGTCGGCAGCGGCGGCGGCTACAAGCGCAAGGCGCTGATGTCGTCCTTCGTCGCCGCCTTCCCGATGCACGACCCGCGCTACGTCGTGCTGGTCATGGTGGACGAGCCGAAGGGAACCAAGGAGACCCACGGATACGCGACCGGCGGCTGGGTGGCGGCACCCGCCATCAGCCGGATCGTCGCGCGCGCCGCCCCCCTCCTCGGTGTGGCTCCGGTCGACCCGGAATCGCCCGAGATTCGCCGCGATCTGATGATCGAAATGCCGGCCGAGGGAGGTAAGCGCCTTGCGTCTTTCTGAGCTTGTCGACGGCCGCAGCATGAGCCCCGCGATCCTCGCGGCGGGCGATCCCGATGTTGCCGGCCTGACCGCCGACAGCCGCGAGGTCCGTCCCGGCTGGCTGTTCGCGGCGCTGCCCGGCAGCCGGATGGACGGCCGTTCCTACATCGACGACGCCCTGGCGCGCGGCGCCTGCGCGGTGCTGACCACGCCGGACGCCTCGGCCCGGATCGCCGGGCGCGTGCCGCTGGTGCCCGACCCCGACCCGCGGCGACGCCTGGCGCGGCTGGCGGCCCGCTTCTACGCCGTCCAGCCGGAAACCGTGGTGGCGGTCACCGGCACCAACGGCAAGACCTCGGTCGCCGAGTTCACCCGGCAGATCTGGGCGCTCACCGGTCGTCGCGCCGCCAGCCTCGGCACGCTCGGGCTGATCGTCGAGGGCCAGCCCGAGGGGCCCAGCCTGACCACCCCGGACCCGATCCGCCTGCACGCCGTGCTGAAGGGTATCGCCGACCGCGGCGTCACCCACGCCGTGATGGAGGCGTCCAGCCACGGCCTGCACCAGTCGCGCCTCGACGGCGTGCGGATCAAGGCGGCGGCGTTCACCAACCTGACCCGCGACCATCTCGACTACCACGGCTCGATGGACGCCTACCGGGTGGCCAAGCTGGCGCTGTTCGACAGGGTCATGGCGTCGGGCGGTACCGCGGTGCTGAACGTCGACTCGCCCGATTACCAGGACTTCGCCGCGGTCGCCGGCAGGCGCGGCCATCGGATCATCGGCTACGGACGGCGTCCCGGCGCCGAACTGCGACTGGCGAACCGGGTGGCGCGGCCGGACGGCCAGTCGCTCGACCTGATCGTGCTCGGCCGTGCCCGCCGCGTCGAGTTGCCGCTGGTCGGCGACTTCCAGGCCTGGAACGCCCTGGCCGCGCTTGGCCTGGCGATCGCCACCGGCACCCCCGAAGGCGACGCGCTGGACGCGCTGACCGGCCTCGTCGGCGTGCGCGGCCGCATGGAGCGGGTCGCGGTGCTCGGCGAACGGCGCCGCCGTCTACGTCGACTACGCCCACACCCCGGACGCGCTGGAGACCGTGCTGAACGCCGTGCGCCCGCACACCGCCGGCAAGCTGTGGTGCGTGTTCGGCTGCGGCGGCGACCGCGACCCCGGCAAGCGCCCCATGATGGGCGCGGTGGTCGGCCGGCTCGCCGACCGGGCGATCGTCACCGACGACAACCCGCGCTCCGAGGATCCGGCCGCGATTCGCGCCGCCGCGCTGGCCGCCTGCCCCGGCGGCGAGGAGATCGGCGACCGTGAGACGGCGATTCGCGAGGCGGTGTTGAGGCTGGGCCCCGGCGATGTGTTGATGATCGCGGGCAAGGGGCACGAGCAAGGCCAGGAGATCAAGGGCGAGCTCCGGCCGTTCGATGACGCCACGGTGGCCCGTGAGGCCGCCGCGGCCCGCCCGGGAGGCTCGGCATGATGGCCGCGCTCTGGACCCGCGACGACGCCGTGACCGCGACCGGCGGCAGCCCGATGGGCCGGCCGTGGACCGCGTCCGGCGTCGCCATCGACAGCCGCGCCGTGCAGCCGGGCGACCTGTTCGTGGCGCTGCCGGGCGAGCGCACCGACGGCCACGACCACGTCGGCCAGGCGCTGCGGGCCGGCGCCGTCGGCGGCGCTGGTGGCGCGCGCGCCGACAGGACTGGCCGACGACGCCCCGCTGCTGCTGGTTCCCGACCCGTTGGCCGCCCTGGCGGCGCTCGGCCGTGCCGCCCGCGACCGCTCGTCGGCGCGCATCGCCGCGGTGACCGGCAGCGTCGGCAAGACCGGCTCCAAGGAGATGCTGTCGGCCGCGCTGGCGGCCTACGGGCCGACCGTCGCCAGCAAGGGCAATTTGAACAACCACATCGGCGCACCGCTGTCGCTGGCCCGCCTCGACCGGCAGGCGGCGTTCGCGGTGTTCGAGCTCGGCATGAACCATCCGGACGAGATCCGCCCGCTCGCCCGCCTGGTCCGGCCGCACGCCGCCCTGATCACCAACGTCGAGATGGTGCACGCCGGGTTCTTCACCGGCATCGAGCAGATCGCCGACGCCAAGGCCGAGATCCTCGAGGGGATCGAGGTCGGCGGTGCCGCCGTCCTGAACCGCGACAACGGCCAGTTCGAGCGCCTCGCCGCCCACGCCCGCCGGCTGGCGATCGCGCGCGTCGTTACCTTCGGCGCCGGCGCCGAGGCCGACGCGCGCCTGCTGGACGCCGCGTCGAGTGGCGACGGCACCCGCGTCACGGCCGAGATCGACGGGAGCCACCTGTCCTGGACCGTCGGCGGCATCGGCCTGCACTGGGCGCTCAACAGCCTCGGCGTCGCCGCCACCCTGCACGCCCTCGGCCTCGACCCGGCGATCGGCACCGCGGCGCTCGCCGGGGTATCGGCGATGCGCGGCCGCGGCGGCCAGGTCCGGCTCGACCTGCCGGGCGGCCCGGTCACCCTGATCGACGAGAGCTACAACGCCAGCCCGCCGGCGGTGCGCGCCGCGCTGGCGGTGTTCGCCGGCAACCAGCCCCGCCGCCGGCGGACGCCGGATCGCGGTGCTTGGCGACATGCTGGAGCTTGGCGCGACCGCCGCCGCCGCCCACCGCGGGCTCGCCGAGGCGGTGACCGCGGCGCGGCCCGACGCGGTGTTCCTGGTCGGACCGGAGATGCGCGCCCTCGCGGTCGCGCTGCCCGCCACTCTGGTCGCCGGCCACGCCGAGCGCTCCGAGGATCTCGCTGCCGCCGTCGCCGCCGCCGTGGCGCCCGGTGACGTGGTGTTGGTGAAAGGCTCGCTCGGCATGCGCATGAAGGCGATCGTCACGGCCATCGAGGCGCTCGCCGCGCCGGCCCGCCGCGCCGCGAACGGGGGCTGAGCCGATGCTGTACAACCTGCTGGCCCCGCTCGCCGACACCAACCAGATGTTCAACGTGTTCCGGTACCTGACCTTCAGGACCGGTGGCGCCACCATGACCGCGCTGCTGATCGCGTTCGTGCTCGGCCCGTCGCTGATCCGCTGGCTGAAGAGCCGGCAGCGCGGCGGCCAGCCGATCCGCGAGGACGGTCCGGAGAGCCACCTGCTCACCAAGAAGGGCACGCCCACCATGGGCGGCCTGCTGATCCTGATCGGCCTCAGCGTCTCCACCCTGCTGTGGGCGAACCTCGCCAACCCCTACGTCTGGTCGGTGCTGCTGGTCACCATCGGCTTCGGGGCGATCGGCTTCGGCGACGACTGGCTGAAGCTGACCCGCCGCAACTCCAAGGGGCTGCCGGGCAAGCTGAAGCTGGCGTTCCAGATCGCCATCGGCACCGCCGCCACGCTGGCGATCTCGTCGGCCATGGCGGAGCCGCTGACCTTCCGGCTGGCGGTGCCGTTCTTCAAGGACGTGCTGATCCAGCTGTCCTGGTTCTTCGTGCCGTTCGCGGTGTTCGTGATGGTCGGCGCCTCCAACGCCGTCAACCTGACCGACGGCCTCGACGGGCTGGCGATCGTGCCGGTGATGATCGCCGGCGGCTGTTTCGCGCTGATCGCCTATCTGTCCGGCAACTCGGTGTTCGCCAACTACCTGCAGATCCACCACGTGCCGGGCGCCGGCGAGCTGGCGGTGCTGTGCGGCGCGATGGTCGGCGCCGGGCTCGGCTTCCTGTGGTTCAACGCGCCGCCGGCCATGGTGTTCATGGGCGACACCGGCTCGCTGTCGCTCGGCGGCGCCCTCGGCGCCATCAGCGTGGTCACCAAGCACGAGCTGGTGCTGGCCATCATCGGCGGGCTGTTCGTGCTGGAGACGGTCTCGGTGATCGTCCAGGTGGCCTCGTTCAAGCTGACCGGCCGACGGGTGTTCCGCATGGCGCCGCTGCACCATCACTTCGAGAAGAAGGGGTGGCAGGAGCCGACCATCGTCATCCGGTTCTGGATCATCGCCATCATCCTGGCGCTGGTCGGCCTCTCGACCCTGAAGCTGAGGTGACGGGATGCTGACCCTCGGCTTCGCGCGCGATCACACCTACGCGGTGATGGGCCTCGGCAAGTCCGGGGCGGTCGCCGCGCGTGCGCTCGCGGCGGCCGGGGCGACGGTGCTGGCCTGGGACGACAGCGACGACCGGCGCGCGGCGTTGCAGGGCGTCGACGGGGTCACCGTCATCGATCTCGCGGCGCGCGGGTTCGCGGACGTCGACGCCCTGGTGCTGTCGCCCGGCATCCCGCACACCCACCCGCAGCCGCATCCGGTCGCCGCCGCCGCCAAGGCCGCCGGCGTGCCGATCGTCGGTGACGTCGAGCTGCTGCTGCGCGCCCTCCCCGACCGCCGGCTGGTCGCCATCACCGGCACCAACGGCAAGTCGACGACCACGGCGCTGATCGGTCATATCCTCGCCGGCGCCGGTGTCCCGGTGCAGGTCGGCGGCAACCTCGGTCGGCCGGCCCTGGAGTTCGACGACCCCGGTGGCGCCGGTGTGATCGTGCTCGAACTCAGCTCCTACCAGCTCGAGCTGACCCCGTCGCTGGCACCCACGGTGGCGGTCTGGCTGAACGTCACCCCTGACCACATCGACCGCCATGGCAACCTGGCGGGCTACGTCGCGGCCAAGCGGCGGATCTTCGCGCACCAGACCCCGAGCGGCCTCGCTGTGGTCGGCAACGACGACGACATCTCGCGCGATGTCGCCGACCGGCTGCGGCGCGACGGCCGCAAGGTCGTCGAGGTCTCGGGCGTCGGATCGGTGGTCGGCGGCGTCTACGCCGAGGGCGGCCGGCTGATCGACGCCCGCTCGGGCCGTCCGGAAGCCGTGCTGGCGCTCGCCGAGGCGCCGGCCCTGCCCGGCGAGCACAACGCCCAGAACGCCGCCGCGGCCTTCGCCGCCTGCGCGGCGCTGGGCCTCGACCGCGCGGCGATCGCCGCCGGCATCCGCAGCTTCCCCGGCCTGGCGCACCGCCAGGAGCGCGTGGCCGAGGCCGGCGGCGTGCTGTACGTCAACGATTCCAAGGCCACCAACGCCGACGCGGCGGCGCGGGCGCTGGCGTGCTACGGCGCGATCTACTGGATCGCCGGCGGCCGCGGCAAGGAAGGCGGCGTCGCGCCGCTCTCCGGGTTCTTCCCGCGGATCCGCAAGGCCTACCTGATCGGCGAGACGGCCGAGGCTTTCGCCCGCCAGATTGGCGAGGCCTGCCCCTGGGTGGTGTCGCGCACCCTGGAGGCCGCCGTGCGGCAGGCGCATCTCGACGCCCGGGCCGACCGGCATCCGGACAGCGTCGTGCTGCTGTCCCCGGCGGCGGCGTCGTTCGACCAGTTCCCGAACTTCGAGGTCCGCGGCGACCGCTTCCGCGCGCTGGTGCTCGACCTGGTGGCCGGCAACGGCGACGCCGCTCCCGGCGAGCGGAGGGTGTCATGAGCGCGATCGCCCGGACCGACACCAGCGTCTTCGGCAAGTGGTGGTGGACCGTCGACCGCTGGACCCTCGGCGCGCTGTTCCTGCTGGTGCTGGTCGGCGCGCTGCTGATCCTGGCGGCGAGCCCGCCGGTGGCCGAGCGGATCGGCCTCAACGCCTACCACTTCGTGCAACGCCAGTTCGTGTTCATGCCGCTGGCGCTGGCGGTGATGATCGGCGTCTCGCTGCTGACGCCGCTGCAGATCCGGCGGCTGTCGGTGGTCGGCTTCATCGTGACGCTGGCCCTGCTGGTGGCGGTGCCGCTGGTCGGCAGCGAGATCAAGGGCGCCACCCGATGGCTGTCGATCGCCGGCATGTCGATGCAGCCGAGCGAGTTCGCCAAGCCGTTCTTCGCGGTGGTCGCCGCCTGGATGTTCGCCGAGTGGCGGCGCGACGAGACTTTCCCGGGCACCTGATCGCCATCGGGCTGTATCTGATGACCATCGCCCTCCTGCTGTCCCAGCCCGACCTCGGCATGACGGTGGTGGTGTCGGTGATCTGGTTCGGGCAGTTCTTCCTGGCCGGACTGCCGATGGTGCTGGTGGTCGGCTTCATCGCCGCCGGCGTGCTCGGCCTGATCGGCTCGTACTTCCTGTTCCCGCACGTCTCAAGCCGGATCGACCGCTTTCTCGACCCGTCGGCCGGCGACAGCTACCAGGTCGACCGCTCGATCGAGGCGTTCATGAACGGCGGGCTGACCGGCACCGGGCCCGGCGAGGGCACCGTCAAGGCCTACCTGCCGGACGCCCACGCCGACTTCATCTTCGCGGTCGCCGGCGAGGAGTTCGGCGGCCTCGCCTGCCTGGTGATCATCGCGCTCTACGCCTTCGTCGTGCTGCGCGGCTACGCCCGGCTGCTCGGCGAGCAGAGCCTGTTCGTGCTGCTGGCCGGGACCGGGCTGCTGACCCAGTTCGCCCTG
Organism: Rhodospirillaceae bacterium; assembly: GCA_018401495.1. Lineage (GTDB taxonomy): Bacteria > Pseudomonadota > Alphaproteobacteria > Thalassobaculales > Thalassobaculaceae > Thalassobaculum_A. Next base: position 46,163 of record JAGYJX010000014.1, read on the forward strand.
CAGGCGCTGGTCCACATGGCCTCGGCGGTGCACCTGATGCCGGCCAAGGGGATGACCCTGCCGTTCGTCAGCTACGGCGGCTCCTCGCTGGTGGCGCTGGGGCTCGGCATGGGCATGGCGATCGCCCTGACCCGCAAGCGCTTCGGCGGGGAGGACCTGCCATGACGGCGCAGCCCTTCGACGCCCGGCCGATCCTGGTCGCCGCCGGCGGCACCGGTGGCCACGTGTTCCCGGCCAAGGCGCTGGCGGAGGCGCTGCTGGCGCGCGGCCGCCGGGTGGCGCTGGTCACAGATCGACGCGGCACCGCCTTCGAGACCGTCGGCGGCGCCTTGGACGTGCACCGCATCCGCGCCGCCGGCATCGCCGGCCGCGGGCTGCTGGCCAAGGCTCGCGCCGGCGTCGAGCTGCTGCTCGGCTACTTCGAGGCGCGCCGGCTGGTCCGGGCGCTGCGCCCGGTGGCGGTGGTCGGGTTCGGCGGCTACGCCAGCGTGCCCACCGTGCTGGCCGCCGCCGCGCGCGGCGTTCCCGTCATCCTGCACGAGCAGAACGCGGTGCTGGGCCGGGCCAACCGCCTGCTGGCGCCCCGGGCGACCGCCATCGCCGTGTCCTTCGCCGAGGTCGAGAAGGTCGGCGCCGCCGACCGCGGCAAGCTGGTGCTGACCGGCAACCCGGTCCGCGAGGCGATCCGCGACCTGCGCGACGCGGTCCTGCCGCCGCTCGCCCCGACGGCGCCGATCGATCTCCTGGTCACCGGCGGCAGCCAGGGCGCCACCGTGTTCGCCGAACTGGTGCCGGCGGCGATCGCCAGCCTGCCGGACGCGCTGCGTGCCCGCCTGCGGCTGTCGCAGCAGGCCCGCGAGGGCGAACTCGAGGGCGTGGTCGCCGCCTATCGCCGGCTCGGCGTCGCCGCCGACGTGCGCCGGTTCTTCGACGACATGCCGGCGCGGCTGGCGGCGGCGCGGCTGCTGATCTGCCGCTCCGGCGCCTCGACCGTCGCCGAGAACACGGTCGCCGGTCGCCCGGCCCTGCTGATCCCCTACCCGCACGCCATCGACGATCACCAGAGCGCCAACGCCCGCGCCATCGCGGCCGCCGGCGGCGCCCTGGTGCTGCCGCAGGCCTCCAGCGACGCCGGCACGCTGGCGGCGCAGCTCATCCGGCTGCTCGGCGATCCCGCCGCCCTCGCCACCATGGCGGCGGCGGCGCGGGCCGCCGGGGTGCCGGACGCGGTCGACCGGCTGGCCGACCTGGTCGAACGCCACGCCGGGGCCGCGCCGGGGTCGAGCCACGGCCACGGCGCCGCCGCCACCACCGCCACCACCGCCCGGAGGGCCGCCGCGTGAGACAGCTTCCGCTCTCCATCGGGACCATCCATTTCGTCGGCATCGGCGGCATCGGCATGAGCGGGATCGCCGAGATCCTGCATAACCTCGGCTACACCGTCCAAGGCAGCGACATCGCCGAGAACCCGAGCGTCAAGCGGCTCAAGGGGCTGGGCGTGCCGGTGTTCATCGGCCACGCCGCCGGCAACGTCGACGACGCCTCGATCCTGGTCGTCTCGACCGCCATCAAGGGCGACAACCCGGAGGTCGCGGCGGCGCGCAGCCGGATGCTGCCGATCGTTCACCGCGCCGAGATGCTGGGCGAGCTGATGCGGCTGAAATGGTCGATCGCCGTCGCCGGCACCCACGGCAAGACCACCACGACATCGCTGATCGCGGCGGTGCTGACCGGCGCCGAACTCGACCCGACGATCATCAACGGCGGCATCATCAACGCCATCGGCACCAACGCCCGGCTCGGCGCCGGCGACTGGATGGTGGTGGAATCCGACGAATCCGACGGCAGCTTCGTCAAGCTGCCCGCCACCATCGCCGTGGTCACCAACATCGACCCCGAGCACCTGGACTTCCACGGCTCGTTCGAGAACCTCCAGAAGGCCTTCGAGTCGTTCGTCCAGAACATCCCGTTCTACGGCTTCGCGGCGATGTGCCTGGACCACCCCACCGTCCAGGCCCTGATCCCGCGGGTGTCGGACCGCCGCATCGTCACCTACGGCTTCAGCCCTCAGGCCGACGTGCGCGGCGTCGACGTCGAGATCACCGCCGCCGGCTCGCGCTTCACCGCCGTGATCGCCGACCGTACCCACACCTCCGAGCGGCGGCTGGAGAACCTGCTGCTGCCGATGTACGGCCAGCACAACGTCCAGAACGCGCTCGCCGCCATCGCCGTGGCCAACGAGATGGGGCTGCCGGACGACGTCGTGACGGCGTCGCTGCAGGCCTTCGCCGGGGTCAAGCGCCGCTTCACCAGGACCGGCGAGGCCGGCGGCATCAGCGTGATCGACGACTACGGCCACCACCCGGTGGAAATCTCGGCGGTGCTGTCGGCCGCCCGCGCCGCCTCGGGCGCCGGGCGGGTGATCGCCGTGGTGCAGCCGCACCGCTACACCCGGCTGCGCGACCTGTTCGAGGATTTCTGCACCTGCTTCAACGACGCCGACGCGGTCATCGTCGCCGACGTTTACGCCGCCGGCGAGGCGCCGATCCCCGGCTTCGACCGCGACGCCATGGTCGAGGGGCTGCGGGCGCGCGGCCATCGCCGGGTGCAGGCCCTGGCCGACCCGGTCGAACTGGCGGCGCAGGTCTCCGACCTCGCCCGCAGCGGCGACATGGTCGTCTGCCTCGGCGCCGGCAGCATCACCAACTGGGCCCAGGCGCTGCCGGAGCAGCTCCGGCACATCCAGGGCGCGGGAGGTGACGCGTGATCACCCTGGCCACCCAACGGCACCGCAAGCCCATGACCCATCTCATCGAGCGCCTGCCCCCGGTGCGCGGCGAGTACCGCGCCGACGCCCCGGTCGCGCAACTGACCTGGTTCCGGGTCGGCGGCCCGGCCGAGGTGCTGTTCCGCCCGGCCGACGAGGCCGACCTGCTCGACTTCCTGGCGGGGCTCCCGGGCGACGTCCCGGTCACCGTGCTCGGCGTCGGCTCCAACACGCTGATCCGCGACGGCGGGGTGGCGGGCGTGGTGATCCGGCTCGGCAAGGGCTTCGCCGACGCCCGCGTCGACGGCGACCGGGTGATCGCCGGCGCCGGGGCGCTCGACGTCACCGTCGCCGCCACCGCCCAGCGCGCCGGCCTGACCGGTCTCGAATTCCTGTCCGGGATTCCCGGCACCATCGGCGGCGCGCTGCGCATGAACGCCGGCGCCTACGGCAGCGAGATCGGGGACGTGCTGGTCTCGGCGCGCGCCGTCGATCCGCTCGGCCACGCCCGCACCCTGGCCGCCGGCGAGATGGCGCTCGGCTACCGCCACTGCGGCGTCCCCGAGGACTGGATCTTCACCAGCGCGGTGCTGCGGGCCCGCCCCGGCGACCCGGCGACGATCGCCCAGGCGATGGCCGACATCCGCGACGCCCGCGAGGAGACCCAGCCGCGCCGGGTGCGCACCGGCGGATCGACCTTCGCCAACCCCGAAGGCCGCAAGGCCTGGCAGCTGATCGACGCCGCCGGGTGCCGCGGCCTGCGGATCGGCGGCGCCCAGGTGTCGGAGAAGCACTGCAACTTCCTGCTCAACACCGGCGACGCCACCGCCGCCGACATCGAGGCGCTCGGCGAGGAGGTCCGGCGCCGGGTGCTGGCGAGCAGCGGGATCGAGCTGCGCTGGGAAATCCGCCGGGTCGGCGTGGCCGGCGCCGCACACGGAGGTGCGTCATGAACCGCGCCGACACCCACGTGGCCGTCCTGATGGGCGGCTGGTCGCCGGAACGCGAGGTATCGCTGTCGTCCGGGCGCGAATGCGCCAAGGCGCTGCGCGAGGCCGGCTGGCGGGTGACCGAGATCGACGTCGACCGGGGATCGCCGCCAAGCTGGCGGCGGTGAAGCCGGACGTGGTGTTCAACGCCCTGCACGGACCGGTCGGCGAGGACGGCACCATCCAGGGGCTGCTGAACATCCTCGGCATTCCCTACACGCACTCCGGGGTGCGGGCCTCGGCCGTCGCCATGGACAAGCCGACCGCCAAGGACGTGTTCGCCCGCCACGGGCTGCGCTGCCCCGAGGGCAAGGTCGTCACGCTCGCCGATTTCGACGCCGGCGAGCCGATGGCGCCGCCCTACGTGGTCAAGCCGATCGACCAGGGCTCCAGCGTCGGGGTCCACATCGTGCGGGAGGGCGACAACTACCGGCCGACCGCCGAGGGCTGGCCGTTCGGCGACACGGTGCTGGTCGAGCGCTACGTCGCCGGCCGCGAGCTGACCGTGGCGGTGTGGGACGGCGAGGCCCTGGAGGTCACCGAGATCACCTCGTCGCGCGGCTTCTACGATTACGAGGCCAAATACGCCGCCGGCGGCTCGCTGCACCTGTTGCCGGCACCGATCCCCGAGCCGATCCGCCGGCTGGCGATGGACAGCGCCGCCGCCGCGCACCGCGCGCTGGGCTGCCGGGGCATCAGCCGGGCCGACTTCCGGTACGACGACACCGCCGGCCAACCGGGCGAACTCTACCTGCTGGAGATCAACACCCAGCCCGGCATGACGCCGACCTCGCTGGTGCCCGAGCAGGCGGCGCATCTCGGCATCGCGTTCCCCGAGCTGGTGTCGCGGATGGTGGAGGACGCTCGATGCGATCGCTGATCGGAGGCACCCGCAAGCCGGCGCCGCGGCCGCGTCGGCGCGCCCGCCCAGACTGGCTGGCGCCGGTGGCGCGCTGGACCGCCGGCGCCGTGGTGCTGGCCGGACTCGGCGGCGCCATCGGCTGGACCGTCGAATCCGGCCACGCCGTCCGGATCTGGGAGACCGGTGTCGAGGGCCTGCATCGGATCACCGCCGACGCCGGCCTGGCGGTCGACGACATCCTGGTGGCCGGCCGCGGCGAGACCGACCCCGAGGACCTGCTGGAGGTCATCGGCATCGAGCGCGGAGCCCCGATCCTGCAGGTCGACCTGGACGCGCTGCGCGAGCGCGTCACCGCCCTGCCCTGGGTCAAGAGCGCCCGCGTCGAGCGGCACCTGCCGGACACCTTGTTCATCGAGCTGACCGAACGCCGGCCGCTGGCGCTCTGGCAGCGCCACCGCGCCCTCGCCTTGGTCGACGAGGACGGGGTGGTGATCCCGGACCGCGAGCTCGGCCGGTTCTCCAGCCTGCCGATCGTCATCGGCGACGGCGCGCCGGAGCGGGCCCGCGACGCCATCGCCATGCTGGCGGGAGAGCCCGACCTGCTGACCCGGGTCCGGGCGCTGACCTGGATCGGCGACCGGCGCTGGACGATCCGGCTCGACGACCTGCAGGGCGGCGGCATCGACGTGCAGCTGCCGGAGAGCGGCGCCGCCGCCGCCTGGTCGCAGCTCGCGGTGATGGACCGCGACCACGGCGTGCTGAAGCGCGACGTGACCGCCGTCGACCTGAGGATACCGAACCAGTTGATCGTGCGGGTGCCGTCCGATCCGGCCGCGCCGGTCGCCAAGCCCGGCAAGAACACCTGAGACACCTGAGAAAGCGCTAGGGAACCCAGTGAGAAAACCCCTCGGCAAGACTCGAAGTGGACTGGTCGCCGCGCTCGACATCGGGTCGAGCAAGGTGTGCTGCTTCGTGGCCAGGATCGGCGAACCCTCGTCGAACCCGCTGCTGGCGCGCGCCAGCGGCGTGCCGGCAGGCTCGATCCGGGTCGCCGGCATCGGCCATCAGATCTCGCGGGGCGTGAAGAACGGCCAGATCGTCGACATCGACCAGCTCGAGGCCTCGATCCTCAACGCCGTCCACGCCGCCGAGAAGATGGCCGGCGAGACGCTGCGCGGGGTGGTCGTCAACCTGTCCGGCGGCTGGCCGGTGTCGCGGACCGTCGGGGTCGAGGTGTCGATCGCCGGCCACGAGGTCGGCGAGGCGGATCTGCGCCGGGTGCTCGACCAGTGGCGCGGCCTCGACGGTCTCGAGGACCGCGACCTGATCCACTCGATCCCGGTCGGCTTCACCATCGACGGCGCCAACGGCATCCGCGACCCGCGCGGCATGTACGGCCAGAACCTCGGCGCCCACATGCACGTCGTCACCGCCGGCGCCGGCGCGGTGCGGACCCTGACCACGGTGATCGAGCGCTGCCATCTCGACCTCGAGGCCCTGGTGATCTCGCCCTACGCGTCCGGCCTCGCCACCCTGGTCGACGACGAGATGGACCTCGGCGTGACGGTCGTCGACATGGGCGGCGGCACCACCAGCTTCGCGGTGTTCTACGACGGCAACGTCGTCCACACCGACGTGGTCCCGATCGGCGGCAACCACGTCACCAACGACATCGCCCGCGGGCTGTCGACGCCGGTGCTCGCCGCCGAGCGCATCAAGACCCTGTACGGCAGCGCCCTGCCGTCGCCGCTCGACGACCAGGAGACCATCGACGTCCCGACGATCGGCGAGGAGGACCACTCGCAGCCGAACCACCTCGCCAAGTCGCTGCTGGTCGGCATCGTGCGGCCGCGCATCGAGGAGACCTTCGAGCTGGTGCGCTCGCGCCTCGAAGCCAGCGGCTACGACCGGGTCGCCGGGCGCCGCGTCGTGCTGACCGGCGGCGCCAGCCAGCTTCCGGGCGTGCGCGAGCTGGCCCAGCTGGTGCTCGACAAGCAGATCCGCATGGGCCGTCCGACCCGCGTGCAGGGGCCTGGCCGAGGCCGCCGGCGGTCCGGCCTTCGCGACCTGCGCCGGGCTGCTGGCCTACGCCGCCGACCCGCATCTCGACGCGACCCGGCTGGCGCCGGCGCCGCAGCCCGTTCCGACCGGCCTCGCCGGGCGGGTCGGCTCCTGGTTCCGGGAGCATTTCTGATGCGCCCCGCGATCCCGCCCTTCGCGCAGTCCCGGACCACCCATCCCGAACCCGTCGGCGCCGGCCCGCGCCGCCGCATGGCCAGGGTCGACCGAACCCCGTCGGCGATCCCCTGGTCGGTCCGCCCGGGTGCCGCCCGCCACCCGGACACCGAAGCAGCGGCGCAGGCCGCGGTTTCCCCCGAACCGAGATCCCTCACCCCCGGAGGCCCCTATGACCATCAACATCACGCTCCCCCAGGAGGACAACGAGATGAAGCCGCGCATCGTCGTCATCGGCGTCGGCGGCGCCGGCTGCAACGCCGTCAACAACATGATCCGGTCGAACCTGGAGGGCGTCGAGTTCGTCGCCACCAACACCGACGCCCAGGCCCTCAAGCAGTCGCTCGCCGACCGCCGCCTGCAGCTCGGCTCCGAGGTCACCCGCGGGCTCGGGGCCGGCTCGCGTCCGGACGTCGGCCGGGCGGCGGCGGAGGAGTCGATCGACCAGATCCTCGAGCATCTCGGCGACAGCAACATGTGCTTCATCACCGCCGGCATGGGCGGCGGCACCGGCACCGGCGCGGCGCCGGTGATCGCCCAGACGGCGCGCGAGCGCGGCATCCTGACGGTCGGCGTGGTCACCAAGCCGTTCCACTTCGAGGGTCACCACCGGATGCGGACCGCCGAGGCCGGCATCGAGGAGCTGACCCAGTACGTCGACACCCTGATCATCATCCCGAACCAGAACCTGTTCCGGGTGGCGAACGAGAAGACCACCTTCGCCGACGCCTTCAACATGGCCGACGACGTGCTGCACTCCGGCGTGCGCGGCGTCACCGACCTGATGATCATGCCCGGCCTGATCAACCTCGACTTCGCCGACATCCGCACGGTGATGAGCGAGATGGGCAAGGCGATGATGGGCACCGGCGAGGCCTCGGGCGAGAAGCGGGCGATCGACGCGGCGGAAGCGGCGATCAACAACCCGCTGCTCGAGGACACCACGATGAAGGGCGCCAAGGGCGTGCTCATCAACATCACCGGCGGCTTCGACATGACCCTGTTCGAGGTCGACGAGGCGGCCAACCGGATCCGCGAGGAGGTCGATTCCGACGCCAACATCATCTTCGGGTCGACCTTCGACGAGAAGATGGACGGCATGATGCGGGTGTCGGTGGTCGCCACCGGCATCGCCACCGAAGGCCAGGCCATCAAGCCGCGCCCGCAGCTCTCGCTGGTCCGCGCCCAGGCCGCCCGGATCGCCGAGAAGGCGGCCCAGGCCGAAGCCTCGTCGCCGATGCCGATCACCGCCCAGGGCGTCGGCCACGGCGTCACCCAGACCGTGCCGCAGCCGGCGGCCGCGGTGTCGGCGATGTCGACCCTCGACATCAGCCGGCAGGCCGCCAGCGGCATCGGCGAGCTGACCATGCCGGACATGCCGTCCGCCGCCGAGGCGCACGGCGCGCTGGCGCTCGACCTGCTCGACAGCCAGCACGACTCCGGCGCCGGCATCGCCCAGCCCCAGCCGTCGGTCGACGAGCGGCCGTTCATCGCCCCGGCGGCCCAGGTGCCGCCGCGGCGCGCCGAGACCGCGCCGCGCACCGCCGACGCGTTCCGCGCCAGCGACCTGGTGAACGCCGCGCCGCGGCCGGAACCCGCCCGCGGCCGTGGCCAGAGCCTGTTCCGGCAGATCACCGGCCTCGGCCTGAAGGCCGACAAGGCCGAGCCAGCACCGGCACCGGCCCCGCGGGTCGAGGCCCAGCGGCCGGCCGCCCAGCCGCCGCAGGCGCAGCCGTCGCAGACCCCGCAGCCGCGCCTCGGCGCGCTCAACCCGGGCGACCGGGTGCGGCCGAGCCAGTCGGAGGACGAGATGCTCGACATCCCGGCCTTCCTGCGCCGGCAGGCGAACTGAGGAGCGCGCGCCGCGGGCGTATTGGGGAGAACGTCGCGGATCCCTTTGTAACCCATTGGAATCCGTGACGTTTCTCCGTAACACTCGGTAACAAAGAGTGATTTGGGAGCCCCGGCGGGTGTTGCTACATCTACCGGGGCTTCTTTATGAGTCCCGATGCTCGACGCCCACAACGGCATCCGGAAGGCGAACGAATGGCAACCAGGACACATTTTTCCGGCGGGTACCGGACCGGGCTTCGGCAGAAGACGCTGAAGCGCGCCATCCCCTGCCGCGGTGTCGGCCTGCATTCCGGGGCCACCGTCTCCATGCTGCTGCGCCCGGCCGAGGCCGACAGCGGCATCCGCTTCCTGCGCACCGACGTCGTCGACCGCGATCCCTGGATCGCGGCGCGCTACGACCGGGTCGTCGACACCCGGCTCTGCACCGTGATCGGCAACGAGGACGGCGTGCGGGTCGGCACCATCGAGCATCTGATGGCGGCGCTGGCCGGTTGCGAGATCGACAACGCGGTGGTCGAGATCGACGCCGCCGAGGTGCCCGTGATGGACGGCTCCTCCGAGCCCTTCGTGTTCCTGATCGAGTGCGCCGGCACGGTCGAGCTGAACGCCCCGCGCCGCGCCGTGCAGGTCCGCAAGCCGGTGACCGTCGGCGACGCCCGGCGCGGCCTGACCCTGGCGCCGGCCGACGCCTTCTCGGTCGATTTCGAGATCGACTTCGCCAGCCCGGTGGTGTCGCACTCGACCCTCGACGTGCGGCTGGTCAACGGCACCTTCAAGCGCGAGATCGCCAAGGCCCGCACCTTCGGCTTCCTGGAGGACGCCCAGAAGCTCCGCGCCATGGGCCTGGCGCTCGGCGGCTCGCTGGAGAACACCGTGGTGGTCGACGGCGACCGGGTGCTGAACGAGGGCGGGCTGCGCTTCGACGACGAGTTCGTGCGCCACAAGGTGCTGGACTGCGTCGGCGACCTGTACCTGGCCGGCGCCCCGATCCTGGGCCGGGTGACCGCGACCAAGTCCGGCCACCACACCAACAACGAGGCGCTGCGCGCCCTGTTCGCCGACCCGACCGCCTACGCCCTGGTCGAGATGCCGGAGAGCGCCACCGCCTACGCCGAGGCGCTGCCGGCGACGGCCTGAGGCACGCCGGCGGTCAGGGCGGGTTCCAGTTGCCCGGAGACGACGCGGTGACCCGCAGGAACGGCCAGCGGGCCGCCGGTGAGCGGCACCGCCGACAGCCCGCCTGGACGCTCCGGTACGCCTGACGCCGATCGACGGGAGTTTCGCGGCCGTCGAGGACGGTCCCGCCAAGCCTGTCGATCCGATCCCCCCCCACGACGCCAACGCCCGGGTAGATCACGACCCAATTCGGTGACAGTGCACCAAATGATCGTGCCACCGTCGGGCTGGGCGTATGGCGCTTGACCGAGTTCACCCGCATCCCAACAGTTAAATGCACTGTCACCGTAATTCCGCCCTTCCCTGGTTCGGCCGGTGCCGGGGGGAGCACCGGCACCGGGGTGTCGTCGGCATGCAGCCGCTACGACGCCAACGCCTAGTGGATAAGATCTAACACTGGAATCCCGCTGAGGATTCCCGCGAGTTCGGTGGCATGCGACTCTGAGGCATGCGCACCGGGATCAGCTTCACCGTCAGTTCCGTCGATCGAGCCCGTCTGGAGGCGATCGTAGCGGACCGCAACAGCCAGCAGAAGCACGTCTGGCGCTGCCGGATCGTGCTGCTCACCGCCGCGGGCCTGGGCACCAACGCGATCATGCGCGAGGCGGGGTCGCCAAGACGGCGGTCTGGCGCTGGCAGGAGCGCTTCGCCACCGACGGCGTGGACGGTCTGCTGCGGGACAAAATGCGCCCGTCGCGGATCCCGCCGCTGGATCCCTCGATGGCGGATTGGGTGGTCGCCCTGACCCTGACCGACCCACCCGGCGAGACGACCCACTGGACCGCCGCAACTATGGCGGCACAGACCGGCATCTCGGTCAGTTCAGTGCAGCGGATCTGGCGTGCTCATGGCTTGGCCCCGCATCAGATCCGGCAGTTCAAGCTCTCGAACGACCCGGAGTTTGTGACCAAGCTGCGCGACGTGGTCGCCCTCTACGTCGACCCGCCGGAGCACGCCATCGTGCTGAGCGTCGACGAGAAGAGCCAGATCGAGGCGCTCGACCGCACCCAGCCTGGCCTGCCGCTGAAGAAGGGCCGCGCCGGCACCATGACCCACAACTATAAGCGCCATGGCACCACTACCCTGTTCGCCGCCCTCAACGGACTCGACGGCACTGTCATCGGCCGCAACACGCAGCGTCACCGCCACCAGGAGTTCATCCGCTTCCTCAACCACGTCGAGGCCCAGGTTCCGGCCGGCAAGGTGATCCACGCCATCCTGGACAACTACGCCGCCCACAAGCACCCCAAGGTCCGCACCTGGCTGCACCGCCATCCCCGCTGGACCTTCCACTTTGTGCCGACCTCCTGCTCCTGTTTCAACGCCGTCGAGGGCTTCTTCAACAAGCTCGCGAAACGCCGCCTGAAGTGTGGCGTCTTCCGATCCCTCGCCGAGCGCCAGGCCGCCATCAACCGCTTCCTCGGCGAGCACAACGCATCAGACCCGAAGCCCTTCACCTGGACCGCCAACCCCGACAAAATCATCTCCGTCGTCAAACGAGGGCACCAAGTGTTGGATTCGATCCACTAGAGCCCGACTAGCTCCCCCCATGATGTTGTGTACGTGTTGCCGGATTTCACCAATCGACTGTAGACAACGAAGGGGTAATAGCCCGTCGAACATTTTCAATTACGAATTGGGCCCGGGAAGCAGACTGCAGTCAGATAGCAAACTGTCCACTGACACGGTCTTAACCCTGGTCGGGTCAGAGATCAAGCAAATCCGCGCATGCCCTATTCCGTTGGCATCTAAGACATCAGTGATTTGCCAGTATAGAGGCATTATATTAGATTTTGTTCTCAATATATCTCCCTGGCTAAGTCGCCTCGAATTTGATGGTTTCATGGTTTTTTTCCCAACAGATGATCGACAACTCAGGGGTTCCGCGCGACGAGGATGCCGGTGAGCAGATCTCAAACAAGTCCACTGAGGACATACGCGGCGAACTAGAGGCAACTGCAATCAACAGGACCAAAAATCCAAGGCTGAAGCGACTTTTTGGCTTCGGGCTCTTATCCGCGACCGGCTCGTCCCGCTGGACCGGCGGCGACTTCGCCGACTGCGGTTTCCGCCCGTAGCTCTCAACTGTCCCGCTGATGAGGGCGCCAGGGTGGATCTCCACCGTACAGGCCGAAAACTTTCCTCGGATTCGGGCCGTACTGCGCACGATAAGCTTCTGATGGCAGTGGACATCGCCATCGACTTCGCCCGACAGATCAGCGTAGGCGACATCAGCGCTTCCCGTGAACCGGGCATCGCGGGCTAGCGAGAACCACACGACGTCGTCGATACGCCCTTCGAGTTCACCGTCGACCATGACGGTCTCGTACCCTTTTACATCGGTCCGCTGATTTCCATTGATAGGAATGTGCATGGACCCCTGGGCAAAGATCGAACCCTCGGGGTTCTGACCGGTCGCCATCGTGGGCACCGAGGCTTCTGTCTCCAAGGACCCAAAAGGTGGCGTTGGGATTGGAACGGTTTCGGGCGCAGATTTCACCGGAATACTCAGTGTCTCAGAAGATGCATTTGACTGCCCTGTGTTCATCGCAAATCCCCCACTCTTTATTGGGCGCAGCCCCCGCTGCTCCCAAATTCCCAAACCCAGTTCGAATGTTGTCAGTGTAATTTTTTCAAAAATACTCAAAAATATTTCAATTTGATCAGATGTATATAGTATCTAGCCAAAAATTTAGATTTAATCATAGAGCAAACGTCTTTATATCTAACATAATTATTTGTAAATAGTCCGTAATTTTTTGAAAGTATTTTTATATTATTAATATCATTACTAGTGATTTTAATTATGTAATCAAACTCTCCGTTATAATTGAGCGTCTCTTTTTCGGACAAAGAAAGGGCGCCTTGGTTCGCAGCGCGGATCGCTCCCTCGCTTTCAAATTCCCTTTGCAGCTCACTGGCGCTCACGTCCTCGTACATTGCTCCCTCAATGACTGCGTGAAAACATCCTTCGATCTTAATTAATTTCACATATGGTATATACATCCAAATTAAAATATCAGAAACCATAATGGTGTTCATTTTGATGCACAACTCGTAATACTGCAGATGGACAGTCCATCGTCTGCCTACCGAAATCGCAGTAGCCACACTGCGGCCCAACCAGAAGGCCGAATGGCGCGATGGCGGCCCCCATCGCAGCCTGATCGTCAAGCAATGGATAAAATCTAAAGCAGGAACTCTACTGAGAATTCCCGAAGCTTCGGTGGCATGCGTTTCTGAGGCATGCGCTCCAGGATCAGCTTCACCATCAGTGCCGCCGAGTAACCCCGTCTGGAGGCGATCGTGGCAGACCGTCACAGCCCGCAGAAGCACGTCTGGCAATGCCGGATCGTTCTGCTCACCGCCGCCGGCCTGTAAACTAATACCAACTCGCGCTGAAGGTGACTCACGGGATTCCCAGATTTGGTGATCCGTGATTCGATTGGGCAAACATGTAGAGGTTTGCCATGGCAGCAGCGATCGGACTTCGGACAGACTTCGATGGCGCAGAGCTTCGTCGGCTGGCGCGGTGCTCAGGCGACGCCAACCAGACCCGTCGGCTTCTGGCGCTTGCAGTGGTGTACGACGGTGGCCGTCGCAGCGAGGCGGCGGTGGTCGGCGGAGTTACGCTGCAGATCGTGCGGGACTGGGTGTTGCGGTTCAACGAACACGGTCCGGACGGCCTGATCGACCGCAAGGCGCCCGGGGCGGCGCCCAAGCTCGGTGCCGCGCAGCGTCTGGCGCTGGCGGAGCGGGTCGAGCGTGGCCCGATCCCGGCGGTCGACGGGGTGGTGCGGTGGCGCGTGAAGGACCTGGTGCAGTGGATCTTCGAGGAGTTCTCGGTCTCGATCGACGAGACGACCGTCGGACGGGAGCTGCGGGCGATGGGCTTCGCCAAGCTGTCGGCGCGGCCTCGGAGAGTGTCCGATATCTTGTGTAAGTAGGTTCTGTGGGTCCAACATTTGGTAGCGGAGGACCCTGCGATGACCACAGTTCGACCCGAGATTTTGGACGAGTCGTTCGCCTGGTGTGACGCCTTTACATGCCGCAAGGCTGATCTGAAAAAATGCAGGTCCAACTGCTGCTGTCCGATCTTGCGCTCCAGCTCCGCAATGCGCTGCTGCGCCTGGACCAGGGAAGAGCCGGCTACCGTCTTCTCCGGGAGCTGGTCCGCACGCGCTTCGCGGGCTGCGGCAATCGCCGCTGCTTCTTCTCCAGTCCTCGGACCTGGCTTGCCCCGGAATGCCAGATCGCCCAGCGCCTGGTACTGATCGCGCCACCGATACAGGAGAACCCGGCGCACCCCCAACTCCCGGGCAAGTGCCGAAACGTTCTCCCCCGCCGACATACGCCACACCGCAGATCGCTTCAGCTCACGGTCGTAGCGCCCCTGCTTCTTCTGAGACATCTCTCCTCCATGCGGAGAACTGTCTCCTTATCTCCTGACTCAATCCAGGGGGGCACTCCAGCGGCTTGAGAGGCGGATCACCTGCACTGTCACCGCAATCCACCGCAATCATGAAGCGGGAGAAGCCGGGACCGCTACAGGAGAGATGCGCACAGGTATTGTTACCTTCGCTAACATTCGC
>JAGYJX010000015.1 GCA_018401495.1 Rhodospirillaceae bacterium
GCCGAACGCAGCGACCGCGCGAAGACCGCCTTCCTTGGCCAGATGAGCCACGAATTGCGCACGCCGCTGAACGCCATCATTGGCTTCAGCGAGGTCATGCTGGCTCAAATGTTCGGTCCGATTGGCTCGCCGCGCTACGCGGAATATGTCGGGCACATCGAGACCAGCGCCAAGCATCTCAAGGACCTGATCGACCGGGTTCTGGACCTGTCGAGGGTCGAGCAGGGTGCGCTGCGAGTGACGATGCAGCGGATCGATCCATCGGTTCCGATACGCGAGGCGGTCGATATGGTCCGCCCCGCTGCTGATGCCGCCGGTGTGGCGCTGTCGCTGAGCACCGGCGAACCGTCCCCGCCGGCCTCGATACTGGCGGATCCGTCCGCTATCCGGCAGATCCTGGTCAATCTGGTCACCAACGCCGTCAAGTTCTCGTCGCCGGGTACGACGGTCGGGGTGACGCTCGCCGGCTGCGCCGAGGGCGGACTGGAGATCACGGTAGCCGATCAGGGGATGGGGATCGATCCGCAGGATTTGCCGCACGTCTTCGAGCCGTTCTGGCAGGGTGGGCCGACCTGGGACGCTGGCCGGGTTGGCGTCGGGCTTGGACTTGCCATTGTACGGACGCTGGTCGACCGCCACGCTGGCGGCATCGACATCGACAGCCGGCCTGGCTCCGGAACCAGGGTCCGCGTTCGGCTGCCATCCGAAGCGCCAGCCGTGGTGTCGGCCCCCGGGTGACCGTCAGCGACGAAACAGGCGCGCCGGGCGCATCGCTTCAGGCCTGGGCGTCGATCCGCTCGCCATGGCGGGTCAAGGCCGGATCGGCGAGGTCGACGAACACCGGCGCGATGTCCTCCGGGGTCTTTAGGGTCATCGGATCCTCGCCCGGGAAGGCGGTGGCGCGCATCTTGGTCCGGGTGGCCCCGGGGTTCAGCAGGTTGACCCGCAGGCTGGACTTGCGGGTCTCGCCGGCGTAGCTGCGCACCATCGCCTCGAGCGCCGCCTTCGAGGCGGCGTAGGCGCCCCAGTTGGGCCGCTCGCCAACGGCGGCGCCGGAGGTCACGAAGATCGCGCGGCCGGCGTCGGACTGCCGCAGCAGCGGGTCGAGGCTGCGGATCAGCCGATGGGTTGCGGACACATTCACCGCCATCACCTCATCCCACATTTTCGGCGCGTACATGGCGATCGGCGTCAGCACGCCCAGGCTGCCGTGGTTGGCGACCAGCACGTCGAGCTTCTTCCAACGTTCGAAGATCGAGGCGCCAAGCCGATCGACAGCCGGGTAGTCGGTAAGATCGAGCGGCACCAGAGTGGCGTTGCCGCCCGCCGCCTTGACGCGGTCGTCGGTCTCTTCCAGGCCGCCGACGGTGCGGGCAACCAGGATCAGGTGCGCGCCCTCGCGGGCGAAAGCTTCGGCCACGGCGGCACCGATGCCACGTGACGCGCCGGTTATCAGGGCGATCCGCCCCTCGAGACGTCCAGACATGATGGCCTCAGGAAGCTTCGGCGAGCAGCGAGAGCTGGCGGGCGGCGGTTCCGCCATCGCGGTCGGTGAGGGCGATCGGGTAATCGCCGGTAAAGCAGGCGTCGCAATACTGAATCGCCTCGGGATTGCGCCCCGGCTCGCCCATGGCGCGGTACAGCCCGTCGATCGAGATGAAGGCGAGGCTGTCGACGCCGATCACCCGGGCCATCTCTTCGACCGACATGCGGTATGCCAGAAGCTTCTCGCGTTCCGGCGTGTCGACACCGTAGAAGCAGGAATGGGTGGTCGGCGGGCTGGCGATCCGCATGTGCACCTCGCTGGCACCGGCTTGCCGGACCATCTCCACGATCTTGGTCGAGGTGGTGCCGCGCACGATCGAGTCGTCCACCAGGATCACCCGCTTGCCGGTGAGCTGGGCGCGGTTGGCGTTATGCTTCAGCTTGACCCCGAGGTGGCGAACCTGGTCGGTCGGCTGGATGAAGGTCCGTCCGACATAGTGGTTGCGGATGATGCCGAGCTCGAAGGGGATGCCGGCAGCGCTGGCGTAGCCGACAGCGGCGGGCACGCCAGAATCCGGAACCGGCACGACCACATCGGCGTCGACGCCGGATTCCTTGGCCAGTTCGGCGCCGATCGCCTTGCGAGCGGCGTACACGCTGATCCCCTCGACCAGGCTGTCGGGCCGGGCAAAGTAGATGTACTCGAAGATGCAGAAGCGGCGCGGGGCCGGGCGGAAGGGGAAGTAGGACTGGATTCCGTCACTGTCGATCACCAGCATCTCGCCGGGTTCGACGTCGCGCACGAAATCGGCGCCGATGATGTCGAGGGCGCAGCTTTCCGAGGTCAGGATCGGCGCGTCGCCCAGCATGCCGAGGATCAGAGGCCGGACCCCGTTCGGGTCCCGCAGGCCGATCAGGGCCGAACTGGACAGGCAGACCAGCGCGTAGGCGCCGTCGACCTGGTTCATCGCCTCGATCAGACGGTCGACCACGGTACGGCGGCGCGAACGGGCGATCAGGTGGACGATGGCCTCGGTGTCGGTGGTCGACTGGAACAGGCAGCCCTGCCGAACCAACTGCTGGCGCAGCAGGACGGCGTTGGTGAGATTGCCGTTATGGCACAGGGCGAACCCACCGAACTCGAAATCAGCGAACAGCGGCTGGACGTTGCGGATCGCCGTCTCGCCGGTTGTGGCGTAGCGGTTGTGCCCGATCGCGGCGAAGCCCTTGAGCTTGGCGACGATGTTCTGGGAATCGGCGCCGAAATTCTCGCCGACATGGCCGAGCCCGCGGTGCGCGTGGAACTGCTCGCCGTCGGTCGCGACGATCCCGGTCGCTTCCTGGCCGCGATGCTGCAGGGCGTGCAGGCCGAGCGCGGTGTGCGCCGCGGCGTCGGGAGTGCCGAAGATGCCGAACACCCCGCATTCCTCATGCAGGTGATCGTCGTCGAAGGGCGAGGTGGTGAGAGTCATACGGTCCCGCTTCCTGGATGAGCGAAGGGTCGTCCTGAAACAGCCAGAGCACCCGGTTACTGGGTGCCCTGAATCACGCGGTTCATCTCTCGCCGTTCGCGATCACTATAACCGGTCGAGCCGGCCGGCGCATCGGATTTGGGCGTCGGATTCAGCAAACGCTCCTGCAACTCGCGTCGCGCCCGCTCCTCGGCCTGCCGGCGCGCGCGCTGCCGCAGCGTCGGCCTCGTCCAACATATGGGAAGGAACCAGGCCCCAGAGAAGGTCTGCACCCTCCTCGACCAGCGGAAGGGCGCGCGCTTCGGTCAGCCACTCCGGGTGGTCGCTGCGCTCCGGCACCGCCCACAGGATCAGCAGGTAGGCCAGGCACACCAGCGCCGCGCCGCGGGCCAGGCCGAACAGGAAGCCGAGGGACCGGTCGAGCGCGCCGAGCCCGGCCATCGAGAGAGCGCCCGAGGCCACGCGGCCCAGCACCGTGAACAGGATCAGCGCCACCACGAACAGCGCCACGCCGGCGGCGGCGTCGGCGGCGGTGGTGTTGAAGGTGACGACCTGGCGGGCGTAGGGCTGCAGGTGGACATAGCCGTAGACCGCCACGAACAGGGCGCCGATCCAGGCCGCCACCGAGAGGACCTCGGCCACGAATCCGCGCAGGAAGGCCAGCAGCCCGGAAAGCACCAGCACCAGCAGGATGGTCAGGTCGGTCACGTTGATGGGAAGGCGTTCCATCGTGATGCTCCTCAGCCGGCCGTCACGCGGCGACCGAACCGCGCATCGTCGCCGGGGTCGGCGAGCAGGTCGACGAGGTCATGCAGCCGGGCGATCTCGACCAGTTCGATGCCGCCCGACGCCGTGCCGCCACCTTTTCGCCGTGCCGCCGGCAGCAACGCCTTGCCGAATCCGAGCTTGGCCGCTTCCTTGAGCCGCGGTTCGGCGTGAGTGACCGCGCGCACCTCGGCGGCCAGCCCGACCTCTCCGAACACCACGCTGCCCTTCGGCACCGGTACCCCGGTCATCGACGATACGAGCGCGGCGGCCACCGCCAGATCGGCCGCCGGTTCGGATACCCTCAGGCCGCCGGCGACGTTCAGGAACACGTCGTTGCCCGCGAGGCTGACCCCGCAACGGGCTTCCAGGACCGCCGTCACCATCGCCAGGCGGTTGGAGTCCCATCCCACCACGGCCCGCCGCGGCGTGCCGAACGGCGAGGGGGCGACCAGCGCCTGGATTTCCACCAGCACCGGGCGGGTGCCTTCCATGCCGGCGAACACGCAGGCGCCCGAGACATCGTCCTGACGGTCCGACAGGAACAGCGCCGACGGGTTGCCGACCTCGACCAGGCCGCGCTCGGTCATCTCGAACACCCCGATCTCGTCGGTCGGGCCGAAGCGGTTCTTGACGCCGCGCAGGATCCTGAACTGGTGGCCGCGCTCGCCCTCGAAGTACAGCACCGTGTCGACCATGTGCTCCAGCACGCGCGGACCGGCGATCGTGCCCTCCTTGGTGACATGGCCGACCAGCAGCAGCGCGATGCCGCGGCGCTTGGCGATCCGGATCAGTTCCTGGGCCGAGGCCCGCACCTGGGCGACCGTGCCCGGCGCGCTGTCGAGCGCGTCGACGTACATGGTCTGGATCGAGTCGATGACGACGACGTCCGGTCCGTCGGGAGCCTCCAGGCTGGCGACGATGTCTCGCACGTTGGTCGCGGCGGCCAGTCCCACCGAGGCGCCGGCCACGCCGAGGCGTCGAGCGCGCATGCGCACCTGGTCGACCGCCTCCTCGCCGGAGACGTAGACGCAGCGCGACGCGCTCGCCAGCCCGGCGACCACCTGCAGCAGCACCGTCGACTTGCCGATTCCGGGATCGCCGCCGATCAGCGTGGCGGAACCCGGCACCAGGCCGCCGCCGAGGACCCGGTCGAACTCGCCGATACCGGTCGAGCGCCGGGGCGCCTCGCGGGTCTGGCCGGCCAGTTCGACGAACGCCAGCCGTCGCCCGCCACCCGGTTTCAGGCCGCGCGGCGCGGCGGCCTCGACGACCTCCTCGACCAGGGTGTTCCAGGCGTCGCAGGCTTCGCACTTGCCGGCCCACTTGGAATGCACCGCGCCGCATTCCTGACAGACGAACCGGCTGGTCGACTTCGCCATGTCGTTCTAATCCCGTCGGACAGCCATCTGGATCGGCCCCTCGGCCCGGCCGTGGATGAACTGGTCCACGTAGGGATTGCCGCTGTCGTCGATGTCGGACACCGGTCCGGCCCAGATGATGCGGCCCTGGTACAGCATGGCGACGCGGTGGGCGATCTTGCGGGCGCTGGCCATGTCGTGGGTGATCGACAGGGCGCTCGCCCCCAGTTCCTGCACGCACTTGATGATCAGGTCGTTGATGACGTCGGCCATGATCGGGTCGAGCCCGGTGGTCGGCTCGTCGAAGAAGATGATCTCCGGCTCGGCGGCGATGGCGCGGGCCAGCGCCACCCGCTTCTGCATGCCGCCGGAGAGCTCCGACGGCGACAGTCGGGAGACATCCTCGCCGAGGCCGACCTGGGCGAGCTTGGCCACCGCGATCTCGCGAGCCCGGCGCTTGTCCATCCGTTGCGCCTGAATCAACCCGAAGGCGACGTTCTCCCAGACCGGCAGCGAGTCGAACAGGGCGCCGCCCTGGAACAGCATCCCGAACTTGCGCATGTAGGTCTCGCGCTCGGCGCGCGGCAGCCCGACCACGTTCCGGCCGTCGATCTCGATGACGCCGGAATCCGGCTCCATCAGGCCGAGGATGCACTTCAGCAGCACCGACTTGCCGGTGCCGGACCCGCCGATCACCACGACCGACTCCGCCACCCCGATGTCGAGGTCGAGCCCGTCGAGCACCACCTTGCGCCCGAAGCTCTTGCGCAGGTCGCGGATCCGGATCTTCGGCTGGTCGGTCATCGGGCCCTCAGCGCGCGAAGAACAGCTCGGTGATCACGTAGTTCGCGATCAGGATCATGATCGAGGCCGTGACGACCGCGTTCGTGGTGGCGGCGCCGACGCCCTGGGCGCCGCCGCGGGACCGGTAGCCGTGGTAGCAACCCATCAGGGAGACGATGAAGCCGAACACGCCGGCCTTCACCAGGCCCGAGATCACGTCCATCCGCTCCAGGTACTGGACCGTCGACTGGATGTAGTTGCCGGCGTTGAAGTCGAGCTTGTAGACCCCCACCACGTAGCCGCCGAAGACGCCGATGATGTCGCCGATCAGCACCAGGATCGGCAAGCTGATGGTGCCGGCGATCAGGCGCGGGGCGATCAGGTACTTGAACGGGTTGGTCGACAGCGTGGTCAGGGCGTCGATCTGCTCGGTGACCCGCATGGTGCCGATCTCGGCCGCCATGGCGGCGCCGACCCGACCGGCGACCATCAACCCGGCGAGGACCGGGGCGAGTTCCCGGGTCATGGACAGCACCACCACGGTGGCCACCGCGCTCTCCGCCGAGAATCGGGCAAAGCCGGTGTAGCTTTGCAACGCCAGGACCATGCCGGAGAACAGCGTCGTCAACCCGACGACCGGCAGCGAGTAGTAGCCGATCTCCAGCAGCTGTCGGCCGATCAGCCGGGGATACACCGGCGGCCGCACGCAATGGCCGACCGCGGTCCCGGCGAACACCGCGAGGTGGCCGACCGCTCCGAGAAATCCCAGGAAGGTGCTGCCAATCGAGGCGAGCGGGTTCATGCGCGCACGCATCCCGTCGCAATGAGCGAGCCGGTCAGCAGCATCGTCGAATCCTCACGCCGTCTCGCCCCTTCCTTGCCCGACCGCAGTCTCGACATAGTGCCGGACGTACCGGCGCCCGAGCGCCGTCAGCATTTCGTACCCGATGGTGCCGCCTGCGTCGGCGGCGGCGTCCGGCGTGACCGTCGGCCCGAGCACCTCCGCGAAGTCTCCCGGCCGGGCCTCGGCTTCCGGCAGGTCGGTGACGTCGACCGAGATCAGGTCCATCGAGACGCGTCCTACCACGGGACAAGTTCGCCCACCAAGCGCCACCACCCCGCGGCCCGACAGGCTGCGCAGGTAGCCGTCGGCGTAGCCCACGCCGACGGTGGCGATTCGCGACGCGCGGGCGGCCGTCCAGGTGGCGCTGTAGCCAACCGACCCGCCGGCCGGCACGGCGCGGACCTGAAGGATGCGGCCCTCGAGTCGGAGCGGGCATTCGAGCGGGTTTGCCGCGCCGGCGGCGGGGCGCCCGCCGTACACGGCGATGCCGGGACGGGCGAGGTCGAAATGGTAATCGGTGCCCAGGAACACGCCCGAGGAATTGGCGAGGCTGCACGGCATCCGCCGCGGCAGCTGCCCGCGGATGCGATGGAAGCGGGCAAGCTGGAGCGCGTTCAGCGGGTTGTCGGGTTCGTCGGCGGCGCACAGATGCGACATCAGGTAAAGCCAGTCGATGCCGTCGAGCAGGGCCGGCGTCTCCAGCACCCAATGCCATTCGTCCTCGCCGAGGCCGAGCCGGTTCATGCCGGTATCGACGTGCAGGATGGCCGGCAGCGCCGTTCCGACGCGGGCGCCGAAGGTCCGCCAGAGGGCGATCTGCTCCAGCGCGTTCAGCACCGGCACGATCCGGTGCCGCAGGAACACGTCCTCGGTCCCCGCCAGCAGGCCGTTCAGGCAACAGACCGTGGCCTCCGGGACAATCGGCCGCAGCCCGACCGCTTCGTCGAGGGTGGCGACGAAGAAGATCCGGCAGCCCTCCTGCCAGAGCGCCGGCGCCACCCGCGCTGCGCCGAGGCCGTAGGCGTCGGCCTTCACGACCCCGGCACCGGCGACGCCGGCGAGCCGATCGCTCAGAAGGCGATAGTTTCGCCTGACCGCACCCAGGTCGACGGTCAGACGCGACAGGGCCGCCTCGGCCGCGGGATCGCTGGGGCTCATGGCCCGCGAAATATCAACGCATTCCGGCAAAGGCAAGGCGATCTAGGCGCACACTCTTTCAATGACGGCGCGACCGACGCATTCTCCCGCAAAAGGATCGATTCCAGGGGAGAGAACCGAATGAGCTACATCAGACGGATCGAAAGCGTCGCCGAGGCGCTCGAGGCCCAGCACGCGGCGAGGCAGCGGTTCGAGCCGCTGTCGGGGTCGCTCGCGCTCGACACCCTCGACGAAGCCTACGCCGCACAGCGCGCGCTGATCCGGCGCTGGACCGAGGGCGCGCGAGGGCCGATCGCCGGCTACAAGATCGCGCTGACCTCCAAGGCGGTGCAGGAGTTGTGCGGCGTCGATCACCCCTGCGCCGGAGCCATCTTCGCCTCGACCGTCCACACCAGCCCGGCGACCGTGGCGCGTGCCGACTTCGTGCGTCTCGGGCTGGAGTTCGAGCTGTGCTTTCGCCTCGGCGCCGATCTGCCGGGCGGTCCGCGGCCGTACACCGCCGAGAGCGTCCGAGACGCCGTCGACACGGCGGCGCCGGCGTTCGAACTGGTGGAGGACCGGGCCAGCGACTATTCGGTGCTGAACGCCATTTCGCTGGTCGCCGACAACTGCTGGTGCGGCGGCATCGTCACCGGCGAGACGTCCGATGGCTGGCGGGATCTCGATCTGTCGGCCAACCCGGTCCGTCTCGAGTACACGACCGGCGGCCGCACCGAGACCGAGGCGGCGACCACCGGGGCCGCCCTCGGCAACCCGCTGAACGCGCTGGCCTGGGTCGCCAACGTGCTGGCCGGCCAGGGACGGCCGCTGGCCGCCGGCATGTGGGTGATGACCGGCTCGTCCCTGCGCACGCGGTTTGCCGAGGCCGGCGACCGCGCCGTCTACACCATCGAGGGGCTGGGCAGGGTCGAGGTAAACGTCACGTGACGGCGTCGAGCGCCGCCAGCAGGGCGTCATTCTCGGCCGGCGTGCCGATGCTGATCCGAAGCTTGTCGCGCAGCCGGTCCTGGTCGAACCAGCGGACGTAGATCCCGGATTCGGCCAGGGCCCGGTACACCGAGGCAGCGCCGTGGCCGCGCGCCGCCGGGATCTCGACCAGCAGGAAGTTGGTCTCGGACGGTGGGCTGCCGAGGCCGCGCGCCGCCAGCGCCGCCCGCACCCGGTCGCGTTCGGCGCGCACCGCGGCCCAGGTCTCGGCGGCCGCGTCGCGGTGCCGCAGAGACGCCGTCGCCAGCGCCTGGGCGACCGCGTCGACGTTGTAGGAATCCTTGGTCTTGGTCAGCATCGGCGCCACCAGCCCGGGGCTCCGACGCCGTAGGCGAACCGCAGCCCGGCCAGCGAGTACCCCTTGCTCATGGTGCGCAGCAACAGGACGTTCGGCAGGTCGCGGACCAGCGGCACCGAGTCGTAGCCGAGTGCTGGATCGATGAAGTCGACATAGGCCTCGTCCAGCAGCAGCACGCCGCTGGAACGCCCGCGCGATCGCGGCGATCTCGGCGACCGGCGTCAGCCGTCCGGACGGCGCGTGCGGGTTGACCAGCATGGCGAGCCGGGCGCCGGCGTCGTTCCAGCGCTGGGCGACAGCCGTCCGGCAGCGACCAGTCGGCCGCCAGCGGCACCCGGATCAGCGGGCTGTCGTGCAGGGCGGCCAGGACCGGGTAGAGCGAGTAGCCCGGCTCGGCGATCCCGACCGGGCCGCCGGGCTCGACGAACGTGGTGATGGCCAGGCGCAGCAGCTCATCGCCGCCGTTGGTGGCGATGATGTGGTCGGCCGTCAGCCCGTGCAGCCTCGCCGCTTCGGCCCGGAAGCCGTCGGCCATGGCGCTCGGGTAGCGGCGCAGCGCGTCGCCGCCGATGCCGCGCAACGCGTCCATCACCGCCGGGCAGGGCGGGTAGGGGTTCTCGTTGGTGTTCAGCTTGGCGACCACCGGCCGTGCCGGTTGCTCGCCCGGGGCGTACCCTGCCATGCGGGCGATGGCATCGCGTTCATAGGTCATCGGCAGTCTCCCCGTCGGATCCGGTGGGCCGCCGAGGAAAGACACCGGACGCGGCCATTCCGCAAGCGCCGCGATGCGCCCAATGCGGCTCAGCGCGGCGAACGCCACCACCAGCGACGGACCGCGATCGGCAGCAGGGCCAGGATCACCAGCCCGACCAGCGGCAGCAGCCGTTCCGGCTCCAGGAGCATCGCCATGTCGATGCGGGCCGCCTCGGTCAGGCTTTGCAGGTGGCTGCCGACGCCGCACATCACGACCGTCAGCGGCGCGACCCCGAGAAGGGTGGCCAGGAACACCCAGCGCAGGCGGATGTCGACCGCCACCGGCAGCAGGTTGCCGACCCACGCCGGCACCAGCGGCAGGATCCGGATCGCCGCCAGATACAAGATGCCGTCGCGCGCCAGGGCCTCCTCGTAGCGGGCGAAGCGGCTGCCGCGGATCCGGGCGACGGTGTCGGGGAAGACCCAGCGACCGGCCGCCGTCACCCCGACCGCCGCCAGCGCCGAGCCGAGGGCGGCCAGCACCGGCCCCATGATCGGGCCGAACAGGAAGCCCGCCGCCAGCATCACCGGCACCCCGCCCGGCACCGGCGTGACCTTGCCGAGGGTGGCGAACCCCAGGAACAGCCAGCCGCCCAGCACCGGGTTGCGCTCGATCCACGCTGACAGGTCCCGCGAGGCCTCCAGCATGACCGACGGCTCGGGGGCCGCCAGCACGGCGACGACCACGACCCCGACCAGCGCCGCCGCGACGGCGACGCGAAAGCGCCGACTGCGCATCATCGGTCGCGGCGGAACAGCGGGCGGGACGGGGTCATGGTCATGCTGAGGAGATGGCACTGTCGGCGTGGCGCGTCCAGCGCCTGCGGCCGGCGTGTTGCGAGTCGCGGTTCGGTCGTCGATGAGCCACGCCTTGCATGTTGTTGAAATCAAGCGATTTCCAGGGTGGATCTTGTCGCCACGGCCGGGTGACCCCATGATTCATGCATCCCGAGTGCAACATCAGAAAGGAGGTGATCCGATGTCGAGTGAGATCGCGGTGCGGGTCGAACCCGTGTGCCTGGATCGGATGTCGGTGCAGCCTTCGGCGACCCTCTGAGGCACGACAAGCGAGTTCGAGCCAACCGGCTCACGGAAAGGCCGCCCCTCGGGGCGGCCTTTCTTCCTTGCGGGCAGTCTTCCGGAGGCGGCGATGCGCGAGACCGATCTGGCGGCGCCGGTGGTCGCGTTCCTGAGCGGCCAGGGCTACACGGTGAAGGCCGAGGTCGGGGCCTGCGACCTGCTGGCGGTGCGCGACGGCGAGCCGCCGGTCGTGGTCGAGCTGAAGCGCCGGTTCTCCCTCGATCTGCTCCTGCAAGGCGTCGAGCGGCTGGCGATCACCGAAGCGGTGTACCTGGCGTTCCCGGCCGAGAGCGCGGGCGAGGCCTGGAAGCGCCGGCGCCGCGCAGCGCTCAAGACCTGCCGGCGCCTCGGGCTCGGGGTGCTGGTGCTGCGCGCCCGGCCGGACGGCAGCTACACGGTGCTTCCCGAACTCGACCCGGCGCCGTACCGCCCGCGCGTCGACACCCGCAAGCGCGGCCGTCTGCTGAAGGAGTTCGCGAACCGGGTCGGGGATCCCAACACCGGCGGGTCCAACGGCGTGAAGATCGTCACCGCCTACCGCCAGGACGCGCTGCGCATCGCCGCGGCGCTGGCGGACGGCGAGGCGAGGCGGGTGGCGGAGCTGCGACCGCGGGCGCTGGCGACACCGGCGGCGGCGCTGCTGCAGCGCAACGTCTACGGCTGGTTCGAGCGCGCGGCGCGCGGCCGCTACCGGTTGACCCCCGCCGGGGAAGCGGCGCTGGTGACCTACGCCGAGCAGGTGCGGAGCCTGACCGCCTCGCCGGAAAGCGCCGCTGCCAGCTAGTGCGCCGGGATGTGGTCCTCTGAGACGTAGTTGCTGAACTTGGTGATGGCGCCTTCGAAGTGCAGGGTGACGGTGCCGGTCGGCCCGTGGCGCTGCTTCGAGATAAGCACCTCGGCCTTGCCGTAGGCCTTCTCGCACAGCTGCTGCCACTGCTCATGGCGGTCGTGGAACTTCTCGGGGCTCTCGTCGGGGCGCTGGGTCGGCTCCGCCTTCGAGAGGTAGTACTCCTCTCGGAAGATGAACATCACCACGTCGGCGTCCTGCTCGATCGAGCCGGATTCCCGCAGATCCGCCAGGATCGGCCGCTTGTCCTCGCGGCTCTCGACGGCGCGGCTGAGCTGCGAGAGCGCCAGCACCGGAACGTCCAGCTCCTTGGCGATCGCCTTCAGGCCCTGGCTGATCGCCGAGATCTCCTGCACCCGATTGTCGATGCGGGAGCCCGGCGACGGCCGCATGAGCTGGAGATAGTCGACCACGATGAGGGCCAAGCCGTGCTGGCGCTTGAGGCGCCTCGCGCGGGTGCGCAGCGTCGAGATCGGGATCGCCGGGGTGTCGTCGATGTAGATCGGCGTTCGTTCGAGTTCCTGGCTGGCCTGCACCAGCTTGCCGAAATCGTCGTCGTTGAGCTGGCCACGGCGCAGCTTCTCGGACGAGATCCCGGTTCGCTCGGCGAGGATACGGGTGGCAAGCTGCTCGGCCGACATCTCGAGCGAGAAGAACGCCACGGTCTGGCGAGGCTGGCTCGAATCGCGGATGCTGGCGGTTGCGACGTCGAACGCGATGTTCAAGGCCAGGGAACTCTTTCCCATGGCGGGGCGGGCGGCGAGGATCAGCAGGTCGGAGTTGTGGAGACCGCCGAGCAGGTTGTCGAGGTCGATCAGCCCGGTGGACAGCCCGGCCAAGCCGCCGTCGCGCCGGAACGCCGCCTCGGTCACCGAGATCGACTGGGTGAGCGCTGCCCTGAATTCGATGAAGCCGCCTTCGGACTGGCCGCTTTCGGCGAGGTTGAAAAGGTGGGCCTCGGCCTTCTCGATCTGTTCGGTGGCCGGGCTTTCCAGGTCGCGGGCGAACGCGTCGTTGACGATCGTCTCGCCGACCTCGATGAGTTGGCGTCGCAGGTAGCAGTCGCGGATCTCGCGG
This sequence comes from Rhodospirillaceae bacterium, assembly GCA_018401495.1. Taxonomy (GTDB): domain Bacteria; phylum Pseudomonadota; class Alphaproteobacteria; order Thalassobaculales; family Thalassobaculaceae; genus Thalassobaculum_A. Next base: position 12,911 of record JAGYJX010000015.1, read on the forward strand.
CCGTAATCCTCGGCGTTGATGACCGTCACCACCGAGGCGGCGAGGCGGACCAGATAGGCTGCACCCCCTACTTCCTTCAGCGCCTCGTCCTGGTCGAACACCCCCTTGAGGGTGACCGGGGTGGCGATCTGGCCGCGGTCGATCAGCCGGCCGCAGGCCTCGAAGATGCGGCCGTTCACGGGATCGGCGAAGTGCTCGACCCGCAGGAACTCCGACACCCGCTCGTAGGCTCGGTTGTTCACCAGCACGGCGCCGAGCAACGCCTGCTCGGCCTCCAGGTTGTGCGGCGGTTCGCGATACGCGGCGGCTTCGACGCCGGGAAACAGGGCTATGCGGGAGTCGGTTTCGGGCATGGCGGGCGGGCTGCCGGTTCGATTCGGGAACGATCAACGCCCCCCGTCGAGGCGGTGCGGGGAAGACGCTAAACGATCATAACCGATACCCGCTCGGGGCCGCGCAGACCATGGCCGTCGGGCAAGAATTCCGGGGGCGAATCGGGCCGTCCCCTGTGGATGGAACCCGGAACCTGCCGGCTCGTCGACACGATCCGGTGCGCGGCATGTGAACAATCCGGATGCGGAACGATCGCCCGTGCGACTGGGTGGCAAAGGGTGGTCGGCCAAGACATGACAGGCCGCGCCGGAAAGCGCCGGCGCGGCCTGTCGGTAGCGTCGAGGCGTCGCCCGGCGGGAAGCCGCCGGGCGCGCGCGGGATCAGGCGTCGTCCTGGTCGTCGTCGGACGCCGCGGCCTGCGGCTCGGCGGTCGCCCGGTCGAACTCGTCCTCGCGGGTCTCGCGGTCGAGGGCACGGCCCAGCTTCGATTGGGTTACCGCTTCCTCGGCCGAGCGCGCGATGTTCACCGTGACGGTGACGGCCACCTCTGGGTGGAGCTGCACGCGGATCGGCTCGAGGCCGAGCTGCTTCAGCGCCTTGTCCAGGCGCACCTGCGCGCGGTCGACGGTCACGCCGGCGGCGGTGATCGCGTCGGCGACGTCGCGGGCGGTGACCGACCCGTACAGCTGGCCGGTTTCGCTGGCGGCGCGGACCAGGACCACCGACATGCCGTCGAGGTTGACGGCCACCTTCTCGGCCTCGCCCTTGCGGGTCAGGTTCTCGGCCACAAGCTGGGCACGCCGGTCCTCGAACACCTTGCGGTTCGTATCGGTCGCGCGCAGCGCCTTCCGTTGCGGCAGCAGGTAGTTCCGGGCGAACCCGGCCTTGACCTTAACCACCTCGCCCATCTGGCCGAGGCTCTCGATCCGCTCCAGCAGGATGACTTCCATCGTCCTCACTCCTCGTCATGCGGGGCCGCGGCCCCGAGGGAACGCCGGCGGCGTCCCGCTAGGTCTCATCAGGTGCCCGTCACACGGCGGGCGTCGCAGGCGGCGGGCCGGACCGCCCGCGAAAGTCGAAGATCGTGTCCGCCAGTCCGATCAGCATCAGGATGACCGCCGGCCAGCCGAACAGGAGAAGCAGGACGTACAGCAACCCGAGCCAGAGGCCCGGAGAGCCGCTGCGGCGGAGGGCCCAGTGCATCACCGCCAGACCGCCGAAAAAGAACGGCAGCGCCGCCACCGGCACCAGGTTGTTCGCCAGGTAGCCGAGGCCACCCGGCAGCAGAGACACCATCAGCGTCGCCGCGAATCCCGCCAGCATCCAGCGCGGCAGGCGGATATCGGCGATATCCGGGGTCGGCAGCCGGTTCCGGCCGAACCGTCGCAGCACGCCCTGGGCCAGGGCGCCATTGACCGCGATCAGTAGCGCCCAGAACGTCGCTGCCAGCGCCGGGAACAGCCCGGCGAAGGTTTCCACGAACGCCGACCATTCCGGCGGCGTCGTTCCCGTCGGGTCGGTTACGGCCGCGTTCATCATCGGCTCGAGCCGCTCGCGGATCGCCGCTTCGAGCCCGCCGTCCTGCATGCCGTAGAACAGCGCCGCCGCGACGATCGGGGCGGCGGCGCAGGCGACCAGCGTCATCACCAGCCTGACCGGCCGGTGCGGCCACCGCTCGGCCTGCCACATCAGCAGGGCCGCAGGCAGAGCGTTGACAATGCCGTAGTACAGACCGGCTCCGATCCCGACCGCGATCAGGATCGCAATCGTCGCCGCTGCACCGGCGGCCGCCCCGTGGAACAGGCCCCAGGACAGGCCGACGATGAACAACGGCAGCGTCGCCAGCACGGCGAGCAGCATGCCGCCCGGCGAATCCGGCTGGGCGGCGAACAGCAGGAGCGCGCTGGTCGCCGCTGCCGCACCGACCGGGAGCCATCCGGAGTTCATCGGTCATGACCGTCCGTCTAAGGCTCGCTCCGCGCCCCTACGTCACTTCAGGACGTAGGGGAGCAGAGCCAGGAAACGCGCGCGCTTGATGGCGCGGGCCATCTCACGCTGCTTCTTTGCGGATACAGCGGTGATACGGCTCGGCACGATCTTGCCGCGCTCGGACACGAAGCGGGACAGCAACTTGGTGTCCTTGTAGTCGATCGCCGGCGCGGTCGGGCCGGAGAACGGGCAGGACTTGCGTCGCCGCATGAAGGGACGGCGTACCGCCGCCCGAGCGATCTGAAGCTGGCTCATGGCTCACTCTCCCTGTTCTTCGCGGTCGCCGTCGCGCGGACGGCGATCGCCACGGTCCCCACGGTCACCGCGATCGCCACGATCGCGGTCGCCGAAGCGGTCGGGCCGCTCACGATCGCCGCGCCGGCCGCGATCGCGGTCCGACTTCGCCTGCATCATGACGGACGGGCCCTCCTCGAGGGCTTCGACCTTGACGGTGAGGTAGCGCAGGATGTCCTCGTTCAGGCGCATGATGCGCTCCATCTCGGACACCGCCGCGGCGGGCGCCTCGAGATTGAACAGGACGTAGTGGCCCTTGCGGTTCTTCTTGATCCGGTAGGCGAGGCTGCGAAGCCCCCAGTACTCGCGCTTCTTGACCTCGCCGCCGCCGGTGGCGACGATCTCGGTGAACTGGTCGGCGAGTTGGTCGACCTGGGTCGACGAGATGTCCTGGCGTGCGATGAACACGCTCTCGTAGTACGGCATTGCGCACTCCTTGCGGATGTTGCGCCCCGCGGCGGCGCCGCGAAGCAAAGCCGGTCGGGACGACACCCGTGCCGGCAAGGAGTTATGTTTCCGGACGCCTGGACGGCCGGAAGGCGCGCACTATACGCATCGCCGTTTCAGGCGCAAGCGGAATGCGGCCGCGTTACCAGTGCGGCGCGCCCTTCTTGGCGAACGCGTGCTTGATCAGCAGGACGTCGACGAACCCGATATGGCCGACCGCCAGCCAATGCTCGCCGAGCTCGATCAGCATGGTCATGGGGATCGGCTCGAAGGCGGCGACATCGTGGCCCCTGAAGAAGCAGGCGTGATAGCCGACCTCCTGGAGCCGGGCGAGCGCCGTGGCGAAACGGGTCTTGGCCCGGACGTTGTTGGCCGGGCAGTACTCCATGACGATCTTCGGGCTGCGTTCGCTGAACAGCCGTCGTCCGCCCATCAGGATGTCGGCTTCGAGGCCCTCGGCGTCGATCTTCACGTAGGCCGGGGCCACACCATGGTCCATGCACGCCTGATCGATGGTGACGACCTCGATTCCGACGCTTCCGGCCGCCGCCGCTCCGTCCAGTGCCACCGCGCTCGCACCGCTGTCGTACAGGTCGACTTCGATCCTGGCCGAGCCGCTCGACAGACCGAGCGCGCGGGCGTCGATCGTGACGTTCGCCAGCTGGTTCTCGACGGCGTTGAGGGTCAGCAGACGCCGCATCGCCGGATGCGGCTCAAAGGCCACCACCCGTCCGCCCGGCCCCACCGTGCGAGCGGCGAGCATCGAGTGATAGCCGACGTTGGCGCCGACATCGAAGAACACGTCGCCGGGTTTGAGGCGCTGCCGGAAGAACGCCGACAGGTGGCGCTCGTAAATGCCGTTCTGCGCGACGCGCCGGGTGAGTTCGTCGCCGCGCATCGCCCGCAGCCCGAACGCGGCGCCGTACACCGAGCACGCCAGCGGTGCCCCGGTGGCGATCGTCTCAAGCTCGCGGTCGATCAGGGGCAGCCTCGACAGCGCGGCGCGGAGGGCGGCGTCGTGCGCGACGCCGGGTTCGCCGATCAACGCCGACAGGACGCCTGCGCTCCCGGGCGCGTGCAGGATCTCGCGCTGAAGGCGCCGCTTGATGGTCGGATCCATACCGTCGTTCTGGCCCTTGACCATGGGGGTTATCGATGCTGCCTACTATCTCCCTTGGCCGCTGTCGACGACTTGTCGAGGGCTGGTCGCCAGCGGCCAAGGGAACTTGGTGGAGGGCACCTTGACTTGCGGGAACCGCTGCCGCATGTGACCGGCCGTTGACGCTTCGCCGGGATCGGCACTCCGGAAGTGCCGGTTGTTGGCCGGTCGAAACTGGACCGATGAGGATCCGAATGACCGATACGCGACCCGGTCGAGCCTTTGTTTTTCCTGGCCAGGGTAGCCAGGCCGTCGGCATGGGCAAAGACCTGGCCGACGCCTATCCCGTGGCCCGCGCGGTGTTTCAGGAAGTCGACGACGCGCTCGGCGAGGCGCTGTCCCGGTTGATCTGGGAGGGCCGGAGGATCGCCTGACGCTGACGGCCAACGCCCAGCCGGCGTTGATGGCGGTCAGCCTCGCGGTGGTCCGTGTGATCGAGTCCGAGAGCGGTCGCGGCTTCGCCGAACTGTGCGACTACGTGGCGGGCCATTCGCTCGGCGAGTATTCGGCGCTGGCCGCCGCCGGAACCTTCGACGCGGCGACCGCCGCCAAGCTGCTGCGCCTGCGCGGCGATGCCATGCAGCAGGCGGTGCCGGTCGGCGTCGGGGCCATGGCGGCGCTGATCGGCGTCGAACTGGAGGTGGCGCAGGCGCTTGCCCGGGAGGCGGCCGAAGGCGAGATCTGCGACGTCGCCAACGACAACGGCGGCGGCCAGGTCGTGTTGTCGGGTCATGCCGGGGCGATCGACCGTGCGGTTGCGCTGGCCCCCGGGCACGGGATCAAGCGCGCCCTCAAGCTGACGGTCAGCGCCCCGTTCCATTGCGCCCTCATGGCGCCGGCCGCCGACGCCATGGCGGCTGCGCTGGCGACCGCCGATCCCCGCCCGCCGGTGGTGCCCGTGGTGGCGAACGTGAGCGCCTCGCCGACCACCGATCCCGACCTCATCCGTCGGCAACTGGTCGAGCAGGTGACCGGTCGGGTACGCTGGCGCGAGTCGGTCATGACGTTCGCCGGGCTCGGCATCCGCTCGGTGGCGGAACTCGGGGCCGGAAAGGTGCTGAGCGGGCTGGTGCGGCGGATCGACAAGGACCTGGAGACGGTTGCCATCAACGGACCGGCCGACGTCGACGCCTTCCTGGCTTCGCTCGGCTGAACCAAGGGGGCAGCAAGCATGTTCGATCTGACCGGCAAGACCGCGCTGGTAACCGGGGCGACCGGCGGCATCGGCGCCGCGATCGCCGAAGCGCTGCATGGGCAGGGCGCCCACGTCGTGCTGTCGGGCACCCGCGAGGCGGTGCTTGAGGAGCGGGCTGCCGCGCTCGGCGACCGGGTCTCGGTGGCGGCCGCCAACCTGGCCGATCTGGACTCCGTCGAGAGGCTGGCGAAGCGCGCCGAGGAACTGGCCGGCGGCGGGATCGACATCCTGGTGAACAACGCCGGGATCACCCGCGACGGCCTGCTGATGCGGATGAAGGACGATGACTGGGACACCGTGCTGGCGGTCAATCTGACGGCCGGCTTCCGGCTGTCGCGGGCGCTGGTGCGCGGCATGATGAAGCGGCGCTGGGGCCGGATCGTCGGCATATCCTCGATCGTCGGCGCCACCGGCAACCCGGGTCAGACGAACTACGCCGCCGCCAAGGCCGGTATGGTCGGGTTCTCGAAGGCGCTGGCCGCCGAGATCGCCAACCGCGGGATCACCGTCAACGTCGTGGCGCCCGGCTTCATCGACACCGCCATGACCGAGGCGCTGACCGACGCCCAGAAGGAGAAGCTTCTGGCGGGCGTGCCGGTCGGGCGACTCGGCACCCCCGGTGATATCGCCGCCGCCGTGGTGTACCTGTCCAGCCAGGAGGCGGCCTACGTCACCGGCGCCACCATCCATGTGAACGGCGGCATGGCGATGCTCTGACCGCGGGCCGCGCCGGGCATGCTGGCCATGGGTCGGGAGTTGTGATACAGCCCGCCGATCCGACTGCCGGGACCGCGTCGCGGAGCCCGGAGATCAAGGAAAACGCCGGCCGCACCGGCCGATATCGAGAAAAAGTTCAGAGGGTCTTGAGATCATGAGTGACGTCGCCGACCGGGTGAAGAAGATCGTCGTCGAGCATCTCGGGGTCGAGGAGGGCAAGGTCACCGAGAACGCGAGCTTTATCGACGATCTTGGCGCCGACAGCCTCGACACGGTCGAGCTCGTCATGGCGTTCGAGGAGGAGTTCGGTTGCGAGATCCCGGACGACGCCGCCGAGAAGATCCAGACCGTCAAGGATGCGATCGATTTCATCGAGAGCAATTCCTGACGCCAGCATCGGTGTCGCCGGATCGAAGGCCCGGCGACACCGGTGGTCGCCGAGCTGAGGGGAACGCGGCATGCGACGAGTGGTCGTCACGGGCCTTGGGCTCGTAACCCCGCTGGGCTGCGGGGTATCGCACAACTGGGAACGCCTTCTGGCCGGCCGCTCGGGCATCCGCGCGATCGAAGGCTTTGACGTCTCGGACCTGCCGGCGAAGATCGCCGGCGTGGTTCCGAGCGGTCCGGGCGCCGAGGGTGGCTTCGATCCCGACGAGTGGCTGGAGCCCAAGGAACAGCGCAAGATCGACCGGTTCATCCTGCTCGGGATCGCGGCGGCCCAGCAGGCTGTCGAGGATTCCGGCTGGAAGCCGGCCGACGATGAAGGCCGCAACCGCACCGGCGTGATGATCGGCTCCGGCATCGGCGGCCTCAACACGATCTACGAGGCGAGCCTGGTCCTGCAGGAGCGTGGGCCACGCCGGATCAGCCCGTTTTTCATTCCGTCCGCGTTGATCAACCTGATATCCGGGCAGGTATCGATCCGGTTCGGGTTTCGTGGACCGAACCACTCGGTGGTGACCGCCTGCGCGACCGGCGCCCACGCGATCGGCGACGCGGCCCGGCTGATCGCCTTCGACGATGCCGACGTCATGGTGGCCGGTGGGGCCGAGGCGGCGGTCAGCCGCCTGGGGATCGCCGGCTTCGCCGCATCCCGGGCGCTGTCGACGGCCTACAACGACACACCCGAAAAGGCTTCGCGGCCTTGGGATGAGGGTCGCGACGGCTTTGTGATGGGCGAAGGCGCCGGGGTGGTGGTGCTCGAGGAGTACGAGCACGCCAAGCGTCGCGGTGCCACGATCTACGCCGAGGTGGTCGGTTATGGCCTGTCCGGCGACGCCCATCACATCACCGCCCCGGCCGATGACGGTGACGGCGGCTTCCGCGCCATGCAGGCGGCCCTGAAGCGCGCCGGCATGACGCCGGCCGACATCGACTACATCAACGCCCACGGGACCTCCACGCCGCTTGGCGACGCCATCGAGTTCGGTGCCATCAAGCGGATGTTCGGCCCGTCGGCGGGCACCGTCTCGATGTCGTCGACCAAGTCGGCGATCGGGCACCTGCTGGGCGCCGCCGGTGCCGTCGAGGCGATCTACTCCGTGCTGGCCATCCGCGACCAGACGGTGCCGCCGACGCTGAACCTGGAGCGCCCTCCGAGGGCATCGAGGGGATCGATCTGGTCCCTCACACCGCGAAGGCCCGGCCGGTGCGCGTCGCGCTGTCGAACTCGTTCGGCTTCGGCGGCACCAACGCCTCGCTGATCTTCGCCCAGGCCGGACTGACCGGGCCGGCCGGATGGGGCGCTGGCTTCTCCGGCTCGCCTCGCTGGCGACCTCCGTCCTCGTCGTCGCCGGGATGGCGGCGGTCTGGGGCTGGCAAGCCTTCACGGGGCCAGGTCCGCTGGCGGAGTCGACAACCGTCATCATCAAGCGTGGGGCCGGCCTCGAGGCCATCGCCGGCCGTCTTGCCGAGGCCGGCGTGGTGTCCGAGCCGACCATTCTGGTGATCGGCGCCAAGCTGACCGGGGCGGCGCGCGGGCTGAAGGCCGGCGAGTATCTCTTCCCGGCCGGGATTCCGGCGCGCGACGCGCTCGGCATCATCGAGCGCGGCGAGACCGTGGTGCGCCGGCTCACCGTCGCCGAGGGACTGACCAGCCTGCAGGTCATGGCGGTGCTGGCCGAGGCCGAGGGGCTGGACGAGACGGTGGAAGCCGTGCCGCCGGAAGGCAGCCTGCTGCCTGAGACCTATCACTACTCCTGGGGCGACGACCGGCCGGATCTGGTGCGGCGGATGCGCCGCTCCATGGACGACGCGGTGGCCCGGCTGTGGGCCGAGCGTGCGCCCGACCTGCCGCTCGACACCCCGGAACAGGCCGTCATCCTGGCCTCGATCGTCGAGCGCGAGACTGGCGTGGCGAGCGAGCGCGGCCTGGTGGCGGGGGTGTTCGTGAACCGGCTGCGGCGCGGCATGCGGCTGCAATCGGACCCGACCGTCGCCTACGGCATCGCCGGCGGCGCGGGACTGGACCGGGCGCTGACCCGCGCCGACCTGCGTGGCGAGACGCCCTACAACACCTATGTCATCTCTGGACTGCCGCCGGGACCGATCTGCAACCCGGGCCTGCAGTCGCTTCAGGCCGTGCTGCAACCTGAGAAGACCGACTACCTGTACTTCGTCGCCGACGGTACCGGCGGCCACGCCTTCGCCCGGACGCTGGACGAGCACAACCGCAACGTCCGTTCCTGGCGCCGCATCCAGCGCGAGGCGGCGGGGGAGTAGGATCGGCCGGGCCGGCGCCTGCTGGTCGCGGAAAATTCTGGAGGGCTGCGATGAGCGGGACGACGATCTCCGGCGGCTGCCTGTGCGGCCAGGTCCGCTTCCGAACCGATCGCGAGCCTCTCATGGGACGAGCCTGCTGGTGCCGCGACTGCCAGTATCTCGCCTTGGGCAACGCCTCCATCAACCTGATCGTGCCGTCCGACGGCATGGAGATCACCGGCCGGACCCAGGAGTTCGTCAGCGTCGCCGACAGCGGCAACGTCATGCGCCGGCGCTTCTGCCCGAACTGCGGAACCCAGCTGTTCAGCGAATCGGTCGACCACCCCGAGCGGATGGTGGTGCGGGCAGGCGCCCTCGACGACCCGGAACTGGCGCGCCCGAGCGGGATCATCTGGACGGCGTCAGCGCCCTCGTGGGGATGGATGGACCGCGAACTGCCGATGACCGAGGGCCAACCTGCCGCGGCGCCGGCCCCCTCGAACCTGTAGCTTCGTCGGCTCTAGGCGGCTTGCGACGGCTTCCCGGGCAACCGGCGCAGCAGCGGGTCGATCCAGGCCGGGGGCAGGGCCTGGAGCAGCCAGACCGCCGCCGCCGTCGGCCACGGAAAGGCGATGCGCGGCCGGTCGCGCTCCAGTCCGCGCCGGATCACGCGGGCGGCCTTGTCGGCGTCCATCAGGAACGGCATCGGGAACTCGTTGACGTCGGTCATCGGCGTGCGGATGTAGCCGGGGCACACCACCGATACCCGCACCCCGCTGCGGTACAGGCTGCCGCGCAAGCCCTCGCCGAACACCTTGATCGCCGCCTTCGATCCGCAGTAGCTCGGAGCTCCCGGCATGCCGCGGTAGCCGGCGAGCGAGGCCACCAGCGCGATCTGGCCGCGACCGCGCGCCGTCAGGCGGGGCAGGATCGGCAGCACGGTGTTCAGCACGCCGTCGACGTTGGTCGCGAACACGGCCCGGACCTGGGCCTCCGGCTCGGCGCCGGCGGTCCCGGACGTGCCGGCGGAGATCCCGGCGTTCGCGACGATCAGGTCGAGAGGGCGACGGTCGTCGGCGGCCAGCACCCAGCGCTGGACGGCGTCGGCGTCGGTCACGTCCAGCGCCTCGACGAGGACCTCGGCCCCGGCCGCCCGGGCGCGGGCGGCAACCGCCTGGAGCCGGTCGACGCTGCGGGCGCCCAGGTGCAGCGTCACGCCCGGTCCGGCGTACTCCGCCGCCAGGGCGGCGCCGATGCCGCTGGAGGCGCCGGTGATCAGGATGCTGGTCGGTGTCGGCATGAATGACTTCCCCGGCGGTTCCCGTCGGCCGGCGCCGGCTTGGCGCCCCCGGTACCCCACGATATAAGGGCGGCGAGCGATTTCGAGAAAACCCAATGGGGGCCACCGTGTCCGTGATGAGCATGACCGGGTTCGCCCGCGTCGAGGGTGGCGCCGAGGTGACGGCGGAGACCGGCGGAGCGTCGGTTCCCTGGACCTGGAGTTGGGAGATCCGCAGCGTCAACTCGAAGGGCCTCGACCTGCGCTGCCGGCTTCCGTCGCTGGTCGAGGGCTGGGAGAGCAAGATCCGCGAGCGGGCCCAGCGGCGGCTGTCACGAGGCTCGGTGACGGTGTCGTGGACGCTCGAGCAGGCCGACCGGGCCCGGGTGCCGCAGGTGGTGGTCAACGAGCCGCTGCTGATCGAGATCCTGGCGCTGCAGGAGCGCCTGGAGGCCAAGGGGCTGGTGTACCCGACGGCGCCCAGCCTGGACCGGGTGCTCGCGATCCGCGGCGTCGTCGAACTGGTCGAGCGGGTCGCCGATGCCGGCGTGATCGCCGCCCTGGAGGCCCCGGCCCTGGTCGACCTCGACCGCGCGCTGGACGAGCTGGTGGATGCCCGCGGTCGCGAGGGCGCCAAGCTCAAGGCGATCGTCGAGACCCATCTCGACGAGATGGCCGAGCTGACGGTCCAGGCCACCGCGGCGGCGGAGTCGCAGCCGGCAGCGCTGCGCAAGCGGATGGCCGGAGCAGCTGGCGCTGCTGCTGGAAGCGTCGCCGCCGGTCCCGGAGGAGCGCATGGTGCAGGAACTGGCGCTGCTCGCCACCAAGGCCGACGTGCGCGAGGAGACCGACCGCCTGGCCGCCCATGTCGCCGCCTGCCGGGAGTTGCTGGCCGAGGGAGGGGCGATCGGCCGGAAGCTCGATTTCCTCTGCCAGGAGCTGAACCGCGAGGCCAACACGCTCTGTTCGAAGGCGATCGATCTGGCGTTGACCGGTATCGGGGTCGAGCTCAAGACCCGGATCGAGCGGTTTCGCGAGCAGATCCAGAACGTCGAGTAGCGCGGGGGAACGGGCGGTGGCGATCACGCGACGCGGGCTGATGCTGGTGCTGTCCTCGCCGTCGGGGGCCGGCAAGTCGACGATCTCGCGGCGGCTGCTGGAGGCCGAGCCGAACCTGGTGATGTCGGTGTCGGCGACCACCCGGCCGCGTCGGCCCGGCGAGGTCGACGGCCGCGACTACTACTTCGTGGATCCGACCGAGTTCAACCTGATGGTGAACCGCGGCGAGCTGTTGGAGCACGCCAAGGTCTTCGGCAATTACTACGGGACGCCACGCCTGCCGGTGGAGGAGGCGCTGAGGGCCGGGCGCGACGTGCTGTTCGACATCGATTGGCAGGGTACCCAGCAGATCGAGGGCGTCGCCGGCCAGGACCTGGTCAGCGTGTTCATCCTGCCGCCGTCGACCCGGGAACTGGAACGCCGGTTGCGAGCCCGCGCCCAGGATTCCGACGAGGTGGTGGCGACGCGGATGGCCAAGGCCGCCGACGAGATCAGCCACTACCCGGAGTACCAGTACATCATTCTCAACGACGATCTCGACCACAGCACCATCGCGGTGCGGGCCATCCTCGCGGCGGAACGCCTCAGGCGCGAGCGGCTGGTGGGCCTGACGGATTTCGTCAAGGGTTTGCGGGACGGTAGCGGCGACTGAGCGGGTCCCGGTGCCGCCGGGATCGAGGCGGCGCTGCCTTACGCCGGCCTGCCGGCGATCTGGTCCTTGAAATGCTCCGCGAAGTACTTCACGACGATGTCGCCGTTCTCTCGCTCGTAGCAAACCAGATGATCACCCACTGATTCCGTGTCAATCGATGACGGAAAGTGAGTGGTCGAAGCGATGCGGTATTCGATGGCGATCCGTTCTTTGTGGTCTCCAGCCAGGATCTGGGTGCGGTGCAGGACATGCTGGTCGAACACGAAGGCATCGCCGGGGTATAGGGTCTTGGAGAGCAGGCTGAAGTATTTGTCGTCGTGGAAGGCGGCAAGGTCGGCGTTGCCGATGGCCACACTCCCATCGTTCATCGGCACGACACGGCCCCAGTAGTCCCGGATGTGCGCCGGATCGGTTTCACCCTCGTCTCGCAGGGTGAACTCGAGGCCGGGCGCGTCGGTGCCGACCGCGACGAACGGCGCCCAGACCGTCCAGAATGGAACCCCGAAGCCGTAGAAGTTGGCGTCCAGGTGCCACGGTACCAGGGATGTCGGCTTTGCCGCGTTGTGGTACCGCAGCGTGCACATGTGCAACAAGAGCAGCGGATCGTGTCCGGTTTCCGATTTGAATTTTCGCGGAATTTCGGATGACCAGAATTGTTGAAACAGATAGTTGCCGATTTTCTTGCTGCGTTCGTCTTCCGAGAACATCAGTCCACGAAGTTGGATTTTCCTTGGCCGGGACGGTCCTTCCAAAAAGTGCCGCCCGATCTTCGCGAAGGCGTCGGGATCAAATAACTTGTGCATGCATGAAAAATACATCGAGCCGTTACCTTGACGAACGCAAAGTTCGACACTAAAGGCGGCTTATTCCGCGGGCAAGACCAGGCCGCTCCGATACACGGCCGGAGTCGACTGGCCCGAGACGGAGCCGGCGCGCCGATGCCGGCCCCGCCGCTTCGTCAACCGACCGCCTTCAACCTCGACTTCCGCGCGCCGAGCCGATGGTCGTGTTCGCGGATGAAGGCCTTCACGACCGGCGCGATCTCGCGGCGCCACCGCCCGCCGTTGAAGATGCCGTAGTGACCGACGTTCTTCTGGAGATGATACTTCTTCATGTCATCCGGCAGTGAGGTTGCGAGATCCAGCGTGGCCCGCGTTTGCCCGACGCCCGAGATGTCGTCCAGTTCCCCCTCGACGCACAGGATGGCGGTTCGGGTGATGGCGTCCGGCCGCACCGGGTGCCAGCGGTGGATCATCTCGCCCTTCGGCAGCGAGTGCTCCTTGAACACGGTCTTGATGGTCTGCAGATAGAACTCCGCCGGCAGGTCCATGACGGCGAGGTATTCGTCGTAGAAGGCGGTCCGCTTGTCGGCTTCCTCGTCGTCGCCGCGCACCAGATGATCGAACAGTTCGTGGAACGACTGCATGTGTCGGTCGAGGTTCATCGAGATGAAGTTGGTCAGCTGGATGAAACCCGGGTAGACGCGCCGGCCGGCGGCCGGGTAGGGCGGTGGAACCGTGGCGATGACGTTCTTCTCGAACCACTCGAAATCGTGTTCCTCGGCCAGTTTGTTGACCGCCGTCGGGTTCTGGCGCGTGTCGATTGGACCACCCATCAGGGTCATCGAGGCTGGGACGCACAGGTCGCCCCATCCCGACATGACCGACACCGCGGCCACCACCGGGACGCTTGGCTGGCAGACCGCGATCACGTGTGTGTTCGGGCCGAGGAAATGCAGGAAGTCGATCACGTAGTCGATGTAGTCGTTGAGATTGAACCGGTCAGCTCCGGTCGGGATTGTCCGGCAGTCCTGCCAGTCGGTCACGTAGACCTCGTGGTCGGGGAGCATTTCCTCCACGGTGCCGCGCAGCAGCGTGGCGAAGTGTCCGGACAGCGGCGCCACCACCAGGACCTTCGGGTCCTCGCGGACGATCTCGCGCTTGAAGTGGATGAGGTGGCAGTACGACCGCTTGATAACCGCCTCCTCGACGACCGCCACCTCGCGGCCGTCGATTTCGGTGGTCGGAAGTCCCCATTCCGGTTTGCCGTAGCGGCGCGTCACACGCTCGAAAACCTCGGCTCCGGCCAAGACCTGCTGGGCATACGGGGTGTAGGAGAGCGGATTCCACGGCGCGGCCGCGAACAACCGAGCCATCTGGGCGGCGTTGCGCCAAGGCATCATCGCCAGGCGGGTCATCTCGTGCATGTGGTAGAGCATCGCCGGTCCTCTCGGTTCCGCGCGCGTTGGTGCCGCGCGGCTCAATCCCGCCGCATAGTGACGGCGGAAGGTTAGCGGTTGGTGAACGCTCCAGTGTGCTTCCAAGCCTGTCCGGAGGTCATCCGAGTTCCTTCTTCATTCCCAGATGGCTCCCGACAAAACCCAGACGTTCGTAGAAGCGGTGAGCGTCGATCCTGCGGTGGTCGGTCGTCAACTGCATCAACGAGGCACCACGCGCCCGCGCCCGGACCATCGCCTCCCGCATCAAACGCTCACCGACCCGCCGTCCGCGGGCGGCGGTAGCCACCCGCACACCTTCGACCTGCGCGCGAGTGGCGCCGAGCCGGCTTATGCCGTGGATCAGGCTGATCTGCAGACAACCGACGACGCCGCCATCGAGTTCCGCGACCAGCACGATGTTGTCGCCTTGCCGGGCCATCCGCTCGAACGCCAGGGTGTAGACCTCGGGCAAGGGCGTATCCGGGCGTTCCCGGGACTTGCCAAGGCCGTCGTCGGCAAGCATCGCGACGACGCTCGGCAGATCGTCACGGGTTGCCGGCCGGATGGTAAGCCCGTCGGTGTCACGGTGGACGGTGGTCATCGGGTCGTTCGGGCTGTCGGATTCGGTCATCGGCGGGACTCGCGGTCGGTCAGGGTATTGGCCAGGCGGCAGAAATCAGCAACCGCCAGGCGTTCTGGACGCATGGTCGGCTCAATGCCCGCGGCCGCCAGCAGGGCGTCGCCGCCGAGGCCCTTGAGGCTCTGGCGGAGCATCTTGCGGCGTTGCCCGAAGGCGGCCTCGGTCACCTTCTCCAGGGTCCGGCGGTCGGCCGGATGCGACGGCTCGGGCCGCGGCTGCAGGCGGACCACGCTCGACCAGACCTTCGGCGCCGGGGTGAACGCCGACGGCGGCAGGTCGGTCACCCGCCGCACGACGCAGAGCCACTGCACGAGCACCGAAAGGCGGCCATAGGCCTCGGCGCCGGGCTCGGCCAGCAACCGGTCAGCGACCTCCTTCTGAAACATCAGCGTCAGGGACTCGAAGGCGGACGGGGTTTCGAGCCAGCCCAGCAGCAGCCGGGTGGCGACGTTGTAAGGCAGGTTCGCGACGATCCGGCGGGGCGCCGCGCCCAGCGTAGCGGTGTCGACATCGAGGGCGTCCGCCTCGACAAGCTGGAGACGGCCTTCGGCAGCCGCAACCAACGGGGCAAGCGCCGCAGCGGCCCGGGCGTCGCGTTCAACGGCGATCAGGGCGGTCGCCCCCTCGATGAGCAGGGCCCGGGTCAGTCCGCCCGGTCCCGGTCCGATCTCGATGGTGGTGCCGACGTCCAGCGGACCGGCGGCGCGGGCAATCCGGCGTGTGAGATTGATGTCGAGGAGAAAGTTCTGGCCGAGGCTCTTCTTGGCAGAGAAGCCGGCGGCGGCGATCGCCTCGCGCAGTGGCGGCAGGGCGGCGACCCGGACGGCGACGGGGTCCTTCACGCCGATCCTCCGGTGGCGCCGGTCACGGTGGCCCGGCGCTCCGCCATGCGGGCGGCGAGCCGCAGCGCGGCCAGCAAGCTATCCGGTCGCGCGCGACCGGTGCCGGCGAGCGCCAGCGCTGTCCCGTGGTCGGGCGAGGTGCGCACGAACGGGAGGCCAAGGGTGACGTTAACGCCGCCCCAGAAATCCAGGGTTTTCAGCGGTACCAGAACCTGGTCGTGATACATGCCGAGGGCGACGTCGTATCCGGCGCGGGCCTCGGCATGGAACATCGTGTCCGCCGGAAGCGGGCCGACGGCGTTGATGCCTGCGGCCCGCAGTGTCGCGACCGCGGGGGCGACGATGTCAATATCCTCGCGTCCGAGCGCCCCGCCCTCGCCAGCGTGAGGGTTGAGCCCGGCGACCGCCAGCCTTGGCTCGGCAATCCCAAAATCGTTCCGCAACGCCTGCGCCGTGATCCTCCCGACAGAAACGATCGCCTCGACGGTGAGCCGCCGCGAAACCTCCGCGAGCGGGATGTGGATCGTCACCGGCACCACCCGGAGCGCGTCCGAGGCCAGCAGCATGACCGGCACCACGCCCAGGACCCGCCAGATGCGCCAGGAACTCGGTGTGGCCCGGAAACGCGAAGCCGGCCTGGTACAGGGTCTCCTTCTGGATCGGGTTGGTCACCACCGCCGCCGCCCGACCGGCGACCACCATCGCAACGGCTCGCTCGATCGCCCCGGCGACCGCCGGGCCGTTGACGGGATCGGGCTCGCCGGGCCGGTCTGGTATGGGAAAGTCGTGCGGAATGACTGGCAGGCCATGCCGGAACCCCTCGATCCCCTCTTCGGGACCTTGGATCGTCCGGATCGGCACCACCCGACCGATGCTGCGCAACCGGCTCGCCACCCGCTCGGGATCGTCGAGCAGCGCAAACGCGGGCACCCCCTGGTCGCGCCTCAGCCAACACTCGGCCGCGATCTCGCAGCCGACGCCAGCCGGCTCGCCGGGGGTCAGGACCAGCGGCAATGAAGCGGTCATGGCCGGGCGATCAGACGCGCGGCTCGACGAACGCGCTGCGCCGAAGGTCCCGGATGTAGCGTTGCGCCAGGATCTCGAAACGCTGGGCTTCGAGCTGCGCGCGGATCTGGGCGGCTTCCGGCAGGTTGCTCGGCGGCGCCGTCCTGGAGCACACCATCACGACCATGACCCCGTTCGGCAGATCGATCGGCCGGCTCACCTGGCCGACCGTCAGGCCGGTGACCTGATCCCGGATCGCCGGTGCCAGTTCTCCGACCTTGACCTCGCCGAGGTCGGCCGAGGCCGGCGATTTGACCTCCTTGGCCAACTCGACCAGGTCGTCGCAGCTCTGGGCCGTGCCGGAGACAGCTTCCGCGAGAGAGCGTTGTGACTGACGCACGTCGGGGGCGGCGCCGGCGGGTACCGGGAGGAATATCTGCTTCAGGTCGACCACGGCGGCCATCGGGTCGGTCAGCCGCGATCACGCGCGAGTCCGACACCTGAATGATGTGGAAGCCGAACAGCGTTCGGATCGGGCTCGAAATCTGCCCGGGCTCCAGGCCGCGGACGGCTTCGGCGATCTCGGGCGCCAGGCGCTCCGGCAGCACCCAGCCGACGTCGCCGCCGATTGCGGCGTTGGCCGATGCCGAGAATTGTCGCGCCACGCCGCCGAAATTGGCTCCGGCGCGCAACTGCTCGACGATGCGTTCCGCAAGCTGGCGGACCTGCTCCTCGTTGCCCGGTTCGTCGACCGTCAGGACGATCTCCGAACACGCGCTTCTGGGTCTTGCCGGCTTCGGACTTCCATGCGCCGCAGGACGTCGTTGACCTCCTCGAGGCTGACCGTCACGTCGTTGCCGAACCGCCGCCGTACCAGCTTGGCCCAGGCGACCTGGGCCTTGAGCTGGCGCTCGACCGTCGCGGGATCGACGCCGAGGCTGCGCACGAAGTCGCCGAACTGCCCGGGGCGCAGGCTGTTGCGCTCCTCGATGCCGGCACGCGCCCGGTCCATCTCCTGGTCGGTCACCGCGATGTTCAGGCGCTCGGCTTCCTGCAACTGGATCTGCTCGTCGATCAGGCTGCGCAGGACCTGCGGTGCGAGACGCTGGGCGGTCTCGTCGGTGGCAGGGCAGGCGGGACGACACGATCACCATCCGCAGCCTGCTCTGCAGGTCGCGCATCGACACGATCTCGTCGTTGACCACCGCGGCGATCCGCTGCGGCTCCTGCGCGACCGCCGGCGCGACGGCCGTCGCGGCCGGCGCCAGCGCGAGCAGGGCGAGGGCGGTCAGGGCGTGGCGGAGTGTGGCGTTCATCGCGTGCGACCGGTAGCGAAGGAAGAAGAGCATCATCATAACAGCCGGCAGGCCCGGCGGCCACGGCAGCGCGGTCGCAGGTGTCGTGAGGCCGGACCGCCTCCGGTCATTGGCTTTCGACGCCTCCAAGATGCTTGAACACGATCCGGAACATGACCCGGGTATCCGCCTCGACGCCGACGTCCTCGATGCTCGAGGATTCGAGATCGACCCCGAACAACAGGCACTCGTCGGTGTAGGTGAAGCCGAGGCGACCGCGCAGCAAGCGATCCTCGGTGACGTCGTAGACGACGTTGGCGAGCGCGCTCCAGGTCTCGGTCAGGCGGAGGTTGAAGGTGGTATCGACCTGCTCTCGGTCCCCCTCCAGATCGTCGGTGGCTGATTCGTCGATGGCGATGTAATCGGCCAGCAGCGCAAAGCGAGGCTGGTAGATGCCGACGCCGAACTCATTGCGGCGCGGCGTGCCGGTCTCCTTGTCGAGACGGAAGCGATAGGACAGGTCGAACTCGCTGCGCGGCCGGACGGTGATCGCTCCGACAATGTCCGAAAGGTCCTCGTCCAGTCCGGTGCCCGGCTCGAACGCGCTCTGGCCGTAGAACCTGTAGCTCTGGCCGATCAGGGCCTCGGTGGATCCACCGCCGTCGCCGTAGATGCCGGTGCGCAGCGCGTAGTCGACCCTTGATCCGCTGGTGACGCGGTCGACGCCTTCGTAGCGGTTCAGTCGGAACAGGTTCGTGGTGTCGAATTCGAACGACCGGCTGTCCTCGTTCGGGATTTCGTCGGGGTTTCCGCCGTTCGGGCCGCCGACGATCCCGACGATCGGCTCCACGACATGGGTGTAGGTGCCGGCCCGCCGCGCCCAGGGGTACTGCCACTTGGCGCCCACCTGCGGAAACAGGCGGGCGGTGGTCTCCTGATCGCCGTCGGTCGCGGTCAGGTCGGAAGCGAGATAGCCGTCGGTCTGGATCCGGCTCTCGACAGTGATCATCTGGCCACTGGCGGTCGTGTGCGGCAGCTTCCAGCCGTACACCGCGGAGGCGCGCCGGCTGTCGGTTCCGCGTTCGCGGGTCAGCGACATCAGGCTGGCGTCCAGCGACGAACGGCTGCCGATGGAGCTTGGCTCGCTGACGAAGCTGTACTCGGCGAACGGCATCACCAGCGGTGTGTCGTCCGGGTTGGTGGTGGCCCGCAGATCCTGCCATTTGTAGGCGTTGAGCGCGGCGTAGTTGCGGCCACGGAAGCCCTCGGTGTACAGCCGTGACGTCAGCACATCCTCATGGCCGATGCGAAACCTCTTCAGGTAGGTCCGGTCGCTCGACTGTTCGAACTCGAACCCGCCGCGCCAGGTGCGGTTCAGCGCGAACTGACCCTCCATGTCGGCGCTGCCCTCCACGCCGCTGTCGCCGGTCTCGTTGCCGTCGGTGTCGTACTGGTCGACGTACGCACCGGTTGCCTTCAGGTCGATCCGCCCGTTCGAGAAGCGCTGGCGGTATTCGCCGCGCAACACGGCACCCTCGGCCGAGAACAGCATCGGCTCGATGGTGAGGTCGCGCGAGGCATCGAAGACATAGTGGTAGGGCGTGCCGACGATCGCGCCGAGGTCGCCGGAGTAGCCGAGAGTGGGAGCAAGGAAGCCCGAGCGCCGCTCGACGGTCGGATCGGCGTGTCGCATGTAGGGGGTGTAGATGATCGGAACCCCGAAGATCTCCATGGTGGCGTCTTCGTAGATGATGTCGCGCGCGACCTCATCGTGGATGACCTTCACCGCCTTGATCTGCCAGAGCGGGGCGCGCTGCGGATCCTCCTTGCAGAGGTTGCAGGGCGAGAACACGCCCCGGTCCATGACCTTGCGGCTGTCGGCGGTGCGTCTGGCGCGGTTGGCGGCGAGGCGCGAGCCGTCGGTCAGCAGGGCCCGAAGGTTCTCGATGAATCCGGTCTTCAACTCGTCGTGCAGTTCGGCGTAGTCGGTGAAAAGCACCTCGCCGGTCGGCTCCATCAGCGAGACGTTGCCGCTGGCGGTGACGGTGTTGGCCTTCTGATTGTAGGTCACCGTATCGGCCATGAGGAGCCTGGGACCCTGGCTCATCTCGACGTTGCCGCGCGCGGTGACGATCCCGAGCCCCTCGTCGTAGGTGAGTTCGTCCGCCTGCAGCAGGACCGGCGTGTTCTCGACGTCGGTGTCCTGCGCCGCGCCGGGGACCGCGGTCAGGATCAGCATCGCCAGCCCCGCGAGGGCCCCGAAACGCGTGGCGCGGGAGCCGGTCATCCGTCCTCGAGGTGCAGCAGACTGGTCAGACCGAGCAACATGGTCACCGAGGCCGGCGCCCACGCGGCGAGCACCTCGGGAATTCGAGCCGACAAACCCATTGCGAATACGATGTCCGACATGAAGTACAGGAGAAAGCCGGTGAACAAGCCGCTCGAAGCCCACAGCAGAGTGCCGCCGCGACGGGTCAGCCGCAACGAGAAGGTGGCCGCGATCAGCACCATCGCCGTCAGCAGCAGCGGCGACGCCAGGAGCGCGTGCCAGTAGAGTCGGTGCTTGACCGCCGAGAACCCGGCGTTCTCGAGGATCCGGATGAAGCCCGGCAACTCCCAGAAAGACATGGTCTCCGGCGACGCGAAGCTGTCCTGAATGTTCTGGATGGTCAGGTGGGTCGGGATGCGAATCGCGGCGCGGACGTCGGGCCTTCCCGTCGTCGACGTCACCACGACGTCCCGCAGCTCCCAGTAACCCGGCTTGAGATGCGCCGAGCGCGCGTCGAGCCGCTCCAGGAATTCGTCCTGGTGCCCGAAGCGTATCACCAGGACCTGTGCGAGTTCGGCGTCGTTCTGGCGGGCGGCCCGGGCGTGCAGGACGTGCTGGCCCTCCTCGGTCCGCTCGCGGATCCACAGACCGCCCTGGCCGACCGTCATGAAGCTGTCGCCGCGGCTGCGAAGGATCGAATCCTCGAGCGCGTTGAACCGGGCGGTCATCACCGACGAGATCGGGTTCAGTACCCCGACCTTGAGGGCCCCCAGCATCAGGGCGACGGCGAGCGCGGGCATCAGGAACTGCCAGACCGAGACCCCGCGGCCCGGGCCACCACCAGCTCGTTGGTGCGGGTGAGCCGGGTGAACGCCAGCATCGACCCGAACAGCACCGAGAACGGCAGGATCTGCTGGCCCATGTTCGGCAGCTTCAGCAACGCCATCTGCAGCAGCACGCCGAAGTAGGCGCCGTCCTTGCCGGCGCCCCGGCGCATCAACTCGATCAGGTCGAGGAGGAACACGATCGCCATGATCGCGGCGAAGGTGCCGATCACCCAGAGCACGAACTGGCGCCCGAAATAGGCCGACAGGGTGAGCGACAGCCGCATCCCGGCTATGCCGTCGCGGCTGCTGAGGGCCGGCGCCGCAGGCGCCGTCGCGTCATGGTCAGCATGGCCACCACGAACGGGCCCAGCACCGCCAGCCACATCAGGGGGATCGCCCAGGGATAGCGCACGGCGATGTACTTCGAACCCAACCCCATGGCCTCCGCTGCGGCTGCCACTATGACGGCGACCACGATGCGCGCGGTCTGGCCGCGCCGCGAGAATTCTCCCGACAGCAGCACGGCAAGGCCGATCGCCGTCAGCGTCAGCGCCAGCAGCGGCGAGGTCAACCGCTGGTGCCCCTCGGCGATGTACTCGTCGAAGTTCCTCGGGTCGGTGATCGCCTCGGTCGGGAACAGCAGATCGTGCACGAAGAGCTCGTTCTGGTCGCGGATGGTTCGCTGGACTTCTTCCCGCATGCCGCCCAGGTCGACGGTGTACCGCTCGAAGTAGAGGACGTTGACGCGGCCGGTCTCGACGTCGCGTTCCTGGCGTGAGCCGTTCGCCATCACGACCCGCGGGCCTTCCGGCGTGGTGACGAGGGCGCCGCGCTCGGCCACCAGGGTCATGGTCTTCTTGGGATCGCTCTGATCGTGGACGACGATTCCGGCCAGCTGTCCCTGTTCCTCGCGCGCCCGGACATACACCGTCAGGCCGTCGCCGATCGCCCTGAACTCGCCCTCGCGCAGCACCAGGTGGTCGAAGTTGTGGCGGATCTGAAACTGCAGTTCCTTGAACCCGCGATAGCTCATCGGCACCAGGTACAGCGTCATCAGGTAGGTGAGCGCGGTGGTCGCGACCGCGACCACCATCGCCGGCGCCGCCAGGCGCAGCGGGCTGAGTCCGGCGGCCGACAGCACGACCATCTCGCGATCGTTGGTCAGCTTGTTGTAGACGAACACCGTGCCGGCGAACGCGGCGATCGGCAGCACGATCGACAGCCAGGTCGGCATCAACATCAGCGTCAGGTAGATGAAGCTGGGGATCGGCAGCCCGCGGTTCACGATCAGGTCGACGAACCGCAGCGACTGCGACAGCCAGATCACGCAGGTCATCGACACCACGATGAAGATCATCGATGTCACGATCTGCCCGGCCAGGTAGCGGATGATTCGCATGCCGTCCACGGCTCGCGTTCGATGGTGGAAGGGGGCATGATACCGGCGCCGGCACCCGTTGACAGCGCCCGTGGGGGACGGCTACCCCAAACATCGCCGGCCCGCAACCCATGGAGCACCTTATGAAGATCGCCTTCGCCAAGCCTGGACGCCCAAAGAAGGGTGCGATCGTCGTGTCGGTGGCGGAGGGTGGGGCGCTCTCGCCGACCGCGGCGGCGCTCGACGCCGAGGCTGGCGGGCTGATCGGCAAGGCGATCGCCGGGTCCCGGTTCACCGGCAAGGCCCACCAGACCCTGACGGTGTTCACCGCCGCCGGGCGGTTGCTTCTGTACGGGGTGGGTGATCCCGCGAAATTCGATCTGACCTGGGCCGAGACGGCCGGTGGCGGCATCTACGCGGCCCTGGCTCACTCGGGCGAGAAGGAGGTCACCATCGTCATGGAGAGCGGCGACGAGCGGCGCGCCGAGCGCGCTGCCCATCTCGCCCTCGGGGCCGAGCTGCGCTCCTACCGTTTCGACAAGTACCGGACCACCCTGAAGGCTGAGGACAAGCCGTCGCTCGAGAAGTTGACGGTGATGGTCGACGGTCACTCCCGGGCCCAGAAGATCTACGACGTCGAGGCGGCGATCGCCGAGGGTGTCGCGTTCACCCGCGACCTGGTCTCCGAGCCGCCGAACGTGCTGTACCCGATCAGCTTCGCCGAGCGCTGCCTCGAGCTGAAGAAGCTTGGTGTCGACGTCGAGGTGCTGGGCGAGAAGGAGATGGCGAAGCTGGGCATGCACGCGCTGCTCGGCGTCGGGCAGGGCAGCCGCCGGGAATCCCGCATGGTGGTGATGCGTTGGAACGGCGCCGGCAAAGGCGTCCAGCCGGTGGCCTTCGTCGGCAAGGGTGTGTGCTTCGACACCGGCGGCATATCGATCAAGCCGGCCGGCGGCATGGAGGACATGAAGTTCGACATGGCCGGTGCCGGGGTCGTGGCCGGCCTCATGCAGGCGCTGGCCGGGCGCAAGGCCAACGCCAACGTGATCGGCGTCATCGGTCTGGTCGAGAACATGCCGGACGGCAACGCCCAGCGGCCGTCGGATGTGGTTACCTCGATGTCCGGCCAGACCATCGAGATCATCAACACCGACGCCGAGGGGCGGCTGGTTCTCGCCGACGCCCTCTGGTACACCCAGGACAAGTACAAGCCGGCGTTCATGGTCGACCTCGCGACCCTGACCGGGGCGATGATGGTGGCGCTCGGCGAGGAGACCTGCGGCTATTTCTCGAACGACGACAAGCTGTCGGATGCCCTCAAGGCCGCCGGCGACGCGATCGGCGAGGCGGTGTGGCGGATGCCGCTGGGCGACGCCTACAACAAGCAGATGGACAGCGACATCGCGGACATGAAGAACGCCGGCGCGCGCTGGGGCGGGGCGATCACCGCCGCCTGCTTCCTGGAGCGCTTCGTCAACAAGACGCCTTGGGTGCACATGGACATCGCCGGCGTCGCCTGGTCGCGCAAGGATCGCGGCACCACCCCCAAGGGCGCCAGCGGCTTCGGCGTTCGCGCGCTCGACCGCCTGGTGCGCGACTACGTCGAGAAGGCGTGACCGCGGGCCTGGGGACGTGGCGGAGATCGGCTTCTATCACCTGACCGTCACGCCCCTGGAGCGCGCCCTGCCGAAGCTGCTCGAGCGGACCATGCAGGCCGGGCGGCGGGCCGTGGTGCTGGCGGCCAGCGAGGAACGGGTCCAGGCCCTCAACGGCATGTTGTGGACCTATGAGGACGGGTCCTGGCTGCCGCACGGATCGGCGCGCGACGGCGAGGCCGCCGAGCAGCCGATCTGGCTGACGGCGACCGAAGAGCGCCCGAACGGCGCCGACTATCTGTTCCTGACCGACGGGGCGGCATCGGCTGCCCTGTCGGACTGGGAACGGGTCTTCGACCTGTTTGACGGTCGCGACGATGCCGCGGTCACGGCGGCGCGGATCCGCTGGAAGCTGGCGCGCGACGCCGGGCACACCCTGACGTACTGGCGGCAGACCGACCGGGGCGGCTGGGAGAAGGCCGGATAGTGGGCCCGACGGCCCCGGCCTGCGCGGTTGATTTCATATGATAACCGTATGAGTGCCCGCGATCATCGATCTTGTGGTCGGCGTTGGCCTGCTGCTACGGTCCGCTGAGTCCAGTTCCGGCTTCGCCTCGCCGAATGCGCGCGTAACGTGAAGCTCGGGAGGGTCTTGGTTGAGCCGGGATCGACCGCGCAGTCAGCGCCGGATCTTGAGCGACTGCAACGCATTGGCGGTCCACCGCGGTAGAACGGTGGGAGCCACTCGCCCTACGGAGGAAACGATGAGCCTGATGACGAAAAGCATGGCTGGCCTGGTGGCGGCCGGCATGGTGGCCGGGGTCGGCTTCGCCGCCATGGCGGCCGACACCCACACCCTGCGCATCCAGACCCACTACGCACCCGAGACGGTGTCCGGCAAATTGGCCGGCCAGTTCGTCGACGACGTCCAGACGATGTCGAACGGGCAGCTGAAGATCGAGATGTTTTACTCGTCCTCGGTGGTCAAGTCGGTGGAGACGTTCGACGCCGCGGCGACCGGTATCCTCGACGGCGACATGACCGGCGGCGCCTACCAGACCGGCAAGAACCCGGCGTTCCAGTTCGTCGGCGACATCATGGGCGGCTATGACACGCCGTGGCAGCAGTACGCGTGGCTTTACAACGGCGGCTTCGAGGCGGCCAGCAAGCTCTACAACAAGTACGACATGGAGCTGATCGGCTGGTGGGTGTACGGCCAGGAATCGCTGGCGTCGTCCAAGCCGATCGCGGGTATCGCCGACCTCAAGGACTTCAAGTTCCGCTCGCCGCCGGGGCTGGAGACCGAGATCTTCGCGAGCCTCGGCGCCAAGCCGATCGTGATGGACTTCACCGAGATCTTCACCGCGCTCGAGACCAAGATCATCGACGGCACCGACGCCTCTGGCCTCGCCAACAACGTCGGTCTGGGCCTGCACGACCTGGTCAAGCACGCCACGTTCCCGGGCTTCCACTCGATGCCCTCCGACCATCTGGCGATCAACAAAGCCAAGTGGGACGCGCTGCCGCCGCACCTGCAGCGGATCATCAAGGTCGCCATGGAGAAGCTGGCGTTCCAGACCGCGATGACCTTCGAGATCAAGAACGCCGAGGCGGCGGCGAAGCTGCGCACCCAGGGCGTCACCCTGCACGACTGGTCGGTCGAGGATCGCGCCGCGTTCCGCAAGGCGGCTCAGGATGCCTGGCAGGGCTGGGCAGACAAGACGCCCGGAGGCCCGGGCCCTGGTCGACAGCCACATGGCGTTCCTGAAGCAGCTCGGCCTGGCGAAGTAGTCCGGGCACGCGGTTCGGCCGGAGCGGGTGCCGACGGCGCCCGCTCCGGCCGCTCCGACCAGGCGCTGCGCGAGGAGGCGAGGCCATGATCGAGCACGAGGTAACCGGCTGGGTCGACCGCATCAGTCTCGGCATCAGCCGGGTGGCGATGTTCCTGACCGCCTTCGTGGTGCTGATCATCTTCTACGAGGTCGTGATGCGGTACATCTTCGTATCGCCGACCTTGTGGGTGAACGAGATGTCGCTCTGGGTAGCCGGCATGATCTACCTGTTCGCCGGTCTCTACGTCATGCAGCAGCGCGGCCACATCAGCATCTACATCCTGTATGACGCCGCGCCGCTCTGGCTGCAGCGGGTGTTCGACGTGCTGTCGACGCTGTTCACCTGCATCTTTGCCGCGGCTGTGGTCTGGGGCGGCTTCAACGAGGCCTGGGCCAAGATGATGCGCTGGGAAACCTTCGGCACCGCCTTCGACCCGCCGATCCCGGCGACCATGAAGCCGCTGATCCTGCTGATCGTGACGCTGACCGCGCTCCAGATGGTCATGAACCTGATCCACGACTGGAACCGCCCGCGCCGGCCGCACACCCCGGCCGACGAGTTGTAGGACTGTCGGTCGGGCGGCGGATCGACCGGCCTCGACCCGACGAGATCACAAGCATCGGAGCCGGACGCCGTCATGGACATCGGAACGATCTCGCTCATTCTCCTCGTCGGCATGCTGGTGCTGCTGGCGATCGGCATGCCGCTCGGCTTCGCCTCCGGCTTCCTGGCCGTGATGGTCCTGTTCCTGAAGTTCGGGCCGGATCTGCTGCTCGGGAATTTCGGCACCGGGCCGCTCAACATCCTGGCGCAGCGCATCTACGGGCTGTGCACGGATTACGTGGTGATCTCGGTACCGTTGTTCATCTTCATGGCGTGCCTGCTGGAACGTTCCGGCATCGCGCGCGACATGTACACCAGCCTCAACGTCTGGCTCAGCCGCACCCGCGGCGGCATCGCCATCGTGACCGCGATCATGGCGATCGTCATGGCGGCCATGTCGGGCATCATCGGCGGCGAGGTGGTCCTGCTCGGTCTGGTGGCGCTGCCGCAGATGCTGCGGCTCGGCTACAACCAGAACCTGGCGATCGGCACCATCTGCGCCTCGGGCTCGCTCGGCACCATGATCCCGCCGTCGATCGTGCTGATCATGTACGGGCTGGTCACCGAGACGTCGATCCAGGCGCTGTTCAAGGCCGCCTTCCTGCCGGGCTTCATCCTGGCCAGTCTCTACATCGTCTACATCATCGTCCGCACCCGCCTGCACCCGGAGGAGGCGCCGCTGCCCGAAGGCGGCGACGACATCTCGCTCGCCGACAAGATCAAGGCGCTGCCGGGCTTGCTCGCGCCGCTGTTCGTGGTGTTCGTGGTGCTCGGCTCGATCTACGGCGGCATCACCGGGATAACCGAGGCCGCGGGAATGGGCGCGGTGGCGGTGCTGGTGCTGATCATCATCCGCGGCGAGTTCAGCTGGATGCTCTGCAAGGACGCGCTGATGCGGACCTTCAAGTCGACCGGCACCATCATCTGGGTGACCTTCGGCGCCACCGCGCTTGCCGGCGCCTACACCATCGCCGGCGGGCCGACCTACGTCGCCAACATGATCGTCGGCCTGGACATGCCGACCATGGGCGTGCTGCTGATGATGATGGTGATCTTCCTGTTCCTGGGCTGCGTGATGGACTGGGTCGGCATCGTGCTGCTGGTGATGCCGGTGTTCCTGCCGATCGTGCTCAAGCTGCCGGTGGCGGAACTCGGGTTGACCGGCGGTCTGGCGCTGGCGCCCAGCTTCGTGGCGGTGTGGTTCGGCATCCTGTTCTGCGTGAACATGCAGGTCAGCTTCCTGTCGCCGCCGTTCGGGCCGGCGGCGTTCTACCTGAAGTCGGTGGCGCCGGCGCACATCACCCTGCCGGACATCTTCCGGGGCTTCCTGCCGTTCATCGCCATCCAGATCGTGGTGCTGGCGCTGGTCCTGCTGGTGCCCGAGGTGACGATGCAACTGCGGTGACGGCTGCGGGCAGCCCGCAAGTCTTGCCGGGGCGGGGCGCCGCCGGTATAAGGCGCGCGCTTGGCGGCCCGGCGTTCGGTCGCGGCCGCCGCCCGAACCCCACCGATCGACAGAGAGAGTCATGGCCCTCGAGCGCACCTTCTCCATCATCAAGCCGGACGCCACCGCCCGGAACCTGACCGGCAAGGTCAACGCCATGATCGAGGCCGCTGGTCTTCGCATCGTCGCCCAGAAGCGGATCCACATGACCCGCGCGCAGGCCGAGACCTTCTACGCCGTCCACAAGGCGCGCCCGTTCTTCGGGGAACTGGTCGATTTCATGGTCTCCGGCCCGGTCGTGGTTCAGGTTCTCGAGGGCGAGGGCGCGGTCGCCAAGTACCGCGAAGTCATGGGCGCCACCGACCCGGCGAAGGCCGACGCCGGCACCATCCGCAAGGAGGTCGCGCTGTCGATCGGCGAGAACACCGTGCACGGTTCCGACGCGCCGGAGACCGCCGCGCTCGAGATCGCGCAGTTCTTCAGCGGCAACGAGATCGTCGGCTGATCGATCGGCCAGCCGGTCCGGGATCGCCGGGCCCGCTCACACATGGTTTGACAAACGAAAGGCCAGGGGATCGCCCCTGGCCTTTTCATTTTCGAAGCGCGGGTGCGGCTGGTGCGGGCCACGCCGGGTTCGCGACCATGCCCGAACAGGGTTCGGGCTGCCGCCGTCGCCCATCCGTCCGGACGTCAGGCGACGAACAGGGCCAACAGGACGACGATGGCGATGGTGGCCGCGGTGCCGAGCTTCAGGAAGGTGACAAAGCCCTCCCAGATCGCGCGATGCTCACGGGTAAATTCAGGGAAGCGATCCTCGGCGGCCATGTGCCCTCCTCACGGTATGACGGCGAACTCGAAACCTTATAGCGAAGCCGCCGACGCCCTCAAAGTCCTTCCGGACGCGGTGACAACAGCGCTCCCGAAGCTTCCGTCCCGGTCACCAGGGCACGGTTTCCATCGATCCTGACCCGTCCCTCGGCCAGCCAGGCCAGCGCCGCCGGGTACAGCCGATGCTCCTGCTCCAGAATGCGCGCGGTCAGGGCGCGCTCGTCGTCGTCGGCCAGCACCGGGACGGCGGCCTGCGCCAGGATGGGGCCGGAATCCAGGTCCGGCGTGACGACGTGAACGGTGCAGCCGGCGATGGTTGCGCCGGATTCGATTGCCCGGCGCTGGACGTGCAGGCCGGTGAACGCCGGCAGCAGGGACGGATGGATGTTCAGGATCCGGTTCGGCCAGCGGTTCACGAATTCCGGCGTGAGGATGCGCATGAAGCCGGCCAGACAGACGATCTCGCAGCCGGCGGCGCGCAGGGCCGCGTCGATGGCGATCTCGAAGGCGTCGCGGCTGGCGAAGGCGTCGTGAGCGATCACCGTCGCCGGTACGCCGGCGTCACGCGCCCGCTGCAAGCCGTAGGCATCGGCCCGGTTGGAGATCACCACCGAGATCTCCGCCGGGTAGGCGGGGTCGGCGGCGGCGTCGAGCAGGGCCTGCAGATTGCTGCCGCGGCCGGAGATCAGGACGCCGACACGGCGGCGTACACCGATCATGCCAGCCAGGCCGCCGACAGTCCGTCGAAGACGACGGCATCGGCCTCGCGGGCTTCGATCCGGCCGACGGTGAACGGTGCTTCGCCTGCCGCGGTCAGCTTGGCTGCAACGGCCTCCGCACGCCCTGGCTCGACCACGACCAGCATGCCCAGGCCACAGTTGAACGTCCGCAGCATCTCCCGGGGCTCGACGCCGCCGGTCTGCGCAAGCCAGCGGAACACCGCGGGCAGGCGCCAGGCTGCCAGATCCAGCCGCATCGCCAGGTCGTCACCGAAAACCCGCGGCGGGTTCTCGACGAGGCCGCCGCCAGTGATGTGGGCGAGGGCGCTGACACCGCCGCCGGCGATCGCGGCCAGGCAGGCGCGCACGTATATCCGCGTCGGCTCCAGCAGGGCGTCGGCGAGCCTTCGGTCGGCGGCAAACGGGGCGGGGGCGTCCCAGGCCAGTCCGCTGCGCTCGACGATACGGCGCACCAGCGAAAAGCCGTTGGAGTGGACGCCGGACGACGCCAGTCCGAGCACCACGTCGCCTTCCCGGACACGATCCCGTGTGAGGATCCGCGAGCGCTCGGCGGCGCCGACCGCGAAACCGGCGAGATCGTAGTCGCCGGCGCGGTACATGCCCGGCATCTCGGCGGTCTCGCCGCCGATCAGCGCGCAACCGGCTTCCCGGCAGCCGGCCGCGATGCCGGCAACCACGTCGCGCGCGACCGCGACCTCGAGTTTGCCGGTGGCGTAGTAGTCGAGGAACATCAGGGGTTCGGCACCCTGCACGACCAGATCGTTGACGCACATCGCCACCAGATCGATGCCGACGCCGTCGTGGCGGCCGGCTTCGATCGCCACCCGCAGCTTGGTGCCGACACCGTCGGTGGCGGCGACCAGAATGGGATCCTGAAAGCCGGCGGCCCTGAGATCGAAAAGGCCACCGAAACCGCCGAGGTCGGCGTCCGCGCCGGGTCGTCGTGTCGAGGCGGCGAGCGGCTTGATGGCGTCGACCAACGCCTCGCCGGCGTCGATGTCGACACCGGCGTCACGATAGGTCAGCGGAAGGTTTGGACGATCGGGAGCGCTTATGGTGTCCTCCGCCGGGCTGCGGTATAAGGCCGGGCTGTCGGGCGGTGCCTTGCTGTCGCCCGGATCGCGGTTTATGCCGTGGTGCCGACGCTCCCCGCAAGCGGCAAGTGGGCCGAACGATCATGAGCGATACCTTGAGGCACGATCTTCCAGCGCTCCTGCGCGCGCTGATGCTGGTCGCGGCTCTGGCCCTGCTGCCGGCGGTCGCCGGCGGCGGCGGCGGATCCCGACCTGTTCACGGTTCGTGGCGTGCGGGTCGACGCCACCGCCGAGACCGCGCCGGCGGCGCGCGATCGCGCGATCGCGGAGGGCCGCCGACTGGCGTTCCGCCGCTTGGTCGAGCGGCTCGTGCCGGCATCCCAGGCCCGCTCGATCGCCGAGCCCACCGATGCGGAACTGCAGCGTCTGGTCCAGGGCTTCGAGGTCGCCGACGAACGCGCTTCGTCGGTCCGCTGGATCGCCGACCTCACCGTCGCGTTCGACCCGTCAGCAACGCGCGCCCGCCTGCGGGCCGCCGGTGTCCCGTACGCCGAGACGCGAAGCCTGCCGGTGCTGGTTATCCCGCTCTACGAGACCGGCGGCGAGACGGTGCTCTGGAAAGAGCCCAACGACTGGCGGACCGCGTGGTACGACTTGCCGCCCCAGGGCGGGCTGGTGCCGTTCGTGGTGCCGTACGGTGACGTCACCGACATCCGCGATCTGCCGCCGGACCTGGCGATCGCCGGCGATCTGAAGGCGTTGACGAACATCGCCGAGCGCTATGGTGCCCGCGACGCGATCGTCGCCCGGGCCCGGCCGCGCGCCGGCGGCGTGGTCGAACTCTCGGTGCAAAGGCTGGGCCCGAGCGGCACCGACCGAACCCTGGTGGAAAGCGTCGCCGGTGCCGAGGGTCTCGACGCGTCGGAGCGGTTGCAGCCGGCGGTGCTCAAGACCGTCGCGATGGTCGAGGAGGCGTGGAAGCAGGACAACCTGATCCGCCCCGGCTTCGAGACCCGGGTCTCGGCGACGGTTCCGATCGACTCGATGAAGCGCTGGCTGACCGTGCGCGAGGCTCTCGACGGCCTGTCGATCGTCGCCCGGTACCAAGTCATCCAACTGACGCGCCGCGAGGCGCTGGTCGACGTCTGGGTCAACGGCGACCCCGAGCAGTTTCGGACCGCGCTGGCCCAGCGCGATCTCGAACTGATCCCCGGGGCCGGCGACTACATCCTGAAGGGGCGGGGGCAGGCGATGCCCGATCCGCTGCCGACGGTGGTTGTTCCTGATCCGGGACTCGACCTACTCGCCGGCACCGGCCTACGGCACATCCGGCACGATCGTTGTCGACCCGGCTGCCGTGCCGCCGCCGACGATACCCGCGCCCGCCACGCAGTGACCGGGCGATCGTGCCATGACCCGCCGCGAGCGGGGTCTGTTCTGGGGCGTGCTGGCTGGCGGTGGTCATGCTCGGCGCTGTACGCGCTTCGCGACGTGCTGGTCCCGTTCGTCGCCGGAATGGCCGTCGCCTACCTGCTCGATCCCGTGGTCGACCGGCTGGAGCGGATCAGGATCGGCCGTGGCCTCGCCACCTTCCTGGTGCTTCTGGGCTTCTTTGCCGTCGCGCTCGGTCTGCTGCTGCTGCTCATTCCGCTGCTGCAGAGTCAGGTGGAGAAGCTTGCCAGCACGCTGCCGGGCTATATCGAGATGGCGCGCGAGCGGCTCGGCCCGCTGCTCTCCAGCCTTGGCGAGGGCGTCGATCCGAAAGAGATCCTCGAGAAGGTGACCGGCATGACCGGCGACCTGATGAGTTGGGTCGGGGATCTGGCTGGCCGGCTGATCAGCGGCGGCTTCCTGATCGCCAACCTGCTGTCCCTGCTGGTGATCACCCCGATCGTGTCGTTCTATCTGCTGCGCGACTGGGACCGCATCGTGGCGACGGTCGATTCGTGGCTGCCTTACGAGCAGGCCCCCTCCATCCGGGTGCAGGCGGCGGAGGTCGACCGGACGTTGGCGGCGTTCGTCCGCGGCCAGGGAACCGTGTGCCTGATCCTCGGGGTGTTCTACGCCACCGGCCTGACCCTGGCCGGGCTGGATTTCGGGCTGGTGATCGGCCTGTTCTCCGGCCTCATCTCGTTCGTGCCGTTCGTCGGCGCGCTGCTCGGCGGCGTGCTCAGCGTCGGGCTGGCGCTCGCCCAGTTCGACAGCTGGACGCCGATCGCGATCGTTGCCGGCGTGTTCGTCGCCGGCCAGGTGATCGAGGGCAACTTCCTCACCCCCAACATGGTGGGCGACGCGGTCGGCCTGCACCCGGTCTGGGTGATCTTCGCGCTGCTCGCCGGCGGGACGCTGTTCGGGTTCGTCGGGGTCCTGTTGGCGGTTCCGGCGGCCGCCGTGATCGGCGTTCTGACGCGGTTCGCGTTGACCCAGTACCTCAGCAGTTCGCTGCACCGAAAGGGCGCGGCCGGAGCAGCCGGCGGCGGTCGGCGACGAGACCCCGCGGACCTGACGCCGATGGCGCCCAGCCAGTTGATTCTCGAGCTCGGCAATCGCCCGGCATACCAGCGCAGCGATTTCCTGGTGTCGGCCTGCAACGCCGACGCCGCGGCCTGGATCGACCGCTGGCCGGACTGGCCGACGCCCCTGCGAGGGCTGGCGATCGTCGGGCCGCCGCAATGCGGCAAGACCCATCTGGGGGCGGTGTGGCGGCGTTCGAGCGGAGCGGCGGCGCTGGACGCCGCGCGCGCTGACGGTTGACGGCGTGCCGGACGCGCTGGCTGCGGCAACCCACGCGGTGGTCGACGACTTGACCCGATTGCGGTGTCCCCAGGCCCTGCTGCACCTCTACAACACGGTGGCGGAACGCCGCGGTTCTGTGCTTATCCTGTCCCGCACGGCACCGGCCCGCCTCGACGTGGGGCTGCCGGACTTGGCCTCGCGCCTTGCGACGCTGCCGGTTGCCGCGGTCGGCGCCCCTGACGAGGATCTCCTGGCCGGTGTCCTGGCCAAGCATTTCGCGGATCGACAGGTTGCCGTTCGCGACGAG
Organism: Rhodospirillaceae bacterium; assembly: GCA_018401495.1. Classification (GTDB taxonomy): domain Bacteria; phylum Pseudomonadota; class Alphaproteobacteria; order Thalassobaculales; family Thalassobaculaceae; genus Thalassobaculum_A. The sequence continues at coordinate 46,329 of JAGYJX010000015.1, forward strand.
GTGGTCGCCTATATGGTGACGCGCATGGAACGGTCCTTCGCGGCCGCGCACCGGCTGGTCGATCGCATCGACCGCCTGGCGCTCGCCGAGGGACGCAGGGTCGATCGGGCGCTGGCCAAGCGGGCGCTCGCCGATGACGAAACCGATCGAGGGGAGTGACGCCGCATGGATCTCGGGTTGAAGGGCAGGAAGGCGATCGTCTGCGCCGCCAGCAAAGGATTGGGCAAGGGCTGCGCCATGGCGCTCGGGCGCGAGGGTGTCGACCTCGTGATCAACGCCCGCACCAAGGCGACCCTGGACGCGGCGGCCGAAGAGATTAGGGCTGCAACGGGAGCCAAGGTAACGGCGGTCGCCTGCGACATCACGACCCCCGAAGGCCGCGCCGAGGTGCTGGCCGCCGCCGGGCCGATCGACATCCTGATCAACAACGCTGGCGGACCGCCGCCGGGCAATTTCCGCGACTGGTCGATCGAAGACTGGCAGAAGGCGCTGAACGCCAACATGCTGACGGCCATCGAACTGATCCGCCTGACGGTCGACGGCATGATCGAGCGGAAGTTCGGCCGGATCGTGAACATCACCTCGGGCGCGGTGAAGGCTCCGATCCCGGTTCTCGGGTTGTCGAACGGTGCGCGAACCGGTCTGACCGGCTTCGTTGCCGGAGTGGCGCGCGAGACCGTCCGTCACAACGTGACGATCAACGGTCTCCTGCCGGGACCGTTCGACACCGACCGCCTGCGTGGCAACATGAAGCTGCAGGCTGACAAGGCCGGTATCCCCTACGAGACCTATGCCCAGCAGCAGGCCGAGAAGAACCCGGCCGGCCGGTTCGGAACCGCGGACGAGTTCGGGGCAGCCTGCGCCTTCCTGTGCAGCGCCCACGCCGGCTTCATAACCGGCCAGAACCTGTTGATGGACGGCGGGGCGTTTCCGGCACGCTCTGAAGGGCGCGGCCGGATTGTCATGCGGCTGTCACGGACGGCGGGTAAACCCCGAATCGACAGACGCCGTGCCAGCGCGTCGGACGACGCAGGAGGCCACCGTGACCGACGCGAGCATCAGGGCCGGGGCGCCCATCGAACCGCCCCGCAAGGGGGGCAAGTCCCCGCGGCAGCGGGTGGCGGAGTCCCGGCCGCCGTCCGACGCGGCGGCGCCGCCGCCGACTCCGGCGCCGATCGGGCTGGACAACCCGCGTCGGCTGTTCAACCGCGAGATCTCATGGCTGGCGTTCAATCGGCGGGTGCTGGAGGAGTCGAACAACCCGGGTAATGCCCTGCTTGAACGACTGCGGTTCGTGGCAATCTCGGCGTCGAACCTGGACGAGTTCTACATGGTTCGGGTGGCCGGGCTGAAGGGCATGGTCGCGGCCGGGATCACGGCCGCCAGCGACGATGGCCTGACGCCGGTTCAGCAACTCGCGGCCATCGCCGAGGACGCCGCCCGGTTGATGAGCGACCAGCAACTGGCCCTGCGGTCCCTGCGCGGCGCCCTGAAGGATGCCGGTTTTCATCTGGTCGATGGCAGCGAGCTTGGTCCCGACGACCTGGTCTGGCTCGCCAACCATTTCAGCGAGCAGATCTACCCGGTCCTGACGCCGCTGGCGATCGACCCGGCGCACCCGTTCCCGTTCGTGCCGAACAAGGGCATCTGTCTGGCCATGCAATTGCGGGCCGCGTCCGGCGGCCATGAGATGCAGGGCCTGGTCCAGCTTCCCCAGCAGATCGGGCGGTTCGTGCGCCTGCCGGGCGACACGATCCGCTTCGTGCCCATCGAGCAGGTGATCCTGCTGTTCGTCGACCGGTTGTTTCCGCACTACCACGTCCGGGGTCAGGGCGTGTTTCGGGTGATCCGCGACAGCGAGATGGAGATCGACGAGGAGGCCGAGGACCTGGTGCTCTCGTTCGAGACGGCGCTGAAGGCACGGCGACGGGGCAACGTGATCCGTCTGGCGGTCGATCTGGCGATGCCGGCTCCGTTGCAGCACCTGGTCATCGACGAGTTGAAGGTCCCGCCGGAGGACGTGTTCGCGCTCGAGCAGATGGTCGGCTTGGCCGACCTGTCCCAGCTGATCGTCTCGGAGCGCCCGGATCTGCTCTGGCCTCCGTTCAACGCGCGGTTTCCGGAACGCATCCGTGACTTCGGCGGCGACTGCTTTGCCGCCATCCGCACCAAGGACATCATCGTCCACCACCCCTACGAGAGCTTCGACGTCGTCGTCCAGTTCCTGCGCCAGGCGGCATCGGACCCCTCGGTCATCGCCATCAAGCAGACCCTGTACCGGACCTCCAAGGACAGCCCGATCGTCAAGGCGCTGATCGAGGCGGCCGAGGCCGGCAAGTCGGTCACCGCCATGGTCGAGATCAAGGCTCGCTTCGACGAGGAGGCGAACATCCGCCTGTCACGCGATCTGGAGCGGGCCGGCGTGCAGGTGGTGTACGGCTTCATGAACCTGAAGACCCACGCCAAGGTGTCTCTGGTGGTTCGTCGCGAGGGCAGCGGCCTGCGCAACTACGTGCATTTCGGGACCGGCAACTACCACCCGATCACCGCCAAGATCTACACCGACCTGTCGTTCTTCACCTGCGACCCGGCGCTGTGCCGCGACGCTTCGCGGATGTTCAACTACATGACGGGTTACGCCACGCCGGAAGCGATGGAGAAGCTGGCGATCTCGCCGCTCAGCTTGCAGAGCAGCATCATCGAGGGTATCCGCGCCGAAATCGAGCACGCCAGGGCGGGGCGGCCGGCGGCGGTGTGGGCAAAGATGAACCAGTTGGTCGATCCCGGCATCATCGATGCGCTGTATCGGGCCAGCCAGGAGGGCGTTCAGGTCGACCTGGTGATCCGCGGCATCTGTTGCCTGCGGCCGGGCGTGCCCGGATTGTCTGAAACCATCCGGGTGAAGTCGATCGTCGGGCGGTTCCTCGAGCACTCGCGCATCGTCGTGTTTGGCGACGGTCACAAGCTTCCGTCCGACAAGGCGAAGGTTTACATCTCCTCGGCAGACTGGATGCAGCGCAACCTGTTCCGCCGGGTCGAGCATCTCGTCCCGATCGAGAACCCGACCGTGCACCGCCAGGTGCTCGACCAGATCATGGTGGCGAACCTGAAGGACCGGACCAACAGCTGGGTCCTCGACGGCGATGGCCGGTACCACCGGGTGCCGCATTCGGACGACGATTTCTCGGCTCACACCTACTTCATGACCAACCCCAGCCTGTCCGGGCGCGGCAGCGCGCTCGGCGCGGCGGGGACGCCCCCGGACATTGCGCGAGGGCGAGTGAGCGTGCCCGACACAGAGCCGGGAACTGGGCGCGGCACCCGCGAACCCAAGCGAGGCCAGCGCGTCGGCGTGCTCGACATCGGCTCGAATTCGATCCGGCTGGTGGTCTACGATCACGCCGGCCGCTCGCCGATTCCGGTGTTCAACGAAAAGGCCCTGTGCGGTCTCGGGCGCGGGGTCACCGAGACCGGCAATCTGCCTGTCGAGGGTATGGCGTCGGCCCTGATGAACATCGACCGCTACAGCCAGATCGCCCGGGCCATGCGCGTGCGACACCTGGACGTGGTGGCGACCTCGGCGGTCCGCGACGCCGCCAACGGACCGGGCTTCGTGGCCGAGCTGGAGCGGCGGATCGGGCACGAGGTCGAGGTGATCTCCGGCGACGAGGAGGCCCGGCTTTCGGCGCTCGGCGTGCTCAGCGGATTTCCGGAGGCCGATGGCGTCGTCGGCGATCTCGGCGGCGGCAGCCTGGAACTGATCGACGTCTCCGGTCGCCGCCTCGGCGACCACGCCACCATGCCGCTCGGCCCGCTGCGGGTTGGCGAGGTGACGGGGGGGCAGCGTCGCCGCGTCGCCCGCCTGGTCGATCGCCACCTGGAGACCGCCGAGTGGCTGCCCCGGCTCGCGGGGCGGACGCTCTACGCGGTCGGCGGGGCCTGGCGCAGCATCGCCCGCTCGCATATGGCCCGGATCGGCTATCCGATCGAGGTCATTCACGGATACGCGGTCGACCGGCTCGACGCTGTCGGACTACCTGGCCTCGTTCGCGCGGATTCCCAAGAAGTCGGTTCGCAACGTGCCCGGGGTGTCGCGGCGCCGCGGTGACGTGATCTCCACGGCCGCTCTGGTGTTGCAGCGGGTTCTGGCCCGAGGGGCCCCGCGAAGGTCGTGTTCTCGGCTTTTGGTCTGCGCGAGGGATGCCTCTACGACCGGCTCACCGAGGCGGAGAGGATCAAGGATCCGCTGCTGATGGCCGCCGAGGAGATCGCGCGCGAGACCAACCGGTTCGCGCCGCACGCCGACACCGTCTACGCGTGGCTGGCGCCGCTGTTTCCAGCCATTGCCGATCGCGATGCCCGGCTGATCAAGGCGCTCTGCATGTTGAGCGACCTCGCCTGGTCGGAGCATCCGAGCTATCGCGGCGAGCACGCCTTCCTGCGGGTGCTGAGGTTGCCTGTGGCCGGCATCGATCACGCCGATCGGGTGTTTCTCGGCCGTCGGGCTCCTGGTTCGCTACGTTGGCCACACCGATCTCTCGGCGGCCAAGTCGGTCGGAGCACCTGCTCGACCCCGGCGCGACGGGCGCTCGCCGTCCGCGTCGGTCACGCCCTTCGCCTGGGCCTGACCTTGTCCGGCGGGGCCACCACCCTGCTGCGGCGGACCCGCCTGAAGGCGGAGGCGGGCGGCGGCTTCGCGCTGATCCTCTCCGGGGAATCGCTGGCGTTGATGGGTGATGTTGTCGACCGGCGGATCGCGTCGCTTTCCTCGGCCATCGGCGCGCCGATCGCCATCGCCAGCCAGCCTGCCCGCCGGGCGTCCAGCGTCAGCGGCTGAAGGCCAGGCTGATGTTGTCCGCTTCGACCCGGATGACGCTGGCCCGATGCCGGCCCAGGCTCGCGCCCTCGACCTCCACCACGGTGCCCGTGCGCAGGTCCAGCCCGCTGACCCGCTCGATCCGGACGCCGCTCTCGGACACGTCGATCGTCCGCGCCGCGGCGGTGCGCCCGTTGAGAGTTACCTTGACGTTCTCGTTGGCGGACCGCCGCTCGGCCCCGCGACGGTCGACGTCGGTGGTTGCGGTCCGCACCGACCGGACGATCTCGCGGCGCAACTGCTCGATGGCCTCGTGAACGGACTCCGCGACGGTTCGCACCTGCGCCGCCCGGTTGCCGGTGGCCTCGGCCTCGGTGGACACCCGCTGGATGGACTCGGTGACCTCTCGGGCGGCGGAGGCGGACTCGCCGACGCTGCGCGAGATTTCCATGGTTGTCGCTTGCTGCTCCTCCATCGCAACGGCGATGGTCGCGGCAATCTGGTCCACTTCCCCGATCCGCTCGATCATCTGCCGGACGTTGTCGACCGACGCCTGGGTGGCTTCCTGGACCGCGCGGATCTGCGACGAGATCTCGTCGGTCGCCTGGGCGGTCTGGGTGGCGAGGTTCTTGACCTCGGACGCAACCACCGCGAAGCCCTTGCCCGCTTCGCCGGCCCTGGCTGCCTCGATCGTCGCGTTCAGGGCAAGAAGGTTGGTCTGACTGGCGATCGCGTTGATCAGCGAGGCGATTTCGCCGATCTTGTCGGCGGCTGCGGTCAAGGAATTGATCGAGACTTGCGACTCGCTGCCCGAGGCCACCGCCGACCGTGTCGCGCCCGCCGCGTCGGAAACCCTTCCGGCGATTTCCTGGATCGAGGCGGCCAGTTCTTCCGCCGCCGCGGCCACGGTCTCGGCACTCGCGAGCGATTCCTGGGCGGCGGACGCCACCGTGTTCGAGTTCAGGCCGACCTCCTGGGCGGATGCCGACATCGACGCGGCTTCCTCGTCCATCTTGCGGGTATGTCCGGCGACGTTCTCGACGGCGGCCCCCGCTTCACTCTCGATCGTGTCGGCCATGCGGCGCAGCGCGGCGCGTTGATCCTCGGCTGCCTGCTGCTTGATGCGCTCCTGATCGGCAGCCAGATGGCGGGCCTGCGCCATCGAATCCTTGAACACCGCCAGCGCCGCCGCCATGGCGCCGATCTCGTCGCGCCGGTCGGCACCGGTCACCGCGATGGCCAGATCGCCGGCGGCGATGCGTTCCATATCGCCGGTCAGGCGCGATAGCGGACTGGAGATCGAGCGGCCGAGCAGCACCGAGCCGAGAGCAACGAGCACGATCGTTCCAAGGCCGAAGATCAGGACCCAAAGAAAGGCATCGTCGAGCGGTTCGTCGATCTCGGCGGTATCCACCCGGGACAGCAGAACGTAGCGGGCGTTGCCGAAGGTGATGGAGCGGCCGGCGAGGGTCTTTCCGGCCTCGGTCCAGGTGATCACCTCGTCGCTGATCTGCGCGAGGGAACGGCCCTCGTACCGGGTCTGGAGAATATCGTTGATCTCGGTGCGGGGAGTGTCGGTGCGGAACAGTCCATCACCGCCGATCAGCACCGCGTCGCCGGTCGACCCGATACCTCCGCCGCTGACAATGCTGTTCAGGCGGTCGACCGGCATCTGGAAGGCCAGCACGCCGACCGTCTTGCCGTTCTCGATCAGCGGGGTCGAGATGAAGGATGCCGGTGCGTCGTTGCTCGGAGCGTAGGGCTTGAAATCGAAGAAGCTGAACGCTCCCGAGCGACCAGCAAGTCCCGCCTTGAAGGCGGCGGCCAGGTCGGTCGCCCGCCATTGCCCGTTGTTCATGTTGGTCGCGTAGTCCAACTCCTTGAAGACCGTGTAGACGAGGTCGCCGGACGTGTTGAACAAGAAGATGTCGTAGTACCCGCCGGTTTGCAGGAACTCACGGATCCAGGGATGGTACTGGGCGTGCAAGCGGCTGTACTCGGAGCCGTCGGGTGCCGCGTCCAGGGCTTCCTTCTTGCCGGTGGGGTTTGGGTTGTCGGTGATGTAGAGCTTCTGCAGCGTTTTCTGCGGCTCTGGAAGCGCGGCGAACGCCGAGCTGAACTCCTTGAGGGCGCTGAGGAACACCTGGTTCCGGGACATCACCAGGAGGTCGCGCTCGATGGTTCCGAGATAATCCTGGACCGCCTTCGCCTGAATTTCTCCGGACTGCTTCAGCGACCGCTCGGTCTGAGTACGATAAGACTCGGACAACAGGTTCAATGAGATAGAGCCTGTAACCGCGATGCTGACCATGGCCACCAGGACGATGATGGCGGGTACCCGAAAGGCGATCTGGTAAAGCGTCCGCACGGCGCCCCCCCGTTGAAATCGAAACGACGAGGCTATATCGCGGCTCAAATGCTGAACGACTGGTTAACTTTCCCGGGTACTGTGGTTTTCCACAATGGTGCGACAAAGTGCTCCGGTTCCGCCGGAACGCCGGACCCCGACGGCTCGATCGAGCCGTCGGGGTCCGATCCTGTTTCAACAGTCGACGGTCAGCCGGATGCCCTGGTTGCCCCGGGCACGCTGTCCCGCCGGCGGACCTCGGTCACGCGGCTCGGGCCGGCGTGGCCGACATGCCACGCGACGGCCGGCCGCTCTCGTTGGCCGGGTGGCGCTCGGAGGTCGTGCGGTCGACATCGGTGGTGGCCGCGCGCACCGAGCGGACGATCTCGTTGCGGAGGTTCTCGATCGACTCCTGGAGCGAACCCGCCACCGTTCGCACGCGCTCGGCGCGCGTGCCGGTCGCTTCGGCCTCGGAGGAGACGCGCTGGATGGAGGTGGTCACCTCACGCGCCGCCGCCGCGGACTCGCCGACGCTCCGCGAGATCTCCATGGTCGTCGCCTGCTGCTCTTCCATGGCGGCGGCAATGGTGGAGGCGATCTGATCAACCACGCCGATGTGATCGATCATCCGGCGCACGTTGCCGACCGAGGCCGAGGTCGCGTCCTGGACGGCTCGGATCTGCGCGGAGATCTCGCCGGTCGCCTTGGCGGTCTGGTTGGCAAGGCTCTTGACCTCCGACGCGACCACCGCGAAGCCCTTGCCGGCTTCGCCGGCCCTGGCAGCCTCGATCGTCGCGTTGAGGGCGAGTAGGTTGGTCTGGTTGGCGATCGCGTTGATCAGCGAGGCGATCTCGCCGATCTTGTCGGCCGCCGCGGTCAACGAGTTGATCGAGGCCTGCGACTCGCTGCCCGAGGCCACCGCCGAGCGCGTGGCGTTGGCGGCTTCGGAAACCCGGCCGGCGATCTCCTGGATCGACGCGGCAAGTTCCTCTGTCGCCGACGCCACGGTCTCGGCGCTGGCCAGGGACTGCTGGGCCGCTGACGCGACCGCGTTGGAGTTCACGCCGACTTCCTGGGCCGAGGCCGACATCGACACGGCCTCCTCGTCCATCTTGCGGGTCTGGCTTTCGACCTGCTCGACGGCAACCCCGGCCTCGGCCTCGATGGCGTCGGCCATGCGACGAAGCGCGGTCTGCTGGGCTTCGGCGGCTTGCGTCTTCAGGCGGTCCTGCTCGCCGCGCATCGCCAGGCTGTCCAACGCGCTCTTCTTGAAGACCTGAAGACTCCGGAAGATGTCGCCAACTTCGGTGCGCGAGTTCGTCGGAGGCACGTCTACCGACAGGTCGTTGTTGGCCAGCCGCAGCATGATCTCGGTCGACTTCCGCAGCGGCAGGATGCCGCGCACCGTCCAGGTGGCGACGGCAATGCCGAGTGCCAGGCCAAGGCCGGTGAGCGCCAGCATGAGGTTCTGGAAACCGGTGGCCGCGGCGAGCGCCACCGTGGTTTCCTCGACGTTCTTGCGCTCCTGGTAATCGATGAACTGGTTGATCTGCTTCAGCCAGGTGGTGAAGGCGTCGCGTGCCGGGCCGACCAGCATCGCGTGAGCACGGTCGTCGCCGAGTTCGCCGCTGAGCTTGATGACGGTCTGGATGATCGGCAGCGTGCGCTGCTCGGTCGCCTTGATGTCGGCGAGGATCCGCCGTTCCTCGGGGGTGGTGTCCTCCCGGCCGTCCATCATCGAATCGAGCGGGGTAGCGGAATCCTGGTAGAAGCGGTCAAGGCGCTCGATGTTGGCCAGCACATCACGGAGAACCGACGGCTCCTCGATCAGCACGACGTCGCGCAGATCGATGGCCCGGTCGTGCACGCTGCCGCGAAAGTTGATTGCGTAGCGCTGCTTCACGCTGTTGACCTGATTGATCGCGATCAGGCTGTCGCTGATGCCGTTGACCTGATTGATTCCGTAGAGGGTGAGGGAGATCATGATGCACAGGGCGATGCCCATGCCCACCACCACTCGCGTAACGAGTTTGGTGTCCGAGATAAAGTTCATCTGCTTTCTTTCTTATGGGCGGTGACGAAGGCGCCGGGCGGTGTGCACCCACCGTCACGGTTGACCCGGGGCCGGGTCTGGCAATGCTCCAATGTCAGGGTGTGCAGGAACTCCGCAGTTTTCGGAGCACCTGGACGCAAGTTGGTCGGCTACCGTCGACATTGGCGCCGTGAGATCATAAATAGGGCGCGCTCGACCAAACGGAATTGTGGCTTTCCACAAGACTCCTCTGGTGAACGCATCGGCAAATTTAAGGATATGTTAATCGCCCGGGCCGAAGCGGCAAATCATCGCCGGGCTGCTGTCGCGCCTACAGGAACAGAGGTTCCGACGTCTTTCCGAGGAATTCCAGGCTCTGCCGCGGTGCCTCAGCCTGGAACGTCAAGCAATCTGACGCAATCCTGGCCCGGGTCGTAGACGAGGCCGAGACGGCCGTGCTTCACCGCCAGCGCGGCGTCGCCGAAAACCTCGCGCCGCCAGCCCCTGAGCGCCGGGACATCAGCGTCGTCGCGCGCGGCTATCGCGTCGAGATCGTCGGAACTGGCGATGAGCTTCGGGGCCACGTCGCACTCTTCGCACTTGATCTTCAAGAGCACGCGCAGCAGATCCGCGACCGGCTGGCGGCCTTGCGTGGTCTCGTCCGGCTCGGGCAGGGTCGGCCACTGCTCCTTGGGACGCGCCAGAGCCTTCGCAACCGCTTCCAAAATCGACCGGCCGGTCTTGCCGCTGGAGGACTCCCGGTTGAACGCCCGCGACCGCGACAACTCGTCGGGGTCTGCGGCATCTGCGCAGCGACATCCACAAGGGCATCGTCGCGCAGGATCCGGTTGCGCGGCACGTCACGGCTCTGCGCCTCGTGCTCGCGCCACGCGGCCAGTTCCTGAAGCACGGCCAGGAACTTCGGCTTGGTGCTCCGGATCTTGAGGCGTCTCCAGGACTCCTCCGGCACGACCCGATACGTTGCCGGATCGGTCAGGACCGCCATCTCCTCGCTGAGCCACTCCAGCCGATTGGTCTTCTCCAGCCGTCGGTGCAGCTTTTCATAGGCCGGACGCAGGTGGATGACGTCGGCAAGGGCGTACTCGACCTGCTTGGGGGTCAGCGGTCGGTGGCTCCAGTCGGTGAAGCGAGACGTCTTGTCGAGCCGGACGCCCGTGAGACCTCGGACCAGCCGATCGTAGCTCACGGCATCGCCGAAGCCGCAGACCATTCCGGCGATCTGGGTGTCGAACAGCGGTGCCGGAACCGCGTTTGCCTGGTGAACGAAGATCTCGACATCCTGTCGGGCCGCGTGGAAGACCTTCAGGACGCCCGGATCGGCCATAAGTTCGTACAGGGGAGTCAGGTCCAGGCCCGGGGCCAGGGTGTCGACCGCCGCCGCCTCGTCGTTGCCGGCGAGCTGGACCAGGCAAAGCTTCGAGTAATAAGTCTTGTCGCGCATAAACTCTGTGTCGACCGCGACGTAGGGCTCGCGGGCGAGACGTTCACAAAGCGCGGACAGGGAAGCTGTATCGGTGACGAGGGTCATTGCTCCCCTATACACCACCATACCCCCGGCGCAACCGCCATGAACGGGCGCGGCGAGGGGGCCTAAGCCCTTGAATTTGGAATCCCTATTTGGGGGTCGGCGGTGGGCCCGGAAGTTTGGCGTTGCCAAACTGCCGGATATGACCCACGATTCGCGCGGGCAACTGATTGATTCAGGCGGGGGAATCATCATGAGGCGCAAGCTGGCCATAGCGGTGCTGCCGCTGGCCCTTGGGGGATGTCTGCCACTTCCGATCACGATCGCGACCGCGTCGTTCAGCGGCGTCTCCTATTTGGCAAGCGGGAAGTCGACTACGGATCACGTCCTGTCAGCGACGATGGAGAAGGATTGCGCGTTGACTCGCCCCGTCCTGGGAGAGCCGGTCTGCCGGGACCTTGGACCGAACGGCGAGGGCGGAACTCCCACGTTCCGGGTGGCCAACTATCCGGGTGACCGCGATGACCTTGGCTCGGACGAGCAGAGGTTGGGGGCTCGCTTGGACGGATCTTTCGACCTGACCAGCCTCGATCCGGACGCTCGGGAAATCGCCGCCGCTCCCTTGTTCCTGGCGCCCCCGCCGCGGGTGAGCGTCGCTGGCATCATCGTGACCCGCGACCAGATCGTGCCGGCTGCCGAGACACGGACACTTCCGAATGCTGACGAGACTTCATGGGCTGCTCTGGCCCTGCCGGAGACGCCAGGGGCGTCGGCGCAGCCACCTGCCGGCGCTTCGGTGGTGCCCGCGGTCACGGGGGGTGGCCGTGCCGCGCTCGCTGACGGCGACCGTTGGGTGGTGCTCGCCTCGTTTCGCGATGTCGATCGGGCCCGGGTGATGGCGGCACGCTACTCCCATCGTCGTCCACGCATCGTGGAGGCGACGATCGACGGCGGGCAATGGCACAGAGTGGTCCTGGGGCCGATGACGCCCGCGGCGGCCGAAGAGATGACGGCCGCGCTGGGGCGGATCGACGGCCGGGAACCCTGGGTGGTGCGCGTCGATCGCTCCTCGTGATTGAGCGGGTGGCGGCAGCAACGGTCAGTTTGGACGACCGCCTTTCCGTCGCGAGTGCTTCTGCAGATACATGAGTTGGTCGGCCCGCTCGAGGACATTGCCGGGCGTGTCGGTGCCGGTGTACTGGACCATGCCGACGCTGGCCGAGATCTGCAGCAGGGCGCCCTGCCAGTCGACGACGTGGCCGTTGAGACGGTCCGAGAGCGAGGCTGCGCGCGAGGCGCAGGCGTCGTCGTCGAGATCGGTCATCAACACGACGAACTCGTCGCCACCAAGACGGGCCACGACATCGCATTCGCGCACCTCGGCCAGCAGCAGGCCGGCCACCGCGCGCAACAAGCCATCGCCGGCGGCGTGACCATAGGTATCGTTGATCGGCTTGAAGCGATCGAGATCGATCATCAGCACCATGCCGCGCCGCTCGCCCCGTTTCGCCTGGGCGAGCGCCTTGCCGAGGTGCATGTTGAACCCGCGGCGATTGAGCAGTCCCGTCAACTCGTCGGTCACCGAGAGGCTCTCGAGTTCCTTGATCCGCGCCTCCTGGCGCTCGATCCGGCGCTGCGCCTCGCTCATCGCGACCAGCGCCAAGCGCAACGCCGCCTCGGCCTCGGCGGCATCTGGCTTGGCGTCGGCGCTGTCGGACGTCGTCTCGGTGCCGGGCTCCAGCGCCGTGTTGAAGCGCGCGAGCATTCCCGTGACCTCGGCGTAAAGCCGGACGCTTTGCCCGTCGAGTGGGGCGGTGATGATTCGAGTGTCGGTCGCCATTTCCAACCTCCGTCGGGGGTCGGACCAATGAAAGCAACCTCTGTGCCACCGGGAATCTGCGACGCCTGCCGGAAATCCGCCTGATTTCCCCCGCACAGTCGTCTTTATCGTCGGCAGGCCGGGTCCGTGGCCGGCGCGTCGGCAAGTTCTGCCGACCGTCATGCAGCCGGCGGCGGATGATGCCGACCCGTCCGTCGCGTGCGATAGTCGGGATCGGAACCAACCAGGAGGGACTTCATGCGGGTTACCCGCGCAATCGTATCGGCTGTGGCGTTCACCTTGCTTGCCACCCTGCCGGGGCTGGCAACCGCGGCCACGGCGTCATCGGCGAAGGGGATCCTCGCGCATCGTGCGCTGTACAAGGTGGCGCTCGCACGGGCGACCTCGTCGTCGGAGATAATCGACGTCCGCGGCCGCATGGGCTTCGAATGGCGGGACGACTGCGACGGCTGGGCGATCGAGCAAAGGTACCTGATGTCGTTCTCGCGTGCCTCCGGGGACGGTTACGAGATCAGTTCGGAATACACCACCTGGGAGTCGAAGGCCGGCGACCTGTATCGATTCATCATCGATCGGGAGCGCGGCGGAGGCAGTGAGCACGTCGAGGGCAGGGCTTCCATGCCGCTGCCGCTCGGTTCCGCCCCGGGAACGGCGTCGTTCAGCGCGCCGCGCCAGGAGGTCATCGCGTTGACCCCGGACACGCTTCTGCCGACCGAGCATACCCTCCGGCTGATCGATGCCGCCGAACAGGGGCGGCGGTTCTTTCGCGCCACGGTGTTCGACGGCAGCGAGGTCGAGGCGGGCTCGCTGGTGTCGGCCGTGATCGGGGCGCCGAGATCGGGTCCGGCGCCGATCGAGCACCCGGCGCTGGCTGGGGAGTACTGGCCGGTCCGGCTTGCGTTCTTCAAGCCGGGACAGGCCGAGAGCTCACCCGATTTCGAGATGTCGGTCGACTTGCTTGCCAACGGCATTGCGAGGCGGATGGTGCTCGACTACGGCGACATCCGCGTGGCCATCACCCTCGATCGGCTCGAGACGCTCGACGCCAAGGCGTGCTGACCGGCCCAGCGTCTGTCGGCGAGCTCGGCCGTCGCCGGCCGCAGCGCCCAGGAACGCTCGGGCACCTCAGACGTTCTCGTCCTCTTCCTCTTCGCGCGGACGGCCGGACGGGGACTGCTTCAGGTTTCCGCTCCTGAGGCCGCGGCCCTTGCCAATGGCGGTTGCCCCGAGCTTCGCGCGCACCGCGTCGATCGCTACCTCGACCCGGCGCCGGCGGTCGAGGCCGGGTTCGGCAAGGTCTGGCGGGTCGGCGAAGGTTTCGGCGACCAGGTCCGACGCGCCGACCCCGATCAACCGGAACCGGCGCCCGTCGGTCTCGCCGCGAAGGAGGTCGGTCGCGGTCCGGAACAATCGGTCGGCGAGTTGCGTCGGCGACGGTAGCCGGCGCTGGCGGGTGTGCAGTCGAAAGTCGCCGGTCTTGAGCTTCAGCGTCACGATCTGTCCGGCCAGCGCCTTCCGCTTCAGCCGCCCCGACACCTCTTCGCAGAGGCGCCAGAGATAGGGCGTCAGCGCGTCGAGCGCCGAAATATCGGCGTCGAAGGTGGTTTCGGAAGAAACGCTCTTGATCACACTCCCAGGCTCCACCGGTCGCGTGTCGCGGCCACGCGAGAAGCGTGCGAGGCGCTGTCCGATGCCGCCGTACCGGCGGATCAGGTCGCGCTCGTCCAACCGCTGCAGGTCGCCGATCGTGCGGATGCCGTCGGCGACCAGGGTGCGCTGCAGCGTCTTGCCGACCCCCCATATGAGCGACACCGGGCGATCCGCCAGAAACCGCTCGGCCTCCTCGGCGCCGATGACGAAGTAGCCGCGCGGCTTGTCGAGATCGGACGCGACCTTGGCCAGGAACTTGTTGAAGCTGAGGCCGACCGAGACGGTCACACCGACCCGCTCCTCGACACGTCTTGCCAGGCGGGCAACGGTCTCGGCCGGGGGGCCGCCGTGCAACCTCTCGGTACCGCTCAGGTCCATGAACGCCTCGTCGATGGACAGCGGCTCCACCAGCGGCGTGACGTCCCGCATCAACGCCCTGATCTCGGCGCCGACGGCCACGTACTTGGCCATGTTCGGCTTGATGACCACGGCGTGCGGGCAGGCGTCGAGCGCCTTGAACATCGGCATTGCCGACCGGACTCCGTAAACCCGCGCGACGTAGCAGGCGGCCGAGACCACGCCTCGCCGTCCGCCCCCGATGATGACCGGGCGGTCGACCAGGGATGGATCGTCGCGCTTCTCGACGCTGGCGTAGAAGGCGTCGCAGTCCAGGTGCGCGATCGTCAAGTCACGCAGTTCCGGGTGCTCCACGGCGCGCCGCGACCCGCAGATCGGGCAACGACCCGGTTCCCGTGCCACCGTCGACCAGCCGAAGCAGTCGCGGCACAGGATGCGGGGTGCGATCATCTCGGCGACGGCTCGTCGGGCCGCCAGAGCCACGCGGCGCCACGCACCCCCGACGAGTCGCCGTGCCGGGGCGGTCGCAGACGGGTGTCGACCCGGTCGGAGAACACGTACCGGCCCCAGCGCTGCGGCACCTGATCGTACAGCATCCGCAGGTTGGACAGGCCGCCTCCCAGGACGATCACGTCCGGGTCGAGAATGTTCACCACGTGGGCAAGGCCGCGGGCCAGGCGGTCGACGTATCCCTCGAGGTGGCTTGCGGCGGCGGCATCACCGGCCGCCGCGGCGTCGACGATGGCGCCGGCCGTCAGGGTGCGTCCGGTGGCGCGGCGAAAGCCGTCGGCCAGCCCCGGCCCCGACAGGAACGTCTCGATGCAGCCGCTCAGGCCACAGTAGCAGGCCGGGCCGGGCCGTTCGTCGTCGGACGGCCAGGGCAGGGGATTGTGGCCCCATTCGCCGGCAATTCCGTTGGGGCCGTCGATCGGACGTCCGTCGATGACGATCCCGGCGCCGACCCCGGTCCCGAGAATCACGCCGAAGACCACGCGGGCGTCGGCGGCCGCTCCGTCCGTCGCCTCGGAGACCGCGAAGCAGTTGGCGTCGTTCTGGAGGCGGATCGGCCGGGCGAGCGCTTCGGACAGGTCGCGATCCAGAGGCTTGCCGTTCAACCAAGTTGAGTTGGCGTTCTTGACCAAGCCGGTGGCGCGCGACAGCGTTCCCGGAATTCCGACACCGACCGTTCCCCGTTGCCCGATCGCGCCCTCGACCGCCCCGACAAGGCCGGCCACGGCCGAGACGGTGGCCTTGTAGTCGCCGCGTGGCGTGGCGATCCGCCTGCGGTCGAGAGGCTGCCCGTCGCGGTTGAGGGCGATGGTCTCTATCTTGCTGCCGCCGAGGTCGACACCAATTCGGATTGCGCTCAACGAGCCGGCGGATGCGTTCGACAAGGCGTCCTCGTCAGTGGTATCAGGCAGCTTAAGTGTCTATACTCCGCCGAAGCCGGGCCGGGCGACAGCGTCGTCATCGGTGTTCGGTCCGACGGATATCCCGACAACGGACGAGGATGGATGGGCGAATGACCTCCGTCGAGACGGGCAGCGGGTCCGGCGAAGTGGCCAGCGGGGCCAAGACGGTCCTGATCGTCGAGGACAACGAGCTCAACATGAAGCTCTTCCACGACCTTCTGGAAGCACACGGCTACAACATCATCGGCACTCGGGACGGCATGGAGGCCTTGCGCATCGCGCGGGACAGCCGTCCGGATCTGATCCTGATGGACATCCAGCTTCCGGAGGTTTCCGGGCTTGAGGTGACCAAGTGGATCAAGGAGGACGATCGCTTGAAGTCGATCCCGGTGATCGCCGTGACGGCGTTCGCCATGAAGGGCGACGAGGAGAAGATCCGCGAGGGGGGCTGCGAGGCCTACATCGCCAAGCCGATCTCGGTGACCAACTTCCTTGAGACGGTCAAAAAGTACCTCGGGTAGCGGGAGATGCCGGGTCGCGTCCTCGTTGTTGACGACGTTCTGCCGAACGTGAAGCTGCTGGAGGCGAAGCTCAGCAGCGAATACTTCGAGGTGCTGACCGCCAGCAACGGCCCTGAAGCGCTCCAGGTCATCGAGCGCGAGAACCCCGACATCGTCCTGCTCGACGTGATGATGCCGGTGATGGACGGGTTCGAGGTGTGCCGGCGGATCAAGGCCGATCCGCGTACCACGCACCTTCCGGTGGTCATGGTGACCGCGCTCAGCGACGTCGCCGACCGGGTGCGCGGGATCGAGGCGGGCGCCGACGATTTCCTCACCAAGCCTGTTCTGGACTCGGCGCTGTTCGCCCGCGTCCGGTCGCTGTTGCGCCTCAAGATGATGATGGACGAGTGGCGGCTGCGCGAGCAAACATCGAGCCAGCTCGGCATGCTGGCGCCGCGGGCGATGACCGAGTTGGACGTTACCTCGGCGCGGCTCCTGATCATCGAGGACAACGCCATCGACGCGGTCAACATGATCGAGAGCCTCGCCGTCGACAGCGACGAGGTGAGCCGGGTCGAAACCGCGCGCGCCGGCTTCGAGACGGCCATTCGGACGGATCCCGATCTGGTGATCTGCAGCCTGAACCTCGAGGACGACGACGCGCTGCGCCTGCTGTCGCAGTTCCGGGCCAACGAGGCGACGCGTCACCTGCCGATCCTGATGGTCGGCGAAGAGGACCAGACCGAGAAGCTGGCCAAGGCCCTGGACCTCGGCGCGAACGACTACCTGATGAAGCCGGTCGACCGGAACGAGCTGCTGGCCCGGGTGCGCACCCAGATACGGCGCCGTCGGTACCAGGAACTGCTGCGCGAGAACTACGAGCAGAGCCTCTCCCTCGCGCTGACCGACAGCCTGACCGGCCTCTACAACCGTCGCTACCTGCTGAGCCATCTCCGGCGCCTGATGGAGGACACCGCGCACCGCCAGAAGCCGCTGTCGGTGCTGATGCTGGACATCGACCACTTCAAGCCGGTCAACGACACCTACGGGCACGCCATCGGCGACCTAGCGCTGCAGCACATCACCGAGGTCATGCGGTCGAACGTCCGCAACGTCGACACCGTCGCACGCCTCGGCGGCGAGGAGTTCGTCATCGTGATGCCGGACACCCAGGAGGGCTTCGCGCTTCGCATCGCGGACAGGCTCCGTCAGCGGATCGCCGACACGCCGATGGCCCTGGTTGACGGCCGGAGCCTGTCGATCACGGTCAGCATCGGCTGCGCGGCGCGGGAGTCGCCGGACGACGACACGATCGAGGGATTGATGAAGCGCGCCGACACAGCCCTGTACCGCGCCAAGAACGCCGGCCGCAACCGGGTCGAGCCGGCCACCGAGACGGTCGGCGATGCTCCGGCCTACGGTGGAGGCATTGTGGGCTGAGCCCCGGCGCGCCGGACCGCGGTCCGGCCAGCGGCCCGATCTTCGACGATGATCCGCGACCGTCTACCGACAACCACCGTCGCTGAGGCTCAACGAAACGGGCCGCCCCGAGGGCGGCCCGCTATCCACTCAGCCGGATGGGCAGGCTTACTTGATCTTGGATTCCTTGAAGAGGACGTGCTTGCGCACGACCGGATCGTACTTTCGAAGCTCGAGCTTCTCGGTCTTGGTGCGCGGGTTCTTCTTCGTGACGTAGAAGTACCCGGTCTCGGCGGTGCTGACCATCTTGATCAGAACGGTCGCAGGCTTCGCCATAGTCGTCTCCTTCGCGAAATCGGAGGCCGCAACATAGCCATGGCATCCCGGAAGTCAAGCGCGCCCGCGAACGCTGTGCTCCCTGTCACTGGAGGATTGCCGGGCGTTCTCCGAGGGCGATCCGCGACGCGTTGAACGCCTGCTGGAAAAGGTCGCGCTCGTTCAGGAGACGGCGCGCCAACTGGGTGTCCAGGTCGTCGTCGCTCTGCGGATGGTCGGCCTTGCACCAGGACAGCAGCGCCTCGCGGCTCACCGTGTCCAGGCTCTCGGCGACCCGGCGGCGGTGCACGGCCTCGCCGGCCTGCAGCCGACCGTCGCGGAGTCCCTGCACCACGGTCTCGACGTCGACCTTGCCTTCGGCCGTGCAAATTGACGGGAACACCCCGAAGGTTGACAGGCCATATCCGGACGGGGCGTGCATCCGTGCCCATGTCAGGATCAACTCGCCATCGTTCGGCATCGGCACGATCTGCTGCACGGTTCCCTTGCCGTAGGACCGCGCGCCGACCACCAGGGCCCGTCCGGCGTCCTGCAGGGCGGCGGCGACGATCTCCGCCGCCGACGCCGACCCGCTGTCGATCAGCACCACCATCGGCAGGGTCGTTGCGTCGCGGTCGTGCGCTTCGAAGCGCTGGATGGAATTCGGGTGTCGTCCGCGGGTGTCGAGGATGGTTCCGCGGTCGATGAACAAATCGGAGACGCGGATCGCCTGGTTGAGTTGCCCGCCTCGGTTCTGGCGAAGATCGAGGATTACCCCGCGCAGTGGCTTCCCTCCGGTTT
This sequence comes from Rhodospirillaceae bacterium, assembly GCA_018401495.1. Taxonomy (GTDB): domain Bacteria; phylum Pseudomonadota; class Alphaproteobacteria; order Thalassobaculales; family Thalassobaculaceae; genus Thalassobaculum_A. Next base: position 65,307 of record JAGYJX010000015.1, read on the forward strand.
CCTGCAGATCGGCCAGCGCTCGCTCCAGGCTGCTGGCGGTGTCTCTGTTGAAACCGGAAAGACCAACATAGGCGATGTCGTTCAGGCGCCGCGTGCGAACGGTTGTCTCGATCACCGGGCGCCGCTCCAGGTCGGCCGCGACCGTGGTGCCGGCGCGATCGAGCAACACCTCGACCCGGCTGCCGATCAGGCCACGCAGGCGGTCGGCGACGTCGTCGAGCGAAAGGCCGAGCGCGGATTCGCCGCCAATTCCGACGATCCGGTCTCCAGCCGCCAGTCCCGCTTCTTCCGCCGGTGAGCCGCCGAACACCGAGGTGATCCAGACGCTGCCCTCTCGCTCGGCAATCGTGATTCCGACGCCGGTGTAGCCGTTCCGCGCCGCCTGGGCCTTTCGGGCCTCGTCGGCCCCGAGATAACGCGAAAAGCGGTCGAGTTGCCGAAGGGCCGAAGCGAACGTGACTTCGTAGATTCGTTCCGGCGACGCGTCCTGAACGGCCTTAGAGGCGCCACGCCCGGCGTCGATCGCCGCCGAAGTGAGCATCGCCCAACGCGGCACGTCGTCAGCGCCGGGGGTCACGAACTCGGCGATCGGGCGGCCTTCCAGGCTGACCGTCAATCGATCGCCCCGGCGTGCGTAACCGAGGGCGGGGTCCAGCGTGCTGACGCCAGAGAGGGCTCCGAGCGCAATTGCTTCGGTCGGTATGGCGTCGACGTAAAAGTCGGCGATGCCATCGTAGCCCGCCGAGTACACCTCGGCCGCGAAGGCACGGTCGTATCGGTCGGACTGGACGGCCTTGCCAGCGGCCACGCAAGAGCCGAGGCCGACCAGTACCAGGGCCGTCACCGCCATGCGCAATCCTAGACGGCCTACGGCACCATCGGGCGCGTCACTCATCCGTTTGTCGTTTCCCCGAACGTCCCTGTATTGCACCGCGGAACAATGCGCCCATCCGCGCCGCGGATCAACGCCGACGCCCGGTCCGGCCACCACTCCCCGGGCGCTTCGGCGGCGGCCCGCGTCGCCTGACCCGCCCCGAACTGCCAGGCGTCGGGGCCGACCCTCCGGCCAGGATCTCGAGCCCGAGGGCCCCTGAAATCGGATCGGCGTCGACCAGGCGAACCTCCACCGGATCGCCGAGGCGGTAGACTCGGCCGTGAAACCGCCCGGTCAGGGTGTGGCGGGCTTCGTCGTGGTCGTAGTAGTCATCCGGCAGCGAGCGGATCGGCACCAGCCCGTCGGCACCGGTCTCCGACAGCGTGATGAACAGCCCGAATCGCGTGACCCCGTTGATCCGGCCGTCGAACTGGCCCCCGATCCGGTCCGCCAGATGCCGGGCCAGATAGCGGTCGACGGTCTGGCGCTCGGCTGCTGCCGCCCGCCGCTCGGTCGCGGAGATGTGCTCGCCCCAGTCGGCGAACTTCTCGTCGTCACCGTCGCCGAGCGCACCGTCCCCCAGTCGTAGCCCGCGGATCAGCGCCCTGTGCACCAGCAGGTCGGAGTAGCGCCGGATCGGCGAGGTGAAATGGGCGTAGCGCGCGAGACCGAGGCCGAAATGCCCGGCGTTTGCCGGAGCGTAGTGGGCCTGGGCCTGGGCCCGCAGGATCATCTCGTTGACCATGCGCTCCGCCGGCTGGCCGCGCACCTTGGCGAGCACGCCGTTGAACGTCTTGGGGCGGATCACCTGGCCGCGGGCGAGGGCGATGCCCAGCCCTTCCAGCACGTCGGCAAGCGCGTTGACCCGCTCCGGGTCCGGGCTCTCGTGGACCCGGTACATGCAGGGCTGGCGCCGGGCCTCCAGGGTCTCGGCGGCGCAGACGTTCGCCAGCACCATGAATTCCTCGATCAGCATGTGCGCGTCGAGATGCTCGCGGACGCCGATCTCGACCACGTTGCCGGCGTCGTCGAGAATGACGCGCTTCTCGGGGATCTCAAGGTCGAGCGCGCCGCGCCGCTCCCGCTCCCGACGCAGCGCCCGGAAGGCGGCGTAGAGCGGTTCGAGGATTCCCTCGGGAACCCCGGTCGCGTCGCCGCCGTCGGCGGCCGTCTGGACCTGACGGTAGGTCAGGCGGGCGCGCGAGCGCATCAGCCCGCGGGTGAAGCGATGGGTCCGCTTGCGGCCGTCGGCCTCGATGACGATCTCGACCGCCATGCAGGCGCGGTCCTCGTCGGGGCGCAGTGAGCACAGCCCGTTCGAGAGCGCCTCCGGCAGCATCGGCACGACCCGGTCCGGGAAGTAGACGGAGTTGCCGCGCTTCAGCGCCTCGCGGTCCAGCGCGTCGCCGGGATGGGCGTAGTGCGCGACATCGGCGATCGCGACCAGCAGGCGGAAGCCGCCGGCGTTCGCGGGGTCGTCGTCGGCGGTGGCGAACACCGCGTCGTCGAAGTCGCGCGCGTCCTCGCCGTCGATGGTGACGAGGGGGACGTGGCGGAGATCCTCGCGCTTGCCCAACGCCACCGGTTTGGCCTTGTCGGCCAGTGCCAGGGTCTCCTCGGGGAACACGTCCGGAATGTCGTGCTCCTGGATGGCGATCCGGCTGAACGACTTCGGGTCGGCGATCCCGGCGAAACGCTCGATCACCCGGCCGGCCGGAAGGCCGAGACGGTTGCGGCTGCGGGCCAGCAATTCGATGGTCACCAGGTCGCCGGGGGCGGCGTCGCCGGCGTCGCGCCGGTCGACCACGATCTCCGAGCGGGCCTTCTTGTCGGTCGGGCGCACCCGGCCGCTGCCATCCTCGGCGCGCTCGTAGATCCCCAGGATGCGGGGCGCCGAGCGGGTCAGCCGGCGGATGATGCGGGCGACGTAGCGGTTCTCGGCGCGCCGTTCGAGGCGCACCAGCGCCCGATCGCCGGGGCCGAGAGCGCCGCCGCGCCGATCCTCGACGATCAGGATGACCGGGGTCGGCCCGTCGTCCTTCCAGGCTGCCGGGCGGGCGAGGGTCTCGCCGTCGTCGTCGGTGCCGGTGACCTCGACGACCGTCACCTCCGGCAACGCGCCGGGCGTCGCCACCTTGCGGCGGCGCCCGAAGTCCAGCAGGCCCTCGTCGGCCATTTCCTTCAGCACCCGGCGCAGTTCGGCGCGATCCGGTCCGCGCACGTCGAAGGCCTTGGCAAGCTCGCGCCGGCCGACCGGGGTCGGGCTCGATTGCACGAACTCGAGGATCGCCTCGCGCGTGGGGACCGGGCCGGAGGGGCGCGCCATCTCGTGTTCAGGACGCGGGCTTGCCGGTGCCGGGCGTGGAGGCCGCCCGCTTGGCCGCCGGCTTCTTGGCGGCTGGCTTCTTCGCCGCCGGCTTCTTGGCCGCGGTCTTCTTGGTCGACACCTTCTTGCCGTCGGCGTCGGCCGCCGCCGGCTTGGCGGCTCCAGCCTTGGTGGAACCGGCCTTGGCTGTCGCCTTGCCACGGCCGGCCGGTCGTTTGCCGCTGGCGGTGTCGCCCTTGGCCGCCTTGGCCGCCAGCACCTCGATGGCGCGCTCGAGCCCGACCTCGTCCTGCGATTCGCCCTTCGGCAGGGTGGCGCGCAGCGCGCCGTGCTGGACGTAGGGACCGAAGCGCCCGGCGTGGGCGGTCACCGGCTTGCCGTCGGTCGGGTGGTCGCCGAGCGCCCGGCCAGCCGACTTCTTGGCGCCCTTCTGGGCGATCAGCTCGACCGCGTGGTTCAGGCCGATGGTCAGGACGGTGTCGTCGGGCGGCAGGTTGACGTAGGTGCCGACGAACTTCAGGTAGGGCCCGAACCGACCGATGCCCGCCTCGATGGTTTCGCCGGTCTCCGGGTGGTTGCCGATCGGCCGCGGCAGCGACAGCAGCGCCAGCCCCTTGGTCAGGTCGATCTCCGCCGGCGGCAACTGCCGGGGCAGCGAGGCCCGCTTGGGCTTCTCCTTGCTGCCTTCGGCGGGCTCGCCAAGCTGCACGTACACGCCGTAGGGACCCTTGCGAAGGCTGACCTCCAGGCCGGTCTCCGGATCGGTGCCGAGCGTCTTCGGCAGCGCCTCCTCGCCTTCGCCGCTTGCCGGTTTGCCGCCGGCGGCCTCGCCGAGCTGGCGGGTGAAGCGGCAGGTCGGGTAGTTCGAGCAGCCGATGAAGGCGCCGAACTTGCCGAGCCGCAGCGACAGCCGTCCGCCGTCGCAGCTCGGGCAGCCGCGGTCCGGCTGGCCGTCGGGTCCGGTCGGAAAGAAATGGTCGGCGAGTTCCCGGTCGAGCGCCTCGATCACCTGGCTGATCGAGAGATCCTTGGTGCCGTCGACCGAGCCTTTGAACGACTGCCAGAAGTCGCGCAGCACCTTGCGCCAGTCGAGCTGCCCCGCCGACACATCGTCGAGCTGCGATTCGAGGTCGGCGGTGAAGGTGTAGGCGACGTACCGGTTGAAGAAGCTGCTGAGGAAGCTCGTCACCAGACGGCCCCGGTCCTCCGGCAGGAAGCGCTTCTTGTCCAGCACCACGTATTCGCGGTCCTGCAGCACCTGCAGGATGCTGGCGTAGGTCGACGGCCGTCCGATCCCGAGCTCTTCCAGCTTCTTCACGAGGCTGGCCTCTGAGTACCGCGGCGGCGGCTGGGTGAAGTGCTGCTCGGAGCGGGTCTCCTGGCGGGCAACCTCCTCGCCGCGTTCGACCGGCGGCAGGATCCGCCCGGATTCTTCGTCCTCCGCGACCGGCTCGTCGCGGTCCTCCTGGTAGAGCTTCAGGAAGCCGTCGAAGGCGATCACCGACCCGGTGGCGCGCAGGGTCGACCGGCCCTTGCGGTCGAGCACGTCGATGGTGGTCTGGTCGAGTTCGGCGCTGGCCATCTGGCTGGCCACCGCGCGCCGCCAGACCAGGGTGTAGAGCCGCAGCTGATCGGCGTCGACGCGATCCCTGCAGGCTGTCGGGCGTCCGCCGGACGTCGGTCGGCCGGATCGCCTCGTGCGCCTCCTGGGCGTTCTTGGCGCGCGAGGTGTACACCCGGGCGGTGTTCGGCAGGTAGCGGTCGCCGTAGGTCGAGCCGATCGCCCCGCGGATCGACTGGATCGCCTCCTGGCTCAGCTGCACGCCATCGGTTCGCATGTAGGTGATCAGGCCGACCGTCTCGCCGTCGATGTCCATGCCCTCGTAGAGGCGCTGGGCGAGCTGCATGGTTCGGGTCGCGCCGAAGCCGAGCTTGCGCGACGCCTCCTGCTGCAGGGTCGAGGTGGTGAACGGCGGCTGCGGGTTGCGCCGGACGCGCTTCTTGTCGACCTCGGCGACGGAGAAGTCGCCGGCCTCGACCGCCGCCACCGCGGCCTTGGCGTCGGCTTCGTTGGTGATGTCCAGGCGGTCGAGCTTGCGGCCGTCGAGGTGGGTCAGGCGGGCGGTGAACGACTTCCGCTCCCGGGTCCGGAAGTCGGCCTCGATGCTCCAGTATTCCTGGGCCCGGAACTTCTCGATCTCGGACTCGCGCTCGCAGATCAGGCGCAGGGCCACCGACTGCACGCGCCCGGCCGACTTGGCACCGGGCAGCTTGCGCCAGAGCACCGGCGACAGCGTGAAGCCGACCAGATAGTCGAGCGCCCGGCGGGCCAGATAGGCGTCGATCAGGTCCTGGTCGAGGGCGCGGGGCCGGGCGATCGCCTCCAGCACCGCCGACTTGGTGATCTCGTTGAACGCCACCCGCTTGACGTCGATGCCGTTCAACGCCCGCCGCTCTTCCAGAACCTTCTGGACGTGCCAGCTGATGGCCTCGCCCTCGCGATCCGGGTCGGTGGCGAGGATCAGGTGGTTGGCGCCCTTCAGGGCCTCGGCGATGGCCTTGATCTGCTTCTCGGCCCGCGGGTCGGTCTGCCAGAGCATCGCGAAATCGTGCTCGGTATCCACCGAGCCGTCCTTCGGCGGCAGGTCGCGGATGTGCCCGTAGCTGGCGAGGACGTGATAGTCGTCCCCCAGGTACTTGTTGATCGTCTTGGCCTTGGCAGGGGACTCGACGACGACGACTGTGCTCATGCGGCGGGTTCACTTCCCTGTGAGGCTTCCGACGACGCCCATCGGGCGCGCGGTCGATAGTGCCCGGCGCGTCCGTCGGGATGATCGCCCTCAGGCCGGGGTATCGACGCGCCGAGCCACTTGATTCCCCGGGTAGCGGTCGATCAGACCAGCCAGTTCCCCCTCCAGCAGCGCGGTCGCTACGATCGGTGCAGACAATTGGCAGCCGCGAATGAGTTCGTCAACCGGCACCGGCTCGGCGCCGATCGCATCCAGCACCCGGCGGCGCGTGGCGTCGTCGGTCTCGACGGGAACGAACGCCGGCTCGTCCTCGCGCAGGATGCGGCTGTCGGCGGCGGGTCGCGGGGGCGGCGCCAGCGTTTCCAGGACCGCCAGGGCATCCTCGGCGCCCTGGATCAGCAGGGCGGCTCCCTCCTGGATGAGGGCGTTGCAGCCGGAGCATCGGGGATCGAGCGGCGAGCCGGGGACGGCGAACACCTCGCGGCCCTGGTCGAGGGCGAACCGGGCGGTGATCAGCGAGCCCGAGCGCCGCGCCGCCTCGACCACCACGATCCCGATCGACAAACCAGCGATGATGCGGTTGCGCGACGGGAAGTGCCGGGCCTGGGGTGTCGTGCCGACCGGCATCTCGGCAACCGCGGCACCGCTTCCGGCGATCCGGCGCAGCAGGTCGCCGTGTTCCGGCGGGTAGACGATGTCGATGCCGCCAGCCAGCACCGCCACCGTTCCGCTCGGCAGGGCGCCTTCGTGGGCGGCGCCGTCGATGCCGCGCGCCAGCCCGGAGACCACCACGTAGCCGGCCTCGCCGAGCGCCCCGGCGAGGGCGGCGGCGAACCGGCAGCCGTTCACCGAGGCGTTGCGGCCCCCGACCACCGCGACCGTCGGCCGCGCCAGCAGCGCCGGGTCACCGGCGACCGACAGGCAGGCCGGTGCGTCGTCGATCGCCGCCAGCCGGGCCGGGTAGCCCGGGTCGCCGATCACCAGCAGCGAGGCGCCGGCGCGGCCGTTGGCGGCGAGCTCGCGTTCGGCGTCGGCCCGGGTCGGCACCCGCAGGGGCCGCCGGCGTCCGCCGCGCCGGGCCAACTCGGGCAGGGCGTCGAGGGCAGCGGTGGCGGTCCGGTAACGGTCCAGCAAGTGGCGGAACGTCACCGGCCCGACGTTCTCGGTGCGGATCAGGCGCAGGCGGGCGAGACGCTCGGTCTCGGACAGGCACGGGGTTTCGGCGGGCATGGACGGTCGCTCCGGTGGCGTCGATCCACGCGGCTATGGGTGACCGTGGCGCGGTATTACCGGAACATTCCGGCTAGACAACGAATTGGTCGGCGAAACCGCGTTGCGAGTTGCGAAACCGCGGATCAGGTTTCCGGATTTCGGGGGCGACCGAGCTTGATCCGACTCTCCTCGCCGCGCAGCAGGCGCACGATGTTCTCGTGGTGACGGATCCAGACGACCACGGCGATGAACGCGCCGAGCTGGGCGTGTTGCGGGCCGTCGATCCACCAGGCGGCAACCGGAGCCGCGGCGATTGCCACCAGGGCGGCCAGCGAGGAGTAGCGCAGCACCAGCGCCACCAGGAGCCACAGGCCGCAGGCGATCAGCCCGACCGGCCAGGACAACGCCAGCCAGACGCCGATTGCGGTGGCGACGCCCTTGCCGCCCTTGAACCTCAGCCAGACCGGGAAGCAATGGCCGATCAGCACGCCGGCGGCGGCCAGCACCGCGGTGTCGGGTCCGAAGGAGGCGGCGATCAGCACCGCCACCGCGCCCTTGCCGCCGTCGAGCAGCAGGGTGGCGGCCGCCAGCCCCTTGCGGCCGGTGCGCAGCACGTTGGTGGCGCCGATGTTGCCGGAGCCGATCTGGCGGATATCGCCGAGGCCGGCCAGCCGCGTCAGCACCAGCCCGAACGGCACCGACCCCAGCAGGTAGGCGAGCGCGAAGGTGGCGTAGAACGGCCACGTGTAGGCGAAGCTGCCGAGCGGGTCAGGCATGCGCCGGCTCCCGCCTGGCCCTCGGATCACCGGGCTCGGAGTCGAGGTCGAACACCGTGCGGCCGCGGTACACGGTCCGCCACACCCGACCCTGGGCCGGCTTGCCGTCGAACGGGCTGTTCTTCGACTTCGAGCGGAACCGCGAGGCGTCGATCCGCACCGCCCGCTCAGGCTCGAACAGCACCAGGTCGGCCCAGGCGCCGACGGCCAGCCGGCCGGCCTCCAGGCCGAGGATCCGGGACGGGCCGGTGGTCAGGCGCTCGATCACGTCGAGCAGCGCCATGGTGCCGTCGTGCACCAGGCCGAGGCTGATCGCCAGCAGCGTCTCCAGCCCGACCACACCCGGCTCGGCCTGGGCGAACGGCACGCGCTTGGAGTCCTGGTCCTGCGGGGCGTGGTCGCTGGCGATCGCGTCGATGGTGCCGTCGGCGAGGCCGGCCGCCACCGCCCGCCGGTCGGCCTCGGAGCGCAGCGGCGGCGACACCCGGGCGAAAGTCCGGTAGTCGACGATGGCCAGTTCGTTGAGGGCGAAGTAGTGCGGGGCGGTGTCGCAGGTCACCGCCAGCCCCTCGGCCTTGGCCCGCCGGATGGCATCGATGGCGGCGGCGGTCGACACGTGGGCGGCGTGGTAGCGCCCGCGGGTCAGGCGGACCAGCGACAGGTCGCGCTCGATCATCATCACCTCGGCGCAGGCCGGAATTCCGGCGAGGCCGAGGCGGGTGGCGGTCTCGCCCTCGTTGGCGCACCCCTCGCGCGCCAGGCTGGGCTCCTCGGGGTGCTGGATCACCGGCCGGCCGACCATCGAGGCGTAGGACAGCAGGCGGCGCATCACCACCGCGTCGGCGATCGCCTTCACCCCGTCGGTGAAGCCCACCGCGCCGGATTCCGCCAGCATCCCCATCTCGGTCATCTGCTCGCCCTTCAGCCCCTTGGTGGCGGCGGCGTAGGGATGGACGTTGACCATCCCGACCTCCTGGGCGAGGCGCTCGACGAACTCCAGCAGCGAGACGTCGTCGATGATCGGGTTCGTGTTCGGCAGGGTGGCCAGGGTGGTGACGCCGCCGGCGACCGCGGCCGCCTGCAGGGACACCATGGTCTCCATGTGCTCCTCGCCGGGCTCGCGGGTCTGGACCCGCATGTCGACCAGGCCCGGAGCGAGACAACGGCCGCCGCAGTCGATCACCTCGACGTCGTCCTGGATGGCGTCGACGAAAACCCCGGGGCCGACCTCGGCGACGCGGCCGTCGCGCACCAGCACCGCGCCCTTGGCGTCCAGCCGGGTGGCGGGATCGAGCAGGCGCGCGTTCTTGTAGAGCGTCGGTCTCACTGGTTCTTCGCCCAAGGTTCGGTCTGCCGGGTGACGAGGGCCTCCAGCACGGCCATGCGGACCGCCACGCCCATCTCGACCTGCTCGCGGATCAGCGAGCGGTCGATGTCGTCGGCGACCACCGAGTCGATCTCGACGCCGCGGTTCATCGGGCCCGGGTGCATGATCAGGGCGTCCGGCTTGGCGGCGCGCAGCTTCTCGTGGTCGAGGCCGTAGTAGCGGAAATACTCGCGGATCGACGGCACGTAGCTGCCCTTCATGCGCTCGGTCTGCAGCCGCAGCATCATGACGATGTCGCAGCCCGCCAGCCCGCGCTCCATGTCGTGGTGCACCTCGACCCCGAACCGTTCGATGCCGGACGGCAGCAGGGTCGGCGGCGCCACCACCCGCACCCTGGCGCCCATGATCGACAGCAGGTGGATGTTGGAGCGCGCCACCCGGCTGTGGCTGACGTCGCCGCAGATCGCCACCTCCAGGCCCTCCAGCCGGCCCTTGCGGCGGCGGATCGCCAGGGCGTCGAGCAGCGCCTGGGTCGGGTGCTCGTGGCTGCCGTCGCCGGCGTTGATGACCGAGCAGTTGACCTTCTCGGCCAGCAGGTGGACGGCGCCCGACTCCGAGTGCCGGACCACCAGGGCGTCCGGGTGCATGGCGTTCAGGGTCATCGCGGTGTCGATCAGGGTCTCGCCCTTCTTGATGGACGAGGTCGAGACCGACATGTTGATGACGTCGCCGCCGAGCCGCTTGCCGGCCAGCTCGAAGCTGGTGCGGGTGCGCGTCGAGTTCTCGAAGAACAGGTTGATCAGGGTGCGGCCGCGCAGGGTGGTCGACTTCTTGTCGGCCTGCCGGTTCTGGTCGACGAAGCCGTCGGCGCGGTCCAGGAGAAAATCGATGTCGGATCGCGACAGCCCCTCGATCCCGAGGAGGTGGCGATAGGGGTACCGCGAGCCGTCCGAACGGTCGGGCGCGGCGCCGGGGGCGATGGCGCTGGTCATTAAAGCGTCGTTATAGGGGGCGGTCCCGGGGTGCGGCAAGGCTGTCGATACGGACCGTGGCGTGCCGCGGCCTTCTCGACCACGGAAGCTTCCGGAGCAGAGTGGCGGCGGGGTAGAATCGGGTGTGGCCGCCGGGGGCGATGCGGCTCGCACCGCCCCCCGGGGGACCGGTCAGTCGCGCTCGACCTTGATGATGGCGCCGGTCCGTGCGTCGACATCGATCTCGACCTTGCGGCCGTCGGCGTCGCGGCCCTCCAGCTCGTACTTGCCGTCGTCGAGCTCGAGCTCGGTGAACCCGCTGTAGCCCTGCTGGCCCAGCTGATCCAGGATCGTGGCCGCGGACAGGAACTCGGCAGGCTGGGCGTTGGCGGTGGTGCGAAGATCGCTGGCGGCCGCTGCCCCGGCGAGAGCGAGCGATCCGACGATCAGGGCGGTAGCGAAGCTCTTGCGGTTCATGGTCGTCTCCTTGCTTGTGGTCGTGGTGGACGGCCGGTATGTAGCCGAGGCCGGTTGAACGCAGCCTGAACGTCCCGTTCATCCGCCGTTCAGCTTCGCGAGCGTAAGCATCCGCCATGCTCAAGCTCATTCGGATCGGCTCTACCGGCCTCGTGTTCCTGGCGCTTGCCGCCCTGTCGAACCCGACGTTGCTGTCGGGCGACGACGATCACGACCGCGCCCGCGAAGCGGTGATGAGCGGGCGCGTGCTGTCGCTGCGAGCGGTGTTGAAGGTCATGGAGAGCGAGTTCGTGGGCCAGGTGCTGGACGTCGAACTGGAGGACGATGACGGCGAGATCGTCTACGAGATCGAGTTGCTGGCCCCGGGCGGCCGCAAGATCGACCTGGTCTACGACGCCCAGACCGGCCAATTGCTGTCGGCCAGCGGTCCCGGCCTCGAGAGGGCGCGACGCGTCGAGGGCCGCCGGTGAGGGTGCTGGTCGCCGAGGACGAGGCGGCGCTGCGCCGTCAGGTCGTGGATGCCCTGGCCGGCGATGGCTACGCGGTCGATGACGCCGCCGACGGCGACCGCGCGGAGTTCCTGGGCGCCACCGAGACCTACGATGCGGTGGTCCTCGACCTCGGTTTGCCGATGCGCGACGGCCTGTCGGTGTTGCGTGCCTGGCGCGCGGCCGGGATCGCGACCCCGATCCTGATCCTGTCGGCGCGCGGCGCCTGGCACGAGCGGGTCGAGGGCATCGACGCCGGCGCCGACGACTATCTTCCCAAGCCGTTCCGCATCGAGGAACTGCTTGCCCGGGTGCGGGCGCTGATCCGCCGGTCCAGCGGCCGGGCCACGCCGGAAATGCGGTGCGGACCGGTGGTCCTGGATACCCGGAGCGGCCGGGTGACCGTCGGCGGCGCGCCGGTGACCCTCACCGCCCACGAATACCGGGTGCTGGCCTACCTGATGCACCATTCCGGCCGCGTCGTGTCGCGCGGGGAGTTGACCGAACACGTGTACGCCCAGGACCTCGACCGCGACAGCAACACCATCGAGGTCTTCGTCGCCAGGTTGCGCAAGAAGCTGGGGGCGGGCAGCATCGCCACCGTCCGTGGGCTCGGCTACCGCATGGAGCCGCGGGCTTGAGCGGGCGGATCGCGCTCAGGACCCGCCTCCTGGCGGGTGCCGCGGTTTGGCTGGCGCTGGCGCTGGCACTGTCCGGCACGGTCCTGCTCGGCCTGTTTCGCGACCACGCGCTGACCGAGGAATCCCGGCGCATGGTCGACCATCTGGACGAACTCGTCGCCGCGTTGCAGGTGGCGCCGGATGGCAGGACCGTGCTGGCCCGCGAGCCGAGCTACCCGTTGTTCCATCGACCCTATTCCGGAGTGTACTGGGTCGTGCTGCAGCGCGACGGGGCGCCGCTGCGATCCCGCTCGCTGTGGGACGCCGAACTGACCTTGCCGGCCGCGGCGCCGGCCGACGGCGAGGTGCACGCCGTCGCCGCGATCGGTCCTGAGGATCGTCGCCTGCTGGCCTGGGAGCGCACGGTGCTGATCGGTGTCGACGGTCGTCAGCTGCGGGTGGTGATCGCGACCGACCGGTCTCAGCTCGACGCCGCCGTGTCCGGCTTCGCGCGCACGCTGGTGCTGTCGCTGGCAATCCTGGGAGCCGGCCTGCTCGCCGCGGTGGCCGCCCAGGTCTGGTTGGGCCTGCAGCCTCTGGCGGGGTTGCGCCGGGCTCTGGTGGCGGTCCGGGAAGGCCGCGCGGAACGGGTGCAGGGCAGCTACCCGGGCGAGATCCAGCCGCTGGTGGACGACCTCAACACCGTGCTCGCCGACAAGGCGGCGGTGCTGGACCGCGCCCGCACCCAGGCCGGCAATCTGGCGCACGCGCTGAAGACGCCGTTGTCGGTGCTTGCCAACGAAGCCACGGCGTTGGCCGTGCAGGGCCAGCGTGACCTGGGAGAGCGGCTCGGCCGCGAGGTCGGTCGGATGCGGCGCAACGTCGACGTCCATCTTGCCCGGGCGCGGGCGTCGGGGGTGGCCCCCGCGCTCGGCGGCTCGACGCCGGTGCTGCAGACGGTCCAGGCGTTGTCCCGCACGCTCGCCCGCCTGCACGCCGGGCGAGGTGTCGAGATCGTGGTCGACGGCGATCAGGCGGCGGCGTTTCGCGGCGAGCTTCAGGATCTGCAGGAGATGCTGGGCAACCTGATGGACAACGCCTGCAAATGGGCCGGCCGTCGGGTCGTGGTTTCCGTGACCCGCTGTACCGGCCGGGTGGTGGTCGAGGTCGACGACGACGGGCCCGGACTGCCGGCCGATCGCGCCGCCGAGGTGATGGGACGCGGCGTCAGGCTCGACGAACTGGTCGAGGGCGACGGTCTCGGGTTGGCCATCGTCGGCGAGTTGGCCGAACTGTACGGCGGCACCCTGGAACTCGGCCCGTCGCCGACGACCGGCCTGCGGGCCACGCTGTCGCTGCCGTCCGCCTGAAATCGGGCTCAGATCACCCCGGATTCCTTGAGCTTGGCGAGTTCCGCCGCCGGCAGGCCGAGTTCGCCTGCGAGCACCTCCTCGGTGTGCTGGCCGAGAATCGGCGGCGGACGGCGCAGGGTCGCCGGGGTGTCGGACAGCTTGAGAGGGTAGGCGATGGTAGGCACCGGCTCCGGCGTCAACGGGTGGCCGGGGATGCGCTGTTCCATCCCGCGCGCCTTCACCTGCGGGTCGGCGAACACCTGGTCGATGTCGTTGACCGGCCCGCACGGCACGCCGACCCCCTCCAGCCCGTCGACCCAGTCGCGGGTGGTGCGCGTCTGCATGATGGCGGCGACCACGGCGACCGACTCAGCGCGGTGGCGAACCCGCGCCACGTTGGTGGCGAAGCGCGGGTCGGCGACCACGTCCTCGCGGCCGGCGAACCGGCAGAACTTGGCGAATTGCTGGTCGTTGCCGACCCCGAGGATGACGTGGCCGTCGGCGGTGGCGAACACCTGGTAGGGGGTGATGTTCGGGTGGGCGTTGCCGAGCCGCCCGGGGGCGGTGCCGCCGACCAGGTAGTTGAGGCCCTGGTTGACCAGCCAGCTGACCTGGGTGTCGAGCAGGGCGGCGTCGATGTACTGGCCGCGCCCGGTGGCGTCGCGGTGCCGCAGCGCCGCCAGGATCGCGGTCGCGGTGTGCATCCCGGTCATGACGTCGGCGATGGCGACGCCGACCTTCATCGGCTCGCCGCCCTGCTCGCCGGTGACGCTCATGATGCCGCCCATGCCCTGCGCCAGGAAGTCGTAGCCGGCGCGCGGGGCGTAGGGGCCGGTCTGCCCGAACCCGGTGACGCTGGCGTACACCAGCCGGGGGAACCGGTCCCTGATCTGGTCCCAGGCGAGGCCGTAGCGCGCCATGTCGCCGACCTTGAAGTTCTCGATGAAGACGTCGGCCGTCTCCAGCAGCTTCAGGAGCACGTCGCGGCCCTGGGGCTGCGCGATGTCGAGGGCGACCGAACGCTTGTTGCGGTTGCAGGAGAGGTAGTAGGCGCTCTCCGAGGTATCCTCGCCGTGCTCGTCCTTCAGGAACGGCGGCCCCCATTTGCGGGTGTCGTCGCCCATGCCCGGGCGCTCGATCTTGACGATGTCGGCGCCGAGGTCGCCGAGGGTCTGGGTGCAGACCGGCCCGGCAAGGACCCGCGAGCAGTCGATGACGCGGATGCCGGCGAGGGCGCCGGCCGGAGACGGCGAGGGATCGGACATGACGCTCACTGGGGTCGAGGCGGAAACGTCGATCCTGCGTCAGCGCGACAGGCGGATCAAGGCGCACCCTTGCCGGCCTTCCGCCTCGGCCCGCTCCAGCCAGGCGAGCAGCCGGAGCCGCAGCGCCGGAATGTCCAGCGCGATCAGCGCGAGCCCGAGCGGCAGCATCCAGAATCCGAGGATCGGCAGGAACCCGAGCAACCCGCCGACGCACAGCAGGACGCCCAACAACGAGCGCAGCCCCGTCGGAACCTTCTCGTCGCCCCATTGCACGGCCCGTCGCAGCGCGGTGATCGGCCGTTCTCCGCGGATTTTCATGGTGCCCCGCCGGGCTTCCGACGGTTCGGGCAGTCCGCCATCCTCTTCATCCCGCCAGCGTCCTGGGTCGGTCGACGACCTCACATGGGAACGCCGCGCGGCGCTCGGAAGTTCCGGCCGGGGTGGGCGAGGGGGTCCGTCGTCTTTGCGAGGGGCAGGTTGCGTGATGTTGTTCGACGGCTGGTACGATCTGTGGCGCATTCTGGTGGTGGGCGTCGCGGCCTATGGCGGGCTGGTGCTGCTGCTGCGGCTGACCGGCAAGCGGACCCTGTCGAAGATGAACGCCTTCGATCTGGTCGTCACGGTGGCGCTGGGCTCGACCCTGGCATCGGCGCTGCTGAGCAGCGAGGTGTCGCTTTCGGAGGGTCTGCTGGCGTTCGCGCTGTTGTGTTCCCTGCAGTACGTGGTGGCCTACGCCTCCGTCCGCTCGCGGCGGTTCCAGGACCTCGTCAAGTCGGAACCGACCCTGCTGTTCTTCCGGGGGGCTTTCCTGCCGGCCATGATGGTCGAGCAGCGGGTCACCGAGGAGGAGGTGCTGGCGGCGGCGCGCGCCCAGGGCATCGCGGCGATGTCCGGAGGTCGCGGCGGTTGTGCTCGAGGACCGACGGGTCGTTCAGCGTGATCGGCGGTTCTGCAGGGGGAACGGCTGGACACGCTGCGGCGTGTCGAGGGCGCCGAGGGCGGTTGATCGTCCGCCGCGGCGGCTGCCGGCGCGGCGGAGCCTATCCGACCAGCGCGATGAACAGCGGCAGCGTGACCGCCGCCATCGCCACTCAGGTGGTCAGGATCGCCGCCATCAGTTCGTGGTCGCCGCCGAGGGCGCGGGCGAACACGTAGGACGAGGCCGAACTGGGCAGGGCGTTGAACAGCACCGCCACCTGCAGCGCCACGCCGCCCAGGCCGATCAGCGGCGCCAGCGCCAGGGTCAGCGCCGGCACCGCCACCAGCTTCAGGACGTTCGACAGCAGCAGCGGCGCTCCAGCCTGCCCGCAGCGCGGCGAAGCGCAGCCCGGCGCCGACCGACAGCAGCCCCAGCGCCGCGCGCCGCGACCGAGCAGGTCGAGCCCGTTGGCCAGCAGCGGGTGCAGGCCGATGCCGGCGGCGTTCAGGCCGATGCCGATCAGGCAGGCGATGATGATCGGGTTGCGCGCCATCGACACCAGCACCAGGCGCAACGTCGCCGGCTTCTCGCCGATCATCCGAGTGAGGAACCAGACCGCCAGCGCGTTCACCAGCGGGATCACCGCGGCGATGCCGACCGCCGCCAGGGCGATCCCGTCGGGACCGTACAGCGCCCCCACGGCGGCGAGGCCGATGTAGGAGTTCTGGCGGATCGCCCTGGATGACGCTGGTGTAGGCGGCACGGCGGTGCCGGATGGTGTTTTCGGACCACCACCGGAAGCCGGTGACGATCAGGCACCGCCCCGCCATCGCCGCCGCCGTCGGGGCGATCTCGTAGGACCGGAAGGTCAGTGCCGCCGAGCGCTTGGGCACGATCGCGCCGGCAGCGCGAGTAGGTCAGCAGCTCGACCGCCCGCCAGGCCGTCGTCGCCGGGCGGTCGGTGTGGCGCAGGACGGTTCCGGTGACGATCAGCCCAGACCGGGGCCAGCGCTGTCAGGATCGCGATCATCCGGGCCCGGTGTCGGGCAGCGCGTCCAGCGCCGCCTGCAGGATCAGGCGGCGGCGGCTGAGATCGATGGCCTTGCGGCGCTTGGCGCGGTCAGGTCCTTCGGTGATCATCCGCGCTCGACCGCCTGGGAACTCATGCGCTCGTCCTGGAAGATCGTCGGCAGGTCGATCCCGCAGCGACTCGGCGGTCGGGTCGCGGGTCGCCTGAACGCGCCGGCCCTCGGTGCCGTCCATGTTGAGCGGCAGTCCGACGACGAAGCCGCCGATGTTGCGGCTCTCCACCAAGTCGGCGATCTGGGCGGCGTCAGCCGAGAATTTCCCGCGCCGGATGATGGTCACCGGCGACGCGACCCGGAGCGCCGGGTCCGACACCGCGACCTGATCGTCTCTTACTGCCGATGTCGAGGCCCATCAGCCGCCGCGCCGAAGCAGCAGTCGCGCGAGGTCGGCGGGCTTGCAGAGGGCATGGGCGGTGTTGGCTTCCGCGCTCGAAACGGCGGAATTCCGCCGTTTTCAGGTTTCCACGATGATCTGGAACGGTCTTTAGCCCATGTCGCTCGACAAGGCCGCACCGTCGCGTCCGTCGCGGCACTCGCCCGGCTTCCGGGTTCCCGAGGAACGGCTATAGGAGCCGATGGTGGCCGACCTCAACAACTTTTCATCCTGGGCTTCGTCGAAAGCCAGCTCCGCGACGGGTCGGTGCTCGCCGGTGTCGAGGCCGCTCGCCCAGCGTCACCGGCCACGCGCTTGCCGCAGCGCGACGACGCCGTCACCGACGGCGGCTGTCCCGAGCGCGTGGCGGCGAACGCGCCGGACCGGGTGAACGATTTCTACGCCGTGCCGAAGGTGGTCGAGTGATGCCCGGAATCCTCGCCCTCGATCTCGTCGCCGCCCGCGACGCGCTGCGCACCCGCGAGATCACCAGCGCCGAGCTGACCGCCGCCTACCTCTCCCGGATCGAGGCGACGGCCGATCTGAACGCCTTCATCACCGTCACCGCCGACAAGGCGATGGCGATGGCGGCGGCATCCGACGAGCGGCTGGCCAAGGGCCAGGGCGGGGCGCTGGAAGGGCTGCCGATCGCGATCAAGGACCTGTTCTGCACCGAGGGCGTGCTGACCACCGCGGCGTCGCGCATCCTCGACGGCTTCAAGCCGACCTACGAGTCGACGGTCACCGCCAATCTCTGGCGCGCCGGCGCGGTCATGCTCGGCAAGACCAACATGGACGAGTTCGCGATGGGCTCGTCCAGCGGCACCTCGTACTACGGCCCGGCGGTCAACCCGTGGCGCGGCGCCCAGGACGCCAGGACCCCGCTGGTCCCCGGGCGCGCTCGTCGGGCGGCTCGGCCGCGGCGGTCGCCGGATGGGCGCGCTCGCCGCCACCGGTACCGACGACACGGCGGCTCGAGTCCGCCAGCCCGCCAGCCTCACCGGCATCACGTCGGTCTGGAGAGACCGGCTGCGGGCGCTGCTCGCGCTGGGGCATCGTGGCGTTTCGCCGTCGCCTGGACCAGGCCGGCCCGATGACCCGCACTGGTGCGCGACGCCGCCGTCATGCCGTCGGCGATGGCCGGAGCACGATCCAGGAGGATTCGACGTCCCGCCGCCGAGCCGCTGCCGACCTCGAAGCGGGGCTGGAGGCCGGCGTGGAAGGGCTGCGGATCCGGCGTGCCGGCGGAGTATCGGGTGCGACGGCATGCCGTCGGAGGTCGAAGGCGATCTGGAGCACGGGCATCGCCCCCGGCTGCGCGGCCGCCGGCGCCGAGATCGATCGAAGATCTCCCCTTGCGCGCACACCGCTACGCGCTGCCGACCTACTACATCGTCTGCCCCGGCCGAGGGCGTCGTCGGGCGCAGCGCGCTGCGACGGCGTGCGCTACGGGCTGCAGGTCGAGGGCGAGAACCTGTATCGGCGATGTACGCCAGCACCCGCGGCGCCGGCCTTGGCGCCACGAGGTCCAGCGCCGCGTGCTGATCGGCACCTACGTGCTGTCGGCCGGCTGCCTACGACGCCTACTACCGCAAGGCGCAGCGCGTGCGGGCCCTGATCCGGCGCGATTTCGACCAGGCCTTCGGCGGGGTCGACGCGATCCTGACGCCGACCGCGCCGTCCGACGCCTTCGCCGTCGGGGCCAACGAGGACGACGGTGAAGATGTACCTGGACGACGTGTTCACTGCAAGTGCCGGCCAGCCTGGCAGGGTTGCCGGGAATGTCGGTGCCGGCCGGGCTGTCGGCGCGCAGCCTGCCGCTCGGGCTGCAGGTGCTGGGGCGGATGTTCGACGAGCCGATGGTGCTGCGGGTCGGCCGGGCGATCGGAAGGCGGCGGCGTTCACGGCGCGGCCCGCTCTGTGCTGGAAGGGGTCACAGGCGATGGCCGGGCGGGATCGCGCCGCTGCCGTAATCGCATCGAGGCCGAGACCGGCACGCCTGGGAGAGTGGTGATCGGCCTCGAGGTGCCGCGCCAGGTGATCTCGGGGTCAAGCTGTTCTCCGGCGCCGCCGCCAGCCTTCGGCGCCGGGCCAGGCTGCAGGTCGGCCTGAGTGGTCGCGGCGATGCCGGGCATGCTGCCGGTGATCGGCCGCGAGATGCGTCGACCCAGGCCATTGCGCACCGCGGCCTGGCGCTGGAAGGCGAAGGTCAACCCGGGGTCAGGCGTTTTCGACGACACGCGGGGAACTGCTTCTACGCCGACCTGCCTTGCACAGGGCTACCAGATCAGCCAGTACACCAGCGGCCGATCGTCGGCGCCGGGGCGTGGGTGCACCTCGACCTGCCCGGCGGCTCGGTCAGAGAGGTCGGCATCGAGCGCCTGCGTCTGGGCAGGACGCCGGCCAAGTCGCTGCGACCAGCACCCGACCAAGTCCACCACATCGGCCTGAACCACGCTCCGGCGTGGCGGCTGATGGAGATCGTCCTCCGGCCGGATCTGCGCTCGCCGGAGGGGAGACCGCCGCGTGCATCAAGCTGCGCTCGGTCCTGCGCCCCATCCCCGGAACCTGCGACGGCAACTTGCAGGAAGGCTCGATGCGCTGCGAGCGTCCAACGATCGCTCCGGTTGCCGCAAGCCGAGCAGCGAGCGAGCTGCGGCACGCGCTGCGAGGATCAAGAACGTCAACTCCATCCGCTTCGTCCAGCAGGCCATCGAGTACGAGGCGCGGCGCCCAGATCGAGATCCTGGAGAATGCCGGCGGCGGCGTCGACCGGGAGACCCCGGCTGTTACGAACGCCAGCCGCGGCGAGACCCGCTCGATGCGCTCCCAAGGAGGAGGCGCGCGACTACCGCTGCTTCCCGATCCCGACCTGCTGCGCGCTGACGCTCGACCCGGCGCGGATCGCCGCCAGGAGTTGAAGGCGGCGCTGCCGGAACTTCCGGACGTCAGAAGGCGCGGTTCAAATGCGCTGACTTGCGGCCTGTCGCTGTTGCGACGCATCGAGGCCTGATCGAGGAGCGCGCCACCGCCGGCAGGTACGAGGTCGTGGTCAGAGGCGGTGGCGCCAGGGCGCGACCCCAAGATCCGCCGCCAACTGGACGATCAGCCCCGAAGGCTGTTCGGGGCCCGCCAACAAGGCCGGCCCCTCGGCCTGGCCGACAGCCCGGTTTCAGCCGAGGCGCTGGGCGGGCTGATCGACCTGATCGGCGACGGCACGATCTCGGCCGGATCGCCAAGGACGTGTTCGCCGAGATGTTCGCCACCGGCAAGACGCGGCCGCGATCGTCGAGGAGAAGGGCCTGCGCCAGTCTCCGATTCCGGCGAGATCGGGCGATCGTCGACGCCGTGCTGGCCGAGAACCAGGACAAGGTCGCGCGAGTACCGGTCCGGCAAGGACAAGCTGTTCAGGCTTCTTCGTCGGCCCAGACCATGAAGGCGGTCGGGCGGCAGGCAGACCCCGGGATGGTCCGGCGACCTGCTGAAGGCCAGGCTGGCCTGGGAGTGACGCCTCGGCAAGGCGGCCCAGGATTTGGACGGCCGCTCGGGTCGCCGGTGCGCCGTGGTCCCGGCTCGCCCGCGCTGGCGCGCGTTCGTCCGGGATGACGGCGGCACCGGGGAGAAGGGGCGGCTCGCTGCCCGCTGTGACGGCGACCTCAAGCCGCGCGCCATCGTCGTCATCGCCGTGCCGGAAGCGCAGGCCTGCCTGGAGGCCGGGCCACGGCCGCCGGCGCGGTGACGCTGGCGCCCGACGCGCGTGCGTGCCCGGCCCTGACCTGCCGGGTCGAGACCTGGCCGGCGCGGTGCGGTGGTCTGGCGTCCGATCGGGACGTTCCGGGGGAACGGGATCATGCGCACCAGTCGGTTCGCGCGGCCTCGAAGCCGCGCGTGGTGATGGTTGCCGCCTGCGGGCGGCGCTTTCGCGGGCGAGGAACCGCGTGGATGCCAGTCGGACCGGGCGTTCGAGCCGGCAAGCGGCGGTGAAGGCCCCGGGGACAGGCTGACCTTCGTCAACAGCGACCTGTACGACCACGGCGTCTACTCGGACTCGCCGGGCAACGTCTTCAACCTCGGCATCCAGGCGCCCAGGCCAGACCAACGGGGTGACCCTGGCCGCGCCGGGCACCAGATCGAGGTGCGCTGCCGGATCCATCCGAAGATGAAGCTGGTCGTGACCGTCGAGTAGCGGCGGGGCTGGGCTCGCGGCATGTCGATCCGGATCAAGCTGCTCGGCGCCTTCCTGATCGCGGTGTTCGCGGCGGCGGCGCTGGCGGCGGTGGCGCTGCTCGCGACCTGGTCGCTCGCCGACCTCGCCCAGCGCCTCTACGACCAGCCGCTGCAGGCCGTCAGCCACGCCCGCTCCGCCGAGAGCCGCGTTCGCGATCCTGCAGCGCGCCGGTCCCGAGGACGAGCGCGAGGCGCGCTGGGAGCAGCTGGTGTCCGACCTGGAGGTGGTGGCCGCGCGCGCCCAGTCGGACGCCATGCGCGGCCTGGTCGCCGCGCATCCGGGCGGACGCCGAGGCGTGGCGGGCCGCGCCGGACGGAGCGGGAGACGAACTGGCGGCCGGCATCCGCGAGAACCTGGAGATCCCTGGTCGAGGCGGCAGCCTCCGGCGGCTACCGCTTCTGGCTGGAGGCCGAGCGGCTGATCGAGCAGACCAAGGCCTTCACGCTGGCGGTGATCGGCGGCGTCGGCGCTGGCGGCGCTGGCGGTCGCGGCCTGATGATCCAGACCATCGTGCGGCCGCTCGGGCGCATGGAGCGGGCGATGACGCAGCTCGCCGGAGGCACACGGGAGGTGGCGGTGCCGGATCTCGGCCGGCGCGACGAGATCGGGAGCATGGCGGCGGCGCTGGCGGTGTTCAAGGACGCCATGGCCGAGGTCCGCGACGCCAAGGAGCGGGCGGAGGCGGCGACCCGCGCCAAGTCCGAGTTCCTGGCGATGATGAGCCACGAGATCCGCACGCCGATGAACGGCGTCATCGGCATGACGCGCCTGCTGCTGGACGGCGAGTTGGCGCCGCGCGAGCGCGAGTCCGCCGGCATCGTGCTGGAGTCCGGTGAAGCGCTGATGACGATCCTCAACGACATCCTCGACCTGTCGAAGCTTGAAGCCGGGCGCTTCGAGCTGGAGACGGTCGATTTCGACCCGCGACGGCTGGTCGAGGGCACCATCGCGCTGATGGGCGGCCGGGCGGCGGAGAAGGGGCTGGTGTTGAGCGGGCGGGTCGCCGACGACGTCCCGAGGTATCTGCGCGGCGATTCCGGCCGGCTGCGGCAGGTGCTGCTGAACCTGGTCGGCAACGCCGTCAAGTTCACCGAATCCGGAGCGGTGACAGTGTCGGTACGGCGTGGCGCCGGGGGGCAGGAGGCGGTGCCGCTGCTGATCGAGGTCGTCGACACCGGCATCGGCATGGACGCGGCGGCACTCGGCCGGCTGTTCCAGGAGTTCACCCAGGCCGACGCGTCGATCGCCCGGCGCTACGGCGGCACCGGGCTCGGCCTGTCGATTTCGAAGCGCATCGTCGACCGCATGGGCGGCGCCATCGCCGTCGAGAGCGCGCCCGGCAAGGGGTCGGCTTTCCGGATGAGCCTGGCGCTGCCGGAGGGGGCGGAGCCGGCGGCCGAGGCGGGCACGGACGGCGACTTCCTGCCGCCGCTGCACGTGCTGGTCGCCGAGGACAACGCCGTCAACCAGCGCGTCGCGCGCGGCCTGCTGGAGAAGCGCGGCCACCGGGTGACGGTGGTGCCGGACGGAAGGCGGGCGGTGGCGGCCGTGGCGGCTGGCGGCGTCGACGTGGTGCTGATGGACCTGCACATGCCGGAGATGGACGGCATCGCCGCGACCCGGGCGATCCGTGGGCTCGACGGGCCGGCGGCGGCGGTGGCGATCGTCGCGGCGACGGCGGGCGCCATGGAGCACGAGGTTCGCCGCTGCCTGGAAGCCGGCATGGACGCCGCGGTCGCCAAGCCGATCGATCCGCGCGCGCTGTTCCGCACCCTGGCCCTGGTTCTCGGGCCACTGGAGGCCGAGCCGGAAGCCGAGGACGACGACGACCCGACGGCGCTGCTGGAGGCCGGCGACGGCCCGTTCGAACCGGCGGTCTACGACGCCCTGGCCGAACAGCTCGGCGCCGATACGGCGGACGAACTGGTGGCGGCGTTCGAGGAGGCCGCCAGCGAAGCGCTCGAAACGATCGCGACGGCCCGCGCCGCCGGCGACGCGGCCGGCATGGCCGACGCCGCCCACGGTCTCAAGAGTGCGGCCGGTTCGATCGGCCTGCGCACGGCCTGGCGCTGGGCGCAGACGGTTGAAGATGCCGCCGGGGCAGGGCATACCGAACTTGCGGCGGCGGGGTGCGACCTCCTGCCTGCCGCCGTCGAGCAGGGCCTGGCCGCCCTGCGCGCCCACACCCGCCGAACCGCAGCGGAATGACCATGGACCCCGATCGCCCCGCCGTCCCGCAACCGCTCCCGACCTACGCCGGGCTGCGCGTCCTGCTGGCCGAGGACGAGCCGATGGCGACCAAGCTCGCCCAGGGGGCGCTGAAGGTCATGGGGATCACCGACATCGTGGCGGTGCGCGACGGCGAGCAGGCGCTGGCGGTGCTGGAGCACGAGCAGGGGCAGTTCCAGCTCATCGTGTCGGACTGGAACATGCCGAACATGTCCGGCCTCGACTTCCTGAAGGCGGTGCGGCGGCGGTTCCCGCACATGAAGTTCGTGATGCTGACCGGCAAGGCCACCCAGGAGTTCGTGGTGTCCGCCAGGCAGCACGGCGTCGACGCCTATGTCGTGAAGCCGTTCAGCCCCAACCAGCTGCGCCGCAAGATCGAGGCGCTGTTCACGCTGTGACCGAGGCGCGGGCGGAGATCTGGACGGTCGGGCATTCGAGCCACCCGCTCCAACGCTTTCTCGAGCTGCTGGCGGCGGCTGGGGTGACGGCGGTCGCCGACGTGCGGTCGGCGCCGTACTCGCGCCGCTTCCGGCACTTCAACCGCGAGACGCTGCGCGCCGCGCTGGCCGAGGGCGGCATCGCCTATGTCTGGCTCGGCGACGCGCTGGGCGGCAGGCGTGGCGAGGCGGCGGGGCCGGCGCCCGCAGCGGTGGCCGCGGCGCTCGACCGGCTGGCCGACGGCGCCGGCCGCTACCGGGTCGCCCTGATGTGCGCCGAGGCCGGCCCGGCGCGCTGCCACCGCGCCCGGCTGGTGGCGCCGCTGCTGGTGGACCGGGGCCACCCGGTCCGGCACCTGCTGGCGGACGGGTCGCTGGAGGAGCATGACTCGGTCGCGGCGCGGATCGCCCTCCTTGACGGAATCGACTCACGGCAAGAAAGACTAATTTAACTTATTAATCAGTGTATTAAGTAAATATTCTAAGGTTATGTGTGAGCCGGCGGCGGCGAGCGCGTCTCGTCCTCCAGCCCCGCCAGGAAGTCGTGGACGATGCGGATCCGGCGCTCGGCGAGCGCCCGGCCGGCGGCGGTGTTCATGCGCGCCGGCAGCTTGACGATCTTCTCCATCAGGTGGTCGCTCGACCACGCCGCCTCGTCGACCGGGCGGTGCCGCGCCGCCGGATCGGTCGGGTGGAACAGCGGCCGGCCGAGCTCGGCGCCGACGGCGATGGTGCGGGCCAGGCCGATGGCGCCGACCGCGTCCAGGCGGTCGGCGTCCTGCAGGATCTCGGCCTCCAGGGTCTCGGGCGGGATGCCGGCGGAATAGCTGTGCGCGGCGATGGCGTGGGCCACCGCCTCCAGCCGATCGGCCGGAAAGCCGATGCCGCGCAACAGCCCGGTCGCCCGGTCCGCCGCCATCCGCGACGCCCGGGGGCGATCGGGCGAGTCCTTCGCGACCGCCACGCAGTCGTGCAGGTAGGCGGCCGCCAGCACCACCAGCGCGTCGGCCCGGCCCCGGTGCTCGGGGTCGGCGAGGATGATCCGGGCGTTCGCCCAGACCCGGTCCAGATGATGGACGTCGTGGGCGGAGTCCGCCGCCGGGTCGTCGGCGACCAGGGCGCGCAGCCGGGCGAGCCAATCGGTGTCCGTTGGTGACAAAAGCACGCCCTCCGATCTCGACCGCATGACAAACCGCCCCTGCGCCCGCTAGCATTCCGACCCCCGCGGCCCGGATCAAGAGGCCGCCGTCCTGTCACCGAGTTGCAGCAGCCATGACTGTCCGGATCCTCTACTTTGTCCCCGCCGATGCCAACCTGCGCGCGCTGATCGCGTCGGAGCTGCCCGAAGGCTACGAGGTCGTGTACCTCCAGGGCGACGGGGAGGCGGAGGTCCGCGCCGCGCTCGCCGACGCCGAGGTCGTCATGGTCGGCGCCAAGCGGCTCGAGGAATGGCAGGTCGAGGCGGCGCCGAGGCTGCGGCTGGTGCTGCACCAGGGGGTCGGCTACCACGATACCGTGGCGACCACGGCGCTGCGCGATCGCCAGATTCCGCTGGCCATCACCCCCGGCGGCACGCCGGAGGGCGTGGCCGAGCACGCCATCATGATGATGCTCGCCGCCGGGCGCCGGCTGGCCTGGCAGGACGCCGAACTGCGGCAGGGCCGCTGGCACTCCAACACGGTGCGGGCCGAGGCCCGCGGTCTCGGCGGTGCCCGGGTCGGCATCATCGGCCTCGGGCGGATCGGCAAGCAGGTCGCCAAGCGACTGGTGCCGTTCGAGACCCAGGTCGTCTACCACGACATCGTCGACATCGATCCGGCGGTCGAGCACGCGCTGCGGGTCGAGCGGCTGCCGTTCGACGAACTGCTCGCCACCTCCGACTTCGTGACCTTGCACGTCCCGCTGACCGACCAGACCCGGCACATGATCGACGCCGCGGCGATCGCCGCGATGAAGGACGGAGCGATCCTGATCAACTGCGCGCGCGGCCCGGTGGTGTCGGAGCCGGCGCTGCTCGACGGGCTGGCCTCGGGCAAGCTCGGGGGCGCCGGGCTGGACGTGTTCGAGATCGAGCCGGTGGTCGGCCCGTCGCCGTTCGCCGGTTTCCGCAACGTCGTGCTGACGCCGCACAACGCGCCCGGCACCCGCGACATCATGCACCGCAAGTTCCGCCAGATGTTCGCCAACGCCGACCGGTTCTTCCGCGGCGAGGCGCTCGAGGACAAGATCGACCTGTGACCGGAGGGGGCCGATGGCCGCGTTCAGCGACTACGCCGACCACGACGGCCTCGGCCTCGCCCGTCTGATCGCGGACCGCGAGGTCACCCCGGAGGAGGTGCTGGAGGCGGCGCTCGACCGGGCCGATGCCGTCAACCCGACGATCAACGCCATCGTCCACCGCATGGACGCCGAGGCGCGCGGCCGGGTGGCGGCCGACCTGGCGCGGGGACCGTTCGCCGGCGTGCCCTTCCTGGTCAAGGATCTGGGCGTCGGCGTCGAGGGGGCGCCGCTCGGCAACGGGTCGCGGCTCTGGGACGGCTACGTGTCGCCGGCCGACTTCACCTACACCCGGCGCTGCCGGGATGCCGGTCTGGTGATCGTCGGGAAGACCAACACCCCGGAGCTGGGCATCGCCTGGACCACCGAGCCGGTGGCCTACGGGCCGACCCGCAACCCTTGGGATCTGGAGCGTTCGGCCGGCGGGTCGTCGGGTGGTGCCGCGGCGGCGGTGGCGGCCGGCATCGTGCCGATCGCCCACGCCACCGACGGCGGCGGCTCGATCCGGATTCCGGCGGCGCAGTGCGGGCTGTTCGGCCTGAAGCCGACCCGCGCCCGCAATCCGGCCGGCCCGCTGATCGGCGAGGGATGGTCCGGCCTCGCCACCGGCCACGTGGTCAGCCGCAGCGTCCGCGACAGCGCCGCCATGCTCGACGCCACCTCCGGCCCGGCGCCCGGCGACCCCTACGCGGCGCCGCCGCCGGCGCGGCCGTTCCTGGCGGAGGTCGGCGCCGACCCCGGCCGCCTGCGGGTGGCACTGCACACCACCGGCCTCGACGGCCGTCCGCTCGACCCCGAGAACGCCCGTGCCGCGACCGAGGCGGCGCGGCTGCTGGGCGACCTCGGGCATGAGGTCGAGGAGGCGATGCCGACGTTGGACATCCCGGCGCTGAGCAAGGCCTTCCGGGTGATCATCGCCGGCAATCTCTGGAACGTGGTGGCGATGCGCTACGCCGCGCTCGGCCGGCGTCCGGACGGGGAAGGCCTCGAGCGGGCGACCTGGGAGTGGGCGCAGCAGGGACGCGAGCACACCGCCGCCGACTACGCCGCCGCCCTGACCGCGATCCACGTCGCCGGCCGCACGCTGGGGGCGTTCTTCGAAAGCTGGGACATCCTGTTGTCGACCACCATGCGCGAGCCGCCGGTGAAGCTGGGCGTGCTCCGCCAGGACGAGCAGGGGTTGGACGAGTATCTCGGCCTGCTGATGGACGAGATGCCGGTCACCCCGCTGTTCAACGCCACCGGGTGCCCGGCGATGTCGGTGCCGCTGCACTGGACGGACTCCGGCCTGCCGGTCGGCATCCACCTCGGGGCGGCGTTCGGGCGCGAGGATCGGCTGCTCCGGCTCGCCGCGCAGCTCGAGCAGGCCCGGCCCTGGTTCGACCGCCGTCCCCCGCTCTAGGCGGGCCGCCGCGCAAGCCCGGAGGCTCACGACATGGGCGGACTCGCCGATGACTACGACCGCCACGACGCGCTCGGGCTCGCCGGCCTGATCCGCGCCGGCGAGGTTTCGGCCGCCGAGGTGCTCGAGGAGGCGCTGGCGCGCGCCGACGCGCTGAACCCGCGGATCAACGCCATCGTCCGGCGGCTCGACGACCGCGCCCGCCGGGCGGTCGCGGACGGCGTGCCGGACAGCCCGTTCGCCGGTGTGCCGTTCCTGTTCAAGGATCTCTACGCCTTCGAGGCGGGGGTGCCGGCCGGCAACGGCTCGCGCTTCTGGGAGGGGTTCACCGCACCCGTCGACAGCACCTATGTGGCGCGCTGCCGGGCTGCCGGTCTGGTCGCCTTCGGGCGGACGGCGACCTCCGAGGAGGGCATCAGCATCTCGACGGAATCGCTGGCGACCGGCCCGACCCGCAACCCGTGGGATCTCGGCCGCACCGCCGGCGGCTCGTCGGGCGGCGCCGCGGCGGCCGTCGCCGCCGGCATCCTGCCGATGGCGCACGCCACCGACGGCGGCGGGTCGATCCGCATCCCGGCCGCCCAGTGCGGGCTGTTCGGCCTGAAGCCCAGCCGGGGCCGCAACCCTATGGGGCCGTTCGTGGGCGAGGGCTGGGCGGGACTGGCGGCCAGCCATGTGGTCAGCCGCAGTGTGCGCGACAGCGCCGCCATGCTGGACGCCACCGCCGGACCGGAGGTGGGGGATCCCTACCACGCGCCGGTGCCGGCGCGGCCGTTCCTGGCGGAGGTCGGCGCCGATCCCGGCCGGCTGCGGGTGGCGCTGCATCTCGACGGGCTGGACGGCCTGCCGCTCGACCCCGAGAACCGGCGCGCCGTCGAAGCCGCCGGCCGGCTGCTCGAAGACCTCGGCCACCACGTCGAGGAGGCGCGGCCCGAGATCGACGCCGCGGCGCTGAACCGGGCGATCATGGTGATCGTCGCCGCCAACGCCTGGAACACCCTTGCCGCACGCTCCGCCGACCTCGGCCGCGAGCCCGACGGCCACGGCTACGAGCGCGCCACCCGCGAGATCGCGGCGGCCGGGCGCACGCTGACGGCGCCCGAATACGCCGCCTCGGTGACCGCCTTCCACCGCGCCGGGCGGGCGTTCGGCCGGTTCTTCGAGCGCTACGACGCGCTGGTTTCGACCACACTGCGGCGCCCGCCGTTCCCGCTCGGCACCCTGCGCCCGGACGAGACCGGCGCCGAGGAGTTCGGCCGGCAATGCCACGCCGAGATGCCGGTCACGCATTTCTTCAACATGACCGGCTGCCCGGCGATGTCGGTGCCGCTGCACTGGACGCCCGACGGGTTGCCGGTCGGCGTTCACGTCGGGGCGGCGTATGGTCGCGAGGACACGCTGTTCCGCCTCGCCGGCCAACTCGAGGCGGCGTGTCCCTGGCGCGACCGGCGACCGAAACCGTGAGGAAGGCCCAAGCATGACCGGCGCATCCCTGCTGACCGACGACCAGCGATCCGTGGTGGAGGCCGTCGGCCGCGTCGTCGACCGGTTCGACGACGGCTACTGGCGGACCGCCGACGAGACCGCCCGGTTTCCGGTGGAGTTCTCGCGCGCCATGGCCGAGGGCGGCTGGCTGGGCATCGCCATGCCGGAATCGGTCGGCGGCGCCGGCCTCGGGCTGACCGAGGCGGCGCTGATGATGGAGCGGGTGGCGAACTCGCCGGGCGCCATGGCGGCGGCATCGTCGATCCACATCAACATCTTCGGCCTGCACCCGGTCGTAGTGTTCGGCACCGAGGAACAGCGCCAGCGGTTCCTGCCGCCGCTGATCCGCGGCGAGGAACGCGGCTGCTTCGGCGTGACCGAACCCGACGCCGGTCTCGACACCGGGCGGCTGAAGACCATGGCGGTGCGCGACGGCGACATCTACCGGATCAGCGGCCGCAAGATCTGGACCTCGACCGCCCAGGAGGCCGACCGGGTGCTGATCATCGCCCGCACCGCCGCGGTCGAGGCGACCCCGAAGCCGACCGACGGCCTGACCCTGTTCTACGCGCCGCTCGACCGCTCCAAGGTCGAGATCCGGGCGATCCACAAGATGGGCCGGCACGCCGTCGATTCGAACATGCTGTTCATCGACGGGCTGGAGGTCTCGGTCGAGGACCGCATCGGCGAGGAGGGGCAGGGCTTCCGCTGCCTGCTGCACGGGTTGAACCCCGAGCGCATCCTGATCGCCGCCGAGGCGGTTGGCGTCGGCCGCCAGGCGCTGTCGCGGGCCGTCGCCTACGCCAAGGAGCGCGTGGTGTTCGGTCGCCCGATCGGCCAGAACCAGGGCATCCAGCACCCGCTCGCCGAGAACTGGATGGAACTGGAGGCGGCGTGGCTGATGGTGCTGCGCGCCGCCGCCCTCTACGACGCCGGCGAGCCGTGCGGGGCCGAGGCGAACGCCGCCAAGTACCTGGCAGCCGAGGCGGCGTTCCGGGCCTGCGAGCGCGCCGTCATGACGCTCGGCGGCATGGGCTACGCCGCCGAGTACGGGGTCGAGCGCCTGTTGCGCGAGGTGCTGATCACCCGGATCGCGCCGGTGTCGCCGGAACTGATCAAGTGCTTCATCGCCGAGCGCGTGCTGGGCCTGCCGAAAAGCTACTGAGAGGGCATTGCTTCAGAGCAGCCGATCGGCGGCGAGGTCGGCGCCGGCGCGCAGGCTGCGCAGCTTGGCCCACACCACGTCGGGGGTGAGGCGGCCCATGCCGGCGGAGGTGTCGAAGCCGCAATCGGTGCCGGCCTGGATCCGTGACGCGTCGCCTATCATCTCGGCGGCGCGCTCGAGTCGGTCGGCGACCACCTCGGGATGCTCGACATACGCGGTCATGGTGTCGATGCAGCCGACGATCAGAGATTGATCCGACGCTAGAGGAATATCCCGGAACACTTTGATTTCATGCTGATGTCTCGGGTTGGCGAACGGCATCATGAAGGTCCCGACCCGGGCCTGCAGGATCGCCGGCAGGATGTCGCGCAGCGGCACGTCGTGGTCGTGCGGACCCTCGTAATTGCCCCAGCAGACGTGCAGGCGGACGCGGTCGCGGGGCAGGCCGGCGATGGCGGCGTTGATGGTCGCGACCACCCGTTCCACGAACCCGACGAAGTCGGCCACCGGCCGGTCGGCGTAGGTCAGGTGACGCTCCAGCGCCAGATCCGGCGCGTCGATCTGCAGCATCAGCCCCGCCGCAACCGCGGCCCGGTACTCGACGCTGAGCGCCTGGGCGACGTCGGTCAGGTAGGCCTGATCGTCGGGGTAGTACTGGTTCTTCATCGCCATGGCGACGATGCCGGGCGAGGGCGCGGTCATGAAGGCGTCGGCGAAGCCGTCGCCGGTCGCCGCCAGCGCGGCCTTGAAGCCGTCGATCTCGGCGGCGTTGGCGGCCGGGTCCTCGTAACGGATCGGGCCGGTCGCCATCGGCGGCGAGAAGTTGGTGACGCCCTTGGTGGTGGCCAGCGTCTCGCGGCGGCGCTCCGCGAACTCGGGGTAGGCCTCGAACTCGCGGCTCGGTGCGCGCGACCAGCGGCCGCCGAACCCGGACATGCGCCGCTGGACGTACAGAAAGAAGCCCTCGCGGACCTGTTCGCCGTCGCTCGGGATGTCGATCCCGACCTCGCGCTGGCGGGCGACCACGGCCCGGGTCGCCGCCTCGCCCTCGGCGGCAAGCTGCGCCTCGTCGATCGGTTCGCCGTTGACCCGGTGGGCGTACAGTTGCACCAGCCGCCCCGGCCGCGGCAGGCTGCCGGCGTGCGTGGTCAGGATGCGCTTCGAGGGGGCGGTCATCGGGCCGGCTCCGTCCCCGCGACGCCCGGCCAGGCCCAGTCGACCAGCGACGCCCGGGTCACCGAAGCCGGCGGGGCCTGCGGGCGGCGCGCCCGGTCGTAGATCTCCCAGCCGTATTCGTTGGCGACGTACATCACGGTCTCGCCGATCGCGCTGGCTGCGGTGAACCCGGCGGCGGCGATCGGATCGCCGGTGAAGCCGTAGCCGACGGCGAAGGCGCGGGTCGAACTCGCCAGGCGGAAGGTCACGCCCTTGAGAAGATTGTCCTTGACCTCGTACTCGTCGGGTTCCGGGCCGAGGTAGCCCCAGGCAACCTCGTGGCCGTAGTAGATGGCGGCGGCGGCGGTGGCGTTCACCACCAGGAACGCCGGCCCGACATACAGATGGCCACCGAGCAGGCCGGCGAACAGCGCGAGGTCTAGGGCGTTGGTCCCGGCCTCGAACACCAGCGTCTTGTAGAGCGAGCGCTCGAGGACGACCGGGTCGTCGGCCGGTGCGGCTGCCTGGGCGGAGGCCTGTCCGGCGGCTCCGGCGACCGACAAGGTCATTGCCGCCACAGCCGTCCATTGGACGCGCGCGTGGGCTCGTCGGTTCTGCACTGTCAGTCTCCCGCTGTCGGCACGACGCCGTGTGTCCCCCGCTTCGACAGCATGGCATCCCGACGGCCGCGCGTCACTTCCGCTTGGTCGCGTCCCCGAGAACCTGGCGCCGCAACTCCTGTATCGGGTCGAGCGGCTTGGCGCTGGCCTTCCGGCTCGACCGCAGGACCGGGTCGTCGGGAACCCGTTGCCAGTCCCAGTTCTGGTCGGTCTCAACCGCCTCGGTGGCCGGCTCCGGCTCGACCGGAATCGCGTGCCGTCCGCGGCGCGCGGCCTCGACCGGCGGGGCGGACGCCGCGGCGCGCGAGGTCGCCGGATGCGCCGTTCCCGGCCGCGGCTTCGACGGACGCGGGACCGACGGCTCCTCGGTCGACCCGCCGAGCCGCCAGTTCCCGCCGTCGCGCGACGCGTCCGCCGGGGGGCGCGCCCGTGGCGCCGACGGCACCTCGTCGGTGGCCGGGCTATGGTCGAGCAGCAGCGGCTTCCAGTCGAGTGTGTCGTCGACCCGCACCGGCTTGACCGCCTTGCGTTCGGCGGTGCGGCGCTTGCGCGCCGTCACCAGGCGGCGCTCGGTCTCCGCCTGCTTCTCGGCCTGGGTGCCGATCCGGCGCCGCTCGTCGGCCGGCAGGGCGTCGAAGGACGCTTCCGCCCGGCGGTAGTCCGCGCGGTCGCCGGTGCCGGCGGCCCGCTCCAGCCGCTCGGCGATGCGGGCGTTGGCCGGTGCGCCGGCCTTGGTGCTGGTGGCGAGGATGCGAATGCTCTTCCGGTCGACGTCGCTGAGCGGATCGTCGTCCTTCATCTCACGGCACTCGTCATGCAGTCCTCCCCCACCCTGCGGATGCAGGAATCATCGAGTAAATCTCCTTAAATATCCATTAAGCTCGAATGAAGGTCCAGCGCGGCCGCTGTTCGTCCCGCCGCGGGTCGGCCTGATCCCACTTCCGAAGCCCGGAGACCGCCCGTGACCACCCGCGACACGACCCGACGGATCGGCGAGACCCTGCGTGACGATCTGTTCGGGACCGCCGGGTCGCCGGCGTTGGCGAACCCGGCTCTCGGCTTCGACGACCTGATGGCCGAGCTGGTCTACGCCAACGTCTGGGCGCGCCCCGGGCTGTCGCGCCCGGACCGCATGGCCTGCACCCTCGCGGTGCTGTGCGCGATGCAGAACCTCCCGCAGCTGCGCCGCCACCTCGCCGCCGCCCTCGACCTCGGCTTGGCACCGCGCGCCATCGTCGAGATCCTGGTCCAGACCGGCATCTACCGCGGCTTCGCGGCCTCGGAGACGGCGCTGGAGGTGGCGCTGGAGGTGTTCGCGGCGCGCGGCATCGCCCTGGAGGCCCAGCCGCCCCGGAACGATCCGCTGGAAACGTTGTCGGAGCGCGGCCGGGAGCTGCAGGCGGCGCTGCACGGCGATCGCCGCAACGACGGCCACGCCTCGCCCGACAACCCGGTCACCGGCGCGGTCTACCCGCTGGTCGTGCAGTACGCCTACGGCGAGATCTGGGACCGGCCGGGACTCGACCGCCGCATCCGGGCGCTCTGCGCCGTGGCCTGCTTCGCCGCCCTCAACCACGACATCCTGCTCGGCAAGTTCGCGCTGTCGGCGCTCAACGTCGGCGCCACCAGGACCGAGGTGATCGAGGCCATCGTCCAGAGCGGGCCGTACGGCGGCTTCGCCTTCATGCTCAAGGCGCTGGCGATCGTCAGCGAGGCGTTCCGGGCGGGGTGACGACGACACGAGCGAGCGCTTTCCCGCCCCCTCGGCGGGCTGGGCGAGCCACCGTCGCTCCGTGGGTCCCGGATCCGTCCCGCCTTCGGCGGTCCGGTCGGGATGACGACAGGGGGAAGAGCAGCCGCACCGGACCAGCGCCACCCCCATCCTGTCGTCATCCCGGCCAAGCGCAGCGCGAGCCGGGACCCATCCGCCGCTCCGGCGCTAGAACTCGATCCCCGCCTGCGCCTTGAAGCCGCTGCGGAACGGGTGCTTGACCATGGTCATGTCGGTGACCAGGTCGGCGGCCTCGATCAGTTCGTCCTTGGCGTTGCGGCCGGTGACGATGACGTGCAGGTCGGGGCGCTTGGCCTTCAGGGTCTCGACCACCTCGGCGATCGGCAGGTAGTCGTAGCGCAGCACGATGTTGAGCTCGTCCATCAGCACCATCGAGATTTCCGGGTCCGCCATCAGCGCCTTGGCGGCCTCCCAGGCGGCGCGGGCGGCGGCGACGTCGCGCTCCAGGCTCTGGGTGTCCCAGGTGAAGCCCTCGCCCATGGTGCGGATCGTCACCTGGTCGGGGAACGCGTCGAGCACCTTGCGCTCGCCGGTCTCCCACTTGCCCTTCACGAACTGCACGACGCCGACCTTCATGCCGTGGCCGATGGCGCGGCAGACCATGCCGAAGGCGGCGGTCGACTTGCCCTTGCCCTTGCCGGTGTGGACGATCAGCAGGCCGCCGGTCTTGTCCTTGGTGGCCATGATCTTGTCCCGGGCGGCGCGCTTCTTCGCCATCTTCTCGGCGTGCCGGGCGGCGATCTCGGGGTCGATGTCGGGGGTGGCGTCGGAGGGGGCGTCGATCACGGCGTATCCTCGGAATGCGGGGACGGGTTCTGCTGCTGTCGGGGCCGGCGGGGTGCCGTCAGGATGGCGAGCCAGGTGCCGAGCACGCCGAACGCGCCGAGCAGCGACAGCGCGGTGAACGGGAACACCACGATGCCGCCGCCGGTGAAGAACGGCCGCACGCCGAACAGGTAGAAGGCGAGGTGGTTCAGCGAGTTGTCCGGCAGGACGTCGCCGCCGCCGTCGACGAAGAAGGCGGTGGCGACCAGCAGCGACAGGTGCGAGAGCCAGAGCACGTAGGTCGGGAGTTGCCGGCCGGAGGCGGTCGATACCAGCGCGATGTGGAGCAGCAGGACGATCGGGAAGATGTAGGCGAGGCTGGACGAGATCGTCACCACCCCGAACGAGGCGTGCTTCAGCACGATCGCCAGGAACACCACCACGGTGAGGGCGGTCCCGCCGTCCGGCGCCAGCCACGATTTCCTGTGGTTCATGGTCATCGCACGCCGGCCCCGGCAATCGCCTCCAGCCGATTATGCACCGCGTTGCGCCGCGGGCGCCACAGGCCGCGGTCGATGGCCTCCTGGAACCGCTCGGCGATCTCCTTGAGCGCGGCCGGGTTCTTGTCCTCCAGGAAGCCGCGCACCGAGTCGTCCTCCAGGTAGGCGTCGAACAGCTGCTCGAAATGGTGGTCCTCGACGCAGCGCGCGGTGGCGGCGAAGGCGAACAGGTAGTCGACGGTGGCGGCGATCTCGAAGGCGCCCTTGTAGCCGTGCCGCATCACCCCGGCGATCCACTTCGGGTTGGCGGCGCGGCCACGCACGATCCGGGCGATCTCCTCGGCGAGCGTGCGAACCTTCGGGCTCTCGGGGCGGCTGGAATCGGTGTGGAACACCACCGGCTGGGCGCCCGAGA
Source organism: Rhodospirillaceae bacterium (assembly GCA_018401495.1). Classification (GTDB taxonomy): domain Bacteria; phylum Pseudomonadota; class Alphaproteobacteria; order Thalassobaculales; family Thalassobaculaceae; genus Thalassobaculum_A. The sequence goes on from JAGYJX010000015.1 coordinate 100,595, forward strand.
GGTGGCGCACGGCGGCGGTGATGCCGCCCTCGAACTGGTAGTAGTCGTCGCTGTCCAGCAGGTCGTGCTCGCGGTTGTCCTGGTTGTGCACCACCAGCTCGGCGCCGGCCAGGCGGGCGCGGAACAGTTCGGGCTCGGACGCACCCTCCGCACCCTTGCCGTAGGCGTAGGCGCCCCATTCCAGATAGGCCTCGGCGAGGTCGGCCTCGGTGTCCCAGATGCGCTCGTCGATCAGCGCCTGCAGGCCGGCCCCGTAGGCGCCGGGCTTGGAGCCGAACACCCGGAAGGCGGCGCGCGCCCGGGCCGCCGCCGGCTCGATGCCGGCCGCCGTCATGCGCTGTGTGTCCTCGCCGACCCGGGCGGCGATCGGGTTGAGCTCGGCCGGCTCGTCCAGCTCGGCGACGGCGCGCACCGCGCTGTCGATCAGGTCGATCTGGTGCGGGAAGGCGTCGCGGAAGAACCCCGACACCCGCACGGTCACGTCGACCCGCGGGCGCTCCAGCACCGACAGCGGCAGGATCTCGAAGCCGGTGACCCGGCCGGAGGCGGGCTCCCACTCCGGCCGCACCCCGAGGAAGGCGAGGATCTGGGCGATGTCGTCGCCGCCGGTGCGCATGTTGGCGGTACCCCAGGCCGAGACCGCCAGCCGCCGCGGCCACTCGCCGTTCTCCTGGCGGTAGCGGTCGAGCACCAGGGCCGCCGACTTGACGCCGAGCGTCCAGGCCGCCGGCGTCGGCACCGCGCGGGTGTCGACCGAGTAGAAGTTGCGGCCCGTCGGCAGCACGTCCGGGCGGCCGCGGCTCGGCGCGCCGGACGGGCCGGGCGGCACGAACCGGCCGTCGAGCCCGCGCAGCAGGTTGGCGATCTCGTCCGGCCCGGATTGCAGGATGGCCGGGCGCAGCCGGGTCTCGACCTGGTCGAGCACGGCGGCGGTGCGGGCCCAGCCGGCGGGGCAGGGGACATCGCCGGCGACCAGGGCGGACGCCAGGATCTCCAGCCGCTCGACGGCGTCGCCCTCGGTGCGCCACGGGCCGGCGTCGATCGCCGCCAGCGCGTCCGGGCGCGGCCCCGTCCAGGCGCTTGCCGACCCCGGGTTGAGCGGGTCGAAGCCGTCGAGGCCGAGATCGGCCGCCAGCGCGCGCTGCAGCGAGGCGTCGCCGCCGGCGCCGCGGCCGCGCGGCACCCGGGCCAGCGCCACCAGCAGGTCGGTGAGCAGCCGGCCCTCGGGCGCGGTGCCGAAGACGTGCAGCCCGTCGCGGATCTGCAGCTCCTTCAGCTCGCAGAGGTGGTTGTCGAGCTTGCCGAGCGCCACCGCCTCGGCCTCGTCGGGGTCGATGCCGACATCCTTGTCGAGGCCGGTGCGGCGCGCGGCGTCGAGGATGCGCTCGGCCAGCACCGGCAGCCGGCGCGGGTCGACGCCCATCGCCTGGAAATACTCGTCGACCAGCGCCTCCAGCTCCTGCAGCGGCCCGTGCAGCTCGGCGCGGGTCAGCGGCGGGGTCAGGTGATCGATCACGGTGGCGGCGATCCGGCGCTTGGCCTGGCTGCCCTCGCCGGGGTCGTTGACGATGAACGGGTACAGCACCGGCAGCGGGCCGAGGGCGACCTCAGGGAAGCACGATCTGCGACAGCGCCAGCGCCTTGCCGGGCAGCCATTCGAGGTTGCCGTGCTTGCCGACGAACACCACGGCGTGGGCGTCGAACGCGCCGCGCAGCCAGGCGTGGAAGGCGAGGTAGCCGTGCGGCGGCGGCAAATCGGGGTCGTGGTAGCTGGCCTTCGGGTCGATGTGGTAGCCGCGCGCCGGCTGGATCGCCACCGCGACGTTGCCGAGCCGGTGGACGGCGAGGCGGAAGCGGTCGCCCTCGACGTGCGGGTCGGCCGCGGGCCGCCCCAGCGGTCGGTGACGGTCGAGCGGGCGGGCTCCGGCACCCGGGCCAGGAACCGGGCGTAGTCGGCGAGCGCCAAGTCCTCGCCGCCGGCCCGCCCGGCGCGGCCGTCGAGGCGGTTGGTCGGCCCGGCCGCGAGCATCCGCATCAGCGCGTCGCCGTCGTCGGGCGCGCCGTCGACCCGGTAGCCGGCGCCGGCCAGCGCCCGCAGGATCGCCACCGTCGCCGCCGGGGTGTCGAGGCCGACGCCGTTGCCGAGGCGGCCGTCCCGGGTCGGGTAGTTGGCCAGCACCAGCGCCACCCGGCGCTCGCCCGGCGGGGTGGCGGCCAGCCGCGCCCAGGCGGCGGCCAGATCGGCGACATGGGCGACCCGGTCGGCGACCGGCTCCGGCGCCACGATCGGGCACTCGGTCGCCGCGTCCCAGCGACCCTCGCCCTTGAACGACACCGCGCGGGTCAGCAGCCGGCCGTCGATCTCCGGCAACGCCACGTGCATGGCGATGTCGCGCGGGCCCAACCCGCGGGTGCCGCTCTCCCAGGCGTCCCGGGCACCGCCTGAGAACACCACCTGCAGCACCGGCCGGTCGGAGGCCGCGAACGGCCCGTCGACCGCCTTGCCGGGCTGCGAGACCGCGAAGCTGGTGGCGTTCAGGACGACCGCCGGCCGGCAGCCGGCCAGGGTGTCGGCGACCAGGGCGGCGGACACCGGCTCCTTCAGGCTCTGGACGTAGAGCGGAACGGCGCCGAGGCCGCGCTCGGCGAGTGCGGCGACCAGGGCGTCGACCGGGGCGAGCTGGCCGGCCTGCACCAGGGCGCGGTAGAACACCACCGGCACCGCCGGCGCGTCGGGTCGCGGCCAGCGCGCCCGGATGGCCGCGAGGTCGGGTCGGTCGAGGCCCGGCCAGTACAGCCCGGCGCGCGGGATCGGCGCCGGCTCACGCCACTCGCCGCCGCGCCCGATCAGGTCGTCGGCGTAGGCCAGCAGCTGGGTCGCGTTGTCCGGCCCGCCCTCCTGCAGGTAGCGCCAGACCCGGTGCACCGCCTCGGCCGGCAGGGTGGAGCGCCCCATCAGGTCGGCGTCGGGCGTGTCGTCGCCGGGGACGCAGGCGAGTGCCACGCCGTTCTCCCGGCACGCCGCCACGATCTGCTCGATGCCGTAGGGCCAGTAGGCGACGCCGCCGATCAGCCGGACCACCACCAGCCGGGCCTTCGCCACCACGGCCTCGGCGTAGCAGGTCGACCGACAGGTGATGCTGCAGCCGCATGATGTTGGCCAGCCGCAGGCCGGTGCCGCGCGGCCGGCCGGCCGGCGCGCGCCGCCGCCAGGCAGGCGAGGTCGGTGTCGGCCGCCGACAGCACCACCACCTCGCCCGGCGACTGGCCGAGGTCGACCGCCTCCGACCCGTCGTCGACCGCGCCCGAGCGGGTGGCGAGCAGGTGCATCACGGCCCCTTCATTGGCCCTTCGCTGACGCGAAGGGCACCTCAGGGATGACAGGTATGTACTTGGCGACGCCCTGTTTTCCTGTCGCCCTGAGGTGCGCGTCGCGAAGCGACGAGCCACGAAGGGGCCGGCCGGCCGAAGACCCTCACGCTCTCAGCTCGGCCGCCACCGCCACGGCGTCGAAGCCGGTCTGGCCGATCACCACCAGCCGCGAGGTGCGCCGCTCGTCGGGCTGCCACGGCCGGTCGAAATAGCGCTGCACGCGGTCGCCGACGCCCTGGACGATCAGGCGCATGGGCTTGTCCGGGACCGCCACGAAGCCCTTCACCCGCAGGATGTCGTGGCGGGCGGCGACGCCCTTGATCCGGGCCTCCAGCGCCGCCGGGTCGGCGACCTCGCCGAGATCGACGACGATGCTCGCGAAGTCGTCGTGGTCGTGCTCGTGGCCGTCGTCGTGGTGCGAGGGGCGGGTGGCCAGATCGTCTTCGGCGCCGGCGTCGAGGCCGAGCAGCACCGCCGGGTCGAGGGCGCCGCCGACCGACGACACCGTCCGCACGGCGGCGCGCAAATGCGGCGCCATCAGCGCCTTGACCCGCGCCAGGGTGGCGGCGTCCACCAGGTCGGTCTTGTTCAGCACCACCAGATCGGCGCAGCCGAGCTGCTCCTCGAACAGCTCCTCCAGCGGGCTGTCGTGATCGAGCGACGGGTCGGCGAGGCGCTGCGCGGCGATCGCGGCCGGGTCGGTGGCGAACCGGCCGGCGGCGACGGCGGCGACGTCGACCACCGCGATCACGCCGTCCACGGTGGCGCGGGTCCGCACCTCCGGCCACCCGAACGCCTTGACCAGCGGTTTCGGCAGGGCGAGGCCCGAGGTCTCGATGATGATGTGCTCCGGCGGCTCCGGCCGGTCGAGCAGGGCGGCGATGGTCGGCAGGAAGTCGTCGGCGACCGTGCAGCAGATGCAGCCGTTGGTCAGCTCGACGATGTCGTCATCGCTGCAGTTCTCGTCGCCGCAGCCGCGGATCAGCTCGCGGTCGACGCCGAGATCGCCGAACTCGTTGATGATGAACGCCAGCCGGCGGCCGCCCGCGTTCTCGATCATGTGGCGGATCAGGCTGGTCTTGCCGGCGCCGAGGAACCCGGTGACGACGGTGGCGGGAATCTTGGTGGTGCGCGTGGATTGCGCCATGCAGGCCTCCATAGGGCGGCTCGGGGGAGCGGCCCATGTGCACGCGTGGCGTCGCCGGGGAAACCCCGCGCCCCGACCTCACCCCGGGTCGGAACGGGCGACGGTCGACGGCAGGTCTCCTGGCTCGCGGGTCCTGGCTCCGGGTTGCCTTCCCACCCCCGGACGGATCCGGTTGCAGTGGCCTCTTCACCCGTCGCTCGCCGCTCACAGTTGCGGGGGCAGCCGCGGCTTCGCGCACCGTGCTGCGCGCGCTCCGCGTTCCCTTTCAATCCCCTCTTGGGGGAACCGTCGACCCTCCGCTTATCGGTTTCGGGCAGAGGCGTGTCAAGGTCGGCCGGCCAGCCAGTCGCGAAACTCGGCGGGGGTGAGCACCGGCACCCCGGCCCGGTCGCGGACCTCGAGGAGATCGGCGTCACCGGTCACCAGCGCGTCGGCGGCGGCACGACGAGCCAGGGCGAGGAATTTGAGATCGGCCGGATCGCGCAACGTGGGCAGGCCGCCGTCGTCGGCGCCGGGGGGCACGGTTTCGACGTGCGGCAGGAAGTCGGCCAGCAGGCTGTGCCGGTCGGCCTCCGCCAGCTTGAACTTGGGATAGTGCAGGACGCGGAGCAACTCGGCCGCGGTCTCGCGGTCGACCAGCGGCACGAGCCGGCCCGTCTGCCAGGCCGCGCGCAGCCAAGCCAGCTGTCCGTTGGCGAACAGAAGGGCCGACACGACCGCGTTGGTGTCGAGCACGACGCGCGGTCGGGGGACCTCGATCACGCCTCGCTCCGCTCCGGCGTCGGCGGGCCGCGGCGCGCCCACTCCACGGCATCGGCGACGTCGCCCTCGGTGATCCCCAACGCGTCGAGCTTGGCCCGAACCGCGTCGGCCCGTTGCAGGCGTACCGGCGTCAGCACGACCCTGCCACCTTCGACCTCGACCTCGAAGTACTCTGCGTCGCCGACAGCCGTGACCACGGCCTTCGGCAGGGTCAGCTGGTTCTTGGACGTGCGCTTGGCGAGCATTCCGGATCTCCAAAAGTAAGGAAGTAAGGATGCAAGAATGTAGGCTATCCGCCGGGAGGCGAAGTCCGCAACCTGCCTTGTGGTGGTCACATATCGCGGGTATGTGGGAACGGTTGCAGAATACCGAAACGGAGGACGGGCATGCGTCGTTTGGCGAGCGGGGTCGTCGGTGCGGTGTTGGCGGTCGGACTGGCGGTCGGGGCCACGAGCGGCGCCTCGGCACAGGAAAAGACGGCGATCTCCATCGAGCTGAACAAGCTGGAACCGCTGGAGGGCAGCTGCCGGGCATACTTCGTGGTCCGGCCGGAAGGCACCACCGAGTACCGGGAGTTCAAGATGGAGCTGCTGGTGTTCGACACCGGCGGCGTCATCCAGAAATGGCTCGCCATCGACGCCGCGCCGCTGCGCGCCGGCAAGACCTCGGTCAAGCTGTTCGACGTCTCGGGCGTGACCTGCGACAAGGTCGGGTCGGTGCTTCTGAACGACGTGACCGCGTGCGCCGGGGCTGCCGGTGACATCGCCGGTTGTGTCGACCGCGTGGCGCCGTCCTCCAAGGCGACCGCGACGTTCTACAAGTAGGCCGGCTACAAGTAGGCCGCCCGGCTCGGGGGCCGCGTTCCGTGGCGCGCGAGCTGCGCCTTCTCGTCGACCGTCTGGCGACGCCGATCGGCGACCTGCTGGTCGTGGTGGACGAACAGGGCTGCCTGCGCGCGGTCGACTGGGTCGATCACGAGGCGCGGATGCGGCATCTCCTGCGCCTGCAGTACGCCGGTCGCGACCCGCGGATCGAGCCCGGCGACGCGGCCTCGGCGACGGCGGCGTTCGCCGCCTACTTCGCCGGCGATCTCGCGGCCATCGACCGGCTGCCGGTCGAGACCGGCGGCACCGCGTTCCAGCGGTCGGTCTGGAGCGAGCTGCGGCGGATCCCGTGCGGCCGGACCGTCACCTACCGGGCGCTCGCCGAGCGGGTGGGCCGGCCGGCGGCGGTGCGGGCGGTCGGCCACGCCAACGGTTCCAACCCGATCAGCGTCGCCGTGCCCTGCCACCGGGTGGTCGGCAGCAACGGCACGCTGACCGGGTATGGCGGCGGGATCGAGCGCAAGCGCTGGCTTCTGGAGCACGAGCGCGCGACGCTCTGATATTATTTTAAAATCAGTGACATTATATGACGTTGCTGAATGTTCTGACTCGAGCATCAGGCGGCGGCGTCGTCGTCGGCAATCGGCAGGACGTCCACGGCCACCCGCACGCGATGCTGGCCGCCGCCGACGATGGCGCCCTTCACCGGGCTGACGTCGCCGTAGTCGCGGCCCCAGGCCAGGGTCACGTGCTCGGTGGTGGCCAGCTTGTCGTTGGTCGGATCGAGGTCCACCCAGCCGTGCCCCGGCACCCGGACCGACACCCAGGCGTGGCTGGCGTCCGACCCCTGGAGCTTCTGGCCGCCGGGCGGCGGGTAGGTCAGCAGGTAGCCGCTGACGTAGCGCGCCGGGATGCCGACGCCGCGCAGCCCGGCCAGCATCAGGTGGGCGAAATCCTGGCAGACCCCGCGACGGATGCGGAACACCTCGGACACCGGCGTCGACACCGTGGTGGCGGTGGTGTCGTACTCGAAGTCGCGGTGGATGCGATGGTTGAGGTCGATCGCCGCTTCCAGGATCGGGCGTCCGGGGGTGAACGATTCCCGCGCCCAGCGCCAGACCGCCTCGCCGGCCCGGGTCATCGGCGAATCGTACGCGAACGGTTGCGCCGACAGGATTTCCGGGTCGGTGACCGCCGAGCCGTTGACCCGCGAACGCTCCCAGGGCGGGGTCGCCGCCGGGTCCACCGGCTTCGGCTCCTCGACCGCCACGGTCCCGCGGGCCTGGACCACCAGGCGGGTGTGCTCGTCCTGGATCGTCAGGTGCTCCACCGGGTTGCCGAAGAAGTCGACCTCGGCGCGGCGGATGGCCGGCGCCGGCGTCAGGGCGACGCGCCAGATCTCGGTGCGCTGGTTGGCGGTCGGCCGCGGGGTCAGGTGCAGCAGGTGGTGCGAGATCGAGACCGGCGCGGAATACACGAAATCGGTGCGGTGACGGACGTCGTAGCGAACCACGGCCCGGCTCATGGCTCGAAGAACCGCCGGAGCGAGGCGGCCTCCGTGTGACGGCCGAGGTCGGCGTGGCTGAAATAGTGCCGGCCGATGGTCTCCGACAGATCGGCCAGCGCGCCGGCGACCCGCGCCAGCAGCGTGTCGAGTTCCACCCGTCGTCCCTTGCTGTCGGCCTGCGCCAGCGTCCGCACGTCGGCGAGCCGGATGGCGGCCTGGCAGGACAGGATCTGGCGTTGCTCCGGCGACCGGTCGAGCGCGTCGCCGAACCGCGGCAGTCGGGCGGCGTGTTGCTCCAGGGCGTCGAGCTGGAAGCCGACCGAGCGCGGGTTGCTCTCGTCGACCAGCAGCAGGTCGAGGACCGGGACGAGGCGGGGCGCGCTGACGTAGCGCGCCCGGTAGGTCATGAAGCTGTCGGCCAGTTCCAGCAGCCGGTCGAGGAAGCCCTGGCGCTCCGGGTCGCCGGCCGACAGCAGCCCGCGCAGCAGGCCGGCCATGGTGGCCGCGCGCTCCATCCGGCGGCCCATGTCGAGGAACCGCCAGCCCTGGGTGCGCGTGGTGTTCTCCATGCCGAGACCGGAGAACGCCGACATGGTGCGCAGCATGTCGTTCAGGATCGCCGAGGCGTCGCCGATGTCGAGCCACACCCGCGGGCGCTGCCGCAGCGCCTCCTGGTGCAGCTGGTCGAGCGTGCGCCAGGCGTCGAGCGACAGCCGGTCGCGGGTCAGCGACGCCACCCGGTTCACGGTCTTGACCAGCTGCGGGATGCCGTTCGGCTCGGCCGGGTCGAACAGGTAGGCCTGGATGCGGTGTTCGATCTGCGCCGGCGACAGGGTCCGGCCGCGCCGCCGCATCAGGCCGTCGACGTCGCCCGGATGGGCCAGCATGTAGAGCAGCTTCTGCATGGCGACGTTGGCGGTGCTGTCCTGGACCGAGTCCTCGGCCAGCCGCGTCAACAGGCTGCGCAGCAGCCGCATGGCGTTCTCGGTGCGCTCGGCGTAGCGGCCGAGCCAGTACATGTTGTCGGCCGCCCGGCTCGGCAGGTCGTCGCCGGCCCGGCGCAGCACCGGGGTGCTCTCCTCCGGGCGCAGCAGGCTGAAGCTGTCGACCGGCGCCGAGGACAGCACCCAGGTGTCCTTGGAACCGGAGCCGCGCTGCATCGACACCGCGCGGGTCGAGTTGCTTTCCGAGATCCGGGTCAACCCGCCCGGCATCACCGCATAGTCGTCGCCGAGCGCGGTCGCGAACATGCGCAGCGCCATCGGCCGCGCCACCAGCTTTCCCTGGTCCCAGGCCGGCGCGGTCGACAGCGTGATGGCTTCCTGTCCGACATAGTCGTAGCCGCGCTGCCGGATGCGCTCGATCAGGGCTGCCCGCTCGGCGGCGTCGAGGGCCGACCCCAGGACCTGGCCGGCCTCGGCGTTGACCAGGGTCGGGGTCTGGAAGGTGCGGGCGACCACCATGCTGTCGAGGTTGGCGATGACGTGCTCGCGCGCGCTCTGCTGGCCGCACCACCAGGTGGCGATGTGCGGCAGCACCAGTTCCTCGCCCAGCAGGTGGCTGCACAGGCCCGGCAGGAACCCCATCAGCGCCGTGCATTCCACCAGGCCGGAGCCGAGGGCGTTGGCGATCGTCACGTTGCCGGCCCGCGCCGCCTCCACCAGCCCGGCGACGCCGAGGGCGGAATCCGGCCGCAGCTCCAGCGGGTCGCACCATTCGGTGTCGATCCGGCGCAGCACCACGTCGACCGGCTGCAGGCCGCCGATGGTCTTCAGGTACACCCGGTTGTCGCGGACCGTCAGGTCGGCGCCCTCGACCAGCGGGTAGCCGAGATAGCGCGCCAGGAAGGCGTGCTCGAAATACGTCTCGTTCAGGGGGCCGGGGGTCAGCAGGACGATGCGCGGATCGTCCTTGCCGGACAGCGCCCGCAGGTTCTCCCGCAGCGCCTGGAAGAAATGCGCCAGCCGGCGGACCCGGCCCTCGCGGAACAGGTCGCTCAGGCACTGCGCGGTGATCACCCGGTTCTCGAGCGCGTAGCCTGCGCCGGACGGCGCCTGGGTGCGGTCGTTGAACACCCACCACCGCCCGTCCGGCGAGCGCGCGATGTCGGCGGCGTAGAGCTGCAGGAAGGTCTCGTAGGGCGGCACGATGCCGTGGCAGGGCAGGTGGAAATTCGGGTTGGCGTAGACCAGCGCCGACGGCAGCACGCCGTCCTTGATCAGGGTCTGCGGGCCGTACAGATCGGCCAGGATGGCGTTCATCAGCCGGGCGCGCTGCTTCAGCCCGCGCTCCAGCAGGTCCCACTCGTCCTCGGGGATGATCAACGGCATGACGTCGAGTTCCCACGGGCGCTGCTCGCCCTTGGGATCGCCGTACACGTTGTAGGTGACGCCGTGCTGCCGGATCAGGCGGAGCGCGGTCTGGGGATGCTGGGCGACTTCGTCCGCGGGCAGCGACCGCATGCCGTCGAGGAACGACCGCCAGTACGGACGCCGCTCGCCGTCCGGGGCGACCAGCTCGTCGTAGATCCCGTCGAGAGTGCGGTAGTCGACCAGAAGGTCGTCGGGATCGTCGGAATGGACGGAGGCGCTGGGGGGCATTCTCGAATCCGGCGTGAGGGCAACCGCGACGCTAGCACGCGACGCCGCCTCACGTCAGACGAAGGTCGAGGGTCAGCGGGAACTCGGGGTTATCAACGGCTTTGCGGGGCGGCGCCGACCGGCCGGGGGTGTGGCCGATGGTTTCGAACCGCGCGAGTCGCCGGCCTTCGGCCTCGAACGCGTTGATCGGCGACGTCTCGTGGCTGCGACCGCCGGGGTGGCCGACATGGTAGACGCAGCCGCCCACCGTCCGGCCGGTCCAGTCGTCGACGATGTCGAAGGTCAGCGGCGCGTGCACGCCGATCGTCGGGTGCAGGGCCGAAGCCGGCGCCCAGGCGCGGAACCGCACGCCGGCCACCGCTTCGCCGCTCCGGCCGGTGCCGGTCATCGGCAGGTCGACGCCGTTGCAGGTGATCCGGTAGCGGGTCGGGTCGAAGCCGGTGACCTGGGCCTGCAGCCGCTCCAGCGAGGAATCGACGTAGCGGACGGTGCCGCCGATCGCGCCTTCCTCGCCCATCACGTGCCAGGGCTCGAGCGCGGTCCGGATCTCCAGCCTGAGGTCGCGCCAGGCGACCGCACCCATGGTCGGGAACCGGAACTCCAGGTGCGGGCGATACCAGTCGGCCTCGATCGGGTAGCCGGCCGCCCGTAGGTCGTCGATCACGTCCTCGAAGTCCTGCCAGACGAAATGCGGCAGCATGAAGCGGTCGTGCAGCGCGGTGCCCCAGCGCTTCAGGCGGCCGGTGTAGGGGGTCCGCCAGAACCACGCGATCAGGGCCCGCAGCACCAGCGTCTGGGCCAGGCTCATGCGCGGATGCGGCGGCATCTCGAAGGCCGCGGAACTCGACCAGCCCGAGACGCCCGGTCGGGCCGTCCGGCGAGTACAGCTTGTCGATGCAGATCTCGGTGCGGTGGGTGTTGCCGGTGACGTCGATCAGCAGGTTCCGGAAGATCCGGTCGACCAGCCAGGGCGGCACCCGGCCGGCCGACGGGTCGGGGATCTGCCGGAACGCGACCTCGAGTTCGTACAGCTGGTCGTGGCGGGCCTCGTCGACGCGCGGGGCCTGGCTGGTCGGCCCGATGAACAGGCCCGAGAACAGGTAGCTGAGCGACGGGTGGTTCTGCCAGTAGGCGACCAGGCTGCGCAGCAGATCGGGACGCCGCAGGAACGGGCTGTCGGCCGGCCGCGCCGCGCCGACGACGACGTGGTTGCCGCCGCCGGTGCCGACCGCCTTGCCGTCGACCAGGAACTTCTCGGTGCCGAGCCGGGTGAGGCGGGCCTCCTCGTACAGCGCCTCGGTGATCGCCACCTGCTCGTCCCAGCTGCGCGCCGGGTGGATGTTCACCTCGATCACGCCCGGGTCCGGGGTGACCTTGATGACGTTGATCCGCGGGTCGGTCGGCGGCGTGTAGCCCTCGACGTGGACCGGGACGTCCAGTTCGACGGCGGCACCCTCGACGGCGTCGAGCAGGTCGACGTAGTCGTCGACCGAGCGGGTCGGCGGCAGGAACACGCAGAGCCGCCCGTCGCGCGGCTCGACCGCCAGCGCGGTTCGCACGGCGCGGTCGGAATCGCTGTCGGGCAGGGTCTGGGGACGGGTCTCCTGGCGCACGTCGGCTTCGTCCGGGAGTGCCGGGCAGGGAGGCCTGCTCGGGCCGCGGCGTCGGCAGGGCGCCGGTCTCCTCGAACGGATCGGTCGGGTAGAAGTACGGGTAGCTGGCCGGCGGAACGTACGGGAGGGTGCCGAGCGGCAGCCGCAGGCCGGCCGGCGAGTCGCCGGGCGCCAGCAGGATGCGGCCACGCCGCGACCGCCAGATCTCGGTCAGCCACTTCCGGCCGCCGTCGCGGCCCTGCCAGGCCTGGATCGGCAGCACCGTCCCGACCGGCTGGCCGAGGCCGCGGTCGAACACCCGCACCAGACGGGCCCGCTCCTCCGGGTCGTCGAGCTTGGAATCCAGCGGATCGACGTTGTCGGGCAGCTTGCTCTCGCGGTCGACGAAGCGGATCGGATCCTCGAAGGCCCACAGCACGGCGTTCTCGTCGACATCGAGGCGCCGGGCGATCGCCTTGGTCAGCGCTTCGGCCTGGGCCGCGGTCGGCGCGTAGTCCTCGCCCTCGCGGGCGATCAGGCGGTCGGTCCGCCACAGCGGCAGGCCGTCGCCGCGCCAGTACAGCGCGAACGCCCAGCGCGGCAGGCTCTCGCCGGGGTACCACTTGCCCTGGCCGTAGTGCAGCAGCCCGTGGGGGGCGAAGCGCTCGCGCAGCCGTCGGATCAGCGTGTCGGCGAGGCGCCGCTTGGTCGGCCCGACGGCGGCGGTGTTCCACTCGGCGCCGTCGAGATCGTCGATCGAGACGAAGGTCGGCTCGCCGCCCATGGTCAGCCGCACGTCGCCGGACGCCAGGTCGGCGTCGACCTGATGGCCGACCCGATCGATGGCGCGCCACTGCTCGTCGCTGTACGGCTTGGTGACGCGCGGCGTCTCCATCACCCGGGTGACGGACATGCGGTGCGAGAACTCCACCTCGGCCGGCTCGACCATGCCCTCGATCGGGGCGGCCGAGCGCGGATCGGCGGTGCACGCCACCGGAATGTGGCCCTCGCCGCACAGCAGGCCGGACGTCGGGTCGAGGCCGATCCAGCCGGCGCCCGGGATGTAGACCTCGGCCCAGGCGTGCAGGTCGGTGAAGTCCTCCTCGGTGCCCGACGGGCCGTCGAGCGCCTTCTGGTCGGCCTTCAGCTGCACCAGGTAGCCGGAGGCGAAGCGGGCCGCCAGCCCGAGATGACGCAGGATCTGGACCAGCAGCCAGCCGGTGTCCCGGCACGACCCCTTGCGCAGCCCGAGGGTTTCCTCGGTGGTCTGGATGCCCGGCTCCAGGCGGACGATGTAGCCGATCATCCCCTGCAGGCGCTGGTTCAGGGCGACCAGGAAGTCGACGATCTGGCAGTCGTCGCGCGGCACCGCCGCCAGCCACTCCGTCAGGAGTTCGCCCGCCGGGTCGGCCTTCATGTAGGGGATCAGGTCGTGCTCCAACTCCGGAGCGTAGCTGAAGGGATAGCGGTCGGCGTACGGCTCGACGAAGAAGTCGAACGGGTTGATCGTCGCCATGTCGGCGACCAGGTCGACCGTTACCCGAAACCGGTCGGTCTTTTCCGGGATCACCACGCGGGCGAGGTAGTTGCCCTGCGGGTCCTGGAGCCAGTTCAGGAAGTGCTGCTCGGGCTCGATCTTCAGGCTGTAGCTGAGGATCCGGGTGCGCGAATGCGGAGCCGGCCGCAGGCGGATGACCTGCGGGCCGAGCGCAACCGGCCGCTCGTAGAGATAGCTGGTCTCGTGCGTTAGGGCGACGTGGATGGCCATGCTGCCTCTGCTGCACCGCGGAACACCCTCATCGATACCGCGCGGTTCCGGGAATCACAACCGGGGTGTCCGTCTCGGTGTTGATCGCATCGGGCGGGAGGTGCGACGATCCGGCTCCCCCGGCGGAGTTCCCACCCGCCCCGCGCCGCTCCAACCGGAGACCCGGCCCATGCCCGACACACTCGGTTTCGACCGCACCGCCCTGCCGCCCCAGTTCTGCAACCTCGACCGCCTCTGGCACGCCATGGAGGCCCGCGGCCTCGATGGCATCATCGCCACCCAGCCTTACAATGTGTTTTACTCGAGTGGGTTCAACCCGATCGCTCATAAGGCGGATGAGCCGAGGCCGTACGCGGTGCTGCTGTCCCGCCACGCGCCGGACCACCCGATCCTGGTGGTCGCCGACTACTATCTCGCCAGTTTCCTCGGGCAGCCGAGCTGGGTCGAGGACATCCGGCCCTACCGCGCCGTGATGATGCCGCTCGACCTGCCGGCCAAGCGCTCCGACATCGACCGGTTCATCCCCGACGCCGGCAAGGGCGTCGCCTGGGTCGACCGGGCGCGGGAGAGCTACGGCTTCGGGATGCGCGACCTGCTCAAGAAGGCGGTGGCCGACCTCGGGCTCGACGCCGGCCGGGTCGCCTTCGACGACGTCGGCTTCGGCCTGAGGCTCGGGCTCGACGGCGTCGAGGTCGTCGACGGCTACGACCCCCTGATGTTCGCCCGCTCGGTCAAGACCGAGACCGAGATGCGGCTCCTGGAACGCTCGACCCGGCTCAACGAGGCGGCGATCCTGAAGACGGTCGGGTCCTGGCAGGAGGGTGCCACCTGGCGCGACCTCAACCGGGCCTACGCCATGGCGGTGACGGAACTCGGCGGCTTCGTGCACGATCCGGGCGGCATGGTGTGGGGCCACCCGCGGGGTGCCGACGCCGCGCTCATGCTTCAGACCGGACTTGAGACCCATGAGGTAACTCGCGGAACTCACGTCATGTTCGATTGCCATGGCACCATCGACCAGTACTGCTGGGACGGTGGCAAGACCTGGGTGGTCGGTGGCGAGCCCGAGGGCGGCGCGCGCAAATTCGCGAACGCCACCGCCGAGGTCGCCGCCGATCTGCTCGACGCCATGCGGCCCGGCGCCAAGGTTTCGGAACTCCAGGCGCGCGCCCGTTCGATCTACCGCAAGGCCGGAGTTCCGGACCCGGATTCGGCGGTGATCTTCTTCCACGGGCTCGGCCTGTCGCACATGGATCTCGAGCAGACCACCGCCGACGGCCGTCCGAACGGCGACTGGACCATCGAGGCCGGCATGGTCGTGCCGTTCCACCTGCTCTACCCGGGCGGCGAGCACGAGCGGATGTGGCTGGAGGAGGTGGTGGCGATCGGCCCCGATGGAAGCCGGCCGATGTTCTCGTGGGGGTTCCAGCCCCTGACCGGGTGAGCGGGCAGGCGCCCGGCTACCGGAGACGGCGCGAATCACCGACACTGCGCGGATGACCGTCGATCTGCCCGGCCACGGCCTGCTGTTCGCGCTCCGCCTCGACGGCCGGGGCGGTGCGGAGCCGGTGGCGGCCGAGGACCCGGCCGATGGCGGGGCCCTCTGGCTGCATCTGGACCGTGCCGACCTCGACGTGCAGCGCTGGCTTGCGGCGCGCTCGGCCGTCCCGCCGGCGGTCGTGCGCGCGCTGCTCGAGGAGGACACCCGGCCGCGCTGCGTGGTGCGCCCGGACGGCGTCCTGCTGATCCTGCGCGGCGTCAACCTCGACCCGGAAGCCGGGCACGAGGAGACCATCGCGATCCGGATGTGGGTCACCGCCGACCGTGTGCTGTCCCTCAGGCGCTACCGGACCATGGCGGTGACCGACATGCGCGAGGCGTTGGAGCGCGGCGAGGGACCGTCGACGGTCTCCGACCTCGTGCTGCGGATCGTCGAGCGGCTGACCGCCCGCATGGCGCCCGAGGTCGACCGGATGGAGGAGGCGCTGGACGCGTTGGAGATCGCCTCGCTCGGCGACGGCAGCGCGGTCGACCGCTCCCGGCTGGCGGTGATCCGCCGGCGCACCCTGGTGCTGCACCGCTATCTGGCGCCGCAGCGCGAGGCGCTCGTGGAGTTTCGGCGCAACGCCGGCCAGCGTCTCGCCGACCTCGACCCCATGGATTTCCAGGAGACCGTCGAGCGGGTGACCCGGCTGGTCGAGGATCTGGACGCGTTGCGGTCGCGCGCCGCGATCGTCGAGGACGGCTTGGCGATCAAGGTGGCCGAGCGCATGAACCGCAACATGTACTGGCTGTCGATCGTCGCCACCGTGTTCCTGCCGATCGGGTTCATCACCGGACTGCTCGGCGTCAACGTCGGCGGCATCCCGGGATCGGACGATCCCTGGGCGTTCGCCGCCCTGGTCGGGGTCCTGGTCGTCCTGATCGGCTTCGAGGTCTGGGTGATGCGGCGGATGAGGCTGATGTGACCGGCGTCCCTTCCGGAACCGCCGGTCACGGCTCGGCTCCGGGAACTGGCAAGCCGCGCTGGAGCAGCGCCGCCGTCGACTGGTGCTCGGTCTCGACGCCCGCCTGGCGGCGGGCTACCCGCGGTTCCTTCGGCTGTGGCGCCGGCCGGCGGTGCGCGCGCTCCTGATTGCCGCCGCCCTGCTGGCGGTCGCGCTGCTGCAGCCGCGCACCCATCTCGAGTGGAAGTTCTCCCACATCCTGTTCGACTACGAATTCGGGTTCGTGAAGCGCGCCCTGGTGGGCGAGGTGTTCGCCCTGACGGGTGGCCCGGTCACCCTCGACCGCTTCTTCTGGGTTTTCGCCGCCTGCTACGTGGTGTTGGCGGGGGTGGTGACGGCGGTGCTGGTCGGTCTGCCCGCCACCGCCTCGCCGATCGTCCTGCTGTACCTGTGCGCGACGCCGATGCTGCTGCGCAACGTCTTCCACGACTGGGGGCGCTTCGACGTCTTCGGCCTGATCGCGGTCTGGCTGATCGTGCTGATGCTGGCGCGCAATTGGCCGGGACGCCTCTGGATCTACGCGCTGGCGCCGCTGACCGGCTTCACCCACGAGGTCAACCTGCTGGTGGTGTGCCCGTTCGCCATGCTGGCGATCCTGGTGTTCGAGCCGGGAGGGTGGCGCGAGCGCTGGCGGCCGGCGCTGGCGCTGTGCCTGACGGCCGGGGCGACCGCCGTCACCCTGCACCTCTACGGAAGGCTGGACGTGCCGGCCGAGACGATGGCGGCCCACATGGCCGCCAAGACGCAGGACCAGTTCGAAGTCCCGATGTACGTGCTGACCTCGACGCTGTCCGAGAACCTCAGCGAGCGCGCCGACTTCATCCTGAACAAGGTCGTCTCGTTCAAGTTCGGCTTCAAGCTGGCGGTGGTGGCGCTGCTGCTGTGCTGGCTGGTCCCGGCGCGGCTGCGCCGCGGCCGGGTGGCGCTGGCGATGCTCGCCATCATCCTCGCCTTCCTGCCGCTCTACCTGGTCGCCACCGACACTTTCCGGTGGCTGGCCCTGCAGGCCAACGCCGCCTTCGCCTTCCTGGTTCTGGCGGTCGACCGGCTGGAGATCACGCGGCTGCCGAGGGACCGGGTATACTGGGTGGCGGCCAGCGCGTTGGTGCCGGCGATGGGGATCTGACCGTTGTCCGGGCGGCCTGGGCGCGGACGCAAGGGGAGCCGATGCACGCCGCCAGCCTGATCGCCGCCTACGCCGCCGTCGTGCTTGCCCCGCTGGCTCTGGCCTGGGCGCAGGGCCGTCCGCCGCGGCCGTTCTGGGACGAGATCGCGTCCGGTCTTGGCATGGCGGCATTCGCGATCCTGCTGGTGGAGTTCGTGCTCTCGGGCCGGTATCGCGGGGTGTCGGGGCGCATCGGCATGGACGTCACCATGCGCTTCCACCAACTGGTCGCGCGGACCGCGCTGGCCTTCGTGCTGCTGCACCCGTTCCTGTACGCCACGCCGTTCGGGGCGCCGCTGCCGTGGGACCCGACCGGCCAGGCCACCCTCGGTCTCGGCATCGCGACGCTCGCCACCGGCATGGCCGCCTGGGTTGCCTTGCCGGCCTTCGTCCTGCTGTCGATCTTCCGCGACCAGTTGCCCTACCGCTACGAGACCTGGCGATGGCTGCACCTGCTCGGCGCCGTGCTGATCGCGCTGATGGTCACCCATCACGCGCTGGAGGCCGGGCGCTACGCCGCCGATCCGCTGCTGGCGGGCTTCTGGCTGCTGCTCCTGGCGGCGGCGATCGGCTCGCTCGCCTACGCCCGGATCGTGGCGCCGTTCCGGCGCGCCGCACGGCCCTATCGGGTGGCGTCGGTTCGCCGATTGGCGTCGCGGACCTGGGAACTGACCGTCGAGCCGACGCGCGGCGCGGCGCTCGAGTTCCGGGCCGGGCAGTTCGTCTGGCTGAAGATCGGCCACGGGCCGCTGTCGCTCGCCGAGAACCCGTTTTCCATCAGTTCGGCGCCGGCCCACCGCCCGGCCGTGCAGTTCGTCATCAAGGAGGCCGGCGACCTGACCGACCGGATCGGCGCGGTGCCCGTCGGGACCCCGGTCCACCTCGACGGGCCGCACGGTAACCTGACCTTGGACGGGCGCTCCGGCGCCGGGATCGCCCTGATCGCCGGGGGTGTGGAACAACCGCGGTGGTGTTCTGGGCGACCAACCTCGCTTTGGTGGTGGCGATCATCGCCTTCGCGCTGCGCTGACCGTCCGCCCCGTGCTCCGGTCTACCAGGACGGCGTGCCGTCGGTCGCCGAGACGTGGGCGGCGACGACCTTCCAGCCGACATCCGGGAAGTTGACGAAGGTCTGGCTCTGCCGGCCGATCTTGTCGCTGCCGTGGACCTGGAATTCCAGGTTCACCGTGGCGAAGCGGCGCCCGAGGGTGAGGATCTCCAGCCGCCGGCGCTCGCCCTTGAAACGGGTGCCGGGCTTGCGGTTCACCCGGTGGCGATGGATCGCCTCGAAGCCGTAGCCCATCTCGTTCATGGCGTAGCGGATGGTGTGCGGGGAGTTCCAGAACGTCGCGTCCAGCACCTCGACGTCCTTGTCGCCGAGCGCCTTCTCGTAGCGTTCGAACAGCGCGCGGATCTCGGCCACAACGTCCGGCAGGTTCGGTGTCAGGTCGTCGGCGGGCAGGTCGGTCATGTCTGGCTCTCCAGGGCTCGGGCGGTGGCTACGAGAAGCGCGTCGCTGCCTCGGGCCGCCACGATCGACAGGCCGACCGGCAGGCCGCCGGCCTCGGCGCCGGGGATGCTGATTTGCGGGAAGCCGGCGAGGCCGCCATGGGCGGCGAGGCACAGGATGCGCTCTCGGATCGGGTTCTGGGCCGACAGCGGCAGGCCCTTCGGCGGTGCCGGGAACGGTGTCGTCGGCAGCGCCAGGATGGTGCCGGGGGCAGCAGGTACGCGAGGCGGGCGCGTGCCTCGTGGCGCATCAGCCGGGCCCAGCCGAGGTCGCTCTCGGTGACCGTCGAGCCCAGGATCAGGCCGCGGGCCACGTTGAAGGCGAGCCGCGGGTTGTCGCGGTCGAGCCAGTCGCGGAACGTCGCCCACGCCTCGGCCGGCTGCAGCGTGCGTTGGGCGCGGCCCCACACCGACAGGCCCTGGGGCGCCAGCAGTTCCTCGCGAACCTCGCCGACCAGCACCGCCAGCCGCTCCAGCAGCGGGCGCAGGGCGACGGCGGTCTCGGGGTCGGCAAAGCCGAAGGCGTCGACCGCGACCACCAGCCGGGTCGGCATCGCGTCCGGGATTGCTTCGCCCAGCAGGACGGCGGACACCCGCGCGAAGGTCTCGGCGTCGCGGGCGAACCAGCCGGTGGTGTCGCTGGAGGGGGCCTGCGGCATCATCCCGTCGAGCGGCAGGCGGCCGTGGGTCGGCCGGATCCCGTACAGGCCGCAGAAGCTCGCCGGCACGCGCACCGAGCCGCCGGTGTCGGTGCCGATCGCGGTGTCGCAGAGCCCGGCGGCGACGGCGGCGGCCGATCCCGAGGACGAACCGCCCGGCACCCGGTCCGGCGCCTTGGTGTTGAGCGGCGTGCCGTCGAACGCGCTCTCGCCGAGGATGCCGAGCGAGACCTCGTCGGTGACGGTCTTGCCGACCAGGGTTGCGCCGGCGTCGAGCAGGGTCTGCACCGCCCAGGCGTGCCGGTCCGGCACGGAGCGGGGCCAGTCGTGATTGCCGCCGCCGGTCGGGTAGCCCGCCACGTCGAACAGGTCCTTGGCGGCGAAGCTCAACCCCGACAGCGGACCGCCGGGTCGGCCGTCGACGCGCACGGAGGTCCCGGGGACGAAGGCGTTGACGGTGTCGGTCATCCTGGCACGGGAAATGGCGGAGGGCGGGGCGCGGGCAGCGGAACCAGGATAGGTCAGGGAGCAGCCCGTGTCGCCACCGCGAGCGGAAGAAAATTTCGATAGTGCGGCTGGATCGTCGGCGACGCGCCGGGAGTTGTGGTGGGGCAAGGAGGCGATGGCGATGCTCGGACGACACCGGCGAACGGCACATGTCTGCGATGTTTTGTCGGCCGTCGTGCTGGTCGTGTCGTGGCTGGCGATGGCGATGCCGTCGACTGCCGTGGCCGAAAGCGGCGACCTCGACGCGCTGCGGGCCGAGGCGCTTTCGCTCGTCAACGCCGTGCGCCTCGACCGTGGCCTGCCGGAATTGCGGCTCACCGACAGACTGAACGCGGCTGCCCAGGCGCACGCCGACGACATGCTGAAGCGCGGCTACTACGCGCACCAGTCGCCGGAGGGCGCGACCGTCCGCGACCGCTATCGCGAGCGGGGCGGAAGCCGCTGGAAGGCGGTGGCCGAGAACATCGCCGAGTGCCAAGGATGCCGCCTGCCGGTGTCCGCCGAGCGGGTGCGGCAGTTCCAGCGGGGCTGGATGAACAGCCCGCCGCACCGCGACAACATCGTCGGCCGCGGGTTCGACGGGTTCGGGTTCGGCATCGCCGGCGGTGACGATGGTCGCATCTACGCGGTGCAGACCTTCGATGGTGCCGGCGCATCCGGCGCACAGGGGGGCGAGCCCGGCGAAGCGTCGGTTGGGCTGGGACCCGAGGCGCAGGTCGCGGCTGCCCTGGCCGAGATCAACCGCGCCCGGGAGAGCGCCGGGGTGAGTCCGGTCGCGACCAACGAGGAGCTGTCGGATGTCGCGCGCCTGCGCCTTCCGGACAGCCTGGATGAGCCGCTGTTCGGCCGTTCGGGCGGCGAGATCCGGTTGCCGTCCGACGTGCCGCCCGACGCCTGGCGGTCGCTCGACCTGATGGTCGGGGCGTGCGGCGCGTGCGGTGCCAAGCCCTCCGGCGCCGACATCCGCGATTTCACGCAACGCTGGCTCGACAGCCCCGGCTACCGGACCCGCCTGCTGCACCCCGACGCCACCCATCTCGGGTTCGTCCTGCGGGCGAACGGCGAGGGCCGCAAGGTCGCGGTCCTGGTCATCGGCCGGCGCAACCCGCGCCATCCGCTGTGACAACGCCGTGCCGGGTTGGCAATCGCCCGGCCCCAGCGCCACATCATAACGCTTGCCCACCTGGAGCCGACATTCATGACCGTCAAACGACGCCGCGCCCGGCCGACGCCCATTCTGCCGGTGATGACGCCCATTCTGCCGGTGATGATGGCGGAACTCGCCCTCGCGTCGGCCCAGACCATCGCCCATCGCGCCACCATGGCCGCCACCGGCCAGTGCTCGCAGGCCGAGTACAGCAAGATGGTGCTCGAGAAGATGACCGCCATGCAGCAGATGGCGCTGGCCGCCATGGTGCCGGGCGTCACCGCCTTGGCACTGCTGACGCCCTGGCACCGCGCTGCCACCCGCAACTCCAAGCGGCTGGGCGGGAAGTAGGAAGTCCCGCAGGGGTAACCTTGCACTATTGATGGTTGTTCGTTAACCTTGTTGATGTTCGCCAAAATGACCGGCGTACGGCAAGTGGGAGTCAGCCATGATCTCCATCGCCGGACTGGACCGGGTATCCGCGCACGAACTGCAGGAGCTGTTCGAGGAAGGCGTCGGTCCGGACACGGTGCGGATCGAGACGGATCGTGCACCCGCGGGGCAGGCCGGGTCGCTGGGCGGCGTGACGGCGGTGCTGGTGGCCCATGGTCCCGAGATCGCCGCCCTGCTCCTGACCGCCTGGATCGTGTCGAAGAAGCATGTCGTGATCGACATCGCCCGCAAGAAGCCGGACGGCGACACCAAGACGCTCAAGATCGAGTACCGCCAGGACGGCGTGGCCGGCGTGTTGAAGACGCTGAAGTCGTTCTTCACGGACGACGCGTAAGTCGGCTTCAGGCGACGCAGGAGTGAGTTAGGAGGTGGATCATGGGCTCCTCCCATGGCTCGGTGGCCGGAATGGTCTCCCAGATCACCAACGCCCTGACGCTGGACTGGGAACCCGAGAAGCCGGCCGATCCGTCACCCAACGTCGAAGCGCGGTTTCCGACGACGTCGCTGCCGCTGCTTCTGCACGAATTGACCCATCACCAGTGCTTCCTGTCGGCGGTCGGCGACAGCCTGAACAATCTGTGGCGGATCTCCATCGCCGCCACCCGTGATCCCCGCGTCGAGGCGGCCGCCGAGCGTGGCGAAGTCCCGGACGATTTTCGGCGGCTGATGCAGAACTTCGCCGCTGGCGTGCTGGTTTATGAGCCGTGGATCGAAGGAGTGGCGCTGTTCGCGGAGTGGGACGCCGTGCCCGGCCGATCCGAGGTGGCCTCCAAGGCCATGACGCGGTGCCACTTCCTGCACCTTCTCAGCCAAACCGACTTTTCGCCTGACACCGCCTGGGATCGCTTTGCGCGGGAATTGGTGGCGGCTCGGCGGACTGGGGAGGCGAGGGCGCGCAAGAGGAACCTGCTCTCGGTCGATCTGAGCGAGGGAGCCGGGCACTATCTGGCCGGCTACCTGGGCGTTAGGGCGCTGTATCGAAAGGCGCTTTCGAGGTCCGCGCTGTTTTTGGACACCGACTTCTTCTGCTCGTTCCTGACGCTCGCGCTGTTCAACGATCCGGTCGCCGCCGCGATCCTGATGGACGTCGACACGCCGTACCAGGAGTGGCTGGAGCGCCTGAGCCGGCGGCTCGACAACCGACTCGACCTGTTCGACGCTCCTGATCTCGATCGGCGGGCGCGGCAACACGAGGCAGCCTCGGTGACGGCCGAGCGGGTGCTGGGCCCGCACATCGAAGCAGCCGACTCGGCATCGCTCCTTCAGTACGCCGGAATGATCGCAACGCATCGCGATGAGTTGTTGGCCGCCCACGACGGGCACAACGCCAGCGTCGACCTTGCCGGCACCGACTGGACACGGCGCGAGGCGGCCCATTTGGGCCTTCTCATGCGTTTCAGGCCTGTCTATGCGCACGCCACTCCCTTGGACGCGGCTACGGTCGAGCGGGCTTCCAAGAAGCAACGTGTCTTCATCCGGCTGCGCAAGGTGCACGGTCGGGCGGTTGCCGGTGAGCAGGACGTGGGTCTGCTCAACGCCGAGGGAAGGGTGGTGGCGCGGGTCGACAAGAACGACCGCATACCCGACGGCTTCGCCTGCGATGGCGCAACCTACGTTCTGTTCTGCTACCCGGAGCAGTTCACCTTCTTCCGGGTCATGTACGTGATGAACGAGACCGGGGTGATGCTGCTGGGCGGTACCTACTACCGCCAGGGCGCCGATCCGGACAAATCCCGCAACGCGTTGTATTTCAACGCGATCATGAACAACGAACGAGCCGAATACTGCCGTGAGCTGCCCGGTGGGGAACGCGACACGCTTGAACTCGCGGACGCCAGCCTGGCTGCCGAGGAAGCGGCTGCAGCTCGAAGCGTGGGGCAGGACTCGGCCCTGGGGGTGGTGCTTCGGGAGGTTGACGATGACCGCCGCGACGAACTGGTGGGCAGGCTCTCGCCGCTGGGCGTCTTCGGGTGGCTCGGCCGGTCGCCAAGGATCGTCGAGGCGTCGACGTTGCTGAGCCTGCACGCCAGCGACCTGGCGTCGAGCCGGGAGCTCCGCGAGCGCCTGCTGGCCGAAGAGGCGGACTGGGACGGGCTCACCGAGGCGATCGCCCGGGTCCGGGACGTCGAGGGCCTGGAGTTGTGGAGCGAAGTCCACGCCGACGGTCGCGCGATCCTCTGCCCTGCCTTCTAGCCAGGATGAGCCCGCCCGCCGAAATCAGTCGTTCTTCCGCAGCTCGGTCTTCGCGATCGACTCCAGGTGCACCTCGTCCGGGCCGTCGGCGAGGCGCAGGGTGCGGCTGCTGCCGTAGGCGTAGGCCAGCGAGAACGCCTGGCTGACGCCGCCGCCGCCGTGCACCTGGATCGCCTTGTCGATGACGTCGCAGGCCATGCGCGGCGCGATCACCTTGATCATGGCGATCTCCTTGCGGGCCGCCTTGTTGCCGACGGTGTCCATCTTGTGGGCGGCGTACAGCACCATCAGGCGGGCCTGGTCGATGGCGATGCGGCACTCGGCGATGGTGTGGCGCAGGGCACCCTGTTCCGACAGCGCCCGCCCGAACGCCACCCGCGAGCGGGCCCGCGCCTTCATCATCTCGAGCGCCCGCTCGGCCTGGCCGATCAGCCGCATGCAGTGATGGATGCGTCCCGGGCCGAGGCGGCCCTGGGCGATCTCGAAGCCGCGGCCCTCGCCGAGCAGGATGTTGGAGGCCGGCACCCGGACGTTCTCGAACAGGATCTCGGCGTGGCCGTGCGGCGCGTGGTCGTAGCCGAACACGGTGAGCGCCCGCTTGATGGTGATGCCGGCGCTGTCGGCCGGCACCAGGATCATCGACTGCTGCTTGTGCTTCTCGGCCGACGGGTCGGTCTTGCCCATGAAGATGAAGATCTTGCAGCGCTCGTCCATGGCGCCCGACGACCACCATTTGTGGCCGTTGATGACGTAGTCGTCGCCGTCGCGCCGGATGCTGGACTCGATGTTGGTGGCGTCCGACGACGCCACCTTCGGCTCGGTCATGGCGAAGCAGGAACGGATCTCGCCGGCCAGCAGCGGCTCCAGCCAGCGCCGCTTGTGCTCCTCGGTGCCGTACCGCTCCAGCACCTCCATGTTGCCGGTGTCGGGCGCCGAGCAGTTGAACGCCTCCGGCCCGATCGGCGAGCGGCCCATGGCCTCGCAGAGCGGCGCGTAGTCGCGGTTGGTCAGGCCGGCGCCGCGCTCCGACTCCGGCAGGAACAGGTTCCAGAGCCCCTGGGCCCGGGCCTTCGCCTTCAACTCGTCCATGATCGGCGGGCAGCGCCAGCGGTTGCCGGAGCCGTCGAGCTGCTCGTGGAACACCGCCTCGGCGGGATAGACGTGCTCGTCCATGAAGGCGCGCACGCGGGCCTCGAGGTCGGCGGCCTTCGGGCTCATCTCCGGGATCATGGCGAGGCTCCTGTCAGGACAGGCCGGCGAACCGGCGGAGGTGGTGGGCGGCGTTCCCGAACTGCACGTCAATCATGGTCAGCCGCTTGAAGTAGTGGCCGACCGCCATGTCGTCGGTCATGCCCATGCCGCCGTGCATCTGGATCGCGTCCTGGCCGATGCGCTTGCCGGCCCGGCCGGTCTCGGCCTTGACGGCGGCGGCGGCGCGGGCGCGCTCGCTGCCGGTCGTGTCGTCCATGGCGCCGGCGGCGCGGTAGCAGAGCGCGTGCGCGAACTCCTTGGCGGCCAGCATGTCGACGAGACGGTGTTGCAGCACCTGGAAGGAGCCGAGCGGGCGGCCGAACTGCTCGCGGGTCTTCAGGTACTCGGCGGTCAGGGAGACCGTGGCGTCCATGGCGCCGACCGCTTCGGCCGACAGCAGCACCAGCGCCCGGTCGACCACCGCCTCGACCACCGCCAGCCCGCCGCCGACCTCGCCGAGCACCTGGTCGTCGGCGACCGCGACGTTCTCCAGGAGCACCTCGGCGGCGCGCAGACCGTCGACGGTCGGGTAGGGGCGCAAGGTCACGCCGTCGGCGTTCGCGGGGACCAGGAACAGGGTGATGCCGTCGCGGTCGGTGCCGGCGCCGGCGGTCCGGGCCGAGACCACCAGCCAGTCGGCACACTGGGCGTGGTGGACCACCGCCTTGTGACCGGACAGCCGCCAGCCGGCGCCGTCGCGGGTG
Source organism: Rhodospirillaceae bacterium (assembly GCA_018401495.1). Classification (GTDB taxonomy): domain Bacteria; phylum Pseudomonadota; class Alphaproteobacteria; order Thalassobaculales; family Thalassobaculaceae; genus Thalassobaculum_A. The sequence continues at coordinate 126,262 of JAGYJX010000015.1, forward strand.
GCGGTGGCGGCGACGCGGGCGAGGTCGAAGCGGCTGGTCGGCTCGCCGTGGGCGAGGGCGAGCAGCAGGCGGCCCTCGGCCACCGCCGGCAGCAGCTCGGCCTTCTGGCGGTCCGAGCCGGCCCGCGCCACGGTTTCGGCGCCGAGGACGATGGTGGCGACGTAGGGCTCGACCACCAGGTGGCGGCCGAACCGTTCCATCAGGATCGCGGTGTCGACGGTGGAACCGCCGAGGCCGCCATGCGCCTCGGGTAGGGGCAGGGCGAGCCACCCCATCTCGGCGAACGCCCGCCAGGTGTCGCGGCTCCAGCCGGCCTCGCCGGCCATGGCGGCACGGCGGGCGTCGAAGCCGTATCGTGTCGGCCAGGAAGCGGTCGGCGCTGTCCGCGAGCAGGCGCTGGTCGTCGGTGAAGGCGAAGCTCATCGCTGCGTTCCCCGCCTACAGCCCGAGCATCGACTTGGCGATGATGGTTCGCTGGATCTCGTTCGAGCCGCCGTAGATCGACGCCTTGCGCCAGTTGAAGTACAGCGGCGCCAGCGGTGGCCCGTAGTCCGGCCCGACCGGCTCCTCGTTCCAGTTCTCCTGGCGGAACGCCTCGGGCTGGAACGGCGCGGCGTAGGGGCCGATCGCTTCGACCAGCAATTCGGTCAGCCCCTGCTGCATCTCGGTTCCCTTGATCTTCAGGAACGAGGCCTCCGGACCCGGCGCCTTGCCCTCCTTCTCGGCGTGCAGGATGCGCAGCACCAGGGATTCCAGCGCCAGCAGGTCGATCTCGATCCGGGCGACGCGACCGGCGAACTCCGGATCCTCGAGCAGCGGCCGTCCGTCCGACTGCTCGGCCCGGGCGATCTCCTTCAGCTTGCGCAGCTGCGCCTTCGAGCGTCCGACGGCGGCGATGCCGGTGCGCTCATGGCCGAGCAGGTACTTGGCGTAGGTCCAGCCCTGGCCCTCCTCGCCGACGCGGTTCTGCGACCGGCACCCGGACCGCGTCGAGAAACACGCTGTTGATCTCGCGGCTGCCGTCGATGGTGGTGATCGGCTGCACGGAGATGCCGGGCGAGGTCATGTCGATCAGCAGGAAGGTGATCCCCTCCTGCTTCTTGCCGGTGTCGGCGGTGCGCACCAGCGTGAACATCATGTCGGCGTGCTGGGCGAGTGTGGTCCAGGTCTTCTGGCCGGTCACCACGTAGTGGTCGCCGTCGCGCACCGCCTTGGTGCGCAGCGACGCGAGGTCGGATCCGGCGCCGGGCTCGGAATAGCCCTGGCACCACCACTCGTCGCTGCTGAGGATGCGCGGCAGGTAGCGGTCCTTCTGGGCCTGGGAGCCGAAGGCGATGATCACCGGCGCCACCATGGAGACGCCGAACGGGATCACCATCGGCGCGCCGGCGGCGGCGCACTCCTCGTCGAAGATGTGCTTCTGCATGGCGGTCCAGCCGGTGCCGCCGAGTTCGACCGGCCAGTTCGGCGCGATCCAGCCCTTAGCGTGCAGGATCTTCTGCCAGCGCACATGATCGTTCTTGGCGAGCCGGAAGCCGCTGCCGGACTTGGCCGCGATGTCGGCCGGCAGGTTCGCCGCGAGGAAGGCCCGGACCTCCTGGCGAAAGGCTTCATCCTCGGGCGACAGCACCAGTTCCATTGTCTCACCTCCAGGCCGTGGCGTTCACACCACCTCGAACAGGCCGGCGGCGCCCTGGCCGCCGCCGATGCACATGGTGCAGACCACGTATCGCACGCCCCGCCGCCTGGCCTCGATCAGGGCGTGGCCGACCATCCGCGCGCCGGACATGCCATAGGGATGGCCGATCGAGATCGAGCCGCCGTTGACGTTGAGCCGGTCGTTCGGGATCCCCAGGCGGTCGCGGCAATACAGCACCTGCACCGCGAACGCCTCGTTCAGTTCCCACAGGCCGATGTCGTCCACGCTCAGCCCGTGGCGCTCCAGCAGGCGCGGAACCGCGAACACCGGTCCGATGCCCATCTCGTCGGGCTCGCAGCCGGCGACCGCGAGGCCGCGGTACACGCCGAGCGCGGCGATGCCGCGGCGCTCGGCGAGGTCGCGGTCCATCAGCACGCAGGCGGCGGCGCCATCCGACAGCTGGCTGGCGTTGCCGGCCGTGATGAACCGGCCGGGTCCGCGCACCGGCTCAAGCCCGGCGAGACCGTCCAGGGTGGTGGTCGGGCGGTTGCCCTCGTCCCGTGCCAGGGTGACGGTCTCCTCGGAGACCGCGCCGGTCGCCTTGTCCTGGATCAGCTTGACGGTGGTGATCGGGGCGATCTCGGCGTCGAACCGGCCGGCCTGCTGGGCGGCGGCGGTGCGCTGCTGGCTCTGCAGGGCGTAGGCGTCCTGGTCGGCCCGCGACACGCCGTAGCGCTCGGCGACGATGTCGGCGGTCTCGATCATGGTGATCCAGAGGTCCGGCTTCGTTTCGGCGAGCAGCGGCTCCATCTTGTGGGTGCCGTTCAGGTTGGCCTGGGTGAGGCTGATCGACTCGACGCCGCCGGCCACCATCGCCGGCACGCCGTCGACCACGATCCGCTGGGCCGCCATGCTGATCGCCTGCAGGCCGGACGAGCAGAACCGGTTGACCGTGGTGCCGGCGGTGGTCACCGGCAGGCCGGCGCGGATCGCGGCGATGCGCGCCACGTTGTGGCCGGTGGCGCCCTCGGGCAGGCCGCAGCCGATGATCACGTCCTCGATCTCGGCCGGATCCAGCCCGGAGCGGGCGACCGCGTGCTCGATGGCATGTCCCGCCAGGGTGGCGCCGTGGGTGTTGTTGAACGCGCCGCGGAACGCCTTGCCGATCGGCGTGCGCGCGGTCGAAACGATCACCGCTTCCCGCATGGTGGATGTCCTCATCTCTGAGAGTTGACGCTGGTCACGAGCGACCCGAGCCGGCCACCATGTCGCCGATGGCGCGAGGATGACGCAAGCGCAGGCGGCCGGTGGGCCGGACCGGGGCGCTGCGCCGGCGGCGCGGGAACTGTCACGCCGGTCAACGGCCTGCAACGCCGGACGCGCGAAGCGCTCATTGGTGCCTCCCTGCACGCTGGTCACGCGGCCTTCTGAACGGACCGCCAAGCTTCTCGATAGCAGGACTCCGGGGCGACCGCCAACCGGAGTTCGTTCCTGCCAGCGGAACTTCGTTCCATTCGGCGGTCGCGACCTCTGGTGAGCCGGGCTTTGGCCCGGACGCTGACCCGCGCTAGAGTGATGGCGGCTAGTTCATGGGAGAAATCGGGAATGGGGCAGGGCCACAGCCACGGTCATGGCCACAGCCACGGAGGCAGCGGCAGCCGCAACGAGCAGCGGGTTGCGATCGGCGCCTGCCTGACCGCGGGCTTCATGACCGCCGAGGTGATCGGAGGGCTGGTGTCCGGTTCGCTGGCGCTGCTGGCCGACGCCGCGCACATGCTGACGGACTCGGTGGCGCTGATCTTCGCCTGGGCGGCGTTCCGGATCGCCCGCCGGCCGTCGACCGGTCGGCACAGCTACGGCTTCCACCGGGTCCAGGTGCTGGCGGCGTTCCTGAACGGCCTGAGCCTGTTCGGGATCGCCGGCTGGATCGTGTACGAGGCGTTCCAGCGCTACGGGCAGCCCACCCCGATCCTGGCCGAGCCGATGCTGGTGATCGCCGTGCTCGGGCTGCTGGTCAACGTGGCGGTGTTCTACATCCTGACCACCGCCGACCGCGACAACCTGAACATTCGCGGCGCCATCATCCACGTCATGGGTGATCTGCTCGGATCAGTGGCGGCGATCGTGGCGGCGCTGGTCATCCTGTGGACTGGCTGGCTGCCGATCGATCCGATTCTGTCGGTGCTGGTATCGCCTGCTGGTGCTGCGCAGCGCCTGGGTGGTGTCTCGCGACGCCCTCCACATCCTGCTCGAGGGCGCTCCGGCAAACCTGGAGCCGGAGGCGATTCGGGCGGATCTGATCGGAGCCGTCGACGGCGTTCGGGAGGTCCATCACATTCATGCTTGGTCGATCAACCAGGAACGGCCCATGATTACGATGAGCGTTCGTCTGGCCGATGACACGCCGCCTGCGTCGGCGGTTCCGGCCATAAAGGAACGGCTGCGCGACCGGTTCGGTGTGGGGCACGCCACGGTCGAGGTCGAGTTTGGAGCCGCCGGCCGCTGAAGCGCGCCGGTCGGGTATCGGGAGGATGAGGGGAATGCGCGCTTTGGCGATGGTGATGCTGACGGTCGGAGTGCTGCTTGGTGCGTCTCCGGCGCTGGCGAGCAGTTCGATCACCGGTCCTCGGGTGATACTGGCTCAGGAACGGCTTCCGGGGTGTCCGCGCCCGACTGCGACTGCAGCCGGCGGCCGATCTCGTCGAGCGATCTGGCGGTGCGGATGGTGTACGCGGTACTGGGCGGCGGCGCCGGTTACCTGTACGCGACCATGCCGGTGGCGACGACGGTGGTCGCCGCGGCGTTTGCCGGCGGCGTCGTCACGATGTGGGTCTACAGTTCCTACTACATCACGCCGCAGGCAGCGGGCGTGAACTGATCGGGAAAGCAGGGCGCTTCGTCGGCGGTGTTCAGAGGCAGGATTCCGGAGCCAGGTTCCGGAAACGAAAAGGCCCGGCGTATGCCGGGCCTTCTTCTTGAGTATCTGCGAATCCGATTTACTGACGGGCGTACCAGTCGTCGGCGTACAGGCCGCCGGCCACGGCCCCGAACACGGTCCCCGACACACCGACCAGTTTGGCGGCCGCATCCGCCGCGCCGCTACCGCCGATCAGCGGAAGAATGAGGCCCTCGGTGAGCACGGTCGCCACGATCGCGCCGCCCACGACGCCGGCGGTGATCGCCATCGCCCGGTAAGCGTCCAAGCTTCCGGAGGTCGAGCTTTCCAACGGGCCGGTCTGCGCCTTCGCGGCAGCAGGCGCCAAGGCGAGCGCCGCCACAATCAAGAGGGCTCGGCTTAGCGAAACGATCGTCTTCGTCATCGTGACTCTCCCGTCGACCAAAAATTTCCCACCCCCGCCTTCTCGCGGGACCGGTTATCAGCATCGCCGAAGACCGTGCCCGTGTCCATTGCGGGCAGCCCACCTGCGATCAATCGACGCTCACTCCGAGGCCAGCCAGTATCCGATGACTCCGCCGAGAACGCCGGTTGCCACCAGGGTCGATGTCTCGATAACCGACTGGGCGGCGAGGGGCGCCAGCGCTGCCGGCCCAAGCCAAGCGCCGCCAGCCAGCGCGGAGACGCCGGCGCCGAGGGTGGGTGCGAGCAGCGCCCCGCCGGTCCAGGCGTTGGCGCCGACGATGGCGATCGTGGTGCCGGCGATCGCGCCCAGCCAAGGGCTGTAAACCCTCGGTGAATCGGGATCATCCAGGCCCATCACGATTGTCGGCGTGATCTTGTCCTGAGACCAGGCGAACGCCGGCGTCAGGAGCAGCCAAAGCGCTGCAAAGACATGAACCAAACGGCGCACGATCCCACCCTCTCTTTTATCCCCGCCGGAATCTACCACAGCCACCGGCGCCGCCAAACGACGCGATTGACCTACTGGATCGCCGCGTCCGCCGCGGAGAGCCTGCACAGACGTTCCAGGTAGGCCTCCTCGGAAACCATCGCGGCCTTCTGCAGTTCAAGGTCGGGAGTCGGTGGAAGCATATAGAAGCCGTTGGCGTAGAGGTCCTCGTAAGCGTGCGCCAGGTTCTCGGAAAACAGGTTCGACGTGAACTCGCCGGCTATAAAGCCTGAAATCGCGGCAATGACGAGAATGTTCATCGGGGTATCGTCCCGTTTGAAACTGGCGTCATCGGCAGGGCGCACAGTTCTCGGTAGCCTTCCCCGTCGGGGACGCGCGCAATCAGTTCAGCGGCGAGACGCTCTGACTCGGAACCGTTGCCGTCAGCCCGGATGTCCCAGAAATAATGCGCCGCCCACTCGGTGCTCCAGCCGGCGCTGATCTCGGCACCGATCTCGATCACCCCGTCCAGCGCCACGGCCGCTGCAAAAGCCGTCGCTGCCACAAGCACCACTTCCATCCCGGTCCTCCCTGAAGTCGGACCCTATCGTCGGCGGGACCGAGGGGTCAAGCGAACAGCCGTCGCCCGCCCTCGCATTTCCCTCGCGAGCGCGCTCGAGTGGGCGTAGGTTCAGGCTTCTGCGCCGATGCTGCCCGCCGGGGCGTACGGCCCGCTGATGCCACGCCACGGCAGGCAGGTGGCAATCGGTCGCCTTCAGTGGTCGCCGTGGGTGAGGGTATTCTCTCCTCTGGTCTTGCTACCGCCTCTTGTTCTGACTATCCCGGCAGCAACCGTTGCCGGATCATCATCGGCGCCACGCCTTCTCGGAGACTGGATTTCATATGACTGGATGGCTCGATCAGCGCGACGCCGGACGTTCGCCGGTGGCGCTGGACGGCGGATGGCGGGACTGTTCGGTGCGGCACGCCGCTTCGGCCCGCGCCGGGGGCTAGGGCATGCGTCACGGAACACCGATTACCTATACGATGGCGGTGGCGATCCTGGCTGTGGCGACGCTGCTTGGGATCTGGGGATTCCGGGGGTCGCCGTTTCTGGATGCCGCCGACGCCCGGACGTTTGCGCGTCCGGACTGGACCGCCGGTATCGACGCCCCGAGCACCTACCCGGCGTTCCGGTTGTCGGAGAACGGGACCGCCGTGCCGATCGGGCGGGCGGTTCTGCTCGACGATCATCGGGTCGAGATGCTGCTGTTTCCGGATCTTGACTCGGTCTCGTTCGAAGGCTCGAGGGTGATCCTCCTGGAAACCGACGTGAAGGCGCTCTGGTCGCTGGTTCCGAGAGCGTCGAAGAATGAGATCGCGCTGGTCGGGGAACGGCTGGTCAGCCTGCTGCGAGACCGGTTCGTGACGATCGTCGGCCAGCCGGCCTTCGTCAGCGACTATCGCGAGCCGCTGCAGGCGATGGTCGAGGAGGCCTATGTCCGGATGTGGCTCGATCCGAAGCTGCAGCTCATCAACCGGACGATCCGCGACATGTTCGGACGAGCCGACGGCGAGCGGCTGGCCGCGGCCATGCTGCCGATCGCGCTTCCGAAGCTGCGTTCGGCGGCGTTCGAGATGATGCTGCCGAGCTGGCAGGCCATGCAGGATCTGGTCACCGAGGGCAAGCTGGACACCGGCCCCCTGGAAAGGGCGGCCGCGGATATCATGATCGACCCGCAGGTTCAGCGCCTGCTCGTCCGCCACCTGTTCGATGTCGCCGAGGACGAGCGCGCCTGGCGGGTTGGCGCGCTGCTGGCCGATGCCTTCCTCGACGCGCTGACCGACGATCCGAGGCTGCAGCCGCTGGTCGACCGAATGCTTCGGGACCCGCGCTTCGCCAAGGATTTGCGGATCCTCGAGACCGAGCTGTCAGCGATGTCCATGGAGGTGTTCTCGCGGATCGTCGAGCGGGCCAACGGCCGGCCCGACACCCTGGCGGTGCGGGTGATCCGCTACATCCTCCTCAACCGGCGCCGGCTGGTGGCGCTGGTGGTCCCGGAGAATTCGCCGGCCGCCGAGGAACTCTGGCGCTACGAGCCCCTGGTCGAGATCCGGTCATGACCCAATCTGCCGTCTCCCGGCCCGCGACGACGCCGGTCGTCGTTGTCGAGAAACTGACAATCGCCCAACCCCAGGGTCGGGTTCTGTTGCATGAGGCGGATTTTTCGCTTTCCGCCGGCGAGGTGGTGATCCTGGCCGGGCCCAGCGGGTCCGGAAAGTCGACGCTGGTCAACCTGCTGTCCGGGGCGATCTCGGCGGCACGCGAGGGCTGGCGGATTTCCGGCCATGTCCGTCACGGCGGCGAGCGGGTCGATCTGTCGCGCGAGCGGGTGGCTCTCGGCGGCGTGGTGTTCCAGAATTTCGCGCTGTTCGACGAACTGACGGTCGCCCAGAATCTTGCGATAGCGGCCGACCACAACGCGACGGTCGGTGCCTCGCTGATCGCGGCAATCGACGGGCTGCTGCGGGACGTCGATCGGAACGCCTCGGTGAACGCCTGCAGCGGCGGCCAGCGGCAGCGGGTGGCGATCGCCCGGACCCTGCTCGGCAATCACCCGGTGCTGTTCCTGGACGAGCCCAACTCCGGGCTCGACGTGTCGGCGTCCAAGCGGCTGGCGGCGCTGATCAAGTCGCTGAGCCAGGACGTCGGGGTACCGGTGGTGATCATCGCCCACCACTACCGCCACCTGATCGACGTCGCCGACCGGGTCCTGATGCTTGATCCGCGCCGCCACGCGCTGATTGAACTGCCGCCGGACGCGGCCCGGCTGGAGCGCGAACTGGAGGCCATCGAGAGCGTGTCCGACGTGGACGCGGATCACCGCGTCGAGGCGCCTCTGGCGCCGGAGCGGACGACGGCGGCGGTCGCCGCCGGTCCAATGCGGTCGTCCGCCGGCTGGCGGTGGAACTGGACCCTGCGGTTTTTCGCCGGCTACCTCTGGGAACTGTGCTTCTCGCCGTCGGCCCTGCTGTTCGTCGGCCTCGGCAGCGTGATCGTCGGTTTCGTGACGACATGGTTCATCTTCCAGTACATGCCGTTCCGCGACCTGCTGATGCCGATCATCCATTCCGACGCGTTGGCCGGTCTGGCGTTCAGCGAACTGCGGGTGCTGGCGCCGTTGACGACAGCGGTGCTGATCTCGACACGGAACGCGGCGCTCATCGGCGCCGACATCGGCCACAAGGTCTACTCCGATCAGATCAAGGCCATGCGGAACCTGAACGTCCCGCACGATGTGTACTCTGACGGGCGCCGTCCTGCTTGCCTCGGCGGTCGCCTCGGTGGTCCTCGTGGTGATGTCGGAATTCCTGACGGCGTGGGTGGCCATGGTCACCTGGTCGTACATCTTTCCCGACGATTCCACCTACATGTGGCGTGACCAGTACTTCCAGCGGTTGTGGCCGCCGGGTCAGTTCTTCATGGATGGCATGGACTGGATCGCCCTCAAGGCAATTCCCTCGATCGTCGGGGCCGCCTGGATCGCGCTGTACTTCGGGTATCGCCCCAAGACCACGGTCGTCGATATCAACCAGTCGATCGCCCAGGCCTTGATCTGGGGGCTATCCTTCGTCTTGATCTGGCAGTCGGTTCTCACGCTGGTCGAGTTCAAGTACGTGTCCGCGCGATTGGAAAGCACGTTTTGAGGCAGTCTGGCCGGTAGACGGGAGGGGCGGGATGGCGAGTTTTCGTGACCAGATTCAGGCGCACGCCGGTACCGGCGCTTTGCTGACCCGGGCGCAGGAGCGAGCCCTGCTGCGTCTCGGCACGGCCGGCTATGGCCTCGACTACGATGGCGCGCGGGGCGCGGTTCTCGACGCGGCGGCGGGTAACGACCTGATCCTGGAGAGCGCGGTCGAGGATACTGTCGCCGACTACCTTCGGGCCAGGGGGGGAGCGTCGGGACGGGTGTCCCGACCGGTGTTCATGGCGGCGGTCGACCTCTATCGGTCGCGCGCCCGCGGGCAGATCGGCCCCGATCAGGCGGCGATCCGGGTGAAGGACCTGATGATCCGCCGCGGCCTCGAGCCGGCTGCTTCCGGAGTGCTGGTGCGCAGCCGACGGTGGTTCAACCGGATCCCGCGTCCGGCGGCTGGAGCGGAGACCGCGGCCGCGGCGATCGAGGTGTCGGCTCCGGTCGCCACGCCAGCCGGGGTGCAAGCCCCGGTGCAGGAGACGCTGGCTGCCTGGGCGCAGGCGTTCAACGCCCGCAACGTTCCCGGCGTCCTGGCGCTGTACGCGCCAGATGCGCTGCTTCTGGCCACCGCGTCGGCAGAGCCGCTGCGCGGGCCGGAGTCGATGCGCGCCTATTTCGAACAGCTGATGGTGGCGCAGGCGGCGGGCGTCCAGTTCCAGTCCACCCTCGCCGTCGCCGGGACCGATCCGGCAACCGCCAGCGGTCTGTACGTCTTCACCTGGACGGGACGCACCGGACGTCGGGTCACCAGCCCGGCGCGCTTCACCTATGTGATCAGCCGGGCCGGATCCGGAGCGTCAGGGTTGATCCGGCAACATCACTCGTCGGCCATTCCGACAACGCTCGAGCCTGACGCCACCTGCCCGGTCTAGGACAGGGTTCGAAGCGCGAGGTGTGGAGCAGGGGCCCGGCTCACGTCTCCTCGACCTGCTTCACGCCGCCGAGGCGGTAGTGCAGGAACGAGAAGCACACGCCGAAGGTGAGAATGCCGACGACGGTGAGTTGGATGGCCGTCACCAGATCGTCGACCGTGCGAAGCTCAACCCAGTCGGCTTCGACCAGATACCAGGCGCTGGCTGCAAACATGATCGAGATCAGCCCGACGCCGCCCTTCTGGAGCGACCGTCGGGTAATGTCGCCGATGGTGTAGAAGCCGAACCCGAGGGCGCCCGCGATCGCGATCTGAAGGACATGCTCGCTCGGCGGCTGGATCACGTCAGAGGTGACCCAGTGGTAGTAGGAATAACCGCTGACGTTGTACGTGGAAAACACGATGAACACGCACAACAACACGCGCGCCAGCACGCCGCCGAGATCGAGTGTGTGAGCGTTCCCCATGGCCGTGACCTTGCGTGTGCGGGTCTCGAGCGTCCCTGATCGGTGGTTCAGACCGCCGGTCGAGGTGCCGAGAAACTACCCCGGCCGGCCGGCGCCTGCAACGATACTTGACGGAGGGCAGCCCCGGATGAGGGCGTCGCACACCGCGGATTGCGCATGCTCCCGGGCCAGCCGCGACGCCCGGGCGTGGGCGCTCCGGATGAGCGACCGCAGCTCCGCCTCGAAGCCCGGGCGGGTGACCGCGCCGTCCAGTTCGTTCAGGGCATAGTCGACGCCCCATATCCCGGCCGACACCCCCAACAAGGTGGCGCCGGCCAACACGGCGCCGTTGGCGCCAAGCATCGGAGAAGCGATCAGGCCGGCGATGGTGGGGGCCAGAACGACCCGGCTCGCCGCGCTGACCGACCGGGTCGCCAGGGGTCGGAGGGAGCGGAACAACACGCCTTCGGTGGTGCCGCCCGCACCGTCTTCCTCGACGCCGAAGATCGCACGCTCCACGAGGTCGGGCGGCCGGCTCGCGCCGATGGCCGGATCGAGCAGGGGCCGTCCGTGGAGTGCCAGCAGCGGCGCCGCGGCCACTCCGGCCTCGCTTGCGGCCTGTCGGATGCGCTCGCCGCGCTCCGAAGCCAGACGTTGGTCGAGGGCCATCAGCCTGGCCATGGACCGGCTCCAGCCGTCGCCGGCCTCCGCGGCTGAGCGCCCGGACATCACCACCGTTTCATCGAACCGCCGCTCGACCTCGGCGGCGAGTTGGGCGTGAAGGATCGAGAGATCCGGAAGGCGCCCGAAGTAGATTTCCCGAGCGGTGGCCTTGAGCCCGACATAGGTCAGATCCGTGGCGGTAATCAGGCTGGACAACCATCCATAGACCCAGTCGGCGTAAGCCGGGATCCTGGCTTCCATGGCGTCGAAGGTCGTCGAGAGCGTGTTGTCGACCAGACGGGGGGCCGCGCGTCGAAGGGTATCGGCGTCCCTGGCCGCCCAGATCCCGGCGCGGAGCGCGGGATCCTCGGCGAGCGCCGGTGCGGGGCTCAGCAGAGCCAGCAAGACCGAGATCAGCCCCCAGACCCGAGCCTGCGCACGCATCCGGACATCCCACCTGGTGCAGCGGCGCCGAGCGCCGACCGATGCAAGATCTAGCAGGCTCGTGCGCTACGATCCACCACGCCGGTGCCGTCGTGTTGCGGCGCGGAACAAAGTCAGTGGCGCGACCGCAACGCGAGTGTAATCTTTATGATATAAGCGTAGTTTGGTGGAGGGGCCGTCGCACAACGCGGCGGTGGTGAAACGGAACGACGGGAAGGATTTGGCAGATGCGCGTTTGGCGACTGGCCGTGATTGTGCTCGGAACGCTGTGGTTGTCGGTGGGCGGTGCCCAGGCGCAGACCCAGGGGACGGCCCCGGCGACTCCGCCTGCGGCGTCGGCTCCGGCTGACGCGACGGCGGCCCAGCGGGTGCTGACGCCCGAGCAGATCGAGGAACTGCAGGCGATGGTTGGGCGCATGCAGTCGGCCATGCAGGACATGGTGAGTTCGGCCCGCAGCACCGCCGGGCGTCTCGCCGCCGGCGGCCAGACCATCGTTCTGAGCACCAACGAGATCGCGGCGATCGCGATCGGGGCGGCTGGCGGCGCGATCGTTATCGATCTGCTCGGCGGTGGCGGGCTTGCCACCATCGCGGGTGCGGTTGTCGGCGGTGTCGCGGCGCATTGGCTGATTACCGTGCCGCCGGCGGCTTCGCCGGCCAGTGCGGGCTGACGTTTCTCCGCCGATCGACATGACGCGCGCGGCAGCTTTGCTGCAGCGGCATTGTTAATCGCTTGAAAAATCAGGCCCGATGCGGTTTCTACTCGCTTCGGGCCTGATGGCTGTGCAGGGGCGGGCGATACTGAGAATGGACCAGATGATGCCGCAAGGTATGGACGGCCGACGCCGTTTCGCCGACATGGTCCGCATCGAGGCGATGAACGGTGGCTTCATCCGCGTGGACGAGGAGCGGCGGCTGCTGCAGGACGGCATGGCGCGCTACAACCTCTCCCTCGAGGAAGCTCGGGGCGTTCTGCTGTCCACCGTCAACGACCAGGGCTTCGCGCTGCAGCGCGCCACCGAGTCCGAGATCCGGGACCTGATCCTGGTGCAATCGGCGCGCGGCCGGGTTCGCCGGCTCTCCAAGTCGGATTTCGATCAGGCCGTCGAGATGTATCGGGCCAAGACCAAGGGACGGGTCTCTTCCGAGGAAGCGCGGGTTCGGGTCAAGGCGATCATGGAGGAGAACGACGTTCAACCGAAGCGCGCCGGGTGGGTGATCCGTTCGCGCCGCTGGTACAACTCGATCAAGGCTGTCTGACGGGGACTGCTGCTTGCCGGTGTCGCGCCGGCGGAGGGGGATTGAAGGCATGGCCAACCGACCATTACCGAACGTGGACCCGGAAGCGCTGTCCAAGCTGGCGAGCCAATACCCGGGCAGTGGCGACGTTCGCTCGGAGCCGAAGCTTGGCGGCGGCGGAACGGGCGGGACCTCCGGCTCTGGCGGGTCGGGATCGGGTGCGGCGGGGACGCCGAAGGCGGTTCCGGTCGCGCAAGCCGGCGGTGGCGCGCGGCGGAAGCCGGGGGCGGCGGTCGCGACCGGCCTGTTCGCCGTTGTGGCGGTGGCCGCAGCCGTGGCAGCACTGGCAGCGCCCAGCTTGCGGAGCGAGGCCCGCGTCCTGTTGCAGCGCCATGTCCCGCAACTGGATGCGTCGACCGTTGACTTCATCACCGGTCACGATACCCGACGCCTGGAGGTGACCTATGAAGGTCTCGACCAGCGGGTCGCGCGCCTGACCGAGGCGTTGCAGCGGATTGCCGTTGCTCCAGGGATCGACCCTGCGGCGGCCCGTGAACTGTTGCTGAGGACCGAGTCCAACGAGCGCGTCGAAGCCGCCGAGGCTGCCCTCGCCGCGCAGACAGCCGCGGTTGCTGCGGTGTCCGACCGGGTGGGGGCCGTTGAGGCCCGGCTGGTCGCCTTCGACGAGATTCGCCAGTCGCTCGATGCCCTGGTCGCGCGCGCCGAGACCGCGGACCAATCGGTTGCCGGGCTGCGTGAGACGATCGACACCCTTGGCACGCAAGTCGGCGGGCTGGGAGACGAGGACAAGCGTCTCGCCTCTCTCGTCGAGGAGGCCTCGGGCAAACTCGACGCCACGTCCGGCAGGCTGCAGGAACTCGCGGCGGAGATCGCCAGGGCGCATGATGGGCTCGCTCCGGTGGCCGCCCTGACCAATCAGGTCGCTGCCCAGCGCAAGGCGATGGAACTGCCGCTGATCGGCATGACCCAGCTCCGGATGGCGTTGAACCGCGAGACGCCCTATCGCATGGAACTGGCGCTCGCCAAGCAACTGGTCGCCGACGACAGCGAGGCGGTGCTGGCGTTGTCCGCGCTCGATCTTCACGCCGGCGCGGGTGTCGCGTCGCTGCCGGGGCTGCGCCGCGACTTCGCCTTCGTGGCGACCCAGATGGGCGGGACGCTGAACCGGATCCAGAGCTGGACACAACGCCTCGGAACCTGGGTGGAGGTGCTCGTGGGGACGCGCTCCGTACCGGAGGCGGATCCGATCGGTGAACTGTCGGCGGCGATCGCCTCGATCGACGCGGCGCTCGAGGCCGGGCAACTCGACCTTGCGATCGAGGAGGCGGCGGCGCTCAGCAACCGCCAGAGCGACGCGCTGCTCGAGGGCTGGATCGCCGAGGCCCGGCGTCGTCTCGCCACGGAGCGCGCGTTCGACCAGTTCGCGGCGCGTGTCTACGCCCGGATCGGCACCTCCGGATAACAGCCGCCCGGAACGGCGGTCCGGTCGGCATCGACCTTCGAGGGCGTCGTGGACGGCGAATTTGCGAGACTGATAGGCTGGATCGGGGCGCAGGGGCTGCGGGCGCTGATCGGCCTCATGCTGCTGGGTCTGCCGATTGTGGCGGTGGCCGCGGTGGCTCGGATGCACCGTCTGCCGCGACTGAACGTCTACTGGCGGACTCCGTCTGTTACTCTCCCGGCGACGTTCGCGGGTTTTCTTCTGGGGTGGTGCACCTTGTACGCCGACCCGCTAAGCCCGAGCTTTCGTGTCGCCGAGGTATTCGCGCTCGGCGGGTCCTGGGACATCCCGTGGACTCTGGTTCCTTCGCTACCGTGCCGACCCCGGTCTCTACGGCTACGAGTGGCTGGTATCGACAGTCCGGATACCGGACGCCGATCCACTGCTGGCGTTCGTGGTGCTGATCATCGCCGTGCTCCTGGTCGCGTCGGTGGTCGCGGCGTTGATGTCTTTGCGTGGGCTCGACCTGTTGGTCGGGCTGATCGGGATCGTCTTCCTGAGCATAGTGTCGCAGGCGTTCACCATCTACGTCACCGCGCTCGTGGCGTACACCTTCAACACCCTTAACTTCTGGGCGGCTGCGGTAGCATTTGTCATCCTCCAGTATTATCGAAGGGTCCGCAGCCACGGAATGCATTAAGATTTTGAAATGCTGCACGTGCGTCTTGACTCGAACCGCCGGTGCCGCATGATCAACCGGACTCATTCCCTTTCCCGACACGCTTGATCGGAGGCACAATGGCCGACGAAACCCCGCGCTCCGCCTCGACCGGAGCGGCCCCGAAGGGCCGAGCCCGATCGACCCGTTCGGCCGCGGCATCAGCCGAACCTGAAGCCGCTGCCGATACCCCGGCAGCCGCCGCTCCAGCCCCAGACGTGGTGGCCGCCGCCCAGGCAAGTCCTGAGCCGGCTCCGCCGCCGGTGGCGCCACCCAGCCCCGACCCCGACCCCGACCCCGGCCCCGACCCGGCGGCCCAGCCGAGCCGTCGGTCACCGCGACCGGGCATGCCCCAGAGCCGGCCGGGCTCGGGCAGCGGGGTGGCGCATGGCCGGCCTGCTGGCCGGCTTGATCGGCATCGGGCTGGCGTTGTCCTACCCGCAGTGGACACCGATCGTGTACGGATCGTCCGCGTCGGAGACACGCGTCACGGCCGATCAGGTCCGCGCCGAGGCACGGGCGGAGATCGAAGCGCTGAAGGCGACGATCGCGACCATGACGGCGCGTCAGGCTGGTCTCGAGCAGGCCGTCAACACCGCCAAGCTTCCGGGCATCCTCATGGTCGCCGAGGATTTGCGCGCGTCGCTCGGCAGTTCCGAGCCCTATGCCGGCACGCTGAACCTGTTCCGCGCCCTGACCGGCGGGGATCCCGAGGCCGCTGCAATCATCTCCGCGGTCGAGGCACGGGCGGAGATCGGCGTCCCGAGTGTTGACGAGGTGCAGGATCGCTTCGATGAGGCCGCCCACGCCATACTGATGGCTGAGCAGCGCCCGGAAGCACGAGGTGATCTGGCTTCCCAGGTGTCTGAGACTGTCGCCAGCCTGACTGCCGCGACCATCCGGCTGCGGTGGCGTCTCGACGGTGCGCCGACCGGCGACAGCGTCCCCGCGGTGGTTGCGCGGGCGGAGCAGTCGGTCATGAGTTCCGACTTTCCCTCAGCGATCGAGACCCTGAGCGTGCTTCCGGCGGATCAGGCCGCCCTGGCCGAGCCCTGGATGGCGGTAGCCAAGGCCCGGATCTCGGCGGAGGCAGTTCGCGAAGATCTCGACGCTTTCATCATCACGACGGCTGCACGCATTCAGTAGCGGCGCTCAAGCCGATCCGAACAGCGCCGGCTCGAGCTCCCGCGCGAGCCGGCGAATCTCCAGCGAGGCGTTGGTGTTCGGCGCGAGTTCCTGGGGTGACGCGCCATGGTACGAGGCTTCCTGAAAGACGGCGCGATCTCCGATCTTCGCTTCCAGCGGGTTGAGGCCGAGCGCCTCGAGCTGCCGCTCCGTGTGCCGAACCACGGTGGCGCGCTTGACCCTGTTCAGCACGGTGCGGAACGCGATGTCACGCCGGGTGAGGGCGCTCGCGCTCTGGATTACCTTCTTCATCTTGGTGGCCTCGAACAGGCTCGCCTCGTCGGCCATGACCGGAATCAGCACCAGGTCGGCAATTCCCACGGCATAAACCATCGTCTGGTTACCGAACCCGGCGGTGTCGACGATGACGATGTCCGCCCGCTCACCGAGGTCCTGCACGGCACCGATGATTGCGTGCTCGTCGGAGGTCGCCTGGGACTCGACGCTCTGGTAGCTCTCCCCTTGCGGATCCAGCGGGTGGCGGCCTGATTCGGGTCGGTGTCCAGCATCGCCACGCGCTTTCCGGCGTCGCGCCAGTAAGCCGCGAGCGAGGCTGCGATTGTGGTTTTTCCGGTGCCGCCCTTGCTTGTGGCGACCACGAGCACACTGGCCATGCTTTGATCCGCTCCCCCGATGCAGGCGTTATCCATAATGGCTTATCAGCCCTTGAACGCAATGGCCGCGTTGCGCGCCGGATGGGAATGGGGTTCTCTACGGCGACGGTTTCGGCCGGCTCCGGGGATGAGCAACGGAAGAGTTTGGGGATGAAGGGAGTCTTGGTCGCGGCGATGCTTTTCGCGGCGACCGCAGGTACTGCGTCGCCCGTGCAAGCTGGGGTCGTCGGCGAGGCGGTGGTCGCGGTCGGGGTCTGGATCGGGGAGGTCGAGGAGACCGTCTCGGGCTGGGCATCCCGCGTGTGGAAGCGGGTGGCGTCCTCCAATCAGGACTCGCGCGCGGCCGACGCCTTTCGGCGACTGCTGGTCGAGGCGCCTGATCGGCTGGATTCACTGGCCGGTCGAGCCGGTTATTCGCTCGCCGGTTATGACGTCGCGATGGCGGAGCGCCAGGATCTCGTGCTTCGCTTCCGGCACGATCGCGATCTCGATCCCGAGGAGCGCCAGCTGCTGACTCGCGAGTTCCAGGACCCCGCGACGGTTGACGTCCGCCCGGAGTTGACGCTTTTGCGCATTCTGATGGATGCGTCCGATTGGCGGGACGCTGGCGCGCCCGGGCGGTTCCGGATGACCGGTGTCGAGGTGGCCGTGGATGACAGCGTGTCGTCCCGCCTGATGTTCACGGATCCAATGGTGGCGCGATGACGCTGACGGCAGTGCCACTTTCCGAGGGTCTCGGGGCCGAGGTCCGGGGGCTCGATCTGTCGCGTGCCATGGACGACGCGAGCCGCCGCGAACTGCTCGACTTGTTCTGGCGGCACAAGGTCATCGCGGTTCGCGGTCAGGACGTCGCCCCGGATGGGTTCATCCGTTTCGCCGAGGCGTTCGGGCCGATTGAGCCGTTCTTCATCAGCGCCTACAATCTTGCCGACCCACCCGCAGATCTACGTTCTGTCGAACGTGCGCGAGAACGGCAAGCCGATCGGGCGGGACGGCGCCGGGACCCACTGGCACAGCGACAGCACCTTCACCGAGAAACCCAGCAGCGTCACCCTGCTGCACGGCGTGACGGTACCCGGCCGGGGCGGCGACACGCTGTTCGTGGACACTGCCGATGCCTACGACCGGTTGGATGACGGCACTCGGGCCCTTATTGACGGTCGGCGGGCGATCCACCGGTACCAGCGCAAGGAGTTCGTGTATTCGGGTGATCGAGCCGCCGACGAGTCCGAACGGCGCGAGATCGAGCGCCTCAAGGCGAGCCGTCTGGCCGAAGAAGCGGCTGGCGGCCCGTCGCCGACCGCGCAACGCAGCCACCGTGAGCCGGATCGCCTTCACCCGATTGTACGGACCCATCCGGTTACCGGTCGAAAGTCGCTCTACCTGAACGACGAGATGACGGTAGGGATCGAAGGAATGCCCGACGACGTGGCGGTGCCGCTGCTTCGACGGTTGTGCGACGAGGCGACCGCTCCGGACCGTGTCCTGCGCTACCGGTGGCGGCAGGGCGACGTAGTCGCCTGGGACAACGCAGCGGTGATTCACAGCGCCACATTCACGCCGCCTGACTTGCCGCGGGTGATGCATCGGTTGACGATCGAGGGTTCGGCCCCGTTCTGAGGAGGCCCGCGTGCAGGTTCGTGTGTCGACCATCGGGCAGTGCGCCGCCCTGATCGTTCTGTTTCTGGGCTCGATCTCCGGGTCGGCATCGGCCCGGCCTTCGCTTGAATGGCTGCGCTACGAGCAGGCTTCCCTGAACGAGTACACGGTCGAGCGCGCCACCGGCGACAGCGCCCGCCACAGCATCGAGCCGACCTGGGCGCCGGAGCCTCTGCGACAGTCGGCCAAACGGGTGATGCTGCTGATTCCGATCCGCTCCGACATTGCCTATTCGACGGCCGTCAACACGATCCTGCAGGTTTTCCGGCAGCACGGTCTGCCGGCACGCTTCGATGTCTGGTTCTACGACAGTGACGACGCGGTCGCGCGGGAGGCCCTGGGGTGGGCCTATGGCGAGCCTGTCGATCTGATCCTGTCGGTCGGGTCGAAGGCCACCGCCTATCTGCACGAGCATCATCGAGGTCATCACATTCCGGCGGTGACCAGCGCTTCGAAGGATCCGGTCGCCTCGGGTCAAGTAGACGACCCTCGCGCCGGCAGCGGCAGCAACATCGCCTACACCTCGATCAACGTCGCCACCGACACGCTGGTCGCCTATCTGCGCCGGCTGGTGCCGGGGCTGTCGACGATCGGGGTGCTGTATTCGCGTGACAACGCCAGTGCCATCCAGACGCAAGTCAAGCCATTGCATGATTCGGCGTCCGGGCTCGGCCTGTCGGTGGTCGATATCTCAGTGGCCAACGATGACGCTGCCGCGGACGAACTCGACACGGCCATTCCGACGGGTCTCGAGGCCATGCGCCGCAGCGACCCGGATCTCCGGCGCAGTGTCCTGCTGGTCACCGGCTCGACCGCCGTCTACGAGCGTATCGGCCAGGTCAATCGACACGCCGGGCGAGTGCCGGTGGTCTCGATGCTTCCCGATGTGGTCCGGCCCGGTGCGGACTCGGCACTGCTGTCGATCGGCGTCAACCTGTCGAGCGCCGTGGCGCTCGCCGCCGTCTACGCCAAGGACGTCCTGCTGGGTCGCGCCGGTCCCGGCACCCTTCCGGTTGGCACGGTCTCGCCGCCAGACCTGTCGATCAACTTCCAGGTGGCGGAGCGCATCGGGATAGCGATCCCGTTCGCGTTCTTTGAATCGGCAACCTTTGTCTACGATCCGAGCGGGCGCGCGGTCATCGAATTCGGGCAGCGGGTCGGCGGATAGACGGTTCGACAATCGCGATCCGGGGGCCGCGCCCGTGCTTATGCCGGCTGGCGCGATAGGGTATCGTTACGGATCGTTTCCCAACAAACGTTGGCCGCTTGACGCGGACGGTTCGGGAGCATTGGGGAGAGGGGAACATGTTCGACGGGTTTCTATCGCTGCCGGTTCTGGCGGTGGCGGCGTTTTTCGGCGTGTCGTATTTCGTCAATCCCGGAACCATCATCATTCAGGACATCTCAGTCCCGCACAAACTTGAAGACAAGGGCTTCACCCATGAGGTGGCGGCCGGCCTCTTCACCGAGCAGGTCGCGGAGATCGCCGACGCCGCCGGCACCAATCGCGGCACGATGACCACAGAACTGACGGCGCAGGGCCGGTCGGTCGAGGCGCTGAGCGACTGGTTCGGGCTCGCCCAACCGATACGCTCCACCCAGGTGGCGCTCGGCTTCCTGCCCTACACCTTCTCTGGAGAGATCGTCGAGAAGGGCGACAACCTGGTGCTGTCGATCAAGGGGCAGTCTCCAGCCTATTGGCATTTCTCGCTCGAGGAACACGCGCCGGCCGACGACGTCGAGGGGCTGATCCACAGGTCCGCGCTGCGTCTCATGCAGGAGATCGACCCCTATCTGGTCGCCGTCTATCACTTCCGTGAGGAGTCAGCCTCGAGCGGCTATCCGCTGACCAAGGCGGCTCTCGACTTCTGTCTGGTTCACGCTGAGCGGCGGCAACTGCCGTGGGTCTACGCGCTGTGGGGTCACCTGCTCCACAACGAGGGGAACTACGAGGAGGCAACGGTCAAGTTCCGGCAGTCGTTGGCCCTCGATCCGACATTCCCGCGCCCGATGATGCGCTGGGGCCAGACCCTCGCCACCCAGGGCCGCCATGAGGACGCCATCGGCCGCTATCGCAAGACCCTCGAGATCGAGCCGAACTACCCCGAAGCGCTGATCGCCTGGGCGGAGTCGCTGACGGCCCTTGGCCGACACGACGAGGCGCGCGGCAAATACGAGGAGGCGGTCACGATGGATCCGTCCTTCCCCCGCATCCTGTTTGCGTATGGCCGCTACCTGTCGGCGAACGGCGACAAGGTTGCCGCGGCCGATTACCTGCGCCGTGCCTTGCACCTCGAGGGCGGTCACAACCCGCGCTATGTCGCCGAGCTTCGCAAGGTCCAACGCGAGGTCGATCCGGCGATCGAGCAAATGGTGCCCCTGGCTCAGGACATGAAGATCCGATGACCGTCCGGAGACTGGAGGCTCGCGCCCCCAGTCTCCGCCCCGCCCCGCCCATTGTCCGGGATCTCGGATCGGGAGTGACATGGCCAATCTGATGCGCGCGCTGCCCGGCATCGCCCTGGCGGCTGTCAGCCTCCTGCTGTTCGCTTATGTCGGCTACGGCGAAGCCACGCGCGTCTACGTTCAGATCCGCCTGGAGCGTCTGGAACAGCTTGGCGCAACCCTTCAGACCGCTGTCGACCAGTTCGCCAACTCGGGGCTTCCGCTCGATCAGTTCGGCGGCTTCGGGCGCCGCAGCGAGCAGATCCGCACCGTTGATCCGGCCATTCTGGCTGCCTCGCTCGTCGACGTGGGCGGCAAGCCGGTGGATTGCGAGGCCGAGGTGTCCCGCGGTGACCGGTTCTGCCACGCCGAGAACCGTTCGCGGGAAACCTCTGAACGCCTTGCCGGCAACGGGTCCGAGCGACTGTCACAGGTTGACCTTCGGATCGAGTTGCCGGTCCGAGACAAGTTCGGCGAGGTGGGGGCCGTTGTCCTGCACATCGATCGCGAGCGCATCGAGCGGGTGGTGGACGAGGCGTTCGTCCCGGTCTTTGCGATCTCGGCCGGGTTGTTCGTCGGGTTTTCGCTGATCCTCTGGCTGATCGCCCGACGCGGCTCGTCCGGTATGCGCTGGCTGACGCCGGTGTTCCTGGCGATGATCGCGATCAACCTTGCGGTTCTGGTGGTCGTGATGTTCGACCTGTACCGCAAGGGCGTCGAAGGCCAGGCCGAAGCGCTGGCACGCTCGATGGCGGCTCGGCTGTCGGCGGCGACCGAACTGGGCATCCCGCTGTCGGCATTTTCCGGGGTCGGGGAGACCCTGGACGGCTACCGCCGCATCAACCCGAACATCGCGGCGATCTCGCTGGTCCAGCAGGATCGCGTGCTGTTCAGCGTCGATGGAAGCGTTGAGGACGCCGGGTTTGGCTCCGACGATCTGCACCGGCTGATCTTTGAACTGCCGATCCACCAGGGATCCGGTCAGGATCTTGTCTTGTCGGTGCAGCTTCCGCTCTCGGTTGTGCTGGCCGCCCTCGGGTCCGGTGCGCGCAACTTCGTGGCGCTGTTCTTTGGGTGCGCGGTGTTCGCCCTGGTGCTGCTGAGTGCCGTTCGGGAGACGCAGGGGGCGAAGCAAATCGAGGGTGGGGAAGCCCGGTTGGCGCTGGTCCGGCCGGCCTATTTCCTGGGCATCTTTGCCGACGCGCTGTCGCTCGCGCTGCTTCCCGAACTGGTCCAGGAGACCGTTGTCGCCGAGGGGTTGCCGTCTGGATGGGTGTCGCTCCCGTTCACCCTGTTCTTCGTCGGGCTGACGGCCGCGCTGCTGCCGGCTTCGCACATCACCGGACGGATGGACCTGAGGGGCTTGTTCCTGATCGGCACGGCGGCCGTCGGCGGAGGCCTGTTCCTGACGGCCTTGGTTCCTGAGTTCTGGGCGCTGTGCGCCGGCCGGGCGCTCAGCGGCATCGGACAGGGGACGCTGCTGGTTGCGGTCCAGGCCTATGCCTTCGAGGTGGTGGGACCGGCACAGCGCACCCGAGCGGCGGCGGTTCAGGTGCTCGGCTACAACGGCGGACTAATCGTCGGAACCGGCCTCGGTGGCTTGTTGGCGGTGTTCAACCCGGATCGTGACGTTCTGTTCGTCGCCGGTTTGGTCGCTGTCGCGACGTTCGCTTACGTGTGGTTCCTGCTGCCGTCGTTGCAACGCTCGCGCGAGACCGAAGCGGTCAGCCTTGTCGGGGGGGTCGCCCGGTTGATCCGGGCGCCCGACTTCATGGCGGTCCTCGTGTTGGTCGGCATAACGTCCAAGTTCGCGCTCGCAGGCGTCGCGCTGTTCGCCATGCCATTGCTGCTGCACGGCAACGGCTACGACGATGACGAGGTGGGGCAGGCGCTGATGGTGTTTGCGGCGGTCACCTTCCTGGTGACCGGACTGGCCCCACGGCTGGTGGCTCGCCTGGGTTCGATCGACGGCGTGTTGACGCTGGGCATGCTCATGCTGGCCGTCGGCATCGGGTTTCTGGGTCTGCTGCTGACCAGCGGTTCCGGCGGAGCCTCGCTGGCTTTGATTCCGGACCCGGTCGTCGCCGCTGCGGCGTCGCTGCGCACGGCGCTGGACGGCAGCGCCGTCCCTGGCGCCGCAGGGCTTGCGATCGTGGTCGCGGTGGCGGCGCTCGGCGTCGGTCAGGGGTTGATCGCGGCGCCTGTGGTGGCGCGCGTGGCGGACAGCAGGGCGGCGCGATCCGTGGGGCGCGACCGCACTCTGGCGGTCTACCGGTTGGCGGAACGCGCCGGCCACATACTGGGACCGACGCTGGTTGGCCCTCTGTTGCTGGCGACCCGTGGCGACGGGGCCGCCCTTACAATCTTCGGCGCGGGATTCGCGGTGCTGGCGGTGGTCTACGCAATCTGCGTGACACTGATCAGGGAACGCTGACCGGGGCAGCCGCGCGTGCCGTCGCCTCGGCAGCGACCTGAGCGAGAATGCGGTCGACGTCGTCGAGCGACAGGCGCCGCTCATCAGCCGTCTGCTTGACCCGGGTTGTCGCCTCCTTGAGGTCGCTGAGCGCCAGCCGCAGCCCAAGCGCATCGGCTCGCACGCGCACCGCGTTCCACCCGGTCAACCGATGGCCGACCGAGATCTCGCGGGTGAGCCCGAAATCCGCCGGATCGAGCGCTTCGTAGGCGCGGGGGTCGTTGTGGACCGCTTTGGTGTGAATGCCGGCCTTGTGGCTGAAGGCCGTCTCGCCGACCAGCACCTGATTGAACGGCACGGTGACGCCAGCCAGCTCGGCGACCCTGCGGCAGAGCCCCGGCAGGGCGTCGAGCTTGAATCGGGCCACGGTGCCGGCGCGGTCGGCGGCGTACATCACCGCGATCAGTCCTTCGAGCGGCGTGATGCCGTTGCGTTCGCCTATCCCGAGGACCGAGGTGTTGATGTGCGTGGCGCCGTTCGAAATCGCCGCGTGGGCGTTGGCGATCGAGCAGCCGATATCGTTGTGGCCGTGGAACTCGATCGGGGTGTCTGTCAGTCGGCGCAGCAGGTTGACCACCTCCGCCACCCGGTCCGGGGTGGCGGCTCCGGTCGTGTCGGCGATGCCGAACCGGTCGTAGAGGCGCAGCTCGGCGAGCGGCAGGTACACGTTCATCAGATCGTTCAACGGGCAGCGGAACGCATCCTCGCTCGAGAACCGCAAGGCGACGTGCGGCGCGCGCTTGCGCACGAACTCGGCGACGTCGGCGGCGATGCGGACCACCTCGGCGATCGCCTTGCCGTGGCTGGCGGCGCGCAGGATCGGCGAGGTCGCCATGACCATGTGCAGGGCCTCGACCCCGGTGTCGAGCGCGATTGCGGCATCGTCCTTGTGACAGCGAACATGCGCCGCGACCGTCGCGTCAAGCCCGGCTCCAGCGATTGCCGCTGCGTCCTCGCGCGAGCGCGGGCTGGCCGCCGGCGACGTGACCTCAAGATAGCGGACCCCGAAATCGGTAAGCGCACGCGCTATTTCGAGCTTCGATGCGCTCGAGAAGTCGGCGTGGATGAACTGCTCGCCCTCCCGCAGCGTGGTGTCGACGATCACGACGTCGGACAGCGGCATGACGGGGCTGTCCTCTACTGGGCGACCGCCAGGAAGGCGCTCGGACTTATGGCTGTCTCGCCGACGAACGGGTAGGCGAGGTGCAGGATGACCACCAGATGCATCATGAGGAAGCTGACGAGGATCGCTGACATCAGGCCGTGGGCGACCACGTTCACCGTCCCGAAGAACCACGGGAATATGATGGCCAGGGCGGTGCCGAGCAGGATCAGCACCCAGACCAGCGATACCAGGCTTCGGGAGACCGTGGTCAGTCGGAAGCTGCGGTTCTCGGCGACCTCCCTGACCCATTCCACCGTGTTCTGCTGAAGCGCCTGCTGGGCTCCCGTGATCGGCTCGGCCTTCATGAAGGCGTGCGACAATTGCCCGAGCCGGTGGGTGACCTCGAAGCTCGGGATCCCGACACTCATCGTCCGCCATTCCTTCTCGACCACCGCGCGGGCGTACTCGCGCACCGCCGACTTCATGCGGGCCCGCAGTTCGGCCTGGCCGGGTTCGTCATAGACGTCGGCGGCCCGATCGAGCGCCACCAGGGCGGAGACCTCGCGCTGCACCGTGCTCTGGGCGCTGGTGTAGTGGTCGAAGGCGCCGATCAGGGCAAGGCCGAGGGTGAGCGCGAAAACTTCACCGAGAAAGCTGAACTTGGAGGCCGCTGGAAGGTTGTTTGGCTCCAACTGGAACGGCGCGTAGACGGTGTTGACCACCCACGTGCCGAGCACCGAGATCAGCACGCCGATCCCCAGAATCATCGGCACCGCCACATCGAGTGGGATGCGGGCCAGGAGGACGGCCAGTTCGTAGGTCATCGGCTGGTTCTGCTTTGTCGGCCTCGAAGGTCTCTACTTGGCATGAATCTCGGCTTTGCCGGTATGGGTCTTGCCGGCGACAACGAGACGCAGGACAGCGTCCAGCTCTTCGCCCGGCTTGGGCTCAAACCCGAGCCCACCCTCCAGTCGACCGTCCACCGGCGTCAGCGCCACCTTCTTGCTGGCGCCGGACACGACGAAGATCGCGTCGCCTTTGCCGGCCTTCTTGGAAATGTCGTCGCCATGGTCGTCGTAGACGTAGACGATTATCTTGCCGGCCTCGATCAGGACCTCGGCGTCGTAGGCCCCGACCTCGGTGATGGTGCCGCCGTGCTTCGCCATCGCCGCGTGGTCATGCTTGTGTTCGTGGTGATGCTTGGTCTGGGCGCCGGCCGGGCCGGCGAGGACGAACCCCACCGGCAGCGACGCGATGGAGAGGATGACGGTGGTGCGGATCAACGATTTCAGCATGATTGGAAAACCTCCGGGACGATGAGACGGGCAACGGGTCGGTTCAATAGGCTTCCTCCAGACCACCCCGGTTCGCACGGTCGGCGGTCAGGTTCTCCAGGGCCGAGCGGCCGAACATCTTGAACAGCACGGGGGTCAGCAGGGTGTCCAGCACCAGGGTGCTGACCAGCCCCCCGAATATCACGACGGCGATCGGATGCAGCAGTTCCTTGCCTGGTTCATCGCCGCCGAACAGCAAGGGAATTAGGGCGAGGCCCGCCGATACCGTGGTCATCAGCACGGGCGCCAGGCGTTCCTCGCTGCCGCGCAGCAACAGCGCGTCTCCGAACCGCTCGCCTTCGTGGAGCGAGAGGTTGATGTAGTGGCTGACCTTGAGGATGCCGTTGCGCGCGGTGATGCCGGCGAGCGTGACGAACCCGAACAGGCTGGCGATCGACAGGGGTAGTTCTGCCAGCCACAGGCCGGCAACCCCACCGACCATCGCCATCGGCACGATCGCCATGATCATCAGCGTGAGCGACACGTGATGGTATCGGCTGTAGAGGACGACGAAGATGAGTGCCAGCGACAGCGTCGCCAGCATCAGGATCGCCGAAGACGCTTCTTCCTGGGCCCGGAAAGTTCCGTCGAGTTCAGTGAAGTAGCCGGGCGGCATCGCGGTCGCGGCCACCGTCTCCCGGATCTGCTCCACCACGTTGCTCATATCGGCACTGTCGGCATTCGCCCGCACGACGATGCTCCGCCGCGCGTTCTCGCGCTGAATGTTGTTCGGGCCGTCGGTCTCGCGTACGTCGGCGAACGCGGCGAGCGGAATACGGCCTCGCGGGGTCTCGACCAGCAGGCCCGCGAGACCCTGCGGTGGTGCGATCGGAATCGTTCATCCGGATGACCAGATCGAAGCGGCGTTCGCCGTCCAGGATCTCGGACACTCGGTCGCCCATCGCCAGGCTCTGAAGCGCCTCGGTGATCTCGCTCGGCGCCACCCCATAGGCGGCAGCGCGATCGTAATCGACCGCCACCTCGATCTGCGGGATGCGCGACTGGCTGGCGACGGCCACGTCATCGATTCCAGGGATCGTTCGGAGACTCTGCTCGAACCTGCCGGCGAGGGAGCGCAGCGTATCGAGATCGTCGCCGAAGATCTTTGAGGGCGATCTTGGCGCGCACACCGGAGATCATCGCGTCGATGCGGTGCGACAGAGGTTCGTCGAGTATGATGCGGACTGGCAGCGGCGCCAGGCGCGACCGGATGTCTTCGCGAATCTCCTCGTCGGTTCGGCTGTCGCGACGCAGGCGAACGTTGATCTCCGAAACGTGGATCCCCTCGGCATGCTCGTCGAGTTCGGCGCGGCCGGTCCGGCGTCCGACGCTGACCGCCTCAGGCACCTGCATGACCAGACGTTCCGCGAGTTGCCCGATCCGGGTCGCGGCCTCAAGCGAGGTTCCCGGCGCCAGTTCGGCCAGAACGACGATGGAACCCTCGTTCATGGTCGGCATGAAGATGCGCGGTAGCCAGACCAGCGACAGGGCGAAGCCGGCGACCGCCACCAGGGCTCCCAACGCGACGGCCCTCGTGCGCGCGATGGCCCAGCCGACCACCGCGCGGTTCACCCGCTTCAGGAACCGGAGCACCGCTCCGTCGCCGCCTTCCAGTACCGCAGCGTTCGGCAGCAGGAAGTAGCACAGGACCGGGGTAACCGTGATCGCCGTCGCGAGACTGGCGAGGATCGCCACGATGTAGGCGGTGGCGAATGGCATGAACATCCGCCCTTCGATCCCGGTGAGGGCGTACAGCGGCAGCAGAACGACGACGATGATGAGCGTCGCGATCAGAATTCCGGACCGGACCTCCATCGAGCCGTCGATGACGACGTCCAGGACCGGACGTGGATTCGCGGCGGCGGCGTTCTGGCGCAGACGCCGGAACACGTTTTCGACTCCGACGACGGCGTCGTCCACCAACTCGCCGATGGCGATGGCGAGGCCACCAAGGGTCATTGTGTTGATGCTTTGGCCCATCGCGTCGAGCACGAGGATCGCGGCGCACGCCGAGATCGGTATCGCGGTGAGCGAAATTATCGTCGTGCGGGCGTTCATCAGAAACACGAACAACACGATCGTGACCACCACGGAGGCCTCGATCAGCACGCGTTTGACGTTGTCGACCGACGTCGTAATGAAGTCGGCCTGATCGTAGATCACGTCCCGGAACTTGATCTCCGGCGGAAAGTTCTGGACCAGCCCTGCCATCGCCAGCTTGACCGCGGCGACCAGGGAGGTGCTGTCCGCGCCCGGCTGCTTCATCACCGAGACGATCACCGCCGGCTCGCCCATGTAACCCGCGTCGCCCCGCTTCACGCGCGGCTCGAATCCGACTTCCGCAATCTGGCCAAGGGTGATCGAGACGCCGTTCCGTTCCACGATCGTCAGCGCTTCGAGGTCATCCAGCGCTCGCGTGCGGCCGACGTTGCGGATCACGTACTCCCGGTCGTGCTGATTGACGAAGCCGCCGCCGGAATTGGCGCCGAAGCCCTCCAGGGCGTGGGTCAGATCCCGAAGGCTCACATCCAGGGCCATCATCTGTCCCAGATCCGGCTTGACGCGGTACTGCCGGACTTCGCCTCCGATTGGAATGACCTGGGCAACGCCGGGTATGGCGAGCAGGCGAGGGCGGACCACCCAGTCGACCAGTTCGCGAAGTTCCATCGCCGAGGAACCGGCCGTTGTGAAGGCCAACAGGGTGATCTCGCCCATGACCGAGGACATCGGGGTCATGAACGGAACAAGGCCAGGTGGAAGCGTGCCGGCAATCTGCCCGAGACGCTCGACCACGAATTGCCGGTGGACGAACACGTCGGTGTTCCAGGCGAACTCGAGATAGACCACCGACAGGCCGGCGCCGGACTGGCTGCGAACCCTTTGCAGGTCGGGCAGGCCGCTCATGGCTGATCTCGATCGGGAAGGTGACGAGGGACTCGACTTCCTCCGGCGACAGGCCCTCGGCTTCGGTGATCAACGTCACCATCGGCCGGGTAAGGTCGGGAAGCACGTCGATCGGCATGCCTCGCAGGGCGATCAGCCCATAGACCACCAGCGCGAGCGCGATGATCAGGACGAACATCCGGTGGCGCAGACTTTGCTGGACGGTATAGGCGAACATGCCTCGGATCTCCGTTCGGCCGGGTGGGCCCGCAGTAAGCGAGGCTTCGGATCAGGCCAGGCTCGACGCAGCGATCAGGGTGGCGATGCCAACGCCGGACACCGACAGTCCGAGCCAACGCCGGCGACCGGTGCTGCGAAGGCCGGCAACCGCGCCCAGCAGCGCGAGGATGCCGGATGCGATCGGGACCGCGAACGGCTGCACGCCGTCCCACAGCGCCACGCGTTCGCCGGCCGTCAGGCTCGATGTTGCGCCATGGTCGTGACCCTCGTGGCTGTCGGCGTCCGCTTCCGACATCCGGGCAAGCAGAACCTCCTCGATGGTTCCGGCCACCACGGTAGCGATCAACTCGACGCTGTCGGCGTCCTCGGCGGGCAGTCCCTCGGCTGGCCAGGGAACCACCAGGTAGAGTCCTGGAGCGGCCTCCTCTGCCGTGACCAGCGCGTCGCCAGCCAGGATCTCGATCCTGGCCCCGTTGGCTGGGGCGTTGGTCTCGGTGTGGTCGAGGAAGATTACCAACTGCCCGTCCTTGGGCATGGCCACCATCTGGAAGCTCTGGCCGACGGTCGCGGCCCGTGGCGCCAGATCTTCGATCCCATGGGTCGGAGCCTCGACCGGGCCGTGATTATGGCCCTCGTGGCCCTCCTGCGCCGTCGCCGGCCCGATCGCCGCCAACGCAAGGGCCAGGGCCGGGAGCGTCAGCCTGATGGCCATCACCGCACCTCCGACAAAAGGCCGGCGCCGTTGAGCACAACGCGCGCGCCATCCGGTAGGCCGGCTTCGATTGCGACAGTCGACCCATCCACCGGCTTCCAGCGCACGCGGTGGCTCTCGAAACGCTCAGCCGATGTCGCCGCCCAGATCGCGGTTTCTCCGTTGCCGCGCCGCACCAGCGCGCTTCTTGGCACAAGCACGCCGTCGGCGGTCACCGGTTCGTGGATCAGAACCGTCACACGTTCTCCCACCCGCAGGCCCGATACCGGCTGCTGCACCCTGAACTGCAACGGCGTCGACTGCTCGTTCTGTGCCCAACCGCTGCCCTCGTAAGACAGTGGCAGGGAGCCGCCGTCGGTGCGGGTGGCAGAGGCGCCCTGGACCTTCGGCGGGTTGCCGCCGAACCAGTCAGCCTCAACCCAAAGGCGACGTTCGTCGACGATTTCCCACAACTGGTGACGGGCCTCGACGACCTGGCCGACCCTGACGTCGGCGCGAGCGATCACGCCGTTGGCCGACGCGACGAGCGGCTCGGTGCCGTCGAGGCCCTCGATCAGGGCGTCGCGGTGGCGCCGCAACTGGTCGAGCTCAAGGCGGATGGACAGGATGCGGCCTTCGCGGAAAGGCAGCAGTGGCAACTCGCGGGACCGCGCCAACTCGAGTTCCTTGCTGGCGACCTGGCCGCGCAGGGTGGCGATCTCGGCTTCCATCGAGGCGCGGTCGCGATTTGACCAGATCGGCCTCAGATAGCCGAGGACCTCGCCTTCGACGACGCGCTGCCCAAGGCGCGGCAGGCCCCAGTCCGCCGCTTCGATCCGGCCGTCCTGGCTAGCCTGCACAAGCCCGGACGCGGTTGGGTCGGCAATAACGTGACCGACCAGCTTGCGGCTGCTGGTCACGCCACCCTGGCAGGGGAACCCGGTTCGGATCTGGAGCAACCTTTGGGCAACCTTCGGCATGAACACGGTGCCGTCGGGCAGGCGGATCGATGGTTCCGACATCAGTCGGAGTTCCGACAGCGCCGCGAAGGTTGCCGACTCAGAGGCGGTGTTCTCCGGCATGCCCAGAGCGGGCCAATTGCAGGTCGTGGCCGCCGTGGCTGCGGTCGCGGGTGCCGGCGCGGCACCTCCAAGCGCGACCCGTTCGATCAGGGGCGGGGCGGCCGGGGTTCTGGTGGCCGTGGCATTGGCCCCGGCATTCGCGACGGGCAGGGCCGCCTTGGGGGACGCCGCGACGCTCTCATCGTTCCGCTCGTTCCGAGCCGGGATGTCGAGGCCCGGAGTGTGCTCGCTCTGCCCGGTTTCCAACCAAACGCCGACACGACGGTCCTCCGCGGACGTGGCCGCCAGCGTGTCGGACGACAGCTTCCCGGGTTCGGTGGCGACGGTGATGGCCCCCATCAAGGCGGCGGCGTTGGTGGCGAGGATGCGCCCGGTATCCAGGAGTTCGCCACCGAAGTAGTAGGCGCCGAGCGCCAGTCTCCATCCGGAGTCGGCAACCGAGTCGGCAATTCCGTAGGCCGTGCCGGCGGCCTCGGCAACCACTTGTGGGATTCCCTGGACGCCGACATCGGACGCCTCTGACATCGGCAATTGTGGCGCCGAATTGCCCGCGGCCGACCCTGTTCGCTCCAGCGCTCCGAGCGCCGGTGGGAAAAGGGTCAGAGCCGCGGCGACGGCAGTCAGCCTGATCGTCCCGCGCCGCATCAAAATGCCCCCCCCGCTTCCAGCCCCGTTCTGGGTACTCGGTATACCCTAGTCGCACCCATTATGACGGATCAATAACTTAACCATTGTTAAAAGCCATCCATGGTTCATTCCCGGTGCTGAGTTCACGAAGCCGTCAACGCTTGACGCAGCCGGCTGGATCGACGGAGAACGGCATGCAGGATGCGGGCCATGGGGGCAGGGCTTTGGTGGCGGACAGGGTGGTTCGTTTGGCGCCCGGCGACCTTTCGGTGACGCCGGGCGACTGTGAAAGTTCGCCGGGGCGGCGCCTCGCCGAAGGCTCGGTCCTGGTGCTGGTGGGGCTGACGGGCACCGGCAAGACCACGGCCGCGGATCGCGTGGTGGACAGCGTGCCGGGGACCGTTGTGCTGCCCGACCGCCGAGCGCTTACCGACCGGCTGATCTTGCCGATGATGACCGGAGACGACCGGCCGGTGGACGATCGGCTGGAGCGGTTTCGGCTGACGGCGGCGTTCAAGGAGCGCCATCCGGGTGGTATGGGGGATCTGCTGGCGTGGCTCGTTCTCCCCGAGGGGCTAGCCGGGCGTCGGGTCCTCTTCGACGGACTGCGCGGTCAGGCTGAGGTGACCGCCGCCGCGGCCTCGCTTCCGCAAGCCCGGTTCGCGGTGCTGGATTGCCCGCCGGAACACCGGCTGCTCCGGCTCTGCGGACGGCATGATCCGTTCGACCGCGTCGCCGACGCCGGCCGGCCGGCGGCGTCACAGCCCGGCGCTGCGGCGACGCGAACCGTCCTGGCGCAAACAGGCTTCGATGCTCTGGTCGACGCCGAGATCGTCGAGCGGGTGGCGGTCACTCTCGCGCGGGCGGGGGGCGATCCAGGCGACGTCGCTCGGTGCGCGTCGATCATCGTCGAGGAGGCGCGACACTACGATCCCGCAGGGGCTCGTGACGCCCTGCTTCGGCTGGCGCCGACGCGGACCCTGGCGCTGAACACCGCCCACCTTGCGCCGGAGGAGGTCGCGGCGACGATCTCAACGTGGTGGGCGGACGGGGCGTCCCGATGACCGGTCGTGGCGTCCCGCCGGTCGGCACGGTGGTCGGCGGCTCAGACCCGGCCGAGAGCGTCCTCGCGGTTGGCGCAGACCGTCAGGACGTTGATGAAGCCGCTGATCTCGAAGACTTCCCGTACATGATCGGTCAGCGAGTGCAGCGCCAGCGCACCACCCGCTGCCTTCACCCGCTTGGCGACCACCAGGAAAACCCGCAGCCCGGCGCTGGACAGATACTCAAGCTGCGAAGCGTCCACCACAATTCGCGGCCGGCCCGCCTCGATCTGGGACACGATCTTTGCTTCGGTATCGGCGGCGTTGGTGCTGTCGAGCCGGCCGGTCAATACGACGACGGCCAGATTACCTTGGCTCTCGACGGTCATCGTCATGGCGGTCAAACCTCTTCTCAGTGTTCAGAAATTCTTTGTCAGCGTCACGCGGTTCATGCCATGGCGCCGAACGTAGCTCAGGCCGTCCAGCAATGTCTTGGCGAAATGGATTCCAAGGCCGCCGACCCGGCGCTCATCGAGGCTTGCTTCCACATCCGGGTCGGGAGCCTCGGCGATCGGGTCGAAGGGGATGCCCCGGTAGGCGATTTCGACAACCAGGCGGCTCGGCCACACGCAAAGGCTGACCATGATCCGGCGGCCGGCGCGCGGGCCTCCGTGGTGGATCGCGTTGGTGATCAGCTCGTCCGCCGACAGGATGACATGGTGGGCTGCCTTCGGCGGCACAGCATACCGCTCGGCGAAGCCCTCGATCGTCTCTGCCATTCGACGAATTTCAGCTTCCTCGGTCTTCAAACGCAGGGTCCGCATCGCGATCCAACCGTCGCAATCGCAACCGACGGTGATTGAGCTCCGCGATGCTGTCATGGCTTTTTCTATATAGTCTTGCCGGATCAGACGCGAGTCGGTCTTGGAGAGGGAGCAGCGGTTGATGGAAGACGCCCGCGCCCAGGCCGCCATCGAAACGTTGGACCGCCAGATTCTCGCTGTCGGACGCGGCCCCGTGACGTTCACCGCCGAGGCGCTCGATCGTCTGCGCGTGTTGTTGGAGGTGCACGCTGCCGAGCTGCGTTCCGCGCGCGCCGGTTCGATGGCGATGCGGGGCATCGCCGCGCGATCGGCCGCCGCCGTAGCCGGACATCTGGCGGCCTGTCCAGGCCCGCTGGCGTTGAGGCGGCTTGCGGCCCTGCTTCCGATCACCGATGACGAGGGTGGCGGCGGCCGCGGAACCGACGAGGCCACGGCGACGGACTACGCCCAGGGCATATCGGCCATGGCGGCATGGGAGGCATCGGTCGGACCGGATTCCCGGCTGCGAGGTGCCGTCCAGAAGGCCATGGGGCGTATCACCCGGACCTGCCGGGAGCGGATCGAGTCACACATGCATCTCAGCACCGACGACGACATACCTGACGTGCGGCTGCTGGCTCGCGATATCCTGCGGATCGAGGCCGTGGAGTGGGCCGTGGAGATCGCCGGCGGACCCGGGCAGTCGGAAGGCTTGCGGGTGCTGGCCCATCGCGCGGCCCGCCAGTCGGTGATCTGGGCCGGGACGGTGTTCCGCCGGTTCAAGGTGGGTCCGGACGAGTTCAGCCATTTCGACGCGGTGGCGACGCTCTCCGCGGTAGACGACCTGCTCGTCGTCATTCTGCGCGTCCTTGAAAGCGATCGGGACGACCGAAAGGCCGGCAGCCATCCGTTCGTGCTGACACTCGGCGAACAGGCGATCCAGGAATTCGTTGATGGTCTCGAGCACATGACCAACCGCTACCTGGAGATGGCCGAGCAGAACCTTCTTCTGGGTGGTGCTCCGGGAGCCTTTGTGCGCTCGGTTCTGCTGGTGCTCCAGCGGATACTGCGCCTGGGCCACGCGCTTATGCCGTCGGTCAATGTTATGGAGATCCGTCTGAACCACGAGGCTACCCTGGTCCGCATGGTGGCGATGCGCGCCAAGCTGCGCTCTGCCCAGACCATGCCTGGCGCGTCGCAGGACCTGCAGACGCGGCTCTCGGTTCTGGACAACGCGCTCGCCGAGGTCGGAGCCTGACGAGACTCCACAGCCGACCGTTTCCCGTTAGTCTCGCCCTCGCGCCGGCCGACGCCCGAGCGTGAGAACCGTTGTAGGAGCCCGCCATGAAGACGCACCGCATCGCCAGCATTCCCGGGGACGGCATCGGCCCGGAGGTCATCACCGCCGGGGTGGAGGTGCTGAAGGCCGTGGCGGAGCGCGACGGCGGGTTCGGCGTGGCGGTCGAAACCTTTCCGTGGGGGCCGACTTCTACCGGGCGCACGGCGTGATGATGCCGGAGGACGGTGTCGAGACCCTTCGCGGCTTCGACGCCATCTATTTCGGCTCGGCCGGCGACCCGCATCTGCCGGACCACATCACCCTCTGGGGACTGCGCCTGAAGATCTGCCAGACCCTCGACCAGTACGCCAACGTCAGGCCGTCCCGGTTGCTGCCCGGTATCGACGGCCCGCTGAAGGGCGTGGGGCCCGACCGGCTGGACTGGGTGATCGTGCGCGAGAATTCCGAAGGCGAGTATTCCGGGGCCGGCGGACGGGTACACCAGGGACTGCCGGAGGAGGTGGGTCTCGACGTGTCGGTGTTCACGCGGGTCGGCGTCGAGCGCATCCAGCGCTACGCTTTCGAGTTGGCCCGAAGCCGGCCGCGGAAGCTGCTGACGCTGGTGACCAAGTCGAACGCCCAGCGCCACGGCATGGTGTTCTGGGACGCGGTGTTCGACCGGATCAAGGCCGACTACCCGGATGTCCGCACCGACAAGATGCTGGTAGACGCCATGACGACCCGGATGGTCCTGAAGCCGGAGAGCATCGACACGGTCGTGGCCACCAACCTGCACGCCGATGTGCTGTCGGATCTTGCGGCTGCGCTGTCGGGGTCGATGGGCATCGCCCCCACCGGCAACCTGCGGCCGGAGCGCGACGGCCCGTCGATGTTCGAGCCGATCCACGGTTCCGCTTTCGACATCATGGGCAAGGGCATCGCCAACCCGATCGGCTCCTTCTGGAGCGCGGCGATGATGCTGGAGCATCTCGGCGAGGCGGCGGCAGCGGCGCGCCTGATTACCGCCATCGAGCGTGTCACCGCGGCGGGCGAGGCGATGCCGAGGGATCTGGGCGGCACGGCGACCACCCGCGAGGTCACCGACGCCGTGCTCGCCGCCCTGCGGCTCGAGAACGCCTGAAGATCTCTACAAGCGCTTCAGGCGGGAACGTCAGGCTCCGGCCGACGTTGCTTCTCCGTGTCGGTTTCCGACCAGGAGGGAAGCATGAAGCTGCGGTGGGCGATCGTCCTGTCCGGAATCGCGGCCGCGGCCGTGGGCGGCGCGTTGTCGACGGTGCCGGCGATGTTGACCTCGCACGAGGGCGAGATTGCCTCGGGTTCCGCTCCGTCCCGGCAACTCGAGGTGTCCCGCCGGGCGGTGCTGACTTCGACCGAAGGGGTGATCGTCGATCTGGGGCGGCGCACCGAGCAGCTCAATGTGCTCTCGGAGTTGCTGGCCGATGCCGCCGGCGAGAACAACTGGCGACCGCCGGGATACGGCGGGGTTTCCTTCACTCCTTCCGAGCGTCGCAAGCCGGGTGACGCCGCTCGCTGAATCGCCGCGCCATATTTGTGCAACATTGGCGCCTTTGCACAAACCAGCATCATATTGCATCGCAACATGCATCGCGTGAACAGCTAGCCTCCTCAATATTTATTTTAATTAAATCAGTCCGTTAAATCCCCTTCGATGTTGGGGCACGCCTCTTGCACCGCGAAATGAACGCGGGCGCCGGCTGCCCGTGAATCAACAGAGGAGGCGGGGAGTGAAGACACACTTCCAGAATCGGTTGGCGGCGGCGGCGATCGCGGCGGGAACCCTGCTCGGGGCCCAGGCCGTGTCGGCGCAGGAGACCATCAAGGTCGGAATCCTGCATTCCCTTTCGGGCACCATGGCGATCAGCGAGACTACGCTGAAGGACGTCATGCTGATGCTCATCGAGCAGCAGAACGCCAAGGGCGGCCTGCTCGGCAAGAAGCTCGAGGCGGTGGTGGTCGACCCGGCCTCGAACTGGCCGCTGTTCGCCGAGAAGGCGCGCGAGTTGATCGCCGGCGAGAAGGTCGCCGCGGTGTTCGGCTGCTGGACCAGCGTGTCGCGCAAGTCCGTGCTGCCGGTGTTCGAGGAACTGAACAGCCTGCTGTTCTACCCGGTGCAGTACGAGGGCGAGGAAAGCCAGCGCAACGTGTTCTACACCGGCGCGGCGCCGAACCAGCAGGCGATCCCGGCGGTCGACTATCTGCGCGACGTCGAGGGCGTGACCCGCTGGGTCCTGGCCGGCACCGACTACGTCTACCCGCGCACCACCAACAAGATCCTCGAGACCTATCTCAAGGACAGCGGTGTGCCGGCTGAAGACATCATGATCAACTACACGCCGTTCGGGCACTCCGATTGGCAGACCATCGTCGCCGAGATCAAGAAGTTCGGCTCGGCGGGCAAGAAGACCG
Source organism: Rhodospirillaceae bacterium (assembly GCA_018401495.1). Taxonomy (GTDB): domain Bacteria; phylum Pseudomonadota; class Alphaproteobacteria; order Thalassobaculales; family Thalassobaculaceae; genus Thalassobaculum_A. The sequence continues at coordinate 163,201 of JAGYJX010000015.1, forward strand.
CCGTCGTCTCGACGATCAACGGCGACGCCAACGTGCCGTTCTACAAGGAACTGGCCAACCAGGGCATCAAGGCCGAGGACATCCCGGTCGTGGCGTTCTCGGTCGGCGAGGAGGAACTGGCGGGCATCGACACCGGCCCGCTGGTCGGCCATCTGGCGGCCTGGAACTACTTCATGTCGGTGGAAGCGCCGGAGAACGCCGAGTTCATCAAGGCCTGGCAGGCGTTCACCAAGAACGACAAGCGCGTCAGCAACGACCCGATGGAAGCCCACTACATCGGCTTCAACATGTGGGTCAAAGCGGTCGAGAAGGCCGGTACCATCGATCCCGACGCGGTCATCGACGCCATCGTCGGCGTCGCCGTGCCGAACCTGACCGGCGGCTACTCGGCGATGATGCCGAACCACCACATCACCAAGCCCGTCCTGATCGGCGAGATCCAGGGCAACGGCCAGTTCGACGTGGTCTGGAAGACCTCCGGCCTGGTGGTTGGCGACGAGTGGTCCGACTTCCTGCCGGACTCCAAGCCGCTGATCGCCGACTGGCGCAAGCCGATGTCGTGCGGAAACTTCAACACCGTCACCGGCAAGTGCGGCGGCAAGGGCACCTGAGCCCCGACCCCGCGTGATTGCGCGGGTGCGCCCCCGGAGTGGCCGATGCCGCTCCGGGGGCCACCCGGTGATCCCTCCCGCGTTCGAGCCCGATCGGCGAAGGAGACTTGCCATGGCCACCGGTCCGTCCCTCGGGACCGTTCTACGGCGCGGCCTCGTCGCGTTTGCCCTGCTGATGGGCCTCGCGCTTCCGGTCGCCGCCGATACCGACTCCCTTTCCGCCAGGATCACCGCGCTCGCCACCGGCGACTTCGCCACCAAGGAGGCGATCATCGTCGAACTCGCGGCGACGGGTGACGCCGCGGCGGTTCCGGCGCTGCGCGCGCTCGGCGACGGCGACCTGCAGATCCGCAAGGCGGATCGCAAGGTGATCATCGCGGTGCGCGACGGCAATCGCCTGACGGCGGTCGATCCGGTGACCGGCGCCGATCTCGGCGCCGTCGAGTCCGGCGCGCTCGAACGCATCCGCGTCAACAACAACCTGCGGCGGGCGCTGCGCGCGGCGGTCGGCTCGCTGACCCTGCTCAGCAAGGACGTTACGGTTCGCCGTCTGGCCGCCGAATCGGTGTTCAAGAGCCTCGACCCGACCGCGCTGGAGACCCTGGACCAGGCGATCCAGGTGGAGACCGACGAGCGCGTGCGCCGGCTCATGGTGCAGGCGCGGGCGGCGGCAATCCTCCAGACCGACAGGCCGGAAGCCGAGAAGCTCGAGGCGGTCGCGATCATCGCCGACCGGGGCGATCAGGATGCCCGGGGGGTGCTGTCGGCGGTCGCCGCGTCGTCCGAGGGCGAGGTCAAGGACAAGGCGCTCGCGTCGATCGCCCTGATCGAGCAATCCCTGGCGATGTGGGAGGCCGGCCAGAACATCTGGTACGGGATCTCCCTGGGTTCGGTCCTGCTGCTCGCCGCCATCGGCCTCGCCATCACCTTCGGGGTGATGGGCGTGATCAACATGGCCCATGGCGAAATGGTCATGATCGGCGCCTATGTGACGTTCGCCGTCCAGGAGGTGATCCGGACGTCGGCGCCCTGGCTGTTCGACGCCTCGCTCCTGATCGCCCTGCCGCTGGCCTTCCTGACGGCGGGCGCGGTCGGCGTGGCGATCGAGCGCGGCATCATCCGCTGGCTGTACGGCCGGCCGCTCGAGACCCTGCTGGCGACCTGGGGCTTGTCGCTGGTGCTGCAGCAGGCGGTGCGGTCGATCTTCGGGCCGTCGAACCGGGAAGTCGGCGCCCCGAGCTGGATGAGCGGGGCGTTCGAGCTGGGCGGCCTGACGCTGACCTACGGCCGGGCCTGGATCATCGTCTTCGCGATCATGGTGTTCGCGCTGCTGGTGGTCGTCCTCAAGCGGACGGCGTTCGGCCTGCAGATGCGCGCCGTCACCCAGAACCGCCGCATGGCGAGTTCCATGGGCATCCGCACCACCTGGGTCGACGCGATGACCTTCGGCCTGGGGTCGGGCATTGCCGGCATCGCCGGGGTGGCGCTCTCGCAGATCGACAACGTCAGCCCCAACCTCGGCCAGTCCTACATCATCGACAGTTTCATGGTGGTGGTGTTCGGCGGTGTCGGGAACCTGTGGGGCACGCTGGTCGGCGCGCTGACCCTCGGTGTCGTCAACAAGTTCCTGGAGCCCTACGCCGGCGCCGTGCTCGGCAAGATCCTGGTGCTGGTGTTCATCATCCTGTTCATCCAGAAGCGCCCGCGCGGCATGTTCGCGCTGAAGGGCCGGGCGGTGGAATCGTGATGGCGCGCGCGATGCCCCTCGGGCTCGGCCGGAGCGGCATCGCCTTCCTGGTGATCGTGGCGGCCGCCGGCGTCCTGGTGCCGTTCCTCAACCTCGCGACCCCCGTCGACTCGCCTTGGCACGTGCCGACGACGACGGTGGTGCTGTTCGGCAAGTACCTCTGCTTCGCGCTGCTGGCGTTGTCGATCGATCTGGTCTGGGGCTATTGCGGCATCCTGAGCCTCGGCCACGGCGCGTTCTTCGCGCTGGGCGGCTACGCCATGGGCATGCATCTGATGCGCGAGATCGGCAGCCGGGGCGTCTACGGCAACCCGGTGCTGCCGGACTTCATGGTGTTCCTGAACTGGAAGGAGCTGCCCTGGTACTGGTACGGCTTCGACCAGTTCTGGTTCGCGGCGATCATGGCGCTGCTGGTGCCGGGCGCGCTCGCCTTCGTGTTCGGGGCGTTCGCGTTCCGCTCGCGGGTCACCGGCGTCTATCTATCGATCATCACCCAGGCGATGACGTTCGCGCTCATGCTGGCGTTCTTCCGCAACGACATGGGGCTCGGCGGCAACAACGGCCTGACCGACTTCAAGGATGTTCTCGGGTTCGATCTCCAGCAGAACGCCACGCGCTGCGGCCTGTTCGCGCTGTCGGCGGCGGCGCTCGCCGCCGGCTTCCTGGTCTGCCGGGCGATCGTCTCCAGCAAGCTCGGCAAGGTCCTGGTGGCGGTCCGCGACGCCGAGAGCCGGACCCGGTTCATCGGCTACCGGGTCGAGCACTTCAAGCTGTTCGTGTTCACCGTGTCGGCGATGATGGCGGGGTTGGCGGGCGCGCTCTACGTGCCGCAGGTCGGCATCATCAACCCCGGCGAGTTCGCGCCGGCCAACTCCATCGAGGCGGTGATCTGGGTGGCGGTCGGCGGCCGCGGCACCCTGGTCGGCGCCGCGCTGGGCGCGCGTGGTCGTCAACGTCGGCAAGAGCTGGTTCACCGGGGCGCTTCCCGAGCTCTGGCTGTTCGCGCTCGGCGGGCTGTTCATTTTCGTCACGCTGTTCCTGCCGAGGGGGCTGCTCGGCCTGGTCGGTACCCGCCGCGCCAAGCCCCCGGAGCCGCCGGCGGCGATGCCGGCCCCGCTCGAAACGGTCGCTGACCGTCGGGCGGCGGAGTGACGCCATGACAGAACTCGTCAACTCGCTGCTGTACCTCGATGGCGTGACCGTCAGCTTCGACGGCTTCCGGGCGCTCAACAACCTGTCGATGGTGGTGGCCCGCGGCGAGATGCGGGCGATCATCGGCCCGAACGGCGCCGGCAAGACCACCATGATGGACGTGATCACCGGCAAGACCCGGCCGGACAAGGGCGACGTGCTGTTCGACGGTTCCCACGACCTCACCAAGCTCGACGAGGCGGCGATCGCCGAACTCGGCATCGGGCGGAAGTTCCAGCGGCCGACGGTGTTCGACAGCCACACCGTGCTCGACAACATCCTGCTGGCCCTGAAGGGGCCGCGCGGCGTGTTCGCGAGCCTGTTTGCCCGGCTTACCGGGGACGAACGCGATCGGATCGACACGGTGCTGGCCACCATCCGGCTGACCGACCGGCGCCACGAGTTGGCCGGCCGGCTGTCGCACGGCCAGAAGCAGTGGCTGGAGATCGGCATGCTGCTGGCCCAGGACCCGGCTCTGCTGCTGGTCGACGAGCCGGCGGCCGGCATGACCGATGCCGAGACGGCCGAGACCGCGGCCCTGCTTCGGCGGATCGCCGAGACTCATTCGGTGGTGGTGGTCGAGCACGACATGACTTTCGTCCGCGATCTCGGGGTGCGGGTGACGGTGCTGCACGAAGGCTCGGTCCTGGCCGAGGGCTCACTCGATCAGGTCAGCGCCGACGACCGGGTGATCGAGGTCTATCTCGGCCGATGAGGACAAGGGGGCGGTGAGGCGATGCTGGTAGCGGACCGGATAGACCTGCACTACGGCGCCGCGCAGGCGCTGTGGGGCGTCAGCCTGACGGCCGAGCCCGGCAAGGTGACCTGCGTCCTCGGCCGCAACGGCGTCGGCAAGTCCAGCCTGCTGCGCGGCATCGTCGGCCATCACCCGATCAGCGGCGGCAGCCTGAGCTGGGAGGGCGAGGATCTCGGGTCCCTGCCACCCTTCGAGCGGGCGCGCCGCGGCATCGCCTATGTGCCGCAGGGGCGCGAGATCTTCCCGCTGCTCACCGTCCGCGAGAACCTGCTCACCGGGTTCGCGGCGCTGCCACGGGCGCAACGCTCACTGCCGGACACGCTGTTCGAGCTGTTCCCGGTGCTGGACGCGATGATGGATCGGCGTGGCGGCGATCTGTCCGGTGGCCAGCAGCAGCAGCTTGCGATCGCCCGCGCGCTGGTGACCCGGCCGCGCCTGCTGATCCTCGACGAGCCGACCGAGGGCATCCAGCCGTCGATCATCAAGGACATCGGCAACGCCATCCGGTTCCTGCGCGCGAGCGGCGGCATGGCGCATCCTGCTGGTCGAGCAGTACCTGGAATTCGCGCGCGAGCTCGCGGACAGCGTGTCGGTGCTCGACCGGGGGCGCGTGGTGGCGTCGGGGATCCGCGGGGTGACCTCGCCGTCGACCTCGAACGGCACATGGCGGTGTAGGCTCTACACCGCGCGCCGCATGATCGGGCGGGTCTCGGAGCGCCGGGCGACCTCGCTGAAACCCGCCCGCCGAAACACGCTCTCGAAGCCGGTCCAGGCGTAGGTCTCCGGGTAGGGGACCTTGACCGGAGCCACCGGGTAGCCTTCAACGATCGTCGCGCCGTGCTGCTTGGCGAACCCGCAGGCGTCGTCCAGCAGCGCGGTCGCCACGCCGCGACCGCGGTGGCTCCGGGCGATCAGGAAGCACGACACCGACCACACCGGGCGGTCGTCGACCGGCTGCATCACCCGCGAGGTCTCCAGCCGTGGGAACACCTCGCGCGGAGCGATCGAGATCCAGCCGACCGGTGTGCCCTCGTTGTAAGCCAGCAGCCCCGGCGGCGGACCCGCGACCACCGCGGCGCGGATCGCATCGCGGTTGGCCTCGCCCTTCATCGCGTCGTAGTCACGCTTGCGCAGTCGCCAGAGCATGCACCAGCAGCCGCCGCACCCGCCCTTCGGACCCATCAGCGTCTCGAAGTCGTCCCAACGCTCCGGCGTCAAGGGGACGGTCGTCACGGAAGGCGGGGCAGCGCTCATCGGTGCGGTTTCGGTGATTGGAGCGCCGTCATCATGGGCGATTGCCGACGCTCCGTCACCCGGTTGACAGGACCGGGCGGCCCCCGATGATCGGTCGGAGTTGTCCGGCCGAGCACGGAGGAATCCCGCATGGCTTGCACTGTCGCCAAGCTGACCTTCGCGGACCTGAGTGTCGGCCAGGAGGTCGGGTTCGAGGCATCCGCAACCGCTGACGATATCGATCGCTTCGCCGCGGTGTCGGGCGACGTCAGCCCGCTGCACGTCGACGAGGACTTCGCCCGGTCGCGGGGGTTTGGTGGCCGGGTGGTGCACGGCGCCTACCTCACGGCGCTGGTGTCGCGCCTGGTCGGGGTGCACTTCCCGGGCGAGAACTGCCTGCTCCAGGCCGTCGCCATGCAGTTCCGCATGCCGGTCCTGGCCGGCGCTCGGCTGTCGGTGACAGGCACCGTCGCCCAGTTGTCCGAGGCGGTTCGCACCGCGATCCTGACGGTGGCGGTTCGCGATGTCGGTTCCGGGGCGGTGGTCGCGACGGCGAAAGTCACGGTTGGCTTCACCGCTCCGGTGGCCGGTGGATCCGCCGGTGGCTGACCCGATGCGGTCTCCGATCCGGCTCTGGGCGATGGCGATCGATGGCCTGGAGGAGGACGACGTGGCGGGCTGGCGTGACGTGCTGGACGACGCCGAGCGCGCCCGCGTCGACAGGCTCGCGGTTGCCCGCAGCCGAGTGGAGTACATCGCCGCCCACGCGCTGACCCGCAGGGTGCTCGGCGAGACGCTCGGCGAGGCGCCGTCGGCGTTCCACTACGAGGCGGGCGCGAAGGGGAAGCCGGTGGCCCTGGTCGCCGGCCGGCCGGCCGGTGTTCACTTCAACCTGTCGCACACCAACGGCCTGGTGGCGATCGCGGTGTCGCGGCTCGGCGAGGTCGGCGTCGATGCCGAGGCCGTCGATCGCAACGTCAATCTGGCGGTCGCCGACCGTTACTTCTTCGGGGCCGAGAGCCGGTGGCTGGCCGGCCTGGCTCCGGCGGCGCGGGCCGAGGGGTTCCTCAGGCTCTGGACCCTCAAGGAGGCCTACATCAAGGCCACCGGCCTCGGCCTTTCGCAGCCGCTCGACGAGTTCTGGTTCGAGGTCGATCCGCCGCGGATCCGGTTTCACGCCGGCGATCGCCGGACGACGAGGCGGCGTGGCGGTTCGACCAGCGCGTGCTGGTCGGCCGCTTCCTGGTGGCCGTCGGCTGGCGTGCCACTTCCGGGGACGGCGGGGTGCCGGAAGTCGAGTTGCTGGAACCGGCCGACCTGTCGTTCTGATGGGCTCGCGCGCGGCGGCGTGTCCCTGTAGGTTCCGGCCGGATCGATGAAGCGGGAGGCGGCGCTGACCCCGGAGATACTGGTCGCGGAGAGTTGGCCGGACTACGAACTGCTGGACAGCGGCGACGGCCGCAAGCTCGAGCGGTTCGGGCCGCGTGTGCTGGATCGCCCGGACTCCCAGGCGCTCTGGCGACCGTCGCTGCCGGCCGACCGCTGGAGCGCCGCCGAGGCCCGCTTCCTCGCCGGGCGGGAGGAAGAGGGCAGCGGGCGCTGGGAGGCCAGGGGCCGTGCGGGGAGCGGGGCCTGGCCGTTGGCCTACGGTCCGGTCCGCGTCGAAGCCCAGCTGACGAGCTTTCGCCACCTCGGCCTGTTTCCCGAGCAGCGCGTGCATTGGGACCGTGTCGTGTCGACGGTCGAGGCCCGGTCGCGCCGGGCGCTCGGCGAGACCACGCTGCTCAACCTGTTCGGCTACACCGGCATGGCGTCGCTGCTGCCGGCGGCGGCGGGCGCCCGGGTGACCCATGTCGACGCTTCCAAGAAGGCGATCGCCTGGGCGCGCGCCAACCAGGAGATGTCGGGGCTGTCGGCGGCGCCGATCCGCTGGATCTGCGACGACGCCGCGCGCTTCGTGGCGCGCGAGGTCCGGCGCGGCAGCCGCTACGACATCATCGTTCTCGACCCGCCGAAGTACGGGCGCGGCCCGAAGGGCGAGATCTGGCGGCTGGAGGAGCAACTGCCGCAGCTGCTGGCCGATTGCCGGGCGCTTCTCGACGACCGGTCGGCGATGCTGATTCTGACCGCCTACGCCACGCATTTGTCGATGCTGACGATCGGCCGTCTGGTCGAGGACGCCTTCGCCGGCCTGAGCGGCGATATTGCCACCGGCGAGATGGCGCTGCGCGAGCAGTCCAGCGGCCGCCTGTTGCCGACCTCGCTGTATGTCCGCTGGAGCCGCGATGCCTGAGAGCCCGCCGATCGTCATCCGCAGCGCCGCCAACGACGAGATCAAGGCGCTGCGCTCGCTCGACTCCAAGAAGGGCCGGGTCGAGCAGAACGCCTTCCTGTCCGAAGGGCTGCGCCATGTCGTCGAGGCTGTCCGGCGGGGCTGGCGGGTGCGCCGCCTGGTCCTGTCCGAGAGCGCCGGGACCAGCCCGCTGCTGCGCGAAGCCGTCGAGGGCTGCCGGTCGGGCGGCGGTCGCGTGCTGACGGTGACGGACGAATTGATGACGCGGATCGCCCGGCGCGACAACGCCCAGTCCGTGCTCGCCGTCATCGAGCAGCGCTGGGCGGGTCCGGACTTGGTGCGGGCCGAGCCGGGGATCACCTGGCTGGCGCTCGAGGGGGTTCGAGACCCGGGCAATCTCGGTTCGATCCTGCGCAGCGCCGACGCCTTCGGGGTGGCCGGGGTGCTGCTGGTCGGCAACACCGTCGACCCGTACTCGACTGAAGCGGTGAGGGCCTCGATGGGCTCGATCGTCAACGTGCCGCTGATCCGTCTCGATGAGGCGGGCTTCCTCGAGTGGCATCGCGGCTGGCGCGGCCGGACGGTCGGAACCCATCTTCGGGCCGAGGGGCGCCCCGAGACGCTCGTTCGAGGCCCGGCGACGCTGCTGCTCATGGGAAACGAGCAGAGCGGGTTGCCGGAAGCGATCGCCGCGACCTGCGACGCGCTCGTCAGAATTCCGATGCGGAAAGGCGCGGACTCGTTGAACCTGGCCGCCGCAACCGCCATCATGCTGTACGCGGTGGCGGCTCAGGCCGACGCGTGACGTCGGTCCCGGGGCGCTGGGGGACGGGACCGGCCGGCAGCTCGGCAGCGCTCGATCTGAGAAAGGACCGAAGGTCCTGCAAATCCCCCTTTTCGGTGACGGAAACGTCGCGCGAATGACGGGAGGATGGCCGCGTGCGGCTTTCGGAGGCTGACGTCGAGGCCGCGGATGCCGGTGCGCAGCTTCTGCAATTGGCGTGTTGCCTGCAGTCCATGCCGGTTGGCCCGGCAATGGCCGACGCCATCCGGCGCACCTGCCTGAGCCTGCCGGGTGTCGGCGACGTCGACGTGGAGCTGCTGCCGTCGATGGCGACCAGAGCAGCGACAGAGGTGGCGTGGACTCACCATTACGACATCGGCCCCGGCCCGGAATCTGCCGGCGTCGTTAGGTTGCGGGTCTCCGACGTTGCCGGCTTTGCCGGCGTCGACCGCCTGCTTCGCGACGCCCTGTTGTTGATCGGCAACGGCATCGTCCTGCGCCGGACCCGCGAGCGGCTGGAGGCGGGCAACCTGGGTGGAACGCGGGATCCGGACCAAGCCGCCGACCACGTCGAGAACGCCCGTCTCGCCGAGATCGTCCGCCGCAGCGTCAACCCGACATACGTGATGGATCTCGACTACCGACTGGTCTGGATGAACCAACCGTTCCTCGACACCTTCGGGTTGACCTGGGCCGATGCCATCGGCCGGTATCCCAGCGCGCTTCTGTATCCGGATCGAGAGGCGACCGTCCTCATCGAGGAGGTTCGGGCCGCGCTGAGCGAGCGCGGTGCCTACTTTGGCGAGGTCACCAACCGCGACCGACACGGCGTCGAGCGGGTCTTCGCGCTCCGGATGGATTGCTTCAAGTCCGCAGACGGGCATCATCAGGGGTATGTGGCTATTCGCGAGGACGTCACGGAGCGGCGGCGCGCCGAGCGGGCCTTGGCCGAGAGCGAGGCACGGTTCCGGGACCTGACCGAGACGGCTTCGGACTGGTTCTGGGAGACCGATGCCGAGCACCGGTTCCTGAAGCTGACGGAGGCTTGGCGGGTGCCGCCTGGCATGGGCCACGAGATCGCGGGCCGTCGCCGCTGGGACGTCGCCGTCGGCGACCTCCACGGCCCGTCCTGGCAGCGGCACTTCGACGACCTCGACCAGCGGCGCCCGTTCCGCGACTTCCGATACACCGTGCAGTGGCCTACCGGCGATATTGCCCACGTCTCGATCAGCGGCCGGCCGGTCTTCGACCACGCCGGAGCCTTCGCTGGTTACCGCGGAACCGGCCGCGACTTGACCGAGGAGGTGCGGGCACGCGAGACCGTCGACCGACTCATTCGAGCGCTTGATGGTGTCGAGGATCTTGTGGCGCTGTTCGATGCCGATGAGCGTCTGGTGTTCGCGAACCGACTGTTCAAGGATCTGCATCCGGCCATCGAGACGATCCTTGTGCCGGGGACAACGATGTCCCGGATCCTGGAGGCGCTCGCCGAGTGCGGCGTCATCGAGGATCCGGAGCGCGCCATCCCGGCCCGCCTGGAGACGTTCCGCCGACCGACTGGACTGATGGAAATTCGCCGGTTCGGCCGCTGGTTCCGGACCCGGGACCAGAAGCTCGAGGATGGCGGTACCCTGGTGATCGCCGCCGACGTCACCAACACCAAGGAAGTCGAACTCGAACTGCGTCAGGCGGTGGATGCCGCGGAAGAGGCCAACGCCGCGAAGTCGGCCTTCCTTGCGAGAATGAGCCATGAACTGCGCACCCCGCTCAACGCCATTTTGGGATTGTCGGAAACCTTGATCCTTCTGGAGGCGACGGTGTCGCCGAACAAGCGGCGCGAGTATCTGGGCGATATTTTGCAGGCCGGGCGGATCCTGCTCTCGCACATCGACGATATCCTGAACTTCACGCGCCTCGACGCTGGCGGCTTCGAGGTTCACACCCGTCCGCTCGACGCCCGTCGCGCGGTCGCTGAGGCGGTGCGGCTGATGCGCGTCGTCGCCCGCTCTCGCGCCATCCGTCTGGAGGCTGATCTGCCGCGCGACCTGCCAAGGGCTCTGGCGGATCCACGGTCGGTCAGGCAGATCCTGGTCAATCTTCTGAGCAACGCGGTCAAGTTCTCGGGGCACGGCGCCGTTGTTCGGGTTGAAGTGGCGCAGGACAGCGGTCGCCTGCGACTATCGGTGCTCGATCGGGGTATCGGCATAGCAGTCGACCAGATCGACCGGATCTTCGAGCCGTTTCATCAGGTCGGTAATCCATCGGTTGCGGCTCGCGAAGGCGGCACCGGTCTGGGGTTGTCGATTGTGCGGGCGCTGGTCGACCGCAACAACGGCTCCATCAGGGTGGACAGTGTGCAGGGTGTGGGCACCACGATCTCGGTATGGCTGCCGCTGGCGCCCGATGAGGTGCCTGACTGAGCGGGTAAAGGCCAGGGCCTTCGCGAACGTGACGGGCGCGCCGTTGGGCTGTATGACCGTCGACGTTGAGCCATCCTCCGATCGAGACTCGCCATGTCCCGCCGCCCGCACCCCTCGGAGGCCCGACGCCGCGACCGCTTCCTGGAGCGGGTCGCCGCCGTGTGGTCCATGCGCCCGGAGGACGCCGCCCGGCGCCTGACCGGCGATCGCCGCTCGAGCCTGCGCCTGAATCCGCTGGCCCGGCGGCCGCTGGAGGACATCCGACGCGACGTCGAGGCGCTCACCGAGTTGCAGCCGATCGCCTGGTGCGCCGACGCGTACAACATACTCGGGCACAAGCGCGCCATTACCGACAGCCAGCCGCACGCCGACGGCGAGATCTACGTGATGAACGCATCCTCACTGGTACCCGCGCTGGCGCTCGATCCGCGACCGGACCAGGACATTCTGGATGTGTGCGCCGCCCCCGGTGGCAAGTCGGCGCACATTGCCGCGCTGACCGGCAACAGGGCCCGTCTGCAGGTTAACGACAGCATAAAGTCGCGCCTTAGAAAGCTTCAGGAAGTTATTGATTTAATGAGTGTTGAAGTGACTTCTCTGTCCGATCATCCCGGTCAGTACCTGGACAAGTTCGTCGAGGCGTCCTTCGATCGCATCCTGCTCGATGCCCAATGCTCCGGCGAGGGCATGGTGGATCTGACGCGCTCCGACGCCCTGAGGTTCTGGACCCCCGAGCGTGTCGAGCAGATGAGCCGACTGCAGCAGCGCATGCTGGTCGCCTCGTTCAAGCGCCTGCGTCCGGGCGGGATCCTCGTGTATTCGACCTGCACGGTGTCGCCGGAGGAGAACGAGGCCCCGGTCGATCACCTGTTGCGTCACTACCCCGATGCCGCGGTCGAGCCGATCGCTCTGACGATTCCAGAGACCATACCCGGGCTCGCCCGCTGGGAAGGCCGAGAGTACCATCCTGACCTGAGGTTCGCCCTGCGCGTGGTACCGACGCCGTACATGGAGGCGTTCTTCGTGTGCCGCATCCGCAAGATCGGGGAAGGGGCGAGCGCATGATCGAGTTGGTGGCGACGCCGATCGGCAACCTCGAAGACCTCAGCCCGCGCGCCCGCTCCGCTTTCGAGGCCGCCGACGTGGTTGCCTGCGAGGACACCCGCCGCACCGGGCGGCTGCTCTCGGCCGCCGGAATCAAAACCAGGATGGTCGCCTATCACGAGCACAACGAGCGGCCGATGGCGGCGACGCTGGTGCGGTGGGCGGCCGAGGGCAAGCGCGTCGCGGTTGCCACCGACGGTGGCACGCCGGGTGTGAGCGATCCCGGATTCACGTTGGTGCGGGCGGCGGCGCGGGCCGGTGTCGCGGTCTCCATGGTACCCGGGCCGGCGGCGTTCGTGATGGCGGCGGTGCTGTCCGGACTGCCGGTCCACGGCATAACCTTCAGAGGCTTCGCACCCAAGAAGGGCGGGCCGCGCCGCCGGTTCATCGAGATCGACGCGACCTCGCCCCACACCCTGGTGTTCTACGAAAGCCCGTACCGGGTCGCCAAGCTGATCGAGGACGCCATCGCGGTGCTGGGCGACCGGCCGGCGGCGTTCGCGCGGGAGCTGACCAAGCTGCACGAGGAGGTGGTGCGCGGCCGTCTCTCGGAACTTGCCGCGGTGCTGGAGGCGCGGGGCGGGCAGCTGGTCGGCGAGTGCTGCCTGGTGATCGCCGGCGCCGAGGTGCCGACGAACTGGTTCGAGGCCGAGGATCAGGCTTGAGCGGCCGCCGTGGCCAGCAGGGTGCCATCTGATCCGGTATCGCTACGGCTGAGGTGCCGATCCGGGTGTTCCGAAGCGGCCCGCTGCCGCCTAGACTGAGATCGCCATGCCCAGTCCACGGTCCTCCGCGGGCGGTTTCGCCGCCCTCGGTGTTCTCGCCCTCTGCTTCGTGATGAACGCCGTCGCCCGAGGGGCCGGCGAAACCTATGCGGTGTTCCTCCTGCCGATCGGTCAGGAGACCGGCTGGCACCGCGCCGACCTCACGTCGGTGTATTCCCTCTTCATGGCCGCCAACGGATTGGCGTCGCCGTTCGTGGGGTTGGCCTTCGACAGGCTCGGTCCCCGAGTGCTGTACGTGCTTGGCCTGGCAGCGCTCGGCGGCGGCTTCATGCTGGCCGGGTCGATGACGAGTTTGTGGGAATTGTACCTGTGCGTCGGGCTGATCGGAGGCCTCGGGATTGCCTCGCTCGGCATGATCCCGGCATCCGCCTTGATCAGCCGATGGTTCGATCGCAACCTCGCCACCGCCATGGCGGTGGCGTCGACGGGGCTCGGCACCGGCACTCTCCTGCTGGTGCCGCTTGCCCAGGTGCTGATCGACGGCGTCGGTTGGCGCACCGCCTATGTCTGGCTTGGTGGCATGGTTCTGGCGGTGGCGGTCCCGGTGGCCCTGCTGCCTTGGCACCGCATCGCGCGCGGTCGGGTCGAGCGTCCCGTCGGCATCGGTGTCGACGATGGACCGCGCCTGCTGCGGGCGGTGCGGGGACGGCCCTTCTGGGCGCTGTTCATGGTGTTCTTCCTGACGGCGATTGCGGTGTTCTCGGTCAGCCTGCAGTCGGTGGCGTATCTGGTGGAGCAGGGCTTCACACCGCTGGAGGCGGCGGGAGCGTTCGGGTTCACGGGGGTGCTGTCGATCGTCGGGATGCTGGCCACCGGCGCGGCGGTGGACCGATACGGCAACCGCGTCACCGCCACTGTGACCTACCTCTGCACGTTGACGGGGGTGGCCGCGTTGTTCGGGATGCAATCGGCGCCGTCGTTCGCCCTCGTCGTGGTGTTCGTGGTGTTCTTCGGCGTCAGCATGGGGGCGCGCGGTCCGATCGTTTCGACGATCGCCGCCACCCTCTTTGCCGGCCGTGGCCTCGGGACCATCTACGGCACGATCACCACCGGGCAGGGCCTGGGAGCAGCCGTCGGGTCTTGGGTGGCCGGGTACCTGCACGATCTGACGGGTGGCTACGACACCGGTTTCGTCATGTCGGCGACGTTCGCGATCGCGGCGATCACGCTGTTCTGGACGGTCCCGGAACTCTCCGCGCGGCGACAGCGGCCAGAGTAGCGTCCCGTCACTCGTATTGCGAGATTCCCATCAGCATGTCGACGTGTCTTCGGTTCGACGCCAGGGGCAGGACCAGGGAACTGAGCGTCCGGTGTGGCTTTCCGACGTCCGCCAGGGTCTCCTGCAGGAGCGTCGGCGTGCCCGACTTCACGATTTCGGACAGGGCGCGCTGGACCCGCTTCAACTTGGCCGGCTCATAGAGCTCTTGAAACCAGCGCCCGGTACCGTCGCGGTTCCGCATGGTGACGATCTCGGTGCCGACCAGACGATGGCGGAATTCCGGCCCCTGCGGGCGATGGTGGACCTCCACCAGGTTTATCCACGGCAGCAACCCTGGGAACTCCAGGGGGTCGATGTCTTGACGTCCCGGCGTGCCGGCCACCCGACGGCGGCACGCCTCCCAATACGAGAGCCCCGCGCGGTGGGCGGAGTGCCGCAGCCGCCGTTCCAGCGAATCCATCAGGACCGTGTCCACCCTGATCCCTCAACCGCTCCCACCGCATGAATATGCGGGTATGAGAATCAGTCGACAAGAGAAAATTTAACGCCGTCAATCTCGTATGGCGAGCAATTCAGACCATGCTGGTGGATCGTGTTGATTGCTCCCGCGCAGCAGGGCACGCTCGCTGCCACCCCTTCGAGCCTTCCAGAGGAGCAGCCATGGCCGACTTAGCCTTTCTGCCCGCGACCGAGCTGGCGACGCGCATTCGTGAGCGGCGGCTCGGGTGCCGCGATCTGCTGGACCACATGCTCGACCGCGTCGATCGCTTCAACTCAACGTTGAACGCGATTGTCGTGCTGGATTCAGAACGAGCCCGCGCCAGGGCGGACGCCGCCGACGCCGCGATCGCGCGCGGTGACATCTGGGGGCCGCTGCACGGCGTGCCGATGACGTTCAAGGAAAGCTACGACATCGAAGGGTTGCCGACGACGTGGGGGCTGCCGGAACTCGCCGGCAACCTGGCCGAACGCGATTCGACCGTCGTGCGACGGATGCGGGATGCCGGCGCGGTGGTGTTCGGCAAGACCAACGTGCCGGTTCTGCTCGCCGACTGGCAGAGCTACAACCCGGTCTACGGCACCACCAACAACCCATGGGACGTCACTCGCACGCCGGGCGGCTCGTCGGGCGGCAGCGCCGCCGCGCTGGCCGCCGGGCTGACCGGCCTGGAGGCTGGATCCGACATCGGAGCGTCGATCCGGAATCCGGCGCATTACTGCGGGGTCTACGGGCACAAGCCGACCTATGGCGTGGTCCCGCCGCGCGGCCACGCCACGCCGGGCGTGCTGGCACCGGCCGACATCTCCGTGGTTGGTCCGCTCGCTCGCTCCGCCGAGGACCTGGAGGTGGCGCTGGACGCCGATGGCGGGCGCCGATGGCCACGACGCCGAATGCTGGCGCCTGGAACTGCCGGCGGACGCGCGCACCGAGGCCCGGGACTTCCGGGTGGCGGTGATGCTGACCGATCCGAACTGCGCCCAGGATGACACCCTGACCGCCAAGCTGCAGGACACGGTGGACGCGCTCGCCCGGCTGGGCGTGACGGTCTCCGACACGGCGCGCCCGGCGATCGACACCACGGAGTCGCATCGACTCTACATCCGGTTGCTGCGGGCGGCGACCTCGGCCCGGCTTTCCGACGGCGATCTCCAGCAGCAGCGTGACCTGGCAGCCGGGCTGGAGGACGGCGACCACGGCTATGTCGCGATGGTGGCGCGGGCAGTCACCATGGGACACCGCGATTGGCTCCGGGCGAACGAGCGTCGGACCCATCTCCGGGCCGCCTGGGCGGCGTTCTTCTCGGAGTGGGACCTTCTGCTCTGCCCGACCGCCGCGTCCACCGCGTTTCCGCATCAGCAGGAAGGACTGCGGCACGAGCGGCGCATCCCGGTGAACGGTCGCCCGGAACCGACGGTGGACCAGTTGTTCTGGGCCGGCCTGTCGTCGCTGGTGTATCTGCCGAGCACGGTCGTCCCGGTCGGGTTGGCCAGGGACGGGCTTCCGGCGGGCTTACAGATCGTGGCCGGGCACGGCCGCGACAGGACCGCGCTTGCCTTTGCCAAGTTAATGGAAAAGGAGATTGGTGGATTTGCGCCGCCGCCAGGCTACGAATGACTATACATAAGCAGTCCCTTAATCGGATTCCGTCAATCCTCCCTTAACGACTCGCCGATACGGTGTGATCGGGTGAGGGGCGAGGGTTGGAATGACCACAGCGGGCAAGGTGTCGCCGGACGGTCCGACTGTCCCGGACAGTCGCTCGGTTGCGACCGCGATCAAGCTCCACGATCGCTACGTCAAGCGACTGCCAGGCGGCCGGCGGGCGCAATTCGCCAATTTGCGGCTCGACGGCATCAACCTCAGCGGGCGGCGCCTCGACGAGGCCGACTTCACCGGGAGTTCTTTGGTCGACGCCAAGCTGGACCGTGCGGTCATGTGCTTCGCGACCTTCTTCGGCGCCGACCTGACCAGGGCACGCCTGGACGGTGCCGACCTGACGCGCGCGGATCTTCGCGGCGCCTGTTTCCGCGGCGCGTCGCTCTCGGGCGCCAATCTGACCCAGGCCGACATTCGCGAGGCGGTCCTCGCGCGTGCCAGCAGTTCGGGTCTGACCGGATTGGGCGGCTCGACCGGAGCAGCGGATCTTTCTGGAATGAGCGCGCACGGGGCCGACTTCACCTCAGCCAGGATCGGCCACTCGTTCGCGGTCCGCGCGGACTTCACCGGCGCCCAGATGAAGGGGGTCGCCTTTCAGAAGGCCGATCTGCGGACCGCCGTGTTCCGCAACGCCAATCTTGACGGGGCCCAGTTCGTCGGCTGCAAGGCGGCCGAGGCCGATTTCCGAGGGGCGATCCTCACCAACGTCTTCATCGACGATTCGGACTTCGCCGGTGCCGACCTGACCGGCGCCATCATCGACATCGGGCTTCTCGATCACCCGGCCCTGCACAACGCCACCAAGCCGATGACGGATCTGGAGGCCGGTCTGGATCTCGGCGTCCTGCTGGCCGAACACAAGGTGTGGGTCGACACCAACGCCGCGTCCGGCAAGCGCATCGTCCTGACCGGGCTGATGCTACCGAAAGTTGCGTGGTCGCGCCGAGCCCTGGCGGCGGCGTCGCTGCGCGGCATGGTGCTGTTCGCCAGCGATCTGTCGGAGGCCTCCATGGCGCTTGTCGACCTGACCGGCAGCGACCTGCGCCAGGCGAACCTCCGCCAGGTCGACATGCGTGGCGCGACTTTGAACGACGGCCATTTCAACGAGGCCGACCTGCGCGGCGCGAACCTCGGTCCGCTGTCGCTTGGCGCGCAGACCCGACAGATCGCAGCCAGCGGTGTGGGAGCGTCGCTGGTCGGTGCCAACCTGGCTGGAGCGATCCTTACCGGGATGAACCTCAGCACCGCGGATCTGCGGCGTGCCGACCTGTCCGGAGCCGACCTGTCCGGAGCGACGCTGCGTGGCGCCATGCTGGAAGGGGCCCGCCTGCAGGGGGCGACGCTCGCCGGCGCGGACCTCGACGGGGCGCGCGGGCTATGAGAGTGGTCGCCCCCTCCGTCGCGGCGACGGCGGTCGCACCGGAACCGGCCGCGCCGGATCTGCCCTTGGCGACCCTGTCGATAGGCGACGACCGCGTTGCGGATATCAACACCGCGGGTCTCCGGCTTCTCGGTGCCGTCGACCCGCAGCAGGTGGTGGGCCACCCGGTCGCCGAAGTGCTGGTCGTCGGAGATCCTGTGGCTCGAGGGCCCGATGGGCTTGCTGTCCGCGACAGCGCCGGAACCGAGTGGCGCCATGCACTTGTCCGGCCGCTGAACGGCGGTTCCATCGGGGTTCTGGCGGCGCGTGGGGAGGTGCGGTGGATCGATGGTGTCGCACACCGCCAACTGGTCGTGATTCCGGCCACGTCGGAGCCAGGGGGCGTCCTGGACGCCGAGGCTCGCGAGCAGTCGCGCGAACGGATCGCCGACGTGTTCGCGAACCTCGCGCACGAGATGCGGACGCCGCTCAACGCCGTCATCGGTTTCGCGGAGATCCTGGCGGGGGAGCATCTCGGCCCGATCGCCCGGAGGTACAGGGACTACGCCCGAGACATCGTCGGGGCTGGGATACCACCTGCTGGAACTGGTGAACGGCGCGCTCGATCTCGGTCGGGCCAGCGCCGGGCCGAGATCGCTGGAGGAGCGCCCGGTCGAACTGCGCTCGGTGGTCGCGTCCGCGGTCGCCATGCTCGAACCCGTGGCCTCGGCGAAGTCGATTGCCCTCGCTGTCTCCGATCCGGCAGGCCTTCCCCTGGTCTATGCCGACGAGACCCGCATGCGGCAGCTTGTTCGTCAACCTGATCGGCAACGCCGTCAAGTACTCACCCCTGGCCGGACCGTGCTCCTGCGACACCGGATCGCCGACGATGGCGAAATTGCCATCGACGTGGTCGATGGCGGTGTCGGCATGAGCACGGACGAAATCGCCATCGCGCTGCTGCCCTTCGGGCGGACCGAATCGGCCATACGCACCGGGGAAGCGGGCACCGGCCTCGGCCTGCCGATCAGCAAGGCGATCATCGAGGCGCATGGTGGTCGCATGCTGATCGATAGCGTACCCCGCCGCGGGACCACGGTATCCGTGATCCTGCCTGCGAACCGGTTGGTCGCGGCTCCCGGCCGCAGCGGCCTGCTCAACCTCCTGTAACCAACAATCCGAACGCCGCTGCCGTTGTCGCGCGGCTCTGGGCCGCGCATCATCGGGGCCAGGGACGGTATGGCGGAGGAAGCCCATGACCCGCATCACTCGCGTCGAGGTCCACGAGTTCGGTTTCGATGCCGTCAATCTGCGGGCGTGTCGCCGAGGGGGCAGCATCGGTGCGCTCAGCTACCGCAAGGGGCGACGTCGCGAGTGGCGAAGTACGCGGTGCGGATCGAGACCGCCGACGGGTGCCGTGGCGAATACGTCACCCACTGGGTCGCGTCGCCGTCGGCGCTCGGTCAGACCCTGATGCTGGCGCCGCTGCTGCTCGGCCGCCACGCCGAACAGCGCGAGGGCATCTGGGACGATCTGAAGCGTGAGGCGCGCCAGTTCGACCACATGGGCCATGGGCCGCTCGACATCGCGTTGTGGGACTGGACCGGCAAGAAGCTCGGCTGTTCGGTCGCGATGCTGCTCGGCGCCCACCGGGAACGCCTGCCGGCCTATGCGTCGACCTACCACGGCGACCGCGACGGCGGTCTCGACAGCCCGGAGGCGTTCGGCGAGTTCGCCCTGCAGTGCCGGCAGATGGGCTACCGCGCGTTCAAGGTTCATGGCTGGCACGAAGGCGATCGCCGCGAGGAGGCGGCCAATGTCCTCAAGGTCCGCGAGATGGTCGGCGACGGCATGACCCTGATGCTGGATCCGGCGTGCGAGCTGCGGACCTTCGCGGACGCCCTCTACGTCGGCCGCGCCTGCGACGACGCCGGCTACTTCTGGTACGAGGATCCGTTCCGGGATTCCGGCGTCTCGGCGTTCGCGCACAAGCGGCTGCGCGAGATGATACGCACGCCGATCCTGCAGACCGAACACATCCGCGGCGTCGAACCGAAGGCCGACTTCCTGATCGCCGGCGGCACCGACTTCCTGCGCTCCGACCCCGAGTACGACATGGGGATAACCGGGGCGATGAAGATCCACCATCTCGCCGAGGCCTTCGGCATCGACGTCGAGGTGCACGCCTGCGGACCGGCACACCGGCACGTCATGGCGGCGACCCGCAACTCGAACTACTACGAGGTGGCGCTGGTCGGCCCGGACTGCCCGAACGCGGTGCCGCCCGTCTACGCCTGCGGCTATTCAGACCAGTTGGACTGCGTTGGCAGCGACGGTTGTGTGGCGGTGCCGACCGGGCCTGGCCTCGGCGTCGTCTACGACTGGGAGTTCATCGACCGCAATCGCACCCGCCTGGAGGTCTTTCGGGCCGGGTGATGAGCCCTGGTCGTCCAGCGTCGCTCCCACCACCGCAAGCTCCCCCGATCGCCGGACCGTGGGGCTCGCCGGGCAGCGACGTCACGGTTAGGATGGCGCCGCCGCGCTGCGGCGCCACGCGTAAGACCACAGCATGAAAAAGGGAATCCAATGAGCATCAAGCGCTTCCAGACCGCGCCCCGGATGAGCCAGGCCGTAGTTCACGGCGGCACCGTGTACCTCGCCGGCCAGGTCGCCCAAGGCGCGCCCGGCACCAGCGTTGCCGAGCAGACAAAGGACATCCTGTCGCGCATCGATGCCCTCCTCGCCGAGGCGGGTAGCGACAAGTCCCAACTGCTGTCGGCGACCATCTGGCTCAATTCGATGGACGACTTCGCCGAGATGAACACGGTCTGGGACGCCTGGGTGGCGGCCGGTCAGGCCCCGGCGCGGGCTTGCGTGGAGTCGCCGCGCCTGGCGGCCCCGCAGTTCACCGTTGAGATCGGTGTCATCGCCGCCGTGAAGTAGCGTTCGAGCGGTGCCGTCGCCACAGTGGCGGTGGCACCGTTCATCCTGGTCGGCTGACCGGTCGAGAGCCCGGGCGTCCTAGGCTTCCGGGTCTGCTGGCAGCGTATCGTGGAGATGGCGCAGCCAAGCTTCCTGGTCGGTGGTCTCTATCGCGCCCGGGCGGACACGTCTGACCGCACGCATGGCGTCGTCGGGCGACATCCCGGCTGCGATCAGCAGGGCGGCGACAACTGTACCGCTGCGGCCAAGGCCGGCCCGGCAATGCACCAGCACCTTCTCGCCGGAGTCGAGGCGCTTCAGGAGGCCGTCTCTCAAGGCTGGCCAGCCGCGCTCGAACCGATCATCGGGTGCCCTGTAGTCGGCTATCGGCGCGTTGATCCAGGCGAGGTCGGCAAGAGCGAGGTGGGCGCCGAGATCGGCCACCCCCAGCAGCGCGACTTCGCTCGGAACGGTCAGCCCAAGGACGGCGTCGGCGCCCCAGTTCGCGATATCGCGGGGGTCGCCTTCACCGACGGGCACAGGCCCAAGCGCCAAACGCCCGGGCCATGGTCCGTCCTGCAGCGTCGCGATGGTGTACTGGCTCAGGACACGTCCCGGATGAAGCGTCCGATGGTCGGGGCAATGTTCTCCCGCCACTTGCGGCCGTTGAAAATTCCATAGTGGCCGACCGCCTTTTCGAGGTGATCGCGCCGGCGGCCGGCCGGGATGTTCGGGGTGATCCTGTGGGCGCCAAGGGTCTGACCCGGGGCCGAGATGTCGTCGAGTTCCCCCTCGACCGTCAGCAAGGCGGTTTTCCGGATCGCCTCCGGGCGGACCGGCATGCCGCGCCAGCGCATCTCTCCGCGCGGCAACTGGCGCTCCTTGAACACTCTCTGCACGGTTTCGAGATAGTACTCCGCCGGCACGTCCATGACCGACAGGTACTCGTTGTAGAAACCTTGCTTGCCCTCGGCAGATTCGCCATCTCCTTCAACAAGATGGCGGAACATCTGCATGTGGGCAGTGAAGTGCCGGTCCGGGTTCATGGCGATGAAGGCGCCGATCTGCATGAAGCCCGGATAGACGCGGCGATGGGCGCCCGGGTAGTACGGCGGTACCGTCGAAACGCACCGTGTCTCAAACCAGTTCATGTCGCGCGCGTCAGCGAGCTGGGTCACCACCGTCGGCGCGCCGTCCGGATCGATTGGGCCGCCCATCAGCGTCATCGATGCCGGCTGTCCCGGGTCGTCCTGGTCGGCCAGCAGGGCGACCGTGGCCAGCGTGATCGGCGCCGGCTGGCAAACCGCGATCACGTGGAGGTCAGGCGCCAGGTGGCGCATGAAGTCCATGAGGAGGGCGATGTAGTCGTCGAGATGAAAGAAGCCCTGGCTGAGCGGCACGCCGCGAGCGTCCGTCCAATCGGTGATGTAGACGTCGTGGTCGACGATCAGGCGCTTGACCGTGCCGCGCAGCAACGTGGCGTAGTGACCAGACATGGGTGCGACCAGCAGCACCTTCGGGTCCTGGCGCCGGGTGTCGCGCCGGACGTGCACCAGGTTGCAGAACGGCGTCGAGAGCACCGCGTCGAACGAGACGTCGGCCGGGCCGTCCGGGGTGTCGGCGAAGTCGATATCCCACTCAGGCTTGCCGCGGTGCTTGATCATGCCGTCGAGCACCTCCATTCCGGCTTCGAGGGCCCGTCCGAAGGCGACGTGGGACAGTGGCGCCAGGGGATGACCGTTCATCGCCACGGTCGTCTTGGTCAGGAACCGAACGGGTGCGAGAAGCGCGCGCTGGGTTTCGTAGAGGGAGTAGAGCAAGGCCGGTTGTCTCCGAGCCACGGTGTGCATGCCACCGATAGGGACCGGTATGACACCCCTTGAACACTAAAAGATCAAGTTTGACGCTTCGTTAAGATTGGAAGCGGCGGCCTCCGGTCGGGATTTCCCGCCCCGTGATCGCGGCGGACGGACGGGAAGCCGCCGTTTGGCGCCCCCGTCCGTCCGGGGCCTACGCGAAGATCAGGCCTTCAAGATTCTCCACCAGGAAGGCGGCGCCGACACCGGCGACCACCGCGCCGGCGAGTCGCGGGCGGATGGCGTCCGGACCGGCGGCGTGCCAGACCCGCAGGGCCACGTGGGCGGCGCCCGCGGCAATGGCGTACTGGATCATCGCGAAGCCGACCAGATAGGCGACCAGCGGGGTCGCTTCGGCGCCCACGATGGCCTCGGCATAGGCCGCTCCGTGGAACAGGCCGGCCAGCGCGAAGAAGCCGATCAGCGCCGGCCTGCCGACCGAACGGCCGGACAGCACGATGGCGCCGAGCGCCACCAGCGAACCGGCTACCGTCAGTTCGACCGCCGGCAGGGCCGTGCCGGATACCGTGACCAGGCACCCCACGAGCGTGGCGGCGACGAACGCCAGCGGCGACAGAAGGCGGTTGCCGGAGAAGGCGGCGGCCAGACCGACCGCCACGACGAAGGCGAGATGGTCGACGCCGATGATCGGGTGACCGAGTCCCGACAGCAGCCCGGTCGCCAGGGTTGCCGGGGTCTCGCCGCCCATCGGGTGGTGCGCGAACGCCGGCCCGGCGGATGCCGCCAGGGCGACCGATGCCAGCGCCAGGATATGACTGTGTCTCATGGTTCGATACTCCTCGGTCGTCCACCCGACGACCGTTGCGGGTTTCACTGCGGTGGCAGGTCTCCTGGCTCATGCGTCTCTGCGTCGTTCCCAGCCTTCCCAGCGATGCCAGTGGCCTGGACGGGTGACGCTCGGCACTCACAGTTGCGGGGGCAGCCACGGTTTCGGTCCCTGATGGGTACGCCTCACCGTGTTCCCTATTATGCCGTCTTCGCGGTTGCTCCGACGGCACCACCGGGCAGGAGTGTCGCGGCGCGGGCAGCCGGGATCAAGTGCCGAGTTGACCGACGGGTCGGCCACCCCGCGTGGTGGCCGACCCGTCGGACGTGCTAGGATCCGCGCCCCTGGATTTGACCGGCGAGTCCATCATGGATGCCTCTACGGTTTCCCGCGCTCCCCATCACCCGCCGTTGACCTGCCGCGACGCGGAGGCGGCGGTGGACGCCATCGACAGGCTCTACCGCGCCCAGATCGCCTTCCTGCAGTCACGGTTCCGGGCATTCGAGGCCGGCGGGCTGGAGGGCCGGGCGCGAGCGGTCTATCCGATGGCCCGGCTGGTGGTCGACGAAGAGCACGCGCCGGCGCTCAACGCGGCGTTCGGATTTGCCGACCAGCCTGGCGTGTACGAGGGCACCTTCACACGCGTCGACCTGTTCCGCGCGCACCTTGTCAAGCAATTCACGAGCATCATCGAGAACCATGGCGGTCCCATCGAGGTCTGCCTGTCGGAGACACCGATCCCGCTGCCGTTTGCGTTCCCTGACGGGATGGTGGTCGGCGACGGCTTCGACGCCGCGGCGATGGTTCGGCTCAAGCGTCACTTCGACATGCCGGCGCTCGCCCTGATGGACGACCGTATCGTCAACGGCGACTTCGTCCCGGGTCCTGGCGAGCCGCTGCCGCTCGGCCTGTTCACCGCGCCCCGGGTGGACTACTCGCTGCACCGGCTGAGGCACTACTGCGGCACGGCCCCGGAATACTTCCAGAACTTCGTGCTGTTCACCAACTACCAAGTCTACATCGACGGGTTCGTTCAGCGCGCCGAGGCCATGGTCCGCGACCCGGACAGCGGCTACACGGCGTTTGTCGAGCCCGGAGGCCGGATCCTGCGGCAGGATGGCACCGCCATCGGCGTTCCGGCGGCCCGAGCGCCGCAGATGCCGGCCTACCACCTGGTGCGCGCGGGGCATCAGGGCATCACGATGATCAACATCGGCGTCGGCCCGTCGAACGCCAAGACCATCACCGACCACGTCGCGGTGCTGCGCCCGAACGCGTGGGTCATGCTCGGTCATTGCGCCGGGCTCAGGAACACCCAGCGCCTCGGCGACTACGTGCTGGCGCACGCCTACCACCGCGACGACCACGTGCTCGACAGCGACCTGCCGGTCTGGGTGCCGATTCCGGCGCTGGCCGAGGTGCAGCAGGCCCTGGAGAAGGCGGTGGCCGACGTCACGGGGCTGGACCGGATCGGTGTCAAGGGAATCATGCGGACCGGGACCGTGGCGTCCACCGACAACCGCAACTGGGAACTGCGCGAGCAGCGCGAGCCCGACCGGGCGCTGTCGTTGTCGCGGGCCATAGCCCTCGACATGGAGAGCGCCACGGTCGCGGCCAACGGCTTTCGCTTCCGCGTGCCTTACGGAACGCTGCTCTGCGTCTCCGACAAGCCGCTGCACGGCGAGCTCAAGCTGCCGGGTATGGCCGACGACTTCTACCGACGGCAGGTCGCTCAGCATCTCGACATCGGCTTCCGGACCATGGAACTGCTGCGGGCCCTGCCGCCGGAGCAGCTGCATTCCCGCAAGTTGCGGAGTTTCAACGAGGTTCCCCTCCAGTAGCCGCCCGGCGCGCCCGGGCCTCGCGGGGAGTATGCGGAACCCTTTGGCGTTCTAGTGGGTTGTGCCGTGACTATCATCAACGCGGAAGGGATCCGTGATGAACGGCATCATCTATCTCGTCGGTCTGGTCGTAATCGTTCTCGCCATCCTGTCCTTCATCGGACTTCGCTAGTCCGATCCAGGCAGGGGCTCGCCAAGTTGGCGTGACGGCCCGAAATTCTGCTATCCACAATGAGGGATACTCTCATGGTCGACGCGCTGCGTCCTCAACAGGCCGTGCCTGCTGCTGTTGGTCGAACGGCGACCAATGGTTATGTTGACTGGCCTGCCATCATCGTCGGAACCGTGCTGGCGACGGCGGTGGCGTTCGTCCTGAACACCTTCGGGGCGGCCATCGGTCTTTCGGTAATGTCGCCGTTCGAGCGGGACGGGGGCGTCGGCACCGGCTTCCTGATCGCTGTCGGCCTCTGGATCATGTGGGTCACCGTCTCAAGCGTCATGGTGGGTGCCTATGTCGCCGGGCGGATGCGCAAGCGGGCACAAGACGCAACGTCGCATGAAGGCGAAGTGCGGGATGGTGTGCACGGCGTGACGGTGTGGGCCGCAAGCCTGCTGCTGACCGGCTTCATCGTGGCCTCGGGGCTCGACACCGCGGCGCGAAGCGGCGCGGAAGCCATTTCCGGCGGCGGCGGTCAGGGGATGACTGACGGCGGGACTGGGGCGGCCGAGGACTATGCCTTGAACAAGCTGTTGCGGTTGCCGCCGGAGGCTGCCGCTTCGGCGCCGCAAGGACAGGCTGCCGAAGGCCGGCAGGCGCTGCTGGACGAGTTCGGCGCGATCCTGGCGGCGACCACGCTGCGGGGTGATGGCGACATCGCCGCCGACGACAAGGCCTACATGACCGCGTCGATCGCGGCCCGCACCGGCCTGGACGAGCAGCAGGCGACCGCGCGGGTCGAGGAACTCGCCGCCAGTTACCGTCAAACCCTGGTCGCGGCCCAGGAAGCGGCCGAGGCGGCCCGTGTGGCGTCGGTGGTCAGCGCTTTCCTGCTGGCGGCTTCCCTGCTGATCGCGGCGGCCGGAGCCTGGTGGGCCGCCGGAACTGGCGGCACCCACCGCGACGAGGAGACGGTGCTGAGCTTCTTTGGCCGCCGCGCCTGAACAACGGAACACGAGGAGACATCCATGCCCTTCATCCTCCTGTGGTTGCTTGGCGTGCCGCTGTCGGTGGTGTTGCTCCTGGCCTTCGTCCTGTAGCTGGACGCTCGATTTCGAGCCGCGGACCGCGATCCGCGGCTCGACGTCCAGCTACTCTCCCGGCTGAGCGCTTGGAGCCGAGGGGCGGGAGCGGGGCGTCGAGAAGACTTCGGCTGCCTTTCCAAGCACGCCACGTGGCATGTAGATGATGAACAGGATCAGCATCAAGCCGTAGATGGTCACGTCGAGCCCGTGGAATTCGTGGCCGAATCCCAGTCTCAAGCCTTCGCCGAGCAGAATGGTGATCACGGCGCCGATCGTCGGGCCGAGCTGAACGAACATTCCGCCGGCGATTACCGCGAACACGATCTGCAGCGAGATCGCGATTCCTGAGACGGTCTCCGGGTTGATGTACTGCTGGTATTGCCCGTACATCGCGCCGCCGAACGCGGTCATGGCCGCGGAGATCACCGTGACCGTCAATTTGGTGCGGGTGACCTGCACCCCGACCGAGGCGGCAGCGTCCTCCTCCTGGCTGATCGCCTCCATCGCGTAGCGCAGCATCGAGCGGTCCACGGCCCGCCAGATCAGCAGGCCGACCAGCCAGACCACGACCATGATGTAGAACCACACGTACTTCGAGGCGAACTGGAAGGCGTAGATCGAGATCGGCTCCTCCGGGGACACCATGCCGACCGGTGTCACCCCCAGCGACCCACCGGTCTGGTCGCGCAGGGCGACGATCAGCAGCCGGGCCACTTCGGTCAGGGCCAGCGTGACGAGGGCGAAGTAGTGGCCCGTTATCCGGAACCGGAAGCAGGGCAACCCGATCAGCAGCCCGATGACGCCGGCGCCCACCACCGAGATCGGAATGCCGATCCAGGGCGTCAGGCCGATATGATTCCACAGCATGGTGGTGCCGTAGGCGCCGACACCGAGGAAGGCACCGTGGCCGAGCGATACCAGGCCGAACCGCCCCATGACCGACCAGCCGGTGTAGATGAAGCCCCACAGCAGGATCGAGATGGCGATGTGGAGGACGTAGTCGCTGAAGCCGATCAGGGGAACGCCAGGACGCCCGCCAGGCAGACGGATTTGAGGATCGTGGCGTTGCGAGAGGTCGACTGATCCATGGGCCGATCTCCCTCAGTTCCGCGTACCCAGGAGACCCTGCGGCCGGATGAACATCATCACGATGAAGAACACGAAGGCGAGCACGTAGCCCCACTCGACCTCGGCGTAGAAGCCGCCGAGGGCGATGAACTCGGCAAAGATGAACGCCGCGATGAAGCCGCCGAACATGTTGCCGAGCCCGCCGAGCACGCAGACCATGAAAGTGATCGGCCCGAACGTCAGCCCGATCGCCGGGTGGATGTCGTAGAGCATCACCAGCAGGCAGGCGCCGAGACCTGCGAGGCCGCCGCCGAGCGCCGACGTCACCAGGTAGATCTTGCGCGGGCTGACACCCATCAGCGGCATCACGTCGCGGTCCTGGCTGATCGCCCGGATGGCGGTGCCGAGATAGGTCTTTTTCAGGAACAGCCACAGGCAGGCGACCGCCACCAGCGACACCGTGAACGCGATGATCCGCGATACCGGGAAGAACATGTCGCCGGCCTCGACGCTGCCGAACGAGATGCCGAGGTTCCGGAACTCGACGGAGAACATCATGGTGGCGAGACCCTGCAGGAAGAACAGCACGCCGCCGGTGACCAGCAACTGGTTGATCGGCTCGGTGTGCAGGATCGGCCGGATCACCAGCTGGTGCAGTAGGGCGCCGAGCGCCGCCACCATGAGGATGCCGCCGGCGAAGGAGATGGGCAGGGGCAGGCCGTAGTGGGTGTACAGGAAGAAGATCGTGTACATGCCGAGCATGATCAGCTCGGCGTAGCAGATCCAGACCACGTCGATCACGCCGAAGATCAGGTTGAGGCCCAGCGACAGCAACGCCAGGACTCCGCCGAACAGCAGGCCCTGGATCACCGTTTCCCAGAGGAACGGGTCGGTCAGCGAGAATTCCAAGGTCGACCCTCCGTTACAAGCCGATGTAGGCGCGCCGGACCTCGTCGTTCTCCAGGAGGTCCCTGGCCGGTCCGCTCATCTTGATCCGGCCGACCTCAAGCAGGTACGCCCGGTCGACCACTTTCAGCACCTGCTGGATGTTCTGTTCGACGATCAGCACGGTGTAGCCTTCCTCACGGATCCGCCGGACCAGCTCGAAGACCTGCTGGACGATCACCGGGGCCAGCCCGGCGGACGGTTCGTCGAGCAGCAGCAGCTTCGGTCCCGACATCAGGCCGCGGCCGATGGCGCACATCTGCTGCTCGCCGCCGGACATGGTGCCGGCCAGCTGGTGGCGGCGTTCCTTCATGCGCGGAAACAGGTCGTAGACATACGCAAGGCGCTCGTCGTAGCGGCTTCGGGCGCCGCTCACGAAAGCCCCCATGCGGAGGTTCTCCTCGACCGTGAGGCGCGGGAACAGTCGGCGGTGCTCGGGGACGTGGGCAATGCCCAGCTCGATGATCCTGTGGGCGGGGACGTCGGCGAGCGACTTCTCCTCCATCGCGATGCCGCCGCCGTTCAGCGGGATGACCTTCGAGATCACCCGCAGCAAGGACGTCTTGCCGGCGCCGTTCGGGCCGATCACGGCAACGGCTTCGCCGGCCTGCACCTCGAGGTTGACGCCGAACAGGGCCTGGAAGCTCCCGTAGCCGGCGGAAACGTTCTCCAGTCTCAGCATACGGCAGCCTCCGGCCCGGCCTGGCGGCCGGCAACCTGGGTCTGGATGGATTCCGCGTCGCTGCCCAGATAGACCTCGACGACCTTGGGGTCGTGGGCGACGTCTCGGGGTAGCCCGCTGGCGATGACCTCGCCGTGGTCGAGCACCACGCAGCGGTCCACCACCCGCATCAGCACCCCCATGATGTGCTCGACCCAGATGATGGTGATGCCCTTCTCACGGCGGATGTCGCTGAGCATGTCGGCGGCCTGGTCCATTTCCTGCTCGTCGAGACCACCGAGGCTTTCGTCGGCCAGCAGGAGGCGCGGCTGGGTGGCCAGAGCGCGGGCGAGTTCCAGCTTTTTGAGCCCGGCAGCCCCGAGGCCGTCGACGCGCAGGCCGGGATCGGCCGGCAACCGCGTCAGCGTCATCGCCTCCTCGGCGCGCTTCCACGCCTCGCTGCGGGAGATCTGCCGATTCGCCCCGTAGTACGCCGCGAGCGCCACGTTCTCGAGGATGGTGAGTTTGCGGAACGGCCGGGGAATCTGATAGGTGCGGGCCACCCCCATGTGACACACCTGGGTGGGCGCAAGCCCGCCGATTTCCCGGCCATCCAGCTTGATCGAGCCGGCGCTCGGCGCGAGCGCTCCGGCGATGAGGTTGAAGGTGGTGCTCTTGCCCGAGCCGTTCGGCCCGATGAGGCCGAGGATTTCGCCCTCGGCCAGATCGAAGCCGATGCGGTCGACGGCGGTGAAGCCGCCGAACCGCTTGGTCAGCTCACGCACTTCCAGCATGGTGCCCATCGCCGGTTCCGCGCCGATGCCGAACGACGATCAGCGGGCGTAGGCGTGGCCGCTCGGCAGCGGCAGCACCGGATCCATGGTCTTGATCGCCGTCGGCCAGACGATCTTGGTCAGGCCGTCCACGTACTGCATGACCACCGGCGACGACCGCTCGTTCTGTCCGGCCATCTCGTGACCCGGCGGGTTGAACTTCACGCCGTAGCCCTGGATCGTGCCGCCGACCGGGATGTCGGTCTCCAGCGCGGCCTTGCGGAGCGCCTCGGGCTCGTAGCCGCCGTGTTTCGTGATGGCGCGGGGCAGCACGTCGGTGAAGAAGATCCAGGCCTGGTTGAAGCCCATGGAGGTGTGCGGCGGAACCTCGCTGGCGCCGGATTTCTCCTTGTAGCGCTTCACCATCTCGGCGGTGAGGTCGCCAAGGCCGGGAGCCAGCGTCGCGGGATCGAGCAGCTGGGCCGCCACCGGGTCGACGTTGTAGATGAAGTCGGCGTCCTTGCCGAAGGTCTCCTTCAGCTTGTCGATCTGGCCGTAGCCGGCGCCGTGACCGATCAGGGCCGCCCACTTCAGGTTCTGCTCCTTCGCCTGGCGCAGGAACAGCGTGATGTCGGGGTTGTAGCCGGTGTGCAGGATCACGTCCGGCCGCGCCCGGCGCAGCTTGGTGACGAGGCTGGAGAGGTCCGGCGCCGAGGCGGCATAGCCCTCCTTGAGGACCACAGTCATGCCGTTCTTCTTGCAGGTCTCCTCATTGCCGGCGGCGACGCCGGCGCCGTAGGGACCGTCTTCGTAGATGATCGCGACCTTGAGATCGGCCGGCTTGATGCCGAGCTTGGCCTCGGCGGTCTCGTTCAGGAACGTGCAGGAGGCCCATCCGAACTGGTCGGTGTGGACCTGGCCGCGGAACACGTACTGCAGGTTCTTGCCCTTGAAGACCGCCGACGCGGTGCAGACGTTCGCCCACATGAACTTCTTCTGGGCGTCGATCTTCTGGGCCATCGGCACGCAGTGCGCCGACGAGTAGACGCCCATGATCAGGTCGACCTTCTCCTGGTCGAGCAGGCGGTTGGTCTCGTTGATCGCGACCTCGGCCTTGGACTGCGCGTCGGCCGTGATCGCCTCGATCTTGTGGCCCTCGACGCCGCCCTTCTCGTTGATCATGTCGATGGCAATCTGGGTGCCGATGGCGGCGGCCTGCGAGCCGCCGGCCGCGAACGGGCCGGTGAAGTCGTAGATCACGCCGATGCGGATCGGGTCGGCGGCCTGGGCGGTGGCGAGAGGCAACGCGACCGCCGCGACCCCGAGCACGCCCCACGCCGTGCGACGCACGGCCTTCCTGAACGTCATGACGCTTCCTCCTGACTGATGATGCCGGCCGGTGGACCCGGCTCTGGAACGATGGCGACGGCAGTGTCTGCGGCAATTCAGCGCGGAGTCAATCGGCTGACGTATCAGATTGCAATGTCTCCTGGCTGGCGCGGTGTCGATCGCGGCGCGCCGGCCGATCAGGCCTGACGCATCGGGGCGCCGGTCAACCGGCGCCAGAGCCGTTTCGCTCGTGACCGCTGGTGCCCGTCCCGCGGGGGGCGCGGGATGCGGGGATCGTCCCAGCCGGGCCGTTCATGGTGCAGCGTGCGGTCGAGGGCCGGGAACCCGGTGGCCTGCCCCGCGCGCTCTTCGAGATCGGCCGCGCGGGCCTTGGCGACGAGATCCTGGTAGCGGCCCGCCAGGTCGGGGTCGGCTTCGAGCGCCTGGGCGAACCGCCCGCCGCCAAACTCGCCGGCATATCCGGCCTCGACCGCCAGGGCCTGCAGGCGGGCGTTGTCGAGCTGCGAGGCGGGCTGGACGTCATGCGCCTGGAGAAGGGCGAGGAACTCGATGTCGCCCGGTTCGGTCGGCGCGAAGCCGCGGAACGCGGTAGGGAAACAGGCCAAGGCCCTCCAGCGCCTCGCACAGTTCGACGAACCCGAACGGCGTGAACACGCTGCAATGGGCGTCGACGTAGCGGTCCTCGTGGGTCGCCGAGCGCGCCAGGTCGATGGCCTGGACGCGCTCGAACATCGGCGGCGGGCTGCGGTAGTCGGGGTCCTTCCAGGCGCGGTCGCAGTCGACGTGAGCGACATAGGCGAAGTGGTCGAAGATCTGCTCGGCCGTCGGCTTGTCGACCTCGCGCAGGTACCAGCCGATCCAGTCCGACAGGGCGGTGTCGCGCCGCAGCAGGTCGAAGGTGAACCGGCGGTCCGGCAACACCAGGAAGACCTGGCCGTCCGGGGTCAGCAGCGATTTCAGGTCGAGCAGCCACTGCACCGGGTTCGAGAAGTGCTCGAAGACATGGCTGGCGACGATCAGGTCGAAGCGTCGACCGTCGGTCACGGCGCCGGCGATGCCGCCGCCGTCCCAGACATAGTCGACCGTCACGATCCGGTCCTTGTCGACCGCCGGGATCGGGACCGTACTTCTGCTTGAGGGCCGGGGTGTCGAGGTGGTCCAGGTAGTGGACGTCCGGGGCATCTGGGATCCAGGACCGGCTTGTCCAGCGCGCCGATCTCGAGGGCGATGGCCGTATCCAGGTCGACGTGCCGCTTCAGGAAGCCAATCCGGTCCATTCGTGCGCTCCATGCCGTCCGGGACGCCGAACCGTCGCGGTCCATCATAACCATATCGCGCGGTCGGGACGCGAGGGCCGGATGGCATGTGTCAGTCGAAGGTCTCGAGCGCATCGACCGCGGCCCTGTCGTAGCCGAGCGAGGCCTTCAGCAGCTGCCGCGTGTAGGGATGGGAGGGCTCCGAGCGCCGGAGCTGGTCGACCGTGAGCTCCTCCACCACCCGGCCGGCGTTCATCACCGCCAGCCGGTCGCACATGTGGGCGATGACCGACAGGTCGTGGCTGACCAGGATGAAGGTCAGACCGCGCTCGCGCTTCAGGCGCTGCAGCAGGTTCAGGATCTCGGCCTGCACCGAGACGTCGAGCGCCGAGGTCGGTTCGTCGAGCAGCAGCAGCTTCGGCTCCAGCATCAGCGCGCGGGCGATCGCCACGCGCTGGCGCTGGCCGCCGGAGAGCTGGTGCGGGAAACGGAACCGGAATTCCGGACCGAGGCCGACGTCGCGCAGCAGCTCGAGCACCCGCGCGTCGACGTTGGCCAGGCCGTGGATCCGGCCGGGCTCGCTCAGCGTGCCGTCGACGGTGTGGCGCGGGTGCAGGGAGCCGTAGGGGTCCTGGAACACCATCTGCACGGTCTCGTAGAACCGGGCCGTCCGCCTGGCGCCGAGGTTCTCGCCCTCGACCGCGATGCGACCGGTCCAGTCGCGGGCCAGGCCGGCGATCGCGCGCAGCACCGTGGACTTGCCCGAGCCCGACTCGCCGACCAGGCCGAAGCTCTCGCCGCGCCGCACCGCCAACGAGACGTCCCGCACCGCGTGCACGACGTCTCTCGCCCTTGCCGAAGCGGACGTCCAGGTGCTCGATCAGCAGGGCGGTGTCAGAGGATGCGGGCATCGACCCCGGGCTCCGTCTTCCAGGCCTCGTCGCGGACCAGGGTCGACAGCCGCTCGGTCGGCCGATCGACCCGGGGCAGGGAGGCGAGCAGCCCGCGGGTGTAGGGGTGGGTGGCGGCGTGCAGCTCCGACGCCCGGCAGGTCTCGACGATCTGGCCGGCGTACATGATCACCACCCGGTCGCAGAACGACGCCACCAGGTTGAGGTCGTGGGAGATGAACATCAGGCCCATGCCGCGCCGGCTGACCAGGTCGTCGACGATCGCCAGCACCTGCATCTGCACGGTGACGTCGAGCGCCGAGGTCGGCTCGTCGGCGATCAGCAGATCGGGATCGGGGATCAGCATCATGGCGATCATGATGCGTTGGCCCATGCCGCCCGAGACCTCGTGCGGGTAGGCGCCGTACACCCGCTCGGGGTCGCGGATCCGCACCGCCTCCAGCATCTCGAGCGTGCGGCGCTTGGCCTCCGACGACGAGGCGGCGGTGTGCACGCGGTAGGCCTCGGCGATCTGCCTCCCGACCGTCATGACCGGGTTCAGCGAGAATTTCGGGTCCTGCATGACCATGGCGATGCGGTTGCCGCGGATCGAGCGCAGCTGGCGCTCGCTGAGCGACAGCAGGTCGATGCCGTCGAACATCATCCGGCGGGCCTGGACGACCCCCGGCGGTCGGATCAGGCCCAGCACGGCGCGGCCGGTCATGGTTTTCCCGGATCCGGACTCGCCGACGATCCCGACCTTCTCGCGGCCGACCGAGAAGCTGATGTTGCGGACCGCCTCGACGATGCCGGTGCGGGTCGGGAACCGCACCGAGAGGCCGTCGACCTCCAGCAGCGGGCCGCTCATCGGCCGGACCGTGGATCGAGGGCGTCGCGCAGGCCGTCGCCGAGCAGGTTGAAGCCGAGGCTGACGGTGAAGATCGCCAGGCCCGGCATGGCCGCCACCCACCACTGGTCGAGGATGAACTGGCGCCCGGTCGAGATCATGGCACCCCATTCCGGCAGCGGCGGCTGTGCGCCCGAGCCCCAGAAAGCCCGAGGCCGGCGGCGGTCAGGATGATCCCCGCCATGTCGAGGGTGACCCGCACGATCACGCTGGAAAGGCACAGCGGCATGACGTGCCCGACCACGATCCGGGGCGGCGAGGCGCCCTGCAGCCGGATCGCCGCGATGAAGTCGGATTGGCGGATCGTCAGGGTCTCGGCGCGCGCGATCCGGGCGTAGGGCGGCCAGGAGGTGAGCGCGATCGCCAGGACCGCGTTGCCGATGCCGGGCCCGAGGGCGGCGACGAAGGCGAGCGCCAGGATCAGCCGCGGGAACGCCAGGAACACGTCGGTCATGCGCATCAGCAGCGTGTCGACCCAGCCCCCGGCGTAGCCGGCGAC
Source organism: Rhodospirillaceae bacterium (assembly GCA_018401495.1). Classification (GTDB taxonomy): domain Bacteria; phylum Pseudomonadota; class Alphaproteobacteria; order Thalassobaculales; family Thalassobaculaceae; genus Thalassobaculum_A. Next base: position 197,860 of record JAGYJX010000015.1, read on the forward strand.
GGTCCCGACGATCAGGCCGAACACCGGCGCCGTCACCACCACCAGCGCGACGATGTAGAGGGTGACCCGGGCGCCGTAGAGCAGGCGGCTGAGGATGTCGCGACCGAGTTCGTCGCTGCCGAGGAGGTAGCCGGGGGAGCCGGGCGGCAGCAGCCGGCGGCCCAGGTCCTGGGCCAGCGGATCGGCGGGGGCCAGCAGCGGCGCGAAGACCGCCGCCAGCACCAGGGCGACCACGATCCCCAGCCCGAGCATGGCCAGCGGGTTGCGGGCGAGGCCGAGCCAGGCGAGATAGGTCTGGATGCAGCGCGCCTGGGTGCGGCTGGTCGGCGTGTCGGTGGTGAGCCAGCCGCGCAGCCCGGTTCGGGCTCCGTTGGCGAGGGGGTGATCGGTCATGCCGACATCCTCATCGGGCGCGGGGATCGACGAGGCGGTACAGCACGTCGGACAGCAGGTTCAGGCCGATGAACACCAGCCCGATCATGACGGTGCCACCGAGAACGGCGTTCATGTCGGCCGAGAGCAGCGCGTTCGTGATGTAGAAGCCGATACCCGGCCAGGCGAACACGATCTCGGTCAGAACCGACCCTTCGAGGAGGTTCGCGTAGCTGAGGGCGACCACCGTGATCAGCGGCACCATGACGTTGCCGAGGGCGTGCCGCCAGATCACCCGGGCTTCCGACAACCCCTTCACGCGGGCCGTGGTCACGTATTCCTGGGCCAACTGTTCCAGCATGAAGCTGCGGGTCATGCGACTGATGTAGGCGAGCGAATAGTACCCAAGCACCGAGGCCGGCAGGATGATGTGCGACAGCGCGTTGGCGAACACCTCGGTGTCGCCGGCCAGCAGGCTGTCGATCAGGATCACCCCCGTGACCGGCGGAACGATGTCTTCAAAGAACACGTCCAGGCGTCCGGGCCCGGCGACCCAGTCGAGCTTGCCGTAGAAGATCAGCAACCCCATCAGGCCGAGCCAGAAGATCGGCATCGAGTAGCCGAACAGGCCGATCAGGCGGACCAGATGGTCGGGCCATCGGCCCTGGTGGACCGCCGCCAGCACCCCGGCCGGGATGCCCAACGTCACGCCGATCAGCGTCGCGACGGTGGCGAGTTCCAGGGTCGCCGGGAAGACCCGGGCGATGTCGTCGATCACCGGCCGCGAGGTCAGCAGGGAGTTGCCGAAATTGCCGGTCAGCACCTCCCGCAGATAGTTGAAGAACTGGACGATCAACGGCTCGTCGAGGCCCATGGCGGCGCGGGTCGCCATGTAGACCTCGTTGGTCGCCCGCTCGCCGACCACCGCCAGCACCGGATCGATCGGCATGACCCGGCCGATCAGGAAGGTGATCAGCAGCAGGCCGAACAGCGTCGCCGCCAGCGAGGCCAGCAGGCGGCCGGCCTTCACGATTCCGGACCGGGAGGAGAGCCAGGCTCTCCTCCCGCCCGTCATGGAACCTGCGCGGCTCATCGCCATCCGCTACTTGGTCACGGTCCAGTAGTAGACCGACGAGATCGCGCTGCCGGTCACCAGGCCTTCGACCTCCTTGCGCAGGCCGGTCTGCTCGATCTTCTGGAACAGGATCACGAACGGGCTGGCCTGCTGGTGCTCGCGCTGGATCGACCGGTACATCTCGGCGCGCTTGGCGGTGTCGGCCTCGACGACGGCGGCCTCGGTCTCCTTGGTCATCTCGGGGATGTCCCAGGCGTTCCGCCACGCCAGCTTGCCGGTCAGCTTGGCCTCGTCCGGTGTTGTTCGGGTTGTGCGCGAAGGTGTCGGCGTTGGTGTGCGGATCCGGGTAGTCCGGGCCCCAGGCGCCGAGATAGATGTCGTGCTCGCGGGCCCGGTATTCGCCGAGCGACTGCTTGCCGGTCATGGCCGCCAGTTCGACCTTGATGCCGGCCTGGGTCAGCGTGCCCTGGATCGCCTGCGCCACCGCCATGATCTGCGGCTCGTTGCGGTGGTTGATCTTCACCGACACGCCGTCGGCGAGCCCGGCCTCGGCCAGCAACGCCTTCGCCTTGGCGATGTCGAGCGAGTACGGCTTTTCCTTCAGTTCGCCGAGGTAGGTCAGCGGCAGGAACGCCTGATGCACGGTGTACTGCCCGCGCAGGATGGTGTCGGTCATGCCCTTGTAGTCGATCGCCCACTTGAAGGCCTCGACGACCTTCGGGTTGTTGAGCGGCGCCTTCTTCTGGTTGAGCGACATGTACATGATGCGGCCGCGCAGATCCTCGGCCACCTTCAGGTCGCCGTTGCCGGAGACCGCGGCGATGTCCTCGGGGCTGAGGTTGCGGGCGACGTCGATGTCACCCTTCTCGAGCTGCAGGCGCTGGCTGGCGGATTCCGAGACGTGGCGGATGAACACCCGCTTCATCGCCGGCTTCGCCCGCCAGTAGTCGGCGTTGGCCTCGAGCACGTAGGACTCGTTGGGCTTCCAGGACTTGAGCGCGTAGGCGCCGGTGCCGGCGGTGTTGGTCTTGAGCCACTCGTAGCCCATGTCGCCATCCTTCTCGTGCTGCATCGCGACCTTCCGGTCGACGATCGAGCCGATGGTGGCGCTCAGGCAGTTCAGCACGAAGGACTGGGCGTACTTCTTGTCGGTGGTGATCACCAGGGTCCGGTCGTCGGTCGCCTTGATGGTCTCGTTGGCGTTGTCCTTGGTGAACCCGAACTGGGTCAGGATGAAGGACGGGGTCTTCTCCAGCAGCACCGCCCGGCGCAGCGAGAACGCCGCGTCCTCGGCGGTGAACGGGTTGCCCGAATGGAACTTGACGCCCTCGCGCATGGTCAGGGTGAAGGTCCGGCCGTCCTCGCTGACCGTCCACGACGTGGCGAGGCCCGGCTGATAGCCGGCGCCCAGGTTCTTCGGATCGAACTCGATCAGGCGGTCGTAGGTGTTCTGCAGCAGGTCGCCGCCGGAGAACTCGAACGCCTCCGCCGGATCGAGCGAGACGATGTCGTCGATGGTCGTGGCGATCACGAGGGTGTCTTTGGGGTCGCCGCGACGGCAGCGGTCGAGGTCATCGCGACCACGGCCAGCATGCCCGCAGCGAACGCGGACGTGAACTTGGTCATCTGTGAGGCCTCCTGTTCGGAGCGGCGGCCCGCTTTCAGGGGGTGCCGTCCATGGAGACGGGATTCTTACAGGTTAGCCCGTCCGGTGAGAACACCATTCCCGATCTGGGGCGGGGCATCGGGATCGGCCGTGCCGCTCTCAGGTCAGTTTCCAGCCGCCGGCGACATCGATCACCTGGCCGGTGACGAAGTGGCCGGCGTCGGAGGTCAGGAACAGGGCGGCCGCGGCCACGTCGTCCACGCTGCCGAGCCGGCCCATGGGCGTGTCTTCAACGATCGCGGCGTTGACCGCCGGGTCGATGCCGCGCATCAGCGGGGTGTCGATCCGGCCGGGCGCCAGCGCGTTCACGTTGATGCCCGAGGGCCCGAGCTCGCCCGCCAGATGCTTGGTCAGGCCGATCAGGCCGGCCTTGGTCGACGGGTAGTGGGCGCCGACGAAGCCGACATGGGTCTTGGCCGCGACCGACGACTGGTTGACGATCGAACCCCAGCCGCGCCGCGCCATCCCAGGGCCGAACACCCGCACGCCGTGGAAGGCGCCGGACAGGTTCACGTCCACCACGCGCCGCCATTCGAGCGGGTCCATGGTCAGCACCGAGGCCGGCAGCCCCTGGTGCTTCGGGGAGATGCCGGCGTTGTTGACCAGAATGTCCACCGGTCCCAGGGCCGCCTCCACCTCGCGACCGGCCGCCTCCACGGCCTCGAACACCGCGACGTCGCAGGCGATCGCCATCGATCGGCCGCCGCTCGCGGCGATGCTCCCGGCGGTGTCCTCGGCGGCGTTGCCGTTGGCGTCGAGAACGGCGACGGCGGCCCCCGACTGGGCGAGAGCGAGCGCGATGGCCCGGCCGATGCCGGACCCGGCGCCGGTGACGACCGCGATCCGGTCCGGTGTGGCTGGCGTTCATCGCCGCTCCTCCCCAGCGCGCGGCTGCCCGGATCCGTCCGGCGGCGAGCCTTCCTCGACCGGGGCGTCGAGGGTCCGGATCGCCGCCCGCACAGCCTCCGGGATCGCCACCTTCTCGCCGGTCGCGTTGATCATCAGCACCAGCACGGCGGTGCAGGTCGCGTGGCAGCCGGCCTCGCTCCAGGCCGCGTATTCCATGATGAACGAGGTTCGCCGCATCGAGCGCACGCGGGCGGTGACGAAGATCTGGTCGTGGTACGCGAGCGGCTGAAGGTAGCGCGCCTCCAGGGTCATCATCACCGGCCCGGGCGTGTCGGCCGACAGGCGCGGCAGCCCGACAGCCTCGAGATAGCGGTTCCGCGCGGCCTCGAACCACAGCAGGAAGGCGGTGTGGTTGGCGTGCCGGAACCCATCGACGTCGCGCCACTCGACCAGGCGTGGAAAGCCGTACGACCAGCCGTTCTCGATCCGGAAGCGGCTTCTGTCGGCGTCGTCGATCCGGGCGATATCCACGCCGGCGTGGGTGGGGCTGGAGCTTGTTGTCATGGCGTGCCGGACCGGGGGCTGCGGGGCCGGCATCTTCGACGACACCGGGCCGTCCGGCAACTGGCGCGCGCTTCCGGCACCCGGTCGTGCCGGCTACACTCGGGGTCGTCAATCATAGCCACGCAGCCATTCGAGGGAACGCCATGTCCGAGACCTTCGCCGTCGCCGGCGCCGGCCTGATCGGCCGCGCCTGGGCCATCGTCTTCGCCCGCGCCGGCGCCCGGGTCCGGCTGTGGGACGGCGCCCCGGCCGCGCTCGACGCCGCGATTCCGCAGCTGCGCGCCAACCTCGACGACCTCGAGGCCCAGGGGCTGATCGCCAGCGCTGCCGAGGTCGCCGGCCGGGTGGAGACGGTGCCGACGCTCGCCGCCGCCCTCGACGGCGCCGCCTGGATGCAGGAATGCATCGCCGAGCAGGTCGCGCCGAAGGCCGCGCTGTTCGAGGAGGCCGACCGGCTGGCCGAACCGGAGGCGATCCTGGCGTCGTCGTCTTCGGCGATCACCGCGTCGCGCTTCACCGAAAGCCTGCCGGGCCGGCTGCGCTGCCTGGTGGCGCACCCGGTCAACCCGCCCTACCTGGTGCCGCTGGTCGAACTGTGTCCGTCGCCGTGGACCGACAAGGCGGTGGTCGCCCGGGCGCGGGCGGTGATGGAGGGCGTCGGCATGGTCCCGGTGGCGGTCAACCGCGAGGTCGACGGGTTCGTGCTCAACCGCCTGCAGGGGGCGCTGCTCGCCGAGGCGTTCAAGCTGGTCGCCGACGGCACGATCTCGGCCGACGACCTGGACAAGACCGTTAAGGACGGGCTTGGCCTGCGCTGGTCATTCATGGGGCCGTTCGAGACCATCGACCTGAACGCGCCGGCCGGCGTCGCCGATTACTGCGCCCGCTACGGCCCGTTCTACGAGCGCCTGCAGGCCGAGCAGGCGCCGGTCCTGGCCTGGGATCCGGCGCTGGTGGCGCGGATCGAGGCGGATCGCCGCCAGCACCTGCCCGCCGAAGGCCTGGCCGAGCGCCAGGTCTGGCGCGACCGTCGGCTGATGGCGCTGCTGCGCCACAAGCGGGCCGCCACCGAGGAACACGGAGGGTAGGGCCCGGCACCGTCGGCGGCCGCCTCGCTCAGCGCTCGACCAGGTCGTCCAGGCGGTCGATCCGGCGGATGCCGGGGAACAGCCGCCACCACAGCACCGTGACGCCGACCGTGACCACGCCGCCGAGCAGAACCGCCGGAACCGTGCCGATGCCGCCGGCCATCACCCCGGCGCGGAAGTCCCCGAGTTCGTTCGAGGCGTTGATCGAGACCGAGTTGACCGCGCTGACCCGGCCGCGCATGCCGTCGGGCGTGGCGATCTGCACCAGGGTCTGGCGGATGTAGACGCTGACCATGTCGGCGGCGCCGTAGACCCCGAGCGCCAGCAGCGACAGCCAGAAGGTCTCCGACAGGCTGAAGCCGACGATCGACAGCCCGAACAGCACCAGCGAGCCGAAGAACATCGGCCCCATGTAGCGCGGGGTGGCGATCTGGGTGAGCAGCAGCCCGACCAGCAGCGAGCCGACCGCCGGCATCGCCCGCATCAGGCCGAGACCGTCGGGGCCGACATGCAGGATGTCGCTGGCGAACACCGGCAGCAACCCCATCACCCCGCCGAACAGGACCGCCAGCAGGTCGATCGACACCGCGCCGAGGACCAGCTTGTTGGCCCAGACATAGGTGAAGCCGCCGAGGATCATGGCGAGACTGAACGGCTCGGGCGCCTGCACCCGCAGGCGGGCCGCCATCGCCGCGGCGGTTCCGCCGCCGACGGCGTACAGCGCCAGCGTCACCCAGTAGACGCCGTCGCCGGTGAGCGCGATCAGCAGGCCGCCGAGCGCCGGGCCGAGCAACTGGGCGGCCTTGCCGGCCGATGACGAGTAGGCGATGGCGCTCGGAAACTGCGCCCTCGGCACCAGGTTCGGCAGGATCGCCTGACTGGCGGTGTGATAGAACGAGCGCGCGGCGCCATGCACCACCAGGACCGCGAGAATTGCCCAGACGGCGCTCGCGTCCTGCCAGAGAATCGTCAGAAGCGCGCCCACCACGATCACATGCACGACGTTGCAGATCATCAGGATGGTGCGGCGGTCGATGCGGTCGGCGACGAGGCCTGAGACCAGAAACAGCGCCAGCGCCGGCGCGAACTGCGCCAGGCCGACCAGCCCCAGATCGACCGGGTCGCGGGTGATCTGGTAGACGTGCCAGCCGACCGCCACGGTCAGCGCCTGAACGGCGATGCCGTTGCAGGTGCGGCCGGTTATGAACAGCAGGAAGTCGCGGTTGCGCAGCAGCGGCGTTGGGGGCGTGGCATCCATTGGCGATGTCGGGGTAAAGCGGCGGGGTCGCCGACTATACGGGCCCGCCGGGCCCGTGTCGCGTCGAGTTGCCGTGGGAGCCTGTCGGTGGTCAAAAGATAGCTAATAGCGGTATATCAAAGCCTTATAGATCGATATTAATCTCACTGCGGAAATGTGACCGCTTCGACCTTGTTCCCGTCGAGATCGTGGATGAAGGCGCCGAAGTAGGTTGTCACCGCCGCAACGCGCGGCCCCGGGGCACCGGCATCGGCGCCGCCCGCCGCCAGCGCTTCGGAGTGGAACGCCCGCACCGCCGCTTCGTCCGGCGCGCGCAGGCAGACATGGGCGCCGGTGTCGCTGCCGATTGCCGCCATGGCGGCGCGCAGGTTCAGCCAGAATTCCGGGTAGCGCTTGCCGAACCCCACCGTCCGGTCGCGCTCCACCAATCGGGCGAGGCCGAGGGGGGCGAGCACACGCTCGTAGAAGGCCGCCGCGGCAGCAAGGTCGCGGACGGCGATGGAGACGTGATCGATCACGTCCTTCCTCCAGAGATGGCGGGTCAGCCGGACCGGCGCCGCGACAGTTGCCAGGCGGCCAGTAGCCCGGCCGGGACGAGTCCGGCAATGTCGGTCCACAAGCCGCCGTAGATCAGCAGCAGCGCGCAGGTGAACAGGACTATCCGCGGCAACAGGCCGATCAGCCCGAAGTACCAGCCCTGCAGGGCCGCCGCGAGGACATACACCCCGATGCAGGCGGTCGCCGTGTAGTGCACGATCTGCACCCAGTCGCCCTGCATGAGCAGCGCCGGGCTGTAGAAGAACATGAACGGCACGATAAACGCCGCCAGCCCGTAGATGAACGCCGTCACCGAGGTTCGCATCGGGTCGCTGCCCGCAAGCGCCGCGCCGGCGTAGGCGGCGAGAGCCACCGGCGGCGTGATCGCCGAGATCACGGCGTAGTAGAAGACGAACATGTGGGCGACGAGCGGGGAGATGCCGAGCTTGATAAGGCCGGGCGCCACCACGGACGCCGCCACCGCGTACGCCGCCGTCGTCGGCATTCCCATGCCGAGGATGATCGAGATCGCCATGGCGAAGAACATGGCGGCGAGCTGGTTCTCGCCGGCGATCGAGAGAATCATCGACGAGAAGCGCAGGCCGATGCCGGTGAGGCCGATGACGCCGACGATGATCCCGGCGCAGGCGCAGACCGCAATCAGCTGGATGGTTCCCTTGGCGCCGAGGTGGAGCGCGTCGCAGACCGACCGGAAGCCCATCCGCGCCTCCGGCACCAGCCAGCTCACCATGAAGGCGCTCGCCATGGCCAGGGTGCCGGAACGGATCACCGAGTAGCCGGAAACAAGGCCGCCGATCAGAATGATCAACGGCAGGAACAGGAACACCCGCTTGAGCATCTCCGGCAACGCGGGCAGTTCGTGCCCGGGAGGCCGCGCATGTTCATGCGCAGTGCCTCGTTGTCGATCATGAAGTACACGGCAAGGAAGTAGAGGGCGGCCGGGATCGTCGCCGCGATCATCAGGTCCGTGTAGGGAATGCCGGTGATCTCCGCCATGATGAAGGCGCCGGCCCCCATAACCGGCGGCATGATCTGGCCGCCGGTCGATGCAGCGGCCTCGATCGCGGCGGCGCTCTGCGGCCGGTAACCGACCTTCTTCATCATCGGAATCGTGAAGGTGCCCGTCGCGGCGACGTTGCCGGCCGACGTTCCGTTGATCATCCCCATGAGCGCGCTGGACATCACGGCCACCTTGGCCGGGCCGCCGCGCGCGCGTCCGGCGATGGCGAAGGAGAAATTGATGAAGTATTCGCCGACCTTGGAGGCCTGCAGGAAGCCGGCGAAGGTGATGAACAGGATGATGTAGGTCGAGGACACGGCCGTGGTCGGGCCGAACACCCCTTCCATCGAATAGATGAAGGAGAAGGTTTGATCCAGCGGAATGCCCTTGTGATAGAGCACGCCTGGCATCCAGGGGCCGACGAAGCAATAGAGCAGAAAGATGATGGCGATCACCGGCAGCGCGAGCCCGGCGCTGCGGCGCGTGAGTTCCAGGATCAGCGCGGTTCCGACAAGGCCCACGACGACATCCCATCCGGTCGGCGCGGCGCCGGCTCGGAACAGGAGGCCGTCGAGGTTGACATAGATGTAGACGAAGCAGGCGATCCCCAGCGCCATGGCCACGACGTCGTACCAGGGAACCGTCGTCGCCTGCCGCCCCTGCCTGAGGCCGAACATCATGAAGCCGATCGCCGATCCGAAGGCGACATGCCCGGACCGGAACAGCCATGGGTCGATGGGGTGGACGTTCAGGATGAAAAGATGAGCGCTCGTGAAGAGCACGCAAAACCAGAACAGGAAGACGTTCTGCCAGCCCACGAGCTCGCGCAGGTTGGTGCCCACTTCGGCGCGGTCGAGTGCCGCCTCCGCCGCGCGTCCCAGACTGTCGCGCTTCTCCGTCGCTTCGTTCACGCCTGACCCGCTCCCCCGGAAGCCTGAACCGACGTTCACCCTATGAACCCGGTCGGTGTTGGACAGTACCTCCCGTTGCCTGGCCAAGCAACGCCGAGCGGGGGCGTGGCGGCGGCGCTTCGATGGCCAGGAATCCCCGGGCGCGGGACCGGTGCGTCGGTCTTCCCGGACCCCGCTGAAGCCCCTCGGATTCCACCCCGGGCAATCCCCGCCCTGGGTCGTCGACAAAAAAACACCCCGCCGGAGTCGCCTCCGGCGGGGGCTGATCGACGTTCGTGGTGTCGGGCAGTTACATCAACGTCTTCGGATTGAGTTCGATACCCTTTTCCTTGAAGTACTTCACGGCGCCCGGATGGAACGTCATGAAGGTGTTCTTGTCGGCGTTCTTGGGAAGGGTCTCGGAGGCCGCGGCGTGCCCCTTCACCAGGTCGGCGTTGTTTTCCATGATCGTCTTGGTGATGTTGTAGACCACGTCGTCCGGCACATCCTTGTGGGCGATGAAGAAGTTGTAGAGGCCGAGGGTCGGGTGATCCTCGGTCAGCGACTTGTAGGTGCCCTTCGGGATGATGGAGTCGGTCAGCTCCGGGATCTTGCCCTTCAGGGTCGCGAGCTGCGCGTCGCTGAATCGGATGAAGCGAACCGGCCGCTGCGCCTCGATCTCCGAATAGGCGGCGATCGGGACGCCGGCAGCGAAGGCGAAGACGTCCAGCAGGCCGTCTCCAAGCTGGCTCGCCATGTCGGAGGCGCCGCCGTTCCGGATGGTGGCCTTGATGCCGAGGGCATCGAACATCAGCGGGAAGTAGGTTCCGGGGGTTCCAGCCCTGGGACCAACTCCGACGTTCTTGCCGGCCATATCCTCGACCGACATGATCCCCGACTTCTCGGTGGTGATGAAGTGGAACGGGGTGTCGTACATCGGGAAGACGGCACGAACGTCGTTGTACTTCTTGCCGGCGGCCCAGCCGGTGCCGTTCCAGCCGTGCAGCGCCACACCCATGGTGACCATCCCGAGCTCGGTCTGCTTGGAATTGGTCAGGATCATGTTCTGGTTCGGCCCCTGCGTCTGCTGGGTCGAGACGTTGATCCCGATCTTCTCCGTCAGCATGCCGGCAACGACGCCGCCATAGATGAAGTAGGTCCCTCCGACCGAAGCGGTGCCGAGGGTAAGCGATTTTGGTTGCGCCAGCGCGGCGCCACCGAACGACAGAACGCCGACGACGGCGCCGATCAGTCCGAGCTTAATGCCCTTCATTCGAGATCCCTCCCATTGAGCACCGGACACAGCGCCGAGCGAAGCGCAGGTGCTTGCCCGTCATTCTTCATAGGAACGCCGGTTTGTGAAGGGGCGGGAGAGGGGGCGAGCACGGTTGTCGTGCGGCGCCGGCGGCGGTGTGCGCCACCCGGCCCGGTCAGTTGAACACCGACACCACCATCAGTGCCGGCAGCCACAGCGCCAGGATCGGGAACATCACCACGAGCAGCAGGACGCAGCCGTCCGTGATCAGGAACGGCGCTGAACCCTTGATGACCTCGTGCAGCGGCACCCTGGTGGTGCCCGCCACCGCGAACAGGTTCAGCCCGACCGGTGGAATGATGACGCCCATCTCCATGGCCAGCGCCGTCATGATCGCCAGGTGCACCGGGTCGATGCCGAGCGCCATCGCCGCCGGGAAGAACAGCGGCACCGTCAGCACGACGATGGCGATGCCGGACAGGAACATCGACAGGAACAGCAGGATCGGCATGAGGATCGCGATGAAGCCGATCGCCGAGAGATCCAGGCTGTTGACCCATTGCGTCAGGTGCTGGGCCCAACCCTGGTTGGCCAACACGAACTGGAACACGCCGACGCACCCGAGCAGCAGGAAGATCACCGCGGTCAGGTTCAGCGACCGCATGGTCACCGCCATGAAGTCGCCGATGAACTCGCCCCGCTTCACCAGGAGGCCGTAGACGATCGCGTAGCCGCAGGCGGCGGCTCCCGCCTCGGTTGGGGTGAACACGCCGCCGTACAGGCCGCCCAGGACGATCACCGGCATGAACAGCGCCGGCCAGGCGTCCCGGGTCGCCTCGCCGACGAACGTCCAGCTGAATTCGCCGGCCGGCAGCTTCAGGTACCAGGCGAAGAACACCAGCACGATGGCATCGCTGATCGCCAGCAGGACCCGGGCACCACGCCGGCGAAGAACAGCGAGACGATCGAGGTTTCGGTCAGCACCCCGTACAGGATCAGCAGGATGCTCGGCGGTATCAGGATGGCGATGCCGCCGCCCGAGGCAATCACGCCGGCCGCCAGCCAGGCCGGGTAGCCCCGGCGCCGCATCTCGGGGAACGCAATCACGCCCATCGCCGCCGCCATCGCCGTGCTCGACCCCGAGATCGCGCCGAACACGACCGCGGCCAGCAGCGTCGCGAACCCGAAGCCACCGGGGACCCACCCGATCAGCGCGTCGGCGAGCCGAAACAGCTTGGCGATCAGGCCGGTGCGCTCCATCAGGAAGCCGGCGAAGATGAAGAACGGTACCGCCATCAGCGTGTACTTGCTGAGGAAGTTGAAGAACGACCGGAACACCGTCGCTTCCGACAGCATCGGGTCGTAGAAGATGAAGACCATGCTCGCCCCGGCCAGCACGATCGCGATCGGCAGGCCGAGGACCAGCAGGACCGTGAACAGGCTTCCCAACAAGGCCATGACGCAGAACCTTCCCCGTTAGAACGCCGGTCCGCCGACGCGGCCGTCGTCTGTCGTTGCGGACACCACACCGCCCCGCCCGCTCGCGGTCGACCGGTGTCGACCACGGTGGCTTGGCGGCTTACGCCCAGGCTGTCAGAGCTCGAATTCCTCGTGGTCGGTGTCCCAAGGGAACGGGTCGCGGCCGGTGAGGGCGAGGGTGGTGTCGCGGTAGAACTGGAACAGCAGGGTGATCCCCAACGTCGTCATGCCCACCAGCAGGACGTACTGGAACGGCCACAGCGGCAGCACCATGCTCTCGGTGAGGCGGCCGAGGCTCATGGTTCGGGCAGCGGTCGGCAGCCCCCAGCCGACGAAGCCGATCACGAACAGGATCGACAGCAGCCCGGCGGCGGCCCGAATTGCGTAGCTGAGTCGGGGTCGTCCGCTGCGGGTCAGCCATTCCGGCAGAATCGATACGGCGAGGTGGGTCCGCTGGGCTTGCGACGCGCCGAAATACAGGAAGGCGCCGGAGATCAGGAAGTAGGTGACCGCGTCCTGACCCCAGTAGAACGTCGCTCCGAAAATGTACCGCCGGATGATCTCGACCACCGCCAGCACCGTCGAGCCGGCCAGCAGGATCGCGGCGCAGGTGCCGATGACCTTGTCCTGCAGGAAGCGCCAGGACCGATAGATCGTATCCATCTTTCACCCCGAACCATGTGCGCGGATGCTATTCCGGCGCCGGGAGGGGCGGTCGCCCCTCCCGTGCCGGACCGATCTCGATCTCGGGTGCCGATGGCAACGCCGAGGACGGGTGGGATCAGCTCGGGAACCAGCTTGCCAGTTCGGCGCAGTCCACCTTCTCGATCCACGAGGTCCCGATCGGGTGGGCGGCCGACGCCGCGCGCGCTTCCTCGGCGAACTTGTCGACCCACTTGTGGGCCTCGGCAGGGGTGTTCGCCTTCACCCATTTGTCGGTGGCGTTGCCGAGCTTGTCGGCCAGCTTCTTCTGCTGTGCGGCGTCGAGGATGTAGATGCCGGGCTGGCTCGGGTCCTTGACCTCGAAGCGCTTGAGCAGGCGCTGGTCGTTGCACCAGTTCAGCTTCTTCTGCATCGGCAGAACTTCGCCGACGATCAGCTTCTCGAGGGCGGCCCGGGTCGGCTCGTTCGAGGCCGTTCCACCACTTCATGCTGGCGCCGATCCAGTAGTAGTCGCCGACGATGCCGTTGATGCCGGCGACGGTGTAGTACGGCGCCTGGTCGCGCACCGCGTTGAAGCCGCCGAGGCTGGTCAGCAGTCCGTCGATGACGCCGGTCTGGATCGCCGGCGGCACGTCGCCGAACGACATGACCACGGGCGACGCGCCCCAGGCTTCCAGCATGGCGTTCTCGGCCGGGCCCATGCTGCGGATCTTCTTGCCCTCGAACTCCTCGGGGGCGGTCAACCGGGTCTTGGCGCCGGCGCCCATGAACATGCTGAGATGCGCGGTCCCGAGCATCTTGATGTCATGGTCCTTGGCGAACTTCTCCTTGAGCGCCTTGACGCTCTCGAAGCTGTCGAGCTGCTCCATGGCGCCCGGCGTGGTCAGCAGCATCGGGCCGGCCACCACGTTCATCCAGCGGTCGACCGAGGCGGTCTTGCCGAACTGGCCCCAGGCCATCTCGAGGTTGCCGTCGGTCAGCGCCTCGACCGCCTCGGGTACGGTGTAGAGGGCGCCGGCGTGGTAGACCCGCAACTCGCTGCCGGGGATCACTTCCGGAAGGCGCTTCTCGAAGAACAACTGGGCGAGGGCCGAGGGGTGCGGTGCCGGGGAATGGTCCGCCGCCAGCCGGATGATGACCGGCGTGAGTTCCTGGGCGGAGGCCGGGGTCGAGGCCGGGGTCGTCAGGGCGGCGGCGAGCGCCACCGTCCCGAGCGCCCAGCCGCCCACGAGCGCGGGCATCGTCCTGGTCGAAGAAGTCATGGGGTCTTTCTCCCTGTTGCTCCGCCGCCGGCGGCCCCTCTTGCCTGGGGGCGGTTTCCGGAACGCGGGTTTCGAACGGCGGAAAGCGCCGTCCCTCGTTGCTCGAATCGCACGTCCGGCGATCGACTGTCTCCTTTTCGGCAGCAGTTGCCGGAGGCCATGCTAGGGATTTAATTCGCTTGCGACAACGTGGCGCATCGACGGCGCTTCGATCCGCTGAATGAGGCCCGGACAGGTTCGGGCTTTGCGACCACCTCCGAGCGGGCTACCAATCACCCGATCGAGACGACGACCCGCGACCAGGAGACGTTCATGCCGAGCCTGCCCCAGACCATGACGGCCATCGAGATCAGCGTGCCCGGCGGACCCGAGGTCCTGAAACCGGGGACGAGGCCCGTGCCGGAACCGGCAGCGGGCGAGGTGCTGGTGAAGGTGGCGTTCGCCGGCGTCAACCGACCGGACTGCCTGCAGCGCTCCGGCGGTTATCCGCCGCCGCCGGGGGCGTCGGACATCCCGGGCCTGGAGATCGCCGGGACAGTGGCGGCGGTCGGCGCCGGGGTGACGCGCTGGACGATCGGCGACCAGGTCTGCGCGCTGGTGGCCGGCGGTGGCTACGCGGAGTACTGCACCGCGCCGTCCGACACCTGCTCTCCGATCCCCGCCGGCTACAGCCTCGCCGAAGCGGCGGCGCTGCCGGAGAACTACTACACGGTCTGGACCAACGTGTTCGAGCGCGGCCGCCTGCAGCCGGGCGAGACCATCCTGGTGCACGGCGGGTCATCGGGCATCGGCACCACCGCGATCCAACTCGCGCGGGCATTCGGCGCGCGGGTGTTCGCAACGGCCGGGTCTCCGGACAAGACCCGGGTGTGCGAGGAACTCGGGGCGGAGCGCGGCATCGATTACCGCGCCGAGGATTTCGTCGAGGTCGTCAAGCAGGCGGGCGGAGCCGACGTCATCCTCGACATGGTCGGCGGCCCCTACATCCAGCGCAACATCGAGTGCCTGAAGCTGGAGGGCCGGCTGGTGCAGATCGCCTTCCTGCAGCCGCCGGTCGTCGACAAGTTCAACTTCCTGAAGGTCATGACCCAGCGCCTGACCATCACCGGCTCCACGCTGCGCCCGCGCACCGTCGCCCAGAAGGCGGCGATCGCCCGCCAGTTGGAGGAGCGGGTCTGGCCGTTGCTGGAAGCGCGCACGGTCAAGCCGCTGATACATTCCACCTTTCCGCTTGTTGAGGCAGCCAAGGCTCACGCTCTGATGGAATCCAGTCAGCACATTGGCAAGATCCTGTTGGAAGTCTGAGGATTCAGGGGACTTCGATTGCGCCGGTGCAACGTTGCCGAGGCTGATTTGTTAGGGAGGGACACGGCGCCGGCGGCAATCAGGAGCGCGCGAGCCTTTCATGACCAATCCGGACAGATTTCAGATCGGGGCACGCCCGACGGAACCGCGGCACTGCCCGGTATCGAGCTTCAGTTCCTGGCGGACTACGCCCCGGTGATGCTTCGGCGGTGCGGAGCCGACGGTCTCTGTAACTGGTTCAGCAGACCCTGGATGGAGTTCACGGGGCGCGCTCTCGAGGAGGAGATCGGTGCCGGCTGGATGGACGGCGTCCACCCCGAGGATCGCAGCCGACTCGCGGAAGCCAGCAACGCCGCTCTCGAGGCTCGCCGACCGCTCTCGTCCGAGTACCGGCTGCGGCGTCACGATGGCCAATATCGCTGGATCCGGGACAACGTCGCACCTTATTTCCTCGACGACGGCATCTTGGGGGGATTCTTCGGATCGGCCACCGACGTCTCCGACCAGGTCGAGCGAGAAGCCGTGTTGCGCGAGGCGCAGACCCTTCAGGAAGGCCTGATTGCCGATCTGAATCACCGGGTGAAGAACACCCTGGCGACGGTACAGTCGATTGCCGTGCAGACCTTCCAGCGTGTCCAGGACTGCGAAATGCCCCTGCAGATGTTCCAGGGCAGGCTCAACGCGCTGTCGCGGACCCAGGATCTCCTGACCCGGAGGCGATGGCGGGGAACCACGCTTCAAGAAGTGGTCGAGTCGGCGGTGTCGCCGTTCGTCGACTCTCACCGTTCGGCGGTCGAAATTGGCGGACCGGACGTGCTTCTGACACCGAAGCAGACCATGGCGTTGTCGTTCGCCCTTCACGAGTTGTGCAACAACGCAGCCCGTCATGGGGCTTTGTCATCGTCGGGAGGGCGGGTCATCGTCCACTGGGAGACCCGCGAGACCGAGGACGGCACGACGCTGCTGCTGAGCTGGCGGGAACAGGGAGGGCCGCCGGTGGCGCCGCCGGACCGCAAGGGTTTCGGCGTACGCATGATCGAGCGTGGCCTTCGCCACGAATTTTCGGCGACATCGGAAATAGAATTCGCCCCTGATGGTCTAGTCTGCACGATCCGCGCGACGCTCGGCAGTTGACGCCAAGCGATAAAGTTCATCAGGACATAAGGTGGCGGGCGAATGGTTGCTGGCATTCCAACCTCCGATCGACCCAGGGTCCTGGTGGTCGAGGACGAGGCAATGCTTGCCTTCATGCTGGAGGACTTGCTTGCCGAGATGGGCTGCGTGGTCAGCCACGTCGCCGGGCGGCTTCAGGAAGGCCTGTCGATCGCGCGCGAGGCCGAGATCGATTTTGCCTTGCTCGACGTCAACCTGGGCGACGCCGACCGCAGCTTCGCCATCGCCGATGAACTGGATCGTCGCGGCATCCCGTTCGCCTTCGTGACAGGCTACGGCCGTCGGGGACTGGAAGGGCGGTTCCCGGGCGCGCCGGTGGTCAACAAGCCGGTGCGGATTTCCGATCTGCACAGCCTGGTCCGCGGCGAGGGATGGTCGCCGCGCGACACCAACTGACGCCGGTTGGGCTACGCCACCCGGTACCCGAACTCGCCCGCAGCCTCGCACAGGCTCTCGAAGAACGTCTGGGCGAACCCGCGCATGACGTGGACGTCGAAGCACCCGGTGCCGCGACGCCGGTCGATGGTCGCCGACAGGTGGAACACCGCGGTCTGGGCGACAGCGTCCTCGGCGAAGGCGCGCGGGTGCAGGTCGATCCCGGTGCCCTTGGCCAGCACCTCTCGGACCCGGGGTCCCTCCAGGCGCAGGATGGCGCGTCCGTGACCCTGGTCGACCACCACCCCGCCCACCGGTTGAACGATGGCGTGCACCCTGTCGTGCAGGTCGGCGCCGTCCCTGGCGATCAGCATCCAACGGTCGGGGCCGTGCCAGAGCGCCCGGATCTCGCCGCCCGCGGCGGCGCGTCCCGGTTCGGGGAGGGCGAGCCCGAGCGTGTCCCGCAGCGCTGTCTGGAGGGCTGCGGAACGGCCGCGTCGGGCGTCGAGTTGCACAGCCGACAGGCCAGGCCGCCGCGAGATCGTGAGAGCCGGACCGGCCGATCCCACTGTTCCGTGCAGGCCGGGTGCCCACACCGAATCGAGGGCCGACCGGCGCGGCGGCAGCGCCGTCGGACGGATCTCCGGCTCAGCCATGGAGCTTCTCTCCCTGCGGATCGACGAAGCAGGGCTCGGTCACCCGCGCCCGCACCCGCAGGCCGCGCAGCGGAAACACCGCCCAGACCTCTTCGCCGACGCGTTCGCGCCCCCGCGACAGCAGCCCGAGCGAAATCGGGTGGCCCACGGTCGGCGAGAGATAGGCGCTGGAGGTCACGTGGCCGAGCTTGCGGACCGGCGGCGGGGCGTCCGGATCGTCGACCAGGATGGAGCCGGCGCGAATGCGGGTCACGCCGTCGACCGGCACCAGGCCGACCAGCTTGGGACGGTCGGGGTCGGTGAAGGCCGGCTTGTCCAGCATGCCGCTGCCGACATACCACTTCTTCCGGCTGGCCATGCGGCCGAGGCCGAGGTCGTCGGGCGTGGTGCGGCCATCCAGTTCCGGCCCCGCGACGTGGCCCTTCTCGATGCGCATGATGCCCATCGCCTCGAGACCGTAAGGGCGGATGCCGTGCCCGGCGCCGGCCTCCATCAGCGCCTCCCACACCGGGATCGCCCAGTCGGCGGGGACGTTGACCTCGAAGCCGAGCTCGCCCGAAAAGCTGATCCGGAAGATCCGGACGGGCACGCCCCCGATCGTGGCGGCGGTGGTGACGCCGAGATACGGCAGCGCCTCGTTCGAAACATCGGCGGTGCCGGCGTCGACGGCGGCGGCCAGCACCTCCCGCGCTCGCGGTCCGGCGAGCGCCATGCCGGCCCAATGCTCGGTGACCGACGACGCGGTGGCGTCGAGTTCGGGCCACAGCACCTGGAGGCCATACTCGAGATCCGCCAGCACCTTGGCGGCGTGGACCGTGGTCGTCGTCATCAGGAAGTGGGTGTCCGACAGGCGCGAGGTGGTGCCGTCGTCGTCGATCAGCCCGTCCTCGCGCAGCATCAGCCCGTAGCGCGCCTTGCCGACCGGCAGGGCGGCGAAGCCGTTGCTGTACACGCGGTTCAGGAACTCGGCGGCGTCGGGACCCTGGATGTCGATCCGGCCGAGGCTGGAGACGTCGGAAAGTCCGACCCGGGTACGGGTCGCCACCACCTCCTCGGTGATCGCCCGGTCCATGGCCTCCTTCGAGTTCTCCTCGCCCGGGGCAAGGTAGTATTGCGGGCGGAGCCAGGGGCCGGCCTCGATGAACACCACGCCGTTGGCGGCGTGCCAGTCGTGCAGGGCGGTCCGCCGGATCGGTGCCAGGTGACGGCCGGCGGCGCGACCGGCGAAGGCGCCCATGGCCACCGGCGTGTAGGGCGGCCGGAAGGTGGTGGTCCCGACCACCGGGATCGGTTCGCCCCGCGCCTCGGCCGAGCAGGGCATGGCCGGCGACGTTCGAGGTCTTGCCCTGGTCGGTGCCCATTCCCAACGTGGTGTAGCGTTTGAGGTGCTCGACCGACACGAAGCCCTCGCGGTGGGCAAGCGCGATGTCCTCGACCGTCACGTCGTCCTGATGGTCGACGAACCGCTTCACTTTCTTGCCCGGCGTTCCCGGGATTGACCAGATCGCCTCCAGCGGCGCCGTCGGGAACTCATCGGCGCGCGGCGCGTCCGGCGCCACGCCGGACCCGAACCCGCAGTCGCGCGCCGCCCCGGCTCCGGCGGCGAAGCCGTCGGCGAGGCAGTCGGAGAGGGCGAAGCGACCGCGCGCGGCGCCGACCGTGAGCACGCCCGCGCGCGCCGCCACCGGCAGGAACGCCGCGATCGAGTCGTTCCACTCGGCCTTGCCCCCGGCGTGGCTGTGCAGGTGGATCGAGGGCGTCCAGCCGCCGGCGCTGGCGATCAGGTCGCATGGCACGAACCGGGCGTTCCCGTCGATCCCGCCGTGACCGTCCAGTCGCGCCACGTCGCAGCCGACGAGGCCCATGCGCCCGTAGGCGTTGGTGACCGCGCTGCCCTCCGCCACCTCGAGACCGGCCGCGGTCGCCCGCTGACGCCAGAGCGCCGTTGTCCGCCGGATCGGGTGTCGAGGACCAGGGCGACGTCGACGCCGCAGGCCGACAGGTCGAGCGCGGTGCGGTATCCGTCATCGTTGTTGGCGACCACCACGGCGCGCTTGCCGGGGGTGACCGCGAACCGGTTCAGATAGCTGCGGACCGCGCCGGCGAGCATCACCCCCGGGCGGTCGTTGCCGCCGAACACCAGCGGCCGCTCGATCGCGCCGGCGGCGACGATCAGGCGGCGCGGTCGGATCCGCCAGAGGCGCTGCCGGGCGACATGGGCAGGCGGCACCGGTAGATGGTCCGCCACCCGCTCGACCGCGCCCACGACGTTGCCGTCGTAGACGCCGAAGGCGGTGGTCCGGGTCAGCACCCTGACCTCCGGAAGGCCGGCGAGTTCGGCGGCGACCGAGTCGACCCAGGCGGAAGCGGGAGCGCCGTCGAGGATCTCGCGGTCGCTCCTGAGGCGCCCGCCGAGACCGTCGGTCTCGTCGACGAGGATCACCCGCGCGCCGGTGCGGCCGGCGGCGAGGGCGGCGGCAAGTCCGGCGGGACCGGCCCCGACCACCAGCACGTCGCAATGCGCGTTGGTGGCTGTCGTAGCCGTCGGGATCGTGCTGCGTCGTGCCGGCGCCCATGCCGGCGGCGGCGCGGATCCGCTTCTCCCAGAAGTGCCAGCCCGGAAAGCCCATGAAGGTCTTGTAGTAGAAGCCGGCGACCAGGAACGGCGACAGCAGGTCGTTGATCTCCATCGCGTCGAACCGCAGGGACGGCCAGCGGTTCTGGCTGGTCGCCACCAGACCGTGGAAAAGCTCGACCATGGTGGCGCGGGTGTTCGGCTCGCGCCGCCCGCCGGCGCGCAGCTCGACCAGCGCGTTCGGCTCTTCCGGGCCGGCCGACATCACGCCGCGCGGACGGTGGTACTTGAAGCTGCGGCCGACCACCGCGACGCCGTTGGCCAGCAGCGCCGACGCCAGGGTGTCGCCGGCGTAGCCGCGGTAGCCGCGGCCGTCGAAGCTGAACGCGATCGGCCGGCGCCGGTCGATGGCGCCGCCGGCCGGCCAGCCGATGGCTCTGCTCGACGGCGAGACGTCCGGCGATCATGGCGCCGCCTCCAGCGTGTCGGACGGCCGACCGGTCGCCAGGACCGCGTGGGTCGCGGTGTCGCGCAGCACCTGCACGATCGCGCGGCAGCCGTAGACGTGATGCCAGTACTCCAGGTGCGGCCCGCGCGGGTTGTCGCGCAGGTAGACGTAGCGGTGCCAGTCCTCGGGCGATGCCGCCGCAGGGTCGGCGGGACGGACCTTGGTGGCGTCCCCGACATAGCTGAACTCGTCGTGGTCGCGCAGGCCGCAATGCGGGCAGTGGATGCGGATCATCGGGTCCTCGGTGGGCGCGGGTCAGTGCAGCTTCGGGGTCGGCCCCTTGCCGCCCTCGTCGAGCAGGTGGCCGGTCGCGAAGCGGTCGAGCGACAGCGCCTCGTTGAAGGCGTGCGGACGATCCTCGGCGATGGTGTGCGCGAACACCCACCCTGAGCCCGGCGTCGCCTTGAAACCGCCGTAGCACCAGCCGGCGTTCAGATACAGGTTGTCGATCGGGGTCTTGGAGATGATCGGGCTGCCGTCCATCGACATGTCCATGATGCCGCCCCAGCTCCTCAGGATCCGCACCCGTCGGACGTTCGGCATCATCGCGCAGCCGATCGCCATGACGTTCTCGACGATCGGCAGGTTCCCGCGCTGGGCGTAGGAGTTGTAGAAGTCCAGGTCGCCGCCCAGCACCAGCCCGCCCTTGTCCGACTGGCTGATGTAGAAGTGGCCGGCGCCGAACGTCACCACCCCGTCGATCAGGGGCTTCAGCGGCTCGGATACGAAGGCCTGGAGCACGTGGCTTTCGATCGGCAGTTCCAGCCCGGCCATCCCGGCGACCCGCGAGGTGTTGCCGGCCACCGCGATGCCGACGCGCCCGGCGGCGATCGTGCCGCGCGAGGTCTGGACCGCGGTGATCCGGTCGCCTTCCCGCTCGAAGCCCGTGACTTCGCAGTTCTGGATGATGTCGACGCCGAGCCGGTCGGCGCCCCGCGCCAGGCCCCAGGCCACGGCGTCGTGGCGCGCGGTGCCGCCGCGCCGCTGCAGCAGCCCGCCCAGGATCGGAAACCGGGCGTTCTCGGAGAAGTCCAGGTACGGGATAGAGGCGGCGGACGCCGGCGCGGTCGAGCAGTTCCGAATCGACCCCGTTGAGCCGCATGGCGTTGCCGCGCCGGGCATAGGCGTCCATCTGCCCGTCGGAATGGGCGAGGTTGAGGACGCCGCGCTGGCTGAACATGACGTTGTAGTTCAGGTCCCGGCTCAGCC
Organism: Rhodospirillaceae bacterium; assembly: GCA_018401495.1. Taxonomy (GTDB): domain Bacteria; phylum Pseudomonadota; class Alphaproteobacteria; order Thalassobaculales; family Thalassobaculaceae; genus Thalassobaculum_A. The sequence continues at coordinate 219,640 of JAGYJX010000015.1, forward strand.
CTTCCCAGAGCTTCAGGGAGTGCTCGTAGAAATGGTTGTTGCCGTCGAGCAGGTAGTTCGAGCGCACGATGGTGGTGTTGCGGCCGACGTTGCCGCCGCCGATCCAGCCCTTCTCCAGCACCGCGACGTTGGTGATGCCGTGGTTGCGCGCGAGGTAGTAGGCGGTGGCGAGACCATGGCCGCCGCCGCCCACGATGATCACATCGTAGCTTTTCCGGGGTTCGGGGTCGCGCCAGACGCGGGTCCAGCCCTTGTGTCCCCCGAGCGCTTGGCGCACCAGGCTGAAGACGGAATACTCGGCCATCGGATCCTCCTCGGGGCCACACTTTGCCGCAACCGCTCGCGGGTGGCGAGACCGGCTTTGGACGCTTATTGTCCAGGAGACGACGGGCGGAGGATCCTGGATTGACCGATCGGCATGGCCTCAGGGGTGGGCTCGGACCCAGCGTCGGCCGGCGGGCCTTTCTGGGGGCCGCGGGCGGTCTGGCCCTGCTTGGTGCCGCGCCGCCCGGCGACCGCGTCGCTGGCGCCGCCGCCGCTGGACGGCGGCGATCGTGTCGCGCCCGCGGAGGCGCGGCACGGCATGGTCGCGAGTCGCGAGGCGACCGCCACCCGGGTTGGCGTGGAGGTTCTGGCCGCCGGCGGCAACGCCGTCGACGCCGCCGTCGCCACCGCGTTCGCGCTGGCCGTTACGCTTCCCCAGGCCGGCAATCTCGGGGGCGGTGGGTTTCTGATCGTGCGCCCGGCCGACGGCTCGCCGCCCGTGGCGCTGGATTTCCGCGAGACCGCACCGGCCCGCGCCGCGCGGGATCTGTTCGTCGGCAAGGATGGCGCGGTCGACACGGCGCTGGCCCGCTATTCGCACCGGTCGGTTGGCGTGCCGGGATCGGTGGCCGGCTACGCCGAGGCGCTTCAGCGCTGGGGTACCTGGCCACTCGACCGCGCGGTCGAGCCGGCTATCCGGTTGGCGCGCGACGGCTTTGCGATGACCCGGCCGCTGGCCCGCGACATCGCGCGCTCGGTCGATCGGCTGTACCGTTGGCCGCAATCGCGCGTGGTGGTCGCCAAGCCGGACGGGAGTGCCTTCGAGCCCGGCGAGACGTTCCGGCAGCCGGATCTCGCCAACACCCTGTCGATCATCGCGCGCGACGGCCCCGACGGCTTCTACCGGGGGCCGATCGCCGTGGCGATCGCCGACGAGATGCGTCGTCACGAGGGGCTGATCGACGAGGCCGACCTGAACGCCTATCGCACGGTGATCCGTGAGCCGGTCCGCGGCACCTATCGGGGCGTCGAGATCGTGTCGATGCCGCCGCCGAGCTCGGGCGGCGCGCTGCTGATCCAGATCCTCAACGTTCTCGAGGGTTGGCCGATGGATCGGCTCGGCTTCGGTTCCGCCGAATCGGTGCACCGACTGGCGGAGGTCATGCGCCGCGCCTACGCCGACCGGTCGAGGCATCTGGCCGATCCCGCCTTTCACGACGTCCCACTGGCCGGTCTGATCTCCAAGGATTACGCCGACGCGTTGCGGAGCAGCGTCGACCTGGGCGCCGCGACGGAGTCGCGCACCCTCGGCCCGGGGCGTCCCGAGGTGTACGAGAGCGCCAACACCACGCATCTCTCGGTGATGGATCGCCACGGCGCGGCTGTGGCGCTGACCACCACGCTCAATTTCGCGTTCGGCACCGGCATCGTCGCGGAAGGCACCGGCATCTTCCTGAACAACGAGATGGACGACTTCACCGCCCAGCCCGGCGCCTCGAACGGCTTCGGTCTCGTGCAGGGCGAGCAGAACGCCATCGAGCCCGGCAAGCGGCCGCTGTCCTCGATGGCGCCGACGCTGGTCCTGGACGGCTCCGGCACGGCGATGGCCGTCGGCGGCCAGGGCGGGAGCCGGATCATCACCGCGGTCGCTCAGTTCCTGGTGAACACCCTCGACCACGGCATGAACCTCGCCGAGGCGACGCTGGCGCCGCGACTGCACCATCAGTGGCTGCCGGACGAACTGGTGATCGAGGACGGATTCTCCCCGGACACCGTCGCGCTGCTCGAGCGCCTGGGGCACCGCGTCGTCGCCGGTCGGCCGGTCTCGACGGTGCAGAGCGTTCGACGTTCCAGCGATGGCTATCGCGGGATGTCGGATCCCCGGCGGCCGGGAGGTCTCGCTGCCGGCCCTGACTGACTTCGGATCTCAACCGCGCCGGGCGCGCTCGTCGAGTCGCAGTGTGAGTGACACGGCGATGGCCGCTGCCTCGCCAGCCATAGCGTCGACCAGCGTCCGCGCCAGGTGGCCGGTCAGGCTGCGGCGCACGCGCTCCTCGATGGTGCGGCCGGGCGACGCCGAGTCTTCGGTCGACCGGTCGACCAGTTCTCCCAGGCGCCGCTCGACCAGTTGCAGGCGCAGCGGGTTCGCCGCCAGCCAGCGCGGAGCGTGGGTGCGGACCGTCTCCACCGACGGATCCTCGGTCACGAAGCGTCGTGTGCGGGAACCATCGCGGTCCGGCCCCAGCCGAGCGATCAACTCGATCGCGACCCAGGCAAACCACCAGCGCCAGGGATCGGCGCGCAGCATGCCGTCGTCGTAAATGTCCTGCATGTAATGCAGCGTGACCATCGGCGCATCCGACTTGAGCCGCACGATCTGTGGCGGCAGCGCCGTCACGGTGAGCACCCGAAGGTGTTTGTCCGGTTGTTGCTTGCGGCCCGGCGTCGGCAGGATGCCGACCTCGCGCTGCATCGCTTCGATGTCGCGCACGTCGAACCAATGGCGGATCGCCATTGCCACGCCGCGAATCTGATCGTCGAGGTCTAAGTCACGTTCCATGCGGTTACCGGCTGCGGCAATCACCTTGCCTATGATAGCCGCGAAAGCTAACGTGCGCTTGCCGGGGAAGAGGCGAGAACGACGGTCGGGCGGGCAGGCCCGGTCCACACACGTAGCCGACGGGGGAATCCTGATGACAGACGACGCCAGGGGTTGGGCGGATCGCCTGAAGGGTGCCTTTCGTCGAGTCTTCCCGGAACGGCAGATCATCGTCCGGACTGATGGCGAAACCAGCTACATCCGCCTGACTGCAACCCTGCAGATCACGGTGCTGGCGTGCTGGCTGGTGGTTGCTGGTTGGGTCGGCTTCGCAACGGTCGGGTATTACACACAGGGATCCATGATCCTCGCCAAGAACGAGGCGATCGATCGCTCCCGCCATGCGTATCGCAAGCTTCTCGACCAGGTTTCCGACTACCAGCTCTCGATCGTCGGCATTACCCGCGACCTGAAGGAGACCGAGGCGCACCTGAGACGGCTTTTCAGCCAGAACGAGGCGCTGAAGCAGGATCTCAGTTCGACCGCTGTCGCGTTGCGGACCTCCGAGGCTGAGCGCGCGCGAATCGCGTCGTCGCGCGTCGCTCTCGGCGACCAGCTTGAGCTGCTGGGGTCGGAACTGCGGCAGATGACGGGGAAGAACAACGCCCTCGAGGCGCATATCGGAACCCTGCGCCGCCATCTCGAGACCATCGAGGCCGAGAAGGCGGAGATCGCGGCGGAGCGCGCCGCCCTGGACGATCAACTGTGGTCGCTCCACAACGAGCTCGAATCCTCGAACTCCAAGGTCGCTCTGTTGCAGAGCAACGTGAAGGCGCTGAAGGGCGACCTTCGGACCGTCATCCTTGAGCGCAGTGCCATCGCCTCGGACAACGACAGCCTGCGTGGACAAATCATCTCGATGCAGCGCGCCATCGAAGACGAGCGCGATTCCCATCGCGCCGAGCTTCGGCGGATCGCCGACCGGGCGCAGGACAACATCAAGACCGTCGAGGAGGTTATTCGGCGGACCGGTCTGAAACTCGACACGATCGCGCCGCTGCCGTCCAAACAACTGATGGGGCAGGGCGGCCCGTTCGTCCCCTATCATCCCGACATGGCGTCAGAAGATGACGATACCGTCCGGGGCTCGCTCACCCAGCGCCTCGACCGATGGGAAGCCCTTCGCGATGTGTTCGTCGCCCTTCCGCTGGTGCCGCCGCTCGCCGACTTCCGGATCTCCAGCGGCTACGGCGCTCGCGTCGACCCCTTCAACGGCCGCAAGGCAATGCACGACGGCGTCGATTTCGCGGGCCCGTACAAGCAACCCGTCACCGCCACCGCCGACGGGAAGGTGGTGTTCGCCGGACGCCGCAGTGGCTATGGGCGTGTGGTCGAGATCGAGCATGGCCACGGCTTGATGACGCGCTACGCCCACCTGGCCAAGGTTCTGGCGCGACGTGGCGAGACCGTTACCCTTGGCCGCACGATCGGGCTTCTCGGATCGAGCGGGCGGAGCTCCGGGCCGCACGTTCACTACGAGGTTCGCTACAACGGCAGGTCCCTCAATCCGGCCAAATTTTTGAAGGCGGGCTCCTATGTTCAGTCAAAAGAAGCCAACTAAGACCGAAGTCGCGGCCCCCAAGCCGGCCGCGCCCTCGATCATCAGCTCCGACCTCTCGATCAACGGCAACCTGACCAGCGGTGGTGACATCCAGGTCGACGGAACCGTCGAGGGCGACATCGTCTCGAAGAAGCTGACTGTCAGCAGTTCGGCCACGGTGCGTGGCGCCATCGAGTGTGAGACCGTGGTGATCGCCGGGTCGGTTACAGGCCAGATCAAGGCCCGTCACGTCACCCTCATCAAGACGGCGCGGGTTATCGCCGACGTGGTGCAGGAGCGGCTCTCGATCGAGCCGGGAGCGTTCTTCGAGGGCAATTGTCGTCACTTCCCGGCCGAGGCCGAGAAGCGGGTGCTGCCGCGGCTGGAGCCGATCAAGCCGGCCGTGCATCGCGATGGAGAGCCGACGATGGTCGCCGAGGCCGCCACCTGATCCGGGCGGGCTCCTAGCTTTCCAGCGCCCGGCGGAACAGGTCCGGGTCGACGTTTCCGCCGGACGCGACGGCGATGACCGTGCGTCCGCTGATCGGCAGCTTGCCGGACAGCGCCGCGGCGATTGCGACCGCTCCGCCCGGCTCGACCACCAGCTTCAGGCTTTCGAACGCGGTTCGCATCGCTGCCAGGACTTCGTCGTCACTGACCGTGAGGCCGCCGGCCAGCAGCCGCCGGTTCAGGGCAAACGTGATCGCGCCTGGGCACGGCGACAGCAGCGCGTCGCAGATCGATCGGGCCGCGGCCGGGTTGGACAGGCGAGTGTTTGCGGCCAACGACCGCCGGGTGTCGTCGAACGCCTCCGGTTCGACGCACCACACCGGCACGCCGGGGGCGGCTTCCGACAGGGCGAGCGCCGTCCCAGATACCAGGCCGCCGCCACCGCAGCACACCAGCACCGCGTCCGGCCGCACGCCGAGTTCAGCCGCCTGCGCCGCGATCTCGAGCCCGACCGTACCTTGCCCGGCGATAACCCAGCGATCGTCGAACGGGTGCACGAAGCTTGCCCCGGTGCGCTCGGCGAATTCGCTGGCGATGGCGTCACGGTCGTCGAGGTGGCGATCGTAGGTGACGACCGACGCCCCGAGGGCTCGGGTGTTGGCAAGTTTGATCGCCGGGGCGTCCGCCGGCATCACCACCGTCGCCGGGGCGCCCAGCAGGGCCGCGGCCGCGGCGACCCCCTGGGCGTGGTTACCGGACGAGACCGCGACCACGCCCCGTGATCGAGCGGCCTGCGGGATCAGGGCGATGCGGTTGTATGCGCCGCGGAACTTGAAGGACCCTGTGCGCTGCAGCGGTTCCGCCTTGACCAGAAGCCGGCCACCCAAACGCTCGTTGAGCAGCGGCGACTCGAGCAGGGGGGTGCGCGTGGCGACCCCAGCCAGGCGGGTTGCGGCGGCCCGGATGTCGGCCACCGTCGGCGCCTCAGAGGTCGTCGAGGAAGTCATCCAGGGCCTGCCTCACGATGGGTTCGTCAAGGGTGGGGGCGTGTCCGACACCCTCGACGGTGACGCGGCGCAACCGCCCGTGCGCGGCTGCCATCTCGTCAAAGGTCTCCGACGACAGCAGCATCGACACCCCGCCCCGGATTGCGAGCGCCGGGATCGGCCGCAGCGATCGGAACAGCGGCCAGAGGTCGGTGGCTCTGGCTGCCCCGCGGCGCAGGGGTGTCACCACGGCCGGGTCCCAGTCGACGTGCAAGCGGCCATCGTCGCCCAGGCGGAAGGTGTTGCGGGCGAAGGTGAGCCACTCGTCTTCGCCGCGCAGCGACAGATCGGGAATCATGCGCTGCAACTCGGCGACGGCGCTGGTCCAGTCCGGCTGCGGATGATCCCGGCCCATGTAGTCGATCAGGTAGTCGGCACCGCCGGCACTCGGGGACGGCCCGACATCGTTCAGCACCACTCCCGCCAGAGCGGCCGGCATGGCGACACCAAGCGCCATCGCCAGAATGCCGCCCATCGAGGTTCCAATCGCCACGAAGCGGTGCAGGCCGACGGCGATCGTGACGTGGCGGACATCGTCGACCATGCTTCGAGGATCGTAGGCGCGCCAGTCGCTCTCATAGTCGGAGCGTCCACGGCCACGGTAGTCGAGGGAGACCACCCTGCGCGGCGCCAGTCGTTCGGCAATGTGAGCAAAATCCTTGCTGTTTCGAGTGTAGCCGGGCAGGCAGAGCAGCGGCACTCTTGGGTCGTTCGGATCGCCCCAGTCGACGACGTGCACCCGGCGCCCGGTCCGATTGGCGACGAGCCGCTCGATGGGGGCGGCGTTCATACGGTCAGAGGCCGATCTGGTAATGGCGATCACCGGCGAGGCGGCAGGCCGTCGGATGCGGCTTGCAGATCCCCGCTTCCTCGACCGATCTTGCCGGGTCGACGTCGGCGTTGCGGCAACCGGTCGCCAGCATCCCGGAGGATGCGTCGGCCAGACCGGCGGTCCTGATGCCGCCGGCACCAGACCCCATCGGGCAGCGGCTCGGCCCTTTAGAAGCACCAATGACCGACCGCAGAAGCGTCATGGCTTTCGTTCTCGAAGCGCCGCCTGCTGACCATCGAGCAGGACGCCGCAGCTGTAGACGCACCAGACCGCACGCGGCTGCCAGCTCTGCTGTGTGGGGCGAGCGGCGGGTTCCGGAAGGCGGTCGCGGTAGACATGCAGTCCCTCGAGAACCCGCTGGACGTAGTTGCGGGTCTCGGAAAAGGGGATCTTCTCGATCCAGTCGATGACATCGACGTCCGGCGCCGCCGGATGACCGTTGCGGCTGATCCACTGGTTCACCCGGTGCGGACCGGCGTTGTAGGCCGCGATCGCGAGCACGTAGTGGCCGCCGAAGCGCTCGACCATGGCGGCGAGGTAGGCCCGGCCGAGCGTGACGTTGTAGCTGGGGTTGGCCAGCAGCGCGCCGATGTCGTACTCGAGTCCGACGCTCCGAGCGGTCTCCTTGGCGGTGGCCGGCATCAGCTGCATCAGCCCGCGGGCTCCGGCCCGGCTGACGGCCTCCCGGTCGAAGCCGCTCTCCTGGCGGATGATGGCGTGCACCAGCGCCGGCTCCGGAGCGTGCTCGGGCACCGGGTCGAGCAAGGGATAGCCGATGTCCACCAGGGCGGCGTTGCTGCGCGTGGCGCGTCGCGTCGCGTAGACCGCGGTCGAGGTGAAGCCGCTCTGGGCTGCGAGTTGTGCGACCAGAAACGACTCCTCTTCGTCGGCGGCGCGAAACGCCAGCGTCCGAAGGAAGCGCTCCGCCAGCTCGCGACGGTCGACGCGGATCAGCGCGCGGGTGGCACGGACGATGTCGCGCTGGTTGAACGCCTCGACCCGCTGGTCCGGGATCGGCGCCGTCTGCGGCAGGGCGACCCGTGTGGCGCCGAGCCGCGCCGACGCAAGCTGGCCGTAGAACGTCGTCGAGTGCTCGGCGCCCCGCGCGTACCACTGTCGGGCCTCGAGGTCGTCGCCCATCGCATCGGCGGCGCGCCCGGCCCAGTAGGCGGCGCGGCCTCGGCTGATCGGCATCGAGACGTTCTCGTAAAGAACCCGGAAGTGCCGAAGGGCGTCGGCCGGTCGCTCCAGGAACCGAAGCGCGACCCAGCCGGCCAGCCACTCCGCGTCGGCGAAGGCGACACCGCCGCGCTGGATGTGCGAGGCCGCCAGCAGATAGGCGTCCTGCATGTCGCCGCGGTCGAGCGCCTCGCGGATGTGCCAGGAGCGTTCGCGCCACCAGAGCGTTTCGAACTCGGCCTTCGCCGGGGCCTCGAACAGCAGGTCGCGGGCCGCCATGACCTGCCCGCGCTCACGCCGCCAGCGGATCCGCTCGTACAGCAGCCCAGGGTGCTCGCGGAGGGATGCTGGGCACCGCGTCGATGGCGGCATCGACGCCGCCGCTTGCCTTCCGGAGGCGCAAGCGCGCATCGGCCAGCTTGCGCCAGTCGGCCGATACCAGCGGCATCATACGCGCCACCGCGTCAGCCTGGCCACGCCACAGCAAATCGTCGAGGCGAGCTTCGTGATCGGCCGGCCGAAGGTGTCGGCCATAACGCGAGAGGAATTCCTTCTGCGTCTTCTCTCCGAGATCGACTTCCCGCCAGGTGCGGCGAACCTCTTCCCGCAGCTCCGACTCGGCGCTGACCCGTTCGAGCGCGGCGAGATAGGCCAGGCGCGCGTCGCCGGTGCGCGGCCGGTGCGCCTTGAACCACATCACCCGGGCGGAAGCCGGCAGGTTCGCGGGCATCAGGCTCTCGGCGAGCAGCTCGAGCTGCGGCTCGCCGGGCCAGCCGGGGTGTTGGGTCAGGAACTCCGCGACAGCGGCGAAGTCTGTCGGCCGGGACTTGTCCTGCAGGCTCAGCCACTGCAGCACCGCAGCCAGGTGCGGGTCGTTCGAGCGGCCGGCAACCGCCAGCGCCGCCGGCCACTTGCCCGCCTCGGCGAAGGCCAGCGTTGTTCGCCACGCGGCGTCAGCCGGCGCCAGACGCCCGGACGCGTGGAGCGGGCGGGGAGTCGGCTGCGGCGGCAGGACGACTGTCGACGGGCGAACGTCCTTGGCGGTCGGCGCCGCGGCGGGGGAGACGGAGACCTTGATGGCCGGCCGCGGCTCGGGCCGCGGCACGGCATGGTCGGCGGCAGCCGCCCCGGTGGCGGCGGCGAGCGCACCCGCCACGATCAAGGCTGCCGCGCCGGTCCGAACCATGGAGAGAGGCGGGAAGCGGTGGCCTGCTCGGCACGCTGACCTTGGCATCTTCGGCTCACCGCTCCGTTCGTCTGCATTCTGCAACGCAACACACCATACCTCCTTCCGGGCTTCGGCGGGAGGGGCCGCGCAATCCTTGCCCCAGGTAAATCAGCGGCGTAAGGTCCGCCTCCGCGACATGTGATGTTGCCGTTCCGGGAGAAGGCCGATGGGTTACGCGTTCGGAGAGCCGATGTTCAAGGGGTCGCTCGTGGCCCTCATCACGCCGTTCAAGAACGGTTCGGTCGACGAAGGCGCGTTCCGAAAACTCGTCGATTTCCAGATCACCAACGGCACCCACGGGCTGGTTCCGGTCGGCACGACCGGCGAGAGCCCGACGCTGAGCCACGACGAGCACAAGCGGGTCATCGAGATCTGCATCGACGAGGCCGGCGGGCGGGTCCCGGTGATCGCCGGTGCCGGTTCGAACTCCACGGCGGAGGCGGTGGACTTCACCCGGCACGCCAGCGAGGCCGGTGCCAGCGCCGCGTTGCACGTGACGCCCTACTACAACAAGCCCACCCAGGAGGGGCTCTACCAGCACTTCAAGGCGGTGCACGACTGCGCCGACATTCCGATCATCATCTACAACATTCCGGGCCGCTCGATCGTCGACATGACTGTCGAGACCATGTCCAGGCTGGCCGAGCTGCCGCGGATCGTCGGGCGTCAAGGACGCGACGTCGGACCCGGTGCGGCCGATCAAGACCCGGATGGCGATCGGCGCAGACTTCGCCCAGTTGTCCGGCGAGGACGCCTCGATCGTTCCGTTTCTCGCGCATGGCGGCCACGGCTGCATCTCGGTCACCGCCAACGTGGCGCCGAAGGCGTTGTCGGAGCTGCACGAGGCGTGGCAGCGCCGCGACCTGGACACCGTGTTCGCGATCAATGAGCGGCTGCAGCCGCTGCACGCGGCGCTGTTCTGCGAGACCAGCCCGGGACCGGTCAAATACGCCGCAAGTCTGATTGGCCTGTGCGAGGCGACCGCACGCCTGCCGATCTGCGACATCGCGGAGTCCAGCAAGCGTCGAGTCGAAGACGGCATGCGGCACGCCGGGCTGTTGAATTGACCAGACGACTAGACTGAGCGAAGGATCGAGAGCGTCATGGCGGGCAGCCAAGGCGCCCGCAAGGAAGTGGCGCGGAACCGGCGGGCGCGTTTCGACTACATGATCGAGGATACCGTCGAGGCCGGCATGATGCTGACCGGCTCCGAGGTGAAGTCGCTGCGCGAGGGCCGTGCGTCGATCAACGAGTCCTACGCCGGCGAGGAGCGTGGGACGCTGGCGCTGATCAACGCCCACATCCCCGAATACAAGCCGGCCGCCCCGTTCAACCACGAACCGCGCCGGATCCGCCGACTGCTGGTCCACAAGCGCGAGCGCGATCGGCTGCTGGGGATGATCCGGCGCGAGGGCTACACCCTCGTGCCGATCTCGCTCTACTTCAACGACCGCGGCATTGCCAAACTCGAAATCGGCTTGGCGCGCGGCAAGAAGATGGCCGACAAGCGCGAGGATCAGAAGAAGCGCGACTGGGAGCGCCAGAAGTCCCGCATCCTGCGGGAGCGCTCGTAGCCGCTCGACCGCGACCGCGACCGTGTTCGGGTCCGGGTCATCCGTCGAACGCGTCGAGCCGGACCACCGCCGTGCCGTCGCTGCCGAACGGGCAGGCGACCGCCGTCAGGAAGTCGCCAGCGCGAAGGGCGCCGGTTCGACGCCGCTTCAGGGTCGCGGAGGCTTCCAGCCGTCCGACCGCGGCGCCGGCGGCGACGGGGCACTCGACCCGCAGTCGCACTTCCCGGGTCGAGGTGAAGTTCCGGAGCAGGATCTCCGCCCCGCCGATTGCCACGCTGGCGGCGTCAGCAGCCGGCACCGTCTCGACTGACACCGATACCTGGCCGTTGACGATCGGATCGGCGATCGCCGGAATCAGCACTTCGATCAGGAGGACTTTCGGCACGGCGGCGCTCCGGTCAGAGGAAGCGGTGCCAGGCCTCGACCGTTTGCCGGTCGCCGCCCTGGTTCTCGATCGTGAAGTAGTAGACGACCTCGCTCCTTGGATCGACGGACAGGTCGACCCGCCAGGACAGTTGCGGCGCCTCGAGTGCCGACGGGATTGTCGGCAGCAGCCGCCAGTCTACCGCCCTGTCGGCTGGCCATCCGCCGGTGCTGACCCGGGCGATCCCGCGACCGGCGACCTCGGTCGTGAACGTCCGGGTATAGCCCTGCAGTGCTCGCCGTTCGGCCCCTGGCGACTCACTCGGCACCGGACTGGGCGCCGGCGGCCGAACCACGGACGCATAAAGGGTGTTGATCGCGCGGATATCGCCTTCGCTCAAGCGGAAGCGCTGTCCGATCTGCGGGTCGCCGATCACCGGCGTGATGGTCGCCTGCCCGTTGCGGCTGAACGCCTCGGCCGGATAGTGCATGATCGAATCGTAGTCGTACTCGCCGAAATCGTCCCCGTCGCTGATGTGCTGGCGGAAGTTGTGCTCGTAGCCGTCCCGGATGTTCTGCCAGTGGATCCGCACGAAGCTGTCCCGGTCCTCCCGGCTCTGTTCGTGCCAGAGCCCGAGGCTGTGACACAACTCGTGGATCGCCGTGCCGGTGGTCGCCGTCGGCGCAAGCTTGATCGACTGGCCACCGCCGACGCGCCCGACCGGAGAACTCGAATAGTCGGCGGCCTCGAAGCGGACGAAATCGGCTTCAGCCGATCGCTCCGGGAACCGGACGTTGGTCCGGGCCTCGATCGCCTGCACGGCGGACTGGACCAGGGTCCGCAGGAAGCCATCGGGCGGCGTGACGATCGGCATGACGCCGCCCGGCCACAACCGGTTGCGGTCTGACACCACGGCGGCGTGGGCTTCGGCCCGCGAGCCGGCGTGCCGCAGATCGTCGAGCATGGCCGTGGCGGCCTCGGCGCTCCCGACGTCGATGTCGCCCTCGAGTATTGCGCGGCCGTCGACCTCGCTGAATTCGACCACCTTGAACGCGAAGCCGCGCGAGGTGATGGCGCCGACCTTCGCCGCGGTGGTGCCGCGGATGGCATCGGCTTCCTCGGAGGACGGGGTCAGAGGCTCATCGGCTGGCGTGGTCATCGGCGGTTCCTCCTCGCGGCGGGATCGTCGGCTCGAGCATGACCCTGGCGGCCAGGAGGGTCGGATGGTAGGCGCGGTAGAACGTCTCCGGACAACGGCCAGGGGCGGTCAGGGCCGAGGCGAATTCCGGGATCGTTCGGCTGGCCCATTGACCGGCGGCCCGATGCCATCGCCCGGTCAGGTAGCGGTGGGCGACCAGAGTTTCGAGCCCCAGGTCGTCGAGCGGTGCGCTCTCGCCCCGCTCGTCGCAACCCGCCGCCAGCAGAGGCTCGGCAGCGTCGAGCAGCCCTGTTGGTGGTGGTCGCCGGCCGAAATCGGTAGTGTAGATGACGACGTGGCAGACCGCGTAGTCGGGGCCCCGGTTGGCGATCGCGCGCTCGAGGATCGGGGTCGGATCGGGTGGGTCGCTGCCTTCGTCGATGCCTGACCGTCTCCGGACCGCCCACACCTCCCAGGGTCTCCAGTCCGGACCGAGGTCGAGCACAAGGCGGGCGACCGCCTCGGCGACGTCCCGAAGGCCGGCATCGAGGTCGGCCCGATGGCGGCGAGGCTCGACGAAGCATCGTCCGGTCAGGATCGCCCAGGCCTCGGGCCCGGGCCGCCGCGTCAGGTCCCAGGCCGTGTCGGACCACAGCATCGACTTGAGCGACCGTCGCATCGGATCGAGCCGGCGATGGTCGCTGACCATGGCGAGATCCGCCACCACCACGGCCGCGTCGGCGAGGCAGGTGAGCATGGCCTCATCCGCCTCCACCCCGCGTTCCTCCAGGCGGGCAAGCCCGTCCTGGAGGAACTCGAGGAGCGTGTCGGTTGTACGGCCTGGCGTATCCACTGGCCGGCCGCCGTCACCGATCCCCTGCACAGCGGGCTCGATCTCACTCGGATGGAGTGTCCCCGAGACGTCCGACATTGGTGAAACCACTAGCCGATGGCGCGGTCGCCTGGGGACCGGACAGGGCCTTGGAGAGGGAAGCCATCTTGTTGATCCCGACCCTTTGCAGGTCGCCGGGCAACAGCGCCGAAGCGTTCGAACCGCAGCCGATGATCGCCAGCCAGGCGGTCGGCGACGTGTTCGGGTTGAGACCGAGATTGGCGAGGATCTCGGCCCGCGACACGTTCTTGCCGTTCGGTAGCACGGCGCGCGCGTTCAGGGACGAAACCCTGGACACGGCGCTGACGTCGGCCTGTTCGTCGTCGGACGATGCGGCGGGCGGGTCGAAGTCGACGATATCGCTCATGGTAACCTCCTGTCAGCCATAGTTGGTGCGGACGAGACCCACCCCGGCGGCTTCAGTCTCGTTGATGCGCGTCTCGTAGGTGTCGATCATCTGGGCCAGGGCTTTCCGAAAGATCTTGTCGAAGCTGTCGCAGTACGGAGCGCGTTGCTCGCCGGTCCGGTACTTGGCGAACTGGGCGCAACCGCCACCGCAGGTCAGGGCCATCGGGCAGGCGCGGCACTCGTCAATCCGGCCGGCATGGCGGGTGAACCAGTCGGCGGTCGCCACTTCGTCGAGGTGGAGATGGGCGCCCTCCTGCGGGGTGTAATAACTGCCGATCCGGCTGTCTTGCTTGCCGACCGATTCCCAGCAGCTGTAGAAATGGCCGTCAGGAGAGAACAGGTACTGCCCGGTGTTCGCTGAACAATAATTCCCCTGAAGCGGTACTTGCAGCCCGCGAAGCAGGGCAGGGAGCATCTTGGCTCGCAAGTTGATCGCAGGCGCGTTCAGCAGAACGTTGTCGTATTGCTGGACTAACCCTGCCAGACGGCTTTCGATATCGTCCAGATCCAGGGTGGCGTTGCCGGTGTTGTAGACGGTGTTGGCATAGACCAGGATGTTCGGGTGGTTTAGCCAACCTCGACTGTCGAAATATTCAATGAGCTCCTCGAAATCGCCGATGTTCTTCGGATCGACGTGGACGCGGATCTGAATCAGCGTGTCGCCGCGCTCTTCGAGAAGGTCGATGTTGCGGGTGACCCGGTCGAACGAGCTTTCGCGTCCGAGGTGGATGCGGCGGAGGTCGTGCACCGGCTTCGGACCGTCGATCGACACCTGCACCTGCTGGATCGCGTGCGGCCCGAACAGACCCAGGAAGGCAGGGATGTCGTGTCCGTTGGTGATGACCGCAAACCGATGCCCCTCGGCGGTGCCGCGCTCGACGATCTCATGCACGACGTCGGCGTTGCGGGCGTCGAGCGGCTCACCGCCGTACAGCACAATCTGGACAGCCTTGCGGGTGTCGCCGTGGCGCTCCTGAAGGATCGGGATCGTGCGATAGATTGCGTCGACGTGCGCCCGGGTCATCACGACGTTTCCGGTCGCGTGCGACGCCACGACGCCCTTGGTTCCGCAGCTCTTCTTCAGGTTGTTCTGGACTGGACGCTCGAAGCAATAGATGCACCGATAGTTGCAGTCCAGCGTTGGCAGAACCAGGAAGGATGGTTGTTTTGCGGCCTCGGAGTGCAGAGCGCCGGCGATGGTCGACGCGATTGCGATCTCGGACTCTTCCGGATCCGGCGTCAGGTAGCCGCGGTCCCGCATCACCCGGATCTCGGCGTCGCTCAGCCTGATGTTCCCGGCGGGCCTGCCTCCGAGAACGTCGGCGTCGGCGCCCATCGCTCCCCGGAACCGGCCGAACCTTGTCAGCCCAGCCACAATCTCCGGGTCGACCACATCCACCGCGCCGGTAATGCCGTGCAGGAGGACGTAGCGTCCGTCACCGGTTCGGGTTGAGCAGATGGTGTACCGGCTGAGCTTGAGTTCCGAGGATTCCATAGATTGATCCCCCTTGCGTCGCATCATGGGTTCGCCCGGGCAATGCGCCGTTGAAGCGACACGCCAACGTTGAGTGATGAGGACAGAATCACCCACATAGGGCGGATCGCCCTGTGATCGCCGTGTGACATTCGGTGATCAAACAAGGAGGCGGAGAGCCCGGAGCTATCGGTCCGCCGCTCCCTCGGTGCCGCTCTCGGAGTGGCGCGCCGTCGCTCACCGCGCCGGGCAAGACTTACCCCACGGTCACCCAGCCCTGGCCGAGGCTTTAGGAGCGGATCCCGTCGAGGCTTTCCCGGACTGTGCCGAATACCGCATCGAACATCGCCTCCGTGAGGACGCCGGTGTTCGTGTTGTAACGCGAGCAGTGGTACGAGCTGACAAGCGTGCGTCCACCGGGCAACGCGCTGACCGCGCCGTGGCCGAACTTGTGCGCCGATTTGCGCAGGCCGAGCGCGGCCTGGGTCGCGCCGTGTGCGAGGGCGCCGAGCGTCACAATCACCCGCAGTTCCGGCATCTCGGCCATGGTGTCGGCGAGGAATGGCCGGCAGGCCGTCACTTCTGCGCCGACCGGCTTGTTCTGTGGCGGCACGCACCGCACGGCGTTGGTAATCCGGCAGTCGACCAGTTCCAGCCCGTCGCCCGGCCGGCGATCGTAGGCGCCGGTCGCCAAGCCGTGGCGCAGCAGGGTGGCGTACAGCAGGTCGCCGGCGTAGTCGCCGGTGAACGGGCGCCCGGTGCGGTTCGCGCCCCGCAGCCCGGGTGCCATTCCGACCACCAGCAGGCGAGCGCCCATCGGTCCGAAGCTCGGCACGGGGGCGTTGAAGAAGTCGGGGAACATCGCCTGATTTGCGCGGCGGAACTCGACCAACCGCGGGCAGCGCGGGCAGTCGGGTGGAGGGTCGGACGAGGCCGGGCCGGCGTGTGAAGCGCTCATCACCCGGTGTCAGACACCGTCGTAGCCGGGACGCCGCGGCGTGCGGCGCGTGACCACGGCCGGCATCTCGTCGTCATACTCGGGCTCGTCCTCCTCGGTCGGCGCCGCCGCTGCCGGCGCTCCCCGATCGCGGCGTGGCCCCCGGTCGGCGTGGACGCGTTCGATGGAATCGGCGAGTTGATCGAGGTCGATGAACTGGTCGGCTTGCCGACGCAGCTCGTCGGCGATCATCGGCGGCGATGACCGGATCGTCGACACGACGGTCGCGCGTACACCTTTGCGCTGGACGGCCTCGATCAGCGAGCGGAAGTCGCCGTCGCCGGAGAACAGCACCACATGATCGATGCGGTCGACCATTTCCATCATGTCGACCGCAAGCTCGATATCCATGTTGCCCTTGATCCGGCGCCGGCCCTGGGAGTCGGTAAATTCCTTGGCGGGCTTGGTAACAAGGCTGTAGCCGTTGTAGTCCAGCCAGTCGACCAACGGTCGGATCGGCGAATACTCCTGATCCTCGAGCAGGGCGGTGTAGTAGAAGGCCCGGATCATGTGTGCCTTGCCGCTGAACAGCTCTAGCAGGCGCTTATAGTCGATGTCGAAGCCGAGGGCCCGGGCGGCGGAGTACAGATTTGCTCCATCGATGAACAACGCGACCTTCTCATGCGGATAGAAAAACATGGCTGTAGCCCCCCGAAATGGCGAACGATGCTGGTACAATAAGATTTGTCGAAATTCGCAGCGTTTTTGCTCACCGCCCCGCCGCGAAACAGGATGCCTATAGTATCGACTTCGGCATCCTGCTGTACAGACGAAACGCCCAAGGGTCGAGCCGCCAGCAAAGAGGGTCGGAATGATCGTGATCGCGGTCGGCGCAAACCTTGCCGCGGACGGCTTTGAGACGCCGCTCGCAACCTGCGAGGCCGCTGTGGCCCGCCTGGCGGTGGAGCCTTCCGTCACCATCCTGGCCCGCTCTCGCTGGTACGTGTCCGAGCCGGTGCCGGTCTCGGACCAGCCCTGGTACGTCAACGGCGCGATCCGGGTGAGCAGCACGCTCGACGCCAAGGCGTTGCTGGAACGGCTGCACGCCATCGAGGCTTGGTTCGGCCGGGTCCGTCGGGTCCGGAACGAGCCGCGCCCGTTGGATCTGGATCTCATCGATCATCACGGCCAGGTCCGCGACGGCCACGACGGCGGGCCGATCCTGCCGCATCCGCGCGCCCAGGAGCGCGCCTTCGTGCTGTTGCCGCTGGCCGAGATCGCTCCCGGCTGGCGGCATCCGGTGACGGGAGTGGGCGTGGAGGAACTGATTGCGGCGTTGCCGCCGGGCGCTCCGGCCATCCGTCCGCTGGCGGCCGGCTGAGCCTGGTGGATTGTCCTTGTTTCGCCTGGGCCGCGTCGCTATATTCCGCGGCTCTCCGACTTTCCCCGATCGCATTTGAGAGGCTGCCATGGCGCGGGTTACCGTCGAGGACTGCATCGTCCAGATTCCGAACCGCTTCGATCTGGTGCTGGCCGCCGCGCAGCGTGCTCGTGACATTTCGGCCGGATCGCAGATCACCGTCGATCGCGACAACGACAAGAACCCGGTGGTCGCGCTGCGCGAGATCGCCGACCAGACCGTGGACTCCGGGGTGCTGGCGGAAAGCCTCATCAAGGGCCTCCAGAAGCATGTCGAGGTCGACGAGCCGGAGGACGACGATCTGGAGCGCCTGATCGGCAGCGAGGGCCTCGGCGGCGGTGCCGCGGGTCTGGACGGCCGGCTCGCCGCCGGGGAGACTTTGGACGAGGACGCGGTGACGGGCCTCGGAATGCAGGTCGAGCAGGACGGCGAGAGCGGCAGTGGATTCGAGGACGTGGACGACAACATGCTCGACGACGAGGCCTGACGCTCCCGACTCCCGAGCGTTCGCCCGCCGCCCTGCCTTCCCGGCCCTTAGGGGCCGCGCATGATCCGTCAATACGAACTGGTCGAGACGGTCCGCGCCTATGATCCGACCGCGGACGAGGCGGCGCTGGACCGCGCCTACGTCTATGCCATGAAGATGCACGGCTCCCAGACGCGCGCGTCCGGTGACCCGTACTTTTCGCACCCCCTTGAGGTCGCCGGCATCCTGACCCGGATGCGGCTCGACCACGGCACCATCATCACCGCCCTTCTGCACGACGTGATCGAGGACACCGACGCCTCGCTCGACGACATCCGCAGGCTGTTCGGGGAGGAGATCGCTCGCCTGGTTGACGGCGTGACCAAGCTGACCCGGATCGAGCTGCAGTCCGACCGGACCAAGCAGGCCGAGAACCTTCGCAAGCTGGTCCTGGCGATGAGCCAGGACATCCGCGTGCTGCTGGTCAAGCTGGCCGACCGGCTGCACAACATGCGCACGCTCCACTTCATCCAGAGCCCCGACAAGCGGCGCCGGATCGCGGCGGAGACAATGGACATCTACGCGCCGCTCGCGGCTCGGATCGGCATCAACGACATCAAGGACGAACTCGAGGACCTGGCGTTCGCGGAGATCAACCCGGACGCCCGCAATTCGATCAAGGCGCGTCTCGACTTCCTGCGCTCCGAGGGCGGCGACCTCGTCGAACGGATCATCGCCGAGCTCCGTGCCACCCTGTCCGAGGGTGGGGTCGAGGCCCAGATCGCCGGGCGGATGAAGACTCCGTATTCGGTCTGGCAGAAGATGCAGCGCAAGAACGTCGGCATCGAACAATTGTCCGACATCATGGCGTTTCGCCTGCTGGTTCCCGACGTTGGCGCCTGTTACCACGCGCTCGGGCTGATCCACGCCCACTACCCGGTCGTTCCGGGACGGTTCAAGGACTACATCTCGACCCCGAAATCGAACGGCTATCGGTCGCTCCACACCGGCGTGATCGGACCGCAGCGCCAGCGCATCGAGGTGCAGATCCGCACCTCCGACATGCACAAGGTGGCCGAACTCGGTGTGGCGGCCCACTGGTCCTACAAGCAGGGACCCGCGGCCAGCGAGGGCCGCAACTACCGATGGATCCGCGAGCTGCTCGACATTCTCGAGCAGGCGGCCGGGCCCGAGGAGTTCCTCGAGCACACCAAGCTCGAGATGTACCAGGACCAGGTGTTCTGCTTCACCCCGAAGGGCGACCTGATTGCTCTGCCCCAGGGCTCAGGGCCGATCGACTTCGCCTACGCCGTTCATTCCGAGATCGGCGACACCTGCGTGGGGGCCAAGATCAACGGCCGGCTTGTTCCCCTGCAGACCCAACTCAAGAACGGCGACCAAGTCGAGATCGTCACCTCGAAGACCTCCACGCCGTCACCGAACTGGGAGCAGTTCGTCGCGACCGGCAAGGCCAAGGCGCGGATCCGTCGGTTCGTTCGTCTGAAGCGTCGCCAGCAATTCTCCGACCTCGGCAAGGCGATCCTGCAGAAGGCGTTCCGCCAGGAGGGCCATCCGTTCAGCGAGAAGACGGTGGCGCCGCTGGCCGAGAAGTTCCGCGCCGAGACCGTCGAGGATCTCTACGCCGGAGTGGGCGAGGGGCTGACCAGCGCCGTCGAGGTGGTGCACGCGGCCTATCCGCCGGCGCGGCCGACGGAGAAGCCCGCCAACGTCGTGCCGATCGGGCGTGGACGTGCCAAGCCGCGCAAGGCCAGCCGCGATGCGATACCGATCACCGGACTGATCGACGGCATGGCCGTGCATCTCGCGCGTTGCTGCCATCCGCTTCCCGGCGAGCGGATCGTCGGGATCGTGACGACCGGCAAGGGCGTGACCATTCACACCATCGACTGCGAGACGCTGGAGAACTACCACCACGAGCCGGAGCGGTGGCTGGACGTCGGCTGGGACGCGCAGCGCGCGTCGACCCATGTCGGGCGGCTTGACGTGGTGATCGCCAACGAACCCGGCAGCCTCGGCTCGCTGTCGACGGTGATCGGCAAGAACGGTGGCAACATCATCAATCTGAAGATCGTAAGCCGCTCGGTGGACTTCTTCGAGCTGCTGATAGACGTCGAGGTTGGCGACGTTCGGCACCTGACCACCATCATCGCCGCCCTGCGCGCCACGCCCGTGATCAATTCCGTTGAGCGGGCACGGGGATGACGGTCGACCTGCGACCGTCGGGTCCCGGCAGGGGTTCTTGCCCCGGCTCCGGAAATTCGGCATACCGGGCGCGGCCGCACGACTGGCCCCATTCCTCCGACGCAGGTGAGATCCACACATATGGCGGTCAATAAAACCGGCGGCTTCGGCGAGATGATCCGCACGATCCTCATTGCCGTCGGCATCGCCTTGTTCATCCGAACCTTCGCCTATGAGCCGTTCAATATCCCCTCGGGGTCGATGATTCCGACCCTGCTGGTGGGCGACTATCTGTTCGTCTCGAAGCTGTCCTACGGCTACAGCCGCCACTCGTTGCCGCTGTCGCTTCCGTTGATCCCCAACCGCATCCTTTTCTCCGAGCCCGAGCGCGGCGACGTGGCGGTGTTCAAGCTGCCGACCGACAACCGGACCGATTACATCAAGCGGATCGTCGGGCTGCCGGGGGACACCATCCAGGTCAAGGGCGGGATTCTCCACATCAACGGTGAAGCGGTTAAGCGCCGCGAGGTCGAGGCCTTCCGCGACGAGGACCGCTTCGGCCGTCCGGCCGACGTGAAGCAGTACGTCGAGACGCTGCCCAACGGCCGCGAACACCGGATCCTGGAGATCAGCGACGACCAGCCCAACGACGACACCGGCGTGTTTCGAGTACCGGACGGGCACTACTTCGCGATGGGCGACAACCGCGACAACTCGGTGGACAGCCGGTTCGCTCGGGTCGGGTTCATTCCCAGGGACAACCTGGTGGGACGCGCCGAGGTGATCTTCTACTCGACCGCTGCCACCTCGGATGTTTGGGAGGTCTGGAAATGGCTGCCGGCGACGCGGGTGGACCGCTTGCTGGACGGGATCGAATGACCGACGCCCTCCGGGATCTGGGCACGCTGGCCGATATCCTCGGTCATCGCTTCAGCCACCCAGACATCCTCCGGCGCGCGGTCACCCACGCCAGCGCCGAGCCGAGAGCCTGGAACGCTTACGAACGGCTGGAGTTTCTGGGCGACCGCGTGCTGGCCCTGGTGGTCGCGGAACAGCTTCTCGACCGGTTCCCGCACGAGCGCGAGGGTTCGATCGCCAAGCGCCACGTCAGCCTGGTGCGGCGGGAGACGCTGGCCGAGGTCGCTCACACCATCGGGCTCGGCCGCTACCTCATCGTGTCACGCGGCGAGGACGATGCCGGGGCCAGAGCCAGCGACACGATCCTGTCCGACGCCATGGAAGCCGTGATCGGTGCGTTGTACCTGGACGGAGGCCTCGCAGCGGCGCAGAACTTCATCCTTAAGCATTGGAACCCGCTGCTGGAGATGGACCTCCGGCCGCCCCAGGATCCGAAGACCACGCTGCAGGAGTGGGCGCAAGGCAAGCGGCTGCCGCTGCCGGTGTACGACACCGTCGCCCAGACCGGCCCGGCGCACGCGCCGGAGTTCACCGTCGAGGTCCGGGTCGAGGGACTGGCGCCGCATCGTGCGAGCGGCCGTTCCAAGCGCCTTGCCGAGCAGGCGGCGGCGTCCGCCATGCTGGAGACGATACCCGAATGAGCGCTGAAGCAATGGACGGACCCGGATACGAAAGGCGCTGCGGCTTCGTGGCGCTGGTCGGGGCGCCGAACGCCGGCAAGTCGACCCTCACCAATCATCTGGTCGGCGCCAAGGTGTCGATCGTCACCCACAAGGCCCAGACCACCCGGTCCCGCATCCGCGGCATCGCCATGGTCGGCGACGCCCAGATCATCCTGGTGGACACCCCGGGCATCTTCCGGCCGAAGCGCCGGCTGGACCGGGCGATGGTGCACGCCGCCTGGGCGGGCGCGGGCGACGCCGACGTGATCGTGCTGGTCGCCGACGCCGCCAGGGGGCGGGTGGACGAGGACACCCGCGGGATCATCGAGGCCCTCAAGGCCAACGGCCAGCGGGCGGTGCTC
The DNA here is from genome assembly GCA_018401495.1 of Rhodospirillaceae bacterium. Lineage (GTDB taxonomy): Bacteria > Pseudomonadota > Alphaproteobacteria > Thalassobaculales > Thalassobaculaceae > Thalassobaculum_A. The sequence continues at coordinate 241,595 of JAGYJX010000015.1, forward strand.
GCCCTGAACAAGGTCGACGGCATGAAGCGCGAGCGGCTGCTGCCGATCGCCGCCGAGTTCTCCGAACTGTTCGACTTCGACGCCGTGTTCATGATCTCGGCGCTCACCGGCAGCGGTTGCGACGACCTCAAGAAGCTGTTGGCCGAGCGCATGCCGAAGGGCCCGTGGCACTACCCCGAGGACGAACTCTCCGACCTGCCGATGCGCCTGATGGCGGCCGAGGTGACGCGCGAGCAGGTGTTCCTCAAGCTGCACGACGAGTTGCCCTACGAGGCGACCGTGGAAACCGACATCTGGACCGAGCGCGACGACGGTTCGGTCCGGATCGACCAGACGATCTACGTCGAGCGCGACAATCAGCGCATGATCGTGCTCGGCAAGGGCGGGCGGAAGATCCGCGAGATGGGGCAGCTGTCGCGCGAGCAACTCGAGGCGATGCTGGAGCGCCGGGTCCACCTGTTCCTGTTCGTGAAGGTTCGCGAGGACTGGCAGGAAGACCGCGAGCGCTTCACCACCTGGGGGCTGGAGTGGGACGTCTGAGCCTCGGCGGCGGAGCCGTCCGGCGGCCGTTGGTGCCTGAGCGATGGTCGACTGGTCGGACGAGGGGATCGTGCTGGCGGCGCGGCCGCACGGCGAGGGCTCGGCCGTCGCGATCCTGCTGACGCGCGGCCACGGCCGGCACGCCGGCCTGGTCCGGGGCGCCTTCTCCGGCCGGGCCCGGGGCCTGTATCAACCCGGCAACCGGGTCACGGCGGAATGGCGTGCGCGGCTCGCTGAACATCTCGGGAACTACACCTGCGAACTGGCGCACGGCCACGCCGCGGCGGTGCTTGACGACCCGCTGAAGCTGGCCGGCCTGACCGCGGCCTGCGCCGTCGCCGAGGCGTCGCTGCCGGAGCGCGAGCCACACCCACGGGTGCACGACGGACTGGCGGCGCTGCTCGACGCGATGGCGAACCCGGAACTCGGCGACACCTGGGTCGCCGCCTACGTGGTCTGGGAGGTGGGCGTCCTGGCAGACCTTGGCTATGGCCTCGATCTGGCGGCCTGCGCCGTGACCGGCAGCCAGGAGGACCTTGCCTATGTCAGTCCGCGCAGCGGCCGCGCGGTCTCGGTGGCGGCCGGCGAGGCCTATCGCGACCGCCTGCTGCCGCTGCCCCGATTCCTGATCGGACGGGGCGGAGGCGATCCCGACGACCTGTTCCGGGGGTTGGCGCTGTCCGGCTTCTTCCTGGAGCGCCATGTGTTTGCGACCCATGGCCGCGAGCCGCCGCCGGCGCGCACACGCTTCGTTGAACGGTTCGCCCGGGACGCTACAATATCCGGTGGAGGTTCGAGCTCATGACCACGACATCTACCGAAGATCCGCCGCGGATCCGCGACACTTGGTTGGCCGACGCGCTGAGTGAGCGATACCTCGCCTACGCGCTGTCGACGATCATGTCGCGGTCGTTGCCGGACGTCCGCGACGGGCTGAAGCCGGTGCACCGCCGGCTGCTGTTCGCCATGCGCCAGCTCCGCCTCGATCCGGGATCGGCCTACAAGAAGTCGGCCCGCGTGGTCGGCGACGTCATGGGTAAGTTCCATCCGCACGGCGACGCGGCGATCTACGATGCCATGGTCCGGCTGGCGCAGGATTTCGCGGTGCGTTACCCGCTGGTCGACGGCCAGGGCAATTTCGGCAACGTCGACGGCGATAACGCCGCCGCCATGCGGTACACCGAGGCCCGGCTGACCGAAGTCGCCGGGCTGCTGCTGGACGGGTATCGACGATGACACCGTCGACTTCCGACAGACCTATGACGGCGAGGGCGAGGAGCCGATCGTCCTGCCGGCGGCGTTCCCGAACCTGCTCGCCAACGGCGCGCAGGGGATCGCGGTCGGCATGGCGACGTCGATACCGCCCCACAACGTCGAGGAATTGTGCGGCGCGCTCCTTCACCTGATCGACCACCCCGACGCCGGCCACGAGGCGCTGGTGGATCTGGTGCCCGGACCGGACTTTCCGACCGGCGGGGTGCTGATGGAAACCCGCGAGACTGTTCTTGAGGCCTACCGCACCGGCCGCGGCAGCTTTCGGGTGCGGGCGCGCTGGGAAGTGGAGCCGCTGAAGAACGGCACCTGGCAGATCGTGGTCACCGAGATCCCCTACCAGGTCCAGAAGTCCCGGCTGGTCGAGCGCATGGCCGAGCTTCTGCAGAACCGCAAGCTGGCGCTGCTCGACGACATCCGCGACGAATCGGCCGTCGACATCCGGCTGGTCCTCGAGCCGAAGAGCCGCAATGTCGATCCCGACATGCTCATGGAAAGCCTGTTCCGCCAGACCGACCTGGAAAGCCGTATCTCGCTGAACCTCAACGTCCTCGACAAGGACAACGTGCCGCGGGTCATGAGCCTGCGGGAGGCGCTGCAGGCGTTCCTGGATCACCGCCACGAGGTCCTGGTCAGGCGCACCCGGCATCGCCTCGGGAAGATCGCGCACCGGCTGGAGGTGTTGGGCGGCTACCTGATCGCTTACCTGAACCTCGACGAGATCATCCGCATCATCCGCGAGGAGGACGAGCCGAAGGCCGTCATGATGCGGACCTTCGAGCTGACCGACGTGCAGGTCGAGGCGATCCTCAACATGCGCCTCAGGGCCTTGCGCCGGCTCGAGGAAATCGAGATCCGCAAGGAGTTCGAGGAGTTGTCCGCCGAGCGCGACGACCTGCTGTCGCTGCTCGACGACGAGCGTCGCCGCTGGCGCACGGTCGGCCAGCAGCTCGACGAGGTCCGGCGCGGCTTCGGCAAGGCGACCGAGATCGGGCGCCGGCGCACCGAGATCGGATCGGCCCCGAGCGCCGTGCTGGTGCCGGCCGAGGCGCTGGTCGAGCGCGAGCCGATCACCGTGATCTGTTCGGAGAAGGGCTGGATCCGCGCTCTCAAGGGCCATATCGGCGCCGACCAGGAGGTCAAGTACAAGGAGGGAGACGGCGAGCGCTTCCGCCTGCACGCCGAGACCACCGACAAGATCCTGGTGTTCGCCACCGACGGCCGATTCTACACGATCGGCGGCGACAAGCTCCCCCCGGGTCGTGGGCACGGTGAGCCGATCCGCCTGATGATCGACCTGGCCAACGACGAGGACGTGGTCACCATCCGGGTGCACCGACCGGGGGAACGGCTGCTGGTCGCATCGACCGAGGGGCGCGGCTTCGTGGTGGCGTCCGACGACGTGGTGGCGCAGACCCGCGCCGGCAAGCAGGTTCTGGTGGTGGAGACCGGCGCCAAGGCGCTGGTGTGCGTGCCGGCGGCGGGCGACGCCGTCGCCGTGGTCGGGACCAACCGCAAGCTGCTGGTGTTCGACCGGGCCGATCTTCCGGAGATGGCGCGCGGCAAGGGCGTGATCCTGCAGAAGTACAAGACCGGCGGCCAGTTGGCCGACGCCATCGTCTTCAGGATCGAAGACGGTCTGTCGTGGTCTCTGCAGGGCGGTCGCCGTCGCACCGAGCCGGACCTCGAACTCTGGCGGGGCAAGCGCGCCGGCGCCGGCCGCAACCCCCCGAACGGCTTCCCGCGACCGCCGCGCTTCACCTGAACGCCGCACCGGAAGCGAACCCGCGGTTCAGGCGAGCCGCAGGACCTCCTCGACGCGGTCGCCGCCGCCGATTCGTTGGCGTCGGCCGTTTACGTGACGGTAGAAGTCGGCCCGGGAAACGACCCGTCGGCAGACCGTCCTGTACCGGTCGCGGAACGGGTAGTCGTCGAGCGCGATCTCCTGCGGGTGCAGCGGGCGTCAGACGATTGACGTGGTAGATCGCCCCGACGCCGAGGCGGGCCATGGCCGCACCGTAGTAAGCGAGGTTCTCGCGGTGCATGTGCTGGAACGACAGGAAGTTGCAGCAGACGTCGATGGCGTAGGGAATTTCCGCCAGGCGCCAAGGCGGAACCAGGGTGACGCGCGCGGTGTCGGGAACGCTGTCGCCGTTCCACGCCAGATGGACCTGACCCGGAAACACCCGGGAGAGATAGCGCGCCGCCAGCAGGAGGTTGAACGGCAGGTCGCAGTAGGTCACCCGCGACCCCGGCGCGAGTTTCAGCACGTCGCGCACGAAACGGCCGTGCCCGCCGCCGATCTCGAGGACCGACGGCGGGATCGCGCCGAGGACCCTCCGCATCTCTGGGGCTCTGGTGGCCACGGCGAGGGTGTGGCTGCTGACCACGCAGCGTCCGACCCTCGACAGGAACTTTCATGAGCAGGCCGCCGACCACGTTGTCGGCCGCCAGCAGGAGTTCCCATTCCTCCGGGGGGGTCCGATTCCGATGGAAGTAATCCATCGCGTTCTTCAGCGACTCCGCCGCGGCCGTGGCGTGGGACCGGCGCTGCTCGGCGGTCGGCAGTGGACGCCTGAGGACAACGCCGTCGATCGACGGCGCTTCCCCCAGGTAGTCGCGCAACACCTCGAACCCGATGCCGCCGAACAGATAGTCCGCGAAGCGATCCAGGGTCTCCGGATCGACCGCGTACCGCCGCTTCAGGCCGTCCTCGTGGACGGACCGCCAGCCGTCGTCGGCGTGGCGGTCCGCTTCCTCGCACAGGGTCGCGTAGCGGTCGATCAGCCAGGGCGACTCCATCGGGATGGCGTCCTAGCCGAAGACCACCTTCGGGAACCAGGTCGCCAGTTCCGGGAACAACGCCAGCATCCCGAGGGCGCCGATCTGGATCAGCACGAACGGAATCACGCCCCGATAGATGTGCATGGTCGTCACCTCCGGTGGCGCCACGCCGCGCAGGTAGAACAGCGCGAAGCCGAAGGGTGGTGTCAGGAACGAGGTCTGGAGGTTCATCGCCATCATGACGCCGAGCCAGACCGGCGACATCTCCGGGTCCAGCAGGAACAGGGCGGGCGCCACGATCGGCACCACCACGAACACGATCTCGATGAAGTCCAGGAAGAACCCGAGGACGAACATCACCAGCATGACAACCAGGATGCCGCCCCAGACCCCGCCGGGGAGCGACTTCAGCAGGTCCTTGACGTACTGGTCGCCGCCCAGGCCCTTGAACACCAGGCTGAACATCGCCGCGCCGATCAGGATCACGAACACCATCGACGAGACCTGCAGCGTCGTCCGGTTGACCGACGTCAGGATGCCGCTGCGGTAGGTGCGGACCAGGCAGACCACGATGCCCCAGGCGAGCACCGCGCAGGCCACGGCCCCGGCGACGATCGCGATCATGTCGCCGGTCGGGATGACGTCGCGGCTGAGACGCAGGTCGAAATTCGAGGCCAGCAGCAGCATGGCCACCAGCGACAGCGCCGACAGGTAGATCGGCCAGCCGTGACTCTCGTCGAGGCGGATGCCGGCGAGCATCAGCGAGCCGATGGCGCCGACCGCGGCGGCTTCCGTCGGCGTCGCCACGCCGGCGAGGATCGACCCCAGGACCGCGACGATCAGCACGATCGGCGGCACGAAGGCGTGGAACACGTTCATCCAGAACTTCGGGTCGTCGGAATCGCCCTCGTCGACGATCGGCGGGGCCGCCGACGGGCGGACGATCGCGACGATCATCACGTAGAGAATGTACATGCCGACCAGGGTCAGGCCGGGGATCAGGGCGCCGGCGAACAGGTCGCCGACCGACACCGGCTCGGGCGACCAGTTGCCGGCTTCGCGCTGGGCGTCGGTGTAGGCGTTGGAGATCTGGTCGCCCAGGAGCACCAGCACGATCGACGGCGGAATGATCTGGCCGAGGGTGCCGGAGGCGCAGATCGTGCCGCAGGCGAGTTCGGTGTTGTAGCCGCGCTTGAGCATGGTCGGGAGCGAGAGCAGGCCCATGGTGACCACGGTCGCGCCGACGATGCCGGTCGACGCGGCGAGCAGGGCGCCGACCACGCAGACCGCGATGCCGAGGCCGCCGCGCATCTTGCCGAACAGCTTGCCCATGGTCTCGAGCAGCTCTTCAGCCACCCGCGAGCGTTCGAGCATCACCCCCATGAACACGAACAGCGGCACCGCCAGCAGCACCTCGTTGGTCATGGTGCCGTAGATCCGCTGCGGCATGAAGAAGAAGAAGGACGTGTCGAAATGCTCGAGCGCCAGCGCCAGCAAGCCGAACAGCAGGGCGCTGCCGCCCAGCGAGAACGCCACCGGGAAGCCGCACAGCAGCACTCCGCAGGCGCACAGGAACATCACCAGAGAGAGGAGCGCGGCCTCGTTATCCATGGGGGACACTCCCGTCGTCGTGCTTCACGGTCGGGGTGCCGCCCATGATGGTGATCAGGCTTTTCAGGAACAGCGAGACACCCTGCGCGCCCAGCAGGAGGCAGAACACCAGGATGACCGATTTGAGCAGGTAGACCGCCGGGATGCCGCTGGTCTCCGGGGACCCTTCGAGGCTGGCCCAGGACTGCTGGACGTAGGGCAGGGCGGCGATGAAGATCAGATACACGATCGGCAACAGCAGCAGCAGCGATCCCAGCATGTCGACCATCGCCTTCCGGCGGACGCTGGCGTCCCGATAGAAGATGTCGACCCGGACATGCCCGTCGTGCAGGAGCGTGTAACCGGCCCCCACCATGAACAGGATGCCGTGCATGTAGATGATGGATTCCTGCATCATCAACGAACTGATGCCGAAGACGTAGCGCATGATGACGACGGCGAACTGAACCACGACCATCGTGATCGACAGCCAGGCGGTGGCGCGTCCGATCCAGTCGTTCGACCAGTCCACCGCAGCGGCGACCCTACCGAGTGCGTGCACCTTTTAATCCCCTGTGTGAAGGACGGCCGGCCTGCCGCGTCGGTGTTCGCCGTCTTGTCGGGGCCGGGCCTCGCGACGTCTCCCTGGCGTCGCAAAGAACGAAGGGATCCCGCGCCCAGTGTCGCGGGATCCCCCCGTGTCAGTCAGGGCGCCGGGCGCCCCGCGGCACTCAGCCGTACTTGAAGTCCAGGCGACGCGCGGAGAAGTAGGACTCTTCCGCGAGACGCGACCAGGAGATGGCGTTCTTCCGGTTGGCCAGGAAGCTCGCGACGACCTCCTTGGTGATGTCGTCGGAGTTGGCGAGTCCGGCAATGACTTCACCGGAGGCAGCGCCGATGGCCTTCAGGACGTCGTCGGAGAACCGCTTGAGCTGGACGCCGTGCTTGGTCAGCAGGGTGTTGAGGGCATCGCCGTTCTTGGCGTTGAACTCGGCGTGCGCGCGGGAATTCTCGCCCATGCAGACGCGTCGAGATGATGCCCTTCTGGGTCGGCGTGAAGCTCTCCCAGACGTCGAGGTTGATGCCGAGGGACTGCGCCGGCGCCGGCTCGTGGAAGCCCGGGTAGTAGTAGAACTTGGCGACCTTGTAGAAGCCGAACGCCAGATCGTTCCACGGGCCGACCCACTCGGTGGCGTCGATCGCGCCGGACTGCAGCGCCGGGAAGATTTCGCCGCCGGGGAGGTTGACGACCGCGACGCCGAGGCGACGCATCACCTCGCCACCGAGGCCCGGCATCCGCATCTTGAGGCCCTTGAGGTCCTCGACCGAGTTGATTTCCTTGTTGAACCAACCGCCCATCTGCACGCCGGTGTTGCCGCAGATGAAGCCCTTGATCTTGTCCTTCTGCGCGAGCTTGTCCCACAGTTCCTGACCGCCGCCCCAGTAGATCCAGGCGTTGAGCTCGTCGGTGGTCATGCCGAACGGGACGGTGCAGAAGAAGTTGTAGGCGACGCTCTTGCCCTGCCAGTAGTACTCGGCGCCGTGATACATGTCGGCGGTGCCGGCGGCGACCGCGTCGAAGCTCTGGAACGGCGGCACCAATTCTCCGGCTGCGAACAGCTTCACGGTCAGCTGGCCGTCGGTCAGGGCGGTGATGTTGTCGGCGATGCGCTGGGCAGCCGTCCCGAGACCCGGGAAATTCTTCGGCCAGGTCGTCACCAGCTTGAGTTCGCGCTTGCCCTGAGCGATCGCCGGCGTGGCGAGCGCGGTCGCCGCGGCCGCGACACCCGCAACGCTAGCCCCGGCAATAAATGAACGACGCTTCATGGTTTTCTCCCATCCGTGTTGCTCCGTCCGGCGCATCGCGCGCGGATCGTCCCCCGTTGCCGCACAGGCTCGTGCGACGCGTGGCCCTGAACCACGCAGGTCGCGCGGATTATAGAGAAGCGAGGGTGGCGCGCAACAAGCGACCCGGCGGGCGCGGACGCTCAGGCCGCGTCCTCGGCAAGTTCCAGCCAGCCGGAAGGACCCAGGCATTCGACCGGTTGGAACTGGGTCTTGTAGGCCATCTTTCGGCTCCCCCGGACCCAGTAGCCGAGATAGACGTAGGCCAAGCCACGCTCACTGCTCCGCCGGACCAGGTCGAGAATCATGAATCGCCCGAGCGCCCGCTTGTCCGCGCCCGGCTCGAAGAAACTGTAGACAGCCGAGAGGCCATCGTCCTGATGGTCGATCAACATCGTCGCCCAGAGAATCCCGCGTGGGTCCCGGTATTCGATCAAGTCGGTCTCGATCGGCGAGCGCTCGACCATGGCGGCGTAATCCGGATAATCCATGAGGGCCATTTCGCCGTCACCGTGGCGACCGACCTGATACCGGGCGAACAGCTCGAACTGCTCGCGGGTGGCCTCGTTTGGAACCACTTCGCCGAGCAGGTCGGCGTTCGAGCGGAGGACCCGGCGGTGGCCCCGAGTCCACCGGAAGTCGGCGGTGCGCAGCCGCACCGGAACGCAGCCCGAGCATCCGATGCAGGCCGGCCGGTAGGCGAGATGCTGGGTGCGCCGGAAACCGGCACGGGCGAGGGTATCGTGGGCGTGACGACCACGCCGCGTCGAAAGGTCGCAAACCAGCCGCCGCTCCTGCAGGCCGGGCAGGTAGGGACACGGCATCGGAAGCGTGTGGAAGAAGGTCAGCGGCGGCGCCAGGGTTGCATCGTGCATGGTGGCCCCGGTCTCAGCCCGCGTCGGGAGTCGACGGCGCGCCGCAGAACTCCTGTCGGACGGCGGCGGTGATGGCGATGAGTTGCCGTTGCAGGTAGTCGGAAAACTCGTGCAGGCCGTACTGGATTACCGAATCGGGCGTGTGACCGGCGAGCGCCGCACGGGTCTCGTCCAACAGTTCCATCGCTCCGCTGCCGGCCCGCAGGCCGTAGCCGGATCGGAGGCGATGCAGATGGCCGTCGATCTCCGACAGGCACAGCGCGATCGACCGTGGGAAGCTCATGTTGAAGAGCAGGAAGGCGGCCACCTGCTTGGGCTGCATGCCGCGCGGGTGCTCGCGCCGGTAGGCGTGGTAGCCGGCGACCGAGCGCAGCAGCGAGTTCCACTGGCTGACGTCGACCGGGCTTCCCGCCTGCTGGTTTGGCGGCAACAGCAGAAGGTACTTGATGTCGAGCAGGCGGGTGGTCTGGTCGGCCCGCTCGATCTCCCGCCCGATCAGGTAGAAATACCAGGATTGGTCGCGGAAGAAGGTGCCTTCGGTGATCCCGGTGTGGGTCTGGCATTCTTCCTTGATGACCGAGCACACCCGCGACAGCTCGCTCGGCTTCAGGTCGTCGGGCGTCAGGGTCGACATGGTGTTGTTGAAGACGTTGAGATGGCTCCACATTTCGGTCGAGATCATCGGCCGTAGCGACCGCGCGTTCTCCTTGGCGGCGCGGATGCCGGAAATGATCGACGAGGGGTTCTCGCGGTCGAGAACATAGAAATGCACGACGTTGGCGTAGGAGGCGACGTCGTAGGATTTGTCGAAACGTTCCTCGTCGGCGTTCAACTGCACGATCGAGCGCCAGTTCTGGCTGCCGCGGGAATCCCGCGAGAAGTGCAGGTTGACGTCGAGGATCCGCGCCAGGCTCTCGGCGCGTTCCATGTAGCGGCCGAGCCAGAGGGCACAGTCGGCGTAGCGGGCGAGCAGAAACTTGGTTCCGATCGTCATGCCTCGAGCACCCAGGTGTCCTTGGAGCCACCGCCCTGGCTCGAGTTGACGATCAGCGATCCGCGGCGCAGCGCCACCCGGGTCAGCCCGCCCGGCAGGACCCAGGACGACTGCCCCGTTACCACGAACGGCCGGAGGTCGACATGGCGAGGCTCGATCATGCCGTCGATGAGGGTCGGGCAGACCGAGAGATCGATCATCGGCTGGCTGATGAAGTTGGCAGGGTCCGCCAGCAGCTTGGCGCGGATGTCCTCGATCTCCTCGCGGCTGGCTCGCGGGCCGATCACGATCCCGTAGCCCCCTGATTCGCCCACCGGCTTGACCACCAGGTTCTCGAGGTTCGCGAGGGTGTAGGCGAGACCCTCCCGCTCGCGGCAGATATGGGTGTCGACGTTGTCGAGGATCGGGTCCTCGGACAGGTAGTAGCGGATGATCCGCGGCATGTAGGCGTAAACCGCCTTGTCGTCTGAACAGCCGGTCCCGACGGCGTTGGCCAGCCCGACATTGCCCTTGGCGTAGGCACCGAAGATTCCCGGCACTCCCAGAAGGCTCTCGGGGTTGAAGACCTGCGGGTCCAGGAAGGCGTCGTCGATCCGCCGGTAGATCGCGTGCACCGGAGCCTTGCCGGCGGTGGTCCGCATCCACACCCGGTCGTCCTCGACGAACAGGTCCGACCCTTCGACGAGCGGCACGCCCATTTCGCGCGCCAGGAACACGTGCTCGAAATAGGCCGAGTTGAACACCCCGGCGACAGCAACACCACCTGCGGGTCGGTCACCGCGCCCGGCGCCATCTCGGCGACCGCTTCCAGCAGCTTCTGGCCGTAATCGCTGACCGGCCGGATGCCGATCTCCTCCATCATGTCCGGAAAAGTGCGCTGCATCATGTGGCGGTTCTCGACCACATAGGACACCCCGGACGGCGTTCGGGCGTTGTCCTCCAGGACCTTGAACTGCCCGAGATGGTCGCGCACGAGGTCGACGCCGCAGACGTTGACGTACGCCCCGTGGGGGACGGCGACCCCACGCATCTGCTCGCGGTAGTAGGCGTTGCCGTAGATGAGTTCGGCCGGCACCACACCATCCTTGAGGATGCGCCCCTCGTGATAGACGTCGTGCAGGAACAGGTTGATCGCGGTGACGCGCTGCTTGGATCCCCGTTCGATGACGTCCCAGTCGCGCGGCGAGATGATGCGAGGGATAACGTCGAACGGCAGGATCCGGTCGATGACATCGCGCTCGGAGTAGACGGTAAAGGTGATGCCGAGGTTGTAGAGTTCGCGTTCCGCGGTCTCGGCCCGGCGCACCAGGTCCGAAAGGGTGAGGCGGCCAATGCGGTTGCGGACCATATAGGCGTGCTCCGCCGGGGCACCGTCGCCCCCCAGCATCTCGCACCAGTGGCTCAGTCTGTCGTAGGCGGTCAGCAGATCTGTTCCGTCGCTCATGCGCTCCCCGGGGCCACTCCTCGCACGGCCCGCTACCGGACCGCGCGCGCTTCCAGGCTAAGAGCAACGGCGCCCGACCACAACCGGGATACCGGGCATCCCGGAGCCGTCAGCCGAACGCAGCGGCGGGAGGGTCCCGGCTCGCGCTGCGCTTAGGGGGAGGGGTTGGCGCCGACGGAGCGGCGGGTGTGGAGGGGCTTGCGCCTGCACCCCTCTCAAATGTCGTCATCAAGTCAGTGATCGCGCCCCTCTCCTCTTCGTCATCCCGGACCGGACCGCCACCGGCGGGACGGATCCGGGACCTACGAAGCGACCGGCGCCGGCCACCGCTGCGGCGGCCGCGGTCAGCCGCCGGTGCGGGGCGCCGGCGGGCTTCCCCGTCGTCGAGGACCGGCCCCGGTGCCGGCGCTCGGCGTCCCGGCGGGGCGCCGCCGTCGGCCGCCGCGCGTCGCCGCGCCTCGTCCGCGGCGATCTGCCTGCCCTCGGGACCGGAGGCCGAGAGGTGCTTGAGGATGATGCTGATGCGCCGGTTGGTTGGATCGGCAGGATCCTCCACCAGCGGATCACGGTCGGCCTTGCCGACGACCTCGTCGATCCGGCTCTCATCGACGCCGTTTTCCACCAGCACCCGCCGCGACGCGTTCGCCCGATCCGACGACAGGTCCCAGTTTGTGTAGGTCGAACCCGGCGCAAACTGCTTGGAATCGGTGTGGCCGGTGATCTCGATCTTGTTCGGCAGCTTGGCGACGACCTCCGACACCTTGCTGAGGATCTGCCGGGTCTTCTCGTACATCGAGGCGCTGCCGTTCGGGAACAGGGCGACGCGCTCCTGGTCGAGCAGCTGGATGCGCAGCCCCTCGGGGTGGAGTCGATCTGGATCGATTCGGCGACGTCCGCCAGCTCGGGAGATTTCTCGATGGCTTCCTTGATCGCCTCCTCGGCGTCCTCGAACTGCTGCTGCTCGCGCTCGCGCAGGAGCTGCTCGACGACCTCCTGGTTGATCGTGCCTTCCTCGTCCTCGCGCGAGCCGAGGCGTGACTCGATGTTTTCCGGGTCGTCGGAGTCCGGGTCCAGGGATTCCGTTCGTTCGGCCTGCGGCCGTGCCACCTGGGGGGTGGCGATCTGCGGCGGCGAGCTCGCCGATTTGAGCGCACCCGGGACGGTGATCGAGGTGCCGCCCAGCACCCCGCCCGAGCCGGAGCGGGTGGCGCGGGAGACGGCGGTCGGGTCGAAGTAGTTGGAGATGCCCATCTTCTGCTCCTCGGTCGTGGCGTTGAGCAGCCACAGGAGCAGGAAGAACGCCATCATCGCGGTCACGAAATCGGCGTAGGCGACCTTCCAGGCGCCACCGTGGTGGCCGCCATGGCCACCCTTCTTGACCTTCTTGATGACGATAGTCGCGTGGTTATCCACCGACCGGCATCCTCCTCAAATTCTGGCTACGCATGACCAAGCAAACACGGGGCCAGCGACGGCGCCCGCGCGGTGTCGCGGACGATCAGACCGGCGGGAGCGCGGCCACCGCTTCCTCGACCTCGAAGAACGACGGGCGGTCCTTCGACATCAGGGCTTTGCGGGCGAACTCCACCGACACCGCCGGGGCATAGCCGGAGACGTGCGCGAGCAGGCCGGCCCGGATGCAGCCCAGGTACTTGGCGTCGGCGGCAAACACGTTTCCCATGGCCGACGCCAAGGGGCTGACGTAGCCGTAGGCCAGCAGAATTCCGAGGAAGGTACCGACGAGCGCGGCGCCGATGAGTTTGCCGAGCACCTCGGGAGGCTCGGTGATCGAGCCCATGGTCTTGATGATCCCCAGCACCGCCGCGACGATCCCCGAGCGCCGGAAAGCCGTCGCCCATGGTCTGGAAGGCGCTCTGAACCTGGGCGTCCTCGGCGTGGTGGGTCTCCAGCTCCTCGTCCAGCAGGTCGGCGAGTTCGTGCGGGTTGTCGGTTCCGAGGGTCATCATCCGGAGATAGTCGCAGAGAAATTCCATGGCGTGGTGATCCGCGGAAAACCGCGGAAACGCTTGGAACAGGCTGCTTTCCTCGGGTCTCTCGATGTGCGACTCGATGGCCAGCATCCCCTTGGTCTTGGCGAGCTTGAAGATCGCGTAGAGCAGGGAGAGAAGCTCGAGGTAGTCATCCTTGTTGTATTTTGGGCCCCGCAGCGCGGCCTTGAAGCCGTAGCCGGCCTTGGCGAGGATGTATTTCGGGTTCGCGACAATGAACGCGCCGACCCCGGCGCCGCCGATGATCACCAGTTCGAACGGTTGCCAGAGCGGCCCGAGCTTGCCACCCATGGCCATGTAGCCGCCGATACAGCACACGGTCACAGTAACCCAGCCGATGATCACAAACATGATCGGCTCCCGTCTCCGAACGACCCCCAGGGCGAATATCGCCCGCTAATGATTGATAATTCGCTAACTTAGCTGGCTTGCCAACACAATCTGGCAAGCGACTGAAAAAATAGGAATTTTCCATCAAGTGCTAAGCTTCGCCGGGAGCGGGTTTGAAACCGGCCCTGGGCCGCGATATGTAGGGCAGGACGCGCGTCACCGCCGAGGCTTTGCATGATCAATGATCCGTCTGCCTTCAGGGCTGTGCTCGGTCGCTACGCGACGGGCGTCGCGGTCGTCACCACGCGCGGCGCGAACGGCATCCCGGTCGGGCTGACGGTCAGCAGCTTCACCTCGGTCTCGCTCGATCCGCCACTGGTGCTGTTCTGCATCGACCGTTCGGCGGGCAGCGAGCCGGTGTTCGCCAGCGCCGACTGTTTCGCGGTGAACATTCTCGCCACGTCGCAGGCGGCCGTTTCCGCCCGTTTTGCCGACCCGGCCTCGGAGCGTTTCGTCGAGGACCGGACGGTCGAGTGGGGGACCGGGGCGCCGGTGCTCGCCGACGCCATGGCGGCGCTCGAATGCCGGGTGCACGCGCGCTATGACGGCGGCGACCACGTGATCATGGTCGGGTGCGTCCTGCGGGCCGAGGTGCTCGAGGATACGGCGCCGCTGGTATACTGGCGGGGCAAGTACCGGGCGCTCGCCTGATCCCGGCCTGTCCTCCGTCAAATGACCTCGCCGTCGATGGCGCTTGTCCCAAGCAGGCGGGCCTTCAAGCCGAGTTCATCGAACCTGTCCAGTATCTCCCTTACATGATCGGCGTTGCGGGTTTCGATCACGGCATCGAGATCGGCGTGCTTGACCGGCACGTCCTGGAACAGGCGCTGGTGATAGACCTCGACGATGTTCCCGCCGGTCTCGCCGATCACCCGAGCGACGGTAGCGAGCACCCCGGGCTCGTCGGAGATCTCGACCCGCAGCCGCACCAACCGGCCGTCGCGCACCAGTCCTCGCATCATCACCGAGGCCAGGATTCGGGAATCGATGTTGCCGCCGCAGATTACCGTGGCCACGCGCCGCCCTGCGAACCGTTCGGGCGCGTGAATCAGGGCGGCGATACCGGCGGCGCCGGCGCCCTCGGCGACCAGACGCTGCTCCTCGATCAGGATCTGCACCGCCCGCTCGATCGCCCGTTCCGGAACCAGAACGATGTCGTCGACCAGCGCCGACACCACGGCCAGGGTAAGGCGACCCGGATCCTTGACGGCGATACCCTCGGCCAGGGTTGTGCCGCCGGACGTCGGCGTCTGGCCGTGCATCGCCTGCAGCATTGACGGGTAGCTCTCGACCTGGACCCCGACGATCCGAATGGCGGGGTTGATCGCTTTCGCGGCGATCGCGATGCCGCTGATCAGCCCGCCGCCGCCGATCGGTATCAACAGCGTGTCGGTGTCGGGGACCGCCTCCAGGATTTCCAGGCCGATGGTGCCCTGGCCGCGAATGATGTCGCAGTCGTCGTAGGGATGCACCAGGACGAGACGCTCTTCGGCGATGAGGCGCTCGGTTTCAATCCGGCAATCCGTCAGCGTTCGCCCCCGCAGCACGACCCGGGCGCCGTGCGACCGCGTCCGCTCGACTTTCGAGAACGGCGTGGTCTCCGGCATCACGATGGTCGCGGGGATACCCAGGCGGGCGGCATGGTAGGCCACGCCCTGGGCGTGATTGCCGGCGGACATGGCAATCACGCCGCGCCGACGCTCGTCATGATCCAGGCCGGTCAGTTTCACCAGGGCGCCGCGCTCCTTGAACGAACTGGTGTGCTGCTGCGTCTCCAGCTTCAGCGCCAGGCGGCAACCGAACATCCGGGACAGCGTCGGGCTGTCCAGCGTCGGCGTGCGGACGACGGCGCCTTGGATGATGCTCGCGGCGTCGCGGATGGAGTCGACATCGACCGGTATCGGCATGACTGTTTCCCGCATCGCCGTGGCGCCGGCGTCAAGACTTCGTTAGCAAGCATTCGCTTAGTCTGGGCACGTCTGACGGGCCCCGCGTTGGCTTTCGGAGGCTCCCATGGTACATGTTCCGGGGGGATGTAGGGGGATCGATGCGCTTTGCGGCGTACCCGGCTTTCCGGTCGCCGTCATGCTGTGGAGGATGGCGTTGGTGGCTGGCAGCGACAATCGAGCGATTGCCCGGCTTCTGGTCAAGGCGCTGTGTGCCCCCGCGTTGCTGATCGCCGCGCCGGCCAGCGCCGACGGAAATTTGGCCCAGTCGGCAACCTGGTACATCGTCGGCGGGGAAGAGGAGTTGCCGGAGTTCGGCGTCCCCACCAACGATTCCCCTCCGTTTCGCGCCGATCTGAGCGTGACATTTTCGCGGATCACCGCCTCTGACGTCATCCCCTTCACCTCCGGGTCGACGTCGCCCCGGGCCGTCGGCGGCGATGGTCAGGCTTTCGTCGTATCGGGCTCCTACGACTTTCGGACCGGAACGCTGGTGACCCCGCGGATTGTTGGGGGCGTCGGGCTGAACTATTCCGCGACGCAACTCCCCGACGGAGTGCGCTCCAGCGACCCGACCGACAGCGGCAGCGTGGCGCCGACCGCGCACATCGGTTTCGGCGCCGATTTCGATCTCGGAAACACCTGGGCGGTGTCGGCTGAATACCGCGCTTTCTACCTGGGAGAGTCGGAAGCGGCCGGAAAGCTCGGTGAGAGCCGGCTGGACCAGAAGTTCACGGTCGGCGCCAAGATCCGGTTCTGAACCTCAGGGAGCGAGTTGCAGGCGGGCTGCAACGGTGTCCGGCTCGGCGGGAAGGGTGAAGGTTCGACCGGCGGCCCAGTCGCTTTGCCAAGCTGAGTAATACGGCGAGAACGGGTTGCCGGACGCCCCGAGTGTTGCCACGAAGCCCGATCGGTCGAGGTCGGCCAGATCGTACAGAACCCTCAGGGATGCCCCGTGATCGTGGCGAAACGCCGGGTCCTCCGCCACTGACCAACTCCCGCGGTCGACGGTGTAGTCGCCGCCGCCGGTCGGTACGCGACGTTCCAGGAACGCCCCGATCACCGGTACGCGGCTCCAGACCCGATGCTCGAACACCGCCTGGTGGGCCTGTCCCCAGCGCCAGCCGGCGACATCGCTGCCGAACCGTTTGGTCATGGCGGCAACGGCTTCCGAAAGCGCGCCGGCGACCGTGTCGGCGCAGGTTTCGGGAGCCGGCGTGCGCCGGTCGTCGCACCAGCGGGGCTCGTCCGTGAGGATGCGGATCAGGGTGGCGGCGCGGATGCGCCGATACTGCGGCATCATCGGGCCGAGTTCGTCGGCGAACAGCCGCTCGTGCAGAGTCGCGATCCAGGCCGCGAACACCACCGGCTCCGGCCGGTCGGTCGTCATGGCGCCGTCCCAGGCGCGCAGCAGATCGAGCGCGGCCTCGGTGGCCGCGTCCGGCGTCAGCCCCTCGACGGTCTTCAGCAAGAGCGGGACGACTTCGCGGGCGAACAACGACACCTGGTCGAGTTGGATGCCCGCCATCGCCTCCAGGGATCCGTCGCTGCCGCGAAGCCGGTCGACGATCCGTTGGGCGCGGTAGGGAGCGTCGAACTCCCTACCCAGGAAGAGCGCGGGGTCGGTTCCGATAACCCGGTTGTTGGCGTTCACCAGGGCCCCGCCCGGCGGGTCGATGGCGGCCGGAAGGGCCTCGAACTCGGCCCAGCCGATCCAGTCCTGGTCACCGGTCCAGCCGGCGGCGGGCAGGAAGCCATCGCCGGACCGCCGGATCGGCACCCGGCCGGCCGAGATCAGGCCGATGGCACCCTCGACATCCGCGAATACGACGTTCTGCTGGGGCGCGTCGAATCCGCGCAGCGCGTCGGCGAAAGCCGCGGCATCGACCGCAGCCCCCATGCGGAACAGCGCTTCGGCGGTACGGTCGTCCTCGCGCAGCACCGGTGACGCCAGGGCGAGCACGGCGCCCGCAGGAGCGGCCGCCGAGGCACTGTCCATGGCGTCCGATACCACCGGCCCGTGCCGGGTCGTCCGCACCACCAACCGCTGCGCCTCGCCGCCGCCGACCGCGATCGTCTCCTCGCGCGTGGCGAATTCGGCGCTGCCCTCGGGGGTGAGATAGCGCCGCTTGTCGGATGGATCGAGCTTTTCGACGAACAGGTCCTGGGTGTCGGAGTGGGTGGTGGTCAGCGACCAGGCGACCTGGCCGTTGTGGCCGATGACCAGGAACGGGACCCCTGGCACGAAGGCGCCGACGCGGCGGTAGCCGGGGGCCTCGACGCGCGCCAGGGTCCAATGGCCGGGATCCGTGAATCCCAGATGTGGGTCGCCGGCGAGAACGGGCTTACCGGTGGGTGTGCGCGAGCCGGCCAGGGCCCAGGCGTTGGAGGCGAGGCGGGGCGACAGCTCCGCCGGCAGGGCCGCGGCCATCGACTCCAGCCAGTCCGCCCCAAGCAACTCCAGCGCGGCCAGCGACGGCGCCGCCGGGGGATCCTCGGGCTCCGGCGTCGCCGCCCACAGGGTGTCGAGGTCGTTGGCCGTCAGGCCGGCCTTCAGCATCCGAGTCCGCAGGATCTCGCCGAACCAGTTGCCGGCGAGTTGCAGCGACATCAGGCGCCCCCACACCAGGCTGTCGGCCGGGCGCCAGGGCTCGGGGGTGTGCCCGAGCAGCACGAATTCCGGCGGCAGAGCGCCGGAACGCGCCTCGAGGACGGCGTTGACCCCGGCGGCGTAGGCGTCGACGTGGGCGCGCGCCTCGGCCGACAGGCGCTGCAGGTTGGCCTCCGCCAGGCGATGCAGGCCGAGAGTGCGGATCATCCGGTCGACCGGCAGGGCGGCTTCGCCGACCACCTCGGCCAGGCGTCCCATGCCGATCCGGCGCGTCATCTCCATCTGCCAGAGCCGATCCTGGGCGTGGGCGAAGCCGAGCGCGAAGCTGCCGTCGGTCGGCGTCGAGGCGACGATGTACACCACGCCCCGGGAGTCGCGGGTCAGCGTCGCCGGCGCCGACAGCCCCTTCAGTCCGTCGAGCCGGCCTTCGATCGTCGCGGCCGAGGTCCGCAACCAGAGCACGCCGCCGGCCGCCACCGCGTTGACCGCGAGCAGCGCCACGACAACCACGACGAACACAAGACGGAGGCGGGAGCCGGCCCTGGAGCCGGCTCCGCCGTTCGGCGACGTGCCCGCAGTACCCGCCACGCGTCAGGTCTTGTTGAAGATGATGGTCTTCTTGTGGGTGAAGTGCTCGAGCATCGACTCCAGCGTGGCTTCCTTGCCGAGGCCCGAGTTCTTCACGCCGCCGTAGCTGAGCCCGGGCTGCACGACCAGGTTCTGGTTCACCTGAACGAAGCCGGCTTCGAGCTTCTCGGTGAACGTCAGCGCCGCCTTCAGGTCGTTGGTCCACACCGTGGCGGCGAGGCCGTACTCGGTGTCGTTGGCCGCCGCCAGCACCTCCGCCTGGTCCGTCCATCGGAAGATGCAGGTGACCGGGCCGAAGATCTCCTCCCGGGCGAGCCGGCTGTCATGGCCGATTTCGGTGAACACCACCGGCCGGATGAACAGCCCGTCCTTGAACTTCGGGTCCGTCGGCATGGCCGAGCACTCGATCGGCTTGGCGCCGGGTTCCTGGCGGCCATGCTCGATGTAGCCCTGAACCTTCTGGAACTGCTCCGGCGAGATGATGGTGCCGATGTCGGTCTTCTCGTCCAGCGGGTCGCCCATCACCATGGCGTCGACCTTGCCGCGCAGCTTGGCGACGAAGTCGTCGTAGACCTTCTCGTGCACGAAGATCCGGCTGGCCGCCGTGCAGGATTGGCCCTGCCGGGTGAAGCGCATGCCGATGACGGCGCCGTCGACCGCCTTGTCCACGTTGGCGTCCGGGAACACGATCATCGGCGACTTGCCGCCGAGTTCCAGGGTCACCGGGATCAGCTTGTCGGCGGCGGTCTTGTAGACGATCTTTCCGGTCTCGACCGAGCCGGTGAAGGTGATCTTGCCGACCTTCGGGTGGGCGACCAGCGGGGCGCCGCACTCCGGCCCGAAGCCGGACAGCATGTTGAACACGCCGGCCGGCAGCACCGCGTTCAGGATCTGGCAGACCCGCAGCACCGTCAGCGGGGCCTCCTCGGCCGACTTCACGATCACCGCGTTGCCGGCCAGGATCGCTGGGGCGATCTTCAGCGCCATCAGCAGCAGCGGCACGTTCCAGGGAATGATCGCGCCGACCACGCCGACCGGCTCGCGCACGGTGATGGTCAGCATGTCCGGGTGGTGCGGGACGGTCTCGCCCTTGAGCTCGGAGCCGAGCCCGGCGTGAAAGTAGAACGCATCGGCCAGGATCGACGCCTCGACCCGGCTCTCGGTCCGCAGCGCCTTGCCGGTTTCGAGCGCGATCAGGCGGCCGAGCTCCTCGACGTGGCGCTCCAGCGCCTCGGCGCACTTGTACAGCAGCTTGCCGCGGTCGCGGGCGCGCATCTTCGCCCAGGCCTTCTGCGCCTCGGTCGCCGAGCGGACCGCGCGGTCCACATCCTCGGCGTTCGCCGGCGGCGCCGAACCCGATCACCGCGCCGGTCGCCGGGTAGATCACCTCGAAGGTGCCCCCGGAGGCGGACGGGACCAGTTCGCCGCCGATCAGGTGGCGCCCGGAGAGCGCCTTGGCGAGCGCGTAGGGATCGAGATTGGGCTCGAGGGACGGCGCCTGGCCGTAGTCGAGATCGCTTGCCATCAGGTTCATCGACCGATCTCCTTCAGGATGGCGGCACGGTCCTGGTCCAGGTTCGGTGCCGGGTCGCGCGTGGTTGGGTCTGGAAAGCCGGAGATCTTGATCGGGTTGCCGATCACCTTCATCGGCCCGGTGATCGGGTCCTCGACGTCGACGATCATGTTGCGGGCGGCCGCCTGCGGGTAGTTGACGGCCTGGCCGATGTCGTTGATCGGCCCGGCCGGAACCCCGGCGGTGTCGAGCACCCGCATCCAGTGCTCGGTCGGCGCGGTCTTCAGGATCGTCTCCAACTCGGTCTTGAGGGTCTCGACGTTCTCGGCCCGCTTCGGGTTGCTGACGTAGCGCGGATCGTCCTTCCACTCCGGCTTGCCGAGGCCGTCGGCCAGCTTGCGGAACAGGCTGTCGTTGCCGGCGGCGATGATGATGTAGCCGTCGCCGGTCGCGAACGCCTCGAACGGGGTGATCGAGGGATGGCGGGCGCCGAGCGGCCCCGGCGCCGTGCCCGAGGTGAAGTAGCGGATCGCCGCGTTCTCCAGCAGGGCCAACTGGCAGTCGAACATGCCGATGTCGACCTTGGTGGCCTCGCCGGTCATGGCTCGATGGTACAGCGCCGAGATCAGCCCGACCGCCGCATACAAGCCCGGAACCGATGTCGCCGATCGACATGCCGATGCGGGTCGGCGGCGTGCCCGGATGGCCGGTCACGCTCATGATGCCGCCCATGCCCTGGACCACCATGTCGTAGGCCGGGCGCGTCATGTCCGGACCGGAATGGCCGAACCCGGAGGCGGCGGCGTAGATCAGCCGCGGGAAGCGCGGGTGCAGGGTGTCCCAGCCGTAGCCGAGCTTCTCCATGGTGCCGGGCCGGAAGTTCTCCACCACCGCGTCGGCGGTTTCGAGCAGGGCCTCGAAGATCGCCCGGTCGTCGTCCTGCTTCAGGTTGAGCGCGATGCTCTCCTTGCCGCGGTTGATCGACTGGAAGTACGCCGACTTGCCGTTGACGAACGGCCCGTAGTGGCGGGCGTCGTCGCCGGTCTCGGGGGTCTCGACCTTGATCACGCGGGCGCCGAGCTCGGCCAGCAGCAGCGTGCAGTAGGGACCGGCGAGGATCCGGCTGACGTCGACGACGGTGATCCCGGCGAGGGGACCGGAGCGTTCCTGTCGTCCGTCCGCGGCCATGAGCGTGCCTCCCTGATGCATCTGGATTGATGTTTCGGGCGGTTTTAGACCAGCGCGCTGCGGCGGACAAGGCCGAGGCGGGCGGACCAACCGGGAGCGCGCCGATCGGCCGTGGGTCCGCCCGGAACACCGCAATCTTTAAAGCCAGGAACTCGCTAACTTTAAAGGCAGGAACTCGCCAAATTTTCCGAACGGGAACGGGGACGTCCTCGAATTTACGGCGGCGGTATTGGTTGTCCTGCGATTACACCTGGGGACCACTCTGGCGAACGGGCGCGCGGTCCGCCATGTCTGTGCGACAACGAGCGTGACCGCGGTATCGAGGTCATGAGCCCGAGCTGCGAGAACGCGCTGAACGCCATCGACCAGCGCCGCATCGAGCTGCTGACCGAGGCGAGCAGCCGGCAGACCGCCAGCAACTGACGGTCGCCGGGGGCGCGGCGGAAACGTCCCCGCCTACTCGGCGGCCTTGGCCTGCTGCTTGGCCTCGGCGGCCCGGATCCCGGCGCGGATGAAGTCGAGGGCTTCCTCGGTGTCGCCCCAGCGCTTCACCTTGACCCACTTGTTGGCCTCGAGGTCCTTGTAGTGGGTGAAGAAGTGCTGGATCTGATCGACCAGGATCTTCGGCAGGTCGCGCCAGGAGCCGACATCGGCGTAGTAGGGGTGCAGCTTGTCGACCGGCACCGCCAGGATCTTCTCGTCGAGGCCGCCTTCGTCCTCCATGACCAGCACCCCGACCGGACGGACCCGGACCACCGATTTCGGCAGGATCGGCACCTGCCGGCGACCATCACGTCGACCGGGTCGCCGTCGTCGGAGAGGGTGTGCGGGACGAAGCCGTAGTTGACCGGGTAGCTCATCGCGGTGTGGAGGAACCGATCGACGAACAGCGCGCCGGACTCCTTGTCCAGTTCGTACTTGACCGGGTCGGAGCCGAGGCCGACTTCGATCACGACGTTGATGTCGTAAGGCGGGTTGTGGCCGATGGCGATCTTGTCGAGTCTCATGTCCTGGTCCTCGTGACCTCAGAATGTTGCGCTGCAACATAACGGGCAAGGCGGTGGGATCAAGTGACTAATTGGAGGCAACGTCCCTGAGAATGTCGGCGATCACGTAGGTAGCCGCCGCGATCAGCACCACGTCGGCGCCAACGGTCTGCAGCAGGTATCCGGACGGGACCGACAGTTGCGATGTCAGCGCGTTGGGCACGCCCCGCTTGGCGATGCCCGGGGGCAGCGGTTTGCCGCGCGCCAGGTTCTTGGCGATCCCGGGTGGCAGGTCGGTGCCCGGCTGCGGATGCTGCTGGAAGTAGCGGGTGATGGTGGCCCGGTCTGCGTCCGACAGCACGGCGCTCGCCAGGGCGGCACCGGCGGCGGCACCGACGGCGACCGCGGTGCCGGTCGCGGTGACTCCGGCGGCAGCACCGGTGTGCTTGCCGCCCTTGGCCTTCTCGGACTTCGCGATGCCGGTGCTGGCGCCGGCGATCGTCAGCATCGCCGTCACGGCGGCTGTCATGAGGATGCGGTGCAGCATGGTGGTCTCCCGGCGCGTCGATGCGCCGACAGACCATAGCACGCGAAAGGGCCGGCCCCGAGGGCCGGCCCTGAGATGCTCGCGATGGCGGCCGGTTCAGCCGGCGGCGGCGACGGCCCGCTTGGCCATGACCGTGATCAGGTGGGCGCGGTACTCGGCGCTGGCGTGGATGTCGGAGTTCAGCGTGCCGGCGTCGACCGTGATCCCCGGCGACCGCGTCGGGCGACCAGGTGGCGGACAGCGCCTTCTCCATCTCGGGCACCCGGAACACGCCGTTCTGGCCCGAGCCGGTGACCGCCACCCGGACGCCGGCGGCGGTCTTGGCGACGAACACGCCGACCAGCGCGTAGCGCGATGCCGGGTTGTCGAACTTCATGTAGGCGGCCTTCTCGGCCTTCGGGAACGACACCGAGACGATGATCTCGTCGTCGGCGAGGGCGGTCTCGAACAGGCCGGTGAAGAAGTCCTCCGCCTTCAGTTCGCGGCGGTCGGTCTTGATGGTGGCCCCGAGCGCCAGGCAGGCGCCCGGATAGTCGGCGGCCGGATCGTTGTTGGCAACCGAGCCGCCGATGGTGCCGCGGTTGCGGACCTGCGGGTCGCCGATGCCGGCGGCGAGGGCCGCCAGCGCCGGGATCGCGGCCGCGACCTCCTTGGATTTCGCGACCGCCGCGTGGGTGGTCATCGCCCCGATGGTCACACCCGTTGCCGGCCACCGTGATGCCGACCAGGTCGGTGACGCCGCCGAGATCGATCAGGTGCGACGGCTGCGCGAGACGCTGCTTCAGGGTCGGGATCAGGGTCATGCCACCGGCCACGAACTTGCCGTCGTCGGCCGCCTTCAACGCGGCCACGGCGTCCGCCACGGACGACGGTTTCTGATAGTCGAATGCGTACATCGTCTCTCTCCTCGGGTCTCGTCCGTGGTCACTCGGCCGCGGCAGCCGGCCTGGCCTGGTGGATGGTTCGCCAAACAGTCTGCGGGCTCGCCGGCATCGCCATGTCGCGAACCCCCAGATCCCAGAGCGCGTCGACGACGGCGTTGATCACCGCCGGCGGCGAGCCGATCGCCCCGACCTCGCCGCAGCCCTTCACGCCGAGCGAGTTGTGGGCGCACAGCGTGATCTCTGGTCCCGACCGAGAACGTCGGCAGGTTGTCGGCCCGCGGCATGGTGTAGTCCATGTAGGAGCCGGTCACGAGCTGGCCGGTGTCGTCGTAGACGCAGCCTTCCAGCAGCGCCTGGCCGATGCCCTGGGCGAGGCCGCCGTGGATCTGGCCCGCGACGATCATCGGGTTGATCACCCGGCCGACGTCGTCGACCGCCGTCATCCGCTCCACCGTCACCACGCCGGTGTCCGGGTCGACCTCGACCTCGCTGATGTGGCAGCCGCCGGGGAAGGTGAAGTTCAGCGGGTCGTAGAACGCCTTCTCGTCCAGCCCGGGCTCGAGCTCCTGGTGCGGGAAGTTGTGCGGCACGTAGGCGGTGAGTGCCACCTGCCCGAACGCCATGCTCTTGTCGGTGCCGGCCACCGTGAAGTTGCCGTCCTTGAACTCGATGTCGGCCTCGGAGGCCTCCATCACGTGGGCGGCGATCTTCTTGGCCTTGGCTATCACCTTGTCGAGGGCCTTGACGATCGCCTCGCCGCCGACGGCAAGCGAGCGCGAGCCGTAGGTGCCCATCCCGAACTGCACCTTGTTGGTGTCGCCGTGGCTGATCTCGATGTTCTCCAGCGGCATTCCGAGCTTCTCGGACACCAGCTGGGCGAACGTGGTCTCGTGGCCCTGGCCGTGGCTGTGCGAACCGGTGAACACCGTGACCGAGCCGGTCGGGTGCACCCGGACCTCGGCCGACTCGTAGAGCCCGGCGCGGGCGCCGAGCGAGCCGACCACCGCCGACGGCGCGATGCCGCAGGCTTCGAGGTAGGTCGAGTAGCCGAGGCCGCGCCGCTTGCCGCGAGCCTCGGACTCCCGGCGCCTGGCCGGGAAGCCGTCGACGTCGGCGGCCTTCAGGGCGGCGTCGAGGGTCGCGGTGTAGTTGCCGCTGTCGTACTGCAGGGCCACCGGCGTCTGGTACGGGAAGGCGTCGGACGGAATGAAGTTGCGCCGCCGGATGTCGACCTGGCCGATGCCCATCTCGCGGGCCGCCCGGTCGACCAGCCGCTCGATCAGGTAGGTTGCCTCCGGTCGGCCCGCGCCGCGGTAGGCGTCGACCGGCACCGTGTTGGTGAACACCGCCTTCACGTTGCAGTAGATCAGCGGCGTCGTGTACACGCCGGCGAGCAGGGTGGCGTAAAGGTAGGTCGGCACGCACGGCGCGAAGGTCGAGAGATACGCGCCCATGTTGGCCTTGGTGAGGACCTTCAGGGCGAGGAACTTGCCCTCGCTGTCCATCGCCAGTTCGGCGTGGGTGATGTGGTCGCGGCCATGGGCGTCGCTGATGAAGGATTCCGAGCGCTCGGCCGTCCACTTGATCGGTCGGCCGACCCGGCTCGAGGCCCAGGTGACGATCGCTTCTTCGGCGTAGTGGTAGATCTTCGAGCCGAAGCCGCCGCCGACGTCGGGGGCGACCACCCGCAGCTTGTGCTCCGGGATCGACAACACGAAGGCGCCCATCAGCAGCCGGATCACGTGCGGGTTCTGGCTGGTGGTGTAGAGCGTGTACTCGCCGCTGGAGCGGTCGAACTCGCCGACCGCCGCGCGCGGCTCCATCGCGTTCGGGATCAGGCGGTTGTTGACGATGTCGATGCGGGTTACGTGCGCCGCCTTGGCGAACGCCGCGTCGATCTGCGCCTCGTCGCCGATCTCCCAGTCGTAGCAGAGGTTGGTGCCGACCTGATCGTGCACCAGGCTCTTGTTCTCGAGCGCCTTGTTCATGTCGACCACCGCCGGCAGCGGCGTGTAGTCGACGACGATCAGTTCGGCGGCGTCGCGGGCCTGCGAGTAGGTCTCGGCGATGACCACCGCGACCTGGTCGCCGACGTGACGGACCTTGCCCTGAGCCAGCGGCGGGTGCGGCGGCTCGTGCATCGGGGTGCCGTCGCGGGAATGCACCTGCCAGCCGCAGGGCAGGGAGCCGACCACCATGTCGGCGCCGGTGTAGACCGCGAGCACGCCGGGTGCGGCGACCGCCGCCGCGGTGTCGATCCGGTCGATCGTGGCGTGCGCCTGCGGGCTGCGCAGGATGTAGGCGTAGGTCTGGCCAGGGCGGTTGATGTCGTCGGTGTAGTTGCCGCGACCGGTCAGAAACCGCTTGTCCTCGACGCGCTTCACGGCCGCGCCGATACCGGTACCTCCACCATCAGGCATGTCTCGCTCCCTGTAAGGCCGATCCCCGTTGATTTTTGTTCTGGGTGGGGTCGGTCACATCGTCTGTTGCGCGTGCTGAATCGCCTTCACGATGTTGTGGTAGCCGGTGCAGCGGCAGATGTTGCCCTCGAGCCACTCCCGGATCTCGTGCTCGGTCGCCTTCGGGTTGGTCTTCACCAGATCGACCGCGCTCATCACCATGCCCGGCGTGCAGAAGCCGCACTGCAGGCCGTGATGCTCCTTGAACGCCGCCTGCATCGGGTGCAGTTCGTCGCCGTTGGCGAGGCCCTCGATGGTGAGGACGTCGGCGCCCTCGGCCTGGACCGCCAGCATGGTGCAGGATTTGGCGGAGGAGCCGTTCGACGTGGACGACGCAGGCACCGCACTGGCTGGTGTCGCAGCCGACATGGGTCCCGGTCAGGCGCAGGTTCTCGCGCAGGAACTGAACGAGCAGGGTGCGGGCCTCGACCTCGCCCGAAACCTTCTTGCCGTTCACCGTCATGGTAACCGTGGGCATGCCCTCATCTCCCTCGTGAAGCGTACGATCGTGCGCGTGTTCGTTTGTGGGTGTCGCGTCGGGCGAGACGAGCCGTCCGCCGCCCCTTTCGGCGACAGTCTCTTTCCCCGCCCGGCACAGGTCAAGCGGCGACCGTGGCGCCGGCCAAACCGCGGCTTCGCTGCGGTGTCGACGCCCCGTGCTGCACCGCATCCAAAGCCGCTCGCCGAGCGTACTGTGGTATGCTGGCACCGCCGGGGTGTCGCGGGAATCCCCGACCGGGACCGACAGAGAAGGAATATCGACGGGATGGCCGAGCCGATCCGGATTCTGCAGCGACCGAAATCCCTGACCTCCCTGGCGGCCGAGGAGATCCGCGGACGCATCGTGCGCGGCGAACTGCGCCTCGGCACGCCGCTGTCGGAGAACGCGCTGGCGCTGGAACTCGGTGTCAGCAAGACGCCGATCCGCGAGGCGCTCCTGCAGTTGAAGATGGAGGGGCTGGTCTCGATCCAGCCGCAGCGCGGCAGCTTCGTGTTCGACATGAGCGCCGAAGAGATCCGCCAGCTCGGCGAGCTCCGCGAGACCCTGGAAGTCACCGCTCTCGAGCGCGCCATCGCGCGTCACCGCGAACCGCTGGTGGCGGCGCTCTCGGCGACCGTCGATGCCATGGCCGAAGCCGTGGCTGCCGGCGACGGCGGGCGCTACCGGATCCTCGACGCCGGCTATCACCGCGCCCTGTTCGACAACGCGGGCAACAGCTTCCTGGCCGACTGCTACGCCGGCTTCGCGTTTCGGATCCAGGCCCTGCGGGCGCGTCTGTGCAGCGATCCGGGACTGAACGCGGTCTCGCTCGGCGATCACCGGCGGCTGCGCGACCTGATTGCGGCGGATGACGCGGCGGGCGCCCGCGCCCTGCTGGTGGCGCACATGCGCCGCACCATCGCCGACTACATGGAATGCATGGGCAACGCCGCCGCCGCCGACTGACCGGCAGCGGCGGGCGCCGCCCGGCAGGCCTCGCTCAGAACACCACCACGCTGCGGATCGACGTGCCCTCGTGCATCAGGTCGAAGCCGTCGTTGATCCGCTCCAGCGGCATGGTGTGGGTGATCAGGTCGTCGATGTTGATCTTGCCGTCCATGTACCAGTCGACGATCTTCGGCACGTCGGTGCGACCCGGGCGCCGCCGAAGGCGGTGCCGCGCCAGGAGCGGCCGGTGACCAGCTGGAACGGGCGGGTGGAGATCTCCTGGCCGGCGCCGGCAACCCCGATGATGATGCTCTCACCCCATCCTTTGTGAGCGCATTCAAGCGCTTGTCGCATGGTCTTCACGTTACCGATGCACTCGAACGAGTAGTCGGCGCCGCCGCCGGTCAACTCGACCAGATGCGCCACCAGGTCGCCCTGCACATCCTTCGGGTTGACGAAGTGGGTCATCCCGAACTTGCCGGCGAGGTCCTTGCGGGCGGGATTCAGGTCGACCCCGACGATCATGTCGGCACCGACCATCCGGGCGCCCTGAACGACGTTCAGACCGATGCCGCCGAGTCCGAACACCACGACCTTGGAGCCTGGCTCGACCTTGGCGGTGTTGATGACCGCACCGATCCCGGTGGTCACGCCGCAGCCGATGTAGCAGACCTTGTCGAACGGCGCGTCCGGTCGGATCCGGGCGAGCGCGATCTCGGGCAGCACCGTGTAGTTCGAGAAGGTCGAGCAGCCCATGTAATGGAACAGCGGCTTGCCGCCCATCGAGAACCGCGAGGTCCCGTCGGGCATCAGGCCCTTGCCCTGGGTGGTCCGGATCGCCTGGCAGAGGTTGGTCTTCGGGTTCAGGCAGTACTCGCACTCCCGGCATTCCGGAGTGTAGAGCGGGATCACGTGGTCGCCGACCTTCAGGCTCTTCACCCCGGGGCCGACCTCTACGACGACACCCGCACCTTCGTGGCCCAGGATCGACGGGAAGATGCCTTCGGGATCACCCCGACAGGGTGAACGCGTCGGTGTGACAGATGCCGGTGGCCTTGACCTCGACCAGCACCTCGCCGGCCCGGGGCCCCTCCAGGTCGACGTCCACGATCTCGAGCGGCTTGCCGGCTTCCACGGCGACGGCGGCGCGTGCCTTCATCGGATCCTCCTCGCGGCGGTTGGGCTCAGCTGTTCGCGGAAACCAGGAACACCACCACGCCGACGGCGAGCGCGCCCCAGCTGAGCATCACGGCCCAATGCACGCCGTGGTAGACGTTCTCGTCGGGGATGCCGAGGCGCTTCATTTCTTCCTTCAGGGGATTGCTCGTCGCCACGGTGGTGGTCTCCTGGTGATGGTGGGAGGGAACGGCATCGGCGGGAACGGCAGGGGCGGGAGCGGCGGCTGGGGCCACGGCGGCGCCGACACCGGCTTCCTGTGGCGCGGCCGGCGCCGTGGCGCGACTCGCGGCGATCGCGCTGAAGGTCTCGAAGAAATCGTTGGCGTACTTCTTGGCGGTCGAGTCGATCAGGCGGGCGCCGAGCTGGGCCAGCTTGCCGCCGATCGCCGCGTTGACCTCGAAGCTGAGCAGGGTGGCGGCGCCGCCGTCGACCTCGTCGAGCTTGACCTTGGCGCCGCCCTTGGCGAAGCCGGCCGCACCGCCCTTGCCCTCGCCGGAGATCGTGTAGCCGTTCGGCGGATCGATGTCGGACAGCGTCACCGCGCCGCCGAACTTCGCCTTCACCGGGCCGACCTTGACCGAGACCTTGGCGGTGAAGCCGTTGTCGCCGGTACGCTCGATCTCCTCGCAGCCGGGGATGCATTCCTTCAGCACGTCCGGATCGTTGAGCGCCTCCCAGACCGTCTGGCGGGGGGCCGGGATCGTGTGCTGGCCGGTCATGTCCATGGCGAAAGACCTTTCGTCGGGCGACTCCGAGGATCGAAGAGACCGATTAACAAATTTGCCAGGGTACCGCCAGAACCCCCGGGAGTGTCCGATCGGGACAGCGGCGTATGTTCAGTCGGCGGAATAGCCGACGACCAGGATCACCAGCAAGCAGCGCCGTCAGCCAGGCGACGCCGTTGCCGACCCGGGTCATCCGGCCCATCACGCCGCTCGGACCGAACACGCTGGCGACGACGGGGACGCCGGCGGTGAGCAGGCCGAGGAAACCGGCCATGAGCCGGTTCCAGGTCGCGTCGACACCGCGACCGACGCCGAGCAGGATGCCGGGGAGCAGCCGGCGGTAGATCCATTCCACATCGGGCACGTCGTTGCGGCGGTCGGCGGGGTAGAGGCCGAAGCGGGTCAGGGCCGCGAACGCGACGACGCCGGCGGCGGCGAGCGCCACCACGGTCCCGAACGACCGCGCCGTGTAGACGGCGACCGGCTGAGCGGTCGGCAACGCGTCGTGCAGCCAGCCCGGCCAGAACCCGGGAACGACGCACAGCACCGCCACCCCGGCCATCGCCGCCAGCATCGCGGCGGGAGCCTCGGCGACCCGGGTGATGCCGCCGTTCCCGAAGAACGTCCGGTACGGTATCCGCGCCAGGGAGATCATGAAACCGCCGGCCACCCCGAGGAGCAGGACGAGATACGGGATCCCGCCGACCCCGGCCGCGGCATCCAGCACCAGCGGCAGCGCGGCGAAGCCCACGAACAGCGGCAAACCGGTCGCCGCGGCGCCGATCAGGTAGAAGGCGGCGGTCAACGGCATCGTCCGGCGCAGGCCGCCGAGTTGCGACGCCCGGACCGTCCCGGTGCGCTCCAGCACGGCGCCGAGCGCCATGAACTGGAGGGCGGTGGCGAGGGTGTGCGTGACCGCCAGCGCCAGGGCGGCGTCGAGCGCGGCGTCGCTGCCGATGCCGACAGCCATGACGATCGCGCCGAGCTGGCTGTTCATCACCCACGCCAGCGCGCGCCGGAGGTCGTCCTCGAGCGCCGCCGCCAGCAGCGGCAGGACCACCATCGCCGCGCCCACCCAGATCAGCGCCTCGGTGCCCGGATAGGCCCGGATCAGCGCGTAGACCGCCAGCTTGGTCGTGAAGACCGACAGCAGGACGGTGCCGGCGGGCGAGGCCTCCGGGTAGGCGTCCTTGAGCCAGCTGTGCACCAGAGGGAACGCCGCCTGGATCGCCAGCGCCGCCAGGATCAGCCCGACGCCCGCGGTCCCGGCGGGCAGCCGGTCCAGGGCGATCGATCCGGTGGCGTGGGCGTACATCACCACCCCGGCCAGCAGCAGGACCACCGCCGCGACCTGCACGACGGCGTAGCGCAGCCCGGCGCGCAGGGCGCGCTCGCCACCGCCCGCCCAGACCACCAGGATCGATGCGATGGTCGCGATTCCCGACAGCATCATGAAGGTCAGCAGATCGCCGCAGTACACCGCCGCGGTCGCGGCACCGGCCAGCACCAGACCGGCGGTGCGCCCGATCCGCCCGTTCTCTCCCCACGCGTAGACCGAGCCGAGGAAGGCGATCGTGAGGAAGACCGAGGCGAACAACCGGGCGCCCGCGTCGACCCGCAGGATCTGCAGCTCGAGCCCGGCCGCCGACAGGGCGACGTGGGTGCCGGGCGTCAAGCCGACGGCGTAGGTCAGCGCGGCGAGGGCCGCCGCCGGCGCGTACACGCGGGCCAGGGCCGGGGGCAGCCACGGCACCAGAAGCGCCGCCGCGATCAGGGCAATGCCTGGGTTGGAGGCGAGCAGGGCGAGATCGGCGATCACGGTCATGACGGCTCCCGTCGCACGGCGCGCGACCTACTGCACGATCGGACGCAGGAGATCGATCACCGCGTCGGCGTAGAAGAACAGGACGAAGCATCCGGCGGCGGTCAGGCACGGCGCCAGCACGCACAGGAACGGGGCCTCCTGGATGCCGCCCGCGCGCGGGGCCGCGGCCGCGCCGACCGATTGCGGCACCGGATCCGGGGTCGGCAGGAAGAAGCCGCGGGCGACGATCGGCAGCAGGTAGGCCACGTTCAGCAGCGAACTGGCGATGTAGACGATCTCGACCGCGGTCAGGTGACCCTCGACGGCGCCCATGCCGAGGTACCACTTGCTCCACATGCCGATGAACGGCGGCAGACCGATGATGCTCAGCGCGCCGACCAGGAACGCGGCGTAAGTGAACGGCATGCGGCGGCCGAGGCCGTCCATCTCGCTGATCAGGGTCTTGTGGGTGGCCACGTAGATCGCCCCGGCGCACATGAACAGCGTGATCTTGCCGAGCGCGTGCGCGACGATGTGCAGCGAACCGCCGAGGATCCCGAGCGCGTTGGCCATCGCGGCTGCCAGCACGATGTAGGAGAGCTGGCTTATCGTGGAGTAGGCAAGCCGGGCCTTCAGGTTGTCCTTGGTCAGGGCGATGACCGACGCGGTCAGCAGGGTGAATGACGCCGCGAACATCAGCCAGTTGGCGGCGCCGGTCTCGGCCAGCAGGTCAATCCCGAAGATGTAGACCACGACCTTCAGGACCGTGAACACGCCCGCCTTGACCACCGCCACCGCGTGCAGCAGGGCACTGACCGGGGTCGGCGCGACCATCGCCGAAGGCAGCCAGCGGTGGAACGGCATGAGCGCCGCCTTGCCGATGCCGAACATGTACAGCGCCAGCAGGAATGGCAGCAGCACCGGGTCGATCTTGTCGCGCAGGATGCCGCCGGCGGTGAAGTCGAGGGTCCCGGCGACCATCCAGGTCCAGATGATCGCAACCAGCTGGAAGCCGATCGAGGTGCCGATCAGCAGCCCGAGATAGACCCGCGCGCCCTGCTTCGCCTCGGGGGTTTCCTTGTGCGCGACCAGCGGGTAGGTCGACAGCGTCAGCGCCTCGTAGAAGATGAACAGCGTGAACATGTTGCCGGCGAAGGCGATGCCCATGGCGCTGGCGATGGCGATCGTGAAGCAGACGTAGAAACGCGTCTGATGCTTCTCGTCGTTGCCGCGCATGTAGCCGATCGAGTACAGCGAGTTCACGATCCACAGGCCGCCGGCGACGCAGGCGAACAGCATGCCGAGCGGTTCGACCTCGAGCACCAGCGGCAGCCCCGGCACCACCTCGATCAGGGTCACCGCCGGCCGGCCCCCGGCCAGAACGTCCTGCAGAAGTGTGTAGACCACGATCGCCAGCAGCCCGGCGGTGACCAGCGTTACCGCCTCGCGCAGGTTCGGACGGCTGCCGGTAAGCGCCACGAAGATGCCGCCGAGCAGCGGCAGCAGCAGGGTGGCGGCGAGCAGGAACGACGGGCTCATGGCGTGACCCTCAGCAGGCCCATGGCGGCGGTTCGCGCGACGTCGACGGTGAACTCGGCGTCGATGCCGAACCAGAGGTTGGCCAGCACCAGCACCCAGGTCGGCACCAGCATCGACAGCGGCGCCTCGCGCACCACCCGGCCTTCGGGGGCATCCTGTAAATAGGCCGCCTCGACCACCTTCCAGACATAGATCACCGCCAGCAGGGAGCTGCCGACGATGACGGCCGCGATCGGCCAGCGGCCATCGCCGAGGGCGGCGATGATCAGGTGCCATTTGCTGATGAAGCCGACCGTAAGCGGCACGCCGATCAGGCTGAGCCCGCCGATCACGAAGGCCGCCATGGTCCAGGGCATCTGCCGGCCGAGGCCGCGGACGCCCCTGATGGTCACGTCGCCGACCCGCAGCATGACGCAGCCGAGCGCCATGAACAGCGCGCCCTTGATCAGCGCGTGATTGAACAGGTGCAGGATCGGCGGCGGTGAGGCCGGCAACGCTGCCATAGGCGATGCCGAGTACCATGTAGCCCAGCTGCGCGACACTGGAATACGCCAGCAGCCGCTTGATGTTGTACTGGTGGATGGCGGCCACGCTCGCCGCCACCATGGCGACCAGCGCCAACGGCAGCAGCACGTAGTCCAGCGTCATCGCCATGAAGCCGTAGCTCGGCGCGAACACCATGAACAGGAAGCGCAGCAGGACGTAGACCGAGACCTTGGTCGAGGTCGCCGCCAGGAACACGGTGGCGACCGACGGCGCGTAGGCGTAAGCGTTCGGCAGCCAGGTGTGCAGCGGGAACACCGCCAGCTTCAGGCCGAGGCCCACCACCAGGAACGCGAAGGCGACGTGAACCGTGCGGTTGTCCTGCAGCGCCGGAACCCGCTCGCTGAGGTCAATGATGTTCAGCGTTCCGGTGACCATGTAGAGCATGCCGACGCCGATCACGAAGAACGTCGCGCCGATGGTTCCGAGGATCAGGTAGTTGTAGGCGGCCGACAGCGCCCGCCGGTCCATCCCGGCGCCGGCGGCGACCAGGGCGTAGGTCGACAGCGACGAGATCTCCAGGAACACGAACACGTTGAAGGCGTCGCCGGTGATCGTCACGCCCAGCAGGCCGGCCAGGCAGAGCAGGAACGCGGTGTAGAACAGACTGTGCTGGTTGGCCGGTATCTCGGCCTCGACGCTGCGGCGCGCGAACGGCATGACGACGGCGGCGATGCCCGACACGATCACCAGGACCGCGGCGTTGGTCGCGTCGATGACGTATTCGATGCCCCAGGGCGGCGCCCAGCCACCGATCTCGTAGCGGATCGTGCCATCGGCCAGAGTGGCCTGCAGCAGCGCCAGCGAGGTGGCGAAGGCGGCCCACGTCACCAGGGTGGTGAACGCCCAGATGACCGT
The DNA here is from genome assembly GCA_018401495.1 of Rhodospirillaceae bacterium. GTDB lineage: Bacteria > Pseudomonadota > Alphaproteobacteria > Thalassobaculales > Thalassobaculaceae > Thalassobaculum_A. Next base: position 276,137 of record JAGYJX010000015.1, read on the forward strand.
TCCCCGGCGCAGCAGGAAGCAGAGCGGGGCCGCCAGCATCGGCACCACGACCTGCAGGATCGGCAGGTGCGGCATCACGGACGGCATCAGCCCGGCGGTCATCGCTCGCGTCCTTCCCGGTCATTGTCAGGTCGACGCGCTCCATCTCCTGGATCTCGTCCTCCTCGATGGTGTCGTAGGCTTCGCGGATCCGCACGACGATCGCGAGGCCGAGCGCGGTGGTCGCGATTCCGACCACGATAGCCGTGAGGATCAGCACGTGCGGCAGGGGATTTGAGAAGGTCTCGTCCTTGCCGGTCAGGATCGGCGCCGTTCCGCCGGTGACCTTGGCCAGCGAGATGTAGAACAGGAACACCGGAAGTCTGGAACACGTTCAGACCGATGATCTTCTTGACAAGGTTGCCGCGGGCCACGACGATGTAGAGGCCGGTCATCATCAGAACGACGATGATCCAGTAGTTGTACTTCCCAAGGATCAACTCGAGCATCGTCACCAATCCTCGTCGTCGATCTCGTCGGTGCGACCGGCGTACGCGAAGAACACGAGCGCCATCACCGCGGTCACCGTCAGTCCAACCCCGAACTCGACGGTGATGATGCCGACGTGCTGACCCGCCGTGTCGGAAGGCAGCAGATAGTCGTAGTCGAGGTAGTTGCCGCCGCCCAACAGCGCGGCGTAGCCGACCAGGGCGAACAGCAGCACGCCCGCCGCGGCCATCACGGTCAGGACCGCCGGGCTGAATACACGTCGAGCCCGGTCGACGCCGAAGATCAGCGCGTACAGGATGATGGCGGCCGCCACCAGGGCGCCCGCCTGGAAGCCGCCGCCGGGGCTGAAGTCACCGTGGAACTGGACGTAGAGCCCGTACAGGATGATGAACGGGATCAGCAGTTTGGAGACCACCCGAAGGACCAAGTGATGCCTCATGGATGGCGCTCCGGCCGTCGGGTGCCCGCTTCCTCGTCGTCGGGGCGCCGGCGGCCGACCATCAGCAGCACGCCGATCAGCGCTGTGAAGATCACGACCGCCTCACCGAGCGTGTCGAAGCCGCGGTAGCTGGCCAGGATGGCGGTCACGATGTTCGGTATCTGAATGTCGTCGCGGGTACCGGCGATGTATTCCGGCACCACGTGCCGCATGCCGGGCGAGTTCGGGTCGCCGAACGCCGGCATGTCGACGGTGCCGTAGAGCAGCAGGGCACCGGTCACCGCCACCACCAGGAACGGCGGCCAGCTGAAGCCCTTGTGCGCCTTCTCGCGCCGACGGGTCAGGGTGAGGGTGCCGAGCAGCAGGACCGTGGAGATCCCGGCGCCGATCGCCGCCTCGGTCAGCGCCACGTCGACCGCGTCCAGGTTCACGAACAGCGCCGCGCAGGTCAGGCTGTAGGCGCCAGCGAGCATGGTCGCGGTGAAGAGGTGCCGCGTGAACACGATGGCGACCGCGGTGATCCCGAGCAGGCCCATCAGCACCATGTCGACGAACATTTCCACCGATCAGCGCTCCTTCTCGGGCAGGTCCTGTTCGGGAACACCGAGCGGTCGAAGCCCAACGGTGTAGGCGGCGTTGGCGAGCGCGTGGGTCGCGGTCGGGCTGGTCAGCAGGATCAGCAGCAGAACGAACAGCAGCTTGACTGTCACCAGCGTCCATCCGGCGAGCAACATCATGCCGATGAGCATCAACGCCAGACCGGAGGTGTCGGTGATGCCGGCGGCGTGCAGCCGGGTGTAGAAGTCGGGCAGGCGCCAGATTCCGAACGAGCCGATCAGCACGGAGACGGTGCCGAGCGCGAGGAATGCGCCGGCGAGGATGTCTATGATCACGCTCACAACCCGCTCTCCGCCTTGCCCTTGGCCGTGCTCGCGACGCCGAGGTGGCGGTAGCGGAAGAACTTCAGCATGGCGATCGTGCCGATGAAGTTCACCAGCGCGTAGAGCAGCGCGATGTCCAGGAATTCCGGCCGTCCGGTCAGGAAACCCATGGCGGCGATCAACAGCACGATCTTGGTGCCGAAGCTGTTCACTGCCAGCGCCCGGTCGTAGAGGCTCGGTCCGGCGATCGCGCGGAGCAGCACGATCAGCATGGCCACCAGCAGGCCGGCGGTCGCCGCCGCGATCATCATCAGCGGGCCCCCAGGGCGGACACCCGATCGCCCATGTCGCCGTGGGTCACGCCATCCGCGGCCTCCTGGGTGATGGCGTGCACCAGGAACTCGTCCCCGAGGATGTCGACGGTCACGGTGCCGGGCGTCAGGGTTATCGAGTTGGCGTAGATCACCAGCCCGACATCGGTGGTCTGGGTGGCCTTGACCCTGACCATCCTGGGGCTGAGCGACATCTTCGGAGACAGGATGATCTTCGCCACGTCGACGTTGGACTTGACGATCTCGAGCAGCAGCCAGATCCAGTAGCGGACGATCGCAAGGTCGATGCGCAGGGCGACGCGCTCGCCGTCGTGGCGATCCATCCGAAGCGTCAGGTAGACGGTGACGACCACCGAGACCGCGCCGAGCGACAGCAGCAGGATCGAGGTGAAGTAGCCCGACAACAGGAGCCAAAAGGCCGCGAGGCTCGCGCCCAGGATCACCGCGTGAAGCATCGCGACTCTGTCCCCTCCTGTCGTCCCCGCGCCGACGCCTGACTCGCCCGGCGGCAATTCATGCCACAGGTGCCACGGCCAAGCCAACCCCGTGGGCAGCGGGACGCCGCCCCGTCGGATGCGGTGCGGCATGTGGTGGTGACTCCGCACAATTGCAAATGGCTTTGCACAAAAAGGGCATGTAACCCTGACCCAATTTAGGTCAATAACACTGTCCTAGTAACAATATTGCGCAACAGGAGGGGATAATGATTGGTGTGCACTTCTACGAAGGGCTCTGGCGCAACGAATCTCCGATGGTGGTCGGGCCAACGGATCTCGGGTTCTGGTCGGCGAATTCCGTCTTCGACGGCGCCCGGGCGATCGCCGGCTGCGCTCCCGACCTCGACCTGCACTGCGCGCGGCTGGTGCGTTCGGCGCGGGCGATCGGGCTCGAACCTGAGCTTGCCGGCGAGGAGGTCCACGCGCTGTGCATCGAGGGCATCCGGATGCTGCCGGGCGATGCCGACTATTACGTCAGGCCGATGTTCTTCTGCCGTGGCGGCGACATCCTGCCCGAGACCGGGACCACCCTGTTCGCGCTGTCGATCTTCGAGCTGCCGATGCCGGGCGAGGACGCCGGGCGCGCCACGCTGTCGCCGTTCCGGCGCGCGGCGGCCGATCAGGCGCCGACCGACGCCAAGGCCGGTGCGCTCTACCCGAACTCGCAGCGTGCCCGGCGCGACGCCATGGCGCGCGGCTTCCGGCTGGCGGTGGTGCTCGACCCCGACGGCAACGTCGCCGAGTTCAGCCACGCCAACCTCTGGCTGGCCAAGGACGGGGTCGCGATCACCCCGAGGCCGAACGGGACGTTCCTGGACGGCATCACGAAGAACCGTGTGGCGGGATTGCTGGCGTCGGCCGGCGTGCCGGTCGAGCAGCGCACGGTGACCGTCGCCGACCTGTCCGGCGCCGACGAGATCTGGATGACCGGCAACGCCGGGAAGGTTCAGGCCGTCACCGGGTGGGAGGACCGCGCCCTGCAGCCGGGACCGGTGTTCCGGCAGGCCCGCGAACTGTACGCCCAGTTCGTCGAGACCTGCCGGATCGTCGAGGCCGTGCCGTCTCAGCGCACGGTGATGGCGTAGGTATCGGCCGGCGGCAGGGCGGAGATCAGGCCGGCCTCGATCATGAAGGCGGCCATGCGCTCGTACCGCCGAATGTCGAGGGCCCCCGGGCGGAGCGCGAAGCGCGGCAGGGTGTCGCGCCACGCCCGGCGGTTCAACTCGTCGTCCACCTCGGGGTTGTTCTTCACGAACAGCTTCCAGGCCTCGTCGGGGTGGTTGATGATGTACTGGACGGCGCGTTCGGTGGCGTCGAGGAAGCGGGCGAGGCGGGGGTCGTCGGAGCGCTCGCGGTGCGCGACGTAGATCAGCTGGTCGAACGGCGGCACGCCGTGTTCCTCGACATAGAACGCCCGGCCCGGCCGGCCGACGATGTCCATCTGGTTCAGCTCGAAGTTGCGATAGGCGCCGATCACGGCGTCGACCTGTCCGGAGATCAGCGACGGCGACAGCGAGAAGTTCACGTTGACCAGTTCGACGTCCGCGATGGTCAGCCCGACGGTCCGCAGCATCGCGCCCAGGGTGGCCTCCTCGGTCCCGGCCACCGAAAATCCGACCTTGCGGCCCTTCAGGTCGGCGAGCGTCTTGATCGGGCCGTCGGCCAGCACGGTCAGGGTGTTGAGCGGCGTCGCGACCAGCGTGCCGAAGCGCACCAGCGGCAGTCCGGCGGCGACCTGGAGGTGGAGCTGCGGCTGGTACGAGATGGCGATGTCGGCCTTGCCGGCGGCCACCAGCTTCGGCGGGTCGTTGGGGTCGGCGGGAGCGATCAGCTCGACCTCGAGGCCCTGCTCGGCGTACAGGCCGAGTTCCTCGGCGACGATCAGCGGCCCGTGGTCGGGGTTCACGAACCAGTCGAGCAGGACGACCAGCTTGTCGGCGGCCTGCACGGGCGCGGCGGTTGCCGTGGCGGCGAGTATCGCTCCGGCCAGGAGCGTGGGCAGCAGGCGCATTCGGGGTCTCCCGTTGGACGTCAGGGGTTTTCCTCCGACTCGCCGGCCTGCCAGGGCATGGCCCGGCGCAGGACGGCGTCGACGGCGGTGTAGAGCGTGACCGCGAGGATCGCGAGGGTGAGGAGGGCGGCGAACATCAGGTCGATCTGCATGCGGCCGTTGGCGTGCAGCATCAGGTAGCCGAGCCCGGCCGAGGACCCGACCCATTCGCCGACCACGGCGCCGATCGGCGCGACCGCGGTGGCGACGCGCAGGCCGGACGCCAGCGCCGGCATCGCGGCCGGCAGCCGGACCCGGCGGAACAGCCGCGTGCCGCCGCAGCCGAGGGTGCGGGCGGCGTCGATCCAGAGCAGCTCGACCCGGCGCAGGCCGTCGTAGAAGGCCGAGGTGACCGGAAAGAAGATGATCAGGGCCGCCATCGCCACCTTGCTGGCCATGCCGTAGCCGAGCCACAGCACCAGCAGCGGGGCGATCGCGAACACCGGGATCGCCTGGCTGATCACCAGCACCGGCAGCAGCCAGGGCCGGATCGCGCGGACGGCGTGCAGGGTAGTCGCCACGGACAGGCCGAAAGCGGATCCGAGCAGCAACCCCAGCAGGATCTCGGTGAGGGTGATGCCGGCGTGGTGGAGCAGGATCGGCGCTGCGCTCGATCCACACCGTCACCACGCTCGCCGGGCCGGGCAGGATGTAGGGCGGTGCGGCGGTCGCCCACACCACGGCCTGCCACAGCGCGACCAGCCCGGCGGCGATCGTCAGGGGACGTGCCAGATCGAGGATGCGCGTCATGATCGGCGACGACGGTCCCGGGCGGGCAGTGTGACTCGACAGGGCTGGCGTTTCGCGCGGGCGCGCATCACTGCCTCCTTGCTCCCTCCGCCGGCGTGACCCGGATCAGGTTCGTGGGGTCGTCCGGTTTCCCGGACCTCTCAGCCGCCCGATTGCGGCTCCCCCGAAGTGGCAGGTCGATCATGCGGGGGCGGCCACCCCTTGGCAAGCGCCGTTGCGTGCCGCAGTTTTGCGGCCATGGACGCCGCCCGCCCGTTCCCTGATCCGCCCTCCGGGATGCCGCCGACAGCACCGTACCGGGTGCCGCCGGAGGTGACGGCGCGACGGGATCCATCCTGGACCGGCTTCGACGCCGGCTGCCTGCCGCCGGCGTTTCCGGCGCGCCCGATCCTGGTCGGCAACGAGATCTACCGGCATTCGGTCTACGGCGAGCGCCACCCGCTCTCGATCCAGCGGGTAACGCCGGTGATCGACCTGGCGCGCGCCCTCGGCTGGCTCGACGGATCGGCCTACCTGGAGAGTCCGAGGGCCGGGCCCGAGCAGCTGCAACGCTTCCACGACGCCGACTACGTCGCCGCCGTGGCCGAGGCGGAGCGTACCCGCGACGTGCCCGAGGCGGTGCGCGAGCGCTACAACATCGGCCGCAATGGCAACCCGGTGTTCGCCGAGATCTTCCGGCGGCCGGCGACGTCGTCGGGCGCCTCTATCGTCGCCGGCTCGGCGCTTGCCCGGGTGGAGCGCGGCGTCATCCACTCGCTGGCCGGCGGCACCCACCACGGCCGCCGCGGCATGGCCTGGGGCTTCTGCTTCTTCAACGACCCGGTCCTGGGCATCCTGGCGATGCTCGACCACGGCCTCGGGCGGGTCGCCTATGTCGACCTGGACGCCCATCACGGCGACGGCGTCCAGGACGCCTTCCACGACGATTCGCGGGTTCTGACGGTGTCGCTGCACGAGGACGGGCGCTGGCCGAAAACCGGTCCGCTCTCCGACCGGGCCGGCGGCATGGCCCGCAACCTGCCGGCGCCGCCGGGCTGAACGACAGCGAGTTCGCCGCGCTGATCGGTGAAGCGGTGGTGCCGCTGGTCGAGCGCTTCGTTCCCGACGCGCTGGTGATCCAGACCGGCGCCGACGGTCTCGCCGACGACCCGCAGGCCAAGCTTGAGTTGTCCAACCGCGCGCTCTGGGATGCCGTTGCGGCGCTGGTCCCGACGGCGCCCAGGGTGCTGGTGGTCGGCGGCGGCGGCTACAATCCCTGGTCGGTGGCGCGGGCCTGGACGGGAATCTGGGCGACGCTGAACGGGATCGACCCGGATGTGGCGTTGCCCGCCGGCGCCGAACGCGTGCTGCGCGACCTGACCTGGAACCACAGCCGGGGGCGGAACCCGCCCGAGCACTGGTTCACCACTCTCGCCGACCGCCGCAACCCGGGGCCGGTTCGCGACGGAATTCACCGGATCATCGAGGCGGTGCTGGCACCATGAAGACCGTGCTTCTGATTCTGTCACTGCTGTTCGGAGGTGCTGCCGCCGCCGCGCAGGAGCGCGTTCCGCTGGTCATCGAGACCGCCGGCGGCGATCGCCACGAGTTCCGGGTGGAGATCGCCGACACCGACCCGGCGCGGGCGCAGGGGCTGATGCATCGCCGGGAACTCGCCGCCGACCACGGCATGCTGTTCATCTTCGATCGCCCGCACACCATCACGATGTGGATGAAGAATACGCCATTACCCCTTGATATGATTTTCTTAAGTTCGGATGGAAAGATCGTCGACACGCACCGGCGGGCGGTGCCGTTCTCGCTCGACACGATCGCCTCGAAGCGGCGCGCCCGCTACGTGCTGGAGGTCATCGGCGGCACCGTGGACCGGCTCGGCCTGGCCGTCGGCGACCGGGTGTCGGGGGCCGGGATCGGCGGCTAGCGTTTGCGCGCCAGGGTCAATCCGTCGCCGATCGGCAGCAGCGCCATGGTCACCCGTTCGTCCGCGCGGATCTTGGCGTTGAGCGCGCGAATGGCGACGGTGTCGGGGCTACGGTCGGCCTCGTCGACCACCGCGCCGCCCCAGAGCACGTTGTCGACCGCGATCAACCCGCCGGTGCGGGCCAGGATCAAGGCGCGCTCGTAATAGGAATCGTAACCCGGCTTGTCGGCGTCGATGAAGATGAAGTCGACGGTTCCGCCCCAGCCTCCGGCGATCAGCGCGTCCAGGGTTTCCACCGCCGGCGCCAGCCGCAGATCGATCTTCCCGGCGACTCCGGCCTCCTGCCAGTACGGCCGACCGACCTCCGTCCACTCCGCGCTGACGTCGCAACACACGAGTTCGCCGTCGTCGGGTAGCGCCAGGGCGGTCCGCAGCGCCGAGTAGCCGGTGAAGGTGCCGACCTCGATGGCCCGGCGAGCGCCGATCAGTTCCACCAGCAGCGCCAGCGCGTTGCCCTGGTCGGGCGCGATCTGCATCCCGGCCGCCGGCAGTGCCCGCGTGGCCTCCCGCAGGCGCCGGCCGATATCGGGCTCGCGACCGCCGAGATCGGTCACGTAGGCGTAGAGGCGGTCGTCGAGAGTGAGGGTGCGCGGCGACATGACGGGGCTCCGGATCCGGGTGAGTCCGCATCCTGGCGCCGACGCCGGAATCCGCAACATCTTCGTCCCGCTTGCGTCGGTGCCGGATATTCCTATGTTGGTGCCGAATTCGGGGTGTAGCGCAGCCTGGTAGCGCATCTGCTTTGGGAGCAGAGGGCCGGCGGTTCGAATCCGTCCACCCCGACCAACTCGCGAGGCGCCGCCGCTGGCCGGCGCGCGGATGTGCACAGGGGAGCGGCGGGTCATGCGGGTGCGAATCTACAAGCCGGCCAAGAACGCCATGCAGTCGGGTCGCGCCAAGACCAAGAACTGGATCCTCGAGTACCGCGCCGAGACCGCCCGCATCCCCGAGCCGCTGATGGGGTGGGTGTCGGCCGGCGATACCACGAACCAGGTGCGCATTCCGTTCGAGACGCGGGACGAGGCGGTCGGCTTCGCCAAGCGCCACGGTTTCGCCTACACCGTGGTCGAGCCCCACGAACGCAAGCCCAAGCCGAAGGTCTACGCCGAGAACTTCGCTTTCGATCGCAAGATCAACTGGACCCATTGAGACCGTTTCGGCGGCTCAGGCGCCCATAGCTCAACTGGATAGAGCACCCGCCTTCTAAGCGGGCGGTTGCAGGTTCGAGTCCTGCTGGGCGCGCCATTCATCCGGGGCGGTGCGAGGGGGCACCGCTACCGCGCCCGCGCGACAATTTCGATCCACTTCCGGTCGAAGTCGCGGCGATCCACCACCTCGTAGTCCGCCATGAAGCTGTACCGCTCGGCGGTCACGATCATGGTGTCGGTCGCCGGGTCGTTGATGTGCTCGTTGCGGTTGACGTGAAAAAGCCACTTGGTTCCCAGCGCCTTCATTGCGTCGCCGTAGAAGGCGTGGTTGCGCTCGTCCATGTGCTGGAAGCTCATGGTGTTGACCGCCAGATCGGCGCGCAGAGGTAGCCCGGGGAGACGCCACGGCGGAACCACCAGGGCGCGATGGCCGGCGCCCGGCAGGTCGCCGTCCTCCCACAGCCCGGTGACGGCGTCGCCGTAGAGCGAGGTAAGGTAGGTGTGGGTCAGCACCATGTTGACCGGCAGGTCGGTGAGCACGCAGGTGACGTCCGGGCGGAGCGCCAGCAGCCGGGCGGCCAGCGCCCCGAAGCCTCCGCCGATCTCGAGCATCACACCACCGCGCGGCAGCATCGGGGCAATCCGGCAGGCGTAGTACGCCGACTGCAGGCTCTTGGCCGTCACCGGCCCGAGCCCGGGGAGGTCGACGGTGCGCCCCCCGAAGCGATCGTCGTCGACCACCAGCGCGTCGTAGAAATCGATCGCCGGGGTCGCTGTCCGATACAGGCGGGCGAGCAGTCCCAGGTACTGCTGCTGGAGCAGGTCCGCCGCCTGCAGCCGCTCAGATGCCGTGTAGTCCGGGTAGAGCCGCTCGAAGTCGAGTGCCGGGAACCCGGGCGGCCGATCCGGGATGGTCTGGGTCCCGCTCGACACTTCCGAGCGCCGGAACAGGCTAAGGCGCGACTGGTCAAGGGGGAAGCGGTGCTTGCTGTCCTCGACGCGGGATGGGGTCCATCCTTCCGTCGTTCGACTGGTCATTGCGTCGAGCAGCCGGCCGTAACGCGCCACTCCGGCGTCGAGGTCGACGGGATGGCTGCGGCGGGGCGGCAGCCGGCGTGATTGCCGCGGAATGGCCGCCCGCAGTTCGTCCCAGCGTCCCGCGTCGCGCAGGAGGATCATCAGGTTTTGTCGGGCCCGTCGACTGGCGGGGTCGATGACGCAGGCGCAACGGGCGGCGCGGATCGCCTGGACCGGGTCGTCGCCGGCCAGGGCGATCATCAAGCGATCGTAGCCGAATATCGAACCGGGGGCGTCGACCGCCGTCCGGCGATGACTGTTGGAGGTGGAGTCGGGCACGGGTGCCTCACGCCGTTGGTGCGCTTTCGTGCCCGGTTCCGGTCGCGATTGCAACGGAATGCCGCTCAGGCCGTCCGGCGTGACCGCGCCGCGATCGCTTCGCGTCGCCAGATGTAGAGCCCGCTGGCGGTGACGATCGCCGATCCGATCCAGATCGACGGACCCGGGACATCGCCCCAGACGGCCGCTCCCAGCAGGACCGCCCAGACCAGGCTGGTGTACTTGAACGGCCCGACCAGCCCGACCTCGCCGAACCGCAGCGCCTCGATCATCAGCGCCTGGGCGACGCCGACCAGCGCCGCCGTCACCACGAACAGGCCGATCTCCGTCCAACTGGGTGCCAGCCACCCGAAGGGAAGCGTGCAGAAGCCGGCGACGGCGACCATGGCGGTCGACACCACCAGGATGGCGAGGGTTGACTCCCCGTCGGTCCCGAGCCGGCGGGTGGCGACGTCGCGCAGCGCCCCGAACAGGGCTGCGGCGAGCGGGATCAGTGCCACCAGGCGGATCATCTCCGGGGTCGGCTGCACCATCACCAGGACGCCGGCGAACCCGACCGCGACCGCGGTCCAGCGTCGCCAGCCGACCCGCTCGCCGAGCATCAGCGCGCCGAGCGCGGTGCCGAAGATCGGCCCGGCGAACGACAGCGCGATCGCGTCGGCGATCGGCATCAGCGCCAGCGACGTCACGAACAGGAACGTCGACGCCGCCATCAGCCCGCCCCGCACCAAGTTTGGGGACCAGCGTCGTACCCGAAGGTCGGACAGACGGCCCCTGGCCGCCGCCCAGGCGATGGCCAGCGCAACCATGATCGCGGCACGCACGCCGATTACCTGGCCTACCGGCAGGCGCTCGGTCAGCCATTTGGCGATGGCGTCGTTCACGGTCAGCACCGCCATGGCCGCGATCATGAGCAGGATCGCCCGGGCGGGCGTGCCGGCCGGCGCCGGGACAGGTGGCGTGTCGAGGGAAGGCATCCCGTCGTCATACGCTTGGACGCGCTCGCGGGGAAGCCACGCGGGGAACCGCTTGGACGGCTCGCGGTCGTGATGCTATCACCGCGGCCATGCTCTCGATTCGCTCCATCACGGTCCGGGTGGCCGGCCGCATCCTGCTCGACGACGCCTCCGCGTCGATCCCGCCGGGTCATCACGTCGGTCTCATCGGCCGCAACGGGACGGGCAAGTCGACCTTGCTCAAGGTCATCGTCGGGGAGTTGCAGCCCGATCTCGGCACTGTCGAGCTCAGCGGTCCGTTCGGGCGGCCGAACGCCATCGGCTGGGTGCGCCAGGAGGCGCCCGGCGGCACCGAGACCCCGATCGAGCACGTGCTCGCCGCCGACCGCGAGCGCGCCGACCTGATGGCCGAGGCGGAGACCGCCGCCGATCCGCATCGCATCGCCGAGATCCAGACCCGGCTGACCGACATCGGCGCGCACGCGGCGCCGGCCCGGGCCGCCCGCATCCTCGCCGGTCTCGGTTTCGACGAGGCCATGCAGAACCGGCCGCTGTCGGAGTATTCCGGCGGCTGGCGGATGCGTGTGGCGCTGGCGGGCGTGCTGTTCCAGGAGCCCGAGCTGCTGCTGCTCGACGAGCCGACCAACCACCTGGACCTGGAGACCACGGTCTGGCTGGAGGGCCACCTCAAGGCCTACCCCAAGACCCTGATCGTGGTCAGCCACGACCGCGACATGCTGAACGAGGTGGTGACCTCGATCCTGCACGTCGAGCAACTCCGGCTGGCCCAGTACACCGGCAACTACGACACCTTCGAACGGGTGCGCGAAGGCCGGCTGGCGCTGCTGGACGCGCAGCGGGTCAAGCAGGATGCCCAGCGCAAGCACCTGCAGTCGTTCGTCGACCGGTTCCGGTACAAGGCCTCGAAGGCCCGCCAGGCCCAGAGCCGCATCAAGATGCTCGAGAAGATGGAGGTTTTGCCGGCGGCCCTGTCCGACCCCGAAACCCGCTTCAGCTTCCCGGCGCCGGACAGCCTGGCGCCGCCACTGCTGGCGATGGAGAAGGCGACCGTCGGCTACGCTCCGGGCAAGCCGGTGCTGCGCCACCTTGACCTGCGCCTCGACCCCGACGACCGGATCGGCCTGCTCGGCTCCAACGGCAACGGCAAGACCACGCTGGCCCGCCTGATCGCCGGCGAACTGGCGTCAGAAGGCGGCGAGATCCACCGGGCGCCGCGCCTGCGGGTCGGGTACGTCGCGCAGCACCACGCCGACGAACTCGATCCGACCGACACCGCCGTGGATCACCTGCAACGGCGACTGCCCAAGCAGCCGCCGGAGCGTGTGCGGGCCCGGCTCGGCGCGGTCGGCCTGACCCAGGACAAGCAGACGACACGGGTCGGCGCGCTGTCCGGCGGCGAGAAGGCCCGGCTGTCACTTGCGCTGGTGATGGCGGAGGATCCGCACGTCCTGGTGCTCGATGAGCCGACCAACCACTTGGACATCGACGCCCGGCTGGCGCTGGTTCAGGCGCTCAACGATTTTCCGGGCGCGGTGGTGCTGATCAGCCACGACCGTCGGTTGATGGAGCTGACGGTGGACCGGCTGTGGCTGGTCGCCGAAGGCACCGTGAAGCCGTTCGACGGCGACATCGCCGCCTACGCCGATCGGGTGCGCGATGAGCGCCGCGGCAACTCGCGCCGGCCAGACGGTGACGACGGACGGATCAACCGCAAGGACCAGCGCCGCCAGGCCGCTGAGAGCCGGCGGCAGAACGTCGAGATGCGCAAGGCGGCGCAGGATGCCGAAAGCGGCTCCTGAAGCTGACCACCGAGCGCGAGGCGCTGGTCGGTCAACTCGGCGATCCGAGGACCTACAACGGCTCGACCGCCGAACTGCAGAAACTCATCCAGAAGAAGGCGGCGCTGGACGGCCAGATCGCCGAGGCCGAGGAGCGCTGGCTCGCCGCGGCCGAGGCGCTCGAGGCGGCGTCCGCCTGAACCGTTCGAACGGAGGAAGATCGATGGCCAAGCGGATCGATGCGCGCGCCCTGCAGGGATTGCTGGAGGGGCCGGAGGAGATCGCCCTGATCGACGTTCGCGAGCAGGCGCCCTACGCCGCTTCGCACCCGATCCTCGCCGCCAGCATGCCGCTCGCCCGGCTCGAGTTGCTGGCCGGGGAGAGGATCCCGCGGCGATCGACCGCGATCGTCGTCGAAGACGCCGGCGAGGGGCTCGCCGAAATCGCGGCGGCCAAGCTCGAAGGCTTCGGCTACACCGATGTCGCGATACTCGACGGCGGCACGCCGGCCTGGGCCGCAGCCGGGCTGGAACTGTTCAGCGGCATGCACGTGCCGTCCAAGGCGTTCGGGGAATTCGTCGAGCACGCCTACCACACGCCGTCGGTGTCGGCCGAGGAACTCAAGGGGATCATGGATTCCGGCCGCAAGCTGGTGGTCCTCGACTCGCGCCCGATCGACGAGTTCCGGGTGATGAACATCCCGACCGGCGTCGACGTGCCCGGTGCCGAACTGGTGTTGCGGGTGGGGCAGGTGGCGCCCGATCCGGATACGCTGGTGGTGGTCAATTGCGCCGGCCGCACGCGCTCGATCATCGGCGCGCAATCGCTGATCAACGCCGGTATCCCGAACCAGGTGGTGGCGCTGCGCAACGGCACCATGGGCTGGCACCTTGCGGGTACGCGCTCGAGCACGGCCAGGCGCGAACCGCCCCGGAACCCGAGGGCGAGGCGCTTGCTGCCGCACGGGCGCGCTCGGCGGCGGCCGCCACCCGGTTCGGCGTGCGCACCGTAGACGCGGCGACGCTCGATGCCTGGCGCGGCGAGCGCGACCGCCGCACCCTGGCGATCCTGGACGTGCGCACCGCCGAGGAGTTCGAAGCCGGGCGGGTGGCCGACTCGCGTCATGCGCCGGGCGGCCAGTTGATCCAAGGCACAGATCTGTACCTGCCGGTGCGCAACGCCAGGGTGGTTCTGGTCGACGACAAGCGGGTGCGCGCCGACATGACGGCGAGCTGGCTGGTGCAATTGGGCTGGACCGAGGTGTTCGTGCTGGAGAGCGGTCTGGAGGGTCAGCCGATGGCGTCCGGGACATACGCCGCCCCGGTGCTCGGCGCCGAGGGCGTGGGTGTGCCGGCGACCGTCGCCGCGGTCGAGGCGAAGCGGCGGATCGACGCCGGCTCGGCCGTGCTTCTCGACCTGGCCCGCAGCCTGGACTATCGCGATTCGCACCCGGAAGGCGCCTGGTGGGCCTGCCGGACCGCGATCGCCGAGAACCTGTTCAAGGTCCCGGCGCAGGCGGCGCTGATCCTGACCGCGCCGGAGGCGATGCTGGCCAGGCTGACGGCGGCCGATCTCGCCGCCACTGGTCGCGAGGTCCTGCTGCTCGACGGCGGGCGGGCCGGCTGGAGCGCCGCCGGGCTGGCGATGCAGAGCGGCATGACGGCGGTCCTGTCGGAGCCGCAGGACACCTATCTGCGACCCTACGACCGCACCAACCGGGCGGAGATCGAGAAGGCCATGAACGACTACCTGGACTGGGAAGTCGCGCTGGTCGAGCAGATCAAGAAGGCCGGAGGGCTCTCGTTCCGGCAGTTCGCTTGATATTAATTTACTCAATGGGTTGCGCCGGCACCTTAAGAAGAAACGTGAACTCTTCCAGCGCGTCCGCGACGGCGGCGTCGGCCTGGGCTTCCATCGCCCTGTAGCGCTCGAGGGCCTCCCGGCCGAGCGCTGTCAGGGCCGCCCCGCCGCCGCCGCGCCCGCCGGCGACCCGCTCGACCAGCGGCGACCGGAAGTCACCGTTCATGGTCTGCACGAGTTGCCAGGCCCGTCCGTAGGACATCCCCATCGTGCGCGCCGCCGCGGCGATCGAACCGGTGTCCCCGATCGCCTCGAGCAGCCTCGACTTGCCGGGGCCGAGCGCGATGGAATCGCCGATCAGCAGCCGGATCCGAGGTCGCGCCATCGCCGCTGCGCCGGGTCCGTCAGGCCGCCGCGCGGGCGGCGGCGTTCAGGCGCTCGAATCCGGAGTCGAGGTCGGCAATCAGGTCGGCGATCTCCTCCAGCCCCGCGTGGATCCGCAGCAATTGTCCCGGCTCGTCCCAAGAGGTGGCGGTCCGCAACGCCTTCGGATCGCCGGGAAGGATCAGGCTCTCGAAGCCGCCCCAGCTGGCGCCCATGCCGTACAGCGTCAGGCCGTCGAGGAACGCCGCCAGCGCGGCGCGGGGCAAGGGCTTCAGGACGAAGGAGAACAGCCCGCAGGCGCCGGTGAAGTCGCGCTGCCAGAGCGCATGGTCGGGATGGCTGGGCAAGCCCGGGTGCAGGACCGTCGCGACTTCCGGGCGGCCTTCCAGCCAGCGCGCCAGCTCCAGCCCGTTCGCCTCGTTCTGCTTCAGGCGCACCGCCATGGTCCGCAGGCCGCGCTGGGCGAGGTAGAGGTCGTCGGGGCCCGAGCAGTTGCCGTGCAGGCCGACCATCGCGCGCACCGCCGGGGCGTGCTCGGCGGTGCTGGCGATGACGCCCATCATCACGTCGGAATGCCCGCAGATATACTTGGTGACCGCCTCGACCACGATGTCCACGCCCTTGGCGAAGGCGTCGAAGTGCAGCGCGGTGCCCCAGGTGTTGTCGGTCAGGACCACCGCGCCGTGGGCGTGCGCCACTTCGGCGATGGCCGGGATGTCCTGGATCTCGAACGTCAGCGATCCGGGCGCCTCCGTGTAGACGGCGCGTGTGTTGGATTTCATCAGCCCGGCGATCCCGGCACCGATTCGAGGGTCGTAGTAAGTCGTCTCGACCCCGAAGCGCGCGAGCATCTGATCGCAGAACTTGCGGGTCGGGTAGTAGGCACTGTCAGTCACGAGGACGTGATCGCCGGCCTTGAGGACCGCCATCAACGCGCAGGCGATCGACGCCATGCCGGACGACACGGCAACGGCGTCGGCAGCGCCGTACATCGCGGCGACAGCCTCTTCGAACGACCGGCTGGTCGGGGTGCCGGCCCGGCCGTAGCGATAGCCCTTGAAGTCCGCTTTGCGAGAGGATTCCCACACCGCCAGGGACGGCTGGAGGATCGTCGAGGCGTGATAGACGGGCGGATTGACGACACCGTGGTTGTCGTGGGGCCGCCGGCCGGCGTGCACCAAGCGGGTGCGGGTAGCCATTCCCTTTGGGTCGTCCATGTCCAATCGCTCCTCCCGAGCGCGGCGTCCAAACGGCGGCGCGGCGCGGGGTCCAGGGTACCGGCAAACCAAGGGAATGATCCAGCCGGACAGCCGCGAGACTTGCCATCTTGCGGCGGAGCATGGTCAGATGACGGCGTTTCGTGCGGTTGCCCGCTTTCGCGGCACTCCGCATCGCCCTGCACGCACGTTGGGCAGGCGCGGACCCGGGGGAGGGGATGAAGGCGCGAAACGTGGACGATTGCGGTCTGGCAAGATCCTTGCGAGGAGTCGCCAAGGACCGCGACGTCAGGTCTTCGTCATAAACGATAACTGGGTGGGTTTCACATGAAGAAGGTCAGCCTTTTCGGTCTGGGCGCGGGGCTTTTGGCCGCCCTGACGTTCACTTCCGAGCCGGCGTTCGCTCAGCAGAGCACGCTGGACATCGTCAAGAGCCGGGGGCAGCTGCGTTGCCAGCTCGGCACGCCGGCGCCGGGCTGGTACGAGCTCTCGGACAGCGGCAAGTGGTCGGGCTTCGACGTCGAGAATTGCCGTGCCGTCGCGGCCGCGGTCTTCGGCGATCCCGACAAGATCGAGTACCAGTCGGTGACCTCGGCGGTGCGGTTCACCGCGATGGCGAACGGCGAGTCCGACATGCTGTCGCGGACCACGACCTGGACCCTGTTCCGTGACACCCAGCTCGGCCTGGATTTCACGACCGTGTCGTTCTACGACGGCCAGGGCTTCATGGTTAAGAAGGACATGGGCATCAAGAGCGCGTTGGAGCTCAAGGGTGCCACGGTCTGCGTGCTGACCGGCACGACGACCGAGCTGAACCTTACCGACTACAGCCGCACGAACGATCTGGGCATGAACGCGGTTGTGTTCGAAGACAGCAACGTCCGTGACAACACGTTCTTCACGAACGGCTGCGACGCCATCACGAACGACAAGTCGAGCCTGGCCTCGACCCGCGCCAAGGCGCCGGACACCTCGATCTTCACGATCCTTCCGGAGACCATCTCGAAGGAGCCGCTGGGCCCGGTCGTCCGTCAGAACGACTCCCAGTGGAAGGACATCGTCCTGTGGTCGGTGTTCGCGATGGTTCAGGCTGAGGAATTCGGCATCACGTCGGCGAACATTGATAAGGTCATTGCCGAGACCACCAATCCGGAGATCAAGCGGATGATGGGTGTCGAGGGCGACCTGAGCAAGGGCCTCGGCCTGGACCCGAAGTGGGCCTACAACATCATCAAGACGGTGGGCAACTACGGCGAGAACTACGAGGAGTTCATGGGCGAGAAGACCGTCATGAACATCCCGCGCGCCGGCTCGCCGAACGCGCTCTGGACCAATGGCGGCATGATGTACTCGCCGCCGTTCCGGTGATCGTATAGATTTCGGGTGCGCCCGGCCGAGCAATCGGCCGGGCGCCTCGATTTCGACGACCACCTTTTGGTTTGTCCGTTTTGTAGACGGAGGGTCCAGGTATGGCCGTTCTCGAAAAGGGATCGCCGCGCCGAGAATCCCGCTCGTTTGGCGAGTGGGTGAACGATGAGCGGGTTCGCTCCGTATTTTATCAGATCCTGGTGGCCGTCGCGGTCATCTTCGTTGCCCACTACCTGTTCACCAACACCACCGAGAATCTCAAGGCCCGCGGCATGTCCAGCGGGTTCGACTTCCTGGGTTCGACCGCCGGCTTCTCGATTGCCTGGACGGTGCTGCCGTACAACCCAGACGATAATTACTTCCACGTGTATCTGGTCGGCATCGTCAACACCCTCACGGTGTCGCTGGTAGCGATCGTCTGCATGACGCTGCTCGGCTTCATCGTCGGCGTGATGCGGTTGTCAAAGAACTGGCTGATCGCGCAGATCGCCGCCTGGTACGTCGAAATCCTCCGAAACACCCCGCTGCTGTTGCAGATCCTGTTCTGGTTCCTGGCCGTCTTCTCGCTGCTGCCGCGTCCACGGGACAGCATGAGCCTGATCGACCTGTTCTTCCTGAACAACCGGGGCTTCTACATGCCGGCGCCGGTTCCGGGCGACGGCTTCGATCTGACGATGATCGCGATCCTGGTGGCGATCGTGGCGACCTACGCGCTCGCGGTCTGGGCGCGCAAGCGGCATTTCGCCACCGGTCAGCGGTTCCCGGCCTTCTGGACCGGGCTCGGCATCCTGTTCGGCCTGCCGCTGCTGGTGTTCCTGGTGACCGGCGCGCCGCTGACCTTCGATTATCCGTCGCTGCAGGGCTTCAACTTCGTCGGCGGAGTGACGGTGCCGCCAGCGTTCTGCGCGCTGCTGCTGGCGCTGGTCATCTACCATTCCGCCTACCTTGCGGAATCGGTTCGCGCCGGGATCCTGTCGGTCAGCCACGGCCAGACCGAGGCGGCCTACTCGCTGGGGCTGCGGCCGGGCATGACGCTGCGGCTGGTGATCGTGCCTCAGGCGATGCGCGCGGTCGTTCCGCCGATGATCAGCAACTGGATGAACGTCGTTAAGAACTCCTCGCTGGCGATCGCCATCGGCTATCCCGACCTGGTGGCGGTGTTCATGCAGACCTCGCTGAACCAGTCCGGCCACGCGATCGAGATCGTCGCCATGGTCATGCTGTTCTACATGTCCGTGAGCCTGAGCATCTCGTTGGCGCTGAACTACTACAACAAGCTCGTTCAGCTGAAGGAGAGATGAGACATGGCTGAACTGATGCACGATGACGCCGTCTTCCGGCCGAAGCCGAGCCTGCCGCCGCCGCCCAACACGGTCGGCGTGGTGGGATGGCTGCGCAAGAACCTGTTCGGCGGCCCCTTCGACACCCTGATGACGGTGGTCGGCGCGACCCTGATCGTCTATTTCGGACACAAGCTTTTCATGTACGGCGTGGTCAACGCCGTCTGGGAGGCCGAGAGCTACCGGGAATGCCTCGACATTACCGGCGGCGACGGTGCGTGCTGGGCCGGCGTCGACCGCTGGATGAGCAACTACATCTACGGTCGCTATTCGGTCGACGAGCGGTGGAGGGTGAACCTCGGGTTCATCGTGCTGGCCGTCTGGCTGGCGCCGTTCTGGTTTCCGAGGGTCACGCAGAAGATCCTGGTCGGGGTCTCAGCGGTGCTGACGTTTCCGTTCCTGGCCGCCAACCTGTTCCTTGGCGGGGATCCGGGGCTGTTCCTGGAGGTCATGACGGCGATCGCGCTGACGTGCTTCGCGGCCGTCTGGCTCAACGTGGCGGCCTGCTACGCCGGCTACAAGTCGGTGGGCGTGGTTATCGTCCGGGTGTCGGGCTTCGCCGACAAGGACGACAGGATGCACAAATGGGTGCTGCTCGGGGCGTTCGGGGTCGGCTTCGTGCTGGCGTTTCTCTACCAGTCCACCTGGGATCTGGCGGAGGTGCCGACGGTCAACTGGGGCGGTCTGTTCCTGACCCTGGTGATTTCGGGCATCGGCATCTCGTCGGCGTTGCCGGCGGGGGTGATCCTGGCGCTCGGGCGACGCTCGAAGATGCCGGTGATCCAGGTGTTCTGCACGGCGTTCATCGAGTTGTTCCGCTCGGTGCCGCTGATCACCATCCTGTTCATGGCGGTGACGATGATGCCGCTGTTCCTGCCGGTGTCCATCAACCCGGACAAGCTCGTCCTGGTGATCATTGCGGTGTGCATCTTCGCGGCAGCCTACATGGCGGAGATTGTGCGCGGCGGCCTGCAGGCCATCAACAAGGGCCAGTACGAGGCGGCCCAGGCCATGGGGCTGAACTACTGGAAGATGATGACCCTGATCATCATGCCGCAGGCATTGAAGCTGATGATTCCGAATATCGTCGGCAATTTCATGGGCTTGTTGAAAGACACCACCCTGGTGTCGATCATCGGCCTCTACGATATCCTGCTGATGACCAAGGCCTCGGGTCAGGATCCCAAATGGCTGGGCATGCATACCGAGCCGATGCTCTTCGCCGCGGCGGTCTTCTTCGTCATGTGCTTCTGCATGTCGAAGTACAGCCAGCACCTTGAGAAGACGATCGGCGGCGGATACGGCCGGCGTTGACGGCGCCGCCGTCGATCATCAATCGATACATGGAGACCGTCCGACGATGAGCCTCGATACCGTCGACTCCGCCCAGGAACACATTGCGTCCGCTATCTCCGACGAGGTGGTGGTCGAGCTGAACAAGGTGAACAAGTGGTTCGGGAGTTCCATGTCCTGAAGGACATCGACCTTACCGTCTACAAGGGTGAGCGGATCGTCATCTGCGGCCCGTCCGGGTCCGGCAAGTCCACCCTGATCCGCTGCATCAACCGACTTGAGGAGCACCAGAAGGGCGACATCCTGGTCAACGGCGTGACCATGGACACCAACCTCAAGAACATCGATGCGATCCGCCGCGAGGTCGGCATGGTGTTCCAGCAGTTCAACCTGTTCCCGCACCTGACGGTTCTGGAGAACTGCACGCTAGCGCCGATCTGGGTACGCAACATGCCCAAAGCCGAGGCCGAGAAGGTCGCGATGACGCTGCTCGAGCGGGTCAAGATCCCGGAGCAGGCCCTGAAGTATCCGGGCCAGCTCTCCGGTGGCCAGCAGCAGCGCGTGGCGATCGCCCGGTCGCTGGCGATGAGCCCCAACATCATGCTGTTCGACGAGCCGACGTCGGCGCTCGACCCGGAGATGATCTCCGAGGTGCTCGACGTGATGGTGGGGCTTGCCGAGAGCGGGATGACCATGCTGGTGGTGACCCACGAGATGGGATTCGCCAAGCGGGTGGCCGACCGTGTGATTTTCATGGACCAGGGCGAGATCGTCGAGCAGAACACCCCGGGCGAGTTCTTCAACAACCCGAAGTCGGACCGGACCAAGTTGTTCCTGAGCCAGATCCTGGCACACTGAACCCGGGTCGGAGGCAGACCGCAGCCGCGGGGGCGGGGGGCGGTCCGGAAGAGGCGCGCTGGCTAGGCTGGCGCGCCTCTTTCACTCTCGGATGGCGCCTTGGTACTGGAGGCGAGGGATGATCGAGGCAAGCGGGCCGGGAGTGGCGCTGATCGCCGGTGTGTCCGGGATCGTCGGCCGGGCGGCGGCCGACCGGCTTCTGGCCGACGGCTGGCGGGTGTTGGGCGTATCGCGCCGTCCGCCGGTTCCGACGATACCGGGGTTGGAGCATTTGCCGGTCGACCTGGCCGACCGCGATGCCGTGCGCGCGGCGATGGCCGCAAGGGCGGCCGACGCCAGCCACCTGATTTACGCAGGCCGGGCACCCGACCCCGACCCGGCGGTCGAGGCGGCGCGCAACACCGCGATGCTGGTGCATCTCGTCGAGGGGCTGGAGGCCGCCGGCGCCCCGCTGGCCCACGTGCTTCTGGTGCACGGCTCCAAATGGTACGGCAGCAACCTTGGACCCTACCGGACTCCGGCCGAGGAGGACGACCCGCGGGTCCCGGGGCCGAGCTTCTACTACGACCAGCAGGACTGGGTGGCCGATCGCGCCCGCCGGGCGGCCTGGAACTGGACCGCGCTGCGGCCTCACATCCTTGCCGGTTTCTCCCTCGGATACCCGCACAACGCCATGGGTGTGCTCGCCGCCTACGCGGCGCTGGCCCGCCAGCGCGGCGATGCGCTGACCTTCCCGGGCACACCGGACGCGTTCCACTCGCTGAGCCAGTTCACCGACCTCCGGCTCCTGGTCGACGCGCATGCTCTGGGCGATGACCAGCCCGGCGGCGGCCGACGACGCCTTCAACGTCATCAACGCCGATTACTTCCGGTGGCGCGATCTCTGGCCGCGCGTCGCCGATTGGTTCGGCATGGCTGCCGGGGGGGTGGCGACCCGGTCGCTCGCCGAAACCCACCGGGGCGCCGACGATGATTGGCGGCGGCTGGTGATCGGACCATGGGCTTGTCGAGCCGGACGTCGGGCGGGTCGCGACCTGGGGATATGGCGACTTCATGTTCCGGATCGGCTGGGACGACATGACCTCGACCGTGAAGATCCGCCGCGCCGGCTTCGACCGGGTCTACGGCAGTTGGGAGAGTGTCCGCGATTCCTTGGAGGCGTACCGGGCGAGGCGAGTGATCCCGTGAACGTCCGACGAGATCCGGTCAGGACAAGGGACGCGGCAGGGTGGTGACGGTGGCGCTGTCGCCATCGTCCCGCGCCACCCCTGAGGTCCGGCGCTCCGGCAGCGGCAGCCCGACCAGCCTCGGGTCGCGGATCGTTTCGACGGCCTGCCGAAACGGCTGAAACCCTGCCTTCTGATACCCGCCGAGCGCCCGTGGATGATCGAGGTCGCAGGTGTGAACCCACAGCCGCGCGCACGGACCGGCGCTCCACGCCAGGTCGACCACCGCGTCGAGCAGGTAGCGTCCGTAGCCGCGGCCGATGAACTCCGGCGTCAGACCAAAATAGGCGAGTTCGATGGCGTCGGCGCCGTGGCGGCGGTCGATCTCGCCATAGCCGGCGGGCACGCCGCCGACGTGCAGGACGTAGATCTCGACGGCGGGATCGCTGATCGCTTCCGCCAGTTCGGCGTCGGATAGCCAGCGCCTGGCTGTCCATGTCCATGGCGTCCCGACGCCGTCGTAGAGCCAGCGGTAAAACCGGACCGTCGGTGGGTTGGCGCGGATCAGCGCGGTCGGAGTTCCGGCGGGAGCCGGCGCCGTCGGCCGTGTCGGTCGCTCCAGCATCTCCAGCGCGGTGACCACCGTGTCGACCGTCGCCAGGCCGATGGCGGGGGTGTCCTCGAAGCGCTTGGCGTGCACAACCACCGGTTCCTCGGTCCAGCCAATCGCCAGGTAGAAGCCTTGCACAGCCGTGTTGGTCCGGCGGATCAACAGCTCGCCCTTGGGCACCCCGCGCCGCTTCAGCCAATTCTCGGCCTCGGCCATCACCGCTTTCCCGAGACCCTGGCCGCGGCGCTCCGGATCGGTGGCGACGTAGTAGATCCAGCCGCGGTGGCCGTCGTGACCGACCATGACGCTGGCGACGACCTGCCCGTCGTCGTCACCGACGATGACCTCGGCGTTGGCCACCGAGCGGGCAAAGGCGATGTCGCGCTGCGGATCGTTCCAGGCGACCAGCAGCCCGCAGCGTCGCCAGAGCTCTACCGTGGCCGCCACGTCGTCATCGCGGATCGGCCGGAACCCGAGGGTCAAGACGCCGGGCCGGTCTCGACCGGCGTGTCGTCGCGACCGCCCCATTCCGACCACGAGCCGTCATAGACCGAGACCGGCGGCCGGCCCAGGCGGTGCGCCGCCAGGGCGATCACGCAGGCAGTCACTCCGGAGCCGCAGGACGCGACTGTCGGCGCCGAAGGGTCGACTCCGGCGGCGTCGAACGCCTTCTGGAGCTTGTCGGCCGGCAGCACCGTCTTGGTTGCGGGATCCGAGCAGGGCGGTGAAGGGCAGCGATCGCGAACCCGGAATGTGCCCGGACCGCATGCCGGCGCGCGGCTCCGGCTCGGCACCCGTGAAGCGGCCGGCGGAACGCGCGTCGAGCACCTGTTCCGCGCGCGTCTCGACATTCCGCATGACGTCGTCGCGGCTGCGGACCAGTTCCGGTCGAAAGCCGGCCGTGAAGGAGCCGGGCTCGGGGGCGGTGGTCTCGCCGTCCTCCAGGGGTGCCCCGCGGCGACCCACGCCGGCAAGCCGCCGTCCAGAACCGCCACCGCGTCGTGCCCGAACAGCCGGAACATCCACCACGTCCGGGCCGCGCTCTGCAGGCCGTAGACGTCGTAGACGATCACGGTGTCGGTGTTGGAGATCCCGAGCGCCGCGACCTTTTCGGCGAAGCGCTCCGGCGACGGGATCATGTGCGGCAGCGGGTCGACCGGGTCGCAGATGTCGTCGATGTCGAAGCGGACGGCCCCCGGTATGTGACGCTCCAGGAACTCGGCGCCGGCGTCGCGCCGGGCGGTCGGCAGGTGGTAGGTGCCGTCGAGAACCTTCACCGACGGATTGCCGAGGTGCTGCGCCAGCCACTCGGTGGACACCAGGCCCTCGGTCGCGGGATCGGTCATGCAGCGTCTCCATCGTCGAGCCAGGCCGGCACCGGCAGGCCCTTGTCCTTCAGGAAGGTCGGGTTGAACAGCTTCGACTGGTAGCGCGTTCCGCCGTCGCACAGGATGGTGACGATGGTGTGCCCGGGGCCCAGCGCCTCGGCCAGCTTGATGGCGCCCATCACGTTGATCCCGCTGGAGCCGCCGAGGCAGAGGCCTTCGTGCTTCAGAAGGTCGAAGACAATCGGCAGCATTTCCGCGTCGGTTACCTGGAAGGCCTGGTCGACGGGGGCGCCGTCGAGGTTCCGGGTGATCCGCCCCTGGCCGATGCCCTCGGTGATCGACGAGCCCTCGGACTTCAGCTCGCCGTGGGCGAAATGGCTGTAGATCGCCGAGCCCATGGGGTCGGCGACGCCGATCACGATATCGCGGTTGCGCTCCTTCAGCGCCATCGCGGTCCCCGCCAGGGTGCCGCCGGTGCCGACCGAACAGATGAAGCCGTCGACCTTGCCGTCGGTCTGCGCCCAGATCTCCGGACCGGTGGTCCGGTAGTGGCCGTCGCGGTTGGCGGTGTTGTCGAACTGGTTGGCCCAGATCGCGCCGTTCGGCTCGACCTTGTCGAGTTCCTCGGCGATCCGCTGCGAGACATGGACGTAGTTGCCGGGATCGCGGTACGGCACGGCCGGAACCAGCCGAAGGTCGGCGCCGCACAGCCGCAGCATGTCCTTCTTTCCTGGCTCTGGGTCTCCGGCATCACGATGACGGTCCGGTAGCCGCGAGCGTTGCCGACCAGCGCCAGGCCGATGCCGGTGTTGCCGGCGGTGCCCTCGACGATCACCCCGCCGGGCCGCAGCCGCCCCTGGCGTTCGGCGTCCTCGATGATCGCCAGCGCGGCCCGGTCCTTGACCGAACCGCCGGGGTTGAGGAACTCGGCCTTGCCCAGGATGGTGCAGCCGGTCCGCTCAGAGGCCGCCTTCAGCTTGATCAGGGGGTGTCGCCGACGGTGCCGACGAAGCCGATGCGTACGTCCATCTCGGTCTCCATGCCTCGCTGGAAGGCTTCGTGTTCGGTGCGGCTCGGAGCCTAGCCGGGGCCGGTGCGCCGATAAAGTGCGACGCCGGGAACGATGCCGTGCGCTGGCGCGATAGAGCGCTCAGGGGCGGCGTCGGCGTTCCACCGGCCTGACCCCGGCGGCGAGATCGACGAGGCGGGGCGAGAGCAGCCGGTAATAGGTCTTGTCGCTGCGCAGCAGCGGGCCCATGGCCTCGTAGAAGGCGGTTGCCTTCTCGTTCCACGGGTCGGCGGTCCAGTCGAGCTGGCCGATGCCGCGCTCGACGCACAGCCGGGCCAATTCCGTCATCAACTGGCGGCCGATGCCGTGCGCGCGCGCCTTGCGGGTGACGAACAGGTCCTGGATGAACACGCTGGTCTGGCAGTTGGCGACCGCGAAACTGCTCGAGAAAGCCAGAAAGCCGCGGGCCTGGCCGCGCTCCAGCGCCATCAGGATCTCGATCGACGGTGGATCGGTGAACGCCTTCTCGGCGATGACGTGGGCCATGTAGGACCGCTGATACCGGACCGGCAGCCCATAGAACGCCAGCAGTTCCTGAGAGAGCAGGGCGATCGCCTCGGCGTCGCCCGGCGTCGCGTGGCGGATCTGAACCGCGGGGGAAACGGCCGCGGTGGCTTCGTCCTCGACCGCCATGTGCTAAAAATCCGCCCCAACCCACGACTTCATGAGGTCGACGATGGCCGTGCGCAAGGAAAGTGTCAACTTTACGGGCGCGTTGGGCGACACGCTGGCGGCCAGGATCGACCGACCAGTCGGCGCGGTGCGTGGTTTCGCGCTGTTCGCGCATTGCTTCACCTGCTCCAAGGACCTCGCGGCGGCGCGCCGGATCGCGGATGGCCTCGCCGAGCGCGGCATCGCCGTGCTGCGATTCGACTTCACGGGCCTGGGTCACAGCGATGGCGAGTTCGCCAACACCAGCTTCGCCTCCAACATCGACGACCTGGTCGCGGCGGCCGACTGGATGCGCGTCGAGCACCAGGCGCCGGCGATCCTGATCGGCCACTCCCTTGGGGGCGCGGCGGTTCTGGCGGCGGCGGCTCGGATCCCCGAGGTCAAGGGGGTGGCGACCATCGGTGCTCCGGCCGACCCGAGCCATGTGGTTCACAACTTCGCCGGGCGGGTCGCCGACATCGAGCGCGACGGCGAGGCCGAGGTCGAACTGGCCGGGAGGCGCTTCCGGGTCCGGCGGGAGTTCCTCGAGGCGCTCAAGGACCACGCCCTCGAAGCGACGGTCGCCAAGCTGCGCCGCGACCTGTTGATCTTCCACGCCCCCCTCGACCAGACGGTCGGTATCGACAACGCGACCCTGCTGTTCCGGGCCGCCCGCCACCCGAAGAGCTTCGTGTCGCTCGACAAGGCCGACCACCTGCTGACCCGTCCCGAGGATGCCGGGTACGTCGCGGCGGTGCTGTCGGGCTGGGCCGAGCGGCTGGTGCCGACCGTTCAACCGGCGGCGATCGAGACGACCGCCGGCGAAGTGGTGGTGGTCGATGCCGGCGAGGGACTGTTCCCGCAGTGGATCGCCGCCGGCGACCATCGCTTGCGCGCCGACGAGCCGGTCGCGGTCGGCGGGACCGACAGCGGGCCGGCCCCCTATGACCTGCTGCTGGCGGCGCTCGGCACCTGCACCAACATGACCATCAAAATGTATGCCGACCGCAAGGGATGGCGGCTCGACCGGCTGGAGACCCGGTTGCGGCACGATCGCGTTCACGCCGAGGATTGCGCCGATTGCGAGACCCGTGAGGGCATGGTGGATCGGATCGAGCGGCGGATCGCGCTGGACGGGCCACTGGACGCGACCCAACGCGCCAAGCTGCTGGAGATTGCCGGCAAATGCCCGGTGCATCGGACCCTGCACAACCAGATCCGGGTCGTCACCAGCCTCGCGGACGAGGGGTGACCGTATGCCGACGCTTCACCTGCTGCGACACGCCAAGTCCGATTGGGGCGATCCGGGCGTCACCGATCACGACCGGCCGTTGTCGGCGCGTGGCGATCGGGCCGCTGCGGATCTTGCCGGCCACTTCCAGCGGACGCGGGTATCGCCGGACCTGGTGCTGTGTTCGTCGGCGCGTCGCACGGTCGACACCCTTGCGGCGCTGCGAGCGGTGCTGCCGGCGTCGGCCCGCGTCGAGATTTCCGACGCGCTGTACGAGGTGGATGGCGGCGCAATCCTGAACCAGTTGCGCCGGCTGCCCGATACGGTCGGGGTGGCGCTGGTGGTCGGTCACAACCCGGGTATGGCAAGCCTGGCGCAGGCGCTGGCCGGCGTTGCCAGCGACCCGGACGCGGTGCGGTCGGTGGCGACGAAGTACCCCACCGGCGGGTTGGCGACGCTCGAGTTCGAGGGAAGGTGGCGGGATCTGACGACCGGTTCGGCGCGGCTGACCGGGTTCGTGCGGCCGCGGGACCTGAGAGACTGACCGGGGAGGCACAAAGCCGACCGCGGCAGTCATCTATCCGGGTCGGACACTGTGAAAATGGCTCCCGGGGAGGGACTCGAACCCCCGACCAAGCGGTTAACAGCCGCTCGCTCTACCACTGAGCTACCCGGGACCAGTAAGGCGGCCTCTATAGCGCCGCCCGGGTCCGTTGCGCAACCGCCAATGTCACCGACCGGTCACGCAATTCGGCTCGCTGGAGGCCCCGACCGGAATCGAACCGATGTACAAGGATTTGCAGTCCTCTGCATAACCACTCTGCCACGGGGCCGCCGCCGAGCGAGCCGACCTCTTAGCCGATGGCGGGGTCTGCGGGCAAGAGGCAGGTGCGCCGGGGAGGGGCGGGAGCGCCGAATCCCGCAGGAACAATTCCGCGCGACGGACAAATCCCTTTCCCGACAATTGTGTCGGGCTGCCGCAATGCCTATAAAACCGTGGGCGGGCCGGCACGGCACGACCCCGTTCGCTGCCGAGGGACACGATGGACTACGCGCTCGCTCGCCTCAACATGGTCGAAAGCCAGATCCGCACGAACAAGGTCACGGATCCGGGGGTGGTAGGCGCGTTCGAGGGCGTGCCCCGTGAAAACTTCGTCCCCAAGTCCAAGCGCGGCATCGCCTACGCGGATGAGGCGCTCGATATCGGTTCGGGACGTTACCTGCTCGAACCCATGGTTCTTGCGCGGCTGATCCAGGCCGCGTCGCCGCTTCCAGGGGACGTCGCCCTGGATGTTGCCTGCGGCACTGGATACGCAACCGCTCTGCTGTCCCGTCTGGTGTCGACGGTGGTCGGTGTCGACGACGCCGCCGATCTGGTCGAGCGTGGCAACGGTATCCTCTCGGAGCTCGAGATCGACAACGCTGCCTTGGTGGTCGGCCCGCTGGGCGTGGGCTACGCCAAGCAGGCACCCTACAACGTCATCCTGGTCAACGGCGCGGTCGAGACCCTGCCGGAGGCGCTGTTCGACCAGCTCGCCGATGGCGGAAGGCTGGTGACGGTCGAGGGTGGGACCGTCGTTGGCCCAGGCGTGGCCGTTCTGCACCAGAAGCTCGGTGGGCATGTCGGCAAGCGGATTCTGTTCGACGCCGGCACACCGATGCTGCAAGGCTTCAAGCGGGTGCCCAGTTTTGTATTTTGAGAATTTCGGCATTCTCCATACGTTCATTGCGAAGGGTCCGCTCGTCATGCCGATCAAATCCCGCTCCTTGGCCCTGGCCGTGCTGGCCGCCGGTTGGTTGTGCGGCACCTCGCTGGTGACCCCCGCCGCGGGCATGACCCTGGAGGAGGCGCTCGCGCTGACCTACCAGTCCAATCCGGCGCTGCTGGCTGAGCGTGCCCAGCTGCGGGCGATCGATGAGAACGTGGCGCAGGCTCGATCCGGATGGCGCCCGACCGTGAGTTCCAGCCTCAGCGTCGGCGCCGCCTACACGGAGAGCAAGACCAATGGGATCACCGCGGCGGACGGGGCGACCTACCCGCGCACCGGGCGGCTGAGCGTCAATCAGCCGCTCTACACGGGTGGCGCCGTCGGGGCCGCTGTGGCCGGGGCGGAGGCCGAAGTTCAGGCGCAGCGAGCCGCGCTGTTCAACAGCGAGCAGCAGACCCTGCTGCAGGCTGTTGTGCGCCTACGTGAACGTGCTGCGGGAGGAGGCGACGCTCGATCTGCAGGTCACCAACCTGTCGCGCTTGCAGAAGCAGCTCGAGGCAACCCGCGACCGGTTCCGGGTTGGCGAGGTCACCCGCACCGACGTGGCGCAGGCGGAGTCGCGGGTCTCGCGCGCGCGATCGGACCGGACTCAGGCGGAAGGCAACCTGATCACCGCCCGTGTCGCCTTCGAGCGGATTGTCGGGCAGGTCCCGGACCGGGTCGAAAGCCCGGGCTTCCCGTCGGGCCTCCCGACCGGGCGCGACGAGGCGGTTGATGTGGCGGTCAGGGAGAACTTCACCCTGGTCCGGGCGAAGTTCGACGAGTTGTCGGCCCGTCACGCCATCGACGAGGCCCAGGCCCGGCTGATGCCGAGGCTCAACGTCATCGGTCAGGCCCAGCAGACCTACGATTCGTCAGGCGGTGACAACGAGAACACGTCGATGGCCGCTGAACTGCAGTTGACGATCCCGATCTACCAGGCGGGGGCCGAGTATTCGGAGATCCGCCAGACCAAGGAAACCGCGAACCGGGCGCGTCTGCTTGTCGACAACACCCGTCGCGAGGTCGTCGATTCGGCGGCGAGCGCGTTCGAGGCGTACCAGACGACGTTGGCGCGGATCGAGTCCCTGAAGTCCGAGGTGAAGTCGTCCGAAATCGCTCTCGAGGGCGTGCAGCAGGAGGCCACGGTCGGCGCCCGCACCGTTCTCGACGTCCTGGACGCCGAGCAGGAGTTGCTGGACGGGCAGGTGGAACTGGTTCAGGCGCAGCGCGACGCCACGGTCGCAAGCTATCAGTTGCTCCAGGCCCTCGGCCGACTGACCGCCCAGGATCTCGGTCTCCCGGTCGAGATCTACGACTATGACTCGCACTACGTCGAGGTTTCCGACCGGCTCTGGGGTACCGAGCCACCGGGGCGGATGCCGGGCAATTGACATACCGGCTGACTACTTGCTGGCTCGACAGTGGCTTGTCCGTTAATCTTCAGGTTCGATATCGACCGATCCGGACGAGTCGGCGGGGCTTTCGACGATGAGTGACACCGCGCAAGAACCATCCATGGAGGAGATTCTGGCGTCCATACGCCGGATCATTTCCGAGGATGGCGATGAGCCGGAGGAGGAGGCAGCCGCTCCGGAGCCCGAGCCGGAGCCGGAGCCGGAACCCGAGCCGGAACCGGAACCGGAGCCCGAACTCGAAGAAGAGGATGAGGAGGAGGACGAGGATGTCCTCGACCTCTCCGACATGGAAGACGAGGAGGAGGAGGAGGACGAGGAGGTCGAGCCGCTGTTCGATCAACAGCGCTTCAAGCTCGACGAACCCGCGCCCGAACCTGAGCCCCGTCGCTTCATCGAGCCGGAGCCGATGCCGGCCTACGCACCGGCGCCGGCCTACACACCGCCTCCGCCGCCACCGCCGCGCCCGGCCGCGCCCGAGGGGCTGGTGTCGCCGCCGCAGGCGCAGGAAACCGTGCATTCGTTTGCCGAGTTGCAGGCGAAGCTGAACGAGGACTACCAGGAGCTACCGCTCGGCAACGGCGCGGTGACGCTGGAGCGTCTGACCCGGGAACTGATGCGGCCGATGTTGAAGGACTGGCTGGACCAGCATCTTCCGTCGATGGTCGAGAGGCTGGTTCGCGAGGAGATCGAGCGGCTGGTCATGCTGTCGCAGCGCCGCGACCGCTGGTGATCGGGCGGTGATCCGGCTGTAGCCATTCCGGCCGTCATGCCCTAAACAGGCCCGCCGCCGCCCGCGGACTCGCTGGCGCGCGCGCCGGAGTTCCGGAAGCCGGACAATCAGGGACGTGGCGACATGCTGGAGAAGACCTATTCCCCCGCCGAAGTCGAGGCGAAGCTTTACGGCCGCTGGGAGAAGTCGGGCGCGTTCGCCTGCGACGTAGCTTCCAACGCCGCGCCCTACACCATCATGATGCCGCCGCCGAACGTCACCGGCAGCCTGCACATGGGGCACGCGCTGACGTTCACGGTGCAGGACATCCTGGTCCGCTACAACCGAATGGTCGGCCGCGACGCGCTGTGGCAGCCCGGCACCGACCACGCCGGCATCGCCACCCAGATGGTGGTCGAACGCAACCTTGCGGCCGAGGGCGTCAACCGGCGCGATCTCGGCCGCGACGCCTTCGTCGAGAAGGTCTGGGAGTGGAAGGCCGAGATCCGGCGGCACCATCGTCAACCAGCTGCGGCGCCTCGGGGCCAGCCCGGATTGGGCGCGCGAGCGCTTCACCATGGACGAGGGGCTGTCCGCGGCGGTGCGTCGGGTGTTCGTCCAACTCTACAAGGACGGGCTGATCTACCGCGACAAGCGGCTGGTGAACTGGGATCCGAAGTTCCAGACCGCAATATCCGACCTCGAGGTCGAGTCCAAGGAAGTCGACGGCAACCTCTGGCATTTCCGCTACCCGATCGAGGGCGACGAGGGGCGCCATATCGTCGTCGCCACCACCCGTCCGGAGACCATGCTGGGCGATACCGGCGTGGCCGTGCACCCGGAGGATGATCGCTACCAGGATCTGGTTGGCCGATACGCGGTCCTACCGCTGGTCGGGCGCCGGATCCCGATCGTCGCCGATTCCTACGCCGATCCCGAACAGGGCTCGGGCGCCGTGAAGATGACGCCGGCCCACGACTTCAACGATTTCGAGGTCGGCAAGCGCCAGAACCTCGAGATGATCAACATTCTCGATGCCCACGCCCGGCTCAACGACAACGTTCCCGAGGCCTACCGTGGTCTCGATCGGTTCGAGGCGCGCAAGCGTGTCGTCGCTGACCTGGAGGCGCTCGGCCTGCTCGAGAAGGTCGAGCCGCACCGTCACGCGGTGCCACACGGTGACCGCTCCGGGGTGCCGCTCGAGCCGTGGCTGACCGACCAGTGGTACGCCGACGCCGCCACGCTCGCCAAGGCCGGCGATCGAGGCGGTGGAGACCGGCCGGACCGTGTTCGTGCCGAAGAACTGGGAGAAGACCTACTTCGAGTGGATGCGCAACATCCAGCCCTGGTGCATCTCGCGCCAGCTCTGGTGGGGCCACCAGATCCCCGCCTGGTACGGGCCGGACGGCACCGTGTTCGTCGAGGAGACCGAAGAGGCCGCCGTGGCCGCCGCCGCCGCGCATTATGGCGAGGCGGTCGCCCTCAAGCGCGACGACGACGTGCTCGACACCTGGTTCTCGTCGGCGCTCTGGCCGTTCTCGACGCTGGGCTGGCCGCAGCAGACACCGGAACTGGCGCGGTACTATCCCGGCGACGTGCTGGTCACCGGCTTCGACATCATCTTCTTCTGGGTCGCCCGGATGATGATGATGGGGCTGCACTTCATGAAGGATGTGCCGTTCCGGACGGTCTACATCCACGCCCTGGTGCGCGACGCCAAGGGCCAGAAGATGTCGAAATCGAAGAACAACGTGATCGATCCGCTCGACCTGATCGGCCGCTACGGCACCGACGCGCTGCGCTTCACGCTGGCCGCCATGGCCGCCCAGGGGCGCGACATCAAGCTGGCGGAAGGGCGGGTCGAGGGTTACCGGAACTTTGCTACCAAGATCTGGAACGCCGCGCGCTTCTGCCAGATGAATGGCTGCACCGTCGATCCGGCCTTCGATCCGACGGCCTGCACCGAGACCGTCAACCGCTGGATCGTCGGCGAGGTCCGCAAGACCGGCGTGGCGGTTGCCGAGGCGATCGAGGCCTACAAGTTCAACGAGGCGGCCGCCGCCCTTTATCAGTTCTTCTGGGGCACGTTCTGCGACTGGTACCTGGAGTTCACCAAGCCGATCCTGCAGGTGCCCGAGGGCAGTCCGGCGCACCCGGCGGCGGCCGAGACCCGGGCCGCGACCGCCTGGGCGCTCAACCGGGCGCTGCACCTGCTGCACCCGGTGATGCCGTACATCACCGAGGAACTCTGGGCGAGCTTCGGCGAGGACGCCGATACCCTGCTGATCCGGCGGGCGTGGCCGGATCTACCGGCCCGCCTGGTCGACGCCGAGGTCGAGGCCGAGATGGGCTGGCTGATCCGCCTGGTCTCGGAGGTCCGGTCGGTCCGCAGCGAGATGAACGTGCCGCCTTCGGCCCAGATCCCGCTGATCCTGACCGGTGCCAGTCCGGCCACCGCCGCCCGGCTCGAGCGTTACCGCGATCTGGTCCTGCGCATGGCGCGGCTGTCCGAGGCCCGCACCGGCGCCGATGTTCCGGCCGGCGCGGTGCAGGGCGTGCTGGACGAGGCCACCTTCGTGCTGCCGATCGCCGACGTCATCGACGTGGCGCAGGAGCGCGCCCGCCTCGCCAAGGAGGTCGCCAAGGCCGAGGGCGAGATCGCCAAGATCGACAAGAAGCTGTCGAACGAGGCGTTCGTCGCCAAGGCGCCCGAGGAGGTCGTCGAGGAGAATCGCGAGCGCCGGGCCGAAGAAGCCGAGCGCCGCGACCGGCTGGCGGCCGCGCTCAAGCGTCTGGAGGCGGTTGCCTGACGGCGGAGGGGCCGTCGGCTGTCGATCGATAACGGTGCGGGCGAAACGGCCCGCCGCGTTGCACCCTTGGACGACGGGCGGCTACACTTGCCGTCAACGCGGAAACGTCGTCCATCGGGAAATGGCAATTGACGCCTTCGACAGCACGCTGCCGAGCCGCCATGTCACCGTGGGCCCGGAGCGGGTGCCGCACCGCTCCTACGCACTCCGGCGGGGCCGCTGAAACCCACTGCTATGCGGATATCTGAGCGCCGCAACGGCAGTTCGAGACGATCGGATCCGGCGCGTGGCGCCGGACCCGGATCCCAGGATGCCCGGGCGACCATCATCTCCCTGGCCCTCATCATCCTGTTCGTCCTGGCGGCCGTGCCGCTGCTGAGGGACGGGCGGGTGCTCGACAACCTCGGCGCCGGCTTTCGCAGCCTGGCAGGCGCCAGATCACCATAGGACGGCCATGGCCCGGATCGCGATCGGCGGATTTCAGCACGAGACCAACACCTTCGCGCCGACCAAGGCGGGCTACGAGGCGTTCGCCCGCGGCGGCGGCTGGCCGGCGCTGGTCAGCGGCCCGGCGCTGTTCGACGCGGTCGCGGGCATCAACCTGTCGATCGCCGGCTTCATCGAGGCGGCCCGCGCCGCCGGGCACGACCTGGTGCCGACCACCTGGGCGGCGGCGTCGCCATCGGCCGAAGTCACCGATGACGCCTTCGACAGGATCGTCGCGCTGATCATCGACGGGTTGCGGGCGGCGCTGGCGGACGGGCCGCTCGACGCCGTCTACCTGTGCCTGCACGGCGCCATGGTCACCGAGAGCCACGAGGACGGCGAGGGCGAGACCCTGCGCCGGGTGCGCGCGGTGATCGGGTCGGACATCCCGTTGGTGGCCTCCCTCGACCTGCACGGCAACATCACCCGCGCCTGCTTCGACGCGGCGACGATGATGGTGGCCTACAAGACCTATCCGCACATCGACATGGCCGACACCGGCAGGCGGACGGCGGCACTACTCGATAAGATTTTGGTTGAAGGAAAGCCTTTTAAATCATTCCGTCAGTTGGATTTCTTGATTCCCCTTTCCTGGCAGTGCACGATGATGGAGCCGTCGGGGCCGATCTACGACCGGCTGACGGCGCTGGAGACCGGCGGTGTCTGGAGCGCGTCCTATCTGCCGGGTTTCCCGGCCGCCGACATCGCCGACTGCGGGCCCACGGTCCTCGCCTACGGCACCACCCAGGCCGACGCCGACCGGGCGGCCGACGCGGTGTGCGCCGACGTCGCGGGCCTCGAGGCGGCGTTTGCCGGCAAGATTTACGATCCCGACGAAGCGGTCGCCGAGGCGCTGCGGCTGTCGGCCGGCGCCAGCCGTCCGGTGGTGATCGCCGATACCCAGGACAACCCGGGGGCCGGCGGCAACAGCGACACCACCGGGATGCTGCGGGCCCTGGTAGCGGCCGGGGCCGAGCGCGCCGCCATCGGCCTGATGATCGACCCGGCGGCGGCCGAGGCGGCCCACGCCGCCGGCGTCGGCGCCAGCATCACCGTCCGGCTCGGGGGGCATTCCGGGATTCCGGGCGACGCGCCGTTCGAGGCAACTTTCGTGGTCGAGGCGCTGCACGACGGCAACACCACCGGCACCGGCCCGTTCTATCGGAACGCCCGGATGCGGCTCGGTCCGTCCGCCTGCCTTCGGATCGGCGGCGTGCGGATCGCGCTGGCCTCGCGCAAGGTGCAGATGGCGGATCAGGCGCTGTATCGCTTCGTCGGGATCGAGCCGACCGAGCAGGCGATCCTCGTGAACAAGTCGTCTGTCCACTTCCGGGCCGACTTCACCCCGATCGCGCACGCCATCCTGGTCGCCGCGGCACCCGGGCCGATGGTCGCGGATCCGGCGAAGCTGCCGTGGAGCCGGCTGCGTCCGGGGGTGCGCCTGTCGCCCATGGGGCCGACCTGGAAGGGACGGGCAGGGGCGCTGTAGCCAGAGCCCCGTTACGTCAGTCTGGCGTCAGTCTCGGCCTCGCAGCAGGCGGTCGTCGGGGGCGCCGCGGTTGGGTCGCCCCGGCCAGCGCGGCCGGTCGTCGTCGATCGTCAGCCAGGACGGTGCGTCGGCGGCGAAGCCGTGGCTGTCGGGCGCCAGGGCGCCCGGGTCATCGAGTCCGGCGAGCGCGACCTCGACCAGGTCCGGCCGGTCGTTGAAGGCAAAGCCGACTCCGGCGCCACAGATCGGGCAGAAGCGCCGGCTGCCGGCTTCGGAGGCCGCCCAGCCGACGGTCGGGCCGCCGTTGTCGCGGTAGCGATCGCGGGGCCAGATCGCCCAGGCGAAGGCGAGGCCACCGGTCGCCCGTCGGCAGGTTCGGCAATGGCAGAGTCCCGAGCGCACCGGCGGTCCGGTGACGGTGTAGCGAACCCCGCCGCAGAGGCAACCACCGGTCAGGTCGGCGTCGTCGGCCAGCGGCGGCGGATCGCAGACCTCCGGCCCGGAGGCGTGGTCGGCCCGGAACGGAACGTGCGGGTCGACCGACAGCCACGCCACCCGGCTCTCACCGTGGATCTGCAGCATCGGATACCCGGCCTCGATGTCGTCGAGCGAGCCGACGGCGATGTCGACTTCATCGGGCAGATCGTCGTGGACGAAGGTGAGCTTCGAGCCGCAGACTGCGCAAAAGGTTCGTTCGGCCGAGGCGGTCGAGCGGACCGTGGCCGGCGCCTCACCGGTCCAGCGGAAGCCGCCCCGCTCCACGGTCACCCACGGCACTTCGATCGCGCCCGAGGCTCTGCGGCAGAGCGAGCAATGGCAGTGCACCCGGTGCAGCACCGGTGCCTCGGCGACCCACCGGACGCGACCGCACAGGCAGCCGCCGGTCAGAGGCGCGCTCATGCCGGGTCCCGAAGCTCGCACCACACCGGGGTGTGGTCGCTGGCCTTGGGCTTGCCACGGGGGCCGGTGTCGATGCCGGCGGTGACCAGACGGTCGGCCGCGACCGGGGACAGCAGCAGGTGGTCGATCCGGATGCCGTGGTCGCGCTGCCAGGCACCGCCCTGGTAGTCCCAGAACGTGTACCTGTGCGGGCTCGGATCCACGGCACGGAACGCGTCGGTGTAGCCGAGCCACAGGATTTCACGGAACGCCGCCCGGGTCTCCGGCTGAAACAGCGCGTCGCCGGCCCATGCAGCCGGGTTGTGGACGTCGTCGTTGGTCGGGATCACGTTGTAGTCGCCGCCCAGCACCACGGGACCCCCGGTCGCCAGCAACTCGGCAGCCCGCGCCTTCAGGCGCTTCATCCAGTTCAGCTTGTAGGGAAACTTCTCGGTGGCGACCGGGTTGCCGTTCGGCAGGTAGATGGTGGCGACCCGGATGTTTCCGGCCACCGTCGCTTCGAGGTAGCGGGCGTGCTCGTCGCTGTCGTCGCCGGCCAGGCGGGCTTGCGCGTCCTCCAGGCCCACCCTGGAGAGGATGGCGACGCCGTTGTAGCTCTTCTGGCCATGGACGGCGCACCGGTAGCCGAGGGCCTCGAGATCAAGCCGCGGAAAGCCGTCGTCGACGGTCTTGATCTCCTGCAGGAGAACGACGTCGGGCGCCGCGTCCCGCAGCCATTCGAGCACGTTGTCGAGTCGGGCCTTGATGGAGTTGACGTTCCAGGTGGCGATCTTCACGGGCACGGCCTCTGCGCTGGGGCGCGCATGGTGCCACGCTGTCGCCTTCGGTCAACCGTCGCGGGATCGGGCTTGCGGTCACCCGATGGCGAACGACGTCCCGCAGCCGCAGGACGCGGTGGCGTTCGGGTTCTCGACCGCAAAGTAGGAGCCGATCAGCTCATCCTTGTAGTCGAGCTGGGCCCCGGACAGCAGATCCAGGGACACGTCGTCGACCACCACCTTCACGCCGTCACGCTCGAAAACGTGGTCGTCGTCGTTGACCGAGCGGTCGAACTCGAACTTGTACTGGAAGCCCGAGCAGCCGCCGCCGAGAACGGCGACCCGCATCATCGGTGCGCCCTCGGCCTGTTCTTCCAGGCTGAGCGCGGCAATGCGCCGCGCCGCGCTCTCGGTCACGGCGAACCGGCGTTCCGGAGATCCTGCGTCAGGCATGGCCGCGCTCCGCTCCTTTGTGTCTCGCTAAGCTACAGCATATAGGCCCGGCGGTGGCTTGCTTCAACGCGGTTTGACGTTGCCGTCATCGGGGCGAGCGGCTAGGGTCCGCGCGCTTTCCGCCGCCCGCAGGGCGCACGCGTTCGATCGCAGATGCTGCTGCGGGCCGGGTCGTGTCGCTGCCGACGCTTCTGACGGGACAGGCTTGCGCCACCGTGGTAGGATTGCCGCACTACGATGAACGTATTCAATCAGTTCCGTGAAAAGATTCAGTCCGCGCTCGAAGAGCTGGCGCGGCGCCAGGGCTGGCCGGAGGGGCTGCCGTTCGACCGCGTGACGGTCGAGCCGCCGCGCGACTCGAGCCATGGCGACATCGCGACCAACGCGGCGATGCTGCTGGCGAAGCCGATCGGCAGCAACCCGCGCGCCATCGCCGGGCCGCTGGCCGAGGCGTTGTCGGCGCTGGACGAGGTCGAGTCGGCCGAGGTCGCCGGCCCCGGTTTCATCAACCTTCGCCTCGCGCCGTCGGTGTGGCTGGCCGAACTCGGCGCCATCCTGCGGGCCGGCACCGCTTACGGCGCCTCGACCACGGGGCAGGGCCGGCGGGTCAACGTCGAGTACGTCTCGGCCAACCCGACCGGGCCGCTGCACGCGGCGCACGCCCGCGGCGCGGTGTTCGGCGATGCCCTCGCCACGCTGCTGGAGAAGGCGGGCTTCACGGTCACGCGCGAGTACTACATCAACGACGCCGGCGCGCAGGTGGAAACCCTCGCGCGCTCGGCCCACCTCCGCTACCGCGAGGCGCTGGGCGAGGACGTCACGATCCCGGAGGCCACTATCCCGGCGAGTACCTCAAGGAGGTCGGCCAGGCGATAGCCGACAGCGACGGCGATCGCTGGGTGGGACGGCCGGAGGCCGAGTGGCTCGAGGTGTTCCGCGCCCGCGCGGTCGAGTTGATGGTGCTCGACATCAAGCGCGACCTGCTGGGAATGGGCATCCGTTTCGACACCTTCTCCTCGGAGCGCGCCCTGGTCGAGGCGGGCGCCGTGCAGCGCGTTCTCGAAACCCTGCAGGCCCGCGGGCTGGTCTACACAGGGATACTGGAACCACCGAAGGGCAAGACGCCCGAGGACTGGGAGCCGCGGCCGCAGCTGCTGTTCAAGGCCAGCGAGTTCGGCGACGACGTTGATCGACCGTTGCAGAAATCCGACGGGTCCTGGACCTACTTCGCCAACGACATTGCGTATCATCACGACAAGTTCCTGCGCGGCTCGCCGGAATTGATCGACGTGCTGGGGGCCGATCACGGCGGCTACGTCAAGCGCATGAAGGCGGCGGTGACCGCGATCACCGGCGGCGAGGGCAGCCTGGACGTCAAGATGTGCCAACTCGTCAGCCTGTTCGACGGTGGCAAGCCGGTGCGGATGTCGAAGCGCGCCGGGACCTTCGTGACCCTGCGCGACGTGGTCGAGGCGGTCGGTCCGGACGTCGTCCGCTTCATCATGTTGACCCGCCGCAACGACCAGACGCTCGAGTTCGACTACCAGAAGGTCCGCGAGCACAGCCGCGACAACCCGGTCTTCTACGTGCAGTACGCCCACGCCCGGGCCACGTCCGTGCTGCGTCACGCCGCCGAGGCGCTGCCCGACCGCGACCTCTCCGACGCCGCGCTGTCGGCGGTGCCGCTGGGGTCCCTGGGCGATCCGGACGAACTCGGCCTCGTGAAGGTCCTGGCCGGCTGGCCCCGGCTGGTGGAGAGCGCGGCGGATGCGCACGAGCCGCACCGTGTGGCATTCTATCTCGGCGAGGTGGCGGCCGCCTTCCACGGGCTGTGGAACAAGGGCAAGGACGACGCCCGGCTCCGGTTCATACTGCCGGATGATGCGGAGACCACCCTGGCCCGGATGGCGCTGGTGCGGGCGACCGCGACGGTGATCGCGTCGGGCCTGGCGGTGATGGGCGTGCAGCCGGTCGAGGAGCTTCGGGAATGAGCGACGGGCGGGACGACGATCTCTACGCCGACCGCGCCTACCGCCCCGGTCCGCCGCCGGAACTGCGCGAGCCACCGCGTCGGCGCTCGCGGGCGCTTGGCGTTTTCGTCGCCACCTTCGCGCTCGCCGCGTTCGCCGGCGTCGTCTGGTACGCCTACGACCAGGGTCTTCGGCGGGGAACCGAGACGACGGCGCCGCTGATCAAGGCCGACGCGCGTCCAACCAAGGTCCGGCCGGAGCAGCCGGGTGGCCTCCAGGTACCCAACCAGGACAAGCTGGTCTACGAAGCCATGCGCCCCGGTGAGACCAGCGGGGCAGCGCGGGTCGAGCGCCTCCTGCCGCCACCGGAGCGACCGGTGGCGCCGCCGGCTCCGCCACCGCCGCCACCGATCGTCGAGTTGTCACCGTCGGCTCAGGTCCCGGTACCGCCGCTGCCGGAGCCTCAGCCGCCAGCAGCACCCTCGGAGTCAGGGATTCCGCCCGCCCGGGTCGTGGTGCCGGCGCCGGCACCGCAGATCCCGACGCCCCAGGACACCGCCCCTCCGCCGGCCCGCGCCGAGACCGCTCCGACACCGCCGCCGTTCGTGGCACCACCACCGGCGCCAGCCGCGTCCCGCCACCGCCGGCATCGACACCGCCGCCAGCGCCCCTGGCCACGTCGCCGGCTCCGGCTGCGGCGCCCGCGCCTGCACCGGTTCCAGCCTCGCCACCGCCGGCTGCGGCAGCTCCGGCCCCACAGTCCGCAGCGGTAACGCTGACCGCCGGAAACTTCCGGATCCAGCTCGGAGCGCTGCGCGAGGAGGCTGCCGCCGAGGCCGAATGGGCCAGGCTGAAGCGCCGCCACCCGGACCAGCTGGGCGGCCTCGACCGCCGGATCCAGAGGGTCGACCTCGGCCCCGGCAAAGGCGTCTTCTTCCGGATCCAGTCGAGCCCGGTGTCGGAGACCTCCGCGGTCGCGATCTGCGACGGCCTGAAGGCCAAGGCTCAGCCTTGCATCGTGGTGCGTCCCTGAATGACCAGTGCGGCCATCCTGGGGTGTGCCGGGCTTCGGCTCGCCGCCGATGAGGCGGCGTTCTTCCGGGAACTCGACCCCTACGGCTTCATCCTGTTCAAGCGCAACGTCGACTCACCCGAGCAGGTGCGGGCGCTGACCGCGGCGTTGCG
Organism: Rhodospirillaceae bacterium; assembly: GCA_018401495.1. Lineage (GTDB taxonomy): Bacteria > Pseudomonadota > Alphaproteobacteria > Thalassobaculales > Thalassobaculaceae > Thalassobaculum_A. The sequence goes on from JAGYJX010000015.1 coordinate 317,056, forward strand.
CGAGTGCGTCGGCCGCGATGCTCCGGTGCTGGTCGACCAGGAGGGTGGGCGGGTGCAGCGCCTCGCGGAGCCACGGTGGCGCCGCTACCCGCCGGCCGAGACGTTCGCGCGCCTCGCCGCCGTCAACCCGGCGGCGGCGGCGGAGGCGCTGCGACTGTCGGCCTCGCTGATGGCGAACGACCTGGCGGAACTCGGGATCGACGTCGACTGCGTCCCGCTGGCCGACGTGCGCCAGCCGGGCGCCCACGACGTGATCGGCGACCGGGCGTTCGGCGAGGATCCCGCGACCGTGGCGCGCCTCGCGCGGGTCCAGGCGGACGCGATCGCCGCGGCCGGCGTGACCGGCGTGCTCAAGCACCTGCCGGGACACGGCCGCTCGATGGTCGACAGCCACGCCGAGCTTCCCAGGGTCGACGCCGACCGGGCGACGCTCGAGGCCGTCGATTTCGCGCCTTTCGCGGCGCTGGCGGATGTCGTGCCCTACGGCATGACCGGTCACCTGCTGTTCCCGGCGCTCGATCCGGAACGGCCCTCGACCCTGTCGCCAATCGTGATCGCCGAGGTGATCCGTGGTTTCATCGGGTTCGATGGGCTGCTGATGTCGGACGATCTCTCCATGGCGGCGCTCGGCGGGCCGATCGGCGCCCGCGCCTCCGCCTCGCTGAAGGCCGGCTGCGACGTGGTCCTGCACTGCAACGGCCGGATGGACGAGATGACCGCGATCGCCGCCGAGATCACCGAACTCGCCGGTGTGTCGGCCATGCGAGCCGCCCGCGCCGACGCCGAACGCCGCCGCAACAGCGCCAGGCGAATCGCGCCGCCCGCCGACGCCCCCCAGTGGCTCGCCGAGCTGCTGTCCGGGCTCGGAACAGCCTGATGGACGCGGAATACTTCGCCGGCCTGATTCAGGGCGCGACCGTTTGGATCCTGCCGGTGGTGCTGGCCATCACCCTGCACGAGGCTGCGCATGGCTGGGCAGCGTCGAAGCTTGGCGACCCTACCGCCCGGCTGATGGGCCGGGTCACGCTCAACCCGCTGCCGCACATCGATGTTTTCGGCACCCTGATCCTCCCGGCGCTGCTGCTGATCATGGAGGCGCCGTTCCTGTTCGGCTACGCCAAGCCGGTGCCGGTCAATTTCTCCCGCCTGAACAACCCGCGCCGCGACATGGCGCTGGTCGCCCTGGCGGGCCCGGCGTCGAACCTGCTGCTGGCGACGATCGCGGCGCTGCTCTTCCACGCCGTCCATCTGGCGCCGAGCGCCGCCGAGGACTGGCTGGTGGAGAACCTGCGCAACCTGTTCCTCCTCAACCTGGTGCTGGCGGTGTTCAACATGCTGCCGATTCCGCCCCTCGATGGCGGGCGGGTGCTGGTGTCGCTGCTGCCGGACGCCCTGGCGTGGCGGGTGGCGAAGCTGGAACGGGCGGGACTGCTGCTGGTCATCCTGGTGCTGTTCCTGGTGCCCTTCTTGGCAGCACAGGTCGGGGTTACACTCGACGTGGCGCGCGTGCTGATCTGGGGGCCGGTCGACACGCTCGCCTCGGTGATCATGGCGGTCACCGGTCACTGAGCCGCGGACGGAGCCTTGGCGATCCACGATTCGTTCGAGAGCCCGCAGCCGGAGTACCGGCGGCGCGAGCCGGTGCAGCTGTCGCTGTTCCTCAACCTCGACGGCTTCGAGGGACCGATCGACGTGCTGTTGACCCTGGCGCGCGACCAGAAGGTCGACCTCACGCAGATCTCGATCCTGCAACTGGCCGAGCAGTACCTGGTGTTCATCCGGGAGGCGCAGGTTCTCAACCTCGAGCTGGCGGCCGACTACCTGGTGATGGCGGCCTGGCTCGCCTACCTGAAGTCCCGCCTGCTGCTGCCCGCCGACGCGACCGAGGACGAGGAGCAGGATCCGGCCGCGCTCGCCGAGGCGCTGCGCTTCCAGCTTCAGCGGCTTGAGGCGATGCAGGATGCCGGTCGCCGGCTGATGGCGTTGCCGCAACTCGGGGCCGATGTGTTCGCCCGCGGGTCGCCCGAGAACCTGTCGGCACGATTCCGCTCGGTCTACGACGTGACCCTCTACGACCTGTTGCGCGCCTACGGCGACCACAAGGTCCGCGAGCAGGGCCAGACGCTGACGATCGCGGCCACCGAGCTGTACGCCGTCGAGGACGCCATCGAGCGGCTGCGCGCCCTGGTCGGGAAGGTTCCGGAGTGGCGCACCCTGTTCAGCTTTCTGCCCGGAGTTCCTGAAGGGCTCGCTGCTCCTGCGATCGGCGGTGGCCTCGACCTTCGTCGCCAGCCTTCAACTGGTGAAGGACGGTCAGGCGCAGATCCGTCAGGACGGGACCTTCGGGCCGATCTGGCTGCGCTCGCACACCGGGAACCAGCCATGACCGGCGCCGTGGCGGACAGTCCCGACCTCCTGGCGGCGGAGGAACGGCGGCGCTGGGCGAGGTTCGTCGAAGCGGTGCTGTTCGCCAGCGCCGACCCGGTGGAGGAGACCTTGCTGCGCCAGCGGGTACCCGAGCCGGTCGACCTAGACGCCATCCTTGCCGACCTTGCCGAAAGCTACGCTGAACGGGGCGTCAACCTGGTGCAGAGCGGCACGCGGTGGAGCTTCCGGACGGCGCCGGACCTCGGCGGGATGCTGCGGACCGAGCAGCCGGTAAGGCGCAAGCTGTCTCGGGCAGCCATCGAGACCCTGGCGATCATTGCCTATCACCAGCCGGTGACCCGAGCCGAGATCGAGGAGATTCGCGGCGTGGCGCTCTCGAAGGGCACCCTCGACACGCTGCTGGAGGCAGGCTGGATCAAGCCGCGCGGCCGTCGGGACACGCCGGGGCGTCCGCTGCAATGGGGCACCACCCCGGCCTTCCTCGACCATTTCGGTCTCGGCGACATCAAGGAATTGCCAGGACTGGAGGAATTGAAGGCGATGGGGCTGCTGGAGCGGCGTGGCGGGCTGACCAGCATCGCGATGCAGCAGGACGACCTGCTTGACGAGCCGATGGAGCAGGCCGAGCAACTCGACTTCCTTCCCGACGACAGCCTGGACGACGATTGACGGCCGTGGTTGCCGCCTTGCCGCCGCCCGACGGCCCCTGTATCTCAGGACGATGAACGCCACCGCGCTGAAGACCGAGCCGACGCCTCCGGCCCTGCAGATTGTCGACGTGCGCCACCGCTATGGCCGGGTTCAGGCGGTCGACGGGGTGTCCGTTTCGGTGGCGGCGGGCGAGGTGGTTTGCCTCCTCGGTCCGTCCGGATGCGGCAAGACCACCGTGCTGCGGCTGGCCGCCGGCCTCGAGGAGCTTCAGGACGGCGCGATCAGCCTGTCGGGCACCCTGGTCGCCGGCAACGGCGTGGAGGTGCCGCCCGAACGTCGCGGGGTGGGGCTGGTGTTCCAGGACTACGCGCTGTTCCCGCACCTCGACGTGATCGAGAACGTGGCCTTCGGGCTGTCGGGAATGAACGCGACGCACCGCCGCAGCCGGGCCGAGGAGGTCCTGGCGATGGTGGGCATGGACGAGTACGCCCGATCCTATCCGCACGAGCTGTCGGGAGGCCAGCAGCAGCGCGTGGCTCTGGCCCGGGCGCTGGCGCCAAGGCCCCGTGTCGTGCTGCTGGACGAGCCCTATTCGGGCCTGGACGCCCGGCTGCGCGACCGGGTGCGCGACGAGGTCCTGCACATCCTGAAGGCCAGCGGTTCGGCGTGCCTGATGGTGACCCACGATTCCGAGGAGGCGATGTTCATGGCCGACCGGATCGCCGTCATGCGCGGCGGCCGGATCGTCCAGCAGGGAACGCCGGTCGAGCTGTATTGCGAGCCGGTGGACGCGTTCGTGGCGTCGTTCTTCGGCGAGGTCAATCGCATCGAGGGCCAGGTCCGGGCCGGGTCGGTGGACACGCCGCTGGGCTCGATTCCGGCGCGCGGTCTGGCGGAGGGAGCCAAGGCCACGGTGGTTGTCCGGCCCGAAGGCGTGGCGATCCATCCGTGGGCGCCGGTGTATTCGGATGACCCGAGCGGCGTGGTGGAACAGGCACGTCTGCTTGGGCGGACCAGTCTGGTTCACATGACCGTAACCGCGCCGGCGCAGTCGGAGGCGTCGGTGCACCTGCACGCCAGGGTTCCAGGGGTCTACCTGCCGAAGCCGGGTGCCAGGGTCCGGATACAGGTCGATCCGACCCAGACCTTCGTATTCGCCAACTGAGTAACCATGTAGCGTGTGAATGGCGTTTGCGTTGCGGCGCGCGGCCCCGGTCGCGTATAGTCCGCCGCGTCAGACGGGGGCATAACGGGATTTCGGAGCATTCGATGGGTAGCTTCAGCATTTGGCACTGGCTGGTGGTTCTCGCCGTCGTGCTTCTCCTTTTCGGTGGCGGCGGCAAGATCTCGCGGCTGATGGGCGATTTCGGCAAGGGCCTGAAGAACTTCAAGCAGGGCATCAAGGATGGCGGCGCCGATGGCGAGGGCGATGGTGACACCGTCAACCGGTCCGTGACCGACGACAGCTCTGCCGGCAAGCCGGCGCAAAAGTCGGATCAGGCCGTCAAGAGCTGAGCGCTCACGGCTCTCCATTCCCGCTGTCCTGAGGCGCCCGATCGGGCGCGGGGATCACCATGTTCGATATCGGCTGGCAGGAGTTCATCCTGATCGCGCTTGTGGCCGTGGTGGTCGTCGGGCCGAAGGACCTTCCGCGTGTGATCAGGACGGTAGGCCAGTGGATCCGCAAGGCGCGGTCCTTGGCCTCCGAGTTTCAGGGTAGCCTCGAGGAGATGGCCCGTGAGGCCGAACTCGACGACGTCCGCAAGCAGATCCAGCAGGTGTCGCGGGAAGGCGTCGGGGCCTCCATCGAAAAGCATGTCGATCCAACCGGCGAGTTTCGCAAGAGCTTCGAGGAAGCCCGGGAGAGCGCCGGGGCGGACGAGATCGAGACCGCCCTCGATCAGGCGCGTCGAGACGTCAACACGCTGGCGCGTGGCGACGATGACGCCGCGCCCGCCGTCGGCATGGCCGCCGGAGAGGGTGGCCCGGATTCCTCCGGCTACGCGTCCCTCGCTGAACGCTCCCGGATCCCCGACAACTCGGTGACGCCGCCCGCGCCAGCGCCGGCGGCTGGGGTTCCTACGCCGACGCCGGCAGGGCCGTCCGCTGCGCCGGCTCAGACCACGACATCCGCGTCGCCGTTGCCGGCCGCCGTTTCCGGCGAAGCCCGACGGTCCGGCAAAGCCCGGCGGAGCGACAGAGTCCATGGCTCGAAAGCCGGTCCGCCGTGCGTCGACGAAGGCCTCTGACCCGAGCCCGGCGAAACCGCCCGCCAAACCCCGCCGTCCGGCCAAGACCCGGACCGGCCCTGGCGCCGGGGAGGCCTGAGGCATGGCTGAGACCCGTGATCCCGAGGATGATCTCGAGGGCGGCAAGATGCCGTTGCTCGACCATCTCATGGAGTTGCGTCACCGTCTGATCATCTCGGCGGTGGCGTTCATCGCCTGTTTCTTCCTCGGCTACGCCCTGGCTGAACCGATCTTCACCTTCCTGGTGCAGCCGCTGGCCGACATCACCGCCGGTCAGGAAGGCCGCCGGATGATCTACACGGCCCTGCACGAGGCGTTCTTCACCTACATCAAGGTCGGGTTCTTCTTCGCCGCCTGCGTGTCGTTCCCGGTGGTGTCGATGCAGATCTGGATGTTCGTTGCTCCGGGCCTCTACAAGCACGAGCGCCGCGCGCTGTTGCCGTTCCTGGCTGCCACTCCGGTGCTGTTCTTCCTCGGCGCGGCGATGGTCTATTACATCGTGGTCCCGCTGGCCTGGCAGTTCTTCCTGGGTTTCGAACACCCTGGCGGCGACGGCGACCTGCCGCTGGTGCTCGAGCCGAAGGTCGATCAGTACCTGTCCCTCGTGATGCGCCTGATCTTCGCGTTCGGCGTGGCGTTCGAGTTGCCGGTCTTGCTGGTGCTGCTCGCCCGGGTCGGGATTGTCAGCGCCGACGGGCTCCGGTCGAAGCGCCGCTACGCGATCGTCATCGCGTTCGTGGCAGCGGCGATCCTGACGCCGCCTGACGTGATCAGCCAGGTGCTGCTGGCGGTGCCGATCATGGTGCTCTACGAGGTCTCGATCCTCTGCGCGGTGCTGATCGAGCGAAAGCGGGCGCAGGCCGAGGCCGCCGACCAGGCCTGACCGGCGCCGTCGCTGGACCGGAGCGGGGCGCGTACGTATAACGACGTGCACCTCCAACGGACCCGACGACCACCCCATGCATGACATTCGACGCATTCGAGAGGACGGTGACGCCTTTGACGCCGGGCTCGCCAAGCGCGGCCTCGCTCCGTTGGCGGCGACGGTTCTGGCCCGGGACGCCGACTGGCGTCGGGTGACAACCGAGCTCCAGCAGGCGCAGCAGCGCCGCAACGAGGCGTCCAAGCTGATCGGCCAGGCGAAGCGCAGCGGCGATCCCGCCGACGCCCTGATGGCCGAGGTGACCGAGCTCAAGGACCGCATGGCGCGGCTGGAGGAGGACGAGCGACGCCTCGCCACCGAGGTCGAGGACTTGCTGGCCGGTGTCCCGAACCTGCCGGCCGACGGCGTTCCGGTCGGTGCCGACGAGGACGCGAACGTCGAGCTCAGGCGGGTCGGGGTGCCGAAGCACCGGAACTTCGTCGCCCGCGACCACGTCGCGATCGGCGAGGGGCTGGGATTGATGGACTTCGAGGCGGCGTCCCGGCTGGCGGGCGCCCGCTTCGTGGTGCTGAAGGGCGGCCTGGCCCGGCTGGAGCGGGCGCTGGCGGCGTTCATGCTCGACATCCACACCGGCGAGTTCGGCTACACCGAGGTCGCGCCGCCGGTGCTGGTGCGCGACCAGGCGCTGTTCGGCACCGGCCAGCTGCCGAAGTTCGCCGACGACCAGTTCAGGACCACGGACGGCTTCTGGCTGATCCCGACCGCCGAGGTTCCTCTGACCAACCTGGTGGCCGAGCAGATCCTGGAAGAGAGCGACCTGCCGCTGCGGTTCACCGCGTACACGCCGTGCTTTCGTCTGGAGGCCGGGTCGGCCGGGCGCGACACCCGCGGCATGATCCGCCAGCACCAGTTCGGCAAGGTCGAACTGGTGTCGATCGCGCATCCGGACCGTTCGGACGAGGAGCACGAGCGGATGACGGCGTGCGCCGAAGAGGTGCTGAAGCGTCTCGACCTGCCGTACCGGGTGATGGCGCTGTCGACCGGCGACATGGGGTTCTCGGCCCGGCGGACATACGACATCGAGGTCTGGCTGCCCGGGCAGGACGACGGACAGGGCCGTTACCGCGAGATCTCGTCCTGCTCGGTGTGTGGCGATTTCCAGGCCCGCCGCATGAAGGCCCGATTTCGCCGCACGGGCGAGAAGTCAACCGAGTTCGTCCACACCCTCAACGGCTCCGGCCTGGCGGTGGGGCGGACGCTGATCGCCATCCTGGAGAACTTCCAGGAGGCCGACGGCTCGGTTGCCATACCGGACGCCCTCAAGCCCTACCTTCGGGGCCTCGAACGGATCGAGCGCGCGCAATGACGAACTGGCCGATGGACCTCGCCACCGCTCGCATCCTGGTGTCGAACGACGACGGGATCGAGGCACCCGGCATCAAGACCCTGGCTCGGATTGCCTCGGCGCTGTCCCGCGACGTCTGGATCGTGGCGCCGGAGACCGAGCAGAGCGGCGCCGGGCACTCCTTGACCCTGCGCCGTCCTTTGCGCATCCGTCAGGTCGAGGACCGCCGCTACGCCGTCGACGGCACGCCGACCGACTGCGTGCTGCTGGCGATCAACGAGATCCTGAAGGACAGGAAGCCGACCCTGGTGCTGTCGGGGGTCAATCGCGGGGGCAACCTCGGTGAGGATGTGACCTACTCCGGGACCGTCGCGGCGGCCATGGAGGGAACCGTCCTCGGCGTCCCCTCCATCGCGCTCAGCCAGGAGTACCCGGCGGGTGGCGCGGTGCCGTGGGAGACCGCCGAGACCCTGGCACCGGAGCTCATTCGCCGGCTCTGCGTCATAGGTTGGCCGCGTAACTCGCTGATAAACATTAATTTCCCTGCCGTCGGTCCAGACCAGGTGATCGGCGTCCGGGCCGCCGAGCAGGGGCGCCGGAAGATCGGGGACCAGATCACCAACGGTCGTGACCCACGCGGCGTGCCCTACTACTGGATCGGCAGCATGCGGACCGAGGATCCGACGGTCGCCGGTACCGATCTGAACGCGGTGCACTCGAACGCCGTCGCGGTCACGCCGATCGCCATGAACATGACCGACCGTCCGACGCTCACGAAGCTCGTCGAGACCTTCCATTGAGCCACGACGAGGCCCGCAAGATCCGCTTGATCATGAGTCTGCGTGGCCGCGGCATTACCGATCGCGCCGTCCTCGGCGCGCTGGAACGGGTACCGCGCGAACTGTTCGTCGATCCCGCCTTCCTCGACCAGGCGTGGGAGGACCGCGCCCTTCCGATCGCCGCCGGCCAGACGGTCAGTCAGCCGTTCATCGTGGCGTTCATGACCCAGGCGCTGGGTCTCACCGACCGGACCAAGGTCCTGGAGATCGGGACCGGGTCCGGCTATCAGGCGGCGATCCTCGCCCGCATCGCCCGCCGCGTGTACAGCGTTGAACGCCACGGCGAACTGTTGCAGGTGGCGGAGAAGCGGTTCGCCCAGCTCAAGCTGCACAACCTTCACACCCGTCACGGCGATGGCTGGAAGGGCTGGGCAGAACAGGCACCGTTCGAGGCGATAATCGTGACCGCGGCGGCGTCGGAAGCCCCGCCGGCGCTGCTGGAGCAACTCGGCGAGGGCGGGCGGATGGTAATTCCAATTGGTGCCTCCAGCGACGTCCAGCGTCTGATGCGCTACCGCCGCCAGGATGGCGAGATCCTCGAGGAGAAGCTCCTGGACGTCCGGTTCGTCCCGTTGGTCAGGGGGGCGCCCCGGGCCGAGGGATGGCAATGACAGTCAGTGCGTTGAGCCGGACTCTCCAGACTCGTACACTGGCGACATGATGCGCCGTCCCGTTGCCCCGCTTGTTGCCTGTCTGGTCCTGCCCGCGGTCCTGGCCGGCTGCGCCATGGGATCGTCGCCGCCCCGCCTGGCCAACCCCGATCCGTCGGCGAACCCGCCCTCTACCGCGTCCGCACCGACGCTGCCGGCGGACGGTGTTGTCTCGGTGCGCCCTGGCGACACCGTGTACGCGTTGGCCCGCCGCTACGGGATCGGGCCGCGCGCAATCATCGAGGCCAATCGCCTGACGCCGCCATACCTTCTGCACGTCGGGGACCGGGTGATCCTTCCGGTTGGGCGTACCCACCAGGTCAGGTCGGGCGACACTGCCTCCGAGATCGCCCGCCGCTACGGTGTCGACTTCCGCCGTTTCGCGGCGATGAACGATCTGCGTCCGCCCTATGGCATCAGGGTCGGCCAGACCTTGAAGCTGCCGGCCGCGACCGACGGCGCTGCCGGCACGGTGCTGGCGGCGCGGGTCCCGCGAAGCCCGCCGGTTCAAACCGCAACCATTCCGCCGCCACGCGACCCATCTCAGCCCTGGTCGTCCGACGGGACGCTGAATTTTCCGGTACCCGGCCGCAACCCGCCGCCAGCCACCGGTGGGGCCGCGCCCACGCCCTCGTCGGCGGAGGAGCCCGTCAACCCGCCCTCCGGACCGGTCGTGGTCGCCCAGGCGCCGAGCCCGCCGGCTCCGTCCCCGCCACCCCGGCTTCGCCCTCGCGCGCCTCGGCGGCTGACGAGGTGGCCGCGAGGGCGGCCATCCTGGCTCCGCCGCCGCGCGGAGGCGGGCGCTTTCTGTGGCCGGTTGACGGCCGGGTAATCGCTGCGTTCGGGCCGCGGGAAGGCGGGTTGCACAACGACGGGATCAACATCGAGGCGGCGGCGGGAACTCAGATCCGCGCCGCCGAGAACGGCGTGGTGGTCTATGCCGGCAATGAACTTCGTGGTTTCGGAAACCTGTTGCTGATCAAGCACGCCGACGGTTGGACCACCGCCTACGCGCACGCCGACACGCTGCTTGTCCGTCGCGGTGACCGGGTGAACCGCGGTCAGGCGATCGCCACCGTCGGACGGACCGGCAACGTCGACCGGCCGCAACTGCACTTCGAGATCCGCAAGGGACCGCGTCCTGTGGATCCGCGCAACGAACTGGCCCCGGCGCGCTCGTCCGCCGTCTCGGCTCGGGTTGACGGGACGATCAGCGGGTGATCGTTTCCCGTGAACTCGATTGGCGGTTCGGCACGATCGAGGTGCCAGCGGCCGACCGTTACATCCGGGAGGCCATCGAGGTCACCGGCGAGTATGGCGGTCACGAGATTGATCTCTATCAGGGTCTGCTGGGGCCGGGCGACGTCGCCGTCGACGTTGGCGCCAACATCGGCGTGTTCACCATCGCCATGGGGCTCGCGGTTGGGCCCGCCGGAAGGGTCCTCGCGTTCGAGCCGCAGCCGTCGATATTCGAGATGCTGCAGCGCAACCTGGACCGGCACGCCCTGGCTCAGGTGGAGCCGCACCGCGCGATCATCCTGGAGGCGGCCGGCCGGGCCCGCTTCGTCGACATCCGCAACGTCCCGGACGGTCGGACCGTCAATTTCGGCATGATCGGGGTTACCACCCGGGTCGGCGGTGAACACGGCGTCATGACCCCCACTTCCGTGCGGTCCATCGACGGCCTTGCCCTGGCGCGTTGTGCGCTGATCAAGATCGACGTGGAGGGCGCCGAGGACGCTGTTCTTGCCGGCTCCTCGGCGACCCTGGCGCGCTGCCGGCCGGTGTTGAGCGTCGAGTGCGACCGCCCGAACGCCAGCAGCCCCTGGGTCGATCCCCTGCTTGCCACCGGTTACCATCTCTGGCGGTTCCGCGGGCCGAACATGCGCGAGCCGAACCCGAAAGGGGGGTCCGTGCAAGGCTACCCGCCGTTCGTCAGCGTGATGGTGCTGACAATTCCGGCAGAGCGGCTCGAGGTGCTCGATCGGATCGACCGCGGTACGCTGCAGAGTATCGAGTCGCGGGAAACCCTCGAGAGACTGTCGCGCCGGCTGGTGGTCAGCCCCTCCTAGCGCTCAGAACAGCCACGACCATAGGAGTGGGAGCAGGATCGCGGTTGCCAGCGCGTTCAGTCCCATCGCCAGGCCGGAGAACGCCCCGGCGACTTCATTGACCTGCATGGCGCGCGCTGTGCCGATCCCGTGGGCGGCGACACCGATGGCCAGCCCGCGCGCGCGCCAGTCCCGGATCCGCAGCAGGTTCAGCAGAGGCGGGCCCAGCATGGCCCCGAGGATGCCGGTTAGGATGACCAGCACGGCGGTCAGCGAGGGCAGCCCGCCGAGCCTCTCGGCGATGCCCATGGCGATCGGCGTCGTGACTGATTTCGGCGCGATCGAGGCGACGATCTCGGGAGCCGCTCCCATCAGGGTGGCGATCCCGACCGCGCTCAGCGACGCCGACAGCGACCCGACCAGCACCGCCGCCAGCAGGGGCCCGGCCGACTTCCGGACCCGGTCGAACTGGTTGTACAGCGGGATCGCCAGCGCCACCGTGGCCGGGCCCAACAGGAAGTGGACGAACTGCGCGCCTTCGAAATAGCGCTCGTAGCTGGTCCCGGTGGCCACCAGCAGCCCGACCAGGAGAACGATCGCGATCACCACCGGGTTCAACAGGGGGTTCAACCCGAACCGGCGGTACAGCCGGTCGCCGGCGAGATAGGCGACCAGCGTCAGCGTCAGGTGAAGCAGCGGGTTGGTGGACAGGTACACCCAGAGATCGCCGACCGGGGTCACGATCCGTCTCCCTCGGGGCGCCGACCGAACAGGCGCTCCAGCCCGAGCATGGCGATCGCGGTCGCCGCCACCGCCAGCGCGGTGCTGGCCACCAGCGCGACCCCGATCGCCAGCCAGGCGTCCTGGAGCCGGCCGATGTGCAGCATGATGCCGACGCCGGCCGGCACGAACAGCAGGGAGAAATGCGCGAGCAGCGTTCCCGCCGTGGTCTGCAGCGGCTTCGGCACGCCGCCGCGCGCCAGAAGGCCGACGAACAGCAGCACCATGCCGAGCACCGGACCCGGGACCGGCAGACCGGTCAACCCGACGAGAACCTCGCCGGCGAGTTGGCAGACCAGCAGGAGGGTCAGGCTCTCGATCACGCCGTCGCCTCCGGGTTCGGGATTGCGGTCAGGCCACCTTCTTGCCGTGCCGACCCGCCAGATCCTGAATGAACTGCCAGGCGACGCGGCCGGATCGCGAGCCGCGGGTCACCTGCCACTCACGCGCCTCGGCGAGCAACTGGTCGCGCGGCACCTCGATGCCGTAGGCCTGGGCGTAGCCCTCGATCATCGCGAAGAATGTGTCCTGGTCGCAGCTGTGGAAGCCGAGCCAGAGCCCGAACCGGTCCGACAGCGAGACCTTCTCCTCGACGGCCTCCGACGGGTTGATGGCGGTCGATCGCTCGTTCTCGATCATGTCGCGCGCCATCAGGTGGCGCCGGTTCGAGGTGGCGTAGAACAGCACGTTCTCGGGCCGGCCCTCGATGCCGCCTTCCAGCACCGCCTTCAGCGACTTGTAGCTGTTGTCGGAATGGTCGAACGACAGGTCGTCGCAATACACCACGGCCCGGCGGTCGCCGTCGCGCAGGATGTGGAGCAGCTTCGGAAGCGTCTCCAGGTCTTCGCGGTGGATCTCGATAAGGGCCAGGGAGCCGGGGTGGCGGGCGTTGATCTCGGCGTGGACGGCCTTGACCAGCGACGACTTGCCCATGCCGCGCGCGCCCCAGAGCAGGGCGTTGTTGGCGGGCAGGCCGAGGGCGAACCGCTCGGTGTTCTCGTAGAGCGTGCGCCGTTGCAGCTCGACACCGCGAAGCAGTTCCATCGGCACCCGGTTGATCCGTGGGACGGGCTCGAGCCGGGTATGGGCGGCGTCCCAGACGAAGCCGTCGGCGGCGCGGATGTCTGATTTGGCGGGAACCGGCGGGGCGAGCCGCTCCAGCGCCTCGGCGATCCGGGTGAACACGGCAAGTCCCGCGGCGGTGTCGGTCGACAGGGCGGGGAGCGGGCGATCGGACGTCATGTCGGGGGTCTCGGAGCGGCGGAAACGGATGGATGCGAGCGAAGCGGCGGACGTTACCGGCGTGGCCGCGCACGGTCAACGCCGCGACGGGACTGGTGGCCGGCCGTCGTTGCAATTCGCCGATCCGTCGTTATAGTCCGGCCACTTCGCGCCGGCCGGTCAGCGCCGGCTCGAGCGGCACGCCATGAGAGCGGGGCTGAACCCCGCGGGAGACGGAACGGCATGTTGATTTCTCCGGCATACGCGCAGGCAGGCGGTTTCGGTGGCGGCAGCGACCTCATCATGTCGCTGGCCCCGCTGGTTCTGATCTTTGCGGTCTTCTATTTCCTGCTGATCCGGCCGCAGCAGAAGAAGATGAAGGAGCATCGCGAGATGCTGGCCAATGTCCGCCGCAACGACCGCATCGTCACCAACGGCGGTCTCGTGGGGACGGTGACCAAGGTCAGCGACACCGACGACTTGCTGACCGTCGAGATCGCCAGCGGGGTCAAGGTGCAGGTCGTGCGTGGCATGATCGCCGAGGTCCGCGCCAAGGGGCAGCCGGTCTCGAGCAAGCCGTCCAAGGGCAAGAGCAAGAACGAGGAGCCCGAAGAGGACGACGAGGACGAGACCGCCTCGGATGCCCCCAAGTCGGCCAACTGAGCCGGCTGGCCACCCCCGACAAGGCGGAGCGACATGCTTCAGTTTCCGGCCTGGAAGATCGCGCTGGTCGGGCTCGTTTGCCTGCTTGGCGTCGTCTATGCGGCGCCCAACCTGATCGACCGCAATGTCATCGGCGAGGTGCCGACCGGCGTGCCGGGGCGGCAGATCAATCTCGGCCTGGACCTCCAGGGCGGCTCCTATCTGCTGCTCCAGGTCGACACCTCGGTGGTGATCCAGGAGCGGCTCGAGGCGATCGTCGAGACCGCCCGCCGGGAACTGCGTGATGCCGGCATCGGGTATGTCGGGCTCGGGGTTCAGAGCGACTCCGCTGCGTTCAACGTGCGGGAAGCGGCCGACCTCGAACGGGCGCGTCAACTGGCGCGCGGTTTCGAGGAAGGCGCCGAGGTGTCCGCCGATGGCGTGCGGGTCGCGGTCCGGCTGACCGAAGAAGCGGTTACCGAACTGACCCGCAACGCCGTGCAGCAATCGATCGAGATCGTTCGTCGGCGGGTCGACGAGACCGGCACCCGCGAGCCGCTGATCCAGCGACAGGGCGACAACCGGATCCTCATCCAGCTTCCCGGCGTCGACAATCCCGAGCGCATCAAGGCGTTGATCGGGCAGACCGCCAAGCTTTCGTTCCAACTCGTCGATCCAAACGCGTCGGCCCAGGAGGCCCTCCAGGGACGGGTTCCGCCGGGTTCCAGGCTGGTGCCGTCAGTCGATCGGCAGGGGCCGAGCCACTACGTCGTGCAGCGGCGGGTGATGGTCAGCGGCGAGAACCTGGTCGACGCTCAGCCGAGCTTCCAGGATAACCGCCCGGTCGTCAGCTTCCGCTTCGACTCGATTGGCGGGCGACGCTTCGGGCAGGCGACGACGGAGAACGTCGGCAGGCCGTTTGCCATCATCCTGGACGACAAGGTCATTTCCGCCCCGGTCATTCGTGAGCCGATCCTCGGTGGCACCGGGATCATCTCCGGGAGCTTCTCGGTGCAAGAGGCACAGGATCTCGCCCTGCTGCTGCGTGCCGGAGCGTTGCCGGCGCCGCTGACGGTCCTTGAGGAGCGATCGGTTGGCCCGGGCCTGGGTGCGGATTCCATTTCGGCCGGCAAGATCGCCTCGGTGATCGGGATGGTGCTGGTGGCGGGCTTCATGGTCGCCGCCTACGGGTTGTTCGGTATCTTCGCCAACCTGGCGCTGCTGCTGAACGTCGGGCTGATCCTGGGGGCGCTGTCGGCCCTGCAGGCGACCCTGACACTGCCAGGCATCGCCGGGATCGTGCTGACCATGGGCATGGCGGTGGACGCCAACGTGCTCGTGTTTGAGCGCGTCCGTGAGGAGATCGACAACGGGCGATCCCCGATCAACGCGCTCGATGCCGGCTACCGCCGGGCGCTGACCACCATCATCGACTCAAACCTGACGACGCTGTTCGCGGTGGTCTTCCTGTTCGCGCTCGGATCCGGACCGATCAAGGGGTTTGCTGTCACGCTCGGGATCGGAATTCTGACCTCCATGTTCACCGCCGTCATGGTGACCCGCCTGTTCGTGGCGATCTGGGCCCGCCGTCGCCGTCCGGCGACGCTGCCGATTTGAGGCGAGGAAGCCCGCGATGTTGAAGCCGATCCGGTTCGTTCCTCGGAACGCCCGCCTCCCGATTATCCGCAGCCGTCTCGGCGCGTTCTTGCTGTCGGCCGTGATGGTGATCGGCTCCCTGATCGCGGTTGCAACGGTCGGCCTGAACTTCGGTATCGATTTCAAGGGCGGCATCCTCGTCGAAGTCCGCACCCCTGGGCCGGCAAACATCTCCGAGATGCGCTCGACCCTGAGCGGGCTCGGGCTTGGCGAGGTGAGCCTGCAGGAGTTCGGCACCGAGCGCGACGTGCTGATCCGCATCCAGCGGCAGGACGGCGACGAGGCGGCGCAGATCAAGGCCACCGAGGTCGTCCGCCAGGCGCTGGGTGATGGAGTCGAGTACCGCCGGACGGAGTTCGTCGGCCCGACCGTCGGCCAGGAGTTGATCGAATCCGGGGCGCTGGCCATTGGGCTCGCGCTGCTCTCGATCCTTGTCTACGTCTGGTTCCGCTTCGAATGGCAGTTCGGCCTCGGGGCGGTGGTGGCCCTGGCCCACGACATTATCGCCACGATCGGCCTGTTCTCGCTGATCCAGCATGAGTTCAACCTCGCCACCGTCGCTGCCGTTCTGACGATCGCCGGTTACTCGATCAACGACACCGTGGTGATCTACGACAGGGTTCGGGAGAACCTGCGCAAGTACCGCAAGATGCCGCTCGCCGAGCTGCTGGAGCTGTCGGTCAACGAGACGCTGTCGCGCACCGCCCTGACCTCCGGGACGACCCTGCTGGCGCTGCTGTCGATCTACTTCTTCGGCGGAGCGGTTCTGGCCGACTTCGCGCTGGCGCTGATCTGGGGCATCGTCGTGGGGACCTATTCCTCGGTGTTCATCGCTGTGCCGATGCTGCTGTACACCGGGCTGCGGCGCGGCGACGAGGCGAGCGACACCGCGCCGGTGCCCGAGTACGAGCGCGCGGAACGCGAGGGTTAAGCCGTTGGACGTCACGCCGCTCGTACCGGAGGGCGTCCAGCTCATCCATGGCTACGGCGACGGTAGCTTCCGGATCGCCCAGATCGTCCATCGCGGCCCTGTGCTGGTGATGCCGGAGATGACACTGGCGTGGGCGGTGGATCCGGCGACGGCCCTTGCACCCCTCGATCTCGCCGGGC
This sequence comes from Rhodospirillaceae bacterium, assembly GCA_018401495.1. Taxonomy (GTDB): domain Bacteria; phylum Pseudomonadota; class Alphaproteobacteria; order Thalassobaculales; family Thalassobaculaceae; genus Thalassobaculum_A. The sequence continues at coordinate 333,521 of JAGYJX010000015.1, forward strand.
TCGAGCCGATCCTGTCGGCGGAGGGCGGCTTCGACATCCTGCTGATCGGAACCGGTGCGAGACAGGTGTTCGTTCCGCCCGCGGTGCGACGGGACATCCGGGAGCGCGGGCCGGTGGCGGAGACGATGGACACTGGCGCTGCCTGTCGTACCTTCAACCTGCTGCTGGCCGAGGGCCGCCGCGTGGCGGCGGCGCTGCTGCCGGTCGGCTGATCGCACAGAAGGGCTATTGTCCAACGATGTCGGCCGATTCCAGGACCAGCGATCACGGCATCCTGCCGATCCAGCGCCTCAAGGCAGGGATCCGCGACGGCTGGATCGCGGCCGATCCCGGCATTCTTGACGCTCAAGTGCAGCCCGCCAGCCTGGACCTGAGGTTGGGACCGCGGGCCTTCCGGGTGGTGTCGAGCTTCCTGCCGGGGCCCGAGCGCACGGTCGAGCAGAAGCTCGACGACCTGCAGCGCTCCCAGGAGATGTACGAGCTCGACCTGTCTAAGCCGACGGTGCTCGAGCGCGGCTGCGTGTACATCGTTCCGCTCGTCGAGCGATTGGCCCTGCCGCCGGAGATTTCGGGAACCGCCTCGCCCAAGAGCAGCACCGGCCGTCTCGACGTGTTCACCCGCCTGATCGTCGACCGAGCCTCGGGGTTTGAGCGGGTGCCGGCGGGCTACGCCGGGCCGATGTACCTGGAGATCGCGCCGCGGACCTTCTCGATCGTGGTGCGCGCCGGCGATCGCCTCAACCAGATCCGCTTCCGGGTCGGAACGCCCGGGACCAGCGATCGCCAGTTGCAGGCCGCCCACGACCTCGATCCGGTGATCTTCGCCGGCGGCGCCTCGGCCGAGGCGGTGATCGCCGACGGGCTCTGGGTCTCGGTCGATCTGCTGGATCGCGGCGAGGATCCGGTGGCCTATCGGGCGCGCCGTCACGCGCCGCTGCTCGACCTGTCGAAGATCGCCCACTACGACCCGCTGGATTTCTGGGAGCCGATCCTGGGCGACGCCGCCGGCCGCCTGATCCTCAATCCGGACGACTTTTACCTGCTGGCGTCGCGCGAGGGCGTGCGCGTGCCGCCCGGCTACAGCGCCGAGATGGTGCCGTATGATACCGCCGCCGGCGAGTTCCGCGTGCACTACGCCGGCTTCTTCGACCCGGGCTTCGGCCACCGCGCGGTCGGACTCGGCGGTACCCCGGCGGTGCTGGAGGTCCGCTCCCACGAGGTTCCGTTCGCGCTCGAGCACGGCCAGCGGGTGGCGCGGCTGAAATACGAGCGCCTGACGGCGGTGCCGGACGTGCTGTACGGTCAGGACCTCGGGTCGAACTACGCCGACCAGCGGCTGAACCTCGCGAAGTTCTTCCGGCCCTTCGTGCGGCGCGGAGTTTCGTGACCCGTCGGGACCCCGCTCTGCGCGCCGCGCTCGCCGCCTGCGAGGCGATCGCGATGCGGAACGATTCCACCCTGTTTCACGCCGCCCGCCTGCTGCCGCGCTATCGGCGGGACTTCTTCGCGGCGTCCTACGCGGCGATGCGGGTCATCGACGACGCGGTCGACGAGGGTTTCATGACCCGCCCGCCGGCCGACCGCGAGAGCGGCCGGGCGGCGATGACGGCGGAGGTGGAGGCCTGGCGGCGCCAGACCGCGGACGCCGTCGACGAGGGACCGCTGCCGGCGGCGGTGGCCGAGGGTTTCAGGGCCACGGTCGGGCGCAGCGATCTTGGCCCGGGTCCCTGGAACGGCCTGGCGGCCGCCCTTTCCGAGGATGTCGCCGAGGCCGCGATGCCGGACTGGTCGGCCTTCGAGCGTTACGCCGACGGCGCCACCGTGGCGCCCGCGACGGTGTTCATCTATCTCCTGGCCTGCCGTCACGAGGGTGGGCGCTACCACTCGGATCTGCCCCACCCCCGGTTCATTATGCCCGTGATCTCGGGGTGTTCTGCTACTTGGTTCACATTCTACGCGATCTTGCGAAGGATGCCGGATCGCGTGGCCGGCTGGTCACCATTCCATCGGCGACGCTGGTGGAGCATGGGCTCGATCGCGACACACTCGCCGACGCCATTGCCGCCGGCGAACGCGATCGGCTGGACCGGCTGGCCGCCGACCTGCTGGCGCGCGCCGAGGCGTATCGCCGCCGCGGGCGTGAGCGGATGGATGAGCTCGCTCCGCACCTCGGCACCCGCGAGCGCCTGGCGCTCGAGGGGCTGGTGCGGGTCTATGAGGGGTTGCACGGCGATTTCCACAGGGACTTCGCCGCCCGGCTGGCCGCGCTGCCGGGCCTGGAGGCCGGCCATCGGGCATCGGCCTTCGGCGACCGCTGAAGCATGCGAGGCGGTCACGACAGCTATCGGGATGCTTGCCGGACATCGGTCCGTCGACATGATCCGGAACGTTACCTGGCTTGCCTGTTCGCCCCCGCCGCCCGCCGCGATGCCTTGTTCGCGCTGCTCGCCGCCAACCACGAGATCGCCAAGACCGCCGAAGTCGTGAGCGAGCCGATGATCGGGCAGATTCGGCTGCAATGGTGGCGCGAAACCATCGACGGGGTCGAAGCGGGCACGCCCAGGGATCACGAGGTGGCGGTCCCGCTCGCGGCGGCGGTGTCTGGGGGCTGGCTTTCGCTGGCGCGGCTGAGGGCGATCGTCGACGCCCGCGAGGCGGATCTGGACGGCGAGCCACCGGCGACCCTGGATGACCTCGAGGCCTACGCCGAGACCACCGCCGGCGGACTTCACGCCGCCATGGCCGAGACGCTGGGCGCCGATCCCGAGGCCGCCGGCGAGGCGGGTGTGGGATGGGGGCTGATCGGCCTGATGCGGGCCCTGCCGGTGCTGGTCGCCGCCGGTCGCGCACCACTTCCGGTCGATCTGCTCGAGGCGGCCGGACTGTCGCACCAAATCATCAAGGACAGACCGCAGGCGAAGGCACTGGCCGCCGCGGTCCGTCCGGTGGTCGAACGGGGCCGGGCGCGGCTCGCCCGGGCGCACAGTCTCGGCGGCTTCCGGGACGCCGCGTTCAGGCCGTTGCGGCTGCTTGCCGACCGGGCCGGCGACCACGCCGCGGCGCTGCAGCGGGCCGGGTACGAACCGTTCCGGGCGTCGGCGCCGGTCACCGCCGGCATCGCGTGGCGGCATCTGGCCCGGATGCTCGGCTACCGCCTGGGGCTTTGAGCGGCTATTCCGCCGCCGCCCGCTCGAGGCCGAGCCAGCGGTCGAGGTCGGTGAGCGCGCGCGCCGCCTGGACCTTCTTGCGATCCAGCCCCTTCAGCTTGCGGCGCCGGCCGTTGACGGTGACGTGGTCGGATTCGTCCGGCGGCGGGAACAGCCCGAAGTTCACGTTCATGGGCTGGAAGGTCTCGGGGTTGGCCTCGCCGGTGATGTGCGACAGCAGGGCGCCGAGGGCGGTGGTGCGCGGTGGCAGGTCCGGCTGCCGGCCGAGCCGCTCGGCGGCGGCAAAGCGCCCCGCCAGCAGGCCGATGGCGGCGCTCTCGATGTAGCCTTCCACGCCGGTGATCTGGCCGGCGAACCGCAGCCGCGGCTCCACCTTCAGGCGGAGCGTGCCGTCCAGCAGGGTCGGCGAGTGGATGAAGGTGTTGCGGTGCAGGCCGCCGAGGCGGGCGAACTCGGCGTTCTCCAGCCCCGGGATGGTGCGGAACACCCGCACCTGCTCGCCGTGGCGCAGCTTGGTCTGGAAGCCGACGATGTTGAACAGCGTGCCGAGCGCGTTGTCCTGGCGAAGTTGCACGACCGCGTGCGGTCGGCGCCCGGTGCGCGGATCGGTCAGGCCGACCGGCTTCATGGGACCGTAGCGCAGGGTGTCTGAGGCCGCGGCTGGCCATCACCTCGATCGGCATGCAGCCCTCGAAGTACGGCGTGGTGGTTTCCCACTCGCGGAAATCCATCTTTTCGCCGTCGAGCAGGGCCTGCACGAAGGCGACGTACTGCCGCTCGTCGAGCGGGCAGTTGATGTAGTCCTTGCCGGTGCCGCCGGGGCCGGGCTTGTCGTAGCGCGACTGGAACCAGGCGACGTCGAAATCGATCGATTCGGTGTGGACGATCGGCGCGATGGCGTCGAAGAACGCCAGCGCGTCGGTGCCGGTGCGAGCCCGTATCGCCTCGGCGAGCGCCGGCGAGGTGAGGGGACCGGTCGCCACGATCACGCTGTCCCAGTCGGCCGGTGGCAGGCCGTCGACCTCCTGGCGCTGGATCGTGACCAGCGGGTGGCTCTCGAGCCGCGCCTGCACCATCGCCGAGAAGCCGTCCCGATCGACCGCCAGCGCCGAGCCGGCCGGCACCTTGTGGGCGTCACCGGCCTCCAGGATCACCGATCCGCAGCGCCGCAGTTCCTCGTGCAGCACGCCCACCGCGTTGGCCTCGCGGTCGTCGGAGCGAAAGGAATTCGAGCACACCAGTTCGGCGAGACCGTCGGTCTTGTGCGCGTCGGTTCCGCGGTGCGGCCGCATTTCGTGCAGCACCACCGGCACGCCATGGCTCGCCACTGTCCAGGCGGCCTCGGAGCCGGCCAGGCCACCGCCGATCACGTGGACGGGCGCGTTAGGGCTTGGCATCGAAGGCCTCCGGCGACGGTTAACGAATGTTTCATCATGCAGCGTTCAGATAGCCGTGGCGATCCACCGGCGCAACCGCACGCGCCGACCGCGCCGGCGCGCCGGCGCTCCGGTGTAGCGTGAGAGAGGGAAAGGCCGTGGTCATCGGGGTCGACACGCTGGATTGTGCTGAGGGACCCCGTCCCCGGGGGGTATCCTGATGCTTCCGGAGGGTGGTGGCACCCCCGGCACCGGAGCGCGCATGGACGACAGTTTCAAGGACGGGATCCCGCGGGAGAGTCGAAAGACCGGCTTCCTGCAATCGTTCGACCGGCAGAAGCTGGACTCCGGCGATCCCGGCCGATTTCTCGTCCAAGCTGCTGTCCTTCGTGCGCCAGAACAAGGTGGCCGCCGACGCGCTGATCGCCGGCAACGTCCAGATGCTCGGTTTCGAGGCGTTGAAGGAGCGCTTCGGCGATCAGTGGATCGGCATCAAGGACAAGGTGGTGCTGCTGACCGAGGGCGTGATCAAGAAGCACATCAGCGCCGACGACGTGTACTGCCTGATCAACGACGAGCGCTTCATCGTGCTGTTCGGCAAGGCCACCAAGCCTGACGCCGCCCGCACCGCCCAGGCGATCGGCCGGGAGGTCAACGCGAAGCTGTCCGGCGCCGGCGCCGGAGCCGACGCGGTGTCGGTCCGTCCGATGGTGTTCGAGGTGCCGCGCGGCGACCCGGCGGTGCTGCGCTCGCCGGCCGCGCTTGAAGAGACCGTCGAGGAGGCGCAGAAGCGGGCCCAGGCCGCCGAGGTCGCCAAGGTGGACGCCGCCAAGGACCGCATGCGGATGCGGTTCTGGCCGGTGGCCAACGTCCGCAAGCGCCTGGTCTCCTGCTACCACGCCGACCTGCACGTGCCGGACGGCTCCGACCTCGGCTTCGACCCCGATGCCCCATCCGACACCGGCGCGGTCGAGGCGGCCATCGACCGGATGGTCCTGCAGAAGGCCGGCGCCGCCCTGGTCGACGCCGCTTCGCACCGCTGGCGGGCGCTGATGATCGTGCCGGTGCACTACGAGACCCTGGCCGCCAAGGGCTACCGGACCCAGTACCTGGAGTTCTGCCGGCTGCTGCCCCGCATCGCCGAGAAGCGGATGTTCCTGATGGTGAAGGGACTGTCGGACGACGTTCCGCAGGGCCGCCTGCACACCCTGTTCTCGTACCTGGCGCCCTTCGTCGCCGGATTCATCGGCGATTTCAGCCCAGCCTTCCGGCGGGCCGACAAGCTCGGCGGGGTCCGCCTCGTCGGGATCGGCATCAACGGCCACGACATGGCAGTGCCGACCGCCCAGGACGTCATGGCGCTCAAGGGCTTCATCCAGGGCAACCGGGGCGTCCGCATGCGCCGGTACTTCTACGGCGCGGCCACCGCCGAGGCGGCGACCGCGGCGCGCCGCGCGCAGTTCGACTACGTCCAGGGGACCGGCCTGGCGCCGGCGATGCCGGTGCACGGCAAGGTCTTCTCGGTCTGAGAACGACCGTCAGGCTGACTTTCGGTTCGGTGCGGAAGCCGGGTTGAGGTAGCGGGCGAGGTACTCGCCGGTGTAGCTGCCGGGGGTCGCCGCGACCTCCTCGGGCGTGCCGCTGGCGACGATCCGCCCGCCGCCGTCGCCGCCTTCCGGCCCGAGGTCGATGATGTGGTCGGCGGTCTTGATGACCTCGAGGTTGTGCTCGATCACCACCACCGTGTTGCCCTGCTCGACCAGCGCCTGCAGCACCTCCAGCAGCTTGCGGACATCCTCGAAGTGCAGGCCGGTGGTCGGCTCGTCGAGGATGTAGACCGTCCGCCCGGTCGCCCGGCGCGACAGTTCCTTGGCCAGCTTGACGCGCTGCGCCTCGCCGCCCGACAGGGTGGTGGCCGGCTGGCCGACCTTGATGTAGCCGAGGCCGACCCGCTCCAGGGTCTCCAGCTTGTCGCGGATCGACGGCACCGCCTTGAAGAACTTCGCTCCTTCCTCGACCGTCATGTCGAGCACGTCGGCGATCGACTTGTCGCGGAACCGGATCTCCAGGGTCTCGCGGTTGTAGCGGTGGCCCTTGCAGATGTCGCACTGCACGTAGACGTCGGGCAGGAAGTGCATCTCGATCTTGATGACGCCGTCGCCCTGGCAGGCCTCGCAGCGGCCGCCCTTGACGTTGAACGAGAACCGGCCGGGCGCGTAGCCCCCGCGCCTGCGCCTCGGGCAGGCCGGCGAACCAGTCGCGGATCGGCGTGAAGGCGCCGGTGTAGGTCGCCGGGTTCGAGCGCGGGGTGCGGCCGATCGGGGACTGGTCGATGTCCACCACCTTGTCGATCTTGTCGAGGCCCGTCGAGCGAGTCGAAGGGGCCGGCGTGCTCGCGGGCGTTGTGCAGCCGTCGCGCCAGCGCCTTCCACAGGGTCTCGATCACCAGCGTCGACTTGCCGCCGCCCGAAACCCCGGTGACGCAGGTGAAGGTGCCGAGCGGGATTGCGACGTCGACGTTCTTGAGGTTGTTGCCGCGTGGCTCCCTTGAGCGTCAGGAACCGGCCCTTTCCTGGCCTTGCGGCGCTGCTTGGGGATCGCGATCTGACGGAAACCCGACAGGTACTGGCCGGTCAGGCTCTCCGGCGCGCGCATCACCTCCTCGGGCGTGCCGCAGGCGACCACGGTGCCGCCGTGGACACCGGCTCCCGGTCCCATGTCGACCACGTAGTCGGCCTCGCGGATGGCGTCCTCGTCGTGCTCGACCACGATCACCGTGTTGCCGAGATCGCGCAGCCGCTTCAGCATGGTCAGCAGCCGGTCGTTGTCGCGCTGGTGCAGGCCGATCGACGGCTCGTCCAGCACGTACAGGACGCCGGTCAGGCCGGAGCCGATCTGCGAGGCCAGCCGGATGCGCTGGCTCTCGCCGCCGGACAGCGACCCCGAGCCGCGCGACAGGGTCAGGTATTCGAGCCCGACATTGTCGAGGAACCCGAGCCGCTCGCGGATCTCCTTGAGGATCCGCTGGGCGATCTCGCGGTCTTTCGGCCGCAGCAGGTCCTCGAGCTCGCCGAACCAGACCACGGCCCTGCCGATCGAGAAGTCGCTGACCTCGGAGATCGTCAGACCGCCGACCTTGACCGCGAGCGCCTCCGGCTTCAGCCGCTGGCCGTGGCAGGTCTCGCAGGGGGCGACCGCACTGGTAGCGGCCGAGTTCCTCGCGCACCCAGGCGCTGTCGGTCTCGCGCCAGCGCCGCTGCATGTTCGGCACCACGCCCTCGAACGGCTTCGCGGTCTTGTAGGCCCGCAGCCCGTCCTCGAAGGTCATGGTGACCGGCTCCTCGCCGGTGCCGTGCAGGATCGCCTGGCGCGCCGCCTCCGGCAGGTCCTGCCACGGCGTCTCCATGGACACGCCGAAATGCTTGGCCAGGCTGGACAGGGTCTGGACGTAGTACTTCGACGAACTGGCCGCCCAGGGGGCAACGGCACCGCCGCGCAGCGACAGCGTCGGATTCGGAATCACCAGCTCGGGATCGAAGTACATCGTGGTGCCGAGACCGTCGCACGCCGGGCAGGCGCCGAACGGGTTGTTGAACGAGAACAGCCGGGGCTCGATCTCGTCGATCGTGAAGCCGGACACCGGGCAGGCGAACTTGGCCGAGAAGGTGTGGCGGTCCCCGGAATCGGCGTCGTCGGCGAACAGCAGCCCGTCCGACAGGCCGAGCGCGGTCTCGATCGAATCGGCCAGCCGGGTCTGGATTCCGTCCCGCACCACCAAACGGTCGACCACCACCTCGATGTCGTGCTTGCGCTTCTTGTCGAGCGCCGGGGCATCCTCGATCTCGAGAAGCTCGCCGTCGACCCGCACGCGCTGGAAGCCGCGTTTGCGCAGATCCGCCAGTTCCTTGCGGAACTCGCCCTTCTTGCCGCGCGCGATCGGGGCCAGGAGGTAGAGGCGGGTGCCCTCCGGCAGCTCCAGGATGCGGTCGACCATCTGGCTGACCGTCTGGCTCTCGATCGGCAACCCGGTCGCCGGCGAGTAGGGGATGCCGACACGGGCGTACAGCAGGCGCAGGTAGTCGTAGATCTCGGTGACCGTTCCGACCGTCGAGCGCGGGTTGCGCGAGGTGGTCTTCTGCTCGATCGAGATCGCCGGCGACAGCCCCTCGATCAGGTCGACGTCCGGCTTCTGCATCAGTTCGAGAAACTGCCGGGCGTAGGCGGACAGGCTCTCGACGTAGCGGCGCTGGCCCTCGGCGTAGATGGTGTCGAACGCCAGCGACGACTTGCCGGACCCGCTCAGCCCCGTCAGCACCGACAGGGAATTGCGCGGCAGGTCGACGTCGACGTTCTTGAGATTGTGCTCCCGGGCGCCCCGCACGCGGATGACGCGGAGCTCGCTGTCGGAAGCGGGTAGGGGCGCCATTGCCGGCCTCGGTTCGGAAATCGGGATGTCGGTACGACCACTGAATATAGGGTGCGACTCGGTGGTATTGCCACCGGCCATGTTGCACCGCCGTAACGGCTGTTGACAGCACGCTGTCGCGAGCTGTGGATAACTCGAACGCCACGCTGGCCGCCGTGTCGAGGAATAGTTGCGTATTCGAAATGTTTGCCGCGGAGCGCAATCCATTGAAACTGCGATTGCCGTTTCCGGCCCGTGTCCGTCGTTCCGGTTGGGTCGTTCCGGGCTTGGAAGCCGTCGGCCGATGTGGGATGGTCCGAAGACGCGGCGCGCTCCGGTGCGCGCGGATCGGCGCGACCGGCGCCACGGCACCCAATCGACGAGAGCGAGACGATGGCGGGCAGCGTCAACAAGGTCATCCTGATCGGCAATCTCGGGCGCGATCCGGAAGTGCGGTCCACCCAGGATGGCACCAAGATCGTGAACTTCACCCTGGCCACCTCCGAGAACTGGCGCGACAAGGCGAGCGGCGAGCGCCGCGAGCGCACCGAGTGGCACAGGGTCGTGATCTTCAACGAGAACCTGGCCCGGATCGCCGAGCAGTATCTGCGCAAGGGCAGCTCGGTGTACGTCGAGGGCCAGCTGCAGACCCGGAAATGGACCGATCAGCAGGGCCAGGAGAAGTACACCACCGAAGTCGTCCTGCAGCGCTTCCGCGGCGAACTGACCCTGCTCGGCGGCCGCGGTGAGGGTGGCGGCGGCGGTTCCGGCGGTGGTGGCGGCGGCGGCGATGACTATGGCCGCGGCGACGACTACGGCGCTCCCGGTGGCGGCGGCTACGGTGGCGGGCCGTCGTCGGGTGGCGGCGCGCGCCCTGGTTCCGGCGGCGGCGGCGGCCGCGCGCCGATGGGTGGACCGTCCGACCTCGACGACGAGATTCCGTTCTAGCCGCGATGAGCGACCCGACTGCCTGCTTCGAGGCCAACCGGGCGCATTGGGACGAACTGGTCGCGATCCATCTGAACTCGACCGGCCGTGACGGCTACAACGTCGATTCCCTACGGCGTGGGCAACGGCCCCTGCACGCGATCGAGGAGAGCGAACTCGGGCCGGTGAGGGGACTCGATGTCCTCCACCTGCAATGCCATTTCGGCGTCGACAGCCTGACCTTGGCGCAGCGTGGCGCCCGGGTCACCGGCCTCGATTTCTCGCCGGCCGCGATCCAGGCCGCCCGCGCCCTGGCGGGCGAACTGGGCCTCGATGCGCGGTTCGTGGAAGGCAGCGTCTACGACGCGCCGACCCTGATCGAGGGCCGGTTCGACCTGGTGTACGTCACCTGGGGAACGATCTGCTGGCTTCCCGACCTGCCGGCGTGGGCGCGGGTGGCTGCCCATTTCCTGAAGCCCGGGGGCCGCTTCTATTTCTGCGACGCGCACCCGGCCGCCCGGGTGTTCGACGACTCGCCGGAGGCGGCGGCGCTGCCGACCGGAACCTTGCGGGTCCACTACCCGTACTTCCATCGATCCGAGCCCACGGTCGGCACTGAGGCGACCGACTACGCCGACCCGACCGCCACTCTCCAACACCGCCGGACCTATGAGTGGGAGCACAGCGTCGCCGACATCGTGAACGCCGTGATCGGCGCCGGCCTGCGCCTCGAGTGGCTGCACGAGCACGACGAGATCGCCTGGAAGCTGCTACCCGTCCTGACACCGGGCGCCCACGGTCAGTACCGCTGGCCCGACGGCTTCGAGCCGCGGCTGCCGCTCAGCCTGTCGTTGTCGGCGCGAAACGGCTGAACGCGACCCCGCTCCAAACCGCACGCTTTCGGCGCCGCAACATTGCCGCACCGTCGCGGTTCTGCTAACTTTTCGCGAATCGACGCTGCGCCCGATTCGGCGGCGCAATGCCATGCCCGGCCGCTCGACACAACCTGCTCCGGTACCCATCGTTGTCCGACATAACGCCTGATCATCACGACATCGCCCCGGTCTCCATCGAAGACGAGATGCGGCGCTCGTACCTCGATTACGCCATGAGCGTGATCGTGGCCCGGGCGTTGCCCGACGTCCGGGATGGCCTGAAGCCGGTCCACCGCCGCATCCTGTATGCCATGAAGGTCGGCGGCTACGACTGGACCCGGCCGTACCGCAAGTCGGCGCGCATCGTCGGCGACGTCATGGGCCAGTACCACCCGCACGGCGACAGCGCGATCTACGACGCCATGGTCCGCATGGCGCAGGACTTCTCGATGCGCCTGCCCCTGGTCGACGGCCAGGGCAATTTCGGCTCCATGGACGGCGATCCGCCGGCTGCCATGCGGTACACCGAGGCCCGGCTGGCGAAGGCCGCCGAGGGGCTGCTCCGCGACATCGACAAGGAGACCGTCGACTTCGTCGCGAACTACGACGAGACCACCGAGGAACCGTCGGTCCTGCCGGCGGAATACCCGAACCTGCTGGTCAACGGCGCCGGCGGCATCGCCGTCGGCATGGCGACCAACATCCCGCCGCACAATCTGGGCGAGGTGGTCGACGCCTGTCTTGCGATGCTCGAGAACCCCGGCATCACCATCGACGAGCTGATGGCGTATGTGCCGGGCCCGGACTTCCCGACCGGCGGCCTGATCCTCGGCCGCTCCGGGATCCGGGAGGCCTATCACACCGGGCGCGGATCGGTGGTCATGCGCGGCCGCGCGGTGATCGAGGAGATCCGCAAGGACCGCTTCGCGATCGTGGTCAGCGAGATCCCCTACCAGGTCAACAAGGCCCGGATGATCGAGCGGATCGCCGAGGTCGTCCGCGACAAGATCGTCGACGGCATCTCGGACCTGCGCGACGAGAGCGACCGCGACGGCGTGCGGGTTGTGGTCGAGCTGAAGCGCGACGCCATCGGCGAGGTGGTGCTGAACCAGCTCTACCGGTACACGCCGCTGCAGACCAGTTTCGGCGTCAACATGCTGGCGCTGAATCGCGGCCGGCCGCTGCAGATGAACCTGCGCGAGGTCATCGTCGCCTTCGTGGAGTTCCGCGAGGAGGTGATCACCCGCCGCACCCGTCACCTGCTGCGCAAGGCGCGCGAGCGCGCCCATGTGCTGGCCGGGTTGATGGTCGCCATCAACAACCTCGACGCGGTGATTGCGCTGATCCGTTCATCGCCCGATGCCGCCGAGGCGCGGCGGCGGCTGTGCGAGACGGCCTGGAACGCCGAGGACGTGGCCGAGTTCATCGCCATCATCGACGATCCGGGCCACCGGGTGACGGAGGAGGGCACCTACCGTCTCTCCGACGCCCAGGCCCGCGCGATCCTCGACCTCCGGCTCCAGCGCCTGACCGGGATGGAGCGCTCGAAGCTGATCGAGGAGGCCGAGGACATCGCCGGCCGGATCCGTGGCTACCTGGAGATCCTGACCTCCCGCCCGCGGCTGATGGAGGTGCTGCGCTCGGAGCTTGTGCAGACCCGCGAGGCCTGGGCCGACGCGCGCCGCACGGAGATCCAGGAGAACGAGTTCGAGCATGACATCGAGGACCTGATCGCCCGCGAGGACATGGTCGTCACGGTCAGCCACTCCGGCTACATCAAGCGGGTGCCCCTGACGACCTACCGGTCCCAGAAGCGCGGCGGCAAGGGCCGCGCCGGCATGGCGACCCGCGAGGAAGATTGGGTCAACCGCCTGTTCGTCGCCAACAGCCACGCGCCGATCCTGTTCTTCACCTCGCGCGGCCAGGTGTTCCAGCTGAAGACCTACCGTCTTCCGGAAGGCACGCCGCAGTCGCGGGGACGGCCGATGGTCAACCTGTTGCCTCTGGAAGAGGGCGAGTGGATCCAGACCGTCATGCCGATGCCGGCGGACGAAGCCAGTTGGGAAGCCCTGCACGTGATGTTCGCGACCGCCGCCGGGACCGTGCGACGCAACGCGCTCAGCGACTTCACGAACATCAACCGGGCCGGCAAGCGGGCGATGAAGCTCGACGACGGTGACCAGTTGATCGCGGTGATGCCGTGCAACGAAGGCGACGATGTCCTGCTCGCCACCCGGCAGGGCAAGGCGATCCGCTTCCAGGTCGCCGACGTGCGCCTGTTCCGTGGTCGCGACTCACTCGGGGTTCGCGGCATCAGGCTGGCGACGGACGACGCCGTCGTCTCGATGTCGATCCTTCGGCACGTCGACTACATGGACGTCGAGGGCGGCGAACAGAGCGAGCGCGATGTCTACCTGCGCCAGGCCGCCTGGATCCGACGCGGCAGCGGCGAGGGCGACGAGGACGCGTCGTCGCCGGAGACCATGCTCAACGAGGCGCGGTTCGCGATCCTCGGTGCCGCCGAGGAGTTCGTTCTGTCGGTGACCGAGAAGGGCTACGGCAAGCGCACCTCGGCCCATGAATATCGGGTGACCGGACGGGGCGGCCAGGGCATCGCGTCCATGGAAGTCACCCGCAAGAACGGGCCGGTCGTGACGGCCTTCCCGGTGACGCCGAGCGACCAGATCATGCTGGTGACCGACAAGGGGCAGGTGATCCGCTGCCCGGTCGACGACATCCGGGTGGCGGCGCGCAAGACCCAGGGTGTTGTTCTGTTCCGGGTCGGCGACGAGGAGAAGGTGGTGTCGGTGTCGTTGGTCGGGGAGAACGGCGACAACGGAGACGACGACACCGGCGAGGCCGTCGAGGGAGGTCCCGACTCCGGGGCACCCGACGATGGGGCAACGCAGACCGGGCCAGTCCAGGAGCCCGATCAGGGGGGCACGGAATGACCAGCGAGGCGGCAGGAAGCGGACGGGTCGGGGTCTATCCCGGCACCTTCGACCCGATCACCAAGGGTCACATCGACATCATCCGACGGGCCAGCAAGACCGTCGATCGCCTGGTGGTGGCGGTCGCCCGCAACGCCGGGAAGGGACCGCTGTTCAGCCTGGACGAGCGGGTCGAGATGGTTCGTGACGAGATCGACGACATCCTCGCCCAGAATCGCTCCGACGGTTTTCACGGGACCATCGAGGTGAAGCCGTTCGGCTCGTTGCTGATGCACTTCGCCGAGGAGCAGGGCGCTTCGGTCATCATCCGCGGGCTGCGGGCGGTATCGGACTTCGAGTACGAGTTCCAGATGGCGGGGATGAACGCGCGCCTCAATCCGCGGATTGAGACCCTGTTCCTGATGGCGTCCGACCGCTACCAGTTCATCTCGTCGCGTTTCGTGAAGGAGATCGGTCGACTTGGCGGGCCGATCACCGAGTTCGTGACGGCGCGGATCGCCGAGCGGGTGATGAACCGGTTCGATCGTGATCCATCGCAGGCTGGTCAAGCCAAGCAGACCGGTCCGTTCGGAGACTGACCGCCTTGGGGTAGGCATTCGAGAGGTCATTGTGGGTTGACCGGGCGCAGTGGCCTGCCTAGTTTCCGCCGGTCCGTATGGTCCGCCCCTCGAAGGGCGCGAGTGGGCGCGTAGCTCAGTTGGTAGAGCAGCTGACTTTTAATCAGCGGGTCACAGGTTCGAATCCTGTCGCGCTCACCACTACTTGGCCGACTTATAAACAACCGAAGAAGCACTGGGGGTATCGACGTCGCCGGCGTCCGGTGCGCCTCCACGGCGCAGCGCCCCCCGAACTCGTGAGGCACTGAAGGGACGGGATCGGGTGACCCAGATTGCAGCAGCACCAAACTCGCGTATCGGGTAAAGCGACGATACAAGGTTGGTGAGTCTGTCGAGGCGTTGGCGACATGAAAGTAGCGGAATCGATATCTCGTTTCCCGGTTGTTCTGCGAAGAGGCCTGCCGGACAATGTCCTATCGTTCTTGATCGACCTGGTCGATGAGATGATGGAATTGAAGATTACGCGTGCTCCCAAAAGAGCGTATCGACTTCTCACCGACATGCTGGATCTCGGCCGGGGCGATCTGGTGGAAAGGTTGGTTCGGGCCGCTTGGTGCGCCCCGTTGCCGGATGTCGCTAGGAAGTTGCTCTCCGACGATCCTGTGCTGCTGATCACCCATTGCATTGTCCGCCGGTACGAACAGGGCGTGTCGCCGCCGGCGTCGCCCTGGCATGTGGACGCCGAGTTCCTCGGCTTCGATCAGCCGGTCATCAACTTTTGGACGCCGCTGGTTGATGTGGGCGAGATGGTGCCGGGCCTATCCTTTACGAGCGATCGCCGGGAAGGTGGCTATGCATTCGGAACCTGGCTGGAGAGTGTTCAGCCATCAGGGTCATCCAGCGATACCCAGGCCTTCCAAAGGGGCCGGGCCGTGTTGCGGGAACGCCTTGCGCCGGCTGCGTTGATCTCACCAATCGTTTCCGCCGGTGACACACTGATGTTCGACCAGGTGATCCCGCACAAGACTCAGCAAATGTCGGGCGCTCCGGGAGTCCGATACTCGGTAGAGCTGCGGGTCGCGGGCCGACAACACTTGCCATCGGGGTATGTGGGCAGCGTGAACCGGATCGCCATCGTGCCGGACGGGTTCTGGGAGGGTGGGCACGGCCTCGAGGTCATTCGCGCCTGCGACATGAGCGGCTGACGCTCGGGTGCGGCTCCCCAGTGGGTCCCTCACGGATAATGAGAGTCCTGTCGGGCTCACCACATCCCACCTTATCGCGAGATCGCTAGCGCCACGAACCATCGTCGATGTCGGGCTGACCGAGGGCTCAACTGTCGATGGCGACGTCATTGGGATCAATTAATATAAAATTAACTGGACTATATTTTCAGATGTTTCGCGGCAATTGAGTCGAACGTGACCTCCATCTATAATCCTGCCGGAGAGCGTGGGATAAGGGTGGGTCGTCTCCGCGATGTTCGATTTTCTCAAGACCAGCACGAAGAAGCCCGTCAGGCGTTCGGCGCCCGGCAAACCGCGGCCGGCGGCGGCGCAGTCCAAGGGCACGGTCAAGATCGACCGTCACGTCTTCAACGTGCGTGAACTGAACCGCAAGGGGTTCATCCTCGACCCTTACGACCGGGACATCATCATCGCCGGGCAGAAATTTCGGTTCGAGATCGATGCCCGGGATGGCGAGGACATCTACAAGGGCCGCGCCGAGGCGGTCGTCACCAAGATCGCCAGCGGTGCGCTGGCAGCCGCCTTCCTCACCAAGTTCTTCTGACGCCCGAGTGGATCCGATGGCCGAGTTGTTCTGCAACCGGCTTTCGGACATACTCTCTTCATGTCGGAACGTGAGAAAGCCCTTCGTCTGCTGCGCGAGGTCCGTAAGCGGATCGACCCGGAAGTTCTTGCCCGCGCCCAGAAGGCGGCGATGATCCAGATTGGTCACGCTGCTCCGCCAGAACCCGAGAATGAAGCGTCCCGTCTTTTCAAGCAGGCGCTCGCCAACGGGGGGGCGCGAAGGGTCGAGATTCTCCGCCATCTGGAACGCAAGTTCCGAAACAAGCTGAACTGAACCCAGTCGACCGCCTCGCTGATCGTGGGGCGTCCGGCGGGTTCAGGCTGAGTTTCGGCGCTCGGTCAGGATCGCTTCGGCGAGCGCGTCGATGTCTGAGTCGTCATTGTATATCTGTCCGGACACCCGGGCCCACAGGCCACCGGCCAGAGCGTTGATGGGAACCTGGATCCGTCGTTCGTCGAGCAGGCGTCGGCGCAGTTCGATGGCGTCGGCTTGGCTGCTGCCAAAGCCGTCAGGCAGCCGGACGGTGATCATCGATCCGGTGAGCGCGGGTGGGGCGCCGGTTTCCGTTCCCCAGGTATCGGCCAGGCGCCGGCCGGCATCCACCACGAAGCGGTGATTCCTGTCGCGCACCCGCTCCGGTCCGAAACGCTCCAGAAACCCCAAGGCATCGGGTAACGCGAAATGGGCCGAGGCGTCGCGGGTCCCGACCCAGTCGAACTCCGTAACGAAACCCTGACCATAGCCATGGCTTATAACCGTCGGGTGCAGATCGGCGCGCACTTCTTCGGACGCCCACAGGAACGCGCATCCCTTGGGCGCAAACATCCATTTGTGGCAGTTTCCCGTGTACCAGTCGGCGCCGATCGACGGCAGGTCGAGCGGGATCATTCCCGGCGCGTGGGCGCCGTCCACCAACGTCGCCGCGCCGACCTGTCTGGCTGCCGCCACCATGCGTTCGACCGGCATGACCAGGGCGGTGGGCGACGTGACGTGGTCGATCACCGCCAGCCGTGTGCGCCCGCTAAGGCCGGCGGCGAACGCCGAGAGAAGGCTGTCGGCGGAGTAGGCCGGAAACGGGAGGTCGACCTGAACGACTACCGCGCCGGTGCGCGCCGCGATCCACCGGACCGTGTTCTTGACCGCGTTGTAGGTTTGGTCGTTGATGAGGATCTCGTCGCCGGGCCGAAAGCTCATCGATCTCAACACCGCGTTGACCGCCTGGGTGGCATTCTCGACCAGGGCGACCGCCCGTCCTTCGACGCCGATCCACTCGGCAAGGCGCGACGCAGCCACCCTGAGCCCGGGACGGAACTCGCGCTCCATGAAGCGACTGGGCTCGGCCTCGAGGCGGTCCTGCCAATGCCGCTGTACCGCGGTTACGTCCCGCGGTGTGGCGCCGTAGGAGCCATGGTTCAGATAGATCGAGCCGTCCTCGAGCTGGAACAGCCGGCGGGCGGGGGTGCCGAAGGCGGGGACGTCTGACATGCCCGGATGGTGGCGCGATTCCGGGGGCGGCGCCAGGACGGAGGCGCGATTTCCTGCCGCCCGCACGACGACGTGCGGGCGTCCAGAGGCTCTGCTAGTGTAGCGCCGATGGTCGGGGAGACGCCGCCCTGGAGGCCGCTTGCCGCATCGGCGTGATGCTTCGGACCCACCGCCGGTCGGGTCTCTTTCGAGCAATGGCTGCATCTGGAAGGACACGCGACGCCCATGCCGCTCTTCGCTCGCCTGCGGGCCTACTTCTTTGCCGGAATACTGGTTACCGCTCCGATCGGCATCACGCTTTACCTGACGTGGCTGATCATCGATTTCGTCGATGGCCAGGTCACCCCGCTGATCCCGGCGCGCTACAATCCAGAGACATACTTGCCGTTCGGCGTTCCCGGGCTGGGTCTGGTGGTGGCCGTCATCGCGCTGACGCTGATCGGCGCGCTCACCGCCGGATTGCTGGGCCGTTGGCTGGTGCGGCTGTCCGACCGGCTGATGCAGAGGATGCCGGTGGTTCGGAACATCCATAGCGCTCTGAAGCAGATCCTCGAGACGGTGCTGGCGCAACAGTCGAAGGCGTTTCGACAAGTGGTGCTTGTCGAGTACCCGAGACGCGGAATGTGGGCGCTGGGGTTCCTTACCGGTGAGACAGTGGGCGAGGTGCAGAACATCACTGAGGACGATGTGCTCAACGTCTTCCTGCCGACCACACCGAACCCGACCTCCGGATTCCTGTTGTTCGTGCCGCATTCGGACGTGCATGTCCTCGACATGACAGTCGAGGAAGGGATCAAGATGGTTGTCTCCGGAGGCATCCTGACGCCGCCCGATCGCCGTCCAACGGAGGAGCAGGCCCAGCCGACGATCCCGGCCGCCAGCCGGGTCACAAGCCGGGACCCGGCAACGAACCGTTAACCGGCGACGACTATACAGACCCTCCGGCACGCCTGAGCGTGACGAGGGGGGTGCCGACGCTTGAGAATCGATCCTGCCAGTTCGCTGAACGGCCGTGGGCCGCGGGTCGTTCTGCGGTGACCGAGATCCGCACGACGGTTCGCGACTCGCAGATTCGGGCCGAACGCGTCCGAATGCTCTACCGATCACCGGTGCCGGCGATCGCCAACCTGGCGGTCGGCGCACTCCTCTCGGTGGTGGCCTGGGGGCATGTGCCGCCGCTGGCGCTGGTCGGATGGCTCCTCGCCATGACCCTCGCGACTGGAATCCGGGTTGGGGTGTGGCGAGCCGGCGTGGCCGCCGCCTTCCGCGACGTCGACGCGCCGCGCTGGGAACTGCGCATGGTCATGAGCGTGACCGCGGCAGGGTTGGTCTGGGCAAGCAGCGGTCTGGCCATCGCGGGGCTGGATCTGCCCATCCATCTCGAAGGCGTGCTCGCGATATCGGTCGGAGGAATGCTGGCGGGCGCCATCTTCTCGCTCACCGCCAGCACGACGACGTTCCGGCTCTACGTCATCCCCGCCGCTCTCGGGCCGATCGTCGGATTCCTGGCCATCGGTGACCGTCAGCATCTTTCGGTCGCGGCCATGGGCGTGGTGTACCTGCTTGTGGTCCTGTTTTGGGGACGTGACGCCAGCCGGGCGATCGACAGCGGTATCCGGCTGCGTCTCGAGAACCAGGCGCTGGTCACCGACCTTGCCGCGGCGCATGAGGAACTGGAGGCCGCCGAGCGTCTCAAGCGGGAAAGCTTCGCCAACCTCGGACATGAACTGCGGACCCCGCTGAACGCGATCATCGGGTTCGCCCAAACCCTGGAGACCGAGCTGTGGGGGCCGCTCGGTAGCCCGCGGTACCGCGAATACGCCTCGGCAATTGCCGATAGCGGCCAGCACCTCTACCTGCTGATCCAGGGGATTCTCGATCTGTCGCGTCATGATGCCGGGATGCTCGAACTGGATGAAGGGTCGGTGAACCTGACGGATGCGGTGCGGGTGTGTTCGGCGATGCTGCTGGGCTCGGCCAAAGCCGGTGGCGTCGCGCTCACCGTCGAGGCACCCGATTCCGGGCTGTGGGTGCGCGGTGACGCGACCAAGCTGCGTCAGATCGTCATCAACCTGGCGGCCAACGCCATCCGCTTCACACCATCCGGCGGTCGTGTCGAGGTGCTGGTGCGGCGGTCGGATGGTGGAGATACCGAGATCCGGGTCCGTGATACGGGCATCGGTCTCGAACCCGAGGACATTCCGAGGGCCCTTGAGCCGTTCGTTCAGGTCTCGCGGGACCGCACGCGGGAGTCAGGCGGTGCCGGGCTTGGACTGCCGTTGTCGAAGCGGCTGGCGGAGCTGCACGGAGGCCGACTGGAGATCGCCAGCCGTCCAGGCGCTGGAACCACCGTGACCGTGACGCTGCCGGCAGCCCGAGCGCTCAGAGGATAGCGAACGACGGCGCTCGGCGCCGTGGATCAGGCACCGCGCAGGTAGCGAACGGCGGCGTCTCGCTCGAACAGGTACAGCAGCACTCGAGCCGCCTGGCCGCGCGGTCCCTCCAGTTCGGGATCCTGGTTCAGCAGCAGCCGCGCATCATCGCGGGCGACTGGAAACAACTCGGAATGGGCGGACGGGTCGACCATGCGGAACGTCGGAAGGCCGCTCTGACGGGTGCCCAGGACCTCGCCGGCGCCTCGCAGCTTGAGATCCTCCTCGGCGATCCGGAAGCCGTCCTCGGTGTCCCGCATGACCGCAAGGCGTGCCCTGCCAGTCTCCGACAGCGGCGCGCCATAGAGCAGGAGGCAGGTCGAATCCTTGTCGCCGCGTCCGATCCGGCCCCGAAGCTGGTGAAGCTGGGCGAGCCCGAAGCGCTCCGCGTGCTCGATCACCATCACCGTGGCGTCCGGAACGTCGACGCCGACTTCGATGACCGTGGTCGCCACCAGCAGGTCGATGCCGGCGTTTTTGAAGGCGTCCATGACGGCGTCCTTTTCGGGGCCCTTCAGACGCCCGTGAACGACGCCGACGCGCTCGCCGAAGCGTCGCCGCAACGTCGAGGCGCGCTCCTCGGCCGCCGCCACGTCGAGTTTCTCCGATTCCTCCACCAGCGGGCAGACCCAGTACACCTTGGCGCCCTGGTCGAGCTTCCGCGCCACCGCCTCCACCACGTCGCCGAGCCGGTCCAGCGGAATGATCCTGGTGTCGATGGGGCGGCGGCCCGGAGGCTTCTCGGTCAGGCGGGAGACGTCGAGGTCGCCATAGGCGGTCATCAGGAGCGTGCGCGGGATCGGGGTGGCGGTCATGACCAGGGTATCCACCACCTGGCCCTTGCCGCCCAGGCTCATGCGCTGGTGCACGCCGAAGCGGTGCTGTTCGTCGATGACCGCCAGGCCGAGGTCTCGGAACTCCACGCCGTCCTGGAACAGCGCGTGGGTCCCGATCACGATGCGGGCGCTGCCTTCGGCGATGCGGCCGACCACGGCGGCGCGGGTCTTGCCCTTGTCACGACCGGTCAGGATCTCGACCCGGACGCCGGCGTGGCGCGCCAGCGGTTCGATGGTGGCGAAGTGCTGGCGGGCCAGGATCTCGGTCGGGGCCATCAGCGCCGCCTGGGCGCCGCACTCGACCGCGTTCAGCATGGCGATCAGCGCGACCAGGGTCTTGCCGCTGCCGACGTCGCCCTGCAGCAGGCGCAGCATTCGCGTGCCGGCCGCCATGTCGCCGTCGATCTCGGCCAGCGCCTCGCGCTGTGCGCCGGTCAGGGCGAACGGCAAGGCCGCGATCACCGTATCGCGCAGCCGCCCGTCGCCGCGCAGCGACCGCCCCTTCTGACGCTTCATGCGAGCGCGTACCAGGGCCAGGGCCAACTGGTTCGACAGCAGTTCGTCGTAGGCCAGACGCGCGCGCGCCGGCGATGCCGGATCCAGGTCATCGGCCTGCGATGGCGCGTGGGCTCGCCGAACCGCCTCGTTCCAGCCCGGCCAGCCGCGTTGCGCGACCAGCGACGGACTCGCCCACTCCGGCAGGTCCGGCAAACGTTCCAGAGCGCCTTCGATGGCCCGGCGCAGGGTGCGCATCGGCAGGCCCTCGGTGCTTGGATAGCTCGGCTCGACGATCCGGATCGCCGCTGCCTCGGCCTCCGGGACGACGTGCTCGGGATGCGCCATCTGCGCTCGGCCCTGGAACCGCTCGACCCGGCCGCTGACCACCCGGACGTCGCCGACCGGCAACAGCTTTTCCAGCCAGTCACCCTTGGCGTGAAAGTAGACCAGGTCGATTTCGTCGTCGCCGTCGCCGCAGACGACCCGGTAGGGCCCGCGCCGGTTCGGGCTGGGCTGGTGGCGCAGCACTGTCAGGGTCAGTGTCGCCACCCGCCCATCGGGAGCCTCGGCGATCGGGGGGGACGGTCGGCGGTCGATGACCCCCGCCGGCAGGTGCCAGAGCAGGTCGACGACCTGCGGCCCGGCGGCCTTCTCGAGGAGTTTGGCGTAGCGGGGTCCGACGCCCTTGATGCGCTCGACCTCGGCGAACAGCGGAAACAGGAGTTCGGGGCGCACGGTCGGTCGGTCCAGGACGGTGGCGGGACTTCGGCGATGACCGCGGCGGGCACTGGCCGCGCCTCGGATCAGGCTTTATATCCTATGGCTCGCCCGAACCAGAGGAAGGTCGCCGTCATGACCGGGGTCCACGACGCACGGCGCAAGCGCCTCTACTACCGAAGTTCCTACACCGGCACCAAGGAGACCGACGTGCTGCTGGGCGCGTTTGCCTCCCGCCATCTGGCCGAACTCGACGACGGTCAGCTGGACGACTACGAGAAGCTGCTCGAAATCGACGACCCACGTCTCTACAAGTGGATCACCGCCCAGGAAGCGGCGCCTCCGGAATACGACACACCGGTGCTGCGTCTCATCCAGGCATTCGAACTGACCGATTGACCCTCACCCTGCGACCCGCATGAGCATCGATCTGACGTCGTTTCCGGCGGCCGTCGGCCGGGTGACCCTGGCTTCGGCTCCGGAGGGTCTGGACGCGTTCGCGATCGCCGGCCTGGCGCGCGATCGCGGACGTGTTCTCCACGTGGCCCGCGATGACGCGCGGCTGGCGGTGCTGGCGCGCGCCATTGCGTTCGTCGATCCAGCCCTGCCGATCCTGAGCATTCCCGCCTGGGATTGTCTGCCCTACGACCGGGTCTCGCCGAACGTCGAGATCATCAGCCGTCGGGTGGATGCCCTGGCGGAACTCGCCGGGATGGCGCCGGACCGCGGGCCCCTGGTGGTGCTGACGACCGTCAACGCCGTCCTGCAGCGCCTGGCGCCCCGGCGGTTCTTCGATGGCGCGTCGCTCACCCTCGCGGTGGGTGAGCAGATGCCGCTGGGGCGGTTGCTGGCGATGTTCACGCGCAGCGGCTACGGCCGAACCGACACGGTCCGGGAGCCCGGTGAGTACGCGGTGCGGGGCGGTATCGTCGACGTGTTCCCGACCGGTATGGACGAGCCCGTCCGCCTGGACTTCTTTGGTGACGAACTCGAGGCGATCCGCCGGTTCGATGCCATGAGCCAGCGCACCACCGGGTCGCTCAAGCGGGTGGTGTTCAGGCCGGTCGGCGAGATCCTGCTCGACGACGAGTCCATCCAACGGTTCCGATCGGGGTACCGGGCGCTGTTCGGCGCGGAGGTGGCGACCGACCCGGTTTATGACTCGGTGTCGGCCGGCCAGCGTCACGGCGGCATGGAACATTGGTTGCCGTTGTTTCACGATCGGATGGAAACCCTGCTCGACTATGTCGGCGAGGCGGCCGTCACCCTCGATCATCAGGTCGACGAGTCGGCGGTGGCCAGGTTCGACCAGATCGCCGAGTACTACGACGCCCGGCGCCAGATGATGCGATCGGGCGGTGCGGAGGCGGGCGGCGTTTACCGACCGTTGCCTGCCGACGCCCTCTATCTGACGGCAGAGGAATGGACCGGTCTGCTGGCGGATCGTCCGGTCGGCGCCATGACCCCGTTCGCGGCTCCGCCGGGCGACGCCGTGCTCGATCTGGCGGCCAGCGGCGGGCTGGATTTCGCCGAGGCGCGGAACCGTGGCGGCTCGGCGGTGTACGACGCCGCCCGCGACGCGATTACCGCCGAGCTTGCCGCCGGCCGCCGGGTGGTGGTCGCCGGCTACACCGAGGGGTCGCGCGACCGTCTCGTCAGCCTGCTGCGTGACCACGGGCTGGAAGCGATCGACGCCGTGGAGACACTGGCCGAGCTTGAGGCGCTTCCAGTCGGCACGGCGGCGGCGGCGGTGCTGCCGCTGGAACGTGGGTGGCGGCGCGGCAATCTCGTTGTGGTCGCCGAGCCCGACGTCGTCGGGGAGCGGATGGCGCGGCCGACAAAGCGTCGGCGTCGGCGCGGCGAGGAGTTCCTGCAGGAGGTCGCGGCCCTGGAGGCCGGCGACTTCGTGGTCCACGCCGAGCATGGCATCGGCCAGTATATCGGGCTGGAGACCCTCGAGATCGGCGGCGCCCCGCACGACTGCCTGCGGCTGGTGTATGCCGGTGGCGACAAGCTGTTCGTGCCGGTCGAGAACATCGACGTCCTGTCGCGCTACGGGTCGCAGGACAGCAACGCCCAACTCGACCGGCTCGGCGGCGCTGCCTGGCAAGCCCGCAAGGCCAAGGTCAAGAAGCGGCTCCGCGACATGGCCGAAGGCCTCATCGCGATCGCCGCCGAGCGCGAGCTGAGGCGCACCGAGCCGTTGCACGTCCCGGCTGGCGTCTACGACGAGTTCTGCGCCCGGTTCCCGTACACCGAGACCGAGGATCAGCTTCGCGCCATCGACGAAGTGCTGGGCGATCTCGCCTCGGGCCGACCGATGGACCGCCTGGTGTGCGGCGATGTCGGGTTCGGCAAGACCGAGGTGGCGCTCCGGGCGGCCCTGATCGCGGTCATGCAGGGCTATCAGGTCGCGGTGGTGGTGCCGACGACGCTGCTGTGTCGCCAGCACTTCCGCGGATTCCGAGACCGTTTCCAGGGGTTGCCGATCCGGGTCGAGCAGTTGTCGCGGCTGGTGACGGGCAAGGACGCGAGCGAGATCAAGAAAGGCATCGCGTCGGGCGACGTCAACCTGGTGGTCGGCACCCACGCCCTGCTGTCGAAGCAGATCGGCTTCGACAACCTCGGGCTGCTGATCGTCGACGAGGAGCAGCATTTCGGGGTCGCCCAGAAGGAGCGCCTCAAGGACCTGCGCAAGGAGGTGCATGTCCTGACCATGACGGCGACGCCGATTCCTCGCACCCTGCAGATGGCGCTCTCGGGGGTGCGCGAGCTGAGCCTGATCGCGACGCCGCCGGTCGACCGCCTGGCGGTGCGAACCTTCGTGATGCCCTACGACGGGGTGATCGTGCGCGAGGCGATCCTTCGGGAACGCTACCGGGGCGGCAAGACCTTCTATGTCTGCCCGCGGGTCGAGGATCTGGCCCGGGTGCACGATCGTTTGACGAAGCTGGTGCCGGAGGTGCGGGTCGGTACCGCGCACGGCCGGATGACGCCGACCGAGCTGGAGGACGTCATGACGGCGTTCACCGACGGCGGCTTCGATGTGCTGCTGTCCACCAACATCGTGGAATCCGGCCTCGACATCCCGAGCGCCAACACGATCGTGATCCATCGCGCCGACATGTTCGGCCTTGCCCAGCTCTACCAGCTGCGTGGCCGCGTAGGGCGGTCCAAGACCCGGGCCTACGGGTACCTCACGACCCATCCCAGCAAGGTCCTGAACCCCACCGCCAAGCGTCGGCTCGAGGTCATGCAGACCCTCGACAACCTCGGCGCCGGCTTCTCGCTGGCCAGCCACGACATGGATATCCGGGGTGCCGGCAACCTGCTGGGCGAGGAGCAGTCCGGCCACGTCAAGGAAGTCGGCATCGAGCTGTATCAGGAACTGCTGCGGGAGGCTGTCGAGGCCGCCAAGTCGGGCGAGGGGATCGAGGTCGAGGAGGCCGGCTGGACACCGCAGATCGCGGTTGGAATGCCGGTCATGATTCCAGAGGCTTATGTCCCGGACCTATCAGTCAGGATGAGCCTGTATCGGCGCATCGCCACGCTCGCCGACGAGGGCGAAATCGATGCCTTCGCGGCCGAGTTGGTCGACCGCTTCGGCTCGATGCCGAAGGAGGTCGAGAATCTCCTGAAGATCGTCGCCATCAAGCGGCTGTGCCGGGCCGCCGGGGTGGAGAAGGTCGACGCGGGACCGAAGGGCGCGATCCTGGCTTTCCGCAACAACGACTTCCGCAACCCGGCCGGGTTGGTGTCGTTCATGCAGAAGCAGGCGGGCACGGTTCAGCTGCGGCCCGACCACAAACTGGTCTACCGGCGCGCCTGGGCTCAGCCCGAGCACCGGGTGATCGGGCTGACCCGATTGATGCAGGAACTCGTGGCGATCGCCGCCTGAGCGCCAGTCCTGAGCGCCAGTCTGGCTGCCCCGATCCGCTTGCCCGGTACGGACGGCAGGCCGGCTCTACGCGTGGTTGGCGGCCGACGGCCGGCCGGCCGCCTCGTTGCGCACCAGCTCGAACAGCGGGAAGAACGCCTCCGGCTCCTGGGCGCCGGCGAGCGCGTAGTGCCGGTCGAAGATGAAGCACGGCACCCCGTTGATGCCGCTCTCGTAGGCGAACCGGGTTTCGGCCAGCACGTCGGCGAGACCCTCGTTGCTCTCCATGAACGCCGAAACCTCGCCTATCGGCATGCCGACCTCCTCGGCGAGTTCGGCCAGCCGGTCCATGTCGCCGAGATCGACGCCGTCGGTGAAGTAGGCGGTGAACAGCCGCTCAACCAGCCGGTCGCCCATGCCACGCTCGGTGGCGAACCGTATCAGCCGGTGGGCGCGGACCGTGTTGGGCGTCTGTTTGATCAGGTCGAATCGGAAGTCGATGCCTTCGCGCAACCCGTTCTGGCGAATGGTTTCGTAGATCTGACCAGCCCGCTCGGCGCCCCCGAACTTGGCCTCCAGGTACAGCTGGCGCGGCATGCCCTGGACAGGCATGTCGGGGTTGAGCTGGAAGGCCCGCCAGCAGATCTCCAGGTCGTCTTGCGGCCGCTCGCGCAGCGCGCGTTCGAGCCGGCGCTTGCCGATGAAGCACCACGGGCAGATCACGTCGGAGAATATGTCGATACGCATTGACAGAGACCGTAACGCGGACCGGCGTCGACACTCAACCCGCTCCGCTTGACGATCGCGCGAGCAGGGGAAACGCTAGGCCAAGACACCGCGCCGCGCCAGTCGACTGGAAAGCATTGCCAATGACCGATTCGATTTTCGATCGCGACCTGCCGCGCGGGCCGGCCAACCACGCAGCGCTCACGCCCCTCGACTTCCTGGACCGGGCGGCGGCGACCTACCCCGACAAAGTGGCGATCGTCCACGGGGCGATGCGCCGGACCTACGGCGAGATGTACGGCCGCTGCCGGCGGCTGGCTTCGGCTCTCACCGCGCGTGGAATCGGGGTCGGCGACACCGTTTCGGTGCTGCTTCCGAACACCCCGGCCATGCTGGAGGCGCATTACGGGGTGCCGATGGCGGGGGCGGTGCTGAACGCCATCAACACGCGCCTGGACGCCGCGACCATCGGCTTCATCCTGGACCATGCCGAAGCTCGTCTGGTGATCGTCGACCGCGAGTTCACCGGCGTCATGGCCGAGGCGATCGCAGCCAGCCGCACCAAGCCGCCGGTGGTCTGGGTCGACGACCCGCTGGCGGAGGGCGGCGAGCCGCTCGGCGAGTTGGAGTACGAGGACCTGCTGGCGACCGGCGATCCCGACGCAGCGTGGGCGCGCCCGCACGACGAGTGGCGGGCGTTGGCGCTCAACTACACCAGCGGCACCACCGGCAACCCCAAGGGCGTGGTGTATCACCACCGTGGCGGGTTCCTGAACGCCGCCGGCAACGCCATCGCCTTCGGACTGGACCGGGCGACCCGGTACCTGTGGACCCTGCCGATGTTCCACTGCAACGGCTGGACCTTCACCTGGGCGGTGACGGCGGTGTGCGGCACCCATGTCTGCCTGCGCCGGGTCGACCCGGCGCAGATCTTCGCCGCGATCGCCGAGCATGAAGTCACGCACATGTGCGGGGCGCCGATCGTGCTGACCATGCTGATCCACGCGCCGGATTCGGTGAAGCGTCGCTTCGACCACACCGTCACGGTCGCCACCGGAGGCGCGGCGCCGCCGAGCGCGGTGATCGCCGGCATGGAGCGGATGGGCATCAGGGTGACTCACCTCTATGGCCTGACCGAGACCTACGGGCCGTCGACGATCTGCGCGTGGCCGCCGGAGTGGGACGCGCTGGAACTCGACGCCAAGGCCCGCAAGATGGCCCGCCAGGGGGTCTGGTACCCGACCATCGAGGGCATGCGGGTGGTCGACGTCGAATCCGGCCGGGACGTGCCGGCGGACGGCGAATCGATCGGCGAACTGTGGTTGCGCGGCAACACGGTGATGAAGGGCTACCTGAAGAATCCGACGGCCACGGCGGCGGCGCTGGCCGATGGCTGGTTCCACACCGGCGACCTGGCGGTGCTGCACCCCGACGGCTACGCCGAGGTGAAAGACCGCTCCAAGGACATCATCATTTCCGGCGGCGAGAACATCTCTTCCCTGGAGGTCGAGGACGTCCTGTTCCGTCACCCGAAGATCATGGAGGCCGCAGTGGTCGCCCGCGGCGACGAGCGCTGGGGCGAAACCCCGTGCGCCTTCGTCACCGTGAAGCCGGGCGCCGAGTTGACCGCCGAGGAGGTCATCGCCTACTGCCGCCAGAACATGGCCCGCTACAAGGTGCCGAAGACCGTGGTGTTCGGCGAACTGCCGAAGACCTCGACCGGAAAGATCCAGAAGTTCGTGCTGCGCGAACGCGCGGAGTCGCTGTAGGCCGGCGGAGGGTGTGATGCCCGAGACACGGGTGGCGATCATCGGTTGCGGCTACTTCGCCCAGTTCCATCACGACGCCTGGAAGCGGTTGCCCGACACCCGCGTGGTGGCGGTCTGCGACCGTGACGTCGGCAAGGCAGAGGCGGTCGCCGCCGAGCATCACCCCGGCGCCAGGGTGTTTGACGACCCGCACCGGATGCTGGCCGAGCTGTCGCCGGATCTGGTGGATATCGTCACGCCGCCGGCCACCCACGCCGATCTGGTCGCCGCCTGCGCCGCCGCCGGCTCCGACGTGATCTGCCAGAAGCCCCTGGCGCCCACCCCGGCCGAGGCGGAGGCCATCGTCCGGCTCGCCGAGATTTCCGGAATCCGTCTCGCGGTCCATGAGAATTTCCGCTTCCAGCCCTGGTATCGGGAGGCGCGGCGGTTGTTGGAGCGGGGCGATCTGGGCAAGCCGCACTCGATCGCGTTCCGCATGCGGCCGGGCGACGGGCAGGGGCCGGACGCCTATCTGTCCCGGCAGCCCTACTTTCAGAGCATGCCGAGGTTCCTGGTGTTCGAGACCGGTGTGCATTTCATCGACACGTTCCGGATGCTGATGGGCGAGCCGGTGTCGGTCTACGCCCGGCTGCGCCGGATGAACCCGGCGCTGGCGGGCGAGGATGCCGGCTACGTGCTGTTCGATTTCGAGAGCGGCGCGACCGGCCTGTTCGACGGCAACCGCCTGAACGACCATGCTGCCGAGAACACCCGCCTGACCATGGGTGAGATGTGGCTGGAGGGCGATCGCGGCGTGCTGCGCCTGGACGGGTTCGGGCGGCTCTTCCTGAAGCCGCATGGCGGCGAGGAGGCGGGGCATGACTACGAATGGGATCGGCGGGGCTTCGCCGGGGACAGCGTGCTGGCGACCAACCGCCATATCCTGGACGCCTGGCGCAGCGGCGCGGACGCGCGTGAACCAGGGCCGCGACTATCTGCGCAACGTCGACCTGGTCGAGGCCGTGTACCGCTCGCACGAGACGGGACGCCGGCTCGACGTCCCCTACACCAGCCGATAGACGCGGACCGGCTCGGCCCGACCGCGCAGCGTCCGTTCGCCGACCAGGACGGCGCTGTCCGCGAATCCGGCCGCCTCGATGGTCTCCGAGCCGGCGAGCGCGATCACCTCGGCTGACGGGTCGACCTCCTTGCCCAGCTGCTCCAGCCGGTTGGCGGCGTTCACCGCGTCGCCCACCAGGGTGTAGTTGATCCGCCCGGGGGCGCCGATGTTGCCGGCCACGACTCGGCCGTCGAACAGCCCGATGCGGATCCGGACCGGCGCCAGCCCCTCGGCGTGACGCCGGCGATTCTCGGCGCGGATGGCGTCGGCGATCGCCAGGGTGGCCCGGCACGCCCGGGCGGCGTGATCCTCCTGCCGGCTCGGCGCTCCCCAGAACGCCATCAGGCTGTCGCCGATGTACTTGTCGATGGTGCCATCCTCGGCGTCGACGCAACGGGCGAGCAAGGTGAAGTGATCGTTCAGCAGGCCCGGCGACCGCCCTGGCGTCGTCGACCTCGGACAGTCCGCTGAAGCCGACGATGTCCGTGAACAGCACGGTGACGGCGCGGCGCCGGGTCGGCATGCCGCCGTCGCCCTCGTCGGACATCAGACGGGCGACCAGTCGCTTCGGAACGTAGGTCTCGAACCATCGCAGCGCCCCGATCATCCGACGGAACGCCTCGGATGCCTCTTCCAGTTCCTTGACCCGGGTGTACGGCATGACCGGGTCGCGCTCGAATTCCAGCGCGGCCACCTGCTCGGAGGCGAGCGCCAGGGCGTCGGCCGGTGCCCGGATCGTCCGGGCCACCCACCACAGGACGGCCAGGGCGAACGCAAGGATCACCAGTCCCGCGGCACCGGCGATGGCGAGCCGGCCCAGGTAGTCGCCGGCCGCCTCGGCGGCGATGTAGGCACCGGCGGTCCAGGCGCCGCCAACGGCTCCCGGGATCGGTGTGGTCATCAGGAAATGCCGGCGGCCGTCGACCGTCACCTGATGCCCGGTGATGCCGGGTGCGTTCGGCAGCGACCAGCGCAGGTCGTGCTTGCCGGCCAGGAACACGGCCAGCACGGGGTCGCCGATCTCGACGGCGGTCGGCAGCGGCGAGCCGGTCGGCCCGTCACCGGCAGGCCGGCTTGCGAGGCCCGGATGCGCCACGATCCGGCCGTCGCCGCGCACCACGAATCCGATGGCCGAGCCAAGCCCGTCGCTGTTCATGCCGGCCGACAGATCCTGGATCGTCACGGCGCTGGCCACGACGCCGGCAAACCGCCCGTCGGCGAGCCGGATCGGGTGACGGGTGATCACCAGCGCCTCGCCGATCTCGTTGCTCCAGACCGCTTCGCCGAAATCGGTGTCGACGGCGACGCTCATCTGCTGGAGCAGTCGGTCGAAAGCGGGCTCCTGATCGGTCGAGCTCCGAAAGAATTCGCCGCCGGAACCGACCCGGACCACCGTGCCATCCATCAGCGCGATGGTGGTGCCGCGGACCGACGGATCGGCGACCAACGACAGCGCCACCGCATCCAGCGCGCCGTCCGACAGGTCGAGGTTGCGTTCCGCAAGCCAGTCAGCCAGCCCTTCGGCGTGGCTCTTCGCCGGCTGCAGGCGGTTTCTCACGGCACCCTCGACGATCTGGACCAGCGATTGCGCGTGCAGTTGCAGAAGCTGAACCGTGTTGTCCTGCGCGACGTACAGGGCCAGAGCCAGCGCCGCGCTCAACGAGATGGTCAGCAGCCCGCCGAGGCCTCCCAGCAGGATCACGGCAATTGGAAATCGACGGGTCGGAAACGAGCGGCGCATCGCTTTGGCTCTAGGCACGATCGTCGAGGTCGTCCAGTTCCGAGAAGTCCGGCGCCGCGGCGTCGATTTCCCGGCCCTGACGGACTATCCGACGGTCGGCCTGCGGACGGGCGATCAGTTCGTCGAAGCGGCGGGCTGAAAACAGGATCAGGTCGGCCGTCGCCCCGACCGCGATGCGGCCGCCGCCGGCTCCGATCACCGCGGCCGGCGTGCTTGTCACCGCCGCCGGCCAGGGAGCAACCGGCAGGTCGAGGTGGCCGAGCCGGACCGCCGCCCGGAACACCTCGATCAGATCGAGGTCGCCGTAGGCGTGGAACGGGTCACGGGTGTTGTCGCTGGCGATCGACACCGCCGCGCCGTGGGCCGCCAGTTCGAGGATCGGGGCGACGCCGCGCAGGCGCGGGCTGCGACCCGGAACGCGATCCTGCAGGAACAGGTTGCAGAGCGGCAGCGACACCACCGCCACGCCAAGGTCGGCGATGCGAGCCATGCTGCGCTCGGCCTCGCACGCCGGGCGGCTCGACAGGCTGCAGAGATGCCCCAGGGTCACCGGTCCGGCGAAGCCCGTGCGCTCGAGGGCGTCGAGCACGCGGTCGACCGCGTCGACGGACGGGTCGAGGGTTTCGTCGACGTGCATGTCGACCGCCAGCCCCCGCTCGGCGGCCAGCGCGAACACCCGGTCGAGCAGAGCGTCGGCGTCGGCGTCCGGGTAGACCACCGCCCCGAGCACCCCGCCGTGCCGCGCCACCATGTCAGCGATCCGTCGCCCGTACTCGATATCCCCGTAATGGCTGATCGGCAGCAGCGCGGACGCCTCGATGGCGATCCGCCCGGCCCAGGCGTCGCGCACCGGCGCGAGCGCCCGCCAGGAGCGTTCCGGGTCGTCCTGAGCGGTGTCGAGATGGGTGCGCAGCGCCACGGTTCCGTGCGCGTAGGCGCAGCGCAGCGCGAAATCCATGCGCCGCCTGATGTCGTCGTCGGTCCAGCGCACCTCCCGATCGGGCCGGACAGCGGCCAGCGCGCCCTCGAAATCGGCGCTCGGGTTCGGGCAGCGCGGCAGGATGTGGCCCTTGTCGAGATGGACGTGCAGGTCGACCAGCCCCGGCCACACCTGCCGCCGGGCCCGGTCGAACACCGGCAGGTCGCCGGACACGCTGCCGGGGGCGCCACCGCCTGCACCCGCCCGGCGTCCACCACCAGGTCGCAATGCGTCAGCCCGTCCGGTTCCGTCGGCAGGTCGAGGCCGGGCGGCGTGTCGAGCAGCACGGAAGGCACGGCCGCGCGGGCAAGCACCCAGGGGCCTGTAAGCGGAAACGTCATTCTTCGCGCCGCGTCGCGCTCTCGTGCCATCGCCGCAGGATCAGGTGCTGCAGCAGCGTGAACGCCAGAAAGATCAGGATGCCGGTCAGCGAGATCAGGAGCAGCGCCGCGAACATCCTGGGATCTCGAGCCGGTATCCGGACTCCAGGATCCGGTAGGCGAGGCCCGATGAAGTGCCGACCGACCCGGCGGCAAACTCGGCGACGATCGCGCCGATCAGGGCGAGGCCGCCGGCGATCTTCAGGCCGCCCAGGAAGTACGGCATCGCCGAGGGCAGGCGGAGATGGCGCAAGGTCTGCCAGCGCGTCGCGCCGTACAGCCGGAACAGCGCCAGCAGGTTGTGGTCGGCCGAGTGCAGGCCGAGCGTGGTGTTCGACAGGATCGGGAAGAACGCCACGATCCAGGCGCAGATCAGCAGCGCGGCGTGGACGTTGTCGACGTAGATCAGGATCAGCGGGGCGATGGCGATCACCGGGGTGACCTGCAGGACGACCGCGTATGGAAAGAAGCTGAGCTCGATCCATTTCGACTGGGTGAACAGCACCGCCAGCAGCAGCCCGCCGAAGGTGGCGATCGCCAGGGCGAGGATGGTGATTTCGAGCGTCACGAGCAGCGACGGCCAGAGCGTTCCCCAGTCGTTCACCAGGCTCTGCAGCACCAGCGCTGGACCCGGCAGGATGTAGGGCGGGATGCCGTTCAACCGCACCAGCAGATCCCAGGCGACGAGCGTGATCAGGCCGACGACCAGCGGGGCCAGCACGCGCGCCATTCGCTCGCGCCGGCGGGCTTCGTCGGCGGCGGCGCGCCGGCGCTCCGTGTCGTCGGCTTCGGCGACGAGGTCGCGGCGCATCAGGGGACTCTCCCATGGCCTGGTGCAGGATGGCGGTGGTCGCGCGGCAGGCCTCGGCGTAGCGGCGGTCGGTTCGAAACGCTTCGGTTCGCGGGTAGGGGACGTCGACGCTCACCTCGCCGGCGATCCGCCCGGGCCGGCCGGTCATGACCGCGATCCGCGTCGCCAGATAGGCGCTCTCGAACACGCTGTGGGTGACGAAGACCACCGTCCATCCCTGCTCGTGCTTGAGGCGCAGCAGGTCGTCGTTGAGCCGGAACCGGGTGATCTCGTCGAGGGCGGCGAACGGCTCGTCCATCAGCAGCAGGCGCGGCCCGGTCACCAGGGCTCGCGCAATGGAAACCCGCATGCGCATGCCGCCCGAGAGCTCCCGCGGGTAGGCGCGCTCGAAGCCATCGAGCCCGACACCGGCGAGCGCCTCGTGAACCCGATCGGCGGCCGCGACCCGCGACACTCCGGCAAGCCTGAGCGGTAGCCAAACGTTGTCGAAGGCCGACCCCCACGGCATCAGCGTCGGATCCTGGAACACGAAAGCGATGTCGCGCCGGCTGCGGTCCTCGGTCAACGCCGCCCCGGGCGTGACCCTGAGCGACCCGGAATCCGCCGTCGCCAGCCCGGCGATAAGCCGCAGTGCCGTGCTTTTGCCGCACCCCGACGGGCCGAGCAGGCTCACGAACTCACCGGCCTGCACGTCGAAATCGAGGCCGTCGAGGGCCACCACACCGTTGGGGAAGGCCTTGCGGATACCGGCCATGCGGATCACGTCGGGCGCCGCCGGTCCCGTCATCGCTTGCCGAGAAGCTCCTGGCGGCGGTCCAGGCCGACGCCCTTGTTGACGAAACGCAGGGTATAGCCGCGCTCGAGCGGCAGCGCCGGATCGTAGAGGCCGGCGTCGGTCGCGAACCGGAAGAACGACCGCCAGCGAGCGTCCGTCATGGCGTTCACGCCGAGCGTCGCGGCATCGCCCGAAAAGACGATGCCGTACTCCGTCATCTTGGCGCGGGAGTAGGCAAGCTGATCGTCGGAGATGTCCGGGTTGTCCTTGCGGATCGCCGCGTTGGCGGCGTCGGGGTCGCCGTACATATAGTTCACCCACCCGATCGCGGTGGCGTCGACGAAGCGTTGCACCAGGTCCGGGATTCTCCTCGACCAGCTTCCACGACGCCTCGATGGTCGTCGAATAGCTCTCGTAGCCGTGGTCGGCGAGCAGGAACACACGCGGGACAAAGCCACCGACCCGTTCGACCGCGTAGGGCTCCGACGTGACGTAGCCTTGCTGGCCCCAGTCGGGATTGGCGAGAAACGGTCCCGGGTTGAAGGTGTAGGGCCGGATCTGATCGTCGGTGAAGCCGTAGGCGCGCTTCAGCCACTGCCAGAAGGTCATCTGGCCGCCACGGCTGATCAGCAGCGTGGCGCCCTTCAGGTCCTCCAGCGTCCGGTAGGCGGAGGCCGGATGCACCATCACGACCTGCGGGTCCTTCTGGAAGTTCGCCGCAACCGTAACCATCGGGACTTTGCTGGTCAGATAATTGAACGCGGCGAACATGTTGCCGCCCATGTTGAAGTCGATCTTGCCGGCCGCCAGCAGCTGCTGGTGGCTGACGTTGGGACCGCCCTGCCGGATCTCCACTGCGAGCCCGTACCGTGCGTAGGTCCCGTCGACGACAGCCTGGTAGTAGCCGCCGTGCTCGGCCTGGGCCTTCCAGTTCGTCCCGAAAGTCACCCGGTCCAGCGCCGCCGCGGGCGACGTCGCCAGCAACATCGCGAGCGCCGCGGGCGCCGCCCGTCGCATGCGTTGCCACAGGGTCACCGGCATCGTTCCCTCCGCCAGATTGTCACGTCCATCGGGTCCAGCGTATCGGGACATGTGGCGGTGCACAATTGGCGCAATCGGCGGCGATGCTTGATGTCGTCGGCGTCCGACGTTAAGTACCGGGGCACTCAGACCAGGGACAACACCATCATGGGCGTGCTCGCCGACGAGGTCGCCCGGCGCCGAACCTTTGCGATCATCTCGCACCCGGACGCCGGCAAGACCACGCTGACCGAAAAGCTGCTGCTGTTCGGCGGAGCCATTCAGCTCGCCGGTGCCGTCAAGGCGCGCGGGCAGGCGCGGCGCGCCCGGTCGGACTGGATGAAGGTCGAGCAGGAGCGCGGGATTTCGGTCGCGTCCTCGGTGATGACCTATGAGTACTCCGGGCGCACCTTCAATCTGCTGGACACGCCGGGTCACGAGGACTTTTCCGAGGACACCTACCGGACGCTCACGGCCGTCGATTCCGCGGTGATGGTGATCGACGCCGCCAAGGGCATCGAGGAGCAGACCCGCAAGCTGTTCGAGGTCTGCCGGCTGCGGGACGTGCCGATCATCACCTTCATCAACAAGCTCGACCGCGAGACCCGGGAGCCGTTCGAACTGCTCGACGAGATCGAGCAAACCCTGGCGCTCGAGGTCAGTCCGGCGAGTTGGCCGATCGGGACCGGGCAGCGCTTCAAGGGCTGCTACGACCTGATCCACGATCAGCTGATCCTGGTGGCGCGCGGGACCCATGACCGTCCGGCCGAGGGAATTCCGTGCCGCGGCCTCGACGATCCAAAGCTCGACGAACTCCTGCCGGCCGATCAGGTGCGCGAACTGCGCGAGCAGGTCGAGATGGTCCGCGGCCTGTGCCCGGCGTTCGACATCGAGAAATTCCGGCAGGGCACGCTGACGCCGGTCTTCTGCGGCAGCGCGCTCAACAATTTTGGGGTGAGGGAGTTGCTGGAGGGGTTGGCGCAGTACGCCCCGTCGCCGCGACCGCAGCCGGCGGTCGAGCGGTCGATCCTGCCCGAGGAGGAGAAGGTCTCGGCCTTCGTCTTCAAGATCCAGGCGAACATGGATCCCAAGCACCGCGACCGGATCGCGTTCGTGCGGCTGAGTTCCGGTCACTTCAAGCGCGGCATGAAGCTGAAGCACGTCCGCAGCGGCAAGATGCTGACGATGCACAACCCGGTGCTGTTCCTGGCGCGCGACCGCGAGGTGGCCGACGAGGCTTGGCCGGGCGACATCATCGGCCTGCCGAATCACGGCAACCTGCGGATCGGCGACACCCTGAGCGAGGGGGAGGAGCTTCACGTCACCGGGATTCCCAGTTTCGCTCCCGAGCTGCTGCAGCGGGTTCGCCCGAGTGATCCGTTAAGAATGAAGCACTTGTCGCGCGCGGTTGAGCAATTGGCTGAGGAAGGCGCCGCCAAGGCCTTCAAGACCCGTCTCGGCAGCCAGTGGATCGTCGGCGTGGTGGGGGCGCTCCAGTTCGAGGTTCTCGCCGACCGGATCCGCACCGAATACGATGTGCCGGTGACCTTCGAGACCGCCGGCCTGCACACCGCGCGGTGGATCGCCGCGGACGATCCGGCCGAACTGAAGCGCTTCTCCGACGCTCACCAGGGCGACCTGGCGGAGGATCACGACGGCGACCCGGTCTTCCTGGCGCGCAACGCCTGGCACCTCAAGCACACCACCGAAAGCTGGCCGAACCTGCGGTTCCTGGCGACCAAGGCGCAGATGACCTGAGCCGGTCACCGAAAGGCCTCCGGTTGTCATGGAATCGTCGGTTGCCGCACCGGCCCGGGCGCTGCAAAGTTCCGCCGATGACCGACACCGCCACCGCCGAGAGCTTTCTCGACCGCACCCTCCGCAACCTCCGTTCGGCCTGGACGGAGCTTTCGGGCTCCACCCGCTACTATCTGTCCGGCGCGCCGCGCCCGGATCTGCCGGGCGACGACCTGGACAAGATCCGCCAGCAGATGCTCGATTGCCTCGAAGCCCGGGGCGGTGAGGTTTCGGCGCGCGCCCGCGCCGCCGAGCTCGGGCATTCCTACCTCGCCCTGAACGCCGTCGGCCGGCATCGCTTCCTGTCGCTGCTGGCCGAGGAGTTCGGCCCCGACCGCGAGGAGGTGTCGGCGGCGGTCCAGGCGCTTCAGGACAGCGACCACGACGAGGAGCTGCGTCGCCGGGCCGAGCGCCGGCTGCGCAACGCGCTGGAGCCGCGCTGGCGGCGCCTGCTGACGCGTTTCAACGCGCTGCCCGATGGGCGTGAAGTTCCTGGTCGACCTGCGCGCCGAGCTGCTGCCGATGGCCAAGCAGTCGCCCGAACTGGCCGACCTCGACGCCGACCTGCGGGAATTGCTCGCGGCGTGGTTCGACGTCGGGCTCCTGGAACTGCGGCGCATCACCTGGGAGGCGCCGGCGTCGCTTCTGGAGAAGCTGATCGCCTACGAGGCGGTGCACAAGATCCGGTCCTGGGAGGATCTGAAGAACCGCCTGGATTCCGACCGGCGCTGCTTCGCGTATTTTCACCCGAACATGCCTCAGGAGCCGCTCATCTTCGTGGAGGTGGCGCTGGTGGACGGCATGTCGGATGGGGTGCTGGCGCTGCTCGACGAAAGCGCCCCGCCGACCGACCCGAAATCGGCCAATTCGGCGATCTTCTATTCGATCTCCAACGCCCAGCGCGGCTTGGCCGGCATCAGCTTCGGCAACTTCCTGATCAAGCGCGTCGTCGACGTGCTGGAGCATGAGTTCCCGAATTTGAAGGCGTTCGCCACGCTCTCGCCGATTCCCGGCTTCCGATCCTGGTATGCCGACGCGGCGAAGGCGGGCGAGGGTCCGTCGCTCACCACCTCGGAGCGCCGGGCCCTGTTGCAGGCCATGGGTCTCGAGGACGACGGTACCGCGGATCCGGCGCTGGTCGCCAAGGCCCTGGAGCGCGACAACTGGTGGACCGAATCCGCGGTCTGCGACGCCTTGCGGGCACCGATGATGCGGATGGCGGCGCGTTACCTGATGACTGCTCGCCGGTCGAACGGTTCGGCGCGAGACCCGGTGGCGCATTTCCACCTGTCCAACGGAGCCCGCATGGAGCGGCTCAACTGGCTGGGCGATCCGTCGCCGAACGGCCTGCGGCAGTCCTGCGGCATGATGATCAATTATCTCTACAAGCACAGTGAGATCGACGGGAACCACGAAGCCTATTCAGACGGTGGCCGGATTGTCGCGTCATCCTCCATGAGGGCCCTCGCCAAGGGCTGAGGGTGGCTCGCCGCCGCGGTCTCCCGCGGTTGACGCCGGGGGCGAGGTCATATAGCAGTGCGCCTCCTGACGTAGGGCGCGCAACGCTCGGCGCGCGGGTGTGGTGGAACTGGTAGACACGCTGGATTTAGGTTCCAGTGGCGCAAGCCTTGGGGGTTCAAGTCCCTCCACCCGCACCAACCGCGCCGATCGGACCGCGACCGCGGGCCCTTGATCGACCGGGTGTGTTCCATGCAAGTCAACGAGACCCTCAACGAGGGACTGAAGCGCGAATTCACGATCGTGGTACCGGCGTCCGAGATCGACGCCGAGCTGAACGGCAGGCTGGCCGAGCTGGCGCCGCGGATGACCCTTCCGGGGTTCCGCCCTGGCAAGGTGCCGCCAACCCTCCTGAAGGCGCGTTTCGGTGAGTCGCTGCTCGGCGAGATCCTCGAAAAGGCGGTCAACACCAACACCGAGATGGCGCTGACAGAGCGCGGTCTCCGGCCGGCGGTTCAGCCGCGTGTCGAGATCACGGCTTACGACAAGGGCAAGGACCTCGAGTACAAGGTATCGGTCGAACTGATGCCGGACATCGAGCCGGTCGACTTCTCGCTGCTGACCGTCGAGCGGACGGTCGCCACCGTCGACGACAAGGCGGTCGACGAGGCGCTGGAGCGAATGGCCGCCCAGCAGAAGGACAGCGAGCCGGTCTCCGAGCAGCGCGGCGCCGCCGAGGGCGACGTCGTGGTGATCGACTTCGAGGGCAGCATCGACGGCACCCCGTTCGAGGGCGGCGCGGCGCAGGACCATCACCTGGAACTTGGTTCCAACACCTTCATCCCGGGCTTCGAGGGTCAACTCGTCGGCGCCGAGGTCGGTACCAGCCGCGACGTGACGGTGTCATTCCCGGCCGACTACCAGGCGTCTCACCTTGCCGGCAAGGAAGCGGTCTTTGCGGTCACCGTGAAGGAGCTGCGGTCGCCGAAGCCGGTTGCGATCGACGACGCGCTGGCTCAGCGGTTCGGCCTCGACGACCTCCAGGCGCTGCGCAACGCGATTCGGGAGCAGATGCAGGGTGAGTTCGGCGAGGCGGCGCGCGCCAAGACCAAGCGCTCGCTGCTCGATGCGCTCGCCGCCCGCCACAGCTTCGCGGTGCCCCCGGGCATGGTCGAGGAAGAATACCGCGGTATCGTCCAGCAGGTCGTCTCCCAGTCCGGCAGCGCCGGCCAGGCGGAGCATGACCATGATAATCACGATCACGATCATGGCCACGATCACGATCATGGTCACGATCACCACGATCATGGTCACGCGCATCACGACCATGGTCACGAGCATCATGACCACGATCATGCGCATCATGATCACGATGGACATGACCACGCGCATCACGACCACGCTGCGGAGACCGGCTTTGCTGCCGAGGAGGCCAAGATCTCCGAGGCCGATCGCCTGGAGTATCGCTCGATCGCCGAACGGCGTGTGCGTCTCGGCCTGCTGCTTTCGGAGGTCGGCCGGATGAACAACATCCAGGTCACCGACGAGGAGGTGACCAACGCCATCCGCGGGCAGGCGGCGCGGTTCCCGGGCCAGGAAAAGTTCGTGTTCGAATACTACCAGAAGAACCCGCAGGCGCTGGCGCAGGTCCGCGCCCCGCTGTTCGAGGACAAGGTCGTCGACTTCATCATGGAGATGGCGACCGTGACCGAGAAGCAGGTGACCCCGGAGCAGCTGTTCGCGGACGACGATTCCGCTGCCGCCGAGGCCGAGGACACGGCCGACAGCAAGCCGGCGACCGGCAAATCGAAGTCGGGCAAGGCCAAGAAGGCAAAGGGTGAGGAGGGGCCGGGCGAGTGAGCGTTCGCCCGCTCGTGCACGTCGGGCTGGCGATCCGGCCCGGCGACCCCCATATTGCCCAGGCTACTCAGTACGGGGGTGCCCCCGGCACCCGTCACCAGGACGAAGGTACGGCATCGATGTCCAACCCGCTCGAGATCTATATGAACTCCCTGGTGCCGATGGTGGTCGAGCAGACCAACCGCGGCGAGCGGGCCTACGACATCTACTCCCGGCTGCTGAGGGAGCGGATCATCTTCGTGATGGGGCCGATCAACGATGCCGTTGCCAGCGTGGTCGTGCGCGCAGCTGCTGTTCCTGGAGGCGGAGAATCCCACCAAGGACATCTCCATGTACATCAACTCGCCGGGCGGCATCGTGACCTCGGGCATGGCGATGTACGACACGATGGAGTACATCCGCCCGCAGGTGTCGACCGTCTGCATGGGCCACGCCGCGTCGATGGGGTCGCTGCTGCTGGCGGCCGGGGCGCCAGGCAAGCGGTACTGCCTGCCGAACGCCAAGGTGATGATTCACCAGCCGTCGGGCGGCTTCCAGGGCCAGGCCAGCGACATCGAGATCCACGCCCGCGAGATCATCCGGACCCGCGAGCGCCTCAACCAGATCTACGTCAAGCATACCGGCCGCTCGATGGACGATATCGAGAAAGGCATGGAACGCGACAACTTCATGACTGCCGAGGAGGCCAAGGCGTTTGGCCTGATCGACAGCGTCATCGAGAAGCGCCCGGCGCCTGTCGAAACCGACAAGTCCGGCGGGTGAGCGCGCCGTTGCGGTGCGCGGATGACAGACACGTGCGCTCGGTTAAGGAAATTTTACCGAGTTCCGTGGTCTTTTCGCATTGTCGCCCCCGAAACCGGGCGGCTAACATAAATCCGGTGGATCAGACGGCCAGGACCGAGAAACCATGAGCAAGTCCGGTAGCGGCAGCGGGGGCGATTCCAAGAACACCCTCTACTGCTCGTTCTGCGGGAAGAGCCAGCACGAGGTCCGCAAGCTCATCGCAGGGCCAACGGTGTTCATCTGCGACGAGTGCGTCGAACTCTGCATGGACATCATCCGCGAAGAGCACAAGACCACCCTCGTGAAATCCCGCGACGGAGTGCCGTCGCCGGGCGACATTTGCCAGGTTCTGGACGATTACGTGATCGGCCAGTACAAGGCGAAGCGCATCCTGTCGGTGGCGGTGCACAACCACTACAAGCGCTTGGCGCACGGCCAGAAGAACAACGACGTCGAACTGGCGAAGTCGAACATCCTGCTGATCGGCCCGACCGGCTGCGGCAAGACGCTGCTGGCGCAGACCCTCGCCCGCATCATCGACGTGCCGTTCACCATGGCGGACGCGACGACCCTGACCGAGGCCGGCTATGTCGGCGAGGATGTCGAGAACATCATTCTCAAGCTCCTGCAGTCCGCCGACTACAACGTCGAGCGCGCCCAGCGCGGCATCGTCTACATCGACGAGGTCGACAAGATCAGCCGCAAGTCCGACAACCCCTCGATCACCCGCGACGTGTCGGGCGAGGGCGTGCAGCAGGCGCTGCTCAAGATCATGGAAGGCACGGTCGCGAGCGTGCCGCCCCAGGGCGGGCGCAAGCACCCGCAGCAGGAGTTCCTGCAGGTCGACACCACCAACATCCTGTTCATCTGCGGCGGCGCGTTTGCCGGTCTCGAGAAGATCATCTCGAACCGCTCGCGGGGCTCGTCGATCGGCTTCGGCGCCGATGTCCGCGCACCCGACGACCGGCGCACCGGCGAGATCCTCCGCGAGGTCGAGCCCGAGGATCTGCTGAAGTTCGGTCTGATCCCCGAGTTCGTCGGCCGTCTGCCGGTGCTGGCGACGCTCGAGGACCTTGAAGAGGACGCGCTGGTCGACATCCTGACCAAGCCGAAGAACGCGCTGGTGAAGCAGTACCAGCGTCTGTTCGAGATGGAGGATGTGCGGCTTGAGTTCCGCGACGACGCCCTGCGGTCGATCGCCCGCAAGGCTATCGACCGCAAGACCGGCGCTCGCGGCCTGCGTTCCATCATGGAGAGCATCCTGCTCGACCCGATGTACGATCTGCCGTCGCTCGAGGGTGTCGACGAGATCATCATCAACGGCGACGTGGTCAACCAGGGGGCGAAGCCCATCATGGTTCACGCCGAGCGTCGTGACGACGTCAGCACAGGCGCCTGACTGATCGGCCTTGATTGGCAGAGGGCCGGGCGCCACCTAACGGGTTGTGCGCAGGGTCCCATCCCCCGCCCTGCGTGACGCTATACCGACCTTCGTCGCGGGGGAGGCGCTTAGTTGAGGCCAAAGAACGTGACTTCTGGAACCGAAGTTTTTCCGGTCCTGCCGTTGCGGGACATCGTGGTCTTCCCGCACATGATCGTCCCGTTGTTCGTCGGACGCGACAAGTCCGTACGCGCGCTCGAGGACGTCATGAAGGACGACAAGCAGATCCTGCTTGTCACTCAGAAGAACGCCGCCGATGACGATCCTGCCGCGGACGACATCTTTTCGGTCGGGACGATCGGCACCGTCCTTCAGCTCCTGAAGCTTCCCGACGGCACCGTGAAGGTGCTTGTCGAAGGCGGCCGCAGGGCCCGCATTCTGCGTTACACCGCTACCGACACTTTCTTTCAGGCCGAGGCCGAGGAGATCGACGAGGATCCCGGCGATCGGCAGGAGGTCGAGGCGCTGTCTCGCGCCGTGATCGGGCAGTTCGAGCAGTACATCAAGCTGAACAAGAAGATCCCGCCGGAGGTTCTCGTCTCGGTCAATCAGATCGAGGAGCCGGCCAAGCTCGCCGACACCATCGCCTCGCACCTGGCACTGAAGATCAGCGACAAGCAGGATCTGCTGGAGTCGGCCGGTGTCGTGGCGCGGCTGGAGCGTGTCTATGGCTTCATGGAGGGCGAGATCGGCGTCCTGCAGGTCGAGAAGCGCATCCGCAACCGGGTCAAGCGCCAGATGGAGAAGACCCAGCGGGAGTATTATCTCAACGAGCAGATGAAGGCGATCCAGAAGGAGCTCGGCGAGGGCGAGGACGGCCGCGACGATCTCCAGGAGATCGAGGACCTGATCGCCAAGACCAAGCTGTCCAAGGAGGCCCGCGACAAGGCTCAGCAGGAGCTGAAGAAGCTCCGCAACATGAGTCCCGATGTCCGCCGAGGCGACGGTGGTGCGCAACTACCTCGACTGGCTGCTGCAGATTCCCTGGAAGAAGCGCTCCAAGGTGAAGAAGGACCTGAACGTCGCCGAGCAGACTCTCAACGCCGATCACTATGGCCTCGAGAAGGTCAAGGAGCGGATCGTCGAGTACCTGGCCGTGCAGACCCGGATCGGCAAGCTGAAGGGGCCGATCCTGTGCCTGGTCGGCCCTCCGGGCGTCGGCAAGACCTCGCTCGGCAAGTCGATCGCCAGGGCCACTGGACGAAACTTCGTGCGCATGTCGCTCGGTGGCGTGCGTGACGAGGCCGAGATCCGCGGCCACCGGCGAACCTATATCGGCGCGCTTCCCGGCAAGGTCATCCAGGGGATGAAGAAGGCGAAGAGCTCGAACCCGCTGTTCCTGCTGGATGAGATCGACAAGCTCGGCCAGGACTATCGGGGCGACCCGTCATCGGCCCTGCTGGAGGTGCTGGATCCGGAGCAGAACAACACCTTCCAGGATCACTACCTCGAGGTCGATTACGATCTGTCCGACGTGATGTTCGTCACCACGGCCAACACCCTGCGGATGCCGCAGCCGCTGCTGGATCGCATGGAGATCATCCGGCTGTCCGGCTACACCGAGGACGAGAAGGTCGAGATCGCCCAGCGTCACCTGATCGCCAAGCAGATCAAGGAGCACGGCCTCAAGAAGGGCGAGTGGTCGATCTCCGAGGAGGCCCTGCGCGACCTGATCCGCTACTACACCCGCGAGGCTGGGGTGCGGAACCTCGAGCGGGAGCTGGCCAACCTCACCCGCAAGGCGGTGAAGGAGATCCTCAGCAAGGGCCGCGAGAAGGTGGCGGTCACCCGGCGCAATCTCGAGAACTATTCGGGCGTGCGGAAATTCCGTTACGGAGAGGTGGAGGAGGTCGACATGGTCGGCGTCACCACCGGTCTGGCCTGGACCGAGGTCGGCGGCGAACTGCTGTCGATCGAGGCTGTCACCGTTCCTGGCAAGGGCAAGGTGATCACCACCGGCAAACTCGGCGACGTGATGAGGGAATCGGTCCAGGCGGCCGAATCTTTC
This sequence comes from Rhodospirillaceae bacterium, assembly GCA_018401495.1. Lineage (GTDB taxonomy): Bacteria > Pseudomonadota > Alphaproteobacteria > Thalassobaculales > Thalassobaculaceae > Thalassobaculum_A. The sequence goes on from JAGYJX010000015.1 coordinate 378,083, forward strand.
GTGAAGTCGCGCTCGTATACCTACGGGATCGATCCAAAGCTTTTCGAGGAGCGTGATATCCACGTGCACGTTCCGGAAGGTGCCACACCGAAAGACGGGCCGTCGGCCGGCGTTGCGATGGTGACGTCCATCGTGTCGGTGCTCACGGGCATTCCGGTTCGGCGGGATGTGGCGATGACGGGCGAGGTGACGCTTCGGGGCCGGGTGCTGCCGATCGGTGGGTTGAAGGAGAAGCTTCTGGCCGCGCTGCGCGGAGGCCTCAAGCTGGTTCTGATTCCCAAAGACAACGAAAAGGATCTGGCCGAAATCCCGGACAACGTGAAGCGAGGGCTGAAGATCGTTCCGGTGTCGACCGTCGATGAGGTGATCGGACAAGCGCTGACCAATCAGCCGATTCCGATCGATCCGACGACGCTTCTGGCCAAGGTCAAGGAGATCGAATCGCTGGCTCCGGCGCCGAAAAGCGAGCCGGTTGAGGGGTTGATTACGCATTGATCATTTCCCGACAGCGTTGATCTGAACGCGGCCACGTCACTTTCGTGACGTGGCCGTTGTTCTTGAGGGCCGGGAGCCGGATTTGCGATGCACTATGTGCCAAAAACCGCAGAAATCCTTGCGAATCCACTGTCAGAACGATTGACGGCCGACAAAGTGACGATTTACAGTCCCGGTCGTTGCGTCGTTGACCGATGCGCGCAGATTTTCTCTCGCCACATTTTGGGGGGCTAACGTGAACAAAAATGAGCTTGTTGCCGCGGTCGCCGATCTCGACCGGTCTTTCCAAGGCCGATTCCGGTAAGGCGGTCGATGCGGTGTTCGACGTGATCACCGGGCAACTGAAGAAGGATGAGGAGGTTCGTCTCGTCGGCTTCGGGACCTTCTCCGTAGCCGCCCGGGCCGCCAGCGAAGGTCGCAACCCGCGCACCGGCGACAAGATCAGCATCCCGGCCTCCAAGCAGCCGAAGTTCAAGCCCGGCAAGGGCCTGAAGGATGCGGTGAACTGAATTCTCGCTAATCTCGACGCGACGCCGGCATCCTCGTGATGCCGGCGTCTTGCGTTTCAGGGCCTGAATGTGGGATCAGATGCCCCCGAGTTCGGCGGGCATGCGCCTTCGGGGGCGGTTAGCTCAGTTGGTAGAGCGAGCGGTTTACACCCGCTAGGTCGACGGTTCGAGCCCGTCACCGCCCACCAGCCTCCCGGCACCAATCAAATCGGCCGGCCGCGCAGCACGGCGTAAGTGTACATTGTCTGGAGCTCTCCCCGGATCGCCGGCGTGATGCGGCCGTCGCGTATCGCGTCGCCGTGCCTTCGAACATCACGCTTGGTATCCGCCGACAGATTGGCGCTCGCCATCAGCAGTCGGTACATCACCAAGGGCGTGGCTTTGTCGAGGGGCGGGGGCGCGCCGCCGACAACGTCGTCTTCGTCTCCTGCCACATCCCCGGCGGCGCTGGCGCGTATCGGCATGAGCCGGCGCGGCAGGATGACGTCGGTCCAGTCCAGGCCGTAGCCGCTCAGAATCCGGCTCGCCGCCGCCACCGCGTTGAGGACCTCCCCATCGTTGTCGCTGGCGAGAAGCGCAATCAGCTTCACCAGGCGCTCGTAGTCGTGAGCGGTCATCTGCTCCAACGTGCCGTTCCTCCAGGCTTTTCGGTCGCCAGCGAGCCCAGGGACGAGTGTAGCGAATGAAGTGCCGAGAGCGAAGATGGTGTGCTTGACACACCTGGGGCGAGGGGGTACATCACGCGCCTCGACGCGCTCGGCGGTCTGGCCGGGGTCGACATCGAGGGGGTGTAGCTCAGTCGGTTAGAGCGCTGGCCTGTCACGCCAGAGGCCGCGGGTTCGAGTCCCGTCACTCCCGCCACTTTCCCAGCTCGCCAATCGCCGAGGGCCGACGCGACCCTCCGTCGCAGTCGCTCGGCGAATGGCCGAGAGGCCCATGATCCGGTACTCCCGGGGTGTGGCTTTGCCTTGTTCTCGCGGTGTGCGGCGCACTATAGTGCGGCCGCGTTGGCTGGAGCCGAGCCGTTCGGGCAAGCCGTCGAACAGTGTATGCCGGGGACCGCGCCGATGAACGATTTGCTGTCCGAGTACCTGCCGATCCTGATCTTCCTGGCGGTCGCCGTCGGTCTCGCCGGGGCGATGGTGATCGCGTCGTTTGTCGTCGGCACCCAGCGGCCGGACTCGGAGAAGCTTTCGGCGTACGAGTGCGGGTTCGAGGCGTTCAACGATTCGCGTCGGCAGTTCGACGTTCGATTCTACCTGGTCGCCATCCTCTTCATCATTTTCGACCTCGAGGTGGCGTTCCTGTTCCCGTGGGCGATCTCGCTCGGGGACATCGGGCTGTTCGGGTTCTGGTCAATGGTCGTCTTTCTCGGCGTGCTGACCATCGGCTTCGTTTACGAGTGGAAGAAGGGAGCCCTGGAATGGGAGTGATGAACGCCGACCGCCCGGTACCTGCCGGCGCTGACCAGGACGCCATCCTCACCGCCGTCGGTGACGAGATCCGCGACAAGGGCTTCATCGTCGCCCAGGCTGACAAGCTGTTCAATTGGGCGCGCTGCGGGTCGCTCTGGCCCATGACGTTCGGCCTCGCGTGCTGCGCCGTCGAGATGATGCACACCGCGGCCAGCCGGTATGATCTCGATCGGTTCGGCCTGGTTTTCCGCCCCAGCCCCCGTCAGTCCGACGTTATGATTGTGGCGGGAACGCTCACCAACAAGATGGCGCCGGCGTTGCGCAAGGTGTACGACCAGATGGCCGAGCCGCGCTGGGTGATCTCGATGGGATCGTGCGCCAACGGCGGGGGTACTACCACTATTCCTACTCCGTGGTGCGCGGATGCGACCGGATCGTTCCGGTCGACATCTACGTTCCCGGCTGTCCGCCAACTGCCGAGGCGCTCCTCTACGGGGTGCTGCAGCTGCAGCGCAAGATCAGGCGAACCGCGACCATCGCCCGTTGACGCGTGACTTGGGCCGAAAACTTCACACGGAGGCCAGCTAACCAATGGCGACGGCCACGCCTTCCGAGACCGTCACCGCCTTGAACGACTTGGCGGCGTATATCGAGAGCCAGCTCGGGCAGGATGTGTCCGACGTGGTCATCGTGCGCGATGAGTTGTCGATGCGGTGCCGTTCGTCGTCGGTGCTGAGGGTCCTGACCTTCCTGCGCGACGACAGCCAGTGCCATTTCAAGGCGCTGATGGACCTTTGCGGGGCCGACTATCCGCAGCGCGACGAGCGTTTCGAGGTGGTCTACAACCTGCTCTCGATCCGTCAGAACGCCCGTGTCCGTCTCAAGGTCTCCACCGACGAGAACACGCCGGTTCCATCGGCGACCGCGGTCTTCAGCTCGGCCGGCTGGTTGGAGCGCGAGGCCTGGGACATGTACGGGATCTATTTCGCCGACCACCCTGACCTGCGCCGATTGCTTACCGACTACGGCTTCGAAGGCCATCCGATGCGAAAGGACTTCCCGCTCACCGGTTACGTCGAGGTTCGCTACGACGATGCCCAGAAGCGGGTGATCTACGAGCCGGTCAAGTTGACCCAGGACTTCCGGAACTTCGACTTCCTGAGCCCGTGGGAGGGCGCCCGCGCCGCGCTGCCGGGCGACGAGAAGGCGGACACCTTGCCGGAGGGGCGGGGCTGATGGCCGAGACCCAGATCAAGCCGCTCACCATGAACTTTGGGCCGCAGCATCCTGCGGCCCACGGCGTCCTTCGCCTGGTGCTGGAGATGGACGGCGAGGTGGTGGAGCGCGCCGACCCGCATATCGGCCTGCTGCACCGCGGCACCGAGAAGCTGATCGAGTACAAGACCTACCTGCAGGCGGTGCCGTACTTCGACCGGCTCGACTACGTCGCGCCGATGAACCAGGAGCACGCCTACGCGCTTGCGGTGGAGAAGCTCCTCGGCCTCGAGGTCCCCAAGCGCGGCCAGTACATCCGGGTGCTCTACGCGGAGATCGGGCGCGTCCTGAACCATCTTCTGAACCTGACCACCTTCGCGCTCGATGTCGGGGCCATGACCCCGCTGCTCTGGGGCTTCGAGGAGCGCGAGAAGCTGATGGGCTTCTACGAGCGGGTCTCGGGCGCGCGGCTGCACGCGGCCTATTTCCGCCCGGGCGGGGTGCATCAGGACCTGCCGGCCGGGCTGCTGGATGACATCAAGGCCTGGGCCGAGCAGTTTCCGAAGTTCGTCGACGACATGGAATCGCTGCTGACCGAGAACCGGATCTTCAAGCAGCGTACCGTCGATATCGGGGTTGTGACGCGCGAGGAAGCGCTGGACCACGGATTCTCCGGACCCGTCCTGCGCGGATCGGGTGTTCCGTGGGATCTCCGGGTCGCGCAGCCCTACGACGCGTATTCTGAGATGGACTTCGACGTGCCGATCGGCAAGACCGGCGACTGCTACGCGCGCTATCTGGTCCGGGTCGAGGAACTCAGGCAATCCCTGCGGATCATCGACCAGTGCATCGAGAAGATGCCCGGTGGTCCGGTCAAGAGCACGGACCGCAAGGTGACGGCTCCGCGGCGTGGCGAGATGAAGCGCTCGATGGAAGCGCTGATCCATCACTTCAAGTTGTACACCGAGGGCTACCACGTGCCGGCCGGCGAGACCTACACGGCGGTCGAGGCGCCGAAGGGCGAGTTCGCGGTGTATCTGGTGTCGGACGGGACCAACAAGCCTTACCGCTGCAAGATCCGCGCGCCTGGATTCGCGTTCCTGGCGGCGATGGATTTCCTGTGCAAGGGCCACATGCTGGCTGACACCGTGGCGATCATCGGGTCGCTGGACATCGTGTTCGGGGAGATCGACCGATGAGCAGCAAGCCGATCGCCGACGATCGCGACCAGCCCGCCACCTTCTCCTGGACTGCCGAAAGCGAGACCCGGATCGGCGTGATTCTGGCGAAGTATCCGCCCGACCGCCAAGCCAGCGCGGTGCTGCCTCTGCTCGATCTCGCCCAGCGCCAGCACGACAACTGGATTCCGCTTGCGGCGATCGACGCGATCGCCGCCCGACTGGGAATGGCGCGGATCCGGGTGCTGGAGGTCGCGACCTTCTACACGATGTTCAACCTGGCTCCGGTCGGGAAGTGGTTCCTGCAGGCCTGCACGACCACGCCCTGCTGGCTGCGGGGCTCCGACCAGGTGATGCGCTGCATCAAGGACAAGCTCGGCATCGGCAATCACGAGCGCACCGCCGACGGGCAGTTCTCGCTGCTTGAGGTCGAGTGCCTGGGAGCCTGTGTGAACGCTCCGATCCTCCAGGTGAACGACGACTTCTACGAGGATATGGACTACGAGACGACGGCGACCCTTCTGGCCTCCCTGAAGCGCGGCGAGCAGCCGGCCATGGGCTCGATGACCGGCCGGCAGACGTCGCAGTCGATCGCCGGACCGACCTCGCTCACCTCATTGAAGGATTCCGACGGGGTGCCGCCGTGGTACGCCGGTCGGACGGCCGCTGCCGGCGGTGGAGACGACTGATGCTGAAGGACGAAGATCGGATCTTCACCAACGTCTACGGCTGGTTCGACTGGGGCTGGCCGGTGCGCGCAAGCGCGGTGACTGGTCGAACACCGCGGAGTTGCTGGCCAAGACGCCGGAGGACATCGTCGAACTGGTCAAGGCGTCGGGCCTGCGAGGACGCGGCGGCGCCGGGTTTCCGACCGGTCTGAAGTGGTCGTTCATGCCCAAGGAGGTGAGGGAGAAGCCTCACTACCTCGTGGTGAACGCCGACGAGTCCGAGCCGGGGACCTGCAAGGACCGCGACATCCTGCAGGCACGAGCCGCACAAGCTGGTCGAGGGCTGCCTGATCGGCGGCTTCGCGATGCGCGCACGGGCCGCCTACATCTATGTTCGCGGTGAGTTCTACAACGAGGCGCGCAATCTTCAGGCGGCGATCGACCAGGCCTATGACGCTGGCCTGATCGGCCGAAACGCCTGCGGCTCCGGCTACGATTTCGACGTCTACCTGCACCGCGGCGCCGGCGCCTACATCTGCGGCGAGGAGACCGCGCTGCTCGAGTCGCTGGAGGGCAAGAAGGGCCAGCCGCGGCTGAAGCCGCCGTTCCCCGCCGGTGTCGGCCTGTACGGCTGCCCGACCACGGTCAACAACGTCGAATCGATCGCCGTGGTGCCGACCATCCTGCGCCGTGGGCCCGAATGGTTCGCCGGCCTTGGCCGTCCGAAGAACGCCGGCACCAAGCTGTTCTGCATCTCCGGCCACGTGAACAACCCGTGCAACGTCGAGGAAGAACTCGGCATCCCGCTGCGCGAACTGATCGACAAGCACGCCGGCGGTGTGATCGGCGGCTGGGACAACCTGCTCGGCGTGATTCCGGGCGGATCGTCGGTGCCGGTGCTGCCGAAGGCGATCTGCGACGACGTCCTGATGGACTTCGACTCGCTGCGCGAGGTCCGGTCCGGCCTCGGCACCGCGGCGGTCATCGTCATGAACAAGTCGACCGACATCGTCAGGGCGATCGCCCGCCTCAGCTACTTCTACAAGCACGAGAGCTGCGGCCAGTGCACGCCCTGCCGCGAAGGCACGGGCTGGATGTGGCGGGTGATGGAGCGGATGGTGCGCGGCGAAGCCGACGTCGAGGAAATCGACGTGCTGGAAGAGGTTTCCAGGCAGATCGAAGGCCACACCATCTGCGCCCTCGGCGACGCGGCGGCGTGGCCGGTTCAGGGGCTGATCCGGCATTTCCGGCCGGAGATGGAGCGGCGGATCGCTGCGCGCAAGGCCGGGCAGCCGGTGGTTCCGACCGCGCAGGCGGCCGAGTGACGCGCGCACCGATGACCGGCGCGCGGCAGAGGGACGGAGAGAGGACAGCATGCCGAAACTGACGGTCGACGGGATCGAGGTGGAGGTGCCCCCGGGGACGTCGGTGCTGCAGGCCTGCGAGGCCGCCGGCGCCGAGGTTCCGCGGTTCTGCTACCACGACCGGCTCTCGGTCGCGGGCAACTGCCGCATGTGCCTGGTGGAGATGGAGAAGGCCCCCAAGCCGATCGCGTCCTGCGCGTTCCCGGCCAGCGAGGGCATGGTGATCCACACCAAGTCCGAGGTCGCCCGGAAGGCCCAGAAGGGCACGATGGAGTTCCTGCTGATCAACCACCCGCTCGACTGCCCGATCTGCGACCAGGGCGGCGAGTGCGACCTGCAGGATCAGGCGATGGCCTATGGCTGGCATTCCAGCCGCTACACCGAGAACAAGCGCGCGGTCACCGACAAGTACATGGGGCCGCTGATCAAGACGATCATGACCCGGTGCATCCACTGCACGCGCTGCGTGCGGTTCGCGACCGAGATCGCCGGCGTCAGCGAGATGGGAATGCTGAACCGCGGCGAGAACGCCGAGATCACCACCTATCTCGAGAACGCGCTCGCCTCGGAGCTGTCGGCGAACGTCATCGACCTGTGCCCGGTCGGCGCGCTGACCTCCAAGCCCTACGCCTTCGTTTCCCGCCCGTGGGAGCTGAAGAAGGTCGAATCGATCGACGTGATGGACGCCGTCGGCTCCAACATCCGGATCGACGCCCGCGGGCAGGAGGTGCTGCGCGTGCTGCCGCGCCTGCACGAGGACATCAACGAGGAGTGGATCTCCGACAAGACCCGCTATGCCTGCGACGGACTGAAGCGCCAGCGGCTGGACCGGCCCTACGTCCGCCGTGACGGCAAGCTGCAGCCGGCGAGTTGGGCCGAGGCGTTCGCCGCGATCGCCACCCGGCTGAACGGTCTGAAGGGCAGCGAGATCGCGGCGATCGCCGGCGACGCGGTCGACGCCGAGTCGATGTACGCCCTGAAGCGCCTGATGACGGCGCTTGGTTCCCCCAACATCGACTGCCGTCAGGACGGAGCCCGGCTCGGCGGCGGTCCGCGCGCCGGCTGGCTGTTCAACACCACGATCGCCGGCATCGAGGACGCTGACGCGCTGCTGCTGATCGGCACGAACCCGCGCTGGGAGGCGGCGCTGGTCAACGCCCGGATCCGCAAGCGCTGGCTGCGCGGCCGGTTCCCGATCGGCCTGGTCGGCCAGCCGGTCGACCTGACCTACGACTACGACCATCTGGGCGCCGGCGCCCAGAGCCTTTCCGAGATCGCCGACGGCAGCCACCGGTTCGCCGAAGTCCTGAAGGCCGCCAAGAAGCCGATGCTGGTGATCGGCAGCGGCGCGCTGGCGCGCGCCGACGGCGCCGCCGTCCTGGCGGCCGCCCGCGCCATCGCCGAGGGGTTCGGCATGATCCAGCCCGACTCCGTGGACGAGGACGGCGAGACCGTTGCCGGCTGGAACGGCTTCAACGTGCTGCACTCGGCAGCGTCGCGGGTCGCCGGCCTCGACATGGGTTTCCTGCCGGGCGAGGGCGGGGCGGACGTGGCCGGCATCCTGGCGGGCGCCCGGTCGGGAGCCATCAAGCTGGTCTACCTGCTGGCGGCCGACGAGATCGACACCGAGGCGCTGGGCGACGCCTTCGTGGTGTACCAGGGCCATCACGGCGACAAGGGCGCGCACCGTGCCGACGTCGTCCTGCCGGGAGCGGCCTATACCGAAAAGGATGGCCTGTACGTCAACACCGAGGGCCGCGTGCAGATGGGCTTCGCGGCGACCTTCCCGCTCGGGGAGGCCCGCGAGGACTGGAAGATCGTGCGGGCGCTGTCCGACGCCGTCGGCCACACGCTGCCGTTCGACGACCTCGTCGCGCTGCGGCAGGCGCTGATGGCCGAGTACGACACCTTCGCGGCCATCGACACCATCGAACCGGCGCCGTGGGGGGCGTTCGGCGCCGCCGGCGCGCTCGAGGAGGCGCCGTTCGGGTCGCCGATCGAGAACTTCTACATGACCGATCCGATCAGCCGGGCGTCGAAGACCATGGCGGAATGCACGGAGGTCTTCAGCCTCCGCCGGCAGCCGGTCGCGACCGGCACACACGGCTGATCCGGCGCGGACCGGGCGGGGCAAATCGAGCATGACCTTCCTCGACACATACGTCGTACCCACCGCGATCATCGTGGCGCAGATCCTGGCGATCGTGGTGCCGCTGCTGGTTGCGGTCGCGTATCTCACCTATTTCGAGCGCAAGGTCATCGCGGCGATGCAGCTGCGCCGCGGGCCGAACGTGGTCGGGCCGTTCGGCCTGCTGCAGCCGCTCGCCGACGGCGTCAAGCTGCTGGCCAAGGAGACCATCCTGCCGTCCGGCGCCAACAAGGTGATCTTCCTTGCCGCGCCGATGCTGACCTTCATCCTGAGCCTGATCGCGTGGGCGGTGATCCCGTTCGACGCCGGCATGGTGCTCGCCGACATCAATGTCGGCATCCTGTATCTGTTCGCCATCTCCTCGCTCGGCGTTTACGGCGTGATCATGGCCGGCTGGGCGTCGAACTCGAAGTACGCCTTCCTCGGCGCGCTGCGCTCGGCGGCCCAGATGGTGTCCTACGAGGTCTCCATCGGCTTCGTGATCATCACGGTCCTGCTGTGCGTCGGCTCGCTGAACCTGAGCGATATCGTCGAAGCGCAGCGCACCGTCTGGTTCGCGATCCCGCTGCTGCCGATGTTCGTCATCTTCTTCGTCTCGGCCCTGGCCGAGACCAACCGGGCGCCGTTCGACCTGCCGGAGGGCGAGTCGGAGCTGGTGGCCGGCTATTTCGTCGAATACTCGTCGATGAGCTTCGCGCTCTTCTTCCTCGGCGAGTACGCGAACATGATCCTGATGAGCGCCATGACCGTCATCCTGTTCATGGGTGGCTGGCTGGCGCCGTTCGACATCGCGCCGTTCAACTGGATACCCGGGCCGATCTGGTTCGCCCTGAAGATCGCCTTCGTGCTGTTCTTCTTCCTGTGGGTTCGGGCGACCTTCCCGCGCTACCGCTACGACCAACTCATGCGCCTCGGCTGGAAGGTGTTCCTGCCGTTGTCGCTGCTGTGGGTGGTCCTGACGGCCGGCGTGCTGGTCGCGTTCGACTGGGTACCGTGAGCGGGCGGGAGAGGAGCGAGGGAAAGACCATGGCTTCCATAGGCTTTCGTCCAAAGAGCCTTCTGCTGGCGGAACTGCTGTCCGGCCTCGGCCTGACGCTGCGGTATTTCTTCCGCCCGAAGGTGACGATCAACTATCCCTACGAGAAGGGACCGCTCAGCCCTCGGTTCCGCGGCGAGCACGTGCTGCGGCGCTACCCGAACGGCGAGGAGCGCTGCATCGCCTGCAAGCTGTGCGAGGCGATCTGCCCGGCCCAGGCCATCACCATCGAGGCTGAGCCGCGCGTCGACGGATCGCGGCGCACCACGCGCTACGACATCGACATGACGAAGTGCATCTACTGCGGCTTCTGCCAGGAGGCGTGCCCGGTCGACGCCATCGTCGAGGGACCGAACTTCGAGTTCGCGACCGAGACCCGCGAAGAGCTCTTCTACAACAAGGAGAAGCTGCTCGCGAACGGCGACCGCTGGGAAGCCGAGATCGCGCAGAACCTGACGGCCGACGCGCCGTATCGCTGACGCCGGTTCACTCCGGCCCTGAAGAACGTTAGTTAACCGGCTCCAGTGCTTGAGAAAGCCTGACGTCGAGACAAACCGGGAGCGACCCCGGGGAAGGAAGCGGGATGGTCGTTCAGGCCTTGGTGTTCTACCTGTTCGCCGGCGTGGCGGTGGCATCGGGCGCGATGGTGATCACCTCGCGCAACCCGGTGCATTCGGTGCTGTTCCTGATCCTCGCCTTCTTCAACGCCGCCGGCCTGTTCGTGCTGATGGGCGCCGAGTTCCTGGCGATGATCCTGGTGGTTGTCTACGTCGGCGCGGTCGCCGTGCTGTTCCTGTTCGTGGTCATGATGCTCGACATCAACTTCGTCGAGCTTCGTCAGGGGTTCATTCGTTACGTGCCGGTGGGTGCGGCGGTCGGGCTGGTGCTGCTGGCCGAACTGGTGCTGATTGTCGGGGCGCTGGAGCGTGGCACCGACCGTGCCGGGGATCATGACCGCCCCGATCCCGCCATCGGCCGAGGTCACCAACACCCATGCCCTCGGCGGCCTTCTGTACACGCGCTACGTCTACCTGTTCCAGGCATCGGGGCTGATCCTGCTGATTGCAATGATCGGTGCCATCGTGCTGACGCTGCGCTCGCGGGAAGGGGTGCGGCGGCAGTCGATCGAGGTGCAGAACGCCAGACGCCGCGAGGACGTGGTCGAAGTGATGAAGGTCACCCGGGGGGGAGGCGTCTGACATGGACATCGGTCTCGGCCACTACCTGACGGTCGCGGCGATCCTGTTCACGCTCGGGATCTTCGGGATTTTCATCAACCGCAAGAACGTCATCATCATCCTGATGTCGGTCGAGCTCATGCTGCTTGCCGTCAACATCAACCTGGTGGCGTTCTCGACCCACCTCGGCGACCTGGTCGGCCAGGTGTTCGCGCTGTTCGTGTTGACGGTGGCCGCCGCCGAGGCCGCCATCGGTCTGGCGATCCTGGTGGTCTATTTCCGCAACCGCGGTTCGATCGCGGTCGAGGACATCAACCTGATGAAGGGCTGAGGGATGTACTCCGCGATCGTATTCCTGCCTCTGGTCGGCGCCCTGGTCGCCGGCTTCGGCGGCCGGCTGATCGGCGACCGTGGTGCGCAGGTCGTGACCTGCGGCGCCATGCTGGTGGCGTCGGCGCTGGGCGTCGTGGCGTTCTGGGAGGTCGCCATCGGCGGACGCACCCTGACGGTCGAAGTCCTGCCGTGGATCGTGTCCGGCAGTTTCGAGGCCAACTGGGCGCTGCGCTGGGACACTCTGACGGCCGTCATGGTCCTGGTGGTCACCGTGGTGTCGACCATGGTGCACATCTACTCCGTCGGCTACATGAGCCACGACCATTCGATCCCGCGCTTCATGGCGTATCTGTCGATCTTCACCTTCGCCATGTTGATGCTGGTGACGTCCGACAACCTCGTGCAGCTGTTCTTCGGCTGGGAGGGCGTCGGCGTGGCGTCCTACCTGCTGATCGGGTTCTGGTTCCACAAGCCGTCGGCCAACGCGGCGGCGATCAAGGCGTTCATCGTCAACCGGGTCGGCGACTTCGGCTTCGCGCTCGGGATTTTCGGCTGCTTCCTGCTGTTCGATCTCGGTCAGCTTCGACACCATCTTCGCCAGCGCCCCGGACATGGCTGGAACGACGATCAGCTTCCTCGGCATGGAGGGCGACGCGCTGACCATCGTCGCGATCCTGCTGTTCATCGGCGCCATGGGTAAGTCGGCCCAGCTCGGCCTGCACACCTGGCTGCCGGACGCGATGGAGGGCCCGACCCCGGTGTCGGCGCTGATCCACGCCGCCACCATGGTGACCGCCGGGGTGTTCCTGATCGCCCGCATGTCGCCGCTGTTCGAGTACGCGCCGGTGGCGCTGATGGTCGTGACGATCGTGGGCGCCGCGACGGCGTTCTTCGCGGCCACGGTCGGAATGTGCCAGACCGACATCAAGCGGGTGATCGCCTACTCGACCTGCAGCCAGCTCGGCTACATGTTCTTCGCCCTCGGGGTGTCGGCCTATCCGGCGGCGATCTTCCACCTGATGACGCACGCCTTCTTCAAGGCCCTGCTGTTCCTGTCGGCGGGCTCGGTCATCCACGCGCTGTCGGACGAGCAGGACATGCGCAACATGGGCGGCATCTGGCGAAAGATACCGTTCACCTACGCGATGATGTGGATCGGCAGTCTGGCGCTCGCCGGCATCCCGTTGTTCGCCGGCTACTATTCCAAGGACATGATCCTGGAGGCTGCCTACGGCGCCCATTCGGGCGTCGGCCTGTTCGCGTTCTGGATGGGGATCGCGGCGGCGCTGATGACGGCCTTCTACAGCTGGCGGCTGATCATCATGACGCTTCCACGGCAGCCCCCGTATGTCGCACGAGGTGCTCCACCACGTGCACGAGTCGCCGCTGGTGATGACCATACCGCTCGCCGTTCTGGCGGTGGGCGCGGTCCTGAGCGGTGCCGCCGGGTATCACTGGTTCGTCGGCGACGGGATGGCGGAGTTCTGGGGCGCTTCGATCAAGATCCTGCCGGAGAACAACTCGATCGAAGCCGCCCATCACGTTCCCGGCTGGGTCCCGTGGGCGCCGCTGGTGGTCGCCCTGTCGGGGATCGCGCTCGCGTATCTGATGTACATGTTCCGCCCGGAACTTCCGGGGATGCTGGCGGCACGCTTCCGGCCGGTCTACCTGTTCCTCCTGAACAAGTGGTACTTCGACGAGCTTTACGACTGGCTGTTCGTCAAGCGGTCCTGGCAGGTCGGCCTTGGCCTCTGGCAGGGCGGCGACCGGGCGATCATCGATGGCTTCGGGCCGGACGGCGTGGCGTCGGTGGCGCGCGGGCTGGCGGCCCGAGCGGGGCGCCTGCAGACCGGCTACGTCTATCATTATGCCTTCGCCATGCTGATCGGGGTGGTCGCCCTGGTCAGCTGGTACCTGGCCTTCGGAGTCTGATGCCATGGCGACCGACGCGCCGCTTCTGTCCCTGGTGATCTTCCTGCCGCTGGTGGGGGTGTTCTTCATCCTCATCACCCGCGGCGACGAAGCCCAGGTCGCCAGCAACTGCCGATGGGAGGCCCTGGTCACCTCGGTCGCGGTGTTCCTGGTGTCGTTGCTGATCTGGTACAATTTCGACCCGACCACGGCCGACTTCCAGATGGTCGAGCGGATCGAGTGGATTCCGGGCTCGTCGATCGCCTATCACGTCGGCGTCGACGGCATCTCCATGTGGTTCGTGCTGCTGTCGACCCTGCTGACGCCGATCTGCATCCTGGCGAGCTGGGACGCGGTGCAGACCCGGGTCAAGGAATACATGATCGCCTTCCTGGTCCTCGAGACCCTGATGGTCGGCATGTTCTGCGCCCTCGATATCCTGGTCTTCTACGTGTTCTTCGAGGGCGTGCTGATCCCGATGTTCCTGATCATCGGGATCTGGGGCGGCGCCCGACGGGTCTACGCGGCGTTCAAGTTCTTTCTCTACACGCTGGCCGGCTCGGTGCTCATGATGATCGCCATTCTGGCGATGTACTGGCAGGCCGGGACCACCGACATGCCGGCGCTGATGGCCTTCAAGTTCGAGCCGACCGTGCAGACGTGGCTCTGGCTGGCGTTTTTTGCCTCGTTCGCGGTGAAGGTGCCGATGTGGCCGGTGCACACGTGGTTGCCGGACGCCCACGTCGAGGCGCCAACGGCCGGGTCGGTGATCCTGGCCGGCGTGCTGCTGAAGATGGGCGGCTATGGCTTCCTGCGGTTCTCGATACCGATGTTCCCGGAGGCTTCCGGACTACTTCGCGCCGATGGTGTTCGCGCTCAGCGTCGTCGCCGTGATCTACACCTCGCTGGTGGCGCTGGTGCAGCAGGACATGAAGAAGCTCATCGCCTACTCGTCGGTGGCCCACATGGGTTTCGTGACGATCGGCATGTTCACGCTCACCACCCAGGGCGTTGAGGGCTCGATCTTCCAGATGCTGTCCCACGGGGTGGTGTCAGGCGCTCTGTTCCTGTGCGTCGGCGTCGTCTACGACCGACTGCACACCCGCGAGATCGGGGCCTACGGTGGGCTCGCCAACAACATGCCGCGCTACGCGTTGGTGTTCATGGTGTTCACCATGGCGTCGGTCGGGTTGCCCGGAACCAGCGGATTTGTCGGTGAGCTGCTCGTCCTGACCGGGGCCTTCCAGGTCAACACCTGGCTGGCGGCGCTGGCGGCGACCGGATTGATCCTCGGCGCGGCCTACATGCTCTATCTGTACAGGCGGGTGGTTTTCGGGGTGCTCGACAAGGAGAGCGTGAAGGCCATGCTCGACCTCAGCCCCCGGGAGATCGCGGTGTTCGCGCCACTGATCATCCTGGTCTTCTGGATGGGCATCTACCCCTCCACGTTCATCGACATGATGTCGGTCTCGGTCGACAACCTGATCACCAATTACAAGGTGGCTCTCGGCGAGGCCGGGACCGCCGTGGCCGCCCGCTGACGGCGCCGGGAGAAGTCCTCAGATGAACGCGGTGACGACCCTTCCCGACATGGCACCGGCCACGGCCGAGATCTTCCTCGCCGTCGTCGGAACGCTGCTGCTGATGTTCGGCGCCTTCCGCAAGTCGAACGGCATGCGCACCCCCGGGTGGCTGGCGGTGGCGGCCCTGGTCATCGCCGGCATCCTGGTGATCGCGCGTTCCGGCACCGAGGAGGCCTTCTTCGGCCTGTTCATCACCGATGGCTTCGCGCGGTTCGCCAAGGTCCTGATCCTGCTGGGTTCGGCGTTCGCGCTGATCCTCTCGTTCGGTTACTTCGAGCGCGAGCGCGGCGGGCGCTTCGAGTATCCGGTGCTGATCGTGTTCGCGACGCTCGGCATGTTGATGATGGTCTCGGCAAACGACCTCATCGCGCTCTACATGGGCCTGGAGATGCAGAGCCTGGCGCTCTACGTCATCGCCTCGATCCGGCGGGATTCGCTGCGCTCGACCGAGGCCGGCCTGAAGTACTTCGTCCTGGGCGCGCTGAGCTCGGGGATGCTGCTGTACGGCTGCTCGCTGATCTACGGGTTTGCCGGAACCACCAGTTTCACCGGTCTCGCCCAGGTGTTCTCGGGAGCCAGCGGCGCGCCCTCGCTCGGGCTGGTGGTCGGGTTGGTCTTCCTGATCTGCGGGCTCGCCTTCAAGATCTCGGCGGTGCCGTTCCACATGTGGACTCCCGACGTGTACGAGGGGCCCCGACACCGGTCACGGCGCTGTTCGCCGTCGCCCCGAAAGTGGCTGCGCTGGCGCTGTTCGTGCGGGTGATGGCCAGCCCGTTCGGCGAGATGCTGGAGTCGTGGCAGCAGATCCTGATCTTCGTGTCGATCGCGTCGATGGCGCTCGGCGCGTTCGCGGCGATGGTTCAGACCAACATCAAGCGCCTGATGGCCTACAGCTCGATCGGCCACATGGGCTACGCCCTGGTCGGCGTGGCGGCCGGCAACCAGGCCGGCATCACCGGGGTGATGATCTATCTCGCCGCCTACATCTTCATGAACATCGGGACCTTCGCGCTGATCCTGGCTATGCGCCGGGGCGGCCGGCTGGTCGAGAACATCTCTGACCTCTCCGGACTGTCGAAGACCCACCCGATGATGGCGCTCGCGCTCATGATCTTCATGTTCTCGATGGCCGGCATTCCGCCGCTCGCCGGGTTCTTCGGCAAGTGGTACGTGTTCATGGCGGCGGTCAAGGCCGACCTGTTCGGCCTCGCCGTGATCGGTGTTCTGGCCAGCGTGGTCGGGGCGTTCTACTACCTCCGGATCATCAAGATCATGTACTTCGACGACGCGACCCAGCCCCTCGACGGCAACGTCGGCGGCGACCTGCGGGCGATCGTGTTCGGCTCGGCCGTGATCACCGTGCTGTTCCTCCTCGCCCTCTCGCCGATCTACGATCAGGCTCAGCAGGCCGCCGCCAGTTTGCTCGCCGCGTGACGGGACTGGCATGACGGTGTTGAGCGCCACTTCGGCCGGCCCGGCCGTCGGGCCGACGCCGTGGACGGTCATTGCCTTCGAGACGGTTGCCAGCACGATGGAGGAGGCCCGCCGGCTCGCCGTCGAAGGGGCGTCGGACCGAACCGCCGTCCGGGCCGGCTCCCAGAGCGGCGGGCGAGGGCGGCTCGGTCGACCGTGGTTGTCGCCGCCGGGAAACGTCTACACCACGGTCATCCTGCGGCCCGAGGTGCCGACCGCGCGCGCGGCGGAGTTGTCGCTGGTGGCCGCCGTCGCGATGTCGGATGCGATCGCCGCTTTTGCCTCGCCGGTCAGCCTGAAGTGGCCGAACGATGTCTTGCTCGGCGGCGCCAAGGTCGCGGGTGTGCTGCTCGAGGCGATCGCCGCCGGCGCGGCGTTGTCGGCGGTGCTGGTCGGGATCGGGATCAACGTCGCCAGCCGGCCCCGAATTCAGGACCGGCCGACGGCGCGGGTTGCCGACGCCGATGCCGACGCGGTCTTCGAGGCGCTGCTGGAGGCGATCGGCCAGCGCTACGACCAGTGGCGGCTCGACGGCATGGCGGGCATCCGATCGGCGTGGCTCGACCGCGGTCCGGCACTCGACAGCGCGATGACGGTTGGGCAGGGTCAGACCCGGATCGAGGGCCGGTTCGCGGGACTGGAGTCCGATGGAAGGCTCCGTCTCCGTCTCGCCGACGGGTCGGTGCTATCGATCGCCTCCGGCGAAGTGCTCGCGTGAGGAGAAGGTGATGCTGCTGGTGATCGATTGCGGAAACACGAACACCGTGTTCGCGGTCTATCGTGACGGGGACGAGGGTCCGCTCGGGTCCTGGCGCACGTCGACCGTTCCGACCCGAACGGCCGACGAGTACGCGGTCTGGCTGACACAGCTCATGGCCCTCGGCGGCCTCGACACCAAGGCGATTTCCGCGGTGATCCTCGCCACGGTGGTGCCGGCGAGCCTGTTCAGCCTGCGCAGCCTGTGCCGCAAGCATTTCAAGATCGACCCGATGGTGGTCGGCGAGGCGGGGGTGAGCCTCGGCATCGCGATCCGCATCGATCGACCCGAGGAGGTCGGCGCCGACCGCGTGGTCAACGCGGTCGCCGCCCACCGGCTCTACGGCGGGCCGCTGATCGTGGTCGATTTCGGCACCGCGACGACCTTCGACGTCGTCGACGACGACGGCGGCTACGCCGGCGGCATCATCGCGCCGGGGATAAACCTCTCCCTCGACGCGCTGTACATGGCGGCGGCGCAGCTTCCCAAGATCGCCATCCGTCCACCGGAGAGCCGGCCCAGTGACAACGAGCCGGTGCGGGTTATCGGCAAGAACACCCGCGCGGCCATGCACTCGGGAATCTTCTGGGGATACGTCGCGATGATCGAAGGGCTGGTCTCGCGCATCAAGGCGGAGTATGGCCGGCCCATGAGGGTGATCGGGACCGGCGGCCTTTCCGCGCTTTTCGCCGAGTGGACCCCGGTGCTGGAGATCGTCGACGACGACCTCACGCTCGCGGGCCTGCGCATGATCCACAAACAGAACGCAGGCTGACATGCTGGATATCGACGAGCGTGACGACGACCTCTACTTCCTGCCGCTCGGAGGCTCCGACGAGATCGGGATGAACGTCAACCTCTACGGCTACGCCGGTCGCTGGTTGATGGTCGATCTCGGCATCACCTTCGCCGACGAGAGCATGCCGGGCCTGGACATCATCCTTCCCGACGTCGGCCCGATCGTCCGCCATCGCGACCGGCTCGAAGGCCTGCTGCTGACCCACGGCCACGAGGACCACATCGGCGCCGTGCCGCATCTCTGGCCGCAGCTGCGGTGCCCGATCTGGTGCACGCCGTTCACCGCCTCGCTGCTGCGCCGCAAGCTCGAGGACGCCGGCATCCTGCGCGAGGTCGACCTGCGCGAAGTGCCGCTCGGCGCCAACTTCGTGATCGGCCCGTTCGAGATCGAGCTGATCCGGCAGACCCACTCGATCCCAGAGCCCAGCGCCGTGGTGCTGCGGTGCGGGGCCGGAACCGTTGTCCACACCGGCGACTGGAAATTCGACCCGACGCCTTTCGTCGGCGACGCGACCGATTTCGACGCGCTGCGCGCGGTCGGCGACGAGGGGGTGCTGGCGTTGATCGGCGATTCCACCAACGTCTTCGAGCCCGGCAGCACCGGCTCCGAAGCCGAGGTGCGAATGGCGCTGACCGAGCTGTTCGACCAGTACAACGGACGGATCGCGGTCACCTGCTTCGCCTCGAACGTCGCCCGGCTGGAGAGCATAGCGCTGGCGGCCGCCGCCAACGACCGCCAGACCGCGCTGGTCGGGCGCTCGCTCTGGCGGATGCACGACGCCGCCAAGGAGAACGGTTACCTGGCCGACGCCCCGGCTTTCGTTTCGGAAGCCGATGCCGGGTTCTTCCCGGAGGACAAGATCGTCCTGATCTGCACCGGCAGCCAGGGTGAGCCGAGGGCGGCGCTGTCGCGTGTCGCCGAAGGCACGCACCCCCACGTCACCCTCGGCGAGGGGGATGTCTGCATCTATTCGTCGCGGCAGATCCCCGGCAACGAGGTGGCGATCGCCCGCATCCAGAACAAGCTGGCCTCGCGCGGCGTCGAGATCTTCACCACCGAGGATCACCCCGGGGTCCACGTCTCCGGCCACCCGGCGCGCGACGACCTGGCGCGCATGTACCAGATCATCCGGCCGCAGATCGCGGTGCCGGTCCACGGCGACGCGCGGCACCTTCGCGAGCACGCCCGACTGGCCCGGGCCTGCCAGGTCCCGGAGGCGGTGGTGCCGTCCAACGGCAGCCTGATCCGGCTGCGGGCGGGCGCGGCGGCGATCGTCGACCACATCGAGACGGGCTGCCAGACCATCGATGGCGGAAGGCTGGTCCCGCTCGGCAGCGCGCCGATCCAGGCTCGCCGCCACATGCTCTACAACGGCGCGGCGTCGGTGACGCTGGTGCTGGACACCGCCGGCAAGCTGCGGGCGGAGCCGCAGGTGAGCTTCCAGGGCGTGGCCGACGGCCGCGACGGGGCCGATCTGACGGCCGATGCCGCCGACTCCGTTCGCGAGGCCGTTCGCAACCTGTCCGTCGCCGACCGACGCGACGACGAGGCGGTGCGCGACGCGCGCGCGGCGCGCGGTGCGGCGAATGGTGAAGGCCGAGCACGGCAAGCGACCGGTCACCGACGTGCATGTTGTCCGGGTGTGAAGGCAGGGAGGAACGCATGATCGGGCGTCTCAACCACGTAGCCATCGCGGTCCCGGACCTGAGGCCGCCGCGGCAACCTATCGCGACACTCTGGGCGCGACGGTCTCCGCACCCGGAGGACCTGCCGGAGCACGGCGTGACCGTGGTGTTCGTCGAACTGCCCAACACCAAGATCGAACTGCTGCACCCGCTCGGCGCAGGGTCGCCGATCGAGGCGTTCCTGGCGAAGTCGCCGTCCGGCGGCATCCATCACGTCTGCTATGAAGTCGACGATATCCGCGCGGCCCGAGATCGCCTGAGGGCTCAGGGCGCCCGCGTTCTCGGCGACGGCGAGCCGCGGATCGGCGCGCATGGCAAGCCGGTCCTGTTCCTGCATCCTAAGGATTTCAGCGGCACCCTGGTCGAACTCGAGCAGGCTTGAGGAGCAGGACATGGACATCGTGTCGGGCGTCGTCGTGTACATCCTGCTGTGGTGGCTGGTCTTCTTCATGGCCCTCCCGGTTGGTGTCCGCGTGCCGACCGGCGACGAGCTCGGTCCCGGTCACGCTACCAGCGCTCCGATCCGGCCGAACCTGTGGCGCAAGGCGATGGCGTCGACCGTGATCGCGGCGGGCTTGTGGCTTGTCGTCCATTTCGTGATCGACGGGGACTTCTATTCGTTCCGGCAGGCCGTCAGCGACTGGTAACGAGCGCGCGCCGCTGAGGTCGCATCGCAGCAAACAGGCAAACGCGCTGACCTGAAGCAGGCATAAGCTTAAAATTTAATCATCAAATGGCGTTATGGTCAAAAAAAAGCGGCAAAAGCACATTCGCTCTTGCCACCTGAAAACTCGTAGTCCTAGGTTCTTTGTGTTGATCGGGTGACCGATCATGAACGCCTGATGGCGTTTCCTCCCTAAACTCGGGCCGTGCCGGCTATGCCGGTGCGGTCTTTTTTTGTTCGTTGGTGACCATACGATACCGATCTGAGCCCGTCGACCATTTTTTCCATCAAACGAACAATTTTCGATCCCGTCTTCGGCAATATCAGGCATCATTGTAACCTAAATACCCTTCTCAAAAGCCCAAATGAAAAAAATTAACCTATCATTAACTCTCGTTTTGGCATTAATCCCGATCGGCGCCCACGCACAGGACAGTTCTTCCCGTGAGCTGAAGATCGCCGACCAGGACTGCCGGCGCCTTGTCATGCACCGGCCCGATGCCGACGTAGCCTACTCACCGGGTGTCGATGTCAGAGGCAATCCGGTCGCGCCGGCGGACTTGCCGGGACAGGCCAGGATCAACGCTCCCAAGGAAATCACCATCCGGGTGACTGTGGACCTTCTGCAGCGGCACGGCGTTCCGGCGGACTCGCCGATTGCGCCACGGGGAGAAGCGGCGGTGGGGACGGTTGTGTTACGACATCCTGTCGGGCCGCCTGACGTATGACGGTCAGGCGCTCAACGATCCCGAGCAGGACGCCCTGGCGGCCGCCTGCGCGGGACGCCGCCACGAAAGTAAGGGCGTCCCGAAGGACGCCCTGTGTCGATGCGGCGGTGAAGGTAAGGTTCGGACCGGATCAACCGGCGCTGAACGCCTGAATGCCGGTCTGCGCCCGACCGAGGATCAGCGCGTGCACGTCGTGGGTGCCCTCGTAGGTGTTCACCGCCTCGAGGTTAAGCACGTGACGGATCACATGGTACTCGTCCGACACGCCGTTGCCGCCGTGCATGTCACGAGCGGTTCGGGCGATATCGAGGGCCTTCCCACACGAGTTGCGCTTGCACAACGAGATCGCTTCCGGCGCCGCCCGGCCTTCGTCCAGCAGGCGGCCAAGGCGCAGGCAGGCCTGCATGCCGATGGTGATCTCGGTCTGCATGTCGGCAAGCTTCTTTTGGATCAGCTGGTTGGCCGCCAACGGGCGCCCGAACTGCTGGCGATCGAGGGTGTACTGCAGCGCGGCGTGCCAGCATGCCTCGGCGGCGCCGAGGGCGCCCCAGGAGATGCCGTAGCGTGCCTTGTTCAGGCATCCGAACGGCCCCTTCAGGCCGCTCACGTTCGGCAGCAGATTCTCGTCCGGGACGAACACGCCGTCCATGACGATCTCGCCGGTGACCGAGGCGCGCAGGCTGAACTTGCCCTCGATCTTCGGGGCCGAGAGACCCTTCATGCCCTTCTCGAGCACGAAGCCCCGGATCACACCGTCCTCGGTCTTGCCCCAGACCACGAACACGTCGGCGATCGGCGAGTTGGTGATCCACATCTTGGCGCCGGACAGGGTGTAGCCGCCGTCGACCTTCACCGCCCGGGTCTTCATGCCGCCCGGATCGGAGCCGTGGTCCGGCTCGGTGAGGCCGAAACAGCCGACCCACTCGCCGGTGGCGAGCTTCGGCAGGTACTTGCGGCGCTGCTCCTCGGAGCCGTACGCGTGGATCGGGTGCATCACCAGGCTGGACTGCACGCTCATGGCCGAGCGGTACCCCGAATCGACCCGTTCGACCTCGCGGGCGATCAGGCCGTAGCAGACATGATTGACGCCGGCCCCGCCGTACTCCTCGCCGATGGTCGCGCCGAGAAAGCCGAGTTCCCCCATCTCGTTCATGATCTCGCGGTGGAACACCTCGTTCCGGAACGCCTCGCGCACCCGCGGCAGGAGCTTCTCCTGGCAGTAGGCGCGCGCGGCGTCGCGGACCATGCGCTCATCCTCGCTCGAGCTGGTCGTCGAGGAGCAGGGGGTCGTCCCAAGCGAAGTCGGGACGGGAGGAGTCTTGGAGGCGGGCGCTTCCGCCATCGCGGCCACGGGCGGGTTCATCGGGAACTCCTCGTCATCGAGCGTGATCAGGACTTATATACGCCGACGGACCGGCAGGTCCAAACGCGGGAAGGGAGCGGCGATGGCCACCGGCCGGGAGGACGGCGTGATCTTCGAGTTCATCACGCGTCGGCGCCTACGTCAAGGTCAGCGCCATCGACGTCGAGACCGGCATCGAGGCATCGATCGTCGGCAATCCCATGAGCGGCGAGGCGGCGCTCCGGCGCACCGCGCTGCGCAAGCTTCAATACGTCGTCGACAGGCGCAAATCGGGGGGCCGATCCTGAAGCTCGCGCTCCGGCCGATGCTGCCGGCGCGCCGGAGCCGACTTCGGTTCAGGCGGTCTTCCGACGCCCGGTGCGACGCGTCGTCTGACGGCCGAGGCCGATCTTCTTTGCGAAATCGGAGCGCTGCTGCGCGTAGTTCGGCGCCACCATCGGATAATCGGCCGGCAGCCCCCATTTGGCCCGGTACTCCTCGGGCGTCATGTCGTAGGTGGTGCGCAGGTGCCGCTTGAGCATCTTGAGCTGCTTGCCGTCCTCGAGGCACACGATGTAGTCGGGCGTGATCGACTTCTTGATCGCCACCGCCGGCCGCAAGGGCTCCGGCTCAGGGTCGCCGCCGCCGCTCGGCCAGACCCTTGAGCGCGCCGTGAATGGCGTGGATCACCTCCGAGATCTGGTTCGAGGCGATCGAGTTGTTGCTCAGATACGCGGCGACCACGGTGGTCGTCATCTTGATCAGAGACTTGCTGTCGACCCGTCGCCCAGTGCTTGTTCAGTCATGAAACGAACCAGTTTTTGTTTGTGGATATTGTTGGTTAGTTGGCATGCGGCGTGTGATAAGTCAACGCCTGCTCTCTGAATAAACCTTGCTGTGTTGGTGTGAGCGTGAGGCAGGAGCCAGTCGAGACCAAGGGTTGCTGGACGTTCGACTTGCTCGGGCTTGGCTCGTCGGATCGGCACGCTCGCCTCGCCATGGGCAGCGAGACCCGTCGAAACGCCACGAGTGGTGGCCAGAACCCGACGGTTCGGCGTATATGGGGGCTGGATCGATCGATTGGAGCTTGGCGGCCATGAGCAGCGAGATCATCGCGCTGGCATCCGACCACGGTGGGTTCGTCCTCAAGACGAGCCTGACCGAGGAACTGAAACGTCTGGGCTACATGGTTCTCGATCTCGGCACGCATTCTGGCGACTCCGTCGACTATCCGGACTTCGGCTATCGGATCGCGGCGGCCCTGGCCGAAGGAAAGGCCACGTTGGGCGTAGCCGTCTGTGGGTCGGGCATAGGGATCAGCATGGCCGCGAACCGGTATCCGTGGGTTCGTGCCGCTCTCTGCCACGACGTCACCAGCGCCCGGCTGTCACGCGAGCACAACGACGCCAACGTTATCGCGTTTGGGGAACGTCTCATTGGCACTGAGGTTGCCAGAGAGGCGCTTCGGGTGTTCCTGGCCACGCCCTTTGCCGGCAATCGACATGTCGCGCGGGTAGAGAAGCTCGGGGCACCCCCCCGGACACCAAGCATCTCCTGATTGCAGATTGAACAGCGAGGCCTCGCACTCATGACAATGGCTGCCACAACCCACACCGATGCAAGCGCGTTCTTCGGCAATCGACTCGCCACGGCCGATCCGGAACTGCTCGAGGCGCTGACCGGGGAATTGGCGCGCCAGCAGGAGCAGATCGAACTGATCGCGTCCGAGAACATTGTCTCCCGGGCGGTGCTGGAGGCCCAGGGATCCGTACTGACCAACAAGTATGCCGAGGGCTATCCAGGCAGGCGCTATTACGGCGGCTGCGAGTATGTGGATGTTGCCGAGCGGCTGGCCATCGAGCGTGCCACCCGGCTGTTCGACTGCGCTTTCGCCAACGTGCAGCCGCATTCCGGCGCCCAGGCAAACCAGGCCGTGTTCATGGCCTTGCTGAAGCCGGGCGACACCATCCTCGGCATGTCCCTGGACGCCGGCGGCCATCTGACCCACGGCGCCGCCCCGAACCAGTCGGGCAAGTGGTTCAACGCCATCGGCTACGGGGTTCGGGAAGGTGACGGGCTGATCGACTACGACCGGGCTGAGGCGCTGGCGCGCGAACATCGGCCCAAGATCGTTATCGCGGGTGGCTCCGCGTACTCGCGGATCATCGATTTCGCGCGGTTCCGCGCCATCGCCGATTCCGTCGGAGCCTTCCTGATGGTGGACATGGCGCATTTCGCCGGCCTGGTCGCCGGCGGCGTGTATCCAAGTCCGCTCCCGCACGCCCACGTCGTAACCACCACGACTCACAAGACGCTGCGGGGACCGCGTGGCGGCATGGTGCTGTCGACGGACTCCGACCTTGGAAAGAAGATCAACTCGGCCGTGTTCCCGGGGCTGCAGGGCGGTCCTTTGATGCACGTGATTGCCGCCAAGGCAGTCGCCTTCGGTGAAGCTCTCAGGCCGGATTTCCGGGTTTACGCTCAAGCGGTGGTGGACAATGCCAAGGCTTTGGCATCGGCGCTCGAGCAGCGTGGTCTGGCGATCGTGTCCGGCGGCACCGACAGCCACCTGATGCTGGTCGACCTCCGCCCGAAGGGCCTCAAGGGGCGCGACACAGAGGCCGCTCTGGAGCGCGCCGCCATCACCTGCAACAAGAATGGCGTGCCGTTCGATCCGGAGAAGCCGACGGTGACGTCCGGTATCCGGCTTGGAACGCCGGCCGGCACGACGCGTGGTTTCGGGGTCATGGAGTTCCAGCAGATCGGGTCCATGATCGGCGATGTCATGGACGCGCTGGCCCGCAATCCCTGAAGGCGACGCCCAGGTCGAGGCGGCGGTGCGGGGACGGGTCGAGGACATGTGCCGGCGGTTTCCGATCTATTCGGATCTCGGCTGACCGGCACGAGGCGAGGGGAGACGACGGCGATGCGCTGCCCGTTCTGCGGGAACGACGACACCCAGGTTGAAGGACTCGCGTCCGACCGAGGACAACACCTCCATTCGCCGCCGACGGTTTTGCCCGGCCTGCGGCGCCCGCTTCACCACGTTCGAGAGGGTTCAGCTTCGCGAACTGACGGTGTTGAAGAAGACCGGCAAGCGGGTGCCGTTCGACCGCGACAAGCTCGCCCGGTCGATACAGATAGCGTTGCGCAAGCGGCCGATCGATCCGGAGCGGATCGAGCGGCTCACCACCGGTATCGTGCGTCGACTTGAGAGCATGGGAGAAAGCGAGATCCCGTCCGACGTGATCGGCGAGATGGTGATGGACGCTCTCGCGAACGTCGACCAGGTCGCCTACGTGCGTTTTGCCTCGGTTTACAAGAACTTCCGCGAGGCGAAGGACTTCGAGAACTTCGTGGAAAACATCCAGACCGGCGGGGACTTCGATCGCGAGCGCGACTGACGCCCTGGAATTGTCGTGACGGCATCACCCGAGGACCGTCGCTGGATGGCAGTCGCGCTGAGGCTCGCCCGCTGGTCGGTGGGCGACACCGCCGAGAATCCTCCGGTCGGGTGCGTGCTGGTCCGTGACGGTCGTATCGTCGGCCGCGGGCGTACCGCGCGCGGTGGCCGGCCGCACGCGGAAGCGATCGCAATTCTTCAGGCCGGTTCGGCGGCGCGCGGTTCGACCGCCTATGTCACGCTTGAGCCATGCGCCCACCACGGCAAGACGCCGCCCTGCGCCGACGCGCTGGCGGCTGCCGGGGTGCTCCGAGTGGTCGCCGCTTTGCGCGACCCGGATCCCCGGGTCGACGGTGGGGGCTTTGAGAGCCTTGCCCGGGCGGGCGTAACGGTCGACACCGGCCTTGGCTCAGACGAGGCCAAAGCGGTTGCCGAAGGATTCCTGTCGCGCACCGTGACGGGCCGACCGCACGTGACCCTCAAATTGGCCACGTCGCTCGACGGGCGGATCGCGACGGCCTCGGGCGCCAGCCGCTGGATCACCGGTCCCGAGGCCCGGGCTCACGCCCACGCGATGCGAGCCCGTTACGACGCGATCCTGGTCGGAATCGGCACGGCCATCGCGGATGATCCCGATCTGACCTGCCGTGCTCCCGGACTTGCCGAACGGTCGCCGCTGCGGGTGGTCCTGGACGGTCGCCTTCGCCTGCCGACCGAGGGACGTCTCGCCAGGACAGCACGATCGGTTCGGACCCTCGCGGTGACGGCGGCCCCGAGCGACAACGCTCGCGCGGGCGTGCTGCGCGAGCTCGGGGTCGAGATCGATCGAAGTGGCGGCTGATGGTCTGGGCCGTCCTGATGTATCGGCCACGCTAGCGGCGCTGGCCAACCTTGGCGTGGGGCGTCTGCTGGTGGAGGGCGGGGCGGCCACGGCCCGGTCGTTCACGACGGCGGGATTGGTCGATGATATCGCCTGGTATCGGGCGCCGACATTGCTCGGTGGGGACGGGTATCCGGCCATAGACCCGCTCGGCGTGACGTCTCCGGCCGACGCGCCGCGCTTCGATCGCGCCGGCAGCCTTGCCCTCGGTGTGGATGTGCTGGAAACCTTTCGCCGTCGGCCCTAAGTTGCGCCGCATGTTCACCGGCATCGTCACCGACGTCGGTCGCGTGCGCTCGATCGAGCGGCGCGGCGACACCCGAATCGAGATCGCCACCGCCTACGACACGAGCGGGGTGGCGATCGGCGCGTCGATTGCCTGCGGCGGCGCGTGTATGACCGTCATCGAGACAGGGCCGGGCTGGTTCGCGGTCGACGTGTCGGATGAGAGCCTCTCCCGGACATCCATCGGAACCTGGGCGGTGCAGGTCGAGGTCAACCTCGAGCGTTCGCTTCGGCTCGGCGACGAAATGGGCGGCCACATCGTAACGGGACATGTCGACGGCCTGGCGTCGCTCGAAGCGATCGATGCTGTCGGCGACAGCCACCGAATTCAGGTCCTCGCTCCCGAAGGCTTGGAGGGCCTGGTCGCGGAGAAGGGGTCGGTGGCCCTTGATGGCGTCTCGCTGACGGTCAACCGGGTGGACGGCAGGCGCTTCTGGATCAACCTGATCCCGCACACCTGGGCTCACACGACGTTTCGCAATCGCCGCGTCGGCGACGTTTTGAATATGGAAGTGGACCCGCTCGCACGCTACGTTGCGCGCCTTCTGGAAACTAACCCCGCCTCTGGCGGCAGGTGATCGCCGACATGGCCGACAGTCTCGCTGACGTCTACAAGGGCGCGCTCTCCTCGATTGAAGAGGTCGTGGAGGAGGCGCGCTCGGGCCGGATGTTCATCCTGGTCGACGACGAGAGCCGCGAGAACGAGGGCGACTTGTGCATTCCGGCGCAGATGGTCACGCCGGAGATCGTCAATTTCATGGCGAAGCACGCGCGCGGCCTGATCTGCCTGTCGATGACCCGGGATCGCATCGAGCGACTGGGTTTGCCGCTTATGTCGTCGCGGAATGGCACACGGCACGAGACCGCCTTCACGGTTTCGATTGAAGCCAGGGAGGGCGTGACCACCGGAATCTCGGCGCATGACCGCGCCCATACCATCCAGGTTGCGATCGACCCCAACCATGGCCGCGAGGATATCGTTACGCCCGGTCACGTCTTCCCGTTGCTGGCGCGGGATGGCGGAACCCTGGTTCGGGCCGGTCACACCGAGGCGGTGGTCGACATCGCCCGCATGGCCGGGCTGAACCCGTCCGGTGTGATCTGCGAGATCATGAACGACGACGGCACCATGGCGCGGTTGCCCGACCTGGTGACCTTTGCGCAGTTCCACGGCTTCAAGATCGCCACGATCGCGGATCTGATCGCCTATCGGCGGCGCACCGAAAGCGTCGTTCAGCGGGCGGCCGAGACCGGCTTGAACAGCCGGTTCGGCGGCGACTGGCGGATGCTCGTCTACACCAACAAGATCACCTACGCCGAGCATGTCGTGCTGGTTAAGGGCGACATCACAACGCCGGATCCGGTGCTGGTCCGGATGCACGCCCTCAGCGTGCTCGAAGACGTTCTGGGCGATTGCTCGGGCAGCCGCGGGGGTGGCGAACTGCAGGCCGCGATGCAGGCCATCGGCGATGCTGGCCGTGGCGTTGTCGTGCTCATCCGTGAGCCGACTGCGACCGCCCTGTCTGATCGGGTCAAAGCCAAGCTGCGCGCCGAGGCCGAAGGCCGGACGCCGGACAATGAACTGCGTGACTACGGTGTCGGCGCGCAGATCCTGCTGGATCTCGGCGTTCAATCGATGATTCTTCTTTCCAACACCAAGCGCACGATCATCGGCCTTGAAGGCTACGGCTTGTCGGTCGTAGATCACCGCGCGCTGCCGCGCCTCGATTGAGGAGAGCACGGAATGTCCAGAATCCTGATCGTGGAGGCACGGTTCTACAACGACCTCGCCGACGAGCTGGTGAGAGGTGCGATCGCGCATCTGGACGCGGCCGGCGTCGAGCACGATCGTTTGTCGGTGCCGGGCGCCTTCGAGATTCCCGCCGCGATCGGCTTCGCCCATCGTGGGGCGGCCAAGGGCGGCGTGGCGTATGACGGGTTCGTGGCGCTGGGCTGTGTCATCCGGGGCGAGACAACGCACTACGACTATGTCTGCGGCGAGAGCGCGCGCGGGCTGCAGGATCTCGCCGTGCGCGACGGCCTCGCGATCGGCTATGGGATCCTCACCGTCGAGAACGGCGACCAGGCCTGGGCGCGCGCATCGACCGCCAAGAAGAACAAGGGCCGTGATGCCGCCGAGGCCTGCCTGGCCATGATCGCGGTCAAGCATCGTTTCGGGCTGTCATGAGCCCCGCCGGGCAGGACACGTCGCCGAAGCCGCGGGCGGTTCCGAAGCACGCCCGCGCGGCCCCGAGAACGACCGCCCGGCTGGCGGCGACCCAGGCTTTGTACGAGATGGAGGTCGCCGGCAAGTCGGGTCACGAGGTGGTCCCGGAATTCGTCGGTCGGCGCTTTGCCGGCCTCATCGAAGGCGGCGACATGGCGCCCGCGGATCCCCGATTTTTCGAGCGGTTGGTCCTCGGCGTCGCCGGGGACGCACCGGTTCTCGACCGGATGCTGGCGGATTGTCTGCAACCGGAAGGCCACCTCGAGCGTCTCGAAGTGATCCTTCGGGCCATACTTCGCCTCGGCGCCTATGAACTTTTGGCCGTGTCGGACGTGCCGGCACGCGTGGCAATCAGCGAGTACGTTGATCTGACCCACGCGTTCTTTGCCGGGCGTGAGCCCGCGCTGGTCAACGGCATACTGGACAAGATCGCCCGCGTCGTGCGCGAGGACGAGATGTCGGGGTCCGGACGGGGCGGGGCCTCTTGAACCGGCCAGACGGCCATGTCGCTGGGTGAGTTCGACCGCATCGATCGCTTCTTTGCACCGCTCAGCCGCGGCGCGGAAGGCGCTTTCGGGCTCACCGACGACGCTGCCCTGCTTCCGGTCGCCGCCGACGGTGCCGCCTGGGTCGTCACCGTCGACGCGCTCGTCGCGGGCGTTCACTTCCTGCCGAACGACCCGGCGGACCTCGTCGCTCGCAAGGCGCTGCGGGTGAACCTGTCAGACCTCGCCGCGATGGGCGCTGTCCCCTACGGCTACACCTTGGCGCTGGCGCTGCCTCCGGACCTGGTGGAGCCCGAAGCTTGGCTTGACGGGTTCGCCAGAGGGCTGCGTCTCGACCAGGATATCTACGGCATACACCTGTTGGGCGGCGACAGCGTCTCGACTCCCGGCCCCGTTACCCTGTCGGTAACGGCCTTTGGGACGGTGGCGCGGGAGCGTGCGCTTCGCCGGTCGGGGGCCCGGCCCGGCGACGATCTTTGGGTCAGCGGCACGATCGGCGACTCCGCCATCGGTCTTCAGGTGCTCGCCGGCGCCGACGGTCCGTGCGTCGACCCCGATGCAACCTTTCTGGCTGACCGTTACCGGTTGCCGCGCCCCAGGGTTGCCCTGGGCCCGGCCCTGGTCGGCATCGCCACGGCGGCGCTCGACGTGTCCGACGGGCTTGTCCAGGATGCCGGTCACATCGCGCGACGGTCAGGGGTGGGGGTTCGGATTGAATTGGCCCGCGTGCCGTTGTCCGATTCGGCATCCCGTCGAATCGTTGCCGCTTCGTCTCTGCATCGGGATATTCTCACCGGCGGCGATGACTACGAGCTGCTGTTCACCGCCCCGGTCGCGCAGCGTTCGAGCGTCGCCGACGCGGCGGCGGCGACCGGTGACACGGTGACGCGAATCGGTCGGATCGAAGCCGGGGAGGGCGTCGAGGTGCTCGATGCGGATGGCCGTGCGGTCGAAGGGCTCGCACGGGGCGGCTGGAGTCATTTCTGATATGGCGAACGGCGCGCGTATCGCATGAAGATCATCGTCATCATCGTGGCTCTGCTCGCGCTGATCGGTGGCGGCGGCTTCGCGGTGGTCACGTTTGCTCCTTCGATGGTGCCGGTCCCGATCCGGAACATGATCGGCCTCGAAGTCTCGGAGGAGGAGCAGACCGAGTCGGACCGTCCGAAGAGCACCACGTTCATCGATATCGAGCCGCTCACGATTCCGATCTTCGAAAACAACGAGGTCGACCGGTTCCTGGTCATGCACGTGCTGCTGGAGGTCGAGCCCGGTGAGAAACAGGCTTACGTCAACGCGCAGCTTCCTCGACTGATCGACATGTTCATCACCTACACCCACGCCCTGGCTGCGCTCGGCGTGGCCCCTGGGATATCCGACCGGCAGTTCCTCAAGGATCGCCTTCTCGCCAAGATCGACGAGACGATCGGGAAAGGGTATGTGCTGAACCTCCTGTTCGCGGATCTCTTCGAGCGGCCGCTCGGCTGACGCCCACCCGGGCCGGGATTCGCAACGCCTTCCACTCCGGGAGCCATCCCATGTCGGCCCGTGACCCGGCCATGCGGAACGTCGTCCTGCTCGCCATCTGCCAGGCGCTGGCGATGACGAGCATGACCATGAACATGACGGTGACGGCGCTCACCGGTCACGACCTGGCGCCCGACCCGGCCTGGGCGACCCTGCCGCTGTCCCTGCAGTTCCTGGCCACCATGTTGACGGCCCTGCCGGCGTCGCTCTACATGCGCCGGGTCGGTCGGCGGCTTGGTTTCGTCACCGGGGTCCTGATCGGGGTGTGCGGCGCCGCCATCGCCACCGTGGCGGTCCTGCAGAACCAGTTCCTGCTGTTCTGCCTTGGATCCATGCTGATCGGATCCTTCCAGGGCTTCGCGATCCTGTACCGCTATGCAGCCGCCGACACGGCGAGCGAGGCTTTCCGACCGCGCGCGATCTCGCTGGTCCTGGCCGGCGGAGTGGTCGCGGCGCTGGCCGGTCCCGAACTCGCAAAGTGGTCTTACGATCTCCTGGATCCAATCCCGTTCGCCGGCACGTTTGTCGTGATCGCGGTCGTGCAATCGATCTCCTGGATCTTCCTGATCTTCGTCCAGATCCCAACGCCCACGGCCGCAGAGCGCGCCACCAGCGGCCGGCCGATCGGCGTGATCGTGCGGCAGCCGGTGTTCATGGTCGCCATCCTGGGCGCGATGATCGGCTACGGGACCATGACGTTCCTCATGACCGCGACGCCGCTCGCCATGGTCGCCTGCGGCTTCAAATTCGAGGACGCGGCGTTCGTGATCCAATGGCACGCCGTTGGAATGTTCCTACCGTCGTTCTTCACCGGTAGCCTGATCCAGCGCTTCGGGGTGATCCGGATCATGTTGACGGGAGCGTTCGCGTATCTGGCTTGCATCCTGATCAACGTCTCGGGCATCGAACTGCTGCAGTTCTTCTCCGGCCTGGTCCTGCTTGGCGTCGGCTGGAACTTCCTGTTCATCGGCGGCACGACCTTACTCACCCAGGCCTACCGGCCGGAGGAGAAGGCAAAGGTCCAAGGTCTCGGCGATTTCCTCGTGTTCACCAGTTCAACGGTAGCGGCGTTCTCGTCGGGAGCCATGAACCACGCGTTCGGATGGCAGACCCTCAACTTCTCCGTTCTGCCGTTGGTCGCGATCGTGGCCGGAGCGTTGCTGTGGTACCGCGCCCGGCAAGAGCCTGTGGGTGCCTGACGCCGGGGTTCCACGGGGTACCGCGCGTTTGCAGTGAGCGCGGTTTTTGCTATCGTCCGCGCGCCTCGCGGCCGGATGGGGCGGCGCCGAGGGGAGTGCCGCGTTCGGTGACGAGCCAAAACGCCCCGCCGCGGGTCGATCCCGACCGCGCGGACCGGGCTCCTATAGGGAGGAAGGGTTTCCATCCATGAGTGGATTGATGTTGTTCGTCATCGTCTGCGGCTTCGCGGCGCTGGCCTATGGCTGGTGGGCCAGTCGGTCGATCCTGGCGGCTTCCGCGGGATCGGCACGCATGCAGGAGATCGCTGGCGCCATCCAGGTGGGAGCGAGCGCCTATCTTAACCGGCAATACACGACGATCGCGATCGTGGGCGCGGTGGTGACCGTCATCCTGGCGCTGACGCTGGGGTTCACTGTTGCGCTGGGTTTTGTGATCGGCGCCGTCCTGTCGGGCGCGGCCGGCTACATCGGCATGAACGTGTCGGTGCGAGCCAACGTCCGGACCACGCAGGCGGCGACCCAGGGAATGGTTCAGGCTCTGGATGTCGCGTTCAAGTCGGGCGCGGTCACCGGCATGCTGGTTGTCGGCTTGGGATTGCTGGGGGTCGCGGGCTATTTCGTGGTGCTCTCCGGCATCTATGACGCCGCCGATCCGGTCGGCCTGCGCAAGATCCTCGAGGCGCTGGTGGCCCTCAGCTTCGGCGCGTCGCTGATCTCGATCTTCGCGCGTCTCGGCGGCGGCATCTTCACCAAGGGCGCCGACGTAGGCGCCGACCTGGTGGGCAAGGTCGAAGCCGGCATCCCCGAGGACGACCCCCGCAACCCGGCCGTGATCGCCGACAACGTGGGCGACAACGTCGGCGACTGCGCCGGCATGGCCGCCGACCTGTTCGAGACCTACGCGGTCACCGTGGTCGCCACCATGCTGCTGGCGGCGATCTTCTTCACCGGTGACGCGGTTGGTCAGATGATGACCTATCCGCTCGCCATCGGCGCCGTCTGCATCCTGGCGTCGATCGTCGGCACCTTCTTCGTGAAGCTCGGATCGAGCGGCAAGATCATGGCGGCCCTCTACAAGGGCCTGATCGTCGAGCGCCGTCCTGTCGGCGGCTCTGATCGCGGTGGTAACGTTCGCGACGTTCGGCGTGACCGACCCAATCCAGATGGGCGACGGCACGGTCACCGGAAGGCACCTGTTCTACTGCGCCCTGGTTGGCCTGGTGGTGACCGGCCTGCTGGTCTGGGTCACCGAGTACTACACCTCGACCGAGTTCCGGCCCGTCCGGTCGGTGGCCAAGTCGTCCGAGACCGGCCACGGTACCAACGTGATCCAGGGCTTGGCGGTCTCCATGGAGGCCTGCGCGCTGCCGGCGCTGATCATCGCTGGCGGCATCCTGGCTTCGTATCTGTCGGCCGGGGTCTTCGGCATCGGCGTGGCGGCGACCACCATGCTGGCGTTGGCTGGAATGGTGGTGGCACTCGACGCCTACGGGCCGGTGACCGACAACGCCGGCGGCATCGCCGAGATGGCCGACCTGCCGGCCGACGTCCGCAAGGTGACCGACGCGCTCGACGCGGTCGGCAACACCACCAAGGCGGTCACCAAGGGCTACGCGATCGGTTCCGCCGGCCTTGCCGCCCTGGTGCTGTTCGCGGCCTATGTCGAGGATCTGAAGCACTACTTCCCGGACCTTGAAGTCACCTTCCGGCTCCAGGACCCGTACGTGGTGGTCGGCCTGTTCATCGGCGGCATGCTGCCGTACCTGTTCGGTGCGCTCGGGATGCAGGCGGTCGGACGCGCCGGTGGCGCGGTGGTCGAGGAGGTTCGCCGGCAGTTCCGCGAGAAGCCGGGCATCATGGCGGGGACCGACAAGCCCGACTATGCCCGTTGCGTGGACATGCTTACCAAGGCCGCGATCAAGGAGATGATCGTTCCGTCCCTGCTGCCGGTGCTGGCTCCTCCGGTCGTCTACTTCATCATCCTGTGGGTGGGCGGTCAGGCTGCGGCGTTCACCACGGTCGGCGCCATGCTTCTCGGCACCATCGTGACCGGCATCTTCGTCGCGATCTCGATGACCGCGGGCGGCGGCGCCTGGGACAACGCCAAGAAGTACATCGAGGACGGTCATCACGGTGGCAAGGGGTCCGAGGCCCACAAGGCAGCGGTGACCGGCGACACGGTCGGCGATCCCTACAAGGATACCGCCGGTCCGGCCATCAACCCGATGATCAAGATCATCAACATCGTGGCGCTGCTGCTGCTGGCGGCGCTCGCCCACTGACGACGGGACGGACGTCTTGACGTCGAAGGCCCCGGGGACGATATCCCCGGGGCCTTTGTCCGTCTTGGGGGAACGCCTGGAAGGGAACTACTGATTGTCTGTCGTGTTGAAGCGGCCAATGTTGCCGATCAACTGCTTGATCAGGGTAACGCGTTGACCGGCTGTCGGCGTCTCGCGGGTGACAAAGGCGATCTTGCTGCCGTCCTCGATGTCCAGTGAGCCGATCGACTTGACCGTGCCGGCTGGTTCGAAGTCGATATAGATCACCTTCCGCTCGATGGTTTCCGGACGGT
This sequence comes from Rhodospirillaceae bacterium, assembly GCA_018401495.1. GTDB lineage: Bacteria > Pseudomonadota > Alphaproteobacteria > Thalassobaculales > Thalassobaculaceae > Thalassobaculum_A. Next base: position 413,167 of record JAGYJX010000015.1, read on the forward strand.
AGAAGGCCTGCCGTTTGGTCTTCTGGCCAATATAATACCAAGTCGGCTCGTTGAAGTTGCCGCGCGTCGACGGGGACCCGAGCAGGCTCAGAACCGTCGATTGGTCGCTGCGCCCGGGTTCGATCTTGGCGAGGGCGTCCGGATCAACCAGGTTTCCGTGCGTGGCGACCTGTGGTGAGCAGGCAGCCAGCCCGACAATCGTAAGGGTGGCGAGGACGTGGCGAAATCGCATGAGGGGCATGGAATCGGTCGATCGTGATAAGGGTCGGGTCAACACCGACCTCCGGTGCCCCGATGACATGGGAGAGAAATGGTTTTCGAGCGGCTTTTCAAGTGGCGTCGTCCGCGACACCCGGCCGAGGCCCTGTATTCGGCCTTGGTGGACCAGGCCCGTCATCCTGCCTTCTACACGTCCTACGGCGTCGTCGACGGCTTCGAGCAGCGATTCGACCTGTTGGTCCTGCACGCTCACCTGGTCATCCGGCGGCTGACGGCCGGCGGCGAGTCGGAGCTGGCGCAGCGAATTTTTGACACCCTTTTCCTCGACATGGACCGAACCCTCCGCGCCATGGGCGTCGGCGACATGAGCGTCGGCAAGAGGGTCAAGGACATGGTCAGGGCATATTACGGCCGGACCGCGGCGTACGAGGCCGCGTTGGCCGATGGCAGGAACGATGCGTTGGCAGGCGCGATTGCTCGCAACATCTTCGGCTCGTCTGAGGTTGATGCGGGAGCCGAGCGGCTGGCCAGGCAGGTGCGCGTCACGATCGACGCCCTCTCCAGCCAGCCGGCGACCGAAATCGTCGGCGGGCAGCCGCGATTCCCCGATCCGGAGACGACCGCGTGACAGACCCGGTACCTGAGCTTTCCCACCCGCTTCGTCTCGACGGCATCGGGTCCGCGACGATCAGCGTCTCGTTGCGGCCGGGGGCGGAGGCGAGGGCGGCCTTGGCGCGTCGATTCGAGTTGCAGGGCATCGACCGTTTCGAGGCCGACCTGACCGTGCGACGGCGCCGGGGCAGCGGCTGGATCGAACTCGCGGGCATCCTGTCGGCGACGGTGACCCAGACCTGCGTGGTGACCACCGACCCGGTGCCGGCCACGGTCACCGTCGAGGTCCTGGAACTGTTCGACGACTCCGGCGAGGTCCGACCGGAGGAGGTCGACCTGGACTTCACCTCCGACACTCCCGAACCGATCGACGGAGAGACCCTGGAGGTCGGCGAGATCACGGCCCAGGCGTTCGGCCTCGCGCTAGACCCGTATCCCCGCACGCCGGGCGCCGAGGCCGCCATCACGGCTGTCGGGGAGGCGTCCCAGCCGGCCCCGTCGCCGTTCGGCAAGCTGGCGGCGTTGAAGGCACCCGATGTCAGGAAAAGGTAACGTTCTTGTCGTATTGCCGAAACATGCCCTATGAAGTCGCGGGGGGCAGTCATCGACGTCAGGTGTCGACACGGGTAAAGTCCCGGTGCCGAGACGGCGTCGGCTTCCGTACAATCCCACCGGCCCGCGCGCGGAACAGGCGCAACGGCGAGGACTGGCGGAACGCTGATCGGGTTGGGATGAGGATCTGGCGGTGTCACGCACTCTGACGGTCGCGGTCGACGCGATGGGTGGCGACAAGGCTCCGGATATGGTGATCCGAGGGGCCGACGTCGCGCTTGAGCGCGATCCGCATCTGGACTTCGTCCTGGTGGGCGATGAGAAGCGCATCGCGACGCTGGTCGAGAAGACCCGACGCTTGAAGAAGCGAAACCCCATCATCGTCCACACCGACAAGGCGGTTGGCGCGGCCGACAAGCCGTCGGTCGCGCTGCGAACCGGGCGTGGCTCCAGCATGCGCATGGCCATCGACGCCGTGGCGGACGGACGGGCCGACTGCGTGGTATCCGCAGGCAACACCGGCGCCCTGATGGCCATGGCGAAATTCGTGCTTCGCCCGGTGCCCGGCATCGATCGCCCGGCCATTGCCGGTGTGTTTCCGACGCTGCGCGGCGAGAGCGCCATGCTCGACCTGGGCGCCAACATCGATTGCGACGCGACCAACCTGGTGCAGTTCGCGATCATGGGACAGATCTTCGCGCGTACCGTCCTTGGCCTGGAGCGTCCGGTGGTCGGGCTGCTGAACGTCGGAAGCGAGGAGCAGAAGGGCCACGAGGCAATTCGGGAAGCCGCTACAATATTGCGTGAAATCAAAGATATGCCATTTGATTTTCACGGTTTTGTTGAAGGAGACGACATCCCCTCGGGAACCGTCGACGTGGTCGTTACGGATGGTTTCTCCGGCAACATCGCTCTCAAGACGGCGGAAGGCACCTCGCGTCTCATCGGCCAGTTCCTGCGGGACGCCTTCCGCAGTTCCCTGATGTCGAAGGTCGGGTATCTTCTGGCGCGGTCGGCGGTCGGGCAGTTGCGCCAGCGCATGGATCCGAGACGCTACAACGGGGCGGTCTTTCTCGGGCTGAACGGCATCGCGGTGAAGAGTCACGGGGGAACCGACGCGCTCGGGTTCGCGAACGCCATCGGCGTCGCCGCCGACATGGCGCGCCATGGTTTTCTCGACACGGTGAAGACGGAGCTGGCAGCGGCCGGCGTCAACAAGACAAGCGAGGATCGGAAGGTGGTGGCGACGGCATGACGAGACGCACGCTTCTGATCGGGTCCGGCAGCTACCTGCCGGAGCGGATTTTGACCAACGCCGAGCTGGCGGCACGGGTCGACACATCGGACGACTGGATCCGGCAACGCACTGGCATAGGCCAGCGTCACATCGCAGCGGAGGGTGAATTCACCAGCGACTTGGCGACGCGAGCCGCCGCACGGGCGCTGGACCACGCCGGCTTGACCGCCGATGACGTGGACGTGATCGTGCTCGCGACCACCACCGCCGACGACACCTTTCCGGCGACGGCCACCAAGGTGCAGGCGAACCTCCGGGCCACACGGGCCTTCGCTTTCGACATTCAGGCGGTGTGCGCGGGGTTTGTGTACGCCCTGGCGGTGGCCGACAACTTCTTGAAGCTCGGGCAGGCCCGTACCGCCCTGGTCATCGGCGCCGAGACGTTCTCGCGGATCCTCGACTGGGAGGATCGCTCGACCTGCGTGCTGTTCGGCGACGGCGCCGGCGCCGTGGTGCTTCGCGCCGCCGAGCTCCAGGGACCGGACGCGCCATCCTGGGGCGTGCTCTCGACGCATCTCCACACCGACGGAGACGCACGCGACATCCTGTATGTCGACGGCGGACCTTCGACCACGCAGACCGTCGGGCATGTGCGGATGAACGGCAAGGAGGTCTATCGCCACGCCGTTTCCAAGCTGTCCGCCGTCATCGACGAGGCGTTATCCGCCAACGGCTTGGACTCCGGCGCGGTCGACTGGCTTGTCCCGCATCAGGCGAACCGACGGATCATCGAGAGCATGGCGCACCGGCTGGGACTGCCGATGAGCAAGGTGGTGTGCTCGATCGAGCGGCACGCCAACACGTCGGCCGCGTCAGTACCGCTGGCGTTCGATGAGGCGGTGCGTGACGGGCGGATCAAACCGGGGGACCTCGTTCTCATGGAGGCCATCGGCGGCGGGCTTGCTTGGGGTGCCGGTCTGGTCCGCTACGGGGCGCCGGCTATGGTTAAATCCGCCTCCGCCGAGACGGTACGCGAGGAAGTCGTGCCAATCGCCTGAAATCACCGAATTAATTGACCGACCTCCCGGATCGGGTTACCTTTCTCCCCTAAATTGGGGGTGCACATGTCCGGACACACCGTTACCCGCGCTCAATTGAGCGAGTCGGTCTATGAAGAGGTGGGACTGTCCCGGAACGAGTCGGCGGAACTCGTCGAGTCCGTCCTCGACGAGATGATCGCCGCGCTGGCGCGGGGAGAGATGGTCAAGATTTCGTCGTTCGGAAGCTTCTCGGTGCGCCAAAAGGGACGGCGGGTCGGACGGAATCCCAAGACCGGGGATGAGGTTCCGATCCTGCCCCGTCGGGTGCTGGTGTTCCGTCCCTCCCACGTGCTGAAGAACAAGATCAACGCGACGCTCTCCGACGACGCATAGCCGCGGCTGGAGGGGTTTCATGACAGACGTTCAAACCACGACCGCGCATCGACGGAACGGCAAGTCCGCGTCGGCTTTCCGCACGATCAGCGAAGTGGCCGACGATCTGGAAGTACCGCCGCATGTCCTGCGATTCTGGGAAACCAAGTTCAATCAGGTCCGCCCGCTGAAGCGCGGGGGAGGGCGCCGCTACTACCGGCCCGAGGACGTGGCGCTGCTGCAGCGGATACGCGAGCTGCTGTATCGCGAAGGCTACACGATCAAAGGCGTGCAGAAGTTGCTGCGCGACGGCGCCGTGCGGATGCCCACGGCCGGCGAAACCGCGCGCGCCGCGCAGGCGGCGACGCCCGTCAAGGGCGGCACGGCCGCGCTCGTGGCGCCGACCGTCCCGGCAGCCGTGACAAGCCGGCAGGGTGACGACAAATCTGAGCTTCGAGGAGTTCTCGAGGAATTGAGGGAGTTGCGGCGCCGGCTGTCGCGGGCGCTGGTGTAGCCGCGCCGGGGCTGACCATGATCGACGAAACCGTCTTGCTGTTCGGCGGCTGAACCGCCGGCGCTGCCTGGGCCAACTATCGGAAATCATCGTGGTCTCGGCGTTGTTCCCGGAGGAATGATCGCCTATAGTCCGCCGCGTCGGAGCGTAGCGCAGTCTGGTAGCGCACCACACTGGGGGTGTGGGGGTCGTGGGTTCGAATCCCGCCGCTCCGACCATTTCACGGTCACCGTTCGTGTGGCCGGACAATACTTCGAACACCCTTTCGAGGAGGTCGACCTTGGCCCTCGCAAACGTCGCCGAACCGTCGGCTGATGACGTGCGTTCCCGATGTCGGGTCGATCTCGCCGCGGCGCTCCGCTGGGCGGTTCGGCTTGGCTTCCACGAAGGTATCTGCAACCATTTTTCGGCGGTAATTCCGGGGGCGAATGATCGCTTCCTGATCAACCCGCACGGCTACCACTGGTCAGAGCTTCGAGCGAGCGACCTGGTGGAGGTCGATGCCGACGGCAACGCCGTCGATGGCCGCGAGCCGCCGGAGCCCACCGCCTTTTTCATCCACTATCACATCCACCGTCTGGTGCCCGATGCCAAGGTGGTGCTTCACACACACATGCCGTACGCGACCGCTTTGACGATGTTGGAAGACGGCAGGCTTGAACCGACCCTTCAGACCTCCCTGAAGTTCTACGACGCCATCGCCTACGACGACTTGTACAACGGGCTGGCGCTCGACGATTCAGAAGGCGAACGGATCGCCGCGGCCCTCACGACCGGCAAGCGTGTGGCGTTCCTCGCCAATCACGGGGTGGTCGTGACCGGCAAGACCATCGCTCACGCGTTTGACGACCTCTATTACCTGGAGCGTGCCTGCCAAGCGCAGGTGATTGCCATGTCGACCGGGCGGGCCATGCGCCGCATTCCGCAGGATGTGGCCCGGATGACCGCGGACCAGATGCTGAGTTCCCCCGAGCGTGCCCAGGCGGTCCGCCACTTCGAGGCGCTCAAGCGGTTGCTGGACCGCGAGGAACCTGAATACCGGGATTGAGCGTCGCTCGGATCAGGCCGGCCAAGGTCGGTTTACCGGCTGCATCCCGACCCGCTTGAAGTACGCATCGAAATTGGTAGCCGGCCCGACCAGCTCGTGGACGAGTTTCGCGATGCGGGCCCGTCGTTCCGGTACGTTGTAGGGTGGCCCCGTTTCGTTGATCGGCTGCGGCAGGATGCAGCGCCAGCCGTCGACGGCGATCAATTGGTCTCGGAACACCAGGGCGCCGTTGTACAGGAAATCCAGGATCACGGCCTGCGCCCGCTTGTTCGGCAGCTTCTGTATCCAGTCTTCGCTGTAGTTCTTGTCGGCGATCAGGCCCCACGCCATCCCGAACCGGACATCCCGCAGGAAAGTCAGGGTGGTGGTGTGCTCCTGCAGCTCGAAATCGGCAGTGCCTCCGCCGGATGCCCTGACCGGCACGATCCGGTACATGAATGTGGGCAGCAGCGTCGCCCGCCAATCGCTGGGCTTGCTGGCTGTCACCACCGTCAGGAAGTCCTCGAGCGTCATTCCCCCACCCTTCGAGTTGACGGCCGATCATGGCCAGGAGTGGCGTCGACTGTCCAGGAGCGCTTGCTGGCGCCTCCAGTCGACCCCGTCATCCTGATCGTCAGTCCTCGGACACCAGCCGGCGGCCGGACGCGGTGAGCTTGCAGACCAGCCAGTCCGGCTTTAGCGGGTTGTCGAACCACGGTTCAGCCCATCCGCGGTCTACACAGGCGCGGACGGTACGTGGGTGCACCCGCTGGCCGTCGTGGTCGAACAGCGGCAGCTTGCCGCCCGGCTGGCCGAGGCCGCGCCGCAGCCAGTCGCGCTGTGCGGCGGTCGGCTTCGATACCGCCGTGCCCTCACCATGCGTGCGTTGTCGCGGTCGCGTTTCCGTGGCCATCCCGTCCTCCCGGCGAAAGTCTAGGCATGGCCGCCCCGGGCGTCCACCGCGCGGGTTGCTGGCGCCGCCGCCGACGTGAGATAACGGCGCACACGCCGGAGTCCTTCCCCATGGCAACCACGACATCGGCCCGGCTGGCGCTCGGCTTTTCCTGCGTCGGCCACAGCTTCGCCCACCTGCTCATGCTGCTCTATCCGACGGTGGTGCTGTCGCTTGAATCCGCTTGGGACCAGCCGTTCGAGACGCTGATCGGGCTGATGCTGGTCAGCCAGGTGCTGTTCGGATTCGGAGCGGTGCCGGCTGGCTGGCTGGGCGACCGCTGGAGCGTGCCGGGCATGATGGCGGTGTTCTTCCTCGGAACCGGGGCGGCGGCGATCGCCACCGGGTTCGCCGATGGCCCGCTCGGCATCGCCGTCGGCCTGGCGGCGATCGGGCTGTTCGCTTCGATCTATCATCCCGTCGGCATCGCCTGGGTCACCCGCAACCCGCTCAACCGCGGCCGCGCGCTTGGGATCAACGGCATCTTCGGCTCGCTCGGAACGGCGGGCGGGGCGGTGGTGGCGGGCGGTCTCGCGACGGCGTTCGGTTGGCAGTGGGCGTTCATCGTGCCGGGCGCTCTGTGCGCCGCCGTCGGGATCGTCCTGGTGCTGCTGATCGCCGGCGGCCGGGTCGTCGATACCCGGGACCGCGGCCGATCGGCGCCGGCGGAGTCGTCGCGCGGCGACATGCTGCGCGGCGGCATGGTCCTGCTGCTGACCATCGGCTGCGCCGGCCTGATCTACCAGACCACCTCCTTCGCAATGCCGAAACTGTTCGAGCAGCGACTGGCGGGCATCGTCGACACGACGGCGGGGGTCGGCGCGCTGGTTTCGGTGGTCTACCTGATCTCGGCGAGCGCGCAGATCATCGGCGGCTGGCTCGCGGACCGCTACGAACTGCGCCGGGTGTACCTGATCTGCTGGCTCCTGCAGATCCCGATCCTGGCGGTCGCGGTCACGCTCGCCGGTCCGGTCCTCATCCCGGTCGCCACCCTGATGGTCCTGATCAACACGATGGCGGTGCCGGCCGAGAACAGCCTGTTCGCGCGCTACACGCCGCCGGCGTGGCGGGGCACGGCGTTCGGCGTGAAGTTCCTGGTTTCGCTCGGCGTCGCCGCGATCAGCGTGCCGCTGGTCGGCGAGATGTACCGTGCGTTCCAGGAGTTCGCTCCTCTGCTCGGCACCCTCGCCGTCGCGGCGGCCGTCGGCGCCGTCGCCGCCCTGCTGCTGCCGACGGCGCGACGCGCCCCGGACGCCCCGCAACCCGCCGAATAGGGAGACCGCCATGGCCGGCACACGTCCGATCGCCCTCGACTCGCTCGACCATCTGGTGCTCACGGTGCGCGACATCGAGGCGACGCTCGCCTTCTACGGCGAGTGGTTGGGGATGCGCCCGGTAACGTTCGCCGGCGGTCGCCGGGCGCTCGCCTTCGGGCAGCAGAAGATCAACCTTCACGAGGCCGGGCGCGAGTTCGAGCCGAAGGCTGACCGCCCGACGCCCGGATCCGGTGATCTCTGCTTTCTGACCACCGCGCCGCTGTCCGACGTCGTGGCCCGGGCCGAGGAACTCGGCATCGCGATCATCGAGGGGCCGGGCGAGCGCAGCGGGGCGGTCGGCGTGATCAACTCGGTTTACGCCCGCGACCCCGACGGCAACCTCGTCGAGGTTGCGAACCGTCTCTACTGACTGCGCTCGGCCGATGATGCGAACCGGATCGCCTCTTCGGCGGCGCGCACCAGGGCGCGGGCCTTGTTGAGGGTCTCCTGCCATTCCGACTCGGGATCGCTGTCGGCGACCACGCCGCCACCGGCCTGCACGTACATCGTGCCGTCCTTGACCAGGGCGGTGCGCAGCGCGATGCAGGTGTCCATCCCGCCATCGGCGGCGAAGTACCCGACAGCGCCGGCATAGACGCCGCGGCGCGAGGCCTCCAACTCGTCGATGATCTCCATCGCCCGCACCTTCGGCGCGCCCGAGACGGTTCCGGCCGGGAAACCGGCGAACAGGGCGTCGATCGCGTCGTAGCCCTCGGCCAGGCGGCCCTCGACGTGGCTGGCGATGTGCATGACGTGGCTGTACTGCTCGACCGTGAACTGCTCCTTGACCGACACGGAGCCGATCTCGCTGACCCGGCCGACGTCGTTGCGGCCGAGATCGAGCAGCATCAGGTGCTCGGCACGCTCCTTGGGGTCGCCGAGCAGCTCCGCCGCCAACGCCCGGTCCTCTTCGGGCGTGGCGCCGCGTCGGCGGGTGCCGGCGAGGGGGCGGATCGTCACCACGCCGTCGCGCAGCCGGACCAGGATTTCGGGGCTGGATCCGACCACCGAGTAGCCGCCGAAATCGAAGAAGAACAGGAACGGCGACGGGTTCAGGCGGCGCAGCGAGCGGTACAGGGCGAACGGCGGCAACTGGAACGGCACCGCCAGGCGGTGCGATGGGACCACCTGGAAGGCGTCGCCGGCGTTGATGTACTCGACGGCCTTGCGGACCATGGCGTGGTAGGCGTCCCGGCCGGTGTTGGACACCGGTTCCGGCAGCGGCTCGACCGCCGTCCCACCCTCGCGGCGGTACGGCAGCGAGCGCTCGAAATCGGCCACCAGGTCGGCCAGTCGCACCCGCGCGTCGCCCCAGGCGGCGGCCGCCGAGACGCCCGGGCGCGGCCGGACCGGGGTGACGGCCGTCATGACGTCTTCGAGCCGGTCGAAGATGCACACCACCGTCGGGCGCAGGAACAGCCCGTCCCAGATGCCCAGGGTGTCGGGGTTCTGATCGGGGATGTTCTCGAACAACCGGATCGCGTCGTAGCCCATGTAGCCGAACAGCCCGGCCGCCATCGGCGGCAGGCCTTCGGGAAGCTCGATCCGGCTCTCGGCGATCAGCGCGCGAAGCGAGTCGAGCGGCTCGGCCTCGACCGGCTCGAACACATGGGGGTCGATGCGCGCCTCGCGGTTGATCTCCGCCTTCTGCTTGTAGAAGCGCCAGATCAGGTCGGGTTTCATGCCGATCACGGAATAGCGGCCGCGCACGGCGCCGCCTTCGACCGATTCCAGCAGGAACGCGTTGGCCCGACCATCCGCCAGTTTCAGCATCGCCGAAACCGGCGTCTCCAGGTCGGCGACGAGCGTCGTCCAGACGACCTGAGGGCGGTCGGAGTCGTAGATCTCGCGAAAGCGGTCGAAGTCGGGCTGGGTTCTCATTGCGCCATCTCGTAGAGCCGGACGACGTCGTCGCGATTGACCTCGACGCCGAACCGGCCGCGAAGGTCGGCAATCAGGAGCTCGATCACATCGGTCTCCGTGCCCTGGGCGATCTGTTCCTGGATGCTGGCCCGGACCTGGTCCTGTGCGGCGGTGTCGACCGGCTCGATCCGCAGCAGGCGGACGACCACCGCCTGGGTGTCGTCGGACACGACGGCGACGCCGCCGACCTCGCCGATCCCGAACAGGGTGGCGGGCAGGGCACCCGGCAACCCTTCGGTGAGGTCGCGTCCCGATCGGGTTATCGCCGGCAGCACCGCCGACGGCATGCCTTCGGCGGCGGCGAGATCGGCAAGCGAGGTTCCGCTCCGGGCCTTCTCGGCAAGCGCGTCGGCGCGCTCCTCGGCGATCTCGAGCCGGCGCTCGTTCCGCCAGTCCGTCAGCACCTGGTCACGCACTTCGTCGATCGGTGGCGTGCGCGGGGCCTCGACCCCGTCGACCCGAAGGATGAAGAACCCGCCGTTATTGCTTTCGCCAAGCGCGCTCAGCTGGCCCTGTGCGGTCTCGAAGGCGATCTGCAGGAACCGGCCGCCCGGAAGCCCCTCGGCGTCATCGCCGGCCTTGGTGGCGCCGGAGCGGGCAATCCCGCTGACGCTCTGCAGCGGGAGGTCCATCGTCCGCGCGGCCTCCTCCAGCGTTGCGCCGCCGGCCAGGGCGTCCTCGAGGGCGTTGGCGCCTTCATAGACCCGGTCGAGAGCGCGATCCCGGGCAATCTCGTCCCGGATCCGCTGCCTCGCGTCGTCGAAGCTGGTGGTCGTGCCGGGCTGGATCGCCGTCACCCGGAAGACGTGCCAGCCGAACGGGCTCTCCACCGGCGCGGTGACACCGTCGACCCCGACGCCGAACACCGCGTCCGCGGTGCCCGCCGGAAGATCGCCGCGTCGCAGCAGGCCGAGATCGAGAGCGGACGCCTCGGTGCCGGTGGCGTCCAGCGCGACGGCCGCGAAATCCTCACCGGACGTGATCCGGGCGTGGGCGGCGCGGGCCGGCTCTTCGGCCTCGAACAGGATCTGCTGCACCGCGCGCCGCTCGGGGACGGCGAACTGGTCGGCGCGCTCGTCGTAGGCGGCGCGCACCTCCTCCTCGGGAACCTCGATGGTGGCGGCGATCGAGTCGGGAGCGATCTGCACCCACGACACGGTCCGGTATTCGGGCTTCTCGTAGCGAACCTTGTTGTCATCGAAGTAGCTGGCCAGAGCCGCGGCGTCCGGGGCCGCCGGGCTCCGCGACGGCGGCGGCCGGAATCGCCACGACCTCGGCCACGCGGCGCTCCTCGCGGTAGGCCAGCAGACGATCCACCACCGGCGCGGGCACGGCATCGATCGCGGTCAGGGCGTCGACCGAGCTGGCGACGGGCGAAGTCCTGCCGCAGGCGGACCAGGAACTCCTCCTCGGTCCAGCCGTTGTCGGCGAGGTAGGTCTGGTAGCGGGCGCGGTCGAGGCGTCCGGCCTGGTCGGTGAAGCGGGAGCGCACGAACTCGCGCCACGTGTCGGTCCCGACCGAGAGGTCGAGCGAACGGACCGCCGCCGTCATCAGCCCTTCGGTCACGAGATTCTCGATGACCTGGTCGAGAAAGCCCAGTTGTATCGCCTGCTCAGCGGTCAGCGGAACGCCGATACGGCGGCGGGCAGTCTCGAACTCCTCCGCCACCTCCTGGGTGGTGAAGCGCACGTCATCACCGACCTGGACCGCGACCTTGCCGGCCGGGCTCCCGAAGAAGACGTCGCCGATGCCCCAGATCGCGAAGCTCACGATGAGCAGGACGAACAGGATCTTGACGAAGATCGACGTCACTTGGGATCGGATGAACTGAAGCATCGCTGGGCGCGGCCTTGTGCAAATGAGTCGCGGTCGACGCCGGAACCCGGTGTCGGGGCGCGGCATCATAGGGAGAGGGCATCCGCCCGGCAACCGCCGAATCCCGCCGCACCCGACGGTTTCCGCGGGATTCCGGCCGGATGTTGGCTCCGCGGAAGGGTCGTGTTAGACGCGACGCTCCGCACGCGACGAAAGGCTGAGACGATGGCGCGACCCCTGATCGCCGGCAACTGGAAGATGAACCTCGACCGCTCATGGCGCCGAATCGCTGGCACGCGAGCTGGCGGCTGGGGTGGCGACCGCGTCCGCCTTCGAGATGGTGGTGTGCCCGCCGGCGCCGTATCTGGCGATCGTCGCGGCGGTCATCGGCGGCAGCCCGGTCGCCCTGGGCGGGCAGGACTGCCACGCCGAGGCCGGCGGCGCCCACACCGGCGACGTGTCGGCCGCCATGCTGCGCGACGTCGGCTGCGGGTATGTGATCGTCGGGCATTCCGAGCGCCGCGCCGACCACGGCGAGACGGACGGGGTCGTGCTCGCCAAGGCCGAGGCTGCTCGTGGCGCCGGCCTTGTGCCGATCGTTTGCGTTGGCGAGACCGAGGCGCAGCGCGACGCCGGCCAGACCCTGGATGTCGTGGCGGGCCAGATCCTCGGGTCGGTCCCCGCCGGCCTCGACGGGTCCACCCTGGTGGTCGCCTACGAACCGGTGTGGGCCATCGGGACCGGCCGCACGCCCACGGTTGACGATGTCGCCGCGGTGCATGCCCACATCCGGAGGACGCTCGCCGAGCGGACCGCCGACGCCGCCGGGGTCCGCATCCTCTACGGCGGTTCCGTGAAGGCCTCGAACGCTTCCGAACTTCTCGCGGTTCCGAACGTGAACGGGGCGCTGGTCGGTGGCGCCAGCCTGAAGGCCGCGGATTTCCTCGCGATCGCGCGATCGGTATAAGGTGACTGCGCACGCCTCTGGCCAAGCCGGCCGGTTGGCGCTAAAACCCGCGCCGTCCGACCCCGGACGGAACGAGATCAAGGATCGACATGACGGCGATCGTACTGACCATTCACCTGATGATCGCGCTGGCCCTGGTTGTCGTGGTTCTGCTGCAGCGCAGCGAGGGCGGCGGCCTCGGTATCGGCGGCGGCGGCGGGATGGGGTCGTTCATGTCGGCCCGGGGCACCGCCAACCTGTTGACCCGGGTGACGGCGATCCTGGCGGCCTGCTTCTTCGGAACCAGCATCCTGTTGGCGATTCTCGCGGGGAACACCGGCACATCATCGTTCCTCGACCGCCCGTCATCGTCCGAAAGCGCTCCCGCCAGGACTGAGCCGGCCGCGCCGGTTTCGCAGTAATAAATTGAATTAACTAGATTAATGTGATCCCGATGGGCCGTCGTCCATCGGCGTACCAGAGTGTGTGACAAAGAATATCCCGATATCGGTCGATCGGGTATAAGGAGGGTCCATGACGCGGTTCATCTTCATTACCGGCGGCGTGGTCTCTTCCCTCGGCAAGGGTCTTGCGGCGGCGGCGCTCGCCGCGCTGCTCCAGGCGCGCGGCTACAAGGTCCGCATGCGCAAGCTCGACCCGTACCTCAACGTCGATCCGGGGACGATGAGCCCGTACCAGCACGGCGAGGTCTACGTCACCGATGACGGCGCCGAAACCGACCTTGACCTCGGACACTACGAGCGCTTCACCGGCGTCGCCGCCCGGCGCAGCGACAACGTCACGACCGGCCAGATCTACATGGACGTGATCACCCGCGAGCGGCGCGGCGATTACCTCGGCGCGACCATCCAGGTGATCCCGCACGTGACCGACGCGATCAAGGAGTTCGCGCGCGGCGACCTGGAGGACGAGGATTTCGTGCTCTGCGAGATCGGCGGCACGGTCGGCGACATCGAGGGCCTGCCGTTCCTGGAGGCGATCCGTCAGCTCGGCAACGAGCTCGGCCGCGAGCGCTCGCTGTTCATGCACCTCACGCTGGTGCCCTACATCCCGGCCGCCGGCGAGTTGAAGACCAAGCCGACCCAGCATTCGGTGAAGGAACTTCAGAGCGTCGGCATCCAGCCCGACATCCTGCTGTGCCGGTCCGACCGCGAGATCCCGGTCGAGCAGCGGCGCAAGATCGGGCTGTTCTGCAACCTTCGGTCCGAGGCGGTGATCCCGGCGCTGGACGTGGCGTCAATCTACGAGGTGCCGCTCAGCTATCATCGCGAGGGGCTGGACACCGAGGTGCTGAGGCATTTCGGCATGCTGGCTTCCGACGCCGAGCCGAACCTGTCGCGCTGGACCGAGATCCTGCACCGGGTGCAGAACCCCGAAGGCACCGTGCGAATCGCGGTGGTCGGCAAGTACACCAGCCTGCTGGACAGCTACAAATCGCTGGCGGAGGCCCTGACACACGGCGGCATCGCCAACAACGTCAAGGTCGAGCTCGAGTGGATCGACTCCGAGATCTTCGAGACCGAGACGGAGGCGCTGATGCGCCTTGAGGACGTCCATGGAATCCTGGTTCCCGGCGGGTTCGGCGAGCGCGGGTCCGAAGGCAAGATCGCCGCGGTGACCTTCGCGCGCGAACGCCGGATTCCCTACTTCGGCATCTGCTTCGGCATGCAGATGGCCTGCATCGAGGTCGCGCGGAACCTGGCCGAGATCAAGGGCGCCGGGTCCACCGAGTTCGGACCGTGCCCGGAGCCGGTGGTCGGGCTGCTGACCGAGTGGACCCGCGGCAACACCCGCGAGACCCGCTCGGCGGAAGGCGCGCTCGGTGGCACCATGCGCCTCGGCGCCTACGAGTGCCGGCTGGAGAGCGGGTCGAGGGTTCGCCAGGTCTACGGGTCCGAGCGGATCTTCGAGCGGCATCGCCACCGCTACGAGGTCAACATCAACTACCGCGACGCCCTGCAGGGCACCGGGCTGGTGTTTTCCGGCATGTCGCCGGACGGCGTGCTGCCGGAGATCGTCGAGCTGCCGGGCCATCCCTGGTTCGTCGGCGTGCAGTTCCACCCCGAGCTGAAGTCCAAGCCGTTCGATCCGCATCCCCTGTTCACCAGCTTCGTGGAGGCCGCGGTCGAGCAATCGCGGCTGGTGTGACGCCATGACCACCGCCCGTACCGTCCGCGTCGGGCAGATCGACATCGCCAACGACCGGCCGTTCGCGCTGATCGCCGGCCCCTGCCAGATCGAGAGCCGCGACCACGCCGTGGAAGTCGCCGAGGCGCTGGCCACGATGTGCGCGCGCGCCGGGGTTCCGCTGATCTTCAAGTCGTCCTACGACAAGGCCAACCGGACCAGCGTGTCCGGCCGCCGCGGCATCGGGATCGAGGCCGGCCTGCGAGGTCGCTGGCCGAGGTGCGCCGGCGCATCCACTGCCCGGTGCTGACCGACGTTCATGAACCGGCTCAGTGCGCCGTGGCCGCGGAGTACGTCGACGTGCTGCAGATCCCGGCCTTCCTGTGCCGCCAGACCGACCTGCTGCTGGCCGCCGGCGAGACCGGGGTGGCGGTCAACATCAAGAAGGGGCAGTTCCTGGCGCCGTGGGACATGAAGAACGTCATCGCCAAGGTGGCTTCGACCGGCAACGAGCGGATCCTGCTGACCGAGCGAGGCGTGAGCTTCGGCTACAACACCCTGGTCTCCGACATGCGCAGCCTGCCGGAGATGGCGAAGACCGGCTATCCGGTGGTGTTCGACGCCACCCACCGGTGCAGCAGCCGGGCGGGCAGGGTACGTCGAGCGGCGGCCAGCGCGAGTACGTGCCGGTGCTGGCGCGCGCGGCGCTGGCGGTCGGCGTGGCCGCCGTTTTCATGGAATGCCACCCAGACCCTGACCACGCGCCGTCCGACGGCCCGAACATGGTGCGGCTTGCCGACCTGCCGGGCCTGTTGGAGACGTTCGTGGCGTTCGATAGGATCGCCAAGGCCCATCCGGTTGGCATCGCCTGACCGGTCGACCGATCGAAGGAGCCGGTAGATGGCGCAGATCGAAGGCCGCTACGGCCTCGTCTACAGTGTCGAGCGTCCCGAGACCGCGGCCAGGTTCGACGATCTGGTCACCGCCTATCTCGGGTTCGAGCGCGACATCGGCGATCGCCTCAAGGCGTTGCTGGCCGGCGAGCCCGACATGCCGCTCGCCCAGGTCACCAAGGGCTACTTCTTCAAGCTGTTCGGCAGCGCCGCGCGTGTCGGCGCGGGCCTCCAAGACCCTGGCCGACGCCGACCGCGCGTTTGCCGCCCGCACGACCACCGACCGTGAGCGCCTGCACCTGGAGGCCTTGCGGGCCTGGTGCGCCGATGACCTGGACCGGACGACGGACCTCTGGGAAAGCATCCTTATCGACCACCCCAAGGACGCGCTGGCGCTCCGCCTCGCGCACTTCAGCCACTTCTACGCCGGCGACGGCCGCCGCATGCGCGACAGCGTCGCCCGCGTCCTGCCGGACTGGTCGGACGCCGATCCGGACATCGGCTTCGTGAACGGCATGTACGGCTTCGCGCTGGAGGAATCCGGCGACTATGCCCGCGGCGAACGCTACGGCCGGATGGCGGTCGAGCGGAACCCGAGGACGCCTGGTCGGTGCACGCGGTCGCCCACGTCATGGAGATGCAGGGCCGACACGCCGAGGGCATCGCCTGGGTCCGGCGCCACGAGCCGGACTGGTCGACCACCAACAATTTCCGCTTCCACCTCTACTGGCACCGCGGCCTGTATCACCTTGAAAGACATGAGTTCGACGAGGTTCTGGCGATCTACGACAACTATGTCGCCTCGGACATCGCGAGCGACATGTACCTGGATGTCTGCAACGCCGCCTCGCTGCTCTGGCGGCTGGAGATGCACGGCGTCGACGTCGGCGACCGCTGGAAGGACCTGACCGAGGTCTCGCTGCGGCACGTCGACGACCACGAACTGGTGTTCGTGTCGCTGCACTACCTGATGGCGCTTCTGAAGGGCGGCGAGCCGGAGGCGGCGGCCCGACTGGCGGCGCGGATGCAGGACTACTCCAACGCGGCGACCGCGCAGGGCAGGGTCTCGGGGCGGGTCGGCACCGGCACCGCGGCGGCCTTGACGGCGCTTGCCCGCGGCGACGCCGGCGCCGCGGTCGACGCGCTGCTGCCGATCCGTTACGAGCTCTGGTGCATGGGCGGCAGCCACGCGCAGCGCGACCTGTTCGAGGAGATGCTGGTGTCGGCGGCGGTGCGGGCCCGCCCGCGCCTGGCGCGGGCGCTGCTGGCCGAGCGCACCGCGGCCAAGCCACGGAGCGCGTGGAGCTGGCGGCGATACGCGGCAGCGCTCAGGGCCGAGGGGCAGGCCGCCGCGGCCGACGCCGCCGAGCGCCGGGCCGCGGAGCTGCTGGCGACGGCGTGAGGCGGTCAGTACCGCGATCCATCGCTGCGCCGCACGAACACGTAGTCGTTGTCGATGCAGCGGACCTGCATGTCGACGTCCGGATAGTCGACCTCGTCACCGTCGACGCGGTCGCCGATTTCGAGATAGGTCGCCGCGGCGCCCGACCGGTTCACCAGCGCGTGGCCATCCGGCCGGCCGGCGGGGAACGCCGCGCACATGCCGGGCCCGAGCTCCTGTTCGCCGGCGTCGGTCAGCAGGGTCAACGCGCCGGTCAGCACCAGCACGAACTCGTCCTCGCGGGTGTGCCAGTGGCGCACCGACGAGGTGCAGCCGGCCGGCAGGGTCACCAGGTTCACCCCGAAATTCCTGCAGGCCGCCGTGGTCTCCGAGCCGGCGTTTCAGGCGGCCGGAGGACGCTTGCCTGAAGGCTTCCGGGTAGCTGTTGCCGGCGCGCGCCTCGACCGTCATCGGATCGAAGGCGGGCGGTTTCGGCGGCTCGGTCATGGCAGCGCCTCGAGGTCGTGGTCGTTCTCGTCGCAGCCTGGACGGCAAAGCGATTGAACGCCCAGCGGTCGGGCGCTATTCCTCCCCACCAGCAAGACCGGTCCCTAGGAGCCCGCCCATGAGCGCCATCATCGACATCACCGCCCGCGAGATTCTGGACAGCCGCGGCAACCCGACGGTCGAGGTCGACGTCGCGCTGGAGACCGGGGCGGTCGGGCGGGCGGCGGTGCCGTCCGGGGCGTCGACCGGCGCCTACGAGGCGGTCGAGAAGCGCGACGGCGATGCCAAGCGCTACGGCGGCAAGGGCGTCCTGCAGGCGGTCGACGCCGTGAACGGCGAGATCTTCGACGCGCTGTCGGGGCGCGACGCCGCCGAGCAGCTGCTGATCGACCGGGCGCTGCTCGATCTGGACGGGACCGAGAACAAGAGCCGTCTCGGCGCCAACGCGCTGCTCGGCGTGTCGATGGCGGTCGCCAAGGCGCAGGCGGCGGACATGGACCTGCCGCTGTGGCGCTATGTCGGCGGGGCCTACGCCCACGTGCTGCCGACCCCGATGATGAACATCATCAACGGCGGCGCCCACGCCGACAACCCGATCGACTTCCAGGAATTCATGATCATGCCGGTGGCGTTCCCGAGCTTCCGGGAAGCGCTGCGCGCCGGCTCCGAGGTGTTTCACGCGCTGAAGAAGCAGCTGTCGGCAGCCGGCCACAACACCAACGTCGGCGACGAGGGCGGCTTCGCCCCGGACATGAAGAGCGCCGACGAGGCGCTGGCCGCCATCGTCAAGGCGATCGAGGCGGCCGGCTATCGGCCGGGCGAGGACGTCATGATCGCCCTCGATCCGGCTTCGACCGAGTTCTTCAAGGGCGGCAAGTACGTTCTGGAGGGCGAGGGCCGAACCCTCGACTCCGCCGG
The DNA here is from genome assembly GCA_018401495.1 of Rhodospirillaceae bacterium. GTDB lineage: Bacteria > Pseudomonadota > Alphaproteobacteria > Thalassobaculales > Thalassobaculaceae > Thalassobaculum_A. Next base: position 431,540 of record JAGYJX010000015.1, read on the forward strand.
CATGATCAAGCTCTACGCCGAGCTGGCCGGGCGCTACCCGATCGTGTCGATCGAGGATCCGCTGAGCGAGGACGACTGGGACGGCTTCAAGGCGCTGACCGCCGAACTCGGCTCCAAGGTCCAGATCGTCGGCGACGACCTGTTCGTCACCAACGCCAAGCGCCTGAAGCGCGGCATCGCCGAGGCCTCCGGCAACGCCATCCTGGTCAAGGTCAACCAGATCGGCACGCTGTCCGAGACCCTGGAAACCGTGTCGATGGCCCAGCGCGCGCGGTTCGGAACGGTCATGTCGCACCGCTCCGGCGAGACCGAGGACGCCACCATCGCCGACCTGGCGGTGGCGACCAACGCCGGCCAGATCAAGACCGGCTCGCTGTCGCGGTCCGACCGGATCGCCAAGTACAACCAGCTGCTTCGCATCGAGGAAGCGCTCGGTGCCGCCGCGCGCTACGCCGGTCGCTCGTCCCTCGCGCCGCTCGCCACGTGAGCGCACAGGGGCAGGGCGCCGATGAGACGCCCTACGATCCGCAGATCCTCCTGGGGATACACACGTTCCGACAGCCGCTATGGCGCTCGGTCGTGCAGGCCGGGCTGTTCTTCACGATTGCCGTGATCGGCTTCTCGATGATCCTCGGTCAGCCGCCGCGACCCGACATCGGGTGGCCGGTCGCGGCGCTCGGCGTGACTCTGGGGTTGCTGTTGCCCGGAATGGCGACCTATGGCGGCCGGCGGCGTGTGGACCTCTTACGAGGAAGGCTTCGTGGTGCACAGCCTCTTCACCACCTCGCGTCACCGCTGGACAGACGTCTCCGAATTCACGCTCGCAACGGTGCTGCCCGGTCGGGGCATGCGGCAGGCCTATGTGGTCTATGACGTAGCGGGGGATCGCGGCTTGGCAATCTGGTTCAACCGGTTCCTGACAGGCCGGGGATGGTCGCTTCCGATCGGGCTCGAGCCGACCGAGATTCCGGGCAACGCGGTTACCATTGCGCTGGTGATGAACGCCTGGCGTCAACGCGCGCTCGCCCAGGGTTCCGGCGCCGCTGTCTGAGTCATTTCGGCAACACTCTGACTCTATTGATTAATTTCTAATGAAGATTCCCGGTTCGTTCACGTTGTCCGCCGTCTGGGGGCGTGATTCAATCGTGGTGTCGCCGGTATGGAGGACGCCATGGCCCTGGTCTTCGAGCTCAAGCGTCGTGCCCGTCACGTCGTCGGGCCGCTGATCGGCTCGCTTCTCGTGGCGTACTTCGCCTATCACGCGGTCGAGGGCGATCGCGGCATCCGGGCTTGGCAAAGGCTCGACGGCGAGGTGGCGGAGGCTCGCGCGGTGCGGGATCGACTGGTCGGCGAACAGGCCGCGCTCGATCGGCGCGTGTCCATGCTGCGACCGGACAGTCTCGATTCCGATCTCCTGGAAGAGCGCGCCCGCCTGGTCTTGGGGTATGTGCCGTCGAACGGCGTCATCCTCGGCAAATCGGTGGTTCCTGTGGCCCACCTGGCGGGCCTGGCGGTGGTTCGCTGAACGATTTCAGCTGATTAACCAAAGTTCGGTTAAATGGCGTTTTTGCGTTGCAGCACAACCCGTTAGCGCCTTGCATTGAGGCTTGTCTTCCCCTAAGTGTTGGCGGGTCGGTGCGGTGCCAATGCCTCGTGCCGCCCGCAGTAGTACGCGCAGGGGGATACCATGGCACGTGCGGCGACAACCAAGTCGACGGCGAGCCGGCCCGGTCCGGCCAAGGCCGCCGCGGCACGCTCGACCCGTTCATCCAAGTCGGCGAAGCCGCCCGAGGCGTCGATCGATGACCTGGTCGGCTATTACCGGGACATGCTGGTCATCCGCCGCTTCGAGGAGAAGGCGGGACAACTGTACGGCATGGGTCTGATCGGCGGCTTCTGCCACCTCTACATCGGTCAGGAAGCGGTGGTGGTCGGCATGCAGGCCGCGATCGACGAGGGCGACACGGTCGTCACGTCGTACCGGGACCACGGCCACATGCTCGCCTGCGGCATGGAAGCGCGCGGCGTGATGGCGGAGTTGACCGGGCGGATCGGCGGCTACTCCAAGGGCAAGGGCGGCTCGATGCATATGTTCAGCCGCGAGAAGAATTTCTTCGGCGGCCATGGCATCGTCGGGGCCCAGGTTCCGATCGGCACCGGTCTGGCCTTCAACCATCGCTTCCGCGATACCGACCGGGTGTCGTTGACCTATCTGGGCGACGGCGCCGTCAACCAGGGGCAGGTCTACGAGAGTTTCAACATGGCCGCGCTCTGGAAGCTGCCGGTCATCTTCATCATCGAGAACAACAAGTACGGCATGGGCACCTCGGTGACCCGCGCCGCCGCCGGTCCGTCGCTGGCCGAGCGTGGCCACGCCTACGGCATTCCCGGCAAGGAGGTCGACGGCATGGACGTCCTGGCGGTCAAGGCCGCCGGCGACGAGGCGGTGGCCTACTGCCGAGCCGGCAAGGGCCCGTACATCCTGGAGATGAAGACCTACCGATACCGTGGCCACTCCATGTCAGATCCGGCCAAGTACCGGACCAAGGAGGAGGTCAACAAGATGCGCCAGGAGCACGACCCGATCGACACGCTGCGTCGCACCCTGCTCGACCGCAAGGTTGACGAGGACACGCTGAAAAAGGTCGACCGCGAGGTGAAGGACCTGGTGACCGACGCCGCCGATTTTGCCCAGCAGAGCCCCGAGCCGGACGTTTCCGAGCTTTGGACGGACATTCTCGTAGAGGCCTGACGCCGGCGCGGCCGCGGTCCGCGGCGCCCGCACGAGGGGAAAACGCATGCCCACTCCTGTACTGATGCCGGCGCTGTCGCCGACGATGACCGAGGGCAACCTCGCGAAATGGCACATCAAGGAAGGCGACACGGTCAGCGCCGGTGACGTAATCGCCGAGATCGAGACCGACAAGGCGACCATGGAGGTCGAGGCGGTCGACGAGGGCAAGGTCGGCCGGATCGAGATCGCCGAGGGCAGCGAGGGCGTGGCGGTGAACGCCGTGATCGCCTGGCTGCTTGACGAGGGCGAGGACGCCGACGCCATCCCGTCCGAAGGTGCCGGGTCAGCGCCGGCCGCTGCCGAGCCGGCCGCGCCGGAGCCGAAGCGCGCGGACGGCGGCGGGGTCGGGCCGGAGCGGGCACCCGAGGCGCCGGCGCTGCCGGGGGCGCCCGCCCACACCTCGGTGCCGGTCTCGGTTCCCGATGTCGACGAGGCGCGGTTCTTCAAGGACACCCAGCGCCAGACGGTGCGCGAGGCGTTGCGCGACGCGATGGCCGAGGAAATGCGGAACGACCCCGTCGTGTTCGTGATGGGCGAGGAGGTCGCGGAGTACCAGGGTGCCTACAAGGTCACCCAGGGCCTGCTGGCGGAATTCGGCGCCAAGCGCGTCATCGACACCCCGATCACCGAGCACGGCTTCGCCGGGATGGCGGTCGGCGCGGCGTTCGGCAAGCTGAAGCCGGTGGTCGAGTTCATGACCTTCAACTTCGCGATGCAGGCGATCGACCAGATCATCAACTCGGCGGCCAAGACCCTGTACATGTCCGGCGGCCAGATGGGCTGCCCGATCGTGTTTCGTGGCCCGAACGGTGCGGCGTCCCGCGTCGCCGCCCAGCATTCGCAGTGCTACGCGAGCTGGTACGCGCATTGTCCCGGCCTCAAGGTCATCGCGCCCTGGTCGGCGGCCGATGCCAAGGGCCTGCTGAAGGCGGCGATCCGGGATCCCAACCCGGTGATCTTCCTGGAGAACGAGGTCCTCTACGGTCAGACCTTCGATGTGCCGACCGATCCCGACTTCGTGTTGCCGATCGGCAAGGCGAAGATCGTCCGCCAGGGCAAGGACGTCACCATCACGGCGTTCTCGATCATGGTCGGCAAGGCGCTGGAGGCGGCCGAAAAGCTGGCGGAGCAGGGTATCGAGGCCGAGGTCATCGACCTGCGGACCATCCGCCCGCTCGACGTCGAGACCATCGTCGCCTCGGTGAAGAAGACCAACCGGCTCGTCACCACCGAGGAGGGCTGGGCGTTCTCCGGCATCGGCTCCGAGATCGCCGCGCTGATGATGGAGCACGCCTTCGATTACCTCGACGCCCCGGTCGCCCGGGTTGCCGGCGCCGACGTGCCGATGCCCTACGCCGCCAACCTCGAGAAGCTTGCCCTGCCGCAGGTCGAGAACATCGTCCAGGCGGCCAAGGCGGTCTGCTACCGCTCTTAAGGAGTGCCGGAACATGCCGATTTCCATTCTAATGCCGGCGCTGTCGCCCACCATGAGCGAGGGCAACCTCGCCAAATGGCTGGTCAAGGAAGGCGACACGATCAGCGCCGGCGACGTGATCGCCGAGATCGAGACCGACAAGGCGACCATGGAAGTCGAGGCGGTCGACGAAGGCACGATCGGCAAGCTGGTGGTCGCCGAGGGCACCGAGGGCGTGGCGGTCAACGCGGTCATCGCGTGGCTGCTGGAAGAGGGCGAAGACGCCGGAGCGATCCCGGCCGACGGCGGTGGCGAGGTGGCGGCCGCAACGCCGAAGCCCGCGACCGCTGAGCCGGAGGCCGCCAAGGCCGAACCCGCGAAAGCCGAGCCGGCCAAGGCCGAGGCGCCGAAGCCCGGCTGCGGCGGCCCAGCATTCCGGCGGCCGGGTGTTCGCCAGCCCGCTCGCCAAGCGCATGGCCGAGCAGGCCGGTCTCGACCTCGGCAGCCTGAAGGGGTCAGGCCCGAACGGCCGGGTCGTCAAGGCCGACATCGAGGCCGCGGTCTCCGGCGGCGCCCGCAAGCCTGCGGCGGCCCCGGCCGCTGCCGCTCCCGTCGCCGCGCCGACACCGACCCTGGGTGCCGCACCGTCGGCCGACGTCCCGGGCATGCCGGCCTACGAGGAATTCCCGAATTCGAACATGCGCAAGGTGATCGCCAAGCGCCTGACCGAGTCCAAGCAGTTCGCCCCGCATTTCTACCTGACGATCGACTGCGAGATCGACGAGTTGCTGAAGGTCCGCAAGGAGCTGAACGCCAAGGGCGACGACTACAAGCTGTCGGTCAACGACCTGGTGATCCGGGCGACGGCGCTCGCCCTGAAGCGCGTGCCGGCGGCCAACGCCTCGTGGACCGAGAAGGCCATCCGCGTCTACAAGCAGGTCGACATCTCGGTGGCGGTCGCCATCGACGAGGGCCTGATCACCCCGGTGATCCGGGATGCCGGATCCAAGGGTCTCAAGCAGATCTCCGCCGAGATGAAGGACCTGGCGACGAGGGCGCGCGAACGCAAGCTGAAGCCCGAGGAGTTCCAGGGCGGCACCTTCTCGATTTCCAACCTCGGCATGTTCGGGATCAAGGACTTCGCGGCCGTGATCAACCCGCCGCAGGGGGCCATCCTGGCGGTCGGCGCCGGCGAGCAGCGCGCGGTGGTCAAGGACGGCGCGCTGGCGATCGCCACGGTGATGAGTTGCACTCTGTCGGTCGATCACCGGGTCGTCGACGGGGCGATCGGCGCCGAGTTCCTGGCCGCCTTCAAGAAGCTGGTCGAAGACCCGCTCACCATGCTGCTCTGACCTGGGAGGCACCGTCATGGCCGACACCCAATTCGACGTGATCGTCGTCGGCGGCGGCCCGGGCGGGTACGTCGCGGCGATCCGGGCGTCCCAGCTGGGCCTGAAGGCCGCGGTGATCGAGCGCGAGCATCTCGGCGGCATCTGCCTCAACTGGGGGTGCATTCCGACCAAGGCCCTGCTGCGCTCGTCCGAGGTCTCGCACATCCTGCACAACCTCGACGCATATGGGTTTTCCGCCAAGGACATATCGTACGATCTTGCCAAGGTGGTTCAACGCTCCCGCAAAATTGCCAAGCAGCTCTCGGGCGGCGTGGCGCACCTTCTGAAGAAGAACAAAGTCACAGTCGTCGACGGCCACGGCAAGCTGGCGGGCACCCAGGGCGGCCTCCGCAAGGTCGACGTCAGCAAGGACGGCAAGCCGGTTGGCAGCTACACCGCCAAGCACGTCATCCTGGCGACAGGGGCGCGCGCCCGGACGCTGCCGGGCCTGGAACCTGACGGCAAGACCATCGTGACCTACCGGGAGGCGATGGTCCCGGAGACCATGCCGAAGAGCCTGCTGGTGATCGGCTCCGGCGCCATCGGCATGGAGTTCGCGAGCTTCCATCACGACATGGGCTGCGCCGTCACCGTGATCGAGGTGGTCGACCGCATCCTGCCGGCCGAGGACGAGGAGATCTCCGCCTTCGCCCACAAGCAGTTCGCCAAGCAGGGCATGACCATCAAGACCGGTGTGAAGGTCGCCAAGCTGGAGAAGGGCGGGAAGGGGGCCAGGGCCACCATCGAGGTCGCCGGCAAGTCCGAGACCATCGAGGTCGAGAAGGTCATCCTGGCGGTCGGCATCGTCGGCAACGTCGAGGACATCGGCCTCGAGGGCACCAAGGTGAAGGTCGAGAAGACCCACGTGGTGATCAACGAGTGGATGGAGACCGGCGAGCCCGGCGTCTACGCCATCGGCGACCTGGCCGGGCCGCCCTGGCTCGCCCACAAGGCCAGCCACGAGGGCGTGATCTGCGTCGAGCGCATCGCCGGCGTGAAGGGGTTGCACCCTCTGGATGTCCGCAAGATCCCCGGCTGCACCTACTGCCGACCGCAGATCGCCAGCGTCGGCCTGAGCGAGGCCAAGGCGAAGGCCGCCGGTTACGACATCCGGGTCGGCCGGTTCCCGTTCGTCGGCAACGGCAAGGCGATCGCGCTCGGCGAGTCCGAGGGCATGGTCAAGACGGTGTTCGACAAGAAGACCGGCGAGCTGCTGGGCGCCCACATGATCGGCGCCGAGGTCACCGAGCTGATCCAGGGCTACGGCGTCGCGATGACCCTGGAGACCACCGAGGCCGAGCTGATGCACGCGGTGTTCCCGCACCCGACCCTGTCGGAGATGATGCACGAGTCGGTGCTTGACGCGTACGGCCGCGCCATCCACTTCTGAGGCGGTTGATCCCGCGACCGCGAAAGGATTGTCGATGACCGAGGCGACCCGCGAGGCGACGCCCGACGGGATGACGGCGGAGCGTGTGCGGCACCCCGAAAAGGCGCACCGCCCGGACAATCCGGTGCAGAAGCGCAAGCCTGCCTGGATCCGGGTCAAGGCGCCGACCTCGGCGACCTACCACGAGACCCGCAGGATCATGCGGGAGCACAACCTGCACACGGTGTGCGAGGAGGCCGCCTGCCCGAACATCGGCGAGTGCTGGTCGAAGAAGCACGCCACCATGATGATCCTGGGCTCGGTGTGCACCCGCGCCTGCTCGTTCTGCAACGTCGCCACCGGCCGGCCGGACCTGCTGGACCCGCACGAGCCAGAGAACGTGGCGCAGTCGGTCGCCAAGCTCGGCCTCAGCCATGTCGTCATCACCTCGGTCGACCGCGACGACTTGGCCGACGGCGGCGCCGGGCATTTCGCCGAGACCATCCTGCGCATCCGCCGGGCCTCGCCGGGCACCACCATCGAGGTGCTGACGCCGGATTTCCTGCGCAAGAAGGATGCGGTCGAGACAGTGGTCGGCGCCCGGCCCGACGTGTTCAACCACAACCTGGAGACCGTGCCGCGGCTGTACGGCGAGGTGCGCCCGGGGGCCCGCTACTTCGCCTCGCTGCGGCTGCTGCAGCAGGTCAAGGAACTCGACCCGTCGATGTTCACCAAGTCCGGCATCATGGTCGGGCTCGGCGAGGGGCGCGAGGAGGTGCTGCAGCTGATGGACGATCTGCGCGCCGCGGATGTCGACTTCATGACCATCGGCCAGTACCTGCAGCCGACCCCGAAGCATCACGCGGTCGACCGGTTCGTCGAACCGTCGGAGTTCGAGGCCTACGCCCGCTTCGCCTACGCCAAGGGCTTCCTGATGGTGTCGTCGTCGCCGCTGACCCGGTCGTCTTACTTCGCCGGCGATGACTTCGCCCGGCTGCGCGCCGCGCGGCTGCGCCGGCTCGGCGGCGAGACCGTGTCCGAGACGGACGCGCTGGCGGCCGTCCCGGCGGCCGAGTAGCCGGGCGGAACGCGCCAGGGCATGCCAACCCACGCCGAGAAGCGGATCGTCCCGCACACCCCCGAGCAGTTGTTCGATCTGGTCTCCGACATCGAGCGCTACCCGGAATTCCTGCCGTGGTGCATCGGCGCCCGGATCAAGCGGCGCGACGGCCGGGTGCTCTACGCCGACCTGGTGATCGGCTACAAGATGATCCGCGAGCGCTTCACCTCCCGGGTCGACCCGCAGCCAGAGGTCATGCGGATCGACGTGACCTACACCGAAGGCCCGTTCCGATACCTGAACAATCACTGGGTCTTCGAGCCGCACGGCGATGGTTGCATGATCGACTTCTACGTCGATTTCGAGTTCCGCAACCGCATGCTGCAAAGCGTGATTGGCCTGTTCTTCAACGAGGCCGTCAAGCGCATGGTGCAGGCCTTCGAGACTCGCGCCGACGCGCTCTATGGCCGCGATCCAGGCCATCCCGCCGGGGTGGCCTAGGGCCGAAGCAACCGTCGCAACTGGGTCCCGGATGCGTCCCGCCTGCGGCGGCCCGCTCCGGGATGACGACAAGGGAGAGGGTGGCCGATCACCGCCCTGATGACGGCGGCCTGGCGGCTTTCCCCCTCGTCGTCATCCCGGCCAAGCGCAGCGCGAGCCGGGACCCACCCGCCGCCGCCGTGGTGAAGGCCGGCGCACGTCGCTTCCTGGGTCCCGGATCCGTCCCGCCTGGGGCGGTCCGGTCCGGGATGACGACAGGGAGAGAGGGGGTGGAGGGCTCGCTTTCTGATGTGTTGACTGGGGGAGGGAAGGATCCCGTCGACGCAACCGACCCCTCTCCTCGACGTCACCCCGTAGGGCGGGTCGATCCGGGGGCCACCGGCCGCCGCGAGCGCTCAGACGTGGCGCGGTATCCGGTCGGCCAGGATGCGGAGCGCGGTGCGGACCGCTTCGCGGCGGATGTCGGTGCGGTTGCCCTCGAATTCGTGGCGTTCGTGGGTGGTGACGCCTCCGGTCATCGCCGAGGCGAAATGGACGAGGCCGACCGGTTTGCCGGGGTCGCCCCGCCGGGGCCGGCGATGCCGGTGACGGCGATCGTCATGAGCGCGCGCGACTTGGCGAGCGCGCCGATCGCCATGGCCTTGGCGACCTCCTCCGAGACGGCGCCGTGCCGCAGGATCATCGGCGCCGGCACTCCCAGCAGTTCGGACTTCGCCTCGTTGGAGTAGGTCACGAACCCGCGGTCGAAGACGTCCGATGACCCGGCGATTTCGGTCAGGCACCCGGCCACCAGCCCGCCGGTGCAGGACTCCGCGGTAGCGACCGTCAGGCCGGCCTCGCGGCAGGCGTGCAGCAGGGCGGAGGCGGCGTCGACCAGAGCCTCGGGCAGCATCAGGGGTCTCCTGGCGTGTCAGGAAGCAAGGATCGCCCAGCGGGCGACGGCGATCACGGCGACAGCGTAGAGTCCGGCCACCAGGTCGTCGAGCATCACGCCGGCGGCGCGTCTTCATCCGTCGATCGATCCACCCGGCCGGCGGCGGCTTCAGGATGTCGAACAGCCGGAACGCCAGGAAGCCGGCCAGCCACCACAGCGGGTCGAGCGGGCAGGCCGCCAGCGTCAGCCACTGCCCGGCGACCTCGTCGATCACCACCGGTCCCGGATCCGACTGGCCGGTGCTGCGCTGGTAGGCGCGGATCGCCGGAATACCGGCGACCGCCGCCACGGCCGCCGCCGCCAGCAGCGCCGGCCAGCCGCCCAGCGCCGCGATCGGCCAGGCGACGCGCGACGGCCAGCAGCGAACCCCAGGTGCCGGGCATCGTCGGCAGGTAACCGCTGCCCGAGCCCGGTGGCGACCAGGATGCGGGGGTCGGCGAGCGAGGGTCGACCGGCCGGCGTCGGGTTCACTCATCGGCCGGCCTCCGGGGCCGGGCAGGGCGAGCGTTGCCGCCGCCTGCGCCGCCACGCCTTCGCCCCGGCCGGTGAAGCCCAGACGCTCGGTGGTGGTGGCCTTGACCGATACCCGGTCGACCGGAAGGCCGCAGATGCCGGCGATGCGCTCGCGCATGGCGGCGCGGTGCGGGCCGATTTTCGGGCGCTCGCAGATGACGGTCAGGTCGAGATGCACGATCAGCCCGCCGCGGTCGCGCACCCGCCGAACGGCATCCCCGAGGAACCGGTCGGAGGAGGCGCCGCGCCAGCGCGGATCGCTCGGCGGAAAATGCGCCCCGATGTCGCCGTCGCCGAGGGCTCCGAGGATCGCGTCGGTCAGGGCGTGCAGGCAGACATCGGCGTCCGAGTGGCCGACCAGCGCGCCGGGGTGCGGTATCGACACGCCGCCGAGGATCATCGCCGTACCCGGGCCGATGCGGTGCACGTCGAACCCCGTGCCGACCCTGGTCTCGAACTGCCTTGTCAGGCGCGCCTCGGCGCGCGCCAGATCATCGGGCGTGGTCAGCTTGGCGGCGTCCTCCGCTCCCGCGACCAGGGCGACCGCCAGGCCGGCGCGCTCGGCCAGCGCCGCGTCGTCGGTCGCCGGGGGACCGGTCAGCTGCCTCCCGATGCGCCGCCAGGATCTCGGGAAAACGGAAGCCCTGGGGTGTCTGGGCGCGCCACAGCCCCTCGCGCGGAACCGTCGCCTCCACCCGCCCGAGCGACCCGCGCTTGAGGGTGTCGACGACGGGGAGGACGGGCAGGGCGGCCGGCGACGCGTCGAGGGCGTCGAGCACCCGGTCGATCACGACCGGCGGAACCAGCGGGCGGGCGGCGTCGTGGATCAGCACCCGGTCGGGCGCCGAGGCCGCGAGGGATTCCAGCCCCAGGCGGACGGATTCCTGACGCTCGGCGCCACCCGTGACCGGGTCCAGCAGATCGAGGCCGGCGGTGGCGGACTCATAAAGCGCGCGGTGCCCGTCGGCGATCACCACGAGGACCGCGTCGACCCGGGGGTGGTCGGCGAACGCCATGACGCTGCGGCGAAGCACCGGCGTGCCGGCGAGCGGGCGGTACTGTTTCGGCAGCCCCCCGCCGGCGCGCTCGCCGCGTCCGGCGGCCACGATCAGTGCAATGGTCGTCACGCGGTCCCCTTGTCGTCGATCACGCCACGCGGCGGTCACAGCGCGGCCCCTGGAGCGGCGCGCGATCTTAGTGTAGGCATCCGCGCATGTCTCTGGCCCTGAACCTGTCGGCCCTCGCGGCGCTGGTGCCCGCCTCGCTCCTGGCGGTGCGGCCGGGGTCGAGCGTCGGGATGCGGCTGTGGTTCGCCATCGCCGTCGCCGCGGTCGGGGCCTTCGGGTGGAGCATCGCCCGGCTTGCTGACCAGTGGGACCCGGGTCTCGGGGTCGCGCTCTGGGTCAGCGTCGCCGCGATCCTGCTGGCGTTCGCGGTGGTCGTGCTGGCGCGCCCCTGGGCCGGTCGGCTGGCCAGCCTGCTCGGGCCCTACCTCCTGGTGATGGGGGCCATCGCGGTTCTGGCGGACCGCCCGGAGCCGGTCGGAGTGGTCGGGCGCCTGCCGGAGGCCTGGGTGATCGTGCATATTCTGGTATCGCTCATGACGTACGCTCTGGCGACCCTGGCGGCCGTTGCCGGCCTGTCGGTCGTGCTCAAAGGCGACGCCTTGAAGGCCAAGCGGGACAGCGGCTGGCGTGCCGGCCTGCCGGCCGTGGCCGACGCCGATCGGCTGCAATTCCAGCTGCTGCTGCTGGCCCTGGTCGTTCTCGGGATCGGAATCGCCAGCGGCATGGCGCTCGAGATCGCCGAGACCGGTCGCCTGATGGCAATCGACCACAAGACCGTGCTGTCGCTCGTTGCCTTCCTGGTGGTGGCCATCGTGCTCGGCCTGCACGCGTGGTCGGGCCTCAGGGGGCGCCGGGCTGCGCGGGTGGTGCTGGTCGTGTATCTGCTGCTGACGTTGGCCTACCCGGGCGTCAAGGCGATCCGGGGCGTGATGACCGGCTGACAACGCCGCGCTTGCGATTCCCGCCAGCGGCGCTACTCTTGCCCAAGAATTCATCACGCCATTGGCCTGCCTAAAATATGAGCATATCAATCGGACCGATCACGCCTTGCGGATCCTGTGCTGCTCGCGCCGATGTCGGGCGTGACCGACCGCCCGTTCCGGCGGATCGTGCGCGGCTTCGGCGCCGGGCTCGTGATCTCCGAGATGATCGCCAGCGACGCCATGCTGCGCGAGGTCCGCGACGAGCTGCGCAAGGCCGAGATCGACGCCGACGACGCCCCGGCGGTCGTCCAGCTTGCCGGCTGGGATCCGGCCGTCATGGCCGAGGCCGCCCGGCTCGCCGTGGATGGCGGGGCGGCGATCGTCGACATCAACATGGGTTGCCCGGTCAAGAAGGTGGTCAACCGGCTGGCGGGCTCGGCGCTGATGCGCGACGAGGCGCTCGCCGGGCGGATCATCGAGGCGGTGGTGCGCGCGGTCCCGGTCCCGGTGACGCTGAAGATGCGGACCGGCTGGGACGAGCACGACCGCAACGCCCCACGGCTGGCGCGGATCGCCGAGGAGGCGGGCGTCCGGATGATCACGGTGCACGGCCGGACGCGCTGCCAGATGTACACCGGCCGGGCCGACTGGGCATTCATCCGGCTGGTCAAGGACGCGGTGACGGTCCCGGTGGTCGCGAACGGCGATATCGCCACGCCGGATGACGCTGCGGCCTGCCTCGCCGCGTCCGGCGCGGACGGCGTGATGATCGGCCGCGGTGCCTACGGCCGGCCGTGGATCCTGAAGCAGGTCGCCGATCGGCTGGCCGGGCGGCCGGCGGTGCCGCCCCCGTCGGTCGGCGAGTTGAAGGCGGTGATCGTCGAGCATCTGCTGGCGATGCTGTCGCACTACGGGGCCGAGTCCGGGATCCGCAACGCCCGCAAGCACATCGGCTGGTACAGCCAGGGCCTGCCCGACTCCGCCGGGTTTCGGCGGGCGGTGAACAACACGGTCGAGCCGGGGCGGGTGCTCGCGGCCATCGACCATTACTTCGACCCTCTGGTCGAGCGGAGAGCGGCGTGAACGCAGCATCGGTCAAGCCGCTACGGCGTCGCCGCGGCGGACCCGCGATCGACGGTAATCTGGTCCTGAACGCGCTGCCGTCGGCGGTCGTCGTGGTCGATGGCGAGAACCGCATGGTGTCGCTGAACATGGCGGCGGAGGACCTGATCGGCGCCAGCGCCGCTTACGCCGCCGGCCGGCCGCTGTCGGAGTGGATCCCCGAGGACAGCCCGCTCACCGCGATGATCGAGCAGGCCCGCGACAGCCAGTCGAGCCTGTCGGACTACGACCTGGTGATCGAGTCCCCGCGGCTCGGCCAGCGCACCGTCAACCTTCAGATCGCGCCGATCCCGGAGGCGCCGGACCATGTCGCGGTCAGCCTCCAGGAGCGGTCCATCGCCTTCAAGATGCACCGCCAGCTCAGCTACCGCGGCGCGGCGCGCTCGGTGACGGCGATGGCGGCGATGCTCGCCCACGAGGTCAAGAACCCGCTGTCGGGAATCCGCGGCGCAGCGCAGCTGCTCGAGCAATCGGTGACGCCGGAGGACACGGTGCTCACCCGGCTGATCTGCGACGAGACCGACCGGATCTGCGCGCTGGTGGACCGCATGGAGGTGTTCTCGGACGAGCGGCCCATTCAGCGCGGTCCGGTGAACATCCACGAGGTCCTGGAACGGTGCCGAAGGGTGGCGCAGAACGGGTTCGGCCGGCACGTCACCTTCGTCGAACGCTACGACCCGTCGCCTGCCGCCGGTGCTCGGCAACCGCGACCTGCTGGTGCAGATCTTCCTGAACCTGATCAAGAACGCCTGCGAGGCCGTCCCCAAGGAGTCCGGCGAGATCACCCTGACCACCAGCTACCGCCACGGCATGCGGGTTGCGGTAGCGGGATCGCGCGAGCGCCTCCACCTGCCTCTGCAGGTGACCGTTCAGGACAACGGGCCCGGCATCCCCGAGGACCTGCGCGCCAACCTGTTCGAGCCGTTCGTCACCACCAAGATCAACGGCTCCGGCCTCGGCCTCGCCTTCGTGGCGAAGACCATCGCCGACCACGGCGGCGTCATCGAGGTCGATTCGGTGGCGCGGCGGACCATCTTCCGACTGACCTTCCCGATCACCGACGAGCCCACGCCGCGGCGGGTCCGCCGGCGCGCAGCCACCGACCTGGAGCGCGCGCTGTGAGCGATCGTCGGGCTTCGATCCTGATTGCCGACGACGACCGGGCGATCCGCACCGGTGCTGAGCCAGGCGCTGACCCGCCTCGGGCATGACGTCAAGAGCACGGGCACCGCCGCGGGTCTGTGGCAGTGGGTGGAGGACGGCGAGGGCGACCTGGTGATCACCGACGTGGTGATGCCGGACGAGAATGGGCTCGACATGCTGCCGCGCATCCGGCGAGGCCCGCCCGGAACTGCGGGTGATCGTGATGAGCGCCCAGAACACGCTCCTGACCGCCGTGAAGGCCAGCGAGCGGGGGGCTTTCGAATACCTCCCGAAGCCGTTCGACCTCAACGAGCTGATCGCAACGGTCCGCAAGGCGCTGTCGTCGCCAACACCGGCGCCGGCGGCTTCCAGCGAGTCCGGGCCACCACCGCCGGCCGACGACGCGCTGCCCCTGATCGGCCGTTCCGCCGCCATGCAGGACATCTACCGGGTGCTGGCGCGGCTGATGGGCACCGACCTGACCGTCATGATCACCGGCGAGTCCGGGACCGGCAAGGAACTGGTCGCGCGTGCGCTGCACGATTACGGCAAGCGGCGCGAGGGACCGTTCGTCGCGATCAACATGGCGGCGATCCCGCGCGAACTGATCGAGTCCGAGTTGTTCGGCCACGAGAAGGGGGCCTTCACCGGCGCCACCATGCGCGCCACCGGCCGCTTCGAGCAGGCGCAGGGCGGCACGCTGTTCCTGGACGAGATCGGCGACATGCCGCTGGAGGCGCAGACGCGCCTGCTGCGGGTCCTGCAGGAGGGCGAGTACACCACGGTCGGCGGGCGCACGCCGATCCGCGCCGACGTCCGGATCGTCGCCGCCACCCACCGCGACCTGCGCCAGCTCGATCCGCCAGGGGCTGTTCCGGGAGGACCTGTTCTACCGTCTCAACGTGGTGCCGATCCGCCTGCCGGCGCTGCGCGAACGCATCGAGGACGTCCCCGATCTGGCGCGGCACTTCTTCGCGCAGATGCCGGCCGAGGGCCTTCCGATCAAGCACCTGGACAAGGGTGCGATGTCGCGACTGCAGCGTTACGCGTGGCCGGGGAACGTTCGCGAGCTGGAGAATCTGTGCCGGCGCCTGTCGGCGCTCTACGCCGAGGAATCGATCGACGAGGAGGTGATCGACGCCGAACTGGCCGAGACGGTGGAGCGGGCGGAGGCCCAGGACGACACCGGCCCCGACAGCCTGTCCGGCGCCGTCGAGCGGCATCTGGCGGCGTATTTCGGCGCCCATCACGATGGTTTGCCGGCGGCCGGGCTCTACGACCGAATCCTGCGGGAGATCGAGCGGCCGCTGGTCACCCTCAGCCTCAACGCCACCCGCGGCAACCAGATCAAGGCCGCGGAGCTTCTGGGGTTGAACCGCAACACGCTGCGTAAGAAGATCCGCGAGTTGGACATTCCCGTCGTGCGAGGCGTACGGTCCGAGCACTGACGCGAAGGAAGCGCCGGGCCCGGCGCTCACCGCCGCCCACTCGTCCCGGATCCGATGACCGACGCCACCGCCCCGACATCGAAGGCCGCGCCACCCGCGACCCCGGCGCCCGAACCGGCACCGGCGGCCCCGGTCGTCTCGCCCTGGCTCAACGTGCTTCCTGCGCTGGGCGCGTCATGTCGACCTGGAGCGGCGGCTGGCGCTCGCCCTCGCGGTGCTGGCGATCGCGTCCGGCATCGGCACCGCGGTGATCCTGACCGGCTCCGGACCGCTGGGCCCCGAGCCGGACATGGTTCTGGCGGCGATCTACCTGAACATCGCCTTCCTGCTGGCGCTCGGCGCGCTCGTCACCCGCCAGCTGGTCCGGATCTGGCTGGAGCGCCGGCGCGGCCAGGCCGGGTCCAGGCTGCATGTCAGGCTCGCCGTGATGTTCGCCGCCGTCGCGATCACCCCGACCCTGATCGTGTCGATCTTCTCGGCGGTGTTCTTCGACTTCGGCCTGCGCGGCTGGTTCAGCGAGCGGGTGGCGACGGCCGTCAACAGCTCCACCGCGGTCGCCGAGGCCTACCTGGAGGAGCACCGCCAGACGATCCGCGGCGACGCGCTCGCCATGGCCAACGACTTGAACCGGGAGGCGCCGTTCCTGCTTTCCGACCCGCGCCGCTTCGACCAGGTCATGTCGGCCCAGGCGGCGGTCCGAAACCTCACCGAGGCGGTGGTGTTCGACGGCTCGGGGCGGGCGCTGGCGCGATCCAGCCTGTCGTTCTCGTTCGACCTCGAGCCGGTGCCGGAGCGCGCGCTGGCGCAGGCCCGCGACGGCGAGGTGGTCATCCTGACCAGCGAGAACGACGACCGGATCCGCGCGCTGGTGGCGCTCAACCAGTTCGTCGACGCGTTCCTCTTTGTCGGTCGCTTCGTCGACCCGGCGCTGCTGGCGCACGTCGAACGGACCCAGGAGGCGGTCTCGCAGTATCAGGCGCTGGAGGGCAAGCGCTTCGACTTCCAGCTGACCGTTCGCCATCGTGTTCGCGCTGGTCGCTCTGCTGCTGCTGCTGGCGGCGAGCTGGGTCGGCCTGCTTCTGGCCGACCGGTTGGCGCGGCCGATCAGCGCGCTGATCAGCGTCGCCGAGCGGGTGCGGGAAGGGGATCTGTCGATCCGGGTGTCGCCGGTCGGGGCGGTCGACGAACTCGCCACCCTCAGCCGGGCGTTCAACCGCATGACGGCTCAGCTGGAATCGCAGCGCTCCGACCTGATCGACGCCAACCAGCAGCTCGACGATCGCCGCCGGTTCACCGAGGCGGTTCTCGGCGGGGTGTCGGCCGGGGTGATCGGCCTCGATCCGGTCGGCAACGTCAACCTGCCGAACCGCTCCGCCAGCCGGCTGCTCGCGCTGAACCTCGACGACGCCATCGGTCAGCCGCTGCAGGACCTGCTTCCGGAGTTCGGGCCGCTGATCGCCGAGGCGCAGCGCCGCCCCTGGCGCGAGAACGAGGACCAGATCGTCGTGCAGGGCGCCGACGACCAGCGCCGGACCCTGCTCGCCCGGATCGCCGCGGAAAGCGCCGGCGGCGAGGTCGCCGGGTTCGTGGTGACCTTCGACGACGTCACCGAGCTGCTGTCGGCGCAGCGCAAGGCCGCCTGGGCCGACATCGCCCGGCGGATCGCCCACGAGATCAAGAACCCGCTGACCCCGATCCAGCTGTCGGCGGAACGGCTGAAGCGGAAGTACCTGTCGCAGATCACCAACGACCCCGAGACCTTCGAGCGGATGACCGAGACCATCGTCCGCCAGGTCGGCGACATCGGGCGCATGGTGGACGAGTTCTCGGCGTTCGCCCGCATGCCGACCCCGGTGATGCAGCGCGAGTCGATGGGCGACCTGGTGTCCGGCGCCGTCGACCTGCAGCGCGCCGGCCGCACCGACATCACCTTCGTCATGACGCCGCCGCCGGAACCGGTGCTGGTGACCTGCGATTCGCGTCAGATCCGTCAGGCGCTCACCAATCTGCTGCAGAACGCGGTCGACGCCATCGAGGGACGCCGCCAGGACCTTGGCGACGCCGGAGCCGAGGGCTGGAGCGGCCGCGTCGAGGTAACGCTTGAACGCCAGGGGGCCCAGGTTTCCGTTGCGGTCTCCGACAATGGACGGGGCCTGCCGGAGACCGATCGGGACCGCCTGACCGAGCCCTATGTCACGACCCGCGAGAAGGGCACCGGGCTCGGACTGGCCATCGTCAAGAAAATCATGGAAGATCACCGCGGCTCGGTCGAGCTACGTGACCGCCCCGGCGGAGGTGCCGTGGTCAGCCTTCTGTTCGAGGCCGACGCACCGACGCAGACCGCAAACGACCCGGCATCTGAGTCTCATGGCGAATGACATTCTGATCGTCGACGACGAGGCCGATATCCGGATGCTGATCGCCGGAATCCTCGAGGACGAGGGCTACGACACGCGATCCGCCGCGAACGCCCGCGAAGCCCTGGACGCCATCCGGCGGCGCATCCCGTCGATCGTCATCCTCGACATCTGGCTCCAGAACAGCCACCTCGACGGCATCGGGATTCTCGACGAGATCCAGCGCGATCAGCCGGACCTGCCGGTGATCATGATCTCCGGGCACGGGACCATCGAGACCGCCGTGACCGCCATCAAGAAGGGCGCCTACGACTTCATCGAGAAGCCGTTCAAGGCCGACCGGCTGCTGTTCATGATCGAGCGCGCCGTCGAGGCCGCCCGCCTGCGGCGCGAGAACCATGAGCTCAGGCGCCGCGCCGGACCGTCGACCGAACTGATCGGGGTGTCGACCGGCATCAACACCGTGCGTGGCGCCATCGAAAAGGTTGCGCCGACCGGCAGCAGGGTGCTGATCACCGGCCCGGCCGGGGCCGGCAAGGAGGTCGTCGCCCGCCGGATCCACGAGCGCTCGCGCCGGGTCGGCGGACCGTTCGTGGTCCTGAACTGCGCCACCCTGACGCCCGGACCGCCTGGAATCCGAACTGTTCGGCACCGAGCCTGGCGGCCGCGACCCGCGCACCGTCGGCACCCTGGAACTGGCGCACAAGGGCACGCTGTTGCTGGACGAGGTCGCCGACATGCCGATCGAGACCCAGGGCAAGATCCTGCGGGTGCTTCAGGAACAGGCGTTCCGACGGATCGGAGGCGACACCGAGGTCGAGGTCGACGTCCGGGTGATCGCTGCGACCAACCGCGACCTGCAGCAGGAAATGGGGGCCGGGCGATTCCGCGAGGACCTGTTCTACCGTCTGAACGTGGTGCCGATCCGGGTCCCGCCGCTGCGCGAGCGGCGCGAGGACGTGCCGATGCTGGCCCGCCACTTCGTCCGGCAGACCGCCGAGAACGGCGGCATGGCGGTCCGCACCCTCGGCGAGGACGCGGTCGCGGCTCTGCAGGCGTACGACTGGCCGGGTAACGTCCGCCAACTCCGCAACGTCATCGACTGGATCCTGATCATGGCCGCCGGCGATCCGCGCGAGGCGATCCGCGCCGAGCAGCTGCCACCGGAGATCGGATCGGCCACCCCGGCCACCCTGAAATGGGAGAAGGGCGGCGAGATCATGGGCATGGCGCTTCGCGAAGCGCGCGAGACCTTCGAACGCGAGTACCTGATATCTCAGGTCAACAGGTTCGGCGGGAACATCTCCCGGACCGCCTCGTTCATCGGCATGGAGCGCTCGGCCCTGCACCGGAAGTTGAAGTCGCTCGGGGTGTTCCAGGGCGAGAAGCTGGTTCGCCCGGCCGGTTGAGGACAATCCGATGAAGGTCATCATTTGCGGCGCCGGCCAGGTCGGCACCAGCATCGCGCGGCATCTGGCGGGCGAGAACAACGACGTAACCGTCATCGACCAGGAGCCGATGCTGATCCAGAAGATCAGCGACACCCTCGACGTGCGGGCGATCAACGGGTTCGCGTCGCATCCCGGGATCCTCGAGCAGGCCGGCGCCCGCGACGCCGACATGCTGATCGCGGTCACCTATTCGGACGAGGTCAACATGGTGGCCTGCCAGGTCGGCCACTCGCTGTTCAACGTGCCGACCAAGATCGCCCGGGTCCGCAACCAGAACTACCTGCTGCCGATCTGGGCCGACCTGTTCTCGCGCGAGCACATGCCGATCGACGTCATCATCTCGCCCGGAGCGCGAAGTCGCGCGCGCCATCGGCCGGCGGCTGCAGGTCCCGGGCGCGCTCGACGTCGTGCCGATGGCCGATGGCAAGGTGAGGGTCGTCGGCGTCCGTTGTGACGACACGACCCCGATCATCAACACGCCGCTCAGGCAGCTTGACCAGCCTGTTCACCGACCTTGCGATCGTGATCGTCGGGATCCTGCGGAACGAACGCGCGATCGTCCCGAAGCCCGAGGACCAGATGCTGGCGGGCGACGAGGTCTACTTCGTGTGCGACAGCGCCCATCTCTCGCGAGCCCTGGCCAGCTTCGGTCACGAGGAGCCGGAGGCGCGCAGCGTGGTGATCGCCGGCGGTGGCAACATCGGCCTGACGCTGGCCCAGGAAATCGAACGCGACCATCCCGGTGTGAACTGCAAGGTGATCGAGTTCTCGCGGGAGCGGGCACGGTATCGTCGCCCAGGCCCTGAACCGAACGATGGTGCTGAACGGCGACGTCCTCGACCCGGAGATCCTCGACGAGGCGAACATCTCGCAGACCGAGACGTTCGTCGCGGTGTCGAACGACGACGAGGTCAACATCCTCAGCTCGCTGCTGGCCAAGCGATCTGGGTGCGGGCGCACCGTGACCCTGATCAACACGCTGACCTACGCGCCGCTGATCACCCAGCTCGGCATCGACGCGGTCGTGAACCCGCGGGCGATCACGGTATCGTCCATCCTGCAGCATGTCCGACGCGGACGGATCCGCAGCGTGTATTCGGTGCGCGAGGATTTCGGCGAGGTCATCGAGGCGGAGGCGCTGGAGACGTCGCCGCTGGTCGGCCGGCCGCTCAAGGACGCACGCTTGCCGTCGGGCGTGATCATCGGCGCGATCGTGCGGGACGGCGAGGTGATCGTGCCGCGCGGCGAGACGGTGATCGCCGCCAAGGACCGGGTCGTTCTGTTCGCGACCTACGAGGCGGTCAAGAAGGTCGAGAAGATGTTCGCCGTCAGGCTGGACTTTTTCTGAGGCCCGCCGCGGTGTAAGGGAAGGCGTTTCCCACGCGCGGAGATCCAGGATGTCACGCATCGCCTACGTCAACGGACGCTATGTGCCGCACGCCGATGCCGCGGTGCATGTGGAGGATCGTGGCTACCAGTTCGCCGACGGCGTCTACGAGGTGGTGCTGGTGTACGACGGCGCGATGGTCGACGAGCTGCCGCATCTCGACCGTCTCGACCGCTCGCTCGGGGAACTGCGCATCGCGCAGCCGATGACCCGGCCGGCGCTGCGGTCGGTGATGCGCGAATTGCTGCGACGCAATCGGATCCGCACCGGGCTGATCTACATGCAGGTCACCCGCGGAGTCGCTCGTCGCGACCATCCGTTCCCGAAGAACGCCGAGCCGGCGCTGGTGATGACCGCCAAGCGCATTGCGCTGCCCGCGGCCGCGGCGATCGAGAACGGCGTGAAGGTGATCTCGATCCGGGACATTCGCTGGGAGCGGTGCGACATCAAGACCGTCGCCCTGCTGCCGAACGTTCTCGGCAAGCAGCAGGCTCGGGAAGCCGGCGCCCACGAGGCCTGGCAGGTGGACGACGCCGGCTGCGTGACCGAGGGCACGTCGACCAACGCCTGGATCGTCACCAAGGATGGCGAGCTGATCACGCGCAGCGCCAACCAGTCGATCCTGAACGGCATCACGCGGCTCAGCCTGCTGCGGCTCGCCGAGCAGGAGGGTCTGCGGTTCGTGGAGCGGTCCTTCACCCTGGAGGAAGCCAAGCAGGCGCGCGAGGCGTTCATCTCGTCGGCGACCGCGTTCGTGACCCCGGTCACCCAGATCGACGACGCCGTGATCGGCAACGGCAAGGCCGGCTCGGTCGGTCTCGGGCTTCGAAGGGCCTATCTCGACTATGCCGCCGGCGCGGGGCGCACCGCGTGATCGTGCTGCGGCCGCCGCGGGCGGTGGTGTTCGACTGGGATTCCACTCTGGTCGACAACTGGGGCGGCATCACCCGGGCGCTGGAGCGGACCTTCGTCGCCATGGGACGGACACCGTGGACCGAGGTCGAGGTCCGCGCGAACGCCAAGCTGTCGCTGCGCGATACCTTTCCGATGCTGTTCGGCGAGCGCTCGGAGGAAGCGACGCAGTTGTTCTACAGCGGCTTCGAAGCCGTGCACCTGGAGACGCTGAGAGCGCTCGATGGCGCCCCGGACATTCTGGAGGCACTTCTGGCGCGCGGGATCCCGGCCGCCGTGGTCAGCAACAAGAACGGCGGCTACCTGCGGCGCGAGGCCGCCCATCTCGGATGGGACCGGTATTTCCACCGCATCATCGGCGCCACCGACGCGCCGCGCGACAAGCCGGCGCCCGACCCGGTCCACCTGGCGCTCGAAGGCACCGGCATCGCCGCCGGACCGGAGGTCTGGTTCGTCGGGGACTCGGCCGTGGATCTGGCCTGCGCCCACGCCGCCGGTTGCACTGCGGTGCTGATCCACCCTGAGAATCCACACCCCGAGGACGTCACGATTCACCCTCCGGCGGTGCACTTGGACGGCTGCCGCGCGCTTTTGCTCCAGCTTCACGATTGAGCGGGCATCCTCGATCATTATATGTTTAGCTGGTATCTCGCATGTGCGAGATGAATGGGGACGGCCGCTTCTCGCGGCACTGACCGCCGAGCCTCGGGCTCTAACGATAAGGAATGCAAGATGGCCGCTGAAAAGAGCCAAAGCGTTCAGGACGTGTTTCTGAACAAGATCCGCAAGGACAAGACCCCGTCACCGTGTTCCTGGTCAACGGCGTAAAGCTGCAGGGAATCGTGACGTGGTTCGATAATTTCTGCCTCCTGCTGCGTCGTGACGCGCACTCGCAGCTGGTCTATAAGCACGCGGTGTCCACCATCATGCCGCAGCATCCGGTGCAGTTGTTCGACGCCAAGGAGGAGGCTGAAGGCTAACGAGGTTCCCAT
Organism: Rhodospirillaceae bacterium; assembly: GCA_018401495.1. Taxonomy (GTDB): domain Bacteria; phylum Pseudomonadota; class Alphaproteobacteria; order Thalassobaculales; family Thalassobaculaceae; genus Thalassobaculum_A. The sequence goes on from JAGYJX010000015.1 coordinate 454,318, forward strand.
GGGTACCCGCGCGCTCGTCATCCACCCGCGTCTGAAGAACGAGGAGGAGACGGGGGAGGGTGCGCGCGATCCCGACGCCAGGCTGGAAGAGGCCGTCGGGCTGACCTCGGCGATCGATCTGCACGCCGCGCACGCCGAGGTGGTGACGGTCGCCAAGCCACGCCCCGGCTCCCTGCTGGGCAGCGGGCAGATCGAGCGGCTGGCGCAGCTGGTGGAGGCGCTGGAGATCGAGGTGGTGGTCGTCGACCGGCCGTCTGACCCCGGTCCAGCAGCGCAACCTCGAAAGGGCCCTCAAGTCCAAGGTCATCGACCGCACCCAGCTGATCCTGGAGATCTTCGGCGCCCGCGCGCGCACCCACGAGGGTCGGCTCCAGGTCGATCTGGCGTCCCTGACCTTCCAGCGCTCGCGGCTGGTGCGGTCCTGGACGCACCTCGAGCGGCAGCGCGGCGGCACCGGGTTCATGGGCGGCCCGGGCGAAAGCCAGCTCGAAATCGACCGCCGACTGATCGGCGACCGCATCATCCGGATCCGCCGCGAGCTGGAGGAGGTCAAGCGCACCCGGGAACTGCACCGCGGCGCCCGTCGCCGCGTGCCGTACCCGGTGGTTGCGCTGGTGGGCTACACCAACGCCGGCAAGTCGACGCTGTTCAACCGCCTGTCGGGCGCCTCGGTGGTCGCCGAGGACCTGCTGTTCGCGACCCTCGACCCGACCATGCGGCGCATCGAACTGCCGGGCGCCCGCACCATCATCCTCTCAGACACCGTCGGTTTCATCTCCGACCTTCCCACCCATCTGGTCGCCGCCTTCCGGGCCACGCTGGAGGAAGTCACCGAGGCCGACGTGGTCGTGCACGTCCGCGACATCGCCCATCCCGACAGCACCGCGCAGAAATCCGACGTCATGGCGGTGCTCGCCGACCTCGGCATCGACGAGACCAGTCGACCGGGGCGGATGCTCGAGGTGCTCGAACAAGATCGACCGGCTTCCGGACGACCAGCGCCTCGCGCTGAAGGAGAGGGTCGGCGGCGACCGAACTCGGTCGTGGCGGTGTCGGCCATCACCGGCGAGGGGATCGAGCAGCTGACGGCGGCGATCGCGCGGCTGCTCGGTGTCGACGACCGGCTGTGCGGCTTCGTCCTCGATCCCGGCCGACGGCGCCGCCATGGCCTGGCTGCACGCCCACGGCGACGTGGTCGAGCAGACCGACGGCGAGGACGGAACCGAGGTCACCGTCCGCCTGGCGCCGGCCGATGTGGCCCGCTTCGAGAAGCGCTTCGCGGCGACTATCCAGCGGCCTGGAGCTTAGGCCCGGCCGACCCGCCTCCGCGGCCGAGATTGACAGCGACCGAGCCTCGCCCCTATACCTCTGGCACTCTTCAAGGGCGAGTGCCAATGCACCGCCTGCCCCCGAGCCCCGCTCGGCGAGGGCAACCAACACGGAGGCATTCCATGAAGTTCCGTCCGCTGCATGACCGCGTCGTCATCGAGGCGATCGAGGCCGAGACCAAGACCGCCGGTGGCATCATCATCCCCGACAACGCCAAGGAGAAGCCGTCCCAGGGCAAGGTCCTCGCGGTCGGTCCGGGCGCCCGCGACGACGCCGGCAAGGTCCAGAAGCTGGAAGTCAAGAAGGGCGACACGGTGCTGTACGGCAAGTGGTCGGGCACCGAGGTCAAGATCGACGGCAAGACTCTCATGATCATGCGCGAGAGCGACATCATGGGCATCGTCGGCTGATCCGGCGCCACCCTAAAGAAACTGTTTTAGGAGGAAGACATGGCTGCCAAGGACGTGAAGTTTAACGTCGACGCCCGCAACCGTCTGATGCGGGGCGTGGACATCCTCGCCGACGCCGTCAAGGTCACGCTCGGCCCGAAAGGCCGCAACGTGGTCCTGCAGAAGTCGTTCGGCGCGCCGCGCATCACCAAGGACGGTGTGACGGTCGCGAAGGACATCGAGCTGTCGGACCGCTTCGAGAACATGGGCGCGCAGATGGTCAAGGAGGTCGCCTCCAAGACCTCCGACGTCGCCGGCGACGGCACCACCACCGCGACCGTGCTGGCCCAGGCGATCGTGCGCGAGGGCATCCGCGCCGTCGCCGCCGGCATGAACCCGATGGACCTGAAGCGCGGCATCGACCTCGCCGTCGAGGCGGTGATCGCCGACGTCAAGAGCCGCAGCAAGAAGATCAAGTCGGCCGACGAGATCTCCCAGGTCGGGACCATCTCGGCCAACGGCGAGCGCGAGATCGGCGAGATGATCGCCGAGGCGATGGAGAAGGTTGGCCGCGAGGGCGTGATCACCGTCGAGGAAGCCAAGTCGCTGCACACCGAGCTCGACGTCGTCGAGGGCATGCAGTTCGATCGCGGCTACCTGTCGCCGTACTTCGTCACCAACGCCGACAAGATGATCTGCGAGCTCGACAGCCCGTTGATCCTGATCCACGAGAAGAAGCTGTCCAACCTGCAGGCCATGCTGCCGCTGCTCGAGCAGGTCGCACGCGGCCAGCAGCCGCTGCTGATCATCGCCGAGGACATCGAGGGCGAGGCTCTCGCCACCCTGGTGGTGAACAAGCTGCGCGGCGGCCTCAAGGTCGCGGCCGTCAAGGCGCCGGGCTTTGGCGATCGCCGCAAGGCGATGCTCGAGGACATCGCCATCGTCACCGGCGGTACGGTGGTTTCCGATGACCTCGGCATCCAGCTGGAGACCGTCACCCTCGACATGCTCGGCAGGGCGAAGAAGGTCTCCATCACCAAGGACGCGACCACCCTCGTCGACGGCGCCGGCAAGAAGAAGGACATCGAGGGCCGCTGCTCGCAGATCCGCGCCCAGGCCGAGGAGACCACCTCGGACTACGACCGCGAGAAGCTGCAGGAGCGCCTGGCGAAGCTGGCCGGCGGTATTGCGGTGATCCGCGTCGGCGGCGCCACCGAGATCGAGGTGAAGGAGCGCAAGGATCGCGTCGACGACGCGATGCACGCCACCCGCGCCGCGGTCGAGGAGGGCATCGTGCCGGGCGGCGGAACCGCGCTGCTCTACGCCATCCGGGCGCTGGAGAAGGTCAAGCCGACGAACGACGACCAGCGCATCGGGGTCGAGATCGTGCGGCGCGCCATCCAGGTTCCGGCCCGGCAGATCGCCATCAACGCCGGCGCCGACGGGTCGATCGTGGTCGGCAAGCTGCTCGAGCAGAAGTCGACCAGCTTCGGCTACAACGCCCAGACCGGCGAGTACGAGGACCTGATCAAGGCCGGTGTCATCGACCCGACCAAGGTCGTCCGCACCGCGCTGCAGGACGCCGCCTCGATCGCCGGCCTGCTGATCACCACCGAGGCGATGGTTGCCGAGAAGCCGGAGCAGAAGTCCGGCGGCGGCATGCCCGACATGGGTGGGATGGGCGGCATGGGCGGCATGGGCGGTATGGACTTCTAAGCCCAGTCCGGCTTTCGACGGTCAACTGACCGTGTTAGGGAAGGGGCCGCGGCATCGCCGCGGCCCCTTGCCGTTCTTCGATCCGGAGCTTGCGATGACGACCGTCGATCTCGACCGCGTGGCGGCCGTGCTGGCCGAGGTTGCCGAGGCGGAGATCCTGCCGCGCTGGCGCAACCTCGCGGCTGGCGACATCCGCGAGAAGACCGGTCCCAACGATCTGGTGACGGTGGCCGACGAGGCGGCCGAGCGCGCGATCGCCGCGCGCCTCCCCGATCTCCTGCCAGGCTCGATCCTGATCGGCGAGGAGTCGGTGGAGAGCGACCCGGCCCTGCTCGACCTGGTGAAGGGCGACCGTCCGGTGTGGATCGTCGATCCGATCGACGGCACCAAGAATTTCGCCGAGGGCAGCGACCGGTTCGGGGTGATGGTGGCGCTGGTCGAGCGCGAGGTGACGATCGCGGCGGTGATCTACGAGCCGGTCACCGGCCGGGCGCTGATGGCGGAGGCCGGCGGCGGCGCCGAGCTGGTGACCCGCGACGGCGGCCGCACCCGCCTCAGGGTCGCGGATCCGGCCGGGCTCGACGTGATGGAAGGGTCCTTCAACTTCCGCTTCATACCCGACGAGGATGTCCGCAAGGCGGTCCGGGCCAACGCCGACACGCTGCTGCCGAAGCGCCACCACCGCCGCGGCTGCGCGGCGTACGACTACCGCAAGCTGGTGACCGGCGAGTGGCACTTCGCCTTCTACTGGAAGAACATGCCTTGGGACCACGCCCCGGGCCTGCTGATCCACCAGGAAGCCGGCGGCTACAGCGCGCGCTTCGACGGCCGACCCTACCGCGCCAGCGAACTGACCGGCGGCATCCTCGCCACCCCCGACGAAGCCGGGTGGCGGGAGTTCCGCAGCCGGGTGATGGCGCCGATCGCCTGACCGGCGGGCGGCGCTAAGCCGCCCGCTCCAGTTCCAGGCCGGCATCCTCGGGCAGGCCGAGCAGCAGGTTCATGTTCTGCACCGCCGCTCCGGAAGCCCCCTTGCCGAGGTTGTCGAGGCGGGCGGTGACCACGGCGCGTCCGGTCGCCGCGTGGGCGAACACGAACAGCTCCAGGACGTTGGTGCCGTTGAGCGCCCGCGGGTCGAGTTCCTTCAACCCCTCGGCCTCGCCGAGCGGCGCCACCCGAACGAAGCGGGCGCCTGCGTATCGCTCGGCCAGGATGGCGTGAACGTCCGCTGGCTTGGGGTTCCCGGCAGCGCCCAGAGCGCGAGCGGCACGCTGACCAGCATGCCCTGCGCGTACCGCGCCACCGCCGGCTGGAAGATCGGCGGATGGGCCAGCCCCGCCCAGCGGGCGATCTCCGGGACGTGCTTGTGGGCGAGCGTGAGACCATAGCTCCAGTAGGGATCGGGCTTGTAACCGTCCTGACCTTCGGCCTCGTAGCGCTGGATCAGCGCCTTGCCGCCGCCGGAATAGCCGGACACGGCGTTGATCGTGACGGGAAAGTCGGCCGGCACCAGGCCGGCTGCCACCAGCGGAGCCAGGATGGCGATGGCGCCTGTGGAGTAGCAGCCGGGATTCGACACCCGATCGGCGCCGACCACCGCCTCGCGCTGGCCCGGCCGAAACTCGGGGAAACCGAACACCCAGCCCTCGGCCGTGCGGTGCGCGGTCGAGGCGTCGATCAGCTTGGTCCCGCCGCCGGCAGCCAGCGCCGCCGCCTCGCGGGCGGCATCGTCCGGAAGGCACAGGATCGCCACGTCGGCGGCGTGCAGCGCGTCACGACGGGCGGACGGGTCCTTGCGACGCGCGTCATCGAGGGAGATCAGCTCGATGTCGCGGCGCACGGCCAGACGCTCACGGATCTGAAGACCCGTCGTTCCAGCCTCGCCGTCGATGAAGATCCGTGCCGCCATGACCGCCTCCGGGTCGGAGTGACGTGGTTGAAGGTCGGCGACCTTACTGCAAGCCACGGAGGCTGTGGAGCGAAATCAGGCGAGGTCGACGACCGTGATCTCGGGCGGCACCCCCAGCCGTACCGGCAACTTGCCGCAGCCGAGACCGGCCGACACCACCAGATGGCGGTCGTTCTCGACGATGTGGCCGTAGGCGTAACGGTTGGCGAAGTGCGACGGTACTATCGGAGAGTATCCCAGCAGCCGAACCTGGCCGCCGTGAGTGTGACCGCACATCGTCAGCGCCACCCGTGGCGGGACCAGCGGAAAGATGTCGGGTTCGTGGGCGAGCATCAGGGCAGGGGCGTCGTCCTCGTCGACCGCGGCGAGGGTGCCGGCGAGATCGTCGAGGCCGACAAGCCGGTCACCGCCGCGGTGACGAAGCGCGAGCTGGTCGCCCAGACCGAGCAGCCAGAACGGCTTGCCGTCCAGGTCGAGCTTGATCGCCTGGTTGTGGAGCACCGCAACGCCCGCATCCTCCAGGGCCCGCTGCACCCGCACCGGGCCAGCGCCGCGACGCTGGGCTTCCGGATCCTCCCACCAGTCGTGGTTTCCGAGCACGGCGTAAACGCCGATCCTCGCCGACAGCCTGGCGGACTCCCGCGCGAAATCGCTCAACGGCACGTGTCGGGTGACGTAGGGATTGTCGTCGGCGGTGTAGTCGCCGAGCATGACGATCAGGTCGGGCGCGATGGCGTTGACGGTGTCAACGATCGCCGCGTACCGGGAAAGCGGCATGTACGGCTCGCCCAGATGCGGGTCGGAGATGGCCGCGACCCGCAGTGGCATGTCTCTCGGCCACGTCGGTGGAACCACGACATGGCGCTTTACGGCGAGCCGCAAGCCGGGTTCGACGCCGAAGGCGTAGGCACCGCTCGACAACCCTGCGGTACCGGTTCCGGCCAGCCACTTCAGAAGGTGCCGCCGCGCGATCATCATGCCTCCGTCCGGAATGCCGTCGACGGATCGGCACCACGCGAAGCGGCGGCGAACGCCGTCGGACGGCAACCGCCCGACGGCCGGGCGGTTCCGGACCCGTTCGTTCGGGGGCCTACTTGAGCCCGCGAACCACGTTCAAGGGCGAGAACGCCTGGCAACCCGCCATCAACTCGATGCGGTTTATGTTGACGTTGCGCGGCCGGGAGGCGGCCCAGAAAACCGCGTCGGCGATGTCCTCGGGCGTCAGCGGCTCGGTGTCGGCGTACACCTGCGACGCCTTGTCGATGTCGCCCTTGAACCGGACCTGGCTGAACTCGGTCTCAGCAAGCCCCGGCTCGACGTCGGTCACGTGGATGTTTTTCCCGACAAGGTCGGCGCGCAGGTTCAGCGAGAACTGCTTCACGAAAGCCTTGGTGGCGCCGTAGACGTTGCCACCGGGGTACGGCCAGTTGCCGGCGATCGAGCCGATGTTGACGACGTGACCGTAACCGTTGGCGATCATCTGCGGCAGGATCGCCTTGGTGCAGTAGAGCACACCCATGATGTTGGTCTGCACCATGGTCTCCCAATCGGCGATGTCGACCTCGTCGGCGGTCCCCAGTCCCAGCGCCAGGCCGGCGTTGTTCACGCAGGACATCGATCGGCCGGAACTCGCTCGGGAGCGCGGCAACCACCGCATCGACCGCCGATCGGTCGGTAACGTCCAGCACGGCGGCGTGGCAGGGGCTGGTCAACTCGGCTTTCAGGGATTCCAGGCGCTCGCCACGACGGCCGGTGATCACCGTCTGCCAGCCCTCGACGGCGAACCGCCGCGCCGTCGCCATGCCGAACCCGGAAGTTGCACCGGTGATGAAAGCGGTCCTGGTCATGACCTTTCTCCTTTATAGTATCAGATAGTTATCATGCGTTCTTCAGGCGCTCGGCGAGCTTCATTCGCCGCCAATGCTCCTCCATCTGCTCCAAAGACGCGCGCTCCAGCTGAATTCCCTGAACCCGCAACCCATCCTCGACCCCGCGAAACCGGCGTTCAAACTTGGCGTTGCACCGCCGCAGCGCCGCTTCAGGATCCACCCCGAGGTGGCGCGCCAGGTTGACGACCGCAAACAACGCGTCACCGAGTTCATCTTCGAGCCTGTCAGGGACGCGGCCATCGTCGATCTCGACGCGAAGTTCGGCCAGTTCCTCGTCGACCTTGGCGAGAACGTCCGCCACGTCGGGCCAGTCGAACCCGACCCGCGCCGCCCGGCGCTGCAGCTTGACGGCGCGCATCAACGCGGGCAGGGCGCCCGACACCCCGTCGAGCGCGCTCACCGAGCGGCCTTCGACGGCCGCTTTGCGGGCGCGTTCCTCGGCTTTCTGGCGTTCCCAGGCCTCGGTCTGCGCCGCCGCATCGGCCACCGAGGCCCCGCCGAACACGTGGGGATGACGGCGGATCATCTTGTCGGCGATCCCGTGGGCGACATCGTCGAAGGTGAAACTGGCTTCCTCCTCGGCCATCCGGGCGTGATAGACGACCTGCAGAAGCAGGTCTCCGAGTTCGTCCTTCAACGCCGCGCGGTCTCCGACCGTGATCGCCTCGGCGACCTCGTAGGCCTCTTCGATGGTGTAGGGGGCGATCGTTTCGAAGCTCTGCTCGATGTCCCAGGGACAGCCACGGTCGGGATCCCGCAGACGGGCCATCACATCGATCAGTCGATTGATCCCCGGTTCGTCCGTTGGGGCGTCCGCGCGTGGGGGAAGTCGAGGGGTCTCGTCGGAAGCTGTCATGTCACCGTCTGCGCTGGCGGGAACGAAGTCCGCCCGCAGACTATCCGTGTGGGATCATGGGGGAAAGGTTGCCGCCATCGAGCGGGCCTCGCACGCCGAGGCAGATTCACGAGTTCAAGCCGGATCGCCGAGGATATGTGGAACGCGCATAATGTATATTATGGGAAATCATGAACTCCGATCCGCCGGGCAGCTCCAATCGTCGACCGTGAAGTAGCCGGCCTCGTAGACCGCCGCTTCCGAGATCCGGGCCGTGTGCTCCGCGTCGTAGCCGTTCACATACGACCAGACCACCTGGTTGGCGGCGTCAATCTGGATAACCCGGCCGGCTTCGGCGTCGGTGATCAGTATCCCGCCGTTGCCGAGGCGCTGGTGCTTGCCGCGCCGCGTGGCGTGGAACTCTTCGCCGTCCACGCCCCCGTAGACGACGCGACCCTGACGCGTCTCCGGATCGATTTCGACGATCCTGGACCCGCCAAGGATGTCACCGGTTCCGGGTCTCGTCGCGGTTGTTGTCGAACACGCTGATCGTTCCACCGGCCACCCAGTCCGGGTCGTGCTGCCGGATCCAGCTGCCGATATGCCACCACTTGATCAACCGGGTCTCCCGATCCAGCACCATAACCAGGTTGCGGTTGCGGAGTGAAATCAGGAGATCGCCGGCCTGGAAGGATGGAAAGTCCGGGGCAAGCCGCTCCGGCAGCTCCTCGATGTCGTTCAGGTGGAACAACTCCGCGTCGAAATCATAGCGCACCGTCGGAATGGTGGTCGGACCGGCCCTGCCGGTCAGCGTCAGCAGCCCAAACGCGTCGCTCGCGATGAAGGAATCGAGCAGCGACACTTCCTCGACAAGCTCGCCGTCGGCGGACACCTTCCAGAGCGTGTCCTTGGCAAACGGCGGCCGGAACAACGGGTGCGGCGAGCTGTCGCCGTCGAAATACCCGCGCGTCCCGGCGACCCAGAAACTTCCGTCGGCGTTGGCGTCCACCGAGTGGTGCGCCGGCCCGTCCAGCCGCCAGACCACCGATCCGCAGCGGTCCATCTTGAACAAGCCGATGTAATCGAGGTTGAAGACGATCGAGCCGTCCGGCAAGGCCACGACGCCGTGGGAGTCGAAGTGCCACTCCGTGCTGGGCACGTTGCGGACGTGCGTCACGCCCTCCATGAGTTCGGGACCGTTCAGCGGCCAGCGCCGCACCGGCTGGCCGTCCCGCCCCACCAGCCGGATTTCGAGGCCACCCTCGAAGAACCCCTGCAGCAACACGAGATCGGCGGATTGATCCGCCAGCCGGTTCACCACGACACCGTCACCGTCGAAACGCCGTCGGTCGATCCAGTGCTCCGGTTTCGGGTTCACGATGCTGGAGGGGTCGCGCACCGCCTGCTTCGCCAGATCCTTCGACTCCTCGATGAGGTCGAACAGCGCGGTCTGCTTGACCACCGTGTAGACCCCGAAGGCGAACGCCAGTCCGAGCAGCAAGACGAGCGCCGGAGATGATCGAAACGAGACGCGACATCGTGGGTTTCCCTCCCCAAAGTGATCACGGTCGGTAGGTCGAAGCGGCCTCGAGCGCGCCGTCCAGGTCACGGGCGATGGCAACCAGGCCGGGGTCGAACCGGCCGGCGTCGGTGCGGGTGGCTATCGTCCGGAAATGGCTGGTGACGTCCCGCCCCTGCGGGTCGAGCCCGACATCGCGGCACAACGCCTCCATCACCGGCCCCGGACGGTCGCCGAGCATGCCTTGCGGAACCAGGTGCAGGCCCCCGGCCCTGGCCAGGATCGCGCGGTTGCCGGCGATCCAGTAGGCCAGCCAGTAGTCCGGATCCTCGCGGCTCCAGGCCATCGGTCAGGTCAGCCGAAACCGTCGAAGGCGATCGGCGTGTGCAGTTCGCCGAATTCGAGATGGCCGATGTCGCGCATGTAGCGTTTGACGAACGGGTCGCGGGCGTGCTGCTCGGCGAAGTTCTCGTGCTGGCGCAGCAACGACGCCGCGTGCTCGATCGGATCGCGCAGCGGGACCACGATGTGCGCGCCGGGGAACATCACGGGCAGCAGGTCCAGGCGGGCGATGTTGCCGTTGTTCTTGGAGACGTAGCGCCCCTCCCCGTCGCATCGCAGCGCGACGATCTTGCGGAAGTGTCGGCGGAAGAACGCCGAGGCGTCGTCGCGCGCGTCGGTCTCCCGCCACAATTCGATGTGGTCCTGCCGGAACTTGTCCGGCCAGAAGGCGCGCCAGATCACCTCCTCGAACGCCTCGGGGCTGTCGTAGCCGACTTCGATGCCGTCGCCGTGGGCGCGTTCCCGCACTCCGCCCGGCTTCGCGAAAGCGCCGGACAGGCGTGACCACAGCAACGGGGCCATGACGAACGGCATGTCACGGTAGAGGTGCGTGGCGACCCCCGGCACGCCGTGCAGGGCTGTCAGCATCACGGTGGTGCCGGCGCGCGGCAACGAGGTCACGAACAGCGGCGGACGGTCGGGCACGTCCTCGACGTCCCGGCGGAACACCGTGTCCTCGAGATCGGCTGCCGCCAACTGCACGAAAGGCCGGGCAAAGGCGAGCCGGTGAACACTCCGGTCCATCGCCGAGTAGCCGCTGCCGACGGAGCCGCCGCTCCGCGAGGCCCAGTACATGCCGCCCGCGATCACCGCCGACGAGATCAGGATGACGTCCCACCGCGACAGGAAGGCGAAGACGGCCTCCGGCGTGGTGACGCCGACTGCGGCCAGCGCGTAGATCGGAATGGCCGAGATCAGCAGGCAGCCGATCGACCGAACGACGATCGACGCGGTCGCCGCCAGGAGCCCGAGCGCCGCGCGTCGGACGGCGGCTTCCTTGTCGTCCTCGGCGAGGTCCTGGTCCCGCATCACCGCGACGGCGCCACGGGTCTGGGACAGCGCTCCGCGCGCCACCCGGATCACGCCCAGGCCGTAGAAGGCGATCAGGAAGAGCAGGACCGTCAGGACCGACGCAACGAGCGTCCCCATCGGCCTGCGCTATCCTTTCTTCTCCGCCGTCGCCGAGGTTCTGGGGTTCGACGAACGCCTCCGCAGAAGGCGCTTCATGGGGTACCAGACGAAACCGACCAGCAGCAGCAACACCGCGCCCACGAGCGCGGCAATGGTCCCGATGGCGCTAAGCCCGGCCCCTGGACCGATGTAGGCAGCCGCCGGAGATGCCACGGTAAGCGACAGCAGGAGGCCTGGCACAACCAGCGACGCCCGCAGCATTGGCTTCATCAGCATGGCACCAACCCCCTCCAAGTCCTGTAGTGGATGCTTCGGCTTGTTCCGACTTGTTTGAAACTCCCCTGAAGTTGTCGGGTTCCCGGGCGGCCATGCTCACTTGTAGTCGATCTGTGCCGCCGGACAGCGCCCCTCGCGGTCAATGAACGCCCGCAGCACGGTACGTTGCTCGCTATCGGCAAATACCTTGGAAAACCGCAGGGTCTGGTCGGAGGTTCGCAGGAAAACCCGGTGTCGGCGGCATACCTCCATGAGGTCCTTCAGGAACGCCTTCGCCTCGTCGCGGGTCAGCAGGTTCTTCTGATGATCCTTGGCGAGATCACCCAACAGGTTCGGATCGATCATGATGTCGGCCACTGTGTTGGAGAATGGTCGGATTTCCACGGTAGCATCCCCGCGCATCCCGGCGAAGCTGGCCTCCGCCGGAGCGGTTAGCGCTCACCGTCCGCGCGCCCTGCCCGCTGGTAGATCTCGCGGTCGGTGCGGTGCAAGGCGAAGCCTGGTCGGCCGGGCTCGACGAAACCGTAGCGGCGGTACCAGTCGACCGGTCGCTCGCCGCACATCAGCATCCAGCGTCGCAGGCCCTGGAGATCCGGGTGGGCGAACACGCAGTCCATCAACCAGCTTCCCAATCCCCGACCGCGCGCGCGGTCGTCGAGCAGGAAGACGTCGCCGATGTAGGCGAAGGCGGCGAAATCGGTGACCACCCGGGCGTAGCCGATCATCGGCGCGCCGGCTTCCGGAGCATCCGTCGAACAGCCCGAAGTTCACACTGTTGGCGATGAAGGCGCGGACCACCGCAATCGGGATGCCCGGAGACTGCTCGCCAGCGGCGAGATAGCGTTGCACGACTTCGGCGTCGATCGACGCCGGATCGGTGGTGATCGCCCGGCCGTCCCGCTCCCAGCGCTGCGGCTCGATGGTGTCCAGCCGGCTCACCCCGGGATCTCCAGGATCATGCCGTCATAGCCGGGTTCGACGCCCGCCGGGCATCGCGCCAGGGTAGCCCGGTAGTCGAGCTGCGCGTTCATGTGGGTCAGAAAGGCGCGGCGCGGTCGCACACGCTCGATCCACGCCAAGGCCTGGTCGAACGACGCGTGCGCCGAGGTCGGCTCCTCGCGCAGGCAGTCGACGATCCAGGTGTCGAGGCGCAACGACGCGAGGCGATCGAGTTGGGCCTCGGTGAAGCGGTGGACGTCGGTCGAATAGCCAAGGCGGCCGTCAAAGATGAAGCCCAGGCTCTCGCCGGAATTGCCGTGGTCCTGCCGCATGACCTCGATGGCGAAGCCGGCGATGTCCGCCATTCCCTCGTCGAGCGGGTGGCGGATCAACGCCGGCGCGTGGTGGGTCGGGGACTGCGGCGAGGCCTCGAACATGTAGCCGAAGCGCTGCCGCAGGTCGGCGAATGTGGGTTCGTCGGCGTAGGCCGGTATCCGCTCGCGGGTCGCCCAGTACAGCGGCCGGAGATCGTCCATGCCGTGGGTGTGGTCGGCGTGGATGTGGGTGAACATCAGGGCGTCGATGGAACGGACGCCGGCGTCGAGCAGCTGCTCCCGCAGGTCCGGGGACGCGTCGACGAGAACCCTCCGGCCGGCCTTTTCAACCAGGATCGAACACCGCCGCCGCCGGTTGCGTGGCTCAGCCGGATCGCACTCCCCCCACCCGCCCGACAGGCTTGGCACGCCGACCGACGCCCCGCACCCGAGCATGGTCATCCGGATCATGCGGCGACGGTCGCCAGGCCAGGCGGAGCCGGCACCTTGTCGAACAGACGGAAGAAATTCTGCGTGGTCTGAACAGCCGAAACCGCCACGTCGACACCCTTTGCCTCGGCCACCACGGCGTGGGTGTGCACCACATAAGCCGGCTCGTTGCGCTTGCCGCGGTGCGGCGGCGGCGCCAGGAACGGGGCGTCGGTTTCAACCAGCAGGCGGTCGGCCGGCAGGTCGGCCACGATCGCTCGAAGGTCGGCGGACTTGTTGAACGTCACGATCCCCGAGAGCGAGATATAGAAGCCCATCGCGACCGCCCGCATTGCCAGTTCACGACCCGAGCTGAAGCAGTGCAGGACGCCGTTGAACGGACCATCCTGACGGCACTCCTCGAGAATCCGCCAGGTATCCTCGTCGGCGGCGCGGCTGTGCACGATCACCGGCAGGCCGGTTCGACGCGCCGCCTCGATATGCCGGCGGAAGCCTTCCGCCTGCGCCTCGCGCGGGCTGTTGTCGTAGTGATAGTCGAGCCCGCACTCGCCGATCCCGACCACCTTCGGGTTGGCCTGGGCGATTGCCACCAGCTGGTCGGCGGTGACGTCGGTCTCCTCTCCCGCCTGGTGGGGGTGGGTTCCGACCGTGCAGTAGACGTCGTCGAACCGGTTGGCGATCGCCAGCACGCGATCGAACCGGCGCACCCGCGTGCCGATCGTGACCATGCGGATCACCCCGGCCCGGCGGGCCCGGGCCACGATGTCGTCGAGCTCCGACGCGAACTCGTCGAAGTCCAGGTGACAGTGGGAGTCGATCAGCGGCGGCGGCGTGGTCACGGCGCCGCTCCCTCCTCCGCCACCCAGCGCGGGAACACTCCCTCGGGCTTCGGCAGGGGCGTGCCCGGTGACAGGCGATGCGACGGCGCCAGCCGGTCGAAGCCGCGCTCGCCGGCGGGGATCGCCAACTGGTCGAGCATCCGGGCACACGACGTCGGCATCACCGGTTGCAGCAGCACGGCCACGTGGCGGATGGTTTCCGCCAGCGTGTAGAGCACGGTCGCCATGCGCTCCGGGTCGGACTTGCGCAGCGCCCAGGGAGCCTGCTCGTCGACATAGCGGTTGGCGCGGCCGACGACGTCGAACAGCGCGTCCAGGGCGCGGTGGAAAGTCTGCGCGTCATAAGCGGCGCGCTGCCCGTCCAGGAGCGCGTGCGCGGCATCCAGCAGCGCTTCGTCCGACGGCGCGAACGCGCCCGGCTGCGGAACCTTGCCGTCGCAGTTCTTGGCGATCATCGACAGCACGCGCTGCGACAGGTTGCCGAGGTCGTTCGCCAGCTCGGAATTCATCCGGCCGATCATCGCCTTGTGGGAGAAATCGCCGTCGCTGCCGAACGGCACCTCGCGCAGCAGGAAGTAGCGCACCGGGTCGAGCCCGTAGGTCGCGACCAGCTGCAGCGGATCGACGGCGTTGCCGAGCGACTTCGACATCTTCTGACCCTCGACCGTCCACCAGCCATGGGCGAACACCCGCTTCGGCGGCTCCAGCCCGGCGCCCATCAGGAACGCCGGCCAGTACACCGCGTGAAACCGCAGGATGTCCTTGCCGACCATGTGCAGATCGGCCGGCCAACGGCGGGCGTATTCGCCGGTGGTATCGGGATAGCCGGCGGCGGTGATGTAATTGGTGAGGGCGTCGAGCCACACGTACATGATGTGGGCGTCGTCGTCCGGGACCGGGATGCCCCACTTGAAGCTGGTGCGGCTGACCGACAGGTCCTTGAGGCCGCCGCGCACGAACGACAGCACCTCGTTGCGCCGGCTCTCCGGGGCGATGAAGCCCGGGTTGGCCTCGTAGAACGCCAGCAGCTTGTCCTGCCATTGCGACAGGTCGAAGAAGTAGGACGGCTCCTCCACCCACTCCACCGGCGCGCCGCTCGGCGCCCGCTTCTCGCCGTTCACGGTGGTCAGCTCGGTCTCGGTGTAGAACGCCTCGTCGCGCACCGAGTACCAGCCGGCGTAGGAGCCGAGATAGATGTGGCCGTTCGCCTTGAGACGGCGCCAGAGATCCTGGACCGACGCCACGTGGCGCGGCTCGGTGGTGCGGATGAAGTCGTCGGTCGAGAACCCCATCACCCCGATCAGGTCGCGGAAATTCTGCGACACCCGGTCGGTGAAGGCCTGCGGATCGACGCCGGCGGCGGCCGCGGCGGCCTCGACCTTCTGGCCGTGCTCGTCGGTTCCGGTCAGGAACATCACGTCATAGCCGTCCAGACGCTTGAAGCGCGCCAACGCGTCGCAGGCCAGCGTGGTGTACGCGTGACCGATGTGCGGCTTGTCGTTGACGTAATAGATCGGTGTCGTGATGTAGTAGCTGCGGCTCATCCGAACATCTCCGGCCGGCGGGCTCCCTGCCTACTCCGCCACCCGCCCCCGATCAAGCCCGTCGCCCAGGGCGAGGGCGTGGACGGCGTCCAGGACCACCTGGCGGCGGTCGAGGTTGACCGCCCGCTCGCGGTCGAGCAGCCACGCCACCTCGGCGCGGCGCCGGAACACCGCCTGCGGCCCGACCGACGCCACCCAGCGACGGCCGGCGGCGAGGTCGCCGGACACGACCTCGCGCAGCCCGGCGGCCTCGACCGAGGCCCGGACCGCCCGGTCGATCCACCACAGCATCAATTCCATACCGGACGCGAAGACGTCGGCCTCGCCCTCTTTCGGCCGGCGGGCCCAGGCTCCGGCCAGCGCGTGCACCGCCTCGCCCGGCACCCGCTCGCCGCGGCGGACGGGGAGCGCCGACATCAGCCCGTTGACTGCGCGGTACAAGTCGGCCCCGCCGCCTTCCGCCAGCACCAGGGCGCGCCCGATACTGCCTTCCGCCAGCCGCGTCAGCACACCGGCATCCCCACGATCGATGTCGGGACGGGCGCGCTCGAGCAGGTCCAGGACCAGGGAGTCCCCAAGCGGCTGGAGAACCAGCTTCCGGCAGCGCGACCGGGTTGTGGGGAGCATCGCGTTGAGGGCATTCGATACGAGTAGTATCAAGGTTTTGGGTGGTGGTTCTTCGAGTATCTTGAGAAGAGCGTTCTCGGCGCTTCGGTTCATGCGCTCGGCCTCGTCGACGATCGCGACCCGCCATCCGCCGTCGCCGCTGCGCAGTCGGAACCTGGCGTCGAACTCGCGGACCTCGTCGACCCGGATGACGGCGCTCATCCGGTCCTTGTCTTTCTCCATATGCCGGCGGCGCAGGATCCGAAGATCCGGATGGCTCTCCGCCGCCACCAGACGGGCGGTGGGAGACGCCGGATCGATCGAAAGACCGGGAGGTGACGGCTCCGGCCCGAACAGGCCACCGGCGGCGGCCTCAGGCGGACCGCCGGCCATCGCGAAACGGGCGATCCGGAACGCCAGCGTCGCCTTGCCGATCCCGGGCGGGCCGGCGATCAGCCAGGCGTGCGGCATGCGCCCGGAGTTCCAGGCGTCGAGAACCACCTTTTCGGCCCATTCATGGCCCAGAAGCTCAGGGTTCGCGGCCGGCGACGGCAGGCCGGCCGACGGCTCGCGGTCGTCACTCATGGCGGGACACCGAGGCGTTCCGACACCGCCGCCGCGATGTCCGCCGCGACCGCATCCTCCGGCTGTCCGGCATCGACGATGGCGCAGCGCCCCGGCTCTTGCTCTGCGATGCGCCGAAAGCCGTCGCGGACGGCGGCGTGAAACGCCTCACCCTTGCGCTCGAAGCGTGTTTCGGTGCCGTACTTCCCGCCTTGGGCGCGTTCAAGCCCTCTGTCAGGGGCAAGGTCCAGGACAAGTGTCAGATCGGGTCGGGTGCCGTCGACAGCGGCCGCGATCAGAGCCTGAAGCGTGGCCGCCGGCACGCCGCCGGCGTAGCCCTGATAAACGAGGGTGGAGTCCAGGAAGCGATCGCAGATTACCCAGCGACCGGCGGCGAGCGCCGGACGGATTGTCCGTACCACGTGGTCCCGGCGAGCGGCGTTCATGAGCAACGCTTCGGTGGCGGCGTCCCAGCGTCCCGGTTCACCGGTGACCAGCAAGGCGCGGATCTGCTCTGCCCCCGGGGACCCGCCCGGTTCGCGCGTCTGCAGGCAATCGATGCCGCGTTCGGCGAGCCATGACGCCAGACGGCGGGCCTGGGTCGACTTGCCCGCCCCCTCGCCGCCCTCGAGTGTTATGAAGCGGCCGCGCGGGGCCGTCTCAGCCACCCGCGCCCCAGATCATGTGGCCGAGCGCCGAGGTAATCCGCCCGAACGGCCCGAGTTGGTCGACCGACGCGCCGGCGTAGAGCGGGAACGTGTGGTCCGGCGAGTCCGGGGCGGCGACCCGAAGCATCGCGATCGGCTGGCCGGCGACGATCGGGGCGGGGATCGGGCCCGGATACTCGACCGTCACCGTCATCTCCCGGCGCGCCGCGCGCCGCACCGTCAACTGGATGTCGCGGTCGGTGACCAGCGGTATGGTCGGTCGGTCGCCAAGCCAGACCTCGGCGTTCTCCACCGGGGCGCCGGCCTTTGCCAGGTTGATGTTCTCGAACTCCCGGAACCCCCACTCGAGCAGTCGTTCGGACTCATCCGAGCGGGCCCGAACGCTGTCGAGGCCGTTCACCACCAGGATCAGCCGGCGGTCGCCGCGCTTGGCGGTGGCGGTCAGGCCATAGCCGGCGGTCTCGGTGTGCCCCGTCTTCAGGCCGTCGGAGCCCATGTTCTTGTAGAGCAGCGGGTTCCGGTTGCCCTGCTTGATGTTGTTGTAGGTGAAGGTGGTTTCGGCGAAGAGCGGGTAATAGTCCGGAAACCGGCGGATCGTCTCGGCGGCCAGAATGGCCAGGTCATGCGCCGTCATGTGGTGGGCCGGGTCCGGCCAGCCCGTCGAGTTCCGAAACACCGAATCCTGCAGGCCGATCTCGCGTCCGCGCGTCGTCATCAATTCGGCGAAGGCCTCCTCCGATCCGGAGATCGCTTCGGCGAGGGCGATGGTGGCGTCGTTCCCGGACTGGACGATCACGCCCATCAGGATGTCGGACAGCGTCACCCGGCTGCCGACCTCGACGAACATCTTCGAGCCACCCTTGCGCCAGGCCGTCTCCGAGATCGGGATCTCGTCGGACATCGACATCCGACCTTCCTGGAGGCGCTCGAACGCCAGGAACACCGTCATGATCTTGGTCATCGACGACGGCGGCATCGGCTTGTCCGCGTTCTTCTCGAACAGGATCTGCCGCGTGTCGTAGTCCATCAGGATCGCTTCCCGCGCCTCGGTGTCGAGCGCGGATGAAGGTCTGGGCGATGCCACGAGCGCAAGCGTCGCGAACAGGGTGACCCAGAGGATTGTCAGCGGCGGACGGCGCTTCACGGTTTCGATCCTCCTCGATCCTGCGGGAACAGGTCTGTGACTACCCTGGATTTACGGAGAAACTTGGGCACTCCGGCGCTCATTCGACAATGATGCGGGCGCCTGGGTAGCCGGAGGCTATCACCCGTTCCAGCACCGGATCGGCGGCGTCGACGTCCGGCATCGGGCCGATGCGGACCCGGTAGAAGGTGCGACCGGCGACCACCGCCTCCTGCATCCTTGCAGGGCCGAAGCTTCGCATGCGGTCGGACAGCCGACGGGCGTTGTCCCGGCTCTCGAACGACCCGACCTGAACCCAGATTTCGCTGGGCCCGACCGGCACGGTTTCGACAGTGCCGGCCGGCGGTCCGCCGGTCAGCAGCGACGCCGTGGCGCCCCCACCGGGGTCGGAGCGCGGCGCGACGGGGCCACTGCCCGGGCGCGGGGTCGGGGATGAAGCGGCACCGGCCGGGGCTGCAAGCCCGCTGACCTGCACCGGCGGAGAGGGGACGGCCGACGGGGCCGGTGCCGACATCGGATCGGTCCGGGCTGACGCGAGAACCACACCGGACGCGCCGCCACGGGCGGCGATCTGCTCCCTTCGGCTGTCTTCGGGAAGGATCTCGACGCGCACCTTGCCGGTGCCCTGACGTTCCATGCCGAGCAACTGCGCCGAGCGTCGGCTCAGGTCGATGATGCGGCCGTGGGCGAACGGCCCGCGGTCGTTCACCCGCACCACCAGCGACCGTCCGTTTGTCAGGTTCGTCACCCTGACCACGCTCGGCAGCGGAAGCGTCCGGTGCGCCGCGGTCACATCGTTCTCGTCGAACACTTCGCCGTTGGCGGTGCTACGGCCGTGGAAGCCAGGACCGTACCATGACGCGATCCCGGTCTCGGCGTAGTCCCATTCTTCCTTCGGATAGTACCAGACGCCGCCGATCTGATAGGGATTGCCAAGCTTGTATGTCCCGGTCGTCGCGGGGCGGTCGGCGCCCTTCGCCTGCTTGGCGGTGTTCACCAGCAGTTCGGTCTCCGCGCAGCCGCCGAGAACCAGCGCGCAGGCAACCGCGAGGGCGGCGCCGACAGCCGCGCGCGAATGGCGCATCCCAAGCCCCTCACCCATGTATCTGGTGGTTCCGTCGTATCAAACTGCTAGATGTCGCAGATTACCGCGCATCGAGGGCATCGGCAAGGGTGCCAACCGCGACCGCGAAGTAGGTCGAGCGGTTCCATTTCAGGATCACCTCGAAGTCTTCGTAAGCCGCGAAGGTGCGAGCCCGACCGCTGCGCTCGACCACTTCGACGATGCCGGCCGGGATATCCCGCTCCGGCAGGGCACTACCGTCCACCTGTCGAACGCCGAGCGCCTGCCACTGCGGCAACGGCTTCTTGTTCGGGAGACCGATCAGGCTGCGGTCGAACCCGTCGGGCAGTATCACCTCGCGACCCCAGGTCTGGTCATGGCGCCAGCCGGACTCCGACAGGTACCGGGCGATCGACGCGAACACGTCGGGCAGGGTTCCCCAGATGTCCTTGTGGCCGTCGCCGTCGTGGTCGACCGCGAAGCGGTGGAAACTCGACGGCATGAACTGGTTCTGCCCCATGGCTCCGGCCCACGAGCCCTTCATGGCGGAGGGCTTGATATGGCCCTGCTCCAGAATGTCGAGAGCCAGCATCAACTCCTTGCGGAAGAACGCGCTGCGGCGGCCGTCATAGGCCAGTGTGGCGAGCGCCGCCACCACCGAGAAATTGCCGGTGATCCGGCCGAAATCGGTCTCTATGCCCCAGAGCGCGACGATGAAACGCTTCTGAACCCGATATTTCGCCTCGATCTCGTCGAGCAGGGCCGCGTGCTGCTGGAGCAGGCGGCGGCCGGTGTCGATCCTGGCCTGGTTGACCACCCGCGACATGTACTCGTCGAACTTCAGCCTGAACTCAGGCTGGTTGCGGTCGAGTTCGATCACTCGCGGGATCGGCGCGACGCCCGTTGAGGGCGGCGTCGAGGGTCCGATCGGACACGCCGCGCTTTCGCGCCTCCTCGCGGACACCGGAAAGCCACTGATCGAACGGCGGCGCCGAGGCGGTCGCGGCGCCGGCGGGCGCGAGAACGCCGAACGCCAGCAGAACCAATCCCAGGAGGGAGGCGGCGGGCGACGGCAGGGCGAGGCGGCGATCGGTGGATATGCGAAACACGGCGCTACTCCTGGATTCGACCGAAACGCTCCCCCGCCTCTGTCTCGCACGCCCTGCCCCGGTCATCAACGGCTGGGGAAAGCGCCCAGGCACCAGCCGCTTGGCCGGTGCCGCCCCGGCCTCTCGCGAGTCCAGGGTGCGCGACTCGTCAGAGGCGCCTTAGCGCTGCTGGCCGTGGTGAGCGCCACCGCCGGCGAGCGCCTGCGGTCGATGCGTGACCCGGGCGCTGACGATCAGGTTGACCGCGCCGTCGTCGGCGCAACACGGCAGCAGGATCGACTCGTGCCGCCAGATCCGATGGTCGATGACCCGTTCACCGTTCTCATGCAGCGCCTGCCGTCGCTCGACCACCCGACGGTAGGCGTCGTCGAGATAGGCCCTCATACCGTCTTCCGGCACCTCGTCCAGGTACCGGCCGGTCATCTCGTACCCGAGATGCTCGGTTACCGAGCCGGCCACCAGTCTGAAGCGGAAACGCAGCGAGCCGGGTTCGACATCGATCAGGCTGACCAGCCCGATGGCGTAGCGAAACTCCAGCGGATCGAGGTGCGCCCTGCCCGGCGGACGGTCGGCGATGTGCCGCGAGCGCCAATATCCGTAGAGCCGACGCAGGCGATGATCCCTGATCTCGGCTTCCTGGAGATCGTTCAAGGTACCTCGCGTGGCGCTGAGACGCCCGGCGGCATCCTGGCCGGCACGTCGCCCGTCCATCGGTTCCCGCTTACGTCCCCGGAGAGATGCTGCCGTCATCCGCCCGGGTTCGCAAGCCGCACAAGCCAACCGCCAGTCCGCTGGCCGCCGGCCGCTGGAGACCGTGTCGCAGCCAGCTATAGTATTCGCCCCACCACTCCGCGGGCAGCACACGATGTCGCCGGACTCTCACAATCATGCCCGCCGCAATCGTTTGCGGGTGAGGTTCGGCGTGCCCGGTTGCTGCTTCATGTTAGGCCTGATCGGCGTCGTCTGGCTGTCGGTGGGCATCGCGGCAGCCGGCGACACCGAGCGCGGGCCGGTTCTGCGCGGCGCCTGGCTGGCCGAGGGCGTCGGGGTGCTCGGCCCTGTCGATCCGGCGAGTTCAGCCGGCGGCGGGGTCGATCTCCGGCTTCTGGACGCGGCAGGCCGGCGGGCACAGCTGGGCTTCCTGCTGGAGCGGCTCGATCCGGCCGGCGTGGCGGCAGCCTTCGCGTCGGGCTCTCTCGATCTCGCGCTGCCGGCGCAGGCGCTGCCGAACCAGGTTGCGGGTGGCCGACTTTCCCGTCCCTACGCCGTGCGGACCGACGTCCTGCTGTGCGGACCCGACCTGCCGCCACTCACGGGTACCGGGGCGACAGCCCTGCGAGAAGCGCTTGCTCGCGACTGGCGCCTCGGCGCCGGAGCCGGCAGGAGTTACGGCGCCGAGCCCGACGCCATTCTGGCGGAGGCCCACGAACGCGGTCTGGTCCGGTGGCAGCGGAGCGACTCCGAACTGGTGGAGGGATTGTTGTCGGGCAACACGCAGTGCCTGCTCGTCCCGCGCCTCGCGCTGATGACCTCGCTCTCGCAGCGGCCTCGGGCCGAAACCTTCCTGAACTACCAGCGCATCACCCTCGACGAGGTGCAGCACCACATCCTGTTCAACACCACCACCGTCGACGCCGCCACCATCGCGTCGGTCGATCGAGCCTTGCTGGCGCTGCAGGAGGAAGGGGCTGCGGACGAACTGCAGCGGAGCGCGGCACGGCCGATACTCCTGGGTTTCGCGGTGGCGACGGCCTGGTTCTCTTGGATCGATATCGTCGGCACCATAGCCTTCGCGCTGTCCGGGGTGCTGATTGCCCGGGCGGAGGGCTACTCCCTCCTCGGCGCCTTGGTTCTCGCTGCCCTGCCAGCCGTTGGCGGCGGCGTGCTGCGTGACCTGCTGGTCGGCCGCGAGCCGATCGGCATTCTGGCCAGCCCGCTGCCGCTCACGCTGGTCATCGTCACCGTTCTCGCCGCTGCTCTCGTGTTCTTCCTGCGCGACCGGCTCGACGCGCCCTTGCGACGGTTTGGCAGGCGGTCGCCTCGACACCGCTCGCTGGCCGCGCTTTCTGCGCTTCCGCAATGTGCTGGAACTGACCGACGCGATCGGACTGGCTGCGTTCACCGTTCTCGGCGTGGTCGTGGCCGGTCGCTTCGGCGCCGAACCGCTGTGGCTGTGGGGGCCACTCTGCGCGGCGCTGAGCGGCGCCGGCGGCGGCATCCTCCGCGACATCCTGCGGGTCGGCTACAACAACCCGGCGCTGCGCACCTCCTTCTACGCCGAAGTCTGCCTCTGTTGGGGGTTCCTGCTCTCGCTGGCCGTTCTGTTCCTGGTGACCGAGGACCAGGTGCTGCTGCTGCGCGTCAGCGTCATCGTCGCCGTCCTGGGCGCGTTCGTCACCCGCCTCCTGGTCGTGCGCTACAACGTGCCCAGCCCACGCTTCTAGGTCACCGCTTGCAGGTTGGCCTCGCCTTGCGTATCGATGCCGCGGGCTCAGACAATCGACGGGAGCGGGGTGCCGCTTCGGCCCCCTCCCCGACGGATGGACATGCCTTGACGTGCCTAGCGGGACGGGTGGCCGAGTGGTTTAAGGCAGCGGTCTTGAAAACCGCCGGGGGTGAAAGCCTCCCGTGGGTTCGAATCCCACCCCGTCCGCCAGCATGCCCGCCTCACGTCGCGTACTTGGCCTCGCGGTCCGCGCGTTCCGGGACCGGTGGACGCTGGCGCGCAATCCGCTACGCTCGACATCCGCGGGCACGCCAGCGCCCGCGCCTCCGATGCCGTCTCCAGCGATTCCGTGCCGGTCCGCCCGACCACCCGGCGGCCGGAAAGTCCGCCCGAAAATCCCACCACCCTCTCACCGGAAGGGACATTCCATGTCTGACATCACCCAGGCGGCGCTCGACAAGGGCGTCGCCAGCTTCATGGCGACGTCGGGGCGGGTCCCGCCGTCCTACGAGGTGCTGATCGAGCACGCCCCTCAGGCGTTCGCCGGCTACGGCCTCATGCGGGACTTCGTCATGCGCTCGCCCGAGAACGGCGGCGCCCTCGACATCAAGACGAAGGAGCTGATCTTCGCCCTGCTCGATACGCTCGCCGGCCAGAAGGACGGCGCCATTGCCCACGCCAAGCTCGCCGTCAAGAACGGGCTGACGATGGCCGAGCTCACCGAGGGGCTGGTGCAGGTCATCATCGTCGGGGGGATCCCGACCTGGAACTCCATCGGCGTCGAGGTCATCGCCGCCTGCGCCGCGGAGGAATGACGGGCCAACCGCGCCTTGCCGTGCCGTTTCCGGGCTGTACAGTTGAGGTCTCTCGCATGGCCCAGAGACCGAGCGTGCCCCCAGACGACCCCGACTATCCCGTCCCGGCGGAACTCGACGACGAGCGCTTCCGCTGGCTGTTCCAGTATTGGCTGGCGCGCCGTCAGGACGGCCGACTGCCCGGTCGGCAGGACATCGATCCGCTCGACTTTCCGAAGCTGCTCGGCCGGCTCTACCTGATCGAGGTGGTGCGTGAGTCCGGGGACGTCCGGTTCCGGTTCCGGCTCTGGGGCACCAAGATCAGCGGCGTGTTCCGGAACGAGCACACCGGCCGCTGGCTGGAGGACATCGCCGCCCCCGGCACCCTGCCCGATCTTCAGCGCACCCTGCTGACCTGCGCCGAGGAACGCCGCCCGTATTTCTGGCGGCGGATGATGCCGCACGACGTCGCCGACTACGTGGCGACGCGACGGCTTCTGCTGCCCCTGGCGACCGACGGCGAGACGGTGGACATGCTGTTCGGGCTGATCCTGGAAGACCGTCCGGAATTGCGGCGTTAGGCCTGGTCCGGGCCCGGGCCGCCCAGCCCCGGCGCGGCGTCACCGCTGACCGACGGGATCGACGACCGAGCCGGGCACCTGCTGGGGTCGAACCGACTGGTCGTAGATCCCCAGGGCCGCGATGCTCGAGCTCGCGCTCCAGGGCAAGCACGATCGCCGGCGGATCAGCCTCTTCCGGCACGCGGAACAGCCCGATCCAGTAGAGGAAGGCCCCGGCCGACTCGCGGCCACTCAGCCACGAGACCGGGATCGCCAGGGTCAGCCCGATGATGATCGGCGCCAGCCAGGCCAGGGCTTCCAGCGACACCCAGCCGACACCGATCGCCACCGCGACGCCGAGAAGCGTGTGCAGCCAGTGCACCCTCAGGATCTGCCGGAACGGCTCGCCGTCGCCGTCGCGGCGCTGCGCGCCCCACCCGGAGCTGCGGCCGATCAGGATCTCGACCACGAACCGGGTGTGCAGCAGCATCATCACGGGCGCCACCAGGGTGGTAAGGATCAGCTCGAGCAGCGTGCTGCCGGCCAACCCCAACAGTCCACCGTGTCCGCGCCGCAAGGTCCGGTTCAGGGCGATGGCGGTCAACCCGAAGGTCCGCGGCAGCAGCAGGAGCAGCAGCGGCAACCCGATCAGGATCCGCAGATCGGCGGTGCGCGGGATGATCAGCGGGATCGGACGAAGGATGTCGACGGTCTGCAGGACGTCGGTGGCCCCGAGGATCTGCACGGTGCCCAGGATCAGGAACACCAGCCAGATCGGCGACGCCAGGTAGGCCATGACGCCCATCATGAAGTGGTAGCGGCTCATCCCGGCGAGCCCCTTGGCGGCGATCAACTGGACGTGCTGGAGGTTGCCCTGGCACCAGCGGCGATCGCGCTGGGCGCTGGCGATCAGGCTCGGCGGCGGCTCCTCGAAGCTGCCCTGCCGGTCAGCCATCATGCGGACCTTCCAGCCGTCGGCGACCAGCAGGGCCGCCTCCACGAAGTCGTGGCTCATGATCTCGCCGCCGATCGGCGGCTTGCCCGGCAGGATCGGCAACCCGCAGCTTGCCGCGAAGGCCCGCACGCGGATCATCGCGTTGTGCCCCCAATAGCTGCAGGAATCCCCCATCAGGACGCCCAACCCCTCGGCAATCGGCTGACCCTGTACCGAAGTGGCGAACTGCTGGAGGCGACCGAACAGGGTCCGCGCGCGCACCGTTCGCGGCCAGGACTGCAGCAGCGCCAGCTTTGGATCGGCATCCATCCGGTCTGCCATCCGGAGCACGGTTTCGCCGTCCATCAGGCTGTCGGCATCGAGCACCAGCATGTACTCGTAGTGCCCGCCCCAGCGCTCGCAGAAGTCCTGGATGTTGCCGGCCTTGCGACCGACGTTCTGGGTGCGGCGCCGGTAGAACACCCGTCCGACGCCATCGACGTCCCGCATCAAGGCGCTGCACGCCAACTCCTCGCGCCTGGCGATGACGGGATCGCGGGTGTCGCTCAGCACGAACAGGTGAAATCCGGACAACCGCCCTTCGGCATCCAACGAGCGGTACATCGCTCGCAACCCGGCAAACACCCGCTCGGTGTCTTCGTTGTAGATCGGCATCACCGCCACCAGACGCGGTCCGATCTGCGGCCCGTACCCGGAATCCTCCCGAGCCCCGATCACGCGCGACAGGCGATGCCAGAACAAGGACGCCGCGCCCAGGGCGGCGATCCAGAAGTTCGCGGCTAGCCAGGCGATCAGGATCGGAAAGATCACCAGCAGGGCGATCTCAACGGCGTTGAGGCGCATGGACGGGAACAGCTGGCGGAACTCCAGCAGAGCCGCCGCCGTCGTGGTCACAACCAGGAACGCGAACAGGAGCCGGATCGACACGGTGGCCGCCGTGCTCCGTGTTGAAGCCGAGGGCTTATCCGATCCAGACATACGACCCTCTCATTCTGCGCTCATTTCCGGCACGACGGGAATACCGGGCCGTCCGCCGCGATCTACCGACGAAGATGGCTGCCTCGAAGCGCTCCGGCCCGCGCGTCCGGGCCGGCTGCGCCCGCTGACCGGTGCGTCCCGCATGATCCCCTCGACCGTTCGCTGGATCGCCGCAGCGATCCTGCTCGTCCTTGTTGCAACGGGATGCTCGAAGGTCCGCGAGACCGCGCCGGATCGGACCGCCACCGAACAATACCTGCTGTCGACCGCGACCGACCGGGCGGTCAGCCGATTGATCGTGAAGCTGCCGGCCGGGACCAAGGTGTTCATCGACCCAAGCCGGTTCGAGGCTTACGACCGGGGCTATGCCATCGGCGCGGTCCGCGATCGGTTTCTCGCCAGTGGCGTGCATCTGACCGACAACCGCAGCGATGCCCAGGCCGTGGTCGAGATCCGCTCCGGAGCCCTGTCGACCAACGAGAGCGAGGCCTTGGTCGGCCTTCCCGCGTTCTCGATCCCCATCCCCTTGACGGGAGACCTGGATCTCCCGGAGGTGGCTTTGCTGAAGCAGGTCCGGCGCCGAGGCCTGGCGAAGATCGGCTTCACCGCTTACTGGATCGAGAACGGCGCGCTCGCCGACCGCGCCGATCCGGTGATCGGTGTCTCCGGCTACAATGACTGGACGTTCCTCGGGATCGGCTGGCACGACGGCGATGTGGTTCCCGACCAATTGCCCCCGGAAGCCCGGCGGCGCGACCGCGAAAAGAACGGGTCCGCCGAAGCGGACCCGTGAGGCACAGGGCGGACGTTCACGTCGGGGCTCAGGGTTGCCCCGCTCCATAGACCGTGTTCGGCCACACCTATTCCACCGGATGTCACAGATCGCTCGCATGCCACTGGTAGGTCCAGGTCTCGCTCAGAGCCCCGCCGCGGTGCTCAAGGAACATCCGCAGGTCGACGACCTCCGCCCCCTCCGGCAACAATTCGAAGCGAGCCCGCCACGCGCCGAGTTCTGCGATGTATCGGGCCGTCTGTCGCGCCACCTTGCCCCGGCTGGCGGTGATCACCGGTCGCACCGGAGCCGCGGGATCCAGCATCAGCAGGTCGCCGCCGACGAAGTCGACGACGAAGGCACGGTTGCGGCGGTCGCGTTCGCGGCCCGGCGTGCCGGCCACGCCGATCCGTGTGGACATCGCCCGAGCGGGTGCCGGAAGGCGGTCCGGCATGACGGTCCCCCAGTGCATCCGGTAGGCCAGCTCAGCCGGTCGGTCGGGCTGCGGGGGTTCCTCGGGTCGCCAGTAGGCGACGATGTTGTCGACCGTCTCGTCGACCGCCGGCAGTTCAACCAGCTCGATCCGGCCGGGGCCCCAGTCGCCACGCGGCTCGATCCAGAGGTTGGGCCGGCGTTCGTACAGCACCCGGTCGTCCTGGTAGTGTGAGAAGTTGCGGTCGCGCTGCAGCAGGCCGAAGCCACGCGGGTTGGTGTCGGAGAAGGCGTTGACGTGCGCCGTCGCCGGATTGTGGAGCGGACGCCAGATCCATTCGCCGGAACCGGTCAGCATGGAAAGCCCATCGGAATCGTGCACTTCGGGACGAAAATCATCGCGTTGACGGTAGTCGTTCTCGCCATGCAGATACATCGACGTGATCGGTGCGATTCCGGCGCTGTCGAGGCGGGTGCGCGGAAATATCGCGGTATCGACGTCGATGACGGTGGTGCGCCCAGGCTGAATGACGAACCGATAGGCTCCGGCGGTGCTGGCGCTGTCCAGCAATGCCAGCACGGTGAGGCTGCCGTCGCCTGCCGCCGGGCGGCGCAGCCAGAACGCCCGGAACATCGGGAACTCCTCGCTGCCGAAGCGGGTCGTGTCGATCGCCAGGCCGCGCGACGAGAGACCGTACTGGAGTTCGCCGCCGACCGCCCTGAAGTAGCTCGCGCCCAGGAACGAGGCGACGTCGCGATCCCAGTTGAGCCGGTCATACAGCCGAAATCCGGCATACCCGAGGGCGCCTTCCTCGTCGACGGTCGGGCTCACGTCACCATAGGTGAAACGCGCCGGGTCGAAACCGATGGGGTTCGTCTCCTCGCCGGCGATCTCGAAGATTCGAACGGGATACTGAAACAGCCCGCCGGCATGGAAGAGCCCGACCTCGAACGGCAGGTCCGACCCCGACCACAACCGTGCCTCCCGCGCCGAGCGGATGGCGAAGTAACCTTGATAGTCGAGTTTCGCGAAGCGCTCCGGGACCCGCGGCGGGTCCTGAAAGGCTTCCCGCGCCATGCGCTCCGCCAGAGCCCTTACATCGGCGTAGCTGCGCACCCGCCCATACGTCGCGGCGGCGGTTTCGTCCGCCGCCCACCCGGCGCGACCCAACCCTGCCGCGGAGACGCCCAACAAGACGCCCAGAAGGGCGTCGCGTCTGGTAATCGCCATCCACCGTCACTCCAAAGTCGGGATCGAATGGCTGAACGTCGCCGATTCTCATGACGCTACAGCCGCTTGCGGTCGCCGAATACCAACCATTCCTTAACACCGCGGTTCCGTGTACAAACCTGCCGCCCCATATGAGGGGTCATTGCGGTGCAGCACGGGGGAACCATATCCTGATCCGGCCGTTAGCCCACCAAAATCCTCGGAGACCGGCATGCCTGACGACGCGTTCCTCGCCACCACTGACGCCCTGCTTCTTGACCCGCCGATCGGCGTGCCCGAATCCGCTCCCCTCGACATGCCGCGCCGACGGATCCAACTCTTTCCGGTCGATCTGAGCCGCGTCTCGTCGCTGGCGATGATGTTCGGTCGACGGCATCAAGGCTCGGAGGCAGGTTGATTCGCAAGGCCCTCAAGCTGCCTCCCCGAGGGTCTGAATGCTCTCCCAGGGCGCCGCAGCACCGCGGGCGTCTGAAGGCCGCCGTAGCGGCGGCCTGTTGCTGACTTTCCAGCGCCGATGGAGCGTCCTGACCGACGCCGGGTGATCCTGGGGGCCGCTGCCGGTGGTGGCGGCCTTTTGTTTTCACGCCCCGCCATCGCATACCGCTCACGCCCCATCGTCACGCATGGTGTGCAGTGCGGTGACGTGGACGTGTCGAGCGCCATGCTCTGGGCGCGAGCCGACCGGCCGGCGAGAATGCGGGTGGAACTCGCGGCGACAGAGGCGTTTCGCAACCCTCGCCTCGTGATCGGACCGGAGGCGGCCGCGGCGAACGACTTCAGCGTCAAGGCCCTGATCGATGGGCTGCCTTCCGGCGACGACATCTTCTATCGGATCACGTTCGAGAATCCCGACGCACCCGGGCGCTTGTCCGAACCGGCGATCGGCCGACTTCGGACCGGCGCGACGACGCGGCAAAACGTCACGTTCCTGTGGACCGGCGACACCGCCGGCCAGGGCTGGGGACGCAATCCGGACTGGGGCGGGATGCGGGGCTACGCGACCATGGCCGCGCAGAACGCCGATTTCCTGATCCACTCCGGGGACGGGATCTACGCGGACGCGCCGTTCACCGCCGAACGGCGCACGCCGGACGGCCGGGTTTGGCGCAACCTGGTGACCGAAGCGACGTCGAAGGTCGCGGAGACGCTCGACGAGTTCCGCGGGTACTACCGCTACAACCTGTCCGACGAGAACGTACGGCGCTTCAACGCCTCGACCCCGGTTCTCGCCCAATGGGACGACCACGAGGTTACCGATAACTGGTACCCGGGCGAGATCCTGCGGGGCGACCCTCGCTACACCGTGCAGAGCGTCGACCTGTTGGCGGCGCGCGCGGCGCGCGCCTTCCATGAATACCAGCCGATCCGCACCCATCCCGACGAGCCCCGTCGCGTGTACCGGCGGATTGGCTATGGGCCCCTGCTGGACGTCTTCCTGATCGACCTTCGCAGCTACAGGGGCCCGAATGGCCCGAACGACCAAGTCACGGCTTCTGACGCCGCAGCCCTGCTCGGCGCGGCCCAGTCGCGATGGCTTCGGCGCGCGTTGCTGGCGTCGCGGGCCACCTGGAAAGTGATCGCCTCGGACATGCCGGTCGGCCTGGTGATCCACGACGACTGGCGGACCAAGAGCGGATCGGAAGGCATCGCCAACCGTGACGGTCCGCCGCGCGGCCGAGAACTGGAGATCGCCGACCTGCTCCGGTTCATAAAACACAACCGGATCCGCAACACCGTCTGGCTGACCGCCGACGTCCACTACACCGCCGCGCACCGCTACGATCCGGAGGGGGCCGTGTTCCAGGACTTCGATCCGTTCTGGGAGTTCGTGTCCGGACCCATCCACGCCGGGACGTTCGGGCCCGCCGACCTCGACAACACCTTTGGCCCGCGGGTGGTGTTCCAGGCGCACGCGCCCGAGGGCCAGGCAAATTTGCCGCCCTGGGATGGCAGACAGTATTTCGGCCATGTCGCGATCGACGGGGAGAGCGCCGCGATGACCGTGTCGCTCAAGGACATTGCCGATACTGTTCTGTGGTCGGTCACGTTGCCGCCAGAGCCGGCCTGAGCGCTGGCCAGCGCTCCCGTCAGGTTCCTTCCGCGTAGGGCTTCAACGCGCACCAGATGGTGGTGTGATGCGGAACGGGAACCCCGAGCGCCCTGCCCCGGCGCGCCACCAGTCCCGACAGGCTGGCGACCTCGATGCGTCGGCCACGGGCAAGGTCGTGGTACATCGACGCGTACATCCCCGGCGGAAAGCTCAGGGTGAGAGCAACCGACCGCTCGACGATGTCCGGCGACGTCCGGATACCCTCGGCCGTGGCGACCGCCACCACCTCGAGCATCAGGGCGCGCGCCAATTCCCGGATCTCGGGATCGGTGTAGACCTCGCCAGCCGGCTTGCGGAGCAACGTCGTCAGGCCGGCGTTGGTGGCGAGCAGCACGAACTTGTCCCAAAGCGCCGCCCGGATGTCGGCCGAGACATCGGCTTCGAAGCCTGCCGCGCGGCAGGCGTCGCGGAAGCGGGTTGCCCGATCGGCAACGCCGCCGGCAAGTTCGCCGAACACGATCCGTGACATGTCCGATGTGTACCGCACCACCCCCGGCTCGGCGATCAGCGCCGACACGTAAGCGGCGCCGCCGAGGACCTGGCCGCTTCCGAGGACGGCCGCCAGACGATCCGGACCATCCACACCGTTCTGCAGGCTGATGACCATGGTGTCCGGTCCGACCACCGGCCGAACAGCCTCGCCCGCCGTCTCGGTGTCGTAGAGCTTCACCGCGAACAGGACCACGTCGGCGTAACCGTCGATGCTGGAAGGGTCGTCGGTGGCGCCGCCGGGGGCGAGCGCGATGTCGCCGCGCGAACCTTCCAGCCTGAGGCCTCGGCTGCGCATGGCCTCGAGATGCGCACCGCGGGCGATGAAGACCACCTCATGCCCGGCCCGCGCCAAGTGCGCCCCAAAATACCCGCCGACGCCGCCGGCGCCATGATCACGACACGCATTGCATCACCTCGCCTCAGGACGCCGGCACGTTAGGCGAGCACCCTCCGCTCGCCAAGTCGGCGAATGCGGCCACGCGACTTCCGGCGCCAGGCCAGTCGGGAAACGAATCGAAATTCGTTTACGAAATCGTAATAAATTGGCTATAGTAATTTCAAATCAGAACGTCTTTTGAGCTTTGTGCCTTTAGAAGAGAGGCGACGAATGGCTCTGAGAAACCTTGTCGCAAGCTGCGCCCTGGCCGCCGCGCTCCTCGGAGCCACCGGTCTCGCGGCCGTTGCCGACACGCCGGTCAGCCTGGGCGGCGACGCAGCGATGCGAATGGCCCGCGAGGCTGAGCGCGACGGGCGGGCCGACATTGCGGTCGAGTTGTACCGGGAGGCGCACGAATCCCAGCCATTCGCCGCCGAGCCGCTTGCCGCGTGGGGCTTGCTGGCGAACCGGCTCGGCGAGCCGGAGGTCGCGCTGGATCTCCTCACGGCCGCGCTCGCGAACAGTCCCCGCGACCGCGAGACGCGTCGCGGCCTCGCCGATGCCCTGGTGACCCTGGACCGCGGCGCCGAGGCCATTGCGGTCTACCGCCGCCTCCTGGCCGAAGACGCGGCTGATGCCGTCTCCTGGAACGGCATGGGCGCAGCGCTCGACGGGATGGGTGATCATCAGGAGGCTCAGGCCGCCTACCGTCAGGGCTTGGCGTTGACGCCCAGCGGGTCTCGGACGCCCGACACGCTTGCCGCGTCGACGGTGGTATCCGGCTCGGCGGGAGACCAGGGTCGTCCCGGCACGCGATTGGCGGCGGCCGACGGGCTCGTCAACAGTCCTCCGCCGGATCGTCAAGGTTCCGTGGTTCGCGACCCATGACCACGGAAGCGCGAGTGTCTACCCCGGGTCACTACCCCGACTCCCTGACTTGACCTTGGCCGGCCCTCGGGCCGGCCACTTCTTTTTCGGCGACCTGGTCAAGCCTGGGTACCGTTGCAAAGCACGTCGTCATCGAGAACGAGGCTTCCTGGAAGCGGGTCTGGAAGCAGCGCCCCTTCCAGGCTGGCGCCCCGAAGATCGACATCATCCAGGACCGCTGTCGACAGGTCCACGTCGCGCAGGTCCGCGCCCCGAAGAGTGGCCCCGCGGAGGTCCGCGAAATGGAGGTCGGCGCCGACCAGCCGGGTGGGCATCGTCTGACCGGTTTCCAGAACGAGCGCGCGGAGGTTGGCCCCGGCCAAGCGGGCGTTGCGCAGGCGCGCGCCGCGCATGTCGGCGCCGCGAAGATCGGCTCGCTGCAAGTTGGCGAAGCGGAAATCGCCGTCGCCGAGCTGACCCGCCGCCATCTGCGCCCCACCCAGGTCCAGGCCGCACCAAACGGCGCCCTTGGCGAGTATCGCGGTCAGGTTGACGTCGTCGAGGCCGCCGGCCGCCCGCAGGTCGAACCCGCTGACATCGAGCTGTCGCCCCTGCGCGCTGGCGGTAGCCACCCATGTCGAATGCTGGGCCAGCCGAACTTCCAGAGGATCGCCGAGTTCATCGAGGGTCCGTCCCGCCGCTCGATCGGTGATGGCACCGCGCAGATCCGCGCCGCCCAATTCGGTCATGTTCACGGTGACGCGCGTGAAGATCGCGTTCTTCAGGCTGGCCTTTTCGAGGTTCGCCCAGCTCAGGTCGACCCCGTCCATGTTGGCGCCATCGAAGGTCGCACCCCGCAGGTTGCACCTGACCAGCCGTGTGCCGCGCATCAGCGCATCCGAGAAATTCGTTCTGACGCAGACGGCGCCCGACAGGCGGGCGCCGGACAGGTCGGCGCCGGAGAAATCAGCCTGCTGCATCTGAGACGCGGCCTGCTCGATCTCGATCATGTGGAGATCGCGGTCGCGTTCGCCCCGCTCGGCCAGATTGCTCTCGCGGATGTCGGCATCGATCAGGGAGGCGCCGACAAGCCGGGCTCCCCGCATGCTCGCGCCACGCAGATCGGACTTCACGAGGCTCGCCCCCACCAGGCCGGCCCCGCGGAGATCCGTGGCAAACAGCGAAGCATAGTCCAGGATGACACGGTCGAGGGTGGCGCGCGCCAGAACCGACCCGGTCAGGTCGGCATCGGTCAAGTCAGCTTCACGAAAATTCAACCACCCGAGGTCGAAGAACGACAACACCGCGCGGGCGCCACCGAGCCGACCTTTCCGGAACCGGACGTGCCGCTTGAGAATCCCGTCAAGCTGGTCTTGCGAGAGCCTCTCCAATCGCCTGGCCCGAGGCTTGGGCTGCGTCATGGTTCGTTACTCCGCGTTCCCAAACGGACCTTCAGTTCATATTCGCGAATCGGGATCAAGATCAATCAATTTAAAGTTAATCGTCATATTCATATCGAATTTGGAAGGTGCATTGCCCAGCCCGTCCTATCGACGCCGTCTGCCCCCGGTCCGCCACCTCCTTGGCCGGATCGGCACCGCGCTGTAAAGGTGGTGGCGACGAAACGGCATTCCCAACCTGATGCTACACTCTCCATCTCAGAGCCTTGCCGAACTCGAGGCCCGATTGGCCTACGATCTGGCTTGCCTGAACGAGCCCCCGAGCCGCTGGACACGACCCGCGAACGGCCCTGGTGGAGCGCCGGTGCTCGATGCGCTCGTCGTAGGCGGCGGGATGTGCGGCCTGGTAGCCGCCGCTGCGCTGCGGCGGCGCGGGTTGACGGCGCTCAGGATTGTCGACCGAAGTTCCGAGGGCCGCGAAGGGCCTTGGGTTACCTATGCCCGCATGCGCACGCTGCGGTCCCCGAAGCATCTGGCCGGGCCCGCCCTCGGGATTCCCGCCCTCACCTTTCGCGCCTGGTTCGAGGCGCAGTGGGGTGGCAAGGCCTGGGACGCGCTCGACCGAATTCCACGCGCGCAGTGGATGGATTACCTGCGCTGGTATCGCCGGGTGCTGCACCTGCCCGTGGAGAACGGCGTCGAGGCGATCGGCGTGGATCCGTCTGACGCCGGATTGGCCGTCCGGCTCGAGGGGCCCGAAGGCGTCGAAACGGTTCTCGCCCGCCGGATAGTCCTGGCTTCTGGTCGCGAAGGCATCGCCGTTCCCCGCCGCCCCGCCTGGACCGAGGCGATTCCGTCGGGTCAGGTGTCGCACACCTACGACGACATCGATTTCGCCGGGCTTTCCGGCAAGACGGTCGCGGTCGTCGGCTACGGCGCCTCCGCGTTCGACAACGCCGCCGAGGCCCTCGACGCCGGCGCCGCTTCGGTCGTGCTGCTGGCACGGCGCACCGAGCTGCCGCGGGTCAACAAGTTCAAGGGCGTGGTCTACCCGGGCTTCACGCTCGGCTACCCGACCCTGGCGCCCGAAGACCGCTGGCGGGTCATGACCTATCTGTTCGACTCCCGGGTGGCGCCGCCGCGCGCCGCCGTGCTGCGGGTGTGCGACGATCCTCGTTTCTCGGTCGCCACTGGCGCGTCGGTGACCGGCGCGATGCCTGAGCGCGGCCGCGTCCTGCTGCAGACGACGGCGGGCGAGCACGCCGTCGACCATGTCATTCTCGGCACGGGATTCCGGATCGACCTCGGTGGCTCGCCGCTGCTCGGCCCGATCGCCGGGCGTATCGCCACCTGGCGAGGTCTGGTCACGCCGCCACCGCAGCAGGCCGGCCACGAGTTCCTGGACTTCCCCGACCTCGGCCCCGCATTCGAGTTGCAGCCGCTCATCCCCGGGGACCTGCCCTGGCTCAGCCGGATCCACGCCTTCACCTTCGCGGCCGCCCTGACCCACGGCAACGTCTCGGGCGACATCCCGGCGGTGAGCGACGGCGCAAACCGCTTGGCCGACGCCATTGCTGCGGCGGAATTCCGCGATGCGCTCGGGCATCACGAGGCCGTCCTGCGGGCCTTCGACGACCCGGAACTGTCCGTCGAGGACGTCGACCGGCTCCGACCCTGGATTGAGCAGGATCCGCAATGACCGACTACGTCGACAGCTACTACGCCCGTACCCGCGCCGACGACCTTCGCCGACCACTGCTGGATGGCTCGGTGTCGGCCGAGATCGCGGTCATCGGCGGCGGCATGGCCGGGCTCTCGGTAGCGTTGGGGCTGGCCGAGCGCGGCCGTCGGGTGATCGTTCTCGAGGCGCGCCGGGTCGGCTGGGGCGCCTCGGGACGCAACGGCGGCTTCGTGTCGGCGGGCTTCGCCCTCGGTCCGGCCGACC
The DNA here is from genome assembly GCA_018401495.1 of Rhodospirillaceae bacterium. Classification (GTDB taxonomy): domain Bacteria; phylum Pseudomonadota; class Alphaproteobacteria; order Thalassobaculales; family Thalassobaculaceae; genus Thalassobaculum_A. Next base: position 490,251 of record JAGYJX010000015.1, read on the forward strand.
TCGTGCGAAAGGTCGGCAAGCCGCGCGCGCAGGAGATGTACCGGCTGACCCAGGATGCGGTCGCGCTGGTCCGGAGGCGCGCCGAAGCCATGGGCGACGCGACGGCGCCGATCGTCGACGGGATCGCCGGCTGCTCCTGGTTCGACGATCGCGCCGCCATCCAACGCCGGGCCGACTGGATGAACGAGACCTTCGGGGAACGCCGCGAGGTCTGGGAGCGCGATCGGGTCCGCTCGATCTGGCGCAGCCCGCGCTATTACGACGCGATGTTCAACCCGTCGGCGTTCTCGTTCCACTCGCTCAACTTCACGCGCGGCACCGCGGCGGCGATCGAGGCGCTTGGTGGCACGATTCACGAAGACACGCCGGTTCGGCATATCGATCTGTCCGGCGAGCCGAAGCGGATCCATACCGACCGCGGAACGGTGACCGCGGACCAGGTGGTGGTCTGCTGTTCCGGCTACATCGAGGGGCTGGTCGGCCCGCTGTCGCGCGCGATCCTGCCGATCGGCACCTACGTCGTGCTGACCGAGCCGGTCGGCGATCGGCTGAAGGATGTCATCGGCGCCCCGAACGGCGTCTCCGACGACCGCTTCGCCAACGACTACTACCGCCCGCTGCCCGACACCCGCCTGCTGTGGGGCGGCCGGATCAGCCGATGGACCGACCCCCAGGCGCTGTCGGACACCATGATGGGCGATCTGCGGCGAGTGTATCCGCAACTTTCCGACCTCAAGGCCGAGGTGGCGTGGCCTGGGACCATGGGCTACGCGGTGCACAAGATGCCGCAGATCGGCCGGTTGCGGCCTGGAGTCTGGTACAGCCAGGGCTACGGCGGCCATGGCATGGCGACGACGACCATGGGCGGCGAACTGGTGGCCACGGCGATCGCCGAGGATGACGAGCGCTGGCGGATGTTCCGGCCGTTCGGCCTGATCCCGGCCGGCGGGCGGCTCGGCACATGGTACGCCCAGGCCGTCTACTGGAGCTATCAGGCGCGCGATGCCTGGAACCTCTGGCGACAGGGCGCGGGGCGGTAGCCGACCCGCGCCGGCCTTGCCTGGCCGGATGACGGCGGGCTACACCGCTGCCACAAGCGAACGGACGGATCGACCGTGACATCGCCCGACACCCCTGCTCCACCGAGTGGCCCCGCCGACCCGATCGGCCTGATCGGCCTCGGCACCATGGGCCGCAACCTGGCCCTCAACCTGGCCGACCACGGCACGCCGCTGGTCGTCTGGGAGCGCGATCCGCAGCTGGCGGCCCTGGCCCGCGATCAGCTGCCCGCCGGAACGGTCTGGGCGGACAGCCCGGCCGCCCTGGCCGCCATCCTGCCGGCCCCACGGGCCATCCTGCTGATGGTCACCGCCGGTGCGGCGGTCGACGCGGTGGTCGAGGCGTTGCAGCCGTCGCTGGCGCCGGGCGATGTCGTCCTGGACGGCGGCAACGCCGACGCCCGCGACACCGCCCGCCGGCAGGCCGGGCTCGCCGGGACGGGGATCGAGCTGATCGGCCTCGGGGTCTCCGGCGGTGAAGAGGGCGCCCGCTTCGGCCCGGCGCTGATGGCCGGCGGATCGGCCGTCTGCCTGGGCGCGGGTGGCCCCTGTCCTGGACGCCATCGCCGCCCGCTCGCCCGACGGCACGCCGTGCTGCGCGCTGCTCGGAACCGGCGCCGCCGGACACTTCGTCAAGACGGTGCACAACGGCATCGAGTACGCCGTGATGCAGGCGCTGGCCGAAGCCTATGACCTGATGCGACACGGTCTCGGGATGACGCCCGACGCCATCGGCGACGTGTTCGCGCGCTGGAACCGCGGATCGCTGGAGAGCTACCTGGTCGAGATCGCCGCCGACGTCGTCCGAACCCGCGACGACGACGGCGCGCCGTTGCTCGACAAGGTGGTGGATCGTGCCGGGCAGAAGGGCACCGGGCGCTGGGCTTCACTGGCGGCGCTGGACTACGGCGCGCCGGCCCCGACCATCGCCGAGGCGGTGTTCGCGCGCGCGGTGTCGGCGCGCGGCGACGACCGGCGGGCCCTCGCCGTCTCACCGTCGCCGGTTGTCCTGTCGCTTGAGGATCTCGAATCCGGGCTGGGCGCGGCCACGCTCGCCGCCTTCGTCCAGGGGTTCGACCTGATCGCCGCGGCCGACGCGGCGGAAGGCTGGTCGGTCGACCAGGCCGCCGTCGCCCGGGTCTGGCGGGCCGGCTGCATCCTGCGGGCCGCGCTGCTCGACCGGCTGGCCGAGGCGGCGAGCGCGGTGCCGCCGGGCACACTGCTGCTGCGGGCGCCCGACCTCGGTGCCGAGATGCGGGCAGCCCTGCCGGGCCTGCGCCGAACCGTCGCGGCGGCGGCGGGCGGCGGTATCGCGGTGCCGGCGATGATGTCGGCGCTGGCCTGGGTCGACGGCATGTCCCGGGAGCGGGTGCCGGCCGACTTCCTGCAGGGTTTGCGGGACCGCTTCGGTGCCCACCGCTTCGAGCGGACCGATCGTCCGGGCAGCCATCACGCCGAGTGGAGAGGTCGTTGAGCGTCGTCGTCCTGATGGGGGTGTCGGGTGTGGGCAAGAGCACCGTCGGCCGCCGCCTGGCCGACGCGCTCGGCTATGGCTACGCCGAGGGCGACAGCTACCACCCGGCGGCCAACGTCGAGAAGATGCGGGCCGGACGCCCGCTCGACGACGCCGACCGCTGGCCGTGGTTGCGCGCGATCGCCGCCGACATCGACCGCTGGCTGGCCGACGGCACCGGCATGGTGGTGGCCTGCTCCGCCCTCAAGCGCGCCTACCGCGACCTGCTGATCGGCGGTCGCCCGGGCGTCCGGCTGGTCCAGCTCACTGGCGACGAAGCGCTCATCCGCGACCGCATCGCCGCCCGCCGTCACGAATACATGCCACCGGGCCTGCTGGTCAGCCAACTCGCGACCCTGGAACCGCCGGGTGCCGACGAGCGACCGATCGTGATCGACGTGCGGGACGATCCCGAAGCCTGCGTCGAGGCGATACGCATCGCCCTGGCCCGCGACTGAATCAGGGGCGCTCGACCAGCGGCCCGATCCGCTCCACGAGATCCTCGGCGATCACGCTCGATCCGGCGGCACGGCCGGCCTCGCCGTGAATCCAGGCGCCGGCCGCGGCCGCCTCGAAGGCCGGCGCGCCGCGCGCCAGCAGCCCGCCGATCAAGCCCGCCAGCACGTCGCCGGAACCGGCGGTCGCCAGCGTCGGCGGGGCGTTGTCGACCAGGACGGCGCGGCCGTCCGGAGCCGCGACCACGGTGTCGGCGCCTTTCAGCAGGACCACCGCGCCCAGCCGCACCGCCGCCGCCCGTGCCGCCGCAAGCTTGCCGGTCGCCAGGTCGACATCCGGGAGCAGTCGCCTGAACTCGCCCTCGTGCGGGGTCAGCACGACCGGACCGGCGATCCGTGCCGCCAGCTCCGAAGCTGCCCCGGCGAAGGCGCCGATGCCGTCGGCGTCGATCAGCACGGCCCGGCCGGTCGACAGCGCCGCCGACACCAGGGCGCCCGACGACTCCCCGTCGCCGAGACCCGGCCCCACGACCACGCTGGAGAAGCGGGGATCCGCCAGCAGCGCGGCGAGCGTCTCCGGCCCTTCCATCTCCCGCACGATGGCGCCCGGCGCGTCGCCGGCGTAGAGCGCGACCGAGTCCGGCGGCACCGCGGCGGTGGCGAGTCCGACACCGGAGCGGCGGGCGGCGGCGAGCGCCAGACGGGCCGCACCCGCCATCGCTCCGCCGACCACCACCACGTGGCCGCGCCGGTACTTGTGGTCGGAGGGCGAACGCCCCGCCAGCGACCCGCGCCAGGCCGGCGGACCGTCGACGGCGGTGGGCGGATCGATCACCGCGAGTGCCTCCGCCGGAATGCCGATGTCGCAGACCCGCAGGGTCCCGCAGAGCGATCGCCCGGGCAGCAGCAGGTGGCCGGGCTTGCGCCGGAAGAAGGTCACCGTCAGGTCGGCCGGTGCGGCGACGCCGCGCACCCGTCCGGTGTCGCCGTCGACGCCGCTCGGCACATCCACCGCCACCGAAACCGCAAGCCCCGCCGCCACCAGCCGGGCGAGCGCGCTCACCGTTTCGCCGGCGAGTCCGTCCAGGTCGCGGGTCAGTCCGGCCCCGAACAACGCGTCGACCACCAGGGCGGCGCCGTCCAGCGCCGCCACGCCGACGGGTTCGACCGGCCCCGCCCAAAGGCGCCTCGCCCAGGCGGCATCGCCGCGCAGTCCGTCCGGATCGCCGAGCGCCGCCACCCGCACGTCCCAGCCATGGTCGGCGAGGTCGCGGGCGACCACCCAGCCATCGCCGCCGTTGTTGCCCGGTCCGGCCAGCACCAGAGCCGGCCGCGGGCGATAGCGCCGGCGGATGGCAGTGGCCACGGCGGCACCGGCGGCGGCCATCAGCGCGGTGCCGCTGATGCCGCCGGCGATCGCGATACCGTCGGCGCGCGCCATCTCGGCGCAGGTCAGCAGCAGTTCGGTGCCGTTCGGGAAGACCGTCAT
>JAGYJX010000016.1 GCA_018401495.1 Rhodospirillaceae bacterium
GCCGAGGCTCACCGTCGACTGACCTGTCAGATGATTACGGCTACGACGGCGGCGACCAGGTGCTCGCGGCCTGACTCCAGGGGCTCGCACCTGACCCGGACCTGACCGTATCGAGGTGGGCCGATCGACATCGCCGGCTGACCTCGGTGGCGTCGGCCGAACCCGGTGCCTGGCGCACCGAGCGCACGCCCTATCTGCGCGCCGTCATGGACGACCTGTCGCCGTCGTCCGCGGTCGAGCGGGTGGTGTTCATGAAGGGCGCCCAGCTCGGCGGTACCGAGGCTGGCCTGAACTGGCTCGGCTACGTGATCCATCACGCCCCGGGCCCGCTGCTGCTGGTTCAGCCGACCGTCGAGGGCGCCAAACGCGTCTCCAAGCAGCGTGTCGACGCGCTGATCGAGGCAAGCCCGGATCTGGCCGCGCGCGTCCGAGATCCGCGCTCGCGCGACAGCGGCAACACGGTGCTGATGAAGGAGTTCCCGGGTGGGGTGCTGATCCTGACCGGCGCCAACTCGGCGGTCGGCCTGCGCTCGATGCCGGTGCGCTATCTGTTCCTCGACGAGGTCGACGGCTATCCGGGCGATGCCGACGGGGAAGGCGATCCGGTAGCGCTCGCGATCCAGCGCGCGGCAACCTTCCTGAACCGCAAGATCCTGATGGTGTCGACGCCGACGCTGAAGGGGTTCAGCCGGATCGAGGCGGCGTACCTGGAGAGCGACCGGCGGGTGTTCGCCGTGCCCTGCGACGGCTGTGGGCAGCACCAGCAGATCGTGTGGCGGGACATCCGCTGGACATCAGGGCGCCTCGAGGAAGCGGCTTGGCACTGCCCGACCTGCGGAACCCGGCATCCTGAGCACCGCAAGCCCGCGTTGCTTGCCGCCGGCGCCTGGCAAGCGACGGCGTCAGGTGACGGACGGACGGCTGGTTATCATCTCTCCAGCCTCTACAGCCCGTGGGTGTCGTGGGCGGAGATCGCCGCCGAGCATGCCGCCGCCAAGGAGGACCCGGTCCGTCTCAAGGTCTGGGTCAACACCAAGCTGGCGGAGACCTGGGAGGAGCGCGACGGCGAGCGGCTCGACGCCGATGGCCTGATGCTCCGCCGCGAAAACTGGGGCACCGCGGTGCCGGCCGAGGTCGCGGTGGTCACCTGCGGCATCGACGTGCAGGACGATCGCCTGGAACTGGAGATAGTCGGCTGGGGCCGGGACGAGGAGAGCTGGTCGCTCGACACCATGGTGCTGTGGGGGGATCCGGCCGGCAGCAGGGTCTGGGACGACCTCGATGCGGTGCTCGCCCGGCGGCTGCCGCACGCGACGCTGCCCGTGGACATCGCCATCGACGCCGCCTGCATCGACACCGGCGGCCACCACACTCTGGCGGCCTACGCCTTCTGCCGGGGCAAGGAGCGACGCCGCATCTGGGCGATCAAGGGCATGGCGGGTGCCAGACCGATCTGGCCACGTCGGCCAAGCCGGGCCAACAAGGGCAAGGTCAACCTGTTCGCCATCGGTGTCGATGCAGCCAAGGAGGCTGTCTATGCCCGGCTAAAGGTGATGCCACCCGGAGCCGGGTCGTGCCACTTCCCGCTGGAACGGGACGCGGCGTGGTTCGAGCAGCTGACCGCCGAGCGCGTGCGCACCCGCTACGTGAAGGGGTTCCCGCAGCGCTACTGGTGGAAGCCGGACGGCCGGCGCAACGAGGCGCTGGACACACGGGTCTACGCCTACGCCGCCTTGCACGGCCTGATCGCCATGGGGCTGTCGCTCAATGCCCGCGTCGCGGCACTGCCGGTGCCGCAAACCAAGACCACGCCATCCACACCTGTCGTCACAAGCCCGGCTGGCAGCGGAACTCGCTCAACTCCGGAAGCTCGAACGGGTTCGTGATGCTGTCGGCGTTCAGCTCGAAGGTGGCCTTGCGCCCGCGGATCTCGATCGGCAGCACGAACTTGTCGGCCAGACCGGTCCTTTGGAGCTTCAACTGGTCGAACAAGCGGAACCAAGCCCACGGCCCGGCGGTCTGGATGCTGCTGGAATTGCCGTTGGTGTCGGTGATGGTGATGGCGATCTGCTGGGCCGAGCTCGGGTCCGGCCAAGTCAGGTTGAAGGTGCGGGGCGGTTCGTGGCGGTAGGTGATGATCTGGGACCCGGTGTCGATCGCCACTCTGGCCGCCTGGGCGTCGAGATAGGTCGGCTTCAGCGTGAAGTTGACCGCCGGTGACGGCGTGCCGTTGCGGAAGAACGTGCTGCGCACGACGCTGGCGCGCTCCAGCGCGCTCAGGAACGGCGCCGAGAGGTTCAGCCCGTCGCCCTGCACGAGCCGGTTCTTCCAGGGGCGGGTGGTGGTGTCCACGAACTCCCCCAGATACGCGGTCTGGAACCCGTCGAGGGTGCCGCCGGGGCCGAAGAACGTCCCGAAATCCTTCAGGGTGGTTTCGTCGCGGCCGTCGCGATGCACCGGATAGCGGTTCAAGACGGCGCGGGTGCACTCGCCGACCACGTCGCGGCGCCACTGCTCGTTCAGGTAGACGCGCGCCTCGGACAGCGTCACCGACCACAGGCTGCCCGGGATCTCGCCGAGAATGTGGCGCAGCGGCTCCGGCTGCGAGACCGCGGTGGTCGACAGACGCGACAGGGCGTCGCGCTGGTCCTTGGACTGCAGGCGCTGGCGGACCGCATCGAACGCGGCCTTGCCGACATCGGAGGCGCTGTCGATCGCGTTGATCTGGCCGTAGGCGGCGATGATGTCCTGCTGAACATCGGCGATGCCGGGACGCTGGCCGTTGATCCCCTTCGAAAGCGCGATCACGTCGGAGAACGCCCGCGCGATCGTGGTTCCGGGCCAGCGGTTGCCCGCGCCGGTCGCGCTGGCGGCCCGGCTCGCCAGCGCGCTGGCGGCGGCCCCGACTTGGGCCAAAGCCTTCGGAGTGGTGCCGTCGGCCTCCTCGCCGCCGTCCGGCGCGGTCGCCTGGAACGGCAGCTCGGTGTTGTTCGCCACGAAGTCCAACAGCCTGACGACCGGCGACTGACTGCCGGACAGGGTCGCCAGAACCGTGTTGGCGTCGCCGATGTCACGCAGGCCGCGGATGTCGATGTCGTTGAGGAACGACCGCCACGTCGCGATGTAGGTTTCGACATAGCGGTCTGAGGCGGCCTGCAGGAGGGTCGCGAGTTCCTCCTGGCTGGCCGCCTTGGCTTCGGGGCCGACCACCCAGTCTTCACTGGTGTGGCTCTGCGCCAGCGTCGGCAACTGCCGCAGGAAGAGATTGTAGAACCCTTCAGCGGTGTAGAGATACGGTATCTGCGGGGCGTCGCGTGACGGGCTGCGGCGAACCAGGATCTGCAAGCCGTCCAGCCCGATGACATCGGTCAGCTCCTTAGCCGGATAGCGCTCGCCCGCCTCCTCCAGCGCCGAATAGAGCTGGTCTACCGGCGGGACGCTCACCAGAGCGCGCCGCGCCGCGGTGATGACGTTCTGGTTCAGGGACTGCGGCCCGGGCCACGTCTCGAACAGCGCCTGGGAATGGCGTTCGATTGCCGTGCGGAGGTCCGGACGAAGCGGCAGCGCCTGCTCCAGTTCCAAAGTCAGCCAGCGCTCGACCGCGGAGCGGTCGAACTTGTCCGGGTTGCCGAGGCCCAGATACAACGCCAGAAGCTCGTTGATCGCTTGCGGGTCGCGGCGACTCACCGCCTGCTGCAGGGCCGCCTCCAGGCGGGCCTTGATCCGCGGCAACCCGACCCCGGCGAGCAGTCGACCGTAGGCCTGCTCGACCGGATCACGGAGATGCGAGTCGGCATCGAGATTCAGCCACTCCAGCCGCTCCTCGAGCGCTCCGGCCTGCAGCCTGTCGACACGCGAGCGCAGCAGATCGAGCGGCGGCAGGGCCGTGAGGAGGGTCGGGTCGGCATCGTAGTCGGCGATGCCGAGCTGGATCAGATCCACGTCCCGATCGAGCGCCGCCACCTCCGCCTCGCTCTCCTTCTGCCCCGTGTACCAGTGGGCGCCGAGGGCGGCGATCAGCAGCAGGCAAGCGGCGCAGACTCCTCCATAGGTCAGCAGGATCCGCCGCTCCATCGCGCGGTTGCGCCCGACCACCCCGCGTTCGCGGATGATCACGTCGGTCAGCAGCCGGTTGATGAAGAAGGGCTTGGCCGGGCCGCTGTGAGGCTGCGGGTTCGGCGCGTCGAAGCCGAAGGCGCGGGCGTAGGCGGTCTGCATGCGATCGATCGGGCGGCCTTCCTGGGTGCCGCTCGTGAAGTACATGCCGCGGAACAGCGGCTGCATCGAGTACCGGTTCGGCCGGAACACCTCCTCCAGGAAGCCGACCAGCAACGGCCTGATGCCCGCGAGTTGCTCCGGAAACGCGTAGATCTGCCGTCGACGCTCGGTGAGGCGCTCGTCGTTCAGGCGGTTCGGCACCTGGCTGCTCAGCCGTTCCAGCAGCCCGTCCATCCGGGGGTGCAGGGCGCCGAGAGCGGTCGAGCTGGTGCTCGACGCCTCCATCGGCAGGGTAATCCCCCACACCTGGAGGCGCTCCTCGTCCTCGAGATCCTCGAAGAATTCGGAAAACCCGGCGACCAGGTCGCTCTTGGTGAACAGGACGTACACCGGCATCCGCATGCCGAAGCCGCGCATGATCTCCTGGAGGCGGGTCTTGACCGCCTCGATCGTCCGCTTCCGCTCCTGCTCGTCCTGGACGAGAATGTCAGCCAGGCTGATGGCGATGATGATGCCGTTGACAGGCTGTCGCGGGCGACTTTCCTTGAGGATGTTCAGGAATCCCCGCCAGGTGGAGGCGTCACTGGCGGCGTTGATGTCCTGGGTGGTGTAGCGCCCGGCGGTGTCGAGGAGCACCGCCTGGTCGGTCAGCCACCAGTCGCAGCTGCGGGTGCCGCCGACACCCTCGATGACCTCGACGCCGAGGCGTTCGGCGAGCGGGAACTGCAGGCCGGAATTGCGCAGGATCGTCGTCTTGCCCGAGCCCGGCGGACCGATGATCAGATACCAGGGCAGATCATAGAGCTGGCCACCGGAAGACGAACTGTCCTTGAGGGCGGTCATGGCGTCCTCGAATCGCTGGCGCAGAACCTCCAGCTCGTCATCCGTCGTGCCATCGGTCATGGCGGTCAGGGACTGGCTGTTCGTCAGGTTCTCGATCATCTTCCGGTTGAGGCGCCGCACGCGCCAGTGCCGGAGCATCTCGAGGCCCACCAGCAGGGCCACCAGCGCGCCGATCGCCGCCGCCCGCGCGCCCGCCGACTCCAGCGGCCGGCTGCCCAGCACCTGGACCTTCGGCCCGGCAAACCAGACCAGCGCCGCCAGCGCGAGCAACCCGACCAGGATCATGGTCGTGCGGCTGAAGAACACCCGGCCGAGGAAGGAGGCGAGACCCATGTCGGTACCTAGGATCCGGACGCGAGGGGCACGAGGGCGTTCACCTTGTCGACCGCCGCGTCCTTGATCTGGTGCTGGCGGATGTCGAACCAGGTGAACATGCCGAGAATGAGGATGCCGGTCACCGCGAACACCACCCACATCGGCAGCCGGTTGCGGATGCCGCGGCCGGTGTTCACACCCTCCCAGTCGACACTGAGGGGTTTGGGGGCGACGCTGCGTTGCCGCCCGATCTCGCGGTGCAACTCGTTGCGCAGGTCCTCGATCTCGGCGCGTCCGTTCTCCATGACCCGGTAGCGGCCCTCGAACCCGAGCGCCAGGGTGAGCGCGATCAGTTCAGTCACGTCGAGGTTGCGGGCCGGATCCTGGCGCAGCCGCTGGAGCAGCACGAACACCTTCTCCCCGCCCCAGGTCTCGTTCTGGAAGATCGACAGCAGGCTGCGCTGGCTCCAGACGCTCTCGCCGCCCCAGGAGGTCAGGAGCACAGTCTCGTCCAGGGCCGAGCACAGCGCGTAGCGCGCGGTCAGCACGTGATCGCCGATGCAGCCGGCCGCCGTGGCCCGCTGCTCGAAGCGCTGGATCTCCTCGACGACCTGGCGCTGCAAGCCGGCGACGTCGGGATGCTCGGTGGTGGTCGAGAGCTCCACCATCAGGTCGAACAACGTCCCGGCGGCGGTGATCAGCGGATTCTGGGGATAGGCTTTGACCGACTGATAGGACTTGAGGTCGATCGGCCCCGCCGGACGCCGCCGCCGCCGCCGATCTTGGCGCGGATGCCACCGGGCAGTCCCGCCGCCGTCGGCGGACGGCGAGGCGCTCCCGGACGGGTCTGGACGACCGTCGGGTCTTCTTCGACAGCGATCGGCGGGCGCACCGGTCAGTCCTCCCGTATGGCCCAGAAGTCGAGCCGAAGTCCCGGATACTCGCCGGCGACGTGGAAGGCGAACGAGGCCGATCCCGTAAGCTTCGACCAGAGGTCGGCGCGCTTGTCCAATTCGAAGTACGCCGTGTCGCTGTGATACGGAATCTCGCGCGGGGCCACCGGAAGCGCCCGCAGCCCGATCCCGGGCAACTGCAGGTTCACCAGGTTGCGGATCTCTTCGACCGGGCCGATCTTCACCTGGTTCGGAAAGTCCCGCAGGATGTCGGCGCTGTTGACGCTGGCCTTGACCGCCAGCACGAAGCGAGCCTGACGCAGCAGCGCCTGGTCGGCGATGATCGAGATGTAGACGCCGTATTTGCGGGCCTCGATCAGCAACTGCATCGCCGAGCGCTCGGTGACGATGCTGAGCGACTGCCTGATGTGCTGAAGCAGCGGCGGGAAGCAGCTGTCGAGGGCATCGTGGACGTAGGGCGGGAAGGCCGGCGGCCGGCGCGCGCCGTCGAAGGTGGCGAGTTCGCCCGCCAACTGCAACGCCGTGACGTACACCTGATCCGGGTGCAGCGGTCGGGTCGCGGCGTAGTGCTCGAACAGCGGCTCGAACCGGTTCACCAACTGCAGCAGCAGGAAGTCGGTCAGCGTCGACACGCCGTCGGCGCGGGCCGGATCGACCATCGCCGCCAGCGCCTCGCCCCGCCGCCGGAGCAGCGACACGATCTCGCCGATGAACCGCCCGAAGCCGGCGTGCGCGCCGCAGTCCAAGGCAGGGGGCAGATACTCCGGGTCGAGGACCACGGCACCGTCGGCGGTGCGCTCGGCAACCCGGGCGAGCGGGAGCAGGACGAGATCGTCGACCGGTTCGCCTTCCAGCACGAGGCGCAGGTTGGGCACGGCGACCTGAAGCTCGATCTCCCGGATGATCGCTCGGTGCTGTTGCGCAGGCTCCGCGCTGCCGCCTGGAAGCGCGGGTTGATGCGCCCGTCCCTGCCGGGATCGATCTCGGGCCCGTCGCCGGCGCGCACCGGCAAGGCCAGGTACACGAGGCCGTTCGAGAAACGCGAGGGAATGTCGCGCGGGGCCAGGGACAGCCCGTGCGACGGGACCTCGACGGGCGTCCCGTCCGGCATGACCGCCCGCACCCTGACGACAGCCAGCTTGCCGAGGCCGAGAGCCTGGCGGTCGAGCTCCAGCGCTACCACTGCCCCAGGAGTGCGGGCGCAGCGCGACGCTGCGCGCCTCGACAAGCGCCTCGACGTACCGGTCGCGCTGCTGGAAGTGATGGGGACGCATGAACATCCCCTCGATCCACAGAGGCTTATTCTCGGTCGCCATGCCGGCTCCGTTGGTTGCTGTTCCTCGCCGCCCGCAAGGTCACCGCGATCAAAAGATGTTCCACCAGCTCGAACTCGGCCGCTGAAACGCGACCGACAGGGTGTCGACGTTCAGGATCAGCGTGTTGGCTTCTTCCGGTGTCGCCGGCTCGATTGCCCTCCAGGTGGCGTTCTCGATGTCTCGGAAACCAGCCACCACCCCGATGTAGCGGGTTTCCGGGCTGACCGTGTCGTCGTAGGCGATCTTGTCACCCGGTTTGACGTTGAATTCCTTCTGCCCGAGCAGATCGCCCCCGAGCACCTTGCGGTCGCCGTAGAACAGCTCGGAGAACTCGGCCGCCTTGAAGGCGGCGTCGGACTTGAGCTGGTAGACGCGCAGCACCACCGGCGAGGGTTCGGAGACGCTGTTCGGGTTGATCGATCCGGTTGCCGCGATCGACATCGCCACCGTGGTCGGATCCGGCGCCGACGACCCGCAGGCGGCCAGAGCCAGGGCGGCCGTGATCGCCGCCGACCGCGTCCAGCCTCCGACCGACGCAAGCGCCCGGTTCACCATCCCCAACTCCCCCACATCGTCCTGTCAGGCCAAACGTCTGATCTCTCTATGATACGCGTTCAGGAAGGCCGTGCCGAAGATTTCTCGGACTTCGGAAGACGAACCCGGCGGCGCGTCACTGTCGAAGCGGTCCAGCACGGCCTCCAGGGCGACCGCGGCCGCCGCCGCGTTCACGGTCAGGGTGGCGACGGAGGCCCGGGTGGCGGCGTCGAGCGCCTGGGACGGCCCCGGGCCGTCGGCCAGGGCGCGCTTCAGCGCCTCTTCGCCGGACCGGTACACCACGAACGGGTTGTCGTCGCCGCGGTCGAGCGATCGTGGGTCGACGCCCGCGGCGCGGGCGAGCGCGGCCTGGGCGTCGAGCGCGTCGGCAATTCCAAGGGCCGCCGCGCGCGCGGCCCGGCTCGCCAGGGTGACCGTGGCGAGCGGATCGAGGCCGGCCAGCGCATCCCGGTCGAGGCCGAGACCGTCTGCGAGCGCTGCGGTGACCGCGTCGGCCTCGGGGCTGGCCGCCGGACGGCCGCCGCCGGGGCCGTTGGGGCCGTCGGTGCCAGCGGATCGGGCCGGTTGCCGGTGCCGGGAACCGGCCGCAGCAGGGGCACGCCCTCCGGAAGCACGCCGGCCGGCGCCGCCGCGCGTCGCCGCCGGGGCCTGAAAGGGTTCCTCGAGGTCGTCCGGCAGCCGTTGGGGGATCGGCGGGACGGCGCAGCGCCTGGAGGGCGGGACGCTCGATCATCGGCGGCACCGCCGGCGCCCCCAAGCGCGGCGTCCGGCCGGCCGGAGCCCGTCGGCAGCAGGTCGTCAAGGTCATCCGGCAGCATCGGCTCGGAGAGGCCGTCGGCGTCGCGCTGGGCGGTGCCGGCGGGCGGGCGGCAGGCGGGCGGGCGGCGGCAGAGGAAGCGGCGGCAGGCGGAGCGGCGGGAACGTCGAAATCCTGCGGGATCGCCGACGGTGCGGATAGTCCCGGGAGGCGCTCCTGCCGGTCGCGGCGGCCGAGGCGGCGATGCGCGGCCGCGGGCCACGGCGCGGCGTTCGGCGGCCGGGACTGGGCGGCGGCATGGAAATCCCGGCTGGGGCCGGCGGCTCGGTCGGAAAACGGGGGACGGCCCAGCCGCGGCTCGGCGCGGCGGCTGCCCGACCACGTCGAGGATGTCCTGCGGCGGCTGGCCGACGCCAAGGTTCCCGGCCGACCGCCGACGGGAACTGCAGGCGACGCCTGGGGGACTGACGGCCGGCGTCCTGCACCCGGACCGCGATCTCGTAGTCGCCGAGCACCAACCGGTCACCATCCGACAGGGTGGCGCGCTGGTCACGGCCGAGGGCGGTGCTGCTGCCGTTGAGGAACAAGCCGTTCGTGCTGGTGTCGGTGATCCTGAAACGGCCGTCGGCAACATCCACCACCGCGTGGCAGGACGACACGTAACGGTTGGGATCGGGCAGGACCCAGCTGTTGTCCCGACTGCGGCCGATGGACCCGCCGGAGGCGTCGAAGGTGTGGGTGTGACCTTCGCCCATCAGCGACTTCTGAAAGCTGATGATCTCGAGCTTCAAGTGCATGCGGAGCCCTCCGGCTCGGTCGTCATCAACGGCGGCGGCGCGGCCGGTGCCGAAACTCGCATCACCGCCGACCGTGCGCAATCGCCTTGCAAGGGCCCAGGGATCACGATGCGCAGGGAACGTCGTCGATCGGGATCTCGAAGGACGCGACCGCTCCCGGCGCGGCCCGGCTTCCCGACTGGACCGTGATCGCCAGGACCGTCAGCCCGGCGCCGTCGCGGTCCAGCGTGACGTCGACCCGCGCCCCCGGCCCGGTGCTGCTGGCGAGCGCCGTCAGATACGATTCAACCCGATCGCGAATTGCGGCGGCGTCGGCGCCAGCGAACAACCGATCGGCGTTCCACTGCAGACCGTGGATGACCTGGCCCTGGAACAGTCGCGTTATCAGCGAGGCATCACCGCCCCGGCGCACCGATGGCGCGCGCAGCAGTCGGGCGGAATCCCGTCCGCGCTCGGGCACCAGCGTGACCAAACCGGCGGTGGCCAGGCTGTCGGCGGCGGAGACCGAGAGCGATGGCCTCACCGGTGCCTCGAAGCCGCCCCGGGCCTCTCCGGAAGCACCAGGTCGTCGATCACCGGGTCCGTGGCGGCGCCGACCGAGCATGCCCAGTCGGTTGTGGCGGCGGCGGCGGCGAACAACGCGGCGACCGCCGGCGCGACGCCGACGTCGAGTGACTGCCCGACGCGCGCCGGAGTCGTGAACCCCAGGGACTTGTCCTGGCCGTCATGGCCGTCGCGCAGGGTCATCCGGCTGAGGCACAGCCCGAGCCAGGTGGCCTCGGGAGCCTCGCGGAAGCTTCGCCACGCGGTGTGCCGCGCCGACTCGAACAGCGTCTCGGGGTCGTGCATGATCGCCAGGGCGTCCAGGCCGCCGTCGCCCGCGATCGCCGGGTCCGCGTTGGCCAGGACCACCGCTCGACGCGAGGCGCCGAACGCTCCGAGGCGCCGCAACCGGCCAACGTCGCGGTCGCTGGCGTCGTAGTCGTTGAGGTCGATCACCAGGCGGACCGGTCCCGCGGAGTCCGGGTCATCCTCGGGCACCAGCGTCTCCAGGGCGTCGGCGAGGCCGTCGGACTCCGCCTCCAGGACGTCGACCACCAGACCGGCCCGTCGATCGATGCGGCGCACCAGGAACCGCAGCGCCGCCCAGCCCCTCTCGAGCGCTCTGAACTCCGGGTGATCGACGAGCGCGGCGATCTGGCTGGCCAGTTCCGGCGCGCGCGCCGGCGACGGTTGCGACGACGGTCGGCCCGAACCCCGGGTCACCTCGGAAATGAACCCGCTCAGCGCGACCCTGGCCGGATCGGCGGTTTTCGGGAAGCGCCCTGGGTTGGTCCGGCCGGGGTCGCGACCATGTCGAGCAGCCGGTCGATGGCGTCGTCGCCGGAGGCCTCGGGCGCCGATCGTGCCGGCTCCGGCGCTGGCTCTGGCGCCGCGGCCTTGGTCGCCGAGGACCCGCCGGCCCCGAACTCGGCCGACAACTCCGAGATCGCCCGCGCCACGGCGGCGGCGGTGAAATCGCGGCGATGCCGGAACCCGAAGGTGACGCTGAGGTCCGGCCCGTCGGGCTGCAGATGGTTTGCGACCCGGAGCGTCAAGGAGGGTGCGGTGCGCTCGAGCAGGCCTTCGACGCCGTCGTCTCCCAGCCGATGCAGCCGGCCGGGCTCCAGTCCATAGCGGCCGGCCACGACCAGCCTCAGGGGGAGCGCCCTGAAGCGTGTCGGAGTGTCGCCTGCCGCGCGGAACGCCGAACCCGATGGCGGAACGTTCGAACCCACCCCGATCGTCTCCCTATCTGGCCCCTTTCCAGTAAGCCTGGATCGGCTGGTCATGGCAACCTGACGATCTCGACAGGGCGCCGCGAATCCCCGAGACTCTGAGCGTGGTCGACATCGAGCCCCACGCGCCGCACACCACCGGTCCCCGCATGGGGTCGACGGATCCATCGGCGTCGGCGGATCGCCGCCGGTCGACGACGGCGACCCGACGCGGCGCACCGGCCTCGCGACGCGTGTACGGCGGCGTCAGGGAGGCCGGCCCGGCTGGGCTCCATGGCGAGCCCGCGATCCGCTCGCGCGGCCTGATCGGCCGCACGCTCGGTGGCCGCTACGAGATCGACGCGGTGATCGGGCGCCGGGCGCTGGGCACCGCGTACCGAGCGATCGACCAGGCGTGGCCGGCAGCCGGCGCGTCCCGGCGCCGCGTTACCCTCACGATCCTGGACCCGCCCGCCGACGACGATCCCGGTGCGATCGCGCAACTGCTCGCTGTCGCCAGACGGGTTCGTGACCTTGCACATCCCGCCCTCGACGCCACCCTCGATGTGGTTCGGGCCGCGGGCATGGTCGCGGCGGTCTCGGAGCACCGGGTCGGGCGCACGCTGTCCAGTCTCTTGGGGACGGGACCCGGCGCCGGGTGGCCGCTGCGCGTCGTGCTGCCGATCGGCCACCGCATCGCCGACGGCGTGGCGCAGGCCCATGCCGCGGGGCTGGCGCATGGGGGCTGGGGCTGGAGTCCGTGATGCTGACCGCCGACGAGGAGGTGGTGGTCCTTGACCTCGGGCTGGCCGACACGGTGAGCGCCGGAGCCTCGGCGTCGCCGCGCGACGATCTCGTCGGGCTGGCGCGGATCGTCGTCTCACTGCTGTCCGGAGGGCCGCTCCGATCGACCGCCGCTGACGAGTGCGCGCGCCCTGGAGGCCTGCGCGATGCCGCGTGGCAGACGCTGCGCCAGGGGCTCGCGGGACGCTACACCGGGCCGGGCGACCTGGTGGCCCTGATGGTGGCGCTCGAGGACCCGGGCTGGCTCGGACGTCTGGTCGGGCGTCGGCCGCGCTGACCATCCGCGCCGCCTGCGAGGGGCGCGCCTCCGGATACTCCAGCCTGTATGGTCGGCGGTGCTTCCGATAGGTATGGAC
>JAGYJX010000017.1 GCA_018401495.1 Rhodospirillaceae bacterium
CGCGCGCGACATCGCGGCCGACCCGCGCTTCGCCACGGCAGCCAACCGGGTTCGCCATCGCGCCGAATTGATCCCGCTGGTGCAGGCGGTCGTGAAGCAGCGCACGCGGGAGGCCTGGCTGGCGTGCCTGGACGCCGCCGGCGTTCCGTGCGGCGCCATCCGCAGCGTCGGCGAGGTGTGCGACGGCGATCTTCTGGCGGCGACCGCGCGACCAGTGGTGTCCGGGTCGTAACTCGCGGAGCGCCCGGCCGGGTCTCGCGGTGCTCAAGAGCCCGTGGCTGAAAGCGCGACGCCGCTCGACGTGTACACGGCGCCTCCGAGGCTCGGGGAACACACCGACTCGGTTCTCGGCGACCTGCTCGGTCTGAGCGTCGATGACATTCGGGCGCTGCGGGAGGACGGGGTGGTTCAGTGAACCTGCGCCAACTGGACCTCAACCTCCTGGTCGCGCTCGACGCGCTGCTGCGGACCCGGCACGTCACCCGCGCCGCCCGGACGCTCGGCATCGGGCAGCCGGGGATGAGCGCCGCCCTCCCGGCGGCTGCGGCAGGTGTTCGGGGACGCCTTCTGGTCAAGCAAGGCAGCGAGATGCGACCGACGGCTCGGGCGCTGGAACTCGGCCAGTCCGGCGGGTGCTCCGCGACGTCGAGCGTCTGGTTTCGGAGCCCGACGCCTTTGTCCCGAGCGAAAGCCGGCGGGGCTTCACGATCCGCATGTCCGACCTGCTCTCGTTCCTGATCCTGCCGGGCGTGTCCGATCGGCTGTCCCGCGAAGCCCCGGGGATCGCCGTCGAGACCGTTCACCTCTCCCCCGAAGCCACCCTCGACGCGCTGGACGTCAACCAGGTCGACATGGCGGTCAGCACCGGGCTGTCGGCGCCCAAATCGATCGAGGAGACGGTGCTGTGCGAGGATCGGGTGGTGGTGATCCTCCGGTCCGGACACCCCGCGATCGAGCGGGTGGACTCGCTGGACGGCTTCCTGTCGCTGCGCCACGTCAAGGTTGCCCAGAGCCCGATCGACGACCGCTTCGCCGATCGCCAGTTGTCCGCCGCCTCCGTTGCGCGGCGGGTGGCGCTGACCGTCCCGCACTGGCTGGCGGTGCCGGAAATCGTCGCCCGGTCCGATCTGGTCGCGACCATGCCGCTCAGCATCGCCGCGCGGTTCGCGGGCGACGGGCCACGGATCGCGCTGCGCCGTCCGCCGTTCGAGGGAAAACCGGGTTTTCGATGAGGTCGCTGTATTGGCACCGCCGGCGCCATCGCGGCGACCAGGGCGACGTCTGGCTGCGCGGGGTGCTGGCGGCGGTCGCCGCCGCCGCCCTGGTCGCGCCGACAGGGCTCCGAATCCAGGTTAACGCGCTTTGACGCCAAGGATTGATGCGAGGTACCCGGTATCCCAACCGGCGAGCTTCCGTCTGAGCTTGAGGGTTTTCTTGTCGGTTGCGGTGCGGACGAGGTTGATTGCGAAGTGTCTGACGACGGCCATGTTTTTGGCTCCGTGGCCGGTTCGCAGTCGGGCTTGGTCGTCGCCGAACACGACATCGAGGACCCAATGTAGGCGGTTCTCGATGCCCCAGTGGCCGCGCACGGCCTGGGCGGCAGCCTCAGCAGTGAGGGATGCTGAGGAGATGTAGTAGCGGGTATCGGTTCGGCAGCGGTCCTTGAGTTCGGTTCGCGAGCGTACCTTGACGATCGCGGTCACGCCGGGGAGACGGAGTTCGCCCGGGAAGCGGCGGTCGCCTTCGAGCCAGTCGGCCTCGCGGCTGACGGTGACGGTGCGTTCCTCGATCCGCCCGTGCCCCTTGTCGAGATCGGTGACGGTATCGAGTGCCTCGTGTGGCGCGGTGGCGAAGTACTCCTCGACCTCGGCGCGCAGGGTTGGCTGGTTGGCCTTCACGGCCAACAGATAGTCGGCGCCAGCGTCCTTGATGGCGGTGGCGATGGTGGGGTTGCAGGCAATGGCGTCGATGCTGACGATGGCGCCTTTGAGGCCATCCTTGATGGCCAAGCGCTCCAGCAGGATCGGAATGGCGGTTGTCTCATTGGACTTATCCGAGACCGCCTCTTGGCCCAGGACCAAGCGGGCGGTGGTGGCGAAGGCCGACACCAGGTGCAGAGGTGGCGTGCCAGCGCTACGGTCGTGGCTGCGCCGCGAAGTCTTACCGTCGATGGCGACGATGTCCGGCCGGTCCGGCCAGGTCTCACGCACCCAGGCGGTGAAGCAGGCCGAGAACAGCTCAGGGTCGATCCGGTTCATCAGCAGCGTCAGCCAGCGACCGCCGGGCACACCATGATCGAAGGGCAGCAACTCGCGCAGGAACTCCAGGTGCGCCTCGCCCCACGCCGCGATGTGGTCATAGTCATCGCAGTCGGCGATCGTGCCGCACACCACCAGGAGCAGCACTTCCGGCAGCGGATGCGCAACCCGCCACGGCTCGCGCGGGTCCTCGATCCGGGAGAAGTGCTCCAGTAGCGAGCCAAGGCGCGACTTCTCTCCAAACGCCTGCGGGGTCATGGGATCTCCTGCAAATCGGGAGACCCAGCGAATCACGACCCGCACAACCACGAAAGTCCGTTAACCCGAGTTCGGAGCCCTGGTCGCGCCGAAAGGACCGGCGCATTTGCCATCCCCGCCGGGGCGCGCCATGGTTCACGGTGATGAACCCCGACACCACAGCCTACCTGGTCGCGCGCCTGAGCCGGCCGACCGCCGCCTGACCACCCGCGTTGCCGGTCACGACCGACGACGGCCGGGCGGTGGAGATCTCGGTGGTCAACGAGCGGCCGCTCACCATCTATCTGAACAGTCAGGAGATCGTGACGGCCGCTGACCATCGTGGCGACCGGCCCGTCGAACTGGCGGTCGGCTACCCGCTGAACCAGAACGTGCTGGCGGACCGACGACCGCCTGACGGGGTCGACTACGACGCCGATCTCGAGGTCGTGGTGGTCCGCACCGATCGTTCGACGGACTACGAGGCCAAACTGAAGAAGAAGATCCGCACTTCGGGCTGCGCTGTCGGCACGGCGTTCGGCGATCTCATGGAGAAGATCGAAGGCGTGACGCTGCCGGAGACCGAGGTGCGGACGTCGTGGCTGTACGCCCTCTCGAAACGCATCAACACCACGCCGAGCCTGTATCTGGAGGCCGGGGCGATTCACGGCTGCGTGCTGTGCTGCGGCGACCGGCCGCTGGTCTACATGGAGGATGTCGGCCGGCACAACGCCGTCGACAAGATCGCCGGCTGGATGTTCCTGAATGGCGTGCCGGCCGCCGACAAGCTGTTCTACACGACCGGCCGGCTGACCTCGGAGATGGTCATCAAGACCGTGCAGATGGGGATTCCGGCGCTGGTGTCGCGCTCGGGCTTCACCGCCTGGGGCGTCGACCTGGCGCGCCAGGCGGGGCTCACCCTGATCGGCCGCATGAAGGGCAAGCGTTTCGTCGTGCTGGCCGGCGAGCACCGGCTGGTGTGGGACGCCGACCTGTCGCGGGTCGAGGACGAGGATGGTCGCAGCCGTCGCAAGGCCAGCGCCGCGGAGGACGCGTAGTGGCGCCCGATCGCCGCGTCGGCATCGTCGGAGTGCTGCTGGCCGGCGGGCAGGCGCGGCGCATGGGCGGCGGCGACAAGTGCCTGCGGGAACTCGCCGGCGAGACCCTCCTGGCGCGGGCTGTCGGTCGGCTTGAGGGCCAGGTGTCGCGGCTGGTGTTGAACGCCAACGGCGATCCGGCGCGGTTCACGGGATTTCGCCTGCCGGTGGTCGCCGATCCGGTCGATGGATTCGCCGGACCGCTGGCGGGCGTGCTGGCCGGGCTGGAGTGGGCGGCATCGCAGGCACCGGGGGCCGAGTGGGTGGTGACGGTGCCGACCGACGCGCGGCGTTCCCGCTGGACCTCGTCGAGCGGGCTCGTCGACGCCGTGTCGCGCGACGGCGCCGACCTGGCGTGCGCCTCGTCGGGCGGCCGCCGTCATCCGGTTTTCGGACTCTGGCCGGTGGCGCTGCGCGGCGCCCTGCGGGAGGCCCTGGTGGACCGGGATGTCCGCAAGGTCGACGCCTTTACCGGCGGATACCGGCTGGCGGTCGCCGATTGGCCGGTCGAGCCGGTTGACCCGTTCCTGAACGTGAACCGGCCCGACGACCTTGCCGACGCCGAGCGCAAGATCGCCGCGATGTGAAAAATCCGATCGAACGTGCGCTGCTTGTCTGATGACTATTGCGCGGAGACGGGGCTTGGATCACGATTCGCCCATGATCATGTCCCGCCTCGCTCTCGCCGCCGCCTTGTCCGTCACGCTGTTCGCCTGTGGCGAGGAGGAGGCGAAAGGCCCGCCGATGTCGAAGATCCACGTCCGCAACGAGAGCTCGACCGAGGCCAACGTCCGGGTCAAGTTCTGGACCACCGACTTCGTGAAGGTCTCGGCCGGCGAAAAGGCGACGGTGCAGTTCGTGAACAACGACGGCGCCAACGCCGTGCAGGTCGAGGCCAAGTCGCGAAAGCAGTGGGATGACTGCTGGGTAACCATGAACGTCGGCCAGACGATCGTGGTGTTCGACGCGACCGAACGGATCGGCTGTCGGGCCGAATGACCGTCGTCACGCGCGCCGCCGTATCCATGAGGGCGGCGACGGCGGCGCTTCGGCGCGGCGCCGCGCGCGAGGCCGGGCGGATGGTGCGCCCCGTGCTGGTTCACAACCCCGCCCACGTCGAAGCGATGATCCTGGCGGCGATGGCGGCGCGGTCGACCGGGGATGTGCCGACGGCGGCTCGGCGTTACGCGCGCGCTGGTCCTCGCCCCGGCCACCCCTACGCGCGTGCCGGCGCGGACGAACTCCACGGCGACGCCGGCGGTCGTCGACGCCGACCTTCTGGAGCGCGCACGCCTGCAGCCCGGGCGAGGCGGACCGCTGGTCGGCGGTCGGCTGGCGGGCGCTGTCGTCCGGCAACAGGGTGTCTGGCGTGGGCGGCGCTGCGGCGGGCCTGTGTTCATGGCGCCCGGTGACCGAACCGCGGTGCCGATGCGGATCCTGGCCGAGCGCCGCGGCGCCGGCCGTACCGACTGGTCGGCGCTTGGCGGGCGGGCGTTGGCGGTGGACCCGGCGGCGCCCGGGGCGCTGTCGGCGGCGCTGGTGGCCTTATCGCGAAGCCCGGAACGCCACCGGCGTGTCACGGGTTGTCGCGGCGGCTGAGTCGCGCTCGCCGGCGGTTCGACGGAGGTCTATCAGGCGGTTGTTGCCGCCGCCGACGTGGCGATGCGCAGCCGCGACGTGGCGTTTGCCCGGCGATGGACGAGGCGCGCCGAGGCGATGTTTCCCGGCGCGATGGCCCATGCCGGACTGTGGGCCGGCTTGTTGCGCGCCGAAGGACGCCCACGCCGATGCCGTGCGGCACCTGCGCGGGCGGGTGGCCGCTCGACCCGATGATCCGGCGGCGCCCGGACTGATGTTCGATCTGGCGTCGGTGCTCGACGAAGATGGAGATCGGGCGGCGGTCCGCGGCGCTGGTGCTGGCCAACCGGGCCGCCCGGATCCGGGCGGCGCGCGACGGCGTCGATCGCCGCCGGTTCCTCGAGATCTGCTGACGCGCCTGGAGGCGCTGCCGTGCGCGCCCGAGCGCGCTGTTGCGAGCGGAGCTGGCGCGCCGGCGCCGGTGTTTCTGTTCGGAATGCCGCGATCAGGGACAACGCTCATCGGCGACCTGCTGGGGCGCCACCCGATTGGTGGAGACCTTCGACGAGGTCGACCTGCTCCCGGACATGGTCGGCATCGAGGGCGCGCGCCGACGGCGCGCCGGGGTGCAGGGCGGAGCTCGCCGAGGCGATTGCCGGCCGGCAGCCTTTCCTGCCGGGCGAGGTCGCGGCCATGCGAGCGACCTTCCGGCGCCTTGCCACGCGGCACGAGCGGCGGCCCGAGCGGCCGGTGAAGGTCGACAAGAGCCCGTTCGGCGTTCCTGTACGCCGGCGTTGCCGGCCGGCTGTTTCCGGACGCGCCGGTGATCTTCGCGGTCCGCCATCCGGCCGATGTCTGCCTGAGCTGCCTGATGCAGGACTTTGTCTCGACCGACGCGCTGGCGAGCTTCACCTCGGTGGTCGAGACGGCGGACCTGTACGACCGCGCCATGGGGTTCTGGACACGCGCCCGCAGACCCTGGCGATCCGCCAGCACACGCTGCGCTATGAGGCGCTTGCCGTCGATCCCGAGGGTGAGATGCGGCGGCTGCTGGCGTTCCTGGGACTGGGTTGGGACGCCGGGAGTGCTCGACCTCGCCCGCTCGGCCGGACGATACACCGCCACCCCGAGCTTTCGGCAGGTGGCGCGCCCGATCGACGGGCAGGGCGATCGGCGTTGGCGGCGTTACCGCGACCTGCCTGGCGCCGGGATGGGACCGCCTGCAGCCGTGGATCCGGCGGCTCGGCTACGACGGAAAGCTGACGGACGACCGCCCGGCCATGGCGCCGGAAGGCGCGGGCGCCGGCGCCTTCCATCACCGCTTTGAGACAGGCTTCCGGATCGGTCGCCACGAAGCCCGCCAGCCGGCGGATGCCCAGTCTGGCAAGGCCGGGGCACAGCGGCGTGCCGGGGCCGACCAGAGTGATCTCGGCCGTCGGTCGGGCAAGCCTCAGCAGGTCGTCCACCGTGCCGTTGACCAGGGTCGAGGCGGTGACGAACAACCTCGCGCAACCGGGGATGATCTCCGGCGCGCGCTCTGCCGGCAGGTCGTCCGGCCCGGGCCGCCGTTCCAGCACCAGGGCTCCCGGCAGCTTGCCGTCGAGCCCGGGAAGCGGCCGACCACGACGGTGCGGCCCCCGTCGGCGGCGCCCGACAGACCGTCGCCGTCCGCCAGATCGGGCGCGTCGACGTTCCAGTGGGCGTTGGCGGCGGCGATGCCGATCGCGCGTTCGTACGGGTTGGCGGAGCCGGCGAGGGCGGCGAGCGCCGACAGCGGCCGGCCGCCATAGCGGCCGGTCTCCGGGGTCGTGGTAGCCCCGTCGCCGCGACTTGGGGTGGCGGCGAAGCCGATGGCCGCCGGTCCCTCGACGGCGGTCCAGTTGAAGCCGACGACCACCCGGCCCGACGCGACGTCGGCCACTCCCTTGGTGATGATCTCGATGACCCGGTCCGTGACAGCCTCCGTCAAGGGTTGGCTGCGGCGGTCGCGATGCGGTCGAGCCGCGCCGCCGCAAACTTGAGTTCCGGGATCTTGCCGTAGGGATCGAGCGCCGGGTTGGTCAGGAAATTCACGGCGGCCTCGTTGAAGCAGAACGGCACGAAGACCACCCCCGGGGGCACGTTGGGATCGCTGCGGACCGCCAGCTCGATGGCGCCGCGGCGGGTCGCCACGCGGACCATCTCGCCGGGCGCCACCCGCCACGCGGCGGATGTCGTCCGGGTTGGCGTGGACGTAGCGGGTCCGGCTCGATCGCGTCGAGGACGCTGGCGCGCCGGGTCATCGAGCCGGTGTGCCAGTGCTACAGCAGGCGGCCGGTGGTCAGGATCAGCGGGAAAGCCAGCGTCGGGGATCCTCGTCCGGCGGCAGGATCTCCGTCGGCACGAACCGGCCGCGGCCGTTGGCGGTGGGGAAGCCGTCTCGAAGATCACGCCTTTGCCGGGCAGGTCGGTCCGGGGCAGGGGTAGGTCACCGCGCCCTCGCGTTCCAGACGATCCCAGGTGATGTTGGCCAGCGACGGCATGATCGCCGCCATCTCGGCGAACACCTCGGCGGGCCCCGCGTA
>JAGYJX010000018.1 GCA_018401495.1 Rhodospirillaceae bacterium
AGCCAGGTCGGCTCGCGCACCGTCGTCGCGAACAGCCCTTAAACGGGGTGAGGTGACGGGGACCCGGGTCACGGTGGCGGCCCCACTTCCCGGGTGGTGCGGGGCCGGCCGGCCAGCGCTGCGAGCGGAACTTGATCCCGCCGGGAGTCAAATCTTGAACGGGATGCGGCTGGAGGGTTTAGGCGACCGCGGAGGTCGCCGCCTGGACCGACTGGAGCCCGACGATCCGGCCGTCAGGCGCCGGCTGCCTTGGGTTGAGGGGTGGGTCCGGGCTCACCCCGACCGCCCTTGTCGACCATAAGGCGCGCCCGGATCTCGCGGATCACGCCGAATTGCGATCGCGCGATGTCCGCGCAGTTCCAACTCCGTCACCTCGCCCTTTTTGAGTTTCTCGGCCCAATGCTTGTCGTAAATGTTGTTGATCGCCACCGGCTCGAAGTCGACGTCCAGCATCAACGCCAGCATCGTCACGTTCACGCGCCGCTCCACCCAGTCCAGGTTGCGGGCCCGCGACAGCATCAGGAAGGTATCCGGGGTGAAGGCCCGGATGTGGGTCGGGTCGGTGAGGAACGAGTTGTGCAGCGGGTGGGGGACCGCGATCAGCACCTGGCCGCCGTGCCGGACCACCCGGTACATTTCCTTGACGATCGCGAAGAACGTGGCGGTCGCCTGATGGGCGCGGCTGCGCTCGCCCCAAGGCTCGATCATCTCCAAAGCCGCCAGCCGCTCGGCATGGCCGGAGACCTTCGTGAGCCTGGTGTCGACGATCAGGCCCGAGCGGTTCTCCATCAGGCCCGTGCCCGATGTAGCACAGCCTCGCCTCCATCCCCGGCCCCTTGCGGTACAGCAGCGCATCCGGTCGGTCGTCGAGGCATGCGTCGCGTTCGAGCGCTTCTGGCCCTTGAAGTCGACTTCGGCATTGCGCCCGCCGCCGGCGCCAGCATCGTCGCCGTCAGACGGCGGCTGCGCGCCCTCCTTCGGCTTGAAGCTCTTCAGCCCAACTTCCGCAGTGTCGACGTTGAAGCGGCCTGAGAGCCGCAGAAATGCTAGCGCGACTCGGCGGCGTGCCGATTTGTGGTGCTAAATTGTCAGGGTTAGTGCCGCCGTGTAATTTGACATATGCGGCGATGTTGTGGTGTCCTTGCGTGAGCAAGGTGCCGCGCCATGTTCGTCCGCGTCAAGAAGATCAACGGCTATGAGTACTTGTACCTGGTGGAGAACGCCCGCGAGGGCGGCCGCCATGTCCAGCGTGTTGTCAAGTCGCTCGGCCGGCGCGACGAGGTCGAGGCCTCGGGCACGCTCGACGCGCTGATCGCCTCGGCCGCGCGGCACTCGCGCCGCTCCATCGTGCTGTCGAGCTTCTACCGCGGCGAGTTGGCCGAGCTGCGCCGCACCGGTATCGGCCCGGATCTTGTGTTCGGCCGGCTGTGGCAGGAGACCGGCTGCCGCGACGTGCTGCGCGGGCTGCTGGCCGACCGTCACTTCGGCTTCGACGTCGAGCGGGCGGTCTACCTGACGGTACTGCATCGGCTAATGATCTCCGGCTCCGACCGTCACGCCAGCACCTGGCGGCGATCCTACCGGGTGCCGGGGGCCGAGGAGCTGGAGCTCGACCACGCCTACAAGGCGATGGCCTGGCTCGGCGAGGATCTCGGTGGTCCAGGGGGCGACGGCCGGGTGATGAGCGAGGCGATCGAGGAGGCGCTGTACCATCACCGCCAGCCGCTGCTCGGCGAGCTGTCGGTGGCCTTCCTCGACACCACCACCCTG
The DNA here is from genome assembly GCA_018401495.1 of Rhodospirillaceae bacterium. GTDB lineage: Bacteria > Pseudomonadota > Alphaproteobacteria > Thalassobaculales > Thalassobaculaceae > Thalassobaculum_A. Next base: position 1,771 of record JAGYJX010000018.1, read on the forward strand.
TGGTTCGAGGGCCGCGGCGGGGCCACACTCGGCCGGCGCGGCCACTCCAAGGACTACCGAGGCCATCTCGCCCAGGTGGTGCTCGGCATCGTGCTCGACGGCGACGACCGGCCGGTCGCCTCCTTCCTGCTGCCCGGCAACACCGCCGACGTCACCCTGCTGCTGCCGGTGGTCGCGCGCCTGCGCAGCCGCTTCGGCGTGCGACGGGCCTGCGTCGTCGCCGACCGCGGCCTGATCAGCGCCGACGCCATCGCCGCCCTGGAGGCGGCCGGCATGGAGTACATCCTCGGCGTGCGCGAGCGCGGCAGCCGTGAGGTCCGCGAGTTCGTGCTCGAGGACGACGGCGTGCCGGTGCCGCTCAGCATCCCGCGCCAGAAGGGCACCACCCAGCTCGCCGTCAGCGAGGTTGCCGTCGCCGGCCGGCGCTACGTGCTGTGCCGCAACGAGGAGGAGGCGGCCAAGGACGCCGAGGCCCGGGCCGAGATCCTCGCCGGGCTGCGGCGCAAGCTGGCCCAGGGCGACAAGGCGCTCGTCGCCAACAAGGGGTTCCGCCGGTACCTCGCCGCTCCCGATGGCCCGGCCTTCGCCATCGACCCTGCCAAGATCGAGGACGACGCCAAGTTCGACGGCCTGTTCGTGCTGCGCACCAACACCAGCCTGTCGGCCCTGCAGGTGGTGCTGCGCTACCGCAACCTGCTGGCCGTCGAGGACAGCTTCAAGACCGCCAAGGCGCTGCTCGCCACCCGGCCGATCTTCCACAAGACCGACGCCGCCATCCGCGGCCACATCTTCTGCTCCTTCCTCGCGCTGGTGCTGCGCAAGGAGCTGGTCGACCGGCTCACCGCCCGCGGCCGCAAGCCGCTGGAATGGCAGACCATTCTCGACGACCTCGCCGACCTCAGCGAGGTCGAGGTCGAGCAGGACGGCCGCCGCGCCCTGCTGCGCACCGCCCCGGGCCCGACCATCGATCCGGTCTGCCGCGCCCTCGGCATCACCCTCCCACCCGTCTTCCAGGAGTTGCCCTACGCCCCACGCGCTGACGCCGAAGCCTGATACCTGTGGTGCCTAAAACCGCAAGGCGGTCGCAACGCCTTGATCCAGCGCTATCTTCTCTCGGACACTGCGGAAGTTGGGTCAGGAACGCCGATGGTTTCGGCCACGGGTCCGGCACTGCCATCGCTCGGCACCTTGCGGTATCGTTCCAATAGCGCCGGGTCGTCCGATCGTCGGCCTCGTCGCGGGCGCGCAACGGGGACTGCCGGCATGCTTCGAACACTGATCCTGATCTGCAGCCTCTGGCTGGCCGGTGCCGCCGTGCCGGCTGCCGCGCAATCCGACCAGGTTTTGCGGGCTCAGCAGCGCCTGACGGCCGCCGGCTTCAGCCCCGGGCCGGCCGACGGTGTGATGGGCGCCCAGACCCGCGACGCGATCGAGGAGTTCCAGCGCCGGAACGCGCTCCCGGTAACCGGCGAGTTGGACTGGCAGACCCAGATGGCGCTGTCGGCAAGCGTGAGAAGCATGCCGGAATCAGCGCCGCCGCCGCCCCGGGCGGCGCCGGTCCCCGGCGTGGTGGTCGGCGAGTTGCCGGCACCGGGCACGCCCGAGGCGGCACCGTCCACCCCAGCGTCCGCCTCGGGCGCCAGCGAAACCGAGCCGGCCGCTTCGGTGGCACCGGCCCCGGCTCGCACGGCGGCGCGCCCCGACGCCGAGGGATGGGGTGACGGCAGCACCCCTTATTGGCTGGGCGCGGCGGGATTGGTCGGTTTGCTGCTGGGGCTCTGGGGGTGGGCGCGGGTGAGGCGCGCCGCCGAGGCCGAGGCCGCGGTTACCCGACGACGCGGCATCGCCAGGAGCGCGGGGGCCGGGCATTTCCCGGAGCAACCCGCTGTCCGCCGCCCCGTCACCACGACCAAGGGGCCGGGCTGACCGTCGCAGCCGAGACACGATCACGCTCCTTCGCGCCCTCACACCCTCGTCACTGGCGGCGCGCCCGGGCGGCGCGTACCGTTGAGCCGATGATGACCCGCCGAACCTTCGCCGCCTCCGCGATCGCCGCGGGCCTCGCCGCTTCCACCGGGCCGGCCGGGGCCGGCGACCCGCGCCAGCGGCCGGTTGTGGTCGAGCTGTTCACCAGCCAGGGCTGCAGTTCGTGCCCGCCGGCCGACGCCCTGCTGGGCGAACTGGCGCAGCGCGACGACGTCGTCGCCCTCGCCTTCCACATCGACTACTGGGACCACATCGGCTGGAAGGACCCGTTCGGCGACCCGCTCAACACCGCCCGCCAGCGCGCCTACGCCGCCCGGTACCGGCAGCGCACCGTCTACACGCCGCAGATGGTGATCGACGGCTCCGGCCACGTGGTCGGCTCGCGCCGCGGCGACGTCGAGGCGGCCATCGGTGCGCGCCTGGCGATGAGCCCGGCCCAGCGGGTGACGATCCCGGTCGAGTACGGCCGCCGCTCCGACGGCGCCGTCACGGTGATCGTCCCGAAGGCGGCGACCACCGGCCCCGCCGACCTGCTGCTGGCGGCGATCGACGCCCGGCACGTGACCGAGGTGCGGCGCGGGGAGAACTCGGGCCGCGTGCTGACCGATTTCAACGTGGTGCGCAGCATCGCCCGGATCGGCACCTGGGACGGCAGCGCGCTGTCCGTCACGGTGCACGCCGACACCTGGCACCGCGGCGCCGACGCCCTGGTGATCCTGCTGCAGGCGGCCGATCACGGGCCGGTCTGGGGGGTGGCGAGAGTGCCGCTGTGACGGCCGCGGGCTGCCCGGATGTCAGAGTCCCCGATTGACGCCAGCCAACCGCTTCCGTCCCTCGGTCTCGCCCCGCTTCGCTTCCCGAACCCACAGGTACGGATAGCGTATCCCGGATGCGGTCTGGATATCCTCGAAGCTCATCAGCGATCGGCGTTGTCATCCGCCGCGTAGGCGTCGACCGCCGCTTCGAGTTCTTCGAGCAACGTCTCGGACATGGTCTCGATCGTGCCCACCCGGCGTGTGTCGGCCCGCGCCTTGAGCTGCCGGTAGTCCTCGATGTTCAGGAGAACGAGACGCGGTTTGTTCCGCTGCGTGATGGTTACCGGATGGCGCAGCGCCTCGGCGATGATGTCGCCGGACTTCCGTGACAGGTCGCTGGTGGAGTAGGAACGATCGTCGCCCGGCATGACTCGATTCCTGTAATTTACAGCATTGCTGTAAATTTGCTTATGGGAGGCTGCACGACAAGCTCACGGCATCGCCGACAGCGCCTTGGCGAAGAAGTCCTGGCCGCCGAAATTCCCCGACTTCAGCGCCAGCGCGATGGCCGGCGCGTCGAGGGTGACCGTGCCGGGCACGCCGGGGTCGATCTGGGCGCCGATCCGCAGGCCGGTGACGCCGAGCGCCGACACCACCGCGCCGGCGGTCTCGCCGCCCGCCACCACCAGCCGGCGCACGCCGTCACGCTCGACCAGCTCGCGGGCGATCGTCGCCATGGCGCGCTCGATCGGCCTCGCCGGCCTCGGCGCGGCCGAGCCTGGCCTGGATCGACTTGACGGTCTCCGGCGGCGCGCTCGCGTAGATCAGCACCGGACCGGCGTCGAGCCGCGCGCGCGCGAACGCCAGCGCCTCGCCGACCACGTCGTCGCCGTTCGCCAGCCGCAGCGGGTCGACGGTGAAGGCCGGCCGCGCCTTCTCCCACTCGGCGATCTGGCCGAGGGTGGCGGCCGAGCAGGAGCCGGCCAGCACGGCGGCGCGCCCGGCGATCGCCGGCACCGCGTCGGCGGCGACGCCGGCAGCCCCCACCAGCCCGCGCCGCCGGTAGGCGTCCGGCAGGCCGATGGCGACCCCGGAGCCGCCGGTCACCAGGTCCAGGTCGGCGATCGCCTCGCCGATGACGTGCAGCTGCGCGTCGCTGACCGCGTCGACGACCGCGTAGCCGTGCCCCTCGGCGCGGAGCGCCTCGACGCGCGCCCGGATCGCGTCGGCGCCGGCCGCGACCTCGCGGTACTGCACCAGCCCGACCGGGCGCGCGGTCTGCCGGCCGAGCACCGCCACCAGGTTCGCATCGGTCATCGGGGTCAGCGGGTGGTGGCGCATCGAGCTGTCGGACAGCAGGACGTCGCCGACGAACAGGTGGCCCTTGAAGATCGTCCGGCCGGTCTCCGGGAACGCCGGGCAGGCGATCGAGAAATCGGCGCCGAGCCGGTCGAGCAGGGCGTCGGCCACCGGGCCGATGTTGCCGTCGTCGGTGGAATCGAAGGTCGAGCAGTACTTGAAGAAGAACCGCCGGCACCCGGCCGCCTTCAGCCAGTCGAGCGCCGCCACCGACTGCCCGACGGCGTCGGCCGCCGGGATGGTGCGCGACTTCAGCGCCACCACCACCGCGTCGACATCCGGCACGGCGGCGTCCGGCCTCGGCACGCCGATCAATTGCACGGTCCTGAGCCCGCCGCGCACCAGCATGTTGGCGAGGTCGGTGGCGCCGGTGAAGTCGTCGGCGACGCATCCGAGGATCGGCGGCATGTCGGGTTCCTCTCGGTTTCTCGGCCCTCTGGGCTTGGCGCGGGCCCGCCGGCCCGCGTATCGTCGCGGCAATCATAGAAGCGCAAGGGTGGGACGCCATGCCGAAGTTCGCCGCCAACCTGTCGATGATGTTCAACGAGGTCGACTTCCTCGACCGGTTCGACGCCGCCGCCATGGCCGGTTTCAAGGGCGTGGAGTTCCTGTTCCCCTACGACTGGGAGGCGGCCGACCTGCGCGCCAGGCTGGACGCCGCCGGACTGACCCAGGCGCTGTTCAACCTGCCGCCCGGCGACTTCTCGAAGGGCGACCGGGGGTTCGCGGCGCTGCCCGGCCGCGAGGCCGATTTCGACGCCGCCCTCGACAAGGCGCTGTCCTACGCGGACACCCTGGGCTGCGGGCTGCTGCACGTCATGAGCGGCATCGTTCCGGCCGGCACCAGCCGCGAGGCCTGCACCGAGACGCTGATCGCCAACCTCAAGCGCGCCGCTCCGGTGGCCGCCGCCCGCGGCAAGACGCTGATCATCGAGCCGATCAACACCCGCGACATCCCCGGCTACTTCCTGAACGGCCAGGACCAGGCGCGCGCCATCCTGGAGGCGGTCGCCGCCGACAACGTCGGGCTGCAGTTCGATTTCTACCACGTGCAGATCGTCGAGGGGGATCTCGCCAAGACCTTCGAGAAGCAGCTCGACCTGATCCGCCATGTGCAGATCGCCGGGGTTCCGGAGCGCCATGAGCCGAACGTCGGCGAGATCAACTACCCTTACCTGTTCGACCTGATGGACCGTCTCGGCTACGAGGGCTGGGTCGGCTGCGAGTACCGTCCCAAGGCCGGCACGGTCGAGGGGCTTTCCTGGATGAAGGGAGCCTGACGTGAACATCACGATCACCGGCGGCGCCGGGTTCCTGGGCGTCAAGCTCGCCCGCACCCTGCTCGCCGACAACGCCCTCGGCGTCGAACGCCTGACCCTGGTGGACATGGTTGCGCCGCCCTCGGACCTGGCCGATGACGCCCGGGTCCAGGCGATCACCGGGGACGCCTCCGACGAGGACATGCTGGCCGAGGCGATCCGCCCCGACACCCATTCGGTCTACCATCTGGCAGCCGTGGTCAGCGCCGGGGCCGAGGCGGATTTCGACCTCGGGATGCGGGTCAACCTGGACGCCACCCGCACCATCCTGGAGATCGCGCGCCGCCACGGCACCCGCCCGAAGCTGGTGTTCGCCAGTTCCTGCGCCGCCTATGGCGGCGACCTGCCGGAGATCGTCACCGACAGCCAGCAGCTCACCCCGCAGAACTCCTACGGCGTCCAGAAGGCGATCGGCGAGCTGCTGATCAACGACTACAGCCGCAAGGGCTTCGTCGACGGCCGGGCGCTGCGCTACCCGACGGTGGTGGTGCGCCCCGGCAAGCCGAACAAGGCCGCCTCGACCTTCGCCAGTTCGATCATCCGCGAGCCGCTTCAGGGCAGCGAGGCGATCTGCCCGGTGGCGCCGGAGACCGCGATGTGGCTGGCCAGCCCGCGCACCATCGTCGCCAACACCCGCCGCGCCCACGATCTGCCGGCCGAGGCCTGGGGACCCTGGCGTGCCGTGGCACTGCCCGGATTCACCACCACGGTCGGCGACATGGTGAAGGCGCTGGAGGCGATCGCCGGGCCGGAGGTGGCGGCGCGGGTGAAATGGCAACGCGACCCGATGATCGAGAAGATCGTCTACGGCTGGCCGTCGCGCTTCGAGACCGCCCGCGCCGACGCCATGGGCTTCCACCGCGATCCCGGCATGGAGCCGGTGATCCGCGCGTTCATCGAGGACGAGTTGAGCTGACGATCGCAGTCAGGAGGACCTGGACGACATGACTTTCACCTGGAACGTCCCGGACGACGACGTCGCCGCCATCCGGCAATGGTTCGCGGAATGGAGCGTCAACGTCGCCGAGGTCGACTTCGCGCCGGCGCGGGAGTTGTTCGAGGACAACGTCGCCGGCTTCGGGACCCACCTGGACGTGGTCGAGGGGCTGGACGCTCTGGAGAACGGACAGTGGCGGTCGGTCTGGCCGACCATCGAGGATTTCAGCTTCACGCTGTCGACCCTGAAGGTCGCCGTGTCCCCGGACCGGCGGCTGGCGATGGGGATCATCACCTTCTCCTCGACCGGGGTGGCCGCCGACGGCCACCGCTTCCTGCGGCCCGGCCGGGCCACGGTGGCGTTCGCACGGCCACGCCGGAACGCACCCTGGAAGGCGATCCACAGCCACGTCTCCCTCAACCCCGGCACGCCGAGCCCCAGCCACGGCAACCGGACGGCCAAGTCCTAGGGCGCAATGCCGGACGAGTTCCGCTTTCTGGTGTTCAAGCCCGACGAGGCGGCGGCCGCGCTGGCGGCCCTTGCCCGCAAGATCGGCAAGGCGGTCCCGGAGGGGCGGCTGGCCGGGGCCGAGCCGGTCGGCGAGAAGACCGTGAACGGACGCCTGTCGATCGACACCGGCAATGGGCCCGAGTCGATCGTGTCGTTCAGCACCACCGAGGTCCTGGAGGCCCTGATCGCCTACAGCCTGGCGCGCGGGATACCGTTGCCGAGGGTGTCGGAGAAGGTGCTCGAGCGCCTGAACGGCCGGTTCGCGCTGCGGATCGGCCAGGTCGATTCGATCGAGCTGCAGATGCGCACCCACGCCCCGCGGTCGCGTTGAGGGACGAGGCAGCGCCCGGGAACCGGGTGCCGGCGTGGCTGCGCACCGCCTTCGGAGCGCAGGCCACGCTGCTGGTCGGGATGGGGCTCGGGCGGTTTTCCTACACCCCGATGGTGCCGGCCCTGGTCGAGGCGGGAGCCGTCACGCCCTCCGAAGCCGGCTACATCGGCGCCGCCAACCTCGGCGGTTATCTCGTCGGCGGGCTGGCCGTGCCCTGGCTGCGCGCCCACGCCGACACCAGGGCGATCCTGCGGGCCAGCCTGATGCTGTCGGCCGTGCTGCTGGCCGCCAGCGCGATCCCAGGCGGGTTTCTCTGGCTGGTGGCGTGCCGGGGCCTGCTGGGCGCCGCCGTGGCGGTCATGATGATCCTGGCAATCGCCAGCGTCACCGCCGCCGCGCCCGACCGGCACCTCGGCAAGGCCACCGGCATCGCCTTCACCGGCGTCGGCCTCGGGATCTTCCTCTCGGCGGCGGCCCTGCCGGCCCTGCTCGAACGCGGGCTGCCGTGGGCTTGGGCCGGGGTCGCGGCGATCGGGGCGGTCGGACTCGGCGTCGGTCTCTGGGGCTGGGGCGGCGGGTCGCCGCCGGCCGGAGCGCGGAACCGCGGCCGGCGATTGCGCCCGTCGCGAGCCGCGTCAGCGGCGACGCGGTGCGGCTGGTGGCTGCCCAGGCGCTGTTCTCGCTCGGTCTGGTCCCGCATTCCATCTACTGGGTCGATTACCTGGTGCGCGGCCTCGGCTGGTCGATGGCCGACGGTGGCCTCCAGTGGACTCTGTTCGGCGCCGGTGCGGTCGTCGGAACCGTGTTGTGGGGCCGGCTGGCCGACCGCATCGGTTTCTCCTCGGCCCTGACGCTGGTGTTCGCCAGCCTGTCGGTCGGCCTCGCCCTGCCGGCGCTCGCTCCCGGTCCGGTCACGGTGGTCCTGTCCTCGCTGGTGGTCGGCGCCCAGCCGGGGTTGTCGGCGGTGATCGCCGGTCGCGCCCAGAAGGCGATCGGCACCGGCTCGATGGTCGGCCTGTGGCGGTGGATGGTGCTGGCCGTCGGCACCGCCCAGCTGGTCGGAGGCTACGGGCTGGTCGCGCTGTTCGAGGCGCGCGGCAGCTACGCCGAGGTGTTCCTGGTCGGCGCGGCGGCGATGCTGGGCGGCGCCGTCCTCGCCTTCGGGCTGCGCCGGGGCGACCGTGTGCCCCGGCCCTGAACGGCGGCGTCCCTCAGGCCTCCGCCCGCCGGTTCCACGGCAGCGCCGCCTCGTCCTCGGCGATCAGCCAGGCGCCGCCGAGCGCTTCCGGCAGCGCGAGGCCAGCGAGGCCCGGCCCGATGTCGTTCAACGGAAAGCCTCGCCCAGACAGGAAGGCGCGGGTCGCGGCCAGCCCGTCCGACAGCAGGGCGTATCCCATCACGCCCGGCACCGGCGGCACCGGCGCCCCCGGGAACAGCCGCGACGCCCCGGACGGCGTGGTCAGCACGACGCCGCCGCGCGCCAGTTCCAGGCGCACGGTGTCGGCGTCGACCCGTCGCGGCCTCGCCTCGGCGAACCGGGCGTAGCGGTCGACCGCCTCGTCCAGGTCCGCCGGCAGGATCACCACGTCGCGCAGCGCCACGATGCCGTTCTCATGGGTTGTCCAGCGCTTCTGCCAGACCAGATCCTCGGTCAGGTGGGTGAGGATCTGGACCCTGCCTTCGGCCATCGCCTCGGCCGGCGTGCGGCAGACCGTGAACGCCGCCATGGCCTCGCCGCCGTCCTCCAGCGGCACCGCCCGGCGCAGGTTGACGGGGTCCTGGGTCTCGAACCCGGCCGCCTCGAGCCGGTGCCGGCGGGCCAGGGCGTCCGGGTCGGTCATCGCCACGATGTGGACGCCGGTGTAGCGCTCGAGCTGGCGCTGGGTGCGGGCCCCCGTCGGGTGCCGGGGATCGACCACGCACAGCACCTCGATGTAGCCCTCCCGCAGCATCACGCAGCGGTTGGCGGTGCCGCCGGCGACCGGCGCCGCACCCGGGGCGGGCGTGGTCTGGTGGGCGGTGTAGGGCGTCTGCACGAAGCCGAGCCGGGTGAGCGCCCGGTGCGCCGCCTCCATGTCCGGCACGAAATGCCCGAGATGGTCGAGAAAGGTCTCGCCGGGGCCGGGCAGCTGCGGTCGCGTCGCCATGAACTTGCCCCAATCCGGTGATGGGCTTTGCGGCATCAGGCCGATGCACCATGATAGCGGCACGCCGACCCGGGACGAAAGCGGGGATGCCCGTCCTCCCGGAAGCGCCGAAGGAGGATGCCATGACGGGATGCGCGAGACGTTGCCATTGCCGTGGACCGTTGACCGCCCGGGCCGGCCGGGCCGACCTGGGCGATACCCTTGTCGTGGGCACCGTGATGGCAGCCGCCATCGCCGCCTACGCCTGGATGATCGAGTCGATGTCCGGCTTCGCCGGCTGACGGCGCGGGCGGCGGGCCGGCCCGCCGCTCAGCCGAAAGCGTAAGCGTCCATCCGCAGCACCGCGAAGGTGGTGCTGTCGTGCAGCCTGCGACCGGCCCCGCCTCCGCCGGCGCCGAGGGCCACGAACAGCGGCAGGAAATGCTCTTCCGTCGGGTGGTTGCGCACCCCGTGCGGCGCCCGCCGGCGGTAGTCGAGCAGGTCGTCCTGGCGGCCGTCGACGATGGCCGACGATGCCCACTCGGCGAACTCATGGACCCAGTCCGGCGCCGGCGTGTCGATGTTCCGGAACGGCCTCGGGATTTCATGCAGGTTGTGGGTGAAGGAGCCGGAGCCGACGACCAGCACGCCTCGCTCGCGCAGCGGCGCGAGCGCCGCGCCGAGGGTCCGGTGGTGCGCCGGACCGGCGGCCGGATCGATCGACACCGCAACCACCGGTATGCCGGCGTCCGGATACATCAGCGACAGCGGCACCCAGGCGCCGTGGTCGAGCCCCCAGCCGGTATCGGCTTCGGCGGCCAGCCCGGCGCCGCGCACCAGCGCCACGATCTCCTCGGCGAGCGTCGGATCGCCCGGCGCGGGGTACTGGATTTCGTACAACGCCGGGGCGAACCCGCCGATGTCATGGATCGTGCGCGGCGATGCCGAGCGGTCGACCCGGACGATCGGCGCCTCGTAGTGGGCGCTGACCACGACGATCGCCGTCGGGCGACCGATCTCGCCTCCGACCCGCGCCAGGAAGGCGCGGGCCGGGACGTCGTCGAGCACCAGGGTCGGCGCCCCATGGCTGACGAACAGGGCGGGCATGCGGTTCATGACGGCGCTCCCAAAATCGGTGGTCACGGCTCAGCGGGCCCAGGCCGGAAGCGCCTGCGGCAGCGGCAGGCGGAACGCCAGGGCGCCGGCGCCCAGCAGCGCCTGAACCACCAGCATCGCCGTCCAGAAGGCCGGGAACTCCCAGCCGCCGCCCGGCGCCGAGAACAGCCAGCCATTGCCGGCGTGCTGCAGGGTGGCGCCGATCAGCACCGGCACCAGCGCGATCGCCACCGGGCGCACGAACGTCCCCAGGATCAGCGCGGCACCACCGCCGAGCTCGGCCAGGATCACCAGATACGCCAGGAAGCCCGGGTAGCCGATGGACTCGAAGAACTGCACGGTGCCCGGCACCGTGAACACGAACACCTTGAGCGCGCCGTGGGCGACCAGCGCCAGACCCAGGGATACCCGAAGCAGCAGCGCGGCGTAGGGCGCGGTGCGGTCGTCGATCATGTCCTGCCTCCTCATCGAGCGGCGACGCGACCATCGCGGGCCGTCACTGCCACTGAAGATATGCGGACTAATTGAGTATATAATCAGCGCTGTTCGAGAATTATTATCTCATATGGATAGACAATGGACCGCCTCGCGCTGCTCCAGACCTACGTCGCCGTCGTCGACACCGGCAGCTTCACCGCCGCCGCCGCCCGGCTCGGCCTGTCGCGGGCGATGGCGAGCCGGCACGTCCAGGTCCTGGAGGACCGCCTCGGGGTCCGGCTCCTGCACCGCACCACCCGGCGGGTCAGCCCGACCGAGCCCGGGCTCGGCTTCCTGGAGCGGGCGCGCCGGCTGCTGGCCGACTTCGACGACGCCGAGACCGAGGCCAGGGGAGAGCGGGCGGCGCCGCGCGGGACCCTGCGGGTAAACGCGCCGGTGTCGTTCGGCCGGGCGCATCTGGCCGCCGCCCTGCCCGGCTTCCTGGCGCGCCATCCGGGGCTGTCGGTCGAGTTGACGGTCAACGACCGGGTCGTCGATCTGATCGAGGAAGGCTTCGACGTCGCGGTGCGCATCGGCCGTCTCGCCGATTCGACCCTGGTGGCCCGCCGCCTCGCCACCATCTCGATCGGCCTCGCCGCCAGCCCGGACTATCTGGCCCGGCGCGGAGCCCCGGCCGAACCCGCCGATCTCGCCCGACACGCCTGGCTGGGCTACGCCTATTCCGCCACCGGCAGCCTGCGGCTGGTCGGTCCGGGCGGCCGCGAGGAGACCGTCCGGGTCGCCGGCCCGCTCGCCGCCAACAACGGCGACATCCTGGCCGAGGCGGCGGCCGGCGGAGCCGGCATCGTCCTGCAGCCGGACTTCATCCTCGCCCCGTTCATCGCCGCCGGCCGGCTGGTGACGGTGCTGCCGGAATGGCAGGGCCCGCCGCTCGGCCTGCACGCCGTCCACCACCAGGGCCGGCACGTTGCCGCCAAGGTGCGCGCCTTCGTCGATCACCTGGCCGAATGGTTCGGCCGGTCGTAACTCCGCCCGCCGCGACGTCGGCCCCGGATAGCCACGGCTTCCGGGTGACGGCAAAGAGAGAGGGCCCCACCGCTGTCTTGATGACGGCGAGAGTCGAGGGTGACCGCCTCCCTCACCCTGTGATGGCGACCGCCTACCTCACCCCATCGTCATCCCGGGCGAGCGCAGCGAGACCCGGGACCCACCCGCCGCTCCGTCGGCGCACCATCGGCATGCCACCGTCGCGCCGTAGGCCCCGGATAGCCGAGGCTTCGCCACGGCTTCCGGGGTGACGACAATGAGAGAGGTCCCCACCGCTGTCTGATGACGGCGAGAGTCGAGGGTGACCGCCTCCCTCACCCCATCGTCATCCCGGGCGAGCGCAGCGAGACCCGGGACCCACCCGCAGCCGTTACGCCACCCACTCGCTGACCGGGGCGCGGGCCTCGTGCAGCGGCTGGCAGAGCACGTCCACCAGGGTCGGCCCGGGATGCTCCAGGGCCGCGCGCAGCGTGGCGTCGAGCTCGTTCGGGTCGCTGACCGTCCAGGCCTTGACGCCGAACGCCTCGGCGACCCGGGCGTGGTCGGTGCGCGAGAAGTCGACGGAGTAGTAGCGCGCCCCGAAGCCGGTCTTCTGGCCGGCCTTGATCCAGCCGTACACCGCGTTCGAGACCACGATCATGGTGAGCGGCACGCCGAGCCGGGCGATGGTTTCCAACTCGCCGGCGGTGAAGCCGAAGCTGCCGTCGCCCATGACGCTGACCACCTTGGCCGACGGCCGGCCGTAGTGGGCCCCGACGCCGGCCGCCATCGAGTAGCCGAGCGCGCCGTGCGCCCGGTTCGAGATGAACCGCCGGCCGGTCTGCTCCCAGTCGAGGTAGGCCGACAGGTACGGGCACGGGGTCCCGGGGTCGGCGACCACCACCGCTTCCCTGGGCAGCACGCGCTGCAGCGACGCCACCAGCCGCTCGGGACGGATCGGCGCCTCGTCGCTCTCGGCGAGCGCCCGGAACGCGGCGTATTTGCGGCGCCTCGCGTCGGCGACCTTGGCGGCGGCGTCGGTGCCGTCGCGCGCCACGCCCTTGCGGGCGAGCGTCTCGGCAAGCGCGGCGAGGCCGAGCTTGGCGTCGCCGACCAGCGCCACCTCCGTCGGGTAGGTGGCGCCGATCACCTGCGGGTCGCTGTCGAGGTGCACGATCCGGGTCCGCCCCGGCTCGGGGAAGCGCCAGCGCTCGGTGGTGACCGAGCCGGCGCGGCAACCGACGAAGAACACGAGGTCGGCCGTGGTCACGACCTCGCGGGTCTCCAGGACGCCGCCGTTGCTGCCGACCACGCCGAGCGCCAGCGGGTGGCCGTCGCCGATCGCGCCCTGGCCGCTGATCGTGGTGGCGACCACCGCGCCCAGGGCCTCCGCCACCGCCCTCAGCTCATCGAAGGCGCCGGCGATCACCGGACCGCCGCCGACCACGATCACCGGAAAGCGCGCCGAGGCGAGCGCGTCGGCCGCCGCCTCGACCGCCGCCGGATCCGGTGCGCTGCGCCGCGCCGGCCAGGTCCCGAGCGCGGGATCGCCCCACACGTCCTCGGCGTCGACCGGCCCCTTCTGGACGTCGAACGGCAGGCCGATGTGGGCGGCGCCCGGCCGGCCGGTGGTCATCGCCCGGAACGCCGCCCGCAGGGTGCGCGGCACGTCCTCGGCGCGATCGATCACCGCGTTCCACTTGGCGAGCGGCCGGAACAGCGCCTTCTGGTCGAGTTCGGTGAGCGCGTACTTGCCGCGCGAGCCGACCCCGATGTCGGTGGTGATCGCCAGGATCGGTACCGAGCTCTCGTTCGCCTCGACCACGCCCGGCAGGATGTAGGTGGCGCCGCCACCGGACGGCCCCTCGCAGATGCCGACCTTGCCAGACACCCGGGCGTAGCCGTCCGCCATGTACGCCGCCGAACGCTCGTCACGGGTCAGGACGTGGCTGATGCCGCCGCCGATCCGGTGCAGGGCGTCGTAGAACGGCAGGCTGGTGTCGCCGCACAGCCCGAAAATCCGGTCGACGCCGTGCGCCTGCAGGGTGCGCACCAAGGCCTCGCCGCCGGTCATCCGGTTGCCGCTGTCGGCCGCGGCCTGGGCCGGCTTCTCGCTCGTCATCGCATCAACTCTCGATTCGTCCTGCGAATAGGGTCCCGCGGACGATACGCGACCAAGGCCCGAAGGCAAGCGGGGCGGCCATCGATCACATGCGCGTGAGCGGCGGGGTCGACCACCGCCCCCGAATCGGCTACGACGCTGCAGGTCTGTATGAGCCGGTTCTAATCCTGGACGATGGGAAGCCAATGCCGCGCCGCCTGCTGCTCGCCGCCGAGATCGTCCGCGACGTTGCCGCCAACAACGCCGTCAGCCTCGACCGCGAGGCGCTGCTGCGCTTGGCCGAGACCCTGGAATCCGAGAGCCGGCGCCTGATGGCGCTCAACAACCTGAACCCGACCATCGAGCCGGAGATGGAGCGGATCCTGCCGACCATCCGGCATCTGGCGGCCGTGTTCAGTCCGGAATCGGTGTCGCCGCTGCGCGACTGACGGAACCGTTCCCGACCAGCTAAATACAATTTTAAGAAAATCCTCCTACATCCGACCGGGTGATCCGCCCGGTATCGGTCTGCGTAGCGCCGTCGGGTGTCGATCCAAGAATCGCCGCCCGCGCGCTCGCAAGGAGAAGACGATGCCGAAACGCCTGATGCTGGCGGCCGAGATCATGCTCGACGTGGCGCGGACCACCTCCGACGCCAATCGCGCGCTGCTGGAGGCCGCGGCCGCTGAACTGGCGACCAGGGCGATCGCCATGGCGGCCGAGCAGGGCAGCCCGATCGAGGGCTCGATCGGCAAGGCTCTGCCCCCGATCGCCGGCTATGACCACGGCATCGACCACCGCGCCAGCCTGCTGGTGCACTGACCGTCGCGGCGACCGTCGCGGCGCCGAGCCGATTGTCCTGCCCGGCCCGGCGCGTCAGACTGGCCGCGACCTCAGGGAGGAAGCGGCATGAGCCGGATCGAGACATTCGAGCGCCTGCGCGCCGTCGGCACCGCGACCGTGTCGATGCAGTTGCTGAAGCGCGGGCTGCGCCACACCGCCGTCGCCGGCGTCAAGCCGCTGGCCGCCGGCCAGGGCTGCGTGGTCGGCGAAGCCTACACCCTGCGTTTCCTGCCGCTGCGCGAGGACCTCTCGGACCCGTCGGTGCTGGGCGCGCCCGGCTACGCCCCGCGGGTGGCGATCGAGGAGTGCCCGCCGGGCGCGATCCTGGCGGTCGAGGCGCGTGGCATCGCCACCACCGGCACCCTCGGCGACATCCTGGCCGGCCGGCTCGCCAAGCGCGGCGTCGCCGCGGTGGTCGCCGACGGCGCGGTGCGCGACGGTGCCGGCGTGACCGCGACCGGCCTGCCGGTCTGGTGCCTTGGCTCGGCCGCGCCGGCCTCCTTGACCGAACTGTCGGGCGGCAGCGTGCAGGTCGCCATCGCCTGCGGCAACGTGACGATCTTTCCCGGCGACGTGCTGGTCTGCGACGGCGACGGCGTGGTGGTGGTGCCGGCAGCACTCGCCGACGCGGTCGCCGCCGACGCGGTCGAGCAGGATCGCTTCGAGCGCTGGGTACAGGCGCGCGTCCAGGAGGGCCGGCCAACCATCGGCCTGTACCCGCCGAACCCTGAGACCAAGGCCGAGTACGAGGCCTGGAAGACGTCCGGGGCCACCACGCCATGATCGATCCCGAGGCCCTGCTCCGCCGGATGTTCCAGGCCGCCCTCGACGCCGCCGACCCGCGGCTCTGCCTGCCGCCGTTCCTGGCGCCGCTTGCCGCCCGGCCCTGCGGCGGCCGCACCGTGGTGATCGGCGCCGGCAAGGCGGCGGCGGCGATGGCGGCGGCGACCGAGGCGGTGTGGGCCGAACACGCCCCCGGTGCCGCGATCGA
This sequence comes from Rhodospirillaceae bacterium, assembly GCA_018401495.1. Classification (GTDB taxonomy): domain Bacteria; phylum Pseudomonadota; class Alphaproteobacteria; order Thalassobaculales; family Thalassobaculaceae; genus Thalassobaculum_A. Next base: position 17,609 of record JAGYJX010000018.1, read on the forward strand.
GGGGCTGGTGGTGACCCGCTACGGCCACGGCTGCCCGACCGCCGGCCGCATCGAGGTGGTCGAGGCCTCCCATCCGGTGCCGGACGACGCCGGGCGCGCCGCCGCCGGACGGATCCTGGAGCTGGTGCGCGGCCTCGGCGCCGGCGATCGGGTCATCGCGCTGATCTCGGGCGGCGGCTCGGCGCTGCTGACCCTGCCGGCCGAGGCGATCAGCCTGGAGGACAAGCAGGCGGTCAACCGCGCCCTGCTGAAATCCGGCGCCTCGATCCACGAGATGAACGCGGTCCGCAAGCACCTGTCGGCGATCAAGGGCGGGCGCCTGGCCGCCGCCGCCGCCCCGGCCCAAGTGCACGCCTTCCTGATTTCCGACGTGCCGGGTGACGACGTCGACGTGATCGCCTCGGGCCCGACCGTGCCGGACCCCTCGACCCTGGCCGACGCCCGCGCCGTCCTGGCGAAGTACGCCATCGATCCGCCGGCGGCGGTCGCCCGCGCCCTCGCCGACCCGGCCTACGAGACCCCGAAGCGCGGCGACCCGATCTTCGAGGGCGTCGAGACCACCATCGTCGCCCGCCCGCAGGCCTCGCTGGAGGCCGCCGCCGAGGTGGCGCGCGCCGCTGGCGTCGAGCCGGTGATCCTCGGCGACGCCATCGAGGGCGAAGCCCGCGAGGTCGCCATGGTGATGGCCGGCATCGCCGCGCAGATCGCCCGCCACGGCCAGCCGGCCGCCGCTCCCGCCGTGCTGCTGTCGGGCGGCGAGACCACGGTCACCGTGCGCGGCCAGGGCCGCGGCGGCCGCAACGCCGAGTTCCTGACCGCCCTCGCGGTCGCGGTCGAGAAGCGCTGCGCCGACGTCGCCGACTGCATCGCCGCGGTCGCCGGCGACACCGACGGCATCGACGGCACCGAGGACAACGCCGGCGCGCTGTTCCTGCCGGGCGATTTGGAGCGCGCCCGCGCCACCGGAGTCGACCTCGCCGGCCACCTCGCCAACAACGACGGCTACGGCGCCTTCGAGGCGCTCGGCCGGCTGCTGGTGACCGGGCCCACCCTGACCAACGTCAACGATTTCCGCGCGGTGCTGGTGCTGCCGTGACCCCGGCCGACGAGCCGGGGTGGTGGGCCGACCTGCGGGCGGCGACCGAACCGTCCGGCTTCCGGCTGAACGGCGGTTTCCACGACGACGCGGACGCCACGGTGGTGGTGATCGGCCACGCCGGGCCCGGGCTGTGGGAGCGGTTCAGCGCCGAGCGGCCGGCCGGCCCCGACCCGCTCGACGGCTGGACCCGGGCGACGCTCACGCCGGTCGCCGCGCGGTTCGGCGCGGTGCTGGTACTTCCCAACGACGGCCGACCCTACCGCCCGTTCCAGCGCTGGGCGATGCGCGCCGAAGCCGTGCACCCGAGTCCGCTCGGTCTGCTGATCCACCCCGAGCACGGCCTCTGGCACGCGCTCCGCGCCGCCCTGCTGTTCCGCGACCGTCGCGCCCTGCCGGCTCGCGCCGAGGCGCCGTCGCCCTGCGCGACCTGCGCCGGGCGGCCGTGCCTGACAACGTGCCCGGTCGACGCCTTCAATGGGAATTCCTTCGCGGCCGACCGGTGCGCCGCCCATGTCCGCTCGGCCGCCGGCACCGACTGCCGCGAGCACGGCTGCCGGGCGCGGCGGGCCTGCCCGGTCGGGCGGGAACGGGCCTGGGCCGACGAGCAGCAGGCGTTCCACATGGCGGCGTTCCTGCAAGGCCGCTCCTGACCCCGGCCGGCCCTTCGCGGCCGCGCGCAGCGCGGCTCCTCAGGGCGACAGAGGTGGGTTTGCTGCCGACAGAAGTGGGGTTGCCTGCCAATTCCCTCCCTCGCGTCGAACACCAGGCATTCAAATGGCGGCGTTCCCCAGCTTCCTCGATCAGGCCGGCCACTCCCCCCTCTGTCGCCCTGAGGAGCCCGACGCAGTCGGGCCGCGAAGGGCCGGGCGCCGCCCCAACGCCGCCCCGAAGCCCGTCCGCGTCGGAAATCGCACACCGACCCGCCCGCCTTGCGCTACCGTCGCCGGCAACGGAACAGCAGTCCGCCCGAGGGAGGGAACCGGCCATGGTGAAGTCCGACATCGAGATCGCCCGCGAGGCCCGCATGAAGCCGATCATGGAGATCGGCGCCGGCCTCGGCATCGCGGCCGAGCATCTCAGCCCCTACGGCCACACCAAGGCGAAGCTCGACCTCGGCTACATCGATTCGTTGGCCGACCGGCCGGACGGCAAGCTGATCCTGGTGACCGGCATCAACCCGACGGCGGCCGGCGAGGGCAAGACCACCACCACGGTCGGGCTCGGCGACGCGCTGAACCGGATCGGCAAGCGCGCCGCCATCTGCCTGCGCGAGCCGTCGCTCGGGCCCTGCTTCGGGGTCAAGGGCGGGGCGGCCGGCGGCGGTTACGCCCAGGTGGTGCCGATGGAGGACATCAACCTCCACTTCACCGGCGACTTCCACGCCATCGCCGCCGCCAACAACCTGCTGGCGGCGCTGATCGACAACCACGTCTACTGGGGCAACTCGGCCGGCCTCGACCCGCGGCGCATCACCTGGCGCCGGGCGCTGGACATGAACGACCGGGCGCTGCGCTCGATCGTCAACTCGCTCGGCGGCGTCGCCAACGGCTTCCCGCGCGAGGACGGCTTCGACATCGTGGTCGCCTCCGAGGTCATGGCGATCCTGTGCCTGTCGACCGGGATCGAGGACCTGAAGCGCCGGCTCGGCAACATCGTGGTCGGCTACACCCGCGACAAGGCGCCGGTGTTCGCCCGCGACCTGGAGGCCGACGGCGCCATGACCGTGCTGCTGAAGGACGCGCTGTCGCCGAACCTGGTGCAGACGCTGGAGAACAACCCGGCCTTCATCCACGGCGGCCCGTTCGCCAACATCGCCCACGGCTGCAACTCGGTGATGGCAACCCGCACGGCGCTGAAGCTCGCCGACTACGTGGTGACCGAGGCCGGCTTCGGCGCCGACCTCGGGGCCGAGAAGTTCTTCGACATCAAGTGCCGCAAGGCCGGGTTGTCGCCGGCCGCCGCGGTCGTGGTCGGCACCGTGCGCGCCCTCAAGATGCACGGCGGCGTCACCAAGGACGCGCTCGGCGTCGAGAACGTCGAGGCGGTGCGCCGCGGCGTGTCGAACATCGCCCGCCACGTCGAGAACACCGCCAAGTTCGGGGTGCCGGTGGCGGTCGCGCTGAACCGCTTCGTCACCGACACCGACGCCGAGATCGAGGCGGTGCGTGCCGAGCTGGCGACCCTCGGGGTCGACGCCATCGAGTGCACCCACTGGTCGGACGGCTCGGCCGGCACCGTCGACCTCGCCCACCACGTGGTCGAACTGGCCGAGAGCGGGCGCGCCGCCTTCAAGCCGCTGTACCCCGACGCCGCCAGCCTGGAGGACAAGGTGCGCACCATCGCGCGCGAGATCTACCGGGCCGACGACATCGCGCTGGAGGCCAAGACCCGGGCGCAGTTCAAGGAGATCGAGGCGCTCGGCGGCGGCGGTTTCCCGGTCTGCATCGCCAAGACCCAGTACAGCTTCTCCACCGATCCGAACGCCAAGGGCGCGCCGACCGGCCACACCTGCCGGTGCGCGAGGTGCGGCTGTCGAACGGGGCGGAGTTCGTGGTGGTGATCTGCGGCGAGATCATGACCATGCCCGGCCTGCCGAAGGTGCCGGCCGCCAACAAGATCGGCCTGAACGCCCAGGGTCAGATCGAAGGGCTGTTCTGACGCAGCACGGCCGACCGCCGCCATGCCGCCGTTGCAACCGCTGTCGATCGGCCTGCTGGCCGCCGTCGTCGGCTTCGCCAGCGCCTTCACCATCGTCCTGCAGGGGCTGACCGCCGCCGGTGCCTCGCCGGCCGAGGCGGCGTCGGGACTGATGGCGCTGTGCATCGGCCAGGGCCTGCTCGGCCTGTGGCTCAGCCGGCGCACGCGGATGCCGATCGCGATCGCCTGGTCGACGCCCGGGGCGGCCCTGCTCATCGCCACCGGCACGCCGGACGGCGGGTTCCCGGCCGCCGTCGGCGCTTTCCTGGTGTGCGCCGGGCTGATCGTCGCCGCCGGGCTGTGGCGACCGTTCGGGCGGGCGGTCTCCTCGATCCCGCCGGCGCTGTCGAACGCCATGCTCGCCGGGGTGCTGCTGGATCTCTGCCTGGCGCCGGTGCGCGCGGTCGGCGCCATGCCCGAACTGGCGCTGCCGATCGTGCTGGCCTGGGCGCTCGCCTGGCGCTGGACCCGGCTGTACGCGGTGCCGGTGGCGGTGGTGGTCGCCGCCGGAGTCATAGCCGTCGCCACCGACCTGCCGGACGGCGCGCTTTCCGGTGCCTGGGCGCTGCCGATCCCGGTTGCACCGGTGTTCCTGCCGGACGCCCTGATCGGCATCGCCCTGCCGCTGTTCGTCGTGACCATGGCGTCGCAGAACCTGCCGGGCCTGGCGGTGCTGAACGCCAACGGTTACCGCCCGGCCGCTTCGACGATGTTCGTCGCCACCGGCCTCGCCAGCGCCGCCAGCGCGCCGTTCGGCGGCCACGCCCTCAACCTCGCCGCCATCACCGCGGCGCTCTGCGCCGGTCCCGAGGCGCATCCCGATCCGGCCCGGCGCTGGATCGCCTCGGCTGTGGCCGGCGGCGCCTACGTGGCGATCGGCCTGTGCGCCGGCCTCGCCGCGGCGTTCGTCGCGGCCTCGCCGCCGCTGCTGATCCAGGCGGTGGCCGGGCTGGCGCTGCTGGCCAGCCTGGGCTCGGCGCTGACCGGCGCGCTGGCCCGCGAGGAGGATCGCCTGCCGGCGGTGCTGGCCTTCGTGACCACCGCCTCGGGGCTGTCTTTCTTCGGAATCGGCGCGGCTTTCTGGGGTTTGATCGCCGGCGGCGCGCTGATGATCCTGGCCCGATCCGGCCGGAAGGATTGAGATATTTTCTTGCGCAATAGGCTGAAATGCACCATATAGGCGCCATCGAACGCGCTTGGGCGTATCCGAGTCACGGCACGACCGCGAAACAGGTTTTCTCCCAAACAGCAGTTTGATTCCCCCGCTGCAAAGGTGCGGCGGGTCGTTCCACGTTTGGGAGATGAACCAAATGGCTACTGGTACCGTGAAGTGGTTCAACGCGACGAAGGGCTACGGCTTTATTGAGCCCGAAGACGGTTCGTCTGATGTGTTCGTGCATATTTCGGCAGTCGAGCGAGCTGGCATCGCTTCCCTCAACGAGGGCCAGAAGGTGTCGTTCGAGGTTGAGCGCGGCCGTAACGGCAAGTATGCCGCTACCGACCTGCGTCCGCTCTGAACGGGCACCGCTCGAGACCGCGCCCGACCTCCGGTCGGGCGCGTCCCTCCGCCAACCGCTGAGGAGCGAGCATGGCCAAGGACGATCTGATTGAATTCGAGGGCGTCGTCCGCGACGTCCTGCCTGACGGGCTCTACCGGATCGAGCTCGACAACGGTCACGACATCATCGCCTACACCGCCGGACGGATGAAGAAGTTCCGGATCCGCATTCTGGCTGGCGACCGCGTGACCGTCGAGATGACGCCTTACGACCTTACCAAGGGGCGCATCAATTTCCGCCACAAGGACGAGCGTGCTGGTACCGGACCTACCGGACCGGGCGCGCGCCGCCCGCCCCCGCGCAAGCGCCGTTGACGATCCCCGTCCGGCGCCGCGGGCGCACCCGAAGGACTTAAATGACTGTTCAGGATTTCCGCTCGCTCGGCCTCGCCGAGACGATTCTGCGGACCGCCGCGACCTGCGGCTTCACCGTTCCGACCCCCATTCAGATCGGCGCCATTCCGCCCCTGATGGCCGGGCGCGACCTGCTGGGCCTGGCCCAGACCGGCACCGGCAAGACCGCCGCCTTCTGCCTGCCCATGCTGCACCGTTTCGCAGCCGCCGGCAGCGACAAGCGCATTCCCAAGGCGCCGCGGGCGCTGATCCTCACCCCGACCCGTGAACTGGCGGTGCAGATCGCCGGCGTCGTCGAGACCTTCGGCCGGCCGCTCAGCCTGCGGCAGGCGCTCGTCCACGGCGGCGTCTCGGCGCGGCCCCAGGCGGTCGCTCTGCAGCGCGGCGTCGACGTGCTGGTCGCCACCCCGGGCCGACTGCTCGACCTGATCAACCAGCGCGCGGTGTTCCTCGACAAGGTCGAGTACTTCGTGCTGGACGAGGCCGACCGGATGCTTGACCTCGGCTTCGTGCGCGACGTCAAGCGGATCGCCGCCCTGGTGCCCGCGAACCGCCAGACGGCGCTGTTCTCGGCCACCATGCCGCAGTCGATCATCGAGCTGACAGAGAGCCTGCTGCGCAACCCCGAGCGGGTCGAGATCACCCCGACCACGACCCCGATCGAGCGCATCCGGCAGAGCGTCATGTTCGTCGCCCGGGCCAACAAGCGGACCCTGCTGTCGGGCCTGCTGGCGACCCCCGAGGTCTCCCGGGCGATCGTGTTCGTGCGCACCAAGCACGGCGTCGACCGCGTGGTGGACGCCCTCAAGCGCGACGGCCTGCTGGCCGAGGGGCTGCACGGCAACAAGAGCCAGGGGGCCCGCCAGACCGCGCTCGACGCGTTCCGCCGCGGCCGCCTGCCGATCCTGGTGGCCACCGACATCGCGGCGCGCGGCATCGACGTGCACGAGATCAGCCACGTCATCAACCTTGACCTGCCGGACGTGCCGGAGACCTACGTGCACCGGATCGGGCGCACCGCCCGGGCCGGCGCCGAGGGCATCGCGGTCTCGTTCTGCGAGGCCGAGGAGGTCGGCAACCTGATGGCGATCGAGCAGGCCACCCGTCGCAGCATCGACATCGACGTGACCCACGGCTACCACGACGCCGGGATCGAGGCGATGTACCGCTCCGGCCGGCGCCCGCCGGTCGCGGCGTCGCAGCGCGCCCGCCGCAACAACAACAGCAACGGCGGTGGCGGTCGTCCCAAGCAGGAGCAGCAGCGCCGCGCCCAGCCGCCGGCCCGCCGCAACGACGACGGCAACCGTCGCCCGCGCCGGACCGCCGAGGCGCGTCCGTCGGCGTAAGCCATCGCGGGTGGGCCGTCAGGCCCGCCGGTGAAAGTCAGGAAGCGGGACGGTCAGACGTGATCGTCCCGTTTTTCTTTGGCGACGTAGGCGCCGGACTTGTCGCGCACCAGGTCGAGCACGCCGCCCTTGCCGTCGGGGGCACGGCCGTCATCCCGGGCGGCGGCGTCACGCCGGGTCTCGTCACGCCGGGTCTCCGCCAGCTTGCGCTTGCGGGCTTCGTCGAGCCGCCCGATCAGCTTGAAGCCGAACCAGACCGCCGCGAGGATGGCGATGAGCGCCAGGGCCTTCGAGATGCTGAACATCGGATGGTTTTACCTCGCCGCCGGCACGACGCAAGGGTGACGGTGGTCCCGCCCGCCCGGCACTACCGGCACTACCGTGTAACCGCGATCGCGGTTCAGAGCCCGAACCGCGACCAGAGGGCCCGTTCCTCGACCGCCGCGACCAGCCCGTCGGCCCAGCCTTCGAACAACCCGTCGCCGGCGCCACGCCACTCCGCGCCCGCGCCCGCGCCGAGGCCGACAATCCCGAGCCGCCGGGCAAGCCCCGGGCGCCGGCCCATGGTGCGGAAGCGGGTCCGCGCGCCGTAGCGCTCGCGCAGCGTCCGCCGCACCTCGCCCTCGCCGTCGACCAGCCCGAGTTCGATGCCGCGCGCCCCGGTCCAGAACTTGCCCTCGAGCAGCTCCGGGTCTTCGTCGGGACGCAAGCGGTCGCCGCGGCGGGCGCGCACCCAGGCGATGAAATGCGCGTGCATCTCGGACTGGACCGCCTTCAGATGCACAACGTCCTCGTCGCGCTCGGGCCGGAACGGATCCAGCAGCGCCTTGCGGGAGCCGGCGGAGTGCACACGCCGCTCGATCCCGAGCTTGCCGATCGCCTCCTGGAAGCCGAAGCCGGCGCTGATGACGCCGATCGACCCGACGATCGAGGTCGCGGTCACGCGGATCTCGTCGGCGGCGCAGGCCAGCCAGTACCCGCCGGAGGCCGCGACGTCCTCGACGAACGCCACCACCGGCTTGTCGTGCTCGGCCGCGAGATCTCGGATCCGGCCGGCGATCAGCTCGGACTGCACCGGCGAGCCGCCGGGGAGTTCACCACCAGCGCCACGGCGGTCACCGCGCGCGGCCGGAAGGCCGCCTCCAGCAGCGGCGCCACGGTGTCGATGGTGAGGCCGCGGCGCAGCGGGCCGACAGTGCCGATGACGCCGCGCAGCGGCACGATCGAGACCACCGGGGGTCGCCCGCGAACCCGGTCGAGCAGGGGATCTATCCAGGACATGGAAGCTAGATAGGGCACCGCGGGTCCGATCACAATGCGGCTTCGGCGCGCCGACCGCCCGGGCGATTCCCCGCGGCCGCGCGCCGGCTACCGACCCGGCCCCGGCGCCGAAGCCGACGGACTGCGCCGATCCCCGGCGCCGCTCGACAGCGGCCGGCGCCGACAGCACACTGCGCCCGTCGACCGGGCGGGGGCGTCCGGTCCTATCGCGGGGGTACGCATGCTCGAATCGACCTTCAAACTCTCCGAGCACGGCACGACCGTTCGAACGGAGGTGCTGGCCGGCGTCACGACCTTCCTGACCATGGCCTACATCATGTTCGTCAACCCGGCGATCCTGTCGGAAGCCGGCATGGACCAGGGCGCGGTGTTCGTCGCCACCTGCCTGGCCGCCGCCATCGGCACGCTGATCATGGGGCTGTACGCCAACTACCCGATCGCGCTGGCGCCGGGCATGGGGCTGAACGCCTACTTCACCTACGGCGTCGTTCTCGGCATGGGCCACACCTGGCAGGTCGCGCTGGGCGCGGTGTTCCTGTCGGGCGTGCTGTTCATCATCCTTACCCTGCTGCCGATCCGGGAGTGGGTGGTCAACTCGATCCCGCGCTCGCTCAAGATCGCGATCTCGGCCGGCATCGGGCTGTTCCTGGCGATCATCGGCATGAAGAGCGCCGGGCTGGTGGTCGACCACCCGGCAACCCTGGTCGGCCTCGGCGACATGACCTCGCCGACCGTGCTGCTGGCCTGCGCCGGGTTCCTGGCGATGGTGGTCCTCGACCGCCTGCGGATCCCGGGCGCCATCATCATCGCCATCCTCGGCGTCACCCTGGTCGGCGTCGCCTTTGGGCTGAGCCCGGCCGGCGGGATCGTCTCGATGCCGCCCAGCCTGGCGCCGACGCTGATGCAGATGGACATCGCCGGCGCCCTGGAGGTCGGGCTGATCGCGGTGATCTTCGCGTTCTTCTTCGTCGACCTGTTCGACACCGCCGGCACCCTGGTCGGCGTCGCGCACCGCGCCGGGCTGCTCGACCAGCACGGCCGGCTGCCGCGGCTGAAGCGGGCGCTGATGGCCGATTCCGTGGCCACCGTGGTCGGCGCCGGCCTCGGCACCTCGACCACCACCAGCTACATCGAGAGCGCGTCCGGCATCCGCGCCGGCGGCCGCACCGGCCTGACCGCCTGCGTGGTCGCCGGGCTGTTCCTGCTCGGCCTGTTCTTCGCGCCGCTGGCCGGCACCATCCCGGCCTACGCGACCGCGCCGGCGCTGGTCTACGTCGCCTGCCTGATGGCGCGCGGCCTGGCCGAGCTGGACTGGGACGACGTCACCGAGTTCGCGCCGGGCGTGGTCGCGGCGCATCACGATGCCGCTGACCTTCTCGATCTCCAACGGCATCGGCTTCGGCTTCATCGCCTACGCCGTGGTCAAGGCGCTGAGCGGACAGGCGACCAAGGTCTCGATCGCGGTGTACGCCATCGCGGTGCTGTTCGTGGTGAAGTTCATCATTCTCTGACCTGGGCCAAACCAGCCCCGGTCGTCACCGGCCGAGATCGAGGCCGGCGCCGCGCAACGCGGCGTCGGCCGCTTTCGTATAGCCGCCCGCCTCGGCGTGCAGGACGAGGCCCGCCGACAGCCTGAGCGGCGTCCGCACCCCCTTGCGCGCCGTCACGATCACCCGGGCGGCATCGCGCCCCGGCTTCGGCCAGAGCGGAAACACCACGACCTCGCCGAAGCCCCGGCCAAGCGCCGACAGCAGGTCGGCCAGCCGGTCGGCCCGGTGCACCAGGGTGAGCCGTCCCTTCGGCTTCAGGCAGCGGTGCGCCCGGCCGATCCAGTCGGCGAGATCGGCGCCCGCCTCGACGCCGGCCGACGCGCGCCCCGCCGACGGCGACGGGTCGGCCCGGTCGGCCGTCAGGTAGGGCGGGTTGGCGACCGCCTGGTCGAACGCGCCGGCCTGCCACGACCGCTCCAGTGTGGACAGATCGGCCTCGACCACCGTCACCCGGTCGCCGACCCCGTTCAGGGCGGCGTTGGCGCCGGCCAGCGCCGCCATCGCCGGGTCGCGCTCGACCGCCGTCACGGCGACGTCGGGCACCCGCGCCAGCAGGCAAAGGAACACCGCGCCCGCCCCGCAGCCGAGATCGAGCACCCGCTCGCCCGGCAGCGCCGGCACCGCCGCCGCCAGCAGCACCGGGTCGATGGCGGCGCGGTAGCCGTCGCGCGGCTGGCGCAGCCGGACCCGGCCGCCGAGCAGGGCGTCCTCGGTGAGCAGGGAGCCCTCGGTCAGGGGTGGGTCAGCCGCCGTCGAGCCGTTCACCCGCCGCCTCCAGCAGCAGGCGCGCCGCCTCGTGGTCCTCGTTCGCCACCATCAGGCGGCGCGGAATGGCCCCGGCGCTGCCCTCGAGCACGCTCATGTGGCCGTCGAGCACCACCGACTCGATGCCTTCCGCCCGCAGCACCGCCTCCAGATAGGACAGCCGGACAAGGTCGTTGGATCGAAGCAGTTCGCGCATGCGGCGTTCGGCCCTTTCAGGCGGCGGTCTCGGGGTGTTGACTTGACCGGATTTGGAGCCTTTCTATGCTCGCGTCCAGCAGTTGAGGCGTCAAGCGACGCAGGAGAAGCCGTGCCCCCGATCACCGCCCCGGTGAACGCCGCCCAGCCCGAGCGCCAACCCAGCGTCGACGCCCTGCGTCGGCTGGTGGCGAGCGACATGGAGAAGGTCAACCGGGCGATCCTGGAATACATGCAGAGCCCGGTGGCGCTGATCCCGCAGCTGGCCGGCCACATCGTCGCGTCCGGCGGCAAGCGCCTGCGCCCGATGCTGACGCTGGCGACCGCCGGCCTGTGCGGCTACCAGGGCGAACGTCACATCGGCCTCGCCGCCTGCGTCGAGTTCATCCACACCGCCACCCTGCTGCACGACGACGTGGTCGACGACAGCGACCTCAGGCGCGGTCGCGACACCGCCAACGCGGTGTGGGGCAACCAGGCCAGCGTGCTGGTCGGCGACTTCCTGTTCAGCCGGGCGTTCCAGCTGATGATCGCCGACGGTTCGCTGAAGGTGCTGAAGATCCTGTCGGACGCCTCGGCGATCATCGCCGAGGGCGAGGTCCACCAGCTGGTGACCACCAACGACGTCGAGACCACCGAGGACGCCTATCTCGAGGTGATCCGCTGCAAGACCGCCCAGCTGTTCGCCGCCGCCGCCCAGATCGGCCCGGTGGTCGCCGAGCTTCCCGAGGCCGACGAATTCGCCCTCGAGGGCTTCGGGCGCGACCTCGGCGTGGCATTCCAGCTGGTCGACGACGTCCTCGACTACACCGCCGAGCAGGCCGCCCTCGGCAAGACCGTCGGCGACGATTTCCGCGAGGGCAAGGTCACCCTGCCGGTGATCCTGGCCTACCAGGCCGGCAGCGCCGAGGAACGGGCGTTCTGGAAGCGCACGGTCGGCGATCTCGACCAGCACGACGGCGACCTCGGCGAGGCGCAGCGCCTGATGGCCCGCCACGGCACCCTCGAGGCGTCGCTGGAGCGGGCCCGCGGCTACGCCGGGGCGGCCCGCCACGCCCTGCGCCGGTTCCCGGCCAACGCCCACCGCGCGGCACTCGAGGAACTGACCGAGTTCTGCGTCGAGCGCGCCTACTAGGCGTTGCCCGACCTCCTCCACGGCTCTCCAGGGAACAAACCACGAGCCCGCGAGTCCCTTGGGTGACACGGCGGCGACCCGCCGCCCTTTCCGTCAACCCATGGAGACGACCATGCCGGACATCCGTCAGGCGAAAATCCTGATCATCGCCACCAACGGCTTCGAGCAGTCGGAGCTGGAGGTTCCCCGGGACGAGTTGCGCGCCGCCGGCGCCGAGATCCACGTCGCGACCCCGGACGGCCGCAAGATCCGCGGCTGGGACAACACCGACTGGGGTCGCACCGTGCCCGCCGACCTGCGGATCGCCGACGCCGACCTCGGACGGTACGACGCCCTGGTCATCCCGGGAGGCCAGATCAACCCCGACCTGCTGCGCGTCGACGAGAGCGCGATGGCGGTGGTGCGCGGCTTCATCGACAGCGGCAAGCCGGTCGCCGCGATCTGCCACGGCCCCTGGCTGCTGGTCGAGGCCGACGCGGTGCGCGGCCGCGACGTCACCTCCTACCACTCGATCCGCCGCGACCTCGAGAACGCCGGCGCGAACTGGCTCGACGCCGAGGTCGTGGTCGACGATGGCATCATCACCAGCCGGTCGCCGAAGGACCTGATGCCGTTCGTGGCGAAGATCATCGAGGAGATCGGCGAAGGGCAGCACCGGCGGCGCGCGTCGGCCTGATCGGTCTTTGCGACCCGACTGCCCGGAACCCGCGACCCTCCGCGTCGGTTGAGCCGTCACCACGGACACCAACCGAGGAGCAGCCGATGCCCAAGCCCATGACCTGGTTCCTGGTCGCCGACGCCGGGCGGGCGCGGATCTTCGAGGCGTCGGGACGCGCCGATGCCCCGCTCGGCCGCGAGCGGCACAGCATGGCGGCGGCGGTACCACCCAGCCGGGAGATCGGCAGCGACCGGCCCGGCCGGTCGTTCGACAGCGGCGGCGAAGGGCGTCACGCCATGGAGCCGCCGACCGACCCGCAGCGCCACGCCAAGGCGGAGTTCGCCCGCGAAGTGGTGCGGGCGCTCGACAGCGCCCGCAAGCAGGGCGAGTTCGATGAACTGGTAATCGCCGCCGCACCGAGCTTTCTCGGCGATCTGCGATCGATGATGCCGGATCCGCTCAGGGAGTGTGTCCGCCGCGAGATCAACAAGGATTACACCACCCTCGATGAACCCGACCTGCAGCGCCACCTCGGCGAGCAGCTCTAAGCCCGACCCGGAAGGACCACCCCGATGACCGACGACCCGAAGACCAAGCGTCAGCAGGACCATGAGCTCGACGAGGAACTGGACGACTCGTTCCCGGCGAGCGACCCGCCGTCGATCTCCACCCCCGGCACCGGCTCCGGGGCCCCCGACCAAGGCCAGGATGACGAGGACGGCGACGACGGCAAGCGCAAGGACGGCGAGTACCGCCCGAAGCCGAGCCCGGAGCCGGGCACCCTGCGACCCGGGTCCGGCGGGATGCCCGTGCGCACGCCGTGATGCCCGACGCGACGACCATCGACGCGCCCGCCGCAGGGAGCGCGCCTGCGCCTGCCCCCCGGCGGGCGCCAGCCGGCGACCGTGGCGATCATCCGCGGATCGAGACCATCAGCGCGGTCACGCTGGCGACCGGCCACATGGCGCTGGCGGTGGCGTTCTACGAGAAGCTCGGCTTCGCCGTCGCCTCCGGCGGCGGCGACGCCGAGTTCACCACCCTCGCGGCCGGGGCCCAGCGCCTCAACCTGACCGCCGAGGCCGGCCGCGGTTCGGCGGCGTGGTGGGGACGGGTGATCTTCCACGTCGCCGATGTCGACGCCGCCCACCGCGCCGTGTCGGCGCGCGGCATCCAGCCCGACTTCACGCCGCGCGACGCGCCCTGGGGCGAACGCTATTTCCACATGACCGACCCGGACGGCCACGAGATCAGCTTCGCCCGGCCGCTCACCTGACTCTCGGCGCGGCCGGGGCTACGCCCGGCTCCAGCCGAGGCAGACCGCCGGAACGCCCGAGCCGCCGACCAGCAGCGCGCCGCGGCCGTAGAACCCCCAGCGGCGCTCCGGCGCGACCTCGACCACGACCACGCCCATCGCCGGGTCCGACCAGACCAGCCGCGCCTCGGTCGCGGCGAGTGCGGCGAACACCTGCGGCGGCCCGAGGCCGGGGCGGAACACGACGGTGGTGAAGGGCTGATCGGCCGGCGGCCGCAGCGACCAGGCGGCGGCGCCGCCGGTGACGGCCGTCAGCGCCAGCAAGGCGAGGGTTGGGCCGCGCGGATCGGGGCGGCGCCGGCCAGAAGCCGGCCCGCCGCCGCGGACCAGGAGCCAGCCGACGGCCATCGGCAGCACGCCGAAGACGACGAACCACAGCAGGTCCCACGCCAGCGGGTTCGGGCTGTCGAGCCGGATCCGGTGGATGCCCAGCACCCAGTGCGACAGGACGCTGTCGACCACATGCCAGAGCCCGAAGCCGGCCAGCAGCGCGCCGACGAGCGGGCGTCCCGACCCCTCGACCAGGCGCCGGCGGGTCCGCCACAAGCCCACCAGGCCGGCCACCGCCACCAGGTACATCAGCGCGTGGAACAGCCCGTCCCACAGCACCTGCAGGCGGAGATCGCCGGCGCCGGGCACCAGGCTGAGCAAATGGTGCCATTGCAGGATCTGGTGCAGCAGGATCCCGTCGAAGAACCCGCCGAGCGCGAAGCCCAGCACGACGCCCCACCCCATCCACGGCTTCCGCATGGCGACACCTCCGTGGCGGCGTAACCGCGGCCGCTGGAGGAACGTTCCGGCGAACGCGTTTGAGGCCCCTCGAACCGCGAGAATCGGCGCGCCTGCCCATCGCGGCCCTTCGTGGCCCGCCGCTGCGCGGCGGGCACCTCTGGGCGATAGAGAATGGGTCGGTGGACCAAATATCTATCGCCCTGAGGCGCTTCCGCGCAGCGGGAGCCACGAAGGGTCGGCCGGGAACGGACTCAGCGCCCTCAGCCGGCGGCGAGCTCGACGATCCGGGCGTGCAGGGCGGCGTCGACCGCCACCCCGTCGGTCGCCGTCGCCGCCCGGTTGCGGCGCCGGCGGTCGCCGGGCAGCCGCACCCCTGCTCGGCGGTGATCTGCTCGAACAGCAGCTCGGCGTGGGCGGCGAAGCCGTCCGGGTCGCCGAAGCGCGCCGGGTCGATCGCCAGCATCAGTTCGCCGCCCTTCGGCGGGCCGCCGTCGCCGTTGTCGGCGGCCAGCGCCTCGAAGCTGAACTTGTCGCCGATCAGCGCGCCGACCAGCAGCTCGATCATCAGCGCGATCGAGGCTCCCTTGTAGCCGCCGAACGGCAGCTGGGCGCCGCCGTCGAGGATGGCGGAAGGGTCGGTGGTCTCGCGGCCCTCGGCGTCGATGCCGGTGCCGGGCGGCACGGCGTGGCCCTCGCGCGCCGCGATCATGATCTCGCCGCGCGCCAGCGACGACGACGCCTGGTCGAACACCAGCGGGTCGCGGCCCGGACGCGGCCAGGCGAACGCCATCGGGTTGGTGCCGTAGATCGGCCGCCGCCCGCCGGCCGCCACCACGTAGGGGAAGGCGGCGGTGAAGGCGAACGCGCACAGCCCCTGCTCGGCCAGCGCCTCGACCTCGGGCCAGAGGGCGGCGAAGTGGTGGATGTCGTTGAGCGCCAGCGCCGCCACCCCTGGGCTCGGGCCTTGGCGGCCAGCGGCGCCGCGCCCGGCCTCCAGCGCCAGCGGCGCCAGGCCGCCCTTGCCGTCGACCCGCACCACCGCCGGGGCCAGGTCCTCGACCACCGGCCGCGCCGTGCCGTCGGCCTTGCCGCTCCGGAGCGAGGCGACGTAGCCCGGCAACCGGAACAGCCCGTGCGACAGGCAGACGTCGCGCTCGGCCGCCGTGATGGTGTCGGCGACGGCGCGGGCGTTCTCGGCGTCGCAGCCGTTGGCGGCGAGGCAGCGCGACGCCAGCGCGTGGACCTCGGCGAGGCTGAGGCGGAGTGTGGCCATGGACGGGTCTCCCGGAGGGTTGGCGGCGCCGACAGCTAACCAGAGGATCGCGCTCCCGGAAACCCGGCCCCGAAAACCCGGCCCGCAGAAACCGCACTTACCGCCACCGACGACGCGATCCGTGCTTGATGCCGCCGAAGCGACCCGCTATATGACGCCCTCGCATCCCGGCGGGCAGCCTATCGCCCGCATCGGTCGGGGAGTAGCTCAGCCTGGTAGAGCACTGTCTTCGGGAGGCAGGGGCCGGAGGTTCGAATCCTCTCTCCCCGACCAACTACTTCTCGCTGCATCGCGAACGCCGCAGGAACTGACGGTTCGGCGAGCCAGTCGGTTATGTTGCAACATCCCCACCCCGCCTGATCACACCGTCCAGTCCTCGACCCGCAGCCCAGGCGCCTGGAGGAAACCGCGGTCGTTGGTCACCAGCACGGCCTGCGCCGCGATCGCGTGGGCGGCGATCATCGTGTCGAGCGGTGGGAGTGGCCGGCCGCCGCGTTCGAGCTCGGCGCGCAACGCGCCATAGCGCTCCGCGGCATCGCTGTCCCACGGCAGCGCGTCGACCCGCTTCAGAAGCTCCGCGACCACCGCACGCAGGCGCACCGCGCCGGGCCGCTTCGCCACTCCGAACAGCAATTCTCCTTCGGTGACCGCCGAGATGCACATCGCGCTGATCGGGTGCGCCACGAGGTGACGATCGACCACGGGGTTGCCGCGAACCAGATGGCTGACGGTGTTGGTGTCGAGCATGTAGCGCGTCATTCGGTCCAGCCGTCGAGCGGATCACGATCCTGCTTGCCCTGGCAACGGTCGCCACCGTCCAGGAAGTCGGGCGGGATGCCGGCCCCGGTGCGAACGGCGAAGAAGCCCTCCCAGTCCGTCGGCTTGCGCGACAGGATGACGTCGCCGGTCTCCGGATCCCGACGGATGAACACCTCGTCGCCCTCGAACCGATAGGCGGCGGGCAGCCGGACGGCCTGGCTGCGGCCGTTGGTGAAGATCTTGGCGGTCCTGGTCACGGCGGCTCCTCCATCGCAGCACCCACCTGAAAGTTGGGCCGGACGCTGGACTATATCAAGGTATATATCCGTTCACCTTGCCCTCCGAGAATCCTATGCACTGTCACCAGATCCACCAGATCCCCACCAGATCCCGCGGCGAGGCCCGGCGGCTCGACGGCTTGCCAATCCGACGGTCGACCAACCCCGCCGGACCCTCGTCGCGAAGCCGATCCCGCCAGCGCCGGAACGTCCGCTCCGACACGCCGAGCATCTGAGCCGCCTCCAACTGGCTCAGATCACCACGTTCATGGCGATCAAGAAGCGCTTCAAATCGCAACTGACGTACCCCTTGCAGCACTCGTGCCCGGTTCATCCACGCCCCCTGATTGGAGCGGTTCAAAAACCGGACATTTCACGAGCTACAAAATCCGGACAGATCGTGAGTCAGCCACAGCAGCGCACGACCCCCCTTGGCGCCCGCCCCGCCGCGCCCGACAATGCCGCCGCTGCGCGTGCCAGGTTCCGAGGGGGTGGCCACCATGTCCGCATCGCCGAGTTTCGATCCCGTGGACGTCCTCATCATCGGCGCCGGCGCGTCCGGGGCGGCGATCGCCTGGAGCCTGACCGAGACGCGGATGCGCATCCTGTGCCTGGAGCAGGGCGACTGGATGGCGTCGTCGCAGTACCCGACGACCCGCAAGAACTGGGAGGCCCAGCAGTTCGGTCCCTTCCACGTCGACCCGAACGTCCGCGGCCTGCCGTCCGACTACCCGGTCAACAACACCGATTCGCCGATCGACGTGCTGAACTACAACGCCGTCGGCGGCAGCACGATCGCCTACGCCGCGCACTTCCCCGGCTGCACCCCTCGGATTTCCGGGTCCGCACCCTCGACGGCGTCGCCGACGACTGGCCGGTCAGCTACGACGACCTGGAGCCGTACTTCGTCGAGAACGACCGGATCATGGGCGTGTCGGGGCTGGCCGGCGACCCGATGTACCCGCCGAAGCAGCCGCCGCTGCCGCCGCTGCCGATCGGCCTGGTCGGCGAGACGGTGGCGCGCGGCTTCGACCGGCTGGGCTGGCACTGGTGGCCGTCCGACTCGGCCATCCTGTCGCAGCCCTACGAGGGCCGCGACCGCTGCCTGAACCTCAACCCCTGCATGACCGGCTGCTCGCAGGGTGCCAAGGGCAGCGCCGACATCACCTACTGGCCGGAGGCGATCCGGGCCGGCGTCGAGCTGCGCACCCGCTGCCGGGTGCGCGAGGTGACGGTCAACGCCGAGGGCATGGCCGACGGGGTGATCTACTACGACGCCGAGGGAAGGGAGTGCCGGCAGCGGGCCGAGGTCGTGATCATGGCCTGCAACGGTGTCGGCACCCCGCGCATCCTGCTGAACTCCAAGTCGCCGCGGTTTCCCGACGGCCTCGCCAACCGCAGCGGGCTGGTCGGCCGGAACCTGATGTTCCACCCCTGCGCGGTCGCGACCGGGGTGTTCGAGGAGCGGCTCGACACCCACAAGGGGCCGAACGGCTGCTGCATCCTCAGCAAGGAGTTCTACGAGACCGACACCGGAGCGCGGCTTCGTGCGCGGCTACAACATCCAGGTGACGCGCGGCTCCGGCGGGCCGCTCGCGGTCGCCATGCGCGGCCTCGCGTCCGGCGACATCCCGTGGGGGCCGGGGCACCACGAGAAGTTCCGCCGGCGCTTCGACCACACGGTGCAGGCGCTGGCGGTCTGCGAGGACCTGCCCGAGGAACACAACCGGGTGACGCTCGACCCCGAGCTGGTGGATTCCGACGGCATCCCGGCGCCGAAGATCACCTACCGGCTCAGCGACAACACCCGGGCGATGCTGGCCCACGGCCTGGAGCGCGGCAAGGAGGTGATGCGGGCCGCCGGGGCGGTCGAGGTGCTGGAGACCCCGCTGCTGCGGCCCGGCGGCTGGCACCTGCTGGGGACCGCGCGGATGGGCACCGATCCCGAACGGTCGGTGGTCAACCCGTGGGGCCGCAGCCACGACGTGAGGAACCTGTTCATCGTCGACGGCAGCGTCTTCGTCACCGCCGGCGGGGTCAACCCGACCAGCACCATCCAGGCGCTGGCGCTCTACATCGGCGACCGGATCAAGCGGAACCTCGCCAACCTGTTCGACGACTGAGGGCCGGACCATGGCAAACGCCACACTCACCGACGCGCAGCGGCAGCGCCTGGCGGCGCTGCTGGACACCATCCTGCCGGCCAGCGACGACGGCGCCCTGCCGAGCGCGCGCGAGATCGATCTCGACGCCTATCTGGACGAGCAGGCGCCCGAGTTCCGGGACGAGCTGCTCTGGATCCTCGACCGCTTCGACGACAGCCTGCCCGGCGTGGCGCTCGACCGCCGCGTCGAGCTGGTGCGCGAGTTCTCGGTGGGCCACCCGCAGGCGTTCCGAAGCCTGGTGTTCCGGGTCTACGACGCCTACTACCAGGACGACCGGGTGCGCGCCGCCATCGGCGCCCGCCCGGGGCCGCCGTTCCCGGGCGGCCATTCGATCCCGGCCGGCGACCTCTCGTCCCTCGAGGCGGTGAAGGCGCGCGGCAAGGGCTACCGGCGGTAGCTCACGCCGGTACTCCAGGCGGTACACCCGGGCGGCGGTGCCGGCGAACAGCGCCTCGCGCTCGGCCGGCGCCATGCCGGCGGTCAGGCGCTTGAAGGCGTTCCACAGCACGCCGTAGCCGCAGCTGCCCTTGTCGACCGGAAAGTTGCTCTCGAACATCGCCCGCCCGGGACCGAACGCCTCGATGGCGGTCTCGACGTAGGGCCGCCAGGCGGCGGCGACCGTCTCGGAGTCGGGCGCGCGCTCGCCCTCGTGCAGGGCGAAGCCGAACAGGCGCATGCCCATCCCGCCGAGCTTGACGACGACGTTGCCGCGCCGCGCCAGCTCGCCGAGGGCGTCGCGCCAGACCGCGAACACCGCGTCGCGCCGGCCGGCGTAGGGCCCGATCCCGATCGGCCCGCCGACGTGGTTCAGGACGATGGTGGTCCCGGGAAGGCGTCGGCCAGCGCCGCGCCGTCGGCGAGCTGGGTGTGGTACATCCAGGCGTCGAAGGTCAGGCCGAGCGGCGCCAGGCGCGCGAAGCCGGCGCGGAACGCCGGGCTGGCCAGCAGCTCCGGTCCGACATCCAGCATCGAGCCGTGCGCCGTCGGGTCGGGGTGGTGGACGCTGGAGCAGCGCAGCCCCCGGAACCGGCCGCGCCCGAGCGCCACCGCCCGCTCCAGCAGCGGCGCCACCCGGTCGCCGGCGGACAGGTCGAGGGTGCCGACGATGCCGGCGCAGAGCGCCGGGCCGGCCCCGCCGGCCTCGTCCCGCCGGCGCAGCGCCGCCTCGCCGACCGAGGCCGCGAACTCGATCTCGCCGAGCGGCCGTTCGAGCGGGTCGCCGCCCTCGCGGTACATGGCGTGGGCCTCCATGAACACCGTGGCGACGACGCGGTGGCCGGACGCGATGTCGGCCCCCATATCGTCGGCGAGGTAGCGCGAATCCGGCCGGTGCCAGAGGTGGTGATGGGCGTCGATGATGGGCAGGTCCGGGTCGATCGCAGCCTCGCTGCGGGTGGCGAGCCAGTCCGGGCGAACCGGGATGTGGCGGCTGACGGCGAGGGCCATGCGGTCGCTCCTACGGTCGCGGGTCGCCGCCATCCTGCCCCGACTTCGAGGAACGAGGAACCATGACCGGCCTGCCGCGCGAGAACGTCCAGTCCTACCCCCGGCCGCCGGCGCTGGAGCCGGTGCCGCACCGCCTCACGGTGACGCTGGGCGGGCTGGTGATCGTCGACACCAACCGGGCGCTGCGGGTGCTGGAGACCCACCACGCGCCGACCTACTACATCCCGCCGGCCGACATCACGGCCGAGCTGCGCCCGGCGCCGGGCCAGAGCCTGTGCGAGTGGAAGGGCCGGGCGCGCTATGTCGACGTGGTCGCCGGCGGCACCACCGCGCGCCGGGCGGCCTGGGTCTACGACGCGCCGACCGAGCGGTTCCGGGCGCTGGCCGGCCACGTGGCGTTCTACGCCGGGCTGATGGAGGCCTGCCACGTCGCCGGCGAGCGCGTCGTCCCGCAGCCGGGCGATTTCTACGGCGGCTGGGTGACCGCGAACCTGGACGGCATCCCGAAGGGCGCGCGCGGCACCGAGCACTGGTAGCCCGGACGGCGCTCCCTCAGCCCCCGACCACGTCGCCGGTCACCACCTCGCCGTTGACCGTCGTGCGGTGCAGGCGGCGGCGCTGGCGGTCGACGTCCAGGTAGGTGGCGCGGTGCAGGGTGCCGTAGTTGTCCCACATCATCAGGTCGCCCGGCTGCCACTTGTGGCAGTACACGAACTCGTCCTGGGTGGCGTGCCGCACCAGGCTGGCGACCAGCTCGACGCCCTCGTCGTCCGGCATGCCGACCACGCCCTTGATGACGTGCTGGCCGAGGTACAGCGCCTTGCGGCCGGTGCGCGGGTGCGGGAAGGCGATCGGCTGGGCGCGGTCGGGGATGGCGCGCTTCTTCTCCTCGCTGAGCGGCCGGTCGGGAAAGCTGCGCTGCTGCAGCAGGGCGTAGCTGTGGATCGCCTTCTTGTCGTCGATGAAGGCGCGGGTCTCGGCCGGCAGGGTGTCGTAGGCCCGGCGGGTGTCGGCGAACTGGGTCTCGCCGCCCTCCTCCGGCGCCACCACGCAGTGCAGGATCGAGATGCTGACCGGCTTCTCCAGGTGGGTCCCGTCGGTGTGCCAGGACAGCGCGCAGTTGGCGCTGCCGACCGGCTTGCCGTCCTCGATCAGGTTCGACAGCACGATGATCTCCGGCATCCCGGTCACCATGCGCTGGTGGACGTGGATGTTGAGGTCGCCGAACGGCCGGCTGAACGCCACCTGCTGCTCGGGCGTCAGGTGCTGGTCGCGGAACAGCAGGATGGCGTGCTCGTCGATGGCGGCCGACAGGACCGCCTGGTCCTCGGGGGTGATCGGCTGGCGCAGGTCCAGGCCGGTCACTTGCATGCCGACGCCGGGCTTCAGCGGGGTGAAGACGATGCTCATCGGAGGCTCCTCTCAGCGGGGATGTCAGCGGCGGGCCAGCACCATCCGCTGCTCGAGGCGCGAGAGCAGGCGGACGGCCGGCCAGAAGACGGCGAGGTAGATCACCGCCGCCGCCATCAGCGGCGTCGGGTTGTAGACGATGTCCTGGGCGGTGCGGGCGTTGCGCAGCAGGTCCGGCATCGCCACCACGGCGGCGAACGAGGTCGCCTTGGCGAGCTCGACCATGTTGCTGGCCAGCGGCGGCACGACGTTGCGCAGCGCCTGCGGCAGCACCACGAAGACCATGGTCCCGACCTGGCCGATGCCGGTCGAGCGCGCCGCCTCGCGCTGGCCGCGGCCGACCGACTCGATGCCGGCGCGCACGATCTCGCCGAAGAACGCCGAGCCGTTGGCGACCAGCGCCACCACCACCGTCGCGAACTCCGACAGCCGCACGCCGAGGAACGGCAGGCAGGAGTAGATCAGGATCAGCAGCACCAGCGGCGGGAAGGCCCGCAGGAAGTCGATGTAGACGATGATCGCCCGGCGCCGCAGCGGGCCGCCGAGGTCGTAGGCGACCGCCACCAGGATGCCGAGCGCCAGCGCCGCCGGCACGATCGAGACGATCAGCAGCAGCGAGACCAGCGCCCCCTGCATCAGCAGCGGCGCCGCCGCCACCAGGCTGTCGTAGTTCAGGAACGCCCGGGCGAACTCGTCGAAGCCCATCTCAGCGCTCCCAGCCGAAGCGGCGCTCGACCCAGCGGCTGGCCAGCACCAGCGGCAGGAACAGCGCCAGGAACATCAGCGCCGCCAGCATCAGCGGCGTCGGGTTGGCGTAGATGCCCTGCTCGGTCGACGCCTGGTTCAGCAGTTCCGGCACCGCCACCACCGAGGCCAGCGCCGTCATCTTGGTGATCGAGATGGTCTTGTTGGTCAGCGGCGGGATCACCAGGCGCACCGCCTGCGGCATGATCACGAACAGCAGCGTCAGGCCGAACGGCAGCCCGGTCGAGCGCCCGGCCTCCCACTGGCCGCGGTGCACCGACACGATGCCGGCCCAGAAGATCTCCTCCGACACCGCCGCGAGGTTGAGGATCAGCGTCAGGGTCGCGCACCAGAACGGGTCCAGGTTCACCCCGGCGTAGGGCAGCGCGAAGTAGAACAGGAAGATCACCACCAGCGGCGGGATCGCCCGGAACATGTCGACGAAGCAGACGATCAGGACGTTGAGCGGCGCGAACCCGGAAGGCCCGCAGCATGCGCCAGCGACAGCCCGAGGGTCAGGCCGCCGACGATCGTCCAGGCGGCGATCTCGACCGTCACCCCGAGCCCGCCGAGCAGCGCCGGGAACGACTTCGCCATGTAGTCGAGGTTGAAGTAGTAGTGCAGAAGCCGGTCCATGATCCGCCCCCGCCCCGCCGCTCAGTGCCGCACGACGCGGGCGAGGAAGTCCCGGGTGCGCTGCCGGACCGGCCGGTTGAACAGCTCGTCCGGGGTGTTCTCCTCGACGATCACGCCCTCGTTCATGAACACCACCCGGTCGGCGACCTCGCGGGCGAACTGCATCTCGTGCGAGACGATGACCATGGTCATGCCGCGGGCCCGCATGGTGGCGATCACCGCCAGCACCTCGCCGACCAGCTCGGGGTCGAGGGCCGAGGTCGGCTCGTCGAACAGCATGATCTTGGGATCGAGCGCCAGCGCCCGGGCGATGCCGACGCGCTGCTGCTGGCCGCCGGAGAGCTGCGAGGGGTAGGACGCGTACTTGTCGGAGAGGCCGACGGAGTCGAGCGCCGCCCGGGCCCGCGCCGTCGCCTCGGCGCGGCCGAGCCGCAGCACCAGCCGCAACGCCAGGCGGACGTTGCCCTGGGCGGTGAGGTGCGGGTAGAGGTTGAAGGACTGGAAGACGAAGCCGATCTCGCGGCGCGCCTTGTTGATGTCCACCGACCGCGAGGTGAGGTCGACGCCGTCGACGAACACCCGTCCCTCGGTCGGCTCCTCCAGGCGGTTGATGCAGCGCAGCAGGGTGCTCTTGCCGGAGCCCGACGGGCCGATGATCGCCACCGCCTCGCCGCGCCGCACCGTCAGGTTGACCGCGTGCAGCGCCGGGGTGGTGCCGTAGGTCTTGGACAGACCCTCGATCCGCACCACCGCGTCGCCGGTCGCGGCGGAGGCCGGCACCGCCCGCCGCTCCTGCCCGCCGTCAGCCACAGGCGACGGTGCGCTTGCCCGCCGGGTCGTGGCCCGGCCAGCCCGGCGCGCCGAAGCCCTCGTAGACCGTCACCATCGACGATCCCGCCGCCGGCACCACGCCGAACCACTTCTCGTGGATCTTCGCCGCGGTGCCGTCCAGCTTCATGCACTCGAGATGGCTCTCCAGCAGGTTGCGGAACTCGGTGTCGCCGGGCCGCGTCGGCAAGCCGAACTGGCCGCCGGTCAGGACGCTGACGTCGATCGCGAAGTCCGGCTGCTGCTTGACCGTCCACTGCGCCGAGGCGGTGGTCGACATGTAGGCGTCGATGCGCCGGATCCCGACCGCCTGGATGGCGTCGGCGGTCTTGTCGAAGCGCTGCACGATCACGCCGTGCTTGTCGGCGTTGTTCTTCATCCACTCGTCCTGCACCGACCCGGAGGTGACGCCGACGGTCTTGCCCTTGAGGTCCGCCATCGACGCGAAGCGGTTGTCCTGGCGGGTCAGGAAGCCGAGGCCGACGTCGAAATACGGCTCGGTGAACAGCAGTTCGGCGGCCCGGGTCGCGGTGATGGTGGTCGGCGCCATCACGTACTCGATGCGCTTGGCGTGCATGGAGGCGAAGATGTTGGCGAACACGATGTCCACCACCTCCAGCCCCGGCCGCCCCAGCCGCTTGGCCAGCTCGGTCGAAATGTCGAAGGAGTAGCCGTCGATGGAGCCGTCGGCCTTGCGGAAGTTGAACGGCGCGAACCCGACCTCGGCGCCGGCCCGCAGCGTCTGATCCTGGGGATGGTCGGCCATCTGCGCCTGGCCGGCGGCCGGAACCGACAGAGCGACCAGACCGGCCAGCGCCGCGGAAAGAAGTGTGGGGTTCGATGAGCCATTGCGGTCCTCCAGATTGGGCCAACGCGCGTCACCGGTGCAATCCGCACATTCCGTGCCAGCCCGACCGAATAAAGTTTCGTACGAGGATTCCCGCCTGTTTTCTGTCACTTCTCTTGAGACGATGCAGTCGAGTTGACAGCAAACGCTGCCCAAAGATTCACCCTCTGCTCAACGAGTCGCCATCGCAAGTGTTTGCGCATTACGGTTGTTTCGGGCCCTCAGTACGCGCACCAGGGTTGTGCGCCGACGTGTCGCCGATCGCCGATCCGGCCTTCAGAGCGCAAGCGGCGGCAGCGGGACCGGCAGCATGGACAGGTCGGGCACGCCGGCTCCGAGGTCGACGAAGCGGTTGTCGTCGCCGACCTGGTTGTAGACCGCTTCGAGCTGCGGCAGCTTGAGGGTCACGTCCGTGACCGGCTGTCGGATGGTGAACAGCTGCCGGGGCGCCTCGTCGTTGTCGGCGAGCACCGGCAGGCACAGGTACTCGGTGTAGACCGGCGGCCCGAGGCTGTAGTCGAACAGCACCCGGAAATACAGCCCGCACGGCCGGTCGGCCAACGCCACGTTGATCCGCGACCGGCGTGGCCAGTCCTGGGGCCGTGACAGATCCTTCAGGCTGGTGCCGGTGAGTTCGCGCCCGCGGGTCTCGTTGATCGCGGTGCCGACCAGCCGGAAGATCATCGCCTCGGCGGATCGCACTTCGAGGACGCTGAGCCAGCGGAGGTGCCGGGCGACATCGTCGAGCGCGATCTGGCCGCGCCGGGGTGTCAGGGCGTCGCCGCGCCAGCGCATCCAGGCGGCGCGAAAGTCGCGGCAGGCCGGCGTGACCAGGAGATCGCCCAGCCGCTGGATCCCGCCGGCGTCCACCGCGCTCCCCGGCTCCGCCTCCATTCGACCCGCCCGTCACCGCCAAAGTGTCAGCCGGGCACATGCTAACGCAGGTCGATCGGCGCCACCAAGCGGTCGTCGCGGCCCGCAGCCCGCGCCGTCAGCGTTCCCGGATGGTGAACTCCATCCCGGCCCGGTTGCCGACCCAGAGGCCCGGCTTGGTGCGGCGCATGGTCAGGTCCAGATCGCCGATCGAGACCTCCGCCCGGTCGCCCTGCACCCGGACCACGGTGCCCGGCATGGTCTTGTCGGTATCGGTGCAGGTGACGGTCACCCGTTGATCGAGGCGCATGGCGATCTCCTGAAGCGGCGACGAGCGACCTTCACGCCTAACCATCGTGAAAGCAACCCGGGCGCCGGGCCCATCGAACCGGCCTCTCACGCATGACAGCAACCCGCCCGCTGCCGTATGGTCCGGCGACCCCCGTGGCGAGACCCGGCGCTCCGCATGACCGACACTCCCTCGATCCTGGCCGGCGCGGTTCCGGCCGACGTCGCCGACGCGCCGTTCCCGCACCTGCTGCGGCTCGACTGCCTCGAGCCGGAGGTGTTCGCCGATCTGGCCGGCTCGTTCCCGAGGCCGTCGTTCCCGGCCGGTACGCCGCAGAACTTCCTGGCCCTGCTCGACCCGTTCGCGGCCGGGGTCGACGCGTCGCTGACCGAGGCCTGGCGCCGCTTCGCCGCCCACCACGTGTCGGCGGCGTTCTGGCGGGAGATGGTGGCGGTGCTCGGCCCGGCGCTCCGCCGCACCCACCCCGACCTCGAGGCCCGGCTCGGCGCGCCGCTCGAGGCGGTCGACGCCGCGCCGGTCGACGCCGACCTCGGCCGCACCGATCCGGCTCGGGGTGCAGTTCGGCTTCAACACGCCGGTCACCACGCCGTCGTCGGTGCGCGGCGTCCACATCGACAAGGCGCGGCGGCTGGTGAGCGCGCTGCTGTACATGCCCGAGCCCGGCGACGACGCCGGCGGCGACCTGGTGCTGTACCGGTTCCGCGGGGCGCGGCGGTTCCACGGCGTCACCGCCGACCTCGCCGACGTCGAGCCGGTGACGCGCGTCGCCTACGCGGCGAACACCCTGATCATGTTCGTCAATTCGGTGGAATCGTTGCACGGGGTGCTGCCGCGCCGGCCGACCGAGAGGGCTCGGCGCTACGTCAACTTCTACGCCGACGTGACCCTGGAGCGCGACCTCGTCGACGCCTCGCCCTTCCAGGCGACGACCGCGGGCTGACCCGGAAACGCGACGACCCCGGCCACGGGGCCGGGGTCGTCGGTATGGTTCGAACGGTCGCCGGGCGGGCGACGGAGCCCTGCCTCAGGCCGCGCTGGCGTCCGCGGACGGGGCGTCCGGCTTGCGGTCGCGCTGCTGCGCCATGAACTGGTCGAACTCCGACTTGTCCTTGGCCTGGCGGAGGCGGTCGAGGAAGTCGACGAACTCCTTCTGCTCGTCCTCCAGGCGCTTGAGGGTCTGCGCCCGGTACTCGTCGAAGGCGGCGTTGCCGGTCGATTTCGCCTCGGCCCGCCACCACTGCCCACGGCTGCGCTGCTTCCAACACGACATGCGTCCACTCCAGATCAGATAGCCCAAGACTGCCAGGCCGAACGGCCAGAACACGATGAATCCGAAGACCATCAAGCCGATCCAGGCCGGCTTGCCGAGGTCGTCGAGCTTTTCCACGATGCCCATGCCCACCTCTATGTAAATGTTACTAACATTCACATGGCCCGAGCCGATCGCCGGATCAAGAAGCCAGCGGTGAAAAAATCGTCCGTTCAGCTACCGGTGGGGCCGCCGCCGAGACCGAGCCCGCGCAGGTAGACCAGAACCCCGGCCTCCAGCAGTTCCTCGGGCGCCATCGGCAGCTTGCGGCGGCCGGAATCGCCGCGCCCGAACAGCGACGCGATCCCGTGCGACATCGCCCACAGATGCAGGCTGACCATCAGCGCCGGCGGCCGCCTGTCGGCCGGGGCCAGCGCGCACAGCGCGTCGGCCGCCTGCCGCAGCACCGCGAACGACCGGTCGGCGGCGCGCCGCAACTCGGGATCGGCGTCCAGGTCGACGCCGGCCTCGAACATCGCGGAGTAGTGCGACGGCTCCTCGCGGGCGAACGCGAGGTAGGCGCGGCCGGTCGCCTCGAAAGCCGTAAATGGGTCCGGTCGGCCGTCGTTCCAGGCCGCCGACAGCCGTTTCTCGAAAAGCTCGAAGCCGAGCCGGGCGACATCGGCCAGCAGCGCCTCGCGGTCGCGGAAGTGACGGTAGGGTGCGGCGGAGCTCACGCCGGCCGAGCGGGCGGCGTCGGCGAAGCTGAACCCCGACGGCCCCTTCTCGGCGATCAGCGACAAGGCCGCCTCGATCAGCGCCTCGCGCAGGTTGCCGTGATGGTAGCCGCGCTTGCCGCCGGATCCGTCCTTCGACCATCTCATGTTAAGGGTTCTTATTTCATCCGCGCCGGCAATGCAGCCGCAATCGCGCGGCCCGACGCGGTCAGTGGCGCGGTCAGTACGGATTCTTGAGCGGGTTGTCGGCCCAGCGCTGGAACACCGCCCGCGCCTCCTCGCCCAGCAGCCGCCGCGCCGGCAGGGCGCGGCCGTCGATCGGCAGCGCCACCTGCTCGTAGAACCAGGCGTCGTCGAAACCGATCGCGGCAGCGTCGGCGCGGGTGTTGGCGTAGACCATGCGGTCGATGCGCGCCCACAGGATGGCGGTCAGGCACATCGGGCACGGCTCGCAGCTGGTGTAGATCACCGCGCCGGCCAGGTCGTGGGTCGAGAGCCGCCGGCAGGCGTCGCGAATGGCCACGACCTCGGCGTGGGCCGTCGGGTCGTGGTCGACGGTGACCCGGTTGAAGCCCTCGCCGACCACCACCCCGTCGCGCACCACCACGGCGCCGAACGGCCCGCCGTCGGCGCTGTCGGCGTTCACGAGGCTGAGTTCGATGGCGCGGCGGAGGTGGGTCTCGTCGGACATGGGAGAGGTCTCCTGCGGGTCGCGAACGGGGGATCGGGCGGTGGCCGATTATGCCGCGGCACCGGCCGCCCGCGAAGCTTGCTGGCGGCTCGGCCCGGCGTGTAGCGTGACCGCCACGGCGTCACAACGGCGGGGACGGTCGAATGGATGCGGTGCTCGTCGAATGGCTCAGCATGATCGTGCGGTGGCTGCACGTCGTCGCCGGCATCGCCTGGATCGGCAGCTCGTTCTACTTCATCGCCCTCGACCTCAGCCTCCGGCAGCGGCCGGGCCTGCCGCAGGGCGTGCAGGGCGAGGCCTGGCAGGTCCACGGCGGCGGCTTCTACAACCTGGTGAAGTACCTGGTGGCGCCGGCGCGGATGCCGGACGAGCTGACCTGGTTCAAGTGGGAGGCCTACACCACCTGGCTCAGCGGCTTCGCGCTGCTGGCCGTGGTGTACTACCTCGGCGCCGAGCTGTTCCTGATCGACCGCACCGTGATGGACCTCACGCCCGCCGCCGCCATCGCCCTCAGCGTCGGCGGGCTGCTGGTGCCCTGGCTGATCTACGAGGCGCTGTGCCGATCGCCGCTCGGCCGCGACCCGACGGTGCTCGCGCTGGTCGGCTACGGCTTCCTGGTGGCCGCGACCTGGGCGTTCACCGAGATGTTCTCCGGCCGCGCCGCCTTCGTGCAGATCGGCGCGCTGATCGGCACCATGATGGTCGCCAACGTGTTCGTGGTGATCATCCCGAACCAGAAGACGACGGTGGCCGACCTGCTCGCCGGGCGGACCCCGGATCCGGCGCTGGGCGCGCAGGCCAAGCAGCGCTCGGTGCACAACAACTACCTGACCCTGCCGGTCGTGCTGCTGATGATCAGCAACCACTACCCGCTGCTGTTCGCGACCCGCTGGAACTGGGTGATCGTCGCCATCCTGCTGGCGCTCGGGCCGGTGATCCGGCACTTCTTCAACGCCCGCCACGCCGGCCGGGGCAGCCCGTGGTGGACCTGGGGGGTGGCCGCCCTCGGCCTGGTGGCGATCGGCTGGCTGTCGGCCGCCGGGCCGCGCGAGCCGGTGACCGGGGCCGCCGGCGCCCCGGCGCCGAGCTTCGCCGCCGTCGAGGAGATCGTGGTGTCGCGCTGCAGCATGTGCCACGGCGACTACGCCGCCTGGACCGGCATCGCGACCGCGCCCAAGGGCGTCAAGCTCGACACGCCGGAGCGCATCCACCGCCACGCCCGGCAGATCGAGGTGACCGCCGTGCGCTCCGCCGCCATGCCGCCCGGCAACGTCACCGAGATGGCCGGCGACGAACGCGCCGTGCTGGCCGCCTGGCTGGCCGCCGGCGCGCCGGGGCCGGAGCGGTGACGGCGATGGCAGCCAGCGCCGCACCGGCCCTTCGTGGCCCCCGCTGGCGCGGGGGCACCTCAGGGCGACAGAGAAGGGTTTGGCCTCACGCCCTCTCTGCCTCTATCGCCCTGAGCAAGGCTTCGCTCGACGCCCTCTCTCCCTCTATCGCCCTGAGCAAGGCTTCGCCTGACGCCCTCTCTCCCTCTAGCGCCCTGAGCAAGGCTTCGCCCGACGCCCTCTCTCCCTCTATCGCCCTGAGGTGCCCTTCGCACCGCGAAGGGCCACGAAGGGCCGGCCCGCGACACCGCTCGGCATTGAAGGCACGGCCATGACCACCACTCCCGCCGCCCTGTCCCTCGACGACCTCAACCGGCTCGACGCCGCCGGCTTCGTCGCCGCCCTCGAGGGCATCTTCGAGCACGCGCCCTGGGTCGCCGAGGCCGTCGCCGGGCGCCGGCCGTTCGCCACCCTCGCCGCCCTCCGCGACGCCCTCGCCGCCGCGGTCCGCGACGCCCCGGCGGAGCGCCGGCTGGCGCTGGTGCGCGGCCACCCCGACCTCGCCGGCAAGGCGGCGCGGGAAGGCGACCTGACCGCCCACTCCACCGCCGAGCAGGCCGGCGCCGGGCTCGACCGGCTGACCGACGCCGAGTACGCGCGCTTCCACCGCCTGAACGACGCCTACCACGCCCGGTTCGGCTTCCCGTTCATCGTCTGCGTGCGCCGGCACGGGCTCGATTCGATCCTGGCGACCTTCGAGCGCCGGCTCGACCACACGCCGGACGCCGAACTCGCGACCGCGCTCGGCGAGGTGACGCGGATCGCCGCGCTGCGCCTCGACCAGCGCCTGACCGGGCCGGACCGCCTGCCGGTGACCGGCCGGCTGTCGACCCACGTGCTCGACACCCATCGCGGCCGGCCGGCCGCCGGCGTGGCGGTCGAACTGGTCGAGCTGACCGGCGCCGACGGACCCGGCCCGCCCCGTCGCCCGCGCGATCACCAACGCCGACGGCCGCACCGACGCCCCGCTGATCGCCGGCCGGCCGGTGCCGATCGCCCGCTACGAGCTGCGGTTCGCCCTCGGTGGGTACTTCGCCGGCCTCGGGGCGGCGCTGGCCGAGCCGCCGTTCCTCGACGTTGTGCCGATCCGATTCGCGGTCGCCGAGCCGGAAGGGAACTACCACGTGCCGCTGCTGGCGACGCCGTGGGGCTACACGACCTACCGGGGAAGCTGAGCCGGTTCGCGGGCTTGCGGCGGGCGGACCGGTGTGGCGCAGGATTGAGCAGCGCCGCCGGACGATTGGCGGCAAGATGGGCATGGCGGCGACGGGCGCCGACGGGATCCGGCGGTGTCGCGGCTGGCACGGCGATTGCGGATCGCCGGACGCCGCGGCACGGACCGGCAGAGATACCAGGAGGGACGGACACATGCGGTTGCATCGGATCGGGGCGGCGCTGGCCGCGGTGGCGACCATGGCGGCGGCGGGCACGGCGCTCGCCGACACGGCGGTCAAGTTCGCGCTCGACTGGAAGTTCGAGGGGCCGTCGGCGCCGTACTTCGTCGCCATCGACAAGGGCTACTACAAGGCCGAGGGGCTGGACGTCACGGTCGACACCGGTCCCGGCTCGGTCGCCGGCATCGCCCGGGTGGCGGCGGGCACCTACCCGCTCGGCTTCTTCGACATCAACTCGCTGGTGAAGTTCCTCGACCAGAACCCCGGCAAGGCGGTCAAGGCCGTGCTGATGGTCTACGACCGGCCGCCGTTCGCGATCGTCACCACCGCCAAGACCGGCATCGCCAAGCCGAAGGATTTGGAAGGCCGCATCCTCGGCGCCCCGGCCCCGGACGGCGCCTACGCGCAGTGGAAGGCGTTCGTGAAGGAGAACGGCATCGACGCCTCCAAGGTGACGATCGAGAACGTCGGCTTTCCGGTGCGCGAGCCGATGCTGGCCTCGGGCCAGGTCGACGCCATCACCGGGTTCTCGTTCTCGTCCTACTTCAACCTGCAGCAGAAGGGCGTGAAGCCGGAGGACATCAAGGTCATGCTGATGGCCGATTACGGCCTGGTGCTGTACGGCAACGCCATCATGGTCAACCCGGACTTCGCCGCCGCCAACCCCGACGTGGTCGCCAAGTTCGTCCGCGCCACCATCAAGGGCGTGCAGGACACCGTGAAGGACCCGGAGAGCGCCATCGACTCGGTGATGAAGCGCAACGAGACCGCCGACCGGGCGATCGAGCTGGCGCGGCTGAAGATGGCGCTGCGCGACAACATCGCCACCCCGTGGGCGATGGCCAACGGCTTCGGCGGCGTCGATCCGGCGCGGCTGGCGGCCTCCATCGACCAGATCGCGGTGACCTACGACTTCACGGCGCGGCCGAAGCCGGAGGCCGTGTTCACCTCCGAGTTCCTGCCGCCGGCCGCCGACCGCATGCTGGCGAAGTGACCACGACGACGGAGCGGCGGGTGGGTCCCGGATCGCCCCGGCGAGCCGGGTCGTCCGGGATGACGAGGGGGTGTGAGTCGCAGCGCCGCGCTCCCGTTCGCCCAGCCGCACCCCCCTCCTGTCGTCATCCCGGGCCGGGCCGCCGCAGGCGGAACGGACCCGGGACCCACCCGACGACGTGCCCGGAGCGCCGCCCGTGACCCCGTTCGTCGCCCTCGACGGCGTCACCCTCACCTACCGCGGCGCCGCCGGCGACGTCACGGCGCTGAGCGGCACCAGCCTCACGGTCGGCCGCGGCGAGTTCGCCGCCGTCGTCGGCCCGTCGGGTTGCGGCAAGTCCACGCTGATGAAGCTGGTGACCGGCCTGGTGCCGCCGACCGAGGGTCGGGTGACGGTCGACGGCGCCGCCGTCACCGGGCCGGTCAAGATCGCCGGCATGGCGTTCCAGAACCCGAACCTGCTGCCCTGGCGCACCGTCGTCGACAACGTGCTGCTGCCGCTGGAGATCGTCGAGCCGCACCGCCGCCGGTTCCGGGCCGAGCGCAAGCGCTACAAGGCCGAGGCCGAGGCCCTGCTGGCGACCGTCGGCCTCGCCGGCTTCGGCGAGCGTTTCCCGTGGGAGCTGTCGGGCGGCATGCAGCAGCGCGCCTCGCTGTGCCGGGCGCTGATCCACGAGCCGGCGCTGCTGATGCTGGATGAGCCGTTCGCGGCGCTGGACGCCTTCACCCGCGAGGAGCTGTGGTGCGTCCTGCGCGACCTGTGGGAGCGCATCGGCTTCACGGTGATCCTGGTGACCCACGACCTGCGCGAGGCGGCGTTCCTGGCCGACACCGTCCACGTCATGAGCGCGCGGCCCGGCCGCATCGTCACCTCGCGCCGGGTCGAGCTGCCGCGCCCGCGCGACCTGGAGGTCTGCTTCGAGCCGCCGTTCGTGGAGCTGGTGCACGAGCTGCGCGGCCGCATCGCCGAGATGCGCGCGGCATGAGCGACGCTCGGCCGGCGAAGCCGCATCCGCTGGAAGGCCCGTCACTCCGTGGGTTCCGGATCCGCTCCGCCTCCGGCGGCCCGGTCCGGAATGACGACAGGGAGGGCAGTACGGCGGTGAGCCCGTTCCCCCGGCGGTCGGTGCAGGACGACCGGGAGGGACGGGCGGCAGCGACCTTCCTCTCTCCGTCGTCATTCCGGACCGGGCGCGCCGCCATGGCGCGGACGGAGCCGGAACCCACCCGCCGCTCCGGCACCCGAGATCGCCATGACCGCCTCCCTCGAACGCCTGGCCCCCGTCTGGTTCACCATCGCGCTGTTCGCGCTCTGGGAGGCGTCCTGCCGCCTGCTGAGCATCGACCCGTTCATCCTGCCGGCGCCGTCGGAGGTGTTCGCGGCCCTGGTGCAGTACTGGCGCCCGGTGCTGCGGCACTCGCTGGTGACGCTGTGGACCACCATGGCGGGGTTCGCCATGGCGGTGGTGTTCGGCATCGCCCTCGGCCTGGTGGTCGGCTGGTCGCGGACCATCTACCGCGGCATCTATCCGGTGCTGGTCGGCTTCAACACCATCCCCAAGGTCGCGGTGGTGCCGGTGCTGGTGATCTGGTTCGGCATCGGCGAGATCCCGGCGATCCTGACCGCCTTCCTGATCTCGTTCTTCCCGATCGTCGTCAACGTCGCCACCGGCCTCGCCACCATGGAGCCGGAGCTCGAGGACGTGCTGAGGGCGCTCGGCGCCAAGAAGCTCGACATCATGACAAAGGTCGGGATACCCCGCGCCCTGCCCTACCTGTTCGGCTCGCTGAAGGTGGCCATCACGCTCGCCTTCGTCGGCTCGGTGGTGTCGGAGACCATCGCCGCCAACGCCGGCATCGGCTTCCTGATGGCGCAGGCCGGCGCCAACTTCCAGATGCCGCTGGTGTTCGCCGGGCTGCTGGCGCTGGCGGTCGAGGGCATCGCCATGTACGGCCTGTTCGCCCTGGTCGAGCGCCGCATGACCCGCTGGGCGTTTCGGTCGCAGGGCAGTGCCGCTGCCTGACCGGTCCGCCCACGCCGGGCCGCCACCATCCCGCCGACCCGGTGGCGCCGACCCGGCACCCGTGTAAGCTGAAAGCATGACGAGCACGAAGTCGCTGTCGTTCCGCTTGAACGGGCGTGCGGTGTCGGAGGCGAGCGCCTCGCCGACCACCACCGTGCTCGACTGGCTGCGCGAGACCCGCCGGCTGACCGGCACCAAGGAAGGCTGCGCCGAGGGCGATTGCGGGGCCTGCACGGTCGCGGTGGCCGGCCCCGGCGGCCGGACGGGGTGGCGGGCGGTGAATTCCTGCCTGATGCTGCTGCCGCAGCTCGACGGCCTGGCGGTCGTCACCGTCGAGGGCTTGGCCGACCCGGACGGCGCCCTGCACCCGGTGCAGGCGGCGCTGGTCGAGGCCGACGCCACGCAATGCGGGTTCTGCACCCCCGGCTTCGCGATGGCGATGTTCGCCTTCCAGCAGGGTGGCGAGCCGGCCGAGGACGGCCTGATCCACGAGGCGCTGGCCGGCAACCTCTGCCGCTGCACCGGCTACCGGCCGATCGTCGAGGCGTGCCGTCGCGTCGCCGGCGCCGGCGCCGGGATCGCGACGCCTGCCGGCGAGATGCTGCCGGAATGCCCCGACTACGCCGCCGGCGGGCGGCGCTTCCTGGCGCCGCGCAGCCTCGACACGCTGACGGCCCTCCGCGCCGAGCACCCGGAAGCCTGGCTGCTCGGCGGCGGCACCGACCTCGGCATCGCGGTCACCAAGGAGCGCCAGCGGCCGGCGACCGTGATCTCGACCGCCCGCGTGGCCGAGATGCGGCGCGTCGCGGTCACGCCCGAAGCGATCGAGTTCGGCGGCGCCATCACCTACACCGAGGCGTTGCCCTATCTCGACACGGCCTTTCCGGCGTTCGGGGCCATCGTGCGCCGCATCGGCTCGCGCCAGATCCGCAACCTCGGCACCATCGCCGGCAACCTCGCCAACGCCTCGCCGATCGGCGACACCCTGCCCTGCCTGATGGCGCTGGAAGCCGAGATCGTGATGGCCTCAGCCGCCGGCCGGCGCATCATTGCCGCCGACCGCTTCGTCACCGGCTACCGCCGGACCGCGCTGCGCCCGGGGGAGGTGATCGCGGCGATCCGGGTACCCACCCTCGGCGCCGGGCAGCTGTTCGCCGCCTACAAGCTGTCGAAACGCTTCGACCAGGACATTTCGGCGGTGGTCGCGGCGTTCCGCCTGACGCTCGAGGGCGGCCGGCTCGGCGCCATGCGGGCGTTCTACGGCGGCATGGCGGCGACCGACGGCGCGGGCGGCGGCGGTCGAGGCGGCGCTGGTCGGTCGGCCGTGGACCCCGGCGTCGCTCGCCGGCGTCGAGGCCGCGGTCGCCCGCGACTTCGCGCCGCTCGACGATCACCGCGCCACCGCCGGCTACCGGCTGGCGGCGGCCGCAAACCTGCTGCGCCGCCTGCAGGCCGAGACCGGCGACGGACCGGCGCCGATCCGGCTGGAGGCGCTGTGAACTCCGAGCACACTCCCCTGCCCTTCGCGGCCCTCCGCGTACGCGGAGGGCACCTCAGGGCGACAGATAAAACGTCTATCGTCCTGAGGTGCGCACCGCGAAGCGGGGCGCCACGAAGGACCTGCCGGGCGCCGGGCCGGATTTCCCCATGAACGCCCCCGACCGTCCCCGGCGCGGCGTGCACGCCCCGGTCCGGCACGACAGCGCGGTCGGGCACGTCACCGGCCGGGCGGCCTACCTCGACGACATGCCGCTGCCGCCGGACACCCTGCAGGCGGCGCTGGTGCTGAGCCGGCACCCGCACGCCCGCATCCTGCGCGTCGACCTCGCCGCGGCGCTGGCGGTGCCGGGCGTGGTGGCGGCGATCACCGCCGCCGACATCCCGGGCCGCAACGACATCGCCCCGATCCTGCGCGGCGAGCCGGCGCTGGCCGAGGGCGTCGTCGAGTACGCCGGCCAGCCGGTCGCCGCGGTCGCCGCGACCACCCTTGAAGCGGCGCGCGAGGCGGCGGCGCTGGTCGTCGTCGAGGTCGAGGAACTGCCGGCGGTGCTGAGCGTCGAGGCGGCGCTGGAGCAGCGGCTGTACGTCGCGCCGCCGCAGGTGATGCAGCGCGGCGACCCGGACGCGGCGCTGGCGGCGGCGCCGACCCGGCTGTCGGGCGAGGTGCGCTGCGGCGGCCAGGACCACTTCTACCTGGAGGGCCAGATCGCGGTCGCCATCCCGGGCGAGGACCGCGACATGCAGGTCTTCAGCTCGACCCAGCACCCGACCGAGGTGCAGCACGGCGTCGCCCACCTGCTGGGACTGCCGCTCAACCAGGTGACCGTCGAGGTCCGGCGCATGGGCGGCGCGTTCGGCGGCAAGGAGAGCCAGGCGACCATCGTCGCCGGCATCGCCGCGCTGCTCGCCGCCGCGGCCGGGCGGCCGGTCAAGCTGCGGCTCGCCCGCGACGACGACATGCTGGCCACCGGCAAGCGCCACCCGTTCCTGATCCGCTGGGAGGCCGGGATCGATGCCGAAGGCCGGATCCTGGCGCTCGACATGATTCTGGCCGCCGACGCCGGCAACGTCGCCGACCTGACGCCGGCGGTGGTGACCCGCGCGCTCTGCCACGCCGACAACTGCTACTTCCTGCCGAACGTCCGGGTCACCGGCCTGTCGTGCAAGACCCACACGGTGTCGAACACCGCCTTCCGCGGCTTCGGCGGCCCGCAGGGCATGCTGGCGATCGAGGCGGTGATCGACCGGGTGGCGCGCCGCCTCGGCCTGCCGCTCGAGACGGTGCGGGAACGCAATTTCTACGGCGTCGGCCGCGACGACGTCACGCCCTACGGCATGACGGTCGAGGACAACCTGATCGCGCGGGTCACCGGCGAGCTGGCGCGCGCCGTCGACCTGCCCGGCTGGCGCGCCGCCGTCGAGGCCTTCAACGCCGCGAGCCCGGTGGTCCGCAAGGGCCTCGCCACGGTGCCGGTGAAGTTCGGCATCTCGTTCAACCTGCCGACCCTGAACCAGGCGGGCGCGCTGGTTCACGTCTACACCGACGGCAGCGTGCACCTGAACCACGGCGGCACAGAGATGGGCCAGGGCCTGTTCGTGAAGGTCGCGCAGGTGGTGGCCGAGGCGTTCCGCATCGACGTCGCCATGGTCCGGGTGTCGGCCACCAGCACCGGCAAGGTGCCGAACACCTCGGCAACCGCCGCCTCCTCCGGGTCGGACCTGAACGGCATGGCGGCGCTGAACGCCGCCCTGACCATCCGGGGCCGCATGGCCGAGGTGATGGCCGAGCGGTTCGGGGTGCCGGCCGGCGAGGTGGGCTTCGACGACGGACGGGTGTTCGCCCGCAACGAAAGCCTCTCGTTCGGCGAACTGGCCCAGCTCTGCTGGGAGCGGCGGGTGTCGCTGTCGTCGACCGGCTTCTACCGCACCCCGAAGATCCACTGGGACGCCGCGACCTGCACCGGCCGGCCGTTCTTCTACTTCACCTACGGCGCGGCCGCCGCCGAGGTGGCGATCGACACCCTGACCGGCGAGCTCAGGGTGCTGCGGGCCGAGCTGCTGCAGGATTGCGGCGCCTCGCTGAACCCGGCGATCGACCTCGGGCCAGATCGAGGGGCGTTCGTGCAGGGCATGGGCTGGCTGACCACCGAGGAGTTGTGGTGGGACGCGGCGGGCCGGCTTCGGACCCACGGTCCCTCGACCTACAAGATCCCGGGCAGCCGCGACGTGCCGCCGGTGTTCAACGCCCGCCTGCTGGCCGACGCGCCGAACCGCGAGGCGACGGTGTTCCGCTCCAAGGCGGTCGGCGAGCCGCCGCTCATGCTGGCGCTGTCGGTGTGGCTGGCGATCCGCGACGCGGTGGCGAGCCTGGCGCCGCCCGGCACCGCGCATCGACCTCGACGCCCCGGCGACGCCGTGCGCGGATCCTGGCGGCGGTCAGGCGCGCGCGCGGCGCGGGGAGTCGTGGCGTACCTGGAGCACCGTCGCGCGGCGGGCCCCGATAGCCGCGCTCCGCCACGGCTTCCGTGACGACGAAGGAAGGGTCTCATCCCGGCCAAGCGAAGCGCGAGCCGGGAGCCACGCGCCGACGCGTCAGCGGAGCCAGCGGCGAGGCGACGGGCTACGCGCGAATGGTCCGACGATCCGGGCCGGCAGGGTGCGGCCGGCGATGTCGGCGACGGCGTAGGCGATCATGATCGCGCCCGCGACCGGGATGGCGGCGTAGAACAGCGCCGTCGGCAGGCTCAGCATCGGCGTCGTGGCGCCGGGCGTTGACCGTCAGCAGCCAGCCCTGCCAGGTCATCACCGCCAGGAACGAGACCGAGATCAGGTCGATCGTCCCGGCCAGCGTCCGGCGCGGCCAGCCGGCCGGCAGCAGCTGAGTCCAGCCACTCGACCCGGAAGTGGCCGCGCTCGCGCCAGATCGCCGCCGCGCCGATGAACACCAGCCAGGCGAACAGCCCCTCCACCACCTCGCCGAGCCAGCCGACCGAGAACAACGCCGTGAACCGACCGACGATGTTCGCCGCCACCACGACGAACAGCGCGACGAAGCAGGCCACCACCACCGCCTGCATGAGCGCGGCGAGGCCGCGGTCGACGGCGCGCAGCGCCCTCACGACCGCCCCCACACCAGTTCCGGGACCAGCAGAGACGCCGGCGGCCAATAGGTGACGATCAGGGTCACCAGGACGATGCCGGCCAGATACGGCAGCAGCGCCTCGGCTCAACCGCGCCACCGACAGGCCGCTGACGCTGGAGACGGCGTACAGCACCATGCCGACCGGCGGGGTGAGCAGCCCGACCATCGACGTCATGATCATGATCACCCCGAACTGGATCGGGTCCATGCCGATCTGGATCGCCACCGGCAGGAACAGCGGCACGCACAGCACGATCACCGCGATTCCCTCGAGGAACATCCCGAGCACGATCAGAATGGCGACGATGATCGCGATCACCACCGCCGGGTCGCCGGACAGCGACAGCAGCGACTCGATCAGGTGGTTCGGGATCCGCTTGTGGATCAGCAGCCAGCCGAAGAACCCGGCGCCGGCGATGATGAACATGACCCGCACGGTGTGCTGAACGCTCTCCCAGATGATCCGGTAGAGATCGCGCAGCCCGATCTCGCGGTACACGAACATCGACAGGCAGATGGCGTAGGCGGACGCCACGATCGCCGCCTCGGTCGGCGTGAAGATGCCGCCGAGGATGCCGCCGATGATCACCACCGGCAGGCCCAGCGACAGGCCGGAATCCCGGAACCCGGCCCAGACTTCGGCGAGCGGGGCGCGCTCCTCGCGCGGGAACCGCTTCAGCCGGGCCACGATGTAGACGGTGACCATCAGGGCCAGCGCCATCAGCAAACCGGGCAGGACGCCGGCCAGGAACAGTTTGGCCACCGACACGCCGGTGATGCTGGAATAGATCACGAAGGGGATCGACGGCGGGAACACCGGACCGATGGTCGAGGAGGCGGCGGTGATGGCGGCGGCGAACTCGGGATCGTAGCCGCGATCCTTCATCGCCTTCAACTCGACCTGGCCGAGGCCGGCGGCGTCGGCGACGGCCGCTCCCGACATGCCGGCGAAGATCAGGCTGGCCAGCACGTTGACCTGGCCGAGACCGCCGCGGATGTGGCCGACCAGCGCGCCCGCGAACCGGAAGATCCGCTCGGTGATGCCGCCGGAATTCATCACGTTCCCGGCCAGGATGAAAAACGGGATCGCCAGCAGCGTGAAGGCGGTGGTCGCCGAGTACATGCGTTGCGCGACCATCGACAGCACGAAGGTCTCGCCGGAGACGACGTAGGTGCCGACGGCGGTCACCCCGAGGGCGATGGCGATCGGGACGCCGACGACGATGAGCGCGATGAGCGCGCCGAGAATCAGGAAGGGCGTCATGGTCTCGCCGGAGGACGGGCGCGGCCGAGGCGGCGCCGGGCGACGGGGAGGCGACCGCCGCCCCGCCGCTGGACGGGCGGGGCGGCGGTCGCGCGCAGGCCTACTTCACCATGGACAGGAAGGCGTCCATGTTCTCCTTGCCCGCATACTGGGAGATGCGGTCGTAGGCGGGCCCCATCTTGGCCTTGAACGGGCCGAGATCGGGCTCGGTGACCTTCATGCCCTTGGCGACGAGGTCGGCGAGTTCCTTGCTCTCCTGGTCCTGCACCATCGTGCGCATCAGCGCGCCGGCGGCGGCACTCTCTTCGCGGATGATCGCCTGGTGTTCCGGCGACAGCCGGTCCCAGCTCATCTTGGAGACCACGTGGATCATGTTGTTGTAGGAGTGCCGGGTGAGCGCCAGATGCGGCTGGAACTCGTTGAACTTGAAGTCATAGATCACCCCGAGCGGGTTCTCCTGGCCGTCCACGACACCCTGGTTGAGGGCGTTCGGCAACTCCGGGAAGGCGATCTGGGTGGCGCTGGCGCCGAGCGCCTCCATGGCCGCGACCAGCTGGATCTCCGGCGGCGTGCGCATTTTCAGCCCGACCATGTCCTCGGGGCTGTTGATCGGGCGCTTGTTGTTGGTGACCTGGCGGAAGCCGTACTCCCAGTTCGAGAGCATCACAAGGTTGTGCTTGGCCAGCATCGGCGCCGCCCACGCGGTGAACGGGCCGTCGAGCACGGCGTGGGCGTGGGCGTAGTCCCGGAACACGAACGGGGCCATCACGACCGCGAACGCCTTCTCGTACTTGTCGAGCTGTCCCTGGGTCGGCAGGCCCATGTCGATCACGCCGAGCTTGGTCTGCTCGAGCTGCTCCGGCGGCGAGCCGAGCTGGTTGGCCGGATAGATGTCGACCTTGATTTCGCCCTTGGTGCGCTCGGCGACCTTGGCGGCAAACTGCTTGGCCGCCACGTGGCCCGGGTGGCTTTCGGCCGCGAAATGCCCGAGGCGCAAGAGGGTCTCGGCCGAGGCCGGGGCCACGGCCACGCCGAGGCCGATGGTCAACGCCAGCGCCGACGCCAGCAACGTTCGGTTGGTCCGCATGCTTTCCTCCCTGGTTTCCGATCCTTGTGGCCGGGACGGATCAGCCGTCCGTCTCCGTCTCTTCCGGCAGGCGTGCCTCGACGCCGGAGATCCGTTCGTAGGCCTTGATGACCGCCGTGCAGCCCTCCTCGCCGTGACCGAAGGCGGCGGCGAGGGCGTAGGTCTGGTGCACCGCCTCGGCCATGAAGCCCGGCAGCCCGGCCTCCTCCAGCCAGTGCGCGTAGTACTTGACGTCCTTCTGGGCGTTGGCGAGCGACATGTAGGGCGCAAAATCCCGGCGCAGCGTCTTCTCGCCGTACAGGTCCATCATCCCGGACTTGCCGCCGGCCGCCGAGATGATCCCGATCACCTTGGTCATGTCGAGGCCCTCGCGCGCGGCCAGCGCGAAGCCCTCGCAGAACGCCGCGACGTTGGCGAAGGCGATGAAATTGTGGATCAGCTTGAGCCGGATGGCGTGACCGGACGGGCCGACATGGAACACGTTCTCGGCGTAGCACTCGAACACCGGGCGCAGCTCCTCGAGCAGCGCGGCCTCGCCACCGAACAGCACGTTCACCCGGCCCTGTTCGGCGTGGATCGGGGTGCGCGTCATCGGCGCCTCGGCGTAGCGCAGGCCGTGCGCCGCGCAACGGGCGTTCATCCGCTCGACATGCGCGGGATTGACGGTGGTGTGGTCGAGGACGACGGCCCCAGCGGGCAGCCGGGCGGCGACACCGTCGGCCCTGGAACAGCAGGTCCTCGACGGCCTCGGCGGTGGTGACGCACAACGCGAACACCTCGGCACCGTCGGCGGCCGGCGGGCGTGCTCCACCGGTTCGGCGCCGAACTCGGCCATCCGCGCCGCTTTCCCTGGGGACAGGTCGTGGCAGCGGACCCGCCGCCCCTTCAGGGCGAGGTTCTTCACCAACCCGGCCCCCATCCCCCCGAGACCGATGAATCCGATCGTCATCGCGCGCTTCCACCCGTCAGTCTTCTTGGGCTCATGTAAGCAAAGATCGTATTGTCAGACAACCAGGATATGATAGATCGCCCCGCCCGGACGAGGCGCGGCAGGGTCGAGGGACGCTGTGGTAAAGTGACGCTTCGACACGCACGACGGACAGGCGATGGCTGACATCTTCGAACGGGTGGCGAGGCCGAGGCGGCTTCCCGACGAGATCGCGTCTTCCATTCTGGAGGCGATCGCCCGCGGCGATCTGCGCGCCGGCGATCGGCTGCCCACCGAACTGGACCTGTCGGAACAGTTCGGGGTGGCGCGCACCGTGGTGCGCGAGGCGATATCGCTGCTCAAGTTCGACGGTGTCATCACGGCGCGCCAGGGTGTCGGCGCCTTCGTCTCGGAACATTCCAGCCGGCAGGCCTTCCGGATCAGCCCGGCCTGCTTCGCCAAGCGCCGGCAACTCGTGAAGCTGCTCGAGCTGCGGACCAGCATGCAGTCGGACGCGGCCGCCGCCGCCGCCGACCGGCGATCGGCGGACCAGCTGGCGGCCATGCGGGCGGCGCTCGACCGGTTCGCGGCCTCGATGGGGTGCGGCCTGACGCCGCGGAGGTCCGGGTCGACGCCGAGGTCGCCTTCTATCGGATCATCGCCGAGGCGTCGGGCAACGAGTTCTACCTGGAGTTCATCCAGATGATCGACGCCAAGCTGATGGAGAACCTGCGCTCGGTCGTGGTGAAGAACGCGATGGTCTCGGAGATCGGCGCGCGGGTGCTGGCCGAGCACGACGAGGTCTTCGAGGCGATCGGCGAGCGTGATCCGGAGCGGGCCCGCACCGCCACCCGCCGGCACTTCGAGAGCGCCGCGCGACGCCTCGCCGACCGCGCCGACTTCGCCGACGTCTGACGACCGGCTCTCCGGCGGGATCTCGCGGATCCTGGCGCTGTGGGCGGCGATGTCGGCGAGGTCACGCTTGAGGTGAACGCGCGTGTCGGACGGCGGCTGGTGCGCCGCCGACACGCCAGCCCGCCACTCGACGGCGGGCCGGATCGGCCGGGGCACGAAGCCGCCGCCGCAGTTCGGGCACACATTCGACAGCCTGGCGTCCACGCAGTCGGCGCAGAACGTGCACTCGTAGGAGCAGATCCGGGCGTCGGTCGCATCCGGCGCCAGATCCTTGTCGCAGTACTCGCAATTCGGCCTGAGTTGCAGCGCCATCCTCGTCTCCCGATCAAGCGTTCAGACCGAGCCCCTGCGCTCGATCACCAGGCCCGACCGGCACGGAACGCGCGGGCGGCCTTGACGATTTCCGGCGTGGCGATGCTC
Organism: Rhodospirillaceae bacterium; assembly: GCA_018401495.1. Taxonomy (GTDB): domain Bacteria; phylum Pseudomonadota; class Alphaproteobacteria; order Thalassobaculales; family Thalassobaculaceae; genus Thalassobaculum_A. The sequence goes on from JAGYJX010000018.1 coordinate 61,592, forward strand.
GCTGGCGGTAGCGCCCCGGACCGGCCCTTCCGCAGGCTCGCCAACGGTCGCAACTCGCGGCGACCGCGGCAATGACATCGCACGGGCGAATCCGGACATGCTTGCTTGGAGCCTCCAGCCGCCAATTCGCAGTCCAGCATCCCGATGTCCCGGTAGCGGGCCACCCCACAGCAAGTGATGACAAGTCCGACGACTTCGTTTACATTGGAACCTACGCAAAGGTGGAGCGTTTCGGACATTGTCTAACCCGAGGCGGTTCAGCCGCAAGGGGGCCACAAAGCCAGTGAACACTGGGGCCCCATTTAAGAGGTACAGCGATGAAAACGACAATAGCAGTGATTGGTCTGGGTCTTCTGGTTTCGGCCTGCGGTGGCGGCAACGCTGGGAACGGCGGCATGCCGGCGGCCGAAATCGCGTCGATGTCCGACAACCGGATCGCCGTGGTGTACTATGACAGCGTGTCGGGGATGGGCGACGCCTCGCGGATGGCTGCCTCGCACTGCGATCCGATGAACGCCGTGTCGACCGGCAGCGCCGATGCCACCGACAAGATGGTCGCCGTCGACCGCACGGTCGTCTCGTTTGAGTGCCGCCCGCCGGCGCCGAAGAAGTAGTTTTCAGGCCTGCGGGCACTGAACTGCGCACCCGGATCGGTCCGCCACACGGCGGGCCGCATCCGGGTTTCGGCGTGTCAGGACCCCTACAGCACGCACACCATCAGCGCCCGCGCTGTTTCGGCCCCGGCGTTTCGGATCGTGTGACCGCCCTGGGCGGTGGCGTAGCGCAGCGTTTCACCCGGCCCGGCCGAGACGGTGTCGCCGTTGGCGACGACCGTCAGCGTTCCCTCGATGACTGTCAGGTGCTCCGCGCTGCCGGCGCCGTGCGCCGCCGAAACCAGTTCGCCCCCGGCTCGGCCAGGAACTCGTACCACTGCAGCCGCTCGACGGTCTCGATGGCGCCGAGGATGCGCAGGCGGCAGAGCCCGTCCTCGCTCTGGATTTCCGGAGTGGCGTTGGCGGTCAGCGCGGTGATCCCGGACCGCTCCTCCTCGGCGCCCCGGAACAGGCTCTCCGGCGATCGCTCCAGCGCCGCGCAGATCCGCCAGACCGTCGCGATGGTCGGGTTGGTGCTGTCGCGCTCGATCTGCGACAGGATCGACTTCGACACTCCGGACCGGCGCGCCAACTCGTCCAGGCTGAGGCCGGCGTCCTTGCGGGCGCGTTGCAATTCGCCCCCGAACTTCGGCGGGGCCCCTGCCGTCCCCGGCTCCCTGATGCGCTGCGACATCGATCTCCAACCCATCGTCAATTTCGTTCTGAATATCGGCCTTTGTTCTTTACATCAGAACGCTTGTCCGCTATATCGTCCACCCATCGACACACGGGGAACGGTCCACCCCACCTGACGGACCCGCGGCGATTTGATCGGGCAGCTTGCAGCCGCGTCACCAATTGCTAAAGCGCCACGGGGACCTCTCCCGTGGGCTCGTGAACACGAACCTGGGAGTCGCGCGGTGTCCCGACCCTTCACGAGCGCCAAGACTAGCACACCGACCCCCGGATCGGGGCGTCCGTCGTGAACGGCTTCCCCGCCTTCCTGCGCCTCGCCGGCGAGCCCGTGCTGGTGGTCGGCGGCGGTGAGGCCGCGGTCGCCAAGACCCGGCTGCTGCTGGCGGCCGGGGCGGCGGTCACCGTCGCCGCCAGCGCGCCGGCGGCCGAAATCTGGATTGGGCCGCGGCCGGCCGGCTGGTCATCGACCGACGGCCGCCCGACGCCGGCTCGCTCGCCGGCCGCGCGATCGTCATCGTCGCCGAGCCGGATGCCGACGGCGTCGCGGTCGCCGCCGCCGCCCGCGCCGCCCGGGTCCCGGTCAACGTCGTCGACCGGCCCGAGCTGTCGACGTTCATCATGCCGGCGATCATCGACCGCGACCCGGTGCTGATCGCGGTGTCGACCGGCGGGACCTCGCCGGCGCTGGCCCGGCGGGTGCGCGCCTGGATCGAGGCGGCGCTGCCGTCGCGGCTCGGCGACCTCGCCCGCGCCCTCGACTCCGCCCGCCCCACGGTCAACCACGCCCTGGCCGCGGCGCCGGTCCGGCGGCGGTTTTGGGACGCCATCCTGGACGGGCCGATCGCGGCTCGAATCCTGCGCGGCGACGCCGACGGCGGCAACCGTGTCCTCGAGCAACTGGCCGCGCCGGACGGCGGCCGGACGGCCGGCGTGGTCCACATCGTCGGCGCCGGCCCCGGCGACCCGGACCTCCTGACCCTGAAGGCGCTGCGTCTGCTGCAGCAGGCCGACGTGGTGATCCACGACCGGCTGGTCGGCGAGGCGATCCTCTCCCTGGCCCGGCGCGACGCCGCCCGGATCTGCGTCGGCAAGGCCAAGGGCGCGCATTCCTGGAGCCAGGCCGGGATCAACGCCCTGCTGGTGCACCGCGCCCGCGACGGCCAGCGCGTGGTGCGCCTGAAGGGCGGCGATCCGAACCTGTTCGGGCGGGTCGGCGAGGAGGTGGCTCACCTGCGCGACCACGGCATCGAGGCCGAGGTGGTGCCGGGCATCACCGCCGCGACCGCCGCCGCCAGCGCCGCCGGCTTCCCGCTCAGCCACCGCGGCATCGCCTCGAGCGTCTGCTACGTGACCGGCCACGGCGCCGACGACGGCGAGCCGGACGTCGACTGGGCCGCCGCCGCCCGCCCCGGCCAGACCGTCGCCGTCTACATGGGTCTCAGCCGGATCGCCGCGATCACCGAGCGGCTGCTGGCGAACGGGCTCGACCCGGCGACCCCGGCGGCGATCGTCGAGAGCGCCAGCCTGCCGACCGAGCGGCGGTTTCTGACCTCCGTCGCCGCCCTGCCCGCGGTCGCCCGCGCCCACCGGCTCACCGGGCCGGCGCTGGTGATCGTCGGCGAGGTCGTGCGGCTCGCCGCCGCCGTCCGACCGCAAACCACCGCCGCGCGCTGTCCGTCGCCGCCGCGCGCCGTCGGAATCGTCTCGTGATGCGGGGATCGTTCGTCATGCCGAACACCGCCATCACCGCCAACCGCCTGCTGGACGGCTTCGTGATCTACCTGACCCCCGACGGCGGCTGGTCGGAATCCCTCGCCGACGCCGCGATCGCCGCGACCGAGGCCGAGCTCGACGCCCTGCAGGCGGTCGCCGAGCGGGACGCCCGCGCCGGACGGGTGATCGGCCCCTACGCCTTCGACGTGCAGCCCGGGGCCGACGGCCCGGTGCCGCTCGGCCAGCGCGAGACCCTGCGCACCCTCGGCCCGAGCGTCCGCACCGACCTCGGCTACCAGGCCGCCCGGCGCTGACCGGAACCGGCGAGAGCACCCATGTACCGCTACGACGAATTCGACCGGACCTTCGTGACCCAGCGGGTCGAGCAGTTCCGCGAGCAGGTCGCCCGCCGGGTCAGCGGCGAGCTGAGCGAGGACGAGTTCAAGCCGCTCCGCCTGACCAACGGCCTCTATCTGCAGCTGCACGCCTACATGCTGCGGGTGGCGATCCCGTACGGCACGCTGTCGTCCCGCCAGCTCCGCCGGCTCGCCTTCATCGCCCGCCGCTACGACCGCGGCTACGGCCACTTCACGACCCGCCAGAACATCCAGTTCAACTGGCCGACCCTGGGCGAGGTGCCGGACATCCTGGAGGAGCTGGCCGAGGTCGAGATGCACGCCATCCAGACCAGCGGCAACTGCATCCGCAACACCACCGCCGACGCCACCGCCGGGGTCGCCGCCGACGAGATCGCCGACTCGCGGATCTACTGCGAGCTGATCCGGCAGTGGTCGACCCTGCACCCGGAATTCTCGTTCCTGCCGCGCAAGTTCAAGGTCGCGGTGACCGGCTCCGGGCGCGACCGGGCGGTGACCGCCGCCCACGACATCGGCCTGCGCCTGAAGCGCGACGCCGACGGGCGGGTCGGCTTCGAGGTGCTGGTCGGCGGCGGCCAGGGCCGCACCCCGATCCTGGCGGTGACGATCCGCGAGTTCCTGCCCGAGCGGCACCTGCTGTCCTACCTCGAGGCGGTGCTGCGCGTGTACAACCAGCTCGGCCGGCGCGACAACATCTACAAGGCCCGCATCAAGATCCTGGTGCGCGAGACCGGGACCGCCGAGTTCGCCCGGCTGGTCGAGGAGGAATGGGCCCACATCCGCGACGGCGAGCTGGCGCTGCCGGAGCAGGAGATCGCCCGGATCCGCGCCTACTTCGCGCCGCCGCCCTACGAGGCACTCGCCGATGCCTGCCCGGAGCTGGACGCCCAGCGCGCCGGCAACCGCGCCTTCGACGCCTGGGTGCGCAGCAACGTCGAGGCCCACAAGCGCCCCGGCTACGCCGTCGCCACGGTGTCGCTGAAGCCGCACGGCGGCATCCCGGGCGACGCCAGCGCCGACCAGATGGAGGCGGTCGCCGACCTCGCCGACGCCTTCGGGTTCAGCGAGATCCGGGTCACCTACAAGCAGAACCTGCTGCTGCCGGACCTGCGCCAGCGCGACCTGTTCGCGGTCTGGCGCGGGCTGAAGGAAGCCGGACTCGCCACCGCCAACTCGCACCGGCTGTCCGACATCATCGCCTGCCCGGGACTCGACTACTGCAACCTGGCGAACGCCCGCTCGATCCCGATCGCCCAGATGATCAGCACGCGCTTCGCCGATCTGGAGCGCGAGCAGGAGATCGGCAACGTCACCGTCAACATCTCCGGCTGCATCAACGCCTGCGCCCACCACCACGTCGCCAACATCGGCATCCTCGGCGTCGATAAGAAGGGCAAGGAGTTCTACCAGGTCACCCTCGGCGGGGCCGCCGACGAGACCGCCGCGATCGGCGACATCGTCGGGCCGGCCTTCGACGAGGACGCGATCGTCGGCGCCGTCGAGACGGTGGTCGACGTCTACCTGGCCGAGCGCCGCGACGCCGCCGAGCCGTTCATCGACACCTACCGCCGCATCGGCATCAAGCCGTTCAAGGAGAAGCTCTATGCCGCTCGTTAGGAACGGGGCAGCCGTCCAGGATCCCTGGACCGCCGTCACCACCGCCGACCAGCTCGACCGGTCGGGCCCGCTGCTCGTCACGCTGGATCTCTGGCGCGCGCACCGCGACCGGCTGGCCGGCCGGGCCGGGCCGCTCGGCCTCCGTCTGTCGAGCGACCAGTCGCCGGCGCTGGTCGCCGACGACCTCGACCGCTTCGACCTGATCGCGCTCGAGTTCCCGAAATTCACCGACGGCCGGGCCTACTCCTACGCCCGGCTGCTGCGCGAGCGCTACGGCTTCACCGGCGAGGTCCGGGCCGTCGGCCACGTGCTGCGCGACCAGATCGCCTTCATGCTGCGCTGCGGCTTCGACGCGCTCGACCTCGACGACCGCGCGGCGGCCGGGTGGGACGCGGCGACGACGGCGTTCAGCGCCTGGTACCAGCCGGCAACCGACGGGCAGGCGCCGATCCCGACCCGCCGCCGCCACGCCGTTCCGGCCGCGCGCCGCCGCCGCCGTGCGGCGGTCGCCGCCGGTCCGGCCGGAAACGGCGCGCCAACCCGACCCGGTCGAGTTGGCGGTCTGCGCCGCCACCTGGGCTTACTGATCGGCCGGCTTCGGACCACGCGGCCGGAGCCCGCACGGCACTCGGAACGAACGTGAGATACCGGGATCCGTCGACAGGATCGGCAGGCGAGAGCCCGCCGCACGCCGGAGCCTACGCCGCCACCGGACCGCGTCCTTGTGAGGGGAGCATTGCGACGATCCCGTGCCGGGCGATCAACCGTCGCCGGTTCTGCCTTCGACGAGTTGAACGATCCGCGACAAATCCCGCTGGCCGAACCCGTTGAACTTGCCGTGCAGAAGGACCAGTCGGGCAGCCTGGCAGACCCACATTGGCACGCCGAGAGCCTCCCCCTGTTCGATTGCAAGCTCTACATCCTTGATCAGAATGTCGAAAGTCGCTCCGAAAGCGTAGCTCTCCGGAACGATCGCATCTGGGAAAACCCGGCTGGTCGCGAAGTTCCGGCCAGTGCCGTTGTTCAGGACCTCAAGCATGGCGTCAGCGTCGATTCCTCCCCGCTCGGCCATGGTCATAGCCTCCGCCGTCGCAACGAGGCTCACCGCAAACAGGATGTTGTTGGTCAACTTCATGATCTGCGCGGCACCGGGCTCGTCGCCGGCAACGACGACGGTCGACCCCCAGCTTCGAAAGACCGGATCGAGTGCCGCGATCGTCTCTCGATCGCCCGAAACCATAATCGCAAGGGTCCCGGCAGCGGCGCCGGCGGGGGCCGCCACTGATCGGGGCATCGACCACGCGGACGCCGCAGCCAGAGCACGCCTGACTGATCTCCCTGACGAACGGTCCACCGACAGTGCAGGTGTTCACGAGCGTCTTCAGAGCCCGGCCGGCGAGCAAGCCATCAGGACCACCAAGCGCCTCGCGAAAGACCGACAAAGTCGGCAACGACACCACAACCGTGTCGCACGCCTCGGCCAGTTCCCGTGGCGACCCGGCTGGCCTGGCCTGCCGCTGGAGGAGCGGTTGCATCGCCTCCTTGCGGACGTCGTGAATCCAGACCTCATGACCCGCATCCAGAAGGCGTTCAGCCATCGGACGGCCCATGTTGCCAATGCCGAGATAGCCAATGCGCATGACAGTCTCCTCACTCCGATCCGGCCCTCCCGCAGCGCCAGAGGCGGCCGCGTGCGGTTCCTTGTAGTGTCGAATCACCGAATCGTGACGCCGCTGTCCACCGGGAAAACCTGGCCAGTCGTGCGCGCTGACTCTTCCGACGCGAGGTACACCACCATATCGGCGATGTGCACGGGCTCTATCAGACCAAGCAGGTGCGTGGCCGCGATTTGCTCAGTGACGGGATTGTCTTCGAGTTGCTTTTTGACCCGAGCCGACAGCGTCACCCCGGGGGCAACGGCGTTCACGCGAATCCTGTCCTGAGCGTACTCGACCGCCATCGAACGCGTCAGGGCCGAGATACCGCCCTTCGCGGCCGTGTAGCAATCGCGCCCGGGCATCGCCATCAGGGCCACGATCGAGGACATGTTGATCACGGACCCGCCGCCGGCCTTCGCGATGTGCGGAATGGCGATCTTTGAGCAAAGGAAGGTTCCGAAGAGGTCGAGCTTGATTGCCCTCCAGAACTCGTCCTCGGGCGCCTCGGTGACAGGGCCGTCATTCGGGCTGGCGCCACCGGCATTGTTGTGCAGGACATCGAGCTTTCCGTATCGGGCCACCGTTGCCGCAACGGCTTCGGTCACGCTGGCCCGATCGGTTACGTCGCATCGGATGAACGTTGCGCTACCGACGCCCCGCACCCGCTTCCGAGCTGCCGCTGCCGCGGTCTCGCCGAGCGCCTCGTCGATGTCGGCGACGACCACGCTCGCCCCTTCCGCGGCAAACCGTTCGGCGGTTGCACGGCCGATACCCCCGCCACCGCCTGTGATGAACGCGACCTTGCCTGCAAGCCTCACCATGTCGACACTCCTCAGACAGATTTTTCGAGATCGTCCGGACTTCAGTGAATGTGGCTGCCGCCATTCACGTCGAGGGTGGCCCCGGTGACGTAGGAGGACAGATCGGAGGCCAGGAACAGGCAGGCCCCGGCGATGTCCGCCGGTCGTCCGGCGCGCTGCAGGGGAATGCCCGCGGCGATCTCGCTGATCTTTTCCGGCGTGATGTTCCCGTCGAGCATGCCGGTTTCGACCATGGACGGGCAGATCACGTTGGCGCGGACGCCCTTGGGGCCGAACTCACGCGCGATCGACTTGGTGAGGCTGATGACGCCGCCCTTCGATGCGGCATAGTGAGCGCCGCCGACCAGGCCGCCGCCGCGCTGGGCGGCCACGGAAGCGAGGTTAACGATCGAGCCACTCCCCTTGTGGGCGAGCACGCCCAGCACGCTCCTGCAAATGTTGAACGTGCCCTTGAGGTTGACGCCCAGGATGCTGTCGTAGTCGGCTTCGGCGATCGACATCAGCGACTGCGCCTTGACGATGCCGGCGCAGTGCACGAGGCAGTCCACCGTTCCGAAACGCTCCACGACCTGCCGGATACCGCGCTCGCATTCCGCGCTGCTCTGGATGTCGCATCTCACGCCCATGATTTCCGGCGGGTATCCGGTGTGGCGCTGGATCGCCTCGCTGACGGTTGCGAGTACCGAGTCGTCCATCGCGATGTCGAAAATGGCCAGTCGTGCGCCGTGAGCCACGAACAGCTCAGCCGTGGCGTATCCGATGCTGCGCACCGAAGCTCCGCCGGTCACCACGCACACCTTGTCCTTCAGCAGCATCGGAAATCCCCTTTCGGCAACTGTATGGCGGTCATGTGGTTGACTGGGCGGCACCGGCGGCGATCAGCGCATCCGTGTCATTTGGCGCAAAGCCGAGCTCTTCGAGGATCGCCCGGGTTTCGTAGCCGCGGGGTTGAGAGGAGTTCCGATCCGGTGGATACGTCCCATCGACCCGGATCGTCGGGCGGATGGCAGCCGCCTTGCCTTCCGTTGGATGTTGCTCCCACCGGATGAGGCCGACCGCTTCGAGGTGCGGGTCGGCCTGCAATGTTTCCAACGTATGGCAGGGCATCGCCGCTATATCGGCGGCTCGGAATATCCCGAGCCACTCCTCGGTGGTCTTCTGCGTCAGCGGAGCGCCGCGAACCTGGAACCATTCGCCGACGTACCGGGCGCGGGCGGCGACGCTTGCGAACCGCGGATCCTCCAGCAGATCGCTGCGGCCGACCGCCCGCAGGAACGCGCGGACCTGAGGGTCCGTGTTGATCGTGAAGGATATCCATCCGTCTGCGGTTCGAACGGGCTTGTTGTGGGGGCTGAGAAGGCGCTGGTCTCCCGGAGGGCCGACCGGTGGATCGAAGCTGGCTTGGGCCATGTGCTCCTGGAGGACGAAGGCGGCCATCGTCTCGAACATCGGGATCTCGAGGCTGCTGCCGTCTCCCGTCGCGCGACGTTGAGCCAGGGCCGCCAGGATTGCGCCCGCGACGATCTCGCCGACCACGTGATCGCAGACCACCATCGGAACGTAGGCAGGCGTTCCGTCGCGAGCCAGCGCAAGCCCGGCGATGCCCGTCGCACCCTGAACCACGCTGTCGTAGGTCGGCAGACCGGCATAGGGACCATCCGTCCCGTATCCGGTAATCAGGCAGTGGATCTTGTCGGGGTGCCGGGCGCGGATCGACGCGGCGTCGAGCGCCAGCCGTTCCAGGGCGTCCGGCCGCATGTTCGCGACGATCACGTCGGCGGATGCGACGAGCCGCTCCACGACCCCGCTGGCCTCCGGCTTCTTGAGGTCGAGACCGATGTTCCGCTTGCCGCGGTTGAGGTGCAGGTAGGCGCCGGAATGCTGGCCGGTCGGCGACAAACCGCCGAGGCCACGCATGAGGTCGCCGGCCGGCGCCTCGACCTTGATGACCTCGGCACCATACTGGGCCAGCCGCCAAGTGGCGACGGGCCCGACCACGACACTGGTCAGATCGAGGACGCGAACGCCCTTGAGGGGTTCGAACGTCACAGCACCTCCGCCCGCAGGTCGACCGCGATCCTGCCCCCGTCGTCGAAGGCGCGAAGCTGCCAGCCGGTGTCGTCGCGGTCAGCGGCGAGCGTGATCGGCCGGCAACAGAACAACGGCGCCGTGTGCCTGACGTCGATCGACGCGATCCGCTGCGCGAGATCGTTCCGCAGGAACTCGGTCATCAGAAGAGTCGTCAGACCGCCGTTCACCACCAAGTCCGGGTAGTCTTCGACGTTGCGGGCATAGTCCCGATCGATGTGGATCTTGTGCGAGTTGAAGCCCAGCGCCGAATACTGGAACAGCATCGTGTCGTCCGGCGTGACCGTCTTTCGACGTGATGATCGTGCAGGTTCCACCTCAACGGCGGGTCCAGATCCGGCAGAACGCTCCTCTGACAGCAGCACGTAGGTGGTGTGCTCGACGATGTCGGGTGTTGTGTCCGATCTTCCGCACAGGGCGTGCTGAACGGTGACGAACGCCATCGGTCCCGACGCGGTCTCCTTTCGTGTCAGAGACTGGATTGAACTGATCCGCTGCACTGTCGCGCCAATCGGGATGTCGTTGCGAAACTCGACGCGCCGCCGACCGAGCACCAATCGGCTGAGTCCGAGATCCGGGATCGGAACGCCCAGGCCGGGAAATCCGTCAGCTCGCAACTGCGAGCGCCGGGCATCCGCCGCAAGCAGAACGAAGTGCCAGCCGCGCGGAATCAGGTCGCCCTCGCAAATCTGCCCAGGGTCGAGGTCCAGCATGGCCGCCACTCGGCGAACCGTCTGCAGCGAGCATGACTCGAGCCGTCGAATCGGCTGGCTTTGGAAGGGCTCGGACATGGCATTCCCGCATCATTCGGCTGTCTTTAAAAATCATATTTGAATGATATGATGCAATAGTAAAATTTAACGTGACTCGATCACTGAACCGAGGCACTGTCCGGCAACCCTCACGCGGTTCAGAAATGCCATGTTGAGTCAGGCGGACAAGAGATCGGCGGCGTCCTAAGCAGCGCCCGGCCCGTAATAAACGCGCGTATTTCCAGTAGAGCCCAACGCGCTTAAAGAGGAGAAACCGATGAAAATCCAGTATCATCACATGAATCTCTGCAGCGAAAACGTGCAGAGGCTCTCCGAGTTTTACCGGTCGGTCTTCGGCCTGAACTCGGTCAACTACCAGCGGGTCAACGCCAGCGACGACGCAGGGTATGGCGGCAACGTCGACTTCGTGACCGATGGCGCCGTTGAATTCCATCTGGCGCGGCGGGATATCGACCTCGGCTTCCGCATGAAGCACATGATCAATCCGCTCGACCGGGGGCATTTTTGCTTTCGGACGGATGACATCGAGGCCTTCAAGAAGCGCCTCGAGGAGCGCAAGATTCCCTACTCCGACTACGGCACCTGGGCGATGGCCGGCTGGTACCAGATTTTCTTCCATGACCCCGATGGCAACATCATCGAGGTCCACCAGACCGGAAAGTGAGGAACTCGGCGTCGCGTCCACGGCGGCCTGGAGGTGGCGTTGCGATTGTCGTACAGGCAAGCTGCGCTTGAAGACGAGACCATCGGGTCGCCGAGGGACGATGAACGACGTTGCGAAGCTGACGAAACGCCGGGGCGAGGAGGACGGGCCGTCTTACTCCGCCCCGGCCCTCGACAAGGGCCTGGATATCCTCGAACTGCTCGCCGAATCAGAGACGCCACTGTCCCAGAAAGCAATCGCAGAGCGGCTGGGACGCTCCGTTGGCGAACTCTACCGGATGGTCAACTGCCTGGTCGAGCGCGGCTACCTAGTCAACGTCGATGAAAAGTACCAGGTTACGACGAAGCTCTTCGAACTGGCGCACATCAACCCGCCGACTCACCGCCTTCTCACCGAAGCGGTGCCGATCATGCACAGGCTATCCGGCGAGCTCGAACAGTCTTGCCACCTGAGCGTCTACGCCACGGGCAGACAGGTCGTCATCGCAAAGGTCGACAGCCCGACCGGCATGGGATTCAGTCTTCGCGTCGGCGCGGAACTCGACGTGCTCGTTTCGGCATCGGGGCGCGTGTTGCTGGCGTTCCAGGACGCCGAGACTCGCCGTTTGAGGATCGAGGAATCCTTGGCGCGCCGACCGGACCACGGGGACACGCAGTTCGGCATCGTCCTGGACAGCATCAGGGAACGCGGCTTCGAGTCGATGCCGAGCGTGCAGGTTCGAGGCCTTTACGCGGTGGCCTTTCCGATCCTGGACACGCGTGGAAGCGCGCTCGCCGCCCTGACGGTCCCCTATGCCGAGAGGATCGATCTCGCACGGCGTCGGACGATCACGGAAGTCGAAGAATTTCTAGAGCCTGCAGCCAACGAGTTGTCGAGACGCATGGGCGGGATCCAGTTCGCGCCCGGTCCCACGAGATGAAGGACGTCACCGACAACGCGCCGCTGGAGTTCTGATCCGCTGCGGGATGAAGCGGTGCGTTGCCGTCACAACGTCAGGCCGTACGCCCCGGCCTTGAAGCCGCGCAGCCTGACCAGCGCCAGCACCGCGTCGATGGTCGGCGTCGGCACCTCGACCAGGCGGCCGAGTTCCTGCACCGCCGACACCAGGGCGTCGATTTCCATCGCCCGGCCGCGCTCCAGGTCCTGCAGCATCGAGGTCTTGTGGGCGCCGACCGCCTCGGCCCCGGCGATGCGCTTGTCGACGTCGATCGCGAACTTGACGCCGAGCGCCTCGCCGATCGCCTGGCCCTCCAGCATCATCCGGCGGATCAGCGCGCGGGTTCCGGGAAACCGGCAGATCTCCTCCAGCGTCGCGGCGGTCAGCGCGCTGACCGGGTTCAGCGACAGGTTGCCCCACAGCTTGATCCAGATCTCGTCGCGGATCCGCGGCCGCACCGGCGCCTTGAAGCCGGCCGCCCGGAACGCGTCGGAGAGCGCGGTCACCCGGTCGGTCTTCTCGCCCGACGGCTCGCCGAGCGTGAAGCGGTCGCCCTCGATCAGCCGCACCACCCCCGGCTCGTCGATCTCGGCGGCGGGATAGACCACGCAGCCGATGGCGCGCTCCGGGCCGATGGCGTCCCACTGCACCCCGCCCGGGTCGACGGTCTCCAGGCGGGTGCCGTCGAGCGGGCCGCCGATGCCGTGGAAGTACCACCACGGCACGCCGTTCACCGCCGTCACCACCGTGGTCGCCTCGTGGAACAGCGAGGTCATGCGCCGCGCCACCGCCGGCACCGAATGCGCCTTCAGCGCCACCACCACGGAGTCCTGCGCGCCCAGTTCCTCGGGGTTCTCCGAGGCGGCCACCCGCACGGTCCGCTCGCCCTCGGCGGTGCGCAGCGTCAGCCCGCGCTCCCGGATGGCGGCCAGGTGCGGGCCGCGCGCCACCAGCGACACCTCGGCCCCGGCCTCGGCGAGGCCGACCGCGAGGTAGCCGCCGATCGCGCCGGCGCCGTAGATGCAGATCTTCATCGCCCCGGCCCCTACGACGCCTTGGCGCCGAGGCCGAGCTTCTCGGCGAGGCCGATGCGCTGCAGCTTGCCGGTGGCGCCCTTCGGGGATCTCGGCCACCAGCAGCAGGGTGCGCGGCACCTTGAAGTCGGCGAGGCGCTGGGAGACGAACGCCTTCAGCTCGGCCTCGGTCGCGGCCGAACCCTCGCGCAGCACGACCGCCGCGCCCGACCTCCTCGCCGAGCTTGGGGTGCGGCACCGCGAAGGTGACCGCCTGGGCGACCGCCGGGTGGTCCATCAGCACCTCGTCGACCTCGCGCGGCGCGATCTTCTCGCCGCCGCGGTTGATGATCTCCTTGATGCGGCCGGTGATCCGCAGGTAGCCCTCGCCGTCCATCGTCCCCTGGTCGCCGGTGCGGAACCAGCGCCCGCCGTCGCCGTCGGGATCGGGCGCGTAGCCCTCGGCGTTGGCCTTGTCGTTGTTCTCGTAGCCGGCGGTGACGTTGGGGCCGCGGATCACGATCTCGCCCTCCTCGCCGGCCGGCCGGAAGCGGCCGTCGAGGCCGAGGATGCGGACCTCCGGCCCGGCCGCCACGCCGACGCTGCCGGGGTAGCGGGCCGCCGGCGGCAGCGGGTTCGAGGTCATCTGGTGCGAGGCCTCGGTCATGCCGTAGCTCTCGATCACCGGGCAGCCGAAGGTCTGCTCGAGCTCGGCCATCACCTGCGGCGGCAGCGACGACGAGGACGAGCGGATGAAGCGCAGCGACATGCCGGCCACCGTCTCGGCGTTGCGGCCGGCGCGCGCCACGATCGCCTGGTGCATGGTCGGCACCGCGGTGTACCAGCTCGGCTTCACCTCCTCGAACCAGCGGAACACCTTGAGCGCGTCGAAGCCCGGCGAGCAGTGCACCGAGGCGCCGGCCTGCAGCGACGACAGCACCGCCGCGATCAGCCCGTGGATGTGGAACAGCGGCATGATGTTGAGGCAGCGGTCGGCCGGCTCCAGGCGCAGGGTCGCCGCGATGTGCCCGGCCGAGGCGCAGAGGTTGGCGCCGCTCAGCGGCACGATCTTCGGGCGCGAGGTGGTGCCGGAGGTGTGCAGCACCAGCGCGGTGTCGCCCGGCCCGGCCGGGCGGGCGGTGCCGGGCGCCGTGCCGCCGAGGTCGAGGGTGAACGCCCCGGCGCCGCCGCCGGCATCCTCGACCAGCTCGATCACCGGGACACCGTGCCGGGCGGCGACGGCGCGCGCCGGGGTCTCCATGCCGGCGGCGACGATCAGGATCCGGGCGCGCAGGTCGGAGATGTAGAACTCGAACTCGTCCTCGCGGTAGCCGGGGTTGAGGGGGGCCGCCGCCGCGTAGGCCGCCACGGCGACGAAGCACGACGCCATGGCCGGCCCGTTCGGCAGCACGATCGCCACCCGGTCGCCGGCGCCGACGCCGAGCCCGGCCAGGGCCGCCCCGGTCCGGTCGACCAGGTCGCGCAACCCGCGGTAGGTCAGGCCGGGTCGGCCGGGTGCTCCGATCGCCACGTCAGCGTCGGCACCGCTCGCCAGCAAGTCGCGAACCTTGGTCGGTGTCGATCTCGCCATGTCTGTCGCCTTCCCCGGGATACCGATGCCGGCCCGCATTCTGTGGCGGAAATCGGGACGGCGAATCCACCATAGGCCATTCCACGGCGGTTCGCCTTGGGATGCAAGGGTGCGGTAGATGACCGAAGCCTTGCCCTCGCGGAGGATGGTCGGACACGACCGACAGCGTCGAAGAGTTCGGATGCAGGATAGTGGGCGAACGCACGACTGATCGCCGGCCGGCCAATCAGGCGCTCGAAAAGGATGCGCCGGTTCGGAAGCTGTCCGCAGACACCGGGACCTGCCGCTCCTCCGTCGATCCGCTGGCGAGATCGTAGACGAAAAAGTGAAATCCTTGGGGTAGGCTGGGCGCCGGATCGACGCGCAACTGGGCTGTGTTGCTCAGCGACAGGCAGCCCAGCAGCAGCAGGCGTCCCTGGCGTCGGACCGGCAGCAGTACCCGCTCGAACCTCAGGAAATCGCGGTTCGGTAGGACGACATTCCCCTTGAACACACAGATCGTTTCGTCAAACACCCGCTCGAAATAGGGCGATACGATCCGGTAGATGCCCGGCGGAACAACCTCGTCTAGATACCGCCCGGTATGCTGGCTTTTGAATAGGCTGTTGACCGCCTCTCCCGAGACCCGGTACCGAAGCCGTCCCTGATGCCGTTCGAGCAGGTACAGGAACGGCAGCAACGCCGGGACATCAATGGGATCGAACTCCGCGGGCTGCAACCGGTCGCGAGAGGCCTGTCTGCTCGTCCAGTAGGCGAGAACATCGAGGCTCTGCTGGTAGTCGCAGCGCCGGTCGGCCAACTCGCGGACATCCTCGGCTTTCATTGCGCCTACCCAGGTTTCTGCACCCGTCCTGACGGGACCAGAGTAACTTGGGGCAAATTTATTTGAAATCCACCGTAAGCGCCGTACCGTACCGAACGAGGTGCTAGAGGGGCCAGGGGAAAGGTACAGGCCGCCATCTGTGTGCAGGGTCCGCGCGAAATCCGCTGGCCGCAGGTCTAGAACCCTTACCCCCTTCAGGCCCCGGCCGTGGGTCGCCTCGGCGGCGATCCCGGCGAGCCGGTAGCTGAACTCGCAGCGGCTCGCGATCGACGTCGATCAGCAGCCGGTGCGGCAGCATCGACAGCGGCAGGTCCAGAGGATCGATGTCGGCGCGGCCGGGCGCCACCCGGCCATGGCAGCGGTCGCTCCAGTACTGCAGAAGCGGCTGGAAGACTGACACTCAGCCGCCATCCGGTACGCCGGCTCCGATGTCGATGAACTCGCGTTCGAACACGTGGAAGGTTTCGGTGTGGTCCAGGTCGGGCCAGGGTCCGAGATCCCGGTCGATGTTGGATCCCACGAACACCATCTGCATCCCGGCGCGGTCGTCGCGGCGGAACGGGAACGACACCGCCTCGATCGCCATGGTCTTGCCGTTGGCGTAGCGGTTCTCGCCCAGCACGCGCATCCCGCAGGGATGCGACGCCGGAACCTGGAACCCGGCCATCGCCGCCTCCCGGCGTTCCGGCGCCACCAGCTCGAGATAGTCGCGACCGGTGGGATCGAAGCCGAAGCTCTTCACCATGCCGGTGCCCATCAGGCGGATGCGCACGATGCCCGGCTCCGACAGGTCGCAGATCATCATGTGCGGCAGCAGCGCCGGAGCCGACAGCGGGTCGAAGGCGGAGCGGAGCGGGACGAGCCCGTCGCGCGGCAGGCTCCACCACAGCGCCGACCATGCCCGGCTGCCCTCGGCAATGAAGGAGATGGCCATGGTGTCTCCGTGCCGTCGGGGTCAGTATCGGCCCGGACGAAGGCGCAGTCATCCCTCCAGCACCGCCCCTCCGACATCGCCCCCGATTCACACCGCGAATCGAAGCGGGCGCCCCGGTAGGCGCCCGCTCGCAGTGGCAAGACGTCGACGGCGCTCAGTTGGTGGCGACAGGCAGGCCCTTCTCGCTCCACTCGGTCATCCCGAGCGCGTAGTAGAACACCTTCTTATAGCCAAGACCCACGGCGGCCTCGGCCGCCGTGGCGGCGCGGCCGCACTGAGACCGTTGCAGTACATCAGGACCGGGGTGTCCTTGGTCGCGATGGCGGCCGCCAGGGCGTCGGCGTTCACATCGGTGTCGAGCAGCCGCACCGCGCCCTCGATGTGGCCACGCTGGAAGTCGGCCTCGCGACGGTTGTCGAGCATCACGAGATCGGTGTGCTTCTCGATCAGCGAGATCACGCCCTCGGCGTCAACGGTGGTGGCGCCGGCGATCGCCAGCGGCGCGTCCTCGGCGGCGGCGGGGCCGGCAAGCAGGGCGAGCGACAGGAACGCAGCGGCGACGGTCTTGAACAGGTTGGTCATTGTTGTCCTCCTTGGTACTGGGATGGGATGGGTGGTCGGGTGTGCACTTTCGGCACCCGCCTACGCGGCAAGTGCGGTTCCGCGGCGTCGTTCGATCCAGTTTTCCAGATCGCCCGTCCGTCCTTCGGCATGGCTGAAGTCGATCCCGGCCTTGCCGTCGCGACACCACACGACGCGACCGGGCAGTTCGCCGAGACCGGGCAGCACCAGCGTGACGGCGGCACCCGCCGCGATCGGTCGCGACAGAGCGAGGCATGGCGCCGACGGCCGACAGATCGACGGTCTCACAGGCGATCTCGGAGCCGCCGATCCGCAATTGCGCCCGGGAAACCAAGGCCTGACGCTCGGCGCGTCGGCGGTCGCCGGCCTTCGATTTGCGCAGGGTCTCGGTCAACCGATCGCGCATTCCGCCGACTTCTTCGGCGAGGCGGGAGGCCGTCGAGTTCACCGACGCAGCCAGATCGGCTGCCGCGACGGCCTCGCGGCTGCTGTTGTCGAACGACTGGTTGACGTCCTGGATGCCCCGGGCGGCGTGCTGGGCACTGCGGGCGATCTCACGGGTCGCGGCGCTCTGCTGCTCGACGGCGGCGGCGATCGCGGTCGCAATCTGGTTCACGTCGGTGATCGTTCTGTCGATCAGCGCGATCGATTCGATCGAGCCGTCAGAGGCGGACTGAACATCGGCGATCTGCCGGGTGATGTCGTCGGTCGCCCGCGCCGTCTGGAGTGGCCAACGCCTTGACCTCACCGGCCACCACGGCGAAGCCCTTGCCGGCATCGCCGGCCCGGGCAGCCTCGATCGTCGCGTTCAGCGCAAGCAGATTGGTCTGATCGGCGATGCTCTTGATCAGGCCGACGACTTCGCCAATGCGCTCGACGGCGCGCGCAAGCCCTTCGAACGCTGGCGGGCCTCGTTGGCAACGCCGGCAGGCACGGCTGGCGGCACTGGCGGATTCCGATACCCGGGAGGTGATCTGGTCGATCGGGCTCAGGCAGCTCCTCGGTCGATGCCGCCACGGTCTCGATATTCATGGTCGCCTGGCCGGATGCCGAGCGCACGGAGTCGGCGCTCTCGCTCAGTTGCTGCACGGCGCGCCGCATGCCCTCCGCGTCGCCCTGCATCGTCTGGGCCCGGGCCATCATGCTCTGGACGATGACGCCCAGCTGACGTTCCAGGTCGTCGGACATGTCCAGTCCGTCGGCGCGCAGCTGCCGGGCGTGCTCACTCCTGAAGCCGCGCCTCGCGGTTCCGACGCCCTCGGCCCGACGCTGCGCTTCCAACGCCCGAACCTCCTCGGACTCGCGCCGAGTCGCGGCTTCCGGCGATGGACCCGGCGAAGATGAGGGCGATACGCCGACCACGCTCGCCAAGGCGGTGCCACCGCCGAGGGCGAGAAACACCCAGAGGAAGTGACGGCTTGTCTGCGCCAGTTCCTGCGCCAGCGCTGTCACGTCCTGGTCCACGACGACACGGAACAAAGTCTCGCCGGTGGTCGACTGGATGTCGGCCGCCACTCGGTTGGAAAGCGCGTCGGACGGAAAATCCAGATTGTCGAGCGCCCTGATCGGACGCGCGTCGGCGTTTTCGAACTGCACCCGCATCCCGAGCCGCTCATCAGGCGTGGCGAGCGGATGCAACGGATCGACGTGCAACGCGACTATAGCCCTCGCAGCCGAAGGCCGCCGACAGGTGCGGAACACGGTCAGGATCGGGCGGCCCTCAGGTCGACGGGTCTCGCCGTGAAGCAACTGCAGGCGTTCAGCACCGTCGCGCTCGATGGCACGCCGCAGGACGGCTTCGAGGTGGCTGCGGCTGATCCGTCCGGCGCGGCCAGCGTTCGTCCGAGCCGCACACCATCGCGGTCGTACACGCCGAGACCTATGAGGGCGACATGGCCCTGGGTGACCAGTCCCTGATTGAACTCCTCGCCGATCAACCGCTCCAACCCGGCAGGATCGGCGGCGCGTTCTGCACCGCCCGAAACAAGCGTCCGCCCCCGGATGCACTCTGCGCCAGCTGGTCCACGAGTGTGCGATGACGGGCCCAGAGCAGATCGTCGACGGCGAAGCGGACCTGGTCTTCCGCCCGCTGCTCCTGGTAGCCGCGCACGAACGCCTCGTAGCGTTCGGTCATAAGGGTTCCAACCACCGCAGCGCTGGCCAACACAATCACATTGGCGCCAAGCAAAAGCCAGGTAATAGACGTCCTGGCTACAAAGGCTTTCACACTGGCCAATTTGAACCCCATGGAACCATCCTATGTGCAACAGAAATCCGAATTTCTGAGGCTTTAGATAGGATATGTATTATGGGGTAGTTTAAATTTCGATTAAAAATTCGCAGGAAAAACGAAGGGCTTTAGGCAGAACTGCAAGAAATAGATGGGCACCATATTAAATATGCATCAACCATAATTGGGGCACACCGATCGCCAAGGCGGACAGAGCGCAAGGCAGGTTGCCCAGCCGCTCCCGCACGGGGCGGCGACGTCCCGCTCAAAGCCTCACGAAAGGAAGCTACGTTCGAGTTCGTCGAACCGTTCCGGCCGTTCCTGCCACATCGAGGTGGCGACGAACCGCGGCGCGTGCCGGATCTGGCCGACCATCAGCATGTCGATGGTGCGCCCGTCGGCGGCGAGCGGCAGGAACAGCCGCGCCACCTCGCGGGCCTCGCTATCGTCGGCGCCCGGATAGCGGTGGCGGCAGTACATCGGTCCGCCCCGCTCCAGCACGGCGGCGTAGAGTTCCAGGATGTGCGTTCGGTAGGCGCCGCCCGGCAGCACCTCCTGAAGGGTCTTGCCGGTCGGGTCGATACCGGCGGCGATCACCGTCCCGACCAGCCGGTAGCGAAGCGTGCTGCCGCCGTCGAGCACGTCGATCAGCATGAGGTGCGGCAGCGCCGGCACCATCTCTTCGGGCGCCAGCGCGGCGCGCGCCGGCAGAAGGCCGCCGCGGCGCTTGGCCGACCAATAATCGTGGAGTCCGGCAAGCACCGGCTCCCGGATCAAGCCCATCGGGGGCGTGGAACCACACATTTTTCGACCCTGCGAAGGAGGCCGGTTTCAGGTCGCCGGCCGTTGCAGAATGCCCGCCTGGGTTTAATTCGACGTTAATGGGCTCGCGCCGTGTCGTTCAAGCGTCGGGTGGGTCCCGGGTCACCGCTGCGCGGCGCCCGGGATGACGACCGGTGGGGAGCGCCCGTCACTGTCGTCGGCAAGGAGTGGTCGGCGGCCCTCTCCCTCGTCGTCATCCCGGACCGGCCCGCCCTCAGGCGGGACGGATCCGGGACCCGCGGTGCGACGGTGGCTCTCCAGCGTGCCTCCGACAGAGCGTCGGGTGGGTCCCGGGTCACCGCTGCGCGGCGCCCGGGATGACGACGGGTGGGGAGCGCCCGTCGCTGTCGTCGGCAAGGCAGTGGTCGGCGGCCCTCTCCCTTGTCGTCATCCCGGACCGGCCCGCCCTCAGGCGGGACGGATCCGGGACCCGCGGTGCGACGGTGGCTCTCCAGCGTGCCTCCGACAGAGCGTCGGGTGGGTCCCGGGTCACCGCTGCGCGGCGCCCGGGATGACGACGGGTGGGGAGCGCCCGTCGCTGTCGTCGGCAAGGAGTGGTCGGCGGCCCTCTCCCTCGTCGTCATCCCGGACCGGACCGCCCTCAGGCGGGACGGATCCGGGATCCGCGGTGCGACGGTGGCTCTCCAGCGTGCCGCCGACGAAGCGGCGGGTGGAAGGCGCCCGGGCTCCGTCGAGGGATTGGCGGCTCCGTCAGAACGCGCTCTGGAACAGACCACCGTCGAGCAGCAGGTTCTGGCCGGTGATGTAGCCGGCCTGGGAACTGCACAGGAACGCCGCGGCGTCGCCGAACTCGGCGGGGTCGCCGGCGCGGCGGGCGGGAACCGTCGCCACCCGCTCGGCGTGCATGGCGTCGGGGGTCTTGCCCTGCGCCTTGGCGGTGGCGTCGATCCCGGCGCGGTAGCGGTCGGTGTCGAAGTAGCCGGGCAGGATGTTGTTGATGGTGACGTTGGCGTGGGCGACCGAGCGCGACACGCCGGCCAGGAACGCCGTCAGCCCGGCGCGCGCGCCGCTCGACAGGTCGAGCCCGAACACCGGCATCCGCACCGAGATCGAGGTGATGTTGACGACCCGGCCGAACCGACGCTCGACCATCCCGTCGATGGCGCGCTGGATCAGCTCGATCGGCGTGATCATGTTGGACGTCACGCCTTTCAGCATCGCCTCGCGGTCGATCTCCCGGAAATCCTTGAACGGCGGCCCGCCGGCGTTGGTGATCAGGATGTCGGGGGATGGGCAGGCCGCGAACAGCGCGTCCTGCCCGGCGCGGGTGGTGACGTCGGCGGCCACCGGCACCACCTCGGCCCCGGTTTCCCGCCGCATCGCCTCCGCCTGGGCCTCCAGGCGCGCCGCATCGATGCCGTTCATGACGACGACGCAGCCGGCCCGCGCCAGCGAGCCGGCGATCGCCCGGCCGAGGCCGCGGCTCGACCCACACACGATGGCCTTGCGGCCCTTGATTCCGAGATCCACGCGCATGCCTCCCAAATCACGTTTGTCGAGTCAGGAGGCTACTCCGGGGCGTCGTCGCGTTCCACCCAGGCCCGCAGCGCCGGTGTCAGGCCGCGCGAGGGCTTGGCCGCCGGGCGGGCGAAGCTGCCGCGCAAGGCCGGTCGCGGCGCCAGGTCGACCAGTCCCTCGGCGAGCCGGACGGCGCACGACACCCCGTCGAGCACCGGTACCGGTATCTCGTGCGCGACCGTGCGGGCCAGCCCGGCGATCGGCCCGCCACCCATGATCACGACCTCGGCGCCGCTGCGATCGACGGCCTCGAGGCAGGCCTCGACCAGCTTGCGGCCGGTCTGGGCCTTGGCGTCGGTGATGTCCGATGGCGGCACGTCGAGGGCGCGCACCGACACCAGCCGCCCGGCGAGGCCATGATCCTCCGCGCATTCCCGGTACCAGACCGCCAGCCGGGGCGTCAGGCAGACGATCGCGTAGCGCCGGCCGAGCGTGTAGGCCGTCAGGAACGCCGCTTCGGCGATGCCGACCACCGGGATTTCCAGCATCTCCTTCGCGGCGAACAGACCGGGATCGCCGAAGGCCGCGACGATGGCGGCGTCGCAGCCCGGTGCCTGCTCGGCGAGGGCCTCCAGCACGGCGTGCCCGGCGATCGCGGCCTCCACCCGGTTCTCGATGTACTGGGTGCCGAAGCGCGCCGTCGCCGGGACGATGGTGGTGCCGGGCCCGGCCACGCGCCGGGCCTCCTCGACCATGGTCTGCGTGATCGCCTCGGTGACGTTCGGGTTGAGCAGAAGAATGCGCCGCGCCATGCCGATACTCCAGCCGCCGTGTTCAGCGCCAGCATAGACACGGAGTCGGGCGGCGATCACCCCTGTCGACGGGTAATGCGCCTGCCGTCGAGATAGAGCGCGTCGAGGCCGCCGCGCCGGAACAGGGCGAGCGCGTCGTCGGGACTCTCCACGATCGGTTCGCCGCGGCCGTTGAGCGAGGTGTTCATCACCACCGGGACGCCGGTCCCGGCCTCGAACGCCTCGATCAGCCGCCGGAAGCCGCCGCAACTCGCATCCACCGTCTGCACCCGGGCGGAGCCGTCGACGTGGGTGATGGCCGGCAGGCGGTCGTTGCGCACCCGGGCGGTGAACAGCATGTGCGGGCTCGACGGCGGACCGCCCTCGAACCAGTGATCCTGGCGCTCGGCCAGCACCGCCGGCGCCAGCGGACGCCAGCGCTCGCGGCTCTTGAGGTCGTTGACGCGGTCCAGGTTGTCGGCGTGGCGCGGGTCGGCAATCACCGAGCGGTGGCCGAGGGCGCGCGGTCCGATCTCCGAGCGGCCCTCGACCCAGCCCACGATCCGGCCGCCGGCGATGTCGGCGGCGGCCATGGCCGGAGCGTCGATCGCCTCCTCGACCCGCAAATCATCTTCGACGGCGGCCAGCGCCCGGCGCACCTCGGCGTCCGGCACCCGGCGACCGAGATAGGCGAGAGCGCCGGTGTCGGCTCCCTGCGGCGCGCGGGGATCGCCCAGCAGGGTGTGGGCCACATAGAACGCGGCGCCGATGGCGAGACCGGAATCGTCGCAACTCGGCGGCACGAAGACCCGCTGGAAAGGCGTCTCGCGCCAGATCCGGCTGTTCGACGGGCAGTTCAGCGCGCAACCGCCGGACAGGCACAGGGTGGTGGCGGAAAACCCGAGGATTTCGGCGAGCCGGACCGCGGTCTCGGCCAGACCGAGCGCCTGCCTCTCGAAAGTGGTCTGAACCGAGGCCGCGAGATCGCGCGCGAACGGCGACAGCGGGTCGGGCAACGGGACGGCCGGCACCTCGTCCGGCGCGTGGGCGACGGCGTTCCGCACATAGGGCCAGGCGGTCTCGTAGAGCAGGTCCACGATCCGCGTCCGGTCCTCGGGGTGACGGGCGTCGACTTCGGCGAAGGTGCCGACGAACGAGTCCGCGTGGAAGCGCGCCTCACCGTAGGGTGCCAGGCCCATCAGCTTGCCTGGCCCGCCCATCCCGGTCAGCCCGCAGGCGTCGGCCACCCGGCGGTAGAGATTGCCGGCGTGGGAGTGGTTGAGCCACACCGGGTAGATCCGGTCGCCCTCACCGATCGCGTACAGACCACCGGCATGACCGTACCGTCCGAACCGGAAGCCCCCGTCGAAGGTGACGATCGCCGCCCGGTCGGCGTCGGACTGGTAGAACGCGGTGGCAGCGTGCGCCAGATGATGCGGGATCACCGAGCCCGGCAGCGTCCGCCCACGGATCGTGCACCGGATCGGCGCGTGGAACGCCCCGACCAGCAGGCCGCGCCACTCGTGCGCGCCGTACAGCGCGGCTGCCTCGGTCAGGATGGCGTCGGTCGTGGCGGCAGCGCCCCACCCAGCCGGCGTGAACGGAAACTGCTGGGTGAACAGCACCTCGGCGCCGGGATCGGAGGGATCGGTGTCGGCGTCGAACAGCGGCGCGGTGTCGGGATACCGCCGGAAATCCTGCAGTCGCCGCCGGCCCGCCCCGGTCTCGCCGGCCATTTTGACGGCGAATCCGGCCCAGTGGTCGCGCATCGCTGCCGGAGCCGCCAGCGTGCCCACGAGGTCGGGGGCATACTCGAACCGGAACAGGCCGGGCTCGGTGAACAGGAACGGCCAGTTCTGCGTGGTGGTCACGGCCACCGCGTCGACCGCGTCGAGCCCGACGCCGGCGTCGGCCAGCGCCCGGTCGATGTCGGCGATGGTGGCGATGGCGGCGTGCTTGATCCGGGCGTGGCGCTCCTTCTCGATCAGGCTGCGCACCACCCCGTCGACGATCACCGCGACCGCCGCGTCGTGGCCCATGTGGATGCCGAGGACGATCACCGCGGGGCTCCGGGCAGCCGCACCGCCTCGGCCTCCTCGATCCGGCCGGCCGCCAGCAGCGCCTGCGCGAGGTCGAAGCGGATCCCGGCGTCATCTCGGTGCGCGCCGTCGGCTGCGTCCCGCAGCAGGTCGGCGGCCTCGGCCAGCCATCCGGCGCGGCTCAGGGTCCGCGCCCGGGTCCGGATGCGCGCGGCGTCCTGGACGTCGTTCGTCATGTCGTTCCCCATCCATGCGGGAATATCGCCTGCGGGAAACCGAGGCAACCCTTGAGCGCAATCCCCCGGCCTTGAGGGCATTCGCCGGAACGACTAACGTCCCTCGCCGCCCAACCCGAGGTCCTGGATGAGTCTGGCCGTTCAGCCCACCCTGTCCGCAGCCGCCGCCGACGACGAGTCCGTCGTGGTGTCGTGCCGGGGGTGACCAAGAGCTATCCAGTCTGGCGGTCGCCGATCGGCCAGATGCTGGGGCTTGTCGCCCCGCGGATGGCCCGACCGCTGCGCAGCTTCACCGCCCTCGCCGACGTCAGCCTGGATGTCCGGCGCGGCGAGATGGTCGGCATCCTCGGCCACAACGGGTCCGGCAAGTCGACGCTGCTGCAGATCATCGCCTCGACGCTGACTCCGACCAGCGGAACCGTGTCGGTCAAGGGGACGGTCAGCGCGCTGCTGGAACTCGGCGCCGGCCTGAACCCGGAGTACACCGGCCGCGAGAATGTCTACCTGTACGCCGCCGTGATCGGCATCCCGAGACCCAGGGTGGACGAGCGGATCGACGACATCCTGGCGTTCTCGGAACTGGGCGCCTTCATCGACCAGCCGGTGAAGCACTACTCGTCCGGCATGTTCCTGCGGCTCGCCTTCTCCGTCGCCATCGCGGTCGAGCCCGAACTGCTGATCATCGACGAGGCCCTGGCCGTCGGCGACGCCTCGTTCCAGCTGAAATGCTTCGACAAGATCCGCCAGCTCAAGGAGGACGGCACCACCATCCTGCTGGTCACCCACTCGACCCAGGTCGTGATCGAACTCTGCGATCGCTGCGTGCTGATCGACCATGGGCGCATGCTGGCGGACGGCGACCCGGCGATCGTGGCGCCACTCTACCTGCGCCTGATCTTCGCGCCCGACGAGATGAAGGACGCGATCCGCCGCGAGATCGTCACCGGCGAGCCGGCGGGCGGCGGCAGCGGCGACGAGACCCGGTCCCTGGAAATCACCCCCGACCACCCGCCGGTGCCGAACGGCGTCGAGGAGGTGCAGTATGTCTCGCGGGGCGCCGCCATCCACAACGTCCGGATCACCGATCGCGACGGTCGACCGGCGCCGGTCCTGATCCGCGACCAGGACTACGTGATCCGCTACGATCTCCGGGTCGACCAGACCATCCGGCACCCGCGGTTCGCGACGCTGATCAAGACCCTGCGCGGCGTCGAAATCGGCGGGCTCGGATTCGGCGAGGAACGGACGCGCCTGACCGAACTGATTGCCGGCCAGACGGCGCACGTCGCGTTCGGCTTCCGATGCTCCCTGAACCCCGGCCAGTACACCATCAACACCGGTGTGTCGGCGATGCTCGGCCAGGAGCGGCAATCGGTGCACCGTCGCATCAACGCGCTGATGTTCGCCGTGGCCGCCGTCGACGAGCGGCAAGTCACCGGGATCGTCGACCTCGGCCTCACGCCGTCGCTGACCGTCGGTTCCTGATGGACTCACGTTCCGGCGAGGCGGCCCGGAGGTGGCTCGACCGCAGCACGGATTCGGCGCATCCTATGACGCGTCGGCGTCGGAAGAATTTCCGGCACAACACGGGGAACGCCAGTTGAGCCAGGGGCCGGACCGAGAAGTCGACGCGCCGCCGCCGACCGCCGACCCTCAGGCCGCAACTCTCCTCCGGAAGTGGCGGACGATGTGGTCGGACGGCCTGCCGCCGGACCGTGAGCGCCTCGACGTGTTCGCTCTGCGGCCATGGCTCGGCCACATCAGCGTCTACGAGGCGATCGACGGGGTCAGGACTTCCGGATCCGCCTCGAGGGCACCCGCATCTCGCAGATGACTGGCGAGGATTGGACCGGACGGACCGCCAGCCAGGTCGACGAGACGTTCGGCACCGAGTTCCTGCCGGTGCTGCGCGAAGCCCTGCGGTCCGCTCAGGCACGGCTCCACGTCATCCGGATCTACCAGCGGAAGTTCCGCACCGCGTTCCGCATGCTGCTGCCGGTGCGCAGCCGCTCCGACGGGCCGGTCGACCAGATCCTGCTGGTGATCCATCTGGATCCCGGCCAGAAGCCCTGACCGGGATCCTTGACATCCGGTTCCGCGCGTTCAATCGCGGAACGGCACGCCGAGCCGGTCGAGCTTGCGCATCCACGCCGCCAGTTCGATCTGCCCGTAGCCGCCGAAGCGCGAGCCGACCGGCTTCTGGGCGCGGGTGTGCTCGACGATCTCGGACGGGATGCGGATGACCTCGGCCTGGCCGCCGGCCTGCGCCAGCACCTGGACCCGGCACGCCCGCTCCAGGTTGTACATGTGGAAAAACGCCTCGGCGACGGTCTCGCCGACCGTCAGGGTGCCGTGGTTGCGCAGGATAAGCGCCTTGCGGTCGCCGAGGTCGGCGACCAGCCGCGGCTTCTCGTCCTCGTCCAGCGCCAGCCCTCGTAGTCGTGGTAGGCGATGCCGCCCGGCAGGAACATGGCGAACTGCGAGCAGTCCAGCACGCCCTCGCGCTGGCACGAGACCGCGACGCCTGAATCCGTGTGGAGGTGGATCACGCAGTGGGCGTGCGGCGCCATCTCGTGGATGGCGCCGTGGATCACGAAGCCGGCGTAGTTGATGGGATAGCCGCTGTCCTCGACGATGTTGCCGGCGAGGTCGATCTTCACGAGGTTCGAGGCGGTGACTTCCTCGTACATCAGCCCGAACGGGTTGATCAGGAAATGCTCGTCCGCACCCGGCACCCGCGCCGAGATGTGCGTGTAGATGAGATCGTCCATCCCCAGCAGGCCGAAGATCCGGTAGACGGCCGCCAGTTCCTCGCGGACCGTCTGCTCCTCGGGCGAGCGGGTCTTCGGACGCTTGGCGGCGGGCTGGGCGAGCGACGTGACGGACATGGCGAACCTCCCTGGGAGCGAAACCTTCGGGCGATGGTAGGCCCGACGGCCGCGCCCGCCAAGGCGAGCCGTCAGGAATCGCCGTCGTAGTCCGTCAGGTCGGCCTGCTCGTGCGCCGGAAAGTCGACGTGCAGATGGTTGCCGTCCGGGTCGTGGAGATTCACCTGCCGGATTCCGAAATCGGGCAGCACCCGGCAGTAGTAGGGGACCCGCTCGGCGCGCAGCAACGCGAGGAACTCGGCGAGGCCGGTCGCCCCCATGGCGTAGTGTTCGAGGCCCTGGTCCGGCCGGTACTCGGCCGGCGGCGCCTCGGTGCCGATCAGGTGCACCACCGCCTGCTCGCCGGCGTACATCCACGCCCCCGGGAAGTCGAAGCCGGGGCGCGGACCCTGCTTCAAGCCGAGGACGCGCTCGTGGAACGCGATCATCCGGGGCAGATCGTCGGTCCGGACGTTTACGTGGTCGAGCTTGTGGACTGGCATCGCTATCCTCCCGTGCCGGCGTTTTCGCCAGCCTACCGCGAAACCTCGATGGACGACCATGACCGACCGGCTGAGCAACGCCGACCTTCGCCGCCTTTTCCTGGAGCGCCACGCGCTCGCCGACGCGCCGACCGGGCCGCTGACCCGTGACGGCCTCGACGCCCTGATCGAGCGTCTCGGCTTCGTCCAGGTCGACACCATCTCGACGCTCGAGCAGGCCCATCACCACATCCTGTTTACCCGCGCCACCGGGTACCGCAAGCCGCAGCTCAAGCACCTGCTGGAGCAGCGGCGGTCGCTGTTCGAGCACTGGACCCACGACGCCTCGATCATCCCGACCCGCTTCTATCCCTACTGGAAGCCCCGGTTCCGGCGGGCGGCCGAGCGGCTCGACGCGAACCGGTACTGGAGCGAGCGGTTCAACGGCCGCCGCGACGCCGTGCTCGACGAGATGCGCCGCCGGGTCGCCGAGGCCGGGCCGATCGGGTCGCGCGACGTCACGCCCGCCGACACCGAGGCGCGCGGCGCCTGGTGGGGATGGACGCCGTCGAAGGCGGCGCTGGAATACCTGTGGCGGACCGGCGAGTTCGCGGTCGCCGCCCGCCGCGGCTTCGCCAAGCTCTACGACCAGTCGCAGCGGGTGATCCCGGCCGAGCACCACGACCCGGAGCCCGACCCCGCCGTCGCCGTCGACTGGGCCTGCCGGGCCGCGATCGACCGGCTCGGCGTCGCCACCGCGGGCGAGATCGCCGCGTTCCTGGCCTCGGTCACGCCGGTCCAGGCGCAGGCCTGGTGCGCCGCCGCCGGGCCCGAGACCCTGCGGCGCATCGAGATCGAGCACGCCGATGGCGGTGTGCGCGAGGTCTGGGCCCGCCCGGACGTGCTGGACGTGCTCCGCGCGGCACCCGAGGCCCCGGCCCGCCTGCGCTTTCTGTCGCCGTTCGACCCGATGATCCGCGAGCGCGACCGCACCCAGCGCTATTTCGGCTTCGACTACCGCTTCGAGGCTTTCGTGCCGGCGCCCCGGCGGGTGTGGGGCTACTACGTGCTGCCGATGCTGGAGCGCGACCGGCTGGTCGGCCGGATCGAGCTGAAGGCGCACCGCGACCGGGGCGAGCTCGAGGTCCGGGGATTCTGGCTGGAGCCGGGCGTCCGCCCGGCCCGCGCCCGAATGGCGCGCGTCGAGGCCGAACTCGAGCGCTGGCGGGTGTTCACCGAGACATCCCGCGTCACCTGGGGGACCATCCGGCCGACTGGGCAATGATTGCCGATAGCGTGCGTCAGCAGGGCAATTGTTACCCATTGATTGTACACTCAGGCTCCCTCTACTATCTGCCTCGGGGGAGAGGCGATACGAAGAGCGGAGGTTGCGCCGTGGACATCGCGCTCTGGCTGCTAGGCGGATGGATTGCCGTGTCGGCGCTCGCGTCGCCGATCATCGGTCTCCTTGGTCGGGTCAACGACAGCGAACCTGACGATCACGGTGCGGTCGTGCGTGCCAGGGCCCGGAGCGTCAGCCCGGGAGGCGCCGCGCCCCGCTGATCGCGCAACCGGATGCGGCCGGCGACCGGCCGGTTACGATTTCTTAACCACTGCATGCCATGATCCTTCCACGGGTTCGCCGGGAAAGGATCGGGGGATGGATCTCGCAGTCTGGATTGCCGGTGGCTGGCTGGGCGTCTCGGTCCTCGCCGCCTTCGCCGTCGCCTCGTTCATCCGCGACAACCGTGGCACGCCCTCGGCCGAGCCGGTGGCGGCGTTCGCTACGCAAGCGGATCGCGCCTGACGACACCGGTGAGGCAGCCGATCGCGCCCGCCGCCTTGACCAGTTCCGAGCCGTCGACGGTGACGCACTCGATGCCGGCGCTCTCGTAGACCCGCTGCACCGTGTCGTATCCGGCCAGCATCAGGATCCGGCGCGGACCGAGGGTGACGAAGTTCAACCCGCGATTCAGGGTGGCATCGTCCTCGGCTGGCAGCCAGATCACCCGGTAGCCGCGCTCCTCCAGCGCCCGCACGGTCGAGAACGGCGTGCGCCGCGGCCAGGCCACCGCCAGGTCGCGGTCGACGATCCGCAACATCCCCATGAAGTGCATGGTCCCGTAGGGCAGGTCGACCGCCAGGGTCTCGATGCCGACCTCGTCCAGGGCCGAGGCGATCTGCGCCGCCGCTTCCTCGTTGGTCCGCAGCCCCATCCCGACCATCGCCGTGCCGGGGTCGAGCCACATCAGGTCGGCGCCCTCGAACACCGCCGTGCCGGTCAGGGTGCGCAGGATCGGCACGCCGATGTCGGCGAGCCGGCGCGCCACCCAGCGCTCCTCGCCGGCGCGCACCGTCGACGCCGGGCGCGCCACGATCGCGCCCTCCGGGGTCATCACGAACAGGTCGGCGCAGAACATCTGGTTCGGCGTCGGCTGGCCGGCCGGGTCGACGTAGTGCACCTCGACGCCGTCGCGACGGTAGGCCTCGGCCATGGCGTCGTGCTGCTCGCCGGCGCGCCCGATGTCGAGCGGCTCCAGCATCTGCACCGAGTTCGGATCCTCCAGCGCCGCCGCCAGCTCGCCGCCGGGACGGTGCAGCAGGACCGAACGCAGCCGGCCGTACTCGCTGTCGATCCCCGACGCCGCCCACAGATCGCCGATCTCCTCGCGGTGGGAGCGCGTGCGCCCCTGCCAGCCCGGCCCGCCATAGGCCGCGGAATCGAAGCTGTTGCCGGTGCTGTCCATGGGAGGCCTCCGTGGGGTGGAGCGGGAAGATCGGTCGCCGCGCCGCCGGCGTCAACCGGGCCGTGGGTGGTCGTCGAACAGCCTGACCCAGCCGCTCTCCAGCGGCGCGCCGGGCGGCAGGGTGGTGACCAGCCGCACCGGGCTGCCGTCGTTCAGCGTCAGCCGCTCCCACACGCAATGCCCGGTCGCCATGCGGATCGCCTCGTGACGCTCGCGGCCGCGCACCCACAGCACGGCGGTGGTGGCGGCGTCGGCGAACCAGCCGATGCCGTCGAGCCGGCGCTCGGCCTCGCGGATCTCGTCGGTGGCGAACCGGAACAGCGGTTCGCCCTGCAGGTCGCTGGCCGGCACCAGCCACTCGGCCTCGCGCCCCGGCGAGGCCGCCAGCAGG
The DNA here is from genome assembly GCA_018401495.1 of Rhodospirillaceae bacterium. Lineage (GTDB taxonomy): Bacteria > Pseudomonadota > Alphaproteobacteria > Thalassobaculales > Thalassobaculaceae > Thalassobaculum_A. Next base: position 92,556 of record JAGYJX010000018.1, read on the forward strand.
CGGTGGGTCAGGTCGCAGATCAGGTGGACCGCCAGCGGCGAGCCGACAACCAGGCGCTTCAGGCCGCTGTCGCGCGCCAGGTCGGCGTTCGGCACCAGGATCGGCGCCAACCGGCGGAGCTGCTCAGCCGACGGCTCGAGCGCGCCGGCCTCCCACCGCGACACCGTGGTCTGCGCCACGCCCGCGAGGTCGGCCACCGCCTGCTGCTTCCAGCGGCGCAGCGCCCGGGCGCGTCTGAGGAGCGGGCCGACCTTCATGGCAGCGGGGTTCCGTTCGCACGAGGCCGCCAGGATACCACGCGGGGTTGCCCGGCTTCACGCGCTCAGCCGAGCACCTCGTCGTTGTGCTCGCCGAGTTCGGGCGGCGGCAGGTGCACGCGGCACGGCGTGTCCGACATCTTCACCGGAAAGCCGGTCATCCGGATCGGCGTGCGGCCGGGCCGGACGGATTCGATGACCATCTCCTGGGCCAGCACCTGCGGGTCGGAGAACACCTCGTCGAGACCCATCACCCGGCCGGCCGGGCAGCCGGCCTTGTTGATCGCCTCGATCCAGTGGTCGACCGGCCGGGTCCGGGTGACCGCGTTGATGCGGGCGTTCAGCGCCGGCCGGTTGGCCATGCGCCGGGCGTTGTCGGCGTAATCCGGCTCGTTCAGCAGATCGGCGAGGCCGAGAACGCCGAGGAACCGGGTCACCATGACGTTGTGCGACGGGGCGACGGCGATCTCGCCGTCCGACGCCTCGAACAGGCCGTAGGGTGCGACGATCGGGTGGTCGTTGCCGGTGCGCTTGGGGTTCTGGCCGGTGGCGAAGTACTCGGCCGACAAGTAGGCCATCATCGACATCAGGCCGCCGGTCAGGCTCGACTCGACCCTCTGGCCAAGCCCGGTGCGGTGGCGGGCCTCCAGCGCCGAGGTGACGCCGAACGCGCAGTACAGCCCGGCGATCAGGTCGGAGACCGGCGGCGCGGCCCGCCGCGGCGGGCCGTCCGGATCGCCGTTCACCGCCATGAAGCCGCTCATCGCCTGGGCGATGAAGTCAAAGGCCGGGCGGTCGACATACGGCCCGGTCGAGCCGTAGCCGTTGACGCTGGCGGTGATCAGCCGCGGGTTCAGCGCCTCCAGGCGGGCCTCGTCGAAGCCCATCCGGGCGAGCACGCCCGGCCGGTAGTTCTCGACCAGCACGTCGGCGGTCTCGATCAGCCGGGTAAGCGCCGCCTTGCCCTCGTCGGTGTACAGGTCGAGGACCACCGACTTCTTGTTGCGGTTGAATTGCGCGAAGTACCAGGAGTAGCCGTCGACGATCGCCCCCTGGCCGCGCACCGGGTCGCCGTCCGGCGGCTCGACCTTGATCACCTCGGCGCCCATGTCGGCGAGCATCTGGGTGCAGAACGGACCCGCCAGAATCCGCGTGAGATCGACGACCCGAATACCGGCAAGCGCCCCCATCGACCGGTCCCCGGTCAACCGACCGCCGTCCGGACCGAGTCCATCGGGTGCAGGTCGAGACGCAGCCCGGCCTTCATGACCTGGCCCGGCAACGGGTGGCCGAGCACCGGCTCGACGTCGCGGGCGATGCCGATCAGCTTGCGGATGTCGATGCCGGTCTCGATGCCCATCTCGTGCAGCAGGTACAGCAGGTCCTCGGTGCAGATGTTGCCGGTGGCCTTCGGAACGAACGGGCAGCCGCCGGTGCCGCCGAACGCGGCCTCGTAGCGGTCGACCCCCTCGTGCAGGCCGGCCACCACGTTGGCGAGTCCGATGCCGCGGGTGTTGTGGAAATGCAGCACCTGCGACAGCTTCGGCGCCGCCTCGCGGACCGCGCGGACGCGATCGCGCACCAGCGGCGGGGTCGCCATGCCGGTGGTGTCGCCGAAGCTCATGCCGACGAAACCCATGTCCTGGTAGGCGCGGGCGATCCGGGCGACGTTCTCGACCGGCACCGATCCCTCGAACGGGCAGCCGAACGAGGTGGCGATGGCGCCGTGCACCGGGATGCCGGCGTCGTGGGCGATCTTCGCGACCTCCTCGAAGGCCTTCAGCGACTGGTCGACCGTGCAGTTGACGTTCTTCAGGTTGTGGCTCTCCGACGCCGACATGAACACCACGATCTGGTCGACCTCGGCCTCGGCGGCGCGGATGGCGCCGCGGGCGTTCGGCACCAGCGCCGCCAGCACGGTGTTCTTGGACCGCTTCACGCCCTTCATGACCTCGCCCGCGTCGGCGAGCTGCGGCACGGCGCGCGGCGAGACGAACGAGGTCGCCTCGATGCGCGGCACACCCGCCTCGATCAGCCGGTTGATGAACTCGATCTTGCGCTGGGTCGGCACGAAGGCCGCCTCGGCCTGGATGCCGTCGCGCGGACCGACCTCGGTCACCTCGACCTTGCGCACCGCGGTAATGGGGCCTGCGTCCGTCATCGGTATCTCCTGTCGTCGATCAGAAATGCCAGTGGGGCGGCGCCGCGCCCGCCACCGGGGATGTGAACGTCACCAGGCGGTCGCCGGCGAGCGAGCCCAGGTAGGCGGTCTTCAGGTCGGGCCCGCCGAAGGTGATGCTGGCGATGTTGGCCAGCCGGCGCCCGGCGCCGATGTTCATGTCGGCGCGGGTGAAGCGGCCGTCGCGCCAGCGTTCCATCGCCGCCTCGACGGCCGCCGGGTCGCAATCCTCCAGCACCACCGTCTGGCTGCCGTCGGGCGCCACCCGGACCACCCGGTTGCTCATGACGCTGGCGCACCACACCCCGCCCTCGGCGTCGAACTCAAAGCCGTCGGGAATGATGCCGTCGCCATACTCCGCCACCGTCTCGCGCCGGCCGAGCCCGCGCGCCGTCAGCTTCCAGCGCGACAGCCGGCGCGCCATGGTCTCGTTGGCGTACAGATAGGCACCCGAGGGGTCGATTTTCACCTCGTTGGCGTAGCCGAGGCCGTCGGCGACGATCCGCGCCGACGCCGGGTCGCCGGCGTCGGCCATGCGGATCACGAAGCCGTCGGCCACGTCGCGGTGGAAGGCGCGGTCGCGCGGCGCCCGCCAGGTACTGACCGAGATCCACAGCACGCCGTCCTCGGCGCGGTGCACGAAGTTGACCGACGGCAGCCGCAGGCCGTCGATCTCGGTCAGCACCGGCTCGCAGACGCCGTCCGCGCGCAGCCGCCAGGCGCCGCCGCTCTCCCCGAGGTTGGCGATCAGGAACGAGCCGTCCGGCGCCATCGACCAGCCGTTCGGCGTGAAGTCGTCGGGCGCGCCGGTGGTGGCGAGCAGCGGCTGCAGCCGGCCCTCGGCGTCGAGCCGCGCCACCCCGCCGCCGGTCGGCGACGCGTGGCTGACCCAGATCGCGCCCGCCGCGGTGCACGCCACGCACTCCGGCCGCTTCAGGCCGGTGCCGAGATAACCCAGATCGTCGAGGGACAGCATCGTCATACGCCAGCACTCTAGCCCCGGGACCGGCCCGGTCAACGCCGAGCCCGCGCAAGGGAGCTTTGCGGGATCGCGACGAAGCGTGGCGTCACCGCTCCGGCAGCGGGATGAACTCGGTCTCGTCGCCCGGCACGATGGCGAAGCGGCCGGCCTTCCAGTCGGCCTTGGCGTCCTCGATGCGCTCCTTCGACGACGCCACGAAGTTCCACCAGATGAAGCGCGGGCCGTCCATCGGCTCGCCGCCCAGCACCAGCACGCGGGCCCGGCTGGCGGCTTCGACGGTCACCGCGTCGCCGGGGCGCAGGATCAGCAGTTGGCCGCACTCGAACCGATCGCCGGCGATGGCGATCGTGCCTTCGGCGACGTAGAGCGCGCGCTCCTCGTGCTCGATCGGGATCGGCAGCCGGGCGCCGGTGTCCAGGATCGCGTCGGCGTAGATCATCTCGGAATAGCTCGGCACCGCCGAGGTCGCGCCCCACAGCGAGCCGGCGACGATGCGGACCCGCTTGCCCTCGGCCTCGATGGTCGGCAACGCGTCGCTGGCGATGTGCGCGAAGCCGGGGGCCGTGTCCTCGTGCGCCTTCGGCAGCGCGACCCAGGCCTGGATGCCGTACAGGAGGGCACCCTGCCCCCGCTGCTCGGCGCCGGTGCGCTCGGAATGCACGATGCCGCGGCCGGCGGTCATCCAGTTGACCTCGCCCGGCCGGATCGGCTGCGCGGTGCCCAGGCTGTCGCGGTGCATGATCTCGCCGTCGAACAGGTAGGTCAGGGTGGCCAGGCCGATGTGCGGGTGCGGGCGGACGTCGACGCCCTCGCCCAGCGGAAAGCGCGCCGGCCCCATCTGGTCCCAGAAGATGAACGGGCCGACCATCTGGCGGTGCGCCGACGGCAGGGCGCGGCGGACCTCGAAGCCGCCGATGTCGCGGGCGCGCGGCACGATGACGGTCTCGACGCTGGAGCCGTCGGGGATATTGGTCATGATCGACCTCCTGGCGGGTGTTTGCGGCGCGCCGCGGTCCGGTCGATACTGCCCGCGTCCACCGGAGGAGACCAGAGATGACGCTGCGCACCATCGCCGAGGGATTGCGGTTCCCCGAGGGCCCGATCGCCCTGCCCGACGGCTCGGTGCTGATCGTCGAGATCGCGCGCCGCACCCTCACCCGCTGCCACCCCGACGGCCGCACCGAGATCGTCGCCGAGACCGGCGGCGGCCCGAACGGCGCCGCCATGGGCCCCGACGGCAAGGTCTACATCTGCAACAACGGCGGCTTCGAGTTCCACGTCGACCCGGCGACCGGCTACCACCGCACCATCGGCCAGGCGAAGGACTATTCCGGCGGCCGGATCGAGCGCGTCGACCTGAAGACCGGCGCGATCGAGGTGCTGTTCACCGAATGCAACGGCCTTCCGCTGAAGGGCCCGAACGACCTGGTGTTCGACCGTTCCGGCGGCCTCTGGTTCACCGACCTCGGCAAGACCCGCGAGCGCGACATGGACCGCGGCGGCGTCTATTTCTGCCGGCCCGACACCGGGCTGATCCGGGAGGCGATCCACCCGATGGTGATGCCGAACGGCATCGGCCTGTCGCCCGACGAGAAGACGCTGTACGTCGCCGAGACCGAGGGCGGCCGGCTGTGGGCCTACGAGATCATCGGCGAGGGCGAGGTGGCCAAGCACCCCTTCCCGTCCCCGAACGGCGGCCGGCTGGTCGCCTGCGACGCCGGATTCCGCCGGTTCGACAGCCTGGCGGTCGAGCGCGACGGCGCGATCTGCGTCGCCACCCTCGGCACCGGCGGCATCACCGTCGCCTCGCCGGCCACCGGCACCTTCGAGTTCCACCCGATGCCGGACGCCTACTGCACCAACATCGCGTTCGGCGGCCCGGACCTCCGCACCGCCTTCATCACCCTGGCCGGCGTCGGCCGGCTCGTCGCCATGGAGTGGCCACGACCCGGCCTGCCGCTCAACTTCCTGAACGTCTGACCCGTCACGCCGTCAGCGGCGCCGACCGCGCGGCGCCGAGGAACCGCGCCTGCAGCACGGCGTAGCCGGCGACCGCGACCGCCATCAGGTCGACCAGGATGGCACCGGTCCAGGTGAAGGCGCTCCAGCCGAGCACCAGCAGGACGGCACTCGCCAGCACCCACGACCAGTCCAGGGCGCAGATCGCCCGCACCAGGGCCGGCCGCGCCGCCGGCCGGCCGGAGACCCACAGCACGAAGCCCGCGAACGGGAACAGGGCGAGGCCGACGAGCCGGATCCAGCCGGCCCCGTCGAGTCCGAGGAACGGCCCCTGGTCGACGAGGCAGAGCGCCGCCAGCGCCCCGGGCGCCGCCGCCATCGCCGCACCAATCAGCAGCGACGAGCCGGCGTTCAGGCGCAGCACCGTCCGCAGGGTGTTCACGGGGGTGGTGAACATCGACATGATGGTCTCCTTTCAATGAGGTAGCCTGACGCCAGCTTCGGCCCGGCGCCGGGTCGCCACAATTACGCGTGGGGTAATCATGGCCACCGCTCCCGACCATCGGGTGGCACTCGACGGGCCGGACGGGTTCGGGGCGCTGCTGAAGCGCTGGCGGCGCCGGCGGCAGGTCAGCCAGCTCGACCTCGCGCTCGACGCCGGCACCTCGCAGCGCCACCTGAGCTTCCTGGAGACCGGGCGCGCCCGGCCGAGCCGCTTCATGGTGGTGGCGCTGGCCGGCGCCCTCGACGTGCCGCTGCGCGACCGCAACACGCTGCTTGTCTCGGCCGGGTTCGCGCCGGCGTTCCTGGCGCGGCGCGGCGACGACCCCGACCTCGCCGCGGTCGAGGCGGCGCTGACCCACATCCTGGAGAAGCAGGAGCCGTTCCCGGCGATCGTCGTCGACCGCGCCTGGCGGCTGCGCCGGGCCAACGGCGCCGCCGAGCGCATGCTCGCCTTTCTCGCACCCGACGGCCTGCCGACCGCCGAGGACGGCGCCATCGACCTGGCGGCGTGGATCTTCGACCCGGAGGGTCTCGGGCCGCACCTGCGCAACCGCGACGAGGTGCTGCCGCACATGGCGCGCCGGCTCGGCGCGTCGGCCCCGCACTGGGCCGCCGGGGCCGCCGCCGCGGACCGGGACGACGGACCGCTGCCGCCGGTGCTGACCCTCGACGTGGCGAAGGACGGCGTGACGGTGCGGCTGTTCTCGACCATCACCACCCTCGGCGAGCCGCAGGACATCGCGCTGCACGACATCCGCATCGAGAGCTTCTTTCCGGCCGACGACGCGTCGCGGGCGGTGCTGGAGGCGATGGCATGACCGTACCGAAGGGAGATCCCCGATGACCGACCCCGACGCGCCCGGCGGCACGCTCGCCGAGCGGCTCGCCGCCAACACCACGGCCCGCCGCCGGCTCCTGTCCGAGGCCGACTGGCAGACCATCGACGGCTCGATCCGGGCCCTGGCCGCCACCGGCGTGCGGGACGCCGTGCTGCGCCCGGGCCAGCGGGCGCCGGATTTCGAACTGCCCAACGCCGACGGTCGCGTCGTCCGCTCGGCCGAGCTGCGCGCCCGGGGGCCGCTGGTCGTGAAGTTCTACCGTGGCGGCTGGTGCTCCTACTGCAACGTCGAGGTGCGGGCGCTGATGGCCGTGCTCGGCGAGATCCGCGCCCTCGGCGGCGACATGGTGGCGATCACGCCGGAACTGCCGGACGAAGCCGCCCGCATGACCGAGAAGCACGGGCTGGAGTTCGAGGTGTTGTCCGACCTGGGCAACAGCGTGGCCCGGCGCTACGGGCTGGTGTGGACGCTGCCCGACAACGTCCGCGCGTTCTACGGCCGGATCGGCCTCGACCTGCAACGCTCGAACGGCGACTCCAGCTGGGAACTGCCGATCCCCGGGAACTTCGTCATCGCCCCCGACGGCACGCTGCTCGAGGTGTTCGCCGATCCCGACTACCGGGTGCGCCAGGAACCCGCCGACGTGGTCGCCGCGGTCCGGCGCGGCGCGGCGGCGGGGGCAGGCCCGACATGACCCGGTTGATCGGCCCGCTGGCGCCGGCCCCGGGCCGCCTGCTCGCCGGCCTCGGCCTGGCCGCGCTGCTGGTGGCGTCGCCGGATCCCTCCGCCGCCGCCCCGGCGTGCGGTCGAGACCGCGTCGCCATCGCCACCGGCTGCGTCGCCCGGGCCGATCTGGCAGGCGGAATCCGGCGCCTGGTCAGCGAGGCGATGGCGGGCGATCGGCTGAAGTCGGCGATCGTCGCGGTTTCGGTCGACGGGCAACCGGTCCTGACCGAGGCCTGGGGCGAGTCGCTGGCCGGCGTCCCGGCCACGCCGGACATGCGCTTCCGCAACGGCGCGATCGCGATCGCCTACCTGACGACCCTGCTGCTGCAGCTGAGCGACGACGGCCGGCTCTCCCTCGACGACCCGCTCGCCACGTGGTTCCCCGACTACCCCAAGGCCGACCGCATCACCCTGCGGATGCTTGCCGACAGCACCGCCGGCTACGCCGACTACGTCCAGGACCTGCCAATCCACGCGGACGTGTTCCGGCAGTGGAATCCCGAGGAACTGGTCGCGCACGCGCTGGCGAAACCGATGCGGTGCGAGCCGGGCGCGTGCTTCGCCTACTCGCACGCCAACTACGTCATCCTCGGCGAGGTGCTGCAGCGCGTGGCCGGGATACCGGTCGACGCCCAGATCCGCCGCCGCATCCTCGAGCCGCTCGCGCTGAACGCCACCCGCAGCGACGCCACCGCGGCGATCCCGCCGCCGGTCCTGCACGCCTTCACCGACGAGCGCGGCGTCTACGAGGATTCCACATACTGGAACCCGTCCTGGACCCTGGCGCGCGGCGCCGTGATGACCACCGACATCCGCGACGCCCTGGCCTCGATCGCGGCGATCGGCGACGGCCGGCTGGTGTCGCCGGCCTCCCACGCCCGGATGCTGGCGCCGACCACAGCCGGCTTCCCGCCGATGAGCCGCGACGCCTATTACGGGCTCGGCGTGGTCGTCACCAACGGCTGGGTGATGCAGACGCCGTCGTTCGGCGGGTACGCGGCCGCGGTCGCCACCCTGCCCGGACGCCGGATCGGCATCGCCGTCAGCGTCACCAGGGGGCCGGAGAGCCCGGACGCCCGCCACGCCGACCGCATCGCGCTCGCGACCGCGACCCTGCTGGCGCCGGACCAGCCGCCCAGGCTTCCGGGCCGCTGATCGCGCGCGTTCATGAAGAGGCGACCGTCATGACCCAGCACATCGGTATCGTCGGCTGCTCGGCCGAGGGCACCGCCCTCTGCTACCGCACCATCTGCGTCGAGGCGGCCGAATTGCTCGGCACGCCGCACGCCCACCCCGAGGTCTCGCTGCACACGCCGTCGCTGGCCGACTACACGGCCTGCCTGGGGCGCGGCGACTGGCCGGGCGTCGCCGACCTGATGCTCGCTTCGGCCGAGAAGCTGGCCCGCATCGGCGCCGACTTCCTGATCTGCCCGGACAACACCATCCACCAGGCGATGCCGCTGGTGGCACCACGCTCGCCGCTGCCCTGGCTGCACATCGCCGAGGTCGCCGCCGCCGAAGCCGCCCGGCGCGGCTTCAAGCGCGTCGGCATCATCGGCACCGGTTGGCTGGTCGACAGCGAGGTCTATCCCGAAAAGCTGGCGGAGCTTGGGCTCGAGTATCGGCGCCCGACCGCCGCGGAGCGTGACGAGATCAACCGCATCATCATGGACGAGCTGGTCTACGGCGTCTTCAAGCCGGAGGCGGTGGCGTCCTTCCAGCGTGTCATGGACCGCATGAAAGACTCCGGCTGCGATGCCGTGGTGCTCGGCTGCACCGAGATCCCGCTGATCATGGACGACACCAACGCGCCGCTGCCGACGCTGGACTCGACCCGCCTGCTGGCCCGCGCGGCGCTGCGGCGGGCGATCGCCGGCGGCCCCGGCGTCACGCCGCGTCGTGCAGGATGATGCCGAGCGTGTAGCGCTCGCCCGAGCGCAGGCGGCTGACGCCGTGTCGCATGGCGGTGCGGTAATCGCCGCGGCTGCCGCGCACCGGCCGGCGGTTGACCGGGAAGATCACCGCCTCGCCGCGGGCGAGGCTCACCACCTCGGCGCGCGACTGCTGGCGCGGGCGCTGCTCGGTCAGCACGAACTCGCCGCCGGTGAAATCGCCGCCCGGCTCGCTCAGCAGGATCGCCGCCTGCAGCGGGAACACGTGCTCTCCGTAGAGGTCCTGGTGCAGGCGGTTGTAGTCGCCGGGACCGTATTTCAGAATCAACGGGGTCGGCTTGCGCTGGCCGGCGGCGTGGCACTCGGCCAGCCACTCGTCGAGACCCGGCGGAAACCGCCGCCCGTCGCCGAGCCGCTCGGCCCAACGGTTGGCAATCGCCGCCAGCGGCGCGTACAGAGCTTCGCGCAGCCCGGCGACAAGATCCGGCAACGGGTAGGCGAAGTAGCGGTACTCGCCGCTGCCGTAGCCGTGGCGCCCCATGACGACGGTGCTGCGGAACCGTGGGCCGTCGCCATACGCCGCCGTCAGCCCGCGGCACTCCTCCGCGGTCAACAGCGGGCCCGTCGTCGCGGCACCCCAGCGGTCGAGGTCGCCGTCGACGCGCTGCCAGTCGAGCCCGGCGACGCGGGATGGAAGGTCGGTCATCGGATGCCCCCGGCTGCGTTCGTGTTGCCCGGACCCTAGGGAACGCCGAGCCGCCGATCACTCCGGTTCTTGCGCGCGGCGCCGGGTGCGGTCAGCCGTCCCGGCGCAAGGTTGCCGTCACCCCGGCGCCCTCGGCGTCGGGGAAGACGTCCAGCTTCTCGACCGTCACCTCGGCACGATGGGCGCGCGGGTCGGCCAGCGCCAGCTCGGCGATCCGGTCGGCCAGGGTCTCGACCAGCCGGATATGGCCGCCCGCCGCCAGCGCCCGGATGCCCTTGGCCAGCCGCTCGTAGCAGTAGACCCGGCGGTAGTCCTCCTGAAAGCCGCCGTCCGGGCGCATCACCTCGACGGTGACGTCGACCCGGACACGCTGGGCGGAGTCGAGTTCGTGGGCGTGCACGCCGATCCGGAAATCGACCGTGAGGCCGCGCAGCCGCACCGCGTAGAGCGCCTCGGTCGCGACGCCGCTTCGCGCCGCACCCGCCGGCCGGTCGTGTGCTGGGCCGTCGCTGCGGCGGCCGTCGTCGGGGGCCATGCGGAACTCCGATGATGAGGCCAGATCCTAACCTAGGGCCGGGAAGCCGCCGCCGCAAACCCGCCCTCGCCGATTGTGGCTGACTCACGATCTGTCCGGATTTTGTAGCTCGTGAAATGTCCGGTTTTTGAACCGCTCCAATCAGGGGGCGTGGATGAACCGGGCACGAGTGCTGCAAGGGGTACGTCAGTTGCGATTTGAAGCGCTTCTTGATCGCCATGAACGTGGTGATCTGAGCCAGTTGGAGGCGGCTCAGATGCTCGGCGTGTCGGAGCGGACGTTCCGGCGCTGGCGGGATCGGCTTCGCGACGAGGGTCCGGTGGGGTTGGTCGACCGTCGGATTGGCAAGCCGTCGAGCCGCCGGGCCTCACCGGTTGAGATCGCGCGGATGCTAGGGCTTTACCAGGAGCGCTACAGCGACTTCACGGTGAAGCACTTCCACGAGCAGCTTGTGAAGCGTCACAACTACAAGCTCGGCTACACGGTGACCCGTGTGAACCTTCAGGCGGCGGGCTTGGTGAGGCCGGCGCCTCGGCGCTCGGCGCACCGCCGCAAGCGGCCGCGGCGTGCGCTGCCGGGGGAGATGCTGCATCAGGACGCCTCGCGCTTTGCGTGGCTCTCAGGCGACGCGCGCGAATACGATCTGGTGGTCACCCTGGACGACGCGACCAGCGCGATCTACTCGGCCTTCCTGGTCGAGGAAGAAGGCACCGCGTCGAGCCTTCGGGGGTTGGGCGAGGTGCTCGAGCGGCACGGCCTGTTTCACGAGCTCTACACCGATCGCGGCAGCCACTACTTCTACACCCCGAAGGCTGGCGAGACGGTCTCCAAGACGGTGCTCACCCAGGTTGGGCGGGCGCTGGCAGAACTCGGCATCCATCATATCGCGGCCTACTCTCCGGAGGCGCGCGGCCGCTCGGAACGCGCCTTCCGCACGCTGCAGGATCGCCTGCCCAAGGAACTGCGGCTCGCCGGGATCACCACCGCAGCGGCCGCCAACCGCTGGATCGCCGAGACTTACATCGCGGACTACAACGCCCGCTTCGCCGTCGCCGCCGAAGGAGCCGGCACCGCCTTCGTGGCGATCGATGAGGATGCCTGGCGAGACGCCATGTGCGTCCAGGACTACCGCCAGGTCGGCAACGACAACACCGTGCGCTGGAAAGGCCGTATCCTGCAAATCCCGCCGAGCCGCCTGCGCCCGCACTTCGTGCGCGCCAAGGTCCGCCTGAACGAGTACCCGGATGGCGCCATCGCCCTGTTCTGGGGACCGCACCGCATCGCCGACTTCCCGCCTCTCAAAGAGGAACAGACCGACATGGCCGCGTGAACCGCTTCGACGCGCCAGCCCAGTGGGCCAGCCTACGGCCGCCTACGGCGACCTCCGGCTGGCCCACTGGGCTCTTCAACGGAAGCGGACAGATCACGCGCTACAGATACCGGACAACTTGACGCGTCAGCTACAACCCGCCCTCGCCGATCCGCGCGCGATCCGGCCACCCTAGCGTCGTCATCCCGGCCAAGCGTCGGAGGAACAGGGCGAGCCACCGTCGCACCGTGGGTCCCGGTTCCGTCCCGCCTGAAGGCGGTCCGGTCCGGGATGACGACGAGGGAGAGGAGCGCCGGGTCCGATGCGAAGAGCGCGAACCTCCCCACCCCTCGTCATCCCGGGCGCCGCGCAGCGGTGACCCGGGACCCACCCGCCGCTCCGTGTTGGAGAGCCACCGTCGCACCGTGGGTCCCGGATCCGTCCCGCCTGAAGGCGGTCCGGTCCGGGATGACGACGAGGAGAGGGGCGCCGGGTCCGATGCGAAGAGCGCTAACCTCCCCACCCGGCGTCATCCCGGGCGCCGCGCAGCGGTGACCCGGGACCCACCCGCCGCTCCGTGTTGGAGAGCCACCGTCGCACCCTGGGTCCCCGATCCGTCCCGCCTGAGGGCGGTCCGGTCCGGGCTTACGACGGGGAGAGGGGCGCCGGAACCGATCCGAAGCGCGCGCGCCTCCCAACCCTGTCGTCATCCCGGCCAAGCGCAGCGCGAGCCGGGAGCCAGCCGCCGCTCCGTCGGCGGCACAGTGCGAACCAGCGACACGGCACACGTGGCGACGCGGCACCTTGGCGACCGGCCCGCCGGCGGTCTAACCTCCGCCGAGCCATTGTATACACTCCGGAGGAAACCCCCATGGACAAGGCAACGTTCGAGGCCGGCCTCAAGAACCGGCGCGAGGTGCTGGGTTCCGAGTATGTCGACAAGTCGATCGCGTCGGCCGACGACTTCAACATGCCGCTGCAGGAACTGGTGACGGAATACTGCTGGGGCGCGGTCTGGGGGCGCGAGGAGCTGCCGCGCAAGCAGCGCTCCATGCTGAACCTGGCGATGCTGGTGGCGCTCAACCGGCCGCACGAGCTGCGGCTGCACATTCGCGGCGCCATCACCAACGGGGTCACCAAGGAGGAGATCCGCGAGGTGTTCCTGCAGACCGCGATCTACTGCGGCGTGCCGGCGGCGATCGACGCTTTCCGCAACGCCCGGGAAGTGTTCAAGGAACTCGACATCTGAACCCTGGACTCTGAAGGAGTACGCCGCCATGGCGGATATTACCGTTGGCTGGATCGGCATCGGCAACATGGGTTGGCCGATGGCCCGCAACGCCAAGCGCGCCGGCATCGACATCGTGGTGTACGACGTCGATCAGGGTCGCATGGGCAAGTTCGCCGAGGAGTTCGACGCCCGGCGCGCGCCGACCCTGAAGGCGCTGGCCGAAATGTCGGACGTGATCGTGACGATCGTTCCGGACGGCAAGATCGTCCGCAAGATCTGCCTCGGCGACGGCGACCGCCTGGCCGACGGCTTCAAGCCCGGCGCCATCGTCATCGACATGAGCTCGTCGGCACCGACCGGCACCCGCGCGCTCGGCGACGAGTTGCACCGGCTCGGCGTGACGCTGATCGACGCCCCGGTCTCGGGCGGGACCGCCGGCGCCGACGCGGCGACGCTGTCGATCATGGTCGGCGGCAGCGACGAGGCGGCGATCGCCAAGGTCATGCCGGTGTTCCAGGCGACCGGCAAGAACGTCTTCCGCTGCGGCTCGCTCGGCTGCGGCCACGCCATGAAGTGCCTGAACAACTACCTCTCGGCGGTCGGCCTGACCGCCGCCAACGAGGCGCTGATCGTCGGCCAGAAGTTCGGCCTCGACCCCGGCACCATGATCGACATCATCAACGTCTCGACCGGCCGCAACAACTCGACCGAGACCAAGTTCCACCAGCGCGTCCTGAACCGGAAGTACGGCTCCGGCTTCTCGGCCGCGCTGATGGCCAAGGACATCGGCATCGCGTCCGGGCTGGCCGGCGACCAGGAGGCGTTCGCGCCGCTGCTGCACACCCTCAACGAGATCTGGACCCAGGCCTCGGAGCAGCTTCCCGGCGTCGATCACGAGGTCTCGATCGAGTACTACGAGCGGGCCAACGCCACCAAGCTGAAGCCCGGCAAGAAAGGCTGATCGCGATGGCCCGGAACTCGCCGCGCTTCGCCTTCATCGGCTTCGGCGAGGCCGGGCCGCTGATCGCCCGCGGGCTGCTGGACGCCGGCGCGGCGTCGGTGGCGGCCTACGACATCCTGATGGACGACCCGGCCGGCCGCGACGCCTGGGCCGCCCGGGCCGCCGCCGTGCCGGCGCGGGCGTGCGCCAGCCCGGCCGAGGCGGTGGCCGAGGCCGACATCGTCCTGTCGACCGTCACCTCCGAGCGCGCGCTGGAGGCGGCGACGGCGGCCGCCCCGCACCTGCGGGCCGGCCAGCTCTATCTCGACCTGAACTCCTGCTCGCCGGGCAAGAAGGTGAAGGCCGCGGCCGTCGTCGGCGGCGCATCCGGGCGTCCGCTACGTCGACGTGGCGGTCATGGACACCGTGCCCGGGCGCGGCCACACGGTCCCGATGCTGCTGGCCGGGCCGGCGGCGGCCGAGGCGGCCGAGCGGCTGGCCCCGTTCGGCATGACCCTGGAGGTTGTCGGCGACCGGGTCGGCCAGGCCTCAACCATCAAGATGGCGCGCAGCGTGTTCATGAAGGGGATCGAGGCGATCCTGTGCGAGAGCCTGGTGGCGGCCGACCGGGCCGGCGTCGCCGACCGAGTTCTGGGCTCGATCCAGGCGACCTTCCCCGGCCTGGACTGGCGCGCCCTCGCCACCTACCACATGGGCCGGATGGCGCTGCACGGCCGGCGCCGGGCGATCGAGATGGACTCCGTCGCCGAGACCCTGCGCGACCTGAACCTCGACCCGTTCACCGCCCGGGGCACCGGGCAGCGGCAGATGTGGGTCGCCGAGCTCGGCCTGCGCGACCGGTTCGGCAAGGAAGGTCCAGCCACGCTGGAGCAGTTTTTGGCCGCCGTCGCCGACGCCGATCAGCCGCCGCGGAACGGGTAGGGTCCGTCGAACGGGTCGACCACGACCCGGTGGCTGACCAGTCCGGCGCCCGCAACCATGGTGTGCAGCTGGATGGCCGGCGGCTCGAACACAAAGCTGAGCGGCTGCTCGCCCGGCATGTCGAGGTGGATCTGGTGGGCGGCGCCGGACATGACATCAAGCACGGTGCCGGCGAACCGGACCGTCACCGGCCGGTGCAGATGACCAGCCAGGACGCGCTCGACGTTCGGGGCGCCGAGGATCAGCTCCTTGAAGCGCTCGGCGCCGTCGATCAACCGGAACGGATCCATGCGGGCCAGCCCGACCGGCACCGGCGGATGGTGCATGGCGACCACGGTGGGCGTGCTCCGGTCCTTGGCCAGCTCCGCCGACAGCCAGTCCAGCCGGACCCGGCACAACGCGCCCGACGGCTTGCCCTGGTCGAGGGTGTCGAGCACCAGCACCCGGCACTCACCGAGTTCGAGGGCATACTGGACGAACGGCTGGCCGGCATCCCAGTAGCCGAGGTCGGGAAAGCTCTGACGGAACGCCTCGCGGCCATCGTGGTTGCCGAGCGCCAGGAAGCTCGGCATCGCCAGCGGCGCCAGACGCTCGGCCAGCAGCGCGTACTCGGCCGGCGCGCCGCCATCGACCAGGTCGCCGGTGATCAGCAGCAGGTCCGGCCGCGGGCGAAGCGCGTTCAGCCGGGCCACGGCGCGGTCGAGGAACCCGGGCGTGTCGATCCGGCCCGCCAACCGGTCGCCGGGCAGCCGGATATGCGGATCGGTGATCTGCGCAATCAGCATGGCGTCCTCCGTCGTCCCGCCCGACTATACCGGCCGGCGGCGCTCCGGCAGAAGCCCGATCGCGGCGCCCGCGCTTCTCCCTGGACAAGATTTTTCTTGGGCTTACATGTACCGGGACTCGGCCGGCAGCCCCCGCAACGGCCGCGCCCGACGTCACCCCGGATTCCTGAGAGGAGAGCGACCGATGGCATTCGAACTTCCCCCGCTGCCCTACGCATACGACGCGCTGGCGCCGTACATGTCGGCGGAGACGCTGGAGTTTCACCACGACAAGCACCACAACGCCTATGTCGTGAACGGCAACAACCTGCTGAAGGGCACCGGCCTCGAGGACAAGTCGCTCGAGGACGTGGTGAAGGCCTCGTACAAGGACGACAAGCTGGCCGGCCTGTTCAATAACGCTTCCCAGCACTGGAACCACATCGAGTTCTGGCAGTGGATGAAGCCGAACGGTGGCGGCGCCATGCCGGGCGAGCTGGAGAAGCGGATCGTCGCCGACTTCGGCAGCGTCGACAAGTTCAAGGAGGACTTCGTCAACGCCGGCGTCACCCAGTTCGGGTCCGGCTGGTGCTGGCTGGCGGTCGGCGCCGATGGCAAGCTGAAGGTCACCAAGACGCCGAACGGGGTGAACCCGGTGGCCCTTGGAGAGACCGCGCTGCTCGGCTGCGACGTGTGGGAGCATTCCTACTACATCGACTATCGCAACCGCCGTCCGGACTACGTCAAGGCGTTCGTCGAGAACATGGTGAACTGGGAGCGCGTTGCCCAGTTGCTCGCCAAGGCCTCCTGAATACCGGCGGACACGGTCCCTTCGGGGTGCCGTGTCCGTCCTTCCCGCGGCAGCGACCGATCGACCCGAAGTACACGGGCAAGTTGCGGTCACTGCCCGGTACAAGCGCATAACGTCCGCGGCGATTGGTTCTTGTTCCGATTCAGTCCTGCGTGCAACACTTTAGGCTCGTCGTCCCGGACGGACAAAAACCATGGAAGCCGACTCTGCCTCGTTCTGGCTCACCCCGAAGGGGATCGGCCCGCGGCTCTCGGATGGCCGGGGGGCGGAGCGCACCATGTGGGCCACCGCGATCAATCTCATGGGTTGGATCGACGTCGAGATTGGCGAACGGGTGGCCGAGGTTCACGTCGATCCCGACGTTGTGGGAGACGAGATCCTCGCCCTCTTGCCGGACGCGCTCGCCCGCCGCGCCGACGGCCGACGGATCACCATCAACCTGATCCGAGGCGACGCAAGACCGGCATCGGTGTGCTTCTCGGACCTAAACGTGGCGATCCGCTACTTGCAGAGTTCGGTTCGCAGCCGGCGCGGCGACAACGGTGCCCCGTCGATCGACGAGATTCTCCGCGGCATCGAGCGCGCGGACGACACCGCGAGCCCTGACCGGCCTCCGCTGGCCATCACCGCCGCCACCCAGGCATCGCCGGGTCGATCGATCAGCGACATTGAACTGGCCATGATCGCCGCCGAATCCCTGGCGGCCCGACTGCGCACGGCCGAGTGGCTCGATTCCGAGGGCCGGTACCGGCGCCGGTTGAGCGACCAGTTGCCGCACGATGCGCCGGATATGGTGCTGTTCGCGCTGCATTCGCTTGGCTGGGCGGGGATCGAGCGGTCATGGCTGCACGCCGGGACCGCCCTTGAAACGGTTCCGGCGACGCGGATCGTCGTCGATCCGCACGGCGTTGAGCCGGCGACCGTGGAGCGGCTGGCGGAACTGTGCGCGGTTTGGTCGGATGCCCTCGAGCCGCTGTCACTCGCCTGGTGGGACGGCGCCACCTGGCAGAGCGAATACGGACGCGCCGAGCAGGTTGCCGATCGGGTCCGCCATCTGGTTACCGCCCGTCAGCATGCCCAGTTTCCGACCACCATACAGTCGATCGCGCTTGAGCCTGACCGCCTGCCAAGCGACGTGGCGCCCCACCACCGCGACCTGATTGCCCGCGCGGTCCGCACCTGGTGGGCCTACGGCGGGAACAGCGACGAGGGGTCCGGCCTGATCGAGGCCCTGGAGCGCGAGGGCGCCAAAACGGCCCGCGCCAAGCTGGTGGAACTCGACCAGGAGAACCAGTTCAGGATCGCCGCGTACGCGGGCGGTGACGACAGCCTGTGGGACGAGATCGCGCCCGCCCAGATGGTCGGCAAACGCTTGGTCGACACACCGGATCGGCGTCTCGGCCGACGGGTCGAACTCGACGTACAGACCGCGGTCAAGCGCGGATCACCGCTGGTGCATCGCTGCCGGGGGGTGTTGATGACGCAGGGCGGGCCCGCCCCGTTCGACTGGGTTCGTCTGAGTCTGCCGCTGTACCGCCGCGCCCACCCGACGCCACGGTCGGTGTTCACCATCTGCATGGTCTGAGATCGCGCGGCGATCGCCGCCGATGCCCGCCGTCGAGGCTCCGATGACCGACCGCGCGCCGCGCCCCGCCGCGTTTCTGGATCGCGACGGCGTGCTGAACCACGACATCGGCTATGCTTACCGTCCCGACCAGGTGACGTGGATCGAGGGCGCAATGGCCGCCGTTCGGTCGCTGAACCGGGCCGGCTATTTCGTGTTCGTCGTCACCAACCAGTCCGGCATTGCGCGCGGGCTGTACGGCGAAGAGCAGGTCCAGAGCCTGCATCGCTGGATGGACGAGCGCCTTGCCGAACACGACGCCCATGTCGACGACTGGCGCTACTGCCCGTATCACCCCGACAATCAGGTCCAGCGCTACGCCCGTTACGCCGACTGGCGCAAACCCGCCCCCGGCATGCTGCTCGACCTCATGGATCGCTGGCAGGTGCGACGCGCCGGATCGTTCCTGATCGGCGACCGGGACAGCGACATGCAGGCGGCCGCCGCCGCGGGTGTCGCGGGCCGGCTCTACGAGGGCGGCAACCTCGACGGGTTCGTGCGACGCTTGCTTGCCGCCGACGGGACCGTTATCTCCGAGGTTGGGGAGGACGCGAATCGATGAAACATTCCAGACGGCTCGTGGCCCTTGCGGCCGCGCTGCTGCTGACCGCGCCGGATGCGGTCGCCCAGGTCAAGTCGGCGAACCCGGCAACCGCCTGGGTTTACGCCCCCAATGTCACGGTCAACGACCTGTGGCGCGCGGTGCGCGATGGCCAGGTGCAGGTCGTCTCCTCGGCGGCGGCGTCGGATCCCAAGGGCGGGCTGGCGCTGGTGACGGTGTTCCGCGGCCAGGGTGAGGTTTGGCGCTGCGTCGAGCGCACCGATTCCGGCATGGTCGAGCGGAATTTCGCCTGCGCCAGGGTCCGATGAGCATCCGGGCGTGACCGCGCCGTACACCCGCATCGTCCCGGTCATCCTGTGCGGTGGCGCCGGTACCCGTCTGTGGCCGTTGTCGCGGGCCCAGCATCCCAAGCAGTTCCTCGGTCTGCTCGGCGAGGTCGACCATGCTGCAGTCGACGGCACGCCGCGTGTCGGATCCCGGACGCTTCGGGGAGCCGGTGGTGATCGCCAACGTCGAGCATCGCTTCCTCGTCGCCGAGCAACTGCGCGCCGCCGGCATCCGCCCCCGCGTCATCCTGCTCGAGTCCGAAGGCCGCAATTCGGCCCCGGCTGCGGCCGTCGCGGCGCGCCGGATCCTGGCCGAGGATCCCGGCGCCCTGCTCCTGCTTCTGGCCGCCGACCACGCCATGACGCGCCCGGAGGTGTTCATCGAGGCCGTCGACCGAGCCCGCCCGGCCGCCGAGGCCGGGTTGATCGTGACCTTCGGCATCCGCCCCGACCGGCCGGAGACCGGGTACGGCTACGTGCTCGCCGGGCGCGAGCGGCCGGGCGAGCCGGGGGTGCACACGGCCGACCGCTTCGTCGAGAAGCCGGACGCCGCCACCGCCTCCGGGTATCTCGCGGACGGCCGCTACCTCTGGAACTCCGGCAACTTCTCGCCCGCGCCGACATCCTGGCCGGCGAGATCGCGCGGCTGGCCCCGGCCGTCGACGCCGCCGCCCGCGCCGCCCTCGCCGGTGCCGCCCGCGACCTCGACTTCGAGCGGCTGGACGCGAGCGCGTTCGCCGACGCCCCGTCGATCTCGATCGACTACGCGGTCATGGAGAAGACCGACCGGGCGGCGGTGGTGCCGTGCGATCCGGGGTGGAGCGACGTCGGCTCGTTCACGGCGCTGCGCACCCTGGCGGCCAGGGACGCGGCCGGCAACGCCCTGGTCGGCGACACGCTCGCCATCGACACCCGCGACAGCCTGGTGCGCAGCACCGGCCCGCTGGTCGCCACGCTCGGCGTATCGGGGCTGGTGATCGTGGCGACGCCCGACGCCGTCCTGGTCGCCGACGCCGCCCGCGCCCAGGACGTGAAGACCGTGGTGGACCGCCTGCGCGCCGACGGCCGCGGCGAGGCCGACGGCCACCAGGAGGTGCACCGGCCCTGGGGCTCGTACCGCACCCTCGACCGAGGCCCCGGCTTCCAGGTCGAAGCAGATCCGGGTGCATCCCGGCGGCAGGCTGTCGCTGCAGAGCCACCGGCACCGCGCCGAGCACTGGGTGGTGATCGAGGGCACCGCCAGGGTCACCCGGGGCCCCGGCCGGGACGCGCTGGAAACCGTCGACCTGGGCCGCAACCGCTCAATCGACATTCCGCTCGGCTGGGTTCATCGCCTGGAGAACCCCACCGACACGCCGGTGGCGATCGTCGAGGTGCAGTCGGGGGACTATCTCGGCGAGGACGACATCGAACGCTACGACGACGCCTACGGACGCGGCTGAGACTCCGATCCGACCGCGTACAGGCGCCGCATCGGCCGGCGGCGGATCCGGTAGACCGCGGCCGGCGGGAAGTTCGAGAACGTCCGGCCGATCCGGAACGCCTTCAGCCCGAGACGCTCCAGGATCAACCGCGGCACCGGGCAGCGGGCACCGTAGGTGAACTGGTAGAACGCCCCGTCCGGGCTGAGATGGGCGAACGCGCCGTCCAGGACGCCCATGATCTGGCGTGCCGGCATCGACAGGAAGGGCAGGCCACTGATCACCGCCTTGACCGGCTCGCCGCCGAACAGTTCGACGCGGCCGAGGTCGGTGGCGTCCATCGCGAGAACCCGGACCCCGGGAAAGCGTTCGCCGAGCATCGTCGCGAATTCGGCGCCGCGCTCGACCAGCGCCAGCCGGTCGGCCGGCACCCCGCGCGCCAGCAGGGCCCGGGTGAACACACCGGTCCCCGGGCCGAGTTCGACGACCGGTGTCGTCTCGGGCGTGATCTCCGACGTGATCAGCGCGGCCAGCGCGTTGCTCGACGGGGTGATCGAGGCGACGCGTCGTGGATCGGTGATCCAGGCACGCAGGAACTGGACGGCATCGCTCATGATCGGTGAATGGGTACCTCGAGAAGGATGGCCGGACCATACAGCCGACACAGTGTATGACATAGCCATGACATCGGCAAAATGAAGCGGGACACCCGAAGAACGTTCCATCGGCCACGGCCGCTGGCGAACGGCTCCCGCCGCGGCCAGCGGCAAGCCGGCGTCGCGCCGTGGAGCCCGCTCATGTCGTCATCCCGGCCAAGCGAAGCGCGAGCCGGACCCAGCCGCCGCTCCGTCGGCGCACCCCGGCGCGCACCCATCGCCCCGTGGCCCCCGGATAGCCGCGGCTTCGCCTCGGCTTCCGGGGTGACGACAAAAGGTGGGGAACAACGAAGGCAGAGGGGCCGATCACGGAGCGCACCCCGCTCCTGTCGTCATCCCGGCCAAGCGAAGCGCGAGCCGGGAACCAGCCGCCGCTCCGTCGGCGCACCCCGGCGAGCCTCCGTCGCTTCGGGTGACGACAAAAAGAGGGGAGCGACGCGGCGCCGGCGCCGTCCTCTCACGAGGTCTGCGCCGCAAACTCCCTCTCGGTGGGCGCCGACGCGGCGGTGGGCGCAGGGACGTGCGCCACCCGGAGAATCGCCATGGCGCCGCCTTCCGCCCGATTGCGCATCTCGAGCGTTCCGCCCATGCGCTCCACCAGGGCCTTCACGATCGACAGGCCGAGTCCGACGCCGCGATCGCCGTCTCCGTCAACTTCGTCGCTGGTCACGAAGTGCTCGCCGATCCGGGCGAGGATCCGCGGGTCGATCCCGGGGCCGGAATCGATCACCCGGTACTCCACGCCCCCATCGCCGACCTCGATCATGACCCAGATGTGGCTCTGCCTCGGCGAGAACTTGACGGCGTTCGACAGCAGGTTGGTGAGGCACTGCTGCAGGGCCCGGCGGTCGATCAGGGCGTCGCCGACGGGCGTTCCGCCGACGTGCACGGTCAGCCCCTTGGAAATCGCCAGCGGCTCCACCGATTG
Organism: Rhodospirillaceae bacterium; assembly: GCA_018401495.1. Taxonomy (GTDB): domain Bacteria; phylum Pseudomonadota; class Alphaproteobacteria; order Thalassobaculales; family Thalassobaculaceae; genus Thalassobaculum_A. Next base: position 114,649 of record JAGYJX010000018.1, read on the forward strand.
GACCGCGCGCTGCACCGGCTCGATCGCGGGCACCGGCTCGAGCTGGATCGGGAACGCGTCGTGCTCGATCCGCGACAGGTCCAGCACGTCGTTGATGATCGACAGCAGGTGCATCCCGCTGGCTTGGATATTCTCGGCGTATGCTGTGTACCTGGGACTGGAATGCGGTCCGAACAGTTCCAGCGCCAGCATCTCGGCAAAGCCGATGATGGCGTTCAGCGGCGTCCGCAATTCGTGGCTCATGTGCGCCAGGAAGCGGGATTTGGCGGCGTTGGCCTCCTTGGCGGCCTCCAGCTGCTTGCGCAGTTCGCCCGACAGGTCGACCAGCGACTGGTTGGTGCGCACGAACTCGGTCATGTCGCGGGCGATCGCCGCCGCCGCCGGGCGGCCGTTGTCGAGGAAGCGCGCGAAAGTGACCAGCGCCGGGAACGTCCCGCCGTCGCGGCGCAGCGCCTCGATGATCCGCAAGTCGGCCATCGGCCGCGGCGCCGAGCGCTCATCGGCCAGGTAGCCGTCGGCGTTCCGGGCGTGATCGTCGCGGAACGGCGCCGGCACCAGGACCTCCAGGGGTTGCCCCTCGACCTCCGCCCCACTCCATCCGAACAGCCGCTCGGCGGCCTGGTTGAAGCTGGTGATGCGCCGGTCGGCGTCGACCGTGAGGATCGCGTCGGGCGCCGACGCCACGATGACGTTGAGCCGATCGCGGGTGGACTCGATCTCGCGCTGGATCGCCAGACGCTCGGTCACATCGTCCAGAGTGCCGATGTAGTAGGCGGTTTTGCCGTCCTCGTCCGGAATCGGCCGCAGCACCACCCGGCTGCGGTACTCGCTGCCGTCGGCGCGCCAGTTGCGAAGCACCACGTCGCAATTCTGGCCGTCGCGCAACGCGACCCGCATCGCCTCGAGCTCAGGCTGATCCCGGTGGCCCTGGTTCAGGAACCGGCAGTTGTGGCCGATCACGTCGGCGGATCGGTAGCCGGTGATCGCCTCGAAGCCTTGGTTGACGTAGACGATCGGCTGGTCACCCCGGCCTCGGCGATCACCACGCCGGCCGGCGCGCAATCCAGCGCCTGGCTCTTCAGCCTCAGATCGAGTTCATCCTGCTTGATGCGCGACAGCTCGTTGTGCATCAGGCCGAGCAGCACGATCCCGCAGACATTGCCGATGACCAGCAGATACCAGGCGCTCGCCAGGATCGCCAAGCCGTCCGACGGAGGCTGGCCGATGAAGAACGACGGCAGCACGACGAGCGTCGCCACCACCGCGAGAGCGGTGTAGCCGGCGGCTCCGAACCGCTTGCGACCGGTGCGCCGCAGCACCAGAGCCGCCGCGCAGCCGGTCAGCCCGTACAGATAGAAGCTCACCAGGCCGCCGAGAGCCGCCGGACCACCGACGTGCAGCCGAGCCAGCCCGCCGATCGTGGCGGCGATGGCGGCCCCGATCGGACCGCCGAACAGCCCGGCGAGAACCGCCGGCCCGGCCCGGGTGTCGAAGGTCGCACCCTCGGCGATCATCACCGGGTCGTTGACCAGCAGCACCGCCACCACCCCCATCACCACGCCGATCAGGGCGTTGCGCCGGCGGCTGTTCAGCCTGAGCCCGAGGCGCCACGGGACCAGGAACGCGATCGTCGCCGCGCCGCACAGCAGCCCGATGTTGGCGATGAGGCCGTTCAGCATTTCCCTGCCTCCGGTCCGCTGATTCCACGGGGCAAGCCAGCCGGCGGCGGTGCCGGCGGCCGGGCTCGCGCCCGGCCGCCGGCGCCTGTCGTTGACCCGGGATCAGGCGGCGCGCGCCTGCTCGAGGTAGCGGTCGACCTCGGACCGCAGCACCTCGGACTGCCGGGCCAGTTCGCTCGCCGCCGTATGCACCTCCTCGGCGGCGTGGGTGGTCGCGCCGGCGGATTCGGTGACCATCGCGGTGTTGCGGGCGACCTCGGCCGTGCCCTGGGAAGCCTCCTGCACGTTCTTCGAGATCTCGCCGGTCGCGGCCGACTGCTCCTGAACCGCCGACGCGACGCCGGCCGACATCGCGGTGACCTCGTTGATCGACTGGACGATCGTCATGATCGCGTCGACCGCCCCCTCGGTCGCCGAGCGGATGCTCGACACCTGCTCCTGGATGCGGCCGGTCGCGTCGCTGGTCTGGCGCGCCAGGGTCTTGACCTCGGCGGCGACCACGGCGAAGCCCTTGCCGGCATCGCCGGCGCGGGCCGCCTCGATGGTGGCGTTCAGCGCCAGCAGGTTGGTCTGCTCGGAGATGTCGGAGATCAGCGTGATCACGCTGCCGATCTCGTCGGCCGCCTCGCTGAGGGCGCGCACCAGCTCGTTGGCGGTGTCGGCCTTGCGGCTGGCCTCGCCGGTGCGCTCGCTGGTCATCGCGAACTGCCGGGCGATCTCGTCGATCGACGACGACAGTTCCTCGGCCGCCGCCGCCACGGTCTGGACGTTGGCCGAGGCCTGCTCGGTGGCGGACGCGGCGCTGGTGGTCTGCGACCGGGTCGACTCCGCCAGCGACTTGAGGCTCTCCGCGGTCGCCTGCATCTCGGTCGAGGCGGACGCGACGATGTCGACGACGCCGCCGACGTTGGCCTCGAAGGCATCGGTCAGCGCCCGGAAGCGCTCGACCTTCTCCTCCATGCCGGCGGTCGCGGCGTTGATGCGGGTGGAACTGACCAGGTAGTGGCCTCCGAGGCCCTCCGGCCGGATCGTGCGGAAATACCGGCCCTTGGCGACCGCTTCCATCGCCGCACCGGCCTCGCGCACGAACGCGTCGGTGACGTCGATCATCCGGTTGACGGCGTTGAGCATCCGCCGAGTTCGCCGCCCTCGTCCAACCGGACGAGGCGCTGCTCGAAGTCGCCGGCCGCGATCGCGGCGCTGACCTCGCGGGTCCGACGAACCCACGCGCTGACGCGGCCCGCCAGCGCAAACGCGACGCCGGCGGCAACCGCCGCCATGGCGCCGGCAACCGTCGCCACAATGTCGAAGCCGGCGATCGGCACCCACACGCTCGCCGCGGCCACCGCGCCGGCGGCGACGCCGGCCACCGACAACGCCCGGATCCTAGAGAGAGAGCACGAATTCGTCATAGGAGACCCCCTTCTGCTTCAGCATGTCGGACACGTGCTCGTACGAAGCGCCCAGCCCGTCCTTGCGGTTGGTCGGGCTGTCCTCGATCGACTTCCAGCTTCGATAGAGTTCGGCGACACGGGCCACCGTCGCGGGCTTCGGCCGGCGCCGGTTCGAGTGGTAGCCGAGGATCGTGCCGGCCCCGTCAAGGCTCGCCGTGACGTGCGCCAGCACCCAGTAATGGTCGCCGGTCTTGGTCATGTTCTTCACGTAGGCGAAGATCTCGCCCTTCGCCTGGATCGCGTCCCACAGCAGCCGGTAGACGCAGCGCGGCATGTCCGGGTGGCGGATGAAGCTGTGCGGCTGTCCCAGCGTCTCGGCCTCGGTGTAGCCGGAGATCGTCAGGAAGACATCGTTGGCGTAGGTGATCCGGCCCGTCGGGTCGGTCTTCGAGACGATGATCTCGTTCTCGCCGAAGAACACCTCGCGGTTGGTCGGGAGGATGGTCGGTTTCACCATGTGACTGCCTCCCGCGCACGCGCGGTGTCGGCGAAGCCGACGGTTTCGGCAGAGTGGTGTCCGGGCGGGGCCGCCCCCGGAAGCGTCGGTTTGACAATCGCCTGCATGATGGTGCCCCCCTCCTTGACGAATTCGGAAACGTCGATTTCTTGAGCCGTCACATTCAACGATGGTGGACAAATATTAAAAGAGCCTTAAAGCATACTGCCAACAGGATTCGACAATATCGGTTCAGTTGTGAAAGGAAACCGCAGAAAACCCTACCCCACAGTAAGGTTTTCATTGTCGCTACCTACGGTGGATTTGGAGGATTTACAATGTTCGAAATCCGATCGGGACAATCGACCAGCGTCCAGCCGGCTTGGCAACGCTCCGCAGCGGTCGGATTCAAAACCCGCGCCGGACGGCGCCGTTATTTTTGACACATGTCATTTGCTCAGTCCCCCGGCGACCGCAGGTTCTCCCGATGACCACAGCCCCCCGTGTCCTCGACCCCTTGCGGACCTCCCAGGAATGGACGGAGCCGACCGACCGCGACATCGACGTGGCGGCGGGATGGATCGTCTCCGACGCGCTGGAGTCGCGGTTCGGTGAACAGCTGACGCGGATCTTCCGGGTGATCGGCGCGGATCAACTGCCGGAACCGAAGCTGGCGTTCCTGTTCGACTACTGGCGGTCGATCGCCCGCCGGGATGGCGGCAAGCCCCACCATCGCCACATCGACGTGCTGGAGATGGTGCCGGCGATCCGGAACCTGATGCTGCTCGACGTGCAGCGGGACGGCTTCGACGCGCGCTACCGCGTCTACGGCACCGGCATCGCCGACTTCGGCGGCAGGGACTGGACCGGCTTCAGCGTGTCGCAGATGAACGCCGCGACCCGCACGCCGCTCTCGCTGATGTACCGGGCCTGCTATCGCGCCGTCTATCTCGCGCAGAGCCCGCTGTACACCGAGCACACCTCGCCGATCTGGATCGCCGCCAAGGCTTGGCGCCGCTTGATCCTGCCGTTGTTCGACGACGACGGAAACTGCACCCAGTTCCTGGTCGGCAACATTCCGGTCGACGTTGCCGTTCTCGGCACCGCCGACCCGGCGATCCGGGACGAGATCCTGCGGGCGGCGCGCGGGATCACGCCGACCGGGTAGCGACCGCGCCGGATCGCTGGTCGCCAGCGACCCGGACCGCCGCCGGGTCGGCGATGAAGCCGGCGACCGCCTCCACGAAGGCGTCGGGCTCGTCGACCCTTACCGAGTGGCTGCTGTCCTCCAGGATCCGCAGGCGGGATCCGGGATCAGGGCCCGGATCTCCTCGGAGAAATCCGGGTGGCAGATCCAGTCGTGGCGCCCCGCCAGGATCAGAGTCGGCGCGGTGATCGCGGGCAGTTCGGGACGCAGGTCGAAGCGGCGCAGGAAGCCGCCCGGCGCGAACGCCCGGTTGATGGCCTCCGGCGACAGGATGCGGCGGTTCAGCCCGAGCGCGGCGGCCGCCGGGTCATACCGGCGCGCGTAGAGCGGTCCCATCACCTCGTAATAGCGGCGCAGCGCCGCCTCGGTGTCGAGGCGGCCGGCCCACAGATCGTCGCAGGCCCGGATCTGCTCCGGCGTGCCGCGCTCGGCGACGATCGCCCGGGCGCGCTCGTTGAAACCGGCGTGCGCGGCGGTCACGACGAGGATCAGGTGCGACACCTGCTCCGGGTAGCGGGCGGCGTGGGCCATCGCCACCATCCCGCCGTAGCTGGTGCCGACGCTGACGATCGGCCCGAGCCCGAGATGCCGGCGCAGCGCCTCCATGTCCTCGACGTTCTCGTCCAGGGTGTAGCGGGCCGGATCGCCGCGCCCCGACCGGCCCTGGCCGCGGTGATCGAAATAGACCACCTGGAGCCGGTCGGTCAGGCGCGAGAAGCTCGCCTTCAGGTCGCTGTGGTCGCTGCCGGGGCCGCCGTGGATCGCGAAGGCGACCGGCCTTTCGCGCATGCGCGGGCCGTCGGCCACCAGCCCGGCGCCGTCGACGTCGAAATAGATCTCGGTTTCGCGGATCCGGGCGCGCATCGGTCCTCCCCTCGCCTGTCGCCGGGCAAGGCTAAGGAGCGGCGGGCCGACGCGCAATCGCCGAGGCGCGGCCGCGAGCGCCGGCCGGCCGCCCGGATCCGGGCGCTCAGGCCCGGCGCGCCACGAACCAGACGTTCATGGGGTCGTGCGGCAGGGTGTGGCGCTCGATCCCGGCGAACCCGGCCCGGCGCAGCATCGCCTCGGCGGTCTCCCAGCCCCACATGGTGCCGAGCCCGGCGCCGCCCTGGCCGAGCGAGATCGGGGTGCAGTGGACGCAGGAGATCGCGTAGAGCAGGGACGCCATCGGAAAGTCCAGGTTGTTCTCGAGCCGGGCAGACCCCCCGATGTCCTGCATCAGGTACACCCCGCCCGGCCGCAGCGCCCCGTGCAGAGCGCGGATGAGCGCTTCGGGATCCTTCTGGTCGTGGACGGCGTCGAAGCTGGTGACGGCGTCGAACCGCGCGGTCTCGTCGTAGCCGGTGAGATCCCGCGCCTCGAAACGCAGGTTGGCGAGGCCGGCCGCGCGCGCGCCGGCGGCGGCGTGTGCGATGGCGTCGGCGCACAGGTCGTACCCGACGAAGCGGCTGTTCGGGTACCGCTCCGCCATCGCCAGCAGCGCGCCGCCCCGACCGCAGCCGGCGTCCAGCACATCGATGCCGGCGTGCAGGCGTTCGCAAAGGTCGCCGGCAAGCGGCAGGACGGCGTCGAACAGGGGTCCGGTCACGGTCTGCCCGCTGTCCTCGGACATGATCTGGTGGAAGCACGGGTAGTCGCCGTAGGCGGTGCCCTCGCCGGTCTCGAAGCAGGCGAGCACCCGGTCCTGCACCGCCCCCATGATCGCGACATGCTGGCCGTACACCGCCAGGTTGCCGAGCGGCGCGCCGCGGGTCAGGCAGGCGGCGTGCTCGGCGGGCAGCGTGTAGCGGGCGCCGGCGGCGTCGTAGTCGACGATGCGGGCGGTCACCATCACCGCCAGCCATTCCTGAACGTACCGTTCGGCCATCCCGCGGTCCGCGCGGCGAGTTCCGGGCTGGTGGCCGACGGCAGCGCGTCGAGGGCGTCGAACAGGCCGAGCCGGTGACCGACCGACAGCATGACCGCGACGGCCCCGGAATCGAGCACGCCCGCCAGGCGTTCGGCGAGGGCGGCCGCCGTTGCCGGCTCTGAAGGGGCGCGGTGTGTCGAGAGGCTGGGGTCGGGGGAGCTGGTTCATGGCCGTATCTCCTGTGGCTGCGGCGGGTGGCGGACGCCGGAAGGCGAACGCCGCCGGAGTAGCCGCCGCGCAACCGGGCCGCGAGGGACCGATTGGACAGAACCGGGCCGTTCGTGCCATGCAAGGGGTCATGGCTGAGGGTTTCGCAGACAGCCCGGTCTCCGTGAGCCTACTGGCGCTGCCGGAATCCACGCCGGCCGCTCTCTATGGCCTGCTCGAGGTGTTCGCGTCGGTCGGTGGTGGCCTGGAGCCGGTTGACCGGCGAGCCGACCAGCGCGCGCCGGATGCACGCCCGGATCGTCGCCCGCGACGCCGCGCCCTTCGCAACCGCGCTCGGCCCCCCATCGTTCCGCACGGCGGCCTGCCGGAGGACGCCGCGAGCGACATCGTGGTGGTGACCGATCTCGCCCTGCCGATGGCGCCGTCGTCGGCCCCGCGCTGGCCCGCCGAGGCGGCCTGGGCGCGCACGCAGTACCGGCGCGGGGCGACCGTCTGCTCGGTGTGCACCGGGTCCCTGTTCCTGGCCGGAAGCCGGCCTCCTGGACGGGCTCGAGGCGACCACCCACTGGTGCGCGGCCGAGATGTTCCGCCAGCGCTTCCCGCGGGTTCGACTGCGCTCGACCTGATCCCTGTGCGCCGCCGACCCGGAGGGCCGCCTGCTGACCGGCGGCGGCGCCGCCTCCTGGGAGGACGTGGCGCTGCACCTGATCGCCCGGTTCAGCGGCGAGGCCGAGGCGATCCGGATCGCCAAGCTGTTCCTGCTCGGCGACCGGCGGGACGGCCAGCTGCCGTTCTCCGCCCTCGGCCGCCGGCGCGGCCACGACGACGCCGTCGTCGGCGACTGCCAGGCCTGGATCGCCGAGCACTACGCCGGCCCCAACCCGGTCGCCCGGATGGTCAGCCGGGCCGGGCTGCCGGAGCGCACCTTCAAGCGCCGCTTCAAGGCCGCCACCGGCTACGCGCCGGTGGCCTATGTGCAGGCGCTGCGCATCGAGGAGGCGAAGCAGATCCTGGAGACCACCGCCGAGCCGACCGACGCGGTGGCGAACGCCGTCGGCTATGAGGATCCGGGATTTTTCCGCAGGCTGTTCAAGCGCCGCACCGGGTTGACGCCGGCACGCTACCGGCAGCGGTTCCGCGGCATCGCCCGCCTGGACCCGCGCGGCTGAGGGCCGGCCGCACCGGAGAGGACCCCATGGCAGAGACGGTCGAAACGCGGTCCACGGGACGCGGCGACGCTCCAGGTCTGGTCGCGCTTTACAGAGCCGCCTTCCCCGCCGAGGACCTGTGGCCGCTGGTCCGGCGCCTGCTCGCCGAGGCGCCCGGCGCCCTGTCGCTCGCGGCGGTGACCGCGGACCGCATCGTCGGCCACATCCTGTTCACGCCATGCGGGATCGGCGACCACGACGGCCGGGTCGCCCTCCTCGGCCCGCTTGCCGTCGCCCCCTCGGCGCAACGCCGGGGCATCGGCGGTCTGCTGGTTCGCGACGGCTTGGGGCGCCTCGGGCAATCCGGGATGGCCAAGGCTCTCGCGCTCGGCGACCCCGGCTACTACGCCCGCTTCGGCTTCGCGCCGGAGGCCGCGACGTTGCCGCCCTACGAACTGCCGGCGGAATGGGCCGGCGCCTGGCAGTCGATCGACCTCGGCGGCGATCCGGGCGACCTCAGCGGCATCCTGCGCCCACCGGCCGCCTGGCTCGAGCCGTCCCTGTGGCGGCCGTAGATCCGGCGCGGGGCCGCGTCCAGGGGACGGTCGCCGCCGGCCCGGGGCGGTCGCTGCGGCCGGCTACACGCGGTGGACACGACCCTTGCAATACGATCAGTACTTTACCCAATCGGACTGAAGGAAGACTTGTGCGTCGACCGGCCGATGGTAGAGGTAGGCCCTGCGCCTCGTCGCAGGAAAGCCCGGCAAGCACCGCCGATTCACGCACGTTTTCAATTCCCTCGGCGATGACCGGCATTTTGAGATTGTGGGCGAGTTCGACGATGAACTTGACCACCTCGCGCTTGTTCTCATGCGCATCGATGTCCGTGATGAAGCTGCGATCGATCTTCAGCCGGCTCGCCGGTATGTTGAGCATCTGGCTTAACGATGAGTAGCCGACGCCGAAATCGTCCAGCGCGACCTCGAAACCGAGCGCGATCAGTTCGCGGAGTTTTTCGGCGGAGGCCTCCCAGTCGTCCATGATTGCGGTTTCGGTGATTTCGAGCTCCACGAAATTTCTGGGAACGCCGCTGTCGTCGACGATCGCCTTCACCTTCTCCACGAAACCGGGCAGGGCAAATTCCCGCGCGGAGATATTGACTCCGGTCCGCAGATAACTGCCGTGCCTTGCGAGCCACCCACGGTTGAAAGCCAGGGTCTCGCCGAGCATCCAATCGCTGATCCGCTCTATCAGATCGGTTCTCTCGACCGTCGGGATGAACTCCGCCGGCGACAGCCACCCGCCCTCGGGCCTGGGCCACCTGATGAGGGATTCGGTACCGCGGATGGAACCGTCGGAGATCCGCACCTGGGGTTGCACGAAGAGGCGGAACTCCGAGTGATCCAGCGCGTGACGCGCCTTGATCAGGAGTTCCGTCTGGTTGCGCATCGTGGCGACCGAACTCACGGAACAGAGACTGGTTTGCCGGACCCCTCTCGAACAGGCCTGGTCCGTGAGGACCTCGAGGATGTTGAATGCCTTGGCCGGGTCCGCTTCATCGCTCGGGAAAACCATGGCCCCGACCGACAAGCTGACCGGAAACGCGCTGCCTCCGATGGCGATCGGTGTCTCCGCCATGGAATCGGCCAGCTTGCGGATCCGCGCCTCCGAATAGTCGGCCATATCGGGCAGAACCAGCACGAACCGGTCGGCGCCCGTTCGGGCGATGAACTCGGCCTGGGGGAAACCGTCGACGAGGGTTTTGGCCACCCCCTCGACGATCGCCGACGCAACCTCCGACCCGAACGTGCCGCTGGTCTCGTTGTAATCGTCGATCGCAAACTGGAGCAGGGTGAACTGGTTGCCGGGTCCATCGGGCATGACCGAACCGGCATCTTCGAGGAACCTGAGGAACGACGTCGCGTTGCGGAGACCGGTCAGCTCGTCGTAGAAGGCCAGACGCTGAATCCGGGCCTCGGCTTCCTTCTCGCCGGTCAAGTCGTGGATGAAGCCGGCAAAGATCTTCTGCCCCTCGATGACCGTCTCGCTGACCGACAGACGCAGCGGGAGCAGGGTGCCGTCCTTCCGCTTTCCGAGAACCTCGCGGCCGATGCCGACGATGCGCGGCGCACCGCCACCCATGTAGCGCTTGAGGTAGCCGTCATGCAGTTCCGCGTCCCTGCTGTTCATGAGCAAGCTCACGTTCTTGCCGATGAGTTCCGTTTCGCTGCTGAATCCGAACAGGCGGAGCAGCGACGCGTTTACCTGACGGATCGTGCCTTGGGCGTCGATCAGGGCAAACCCGTCGACCGCGCTTTCAAGCACCGTGGCGTTCTGCACGCTCTGCTGGTGGAGCCGGACCTCGCTTCGCCGATGGGCCTTACGAAGCCTCTGCAGGAGCACGATGAGAACCCCGGAGCCCAGGAGGAAAAGCGCGATAACGATGGAGAGGGCTTCTGCCTGCGGCTTCCAGTCGTCGGAGAGAATGGCATCGAGATCCGCCGCGATACGGATCGAGGAGAACCCGGCGAGGCCGGATACCTCCACATCCCGATGGAGCCTGCCGATGGCCTCGGAGCTGCGTAGCAGGGATTCGGCCGCGGCACCGGATAGCTGCCGATACGCGCCGCCGTTGAGCCGCGTGATGAGCGAGACGGTGTCCCCCGAGCGAGCGACCGGCCACGCGTTGAACCTGTCGTCAAAGGTCAGGGCTCGGAAGGAATGGGCGAGCCAGTCCTCGCCGAGCTTGAACACGGCGTAGCCGGGCGATGAGTCGGGGCCAAGATCGAGCGGGACCCAGAAGGAAAAGAGCCTGCGGCCGCGCAAGGTCCCGATCGTACCGAGCGTCAGACCGGCGGCGTAGGTCAGGTCACCGGCAAAGGCCGGGGGAGGCAGCACCATGTCTGCGTGGAAGCGGCCGGGAGGGCCGTTGGACGCGTAGAGCACCTTGCCGTTCCGGTCGGCCACGACGACCCCCTCGAGTTCCGGATTCTGGTCCACGAGATCGATCAGGAAGCCGGAAAAGGAGGCTTCGTTCTGCCGGCTGAAGCCATTCAGGGCCAGCAGGAGGACACGCCTGCGCAGGACCTCGTTCCAGTTTTGGATTTTGAAGACGGAATCGCGGAATTCGCCGCCCAGTTCCCGCGCGATCCCGTCGAGATGCGCTTTGGCATAGCGGACCGTCACGGATCTGAGATCCCAGAGATGCGCGACGGACCCGATACAAAGCCCGACGAACACAACCGCGATCGCGGCAATGGCCACGCTCGACCACGACCCAGTGGGAAGCGTCTCGCGAACGCTATTCATGCTTGAGGTGGTTCAGCAGGACAGGGGACTGCGGAACCGACATCCGGTCGATCGTGTCGAGCGCGGCTTCCCGGGCGCCGGACGCATCGAACTCGACGATCCGCATGCCGCCTTCCTTTCGCAACCATTCCAGATCGGCCGCCTGGTCGGCGCGGGCTTTCGCACAGCCCCAGCGCGACGCCTGCTTCGCCGCCTCCTCGATCTGCCCGACACGGGCGGGCGAAAGCCGCGCTAAGCGATCCTCGGACATGAGGATGAACTGGTACTGCACATAGTGCCGGGTCAGCATCAGGTAGGGCTGAACGTCGTAGAGCCCGAGGTCGCGGATGAAGCTCGGTGGATTTTCCTGCCCGTTCACCTGCCCAGCTTCCAGCGCGCTCTTCAGCTTCGGGAACGGAACGTTGACGACACTGGCACCGAGCTTGCGCCAGAATTCTGTCCAGACCGGATCGGGCGGGAGACGAAGCTTGAACCCCGTCAGGTCACCCAATTCCCTGACCGGATCGCGGCCCGTCAGGAACCTCTGTCCGATGCAGTGCCGGCTGATGATCCGCAAGCCATACTCGGACAACGCCCCGGCCACGGCCTCCCCGACCGGCCCCTCGTGCATCCTCTCGGCGGCCTCGAAGTCCGCATGGAGGAAGGGCAGGCCCAGCGCCTGAAATTCCGGCAGAAGGCTGCCGATGAAGAGGTCGCCTGTCAGGGCGAACTCGATCTCTCCCGACAAGAGCTGACGGACATTCTGTCGTTCGTCACCGAGAGTGGCGCCATGCACGATGGTGAAGGCCCCGCTCTGGCCGCCGTCATCCGCAAGGGCATCGACGAATTTGTGAGCGATCTCGTCGGGAAGGCTGCCCTCGGGAAACATGTGCGCCAGGATCGGACCGCGTTCGTCAGAGGCCGCTCCGGAGCCGGAAAGGAGCAAGAAGGCAGACACGCAAGCCGAGAGAACACGGCGGTGAAGCCGGCCCCCTGAACCCGCCCTGCGTGTGTTTCTTGCCGGTTTGACAGTTCCCGCTGGCACGTTTCCTTGCCCCGCCAACCCTGTTTGTCGACCGTCCAGGCCGGTTACTTTCAAGGACTCGGCACCGGACCGTCACATACCCAGCATTGTTGCCTCATGCCCAGATCCAAAAGCACCGTTATCGCGCTAAATGCAAACAAATGATTAGGGACTGACTGGAACGTGGAGATCATATTCAGGCGGCCAATGCGGTCGCGGCCGCACCTCATCGGCGCCTTGTGTTCCCAGCCAGGCGCAGCCGCGCAGCGTCTTTGTCGCCGCCGGTGAAGGCCGTGACGGTCGTGTCGAAGTCCCGGCTCAATCGGTGGTGCGCGTCGTTGACCGGACGGTGTGGCGGGTCAAGCACCGCGACCAAGCCGCCGAAGCGGCGGATCCGCCCGTCGCTCGCCGTCGTGGCCCCGATCGGCTCTTCATGATGACGAGGGCCGTCGGGCACGCAGCGGCGCACGAAGGCGGTATCCATGCCGAGGTCGATCGCCGGCAGGCGCCAGGGCCTCGGGCACCGCCGGCCTGACCGGCGATGTCGCTTCGCGGCTGTTGCGGCGAACCGCCGCCAGCGACACGACGCCCCGGGACAAGACCGTGGCGCGGCACACCCGCGGGACCACGGGGGACGTTCGACCGCACCGGCCCGCGCCCGCCCTCGTCGCCGCGCCTGCGTGGGATCTGCGTGGGGCCTTGGAACGTCGACTCCACACCCCAGACATGGCGAGGCCCCGAAAGCCGTTGGCTTTCAGGGCCTCAGAATGGCGCGCCCGAGAAGATTCGAACTCCTAACCTCCTGATCCGTAGTCAGGTGCTCTATCCAGTTGAGCTACGGGCGCGTATCGCGGGACATGTCCCCCGAAGGACGCGCAAGCTACTCAAACGGGTTTGCCTTGGCAAGTGCCGAGGCCGACAAAATGCTCGGGCAAAATAACTTGTTCTGATTCCGGGGTTTAAGTACTATCGCTAACACGATTCGCGCCACTGCACGTGATCGGCGTGAGATGGCACGGGCTCGATCGATCGAGCGTGCGACGGGGACGGGCGGTCGTGGCGCGGTGGGGGTATCCGGGGTGCCCACCCCGGAAAGGGACAACAAGGGAAGACGCGGTGACCGTATCGTTCCACTCGTTGCGTCGCCTCGCTGCGATCGGCGTGGGCGTGCTTGCCCTGGCGGGTTGTTCTGGCGACTCGCTCTGGCCGTCGCTCAGCGGCGAACCGCCGGCGGCGCAGGGCTCCGCCCAGTCGATCCCGATCCGGCCCTCGCAGGGCGAGATCGCCAGCGAACCGCTGAACGCGCCGCCACAGCTCGGGCGCACCAATTTCAACATCACGCCGCCGCAGCCCGGCCAGCCGACCGGCACCTTCGTCGGGCAGAAGGTCGACCAGCTGCGCCAGGACCTGTCGCGCCTGCAGGATTCGGTGCGGGCCCAGAACACCTCGCTGCAGCAGCTGCGCGAGCAGACCGTGCAGAACGCCATGGGCTACCACTCGACCGTCGCGGGCATCGAGTCGCGCCTGCAGATCGGCACCACCCCCGGCAACCCGATGCTGGTCGACGCCTGGAGCCGCGCCCAGCGCGAGCTCGAGATGGTCAACGGCGACATCGGCCTGATGAACGGCCTCGCCAACCGCGTCTCGGCCGACGCCGCGCTGTCGACCTACATGCTGGAATCGGTGCGCGCCGCCTACGGCCTGTCCGGCGCCGTCGAGGAAGACCACCGCCAGCTCGCGGTGCTGGAGGACGACACCAACCAGACGGTGGTGCTGGTCGACCGCCTGCTGACCGAGTTGAGCGACGACATCCGCCGCCAGAGCGCCTACGTCGCCAACGAGCGCCAGGACCTCAACACCCTGGCCGTGGCGATCAAGCACGGCGAGCTGTTCGGCACCAGCCTGGCCAACCGCGCCCTGCCCGCAGAGCGGGGCGAGCTTCGCGCCGACCCCGACCGCCTCGACCCGCGGCGGCTTCGCGGCGCAGCCGCCGAGCGGCGCCCGCTGGTGGTGATCCGCTTCGACCGCCCGAACGTCCAGTACGAGCAGCCGCTGTACAGCGCCGTCAGCCGGGCGCTGGAGCGCCGGCCCGACGCGTTCTTCGACGTCGTCGCGGTCAGCCCGCAATCCGGCGAACGCCGGCCGGGCCGCGCTCGACACCAACGCCGCGCGCCGCAACGCGCAGGGCGTGCTGCGGGCGCTGACCGACATGGGCCTGCCGACCAGCCGGGTGGCGATGTCGGCCACCACCGCCGCCGACGCCGAGACCAACGAGGTCCGGATCTTCGTGCGCTGACCGGAGCCGGCCAGACTCAACCGGAAGCCAACCCGGACGGGCGGACCGCCCGTTCACCGATCGGGAGTTGCAGCGATGGCCGAAGGCGCGTCGCCGGAGAAGGCGTTTCCGGTCTCCTGGGAGGAACTGCACCGCACCGGCAAGGCCCTGGCCTGGCGGCTGGTCGACGTCGGGCCGTTCCACGGCATCGTCGCGATCACCCGCGGCGGCCTGGTGCCGGCCGCGATCGTGGCGCGCGAACTGGCGGTCCGGGTGGTCGACACGGTGTGCGTCACCACCTACGGCACCGACGGCGACGACAAGAAGCGCGGAGTGCCGGTCATCGTGAAGCCGCCCTCGGTCGAGGGCGACGGCGAGGGCTGGCTGATCGTCGACGACCTGGTGGACACCGGCGTGACCGCCCGCGCCGTGCGCGCGCTGCTGCCGAAGGCGCATTTCGCGACCATCTACGCCAAGCCGGCGGGCCGGCCGATGGTCGACACCTTCGTCACCGAGGTCAGCCAGGACACCTGGATCTACTTCCCCTGGGATCTCGAGCACCGGCCGGTCGATCCGATCGCGGCACTCCGGCCCCGCCCCTGACGGCCCCATGACGGCCCAGCCCTTACGGCTGAACCCGACCCTGATCCGGCCTAGACCACCGGCACGTTGTCGATCAGCCGGACGTCGCCGAGCCACGCCGCCGCCAGGACCCGGGCCGGGGAACCGGCGCGGCCGACCGGCTCGAGCGTGACCGGGTCGCGGACGTCGAGATAGTCGACCTCGCCGAACCCCGCCTCGCGCAGCCGACCCCGCCCCCAGGCGGCTTCGGTCGCCGGATCGCTGGCACCATCGGCGAGCCGCGCCGCCATCCGGGTCAGGGTGCGGTGCAGGACCGGGGCCAGGGCGCGCTCCGACGGCGACAGCCGGACGTTGCGGGACGACAGCGCCAGGCCGTCCGGCTCGCGCACCGTCGCCACCGGCACCACCTCGACGCCGAGGTCGAGGTCCTCGGCCATCCGGGTGACCACCAGCAGTTGCTGGTAGTCCTTTTCGCCGAAATAGGCCCGGTGCGGGCGCACCAGCGCGAACAGCTTGGCGACCACGGTCGTCACCCCGTCGAAGAAGCCGGGTCGATGCGCCCCCTCCATCGGTTGCCCGAGCGCGCCGGCGCGCACCGTGGTCTGGAACCCGGGCGGGTACACCACCTCCGGCGACGGCACCCAGGCGAGATCGGCGGCCTCCTCGGTCAAGGCGGCGAGATCGTCGTTCTCGGTCCGGGGGTAGGTCGCCAGATCCTCGCTCGGCCCGAACTGCCGCGGGTTGACGAAGATCGACACCACAACCCGGTCGGCGCCCGCCCGTGCCGCCCTGACCAGGGCGCGATGACCGTCGTGGAGCGCGCCCATGGTCGGCACCAGCGCCACCGTCGCCCCCTCCCGGCGCCACGCCTCGACCCGGCGGCGAACCGCCTCCGGCACGCGCGCCACCTCGATCCCGAGGCCGGGAATGCCGCTGCCGATGCTCATGGGGATCTCCGGATCCAGAGGAGGCTCGACGCTCATCGGCCGCTCCGACGACGGGGCGCCGGGGCTCAGCCCTCGGCACATTCCTCGAGGGCTGCCCGGTCGCGCAAGGCAACCCGCCCCTGGGGCTGCAGCGAGATCAGCCCGGTGGTCTTGAACTGGGTGATCGTCCGGCTGACGGTCTCGGTGGTCAGGCCGAGATAGTCGGCGATGTCGGCCCGGCCCATCGGCAGCGCCACCGGGTCGCCCGGCAGGTGCCGGGCCTCCTGGCGGCGGCTGAGCTGCAGCAGGAACGAGGCGACCTTCTCGGTCGCGGTCTTGCGACCAAGAAGAACCATCTGGTCCTGCGCCGCCGCCAGCTCGTTCGAGGCCATCGCCAGCAGCCGGCGCTCGAGCTTGGGAATTTCGGCGAACAGGCTCTCCAGCGGGCGCCGCGGGAAGCGGCACAGCCTCACCGCCGTCAACGCCTCCGACGAGCAGGCGTAGCGGTCGCGCGAGGTCAGGCCGAGCAGATCGCCGGGAAACAGAAAGCCGGTCACCGCCCGGCGGCCGTCGGACAGCAGCTTGTAGAGGCGCACCGCCCCGATGCTGACGCTGAACACGTGATCGGCCGGCTGGCCTTCCTCGGTGATCGGCGCCCCGGCCTCCAGCTCGACGAAGCGGTGGATCCCGGTCAGCCGCTGCATCTCGGCGCCGTCGAGCGGCGCGCACACCGTGAACTGCCGAACGGTGCACTGGGCGCACTGTTCCGGCATCTGGGCGCCGACGCCTGTGGCCTCGGCGGCTGGGACAGGCTCCACGATCGTTCCTCCTCGTTCGAAGCCTGAACCGACACCCCCGGCGCGGAAACTACCATCGCCGTCGCGGGCTGGCCAAGCCGCGGCCGGCGCTGCTAGCGCGTCGGCCTCCGGCAGTTCCAGGCGAAACACCGTGCCGTCCGGTCCGGTCCGATCGAGGGTCAGCCGGCCGCCATGGGCCTGCGCGATGTCGCGGGCGATGGTCAGGCCAAGGCCGGAGCCGTCCTTGCGGCCGCTGAACTGGAACGGCTGGAACAGCCGCCCGACCCCCTCCGCCGGGATCCCGGGGCCGTCGTCCACCACGTCGAGCACCACCCGGCGGTCGCGCCGGCTGGCGATCAGGGTGACCCGCCCCGCGCCGGCGGCGGCGGCGTTGCCGATCAGATTCGACAGAGCGCGGAACATCTGGTCGCGGTCGACGCGGAGGAGCAGTTCGCCACCTTCCGCCAGGTGGACGCGCAGCGCTCCCAGCTCGGACGCCGGCAACCCGGCCTCGGCGTCCCGGACAAGGTCGCCGACGGTCATCGGCTCCAGGCGAAGCGGCGGGGTCTCACGCGTGAAGTTCAGGGTGGTCGAGCACAGCGCCGCCGCCCGGTCGATCGCCCGCACCAGGGTCGGCGCGATCCGCCGCACCTCGGGATCCTGGCTCTCCACCAGGCGGTCCGAGATCAGGGTGGCGGTCGAGAGCATGTTGCGCAGGTCGTGGCTGATCTTGTTGACCGCGGTGCCGAGGGCCGCGAGCCGGGTGCGCTGGCGCAGCGCGCTGCGCAGCCCCTCCTTCATGGCCGCCATCTCGCGCTGCGCGACGCCGATCTCGTCGCGCCGGCCGAGGTCGGGCAGATCGCTCGACCGGTCCTCCGGCGCCCGGCGAAACGCGATCAGGCTGCGGGTCAGGTTCTCCAACGGCCGCACCATCATCCAGCGCAAGGCCACGAACATCAGCGACGCGGTGATCACCGAGATCACCACCGAGAGGTTCAGGATCCGCCAGGAATACTCGTACATCTCGCGCCGCAGCGGATACTCGTCGAGGGTAACCACCACCTCCGCCATCGCGTCCTTGGGCGCGGTGCCGCGGATCTGCATGACACGGTCGCGGGTCTGGAACAGCGCGTCGAAGGCATCGATGACAAGCGTCACCACCCCGGGATCGTCGATGTCGTAGCGGACGTGGGGCTCGGGGCGAAGCGGTCGACTCAGCATCTCCATCGGCGTGCCGTTGCGCACCACCTTGATCGACCAGGCGCCGACATGATCGAGCAGTTCGTAGGTGATCTCCTCGCTGACCATGCGGTCGGGGGCGACGTTGACCGCCATCGCCGCCAGATGCGCCGCATCGAGCTTTTCGGTCAGGTAGACCAGGCGGAACCGCGCCACCGACGGCGTGTAGATCAGCACCTCCGCCAGCATCACGAAGAAGATCGTCAGCAGCAGCAGCCGGAACGACAGGGATCGAAACGAGAAGCGCATTGCCGTCGGGTCAGGCGAATCGCATCAGGAAGCGCACGACCGCCCGGGTGCGGTCACTGAACAGGGTCGGGATGTACCAACTCCCGGCAGCGCGGCGCACGATCTCGGCGCGCGTCGGGTAGGCGATGGTCAGCCCGGCCAGCGCCCCGACCTTCAGGCCCTGCGCGATCGCCAACCCCCACAGCGAGACCAGTTCGCCGGCGCTCTCGCCGACCACCGTCGCCCCCAGGATCCGGCCGTTCGGCGCCACCAGCGCCTTGGTGAAGCCCTCGACCGATCGCTCCGCCTGGGCGCGGTCGTTCTCGGCGAACGACCAGCGCAGCACGTTGAAGCGAGTGCCGGCGGCCCTGAGCTCCGCCTCGGTCGGCCCGACATGCGCCAATTCGGGGGCGGTGTAGGTGACACGCGGCACACCGGCGTTGTCGGCCTTTGCCGGCAACCGGAACAGCGCGTTGCGGATCACCACCCCGGCGTGGGCGCCGGCGACGTGGGTGAATTGCGGCCCGCCGGCGGCGTCGCCGACCGCGAACACCCGCCGGTTGCTGGTGCGCAGCCGGGCGTCGAGCACCAGCCGGCCACGGGCGTCGGTGGCGATGCCGGCCCGCTCCAGGTCGAGGCCGTCAAACGCCACGCGCCGGCCGGCGGCGACCAGGAGGTGGCTTCCGGCAAGGGTCTCGACGCCGTCGCCGTCTCCCAGGCTCAGGAGCACGCCACCGTCCGCGGAGCGCGCCACCTTGGTCACCGCCCGCCCTTCGTGGATCGTCACGCCATCGCCTTCCAGCGACCGACGCACGACCTCGGTGGCCTCGGGGTCCTCGGCGCGCAGCAACTGCCCTGCCTCGACCAGGGTCACCCGGCAACCCAGCCTGGCATGCGCCTGGGCCAGTTCCACCCCGATCGCGCCGCCGCCGAGCACCAGCAGGTGCTCCGGGCGATCATCCAGTTCGAAGATCGACTCATTGGTAAGGTAGGGCACTTCGGCAAGGCCCGGAACCGGCGGCACCGACGGCACCGAGCCGGTCGCGATCACCATGAATTTAGCCCGCACGCGAACGCCCCCGCCCTCGACTTCACGGCTGCCTACGAACCGCGCGTGCGCTTGGATCACCCGAACGCCCAACCCCTCGTAGCGCTCCACGGAGTCGATGGGCGCGATCGCCGCGATCACCCCTCGGACGTGTTCGCGCACCCGCGGCCAGTCGACCGGACGGACCGCGGCGTCCAGGCCGAAGCGGCCGGCCGATCGGGCGGTGTGGGCGGCATGGCCGGCGGCAAGCAGAGCCTTGGAGGGAACGCAGCCGACGTTCAGGCAGTCACCGCCCATCGCGCCGCGTTCGAAGAGGACGACCGATGCCCCCATCTGCGACGCGCCGGCCGCCACCGACAACCCGCCCGCACCGGCTCCGATCACGCAAAGATCGACGGCGATGGACTCGGTCATTCGCGATCCGACGGTTGTCCGGGCGCTGCTCCACCCGTTGATACAGGCAAAGTGTCGGGCGATCCAGGAAGGTTACCGCGACCCACCGGGTCCACCGCCGCGGCGCAGCCGCTTGTAGATCACCGGCACCAGCGCCAGCAGGGTCAACCCGGCCAAGGGTGTGAGCACGGCAGGCTCGAGGAAGATCTCGATGCCGGGAAGCCGTCCCTGGCTGATCAGAGCCTCGAGGCCGTTGCCAACCGAAACGAAAACGAAGGTTCCAGGGATGATCCCGAGAAAGGTGCCGACCGCGTAGGTGGCGATCGGCACGCCCAACAGCGCCGGCACGATGTTGACCAGCCAGAACGGGAACAACGGCACGAGGCGAAGCACCAGCAGGTAGGAAAGCGCGTTCTCGCGAAAACCACCCTCGAGTCGGGCCGCCAGCGGCCCGGCCCGGCGCCGAAGCGCATCGCCGACGGCGGTGCGGGCGGCGAGGAACACGGCGACGGCTCCGGCGGTCGCCGCCACCACCGTCAGCAGGGTGCCCTCGATCAGGCCGAACACCATGCCCCCGCCACCGTCAGCAGGACGCCGACCGGCAGCGAGAACGCGATCGCCAGGAAGTACAGCCCGGCGTAAACGGCGCGGGACAGCAGCGGGTTGGCGTCGACCCAGGCTTCCAGCCCATCGCGGTTTCGGGCCAGGGCCTCGACCGACACGACACGGTCCAGGTCCAGGAGGAAATAGCCGCCGAAGCCGACGGCAAGCACCAGCGCGAGGCCCCAGCGGCGCACGCCGGACCAGCCCGGCGCGGGCGGTGGTGACTCCTCCTCGGCGGCTGCCGGCGGTCGCTGCATGATCTCCTGTCCATCGGCTCGCCGCGGCGGGGTGCTTTCGAAACTAAGCATAGCCGCTGGCACCGCCAGTCAACACGCCGTGACCGGTCGTGAGCGGACCGCGAGCCCGAGCCGCCTTGGCCCGGGGATGTCCCCGGCAATGGCCCTACCGATCGGGCCGGGTGCGACGGATAGTGCCGCCGGATCGTCACGGAGGCGAAGGAGGCCGCGATGCCCGACGGACACAGCCCGGTCACCCGCGACAGCGTATGCCCGCTGGACTGCCCCGACACCTGCAGCCTGGCGGTGACGGTCGAGGATGACCGCATCGTCGCGATCCACGGATCCGAGGCCAACCCGATCACGGAAAGCGTGATCTGCAACAAGGTCGCGCGGTACTATCCGGACTTCGTCCACGGCCCGACCCGCCTGCGTCACCCGCTGCTGCGCGTCGGCGACCGCGGCGACGGCCGCTTCGAGCGGATTTCGTGGAGCGAGGCGCTGGACCGGGTGCACGACGGCATCGCCGGCGCGATCGCCCGCTTCGGGCCCGAGAGCGTGGTGCCGTTCAACTACGCCGGCCCGCACGGCATGCTGGCCGGCGGCTCGATGGACATGCGGTTCTTCCACAAGCTCGGCGCCAGCAAGCTGGACCGGCCGCCGATGTGCGGCGGCGTCAAGGGCGAGGCCTACACCAGCGTGTTCGGCAACATGCCCGGCACGCCGCCGGAACAGGGCGCCGAGGCGCAGCTGATCGTGGTCTGGTCGAACAACGTCACGGTCTCCAACCTGCATTTCATCCGCACCATCAACCGCGCCAAGGCCAAGGGCGCCCGGCTGGTGGTGATCGACCCGAAGCGGGTGAAGGTCGCCGAGCGCGCCGATCTGCACCTGGCGATCCGGCCCGGCACCGATGTCGTGCTGGCGCTGGCGCTGGCCGCCGAGCTGGAGCGCATCGGCGCGATCGACCACGGCTTCGTCGAGCGCTGGGCGGTCGGCGCCGACGACCTGCTGGCCGAGGCCCGGGCCTGGACGCCGGAGCGCGCCGCCGAGGAGTGCGGCATCGACCCCGAGGCGATCCGCACCCTGGCGCGCTGGTACGCCGACGCCAGCCCGGCGCTGATCGCCATCGGCAACGGCCTGGAGCGCAACCGGAACGGCGGCAACGGTGTCAGGGCGATCCTGGCGCTGCCGACGCTGGCCGGGAAGTGGGGCGTGGTCGGCGGCGGTGCCGTCGCCAAGGTCGGCGCCGCCGTGCCGAAGACCATCGCCAAGCTGCAGCGTCCGGACCTGGCGCCGGACGGCACCCGCACCATCAACATCATGGACGTGCCGCGGCTGATCCTCGAGCCGGGCGCCGCCACCCCGATCGGCGCGCTGTTCGTCTACAACCACAACCCGGTCGCCACCCACCCCGAGCAGCGCCTGGTCCGCCGCGCCATGTCGCGGCCCGACCTGTTCGTGGTCGGCTGCGAGGTGCAGATGACCGACAGCATGGCCTACGCCGACGTCGTGCTGCCGGCCTGCTCGCATTTCGAGCACGCCGACCTGTTCCCGGCCTACGGCCAGACCTACCTGCAGCGCGCCGAGGCGGTGATTCCGCCGGTCGCCGAGGCGCTGCCGAACACCGAGATCTTCCGCCGTCTCGCCGCCCGCTTCGGCTTCGACGAGGCGTGCTTCCGGGCGAGCGACGCCGAGCTGATGGACGACGCCGTCGACGGCGCCGACCCGCGCCTCGGCGGGATCGCGCCCAGCGCGCTCCCGGTCAGCGCGGCGCGCAACATGACGGCGCCGGACGGTCGCTCGCCGATCGTGCCGTTCGCCACGGTGTTTCCGCTGACCGCCAGCGGCAAGGCCGAGCTGGCGTCGGAGCCGATGGCCGCCAAGGCGCGGCTTCCGGGTGCCGACCTACCGCCGGCTGCAGACCGACTGGCCGCTCGCCCTGATCACGCCGTCCTCGTCCGACCGCACCAACGCCACCTTCGGAGGCCACCCGGCGTCGGCCGGGATGCCGGTGCTGGAGATCCATCCCGGCGACGCCGCCGCCCGCGGCATCGCCGACGGCGACGCGGTCCGGGTCTTCAACGACCTTGGCGAGACCCGGCTGACCGCGGTGGTCACCGACGCCGTGCGGCCGGGCGTCGTGTACTCGCCGAAGGGTACCTGGGCCTGCACCAGCCCGACCGGCGACACCGTCAACGCGCTGATGGTCAGCGGCAAGGCCGATTTGTGCGAAGGCGCCTGCTACAACGACACCCGGGTCGAGATCGAGGCGGCCTAGACTAGCACCCGCCGGCCTGGTCGGTGCGCCGGCACGGACGCGGCGCTGGACGCATCGGCACGACCCGATCGTCGCGCTCGACCCGGTCCTCCGGAAGCGGCCACGGGGCAACGCCGGCAACCACCAGCGTCACTCTTCCGTCGGGCCCGCCATAGGGTAGGAACAGCCCGAGCCGACCCTCGGATCGCAACCAGCAGGGCCCGGCATCGCCGGCCGGCGCGCCCGCACGATGCCGGCGCCGATCCAGGCGAGCGGATGTTCCCGGGGCCCGATCTCCGGCGTCTCGCCGACGGGCTGCAGCCCGAGCAGCGCCGCGGCGGCGGCGCCGGCGAACTCGATCCGGAAGCCGCCGATTTCCTCGTGGCGGCAGGCCAGCAGCAGGTGCGGTATCAGCTCGGCGAGGTCGGCGAGGAACAGCTCGTCGGCGTCCGGCAACGCCGCGTCGGCCCGCTGGTCCTCCCACACCGCGTGCAGGCGCAGCAGCCAGCGGACCGGCTCCGGCAGCCTGCGGCCCGCGATGCCCCCGCCGAACTCCACCACCATGCCCGCCTCCGTCGCTGCGACCCTCGCTCGAACCGGCTATGGAGGAGCGAGAGACGGTTTTCATCGCGGGCCACGGCGTGACGGCCGAGGCGCCCATGGCTGAAATCGAGGGGATACCGTCATTGCGGACACGCCGGCGTCGCGACAGGATGCTTCGGCCATGAGCAACGATCCCGTCTCCGCCGCGCTCGCGCCCGCTGCCGTCACCGTCCGACGCGTCGCCATCGTCGCGGTCGCGGATTTCGAGTTGCTGGACGTCACCGGGCCGCTGTCGCTGTTCGCCTCCGCCACGCTCGACGGCGCGGTCGACGGACCCGCCGCCTACCGGTGCCGGCTGGTGGGCGCGGCGGCCGGCACCGTGTCCGCCAGCATCGGCGTCGCGCTGACCCTCGACGCCGGCTTCGCCGACACCGACCCGACCGACTTCGACACCGTGCTGGTGGCCGGCGGCGCCGGGGCCCGGCGGGCCGCCGCCGACCCGGCGCTGCTGGAATGGCTGCGGGCTGCCGCAGGAGTCCGCCGGCTGGCGTCGGTGTGCACCGGCGCGTTCGTGCTGGCGCAGGCGGGGCTGCTGGACGGCCGGCGGGCCACCACCCACTGGCGCCACGCCGAGCGCCTGGCGGCGGACCATCCGAAGGTCCGGGTCGACGCCGACCGGATCTACCTGCGCGACGGCAACGTGTGGACGTCGGCCGGCGTGACCGCCGGCATGGACATGGCGCTGGCGATGATCGCCGAGGACCTCGGCCGGCGGCCAGCGCTCGAACTGGCGCGATTGAAGGTGATGTACATGCACCGCCCCGGCGGCCAGAGCCAGTTCAGCGCCGAGCTGGCGCTGCAGAGCGCCGACGAGCCGCGGCTCGTCCGGCTGCAGGACTGGGTGTTCGAGAACCTGTCGTCGTCGCTGACCGTCGAGGACCTTGCCGGGCACGCCGCCATGAGCCCGCGGCACTTCAACCGGGTGTTCACCCGCGCCGTCGGGATCAGCCCGGCGCGGTTCGTCGAGCGCGCCCGCGTCGACGCCGCCCGACGCCGGCTTGAACGCGACGGCGGCTCGATCGAGGTGATCGCCCACGACACCGGGTTCGGCAGCGCCGAGCGCATGCGGCGCAGCTTCCTGCGCCAGCTCGGCATCGCCCCCTCCGACTACCGCCAGCGCTTCGGACCACGCACCAGGGAGTTGTCGCCGTGAAGATTGGATTCCTGATGTTCGAGGACCTCGAGGAGCTCGACATGGTCGGGCCGTGGGAGGTCTTCACCATGGCCGGCAAGATCCGCCCCGAGACCGGGATCGCCTGCGTCACCATCGCCCCGTACGGCGGCACCGTGCGCTGCGCCAAGGGCCTGCGGGTGGTCGCCGACCACAGCTTCGAGGACGCCCCGCCGCTCGACATCCTGGTGGTCCCGGGCGGCCAGGGGACCCGGCGGGAAGTCGCCAACACCGAACTGCTCGCCTGGATCGCCGAGACCGCGCGCGGCTGCACCTGGGTCACCTCGGTGTGCACCGGCTCGATGCTGCTGGCCGCCGCCGGTCCGGCACGCGGCAAGCGCATCGCCACCCACTGGGGCGCGGTCGACCTGGTGCGACGGCGCGGCGAGGCCGGCGAGGTGATGGACGACGTGCGCTACGTCCGCGACGGCAACGTCGTCACCTCGGCCGGCGTGTCGGCCGGCATCGACATGGCGCTGTGGCTGGTCGGCGAGATCTGGGAGCCGGCTTTCGCCCGCAAGGTGCAGCGGCAGATGCAGTACGACCCGGCCCCGCCCTACGCCGGCGAGGTCTGACGGTCAGGCCTCGCTCCGCTCCAGTTCGGCACGCAGGGCCGCCTGGTCGACGTCGAGGCCGGTGAACAGCCGGAAGGCGTGGACGCCCTGCCAGAAGAACAGCTCGTAGCCGGAGATCACCGCCGCCCCCCGGGCGGCGGCAGCGATCCCGAACTCGGTGTCGCGGGGCGTGTAGACGGCGTCGAAAGCCCAGCGCGGGCGGCCGAGCAGCGCGTCGGGCACGGGATTGCCCGGGTAGCGGTACATGCCGATCGGCGTGGCGTTGACGATGCCGGCCGCCCCGTCCAGCGCCTCGGCGAGGTCGGCGCAGGCTCGCACCGTCAACTGGGGGCTGGACAGCTCGGCGGCCAGCCTTGCGGCCCGGCCGGCGTCGATGTCGTAGACCCGGACCTCCTCGGCCCCGAGTTCGCCGAGACCGACGGCGATCGGCCGACCGACCCCACCGGCGCCGACCAGCGCCACCGCGCCCGGCCGCTCGGCCCCCATCCGGGCCCGGTACGCGGCGACGAAGCCGCTGTGGTCGGTGTTGTGGCCGGCAGATGCCGCGCCGTCGCGGAACAGCACGGTGTTGATCGCCCCGATCCGCCGGACGCCGGCATCGCGCGATCGGCACGATGGCGGCGGCGCGTTCCTTGTAGGGATGGGTCACGTTCACCCCGGCGAGGCCGTCGCGCCCGCACCCGGCGAGGGTGTCCTCGAAGCTGGCGTCGGTCCGCCCGTCGAGGTCGAAGCGCGCGTAGCTGACCGACCGCCCGACGATCCGGCCGGCGAGTTCGTGCAGCCGCGGCGCCGAGGACCGTCCGATGCCGTCGCCGATCAGGCCGAGCCGGAAGTCGATGCCGTCCGCCATCCTTGTCCTCCGGGGCCGCGGTGGCGCTTCAGTAGTCGCGCTTGACCGAGCGGATGACGTAGCCGCCGGAGCGCTCGTCCATGTCCATGTCCAGCAGGCCGCGCTCCTCCGCCTCCTCGAGCAGGTCGCTGAACGACCGGAACCCGTAGGCGGTCTCGCTGAACCCGGGGCGCCGGCGCTTCAGGGTCTGCTTGACGGCCGATCCCCAGACCCGGTCGGCGCCCTCGGCGAGCAGCGCCGCGGCGGTCTCCAGCACCAGGTCGATGGCCTCGGCAAAGCCGTCGGTGCCCTTGGCCGGCGCGCTCGACGCGGCTGCGGCGCTCGACGCGGCGACAGCCGCCGCCGGGGCGGCGGGCGGCGACTCCGTTGCCGGCGCCGCGGCCTTGCCGACCGGCTTCTTGGCCGGGACCGCCTTGGTGTCGGCGGGCCGCGGCCGCAGCGGCGCCTTGGCCCCGGCCGGGGCGAGGTCGTCGTAGAAGATGAACTCGTCGCAGTTGTTCATCAGCAGGTCGGAGGTGCTGTTGCGCACGCCGACGCCGATCACCGTCTTGGCGTTCTCGCGCAGCTTGCTGACCAGGGGCGAGAAGTCGGAGTCGCCGCTGACGATCACGAAGGCGTCGATGTGCTCCTTGGTGTAGCAGAGGTCGAGCGCGTCCACGACCATGCGGATATCCGCCGAATTCTTGCCGGATTGCCGGGCGTGCGGAATCTCGATCAGCTCGAAGGCGGCCTCGTGCATGGTCGACTTGAACTCCTTGTAT
Source organism: Rhodospirillaceae bacterium (assembly GCA_018401495.1). Taxonomy (GTDB): domain Bacteria; phylum Pseudomonadota; class Alphaproteobacteria; order Thalassobaculales; family Thalassobaculaceae; genus Thalassobaculum_A. The sequence continues at coordinate 141,509 of JAGYJX010000018.1, forward strand.
CGGTCCCAGTCGCAATAAGCCTTCTTGACCACGATGCTGCCCTTCAGCAGCAGGCGCTCGAGCACCAGCTTCATGTCGAACTTCGCGATCTTGGCATCGCGCACGCCGAGGGCGACGTTCTCGAAGTCGCAGAACACCGCCAGCTTGTAGTCCGCGCCCTGGACCGTCATGAGAGCCTCTCGTGGATGGGGCCGGGCAGGCGGCCGGCCAAACGCAGGCGGTCATCCTCCTCCACCGCGGGGCGAATGCCCAGCGCCGAGACGGCGGCCGACGATGCCCGGCTTAGTCCTCGGCAGCGCCCATGGCCAGGAACTTGTCGCGGCGGTCGGCCCGCAACTGGCCACCGTCGATCTTGACGAGTTCCTCGAGCGCCTCGTCGATCGCCTTGCCGAGGGCATCGAGGGCCATCGTCGGGTTGCGGTGCGCGCCGCCCAGCGGTTCCGGCACGATGCCGTCCACCACCCCGAGCCGCTCCAGGTCCTGGGCGGTGATCTTGAGGGCTTCGGCGGCGTCCTTGGCGAACTCGCCCGAGCGCCACAGGATCGAGGCGCAGCCCTCGGGCGAGATCACCGAGTAGACGGCGTGCTCGAACATCAGCACGCGGTTGCCGGCGGCCAGCGCCACCGCGCCGCCTGACCCGCCCTCGCCGATGATGACCGCGACCAGCGGCACGCGCACCGCCAGGCAGGTCTCGATCGATCGGGCGATCGCCTCGGCCTGGCCGCGGGCTTCGGCATCGATCCCGGGGTAGGCCCCGGCGGTGTCGACCAGCGTCAGGATCGGCAGGCCGAAGCGATCGGCCATCTGCATCAGCCGCCGCGCCTTGCGGTAACCCTCGGGGCGCGCCATGCCGAAATTGCGTCGCACCCGCTGCTCGGTGGTGGCGCCCTTCTCGGTCCCGATCACCATCACCGAGCGGCCGCGGAATCGGCCGAGCCCGCCGACGATGGCGGCGTCGTCCGCAAAGCCGCGGTCGCCGGCCAGAGGCTGGAAATCCTGGATCAGGTGGTCGATCACGTCAGCGGCGTGCGGCCGATCCGGGTGCCGCGCGACCTGCACCTTCTGCCACGCCGTCAGCTTCTGGTAGGTGGCGCGCAGCTGGCGCTCAACCTTGGCCTGGAGCTTCCCGACCTCGTCCGCGATGTTGATCTCTCCGGTCCCGGAGAGATGCTTCAATTCCTCGATCTTGCCCTCGAGGTCGGCGATCGGCTTCTCGAAATCGAGAAAATGACGCATGAGCAGGGGCCTCGTCCAAAAGCGGCGGCACCATAACGGCACCACCGCCGACCCACAAGTCAACCGCCGATGCTTAGTTCCGGGACAGCGGGTGATGCGCCTCGACCAGCGCCCGCAGACGCTCGGCCAGGACGTGGGTGTAGATCTGGGTGGTCGAGATGTCGGCGTGCCCCAGCATCTGCTGCACGCTCCGCAGATCGGCGCCGTGATCCAGCAGATGGGTGGCGAAGGCGTGGCGCAGCACGTGCGGCGACACCTTGGCCGGATCGATCCCCGCCAGCATCGCGGTCTCGTCCAGGAGTTGACCCAACCGGCGACGGGTCAGGTGCCCTGACGAGGAGCGCGACGGGAACAGGTGAGTTGAGGTCGCCCCGGCCGCCAGGAACACGCCGCGCACGCCCTTGTAGGCCGAGATTGCCGTCATCGCCGCCTCGGTCAGCGGCACCATGCGCTCCTTGCCGCCCTTGCCGCGCACGATCAGCACGCGCGGGTCCCGCGCCACCGCCGCGAACGGCAGCCCGACCAGTTCGGTCACCCGCAAACCGGTCGCGTACAGCACCTCCAGCAGGCAGACCAGCCGAAGGCCGTCGGGACCGGGCCGGTCGCGGGCGGCCTCCAGCAGGGCGTCGACCTCGGCCTCGGACAGGATCTTCGGCAGCGCCCGGCCCCGGCGCGGCGCGTCGAGCGCGGCGGTCGGCTCGTCGCGGCGCCTACCCTCGGCGTAGAGGAACCGGAAGAACTGCCGCACCGCCGACAGGCGCCGCGCGGCGGTACGGGGCGCCACGCCGGACGCCTCGGCCGCCGCCAGATAGGCGCGCAGGTCCTCGGTACCGGCCTCGTCGAGGCGGCAGCCTCGACCGGCCAGCCAGGCTTCGACGTCGGCGAGGTCGCGTCCGTAGGCTTCCAGCGTGTTCCGGGCGGCACCGCGCTCGGCCACCATCATCTCGAGGAAGGTTTCGACCGATGGCGACCGGGCGCCCGCGGTCGCTCGGCGCGCCATCTAGAGGCCGTACCCCAGGGCCGCCTCGCCGGCCAGCCGGCGAGCGTCGTCCTCCAGGCCGAGGCGGCGCAAGCCAGCGACGACCAGCGCGATCGCCGTCGGATCGATCTCCTCGAGCGGAACCTCGCCGAAGCCGGCTGCGGCAAGCGCGATGGTTTCGGCGACGCGACCGGCCTCGGAACCGGCCGTCACGCCGTTGCGGAACGCCGCCGTCGGCGCCTCGTAGGGATTGGTCGACGGCGCCGAGGCCAGTCCTCGCCAGGCGTCGGCGCCGATCGGCGCGCCGAGCGCGTGCATGAGGGTCAACGCCGCGGCCCCGAGGTTGGAGGCGCCTTCGGGGTCGGCGGCGCGCAGGCCATCCCACCACGCCGCCACCGCCGACTCGCGGTACGGCACCAGCGTCTCGCCGCCGCCGACGCGGGCGATCACCCAGATGTCCCGACGCGTCGCCGCGGCCTCGCCGTCACCGGTGTCGGCGCGGCGCTGCAGCCAATCCATCCAGGGCCGAGCCGACACGCCGTCACCGGCGGCCACCAGCGCGCGAACGGCGGTCGGGGCAAAGCTCTCGGTTGCCGAACCAGCCTCCAGTCGCCGGATCGGTCCGGCGAACAGGCGTGCCGTCTGCCTCCAGGACGCCGGGCCGTCGGCAATCTCGAAGGCCTTGGCCATCACCCGCGCGCGTTGCGCGGGGTCGGCTGTCGCCTCGGCCGTACGCCAAAGCAGGGCGCGGGCGTACGGGCTTGGATCGGCCTCGGCGGCGCGCAACGCGCCATCCACCCGGCCGCCCTGCACCGCCACATCGGCGTACAGGGCGATCAACGCGCCGGCGGTCACGGCGCCGGCCCGTTCGGCCGCCTCGGCCGCTGCCAGCCGGGCGGCGAACGGCGGATCCCCGAGTCCGCGCGCCAGCGCCACCAGGACCGGCAGGGAGGCGATCGAGACCACCTCGGGATCGATCGGCACCCGGGCAATACGCGCCGCCGCCAAGTGCAGCGGTTCGGCGTTGGCCAGCCGATGCGGTCCGCCGGCGTGCCCGGCGACCGCCGACTGCACGAACTCCTGCAGCAGCGGATCCGGGTCACCGAGTTCCCCGAGCAGACGGGTGCCCAGTTCCGCCTTGGCGGTATCGCCGCGCCAGAGATCGCAGACCGTTCCAAGCCTGACCCAGTAACGGTCGTCCGATCGTGCCGCCACCGCCTGATGGAGACGGCAGGCGTTCGCCTCGTCGCCGGCCGCCAGCGCCCGTTCGGACATCACCCGCGCCATGTCGGGATCGTCGTCGCGCCCCGGCACCAGCGCCGCCAGCGCCAGCAAATCGTCGAGCGCTCCCATGGCCAGCAATCGCTGCGCCCGGACCGCCAGCAACGCGCCCTCCGCCGGCAGGTCGGCCGGGGCCGGCCCGGCCGAGAGCAGCAGACGGCGCTGCAGGTCGCGCAGGGCGAGGCTGTCCGGTGCCGCCGGCAGCAGCGACAGCAAACGCTGCGCGATCGGCCCTGGCGTGCCGGCCCAGAGGTCGGAGCGCAAGCCACCGCTGTCCGGCGTCAGCGTCCCGGCGGCGTCAACGGTGAGCGGAGTCAGGCCCTCAATCCGGATGCTGCCGTCCGCCGTGGTCCGCGGCGCCGGGGGCGGCGGCGGACGCGTGTCGGCCGCGGGCGCGTCTGGCGCCGGAAACCCGGGCGTCAGCGCGGGCGTGGGCAACGGCAGGGCGTCGCCCGGCGCCGCCGGCGCGGCCTGCGGCGGGGCGAGCTGGATCGGGCCACGCGTCTGCGCCCGGCCAGCGCCGGGAAACGTCAACGTCGCGGCCGCAGTGACCGCAAGGATCACCAGACCTGCGACCGTGAACCCGGAGCGCCTGATCTTGGGAAGCCGGCGAGCGCCGCCGTCACTTCGGCAGGCGGTCATTCGGGATCACTTTCTGGACGGGGGCGGTGGGAGGTGGAATATCCCAGGTCATCAGGAACGCCGCCCCGCCTCCCAGGACCAGGATGATCAGAACGAACAAGAAGGCGACGAAACGCATGGCCGAGGCCTCGATCCGATGAACGGTTCCGTGCAGCGAGCCCCGGGCTGCGCCGGCCGGCCGAGCCCGGTCTGGCGACCGCCGCGAGGCGTGTGTTACCGTCGGACTATGGCGCGACTTCGGCACTGTACCGACCGCCGGAATCCGACGCAACGCAGGGCTCGATCCCGGCGCCGCGCGGGGGACCGGGCATGAGCACCGCGAGCGGGGCGCGCGTGGACGTGGCCGAATCGTCCGGTTCGGGTTCGGCGTTGGCCACTCCGGCATCGCCCTGTCCTGAGGCCGCCGCGCAGAGCACCACGGTGCAGAGCGCCACGGTGCTGCCCAGGACGCTGGTCCTGGTCGGGCTGATGGGGGCCGGCAAGAGCAGCATCGGCCGACGCCTGGCCCAACGGCTCGGCGTCGACTTCGTGGACGCCGATTCCGAGATCGAGACCGCGGCCGGGCGAACAATACCGGAGATCTTCGAGGAGCTCGGCGAGGCAACGTTCCGCGACGGCGAGCGGCGGGTGATCCGCCGGCTGCTCGACGACCGCACACCGCATGTGCTGGCGACCGGCGGCGGCGCCTTCATGGCCGACGACACCCGGGCGGTGATTCGCGACAAGGGTCTCTCGCTGTGGCTGAAGGCAGACCTCGACACCCTGTACGAACGCGTCGCCCGGCGCTCCAACCGGCCGCTGCTGAAGACCGCTGATCCAAAGGAAACCCTGCGCGGGCTCATGGCGACGCGATACCCGGTCTACGCCGAGGCCGACATCGTGGTCGAAACCAGACGGGTTCCGATTGAGGCCACCGTCGAGAAGGTCTATCAGGCGCTCGTTGCGCACCTGAACCAGTGAAGGCCGCCATCGTGAAGGTCATCGCGCCATGAGCGCCGTCGAGACGGTCGAGGTCGACCTCGACGAACGCCGCTACGTGATCAGGGTCGGCGCCGGGCTGCTTGGGCGTGCCGGAACCGAGCTCGCCGATCTCATAACCGGGCGGAAGACCGTCGTGGTCGTGGACGAGGCGGTCGCCACCCTTCACCTGGCGTCGTTGATGGACGCGCTCGCCGGGACCGCCGCGGCGGTGCACCCCTCACGGTCCCGGCCGGCGAAGCCGCCAAGTCGATGGAAGGCCTGGGTGACCTGCTGGACCGGATGCTGGCGATCGGCATCGACCGGCGAACCGTCGTGGTGGCGCTCGGCGGCGGCGTGACCGGCGATCTCGCCGGGTTCGCGGCGGCGATCGCGCTGCGCGGGCTGGACTTCGTTCAGATCCCGACCACCCTGCTCGCCCAGGTCGACAGTTCGGTGGGTGGCAAGACCGGCGTCAACACCCGGCACGGCAAGAACCTGGTCGGCGCGTTCCACCAGCCGCGCCGCGTGCTGATCGACACCGACGTGCTCGACACCCTGCCGCGCCGCGAACTGCTGGCCGGGTACGCCGAAGTGGTCAAATACGGCGCGATCGGCGACCTCGACTTCTTCCAGTGGCTGGAGGCCAACGGGCGCCGACTGCTCGACGGCGACGCCGACGCCCGCCGCCACGCCATCGTCACGTCGTGCCGGGCCAAGGCCGTGGTGGTCGCCGCCGACGAGCGCGAGACCGCCGGAGGGCCACGGGCCCTGCTGAATTTCGGCCACACCTTCGGCCACGCGCTGGAGGCGATGGCCGGCTATGACGGCTCGCTGCTGCACGGCGAGGGCGTCGCCGCCGGCATGGTTCTGGCGGCCCGGCTGTCGGCGCGGGTCGGGCCTCTGCAGCGGCCAGGACGCCGAACGCCTGGCGGCGCATCTGGCGGCGGTCGGCCTGCCGACCGAATTGGACCAGGTGGATCCGGGACGCGGCTGGACCGCCGACGACCTCATCGGCCACATGACCAAGGACAAGAAGGCCCGCGACGGGCGCATCGTGTTCGTGCTTCTCGACCAGCTCGGCCGTGCCGCCGCGCGCGACGACATCGATCGAGCGACGGTCCGGGCCCTCCTGGATCGCCCTCGCGCCGCCTGAGAGGACGCGACGCCGTGGACATCGACCCGCAACTGGCCCTGACCATCGGCTTCATCCTCGTCCTGCTGGTGATGTCCGGATTCTTCTCGGGCTCCGAAACCGCGCTGACCGCCGCCAGCGAGGCGCGGCTGTCGCAACTGGCCCGCAAGGGCAACAAGGCCGCCGAAACGGTCATCACCCTGAAGAAGCGCAGCGACCGGCTGATCGGGTCGATCCTGATCGGCAACAACGTCGTCAACATTCTGGCTTCGGCGCTCGCCACCAGCGCGCTGATCACGATGTTCGGCGAGAACGGCGTGGCGATCGCCACCATCGGCATGACCGTCATCGTGGTGATCTTCGGCGAGGTCCTGCCGAAGACCTACGCGATCAACCGCCCAGATCAGTCGGCCCTGGCGGTGGCGCCGATCATCCGGGCGCTGGTGTGGGTCCTGACGCCGCTGGCGGCCGCCGCGCAGTCGCTGGTTTCCGGCGTGCTTCGGATGTTCGGGGTGTCCGTCGCCGCCGGCCTCGGCCACGACGAGCGCGAGGAGGAACTGCGCGGGCTGATCGAGATGCACGCCGACGGCGGCGAGGAGGTCGCGCACGAGCGCGCCATGCTCCGCAGCATCCTCGATCTCGGCCGACGTCGAGGTCTCCGAGATCATGACGCACCGCCGCAACGTGCGAATGCTGGACGCCGACGCGCCGCTCAGCGATCTGCTGGAGCAGGTGCTGGACAGCCCCTTCACCCGCCTGCCCCTGTACAAGGGCGAGTCCGACAACATCGTCGGGGTCCTGCACGTCAAGGCGCTGCTGCGCGCCATCCGCGCCCACGGGGGCTCGGCGCCCGAGGACCTCAAGATCGTCGAGATCGCGAACGTCCCCTGGTTCATACCCGACGCGACCACTCTGCTCGATCAGATGCAGGCGTTCCGCGAGCGCCGGGAGCACTTTGCCCTGGTGGTCGACGAGTACGGCAGTTTCATGGGCGTGGTCACCCTGGAGGATATCCTCGAGGAGATCGTCGGCGACATTCTCGACGAGCACGATGTCGCGGTTGCCGGCGTAAGGGTGCAACCCGACGGATCGACCGTGGTCAACGGCACCGTCACCATCCGCGACCTGAACCGGGAGTTCGCGTGGAACCTGCCGGACGAAGAGGCCTCGACGATCGCCGGCCTCGTGCTGCACGAGGCCCGGCGGATCCCCGAGGTCGGCCAGGAATTCGTGTTCCACGGCTTCCGCTTCCGGATCCTGCGGCGCCAACGCAACCAGATCACCCTGCTCCGGCTCAGCCCGCTGGACAAGCCGTCGAACGCGTGAGATGCGGTCGGCTTCGACCGCCGAGGCCCCGCGACGGAGACCCTGGATGCCGCTGAGCCCTCCCGCCGAGCGTGAACTCGTCCATGATCGGACCGTCGTCTGCCGGGGCTGGCGCCGCGCCGATGGCCACTGGGACATCGAAGGCCATCTGGTCGACACCAAGTCCTACGGCTTTCCGAACGAGTACCGCGGTTTCATCGGACCGGGGCAACCGATCCACGACATGTGGCTGCGGCTGACCATCGACCGCGGCATGACGGTGGTCGGCGTCGACGCCGTGACCGACGCCGGCCCGTTTCCGATTTGCCCGGACATCACGCCCAACTTCCAGCGCCTGGTCGGCCTGACGATCGGCGGCGGCTGGCGGCGGGCGGTCCGGGAGCGCCTGGGCGGCGCGGAAGGCTGCACCCACCTCGTGGAACTGCTGGGGCCGATGGCGACCACCGCCTACCAGACGATCTTCGGGGAGCAGTCGCGCGAGCGCCGGGCGGCCGAGGCCCGAGGCGAGCCCCCGAAGCCCGATGATCCGGCACGCAAGCCGGCTTTGCTCAATTCGTGCCACGCCTTCGCCGAGTCCAGTCCGGTGGTGGCGAAGATCTGGCCGGCCTGGTACCGCCCGCCGGCATCCCCCGGCCCATCCGGATCCTAGTCGACCGGCTGTCGGGACGCCGCCGCCCGTCCCTTGCCGAGCCAAGGCGACTCGCTGGCTCCCTCGGCGTGTCCTGACCGGTCGCCCAGGTGGTCGAGACGCCGCCCGACGACCGTGTCCAGGACCACGCGTGCCAGTGGCTCGTGCGCCGAAGTGCTGGGCGCCGCAGTGCCTGGCGCCGCACCACCTGACGCCGAGGTGTCGACGCCCTGCTGACGTCGAACCAGTTGCCGATAGTAGCTGATGATGAACACGCGGGTCGCCGAAGTCAGCCCGACCTCGCGCCGACGCTGGTCGATCTGCGTGCAAAGATTGTTCAGCGAGGTGCCTTCCTGCCGCGCTATGCTTTCCAGCGCGTCCCACATCTGAGGCTCCAGGCGCATGCTGGTCCGCCTGCTTCCGACGGTAACGTTCCGGCTTTCCAGAATCGACGGCTTGTCATCCGGTGCGGACAAATGGTCCTCACTACTCGGTTGTGGCGCGAATCCAGCCTGCTGCCTGTTCGCTATAGTAGCAATGCCACGGATTTTCCGCCCATTCAACCATGAAAGGTTTTAGCGGTAGCCAAGCTATTTTGGGTTGTCCATCAGTCTTCTGCGGTCGCAGTGGGCGCCTCCAGGCTCAGGGCCAGCGCGTGGATGGGCCCGCGCAGTTCCTCCGCCAGCACGGCGTGAACCAGTCGATGGCGCTCGATCCGCGACTTGCCGGCGAACGCCGTCGCGACCATGTGAACCTTGAAATGGGTTTCGCCGCCGGGGCGAGCGCCGGCGTGCCCCGCGTGCTTGTGGGACTCGTCCTCGACATCAAGGCTGGCGGGCTGGAAGGCTGACGCCAGCTTGCTGGCAACGGTGTCTTTCACGCTCGTTCTCATGCTCTGGACTTTCTCCGACGCGTCGCTAGGTTCGAGCGGGTTACAGTGGCCGTAGCGTCACGGTTCGCCCGCCCTACTGCGGAATCAAGATGGTCGCTTCCATGGCAAAGGCCAATCCGGAACGCCTGATGTCGGACCGCCTGGACCCGCGGTCCTCGCTGCGCGCCTGCGACCGCCCGGGGTGCGCCGAGAGCGGCGAGTACCGGGCGCCGCGCTCCCGCGACCGGCTCGACGATTACTATTGGTTCTGCCTTGAGCATGTGCGCGAGTACAACAAGTCCTGGAACTACTATTCCGGCATGAGCGACGCCGAGGTCGAGGCGGATCTGCGCCGCTCGACCACCTGGGAACGCCCGACTTGGCGTTTCGGCGCCGCCGACTCCGCCGGGCGCAGCACCGCAAGGAAGATCCGCGACCCGTTCGGGTTCTTCGAGGACGAGGCCGAGGAGCGCCGGCCGAACCGCCCGTCGATCCATTCGCCCGAGGGCCGGGCGCTCGCCGTCATGGGGCTCGAGCCGCCGCTGACGCTCGAGCAGTTGAAGCGCCGGTACAAGGAACTGGTCAAAAAACACCACCCCGACGCCAACGGCGGCGACCGAGCCGCCGAGGAACGGTTGAAAAGTATCAACGAGGCCTATACGACTTTACGCCGACTTCTCGGCTGAGCCCGTCCAACGCTCCGCCCTCCTCCCCTACAGGAATTCCGTCCATGGCGAACGACACCGTCATCGAGCGCAAGCCCGCCCACCACCTCGGCCAGCCGGACATCACCGTCTCGGCGAGGGAGGTGTTCGGCCTCGATATCGACATGCAGGTACCGGCCTTCTCGGAGCCGAGCGAGTACGTCCCGATCCGCGACGACGCCTACCTGTTCGACCATGACACCACGCTGGCGATCCTGGCGGGCTTTGCGCGCAACCGGCGGGTCATGATCCAGGGCTATCACGGCACCGGCAAGTCGACGCACATCGAGCAGGTGGCGGCGCGCCTCAACTGGCCGTGCATCCGCGTCAACCTCGACAGCCACGTCAGCCGGATCGACCTGATCGGCAAGGACGCGATCGTGCTGCGCGAGGGCAAGCAGGTCACCGAGTTCCGGGAGGGCATCCTGCCCTGGGCGCTGCAGAACCCGGTCGCGCTGGTGTTCGACGAGTACGACGCCGGCCGCGCCGACGTGATGTTCGTGATCCAGCGGGTGCTGGAGGTCGACGGCAAGCTGACCCTGCTGGACACCAACAAGGTCATCCAGCCGAACCCGTCGTTCCGGCTGTTCTCGACCGCCAACACCGTCGGTCTCGGCGACACCACCGGCCTCTACCACGGCACCCAGCAGATCAACCAGGGTCAGATGGACCGCTGGAACATCGTGACGACGCTGAACTACCTGCCGCACGACGCCGAGGTCGACATCGTGCTCGCGAAGTGCGCGACCTACCAGACCCCGGAGAAGCGCGAGCTGGTGTCCAAGATGGTCACCTGCGCCGACCTGACCCGCGCCGGGTTCATGGCCGGCGACATCTCGACCGTCATGTCGCCGCGCACCGTGATCACCTGGGCCGAGAACGCCGACATCTTCGGCGGCGACCTCAAGCTGGCGTTCCGCCTGACGTTCCTGAACAAGTGCGACGAGGTGGAGCGGGCGATCGTGGCCGAGTACTACCAGCGCTGCTTCGGGGACGAGATCACCAAGACCGGCGTCAAGGCGGCCGAGTAACGGACACGCGAGACCGCCCAGCCATGCGCAGCAACAGCAGCAGCAACCGCCCGCCCGACGACACCGCCTTCGAGGACTTCAAGCGGTCGACGGCGGCGTGCCTGCGGGCCATCTCGGGCGAGCCCGAGGTCGAGGTGACCTACGGCGCCGAGCACGCCGGGCTGGCGGGTAACCGCGCCCGGCTGCCGGCCCCGCCGAAGGACATGGATCCGGTCGAGCTGGCGCGGCTGCGCGGCGAGTCGGACGCGCTGGCGCTGCGGCTGAAGCATCACGACGAAGCCGTGCACAACCGCCGGGTCCCGCAGGGCCAGGCGGCGCGCGAGATCTTCGACGCGGTCGAGCAGGCGCGGGTCGAGGCGATCGGGTCGCGGGCGATGACCGGGGTCGCCGGCAACCTCGGCGCCGTCCTCGACGAGCAGTACCGCCGCAAGGGGCTGGAGCGCGCCGACAAGGACGACATCTCGCTGGTCGACGTCATGCGGCTGATCGCCCGCGAGGCGCTGACCGGGGCGCCGCCGCCGGAATGCGCCCGCCGGGTCGTCGACCTCTGGCGCCCCTGGATCGAGAGCAAGGTCGGGCAGGACCTCAAGGAACTCGACCGCCACCTGGAGAACCAGGACGCGTTCGCCAAGGCATCGCGGCAGCTGATCGCGGATCTCGACCTTGAGATCGGCGAGGAGGGCATGGCCGAGGACGACGCCAGCGACGCCGAGGGCGAGGACGAGGGCGGCGACGTCGACGAGACCAGCGAGGGCGGCACCCGCGGCACCTCCGAGGACGGCGCCGACACCGAGACCATCCCGTCCGACATGCAGGCCGGCGACGAGAGCGCCGACGGCGAGGACGCCGAGGACATGGACCTGGAGCCGGGGTCGGGCGACGAGGAGCCGGCCAATCCGGGCTCGCCGATGCACCCGAACATGGACGGCCGGAACTGGCAGGACGCCGGCTACCGGGCGTTCACCACCGAGTTCGACGAGGTGGTGCAGGCCGACACCTTGTGCGATCCCGACGAACTGAACCGCCTGCGCATGCTGCTCGACCAGCAGCTCTCGCACCTGCAGGGCGTGATCGGTCGCCTCGCCAACCGCCTGCAGCGCCGGCTGATGGCCCAGCAGAACCGGTCCTGGGATTTCGACCTGGACGAAGGCGTGCTGGACGCCGGCCGGCTGTCGCGGGTGGTGACGGCGCCGCTGTTCCCGCTGTCCTTCAAGATGGAGAAGGACACCGAGTTCCGCGACACGGTGGTGACCCTGCTGATCGACAACTCCGGCTCGATGCGCGGCCGGCCGATCACCATCGCGGCGATCTGCGCCGACATCCTGGCCCGCACGCTGGAGCGCTGCGGGGTGAAGGTCGAGATCCTGGGCTTCACCACCCGGGCCTGGAAGGGCGGCTCGGCCCGCGAGCGCTGGATCTCGTCCGGCAAGCCCGGCAACCCGGGGCGCCTGAACGACCTGCGTCACATCGTCTACAAGCCGGCCGACGCGCCCTGGCGCCGGGCCCGCAAGTCACTCGGCCTGATGCTGCGCGAGGGCATCCTCAAGGAGAACATCGACGGCGAGGCGCTGCACTGGGCGCACCAGCGGCTGCTGGCGCGCACCGAGGAGCGGCGCATCCTGATGGTGATCTCCGACGGCGCCCCGGTCGACGATTCGACGCTGTCGGTGAACCCGGGCAACTACCTCGAGAAGCATCTGCGCGACGTCATCCGCTACATCGAGACCAAATCGCCGGTCGAGCTGGTGGCGGTCGGCATCGGCCACGACGTCACCCGCTACTACCGCCGGGCCGTCACCATCGTCGACGCCGAGCAGCTCGGCGGCACCATGATGGAGCAGCTGGCGGCGCTGTTCGACGAGAAGGACAACGCCAAGTCCCGTGGCGGGCGGAGCGGCGGGGCGGCGCGGGCGCGGTAGCGCTTCCAGCCGGTGCGCGGACTCCGGTTAGGCTGTGCTCCCACGGTCAGGAGCGACCCACATGCATCGTCTGCTCGGCACCACCTTGCTGGCGGCTTTCGCCGTCTTTTGGCTCGCCTCGCCGCTGGCCGCCGCGCCGGCGAAGCTGGTCATTCTCCACGTCAACGACTGGGACCGCATCGAGGCGGTCGACGGCGCCGGCGGGGCGGCCAAGATCGCCGCCGTGGTGAAAGCGGAGAAGGCAGCCGCCGCGGCGGCCGGCGCCACGGTGATCGTGACCCTGGGCGGCGACCTGATCTCGCCGTCCCTGCAGTCCGGCATCGACCGGGGTGCGGCCATGATCGACATGGCCGGCACGGTCGGCATCGACTACGCGGTGCTCGGCAACCACGAGTTCGACTTCGGGCCGGAGGTGCTGCGCGCGCGGGTCGGCGAGTCGCGGTTCCGCTGGCTGGCCGGCAACGTGGCGCTGAAGGGCCAGCCGAACTTTCCCGGCGTCGCCGACGCCACGATCGTCGAGGCCGGCGGCTACAAGATCGGGCTGTTCGGCCTGACCACGCCGAGCACCCCGGTGGTGTCGAGCCCGGGCCCGGACGTCGCCTTCGAGGCCTACGACACCGCCGGACACGCGCATCGCCAAGGTCCTGAAGGACCAGGGCGCCGATGTGCTGATCGCGCTCAGCCACGAGGAGCTGGGCGGCGACCTGGCGCTGCTGCGCGCGGTCCCGAGCGTCGACATCGTTCTCGGCGGCCATGACCATCTGGCGCTTGCCCACTACGACGGCAAGCAGGCTGTGTTCAAGGCCGGCTCGCAGGGCGTGTTCGTCGGCCGGCTGACCCTGACCATCGACACCGTCGAGAGCAGCAAGGGCCCGCGGGTGGTCTGGACCCCGGACTTCGCGCTGATCCACACCGCCGCCGTCGCCCCGGATCCCGAGGTGCAGGCCAAGGTCGACGCCTATCAGGCGAAGCTCGACGCCGAACTCGGTCAGCCGATCGGCACCACCACCAGCGACCTCGATTCGCGCCGGGCGGCCGTACGCGGCGGCGAGGCGACGATCGGCAACCTGATCGCCGACGCCATGCGCGAGGCCACCGGCGCCGATGTCGCCATCACCAACGGCGGCGGCATCCGGGGCGACACCACCTACCCGGCCGGAACCACGCTGACCCGCAAGGCCATCCTGTCGGAACTGCCGTTCGGCAACCGGACCCTGAAGCTGGAACTGACCGGCGCCGACATCCTGGCCGCGCTGGAAAACGGCGTCAGCGGCGTCGCCGAGGGCGCCGGGCGCTACCCGCAGGTCTCCGGCCTCAGCTTCGCCTACGACGCCCGCAAGCCCGCCGGATCCCGGGTGAGCGACGTCACGGTCGCCGGCCGGCCGCTCGACCCGTCGGCCGTCTACACCCTGGCGACCAACGACTTCATGGCGCGCGGCGGCGACGGCTACACGGTGTTCGCCAAGGCCAAGGTCCTGGTCGACGCGCGCTCGGCGACCCTGATGGCGAGCCAGGTGATGGACCATGTCGCCGCCAAGGGCACCGTGTCGCCGGCCATCGAGGGACGCAGCCGGCGTCTCGACTGATCGGGCCTTCCGGACGGCGGCGCGTGCGCTAAGCTCGCGCCCTCGCCTAAACCATCTCGAAGCATCCGCAGGAGACACTCAATGCTGTTCGACGTGCGCAAATACACCTGCCGCCCCGGCACCATCGCCAAGCACCTGGAACTCTACGAGAAGATGGGCAAGGCACCGCAGTCGAAGCACCTCGGCCAGCCGGTGCTGTACGCCAAGTGCGAGACCGGCGACCCGAACGTCTACATCCACATCTGGGCCTACGACAACGCCGGCGACCGCGAGAAGAAGCGCGCCGCCATGCAGGCCGACCCGGACTGGATCGCCTACACCCAGGAAAGCGCCAAGCTCGGCGCGCTCTACAAGCAGGAAAACGCCCTGTTCAACGACGTCGGCTTCTACCCCTTCAAGCGCTGACGGCGATCGGGTCCTCTCCATCAGTCGACACCACGTCGGTGCTCGGCCCTCTCACTTTGTCGTCACCCCGGAAGCCGTGGCGAAGCCGCGGCTATCAGGTCCACAGCGGGCGGGTCGGGAGTCCGGCTCGCGCTGCGCTTGGCCGGGATGACGACGGGGTCGGAAGGGGGGACGCCCCTTCTTCCTCAGTCGCCGCCGTCCCGCAGGTAGCGGGTCGGCGAGGTTCCGAGGGTGCGGCGGAACATGGCGATGAAGGCGCTCGGGCTGTCGTAGCCGAGGTCGAGCGCCACCGCGGTCACCGGCTCGCCGGCCCCCAGGCGCTCGAGGGCGGCCAGCAGGCGGCGACGCTGCCGCCACCGCCCGAAGGTCAGGCCGGTTTCCCGACGAAACAGTCGCGACAGGGTGCGGTCGCTGGCGCCCGCCGACCGGGCCCAGTCGTCGAGATCGCGGCCGTCGGCGGGATCGGCGATCAGCGCCTCCGCGACCGCCAGCGCCCGGCGGTCCTGCGGCAGCGGCAGGTCGAGCGGCGCCGGCGGCAATTCGGACAGCTCGTCGGCCAGCACCGCGACCAGGCGCGCCTCCGGTCCCTCCTCCGGGTAGTCCTCGGGCAGCCGGACCACCCGGGCGATCAGCTCCCGGACCAGCGCCGGCACCCGGACAACCCGGCAGCGCGGGTCCACCGGCACGCCGGAATCCGGCCGCAGGTAGAGCGTGCGCATCGCCACCGCGCCGGCCGCGCGGACCTCGTGGACCATGCGCGGCGGGACCCAGACGGCGTAGCCCGGCGGCACCACCCAGGCGCCGTCGTCGGTCCGCACCGTCATCACGCCCTTCTCGCCGTGCACCAGTTGGGCGCGGCCGTGCGAATGCCGCCCGGTGCTGTGCCCGGGCGCGTAGTCGACGGCGTAGCCGACGATCGCCTTGGGCCAGCGCTGACGGGCCTCGACGGCGGGATCGCGGCTGCGCAGCGGCTGTCCGGTTTGCAACATTGATTGGCGTTCTGTCGAAGGACGGAAACGACGGACCAGCGCATCATTCCCCGATAGCGCAGGAGAAGTCCATGATTCCCAACACCCGGTTCCTGTTCCTGAACCTCGGCCACGGCCTCGACCACCTGCTGATGCTGGTGTTCCCGACCGCGGCGGTCTTCATGGCCGCCGAGATGGGCGCCACCTACGGCGAGATCCTGTTTCTGTCGACCGCCGGGTTCATCGCGTTCGGGGCCTGCTCGCTGCCGGCCGGTTGGCTGGCCGACCGCTGGAGCCGGGAGACCATGATGGGGGTGTTCTTCATCGGCATCGGCGCCGCGACGGTGGTGACCGGGCTGGCGACCGGGCCGATCCAGATCGCCCTCGGGCTGCTGTCGATCGGCGTGTTCGCGGCGATCTACCACCCGGTCGGCATCGCCATGGTCAGCCAAGGCGGCGGCGCGGTCGGCAAGCGCCTCGGCGTCAACGGGGTGTGGGGCAACATGGGGGTCGCTGCAGCGCCGCTGCTGGCCGCCTTCCTCTGCGAGACCTGGGGCTGGCGCTCCGCCTTCGTGGTGCCCGGGCTCGGCGGCATGGCCATCGGCGTGCTCTGGATCCTGCACTGCCGCAGCGCCGTCGGTCAGGCGGCGACCGCCGCCGGCGCGGCGGCCCGCAAGGTGCATTCCCAGCCGAACGAGCAGTGGAAGCGCATCCTGGTGGTGGTGTTCATCGCCACCGCCATCGGCGGGTTCATCTTCAACGCCACCACCATCGCGCTGCCGAAGGTGTTCGACGAGCGGGTGATGGCGCTTACCGTGGACGGCGCCCAGGCCGGCTCGCTGATCGCCATCGTGTTCGCCTGCGCCGCCTTCACCCAGGTCGGCGTCGGCCACCTGATCGACCGCTACTCGATCCGGCTGGTGTTCCTGGCGCTGACCGGCGGCGGCGTCGTGATCTTCGTGCTGGCGGCGAACGCCACCGGCTCGATGATGCTCGGGCTGTCGCTGGCGATGATGATGCTGGTGTTCGGCCAGATCCCGATCACCGACACGCTGATCGCCCGCAACACGCCGGAACGCTGGCGCGCCCGGGTCTACGCGGTCAAGTACGTGCTGTCGTTCGCGGTCGCCGCCACCGTGGTGCCGGCGATCTCGCGCCTGCACGGCACCAGCGACGGCTTTGCCACGCTGTTCCTGCTGTGCGCCGCCGCCGCGGCCGCGGTGACCGTGGCGGTCGCCTGGCTGCCCTCGCACCGGCCGGCGCCGGCCATCGCCGCAGGCGAGTGATCAGCGCCTGGAACTGAACCGGAAGTTGCTGAATTAACCTGGCGTTAACGTTTCGACGGATAGCCTTGCGAGGGTTCAACCTGGCGGGACGGCAGCAGGGCATGGCGGCGCCAACCCTGGACGACGAGGATGCGCGGCTGGGAGCCCTGCGGGCACTGCAGGTGCTCGACACCCAGCCGGAGACGGCGCTCGACCAGCTGACGCGGCTGACCGCGCGCATCTGCGGCGCGCCGATCGCGCTGATCGCCCTGGTCGACGCCGACCGCGTGTGGTTCAAGTCCGCGCACGGCCTCGAGGGCATCCGCGAGGTGCCGCGCGACGCCTCGTTCTGCGCCGCCACGATCGTCGAGGACGGCGTGACGGAGGTCGAGGACGCGTGGGCGGACCGGCGCTTCGCCGCGAACCCGCTGGTTGCCGGCGTTCCCGGGGTGCGGTTTTTCGCCGGGGCCGCGCTGCGGCTTCGCGGCGGTCATCGGATCGGCACGCTTTGCGTCCTCGGATGACCGGCCGCGCCGGCTGACCGATGACGAGCGGGCGTCACTGCGGGACCTCGCGCAGATCGCCACGCGCTTCCTGGAGTCCCGGCAGATGACCGCCGACGCGGTGGCCGACCTGGCGCGCGCCAAGCTGGACGCCGAGATGGCCGACCGCGCCAAGAGCGAGTTCCTCGCGCACATGAGCCACGAGCTGCGCACGCCGCTGAACGCCGTCATCGGCTTCGCCGACATGCTGCGCATGCAGCTCCACGGGCCGATGCCGGGGCGATACCTGGACTCGGTCGAGACCATTGCCGCCAGCGGCCGCCACCTCCTCGACCTGATCAACGATCTGCTCGACCTCGCCCGCATCGAGGCCGGAGCCATCGAGCTGCAGACCGAGCCGATCGACCTCGGCTCGATCGCGCACGCCACCGCCCGGATGCTCGAGCCGCTGGCGGCCGGCCGCGGCGTCGGCCTGCGCATCGAGGGCCGGCAGGGCCCCGGGCCCGGGGCGACCGCCGGGCAATCCAGCAGGTGCTGATCAACATCATCGGCAACGCGATCAAGTTCGGGCCGGAGAACAGCGAGGTGATCGTCGGGTTCACGGATTCCGACCCGGTCGAGATCCGCGTGCGCGACGACGGTCCCGGGATGACCCGGCGGCAGATCGAGCGGTCGATGCAGCCCTACGGCCGCGGCCCGATGGAATCGAGCCGGACGGCGCCGTCGATCGGCGGCACCGGCCTCGGCCTGCCGATCGCGCGACGGCTGGTCGATCTGCACGGCGGCCAGCTGCGGATCGAGAGCGTGCCCGGCACCGGCACCACCGTGGTGGTGACGCTGCCCCGGGAGCGGGCGATCACCGACGCGGCGTAGCCGGCGTCACAGGATCTTGCCCGGGTTCATCACCCCCTGCGGGTCGATGGCTGCCTTGACCGCGCGCATCAGCGTCAGACGCGACGGCGCGGCGTAGCGCACCAGGTCCTGGCGCTTCTGCGCGCCGATGCCGTGCTCGGCCGAGAAGCTGCCGCCCATGTCGGCGACCAGGTCGTTCAGGGCGCCGACCAGCTCGGAACTGCGGCGCTTCCAGGCGCCGCCATCCATGGCGAGCGGGCGCAGGATCAGGTAGTGGATGTTGCCGTCGCCCATGTGGCCGAAGGTGTTCAGGCGGATCTCCGGCTCGAGTCCGCGCAGCAGCGCTTCGGCCCGCGCCGAGGAAGTCGGCGACCCGGCTGACCGGCACCGACACGTCGCTCGACACGCCGCCGCCTTCGCGCCGGCCGGCCTCGGCCTGCTCCTCGCGGATCCGCCAGAGTGCGGCCCGCTGGGTCTCGCTCTCGGCGATCACCCCGTCGCCGACCCGTCCCGCCTCCATGGCTTCCGCCAGGATCGCCTCCAGCTTGGTCCGCAAATCGTCGATCGGCGAGGCGGTGGCCAGCTCGATCAGCGCGTACCACGGCGACGGGGCCGGCAGCGGGTCGGCGACGCCTTCGATGTGGCGGATCGCCAGGTCGAGGCACATCCGCGGCATCAGCTCGAAAGCCAGCACGGTGTCGCCCGACAGCTCGCGGGCGCGGCCGAGCAGCGCCTGGGCCGCCGCCGGATCGGGGACCGCCAGCAGCGCGGTCTCGCGGGCCCGCGGCGCCGGCATCAGCCGCAAGGCGGCGGCGGTGATCACGCCGAGGGTGCCCTCGGCGCCGATGAACAGGTGCTTGAGGTCGTAGCCGGTGTTGTTCTTGCGCAGCGTGTTGAGGCCGTCGAACACGCTGCCGTCGGGCAGCACCACCTCGAGCCCCAGCACCTGCTCGCGGGCGTTGCCGTAGCGGATGGTCTGGTTGCCGCCGGCGTTGGTGGACAGCGTGCCGCCGATCGTGGCGCTGCCTTCGGAGGCGAGCGACAGCGGGAACAGGCGGTCGGCGGCGCTGGCGGCCTCCTGCACCGCCTTGACCACGCATCCGGCCTCGGCGACCAGCGCCATGTTGTCGGGGTCGACCGAGCGGATCCGGGTCATGCGGTCGAGCGACAGCACCACCGTCGGCCGCTCGTCGGTCGGGATCGAGCCGAGCACCAGGCCGGTGTTGCCGCCCTGCGGCACCACCGCGAGGCCGGCCTCGGCGCAGATCCGGACCACCGCCGCCACCTCCTCGGTGGTGGCCGGGCGGGCCACCAGCACGGCCTCGCCGACGTCGCGGCCGCGCCAGTCGGTGCGGTATTTGAGGGTGTCGGCGGCGTCCTCGAGCCAGCCCTTCGGCCCGAGCGCCTCCTTGATCCATGTCACGGCGGTGGCGACCGCGTTCGGTAGGGTGTGCTGGTTCACGCGGTGTCCTCCCGGCTTCGTGCGTCGCGCGAGTGTCGCGCCGGTCGGCCCGGCCCGGCAAGGGCGGGGCCGTCGCCGGCCCGCGATTGGCGATCCGACACGCCACCGGAACCGATCCTGGATTGGAGCGAGCATGTTCGAAGCCCTTCCCAAGTTCGCCTTCTTCACCGGCAAGGGCGGCGTCGGCAAGACATCGCTCGCCTGCGCGACCGCCCTCGGCCTCGCCGAACGCGGTCGGCGCGTCCTGCTGATCAGCACCGACCCGGCCTCCAACGTCGGCCAGGTCTTCGAGACCGAGATCGGCAACCGCGTCACCCGGATTCCCGGCGTCGAGGGGCTCGACGCCATCGAGATCGACCCCGAGGACGCCGCCGCCCAGTACCGGGAGCGGATCGTCGGCCCGATGCGCGGCACACTGCCCGCGGACCAGCTGAAGGGCATCGAGGAGCAGTTGTCGGGCGCCTGCACCACCGAGATCGCGGCGTTCGACGAGTTCACCGCGTTGCTGACCGATCGCGGCGTCGTCGACCGTTACGACCACCTGATCTTCGACACCGCGCCGACCGGGCACACGATCCGGCTGCTGAAGCTGCCCGGTGCCTGGACGGGCTTCCTGGAGGCCGGCCGCGGCGACGCGTCGTGCCTGGGGCCGTTGTCGGGCCTGGAGAAGCAGCGCGGCCGGTACGCCGAGGCGGTCGCGCGTCTGGCCGACGCCGCCGAGACCCTGCTCGTCCTGGTCGCCCGCCCGCAGCGTTCAGCCCTCGCCGAGGCGGCGCGGACCGCCCGGGAACTCGCCGCCATCGGCATCGCCAACCTGCATCTGGCGATCAACGGCACGATGCCCGCCAACACCGCCGGCGACCCCCTCGCCGCTTCCCTGCGACGACGCGACGAGGCCGCGCTGGCGGGCATGCCGGAACAGCTCCGGTTCCTGCCGCGCTCGGAGCATCCGCTGCGGGCGTTCAACCTCGTGGGGCTGGCGGCGCTGCGGGCGTTCGCGACCGGCGCCGACGTCGAGGAGCCGGACCGGCTGGTGGCGAGCAGCCGCCGACGCGGCGCCGCTGCCGGCGCTCAACGCCCTCGTCGACGCCATCGAGGCGGGCGGCAAGGGCCTCGTGATGGTGATGGGCAAGGGCGGGGTCGGCAAGACCACGATCGCCGCCGCCGTTGCCAGCGAGCTGGCGGCGCGCGGCAACGAGGTCCTGCTGACCACCACCGACCCGGCCGCCCACCTGACCGAGACGCTGGGCGGAGACCTCGCCAATCTCTCGGTCAGCCGCATCGACCCCGCCGCCGAGACGGCGCGCTACCGCGAGGCTGTGCTGGCCAGCAAGGGCAAGGGCCTCGACGATCAAGGCCGGGCCATGCTCGAGGAAGACCTGCGCTCGCCGTGCACCGAGGAGATCGCGGTGTTCCAGGCGTTCTCCCGAATCATCCGCGAAGGCAGCCGGCACTTCGTCGTGCTCGACACCGCGCCGACCGGGCACACCCTGCTGCTGCTGGACGCGACCGGCTCGTACCACCGCGACATCGTCCGACACGCGGCGCCGGGCGGCCAGGGCCGCATCGTAACGCCGATGATGCGGCTCCAGGATCCCGAGCAGACCAAGATCCTGATCGTGACCCTGCCGGAGACCACGCCGGTGCTGGAAGCGTCCGGTCTGCAGGAGGATCTGCGCCGCGCCGGCATAGAGCCCTGGGGCTGGGTGATCAACGCCAGTCTCGGCGGCGGCGCGGACCGACCACCCGATCCTGGTCAGGCGCGCCGACGCCGAGCGGCCGCGGATCGCGACGGTCCGCGACCGGCTGTCCCGACGCTTCGCCGTGGTGCCGCTGCAGGCGGAGGAACCGGTCGGAACCGGCAAGCTACGGGCGTTGTGCGCCCCGCCCGGGGTCGACCGGGCTGCCTGATTCCCTCGGATAGGGCGGTGACGCGGGCGGCGAACCCTGCTCTGATCACGCTCCCAACGCGATGGCACTCGGAGGCCCCCCGTGATCGACCTGAAGAACGCCGCCCTCGAACGGCTCCGCGCCGGCGAGCTTGCCCTCGGCATCGGCCTGCGCCAAGCGCGCACCGTCGACATCGCCAAGGCCATGCGAACCGCCGGCTTCGACTGGCTGTTCATCGACATGGAGCACAACTCCATGGATCTGGACACCGCCGTCCAGATCAGCGTCGCCGCCCAGGACGCCGGCATCACCCCGGTGGTGCGGGTGCCGGGCTACGAATCGTTCCACGCCACCCGCGCCCTCGACGGCGGCGCCCAGGGCATCGTCGTGCCGCATGTCGACGACGCCGCCACCGCGGCGCGCATGGTCAGCCAGTGCCGCTACCCGCCGGTCGGCCACCGCTCGGTGACCGGCGGCCTGCCGCAGCTCGATTTCCGCACCCACCCGATGGGCGAGGCGACCGCGGCGATCAACCGCGAGACCCTGCTGGTCGTGATGCTGGAAAGCCCGACGGCGATCGCCAACGCCGAAGCGATCGCGGCGGTGCCGGGCGTCGACGCGCTGCTGATCGGCACCAGCGACCTCAGCATGGAGATGGGCATTCCGGGTCAGGTCGGGCACGCCGACATCACCGCCGCCTACGAGCGGGTGGTCGAGGCCTGTCGCAAGCACGGCAAGCACCCCGGCATGGGCGGCGTATACGACCCGCCGCTGATGCAGCGCTACATCGAGATCGGCGCCCGCCTGATCCTCGGCGGCAACGACCTGCCGCTGCTGATGGCGGCGGCGTCCGAGCGCTCGAAGGTGCTGCGCTCCATGCTCTGAGCGGCGCCAAGCCGCGAGCCGAGACCGAGAAACGACCTTCCGGAGGAACCGTCCATGCCCGCCGCCGCCCCCGCCATGCCGGACACCGGCATCCACCCGATCGCCCCGACGCCGTTCACCGAGGCCGGCGATCTCGACCTCGACGGCATGAAGCGGGTGCTCGACTGCATGATCGACCAGGGCGTCGACGGCATCTGCATCCTTGCCAACTACTCCGAGCAGTTCCTGCTGTCGGATGCCGAGCGCGATACCCTGCTCGACCTCTGCCTGACCCACGTGGCGGGCCGGGTGCCGGTGATCGTCACCACCAGCCACTTCTCCACGCGCCTCGCCGCCGCCCGCTCGAAGCGCGCGGCCGAGGCGGGGCGTCGATGCTGATGCTGATGCCGCCCTATCACGGCACCGCGCTCAGGGCCGACGAGAAGGGCATCGAGGAGCATTTCGCCCGGGTGGCGGAGGCGTCCGGGCTGCCGATCATGGTCCAGGACGCGCCGCTGTCGGGCGTCACCCTGTCGGTGCCGTTCCTGGTGCGGCTCGGCAAGGCGGTGCCGCTGGTCACCCACTTCAAGATCGAGACGGCGGGTGCCGCGGCCAAGCTGCGCGCCCTGATCGAGGCCGGCGGCAAAGCCATCAGGGGCCGTTCGACGGCGAGGAGTCGATCACCCTGATGGCCGACCTCGACGCCGGCGCCACCGGCACCATGCCGAGCGCGCTGCTGCCCGACCTGATCAAGCCGGTGGTCACCCACCACCTCGCGGGCCGGAAGGCCGAAGCGGCGGCGGCCTACGCCGGCATCCTGCCGCTGATCAACTACGAGAACCGGCAGTGCGGCCTGCGCGCCTGCAAGACCGTGATGATGGAAGGCGGCGTCATCAAGAGCGACGCCGTCCGCCACCCGCTGGAAGCGCTGCACCCCGCGACCAGGGCCGGATTGCTGGACCTGGCGCGCGAGGCGAAGCCGCTGGCGCTCACCTGGGGGAAGTAGCGCCGGGGAACAGGGCGCCGCCGGGCTACTTCCGGGCCGGCGCCTTGCCCTTCTCCTCGGCCCGCTTGAGGCTGCCGTCGTCCTTCTCGACCGCGCGCTCGGCCTCCTCGCCGAGCTTCTCGACGTCGTGGGTCTCCAGGAACTCCTTGGTCGCCTCGTTGTACTGGCGGGTGCCCTCGTAGCTGCCCTCGCCCTTCTGCTCCTTGCCGCTCATCGCCGCGTCCTCGTGGTTGGCGATGTTCCAAATCAACCGACGACGCACCGCGGATGTTCCGTGGCTCGACGCGGCCGGCGGGTCGGTGGAGACTTCCACGCCGACCGCCGCCCGAGGAGCCGCCGCATGGCCACGACCGACGCCTATCCCCGCGACATGATCGGCTACGCCGGCGCGCCGCCGCACCCCCACTGGCCCGGCGACGCCCGGGTCGCGGTCAACTTCGTGCTCAACGTCGAGGAAGGCTCGGAGACCTCGGTGCTGCACGGCGACGGTCGCAACGAGAGCGGCCTCTCCGAGGTGGTGGGCGGGCGCCACCCGGCCGGCGAGCGCGATCTCGGCCTGGAATCGCTTTACGAGTACGGCTCGCGCGCCGGCGTCTGGCGGATCCTCAAGCTGTTCCGGGACCGCGACCTGCCGTTCACGGTCTACGCCTGCGCCCAGGCGCTGGAACGCAACCCGGTGTCGACCCGAGCGCTGGCCGAGGCCGGCTGCGACTTCGCCGGCCATGGCTGGCGCTGGATCAACCACTACGAACTGACCGAGGCGCAGGAGCGCGACCACATCGCCCGGGCGGTCGCCAGCATCGAGCGGCTGACCGGGGCGCCGCCGGCCGGCTGGTACTGCCGCTACGCCCCCAGCCCGCGCACCAGGCGCCTGCTGATCGAGCATGGCGGCTTCCTGTACGACAGCGACAGCTACGCCGACGACCTGCCGTACTGGGTCGAAGCTGAGGGCCGCCCGCACCTGGTGATCCCCTACGCCCTCGACACCAACGACGTGAAGTTCGGCGCGCCGTCGAGCTACGGCTCGGGCGAGGACTTCTTCCGCCACCTCGTCGACAGCTTCGACCAGCTCTACGAGGAGGGTGGCGAGACCCCGAAGATGCTGTCGGTCGGGCTGCACCAGCGGCTGGTGGGTCGCCCCGGACGGGCCCGGGCGCTGGCCCGCTTCCTCGACCACGTCGCCGCCCATGACGGCGCCTGGGTCTGCCGGCGGATCGACATCGCCCGGCACTGGCATGCCACCCACCCGCCGGCTTCCCCACAGACCGCCGACCCGAGGGACCGATGAAGGACTTCCTGCTGGCCGATCTGAGCCCGACCGACGCCTACAAGCTGCTGCGCAGCGTCGTCACGCCGCGCCCAGTCGCGCTGGTGACCACGGTCTCCGCCGACGGGGTCGTCAACGCCGCGCCGTTCTCGTTCTTCAACGCCATCGCCTACGATCCCTGCATGGTGGTGCTGGGCGTCGAGGCCCGGCCCGACGGCCGGCCGAAGGACACCTCGGCCAACATCCGCGACCTGCCGGAGTTCGTGGTCAACATCGTCGACCACGCGCTCGCCGAGCGCATGAACCTGTGCTCGCTGCCGCTGGAGCCGGGGGAGTCGGAGATCGCCCTGGCCGGCCTCGACACCGCGCCGTCGGCCAGCGTCCGGCCGCCGCGCATCGTGCAGGCGCCGGCCGCCCTCGAATGCAAGCGCCACACGACGCTGCAACTCGGCAACAGGCGCGAGATCATCGTCGGCGAGGTGCTGCGGATCGTGGTGCGCCCGGACCTGGTGGACGCCGACCGCCTGCGCATCGACCAGGCCGGGCTCGACACCATCGGGCGGCTGGGCGGCGACCTGTACACCACGTCGCGCGACACCTTCGAGATGCCGAGGCCGGAGCGCGAGCGGGGTCGCTAATCGCGCTTGGTTTCCAGGTCGATGCCCCCGAAGCGGCGGCCGAACGCCGCCAGCGCCGAGCCGACCTTCACGCGCCCCTCGGGCCGGACGGCGTCCTCCAGGATCGCTCGGATCTCCGCCTCGGTGCTCCTGCCGTGCTCTGCGGCGCGGCACTTCAGGGAACGGTGGGTCTCTTCGGGTAGACTGCGGGTATCAAAGTCGGACATCGATCCTCCGATACGGAGCCCGTCCCTCCTCATACCGACAACAGCGAAGTCGGGCCACCGATCATCGCCCACTCAACCCCAGGCATCGGAACGAATCGATGGCGTATACCCGACCATTACTTCGTGGGGCTACGAAGAGCCACCAGCCTAACCGTTCAACTGAACTTCCCGTGGCACTGCTTGAACTTCTTGCCGCTGCCGCACGGGCAGGGGGCGTTGCGCTGCACCTTGCCCCAACTCGCCGGGTCGTTGGGATCGACCGCGGCGGCGGGCCGGCGCGCGGCCAGGGCCACCCCGCCACCGTCGGTGCCGGTGGCGGCAAGGCTGGATTCGTCCTCGCTGTCGACCGCCCGGTCGGAGGCCAGCGCGGGATCCATGCGGGTCTCGTGCATCTCGGCCTGGGCGCGCTCGGCGGCCATGCGAGCCTCCAGTTCCTCGGGCGCCTGCATGCGGATCTCCAGGTGCGACAGCACGCTGGTCACCACCTGGCGCAAATTCGCCAGCATCGCCTCGAACAGCGAGAACGCCTCGCGCTTGTACTCGTTCAGCGGGTCCTTCTGGGCGTAGGCGCGCAGGTTGATGCCCTGGCGCAGGTGATCGAGCGACAGCAGGTGGTCCTTCCACTGCTGGTCGAGCAGCTGCAGCGAGCAGGCTGCGCTCGGCCATGCGCATCAGGTCGCGGCCGTAGTTCGCCACCTTCTCGGCCTGCTTGCGGTTCGAGGCGTCGCGAATCCGTTCCAGGATCTCGCGCTCGGCGATGCCCTCCTCCTTGGCCCACTCCCGGACCGGCAGGTCGACGGCGAGCAGCCGCAGGCATTCCTCGTGCAGCGAGTCGAGGTTCCACTGCTCGGCGTAGGCACCCGACGGGATGCAGCGGTTCACCAGGTCCTCGATCACCTCGTGGCGCATGTCGGCGATCATCTCGTGGACGTCCGGCGCGCGCATGATCTCGCGGCGCTGCTCGTAGACGACCTTGCGCTGGTCGTTCATGACGTCGTCGAACTTGAGGAGCTGCTTGCGGATCTCGAAGTTGCGCGCCTCGACCTTCTGCTGCGCCTTCTCCAGCGCCTTGTTGATCCAGGGATGGACGATCGCCTCGCCCTCCTTGAGGCCGAGCTTCTGCAGCATGCCGTCCATGCGGTCGGACCCGAAGATCCGCATCAGATCGTCTTCCAGCGACAGGAAGAACTTAGAGGCGCCCGGATCGCCCTGGCGGCCGGAGCGGCCGCGCAGCTGGTTGTCGATGCGCCGGCTCTCGTGGCGCTCGGTGGCGATCACGTAGAGGCCGCCCGCGGCGAGCGCCTTGGCGCGTCCCTCGGCGACCTCGGCCGCGACCAGGGTCCGGATGCGGGCCTGCTCGGCCTCGTCCTCGACGCCGGCAAGCGCGGCCGCCAGCCGCATGTCGAGGTTGCCGCCGAGCTGGATGTCGGTGCCGCGCCCGGCCATGTTGGTGGCGATGGTCACCGCCCCCGGCACGCCGGCCTGGGCGATGATCCCCGCCTCCTGCTCGTGGAAGCGGGCGTTCAGAACCTGGTGGGGAACGCCCTTCTTCTTCAGCAGGTCGGAGACCGCCTCGGACTTCTCGATCGACACCGTTCCGACCAGCACCGGCTGGCCGCGCACCCGGCATTCCTCGATCAGTTCGCTCAGCGCCTCGTACTTCTCGCGCGACGACCGGTAGACCTCGTCGTCCTCGTCCTTGCGGGTCACCGCCACGTTGGTCGGGATCTCGACGACCTCCAGGCCGTAGATCTCGGCGAACTCCGACGCCTCGGTCATCGCCGTGCCGGTCATGCCGGCGAGCTTCGGGTACAGGCGGAAGTAGTTCTGGAAGGTGATCGAGGCGAGGGTCTGGTTCTCGTTCTGGACGGTCACCCGCTCCTTGGCCTCGAGCGCCTGGTGCAGGCCGTCGGAGTAGCGCCGGCCTTCCATGGCCCGGCCGGTGAACTCGTCGATGATGACGACCTTGTCGTCCTTGACGATGTAGTCGGTGTCGCGCCCGAACAGACGGTGCGCCCGCAGCGCCTGGTTGGCGTGGTGCACCAGGGTGACGTTCTGGATGTCGTAGAGGCCGCCGTCCTTGAGGATGCCGGCCTCGGCGAGCAGTCGCTCGATCTCCTGGGCGCCCTCGTCGGTCAGGGTGACGGTGCGCTGCTTCTCGTCCTTCTCGTAATGCTCGGGCTTGAGCATCGGGATCAGCGCGTCGACCTGCTTGTACAGCGCCGAGCCGTCGTCGGCGGGACCCGAGATGATCAGCGGCGTGCGCGCCTCGTCGACCAGGATCGAATCGACCTCGTCGACGATCGCGTAGTGGAACTCGCGCTGGACCATATCCTCCAGGCGGAACTTCATGTTGTCGCGCAGGTAGTCGAAGCCGAACTCGTTGTTGGTGCCGTAGGTCACGTCGCAGGCGTAGGCGCGCCGCCGCTCGTCGTCGGTCAGGCCGTGCACGATGCAGCCGACGGTGAGACCGAGGAACCGGTAGACGCGGCCCATCCACTCGGAATCGCGGCTTGCCAGGTAGTCGTTCACCGTGACGACGTGGACGCCCTTGCCGGACAGGGCGTTCAGGTACACCGGCAGGGTCGCGACCAGGGTCTTGCCCTCGCCGGTCTTCATCTCGGCGATCTTGCCCTGGTGCAGCACCATGCCGCCGAGCAGCTGGACGTCGAAATGCCGCTGCCCCAGCACGCGCCTTGCCGCCTCGCGGACCACCGCGAACGCCTCGGCCTGCAGGGCATCGACCTCCTCGCCGGCGGCGAGGCGAGCCTTGAACGCCTCGGTCTTCGCCCTCAAATCGTCGTCGGAGAGTGCCGAAACCGCCGGCTCGAGCGCGTTGACCGACGCGACAGGTTTCTGCAGGCCCTTGAGAATACGATCGTTCTGGGACCCGAACAGGGCCTTGGCGATGGCGCCGAACATGGAGTTCCCCGAATAGTGCGCCGGCCCGCGGCCGTCGAGACCCGACATTTAGGGGGCCGCCGGTGCCCTGTCAACGCGACCGGCCGCCGCCTGAAGTCTTCGGAAGGCGCCGATTTGTTGCGTTTTCACTTCCCACGAGGCATTCTCGCTCCGGGGGACGCGGCCATCGGCAGAAAGCCAGATCATGGTCGACAACATCATCGGGGTTCCGCCGATCGCCGCAACCGGCGTTCAGGCGCAGGATCCAATGCAGTTATCGATCCGCATGCGCGACAGCGCGCGCGGGCAAAAGCGCGACTCCGCGCGCGACGACGGGGACGATCCCGACGGCGACCGGGCGGGGAGCGACGGGTACCCGGAGATGTCCGCGCGGCGCGCCGCGGCGGCCAGGGCATCGCGCGCCTATGGCGGGGCCGCAACGATCGTCCACCGCGAGGCCGAGGTGGTGGTCGCCCGGTCGGCGGCGATCCTGACCGGCGACCTGGACAGCGTGCTGCGGCGGGCCGGCCAGGCGATCCGGCGGATGGCCGAGACGCTGCTCGGGATCGATCCGAGCCGGACCACCGGCCTGGTCGACAATTTCCACGCCTCCGCCCTCGGCTGGGTGCGGAACGCCCTGCCGCGCTATCGCTCCTACG
The DNA here is from genome assembly GCA_018401495.1 of Rhodospirillaceae bacterium. Taxonomy (GTDB): domain Bacteria; phylum Pseudomonadota; class Alphaproteobacteria; order Thalassobaculales; family Thalassobaculaceae; genus Thalassobaculum_A. The sequence continues at coordinate 170,690 of JAGYJX010000018.1, forward strand.
CCGAGAACCACGACAAGCTGCCGATCGGGGTGTCGTTCGAGGATGTCCGTCTCTCGCTGGAGGCCGACGACGGCCGGCTGGCGCTCGAGGTTGGCGGCGTCCGGTTCCGCCGCAGCTTCGATTTCCGGGCGTCGGGGGTGGTGTTCGACATCCGGGCCTCGGGCACGGTGCGCGAGCCGGCGCCGGGCTTCTACGTCGACACCGGCGAGACCGGTGCCGCCACCGCCGCGGCCATCGTCGAGACCGTCCGCACCGAGCTTCCGACCTTCGGCATCTCCGAGGACACCGAGGGGGTGTGCGTGCTGATCCGCGCCGAGGCGAGCGACTTCGTCACCGGACGCTCCGCGACCTGGGCGGTCGACATGGACCTGCTCGTCCCGTTCGACCCGGCCTGGTCCGGCACTCCCGCCGCCTGATGGCCGCCGCCCGGGCGGCCGGTAGGTCCCGGATCGGTCCGGACTGTCAACCATGTGACCGGTCTGTACCCCCGTCCGGCCCCTCCCCCTGCCGTCATCCCGGCCAAGCGCAGCGCGAGCCGGGACCCATCCACCGCCGCCGTCGTGAAAGCCGGCGCACGTCGCTTCGTGGGTCCCGGATCCGTCCCGCCGGAGGCGGTCCGGTCCGGGATGACGATGGGTAGAGAGAGGGGCGGCTCACTGCCTTGATGACGGCGGGCTCTGCGGGTTCGGACCGGTCGGGACTGTCAACCCTGTGACCGGTCTGTACCCGTCCGCGTCAGGCGGCCTCGCCGATGCTGCTCGCCTCGGCGGCGGCGCGCTGCATGTTCGCCGACATGTCGCTGGCCACCGCGCTCTGCTCCTCGACCGCCGACGCCGTCGAGGTGACGTACTCCAGCACCTGTTCCATGGCGCCGCGGATGGCGTCGAGCGAGCCGACCACGTCGCCTGAGATCGCCCGCATGCCCTCGATCTCGCGGGAGATCTGCTCGGTCGCGCCCTTGGCCTGACCGGCCAGGTTCTTGACCTCGTTGGCGACCACCGCGAAGCCGCGGCCGGCCTCGCCGGCGCGCGCCGATTCGATCGTCGCGTTCAGGGCCAGCAGGTTGATCTGGCCGGTGATGTCGTTGATCACGTCCAGGATGCCGCCCATCGATCGCGCCGCCTCGGAGAGCTGCTGGGTGGCGCGGTCGGCACCCACCACCAGGTCGAACGCCTCGGATGTGGTGGCCTTCGATTTCACCATGCTGCCGGCAATCTCGCGCACCGAAGCGTTGAGCTGCTCGGAGCCGGCGGCGACCGTGTCCATGAGTTGCTGGACGTGCTCGGCGCGCTTGCGCGCGATCACCTGGTCAGTCACGTCGGTCGCGAACTTGACGATCTTGAAGGGCTTGCCGTCGAGGCCGAGGATCGGGTTGTACGACGCCTGGATCCAGACCTCGCGACCGCCCTTGCCAAGGCGCCGGAACTCCCCGGCCTGGAAGTCACCGCGCCGCAGGGATGCCCAGAAGTCGCGGTAGCCGGCCTCGTCACGCTCCGAGGGCTCGACGAACAGGCTGTGATGCCGACCCCTGACCTCCGCCAGGGCGTAGCCCATGGCGCCGAGGAAGTTCTCGTTGGCGGTGATGATCGTGCCGTCCAGCTCGAACTCGATCACCGCCTGCGACTTGCCGATCGCCGCGATCTGCCCGGCGTAGTTGGCATTCCGCAGCTTCTCAGGGGTTACGTCGGTGGCGAACTTCACAACCTTGAACGGCTTGCCGTCCGGACCGTAGATCGGGTTGTAGGTGGCCTGGATCCAGACCTCGCGGCCGGCCTTGCCGAGACGCCGGTACTCCCCCGTCTTGAATTCGCCGCGCCGCAGCGACGCCCAGAACTCGCGGTAGGCCGTGCCATCGCGCTCAGACGGGTCGACGAACAGGCTGTGGTGGCGGCCCTTCACCTCCGCCAGGGCGTAGCCCATGGCGCCGAGGAAGTTCTCGTTGGCGGTGATGATCGTGCCGTCCAGCTCGAACTCGATCACCGCCTGCGACTTGCCGATCGCCGCGATCTGCCCGGCGTGGTCGGCGTCGCGCCGGACCCGCTCGGTGACGTCGGTGGCAAGCTTCACGATCTTGACGGGCTTGCCGCCCGGGCCGAGCACCGGGTTGTACGACGCCTGGATCCAGACTTCGCGGCCACCCTTGCCTTGGCGCTTGAAGACGTCGGCGCGGAACTCGCCGCGCCGCAACGACTCCCAGAACGCGCGGTACGCTGCGCCCTCGCGCTCCAGCGGGTCGACGAACATCCCATGATGTCGGCCCTTGATCTCTAACAGCGAGTATCCCATCGCCTCCAGGAAGTTTTCATTCGCCGACAGGATGCTTCCATCCAAATCAAACTCAATCATCGCTTGTGAACGAGCAATGGCGGCTACTTTTGCCTCCAGATCCCTCGTGTAGTCAGACTTTCCCAAACCAAGCACCACGACCCTCCGCCGAACCGCACTTCCGCCGGCTCTTCTAGAACACTTCTATTCTGCCGCAAAGCGGGGTTGGAGCCCACGGCGGCAACGTCAAGTTGCTGATACGCAACGATGCGGGCCGCGGATCACCGGCGGTGCGGCGCTCACGAGCCCGCGGCCGCGGCGGCCTCCGCTTGTCCGAAATTGGGCGATCTGGTACCCCTGCGCCGCCGGTGCGCGTCGACGATGCGCTCCTCCCGGGCCACTCCCGGATCGACGAGAGCGAAAGGATTCCCGATGCCGTTACTGCGCCCCGCGGCTCTCGCCGCCTTCATGCTGGCGGCCGCGACCGTCACCGGACCGGCGGTCGCCCAGACCCCTCAGCCGGCCACCGATCTGGACCCGGCCACCATGGTGGTCGCCAAGGTCGGCCCGACCGACACCGTCACCCTCGCCGACCTGATGGCGATGCGCGACGACCTGCCCGCCCAATACCGCCAGATGCCGCTGGAGGCGCTGTATCCGGCGCTCCTGGAGCGGGCCATCGACGGCCGCCTGATCGCCAACGCCGCCCGCAACGCCAACCTCGCCGAGCGCGAGGACGTCAAGCGGCGGGTGCGCCGCGCCGAGGACCAGGTGCTGTCTCAGGTCTATCTCTCCGAGACCATCGCCGAGCAGATCACCGAGGACGCCCTGCGCGGCCGCTACACCGAGGCGGTCGCCGACGAGAGCGGCCGCGAAGAGGCGCGCGCCAGCCACATCCTCGTGGACACCGAGGAGAAGGCCAAAGAGATGATCGCCGAACTCGACAAGGGCGCCGACTTCGCCGCGCTGGCGAAGCAGAATTCCACCGACCCGGGCGGCGTCGACGGCGGCGACCTCGGCTGGTTCTCCGCCGAGCAGATGGTGCCGGAGTTCTCCGAGGCCGCCTTCGCCCTCGAGCCCGGCGCCTACTCCAAGACGCCGGTGAAGAGCCAGTTCGGCTGGCACGTCATCCTGCTCGCCGAAAAGCGCACCTCGGAGGCGCCGCCGTTCGAGCAGCTCCGCGACCAGCTCGCCTCGGAGATGACCCGCGAGCTGATCAACGAGAAGCTCAAGTCGCTCCGCACCGGCGTCGAGGTGGAGCGTTTCGGTCCCGACGGCACGCCGATGCCCGCGCCGCAGTGATCCGGGCGCGCTAAGCTCCGCCCGGGGCTCGGCCCCGGGCGGCATCCTTCATCCTTCCCCGCCGGCGAAAGGTCGTCCCCGTGGCCCCGCTCCCCGTCTCTCCGCTTGCTCCCGAACGCCTTCCCGACATGCCGCCGGTCGCCGGATGCCGCTTCGCCGCGGTCGAAGCCGGGGTGCGCTACAAGGGGCGCCGCGACGTGCTGCTGGCGGAGTTCGCGCCGGGGACGACCGTCGCCGGGGTGCTGACCCGCAACCTGATGCCGGGCGCGCCGATCGACTGGTGCCGCGCCCATCTGCCGGCCGGCCGCGCCCGCGGTCTGGTGGTGAACGCCGGCAACGCCAACGTGTTCACCGGGGCCAAGGGGCGGACCGCCTGCAGCGAGACCGCCGCCGCCGCCGCCCGGGTGCTGGGCTGCACGCCCTCCGAGATCATGATCGCCTCGACCGGCGTCATCGGCGAGCCGCTGGCCTACGAGCGCATCGTCGCGGCGCTGCCGGGCGCCCACGCCGCGCTGTCGGGCGATGCCTGGGCCGACGCCGCCCGCGCCATCATGACGACCGACACCTTCCCGAAAGCCGCCACCCGCACCGCCAACATCCGCGGCGTGCCGGTCCGGATCAACGGCATCGCCAAGGGCTCGGGCATGATCGCGCCGGACATGGCGACGATGCTGTCGTTCGTGACGACCGACGCCACGATTCCGGCCGATGTCCTGCAGGCCTTGCTGAGCCGCACCACGGCGCGAACCTTCAACGCCATTACCGTGGACAGCGACACCTCGACCAGCGACACCCTTCTGCTGTTCGCCACCGGCCAGGTCGCGCACGCTACGGTCACCGGGGCGGGGGATCCGGCGTTGCGCGACTTCCGCGCCAAGCTCGAGGACCTGCTGAAAGACCTCGCGCTGCAGGTGGTGCGCGACGGCGAGGGCGCGCAGAAGCTGATCGAGATCACGGTCGGCGGCGCCGCCTCGGCGCGCGCCGCCCGGCGCATCGCGCTCGCTATCGCCGACTCGCCGCTGGTCAAGACCGCCATCGCCGGCGAGGACGCCAACTGGGGACGAATCGTCATGGCGGTCGGCAAGTCCGGCCAGCAGGCCGATCGCGACCGCCTCAGCATCGACATCGGCGGCGTCGCCGTGGCGCGCGACGGCGCCCGCGTCGAGGGCTTCGACGAGGCGCCGGTGGCGGCTCACATGAAGGGTCGTGAGATCAAGGTCGCGGTCGATGTCGGCGTCGGGACCGGCCGCGCCACGGTGTGGACCTGCGACCTGACCCACGGCTACATCGACATCAACGCCGACTACCGAAGCTAGCCGTGGCGGACGATCTCGACGGGTGCATGGCGGCCGGCGCCCCGACCGACGGGCTGCCTTCGGTCCCGATCGTGCTGGTGGTGGCGGTCGCCCTGGTCGACGTCGACGGCCGGGTGCTGATCGCCCAGCGCCCCGAGGGCAAGGCGATGGCCGGGCTCTGGGAGTTCCCCGGCGGCAAGGTCGACCCCGGCGAGACCCCCGAGGCGGCCCTTATCCGCGAGTTGCGGGAGGAACTCGGCATCGACACCGCCGAGTCCTGCCTCGCGCCGCTGACCTTCGCCTCGCACCGCTACGACAGCTTTCACCTGCTGATGCCGCTCTACGCCTGCAGGCGCTGGCGCGGCACCGTCACCGCGCGCGAACACCAGAGCCTCGCCTGGGTCAGGCCGGTGCGGCTCGCCGACTACCCGATGCCGCCGGCCGACGCCCCGCTGGTGGCGATGATCCGCGACCTCCTGGGGTAATCCTCCAGCTTCTCCTCCGGCACCGAGCGGGCGCGCGCCGCCTCGGCGATGCGGCGACGGGCGGCCGCGTGGGACGTCGCCCGGTCCGGCCCTAGCACTTCCCGCCTCCAAACCGTGTCGTCCACGGCGAGGCCGCCGGCGATGTTGACGATCCGGAACAATGCGTCGCTCAACATGACAGTATTCCTCACATGATTGAGATCTGCTCTGCCCGATAGATCGCACTGGAATAAAGAGCCTTCAAACGATACGTTCTCACGCGATCTGTTAGCTGGATTCACAGATATGCGCGCCCTGCCCCCGCTCACCGCGCTCCGCGCCTTCGAGGCCACGGCGCGGCTCGGCAGCGTCACCCGGGCCGCCGACGAGCTGTCGGTGACGCACGCCGCCGTCAGCCATCAGTTGCGGGCGCTGGAGCAGTGGATCGGCCGGCCATTGTTCCGGCGCGAGCATCGGCGGATCGTTCCGAACGAGGCCGGGGCCGGCCTGCTGCCGGTGGTGACCGACGCCTTCGACCGGCTGGCCTCCCGCGCCGCCGAGATCAAGGCGCAGACCGGCCGGCGGGTGCTGACCATCAGTTCGGCGCCGTCCTTCGCCTACCGCTGGATCGTGCCGAGGTTGGCCGCGTTCAGCGACCGGCACCCGGAGATCGACGTCCGGCTCGAGCACTCGACCCGGCTGGTCGAACTGGCGCGCGAGAACGTCGACGTCGCGGTGCGCTACGGCACGGGCCCCTGGCCGGGTCTGGCGGCGCACCGGTTGATGCCCGGCCACGCCAAGCCGCTCGCCGCCCCGGCCCTGCTGGAGCGCCACGGCCTGTCGGTCGACGACCTGCCGCTGGCGCCGGCGGCGATCGCGGCGCTGCCGCTGCAGCACGAGGAGACGCGCGAGCACTGGCGGCAGTGGTTCGCCGCCGCCGGGGTGATCGGCGCCGACGTGTCGAGCGGCGCCGTATTCCACGAAGCCGGCGTCCTGATCGACGTGGCGATGGCGTGCCAGGGCGTGGTGCTCGGCCGGGTGGCCCTTGCCCAGGGGCTGATCGACCGGGGCCTGCTGCTGATCCTCGACGACCGCCCGGCCGGCGCCGAGGCCAGCTACTGGCTGTGCTACCCCGAGGCGCGTGGCGACGATCCGGTGGTGGCGGCGTTCCGCGCCTTCGTGCTTGAGGAGGCGGGCATCGCCATCGAAGCGGCCTTGTAGGGTAAAGGTCGTATATCTAAGATATCAGCGCACGGCAAACGGGAATCGCCCGCGCTGCCGGATGCTTCGCCGGCGCGGCGCAAGCACGACACCGAGGAACGGGGCGGTCACGCCGCGCGGGGTGGGCCGGACGGCCGAGGGTGGGGCAGCGCCC
>JAGYJX010000019.1 GCA_018401495.1 Rhodospirillaceae bacterium
GCGGCACCGAGCCCGCCGGCCCGCGCGCCGGCGTTGACACCGGCAGGGGCCCTGCGTATATCGGGCTTCCGCCGGCCCCGCAGGACGGGATGTCGCCGGTCCCGGTGGCGGAGTAGCTCAGCTGGTTAGAGCAGCGGAATCATAATCCGCGTGTCGGGGGTTCAAGTCCCTCCTCCGCTACCAACTGCACACCACCACAGGTCGTCCGGCGCCCCGGTCCGCTGACATCGGTGTCCGACGACGGAGCATCCTTCAGCCCGCTTGCTCCTTTTCAAGATAGGCCACGGCTTTGGCGAGAGTGGCAAGCCGGGGGTAGTCTGATTCAGGGATCGGCAGGCCGAAACGTTTGTGTAATCTACTGATTAAATTCAGAAAATCCATGGAATCAAGGCCTAGATCGTCCTGCAGATGGTCGTTCTCGCCCAGCGCGGCGGGGTCGAGGTCGGGGGCGACGTCGATCAGCTCGGCCACAAGGCCTTCGAGGATGTCGTTTCGGGTCATGGCAATTCAGGATCCTGCAACAGTCGGCTGATCTCCGCCAGGAACAGCGCGCCGCGGCGGCCGTCACTGACCCGGTGGTCGGCGGCAAGGCTGACGGTCACGGCGCGAGCCGGGGGGTGACTGCCCCGCCATGCACCATCGGCTTCAGGCGCGGCGCGCCGAAGCCCACCAGTGCCACCTGTGGGGGATAGATCACGCCGAACAGCGCATCCACCCCGGTTTCGCCAAGGCTGGAGACGGTAATCGTGCCCCGGGTCAACTCACTGTTGCGAAGTCGCCCCGCGCGGGTGCGGGCGACGATGTCGCGCATGGCTTCCATCAGCGTGTCGGGATCCTTGTCGGCGGCGTCCAGGATCGCTGGGGCGATCAGCCCGCCGCCCCGAATTGCCACCGCCAGCCCGCAATGTATCAGGCCGGAGGGGACATAGGCGTCGCCCTCATGGCGGCCGTTCAGTTCCGGCACCTTGGCCAGAGCCCGGACCGTGGCGCGGATCAGAAGTGCTCCCATCAACAGCCGCCGGTCCGGCGTTCGTTCGATGTTCAGGGTGGCAAGCCTGTCCTGCGCGGCCTGAAGGTCGATCTCGTGGCTGAGGTAGTAGTGCGGGATATCACGATTAGCGCGGGTCATGGCGGCGGCGATGGCGCGGCGCATCTCGACCATGTCGAGACCCTGCCTGGCCTTTGGCCGGCCCCGCTTCGGGCGTTTCGGAAACTGGCGACCCCCCGGCTGCCAGATGCCGCTCGACATCGGATAGCAGCACTGCGCCGCTTGGGCCGGACCCGGTGATCGACGCCAGCGAGATCTTGGCCTCGGCCGCCAGCGGCCCGCGCGGCGGGCGAGGAGAGACAGCCTCACCGGCTGGAGCAGACGCGGCGGTGGCAGGCTTGGCGGGGGCAGGCTCGGCTGGGGGCAGGCTCGGCTGGGGCAGGCTCGGCTGGGGCAGGCTCGGCTGGGGCAGGAGGTCTGTTTCCGGCACCCTCCCGCGGGCGGTGGCTCCGGCGGACGCCGGGATGCGACTGCGTTCGGCTCCCTGTCGCCGCCGCCCCCGGCTTCACCGGCAGTCCCGATCCTGGCCAGCAGTGCGCCAGCCGGCAGCGTCTGGCCAACCTGCGCGACCAGATCGACCACCTCGCCCGCCTCGAGATATCTCGACCTCGATCGCGCCTTTCTGGGTCTCGACTACCGCCATGACGGTTGCCCTGCGTCACGCTGTCACCTGGAGCGACGAGCCACTCGACCAGCTTGCCCGTGTCCATGTCGGCCCCCAGCGGGGCACGTGGTGAAGTCGGTCACCCTGGACTCTAGCCCTGGCCCAGCGACTGCGCGCGCCGGCAACGATATCGGCAACCTGCGGCAACGCGGCCTGTTCCAGATGCTTCGGATAGGGAACTGGCACTTCTTCCGAACAGACGCGGGTTACCGGCGCGTCCAGGTGCCAAAAGCAGCTCTCCTGAACCCGCGCCGCGATTTCGGCCGACAGCGATCCGCTTCGCCAGCCCTCGTCCACGACCACAGAACGGCGGGTGCGGCGAACCGAGGCCATTATTGTCTTGTCATCCAGAGGTCGCAGCGTGCGCAGGTCGATCACCTCGGCCTCGATTCCCACCCCAGCCAATTCCTCTGCTGCCTCCAGCGCCTTCCAGAGCGAATTGGACCATGCGAGCAGCGTCACATCTCGTCCGCTGCGGCGGATCGCGGCACGGTCGATGTCCACGGCACCCGCGGTTGCGGAGATCTGCCCGGTCATGTTGTAGAGCATGACATGCTCAAGGATGATCACCGGATCGGGCTCCTGGAGTGCCGTCCACAACATGCCACGCGCGTCCTCCAGCGTGGCGGGTGCCAACACCCGCAGCCCCGGTATGTGGGCGAAGAAGCTTTCCAGGGAATGCGAGTGCTGCGCTGCCAACTGCCGCCCCGCGCCGGTCGCCATGCGAATGACCAGCGGGACACCGAACTGCCCGCCCGACATGTGACGGATCGTGGCGGCGGTGTTCAGGATCTGATCCAGCGCTAGAAGCGAGAAATTAACTGTCATTATTTCCACGATCGGGCGCATGCCGGCCAAGGCCGCGCCGATGCCCGCGCCGGTGAAACCGGATTCGGCCAGCGGCGTGTCGCGGATGCGCTCGGGGCCGAAGTCTGCCAGAAGCCCCATCGACACCGCATAGCAGCCCCCATAGGCGCCGATATCCTCGCCCATCATGAACACCCGGTCGTCGCGCAGAAGCGCCTCCACGATCGCCTGTCGGCAACAGTCGCGGTACGTGCTGTCGATCAGGTTGCCGGGCTTTGCCGTCTCGGGTGGCGGAGGTCGGGCCTCGGACACGACATGGCGGGTCAGGTCTTCAACCGGTTCCCAGGGCGCCTTTTCGCAGGCTGCGACGGCGTCCGTGAGCTCCACCTGGATCTCGGCCTCGATCTCCTCGACCTCATCGGGACGCATCAGCCCGTTTTCCAGAAGCCAACCCTGAAATCGCGTGATGGGCGAGCGCTTGCGCCAATCGGCCGCCTCGGCCTTGTCGCGGTACTTCTCGGCGTCGAACATGGAATGGGGCCGAGTGCGGTAGGTGCGGCATTCCAGGAAACGCGGCCCGCCACCGCTGCGCAAGGCACCGACGATACCGTGCGCGGCAGCTTCGACCGCAACGACATCGTTGCCATCCACGCTTTCGGCGGGCATGCCGTAGGTCGCGGCGCGGGCGGCGAAATCGGTGTTCGCCTGAACCCGCGCCACCGCCGACCCCATGGCGTACAGGTTGTTCTCCAGCACAAAGAACACCGGCAGTGTCCAGAGCGCGGCGAGGTTCATCGCCTCGTGGAACTCGCCCTCGGCCAGCGCCCCTTCGCCGAAGAAGCAGACGGTGATCCGGTTCTCGCCCCGCATCTTGTCGCCCAGGCCCAGTCCGACGGCCAGCAGGTAGCCCACCCCGACGATGGCGTTGCCGCCGTAGAGGTTGGTCTTGGCATCAAACAGATGCATCGACCCGCCGCGACCGCCGGCACAGCCGTTCGCCTTGCCGTACATCTCGGCCAGCGCGGCCTCCATGCTCATCCCGCGCGCCAGCGCGTGACCGTGTTCGCGATAGGTGGATACCACTCGATCGCGTGGCTCCAGTGCCATCGAGACGCCGACGGCGACGGCCTCTTCACCATCGTAGAGATGCAGGAACCCGCGAATCTTTTCCTGCGTGTAGAGTTGGTAACACTTCTCCTCGAAGCGCCGAATCCGGATCATTCCGCGCAACAAGTCGCGCGCGTGGGGGTGGTTCAGTTTTACCTTGGTGATCAATTTGTCTCCCCCTCCAGCGTGGACGGGTCTCCCTCGGGAAGGCCCAGTTCGCGCGCCGCAGAAGACGGCGCATGATTTTGCCCGAACGGGTGCGCGGAAGGCTCTCGCGGAACACGATTTCGCGCGGGGCAACGGCGGGGCCAAGCCGCTTGCGGGCATGGCCCCGCATATCCTGATCAATGCCTCTCAGGTTCGAACCCGGCCCTCAGCGTAACAAGAGGCCTTCACCACTTCGCCGGCCGTTTCGTCGGGAACACCGATCGCCGCCGCCTCGGTCACGGCGGGGTGCTCCATCAAAGCGCTTTCCACCTCGAAGGGACCGATAAGGTGGCCGGAGGACTTGATCAGATCGTCGGCGCGACCCACAAACCAGAAGTAGCCGTCGGAGTCCGCCATCGCCAGATCGCCCGTCAGGTACCAGCCGCCCGCGAAGCATTTGTCGTAGCGCTCTGGCTGGCCCAGATAGGTGCGCATCATTGAGGGCCAGCCTGGGCGCAGCGCCAGTTCGCCGATCACGCCATGCGGGAGCTCCACGACGCTCTCGCCCTCGCGCGACACGATCCCGGCCTCGATCCCGGGCAAGGGCTTACCCATCGCCCCCGGCTTGATGTCCATCGCAGCCGTGTTGGCGATCATGATGCCGCCGGTTTCCGACTGCCACCAGTTGTCGTGGAAGGGTTTGCCGAACACCCTCTCGCCCCAAACCACGCATTCGGCGTTCAGGGGCTCGCCCACGCTGGCGAGAAACCGGAGCGCTGAGAAATCGTGCGCCGCGACCGCCTGTTCGCCCGCGCGCATCAGCATCCGGATGGCGGTGGGCGAGGTGTACCAGACCTGCACGCGCTCGCGTTCAAGGATGTCGTACCAGCGTTCGAGGTCGAACTCGGCCTCGTCCACCACCATGGTGACGCGGTTGCACAGGGGCGAAATGATGCCGTAGCTCATCCCCGTTACCCAGCCGGGGTCCGCAGTGCACCAGTAGATGTCGCCCGGCCGCAGATCGAGCGCTAGACGTCCGGTCTCGGCGTGGCCGACAACCGCCTGGTGCACATGCACCACACCTTTGGGCAGTCCGGTGGTGCCTGAGGTGAAATGCAAAAGCGCCATGTCCTCGGGATCGGTTGCCTCGGTCTCAAAGACATCCCGCGCCGCCGCCATCGCCGGGCCAAGCGCGACGCAACCCTCGGGCGCGCTGTCGCCCAGGATCAGGACCAGTCTCAACGAAGGCATGCTGGTCCGCCAATCGGCAATCTTCCGTCGATACTGCGTCTCGGAGGTGACCAGGACACTCGCCTGTCCTATCTCCATACGCGCGCGCACCGGCTCGGGACCGAAGGCGGCGAAGAGCGGACTGACCACCACTCCGGCCTTCAGCGCCCCCAGCGTCGCGGCGTAAAGTTCGGGGACCCGGCCCGAGAGCAGGAACAGCCGCTCGCCCGGAGCAATGCCGTGGGCGCGGAGCACATGCGCAAATCGCGCGGAAGCGGAAGCCAGTTCGGCATAGGACACTGTTCGACGATCGCCGTTGCGGCCCAGCCAGATAAGCGCAGTCTGCGCGCCATGTCCCGCCACGACATGACGGTCCACCGCCTCGTGCGCGATGTTCAGCCCGCCGCCGGCCAATCCCGCCAGACGCGCCCGTGCCGCATCCCAACCGGTTTGCGGCTGCTCGGTCTCCCCTTTTGGCGCAGAACTGCGAATAATCGTATGGGCCATCGCACCCTCCCGATCATCATCTCGTGCGCGCTGCGACCCCGACTGAACGAAGGCCCGCGCCTCGCCATGTTGGAATTCTGGTCGGTTTGCTTGGGCTGGTCGTTGATTCAAGTCATTAACCAAACCATCGGTGTGCGCCCCTGCGAGCTGGACCGGGCCGCTGCGGTCGGCGGGAGGCGGCCTCGGCGTTCCATAGGACGCCGGAACCGGTAGAATGGCGCCGGGCCGGACACCGATCGCGGGAGCAGGGGCATGCGGGCCGTGGCAGCCGTCATGCTGGCGTTGGCGCTGGCGCCGCTGGGCGCGAGCGGGACCGCCCGCGCGCAGGTCGCGGCTCCGGCCCCATCGACCCCGACCGCATCGGCCCCGACCGCATCGGCTGCCTCGACTGCCGTGCCCCGGCATCACGACGCCATTGCCGTCATCATCGGCAACCGCCGCTACGCCGACGGCATACCCGAGGTCCGCTACGCCGCCAACGACGCGGCCGCCGTCAAGCGTTTCGCGATCGACACGCTCGGCTTTCGCGACGGCAACGTGATCGAGCTGATCGACGCCAGCCAGGCGGAGATGCACGCGGTGTTCGGCAACGCCCAGGACCACCGCGGCAAGCTGTGGTCCTGGGTCCGGCCCGGCCGCTCCGACGTGCTGGTGTTCTACTCCGGGCACGGCGTGCCGGGGCTGCGCGACAAGCGCGGCTACCTGTTGCCTTCCGACGCCGATCCGGAAACCCCGGAGATCAACGGCTACCCGCTCGACCTGCTGCTGCGGAACCTGGCGGCGATCGAGGCGCGGTCGACCACCGTGCTGCTCGACGCCTGCTTCTCCGGCAACACCGCCGGCGGCTGGCTGGTGCGCTCGGCGTCGCCGGTCTACGTCCGCACCACGCCGCCGGCGCCGGCGCCGCGCCTCACGCTGGTGACCGCCGCCGAGGGCGACCAGGTGGCGAGCTGGGACGAGGAGGCCGGCCTCGGGCTGTTCACCCGCCACCTGCTCGACGCCCTGAACGGCGCCGCCGACCGGGGCCGCGACGGCAACCGCGACGGCCGGGTGACGCTGGCCGAGCTGCAGGGCTACCTCGACGACGAGATGACCTACGCCGCCCGAAGGCTGTTCCGCCGGGTCCAGCGGGCCAGCGTGTCGGGCGACCCCGCCACCGTGCTGGTGGCGACGGTTCCGGCGGTGCGCCCGGGCGTTGCGGCGCCTTCCGTCCCGTCAGTCGCTGCCGCATCCATGCCGGCCCCGAGCGTCGCCGCACCGCCGGCCGCAGCGGCGCTCTTCACCCCGCCGGGCGCCGATCCGGCGCGGGCCCAGGCGTTCCTGGAGGAGCACCGCGAGGCGGTCGAGGCGGCGGTGCGGGCCTACTACCGCGACCAGGGCGGCGCCTGGGACCACAAGGCGATCGCCGCCTCGCTCGACCTCGCCGAGCGGATCGAGTGGTTCCGCCGCATCACGCTGGTCGAGGCGCGCGACGACGGCCTGGACCTGCGGGCCGGCTACGCCTGGGAAGGCAACGGGCGCAGCGGCGACGCCGAGGCGAAGTTCCGGCTGCGGATCACGCCCGACGCCCTGGCGGTCACCCGGATGTGGCGGTGAGGGCGGTGCCGGCCCTGCGGCGGCTCCGGGCCCCGCTCCTGCTCCTGGCGCTCGCCTTCTGGGTGACGGCCGGCCGGCCGCTGGCCGCCGCGCAGGACTGGCCGGACCGGTTGGCCGGCGTGGCCGCCGCCGTCTGGGAGGCCGCCGACGACGGCCGTCGGATCGCCGCGCGCCCGGTCGACCCCGACGCCACCGGCCTGCCGACCGAACTGGCCGCCGAGCTGGACGCCGCACTCGCCGCCGCCCTGCTCCGGGCGGCGCCCGCCGCCGGCCGGCTGCTCGGCCGCTCGGCCCTGCCGGCCTCCTGGGAGGAGGCCATGACGTTCCACGGCGCGTCGTCGCAGGAGCTGTTGCGGGACGCGGCGATCGACGCGCTGGTGGTCCCGGTCGCGCACCCCACCAGCGACGGGATCGTGCTGTCCGCCACCCTGGTCGGGGTCGGCGGCGGCGACACCGGCCGGCTGCTCGCGGCGTTTCCGGCCGTCACCCTGCCGGGATCGATCGACCGGCTGGCGGCGCGACCGCCGGCCGCCGCCGCGCGCACCGCAGGGTGGCGCTCGCCGAGGCGCTACGGTCGGCGCTGGACCCGTCGGCGCGCTTCCAGGCGACGCTGCGGCTGAGCGGCGAGCGCAGCCCGTTCGGCGACTGGTTCCTCGGTGAGGTCGCCGAGCGCCTCGCCGCCCGCCTCGCCGAGCGCCCACTCTACGTCAGCCGCCCGCTGCGCGCCGCCGACGCCGAGGGTGGAGTGCTGGCGCTGCGCCTGGAGGCCGAGATCTGGGATCACCGCAGCCACGTCGAGGTGCGGCTGCGGGCGGTCGCCGACGGCGCCGAGGCGCGGGCGACGGCCCGCCTCGACGCTGCCGCCCTGCCCGGATACTTCCTGCCGCTGACCCCTGGTGGCGGCCGCCTCGGCACCGGCTACCGCATCGCCGACGGCGCCTCGGCTCGCGGGGCGGAACTGCGGCGCGACGAACTGGGCCCCGCCGCCGAGGCGATCGCTCGCGCCGTGCTGGTCGACGAGGCCCTGGACGCGCCGCCGACCACCCCCGGCGTGGCGCGAACCCGGGCCGATGTCGCCGCCGCCTGGAAGCGGTTGGCCGACGCGGTGCCCCACGACGAAACCTGGCTGGGCACCGCCACCGGGCCGGACGCGGCGGCCCGGCGCCTGCAGGCGCGGGTGGCGCGGATCGGCGGGCCGGAGGCGCCGGAACTGGCGGCGGCGCTGGAGCGCCCGGCGCTGCGGACCGGCGAAGCGCTGCGGGTGCGGGTGTCGGTGGCGCGCGGCCGGGCGTTCCTGGCGACGTACGCCTGGCAGGCGGACGGCAGCGTGGTGCGGATCGCGCCGCTCGGCAGCGCGTCGTCGGGCCGAGGCTCGGCGATGGTCGTCGAAGCCGGCCGGCGCCTCGACCTCCCACCGGCCGGCGATCCGGTGATCGCCGTCGCCGCGATGCCGGGCGTGGCGGAAAGCCTGGAGGCGGTCATCGTGCTGGCCAGTTCGGTGCCGTTCGACCCCGACCGCCTCGCCCCGGCCCCCGGCCCGACCGCCGACGCCAGCCGCCGGAAGGCGACGACGGCGGGCGCCTTCCTCGATCGCGTCGCCGGCCTCGACCGCTCGCGCCTGCGGCTGGCGGTGCTGCCGTACCGGGTCGGCCGCGGCGGCTGACCCGCGCTTCCTGGCTCGCGACCGACGGTTGCGCCCCGGCCCGCCGCCACCGCAGAATGCGTCTCGACGTTCCATAGCCGGCGGACGGGCGGTCGTGCCCGCCACCGGGGAGTTGGAACGATGTCGACGGGATTCGTGATCGCCATGGCCAACCGCGCCCTGCTGCTGGCGTTTGCCGCCGGGTTGCTGATCTCCTGTGCGTCCGCCGCGACCCGCGGGGTCGCCGACGAGCGCGGCGTCGCGGTGACCGGCGAGGGGCCGATCCCGGTCCTGGTGCTGGGCGAGGACCGCGACGCCGCCAGCCTGCCGCGCGGCGACCCGGCGTTCCGGCGGGTGGTGACCGAACTGCAGGAGGCGATGGCGCGCCGAGGCTTCCGGGTGGTCGACGAGGACGCCGTCGCCGCCGGCCTCGGCTGGGACCGCGCCGAGGGCCGCGACCGGCTCGACCTGCTGACCGTGGCGAAGCTGGCCAACGCGTCGGACCGGGCGGTCGACCGGGTGCGGGCGGCGGTGCTGTTCCGGATCGAGGGCAGCGTCCAGGACCTCGCCTACACCACCCGGGTCGAACTGCACCTGTCCGGCGAGATCGTCGACGTCGCCGGCAACCGCTTCCTCGGATCGTTCGACCTGCCGGCCGAGGTCGTGTCGACCGCCGGCCGCTGTCCCGCCAGCGCCTGCGCCTCTCAGGCGGTGGCTGAGCGCGCCCGCGACCTGGCGGCCGAACTGGGCTCGGTGCTGGCCCGCAAGCTCGCCCATCTGGCGCCACCCGCCGGCGGCGTTGCGGAAGGCGCGACGCTCGACGGCCTCTACACGGTGACCCTGCGGCATTTCGACGACGAGGAGGCGATGGCGATCCTGGCGGTCATGACCGACGAGTTCCCGGGCTACCGCAGCCACGCCCTCATCCGGCGCGGCGGTGCGCTGCGGCGCTACGAGTACGTCTCCACCGCGGCCCCGGCGACGCTGGAGCGCTGGCTGACCCTGCTGCTGGTCGACATGGGCCTCGACCCGGCCGGCCCGGTGGCGCTGTCGGTCCGGCCGGGCGAGATCGGCATCGAACGGATCCTGCCCGCGACCGCCGGCCGCCCACCCGGCGGGGGGTGAGGCGCGCCTCGCGGAGGAAGCCGGTGGGCCCCGGATAGCCGCGGCTTCGCCTCGGCTTCCGGGGTGACGACATGGGGAGAGGGCGTCGATCGCTGAGTTGAAGGCGACGCAGCGCGCGATCAACGACCGATCGCCTCCCCCACCCCGTCGTCATCCCGGCCAAGCGCAGCGCACACCGGAGGGAGCCGGTGGCCCCCGGATAGCCGCGGCTTCAGTCGACGCCGGGATCGATCAACGCCCGATCGCCTCCCCCTCCTGTCGTCATCCCGGCCAAGCGCAGCGCGAGCCGGGAGCCACCCGATGCTCCGTGGCTGAAACCGCCCCGGGAAAATACCCGCCACCGGCATCCATAGCCGTCCGGAGACGATGGAAACGGGAGGCGGTGATGGACGATGGACCGGCCGGGTACGCGATGACCGAGATCGCGCTGGCCCTGGCGATGAGCTTCTTCTGCCTGCTGGTGCTGACGCTGGTGTCGATGGGCGCGCCGGAGGCGGAGTCCGGGGCGGGCCGGATCGACGCGCTGGCGGTGGCTCACGGCGGCGGCGAGCGAGGATGTCGCCGCTTCCGACCGCCTGGTGGTGCTGCACGCCGGAAGGTTCCTGGACGCCGGGCTGCGGCCGGTGGATCCGGCGGGGCTGGCCGGCGGCGGGCGGATGGTGCTGGCGGTCGATCCCGCCCTGCCGATGGCCGAGATCCTGGCGGCCCGCCGCCGGATCGCCGCCGCCGACCTCGTGCTCACCCCGCTCGACCGCGACTGGATGGCCGCGCTGGCCGCCGGAGCGGCGCGATGATCCGCGCGACCCCGGTCCTGACGTTCGCCCTGGCGCTGTTGCTGGCAGCGTTCGCCACGGTCGCCGAAGGCGCGGTCGCGAGCCGCGA
Source organism: Rhodospirillaceae bacterium (assembly GCA_018401495.1). GTDB lineage: Bacteria > Pseudomonadota > Alphaproteobacteria > Thalassobaculales > Thalassobaculaceae > Thalassobaculum_A. Next base: position 10,756 of record JAGYJX010000019.1, read on the forward strand.
CGAGGTCCGCCGGATCGTGGTGCAGGAGGCGCTGCGCAGCGAGCGGGTGCCGCCGTCGCTGGCGCTCGCCGTCGCCGAGGCGGAGTCGGATTTCGTGGCTGCCGCCGAGAGCCCGGCCGGCGCCCGCGGCGTCATGCAGATCATGCCGGCGACCGGTCGCGGTGAGTTCGGGGTCGAGCCCGACGCGTTGTGGGAGCCGCGGCTCAACGTCCAGCTCGGCATTGCCTTCCTCGACCAGCTGATCGCACGCTATGGCGAGCGCTGGGACCTGGCGCTGTCGCACTACAACGGCGGCTCGCGCGTCGGCTCGGGCGCCGACGCCCGGGTGATCCCGGCGACCCGGGCCTATGTCGACAAGGTGCTGCGCCTGGAACGCCGCAACGCCCGGGACGAGGCGGTCCGCCGGATGGTGGCGGCGGCCGAGGCGGCGACCCGGCAACGGCGCGGCGCGTCCGGAGGCGGCGGAGCGGCTGCCCTCGGCCGCCCGCGCCGCCGCGCGGCTGGCGGCGGTCGAGGTCGAGGCCGCTGCCTGGACGCCCTCGGAACGGCGCCGCCGGTTCCTGGCCCTGGCCGATGAGGCGCTCGACGGAGCCGACGCCCGCCATCGCCGCCGCGGCGACCCCGATCAGGCCGCCCGGCCACTCGACCGGGTCGGCATGCTCGACCGGATCGAGTCCCACAAGGCCCGCTTTCGGTCGCTGCTCGCCGGCGTGCGCGGTGGATAGCGTCAACGCGCACTGGACGAACCCACAACCGGCTGTAGTGTTCGAGGGAGGGCACCATGGGGTCGCGCGGGCGATGGACGGGGTATCGGCCGAGCAGGCCGCTGTTCAGGGTGGGCGGAGCGCGGCGCTGGAACAGGCGCTGCGCGCGGTGGCCGACACCGATCTCGGCGCCGGTCCGAAGTACTCGGCGCTGGTCGTGCGCGACCTGACCCGCGCCATCTCGGCCCGCGCCTACGGAAGGCCGCTGATGGAGCTGATGCACCTGATCCGGATCGCCGAGGCCGCCGGCGGGCGCCACGGCTGGCCGGGGGTGCTGTTCGCGGTGCCGGTCGCCCGTCCGGCGGCGTTCCGGGGCGCGATCCAGCGGGCCGCCGGGCGGTCCAGCGCCTTCGATACCGCAACCGGGGGCGAGTTCGCCCTGGTCGAGGACGGTGTCGAGATCGCCTACCCCGATGGCCCGTTCCGGGTGACCTACGGGCGCATGGGGTTCCTGGCGGCACTCGCCGAGTTCGCGATCACCCTGCTCGGCTGGCGCGCGGTCGATGGCGTGCTGCGCGGCTGGCTCGACGACCGGTTCGCGTTGCGCGCCGCCGGGCCGCACGCCAACGCCCTGTCGCGGCTGCTGTACGACCACCTCAGGGAGCATCTGCCGTCGGTCCAGGCGCTGCGCAGCTACCGCCGGCTGATCCGGTTCCTGACCGCGACCCGGGGCGACGGCTTCACCCTCGACGACCTCGACGACGCCGCCGTGCTGGCGTTCTGGTGCGGCGCCGACGACGCGGCCGACGAGGACGCGGCCGAGACCCGGACCTTCCGGGCCACGGTCGAGCAGGTGGCCCGCCTGCGCACCGCCCTGCAGGCCGGGAGGGAGCGGCGCTCGCTCGACGCCGCCGTGCCGATCGGCGGCGACCGGGCGGCCGGCGAGGTCGACCCGGACGCGCTGCTGGCGGTGGTCGAGGCGCATGACGGGCCCGGCGACCCGCTGCGCCGGCTGGCCTCGCCGCCGGCCGCGGCGGTCAAGTTCCTGACCGGCCGCGAGACCGAGGCGCTCGACCTGATCGCCGGCCTCGGCCCGCAGGGCCCGGCGCTGCCGCTCTCGGTGCTGCGGGTCGAAACCTTCGGCGCGGCGCAGGCCCGCCTGACCCAGGCGGTCCGCCGGCGGGCCGCGGCGCCGGAGTTGGCGACGCTGACCGGCCTGTCCGACTGCGAGAGCTACGACAGCCGGCTGGAGCACTGGGAGAAGCTCGATCTGCAGCTCCGCCGGCTGGCCCTGGCGGCGCTCGCCGCCCTGCTCGAGGCCGGCCGCGCCGAGGCGGCGGTGGAACTGCTGGCGCACGTTCCGGACACCGATCTCTCGCGGCTGCGCGATCTCACGGTGTCGGATGCTGGCGGCCAGGATGACGCGCCCGCGCTCGGCCAGAACGCGCTCGGCCAGAACGCGCTCGGCCACAACGCGCTCGGGGACGTGCTGGCGGCGCTCGGCGATCCCGACATCGCGGGCGAGCGCGCCGCCGCCACCGTCGCCGAGGCGCGCGCCGCCCTGCGGGCCGTCAGCCGGCGCGGCTTCGGACCCGAGGAGCGGCGTGACCCGGGCGCCGCCGACGCCTTCGCCGCCGGCGCTGCCGCGGTGCGCGGCGCCCGCGACCTGCTGGTCCGCCTGCGCGGGGCGGTCGAGGCGGCGCTGCCGCCGACCGGCCGGGCGGCGCGCTTCGAGGCCGATCGCGCGGTGTTCGCCGACCGCTTCCGCGCGCTCTATGGGGCGGCACCGTGACCGGGCGCTGGGAGGATCGCGGGCCGGCGGACCGGGCGCTGGTGGAGGCCGCCTTCGTCGCGCTCGAGACCACCGCCGCGCTGTCGGCGGGACTGGCCGACCGACCGGCAACCGGGTCGCTGTCGCCGTCGGCGCTGTGGGCGCACGTCACCGGCGCGGCGCCGATCCCGCGCGGCGAGCTGGCGGCGGCGTTGCTGGCGGTACCGTCCCTGCGCGAGACCCTGGCCGGGCTGCTGGAACGGGCGGCGGTCGCCGTCGGCCCGCGGGTGGCGGCGGCGGCGACCGGCGAACGGGTGACCGAACGCGGCGGCGAGGGGTTCCGGCTGCGGCTCCTGCCGGTCCGGGGGCGGCGGACCAGACCTGGATCACGATCGCGCTCGACCAGCCGGAAGCGGCGCCGGCCGCCCTGGCCGTGCTGCCGCCCGACGGGCCGCCGGAAACCGCCGGGCTGGAGCCGCCGGTGGACGGCACGGCCCAACTGCTGGCCGAGACCGGCTCGGCGCTGGTGCGGGCGCTCGCCGACCCGGCCTCGCGCGTCTTCCTGCTTTGAGCGGCCTCGTCCGCGTCGTCGTCGCGACCACCGAGGGACCGTCCACGGTGCTGCGGATCACCGAGGAGAACCCGGCCGTCCGGTCGGTGGTTTGCCTCGGCCGGACCACCACCACGCTGCCGATCAGCCGGGCCTACGACGCGTTCGTGCGGTCGCCGACCGGGGTGGTCGAGCGCGCGGTCGGTCACCCGGCGTTCCGGATCGACGTCTCGGCCCCGATCGACGACGGCGACAGCTGGCAGCTCGGCCTGTACCTGGCGCACCGGCTGAAGGCCGCCGGCCGGCTCGCCGAGGACGACGTGCCGGCCGACCGGCTGCTTTGGGTGACCGGGGCGGTCGACGGCGATCTCGCCGTGCGGCCGGTCGAGCGTGTCGCCGACAAGCGGCGGCGGTCGGCGGATCTGTTCGCGAACGCCGGCGCCGGCCTGCTGGTGGTGGTGCCGGCCGGGCAGGAAGGCGCGTTCGGCGATCCGCCGGACGGCGCCGAGATCCTGGCGGTCGACCGGGTTGCCCCGGTGCTGCAGCGCCTCGGCCTGGCGGACGCGGCCCGCCCGTTCCGACGCCGGCGGACCGTCCTGGTCGCGGCGGCGGCCGCCGCCGTCGCGCTGGTGGTCGCCTTCGCGGTCACTGAGGGACGGCGCGCCACCCGGCGCGCCGACACCGGGCCCGGTGAAGTCATCGACGTCCGGGGCATCCCCGGCCGCCACGCCGCGCTTCGCACCCGAGTCGGTGCGACTGGCGGTGCTCGAACGCCGCCCGGTCGAGGGCACGCCCTGCGGCGGCGAGGAGCGGCTCCTGGAGGTCGACCCCGGCACCGAGACGCCGGCCGGGGTGTGCGGCATCGCCGCCCGGGCCATCAACGACGGTGACGGGCCGGGCTTCGTGTGGCTGGTGGCGGTGGCCGAGGGGACCTTCCGGGAGTACGCCGGCCAGTCGCGGTCGATCGAGGTCGCCACCGGCGCGCTCGCCGCCGGCGAGACCGCCGAGGTGCGGGTGTCGGCGCCGTCCTGGATCCGTCGGCCGCTGGTGTTCCGGGTGCTGCTGGTGCTGGCGGCCGAGGATCGCCAGGACGTGTCGCGAGCCCTGGCGGGGATCGACACGATGTCGATCGACGCCCTCGATCGCCTGACCGGGCAGTTCATGGACCTCGGTCTGGACGTCCGCACGGTGCGCCACCGGGTCCTGCCGCGCGCCTGAGGCCGGCCGCCCGGGAAAATCCGCCTCCGCCCTCCATAGCCGGCATGCCGATCGCTTCGAGCCGAGGAGGCGTGCCATGCCGCGATACCCTTTCGCCACCATCCCCCTGGTCCTGCTGGCGTCCGCCGGCCTCGCCGGGTGCCTGATGCCGCCGCCGGAACTGGAGGGCATCGGCTTTCGCGAGGCCCGCTTCCAGGAGGCCCAGGCGATGCACGACTGGCGGGCCTGCCGGGACGAGGGGGTCGAACTCGACCGTCTGGCCGGGCAGGCCGCGTCTCCGGCCCGCCATCTCGCCGCCGCCCGGGTGCTCGAAGGCTGCGAGAGCCGGCTCGGCGGCGAGGCCGCCGGGCTGGCGCCGGAGGAGCGGATGCGGGCCTACGGCCTGGCCGTGCAGGCCCGTCTGAAGGGCGGCGATGCCGCCGGCGCGCGCGCCGGGCTGGAGCGGTTGCGCGCCGCCTTCCCGGACCGCGACCTGTACTTCGACGACGGCACCTCGTTCCTCGATACCGTCGGCGCCGTCCTGGCCGCCGGGGCGGGGGCGCAGAGGCCGGACGGCAGCGCCAACATCGCCGCCGCGGTCGACGCCGAACTCCGGCGCCTGGCGCGCTGGCGGCGTGGCTGAGGAGGCGGCGATGCGATGCGCCGTCCTGATGCTGACGCTCGGCCTCGTCTGCGCGGCCGCCGCCCGGGCCGATGACACAGCGGGCGCCGACTCCACGTGGCGGCCGGCGGCCAGCGAACGGCTGGTCCGGCTGCCCGCAGCGTATCTGGAACGCGCAGTCGAGCGCGACTTCCAGGACTCGCCGCTGGCCAGGGCGCTCGAGGAGACCGCGCGCGCCCTGGCCGACCGCGACGCCGGGCTCGGCCAGCTTCAGGCGGCGATTGACGCGGCGACCGGCGACGACCGCGAGGCGTTGCGCCAGCGCTTCCTCGAGGAGAAGCAGGCCTATCTCCGCCTGATGGGCCGGCGTCAGGATTTGGAGCGCGAGCGGCTGAAGGCCGAACTCGGCCTCTACGCTCGCCTGCTCGAACGCGCCGGGCGCCAGGTGGCCTCGAACGGCGACCCGGCGGCGGCCCGGCTCGCGGCGAACCGGCTGCAGGCGCAGCGCCGCTTCGAGGGTGCGGCGGCCAAGGTCGACACCGCCCTGTTCGGGGACCCCGCCGCCGCCGAGAGCCGGTATGGCGCCGAGTACCGGCGCCACGCCGCCGCCCTCGACCGGCTGGTGGCCGCGATCAACGCCCACCCGGTCAACCGGGAGCCGGAGGTCGACGGCCGTGGGGTCGACCGTCCGGCGTTCCTGCGGCACCTGGCGGCGCGCGCCGAGGCCGAGCTGGCGCTGCTCGACCAGCAGGACCTGGTGCTCGCCTACATGGCCAAGCTGGTGGCGCTCGACGCCATGGCGATGGCGGACGAGGTCGCCGAGCGGGAGGCCGCGTCATCGGGCCGGCCCGCGACCCGCGACGTCAGCGCCGCCATCGGTTTCTTCGTGACCCCGAACTGACCCGATGGAGGGAAGCGCCATGCGCCGACTGATGCCTGTCCTCGCCACCGCCTGGCTCGCCGGCACAACCGCGGCCGCGGCCGGACCTCTGGAGACCCTGGAGCGCGAACGCGCGCAGATCCTGGCCGCCCTGCTCGACCCGGCGCTCGATCCGGACACGCGCCCGGCGCGGACCGACCCGGCGCTGCGCCGGCTGGTCGACCTGGAGCGCATGGTGCTGCGCGACCCCCGCGCGGCGGCTGGTTCGGACGGTGTCGCGCAGCGGGCGTTCGCCGACTACGACCTGACGTTCCTCGCCCACGCCTCGGTGGAGAGGGGGTGACGCCGCTCGATCTCTGGCTCGACCGGCTCGGCCTGTCGAGCGCCCGCGTCCTGTCGGCGCGGGTCGGGCGCCGGTGACCGCGGTGCGGATCCTGGCCCTCCCTAGGCTGTCGGGCGCGATCGGCGACGCCGTCCAGTCGACCGGGCTGCTGCTCGCCGCCGTCGTGCTTGCCCTGGCGGCGACCCGGCTGCTGGCCGGGCTGTCCCCGGATGCGGCGGTCACGGCGGCGATCGCCGTGGTCGGCCCGGTCTTCCCGGCGGCCTTCGCCGCCCTGGCGGCCGTGGCGATGACGTCGGCGGTGCGCCTGGCGCGCGATCCGGCCGACCGGCGCTGGCGCCAGATCGGCCTGCAGGCGGCGTCCGGGATCGCGACCCTGGCGCTGACCTTCACGCTGCTGGGGATCAGCCTCGGGATCGGCGGGCTGGCGGATCGCCCGCTGACGCCCGACAGCGTCCAGGGCGTGATCGGCGACCTGACCGGCCGGTTCGCCCTGGCGTTCGCGACCACGGTGGTCGGCCTGCCGGCCGCCGCCGGGCTCCGGGCGCTGATCCTGGTGCTGGCGTCGCGGGAGGCACGGCCGTGAGGTGGGTCCTGTTCGACCTGGTGGTCGGCGCCGCGCTGGTGTGGCTGGTGTGGGAAGCCGGCCGCCGGCCGACCTGCCGGGGGCGTCGGCGCCGGCGCCCCCGGTCGCGGCGGCCTCGCACGCCTGCCGCCGTGGAGCCGATGCCGGTCGACCCGGGGCCGCCCGATCGAGACCTCAACCGCGCCGCCTTCTATCGAAGCCGTGACCGCATCGCCGGACACGGTCGCCCGGGAGGCGCCAGAGGACCGCGGGCGGCGGCTGCGGGCGCTGGCGCGCGACGCCGAGGCGCTGTCGCTGCGCGGCCGGGACTGACCGGTGGCCGCCCGCCGTCCTGCAACGCTGCTGCCGCTGGCGATCGGGGCTGCGGTTCTGGCCGCGATCGTCCTGCCGCGCGACCCGGCACCGAAGCGGGTGGAGTCATCAGAACCGACCGCGTCGGCGACCCCGGAGGCAGCCGGCACCACCGCGTTGCGTCGGATCGCGCTGCCGCCGCCCCCGGCGGCCGCAAGCCCGAATTCCGATGGCGCCCCGGCGCCGCCCGTCGCCGCCACGCCTGTTCCGGCGGAGGGTGCGGTGATCCGTCCGACGGCCGTCGATGCCGGCCGCGGGCTGCTGCTGCTCGCAAGGGTCGAGGGTGGTCAGGGTCCGGCTGTTGAGATCGCCTGGCCGGACGGCCCCGACGAGCGGCGGCGGCTGGCGGCTCACCTGACGCGCTGCGCCGGCTGGCGGCCGATGCTGCTGGTCGACGGTCGACTGTGGCGGATCGGAGGATCCCGCCGGCCATCCCTGGGCGCCCGAACCAGCTGGCGCGGCCGTCCGGGATCCTCCGCGACCTCGATGGCACGGCGGTCGACGCCGCCGCGGATGGCCGCGATCCGGAGCCGGCACGGCGTCGCCGGCGGACGTCCGGTCGCCACGGTCGACCGCGCCTGGGACGCCCGGCTGCTGGGCGGGCTGGAGCGCCTGATCGAGGCCGGTGGGAGCGGGTGGGGCGGCGTTCGCGGCCGCTACCTTACCGACGCCGGACGGCTGCTGGTCACGGCGGTGCGGGTCGACGGCCGGCCGGTGCCGGGCCGGCTCGATCTCGGTCCTATCGATCTGGGGCCGATGACACGATGCGCGCGCTGATCCTGCCGATCCTGCTGGCGCTGGCCGGCTGCACGGGCACCGGCGGCGTGGCGGGCGGCGCCGCCGGATGGGTCGATCCGTCGCTGGGCGTCGAGCCGCCGGACTGCGTGGTGGTGATGCCGGCGGAGGTCGACGCCGTCGACGGCGTGCCGGCGGCACAGGCGGAGGAAGCGCTCGCCCGCCATCTCTCCGGCCGGGTGGAACGGGTGGTCGGCCCGGAACGTCGCGACGCCGCGATCCGGCGTCTCGGACTCGACCTTGGACGCGCCGGGGACCGGGTGCGCTTGGCGGCGGCGGTCGGCTGCCGGCAGCGCCGCGGTCTCACGGCTGCGCGGCGGCCGCGCTTGGGGTTTGGTATGGTCGGAGACCCGGATCGCCGTCGAGGTCGCGATCCTGGCCTTCGCCGACGGCCGCCCGCGCTGGCGGGGTGCCGCCGTCGCCCGCCGCGGCGGCGGCGGGCTGCCGCTCTCCCCGGTGTCGGCGCTGCTGGCGACCGGTCTGGCGGCGCAGGCGGTGCTCGACGACGGGGTGTTGCCGTCGGTTCTCGACGACGCGCTGCGCGCCGCGCTGGCCGGGCTGCCGGACCTGCGGGATCCTCAGGCCTTCGCCTCCAGGAACTCCAGCGTCAGCCCGTTGTCGTCCCGGAAATAGGCCACCCGGCGGCCGGCGTTCGGGCCCTGGTCGATCACGTAGACCGCGCCCAGCAGGCCGAGGTCGTGCTCGGCGGCGACCGCCAGCGCGGCATCCATGTCGGCGACATCCAGGGCGAGATGCGCGAAGCCGTGGTCGCAGGGCCGGGGCGCGCTGGCGCGGCGATCCGCCGGCGCGTGGTACTCGACCAGCTCGACGCGGTGCCCGGGGCCCTGCAGGAACGCGATCGTCACGTCGCCGCCGGCCACCCCGGTGATCGCCTGGATGGCGACCGGGTCGCGCGGTCCCTTGGACTGCAGCTCGAAGCCGAGTCCGTCCCGGAACAGGGCGATGGCGCGGTCGATGTCCCGCACCGTGAAGCTGGTGTGGTTGGTCCCGGTCACCCGAACGCTCGCCATCATCGTCTCCCGCGGTTCTTGCATGTGCAAAACGAAGCCGGGATCATACCGTCTGGTCTTGCGCATTTCGAGGTGCGGCCGGCGGATGGTCGCCGTCCGCTGGCGGGCGGGCTGGGACGGGCTGTGAACTGGGACGACCTGCGCTATTTCCTGGCCGTCGCCGGCGAGGGCAGCCTGTCGGGCGCCGCCCGGACCCTGCACGTCAACCCGGCGACGGTCAGCCGCCACGTCGACGCGCTGGAGGAGCGCTTCGCGGTCCGGCTCTTCGACCGCCGCCAGGACGGCTACGGCCTCACCCCGGCCGGCGAGAAGCTGCTGGTGCGGGCCCGCGGCATCGAGTCCGAGATGTTCGCCCTCGGCCGGTCGTTCGACGCCGAGGATCGCGGGCTGGCAGGGACCGTGACGGTGACCGCCACCGAATCACTGACGGTGCCGTTCCTGATCCGCAACCTGCCGCTGCTGCAGGAGCGGCACCCCGGCATCCGGCTGCAGCTGGTCAACGAGTACCGGATGCTGAACCTGTCGCGGCGCGAGGCCGACGTGGCGATCCGTCTGGCCCGTCCCGACCAGGGCGACCTGTCGATCCGCAAGCTCGGGGTGATGGGGTTCGGCCTGTACGCCTCGCCCGACTACCTGGCGGCGTTCGGCCGGCCGGAAGCGGCCGCCGACCTGCGAAACCACCGGGTGATCGACTGGCTCGACGGCTTTCCCGAGAACGCCACGGTGCTGTGGCTGCGCCGACAGCTCGGCGACAACCTGCCGGTGTTCTCGACCAACCCGGCGAGCGCCCGGCTGGCGGCGGCGCGCCAAGGTGTCGGCATCGCGCTGGTCCCCTGCATGGTCGCCGAGGGCGTCGAGGGCGTCGTCAGGCTGCTGCCCGACGAGCCGATCCCCGGCGTCGACCTCTGGCTGCTGGTGCACCGCGACCTGGCCCGGCTCGCCAAGGTGCGCGCGGTCCTCGACTTCATCTACGAGCGCGCCCAGGCCGAGGCGGAGCGGATCGCCGGCCGGCGCTGAGGCTCAGGCCGCCGTCTTCCGGGCCGCCGGGGACAGCGACGGGAAGGGTCCGGCCTCGCGGCGCCGAGGGCCGCGGGTTGCCCGCGCTCGGGTTCGCTTGCTACCCTGGGAGCGTCCGAAGCGCAGCGAAGGTATTGCTTCTCCAGATCCTCATTGCGGCAGGCTGTGAATAGCATGTGGATAATTTCGCACCTTTCGATGCGCAGGCGGTTCATTCCGATTTCGCTCTATTTCGGCCGATTGCGGCAATCCACTTTCCGTTCGGCAACAGCCCTGGGTGCTTGGGTTACGGCGCGCCGAACGGCCGGATTCCGGTTTTCCACAGCCACGGCGGTGGTGTTGGCGGTCTTTTGCCTAGCGATCGTTCCCGTCGCCAGGGCCGAAACCGTCGACCTCGAACTGGTCTTCGCCGCCGATGGCTCCGGGTCGATCGACGACGAGGAACTCCGCCTGCAGCGCGACGGGTACGCGACGGCGCTGTCGGATCCGAAAGTGCTCGCCGCGATCGCCAGCGGCGCCCACGGTCGGATCGCGGTGGCGTACATGGAGTGGGGAGGCCCTGGGAGTCAACACACCATCGTCGACTGGCGGGTTATCGCCGGTGCCGATGACGCGCGGGCGTTCGGCGAGGCGCTGCGAACGACGCCGCGGGCTGCCTGGGGCTACAACTCGATCAGCGAGGCGCTCGCCTACTCGGCCGAGATGATCCGGAGCAACGCGTTCGACAGCGACCGCAAGGTGATCGACGTCTCCGGCGACGGGCCGAACATCGGCGGCCGCTCCCTCGACCTGATCCGCGATCAGGTCGTGGCCGAGGGCGTGACGATCAACGCCCTGGTGGTGGCCAACAAGGGCGTCCGGACCGGGCCGTACGGGGAGCCGCTCGAAGAGTATTACCGCAACGAGGTGATCGGCGGCGTCGGGGCGTTCGTGGTGGTCGCCGACAGCGAGCGCGGCTTCACCCAGACGCTGCTCGGCAAGATGATCCGCGAAATCGTCGACGGCGACCCGACCGGCGCGCCGACGCGCCGGCTGGCCGAGCGCGACCGGAGACCCGCACGATGAGCGACCAGACGCCGGCCCACACCTTGGACGTGCGCGGCCTGAAATGCCCGCTGCCGGTCCTGAAGGCCCGCAAGGCGATCGGGACCATCCCGGTCGGCGCTCTGCTCGAGGTCCTGGCGACCGATCCGGCGGCCATGCTGGATTTCCGTCACTATGCCCGGCAGTCCGGTCACACCCTGGTGGCGGCTGAAGACGGCGCGGAACTGCGCTTTCTGATCCGGCGCGAGGCCTCCTGACCGGCGGTCAGGGATCCTCCGCCAGATCCAGGAACGCGCGCACCGGTGGGTGGTCGTGCCGCTCCGCCAGACAGGCGACCACCCGTTGCACGTCCGGTGCGCCGGCCAGCGGGCGATCGACCAGCCGCGGATCGTTGCCGGTCTCGCCGTCCAGCACCGCCGCCACCCCGAGACCGGCGGCCACCGCTTCGCGAACCGCCTCGCGGCTGCCGAGCGACAAGCGCACGACGGGTCGGGCGGAAATGCCGGCGCAGGCGCGGTCGAGCGCGTCGCGGGTCGCTGAACCCTCTTCGCGCCCGACCATCGTCACCCCGTCGAGGTCGGCGGGGACGATGTCCGGCCGGCCCGACCAGGGGTGCCCGACCGGCATCAGGATGCGGAGGCCCTGCGCCCCCAACGGCCTGAGGTGCAGGCTCGCCGGGAACGCGGCTCCGAGGGACAGCACCGCCACATCGACGCGGGAATCCTGCAGCGCCGCAAGGGTTTCCGGAGCGTTGCCCATGCGCGCCTCGATCCGCACACCGGGATGGCGTTCGGCGAAGCGCGCCAGTATCGGGATCGCGGCGAACGGCCCGTCGGCGCCGATCCTCAGGGTTCCGAAGGTCAGGTCCGCCGCCCCTTGAAGGGCGTCGGCGGCGTCCTGGTACAAGCGGAACAGCCGGCGGGTGATCCGGTGCAGCGCCTCGCCCGCTTCCGTGGGGGTGAGGCCCTCGGGGCCGCGATCGAACAGCTGGACCCCGCGCTCGCGTTCCAGAGCGCGGACCTGCACCGTCACCGCCGGCTGGGTCAGGCCGAGCCGGCGCGCCGCTTCTGTCACGCTGCCGGTCTCGGCGACGGCGTGGAAGGCGCCGGAGCTGCTTGTCGGTCGGCGGACTGGTCACCGGCTGCAGTGTCGGCCCGTCGGCGCGGGCTGACAATCGTCGCGCGGGAATGGTGGACCAGTCGCCGGACCCCCCCGGTTGAAACGCGATCCCCCCTTCGGGAACAAGGCTGCTGGTCCGCCCGGCCTCACCGATATGGGAGCATGGCCGGGGTTAAGAGGGCGTGACCGGAGAAGGTTAACGGGGAGCAATAAATATTATACTGAGAGAAAAATTATCAATTCGATTTATGGGGCCGAGACCGCTACCTGTCTGGAGTTCCGCGTCGAACGGTGGAGGCCACAGATGACCGCACGCGATCCCTACCTGCTCACCCCCGGCCCGGCGACCACCGCGCCCGAGACCAAGGCCGCGATGCTGCGCGACTGGGGCTCGTGGGATGGTGACTTCAAGGCGATCACCGCGCGGGTCCGCGCCCGGCTGCTCGCGATCGCCGAGGCCGACGAGACGCTACGCCTGCGTGCCCATCCAGGGCAGCGGAACCTTCGCCGTCGAGGCGACCCTCGGCTCCCTGGTGCCGCGGGACGGCAAGGCGCTGGTGCTGGCGAACGGCGCCTACGGCAAGCGTGCCGCCGAGACCCTGGCCCGGATCGGCCGGTCCCACGAACTTTACGTCACCGCCGAGGACACCCAGCCCGATCCGGCCGAGGTCGACCGGATGCTCGCGGCCGACGCCTCCATCAGCCATGTCCTGCTGGTCCACTGCGAGACCACCTCGGGCATCCTGAACCCGCTGGAGCCGATCGCCCGCGCGGTCGCGGCGCGCGGCCGCAGCCTGATCCTCGACGCCATGAGCACGTTCGGCGCGCTCTCGATCCCGACGTCGGCGCTCGGGCTCGGCGCGGTGATCGCGTCGGCGAACAAGTGCCTGGAGGGCGTGCCGGGCGTCGGCTTCGTGATCGCCCGCACGCGCGACCTGGAGGCGGCGACCGGAAACGCCCACTCGCTGTCGCTCGACCTCGCCGACCAGTGGTCGTACATGGAGCGCACGGGGCAGTGGCGTTTCACGCCCCCGACCCACGTGATGGCGGCGCTCGACACCGCCATCGACCTGCACACGGCCGAAGGCGGCACCCCGGCGCGCGGCGCGCGCTACGCCGCCAACCGCCGGGCGGTGGTCGACGGCCTGCGGGCGCTCGGCATCGAGCCGCTGATTCCGGACGCCCTGCAGTCGCCGATCATCGTGACCTTCCGCTGCCCGGATGACCCGCGCTTCGGATTCCAGCCGTTCTACGACCGGCTGAAGGCCGAGGGCTTCATCATCTATCCCGGCAAGATGACGGCCGCCGAGACCTTCCGGATCGGCTGCCTCGGAACGCTGACGCCGGGCATCATGCGCGACGTGGTGGCGGCGGTGGCGCGGGTTCTCGACGATCTCGGCGTCGCCCGCCGGCGCGCGGCCTGATCGGAGGGACATCGATGAGCAAGAGCGGTTCCAGGGTCGACGCGGTCATCTTCGACTGGGCCGGCACCGTCGTCGACTTCGGCAGCCGGGCACCGGCCGGTGCCTTCGTGGAAGTGTTCCGCCGCCACGGTGTGGCGATCTCGATCGCCGAGGCGCGCGGGCCGATGGGTTCTGAGAAGCGCGAGCACGTCGCGGCCCTGCTGGCCGATCCCGGCATCGCCGAACGGTTCCGCGTCGCCAAGGGTCACGCCCCGGGCGAGGCCGACATCGACGCCATCTACCGTGACTTCATCCCGCTGCAGATCGCCGTGCTGGAAAGCCACGCGGCGCTGGTGCCCGGCACCGCCGAAACCGCGGCCTGGCTGCGGGCGAGGGGGACCAGGATCGCCGGCAACACCGGCTACAACGCCGAGATGAGCGCGGTGAACGAGCGCATGGCGCGGACCCAGGGCTACGCCCCCGACGTCTGCGTGGCGGCAAGCGACGTGCCGCGCGGCCGGCCGGCACCGGACATGGCGCTGAAGTGCGCGCTCGACCTCGGGGTCGGCTCCGTCCGGTCCTGCGTCAAGGTCGACGACACGATTCCGGGCATCCTGGAGGGGTTGAACGCCGGCATGTGGACCGTCGGCGTGACGGTCAGCGGCAACGAGGTCGGGCTGTCCGAGGCGGAGTGGGACACCCTGTCGGCGGTCGAGCAGGACCGAATGCGGGCGGCGGCGACCAAGCGGCTGGCCGAGGCCGGCGCCCACTACGTGATCGACTCGGTCGCCGACCTTCCGGCGGTGATCGAAACCATCGAGCGGCGCCTGGCGGCCGGCGACCGGCCGTAGGCGCCGCCCGGGCCTTACTTCACGACGATCCAGAAGGACTCGTCCCCGGTCGCTTTCAGCGCGTTGCTGCAGTACGACCAGACGTCGGTGCGGGTCTTGGCTTCGGTCGGCGACACCGACGATCCGCAGTAGCGCACGAGCGACATCGGCTTGGCGGGGCGGGCCTTGGCGGTCGGGTCGAGGACCAGCGCGACTTCCCGGAAGCCCTTGCAGCCGGTGTAGACGGTCATCGGGACGGCCAGTCCGGAACGCGCGCCCTCAGCCGGCTTGAGAAACGTGGTCTCGGCCTTGGAGCAGGTCAGGGCGGTCGTGGCCGCACCAACCTCGGCCCCGGATACCGCAAGGGCGGACAGGGCGATCAGCCCGCAGGCGGTGGTGGTCAGGATGCGTCGGGTCATGTGCGTTGCCCCCAGGGTGATGGAGCGGCAACCATGCCTGGACCCGGTGACAGCGGCGTGACCGTCGCGTTACCGGTCGGCTACACCATCCCGTCGGTTCCCGCTCCGCACACCAGGGCGCACACCGTCGAGCCGGGCCGCACCGTGACCGCGCCGGTCGCCAGCGCGGCGATCCCGGCGGCCCCGCTCAACTCCGCCGCCAGCCCGCACTCGAACCACAGCCAGCGGGCGGCCTCGCGCATGGCGTCGTCGGAGACCAGCACCAGGTCGTCGACATGCGCGGACACCAGGTCGTAGTTGATCTGTTCCGTGCGGCGCGGCGCCAGGGTTCCGGCGACGGTGGTGATGGCCTCGAGGGTCACCGGACGGCCGGCGGCGCGGCTGGCGTGGTGGGTCGGCGCTCCGACCGGCTCGATCCCCACGATCCGGACCTTCGGGCGCAGCGCCTTGATCGCGGTCGCGACGCCGGCGATCAAGCCGCCGCCGCCGATCGCCACCAGCACGGTGTCGACGTCGGGGATCTGCTCGACGATCTCCAGGCCGAGCGTGCCCTGGCCGGCGATCACGCTCGGCGGCGCGAACGGGTGCACGAAGGTCAATCCCTCGGCCTCGGCGCGGGCCATGGCGGCGACCGCCGCCTCGTCGAACACCGCGCCCTCGATCACCACCTCGGCGCCCCACGCCTTCAGCTTCTCGGCCTTGTCGGCGGGCGCGCTGGTCGGCAGGTAGACCACGGCCCGGGTGCCGCCGATGCGGGCGGCGTAGGCGACGGCGAGGCCGTGGTTGCCGCCCGACGCGGTGATCAGGCCGCGGCGCACCTGCTCCTCGGGCAGCGACAGCAGGGTGTTGACGCCGCCGCGCACCTTGAAGCTGCCGGTCGGCTGCAGGCAGTCGAGCTTCAGGACCAGCCGCGACTCCGGGATCACCGGCGTGCGCATCGGGCCGACCTCGATCACCGGGGTCCGACGAACCTTGCCGGCGATCCGGGCGGCGGCGGCGCGGATGTCGGCCAGTGAGACGGTCTGAGCGTGCCCGTCCATCAGCCCGCGATCCCGCCGTCGACGATGAAGTGCTGGCCGGTGGTGTAGGCGCTCTCGTCGCCGGCGAGATACACCGCCATGGCGGCGATCTCCTCGGCGGTGCCGAGACGGCCAAGCGGCTGGCGGGCGATGAATTCCGCGGCGGGCCTGCTCGGGATCGGCGAAGGCGTTGATGCGGTCGTCGAGGGACGGCGACTGCACGGTGCCGGGGCAGATCGCGTTGCAGCGGATGCCCTGCCGCAGGAAGTCGGCCGAGACCGACTTGGTGAGTCCGATCACCGCCGCCTTGCTGGTGCCGTAGACGAAGCGGAACGGAATGCCCTTCACGGTCGACGACACCGACGCCATGTTGATGATCGATCCGCCGCCGTTCGCCAGCATCGCCGGCAGGAACGCCCGGATCATCCGGTACATCGCCCGAACGTTGAGGTTCATCGAGAACTCGAAGGCGTCCTCGTCGCATTCCAGGATGGTGCCGTGATGGACATAGCCGGCGCAGTTGAACAGCACGTCGACCGCGCCGATCTCGCCTGCCGCCGCGGCGATGGCATCGGGCTTGAGCACGTCGAGCACCCGGGTGCGGATCCCGGGTATGGCGTCCAGTTCGGCGAGTTTGCCGGCGTTGAGATCGGTGGCGATAACCTCCGCGCCTTCGCGGGCGAACGCTTCGACGGTCGCCCGCCCGATTCCCTGCGCTGCCGCGGTGACGAGTGCCTTCTTTCCCTGGAGCCGACCGGCCATGGGTTTCCTCCCAAAAATTCGCCTGGGCCGGCCGCAGGCCGGGCCAATCGCGGGAGACTAGCCCATCGGGCCGGAGTGTCCACGGGAACGGTGGGCCGTCCCGTGCGGGCGGAAAGGATCGGGGTGGGCAACTGACGGTGGAGTGTGGAACAATATGCTATCCGGCTCATTTGACTACCTAAAGCGAGACCGTCCGATGTCGCAGGGAGAAGATGTATCCAAAGTTGATATCGGGCTGGAGCGCGATGTCTTCCTGCGTTCGCTGCTTCGCGAACTTTCCGGCACGCTGGAGAAGGTCGTCGGGGTCGAGGAGGCTGCCGGGTATATCAGCGTGGTGGGTGGCGTCATCGGCGAGCAGATCGACACCAGCTATCGTCAGGCGCTGCGGGTCGAACGTCTGTCCCGGCGACAGGTGACCGAGGCCCTCGTGGACCTTAAGCGGCGCATCCAGGGCGATTTCTACGTCATCGAGGAACACGATGATCGGCTGGTGCTCGGCAACCGGGCGTGCCCGTTCGGGGACTACGTCAAGGGGCGCCCGACGCTCTGCATGATGACGTCCAACGTGTTCGGGGTCATCGCCGCGCAGAATCTCGGATACGCGAGGGTTGCGGTGCAGGAGGCGATCGCCAACGGCGACCCCGAGTGCCGCGTGGTGGTGCGTTTCACCATGGCCGATCCCGTCGGGGCCGATCCCGCGGAGGCAAACGCGCGCGAATACTTCAGGGTCGAGGAATGAACGCGAGCAGCCCGAGCCCCGCGCTCCCTGGAGTTCATCGCCGAGCCGGCCGTGCTGCTGGAGCGGAGCGGCTCGGTGGTCGCGATGAACGGGGCGATGCGCCGGCTTCTGGGCAGCGACCGTGGCGAAGTCGATCTGTTCGACTTCGTGGAATCCTCGCACGAGGACTTCAGCGCGTATCTGAGACGGTCGAGCGCGTCGACCTCGCCGATTGTCGGTGCCGCGACCTTGAAGGCGCGCGAGGGTGTGTCCCGGTTTCGGCTGAACTGCGCCCGCCGGTCGGGCGAGGCCCAGGACGGAGTCCTGGTGCTCAGATGCCTGGCGACGCGCAACAGCCAGTTTTCGATCCTGCAACGCCAGGTCGACGACCTGAACGCCCAGCTGCATGTCCGTCAGCGCGAAAAGAGCATTCTCGAGGAGGCGCTGCGCGACAACCACGATCTGCTCCGGGAACTCCAGCATCGGGTCAAGAACAACATCCAGTTGATGCAGTCGTTGATCCGGATGTCCGCCAAGGGTCGGCAAACCGACGAGGTGCAGGAACTGGTGAGCGCCGCCGAATTCAGGCTTCAGGCGATGGCCAGCGCCCAGGAGGCGATGAACCGTTCGGTCCAGGCCGGGACGGCTCCGGCGGGCATCCTGCTGCGGGAAGTCGCCGAATCCGTCGGCCGCGCTTTCGAGGCCGGCGGCAACCTCGACCTCCAGGTCGCCGACGCCGACCTCCCGAACGACATCGTTCACGCCGTGGCGCTGATCGCCAGCGAATTGGTCACCAACGCCGTCAAGCACGGTCTTACCGGCGGCCGTGGGCGGATCCTGGTCAGGCTGGAGCCGCTGGAGGACGGGTTCCGGCTGGTCGTGCACGACAGCGGTCCGGGCATCGATCCCGGCCGCGCGAGCCAGTCTTCCGGTCTCGGTCTGGTGCGCGCGCTGTGCCGACAGATCGGTGGAGACTTCGAGATCGCATACGCGAACGGCGCGCGATGCGCCGTCCGGTTCGGAACAAGCCCGCAGGGAGTGGCGACATGAGCGTGCCGTTCAGGGGGCATCCGCCCGCGCAGCAGGGCGCGCGGCGCGAGCGTCGCGCCGATCCCTCGGACGCGGCGCGGGCTGGCGGGAGCCGGTTGCGCGAGACCGGCGACGGGCGGGTTTCGCCGACGCCCCCGTGGGTGCCGTCCACCGGGCTGCCGTCCACCGGGGCACCGAGGGGCACGCCGGAAGCCGCGTGGGTGGTCGCCGCCTCACGCCGGGCCGGCGCGCAGCCTCCGCCGTCGAAACGGTCGTCGCGGGGCCGATCGGCCGCCGCACCCCGGCCGGGCCGGTTGCGGGTCGTGGTGGTCGAGGACGAGGCCATCATCGCCATGGAACTCGAGATGCTGCTGTCCAGCCTGGGCGCCGAGGTGGTCGCGACGGCGATGAGCGCGGACGAAGCCGTCCGGCTGGCCGAAGCCGAGCGGCCCGACTGCATGACCATGGACATACGCCTGCAGGGTGACCGCGACGGCGTCAGCGCGGCGGTCGAGATCTACGAGCGGTTCGGCATCCGGAGCGTCTTCGTGTCCGCCCACAGCGACCCGGGAACGGTGGCCCGCGGCGAGCGGGCGCACCCGCTGGGCTGGGTGGCGAAGCCGATCCACCAGGACAAGCTCGAAGCCGGCCTGCGAAAGCTCGCGGACCGATCGTCCGGATCCTAGCCGGCGAAGCGGCCGGACTGCCTCGCGGCGGTCCTTCGCGCGGTCGCGGGGCGTCGCGGCCGCTACAGGTCGCGCACCCAGGTCTCGCCGACCAGGTCGTGGCCGAAGCTGTGGTGGCGCTCGGTCTCGACCAGCGTGAAGCCGCTGGTCTCGTAGATCCGGCGCGCCGCCGTCAGGATATCGTTGGTCCACAGCATCATCCGGCGGTAGCCGGCCGCCCGGGCGAAGACGATGGCCTCGTCGACCAGGCGCCGGCCGATCCCCAGCCCGCGGGCCGCCGGCTCGACATACAGGAGCCGGAGCTTGGCGGTGGCGTCGTCCTGGCGGACCACCAGTCACCGATCCGACCGGAGCGCCGTCGACCTCGGCGATCCAGCAGCGTTCGCGCGCCGGATCGAAGGAACGGATGAAGCCGGCGCCGATCTCGGCCACCAGCGCCTCGAACGTGCCGTCCCAGCCGTACTCCCGGGCGTAGAGGTCGGCGTGGCGGTGGATGATCCAGCCGATGTCGCCCGGACGGTGCGGCCGCAGCATGACGGTGCGCGGCGCCGGGGCCGGCGCGCCGAGCAGGCTCTCGATGGTCCGCATGGCGGCGAGCAGCCTGTACCTGATCCGCCTCGGCCAGCGGCGCCGGGACGCCGGCGACCTCGTCGCGCGAACGGCGGTTCAGCGGGGCGAAGGCGCGGCCGCCCGCCTCGGTCAGCGTCAGCTCCTGGCGCCGGCCGTCGCCTTCCGAGACCGCCGCCTCGACCAGCCCCCGTTCGCGGAAGCCTCGCAGGGTGCGGCTGAGATAGCCGGCGTCGAGGCCGAGGTCGCGGCCCAGATCGCTGGCGGTCAGACCCGGGCGGTGCGCCAGTTCGTAGAGGATCCGGCATTCCGTCAGCGAGAACTCGCTGTCGAGCAGACCCTCGTTCAGGGCCCCGACATGGCGGGTGATGAAGCGATTGAAGCCGCGAACGGCTTCGATGCGGGCCTCGAGCTGTGACATTCGGCACCCCATAAAGATTGTATTAAGCAACAATATAATTGCCAAAGTCAAATAAATATCAGATGTCAGGCCGCATGGCCGCGGGCGTTGGCGATTGCTCCCGGTGCGCCGCGCGCTATGATCGCCGCAACGAAGCGACCCCAGGAGTGAACCCCATGGCCGACGCCGATCCCGTGCGGCTGACCATCCGCTTGAACGCCACCGACAACGTCGTGACCGCGCGCGCCGAACTGCTGCCCGGCACCACGATCCCGGGCGAGAGCGTGACGGCCAGGCAGCCGATCCCCGCCGGCCACAAGGTGGCCACCCGGCCGATCGCCAAGGGCGAGGCGATCCGCAAGTACGACCAGATCATCGGCTTCGCGTCGGACGACATCGCCGTCGGCGAGCACGTGCACGTTCACAACGTCGAGATGCACGATTTCGAGCGCGACTACGCCTTCGGCGTCGACGCGAAGCCGACCGCCTACTTCAACGACTCCGAGCGCGCCACATTCCAGGGCTACCGGCGCGCCAGCGGCCGGATCGGCACCCGCAACTACATCGGCGTGCTGACCAGCGTGAACTGCTCGGCGACGGCAGCCAAGTACATCGCCGCCGCGATCACGCCGGAGATCCTCGAGCAGTACCCGAACGTCGACGGCGTGGTGGCGCTGACCCATTCCACCGGCTGCGGCATGGCCGGCGACGGCGAGGGCTACGCCAACCTGCAGCGCGTGCTGTGGGGCATGGCGCGCCACCCGAACTTCGCGGGCGTGCTGATGGTCGGCCTCGGCTGCGAGGTGAACCAGATCGACTTCCTGCTGGAGGCCTACGGCATCAAGCGGGGCGAGGGCTTTCAGACCATGAACATCCAGGACGCCGGCGGGCTCCGGAAGACCGTCGAGTGGGGCTCCGGGGTGATCAAGGACATGCTGCCCGAGGCCAACAAGGCTGAGCGCTCGCCCTGCCCGGCGAGCGAACTGACGCTGGCCCTGCAGTGCGGCGGCTCGGACGCCTATTCCGGCATCACCGCCAACCCGGCGCTGGGCGAGGCGGCCAACCTGCTGGTCCGGCACGGCGGCACCGCGGTGCTGGCCGAGACCCCGGAGATCTACGGCGCCGAGCACCTGCTGACCCGCCGCGCGGTCAGCCGCGAGGTCGGCGAGAAGCTGATCGAGCGCATCAAGTGGTGGGAGGACTACACCGCGCGCAACGGCGGCGAGATGAACAACAACCCGTCGCCGGGCAACAAGCGCGGCGGCCTGACCACCATCCTGGAGAAGTCGCTGGGGGCGGCGGCCAAGGGCGGCACCACCAACCTGACCGGCGTCTACAAGTACGGCGAACCGGTCACCGCCAAGGGCTTCGTGTTCATGGACAGCCCCGGCTACGACCCCGCCTCGATCACCGGCCAGGTGGCGAGCGGCTCGAACCTGGTGACATTCACCACCGGCCGCGGCTCGGTCTACGGCTGCAAGCCGGCGCCGTCGCTCAAGCTGGCCACCAACACCACGATGTTCAACCGCATGTCCGACGACATGGACATCAACTGCGGCGCCATCGTCGATCAGGGTGTCTCGGTCGAGGAGATGGGCGAGCGGATCTTCGAGCGCCTGCTCGAGGTCGCGTCGGGCTCCCCGACCAAGTCGGAAGAGCACGGCATGGGCGACAACGAGTTCATCCCCTGGCAGATCGGCGCGGTGATGTGAGCGCCGGCGTCCGGTGAGCGGGGCGTTCGCGGACAGCTACCTCGGCAAGCTGCGGGGGGTGATCGGCAGCCGCCCGGTGCTGATGCCGGGTGCGCGCGTCATCGTCGAGGACGGCGAGGGGCGCGTGCTGCTGATCAAGCGCGGCGACATGAAGCTGTGGGGCTGGCCGGCGGGATCGGCCGAGATCGGGCAATCGATCGAGGAGACCGCCCGCCAGGAACTGCTGGAGGAGGCGGGCCTGACGGCGCATCGCCTGGTGCCGGTGGCGTTCTCCAGCCACCCGGCCGACGACCGCATCCTGTACCCGAACGGCGACGTGCTGCACGCCTTCGCGATGATCTTCCACTGCACCGAGTGGAGCGGCGAGCCGCGCCCCGACGGGCACGAGAGCCTGGACGTGCAATGGTTCCCGCAGGACGGCCTGCCGGACGACCGCACGCTCGCGGTCGGCCGCAGCCTCGGCGCGCTGCAGCGCTACAAGGCGGCCGGCGGGGTCTTCCAGCTGATCTGAGGGCGCGTCAGGGCGGCGGAGCGGCGGGTGGGTTCCGGCTCCGTCCCGCCATGGGCGGTCCGGTCCGGAATGACGATAGGATTGGAACAGCCCCCTCATCTTCGTCATTCCGGACGGACGCGCCGCACCGGCGCGGCCGAGCCGGAAGCCACGAAGCGACGGGACCCGTCAGTACAGCCCACGCTCGGCCATGACTTGGGCCTGACGCTCGGATTCCTCCAGCGTGATGCCGGCGACGTGGTCGGTGAGCATCTGGGTGTAGGACGGCAGCACGGCGCGATCGATGCGCTTCTCGGGATTCCAGAGGTCGGAGCGGACCAGCGCCTTGGAGCAGTGCAGGAACGCCTCCTTCACCTCGATCAGCAACCCGATCTTCGGGGCCCGGCGCTGCACGGTCAGCGGCTCCAGCAGGCGCGGGTCGTCGGTGATCCGGGCGGTGCCGTTGATGCGCAGGGTCTCGCCCATGCCGGGCACCAGGAACAGCATGCCGATCGCCGGGTTGGCCAGCAGGTTCGCGAAATTGTCGAGACGATTGTTGCCGACCCGGTCCGGCAGCAGCAGGTGGTTGTCGTCGAGCACCGCGACGAAGCCCGGCGGGTCGCCGCGCGGCGACACGTCGGCGCCATCGGGGCCCTGGGTCGAGATCACGCAGAACGGCGATAGCGCCAGGATGCCCCGGCAATGCTGGTCGAGGCGGGTCAGGACCTTGTCGGTGGCCCGGCTCATCGGCGCCAGATGCATGGCGCGCAGGCTGGCCTCGTCGGTCACGAAGCTGATGTCGTCGGGCAGCATGGGTTCCTCCGGGTGCCGTCGAGCGCCAAGTCTAGCCACGGCGGGCCGACACTGGAACAGGCCCGCCATGATCCGCTGGCCGCCGCCGCCGGATTGTGTTGACCGGCAGGCTCATGAGGGCCAGTTCTGCAGCAGCGACGTCGAACAGTGAGGATCCCGTGGCCAAGCACCCGCTGATCCTGCCCAGCGACCCGTACTTCCACGATCTGCCGCCGCCACCGGGCGCCGAGCCGAGGCCCGACCTGCGGGCGATGCTCGAGGACGCCGCCGGTATGGCCGCCGAGGAGCGCAAGCGCCGGGGCGAGGATGAGGGCGAAGCGCTGGTTCCCGAGCGGGCGCTGCTGCCGGGCGCCTGCGATGCCCACGTCCACGTGTTCGCCGAGCCGGAGCGTTTCGCCTACGCGGAGGGCACCAGCTATCGCCCGGACCCGGCGCCGGCCGAGGCCTATGCCGCGCTCAACCGGCGACTCGGCCTGGACCGGGTCGTGGTCGTGCAGTCGAGCGCCTACGGGTTCGACCATTCCTGCCTGTTGGATGCGATCAGGCGGCTGGACATTGGGGCCGACGGCAAGCCCGGGCACGCCCGCGGCGTGGCGGCGGTGCCGCCCTCCGTCACCGCCGACGAGTTGCGCCAACTGAACGCCGCCGGTTGCGTCGCCACGCGCTTCCAGATGCGCGATCCCTGGCGCTTGATCGCGTGGGACGAGACCGATCGGCTGGCGTCGCGGGTCCACGACACGGTCGGCTGGGACGTCGAGCTGCAGATGGACGGGCGGTTCCTGCAGGAGGTCGAGCAGCGCCTGATGTCCTGGTCGGGCCGGGTGATCGTCGATCATGTCGGCTGCTTCCTCGGCCCGGTCGGTGACCGCGAGCCGGGGTTGCGGGCGCTGCTGCGGCTGATCGACGCCGACAAGGTCTGGGTGAAGCTGTCGGGTCCCGAGGAGAGTTCCAACGACCGGCCGCGGCACGGCCAGACGCCGCGCTACCGCGATGTCGAGGCGATCGCCCGGCAGCTGATCCGGTTCGCGCCGGAACGGCTGGTCTGGGGCTCCAACTGGCCGCACCCGAACGCCCGGGCGGCGCCGCCAGACGACCTCTGGCTGCTGGATCTGCTGGGCGAGTGGACCGAGGACGAGGGGCTGCGGCGGCGCATCCTGGTCGACAACGCCGCCGGCCCTGTTCCGCTTCCAGCCACCGCCGCCGGCGCCGTCTCCGACGCCGCCGGGACCCGAGGTTCGTTGAACCGGTGACCGCGGCGACGGTGTTCGAGGCGGCCGGCGGACTTGCCCTGTTCCTGCTGGCGATGGCGACGATGACCGACGGGTTGCGGCTGTTCGGCGGCCGGAACCTGAAGGCCCTGCTGGAGCGGTCGACCGCCACCCGGCTGCGCGGCGTGGCGGTCGGCGCGCTGGTGACGGCGATCGTGCAGTCGTCGTCGGCGGTCACCGTCGCCACCATCGGCTTCGTGAACGCCGGCGTGCTCGGGCTGCCGCACGCGCTGGGGGTGGTGTTCGGCGCCAACCTCGGGACCACCATGACCGGGTGGCTGGTCAGCCTCGTCGGGTTCGGTTTCAAGATCGACGCCTACGCCTTGCCGATCCTGGCCGTCGGCGTCGCCCTCAAGCTGGCGGCGCCGGGGCGGCGGATACAGGGCCTGGGCGGCGCGCTGGCCGGATTCGGGCTGTTCTTCCTCGGCCTGGCACTCCTGCAGGGTGCGTTCGGGGCGCTGTCGGACACCCTCGCGGCACACCTTCCGCCGGCCGACGGGGTGCTCGGCGTCGTGCTGTTCGTCGCTGTCGGGTTCGCGGCGACCGTGCTCACCCAGTCGTCGAGCGCCGCCGTGGCGTTGATCCTGACCGCCGCCGGGCAGCAGGCGGTCGGTCTCGACGCCGCCGCCGCGGCGATCATCGGCGCCAACGTCGGCACCACCTCGACGGCTGCCCTGGCTGTCCTGAACGCGACGCCGAACGCCCGGCGGGTCGCTGCCGGCCACATCATCTTCAACCTGGTGACGGGCGTGGTGGCGCTCGCGCTGTTGCCGGGCGTCCTCTGGCTGACCGGCGCGGCCAGCGAATGGCTCGGGGTCGCCGGCCGCACCGCGCCGACCCTGGCGCTGTTCCACACGCTGTTCAACCTGCTGGGCGTGATGCTGATGCTGCCGATGATCGGCTGGCTGGCGCGACGCCTCGAGCGGTTGTTCCGGACCCAGGAGGAGGATCTGGGCCGGCCCCGCCATCTCGACGCGACGGTCGCCAACACGCCGGCGCTGGCAATGGCCGCGCTGCAGCAGGAGTTGCGGCGCATGCGCCGGCTGGTGCTGGCGAACGTGGCCGCCGCCTTCGCGGTGGCGCCGTCGCGGGCTGCGCAGGTGGAGCGGCGGGCGGAGGCGGTGGCTGGACTCGCCCCGGCGATCACGGAGTTCGCCACCACGGCCCGGATGGGGGAGCTGCCGCGCGATGTCGCCGAGGCGATGCCGGAACTGATCCGGGTGGCGCGCTACCTGCAGCAGGCGTCCCTGCTGACGCCGTCCCTCGAGGCGCTCCAGGAGGCCATCCGGCAACCGCAGAGCGCTGCCGCCCGCCCGATTGTCGAGACCTTCCTGGCGCGTCTGCGGGAAGCCTTCTCGGCGCTGTCCGAGACCGAGGCTGACCCGGACGCCGGCGGCGCCGCGCTGGCTGCCTTGGAGGCCGACTACCAGGCTGCCAAGGCGGGATTGCTTCGCCTGGGTGCCGACCGCCGGCTGTCGGTCGATCGCCTGGACGGCATGCTCGATGGCTTGAGCCACAGCCGGCGGCTGGTCGACCAGTTCGCCAAGGCCGATCGGCGCCTGCGGTCCGCAAGACTCGGAACGGCGGTCCGGCCGCACTAGGAGCGCCGGAACACCACCGTCAGGTTGTCGGCGGGCATCGCCTGCACGACGTCGAGGGCGAACCCCGCCGCGACCGCAGCCGGCTCCAACTCGCCCTCCAGGTCGCGGATGCCCCACGCCGGGTCGCGCGCGCGCAGGCTGGCGTCGAAGGCAATGTTCCCGGGACCGGTGTGGCGGCCCGGCACGCTTGTAGGGGCCGTACAGGATCAACGGCTCGCCGCCCGCCAGCAGGCTGGCGGCACCCGCCAGGATGCCGAGCGCCACTTCCCACGGGGCAATGTGAATCACGTTGGTGGCGACGATCGCTCGGATCCCGTCGCTCGCCGTCACCGGCCAGGCGTCGGGAGCCCGCTGTGCATCCAGCACGCGCGCCGGAAACGGCCTGAGGTCGGGCGGCGTCATCGCGGCCCAGAGCGGCGCGCTGGCCAGACGTTCCGGCTGCGGGTCGGTCGGCAGCCAGCGCCGGGGCGCCAGCGCGGCCGCGAACGCGGCGGCGTGCTGGCCGGTCCCGGAGCCGATCTCGAGGACCGTACCGTCGGCGGGCAGCACCCGTCGCAGCACCGCCAGCAGCGGCCCGGCGTTGCGGCGGGCGGCCGGCGCGTCCTCCGCACCGGGCGGGGCCGGGCGGTCGAGCGGCGGCGGCACCGGCTCGGCGGCGAGGTCGGCGGGCGAAACGGCGGGGGCTGACGGTCGGTTCATGACCGCCTATGTAGACGTCAGGCAACCCTCGCCGCAATGGGACCGGAGACGCCGATGCTCGCCCGCCTGCAACGCTTTCTCGACCGTCTGGATTCCGGCGGTGGATCGGCCGCCGCGCCGAAGGACGAACTGGCCATGGCGGCGGCGGTGCTGCTGGCGCGGGCCTCGTCGCTCGACGGCGGCATCGACGCGCGTGAGCGCTCGATCGCCGCGGATCGGCTGGTCGAACGTTTCGGCGTGCCGCGCGACGAGATCGAGGAGGTGATGGCCGAGGCCGCCCGCACCGCCGAGGACACGGTCAACCTGTACGGCTTCACCCGGGTTCTGAAGGATCGGCTGGATCAGGACGGCCGCCTGATGCTGATGGAGACCCTCTGGGAGGTGGTCTACGCTGACGGCACGTTGCACGACTACGAGGCTCAGCTCATGCGGCGGCTGGCCGGGCTGCTGTTCGTGGCCGATCGTGACAGCGGCGAGGCGCGCAAGCGGGCGCTTGCGAAACTCGGCCTTGATGCCGCGGGTCCGAGCGATTAAGACCCGCGGGTCGAGCCTCGGAGGAGTCGTCGATGACCTACGTCGTCACGGAAGCCTGCATCAAGTGCAAGTACACAGACTGCGTGGAGGTGTGTCCGGTGGACTGCTTCTACGAAGGCGCGAATATGTTGGTCATCCATCCGGACGAATGCATCGACTGCGGCGTCTGCGAGCCGGAATGCCCGCCGGAAGCGATCCTTCCGGACACCGAGTCGGAAGCCGAGAAATGGCTCGAACTCAACCGTGAGTATTCTGAGACGTGGCCGAATATCACGCGTAAGATAGAGGGCATGCCCGAGGCCGACGCGATGCAGGCCGAGAAGGGCAAGTTCGATCGTTTCTTCAGCCCGGAACCGGGCGAGGGGACCTGACGCCGGGGTTGAGCCAGCGAGGATACGGATCGTCATTGTCACCGGACGTTAAGACTCTGGTAACAAGCGTCTGATTTAACGTTGTTGCATCGGGATGTAGCGTGCCCCGGCCTTGCGCCTGCGGCCTTCCGCTACCATTGGGCCCGCTTTTGTGGTACCGTCTTTCCGTTCGGAGTCGGGACCTTTCGTCATGCCCGGCCCCGTCCCCGCAAACCGTGGGACCAGTGACGAAACCGAAGCGTTTCGGACCGTCTTTCGGCGCCCGTCGAGGCTCCGGGACGGCACGCCGGGTGGGGTGGCGTGTTTCTGGTGTCCGCGCGGGATCCTCTTTTGGACGTGAGACAGAGAGCCCGATGACAAAGAAGAGCGACTTCAAGACCGGCGATTTCGTGGTGTATCCGACGCATGGCGTCGGGCTGATCAAGGGGACGGAGACTCAGATCGTCGCGGGGACCGAACTCGACCTGCTCGTGATCGATTTCGAGCAGGACCGCATGACCCTTCGGATTCCGGTCGGCAAGGCCCGCACCAGCGGCCTTCGCCGGCTCAGCAGCCGCAAGCAGATGGACGTAGCCCTGCAGAAGCTCAAGGGCCGGGCCAAGGTGCGTCGCACGATGTGGTCGCGTCGCGCCCAGGAGTACGAGGCGAAGATCAACTCCGGAGACCCGGTATCGATCGCCGAGGTGGTTCGTGACCTCCGCCGGTCCAGCAACCAGGCTGACCAGTCCTACAGCGAGCGGCAGATGTATCAGGCGGCCCTCGACCGTCTGGCGCGCGAGTTCGCGAAGATCGAGCAGATCGACGAGACCGCCGCGGTCGACCGTCTCGAGAAGCTGATGGACGCGGCCTGACGTCCGACGGACGAGGCGCTGCGAAGGATCACGATACGGGGCGGTGCTTCTGGCGCCGCCCCGTATCGTTTCCGGGTGGCGTCCGCCGGGGCGGAACGACTGATGCTCCGGGAGGATTACTGTAGTGCCGCCGCCCCGGGCGGTCCGCCACCCCTCTATCACCACGCCGGGCGTCCTGCTATCACCGCAGTCACATGCCCACGCGCGGAACCTCGCGATCCGGATGCCGAGCACCAGACTGACCGACGCCGTTCCCGAACTTTTTGTCGACCTGTCGCGCGCGCGACGGGTTTGGGCCGTGGCAGCGGTGCACGGCGCAGCCGATCGTCTGGCCGCGCTGCACGACGCCATCGGCGAACGTTTCGAGAGCGGCGACCGGATCGTCTACCTCGGCGATCTGATGGGCGGCGGGGACGTTCGGGCGACCCTGGCGGAAACGCTGCGGTTTCGGCGCTCGGTGCTGGCACAGCCACCGCTCTACCTGCCGGAGGACATCGCCTACCTGCGCGGCCGGCAGGAGGAGATGTGGCACAAGCTTCTCCAGATCCATTTCGCTCCGAAGCCCAAGGACCTGCTGCGCTGGATGCTCGGACGCGGCGTCGACGCCACGCTGCGGGCCTATGGCGGCGACCCCGCCCAGGGCTTCGCCGCCGCCGACGAGGGCATGGTGGCGCTGACCCGCTGGACCGGCCGGCTGAAGGCGGCCATGCAGGCCACACCGGGTCACCACTCCTGGTTCACCGGCCTGCGTCGCTACGCCCACACGGGGACCGGGGGCATCCTGTTCGTGCACGCCGGCCTCGATCCGGCGCGCCCTCTGGCCGATCAGCGCGATGCGTTCTGGTGGGAGAGCGGAAGCTTCGCGCGGGCCGCAACCGGTTTTGACGGCTTCGCCCGCATCGTGCGCGGTTTCGACCCGGACGGCGGCGGCTGGGCCGAGGATGGGGCGACGCTTACCATCGACGGAGGCTGCGGGACCGGCGGCCCGCTTTTCGCGGCCTGCCTCGCGCCCGACGGCACCCTGCTGGACCGCCTCGAAGCCTAGCTCGCCTCCTTCCCCGGCCTCGGTTGTTCCTTGCGCCATCGGAACCGGTGATCCGGCCCGCGTCAGCCGCCGTATCGGATATCAAGGCGACCGGACCACGGTCGACCGCGGATCTGATCGGGGATGGGTGATGGCGCGCAGCGACAGCATGCAGGTTCAGACGGCGGATTCCGCGTTCTTCCGGGCGGCCATGCAGGAGCCACTGCTCGAGCGTGAGCACGAGCTGGAGTTGGCGACCCTCTGGCGGCGAGACGGCGATCAGCGTGCGCTTCACGAATTGGTGAGGGCATACACCCGCCTGGCGATCGGAACCGCCCGTCGGTACCGCAACTACGGTCTGCCGATGGGCGACCTGGTGCAGGAAGGCAATGTCGGCCTGCTTCAGGCCGCGATGCGCTTCGAGCCGGAGCGCAACCTTCGCTTCTCGACCTACGCCTCGTGGTGGGTGAGGGCGGCGATCCAGGAGTACATCCTGCGCAACTGGTCGATCGTGCGGATCGGCACGACGTCGTCGCAGAAGACGTTGTTCTTCAACCTTCGCCGCCTCCGCGCCCGGCTGCATGGTGCCGAGGCCGGCGCCATGAGCGGCGAGACGCGTCAGACCATGGCGACCGAACTCGGGGTGTCGACGAACGACGTCGAGCTCATGGAGATGCGGATGGTCGCCCAGGACCAGTCGCTGAACGCGCCGGTGGCGGAGTCCGGCGACGGCGACTGGCAGGGTCTGCTGGCCGACGAGCGACCGAGCCCGGAGCAGGTGGTCACCGGCATGCGTGACGCCCGCACGCGTTCGGCGTGGCTCGCCGAGGCGCTCGCCGATCTCAACCCGCGCGAGCGGATGATCATCGAGCGCCGGCGCCTGCACGAGCAGGGCGCGACGCTGGAGGATCTCGGCCGGGAGTTGGGGATCTCGAAGGAGCGGGTCCGGCAGCTCGAGGGGCGGGCCCTCCTGAAGCTGCGCGAAACCTTGACCCAGCGCGCCGACGTGCCCTCCGACCTTCTCGTCGAGGCCTGATCGTCGGACGGTGTCAGTAGCCGATGTATTTGAGGAGTTGACCGGTCGTCGGCTCGGACCCTGGAGGCAGCCCGTTCAGCAGCCGAAACAGGGCCTCTGCGTTCGGATCCTTCGGCATCATGCCCACCAGGCCGGCAACCGTGTCACCCGAGCGAGCGGTGTACAGCCGGACTCGATAGGGGCGCTCGCTGGCGGCCTCGTCGACGCCCAGGCGGCGAAAGCTGAGCGCAGCCTGCTGTAGGCCTGCCGTCTGACGGGCCGTGTCCCTGGCCGGGGTGCCGAACAGGAACCGGTACATCCGCCCGCTCTGCGACAATATCGCGACCAGCCGCAGGTCGAACGGCCCGCGCTCGGTCGTAACCCGCGTGACGCCGGTGGCGGCCTCCAATCCGTCGATCGTGAGGCGGGTCAGGTCGACCAGCGCGAGGCGGGCGCCCCAGCGGTTCCGCACGTAGTCGAGGGCGCTCGCGGCGGGTCCCGGCGGGGCCATGTCGAACACGATGACGGCGCCGTTCGGGCTCAGCGCCTTCACCGCCGTCTGGCCGTTGACCAGCGTGAAGTCCGGCGGGACCGTGAACTCGAAGCGCAGGTGCGGGTGGACGAAGCGGTGCCCGCGCACGAAACCCTGCTCTGGCGAATCGCCGTAGGTCATGCCCTCGATCCGGCGCAGATATCCCTCGCGGTCGACCAGGCCATCGACCGGCCCGGCGCCGAGGATCGCCGCCCGCGCCTCCTCGACGCGGTCGATGGTGCGCGGGTGACTGGACATCAGGCTGTGCTCGTCGGGATCTGAACCCTCGCCCAGGATCCGGGCTTCCAGCTTCGCCTTCTCGCGGAGTCGGCCGAGGAACGAGGCCATGGCGTCGGGATCGTAGCCGGCGCGCGTCATGTACCGGACGCCGAGCTTGTCGGCCTCGAATTCCTGGTCGCGGCTGTAGCCGCGCAGGATCAGGCCGCCACCGAGGCTGACCGAATCGGCGACGCCGCGGTCACCGGTGAGGATTCCGGCGATGCCCGCGCCGAGTCCGACCAGGACGCTCCGGCCGTGCTGCTGCGCGCCGTGGCGCGCGGTCACGTGGCCGATCTCGTGGCCGAGCACCCCGGCCAGTTCGGCCTCGCTGTCGGCGAGCGCCATCAGGCCTCGGGTGACGTAGACGTATCCGCCGGGCAGGGCGAAGGCGTTGACCATCGCCGAATCCAGAACCGTGAAGGTGAAGGGCAGGGCAGCCTGCTCCGACCGTCCAGCCAAAGTGCTCCCGATACCGGCGACATAGGCCTGGATCGCCGGCGTCCTCGTAGACGCCGCCGAACTCGGCAAGCACCCGCGGGTGCTGTTCGCGGCCGAGCGCCCGTTCATCCGCCGGCGACAGCAGCGTGAAGGCGCGCTGACCGGTTGCCGGGTTGGTCGAGCATCCGGCCGGACCCAGCGCGGCGATCGCCACGAGGCCGGCGACGAGCCACCGGCGCGGGCCGGACAGACCTCTCATCGCTTCCGTCCGGAGGATCGGACCATCGAGGCGGTGGGCGGTGTCATTCCTCCAGCACCTCCAGCGCCGCC
Organism: Rhodospirillaceae bacterium; assembly: GCA_018401495.1. GTDB lineage: Bacteria > Pseudomonadota > Alphaproteobacteria > Thalassobaculales > Thalassobaculaceae > Thalassobaculum_A. The sequence goes on from JAGYJX010000019.1 coordinate 42,553, forward strand.
GGGTGTGTGAGGTCGATCATCGGACCGTTCAGCGGAAAGACCCAGCCGCGACCGCGCACCCGGCGGGCGCTCAGATCGCCGAGGTCGACGCCGGCACGCTCGAAGGAGCGCCGGGCCTCCGCCGTCGCCCGCATCGTGAAGTCGCTCCGCCAGTCGGTTCCGAAGTTCAGGTAGGCGGTGCCGCGGACCACGGTGGCGTCGACCACGCGTCCCTCGACGACCTGCACGCTGTCGAGGTCGCCCCAGGTCTCGTCGGGGTTGCGAACCCGATAGAAGCGCTCACCCCAGATGCCGTGGCGGGACGCGCGGGCGGTGCGCTCGAGATCCAGCATCAGAGCGGCGCCGGTGGCGGTGCGCGGTTGGGTGTGAACCCGCGCCAGACCCTCCATCAGCAGCGCGCCCTGCAGCCAGAGCCCATCGTCGCGGACCAGGTGCGCAAGCGCCCGCCCCCAACGGTCGAGGGCATCCTCCGGGTGCCACAGGCGCACGCGGCGACCCAGCGTGGCGAACCCGACCGACACCGCCGCCTCGGTGGCGAGCGGCCAGGCAGGTCGACCGTCGCGCGACGGTTGAGGCACCTGTACCCCGGCGAGTCGGATCCGGGTCCCATCCTCCAGGTCGAGCGTGTCGGCGGCGATCACAGCCGCAACCCGCCCGGTCGGCCCCGCCGTCAGCCCGGCCGGAGCGGCCGGACCGCGATGGATTGTGCCGGCGCCGAGCGGTGGGTCGGCGCGCACCGACCGGGGTAACGCCAGCACGCCTGTCGCCAGGGCCGCCATCAGTCGGCGGCGGGTTGGGAGGGTCCTGGAACCGTTCGGAATGAGCCGGGTGCGCACGACCCAGCGTACCAGCAACCAGGTGGGGCTTGAAATCCTGGATACCGGACCTCCCAGCTGGAAAGCGGCCGGGCGGCGGGGAGGCTGCGCCGCCCGGCCCGGCCGCACGTCCGGATCAGGCCCGGATGCTGCGCAGCATCCACGCCGCCTTGTCGTGGGCGGTGATGCGGCCAGTGAGCATGTCGGCGGTGGCCGCGTCATCGGCGTTCTCGGCGACCTCGACCCCGGACTTGAGGGTCGCCACCACGGCGGTGTGGCCATCGATCAGATCGTCGATCATCGCCTTCGCGTCGACACCCTCCTTGGCGTCGGCGATCTTGGTGATCTCCTGGAAGGCGCGCAGCCCGCCCGGCGCCGCGGCGCCGAGCGCACGGATCCGCTCGGCGAGTTCGTCGGCGGCGGCGTAGCCGTCGGTGTAGTGCTCCTCGAAAAGATTGTGCAGCCCGAAGAAGTTCGGGCCCACGACGTTCCAGTGGTAGTTCTGGGTCTTGAGCGCCAGCGTGTAGGTGTCGGCGAGCGACTGCTCCAGAGCCTTCACGACGGGATCGGTATTGCGGGTCATGTGTGCCTCTCCTTCGATAGTGGGCCACCGCGCCGCGTGAGGCTCGATGGCTGACAAGGTTGAAGATAGGTGTTGGGTTACCGTTATCCAATCAATTGGTTTGAAGTTTCTGATAGGATCGCTCTATGACGTTTCGCGGCCTGTCGTTCCGGGATCTCGAATATCTGGTGGCGGTTGCCGACCACGGCCATTTCGGGCGCGCGGCCGACGCCTGCCGTGTCAGTCAACCCTCGTTGTCGGCTGGGGTTCGCAAGGTCGAGGACGCGATCGGCGTGCGCGTGTTCGAGCGGACCAGCCGACGGGTGCTGCCGACGCACGCCGGCGAGGAGGTGGTGCGGCGCGCCCGCACCGTGCTGGCGGCGGCGGCGCGCATGATGGACACCGGCGTGGAGGCCGCCTCGCCGCTGTCCGGGGCCTTCGCCCTCGGGGCGATCGCGACGATCGGGCCGTACCTGTTCCCGCGCGTGCTGGCGCCGCTCCGCGCGGCTTACCCGCAGCTCGCGCTCGGCATCGAGGAGGGGGTGACGGAGCACCTGGTCAGCCGGCTGCGCGAGGGCGCGCTCGACGCCGTCGTGCTGTCGCCGCCGATCGACGAGCAGGGCCTGGCGTTGATCCCGCTGTACCGCGAACCGTTTCGCCTGGCCGTCGAGGCCGGGTCGCCGCTCGCCGCCGCGGCGACCGTCGCGCTGGCGGATCTCGACCCGGCCGGGGCGGTGCTGCTGGAGGAGGGCCACTGCCTGCGCGATCAGGCGCTGGCCTTGTGCGGCGCTCCCGGGCAACGGCCTCGGCACACCGCGATGAGCCTGGAGACCCTGAAGGCGATGGTCGCCGCCGGCATCGGCTACAGCCTGATCCCGGTCGGAGCCGTCCCCGACGGCAGCGGCCACGGCGGTCTGGTGCGGTACCGCACGCTGGTCGATGCGCAGGTGGGACGGACCGTGTCGCTGGCCTATCGCCGGTCGCGCGACCGGCTGGACGATGTCAGGCTGTTGGCTTCGGCGCTGCGGTCGCATCGGCCGGAACACAGCGTTGCCATTGCCGGTTTTGACAATCCTTGATCGCCGCCCGATAACGGCACCCGCAGAGATTACGAGGCATCCGGTGGCGCGCGACGATCTGTTTCCCGAGATCCCGTTCCGGCGCAGCGGCTTTCTCGATGTCGGCGACGGCCACCGTATGTACTGGGAGGAGAGCGGCAATCCTTCGGGCCTGCCCGTGGTGTTCCTGCACGGTGGCCCGGGGTCAGGCACCTCGCCGGCGCAACGCCGGTTCTTCGACCCCAGGGCCTACCGCATCGTGCTGTTCGACCAGCGCGGCGCCGGCCGCTCGACCCCGCACGCTTCGGTCGACGCCAACACCACCGGCCACCTCGTGGACGATATCGAGCTTCTGCGCGAGCACCTGCAGGTCGACCGCTGGCTGGTGTTTGGCGGCTCCTGGGGATCGACCCTGGCGCTCGCCTACGGTCAGGCGCACCCGGACAGGTGCCAGGGGTTCGTGCTGCGCGGCATCTTTCTCGGCCGGCCGAGCGAGGTGGAGTGGTTTCTCACCGGTGTCCGCACGCTGTTCCCGGATGCCTGGCGCCGATTCGCCGAGTTTCTGCCAGAGGCTGAGCGCCAGGACCTCCTGGGCGGGTACCTCTCGCGGCTGCTCGACCCGCGCCCGGAGCGTCACCTGCCGGCGGCGCGAAGCTGGGCGCGCTACGAGGCGGCGTGCTCGGCGCTGGTCCCCGATCCGCGCCAATTGGTGGACATGGAGAACGACCATCACGCCCTGTCGCTGGCAAGGATCGAGGCGCACTACTTCGCCAACCGACTGTTCCTGCCGGAGGAAGGCTTGCTGGCCGGGCTCGACCGGCTTGCCGATCTTCCGGCGATCATCGTCCAAGGCCGTTACGACGTGATCTGCCCGATGGTCTCGGCCGACGCGTTGACGCGCGCCTGGAAGGGGGCCGAACTGGTGGTGGTTCCCGACGCCGGCCATGCCGCCATGGAGCCGGGGATCCGCCGGGCCCTGGTGCGCGCCACCGAGCGGATGAAGATCCACCTGGTGGCGTGACGCGCCGGACCGACCTCAGAGCACCTCGAAAACCCGGTAGATCGGCCCGCTCGGCTCGCGCCGGCCGGTGGCGACAAAGCAGGACTTGTTCATCCAGGCGTACGGTCCGTCGGCCGCCGTCTCGAAGAATGGCGTCGTGCGGAAGTACAGCAGGTTCGGGTCGACGGTCTCGCCGGCGGCAAGCTTGGCCATGACGTCGGCCGGGCCATGACGCAAGCCCTTGTAGGTCATGAAGACCAGCGCTCCGTCGGATGTCTCCATGGTCAGCCGGACGTCGAGCTGGGTAACGCCGTCGGTGCGGTTCAGGATCCAGTCGCCGCCGCCGTCGCGGACCGTGCCGGACAGCCGCGGTCCCTCGAAGGTTCCGCCGGTGACCCGGGCAATCCGGCGGTCGCCGAACTGGGTGTTGCCGATGGCGGTCAGCGGCGTTGCCACTGACAGGCGCATCTCCATGACGAACTCGGTCTTGATCTCGGACATCGCTCTCGCTCCCCTATTCGACGGCGCGCAGGAAGTCGAAATCGACCCCGCCGTCGGCCTGCAGCACGTGGTCCATGTAGATCTTGCGGTAGCCGCGGGCGAAAGCCGGCTGCACCGCTGCCGGGTCGGCGGCCGCGCGGCGGCGCTCCAACTCGGCCTCGTCGACCAACAGGTCGAGCTTGCGGTCCTTGACCGACAGCCGGATGCGGTCGCCGGTGCGCACCAGCCCGAGCGGACCGCCGTCGGCGGCCTCGGGCGTGACATGCAGGATGATGGTGCCGAAGGCGGTGCCGCTCATCCTCGCGTCCGAGATCCGCACCATGTCCTTCAGGCCCTGGCGCGCCAGCTTCTTCGGAATCGGCAGGTAGCCGGCCTCCGGCATGGCCGCCGGGCTCTTCGGGCCGGCGTTCTGCAGGACCATGATGTCGTCGGCCTGGATGTCCAGGTCCGGGTCGTCGACCCTGGCCGCCATGTCGGCGAGCGAGGAGAACACCACCGCGCGCCCCTCCTTCTCGAACAGCGTCGGGTCGGCGGCCGAGCGCTTCAGGATGGCGCCGCGCGGCGCCAGCGTGCCGAACAGCGCCACCAGCCCGCCCATCGACTGGAACGGCTTGTCGAACGGCCGGACGATCTCGTGGTCGATGTAGCCCTCGTGGCGGTCCAGGCGCTCGCCCAGCGTCTCGCCGGTGATCGTCATGGCGTCCAGGTGCAGCAGCCCGCGAAGCTCCTTCAGCACCCCGACCAGCCCGCCGGCGGCAAACAGGTCCTCCATGTAGTGGGCGCCGGTCGGCTTCAGGTCGACCAGCACCGGCGTCTCGTCGGACATGACGTTGAGCCGGTCGAGCGGCACCGGAATGCCGAGCCGGCCGGCGATCGCCGTCAGGTGGACGATGGCGTTGGTCGAGCCGCCGATCGCCAGCAGAACCCGCAGCGCGTTCTCCACCGACTTGGTGGTGATGATGTCGCGTGGCAGCAGTCGGTCGGCGCCGGTGGCGGTCGCCAGCTGCATCGCCCGCGCGCCGGATGCCTCGGCGGCCCTGAGGCGGTCGGCGTGCACCGCCGGGATCGCCGCGGTGCCGGGCAGCATGATGCCGAGCGCCTCGCCGATGCAGGCCATGGTGCTGGCCGTTCCCATCACCGCGCAGGTGCCGGCGGTGGTGGCGAGGCTGCCCTCGACCCGGCGGATGCCCGGCTCGTCGACCTCGCCCGAGCGGAACTTCGCCCAGAACCGCCGGCAGTCGGTGCAGGCCCCCAGCCGTTCGCCGTCGTAGGGCGAGGTCAGCATCGGCCCGACCGCCAGGTAGACCATCGGCACCTCGGCGTTGGCGGCGCCCATCAGCTGGGCCGGCAGTGTCTTGTCGCAGCCGCCGATCACCACCACCGCGTCCATCGGCTGGGCGCGGATCATCTCCTCCACGTCCATGCTCATCGAGGTTGCGGTACATCATCGATGTCGGGTTCAGGAACGTCTCGCCGAGCGAGATGGTCGGGAAGTCGATCGGCAGGCCGCCAGCCGCCAGCACGCCGCGCTTGGTGGCCTCGACCAGCTCCGGCATCAGGCGGTGACAATTGTTGTAGCCGCTGCCGGAGCTGCAGATGCCGACCACCGGCTTCGACAGCATGTCCCGGCTGTAGCCCATCGACGACGCCATCGAGCGCCGCAGGTAGAGGCTGAATTCGTTGTCGCCGTAGTTGGTGAGTCCGCGGCCAAGGCCGTGCGGCGCCGGTTTGTCATCGGTCATGAGCGTGTTCCTCCTGGCGGCGATCCTAGGCGCTCGGAGTCCGCGGAGGGAAGCCCCGAGCACGCCCGACTGCTGCCCGGTCGTCATATCAATCGTGATTACCGGCACCGGCCACCGCCTGTGCCCGTCGCGGCGTGGGTTCCGGATCGACCGCGCCGAGGCGCGGCCGTCCGGAATGACGGCAGAAGAAGGGGGAGTGCCGGAAGCCGCCCTGCCGCCCCAGGTTCAGAGGATGGCGAGCCTCAGTGTCTCCCCAACCTGTCGTCATTCCGGCCGGAGCGACGACGTCGCGGAGAGCCGGAAGCCACACGCGGCTCGAAGTTCAGGGGATATCCTGGGCCGCGGCGTCGGCGCGGTACACCCGCTCCAGCTCCATCGCGTGGAACAGCGCCGCCTGCGGCCCGCGGTCCGGACCGAAGTACACGCCGAGTTCCGCCGCCAGCCGGAAGAATCCGGGCGCCGGGGTGCCGCCGCGCTTGGCCGAGACCGCGACCGCCGCGAGCAGGGGACGGCCGGCGGCGTGGTCCTCGCGCATCAGCCGCTCGAGCGCCAGGGTGACCCGGTGGATGGCGCGCGGCGGCGACACGCCGGCGGCCTGCGCCAGGGCGAGGTAGCTGAGGGTGGCGTGCCGCCCGGCCGAAGCGGCCAGGATCGGGCGCAGCCGGTCGGCGAGTTCGGCGTCGGGTTCGTCCGTCACGGTCTCTGGCGCTCCGGGTCGCGGCTCGCTATAGCCGGGGGATGATCCTGGTCCGCAGCGTTCTGTTCAACATCCTGTTCTACGGCTTCACCCTGCTGGTCGGGGTGTTCGGCCTGCCGGCCTTCCTGATCGGGCCGCGGGCGGTCCGCGCGGTGTCGCGGTTCTGGTCGCGCACCCTGGTCGCCATGGCCCGGGTGGTCGCCGGCATCGACGTCGACCTGCGCGGCGTCGAGAACCTTCCCAAGGGACCCGCCATCGTCGCCGCCAAGCACCAGTCGGCCTGGGAGACGCTGTACTTCACCGAACTGCTGGACGCGCCGGCGGCGGTCCTCAAGGAGGAACTGGTGCGGGCGCCGGTGATCGGCCCGTACATGCGGGCGATGGACATGATCCCGGTCGACCGCAAGGCCGGCGCCTCGGCCCTGCGGCGGATGGTCGACAAGGCCCGCGAGGCGGTGGCGGTCGGCCGGCCGATCCTGATCTTCCCGCAGGGCACCCGGGTGGCGCCGGGCGTGGTCGCCCCCTATCACCCGGGAACGGCGGCGCTTTACGTCGGGCTCGGCGTGCCGGTCATCCCGGTTGCCCTTAACTCCGGGATGTACTGGTCGCGCAACGCGTTCTGGAAGCGCCCCGGCCGCATCGTCGTCGAGTTCCTGCCGGCGATCCCGCCCGGGCTCGACCGCAAGGCTTTCATGGCGCAACTGCAGGACACTCTGGAAACCGCGACCGCGCGCCTGGAGGCCGAGGCGAGGGGGGAAGCCCCGCGGTAGGCTGCATCGCGGCGGCCCCGGCGCCCCGCGTGGCGGCGCGCCGGGGTGCCTGAAATCAGCCGGCCAGCAGCCGGTCGACGATCGAGGCGACGCCGTCCTTCAGCGGATCGACCACCGGCAGGCCGGTCTGCTCGGCGGTCTTTGCCTTGAACGCCGCGGCTTCCTCGGCCGACACGTTGGAGGTGTTCAGGCTGACGCCGACGAACCTGACGTCCTCGTTCACCATCTTGGCCATGTGCAGGATGGTGTCCATGGCGGTCGGGATTTCCGGCACCGGGTAGTCGGGCAGGCCGCGCATGTGCGGGCGGCCGATCTCGTGGCACATCACCAGGGCGTCGGCCTGGGCGCCGTGGATCAGCCCCAGGGTCACGCCTGAGTAGGAGACGTTGTAGAGCGAGCCCTGGCCTTCGATCAGGTCCCAGTGATCCTCGCTGTTGGCCGGCGCCAGGGTCTCGACGCTGCCGGAGATGAAGTCGGCGATCACCGCGTCGATCGAGGCGCCCTTGCCCGCGATGAAGATGCCGGTCTGGCCGGTTGCCACGAAGTCGGCGTTCAGGCCGCGCGCCCGCATCTCCTTCTCGATCGCCAGCGTGGTGAACATCTTGCCGACGGAGACGTCGGTCCCGACCGTCAGCAACCGCTTGCCCGGCCGCGGCTTGCCGCTGGCGACGGGGTAGTCGCGGCTCGGATGGCGGACGTCGAACAGATGCCGGCCCTTGGCGGCGGCCTTGTCCTTCAGCGCCGGGATGGTGGTGATCTTGGTGTGCAGGCCGGACGCGATGTCCATGCCGAGGTCGAGGGCCTTGACGAGTTCGACGATCCAGCTGTCGGGGATGAACCCGCCGCGGTTGGCCACGCCAAGGATCACGGTGCGGGCGCCCTTGGCCGCCGCCTCCTCGATGGTCATGTCCGGCAGGCCGAGATCCGCCTTGCACCCCGGCAGCCGGAACTGGCCGATGCACCAGTCCGGGCGCCACACCTTCACCCCGTTGGCGGTCTTGGCCGCCAACTGGTCGGGAGCGTCGCCCAGGAACAGAAGATACGGATTCTCGATCGTCGCCACGGATACCCCCTTGCAGCGGAAGAGCCGGCCGGAAACCCGGCTGGTGGAGCGGTTCAGGCGGCGCCGCGACAGCGACGATCGCCCGGTTCGAAGGGAAAATAGACTGGCGCGGCGTGGAGCACCACCGCCAAGGCGGTGGTCGGCGAGGGCAGCGCGCTCGGTCCCGCTTCGATCAATCGGGCTGGCGGTACAGGTCGGCTTCCTTGGCGATCCGTCGCCAGTCCGCGAAGCTGTCCTGCCAGTAGCCGGCATAGGCCTTGGGGCCGAGGAACCCGGCGCTGGTGCCGTGCTGTTCCAGCAGGCCGGCGACGCGCGGGTCGGCCAGGGCGGCCTCGAACAACTTGGCGTAGTGCTCGACCAGTTCCGGCTTCGCCGCCTTCGGCAGCATCACGCCGCGGTCGATGGCGAACACCAGGTCCACGCCCTGCTCGCGCAGCGTCGGGACCTCCGGCAGGGCCTCGGCCCGCTCGGCGCCGGTGACCGCCAGCGCCTTCAGGGCGCCCGAGGCGGCGTGGCGCTGCGCGCTGGCGAGGTTGATCTCGCCGATGTCGACCGTGCCCGACAGCAGCGCCGTCAGGCGCTCGCGGGTGCCGTCGAGGAACACCGGCCGGAAGCTGGCGCCGGTGCGATCGGCGATCTGCAGGAACAGGAAGTGGCTGGTCATGCCCTTGGTGCTGGCGGCGGAGACACCGGTGGCGGCGCGGGCTGCCGCAAGCATCTCGGACACGGTGGCGAACGGGGCGTCGGCGCGGGCGCCGATCAGCACCGGCGTTCGGGTGAGGCGGGCGACCGGCGCGAACGCATCCCAGCCGAAGTCGGCCTGACCGCTGATGTAGCTCGCCATCAGGCTTTGGTGGACGGCCAGCAGGGTGCAGCCTTCGGGCGGCGCCTCGCGCGCCTCGCGGGCGCCGCGCACGCCGTCCTCGCCGCTGAAGTTGACAACCTCCAGCCGTGGCTTCGCGCCGGCGCCGTTGGCCGCGTCGGCGAGCGCGCGGAACAGCAGGTCGGTGCCGCTGCCGGCGCCCCACGGCACGATGAGCCGGGCCGTCAGGCACGGCATGTCGATGGCGGCGGCCGGAAGCGGCGCGACCGCGAGAGCGATCAGGACGGTGGCCACCATCGTCGCGACTCGCATGCTCGGCGCGCGTTCCTTCTGTTCGTTCGTCTGGACACGCCGTCGGACCGGCGGTAGGAACGCATCGTGGATCATCAACAGGTTATCGGCGAGGATAAAGTGTCTGGAGCGGGTGGAGCGACCGGGCTGACGGTGGCGGTCGGCGGAATGGGCGCGATCGGGCTGGCGGTTGCCCGCGCCCTCGACGAGGGCCGTATCGAGGGGCTGCGCCTGGCTGCGGTGTCGGCGCGTGACACCGCCAAGGCGGAGCGGACCGTGGCTGGCTTCCGGAGTCCGGTTCCGGTCACCACGCTCGGCGATCTGGCCGAGCGCGCCGAGGTGGTGGTCGAGTGCGTGCCGGCGGCGGCGTTCGCCGACATCGCCGGTCCGGCGGTCGACCGCGGGCGGATCTTCCTGCCGATCAGCGTCGGCGCCCTGCTGCGCCACATGGATCTGGTCGACCGCGCCCGGACGTCCGGTGCCCGGATCATCGTTCCGACCGGCGCGCTGATTGGTCTCGACGCGGTTCGCGCCGCTGCCGAGGGCAGCATTCGGGAGGTCCGACTGGTCACCCGCAAGCCGCCCCGCGGGCTGGTCGGGGCGCCCTACCTGGTCGAGCACGGCATCGAGGTCGAGGGCCTGACCGAGGCTAAGCGGGTGTTCGAGGGCTCGGCGCGCGACGGTGCCGCCGGCTTCCCGGCGAACGTCAACGTGGCGGCGGCGCTGTCGCTGGCCGGGATCGGCCCCGACGCCACCCGCCTGGAGATCTGGGCGGACCCCGCGATGACCCGCAACCAGCACACCATCACCGTCGACGCCGACAGCGCGCGCTTCACGATGACCATCGAGAACGTGCCCAGCGAGGAGAATCCGCGCACGGGCAAGATAACCGCCCTCAGCGTGATCGCGGCACTCCGCCGGCTGACCGCGCCGCTGGTCGCGGGGACCTGACCGCCGGCACGTCTCAGGCCAGCAGGTTCAGCCCGCTGCCGCCGGAGTTCAGCAGGCTTCCGATCTGGCTGGCGACCGCCGCCTTGGCGTTGTACGACCCGGACACGCTGCCGAAGCCCTGGCTCTCCAGGTCCTTCTGGACCAGGTAGCGCTCGATGAACTTGAGCGCCTCAGGCGTGTACTCGACGGCCTTGAAGAACGACCCGGCCGAGCCGCCTTCGCCCTCCAGGATCGTCCGCTCCTGGGTGATGACCGACCGCTGCACGTTCAGCGCGTAACTCTCGGCGTTCAGCTTGCCCTGCGCCCGGCCGGCCGCGAACAGCGCGTCGTTCAGCGCGGACACCCGGTCGGCGATCGAGCCGCCGGACAGCACGGTGGTGTCGAAGCCTTCCAGAGCGGCGGAGAACAGGCTCTCGAAATCGCTCTGGGCGTCGACGGTCAGCGTCGACCCGAGCGAGCCCAGAGGCACGCGCAGATCCGAGCCGAACGGCGCCAGCAGGTTCTTGCCGTCGACCGCCGCGCTGGCGATCTGCTGCTCCAGATCCGACTGGATCAGCCGGATCTGCGAGTCGATCCGGCCCCGCGGGTCGAGGGTGTTGGCGGCGAACGCCGCGACGTCGAGGTCGCGGGTCAGGTTGTCGGTGACCTCGCCGAGCGCGACCTTGTAAACGTCCTTGATGTCGTCCTTCAGCGCCTGGGCGTTGCCGGCGGTGATGGTGGCGGGCAGACCGGCCAGGATGTCGTTGCCGAGATCGCCGCCTTCGACCTGGATGCTGGTACCGCCGAGAACGTTGTAGGTGGTGTTTCCGGAGGTCAGCAGGTTGTCCAGGGTCACGGTGTTCGTGCCGTCGGTGACGCTGCCGGCGTTCTGGATCAGATCCTGCAGCTCGGTGAGCCGGCTGGCGTAGGTCGCGTTGATCGCCACGAGGTCCGCGGTCGGCTCGAGCGCCTGGTTGGCGAGCGTGTTGATCGAGTTGAGCACGCTCTCGATCTTCGTCGATCGCGCCAGCCCGTCCTGCACCGACTTCAGCCCGAGCGCCAGCGCCTCGGAGTCGAGTTCGACCGCGAACTTCGAGGCGCTAAGGGCGTTGTTGATGCTCGAGACGTTGACCTGGGTCTGGAACTCGGCGGCCTTGAAGGCCGTCTTGGCGGTGTCGAGGCCCGGCTTGGCGGCGTTGAGATCGGCCTGCAGCGTGGCGAAGTCGGCGGATGCCACGGCGTCCCGGAAGCCCTGGAGGTCGCCGAGGAAGCCGGCGAGGTCGGTGGATTTGGTGAGCGCCTTGGTGCCGTCGGTGGCGACCGTCGTCGACAACTGGTCCGGCGTGGCGTCGGTGCCGGCCGGCAGCGCGCCACCGGTACCGTTGCGCAGCAGGTTGCGGGTCTCGCCGGTGTTGGGGTCCGAGAAGGTCGCGGAGTTGATGTAGCCGTCGGCGCCGAGGATCTTGTCGGCCACGGCCGTGAAACTCGCCTGGATCTCGGCGAGTTCGTCGGAATCCTTGGCGTTGCGGGCCTGGTTGAAGAGGGCTTCGAGCTCGGTCAGTCCGGCGCGGGTATCCAGCACCGCCTGGTTGGCCGCCGCGACCAGGCCGCGCTGCCCGAGCAGGCCGGGCAGGGCAGCCTGCTGCACCGGGATCTCGGCGGCGTTGACGCCTGCCGGGTCGACCGTGTCGGCGTAGCCATTATAAAGCGTGCGGAGGCTTTCGAGCTTGGTGACGAAGCCGTCCACCACCTTCTTGCTCGCCGCGATCGTGGTGTTGGCGTTGCCGATCGCCGTCAGGTCCTCGTTGAGGATGTCGAGGCGGGTCTTGCTGGTGGTCTCGGACGTGCTGGTCCTGAAGTCCTCGAGTTTCAGCTTGGCGCTGATCAGCGACGCCTGCTTTTCCACCGACTGCCGGGCGATCTCCCGCGGCAGGTTGAGCGCCTCGGTGACGATGGTTCGAAGCGGCAGGTCGCCGAGGATGTCGAAGCTATTCTCGACCGAGCCGATGCGGCGCAGGAAGAACAGGGCGTCGCGAGCCGCCGGGTTCTGGGCGGCGAGCGACTTCTCGAACGAGTTCGTGAGGAAGTTGTTGATGAGTTCGGACTGCTTGTCCGAGAGACGAAGATTCTTGAGGCCGAATTCCGGTGTGTCGAGGAACTTGGCGAGCTCGCCGAAGCGGCTGTCCGACAGGCGGTTGGCGAACGAGTTGATCTCGTCGGGGTCGCTGTTCAGGACCGCCTTGAGCTTGCCCGGGTTGTTGATCTCGCCCTCGAGGCCGAAGGCCGAGAGCACGAAGCCGAGGGTCTTTCGGTCCTTCAGAAGGTCTTCGACGGTGTCGATCTTGCCGACCGCCTTCTTGAAGGCGTTGATGTCGCGCTGGATATCCTCGCGGGCCGCGAACTCCCTGCGGGCCGCAACCTGGTCCTTCTGGTAGTTCTTGAAAGCCGCCAGCGCAGACATGCTGGGAGCCCCGGAGGATCCCCCGAGGAGACTGTTGCCCCCACCCAGCAAGCTCAGCGCCAGTTCCGCGTTCAACACGGCAACAACTCCTGTTCTGCCGCAGATCCGAAGACGCCGTTACGCGACTCCGAACCGGCCGTTTCTCGGCCACCAAACACCGTACTCCTTTCGCCGCAATCCGGCAATTGAATCCGACTCCGGCGGTGTGCTCCGAGGGTCTGCCCGCCGTCCCGGCAATCCTTGCCCAGCGAACGGGCCCCCTCCTATAGTGGCCGCTGTCCTCCATGCGAGAACCGCGCCAGCGAGACCTCATGTTCACGACACGCCCCGAGATCCGCGGCACCTTCGGTGTCGTCACCTCCACCCATTGGGTTGCCTCCGCGGTCGGGATGGCGATGCTGGAGCGCGGCGGCAACGCCTTCGACGCGGCGGTGGCCTGCGGCTTCACCCTCCAGGTGGTCGAACCGCACCTCAACGGGCCTGGCGGCGATCTGCCGGCGGTGTTCTACAGCAAGCGCGAGGACCGGGTCAGGGTGCTGTGCGCCCAGGGGCCAGCGCCCGCCGCCGCGACCATCGGCGCCTACCGTGACCTCGGTCTCGACCTGATTCCCGGCAGCGGCTTCCTGGCGGCGGTGGTTCCCGGCGCGTTCGACGGCTGGCTGACGCTGCTGCGCGACTACGGGACGCAGACCCTTCGGAGGCGCTGACCCCGGCGATCGGCTACGCCCGCAACGGCTACCCGGTGGTCGAGCGGATCACCGCGACCGTCGAGACCGTGCGCGACCTGTTCGAGACCGAGTGGCGGAGTTCGGCCGCGGTCTACCTCAAGGACGGCATCGCCCCGCAGCCGGGGACGCTGTTCGCCAACCCGGCCATGGCCGAGACCTACGCCCGCATCCTGTCCGAGGCGGAGGCGGGCGGCGGCTCGCGCGAGGCGGTGATCGACCGGGCCCGCGCCATCTGGTCGAAGGGCTGGGTCGCTGCGGCGATCGACCGCTACGTGCACGCCGAGCCGATGATGGACGTGTCCGGGCGGCGCCACTTCGGGCTGCTGAGCGCCCAGGACATGGCGGAGTGGCAGCCGACCTACGAGGATCCGACCACCTACGACTACGGCCGCTACCGGGTCTGCAAGGCCGGGCCGTGGAGCCAGGGTCCGGCGCTGCTGCAGGCGCTGGCGATCCTGGACGGAATCGGGGTCGCCGACATGGATCCGACCGGCCCCGATTTCGTCCACGCCGTGACCGAGGCGATCAAGTTGGCGTTCGCCGATCGCGAGGCGTTCTACGGCGATCCGGAGTTCGTCGATGTCCCGATGCAGGCGCTGCTGTCGGCCGGCTACAACGCCGAGCGCCGCCGGCTGATCGGCGATCGCGCGTCGCTCGACCTTCGGCCGGGTACGGTGCCGGGTTACGAACGGTCGCTGGCGGCTGCCCTCGGGGTCGACGCCGGTGTCGATCCGCGCGCGCTGGAGCGCATGGGGGTCGGCGAGCCGACGGTCTCGAAGAGCGGCGTCGTCGCCGGCGACACCGTGCACATGGACATCATCGACCGCGACGGGAACATGTTCAGCGCCACGCCGAGCGGCGGCTGGCTGCAGTCGTCGCCGATCATCCCGGAGCTCGGCTTCTGCCTCGGCAACCGCGCCCAGATGTTCTGGCTTGACGAGAGCTCGCCGTCGGCGCTGGCGCCGCGAAAGCGGCCGCGCACCACGCTGTCCCCGGGGTTCGCGCTCCGCGACGGGGAGCCGTACATGGCGTTCGGCACCCCCGGCGGCGACCAGCAGGACCAGTGGGCGCTGCTGCTGTTCCTGCACCATGTCGACCACGGCATGAACCTGCAGGAGGCGATCGACTGCCCGGCCTTCCACAGCGAGCATTTCCCGAGCTCCTTCTGGCCGCGCGGCCGCAAGCCCGGCCGTGTTGTGCTGGAGAGCCGGTTCCCGGCGGCGACGATCGACGCGCTGACGGCCCGTGGCCATGACCTGCAACTCGGCGACGACTGGTCCGAGGGCCGGCTGACCGCTGCGGCGAAGGATGGGACCATGCTCAAGGCGGCGGCAAACCCGCGGGGCATGCAGGGCTACGCGGTCGGTCGGTGATCGACAGTCAGGAAGGGGTGCCGCGCGCGGCGGCGCGGCTCGCACGGTATGCCGGGACTGTCGGAGCACGAGGCACTCCAGCTGTTTGCGCGCTGCATCGCCGAGGTCGTCGGCCAGCGGACCGAGGCGTACCGGGACATGACCAAGGCGGTCCAGAGCGGCCAGATGGTCGACCTGATGCTGGCGCAGTCATCCTTCGACGCGCTCACTCCCGAGGTCCGTCGCCGGATCTCGGACAAGGTCCAGGGGCTGCTGGAACAGCATCTCTCCGGCGAGATCGACGCCACCTCGGCCGACGCCGTCCGGCAGGACCCGGGCTGAGGCGGGCGGTCAGGGCCGCGGGCGGATGTAGCCGATGCTGGCGAGGCCGTTGGTGAGGTACTCGCGCAGGTACAGCGCCATGTCGGGGGATAGCTCGACCAGGGCGATCCGCCCGTCGTCGCGGCGGATCTTCAGCAGCAGGCCGTCATCCGTCAGCTCAAGCGCGAACGACACCGCCCGCGCCGCCGACCCGGCCTCGCGGTCGGCCGCCGTCACGGCAGGCTGCGCCCTGACCATGTCCTTCCAGCGATCGTCGGCGGGGCTGGCCATCGACGCAGCGGCTCCCTTGTGCGGGGTGTGGTGGCGCGGGTCTCGATTGGATAAAATTAGTGCGATCCGCCCGAAACCTCAATCGACCCGCGGAAGCTCGTTGACCCGCGAAAACCTGTTGACCCGAGGAAACCGGATGATCCGGGCCACATGAAGAAGCTCGCCCTGTTCGTCGTGCTGCCGCTGATCCTGCTGATCGGCGCCGGGCTCGGTGCGCTGGTCGCCGGCTTCGTGCCGGGCGTCTCGATCCCGGGGATCACCCCGGGCCCGCCCAAGCCCGAGGAGCCGACGGACGCCGGCGCGCCGCCCAGCAGCCGGCCGAGCCCGCAAGGTTCCGTGATCGACGTGCTGCCGGAATTCGTCGTCAATCTCCAGACCAACCGGACCTATCCGGTGTTCCTGTTGCTGAGCCTGGCGGTCGAGTTGCGCGACGAGAGCGTGCGACCGGCCATGGCGGCCCAGGAGCCGCGCATCCGCGACGCCATGATCATCTACCTGAGCAGCCTGACGCCGAGCGACCTGAACGGCTATGACGGTATCCAGAAGGTGCGCGACAACGCCTGGCGCATCCTGCATGAGTTCGTCGGACCGAAGGATCTGGTGAACGTCCAGGTCGCCAAGCTGACGGTCAAGTGATGCATAATCAACGTCTGTTCGCACGAGGAGCCTGATGTCCCGCAAGCTTTCCGTCGCCGTCGAGAGTTGGCCGATCCGCGGCGTATTCCGAATTTCCCGGGGTGCCCGCACCGAGGCGCAGGTGGTGGTCGCGACCGTGCAGGACGGCGGTGCTGTCGGGCGTGGCGAGTGCGTGCCCTACGCCCGCTACGGCGAGAGCGTCGACAGCGTGGTCGCGCAGATCCGCGGCGTCGCCGATGCGGTTGCCGGCGGTCTCGATCGCGAGGGGCTGCTGGCAGGCGCTGCCGGCCGGGGCCGCGCGCAACGCTGTCGACTGCGCGCTGTGGGACCTGGAGGCGAAGCGGTCCGGAACCCCGGCGTGGAGGCTGGCCGGCCTGGAGGTTCCGCCGGCGACGGTAACCACGGTGTTCACGCTGTCGGTCGACTCCCCCGAGGCGATGGGCGAGGCGGCGGCCGCGAACGCCGAGCGCCCGCTGCTCAAGCTCAAGATGACCGGCGACGGCCTCGACCTCGACCGGGTCGCCCGCATCCACGCCAACGCCCCGCGGACCCGGCTGGTGGTCGACGCCAACGAGGCCTGGGATGTCGCCACCTACCGCGACCTTGCGCCGAAGCTTGCCGGGCTGGGGGTGGAGATGATCGAGCAGCCGTTGCCGGCCAAGGACGATGGCGGTCTGCTTGGCCTTGAACGTCCGGTGCCGGTGTGCGCCGATGAAAGCTGCCACGACACCGCCACCCTGGCGGCGCTCGTCGGCAAGTACGACACCGTCAACATCAAGCTCGACAAGACCGGCGGGCTGACCGAAGCCCTCAGGCTGCGCGCCGAGGCCGAGCGGCTCGGCTTCGGGATCATGGTCGGGTGCATGATCGGGACCTCGCTCGGCATGGCTCCCGCGATGCTCGTGGCCCAGGGCGTCGGCCTTGTCGACCTGGACGCGCCGCTGCTGCTTGCCAAGGATCGCGAGGCGGGCATGCGCTACGTCGGAAGCGTCGTGCATCCGGCCGAACCGTCGCTTTGGGGCTGACCATGGCCGGTCGTGACGGGATCACCGCGCACTATCAAAGAACGTCGCTGGCGGAGGCGATGATCGCCCGCCTCGCCGAGCATGGCATCGAGCGGAGCGCGATCACGCTCGAGCACCTGGCGACCCTCGACCAGATGCACGTTCGAGGGCATGAGGCCACGGTCGAGCTGTTCGAGGCGCTCGGTGTCGCGGCGGGCATGGCCGTGCTCGACCTCGGGGCCGGGATCGGCGGGCCGGCCCGCGTGCTTGCCGACAGGTTCGGCGCCCAGGTCACCGCCCTCGACCTGACACCGGCGCTCTGCGAGACCAACCGTGCCTTGAACGAGTTGGTCGGTCTATCGGACCGGATCGCCGTGATCGAGGGTGACGCCACCGAGCTGCCGTTCGAGGACGCGTCGTTCGACCGGGTGGTCACCATCCACGCAACGATGAACGTCGATCGCAAGCGCAGCCTGTACCGCGAGGCGCTGCGGGTCCTGAGGCCGGGCGGTCGGTTCGGTTTCTACGACATCGTCGCGGGCGTGGCGCCGCAGCCGGAATACCCGATGCCGTGGGCCGGCAGCGTGACCCACAGTTTCCTGGTCTCGCCGACCGAGATGCGGGCCATCGTCGAGGAGGTCGGCTTCACGACCCGGTTGTACCAGGATCATGACCAACGTCTCGCGCAGCCACATGCTGCGGCAGCAGGAGCAGGCAGCTGCGGGCAAGGCTGCGGGTGAGCCTGCGCCGCTCCAGGCGGGCGACCTGCTGATGGGGCCGGACGCCTCACTCAAGCAGCGCAACCTGCGGCGCGCGGTGATGGAGGCCCGTGTCGGCCTGGCGATGGCGGTGTTCGAGAAGCCGGCGGCCTGAGCGGAGGCCGCCCCGGCGCCTCAGCGGAACAGCGCCACCGGAATCTTGCAGGCGCGGATCATCTCGGAGGTGGTGGAGCCGATGATCAGGTTTCGGATCCGCGAATGGCCGTACGCCCCCATGACCAGAAGGTCGATGCTCTCGTCCTCCACGAACCGCGCGATCACCGTGTCGGGTTGTCCCGGCATCACCGCCGCGTCGACCGTGTACCCGCCCGCCTTGAGGATGGCTTGGGCATCGTCGAGCCGCCGCCGGCTCTCCGGGGTGTCGGGGGCGACCGTCAGCAGCCGGCACGCCAAACCCTCGAACAGCCGGCTCCGGGCGACGAAGTCGACGGCCTTCAGGCTGCTGGTGCCGCCGTCATAGGCGATCAGGAACCGGTCGATCGGCTTGAAAGCCCGCGCCGCGACGAAGACAGGCTTGCGGATCGAGCGGACGATGCGCTCCAGATTCGAGCCGAGATGCAGTTTGGCGAAGTCGGCAGCCTCGCCCCGCTTGCCGATCACCACCATCTCGGCGTCGGCCTCGAACGCGGCGGCGGTCTCCACGATGTCTCCGAACCGCAAGCGTGTCGTGACCTCGCCGACGCCGGCATCTTCCAGCACCGTCTTGGCGTCGTCCAGGATGGCGCGACCGCGCTTTTGCGCCAGTTTCGCGCGCTGCTCGTCGTGCGCGCTCAACTCTTCCAGAAGCGAGGACCGTGCCCCGAGCGCGATGCTGCCGCTCAGATCCGCGGGTGCGCTGCCGGTCTCCCGCCGCCCCAGAACATGCAGCAGCTCGACGGTCGAGCCGGTGCGGCCCGCGATCCAGGCCGCGTGGTCGCACACGCTGCGCGAATAGATCGAGCCGTCGACGAGGGCGATGAGCTTGGTCAAGTGTCGTTCCTCCCCGGTGCCCGGCTTGTCCTTCTGGGCACCTCGTTGGTCCCGGCGTGATGGTGTCGCCGACAGGCCAGCCTGCGTCCGTCAGGTCCCGACGTAAACCCCGGCAGACTCAGTGCCCCATGAGGCGCTCCAGCGCCCCGGGCTTGTCGTGGATGGCGAGCCGGTCGACGATCGTCTCCGTCGCCTCGTTCATGCCGACGATCACCACCTCCGCGCCCTCGCGGCGGAACTTGAGCACGATCATGTCGAGGGCGGCGACGCTGGAGATGTCCCAGATGTGCGCGTGGCTGACGTCGATCGTCACCTTTTCCAATGCCTCCTTGAAGTCGAAGGCCGCGGTGAAGGCGTCGGCGGACGCGAAGAACACCTGTCCCTCGACCCGATAGGAGCGCGACCGTACCGTCCTCGGACAAGCGTCGAGGTGACGCGGAAGATCTGCGCGATCTTCCAGGCGAAGAAGATGCCCGACAGCAGCACGCCCACCAGCACCCCGATCGCCAGGTTGTGGGTCGCCACAACGCAGATGACGGTTGCCAGCATCACGATCGACGAACTGCGCGGGTGGTCCTTCAGGTTTCGGATGGACGACCAGCTGAAGGTCCCGATCGAGACCATGATCATGATGGCGACCAGCGCGGCCATCGGGATCTGCTTCACCCAGTCGCCGAGCACCACGATCATGAACAGCAGGAACACGCCGGCGCAGAAGGCAGAGAGGCGCCCGCGGCCGCCGGATTTCACGTTGATGATCGACTGCCCGATCATCGCGCAGCCCGCCATGCCGCCGATGAAGCCGGTCGCGGTGTTGGCGATGCCCTGGCCGATGCACTCGCGGTTCTTGTCGCTCGGCGTGTCGGTCAGGTCGTCCACGATCGACGCCGTCATCAGCGATTCCAGCAGGCCGACGGCCGCCACGGCCGCCGAGTACGGAAAGATGATCAGCAAGGTCTCGAGGGTGAGCGGGATGTCCGGCAGCAGGAACACCGGCAGGGTCGAGGGCAACTCGCCCATGTCGCCCACGGTGCGCAGATCCAGCCCGAAGGCGATCGCGACCGCGGTCAGAACGACGATGCAGACCAGCGGCGACGGCACCGCCTTGGTTGCCAGCGGCAGCAGGTAGATGATCCCGAGCCCGGCGGCGACCATGACGTAGGTCAGGATCGGCACCCCGATCAGCTCCGGAACCTGCGCCAGGAAAATCAGGATGGCGAGCGCGTTGACGAACCCGGTCATGACCGAGCGCGACACGAAGCGCATCAGGTAGCCGAGGCGCGCGAAACCCGCGGCAATCTGCAGCAGCCCGGCAAGAATGGTAGCCGCCAGCAGGTACTCCAGCCCGTGGTCGCGCACCAGCGTGACCATCAGCACGGCCGTGGCGGCGGTGGCCGCCGAGATCATGCCGGGCCGGCCGCCGGTGAACGCGATCAGCACCGCGATCGAGAACGAGGCGTAGAGCCCGACCTTCGGATCGACACCGGCGATGATCGAAAACGCGATGGCTTCCGGGATCAGCGCCAACGACACGACGAGCCCGGCGAGCACGTCGCCCCGGATGTTGCCGAACCATTGGTTTCGGTAAGCGGTAAGGTTGAACATGAATCGTCCAGGTTCGACGGGTGGCGGGAACGCGCCGCACTCAGGCGTGTTCGGTGCTCACAAGTCCGAAGGGTTGTCCGGCGGATCGGCGGCCGGCGGAGCCACCCGGGCTCACACCGGGTCCAAGCGATTCGCCGATACATAGGCGAAGTTCATGCTGCAGCGCAACAAGGCAATCCGCCGGCTCTCGGTTTGAAGGGGCCGTTTTCAACCGTTTCAGTGGCTTCCGAGCCGAGTTCCATGGACTCGGCCCAATCCAACCTCCTGCACCGACAAGGTCGTATCCGATCACCGGGGCCGGCTGGCGAGCAACTCGGCGCCCCGCTCTTCCGGCAGCCAGAGGACATCGTCCGTGGCCGGTTCCGAGAGCGGTACCAGATCGCTCTCCCGGATCTCGACCGGCCGGTATCCGAGCGAACCGAGCGTGGCCCAGGCGGAAGCCAGGTCGTCTCCGGCTCGCGCCAGATGATGATCGTTCAGTTCCAGCAGCAGCGCCGGGCGGTGGCGACGAATCGTGCTCTCCCCGCCGGCGACGATGCGCATCTCCCAGCCCTCGACATCGGCCTTGATGAAGTCGAGGCGCTCGAGATCCATGGCCGAGGCGAGGTCGTCGAGCGTGGCGGTCGCGACGACGTCCTGGACGATCCGGCGCCCACTGCCGTCATCGCCGAAATGCGAAAGTCCGAACCCGTGGCTGCCCCGGCGCTTGATCGGCACTGAAAGGATGCTGACCCCCGACCGATCGGACAACCCGACCGGGACGGTCACGACGTTGCGCACCCGGTTCAGCGCGAGGGCCGGCCGCAGAATCGACCGCGCATACGCCCCCGGTTCGACGGCAACCACCTGTCCGTCGCGGGCGATGCCGGCGAAGAGCTTGGTGAACTGCCCTGCGTGCGCTCCGGCGTCGAGCACGACCCCGTCGGTTGGAATCAGCCGGCGCAAGACCGGCAGCATGGCGCGATGGTGCTGCTTGGTCACCGCCTTGAACAGATGCGCGAGCCAGGTCGAGCCCGGTCGCCATCTGAAGTATTCAGCCTTCCTCTTGGTCATCCCTGCCTCGCTCCGATCCGGTTGTGCGTGAGCGGCCCGCAGGACGCCGCAATCACGGCGGCTGTCCGCCCGGAGCGCTGCACCGCCAGGATCAAGCTCGACCAGGGCGGGACTTTCCGAAACCGCCGATCGCGCGCTCCACCGAGCAGCGGCCGAGCGATGACGCTGAAGACCACACCCCCAATTTCAACTCAGGGATGGAATAATCCTACCCGACATGGCGGCCCGTGAGAACCGCGGAGACCGTCGAACGCCGATCCGCAAAACAAGAGGAGCCGAGGAGGGCATTCCTCGGCTCCGAGTCTGGTCCGCGATGGGACGGAGGATGTCGGCGTGCGGGGACACGCCGCTGATAAATGAATGGTACTATTGAAAAAATTATTATGCACGGAAAAAGTGTCATCTTCTGATCCACGGTTCACCGGCCTCGACCTCCGACCCCGGCGCGTCTATTTGATGCGAACCGTGATCGCGAGGAGTGCCCAGACAATGGCGAAGGCAACGGACGTGCCGTCCACCACGACCCCCGACGACGTCATCGACGATATCCGGGCGGCGGTCCGGGATCTGTGCGCGCGCTTCCCGGGGCCGTACTGGCGCGAGAAGGACCGCGAGCGGGCCTATCCGACCGAGTTCGTGCAGGCGCTGACCGAGGCCGGCTATCTGGCGGTGCTGATTCCGGAGGAGTATGGCGGCAGCGGCCTCGGCATCCGGGCGGCCGGCGCCATTCTCGAGGAGATCCACAAGAACGGCTGCAACGGCGCCGCCTGCCACGCCCAGATGTACATCATGGGCACCCTGCTGCGGCACGGGTCCGAAGCGCAGAAGCGCCAGTGGCTGCCCGGCATAGCCGCCGGCACGCTGCGGCTGCAGGCCTTCGGCGTCACCGAGCCGACCAGCGGCACCGACACCCTGTCGCTGCGCACCACCGCCCGCAAGGACGGCAACGACCGCTACGTCATCAACGGGCAGAAGATCTGGACCTCGCGGGCCGAACACTCCGACCTGATGCTGCTGCTGGCCCGGACCACGCCGAAGGACCAGGTCGCCAAGCGCACCGACGGGCTGTCGGTGTTCGTCGTCGACATGCGCGAGGCCATCGGCAAGGGCCTCACCATCCGGCCGATCCGCACCATGGTGAACCACTCCACCACCGAGGTTTTCTTCGACGACCTGGAGGTGCCGGCGGAGAACCTGATCGGCGAGGAGGGCAAGGGCTTCCGCTACATCATCGACGGCATGAACGCCGAGCGGCTGCTGATCTCGCACGAGAGCCTGGGCGACGCCCGCTGGTTCATCCGCACCGCCACCGACTACGCCAAGTCGCGCGAGGTGTTCGGCCGGCCGATCGGCCAGAACCAGGGCGTGCAGTTCCCGATCGCGCGGGCCTACGCCGAGACCGAGGCGGCGGCGCTGATGGCCGAGAAGGGCGTCCGCCTGTTCGAGGCCGGCCAGCCCTGCGGCCCGGAAGCCAACATGGCGAAGATGCTGGCGGCCGACGCCGCCTGGCACGCCGCCGAGACCTGCATGCAGGCGCATGGCGGCTTCGCCTTCGCCGAGGAGTACGATGTCGAGCGGAAGTTCCGCGAGGCGCGGCTCTACCAGATCGCCCCGGTGTCGACCAACCTGATCCTGTCGTATATCGCCGAGCACGTGCTGGGACTGCCGCGATCGTTCTGATCCGACAGCGGTGTGCATCGGCTCGGGAACAACGGAGGCTTTTGGGTTCTTAAGGGGCAGCGGGCAGATAGCGCTCCGATGGTCGGGGTCGCGGGGGCTCCGATGGTCGGGGTCGCGGGGAAGGTCACGGCAACGCGACCCGACACAGTCACGGAGCGCGCCATCCTCGGTCCCATGCACCCGGTTAGCCTGTTGGCGGTCGAAGCGGCGGTTCCTCCCCACCGTGTGACCCGCGCCGAAGCACAAGCCTTCGCCCGCTCGGTGTACAGCGATGCGCTTCCCGGCTACGGCGCTCTCGACAGGGTGTTCGAGAGCAGCACCGTGGCGGAGCGCTGGCTGGCCCGGCCGCTCGATTGGTACGGGGCGGTCCGCGGCTGGTCCGACCGTGGGGCCGCTTTCCTGGAGACCGCCATGGCGCTCCTCGAGCAGGCCGGCGCCCGCGCGATCTCCCGCGCCGGGCTTGCGGCTCGGGATGTCGACCATGTGCTGGTCGTATCGACCACCGGCTTCGCAGCCCCCAGTCTCGATGCCCGGCTTATAGCCCCACTCGGGCTACGACCCGACGTCGGACGGACACCGGTGTTTGGATGGGGGTGTGCGGGCGGGGTGATCGGCGTGGCGCGCGCCGCCGACCTGGCTCGCGCCAGGCCCGGATCCGTTGTCCTCCTGCTGGTCGTCGAGTTGTGCAGCCTGGCGTTCCGCCACGATCCCGAGCCGGTGAACGTCGTCGGCAGCGCGCTGTTCGGCGACGGTGCCGCCGCGGCTGTCCTGCGGGTCGACGACCGGCGTGCGCCGAAGGTCGGAGACAGCGCGGAGCACACCTGGGCGGACTCCCTGGACGTCATGGGATGGCGGGTCGACGACACCGGCTTCGGGCTGGAACTGCGGCGAGACCTGCCGGCCTTCCTGGCCGATCGACTGCGGCCGGTTTTGCAGCGCTTCCTGGTCGACCGAGGGGTCGGGCCGGGCGATCTCGATGGTTGGGTGGTGCATCCGGGCGGGCCCAAGGTGCTCGACGCCGTCGCCGCTTCGCTGGACCTCTCGGCGGACGCGCTGGACGACAGCCGGGCGGTCCTGGCGGCGTATGGCAACGCGTCGGCGGCGGGGGTGCTGATGGTGCTGCGGCGGGTTCTGGACCGCGGCGGCCGCGGCCGGCACCTGATGCTGGCGCTCGGTCCCGGCTTCACGGCCGCCGCCAACCTGCTGGAGCTCTAGAAGATGTTGGGCGACGCCGCCCGCGTCGTGATCCTGCTGGTGGCCGTCCAGCGGCTTGCCGAGCTGGTGCTCGCGCACCGCAACACAGCTCGGCTGCTGGCGGCTGGCGGGGTCGAGCACGGTCGCGCCCATTATCCGGTCATCGTTGCGCTGCACGCCTCCTGGCTGGCGACGCTGGCGGTGGCCGCGCCGGGCCCGGTCGACGGCGTGTGGCTGGCGGTCTTCCTGGTGCTTCAGGCGGCGCGGATCTGGGTCGTCATGAGCCTGGGCCGCTTCTGGACCACCAGGATCATCACCTTGCCGCGCGAGCCACTGATCCGGCGCGGGCCATACCGCTGGATCCGGCACCCGAACTACGGGGTCGTGCTGCTTGAGATCCCTGTGCTCGCCCTGGCGCTCGGCCTGCCTTGGGCGGCGTTGGGATTCGGTGTCGCCAACGCGGCCGTGCTGGCGTGGCGAATCCGGGCGGAGGACCGGGTCCTGTCCGACCGGAGGCGGGTGGCGTCGGGGTGACGGGCGGGCGGGGGCCCTTGAACCCGCCCTTGGGTGCTTGTATCGAGTGATACGGTCAACAATCGGGAACAAAGCGTGTGGCAGACCTAGCGGAAGATCGTGCGACCGGAGCGCCGTCCGTGGCGACGGTGCCGGCTCACGTCATCGTGGTCGGGTGCGAGAAGGGCGGGTCCGGCAAGTCGACGACCTCGATGCATCTGATCGTCGCCCTCCTGCGGCTCGGCTACAAGGTCGGAACCATCGATCTCGACGCCCGCCAGTGGACGTTGACGCGCTATCTCTCCAACCGCGCGACCACCCTCCAGAGCGGGACCCCGCTGCCGATGCCCCGCCATTTCTTCCTGGCGCCGTCGGAAAACGCGAACCGTGAAGCGGCGATGCAGGAGGACCGCGTGCGGTTCGAGGCGATCGTCGGCAAGCTGAGCAAGGAGTCGGACTATCTCGTGGTCGACTGTGCCGGAACCGACAGCTATCTGGCGCGCCTCGCGCACTCCTACGCCGACACGCTGGTGACCCCGGTCAACGACAGCTTCATCGATCTCGATGTTGTCGCCCATGTCGACGGTCGGACCGGCGCGATCCTGCGCCCGAGCGTGTACGCCGAAATGGTCTGGGAACAGCGCAAGGCGCGCGCCAGGCGCGACGGCGGCTCGATCGACTGGGTGGTGATGCGCAATCGGCTGTCCAACATCGAGGCCAACAACAAGCGCGAGATGGGCGAGGTCCTCGACAAGCTGGCCAAGCGCATCGGGTTTCGGCTGGCGCCGGGGTTCAGCGAGCGGGTGATCTTCCGTGAGCTGTTCCTGCAGGGGCTGACCATGCTCGACGTGTTCGAGCAGAAGCCGCGCGAGTGGCGCGAAGCCGCGTATGTCGCACGTTGCCGCCCGGCAGGAAGTGCGCGCGCTGATCAATTCACTGCAGTTGCCCGAACGGGAACCCCGCCGCGCCTGAGGCCTACCCGGTGTTCACCAGCAGTTCGAAGTCGGCGGCCCGGTAGCGGTGACCGCCGATCGCCCGGTAGAAGGCCAGGGCGTCGACGTTGTCGGGATGCGCCTGCCACACCACCCAGTTGCCGCCACGCTGCCGCGCGGTGGCCAGAACCGCCTGCATGAGCGCCCGTCCGATCCCGCGAAGCCGCTCTGACGATTCGGTGTAGATATCCATCAGCACCAGCCCGGGTGAGCCGCGCCCGACGTGGAAGCCGTCGTGGAACAGGGCGTAGCCGACCGTGCGGCTGGCGGCGACGGCGACCACGCCGCCGAAGCGCCGGTTGGGCCCGAACCCCCAGCGCAGGACGGTGTCGGCGTTGAACGGCGGCGCCTCGGCACCCTCATGGGCAGACAGCGCTGCCGCCATCCGGGCCAGGTCGGAAGCGTCCTCGGGTCTGATCGAACGCACGGTTAAGGTCATGCAACTGGACCCCGCCGGTTGGAACACCGCATCATGGACCCAATCTTACCCTTATCGAGTGCCACCACGGATCACCATGTCGAGACAACGAGATCGGATGCCGGTGGAGCAGGCGGGGCGGGCGGTGTCGAGCCGCTCCGAGGTCGATGCGTTCCTCGACGCGGTGCGCTCGAAGCCGAGCGTCGCCGCCGACGGTCGCCGTGGCCGTCTGATCTTCGCGCTCGACGCCACCGCCAGCCGCCGGCCGACCTGGGATCGCGCCTGCCACATCCAGGCTGAGATGTTCCACGAGACGGCGTCGCTCGGCGGGCTGGACGTGCAGCTGGTGTTCTACCGGGGGTTCGGCGAGTGCAAGAGTTCGAAGTGGTACTCCGATCCGGGCAACCTTGGGCGGGTGATGACGGGGGTCGATTGTCTCGGCGGCCAGACCCAGATCCGCAAGGTCCTGAACCACGCCAAGGCCGAGACCGACCGCCGGAAGGTCGACGCCCTGATCTTCGTCGGCGACGCCTTCGAGGAGGACATTGACGCCGTCTGCCACGCAGCCGGCGAACTCGGCGTGCTCGGCGTCCCGACCTTCATGTTCCACGAAGGCGGCGATCCGATCGTTGCCGGCGCGTTCCGGCAGATCGCCCGCCTGACCGGCGGCGCGTATTGCCCGTTCGACGCCGGAAGCGCCGACCGTCTCAAGGAATTGCTGGCGGCGGTGGCGGTCTACGCCGCCGGCGGCCGCAAGGCGCTGGCAGACTACGGCGCCCGCCGCGGCGACACGGTGAAGCTCCTTACGAGCCAGATGAGGCGCTGAGCCATGCAGTATCTGGTGCTCGGCCTCTCCCTGGTGGTCGGGCTCGCGCTGATGGGGCGCTGGCTGTTGTCGGCCGATCCGAAGCTGATCCTGCGGGTGTTCCGCTGGATCGCGCTGGCGGCGCTGGCTGGGCTCGGCCTGTT
Source organism: Rhodospirillaceae bacterium (assembly GCA_018401495.1). Classification (GTDB taxonomy): domain Bacteria; phylum Pseudomonadota; class Alphaproteobacteria; order Thalassobaculales; family Thalassobaculaceae; genus Thalassobaculum_A. The sequence goes on from JAGYJX010000019.1 coordinate 69,770, forward strand.
CATCCTCCTGCGCGGCCGGCTCGAGTGGATCCTCTACGCGGCCCCGTTCGTGCTGCCGTTCATCGTGCGCTGGGGCGGCGTCATGCGGGCCATCCGCAACGCTGCCAAGGCCGCGCGCGGGCCGACGCCGGGCCAGTCGACCGGGGTTCGCACCCGCTACCTGGCGATGCAGCTGGACCACGATACCGGCGCACTCGACGGCGAGGTGCTGGCTGGACGGCTGGCCGGGCGCATGCTGTCGAGCCTCGACGCGGTCGAACGGCGCTCGCTGCTCGACGAGGTGCGCGACGACCCGGCCTCGGTGCAGGTGCTGGAGGCCTGGCTGGACAGGGCCGGCGAGGCCGCCGACGGCGACGGCCACGGTCGGGAAGCGCCGAGCGGCGACCGCGGCGCCGGCCGGGCGGCCGAGGACGGAACCGTGAGTCGCGCCCAGGCGTTGGAGATCCTTGGATTGTCGGAAGACGCGACGGAGGAGGATATCCGCGAGGCACACCGCCGCCTGATGATGGCCAACCATCCCGATCGGGGCGGTTCGTCCTGGCTCGCCGCCCGGATCAACCGCGCCAAGGATGTGCTCCTGGGCCGCCCGTGACGCGAGCAATGTTGCGCGGGTCACGGCGTTCAGGCGATAACCCGCCCCGTTCCGCCGTCCCGGCGGCCGTCGTGAGAGGACTCCATGCCCGTTCCCGTTCGTAAGGCGATCTTTCCGGTCGGCGGTCTCGGAACCCGCTTCCTGCCGGCGACGAAATCGATGCCGAAAGAGATGCTGACGGTCGTCGACAAGCCGCTAATCCAGTATGCGGTCGACGAAGCGCGGGAGGCCGGGATCGAAGAGCTGATCTTCATCACGGGCCGCGGCAAGGCGGCGATCGAGGACCATTTCGACCACGCCTACGAGCTCCAGGACATGCTGGCGGCGCGCGGCAAGGATGAGGCCCTGCGCCTGGTGAAGGAAACCATTCCGGCGCCCGGCCAGCTTGCCTTCACCCGCCAGCAGGAGCCGCTCGGCCTCGGGCACGCGGTCTGGTGCGGCCGCAACTTCGTCGGCTCCGAGCCGGTGGCGGTGCTGCTCGCCGACGACCTGATCCTGTCCGGAGAAGGGCTGCCTCAAGCAGATGATCGAGGCCTACAATCAGGTCGGCGGCAATATGGTCGCGCTGATGGAGGTCTCGCGGGAGCAGACCGCGTCCTACGGTGTCGTGAAGCCGGGTGACATCACCGACCGGCTGGTCGAGGTGCGCGGGCTGGTCGAGAAGCCGAAGCCGTCCGAAGCACCGTCGAACCTCGCGGTGATCGGCCGCTACATCCTGCAGCCGAAGGTCTTCGAGGATCTCGGCCGGATGGAGAAGGGGGCCGGCGGCGAAATCCAGCTGACCGATGCCCTGGCGCGTCAACTCGGGCTGCAGCCGTTCAACGGCTATCTGTTCGAGGGGCGGCGGTTCGATTGCGGCAACAAGGTCGGTTTCCTCGAGGCCAACATCGCGTTCGCCCTGGACCGTCCCGACATGCGGGACGACGTCACGGCGTTCCTGAGGGCGTACGTCTGACCCAGCATCCGCGGGATTAAGGAGGCCATTGATGCGCATCGCCATGATCGGCACCGGCTATGTCGGACTGGTGACCGGCGCGTGCTTCTCGGAGTTCGGCGTCGACGTCTGTTGCGTCGACAAGGACGCCGGCAAGATCCAGCGCCTTCGCGCCGGCGAGATCCCGATCTTCGAGCCGGGTCTCGACCAACTCGTCGAGGGCAACGTCAAGGCTGGCCGGCTGTCCTTCACCACCGACCTGAAGGAGGCGGTCGCCGGCGCCGACGCGGTGTTCATCGCGGTTGGGACGCCGAGCCGTCGCGGCGACGGCCACGCCGACCTGTCCTACGTCTACGCGGCGGCCCGTGAGATCGCCGACGCGATCACCGGCTACACCGTCATCGTGACCAAGTCGACGGTGCCGGTCGGGACCGGCCGGGAGGTCGAGGCGGTCATCCGCGAGCGCCGGCCGGGCGCCGAGTTCGACGTCTGCTCGAATCCCGAGTTCCTGCGCGAGGGCGCGGCGATCAACGATTTCATGCGCCCGGACCGGGTGGTGATCGGCGCCAGTTCGGAACGCGCCCGCGAAGTCATGCGCGCGCTGTATCGGCCGCTTTACCTGATCGAGACGCCGATCGTGTTTACCTCGCTGGAGACCAGCGAGATGATCAAGTACGCCGCCAACACCTTCCTGGCGACCAAGATCACCTTCATCAACGAGATCGCCGACCTGTGCGAGCGGGTCGGGGCGGATGTTCACGACGTTGCCCGCGGGATCGGCCTCGACGGGCGGATCGGCCGCAAGTTCCTGCACCCGGGCCCCGGATACGGTGGCTCGTGCTTTCCCAAGGACACCCTCGCCCTGGTCAAGACTGCCCAGGATTACGGCGCGCCGCTGCGAATCATCGAGACCGTCGTCGACGTCAACGACCGGCGCAAGCAGGCGATGGCCGACCGGATCATCGCCGCCTGCGGCGGGTCGGTCACCGGCAAGACCATCGCCGTGCTGGGGCTGACCTTCAAGCCCAACACCGATGACATGCGCGACAGCCCGGCGCTCGCCATCATTCCGGCCCTGCAGGCGGCGGGGGCTTCGGTGCGGGCCTACGATCCCGAGGGCATGGACGAAGCCCGCAAGCTGATGGACGGCATCACCTATGCCCCAAGTGCCTACGAGGCAATGGACGGCGCCGATGCGGTCGCGATCGTGACGGAATGGAACGAGTTCCGGGGGCTGGACGTTGCCCGGATGAAGAAACTGCTGAAGGCGCCCGTGCTGGTCGACCTGCGCAACGTCTACGATCCCAAGGACATGCGGGCAGCCGGTTTCGATTACACCTGCGTGGGCCGCGGCACTGACCGGCCTGCCCGCGCCGCTTCGGAGGCTGCCCAATGATCGGTGCCCATCGTTTCGACCCGACGATCCTGCGCGAGTACGACATCCGGGGCGTGATCGGAAAGACCCTGTCGACGGTCGACGCCGAGGCGATCGGCCGGGCGTTCGGCACGCTGATCGCAGCCGACGGCGGACGCCGGGTGGCGGTCGGGCGGGATGGGCGACTGTCGTCGCCGGAGATCGAGGCGGCCGTGGTGGACGGCCTGAGGGCAGCCGGGATCGACGTGCTGCGGGTTGGCGGTTGCCCGACCCCGGGCCTGTACTACGCGGTCCATCAACTGAAGGCCGATGGCGGCATCATGATCACGGGTTCGCACAATCCGCCGGACTACAACGGCTTCAAGATGATGATCGGCACCCGCCCATTCTTCGGCAAGGACATCCAGGCGCTCGGACGCCTTGCCGCCGAGGGGGCCTACGCCGAGGGCTCGGGCTCGGTAGAGACCATCGACCTGCTCGGATCGTATGTCGATCGGATGTTGAAGGACTACCGGCCGGGTCGGCCGCTGACGGTGGTCTGGGATTGCGGCAACGGCGCGACCGGTCCGGTCGTCGAGGCGCTGGTCGCCCGCCTGCCGGGCACCCACAAGGTGCTGTTCCCGGAAGTCGACGGCACGTTCCCGAACCATCACCCGGACCCGACCGTCCCGGAAACCCTCGAGATCCTTCGCGAGGCGGTCGCCGAGGCGGGGGCCGACCTGGGGATCGCCTTTGACGGCGACGGCGACCGCATCGGTGTCATCGACGAGAAGGGACGGGTTCTGTGGGGCGACCAGTTGGTGGCGATCTACGCCACCGAGATCCTGGCCGAGCACCCCGGCGCCACCATCATCGCCGACGTCAAGGCCAGCCAGGTTCTGTTCGATCGCATTGCCGAACTGGGCGGCAAGCCGCTGATGTGGCGCACCGGCCACTCGCTGATCAAGACCAAGATGGCGGAGACCGGCGCGCCGCTCGCCGGTGAGATGAGCGGTCATCTGTTCTTCAAGGACCGCTATTACGGCTTCGACGACGCGCTGTACGCCGCCATCCGGCTGCTGTCGCTGCTGGCCCGCTCGGACCGGCCGGTGTCGGCCATGCGGGACGACCTGCCCGACGTGGTCAACACCCCGGAGATCCGCTTTCCCTGCTCGGAGGAGCGCAAGTTCTCCGCAGTTGCCGAGGTCAAGGCGGCGCTGGTGGCCCGCAACGGCATCGACGTCAACGATGTCGATGGTGTCCGGGTGACGTCGGAAGACGGGTGGTGGCTGCTGCGGGCGTCAAACACCCAGGACGTGCTGGTGGCGCGCTGCGAATCCAAGACCGACGAAGGCCTTGGCCGACTGAAGGCCCAGTTGCGCTCGGCGCTCGATGGGGTCGGGATCGCGGCGCCCGCGGACTTCTGACGGCGCTTTCTGGCGGCGAAGTACGGCTCGGCCGGGACGTCGGCGTCGGCAAAGTCAGAGGCATTCGGTATCAGGATGGGCGTCGGTCAGGACGGCGTACCAGGGGGTTCCGGTCCGCGTCGGTTTGCTCAGCCGCCGGCAGCGGAGCCCAGGGCGAGGTCCGCCCGGCCGGGCACCGGCACGCACGGCACCTGTTTCTGCTTCAGGCTGAGGCATGCCGATCGGGCCTCCGGTTCGCTCAGCCCGAGCAATCGAGCCCGGTAGATCCGGCCGGTCCGGCGGTCCATCGGCTCGACCAGGGCGTCCGCGCCGGTCAGTATTTCGGTCAGGTGGCCGCGCGCCAGGGCGATCGAGCGTTGGGCGCGGAGCTCGGTGGAATAGGCGCCGACCTGGATGCCCCATTCGACCCCCTCGTCGCGGGATCCGGACTCGGTCTCGGCGATCGTCTCGCCAACGGGAGGCAAGAGCGACGAGGCGTCGGTGGTCACCGCCGAGGCGTTGTCGGCGGACGCGGCGAGGGAGGCCATCTGCAACTCGCGCTCCGGGCGCGGCGACGGCAGCGGCGGCACTATCGAGGCGACGCGGATCTCCGCCACCTTCTCGAACCCGCTGTCGAGGAGCTGCTTCATGTGACGGTCGCGAAGCGGGCCGCTCTTGCCGCCGAACACCACGCCGATCAGACGCCGACCCTGGCGCTGCACCGAGGCGACGAGGTTGAAGCCCGACGCCCCGATGTATCCGGTCTTGATGCCGTCGGTGCCTTCGTAGTGGCTGAGCAGCTTGTTGTGATTGTGGTAGGTGCGGCCCTTCCAGGTGAAGCTCGCGGTCGAAAAATACGCGTACTCCCGGGGAAGTCCCGGCGCACGGCCAGCGCCAGCATCGCCATGTCGTAGGCGGTCGTGATCTGCTGGGGATGGTGCAGCCCGGAAGCGTTCCGGAACGTCGTGTTTCGCATGCCGAGACGGCGGGCCCGCTCGGTCATCAGCCGGCCAAACTTTCGCCTCGCTGCCGCCCACGGCCTCGGCCACCACCACCGCAACGTCGTTGGCGGACTTGGTGACCAGGGCGTGGATGGCGTCGCGAACCCGGATGGTGTCGCCGGCCCGCAAGCCCGATCGAGGACGGCGGCTGCGCGGCGGCGTGCGCCGACACCTTCAACTTCTGACTGAGCGACATCCGGCCATCCTCGATGGCCTCGAACAGCATGTAGAGCGTCATGATCTTGGTGAGCGACGCCGGATGCCGGCGCTCGTCACCGTGCCGGTCGAACAGCACCGTGCCGCTGTCGGCGTCGATGATGAGGGCCGCGTACTTGCTGGAGGCCTGGGCCTGCGCGATCCCCGGCAGGCTCAAGCTGACGAGACAGATCGCAATAGCCGCGAGCAAACGAAAGCCGCACTGCACCATGACCGTCACCCCGCGTGCCGTCGTCGAATCCGTTCGTCGGCACCGGGACCCCGCCCTGACACCCGACTAATCGAGCTAATGCTAGAACCCGGTTTAGGACTTGTCCATAACTAATTGATTTAATGTTCATAGTCGGGGGCAAGAATTGCCCCCGCACCGGTCGGCCGCATTTCGGCCGCAAACGCGAAATGGATCACGCGGTTTGCCCGAAAGCGGCTTTATATCCGAGGCGTTCGTAAAATGGTGCAGTGCACAAAAAATTCCTTGAACCCCGACTTCGCACAGCCTACCTTCAAGGTTGTGCTGCGATACACATTCGCCGCAACCGATTGCCACGATTTCGATGGAGTGAGCCATGACCAGCAAGAAGTCCACGACTGCCGCCGCGGCGACGCCCGTCGACGCCGCCGTCTCCGCGAGCAAGGAGACCCTCGAGCAGATGACCAAGATCGGCCAGCAGGCCGCTCAGAAGAACATGGAGCAAGCGATCAGCATGACCAAAGAGAACGTCGAGAAGGCCTCGCAGACCGTCTTCCAGGGCTATGACCAGTTCAATTCGCTGGCCCAGGGCAACTACGAGGCGGTGTCCAAGTCCTTTGGCATCCTCTCCAAGGGCTTCGAGGACGTCTCGAAGGCATGGGTGGCGTTCACCCAGGGCACCGTCGACTCCGTCCATGGCGTTCGGCACCCAGGTCCTGGGCGCCAAGTCGCTCAACGAGGTGGTCGACCTGCAGAACACCTTCACCAAGGGCGCGTTCGACGCCTTCGTCGCCGAGAGCGCCAAGATTTCCGAGCTGTCGGTCAAGACCGCGAGCGAGGCGATCCAGCCGCTGAAGGCGCGGGTCGACCAGACCGTCGAGACCATCAGCCGGCCGCTCGCCGCCTGACCGGCGCACGCCGCAACACCGTTGCCGCCCCAGGGCGGCGCGAACAGGCCCGGCCGATTTTTCGGCCGGGCCTTTTTCGTGGTGTCCCCGTGCTCCATATAGAGCGTCCGGCAGCGCATCGCGGCCACTGCCGGCCGGATCTCCAGGCGGTCGATCCGGAGTCCCCCTTTTCCCCGCCGGAACAAATCTCATATGCTGAGCTTCAGCCGAGGCGGAGGATGGCTATTCCACCAGTGACCAACCCATTCCGGACGACAGCGATGAGCGACGAGGATCGGGGCACGGGCGGCCGTCCCACCACGGGCGTGGTGGTCAAGACGCGTCCGAAGACCAAGAAGCCCTCGATGTACAAGGTCATCATGCTCAACGACGACTACACCCCGATGGAGTTCGTCGTTCACGTCATCGAAAGGTTTTTCGGGAAGAGTCGGGAGGAGGCGACCCGGATCATGCTGCATGTGCACCAGCGGGGCGTCGGCGTATGCGGGGTTTTCACCTACGAGGTGGCCGAGACCAAAGTGACCCAGGTCATGGACTTCGCGCGCCAGCACCAGCATCCCCTACAGTGCACCCTGGAGAAAGATTGACATCATGCTCTCCAAGAATCTGGAACAGAGCCTGCACCGTGCTCTCGGCATCGCGAACGAGAAGCATCACGAGTACGCAACCCTGGAGCATCTGCTGTTTGCGCTGACCGACGACCAGGATGCCCTCGCCGTTCTGAAGGCGTGCGGCGTCGACGTCGACAAGCTGCGCCATGACCTGATGACCTATATCGACACCGAACTGAACGGTCTGGTCGGCGCCTCGATGGAGGACGCCAAGCCGACGGCCGGCTTCCAGCGCGTGGTGCAGCGCGCGGTGATCCATGTTCAATCCTCGGGCCGCGAGGAGGTCACCGGCGCCAACGTGATGGTCGCCCTGCTGTCGGAGCGCGAAAGCCACGCGGTCTATTTCCTGCAGGAGCAGGAGATGACCCGATTCGACGCGGTCAGCTACATCAGCCACGGCATCGCCAAGGTGCACGGCCAGGCCAGCGCGGAGCCCCGCAAGGTCGACGGTGCCGAGGAGCAGTCCAAGGCGGACCAGGTGAACAAGCAGGGTCACGAGGCGCTCGACGCCTACTGCGTCGACCTGAACAAGAAGGCCGCCTCCGGCAAGATCGACCCGCTGATCGGTCGCGAGGCCGAGGTCGAGCGGACCATCCAGATCCTCTGCCGGCGCACCAAGAACAACCCGCTGTTCGTCGGCGATCCCGGCGTCGGCAAGACCGCGATCGCCGAGGGCCTCGCCAAGCGCATCGTCGACGGCGACGTGCCGGAGGTGCTCATCGACAGCCGGATCTACTCGCTGGACATGGGCGCGCTGCTCGCCGGCACCCGCTATCGCGGCGATTTCGAGGAGCGCCTCAAGGCGGTGGTCAACGAGCTCGAGCAGAACCCGCAGGCGATCCTGTTCATCGACGAGATCCACACGGTGATCGGCGCCGGCGCGACCTCCGGCGGGGCCATGGACGCCTCGAACCTGCTGAAGCCGGCGCTCCAGTCGGGCGGCCTGCGCTGCATGGGCTCGACGACCTACAAGGAGTACCGCGGCTATTTCGAGAAGGACCGGGCCCTGGTCCGGCGCTTCCAGAAGATCGACGTCAACGAGCCGTCGATCGACGACTCGATCAAGATCCTCAAGGGGCTGAAGCCGTACTACGAGAAGCATCCACAACGTCCGCTACACCGCGGAGGCGCTGAAGACGGCGGTGGAGCTGTCGGCGAAGTACATCGGCGACCGCAAGCTGCCGGACAAGGCGATCGACATCATCGACGAGGTCGGCGCCGCGCAGATGCTGGTGCCGGCCGCCAAGCGCCGCAAGGTGATCGGCGTCAAGGAGGTCGAGGAGATCGTGGCGAAGATCGCCCGGATCCCGCCAAAGAGCGTCTCGAGCGACGATCGCACGGTGCTCGCCAACCTGGATCGCGACCTGAAGACGCGTGGTGTTCGGCCAGGACGCCGCCATCGCGTCCCTGGCGACCGCCATCAAGCTGGCCCGGGCCGGCCTGCGCGAGCCGGAGAAGCCGATCGGCAGCTACCTGTTCTCGGGGCCCGACCGGCGTCGGCAAGACCGAGGTGGCGCGGCAGTTGGCGTTGACCCTCGGCGTCGATCTCATCCGCTTCGACATGTCGGAGTACATGGAGCGGCACAGCGTCAGCCGGCTGATCGGCGCGCCGCCGGGCTATGTCGGCTTTGACCAGGGCGGGCTGCTCACCGACCAGATCGACCAGCATCCGCATTGCGTGCTGTTGCTCGACGAGATCGAGAAGGCCCACCCCGACCTGTTCAACGTCCTGCTGCAGGTCATGGACCACGGCAAGCTGACGGACCACAACGGCAAGTCGGTCGACTTCCGCAACGTCATCCTGATCATGACGACCAACGCTGGAGCCGCCGATCTCGCCAAGGAGGCCGTCGGGTTCGGCCGGTCGGTTCGCGAGGGTGACGACACCGAGGCGATCAACCGGATGTTCACGCCCGAGTTCCGCAACCGCCTGGACGCCGTGGTGGCGTTCAAGGCGTTGTCTCCGGAGACCATCGGACGCGTTGTCGACAAGTTCGTGATGCAGCTCGAAGCGCTGCTCGCCGATCGTGGCGTGTCGATCGAGTTGACCCCGGCGGCGCGCGTGTGGCTTGGCGAAAAGGGCTACGACCGGTTGTACGGGGCGCGGCCGCTGACGCGCATCATTCAGGAGCACGTCAAGAAGCCGCTCGCCGAGGAATTGCTGTTCGGCAAGCTGGTCAAGGGCGGTCTGGTGCGGGTCGACATGGTCGATGACGCCCTGGTGTTCGATATCGGCGAGGAGCCGAAACCCGGCCGTCGGCCGCCGTCGACCAGCGACGGGTCGGATGGCGGGGACCCGGCCAAGGTTCCTGAACTGGTTCTCTGATACCGATCACGCTTGGATCGGGATGCGGGCGGCCCCTTGGGGCCGCCCGTTTTCCGTTCGGCGGGCGGGCTTCGGGTCCGTAACACCGGCCCCAGACACGACAAAGCCCCGCCGGGGCGGGGCTCGGAAGCCTGAGGCGCTCCCGCCTGGGCGGGAGTCCGCAGTCAATCAGCGGTCAGGCGGCCTTCTGGAAGCCTTCAGTCGCCAGCGCGGCCTGCAGGGCCCACAGGTCGATACGAACCGCCTCGGCCACCACGGACGACACACCGTCGTGGTTGGCAGCAAGGCGGAGAACCGCGTCCAGCTCGAGGCCGGTCTGCTCTGCCGCCTCAAGCGGCGTAATCACGTGAGTGCCGCGCATGGTGCGACCTCCCTTCGTCGTCGTCGTTGCCATAGGGTTTTGCGCTGCGAACGATCTCCACTGCGCTTGTCTTGGATATTGGGAACGCCGGGCCCGCGCGCAAGCGGTTCGTGACGGTCTGGTTGCGGAATTCTGACTCTGTTGCAGTGCAGCAACAGCGGCGGGGTCAGCCTTCCTGCCGGAACGGCGACTCCGCCTCGAGCATCTGCTTCTCCATCCCGACCTGCCGGCGCTCACGCACCAGGAAATCGCCGACCGCGTCCGAGAGACGGGGATCGGCGATCAGGTGGGCGCTGTAGGTCTCGACCGGCAGGTAACCGCGCTGCAACTTGTGGGGACCCTGCGCCCCGGCCTCGACCGTGGCCAGGCCGCGCTCGATGGCGAACTCGATGGCCTGGTAGTAGCAGGCCTCGAAATGCAGGAACCGGTACTCTTCGACGCAGCCCCAGTTTCGGCCGTACAGCGCGTCGTCGCCGATCAGATTGAGGGCACCCGCCACCGGCGTGCCGTCGCGCTCCACCACCACCAGCAGCACCCGTTCCGCGAGCCGCTCGCCCAGCAGGGCGAAGAACCGCCGGTTCAGGTAGGGCGAGCCCCACTTCCGGTCGGAGGTGTCGGTGTAGAAGTGGAAGAACGCATCCCAGTGACGGTCCTCGATCGCTTTACCGGTCAGCCGGCGGATCGTCAGCCCGCTCTCCGCCACCTCCCGGCGCTCCTTGCGGATCGCCTTGCGTTTGCGCGAGGACAGCGCCGACAGGAAGCCGTCGAAATCAACGTAGCCGCGGTTCGACCAGTGGTACTGCAGGCCGGTCCGCTGCAGGAAGCCGACTTCGCCAAGCCGCTCCCATTGGGCGCGCGGCAGGAAATTCACATGCGCCGACGACACGCCCAGCCGTTTCACGAGGCTGACGATGCCGCCGGCCAGGACCTCCTCGACGGCGGCACCGTCGGCCCCGGATGGATCAGCATGCGGGGGCCCGGCACCGGGGTGAAAGGAACCGCCGACAGCAATTTGGGGAAGTAGCTTCCGCCGGCGCGCTCATAGGCGTCGGCCCAGGCCCAGTCGAAGACGTACTCGCCGTAGGAGTGACCCTTGAGGTACAGCGGCATGGCACCGACCACGCGTCCGCTGGAATCCTCGACCACCAGATGCCTCGGCAGCCATCCCGATTTGGCGGTGACCGCGCCGCTATCCTCGAGCGCCGACAGGAAGGCGTGGCTCAGGAACGGGTTGGACGATCCGGCGCAGGCATCCCAGACCGCGGCCGACACTTCGCCGATTCCGGCCAGCACCCGGACCGCCGGCTGGACGCCGGCAGTGTCGTCGCCGTCGGGCATCGCCGGGGCCTCGCCGGGTCGTCGCCTCAGGCCACTTCGAAGATGGCCTCGACCTCGACGGCGACGCCGCGCGGCAGGCTGTTGGTGCCGACGGCGAACCGGGCGTGGCGGCCCTGGTCGCCGAACGCCGCCACCATCAGGTCGGACGCCCCGTTGATCACTTCAGGCTGCTCGGAGTAGCCGTCGACGCAGTTCACGAACCCGCCGAGCTTGACCACCCGGGTGACCCTGTCGAGGTCGCCGTCGCAGGCTGCCTTGGCCTGGGCGATCAGGTTGATGGCGCAGATCCGGGCGATCGCCTTGGCCTGCTCGGTCGTCAGGTCCTTGCCGACCTTGCCGACGCCCTCGACCTTGCCGGCGACGAACGGGATCTGGCCGGACACGAAGACAAGGTTGCCCGAGCGGACGTAACGGGATGTAGTTCGCGGCAGGGGCGGCGGGGGTCGGGATCTCTATGCCCAGTTCCTTGAGGCGTCCGTCGACGGTGCCGGCCATGGGTTACTCCTGCTGCGTTGGTTCGTGCCGATAGGTCGAGCCTAACCGCCATCAGGGGGGTGGCGCCAGGGACGAAAGCGCTGTCGTGTCGTTGAAAAAAGCCGGGTGCGCCGTGATCGGCGACGCACCCGGCAGTCCGGACGACAGAGGCTCGTCCTCGGAGCTTCACAGGGTGGGAGGAGTGTCGGCGCAGGACACCGCCACTCCCGTTTCCGCCGATGGAGAGGGCGGCGGAACCGTTGCCGTTCGCGGTCCGGCTGGATCGACCGCGAACGGTGATCTGAAGCAAGATATTCTATATCTTGTATGATGACTTTCTGTTGACCACAAGTTCAATCTTGAGCTTCAGTGTCGATCCCGTTGCCGGACGGGGCGCTGTTGGCGCCGGCGAAAGGCGCTTGGCGCGCTCGTCGCCGGGCCCCACACTCAAGTGACGCGATCGCAGGGGAACCGACATGACGCAGTTGCGCCGCAATACGCTGGCGGATGAGCTCGACGATCCGGCGCCAGCTCTCGGAACGTTGGAGCGGGGCGAGCCGGTCCAGGTGTTTGCCGTGCGACCGGGAACACCGGCGCGTCCGCGGATCGCGCGCGCCGAGGGTATCTACATGTGGGACACCACCGGTCGGCGCTATGTCGACGCCGGTTCGGGCCCGGTGGCCTGCAACATTGGCTATGGCAACCGCCGAGTGCTGGATGCGTTGCAGGTCCAGGCCGAGGCCGCGGCGTTCGCCAACCCCGGGACCTTCGAGAGCGCGGCGAACCGCCGCTTCGCCGAGCGGCTTGCCGAGGCGGCGGGGCCCGGTTACGAGCGGGTCTTCGTTGTTTCGGGCGGGTCGGAGGCCAACGAGGCGGCGATGAAACTGGCGCGCCAGATGGCGGTGGCGCGTGGCGAGGCGTCGCGCTGGAAGGTGGTGTCGCGTCAGCCCTCCTATCACGGCGGCACCCTCGGCGCCCTGTCCGTCACCGGCGATCCGGCGGCGCACGACCTGTTCGGCCCGATGATGCGGCCGATGCCGAAGGTGCCGGCGCCGATCACCTACCGCATACCCGAAGGCTTCGATCAGCAGAGCTGGGCCGAGCACTGCGCCGACGTCCTGGAGCGGACGGTCCTGGATGAAGGACCCGAGACCGTGCTCGCCTTCATACAGGAGCCGGTGGGCGGGCTCGCCACCGGGGCGCTGGTTCCACACGCGGCCTACATGCGTCGGGTTCGCGAGATCTGCGACCGCTACGGCGTCCTGTTGATCCACGACGAGGTGATGAGTGGCGGTGGCCGGACCGGGGTCTTCCTGTCTCACGAGCACTGGCCCGACTGCCGGCCGGATCTGGTGGTCGTGGCCAAGGGGGCCGGGGCGGGGTATTTCCCGCTGGGCGTCGTGCTGGCGCCCCGCGACCGGGTCGCCGAGGTCGCTGGCGGCGGCGGCTTCATGCACGGCCACACGGCCTTCGGCAACCCGCTGGCGTGTGCCGTCGGGCTGGCGGTCCTCGACGAAACCCTGGACGGTGGCCTGATCGCAAACGCGGCGTCGCAGGGCGCGCGGCTACGGGCTCGGCTGGATGCCCTCGCCGAACGGTCACCGATCGTCGGCGATGTGCGCGGCAAGGGATTGCTGATGGCGATCGAACTGGTGGCCGACAAGGACACGAAGACGCCGTTCGCGCCCTCGGTCATGGCGCCCGCCGTGCTGGCCAGTGCCGCGATCGAGCAAGGGTTGATCCTCTACCAGCGCCGGACCAACGCCGGTCGCGACGGTGACTGGGTGATGGTGGCGCCTCCGCTGATCGTGACCGACGCCGAGACCGACCTGATCGCCGACGGTATCGAGATCGGCGGTAGCCGAGACGGAGCGTCGCCTCGGAAGTCGTTGAACCTGTGGGCAATCGATTGAGTTTAGTGTGAATTGAAACTATTGCTCCGCCCAGGCGTTAACCGCTCGTTAAACGTCGATTGGGTAATAATGGTCGATGACTCCATCGTCCTTCACTCCGCGCGATGTCGTGTATCGCAAGCTCGCGGCCCATCGGCGGTGGCTCGATGGGACGGAAGACGGCCGTCCGGCCTCGTTCGCTCACGCCAATCTATTCGGGTTTGATTTCACCGGCGCAGACCTGCGCGAGGTAGACTTCGCCGGCGCCACCCTTCAGGGCGCGCCGTTTCGTTGGCGCCGACCTGACGCGGGCCGTACTGGTCGGCGCCGACCTGTCGGGTGTCAGCTTCGTCAACGCCACGCTGTTCGAGGCCGACCTGAGCGGGGCGCGCCTGGTCGGCGCGGTGTTCGAGGGAGCCGACCTGCGGTCGGTCTCGTTGCGGGGCGCCAGTGGCCTGCCGACGGAATCCCCTGATGGCGTACCCGCCGAGCCGGTCACCTTCGCGGGTGCGCGGATGCACCGAGCCAACCTGACGGGCGCGAAGCTCGAAAGGGCGGTCATGGCCCACACCGACCTGACCGGAGCCAACCTGGAGCGCGCGTCGCTGCGCCGCGCGTCCATGGCAGGCGTGGTGCTGCGGAACGCCATCCTGATCGACGCCGACCTCAGCCACGCCGATCTTACGGATTCCCTGGCGATCGGCGCCGATCTGTCCGGCGCCCAAATGGATGGCGCGACGATCGAGGGTGCCAATCTTGTCGGTGCGCGGCTCCGGGATGTCGACCTCAGCCGGGTGGACACCTCGCGCGCCCGTCTGACGCCGCCGTCCGACCTGGTGACCACCGAGGTCCAGCGTTCGTTGATCGACCATGACCGCTGGGTTCGTTCGGATGGCCGGCGCGGCTCACGCGCCTCTCTCGACGGCGTCGACCTCACCGACGCGGACCTGCGTGGCCTGAACCTGTCGGGCGCCGACCTGCGCGGCGCCGTCCTGCGGCGCGCCTTGCTGACCGATGCCAAGCTGGTGCTCGCGGATCTGGCGGGCGCCGATCTTACCCTGGCATCGCTGGCGCGCTGCAACCTGTCGGGCGCCAACCTGGCCGGCGCCAATCTTGGCCGCGCCGACCTGACCGACGCGATACTGACGTCCGCCGAGATTCTGTCCTCGGACGGCGAGGACACCGGGCGTCGGCAGCGGACCCGGTTGGGTGGCGCCGACCTGACCGGCGCCGTGCTTGACGGGGCGCGGCTGGAAGAGCCGGCCGGCACCGACAGCATGCCCGGGTCCGCAGGCGGCGGAATCGATCCCCTGCACAGTCTGGCTTAACGGCGGAGCGGACGGGCGCTAGAGTTTGCCGGCAGCGGCCTCGGGAATCCGTCAATGAAGCTCGGCAACCAGAGCACCCTCTTCGATCTCCCCGCCGGGGTGGTCTACATGAACTGCGCGGCCCAGGGGCCGGCGCCGATTGCCGCGCGCGACGCAGGGCGCCGCGCGGTCGACCGCAAGGCCCGCCCCTGGGAGCCGGAGCGTCTCAACCTCGCGGCGGAGATGACGCGGTCCCGGGAGCTGTTCGCCGGCTTCATCGGAGCCGACGCCTCAGACATCGCGCTCACCGGCGCCACCAGCTACGCGATGGCGGTCGCTGCCGCCAACCTGCGGATCGAGCCGGGCCGGACGGTGGTTATGCTCGAGGCGCAGTTCCCGTCCAACTACTACGTCTGGCGTCGGGCCGCAGCGCGAGACGGTGGGCGGGTGGTGATCGTGCCGCGCCCGGCTGATGGCAATTGGACCGCCGCGGTTCTCGAGCGTCTCGGCGCCGACACCGGGCTGGTGGCGCTGCCGCAGGCGCATTGGGTCGACGGAGGCTTGCTGGATCTGGTGCCGATCGCCGACGCGGCTCACGCCGTGGGGGCGGCCCTGGTCATCGACGCCACCCAGTCGATCGGCGCGCAACCCTTTGACGTCGGACGCATCGACCCGGATTTCGTTGCCTGCTCGGCGCTACAAGTGGCTGCTGTCGCCCGACCAGAGCGGTTATCTGTACGTCGCGCCTCGTCACCGCCACGGCGAGCCGATCGAGCACAATCACGCCACCCGCATCGGTGACGGCCCCATGACCATGTCGCCGGGGTACGGCGACCGGTTCCGCAACGACGCGTCGCGCTTCGACCAGGGGACGGCGGACTCCATGATCCACGTTCCGATGGCGGTGGCGGCGATGGAACAGATCTCGGCGTGGGGCGTCCCGGCGATCGCCGCGGCGATCGCTCCGATCGTCGACCGCGTCGCCGATGAGGCCGAGGCCAGGGGATGGCGCGTGCCACCCAAACCCCACCGGTCGTCTCATTTCATTGGAATCGAGCTACCGACGCCGCCGCGTCCGGACCTGGCCGACCGAATGGCCGAAGATGGTGTGTTCGTGAGTCTTCGGGACGGTCGGGTGCGCGTCAGCCCCTACCTCTTCAACGAGGCGGATCAGGCGGCCGATCTGTTTGCGGCGCTCGAGCGCCACCTCGGCCGATAGGCCGTTCAGCAGGCCGCCGCCGGCGTCTCGGCGATATCGCTGTTGGCGGCAGCGGCCACCGGCTTCTTCTGCGTCGGGACGCGGCGCTGCCGGACCTCCGAGATGATCACCGCCGACACGCCCTCGCCGAGAACGTGAAGCGCCGCCATTCTCAGCATCTGCTCCATCTTCTGTTTCGAGAACCGGATCACCGGATCGCTCACGGCGACCACGAAGGCGTTCTCCAGGAATGTCTTGAGGACGTCGGACTTCAGCTTCAATTCCGCCAACGGCCGCTCATGGTCCAAAGCGAGGGTGACCTGGCAGGAGCACTCGAACTTGGAGACCGTATCGCCGTTTGGCGGGTTGACCACGATACGATACGGCAACGCCACCATGATGGAGGCGCGGCGAATCGCTTCCAGGCGTAGCCGGAGAAAATGCGCGACCACCGCCCCGGCGCCGAACAGCGCGGCGAGTTCGAAGACCCGAAGGTAGGTGTCCGGGCCGAACAGCGGCGCGTCGCCGCCAAGGCCGAGGGTGGTGTCGACCAGGTAGAGCGCGATCACGATGCTCAACGAGATCGTCGACATCAGGGCGCAGGCGACTGTCGCCAGCCAGAGCGTGTACGCGAGGTCGATGATCTGGCCGCCGGTCACGCGCCCACCGGAAGGGTTGCCGTGTCCAGCGCCGGAGTCGGAAGGTGCAGGCTCCATCGAGGTCGTGGCCATCCCGGTCTCCGCTTCCCACTTGCGGCGCGAGCGCGCCAGGGAGCTTTCCGAATCAATATAGAACAAGCCCAATCACCTTTCAATTGAAAGGATGATTGAAAAACTACCGCCGATCGGACGTCGTTGCGGGCAGCAACGACCTGCGTGGCTGACAGTGCCGGCCGTCGGCGCTACCGTGCTGGTCCCACCGAGCGAGTATCCAATGCCCGCCGCCACCGGCACCCGCGCCATCCTGCGGACCCTCGGCAATCCCGATTACGGTCTGTACACGCTCGGCAACGGCGTGTCGCTGGTCGGCATGTGGATGCAGCGCGTGTCGATCGGCTGGCTGACGTGGGAGCTGACGCATTCCGGCACCTGGCTCGGAGCCGTCGCGTTCGCCGACCTGTTTCCCTCGGTGTTCATCGGGCTGATCGGCGGCGTGGCCGCCGACCGGCTGGACCGCGTGCGGGTGATCATGGTGTGCCAGGGTGCCGCCATGCTGCTGGCCGTCCTGCTGGGCGCCCTTACCCTCGCCGGCCAGGTGACACCGGAACTGCTGTTCGCGCTGGTCTTCGTGGGCGGGGTGGTCATCGGCTTCAACCAGCCGTCGCGGCTGGCCCTGGTGCCGAGCCTGGTGCCGCGCGAAAACCTGACCACCGCCGTGGCCATCAACTCCATCGTGTTCAACATCGCCCGGTTCATCGGCCCGGCGATCGCCGGGCTGGTTATCGTCGCCAGCGACGTCGCCTGGGCGTTCTTCGCCAACGCCGCCAGCTATCTGGCGCTGCTGGTCGCGCTCATGGTGATCCGGCGCCGGAACCCGGGTGCCGGTCGCGACCAGGGCGCCGGCCCGGCCGCGCGCACCGGGGTGTTCGCCGACATTGGCGCCGGCCTTGGCTACGCCGTCCGGCACCCGGGAATCGGCCCGCTCCTGGCGCTGCATCTGGTCGCCTCGATCATGGTGCGGCCGATTCTCGAACTGCTCCCCGGATTCGCCGACACCGTGTTCCGCGGTGGCGCCGACACCCTCGCCGCCCTGACGTCGACGGTCGGCGTCGGCGCGATCGTCGGCGGCTGGCTGCTGGCCCGCCGTTCCGGCACCGAAGGGCTGGTGGCGCTGGTGCTGTGGAGTTCCGCCGCCATCTCGGTCGCCGTCCTGGCGTTCGTGGCGACCGACTCGCTGTGGGTCGGCATTCCGGCGGCGGCGGCGCTCGGCGCGGTGATGGTCGCCTCCGGGGTCGGGCTGCAGACCGTGGTGCAGCTGGCGGTGACGCCGGCCATGCGGGGCCGTGTGCTCAGCCTGCACGGCCTGATCTTCCGGGGCGGCCCGGCGATCGGCGCGCTTGCGATGGGGGCGGCCGGCGACCTGGTCGGGCTTCGGCTGCCGGTCGGGATCGGCGCGGTGGTGGCCCTCGCCATGCTGGTGGTGGTCGCCCTGCGCGCCCGCAGCATCAGGGCGGCGGTCGAGGGACCCGCAGCCGGCCCGTGACCGCGCCTTGCGGCGTCTGTACGCTGGCCGCGGCTCAGCGCGAACGGGGATGACGATGATCGAGGGCGGCCTGGCGGCACTGGAACGGCGGGTAGCGGAGGATCTGGAGCGGATCGCGTATCCGCGCAGCGCCTGGGTGCCGCCCCGCCGTGACGCCGACGGCCGGCGCGTGCTCGACGTGCTGATCGTCGGTGGCGGCCAAGGCGGGATCGCCGTCGCCCATGGCCTGATGCGGGCCCGGGTCGCGAACATCCGGATCGTCGACCAGGCCGAGCGCGGGCTGGAAGGCCCCTGGCTGACCTACGCCCGGATGGCCACCCTGCGTTCGCCGAAGGAGGTGAACGGCCCCGACCTCGACGTGCCGTCGCTGACCTTCCAGGCCTGGTTCGAGGCGCAGCGCGGCGCGGACGCCTGGGCGACGCTCAACAAGATCGCCAAGGAGGACTGGGCCGACTACCTGCTGTGGCTGCGCCGAGTGCTGTCGCTGCCGGTGGAGAACGGCGTGGAGTTCCGCGGAGTCGAACCCGCGGGCGAGCTGCTGCGGGCGACGCTGCTGCACCGCTCCGACGGCCGGGTGGAGACCGTGCTGGCGCGCAAGCTCGTGCTCGCCACCGGCATCGAGGCGTCCGGGCGCTGGTGGACGCCGCCGGTGGTCGAGGCGCTGGATCGCCGGTACTGGGCGCACACCGGCGAGGCGATCGACTTCGCCGCGCTCGCGGGCCGCCGGGTCGCAGTCCTGGGCGCCGGCGCCTCGGCGTTCGACAACGCCGCCACCGCCCTGGAGGCGGGCGCCGCCGAGGTGGCGGTGTACTGCCGTCGCCCGGCCCTGCAGCGGGTTCAGCCGTTCAAATGGCTGTCGTTTCCGGGCTTCCTCGGGCATTTCGCCGAGCTCGAGGATGCCTGGCGCTGGCGCTTCATGAACCACCTGCTGTCGCTGCGCGAGGCGTTCCCGCGCGAGACCTGGGATCGTGCCGCGCGCCACCCGGGCTTCCGGCTCGAGACCGGGGCCGAGTGGCGGCGGTGCGAGACGGTGGGCGACACGGTCCGGCTGGAGACACCCCGGGGAGTGTTCGAGGCCGACTTCCTGATCGTCGGTACCGGCTTCGACGTCGACCTGCCGCGCCGCCCGGAACTGGCCGGGGTCGCCGAGCACGTGGCGCTCTGGTCGGACCGCTACGCCCCGCCGGCGGGCGAGGAGAACCCGCGCCTGGCGCGCTACCCGTATCTCGGGTCGACCTACGAGTTCCTCGAGAAACAGCCGGGGGCGGCCCCCTGGCTGCGGCACCTCCGGCTGTTCACCTACGCCACCACCGTCAGCTTCGGGCCGTCGGGGGCGTCGATCAACGCCATGAAATTTGCCGCTCCGCGGCTGGTGGCGGGGATCGTGCGGGACCTGTTCCGCGAGGACGTCGAGACCCATTGGGAGTCGCTTCGAGCCTACGACCTGCCGGAGTTCCTGCTGCCGGGCGAGGAGGGTGAGACCGCCCCGGTCAAGCCGGTCCTGGACCGGCTGGTGGGTGGCCGGTTCGGCTGAGCGCGTTCGACGCCAACCCTGCACGGACCCATCTGGCGACGGGCTGGACGCTGCCGTCCGCCACGCTATGTTGGCGCACCGGCACGACCGGATCGAGCATCGCGGAGCGGCGGCATGGCCATCGACAAGATCGTTCCCACCCTGGAAGCGGCGGTCGCCGGGATCCGCGACGGCATGACGATCATGATCTCGGGCTTCGGCTTCGCCGGCGTCCCGAACGACCTGATCACGGCCGTGCTCGACCTCGGTGTCGGCGACCTGACGGTGATCTCCAACAACGCCGGCACCGGCACCGAGGGGCTGGCCGCCCTGATCGGCAGCGGCCGGGTGCGGCGGATCATCTGCTCCTACCCGCGGTCGCGCGGCTCGGACCGCTTCGACGCGCGCTACGCCGCCGGCGAGATCGAGCTTGAGCTGGTCCCCCAGGGCACGCTGTCCGAGCGCATGCGCGCGGCCGGGGCCGGCATCGGCGCCTTCTATTGCCCGACCGGCGTCGGCACCGAACTCGCCGCCGGCAAGGAGGTGCGCACCATCGACGGCCGCGACTACGTGCTGGAGATGCCGCTGCGCGCCGACGTGGCGCTGGTGCAGGCGCAGAAGGCCGACCGCTGGGGCAACCTGACCTACGCCAAGTCGGCGCGGAACTTCGCCCCGGTGATGGCGATGGCGGCCGACCTCACCATCGTGCAGGCGCGCGAGATCGTGCCGCTGGAGGCGATGGACCCCGAGACCATCGTGACCCCGTCGATCTTCGTCGACCGGGTCGTGCACGTCGACAACGACCGGGAGTGGGACATATGACCGCGACCATGACGGCCGACGCGTTCACCCGGCTGAGCCGTCGCCAACTCGCCTGGTGCGCCGCCCAGGCCATCCCCGACGGGTCCTACGTCAACCTCGGGATCGGCGTGCCGACCCTGTGCGCAAACGTCATGCCGGCCGACCGGGAGATCGTGCTGCACAGCGAGAACGGCGTTCTCGGCTTCGGGCCCGCGCCGGCGGCGGGTCAGGAGGACCGCGACCTGATCAACGCCTCCAAGGAGTACATCACCATGCGGCCGGGCGGTGCGTTCTTCATGCACACCGACGCCTTCGTGATGATCCGCGGCGGCCACATCGACCTCGCTTTGCTGGGCGCCTTCGAGGTGTCGGGCGCCGGCGACCTCGCCAACTGGACGACCGGCGACCGGCGGTTCCCGCCCGGCGTCGGCGGCGCCATGGACCTCGCGGTCGGCGCCAAGGCGATCTGGGTGCTGACCGAGCACACCACCAAGAACGGCGAGCCGAAGATCGTCGACGCCTGCAAGTACCCGCTGACCGCCGCCGGGGTGGTGCGCAAGATCTTCACCGACCTCGCGGAGATCGACGTCACGTCGGACGGCCTGCTGGTGCGGGCGATGGTGCCCGGCCTGACGCTGGAGGCGCTGCAGGCGATGAGCCAGCCTCGGCTGCGTCTCGCCGACGACTGCCGGACGATCTCGGCGCCCGCCGCCTGACGGGCTGGCGCCGCCGGTCGCCGCGCTCGATCAGAGCGCGACCTCGGTCTCGGCGTCGAAGAAATGCAGGCGTTCGGGATCCAGGGCGAGACGGATGGTGTCGCGCATCCTGGTGCGCACCGTCGGCGGCACCGAGGCGACCATCGACGCCGGCCCGACCTTCACGTCCAGCAGGATTTCCGAGCCGAGCCGCTCGATGACCTCGACCAGGGCCTCGAAGCAGTGGCCCTCGTCGTCGTCGGGGCCGGCGAGGTGCAAATCCTCCGGCCGGATGCCGAGCGTGGCGTCGCGTCCGGCGTGGCCGTTCAGGCGGGCGGCGATCGGCGCCGGGACGGTGATCCGCAGGCCGTGGTTGACCGCCAGCAGCGTGTCGCCCTCGCGCTGGAAGCTGACGGCCGCGAAGTTCATGCCGGGCGAGCCGATGAAGCCGGCGACGAACTTGTTGGCCGGCGCGTTGTAGAGCTCGAGCGGGTCGCCGACCTGCTGGACCCAGCCGTCCTTCATCACGACCACCCGGTCGCCCAGCGTCATGGCCTCGACCTGATCGTGGGTGACGTACACCGCCGTGGTGCCGAGGCGCTCGTGCAGCTTCTTCAACTCGACCCGCATCTGGACGCGCAGCTTGGCGTCGAGGTTGGAGAGCGGCTCGTCGAACAGGAACACCTGCGGGTTGCGCACGATCGCGCGGCCGAGGGCCACGCGCTGGCGCTGGCCGCCGGAGAGCTGGCGCGGCTTGCGGTGCAGCAGCGACTCGATGCCGAGGATGTCGGCGGCGATCTTGACCCGCCGGGCGATCTCCTCGCGCTCGAACTTCCGCATCTTCAGGCCGAAGGCCATGTTGTCCCGCACGCTCATGTGCGGGTACAGCGCGTAGTTCTGGAAAACCATGGCGATGTCCCGGTCCATCGGCGGCAACTCGTTGACCACCGTGTCGCCGATCAGGATCTCGCCCGAGGTGATCGCCTCCAGGCCGGCGATCATCCGCAGGGTCGTGGTCTTGCCGCAGCCGGACGGTCCGACCAGAACCACGAACTCGCGGTCCTGGATCTCCAGGCTGACGTCCTTCACGGCGTGGAACGTCTCGTAGTGCTTGTTCAGGTCTCTGAGCAGAACGCGCGCCATCGCTATCCCTGTCCCTTGGTCAGCCTTTGACCGAGCCGGTCAGCCCGGAGACGTAGTGCTCGACGAAGAATGAATAGGCGATCGCCACCGGGATCGAGCCCAGCAGCGCCCCCGCCATCAGCGGCCCCCAGAAGAACACGTCGCCGCGGATCAGCTCGGAGACGACGCCGACCGGCACGGTCTTTTCCTGGGGCGAGGACAGGAACACCAGCGCGTAGATGAACTCGTTCCACGACAGGGTGAACGCAAAGATCCCGGCCGACAGGATGCCCGGCACGGCGACCGGCAGGATGATGTAGATCATCGCCTGCCAGCGCGAGGCGCCGTCGATGCGGGCGCACTCCTCCAGCTCCTTCGGGATCGCCTTGAAGTAGCCCATCATCAGCCAGGTGCAGAACGGGATCAGGAACGTCGGGTAGGTCAGGATCAGCGCCCAGGGGGAGTCGCCGATCCTGAAGTTCCGGATGATGTCGGCGAGCGGGATGAACAGCAGGGTCTGCGGCACCAGGTAGGTGACGAAGATCATGGTCCCGAGGCTGCCGGCGAACGGAAACTTCAGCCGCGACAGCGCGTAGCCGGCGAACACCCCGCACACCAGCGAGATCGCCGTCGCCGCCAGCGCGATCACCATGGTGTTCCACAGCCAGGTCGCGAACAGGGTCTCGGCGAACAGGTAGCGGATGTGCTCGAAGGTCGGGTTGTTGGTCCAGAACGGCGTGTAGTTGGGCGCGTTCCAGGGCCGGTACAGCTCGCCGTCCGGCCGCACCGTGGTGATCATCATCCAGTAGAACGGGAACAGCAGCCAGATCAGGAATCCGGCCAGCGGGATATGGAAGTACACCCAGCGTCGCCACTTCGCGCCCTCGATCATGGCTATCGGGTCTCCACGCGGCGGATGTAGAGGAGCTGGAAGATCACCACCAGGAACAGCACCGGGAACATCGCGAGCGAGATCGCCGCCCCCTCGCTCAGCAGGCCGGTCCGCACGCCGATCTGGTAGGCGTAGGTGGCGAACAGGTGGGTGGCGTTTGCCGGGCCGCCCTCGGTCAGCACGTAGACCAGCTGGAAGTCGGCGAAGGTCTGGATCACCGAGAACAGCACCACCACCATGGTCACCGGCAGCAGCAACGGCCAGGTGACGTAAAGGAAGCGTTGCCTGGCGTTGGCGCCGTCGATGGCGGCGGCCTCGTGCAGTTCGGGGCTGATGGTCTGCAGGCCGGCCAGCAGCGTGATCGCGAAGAACGGCACGCCGCGCCAGACGTTGACCGCGATGATGCAGCCCATCGCCAGGTCCGGGTCGCCGAGCCAGTTGATCCGCTGGTCGATCACGCCGATCTCGCGCAGCAGCCAGTTCAGCACGCTGAACGTCGGGTCGAACATCCACTTCCAGGCGAAGGTGGACAGCACCGTCGGGATGATGAACGGCAGCAGGATGAAGGCGCGGATGAACGCCTTGCCGCGGAAATGCCGGTTCAGCAGCAGCGCCAGCCAGAGGCCGAGCGCCAGTTTGAAGACCGTCGTGACGGCGGTGTAGTAGATCGTGTTCCAGGCCGCCTCGCGGAAGATGCCGTCGTTCCAGACCTTCTCGAAGATCGCCAGTCCCACGAATTCGCCGGGCACGCCCACGCGGGTGTTGGTGACCGAGAGCAGGATCCCCTTCATGAAGGGGTAGGCGATGAACAGCGCCAGCAGGACGATGGTCGGCATCAGCAGGAAGAACGCCAGCCAGCGCTCATCCTCGAGCAGTCGCGTCCTGGTCCGGGGGGTGCCCGTAGCGGCTTCCGTGGTCGTCGCCATGGTCTGGCTCGTCGCTCGGATGGTGCAGCGTGGTCAGGGTGAGGCGGGGGCCGGCGGCGTCGGTCGCCGGCCCCCGGTCCGATGGGAGCGCGCCTAGACCTGGTAAACCTTGACCAGTTCGTTCTCGCACCACTTGACGGCTTCCTCGGCGGGCATGCCCTGGATCGCCTTGGCGTACATGTCGGTGATGATGTACTTGGACAGCACCTCGGCGGCCTTCTGGCCGGTCGGGCCCGGGTAGCCGGGGATCCGGCCGAGGCGCCCGGCGACCGCGAACGGGGCCATCACCGGGTCCTCGCCCCACATCGGGTGCTTCTCCCAACTGGCGGTGACGGCGGTCGAGAAGCCGCGCTGCGAGGTGAACCACTTCTCGTAGTTCGAGGCGGTGTGCAGCCAGCCGAGGAAGGCCTTCGTCGCGTCCTTGTTCTGCGAGTAGGACGGCAGCACGTGCGACTGGAAGGTGTGGAAGCCGAACTGCCCGGCCGGTCCCGCCGGCAACGGCGCGTGAAGGATGTCGTCCTTCATCGGCGTTCCCTTGTCCGTCTGGTACTGCGCCGGCTTGCGGGTCGACTCGATGTAGATCGAGGCGCCGTTCAGGGTCGAGCAGATGGTTCCGGACAGGAAGGCGCGGTTGTTGCTGGAGTCGTCCCAGGCAAGACCGCCCTCGTCGTGGGCTTCCTTCCAGAAGTCGACCATGAACTTGACGGATTCCACGGTCTCCTTGCTGTTGACGGCGACCGTCTTGCCGTCTTCCTCGACCTCCTTGCCGCCGTAGGACCAGAGGTAGGGATACGAGAAGGTCGGCGGGTCGCCGAAGGAGTGGCCCATGGTCTGGCCGATCGGCCGACCCATGGCCTTGAGCTTCTTGCCGGCGTCCCGGTACTGCTCCCAGGTGGTCGGGAAGGTGGTGTGACCGACCTCGTCGAACCAGGACTTACGGTACGCCAGCATCGCCCCGATGATGCCGAACGGCATCGCCATCCACTTGCCGTCGCTCGAGCAGTTGCCCTTCGAGATGTCGTAGAAGCCGGACTGCTCCTTGCCGGCGGCCTCGGCGACGTCGCTGATGTCGGTCAGGCTCGCCTTGTAGAGATGCGGGTGGTTGTTGAAGAGCATGATCAGGTCGGGACCGGCGCCCGACTGGATCCCCGCGGTGATGCGCGGCTGCAGGTCGTTGCCGTTGACGGTCTCGAAGTTGACCTTGATGCCGAGCGCCTTCTCGGCTTCGGGCAGGAGCGTCTGGCGCAGCAGTTGGTCGGAGGCCGGAACGAAATCGTTCCAGCGCAACCAATGCACGGTGCGCTGCTGGGCGTAGGCCGGGGCGCTGCGTGTCGCCAGGATTCCGGCCAGGCCGCCGGTGCTGGCGGCCACGGCCCCCGCACCGGAAATCTTCAACAGATTCCGACGTGATACACGGTACATTGGCGTATCCTCCCAGGTTTCTTATTGTGGCCCAGGCGTTGTCCGCTCATTCGGCCTTATGCTCAATCATAGCCTCCGGAAGAGCGCGCAAGTCAACGAGCATTCGATCGCTTCAAGCGACATGCCGAAGACTCGACGAAAACGGATCAGTATTGCTGACCTATTGACGGGCCGTCGATGGCGGACGCCCGGGGCCGGTCAACGCCGCTGGTCGCGGACCGCGACTGCCGCAAACAGCAGGGTCGCGAGCGCCAGCGGCCCAAGGTAGTAAATCAGCCGATACGCGAGCATGGCGGCGATCAGCGGCTCCAGGGGCAGCTCCGGCAGCATCAGCACCATCGCGCCCTCGAACACCCCAAGCCCGCCCGGGACATGGCTGGCGAGGCCGATCGAGGTGGCGACGACGTAGAGCCCGACGAACCCGACCGGCCCGATCGGGAGCGGCGGCAGCAGCACGTAGAGCGCCAGGCCGGCCAGGGCGACGTCGATCGCCGGGACGATGATCTGAAGTGGCGTCAGGATCGGTCCCGGGGTGCTGAGCCTCCGTCCGCGCCACTCGACGAAGCGGTCCCGCATGCCGAGCACCAGATAACCGGCAAGCACGATCAGCAGCCCGGCGCCGACGGCGTGCGCGACCAGGGGGGCTCCGCCCACCAGCCGGGCTATGCGGTCCGCCTCGCCGAACATGCTCACGCCCGCCACCAGGGCGGCGCCAAGGCAGAACGTCCAGGCGGTGAAGCCGCTGACCAGGACGATCTGGCCGACCGACAGTCCGGCCGGCGTGTACAGTTTCAAGCGTGCCGATCCGCCGGTGATCAGCGCAAAGCCGAGGTTGTGGCTGAACACGAAGGCGCAGAAACCGGTGACCGAGGATCGCAGGAACGACACCTTGGCCTTGACGTAGGCGAGCCCGAGACGCTCGTACACCAGCAGCGCGATGTAGCTCGCCACCGTCAGCAGCACCGACAGCAGCAGCCCGGTCGGCGACAGCCGATCGAACTCGGCCAGGACGTCGGCCAGCCGAACATCCGAGAATTCGCGGTGCAGGACGTAAACCGCACCGCCGAGCAACGCCAAGCCGATCGCCGCCTCGATCACGAGACGAAGGCGCGCAAGCAGGATCTCCCGGCGGGTGCGAGCCGCCGGCGGCGGGAGAGGAGTACCGGTCATGACGGCGCTTATATATGGCAGAGCGGCGGCCGGCGCCATGCCCGCCACAGGCTTGCCGCCGATCGGAATCGTCCACGATCTGGCGTTCCCGTGCGGCGCCGGCTTGACCCCTGTCGGCCCTGGTGCTCGACTTCCGGTGGGCGCGGTCGCGCCCCCATCAAGAGACGGTATCCGGGAGGAACGCCATGGCGCGCAAGCGCTACGAGGATCTGCGCAGCCACCGCTGGTACGGCGCCGACGACCTGCGATCGTTCGGCCACCGCTCGCGCACCTTGCAGATGGGCTACGACCGCGCCGACTGGACCGGCAAGCCGGTGATCGCGGTGATCAACACCTGGTCCGAGATCAACCCCTGCCACACCCACTTCAAGGCCCGCGCCGAGGAGGTCAAGCGCGGCATCTGGCAGGCCGGCGGGTTCCCGGTCGAGCTGCCGGCGATCTCGCTGAGCGAGCCGTTCCAGAAGCCGACGACCATGCTGTACCGCAACCTGCTGGCGCTCGAGGTCGAGGAGCTGCTGCGCTCCTACCCGGCCGACGGGGCGGTGCTGATGGGCGGCTGCGACAAGACCACGCCGGCCCTCCTGATGGGCGCCGCCAGCATGAACCTGCCGGCGATCTTCGTGCCGGCCGGGCCGATGCTGCGCGGCAACTGGCGCGGCAAGAGCCTGGGCAGCGGCTCCGACACCTGGAAGTACTGGGCCGAGCTGAAGGTCGGCAACATCACCCGCAAGGACTGGGAGGAGATCGAGGACGGCATCGCCCGCACCCCCGGCACCTGCATGACCATGGGCACCGCCGCCACCATGATGAGCGCGGTCGAGGCGCTCGGCATGTCGCTGCCCGGGTCGAGCGCGATTCCGGCCGCCGACTCCAACCACTCGCGCATGGCCAGCCAGTCCGGCCGCCGCATCGTCGAGATGGTGTGGGACGACCAGAAGCCGTCCGACGTGATGACCGAGAAGGCGTTCGAGAACGCGATCATGACCGTGATGGCGCTCGGCGGCTCGACCAACGCGGTGATCCACCTGATGGCGATGGCCGGCCGCCTCGGCGTGCCGATCGACCTGGAGCGCTTCGACTCGCTGTCGCGCAAGACCCCGTGGCTGGCCGACATCCGGCCGTCCGGCCGGTTCCTGATGGAGGATTTCTACTACGCCGGCGGCCTGCCGGCGCTGCTCGGCGAGTTGAAGGGGCTGCTGCACCTCGACGCCGTGACCGTCAGCGGCAAGACCCTCGGCGAGGACATCGCCCGCGCCGATGTCCACAACGAGGAGGTCATCCGCCGCCACGCCAACCCGCTCAGCCGGGAAGGCGGGCTGGTGGTGCTGCGCGGCAACCTCGCCCCCGACGGCGCTGTCATCAAACAGACCGCCTGCGATCCCAAGCTGCTGAAGCACCGCGGCCCGGCGGTGGTGTTCGCCGACTACAACGACATGGCGGCGCGCATCGACGACCCCGACCTGGAGGTCACCGCGGACTCGGTGATCGTCCTGAAGAACGCCGGCCCGCAGGGCGGACCGGGCATGCCGGAATGGGGCATGCTGCCGATCCCGAAGAAGATCCTGCAGCAGGGCGTGCGCGACATGGTGCGGATCTCCGACGCCCGGATGAGCGGCACCAGCTACGGCACCTGCGTCCTGCACGTCGCCCCGGAGAGCTGGGTCGGCGGGCCCCTGGCCCTGGTCCAGGACGGCGACGTCATCGAGCTCGACGTCGACGGCCGCCGCCTGCACCTCGACGTGCCGGACGCCGAACTCGACGCCCGGCGCGCCGCCTGGGTGCCGCCGGCGCGCCGGTTCGAGCGCGGCTTCGGCGCGATCTACGCCGACCACATCACCCAGGCCGACAAGGGCTGCGACTTCGACGTGCTGATGGGCACGCGGCCGACGCCGGAGCCGGAGATCCACTGACCCCGAACAGCCACTGACCACCGACACCGCGAAGGAGGCAGAGCCATGGCCTACGAGACCATCCAGGTGACGCCGATCGGCGGGTCCATCGGCGCCGAGATCGCCGGCGTCGACCTGGCGCGACCGCTCTCGAACCGGCAGGCGCAGGAGGTGCACGACGCCTTCCTGGAGCATTCGGTGGTGTTCTTCCGCGACCAGCGCCTCGACCCCGAGCAGCAGAAGCGCGCCGCCCGGCTGTTCGGCGAGCCGGTGGCGATCCCGTTCGTGAAGAGCCTGGACGGCCATCCGGAGATCATCGACATCGTCAAGGAGGCCGAGGACGCCGGGAAATACAATTTCGGCGGCAACTGGCACACCGACACGACCTTCCTGGAGACCCCCGCCCTCGGCTCGCTGCTGTACGCCCTGGAGGTGCCGCCGCGCGGCGGCGACACGCTGTTCGCCGACCTGCACGCGGCCTACGAGACGCTGTCGCCGGGCATGCGGGCGCTGCTCGACGGGCTGACCGCCGTGCACACCGGCTCGCGCTCCTACGGCAGCCAGTCGAAGTTCCAGGGCGGCAAGAACCAGTCGGTGTCGATGGCGATCGACGCCAACGCCGACGGCGACCGGCTGGTCGAGCACCCGGTCGTCCGCACGCATCCCGAGACCGGGCGCAAGTGCCTGTTCGTCAACCCGAACTACACGCTGCGCTTCAAGGACATGACCGAGGCGGAGAGCAAGCCGCTGCTCGACTTCCTGTACGCCCACGCGATCCGCGACGAGTTCGTGTGCCGGTTTCCGTGGCGGGCCGGGTCGGTGGCGGTGTGGGACAACCGCTGCACCATGCACCGGGCGGTCAACGACTACGACGGGCACCGCCGCCACGTCCGCCGCGTGACCCTGCAGGGCGACCGGCCGCACTGATACCCCGCGGAACCCCGGCGTCGTCGACGGGGTTTCGGCTCCGCCGGGGGTTGGCAGCGCCGGACGGCGCGGGCACCCTGTGGCGGACGCACGCAACCCGCGGGGACGCCGATGGACTTCGACGCGCTGCTGCTGTCGCGGATCCAGTTCGCCGCGGTCATCACCTTCCACATCATTTTTCCGGCCTTCACCATCGGCCTGGCAAGCTGGCTGGCGGTGCTGGAGTGGCGCTGGCTGGCCACCAGGGACGAGACCTGGAAGCGGCTGTACAAGTTCTGGCTGAAGATCTTCGCGGTGTCGTTCGGCCTCGGCGTCGTATCGGGCGTCGTGATGAGCTACCAGTTCGGGACCAATTGGGGCCCGTTCTCGGTGTTCGCCGGCGAGGTGATCGGCCCGCTGATGAGCTACGAGGTGCTGACGGCGTTCTTCCTGGAGGCGTCGTTCCTCGGGATCATGCTGTTCGGCTGGGAGCGCGTCGGCGACCGCATGCACTTCATCGCCACCCTCCTGGTGGCGGTCGGCACGCTGGTCTCGGCGTTCTGGATCCTGTCGGCGAACTCCTGGATGCACACCCCGGCCGGCTTCGCGATCGTCGACGGACGGGCGATCCCGACCGACTGGTGGGCGGTGGTGTTCAACCCGTCGTTCCCGTATCGCTTCAGCCACATGGTGGTGCGCGACCTACCTGTCGACCTGCTTCGCGGTCGCCGGCATGGCGGCGTTCGCGCTGCGGCGCCGGCCCGACGACGGCGGCGCCCGGCGCAGCCTGGCGATGGCGCTGGCGCTGGCGGCGGTCCTGACCCCGCTGCAGGTGTTCATCGGCGACCTGCACGGCCTCAACACCGCCGAGCACCAGCCCGCCAAGCTCGCCGCCATGGAGGGCCACTGGCGCAACGAGGGCGAGCGAGGGCGTGCCGCTGCTGCTGTTCGCCTGGCCGGACGAGGAAGCCGAGCGCAACCGCGCCGAGATCGGCATTCCCTATCTCGGCAGCCTGATCATCACCCACAGCCTGACCGGGACGTTTCCGGCGCTGACCGACTTTCCGGCCGACGAGCGACCGCCGGTCGCGGTGGTGTTCTGGACGTTCCGGGTGATGGTCGGCCTCGGCTTCCTGATGATGGCGGTGGCGTTCTGGGGGGTGTGGCGCCACTGGCGCGGGCGGCTGTTCGAGGACGGCGTGTTCCTGCGGCTGCTGCCCTGGATGATCCCGTCGGGTTTTCTCGCCGTGCTGGCGGGTTGGTTCACCACCGAGATCGGCCGCCAGCCTTGGCTGGTGTACGGGCTGTTCCGGACCGCCGACGGCGTCAGCGACATCCAGGCGCACCAGGTGGTGACGTCGCTGACCGGGTTCGCTGTGGTCTACACCGTGATCTTCGGGGCCGGGCTGTACTACGTGGCGATGCTGCTGCGGCGCGGCATCGTCTACGCCGAAAGCGAGGCGCCGCGCGCGCCGGACCAGATGCAGCAGGCGAAGCGTCCGCTGTCGGCCGTCGATGTCCAGGTCGACGCCGACGACCGCACTCGGGGAGGGTGAGCGCCATGTTCGAAAGCTTCACCGACGCCACCGGCGCCGCCTTGTGGCTGCCGCTCGCCGCCGCCGCCGTCATCGGCTTCGCGGTCGCGATGTACGTCCTGATGGACGGCTTCGACCTCGGCGTCGGAATCCTGTTCCCGGGGGCGGCCAAGACCGAGTGGCGCGACGCGATGATGGTGTCGGTGGCACCGATCTGGGACGGCAACGAGACCTGGCTGGTGCTGGGCGGCGGCGGCCTGCTGGCGTTGTTCCCGCTGGCTTACGCGACGCTGCTGCCGGCGTACTACCTGCCGATCACCATCATGCTGCTGGCGCTGATCCTGCGGGGCGTGGCGTTCGAGTTCCGGTTCAAGACCGAGGCGCACCGGCCGTTCTGGTCGGCCTCGTTCCACGGCGGCTCGGTGGTCGCGACGCTGAGCCAGGGGATCGTGCTGGGGGCCTTCGTGGAGGGCCACGCGACGCTGGAGGGCGCCGGCATCTGGTCCTGGCTGTCGCCGTTCTCGGTGTTCGTCGGCGTGGCGCTGCTGGCCGGCTACGGCCTGCTGGGTGCGACCTGGATCGTCAAGAAGACCGAGGGCGACCTGCAGGCCTGGGCGCGCGGCGTGGCGACCCGGCTGGTGGTGGTGGTCGCGGTCGCCATGGCGATCGTCAGCGTGTGGATGCCGATGCTGTCGCCGGACGTGGCCGGGCGGTGGTTCGCCTGGCCGAACATCGCGCGTGCTGGCGCCGGTCCCCGCGGCCGCGGCGGCGCTGTGCGTGGCGATCTTCGTGGGGTTGCGAAGGGGCGGCGAGAGCCTGCCGTTCTACGGCAGCTTCGCGCTGTTCATGACCGGCTACGCCGGGCTGGCCGTCAGCCTGTTCCCCAATCTGGTGCCGGGGCGCTACGACATCTGGGAGGCGGCGGCGGGCCCGGCCTCGCTGAGTTTCGCGCTGGTCGGCGTCGTGGTGATGATCCCGATCATCCTCGGCTACACCTTCTACAACTACCATGTCTTCCGGGGCAAAGTTCGCCTGGAGGA
The DNA here is from genome assembly GCA_018401495.1 of Rhodospirillaceae bacterium. Lineage (GTDB taxonomy): Bacteria > Pseudomonadota > Alphaproteobacteria > Thalassobaculales > Thalassobaculaceae > Thalassobaculum_A. The sequence goes on from JAGYJX010000019.1 coordinate 101,991, forward strand.
TGTCGCCGGGTATCACTGACGCCTCGAAAGCCTAGTTCCGGCTCTCAGTTGCGGTGTCGCTGCGGTCGGAATGACGACAAGGGGGGAAGGGGCGACGGCGTGGCGAGGCTATCGAGGCCCGTCGCCGCCGATCCGGCCGGGATCGACCGCTCCCACGCCGCCGTTCCAGTCCTCTCGCCCAACACATCGCCAGCCGGCACACGCCTCTCCCCCGTCGTCATTCCGGACGTCCACGCGGAGCGTGGGCGAGCCGGAACCCACGTGGTGACGGGCGGCGGCGGCGAGGCCGGGGCGGCGGCTGGCCTAAAGCGCCAGGCACAGCCGGGCCGCGTCGTAGATCGCGGCGTGGATGTTGCGCGACGCCACCGCGTCGCCGATCCGGAACAGCTGGTAGCGGCCATCCGGGTTCCTCACCACCGCCTGCGGCCGGACCGCGATCAGCGCCTCGAGGTCGACCGCGCCGCCGTTGATGGCGTCCGGCTTCAGCGCCGCGTACACCTCGTCGAGCGGCAGGGTGCCGTGCTCGACCACCACCTGGTCGACCCGGCGCTCGACCGCGAGGCGGCCATACTCGTCCCACAGCTCCGCCACCAGCTCGTTGCCGTCGCGGCGCACCCGGCGCAGCCGCTTGTTCAGGGTGATCCGCACGTCGGCGCGCGCGAACGCCCGGAAATACGCCGGGTAGTTGATGCCGCCGACATCGGGCGCCAGGCACCCGCTCCGGGCGTGGCGATCTCCAGCGCCGATCCCGAGGCGGCGATCATCTCGGCCGCGGTCATGCCGGGATGCGAGCCGTTGTCGTCGAACAGCAGCACCCGCGGCGGCGGGCGCGGTGTCGCCGGCCAGGATCTCCCAGCTCGTGGTCACCAGCTCCGCGCCCTCGACGAGGAACCCGACATTGGGCAGGCCGCCGGTGGCGACGATCACCACGTCCGGGGCTTCGGCCAGCACCTCGCTTGCCTCGGCGTAGAGGTTGCAGCGCAGGTCGACGCCGAGGCGGCCGAGCTCGGCCACCCGCCAGTCGACGATGCCGAGCAGTTCGCGGCGCGCGCCAGCGCCGCCGCCAGCCGGATCTGGCCGCCCGGCCGCGGCGCCGCCTCCAGCACGGTCACGACGTGGCCGCGCTCGGCGGCGACGCGGGCGGCCTCCAGCCCAGCCGGGCCGGCGCCGACCACCACGACACGCCTGGCCGGGCCGTCGCCCGCCGGGCACGATCTGGGGGATCGTGGCTTCGCGGCCGGTCGCGGGATTGTGCAGGCAGAGCGCCTCGCCGCCGACGTAGATCCGGTCGATGCAGTAGGCGGCCCCGACGCAGGGCCGGATGCGGTGCTCCTCTCCGGCCGCGATCTTGGCGACGATGTGAGGGTCGGCGAGGTGCGCCCGGGTCATGCCGATCAGGTCGACCTTGCCGGCCGCGACCGCGTGGCGGGCGGTGGCGACGTCGTTGATGCGGGCGGCGTGGAACACCGCCACCCCGGTCTCGGCGCGGATCCGGCCGGCCAGGTCGAGATGCGGGCCGGCCGGCGTTCCCATCGGCGGGATCACCCGGCTCAGCCCTTCATCGGTGTCGATGTGGCCCTTGATGACGTTGATGAAGTCGATGTCGCCCGAGGCCGCCAGCCGGCGAGCGATCTCGGCGCCTTCCTTCTCGGTCAGCCCGGCCTCGACGTCCTCGTCGGCCACCATGCGGATGCCGACGATGAAGTCCGGTCCGACGGCGGCGCGGATCGCGGCGATCGCCTCCAGGGCGAACCGCAGCCGGTTGCCCAGGCTGCCGCCGTAGGCGTCGGCGCGCCGGTTGGTCAGCGGCGACCAGAAGCCGTCGAGGAAATGGCCGTAGGCCTCGATCTCGACGCCGTCGAGCCCGCCGTCGCGGCAGCGCCGGGCGGCAGCGCCGTAGGCGGCGGCGATGCGTTCGAGATCGAAATCCTCGGCCTCCTTCGGGAAGCTGCGGTGCGCCGGCTCGCGGATCGGCGACGGCGCCACCACCGGCAGCCAGTCGCCGGTGGTCGAACTGGTGCGGCGTCCGAGATGGGTGATCTGGCACATCACCGCCGCCCCGTGGGCGTGCACCGCGTCGGCCAGCGCCCGCAGGTGCGGCACGATCCGGTCGTCCCAGAGGTGCAGGTTGCCGAACGCCGGCGGGCTGTCGCGGTCGACGATCGCCGAGCCGCCGATCATCGTCAGCCCGATCCCGCCCTTCGCCTTTTCCGCGTGGTAGAGGCGATAGCGTTCGGCCCGGCATGCCGTCCTCGGCGTAGGCCGGCTCGTGGGCGGTCGACAGGATCCGGTTGCGCAGCGCCAGGTGGCGCAGGCGGTAGGGCTGGAGCAGGGGGTCCTTGCCCGGCGTCATGATCGGCGCGCGACCGCTACGCCCGCGCGTACCAGATCGCCAGGCGCAGCCCGAGCACCACGAATCCGGTGACGACGATGCCCATCAGCGCGTCGGCGGCCGATATGTCGCTGCCCTCGGCGATCATGGAGCCGACGACGAACAAGCCGATCAGCAGGCCGATGAAGAACCATCGCAGCAGGCTGTTCTCGATCAGCAGTTCCCAGAGCGTCTCGATCAGGTTGGTCATCGCCAAGCGCGTACGTTGCGGGCCAAGGCCGGCTAGCGGGCACGAGCATGACGCGCGGGCCGCGCCTTGGATAGTGGCCTCGTAGTCGGCGCGGCGTCGTCCCCGCTAGGCCGTGTCGTCGGCGGTCCGGCTCTTCAGGAGAAGATTCAGGGCTGCGACCGCAACCAGGATCCCGATGCCGATGGCGTCGGTGTAGAGCCCCGGCTTGATCAGCACGATCGCCGCCGCCAGCAGCGGGATGCGCTGCCAGAACGGCAGCGGCGCCAGCAGATAGCCCGCCAGCCCCGCCGACAGGCAGACCACGCCGATGGTCGCCGACATGGCGGTCGTCACGATCGTCACCGGCTCGCCGATCATCAGCAGCGAAGGGCCGAACACGAACATGAACGGCACGATGTAGCCGGTGGCGCCGAGCTTGAGCGCGGCCAGGCCGGTGTCCCACAGCCCGGCGTTCGACAGGCCGTTGGCGGCGTACACCGCCAGCGCCACCGGCGGGGTGATCGCCGACAGGATCGCGAAGTAGAAGGTGAACATGTGCGCCGCCTCGAGCACGATCCCGAGCTTCACCAGCGCCGGCACCAGCAACGCGACCTGCACGATGTAGGCCGGCGTCGTCGGCATGCCCATGCCGAGGATGATGCCGGCGACCGCCGTCAGGAGGAGGGCCAGCACCAGGTGGTTCTGGGATGCCGCCAGCACCAGGCCGGTGAAGTCGATGCCGAGGCCGGTCAGGGTGATCACCCCGATGACGATGCCGGCGCAGCCGCAGGCAAGGGCGACCGAAATGGTGTTGCGCGCGCCCGCCACCAGTCCGTCGAGGATGTTGGCGGGGGTCAGGTAGTGGCGGGTCGAGCGGCGCAGGCCGGCGGCGACCAGCACCGAGGCGATGCCGCAGAGCGCCGAGAACGGCGCGCTGTACCCGGCGATCAGGGCGCCGACGATCACCACCAGCGGCAGGAACAGGTGGCCCTGCTCCTTCAGCACGGTCCCGACCCGCGGCAGGTCGGCGCGCGGCAGGCCGCGCATGCCGGTGCGCTTGGCCTCGAAATGCACCGCCAGGAACACGGCCAGGAAGTACAGCATGGCCGGGATCAGCGCGTAGGCGGCCACCGTCAGGTACGCCACGCCCAGGAACTCCGCCATGACGAAGGCGGCGGCGCCCATGATCGGCGGCATGATCTGGCCGCCGGTCGACGCGACCGCCTCGACCGCCCCGGCGAAGGCCGGGCGGTAGCCGAGCTTCTTCATCAGCGGGATGGTGAAGGCGCCGGTGGTCATCACGTTGGCGACCGCGCTGCCCGACACCGTGCCGAACAGGCCGCTGGTGATGCAGGCCACCTTGGCCGGCCCGCCGGCGGTGTGGCCGGTCAGGGCCATGGCGAAATCCATGAACAGCTTGCCGGTGCCGGTGCGCTCGACCATGGCGCCGAACAGGATGAACAGCATGACGTAGGTCGCCGACACGCTCACCGGGATGCCGAAGATGCCTTCGGTGCCGAGATACATCTGCTCCATCAACTGGCCGAGGTCGGAGCCGGAGACGAACACCGCGTAGAACAGGAACGCCGCCGCGGTCAGCGGCAGGGCGAGACCGACGCAGCGCCGCGTCGCCTCCAGCAGCAGCAGGATCAGCAGCGAGCCGAGCACCCAGTCCTCGGTGACCAGGTCGTCGACGTAGATCATGCGGTTGTTGACGTATTCCTGGGCCCACAGGAGGTAGCCGCAGGCGACCACCGACAGGGCCGCCAGCACGACCTGGGCGACGCTCGGCTGATCGCGCTCGCCGCCGCTGGTCGGGAAGATCAGGAACGCCAGGACCAGGGCGAACGCCACGTGGATGGCCCGGAAGCTGAGCGCGTCGGGCGCGCCGAACCAGGCGGTGTAGAGGTGATACGTGGTCATCGCGAGGCCGATCGCGGTGATCGAGCCTTGCGCGACGCGTGTCCAGCTGGCCATGCCCGGTCTCCCGGGGAGGGGTGGGCGAGGCGCGCGGAAGGGACGGCCGCCGGCCGTCCCTTCCGACGCTATCCGGTGACGATCAGAGGACGCCCTGTTCCTTGTAGAACTTGGCGGCGCCCTTGTGCATCGGCACGCCGGTCTCCACCGCCATCGCCTTGGCGTCGGCCTTGCCGACCGCCTTGGCGATCGACGCGAGGTCGGAGACGTTCGCCAGCATGTTCTTCACGACGTCGTAGACCACCTGCTCATCCAGGTCGCAGCGCGCGATGATGTGGGTGGAGTAGCCGATGGTCGGCACGTCGGCGTCCTGGCCCGGGTAGCTGCCGGCCGGAACGATGATGCGCTGATAGCCCGGGTTGATCTCCTTCATCTTGGCGAGGCCGTCGTCGGGAACCGGGACGATGGTGATGTCGCGGGCCGAGGCGAGGTCCATGATGGCGCCGGCCGGCACCGTGGTGCCGAGGGTGAACCAGTCGGCGTTGCCGTCCTTAAGCTGGTTCACGCTGTCGGTGTAGGAGCCGTAGCTGACCCGCGAGAGGTCGTCGTAGGTCAGGCCGTAAGCGGTCAGCAGGTGCTCGGTGATCGCCTCGCCGGTGTTGCCCTTCTTCTGGGTGGTCAGCGACTTGCCCTTGACGTCGGCCGGGGACTTGATGCCCGAGGAGGCGTTCGCCACGACCTGGAAGTACTGCGGGTAGAGGGTGGCGACGTTGCAGACGTTGGTCGCCTTCGCGTCGAACGGCGGCTTGCCGTTGATGGCGTCGACCGTCGACACCGAGTTCGCGAAGCCGAGATCCGCCTTGCCGCCGTCGACCGCCTTCACGTTGGCGATGCCGGCGCCGGGCAGGATCTGCATGCTGGTACCGGGAACGGCCTTCTCGACGATGTTCTTGATCGCGCCGCCGAGCGGATACCAGGAGCCGCCCTGAGGGCCGGTCATCAGCTTGAGGTCGGCGGCCTGGGCCGACACCCCGAGTCCGATGGTCATGAGCCCCGCTGCGACGACTCGCGATACTGTTTTCGTCATCCTGCTTCCTCCGTGGGAGGGCCGACGCTCGATCGCCTGCCCGATTGGTTCTGGGACGGCCGGGATTATTAACGCCACGGCTGGATGGGTCCATACCGCAATGGCGTCGTTGTCCTATGGCCGGCGCCTCGGGCCGGCCGGTCATGTCCGCTTCAGGGCGCTGCGACTCGACCGACCCCGGCGCTCTGTGGTTAGTGTTTTCCGTGAGGTATGACGTACAGCCGATGCGATTTGCCGTCCTCGTTCTGGCCGCCACGGCCATGCTCGTGAGTTTTTTCGCCCCCCCCGGTGCGGCGCAGGGCATCGCCGACCGCGGTGTCCGGTACTCCGTTGAATTCGAGGGCCTGGACGAGGCGGGTGAACTCAACGGGCTGGTTCGCGACAGTTCGTCCCTGCTGTCGAAAGTCGACGACCCGCCGCCGTCGCGTGCCGCGTTGCGCCGTCGGGCGGACGACGACCTGGAGCGCTTTGAGACGGCGGCCCGATCGCTCGGCTACTACGATGCCGTCTTCGTCGCGGACATACGACCGGGCGCGGCGGCGTCCGACCCGCCCGTGGTGGTGGTCGCCGCGGAGACCGGCGTCGCCTATACGGTCGCGGCGGTTGACATCCGCAACCTCGACGGGTCATCGCCTGCGATCGGGATTGGATTGCCGCAGCGGCGGATCGGCCTTGAGGCCGGTGCGCAGGCTCGGTCGGCTCAGGTCATCGCGGCTGAGGCCGCGGTGCTTCGCATGCTGCAGGAGCGGGGCCACCCGCTGGCCTCCTCCGGCGACCGCACCGTCCTGATCGACCGCGACTCCAAGACGATGACCGTGACCCTGCGCTTCGACCCCGGGCCGGCGGCCCGGTTCGGACCGGTGTCGGTCAAGGGGGCGGAGACCGTCGATCCCGGCTTCGTCCTGCGCCGCCTGCCCTGGCGGTTCGGCGAGACCGCCGACGTCCGGAAGATCGAGGGAGGGCGACGCAACCTCGCCGCCACCGGCGTGTTCGAGACCGTCGCGGTGCAGTTCGGCGACGCGGTCGACGGCGAAGGGCTGCTTCCGGTCGAGGTGACCGTTGTGGAGCGGCTTCCTCGCAGCATCGGCGCCGGGCTCAGCGTTTCGACCGCCGAGGGCTTCGGGGTCAACGCGTTCTGGACCCATCGCAACCTGTTCGGTGGAGCTGAACGCCTGGACCTGAACGCCCGGCTGGGAGAGGTCGAAACCGGGCTGACCGGCGACCTGCGGCTGCCCGACGTCATCGTGAACGACCAGGACCTCGATCTTCAGCGCCGGCCTGGTGCAGGAGACGACCGAGGGCTACGATTCGCAGAAAGTGAGCGTCGGAGGCCGCTTCGAGCGCCGCATGAGCGACATCCTGTCGGTCGACTACGGCGTGACGCTGGAGCGCAGCCTGATCGAGGAGGACGGCGTCGAGAGCCGTTTCACCCTGGTCGGCCTGCCCGGTCGGCGCCACCGTCGACACCTCGGACGACCTGCTGAACCCGACCCGCGGCGGCCGGTCCCGGGTGCGGTTCACGCCGTACCTTGAATCCCTCGGATCGACGATCAGTTTCTACTCGATGACCGCCCGGCATTCCCACTATCTCGCGCTCGACCGAGACCGCGACTTCGTCCTCGCCGGGAGAGCCGCGGTGGGATCCATCATCGGTGCCTCGACCTCCAACGTCCCGGCCGACAAGCGGCTGTATTCCGGGGGCAGCGGGTCCGGTGCGCGGGCTATGGCCTGCAGATGATCGGCCCGCTGGACGCGTCCGACGATCCGGTCGGCGGCCGCTCGATGGTCGAGGTCGGGGCCGAGCTGCGCTGGCGGGTCTACGGCGATTTCGGGATCGTGCCGTTCCTGGACGGCGGGCAGGTGTACGACAGCGAGACCCCGGACCTGTCGCAGGACCTGCAATGGGCGGCCGGCCTCGGTTTCCGCTACTTCACGCCGATCGGGCCGATCCGCGCCGACATCGCCGTTCCCTTGAACCCGCGGAGTTCCGACGACCGGTTCCAGCTGTACTTCAGCCTCGGGCAGGCCTTCTGAGCGATGGCGAGGCGGCTCTTCCTGGTCGCGCTGGCGCTGCTCGGCCTGCCGGTGCTCCTGGTGATCGCCGCGCTGGGGGCGGCGAACACCGATTGGGGACGGGCGTGGATCGTCGACACCGTCGAGTCCGCCACGGCCGGCGGGCCGGTGCGGGTCGGGATCGACGCGCTGAGCGGCTCGCTGCCGGGACGCGTCGTGCTCGAGGGCGTCCGGCTGGCCGACGGCTCCGGCGTGTTCGCCGAACTCGTCCGGGTCGAGCTCCGCTGGTCGCCGTTGGCCCTGCTCACCGGAACCCTCGCCGTCGACGCGATCGCGGTGGACGGCGGCCGCGATCGCTGCGCGCCCCGGTCCTGCCCGAGGATCCGGGGGCCGAGCCCGAGCCGTCCGAGCCGCTGTCGCTGAGCTTTCCGGAGCCGCCGGTGGCGGTCCGGGTCGACCGGTTGCGGGTGGCCGGGCTGCGCCTGGGCGAGGCCCTGATCGGCCGGGAGGCGACGCTGACCGCCGATCTCTCGGCCTCGGTCACCGGCGCGGCCGCGACGGCCGCGGGATGGGCGGAACTGGCGTCGGCGGGTGGCGCCGCCCGGCTCGACGTCGATCTCGCGGTGGTGCCGGGCGACGGCACGCTGAGGGCCGAGTTGCGGGTCCACGAACCGGAGGGCGGTCTGGTGGCCGAACTGGCCGGCCTGCCCGGGCGGCCGGCGCTCGACCTCAGCCTGACCGGTGACGGCACGTTGGCCGACTGGCGCGGGCGGCTGACCGGGCGGGTTCGAGGCGGCGGCCGCGGTCGATCTGGCGCTCGTGCTGGCGGCGGAGGGGCCGCGCACCCGGCTCGGCGTCGACGGAACGGCCGACGTCGTGGCCCTGCTGCCCGAGGATCTGCGCGCTGTCGTCGGCCCCTCGGCGGCGATCGGGGTGACCGTGCTGCTGCGACGACGACGGCGCCGTGATCGTCGAGCGGGCGACGGTTCGGGCGGCTGCCGTCAGCGTCGACGGCACCGCCCGCCTGGACGCCTCCGGAACGCCGGTCGAGATGGACGCGACGGCTCGATGTGCCGGACCTCGCGCCGCTGGCGGCGCTGGTCGGGTCCGACCTGGCGGGCGCCGTCTCCGCGCGCCTGCGCCTGCTGGAGGACGGCCGGCGCGCCGAACTGTCCGTGACCGGGGACCCGCGTGGTGGCGTCCACGGTGCTGGAGCGGCTGACGGTCGACGCCGACGGTGTCCGCCGACCGGCCGCTCGCGGCGCTGCCGGAGACCCTGACCTGGGGCGTCGAGGCGAGCGTCGATACCCCGGCACCGCCGGGCCTCGAACCTCGCCGGGTTCCTCGGCCCCCGACTGGCCCTGCGCTCGAGCGGCAGCGTGGCGGGCGACGGGCGCACAGCCTCGGTCGACAGCCTGGTCGTGACCACCGGGGCCGGGCGTCTGGACGCCACGGCGCGGCTGTCGGAGGGGCGCCGGATCGACGCCACGGCGACCCTCGCCGTAGCCGATCTGGCCCGGCTCTCCGATCTGGCCGGGCGTCCGCTCGCGGGGTCCGCGACGCTCGGGGCCGACGCCACCCTGCTGCTGGATCCGTTCGACGTCTCCGCCGTCGTCGATCTGGCGGCCGACGGGCTCTCTCTCGGCGACCCGGCGCTCGACCGCCTGACCGGCGGCGCGCCGACGCTCGGCGCCGCGGTCACCCTGGACGCCGACAACCGTCTGTCGATCCACGGGCTGACCCTGCAGGCCGCGACCCTGCGCGCCGACGGCGACGCCATGGTCGACCTGACCGGCGGTGACCTCTCGGGGCGCGTCGACGTGGCGGCGCCGGACCTGGCGCCGGTGGGTCGCGCGGTCGGAACGGACGTGTCCGGGGCCGGGACGGTGGCGCTCGCGCTGGGCGGCTCGCTCGACGCGCCGACCGCCTCGGCGTCCTGGCGCGCGGCGCCGTTGGCGGTCGCGGGGGTCCGGGTCGCCGAGCTCTCGGGGTCGGCAACGGCGACCGGCCTGCCGGCGCGGCCGACCGGTCGGATCGCCCTGCGCGCCGCCACCGGCGGCGAGGCCGTCACCCTGGCCGCCGGCTACGCCTTCGACGACGGTGTGCTGACGATCGAGGGGCTTGCCCTGGACGGCGCCGGTGTGGCGGGTCAGGGGGCCTGACGGTCGACGTGGCCGGGCCGACGGTCGACGGGCGGATGACGGTGACGGCGTCCGATCTCGGTCGGGTCGGGGCGCTGGCCGGGGTGCCGCTGTCCGGCGGCAGCCTGGACGCCGAGGTGACGCTGCAACCGAGAAACGGTCAGAGCGCGCGCCTGACCCTCACCGGCCGCGACGTCGCGATCGACGGCGGCGCCACCGTGATCGCGTCGGTCGACGTCACGGGGACCGGCCGCAACCTGATGGCGCGCCCGGCCGGTTCGCTGCGCGCCGAGGTCGGGGGCGTGCGCCAGGGTGACGAGACCGTGCTGGCGAGCGCCCTGGTGACCGGCGAGTCCGACGGCTCGGCGGCGCGGGTGGCGGCCACGCTGGAAGGCGAGGCCGGGGTGCCCTACCGGGTCGCGGCCGAGGCGTCGCTGGCGCTCGGCGCGCAGCCGCTGCGGATCACGCTGGCGTCGCTCGACGCCGAGCTTGCCGACGCGACGGTTGCCCTGGACCGTCCGACCCTGATCACGCTCGGCAGCCGGCCGAGGGTCGAGGATCTGGCGCTGCGCGTCGAGGGCGGGCGGATAACCGGCGGCGGCAGCTGGATCCGGCCGCTCTCGACCTGACGCTTCAGGCGCGTGCTGTACCGGCGGGGCTGGCGCGGCTGGCCGACCCGGCGTTGAGCCTGACCGGCGGGGTCGACGCGGACGCCACGGTGCGTGGCCCGATCGGCAACCCCACGGCCCGGCTCACGGTGACCGCCGCCGCCATCCGCTCGAGCGATCCAGCGCACGCCGATCTGCCGCCTCTGTCGGCTTCCGCGGAAGCCCGGATCGAGGACCGGCAATTGACGGCCTCCCTCGACGCGACGGTGGGCGAGGGTCTCCAGGCGGGGCTGCGGGCGTCGGCCGGGCTGCGGGCCGGCGCGGACGGCGCGCCGCCGTCGCTTGACCCGGCGGCGCCGCTGAGCGCGCAACTCACCCTGGAGGCGGCGCTGGAGCGCGTGTCGGCCTATCTGCCGCTGGACGGCGGCCGTGTGGCGGGGCAGGCCTCGCTGCGGCTGGCGGTGGCCGGGACGCCGGAGGACCCGCTGATCGACGGCACCGTCAGCCTGCGCGATGGCGCGATCGACCAGCCGTCGATCGGGCTGTACCTGCGGGATGTGCGCCTCGAGGGACGCGGCCGGGGCGACCGCCTGGTGATCGAGACGCTGACCGCCTCCGGGGCGTCCGGCGGCACCCTGGAGGGCGCGGGCGGCATCTCGCTCGATCCCGCCGAGGGCATGCCCGCCGACCTGACCCTGACGGCGCGCCGGCTGGTGGCGGTGGACACCGACGACGCCGAGGTGGCGCTGGACGCCGACCTCAGCTTCTCCGGCCGGCTTCCCGATTACCGGCTGGCCGGCACCATCACCGTGCTGCCGTCGGAGATCCGGATCCCCGACCAGTTGCCCCGTCGGTGGTCAGGCTGGAGGTGACGGAGGTCCGCGACGGCGTCGTCATCCGATCCCCCGAGGCGCCGGCCGAGGAGGGCACCGACGGCGGTGCCACGATCACCCTCGACCTACGCGTCGACGTGCCCGGTCAGGTGTTCGTGCGGGGCCGCGGGCTCGACAGCGAATGGGGGGGCGCGCTGACGGTCACCGGTCCGGTCACCGATCCCGAGGTCACCGGCGGCCTGGAAGTGCGCCGCGGGCAGCTCGCCGCGGTCGGCCGCACCTTCCAGTTCGAGCGCGGCCGGGTGGTGTTCGACGGCGCGCCGCCGGACGATCCGACCCTCGACATGATCCTGACCACCGAGGCGGGTGAGGTGACGGCGAAGGTGCTGATCGCCGGCCGGGCGCAGGATCCCTCGATCACCCTGACCAGCGAACCGGCGCTGCCCGAGGAGGATGTCCTGTCTCACATCCTGTTCGGCTCGTCGCGGGCGCAGCTCAGCCCCCTGCAGGCGCTGAAGCTGGCGCAGTCCGCCGCGGTGCTGTCCGGCCGGATGGGATCGGGCGGCGTCACCGACACGATCCGCGAAACCCTGGGCGTCGACACCGTGGACATCGACGCCGGCGACGGCACCGGCTCGCGCGGCGCCTCGCTGTCGGTCGGCAAGTACGTGGCTCCGGGCGTGTTCCTGAAGCTCCAGCAGGGGCTCGGGGGCTCCGGCAGCAAGGCGGTGGTCGAGGTCGAGATCACCGACAGCATCACGGTGGAGACCGACGTCGGGGCGGACTCGCAAAGCCGCGTCGGGGTCAATTGGAAGCTCGACTATTGACCGGCGGTCGCAACGGCGGCACCTAGGCGCGTTCCCTCGACGGCCCGTCCCCTCGACGCAGGATCCGCCCGCATGACCGTCACGCCCTCCGCCCGGCCCGCCTCCGATTTCGACCCGGCCGTTGCCGACAGCTTCTCGTTCTGGACCGAGGAGCGGTTGCGCTACGCCGATCTCGACCCGCTGTCGCACGTCAACAACAACGCGATCGGGGTGTTCCTGGAGAACGGCCGGGTCAACCTGTTCCGGGCGTCCGGCGGTGGCGACGGCGGCGACGACGGCAGCGTCTGGTGGGTGGTGCGGCGTCTGGAGATCGATTTCGCGCGCGAGATCCGGTTTCCGGGCACCGTTCTCACCGGAACCCGGGTCGCCAAGCTCGGAACCACCTCGTGCACGATCCGGCAGGGGGTGTTCGTCGAGGGCGAGTGCCGGGTGACGTCGACGACCATCGGGGTGTGCTTCGATCCGGTCCGGCGCAAGGCCGTCCCGATCCCCGAGCCGATCAGGATCCTGCTCGCCTCGCACCAGCCGTAGCCGACCCGGCGGCCCGGACCATCGGCACGATCGCCACCTCGGCACCCGGGTGGCCGGCGACGTAGCGCCGGACCGCGATCTCGTCGTCGGTGATCAGCGCCGCCTCTGCCGCCGGCGCCAGGCGATCGTGGACGCGGTACAGGAAGCTCGGCCGCAGCCCCGGCAGATCGGCTGACTCGGCGGCGGCCGCGCTGACCCGGGCGCGTCGGAACAACTCGACCTCACCTTCGTAGCCGTTGCCCTCGTACAGGTAGAGATGCCTCGCCATGGTGTCCTCCCGGCGCCGGCCGGATGTCCGGCGCCACCCTCATATGCGCACGCCGTGCGCCTCGCGCAAGGCTGAAACCGCACCGTGTGCGCTTTTTGACTTGGCCGAGGCCGCGCCGGCGCCCTATATCGAGGGCGCTGGAACGGAGTTGCGCGTGAAAAAGTCGACCGCGATCGAGCCGGAGATGAAGCCCGGCGACTTCAAGCGCTGGCGCAAGGCGCTGAAACTGTCCCAGAAGGAGGCCGCCGAGGTCCTCGGGCTGAAGCGTCGGGTCGTCCAGTACTATGAAAAGGGCGAGCGCGACGGCGAAAGCGTGACGATCCCGAAATACATCCGTCTCGCCTGCTGCGCCGTCGCCTCGGGTGTGCAGGACTACACCGGCCCGGCGAAGGACCGCCCGGCCACCTGATCGCGGTCAGTTCACCGGCGTGACCAGCGGCTTGCCGGCGATGCCGGCCAGCAGGTTCTCCATCACCAGACGCCCCATGGCGAGACGGGTGTCGTGGGTGGCGCTCGCCTGGTGCGGCTGCAGGACGACGTTCTCGGTCATGTCCTTGAGCGCCTGGGGGACGCGCGGCTCGTCGGCGAACACGTCGAGGCCGGCGGCGCCGAGCCGGCCGTCCTTCAGCGCCGCGATCAGCGCCTCCTCGTCGGCGACGCTGCCGCGCGCCACGTTGATGAACACGCCCTGGGGCCCGAGCGCGTCCAGCACCTCGCGGTTGACCAGGTGCCGGGTGCCGGCACCGCCTGGTACGATCGCCACCAGGATGTCGACGGCGCGCGCCATCTCCAGCAGCGACGCGACGTGCTTGTACGGCACGTCCTTCGGGCTGCGGGTGTGGTAGGCGATCTCCATCTTGAACGCCTCGAAGCGCCGGGCGATCTCGATGCCGATCCGCCCGAGCCCGAGGATCCCGACCTTGCGGCCCCACATCCGATGGGTGAACGGCATGTCGCCCTCGCGTTCCCACCGGCCCTCGCGGACGTAGCGGTCGGCCTGCGGTATCCGCCGCAGGGTGGCCAGCGTCAGGGCGATCGCGAAATCGGCGACCTCGTCGCTCAGCACGTCGGGCGTGTTCGACACCTTGATGCCGCGCTGGGTGGCGGCGGCCACGTCGACACCGTCGTAGCCGACGCCGTGATGGGCGATGACCTTGGCGTTCGGCAGCGCGTCCATGGTGGCGGCGTCGCAGACCTTGCTGCCGGCGATGCCGACACAGGTGTCGCGGACCGACGCCAGCAGGGCGGCCTTGTCCGACGCCTCCCACAGCTTGTGGACGGTGAAGTGCTGGTCGAGCTCGGCCATGGCGGCGGCATACCAGGGCGACAGGACGACGACGACGGGCTTATCGGTCACGGTGCGGATCCTCCGGGATCAGAACGACGAGTTCGGTTGTTCGAGAAAGGCCAGTTCGTCCGGGGTGCTGGCCCGGCCGAGGATGGCGTTGCGATGCGGAAAGCGGCCGAAGCGATCGACGATCACCCGGTGCCGGTCGGCGTAGTCGAGCAGATCGGCGTCGCCGAGCGCGCGAAACAGCGCGACGCTCAACAACTGGTCGGCGGCTTCCTCGCTGTGCTCGAACGGCAGGTAGAGGAACAGGGCGCGATCGCGCGGCGCGAACACGTGGTCGCCGGCGGCGATGGCCCGCCGCGCGACGGCGCGGGCGCGGTCATCCTGGGCGAACGCGCGCGGGTCGCCGCGGTGGATGTTCCGCGACATCTGGTCGAGCAACAGCAGCAGCGCCAGGCGGCCGTCCGCGCTCTCCTCCCACGCCGCCAGCCCGCCGCCGGCGGCCTCGGCGTGCAGCGCGCCGAACCGGTCGCGCAGCAGCGCGTCGAAGGTGTCGTCCTTCCTGAACCACTGCTCGGGCGCGCACTCGTCGAACCAGAAGGCGAGGACGTCGGACGGCTTCGCCATGACTGGCGCTCCTGCTGGGGTCGATCACCGGGCAGCGACGATAGCCGATCGGGGCCGATCGGCAAACGCCGGCGCGGCATCCGGCCGCCTTGCGGCCATACTTCGAAAGCATCATTTGTGGCGGGTTCCGAAACGGAGACTCCGAATGCGCCGCCTGGCCTGCCTCGCCCTTCTGATGCTCGGCGGATGTGTCACCGCCCAGGACACGATCACCAACGTCGACCCGGCCCCGCGGCTGCGTTTCCTGAACTTCGCCGGCTATCAGTCGCCGGTGCTGGTGGTGTCCGTCAACGCGCCGTTCCAACTGCCGGCGCGCGACGTCGCCGCCCGTCTCGCCGAGCACGCCGAGGGTGCGGTCACCGGTTCCGACGTCACCTACACGGCCAATCCCGGTGCGGCCCGGCACGGCGACTACCGTGATCGTCGCCCGCTTCGATGCCGACCAGGGCGCCAGCACCAAGGAAGTCTGCCGGTCGGCGTACGAGTCGGTGGTGGCGGCCCGCTACGTCGACCGCACCAACCTGTTCCTGGCGTTCTGCGACAAGGGCGAGCCGATCGCCGGGGCCAAGGTGTCGGGGCCGAAGCTGGACGGTCCGGCGGATCCGAACCTGCGGGAGATGATGCGGCAGGGCATGAAGGCGATGTTCCCGCACCCGAGCGACCGGGGAACGCCCGGGGGCATGGGTTCGATCGAGCTCTCGCCGACCCCGCGGTTCCGCCTCAACCCGCTCGACGGGATCCTTTGAACGCCGGGTTCGGGATCCTCCGGCGCCAGAACGGCGCGTCGGCGAAGCGCCGCTCTCGGGCGTACAAGGCGGCGCGCTGGCCGCGAAAGCGATCGACGCCGTCGGCGACGGCGCGGGCGTAGCCGGCGAGCGGGCCGCCGTCACCGGCAAGCCAGGCCGCCGCCACTTCGGCTGTCCGCGCCGCCGACCAGAGCGCCGTCGTCATGCCGTGCGAGGACAGCGGGTCGAACGCGGCGGCGGCGTCGCCGATGGCGGCCCACCCGGCGCCGTCCACTTCCCCGCCGCCGGATCGGCCCAGCGGGTGGCGGCGCTGTGCAGGCGCGGCGGCGTCTCGACGCCGAACCCGGCGTCGGCGATCCAGTGGGCGACGTGACGGGTCCCGCCGATCATCGCGGACCATCGGTCGCGGTCCCGCGACAGCCCGCGCGGCAGCAGGTCCGGGTCGCTGAAGAAGGCGACGGACAGCCGGCCGTCCGGCAGCAGCGAGGCGTACCACCAGCCCTCCGGCACGGCCTCGATCAGGGTGGCGGGGGTCGGTTCGACGCCGTCGTCGCGATGCGGCAGGAAGGCGCATGCCGCCACCAGCCGGTCGTCGCGCCGCATCGCCGCGCGCCGGCGCGCCACCACGCTCGCCCGGCCGCTGGCATCGACCAGGAATCCGGTTGCGAGGGCCGAGCCGTCGGCCAGCCCAAGCCGCCAGCTTCCGGCCTCGACCGTGGCGTCGACCAGGGCGCTGCGACGCCTGTCGGCGGTCCCGTCGGCGACCGCGCGCAGGTCGGCCTCGAACCGCGCCCGGTCGAGCACCCGTCCAGGACCCTCCAGATGGACAGCGGCGTTGCGCTCGACCAGAAGGTCGCTGCCCCAGGCCGAGAAACTGGCGTTCGACCGGCGGTGCGCGGCACCGTCGACGATGGCGGCGAGACCGAGCCGGTCCAGGATCGGCAAGGCGGCGGGCGCCAGGGACTCGCCGACCAAATCCGCGCCCGGCTCGGCATCCGGGGTGATCCAGGCCGTTTCCAGTCCGGCCCGATGCAGCGCTATGCAGGCGGCGGCGCCGGCGATGCCGCCGCCGATCACCGCGACGGCGGCGTCGTGCCGGCGCCCGGTCAATTCGGCAGGTCGCCCATCGACGGCGACCAGCGGAACCGGCCTTCCATGTTGCCGCGCCCGACCTCCACGTACACCTCGCCCGGGATCGCGGCGAGCCTGGGGTCGCCGGCCGGCCCCGGCCGCTTCACCACGAAGCCCATGCGCTCCCACAGCGCGATCATGTTGGTGATGCCGTCCCAGTAGCTGGCGTTGGCGTGGTAGCCGATGCCGGCGACCCCGCGCGACCAGGCCACCCGGCTCTCGAAGAACCTCAGGCGCTGATCCGCCGGGAGGTCGTCGCGCATCATGTTCCGGTAGTACTCCTCCGGCAGCACGTCGATCGGCAGCAGGGCCGGCCACCAGACGGCGGTCGGGAAGTCCGCCTGCATGACCACCTGCTGGCAGCTGAAGGCGTCGCATTGCCAGGGCAGCCCCATCCATCGGGTGAGGTCACCCGGTCCCTGCGGTCCGATCGGCGGCAGCGTGCCGAGGGCCGGGTTGCCGTTGAAGGCGGTCTCCGGCGTCAGCAGGAACCCGATGTCCTGCACCAGCGACGCGCGCTTGCCGAGCGCGATCCGGAACGGCTCGGCCGCCGGGTCGCGGTGGCGGGCGTACATCTCCTTGAGGCGCAGGTAGTAGGTCAGTTCGACGCCGGGGTGGAACGCGCCGCCGGAGCACGGCTCCAGCGCCGCCTCGGTGAGCGCGTCCGGTCTGCTGCGCCAGGTCGAGGTCGTCCAGTTCGGCGACCGCGTCGGCCGCCGCGTCGTCGAAATCGTCGACGAAGGCGCCGTCGGCCCACAGCCGCAGGTGCTCGTACTGGAGGTCCGGGAACCGGAACCACTGCAACGGGCTGCCGTCGTAGTTGATGCCGTCGCCGGTCATGAGCGGCAGCTTCAGGCGCTCGGTGATGTAGGCGTCGGGGGCGTCGTTGTGGGGGTTTCGGAACTTCGCGAACACCGAATGGCGGAACTCGCCGTTGCCGACCGAGGGGTCCCGGAGGCGCGCCAGATAGGCGGGATCGGCGAAGTCGCCGACCGCCAGCCAGCCCTGGCGCAGATTGGCGGCGGCCGCCACCCATTCCATCAGCGCGAGGCGGCGGAAGGTCGGGTAGACGTCGCGGCGGAACGAGATCGGGCCGGCCGGCTTCGGCGCCCAGCCCTGTTCGACGTTCAGGCTGGCGATCACGTCGTGCAGGGTCGAGATCGGCGGGATCTCGGGCGCGAAGTTCGGGCCGACCGAGGCGACCCAGGCGTGCTCGGCGTCCATCGCCGTGCCGTCCGCGAACGTCACCCGGGCCTCGACCGGGCCGTCGCACCAGTCGTCGTGCCAGCCGTCGTTGTCGGCGAAGCTGGTGATCGGCGCGGCGGTCGGGCTGGCCGACCGGCCGTCCGGCGGGAACACCAGCAGGCGCCCTTGGTCATCGGTGCGCAGATGGCCGAGGCCGACGTCGAACTGGTCCCAGAACCGTCCGCCCATGGCGTAGCGGCGGTCGCCGCCGTCGGGGTTGGTGCCGGCGCCGGCGATGGTGGTCTCGCCGCCGTCGATCACCAGCATCGTCTCCCGCTCGGCGGCGGTGACGAAGTATTGATTGCGCCGACGGCCGGGCAGGCCGGGGGCGAGATCGCCGTTGTCGAGCGGGTTGTTGAAGCCGTACCAGGCCGCCTTGGTGTTGGCGACGTGGACCCGCCATTCGACGCGCGCCTCGCCGGCCACGACCTCGCGGATGACCCGGCCCTGGTCGTCGAAGGCGTAGACCCGGAAGCGCTGCACCTGCTTCTTGATCGCCTGCTCGCCGTCCTTGAAACCGCCCTCCGGGCGCGGCGGCAAGCCTGGAACCTCAGGTGCGAGGAACCATCGGTCGCTGCCGCCGACCCGGCAGATCCCGATCGCCGGGTAGATGCCGAGCCGGGCGACCCGGGCGTCCGCCGGCGACAGTGCCCGCCCGCCGGCCGCCACCGCCGCCTTCGGCAGCAGCGGAAACGCCGTCGCCAGCGCCGCGGCGCCGGCTAGGAAATCGCGCCGCCGGAGCCCGGGCGTTGTCTGTCCATTCCCCGTCATGGCTGTCCCCCTGCCAAGTGGCTGTCCCGCCGCCGGCATCGGCCGGGCGCGGCCCCGATCCTCGGCCAGGATAGCGGCTGGGCCGGGGAGGAAACTCGGGAAGCGAGAATTTTCCACCGTCGGTGGCGGCGGTGCTGTTTCTAGAACTGGTCCTCGTCCAGCGCCATCACGGCGCTGCCGCCGGCCTCGACCGCCGCCAGCAGGGCAGGGCCTGGGCGAGAAGATGGTCGCCGTAGTGCCGGGCGGTCACCAGCTTGGCCTCCAGGTACCGGGCGTCGGCCGCCGCCGGCGCGCCAGCGCGGCGCGGGCCGCCAGCGCCGACCGCGCCGTCAGCCAGCCGCCCGCCACCAGTCCGAGCAGCTTCAGGACGATCGCCGACGACGAGGCGGCGGCGGCGGCGTCGACTCGGCATGGTGGTCGACCACCCAGTCGGTGGCGCTGGGCGAGGGCGTCGCGGCCGGCCTTCAGGCGATCGCGCAGCGCCGCCGTGTCGGCTTCGGCGCAGCGCCGCCAGGTGCGCGTCGAGGTCGGCGATCAGGGCGCGCATCGCCTCGCCGCCGTCGCGAGCCACCTTGCGGCCCGACCAGGTCGAGGGCCTGGACGCCGTTAGCACCCTCGTAGATCGGCGTGATGCGGGCGTCGCGGTAGTGCTGCGCAGCCCCGGTCTCCTCGATGAAGCCCATGCCGCCGTGGATCTGGATGTTGGTCGAGCAGATCTCGACGGCGGTGTCGGTGCACCAGGCCTTGACCACCGGGATCAGCAGGTCGACCCGGCCCTGGGCGCCGGCGCGCTCGGCCGCCTCGGGTGGCGGTTGGCGACGTCGATCGCCGCCGCGACGTCGTAGATCAGGCCGCGCATGGCCTCGATCTGCGCCTTCATGGTCATCAGCATCCGGCGCACGTCGGGATGATGGATGATCGTCACCGGCCCGGAGGAGCCCTGCACGGCCCGGCTCTGCACCCTGGACCGGGCGTAGTCGAGCGCCTGCTGGTAGGCCCGCTCGGCGACCGCCAGCCCCTGCAGGCCGACCGCCAGGCGGGCGTTGTTCATCATGATGAACATGTACTCGATGCCGCGGTTCTCCTCGCCGACCAGATAGGCCACCGCGCCCTCGTCCTCGCCATAGGCCATGACGCAGGTCGGGCTGGCGTGGATGCCGAGCTTGTGTTCCAGCGACAGCGGCTTCGCGTCGTTGCGGGCGCCGAGCGTGCCGTCGGGGTTCACCAGGAATTTCGGGACGATGTACAGCGACAGCCCCTTGGTGCCGGCGATGCCGTCCGGCGACCGCGCCAGCACCAGATGGATGATGTTGTCGGTGAAGTCGTGGTCGCCGTAGGTGATGTAGATCTTCTGGCCGCGCAGCCGGTAGCCGCCGTCGGCGGTCTTCTCGGCCCTGGTCCGGATGGCGCCGAGGTCGGTGCCGGCCTGCGGCTCCGTCAGGTTCATGGTGCCGGCCCACTCGCCGGTCACCAGCTTCGGCAGGTAGGTCCGCTTCTGCTCGTCGGTGCCGACTTCGCGCAGGGCGTCGATGGCGGCCTGGGTCAGCAGCGGGCACAGCCCGAACGCCAGGTTGGAACCCTGCCACATCTCCTGCAGCGCGGTGGCCACCAGCCAGGGCAGGCCCATGCCGCCCCACTCCTCCTCGAACGGCGCGCCGTTCCAGCCGCCGTCGACGAACTGCGCGGTAGGCGTCGGCGAACCCCTCGGGGTACGCACCACGCCGTTCTCCAGGCGCGAACCCTGCCGGTCGCCGACCTTGTTGAGCGGCGCCAGCACGTCACCGGCCAATTTGCCGGCCTCGGTCAGGATCTGCTCGACCAGCGCGGCGTCGGTGGTTTCGAGACCGGGCAGGGCCGACACCCGCCGCAACCCGACGACGTCCTCGATGACGAAACGCATGTCGCGCAACGGTGCGGCGTAGACGCTCATGACGGACTCCTTGTCGAAGCGGCGCTGCCCGACGCGCCGGCTGCTGTCCCCGCGGTTCTAGCGTGGGGGCCGGGAGCGGGCAATCGCGCGCCGGCCGCCAGGCTCCGGTGGCGCGCGGTCGGCTAGGCGCCGGCCTCAGGCCGCGGCTGCCGCGGCTCAGCCAGCGGGACCAGCAGCTCGAAGGTCGCCCCCTGCGCCGATGGCGGTCTGCAGGGCGACGCTGCCGCCGAGCACGTTGGCGATCGGCGTTGTGCGAGCGATGTAAGAGACCAGAGCCCGGTGCCGCCGGTGCCCAGAGTGGTGGTGAAGAACGGATCGAAGGCCCGGCGCGCCACCGCCGGGGCCATGCCGACGCCGTCGTCGCGCAGGCGGATGAGGGCATGCCCGGACGGCGCCATCTCGGCGCCGATGAACACCGTGCCGCCGTCGCGGTCGACGAACGCGTGCAGCGCGGCGTTCTCGACGAGATTGGTCAGGGCCTGCCCGAGCTCGCCCGGGTAGCTGTCCATGACGAGATCGTCCGGCACGTCGACCCGGATCGTCGATCGGCCGTCCTCGCCAGAGGTCGGGCTGAGCGTCAGCAGCACCTCGTCGACGACCTCGCGCATCCGGAACCGCCGGCGCCGCGACCCGGCACGGTCGGCGGCAACCTGTTTGAAGCTGCCGATCAGGTCGCTCGCCCGCTTGAGATTGCTGTCGGCGATCCGGGTGCTGGTCCGCACCGACTCGACGAACCCGTCGAAGTTCGGTGCGGCGCAGTCCATCGCCGAGGCTGGCCTCGAAAGCAGGCCAGCCGGTCGCCGAGGCCGGTGATCGCCATCCGGCCGTTGCCGAGAGGGGTGTTCAGTTCGTGCGCGACGCCCGACACCAGCCGGCCGAGGGCCGCCAGCCTCTCGGACTGGATCAACTCGTCCTTCGCCTTCTTCACGATCTCCAGGGCGGCGGAGAGGTCCTGGTTGCTGCGGTTCAACTCGCCGGTCCGATGGGCGACCCGATCCTCGAGTTCCTCGTTCAGTCGACGGAGTTCCTCCTCGCGCCCGGCGATCGCATCGGCCATCGTTTCCAGGTCCGACGACAGGCGGTTCAGCTCGGCGATGCTTCCCGTCGGCCATACCGTCGGCCGCTCGCCCCGGGCGATCTGGTTGGCGCGCGTCGCCACCCCTTGCAGCGGCCGCACGATGCCCTGGGCCCAGAGCGGCGCCAGCAGCAGGCCGACCAGGGCAGACCCGACGAAGCCCGCCAGCACGATCGACATTACCTCCTGGACGTGAGGGTTCTCGAGGCCCGCCGGGATGCGGCCGACGAACAGCCAGCCGACGGCGTCCGAGTACGACGCCGCGACGTGATAGGCGACGTCGCCGAAGGTCGGCCCGGTCCGGTGGCGGCGTGCCGGTGCGGACGGCGGCCATCAGCGGGTGGGTGCAGAGGTTCAGGCGCCCGCTGCTCAGCGTTCCGGTGTCGGCGACGATCTCGCCGTTGCGGTCGACCACCCAGTAGTCGAGGTCGCCGGCTGTCCCTGGCGGACCGGCTGATGTCGAGCAGTGAGGCCAGTGGCAATTCCGCGATCACGACGCCGCCGTCGCCGACCGGCGCGGCGAGACCAAGGGTGACGATGCCGGTGACCGCCGAGAGGTGCTGGTCGCTCCAGATCGCTTGGCCGCGTTCCAGGGTAGCGCGAAAGAACGGGTAGTCGGCGAGGTCGATGCCGGCGAGCTCACGGGTGCGCTGGTCGCTGGCTTCGGCGATGCTGGCGGCGACCAGCCTGCCGTCGGGGCCGATGATGTAGATCGCGGTCAGCGGCGGTTGGCGGGCGCTGTCCAGGATGGCGCGGAGGGTCTGGTCGGAGCCCAGGCGGTAGGCGGTCGCCGCCAGTTCGACGCGCGCCTGGATGTTTGCCAGGAAGAACTCGACGCGGGAGGCGATGTCCGCGGCGCCGGCGGTGACCCGCACCCGGCTTTCCGCGTCGATGCGTCCGATCATCACCGTCACGATGCCCGTGCCGACGATCGCCAGCGTGACCAGGATCGTGCTGACCAGCAGCAGGATCACCGAGGTCCTGAGCTTGAGGCTCGACAACCGCCTCATAAACCTTCGAACCGGCCCGACCGGACCACCACGAAGAAGGCCTGGCGCTGCGCGTCGCCGTAGCGGTTGAAGCGCACCGGCTGCTGCAGGCCCGCGGTGGTGTCCAGCCCGAGCAGCGCATCCTTCAGGGAGCCGCCATCCGAACCGAGAGCCAGCGCCCGGAACAGCACCGTGGCGGCGTCGTGGGCGGCGACGCTCGAGAAGCCCGGCTCGTGGCGGAACCCGGCGGTGTAGGCCTCGCGGAAGCGCTGGTAAGCCGGCGACGTGTCATGCCGGTCGTAGGACTGCACCAGTTCCAGCCCCTCGATGGCACGACCGCCCAGGATCAGCAGGCGCTCCGAAGCCGCCCACTCGGCGGCGATCAGCAGGATGTCACGGTCGAGCTTCCGCACCTGATGGGCAAACTGGGCGGCGTCGACGCTGTTGGCGACCAGCAGGATGGCGTCGGCGCGGCTGTCGAGAAGCGTCTGCACGGTCTGCGAGTACCCACGCGGTCCGTTGGCGTCGAACCGCTCGTGGGCGACCACCTCGCCGCCGACCGGCTCGTAGGCGGCCCGGAACTCGCGCAGCCAGCTCTCCGAGAACACCGCGTTGTTCGCGTCGGTGGTGGCGGCGATGCGCCGAATTCCCCGGCCGATGTAGTGCTGGGCGTAAAGCCGCGCGTTATCCCGGGTGGTCCAGTTGATCCGGAAGAAATGATCGTCGAGGTCGGCGAACGCCAGCGACGAAACCGTCGGCGAGATGGTCACCAGCTTGAGCTGGTTCAGCACCGGCAGCATGCCCTCGGCGATCGAACTGTTGTTCGGGCCGATGATCGCCACCACACCCTCGGCGTGCAGGTCGCGGACGGCCTGGGCCGCCACCGCCGGATCGTCGGTGTCGTCGCGCACCAGCAGTTCGAGGCGGCGCCCGCCGATGCCGCCCGACCGGTTCGCCTCGTCGACGGCCAGCTGGACCGCGTTGCGCGACGCCTCGCCGGTGTCCGCGGAGCGCCCGCTCAGCCCCCCGATGAAGCCCACGCGGATCGGCGCCGGGTCGCCGCACGCGGCGAGCCCCGCCGCCATAACGACGGCAAGACAAAGCGAGGCGGCAACGTCCCACCGCCGGATGTCCTCGGTCGCCTCGGGTGTGGTTCGGCATCTTGGGCCTCGCGGTCGGTCAGGTCAGCAGGCGGTCGGCGGGCGGCTGCGCGCAGTGCAGCCCGCCGTTGGGGAAGGTCAACCTCACCGTGGTGCCGCGCCCGAGCGCGCTTTCCACCTCCAGGCTGCCGCCGTGGCGCTCGATCAGCTTCTTGGTGGCGACCAGCCCGAGGCCGAGCCCGCCACGGCCGGACACGTAGGGGTTGCCGTCGAGGTTGAAGGGGTCGCCGAGCCGACCGAGAACCTCGGGGTCGATGCCGATGCCGTCGTCGATGACCGACACCGTGAACCGGCCGTCCCGGAACTGCCGGGCGGTGATTCGAACCCGGCAGTTGGGCGGGTTGTGGGTCAGGGCGTTGGACACCAGGTTGCTCAGCATGGTGCGCACCGCGCGCCGGTCGGCGTGCAGGCTCCATTCGCTGCGGCGCGCTGACGCTCACGCCGGAGCAGGGTCGTCTCCAGCATCACGCCCTTGTCGCGGCTCTTGCTGGCCAGGAATTCACCGATGAGCGTGCGCAGGTCGAAGGTGGTGAAGTCGAGCGGCGTGTCGTCGCCGCTTTCGGTCAACTCGAGGACGCCTTCCAGCAGCACCTGAAGTCGCTTGCCGGAGGAGACGATGTCCCAGGCGTACTCCTTGTATTTCGGGTTGCCGACGGGACCGAGGACTTCCGAGGCGATCATCTCGGAGAGACCGAGTATGCCGTTGAGCGGGGTCCTGAACTCATGGCTCATGTGGGTGATGAAGTCGGTCTTGGCGCGGTTCGCCGCCTCGGCGGCCGCGAGCGCGTGGTGCAGTCTCTCCGCCTGGACCTCGAGCCTGACGATGTCGCGGAACGACCGGAGCGCGGCGTAGACGCAGGTTGCCAGCTTGGCAGCCGTCATCTCGCCCTTTTCCTTGTAGTCGTTGATGTCGTAGTCGCGGACAACCTGCATCTCGGGGGCGAAGCCGGGTTGCCCGGTGCGCAGCACGATACGCAGGTGGTTGTTCGACAACTCGTCCCGGATCCACCGCACAAGGTCGAGTCCGCCGTGAACGCTTTCCATGACGACGTCGAGCAGCACCACCGCGATGTCGTCCTCGCTGGCGATCACCTGGCGCGCCTGGCCGGCCGAGTAGGCGCTGAGGATCCGCAGTTCCCGCCCCTCGAACGTGAAACCCTGAAGCGCGAAGCGTGTCGCCTGGTGCACCGACTCGTCGTCGTCGACGATCAGCAGCAGCCATGGTGAACTCATCAGGGCGGTCACGGCTCGGCCGGCGTCCTCGACGATCTGAACTCGATCCTGACTCATCATCGCCTGGACCCGCAGAAGTTGCAGGGTGCAGGTAACCGAACCGCGGCTACCGGTAGCTGTCGATTATGCGGACGCTAGGTCGGTACGCCGCGAGGGCGCCCCGGTCCCGGACCGGCCGGGATGCGCCGGGGCGCCGACGATCGGGCTACCGCAGGCGCCGCGTCGAACACCCGTTCGGCGGTAGCGGTATCGAGCAGGGTGCCGAACATCAGCAGCCGGCGCCGGCCGTCGCCGAGGTCGTGGCGCGGGACGCCGTGGAACGACCAGGGTCCGTTGACGTAGGCCAGCAGGCGGTTGTCGCGCCACTCGACGTCCTTCGCCTCGCGCAGGAAGCGATCGCGGACGGCTGGCGGGATCGGGTGGTTCGAGGGCCAGGCGAAGCCCAGCGAGCGGTACAGCATGGTGCCGCGGAGCGGCTCCGGCGTCCGCTGGTCGGGATCGTCCAGGTACAGGAAGCCGTTGATCACCACCCGGGCGTGATCGACATGCGGCGCCAGGTCCACCACCCCGTTGTACTGGGCGAGCATGGAGTCGAAATCGAGATAGTCGGGCTCGCCGAGTCGACGGCGCCAGTCGACCCCCAGCAACGGGCGGTACTTGTCGGAAAGGTGGCGCCGCAGCCGTTCGCGGGCGGCCCGCGCGGCCCGCATCGACAGATGCTGGAGGGCGATCCAGAACGCCCGGTCGGCGCCGCTCGAGGTGCGCCCGATGGCCGATACCTTGACTTCGGCGCGCTGGCTGTAGTTGGTCGGCCGCAGCCGCGCGGGATCCGGCCAACGGGCGTCCAGCGCCCGGCGGATCATCGGGTGCAGCACGTCGTCGATGACGATGTGCGGAAACGGGCTGGTCTGGACCCGTGTCCGGGCGATGCGCGCCTCGAGGTCGGCGGCCAGCTCCTTGATGTCGAGCGGCACGGTCGTCGGCATGGTGCTGTCGGGCATGGGATTCCGCGGTCCGGGATGATCTCCCGTGTACGCGCGGAGCCGGCGATCCTATCCCGGCACTGCCAACGCCGGGTCAGATCACCTTGCCGGGATTGAGGATGCCCTTGGGGTCGAGAGCCGCCTTCAGGGTCCGCATCAGGTCGAGCGAGACCTCGTCCTTGTAGTGCGCCAATTCCTCTGCGCTTCAGACGGCCGATCCCGTGCTCGGCGCTGATCGAACCGCCCATCTCGACCACCGTGTCGTGGACCGCGCGGTTGAAGCGCTCCCATTTCGCCAGGAACGCCTTGCCGTCGCTGCCCTCGGGAGCCTGCAGGTTGTAGTGCAGGTTGCCGTCGCCGACATGGCCGAAGCCGACCAGCCGGACGGCGTCGTCGACCGCCGTCACCCGCTCGAACGCCGTCGCGTAGAACTCGGCGATGCGCGAGACCGGCACCGACACGTCGTGCTTGATCGAGGCACCCTCGAGCTTCTGGGCTTCGGACGCGTTCTCCCGCAGCTTCCAGAACTCCTGGCGCTGCGCCTCCGACTGCGAGATGGCGGCGTCCAGTACGAGGCCGTCCTCGAACGCCGATTCCAGGATCGCCTCCAGCCTGGCGGCGAGGTCGGTGGCGCCGGTCGCGGTCGAGACCAGCTCCAGCAGGACGTACTGCTCGTAGCGGGTCGGCAGCGGGTCGTGGGTGTCCGGGAAGTGCTTCAGCACGAGGTCCATGACCAGGCGCGGCATGAACTCGAAGGTCTCCACGGCGTCGCCGCTCTCGGCGCGGGCGCGGGCGAGCAGGGTGACGGCCGAGGCGATGTCCGGCACCGCGCAGAACGCGCTGCGGACGTCGGTCGGCTTCGGGAACAGCTTCAGCACCGCCGCGGTGATGATCCCGAGGGTGCCCTCGGCGCCCAGGAACAGCTGCTTCAGGTCGTAGCCGGTGTTGTCCTTGCGCAGGCCGCGCAGGCCGTTCCAGATCCGCCCGTCCGCGCAGCACCACCTCCAGCCCCAGCACCAGTTCGCGGGCGTTGCCGTACTTCAGGACGTTGGTGCCGCCGGCGTTGGTCGACAGGTTGCCGCCGATCACGCAGCTGCCCTCGGCGGCCAGCGACAGCGGGAAATAGCGGTCGGCGTCGGCGGCGCGAGACTGCACGTCGGCGAGCACGCAGCCGGCCTCGACCGTGATGGTGTGGTTGGCGGCGTCGAGGTCGCGGACCCGGTTCATGCGGACCAGCGACAGCACGATGGCCTCGCCGCCGTCGTCCGGCGTCGATCCCCCGCACAGCGAGGTGTTGCCGCCCTGGGGCACGATCGGGATGCCGGCGTCGTGGCAGGCGGCGACCACGCCCGCCACCTCCTCGGTGGTCGCCGGCTTCACCACCAGCCGGGCCTTGCCCTTGTACAGCCCGCGCCAGTCCTCGAGATGCGGGCGCATGGCCGCGGCGTCGTCGGTCCAGCCCTTCGGTCCGACGACGGCCTTGATGCGGTCGAGCGCGGTGTCGTGCGCGCGGCTGGCGACGGCGGCTGGAGCGGCCATCGGGGTCTCCTGATCATTCGAACTCGGCGGCGATATTAGGCCGCGCGCGGCGGCGCACAACCCACCCCGCCGGATGCGCGATGCGGGGCGCGTCGGTTGGCCTTATCGGGGACAGGCCGCGTGCATCATTGGCGTGGTGCCGCGGCCCGGCGCAGCCGGTCGTTGATGGCGGCGCCCAGGCCGTCGGTCGGCACCGGCGCCACCGCGATCGCCGCCACGTCGGCGCCGTCCAGCGCGCGCAGCGCGGCGAACAGCCGGGCGGCCGCCTGCTGCAGGTCGCCGGACGGGCTGAGGTCGAGGTCGGCGGCCGGAAACGTCGCCCCGAAGTCGAGGAAGACCTCGCCCGGGCGCCGGTCGGTCGCGTCCAGGCGAACCGGGGCCAGCGGGGCGTAGTGGCTGGCCAGCATGCCCGGCGCGACGACGGCGTCGCCGTCGCCGGCGATCTCGACCGTGCCGAGCAGCGCCTCGATCTGCTCGCGGGTGACCGCCCCCGGGCGCAGCAGTCGGGGACGCGCCCCCGACAGGTCGACCACCGTGCTCTCCAGGCCGACCGGGCAGGGGCCGCCGTCGAGGATCAGCGAGACCCGGTCCCCCAGTTCCTCGGCGACGTGGGCGGCGGTGGTCGGACTGACCCGGCCGGAGCGGTTGGCGCTCGGGGCCGCGACCGGAATCCCGGCCTCGGCCAGGAGGGCGCGTGCCGCGGCGCTGCCGGGCACCCTGAGCGCCACGGTGTCGAGGCCGGCGCTGGTCAGCCAGGCGACCCGGCAGTCCGGCCGGCGGCGCAGCACGATGGTCAGCGGTCCCGGCCAGTACGCGGCGGCCAGCCGCTCGGCCTCCGGCGTCGCCACGCCGAGCTCGAACGCCGCCGCCGCGCTGGCGACGTGGCTGATCAGCGGGTTGAAACGCGGGCGCGTCCTTGGCGGCGTAGATCCGGGCGACCGCCGCCTCGTCGGTGGCGTCGGCGCCGAGCCCGTAGACCGTCTCGGTCGGGAACGCTACCAGCGCCCCGTGGTTGAGCAGACGCGCGCCCTCGGCACGGGCCTCGGGATCGTCGATCGGGCGGATCGGGGCATCGGCACTGGGCGAAGCGGTCATCGACCGGTTGCGTCGCGCAACGGCGGGCCGGCGTCAAGCCCGACGATCCCCAAGGGGTCGTGTTCGCGAGTGCAGCAATCGTCCCGACCCGGTACAGTATCGGATCGTCCGTCGACCGGAGGAGACACCCATGACCGCCCGCATCGTCACCGTCGCCCAGCAGAAGGGCGGGGCCGGAAAGACCACGATGGTCGCGCACCTCGCCATCGCCTGGGCGCAGGCCGGTCACTCCGTCGCGGTGGTCGACATCGATCCCCAGGCCTCGCTCAGCGCCTGGTGGGCGATGCGCGGGGAGATGGGCGTGCCGGCGCCGGTCGGCGCGCGCGGCAAGGGCGGGGTGTCGGTCCACCGCATCACCGGCTGGCGGACCGCCAACGAGGTCGAGAAGCTGGCCCGCGACGAACGACGTGGTGATCATCGATTCGCCGCCGCACGCCGAGACCGAGGCGAAGATCGCGGTGCGCTCGGCCGATCTGGTGGTGGTGCCGCTGCAGCCGAGCCCGATGGATCTCTGGGCGACCAAGGCGACGCTCGATCTCGCCGCCGGCGAGAAGACCGCCGCGCTGCTGGTGCTCAACCGGGTGCCGCAGCGCGCCAACCTGACCGAGGCGATGATCGCCAAGCTCGGCGACCTCGACGCCAAGGTGGCGAAGTCCCGCCTCGGAAACCGGGTGGCGCTCGCCGCCGCGCTGGTCGAGGGCCTGGGCGTCACCGAGTACCAGCCGGGCGGCTCGGCCGCCACGGAGATCAAGGCGCTCGCCGCCGAGGTCCTGAAGGCCGCCGGATAGCGGGCCGCCTTCACACGATCGTCACGCGACGCTGATATGCGGAGCCCATAGCGGGTCGGCCCCGTCTCGGACCAGATCATCGGTCCGGGCGGGACGACGCAGCAGGGGCAGGCGCGTGCAGGCGATTTCTCTCGATCGGGTCAGCAAGCATTGGGGTGCCGCGCGCGCGGTCGACGACGTCAGCTTCGAGGTCGAGGCCGGTTCGCTCGTGGTGCTGCTCGGTCCGTCCGGCTGCGGCAAGTCGACCACTCTGCGGCTGATCGCGGGGCTTGAGCGGGTCGACAGCGGCCGGGTTTCGATCGGCGGCAGCGACGTGACCGCGGCACCGCCGTCCAAGCGGCGGATCGCCATGGTGTTCCAGTCCTACGCCCTGTTCCCGCATCTCACCGTCGCCGAGAACATCCAGTTCGGCCTGGCGGTGCGCCGGGTCGCGAAGGCCGAGCAGGCCGAGCGGCTGGCACGGGTCGCCGGGCTGCTCGGGCTGTCGGCGCTGCTGCACCGCAAGCCGAGCCAGCTGTCCGGCGGCCAGCAGCAGCGCGTGGCGCTCGGCCGGGCCATCATCGCCGAGCAGCCGGTCTGCCTGATGGACGAGCCGCTCTCAAACCTCGACGCGCAGCTGCGCCAGGAGATGCGCAACGAGATCCGCGCGCTCCAGCAGTCGCTCGGCATGACCATGGTCTACGTGACCCACGATCAGGCCGAGGCCATGAGCATGGCGGACCGGGTGATCCTGATGCGCGAGGGCCGGATCGAGCAGGACGCCACGCCGTCGGACCTCTACGAGCGGCCGGCCACCCTGTTCGCCGCCCGCTTCATCGGCACGCCGCCCATGAACATCCTGCCGCTGGCCGACGGACCCGGCGGCGCCGTGGTCGCCGGCAGCGCCGGACCGGCGCTGTTCGGCGGCGGCGGCGCCGGTTGGCGCTCGGCCTGCGCCCCGGAGGCGATCGTCCTGGACGAGATCCGGCGGCCTGCCGGCGCGGGTGGTCGGGATCGAGTACCTGGGCGCCGATTCCATCGTGAGCTGCGGGGTCGGCGACGCCGTGGTGGCCGTGCGGGTGCCGGGCCGGTCGTGGCGCCGCCCCGGCGACGCGGTTCGGCTGCGCTGGGAGCCGGCGGCCGAACACCTGTTCGACGCGACCACCGGCCGGCGGATCGAGCAGACCGAACCGGCCGGTCTCGGCGCGGTGAACCGAACCCTCGCGTGAGGCGGGGACGGAGATGACCAAACGAAGGAGAGCGGTGTGAGCGAGCGTTCGAGGAGACTTTTGGCGGCGGCCGCCATCGTCGGCGGCTGGCCCTGGGTATCGCCCCGGCCAAGGCCGAGACCACCCTGCAGTTCTACTTCCCGGTCGCGGTCGGCGGCCCGATCACCACGATCATCGACGGGATGGTCGCCGATTTCGGAAAGGACCATCCCGACATCACGGTGAAGCCGATCTACGCCGGCTCCTACCAGGACACCATCACCAAGGTGCTGACCGCCATCAAGGGCGGCGACGCGCCCCAGCTCTCGGTCATCCTGTCGACCGACATGTACACCCTGATCGACGAGGACGCCGTCGTCCCGTTCGAGTCGCTCGGCGACCTCCGAGGCGGACAAGAAGTGGCTGGCCGGCTTCTATCCGGCGTTCATGGAAAACAGCCAGACCGGCGGCAAGACCTGGGGCGTGCCCGTTCCAGCGCTCGACCGTCGTGATGTACTGGAACAAGGACGCCTTCAAGGAGGTCGGCCTCGACCCCGAGACCCCGCCGCAGACTTGGTCGGAGTTCGTCTCGTTCGGCGAGAAGCTGACCAAGCGCGACGCCGCCGGCAACACGACGCGCTGGGGTGTGCAGATCCCGTCGTCGGGCTTCCCGTACTGGCTGTTCCAGGCGCTGACCACCCAGAACGACGTCCGGCTGATGAACGCCGCGGGCACCGAGACCTACTTCGATGATCCCAGGGTCATCGAGGCGCTGCAGTACTGGGTCGACCTCAGCACCAAGTCGCAAGGTGCACGCGCCCGGCATCGTCGAGTGGGGCACCACGCCGAAGGACTTCTTCGAGGGCAAGACGGCGATCATGTGGACCACCACCGGCAACCTGACCAACGTGCGCAAGAACGCCCCGTTCCCGTTCGGCGTCGCCATGCTGCCGGAGAACAAGCGCCGCGGCACCCCGACCGGCGGCGGCAACTTCTACGTCTTCAAGAAGTCGACGCCTGAGCAGCAGGCCGCCTCGCTGACCTTCATCAAGTGGATGACCTCGCCGGAGCGCGCCGCCAAGTGGGGCATCGACACCGGCTACGTCGCGGTGTCGCCGGCCGCCTGGGAGACCCCGGCCATGAAGGCCTACGCGAAGGACTTCCCGCCGGCCGCCATCGCCCGCGACCAGCTGCAGTACGCCTGGGCCGAGTTGTCGACCCACGACAACCAGCGCGTCACCAAGGCGTTGAACGACGGTCTCCAGGCCGCCCTGACCGGCACCAAGACGCCGGCCGAGGCGATGAAGGCGGCGCAGGCCGAGGCCGACCGCATCCTGCGGTCCTATCGTTGATGCCGGGCGGCGTCGCCCCGACGCTCGCCCACGGTCCCGCCCAGCCATTGGCTGGGCGGGCGCCGGACCTTCGCGTCCACATCTACGGCTGGCTGATGGTGCTGCCGGCCACCGTGCTGCTGGTCGGGTTCACCCACTACCCGGCGGTCGCCACCTTCATCCAGAGCCTGTACTCGACGGCCCGCGGCAACCGTCCGGCCCGGTTCGTGGGGCTCGATAACTACGAGGCGATGCTGCAGGACCCGGTGTTCTGGCAGAGCCTCGAGAACAACGCGATCTACGCGTTCGGCACCATCCCGGTATCGGTCGCCCTGGCGCTGCTGATGGCGCTCTGGGTCAACGGCACCGTTCGCGGCCGCGGGCTGCTGCGGATGGCGCTTCTTCACGCCGACCGTGCTGCCGATGATCGCGGTGGCGAACATCTGGCTGTTCTTCTACACGCCGGGCTACGGGCTGATCGACCAGATCCTGGGCCTGTTCGGCGCCGGCGCCCACAACTGGCTCGGCAGCCAGTCGACCGCGCTCGGCTGCCTGATGGTCGTGACGATCTGGAAGGAGGCCGGCTTCTTCATGATCTTCTACCTGGCGGCGCTGCAGCAGATCCCGCCGGTGCTCGCCGAGGCGGCGGCCATCGAGGGTGCCGGGCGCTGGTATTTCTTCCGCCGGATCATCTTCCCGCTGCTGATGCCGACCACGCTGTTCGTGCTGGTCAACGCGGTGATCAACGCCTTCCGGCTGGTCGACCACGTCGTGGTGATGACCCGCGGCGGGCCGGACAACGCCACCGCCCTCCTGCTGTTCTACATCTACGAGATCGCGTTCCGGTTCTGGGACACCGCCTACGGCGCCACCCTGACGGTGGTGCTGCTGCTGATCCTGGCGGCGCTGGCGCTCGGCCAGTTCTTCTACTTCGACAAGCGGGTGCATTACCGATGAGCGCCGGCGGTGGTCGTCGGCTTCCCCTCGGCACGGCTCGGGGCCGGCGTGGCGGGCCTTCGAGACCGCGGCCGCCTGGCTGCTCGGGATCCTGTGGGTGCTGCCGCTGCTGTACGCGGTCTGGACGGCGTTCCACCCGGGGGAGTACGCCGCCCGCTTCGACCTGCTGGCGCCGCTGACCCTGGACAACTTCGCCGAGGCCTGGATCGCCGCGCCGTTCGCGCGCTACTTCTTCAACAGCTTCGTGCTGGTGACCTCGATCCTGGCGGTCCAGCTGGTGCTGTCGACGCTGGCCGCCTTCGCCTTCGCGCGCTTCGAGTTCTGGGGACGCGACGTGCTGTTCGCCCTGGTGCTGGTGCAGCTCATGATCATGCCGGACGTGCTGATCGTGGAGAACTACCGCACCATGCGCGGGCTCGAACTGGTCGACAGCATCCTCGGCATCGGGCTGCCGTACATGGCCTCGGCGTTCGGGATCTTCCTGCTGCGGCAGACCTTCAAGACGGTCCCGCGCGAACTCGACGAGGCGGCCCGGGTCGAGGGCTGCAACATCCTGCAGGTGCTGTGGAAGGTCTACGTGCCGCTGGCGCGGCCGGTGTACATCGCCTTCGGCCTGGTGTCGGTCAGCCACCACTGGAACAACTTCCTGTGGCCGCTGATCATCACCAACTCGGTGACGACGCGGCCGGTGACGGTCGGTCTGTCGGTGTTCGCCTCGACCGACCAGGGCATCGACTGGTCGATCATCACCGCCGCCACGCTGATGTCGTCGGGGCCGCTGCTGATCGCCTTCCTGCTGTTCCAGCGCCAGTTCGTGCAGAGCTTCATCCGCGCCGGGATTCGGTAGACCGTCCGATCCGGGATCGAGCCGGTGGAGGCGGCGAGGCGGCCGGCCTGTCGTCGACATCCTGGAGCGGCATGAACGCGATCACGAGATCAGCACAGGCGTCGTCGAGCGGCAGCGTGGGTGAAGCATCAATCGCGATCCCGCGGCGGCCGGGATAAAGCCGAGCGGCGTGGCGCCCAGCCCAGCCGCTCGCGGGCGACGGCGCCGCTCATGCGCTGGCTGCGGGCGTAGCCGCGGGCCCAGTCGCCGAGTTCGGCGGCGACGAGGTTTTCGGCCACCACCGCGGCGGCAGCGCTCGATCCGTGGCGTCGGGCGGCGGCGTGCGCGAGATCCCCGACCGCAACCGCCTCGTCGGCGACGCCGATGACGTGGCCGCTGAAGGTCGCGTCCTCCAGCACCCGGCGGTAGAGGTCGGCGAGGTCGTCGGCGTGCACCATCGGCCAGAGGGTCGTGCTCCGACCCGACCAGCCGGACCGGCTCGCCGGCCCGGGCTTGCGCTTCCATCGCCGCGACCGGGCCGGCGGCGTCGGCGTGGACCATCGCCGGGTGCACCACCGCCGCCCGGATGCCCGGTGTGGCCAGGACCCGCTCGCTGTGGCCGACCGCCCAGGCGAAGGCGGGCAGGGGATTGAAGCCGGTGCGTTCGTCGATCGCGCGCTCCGGCGACGGGCCCCAGAGCCAGCAGCCGCCGGTGTAGACCAGGGTCGGCCGGCGGCCGGTCGACGCCAGCGCCGGCAGCAGCGTGTCCAGCAGCCGGGCCTCGACCTCCCCCATGTCGGGCGTGAAGCTGCCGGCGGCGTGCACCACCGCGTCGACCTGGTCGATCACCGCGCCCGCCCACAGGCGCGGCGCGCTGATGTCGCCCGCCACCGGCTCGGCGCCGGTCTCGAGCAGACGCTCGGCGGCGTCGGGGCTGCGGGCAAGCCCGCTGACCGCATGGCCGGCCGCGATCAGGGCGCGAACCACGGCGCCGCCGATGGTCCCGGTGCCGCCCAGCACGAGCACGCGCATCGGTCACTCCCTTAATGACAAGTCATAGCTCAAAGGCCGAGCGTCCTCCCCACCTGTCGTCATCCCGGCTCGCGCGCAGCGCGGGCGGAGACTCGCCGCCGCCGCTGACGCGAGGACAGTAGGCCCGATCACTGGTCGGATCCGTCCAGGCAGAGGCGGCCGACCGCCAGATGATGACAAGGAGAGGGCGCCGATCACTGACTTGATGACGACGATGGGGAGAGGAGCCGATCGCGAACTTGATGACGACGACGGAAGCGGGCCGACTCGCGGCCGGTTTGGAACCGCCTCATTGCGGGATCTCGATGGTGCCCGGCGTGGTCCGCAGCGTGCCGGGGCGCTGGTCGATGGTGCCGGCCGGCGGACCGGGTTCACGGGGGGGCGGTCGCACGCGGCGGCGATCGACGTCGTCGCCCACCGACGAGGGCGGATCGAGGCGGCGGGTGGGCGAAACCCGCGGTGCCATGTCGGGCGTCGGGGTGACCCGCGAGTTCGGCCCGGGGGTGATGCCGCGGGCGGCGTCGGCCTCGCGCGATGGCGCGGGCGCGGTGATCGGCGGCGGCCGGGCCCAGTCGGTGCCCGGGGCCTGGATCGGGTGGCGGGGAGCGGCGCGCTCGACCGGCTGCCGGCGTCGCCGGCGGCGCGCCCTCGCAGGCGGCGGTCGCCGCCAGGCAGGCGGTCAGGGCGAGCGGTCCCAGGAGACGGGTCGCCCGGCGGGCGGCGGTCCGGTCCCTGGTCGCCGCCATCCTCAGCCGCCCCGGGCGATGAAGTGGCCGTTGCGGAACTCCGGCTTGGCGTAGCGGAACGGGCTGCCGTCGAACGCCGTCAGGCTGCCGCCGGCGGCCACCAGCACGGCGTGGCCGGCGGCGGTGTCCCATTCCATGGTCGGGCCGGTGCGCGGGTAGATGTCGGCTTCGCCGCGGGCCACGATGCAGAACTTCAGCGCCGATCCCCGCGAGACCGATTCCTTGACCTTCAGCGTGGCGATGTAGGCCTCGAGCTCCGGGTTGCGATGGCTCTTGCTGGCGACGACGGTGAGACCGTCCGGCCCCGGCTTGCGCACCGCGATCGGCCGGCGGGTGCCGTCGCCGTCCTCCTCGCGAGCGCCGTCGCCGACGATGCCGGCCCACACCATGCCGTCGACCGGGGTGTGCACGACGCCGAGCACCGGCGCGCCGTCCCTGACCAGACCGATGTTCACCGTGAAGTCGCCGCGGCGCTGGATGAACTCCTTGGTGCCGTCGAGCGGGTCGACCAGCCAGAACAGGCCGCCCGAGACATCGGGCACCGCGCCGGCGGCCGCCTCTTCCTCGGCCACCACCGGGATCGTCCGGCGTCAACTCGCGCAGCGCGGCGACGATCACCAGTTCGGCGGCGCGGTCGGCGGCGGTGACCGGGCTGCCGTCGACCTTGCTGTCGACCGCCCTGTCGGCCTCGTAGTAAGGCAGGATCACCCGCCCGGCCTCGCGGGCGATGGCGACGATGCGATCGAGCAGGGCGGTCTTGTCGAGATCGGTCAAGCGGTCCCCTCCCGGGTCAGGCTGCGGCGGCCGGCCGGGCCGCCTGGATCGCCGCCCACACCCGCTCGGGCGTCGCCGGCATGTCGATGGCGGTGACGCCGAGCGGGGCGAGCGCGTCCAGCACCGCGTTGATGACCGCGGGCGGCGCCCCGATGGCGCCGGCCTCGCCGCAGCCCTTCACGCCGAGCGGGTTGGTGGCGCAACGCGTCGGGCTCATCGCGAAGCCGACCATCGGCAGGTCGTCGGCGCGCGGCAGGCAGTAATCCATCAGCGAGCCGCTCACCAGCTGGGCGTCGGAATCGTAGACGCATCGCTCGTACAGCGCCTGGCCGATGCCCTGGGCGACGCCGCCGTGCACCTGGCCCTCCAGCAGCATCGGGTTCACGACCTCGCCGAAATCGTCGACCACGGTGTAGCGCTCGACCCGCACGATGCCGGTGTCCGGATCGATCTCGACCTCGCAGACATGGCTGCCGTTCGGGTAGGTCGAGGCCTTCGGCTTGTACGACTCGCTGGCCGACAGGCCGGGCGCCATGCCGTCGGGCAGCTGCGCCGGATCCTCGGCCCGCCGGGCCACGTCGGCGAGCGAGATGGCGCGGTCTGTGCCGGCGACGGTGAAGCGGCCGTCGGCCAGCTCGATGTCGGCCTCGGCCGCCTCCAGCGCGTGGGCGGCGATCCGCTTGCCCTTCTCGATCACCACGTCGATGGCGGCCTTCAGCGCCGAGCCGCCGGCCGGCAGCGAGCGCGACCCGTCGGTGCCGGCGCCGTTCTCGATGGCCGCGGTGTCGCCCTGGATCACCGTGACCAGCTCGTTGTCGATGCCGAACGCCTCGGTGATCAGCTGGGAGTAGGCGGTCTCGTGGCCCTGGCCGGTCGAGCGCGTGCCGATCGGCACCACCACCGTGCCGTCCGGCTGGACCTTGAGGTCGGCCCATTCCGGTCCGCCGCCGCCGCACGCCTCGACATAGGTCGACAGCCCGATGCCGCGCAGCTTGCCGCGCGAGCGGCTTTCAGTCTTGCGGGCGTCGACGGAACTCCAGCCGGCCTCAGCCAGCGCCTTGTCTAGGTGGCGGGTGAAGTCGCCGGAATCGTAGGTCTCGCCGAGCGCGGTGGTGTAAGGGCATGGCGGCGGCCGGCGCGAAGTTGCGGCGCCGGATCTCGTCGCGGGCGATGCCGGTCGCCTTGGCGCATTCGTCGACCAGGCGTTCGACCAGGTAGGCGGCCTCCGGGCGGCCGGCGCCGCGGTAGGCGTCGACCGGCAGGGTGTTGGTGAAGTAGCAGCGCACCCGCACGTGGATCGCCGGGGTGGTGTACAGCCCGGCCAGCATGCCGGAGCCGGCGACGGTCGGGATGGCCGGGCCGTAGAGCGAGAGGTAGGCGCCGAGATCGGCCTTGGTGTCGACCGTCGAGCGCCAGGAACCGGCCGTCGGCGTCGAGCGCCATGCGGGCGGTCGAGCGGTGGTCGCGGCCCTGGGTGTCGGAGACGAAGGACTCGGTGCGCTCGCCGATCCACTTGACCGGCCGGCCGACCCGCCGCGCCGCCCAGGCCACCAGGGCGTGCTCGCGGTACGGGAAGATCTTCATGCCGAAGCCACCGCCGACGTCGGGCGACACCACCCGCATCGCCGACGCCTCGACCCCCAGGATCTGGCAGAGCACGTCGCGCACGCCGTGCGGGCCCTGGGTCGAGACGTGCAGGGTGTAGGCGCCGGTGGCGGGGTCGTGCTCGGCGACCGCGCCGCGCGGCTCGATCGAGTTCACCACGATCCGGTTGTTGACCAGCGACAGCTCGGTCACGGTCGCCGCCTTGGCGAAGGCGGCCTTCACGGCGCCGGCGTCGCCGGTTTCCCAGTCGACGCAGAGGTTGCCCGGCGCCTCGTCCCAGACCAGCGGCGCGCCGTCGGCGGACGCGCTCTCGATGTCCGACACCGCCGGCAGCGCGTCGTACGACACCGACGACCAGCTCGGCCGCGTCGCGGGCCTGCTCCAGGGTTTCGGCGACCACCAGCGCCACGGTGTCGCCGACGTGCCGGACGCGGTCGCGGGCCAGCAGGGGGTAGGCGGGGCCGACCGCCCGGCTGGCCGTCGCTTCCCTTGATCAGGGCCGCGCAGGGCAGGCTGCCGATGCCGTCGGCCTGCGAGGTCGTCGCCGGTCAGCACCGCCAGCACGCCCGGGGCGGCGCCGGCGGCGGCGGTGTCGATGCCAGTGATCCGGGCGTGCGCCATCGGCGCGCGGACCAGCACGGCGCGCACCAGGCCGTCGACCGCCACGTCGTCGGTGTACATGCCCTGTCCGGTGAGAAAGCGCTGGTCTTCCTTGCGCTTCATGCCCTGACCGACGCCGAACTTCGCCATGGGACCCTCATCTGCTAGCGTGACATCCGGCGCGATGGTAGCGGCCGGTCGGGGTACCGCCAAGCCGCCATCCGGCCGCTCGATCCCAGGAGATCCGCATGTGCGGCCGCTACAGCATCACCACCGATCCCGACGCGCTGCGGCTCATCTTCGGGGTCCGGGTGGTGCGCAACCTGATCCCGCGCTGGAACGTCGCGCCGACCCAGGAGGTTCCGGTCGTCCGCGAGGATCGGGCGGCGCGCGCGAACTGACGATCATGCGCTGGGGGCTGGTGCCGTCCTGGTCGAAGGACATCGGCATCGGCGCCAAGCTGATCAACGCCCGCGCCGAGACGGTGGCCGAGAAGCCGACGTTCCGGGCGGCGTTCCGACACCGCCGCTGCCTGGTGCCGGCCGACGGCTTCTACGAGTGGCAGGCGACCGGCGGCCGCAAGCAGCCGTGGCGCGTGGTGCGCCGCGACCGCGCGCCGTTCGCCTTCGCCGGGCTCTGGGAGCTGTGGGAGGGAACCGGTGAGGGCAGCGCGCTGGAGACCTTCTCGATCGTCACCACCGAGGCCAACGCGACCTTGCGGAACATCCATTCCCGCATGCCGGTGATGCTGTTCGAGGAGGCGCAGTTCAAGACCTGGCTGGCCGGCACGCCGCCCGAGGCGGCGGCGATGACCGCGACCCTGCGACCCGGCGCTGATCGAGGTCTACCCGGTCGATCCCCGGGTCGGCAACGTGCGCAACGACGACGCCGCGCTCATCGAGCCGATGGTGCCGCCGTCGCCGTCGCCGGTCCAGGGCAGCCTGCTGTAAGGGTGCTTCGGTTCGGATGACCGGACCGGGTCCGCGTCGCTACGGGCAGCGGGTGAGGATGTCCGAGGTGCGCGCGGAGAACCCGATCCGGGTGGTGTCGCCGACCAGTTGCAGGTCGTTGGGGCCGAGCTTCTGGAAATGCTCCACCAGGTCGGGCGATCGCCTGATGAACCAGGTGAACTCGTCCTCGATGGTTTCCACCACGGGAACCTTGAGGGATTCCGGCCGGTTCGGGGCGCCTACGACCAGGCCGTCGGCATCGAACTCGATATAGGTCTCGTCGCAGCGTCCCGGCGACCAGCGGCCGCGCAGCGGCTCGGCGACGCCGGCGTGGGTGATGACCTGCCCGGTGGTCTCCGGCATCACCGCGGCGGGGCCGGACATCGGCGCCTGCATCCCGTCCGACATGCCCCTGACCCACGACAGCAGCGGTCGGACCTGCGGGGCGTCGAGCGCGATGCCGAGGGCCAGCACGGCCGCGCCGGTCAGAACCAGCGCGATCAGCAGCGTGCCGAGCATGAAGAACACCTTGCCGCCGCGTGGGCGCTGCGGCCGGAATCCCGGCGGCGGGCCGACCGGAGCGTCGGTGTCGAGCGGGTCGTCCTCGAACATCGGCCGGCTGCGCCGCCGAACCCAGGTGTCGTCGTCGTCCTCGGCGACCGGCTCGGCGGCACGGCTCTCGATCGGGCCGCGCTCGTCGCTGGCTCGTCGGATCGCGTCGGCAAACGCCTGACCGCCCGGCACGCGCTCGTCGGTCGCCTCGTCATTCGTCCAGGCGTCGCCGCTCGCCGGATCCCCGGAGCCACCGGCCTCGAACTCGCTCTCTTCGGCTTCGACCAGCCCAAGCTCGATCGCGCTGCGGTCCACGAAGAAGATCTGGGAGTATTCCCAGGTCCCGGCGGCCTGATCGTAGGCGCCGGCGAGTATCCGCAGTTCCGCATCGTCGCGGGCGTCGAACTCGCGGACCAGCGAAGTGACCAGAACCGAAACGGACTGCGCCCGCTCCAGCGTGTCCCAGACCCCGGTCACCTTCTTCTGAAGGAAATAGACTTCGAAGCGCCCCATGCGACGGCGTCCTACCAGACCCTGTTCTCGGACAGAAGGCGCCGCACGTTTTCCGGCGTCAAGGGCCGGGAGAACAGGTAGCCCTGAGCGTAGCCGCAGCCTATCGCCCGCAACTGGGCAAGCTGCTCCGGCGTCTCCACGCCCTCGGCGATGACGTCGAGTCGCAGGTTCTGGGCCAGCACGGCGATGGTCCGCACGATCTCGAGGTTGTGGCGGTTGCGGCCCATGTCCTGCACGAACGACTTGTCGATCTTCAGGGTGTCGATCGGGAAGGTGTGCAGGTAGCTGAGCGACGAGTAGCCGGTCCCGAAATCGTCGACACAGACCTTGATGTCGAGTTCCTTGAGGTGCCGCAGCATCTGGGCCGACCGCTGGGCGTTCTCCATCAGCGCGCTCTCGGTGATCTCCAGCTTCAGGCAGTTCGGCTTCAGCCCGGTGCCGTCGAGGCTGTTGGTGACCATCCGCACGAGGTCGAACTGCGTGAACTGGCGACCGGACAGGTTGACGCTGATCTCCAGCGGGCCAACGTCCGGAAACTCGCGGTTCCACTCGACCATCTGGGCGCAGGCGTTGCGCAGAACCCACTGGCCGAGTTCGACGATCATCCCGGTTTCCTCGGCCAGCGGGATGAACTCCGAGGGCGGAATGTCGCCGCGTTCGGCGTGACGCCAGCGCGCCAGCGCCTCGAAGCCGCGAATACGACCGTCGGACAGCGACACGATCGGCTGGAAGTGCAGGACGATTTCCTGGCGCTCGAGGGCGCGGCGCAGGTCGGTCTCGACGTCCAGCGGCGTCACGCTGGTGCCGCGCATCGCCGCGTCGAACGCCACCGACCGCGCCTTGCCGAGTTCCTTGGCGCGGTACATCGCCAACTCGGCGTCGCGCAGGATGTCTTCAGGCCGCACGTAGTTCTCGGTCGAATGGGCGATGCCCATGGAGGCGGTGGTGAAGACCTCCTTGCCGCCGAGGACGAACGGCGTCGACAGCGCCTTCTGGAGCATGTCGGAGAGGCTGGTCGCCTCCTCCTTGTCGCTGACATCCTCCATCATGATGGCGAACTCGTCGCCGCCCAGCCGCGCCACGGTGTCGCCGAACTTCAGGTTCTGCTCCAGCCGCCGGGCGGTGGCGATGATCAGGTCGTCGCCATGGACGTGGCCCAGGCTCTCGTTGACCACCTTGAAGCGGTCGAGATCCAGGTAGATGACCGCGAAGCGCGCGGCCGCCGACCGGCGCTGGCGGGCCAGGGCCTGGCGGACCCGTTCGAGAAACAGCGTCCGGTTCGCGAGGCTGGTCAGGTTGTCGTGGAGCGCGTCGTGAATGGCCTGCTCTTCCGAGCGCTTGCGCTCGGTGATGTCGGTCATCGATCCGGCGATCCGGTAGGCGTGGTTGTCGCCGTCGCGCACCGCCAGGCCACGCACCAGCATCCACCGGTAGGTGTCGTCGTAGTGGCGGACCCGGTGTTCGCTCTCGAAGCTGTGCGCGGTGCCGCCGAGATGAGCGTCGAGTTGCGCCGTCACGCGCTGGACGTCCTCGGGGTGGATCCGGCTGAACCACTCCTCGGCGCCGTCGCCGACTTCCTCGGTGGAGTACCCGAGCATCTCCTTCCAGCGGTCGGAGAAGAAGATCCGGTTGCTGCCGAGATTCCAGTCCCACAGGCCGTCATTGGCGCCGGCGGCCGCCAGGGCGTAGCGTTCCTCGCTCTCGCGGAGCGCGGTCTCCGCCTTCCGGCGCTCCGTCACGTCGGCGTAGGTCGCGACCAGGCCACCGCCGCTCAGCGGGCGCAGCCGGACCTCCAGCGTCTGACCGAGGTTGTTGGCCCGCTCGTAGATCGTCCCGGCCGTCTCGGTGGCCATCGCGAAGGTTTCGGCGGCCAGCTGGCCCGGCTCGCCCTGGCCGAGGTCGCCGCGCTGGGCCACGAACCGGATCATGTCGAGCATCGGCGTGCCGACCTGGGCGAAGGTGTGCGGCAGGTCGAGGAGTTCGAAGAAGCGGGCGTTCCAGGTCATCAGCCGGTAGTCGCGATCGAACGCGCACAGGCCCTGGCTGATGTTCTCCAGGGTGCCGCGCAACAGCGACGTGTAGCGCGCGGAATCCTCGATCAGCCGCTTCTCGTCGGTGAAGTCGCGGGTGATGACGACGCGGCCGCCGTCCGGGGTCGAGCGGTCCTCGGTGCGCACCCAGCGGCCATCCGGCTGGCGCGCCTCGATCCGCGAGACTGGTTGGGTGTGGAGATGCAACCGCTCCGCGATCCACGCCTCCGGGTTCTCGATGCAGCCATTACGCATCAGCACGGCGGCGTCGCGGCGCAGCAGATCCTCGAAGCGGGTGCCGGGCACCAGGTGGTCGGCAAGGTGCGGGAACATGGCAGCGGTCGCGGCGTTCGCGGCTACCAGGCGGTCATCTTCGTCGAACACCAGGAAGCTGTCCCCGACCGCGTCGATCGCCGACTGCAGGGCGGTGCTGCCGGTGTGCCGGCCGGCCATGGTCGTAGCCACGCTCACAGGCGCACCGCGGCGCGGCGCGCGCCACCGGTCTGCGGGGCGGTGATCGCCCCGATCGCTATCGGCGTTCAAGCTCGGCACGTCCCCCGGGACCGCTCGTTCGTACAACACGTCTCGAATTGTCACGTTATCAGACGGGCGTGGGCGCCGCTACCGCCGCCGCCGTGTCCGGAGCGCCGTTGCCGGATGCGCCGTCGGCGCCGAGGACGGCGGTTCCACGCCGGTGCCGGTACAGCCGCCAGAGCAGGAGGGCGGCGGCGCTGCGCTCGGGTCGCCACGGCGCCGTCAGGGCGGCGGCCAGGGCGGGATCGGGGCGGTCCGCCAGGCCCAGCGCCATCCGCACCCCTTCGCGCAGCGCCAGGTCGCCGACCGGGAACACGTCGGGGTCGGCCAGCGCGAACATCCGGTAGATCTCCGCCGTCCAGGTGCCGATCCCGGGCAGGGCCGTCAACCGGGCCGACGCCTCGTCGCCCGGAAGGCCGCCGAGGCCGGCCGGGTCGAACGCACCGGTCGTCACCGCGACGGCGAGCGCCCGGCCGTAGCGCATCTTGGCGCGGGAGAAGCCGATGCCGCCGAGCGTGGCGTCGTCGAAGCCGAGAAGCCGCTCGGCATCGTCGCCGCCGGCGGCGACCAGACGCCGCCAGATGGCCGCTGCCGACGCCGTCGAGACCTGCTGGCCGACCATGATCTTCAGCAGCGCCGCGAAGCCGGGCTCCAGGATCCGCGGCTCGGGCGCTCCGGCTTCCGCCAGCGCCGCCGCCAGCGCCGGGTGCGCCACGCACAGCCGCGTCAGCCCCTGCGCAAGCGCGGCCTGCCGCGCGCCGGTCCGGGGCTCGGGTTCATTTCGGCGGCCCGATCACCCGGGCGGCCTCGCGCGCCGCCTCGGCCATCGTCAGGAACACCGCTCCCGCCTCGGTCAGGTGATCGATCAACGCCGCCATGGCCTTCATGCGGTGGCCGCGGCCGGAGACGAACGGGTGGAAGGTGTAGGTGATCACACCCCAGTCGGTGGTCTCGCGCATGTAGTCGAAGTCCGCGGTCCAGTTGTCGACCACGCCCCGCCAGTGCGCCAGTCCGGGGTTGAGGGCGCCGCCCGACAGCACCGACCACTCGAAATGCGGGTAGTCGTCGAGGCTCCAGCTGACCGGCATTTCGACCAGCGCGGTCTCGCGGCCGAAGCGGGCCGGCTCCAGAAGCGGCGCAGTGTCGCCGAGCCGAGGGCGGTACGGGCGATAGTCGTGGCCCATCAGGCTGGAATCGTACTCGAAGCCATTCTCGATCAGCAGCTCGAGGGTGTGCGGCGACAGGTCCCAGGAGGGCGAGCGGTAGCCGACCGGGGCCGATCCGGTGAGGGCGCGGATCGCCGCGATGCCGCGCGCCAGTTCCTCGGCCTCCTCGCCGCGCGGCAGGTCGTTGGGCCGGCGGTGGGTCCAGCCGTGGTGGCCGATCTCGTGGCCGGCCTCGACCAGCGGCGTCACCGAGGCCGGAAAGCTCTCGATGGTGTGGCCGGGCGTGAAGAAGGTCGCCCTGATGTTGCGGTCGGCGAGCAGCAGTCTGATGCGCTCGACGCCGACGAGCCCGAACTCGCCGCGCGACAGCGCGGTCGGGCTGACCGTTCCCTTGGCGATCGGCAGCGACAGGGCGTCGAAGTCGTAGGTCAGGCAGACGATGTGGCGCGGCATGGCAGGCTCCTCCGGCGCCGGACGGTACATCCGGGGGTCGGCCGCCGACAAGATCGACGCCACCGTCCGGCGCTCGAGGCACTCGCGTCAAAGTAGAATGTGTGGGATT
Organism: Rhodospirillaceae bacterium; assembly: GCA_018401495.1. Taxonomy (GTDB): domain Bacteria; phylum Pseudomonadota; class Alphaproteobacteria; order Thalassobaculales; family Thalassobaculaceae; genus Thalassobaculum_A. The sequence continues at coordinate 146,745 of JAGYJX010000019.1, forward strand.
GTCGTCGCTCTGCGTCGCGAGTGGTGGAAGCCGACCGGCCCGGAACTGGCGCTTCCCATGGGCGTTCTAGCGGTGTTGGAGGAGGGCCGGCTCGCGAGGTCGGCGATCGCGTCGTTTGGAACGCGGGAAACCGATCGCGGGCGTGCGGCTGCCGACCATTGCGCTGCGCTTCCGGGGAAGGATTGACGGAAGGACTGGCGGTGAATGCGCGTTGATACACCGGAAAAGTCACCCGCAAGAACCGGCGTTCCCGGTTTCGACGATGTCCTGGGAGGCGGCCTGGCTTCCGGGCATCTCTTCCTGCTGGAGGGCAGTCCCGGCACCGGCAAGACTACGATCGCCTTGCGTTTCCTGCTGGAAGGCGAGCGGCTCGGCGAGCGCGGTCTCTACATCACACTGTCGGAGACCGACGGCGAGTTGCGGGCGGGCGCGCGGTCGCACGGTTGGACGCTCGGCGACGGCATCGAGGTGTGCGAACTCACCCCGGCGGAAAGCCTGCTGGACGACAACCAGCTGCAGAGCTTGCTGTATTCCTCCGACCTGGAGCTCGGCGAGGCGACGAAGGTGATCGTCGACGCGTTCGAGCGGACCAGGCCGGATCGCGTCGTGCTCGACAGTCTGTCCGAGATCCGCCTGCTCGCGCAGAGCTCACTGCGCTACCGGCGGCAGATCCTGGCCCTCAAGCACTTTTTCGCCAAACGCGACGCCACGGTCCTGCTGCTCGACGACCTGACGGCCGAAATGACGGACAAAACTGTCCACAGCATCGTGCACGGCGTCATTCGCCTGGAGGAACTCGCCCCTGATTACGGCGCCGAGCGCCGCAGGCTCCGGGTCTTGAAGTACCGCGGCCAGGCGTTTCGCGGCGGCTACCATGACATGACGGTCACCACCGGCGGGGTGTCCGTGTTCCCTCGGCTCGTCGCCGCCGAGCACCGCACCGGCTTCACCCGCGAACGCCGGACCAGCGACATCGCCGAACTCGACGCCTTGCTGGGTGGCGGGGTCGAGCAGGGGACGAGCACCCTGGTTCTCGGTCCGGCCGGGACCGGCAAGAGCCTCTTCACGCTCCAGTTCGTCAGCGCCGCGATCCGGCGCGGCGAGAAGGCGGCGGTGTTCGTGTTCGACGAGGAACTCGGCCTGCTGTTCGACCGGACCCGCTCGATGGGGTTCGATCTCGAGGCCGCCCGCGACGCGGGCATGCTTCACATCGAGCAGGTTGACGCCGCCGAGCTGTCGCCGGGGGAGTTCGCGCACCGGGTTCGCGGCAAGGTGGCCGAAGGCGGCGTCAAGGCCGTGGTGATCGACAGCCTGAATGGCTACCAGGCGGCGATGCCCGAGGAGAACTTCCTGATTCTCCACATTCATGAACTGCTGCAGTTTCTCAATCGCCAGGGTGCGACAACCTTCCTGACGGTGGCGCAACACGGCCTGGTCGGCGACATGAAGTCGCCGGTCGACGTGACCTATCTGGCCGACACGGTGATCCTGCTTCGCTACTTCGAGGCATCGGGCAAGGTGCGACGCGCGGTCTCGGTGATCAAGAAGCGCACCGGCCATCACGAGGAAACGATCCGGGAGTTCCGGGTGACCGGCACCGGTTTGGAGATCGGTGCGCCGCTGGAGGGTTTCCAGGGCGTGCTCCGTGGCGTTCCGACCTTTGTCGGGGGCATGCCGTTGATGAAGGTGGCCAAGGCGAGCGATGGCGGTTCCTAGCCCCGGCGTGTCCAGGGTGCTGGTCCTGGCGCCGCGCGGACGCGATGCCGCGGTGGCGACGGCCCTGCTCGAAGCGGCCGGTGCCGCGTCGGCGGTGTGCGCCGACGTGGCGAGCGTTCGAGTCGGGCGCTCGGCGACGACGTCTGCGTTCGCGGTGGTGACCGAGGACGCCGTTGCGCTGGGCCGACCTCCGGCGCATGGCGGACTGGGTCGCCGCCCAGCCGAGCTGGTCGGACCTGCCGTTCATCGTGCTGACCCAGCGCGGCGGCGGCGACTGGACCGCAACCACGCGGCGGCGCGGCTGTCGGAGGCCCTCGGCAACGTGACCTTCCTGGAGCGGCCGTTCCACCCGACGACCTTCGTCAGCGTCGCCCGCACCGCCTACAAGGGACGACAGCGGCAATACCAGGCGCGCGCCTGGATCGAGGAACTCCACGAGGGTGAGGAACGTCTGAGAACGGCCTTGCGGGCCGGGCGGCTGGGCGCCTGGGAGCTGGATCTGACGGCCTGGACTCTGTCGGCTTCGGAAACCTGCAAGGCTGTGTTCGGCCGCGCGGTGGACGAGCCGTTCGGCTTCGAAAACCTCGTCGCCGCCATCCATCCTGACGACCAGACGCGCGCGCTTGCCGCGCTGCACGCCAGCGCCACCAGCGAGAGCGAGTTCGCGGCCGAGTTCCGCGCGATCTGGCCGGACGGCGACGTCCACTGGGTCGAGATCCGGGCCCGCGTCGCGAACGACCGGAAGCTGGGCAGCGCCCAGGCTGGTGGGTGTCGCCTCCGACATCACCGGTCGGAAGATCGCCGAGGTCGGCCTGCGGCATCTCAACGAGATCCTCGAGGAGCGGGTCGCGGAGCGGACCGCGGAGCTGGAGCGGGCGCACGCGGCGATGCTCGAGGAGATCGGGCAGCGCGAGCGCGCCGAGGAGCAGCTACGCCAGGCGCAGAAGATGGAGATCATCGGCCAATTGACCGGCGGCATCGCCCACGACTTCAACAATCTGCTGATGGCAATCCTCGGCAATCTCGATCTCCTTCGGAAGCATATTCCCCCGGATGCCCGGTCGACCCGACTGATCGATGGGGCCCAGCAGGGGGCGCGACGCGGCGCGGCGCTCACCCAGCGCCTGCTGGCGTTCGCCCGGCGCCAGGAGCTGAAGGTGGAGCCGACCAGTATCCCCGACCTCGTCAGTGGGATGGCCGATCTGTTGCAACGTTCGGTCGGTTCCCACGTCGATCTGAAGACCGAACTCGGTGAGGCAATCCCGGTCGCCCTGGTGGACGCCAATCAGCTTGAACTGGCCGTGCTCAACCTGGTGATCAACGCCCGCGACGCGATGCCGGCCGGCGGCACCGTCGCGATCACGGTCGCCGGCGTCCGGGCCGGGCCGGCCGACGACCTTCCCGCCGGCAGCTACGTGCGCGTGTCGGTTACCGACACCGGCCACGGCATGGACGCCGAAACCCTCGGCAAGGCCACCGAGCCGTTCTTTTCGACCAAGGAACTGGGCAAGGGCACCGGGCTCGGGCTCTCGATGGTGTACGGGCTGGCGGTGCAGCTGAACGGCACGTTGCGCCTGACCAGCGAGGTCGGGCGCGGCACGCGGGCCGAGTTGTGGTTGCCGGCCACCAATCAGGCCGCCGAGGCCCCGGCTCGGGAGACCGCGGCGGAGCCCTGCGAGGAGACCCCGAAGGTCACTGTCCTGATCGTCGACGACGACCCGCTGATCGCCATGAGCACCGCCGACATGCTGGCGGATCTCGGTCATGAGGTGATCGAGGCCGATTCCGGCGCCGAGGCGCTGGCGATCCTTCAGAACGGCCGCCGGGTCGACCTGCTGATCACCGACTACTCGATGCCGCGGATGACCGGCGCCGAACTCGCCGAGGCGGCGCGCGAGATCCGGCCCAGCCTGCCGATCCTGCTGGCCACCGGCTTCGCGGAGTTGCCGAAGGGGTCGACCATCGACCTGCCGAGGCTGGGCAAGCCCTACATCCAGGAGCAACTCGCGGCGGAGATCTCGAAAGTCCTGCGGTCGGCGACGGCGTGAGCCGACGGTGCGCCGGCCGCCCCGCTACGCCGGCAGCCAGCTCTTCGGCTCGCCGTCGTAGATCGCCCCAGGATTGCCGTGCACCGTGGTCCGCCACATCCGCCGGCGGTGCCGGTCGCCGTCGAACCAGGTGGCGGAGTGGATCGTCGAGCGGTTGTCGTAGATGATCAGGTCGCCGACGTCCCACTCGTGGACGTAGGTGAATTGCGGGCTGGTGTAGTGCGACATCAACTCGTACAGCAGCTTGGCGCCGTCGCCGTGCGGTCCCGGCTGCATGCCGGCGAGCGGACCCTCGATCCAGTCCATCTGGCCGGATTCGCAGAGGTACAGCGCCGGCTCGCCGGTCACCGGGTGGACCCGCACCACCGGCTGGCGCTGCGGCGCCTCGCGCGGCTGCAGCGGGTGCGGGGGCTCGCCGGCCAGCACCGCCTGCTCCGAACGGTTGCGGCCGGGGGCGACGTGGATGCCCTCCAGTCCCTCGATCCGCCGCTTCAGGGCGTCGGGCAGGGCGGCGTAGGCGCCGATGCCGTCGGCGTACAGCGTCTGGCCCTGGCCCTTCGGGGTCGGGGTCTCGGCGTAGAACAGCGAGATGTCCGGCGGCGGTCGGCGGTAGCTCTGGTCGGTGTGCCAGCCGCGCCGGTGCGGAAACTGCACCGGCACCGCGCCGTCGGCGGTCAGCGGCGGATCGGGCAGGGCGGGGATCCTGGGCGTGGCCGGCGGCACGTTCGAGACCACCAGGATCTCCGGAACATCGGGATGCACGTTGTTGCTGGCGGTGATGGTCTGCCGGTAGTCCTCGACCTCGGGTCCGAACAGCCGGCTCAGCCGCACCAGCAGGGTCGGGTCCCGCGAGATCGCGTCCATGCCCTTCATCAGCAGCAGGCAGTGGCGCTCGTAGAACGCCTGCAGGAACGCCTCGGGCGCCGCCTCGACCGCGGCGATCGCCGCCTCGGTGTCGGTGCCCGGCGGCAGCTCGACGATGCCGCCGAAGCTGGCGCCGGGGAGCGGGCGGATGGTGAACGTCGCCGGGGATCGAGGCATCGGCTGGACTCCTGCTGGCGGGCGTTGGCGGCGGCGGGGCGGGCGGTCCATGATGGCGCAGTCGACCCTCGAAAGTCGATCCGGCTCGCGTCCGGCTTGCCCCCGCTCCCGCGGCCGCTATTCTCGCCGTCATGGCCGACCTCCGACCCGCCGCCGCCCCCCGCCGCCCTGCTCCGCCAGGCGCAGTCCGCGCTGACGGTCCGCACGCCTGGGCGCGGCTTCACCGACATCACGGCCGAGATCGACGGCTTCGTCGGCGGCACCGGGATCGCGTCGGGGCTGCTCACCGTGTTCGTGCGCCACACCTCGGCGTCGCTGCTGATCCAGGAGAACGCCGACCCGGACGTGCGCGACGATCTGGACGCGTTCTTCGCCCGTCTCGCCCCGGACGATCCCGGGCTCTACGCCCACACCGCCGAGGGACCGGACGACATGCCCGCGCACATCCGCGCCGCCGTCACCAACACGTCCCTGTCGATCCCGGTCGCCGGCGGCCGCGCCGCCCTCGGCACCTGGCAGGGCGTGTACCTGGCCGAGCACCGCACCGCCCCGCACCGCCGCGAGGTCGTCCTTCACCTGATCGGAGCCTGAGCCATGACCGACGCCCCCAACACGCTCGGAGCCGTCGAGGCGGCGCGCCGCATCGAGGCCGGAACGCTGACCGTGGAAGCGCTCGCCGACGCCTGCCTGGCGCGCGTCGCCGAGCGCGACGGCGAGGTCGGCGCGTTCATCCACATCGACCCGGACGCGGTGCGCACCGCCGCCCGTTCGGCCCGCGCCGAGGGGCCGTTGCGCGGCCTGCCGGTGGCGGTGAAGGACCTGATCGACACCGCCGACCTGCCGGCCGAGTACGGGTCGCCGATCTACGCCGGCAACCGGCCGTCCGAGGACGCCGCGGTGGTGGCCCGCACCAAGGCCGCCGGCGGGCTGATCCTCGGCAAGACGGTGACCACCGAGTTCGCGTGGCGGCGTCCGGGCAAGACCCGCAACCCGCACAATCTCGGCCACACCCCCGGCGGCTCGTCGAGCGGCTCGGCGGCGGCGGTCGCCGACTTCATGGTGCCGCTCGCCTTCGGGACACAGACGGCGGGATCGGTGATCCGCCCGGCCGCCTATTGCGGCGTGGTCGGCTTCAAGCCGACCTTCGCCACCCACGACCGGCGCGGCGTCAAGCTGCTGGCGGAGTATCTCGACACCGTCGGCACCTTCGCGCGCTCGGTCGAGGACGTGGCGTTCTTCGACTACGCGTTGCGCGGCGAGACCATGCCGCCGCTCGACGGGTTCGACGGCTCGCCGCCGCGGATCGGCATCCACGTGCCGTTCGCCGACCGCATCGACGAGGACGCCGCCGCCGCGCTGGAGCGGGCCCGGATCGCCGCCCAGACCGCCCGCGCATCGGTGGTGGCGCTGGTCGACTGGACCGCCTACGAGGCGATGGAGGCGGTGCACACGACGGTGATGACGGCGGGTGCCGCGCGGGCGCTGGCGTGGGAATACGACAACGCCCGCGACCAGCTGAGCGACTTCTACCGCGACACCCTGGCCGAGGGCCGGGCGATCGACGACGCCGCCTACTACGAGGCGCAGGGCAAGGCCGACCGGTTCCGCAACGAGGCGGTCGCCCGGCTCGACGGGCTCGACGCCATCCTGACGGTGCCGGCCTCGGGCGAGGCTCCCGCCGGCATCGAGTGGACCGGCGACCCGCTGTTCAACAAGATCTGGACCCTGCTGCGCTGGCCGTGCGTCACGATCCCCGCCGGCCGCGGCTCGCACGGCCTGCCGGTCGGCGTGCAGATCGTCACCGGCTACGGCGAGGACGCCCGCGCGCTGGCGGTGGCGGCGTGGCTGGAACGCGCCCTGGCGGCGGTCGAGTGAGCCGCGCGCCGACAGCGCATGCGAGGGCCGTGGGTTCGGGCTGGCCCGTCATTTTTGCCGTCGTCATCCCGGGCAAGCGCAGCGACCTGGACCACCGCCCGCCCGGTGGGTCCGGCGCTCCGCGGCTTCGCCGCTGCGGCCGGGATGACGGCGGAAGAATCGAGCGCGGCGCGACCCGGGAGCCAACCGCGCGTGACGTGACCGTCCATGACATTTCGAATCGAGGAGAGACCCGCATGCGCCTGCACACGATGACCTGGATGGAGGTCGACGCTTACCTCAAGGAGCAGAACGGCATCATCGTGCCGATCGGCTCGACCGAGCAGCACGGCCCGATCGGCCTGATCGGCACCGACTCGATCTGCCCGGAGGTGATCGCCGACCGCGCCGCCGAGACCCTGGGCTGCATCGTCGGCCCGACCATCTCGGTCGGCATGGCGCAGCACCACCTGGCGTTCGCCGGCTCGATCGCGCTGCGGCCGAGCACGCTGATCCTGGTGATCCGCGACTACGTGCTGTCGCTGGCCCGCAACGGGTTCGAGCGGTTCTATTTCCTGAACGGCCACGGCGGCAACATCGCCACCATCTCGGCGGCGTTCAGCGAGATCCACGCCGAGAAGAGCCTGAACCCAGGCTGGGAGCGCCCGCACGTCCGCTGCAAGCTCGCCAACTGGTTCGGCTTCGAGTCGATCCGGTCGCTGAGCCGCGAGCTCTACGGCGACCGCGAGGGCAGCCACGCCACCCCGTCCGAGGTCGCGGTTACGCAGTTCGCCTACCCCGGGCACATCAAGTCGGTGGCCATGGACCCGGCCCCGCCGCGGCCGCGCGCCTTCCTGGACGCCGACGACTACCGCTCGATCCACCCCGACGGCCGGATCGGCGCCGACAGCTTCCTCGCCACGCCGGAGGCGGGCGGCCGGCTGGTGGCGGCCTCGGCGGCGTCGGTGGTGGACGACTACACGGCGTTCATGAAGGAGGCCTGAGCCGATGGCCAAGGGTGGCGAGACCGTGCGGGTCCGGGCCTGGGACCTTCCGACGCGGTTGTTCCATTGGGCCCTTGTCATCACCTTCGCCGGCTCCTGGTACACCGCCGAGCAGGGCATGACGGAATGGCACGAGCGGCTCGGGCTCGCCACCCTGGCGCTGCTGGCGTTCCGGCTGATCTGGGGGTTCGTCGGCAGCGGCACCGCGCGCTTCGCCGGCTTCGTGCGCGGCCCGCTGGCGGCGTGGCGTTACGCGCGGGAGACCTTGGCCGGCCGCCACCCGGCCTATCTCGGGCACAACCCGCTGGGCGGCTGGTCGGTGCTGGCGCTGCTGTTCGCGATGGCGGCGCAGGCCGGCATGGGGCTGTTCGCCACCGACGAGATCCTCTACGAGGGGCCGCTGTACGCGCCTGGTCGCCCACGAGACGGCGTTGACGCTGACCGGCCGGCACCACCAGTTCTTCGACGCGATCCTGGTGCTGGTGGCGATCCACGTCACCGCGGTGCTGGCCTACGCCCTGCTGCTCAAGACCGACCTGGTCCGTCCCATGGTCACCGGCTGGAAGACGATGCCGGCCGAGCAGGCGCCGGAGCGCATCGCGCGCACCCCGACCTGGATCGCGGCGGTGCTGGCCGTCGGCTGCGGGCTCGGCGCCTGGGCGATCACCCAGGTCAGGCTAGGCGTAGGGCGGCTTGGTGTAGCCCTTCGGCGACAGGGTGAAGATCTCGGCGCCGTCCTCGGTCACGCCGATCGAGTGCTCGAACTGCGCCGACAGCGAGCGGTCGCGGGTCACCGCGGTCCAGCCGTCGTCGAGGATCTTCACCGCGTACTTGCCGGCGTTGATCATCGGCTCGATGGTGAAGAACATCCCCGGCTCCAGGATCGGGCCCTCGTCCGGGTGGCCGTAGTGCAGCACGCTCGGCGGGGCGTGGAACGTGCGGCCGAGGCCGTGGCCGCAGAAATCCCGCACCACCGAGAAGCGCTGCGCCTCGGCGTATTGCTGGATGGCGTGGCCGATGGCGCCGAGCCTGACTCCCGGCCGGACCACCTCGATCCCCAGCATCATGCAGTCGTAGGTGACCTCGACCAGCTTGCGGGCCTTCACCGGCACCTTGTCGCCGACCAGGTACATGCGGCTGGAATCGCCGTGCCAGCCGTCCAGGATCACCGTCACGTCGATGTTGACGATCTCCCCGTCCACCAGCTTCCGGTCCCCGGGGATGCCGTGGCACACCACGTGGTTGATCGACGTGCAGATCGATTTCGGGAAGCCCTTGTAGCCGAGCGGCGCCGGCACCGCGCCGTGCGCCACGGTCATCTCGTGGCACAGCCTGTCGAGTTCGTCGGTGGTGACGCCGGGGACCACGTGATCGGTGATCATGTCGAGAATCGCTGCCGCCAGAAGGCCGGCCCGGCGCATGCCCTCGAAGTCGTCGGGGCGGTGCCGGATGATCTGGCGCGCCTCCGCCAGGGCTTCGCGCATGCGTCTTACTCCGTGGGGACGAACAATCGCCCAATCTGCGCACGCGGTATGGCGAGGTCAAGAGTGGGCCTGCCCGGGCCGCCGCGTCGCCGTCCGGCGTCAGCCGAGGACCGAGAACGTGCTGGCCGCGTTGACGGCGCGGCGGCGCGAGAAGGTGGCGGTGTCGACCGTGTGGTCGACGTGGCGCAGACGGAAGCGCAGCGGCGCGCGGTCGTGGTCGCCCCCGGCCTCGACGTGGTCGATCAGCGCCGCCATCAGCCGGCCGGCGACCGGGGCGTTCTTGAACTGGTTCCCGCTGGTGCCGATCGCCATGTAGAAGCCGTCGACGCAGGAGCGGTCGTAGATCGGGATCCAGTCGTCCGAGACGTCGTACAGATCGGCCACGCCCCTGGGCCGCGGCGGCACCGCCAGCGACGGCACCCGCTGCGCGAACCGCAGCGCCTGGGTGACGGCCTGGTCGCTCAAGCTCCGGTCGAAGCCGTCGGGGTCGACGACCTCGCGCGGGTCGCACTCCGGGTCCTCGCTGCCGACCAGGAAGTGGTTGCCGGTCTCCGGGCGGATGTAGCAGGCGATGTCGCCGTCGGAGACCACCAGGCCGGCGCGCGCGACGTCGAACCCCTGCGGGGCCGCGACGTGCACGACCTCCTGGCGCACCGGCCGGGTGGTGATGGTCATGTCGCGGTCCGCGCCGACCAGGGCGTTGATCGCGCCGGAGTGCGGGCCGGCGACGTTGACCACCACCGGGGCGGCGATCCGGGTGCCGTCGTCCAGCACCACGCCCTGCACGCGGCCACCCTCGACCGGAATCGCCGTCACCGTCCGGTTGAACAGGAAGCGCCCGCCGGCGGCCTCGGCGGCGCGCTGCAGGTTGTGGCTGGCGAGCTGCGGGTCGCCGACATAGCCGGCGGTCGGGAAGAACACCGCACCGTCCAGGGCACCGCCGGTCGGCTCGCCGAAGCCGGGCTCGTCCATCCGCTTCGCCGGCCAGAACCGCTGCAGGTCCCAGATCGGCAGGGCGGCGCGGATGCGGCCGGCGTCCCAACGCTCGAACGGGATGCCGAGCCGCGAGACGGTGTCGAGGACGCGGGCGAGGCGGCCGTTCTGCTCGGTCTCCATCACCAGGCAGCCGCACTCCCGGAACTCCGCGAGGCCGCGCTCGTCCTGCACGCCCAGATACTCGGCCCAGCGCTTCCAGTCGAAGTAGGAATCGTAGGCCAGCGCCGTGCCGTCGACGGTCGAGTAATGCACCCGGATGATGGCGCAGGAGCTGCCGGTCGAGCCGTAGCCGGCGGCCGGCAGCCGGTCGACGTTGAGGACCCGGCGGCCGGAGCGCGCGAGTTCGAGGCCGACCGCCGCGCCGATGATGCCGGCGCCGATCACGATCGCGTCGCAGCTGTCGGTCATGGCGGGTTCCTCACACGATGACGGGAAGCGGCCGGCGCAGGGTGATCCGGTCCGGGGTGATCGCGCAATCCCAGGCCAGGACCTCGACGCCGGCGGCGGCGGCCCGGGCCAGGCCGGCGGCGTAGCGGGGGTCGATGTCGGCGGCGGCGACCACCCGGTCGCAATCCATGCGCTGGACGCAGAACATCATCGCGGCGCGGTGGCCGGCGGCGACCATGGCGGCCAGCTCCTCGAGATGCCTGGCGCCGCGCGCGGTCACCGAATCCGGGAACTCGGCGGCGCCGGGGTGGGGCCCGTCCGGGCGGCGCAGGTGGACGTTCTTGACCTCGACGTAGCAGGCGCCGCGCCCAGGATCGTCGAGCAGCATGTCGACGCGGCTGGCGGCGCCGTAGCGCACCTCGCGGCGCAGGGTCGCGTAGCCCGCCAGCTCCGGGATCAGGCCGGCGGCGATCGCCTCGGCGACGATGGCGTTCGGCCGGCCGGTGTGGATGCCGACCAGGCCGCCGTCCGCCTCCACCAGCTCGAGCGTGTGCGCCAGCTTGCGCCGCGGATCGTCCGAGCGCGACACCCAGGCCCGCAGGCCGGGCGCGTTCAGCCCGGTCATGGCGCCGGGGTTCGGGCAGTGCGCGGTAACCGTCTCGCCGCCGAGGTCGATGTCGGCGAGGAAGCGCTTGTAGCGCCGGATCAGTCGGCCTTCGCGGAGCGGGGGCAAGTCCATGTCGGATCGTTTGCAGGAGCCTCTGGTGCCGTTCTCGACGTCGGTCGGCTGCGTGTCAACGCACTCGACCATCATCCCCATTTGAGGATTTCGTAACCACCGACCGGCAGACTAGATCATCGTCGTACGAACGAAGCGTTGAAGGGAAGTCCTGCATGAGCCCCGCATACCCGTCGCCGCGTGTCCTGGCGAGCCTGCTAGGACTCGGTGCCGTGGCGTTCTTCGCGTGGCAGGTGGTCGAGCAGGTAAAACTCTCCGTTGCGAGCCACCGCGTGGCGGTGACCCGGGACCTCGGTGTGGTCCGAGCCCGCCTGGAGCACGCGCTGTCCGGGCGAATCGCCTTGGTAGACGGCGTAGCGGCCCTGATCGCGGTGGATCCGGAACTGACCGTCGACCGGTTCCAGCGCTATGCCCGGGCAGCGACCTCGCGGGCGGCGCGGGTCCGGAGCCTGCAGCTGGCGCGCAACGCGGTGGTGACGCACGTCTATCCGCTGGAGGGCAACCAAGCCGCGCTCGGGCATGACCTGCTGGCCGACCCGGCGCGTCGCGACGCGATCGAGCGGACGATGCGCAGCCGGGAGTTCTTTCTCAGCGACCCCGTCGAGTTACGGCAGGGTGGCACGGCGGCCATCGGCCGATTGCCGATCTTCGTCGGGAATGACCTCGAAACGTTCTGGGGCCTCGCGACGGTCGTGATCGATCTCGACAGCCTCCTGGACGAGGCCGCGGCGATCAACCGCGACGACGGCCTGGAAATCGGGCTCCGGGGGCGGGACGGCACCGGCGGCGCGGGGCCGCTGTTCCACGGCGCGGCGGAGCTGATCTCGGACCATCCCGTGATCGAGGAGGTGCGCTTCCAGGGCGGTTCCTGGCAACTGCTGGCGCGGCCGCAGGGCGGATGGTCCTCCTACCTCACCAGCGGGATCCTCCCGCAGGTCCTGGGGCTGCAGGCAGGGCTGCTGGTCGCCCTGCTGATCGCCCTGTTCGTCCTGGTGCGCCGGGCGGAGGCCGAGCCGGGCCGGCTTCGCCAAGCGATCCGCGATACCCGCAGGCAACTCCAGACGGCGCTCGACACCATCACCGAAGGCTTCGCCTGCTACGACAGCGACGACCGCTTGGTGCTGTTCAACCGCCGCTACCGCGAGTTCTACCCGGACAGCGCGTCGGTGATCGTCGAGGGGACACGGTTCGCGGACATCATCCGTTACGGAGCGGTTCGGGGCCAGTACCCGGAGGCCGACGGCGATGTCGAGGGGTTCATCGAGCGCCGGGTCCGGCAGCATCGCGAGCCGGAGGGCACCATCCTCCAGCAGCTTCGGTCCGGACGGTGGATCCAGATATCCGAAAGGCGGACACCCGACGGCGGCATCGCCGGCATCCGAACCGACGTCACCGAGCTGAAGCACATTCAAGACCAACTCCGGAACGTCAACGAGACCCTCGAGGGGCGGGTAAGGGAGCGCGTGGCGGAATTGGACCGCGTGGCGGAGGAATTGCGCGCGGAGGTCGAGTCCAACGCCCTCCTGGCGGCGGTCGTGAACGCCATCCCGAACGGTGTGACGATCTCGGATCCTCGCCAGCCGGACAATCCGTTGATCTACTGCAACCCGAGCTTCACCAAGATTACCGGCTATACCCTCAACGACATTCTCGGGCTGAACTGCCGGTTTCTGACGGGACCAGGGAGCGACCCCGAGACACGGCGAACTCTCCGCGAGAGCATCGCCGCCGGTGCCCCGGCCCATGTCGAGATCAGGAACTACCGCAAGGACGGCAGCGAGTTCTGGAATGATCTTTCGGTGTTCCCGGTTCGCGCCGCCGATCAGGAGGTGACGCATTTCGTGGGTGTGCAGATCGACGCCACCGGGCGCCGCGATGCGGCCGCCGAGCGCGAGAAGATGCAGCACCGGCTGCTGGAGGCCGGGAAGTTCGAGGCCCTCGGCACCCTCGCCGGAGGCATTGCCCACGAGATCAACACGCCGGTCCAGTACCTCAGCGACAACCTCGGGTTCCTCAAGAGCGCCTTCACGGAACTGAGCGCCGTCATGGAACTGGTGCGTGAAGCGGCCGCGTCGGACGATCCGGGCGCGCAGACGCCCATCCTTGCCGACATCCGCCGGCGTCTCGACGACATCGACTACGAGTTCCTCGCCGAGGAGATTCCCTCGGCCACCGAGCAATCGCTCGACGGGGTGGAGCGTATCGCTCAGATCGTTCGCGCGGTCCGGGACTTCTCGCATCCGAGCGAACGCCGGGACAGCGAGGTCGATCTGAACGCCGTCGTCCGGACCGCGGTGACCGTGACGCGCAACCAGTGGAAGTACCACGCCGAGGTGGTGACCGACCTGTCCGCGGAACCTCCGGTCATCCAGGGCAGTCCCGGCGAACTGCAGCAGGTGCTGGTGAACCTCATCGTGAACGCCGCGCAGGCGATCGAGGACCAGAACCGCTCCAGTCCCGGCACCATCGTGGTCGCCACGCGCCGGTGTGGCCGCTCGGCAGAGATCGAGGTCCGGGACGACGGACCGGGCATTCCGGAAGCCATCCGGTCCCGAATCTTCGAGCCCTTCTTCACGACCAAGGAACCCGGCCGTGGTACCGGTCAAGGCCTAGCCATCTCCGACGCGATCGTGAGGAGCCACGGAGGGGAACTGGCGGTCCTGTCGGTCGCCGGCGCCGGCACCACGTTCACGCTGCGATTTGACGAGGAAAAGCCTGAAAAGGTCGTGGAGAAGTCGGATGGCTGAGACCAGCGTGCTGTTCGTTGACGATGAACCGAACGTTCTCCAGGGACTGAGGCGGATGCTCCGGCATCGCCGGAACGAATGGGACATGCATTTCGCCGACGGAGGTCGTGCGGCCCTGGCAATCCTCGCGGCCCGGCCCGTGGATGTCGTCGTGACCGACATGCGAATGCCGGAGATGGATGGAGCGACCCTCCTGGAGGCCATCCAGAAGGACTACCCCGACACCCTGCGTTTCGTGCTGTCGGGACAATGCGACGAGGAAACCGCTTTGCGCGCCGTCGGGGTCAGCCATCAGTATCTGTCGAAGCCCTGCGACGCCGACGAACTCGAGGTCAAGATCGAGCGGGCGCTCCGGCAACGCCGAACATTGACCGCCGATCCGCTGCGGACCTTCATCTCCGGCCTCGGCTCGCTGCCCAGCCGGCCGTCGGTCTACACCGACCTCCTGGAGGAACTCGGCAAGCCGCAGGTCGCCCCGGATCGCCTCGACAGCATCGTGGCGCGCGAGCCCGGCCTGGCGGCGAAGCTGCTGCAGATCTGCAACTCCTCCTATTTTGGCGTCGCCGCGACCGTCCGCTCCGTGCACCAGGCGGTTCAGTTTCTCGGCTTCGATACCCTCAAGGCCCTGGCGCTCGGCTTCGGGATCGTCAGCCAGCTTTCCCGCCGGACGGTAGGCGGCCGCGATGTCGAGGCGGTGATCGACCACTGCCTGCGCGTCGGTTGCCTCTCCCGCACCATCGCCCTCGGCGCCGGCCTCGCCAGGGACGATTGCGACGATGCGTACATGGCCGGCCTGATGCACGACATCGGCATCCTGGTGCTGGCTGAGACTCTCGGCGACACCTACGACGCTGTCCTGGAGACGCACGCTAGCTGCGGCGCATCCCTGAGCGCCGAGGAGCGCGCGTTGTTCGGAGCCGATCACGCCGCGGTGGCAGCGTATCTGTTGGGCACATGGGGACTGCCGGCGCCGATCGTCCTGGCCATCGGCGAGCATCACGGCTCTGGCGGGGAATCGGAGCGGGGTCTCGATGTGACGACCGCGGTGCGGATCGCCGAATTACTCATCGAGGAGGCAGAGATCGCCGGCGCCGGCCTCCCGGTCGGCGCTCGCCTTCCCGAGGCGCTGCTTGGGCAGGAAACCGTCCAGGGTGAGTTGGCGACATGGTGCGCCAGGGCCGCGGCCCTCACCAGCGGAGCGGCGCAGGAGTGAGCGCGCGATCCGGCCCGCGTGGGCCGGTCGGCGTCACCCCGCGAGCTGCTTCTCGATCTCGATCAACTCCGGCCACGATCGGTCGCGTGCGCCGGCCAGGACGCGGGCCTCGCGCGGGTAGTTCCCCATGCTCGAGAGCGTCACCCCCTGTGACCTGACCTCGTCGACAATCGGCTCGGGGAAACCCCACGCCGTCAGCAGGAAGGCCCCCACCTCGAGCCCGCTGGCTCCGAACGTGGACTTTTCCTTTACCCAGCGCTCGGGCGTGTCGGCGGTGCCGACATCGCTGGCATAGGATCCAGGGAGCACTTCGGCGAGGGCGATGGAGCCGATGTTGCTGAAGGGCCCCGCGATGGTCAATTCCCGCTGCTTGCTCGACTCGAGTTGCGCGGCCTTGGCCATCCGCTGGACCGTCCCGGCGATCGCGACCGACTCGTTCCAGAGGCCGAGCACGATCGGGTTCTCGATCGGCGGCAGACGGCTTTGCGCCACATGCCTCAACTGATCGAGCGCCAGACGCAGGTTGTGGTCCTCGACCGCCCCGGGTCCGTTCTCGGCGCTCAGGTGGCTGGTGGCCAGTTGGAACAGCGCGGCCGCGATCTGGACGCCCGGTTCGAGGTGATCGCTTCGCGTCGCCAGGAGGATGCTGCGCGGAAGCGGCGGCATCGACAGCCCGGCGATGAGATCGATGACCAAGGGACTTTTGAAGACGCGGACGCTTGCCAGCACCCGGGAGAGGTAGAGCGCCAGGTGATCGGGATCGCACGGTTTCGAGAAACTGCGGTGCGCGACGCCCATCAGCGCGGCGGCGACGGTCGGGAGGGGACGCCCGGTGAGCATGACCCGCACCGTCGCCGGCCAGCGATGCCGCACGGTCTCCATGACCAGGTCGCCCATGGTGCCCGGCATGTCGTGATCGCTGACGAGGATGTCGACCCGGCGGCCGTCCAGGTGCTGGAAGGCCGCTTCGGCGTCGGTCACGAACTCCATGGTCCAGTCGTTCTTGTACTTGTTCAACGCCCGGCGGAGCCCGTCCAGGAAGCGCTGGTCGTCGTCCAGAAAGACGAGGCTCGGTTTCATCGGGTTTCTCCGCCGGACGAAGCCCTGGTGCGGGCGGCTTGGCGATAGGCTGCCCACTTCTGAATGACGGCGAGGAGGTTGTCGCCGCTGATCGGCTTTTCCAGCAAGGCCACCGCACCGGCCTGGCGTGCCTGGGCCTGCAGGTCGTACTCGCTCACGCCGGACAGCAGGAACAGGCCGGTGTGGCGACGATTGACGAGGTTGCGGGCGACGACCTCTTCGATGAGTTCGGTGCCGGAGCCGCCCGGCATCATCTGGTCGATCAGAACCAGGTCGAACGGCGCAACCCGCTCCTTGGCCCGTTCGAGGGCGAGGCGGGCCTCGTCGATGTTCGAGGCTAGCTCCACATCCGTGACGCCGGCCCATCTCAACATGCGGCGGAGGGTCTGGCGCATCTCGGTGATGTCGTCGACGATCAGGATGCGGCCCACCCCGGCGATCCGCCGGGTGGCGCCCGGAGACACAGTGTGCGCGTCTGCCATCCGTTGATCCCGCCTCGCATCGAACTCTTCCAGCACCAGTCTGCGGACGCGCGCTGCCCGGCATAATCCCCATCTGAGGGTACCTCGGCCGCCGCCTCGCTCGGCTCAAGCGGCGGGAAGCATGATCCGCATCACTGTTCCCCGGCCGGGTTGGCTCTCGACAAGGATCCGGCCGTGGTGCTCCTCGACCACGATGCGGTGCACCACCGCCAGTCCCTGCCCGGTGCCGGCTCCCGGGGAACGGGTGGTGAAGAACGGGTTGAAGCAGCGGCTGGTGGTGTCTTCGTCCATGCCGATCCCGTTGTCCGCGATCCGAACCTCGATGGTGCCGTCACCGCCGCATCGGGACCGCACGTCGACGACACCGGCGGTCTGCCGGCCGGCCGCCTCGATGGCCTGGAAGGCGTTGGTCAGCACATTCATCCAGACCTGCACCAGCGCGTTCGCCTTGCCGCGGGCGCTGGGCAGCGCCAGCGCGAGGTCCGGGCGCAATTCGATGCGGCCATTCCACAATCCCTGGGTGAGGGTGGCGGCCGACTGGATGGTCGCGTTGGCATCCACCGCCCCGTACGCCGATCCATCCTTGCCGGAGAAGCTCTTCATGGCGCTGATGATGTCGGCCATCCTCGCCAGGCCGCTGCGGATGTCGGCGAGGGCGCCCGGCACCTCATCGCGCCAGTCGGCGAGAAAGCCCTTCAGGAGCTCAAGCGAGGCGTGATCCGGGGCGAGGTCGCCATACTCGGCGTGCAGCTTCTGGAGGAAGGTGATGTTGCTGCCCACGAACTGGAGCGGTGTGTTCAGTTCGTGCGCCAGTCCGGCGGAAAGCGTTCCGACAGCCTCCATCTTTCGCGCTTGCAGCAGGTCCTCCTGGGACTTCAGGAACCGCGAGAGCGTTTCGTTGGCGGTCCGGCTGGCGGACTGGAGCACGTCGGCCTGCGCGCGCATCAGGTCCCGCATGCACACGATTTGCTCGGTTCCCTGCGGGAATTCGGCGACCACCGGATCGTATGCGTGCTCGCCGTCCCGTTCGAGCGCGATCTCGGCGGCCTGGTATAGCGGCGTGTCGGCGTCGAAGATCAACGCTTCCTGGGGCGACCACGCGGCGTAGTCGGCGATCGTGCCGTCGAGCAGGAGTTCCTTGAAAAGAAGATGCCCTCTTTTCGCCAGGAACCGGCTGCGCGTGACCACTTGCCGTGACTCGCCGCGTCTTCCGAGCAGCAGTATCCCGTGGATCTGAGGCTGTTCATCAAAAATTTCGCCAAGAGCCGTGATCGGTGCGCTGCAGTGGAGGCTCAGTGTTGGAACGGCCAACTCGCCTAGTGTGGATTTTGTACTGAACATGCGTTCGTCTCGAGCATTATCGGCTGCATTGGTGACAACCAGGCCCGTCAGAAATCAGAAAATTCGACGTTCGCACATCCCTGTTTCAGGATGATGCCGGGCGTGTCCCGCATCCAACGACACACCGGGGCCTGTCGTTGAGGGTGGACGAGGGGCGTACCAAACGGGGGCGCGTTGCGGACAATACGGAGGCGGCGTGCGATCGGCCCCTCCCATACGAGGATATTGTCTCGCGGGGAGCTGCATCATGGTCCGTCGGCCGCCGTGGATGCGGTGATCCGCTCCAGAAGGCGCGGATCGGAAATCCGGCCAGACAGAAGGAAGGCCCAATGACCAGTCCCCAAATTAGAGTCACGCTTGTAGATGACGATCCGGCCGCCCGGGCCGTGCTGGCACGCCAGCTCAGAGACGAGCAGTTCGACGTGATCGAGGTCGATGCCGGCTCGCGCGCTGATCCCGACACAGCTGCGGGACCGCAGTGCGTGATCCTGGCGATGCCGAACACCGGTCCCGACAGCTACCGCAGCATCCGCGACTTCCGGTCGAACGACGACCGTCCGATGATTGCTCTGAACGTTCGCGATCATCCCGTGGACCGCATCGTCGCCCTCGAACTCGGCGCCGATGATGTGGTCGATCGACGGGCCGACCCTCGCGAGGTCTCGGCCCGCATTCGCGCGATCATGCGTCGAGTGAACAGATTCGCGAAGCCGGCTCGATCCGGGCGATCGTGGGCATGTCTCGGTCCTGCGCTTCGGCCGATGGTCGATCGACGTCGTGCATCGCCGTGTGTTCACGCCGGCGCAGGGCGAGATCGATATGACCAGTGGCGAATTCGACATCCTCAGATGCTTCGTCCAGAACCCGCTTCGGCCGCTGTCGCGCCAGGAGATCCTCGACGCCACCCGCGGTGCCCGATGCGCCGGGTATGAACGTTCCATCGACGTGCTGATCGGTCGGATACGCCGAAAAATCGAAGATGACCAGTCGCACCCCAGATTGATCCAAACGGTGCGGGGCATTGGGTATGTTTTGGCCTCGGATGTTCAGTCTGAATAGCTTGTTGTCTGGCAATAAACATGAGGAACGCCGCAAGGCGTTCCTTTTTTTATTTAAAATGCTGATCTATATTGGTTCGTCAAACGAGAGAAAACAGAATGAATATATGTTCTTGTTTAGTTTATTGGATTCTGTTGATGGTTTAGACAGTAGTTCTCATCGAGTTTCTGTATCCAGAAGGAGACAATCATGCTTTCGATCAACACGAACTCCGGCGCCATGGCCGCCGTGCAAATGTACAAGAGCGCGACGAACGAGCTGTCCGGCGTTCAGAAGCGGATTTCGACCGGCCTGAAGGTGGCCGACGGTTTCGACGACGCCTCGACCTACGCGATTGCCCAGGGCCTCCGGTCCGACCTGAAGGCTTTCGGAAAGATCGGCGAGTCGCTGAACAGCGTTCGCGGCGCAATCGAGGTCGGCATGGCTGGCGCCGACAGCGTCAGCAACCTCGTGGGCTCCGATCCGGGAAAAGGTAACCTCGCTGTCGGACGACAGCCTGAGCGCGGAAGCGCGCGCCACCTACACGGCTGACGTCAACTCCATGTTGGCGCAGATCGACACCTTCATCTCCAACTCCAGCTTCGGCGATACCAACCTGCTGAAGACGGGCGCGACTGACCTCGGGTTCATCGCCGCGGCCGACGGAACCACCATGTCGGTGTCCGCCTACGACCTCGAAGCGGCGAAGGGTACCCTGGATGGCGCCGTCGACGTTTCGACCGCCGCAAACGCCCGCACCACGCTGGCGGCCCTGGACAGCTTCGAAACCGCCGTCAACGCGGCGATCGGCTCCTTTGGCGGCGACGCGCGGGCCGTGGACATGCACGCTCAGTTCATCGGAAAGATCAGCGACGCGACCGAGAAGGGTCTGGGCAACCTCGTCGACGCCGACCTGGCCGAGGAAGCGTCCAAGCAGAGCGCGCTTCAGGTGAAGCAGCAACTGGCCATCCAGGCCCTCTCCAGCGCGGCGCAGGCGCCGTTGAACCTGGTCTCGCTGTTCCGGTGAGGTCGTCTGATGCCGGCGGCAGGGCATGGACCAAGATCGGTCCGGCCCTGCTGCAGGGGGTGATGGTGCGCAAGCCATTCGAGCGGGAGGCGAGGCGATGAACGCATGGAAAGCCTATCACAACAAGGTGGCGCAGGTCGCCCGGCCCCGCGACCGCGACGCCGAGGAACTTGCCCAGGTAACGGCGGCGCTGCTGCGCGCTGACAGCGAAGGCGTCGCGAAGCGACGCGGTCGAGCAGGCCAGGCGGCTCTGGACCCGGTGCGGCGTCAACGCATGCCATGACGAGTCCGGAATGCCCGAGTCGCTGAGAAACACGCTCGTCACATTGGCAAGCAGCATGCTGCGGGCGTGCGAGAAGGCCGGCGCCGGCAATCTGGCGGCTGTCGAGACCTTGGTCGCGGTCAACCGTCAGGTCCTGTCGGGTCTCCAGAGCGCGGCGCAACAGCGGCCCTCGGGATACGCGTTCCAGCCTCGAGTTCGGCAAGTCGCGTAGTCCTGTCGTCGCGAGAGCCACGCACTTTCCGAATCTTGACCGCTTTTGGCCCCGCTGATAGTGGCCGTCGGGAACAACTTCCGGTCCTCGACAATGTCAACCGTGCGCGTCCCAACCGTCGCATTCGTGGATGATGAGCCGTTTGTGCTGGACGGCCTTCGTCGACTCCTGCGTGCGCACCGGGAGCGATGGCAGATGCTCTTCTACAATTCTGCGTCGGCGTTCTGGAGCGAACGGACCGGAGACTGGCCAGATGTGGCGGTTCTTGATTTGAACATGCCCGGCGAATCCGGCCTCGATATCGCCAAGGCGCTCCGGGCGGCGGGTGCCGCCACCCGCTGCATCATGCTGACCGGCAACGCCGGTGTGACCGACGCCATCGCCTTCATCAACGAAGCCTCGGTCTTCCGATTCTACCTGAAGCCTTGCGGCTCCGAGGATCTGGCCGCAGCCGTGAAAGCGGCGCTGGCTGATCGCGATCGCGACAGGTCTTCTGCAGACGCGCCGACGTCCGGGCCCTCCGACGCGATCACGGACCGCCTGGCAATCGGCGCCGTGCTGATCGACGACGAATTCCGCGTGCTGTTTGCGAACAAGGCTGCGGTCCGCCTGCTTGGCGAGGGCAACCTTGTCGCGACCGACTCCGCCAACAGGCTGCGGGCCAGCGATGTCTCGGGAACCCAGTTGCTCGCTCGGGCGCTCCGCGAGTCGGCCGCGACCGGACACAGCGTGATAGTCTCGCTGGAATCGGCCGCGGACGGGCGCATCCTGCACGTGACGGTGTGCGCGGCCGGTCACGACGAAGGGGGCGCGACGCTGTTCCTGAACGACCCCGGTCGTCTCTCCTACCCCGATGCCGCACGGCTGCGGGGCCTGTTCGGACTGACCGGATCGGAGAGCCGGATCGTGGAATGTCTGGTGCGAGGGCAGACCCTCGAGGAGGCGGCCACCGTCAATGGCCTCAAGATCGCCTCCGTTCGAACCTATCTCAAATCGGTGTTCCTGAAGATGGGAGTGACGCGTCAGGCGGAGCTGGTTCAGAAGGCGCTCGCCGCCTCCATGGCGATCGTGCTCGCCGAAGGGCGCTGAGCCGACGCCAACCGACGCGGTCCTCTCGGCCGTCACCCTCAGCCGGCGCGGATGCTCTGCACGAACTCCCCGACTTCGCGTTCCAGCGTGTCGGTCGAGGCCCCCAGCTCGCCGCACATGTGCAGGACCTCGGCGGCGCCTTCGCCGGTGCGCTCCGACGCCGCCGACACCTTGGCGATGCCGCCGGTCACCTGGGCGGCGCCGTCCGCCGCCTGCTGGGTGTTGCGGGCGATCTCCCGGGTGGTTGCGCCCTGCTGCTCGACCGCCGAGGCGACCGCGGTGTTCATCTGCTCCAGCGACTGCACGACCTCGGTGATCGCCTTGATGGTCGAGACCGCCTCCCGGCTGGCGGCCTGGATGTCCTCGATCTGGCTGCGGATCTCCTCGGTCGCCCGGGCGGTCTGGCTGGCCAGGCTCTTCACCTCGGAGGCGACGACCGCGAAGCCCTTGCCGGCTTCGCCCGCTCGGGCGGCTTCGATGGTGGCGTTCAGCGCCAGCAGGTTGGTCTGCTCGGCGATGTCCTGGATCAGCGTGATCACGTCGCCGATCTGCTGGGCGGTCGCCGCCAGCGCCTGCACCCGGCCGTCGCCGCGCTCGGCCTCCTCGGTCGCCTGCCGCGACATCAGCGCGGCCCGCGTCATCTGCTCGCCGATCTCCGCGCACCGTCGCCGCCAGTTCCTCGGCCGCCGCCGACACCGCCTGGACGTTGCTGCTCGACTGTTCCGACGACCCGGCGACGACCGACGCCTCCGACCGCGCCTCGTCGGTTGCCTGGCTCATCGCCTCGGCCCGGCGCCGCACCTCGTCGACATGGCTGGCCAGGGTCCGGACGAGGCCGCCGACCGACCGCTCGAACCGCGCCGCCAGTTCGTCCATGGCGCGGCGCTTCTCGTCCTCGACCCGGCGATCCGTCTCGGCCTGCTCGACCTCCATGCGCCGCATGCGCTGGGCGTTTTCCTTGAACACCTGGACCGCCCTGGCGATGTCGGCGATCTCGTCCTTGCGCTGCAGGCCGGGCACCTCGACGTCCAGGTCGTTGTCGGCAAGCCGGCGGACGGCGGTCGCCATGGCCTGGATCGGTCCGGTCAGGCGGCTGCCGAGCAGGATGGTCAGGCCGCCCAGCGCCGCCACCACCACCGCCGCCAGCACGATCATGGCGGTGCGCATCTCGTCGACCGCCGCCAGCGCCTTGTCCTCGGTCTGGGCGGCGACGATGAAGCTGCCGTCGCCGAGCGGCTCGAAGGCCGCCAGCAACGATCCGGACAGCGGGTCGTCGACGCGCATGTAGCCGGCCTTGCCGGCGGCCAGGGCGTCCTTCAGCGCCGGCGCCACCGTGTAGTCGAGCGCCCTGGCGCCGCCGTCGACCAAGCGGTTGGTGCGGATCACGCCGTCGGCGCCGACCAGCGTGTTGTCCTGCGGGGAGCCGTCGGCCTCGACCCCGCCGATCACCTCGGTGGCCTTGTCCGCGGACATGCGGAACACGATGGCGGCGATCGCCGGCTGGCCTTCGCCGATCGCGGCGGTGCGGTAGACCGGCTGCGCCCAGAAGGCGGACACCGCGTCCGAACCGCTGTCGTAGGCCGCGAAGTCCTGGAACAGTTGCTCGCCGGCCGGCAGCGTCAGCGCCCGCCCGGCCGCTTCGGCGAGCGGCGTCCGGCCGAGGTCGGACAGGGTCTTCAGGAAGCCGTCGCTCTTGGTGACCGAGTAGATGATGCGGCCGTCGGGAAGAACCACGTAGGCGTCCGAGATCTCGGCGCTGCGCCATTGCGAGACGAACGACGCGTGCAGCCCGGTGTGCCGCCAGGCGTACATGCCCTTGGCGGTCTCGCCGGTGATCTCGGCGCGCTGCGACGGGCTCAGCGCGGGGTCGGCGTACAGGCCGCGGATCGCGTCGACCTCGTCGGCGTCGATGGCGACGGCCAGGCTCTCGATGCCCTGGAACACGCCCTCGCTGCGCGCCATCCCGTCGAGGCTGGCGGCGGTGGCGCTCATCACCCGGGCGAGGCGGTCCCGCTTGGTCTCCGCGATGAAGCCGAGGCGGTCGACCGCGCTCTCGAACAGGGCATCGCGGCTCTGCACGTAGCCGAGCCCGCCGATCAGGGCGCAGGAGGTCAGGCACAACAGGACCGCGATCAACGGCACCTTGATCTTCAGCGTCATCGGGGAATCTCCTGGCGGCACGTCCGGCGGGTCGTCGCCTGAACTCATCGGTTGAATACAATCGCTCAGAAGTCTCGCCAAGAGGAGTTAACAAGGCGTTACCCCGGGTGGCCGCGCAGGGGCCCGGCAGCGCCACCGCGCTTGACTTGCCCGGCCGTCGGCGGCTCCCATCCGTCTCGACCGCCGTCCCATCCGGAGCCATTGCCATGACCGACCCGTCCGTCGCAGCCGCGCCTGCCCCTGTTGCAGCCGCCCCCGTCACGGCTGCGCTGTGCATCATCGGCAACGAGATCCTCTCCGGCCGCACCCAGGACAAGAACCTCGGCTACATCGGCGAGCGGCTGAACACGCTGGGCATCCGGCTCGCCGAGGTCAGGGTGGTGCGCGACGACGAGGCGGCGATCGTCGAGGCGGTGCGCGCCCTGTCGGAGCGCTACACCTACGTCTTCACCTCCGGCGGCATCGGCCCGACCCACGACGACATCACCACCGCCTGCATCGCCAAGGCCTTCGGCGCCGCGGTCGAGCGCAACCCCGAGGCGATGCGGCGGCTGACCGCGCACTACGCGAACTCCGGCATCGACTTCAACGAGGCGCGCCGCAAGATGGCGGATATCCCGGTCGGGGCGACGCTGATCGACAACCCGGTCTCGGCGGCCCCGGGCTTCATCATCGGCAACGTGCACGTGCTGCCGGGGGTGCCGAGGATCCTGCAGGCGATGTTCGACGGCGTGGCGTCGCGGCTGGCCGGTGGCGTGCCGATGCTGTCCCGCACCGTCGCCTGCACGATCGGCGAGGGCACCGTGGCGGCCGGCCTCGGCGCCGTCCAGGAGCGCTATGCCGACGTCGAGATCGGCAGCTATCCGTATTTCCGCGCCGGCCATTTCGGCACCGCGCTGGTGCTGCGCTCGGCCGACCCGGTGCGCCTGGAGGCGGCGACCGACGAGGTGCGGGCGCTGGTCCGGTCGCTCGGCGGCGAGCCCATCGAGGCCGAGTTGGCCCCTGTGACGTCAGGGGGGGAGATCGCTGCCGGGGACACGGCGCGATGACCCTGGTCCAGGTTTCCCGCGACGGCGGCGTCGCCACCGTCACCCTGTCGCGCCCGGAGAAGCGCAACGCCGTCTCCAGCGAGGTGGCGCGCGGCGGTCGCGGCCGCCTTCCGCGAGCTGTCGCGGGACGACGGCCTGCGCGTGGTGCTGCTGAACGGCGCCGGCCCGAGCTTCTGCGCCGGCGCCGATGTCCGCGAGATGGCCGGGCTCGATCCGGCCTCGGCGGCGGCCTTCATCCGCGGGCTGCACCACGCCATCGCGGCGGTGATGGACTGCCCGGTGCCGGTGGTGGCGGCGATCCACGGGGCCTGCATCGGCGCCGGCCTCGAACTGGTGGCCGGGGCCGACCTGCGCATCGCGTCCGAGGATGCCCGCTTCGCCATGCCGGAGGTGCTGGTCGGGGTGCCGTCGGTGATCGAGGCCGCGCTGCTGCCCCGCCTGATCGGACGCGGGCGCTCGGCGCGCCTGGTGCTGACCGGCGAGGTGATCGACGCCGCGACGGCCGAGCGCTGGGGGCTGGTCGAGGAGGTGGTGGCCAGGGACGCGCTCGACCGGCGCGCGGCGGCGCTGGTCCGGACCATCGACGGCGCAGATCCGGCGGCGGTGCGCGCCCAGAAGGTGCTGTGCCGGCAATGGGACACGCTGTCGATCGCCGACGCGGTCGAGGCGAGCGTGGCCAGCTTCGCCGCCAGCTACACCACCGACGCGCCGCGCCGGCGGATGGAAGCGGTCCTGGATCGCCGGGGATGACGCTGCCGGCCGCCCTCGCGGTGCTGGTCCTGCTCGCGGCGGCGGGCGGGCCGGCGGCATCGGCGGCGGCATCGACACCGGTCGAGGGCATCTGGGGCGTGGCCAAGGGCGAGGGCGCCGACTGCACCGGCGCCCATGTCATGGTGCTGCGCGACGGACGCTACACCAAGGCGCTGCTCGATACCGGCACCACCCAGGGGCTGCGCGACCTGGTGGTCGGCACCTCGAGCTACCGGCTGCAGGGCTCGCGCCTGGAGATCGCGCCGTCGCTGTCGCTGGCCCGGCCGGAGCCGCGCCAGGTGTTCGTGTGGGATCCGGTCGGCCAGGCGCTGCGGCGCGAGCAGCCGGCGCCGACCCTGATCTTCCGCCGCTGCCCGGACCGCCCGCTCCGCCCGTTGGAGCGCTGACGCCGCGGCGCCGGGAACGGCCCGCGGGGAACGGCCGGCGGACCGGCCATCCCCCGCGGCGCGATCACTCCAGGATCAGCTTCGGCAGCCAGAGCGTGATCTGCGGCCAGATGATGACGGCGACCAGCCCCATCACCTGCAGGGCGACGAACGGGATGATGCCCCGGTAGATGTTCTGGATCTTGACCGAGTTGGGCGCGACACCCTTCAGGTAGAACAGGGCGAACCCGAAGGGTGGTGTCAGGAACGAGGTCTGCAGGTTGACCGCCACCAGGATGGCGAACCAGTAGATGATGTCGCGGCCCTCGACGTGGGTGCCGAAATCCATCAGCTCCACGATCGGGGTGAACACCGGCAGCACGATCAGCGTGATCTCGATCCAGTCGAAGAAGAAGCCGAGGATGAAGATCGTCGTCATCAGCACGAACAGCAGCCCCCAGGCCTCGAAGCCCAGGTGCTCGATGAACTCGACGATCAGGTCCTCGCCGCCGAGCGAGCGGAACACGTAGGAGAACGCGGTCGCGCCCATGAAGATGAAGAAGATCATGCCGGAGGTCAGGGCGGTGCGCTCGCAGACGTCCTTCAGCACCTCCCAGGTCAGCTTCCTGTTGAAGATCGCCAGCAGCAGCGCGCCGAAGCCGCCGACGCCGGCCGCCTCGGTCGGGGTCGCCCAGCCGGCGAAGATCGAGCCGAGCACCAGGGTGATCAGGAACACCGGCGGCAGGAAGCCCTTCAGCAGCATCAGGATCATGGCGCCGGCGGTGTCCGGGCCGACGTCGTCGGACAGCGACGGCGCCCATTGCGGCTTGAGCGCCGACACCACCAGGATGTAGGCGAAGTACAGCGCCGACAGCAGCAGGCCCGGCAGGATGGCGCCGAGGAACAGGTTGCCGACCGAGATCGCCAGCAGGTCGGCCATGATCACCAGCATGATGCTGGGCGGGATCAGGATGCCGAGCGTTGCCGATGCCGCCAGCGTGCCGGTCGCCAGTTCCTTCTGGTAGCGCTGGCGCAGCATGGTCGGCAGCGCCATCAGCGTCATCATGACGACCGAGGCGCCGATGATGCCGGTGGTCGCGGCCATGATGGTGCCCATGACGGTGACCGCCAGCGCCAGCCCGCCCGGGACCCGTCGCAGCAGGATCTCCAGGATGTCGAGCAGGTCGTTGGCGACGCCGGAGCGTTCCAGCATGGTGCCCATGAAGATGAAGCAGGGCACCGCGACCAGCACCAGGTTGGCGGCGGCACCGCCCCAGATGCGCGGCAGGATGTTGTAGAACTCGATCAGCGAGAAGTAGTCGACGGCGGCTCCGAGAAAGCCGAACGCCAGGCCGATGCCGCCGACCACGAACGCCACCGGGAACCCGGAGAACAGCCCGAGCGCCAGCGCGGCGAACATGTAGACAGCGAGATAGTCCTCCCAATAGAAATCCACGGCTCAGCCCCCCCGCACGATCTCGGGGTCATCGTAGTGACCCTCGAGCTTCGCGATGTCGTTGTCCACGTCGCCGTCGTCGATCTTCGGCAGGTGTTCGGCCACCGCCGAGGTCAGCATGTTCATCTTGACCTGGGCGCGAAGTTCCTCCGGACCGAACAGGTAGACGACCTGCCGGATCAGGGTGGAGATCCCGGCCATCAGCGCCAGGAACAGGCCGATCAGCACGAACGACTTGATCACCCAGCGGTGCGACAGGCCGGTCATGGCGTCGGAAGACTCGTTCGACTCCCACGCCTGGTGGACGAACGTCCAGCCGTAGTACATGACCACCAAAATGTAGGGGATCATCAGCAGGCAGATCCCGACCAGTTCGACCCAGGCCTGGCCCCGGTCGCTCAGCTTCTCGCGCAGCAGGTCGACCCGGACGTGGGCGTTGACCGTGTAGGCGTAGCCGAGCGCCAGCAGGAACAGCACCGCGTGCAGGTGCCACTCCATCTCCTGCAGCTTGGTCGGCGACATGAAGTCGTACAGCGGCGTGGTCATGATCCACTGCTGGACGAACTGGAACTTACGCGCCAGCACGTCGAACATGATGATCCCGATCAGCGGCAGGATCAGCCAGGCTCCGAGCTTTCCGAAGACCTGCGGTATTCGCTCCAGCCGGTCGGCCATGATGAGAAGATTGCGCATTCGAACGTCTCCAATCCTTTCCTCGCCGGGCGTTCGGCCCGGCCGCTTTTTGTCGCCGGGCGTTCAGCCCGGCAGTTCGGCGATCCGGCAGAGGGCGTCGACCAGCAGGGCGCTGCTGGCGGCGACAGAGCCGATCAGCAGGAAGCCGAGCGTGTTGGTGAGTGCCGCCTCGCGGAACCGGGGACCGGCCGGCGCCGTCGCGCCGTCGATGGGACCGCGCCGGAACAGCAGCCGCGCCGACAGGGCGCCCGCGCCGGCGACGGCCGTCGCGAGCAGGAGTTCGAGGCCGAGGCCCATCGCCTCACTCCGCGACCGCGCCGAGGCCGGCCGGAACGACCGGGATGGCCAAGTCGGTTGCCGCGCGCGGCCCGAACAGCCGCCAGGTCAGGATCGGCAGGGCCACGGCGGCGACGGCCGCGACCGCCGCTGCCAGCAGGGTCCACGGCGCGTCCAGGCCAAGCGCGGCCTTGCCGAGGCAGAAGACCCCGCCCGAGAACAGGTAGACCAGGGTCACCGCGGCGAGGCAGTAGCCGAAGAACCGGCTCGAACCGTCGTCGTTGCGGCGGAAATGGTGGGCGGCCACGGCGAGACCGATGGAGCCGAGCAGGATGAGCACGATCCCGATGAGGGCGTACCCGAGGGAAGTCGACATGGGGTTCCTTTTCTCCCGGTGCGCGGGAGCCGAATGCGTGTCCCCAGGGCGGTTGCCTGCGGCGAGGCGCCGGGCCGGCAACCACCCGCTGAGGTCCGCCCCGTGCGGGGCGAACGTCACCGGCGCGGGGACGGAAGCTGCGGAATGGTCTGGGTGCCGCTTGGAAGCGGCGGGCCGTCAGGCGATGGAGGGCGGCGCCCGGGCGGCGCCGATCGACCGCATCGGCTCTGGCCTTGCCACGGCCGAGGCCGAGGCGGGGCGAGGAGCGGCGGCGACCGCGTGGAGCGAGGGAAGCCGCGGCAGCGTGACCGGGCTCTGGTCCGGGCCGCCCTTGGCGGATCCGATCGAGACGGTCAGGCGGGAGTCGGCGAGGGCAGGCGGCGCCGGCAACTGCGCGTACACCACCGGGTCGGGTCGGGGCTCGGCGGGAGCGACCCAGTCGGAGGATGCGTGGGCGGGGCGAAGGTCCGGAAACTCCGACGGATGGCTAGGCGCGACCGACCACTCCAGGCCGGACAGCGCCGTCAGCAGGCAAAACAGCGAGCCGAGCAGCGTGGCGAGCCGCGCTCTCCGGGATCCGACGGGTGTTAGGCCGCCAGTCATGGCGATCTGAGGTCTCCGGACCGGAACCCGACGTCCACAGCACTCGCAACCGGTGCCGCAACGATCGTCGGGGCCGTCGGCCGCATCATAGACAGGCGGCGGGGGATTTGCCCAGGGGCGATTGCGAGGCGGGTGATCGCGGAGCGCCACCGGGAACTGCGCGATTGATCGGACGACTCGATTCGTCATAGGAATCCTCATGCCGCCACAAGCGAACGCCCTTGATGTCTCCTGGCTGATCGTTGCCGCCGGCCTGGTCTTCGTGATGCAGGTCGGGTTCTGCGCGCTCGAGGCCGGATTCGTGCGGGCGCGCAACACCATCAACGTGGCCGCCAAGAACCTGATCGACTTCTGCGTGGCGGGAGCGGTGTTCTGGCTGTTCGGCTTCGCGCTGATGTTCGGCGCGGCGCCGGCGCTCGACGATTCGGGCACCACCGGCTGGGCGGCGGCGTTCTTCGTGTTCCAGCTGATGTTCTGCGGGACCGCCACCACCATCGTGTCGGGCGCGGTGGCCGAGCGGATCCGCTACCTCGGCTACATCGTGGTCGCGGCGCTGATCGCCGGCGCGATCTACCCGTTCGCCGGCGGCTGGGCCTGGGCCGGACTCGACGGCGGCAATCCCGGCTGGCTGGAGGCCCGGGGGTTCATCGATTTCGCCGGCTCGACGGTGGTCCACTCGGTCGGCGGGTGGGTGGCGCTGGCGGCGGTCCTGGTGGTGGGTCCTCGGATCGGCCGGTTCCAGGAGGGCGGCACCCCGCCGCAACCGCACAGCCTGCCGCTGGCGGCGATCGGCGCGATGTTGATCTGGTTCGGCTGGATCGGCTTCAACGGCGGCTCGACCCTGGGGTTCGACGCCCGGGTGGCGCCGATCGTGGCGAACACCATGCTGGCCGGCTGCTTCGGCGGGCTGGCCAGCCAGGCAATGGCGGCGGCCCTGTCCCGCCGGGCCCGGGTCGACGCGCTCCTGAACGGCATCCTCGGCGGGCTGGTTGCGGTGACCGCCAACTGCAACGCGGTGAGCGCCGGCGAGGCGGCGTTCATCGGGGCGGTCGGCGGCGCCCTGGTGCCGCTCGGGGTTCGTCTGCTGGAGCGGCTGCGCATCGACGACGCGGTCGGGGCCATCCCTGTGCACCTGTTCGCCGGCATCTGGGGAACCCTGGCGGTGGCGGTGTTTGGCGACCCGGCCACTTTCGCCGGCACCTGGATCCAGCAACTGGCGATCCAGGCGACCGGCGCCGCGGCGATCGGCGCGTTTGCGTTCGCCGCCTCCTACCTGGTTCTGCGGGCGGTCAACCTGGTGGTGCCGCTGCGGGTCTCGGCGGACGGCGAGCGCATCGGCCTGAACGCCGCCGAGCACGATGCGTCCTCGGCCATGCAGGACCTGGTGTTCGCCATGGAGGATCATTTCCAGTCGGGCCGCATGGACGCGCCGATCCCGGTCGAGCCCGGCTCGGAGGTCGAGCCGGTCGCCCGCCAGTACAACCGGGTGGTGGCGCGCGTCCGCACCGACACGCGGCGGATGGAGCAGACCGTCGAGGCGCTGGCCGCCGCCAAGTCCGAGGCCGAGGATGCCAGCCGGTCGAAGAGCGCCTTCCTCGCCAACATGAGCCATGAGCTGCGCACTCCGCTGAACGCCGTCATCGGCTTCTCCGACCTGCTCGGCAACGAGCCCTTCGGCAAGCTCGGCGACCCGCGGTACAAGACCTACGCCGAGGACATCCGGATGGCGGGCGAGCACCTGCTGACGCTGGTCAACGACCTGCTCGATCATTCGCGCATCGAGGCCGGCAAGCTCGACCTCCACGAGGTCGACGTCGACATCGCCGCGGTGGTGCGCCGGGTCGGCCGGATGATGGACGACCTGGCGAAGAGCCGGGGCCTCACGCTCGAACTCCACCTCGACGAGGAACTGCCCCGGCTGCGCGCCGACGAGCGGCTGATCCGCCAGATCCTGCTGAACCTGGTTTCGAACGCGGTCAAGTTCACCGAGCCGGGCGGTCGCATCGAGGTGGTCGGCCGGCTGGAGCCCGACGGCCGCATCGCCCTGGTGGTCGCCGACACCGGCATCGGCATGGAGCGCAAGGACATCGCCCGGGCGATGGAACCGTTCGTCCAGCTCAACGACCGCTACGACAAGTCGCACGGCGGCACCGGCCTCGGCCTGCCGCTGGTCAAGTCGATGGTGCGACTGCACGGTGGGACCATGACGATCGACTCCATCAAGGACCACGGGACCACGGTCAGCATCCGGTTTCCCGACAGCCGCACGCTCGGCGCCGCCATCGAGGCGGCGGACTGACCGACGGCCGGCGCCGCTGGGTTCAGAGGACCAGGCGCTGGTCGCTTCGTGGCTCCCGGATCCGTCCCGCCGGGGGCGGTCCGGTCCGGGATGACGACAGGGTTGGGGTGAGGCGCACGCGCGTCGCTCGGACCCTCTCTCTTCGTCGTCATCAAGCATGTGAGCGGGCTCCCCCTCCCCCTCGTCATCCTGGACGAACGCGCGTCAGCGCGGTCGATCCGGGAGCCACCCGCCGCTCCGTCGGCCCCGGCTTCGTCTTGGCTTACGGGGTAGAATCCGCCGGTGGAGCGGCGGGCAGGTCCCGGCTCGCGCGGCGCTTGGCCGGGATGACGAAGTGTGAGAGCGCCCATGCAGGGCCGCCCGGCCGCGATCAGGGGAAGAGCGTCCGGATCATCCTGGTGAACTGCACGGGCTTGGCGCAGCGCTTGATCCCGGCGAACCGCGGCGGGATCACCGCGCTGTCGTAGCCGGTGGCGAACACGAACGGCACGCCGCGCGCGGCCAGCGCGTCGGCCACCGGGTACACCATGGCGCCTCTGAGGTTGACGTCCAGCACCGCGGCGTCCAGCCGATCGGTCGCGGCGACCAGGCGCAGCGCGTCGTCGACGGTCGCCGCCGGCCCGACCACGCTGGCGCCGATCGCCTCGAACGCCTGCCGCATGTCCTCGACCACGAAGAAATCGTCCTCGACCAGAAGCACTCGGCGGCCGTCCAGAAGGGTCGACGACGCGGTCATCGTTGGCGCTCCGGCAGGCCGTTGCGGGCCAGCGGCAGGGCGATCGAGCAGCGCACGCCCTCCGGGAGCAGTTCGAAACGCGTGGTCGCGCCCAGCGAGTAGGGCAGCGCCCGCTCGATCAGCTCCCGGCCGTAGCCGGTCTCGACGCGGAGCCGGTTCTCGCTGCCCATTGCCGCCCCCTCCTCGACCCACTCCAGGGACAGCCGTCGCCCGGCACCTTCGGTGTGCGTCACTTGCCACACGACGCTGAGACGCCCGGTGTCGGTGGCGAGCGCGCCGTGCTTGAGGGCGTTGGTGGCAAGCTCGTGCAACGCCAGCGCCAGGGTCTGCACGCTGGAGCGCCGCAACGGGACCTCCGGGCCGGTCAGCACCACCCGCTCACAGGTCGAATCGGCGCCCAGCGCGTCGAGTTCGAGGCGCAGCAGGGCGCCGATGGTGATCGGCTCGCTCTCGGCGCGAGACAGCAAGCCCTGGACCCGCGACAGCGCGCGCAGACGGTCGCCGAACCGAGGGCCGAAATCGTCCAGCGAGCCGGAACTCTTGAGGGTCTGCTGGGCGATCGACTGCACCACGCCCAGCAGGTTGCGGGTGCGGTGCTGCAGTTCCGCGACCAGGATGCCCTGCTCGTCCTGCAGCGTCCGCAACTCGTCGATGTCGGTGGAGGTGCCGAGCCACTCGATGATGCGGCCTTCGTCGTCCAGCATCGGCATCGCCCGGGTCTGGAACCACCGGTAGCCACCGTCGGAGGCGCGAATGCGGCTCTCCATCGACAGCCGCTCGGAACGGCTGGCGCGCGCCCAGGCAGCCTTCGCGTCCTCCCGGTCGTCCGGGTGCAACGCGGCGATCCAGCCCTCGCCCCGGCTGGCTTCAAGCGACAGGCCGGTGTACTCGCTCCACTGCGGGTTCGACCAGGTCCACATCCCCGCGCCGGTCGCCCGCCAGACCAGCTGGGGGATGCCCTCGACCAGGGTGGCGAGGCGGCGCCGGCTGCGCTCGAGCGCGATGTCGGCCTGCCGGCGCTCGGTGATGTCCTCGAACAGCACCGCGAGTTCGCGACGCTCGGGCGGACCGATCCGGAAGGCGAAGACGCTGAACCAGCGATCGAGGGCGTCGGACCGGTTCTCGAACCGCTCCGGCGTGCCGGTCAGCGCCACCCGCCCGTAGATCTCGAACCAGTGTTCCTCGTGGTCGGGGCGCATCTCGCGCATCCGGCGGCCGACCGCGTCCACCAGTCCCGAGTGCGTCTCGAAGGCCCGGTTCACCTCAAGGAAGACGTAATCCACCGGCCTCTGGCGGGCGTCGAAGATCATCCGGATCGTGCAGAACCCGGCGTCGACGGCGTTGAAGAACCCCTGGTACTGCGCCTCGCGTGCCGACTGGGCTTCCAGCTCGCGCCGCCGGGAGGTGGTCTCGTTGACCGTCATGAAGATGCCGCCGACCGTGCCGTCGGCGGTTCGCGCCGGGCTGTAGCACGCGGTGAACCAGGCCTCCTCGACGACCCCCTTGCGCGTTACCGAGACCGGGTGATCGGTGATCGTCACCGTCTCGCCGTCCCACACGCGCCGCAGGATCGGTTGGGTCAGGCCCCAGATCTCCGACCAGACCTCGCGAGCCGGCCGCCCGAGCGCGCCCTCGTGCTTGGCGCCCATCAGGGCGCGGCAGTCGTCGTTGTAGATCTGGATGTGGTCGCGGCCCCACAGCAGCATCATCGGGAACTGATGCCCCAGCAGCAGTTGCACGATGCTCCTGAGGTCGGCCGGCCAGAGGTCGGTCGGGCCGAGCGGGGTGGCGGACCAGTCGTGGCGACGGATCAGGCCTGCCATGTGGCCATCGCCTATCGGCCAGGGCGACCCGACGGTCCCGGCTCCGTGCTTCCCACCCCTCTCGCTCGCCATGGAACACCCCTGATCCGCGTAGTCGTCGTGCCGATCGCGATGACCCTCGCAGCCTCTGGAGAACACCTCTTGGACGACGTGCCGTGGTGCGGCCTCGATCGGCGGTGAAGGCGCCGACCAGCGCGACCGTCTACGTCGAACCGCCGAGCGGGGCTGTGGTTGCAGCCGTAGGAGCGGTTTTCAAGGTGAGCGGGCGTTGTCGACGCCGCCGACTGAGGAACCCGGGACTTACTGTGTGGTCAGGATTGGACCCGCCCGGCAATCCGTCTACCATCAGTCGCAGAGATGCGAATATGGAGCAGCGGCGTTGCCGTCTCCAGGGACCAAAGTGACGAGGTAGTCCGTGCGTGCGCTGGTGCTCTCGGCGTTGCTGTTCGCGACCCTCCTGGTGCCGCTAGGCGCTCGGGCCGGCATGTCGCTGGCGGAGACCGAGTTCGTGGAGCGGTACGCCGGAGCCTCCGGAGCGTCTCCGACCAGCGGCAGCATTCTGGTCAGCCTGCAGATGGAGGGCGACGGACTGTTCAGCCCAAACGAACTCGGGGCGTTCGTGGGGCGCCTGGCAGGCGAGAAGGCATGCGTGCGGCTGATGACGGCGGATGGCCGCTATTGGGCCCTGAACGGCTATCGCAGCAGCGGAGACACCTCGCGCCCAGAGATGCTGCCATTTCCCAGTTCGTACCTGGATCAACTGGTACGGTATCGGGCCGGCGACATCATGCTGCGGATCAGCCTCAGTCCGGAGTGCGACGAGGACCGGTTCGACAGGCTGGCCGTCGGCATGGTCAACGCCGATCCAGGCTGGGGAGCGCGGAGGCTGCGCGCCTACCTCAACATTCCGCGCACCCGCGTTCGGTTCTCGCTGACCGGCAAGGACGGCACGTCTCTCACCGAGGGGGGCTGCGACCCGTCGAACACCGGGCGCTTGGCCTATACTCATGTGTGCGACCTGGGGCCGATGGCGGCGATCGAGAACCTCGAGGGTGAACTCAAGTTCTCGATCCGATTTCGGACCGGCGGCGTTGAAGATGTCGTTTACACGATTCCAGCGTTTTAAAACCATTCTGTCGGTCTGCATCCAGGCCATGCCCAAATTCTATCAACGAACTACCGCCATGGGCGCCGAGGGAGTCCGGGCGATGAGGCTAGGACCGGCAATAATTCCACTTGTCCTGGTCGGCTTCGTCTACGTCACGATGATCTGGGTCCTGCCGGTTCCAAGTTCGGTCTTCTTTATGCGGGGGACAACGGAGGAGATCCACTTCTGGGTCCAGAATCCAGAAATGGCGGTGCTTGACGGTGATGGACTGCGGCTCGTCTACGACAACGGCCGAGATGCGGAAGATTGCCTCATCGGAGATCTGCAGCCGGCTGTCGGTGCGCAGGTCAGCTACGAGATGACCGATACGGGAGACCTGTTCATCATCGTGAAGAACGGCGCCTCATTCACCACTGCGGCGAAGGAGGTCGTCAAGGACGGCGGGGATTTCGACTTCCGCCAGGACAGCGTCTGCGGCCGAGCGGTCAGTCGCTTGCCGATCTACGGACCGGCAATCGTCGGCGCGAATTTTCGGCACGGGGCCGAGAACGGCGGCCGCGTTCTGCCGGACATTCGGATCGAGCTCTATGGGCGCAGCGTGCGCGACCGCAGCAACCTTTACGCGGTCTGGAGCGCTCCCATGACCGTAGCGCCGGGCGCACAGATCCGTACCTTGGACAATCTGTCGGCAAGCAGCGACGCGCGGGCCTCGATCGTCGGCTACGCCGTCGTCGGAGACGGCGGACTGAACTTCCAGGCTGTTTCCGAGGCTCCGAAGGTGTTCGTCCTGTCGCCTTTGCCCAACGCTGCCGCGGAATATGATCCGGCGACCGGCCTGCTCGGGGCCGACTCCATCTATGTCGACCGTTTCACGCAGTTGCTGAGCGACCCGGTGATCATCGTCGTGCAGGTGATGATGCTGATGTTGTCATTCTTGGTGACAATCGGCCCTGCCGTGGCCGCGACGTTCAAGCGGCCGCGGTCCGCCGCGCCGCCAGACCAGGGGCATTCCGAATGAGATCCCCGTCCACGGTCATGGCTCCGATGCGACCGCGCCGACGGGGATGGAGGCCTTCGGTGCGGCTCGCCGCTGTCGTGGCGGCGACAGTCGCGTTGCAGGCTTTCGCGGGGGTGCCGGCCCGTGCGGAGGTCGTGATGCTGCGCTCCGCCGACGAGGTCGGGCAGGGTTGGCTGTATCTGGATCGCACCGGGGTGTGCCGGGTTGTCACGGCTGGCCACATCGTTCGAAAGGAGGGTCCGGATGAACTGATCGCGCCGGTGCTCGAAGACCGGCGGAGCCGGCAGATCGTGACGTCGTCGCCGCGCATTCCGGACCCCGACTTGGATGTCGGCTTTCTGACCGTCGAGGGCGAGATCGCCCGCCAGGGCTGCAGCGAGTCGCGGCTCTCGCCGGTTTCGCTCGACAGCCTCCTGAGCAGGACGTTCGAAGCGCAACTGGAGTTCACGACGCGCGGCGAGGTCGTGACGCTGCCGCTGGTGAGGCGGGCCGCCAGCCGAGACGAGTTGGGGGGGCGCGTGATCGAGTTCGAGACCAAGCGCAGCGATGCCATGTTCAGGCAGGGCATGAGCGGCGGCATGGTGTTCGTCGGCACCCGGCCGGTCGCCTTGCTGTTTGGCGTCGACACCGACACCAACGCCGCGTTGGCCGTGCGGCTTGACGCTGTCGCCGCCCTCGAGCCGCCGGGCAGGGTCGACGCTGGTAAGAAGGCTCCCGAGCCGCTGGTGGATTTCGATCTGGTGGTGCAGGCCGGGACCCTGGTCGGCGGCGACGCGCGTGGCGGTGTGGACACGGCCCTGACGGTCATGCCCGACGACCGCGGGAACGTCAGCCTGGAGGTCTTCCTCGGTGAGGCCATGGCGGTGGTCGGTTTGACCGGAGCGGCATCGCCCGCCGGATTGAAAGTCTTCGTGGAGGGCCGATCCGCCGCGGGCGCACCACCCCTCTACATGTCCGCTTGCGCGACCGGCGACACCGTCTCCTGCCAGTTCCTGAAGCGCAGCCTCACAAGCCTGGTCGTATCAGTGCGAACCAGCGAGCCGTTGACGTTATGGGGCCTTGAAATCCTAAGGTAGCGCCAGCTGGACTGGAATCTTGGGTGGCAGGCGGCCCCAACCGGGGCAGGAGAAATATCCATCCAGCACACCGTCAGCCAACGAGGCGCGAAGGTTGCAGCGCTTGATCTGGGTTCCGAGATAAACGTTCGACGCGATCCGGACCTCGCTTCCGGCGATCGCGCCGGTGCCTAAAGTCCTGTCGTCGACCCTGGTCTGGTTGGACATGGCCGCGACATCGAAAGTACCGGTCTTGATATTGAGATTGGACACGATGAAGGGAATGATCAGACCCAGGGATTCCATGCCTCTCTCGAAGTTTTTGTCGATGTCTTCGGCACCCTTGACCTCAAAGTCCAGATTGGTCGACTGGGCGATGAAACTTTTCAAGGCAAGCATGTGGAGATTGGGGTCGTCGATGGAAAGCGCGGTTTTTCGGGCGATCCGCAGTTTCATCTGGTCGCCCTCGGCGATCAGGTTCTCGTAGAAGGCGACCCGGGCAAGCGGATCGGGATCCGAAACCCCGGCGATCACCGCCTCCAGTTCAGCGCGCCGGTCGCTCGTTGTCTGCGCGGCCAGGGCATAGGGGAAACCCAGTAGGACGATCAAAATCGCCGTCGCCGCCGCACGGCGCAGTGTTGCCGTTCTCGATTCCATCGCTTGCCTCGCCTTGTCAATCGACGGTTGCTCAGGTTCTAGCGACCTCCCGCGCCATCTGTAAAGCGGTCCGACACCCATCTCAACGGATGAAAGTCGCTCATTCACGGAGATGAGGCTGGTGGCCCCGGCGGGAGTCGAACCCGCACGCCCGAAGGCTCGCGATTTTAAGTCGCGTGCGTCTACCAGTTCCGCCACGGGGCCGACGGGTGCTTCCTGATACACCGACGAGGCCGCGAGGCGAAAGGGCGGCGCGCCCTCAGCGCGACCGCCACAGCACCGGCCACGGGCAGTCCGGGTTCGCCTCGCACGCCAGGCTGGCCCCCCACAGGAAGGCCAGCAGCCCGGCGACCACCGCCAGCAGCAGCCCCAAGCCGGCTCGCCCACAGCCGCGCCGCCGACCGCCGAGCGGTCGAGCGTCCCGGCCTCATCGCGGCGACCGGGTCCAGCAGCGACGGGTCGCGCGCCACCTGCCCGAACAGCGCCGGGACGCCGCCGGTGTGCAGGAAGCAGGCCGGCTCGTGCGGGGCGATCGTGCCGTCGGCGATCATCCGGCGGAGGCCGGCGAAGGTCTTGGCGGTGTAGGTGTGCTCGAGGAAGAAGCCCTCCAGGCGGGCGGCGTCGCCGACGGCGGCGCGCGAGGCCGGGGTCGGCCTTCCGTAGCCGGGGCCGAGCTGGTCCATGTGGATGCGCAGCCGCCGGCGCCAGCCGGCCGCCGGCGATCCGGCGTGGCGGGCGGCATCCTCGACGATCCGGGCGATCCGCGCCTCGAGGTCATCGGCCGGGTACTCGACGCTGACCAGATGGACCGTCACGTCGAGGTCGAGAAGGGCGCAGCCGTAGAGGAATCCGGCCTCGGTGGTTCCCATGGAGCCGGGCAGCACCACGTGTCTCAGCGGCAAGTCGACCGCCCGGGCCTGTCGGGCCAGCTCCTCGGCGGCGCGGGCGTAGCCGATGGCGCCGACCGCGGCGTCGCCGATCAGGTAGGGGCGCCGGCCCGCGCCGGCCAACTCCTCTGTGGCGGCACGGGCCCGCCGGCCGCGCTCGGCCTCGTCGACCGGGCCGAGGAACCGGATCTCGGCGCCCAGCAGGCGGTTCAGCATCAGGTTGCCGACCTCACAGGCCGGCGGATCGCCGCCGTGCAGGATCAGGCAGTCGAGGCCGAGCCTGGCGGCGGCGGCGGCGGTCAGCCGGCATTGGTTGGACTCCGGCGCGCCGGCGACCACCAGCGTGTCGCAGCCGGCCCGTCCGGCGGCGCCGATCCAGTACTCCAGGCTGCGCAGCTTGTTGCCGCCGAGGCCGAGGGCGGCGACATCGTCGCGCTTGACCCACAGCGAGCCATGGCCGGTCGCGGCCTCCAGGCGGGCCATGCGCTGGAACGGCGTCGGGCCGTCCAGGAGGTCGACGCGGGGCAGGTGCTCCAGCATGGCGTCGAGACCTCCCGGGCGCCCCGGTGGACGCTACTCGGCGGCCTTCACCCCGGCGTTGCCGTACACCGGCATGCGCCACTCGCCGTGGGCGCCGGTGCCGCCGCTGCAGACGTCGAAGTAGGTGTCCTGCAGGCGCTGGGTGATCGCGCCCATCTTGCCGGTGCCGACCGGCAGGCGGTCGATCATGGTGACCGGGGTCACCTCCCAGGCGGTGCCGCAGAAGAACGCCTCGTCGGCCGCCACGATCTCGGAGCGGTCGACGTCGCGTTCCACCGCCGGCGTGCCCATCTCGCGGAGCAGTTCGAGGACGGTGGTGCGGGTGATGCTCTCCAGGATGTCGTTCGACGTGCTGGGGGTGATCGGCACGCCGTTGCGCACGATGAAGAAGCACATGCCCGGGCCTTCCGAGACCTTGCCGCGGCTGTTCAGGAAGATCGCGGTGTCGTAGCCGTCGGCCTGGGCCTGCATGCTGGCGAGGCGGCCGTTGTTGTAGTTGGCGTTGCACTTGACGCGCATCGGCATGGCGTTGTCCGGCACCCGCATCCAGGAGCTGACCTGGGCCCCGACGCCCGAGGTGATCTTGGCGATGCGCGGGCGCTCCAGCGCGGTGATCGCCAGCCCGACCGGGCCGGTCACGCCGGGGCGGCACCGCCCTTCAGGTAGGCGGTCGTCATGATGTGGACGTTCTCGCCGCGGAAGCCGTTGGCGCGGATCAGTTCCTGGGTCTTCTCGGTGACGTATTCGGGCGAATAGATCTCGTCGAACCGCATGAAGCGCTGCGAGAACGTGAAGCGCTCCATGTGCTCGGCCATCCGGAACAGGTACATCTCCTGGTCCTTGTCGTTCCAGTAGCCGCGCAGGCCCTCGAACACCGAGGCGCCGTACTTGAAGGCGCCGGAGGAGACGTGGACGGTGCCCTGATCCCAGGGAACGATCTTGTCGTCGAGGAACACGTAGCGGGGATCGGCCATGGCGAGGGTCCTTTCGGTGACGCGGAACGCCAGAGCGTAGAGCCGCGGCGAAACCCCGGGCAAGCGTTGTTGCGCCGCCATCGGTGCTCCGCCGGGGCGTCGCGCCGCGATCAGGCGGCGATCGGCGCCAGTGGCAGGTCGACCGTCACGGTGGTGCCGACGCCCGGCGCGCTCTGGACGTTGAAACGCCCACCCAGGAGACGGACGAACTCGCGGGTCAGGGGGAGACCGAGGCCGGTGCCGCCGCGCTGGCTGCCCGGGGTTCCCTGGACCCTGCCGAACGGTGTGAGCGCCACCGCAAGGTCGTCGGCCGACATGCCGATCCCGGTGTCGGCCATGACGATCCGGACCGCCGGCGCGTCCGAGGCCACCTCGAGCCGCACGGTCACCGAACCGCCGGTACCGGTGTACTTGATGGCGTTCGAGACGACGTTGAGGACGATCTGACGAAGCTTGCCGTCGTCGGTCGCGATCAGCGGCACATCGGAAGGCAGGTCGCGCCGGATCGTCACGCCGTGGCGGTCGGATTCGGTGGCCAGCATGTCCAGCGCCGAGGCGATCGTCGCGGCGGGGTCGACCACGCTGACGTTGACGTCGACCTTGCCGGCCTCGATCTTGGACAGGTCGAGCACGTCGTCGATGACCCGCAGCAGGTGGCGGCCGGCGCGGTTGATGTCGGCGGCGTACTCGACGTAGCGGCGCTGCGCGATCGGCCCGAACATCTCCGACTGCAGGATGTCCGAGAAGCCGATCACCGCGTTCAGCGGGGTGCGCAGCTCATGGCTCATGTTGGCGAGGAACAACGACTTGGCTCGGCTCGCCTCGTCGACCCGCGACAGTTCGGCGCTCGCCCGCAGCCGGCGGTCGTGTTCCAGGAGCACCCGGTCCTCCGCCCGCCGGAGGACCCAGAGCTGGGCGCCGAACGCCGACAACAGCACCAGCACGATCACCAGCATCGCGCCGCGGACCTCGGGACGGTTGAGGACGGTGATCTCGAGTTCGGTTACGTCGGTGTAGATCTCCAGCACCGCCAGGATACGCGATGGATCGTCCGGCGCCCGCGCCGGCACGTAGGTCGCCAGCACGACGATGTCGGTCAGCGGCCCGTTGACCGCGTCGAACCGGTCGCGTCGCGCGAGTTCGCTGAAAATACCGCCGCCGAGCGCCGTCAGGAACGCCGGTCGCTGGCTGTAGTCGACGCCGATCTGCGCCCGGTCGGTGGAATACAGCGTGAACCCGTTGACGGCGTAGACCTTGATCTTGATCACCTTGGTTCCGGCGGTGACCCGGCGTACCTCCCGGTCAAGCGCCAGCGTCATCGGATCGTCGCGCACCGCCTCGGCGCCCATGTCGGCGCCGTCTTCAAGCAGCGGGCGATAGTCGTGCCAGAGCGTGTTGGCGAAGATCTGCGCCATCGAGGCGGCGACGCCCTCGACGCTGACCTGCAGGTTGAACAGCACCACGTAGCGATACGTGCCGATCAGCAGGGCGGCGGTCAGGATGACGATCGGCAACCCAAGCAGGGCGAACCGTCCGGTGAGCATCTGGCGGTCTCTCGAGCGCCTGGCAGGACATAACGCGGGCCCGCGGCCAGGAACGGGACTGGCTGCAGGTATCACGCGATGTCTTAACGTTCGCTGAAGCGGTGCAACCGGTCGCGGCTATCCCGTCATCGCCTTCAGGCCGGCGACCCGGAGCCGGTCGGCCTTCTCCGCGCCGTCCACCAGTTCGACCAGCCGCACGGTGTTGTAGAGGTCGACCACCGAAATGCCGGGGTCGTTCGCCTCCAGCTTGGTCAGGATCGCCTTGCCGCGGTCGTCGAGTCCGGTGCCGATCGTCTTCATCGCCGCGGCGACCTGTTCCGCCAGGCCGACATCGTCGGAGAACCGCCGGCACAGCCGCAGGGCGACGATCCGGTCCTCGGCGTCGCGCAGGCGCTGCAGCTCCTGTTCCTCGCTGGCCAGCGGATCATCGAGGGCCGCGACCACCGCCAGCGTGGCGTCGCCGGCCCCGCTCACCACGATCTCGCGAGCCACGCGGGCGAGCTCCGCCTTGACGCGCTCGATTCGCCGCCCGAGCCCGCGGCCGCCGCTGTCGCCGACCGCCCGGACCGAGCGCTCCAGCGAATCGATCTCGCGGCTGAGGGCACGCGCCACTTCGGCCTTCGGGAGATCCTCGTCCTCGAGTTCGGCGCGTACGTCGATCAGGCGGTCCTCGCACTGACTCACCACCGCCTCGCCGGCCTGGGCGCTGGCGGCCTGGACCAGGTCGCCGAAGCCGCCTTCGATCAGCCTCTCGAACAGCCCGGCGAGCGATCCGAGATCGCGCAGACGGGCCATCAGGACGAAAACCACGTAGGGAATCGCCTCCCGCTCGACGGCCGCCACCTGCTGGAGCGCCCTCGCTACCGCCGCCAGGGCTTCCTTGCCGATGCCTTCGATCGGCGCCGCCGGCAAGGTCGCCCGCAGTTCCAGGATGGGGTTGGCGATCGCCAGCATGACCGCAACGTCGTCCAGCGACGCCAGCACCGGCTCGCCGCCGAGGGTGTCACGCAGTTGCCCGCGCAGCGCGGCGGTCTTGCGGG
Source organism: Rhodospirillaceae bacterium (assembly GCA_018401495.1). Lineage (GTDB taxonomy): Bacteria > Pseudomonadota > Alphaproteobacteria > Thalassobaculales > Thalassobaculaceae > Thalassobaculum_A. The sequence continues at coordinate 189,955 of JAGYJX010000019.1, forward strand.
AGGCGGCGTCGCGCGTCCTGAGTACCCGCGCGCCTTCCGCCCAGAGCGGGGCGCCGGCCCGCAGGATGGTCGCGGCGTCGGCGGGATCGGCGGCCCGCAGCGCGGCCGAGGTGCCCTCGACGACCCCGGTGGCGGCGTTCTCGGCGAACAGCGACCAGATCGGCGCGATGGCCGAGCGCGGGATCCGGCCGACCGCCTTGCGCGGAGTGCCTGGGTCGTACAGCAGATCCTCGAACGGCAGGCAGAACAGGCGCTGGGGCGTCGGTCGGCGCGGTGGCCGGGCCATCGACATGCGCGGTCGCAGCCGGCTCAGCACGGCGTCGGCCGTAGCCCGCTGGTCGACCTTCAGCCGGCGCGCCTCGAGCGAACGCACGAGGTCGGCGAACTGCGGCTCGGGAATGTCGAACACCCGGCCGGCGAGCAGGTCGAGCGAGCGGTCGGGCGGCGCAGAGCTCATCGTTCCTCCTCCAGGCACGTCAGCGCGGGTCTAAAGGGCTTTCGCCCGGCGCTGCTCCACGCGCAGCAGCAGGTCGATGTCGACCTCGCCGGACTGCCAGCTCTGCATCGGCTTCACGAAGCGCCGGAGCGCGTTCTCCAGATCACCCCAGGCGTTGGCGTTCTGCCGCTCGAGTTCCTTCTTTGGGACCAGAGGCAGCATCCGCACGATTTCCTCCATCGCCTCGACCTGTTCCCAGATCGGCGCCTCGACCACCCCGTCCCAGATCGTGAGCACGTGCTCCCAGCCGTCGAGCAGCCAGGAGAGACGGTCGACCCGCTCGCGGATGGCCGGCTCGGTGGCCTTCCAGGCCGCCAGGCTGCCGGCCAGGTCGGCGGCGTAGGCGTCGACCTCGGCCACCGCCGGATGGCCGATGTCGAGGGTCAGCTTGGCGACGTCGGCGGTCAGGAACGACAGGCCGTCGGGGTCGGCGTTTGACCGCCGTCCCCATTCCTCGGCGTTCATGCGGAACGCTTCCAGCCGCTTGAGGAGTCGCCGGAGCCGGCATTCGTGCGGCATCGCCGCCAGCCCGAGCGGGGCGATCATGTCGGACCAAGTCTCGAGGCTGCGGTAGATCTGCTCGGACGACGCGCCGATCCGGCGGGCGATGTCGTCGAGGATGGCGCGCACCTTGCGCTGGCCCTGGCCGGACGACAGCTCCGCCACGGTGAGTTTTGCCTGGGTCTGGGACAATCGGTCGATCACCGAGTTGATCAGGTAGAAGTTGGTCAGGAGACGCTCGTTTTCTTCCTGCTCCAACGCTGCCTTGGAGCATTCGACGGCGTCCGGGCCGGCGAGGCCGGTCATGGCGGTCTGGTTGGCGCAGCGTCGCATCATCCGCGGCGTCGTGGCGTTGGCGTCGGCGATCGCCTCGTGCAGCACCCGGTCGTGCACCGACATCCGGAACACCTCGCGCACCGATGGCCAGGCGATCACGTAGACGCCGCTGCCGCCCGACAGGCCGGGGATGAGGATCTCCAGGCTCTGGTTGCGGTCCGACCGGGCGCGCGAGAAGGCGAGGGTGGGGGTAGTGAAGGGGGCGACCACGCCGCGTTCCTCGAAGGTCGCGGGCCAGTAGCGCGTGCTGACGTGGCTCGCCCCGGAACCGCTGTTCGCCTCGGACATCGAAACCCCGCCATCTGCTCCCAGCTCGGACCATCGCCGAAATCGCGATCCGGCGCATCAGGGAATCAGCAGGACGTTGTTCCGCCGAGCACCCGGAAGCGGTCGATGTAGCGCCGTTTGGCCTCATCCGGCGGCACGGGCTCGATCCGTATGTCGCCGCCGGTCCGCGGCGCGCCGAAGAAGCCGCGGGCCTCGGCGGGTGCGAACCCGGCGAGTTGGGTAGCTTCGAGGTAGGCGGCGAGGCGGTCGGCCCGCTTGATCAGCCGGGTGACCGTCGCCGGCAACTCGGCCGGCAACCCGACCCTGAGGTGAATCGGCCCGCATCAGCGCCGCCTCGACGGTCTTGTAGTCCGGCCCGATGATCGACTTGAACGGCGTGATCATGTCGCCGATCACGTACTCCGGGGCGTCGTGCAGCAGGGTGGCGAGCCGCCAGCGCTGCGGCAGGTCGCGGTCCAGCATGCCGACCAGCCGCTCCACCAGCACCGAATGCTGGGCGACCGAATACGCCCATTCGCCGGCGGTCTGGCCGTTCCAGCGCGCCACCCTGGACAGGCCGTGGGCGATGTCCTCGATCTCGACGTCGAACGGCGAGGGGTCGAGCAGGTCGAGCCGGCGGCCGCTGAGCATGCGCTGCCAGGCGCGCGGCGGGGCGTCCTTGGACCGGGTCACGGCCGGCGCGCCCGCTTGGCGAAGGCCCGGGTGGCAAAGGCCCAGAGGGCCACCCCGGCGAGCGGGCCGGCGGCCAGGAGCAGTCTGGTGACCATGGCGACGTTGCGCTCCATCACGAACTGGATCTCGAACAGGTCGGCGCAGCGCTGCCGGGCCGCCGGCTCCGGATAGCGCCCGGCGCAGCGGCGCACTCCGGCGTCGCGATCCCGGGCGATCGTCGCGCCGGTGGATGGCCATTGCCGGACCGCCACGACGCCCGCCACCGCGGCCCACACGGCCGCGGCGACCATCACACCGGCGAGGATGACGGGGCGTCGCATGGGCGTCGACATAGCGGGGCGCGGGCGATGCCGCAATCGGCCACGCACCGCCGCCCGCGGGTGGCGGCACGGCGCCGCGCGGGCTTATACTCGCCGCCCTGCCGACCAATCCCCCGAGGAGCCATCCGTGACCTTCATCAGCTATCTGACCAACATCACCTTCGAGCATGGGGCGGTGAAGACGCTCGGCGCCGAGATGGACGCGCTCGGCATGAAGCGCCCGCTGATCGTGACCGACCGGGGGCTGGTCGCGGCCGGGCTGATCGACGCGGTGCGCGGCGTGATCCCGAACGACAAGGCGGTGACGATCTTCGACGGCACCCCGGCCAACCCCACCGAAACCGCGGCCAAGCAGGCGCTGGCGGCGTACCGCGAGGGTGGCTGCGACGGCATCGTGGCGGTCGGCGGCGGGTCGTCCATGGACCTCGCCAAGGCGGTCATGCTGATGGTCGAGCACCCGGGCCCGCTCGAGGGCTACGCCATGATCAAGGGCGGGGTGGGTCGCATCACCGCCAACATGCCGCCGCTGATCGCGATCCCGACGACCGCCGGCACCGGCAGCGAGGTCGGCCGCGGCGCGGTGATCGTTCTCGAGACCGGGGTGAAGACCGCGCTGGTGTCGCCGCACCTGATCCCGCGGCGGGCGATCTGCGATCCCGACCTGACGCTCGACCTGCCGGCCGGGCTGACGGCGGCGACCGGCATGGACGCGCTGACCCACTGCATCGAGACCTACCTGTCGCCGAAGGTGAACCCGCCGGCCGAGGCGATCGCGCTCGACGGCGTGTCGCGGGCGGTCAAGCACCTGGAGCGGGCGGTGGCGGACGGTCACGACCGCGAGGCGCGCTGGAACATGATGATGGCGTCGATGGAGGGCGCGATGGCGTTCCAGAAGGGCCTCGGCGCGGTGCACTCGATGTCGCACCCGCTCGGCGCCCTGCCGGAGCCGCGCCTGCACCACGGCACCCTGAACGCGGTGATCATGCCGACCATCCTGCGCTTCAACCACGACTTCGTCGGGGACAAGTACGACACCCTGCGCCAGGTGATGGGCCTGGCCTCCAACGCCGACCTGCCGCAGGTGATCGCCGACATGAACGCCCGGCTGAAGCTGCCGCGCAACCTGCGCGAGATGGGCGTGACCGAGGCGATGATCCCGGTCGCGGCCGAGCAGGCCGAGCACGACCACTGCACCCCGACCAACCCGCGGCCGGTCGACCGGTCGGGCTTCGAGACGCTGTTCGCCGAGGCGATGCGGTAGTCACCCTTGCGGCTATCCGGGGTGACGACAAGGAGAAGGATCGCGGGTCTCCTCTCTCCCTCTGTCGTCACCCTGGGCAAGCGCAGCGCGACCCGGGGCCCACCCGCCGCTCCGCCGCCGTCATCCTCGGCGGCCCCGGCATGACTGTCATGCGGGCGGTCCGCTTGACCGTCGCCGCCGGCCGGAACAGTCTGCCCAAAATTCCGGCAGGATCACGCGACCCATGACCGCCATCTCCCAGGCCGCCGACGACGGCCAGCCCGGCAGCTTCCGCGACGACGTCAAGGTCATCAGCCTGATCGGCGTGGCGCACTTCTTCAGCCACTTCTACATCCTGCTGCTGCCGCCGCTGTTCCCGGTCCTCAAGGACACCTTCGGGGTCAGCTACGTCGAGCTCGGCATGCTGGTGATGGCGTTCTCGGCCGCCACCGGGGTCAGCCAGATCGTGTTCGGCTACCTGGTCGACAAGGTCGGGGCCAAGGGCATCCTGATTGCCGGGCTGGCGCTCGAGGGGCTCGCCTTCCTGATGATCGGGGTCTGGGGGTCGTACTGGGCGGTGATGGCGATGATGGTGATCGCCGGCATCGCCAACGGCGTCTACCACCCCGCCGACTACGCGATCCTGTCGGCCTCGGTCTCCGAGAAGCGGATGGGCCGGGCGTTCTCGCTGCACACCTTCACCGGCTTCTTCGGCGGCGCGGTGGTGCCGCCGACCATCATCGTGCTGGCCAGCCAGTTCGGCTGGCAGGCCGGGGTGGCGGCGTGCGGCGCCGCCGGCATGATCGCCGCCCTCGGGCTGGTGGTGTTCGGCCGCTCGCTGAAGCACGAGCCGGGCTCGGACCGTCGGCGCAAGCCGGGCGCCAAGGCCGACGGACCGGTCGGGGTGTCGGTGCTGCTCAGCCCGCCGATCCTGATGTGCCTGCTGTTCTTCACCCTGCTGGCGCTCAGCCAGGGCGGCATCAACCAGTTCCTGGTGGTGACGCTGAACGCGCTGTACGGCACGCCGTTGGCGGCGGCGACGTTCGCGCTCACCGCCTACCTGTTCGGCACCGCGGGCGGCATCCTGATCGGCGGGCACATCGCCGACCGCACCCGGCACCACAACCGGGTGGCGGCGACCTGCTTCCTGTTCACCGCCATCGCGGTGCTGATCGTCGGCACGGTGGCGATGCCGCTGTGGGCGCTGGTCGCGCTGATGGTCGCGCAGGGCGTGACCCAGGGCATCATCATGCCGAGCCGCGACATGCTGGTCCGCTCGGTCACCCCGCCGGGCGCGATGGGCAAGGTGTTCGGCTTCGTCTCGACCGGCTTCAGCATCGGCGGGATCGTGTCGCCGCTGCTGTTCGGCTTCCTGCTCGACCAGGGCCATCCGAGCCTGGTGTTCTACGTCGTCGCCGGTTTCATGGTGGTGTCGCTGGTCACCGTGTTCACGGCGGTCGGCCGCCCGCGAGCCGCCGACGCGGCGGCCTGAGCCGGCTACCCTTTGGCGCGTCCGACCACCGCCTCGCGGCGCAGCACGTACAGCCCGCTGGCCACCACGATGGCGGTGCCGACGATCATCCAGGCGTCGGGAAGGTCGTTGAACACCAGCCATCCGAAAGCCGCGGCGAACACGATCTGGGCGTACTGGAACGGCGCCAGCAGCGAGGCGGTGGCGACCCGGTAGGCGTGGATCAGCAGCAGGTGCGAGCCGCCGCCGAGCGCCCCCATCACCGCCATCAGCCCCCACTGCTCCAGCGTCGGCATCTGCCAGTAGAACGGCACCACCAGGCTCGAGCCGGTGCAGCCGACCAGCGCCGTGTAGAACAGCATCGGCACCGGCTTCTCGGTGCGGGTCAGGATCCGGGTGTTGATCACGAAGGTCGCGAAGATGAAGGCCAGCAGGATCACCAGCCCGTACGCCCAATGCACCTCGGCGAAGCCGGGCCGCACGATCACCAGGGTGCCGATCAGCCCGACCACCACCGCCGCCCAGCGCCTGCGGACCGACCCGTTCCCCGAGCAGCGGGACCGACAGCGCGACCACGAACAGCGGCGCCACGAAACCGATGGCGACCGCGTCGGCGAGCGGGATGTGCCGGATCGCGGTGAAGAAGCAGACCGTCGCGGTGAGCAGCTGCACGCCCCTCAGCAGCACCAGCCCGACCCGCTGCACCCGCAGGATCTCGAACGGGTCGCGGCGCAGGAAGAACGGCAGCATGAACGCGAAGTGGAAGGCGTAACGCCCCCACACCACCATCGCCACCGGCATCTCCTGCGAGAGGTGCTTGGCGATGGTGTCCATGGTGGCGAACAGCAATTCGGCGAACACCAGCAGGCCGATGCCGAGCGGCGCGTCGCTCGAGCGGTCGGCGGAACTGGGCGGCGCGCCAGCCGGGGTCGCGGTGTCGGTCGGGTCTGTGATCGGCATGGGCCGGACGCTGACATATGGGTGCCGCAAAGGGAATGCATCTTCACCCGCCGTGACGCGCGGGCTAGAACCGCCTTCGGCGGGCTCGGGAACGACGCGTCAACCGGAATCCGGATCGGGGCCCCATGAGCCTTTACGACAGCGAACAACGCTACCGCCGGCGCTTCTGGGGAGGAGTCATTCGTTTCGTCGTCTTCGCCGGGCTGGTGGTGACGGCGGCGATCGTCTCCTACCAGGTCGGCATCGAGGACCTGGAGAGCCGGGTCCGCGGCTACCAGCAGGAGATCTACGAACTCGAGGCGCGCCAGAACGAGCTGGAGCAGGAGACCGCGAACCTGCGGGTGGCGGCCGAGCGGGCGAAGCTGGCGGTCGAGGAATGGGAACGCCGCTACGCCACCGACGTCCCCAAGGGCGACCGCCTGAGCCTGTTGGAGATGGTTGTCGAGCGCCTGGATGCCGGGGTGTCGGTGGAGCGTCTGGCGTTCCTGATCCAGGCCGCCGAGGAGGCCCGCGACTGCCGCCCGGTCGAGAGCAAGCGGTTCCTGGTCAAGACGCCGCTGCACAGCGGCGCCAACACCGTGGTCTCGTTCGCGTCGGACGCCATCGTGGTGACCGGCACGGGGGCGTCCGCCAAGACCTCTGACGGGCTGCCCCAGGCCTGGTTCGATCCGCTGGAACCGGTGACGGTCCAGATCACCCCGATCGACGGACGGACGGTGGAACTGGTCGGCACGCTGCCGCTGCAGGGCTCCGTCGTGCAGGGTGGCTTGGAGCACCGCTTCCAGTTGCGCGCCGGGGCAACCGGGTTCATCCAGGTCGCCGCCGAGTCGTGCGCCTACCCGTGACCGCGGCAAGCCCGGCGGCGCTGACGCCGGGCCGCGTTGGATGGAGCCTTGCCGCGCATTTCGCCGGCTCGCTGTCGATCGGCATCTCGATCGGCGGCATGGTGCCGCTGATCGCGCTGACGCTGGAGCACCGAGGGGTCGATCCGGTGCTGATCGGCGTGAACTCGGCAATGACGTCGCTCGGCGTGCTCGTCGCCGCCCCGCTGGTGCCAACCGTGATCCGCCGGCTCGGCGCGGCCGAAGGCATCGTCGTCGGGCTGCTGCTGACATCGGTCGCGCTCCTCGGCCTCGCCTTCACCGAGAACATCGGTGTCTGGCTGGTTCTGCGCTTCCTGATGGGGGTCGGGATCGTCACCCAGTGGGTGGTGAGCGAAACCTGGATGCAGGCGATCGTGTCGGAGCGGCGGCGCGGGCTGGTGATGTCGGTCTACGTCACCTCGATCGCCGCCGGCTTCGCGCTCGGCCCGGTGCTGCTGACCATCACCGGAACCGAGGGTGTGCTGCCGTTCGCGCTGTTCGCCGGAACGATCGCCGCAACGTCGCTGCCGATGCTGCCGATCCGGCGCTGGGCGCCGCCGCTGGCGCTCGGCTCAGCGCGGCAGCGCCGTCCGGCTGATGCGCGAGGCGCCGACCGTGGCGACCGCGGCGATAGCCGTCGGGATCGTCGACTCCGCGTTCTTCACGTTCATCCCGCTCTATGGCCTGCGCATCGGGTTGTCGCACGAGACCGCCATCACGCTGCTGACGGCGGTGCTGGCCGGCAACGTCGTGCTGCAGATACCGCTCGGCTGGTTCGCCGATCGGGTCAGCCGGCGCGGCCTGCTGCTGGCGCTCGGACTGGTGTGCTGCCTCGGGCCGGCCGCCGCCGGGGCCGCGCTGTCGGCCGGCTCGCTGGCGGCGTACCCGGTGCTGTTCGTGTGGGGAGGCGCTGCGTTCGGGTTGTACACGGTCGCCGTGACGATGCTCGGCGAGCGCTACCGCGGCGGCGAGCTCGCGGCCGCCAACGCCGCCTTCGTGATCGTCTTCGAACTGGCCAACCTTGTCGGGCCTCCGACCGCGGGCTGGGCCATGGAGACCTGGTCGCCGAACGGGCTGATGGTCTGGATGACCGTGGTGGCGGTCGGCTTCGTGATGGTGGCGATCATCCGCGGCCTGCGCCGCGCCTGACGGTACGCCGGCTCGCTCAGGGCAGCGGGCCCTTCGCCTGGCAGAACTGACCGCGCGCCACCAGCGGCCGGCAGAAATCCTTGGCGGCCGCCTCGTTGGCGAAGCCGCCGGCCAGCAGACGGGTGTAGGTTCCGCGCCCGCGTCCGCTGTCGAACTCGCTGGTCCGCATGGTCTTGCCGGCGAGGTCCGGGAACTGGCGCTGCAGGGTCTTCCAGCCCTCGGCGGCCGCGGTGGTCGAGCGGTAGGAGGCGAGGTGCACCGCCCAGTCGCCGGTCGCGGCGGCGGCCGGCGGCGGCCGGCGTCCTGGCTCCGGATCCCGCCGCCGGCGGTCTGGCGGCGCCGGCGCCCGGCGCCGCCGGCATCCCGGCCAGCCGCTCGAGGCGCGTCACCACGCCTTCCAGGCGGGCCACCAGGGCGGTCGCCGCGGCGCCGTCCGCCATGCCGGGTTCGCCGGTCATCCGGCCGTCCTCGCCGATCGCCGGCATCGGCGGGGTCGGGGCGCCGACCGGGGTCGTCTCGATCGGCGCGGTCGGCGCAGCGGCCGGCGCGTCGGCCCGGCGGTCGTTGGCGAGGCTGACGGACACCAGCTCCTTGCGCTGGTCGCGGTTGCCGAACTGGCGCAGCCGCAGCACGTAGTTCTGCACGGTCGGCGCGTAGAAGTAGGTGTCGCGGTAGTCCTTGCGCTGGCAGTCGACCCGGAAGGTGTCGTAGCGCCCGGCCTTGACCTCGACGGCCTCCTGGCCGGCGACGATGCAGCGATGCTCGTCCTGCCAGCCGGCCGGCGCGTTCTCCGAGGACCCGCGCACCGAGTAGGCGATGACGTTGCCTTCCTGCAGCGGGAACAACTGGTTCGGCGAGCCGATGATGGTCTGGCGCCCGCGCCCGAGTTCGGGGTCGTCGGACCACATCAGCGGGGCGTGACGACGTTGGGGTCCTTGGTCCAGATCAGGCCGCTGTCGTTGGTCCACACCACCCGGTCGGGCGACTTCGACACCACCCGCTCGGTGGTCACGGTCCCGCCGTCATCGTAAACGAAGGTGTCCCCCGGGGCGTAGAGCGGCGCCGGCGCCGGCGCCAGGCCCTGGGCCACGCTGGCTCCCGGCGGTGACAGGGAGGGACCGGAGGAGCATCCGGCAAGCGCAAGAACGCCGACGGCGACAGCGATGAGCGATCGACGGTGCGCCATTGCGGGCCGGGACTCCCATTGGGATAAGGACGAATCAGCCATGAGCATCAATATTTTGCGAGTCAGTGTCAAGCTGACCCAATATTCTGGGCACGGCGGATTCGGCCCAGGCGTTCGGATTGACCGATATCCTCCGGGCGGGCCACAGTCTGCATCGGCGCCGCCCCGGCGTCGACCCTTCCCAGACGAGGAGGCCGTGATGGCTCTGGCGCTCGCCCCCGAGATTCCGCCGGTCCGCAACCGGGTCAGCGACGCGGAATGGCGCACCCGCGTCGATCTCGCCGCCTGCTACCGGCTGGTGGCGCATTATGGCTGGACCGACCTGATCTACACCCACATCTCGGCGCGCGTGCCGGGCGAGGAGGGGGCGTTCCTGCTGAACCCCTACGGCTTCATGTTCGAGGAGGTGACGGCATCGTCCCTCGTGAAGGTCGATTTCGAAGGCAAGATCCTGATGGAGTCGCCGTTCGAGGTGAACGAGGCCGGCTTCACGATCCACTCCGCCGTCCACATGGCGCGGCCCGATCTGGAATGCGTCATCCACACCCACACCGTCTCCGGGATGGCGGTGTCGGCCCAGGCCGACGGCCTGCTGCCGCTCACCCAGAACTCGATGATGTTCCACGGCGAGCACATGGCGTACCACGAGTACGAGGGCATCGCCCTCGACCTCGACGAGCGGGAGCGGCTGCAGGCCGATCTCGGCGACCGCTTTGCCATGATCCTGCGAAACCACGGCCTGATGACCTGCGGGCGCACCATCGCCGAGGCCTTCGAGATCATGCAGAACCTGGAGCGGGCCTGCGAGGCCCAGCTTGCCGCCCAGGGCGGCGGGGTGAAGCTGACCCACCCGTCGGCCAATGTCTGCGCCCACACCGCCGACCAGTTCTGGAACTACCACCGCCAGAAGCCGTTCGGCGAGCGGGCGTGGCCGGCGCTGCTGCGCCTGCTCGACCGCCACAATCCGGGCTACGACGCCTGAGACCGCACTGGATCGACCCATACAGGAGCTCTTCGGCATGACTCGCGTGCGGGCGGATACCGTCCTGACCGGTGGAAAGGTGTTTCTCGGCCCCGGCCTCGGCTTCGCGGAGGCTGTGGCGGTGTTCGGCGGCCGCGTCCTGGCGACCGGCACGACCGCGGAGATCGCGGGCCTGGCCGGCCCGGGGACCACCCGGGTCGACCTTGCCGGCCGGCTGGCGGTGCCCGGGCTGAACGACGCTCACCAGCACATGATGAGCGTCGGCATGGGTACCTTCGAGGTGAACCTGAAGCGCGACGACATCCGCACCGTCGACGACGTGCTGGCGGCGATCAAGGCGAAGGTGGACGAGGTCGGTCCCGGCACCTGGGTGTTCGGGCGCGGCTACGATCATTTCCAGCTCGACGTGAAGCGCCACCCGCTGCGCGAGGAACTCGACCAGGTCGCCCCCGACAACCCGGTCTACATCAAGCGCACCTGCGGCCACATGGGCGTTGCCAACTCCAAGGCGCTTGAGCTGGCGGGCATCCGCGAGGGAGTGGCGCAGCCGGCCGGCGGCCACGTCGAGGCGCAGAACGGCAAGCTGACCGGGCCTGCTCCAGGAGACCGCGCAGAACCTGGTCTACCGGGCGTTCCCGGCGGCGACCTTCGAGGACTTCGTCACCGGCATCGAGGCCGGCGCCCGCACCAACCTGTCCTACGGCATCACCAGCTGCACCGACCCGGCGGTCGGGCTGCGCGAGGGGTTCAAGGACTGGCAGGCCTACCTGGCGGCGCGGCGCCAGGGCCGGCTGCCGGTGCGGATGTACCTGATGCCGCTGGCCGGCACCACCGGCTGGCCCGAGCGCATCGTCGACATGGACCTGATGACCGGCGACGGCGACGAGTGGCTGCGGGTCGGCTCGATGAAGCTGTTCGCCGACGGCTCGGCCGGCGGCAAGACGGCGGCGATGTCGAGCCCGTACGCCGACGACGCCGACAACCGCGGCATCTTCATCTACGGCGACGAAGAGCTGCACGGGATGATCGCCGACTACCACGCCCGCGGCTTCCAGATCGCCACCCACGCCATCGGCGACGCCGCCATCGAGCAGGTGCTGAGCGGCTACGAGCGGGCGATGGGCAACACCGTCGACACCCAGCGCCGCCACCGGATCGAGCATTGCGGGTTCCTGACCCAGGACCAGCTCGACCGCATGGCGCGGATCGGCGTGCTGCCGGCGCCGCAGCCGATCTTCCTGTACGAGTTCGGCGACCTGTACGTGGACGCGCTCGGCCACGGCCGGCCGGAGGCGAGCTATCCGATGCGGCGCTGGCAGGACGCCGGCCTGCATCCCTCGGGCAGTTCCGACGGTCCGGTGTCGTCCACCAACCCCTTCCGCGGCCTGTACGCCATGGTGACCCGGCGGACCAACCGCGGCACCGTGCTGGGGGCCGACGAGGCGCTGACCCTCGAGGAGGCGATCGGCGCCTACACCGTGAACTCGGCCTACGGCTCGTTCGAGGAGGGCATCAAGGGCACGCTGGCGCCCGGCATGCTGGCCGACGTGGCGGTCTTCGACACCGACCTGTTCGCCACCGAGCCGTCGGCTTGGCTGGACGGCCCAGGCCGACCTGACGATCGTCGGCGGCGCGGTGGCCTACGACCGGCTCGGGCAGTTCTGACCCTTGTTGCCGGCGGCGGAGCAGCGGTCCCGGCTCGCGCTGCGCTTGGCCGGGATGACGATGATTTTGGTTAGGGGCGCTCGGCTCCTGGTCATCCCCCAACATCGTCATCCCGGACCGAACCGCCTTTGGCGGGACGGATCCGGGACCCACGGAGCGACGTGCCGGTGGTGGCGCGGACGGAGCGGCGGGTGGCTCCCGGCTCGCGCTGCGCTTGGCCGGGATGACGATGGATTTCGGGACGAGGCGCCGGTCCTCGTCGTCTCCCCTCGCGGGTTGCGAAACGCGAACGGCCGGCCCCGAAGGGCCGGCCGCTGCCGCTTCAGGCTGGGAGACGGCTTACTTCAGGTAGCCGTTCTCCTTCCAGATCGAGTAGTCCTTGCGGAAGGTCGACAGCGAGGCCCAGATCTTCTTGGAGTCCTCGTTGGTCTTGATGTCCTCGGCCACGACCTCGTTCCAGGCGGCCTCGAACTTCGCCAGCATGTCGTCCGACCAGCGATGGATGGTGACACCCTTCTCCTGGTGGAACTTCATGGCCGCGAACTGCACGGCCTCGCCACGCGAGAACATGTAGGTCACGTTGGCGTCGCAGGCGCCCTTGATGACCGCCTTCTGGGTGTCGGTGATGGCGTCGTAGGTCACCTTGTGGACCAGCAGCTCGTTCAGCGTCGACTGCTGGTGCCAGCCCGGGAAGTAGTTGTGCTTGGCGACCTGGTAGAAGCCGAGGTCCTTGTCGGCGGCCGGCAGCGAGAACTCGGTGGCGTCGATCGAGCCGAGCTCCAGGGCCGGGTAGATGTCGCCGGCGGCCAGCAGCTGCGTGGAGACGCCGAACTTCTCCATGACCTTGGCGCCGAGACCGAAGAACCGCATCTTCAGGCCCTTCAGGTCGTCGACCGTCTTGATCTCCTTGCGGTACCAGCCTGAGGATTCCGGCGCGATGACCCCGCAGAGGTTGTAGCGGATGTTGTCGCGGGCATACATCTCGGTGGCCATCTCCTCGCCACCGCCGTACTGCATCCACGCCAGATACTCGCCCGCGCCGGGGCCGAACGGCACCGCCGAGAAGAAGGCGTAGGCGTTGTTCTTGTTGACGTTGTAGCCCGGCGTGCCGAACGCCGCGTCGATCGAGCCGCTCGACACCGGATCGTAGTAGGCGGTGCCCGGAACCAAGGCGCCCGGCTCGAAGAACCGCACCGTCAGGTCGCCGCCGGACATGCTGGTGATCGACTCGGCGACGTTGTGCGAGCCCTCTCCGAGCACGACCAGCTTGGCGCTGAACGCCGAGTGCATCTTCCAGCGCTCGCGCTTGGCGTCGGCGTCCGAGGCCGCCCCCGTCACGCTCACCGCCGCCAGCACGCCGGCGGCGATCTTCAGCCACGTGTTACCCTTCATCGCAACGTCCTCCTCCGTTCAAACCACGTTTTTTCATGAAAAAAGGCCGGAGATCGTGATCGATCTCCGGCCAGAGCCTTGGCGAGACTGGGAGGTTTCAGCCAAGGAATCCCAGGCGCGACCCGCGGGCCACTTGGACATTGCCGTGCTTATGGTCGCTCTGATCATCGTCGTCATGCTAACGACTCCGCTTTCGAGCGGAATTGACGATCAGTTATCGCAGTCGTTCGAAATTCGCACGGATAAGGGTGGGGCAACCGGGCTTTCGGGTCGCCGACCCGGCGCCCGGCCGCGCGTCACTTGAGGTAGCCGTTGTCCTTCCAGACCGAGTAGTCCTCGCGGAACTTCGAGTACGACGCCCAGATCCGCTTGGCGTCCTCGTTGCTGGCGATCTCGGCCGCGATCACTTCCTTCCAGGCCGCCTCGAACTGCGCGAGGATCTCGTCCGACCAGCGGTGGACGGTCACGCCCTTCTCCTGGTGGAACTTGATGGCGTCGAACTGCAGCGCCTCGCCCTTCACGAACATGTAGAGCGTCGCGCGGTCGCAGGCGGCGGCGAGCAGTTCCTTGTTGGCGTCGTTGAGCGCGTCGTACTTGCCCTGGTTCACCAGAAGCTCGTTGATGGTCGCCTGCTGGTGCCAGCCCGGGAAGTAGTTGTGCTTCGCCACCTGGTAGAAGCCGTAGCCCTTGTCCGTCACCGCCATCGAGAACTCGGTGGCGTCGATCGACCCGAGTTCCAGCGCCGGGTAGATATCCCCGGCGGCGAGCAGCTGGGTGGAGACGCCGAACTTCTCCATGACCTTGGCGCCGAGGCCGAAGAACCGCATCTTGAGGCCCTTCAGATCGTCGAGCGTCTTGATCTCCTTGCGGAACCAGCCGGAGGTCTCGGGCGGGGCGATGCCGCAGATGTTGAAGCGGATGTTGTCCTTGCCGTACATCTCCCGCGCCATGTCCTCGCCGCCGCCGTAGCGCATCCAGGCAAGGTACTCGCCGGCGCCGGGGCCGAACGGGACGGAGGCGAAGAACGCGTAGGCGTTGTTCTTGTTTACGTTGAATCCAGGGGTGCCGTAGGCGGCGTCGATCGAGCCGCTCGATACCGCGTCGTAGTACTGGATGCCGGGAACCAGCGCGCCGGGTTCGAAGTGACGGATCTGGAACTCGCCGCCGCTCGCCTTGCTGATGGTTTCGATCATCATCGTCGGGCGTGTCGCCGATGATCGGGATGTTGCTGGCGTAGGCCGCGTGCATCTTCCAGCGAACCCGCTCGGCCTGAGCGTCGGCGACGGTGACCGTCAATCCGACCGCGGCCACGGCTCCCGCCAGCACCAGGCGCCAACGATTGCGAACCATTCTTTCCTCCAGTTCCCGCCGTTCCGGCAGATTTGTTGTCATGCTGATCATAACCCGCACAACGATCGTCATGCTATTCGTTGTATGAGGATCTTAAATTGCTGAATCAAGAACGAACTCGCTCGAAAAAAGATCACAATTGCAGTCTTGAAACGGTCGCTTGCCGTCACGTCCGATGAGTTTGACGAGGTCCGGCCGGCGTCGCACACTGGCCGGCGCGGTCGCCTGAGCGGCCCCTCTCCGCAGACGCCGAGGTGCAGAATGAGCCGGACGACGGTGATCCGTAACGCCGACTGGGTGGTGGCCTGGGACCCGACCGGTGGGCCCGACGGAGACCGGCGGCCACGCCTACCGTCGCGGCATCGACGTCGCTTTCGCGACCACGAGATCGTGCACGTCGGCGCCGGCTTCGACGGTCCCGCCGACGAGACGCATCGACGGCGCCGGGCGGATGGTGATCCCGGGCTTCGTCGACATCCACTCGCACCCGAGCTCGGAGCCCGGCAACAAGGGACTGAACGAGGAGCTCGGCTCGCCGCGGCTCGGGCAATCGTCGCTGTACGAGTACATGCCGGTGTTCCGGATGTTGCCGGAGGGTGCGGCCCACGCCACCCGCTTCGCGATCTGGGAGATGCTCAGGAGCGGCGTGACCACGTTCTGCGACCTGTCGGGCGCGCGCGACGGCTGGGTGGAGGAGGTTGCCGAGACCGGCATCCGCGCGGTGCTGTGCCCGATGTACCGGTCGGCGACCTGGACCACCAAGGACGGCCACTCGGTGGTCTACGACTGGGACGAGGCCGGCGGCGAGCGCGGGCTCGAGCGGGCGCAGTCCAGGTCATCGACGAGGCCGACCGCCACCCGTCGGGACGGATGTCCGGAATGATGGGACCGTCGCAGATCGACACCTGCACCCCGGCGCTGATCCAGGAGAGCTTCCGGATCGCCCGCGAGCGCGGCATCACCATGCAGATCCACGCCGCCCAGAGCGTCGTCGAGTTCAACGAGATGACCCGGCGCCACGGCATGACGCCGATCGAGTGGCTCGACGACCTCGGCGTGCTCGACGCCGGCACCATCGTCAGCCACGGCATCTTCCTCAACGACCACCCCTGGCTGCACTGGCCGCAGGCCGACGATTTCGGCCGGCTCGTGCGCTCGGGCGCGGCGGTCGCGCACTGCCCGAACGTGTTCTGGCGGCGCGGCATCGCGCTGAACCACGTCGGCCGCTACATGAGCGCCGGCATCCCGCTCGGCCTCGGCACCGACACCTTCCCGCACAACTTCCTGCACGAGATGGAGATCGCGATGGTGGCCGGCCGGCTCGATGGCCGGCGACTTCACCAACGCCTCGACCTGGCAGATCTTCTACGCCGCGACCGTCGGCGGCGCGCGCGCCATCGGCCGTGACGACATCGGCAAGCTGGAGGTCGGCTGCAAGGCCGACATCGTCCTGGTGGACGCGGGGCATCCCTACATGCAGCCGCTGCGCGATCCGATTCGCAGCCTGATCTACTCCGCCGGCGACCGCGCGATCACCGACGTGTTCGTCCACGGCCGCCGGATGGTCGACGCCGGCGAGGTCCACACCATCGACATCGCCGCCACCGCGGCCAAGCTGAACGAGTTGCAGCAGATCACGATCTCGGGGGTTCGCCAGCGCGACTGGGCCGGACGGGCGATCGACGAGATGACGCCGATGGTGTTTCCGGGCGGCGACTGACCTTCAGGCCCCGAGCGGTTCGAACACCAGCTTCGGGTTCGGGTCGCGTGGATCCGGCCGCACCTCGGTCATCGAGGCGACCGGCCGCAGCCCGTCATCGGTGAGTTGGCTGACCGACCAGCGGGCGAGGTCGAAGGGAGCCAGCAGGTCGGCGGCCTGGCGACGGTAAAGGCCGACAAGGTGCGGATGGAACTCGACCACGAACGTCGTGCGGCCGGTCTCGATGATCCGCCGCGCGCCCTCCAGCACCCCGACCTCGTGGCCCTCGACGTCGACCTTCACCAGCGTGGGCAGCAACCCCGGTTCGCTGAAGGCGTCGTCGAGCGCCATCATCGGCACGAAGTCATCGACCACCGAGCGGGTCTCGTGGCGCGCAAAGCGGGCGGTCTGGCCCTCGAGCTGGGTGCCGGTGTTGGCCTCGATCCGCGGCATCATCGACAGGCCGGAGCGGGTCGAGGCACCGACGTGCAGCACCCGCACCTGATCGAAGGCGTTGATGCTCGCCATCTGCTCGATCAGCGGCACCAGGTCGCGCTGGATCTCCAGGGAGAACACCGCGGCGCCGGTGGTGGCCGCGAAGGCGCTGATGAAGCCGACGTTGGCACCGACATCGACGAAGACGTCGCCCGGGCCGAGGCGCCGCGTGACGAAGTCGATCAGGGTTCGCTCGTAGAGCTGGCCGTGCCGGTCGACCAGCTTCTTGAACTCGGTCGAGGCGTAGTCGTTGATCGGGAACCGGACCTCGCGACCGTTCGGCGCCGTCATGCTCCACACCGGGGTCTCGCGGTAGCGCAGCGCCCGATTGTTGATCGCCTGCACCGCCCGGCCCAGGCGCCGCGCGATGTAGGCGGCTACGGTGCCGTCGCGCGCCACCTTGGCGCGGTTCAGCTTGCGGCCGAGGGCCTTCAGTTCGTCCCGCGAATACGGCGGCCACTGCGCGACCAGGGCGGCTTCGACGTCGCCGGGCTCCTGCACGGCGCGGCGACGGGCGTCGTCGCGGGCGGCGAATTGCAGGGTCGTGAGGGCGGGGCGGGGGCGATCCGACATGGCGGCGACTATGGCATCGGACGGTCGCGCGCGCCATCGCGCGCGCGATGCCGTCCGGCGCTCCGGACGGCTTTGTGTTTGCCCGGCGGACCGTGCAAACTCGCGGCCCGGGCGCTTGAACAGAACCGAAGAGACGGAGCGATGAGCGAGTTCGACGTGATTGTGAAAGGCGGCACCGTGGTGACCGCGTCGGAGACCATGCGCGCCGATGTCGGCATCAAGGACGGGCGCATCGTGGCGCTCGCGGAAGCGCTCGGCGGATCGGCGTCGCGCGTCGTCGACGCCACCGGGCGCTACGTCATGCCGGGCGGCGTCGACAGCCATTGCCACATCGAACAGCCGTCCTCGACCGGCGGCCAGAACGCCGAGACCTGGGAAAGCGGCACCCGCTCGGCGGCCTGCGGCGGCACCACCACGGTGATCGCGTTCTCCAGCCAGGAGAAGGGCGAGGGCGTGCGCGCCAAGGTCGAGGCCTATCACGCCAAGGCCAAGCAGGCCTGCATCGACTACAGCTTCCACCTGATCGTCTCCGATCCCAGCGACGCGGTGGTCAACGACGAACTGCCGGCGTTGATCGAGGCCGGCCATCGCTCGATCAAGCTGTTCATGACCTACCCGAAGAACCGGGTCGACGACCGCGAGATCCTGCGGATCTTCGAGGTGGCGCGCCGGCACGGGGCGCTGGTGTGCGTCCACGCCGAGGCCCACGACGCCATCATGTACATGACCGAGAAGCTGCTGGACGCCGGGCTTGGCCAGACCAAGTACCACGCCTGGTGCAAGCCGGCGCTGGTCGAGCGCGAGGCGACGACCCGGGTGATCATGCTGGCCGAACTGATGGACCAGCCGATCCAGATCTTCCACGTCACCTGCGAGGAGGCGGCCGAGGAGATCCGCCGCGCCCAGGCCCGCGGCCTGAAGGTGTTCGCCGAGACCTGCCCGCAGTACTTCGTTCTGACCGCCGACGATCTCGACGCCTCGCAGCGCGAGGGTGCGCAGGCTGATCTGCTCGCCGGCGCCGCGGTCGGTGGCCGACCAGCAGGCGCTCTGGAACCACGTGCGCACCGGCACGATCGGCAACGTCACCTCCGACCACGCGCCGTACAACATGGACGCGCCGGACGGCAAGTTCTGGGCCGGCGACAACGCCCCGTTCAGCCAGATCGCCAACGGCGTGCCCGGGCTCGAGACCCGCATGCCGATCTGCTTCCACGAGGGCGTGGTGAAGGGCCGCATCGACCTGCAGCAATTCGTCGCCCTGACCTCGACCAACGCCGCCCGGCTGTTCGGCATCTACCCGCAGAAGGGCACGATCGCGATCGGCGCCGACGCCGACATCGTGGTCTGGGACGCCGAGAAGAAGGTGCGGATCACCCAGGAGATCCTGCACCACCAGACCGACTACACCCCGTACGAGGGCATGGACGTGATCGGCTGGCCGGCGGTCACCCTGTCGCGCGGCCGGGTGGTGTGGAACGAGGGCGAGGTCGACTGCCAGGCCGGCTGGGGCCGGTTCCTGGCGCGCGCGCCGTACGACTACATCAAGCCGCGCGGCGTGTTCCCGACGCCGTTCAACCCGATCACCGGCAAGATCGAGGCGTGATCCGCTAAGCCGTTCCTCGATCCTCGCGCGGCTCGAAGACCAGCTTCGGGTTCGGGTCGCGGGGGTCGGGGGTGACGTCGGCCATGCCGACGATCGGCCGCAGGCCGTCGTCGGTCAACTGCGAGCGGTGCCAGCGGTCCGGTGGGAACGGGGCCAGCAACCGGTCGGCGGTGCCGCCGTAGTTGGCCACCAGGTGCGGGTGGAACTCGACCACGAACACCGTCCGGCGCCGCGCGATCAGCCGGCGTGCCCCGTCCAGCACGCCGATCTCGTGCCCCTCGACGTCGAGCTTGACGACCGTCGGCACCAGGCCGTCGCCGTCGAACAGGTCGTCGAGAGCGACGGTCGGCACGAAATCGTCGAGCAAGGAGTGCGGGTTGACGGCCTTCGAGCGACCGAGCGCGCCCTCCAGCTGGGCGCCGGGCGACGCGTCGGCGCGCTTGACCGTGGAGATGCCGGCCGTCGCCGACGCCCCGACGTTCATCGGGCGAATCAGGTCGAAGCCGTTCAGGGTCGCCATCTGCTCGATCAGGGGGATCAGCTCGCGCTGCATCTCCAGGGCGAACACCGAGGCTCCGGTCGCGGCCGCCATGGCGCTGATGTAGCCGACATGGGCGCCGACATCGACGAAGATCGTCCGCGGCCCGAGGAACGGGCGCAGGTACCCGATCAGCGCATGCTCGTAAGCGCCGCCGCTTTCGTCGACCAGCTTCTTGAAAGCGACCGCGGCGGGCTCGCTCAACGGCATGTGGATCGCTTGGCCGGTGTCGGTGCGCGCCGTCCACACCGCCGGCTTGCCGTAGCGGGCGGCCCGGGTCTTCAGGTACTCCACGACGTGCGAGATCCGCGCCGACACGTACCAGAGCTCGTTCGATCGCGCGCCCAGGATCTCGGCGAACCGCACCATCCGGGAAGCGGCCACCAGGTCGGCCCGCGATTCCGGCGGCCAGACCGACATCAGCAGGAGGTTGGCGTTGTTCGGCCGCTGCACGGCGAACTGCCTGGCCTGCTCGCGGTTCTGTATGTCCACCATGGCTTTCGTCCTCAGGTCACCCGTCATTCTAACAGACGGCGGGGAGGCGGCGAGACAGCGGAGCCTCAGCGCTGCCGGTAATGTCGATCCCAGAAGCGGGGGGGGACCTGCGGGCGCTTCGGGAACCCGGCCCGGGCGAAATCCCGATCGGAGGCGGCAAACGTCCCGTCCGGGAACCGCAATTGCCCCGTCGTGTCGTCGATGTGGGTGTCGACGAAGCGGACCGCGTCCAGGATGTCGTCGTCGTCGTTGTCCTCGAGCCACGCGCCGAGCATCTCGAGATCGGTGGCCGAGGCGGCGTGGCGGTGTCGCGCGACGAGGGCGTCCAGCGGCACCACCGTGTTTCGCAGATCCCGGTGGATCTTGAACAGGGTGACGACGGATTTCGGGTCGAGCGCGTGGTCCATTGGCGCGTAGTTGGTGAACAGGACGGGCCGGCCGAACAGCATCGGCACGAAGGACATGCCCGAGGCGGTGCCGATGTGGAATCGGCAGCGGGCGGCGATGCAGACGTCCATCCAGTCGGATTTCAGGGGCGAGTGGGCGTAGTCGAACAGCGCCATCGCTCCCGGGGCCGGTGTCATCGAAGGGTCGCCGAGGCGAATCACCCGGATTCCTCGGTCTGCGAGATAGGCGACCGCTGGTGCGTAGCTGGCGATCTCAGCATCGCGGATGTTGAGGGCGTTGGCGTGGGTGGCGTGCCAGCCCGGCTGGCGCACGTGCAGGGACACGATCGGGGCGTCGGGTGGAATTCCGACGGAGGCGAGCGCGTCGTCGCCGCGCCGCCGGGTCTCGGGATCGACGGTGAGGGGCGGGCCGATCTCGCGCCAGCGGTCGGCGGCGCGTGACATCAGGTCGGTCACCGAGAGGATCGCTCCGGATGCGGTGCGGTAGGCCTTGCCACCGCTGATCGGGTCGACGAACGTCGGCTCCGCCGGCGCCGGCGCCAGCATCGGATCAAGGAGCGACACGAGATACGGGTTGTGAGGCGAGGCGGACAGCAGGTGCGCGTCGCGCTGGTCGAACACGCCGTCCTGGCAGGCCTGCACCAGGGCCGCCACGATCGCCTGATGGCCGATGTTGATCCCGTAGAGCGGCGCCAGCACCATTGTCGGGGACCGGTCGCGCCCGGCCTGTTCGACCCTCGCCCACGCCGCCACCAGGCGATCGCCGAGCCGGGATTGTCCGAACAGGCCCAGCAGGCGGGCGGTGTGCTCGACCACCGCCTGCATGCCGTCGCTGTCGAGCGATTGCGGCGGCTCCAGTCCAGTCCCGTCCCGCAGCGCGGACGCCAGCCACGCCTCGACGTCGGCGTCGGGTGCTGACGGCTGTGCGGCGGTGGCGTCGGGCGCTACCGTGGAGGCCGCCAGGGGCACGGTGCGCGGCCCGCGCCACCACCGCGAGGCGCCGGTCGCCGGGGTGGAACAGCGCGCGGCGCTCCGTCGGCCCGAGCGCCGGCGCCGGGGGCGGCCTGATGGCCACCAGGCAGGCCGCCAGCGCCATCCGGTAGTCGTGCCCGCACCAGAAGATCAACAGTCGGCGAAGCCGACCGCACCGCCAGCGCCGGGGTGTCGGCGGCGAGGAACCCCCGGACCATGAGCTGGGTGATGAAGGTCTGTTGTTGCAGTCGCCGGGACTTGTGCTCGGACGGCATGTGTCCTCGACCACCACGGACCGGCCGGCTCCCCTTGACCCGGCGCTTTGCGTCCCGGACTGAATAATACAACCGGCGAACCGGGTCACGCCGTCGATCGCGCGGGTGCCCGTCCGACCGCGCCGTGCCCGTGGGACGACCGTGAGCGTGACGGTCCCCGGCCGGAGGGTGGTGAGCCAGTGCGGTCGCGCTCGCTCAGTCTTTCCCATCCGGCCCTTTTACCGCGGGTACCTCGGTCATAGAGTATTCGGAGACATCTCAACTGCACATAAGGAATTGGAAGCATGAGCCGCATCATCACCGTGGGCGCCGCCCAGCTCGGTCCGATCGCGCCCGAGGAGAGCCGCGTCAGCGCCGTCAACCGAATGATCGAGCTGCTGAAGCAGGCCAAGTCGCGCGGCGTCAAGCTGGTGGTGTTCCCGGAGCTGGCGCTGACCACCTTCTTCCCGCGCTACTACGAGCAGGACATCTCGAAGATGGACCACCACTTCGAGCGGGGCGACATGCCGACGCCGGAGACCCGTCCGCTGTTCGAGAAGGCGAAGGAGTTCGGCATCGGCTTCTACCTCGGCTACGCCGAGCTGACCGAGGACGGCCATCGTTTCAACACCTCGATCCTGGTCGACGACACCGGCAAGATCGTCGGCAAGTACCGCAAGGTGCATCTGCCCGGCCACTCCGAGTACGACGGCAAGCGTCCCTGGCAGCACCTCGAGAAGCGCTACTTCGAGCCGGGCGACCTCGGCTTCCCGGTCTGGCGCTCGATGGGCGGCGTCATGGGCATGTGCATCTGCAACGACCGGCGCTGGCCGGAGACCTACCGGGTGATGTCGCTGCAGGGCGTCGAGATCGTCATGCTCGGCTACAACACCCCGGACGTGAACACCTCGGCGCCCGAGCCCAACCACCTGCGGATGTTCCACAACCACCTGGTCATGCAGGCCAGCGCCTACCAGAACTCCTGCTTCGTGGTGGCGACCGCCAAGGCCGGCGTCGAGGATGGCTGCATGCTGATCGGCGGCTCCTGCATCATCCAGCCGTCGGGGGAAATGGTGGCGCTCGCCTCCAGCGTCGGCGACGAGCTGATCACCTCCTCCTGCGACCTCGATCTCGCCAAGATGGGCAAGGAGACGGTGTTCAACTTCGCCAAGCACCGCCGCATCGAGCACTACGGCATCATCACCAGCCAAGTCGGGGCCGTCGCCCCGCCGCTCTGACCGACCGAGGCCGGCCCTTCGCGCCGCGAGGGGCCGGCCCGCGACGGGTTACAGCCCCTTGACGGCCTTGGACCCGATCTTCAGCGGGCGCCGGGTCGCCAGCAGCAGGCGGGCCTCGTCGGCGCGCCCCTGCTTCAGCAGGGCGTTCAGCAGCGCGTATTCCACCAGGTCGCGCTGGGCGCGGCTGCCGCCGATGCGCTCGTGCCCGGACATCGCCTTCACCAGGTGTCCGGTGGCGGCTTCCCATTCTCCCAGCGCCATCGCCCGGAAACCCTCCGCGAGGGTGCGGACCACATCGGCTGCCGGGCCCTTGGCATCGGCGATGATCCGCGCCAGCGCCTCGCCGTTGCCGGCCATGGCGTGGGCGAGGGCCGCGTGCACGTCGGCGAACGCGATACCCGGGTTCGGGAACAGCCGGGCGGCGGCGTCGCTGACCTGCCGCCAACGCTCGGCCGGGACTGTGACGCCGGCCAGCTCGGCGCGGTACAGCAGCGAGGCGGTGTCGGTGATCAGGTTGAGCGCCGGCCCCCAGGCCGCCCCGGGGCGACGTCGGCATCGAGCACCCGCCACATGGTCCCGGTGTCGCCGCGCTCGAGCGCCCACAGCGCCACGTGCCAGGAGATGTGGCAGTGCAGCTGGCCGCTCTTGTCGTAGCCGCGTCGCCAGGCGTCGATGTAGGCGTAGCCGGCCTCGGTCTCGCCGGCCTCGTAATAGACGTGGGAGCGGATGTGGGCGGCGTGGGCGTTGCGCGGCTCAAGCGCCAGCGAGCGCTCGATGGTCGCGGTCGCCGGGCCGGTCTGCCCGGCCTCGACCTGCGAGAACGCGTGCTGGCACAGGAACCACCAGTCGTCGCCGTAGTGCGGCGCCAGCATGCTGGTGAAGGCGAGCTGCTCGGCCTCGCGTCCCGGCTGGCCGCTGAAGCCGATCATGCCGAACACGCCGGTGCAGGTCTGGGCGATCATGGCGTCGCGCGGGTGCTCCAGCAGATGCGCGCGGATCGCGGCGTAGGCCGCCGGCCCCTGTCCCGACACCAGCAGCGACAGCGCGTTCAGGTGTGCGGCCTCGCGCGCCGGCAGGCCGTCGGCCAGCGCCCGGGCGGCGGCCAGCGGCGTGGCGGCGTCGTCGCCCCGGCCCATGGCCTGGCGGATCCGCGCGAGGCCGATGTGGCCGAGCGCGAAGCCTTCGTCGGCGGCGACCGACGAGGCGAAGGCCTCCTCGACACCCGGCATCGCGCCGATGAAGCGGTCGACGCCGGCGACGTAGGCGTCGCGCGCCGCCGGGGAGGAAGTGGAGAGGGTGTTTCCGTAGCGATCCTGGAGCATCTGGCGATCCCGTCCCTTGGTTTCGGCGGCGTGTTCTGCGCCCGCGCGGGTGTCGCCCCCGCCCGGTCGTGACGCGTTCGTTGCGCTAACGGCACACGCCATGGGGTCCCATGTCCAGGTGGAAATGGTCGCGGTGGGCGGCGTTGTAGTCGGGACCCAGCACGGCCCGGAACAGCCCGCAGGCGCCGTCGCGGATCTCGCGCAGGAACGCCCGCTCGCCGGGGCTGCCGTCCCAGCCGTCCAGCAGGGTGACGCGGCGGCCGTCGGCCAGGCGGAAGCCGGCGATGTCGATGGCGTTGGCGGTGGCATGCTGGCTCGGCCGGCCGGTTGGCCCGCCGCCGATCCGGCGGCAGGAATACGTGCCGAGGTGGTCGATGCGGGCGAGCGGGCTGCCGAGGTGACGGTCGGCGGCGGGGGCGACCACCTCGCGTTCCCAAAGGTACAGCGCCGCCGCCACCGGGCAGGTGACGCGCACCGCGCCGGAATAGGGGACGGTCGATCGCTGCACCTCGACGGCGTTCAGGAGCCCGCAGAACGGGCCGGTGCGGCGGCTCTCGATCGGTCGGGTCTGGAGCGCCGACAGTTCCAGCACCCCGCGGCAGAGCAGCGGGTCGTCGCGCAGCGCCGCCAGCTGGAAGCCGGTGGCGAGACCGAGCGGCCGCGACAGGTCGAGGCGCTCGTACGGCAGATGCTCCGGGGGGATCGGGTGGCGCCCTATGACGGTGGTCAGGGCGACCACCAGGACCAGCACGGCCAGCAGCGGCAGGGCGGCGCCGGCGGCTATCCGGCCGATGCCGCCGCGGCCGCGATCGTCCGAGGGCGGCTGGTTCGATGGCTCGTCGATGGCGTCCTCCCTGCTGGGCAGGCTCTGATCCGATGCGCGGGATGCTATGGTCGAAACGCGGCCGCGGCGTGGCCGCTCCGTGCCGAAACCTGGATACCGCTCGCATGAAACGTCGTCTCGACCAGCTGCTCGTCGACCGTGGCCTCGCGGACTCCCGCTCGCGCGCCCAGGCCCTGGTGATGGCGGGGTTGGTGTTCTCGGGCGAGCGGCGGCTCGACAAGGCCGGCCAGCAGGTCGCCGACGACGTGGCGATCGAGGTGCGCGGCCAGGACCATCCGTGGGTGTCGCGCGGCGGGCTGAAGCTGGCGCACGCGCTCTGCGAGTTCGCGATCGATGTGGCGGGTGTGGTCGGCCTCGATGTCGGCGCCTCGACCGGCGGCTTCACCGATGTGCTGCTGGCCCATGGCGCCGCCAAGGTCTACGCGGTCGATGTCGGCCACGGCCAACTCGCCTGGAAGCTGCGTTCCGACCCCCGCGTGGTGGTGCTGGAAAAGACCAACGCCCGGCATCTGACCGCCGATCAGGTGCCGGAGCCGGTCGACATCGTGGTCTGCGACGCCAGCTTCATCTCGCTGCGCACGGTGCTGCCGGCGCCGCTGGCGCTGGCTCGTGCGGGTGCCCGGCTGGTGGCGCTGATCAAGCCGCAGTTCGAGGCCGGGCGCGAGCAGGTCGGCAAGGGCGGGGTGGTGCGCGATCCGGCGGTCCACGAGGCGGTGTGCGCCGACATCCGGGCCTGGCTGGACGGGGCGTCGGGCGGGACCATGGCGGACTGGCGGGTCGACGGCATCACCCGCTCGCCGATCACCGGGCCGGAGGGCAACGTCGAATTCCTGATCGTCGCGACACGCGTGTGCTAGGCTCGTTCGGGAGATGGGTGTTGGAGAGTGGCTCATGACCGAAGCCCCGGACCGCCCCGCCAAGACGACCGCTGACAGTGCCGCTGAGTCCGGACCTCTGGGCTTGCCCAAGCCCGCCGCGGCGCCGGCCTCGCCGGCGCTAGCCCGGCTCAACGAGATGGTGGTCGCCACGCTGGGCGCTGTGCAGCGCGATTGGCTGCGCGGTCTGTATCACGCCCGCCCGACCGGCGACGGCAGCGGCGACCTGGTCGACCGCGCCGCCGAGCGCACCGACCACGTCGAGCTGCGCCGCCAGATGAACGTCGAGGCGGTGCTGCAGCGCGCGCTCCGGATCCTGCCGGAAGGCATCGAGGAGGGCACCCCGGATCCGGATTGGGCGGCGCACTTCTTCTCCGCCGCCGCCGACACCGCCGACGCCGAGTTCTCGCGGCTTTGGGCACGCCTGCTGGCGATGGAGGTTCGCCGTCCCGGCGCGGTGCCGCCGAACACCCTGCAGCGCCTGCCAGGCCTCTCGAAGGACGGGCTGCGGCTGTTCAGCCGGTTCGCGGCGTTTGCCATCAACAACTTCGTTATCCGGCTGAACCAGGAGTTCTTCGACCGCAAGGACGTGACCGGCGACCAGATCCTGCTGCTGGAGGAATACGGCCTGGTGCGCACCAACCGCGACCTGAACCGGGTGTTCCAGAGCCAGCGGGGTGACCGGTTCTCCACCAACCTGCTGTACGCCGACAAGGCGCTCAGGATCACCCACGAGAATCCCGGCAAGCAGCTGACCTTGGCGTGCTACCGGCTGACCGAAGCCGGCTCCACCCTCGCTCGCGCGCTGTTCGAGGAGGGCGAGATCCGGGCCGACACCGACTACATCGTGGAGATCGTGCGGACGGTGCAGCGCCAGGGATTCCTCACCGCCCAAGCGGATATTCTGGAACGTTCCGACGAGCAGATCGTTTCCAAGCATTCGCCGTTCTGCGACATCGCGGTGCTTCGCCGCTAGCGGGACGCGCCGTCGCGGACCGTGAGGACAGACACCATGGTACGACTGGCAGCCTTCCTGACTTGCGTGGTTTTGGCCGGCGCGCCGGCCCGGGCAGAAATGGTGGCGGATCTGTACCGGGGCGAGGCGATCGTCACCGGTCAGGACAACCTCGACGAGCGCGACCGCGGCCTGCGCCTCGCCCTCACACGGGTGCTGGTGAAGGTCAGCGGTGACGACCGGGTCGCCGATCACCCGATGCTGCCGCCGATGCTGGCCGACGCCCACGCCCATGTCCGCGATATCGACTACGAGGACCGCAAGAAGGGCATCCAGATCTCCGACGAGCAGGGCACCCGCGACCGCAGTTTTCATCTGCGCGTCGATTTTGACCCGGCCGGCGTGGACGGCATCCTGGAACGGCTGGGGCTGCGGCCGTGGCAGCCGGACCGGCCACGCCTTCTGGTCATGCTGGCGGTGACCGACCACACCGGGGCCTTCGTGGTGGGAACCGACGCCGGGCGCGGCATCGGCCAGCGCGAGGCACTGCTGATGGACGCCCGTCGGCGCGGCCTGCCGTTGGTCCTGCCGAAGATGGATGCCGTCGAAACCGTTGCGGTCGGCTACCGTGAGGTCGCCGCGACCAGCGGTGTGACGATCGGCGCGCTGGCGAGCGCCTACGCCGCCGACGCCGTGCTGGCCGGCGCGATGACCATCACCGCCGACGGCGCCTGGAACACCGACTGGACGCTGCTGGCGGATGACATGCCGGTGCGCTGGCGGGTCAGCGACGTCACCTTCGACCGCTCGATCGGTGCCGCCCTCGGCCGTGCCGTTCGGATCCTCGCCGACTCGCCGTAGCCGCGGGCGCGCGCCGCCGCTAGGATCGCCGCCTGATGAGCGATCCGGCGGCCCGCATTCACGCTTTGCCGATCTGGTCCGGCCCGATTGCGGTCGCGCCGGTGACCGGCGGACTGTCCAACGCCAACTATCCGGGTGGTCGACGGTGACCGCCGCTACATGGTCCGGGTCGGCGGCGATCTGCCATTCCACCACGTGTTCCGCGACCGCGAGGCGGCGGTCAGCCGGGCGGCGAACGCCGCCGGCCTCTCGCCGCCGCTGCTGCACGCCGGCGACGGCGTGGCGGTGTTCGAGTTCCTGGACGCCCGGACCTGCGACGCCGGCGACGTCCGTCGGGACTGGCGGCGCGTGCTGCCGTTGATCCGCCGCTGCCACGCCGAGGTCGGCCGCCAGCTGGCGGGGCCGGCGCCGTTCTTCTGGGTGTTCCACGTGATCCGCGACTACGCCGCCACGCTGCGCGCCGGGCGCAGTCGGATTGTCGGCGATCTGCCGCGCCTGCTGGCGGTGGCGGACCGGATGGAGGCCATGCAGGTGCCGATGCCGGTGGTTTTCGGGCATCACGACCTGCTGCCCGCCAACCTGATGGATACCGGCGACCGGCTCTGGCTGATCGACTGGGAGTACGGTGGCTATGGGACGCCGCTGTTCGACCTCGCCAATCTCGCCGGCAACGCCGGTATGGCGACCGACGACGAGCGCGCCATGCTGGAAGCGTATTTCGGCCGGCCGCCGGACGCCGCCCTCTGGCGCGCCTACCGGGCGATGAGCGTGGCGTCGCTGCTGCGCGAGACGCTGTGGAGCCTGGTGTCGGAGATCCACATGGACGCGCCCGGCGTCGACTACGAGGCTTACACGGCCGACAATCTCGGGCGCTTCGAGGCGGCGCTCGCCGGGTTCGAGGAGAACGAGCGGTGACCACGGTTCCGACCCAGGCGCGCATCGTCGTGATCGGCGGCGGCATCATCGGCTGCTCGACCGCCTATCACCTGGCGCGCGACCACAAGGCGGAGGTCCTGCTGCTGGAGCGCGGCCGACTGACCAACGGCTCGACCTGGCACGCCGCCGGGCTGGTCGGCCAACTCCGGACCTCGGCCTCGATCACCCGGCTCTTGAAGTACTCCGTGGAGCTGTACGCCAGGCTGGAGGCCGAGACCGGCCTCGCCACCGGCTGGAAGCAGAACGGCGGCCTCAGGCTGGCCTGCAACGCCGACCGCTGGACCGAGATCCGGCGCCAGGCGACCACCGCGCGCAGCTTCGGGCTGGAGATGCACCTGCTGACGCCGGCCGAGGCGCTCGACCTCTGGCCTCTGATGGACGCCGACGACCTGGTGGGGGCGGCGTTCCTGCCGACCGACGGCCAGGCCAGCCCTTCCGACATCGCCCAGAGCCTCGCCCGCGGGGCGCGCCAGCACGGCGCCACCATCCTCGAAGGCGTCGCCGTCACCGGCTTCGAGACCGCTTCCGGACGGGTGACCGCCGTCCTGACCGACCACGGCCGCGTCGCCTGCGAGGCGGTGGTGAACTGCGGCGGCATGTGGGCCAAGGAGATCGGCCGGATGGCCGGGGTGTCGGTGCCGTTGCAGCCGGTCCAGCACCAGTACGTCCTCACCGAGCCGATCGTCGGCGTGACCGCCGGCCTGCCGACCCTGCGCGACCCCGACCGGCTGACCTACTACAAGGAGGAGGTCGGCGGGCTGTCGATGGGCGGCTACGAGCCGAACCCGATCGCCTGGGCCGACGCCGGCATCCCGAAGGACTTCGAGTTCCAGCTGCTCGACGAGGACTGGGACCATTTCGAGCCGCACATGGTGCAGGCGATCGAGCGCGTCCCGGCGCTCGCCACCGCCGGCATCAAGCAGATGATCAACGGCCCCGAGAGCTTCACGCCCGACGGCAACTTCATCCTCGGCGAGGCGCCGGAGCTGCGCGGCTTCTTCGTCGGCTGCGGCTTCAACGCCTTCGGCATCGCCTCGGCCGGCGGCGCCGGCTGGGCGCTGGCCAGCTGGGTGATCGACGGGGCGCCGCCGATGGACCTCTGGGTGGTCGACATCCGCCGGTTCTCGGCCCTGCACCGCGACGATTCCTGGGTGCGCGAGCGCACGCTCGAGGCCTACGGCAAGCACTACGCCATCGCCTGGCCGCACGACGAGTTCGCCAGCGCCCGGCCGCGCCTGGTGTCGCCGCTGTACGACCGCCTGCAGCGCCGCCGCGCGGTGTTCGGCTCCAAGCTCGGGTGGGAGCGGCCGAACTGGTTCGCGCCCGATGGTGTCGAGCCGGCCGACGCGCCGAGCCAGGGCCGCGCCAACTGGTTCGACGCGGTCGGCGACGAGCACCGCGCCTGCCGCGAGGCGGTCGCCCTGTTCGACCAGTCGTCCTTCGCCAAGTTCGAGATCAGCGGCCCGGCCGCCGCCGAGCGCCTGGAGTGGATCTGCGCCAACCGCCTGCCGGCCGCGCCGGGGCGGCTGGTCTACACCCAGATGCTGAACGCCCGCGGCGGCATCGAGTGCGACCTGACGGTGGCCCGCCTGGATCGGGACCGGTTCTACGTCGTCACCGGCACCGGCTTCCGCACCCACGACGGCGCCTGGATCCGCCAGCACCTCGACGGCGCCGACGCGGCGTTCGAGGACGTCACCGAGGCCTGGGCAACCCTCACGCTGATGGGACCGCGGTCACGCGCGGTGCTGTCGGCGGTCTGCGACGCCGACCTCGCGTCCGAGGCGGCCCCGTTCGGCTCGGTCCGCGACCTGACGGTCGCCGGCCGGCCGGTGCGGGCGCTGCGCGTCAGCTATGTCGGCGAGCTTGGCTGGGAACTGCACACGCCGGTCGACGGCGCCGGCCCGGTGTTCGACGCCCTGATGGCGGCCGGCGCCGGCCACGGCATCCGCCCGGCCGGCTACCGGGCCATCGAATCGCTGCGGCTGGAGAAGGGCTACCGCGCCTGGGGCGCCGACATCACCCCGACCGACAGCCCGTTCGAGGCGGGGCTCGGCTGGGCGGTGAAGCTGAAATCCGGCGTCGATTTCCTGGGCCGCGAGGCGGCGGCGGCGGTCGCGGCGGCGCCGCTGAAGCGGCGGCTGGTCGGCCTGTCGGTCGCCGACCCGGCGGCGGTCCTGGTCGGGCGCGAGACCATCCTGCGCGACGGCGAGCCGGTCGGCTACCTGGCGAGCGGCGGCTGGGGCTACACGGTCGCCCGCAACATCGGCTACGGCTATGTCCGCAACCCGGCGGCGTCGATCGCCGACTGGCTGCGCGCCGGCCGCTACGCCCTGGTGGTGGCGGGAACCGAGTATCCGGCCGACCTGCACCTCGGGCCGCTGTACGATCCGGCGAACGCGCGGGTGAAGGGGTAAAGGCCGCTCCGGCCTGGGCCGCTTGCGCCAGATCAACGAATTCGCAACAAATCCGGTCCAAGTTGGAGCATCGCGCCAGCCGGAGTCGTCCGGGCTGTGACCGGACGAAACACCGCGGACCGACACGTGCACCGACTGTCTTCCCTTCGCGCTCCCCTGAACACCGCCGTATTCGGCATCGCCGGCGTGGCCGGCTTGCTCTGGCTGATCGCCGAGGCCGCCGGCGATACCGCCGACCAGTACTGGAACCCGCTCGGCCTGCTGATCGTGCTGGGCGGGACGCTGGCGGCGACCTTGATCGCGTTCCGCGGCCGCCACGTCTGGAGCATGCTCTCCAGCCTCGGCGCGCTGTTCGAGCGCGAGCCGACGATCCGCGACGAGATCGAGATCATCGTGAAGGTCGCGACCCTGGTCGGGCGCTCCAACGTCCGCCTGGCGGAGGCCGAGATCCAGAAGGTCGAGCGGCCGTTCCTGCGCCTCGGCCTGCAACTCGCCCTCGACGGCGTGCCGGTCGAGGAGATCATGCACGTCCTCAACTGGCGCATCCAGAAGCAGGTCGAACGCGAGGGTGCGCAGTCGAAGCTGTTTCGCACCCTCGCGAATTTCGCGCCGGCGCTCGGCATGCTCGGGACCCTGGTCGGGCTGGTCAACATGCTCACGGACCTCGGCTCCGGCGATCTCGACGTCATTGGGCGGGGCTTGTCGATCGCCCTGATCACAACGGTCTACGGCGTGGTGCTGGCGAACCTGGTGTTCCGTCCGATCGCGATCCGGCTCGAGCAGCGGACCGTCCACCGAGTTGCCCTGATGAACGTGCTGCTGGATGGCATCATCCTGCTGCGGCTCGGCCGCTCGCCGTCGACCATCCGCGACACCGTCGACACCATGGTGGCGGACGGCGGCGACGACATGGGGCGGCGGTCTTGACCGCCCCGCGCCCGCCCCGCCGGGGCAGGGTCGCCGAGACCGACGCCGAGGCGCCGGACCCGGAAGCCGTTCCGCCGTCCGACCCGTTCGACCGCCTGCGCCGCGGCGCGATGGCGACGGCCGGCGCCGGCGAGGCCGACGCCGAGGACGAGCACGCCTGGATGACCACCTACACCGACATGGTCACGCTGCTGCTCACCTGCTTCATCATGCTGATCAGCCTCGCCACCTTCACCGACCCGCCGGAACCGATCGCCGAACCCGCACCGTCACCCGCCGGACTAGCCGAGCGACACGGACTCGCCGCCAACGCCGGAGAGCCGGAGGAACGGATCCCGGACGCGCTGTTCCTGCGCCAGCCGCCGGACAGCTGGACGGCCCGGCTGTCCCGCGACCTGGAGCGGTTCGTGGGCAGCGTCGCGGTCTCCGGCACGATGACGGTGGAGCGCAGCGAGACCGTGGTGACGGTGCGGCTGAACGACCGGCTGCTGTTCCCGTCCGGAAAGGTTGAACTGGAGGAGGCCGGGCGTGCCCTGCTGCGCGAACTGGCGCCGATGTTCGGCGCCGCGCCGGCCCGCGTCGAGGTTCAGGGGCACACCGATTCGGTGCCGATCGCGAGCTGGCTGTTCGCGTCGAACTGGGAGCTGTCGGCGGCCAGGGCGGCGGCGGTGGTCCGCGCCCTGGTCGACGCCGGCATGCCGGCCGACCGGCTGGTCGCCGCCGGCTACGCCGACACGGTGCCGCGTGCCGATGACGCGACTCCCGAGGGCCGCCAGGAGAACCGCCGGGTCGAGCTGGTGCTGCGGACCCGGTTCGACCCGCCCGAGGCGCGCGGCGTGCCGGCGCCCGAAGCGACACGGTAGGTGAGGGGGGCGATGATCGGTGCGCATGACTTCCTGAAGGCGATTGCGGACCGCGGCGGGGTCCGCGGCGGCAGCGCCATCGTGGTGGCGTTCGGCGGCGTCCAGAACGTCGACGACCCGACGGTGGCGCGCGCGCTGCTGGAGCACTTCGAGCATGTGGCGTCGGAAGCGACGGCAACCATCGCGCGGCTGTCGCCCCACGATCTCGCCTGCCTGTGCTCGGCCGAGCAGGCGCCGCGCCTGCTGGCGGCGGTCGAGGAACTGAATGGGCTGGTCACCGAGCAGGGGCTCGGCTCGGTCAGGGCCGACCGCTACGTCCTGCCACGCGACGGCCGCGCCCTGGCGGATCGGATCCGAACGATCGTCGGCAACCCCGACCCGGCGCGCGCCGCCCGCCTGCACCGCGACCGCCGCGACGATCTCGGGCTGCTGCTGCGCATGGAGCAGATGCTCCGGCAGGCCGACATCTCCTCGCTGGTGCACCACCAGGCGATCTTCGACTTCTCGAAGCCGCGCGCCCCGGTGCCGTTTGCGCTCGAGTTGACGGTCTCGCTGGCGTTTCTGGCCGACCGGCTCGGGATTCCCTTGGCGCAGAACCCCTGGCTGTTCGACAAGGCAACGCTGCTGCTCGACCGGCGCATGCTGTCCCATCTCGTCCACGACCGCGGCCGGCACGATGAGCCCTACGCCATCAACCTGCGGGTGGCGAGCGTGCTCGACCCGGGCTTTCCCGATCTGATCGGGCGGTTGGCGGCGCGCGACCACGAGACCCTGATCGTCGAGCTCTCGGAGGCGGACCGCTCGACGGACCCGCAGGCGTTCGCGGCCGCGGTTCGCGAGCTCGACCGGCTCGGCATGCACACCGCCTTCCACGCCGGCGGCTGGGACAGCCTGGGGACGCTGGTTGCCGCCGAGGGCGAGCCCGCCGGGCGGTTCCTGCGCCACGTCGACTTCCTGAAGGTGCGCTGGGATCCGGCCGATCTGGAGCGGCCTCCGGCCGAGGTCGAGGCCCTGGCCGATCTCGTTCGCCGGGCCGGGACCGGGCGGGTCGTCCTGGAGCGCGCCGAGACCGAGGTCGCCATCGAGTTCGCGCTGCGCGTCGGCATCCACCTCATGCAGGGCTTCGGTGTCACCGATCGCGTCCAGGCCCAGCGCACCAAGGAGCGCGACCGCGCCGCGGCGCGCGCCCGACGGGCCGCCCGGCAGCCGGACGATCCGGCCGAGGAGGCGCCCAAGCGCGGCATTCTTCGCAAGATGTTCCGAATCTGAAGGGCGACGGGAGCCGCCGGCCACGGCCGCGTCGTCGCGGTCGGGTCCGGATCGATTTCCCGGTTGACCGACGTTCGGCCCCGGCGCATTGCGGTGACGGCGCCCGCCCGGCGTCGGTTCCCGGAGTTCCGCCGCGATGACCACCGCCGACACGGCCGCCCGACCGGGCGACCCCTACGACCGGGCCCGCCTGCCGGCCCTCCTGATGGTGATCTGCGCCGCCGTGCTCTGGAGCACGTCGGGCATCGTGTTCCGCCTGATCGAGGACGCCGAGCAGTGGCAGGTGGTGTTCTGGCGGTCCGGCACGCTGGTGCCGTTCCTGATCGTGCTGATCGTGCTGCGCAGCGGCTTCCGGCCGATGGCGATGGTTCGCGCCGCCGGTTGGCACGCCCCGCTCGCCGGGCTGTTCCTCGGCACCGCCTTCACCTGCTGGATCCTCGCCCTGGCGGAAACCACGGTGGCGAACGCGGTGTTCATCCTGTGCTGCTCGCCGATCGCGTCGGTGCTGCTGGCCCGGATCTTTCTCGGCGAACGGCTCGGCCGGTCGACCGTCTTCGCGATCGCCTGCGTCATCGTCGGCGTCGGCATCATCACCGCCGGCGCCATCGAGGGCGGGCGCTTGCTCGGCAACCTGTTCGCCCTGGGGGCCGCGCTCGGTTTCGCGTCCTACACGGTCACGGTGCGGGTGCGCCGCGACGTCGACATGCTGCCGGCGGTGTTCTTCGCCGGGCTGTTCTCCGCGCTCGTCGGCCTGGTGGCGGCCGGCGGCGACATCGCCATCGGGGCCTACGACATCTGGCTGTGCACGGTGCTGGGCGTCGGGCAGATCGGCCTCGGGTTGGTGATCTACACCGCCGGCGCCCGCCACCTGCCGGCGGTCGAGCTGACGCTGCTGTCGCTGATCGAGGTGGTGCTGGCGCCGATCTGGGTGTGGGCCCTGCTCGCCGAGCGGCCGAGCCCGGAAACCCTGATCGGTGGCACGATCATGCTGGCCGGGGTCGCCGGCCAGGCGGTGGTCATGATGCGCCGGCGCCGGCCGGGCTGACCGGGCCGGTATATGGGTGTTTGTGGGGCCGGTTCGGCGGCCTTCAATCCGGACATACGCTAGTCATTCCACCTGTGGAAATTTTCATAATTATATGATATTGTTATAGAATGAGAAGTGACGAACCGGACATCAAAGCGGACATAATAGCGGCCCCAGACCGGGGTGAGGCGCTCTCGTCGATGGAGCCGCTGCTGATCGGGGAAAGCGCCCGCGGGCGCGGGGCGCTGACCGATCTGGCCGTCGATCTGGCGGCAAAATCGAGCGGATTCCGCCGCAGCCTGCCGGATGGCGTCGCCGCCTCGCTGGCAAGCCTCGTCCGGGCCATGAACTGCTATTACAGCAATCTGATCGAGGGGCACGATACCCACCCGGTCGATATCGAGCGCGCCCTCAAGGGCGACTACAGCCGCGATCCTGAAAAGCGCAATCTGCAGCTGGAAGCCGAAGCCCATATCGCCGTGCAGGCCTGGATCGACGGCGGCGGGCTGGATGGCCGCGCCACGTCCGAGGAGGGCCTGCGCGAACTCCACCGGCGCTTCTGTGGCAAGCTTCCCGATGATCTGCTCTGGGTGACTGATTCCGAAACGGGCAGGCGCGAACGGGTGACCCCCGGCGCGCTCCGCATCAAGGACGTGAAGGTCGGTCGCCATATCGCGGTCAGCCCCGGCGCGGTGCCGCGCTTCATGCAGCGGTTCGAGAGTGCCTACCGCAATCTCGGCAGAACCGAGCGCATCCTCTCGGCTGCCATGGGGCACCACCGCTTCTTGTGGATACACCCCTTCATGGACGGCAACGGGCGCGTGGCGCGGCTGATGTCGTACGGCATCCTGCGCGAGTCGCTGGATACCGGCGGGCTGTGGTCCGTGGCACGGGGCCTCGCGCGCAACGAGAGTGCCTATAAGGGCCACCTTGCGGCCTGCGATCTGCCGCGCCGCAACGATCTGGACGGACGGGGAAGCCTCAGCGAGGAAGCGCTGGCCGAGTTCGCCAGCTTCTTCCTTCAGACCTGCATCGATCAGGTTTCGTTCATGGAGTCGCTGGTCCAGCCGGACCGTCTGCGCGACCGAATCCTGATCTGGACCGAGGAAGAAATCCGGTCTGACCGCCTGCCGCCGAAATCCGGCGCAGTGCTGGAAGCGGTTCTGTACCGGGGAAGCCTGCCGCGCGGCGAAGTTGTGCCGCTCCTGAACGTTGGGGAGCGCCAGGCACGCCGGATCACATCGACCCTGCTGGAGCGCGGAGTGTTAACGTCCACGAGCCCCAGAGCGCCGCTCTACCTCGCTTTCTCCGCCGCCCTCGCTTCTCGCTGGATGCCGGGGCTGTTCCCGGAGAAGGTATAAAAGCCGACAATAGAAGGCGTTTAGGCGCGACGCCGCTTCAGCTCTCACGACTGGCGTTCTCCGAACATCTGGCATATGGCCGCAATCACGGGTTTAGAACGCCAACAACGACCTTGCCATTCAAGGTGTTAGGGGGCGGGGTCGGAAAGTGGAATGGTGCTGCCGCAGAGATTTGAACTCTGGACCTCTCCCTTACCAAGGGAGTGCTCTACCCCTGAGCTACGGCAGCATCTGGCGCTGGACGGTGGCCGTCCGCGAGGCGCGCATACATGCCAGACCGACCCCGCCGACGCAAGGCGGTTTTCGCGTCGCCGGCAACACGGCATGATCGGCGCAGCATGTGGCATGACGGGCGGGGCGGGCCGGACGACGACCAGGGAGAAGCGGGTGACGGACAGGCGAGGGGACGAGGCCGGCGAGCGGCCGGTGCCGGGGTCCGAGTCGCGCAAGCCGGCGCGGGCCGAGCCGTCGGCGGCGGAGCGGCGGGCCCAGGCGCTGCGCGACAACCTGCACCGCCGCAAATCCCAGGCGCGGGCGCGCAAGGCCGGTCCCGACGGCGAGTCGCCGCCCGGAGCCTGACGGTGCGCGCCACGGTTTTGCCGGAATGCCCGGCGATGCTGGCCTTGGCGGTTGAGGGGTGGGGGCCGCTCCGCTACAACCCATGAAACGCAACGAGACACGAGCCGGATGGACCAGATTCGCGTGCATGGCGGTCGCCCGCTCACCGGTCGGCTGCCGATCAGCGGGGCGAAGAACGCCGCGCTGCCCCTGATGGCGGCCAGCCTGCTGACGGCTGAACCGTTGAACCTCGCCAACGTGCCGCGGCTCGCCGACATCGCGTCGATGGCCAGCATCCTGCGCCAGCTCGGCGTGCGGATCGACATCGCCGAGGGCATCGCCGGCGGCGGCGATACGATGACGCTGTCGGCTGACGAGATCGTCAGCACGGTCGCGCCCTACGACCTGGTGCGCAAGATGCGCGCCTCGGTGCTGGTGCTGGGTCCGCTGCTGGCCCGCTTCGGCGAGGCCACGGTGTCGCTGCCGGGCGGCTGCGCGATCGGCAACCGGCCGGTCGACCTGCACCTGAAGGGTCTGTCCGAACTGGGCGCGACGCTCGACATCGAGAATGGCTACATCAAGGCGAGCGCGCCGTCCGACGGCCGGTTGCGCGGCGGCCGGGTGGCGTTCCCGTTCGTGTCGGTGGGTGCGACCGAGAACCTGCTGATGGCGGCGGCCCTGGCCGACGGCGAGACCGTGCTGGTCAACGCCGCCCGCGAGCCGGAGATCGTCGACCTCGCCCGCCTGCTGACGGCCATGGGCGCGGAGATCGAGGGGGCCGGCACCGACACCGTCCACATCCAGGGACGCGAGACGCTGTCTGGCGCGGCGCACCGGGTGATCCCCGACCGGATCGAGACCGGGACCTACGCCATGGCGGTCGGCGTCGCCGGCGGCGACGTGGTGCTGGAGGGCGCCGACGGCGACCTGATCGCGGCGGTGATACAGACCCTGCGGGACGCCGGCGTCCTGGTCGAGGCGGTCGAGGGCGGCCTGCGGGTGGTGCGCGGCGCCGACCCGGTGGTCGGCGTCGACGTCATGACCGAGCCGTATCCCGGCTTTCCGACCGACCTGCAGGCGCAGTTCATGGCGCTCATGTCGGTGGCGCGCGGCGCCTCGATGATCACCGAGACGATCTTCGAGAACCGCTTCATGCACGTGCCGGAACTCGGCCGCATGGGCGCCAACATCAACGTCCACCACGCCTCGGCGATGGTGCGCGGGGTGCCGCAGCTGACCGGCGCGCCGGTGATGGCGACCGACCTCCGGGCCTCGGTCTCGCTGGTGCTGGCCGGCCTCGGCGCCGTCGGCGACACCACCATCAGCCGGGTCTACCACCTCGACCGCGGCTACGACCGGCTGGTCGAGAAGCTGACGGCGTGCGGCGCCGCGATCGAGCGGCTGCCGGCCGAGCGCGCCGCCGCGGAGGAGTGACGATGGCGACCCGCCTGCCAGGCCCGCTCACGCTGCGCGACCGCCCGTTCCGGGTGCGGGCGGAGGATGGCGACGACCTGGCGGTGGTGTCGGCCTACCTGCAGGACGCGGTGGTGCCGCTGGCCGAGACCGCCTTCGAGCCGGCTGAGGAGCGCTTTGCGCTGGTGGCCTCCCGGTTCCGCTGGGAGAAGGCGCTGCGGGCCAAGGTCGCGGCCGAGGGCGGCGAGCCGCTGGAGCGCGTGCATTGCGGCGTCCGCTTCGAAGGCGTGACGGCGGTCAGGGTGCGCGGCGTCGACCCCAAGGCCGAGCGCGGCCGCATGCTGAACCTGCTGCAGATCGCCTACCGCGACGGCTGCGTGGACCTGATCTGCGCCGACGACGTGACGATCCGACTTGACGTCCGGCGCCTCGCCTGCCACGTCGAGGACCTTGGCGAGCCCTGGCCGACGGTGTTCCGGCCGACCCACGAGGACTGAGGGTCGGCGGGAGATCCGCCCGCCGGTCGCCGCCACCGCCCGGCTCCCGGGTACCGACGACCGGACGATCGACGAGGCGCCCCGTGACCGCGAACGACAAGCTGGTGCTGGCCCTGCCCAAGGGCCGCATTCTCAAGGCCATCACCCCGCTGCTGGAGCGCGCCGGCATCGAGCCCGAGGACGCGTTCTTCGACGAGGATTCCCGCCAGCTGCAGTTCGCGACCCGCGATCCCGAGCTCGACATCATCCGGGTCCGCAGCTTCGACACCGCCACCTTCCTGGCGTTCGGCGCCGCCCACCTCGCGGTCTCGGGCTCCGACGTGCTGATGGAGTTCGACCACCCCGAGATCTACGCCCCGGTGAACCTGCACGTCGGCCACTGCCACCTGGCGGTGGCGGCGCTGGCCGACGTGGCGCGCGGCGACGATCCGCAGCGCTGGTCGCATCTGCCGCGTCGCCACCAAATACCCGAACGTCACCCGCCGCTACTTCGCGGCGCGCGGCGTGCAGGCCGAGTGCATCAAGCTGAACGGCGCGCTCGAGCTGGCGCCGAACCTCGGGCTGTGCCGGCGCATCGTCGACCTGGTGCAGACCGGCTCGACCCTGCGCGCCAACGGCCTGGTCGAGATCGACCGGATCGCCGACGTCAGCGCCCGCCTGGCGGTCAACCGCACCGCGCTGAAGACCCGGCCGGAGCCGGTCAACGACCTGATCGCGCGGTTCCGGGAGGCGGCGCGTGCCGCTTAGGCTCTCCACCGGCGACGCCGACTTCGCCCGGCGTTTCGAGGGGCTGGTCCACTCCAAGCGCGAGTCCGAGGCGGATGTCGGCGACGCCGCCCGGGCCATCCTCGACGACGTGGCGGCGCGCGGCGACGCCGCCCTGATCGATTACACCCGCCGCTTCGACCGCTTCGACCCGGCCGCGACCGGGCTCGCGATCACCGAGGCCGAGATCGACGCGGCGATCGCGCGGGTGCCGGCGGAGACGCTGGCGGCGCTCGAACTGGCGGCCGCCCGCATCGAGGCGTTCCACGCCCGCCAGCTGCCCGAGGGATTCGAGTACGTCGACGGCGAGGGCGTGCGCCTCGGCCTGCGCTGGACCGCGATGGACGCGGTCGGGCTGTATGTCCCGGGCGGCAAGGCGGCGTACCCGTCCTCGGTGCTGATGAACGCGATCCCGGCGCGGGTCGCCGGCGTGGCGCGCCGGGTGATGGTGGTGCCGACGCCCGACGGCGTGCTGAACGACCTGGTGCTGGCCGCCGCCCGGATCGCCGGGCTGACCGAGCTCTGGCGGGTCGGCGGCGCCCAGGCGATCGGCGCGCTCGCCTACGGCACCGAGAGCATCCGGCCGGTCGACAAGATCGTCGGCCCCGGCAACGCCTATGTCGCCGCCGCCAAGCGCCTGGTGTTCGGACGGGTCGGGATCGACTCGATCGCCGGCCCCTCGGAGATCCTGGTGGTGGCCGACGCCGACAACGACCCGTCCTGGATCGCCATCGACCTGCTCAGCCAGGCCGAGCACGACGAGGCGGCGCAGTCGATCCTGCTCACCGACGATGCCGGTTTCGCCGACCGGGTGGTGGCGGCGGTCGAGGACCACCTCACGACCCTGCCGCGCCGGGCGATCGCCGGCGAAAGCTGGCGCGACCAGGGTGCCGTGATCGTCGTCGGCTCGCTGGACGAGGCGCCGGCGCTGGTCGACCGGCTGGCCCCCGAGCACCTGGAACTGGCGGTCGCCGACCCCGAGGCGCTGGCCGCCAAGGTCCGCCACGCCGGCGCGATCTTCCTCGGCCGGTTCGCGCCCGAGGCCGTGGGCGACTACGTCGCGGGTCCGAACCACGTGCTGCCGACCGCCCGGACCGCCCGGTTTTCCTCGGGTCTGGGCGTGCTCGACTTCCTCAAGCGCACCACATTGGTGGCCTGCGACGCCGCAAGCCTTGCGGCGATCGGCCCTGCCGCGATTACATTGGCGGAGGCGGAAGGCCTCGACGCGCACGCGCGCTCGATCGCGGTCCGTCTGAACAGACGCTGAATCGGGGCGTGAGGGAGGGCGCATGCCGGATCGTGATCCGGACGACGCGCCGGGCAAGGCGGCGGGCTTCGACCTCGACCTGACGGCCGAGGACGCGCGGATCGTGCACATAAGCCTCGACGAACGCACCGTGATCCGGCGCAGCCCCGAGGTCGAGCAGGAGCGCGCGATCGCGATCTACGACCTGCTCGAGGAGAACCGGTTCCGGCCGCTCGGCGCCGGCGGCGGGCCCTATCACCTGCACCTCCGGATCGAGGAGAACCGGCTGATCCTCGACGTCCGCGACGCCGGCGACGGGCCGCAGTCGACGGTCGCGCTGCCGTTGATGCCGTTCCGGCGGGTGGTGCGGGACTACTTCCTGGTCTGCGAAAGCTACTACGACGCCATCAAGCGGCTGTCGCCGTCGCAGATCGAGGCCATCGACATGGGGCGGCGCGGCCTGCACAACGAAGGCTCGACGCTGCTCCAGGAGCGGCTGCAGGACAGGGTGGCGATGGATTTTCCGACCGCCCGGCGGCTGTTCACGCTGCTCTGCGTCCTTCACATCCGGGGCTGATGCGGGTGTCGGTCGACCC
The DNA here is from genome assembly GCA_018401495.1 of Rhodospirillaceae bacterium. GTDB lineage: Bacteria > Pseudomonadota > Alphaproteobacteria > Thalassobaculales > Thalassobaculaceae > Thalassobaculum_A. The sequence goes on from JAGYJX010000019.1 coordinate 231,832, forward strand.
TCTCGCCCCGATCGCCCAGCCGAGCGCCGTGCTGTTCGCCTGCAACATGAACGTGGTGCGCTCGCCGATGGCGGAGGCGCTGATGAAGCGGTGGCTCGGGACCCGGGTCTACGTGGATTCCTGCGGCGCCCGGCACGGCGAGACTGGACCCGTTCGTGGTCGAGGTCATGGCCGAGATCGGGATCGACATGAACAAGCACCGGCCGAAGAGCTTCGAGGAGCTGCAGGACGGCTTCTTCGACCTCATCGTCTCGCTGTCGCCGGAGGCCCAGCACCGGGCCATCGAACTGACCCGCACCATGGCGTGCGACATCGAGTATTGGCCGACCCTCGACGTCACCATGATCGAGGGCAACCGCGAGACCCGCCTGGACGCCTACCGGGCGGTGCGCGACGAACTCGACCGCCGGATACGGGCGCGATTTCCCGACGTCCCGGATCGGCCCACCTCCTGAAGCGTCCCCGCCAAACGGCTTGACGGGGGTGGCTGCCCCGGCACTTATTCCGGCGTCCGCGGCGGTGGCGGGTGGGGCCTTGGCGATGGGCGCGACCCAGATCTCCGCAGCCACCGTCGAACGACGCCGTGACTAACCAAAGGGCCGAGACAATTCCGCTGCAAGTGACCCCCGCGACCACGACCATGTCCGCCACCGCCTCCGGCGGTGTCACCCTGCGAGCGCCCGACGCCGCCGCCTTCGTGCTGGCCTCGGCGTCGCCGCGGCGCGCCGACCTGGTGCGCCAGATCGGCCTGGTGCCGGACCACACCGATCCCGCCGACATCGACGAGACGGCGCGTCGCGGTGAGCGCCCCCGGCTGTACGCCGCTCGCATGGCGCTGGAGAAGGCCCGGGCCGTGGCCGTCCGCCGTCCGGGGTGCTGGGTGCTGGCCGCCGACACCGTGGTCGCGTGCGGCATCCGCATCCTGCCGAAGGCCGAGACCGAGGCCGAGGCGCGCCGCTGCCTGGCCCTGCTGTCCGGGCGCCGCCACCGGGTGATCGGCGGCGTCGTGCTGCTGGCGCCGGACGGGGCGGTGCGCGCCCGCGAGATCGAGACCCGAGTCGGCTTCAAGCGTCTGGACGCGGCCGAGACCGCGATCTACCTGGCGTCCGGCGAGTGGCGGGGCAAGGCCGGCGGTTACGCGATCCAGGGCCTGGCCGCCGCCTATGTGAACTTCGTCAACGGCTCGTACTCCAACGTCGTCGGTCTGCCGCTCGCCGAGACCTACGGCCTGCTGGCCGGCGCCGGCTTCCGGCATGCCGCCGGTTGACCGGATCGTCGTCGACCGCGCGCCCTGGGCGACCCGGGTCGCGTTCCTGGCGGCCGGCGAGGTGGTGGAGTTGTGGATCGAGGGCGCCGACCGGCCGTCGCTGCTCGGCGGCGTGGCGCTCGCCCGGGTGACGGCGACCATCCCCCGGCTCGGCGCGGCGATCGTCGCGATCCCGGACGGCGAGGCGCTGCTGTCCGACCATCCCGCCGTCGAGGGCGGGCGCCTGCTGGTGCAGATCGCGCGGGACGCGAGCGGCGGCAAGCGCGCCGTGGCCCGCGCCGCCGTCGAACTGGCGGACGGCGCGGTCGTGCTGACGCCGGCGCAGGCCCGGCATCGGCCTGGCGGCGGCGATCGGCGGCAGGCGCGGCGCGCCGCGCTCCGGTCGGCGCTCGCGGCGCTGATCCCGCAGGACATCGGGCTGGTGGTGCGCTCGGCCGCCGCCGATCTGCCGCAGGACTCCGTGATCGCCACGGCCGACGGGCTCCTGCGCCGCTGGCACGATCTTGAGGCCAAGGCCCGCTCACTCGAGCCGCCGGCCTGGGTGGCGCCGCCGGCACCGCTGCTCGAGGCCGCCCGCGCCCTTGCGCCGGGTGTCGAGCCGGAGGTCGACGACAGCGGACGCCTGTTCGAGGCGTGCGGCGCCGGCGACGCCCTGGAGGCGGCGCTGGCGCGCCGGGTGCCGCTGGCGGGCGGTGGCGAGCTGGTGGTCGACGCCGCCGAGGCCGCTAGCCTGATCGACGTCAACCTGCCGTCGGGCGGCGGCCGCGAGGGCTTCCGGCGGGCCAACGAGGCGGCCGGGCTCGAGGCGCTCCGCCAGATGCGGCTGCGCGGCCTGCGCGGCACCGTGCTGCTCGACCTGCCGCGCATGACCGATCGCGCGGCGCGGGCGCGGCTGCTGGAGCGGATCCGCGAGGCGGCGGCCCAGGACCCGACCCCGGTCCGGGTGCTCGGCTGGACCCCGGCGGCATGCTGGAACTCGTGCGCGAGGGTGCGCGCCGCCCGCTGGCCGACGGCGTGCTGGAGGGGCGGGACACCACGCGCCTGACGCCGCGGGCGGCGGCGTGGTCGGCGCTCGCCGGGTTGCGGCGCGAGGCGGGGCGGATCGGCCGGCCGCTTCTGCTGGTCGCACCCGACGTCGCGCGGTGGCTCGACGGCGCTGGACAGCTTATTTTGCAGCAGGAGCGTCGACGCCTCGGGCATCTGTCGGTGCGCGCCGATCCGTCCCTGACGCCCGAGGAGTTCCGCGTGGAGAGCGACGACTGATGGCGGAAGTGCATTCGATCGCCAAGGCCCGGCGCAGCCGGTGCCCGATCTGCCGCAAGCCGACGGCCCCGGATTTCCGGCCGTTCTGCTCGGCGCGCTGCAAGACCCTGGATCTCGGCCGCTGGCTCGGCGGCACCTACCGGGTGCCGACCGACGAGGAGCCGGAGGAGGGCGACCCCGCGGCGGTGCGGCGGCCGGCCGACGACGAGGAGTAGCGGCCCGGCTTCAGGCCGCCCGGCACCAGAACTGGTACATGCCGAGGAAGATCTCCGGCCGCTCGGCCTCGACCGCGTCCCAGGCCCGCAGGTTCAGCCCGGCGGGATCCTCGGGGTGGTGGCGCCGGTACAGCGCCAGGATCCCCGGGTCCGGCAGCTCGAAGCCGAGGAAACGCAGCCCCAGCTCGTCCAGGGCGTCGGCGATCCAGAGCGGGTCGACCGTCAACTCGTGGCTGTGCAGCAGGGCGTCGCGGACTCCGCTGGCGGCGTAGAAGTCGGCGGTGCGCACCAGCGCCCGCGCCGGATGGCTGTCGGGCAGCGCCATCACCGCGCGCCGCGCCGCCCGAACCCGCTGGATCATCGGGGCCTTGGTCGGCACCTCGGCCCGCACCTCGTCGAAGCCGGCCCGGGCGCGGCGGCTGTACAGCGCGATGCGCATCAGGCCGCGCGGCGTCAGCAGGCCGCGCAGCGCCCGCCAGCCCGATTTCGGGTCGCCAAGGTGATGCAGCACGCCCGAGCTCTCGATCAGGTCGAAGCGCTCGGCGTGGCGGCCGAGGGCCAGCAGGTCGGCCTGGGCGAAGGTGATGTTCTGCACGCCGATGTCGCGCGCCATCCGTTTGGCGTAGGCCAGCGACCGGCGCGACAGGTCGATGGCCAGCACGCTGGACTCCTGGTAACGGCGCGCGGTCTGGATGGCGTGCCGCCCGGTGCCGCAGCCGGCGACCAGGATGCGCGGCGGCCCCTCGGGGATGGCGTCCACCGGCGCGCCGGGCAGGATGCGGGTCAGGTGCTCGGCCAGGCCGCGCGGCGGCCGGCGGTCGATCGACAGCCAGCGCGGGTAGGGGTTCTCCTCGTATTGCGCGCGCACCCGCGCGGAAACGTCGTCGGCGATCGCCGTCAGGGTCGGCAGGTCGTCCTGCAGCCGGCTTTCGGCGTGGGTGTCGAGGAACGAGCGGCGCAGCAGCAGCGCCCACAGCGAGGCGTCGCCGTAGCGAAGCATCGAGGCGTCGCGCCGCAGGGCGTCGGCGGCCGGGTCGCTTTCCATCGGCCGGTACAGGGCCCGCAGCAGCGCCCGCTCCGACCCCGGGTCGGGGTCGCGGTGACGGGCGTCCAGCAGGGCGATGTCGGCGGTCTCGGCCTCGCTCTCCGGCCAGACCCACTCGACGGCGCGGGCCTGCAGGGCCAGCGCCTCCAGCCAGCGGCGATCGCCCTTCGGCGACCGCCCGGCGGCGACCTCGGCCAGCAGGGCGCGCCGGGTGAACACGATCGCCGCTTCCAGCTCCAGGTCGACGACCACGGCCCAGGCCAGCGCCGACAGCGCGAGATCGTCCGGGAAGAACTCGGTCAGCGGCCGGAATCCGGAGTCCGGTTCGCCGTCCGGATAGCCCCAGGCGGCCGCCTCGACGGCGCGCCGGATGCCCGGGTGCGCGCGCCAGTTGCGGATCGCCGGGCCCGCCAGGGCCTGCCGGTCGATGTCCTCGCGCTCGAACAGCGCCGCCAGCACCGAGCGGGCGCCGGCGTGCGGCTTGTCGAACGGGCAGCGCCGCATCGCGGCGATCAGGGCGTCACGCTGGTCGATGTCCTCCGGGGCCAGCCGCCAGGCGTCGATCCGGTGCTCCAGACCCTCGCGAGGCTTGCCGAGGGCTTCCAGCGCCGCCGCCAGGTTGACGTGCGCCGCCACGTAGTCCGGCTTCAGCCGCACCGCCCGCCGGAAGCACGGCACCGCGTCGGCGAGGTGGCCGGCGGATTTCAGCGCGACGCCGAGGTTGTTGTGGACGTCGGGCAGGCGCGGGCGGCGGCGGATGATATCCTGGTACACCGCTGCCGCCTCCAGGTACCGGCCGGCGCGGAACAGCGAGCCGGCGCGCTGCAGCGCGTCGAGCGCCGAGCCGATGTCGATCGGGTTGCGCGGCTTCATCGCGACGTTCTAGCGGGGGTGCAGGTCGAAGGCGACGCTGATCCGTTCGCCGCCCCCGGTGAACGGCACGGTCCGGTGCCAGACGTAGGACGGGAACAGCGCCATCATCCCGACCTGCGGTCGCAGCGTTCGCACGGTCGCCCGGCCGAGGTCGGGTATCCCGTAGCCCGGGCGGTTGAACTCGATCCAGCCGGCGCGCTCCGGGTCGTCGTCCCGCACGGCCTGCGGCATCTCGACGTAGTACACGCCGCTCAGCCAGCCGAGGTTGTGGATGTGGCCGCTCTGGTGGCCGCCGTCGTCGAGGATGTTGGCCCAGGCATCGAGCGCGAAACCCGTCGGGATCGCGCGCAAATGCGGGTGCCCGGGATCGTTGGCGGCCGGCGGCAGATCGCGGACGTAACGCTCCAGCACCGCTGGCCAGCGATCGGGCGAAGCCCTGGATCGCGGGGTCCTCGTGCTTGAGGACGTCGGTGACGATGGCGCCGCCGCGGATCGCCCGCTTGGCCGGGTCCCAGTCGCTGCGCCGGTTCGGGTGGCCGCGGATCGCCGCCGCGAACGCCCGGTTGAAGGCGGCGAGGTCCGGATGGCCATCCGGGACCGGCAGCGTGTAGGTGCGGGTCAGGCTGCCCCAGCCGACCAGTCGGTCGGCTTCCGCCGCCTGGCCGAGATCGTAGCGGCAGGTGATCGCCAGCGCGTTGGCGCGGATGTGGCTCGGTCGCTGGTCGAGCACGCCCTCGCAGGCCGCCAGCGCCACCTCGGTCCGCCCAAGCTTCAGGGCGGCGGTGGCGAGGTTCATCGCCGGCCGGTCTTCCTTCGGCGCGAGCGCCAGCGCCCGGCGGTACGGATCGAGCGATCCGGCCGGGTCCTCGGCGCGGGCCTGGCGGAGGTTGCCGTAGTCGTACCAGGCCGACCAGGACGCCGGTTCCAGCGCCAGCAGCCGCCGGTAGGCGCGCTCGGCGACGTCGACCGGTTCGTCGTCGCCGGCCAGCCGGGCGTCGAGGTCGCGCGCCGGCGGAAAGTCCGGGGCCACCGCGAGTGCCGCGTCGACATGGCGCCGGGCGGCGGCCGGGTCGCCGGACCGGCGCGCCGCGCGCGCCGCCAGGGCGTGCGCCGCCGGGTGGGATGGCTGGGCCTCCAGAACCTTCGCGCACAGCGCCGCCGCCTCGGCGTGGCGGCCGGCGTTCAGGTGCTGCAAGGCGAGACGGAGCGCGTCGGCGATCTGCATGGGTGGCGGCACTGTAGGCAGGCCGGTCGAGGCGATCAACGGCCGAGCCGCTCCTCGAAGGTTGCCGGGTTGCGCGGGCCGGTATATCAGGCGTTTCGGCACCGGCGCGCTGTGGCGCGTCCGAACGTCATCGGCGCACCGCGCCCCGAACCAGGACCACTGCCATCGCCGCCCCCGCGCTCCCCGCCCTGGCCGCCGCACAGCGGTTGTACCTCTCGGGGCACCTGGATTCCGCGCGGGACGTGCTCGAGCACCATCTGGCGCTGAGCCCGGATGACGTGCCGGCCCGCCATCTGCTGGCGGTGGTGCGCCGTGGCCTGTCGGACCCCGCTGGAGCGGAGGAGGCGCTGGCGCCCATCCTGGGGTTGGCGAACGCCTCGATCCACCACGTCGCCGGCCTGATCGCGCGCGATCGCGGCGACCTCGACGGCGCCCGTCTCCGGCTTCGAAGGTCGTTGATTTGCAATCCCGGGCACGCCGGCGCGTGGCAGGCCTTGACCAGGCTGAAGGCGCGGTGTGGCGCGGGAGCCCTCAGGGCGGCGGCGGCGGCGGCGCTCTCTGAACCAAGGGATCTCTTCGGCTGGCGCCGGTTGTGGGCCACCAGCCTCACGGTCGCCGAGGCTGACCGTGCGGCGGTCGGGCGCGGCCTGATCGGCGAGGCGTTCGCGCGCAGCAACGCGTTCACCCCGTCGTCGCTGGAGGCTGTGCCGCTGTTGTTTGCCGACTGGTCGGAAGCCGATACCGCACCGCCCGTCGACACCGAATTGGAAGCCGGGCTGACCCGCCTCGTCGAGCAGATCGCCGGCCGGTTGCAGGGCGAGGCCGACGCCCTGGCCGGTCTCGATCGCCAGACCCGTCGGCTGGCGCTGTGGTGGCCGGACCGGCGGATGGCGTGGGTTGCCCGGATGGCGATGCACGGCTTCGGGACAGCGCCGGGCGCCGGGCGCAATCTCCGGAACGCCCGGCAGGTCCTGGCCTTCGGCGGCATGCACCGGACGCTGCCGAGCGTGGCGACGCTGTTCGAGGCTGCCGTCGAGGCCAAGGCCAGCGCCTTCCGCAGCCAGGGAAAGGCCGCCCCGGTGGTCGGGCATGCGCTCGGCATGCAGGCGCTCTGCGAAACCGTCGGCCAACCGATCGACCTGCGCTGGGTCGACCGCGAGGTCAGGGTTCGGATCGGCGATCGGGAGATCGGCTACGGCTTCGCGTCACCGCAGGTGACCGGCTTCGTGACGCAGCTGTTTCTGCACGAGCCGGGGCTGTGGCGCTGGATGGCCGGGTTCGGGCCGGACGACGTGCTGCTGGATGTGGGCGCCAATGTCGGCATCTACAGCATCGCCGCCGCCGGCCTGTTCGGCGTACGGGTGGTGGCGCTCGAGCCGTACCGTCCCAATCTCGAGGCGCTGCGCGCCAACATCGAGAGCAACCGCCTGGCCGACCGGATTGCGGTGCTGCCGATCGCGGCCACCGAGACCGAGACCACCGGGCGGCTGTTCCATGACGGCGGCGCCGCCGGGGCTGCCGCCCAGCACTTCGGCGTCGACACGCCCGAGGCCCCCGCCGACGAGCCTTTCGATCGGGTCGACGGCGTTCCGGTTGACCTGCTGGTCGAGCGCGGCGCCATCCCGTTCCCCACCCGGATCAAGATCGATGTCGACGGCAACGAGCGGGCGGTGATCGAAGGCATGACGAGGACCCTGGCGGATCGGCGCCTGCACAGCGTGCGCCTCGAGCTTCGCTGGTGGAAGCCGGATGGCCGCGCGGTCGCCCAGCGGGTGTGTTCGTTCGGGTTCCGGGCGGCGGTGGACGACGACCAGAAGAACCTGCTGTTCACCCGCCCCTGAATCGGCCGCCGGGCCCGGCCCTGATTCCGCGACGGGAACCCTCGATCGGCGCTGGACAGCCCCCGCGTCGGCGGCTATACAGCCGTCCGTGCCGCAGGCGCCGCCCAGGTAGCTCAGCTGGTAGAGCAGTGGACTGAAAATCCGCGTGTCGGTGGTTCGAATCCGCCCCTGGGCACCATTCTTTTCAAAGGCTTAGCGCCAATTCCCCGAATCTCTGGCACCAATTTGGCACTGCGAGAGCGGTGTGTTTTGGTGCGTCGCTATGTGCAGCAGTGGGCCCACGGTGGCCGTCCGAGCCCTGTTGAATGCCTGACCGCCGATCCTACGCACGGTCGATTCGGAACGGCTCATGCCCCGCCCGGTGCCAGGGCTCGGAGAGAAGCTGCGGCAGTGGTTTCGGCGGCGCGAAGTGCCGTCCGAACTGCGGTAGATGCTGGAACAGCATGAACGAGTTCCGGCCGGTCGCCGAAGTCTCAGCCACCAGGTCAACGAGATTGCGCAGCCGCGCCGCGTTCGTGGTGATGGTGAGGACCAGCATCGGGGCGTTCACGCCGAGGTGCACCTTGTACAGCCCCTCACCGACATACGCCCGGTATTGGAGCACGGTGCGGAGCTGGCTCTTGCGGTTGGCGGTGCCAGAATGGCCTGGTTCGGTGCCACGATCGGCTTCCAGCGCGAAGAGCCGGTATCGCTCACCGGTGTCGGTCCGGTATGCGAGGGCGAAGACGGAGTCCGGAATCAGGTCTCGGGTCTCGGTCTTGCCGTTGTGCGTGTACGGGACCGTCGTCCGGAGCGGACCTTTCACGACCTCATCCTGGAAAACGAAGCGGATATCGCCGTGGGCGAGCGTCGCCAGCTCGATCGACGCGGTGATGCAGGCGACCATGTGCCGGTGAACCCAGGGACCACCGGGTGCCTGCGTGTTCTCGCGGAGGCGGCCGGCGTCAGCGAGAGCGTCCTTCGCAGCGTCGGTCAGGTCGTACACTGTGGCCGTGGTGGCGGAGCGTCCATGGTGTTGAACTGCTGCCACGGCCGATCGAGGTACGGGCCGCCGTGCACGCCGTCCTCATGGAAGAGGTCGGCCAACTCCCGGCGTGCCCAGGCGGCGCTTCGACAGAGGTGCTCGGTGTACGCGTGGAGGTACGAAGATGGCAGCGGCCCGTGCCGGTGGAGCTTCTCGAACCAAAGGACGGTCCGCTCAGTCGGCTTCTTGGTCTTGCCTTCGGGCGAGCGCTGATCGCGGCGGCGGCGGCCCAGAGCGTCATGCGTCTCGCATGCTCCCACACATGCCCGAGGCGCGCGCGAACAGCTGGTGTTCGTGCTGGCGCGAATAGATCGCGTTTCGTCAGAAATACAAGGTGTCTCAAATCTCGACATCGCGTGGCACTTTCAGCAACGCTGACGGTTATGACATCGGATCCGTGCGGATCAAGGCACAGAAATACTCTGATACCAGTGCGTATGTTCAGTGCGGTTCTGAAATGCTCATGAGTAAATTTCGCGTGATCACCCATGGTGGGCGCCAGAATTGTCAATCTGCCTGCGATCATTCGGGGTCATCGGGGGGTGTTGAGCTTCGTGCCGAAGGCTGATGCTCATCTCCGTCAATAAGTCGCTCGATCGCCCTGAGTAATTCCATAATTTGCATACGCTTGGCGGGCCTGGCCGCCTCAAGGCGCGCGGCAAGGGCGCGCACCATGTCGTTCGGAGCCGAGTCCGCGGTTGACCCGGCCACCGCTAGCCAATCAGCCAGCCTCTGCCGGGTCTTCTTGGCTAAATTTACGTGTCGTCCTAGCACTTTGCTCAAGTGCGGTTGCGACAGACTGCAGGATGCGGCCAGCTCGCTCTGAGTGATCCTGAGCTGCGCCATCCGCTCAAGGACATCGGCAATTAGATCTTGCTCAACCATTGACCGGGGCCAAAATGCAATGCATAAGGACGATGCATTGCATAGGTCAACAAGTCATGCAACGGGTCATCGCGGAAATTGGCGGCCGGCTTCAGGAGTTGGATCTTCCTGGCCCTGCGGAACAGATTTGGTCTGGGGTGCAGTGGGGTCGGTTTGAGGTACCGCTCACGCCCGCCTTCTGGGTGAGTCAGGCTTGGATGTCAGGCTCTGGCAGCGAAATGGACCATCGCCTCGGTGCCTCGCTGACTGAAGAGATTGTATTCTGCCTACTCGGCGGCCACGGAACACCGGCTGAGGTGGGTGTCGCTGCTTCTAAGCGCGTCTGTGCGGCACTGTCCGCTCGCGGCTCCTCTGCAGCGTTTCCGCAGCACGAACTCGAAATGCTTCTCCGCGAGCCGCTTCTCGTGCGCGGCCGAGCAGTTCGGTATCGGTTTGCGGCGCAGCGAGCGCGATATTTGGCTGCTGCGCTAGTGCAAGTCGCAGAGCTGAACGATGCAGCGCTCGACGATGTGGAGCTGCGCGGGGCCCTTTGCGCGCTTCCCGGCATCGGCCCGAAGACAGCGTCGTGGATCGTCCGGAACCGGCGGTGCAGTGACAAGGTTGCAATTTTAGATATCCATATCGTTCGAGCTTGCGTCGCTATGGGCGTATTTCCTAGGGACAGCAATCCGGCGACTCGGTACTATGACCTTGAGAGGCGCTTCTTGCAGTTCTGCGAGGCGACGTGGTCACGGGCATCGGTGATGGACGCTGTGATGTGGACGACCATGCGGCGGCTCAGCCGAGCGCTGCTGCGGCAGCTTCTTGGCTCATTCGAAGGGAGCGTTGGCGCTGGCGGATTGCATTGAAGGGGAGGCTAGATGTCGGGCACTGACAATTCGCGCGACGACACGACGGGCACCGGTGGCTCAGTCACGGGGAGCGGCTCAGATCCCTGTCAGAAGGTCCGCCGCGGGCCGATCAACAGTCCGAAGGCGAACGTACTCTCCCAACTCTCCATCGGCTCCGTATTGGACGTGTTGGTTCAAATGTCCGGTACGATGCCAATACTCGTTGTCGCGGACCAAAGCGCTGCAGTCGCGGGTTCTCTAACTTTTGTCGGATATCTGGAGATTATTGACTGTATTCAAAATAAAGGACTTTCCTACAAGGCGACGATCATAAACATTTCCGGTGGAGTTTACGAGGTTCGTGTAGAGCCAAAATGATGGGCGACCTTACGATTGTCGGAGGCGTGTATCGCGAGCACTGTATTCAGCCGCTTTGGAGTGCCGCGTACGGATCAGCGGGACGAGCGGCCCAGACCGTACCCTCGCTTCTTCCGGGGATTGTGCGCCTTTATACCTACGTTGCGGCAGGTATGAAGGCCGAGGCCACGCACTTGGCAGCTGACTGTGGCGCTGAATTGTTCGGAACCGACGCAGAACACCCCGTCGAGTTCCGATACCTACATCCACTATCCCGGCCCGCAATCCGTCCGACGCCGGAACGGATGACGCGTCACGCGCCGATTCGGGTGTCCGGCGAGGTAGTCCTCCGCTACGGCATGCTCGAGGGTGACGCGGTCGTTGACGCAGAGGTAGCGGTCTACGACCCGCAATCCGCGTTTGGTGCGAAGCCGTTTTCGGAGAATGGGTCACGCGCCGAACGCGTTGCAGTCGTGATGAACCGAATGGAAGCTCGTTCCATGACGGGGCAGCACCGCGCCGAGGCGGCGGCAAAGGCACTGATCGAGTCAGGTCAAGCCGTTGTTGTCGTAATAAAGATGGGCGGCAGTGGAGCCCTTGTCGCTACACCGACGAGGATGGACTTCGTCCCCGTCTATCGAACCGATCGCGTCTGGAAGCTGGGTTCGGGGGACGTGTTTTCGGCGACGTTTGCCGCCCTGTGGGGTTGCCAGGGCGTGGACCCTCTTGAGGCTGCTGACTTGGCTTCCAGGGCAACGGCGACCTACTGCGATACGCGGAGCCTCCCCTCGCCATCGGTCGCAGAACTCCATGCGATGCCAAACCCGGCGGTTAGGCCAGGTAGCGGCACCGTCTATCTAGCTGGCCCGTTCTTCGACATCGCGCAACGCTGGCTGATTGAAGAAGCTCGCTCGCTACTCTTAGATATGGGCGTGTCAGTGTTCTCGCCAGTCCATGAGGTTGGTCCAGGGCCCGCGGAAGTCGTGGGCCCGGAGGATATCAGAGGGCTAGAAGCATCTGACGCAGTGTTTGCCATTCTGAATGGTCTAGATCCGGGAACTGTTTTTGAAGTCGGATACGCGGTCAATCGAGGAATTCCTGTGGTTGCGCTTGCTCAGAACGTCAAAGAAGAAGATTTAAAGATGATCGTTGGTCTGGGCTGCGAGGTTGTCGATGATTTCGCGTCGGCGCTCTATCGCGTCATATGGCGTCTGCCAAGATCATGATCGCGCTCCTATTGTCTGGCGGAATGGATTCGACGAGCATTGCGTGGTGGAAGCGTCCGGACGTAGCAATTTTCGTCGACTATGGCCAAAAGCCTGCCGCCGCCGAGGAGACGGCCAGCCGGGCAGTGTGCGAAGCGATTGGCCTCAGGCACGAGGTCGTGCGAGCTGACTGCTCTGGGCTCGGCTCTGGCAACATGTCAGAGGCTCCCGCTCTTGCAATTGCTCCGGTGCCGGAGTGGTGGCCATATCGCAACCAGCTCGTTCTCACGCTCGCGGGCTCCGCGGCGCTGCGACTGGGCGCGAAGCACCTCATGATTGGGACCTTGGCGACAGACGGCGAGCATGCCGACGGTCGATCGGAGTTCATTGACGCCATTTCGGGATTGATGGCGATGCAGGAGGGCGGGTTGACTGTGGGCGCACCTGCCATCGGTCTGACCGCCGTAGAATTGGTCAGGACGTCGGGCATACCGCAGTCCGTGCTGGGATGGGCTCACTCGTGTCACACCGGTAACTTGGCATGCGGGCAGTGCCGAGGCTGCCGAAAGCACTATGCTACTTGGAAGACCCTTGGCTGGCCCCCTCACTAACGAGCCGGAGCCACGCCTACCGCCTGGCACCTGGTCCCCATTCACGCCTGCGCACACGGGCGTGGAACCGCTCGTTCGGCCTCAAACGGCACCACCGCTGCAGTTCTCCGACGTTTTGGAGCACCGCAGATCGCGCGCTGGCGGACCAGTGCCGTGGCCGAAACTCGCCGATCTGCTTTGGTATTCGGCTGGAATACGAGGTAGCGCTGATGCAGGGCGCGCAGGGCTGCCAATTCATTGGACGGCAGCGCCCACTGCGGGCGGTCTATACTGCCTTCGAATCGTCTGCATCTCCGACGATGGGTCGCCGCCCAAGCTGTACGATCCGATCGCGCATCGGTTCCTGATTCTAGCCGCCGATCCCGACTGCGTTCGTCGCGCGAACGGTGAAGCCGTCAGGGCGGTAACGGGCACTGACCAGGGATGCACACTGCGTTTCGTGGGGGACTGGGCGAAGCTATCGGCAGCGTATTTGCGCGCAGACAGTTTGCTCTTTCGCGACTCGGGCTGTCTGACCGCGACAGTCGCGCTCTGTGCGGCGTGGCTGGGCCTGAATGCGCGCCCTTTGGGCTTCCTCGGTGACGACTTGCTGCCCGGGTTTGGGTTTCCGACCGATCGATTTCGTGCGGCGGGAGCAATCCAGATCGGCGGTCCAGCAGCAGGTCAATAGACAGACACCGCTTGATTTGTGCACAGATGGCTGTGTTTGGAGGTGTCGTTCGCCACTGTCATCGGCAGGTCGTCACAACCGCTCCCCGGCATCTGTATCCGGATTGTCCGGATCGAGGCTGCCAGCGGCCGGCCGGTGCGGCCCCTCGCCGAGACCGGGCGCTTCATCCGGTTCGTTGCCCCTGTCCTCAGGGGTGACGTCGCGCCGGGAGGCCGCGTCTACCGCGCCCGCGCTCACCCGCTCCCGGTTCCGCGCCACCACCTCCCGGAACGCCGCATCCGTCATCCGAGGCCGCGCTTCGAGCGCCCCGAACTCCACCGGCACGGACACCGCCTGCCCGGTCACGTTCCGGATATACGCCGCGAAGTGGCCCTTCGGCTGCCGAGGATGAACTCGGCGGTGGCCCGCAGGTCCGGTGCCAGGCTGCGCGCGTCACCCGTCGACACGCCGGCCGCGAGCTTGATGCTCGTGTTGGCCGACAGCGAGGCCCGCAGCGAGTGGCTGCACTGGTCGAGGTACTGGTGGGCGAGCACGCAGCCGAGCCGGTACTTGCGCGCCTCGGTCAGCAGGTCGTCGATGTTCCCGTCGAAGTACTCCGCCGCCTCGTCGACGATGAGGAAGGCGGGGGTGCGCTCGCACTCCGACACCGCGGCGCGCTCGAGCGCCGCCTGTAGCACGAGCGAGATGAAGATGCGCCCGAAGCTCGCCGAGGCGCCCTTGAGGAAGCTTTTGTCGGTGTCGACGAGGATGATGGCGCCGCGCTGCAACTCGCCGAGCAGGTCGAGCCGTGTCTCCGGAGCGGTGAACAGCCGCTCCAGCGTCGGATTCTCCAGGATGGCGTTGAGGCGGTACCGGATCTGCTCGCGGGTCTGCGCGAAGGTCTTGCTCTGGAAGTCGCGCTCGAAGAACCGCCGCTGGATGGGCGGCAGAGTCGCGATCGCCGGCAGGTACGGCCCGGGGTCGTCCATGAGCGCGATCATGTCGAGGATGGTAGCGTTGCGGCCCAAGGTCTCCGGGAGCGCGATGAGGAGCCGGGCCACGAACCGGAAGAACACCGACTGCTTGGCGGTGAGGTCGGCGCCGAGGAGGCCCTCGAAGAGGTAGTCGAAGGTCTGGATGACGCCGGCGACCACCTGCTCGCGGGTGGCGGCGTCATACTGCTCCAGGCGCTCGTTGTGGACGTCGAAGACGTTGATCGCCGGCGGGTGCTCGATGTCGCGCGGCGAGATCAGCACCAAGCGGTCCGCGAGGTCGCCGCCGGGCGCGAAGCGCGCCAGCCGTGCGAGCTTGGGGATGAAGTCGCCCTGGCTGTCGACCACGACGAGCGCCGGCGGGTCGTCCTGGTCGAGGTGGTGGAGTACCAGGTTCTGGAGGAACTGCGTCTTGCCGGCGCCCGACCCGCCGACGACGTGGACGTGGCTGAAGAAGGTCTCCTGCGACACGGGCAGCGATATCGTGCGGCCGAGGAAGTCGGGGAAGGGCGTGCCGACCAGGTACGCGTCGATGAGCGTTCGCGGATCAGACGAGGCGTGCCGCGTCGGGAGGCGCGCTGCCTTCGGGTCGATGACTTCGAGGTTCCGCAGCAGCCGTTCACGCAGGCTCCGGAAGAGCCCGGCTTTCTCGACCTCCTCGGCGAAGGGGAACTGCACCAAGGCTTCGAGGTACGCGGGGAAGTCAGGGATCTGGGTATACAGCGGCGTGCGGAAGGCAGATGGCGCTTCGGTCGCCGAGATTGGCGCCGCGAGCCGCTCGGCGAAGACGCTGACCATCGCCATGGAGCGGTTGAAGTCCGCGAGGACCCGCTCTTGGACCTTCAGCGTGTCGCGCAGCGCCCACAGCTCGGCGGTGGTGACGTCCGAATCTTCGCGGGGAAGCGTGAAGTACCCCTCGGCGGAGAGTAGCCGGGCGAGGAGTTCGGCGAGGTACCCGGCGGCAGGCGGCGCGGCGACGTCGCCGGCAATCGCCGCGGCGGCGCTCTCCGCGTCCACCTCGGCCATGCAGGCGAGGCGCCGGGCGACCGCCTCCCGTAGCCGACGGACCTGCTCGGCCTCGGTGGGCTTGCCGATGCCGTTGATGAGCGCGTGGAAGCGCGCGGCGAGGTCCATCAGCCGACCTTGGCGACCAGCGCCTTCGCCTCCTGCGGGGTGAGCGTCGGCACGGGCACGACCTCCCGGCCGTCCCAGTGCTTCGCGGTCTCGAGCACCTGCCGGAGGTACGCGGTGATGCCCTTGAGGTACTCCTCCTTCTGCACCAGTTCGACGATGCTGAAGCACCGGAAGACGCGGCCGTGCACGAGGTCGCGGACGTATATGTGCTCGCGGAGCTCGTTGTAGTAGACGGCGGTGAGGATGAGGACGAGGAGCACGGCGAGGCTCGTGCTCACTGACCAGCTGAAGAACGCGAAGAGGAGCCACCACGCCACGAAGCCGAGCATGACCGCGGTGCGGAAGCTCCGCTGCAGCATGGCGAGCCAGTCGTCGGCGATCAGCAGTGCATCGTTGAAGCGGTATTTCTGGAGCAGCGCGTACTCGTCCTCGGTGAACTCGGCCTTGGCCCAGAGCGTGAAGAGCGGCCCGCCGCCGAACTGCAGCGGCACGAGCGTGACGGTGCCCGGCTTCTGCCGGCGCTCAAACAGCAGGTTCATTGCCAGCAGTCCGAGGCGCGCTGCCGGAGACGAACCGACCGACCGGCGAGGCGTCGGTTGCTGCTCCTGCCGATGGCAGCACCTGGGGACGATCAAGCGACCGCAGCACGATGTCGAGCTTCGCGAGGATCTCGCCGAGGGCGAATAGCGTCGCGACGAGGATAACGATCATCGGTACGAACGGGAGGAGTACGTCTGGCCCCGCCCGGAATGGCAGCTTCTGCATCATCACAACGCCGGCAATCACCGACACGATGGCGACGAGTGCCGCCAGGAGCTTCATCAGCGTCGCCATGACCGTCCCTCCCCCGATAGACGCAGGAGAAGTGGACAACCGTAGGTGTTTGGAGTCAAGCGATCGCAGCGATATGCGCGACTTTCATGCTGAGGACCGCACTCGGCTTCGTCGTACCGGCGTGGAGTCCCCTGGTGGGAGCGCAGCGGGAACGGGCGGCTGGGTGGGGAAGAGTGTGGAGACGAGCTGGCGCTCGTGAAGTCGGATTTCGGAAACGGCCAGATGCGCGCCGCCATGTTCCGCCATGTGTCGCGGCGCACCGGCATACCGGACCGGCATACAGGACGCCGGTGCGTATGTCGGTCTGCGGCGAAGGTCTGTCGCTCCGAGTCCGCTCCGGACCGCGCGCGAGATGACCTCACGATGCGCCTCCGTCAACGCTGCTAGAGCCCTGCTCCTGCCTCTGTCACGCTGCCGGCGTCCATGGCGGGGGACGACGAGAGCAGCTTGGTCAATCGCTGCCGCAGCTGGTCGCGCCGCGCGGCATGGAACTGGTCAAAGCTCAGCAGGTCGGTCGGCACCTCTCCAAGGAGGTGGTTGCTCACATAGTTCTGGCGCGCGGCGTCGTCCGGCAGGTGGTTGGTCAGCCATTCGGCCGGCATCGCGGCTCGCTTCTCATTGTTGATTGCCCCATCGAGCAGCTGGAGGTTGGGCAGTTCGTTGGCGTGTCGGGCGAGCGCCTCGATCCGATCCTCGTCGACGCCGAGCTTGCGCAACCTGAGCCGGGAGAACCGAGAGATCGGGAACACATGATCGACGTGGAACTGGTTGCGGAGGTCGACGAACGGGAACAACAGTGACAGCAGGGCGAACATGCGCTTGTCGCCGTACTCCATGTGCAGCATGTCTTCGATTTCCGCTGGCTCGAACGCAAGTGACTTGCCTCGTGCGGACATCACCTGGCGCAGTTCGGCCACGGGGAAGCTCTCAGCGCCATGCGACTGGATGGTCTCGCGCAACGCCGTCAGCAGCGTGTCGAGGCCGCTGCCCCAGATGCCGGAGGCTTTGAGAAGGGATCTGACGAGCCAGCCACGGATCACCTCGCGGTCCGCGCCGTACTGGCTATGGGTGATGTAGTTCGCGGACACGTCGCGGCGGTAGAGGTAGTAGGCGATCGGTAGCAGCGCGCTGTCCGCCCGCAACGACTGGCCGTTCAACCCGAAGCCAGCGGCAAGCTCGACGGCGCGCACAAGCGCGAGGCGGATGCGCGACCAGTTCTCCTCGAGCGCAGCCATGTTGGCGGTGGTGAAATTTTCGACCTTGAAGCCGACGCTGGCAATGTCGGCGAGCATCAACCCCGCCTTGAGGACGAAGTCCTGGCTCAGGTTGAAGCCGGTGCCTATGCGGTTGAGCTCGTCCACCAGCCTGTGGATTTCCGCCCGTGCGTCGATCTTCTTCCACTGTGCGACAGCGATGCTGAGCAGGAGGTCCGAGTAGGAGAGGACGGTGCCGCCGGAGTTCAGGCGGATGAAGATATTGAGCACGCGCTCAACGTCCTGCGTCTCCTCCTCATAGTAATTTATGAGGTTGGACGAGTGCACGACGCGGTGCAGGCGATCCAGCGTCGCATATGCGTTCTTCAGATTCGCGCCAGCCAATCCCCGTTCCATGAGGCTCGTCAGCATCGCTGGGCCATCTTCCATTCCCAAGATGTCGGGTACCTTGAACCAATAAGCAGCCTCGTCCCGAGCCGCCTGCGCGTCGTCGAGGAACCGGAAGCGGTAGATCGCGCCGTCCTCATCGGGCACGGGTGCCGCCAGGAGGTCGAGGCGCAGCGTGCGCACGGGGAAGGCGTCCGGGTTAGTCCACCACTTGTTCGGCTGCTTGATTGCCATCGTGCCGCGCAAGCCGATGTTGAGTGCCGTCAGGCGCTGCTGCCCGTCCAGTACAGCTGTGACCGGTTGGTTGGGCATCTTGCCGAGGTCTGGGCAGTGTGCCGCGTCGCGCTGATGATAGTTGAGGACGAAATCGTAGAACTTGAACTTGCCGCTCGTTTCGGGCTGGACCTTCCAAAACAGGAAGGTGCCGAACGGGTATCCCTGCATCAGGCTATCGAACAGCTTTTCGTAAGCGTCACGAGCGCCACACGCCCGTTGGCTATTGACGCCGTCGCTTTGGTTTCGGCGGCCGGGCGGGCTTCGGCGCGCGCCTGAGCTTCCGGGTTGCCTTGTGGAGTTCGACGACCGCGGCCCCGATGGTGTTGTGGGCGCAGTCCTGGATGTTCGACAGATCGGTCGGCGACAGTTCGGGCAGCAGGCTCCGCCCGAGCTCGTTGCTGGCCAGGATCGGCCTGAGCTTGTGGCGGGTGGGCGACAGGACGATTGGCATCCAGGCGTCAGGAGCGAGGGAGAACCCGGTCATGAACCCGGTGACCCAGTCCTCGATGATCACCTGGCCCAGGTGGTTCATGAACATCGGCGTGTAGTCGCGCGGCCGGGTCGCCAGCGTCGTCTCGACGGCGGCGTGGTGGGCCCGGATGGTGTCGACGACCCGCCGCACTGGGGTCCCCTCGGCGGCGTCCGGCATCTTTCCAGCGAAGATCAGCGGCAGCCAGGTTTCCGGGGCCACTGTGGCCGGCCCGGCGACCAGGGCCGCGACCAGGCCATCGATCGCACTGACCCCAACGTATCCGGAACGTCCGTCCTCGCGCAGGATCTCATCCAGCTCGTCGAGAGTGTAAAGCTCCCCGCTCATGCCGCCGCCGGCAGCGCGGCGCGATCCGCCTTCCAGTTCCACGGCAGCAGCGTGTCGAGCCGGTCGATCGTCGTCTCGCCGGTCACCATCCGGTCGAGCGCATCGGCCAAGTAAGTGTACGGGTCGAGGTCGTTCAGCTTGGCGGTGTTGATCAGCGACGCCAGGATCGCCCAGCTCTCTCCGCCGCCCTCGCTGCCCGCGAACAGGCTGTTCTTTTTCCCAAGGCTGATCGGCCGCATGCCGCGCTCCACCGCGTTGGTGTCGACGCTGACCCGGCCGTCTTCGAGGTACACGCACAGGCCCTCCCAGTGCCGGAGCGTGTAGCGGATCGCCAGCGCCAGCGGCGACTTCTGCGATATCTCGGCCAACGTCGTCATCAGGTACGGCCGCAGCGCCTCCATCACCGGCTTCGAGCGCGCCTGACGGACCGCGAGGCGTTCGGCGGCCGACAGGCCCTTGATCTTCGCCTCGATCGCGTAGACCTCGGCGATGCGGGCTATCACCTCGCGCGCCACCGGCGAGCCGGAGGCGGCATGCACGTCGACGAACTTGCGACGGGCATGGGCCAGGCAGAACGCCAGCCGGATTGGCCCGGCGTTGCGCCCGGGCTTGGCCAGTCCCTTGTAGGCGGCGTAGCCGTCGACCTGCAGCACGCCGCTGAACGACGCCAGCTGCATCGATATGTCGGCGGCTCTGCGACCCTCGGCATAGACGTAGCCGATCGCCGGCGGGGACGGTCCGCGCCACGGCCGGTCGTCGACCGCCTGCGCCCAGAGCTGTCCGATCTTGGTTCGCCCGCGTCCGGGGTCGAGCCGCGGCAGCGGCGTCTCGTCACACAGGATGTAAGGCTGCGAGCGGATGTGGCCGAGCAGCTTCTCGTACAGAGGCCGCAGCCACCAGGCCGCGCGCCGGATCCAGAACGCCAGGGTCGCTCGATCCAGGATCACTCCCTGCCCGAGCATGATCTGGACCTGACGGTAGAGCGGCAGGTGCCAAGCGTATTTCGCGGTGACGATATGGGCGATCAACGCGGTGGTCGCCATCCCGCCGGTCACCGGCCGGGCCGGCGCCTTGGCCTGCACGACCGCACCCTCGCAGGCTCGGCAGCCGTACTTCGGACGGACCGTTCGGACGACCCGCAGCACCGCCGGCACCTTGTCCAAGGCCTCACTCACATCCTCACCGATCCGGTGCAGCGCGCCGCCGCAGCACGGGCACTGCGTCGTGTCCGGCTCGATGGTCTGCTCGACCCGGGGAAGATGCGTCGGCAAGGCACCGACGTTGCGCCGCGCTGGCCGGCGGGAGCGACCCGCTGACCGACCGTCGGGCCCGGTGTTGTCGTTGGCGCTGGCGGATCCGATGTCTGCGACCTCGACCTCACCGAGGTCCAAAGCACCTTGCTCGGCGACAACAGCTGTCATCCGCTCCGAGCGAGCGCCGAACACCATGCGCCGATACTTCGCCACCTCCGCCTCGAGACGGGCGTTCCGATCCTTCAGATCGGCGATCATCTGGATCAGGAGATCCGGGTCGCGAGGCAGCGGATCGGTGGGTGACGGCATGTGGAGATTCTACCCGGAGCCTCTCCAACTCCCAGCAGAATCAACGATTTCAGGTCGATTCTACCCTGCGCGGACAGGCCTCCGGACGACCCGCGGCGAGGACCGCGACCACTCCAATCCGTCGACCAGCAGAGCAAACTGCACGGCACTCAGCCGCACCACGCCGGCCGTCGCCGGCGGCCAGGCTGAACCGGCCCGCCTCCAGCCATTTGGTGAGCACCACAAGCCCGGTGCCGTCCCACGTCAGCAGGCGCAAGCGGTCCGCTCGCTTCGAGCGGAACACGAACACGTCACCGCAATACGGATCCGCCTCCAGCGCCTGCGCCACCATTGCCACCAGGCCATGGACGCCCTTGCGGAAGTCGATCGGCTCCGCCGCCACCAGGACCTTCGGGCCCGACCCGGACCGGATCATCACACGCCCCGCAGCGCTCCGATCACCGAGCGCGCCAACGCCGGGTTGACGTTGCCCGACAGCGACACCCGGCCCAACCGCAGATCCACCTC
>JAGYJX010000020.1 GCA_018401495.1 Rhodospirillaceae bacterium
CGCCGGCGACCAGCGCCCGCCGGTCGAGGGCCACGGATTTCACCAGGGCGAACACCGGCGTTCCCGGCGCCAGGGACAGATCGGCGACGGCGGCGCGGGTGATGCGGGCGCGCAACCTGGCGCCGCCGATATCCACCAGGGTCTCGGCGAACGCCGTGTCCGGCTCTTCCTCGATCCGGCTGATGATCCCCGACAGGATGTTCCGCACCGAGATGCCGGTCGGGCGGACCGTCGCCAGGGAGACGTCGCGGGCGCGCACGCGCAGGCGGATCTCCGTGCCGACCGGCAGATCGACCATGGGCATGTCGATCGACTGCCCGTGATGATCGAGGCGGGTCAGGCGGAACCGGGTGTCGTGCGCGGCAACGCGGGCCGTCAGGATCACCCCGGCCTCGAAGCGTCCCGTCGCCGGCTGCAGGTCCAGGCGTTCCAGGACCTCCGTCACCGGTCCGTCGGCGATCGTGCGGCCGCCGGCAAGCACCACCATGCGCTGGGCCAGCCGCGCCACCTCGTCGATGGCGTGGGTGACGTAGATCACCGGAATGCCGAAGGTCCCCGGAAGGCGCTCGATGTAGGGCAGGATTTCCGCCCGGCGCTGGACGTCGAGCGCGGCGAGGGGCTCGTCCATCAGCAGGAGCCGGGGCCGGGTGAGCAGCGTCCGGCCGATGGCGACCCTCTGGCGTTCGCCGCCTGAGAGCGTGCCGGGGCGCCGCGACAGCAGCGGCTGCAGATCGAGCGCGGCCGTCACGCCGTCCAGGTCGATGCGCTTGTCGATCGCCGGCCGAGCGCCGCGCCGCGTAGCGCAGGTTGCCCTCGACCGAGAGGTGGGGGAACAGGCGCGCGTCCTGGAACACGTAGCCGACACCGCGCCGGTGCGGCGGCGTGAAGATCCGGGCTTTCGAGTCGAGCCAGGCCTCGTCGCCGAAGGCGACGCGGCCCTCGGCCCCTGCCTCCAGGCCGGCGATGATACGCAGAAGCGTGCTCTTCCCGCCGCCGCTCGGCCCGAACAGGGCGGTGATGCCGTGCATCGCGAAGCGGTGCGAGACGTCGAGCGTGAAGTCCGCAAAGGCGATGCGGGCGTCGAGGGCGAGGTCGGTCATCGCTACCTCAGGTGAACCGGAAACCGCCGGTTCGCCGTGTAGACGAACAGCAGCACCAGGAACGAGAAGACCAGCAGCCCGGCCGACAGGGTGTGCGCGTCGGCGTAGTTGATGGTCTCGACATGCTCGTAGATGGCGATCGAGATCACCTTGGTCTGGCCGGGGATGTTGCCGCCCGACCATCAGGACCACGCCGAACTCGCCGATGGTGTGCGCGAAGGTCAGCACCGTCGCCGTCAGGTATCCGCGCGCCGCCATCGGCACGGCGATGGTGACGAACGTGTCGAGCGGCGAGGCGCGCAGCGTGGCCCCGGCTTCCAGCGGTCCCCGCCCGATGGTCTCGAACGCCGCCTGCAGCGGCTGCACCGTGAACGGCAGCGAGTAGAACACCGAGGCGACGACGAGGCCGGTGAACGAGAAGGTCAGCGTGTCACCGGTCAGGCTGACCCAGAAGCCGCCGATCGGCGAGGTCGGGCTGAGGAAGACGAGCAGATAGAAGCCGAGCACCGTCGGCGGCAGCACCAGCGGCAGGGCGGTAATGGCTTCGACCGCGGATCGGGCGCGCGAGCGGGTGTGGGCGAGCCACCACGCGAGCGGCGTACCGACCACGATCAGGATCGCCGTGGTCACCAGGGCCAGATAGAGGGTCAGCCACAGGGGCCCGAGGTCGGGAAGGCTCATCACCGCTCCACGCCATACCCGAACCGCTCGATGATCTCGCGCGCCGGACCCGACTTCAAGAACTCCAGGAACGCCCGCGCCGCCTCGCTGTCGGCGCCGGCCTTCAGGAGGACGGCGTCCTGGCGGATCGGGGCGAAGAGTTCCTGCGGCACATCCCAGCGGCTGCCCGCCGCCGGCGCCCGCGGACTCAGCACCGCCGCGAGCGCCACGAAGCCGACCTGCGCGTTGCCGGTCGCCACCATCGAATGGGTCTGGCCGATGTTCTGGCCCATGACGATCCTGCCCTGCAACGACTCCCAGAGCCCGAGACCCTGCAGGGCCTCGCGCGCGGCGACGCCGTAGGGCGCCAGATCGGGGTTGGCGATCGCGATGTGCCGCACGCCGCTCGCCGTCAGCGCCGCCTTGCCGTCGCCCGGGATCGCCGCCGGATCGCTGCTCCAGAGCGTCAGTCGCCCGATTGCGTAGGTGAACCGCGTGCCGGTCACCCCCGCACCCTCGGCCTCCAGGCGCTCCGGGGTCTTGGCGTCCGCCGACAGCAGGATCTGGAACGGGGCGCCGGCGGTGATCTGGGCGTACAGCTTGCCGGTCGAACCGGTGGTCGCCAGCAGCCGATGGCCGGTCTCGCGCTCGAAGATCGGCGTCAACTCCTCGATGACCTCGGCGAAGTTGGCGGCGACCGCGACCAGCGTCTCGGCGGCGCGCGCGGGCGCGGTGACGACCGGCAGGCTCGGCAACACCAGGGCCAGCGCCGCGGCGAGCGAGCGGGCGCGGGAGCAGAGTGAACGTTTCATGGGGCGGCTCGCGACATGTTCAAAAAAACATATCGAGGCAGGGTGGGGTGGGCAACCGCTATGTCCGCTCGGAAATATCGGCCATCATCACCCGCAGCCCCGCCAGTTCGCCGTCGATCGCCTGGGCGGTCAGGACCTCCATGCGGCGGTAACACGCCAGCACCTTCTCGCCGTCCGGCGTCAGAACGGCGCCGCCGCGCGCCTGCCCGCCGCGCCTGGTCTCGACCAGAGGGCTCTTGAAGCAGGCGTTCATGCCCTCGACCAGCAGCCAGGCGCGCTTGTAGCTCATGCCCATGCGTCGGCCGGCGGCCGCGATCGAACCGGTCTCCCGGATGCCCTCCAGGATGTCGGCCTTGCCCGGGCCGATGGCGATGTCCGGTTCCAGAACGATCCGCAGCCGCGCGCCGGAGGTCTTGTTGCCCGCTTTCATCGGTCAAGGATTACCGGCCCGGTGACGGCGTGTCACGTGGCGAGCCGGGCCCGCGACCGGTGCACTGGTTTGCGCCGGTCGTGCGCTAGACTGGTGGCGCCGACGCCACCGCAGGAAGTGACACGCGTGACGGGACTACCGTGGACTCGCTGATCACCGCCGCGGCGCGGGCGCTCGCGACGGGTGACGCCCTCGGCGCCCTGAACCGGGTCGCGCTGCGCGACGACGCGCCGGCCCTCGCGCTCCGCGGCATCGCCATGGCGCAGCTTGGCGACCTTGTCCGGGCCAGGATGCTGCTGCGGCGCGCCGCCCGGGCGTTCGCCCCCGGCGAGACCCTGGCCCGTGCCCGCTGCGTCGTCGCCGCCGCCGAGATCGCGCTCGCAACCCGCGACCTGGGGTCGGTCGCGGCGGCGCTGGACGGCGCCCGGCGGGTTCTGGAGGCGCATGGCGACGTCGCCAACGCCGTGCACGCCCGGCATCTCGAGATCCGGCGCCTGCTGCTGACCGGGCGTCTCGACGCCGCCGAGCGCAGCCTCGACGGGCTCGACCCGGCGAGGCTGCCGCCGGCGCCGAGGGCGGCCCACGAGCTGCTGGCGGCGGGCATCGCCATCCGCCGGCTGCGCGCCGCGGCGGCGGAGGCGGCGCTCGACCGGGCCCGGCGGGCGGCGCTCCTCGCCGGCATTCCCGCCCTGTCGGCCGAGGTCGACGGCGCCGCGCTCACCTTGAGCGCCCCGGCGGCGCGGCGGGTTGCCGGGGGCGACGAGCGGCTGCTTCGGCTCGCCGAGGTCGAGGCGGTGCTGTCGACGGACGCGTTCGTCGTGGACGCCTGCCGTCATGTGGTGAGCGACGCCGGCACCGTGGTCTCGCTGGCCCGGCGCCCGGTGCTGTTCGCGCTGGTCCGGGCGCTCGGCGAGGCGTGGCCGGCGGACGTGGCGCGCGATGCGCGCTGCTGGCGCGGGCGTTCCGGGCCCGGCACGCCGACGAGTCGCACCGCGCGCGGCTGCGGGTCGAGATCGGCCGGCTCCGCGCGGTCCTGCGCCCGCTCGCCGAGTTGACCGCTACCAGGCGGGGCTACGCGCTGGTGCCGCGGCGCGCGCCCGAGGTGGTGGTGCTGGCCCGGCCGGTCGACGATGGCCACGCGGCGGTGCTCGCCTGCCTCGCCGACGGCGAGGCCTGGTCGAGCTCGGCGCTGGCGCTGGCGCTCGGCACCAGCCAGCGCAGCGTGCAGCGCGCGCTCGGCGCGCTGGCGGCCGCCGGCAAGGTCCAGGCGCACGGCGCCGGACGGGCGCGGCGGTGGATCACGCCGCCGGTGCCGGGATTCGCGACATCCTTGTTACTCCTGCCGCCGATGGCGATCGGCTAGCATCGCCGCCATGACACGAAAACCCGCCGAGATCCTTCGCGAGTACGGCCCCTGGCCGGACATCGAGCGGGTGCACGGGGTCACCCACGACGGCCGCAACGTCTGGCTGGCGTCCGGCGACCGGCTGACCGCCCTCGATCCCGCCACCGGGACGACGGTGCGGTCGATCGCGGTCGCCGCCCACGCGGGAACGGCGTTCGACGGCCGGCACCTGTTCCAGATCGCCGAGGACCGCATCCAGAAGATCGACCCGGAGAGCGGCCGCGTGCTCGCCACCATTCCGGCCCCGGGCGGCGGCGCCGATTCCGGGCTGGCCTGGGCCGAGGGGACGCTGTGGGTCGGGCAGTACCGGGAGCGCAGGATCCACCAGGTCGACCCGGAAACCGGCGCGATCTTGCGCACCATCGACTCCAACCGCTTCGTCACCGGTGTCACCTGGGTCGAGGGCGAGCTCTGGCACGCCACCTGGGAGGGCGACGAGAGCGAGCTGAGGCGCATCGATCCGCTGACGGGCGCGGTTCTGGACAGCCTCGACATGCCGACGGGCGAGGGCGTGTCGGGGCTGGAATCCGACGGCGCCGACCGGTTCTACTGCGGCGGCGGCAGCAGCGGGACGATCCGGGCGGTCCGTCGGCCGGGGTGAGGCGTCAGATCGCGGCCATGGTGGCGGCGCGGGTCGCGGGGTTGCCAGGAGCCGTCTCGCCACGCCGGCGCCCACCTCCTCCGCAGGCCGCCGTCGAGCCGGGATGACGACACTGAGAGAGGGGCGGCTCGCTGCCTCGATGAAGGCGGCCAGGAGGCTTCTCCCCGCCGTCATCCCGGGCGCCGCGCAGCAGGACCCGGGACCCACCCGCCGTCCGCGGTCAACACTTCACCGTCGTCGTGCCGTGTGTTCCCCGAGGCTCACGATGACCATGAAGCAGAGGTAAGAGCGTAAGGGATCGACGTCCAAGCGCTGCTGGACGCTGCGGCTTGGCTACCGGTCTGGCTACTACACGCGTTCGCTGATTACCCGGGTCGGGACCCTGGAACTTCGGGTTCCGCAGGACCGCGACGGCCGGTTCTCGACGCGGCTGTTCGAACCGTTACCAGCGCTCGGAGAAGGCGCTGGTAGCGGCGCTGGCTGAGATATACGTGCAGGGTGTTTCGACGCGGAAGGTCAAGGCGATCACCGAAGAGTTGTGCGGGCACAGCTTCTCGGCGTCGGCGATCAGCGAAGGATCAGCAAAAAGCTGGACGGCGAGTTGGCGGCGTTTGCCGGTCGGCGGCTGGTGGAGCCCTATCCCTACCTGATCCTCGACGCCCGCTACGAGCGGGTTCGCGAGGCCGGTGTGATCGAGCACCGAGGCGGTGCTGGTGGCGATCGGCGTCGACCTGGAGGAGCCGGCGCAACGTGCTCGGGGTGGATTTAGCCAACCGCGAGAGCCACTCGAGTTGGAAGACCTTCCTGCTGGGCTTGCGCGACCGCGGCCTCGCCGGCGTCGAGTTCGTGGTCTCCGACGACCACGCCGGGCTGAAGGCGGCGATCCGCGAGGTGCTGCCGGCGGCGGCCACGGCAGCGCTGCTACGTGCATTTTCTCAGGAACGCGCTGGACTACGTGCCGCGCAAGGTCGACGACGACTGCCTGCAGGAACTGCGCTGGTTCTACGCCCGGCGCGAACTCACCGAGGTGCGCCAGGACTTGGCCCGTTGGCTCGTCAAGTGGCAGCCCAAGTACCCGAAGCTGTGCGATTGGGTCGAGGCCAACGTCGAGGAGACCTTCACCTATTTCCGGCTGCCGCTCGCCCACCACAAGCACATGAAGTCCACCAACATGCTGGAGCGGCTGAACCAGGAGCTGAAGCGGCGCACCCAAGTGGTGCGCATCTTCCCGAACGCCGCGAGCTGCCTGCGGCTGATCCGGGCGCTCGCGGTCGAAACCCACGAGAACTGGCTGGAGGCCACGCGCTACCTCAACATGGCGCATCTGGCCGAGCACAAGAAGGAGGCGATGCGAAGGATCGAGCAGGCCGAAGCCGCCTGACGGCGGCTGGCGGGCCGGGCACTTGCGCGATGGTGAAGGCCGGCGCCCGTCGCTTCGTGGGTCCCGGATCCGTCCCGCCGGGGGCGGTTCGGTCCGGGATGACGACAGGGAGAGAGGGGCGCCAATTACTGACTTGATGACGACGAGGGAGAGAGGGCCCGATCACTGACTTGATGACGGCGGGGGAAGGAGGGCCTACCCCGGCTTGATGGCGGCCCGGAGATCGCCGGGCCGCTGGGCGCCTGTCGGCACGCCTTCGCCCATCCCCTCGTCGTCATCCCGGGCGCCGCGCAGCGGTGACCCGGGACCCACCCGCCGCACAGTCGGAGCCATTACCGGTGGGCCGCCGTTGCCGGACGCCCTGCGGAGCTCACGACTCCCGGAACTTCTCCACGCGCCGCTCGAGCCGGCGCAGCAGGACTTCGTGGCCGCTGGTGATCACCAGCACCAGGATGATGCCGCCGTACACGCCCGGGCTGTTCAGCAGGGTGCGGTGCCGGGTGATCAGGAAGCCGAGTCCCTCCACCGCGCCCAGCATCTCGGCCACGGTGACGCCGACGATCACCAGCGCCCCGCCGAGCCTGAGGGCGGCGATCAGGGTCGGCAGGCTGGCCGGCACCTGGACGTACAGGATGCGCTGCCAGCGGCTGGCGCCGAAGGCGCGCGCGGTTTCCAGCAGATGCGGGCTGAGCGAGGCCACGCCGGCCACCGTGGTCAGCAGGGTCGGCACGAAGGCGAAGACCGTGGCGAACGCCACCTTGGAGCCCATCCCGAGCCCGAACCACACCATCATCACCGGGTACAGCACCACCATCGGCACGGCGTAGGCCGAGCGCAGCACCGGCAGCGCCATCCTCCGCGCCCGGGGCGACGAGGCGATCAGCATGCCCAGCGTCACGCCACCGCCGCACGCCAGCAGGTAGGACACCAGGATCTCGACCAGCGTCGCCGGCAGGTGCGCCAGGTATTCGGCGCGGTACTCGTAGAGCGCGCCGATTGCCTCCGACAGCGACGGCACGAACAGCTTCGGGATCACGCCGAACCGCGGCAGCAGTTCCCAGCCCGCCAGGATGACGGCGGCGAGGGCGGCCTGCGCCCAGCGGATCTGGCTTGGTGTCCGGAGCATCAGTGATCGGCGTCCCGGATGTGCGCCCAGATGCGGTCCTTGAGCGCGCCGAACCGCTCCGACGACATCATCGAGAAGGTGCGCGGGCGCGGCAGGTCGACCGGCACGTCGTCGACGATGCGCCCCGGGCGGGCGCTGAACACGATGATGCGGTCGGCCAGATAGACCGCCTCGGAGAGGTTGTGGGTGACGAACATCACGGTCTTGCCGGTGCGCGCCCAGATCCGCAGCACCTCGTCGCCGAGGACCATCCGGGTCTGCTCGTCGAGAGCGGCGAACGGCTCGTCGAGCAGCAGCACGCCCGGGTCCTGCACCAGCCCGCGACCGATCGACACCCGCTGCTTCATGCCGCCCGAGAGCTGGTGCGGCAGGCGGTCGGCGAAGTTGCCGAGGCCGGTCAGTTCCAGCATCGCCCGGGCGGCCTCGAGCCGCTCGCGCTTCGGCACACCGCGCAGCTTGAGCGGGAACGCGACGTTCTCCAGGGCGGTCAGCCAGGGCAGCAGGTTCGCCTCCTGGAAGATCATGCCGATGCGCTGCGGAACCGGGCCGACGATCGGCTCGCCGTTGCACAGCAGCGTGCCGCCGGTCGGCAGCCGAAGGCCGGCGACCAGCGACAGCAGCGTGGACTTGCCGCAGCCGCTGGGGCCGACCAGCGCCACGAACTGCCCGGGCGGGATCTCCAGGTCGATGGCGTCGAGCGCGACCGTGGACTGGCCCTCGACCGTGAAGTGCTGGGTCACCGCCCGTACGGACACCGCGGACTGCGTCATGCCGGTCTCTGCCTCCAGGCGCCGAGCCGCGTCTCGAGCTGCTGCAGCAGCTCGTTGACCGCTATCGCGAGGGTCGCGACGATCGCCAGGGCCGCGTAGAGCTGCGGCATCTGCAGGCTCTCGCCCCAGCCGGCGATGCGATAGCCGATGCCGTCCCGGGCGCCGTAGATTTCGGCGAGGAGCACCGCGGTGATGTTGAAGATCATGCCAAGCCGGGCCGATTCCAGGAGAACCGGCGCCATCGCCGGCAGGTAGATCTCGCGGACCACCTGCAGGCGGTTGGCGCCGTACGCCCGGGCCACGGTGACCAGTTCGCGGGGCACCGATTCCACCGCCGAGATGCCGCCCAGGATCAGGACGAAGACCGTGGTGAACACCCCGAAGGCGATCTTCTGCTCGATCCCGACCCCAAAGATCAGGATGAAGATCGGCAGGAAGATCGACTTCGGCACCCCGAACAGGAAGTTGACCACCGGCCGGAACACCGCCCCCAGACCCGGCATCTCCGCCAGGGTGAAGCCGATGAAGAAGCCGACCGGCACCGAGATCAGGAACGCCACCGCGACCTCGTAGAGGGTCACGCCGAGGCTCCGGATCACGTTGGCCCGGCCGAGCAGCTCCACCAGCATGGGGGCGATGGTGCTTGGCGGCGGCGCGATCCGCGCGTTGATGATCCCGCCGGCAACCATCGCTTCCCAGAGGCCGAAGATCCCGCAGACGCCGACGGCGACCAGCAGGGGCTCGAGGTATCGCATTGGGGCTAGGGCTTGGTCGGCACGATGTCGAGGTTCTGGAAGACCTGGTCGGCTGGGGCGAGTTCCTTGGCGCCGCTGGCCTTGGCCATCGCCAGCGCCACGTCCACCGACTCCCGCGTGATCTTGCCGTCGCGCGACAGCCGCCCGAAGGTCTTCTCAAACTCCATCCTGGCGATCTCGACCGGAAGCTCGTTGTTGGTCGCGATCAGGTTGATGGAATATTCCGGGTTCTCGAGCATGTACTGCAGGGATCCGTAGATCGCGTTGAGCGTCCGGCGCACGAAGTCGGGACGCTCCTTGATGTCCTTCTCCCGCACCGCCCAGCCGCCGGTCAGGTTCGCCGGCATGGCGGTGGCGAAATCGATCAGCGGCCGCACCGTCCCCCGGGCGACTTCCTGGTAGCTGAGCGGCGAGTAGATCACCGCGGCGTCGAGGTTGCCGTTGAGCAGGTTCGGCACGAGACCGCCGCCGCCGACCGGAACCCGGTTGAAGGTCACCTTGGCGTCGGTCTGCGCCCACAGCGCCAGCGAGTCGGTGCCGGAGCCGGCGGAGGTGATGCCGACCTTCTTGCCGTCGAGCTCGCGCGCGTCCTTGATCGGCGAATCCGCCTTCACGCCGAGGATCCAGCCCGACCACTCGTCGGCGCCGTTGCCGACCAGCCGGGTCTCGACGCCGCGGGTGCGGGCGATCGCCACCAGCGCCGCCGCGACGTTGCCGATGTCGGCGCTGCCGGCGGCGATTGCCTCGAAGGTCTCGCCACCGCCACGGTAGATGGTCATCTCCGCCTCCAGGCCCTCCTTGGCGAAGATGCCCTTCTCGATCCCGGCGGTGACCAGGATCGTCGGCCAGTAGGCCTTGGTCGGCACCCCGATCCGCACCACGTCGGCGGCCTGGGCGGTCAGCGCCATGGTCATCACGGCGCCGGCGGCGAGGGCCGCTGCGCCAAGGCGCATCCTGAACGTCGTCATCGTTTCCTCCTCCATTTTTTGTGATTGGCAGGCGTGTTCGGACCCGACGGGCGGGTTCGCGATCAGTTGTCGCGCCGGGGCCCTCCGACGGTCTCGATCGGGCGGCCGACGTAGGGCGTCATCGCCGACAGCTCGTGCCCGGCGCGCAGCGGCACGCAGTCGGGCGGGAAGTCCTGCCGGAAGCGACCGCCCTCGGCGCGCACCATGGCGATGAAGCGATCGAGGTGGCGCATCGCGCCGGTCGGCAGGTCGTGGATCACGACCAGGGACCAGGGCAGCGGCCGCATCAGTTCGAGGGCGCGCTCCGGCCAGGTCTCGGTTGCCTCCCAGTCCCGGGGAATGACGTTCCACAGGACGCAGGTGAACCCGCCCGCCACCAGATAACGATGCGCCGCCGGGCTGAGCAGGTGCGGGCCGATCACCCCGCCGCCGCCGAACGGCCGGAACAGCCTGTCGGGATGGGCGAGCGGGCCGATCAGCGCCTGGGTGCGGCCGATCTCCTCCTCCGGCACCCCGGGCCCCGACATCTCGCCGAGCGGCGTGCTGTGCGTGTAGGTGTGGTTGCCGATCCAGTGACCTTCGTCGGCCGCGCGTTCGGCCAGCGCGCGGCATCGCGGGTCGGCGAGCTTGTGGCCGAGCACGAAGAAGGTGGCGGACACGGCTTCGCGCGACAGGGTGTCGAGCACGGCCGGCGTCACGCCGGGCTCCGGTCCGTTGTCGAAGGTCAGCGTGACGTCGCGCATCAGGATGCCTCGCTCGACAGGATCGAGGCGCCGGAACGGTCGGCCTGCTCCAGCATCGCGGTCGTCGTGTTGAAATGCGCCGCCAGCAGGTCCACGGCCCGGTCGGCGTCGCGGTCGAGGGTCGCGGCTGCGATCTCCTGGTGTTCGCGGGAGATGTCACGCCCGCCGATCGCGTACGCCACCAGCAGCGCGCGGTAGCGTTCCGACTGCTCGAACAGGGTCTGGCGGAACCGCAGCAGCCAGGGCGAGCCGCAGGCGCTGATCAGCGACAGGTGGAACCGCTCGTGCAACCCGACCCAGGTCGGCTTGGCCAAGACCGGGTCGGTGATAAGACCGGGAGTGGCCCGGACCAGCACGTGCAGGGCGGCGACGATCCCGGCTTCCCACTCGGCGTCGCCGCGCTCGATCGATCGGCGCAGGGCCAGCCCCTCGATCTCGATGCGGGTGGCGGTCACGTCCCGCATGTCGGCGATCGAGACCGGGCTGACCCGGAAGCCGCGGCGGTCCTGAACCAGCACCAGGCCGTCGGCGGCGAGCCGCGACAGCGCCTCGCGCACAGCCCCCAGGCTGACCGCGTGACGATCGGCGAGGGCGGCGAGGTGCAGGCGGGCGCCGGGGTTGAGCCGGCCGTCGAGGATCTCGGCCCGCAACTGCTCGAACACCCACAGCGTCCGGCTCTTCTGGGCGCGCCGCGCGCCGGCAGGTCCGTCGGTTGGGGTTTGCTCAAGCATGCGGACACAGTATCGATGACTGGGGGTTCAGAAAATCAAAATCCCCTGCGAAAATCGATTATATTACCCAACCTGCGGTGCGGCCCGACCGGGGGCGCCGACAGTCAAGAAAGCTCAAAGGGAGGATTTCTCGATGGTGACGGATCGCTTCGCCGGATTGCCGCTGCTGCCGACCACCGTCGTCGGCAGCTACCCGCAGCCGGGGTGGCTGGTGGATCCCGAGGCGCTCAAGCAGGCGGGCGTGCCGCGGCTCCGCGCCCGCGGCATCTGGCGCCTCGCGGGCGAGGCGCTGGCGGAAGGCCAGCGCGACGCCGCCATCCTGGCGCTGCACGACATGGAGCGCGCCGGCATCGACATCGTGGGCGACGGCGAGGCGGGCCGCGAGAGCTACTCGAACCAGTTCGCCACCGCCCTCGAGGGGGTCGACACCGAGACCCCCGGCAACACCATCGGGCGGAGCGGCGAGAACACGCCGGTGCCGCGGGTGGTCGGCCCGGTCCGGCGCACCCGGCCGGTGGCGGTCGAGGCGGTGGCGTTCCTGCGCGCGCACACCGACCGGCCGATCAAGGTCACCCTGCCCGGGCCGTTTACCATGACCCAGCAGGCGGTCAACGAGCACTACGCCGACGACGGCGACCTGGCGATGGCCTACGCGGCGGCGGTCAACGAGGAGCTTCTGGAGGTGTTCGCCGCCGGCGCCGACATCGTGCAGCTCGACGAGCCGTGGATGCAGGCCCGTCCGAAGCTGGCCCACGACTACGCCGTGCCGGCGATCAACAGGGCGTTGCAGGGGGCGACCGGCACCACCGCCGTGCACCTCTGCTTCGGCTACGCCGCGATGGTTAAGGACAAGCCGAGCGGCTACTCGTTCCTGCCCGAACTGGAGGCGTCCCTGGCCGACGTGATCTCCATCGAGGCGGCCCAGCCCGGCCTCGACCCGACGGCGCTGGCGAGCCTGCTGGGCAAGCGGATCATGCTGGGCGTCATCGACCTCAACGATCCCAGGCCGGAGACCGCCGAAATCGTCGCCGGGAGGCTGCGGGCGGCGCTGCGGCACGTTCCGGCCGAGCGTCTGCTGGTGGCGCCGGACTGCGGCATGAAGTACCTGCCGCGCGACGTCGCCTTCGCCAAGCTCAAGGCGATGGTCGACGGCGCCCGGATGGTGCGCGCCGAGCTGGAGTAACGGGAGTCTGCCGCGGTCGTCCGGTCAACGCCACCACCGCCAGGGCAAACGGCGGGGTGGCGGCGGATCGAGCTGACGGCGAATGAACGCCGGCAGCTCGACCGGGTCGACGGCCGTCGAGCGGCTGACGCCGGCAGCCGCAGGGCGGCAGGCAGCGCAGGACCCCGGGCGGCAGCTTCCGACGCGACCCGCTCCGGAAGCGCCACCAGAGGAGCCGCCAGGAGATCGCCAGCGACCACACCATCAGGAACGGTGCCGCCGCCATCAGCAACGGCATCACGATCGTCAGGCCGCCCACGACGAAGGTGTTGCCCGGGACACCGAGCCCGGGCTCGATCAGCCGCTGGCCGGGGCTGAACGCGAACCGCACGGCCAACGCCAGGCCGATCGCGCCGACGGCGAGATAGCAGGCAATCGCGGCCGCCAGGGTGACAACGGTCATCGCCGCGACCCCGCTTGCCCGGCCGTCCCGCCGCCGGCCACGCCGAACCGGGTGACCGCGGGCCGCCGGGCGGCGGCACCCGAGCCCGGGGATTCGCCGGCCCCGGGCACCGGCTCCCCGAGACCTTCCAGGATCGGGCAGTCCGGACGGCCGTCGCCGTGGCAGTGCGCCACCAGGTGCTCGAGCGTGCGCTGCATCGCCTGCAGGCCGGCGATCTTGGCCTCGAGCTCGGCGAGATGGGCGAGCGCCACCGCCTTGACGTCGGCGCTCGCCCGCTCGCGGTCACGCCACAGCGCCAGCAACCCTGCGATCTGTTCGACCGTGAAGCCGAGGTCGCGCGACCGGCTGATGAAGCGCAGCGTGTGCACGTCGGCGGCGCCGTAGGTGCGGTAACCGGCCTGCGTGCGGACCGCCTTCGCGACCAGTCCGGACTGCTCGTAGTAGCGGATCATCTTGGCCGAGACGCCGGACGCCCGGGCCGCTTCGCCGATGTTCATCGCCGCTCTCCCTCCGCGACCGGTCAGCCGGCAGCCGCCGGCGCCGGCCTGCCGCTCCGATCATCCACCAAGCCGGTCCCGCCCGACAGGGGCGGGCGGAAGCCCCGCAGGCGCAAGGCGTTGCCGAGCACGAACACGCTCGACATCGCCATCGCCCCGGCGGCCAGCACCGGCGACAGCAGGACGCCGTGCGTCGGGTAGAGCGCACCGGCGGCCACCGGGATCAGCACCGCGTTGTAGGCGAACGCCCAGAACAGGTTCTGCTTGATGTTGCGGATCGTCGCCCGGCTGAGCGCGATGGCGTTCGCCACGCCCCGCAGATCGCCCGACATCAGCACCACGTCGGCCGCCTCGATCGCCACGTCGGTGCCGGTGCCGATCGCCACCCCGACGTCGGCCTCGGCCAAAGCGCGGGCGCGTCGTTGATGCCGTCGCCGACGAAGGCGACGCTGCCGAACCGCTCCCGCAGCGACGCCAGCGTGGCGACCTTGCCCTCGGGCAGGACCTCGGCCACGATTTCGTCGATGCCGAGCTGCCGGCCGATCGCCCGCGCCGTCACGGCGTTGTCGCCGGTGATCATCGCGACCTTGAGCCCGAGCCGGTGCAGCGCGTCGATCGCCTCGGCGGTCGTCGGCTTGACCGGGTCGGCGACGGCGATCGCCGCCGCGATCCTTCCGTCCACCGCCGCGTAGAACGGGCTCCTTCCGGCGTCGGCCATCCGCCGGGCGTCGGCCTCGAGATCCGACACCGAGTAGCCGAGGCGCGTCATGTAGCGGTCGGCCCCGACCTCCACCCGGCGGCCGCCGACGCGGGCGGCGAGTCCGAAGCCGGGAACCGCCTCGAACCCCTCGGCCGACGCCGGCGCCAGGCCGCGGTTGCGGGCGGCGGCCACGATCGCCTCGGCGATCGGGTGCTCGGAGCGCGCCTCGACGGCGGCGACCAGCGCCAGCACCTCGTCGGCCTCGAACCCGGCGGCCGGCACGAAGTCGGTCAGCTCCGGCCGGCCCGCGGTCAGGGTGCCGGTCTTGTCGAGCGCCACCACCCGGGCGTCGCGCAGGGTCTGCAGCGCCTCGCCCTTGCGGAACAGCACGCCCATCTCGGCGCCCCGGCCGGTGCCGACCATGATCGACGTCGGGGTCGCCAGGCCCATGGCGCACGGACAGGCGATGATCAGCACCGCGACCGCGTTGACCAGGGCGAAGGTCAGGGCCGGGTCCGGCCCCAGGAGGAGCCAGAGCGCGAAGGTCAGCGCGGCGACGCCCATCACGACCGGCACGAACACGGCGGTGACGCGGTCGACCAGCGCCTGGATCGGCAGCTTGGAGCCCTGGGCCCGCTCCACCATCCGGACGATCTGCGCCAGGACGGTGTCGGCCCCGACCCGGGTGGCCTCGAAGCCGAACGCGCCGGTCCGGTTGATCGTGCCGCCGACGACCTCGTCGCCCACGCCCTTGGCCACCGGCACCGGCTCGCCGGTGATCATCGACTCGTCGACGTAGGAACTGCCCTCGATCACCGCGCCGTCCACCGGCACGCGCTCGCCCGGCCGCACCTGGACGACGTCGCCGACCCGCACCTCGGCGATCGGCAGGTCGACCGCCTGCCCGTCGCGCAGCACCCGGGCGGTCTTCGCCTGCAGTCCCATCAGGTGCCGGATCGCCTGCGAGGTGCGGCCCTTGGCCCTGGCCTCGAGGAAGCGGCCGACCAGGATCAGCGTGACGATCACCGCCGCCGCCTCGAAGTAGACGTTCCGGGTGCCGGCCGGCAGCAGGCCGCCGGCGAAGGTCGCCACCGTGGAATAGCCGTAGGCGGCGCTGGTCCCGAGCGCGACCAGGGAGTTCATGTCGGGCGCGCCGCGCAGCAGCGCCGGCACCCCCTTGCGGAAGAACCGCAGGCCCGGCACGAACAGCACCAGCGAGGTCAGGGCGAACTGCAGGTACCAGCTCTCCCTGTGCCCGATGGTCGCCATCACCCAGTCGTGGACGCCGGGGATCAGGTGCGAGCCCATTTCCAGCGCGAACACCGGCAGGGTCAGGACCGCCGCCACCAGCAGGTCGCGCCGCAGCGTCGACAGTTCGCGGGCGCGGTGCTCGGCCTCCCGGTCGGACGGGGCGTCGGGCGCGATCGCATGCGCCTCGTAGCCGGTCGAGCGGACCGCGGCGGCCAGGTCGCCGCCGGCCACCGCGCCGGACAGGTGGCGGATCTGCGCCCGCTCGGTCGCCAGGTTGACCACCGCCTCGACCACGCCCGGAACCCGCAGCAGCGCCTTCTCCACCCGGGACACGCAGGACGCGCAGGTCATGCCCTCGATCGCCAGCTCGGTCGTCTCTTCCCGGACCGCGAAGCCGACGCCCTCGACGGCGCGCGCCAGCGCCGACGGGTCGGCCGTGCCGGCGAAGGCGACGGTGGCGGATTCGGAGGCGAGGTTCACCGACGCCTCGGTGACCCCTGGAACGGCCTTTAGCGCGCGCTCGACCCTGGCGACGCAGGACGCGCAGGTCATGCCCTCGATCCGGACGCTGACCTCGCCTGGGGCGTCGTGGCCGGTGGCGTTGCGCCTGTCGATGGATGCCATTGCCGTCACTCCGTTCATCGAACCGTGCACCCGAAATGGTCCACGCCCCCGATGTGGGGCTTCCAACGATGGGAAGGTCAAGGGGCGGGTCGCGATGTTTTCGACTTGACCTTACCACGGCGGCAGGCGGCAGATTGGCCGCGCATCGAGACAGCTGGAGAGTGAGATGTTTCGACTTCCACGTCCCCGACATGGCCTGCGGCGGCTGCGTCCGGTCGATCACCAAGGCCATCCAGGACGCCGACGCGACCGCCACGGTCGAGGCCGACACCGCCACCCGCGAGGTCCGGATCCGGACCGGGGTGGGGAGCCGGCCCTGCTGGCCGCCCTGAAGGCCGCCGGGTTCCCGGCCGAGCCTCGCCCGGCGGCGACCGGCTGACGGCGCCCTGGCTGACGGCACCCTGACGGAGGGGCACGTGTCGGACGGGCTGATCGACCACGACGACATGGGCGACGTCTGGCCGGCGGTGCATCCCGGCCGCGCGCCGGGCGAGTACGGCAGCCGCCCGTGTCGACGCCGTCGGTCCGTTCGAGGTCCGCTCGTTCCAGACCGTCACCGTCACCCACACCGTCGGCCGCTTCGGGCTCGACGACAGCGGCAGCATCAAGATCGTGCAGCGGTTCCCGAACGACGGCGGGCGCCTGCAGGTCGACGACCCGGCCGCCATGAACCATGTCTCGGCAACCGCCAGCAACGGCTGCCGCCTGCTTCTGGTCCCGGAACGCGAGGGCCACCAGCGGCCGTGGGAGCGGTCGCTGCGGATCATCGTCAGCGGCGGCTTCATGCGCCCGGGCGACACCATCGCGGTCACCTTCGGCGATCGCACCGGCGGGTCGCCGGGCCTGCGGCTGCAGACCTTCTGCGAGACCCGCCACGAGTTCCGGGTGCTGGTCGACCCGTGCGCGACCGGGCATTTCTACCCGCTGCCGGACCGCCCCTGGATCACCATCGTCGCCGGCCCGCCGGCGCGCTGGAAGGCGGTGCTGCCGACCCACGGCCGGCCGGGCGAGCGGTTCGCGCTCGGCCTCAAGGCCGAGGATCTGTGGGGCAATCCCTCGCACCGCGCCGGCCGGACGCTGCGGCTGGAGGCGGACGGCGCCGTCGCCGGCCTGCCGGCGCGGGTCGACTTCCCGGACGGCGAGCGGGCGCTGCGGATCGACGGGCTGACCGTGGCGGAGCCGGGCGTGCTGCGGATCCGGGTGCTCGACGACGACGGTGCCGAGCTGACCCGCTCCAATCCCCTGGTGGTCCGTGCCGGCCTGTCGCCGGGCTACTGGGGCGACCTGCACGGCCAGAGCGGCGAGACCGTCGGCGTGAACACCATCGAGGAGTATTTCGCGTTCGGCCGCGACCTCGGCTTCCTCGACGTCATGGGCCACCAGGGCAACGACTTCCAGATCACCGGGGCGTTCTGGCGGCGCATCAACGCGGTCACCACGGCGCTCGACCGCGACGGCGCGTTCGTTGCCGTTCCCGGACTACGAGTGGTCGGGCAATACGCCGATGGGCGGCGACCACAACGTGTTCTTCCGCGACGCCGGCCGGCCGATCCGGCGCTCGTCGCACGCCCTGCTCGAGGATCGCGGCGACCTCGACCGCGACGTCAACACCACCGCCGAGCTGTTCGAGGCGCTGCGCGACGAGGATTGCGTGGTCTACGCCCATGTCGGCGGCCGCCCGGCGGACATCGGCCGCGACGACGGCGGCCGGCTGCGCACGGCGGTCGAGGTGCATTCCGACTGGGGCACCTTCGAGTGGATCATGACCGACAGCTTCGCCCACGGCTATCGCCTGGGCCTGGTGTGCAACAGCGACGGCCACAAGGGCCGGCCGGGCGCCAGCTACCCGGGCGCCTCGCAGTTCGGCGCGCTCGGCGGGCTGACCTGCTTCCTGGCCGACCGCCTGACCCGCGACGGCATCATGAAGGCGCAGCGCCGGCGCCATCACTACGGCACCACCGGCTGCCGGATGTTCCTGGACGTACGCGCCGAGTTCGCGGGCGGCGCCACCCTGTTCGAGACCGATCCGCGCCACGGCCCGGCCGGCTCGCGCGCGGTGCGCGAGGCGATCATGGGCGACATCGTCGAGACCGCCGATCCCCGGCTCCGCCTGCGGGTCGAGGTCGCGGCCCACGCGCCGATCCTGCGGGTCGACGTCCTGAACGGCGCCGAGGCGGTCGACGGCGTCCACGGGCACACCGCAGCCGACCTCGGCGACCGCATCCGCGTGACGTTCCACGGCGCCGAGTACCGCGGCCGCGGCCGGCAGACCTCCTGGAAGGGCGAGGCGGCCTTCACGCACGCCCGGATCGACCGCTTCGAGCGCGTCAACGCCTGGAACCACGACCGCCTGCTGGAGCCGCGCGGCGACGCCGCGGTGGCGTTCGACGTGCTCACGACCGGCAATTTCGTCGGCTTCGACGCCTGGCTGCGCGACGGCCGCGCGGGCGAGCTGGCGATCGCGACGGACCACGCCTCGGGCCGCGTGGCGCTCGCCGACATCGGCCTCGACCCGGTCGTGATCGACGCCGGCGGGCTGGAGCGCCAGGTCCGGATCGCCCGGCTGCCGGAGGCGTGCCGCGCCGACCGCCTGGAGTGCGCGTTCGACGTCGACCTGAAGCCCGGGGCCGACAACCCGATCTGGATCCGGGTGACGACCGAGGACGGCTACAACGCCTGGTCCAGCCCGATCTACGCGATCCGGACCGGCGGTTAGGCCTGCCCCGCCGGCGGCGCGGTGACGATCGACTTCAGCTCCGGGCGCGGCGTCGCCAGGGTCGCGGCGTCGGGCACCGGGCGGCCGAGGCCGGGGATGCCGGCGAACGCCCGCTCCAGCGCCTCGGAGGCGTCGAGCAGTTCCAGGTCGCCGCCGAAGCGGCCGACCACCTGCAGGCCGAACGGCATGCCGTGATCGTCGACGCCGCAGGGCAGCGCGATCGACGGGTTGGTGGCGAGCGTCACGACGTAGGTCAGCGCCAGCCAGTGGTAGTAGTTCTTGAGCCTCTCGCCCTCCAGCTCGGCGAGGTACAGCTCGGTCCACGGGAACGGCGAGACCGGCGTCGTCGGCGCCATCACCAGGTCGTAGTCGCGGAACACAGCCTGGAACCGCCGGAACAGGCGGGTCTGCTCGGCGTGTCCCCAGGCCGCGTCGGCCAGGCTCATGGCCGCGCCGATCTCATAGTTCGCGCGGATGTTCGGGCCGAGCTGCTCGCGGTCGCGCTCGTAGCTGTCCTGGTAGCGCGCCAGGAAATTCTGGGCGCGGACCACGTCGAAGCAGCGGTCGGCCTCGCCGAGGTCGAACGCCACCTCGTCGACGGCGCGGAACAGGTGGCGCATGGAGTCGGCCCGGCGGCGCATGACGCCGCGGATCTCGGCGCTGACCGGGCACTGGCCGAAATCGGTGGTCCAGGCGACCTTGAGCCGGCCGAGATCGGCCAGCCGGCTGTCGGCGGCGCGGTCCGGGTCGAGCGGGCGGGACAGCGGGTCGCGGTCGTCGACGCCGAGCTGGGCGGCGAACAGCAGCCGGGTGTCGGCGACGGTGCGGCCCATCGGCCCGAGCACCGAGATCGGCGTCCAGCCGAGCTGGCGGCCGTCCATCGGCACCAGCCCCGGCGACGGCCGGAAGCCGACGACGCCGCAGATCGCCGCCGGGATCCGCAGCGACCCGCCGGTGTCGGAGCCGGTGCAGATCGGCAGCATGTCGCAGGCCAGCGCGGCGGCCGAGCCGCCGGACGAGCCGCCGGCGATCTTCGCCGGGTCGAACGGGTTGCCGGTGGCGCCCCAGACCGGGTTGCGCGAGTTGGCGCCGGCGCCGAACTCGGGAACGTTGGTCTTGGCCGTCACGATCGGCGCCGGCCGCCCGCACCAGCGCCACCTGCGCGGAATCGCGGGCCGGCACGTGGTCGCGGTACAGCGGCGAGCCGTGGGTGGTCAGCAGGCCCTCGGTGTCCTGCAGATCCTTGATGCCGACCGGCAGGCCGTGCAGCCGGCCGAGGCTGTCGCCGCGCAGCACCGCGGCCTCGGCCTCCCTGGCCTCGGCGCGGGCCCGGGCGTAGGCGGTGGCGGCGATGGCGTTGACCGCCGGGTTCACCGCCTCGATCCGGGCGATGCAGGCCTCCAGCAGCTCGACCGGCGAGATCTCCTTGGTGCCGATGCGGCGCCGGAGTTCGGTGGCGGGCAGGGCGGTCAGCGATGGCGACGGCACGGCGTTGTCCTCCGCTCAGGGGTCAGGAGATCTGGTCGGGGGTCAGAAGATCAGGCCGGGCCGGGTGTCCGCCGCCGGGTCGAGCGGCCAGATCGGCCGCCGGATCTTCGAGTAGGGCAGGCGGGTGTAGTCGCGGGCCAGCGGGGCGTCGGATTCGACGTAGATCACCTTCTTGGCGATCGGCCCGTAGGCGGCCATGAAGTGGTTGGTCGACTTCACCACCAGGATCTTGCGGGCCAGCGGGTCGATGCCGAGGTTGGTGAACAGCTCCAGCCCGAGCGCCTGGGTGCGCTTGGTGATCAGCACCACGTCGATGCCGCCGATCCGGACCGCCGCGCAGTCGCCGAGCGGCACTTTGGTCGGCCCGAAGCTCTGCCAGCAGTCGCGGGCCAGCGCCGTGACCTCGACCATGGCGTCGACCGGCT
The DNA here is from genome assembly GCA_018401495.1 of Rhodospirillaceae bacterium. Classification (GTDB taxonomy): domain Bacteria; phylum Pseudomonadota; class Alphaproteobacteria; order Thalassobaculales; family Thalassobaculaceae; genus Thalassobaculum_A. The sequence goes on from JAGYJX010000020.1 coordinate 20,809, forward strand.
GGCCGGAGGCCGGCCCGATCTTGCCGCCGAAGCGCAGCGGAAAGCGCGCACCCTGGCCGGCGTCGAAGCACAGCCTGACCGCGATCGGGTCCCAGATCGGGCCGAGCGCCGCCTCGGTCGCCTCGGCGGCGATCAGCTCGCGCAGGATCGTGGTGTTGTCCGACGGCGCGCCGCCGCCGGCGTTGTCGGCCGGGTCGGCGATCACCACCGGGGCGTCGTTGAACTCCATGCCCGCCTTGACGCCGCCGCCGACCGTCAGGAACTCCGGCATGGTCTTGCCGCGCATCGACACGAACTCCTCGCCGAGCCGGGTGGCCAGCGCGTCGGCCTTGGCCTTGTCGCCGTCGGCCACCACCAGGATCCGGCCGGTCAGCTCCTCGACGTCGGCGTAGGGGAAGCAGTGCACGGCCGACACCGAGAGAATGCCGTCCTTGCCTTCCAGCGCCGTCATCCGGTCGACGAAGCCGCGCATCAGCGGCAGCGTCGTCGGGTAGCTGTTGATCTGGCGGCAGTCGTACAGCGACATCACCGGCTTGATCTCGCCGCGCAGGGTGCGCAGCACCAGGGTCAGCAGGTCCTCGGCGCGGTCGACCACGTCGGTGTGCGGGAATTCCTTGTAGCAGATCGCGATGTCGGCGTTGCGGGTGCGCTTCAGGGTCATGTGGCAGTGCGGGTCGTACTCGACGCCGATCACGCATGTCGGTCCGACGATGGCGCGCGCCCGCTCCAGCAGGTCGCCCTCGACGTCGTCGTAGCCGTGCGCGACCATGGCGCCGTGCAGGCCGAACAGCACGCCGTCGAGCGGCAGCGCCGCCTTCAGCTGCCCCAGCACCTCGTCGCGCATGAACTCGTAGTCGGCCTGGTTGACGGTGCCGGCCGGGCTGGCGGCGAAGCAGCTGCCCTCGATCAGGGTGTAGCCCTCGGCGGCGGCGCGCTTGCGGGCGACGAACAGCGGCGCCGTGCACATCAGGGGGTTGTCGTCGGGGTGCTCGCCCGGGCGCAGGAACACGCTCTCCTTGAAGGCGTCGATGCTGGTCGGCAGCGGCGAGAAAGTGTTGGTCTCGGTCGCGATGGTGGCTGAGAACAGGCGCATGCAGGCTCTCCTCGGGCGCTCGGCGCGGGCTAGATGGTCGTCTGCAGCGGGCCGAACGGTCCGCCGACGGGACGCAGGTGGCAGGCGACCCAGTGATCGGGCATCACTTCCTCCAGCGTCGGCGCCTCGACCCGGCAGCGGTCCTGGGCGTAGGGGCAGCGGGTGTGGAAGTGGCAGCCCGGCGGCGGCCGGACCGGGCTCGGCACGTCGCCCTGCAGGATCAGCCGTTCGCGCTGGACGCCGGGATCGGGAACCGGGGCGGCGGCCAGCAGCGCCTCGGTGTAGGGGTGCAGCGGCTGGCCGAACAGGTCGGCGTTGCCGGCCAGCTCGACGATCCGGCCGAGATACATCACGGCGATGCGGTGGCCGATGTGCTCGACCACCGCCAGGTCGTGGGAGACGAACAGGTAGGCGAGGCCGAACTCCTCCTGCAGGTCGATCAGCAGGTTCAGCACCTGCGCCTGCACCGAGACGTCGAGCGCCGAGACCGGCTCGTCGGCGACGATCAGGCTCGGGTTGACGGCGAGCGCGCGGGCGATGCCGAGGCGCTGGCGCTGGCCGCCGGAGAACTCGTGCGGGAACTTGGCGGCCGCCTCCGGGCGCAGGCCGACCCGCTGGAACAATTCGGCGATCCGGTCGGACAGCGCGGTTCCGGAGGCGAGGTTGAAGTTGGTCAGCGGCTCCGAGACGATGGCGCCGGCCGACATCCGCGGGTTCAGCGACGAGTAGGGGTCCTGGAAGACGATCTGCATCTGCCGGCGGTGCGGCCGGAGGTCGCCCTCCTGCAGCGTCGAGATGTCGACGCCGTTCAGCTCGACGCTGCCGGCGGTCGGCTCCTGCAGGCGCATCACGGTCTTCGCCACCGTCGACTTGCCGCACCCGGACTCGCCGACCAGGCAGAGGGTCTCGCCGCGGGCGATCTCGAACGACACGCCGTCGACCGCGTAGACCTGCCCGACCACCCGCGAGAGCACGCCGCGGTGCACCGGGAAGTGCTTCTTCAGGCCGACCACCCGAAGCACCGGCTCGGCGGCCGGGGCGCCGGCAGACGCCGAGGCCTTGCTCGCGTCCGCGCTCACGAGATCCCCGCTCACCGCGGCGTCGCCGCGACGCGCGCGGCCTCCCAGCAGGCGGCGAGGTGGCCGGGGCCGTGATCGTCCAGCCCCGGCGCCTCCCTGGTGCAGCGCTCGACCGCGAAGGTGCAGCGCGGCGCGAACGAGCAGCCGGGAATCTCCTCGCGCAGCGACGGCACGATGCCGGCGATCTCCTGCAGCCGGCCGCGGACCGAGGAGCGCCGGCCGGTGGTGCTGCGGCGCGGGATCGAGTTCATCAGGCCCCTGGTGTACGGGTGAACGGGGTTGCGGAACAGTTCGTCCACCGGCGCCTCCTCGACCTTGCGGCCGGCGTACATCACGATCGCCCGCTGGGCGGTCTCGGCGACCACGCCGAGGTCGTGGGTGATCAGCACGATCGCGGTTCCGAGCCGCTCCTTCAGTTCCAGCATCAGGTTCAGGATCTGCGCCTGGATGGTCACGTCGAGGGCGGTGGTCGGCTCGTCGGCGATCAGCAGCTTCGGGTTGCAGGCCAGCGCGATGGCGATCATCACCCGCTGGCGCATGCCGCCGGAGAGCTGGTGCGGGTACTCGTTGGCGCGCTGCCGCGGGTCGGCGATCCGCACCAGCGACAGCATCTCCACCGCCCGGTCGTGGGCGGCGCGCTTGCCGAGCCCCTGGTGGATGCGCACCGACTCCGCGATCTGCTCGCCGACCGTGAACACCGGGTTCAGCGAGGTCATCGGCTCCTGGAAGATCATCGAGATGTCGTTGCCGCGGATCCGGCGCATCTCGCGTTCCGACAGGGTGGTCAGTTCGCGGCCCTGGAACTGGATCGAGCCGCTGACGATCCGGCCGGCGCTCTCCGGTATCAGGCGCATCGCCGACAGCGCGGTGACGCTCTTGCCGCAGCCCGACTCGCCGACGATGCACAGCGTCTCGCCGCGCTTGACCTCGAAGGACACGCCGTCGACCGCGCGCACCACGCCGTCGCGGGTGAAGAACCGCGTGTGCAGGTCGCGGACCGAAAGGATGACCTCGGCGTCGTCGGCCACGGCGCGGGGGGTGGGCGAGGACGAAACCATGTTCACGATACCCTCACAGCCGACGGGCGATGCGCGGGTCGAGCGAGTCGCGCAGCCCGTCGCCGACCAGGTTGATGGCGAGCACGGTGATCGCCAGCATCAACCCGGGGAAGAAGATGATCCACGGCGAGATCTGGAAGAAGCTGCGGCCGGTCGACAGGATGTTGCCCCAGCTCGGGATCTCCGGCGGGGTGCCGGCGCCGAGGAACGACAGGCCCGCCTCCAGCAGGATCGCCGAGGCGCAGACATAGGTCGCCTGGACGATCAGCGGAGCCACGGTGTTCGGCAGGATGTGCCGGGCCATGATGGTGTGGCTGCGGGTGCCGCTGGCGATCGCCGCCTCGATGTAGGGCAGCCCGCGGACCTGCAGCGACGACGCTGCGCACCAGGCGCACGACCCGCGGGATCTCAGGGATCGAGATGGCGATGATGACGATGGTCAGGCTGGCCTGCATCAGCGTGATCAGGGCGATCGCCAGCAGGATGGCGGGGATCGCCATCAACCCGTCCATCATCCGCATGACGACGGCGTCGACCTTGCGGTAGTAGCCGCACAGCATGCCGATCAGCAGGCCGATGGTGGTCGCGATCACCGCCACCGACACGCCCACGATCAGCGAGATTCGGGCGCCGTAGACCACCCGGCTGTAGACGTCCCGGCCGAACTGGTCGGTGCCGAATAGAAACTCCGCCGACGGCCGCTTCAGCCGGTTGAGGGGATCGAAACCCAGCGGATCGTCGGCGATCCAGGGCGCGATCGCGGCCAGCACGACGAGGCCGAGGAGGATCGCCGAGCCGATCACGATGGTCGGGTTGTGGCGCACCCACTCGAACCGGCGGCTGCCGGCGGTGGCGGGTGCGGCTTCGATCGTGGCTGTCATCGCCGTCGCTTTCCCCTCAGTACCGGATGCGCGGGTCGAAGAAGGTGTAGCTGATGTCGATCATCAGGTTGACCAGCACCTTGGCGCCGGCGAACAGGATGATCAGCCCCTGGATGATCGGGTAGTCGCGCTTCAGGATCGCGTCGACCGTCAGCCGCCCGAGGCCGGGAATGTTGAACACCGTCTCGGTCAGCACCACGCCCGAGATCAGCAGGGTGAGGCCGATGCCGATGACCGTGACGATCGGGACCGCGGCGTTCTTCAGCGCGTGCCGCAGGAGCACGCTGCCGGTCGCGACACCCTTGGCGCGGGCGGTGCGGATGTAGTCCTCCGACAGCACCTCCAGCATGCTGGCCCGGGTGATGCGGGCGATCAGCGCCATGTAGACCATGCCGAGCGCCAGCGCCGGCAGGGCGATCGAGCGGGCGGTGCCGCCGATCCCCTGGGACAGCGGGCGATAGCCCTGGACCGGCAGCCAGCGCAGTTCGATGGCGAACACGTAGATCAGCAGGTAGCCGATCAGGAACACCGGCAGCGCGAAGCCGAGGACGGAGAAGCCCATCACCACCCGGTCGATCAGCGACCGCGCCTTCCAGGCCGCCAGCACCCCCATCGGCACCGCGAAGGCGACCGCGACCACCAGGGTCGAGACGGCGAGCACCAGGGTCGGCTCCAGACGCTGCTTGACCAGCGTCAGGACCGGCAGGTTCGAGAAGATCGAGGTCCCGAGATCGCCGCGCAGCAGGTTGCCGACATAGATGCCGAACTGCTCCCAGATCGGCCGGTCCAGCCCGAGCTTGCGGCGGATGCCGTCGATCTCGGCCGGCGAGGCGTCGTCGCCGGCGATCACCGCCGCCGGATCGCCGGGCGTGAGGTGGAGCAGCAGGAAGACGAACAGCGCCACGACGACCATGACCGGAATCGTCGCGAGCAGCCGGCGGATGATGTAGGCCGTCATTGCCCGATCTCCAGGCCGATCAAGCGCGCCAGAGGCGCCGGCCTTGTCCAGAATGCGCTCGGAAAATAGAGCCGGCCGGAACCGCGCGAAGGCGATCCGTGGCCGTGTCGCGATCCGTCCCGGGCCGGCCGCGTGGGGCCGGCCCGGTCCGACGGGATCACTTCTTCTCGATGTTCCACATCGGCGGCACCGACGGCACCGACAGCACGCCCGAGATCACGTCGCTGCGGTAGGCCACCGGGTTCCGCCACTGGGCGAACGAGATGTACGGCACCTGGTCGTAGGCGCGCTTGGACAGTTCGACCGCGAGCCGCTTGCGGGTCTCGATGTCGGGGGCGAACGCCCACTCCTTGCGCAGATCCTCGAAGGTCGCGTCGCACGGCCAGCCGAACCAGGCCTTCTCGCAGCCCATGCCGACCGACACGTGGGTGATCGGCGTCGACGAGCTCAGCACCGTCGTGCCGGTGATGAAGATGTTCCAGCCGCCCTCGGCCGGGGTCTCCTTCTTGGCGCGACGGGAAACCACCGAGCCCCAGTCCATCGCCTGGACGTCGAGGTTGAGGAAGCCCGCCTTCCGGAGCTGCTGGATCATCACCAGGTTGGCCGGGTTGATGTAGGCGTGGTCGGTGGCGTGCAGGATGGTGATCGGCTCACCCTTGTAGCCCGCCTCCTTGAACAGCTGCTCGGCCTTGGCGACGTCCTTGTCGCCCTTGTAGGGCTCGCTGCCGGCGTCGGTCTCCATCGCCACGCCGCAACCGAAGTACGAGTAGCAGAGCGTCTGCAGGTTCGGGTCGGCGGCGATGGTGTTCAGGTAGTCGGCGTTGTTGATGAGGTGGTACATCGCCTGCCGCGCCTTCACGTTGTTGAAGGGCGGGTGCAGGTGGTTGAGCTGGATGATGCCCATGGTGCCGGCGGCCGGATGCACCTCGAGCTTGATGTCGGGGTTGGCTTCCAGGATCGGCAGGAAGTCCGGGGCCGGGTTCTCCAGGTAGTCGATCTCGCCGGCGACCAGCGCCGACTGGGCGGTCTGCGGGTCGGACAGCCAGATGAACTCGACCCGGTCGACCTTCACGGTCTTGCCGCCGGCGTGGCCCGAGGCGGGCTCCTTGCGCGGCACGTAGTCCGTGAACTTGGCGTAGACGGTCTTGCTGCCCGGCACCCACTCGTCACGCTTGAACATGAAGGGACCGGAGCCGATCACCTCCTCGATCTGCGTGGAAGGGATCGACCATGGCCTCCTTCTCCCGCATGACGAACGGGATGCTGGTGCCGGACTTGGCGAGAATGTCGATCAGCAGGCCGTAGGGGGCGTTCAGCACCCACACGAAGGTCTTGTCGTCCTTCGCGGTGATCGACGTGGTGTAGCCCATCAGCTGCTTGCCGGCGCCGTCGCGCTTGCCCCAGCGGTTCATCGAGGCGACCACGTCCTTGGAGGTCACCGGCGAGCCGTCGTGGAACTTGAGGCCGTCGCGCAGCTTGAAGGTGTAGGTCAGGCGGTCGTCGCTGACCTCCCAGGTGTCGACCATCTGCGGCTGCGGGTTCAGGTCGCCGTCGCTGGAGAACAGCGTGTCGTAGACCATCAGGCCGTGGATGCCGGCGATCGTCTGGGTGGTCCAGAACGGGTCGAGCGTACGCACGTCCGCGTGCATGGCCACGCGGAGAACCTTCTCGTCCTGGGCCTGCGCGTGCTGAGGCCCGAGGATGGTGGTCGAAAGCAACAGCGCGACAGCCAGCGCCAATCCCGACCGCTTAATGCCAGTGAGCATGCTCGTCTCCCATTGCTGTAGTAACGGCGGCCGGGGTCATCATCGAGGTCCGGGTATAAGCCACCCGGTTGAGCCCCCTCCCCAGGGGCCCCCGATGTCCAGATAGTCAGGCGACCCTCTTCGCCAGATGTGACGCCGCCCAGTATTCTCAGATTGGGCACCACAGGTGAGTCAACGTTTTTCTTCGGTTTATGAGTGCCACCCGTGACGGTCCCGCCACGGGTGCCGGGTCGGCTGCCTCTCCCGCATCCACGGAACTATCCCGGGCCAGGGGGGTTGTCCGTTGGACCGGCTCGACCGGGCCGGACGGCCCGGCGCGTCGGGCCACGCAAGGAGAGAGTCTATGGCGGACGACTGGAGAACCCTGGACGCGTTGCAGCGCGACCTTGCCGAGTTGAAGCGGCAAGTGGCCGGGCTGACGAGCACCCTGACGGACTACGGCAGCAACGTGTCGGGTAGCGAAGCGTTGCGGGCGGCGGGTCGTCACGCGGCCTACTACAGCGAGGAGGCCCAGCGGGCCGCCCGACGCCATCCCGTCGCGACGGGCTTTGTCGCTCTCGCGGCCCTTGGGGCGGTGGTGTTCCTGACGATGTACGGCAACCGCGACCGTCACAGCAACTGGTGGCATTGAGGCCTGGTCCGGGCGGCGGCGCGGCAGTCCTGGCTTCGCCGTCCGTGACCCCGGCCACCTCCCTCGGCAACCGTTTCGCCCTGATCGACGTTGTCGAGGCGACACAGGTTGAACGCAGGAGTTGGACGATGCTCAGGATCCTCACCGCCATGATCGGCATGGCGATGGTCGCGACCGCGCCCGTCGCCCCCGCATCCGCCCAGCAGGCCGACGCCGCCCAGGTGTTGGTCGACGAGGCGGTTGCGACGGTGTCCGAATTCACGGCCGATGAGCACTACGACACCATTTCCGACTATGTCGCCCGGGCCAAGGCCGTGATCGTGGTACCCCGTCTGATCAAGGCGGGCTTCATCGTCGGCGGCGAGATGGGCGACGGATTGGCGATGTCGCGCACGTCCGATGGCGGCTGGAGCGCGCCAGCGTTCTACACGCTCGCGGGCGGCGGCATCGGCCTGCAGGCCGGGGCCGAATCCAAACAGATCATCATCGCCGTCATGACCGAGAAGGGTCTGAACGAACTGCTGTCGAACCAGGTCGAGGTGGGCGCGAACGCCAGCATCGCCGTGGGCGAGGTCGGAGGTGGGGTCGGCGCCGGCTCGGTCGGATCCCTGGAGGCCGACATGGTCGCGTTCTCCCGGTCCAAGGGGCTGTTCGGCGGCGGCTCCCTCGACGGGACCCTGATCCGGCCCGACGTCGAGAAGAACACCGCCTACTACGGCGCCGGCACCGACGTGAAGGATATCCTGATCACCCGGACCGCCACCAACGCGCGCGCCAACGCCCTGCAATCGGCGCTGGCGGGTCGATAGGTGTCCGGACCCGCTCGCTGCGTGAGGCTCCGTTCGCGCCGGTGGTCCGATGACCTCGAGAGTTGACCGGCCTGATCCTGAAACCGTATCGGCAAGCGAGGCGATGATGAGCGCGAACCCGCAGCAACCGGACCTGGAGATCGTCGGTGCCTTGCCGTCCGAAGAGGCGCTGGAGGCGGCGATCGGCGATCTCGCGAGCGCCGGCTGGGACCGTTCGGAGATGAGCCTGCTCGGCCGGGACACGTTGGTCGGCGGCGAACACCTGGATGTCGACGTCCGCGAGAAGGCGGCCGATCCACAATCGGACCACGAGGCGGTGATTTCGGATTCCGACGTCCGGCAAGGGCCGCACGCTCGCCACCGGCATGGCGGGCGTCGTCGCCGCCTTCGTGGCGTCCGGCGCCACCGTGCTCACCGGTGGGACGGCCCTGGCCGCGGTGGTCGGTGCGGCGGTCGCGGGTGGCGGAGCCGCCGCGGTCGTCCAGGGGATCGCCCAGCATCGCCGGCAAGGGGCGCGAGGATTTCCTGGACGATCAACTGGAGCAGGGTGGCATCCTGCTGTGGGCGAGGTTGCAGGCCCCTGAGGATGAGGGCAGGGCTCGGGAGATTCTTGCCCGCCACGGTGCCACGGACATCCAGGTGCACCCCGTGGCGAGTTCCGTGCTCGACCGCCCGTCCGACGGCGATGGGTCGCCGGCCGCCTGAGACCCGGCGGCGGTTGATCGGGGACCATATAGAAACCTTGGAACATCGGATGGCGCGCGAGGTTCGTAAGCGACCGGACCTCGGGCGGCTCGAGTGGCTTTGCCACCCTGATCCGACACCTGGGACCGGCAGTCCTCAGGATCGGAGAGCGCCATGGCAGAGAGACGACCAGTCACGAATGCCCGTACCACGGTGCGGGTGGGCGAGGAGAGCTTGGAGAGAGGCGCCGGCGGCGAACTCCATCAGACGGCGGGTGCCGACACCCCGACGCTGACCACCGCCCAGGGGATCCCGGTCGCGGATGACCAGAACACCCTGCGGATCGGCGCCCGCGGCCCGTCCGCGCTCGAGGACTTCCATTTTCGCGAGAAGATCTTCCATTTCGACCATGAGCGCATTCCCGAGCGTGTGGTGCACGCCCGCGGGATGGGTGCACACGGCTATTTCGAGGCCTACGAATCGCTGGCCGACATCACCCGCGCCGATCCCTTCCAGGAGAAGGGCAAGCGCACCGAGGTGTTCGTGCGGTTCTCGACGGTCGCCGGCAACAAGGGCTCGGTGGACCTCGCCCGAGATGTCCGCGGCTTCGCGGTCAAGTTCTATACGGGCGAGGGCAACTGGGACCTGGTCGGCAACAACATTCCGGTGTTCTTCATTCAGGACGCCATCAAGTTTCCGGACATCATCCACGCCGCCAAGCAGGCGCCCGATCGCGGGTTCCCGCAGGCCCAGACCGCGCACGACAACTTCTGGGATTTCATCTCGCTGACCCCGGAAAGCATGAACATGGTCATGTGGATCATGTCGGACCGGACGATCCCGCGCTCGTTCCGGTTCATGGAAGGGTTCGGCGTCCACACCTTCCGGCTGATCAACGCCGAGGGCAAGTCGACCTTCGTCAAGTTCCACTGGAAGCCGAAGCTCGGCCTGCAGTCTGTGGTGTGGAACGAGGCGCTGAAGATCAACGGCGCCGACCCCGACTTCCATCGCCGCGACCTGTGGGACGCCATCCAGTCGGGCAATTTCCCGGAGTGGGAACTCGGCCTGCAGCTGTTCGACGACGATTTCGCCGATCGCTTCGACTTCGACGTCCTCGACCCGACCAAGATCATCCCCGAGGAGGAAGTGCCGGTTCGGCGGGTCGGCCGGATGGTGCTCGACCGGGTGGTCGACAATTTCTTCGCCGAGACCGAGCAGGTGGCGTTCTGCACCCAGAACATCGTCCCCGGCATCGACTTCTCCAACGACCCGCTGCTGCAGGGCCGCAACTTCTCCTACCTCGACACCCAGCTGAAGCGCCTGGGGGGTCCGAACTTCACCGAGATCCCGGTCAATCGGCCGCGCTGTCCGATGCACAACTTCCAGAGGGACGGCCACATGAAGATGGACGTCCCGAAGGGACGGGCCAACTACGAGCCGAACTCGTGGGGGCTCGGGCCGCGGGAGGACCCGGTTCGCGGGTTCCGCAGCCATCCGACGCCCGAGCAGGGGGTCAAGGAGCGGGTCCGCTCGGAGACCTTCGCCGACCACTACAGCCAGGCCCGTCAATTCTACTTGAGCCAGACCGAGACCGAGCGCGCGCACATCGCCGAGGCCCTGATCTTCGAGTTGAGCAAGGTGGAGACGCCGGCGATCCGCGCCCGGATGGTCGCGCACCTGCTGAACATCGACGACAGCCTGGCGCGGAACGTAGCGGACGGACTGCGCCTGAAAGACATGCCGGCCGCGGCCGACGCCGCGCTCCCGACCCGGCAGGACCTGAAGGAGTCGCCGGCGCTCAGCGTCATCCTGAACGGGCCGGGCTCGTTCGCCGGCCGCAAGGTCGGGGCGCTGGTCACCGACGGTGCCGACGCCGCGGTGCTTCAGGCGCTCAAGGCGGCACTGGAGAAGGCGGGCGCAATGCTGGAGATCATCGCCCCCCGCATCGGCGGGGTGGAAGCCAGCGACGGAACCTGGATCGACGCCGATCATGAGATCGACGGCGGTCCCTCGGTGGTGTTCGACGCGGTGGCGCTGGTGGTCTCGGACGCTGGCGCGGCGCTGCTGACGAACAAGCCGCCGGCCCGCGATTTCATCGCCGACGCCTTCGCGCACCTCAAGTTCATCGGCTACGTCGAGGCGGCGAAGCCGTTGTTGCAGAAGGCCGGGGTGCTGGACAGCCTGGACAAGGGTTTCATCGCGCTGTCCGGTCCGGCCGACGCGGCCGCGTTCGTGGCCACCTGCGGGGATCTGCGCCTGTGGGAGCGGGAGCCGGGCATCACCCCGGTCTGATATCGCGCCTGGATACGGGGGAAGGCCCGGCCTTCCCCGCCGGTCCGGGCGGGACGCCCCTGGCGGTTTGTGAGGAAAGCGAGGATCGGATACGGTTTGCGCTGTGCCGAAGGGGATGGCTGTCACTCGGACCCAGAAGGAGGCCCGAGGCAATGGAAAAACGCTACGACCGCCGCTCGGCTCCCAGGAGGGGAGCGAGCGCAACGACGATCGATCCCGCCGCCGCGATGGATGATGCCGGGTGCACGCGGCTGGACCATGAGCTGCGCGACCTCTATCGGGAATTCGGCGGCGATGGGAAGATTCCCGACCGCTTGCTGGACCTCGCCCGGAAGATCAGCGACGCCTACGAGGATGCCACCGGCATCCCCCCCGCGTCCGACGCTGCCGGCGACCGGCGCGGAGACGCCTGACGGCCGCCCCGGCGGGCTTTCTCGCGCCTCGGGAGGACGCTCGGAACGCCGCCGTTTTCGTTGGAACTCCAGGAACAATCCGCACGGCGCCGACTTGAATCGTCGCGGCCAGAGGGGAGCAGAGTTCCCTGCCGGCCGATACCATTCACAGGAGATTTCAAATGGCTGTGCAGACCATGAAGGACCTGTTCCTCCACGGTATCCAGGACGTCTATTACGCCGAGAAGCGGATCGTGGAGACGATCCCGAAGATCGCCAAGGCGGTGGACTCGAAGAAGCTCAGCGAGGCGCTCGAGCATCACCTCGAGGAGACCCGGGGCCAGATCAAGCGGCTCGAGAAGGTGTTCGAGAACTGCGGCGAGAAGGCCAAAGGGGTGGAGTGCCCGGCGATCGACGGGATCATCAAGGAATCCGACGAGATCATCAAGGAGACCAAGGACAAGCAGGTGCTGACCGCGGCCCTGCTGGCCGGGGCCCAGGCCGTCGAGCACTACGAGATCTCGCGCTACGGGACGCTGTGCGAGTGGGCCAAGCTGCTTGACGACGACGACAGCTACAAGCTGCTGAGCGAGACGCTGGCGGAAGAGAAGGCGGCGGACAAGAAGCTGACCGACATCGCCCAGAAGGACGTGAACCGCAAGGCTGCCTGACCGGCACGCGTTGACTGAAGCCGACGGCCCGCCGCGGGTAGCGGCGGGCCGATTGGCGTTCGGCGAGAGGTGCGGGGTCAGGGTATGCGGGGGATTAGGGTAGTGGGCTGTTGCTCGAGGGCTGGGCGGTCCCGACGACGGCGTCGTCCAGGAACTCGTGCTCGTCGTCGGAATCGAGCAGTTTCAGAAGCGCGGTTCGCGCGCGGCTGACCCGGCTCTTGATGGTTCCGAGCGCGCAGTCGCAGACGTCGGCGGCTTCCTCGTAGCTGAGGCCGGCACCGCCGACCAGGATCACCGCTTCGCGCTGGTCGATCGGCAGCTTCAGCAAGGCCTCGTCGACCTCCCGGAGCTTGACGGACCATTCCTGCGAGGCTTTCGAGTAGACGCCGGGCAGTTCCTCGACCATCAACAGGGGCTCGCGGGCCCGCTTGTGGTAGTTGGTGTAGAAGGTGTTGCGCTGGATGGTGCACAGCCAGGCCCGCATGTTGGTCCCTGGTGCGAACTGCGCGATGTTCGCGAGCGCCTTGGTCAACGTCTCCTGCACGAGATCGTCGGCTTCGGTCTGATTGCGAGTCAGCGACCGCGCAAATGCACGCAGCGATGGGAGAAACGAGACCAGCTCCCGGTGCAACGGTGACAGTCGTTCGGCCATGATGATCAACCTCCTCGCCGGTTTTCGGCCTGCGTCTTTTACGAGGCGTCGATTCCATGGACCGGCTCTGGCGGGGTTTGTTCCCCCGCTCGGCAGAAAGAGTCCGACCTCAGGCGGCCGGTTGGCGTGTTCGCTCGGCGATGAAGCCCGCGCGTGGCGGGGTGCCGTTGGGAACCATCGCGCTCCTCGTGGCTTGCGATGGCGGGACGGCTCCGTTGGGCGGTCCCGTTCCGATTGGCCTTAAGGGAGAGATGTCCATGAAACCGGTTCGTGCCGTGCTCGGCGCCGCTGCACTGCTGGTCTGCGTGGCCGACGTCGCAGCGGCCGACATGTCCGCGACGGCGATGCTGCGCGATGCCAAGGGTGCGGAGGTGGGGTATGTCCAGCTGCGCGAGACCGCTTCGGGAACGGTGTGGCTGACCCTGAACGCGACCGGCCTGCCGGTCGGCACGCTTGGTTTTCACATCCACGAAACCGGCGCCTGCGAGGCGGCCGGGGGGTTCAAGTCGGCCGGCGGGCATCTGGCGGGTGGTCGCCAGCACGGCATCCTGAGCGACGGTGGCCCGCATCCGGGCGACCTGCCCAACATCCATGTGCCGGAAGGCGGCAGTCTCGTCTACGAGACCTTCGTCGCCCAGGGTGTGCCGTCCGAACGGGGGTGGAGCGAGCAGGTCGGGCTGTTCGACGGCGACGGATCGGCGGTCGTGATCCACGCCGGGGCCGACGACTACCGCAGCCCGCCCGCCGGCGAAGCCGGCGACCGGATCGCCTGCGGCGTGCTGGAGAAGCGTTAGCCGCGCCACGCCGCGGCGACGGCCGGCTTGCGGAGCAGCGCGACGTCCCGGACCGGGATCTCGCACAGCCAGCCGCGCTGGTCGGCGATCAGCCGGAAGGTGGCGGCGCGGTAGAACACCACGTGGGTCGGATCGCGTCGGTAGTGCCAGCCGGCGAACCGGGCGTCGTCGTCCTGGAAGCTGGTCATGATCGCCAGACAGCCGCCCGGCCGCAGCAGTCGGTCGAGGCGGTCGAACTCCTCGGCCGGGCGGTGGAAGTGCTCCACCGTCTCGGAGCAGGTCACGAAATCATAGACCTCGGCGAGCACCGCCGGCTCAGCGTGAAAGAACGGGTCGTACAGCGCCACCCGGTGCCCGGCCTCGCGCAGCATCGCCGCCAGCGCCGGACCGGGGCCGCACCCGTAGTCGAGGCCATGGCTGCCCGGCCGCAGGCGGTCGAGCAGCGGCCGGGCGAGCCGCGACAGGAAGCGCCGGTAATCCGGATCGTCGGGATCGTTGCGGTGGCTGAGGTAGTGCCTGCGCTCCTCCTCCGCCGTCGGGAATTGCCGCGGATCGAGGAAGGTCGCCTCGCAGGTCGGGCAGCGCCGGTAGTCCCGGCCCTGCACGCTGGCGAAGCGATCCGAGGATGGCGCCCGGCAGACCGGGCAGGCCGCGGCAGGCCGCCGGGTCCGGCGGCGGCGCGCTCATGGTGCGGCGGTGCGCGCGAGGTAGACGGTCTGGGTGACGTCGCGATCCTGCACCGGGTGGCGGAACGTCACCGGGGCGGCGCGAGCGGTGGCGAAGGCTTCGGCCAGCCGGGAGGTGAAGGTGGGGTCGGGCGGGTCGTTCGACCACAGCCCGAACACGCCGCCGGGTCGGAGATGGCAGGCCAGCCGACGCAGCCCCTCGGGCCGGTAGAAGCCGGCGTTCGCCGGGTCGAGCAGGAAGTCCGGGGAATGGTCGATGTCGACCAGGATCGCGTCGAAGCGGCGCCCCGGGCGGTCCGGGTCGAATCCGGCGGTCCCGGCGGCCAGGGCGAAGAAGTCGCCGTGCACGAACCGGCAGCGGCGGTCGCCGGTCAATTCCGGCCCGAGCGGAAGCCGCCCCTCGCGATGCCAGTCGATCACCGCCTCCAGGGCGTCGACCACCAGCAGCGACGCCACGGAATCGTGTTCCAGCACCGCCTGCGCGGTGTAGCCGAGGCCGAGGCCGCCGACCACCACGTCGAGGCTGTCGGCAGTCAGTTCGGCGAGGCCGAGCCGCGCCAGGGCGATCTCGGAGGCGGTGAACAGGCTCGACATCAGGAACTCGTCGCCGAGCTTGATCTCGAACACGTCGATGCCGAGGGTGAGCTCGCGCCGTCGACGCAGGCTGAGCGCGCCGATCGGTGTCGGTCGGTAGTCGAGTTCCTCGAAATACAGGCTCACGGCTTTCCTCGTCGCAGCTGATCGCTCTTAGCACGCTGCCGGCGGTGTCGCGACCGTCCGGCGGCCCGCCGGCGGCCCTGGACTTGGCGGCTGTTGCCGGGTCAGTGGAAGTTCCGGCCCTTCGGCAGCACCCGCACGTCGCGAGGATGCTGGCGGGGGTTGCGAGGATCCGGGCGGAAGCCTGGCGACCGGGGCCGGTCGGGTTCGGCGAGGGCGTCGAACAATTCGGCGCTGGCGTCCTCGAAGCGTCGGGCGACGACGTGGATCACCCCCTGCTCCTTCTGCAGCATCCCATCGACCACCACCAGGCGGGCCGACAGCACGGCCCGCCGCCATTCCTCGAACACCCGCGGCCAGACGATGACGTTGGCGATGCCGGTCTCGTCCTCCAGGGTCATGAAGATCACCCCGCTGGCCGTGCCCGGCCGCTGGCGGACCAGCACCAGGCCGGCGACCCGCACCGGTCGGTTCGCCGGGCGTTCGGCGAGGCTGGCGGCCGCCACCACCCGCCGCGCCGCCAGCCGGTCGCGCAGGAACGACACCGGGTGTGCCTTCAGGGACAGGCGCAGGGTGCGGTAGTCCTCGACCACGTGCTCGCCCAGCGGCATCGCCGGCAGGGTGACCTCGGCCTCGTCCTGGAACGGCACCCGCACAGAGTCGTCGTCGGTGTCGGCGGCGGCGGCGAACAGCGGCAAATCCTCGACCGCGGTGCGGCCGCCCTGCGCGCCGCCCAGGCTCTGCACCGCCCACAGCGCGGCGCGGCGGTCGAGGCCGATCGAGCGGAAGGCGTCGGCGCGCGCCAGGTGGGCGAGGGCGTGCACCGGCAGGCGGGTGCGGAAGTAGACGTCGCGCACGCTGTCGAAGCCGCGCTCCCGCAGCGCCACCAGGCGCCGGGCGACGGCCTCGCCGAAGCCGTCCACCGCCCGCAGCCCGAGGCGCAACGCGAACCGTCCGCCGCCCTCGGGGGTGTGGGCGCGGCGCTCCGCGGCCGGCTCCAGACGATGGTCCCAGGCGCTGTGGTTGACGTCCACCGGCCGGACCTCGCCGCCGTGTTCGCGGAAGTCGCGGACCAGGGTGGAGGTGGAGTAGAAGCCCATCGGCTGGGCGTTCAGGATCGCGCAGGCGAACACGTCGGGATAGTGGCATTTCAGCCAGGACGAGGCGTAGGCCAGCAGGGCGAAGCTGGCCGAATGGCTCTCTGGAAAGCCGTACTCGCTGAAGCCCTCGATCTGCCGGAAGCAGGCCTCGGCGAAGTCCGCCGGGTAGCCGTTGCCGGTCATGCCGGCGATGAAGCGGTCGCGGAAGTTGCCGATCTCGCCGGTGCGCCGGAACGCCGCCATCGCCCGGCGCAGGCTGTCGGCCTCGGACGGCGAGAACCCGGCGCCGACGATGGCGATCTTCATGGCCTGTTCCTGGAACAGCGGCACGCCCAGCGTCTTGCGCAGCACCGCGTCCAGTTCCGGGGACAGGATCCTGGACCGGCTCCAGGCCCTGCCGGCGCCGCAGGTAGGGATGCACCATGTCGCCCTGGATCGGGCCCGGCCGCACGATCGCGACCTCGATCACCAGGTCGTAGAAGCAGGCCGGCCGCAGCCGCGGCAGCATCGACATCTGCGCCCGGCTCTCGATCTGGAAGACGCCGACGGTGTCGGCCTTCTGGATCATCGCGTAGACCCGCGGGTCCTCGCGCGGCACGGTGGCCAGGGTGACGTCCCGGCGGTAATGGTCGCGCAGCAGCTCGAAGCCCTTGCGCAGGCAGGTCAGCATCCCGAGCGCCAGCACATCGATCTTCAGGATCCCGAGCTCGTCGAGATCGTCCTTGTCCCACTCCACCATGGTGCGGTCCGGCATTGCCCCGTTGGCGATCGGGACCAGCTCCTCCAGCGGGCCGCGGGTGACGACGAATCCGCCGACGTGCTGGGAGAGGTGGCGGGGAAAGCCGATCAGCTCGGCGGTCAGCCGCATGGCCTGGGCCAGCCGGGGGTCGGTCGGGTCGAGACCGGCCTCGACGACCCGCGCCCGGTCGACGCCGTCCGAGGAATACCCCCACACCATCCCGGCCAGCGCCCCGACCACGTCGGGCGACAGCCCCATGGCCTTGCCGACCTCGCGGACGGCGCTGCGGGTGCGGTAGGAGATCACGGTGGCGGCCAGCCCGGCCCGGTGCCGGCCGTACTTGGCGTAGACGTACTGGATGACCTCCTCGCGGCGCTCGTGCTCGAAATCCACGTCGATGTCGGGCGGCTCGTCGCGGTCCTCGGAGATGAAGCGCTCGAACAGCAGGTCGATCTCGGTCGGGTCGACGGCGGTGACGCCGAGGCAGAAGCAGACCACCGAGTTGGCGGCGGAGCCGCGGCCCTGGCACAGGATCGGCGGAGCGAGCGAGCGTGCGAACCGCACGATGTCGTGCACCGTCAGGAAGTACGGCGCGTAGCCCTTGGACGCGATCAGCCGCAGCTCGCGCTCGATCGTGGCGCGCAGCGCGGCACTCAGCCCGGGCAGGCGCTCGGCGGCACCCTCCCAGGTCAGCCGCTCCAGCTCCCGCTGCGGGGTGAGGCTCGCCCCGCTCGGCTCGTCCGGGTACTCGTAGGACAACTCGTCGAGCGAGAACCGGCAGCGATCGGCCAGTTCCAGGGTGCGCGCGACGGCGTCCTCGTGGCCGGCGAACAGCCGCCGCATCTCGGCTTCCGGCTTCAGGTGCCGCTCGGCGTTGATCTCCAGCCGGAACCCCGCCGTGTCGATGGTGCAGCGCTCGCGGATGCAGGTCAGCACGTCCTGCAGCGGCCGGCGCGCCGGCGTGTGGTACAGCGCGTCGGTGGTGGCGACGAGCGGCGTCCGGTGGGTCTGCGACAGCGCCCGCAGCCGGGCCAGGCGGGGACGGTCGGCGCCGCGCCGCGGCAGCGGTGGCGGCCAGGTACACCGACCCCGGGAAGCCGGCGGCCAGGCGGGCGAGGCCGGCGGCGACGGCGTCGGCCCCGTCATAGGGCGGCATGACGACGAACAGCTGGCCGTCGCCGAACGCCAGGACGTCGTCGAGCGCCAGGAGGCAGCGGCCCTTGGGGGCGCGGCGGTTGCCCAGGGTCAGCAGCCGGGTCAGCCGCCCGTAGGCCGGGCGGTCGGTCGGGAAGCACAGGGTCTCGAAGCCGTCCTCGAGCACCAGGCGGGTCCCGACCACCAGCCGGACGCCCTGCTTGCGGGCGGCGGCGTGGGCGCGCACCACCCCGGCCAGGGTGTTGCGGTCGGCGATGCCGATGGCGGCCAGCCCGAGCCGGGCGGCGGTGGCGACCAGTTCCCACGGGTGCGAGGCGCCGCGCAGGAAGCTGAAGTTGCTGGCGGCCGCCAGCTCGGCGAAGCCGGTCACGGCGCCGCCGCCGAGCTGCGGGCAGGGCCCCCGAGGCGGCGGGTGGGTCCCGGATCCGTGCCGCCTGCGGCGGCCCGCTCCGGGATGACGGCAGGGGAGGGAGGGCCGCCAGGCGCCCTGCCGGCACGCCCTCGCCCCCCTCGTCGTCATCCCGGACGCCGCGCAGCGGTGACCCGGGACCCACCCGCCGCCCCGTCGGGGCCGCCACCGGCGAGCCGCCGTCGCGCCGTGGGTCCCGGATCCGTTCCGCCGGGGGCGGGTCGGTCCGGGATGACGACAGGGAGAGGGAGGCGCGAGCGCCGACTCGATGACGACCAGGAGAGTGAGGGGCCGCCAGGCGCCCTGCCGGCACGCCTCCGCCCACCCCTCGTCGTCATCCCGGGCGCCGCGCCGCGGTGACCCGGGACCCACCCGCCGCTCCGCCGGCGCCGTCACGCGAACACCCCGTGCAGGAACCATCGCGGCGCGTCGCCCGGACGGTCGTACAACCCCTCGCGGAACAGCCAGAAACGCCGGCCGTCGGTATCCTCGACCCGGTAGTAGTCGCGGGTCAGCCGGCCGGTGGCGTCGCCCGGCCGCCACCACTCCGGCGCCAGCCGCTCCGGCCCGTCCGCCCGGGCCACCCGGTGGGCGACGCGGCGCCATTCGAACAGCACGGGCGGTCCGTCCGGCACCTCGGCCAGCACCGTGACCGGGTCGGGCGGCGCCGTCAGCAGCAGCGGCCGGCCGATATGACCGCCGCCCTGGGCCGCCCGCAGATGCGCCGCCCAGTCATGGCGCCGCTCCGGCTCCAGGACCGGCACCGCCCGCGCCGCCCGCTCCGGGATGGCGCTGGCCGCCGGGGCGAAGCGCACCACCCGGTCGAACCCGAAGCGGTTGCCGAAGCGGTCGAGCAGGCGGGCGACATCGTCCGCGAGCGCGGCGCCGGCATCGGCGGCGGGCATCCCGAGACCGTCCTGGCGGGCCACCGCCGTCTCGACGGCGAGGGCGCCGAGGACCGCCAGTTCAATGGCGGAGCCCGGATCGCCGGCCTCGCCGCCGAGGCCGTCCAGCCGCTCGCCGAGGCGTTCGCGGAACAGCCGGACGATGTGGTCGGCGCGCCGGCACAGGCGGCTGGTCCGGACGGTCACCGCCGCGACCCGGCCATCGACCCGCCAGAGCCGCAGGTCCAGCCGGCGGGCGCCGACGCCGGCTCCGGCGAGCCGCAGGGCCAGCGCCTCGGCCAGCGCCGCCACCGCGCGCTCGACGTCGGCGGTCAGCACGATCGGATCCGCGAAGCCGAGCCGCGCCTCGTGCAGCGCCGGCGGCAGCAGGCCGTGGATGGTCTCCGGCCGACGGCCGAGCGCCTGGTCGAGGCGCTCGACCGGGCCGGGACCGTAGCGGGCCGTGAGCGGCGCCGCCGGCTTGTCCAGCAGGTCGCGCACCCGCTTCAGGCCAACCTGCGCCAGGGCGTCGACGGTGGCGGCCTCCAGCCGCAGGGCGGCGATCGGCAGCGGTGCGAGAAACCCCGCAAGCGTGTCGGCCGCCACGACCGTGACGGCCCCGGGGCGTGCCGCGACGCCGCCCAGGCCGCCCCCACGGTCGGCGCGGCCGCCAGCCGGGCGCTCAGGGCGAAGCCGGACAGCCGGGCGTGCAGGTCCCCGAGCAGGGCGGTCTCGCCGCCGAACAGGTGCGCGCAGCCGGTGATGTCGAGGGCGATCCCGTCCGGCCCGTCGACGGCGGTCCAGGGGCTGTAGCGGCCGCACCAGAGCGCCAGGCGGTGCAAGCCCGCGGCATCGCCCTCGGGGTCGGCTGCGGCCACCGCCAGCGCCGGGCACAGCGCCCGGGCGTCGGCCAGCGGCAGGCCGGCCGCGAGGCCCGCCCGCTCGGCCGCCGCGTTCACGGCGGTCAGCCGCTGGCCGTGCCGGGACGCGGCGGTGAGGGCCAGCGGGGCGGCCTCAGGCGATCCGCCGGTGGTGCAGGTCCCGGTGCCGATCCCCGGGCAGGGCTGGGCGGACGAGGGCCGGCCGCGCCACCGGCGCTCGATCGGCCAACGGGGCAGCCAGATGGAAACGAACCGTCTCATGATCCCACTCGACCAGCCAGTCGTGCGGCCGGCCCCTTTTGCAGCGCAGCAGGTCGACCCGCCAGCGCGGCAGGCCGAGGCCGGGCATGGCGTGCCCGGGGTGCCGGACCGGGACGCTCGGCCGGGCGGCGATCGACCAGCGGGTGGCGGCGGCGGTGGCGCCGCCACCCGCGTCCCCGATGCGCAGGACGAGCGCCGTGGCGCCACTCTCGGCGGCGCGCAGGGACAGCCGGCGGCTGGCCGTGAAGTCGTAGTGCCGGTGGTCGCGGGCCAGGACGCCGATGGCGGCGGCGAAGCCGGCGCCGGTCAGGCTCTCCTCCAGCGCCCACAGCACGTCGCGCGCGCTCCGCCCGCGCAGGTGGATCAGGCGGCCCGGGATCGAACCCGGCGGCCGACAGGCCCGGGGCGTAGGCGGCGCCGTGGCGGCCGGGATCGTGGGTCGTCGTCCACAGCACCGGACCCGGACGGCTGAGCGCGATGCGCGCCAGCAGGCCGAGCGCGAAGCCGAGGGCGGCGGCGGCGTCGCCTTCGGCCGCCGGCACCACCTCGTGCACCACACCGAGTTCCAGGCCACCCTCGGGCAGGGCGGCGTCCAGGTCGGCGTCACCGAGCGAGACGGTCGTTGGCGGTGCGCGCCGGACCGGAGCCCAGCGATCGAGGCCGGCCAGGCGGCGTGCCGGGTCCGGAGGGGCCGGATGATCCGGCAGCGGTGGGCTGCGGCGTTGAAAGTTCATGATTTGTTCCAAAACAAGACCGGGATACCCGACGCGAATCCCGCCCGAGGGAAATGATCGGGCGGCTGGCGTTGGCGGAGTCATGGTGAGAACAAAAACAGAACATTTCAAGGAAAAAGCCAGTGGTGCGAAGGTTAGCCATATGTAGTGATTGGTCAAATTATAGACCGCAATGGCTTGATGCGATCCGCGGGACGACCCCAACGCGAAACGGCCGTCCCCGGGGGGACGGCCGTCAGACGGTCACCGATGATGACGGAATCTACAGTCCGTAGCGCAGTCGCAGCAGCACCACGTCCCGGGTGAAGTCCGCTCCCGGCACGCTGCTGTCCCGCTCGTCCCGGGTGGCGGTGGCCGACAGGGTCACGCCCTGGGTCACGAAGTAGTCGGCGCCGACGCCGGCGGTGTAACGGTCGTCCTCGCGGCTGGTGCCCTCGAACTCGCTCTGCAGGTAGCCGAGCTTGGCCGAGACGATGAGGTTGCGCAACAGTTCATGGTCGACCTCGAGCTGGCCGAGCGTATCGAACCGTCCCGACGCCCCGTTCACCGTGGTGGCCTGGACCTCGCGGTCGAGTGTGGCGGTCACCGTGGTCAGTCGGGTGGCGTTCCAGATCGCCCGCACGCCGGTCGCGAGGCCCTCGGACGTCGAGAGCCTCGGGTCGTCGTACTCCAGCGAGAGATAACCGATGCTGGCCTGCAAGGTCAGCAGCCCGGTCAGGTTGGTGGAGACACCGCCGTCGACCCGATAGCCTTCAGCGTCGCGCTTCAGCCCGTTGCGGTCGGTGCTGTTGTCGTAGGTCCACTGGATCAGCGCGCCGCGGGTGAACAGCTCGGTGTCCGGCGAGACGTCGTAGGACAGCCGGACCGCCTGCTCGGTCTCGACCCGGTCGCGGTCGCCGTTGTCGATCGAGCCGCCGACAGAGTCGGTGTCCTCGTAGCTGAAATCGCGCGCAATGAGCTCGACGCCCGCACCGAGGCGATTGAAGCGGTGCACGTATCCGAGCTTGGCCTCGCCGCGGTAGTAGATCGTCGGCTCGGTGCCGTTGACGTCATCCGGCGAACTGCGGTCCTCGTGCAAGCGGGTGAAGCTGGCGCTCCCCTGCACATTGCCGTCGGCGATCACGTCGTAGTTGCCGCCGACCGATACCGACCCGTCCACGAAGTTCTCGTCCGTTTCGGACGCGTAGAGGCCGAGATTGGCGTTTACGCCGGCGTTCCAGCCGCCCCGGGTGCCGATCGACTGCACCCTCACCCCCGGCGTGACGTAGGTGATGAAGTCACCGGTCTCATTGTTCTCGGTGGCGAAGACGTTGCTGTCGTACGCCCCGGTCAGCGCGATCGACGGGTAGATGAATATGTTGCCCTGCCGGAAGCCGACCGGGTCGAATTCCGGTCGTTGGCGCTCCTTCACCGGGAGGTCTTCCATCCGGCCCGCGTTCTGTGCCTGCGCCGGGACGACAGTCGCAACCAGAAGGCAAGCGGACATCGCGACCGGCAACAGCAATCCCGACCGGGCGATCTTTTCATTCATAGCCGACGCTCCATCACGACTTCGACAAGAAGGTGCCCTGAAACCGGCAGGCATGCAACGCGAGGGCGCGCGGTCACACTCCACAATTCCCGCACACTCCACATTCCCGTTCCGGCAACGCCGTTTCGGCGGTCGCTGCCCTATCGTGCCACGGTCCCTGGCACGCCGTGCCACGGATTGGTCCGGATCAGCCGACCACAACCAGGCGAATACCCGTCGCGCGCGTCGGCAACCCCCTGTTGGACAATCACAAAGTCAGCGCGAAAATCAAGGGAAATCCATGCGTTCCGGCGAATGCCCGGGCGGTTTTTCGCGAGCCTGTTGCGGTCGTGCACCGCTGTTGCCGATCGTGTCCCCGGGAGTTGGGTGCACGGACGACTGGTCGAAACCACTCACACGGACTGACCCGGGCCGCTCGCCTCGATGACCGGGGACGGCTTCGCGACCGCCCCGCGGGGGGCGGAGCCAAGGCTCGTGGCGTCGAAAGGCGGTGCCTCGGCGCAGTGCCGGGCTGGTATTCCCGAATCACTCGCCGGGCCACGACCGACCACAGCTTGATCACTGGCTGACGGCCCGCAACCACCGCTAACTATTCGGAGTTTGCCAGGGATGGACGTCGCGGCTTCTCGCGGCGTCGGGCCAAAGACACCACGGTACCCTACTGGCGGGGGCGCCCGAACAAGTGAGAGCACCATGTCGTTGTCAGACGCCTACTCGTCCGGCGCGAGCGTGGACTATGATCGCGCCAAGCAGACCACGCCGATCATTGCCCCTCGGCCCCACACTACGCCGCTTCGCATCGCCATCACCAGCGTGTTCGGCGATCCGCTGGAAGCCGCGACCTGGTCCGGGGCTCCGAGCAACCTGGCACAGAAGCTGCGCGACCTCGGAGCCGAGGTGGCCGGCGTTCATCCCCGCATGCCGCGCCACCACGCGATGTGGAGCGCCTGGCGCCATCTTGTCCTCACGGGCGGTCGCTCGCTCAAATGGGAATCGGTCATGCGCGACCCGGATGTGCGGCTGTCGCGGGCGGTCACGGTCGCGCAGGCGGTGCGCGACCTGGGCGTGGACCGGGTCCTGCATACCGGCACCCTGGATCTGCCGGCTCCGTCCAGCGAGGACGGCGTCAGCCACTACCTGTACTGCGACCATACCTGGGACCTGGCGGTGCGGTACCGCCCGGAGCGCAACTATCGGGATTCGCGCGGGGTGCAGCGCTACGAGGAGATGGAGCGGCGGGCCTACGCCTCGACGCGGCACATCTTCACCTTCGGGCGGTACGTCCGCGACAACCTGATCGAGCACTACGGGGTGGCGCCCGAGCGCGTGACCGCCGTCGGCTCGGGCATGGGCCGCATCCGGCCGCATCACGGACCGAAGGACTACGTCCACGGCCCGCTGATGTTCATCGCCAAGCACCTGTTCGCCGAGAAGGGCGGACCGCTGGCCATCAAGGCCTTCCGGCTGGCGCGCCGGCGTCGTCCCCGACCTTCGCCTGGTGGTGGTCGGCAACGACCGCTGGCGGTCGATGATCGGCGACGAGCCCGGCGTGCACGTGGTCGGGCACCTGCCCTGGGCCTCCCTCGAGGCGCTGATCCACTCGGCCTCGCTGCTGGTGCAGCCGATGCTGAACGACCCCTGGGGCCAGGTCTACCTGGAGGCGCATGGCGTCGCGGACGCCGGTCCTCGGGCTCGACCGCAACGGGCTGCCGGAGATCACCGAGAACGGCCGGCACGGATTTCTCGTCCCCGACGCCGATCCCTCGCTCGTCGCCGAGGCCATCCTCGACGCGGTCGACGATCCGGACCGGCTGGACCGGATGGGACGCAGCGGCCAGCAGCATGTCCTCGACAACTACTCCTGGGACCGGGTGGCCCGCGCCGTCACCGACGTGCTTGGCCGCGAGCGCCCGTGACACCCAGGGCACGCCCCCTTTCATTCAACGGAGACGCTGACATGTCCGACAAGGTCGCCCTCATCACCGGTATCACCGGCCAGGACGGCGCCTATCTCGCCGAGCTGCTGCTGCAGAAAGGCTATCACGTGTACGGGGTGAAGCGGCGCTCGTCGTCGCTCAACACCGGGCGTGTCGACCATCTGTACCGTGACCGTCACGAGGGCGACGTCCGGTTCATGCTCGAATACGGCGACATGACCGACTCCACCAACCTGATCCGGATCGTCGAGCAGGCGCGTCCGACCGAGATCTACAACCTGGCAGCCCAGAGCCATGTCCAGGTCAGCTTCGACTCGCCGGAATACACGGCGAACGTCGACGCCCTCGGCACGCTGCGGCTGCTGGAGGCGATCCGGATCCTCGGGATGAGCAAGGACGTCCGGTTCTACCAGGCGTCGACCTCGGAACTGTTCGGCAAGGTCCAGGAGACGCCGCAGAAGGAAACCACGCCCTTCTACCCGCGCTCGCCCTACGCCGCAGCCAAGCTGTACGCCTATTGGGCGACCGTGAACTACCGCGAGGCGTACGGCATGCACGCCTCCAACGGCATCCTGTTCAACCACGAGAGCCCGATCCGCGGCGAGACCTTCGTCACCCGCAAGATCAGCCGGGCGGTCGCGGCGATCGAACTCGGGCTGCAGCGCTGCCTGCACCTCGGCAACATCGACTCCCAGCGCGACTGGGGTCATGCCCGCGACTACGTCGAGGGCATGTGGCGGATCGTTCAGCAGGACGAGCCCGACGACTACGTGCTGGCGACCGGCGAGACCCACACCGTGCGCGAGTTCGTCGAACGCGCCTTCCATTGCGTCGGCCGGCCGATCGAATGGCACGGCAAGGGCGTCGCCGAGAAGGGCCGATGCCAGAAGACCGGCGACGTCGTGGTGGCGATCGACCCGGCCTATTTCCGCCCGACCGAGGTCGACCTGCTGCTGGGCGACCCGACCAAGGCGCAGACCAAGCTCGGCTGGCGTCACACCACCACCTTCGAGCAGCTGGTCGGCGAGATGGTGCAGTCCGACATGCGCGCCCTGCGCCGGGAGGTGCTGACCAATGCCTGAGCAACTGTACGATCTCGGCGGCAAGCGGGTCTGGGTCGCCGGCGACCGCGGCATGGTCGGATCGGCGATCGTCCGCCGCCTGGCGTCGGAGCCCTGCCAGATCGTCCGGGCGCCGCGTGGCGAGGTCGACCTGACGCGACAGGACCAGACCGAGGCGTGGATGGCCAGCGCCCGTCCGCAGGCGGTCTTCCTGGCTGCCGCCAAGGTCGGCGGGATCCACGCCAACGACACGCATCCGGCCGAATTTCTCTATCAGAACATGATGATAGAGGCCAATATCATCCACGCTGCCAGGCGCTTCGGGGTCGAGAAGCTGCTGTTCCTCGGCTCGTCCTGCATCT
Source organism: Rhodospirillaceae bacterium (assembly GCA_018401495.1). Taxonomy (GTDB): domain Bacteria; phylum Pseudomonadota; class Alphaproteobacteria; order Thalassobaculales; family Thalassobaculaceae; genus Thalassobaculum_A. The sequence goes on from JAGYJX010000020.1 coordinate 47,026, forward strand.
ACCCCCGCATGGCGACCCAGCCGATCACCGAGGACGCGCTGCTGACCGGACCGCTGGAGCCGACCAACCAGTGGTACGCCGTCGCCAAGATCGCCGGCATCAAGCTGTGCCAGGCCTATCGGCGCCAGTACGGCAGCGACTACATCTCGGCGATGCCGACCAACCTCTACGGTCCCGGCGACAATTTCGACCCCGTCGGCAGCCACGTGGTGCCGGCCCTGCTGCTGAAGGCGCACAAGGCCAAGCTCGACCGCGCCCGATACATCGACGTCTGGGGAAGCGGCCGACCGTTGCGGGAGTTCCTGCATGTCGACGACCTCGCCGACGGCGTGGTCCGGCTGATGACCCACTACTCCGGCGAGGACTTCGTCAACGTCGGCGCCGGCTACGACCTCACCATCATGGAGTTGGCCGAACTGGTCTGCGAGGTGGTCGGGTTCTCGGGCGCGATCCGCTACGACTCCTCCAAGCCCGACGGCACGCCGCGCAAGCTGCTCGACGTCAGCCGGATGCGGGCGCTCGGCTGGGCCCCGAAGATCGACCTGCGGACCGGGTTGAAGCAGACCTACGAGTGGTTCCTGGAGCACCCGAACGAGATCCGGATACCCGTGCATGCCGCCAGTTGACCGGGCCGACGCGCTGGCCGTCGCGCATCTGCGCGACGGTCTCGCGGCGCGTTCGCTGCGCGGTGGCGCGGTGACGATGCTCGCCCAGGTCGCCAAGACCGCGCTGCAGTTCGGCTCGGTGGCGGTCCTGGCGCGCCTGCTCACGCCCGAGGCGTTCGGATTGGTGGCGATGGTCGCCGTCATCCTGATGTTTCTCGAGCACTTCAAGGACCTCGGCCTGTCGACCGCGACGGTGCAGCGCGAGGATATTTCGCACGGCCAGGTCAGCGGGCTGTTCTGGGTCAACGCCGGCCTCGGCGTTGTCGCCGCCGCCGTCGCCTGCGCGCTGGCCCCGGCGGTGGCCGCGCTGTACGGCCGTCCGGAACTGGTTGCGATCATGCTCTGGCTGGCGATCGCGTTCGTGTTCAGCGGGCTCGGTACCCAGCATCTGGCACTGCTGCGCCGGCAGATGCGCTTCTCGGCGCTGGCCGTGGTGCAACTGGTGGCCGAGATCGCCGGGCTCGGCGCCGCCGTCGTGTCGGCGCTGCTCGGCGCCGACTACTGGGCGCTGGTGATCCAGCGGCTGGCCTGGGCAGCGGTGCTGACCGCCGGCGCGTGGATCGCCTGCCGCTGGCGGCCGGGGTTGCCGCGGCGCGGCCAGGGTCTGCGACCGCTGCTCGGATTCGGCGGCAACATCACCGGAGCCAACCTGATCAATTTCGCCACCCGAAACCTCGACCAGATCCTGATCGGCTGGTGGTGGGGGTCGACCGCGCTCGGCCTCTACGAGCGCTCCAGCAAACTGCTGAGCACCCCGCTCAACAACCTCAACACGCCGCTGTTCGCGGTGGTCATGCCGACCCTCAGCCGTCTCGCCGGCGACCCGGTGGCCTACCGCAGGGCCTACCTGCAGACGCTCGAGAAGCTGGTGATGGTGACGGTCCCGTTCGCCGCCATCCTGGTCACCGAGCCGGAGGCGGTGGTCCGGCTGCTGCTCGGGCCGAACTGGTCGGAAGCCGCCCCGATCGTCGGCTGGCTCGGCGTGGCGGCCCTCTACCAGCCGGCGACCTACACCTGCAGCTGGCTGTTCATGTCCCAGGGCCGGTCCCGCGAGATGCTGCACTGGGGGCTGATCGGCTCCACGTTGACGACGGTCGCGATCGTCGCGGCGATACCCTACGGACCGGTGGCGGTGGCCGCCAGCTACAGCCTTTCCGGGCTGGTGGTCCGGATACCGGCGCTGTTCTGGATGGTCGGCCGACGCGGGCCTGTGTCGACCCGCGACCTCTACATGGCGCTGCTGCCGTCGGCGGCGATCGGCGCGGCGATCATCGTGGTGGTCGACCAGAGCCACCGGGTCGACGGCCTCGACGATCTCTCCACCCTTGCCACCCTTGGGCTCGCGCTGCTGGCGGCCGCGGTGATCGCCATGGCGTGCTTCGCCGCGATTCCGCGGAGCCGGCGCGCGCTCGTCGAACTGGCGCGACTGCCCGCCATGATGCTGCACCGGGAGCGTTCCGCATGAAGATCGTGATCACGAACACGGTGCCCCTCAACACCGGAGACGCCGCGATCCTGCGCGCCACCATCGCGATTCTGCGGGCGGCCTATGAAGACCGGGATCTCGAGATCGCCGTGTACGGCGAGCAGTCCGAAGTCGCCGGCCGGCTCTACCCGGATCTGGGATTCCGCCGGTCGCTGCACGGACAACTCGCCGATTGGTGGGGCTGGGGCGACAAGCTGGCGGCGGTCGCGCTGCTGGCGATCGCCTGGGCGTCGCGGTTCGGCTGGGGACGGCGGCTGACCGGGCTGCTGCCGGAAGGGCTGCGGGCCGGCATCGAGGAGTACCGGGCGGCCGACATGGTGGTCTCGTCCGGCGGCACCTATCTGGTCCCGCACTACCGGCTGGCGCCCAAGCTGTTCGACTTCGCGCTCGCGCTCGCCGTCGGCCGACCGCTGATCCTGTTCACCCAGAGCCTCGGCCCGTTCGTCGGCGCCCGGCAGCGCTGGTTGCTGCGGTTCCTGCTGTCGCGGGCAACCCTGATTCTGGTTCGCGACGGTCGTTCGCTCGGCCACCTGCGGAACCTCGGGGTGCCGGCCGGGCGGGTGCGGCTGTGCGCCGATGCCGCCTTCGCGCTGGCGTCCCCCCCGAGCGCGACCCGGCGGTTGGCACCGGCGTCCAACGGCCTTCGAATCGCCGTATCGGTCCGTGACTGGCCGCACTTCGCCAACGTCCGGTCGCGCCAGGGCATGGCCCAGTTCACCGACGCCATGGTCGAGTTTGTGCAGATGCTGGTCGACAAGTTCGGCGCCGACGTCACCTTCCTGTCGACCTGCCAGGGCATCGAGGAGTACTGGACCGACGATTCCCGGCTGGCGCGCGCGATCGAGGACCGCTTGACCGGGACGGCCCGGTTGCGGGTCCGGGTGGATTCGCGTTTCCACACGCCCGAGGCGTTGCGCGACCGGTACGCCGGGTTCGACGTCGTGGTGGCGACCCGCATGCACGCCGCAATCCTGGCGCTGTGCGCCGGCACGCCGGTGATGGCGCTGGCCTATGAGTTCAAGACCGTCGAATTGTTCGGCCGCCTCGGGTTCGCCGGCATGGTTCCCTCGATCGAGGGGTCGACGGGCCCACCCTGTGCGACGCCTTCCGGCGGGTTCTGCTGCGCTGGCAGGTGTGTGGCGACGAGATCTGGGAAAAGGTCACCGCCGAGGAACAGGCGTCGCGGGCGGCCGGGGGCCATGTCCGGGCGGCGCTCGCCGCCTCGCCGGCTTGAAGGTGGACGGCATGAGGATCGCGATCTTCGTCAGCGAGTTCCCGGCGCTCAGCGAAACCTTCGTGATGCGCCAGGTCGTCGGGCTGATCGAACGCGGCCACGACGTCACGGTGTTCGCCGACCGGCCGCGCGGCGAGTCGATGACGCACACCGACTTCGAGCGCCATGGTCTGGCCGAGCGAACCCGCTACCTGGCCATGCCGTCGAACCGCGTGCTCCGGGTGTTGCTGGCGTTCGGCCACCTGATGATGGTGGGACCGCGTCGAACGCCGGCGTTGCTGCGGTCGTTGAACGTGTTTCGCCACGGCCGGGACGCGGCAAGCCTGCGGCTGTTCTTCTGGGCCGTGCGTCTCCTGGGCCAGCCGCGGTTCGACGTGCTGCACTGTCATTTCGGCCCGGTCGGCGGAATGGTCGAGACGCTGCGCGACATCGGCGCCGTCCAGGGCAGGCTCGCCACCACCTTCCACGGCGCCGACCTGACCGCCTGCCTGCGCGATCGGCCCGAGCGTTACCGCGACCTGGTCCGCAGCGGTGACCTGTTCCTGCCGATCTCGGACTACCTGCGCCAGCGGCTTCTGGCGCTCGGCTGCCAGCCCTCGCGTCTCGCGGTCCTGCGCATGGGCGTGGACCTGGATCGGTTCGTCGAGCGGCCGCGCAGCCGGATCGCCACCGGCCCGCTGAGCGTGCTGACCGTCGGTCGGCTGGTCGACAAGAAGGGCGTGGCGGACGGGTTGCGGGCGGTCGCGGCGGCTCGGCGGCGTGGCATCGAGCTGCGCTACACCATCATCGGCGACGGCCCGCTGCGCGGCCGGCTCGAGGCGCTCGCCGGCGAACTCGCAATCGAAGACGCGGTGAGCTTCAAGGGCTGGTGCCTGCAGGACGCCATCGTCGAGGCGCTGTACGAGCACGATGTGCTTCTGGCTCCCAGCATCACCGCCCCGGACGGCGACCAGGAGGGCATCCCGGTCACCCTGATGGAGGCGATGGCCACCGGCATGCCAGTGGTCACGACCCGCCACAGCGGCATTCCCGAGCTGGTGGAAGACGGCGTGTCGGGGTTGCTCGCCGACGAGGGCGACTACGCCGCGCTGGCCGATGCGCTCAAGCGGCTCTCCGACTCGCCGGAACTGGCACGCTCGATCGGTCGCGCCGCCCGGCTCCGGGTATCGGAGATCCACGACGCCGATGCCCTCGACGAGCAACTCGACCGTCGGCTGAGGACCCTGGTCGGGGCCGCCGCCTGATCGTGGTCAGCCGTTCAGGGGCTGCCGTCGTCATCGGCCGATGGGGCACCGGCCTTGATCCGCAGCCGTCCGCCCCGGTCGACCCACAGCCGGTGGTCGCCGATGCGGAGCAGGTCGCTGCTGTCCCAACGATCGCCAAAGGTCGATCTGCCGCCATCGGTCGGGCCGACGACCGAGATCTTGCCGTCCGGCTCGACCCGGCCGACGCAGCCGACCAGGGCCGCCCGCGAGCCCTCCGGCCCCTTGATCTGAGCCAGGCCGGCCCGCCTCGCCTTGCCGCCGCCGCGACCGGTGCAGCCGACCATCGTCAACTCGTCGGTGACATAGGCGCTCAGCAGATGGGTCTGGTTGAAGACCGAGTACGAGGTGCAGCCGATCAGGGTGCCGCGGACCAGAAGCCGCATGCCGGCCCCGCCCTCCTCGAAGCTGCTCGCCTGCTGGTGGTTGTTCTCGAATCCGCAGTGCGACAGCAACCCGCAGCCGCGGTCGGCGATCAGGCCGTACTTGCCGTTGAGCAGGAAGTAGCAGCCCTGGAAGCCGACATCCTCGGCGCCGTTGATCATCGCGACGCCGTGCACGCGGTTGCCCCCGAACACACAGCCGAAGAAGTGGACGGCCGACAGAACCGTGTCCTCCGCACCGTGCGAAAGCGTGACGCCGTTGCCGCGGTTGTCGCGAAAATAGGAGTTGAAGACCTGGCCCTCGAACACGTTGCCGGTCATCCGGCAGCCGTCGCCGCCGCAACCCTCGACGATCACGTCGCGCAGGCAGAAATTGTAGATGTACCGGCCGCGCCGGACGCAGGTCAGGACCAGGCCGTGGCTCTCGTCGCCGTTGCCCCGGATTTCCAGGCCGTCGATCCGCAGGTACCGCATGACCGAGTTGCTGACCACCTCGATGACCGGGTCGGCGGTGCGGATCTCCGAGACGATGCGGACCCCGTGCGCCTGGACCACGCAGGCGCGCGTCACGTTGCCGTGCGGGCGGTCGCGGGTCTCCACCCGGATCGGCCGGGTCACGCGGTAAACCCCGGGGGAATCACCAGCACCCCGCCGTTGCGGTCGCGGATGCCGGCGTCGAGCGCCGCCTGCAGGGCGGCGGTGTCGTCGGCGCGCCCGTCGCCAATCGCGCCGAACGCTGAGGCGTTCAGGAGGCGATCGTTCCCGGCCGACGGAGGCCGTGGCTCCCGCACCACGCTGGCGGCACAACCGGTTCCGGCAAGCATGCTGCCGGCCATGACGGTGCCGGCCAGGACGCCGCGACGATGCAAGACCTTCAAATTACCCTCCTCACGGAGCTCGGGACAGGATCTGGCGGTACAGCGACTGGTAGCGCTGGGCCACCACGTCGATCTCGAATTCCCGCTCGGCGCGGGCGCGCGCCTTGCCGCCGAGGGCGGCGTTGCGGGCGTCGTCCTCGATGCACCAGATGATGCCGTTCGCCAGGCTGTCGACGCTGAACGGCTCCGCCAGGTAGCCGGAGATCTGGTGCTCGACGATGTCGGTCGGCCCGCCGCTGGCGAACGCGACGACCGGGGTGCCGCAGGCCATCGCCTCGATCAGGGTCTTGCCGAAAGCTTCCTGCTCGGACGGGACCACCATCACGTCGCAGGCGCTGTAGAGCTTGGCCAGCGCGGCGTCGTCGGCCAGCTTGCCGACCGACCGGATCGGAATGCCGAGGTCGGCGATGCCGGGTGGCGGGGTGCCGCCGAACACCACCAGTTCGACCCGGTTCGACCAGCCGGTCCTGGCCAGCAGGTGAACGGCCTCGACCATGTGGTGAAAACCCTTGCGCGGATCGTCTGTGGCGTCGATGGCGCCGAACAGGATGTGCTTGCGATCGGCCGACAAGCCCCACTCGGCCTTGGCGGCGATCGGATCGTAGGGCCGGAAGCAGCCGGTATCGATGCCGTTCGGAATCACCTCGACCGGGGTGTCCTCGAACAGCCCGCTGCGGTGCACGCAGCCGGCCAGCCAGGAACTGATCGGCACCAGCCACAGATCCATGCCCCGCCAGGCGCCCTGTTTCTGCAGCCACATCCGGCGGCTGAGGTCCTGCTCGTCGGTCGACCGCAGCTGCGGGCAGCTGCCGCAGGCGGTCGCGTAGCGCTCGCAGCCGGCGGTGTAGTGGCACCCCCCGGTGAACGCCCACATGTCGCGCAGCGTCCAAACCACCGGGTAGGGGATGTGACGCAGGGCGTCGACCGACATGAAGCCGCCGCCGGTCCAGTGAACGTGCACGATCTGCGGCTCATGGGCCTGCACCGCGCGATCGATCCGGTTGGGCAGCCAGCCGAGCGTCCAGTACGATTCCTCGGTCTTGCGATAGCCGCTCAGCGGCAACACGTCGAGCCGGCCGCGCATCGCGCTGGTCAGACGGTGAAAGCGGTGCGGCGGCTCGCTCACCGTCGGATCGTCGCTGTACTTGCGACCGACGAGCATCCGCGAGTCGACGCCCCGGCGCGTCAGTGCCTGGTGCAGCCAGAAGGTGCCGCGCGCGGCACCCCGCGAATGTCGAACGTGCTGAGGTGGAGAACCTTCATTGTTGGCGCCATCCAGCTGGGATCGCCGGCAGCGTCAGCTCCCCGGGGACCGTTCTTCGAGTCCGCAGCGGACGGTGATGCCGTCCGCTGATGCAGTATCGAGATCACGCAGGCGAGATAGAGGACCGTCCAGGTCTTCGGAGAGACATAGGCCCCGGAGGCCTGCCCGAGCACCGTCCAGATCCCCCAGCAGAACAGGATGCTGGGCGCGTTCAGGGCGCGCAGGTAGACCGTCAACCCGACCAGGAGGATCGTGCCCCAGACGGCGCCGAGATAGATCCAGTGCGTCCAGAAGTAGTTGGTGAGCGCGTACTTGGCGCTTGCAAACTCGTAATCGGTGATCAGGTTGCCGCCCTGGGCGTAGATCTGCCGTACCAGTCCGTCGATCAGGGTCTCGCCGGTCAGCCCGATGCCGGCGAGCGGCTTGTCCTGGATGACCGAGAAGGCGACCAGGGCGGGCGCCCAGATCCGCGAGAAGAAGCTCGGGTCGGTGCCGGCCTGGATCTGCGCGATGCGCTCGGCGTAGACGTTGAGCCCGACAATTACCGCGATGATCGTCAGGACCAGCGCCGCGCCGACCGCCACCGTGCCGCGGCTGAGATCGTAGTACGCGCGGCGCAAGGTCTCGCGCCGTGGCGCGAGGAACATCTCGTAGGGCACCAGCAGCACCAGGCCGAGGACCAGGGTCGGGCCGCGCAGCAGGACGAAGGCTGCGGCGAACATCATGCCGTAGCCGACCAGCTTCCAGCGCCACTCGGACAGCACGTACCAGCAGAAGGCGTACAGCACGAAGCCGAAGGTGACCGCCGACGGTTCCGAGGTGAACACCTTCGGCCGGATCGTGCCGTACAGCATGACGTCGCGCGCGTCCGACGCGTACACCCCGAAGTCGTAGATGATGCCGCGCACCGTGTCGCTGAACGTCCGGAACGGCTCGACGTACACCTCGAGCGCGCTGCCGACGAGGATGAACACGCTGAACCAGCCGAAGAGCGGGGCGATCCGGCCGCGGTCGTACAGCAGCATCGTCACGTAAAGGCCGTAACCGATCACGAAGGAGTAGGAGAGCTGGATCAGCCCGGTGGTGCGCTTGCCCAGGAACGACACGTCGGCGGCCGACAGGATCGATCCCAGAAACAGCGCGATCACCATCAGCAGCGCGCCGATCTGGTTGTCGCGCAGCCGGTGCATGTTCTTGACCAGCAGAACGATGCCGGCGATCCCGGACAGCGCCGAGGGGACTGGCACATTGGCCGACAGACGGATGTCGAGGCCGAGATAGATGCCGATGAAGTACAGCAGCAGCAGCGCCGTATCGAAGGCGTCCGGCCCAGCCGGGGCGCGTTGCGGGGGATAGGGATAGCTCATGGCGCACCGATCGAAGCGGCCAACTGCCGGCCGCGGTCGCTCCAGTCGAACCGTTCGGAGCAGGCCTGGTAGGCCCTGGTGTGCAGGCGGTTGAGCAGGTCGAGGTCGTCGAGCGCCGCCAGCACTCCCTTCGCCAGCGGGCGGTGGTCGGCGAAGGTCAGCATGCTCACATCGGGCGTCAGCGGGGTGCCGGCGACGCTGCCCTCGAGGGCGGCGATCGGCAGCCGGTTGAAAACGTAGTCCAGCACCTTCAGCTTGAAGCCGCCGCCGAGCCGCTCCGCCACCACCGCGATGCGGGACGCGTCCATGTGCGGCGCGATGGCGTCCACCCGCCCGACCAGGCGGGTGGCGGTGAGGCCCGGGCGGAGGCTCTCGAAGAATTTCGGGTCGCCCGATCCGACAATCTCCAGCTCGGCGCCGGCCGCCGCGAAGATCGGGTCGGCGGCCGCCAGGAAGTCCTGCAGGTTCATCTGCTTGGCGATCCACTCGAAGCTGCCGACGATGATGGCCCGGCGCGGGATCGCGTCGGTGATCCGGCGCTCGGCAAGGCGACGCCCCTGGTAGCCCGGCGGCATGACGATGACCGGCTTGTCGCCTGACCGTGTCTGGAACCGCTCGGCATCCTCCGGGGTGATGGCGGTGACCAGGTCGGCCGCGTCGACCATGCGACGTTCGAGACTGCCTGCCTTGCGGGCGTCCCGGCGCAGCAGGGCGTTGCGCAGCGGGCTGCCGTCGGCGCTGGCGGCGATGCTGGTGCGCATGCTCTCTTCGTGATTGTGGGACAGATACACCAGCCTGGGACGCCGGCGGCCGCCGCGCATGGCCTTGTCGACCGCGTCCAGCGCCCAGCCCGAATTCAGGCCGTCGAACACCACGCAGTCCCAGTCCTTGCCGTCGAGCGCGGCCGAGAGCCGGCGCTGCATCGCCGTCGAGGTCGACCGGTGCGCGACGTGCGGCAACGGCGAGGCGATGCTGGTCCAGGCCGGCGGGAAGGCGTGCTGCGCGAGGTGCCAGGTCACCCGACCCTCCCGCTCACCGTCGCGGCGGTGCGATCGGTCGTTGGCGGCGCACAGCACGTGCACCTCCGCTCCCGCGTCACCGATCGACCGGATCAACTGGCCCGAGTAGATCTTCTGTCCGTCGTGCTCCGGGGCCGGGTCGACCCAGGTTAGCCAGAGGCATCGCATCGTCGATCGCTCGCGGTTGTTCAGAACGCGTTCTTGCCGGTGAAGCCCGTGAAGATCGTCATCACGATGATCTTCAGGTCGAGCCAGAGGGACCAATCCTCGATGTAGGCGATGTCGTGGTGCACCCGGCGCCGGATCTGCTCGACGGTTTCGGTCTCGCCGCGCCAGCCGTTGACCTGTGCCCAGCCGGTGATCCCGGGCTTGACCCGGTGGCGGGCGGCGTACTGCTGCACCGCCTCCTGGTACAGGACCCCGCCGGCCTTGGCCGACACCGCGTGCGGCCGCGGCCCCACGATCGACATCTCGCCGCGCAGGACGTTGAAGAACTGCGGCAGCTCGTCCAGGCTGCTGGAGCGCAGGAAGCGGCCGAGCCGGGTGATGCGCGGGTCGCCGCGCCGGGTCAGCTGGCTGGCGTCGGGATCGGCCATGTGGTGGTGCATGGTGCGGAACTTCCACACCTCGAAGAGCTGGTTGTTGAAGCCGTAGCGCTTCTGGCGGAACAGGATCGGTCCCTTGCTGTCGATCTTGATCGCCACCGCGATCGTCGCCAGCACCGGCAGGATCAGGATCAGGATCAGGGTCGCCAGAATGCGGTCCTCGAGTTCCTTCACCAGGTAGCGCCAGCCGGTCATCGGGCGGTCGGCGAGCGCCAGCATCGGGACGTCGGCGACGTAGCGCACCCGCGGCCGCACAAGCGACAGGCCGACGCCGCGCGGGCACAGCAGCACGTCTACCGGGTACTGGTAGAGGCAACCGAGGGTCCGCAGCACCCAGTCCTCCTCGGCCCACGGGATCGCGACCACCACCGTGTCGACCTCGTTGTTGCGGATGCAGCGCTCCAGGGCGTCGAGATCGACGCTGCTGGCGGTTCCCGAGAACACGTCGACCACCTCCACCCAGCGGTCGCCGCTGAGCTCGACCTGCTGCAGCAGCCGCTCGGCGTGCTCGGGATCGCCCACGATCGCGATCCGTCGGCGCAGCGACTGCTCGAACACGCCGCCTCGCACCAGCGCCAGGACCATCAGCCTGAGCGAGACCAGCGTCAGCACCGACATCAGGAACCAGATTCCGGCCCAGACCCGCGAGTACTCGATTGAGGTCTTGGTGAAGTAGCTCAGCACGATCAGCACGCCGGCGACCATCGCGCAGGCCCCGAGAAGCCTCAGGACGGCCGTGCCCGGCCGCCGCAGCATCGCCATGTCATACAGCCGCATCACGCGAAACGCGTTCAGCGCCAGCACCGTGCCGAGCACCGTCACCATCGCGTAGGGCGGTGCTTCGGTGTAGGGGTCGTCGAGCAGCCACAGCAGGTAGGCGATGTAGCTGCCGCCCGCCACCGCGATGGCGTCGGCCACCGCGATCAGGCCGCTGAGGACGGGTGCGGTGAACGCCACGGACGTCGGCCGGCCGGGCGCGGCGCGCGCCTCGGTCTTCAGCTTCTGCGGTCCGCGTGGCGGTCTCGTCGGCCAGGTGGTCTCGGACATCGCCTACCTCCATCGTGGCGAAGCAAACCCGGTGGCACGCCAAACCGGGTCATGCTGCATCTGCGAATTAGACACCGGGGCCGGCGGATTCGCTCGTGGTCAGCCGGCGACGGGGTGTGGTCAATTTGTCACTGGAATCGACGCTGGCCGCGGAACTGTCGATTTGCCCGATTCGGGCCGGCAGGATCGGGTCCAGGATGGCGGCGGCGAAGGCGTCCGGTGTCAGCCCGGCGGCGAACGCGGCAAGCCGGTCAGGATCGGCGAGCTGGCCCCGTTGGAGCCCGACGGCGGCGGCCAGGGCGCGGGCCAGGGACGCGGCATCGCTGGTGTCGGCGGTCAGCCCCAGGCCGCGGTCGCGGACCAGCCGGCCGACCAGTCCGTAATCCTGGGCGATCACCGGCCGACCACGGCTTGCCGCCCACATCAGGACGCCGCTCGAGCCGACGAAGCGCTGGTAGGGGGCCAGAACCGCGTCGCAGCGGTCGATCAGCGCGGCGATCTCGCCGGATTTCAGGAATCGGGGTTCGAGATGCAGCCACAGGGCCGGCTGCAGGCGCCGGAGCGAGGCGATGGCGGCGTCGAGCTCGTCGCGGATCGTCGGATCGACCTCGCCGGCGACGATCACGGCGGTCCGGGAGGCGGTTGTCGGATCCATCAGCGCCAACGCCCGCATCAGGGCGAGCACACCCTTGCGCTCGCTCAGGACGCCGAACAGGACGAAGAGCGTGCGACCCTCGGGTGCCCGTTCGGCCAGATACCGATCGCCTTCCGACGGTTCGAGCGGCGGGAACGCCGGATCGACCAGTGTCACGACTTTGTCACCGCCGGGGTAGGTCGCCCGGGCGTAGGCCGGGAAGCCGTCGTCGAGGGTGTGGACACGTTGCACCGCGCCGCGGCGCAGCATCAGACGGTAGAGCCAGGCCTTCCGCAGATCGCGCAGGCGCTCGCCGGTCCGGCCGGTACCGTGCCGGTAGTGCACCGACGGCCGGAACAGGATGCCCGATACGGCGCGTCCGCGGCCCATGGGAAGGCCGAGGGCGAGCGGCAGGGTCAGGTGGTCGAGTTCCAGGAACAGACCGTGCCGGCCGCCGGTCCTGTCGAGATACCGGCGCATCGTCCACCAGCGCGCCAGACCGCTGATCGCGAGCCGGCGATGGGTGCAGAGCGCCACCTCGCGCTCGGTCAGCGCCAGCACCGACAGGCCCGGCACCGGGTTGGCGCGAAGCTCGCCCGCAGCGCCTCGGCGACCGGCGGTGCCACCACGAAGGTCAGGCGCGGCGCCGGATCGCCCTGGCGTACCCGGGCTGCCAGATGCTCGAGCCACTCCCGGCCGTGGCCCCGCGGTGCCGGCTCCAGCACCACCAGGTCGGGTGCCGCGGGCGCGTCCCCCATCACCGGATCCCGAGCGCAAGCCGCCGCAGGGTCGCCTCGAAGACGCCGAGCACCGGCGGCCTTGTCGTGGCGCGCGATGACGAAGGCGCGACCCCGGGCGCCGAGGTCGGCGCGGCGGCGTTCGTCGATACCGAGCGCCATCACCGCGTCGGCGAGCGCCTCGGGATCGCCGGGCGGCACGCACTGGAAGGCTCCGGTCTCTTCCTGCAGCCGCCACAGATGCGACCCCGGCTCGGCGGTGGCCACGAACGGCCGGCCGGCGGCCATGATTCCGTAGACCTTCGACGGCACCGCGTAGTCGGCCGCCTTGCCATCCTGCGGCACCAGGTGGACGTCACCCTCGGACAGGCTGTCGGCCAGCTGGCTGGTCGGCACCAGCGGCAGAAACTCGATGTTGGTCAGGCCGCGCCGCGCCGCCTCGTCGATCAGCCGGTCGGCCTCGCCGCCCTTGCCGCGGACCATGATCCGGACCGCGGCGTTGCGGCGCTGCAGGATCTCGGCGAGGTCGATCACCTGGTTGAGGCCCTGCTTGCGCCCGAGATTGCCGCTGTACAGGGCCGTGACCGTGCCGTCGGCGGCGCGGGCGATCGGCTGGATGGCGGCGGCGTCGACCCAGATCGGCAGCACCTGGATCGGTGCGGTCACGCCCTGGGCAATCAAACGCTGTTGCATGTGCTCGGAGAGCACGAAGATCACGTCGACGCCGTTGAGCACCCGGCGTTCCAGGAACCGCATCGCCGACAGGAGCCAGCCCTTGCGACCGACCATGCCGAGGCCGGCCGCCAGCCCGGACTGGATGTCGTGCACCAGCGCCACGTGGTGGCCGTTCCGCCGGCAGGCCAGCCGGCCGAGCAGCACGCTCAGCACCGACGGGCAGAGCGACACCACATGCCGGCTGCGGGCGACCCGTCCGGTGGCCAGCGCCGTCAAGCCGCGGGCCAGGAACAGGAACTCGCCGAGCATGCGCCCGAGCGCCCCGCGGCGTTCGGGCCGCCACGGTGGCACCCGGGTGACGGCGACGCCGTTCTGGCGCTCGCGGTCACGGCTTCCGTCGGCGTAGGACGCCGGCACCACCCCTTCCGGGTAGCTCGGTCGGCAGGTGAACACCCGCACCTGCCAGCCGGCGATCGTCAGCCACTCCGCCAGGTCGGTGCAGTACGGGGCGGAGCCGATCGGTTCCGGCCAGTAGAACTGCGTCACCATCAGGATGTCGGGGCTGGCGTGGTTCATCAGGCGGCTCGCGATGCCGTCGTGCGGGGGGCGTAGGGATAGATCGCGTCACCCATGCCGTAGCGGCGATAGCCCTTGGGATCGGCGTCGGACAGGATGATCCCGCGGAACCGGCCGCCGGCGAACGTCAGGTTCTTGATGGCGTCGATGACCACGTCACGGGTCGGCTGACCCCAGCGCACGACGAAGGCGATCTCTTCTGCCATGCGGGCGAGCGCAAGCGCGTCCGGTCCGGCGAGCACGGGCGGCGTGTCGATGACCACCATGTCGTAGTGCTTGGACAACGTGCCGAGCAGCATCCGCAGCCGGGCGTAACGCTCGGCGGTGTTGGGGATCAGCGCGATGTCGCCGGCGAAGATGGCGTGCACGCCGGTTGCGTGGTCCCGGAACACAACCTCGTCCGGCGTCGCCATGCCGGCCAGCAGATCTCCCAGGCCGGGGCTCTCAGCCCGGCCGAAGAAGCTGTGGATGGTCGGGCGGCGCCAGTCGCAGTCGAGAATGATCACGCGCAGGCCGCTGCGGGCAACCTGCCGCACCAGCGAGATCGAGATCCGCGACTTGCCTTCCTGCGGCGTCGCCGAGGTGACCATGACCACCTTGTGGGCGTGGGCGTCGGGGCCGAAGACCAGCCGTTCGTAGAGGTTGCCGACGGCCTGGCCGAACGGGGTGTGCGGTCGGTCGGCGACGCCGCCGCCGACGAACGCCAGACGGTCGGGCGGCGGGATGACCGCGAGGACCGGCAGGTTGGTCGCCTCCTCGACCTGCCGCGAGGTGCGGAAGGTGCGATCGAGGTTCTCGCGCATCAGCCCGGTCATCATGCCGATCAGGCCGCCGCCGATCATGCCGAGGAGCACCAGCATGGTGGTCGGGGGGTAGCTCGCCGACAGCGGTGTCGCCGCCTCCGAGATCACCACCGAGCTCTGCTCTTCGACGGTCGGGTGGGAATCCGTCTCCCTCGACCGGTCCAGGAAGCTGACCAGCAGCCGTCGGTCGGCCTCGGCCTGCCGCTCCAGCTCGCGCAGCTGGATGGACTTCTCGTTGACCTCGCCCATGTCGGTCTGCAGGCCGTTCAGGCTGGCCCGCAGCGACGCCACGCGGGCCCGGTTCGACTGGGCCTCGTGCCGCAGGGCCTCGACGATCTTGCCGACCTCGCTGCCGATCTTGTTCTGGATGTCGGTGATCTGGGCCTGGATGTCCCGCATGCGGGGATGCTGCGGTCCGAAGGTCGATCCCATCTCGGCGTACTGCCGCTCGACCTCGGCCTGGCGTTGCTTGAGGGCCTGGATCAGCGGCGAGTTCACCACCTCCGGCAACGACTGGAACGGGGTCTCGCCCGCGCCGGACGCTCTCCGCCTGCGCCAAGCGCGCCTCGGTGGAGGCCCGCTCGGTCTGCGCGAGGATGAGCTGGGTGTTCAACTCGGTCACCTGCTGGGCGGTGACCTGGTCGCTGCGGGTCTCGAACAACCCGTTCTGGCGCCGGTACTCCTCGGTCGCCCGCTCCGACGCCTCGACCTTCTCGCGCAGCTCGGCGATCCGTCCGTCGAGCCATTCGGTGGCGGTGTCGGTCGCCTGGACCCGGCGGATCATCTGCTGCTCGATGTAGGTGTTCGCCACCGTGTTGGCGATGCGCGCCGCGGTGTCCGGGTTCTCGGAGGTGGCGGCGATCGACAGCACGTGCGAACGCTGCAACGGTGTCACCGAAACGCTGCTCATCACCCGGCTGACCACGATCTGGTCGATCCGCTTGTCGCGTTCCTCCTGGCTCCGAACCGGCGGTTCGGCCGTCGGTTCGAGCAGCCCGATACCTTGCAGCGCGCCGACGGCACTGGTCTTGACGAACGCCTTGGCGTCGTTGATCGCCTGGCGCCAGGCCGGGGTGTCGCGCAGCGTCGGGTTGAACTCCGGGTCCTGGTCGAGGGCCAGTCGGTGTGCCACCTGGGCGGCGATGCTCCGCGACTGCAACACGAAGCTCTGGCTCTGCACGACTTCCTGGTTCGCGGACATCTCCTGCAGGATGGTCGGCAGGCCGGTGACGTTCGCCCTCTCGACGCCGATCAGGACCTGGGTTTCGGATTCGTACATGGGCGTGAGCGTCAGGCAGACCGCTATGGTGAGCAGCCCGCCGGCGGCCACCGACCCGGCGATGGTCGTCCGGCGTCGCCAGAGCTTCCGGAACAGGTCCATGCCGTCGCCGCCTTCGGGCGGGGCGTAGAAGGACTCGATCCGGAAGTCGGCCGGCGACGTCGGCCGATACGGGAGTCGGGGCAGCGAGGGATCGTGAGGGCGCATCAGAAGTACCGTTCCCGGACCGTCACGACATCTCCCGGCTGCACCGGGGAGTTGACGTCGACGAGCCGCTTGGCGCGGTCGGGGTCCGTGTTGCGGGTGATGAAGAACTGGTCGTCACGGGCGCGGTAGGTGAAGCCGCCGGCCAGCGCCACCGCGTTCATGACGACCATGCCGTCGACATACGGGTAGCTGCCGGGATTCTGGACCTCGCCGACGATGTAGAACGGCCGGTAGGACAGCACCTGGATGTTGACCTTGGGGTCGTTCAGGTATTTCGGCGACAGCTCCGAGGTGATGGCGGCCGCGAGTTCGTCCGCGGTCGAGCCTCCGGCCGGCACCTTGCCGATCAGCGGCATCGAGATGTTGCCGCCGCCGTCGACGACGCGCTCGCCGGTCAACTCGTCCTGGCCGAACACGGTCGACCAACACCCGGTCGCCGTTGCCGAGTTGGTAGGCCGTCTGCTGGATCGGGATGTCGGGCAAGGCGTTGGAGCTGCCGGCACAGCCTGAGAGCAGGCCGACGGCGAGAATGGTACCGGCCAGCAGGGCCTTTCGTACCGTGGGCAGGACAGTGTCTTTTACCATCGTCGTCATCTCCCTTTTGGTTATGACGTGAGCCCGAGTGCGTCGGCAGGCGCTCGTTCCGTCGAAGACCGTCGATTGGCCAGGGTTGTTCCCGCGCCGTTGAGGGCGTGCCGGCTGGCGAGCCAGCGCCAGGCGTGGGACAGCTGGGTGTCGAGGCTGTGGTAACGCGGGCGCCAGCCCAGGACCGCGCGGGCGTGGCTGGCGTCGGCGACCAGGGTCGCCGGATCGCCTTCCCGCGCCGCTTCGACGCGTGCCCGGATCGGCCGGCTGGTCACCCGGCGCGCCGCCTCGATGACCTGCCGGACCGAGAATCCCTCGCCGTTGCCGAGATTGAAGGCGTGGGCGCCGGTCCGGTCGGCCAGCCAACGCAGCGCCCGCACATGGGCGTCGGCCAGGTCGGCGACGTGGACGTAGTCGCGCACGCAGGTGCCGTCGGCGGTCGCGTAGCGGTCGCCGAACACCACCACCTCGGGGCGCAGGCCGGCCGCCGTCTCCAGGACGATCGGGATGAGATGGGTCTCGGGGTCGTGCGCCTCGCCGATCTCGCCGTCGGGATCGGCGCCGGCGGCGTTGAAGTAGCGCAGGGCGGCCGTCCGGATGCCGTGGGCGTGCGCGAAGTCCGCGAGCACCCGCTCGGCCATCATCTTGCTGGCACCGTAGGGGTTGATCGGCTCCTGCGGGTGGCCCTCGTCGATCGGGGCGTAGCGAGGCGTTCCGTACACCGCGGCCGTCGACGAGAAGACCAGGCGGTCGACCCCGCCCCGGCGCATCGCGGCGAGCAGCGACAGCAGCCCGGACACGTTGTTGTCGTAGTACTTGCCCGGGTCGTCGACCGACTCGCCGGCGGCGATGTGGGCGGCGAAGTGCATCACGGCGGCCGGCCGGTGGGCGGCGATCACCGCGTCCAGCCGATCGCCGTCGCTCAGCTCGCCGAGCTCGAGCGGCCCCCATCGCACCGCCCAGCGGTGGCCCTGGATGAGATTGTCATAGGCCACCGGGCGGAAGCCGGCCTTTGCCAACGCCTTGCAGACGTGGCTGCCGATGTAGCCCGCGCCGCCGGTGACCAGGATGGTCTGCGCCATCGCTCAGCTCCGACCGTAGCTGTCTTCGAAGCGGACGATGTCGTCTTCGCCGAGGTACGAGCCGGACTGCACCTCGATCAGATGCAGCGGGACGATCCCGGGATTCGCCAAGCGGTGCGTGGCGCCCTGCGGGATGTAGGTCGACTGGTTCTCGTGGAGCAGGTGCTCTTCGCCGTTGCAGTGGATCCGCGCGGTGCCGCGCACCACGATCCAGTGCTCGGCCCGGTGGTGGTGCATCTGCAGGCTGAGCTCGGCACCCGGATTGACCACGATCCGCTTCACCTGGAAGCGGTCGCCGGAGTCCACCGACTGATAGGTTCCCCAGGGACGGTAGACCGTGGAATGGTGCAGCACCTCCTGCCGGTTGCCACGGCCGAGGCGCTCGACGATCTGTCCCACGCGCGACGCGGCGTCCGACCTGGCGACCAGCACCACGTCGTCGGTCACGACGACCGTCAGGTCCTCGATGCCGATCGCCGCGACCAGCCGGCCGTCGGCCATGATGTGGCAGTTGCGGACCTCGTCGATCTCGACGTCGCCCTGCAGGACGTTGCCATCGGCGTCGGTCGGGCGGATCTCGTGCAGCGCCTCGTGCAGCGACTGCCAGGAGCCGACGTCGCGCCAGCCCATCTCGACCGGGCAGACCGCCACGCGGTCGCTCAGTTCCATGACCGCCTTGTCGACCGAGATGCTCTGGGCGCCGTGGAAGGCGGCGGAGTCGAGGCGGAAGAAATCGAGGTCGGAGCGGCCGTCGGCGAGCGACTTCTCGCAGGCGTCGAACAGCGCCGGCTGCAGACGACGCACCTCGTCGAGGAACGGACCGACCGGCAGCAGGAACATCCCGCTGTTCCAGAAGTAGCGCCCGCTCTTGGCGAAACGCTCGGCGGTCTCGGCATCCGGCTTCTCGACGAAGCTCCGCACGCCGAGCGCGCCGTCGGTCCCCGCGATCGCGCCGCCGCCCTCGATGTAGCCGTAGCCGGTCTCGGCGCGCGTCGGCGTGACACCGAACGTCACCAGGTACCCGCTGGCCGCCGCCGAAGCGGCGCGGTCGACCGCCGCCCGGAACGCGGCGAGATCGGCGACATGGTGATCGGACGGCTGCGCCAGCATGATCGCGCCCGGGTCCTCCTCGGCGAGCAGCAGGGCGGCCACCACCAGGGCCGCAGCGGTGTTGCGTCCGACCGGCTCGAGAACGATCCGGTGCGGGGTGACGCCGGCCTCCTTGAGCTGCTCGGCCACCAGGAAGCGCTGCTCCTGGTGGCAGATGACGATCGGCGCCAGCGAACCCGACAGCTCGCGGGTTCGCAGGGCCGTGTCCTGCAGCATGCTGCGGTCCGTGAGCAGGGCCAGGAGCTGCTTGGGGTAGTGCTTCCGCGACAGTGGCCACAGTCGCGTTCCCGCCCCGCCGGACAAAAGAACGGGCCTGATCCGCAAATCCTGATTGACGGAGGCAGTGGTCTTGGCGCTCGATTGTATGTCGTTCATGGAGAACTGACCCCTAAATCTAGGTCGCAATGCGACTGTCGGCTCACCGGCGGTGAGCAGATCGCCGTCAGCCAGTTTTTTAACTGGCTGACGTCTATCCGTGATTTAGATTAGGCAGGAAATCGGCAAATAATTACAGTGATCAGGCGGTGTCATCCCGGCCGGACCCTGTGATCGTGCTGTGGCCCGTCATGGCGGCCACCTTCTGGCGCTCGCCAGCCGTGGTGACCACGGTTCGAGGGGCCAGCGTCGGCAGGGCCTGTCCCAGGCGCATCACGGTCTCATCATCGGGCCCGCGCCGGCGACGCCAGGTGGCGACCGACCGGACGAAGGGCAGTTGCGAGATCGCGTCGACCACCTTGTTGGGGGCCTGCACCCCGCCAGGCCCATGCCCACCGGACGCCGGGGGGCGCGGCTGGTTCTGGCCGTTCATGCCCGCGCGTTGCTCGGTGACGGCGGGAGCGGCCTCTTCCGCCGGTCGCCAGCGATAGCCGAAGCCCGGATAGTTCTCGATTTCCTCGAAATGGTCGTCGACTTCGCGGAATTTCTGGCGGATCCGCTTGATCATCGAGCGGACGTTGGTGCGGAATCCGTCGGACCCTTCGCCGGCGATGAAGCCGCGGCCGTGCACCACGTCATAGATCGCCCGATAGGACACGTCCTCGCCGGCCCGGCTGGCCAGCAGCTGGACCGACCCGGAATTCCGTCGTGGTGAGCGGCACCGCCTGGCTGTCCCAATAGGCGCGGTTGATCCGGAAATGGATGTCGAGCGGCCCGAGCCGCAGGATGTCCATCCACGCCCCCGCGTCCGGGACGGAGTTGCGGCCGTGCCCGACGAGGATGCGGATCCGGCGGGCCAGGACCGCGGCGCTGCGGGACTTGTCGAGGAAGTCGACGGCGCCGCAGTCGAGGGCGGTTGCCTCGTTGCGTTCCGTGGTGAAGGCCGTGAGGAACACCACCGGTACATCGATCCCCGCCGCCTTGATCTCCTGCATGACCTCGATCCCGGACATGCCTGGCATGCGCCAGTCGAGAAGAATCAGGTCAAAGTCCGAACGGTCGTGCAGAAGGGCCAGGCAAGCCCTGCCGTTCTGGCATTCGGTGACGTTGAATTCTTCGTCGACGAGGTTCATCGCGAGCGACTCGCGGAACAACTCGTCGTCGTCCACGAGAAGGATTCGAATCCGGGGCGAGTCGTTGAACTCCGCTCCTTGTCCGAGGGTGTGAGCGTTCTCGGGGTCCGGCTGGTTCGGCGAGGTCATGCGAGGCCCTCCCTTCTGGCGGTCTCGGTGAGATGGCTGTCGGCGGATCGGCTTCCGGCTCGACGAGCGGCGAAAGCGCCTCCGGTTGATCGGGTGGCCGCGAGCCCTTGCTGTGGACGCTGGCCAATTCGATTTGCGCGTGCGTCGGTCATGGCCACCCCTCCTGTCGGGCCACCCCACTCAGGAGGCGTCCATCGTTTCCGGTGCGACGGTCTTTCCGTCCTTGAGCGCCGACAGCGACCGTCGCGCGCCCATCGGATGCGACGCATGCGCCAGTGCGCCTATGGTCTTCCGGTTTCACCGCGCGCCCCCTCAGTCTCAGCGCTGCGGCTCGCGAGTTCAGCGACCAGGGTCGGTTCGATCCGACCCGTCTGCGGCAGGCCAGCCGCCTGTTGGAAGTCCCGCACTGCCTGACGGGTCAGCGGACCGACTTGGCCATCAACGCCTCCGGTGTAGTAGCCGAGCCGGGCCAACTCGCGCTGGACGTCCCGTACGCTCCACGACCCCGACTGTGGATCGCTTCCGGAAACCCTAGGCTCAGGGGCCGGTTCCATGGCGGCCGAGGTGACGGTCGGCAGGATCGGAACCAGCGAGGGGGCGGCCGAAGGATCGGCTGGCGCCGTGGTTGCGGGCACCGGCGGGGTGGCCGGATCGCGCGGCGACACGGCGATCGACGGCGGTGCCGGCGGGGCGGCGACGGCGCGATCGGCTCCGGTCTCGGGATGCGGGACGGGCTCGATGGACGGCGACAACGCCAGGGTCGGGGGGGCCGCCTCGCGGCTCGGCTCGGCCGACGCAAACGACCGGATCGTCTCGACTGCGCGCTGGTACTGCTGTCCGATCAGGGAGTCGCCGTCCCACCGGCCGGCAAGCCAACCGGCGCCGACCCCGACCACGATCAGCGCCACCGCGGCGGCTGCCCATTTGGCCTTCGGGCTGCGCTTCAAGCTGGCGGTCGTGGCGAACACCTTGGCGAACCCGGGAGCCGTCGATGGGCGACGGAAGCGGCTCGCCCCTGGCCGACCGGTCCGGGTGCTGTCCCGTTCCCGCGGGTCTTCCCGCGGCAGGCCGGCCGTCTGGCTGATGCGTTCGAAGTCAGCGTCGTCCCATTGCGTATCCTCGGCTCCCGGCTTGTTGGCGGCGCGTCGGCGGCCACCCTCGGAGACCGCATCCTGGTTCGATGTCAGGTCGGTGTCCCGTCTCGTTGACGCGTCCCTCAGCGTCCTCGCGGTAGCATCCAGCCCGGCGCTTTTTCCGATAAGGGATGCGCCGCAATGCCGGCATGCCACGGCACCGGGCATCACGACCTCGTCGCAGGACCAGCATCGTCTCGTGCCCTCGGGGCCCAAGCCACCGGATCCAAGTGTTGGTCCGCCCATTAGCATCGGCCGCTACCTCTGGAAGTTTCAGTCTGTGAGCGCCTTCGCAGCGTTCCCTTCGGTCCGTCCGAGCACCGGCAGAGACCGTTCGGGAGCCATCCTCATTCCAACGCCCAACCCGCCGGGTCGTTCACCAGAGGTCGCCCCTCCCTGCCGTCCACTCTTGTCGGTGGGTGGCCTATGTGTGCCATCTGCCGGTGCCGCTTCGTTTGTCCCGGCTCGCTTGCGATCACGAGGGAACACGCGGCCTTCGAGATAATTATGATTAAGCAATCGTTAAGATGGTTGTGTTCAAGCCGTGATCTTCTGTAATCCCTATGGGTCAAAACGGGGCGTCAGAGCGCTCAAACGCGGTTGCAGCACCCGCTTAGACATCAAAAATCAACAGAAATTCCACGGGCTGAGCGATCTCACCCGGAGGACTGATCGGCAGGGCGGTAAACGTTCGGCCACAGGGACAACAGCATCTCCGGTGTGACCGTCGGGGGGGTGCTCGTCATCCAGCGGTGGATGAACACCCCCATGTTGCGGGCGTGGAAATCGCCGAAGGCGCCGCGCAACGCTTCCTTCTTCTGGCGCACAAGCTTCTGCTTCGGGCCCAGATACGAGTGAACGTGGTCGACCGCGATCCAGGCGAGCCGATATCCGGCGTGCACGTACCGTCGGCAGAGGTCGGTGTCCTCGAAATAGGCCGGCGTGAAGGTGTTGTCGAACAACCCGAACCGCTCGACCGCGCTGGATCGCACGATCGCCACCGACCCCTGGATGCTGTAAATCCGCTCGGGATGCCGGTCGGCTGTCAGGCAGGTCTCCAGCAACACGCCGGGGTCGTCGCACTTCTGCCAGGCCACCGGGCCGCCGATTGCGATGGCCTCGTCCTGCATGCCTTCGACCAGCCGGTCGAGCCAGCCGGGGCGGCCGAACAGGACATCCTGGTTCAGCACCACGAAATAGTCGAACGGCCGCTGGCGGTGCACGAGATCGAAGACGTGGTTGTGTCCGCGCGCAAACCCGATGTTCCGCTCCAGGAACGTGGCTGTTCGCGATGAACCGGCAGCCACGAAGGCGCGCACCAGGTCACGGGTTTCCCCGGCACTGCCCTGATCGAGGATGTGGATGTGAATGTCGAGGTCACCCGTGATCGACGGCGGCAGCGCGTCGAGGTTGTCGAGCAGGTTCGACAGGTAGCGTGGCGAGTCCCAGGACAGGATGCTGACCAGCACCGAGGTCTTGGCGCCCGTCATCCGTCGGCGCGCTCCCGCCGCGCCCGAACCACGTATTGGTAGGCCTGGAAGCGCCGCCGGTCGAACGCCAGACCGAAGGTGCCGCACAGCCGCTCCAGCTCCTCCAGGAAGGCGTCGTGACGGTCCCAGTGCGGGATCAGCGGAGCCCCGGGGCGCGGGATCAGCGGGTCGGCGAATTCCAGGACGCAACCGCAGCCACGGAAGAAGTCGACAATTGTGGAGAGAGTGAAGAAGCGCAGGTGCGTGCGGTCGAACAGCCCTTCGTCGCGGTAGTCCCAGCGCCCGCCGATCAGCGACAGGATGGCGCTCCAGTGCTGGATGTTCGGCAGGCTGGCGCACACCACGCCGCCCGGCTTCAGGAGCCGGAGGTGCCGCGTCAGCGTCGCCGCCGGGTCGCGGAAGTGTTCCAGGGTGTCGGCGTAGACCAGGGCGTCGAACGGCGCTCCCGGCAGGCTGTCGTCGCCGAGCGCCTCGGCGTCGCCGGTCTCGACATGGTCGAGAGACCGGACGGCCAGCGCCGCCGCTTCGGCGTCCAGCTCGATCCCGGTCCAGCGCGAGCCCGGGTGGCGATCCTTGTAGGCCCGGCCCAGTTCGCCGGCGGCGCAGCCGACATCGAGCACCGAGCCCAGCCCGGGCGGCAGGATGTTCAGCAACGGCCGGTTCAGCCGCCTGTAGTACGCACCCGCCTCGTCCATGTGCCCGACGGCCCCGCGGCTCGAAAGGCCGGCATCCTAATGGAGCGCGGGCCGCCCGGCCACACGCGCGAGCGGCGCCGCCGCTCAGCAGTCGAGGGTGTTCGCCCGCTCCCAGGCGGTCAGTTCGCGCGAGTAGGCGTTCCAGTCCTGGAGGCGAAGCTTGACCAGGGCGGCGACGGTCTCGGCGCCGACCGCGGCGGCCAGCGTCCTGTCCTTCTCCAGCGCCCGCAGCGCGTCCAGCAGGTTCAGCGGCAGCAGCTTGGCGCCCCGCGCCTTGTGACGTTCGGCGTACATGTCGATGTCGAGGCGCTTGCCGGGATCGGCCTTGGTGTCGATGCCGTCGAGCCCGGCCGCCAGCACCGCCGCCGGCAGCAGGTACGGGTTCACGGCACCGTCGGCGAGCCGGAATTCGAGGCGGCCGCCGTCGGGGATACGGACCATGTGGGTGCGGTTGTTGCCGCCGTAGGTGATGGTGTTCGGCGACCAGGTGGCGCCGGACGCGGTAACCGGGGCGTTCAGGCGCTTGTAGGAGTTCACCGTCGGGTTGGCGAAGGCGCAGAGCCCCGGGGCATGCGCCATCAGCCCGCCGAGGAAGCTGTAGCCGAGCGCCGAGATCCCGAGCTCGCCCTTGGGGTCGGCGAACAGGTTCTTGCGTCCGGCGGTGTTCCACAGGCTGACATGGGCGTGGCAGCCGTTGCCGGTGAGGTGCGGGAACGGCTTCGGCATGAAGGTGGCGCGCAGCCCGTGCTTCTCGGCGATCGTCTTGACCATGTACTTGAAGAAGGCGTGGCGGTCGGCGGTCAGCAGGGCGTCGGCGTAGTCCCAGTTCATCTCGAACTGGCCATTGGCGTCCTCGTGGTCGTTCTGGTAGGGGCCCCAACCCAGCGCCTGCATGGCGTCGCAGATCTCGGTGAT
Source organism: Rhodospirillaceae bacterium (assembly GCA_018401495.1). Classification (GTDB taxonomy): domain Bacteria; phylum Pseudomonadota; class Alphaproteobacteria; order Thalassobaculales; family Thalassobaculaceae; genus Thalassobaculum_A. Next base: position 71,794 of record JAGYJX010000020.1, read on the forward strand.
CACGTCGTAGCGCCGCATCAGCGCCTGCACGTCGTAGCAGGGCTTGCCCTGGGCATCATGGGCGTCGGCGACGGCGCTGCCGTCGGGCGTGATCAGGAAGAACTCGCACTCCACGCCGTGCTTGAGGCGGTAGCCTTTGGCCTCGGCCGCGGCGGCGACCCGCTTCAGGGTGTTGCGCGGCGCCTGCGCCACCTCCGCCCCGCCCATGTAGAGGTCGGCGGCGAGCCAGCCGACGCTCGGCTTCCACGGCAACTGGATCAGGCTGTCGGGATCCGGCACGGCGAACAGGTCGGGGTGCGCCGGCGTCATGTCCAGCCAGGCCGCGAACCCGGCGAACCCGGCGCCGTCGCGCGCCATGCCGGCGATCGCCGAGGCCGGGACGAGCTTGGCCCGCATCACGCCGTAGAGGTCGACGAACGAGATCAGGAAATACTCGATGCCACGCTTCTTGGCCTCGCTCGCGAGATCGATCGCCATCTGCCCATGCCCCCGCTTTTAGTGGTCCGATCCGGGCCCGGGGTCGATCCCGTGCCCGCGTCGCACCACTATCGACCGGAGACGCCGGGTATCCAATCGGTGCCGGCCAGCGGCACCTTCGCCATCGCCGCCGCCTCGACCGTCAGCGCCACCAGGTCTTCCGGTTCTAGGTTGCGCACGTCCGACTTGCCGTTGGCGCGGGCGATCGTCTGGCATTCAAGGGTCAGCACCGCGAGGTAGTTGGCCAGCCGGCGCCCGGCCTCGACCGGGTCGAGGCGGGCCGCGAGCGCCGGGTCCTGGGTGGTGATGCCGGCCGGGTCGGTGCCCTCGTGCCAGTCGTCGTAGGCGCCGGCGGTGGTGCCGAGCGCGTTGTACTCGGCCTCCCAGCGCGGGTCGTTGTCGCCGATCGCGACCAGGGCGGCGGTGCCGATCGACACCGCGTCGGCGCCCAGCGCCAGGCACTTGGCGACGTCGGCGCCGTTGCGGATGCCGCCCGACACCACCAGCTGGACCTTGCGGTGCATGTCGAGTTCCTGCAGCGCGGCCACCGCCGGGCGGATCGCCGCCAGGATCGGGATGCCGACGTGCTCGATGAACACCTCCTGGGTCGCCGCCGTGCCGCCCTGCATACCGTCCAGCACCACCACGTCGGCGCCCGACTTCACCGCCAGCGCGGTGTCGTAGTACGGCCGCGAGGCGCCGACCTTCACGTAGATCGGTTTCTCCCAGTTGGTGATCTCGCGCAGCTCGCGGATCTTGATCTCCAGATCGTCGGGGCCGGTCCAGTCCGGGTGCCGGCAGGCCGAGCGCTGGTCGATGCCCTCGGGCAGGGACCGCATCGCCGCCACCCGCGCGCTGATCTTCTGCCCCAGCAGCATCCCGCCGCCGCCCGGCTTGGCGCCCTGTCCCACCACCACCTCGATGGCGTCGGCCCGGCGCAGGTCGTCGGGGTTCATGCCGTAGCGGCTGGGCAGGTACTGGTAGACCAGCTGGGTGGAGTGGCGGCGTTCCTCGTCGGTCATGCCGCCGTCGCCGGTGGTGGTCGACGTGCCCATGGCGGAGGCGCCGCGCCCGAGCGCCTCCTTGGCCTGCGCCGACAGCGAGCCGAAGCTCATGCCGGCGATGGTGATCGGGATCTTCAGGTGGATCGGCTTGGAGGCGTAGCGGTCGCCGAGAATCACGTCGGTCCGGCAGGCTTCGCGGTAGCCCTCCAGCGGGTAGCGCGAGATCGAGGCGCCGAGGAACAGCAGGTCGTCGAAGTGCGGCAGCCGGCGCTTGGCGCCGGCGCCGCGGATGTCGTAGATGCCGGTCGCCGCGGCGCGTCGGATTTCCGCCAGCGTGTGGTCGTCGAAGGTCGCCGACTTGCGCGGCAGGGTGCGCGGGATCTTCGGGGGCTGGCTCATTGGGACTGGCTCATCACACGGCCTCAGTACGCGCCGACATTGTCGACCTTGAAGTGATAGAGCCGGCGCGCCGAGCCGTAGCGGCGGAACGCCGCCGGGTCGACGCCGGCGTAACCGGCCCGGTCGAGCAGGACGCGAAGCGCAGCCAGATGCTCGTCGCGCATCGGCTTCTCGACGCAATCGGCGCCGAGGCTGGCGACCGTGCCGCGGACGTACAGCCGGGCCTCGTAGATCGAATCGCCGAGCGCGTCGCCGGCGTCGCCGAGCACCACCAGCGAGCCGGCCTGCGCCATGAACGCCGACATGTGGCCGACCGAGCCGCCGACCACGATGTCGACGCCCTTCATCGAGATCCCGCAGCGCGCCGAGGCGTCGCCCTCGATCACCACCAGCCCGCCATGGCCGCTGGCGCCGGCCGACTGGCTGGCGTCGCCGGTCACCCGCACGGTGCCGGACATGATGTTCTCGGCGAGGCCGGTTCCGGCGTTGCCGTCGACGGTGATCGAGGCCGCCTTGTTCATCCCGCCGCAGTAGTAGCCGACATGGCCGCGAACGGTGACGTCGAGCGGCGCGTCGAGGCCGCAGGCCAGCGCGTGGGCGCCGTTCGGGTGCATCACCTCGAAGCTGCCGGCTTCCGCCAGGTGCAGGGTCCTGTTGACGTCGCGCAGGCTGGCGGTGGCGAGGTCGAGGACGCTGTTGCGCAGGGTTGCGACGGTCATGCCGCGCGGCTCCAGGAGTAGATCTCGGCCGGCTTCGGCTCCCAGATCCGGGCGTGCCCGACGCCCGGCAGCTTGGCGATGGCGCGGAACTCCGACGACATCGCCACCCAGTCGTCGGTCTCGGCCAGCACCGCCGGCTTGCAGGCGATCGGGTCGCGAACGACCGCGAAGCCGCCGGCGGTGCCGATCGCGAAGGTGTAGAAGCCGTCGAGGTCCTTCAGCGCCGCGCCGACGGCGTCCGAGAGGCTGTCGCCGCCGCGCATCCGCCAGGCGAGGTAGCCGGCCGCCACTTCGGAATCGTTCTCGGTCTGGAAACGCTCGCCGTTCGCCTCGAGCCGGCGCCTCAGCCCGTTGTGGTTGGAGAGCGAGCCGTTGTGCACCAGGCAGGTGTCGGCGCCGGTGGAGAACGGGTGCGAGCCGGCGGTGGTGACCGCCGATTCCGTGGCCATGCGGGTGTGGGCGATGGCGTGGGTGCCGGTGCGGGCCGGCAGCCCGAAGCGCTCGGCCACCGCGTCGGGGTCGCCGATGCCCTTGAACAGCTCGATCGAACGCCCGACCGACAGCACCGTCACCTCCGGCGCGTTGGCGATCAGCCAGTCGCGCGCCGCCTGGCCGTCGCCCTCGGTGCGCAGCACCGCGTGGTCGTCGATCGGGGCGACCTCGACCGCGGCTCCCTGCGCCGCCTCGAGGCGCCGGGCAATCGCGGACCAGTCGGCGTCGCGGGTCTCGGACAGCAGCACCAGCTTGGCCCCGGGCTCGGGCGCGCCGTAGACCGCGAAGCCGGCGGAATCCGGCCCGCGACCGCGCATCTCGTGCAGCATCAGGGCGGTCAGCCGCCCCAGATCGCCGGCCAGGGCCTCGGATTTCAGGTAGAGTCCGACGATCCCGCACATGGTCGCCTCGCCTTCGGTTGACGGCCAGCTATAGACGGCGCCTCGTTGATCCACAAGAAAGATATTTTCCCACCAGGAAACGCTACTCGGCCGTGGCGATGATCGAGAGATACCGGCACGGCAGCCGGCGCAGCTCCAGCGGCCCGTGCGCCGCTTCGGCGTCGAAGAACAGCGAGTCCCCCGGCCGCAGATGGTAGCGCTGCTCGCCGTGACGGTACACGACCTCGCCCTCCAGCATGTGGATGAACTCCACCCCGGGATGGCGGAAGATCGGGTGGGCGTCCGAGCGCTCGTCGAGGGTGATCAGGTACGGCTCCATCCGCACCTTGCTGCGCAGCGAGGCGCCGAGCAGCTGGTAGAGATGGCCCGACCGGCTGCCGCGGCGCTCGATCGTCAGCCCCTCGCCGGCCCGCACGAAGCTCGCCTCGCGCTTCTCGTCGAACTTCTCGAAGAAGGTGGCGAGCGGGATGTTGAGGGCGGTCGCCAGGCCCTGCAGCGTGCCGAGCGACGGCGAGGTCTGGCCCTTCTCGATCTTCGAGAGCATGCCGGCCGAGATCGAGGCCGCCTTGGCGAGGTCCGACAGCGTCATGCCGAGCGCGGTGCGCAGGCCGCGGACCTGGGCGCCGATCCAGGACTCCAGCGAGCGCTCGGAATCCGGCGCCCGCTGGGTGTCGGCGGTCCCCTCCGGCTCGTCCACGCCGCCGCCCGCCCGCTCAGGCGCCGACGTAGGCGACCGCCTCGATCTCGACCTTCATGCGCGGGTCGACCAGGGCCGAGACCTCGACCAGGGTGGAGGCCGGGCGGTGCTCGCCGAAATAGCGCTGGCGGATCGGGTTGATGCTGGCCCGCTCGGCGATGTCGGTCATGAACACCTGGACCTTGACCACCTGGTCGGGCCGCCCGCCGGCCTCGCGCAGGCAGACGTCGATGGCGTCCATGGCGATTTGGAACTGCTCGACGGTGCTCTCCGGGATCGAGCCATCGCTGCGCATCCCGACCATGCCGGACAGCCAGATGAAGTCGCCGGCGCGGACGACGTGGCAGTAATGGCTGACCGGCTCCAGCTGGCCCTTCACCATCAGTCTCTCGATCGGCATGGCGTGTCCTCCCCTTCGGCGTGGTTCGATCGGCCCCAGCGTCGCCGCCCGCGACCCGCGGAGCAAGCGCAAGATGCCGCCGCGCCGGCTAGCCGGTCGCGCGGCAGAACCGGTGCAACCAGTCGCCGTCGGGATCGCGCTCGTTCCCGGACGGCAGTTGGGCTTCGGGATCCTTGGCCCAGGCGGCAATGTCGGCGACCACCCGCCCACCCTGGAGGTCCCGGAACAGCATGTGGTAGCCGTTCGGGTACAGCACGACGCGCAGATCCGGCTCCGTCGGCGGCCGGCTCCGTAGCTTGCCCAGCATGGCGCAGGTCGGTTTCTTCGGCACCAGGTCATCCCGCCCGCCGTACAGCACCAGCAACGGCCCCCGCACATCGGGAGCGGCGTCCTGGGCCGCGTCCATCAGCTCGACCAGGCCGTACACGGCGTCGACCCGCGGGTTCTTCAGGAACAGCGGGTCGCGGCCGAGCCGGCGCAGCATCTCGATGTTGTCGGACGGCTTGAAGGGCAGGCCGCGCGGGTTCAGCGGCAGCCAGGGAATGGTGTGCCCGGCGAGCTCGAGGCTCCACGCCTGGTACCAGGGCATCCACTGCCGGCCCCACACCGCCGGGGCCGACAGGATGGCGCCGTCGGCCGAGCCGGCCTCGGTCATCGCCAGCATGGCGACGGCGCCGCCCATGCTCTCGCCCATCAGGAACACCGGTCGCCCGGGCAGTTCGGCGCGGACCAGGGCGACCAAGGCGCGGGCGTCGGCGACCATGGCGTCGGCACCGTGCCAGCGGCCCCATCGCCCGGCGCGCCCGAAGCCGCGCTGGTCGGGCGCGAACACCGCGACCCCGGCGGCGGCCAGCGTCGGCCCGAACTCGGCGAAGGCGTTGCTGTAGTCACCGAAGCCGTGCAGCGCCACCACCGCGGCCGCGGCCTCGCCCTTGGGGCGCCAGGCGCGCAGCGGCAGGCGGGTGCCGTCGGCCATCAGGGCCGCGTGGTCGTCGACCAGCCAGGGCCGGCGGTCGGCCGGTCCGGCCTCGATGACCAACGGCGCGCAGGCCGCCGGTGCGATCAGCAGCGTCAGGAGAAGCGCGAGGCGGGCGAGGGGGCGTCGCCGCTCAGGCCGCATGCTCGTCCGAGGGGGCGGGCGGCCGGGTTCCTGTCAGTTCCAGGAAGATGTCCTCGAGGTCGCTCTCGCGGGTCTCCAGGTCGACGACGTGCAGCCCGGCCGCCTGCACAGCGCCGAGCAGACGCGGCAGGCGGGTCCGGCTCTTGGCGTAGGCGACGTGCAGCCGGCCGTCAGGCGCCAGCGCGAAGCCGAGCTCGGCGAGGGCCGCCGGCACCGTCTCGACGGCCTCCTCGACCGTCACCAGCAGCTCCTTTCGGTCGAGCCGGCCGACCAGGTTGCGGGTGGTGTCGAGGGCGACGATGGCGCCGTGGTCGATGATCGCGACCCGGTCGCACAGCGCCTCGGCCTCCTCCAGGTAGTGGGTGGTCAGCAGCACGGTGACGCCGCCGTCGCGCAGCGTGCGGACGTTGTCCCAGAGCTTGCGGCGCAGCTCAACGTCGACCCCGGCGGTCGGCTCGTCGAGCACCAGGATCGGCGGATTGTGGACCATCGCCTTGGCGACCAGCAGGCGACGGCGCATGCCGCCCGACAGCGAGCGGGTGTAGGCGTCGGCCTTGTCGGTCAGGCCGACGGTCTCGAGGATCTCGGCGGTGCGGCGCTCGGCCGGCGGCACGCCGTACATGCCGGCCTGCAGCTCCAGCGTCTCGCGCGGCGAGAAGAACGCGTCGATGTTCAGTTCCTGCGGCACCACCCCGATCGCGGCGCGGGCGTTGCGCGGGTCCTGGTCGATGTCGATGCCCCAGATCCGCGCGGTGCCGGCGGACTTCACCACCAGCCCGGCCAGGATGTTGATGAGCGTCGACTTGCCGGCGCCGTTCGGCCCCAGCAGGCCGAACATCTCGCCGCGCCGCACCTCCAGGTCGATGCCGTTCAGCGCGTCCTTGCCGGGCTTGCCGCGCCGCCCGGCGTAGGTCTTGCGCAGGCCGCGGATCTCGAGCGCCAGCGCCGGCGCCTCGGCCGGGGCGGCGGGAAACCGCGTTACGATGGCGCTACCGGTGGGCGGGGTGCTGTGGGAGCCGGTCATCTGGGCCGTGAGATCCTTGCGGTCGGCGCCGCTCTGGGTATCATCCGGGCGCGCGCTGGACAAGCCGGGCCCCATCCCGCATATGGGGCCGGGCGGCCGCCGGACCAGCCGCGCGTCGAGCCCGGGGAGCAGCGCATGGCCCAGCCGTTCGAGACCATCGAGGTCAGCACCCACACCGTCGCCTGCGACGGCGGCGGCGGCGCGCTCGGCCACCCGCGGGTGTTCCTGGAGATCACCGAGGAAACCCACAAGGTGGTCTGCCCGTACTGCTCGCGCACCTACGTGCTGGTCGCGCCGGCCGAGGACCACCAGGCGGCCTGACGCCGACGGAGCGGCGGCTGGATCCCGGCTCGCGCTGCGCTTGGCCGGGATGACGACGATGGAAAGGAGGGTGGCGGTCACCCACCCCTCACTGCCGTCACCCCGGACGGGCGCGCCTGTGGCGCGGTCGAGCCGGGGCCCATGCAGCGACGGGCCGCCCTCGACGCCGGAGTCGCGCAGTGGACCGACGCTACCGTATGACCTTCGGCCAATTGCCGTCGGCCTTGCCGATGTTGCCCGGGATGTCCTGCTCCCAGGTCCGCTGCACCTCGGTGTTGTAGTTCAGGTACAGCTTGCCGTCGACGATCCGCCAGTTCGCCGGGTCGCCCTTGGCGGTGTAGCCCTGGGACACCGCCCAGGCGCAGTAACCGCCGTATTGCGGGGCGAACTTCGCCGGCTCGGCGTCGAACGCCGCCTTGTTGGCGGCCGAGGCGAAGCGCCAGGTGGCGCCGTTGTACTCGCTCTCGAACGCCGACGAGCCTTCCACCGGACGACCCTCGGTGAAGTAGGCGACCGGATCGTGGCCGTTGACGGCGAGGCTGGACAGGAAGCCGGTGTAGACCGGCGCCTCGGCGGCGCGGGCGGGCTGGCCGGCGCCGGTGCCGCCGGCGACCAGCAGGGACACCGCCAGCAGGGCGGCGAGGGGGAACCTTCGCATGATCGTTGCTCCCGGTTGTCGAGGACGTGGGTTGCTGGACCAATGCCGGTGCCACGGGCCGGGTTACGCTTGCGATCTGTATCGTCATGCGATACAAATTTTCATGATATCGAGTTTCCGGCACAAGGGCCTCGAAGCGTTCTACCGATCTGGCTCTACGCGCGGCATCCAGCCAGCTCACGCAGCAAAGCTCGCTCGTATCCTTGCCGCACTCGACGCAGCGTCGGTACCTGCCGAGTTGAACCTGCCGTCCTTCAAGCTGCACCCGCTCAAGGGATCGTTGAAGGGCCTCTGGTCGGTGTGGGTCAACGGCAACTGGCGCGTGACGTTTCGGTTTGCCGATAGCGACGTGGAGCTTGTCGACTACCAAGACTATCACTAGAGGAGTCGGGTCCATGATCGGCAACCATCCCCATCCAGGCGAATTGTTGCAGGCGGACGTCCTCGAGCCGCTCGGTTTGACGGTGACCGAGGCGGCGCGGCGCTTGAGCATGTCTCGGGTGGCGTTGTCGCGGGTCCTCAACGGTCGTGCGGGTATCAGCCCGGACCTCGCCATTCGACTGGAGCAGGCGGGCGTCAGCACGGCGCGCTTCTGGGTCGCATTGCAGGCCAACTACGACCTGTCTTGCGCCATGCGCCGGGAGCAGCCGCCGGTGAAGCCGCTGCAGTCGTCGGCCGCTTAGCGGCTCCCGCGGCCCGACTTCCCGGCCCTTGCCCCTTCGGCATCGCGGGGTAGAGTCCGGTCCCGTCCGAACCCGTGCGAGAAAGGCCGTCCGATGGCCGAGTCCGAGTCCACCGCCGTCGCCGCCCCGCCGCCCGCCAAGGAGGGGCAGTGCCATCTCTATCTGGTCGACGGCTCGGGCTACATCTTCCGCGCCTACCACGCGCTGCCGCCGATGAACCGGCCGGACGGCACGCCGGTGAACGCGGTGTTCGGGTTCTCGTCGATGCTGGTGCGGCTGATCGACGACCTCGACGCCGACCATCTGGCGGTGATCTTCGACGCCTCCCGGCTGACCTTCCGCAACGACATCTATCCCGAGTACAAGGCCCAGCGCCCCGAGGCGCCGGAGGATCTGGTGCCGCAGTTCGCGCTGATCCGCGAGGCGACGCGCGCCTTCAACGTGCCGTGCATCGAGATGGACGGCTTCGAGGCCGACGACCTGATCGCCACCTATGCCCGGCAGGCCAGCGAGCGCGGCTGGCGGGTCACCATCGTGTCGTCCGACAAGGACCTGATGCAGCTCGTCGCCGACGGCGTCGACATGTTCGATCCGATGAAGAACCGGCCGATCGGCCGGGCCGAGGTGATCGAGAAGTTCGGGGTGCCGCCGGAGAAGGTGGTCGACGTGCAGGCGCTGGCCGGCGACAGCGTCGACAACGTGCCGGGCGTGCCGGGCATCGGCGTCAAGACCGCCGCGCAGCTGATCACCGAGTACGGCGACCTCGACTCCCTGCTGGCCCGGGCCGGCGAGATCAAGCAGCCGAAGCGGCGCGAGACCCTGATCGAGCACGCCGAGAAGGCGCGGATCTCCAAGCGGCTGGTCACCCTCAAGGCCGATGTCGAGGTGCCCGAGCCGCTCGAGGACCTGGCGGTCCGTCACATCGACCCGGTCATGGTGCTGCCGTTCCTGAAGGAGCAGGGCTTCAAGCGGCTGATCGCGCGGTTCGAGGGCGAGGCCAGCGCCGCCGCCGACGGCCGCTCGCCGGCCACGGTGGCGATCGTCGAGCCGACCGGCGAGGCCGCCTCCTACGAGCTGGTGCAGGACCTCGCCGCCCTGGAGCGCTGGATCGCCGCCGCCACCGACCTCGGGGTGGTCGCCTTCGACACCGAGACCACCGGCCTCGACTGCATGCGCGCCGACCTGGTCGGGGTGTCGCTGGCGATCGCCCCCGGGCGCGCCTGCTACATCCCGCTGCGCCATGTCGGCCGGCAGGCGCAGGGCGACCTGCTGGGCGGGGTGCCGGCCGAGCCGGCGCCGCCGCAGATCCCGTTCGACGAGGCGATCGCGCGCCTGAAGCCGCTGCTCGAGAACCCGTCGGTCCTGAAGATCGCGCACAACGCCAAGTACGACTGCCTGCTGCTGAGCCGCGAGCGCAACGGCGGCATCGCCGTCGCCCCGATCGACGACACCATGTGCCTGTCCTACGTGCTGGAAGGCGGCCTGCACGGCCACGGCATGGACGAGCTGTCGCGCCTGCATCTCGGCCACGAGACCATCAAGTTCGAGGACGTCTGCGGCAAGGGCAAGGGACAGATCTCGTTCGGCGAGTGCGCCCTCGACCGGGCCTGTGCCTACGCCGCCGAGGACGCCGACGTCACCTTCCGCCTGCACGCGCTGCTGAAGCCGCGCCTGGTGCCGGAGCGCATGACCACGGTCTACGAGGCCCTGGAACGACCGCTGATCCCGGTGCTGGTGGCGATGGAACGCGCCGGCATCAAGGTCGATCCCTCGATCCTGCGCGACATGTCGGCGGATTTCGGCCGGCGCATGGTGACCCTGGAGAGCGAGATCCAGAGCCTGGCCGGCGAGCCCTTCAACGTCGGCTCGCCCAAGCAGCTCGGCGAGATCCTGTTCGACAAGATGGGGCTGGCCGGCGGCAAGAAGGGCAAGACCGGCGCCTACGGCACCGGCGCCGACATCCTGGAGACGCTGGCCGCCGAGGGCTCGGAACTGGCCCGCAAGGTGCTCGACTGGCGCCAGATCGCCAAGCTGAAGTCGACCTACACCGACGCCCTGGTCGACAGCATCAACCCCGACACCAAGCGGGTTCACACCTCCTACTCGATGGTCGGGGCCGCCACCGGCCGGCTGTCGTCGAACGACCCGAACCTGCAGAACATCCCGATCCGCACCGAGGAGGGGCGCAAGATCCGCACCGCCTTCGTCGCCGAGCCCGGCAACGTGCTGCTGTCGGTCGACTACTCGCAGATCGAGCTCAGGCTGGTCGCCGACATCGCCGGCATCGACAGCCTGCGCCAGGCGTTCCTCGGCGGCATCGACATCCACGCCCAGACCGCCTCGGAGGTGTTCGGCGTGCCGCTGTCGGAGATGACCTCCGACATCCGGCGCAAGGCCAAGGCGATCAACTTCGGCATCATCTACGGCATCTCGGGCTTCGGGCTGGCCCGCCAGCTCGGCACGCCGCAGGGCGAGGCGCAGGCCTACATCAACGCCTATTTCGAGCGCTTTCCCGGCATCCGCGACTACATGAACGAGATGAAGGCGTTCGCCCGCGAGCACGGCTACGTCGAGACCAAGTTCGGCCGCAAGGTCCACATCCAGGCGATCCGCGACAAGAACCCGGCGATGCGCAGCTTCGGCGAACGCGCCGCGATCAACGCGCCGATCCAGGGCACCGCCGCCGACATCATCAAGCGCGCCATGGTCCGCCTGCGGCCGGCGCTGGAGAAGGCCGGGTCGCCGGCCCGCATGCTGCTGCAGGTGCACGACGAACTGGTGTTCGAGGTGCCCGAGGACGCCGTCGAGGCGACGTCGGCCCTGGTCCGCGAGGTCATGGAGGGGGCGGCGGCGCCGACCCTGAACCTGTCGGTCCCGCTGGTCGCCGACGCCGGCTGGGCGAAGAGCTGGGCCGAGGCCCACTGAGCTGCGGCGCTGTCGGCGGCCTGTCAGGCGCGCTGGTAGCCGAGTGCGTCGCGGTTCGCCGCCAGCGCCCGGGAATACTCCATGACCCGCGCCACGTCGGCGGCGACCGCCTCGCCGTGGCTGCGCGCCAGGCAATAGAACATCACGTCGAGGCCGAGGGTGACGCCGCCCCCGGTCACCACGTCGCCGGCGTCGACGATGGCCGCGGGGCAGGTGTCGTGGCGCTCCGCCAGCAGGTCCAGCGGCGGCGTCTCGCCGGCGAACACCTCGCGCTTGGTGGTGACGCGACGGCCGTCGAGGCGCCCGGCGGCGTCGAGGAGCATCGCGCCGGTGCACATCGACGCGACCCGCGCCCTGGTGTCGCGGATGAAGCCGAGGGTGGCCGGGCTGGCGGCCGCCTGCACCCAGCCGGGCCCGCCGGTCACGATCAGGTCGGTCAGGCCGTCGGGGGCGGAGGCGAAGTCGTGGTCGCTGACCACCCGCAGGCCGTTGGCGCAGACGATCTCGCCCCGGCGTTCGGCGATCCCGACGAAGCTCAGCGACGGCACCAGCCGCCGCGCCATCGACAGCACCCCGAAGGCGGCCCCGACGTCGATCGGCTCGACCCCGTCGTACAGCAGGATTCCATACATCAGGATCTCCCTCGGTTTCGGGTCGCCGCCCGGCGACCGTTACTCCAGCGTCTCGAACAGCCGGGCCAGCAGTTTCGTGCGCGGCACCAGGCAGGACACCAGCAGGTGCTCCTCGTGGGTGTGCGGGCCGTCGCCGACCACGCCGAGGCCGTCGAGGGTCGGCACGCCGAGGGACCCGGTGAAATTGCCGTCGCTGCCGCCGCCGGCGACCCGCTCGCCCGGGATCTCGAAGCCGATCTCGCGGGCCAGCGCGCAGGCCTGGTCGTAGAGCGACTGGATTTCCGGCGACTTGGCGTAGGGCGGCCGGAACAGCCCCGGCGTCACCTCCAGGCGGACGTCCGGGTCGACCGGGGTGAGCGCCGAGAGCCGGGCGCGCACCTCGGCCTCGTTGTCGACCGTCGCCACCATCACGTAGACGCAGGCCCGGCATTCGATCGGCACCAGGTTCTCATGGGTGCCGCCGGAGATGGTCCCGACGTTCAGGGTGATGTTGCGCTCGTAGTCGGTCATCGCCTCGATGGCGGTCACCTGGTGGGCCATCTCGCGGATCGCGCTGCGGCCCTTCCGGTGGTAGGCGCCGGCGTGGGCCGGGCGGCCGGTGGTCTTCAGGTGGTAGCGGGCGATGCCGTGGCGCGCGACGGTGATCCGCCCGCCGTCGCCGGACGGCTCGACCACCAGTGCTAGCCGGTGCTTGGCGGCCTCGGCCTCGATGCGGGCGCGCGACGTCGGGCTGCCCATCTCCTCGTCGGGGATGAACATCACCGTCACCGGCAGGCGCGGGCGTGCGCCGTTGGCGCGCAGATGCGCCAGCGCCTGCAGCGCCATGACGTTGCCGCCCTTCATGTCGTAGATGCCGGGGCCGTAGGCGCGGTCGCCCTCGACCCGGAACGGCAGCGGCCCGGCGAGCGTGCCGACCGGGTGCACGGTGTCCATGTGGCCGAGCAGCAGGATGCCGTCGGCGTTGGTCTCGCCCGGGATCCGGCCGATCAGGATGTCGGCGAATCCGTCCACCCCGGGCACCCGCTCGACGCTGGCGCCGAGGTGGCGAAGCTGCGCCTCGGCGAGGTCGGCGACCCGGTTCACCGCCCCGGCGTCCTGGGTCGGGCTCTCGATCTCCACCCAGCGCCGCACGGCCGCCAGCAGCGCCTCGCTCGTCAGTTCCTTCATGCGCGATCCCCCCGGTTCGGCCGTCCTTCAGTTCAGCGCCTCGCGGGTCTCGAACACCATCGGCGACAGCTGGTCGGCGGTGCGGCCGGCCCAGTCGAGGCCGGGGATGTTGCGCATCGAGCGGGCCTGCGCCGCCTGCAGTTCGCCGAGCGCCGAGCGCAAATCGATGGTGGTGATCTCGCCGTCCTTCACCACCTGCCGGCCGTCCACGAACACGTCGCGGACGGCGCGGTCGCAGGCCGCGAACACCAGGCTGCGGATCGGCTCGCGCACCGGCATCATCGACGGCTCGGTCAGGTCGACGCAGACCAGGTCGGCGCGTGCCCCCACGGCGAGCCGGCCGATGTCGTCGCGGCGCAGGGCCCGGGCGCCGCCGACGGTGGCGGCGTTGAAGATGTCGGAGGTGTTGAGATCGTCGACGGTCTCGGCCACGGCGCGGGCGACGGTGCCGACGTTGCGCATCTCCTCCAGGAAGTTGTGCGGGTAGGTGTCGGTGCCGATGCCCATGTTGATGCCCTGGCGGACATAGCCGCCGAAGGTGCGCAGCGCGATGCCGCGGCGCATGAACACGGTCGGGCAGTGCGCCACGGTGGCGCCGCTGTCGGCCAGCAGCCGGAGGTCGTCGCGGGTCGACCAGTGCACCCACGGGTGGTGGTCGAGGAAGATGCCGTGGCCGATGATGCTGTGCTCGCCGAGCACGCCGATGTCGTCCATCCACTGGATCGGCGTGCGGCCGTGGCGCCGGATCATCTCCTGGAACTCGGTCACCGACTGCGCCGCGTGGGTCTGCCAGGGCAGGTTCTTTTCCTGGGCGTAGTCGAAGGCGTCGCGCAGCAGCTCGGCCGAGCAGGTGTCGATCTGCGACGGCGCCATCATGCCCATCAGGCGGCCGGACGGGTGCTGGTTGGCCAGGTCGATGACCCGCTGGGCCCGCTCGAAGCCGGCCCGGCCGCGCCTGCTCGTCCCACTCGTACTGCAGCTGGTGGCCGTCCTTGGTGTACCAGCGCGCGTCGCGGAACGCCGGGGCGACGCAGGCGCGGATGCCGGACTCCGCCAGCACGTCGAGCCAGGCGTCGAACGGCGCCGAGAAGTCGACGACCGTGGTCACCCCGCTCTTCAGCAGCTCGGCCATCGCCACCCGCACGCTGGCGGCCAGCCCGTCGGGATCGTTCTCGAAGATGGTCAGGAACTCGTACAGCGACGAGTGGTAGAAGCCGGGGCTGCGGATCTCGTCGGTGATGCCCTTGCGCAGCGGCTCGCTGGTCGGGTGGCTGTGGATGTTGATCATGCCCGGCATGACCATCAGGTCGCCGCCGTCGATCTCGCGCGCCGCCTCGCCGGCGTAGCGCCCGCCGACATGGGTGACGGCGCCGTCGGCGAACGCCACGTCGGCGCCCTTCAGGTACACGTGGCGGCTGTCGCGCGCGCTCCAGGCGACCACCCAGGCGGCGTTGCGGATCACGGTGGTCTCGGGCATGGCGGCCTCCGGGCGGGACGGGTGAGGGGGCGGGCGGCGGGACCGGAATCAAAGCACGCCGAGGGCCGAACCGGCAACGTCCGGACACGCGCGCACGCGGCTGTCGATCCGGCTTGACTGCGCGTCATATGTGGGAATATTTCTCAGATATGGAAAGCAACGCTCCCGACGACCTCTCCATCGACCGCCGCATCGCCCAGCGCCTGCGGGCCCTGCGCGCCGAGCGTGGCTGGCCGCTCGACGAACTCGCGCGGCGCAGCGGCGTCAGCCGCGCCACGCTGTCCCGCCTGGAGAACGCCGAGGTCAGCCCGACCGCCAGCGTCCTCGGCAAGCTGTGCGCGGTCTACGGCCTGACCATGTCGCGCCTGATGCACCTGGTGGAGGGCGACTTCGCGCCGGTCCTGCGCCGCGCCGAGCAGCCGGTGTGGTCGGACCCGGAGATCGGCTTCCGGCGCCGATCGCTGTCGCCGCCCGCCCAGACCCTGGCGGGCGAAGCGCTGGAGTGCGATCTCGATCCGGGGGTGCGCATCGCCTACGACGAGCCGCCGCGGCCGGGGCTGGAGCATCACCTCGTGATGGTGGACGGCGAGCTCGAGGTCACCGTCGGAGGTCGGGCGCACAGCCTGCGGCCCGGCGACTGCCTGCGCTACCAGCTGTTCGGGCCGAGCGCCTTTGCCACCCCCGCGCACTCCGGTGCCCGCTACGTGCTGTTCATGGTGTGAGGCAGGTCGACATGATCGAGGGTGTTCGGACCGATATCGCGGCGCTGTCGGCGGAGGACGCCGCCGGCCGGGTCGGTGAACTCGGGGCGCTCCTTCGGGACTGCGTCCACGACGGCGCCAGCGTCGGCTTCGTCCTGCCGTGCCCGCAGGCGCGCTTCGAGGCGTTCTGGAGCGACAATGTGGTGCCGGCCGTCCGGCGCGGCTCGCGCCTGCTGCTGGTGGCGCGCCTCGGCGACCGGATCGTCGGAACGGTGCAACTCGACCACGATACCCCGGCCAACCAGCCGCACCGCGCCGAGGTGCGCAAGCTGCTCGTCCACCCGGCGTTCCGGCGCCGCGGCATCTCGCGCGCCCTGATGACCGAGCTGGAGGCGCGGGCCGCCGGGCTCGGACGCCGTCTGCTGACCCTGGATACCCGCACCGGAGACGCCGCCGAGCCTCTCTACGCCTCGCTCGGCTACAGCACCTCCGGGGTGATACCCGGGTACTGCCTGGACCCGGCTGGCGGCCGGTTCGACTCCACCACCATCATGTACAAGGCGCTGTAGCCGTGCCGCCGCCGCCCTGGTCGTCCTGGCGCTGATCGCGGGCGGGCTGCTGGCGGCCCAGGGACCGATCCTGGCGCGGCTGGCGCTGCACGCCGGCGGGCCGATCCAGGCGGCGATCGTGGCCTTCGCGATCGGGCTGGCCGCGCTGCTGGCGGTCTGCGTGCTGTCCGGCGGGTCGCTGCCCCGGCCGTCCGGGATCGCCCGGATGCCGATCTGGCTTTGGGCCGGCGGCCTGATCGGGACCAGCCTGCTGGTGCTGACGCTGCACGCGGTGCCGCGGATCGGCGTGACGACGTTCGCGGCGGCGGTGGTCTGCGGCCAGCTGCTGGCGGCGCTGGCCTACGACCATTTCGGCGCGTTCGGCATGGAGCTCCGCCGGATCGGCCCGCGCGAGGTCGCCGGCGCAGCGTTCCTGCTCGCCGGCCTTCTGCTGATCACCGCGCGCCATCGAGAGTAAGGAGGCGCCAGGCCAGTAGGATTGTTTGCAGTTTGGATTGTTGACAATCCAACAACCTCTGGCATCGTGGCACCTCCAAGCGTCCTCGCCGGAGGCCCCGATGGCTCCCTCGATCCGCTACGTCTCGTTCGACTGCTACGGCACGCTCACCAATTTCCGGGTCGGCGACGTCACGCGCGTCCGCCTCGCGGACCGGGTGGCGGCCGACCGCATGGCGGCCTTCCTGGAGGATTTCAGCGCCTACCGCCTGGACGAGGTGCTGGGCGCCTGGAAGCCCTACCCGGAGGTGCTGCACCGCTCGCTCGAGCGGAGCTGCCGGCGCTGGGGTGTCGCCTTCGACCCGGCCGACGCCCAGGCCATCGTCGACGCCGTGCCGACCTGGGGGCCGCACGCCGACGTGCCGGCGCCGCTGGCCCGGGTGGCCGCCGAACTGCCGCTGGTGATCCTCTCGAACGCCTCGAACGACCAGATCCAGTCCAACGTCGACAAGCTCGGCGCGCCGTTCCACGCGGTGCTGACCGCTGAGCAGGCGCAGGCCTACAAGCCGCGCTTCCGGGCCTTCGAGCACATGTTCGACAGCCTCGGCTGCGGGCCCGAGCACTTCATGCACGTGTCGTCCAGCCTGCGCTACGACCTGATGTCGGCGCACGACCTGAGGATCGGCCGGCGGGTGTTCGTCGACCGCGGCCACGGGCCCGGCAACCCGGCCTACGGCTACCAGGAGATCGCCGATCTCGGTGGCCTGCCCGGCCTTCTCGGCCTCTAGGGGGCGCGCGATGGTCGCCGTCCAGCGCCGCCTGCCGCGGGCCACCCTGTCGGTCCAGGTCGCCGAACGGATCAGGGACGACATCCTGTCCGGGGTGCATCGGCCGGGCACGCAACTCAACGAGATGGACCTGGCGCTGGAGTTCGGCGTCAGCCGCGGACCCCTGCGCGAGGCCATGCAGCGGCTGATCCAGGAGGGGCTGCTGCGCAGCGAGCCGCATCGCGGGGTGTTCGTCCCGGACCTGACCGAGGCTGACCTGGTGGACGTGTATTTCGTGCGCGCCACCCTGGAGGCGGCGGCGGTCCGGCGGATCGTGGCGGGCGACCGCCGCGCCGCGGTGGCCGCCCGCCTGACCGCGATCGCCGACAGCATGGACAGCGCCATGCGGTCCGGCGACTGGGCGGCCGGCGGCGAGCTCGACTTCGCCTTCCACCGCGCCCTGGTCGACGCCGCCGGCAGCGAGCGGCTGTCGCGCACCTACGCCACCGTCCAGGCCGAGACCCGGCTGTGCCTGCACCGCCTGATGGGCGGGTACCGGCGCAGCGAGGCGCTGGCGGTCGAGCATCGGCGGCTGGCGCGGCTGCTGGCCGAGGCGCCGGTCGAGGAGGCCCTGGCGGAGCTTCACCGGCACTTCGGCGACCCCGCCGAAACCCTGCGCAAGGCCCGCACCCTCAGCGGCGACCAGACGAGGCCGACCTGAATGAGCGACAGCATTCCCTTCGAGTCCGTGTCGACCGCCGATCTCGACGCGGTCTCGGCCATGGTCACGGCGATCCGTTGGCCGCACCGGCGCGCCGACGTGCAGAGCCTGATGGAACTCGGCGAGGGCAGGATCGCCCGCGATCCCGTCGACCGGCGCCTGCTCGGGGTCGGGCTGTGGTGGGCGTTCGGCGAGCGGGCCGCCCGCGTCGGCCTGGTCATCGTCGACCCGGCGAGCCAGGGCCGCGGCATCGGCCGCCGGATGATGGAAACGCTGATCGTCGACGCCGCCCGACCGATCATGCTGCTCGCCACCCGGGCCGGCCGGCCGCTCTACGACCGGCTGGGTTTCGTCGAGACCGGCGCGGTGTGCCAGCACCAGGGTGACTACCGCGGCCGGCCGGTCGCTCGACCCGCGGATCCGGGCCGCCGCTGCCGACGACCTCCCGGCAATCCTGCGGGTCGACGCCGAGACGACCGGCCTCGACCGCGCCCCGCTCCTGCGGCACCTGACGGGCGTCGGCCGCACGGTGGTGCTGACGGCCGGCGGCGCGGTCGCCGGCTACGCGGTCGAACGGGCGTTCGGGCGCGGCTCGGTCATCGGGCCGATCGTCGCCCCGGCCGAGGCCGACGCCATCGCCCTGTTCGACGCGCTCGCCGCCCCGGGCTTCGTGCGGGTGGACCGGGCGGCGTCCGCGACCGAGCTCGGCCGCCATCTGGCGGCGTGCGGGCTGGCGCTCGACAGCGAATCGGCCGCCATGGTGCTGGGCGACTGGCCGGCCGCCGTTGCGCCGCCGCGCCTGTTCGCCCTGGCCAGTCACGCTTTCGGATGACGGAGGGCAGCGCATGCACCGGGTGATCGTGATCGGCCGCGGGCTGATCGGCAGCGCCGCTGGGCGGCATCTCACCGACCTGACCGACGGCGTGGCCGTGCTCGGCCCCGACGAGCCGGCCGACCGGGCGTCGCATGCCGGGGTCTTCGCCAGCCATTATGACGAGGGCCGGATGACCCGGATCGTGGACCCCGATCCGGTCTGGGCGGTCACCGCCAAGCGTTCGATCGAGCGCTATGCGGATCTCGAGGCGGAAACCGGCATCCGGTTCTTCACCGAATCCGGCTACCTCGCGATCGGCGGTCCGGGCGCCGACTACGTCGCCCGCTCGGAGGCAACAGGCCGGGCGCTCGGCGCCGACATCACCCGCCTGGATGCCGCCGGCATCCGCGGCCGGTTTGCGTTCCTGGCCGTGCCCGACGACGCCGAGGGGCTGCACGAGGGCGCGCGCGCCGGCCATCTCAGCCCGCGCGCCATGGTGCGGGCGCAGACCGAGGCGGCGCGCCAGCGCGGTGCCACGATCATTGCCGACGAGGCGACGGCGGTCAGGGCGGTCGCCGGCGGCGTCGAGGTCGGGACCGCCGGCGGCCGGACGCTGCGGGCCGAGCGCGCGCTGGTTGCCGCCGGGGCCTTCACCGATGCCTGCGGCCTGTCGCCGGTCGACCTGCAGCTGCGCATCTTCGGCCGGACGGTGTTGCTGGCCCGCATCGACGACGACATGGAAGGCGACTTCGCCGGCATGACGACGATAGGCCACGCCGAGACCGGCGCCTACATCCTGCCGCCGATCCGCTACCCGGACGGGCACCGCTACCTGAAGATCGGCATAGGCTCGACCGACGACGCGCCCCTGCGCAGTCGCGCCGATCTCACCGGATGGTTCAGGAGCGCCGGGTCCGAGGCCAACCGACGCGATTTCCAGGCTTTCCTGACGGCGTTGCTGCCGGCGCTGGCGCGCTGCCGCCACTGGCACACCGATTCCTGCGCGGTGACCTGGACGGCGACCGGACTGCCCTACATCGACCACGCGCTCGACGACCGGATCGCGGTCGCGGTCGGCGGCAACGGCAAGGGCGCGAAATCGGCCGACGACTGGGGCTGGCTCGCCGCCCGCGTGGTGATGGGCGCGGACTGGGACCACCCGGTGGAGCGCGACCGTCTGCGCCTGCCCGACCGGCTGCGGAGCGGCGCCGCCGGGTAACCTCGCGCCCGGTCGCCTCGCGCCGGGTCGCCTGGCGTCAGCCGGCGGCGACCGCGTAGATGTCCTTCACCGGCCCCGGCAGCGGCATCGCCTGCCAGGTCGAGCCGCCGTCGCTTGTGCCGAAGATCTCTCCCTGATAGCGGGCGCCGACATAGACCTGGTCGGGATCCGAGGTGTGCAGGCCGATCGACATGATGGTGCCGTGCACCTGCACCTTGTCGAAGCGCGACCAGGTCGCACCCGCGTCGAGACTGCGGTAGACCCCGCCGTCGTGGCTGGCGGCCGCGACCGACAGCGCCGCGTACAGTGTGTTCGGGTCGTGCGGCGAAGCCTTGATGTCCCGGCCGTAGGTGGTGGGCGAGAAGCGCCCGACCTCGAGGTCCTTCCAGGTGCGCCCGCCGTCGCGCGTTTGAAACAGCCCCATGCGCAGGGCGATGATCGGTGCGTCGGGGTCGGCCGGGCTGACGATGATGGCGTGGCCGTCCAGCATGCCCTCGGCCTGGGTCTCCTTCTGGACGATGGCGCTCCGAAGGTGCGGCAGCTCCGACAGTCGGACCAGGTCGTCGCTCAGGTCCTCCCAGCTCTCGCCGCCGTCGGTGGTGCGCATGGCGCCGGCGATCTCCATGGCGGCGTAGATCTCGTCGCCCCGGCCGGGAAGTTGCGCCAGCCGCATGACGCGTGGGGCGAACGGGCCGCTGCAGCGCTCGCGGATGCCCGGATCGGGCAGCAGGCGCCAACTGGCGCCGCGATCGTCGGAGCGGTAGACGCCGATCGGCGAGGCGCCGGCGTACATCCGGTCCGGCTCGCCGTCGACGGCGAGGAAGCTCCAGACCTGGCGGGCGGGTGCGGGGAAGGCGGCGCGCCGGAAGCTCGCCCCGTGGTCGGTGCTGCGCCACACCCCGTCGGGAGTGCCGGCGAACACCAGCGCGGGATCGGCGGGGTGGACGAAGACCGTGAAGGTCTCCAGGTCGCGGATCACATGCTCCCACTCGCCGCCGTTGGTGGGCCGCCGGAACAGGCCGACCGCGCCGGGGGCGTCGGGTCGGCCGACATAGCCGGCCACGCCGGCGTAGATGTTGGAGCCAGTCATCGCGGCCTCCGGAACGTGTTTCCGCAACGCTAGGACCGTGGCCGCGGGCGGTCAATCGGGCGCCAATCCCGGGCGTGGCTTCCGGGGCGTCCCCGCCGACCGCTAGACTGCCGGTCCCGCAACCGCCGCGGAGTCGCCGGTGGACCGCCTTTCCGACTTGCGCCTGTTCCTGCGCGTCGTCGACACCGGCAGCATCACCGGTGCCGGCCGGTCGCTCGGGATGTCGAGCACCGCGGCTTCCAAGCGCCTGCAGGACCTGGAGGCCGGGCTGCGGGTGCGGCTGCTCGACCGGACCACCCGCTCGGTGTCGGCGACCGAGGCCGGCCGCCGGTTGTACGGCCAAGTGTCGGTGCTGCTCGACGACCTGGACTCCGCGCTGCGCCAGGCCGGCGAGCTGCAATCGCGGCCGACTGGTGTCCTGCGGGTCACGGCGCGACGGTCGTTCGGGATGCTGCACGTGCTGCCGGCGCTGCCGTCCTTCCGCGCCGCGTGCCCGGAGGTCGACATCGACCTTACCTTGACCGAAACCGTCGAGATCGCCCCGACCGGCGGCATCGACCTGGTGATCCGCCTCGGTGCTCCCGTCGAGAAGTCGGTGGTGGCGCACCGGCTGGCCTCGGGCGAGCGGGCGATGTGCGCCAGCCCGGCGTATTTCGACCGGGCCCCGCCGCCGAGCGGTCCCGACGACCTTGTCCGACACGCCTGCCTGGGCTACCGCCGGGCGTTCGAGCCGTCGGTGTGGGTGTTCGATACGCCGGTGGGCCGGCGCGAAATCGCGGTGAGCGGGCCGCTGCGGTCGAACAGCGGAGAGGCCCTGCGGGAGGCGGCGCTCGGTGGCCTCGGGCTGGCGTTGCTGCCGACCTGGATGGTCGCCGGCGACCTGCGCGCCGGCACGCTGGTGCGTTGCCTCGGCGGGGTGGTCTGCTACCCGGAGGGCTACCGCGAGGAGATTAACGCGGTGCACGCCCGCAGCCCGCTGGTACCGGCGAAGATCACCGCCTTCGTGGCGCACCTGCAGGCCTACCTGGCGGCATCGCACGGCGTCTGATTATGTTCTCCCGAAAATCGGGAAAGAATTTCCCTCACTTTCCCACTTTTTACGATGCGGGTTCGCGGGCAGTCTGCCCGCAAGGACGGCCGAAGGAGACGCACGCCATGGTCCAGATCACTCCCTTGCACACCCTGTTTGCCGCCGAGGTCACCGGGGTCGACCTTGCCGCCGGCCCGGACGAGGCTGGCTTCGCGCGGATCCGTGCGGCGTTCGAGCAGAGCTCGGTCCTGGTATTCCGCGACCAGGACATCGACGACGACACCCAGATCCGCTTCAGCGAGCGCTTCGGCGCGCTGGAGACCACCAAGGTCGGCAGCAGCGGCGCCGGCAGCAAGCTTGTGGTGCTCTCCAACCTCGACCCGGACGGCGCGATCGTGCCGCCGACCTCGCGGCAGATGCTGGTCAACCGGGCCAACCAGGCCTGGCACGCCGACAGCTCCTTCAAGCCGGTGCCGGCGCGGGCCTCGATGCTGTCGGCGCGGCGGATCCCGTCGTCCGGCGGCGACACCCAATACGCCTGCATGCGCGCCGCCTACGCCGAGCTGCCGCAGCGCCTGAAGGCGGCGATCGAGGGCCGGGTGGCGGTGCACGACTTCAGCTACTCGCGCAGCAGGATCGACCCTGAGATGGTGACCGAGGAGGAGCGCCGGGCGGTGCCGCCGGTGCGCCAGGCGATGGTGCTCGACCACGGCCCCGGGCTCGGTCGCTCGCTGTACCTCGGCGCCCACGCGGCCCGCGTCGAGGGCATGGGCGAGACCGAGGGCCGGGCGCTGATCGACGAATTGATGGACTTCGCCACGCAGGAGCGGTTCGTCTATACCCACCGGTGGCGCAGGCACGACCTGGTCCTTTGGGACAACCGGGCGGTGCTGCACCGAGCGACGCCGTTCCGGGGAAGCGTCGAGGCGCGCCACATGGTGCGCACCACGATTGCGGGCGACGGCCCGACCGTCACGGGGGCAAGCGCCGCAGCCTGAAGCCGCGGCTGTGTATTGGGGGAGGCGAGCCTGTCGGAGGTCTGGGACTACATTGTCGTCGGGGCCGGGTCGGCCGGTTGCGTGCTGGCCAACCGGCTGTCGGCCGACCCGGGCACCCGGGTGCTGGTGCTGGAGGCCGGCGGCTCCGACGCGCACCCCTACATCCGCGCCCCGGTGGGCTTTCTGAAGACCTTCCAGGACCCGCGCTTCAACTGGTGCTACACGACCGAGCCGGGCGACGGTGTCGACGGCCGCGCCATCTTCTTCCCACGCGGCAAGGTGCTGGGCGGCTCCAGCTCGATCAACGGCCACCTCTACGTCCGCGGCCAGGCGCGCGACTTCGACGTCTGGGCCCAACTGGGCAATCGCGGCTGGTCCTACGATGACGTGCTGCCGTACTTCCGGCGCGCCGAAGACCGCTCGAGCGGCGCCGACGACTATCATGGCGCCGGCGGGCCGCAGCACGTCTCCGACATCCACGAACGCCACCCGATCTGCGAGGCCTTCATCGCCGGCGCCGAGGCGGCCGGCGTGCCGCGCAACCCCGACTACAACGGCGCCGTCCAGGAAGGCGTGGGCTACTTCCAGCGCACCATCCGCGCCGGCCGGCGGCACAGCGCCGCCACCGGCTACCTGCACCCGGTCCGCCGGCGCCGCAACCTGCGGGTCGAGACCGACGCCCAGGTGCTGCGGATCGACGTCGCGGGCGGCCGGGCCACCGGCGTGACCTGGCGCCGTCACGGTCAGGTGCACACGTCTTCCGCCGGCGCCGAGGTGATCCTGGCGGCCGGTGCCGTGAACTCGCCGCACCTGCTGCAGCTCTCGGGGATCGGGCCGGCCGACCGGCTCCGGGCCGCCGGCATCGCGGTGGTGCACGACCTGGCCGGCGTCGGCGAGGGGCTGCAGGACCACTACGCCATGCGGGTGGTGCACCGGGTGACCCAGCCGGTCACCCTGAACGAGCGGGCCCGGGGGCCGCGGCTGTGGTGGGAGATCGCGCGCTGGCTGGCGACCGGCGGCGGCCTGCTGGCCTTCAGCCCGGCGCATGTCGGCGCCTTCGTGCGCTCGCATCCGGACCTGGAACTGCCGGACCTGCAGTTCGTGTTCACACCGGCGAGCTATTCCGACGGCGTGGTCGGGCAGCTGCAGCGCGAGCCCGGGATGACCATCGGGGTCTGGCAGATGCGCCCGGAGAGCCGGGGCTACGTGAGGACCCGATCCGCCAGTCCCGACGAGGCGCCGGCCATCCAGCCGAACTACCTGTCGGCCGAGGCCGACCGGCGGGCGGCGATCGACGGCCTGCGCTGGGCGCGGCGGCTGCTGGCGAGCGCCGCGCTGGCGCCATATCGCGGGCCGGAGACATTGCCGGGGCCGGATGCGGTGTCCGACGACGACCTGCTCGGCTACGCCCGGTCGCGCGGCGCCACCGTGTACCACGCTGTCGGCACCTGCCGGATGGGGATCGACCCGACGGCGGTGGTCGGCCCGGACCTGCGGGTGCGCGGGTTGGCGGGCCTGCGGGTGGTCGACGCCTCGGTGATGCCGACGATGGTGTCGGCCAACACCAACGCCGCCACCCTCATGATCGCCGAGAAGGCCTCGGACATGATCCTGGCCGCCGGTTGACCGCCGGCGCCGGTCCGGGTGTGGACCGGCGCCGGCGGCTGCCGGGTCACGAGAAGACGTCGATCAGGAAGGCGCCGCCGAAGAACAGCAGGGCGATGATCCCGAGCGCGAAGAAGTTGGTCGAGATCACCGAGTCGTCGGACGGATCGGCGACGCGGATCGAGGCTGTGGCGCGCTGGCGCCGCATGCCGATGACGAACAAGAAGATGCCGAGTGCGATAGCGCCCAGCGCGAGGACGAATTCGATGCCGAGAAGCATGCCCGGTCCCTCCCAGGGAAAGCGTGGTGTTGGCGTTACGCGTGCGTGCGGGTTCAGGTCATCCGGGGCCGGCCGCCGGTCCCGCCTCCGGCGGCCGTCGGTGCCCCTAGAGGTCGATGTTGTGGCGCTCCACCAGCCAGGCCCGGCGGGCCAGGGCGGCTGACGGAACCAGGCCCGCGATGGCGACCAGGGCGGCCACTCCGGTGGCCCAATCACCCGGCAATCCAACCAGATGAAGGCTGGCGCCAATCACGACGGCGGCGACGGTGCACAACGTCCCGGCCACCAGCAGGCCGACCGAGATCGCGATCAGCGCCGATGTGACCAGGCCGGTGACCACCGGCGTCGGCCGATCGAGTTCACCCGTGATCGGCAGCGCGATCACGACGCGGCCCTCACGGCGGTCGCGTCCGGCCGCGGTCCGATCCAGCGCCAGGTGAGCATCGGCAGCGCCACCGCGTAGGCGACCGAGGCGATCGCCGCGGGAACCCGCCAGGCGAGGTCCGCATCGAACACCGCGTTGATCAGGTAGAACAGCCCGCCAACGAGCAGGGCGACCAGGGTCACCGAGGACAGCGAGGTGGCGAAGAAGCGGTCGGTGCCGGTGTCGGTGGCTTGGAAGTACACGGCGGTGCGGGCGAGGCCGACCGCGCCGGCTCCGATCAGCACGGCGCCGAGGGCGGCGTGCTCGAGCAGCATGAGCATCGAGGGAGTCTCCGAGGACCTGCCGGATCGGGCCGCGCCCGGTGTCGGGCGCGCGCGATGCGCGGCAGGAGGCGTACCCGGTGCGCGACGCCGAATGATCGGTAGCGCGGGCGGGCACGGGGAATGTCGAAGGAAGGGCCGCTGTGGCGCGGCCGGCCGTCAGGTCAGGGCTGGCGGGCTGCGCGCGGCGAAGGCGCGGCCGGCGGCGGCGCGGGGTTCGGCGTGGTCGCCGGTGGCGGTGGCCGCCATGGTGGCGGACAGCCCCGGGATCGCGACCGGCGGCACGCCGAGGTCGGCACCGTCCGGGGATGTCGGCGACAGCGGCCTGCCGCCGGAGGACCGCTTGTCGAGAACGACGACGGCGGTGGCGGCGCGGGCCTCGACGGCCGGCAGCGCGTGCTCGGCGACGGCGAGGCCGACCGACCGCTCGACCCCCGTCCCGAGGCGGGCGAACACCGACGGATCGACCGCAGGGGCCTGCCATTGCAGGACCGACAGGGCCGTGACGAGCCACAACACCGCCGTCACGCGCGACACGAGGTCGGCGCAGCGGCTACGAAGAAGCTGTCGAGTGCCCGTCATGGGGCTGTTGTCCGATCCCTGGAACCGGACGGCCGGGCGATACCGCCCGGCGCCGGCGAGCCCGACAGCGACGCACGGACGTCGCGTCGTCGAGCCCCGATATCACGCTGTCTATATTGCAATCTCCGGCCGCCGCCGCAAGCGGCATCGTGGGGAGGTGGGACGCCCGCTACCGTCCGAGCACCAGCAGCAGGATCGCCGCCGCCACCAGCAGGATTCCGAAGATCTCGATCCGGGTGGTCTTCTCGCGGAACACCACGACCGAGATGAAGAAGGTGAACAGCAACTCGATCTGCCCCAGCGCCCTGACATAGGCGGCGTTCTGAAGCGTGAAGGCGGTGAACCAGGCGATCGAGGCCAGCACCCCCGACAGCCCCACCACCAGCGACCACCGCCAGTGGACGACCACGTCGCGCAGGGTCTTCGGTTCGGTCGCCGCCAGATAGGCGCCCATCGCCAGGGTCTGCAGCACCACCGACACCGCCAGCGTGAAAGCGGCCGGCATCCAGGCGCCGTGCGGGTACTCCAGCGACAGCGAGGCGCCGCGGAAAAACACCACCGAAGCCCCGAGGAAGGCGCCGCAGGTCAGGCCGATCAACGTCGACTTCTCGGTCATCCCGGCGAGCAGCCGGCGCACCGAGAGCCTCGCCTGGCCGGCCGACATCGCCATCACGCCAAGCATGGCGATGGCGATGGCGATCGACGGCACCAGCGTCACCGTGTCGCCGAGCATGACCAGACCGAGGAACGCGACCTGGACCACCTCGGTCTTCGAGTAGGTGGTTCCGACCGCGAAGTTGCGGAACGAGAACAGCCAGACCAGCAGGGCGGTGAAGATGATCTGCGACAGCCCGCCGGCCACGCAGTAGGCCAGGAACACCAGGTTGGGCTCGGGCCAGGGCAGGCCGGTCGCCTCCTTCAGGACGAACAGGTACAGCAGCGCGAAGGGGGCGGCGTACAGGAACCGGACATAGGCCGCGCCCAGGGTCGTCAGCCGGCCCTTGAGGTGCTTCTGCACCGCCGAGCGGATGTTCTGCATGAACGCGCCGACGATGGTGATCGGTATCCACAATTCCATGGTCGGGGCTCGATGGACGCTTGATCGGGACGGCGTGCGGGGGTCTGCTGGCGGGATGGCGAGGTGGCCGAGCATGCCCGCGACCGTTGGCCAAGGCCAGGGCGATGGTGGCGGAGCGGCCCCGCGGAAATTGAGCGAGGCGGTGGAGAGCGACATGACCGGACTGGTGAAGAGCGAGGCGGAACTGGCGTTGATCGAGGCGGCGAAGCGGGTGCTGCCCGCCGGAGGATTCGGCAACTTCGCCACCGACGTCGTGATCCGCGAGGGCCGGGCCGGCCGGGTCTGGGACGAGAGCGGCAACGAGTACGTCGACTTCCTGCTCGGCTCCGGCCCGATGTTCATCGGCCACGCCCACCCCGAGGTGACCGAGGCGGTGCTGGCCCAGGTGCCGCGCGGCACGACGTTCTTCGCCAACAACGCCGCCGGCATCCGCCTCGCCGAGGCGATCGTCGACGCGGTCGCCTGCGCCGACAAGGTTCGGTTCGTCAGCGCCGGCTCGGAGGCGACGCTGTACGCCATGCGGGCGGCCCGCGCCCACCGCGGCCGCGACAAGATCCTGAAGTTCGAGGGCGGCTACCACGGCATGAGCGACTACTCGCTGATGAGCCTGGCGCCCAAGCGGCAGGCCAACTTCCCGCAGGCGATCCCGGATTCCGCCGGCATCCCGGCGCGGGTGCGCGACGAGATGCTGATCGCGCCGTTCAACGACCTCGACACCGCCGCCAGCCTGATCCGCGAATACGCCGACGAGCTCGGCGGGGTGATCGTCGAGCCGTTCCAGCGGCTGATCCCGCCGCGCCCCGGCTTCCTGGAGGGCCTGCGCGAGTTGACCGCCAAGCACGGCATCCCGCTGATCTTCGACGAGGTGGTGACCGGATTCCGCCTCGCCTACGGCGGCGCCCAGGAGTTCTACGGGGTGACGCCGGACCTGTGCGCGCTCGGCAAGGTGATCGGCGGCGGCTTCCCGCTCGCCGCCGTCGCCGGGCGCGAGGAGTTCATGGCGCATTTCGACAAGGAGGCGGTCGGCGAGGATGCCTTCATGCCGCAGATCGGCACGCTCAGCGGCAATCCGGTGGCGGCGGTCGCCGGCCTCGTCACCATGGAGGTGCTGCGGCGGCCGGGCGCCTACGAGCGGGTGTTCGAGACCGGCCGGACCCTGATGGCGGGGCTCGACGCGGCGCTGAAGGAGGTCGGCATCCCGGCCCGGGTGGTCGGCGTGCCGCCGCTGTTCGACGTCGTGTTCACCGACGCCCCGGTCGAGGACTACCGCGGCGTGGCGCGCGGCGACGCCGCCAAGCTGCGGCGCTTCAACGCGCTGCTGCGCCAGCGCGGCATCCTCAAGGGCGAGAGCAAGTACTACGTCTCGCTGGCCCACGACGACGCCGACATCCGGCACACCCTGGACGCCTACCGGGACGCGGCCAAGGCGCTGGCGGCGGGGTAGGATTGACGGCTCTCAGTGGCGTGACGCTGCGAGATTGAGGCCGAGGCCGACACGAACTCCGCCTCCTATCCAGCGGGCGAGGCGGCCGGCGGCCCGAGAGGCGACGAACAGGCCTGGTCATCGGCGTGGCTCCTGACCGTTCCGCAGGTCGGTAACCAGCCCTTACGGCAAATCGCCACCCTTCGCGCCCTTCGGGAGCCGAGACGCTCGTCTGGAGCATCATCTCTGACCGTCCTGGATTGACCGGTTCGCCGCGATCGGGCAGACACGCGGCGCGGCGGCCGGCGAAAGGTGCGCGTTATGGCAGGGATACCCGTCGTTGCGACGGCGCGGGCTCGACTGGAGGTCATGACTTCCGCCGACGTGCCGGCGTTGGCCGCCATTTTGGCCGACCCCGACGTCGCCAAGAACATCACGGCCGACGCGTCCTCGCCCGAGCGCTGCCGCCTGGCCGCCGCGGCCCGCATCACCCGCTACGCCACGAACTGGGACGAGCACGGCTACGGCGTGTGGGGCATCCGAGAGGCGGACGACACGGCCGCGTCGCTGGGCGGCCTGCTCGGTTGGTGCGGCTTCGCGGCGCCTCACCACGGCGACGACCCGGAGATCCTGTACGGGCTCGGGCCCGCCTCCTGGGGGCGCGGCCTCGCGACCGAGGCGGCATCGGCCGCGATCGACTGGCTGTTCTCGGCGCACCCGGCAGCCGGAGTGACGGCGATGGTATTCGGCCGCATCAACCCGGCCTCGGCCGCGGTGCTGGCGCGGCTCGGGTTGGAGCCGAATGGGCGTACGGCGATGCCGGACTTCCTGCCGGACCGCGCCTTCGCCGGGACGGTGCTCGACTACGAGATCTGGCGCCTGGGCCATGGCGCGACCCGCGACCCCGAGGCGCTGCTGTTCCAGGCTCCCTACCGGGGCGGCCAATTCACCTCGCTGGGCATCCGCGAGTCGGTGGCGACCGAGAAGGCGTTCCAGGACGCCGCCAGGGCTCGTGCCGACTGCGCTGACGTCGACCGGGCGACGCTCGACCGCCGGGTCGCGGAAGCCTTCCGGCGCGGCCTCGCCGAGCCCTATCTGGACTGCTACCGCCTCGACCGCGAGGGTTGGCGTCGCCGGGCGTGAGCCGGCCCGTCAGTCGGCTCCCTTCCCGGGCTCGGATCTCCTAGCCGATCGCCCGCCACCAGCGGCGCGCCACCAGGATCGCCAGCAGACCCTGCGCGGTCAGCGCCACCGTCGCCGTCTGCGCTCCCAGCAGTTCCGCCAGGAAGCCGAGATAGAAGAACCCGACCGGCCCGACGCCGATGCACACCGACAGCAGGCCGAGCAGGCGGGCCCGCATCTCGACCGGAGCGTGCTGGTAGACCAGGGTTGCCTGCATGACGCTGAACCCGGCGCCGCCGATCCCGACCAGCAGCAGGGCGCCGCCGGCCAGCGTCACCGAGGGCACCGTCGCGAACACGATCAAGGCGACCATGTAGAGCGTGATGCCGCCGACATAGACCCGGCTGTACCACTGCGGCCGCGACAGGGCGGCGATCGCCAGGGCCCCGAGGAAGGCGCCGACGCCGTCGATCCCGGCCAGCAGGCCGACACCCTCCGGGCCGAGGTTCAGGTGGTCCTTGCCGAGCACCGGGATCATGCTGGTGCACGGCCAGCCGAAGACGTTGAAGATCACGGTCACCAGCAGCACGCCGGTCATCCGGCGGTCGCCGCGCACCCAGGCAAAGCCCTCGCGGACCCGCTGCAGCACCGGCGCGGTGTCGGTGACGCCGGTGCGGCTGCGGATCTGGATCCGCAGCGCCGCCACCAGCGCGATCGCGTACAGCGCGGCGCCCAGCCAGAACACCCCGGCGATGCCGGACGCCGCCAGGATCAGCCCGCCGACCGTCGGTCCCAGCATCCGGCTGGCGTTGTTGGTGCCGACGTCCAGCGACATCGGCCGGGCCCATGCGCTCGGGGCCGACGGCGTCGCCGATCATCATCCGCCGAACCGGGTTGTCGGTCGCCCAGCCGAGCCCGTTGACGAAGCTGGCGACCGCCAGGTGCCAGACCTCCAGCAGGCCGAGCGAGCCGAGGATCGCGATGGCGAGCGAACTCGCCATCATCGCCAGCACCACGAAGATCAGCGCGCTGCGCCGCTCCAGCCGTTCGGCGACGGCGCCGAGGACGGCGCCGAACAACCCCATCGGCAGCAGCCGCAGCATGGTCAGCATGGCGACCATGAAGGCCGACCCGGTGGCCTGGTAGGCGAACACCCCGACCGCCAGCATTTCCAGCCAGCGGACCACGAACACGATCAGGCCGACGACCCACAGGCGCCGGAAGTCCGGCACCGCCAGCAGCCGGGCGCGCGGCCGCCGGATCCTGTCCGCGGACGGCTCGTCCCCGCCGGGGCCGCCCGCTCCAACTCGCTCCAAAGGCGCTTCCTCGTGTGACGGCCCGGTTGGGCCCGGGCGCTGTCACAACTGTGTCATGTCCGGTCCCGCGGCTTCAACCGACGCGCGGGAGCGGACGGTCTGCGCCGGCGGTTCCTGCTGTTCGGGCGACGGCGGCTGACGCATGATGGCCGCCGCGCTGCCGGCGGTCCGCCGGCCGGCGCCGGAGCGGGACCACGCAAACCGGGACGGCAGCGGCCATGACGACGATCCAGAAGACCATTTCCCGATCGACGGCTCGATCTACGTGGAGCGCCCGACCGCGGACGCCGCGGCGGTCGACGCGGCCCTCGACCGGGCGGTGGCGGCCGCAGCGCGGCTGGCGGGCCACCCCGATCGCCGAGCGCCAGGCGGTGGTGCGCCGCGCCGTCGACTACTTCGCCGCCAACAAGCCGGCGATCGTCGAGGAACTGGCCTGGCAGATGGGCCGGCCGGTCGGGCAGGGCGGCGGCGAGATCGGCGGCCTCACCGAGCGCACCCTGCACATGGTCGACATCGCGCCGGCGGCGTTGGCCGACCTCGAGCCGGCCGCCAAGAGCGGCTTCACGCGGTTCGTGCGGCGCGACCCGGTCGGGGTGGTGGCGATCATCGCGCCGTGGAACTATCCCTACCTGACGGCGGTGAACGGCATCGTGCCGGCGCTGATGGCCGGCAACGCCGTGGTGCTGAAGCATTCGCACCAGACGCCGCTGTGCGCCGAGCGATTCGCCGCCGCGTTCGAGGCCGCACGGCCTGCCGGCGGGGGTCTTCCAGGTCCTGCACCTCACCCACGACGCCAGCGAGAAGCTGATCGCCGACCCGCGGATCGGCTTCGTCAACTTCACCGGCTCGGTCGCCGGCGGCCACGCCGTGCAGCGAGCGGCGAGCGCCCGGTTCATCGCCACCGGCCTGGAGCTCGGCGGCAAGGACCCGGCCTATGTCCGGGCCGACGCCCGGCTCGACCACGCCGTCGAGAACCTGGTGGACGGGGCGTTCTTCAACTCCGGCCAGTCGTGCTGCGGGATCGAGCGGATCTACGTCCACGCCGCGCTGTACGATGCCTTCGTCGAGGGCGCGGTCGAGCTGACCCGCCAGTACCGGCTCGGCGACCCGCGCGACGCCGACACCAACCTCGGCCCGATGGCGCGCGCCGCCGCGGCCGATTTCGTGCGCGGCCAGGTCGGCGAGGCGGTGAAGGCCGGCGCCCGGGCGCTGATCGACCCGAGCGCCTTCCCGCGCGACGCCGCCGGCACGCCCTACATGGCGCCGCAGATCCTGGTCGACGTCGACCACTCGATGCGGGTGATGACCGAGGAGAGCTTCGGCCCGGTGGTCGGCATCATGAAGGTCGCGTCGGACGAGGAGGCGGTGCGGCTGATGAACGACAGCGCGTTCGGCCTGACCGCGGCGATCTGGACCACCGACGAGGCGGCGGCGCTGCGGCTCGGCGGCGAGCTCGAGACCGGCACGGTGTTCATGAACCGCTGCGACTACCTGGACCCGGCGCTGGCCTGGACCGGCGTGAAGGATTCCGGGCGCGGCTGCACGCTGTCGGCGCTCGGCTACGAGGCCCTGACCCGCCCGAAGAGCTTCCACCTGCGCACGACGCTCTGAGCGTCGGCCTCGCCGCCAGCGCCCGTCGCACCGTGGGTTCCGGCTCGCCCACGCGCCGCGCGGGCGTCCGGAATGACGACAGGGGAGAGGTGGCTGCCGGCTGGCGAGGCGCTCGGTGGGCGTCCGGGTTGACGGCACAGAACGAGTCGATCCCGGTCAGGCCGCCCGCGACGAGCCCCGACAGCCGCGCCACGGCGCCGCCACCTCCCCCATAGTCGTCATTCCGGCCGCAGCGACAGCGTCGCGGAGAGCCGGAACCCACCCGCCGCCCCGTCCTCGCCACCGTCGGCCGTGGGTTCCGGCTCGGCCGCGCTGGGGCGGGTCAGGCGCGGCCGAGCACGCGCTGCTCGAGAATCCAGGCCCGGTAGCGGGCGATCGGCATCGGCTGGGCGTACAGGAAGCCCTGGAACTCGTCGTAGCCGAGGTCGCGCAGGGTGGCGGCTTCCTCTTCGGTCTCGACGCCCTCGGCGATCACCGTCAGTCCGAGGGCGTGACCGAGGCCGACAATCGCCGAGGCGATCGAGCGGCCGTCGCCGCCGTTGACGTCGCCGGTGAAGCTGCGGTCGAGCTTCAGGTAGTCGATCGGCAGGCGCTTGAGGTGGCTGAGCGACGAATAGCCGGTGCCGAAATCGTCGATGGCGATGCGGATTCCAAAGGTCCGCAGGCCGGCCAGCATCGGGATGACCTCGTCGATCTGCTCCATGGTGGCGCTCTCGGTCACCTCGAACTGCAGCGCCGACGGCGGCACCCGGTGGGCCTCGAGGGCCTGGCGGGCGGTGCGCAGCATGTCGTCGTTCTGGAACTGGATGGCGGAGACGTTGACCGCCACCGGCACCAGCAGGCCGATCTCGCGGGCCAGCCGCTCCTGGTCGGCGCAGACCTGGCGGACCACGAAGCGTCCGATGTCGAGGATCTGGCCGGTCGCCTCGGCCACCGGGATGAATTCGGCCGGGGAGATGAAGGTGCCGTCGTCGACCGGCCAGCGGATCAGCGCCTCGGCGCCGACCACGCGCCCGTCGCCGGCCCGGACCTTGGGCTGGTAGTGGACCTCCAGCCGGCCGTTCGCCAGCGCTTCCGCCAGCCGCCGCTCGATGTCATAGCGGCGCGCCGCTTCGGCGTTCATGGACTGGTCGGAGAACACCACCTGGCGGGCCCGCCGCAGGTTGGCGTTGCCGCAGGCGCGCTCGGCCGCCAGCGTCAGTTCCTCGGCGTTGCGCCCGTCGAACGGCCAGACCGCAGCACCGTAGGACAGGGTCGCCTGGACCGGCTGGCCGCCGATGGTGAACCGCGCCTGCAGCAGGTCGTCGAAGCGCTGGGCGAGGGTGATCAGGTCGCTCTCGTCGTCGACGTCGTGCATCAGCACGGCAAACTTGTCGCCGGGGAACTTGGCGATCAGCGACCGGCCGACCAGTTGCGAGCGCAGCCGCTCGCCGATCTGGCGCAGCAGCTCGTCGCCGCCGGCGAGGCCGAGGGCGTCGTTGAAGCCCTTCATCCGGTTGACGTTGATGAACAGCACGCCGAGGCGGCCGGGCCGGGCGTCGCGCAGGGCGAAGCCGAGCTGCTCCAGGAACAGCGCCTTGTTCGGCAGGTGGGTGAGGGCGTCGCGGGTCGCGAGTTCGCGGAGTTCCTGCTCGGCTCGCACCCGCGCCGTCACGTCGACCAGCGCGGTCTGCACCGCCCATTCGCCCTTCCAGCGGATCCGTCGACCGGCGACGTCGGCCAGGAAGCGACTGCCGTCACGCCGCAGCCGCGGCCGCGCGACCAGGTTGATCTCGTCGATGTCGTCGCGGTTCAGAAGGTCGACATACCCTTCCTGGGACCCGTCCGGCAGGATTGGGAAGGTGCGGCGGAAGTCGCACTCGTCCAGCATCTCGGTGGCGTCGGCGATACCCGAACATCCGGGCGGCGGCGTCGTTGGCGAACAGCAGTTCGAGGTTGCGGTGCACCGCGATCGCCTGGATCGAGCCGTCGAGGATGTTCCGCAGCTTGATCTGCGCGTCTTCGGCCTCCTGGGTGCGGTGCGCGAGGTCGCGGACGGTGGAGACGAACGCCCGCGCCATCTGGCCGATCTCGTCGTCGCGGCCGACCAGGTCGCCGGCGATCAGCGCCGCCGGGTTCAGGGACCCGCCGATCTCGCGGATCGCGCCGGCGAGCCGCCGCAACGGCCGGGCGGTGGTGACCAGGGCGATCACGAAGGTCGAGAGCGTCAGGGCGACGACCGAGCAGGCCGAGCGCCCAGACCGTCTTGGCGAACTGGTCGAGCACCAGGTCGTGGATCGCCGTGAAGTCGGCGCGCAGTGCCAAGGTTCCGACCGGCTGGGCGGTCTCGCCGATCGGTGCGCCCGCCCGCACCAGTTCCCGGACGTGGTTCAGATCCGGACGCGCGCGGGTCAGCAGCGACCGGCTCAGCCATTGCTCGCCTTCGACGGCGCGCTCGGCCTCCGCCACGCGCTCGCCGGCAGCGTCGAGCAGCACCGCGGTCGCGCACGAACTCGCCGTCGGCCAGCCCATCGACCAGGCGCCTGGCCTGCTGGAGGTTGAAGGTCCACAGCGCCTCCTCGGCGGCGCCCTCGACCGCGATCAGGCTGGCCGCCATTGCCTTGTCGGCGCGGTCCCAGGCGTCGCGGATCGTCAACTCCAGGCTGACGCCCAGGACCACCGCCAGCACCACCGTCGACACGGCCGCGGTGAGCGCCATGAGCCGGGTGGTGAGCGATCGCAGTGGGCGCGAGTGGCGGCGGCATGTGCTTCCCGAGACGGACGGCCCGACGCCGGCAACGTCAGCCGGCGGCCCGGCCGGTGGCGCGCTACCGCCAACCTCCGGGAATCGTCGTGATCCTATCGCGCAAGGGCTAACGAAACGCTAATGCCGGCGATGGAGCACCGGTCATGAGCCCGCCGTCGCGCCCGTCGAGAGGTGTTCCTCGACCAGCCGCGCCACCGCCGGGTAGTCGGTCTTGCCGGAGCCGAGCAGCGGGACGGCGTCGACCGGCAGGATGCGACGCGGCACCGCCAGTTCCGAGACACCGCTCGCCCGGCCGGCCTCGGCCAGCGCCTCCCGGGAGGCGTCCCGGCGGTCGGTGACCAGCACCAGCTGCTCGCCCTTGCGGGCGTCCGGCACGGCGACGACGGCGTGGGCGCTATCGGGCCAGACCCTGGCCGCCAGCCCCTCGACCGCGCCGAGCGACACCATCTCGCCGGCGATCTTGGCGAAGCGCTTGGCCCGGCCGACGATCCGCACGAAGCCGTCGGCGTCGATCGTGACGATGTCGCCGGTGTCGTAGACGCCTCCCGCCGGCTGCAACTCGCCGGGCCGATCGGCCAGCATGTAGCCGAGCATGACGTTCGGCCCGCTGACCACCAGCCGGCCGCCCTCGTCGATGCCGTCGACCGGCTCCAGGCGGGCTTGCAGCCCGGGGACCACCCGGCCGACCGTGCCGGCGCGGTAGTGCATCGGCGTGTTCACGGCGATCACCGGCGCGGTCTCGGTGGCGCCGTAGCCTTCCAGCAGCCGCAGGCCGAACTTCTCGGCCCACACCCGCCGGGTCTCGTCCTTCACCTTCTCGGCGCCGGCGAACACGTAGCGGACGTTGAAGAAGTCGTAGGCGTGCGAGAGGCGGGCGTAGCCGGCCAGGAAGGTGTCGGTGCCGAACAGGATGGTGGCGTTGGTTTCGTAGACCAGCGCCGGGACGATCCGGTAGTGCAGCGGCGACGGGTACAGGAACGACCGCACGCCCGACAGCAGCGGCAGGATCAGCCCTCCGGTCAGGCCGAACGAGTGGAAGATCGGCAGGGCGTTGAACACCGTGTCGGTGGGGTTGAAGTCGACCCGGGCGGCCAACTGGTGGCGGTTGGCGAGCAGGTTGGCGTGGCTCAGCACCACCCCCTTCGGCGTGCCTTCCGAGCCCGAGGTGAACAGCACCACCGCCGGATCGCCGGCGGCGACCCTGTGGCGGCGGTGGATGAACCCGGCGAACGGCCGCGAGATCAGGCCGAGCGCCTTGTCCAGGGCGGTGACCGCGTCGCGGACATCCTCCAGGTAGACCACGCGGACCAGCGGTTCGATGGCGGCGATCAACTCCTGCAGCCGGCCGACCTCGACGAACCGGCGCGAGGTGACGACGGTGCGCAGGGTGGCGGTCTCGCAGGCGGCGGCGAGGCTGCGCGGCCCGGACGAGAAGTTCAGCATGGCCGGCACCCGGCCGCGGGCGATCAGCCCGAACAGGCAGACCGCCGCCGCCACCGAGTTCGGCAGCAGCACGCCGACACGCTCGCCGGCCGCGCTGTCGCGTGCCAGCTTGGCGCCCAGGATCAGGGCGCCGGTGACCACCCGGTCGTAGCTGGCCGGTTTGCGCTCGATGTCGTCGAGCGCCACGGCGCCGCCGCCATGCACCCGCCGTGCTGCCAGCAGCGCCTCGAACAGCGTCTCGTCGCGGTCGCGGGTTTCGAACATCATCTCCGACATCACGTCGTAGAGCTGGTCGCCGGCGGCCCGCCGGCGCACCCGTCCCCGCGCCTCGGCCGGAATGTGGAAGCGGCGCGGCTCCAGGACGGTGATGGTGATGCGCGGGAACAACCGGCGGCGCAGCTTGCCTTTCATGCGCGAGAAGACGCTGGCCTCGGCGCCGTCGATGCGCACCGGGATCACCTCGGCATCGGCCCGGTCGGCGATCATGCCGGGACCCTCGTGTACCTTCATGAGGGCGCCGGTCACGGTGATCCGGCCTTCGGGAAAGATCACCAGGTGGTTGCCGGCGCGGACTTCCTTGACCAGCGCCTTGGCGGCGAACGGGTTGCCCGGGTCGACCGTGAACACCCGGACCAGCGCCAGCGCCGGCTTCGCCCACCAGCGCCGGGCGATGTAGGTGTCGACCGCGAACACCGGCCGGCCGGGCAGGAACACCGCCAGCAGGACGCCGTCCAGGAACGACACGTGGTTGGCGACCACCAGCGCCCGCGGCCCGGCGCGGTGGTAGTTGGCGAGCCCGTTGACCCGGACCCGGAACAGCAGGCTCGAGCGGCAGCGCGAACAGGCTCTTGACCAGTTCGTGGGGCAGCAGGCCGCAGATGTAGATCGCCACGACGGCGTTGACCGCCGCGACCGAGGCGAACACCGTGGTCACCGACAGGCCGGCCGCCAGCATGCCGGCTGCCCACAACGCCCCGATCACCATGAACAGGGCGTTCAGGATGTTGTTGGCGGCGACGTTGCGCGAGCGATGCTCGGGCTCGCTGCGGGCCTGCAGGATCGCGAACAGCGGCACGCTGTACAGGCCGCCGGCGATCGCGAGACCGATCAGGTCCGCCAGGACGCGCCAGTTGCGCGGCTCGGCCAGGAACGCGCCGGCGCCGATCAACGCCGGCCCCGGCTCGCGGTCCAGGAGGGCGAGGCAGAGGTCGGCGATGAAAACGGTCATCGCGAGCGACGCCAGCGGTACGTAGCGGGCCGAAACCTCGCCCCCGAGCAGGGTGTTGCAGGCCAGCGAACCGATGGCGATGCCGACCGCGAAGGCGACCAGGAACAGCGTGACGACTTCCTCGTCGGCGCCCAGAACGGCCTGGGCGAGGGCCGGGAACTGCGACAGGAAGGTGGCGCCGACCAGCCAGAACCAGGACAGCCCGAGGATGGTCAGGAACAGGGTGCGGTCGCTGCCGGCGCGCGCGACGATGCGGACGGTCTCGACCACGAAGTTGGGGTTCACCCGCAGTCCGGGGCGGTCCGGGAGGGCTTGCGGGATGTTCCGGCTGGCCAGCCAGCCGGCGATCGCCAGCGCCAGCATCAGCGCCGACACGATGGTGACGCCGTCGGCGCGCAGCACGATCAGGCCGCCGGCGATGGTCCCGATCAGGATGGCGAGGAAGGTGCCGGCCTCGATCAGGCCGTTGCCCCCGACCAGTTCCTCCTCGCCCAGGTGGTTCGGCAGGATGCCGTACTTGACCGGGCCGAAGAACGCCGACTGCGCCCCCAGCAGGAACAGCACCGCCATCAGCAGGTAGGGTTCGCCGAGATGCAGCCCGACGACGCCGATCGCCATGATGGCGATCTCGGCGAGCTTGATGCGGCGGATCAGGGTCGCCTTGTCCATGGCGTCGGCGAGCTGGCCGGCGGTCGCCGAGAACAGGAAGTACGGCAGGATGAACACGCCGGCGGCCACCGTCACCAGCACCTGGGCCTCGGCGCTGTCCATGCCGGCGATGCCGTAGAGCGCCAGGATCACGAACGCGTTCTTGAACACGTTGTCGTTCATCGCGCCCAGGAACTGCGTGACGAACAGCGGCAGGAACCGGCGGGAGCGGAGCAGGGTGAACTCGGACGGGCTCATGGCGTCACTCCGGAAGGCGGCTTGTGGGCCGGAACGGGCAGGCGACGGCGAGGTTGCCGATATTCGATAAGTGAACATTCACTTACATAACCGCCTCCGGGCCTCGCGTCAACCGGGGCGTCGGGCGCGAATGATGGTTGCCCGCGGACGCGGGATGCGGCCTATGATCCGCCAGACCATCCTGCGGACGCGACGGCCAGTGCCTGGCCCCGGCGCGCGTCCCACCCATCCGTCCGGAGACGATCGATGCCCGTCAACAACCGCATTGCGGAGTTCCACGAGGAGATGACCGAGTGGCGGCGTGACCTGCACGCCCACCCGGAGATCAAGTTCGAGGAGCACCGCACCGCGGCGGTGGTGGCCGACAAGCTGGAATCCTGGGGCATCGAGGTGCACCGGGGCATCGCCGGCACCGGCGTGGTCGGCGTGTTGCGCGGCTCCTCCCAGGGCGGCTCGATCGGCCTGCGCGCCGACATGGACGCCCTGCCGATGGACGAGGAGGGCAACCCGCCCTACCGCTCGCAGAACCCGGGGCGCATGCACGCCTGCGGCCACGACGGCCACACCACCATGCTGCTGGGGGCCGCCAAGTACCTGGCCGAGACCCGCAACTTCGCCGGCACCGTGAACTTCATCTTCCAGCCCGCCGAGGAGGGCGGGGCCGGCGCCCGGGTGATGATCGAGGAGGGGCTGTTCGAGCGCTTTCCGTGCGACACCGTGTGGGGCATCCACAACGCCCCGCACCTGCCGGCCGGCACCATCGGCGTGCGTCCGGGCCCGCTGATGGCGGCGGCCGACCAGGCGTTCCTGACGGTCCGCGGCCGCGGCGCCCACGCCGCCCGCCCGCACGACGGGGTCGACCCGATCGCCGTCGGCGTGCAGCTCTACCAGGGCATCCAGACCATCGTCAGCCGCAACGTCGACCCGATCCAGTCGGCGGTGGTCACGGTCGCGCAGTTCCACGCCGGCACCGCCAACAACGTGATCCCGCACACCGCCGAACTGAAGCTGTCGATCCGCACCTTCGACGACGGCGTGCGTGACCTGATCGAGGAGCGCATCCGCGCGCTCTGCGACGGTGTCGGCCGGATGCACGGCGCCGAGGTCGACGTCGACTACCGGCGTGGCTACTCGGCGGTGATCAACCCGGCGGAAACCGCCGAGGTGGTCGCCTCGGTCGCCGAGCAGGTGGTCGGGCCGGACCGGGTCGACCGCGACACCGCCCCGATCATGGCGAGCGAGGATTTCGCCTTCATGCTGACCGAGCGCCCGGGCGCCTTCCTGTGGCTCGGCGGTGGCGCACCGGGCAAGGATTTCGGGCTGCACCACCCGAAATACGACTTCAACGACGCGGTCCTGCCGGTCGGCGCCAGCTTCTGGGCGCGGCTGGTGGAGACGCGGCTGCCACGCGGCTGACCGCAGGCCGCTGCCGGAGCGGGCTGGACGCCGTCCGCAACGAAGAGTTGACGAGTCGGTGGAGTTGCTGACCGAATCCCGGGCACCGCGTGTCCGGGAGGGTCAGGTCATGGTGGATGCAGGCTTCGGAAGCACCCACGGTGGCGGGCGCGCCGGCAGGGTACAGGGCTATCCCGCGAACCTGGAGCCGTTCCCGGCCTCGCCCGAAGACTGGCTGCCGGACAGGGCGACCGCGTCGCTGGTGGATCTGCACCGCGCCACGGTCGCGGCCGCCCAGGATCGCATCGACTGGTACGACCGCAAGGGCAGCCGCCAGGGGGCGATCGCCCGGGCACTGCGGTTTTTCGCCCTGCTGCTGGTCGGTCTCGGCGCGCTGGTGCCGGTGACGGCGCCGGTGCTGCCCTTGATCGCCGGGGTGGACGTCGCCTACGCCGGCTATGTGGTGATCACGCTCGCCGGGCTGCTGGTCGGGCTCGACAATTTCTTCGGCTTCTCGGAAAGCTGGATGCGCTTCCGCATGACCCAGGCCGAACTGGTCCGGCGGCTGGCGTCGTTCCGCTACGAGTGGGCGTCGCGGCTGGCGGCGGACAACATCGTCGAGGATCGCTCCGCGCTGCACGGCCTGCTCGACCTGCAGCGCCGCTTCATGGACAGCGTCGAGGCCGCGGTCGAGGCCGAGACCGTGCAATGGGCCACCCGGCAACGGTTCAACCTGCTGTCCTTCGACCGCAAGCAGGGTTTCGCGCGGCCCGACGGGGCGCCCGGCCGGGTCAGTGTCCGGATCCAGGGCTGGGCGGCGCTGCCGGAGGCCACCCGCAAGGCGCTGGCGCTGCATGTCGGGCGGCAGGCGCTGGTGCCGGACGCGGGCGGCACCGCAGTATCCCCGCCCCTCGACCCCGGCAGCCACACCGTGCGGGCGGAATGGCCGGGCCAGGACGGCGCCACCCGGTCCGACCTCAAGACCGTGACGGTGGAATCGGACAAGACCGTCGCCGTCGACCTGGCCGTGCCGGCCGAGGGGTAGCCGTCGCCAAGGGTCAGGGCAGCAGCGGCAGCAGAAGGCGAACCAGGGGCGCGGTTCCGGCGACGAGCCGGTCGGCCGCCGGCCCGAGCCGCCCGGGCTGGAACGGGGCCGCCATGCCGCCGGCCTCCTCCACGATCAGGATGCCGGCAGCGACGTCCCAGTCCAGCAGGTAAGGGTCCCAGGTGGCGTCCAGCCTGCCGTCGGCCACGTAGGCGAGTTGCAGGGCGGCGCAGCAGTAGTTGCGGGTCTGGGCGCCGGCGGCGACCACCGCCTCGACCGCCTCGACATAGCGCCCGGCGGGGTGGCGCGGCGAGTGGCCGACGCCCAGCACCGCCTGCTCGAGCCCGGCGACGCCGCTGACCCGGATCGCGGCGCCGTCGCGGGTGGCGCCGCCACCCCGGCGGGCGGCGAAGGTCTCGCCGGCGTTCGGGTCGCGGATCACCCCCAGTTCGGTGACGCCGCCGCGGCGGTAGGCGATCGACACCACGAACTGCGGGATGCCGCGCAGGAAGTTCTGGGTGCCGTCGATCGGGTCGATCACCCAGCCGGTCGCGGTGGCGTCGCCGCCGTGCTCCTCCCCGACCATGGCGTCGGCCGGGAAGGCCGCGGCAATCGCCTCGCGGATCGCCGTCTCGACGGCCCGGTCGGCAACGCTGACCAGGTCCTGCGGTCCCTTGGTCTCGATCACCAGCCCGGCGCGCCGGTTGAAGTAGCGGCGCGCCAGGTCGCCGGCCGCCTCGGCCGCCGCCAGCGCCACCCGGAGGCGGGCGTCGATGCCGTCGTCGGTGTCGGCGCGCACCGCTAGGCCTTCGGCAGCTTGCCGGCGATGCCGTGGGCCTTCTCGCGCTGCTCCATCTCGGCCCAGACCTCGGCCGGGGTGATGCCCATCCAGACCCACAGGACGGTGAGGTTGTAGAGCAGATCGACGGATTCCCGGATCACCCCGTCGCGATCCGAGACCACGGCGTCGAGCGCGACCTCGGTCGCTTCCTCGACCACCTTCTTGGCGATCTTCGGGTTGCCGTCGCGCAGCAGCTGGGCGGTCCGGCTTTCGCCGGGAGCGTCGCTGCGGGCCAGGTGG
Source organism: Rhodospirillaceae bacterium (assembly GCA_018401495.1). Lineage (GTDB taxonomy): Bacteria > Pseudomonadota > Alphaproteobacteria > Thalassobaculales > Thalassobaculaceae > Thalassobaculum_A. Next base: position 114,300 of record JAGYJX010000020.1, read on the forward strand.
ACGCCGCGGTGCAGCCGGTCGAGCGGGTGGGTCATCGCGGCTCGCTCCCGGCGGCGGGGGTCGCCGGTGCGGCGGCCGTGGCCTCGTTCAGCTCGGCGGCGGCGGTGCTGCGCAGGCGGCTCGAGACGATCTGGCCGGCGTCCTCCAGGATCGGATAGGCGACCGAGGTGACGTGGCTGTTGATCCGCTTCAGGTCGCGCAGCACGTCCAGGTGCAGCGAGCTGCTGTCCATCGATTCCAGCCGTCCGGCCCCGATGCGGGCGTAGTGGGCTTCGGAGAAGCGTTGTTCCATCTCTCGGATGTGGACTTTCTGCTCGAGAAGCTTGCGGGCCAGACGGACATCGCCGGACATGAAGACGTTGAGCGCGAGCTGAAGATTGCCGACGACCTGGGCGTGCATCGCCTCGATCTCGGCGAAGCCCTCCTTGGAGAACGAGGAACGCGCCTTGATCTTCTTGGTGGCGAGTTCCATCAGGTTCTTGTCGATGATGTCGCCGACGTGCTCGAGGTTGGTGGTGAAGCTGAGGATCTCGACCGTTCGGCGGCTCTCGGCCGGGTCGAGTTCGTTGCGGGCCAGCCGGGTGAGGTACAGCTTGATCGCTTCGTGCAGGCCGTCGACGGTGTCATCGGAACGCTCGACCTCCTTTGCCAGGTTGGGGTCGTCGCGCCGGAACACGTCCAGGCTTCGGCCAAGCATGTCCGACACGATGTCGCCCATGCGAAGGGTCTCGCGGCTGGCGCAGGTCAGCGCGACCGCCGGCGAATCGAGCGCCGACTGCTCGAGGTATTTCGGATTCTTCTCGTCGTCGGAAGCCTCGCGCTCCGGCAGCATCCGCATGACCAGAGCCGAGACCAGTCCGACGACCGGCAGGAAGACCAACGCCAGCGCCAGGTTGAAGGCGGTGTGGAAGTTCGCCACGCGGTGCGAGATGTCGATCGACACCATGCCGAGATACGGAATGATGTAGGGGATCGCCCACACGCAGGCGGCGGCACCCGCCGCCCGCATCAGGAAGTTTCCGAGCGGCACCCGGCGGGCCGCCGGTGGCTGGCCAAGGGTCATGATCATCGGCGTGATCGCCCCGCCGACATTGGCGCCGAGCACCAGGGCGAGCGCCAGCTGCAGGTTTATCACGTGCAGGGACGCCAGCGTCATCACCAGCACCACGACCGTCAGGCTGGAGTGGGCGAGCCAGGTCAGCAGCGCGGCCAGCAGGATCGCCAGCAGCGGCTCGTCGGTCAGCGGTCGCAGCAGCACCGAGACGGTCTCGGCCTCGCGCAACGGGTGCGAAGCCAGCATGATCAGCCGGATCGCCAGCAGCATCAGGCCGAGGCCGATCAGGATTCGCGACAGGTTGCGCCGCTTGGCGTCCTCGGTGCTGAGAAATCCGATCACTCCCACCAGCAGGAACAACGGGGACAGCCAGGAGACGTCGAGCGACAGCACCTGCACCACCAGCGTGCTGCCGACGTCGGCCCCGAGCATGACCGCCAGCGCCGCCGGCAGCGCGATCATGCCGCGCCCTCCGAACGACGAGACGATCAGGGCCGTCGCGGTGCTGCTCTGCAGGATGCCGGTGACCGCCATGCCGGTGACGAAGGCGGTCAGCCGCCGTCGGGTCGCGATCGCGATGCCGCGCCGGATCGCCGAGCCGAAGGCCCTGGTAACGCCGGTTCGCACCATCCGGATGCCCCACAACAGCAGGGCGATGCCGCCGGCGATCTCGATCAGGATGTGCAATCCGGTCGTCCTCGACAGATTGTAACGCGCCGGTCCGTCAGATGATGGCGTGGCGGACGCGCGCGGACACCCACTCGCTGACCAGAACGGTCAGCAGGATGAGCACGAAGATCACGGTGACCTGGGGCCACGCCAGAACGTTGAGCGAGTCCTGGAGAGCCAAGCCGAGCCCACCGGCGCCGACCAGCCCCAGCACGGCGGATTCTCGGATGTTGATGTCCCACCGGAACACGCAGATCCCGGCAAAGGCCGGCAGGATCTGCGGCACGATCGCGTAGTCGATGACCTGGGCCGACGACGCGCCGGTGGCGGTGACCGCCTCGACCTGGCTGGCGTCGATCTCCTCGATCGCCTCGTACAGCAGCTTGGCGATGAAGCCGACCGAACGCAGCGCGATCGCCACGACGCCGGCCGGTACGCCCGGGCCGATGATCGCCACCAGCAGCAGCGCCCAGATCAGGGCGTTGATCGAGCGGCTGGCGACGATGCCCAGCAGCGCCACCGGGCGCACGAAGCGTTCGCTCGGCGTGGTGTTGCGGGCGGCCAGGAAGGCGACCGGGATCGCCATGACGATGGCCAGCAGGGTGCCGAGGGTCGCCATGTTGATGGTGTCCCACAGCGGCTTCATCAGGGCGGGGAGGTAGCTCCAGCGCGGCGGAACCATCCGTGACCCGAGGTCGAGCGCCTGGGCCGGCGCGTCGACCACGAAGAACCACATCGTGTTCTCGTTCATGACTTCCCAGCAGAACACGAACAGCGCGACCAGCGCGAGCCAGCCGACCCACAGCAGCAACTCGCCGCGCGTCGTGCGCTTGCGCCAGGCCTGCGGGAAAGAAGCGGGGGTGCCGGCCATCACTGCACCCACTTGCGGATGAAGCTGGAACTGTACTCGGCGATCATCACGATGATGATGATCATGATCAGGATGGCGGCTGCGGAATCGTACTCGTACCGGTCCATGGCGGTGTTCAGCGTGGCGCCGATGCCGCCGGCGCCGACGATGCCGATGACCGAGGATTCCCGGAAGTTGATGTCGAGGCGGTACAGGCTGAGGCCGATCAGCCGCGGCATCACCTGCGGCTGGATGCCGTAGTTCACCACCTGCCACCAGCCGGCCCCGGTCGCCCGGATCGCCTCGGCCTGGGCCTCGTCGATGTCCTCGATATCCTCGGCCAACAGCTTGGACAGGAAGCCGATGGTGGCGAACGACAGGGTGAGGAAGCCGGCGAACGGTCCGAAGCCGAACATCGCCACGAACAGGATGGCGATGATGATTTCCTGGAAGCTGCGCGACAGCGCGATGATGCCGCGGCAGAACAGGTAGACCGGCATCGGCGCGATGTTGCGGGCCGCCCCGATCCCGATCGGCACCGAGATCAGGATGCCGACCACCGTCGAGGTGACGGTCATGGTCAGGCTTTCCTGCATGCCCTGGGCGATATCGCTCCACCGGCTGGTGAAGTCGGGCACCAGGAAGCCGCGCACGAAGCGCATCCCCCGATCCAGGCCCTCGTAGACCCGCACCCAGTTCACATCGATCGTGGCGAAGGCCAGGATCAGATAGACCACGGCGCCGCCGTAGATCGCCCAGCGCAGGCGGGGATCGGTGATGAAGGGCGGCCGGCGCCACACCGTCCGGTTGGCGGGAGAGGCGGTCGTCACGACAGCCCCGCCATACGCTCACGGTCGAGGATCTCGGCCGGGGTCTCGCGCTCGTCGTGGCCCTCGGCCTGCTCGGTCGGATCGACGGCGTCATCGTCGTGGGCGGTGCGGATGGTCGCGGACCAGTCCTCCTCGCCGTAGATCGTCGTCAGCACGGTTTCGTCGAGCTGGTCGGGCGGACCGTCGAACACCACCCGGCCGGCCTGCAGGCCGATGATGCGGCGCACGAACTGCTGGGCCAGCGCCACGTCGTGGATGTTGATGATCGCCGGCAGCCCGCTCTCGTCGCAGATCTCGACGATCAGCCGCATGATCTGGCGCGAGGTCTTGGGATCCAGCGAGGCGGTCGGCTCGTCGATCAGCAGAAGATCGGGGTCCTGAGCCAGCGCCCGGGCGATCCCGACGCGCTGGCGCTGGCCGCCGGAGAGGGCGTCGGCGCGCTTGTCGACGTGGTCGGACAGCCCGACCCGGTCGAGCAGCCGGTAGGCGGTCGAGACGGCGTCGGGCGGGAACCGGCGGAAGAAGCTCCGCCAGAACCCGACATAGCCGAGCCGGCCCGACAGCACGTTCTCCATGACCGTCAGCCGTTCCACCAGGGCGTATTCCTGGAAGATCATGCCGATCCGCCGCCGCGACCGCCGGAGCGCGCCGCGCCCGAGCCCGGTGAGCTCGGTATCACCGAGAAACACCTGGCCCGAGCTCGGCTCCACCAATCGGTTGATGCAGCGGATCAGCGTCGACTTGCCGGCGCCGGAGGGACCGATCAGCCCGACCACCTGCCCCGGCTCGACGGTCAACGACACGTCGGTGAGCGCACGGTCGCCGGTGCGGTAGGTCTTCGTCAGGTTGACCAGACGCAGCATGGGGTCGGTCCTCCGGTGCCGTCGCCGGTCACTTGCAGTCGTAGGAGACGCCCATGGCGGCGTCGATCTTGCGGACGACCTCCCAGTGGCTCTTGAAGGTGATCGGGATGAACTTCGACCTCGCCGGACTTCTTGAACTCCTCCTCCAGGGACGAGCCCTCCCACTTGAAGGTGAAGAACGCCTCCTTGATCTTCTCCTGCAGTTCCGGCTTCAGGTTGTAGACGAAGCCGTAGCCGGTGGTCGGGAAGGTCTGCGACTTGAAGACCGTGACCACCTGGTCGGCCTTGATCACGTCGCGGGCGATCATCCGCTCCATCACCGAGTTGGCGATCGCCGCCGCCGGATAGTCCTTGTTGGCGACGCCGAGGATCGAGTTGTCGTGCTTGCCGGAGAACACCGGCTCGTAGTCCCGGCCGGCTTCGAGGCCGTAGTCGGCCTTCAGCATCGCCGACGGCGCCTTGTAGCCGGAGTTCGAGGTCTGGGAGGTGAAGGCCATCTTCTTGCCCTTGATGTCCTCGATCTTCGCGATGCCGCTGCCCGGATGGGTAATGATCTCCATCTCGTAGCCGAAGCTGTCATCGGCCTGCGCCATCATGGCGAACGATACGAAGCCGGCGCAGGCGACGGCGAGCGGGTTGGACCCGGTGTTGAACCCGGCGACGTGCAGGCGTCCGGCGCGCATCGCCTCGATCTGCGCGGCGTTCGACTGGACCGGGAAGAACTGGACCTTCTTGCCGGTCACCTTCTCCATGTGGGTGATGAAGTCGCTCCAGGCCTTGGCGTAGACGGCGGGGTCCTCGACGGGCGTGTAGGCGAAGATCAGCGTGCTCGGATCGATCTGCTGGCTCGGATCGGCCGGCGTGTCGGCGACAAGGTCGCCGTTCTCGTCCTTGAAGCGCGAATCGAGCGCCGATCCCGGGGCCGACCAGGCCATCACGGTGGCGAGCACGGCGGCGACACCCGTCGCCTTCAACAATGCACGTCGGATCATGGCATCCTCCTGTCGGGAACATATTGACGCGCTCCCGTCGCCGGCGGAGACCGTCAGCGGGACGCCTTTTTTTGATACCCTCTATTCGATGACGAAAAGGTGACAGCCGCAATCGTTTTCGGAAACGATCATTGGGCGGGCGTTGGATTCTCAGGCTCGCGCCATGTGGTTGTCGAACGCCATTCCGGGAACCGGCGTGATTGTCGACCGAGCCAGCGGTGTTCCGGGTTCGATTGCCCCGATCGCCCCGGTGCCGTCGCTGATCCAGAGACGCTGGCTGCCGGGCTCGGCGGCGAGACCACAGGCGTCGGCGGCGGCGACCATCCCGATCGAACGTTTTGTCACCAAGTCCCAGACGCCGACCCGGCTGCCGCGCGGGAAGCTGGCTGCAAGATAACGGCCGGTGTCGTCGATCGCCACGTCGCCAACGTAGTTGCGGGTGTCGCCTGGGGATGCGGCATCGTGGGTCAGCAGGGTTACGGCGCCGTCCGGCGCCCAGATGCCGGCGAGCGGCACCGCATGGTCGGCCGGCCCTTCGTACTGCATGCCGAAGCCGACAATGCCGTCCGGAGCCAGGGCCAGGTGCCGGATGCCGAGCTGGTGCAGTTCGCGCGGCAGGGTCATCCGGCGTTCCAGCTTGCCCGTGGCGCGGTCGATCACCGCCAGCGACGGCTCCATGGTCGCGAGGTTCAGCTTGGCGCGGCCGCTGTCGGGGTGGGTCAGCACGCCGCCGTTGGCGACCACCAAGCTGCGGCCGCCCTCGCCGATGGCGAGGTCGTGCGGGCCGATGCCGCCTGAATCGAACTCGCCCAGGCGGGCGTAGCCATCGGCGGCGTCCCAGACCCCGATTGCGCCGCGCCCGGCCTCGTGGTCGTTCTCGGTGGTGTAGAACAGTCGCTCGCCGGCGTCGAAGACGGCGTGGCCGTAGAAATGCCGGCCCGGCGGCGCCGACGAGCTGCCGCCGCACCGCCCCGGTCGCGAGCTCGACCACCACCAGGAACCGCCCGGGGCGGCGCGCCATGACCACCACCTCGCCGCGGCGACGCGACACCACCGGCTCGTGGCCACGCTCGGGCAGCGGCGTGGCGAACCGGACGGCGCCGTTCGGCTCCACCGCCACCACGGCGTAGCGCCGATCGGCCAGCCTCGCGGTGGCGACCAACAGGGTCCCGCCGGCGCGCGCCGGGCGGGGGGCAAGCGTCAACCCGAACCCGAAAGCCGCACCCCAGAGCAGGGCACGCCGATCGATCCGCATGGGTTCAGTCGCCGTCGAGCGCATTGAATCCCACCGTCAGACCGAGGGCGGCCGCCAGATCCTGCTGCGTGAGGTCGCGGAGGTGGCCGAGCACCACCACGGCATAGCCGAGCCGAGCGCGGGCCGCGCCGTCGTAGACCGCTTCGTCGATCGGCAGGTCCATCGTGGCGACGGCGGCTAGTCCCTGGTCGAATTCGAACGCCATGGAGCCGCCGAGCCAGTCTTGCTCCGGCGGCAGCGACCGGGCGAACGCAGCGGTGCCGGCGAACGACTTCAGCGCCCGCAGATCGGCCGTGAGCGCCGCCATCGTCAGGCCCGCGCGCCGGAACGGCGCCGCCAGCGGCCGGGCCGCGTTCGGATCGGCGCCCAGAACCGGTTTCAGCTTGAGGTCCTGCACCATCTGCAGGCCGGTGACGAGCGCTCCGTGCAACTCCGACATCGCCTCCGAATGGGTGCGGTACAGCGGATCCTCGGCGTTCGGTGTCAGCAGCCGCCGCGCAAAGCCGCGAGGGTCCGTCCACTCACCGGCGACGGCGGTTGCGAGTGCGACCAGCCCGCGGGCGGCGGCGACCGCATGGGCGCATCGGAAGGCGCCGGCGTCGCTGGCCGCACCGGCCGGTTCGCCCTCGCCGGCGTAGATTAGGTATTCGAGAGCGGTCAGCCCCTGCAGCGCGACGCTCTTGCCGGCCAGCGTTTCCGGGTCGACCACTGTCGGATCGCGGTCGGCCAGCGCGCGCCGGATCTGGCGGAGCGCGACGCCCTTCGGGTCGGGCCAGAACGCCACGCGTTCCAGCCGGTTGGCTTCCCTCAGCGGGCCGAAGCGGAGAAACTGCACGCCGCTCCAGCCCTCGACCGCCGATCGGAAGGCCGTGTCGAGCGATTGCCGGGCGCCGGGTGCCGGTGCGCCGCAGAACCCGGTGATCGCCGCCTCCAGCCGTTGGGTATCGGCGGCGAAGCGCGCGAACGCCGGCCGGATGTAGCCGTCTACCGCACGCGCCACGATCGCGGCGTCGCGTGCCGGCTGGTCGGCGATGGCCGGCCCGCCGAACACGGCGAGCGCGGCGAGGAGAATCGTCAGGCGGCGCAAGTCACAACCCTTCCAGGTAGGCGAGCAGGCGGGCGGCCTGGCCGGGCGCCAGCGCCAGAAAGCGGGCGCGGGCCTCCTCGGCCTCGCCGCCGTGCCAGCGGACGGCCTCGTCGATGGTGGCCGCCCGGGCGTCGTGCAGAAGTCGGTCGCCGCGCCGCATCGAAGCCCCCAGACCCCAGAGCGGTGGCGTCCGCCATTCGCCGGGCGACGCCGCACCTTCCGGGAATCCGCCGGCGAGGCCGGGGCCGAGGTCGTGCAGCAGCAGGTCGGTGAACGCCCGCACCGCCCGCCCGCCGGCGCCGGCCAGGATCGGCACGTGGCAGGCGGCGCAGCCGGCGTCGCGGAACAGTGCGGCACCCTCGTCGTCCTCCGCCGGGCGAGGGGCGGGCAGCGCCGTCACATAGGCGACCAGCGCGCGCAGGGCGTCGCGGGGATCTCGACGCCGTCGGCGTGGCCGCTCTCGCCGTGCGGGGCGTCGCGGCAGGCGGCCTGGGCGGCGGTGCAGTCGCCGGCGTGCGCCGGGCGGCCGGGGTCGACAGCCCGAGATCGACCACCAGCGCCGCCTCGGTCTGGCTCGACACCGTCGGCTCCAGCGCCTTCCAGCCGAACCGCCCGCTGCCGAGCCGGCCGGAGATGCCGTCGCCGTCGCGGTCGTCGGGGTCGGCCAGCGCCGCCAGGGTCGAATGCGGGATGCCGGCGAGCAGCCCGAGGCCGCGCAGCGACGGCGCCCGGCGCGCCTCGGCCCGGGTTCCTGGGTCGAGCGGGCCGTAGCCCAGGGCGTCGAGTCGGATCGCCGTCACCGTCGGCCCGCGCGCCGGATCGGGCGAGGCCACGAGGTCGAAGGCGACCGCCGCTTCCGGGGCCGCCGCGGCGGTGCCGAGCGGCTGGATCTGCAACCCGTACACCGGGTCGCCCGGTCCGTGCTCGGATCCCAGGCGCACCACGCAGTCCAGGCGGCGCGATGCTGGCGTCGGCGCCGGCGGCGGTGCGCGACCCGCCGCCGCCGGCATGGCAGCCGGCGCAGGAACGGGCCGCGTGCAGCGGCCCGAGTCCGTCGCTGCCGCGGGTCGAGGCCGGCGCCGGCACCCACATCCGGTCGAACAGCGCCTTGCCGACCGCGACGTCCAGTGGCTCGGCGGCGGCACCGCCGGCGGCAAGGCCGGCAACCAGCACGAGGGGGGTGAGCAGGCACCGCATCACGCCACCGTCACGTAGCCCATCATGCCGGTGTCCTGGTGCTCGATGATGTGGCAGTGGAACATCCAGCTCCCGGGGTTGTCGGCGACGAACGCCACCCGCATCCGCTCCTTCGGTGTCAGCAGCGCCGTGTCGGCCCAGTGCACCGGCCGGTCGACCTTGTTGGAGTCGAGCACCTTGAAGCTGTGGCCGTGCAGGTGGATCGGGTGCATGTGCGGCGTCAGGTTGCGCAGCTCGAAGACGTAGCTGCGCCCGAGCGCCAGCTCGGCCAGCGGCGCCGGCGGGTACTCGTGGCCGCGCTCCGGCCAGGACTGCCGGTTGATCGCCCAGAAGGTCCCGGGTGCCAGGCACAGCGACAGGCCGAGGTCGATGACCTCGCCGTTCGGCGCCGCGACCGTCAGGTCGCCCGCCGTCGAGCCGAAGTCGAACGCCAGGATCTCGGCCCGTCGGAGATCCGGCTCCGGCAGGGCCGGGGCGTAGAGCGGGGCGGGATCGAACGCCGTCGGCCGGTCCGGCGCGGTGCCGTCGCCGACCAGCGTCATCAGCGTGACGATATCCTTGGAGAAGTAGTCGACCACCCGTGCCGTCGCGCCGGGGGCGGGCGCGCGCACCACGACGTCGAGCCGCATCGCCGGGCCCATCCGCCAGGCCTCCAGCGGGAACGGCGCGACCGCGTTGCCGTCGGTCGCGATCACCGCCGCCTCGGCGCCGACCACCCCGACCTGGCTGACCCGGGTGACGTCCAGGTTCAGGATCCGCACCCGCACGTCGCGCCCGGCCGGCATCCGGACCGTCGGGGCCGGGCCGAAGCCGGTCGAGCGGACCGTGCCGAAGGTGCCGTTCCGAGCGGCGCCGGCATCGGTCAGGAAGTCGAGGAAGCCGCCGGTCGCCTCGTCGAGCCGCCAGTCCTTCAGCAGGCACAGCACGTCGGCGCCGTAGGGGACGGTCTCGTCGCCCTCGACGATCAGCACGCCGGCCAGGCCGCGGCCGACCTGCTCGACGGTGTTGCAATGCGGGTGGAAGAAGAACGTCCCGGTATCCGGCAGGGCGAAGCGATACTCGAAACTCCCGCCCGGCTCGACCGGCGGCTGGGTCATGTAGGGCACGCCGTCCATCGGGTTCGGCAGCCGGATGCCGTGCCAATGGATCGAGGTGTGCTCCGGCAGGCGGTTCTCCAGCCGGGCCTCCAGGGTGTCGCCGCGCCGGACCCGGATCACGGTCAGCGGATCGTCGCCGTAGGTCCACAACGGCGACGCCGGTCGGTCCCGGCCGAGCAGACGGACCGGCCGGGGGCGGCGACCAGGTCGACGCGCCGGAACGCCAGGTGCGCGCGGGTTGGGCGCCGGCGGCAGCGGCTTCGGCGCTCCACCGCCGGTCGCGATCCCGCCGACCGACAGGACCGCGACGGCGGCCGAGGCGCCGATCAGGACGCGGCGGCGCGGCAGGGCGGCCGTCACGGCGTCACCCGCGGCGGCCCGCCCGGCCTTGGCGGGCTCCGGGCATCGGCTTCAGGCCCAGGTCCATCAAGGCGCGGGTGAAGCAGCTCCGGCTTGAGGACTTCAGGGGCAGGAACGGCTTGTCGTGACGCTGGCACAGGTGTTTCACGCGCAGGCAGGCGGAATGGCTGACGCAGTCGACTGGGCACAGCACCGCGTCGGCGCGCTCCACCAGGTCGTCGATGCGCTGCAGCGTCTCCTCCTTGCCGCCGTCGTGGTGGAGCAGGCTGGCCTGCCGGCGCTCCGCGACGTCGCGAAGATGCGGCACCAGTCCCGGCCGACCGCCCACATAGAGCAGGCGGCAGGCGCCACCCGGAACGCCGGGCGACCGGATCGGCGACGGGGTCTCTGCGACGTCGGCGGAGACGGTGGGCCGCCGGCGGTCGCGAAGCGCCGCCACTTCGCGCGCGAGACGCTCGACCTCGGCCTCCAGGTCGCGGGCGCGGGTGCGTGCGCCCGCCAGGCTGCTGCTCGCGCTTGGCGAGCTTGCGCTCCAGCCGGATCGAGGGCGTGGCGCTGGTCTCGGCCCGGGCACCGGCGGCCTCGGCGAACGTCAGGCGCTCCGACAGCGCCGCGATCCGCCGGTCGCGTTCCTCGAGCGCCGCCTGCGCTTCCTGGGAGGACCGGGCCAGGCGGGCCGCGCGATCGCGCAGCTCGGCGTTCTCGCGCTCCAATTGGTCGACGCGGGTGGCGTGGTCGCGCACCGCCGCCCCCTGCAGGTGCGACATCATGTGCGCTTCGCCGAACACCCGGGAGCGCAGCGTCGAAGGGATGTGGCGGTGCGACAGCAGCGCCCAGTAGCCGCCCGCGATCCGGCCCGACGCCTTGAACTCTTCCCAGAGCGCGTCCAGCGCCCCGGCGTCGAGCGACCGCCCGACGCGGCGCAGGGCGCCCTCGTACCGGTGATCGAGCAGGCGCTGCAGGGTGCGGGCGACCGGGCCGTCCTGGGTCGATTGCTGGACGAAGTAGCCGTGGATCTCGTAGTCGGTGGCGCCCGCCGGCAGCGTGAGCCGGAGCCGGCGGGCGAGCGCCATCAGGTCGGGGGTCGCGAGACAGGTCCCGAGGATGGAGCAATGGACGCCGCCGCCGATCTCCCAGAGCTTCAGGCGGCCGCTCAACACCCCGATCTCGCAGGGTGCCGCGGTCTCGCAGCGGCGGGGATCGTAGTCCGGTCAGGCGGCCGGCGGAGCCCATCGGGAGATCCGGTCCAGTCAGTTCTTCCCGACCGCGGCCGGGTTGTCGAGGCTGTCGGAGCCCTCGATCTCGATGGTCAGGCCGAGCGTCGCCACCACCCGCTCGATGGCCCTGGTCTGGAAGACAAGACCGTCGATGGCGTCCTGGACGATCTTGTTTCCGGCGGCGTTGCCTTCGCCGATCATCTGGTCGTAGGCCATGGTGCCGGAATCGGCGGTGTCCTTCATGACCCGCATCGCCGCGGTGGTGACGTCGAGGGCCGCTTTCATCTCCTCGGCAACCTTCGGATCCTTGGCGGCGGCGACGTCGAGGATGCTCGGGCCCTCGACCACCGAACCGTCGGTCCGGACGTAGCGGCCGGTGGCGAAGGCCACCATGCCCAGCCTGGTCGTAGTAGTGTGAGTTGTGGGTGTTGTCGGAGAAGCAGTCGTGCTCCTCCTCCGGGTCGTGCAGCATCAGGCCGAGCTTCATGCGCTCGCCGGCCAGTTCGCCGTAGGACAGGCTGCCGAGGCCGGTCAGGATGGTCGCCAGCGCGCCCCGGTCCCCTTGCCCTCGAGCTGGGTGCGGGCAATCCCGCCGGGCGCCCAGTGGGACACCATCTCGGCGAGGTCGTCGACCAGCAGGTCGCTCGCCGCCACCAGATAGGCGGCCCGGCGGTCGCAGTTGCCGTTGGTGCAGTTGGCGGTGTCGAAATCGGTGTGCGGCCGGTTTCCGGCTCCCGGCCCGGTGCCGTTCAGGTCCTGGCCCCACAGCAGGAACTCGACGGCGTGGTAGCCGATCGAGACGTTGGCCTCGACCTCCTGGGCCTCGTGCAGGGAAGCGATCAGCGTGCGGTCGATCGTGGCGGCGTCGACCATGGTGGCGCCGACGCGGATCCGGCGGTTGGCTATCAGGTTGGCGGTGTAGAGCGGGTTGTGCTCGGCCTCGTTGCCGTAGCCGGCGTCGACATAGTCGATCAGTCCCTCGTCCAGCGGCCAGGCGTTCACCCGGCCCTCCCAGTCGTCGACGATGGCGTTGCCGAAGCGCAGCGCCTCGGTCTGCTGATAGGCAGGGCGGGCGGCGATCCAGGCGGATCGGGCCGCCTGCAGGCTGTCGGCCGACGGCGCTTTCACCAGGGTGTCGACGGCGGATTTCAGCGCCACCGTGCCGGCGTGCGCGTCCTGGAACATGGCGTGGGCGATCGCCTCGTAGGTGGCAATCACCGCCTTGGCGTCCGCCGTCGGCGCGTTCGCGGCGGCCGGGATAGCTCCGAGCGCGGCGAAGCAAATCGTGGCCGCCAGGGTGGTGGCGCGGGTCGTCTGGATCATCGGGTTCTCCGGAGCTGGGCTTCGAGCCGGCGCCCGCACGGCGCGACGTCTCGCAATTCGTATTGCGAACGCCTCGCACTTTCAACTGATTAATGAGAGTGCTTCGCACCAAGCCGCCGCTGGAGATCATCGGCGGTCTGAAGCCGGAGACTCAGGTTCGCGCCAAAGCTGTGGATAGGTTATTTCCTAGTATCGTCGATAAGGCTTCAGTTCAACATCAATATTCCTATTTAATAGGTTGTTTTTATTGAATAAAATTTCTCACCTTAACGAGTCGTTAACCGCCCTTGCCTAGCCTTGTCGTCGAGTTTGGACCGACAGGCAGGGGCGACATCATGCGCGCACTCGTAGTAGCCCTGGCGTTGCTGGCAGCGGTGGTCGCGGCAATACCGAAGCACTCCGCCGCCCGAGAGGCTGTCCAGCCGTCAGCGCGACTGGGCCTTACTCTGGCCAGCGAGGACGTGACCGCGACGTTTCGCGGTTCGGAATCCAACGGTCTCCGCAAGCTCGAGCTCGACCTGACGGCAGACGCCGTGCGTGCCCGGCTGTTCAGCAACACCGGGGTGATCGGGGACTTTTCGGGCAGCCGTCTGCGGCTCGGCCGCGCCGTGCGATCGCCCTATCTGGCGGCGCTCGGGGTTGGCGACGGCTTCACCTCACGGGTCACGACCGGACGGATGGCACTGACCGGCGCTTTCGTCTCGGGTCCGAAAGGCATATCGGTGGCCGGGGAACTCGCCGCGTTCGAGGGCGCGTTCGCGCTGCAGGGCGGGTACAGGGCCAGCGGGGGTGACACCGGCTCGACGTCCTTCGCCGGCGCTCATGTCGATTTCGACGTGCTGCACGCCGTGGTGTCGCTGCGCTGGCACGCCGGCCGCGAGGAAGTCGTGCAGGGAACCCGGGACACCTCCGCCGGCAGTGTCGCCGTGGGGCTGGCCTCAGTGCTGGAGGACGATGACCATCTGCGGGCCGCGATGTCCCGGCCGGTCAGACCGGAGTACGACTTCGACTATCCGGATTTCCACCTGTTCTATTCGCTGCCCGTGGCGGTCGGCCGCCTGAGCTGCGCGGGCGGCGTGGAGAACCAGGCGCGGCGATCGACCGTCAAGCTGTCCTGGCGGATGAGCTGGTAGAGCAGGGGCTTTCAGCGACCGATCCGGCGAAGTCCCATCGCCGCGACGGCCAGCAGCGCGCCGATGCCGGCGAGCAGGTACAGCCCGGCGTCGAAGCCGCCGGTCGCGTCGTACAGAACGCCGAGCACGATCGGCCCGCCGGCGCCGCCGATCTCGGCGAACGAGAAGAACAGCCCGCTGGCCGTGCCGGCGTGCCTCTCGCCGACGCCGCGGGTCTCGACCAGGGTCAGGATCGCCACCGTCATCAGCGAGCTGCGGGCGATGCCCTGCAGCACCAGGCCGAGCGTCAGCAACGGCGCCGAGGTGGTGTCGAGGAGCAGGCTGGCCGCCATCGCCGCCAGGCCCAGCCCGGCGAGCAGGGTGAAACGGCGGTCCGGCGTGGCCAGCCGCGGGATCAGCAGCGACCCGACAATGCCGACCACCGTCGGCAGGGTTGCCCAGAAGCCGGCGGCGGTCGCCGACATGCCGCCGTGGCGCAGCAGCTCCGGCAGCCAGTTGTTGAGCCCGTGGTTGAAGCTGAAGATCCCGACCGCCATCAGCAGCAGCAGCCGGACCGCCGGCAGCTTCAGCAGGTCGCCGACGACCTGCGTCTGCTTCGGGCGCGGTCCGCTACCGGCCGGCGTGTCGAGGCGGCGGGCGGCCGGGTGCAGCGACAGCAGCAGCCAGACCCCGGCGCCGGCGAACGCGAACAGCGACCAGAGCAGCAGCACTCCTGCCAGTCCTGGCCCAGCCACGGCATCGCCACGGCGTTGGTCAGCGACAGCACGATCACCGACCCGATCGCGGGGCCGGTGATGTAGATCCCCATCGCCAAGCCGCGCTGGCTGCCGGTGAACAGCTGCGCCACCGCCTTGGGCGCGCCGGAGGAGATGATCGGTCCGCCGATGCCGAACAGACCGACCGCCAGCAGCAGCGTCCAGTAGTCGGTGGCGAAGCCGCGCGCCAGGCCGGACGCGGCGACGATCGATGGCGCCGATGAACAGCGCCCGGCGCGCGCCCAGCCGATCGAGCAGGGTGCCGCACGGGATGGCGGCGGCGATGTAGACCAGCTGCCACACGCCCAGCACGCTGCCCATCGCCCCGTGGGTCAGCCCCAGGTCGCGGGTGATCGGCGCCACCACCGGGGCCAGCGACACGCTGATCATCCCGAAGCAGAGATAGACCAGCCAGATGCCGAACAGCACCAGCCAGCGCCCGCCATCGGGCGCCGGCACGGCGGTCTCGGCTCCGCCTTCGGCGCTCATCGCAGGGCGGTCCGCGTGATGTCGGTCAGTCGAGGAACTCCGAGGTCCAGCGGTCGTAGTCGCCGCCGCGGGTGACCTGCTTCATCAGCGCGTCCGACGGCAGGCCGGTGAGCTGCTTGGGGTCGACGCCGTCGCGCAGCGCCTTCAGGGTGGCGTGCACCGCCTGGATGGCGGCGGCGAACGGCTGGTGGCCCTGCAGGCAGATCCGCACCCCCTGGGAGGCGAGATAGTCACGGTCCATCAGGGCCGGTCCGGCGCCGCCGAGCATCATCGGCAGGGACACCTCCCGGGCAATCGCCTCGAGCTGGGCGCGGTCCTTGACCCCGACCAGGAAGATCGCGTCGACGCCGGTGTCGGCGTAGGCCTTCACCCGGGCGATGCAATCCTCGGTCCCGGTCACGCCGGGCGCGCTGGTGCGCCCGAAGATGCACAGGTTCGGATCGCTGCGGCCGGCGACCGCCGCGCGCATCTTGCCGACACCCTCCTCGAGCGAAACCAGCTCGGTGCGCCCGCCCGAACCGAATGACCGCGGCAGCAGCGTGTCCTCGATGCTGAGCCCGCAGATGCCGGCGGCCTCCAGTTCCTCGACCGTGCGCTTGACGTTGAGGGCGTTGCCGTAGCCGTGGTCGGCGTCGACCATCAGCGGCAGGCCGCCGGCCCGGCAGATCCGCCGCGCCAGGTCGGCGAACTCGGACAGGGTCAGCACGATCACGTCCGGCGCGCCGAGCACGGTCATCGAGGCGACCGACCCTGCCAGCATGCCGATCTCGAACCCGAGGTCCTCGGCGATTCGGGCCGAGATCGGGTCGTAGACCGAGCCTGGGTACACGCAGCGTTCACCGGACAGGATGGCGCGGAACTTCTCGCGCGGCGTCGACGACCGCATGGGGGATCTCCGTGTTCTGGTGATGGCGTTGGACCGGAACCGCGTCCGACGACCGGGCGGTTCGCCACTTTAGCGCAGGATACCGGCAAAGGGTCCAGGCCCGATGCGCGTCCCCCGTCAGCCCCGCCGGCTGGACAGCGTGTCGCGATCGGCGGCGAGTTCTTCCAGGCTCGCCGGCACCACCTGCTCGACGCTCTTGCTCTGGTCGATTTCGAAGATTTGGCCAGCCAGCACCATGTCGACGGCGCCGCCCTGGCGGCTGACCGGGAGGTGCAGTCGTTTGGTCCAGCGGTATTCCTTCTCAAACCATTGAAAGCGGCCTTCGGAATAAACCGGCACCCGATCGGCAACGACTCGCCCGTAGAGCCGGCGGGTGAAGTCCAGCGTATCGCCGCTGGTCAGTTCCTCGACGGTCATGCCGGTGTAGTCGAGACCATGGGCCGCGGCGATATCGGTCCCGACGACCCGGTACCGGATCGCCCGCCCGCCGTCGCCGACGTCGGCGAGGATAAGATTCCTGAGAAGCCGCGGGATCTGCGCCGGATCAAGGTCGTCCCGGGCCATGGCCACGCCGGGCCCGGCTTTGGCGAGCCAATAGTCGTACAGCGACAGCAGCGTGGCGTCAGCGATTCGCCGCCGGAACGATGGTCGGTTCTGCGCTGTCTGGTCCAGTGGCACGCCCTCGCTGCGGAACGCCCGAGACGGGCTTCATACCCTCCCCAAGTGTACACCGCGACCGGAAGATGTCCGATCCTTCGCGTTCGCACTCGCGCTTCGCTGGCAAGCTTGCGCGCGCATTATTTCCAATATACGAACGCATTCGATCCAATTAGGCATATTTTGTGCGACGCAATATCGCACGAGTTAGTGGTCGGTTTCAGCGACGATCTGTTGTCAGGGCAGGTGTCTGATGAAGTTTATGACGCGCGCGCATGCCACTTCGGTGGCCGGGTTGTTCGCGCTTGCGATCATGGTCTCCGGGTGCGACCAGGCGCCGCCAGCCCAAGCGTCGTCTGACGCAAGCTCTCCACCACCGGTGGAAGCCGCGGTACCCCTGATCCGATCGATCGTAGAGTGGGACGAGTACACCGGGAGGTTCGAGGCGGCCGAGCGGGTGGTGTTGCGGGCACGGGTCTCGGGCTATCTCGACGCCGCCCACTTCCGCGACGGCCAGATCGTCGCCAAGGGTGACCTGTTGTTCACCATCGACCCGCGGCCGTTTCGCGCCGAACTGGCGCGCGCCCGCGCCGAGCTGGCGAGCGCGCAGGCCCGCCTGGCGCTGGCGGATCGCGAACTGGCGCGCGCCGAACGGCTGGTGGCGACACGGGCGATCAGCGAGGAGACCGCCGACAACCGCCGCGCCGCCAGGGCCGAGGCGGCGGCCGACATCGAGGCCACGCGCGCCGGTGTGGTGATCGCAGAGCTCAACCTCGAGTTCACCGAGATCCGGTCGCCGGTGAGCGGCCGGATCTCGGACCGGAAGGTGGATGTCGGCAACCTTGTCACCGGCGGCACCGACAACGCCACTCTGCTGGCGACCATCGTGGCGCTCGACCCGATCCACTTCACCTTCACCATGTCGGAGGCCGACTACCTCAAATACGGCCGTCTGCATCGCGAGGGGGCGCTGCCGTCGTCCCGCGACGGGTCCAGCCCGGTCCAGACCCGGCTGATGGACGAGGCGTCGTGGGCGCACGAGGGGCTCCTGGACTTCCTGGACAACGCCCTCGATCCGGCGTCGGGCACGATGCGGGGCCGGGCGGTGTTCCCGAACCCGGACCTGCGGCTGACACCGGGGACGTTCGCCCGGCTACGGCTGATCGGCTCGGGGCGCTACGACGCCACCTTGGTTCCGGACTCCGCGATCGTCTCGGACCAGTCGGGAAAGGCGGTCATGACCGTCGGCGCCGACGGAACCGTCATCCCGAAGCCGGTGACCCTCGGCCCGATGATCGACGGCCTCCGGGTGGTTCGCTCCGGCCTCGATCCGACGGACCGGGTCGTGGTGAAGGGGCTGCAGCGGGCGCGTCCGGGCGGCACGGTCGCCGTCGAGACCACAACCATCCAGGCCAAGGCCGAGCCGGTCGGCGGGTGATTTCGAGCGTCTGACGAGGGCAGTACCGTGCGGTTGTCGCATTTCTTCATCGACCGGCCGATCTTCGCGTCGGTCGTCGCGGTCTTGATCACGCTGGTCGGCGCGATCAGCTATATCGGCCTGCCGGTCGCGCAGTATCCCGAGATCGCGCCGCCGACGATCGTCGTCACCGCGAACTATCCGGGCGCCTCGGCGGAAATCGTCGCCGACACCGTCGCAACCCCGATCGAGCAGGAGATCAATGGCGTCGAGGGCATGCTGTACATGTCCTCGCAGTCGACCGCCGACGGCCAGGCGGCGATCACCGTGACCTTCCGGCTCGGCACCGACCTCGACGAGGCGCAGGTGCTGGTGCAGAACCGCGTGGCGATCGCCGAGCCGCGCCTGCCGGAGGCGGTCCGCCGCCTCGGCGTGGTGACCCGCAAGAACTCGCCCGACCTGATGATGGTCATCCACATCTATTCGCCCGACGCCAGCCGCGACAGCCTGTACCTCTCGAACTACGCCAAGACCCGCATCATCGACAGGCTGGCGCGCATCGACGGCGTCGGCGAGGCGCGGATCTTCGCCGAGCGCGAGTTCTCGATGCGGATCTGGCTGAACCCCGAGCTGATGGCGGCCCGCGAACTGGCGGCCGAGCGAGGTGGTGTCGGCGCTGCGGGCCAACAACCTGCAGGTCGCGTCGGGTACCCTGAACCAGTTGCCGGTGCCGGAGCCCGGCGCCTTCCAGCTCAGTGTCCAGACCCTCGGACGGCTGGTCGATCCGGCCCAGTTCGAGGCGATCGTGATCAAGACCGACGGCGAGGGCCGCGTCACCCGGCTGCGCGACGTTGCCCGGGTCGAACTCGGGGCGCGCGACTACTCGACGATCGGCTACCTCGACACCGACGTGGCGCTGCCGATCCTGATCTTCCAGCGGCCGGGGTCGAACGCGCTGGCGACCGCCGAGGGCGTGCTGTCGACCATGCGGGACCTCGCCGCCGACTTTCCCGACGGCGTCGACTACGACGTCATCTACAACCCGACGGACTACATCGCGAAGTCGATCGACGAGGTCTACACGACCATCTTCGAGGCGGTCGCGCTGGTGGTCCTGGTGGTCATCGTGTTCCTGCAGACTTGGCGGGCCGCCGTGATTCCGATCATCGCGATCCCGGTGTCGCTGATCGGCACGTTCGCGGTGATGGCGGCGTTCGGCTACTCGCTCAACAACCTGTCGCTGTTCGGTCTGGTGCTGGCCATCGGCATCGTCGTCGACGACGCCATCGTCGTGGTCGAGAACGTCGAGCGCTACCTGGCCGAGGGCTTGTCGCCGCGCGAGGCCTCGCACAAGACCATGGACGAGGTCGGCGGCGCGCTGATCGCCATCGCCGTCGTGCTGTCGGCGGTGTTCATCCCGACCGCCTTCATCACCGGCATCTCCGGTCTGTTCTACCAGCAGTTCGCGCTGACCATCGCGAGCGCCACGGTGATCTCGCTGATCGTCTCGCTGACGCTGTCGCCGGCGATGGCGGCGCTGCTGCTGAAGCCGCACCGTCCGGACCATCGGCCGACCGGCGCGATGGCGGTGATCGGCTGGCCGTTCCGCCGGTTCGCGCGCGGCTTCAACGCCGGCTTCGAGCGTCTGTCGGTCGGCTACGGCAACCTGTCCCGGCGGCTGATCCGGTTCTCGGCGCTGGTGGTCGTGGTCTATGTCGGCCTGCTGGCGGCGACCGGCTGGCAGTTCCAGCGCACCCCGACCGGCTTCATCCCGAATCAGGACCAGGGCTATCTGATCACCGTGGTGCAGCTGCCGGCCGGTGCCTCGCTGTCGCGCACCGACGCGGTGGTGCGGGAGGCGACCCGGATCATCCTCGACACGCCCGGCACGCTGCACACCGCCGGCTTTGCCGGCTTCGACGGCGCCACCTTCACCAACGCCCCGAACGCCGGCGCGATCTTCTTCAGCATGACGCCCTATGAGGAGCGCCGGGCGCTCGGCCTGGACGCGGCGACCATCCAGCAGAACGTCCAGGCCGCCCTCGGCCGGATCAAGGACGCCTACATCTTCGTGGTCGCCCCGCCCCCGGTCAGCGGGATCGGCACCGGCGGCGGCTTCAAGATGTACGTCCAGGACCGCGGCAACCTCGGCCTGCCGGCGCTGGAGGCGGCGACCGCCGACCTGATGGGCGGTGCCTTCCAGACCCCTGGCATCGCCTACGCGTTCACCCTCTTCAACACCGCCACGCCGCGGATCTTCGCCGACATCGACCGGGTCAAGGCCGAGATGCTGGGGCTGCCGCCGGAGCGGGTGTTCGACACGCTGGAGGTCTACCTGGGCTCGGCCTTCGTGAACGATTTCAATTTCCTCGGCCGCACCTTCCGGGTCACCGCCCAGGCCGACGGCCAGTTCCGGGACGACCCGGCCGACATCGCGGCGCTGCGGGCGAAATCGCTGTCGGGTGCCATGGTGCCGATCGGCAGCGTCGCCACGTTCCACGACGTCACCGGGCCGACCCGGGTGGCGCGCTACAACCTGTATCCCGCCGCCGAGCTGCAGGGGCGGCCCTGCCCGGGACGTCGACCGGCCAGGCGATCGCGGCGATGGAGGAACTGGCCGAGCGCCGGCTGCCCTATGGCTTCTCCTACGAATGGACCGAACTGGCGCTGCAGGAGAAGCTCGCCGGCAACACCGCGGTGATTGCCTTCGCCCTGGCGGTGGTGTTCGTGTTCCTCCTGCTGGCGGCGCAGTACGAGAGCCTGACGCTGCCTCTGGCGGTGGTGCTGATCGTCCCGACCTGCCTGCTGGCGGCGATCACCGGGGTGGTCTTCCGCGGGCTCGACAACAACGTCCTGGTGCAGATCGGCTTCGTGGTGCTGATCGGCCTCGCCGCCAAGAACGCGATCCTGATCGTGGAGTTCGCCAAGCAGGGCGAGGAGCGCGGGCTGTCGCGGGTCGAGGCGGCGGTCCAGGCGGCGCGAACCCGGCTGCGGCCGATCCTGATGACCTCGTTCGCGTTCATCCTGGGCGTGGTCCCGCTGATGCTGGCCGAGGGCGCCGGGGCCGAGATGCGCCGCGCGCTCGGCACCACGGTGTTCTCCGGCATGGTCGGGGTGACGCTGTTCGGCCTGGTGTTCACGCCGGTGTTCTACGTAGTCTGCCGTTGGCTGTCGGGGCGGCCGCGCCGGACCGAGGCGGTGCCGGCCGAAGGGTAGCGAGAGGCCTTCCCAGGGGCGGCGAACCCGCCCAACATGCCCCAGATCGTTCGACAGGGGGGCAGGCATGCTCGCGCTCACGGGATACACAGACCGGCTGTCCGCCGCGCCGGGCGGGACCATCGCCTTCAAGGTCAGCAGCGCGCTCGCCGACGACTACACGGCGGAGCTGGTGCGGATCCGCTGCGGCGATCCCAACCCGGACGGGCCGGGCCTGAAGATCCTGCCGGTCGACCTGGCGTTCGGGGGGCGGTTCCGGTCGCGCCTCCAGCCGGTGCATCTCGGCTCCTACGCCCGCATCGCCACACCGGCCGGCCTGGCCGCCACGCCGGTGCTGTCCCTGAGCGCGATCGTCTGGCCGACCCTGCCGGGACGCGGCCCGCAGGCGATCCTGACGATCGGCGACCCGGGCCGCGGGGCCGGCGTCGGCCTGGAGGTCGGGCCGGCCGGCGCGGCCCTGCGGTTGGCGACAGCGGCGGGGAACACACGGTCGCGGTCGGGGCGCCGCTGCAACCGCGCGCCTGGTACCGGATCGAGGCGACGGTCGACACCCGCGCCGGAACGGTTCGGGTCGCCCAGATTCCGCTCGATCCGGTCCGGCTCGGGCTGCGCGCAGACGCGACGACGGCGCCGCTGCCGGCCGACGCGCGTCTGGCCGGCGCCGGTGTCATGCTGGCCACCGCGCCGGCCGAAGCCGCCCCCGCCGAACGCCACTACGACGGCAAGCTGGAGGCGCCGACCGTGGTGGCCGGCGGCCTGGACGCGGGCGGCGATCCCGCCGGCCGGGTGCTGGCGGCGTGGGACCTGGCGCGCGGGACCGACGGGGTGCGGATCCTGGACGCCGGGCCGGACGGCCATCACGGCGAGGTCGTCAACCTGCCGACCCGGGGGGTGACCGGGTCGCGCTGGAGCGGCGGCGAGATGTGCTGGCGTCACGCCCCGGCGGAGTACGCGGCCATCCATTTCCACAGCGACGACCTGTACGACTGCGGGTGGGAGACCGATTTCAGCTTCACGGTCCCCGACGGCATGCCGAGCGCCCTGTACGGCGCCCGGCTGCGGTGCGGCGACCACGAGGACATCATCCCGTTCTACGTGACACCGGAGCCGGGCCGCGCCGACGCCCCGGTGCTGTTCCTGGCCTCGACCTTCACCTACCAGGCCTACGCCAACCACACCCGGGGCAATCTGGACGCCGCCTTCCGGGGCGCATCCGCGACTGGGGCGCCTATCCGCACAACCCCGACGACCATGGCGACTACGCGCAGTCCACCTACAACCGCCACCCGGACGGCTCCGGCGTGGCGCTGTCGTCGCGGCTGCGGCCGATGCTGACGATGCGGCCGGGGTTCCTGACCTTCAACGACGCCCGCGGCTCCGGCCTGCGGCACTTCCCGGCCGACACCCACATCCTCGACTGGCTGGAGGCCAAGGGGATCGCCTACGACGTCCTGACCGACGAGGATCTGGACGAGGGCGGCGTCGATCGGCTGCGCCCCTACGCCGTGGTGCTGACCGGATCGCACCCGGAGTACCACACCACCGGGACCCTGGACGCGCTGGAGGGCTACACCAACGGCGGCGGCAGTCTGGTCTATCTCGGCGGCAACGGGTTCTACTGGCGGATCGCCCGCAACCCGGACCTGCCGGGGGTGATCGAGGTGCGGCGCGCCGAGACCGGGATCCGCGCCTGGGCGGCCGAGACCGGCGAGTACTACCACCAGCTCGACGGCGCTCTCGGCGGCCTCTGGCGCCGGAACGGCCGGCCGCCGCAGCGGCTCGCCGGCGTCGGCTTCTCCTCGCAGGGGTTGTTCGAGGGCAGCCACTACCGCCGCCTGCCGGCGGCCGACGATCCGGCGGTGTCCTGGATCTTCGACGGCGTGCCGGAAACCGTGATCGGCGATTTCGGCCTGTCGGGCGGCGGAGCGGCCGGCTTCGAACTCGACCGGGTCGACCCGAACCTCGGCACCCCGCCCGGCGCCGTGGTGGTCGCGTCCTCCGAGGGCCACGGGCCGAGCTTCATCCCGGTGTTCGAGGATCTGCTCTCGCACGTCAACACGCTGAACGGTGAGCCGCGCGAACGCCTGGTGCGGGCCGACATGATGATCGCGGACCTGCCGTCGGGCGGCGCGCTGTTCAGCGTCGGGTCGATCACCTTCTGCGGCAGCCTGGCGCATGACGGCTACCGGAACCCGGTATCGCGAATCCTGGAGAACGTTGTGCGCCGGTTCGCCGGTCGACGGGCCTCTGCCGGGACAAACCCGGAGTGATCGGGCCGCTCGGTGTGCGATTGCGCGCCTAGGCCGGCCGGGTGTCCGCCTCGATCCCGAACAGCAGCCGCAGGTAGGTCTGCAGGTGGCGCAGCTGCTGGGCGACCGTCTTCGGGTCGTTCAGGGTGCGCGACACGATGAACGCGCCCTCGAACACGACGGTGATGGCGTCGGCCAGGCTGTCGAGGTCGACCGGGGCCCGGGGCGGTGTGGTGGCGACGGCGGCCCGCAGCTTGTCGGCGATCCGCGAACGCCAGGTCAGCATGGTCTCCCGCATCACCGCCAGCGTGCGGTCCTCGAACAGCCCTGATTCGCAGCAGAAGGTGGCGAACAGGCAGCCGGGGTAGGGCGCGGTCCACTCGTCGGCGAGCGATTCGAACTGCGCCAGGAAGGCGATGAGCTGGTGAACCGGATCGTCGGTCTGCTGTTCCGCCGCCTCCATCTTTGACGTCAGCTGGTGCAGGTCGCGGCGGGCGAATCGTTCGACCAGCGCTTGCGCCAGGTCCGGCTTGCTGGGGAAGTGGTAGAAGAAGGTGCCCTTGGTGATGCCGGCGCGGTCGATGATCCGGTCGATGGAACTGCCGGAGAAGCCCTGCTCCAGGATCAGCGCCTCTGCCGTGTCC
The DNA here is from genome assembly GCA_018401495.1 of Rhodospirillaceae bacterium. Lineage (GTDB taxonomy): Bacteria > Pseudomonadota > Alphaproteobacteria > Thalassobaculales > Thalassobaculaceae > Thalassobaculum_A. Next base: position 138,540 of record JAGYJX010000020.1, read on the forward strand.
ATGATGGTCTTGCGGGTCTTGTCGCCGTTGCGCGCCACACACTCTCTCCAATCGGACCGCTGCCCCGAGCCTGACGGAGTCGGGCAGTGGGGGCAATGTTCATACCGACCAGATGGTTTAAAAATGATTGACGTCCAGGGGTTGCGTTCTTATACCGACCAGCCTGTCTAAAACTCCACAGGATGAGGACGATGGCTCCGCTGGTCGCGCCTCTGGATTGTATGGGAGCCGCCTCGGCCGAATCCCGTCGACCGACCGTCGCCGTCGTCAGTCAGGTCGCGTTGCGCCGCGCCACCGTCGACGACGCGCGCGCCGTCGCCCGGCTGATGGCGATCGCCGGCGAGGGCATCCCGATGTGGCTGTGGAGCCGGGCCGCCAAGAACGGCCAGGATCCGCTGTTCGTCGGCACCGAACGCGCGGCTCGCTCGGAGGCCAATTTCTCCTACCGCAACGCCGTGCTGGCGGAGCGCGCCGGCCAGACCGTCGGCATGATGCTCGGCTACCGGCTCGAGGCGCCGACACCGCGCGAGATCGCCGGGCTCGACGATTTGCCGGAGCTGCTCCGGCCGTTCGCCGAGCTCGAGTTCGAGGTGCCCGGCAGCTTCTACGTGAACGCGCTCGCGGTGTTCGACTCCTACCGCGATTCGGGGATCGGGACGCGGCTGCTGCAGGCGGCGGCGGGCCGTGCCTCCGCGCTCGGCTGCCCCCGGTTGGCGCTGATGGTGTTCAGCCAGAACATCGGCGCGGTGCGGCTCTACGAGCGCAATGGCTACCGCACGATCGCGGCTCGCCCGGTTCCGGCGCATCCCTGCCATCCCTACGATGACCGCGTGCTGTTGATGGCGCGCACCCTCTGAGCGCGGTGCGGGCGGACGGGTGACCGGCCGGGCCGTCGGTGCTATCCACAGCGGATGCCGGTCTCCAGACTCACTGCCCGCCGCCCCGCCCGCGTCCGACGCGCTCGCCGCCGCCCGCGCGGCTCTGGCCGAAGTGTTCGGCTTTCACGACTTCCGCCCCGGGCAGGAGGCGGTGGTGGCGAGCCTGCTGGCCGGGCGGGACACCCTCGCGGTGATGCCGACCGGGGCCGGCAAGTCGCTGTGCTTCCAGCTTCCGGCGCTGGTGGAGGGCGGCCTGACCATCGTGATCTCGCCGCTGATCGCGCTCATGGACGATCAAGTGCGGGCGCTGCGTCTGCAGGGCGTGGCCGCCGGCGCGCTGCATTCCGGAAACAGCCGCGAGACCAACAGCGCGACGTGGCGCGAGGCACTCGACGGCCGCTTGCGGCTGCTCTACGCCGCGCCGGAGCGGTTGATGCTGGATGGCGTCATGGACGGCCTGTCGCGGGTCCGGCTGACTCGGCTGGTGGTCGACGAGGCCCACTGCGTCAGCCGGTGGGGCCATGCCTTCCGGCCGGAATACCTGGCGCTGCCGCGCCTCAGGGCGCGGTTTCCAGGGGTGCCGCTGGCGGCCTTCACCGCGACCGCCGACGCTCCCACGCGCCGCGACATCGTCGACACGCTGTGCGGCGGCGACGCCGCCGAGTTCGTGTTCGGATTCGACCGGCCCAACCTGACCATCCGGATTGCCGAGAAGCGCGATCCGGGCCGCCAGATCCTGGCTCTGCTGGACGAGAACCGCGGGCGCAGCGGCATCGTCTACCGGCTCTCTCGCCGCTCGGTCGAGGAAACCGCCGCCGATCTCGTCCGCCACGGCGTGAGGGCCCTGCCGTACCACGCCGGCATGCCGCCCGAGATCCGGGCCGAGAACCAGGACCGGTTCGTCAGCGAGGACGGGGTGGTGATGGTGGCGACCATCGCCTTCGGCATGGGCATCGACAAGCCGGATGTGCGATTCGTGGTGCACGCCGACCTGCCAAGCTCGGTCGAGGCCTACTATCAGGAGATCGGCCGCGCCGGGCGCGACGGCCAGCCGTCGACCGTCACCATGCTGTACGGCCTCGCCGATATCAGCCAGCGCCGCCGGTTCATCGACCAGTCCGACGCGCCGGAAGAGCAGCGCCGGATCGAGCACCAGCGCCTGAACGCCCTCCTCGGGGTGTGCGAGACGACCGAGTGTCGGCGCCGTGCCTTGCTCCGGTCGTTCGGCGAGGAACTCGACCGCCCGTGCGGGAACTGCGACGTCTGCCTGGAGCCGCCGGAGGTGATCGACGGCACGGTGGCCGCCCAGAAGGCGCTGTCGGCGATCCTGCGCACCGGATCGCGCTTCGGTGCCGCCCATGTTGTCGACGTGCTGACCGGGCACACCAACGAGGCGATCGCCCAGTACGGCCACGACAAGCTGCCGACCTACGGCGTCGGCAGCGAGTTCGACAAGAACGGCTGGCGCTCGGTGATCCGCCAGTTGGTCGCCTCCGGGGTCATCGACATCGACACCGCCGGCTACGGCGCGCTCACGCTTGGCCCGCGCGGTCGTGCGGTGCTGAAGGGCGAGGAGAGGATCGGGCTGCGCCGCCCGGCGCCCGCCGGCAAGTCACGGCGGCGGCGCGACGACTCTGGTCCCGCGATCACCGCATCACCCCGCAACGCCTCGTTGCTGGCGGGCCTGAAGGCAGTTCGCCTGGAAATCGCCCGCGAACTCGGCGTGCCGGCATACACCGTGTTCCACGACCGCACGCTCGCCGAAATGGCCGAGAGCCGGCCTTGCAGTCTCGATGCGTTATCCAGCATCCACGGCGTCGGTGCAGCCAAGCTTGAGAAGTTCGGCAACCGGTTCCTGCAGGCGCTCGCTGCCCACGCCGAGCCGTCGTGAGCGTCACCCTCGCCGCTTGCCGGATACCGCTTGAACCTGTTCCGCGATATGAAGCGCGGGGCGGCGAGCGATCGTCACCGGCCGACAGTGCGGGACGAAGGTGACGCGGCATGCTGGTACTCGGGCTTAATCAGGCGCACGACTCCGGTGTGGCACTGGTCGATGACGGCAGGATCGTCGGCATGATCCAGCGCGAGCGCGTTACCAAGATTAAACGCAACGCCCTGCTGACCGCGGATTTCATCGAGGACTGCCTGGACTGGTTCGGCGTGTCGTGGTCTGACATTGACGTGGTGGCTATGTGCACGTCCCAGGCTTGGCCGGTGCTGTTTGTCGACCGGAACGAGTTCTCGGTCTCGCTCGATCCCGAACTCGCGATTCCGGGGCAGCCGGTAGACCTGGACCGGGAGTCGGTCAGGGTCATCTGCAACAAGGTCTTGACCAGGGACCGCAACTTCGCAGACGTGGTGTCGCTGGAGAGATACCGAAACTATTTTCGGCCGGGAGCCGGAAGCTCGGAGTACTTTCTCGAAAATCCCGGCGCGTTTTTGAAGGGGGACGGCGATTACCTCCCGATGGTGGAGTGGCCGTACTATCGCGAGTCATGGCTGACGCCGGATATTGCTGAACGAATCCGCCTCGGCTTCGGCTCCATGCACGGCATGGCGCGGTACAACTACCTGCCGGCCGCCTTCACCCTGCGCGGCCGCACCCGTCCCGGGCTGGTCATGCCCCACCACCTGGCGCACGCCGCCGGTGCCTACTTCCAGTCGGACTTTCAGGGTGCTGCCATCCACACCCTCGACAACGGCGACGTGATGGCGCCGTGGCGCGGCTATCTCGGAGGGATGCTGGTGCTGGGCGACGGCAACCGGCTTCACCCGATCGCGCCGAATTTTGGATACCACGGGCATTTCTACCAGAGGGTCGGCGAACTGCTGGGCCTCGGACACGGTGGTGCCGCCGGCAAGTTGATGGGGCTCGCGCCCTACGGCGAGCCCCGCTATTTCGATCACTCGATGATCGGCGACACCTTCAAGGTTTTCGGAGAGACCTATTCGCGCGGCCAGAAGGAGACGACCGGACGGGTCCTCGAGCGGCTGACCGCGGCGTTCGAGGCCGTGAAGGACCTCGACCTGCCGGAGTTTCGGAGGTCGTCCGCCCATTACCGCGAAGGCGGGCTCGGGGCGGAGGACCTGCGCCGGCCCGGCATCGATCTCGCGGCCACCGCGCAGTCGGTGTTCGAGCACTGCACGGGTTGGATCCTGTCGACCTTCGTGCGCGAGACCTATCGCCACATCCGGAACAGGCGCATCCCGCTGTGCCTCGGCGGCGGCGGGGCGTTGAACTGCCCGGCGAACTCCGCGATCTGGCGGACCCTGCCGGTATCCGACGTGTTTATCCCGCCGGCCTGCGACGATTCCGGCTTGCCGATCGGCGCAGCGCTCGCGGTGCTGCACGACTACCTGGACCGGCCGCGGCTGCCGCAGGGATCCAGGACCTGCGCCAGCGCCTACCTTGGCCGCGGCTTCGACGACGCACGGATCCGCCGCGCGTTGGCGTCCGGGCGCGTCACGGTCGACGAGGTCGGGGATGCCGCGGCCGACGCGGCGGCCGCGATCGCGGACGGCCGGATCGTGGCCTGGTTCGAGGGCCGCAGCGAAATTGGCCCGCGCGCCCTCGGCCACCGCTCGATCCTGGCCGACGCGCGCGGGGCCGACACCTGGAAGCGCGTCAACGACCTGAAGAAGCGCGAGTACTGGCGGCCGTTCGCGCCGGCGGTCCTGGCCGAGGATTGCGACGCCTGGTTCCGCGGCTGCCCGACGACGTCGCCGCACATGCTGTTCACCGGCCAGGTGCGCGGCGACCAGCTGCCCGCGATCACCCACGTCGACGGCTCGGCGCGGGTCCAGACGGTCGACGCGAGTTGCGGCGGCTTTCACGGCGTCATCGAGCATTTCAAGCGCCATACCGGCGTGCCGGTGGTGCTGAACACGTCGTTCAACGGGCCCGGCGAGCCGATCATCGACACCCCGGAGGATGCCGTGGCGTTCGTCGAGACCTCGGGGATCGACGCGCTCTACATCGGCGGTCTCCGGGTCTCGCGACCCGGCGCGGGTTGACCCTCGCCGCTACTCGGCCGCCTGCTCCCGCGCCTTGCTGGCCCGGAGACCCTTGTCCCACTTCTCCAGCCACCAGGCGTACTGGTGCGGCCACTTCTCGAAGTCGGGGTCGATGTCGAAGTGCTGGGCGGCGTGCAGCGTCCAGAACGGATCGACCAGCGCCTGCCGGCCGATCGCGATCAGGTCGGCGCGGCCCTCCTGCAGGATCCGCTCGGCGAAGTCCGGGTCGCGGATCAGGCCAACCGCCATGGTGAGGATGCCGACTTCGGTCTTGATCCGCTCCGCGAACGGCACCTGGAATCCCGGGCCGCGCGTCAGGTTGGCGTTGGTCGCGCCCTTCGGGCTGTTGCCGCCGGAGGAGCAGTCGATCACGTCGACGCCGCGCGCCTTGAGTTCGTGGGCCAGCGCCACGCTGTCCTCGATCTCCCAGCCGCCGTCGATGCCATCGACCGAGGAGATCCGCACGAACAGAGGCTTCTCCTTCGGCCAGACCGCGCGCACCGCCTCCGCGACTTCGAGCGGAAAACGCATCCGGCCCGACCGGTCGCCGCCGTAGCCATCGTTGCGCTTGTTCGAGAGCGGCGACAGGAAGGTCTGCAGCAGGTAGCCGTGCGCCATGTGGATCTCGAGGATCTCGAACCCGGCCTCGCCGGCGCGGCCGGCGGCGTCGGCGAAATCCTGCCGGGTCTTCGCGAGGTCGGCATGGTCCATCATCTTCGGGATCAGCCAGCCCTCGGCCAGAGCCTCGCCGGACGGGCCGAGCGGTTGCCACAGCCGGTCGCCCCGCGCGATCTCGGCGGCGCCGACCGCTTGACCGCCCTCCCAGGGGCGCTGGCTGCTGGCCTTGCGGCCGCCGTGGCCGATCTGGACGGCCGGGACCGAGCGCTGCTGCTTCATGAAGTCGGTGATCCGCCGGAACGCCGCGACCTGGGCGGCGTTGTAGAGACCGGGGCAGCCATTGGTGATCCGACCCTCGTCGGAAACCCCGGTGGCCTCCACGAAAACGGCGCCTGCTCCGCCCATGGCGAATTTTCCGTAGTGCACAAGGTGATAATCGGAGGGGACGCCATCGATCGCCGAATACTGGTCCATCGGCGAGATCACCACCCGATTGGGAAGGGTCACGTCGCCGATCGTCAAAGGCTGGAACAGAAGAGGAAGTGCGGTGGACGGCATGACGGCGCTCCGGTGCTTCGGACCACGTCATGAAAGCGACCGGGGCCAGTGTTGGCAAGAGCCGGGGAATCGCGGGCGAACGTTGACTCGTGCGCGCCGCCGGGGGATGACATGTCGATGCGCGACTTCTTTGTTCTGACCGTGGTGTTGCTGACCGCGGCGTGCTCGGCCGTCGTTCCGCCGCAGCCGTCTCCGGCGCCCCCACCGCCACCGGTGGAGGCTATGCCGTTGCCAACGCCGCGCCCGGACAACGGCGTGGCCTCCCGCTCCGCGCCGACGCCGGTTGCCAGGCCTGCTCGGCCACAGGTTGAACCCTTCCGGCTCGAGCAACTCGGCGGTGCCACCGAATCGGCGGTGACTGCTATGATAGGCAGGCCGGACGAAATCCGTGACCAGCCGCCCGGCAAGGTGTGGGTCTACAACCACGGCGCATGCCGGGTGGAGGTGTACATGTACCCGAGTGTCGACGTTGGCAGCATGGCCGCGCTGGGCGCCGCGATCATGCCGGCTGAGTTGTCGGAAGATGATCGGGCGCGCTGTCGTCGCAGCCTCGCCCGCCGGACAGGCGACGTCGGATGATCGCCGCATGAGTGGCAACATCCGAATTTTGGTCGTCGACGACGACCCGATCATTCGCGAAACCCTCTCGCTCAACCTGGAGGATCAGGAATTCGTGGTCCAGGGGCTGTCAAGCGGCGAGGCGCTGCTGGAGTATCTGCGCCATGGCGGGACCGCTGACCTGATTCTTCTCGACTGGAAGATGGGCCAGTTCAGCGGCCTCGACACGCTGCGTGAGATGCGCCGGATGGGCGGCGAGATCCCGGTGATCTTCCTGACCAGCCTGACGGACCAGATCTACGAAGAGGCGGCGCTCGCCACCGGAGCGCTGGATTTCGTCGACAAGTCGCGCAGCTTCTCGATTTTGCTGCATCGCGTGCGGACGGTGCTGGCGGGGCGGCGCATCCCGCGTGACAACGGCGGCGCGCCCGAGGTGGATCCAGGCGGAGTGCCGAGTGGGGGCAAGACCCAGATCGGCCAACTGAGGCTCGACCCCGACGTCGGGCGCGCGTACTGGCAGGATCGGCTGGTGCCGCTGACGCTGACCGAGTTCCAGATCGTGCACGCCCTGGCGGCGTCGGCCGGCCGCGACATGCGCTACCGCGATATCTATGACCTCGTGCACGGCGACGGCTTCCACGCCGGCGCCGCCGGTGACGGCTACCGCGCCAACGTGCGTGGCTTCATCAAGCGGATCCGGCGGAAGTTCGAGGAGATGGACGCGGAATTCTCGGAGATCGAGAACTACCCGGGGTTCGGGTACCGTTGGCGCTCTCAGGGGGCCGGGGAGAGCGACACATGAGACTCCCCCCGGTCGCGTCGACGCTGTGAGTGGAGCCTCCTCGTTGCGGCCCATCGCGGCGAAGCTGGCGCTGATCGTGCTGCTGTTCGCCGCCGTGCCCGCCGTTGTCTACCAGCAGTTCCGGGTTGCCGAGGAGGAGCGCACGACACTGCTGCTGGATGGCGTCGCCAACCAGGGCCGGGCGATCGCGGAGGCGCTGCGGCCGGTTCTCGAGGCCGGGGATCCGACGGAAGTGACCAGGGTCGGGGAGCGGATGGCGGCCCTGGCCGGCAGCCAGGTCGATCTTCGGCTGTTGTTCCGTCCGCGCGAGGCGGCGATCGATTCGTTTCTCCTGGTCGCCGCCGTTCCTCCGGTCCCATCGTCCGAGATGGAGGCCGAACGCGGCTTCCTGATCCGCTCCCGGCTGCTCGAGACGGTGTGGCAGTCATGCGACGCGGCCGAAGCGATTGGCCGTTCGCTGACCGGGGACCGCGGCAACGGCCCGTTGGTGGTCGCGGTGACGCCGCTGCAGACCGGGGCCGGGTGCTGGGCGCTGGTGACCCGCCTGACCCAATCCGAATCGCTGGCGCGCGCCGTATCGACGCCGTTCTGGCAGCGCCCGGAGGTGCTCCTTGCCCTCGGCCTTTATCTGGCTCTGGCCTCGGTGATCCTGCTGGTTCTGCTGTCGGTGTCGCGCAATCTGGCCCGGTTCGAGCGCCTGGCCGCATCCATTTCGGTCGGGCGGGAGGGCAACCGGCGCTTCGAGAAGCTCAATGAGGTCCCGGAACTCGCCGGCGTGGCCCGGCAGTTCGACGCCATGGTCGACCGCCTGCGGGGCAGCGCCGCATCGATCCGCGAGACCGCGGAGGAAAGCGCACACGCGCTGAAAACTCCGATCGGAGCTATCCGGCAATCCCTCGAACCGTTGCGCAATATCGTGCCCGAGGGCGATCGCCGAGGCCGCCGCGCCCTCGAGATCATCGATCAGTCCTGCGCCCGCCTCGGCCAGTTGGTCGTCGAAGCGCGACGCGCGATCGAGGCGACGGCGCTGATGGCCGACCCGCCGATCGAGCGCATCGACCTCGGTCATGTGGTCTCGGAGCTGGTCGAGGAGATGCGCGGCCCGTCCGAAGCGGCCGACGTCCATCTCGAGGCCCATGTCGAGCACGGCGTCATTGTGCTCGGCAGCGACGAGGCCATCGAGACCATTTTGGAGAACCTCATTGACAACGCGATCGGGTTCTCGCCTTCCGGCGGCACCGTCCGCGTGGTGGTGCGTTCGGCCCGGCGTGGCGCAATCCTTACGGTTTTGGACCAAGGGCCTGGGGTAAAGTCCGAGAATCTCGGCCGCATCTTCGAGAAGGGCTACTCAAGCCGTCCGAACGGCGACGCCGACGCTGTGGCGGCGGCCAACGAGAACTTCGGAATGGGCCTGTGGATCGTCCGGCGCAACGTCGAGGCGATGGGCGGCAGCATCCGTGTGGAGAACCGCGCCTCCAGTGGGCTGGCCGTGGAGATCGTCCTCCCGCTGGCACAGGGCGACTGACGCCGGCTTCCGGCCGTGCCCCTGGATTTCCGCCAATCTGGCTATCGTTCAAGTATTCATTTGTGTCATTAAAGTGCTCAAGTTGTGTTATTTCTGTGCCGGATTGTTTAGTCTGTGTCATGTTGAAGCGATCGCAAATAAACGATTGATCGACCCCCGCAATACCTTATTTTCTTCCTCGTACACAACGCGGAGGCAAGGTCATGCGAGCCGATTTCGTCGAAGAGGTCGAACGGATGATTCCGACGTTGCGGCGGTTCGCGCACTCCCTGGCACGACATGCCGCGGATGCCGACGATCTTCTGCAGGACACTTTGGAGCGTGCTCTCGGACGCGCTCATCAATTTGAGGCGGGAACCAATCTGAAGGCTTGGTTGTTCACGATCATGCGGAACCGCTTCTACACCGAGTGCCGTCGCCGCCAACGGGTTCGCGACCACGCCGAGGAACGTCGCCTCGGCGCCGCGGATGGCGAAGACATCGTGCTCGGCGGCCAGTTTGCCCGCGTGGAGACCGAGGAGTTCGCCTTGGCCTTCGCGAAGCTGACGAGCGAGGAACGGTCTCTGCTGGTCATGGCGACGGTCGAGGAGCTGCCCTACGAGACGATTGCGCAGATGCTGGAAGTCGAGATCGGAACTGTGAAGTCCCGGGTCTCCCGCGTCCGCGCCAAATTGCGCAGAATTCAGGAAGGGACTGACGACGTGGCTCTCGCCCGCGTCCGCGTCCCGGTCGCCCCGGTCCACCCGCACGTTGGATTGGGGGCGTTCTGAACCAGTAGCCGCCCGGTTTTCGCGACCGGTCCATCCCCGTCGTTCCCCCCCCCTGGTCAGGGAACCGGGCGGCGCCCCTAGCGTTCCTTCCCACGACTGGCACCGCCAATATGATAAGGTGGTGTCCGTGGGGAGGCGCCATGGGTGACGATCTGAACTTCGACTCCTGGGAATTGCTGTCGGCTTACATCGACGGCGAGCTCGATGCGTTCGCCGTCGCCAAGGTCGAGCGTGACGTCCTCCTCGATCCCGAGTTGGCCACTGCTCTCGACGTGCTGCGCCGACAGAAGGCCGCCCTGCAGTGGTGGTCGCGTCGTGTCGACGCCAGACCCATCCCGCCGGTTATCCGAACCATGCTCGAAAACGCCCGGGCGCAGCGTTGCCGCTGTGGCAACGACAACTGTCACGGGGAGCAGCACTGCCCCGGCTGAAAGGGTGTTAAGACCCTAGTCAGCCAGGGCGGCTCGATTTCAGGGAGGGCGGGATGCAGGTTCGACTCGACGGACGCCGCGCGTTGATCACCGGAGGTAGCCTCGGGGTGGGGCGGGCGATCGCCGCCCGGTTCGTTGAGGCCGGTGCCCAGGTGGTGATCGTCGCGCGCCGCCAGGAGGTTCTTGGTGAAGCCTGCGCGGCTATCGCCGAGGCGGCCGGCGCTGCCCCGACGGCGATTGCCGGAGACGTCGCCGACGCCGGCGACTGCGCCCGAATCATCCGCGACGCCGAAGCGGCGGTGGGTCCGATCGACATCCTCGTCAACAACGCCGGATCCTCGAAGCGCGGCGCGTTCCTCGAGGTCGACGACGCCACTTGGCAGTCGGACCTCGATCTAAAGCTGTTCGCCGCGATCCGCCTGGCCCGCTTGGTGGCCCCGGGAATGATCGAGCGGCGCTGGGGTCGGATCATCAACGTGCTGAACACCGGCGCCAAGGCGCCGCCGGCGGAGGGCGCCCCGACCGCTGTCACCCGGGCGGCGGGCATGGCGTTGACCAAGGTGTTGGCCGGTGAACTGGCGCCGCACAATGTGCTGGTGAACGCTTTGCTGGTCGGTCGCATCAAGAGCGATCAATGGGTGCGCCGCCACACCGCCGGCGCCGCCTCCGGCTCGAACGCCACCCTCGATGACTATTATGACGAGATGGCACGGTCGATCCCGCTTGGCCGGGTCGGCGAGGCGGACGAGTTCGCCGCGGTCGCCTGCCTGCTGGCCTCGGATCTCGGCGGTTACGTCACCGGTACCGCAATCAACGTCGACGGCGGTCTCTGCCCGGTCGTGTGACCGCTCCGTGTCTCCCGGCTTGCCGTCTCACCCAATGCGTATCCGGGTGCGGGTGATCGCCTCATCCCATCCGCTGAGCAAATGCCGCCGGGTTGCCGGCGCCATGTCGGGCTCGAACCGCCGGTCCAACACCCACGACGCCGCGACGTCCTCCAGCGATCCGTAAAGGCCGGCCTGCAGCGCCGCCAGGGCTGCCGCCCCGAGGGCGGTGGTCTCGGTGACCGTCGGGCGTTCCACCGGAATGCCCAGGATGTCCGCCAGGAACTGCATCAGCCAGTCGTTCGCGGACATGCCACCGTCCACCCGCAGTGTCCCGGGCTTCACGCCGTCCTCGGCCATCGCGCGGAACAGGTCGCGGGTCTGGTAGGCGACGGATTCCAGCGCCGCGCGCGCCAGATGCGCCCGGCCGGTGTCGCGCGTCAGCCCGAACATCGCGCCCCGCGCCTCGGCGTCCCAGTAGGGCGCGCCGAGGCCGGTGAACGCCGGTACCAGGAACACCCCGCCGGTGTCCCCGACCGACCGGGCGAGCGCCTCGGTCTCCGAGGCTGAGCCGATGATCCCGAGGCCGTCGCGCAGCCATTGCACGACGGCGCCCGAGACGAAGATCGCGCCCTCCAGGGCGTAGGTGCTGTGGCCGGCGATCCGGTAGCACAGGGTGCTCAGCAGCCGGTTCGACGACCGCACCGGGGTGTCGCCGGTGTTGAGGATCACGAAGCAGCCGGTGCCGTAGGTCGACTTGATGTCGCCCGGGCGGAAGCAGGCCTGGCCGACGGCCGCTGCCTGCTGGTCACCGGCAACCCCGAGCACCGGCAGGCGACGGCCGAGCACCGCGGTGTCGGTCTCGCCGAAATCGGCCGCGCAGTCGCGGATCTCCGGCAACAGGGAACCCGGAACGCCGAACACCTCGAGCAACCGGTCGTCCCAGGCGCTGGTGGTCAGGCCGCACAGATTGGTGCGGGCGGCGTTGGTGGCGTCGGTGACGTGGACCCGTCCGCCGGTCAGCCGCCAGATCAGGAAGCTGTCGACGGTGCCGAACGCCAGGTCGCCGCGCGCCGCGCGGTCGCGGGCGCCGTCGACGTGGTCGAGGATCCAGGCGATTTTGGTTGCCGAGAAGTAGGGATCGAGAAGCAGCCCGGTCCGCTCGGTCACCAGGTCCTCGACGCCCTCGTCGCGCAGCCGGGCGCAGACCCCGGCGGTGCGCCGGTCCTGCCAGACGATGGCGTTGTGGATCGCCTTGCCGGTCCGTCGGTCCCAGACGATCGTGGTCTCGCGCTGGTTGGTGATGCCGATCGCGATGATCGCAAGACCGGCGGCCTCGGCGCCGTCGATGGCCTCGCGGGTGACCTCCAGCGTGGCTGACCAGATCTCTTCCGGATCGTGCTCGACCCAGCCGCTCGCCGGGTAGATCTGGCGGAACTCGCGCTGGGCGACAGCGGCGATCGATCCGTCGGTGCGAAACGCGATCGCCCGGCTGCTGGTGGTGCCCTGGTCGATGGCGATGATCGCCCGCGTCTGCGGCATGCCCGGCCTCCCTCGGTCGCTTCGCTGCACCGCGATCCCGACGGGATTCCGATGGCAGTCGTTCGCGTGTTTTCGATTGAGAAAGAAAATCGAAACCGACTAACCTTTTCCAGCAAAAAGAAAACGAGGTCCAGCCATGGACAAGGCGACCCGGCGGCGCGGCCGCATCAGGGAGATCGTGACCGAGCGGGGGTTCGCCTCGATCGACGAACTGGTGCAGATGTTCGCGGTAACGCCGCAGACCATCCGGCGCGACATCAACCAACTCGCCGAGCGTGGAGAACTGAAGCGATACCACGGCGGCGCCGGCCTCTCCTCCAGTGTCGAGAACGCCCCCTACGACCGCCGTCGCCTGGCGTTCGACGAGGAAAAGCAGGCGATCGGCCGGAAGGTGGCGTCCGAGATCCCTGACCACTCGTCCTTGTTCATCAACATCGGCACGACCACGGAGGCGGTGGCCCGGGCGCTGCTGGACCATTCCGGCCTGCGCGTCATCACCAACAACCTCAACGTCGCCCAGATCCTGACCGGCAACCCGAGCTTCGAGGTGATCATCGCCGGCGGGGTGGTGCGGAACCGGGACGGCGGGATCGTCGGCGAATCGGCGACCGACCTGATCCAGCAGTTCCGGGTGGACATCGGCGTCATCGGGATCAGCGGCATCGCCGAGGACGGCTCGCTGCTCGACTTCGACTACCGCGAGGTCCGGGTTGCCCAGGCCATCGTGCGCAACTCCGAGAAGGTGTTCCTCTGCGCCGACAGTTCCAAATTCGGCCGCAAGGCGATGGTTCGGCTCGGCCACATCGGCCAGATGCACTCGCTGTTCACCAACAGCCCGGTCCCGGACGTGTTCGTCGACGTGTTCCGGCATCACAACGTTCGGCTGGTGACGGCGGAAGTTTGACGCTGTCATTGCGTTTGCGAAAATTTTTGGCGTCCTGTACCACTTCGAAAGTGTATACCGAAAATGCGGACGGTCTCCGGAAGGGATCGATTCCGGCTTCGGAGGTCAGGTGGACAGCTCAACGGCGAGTGTCGACGTACTGGTCGTCGGCGGCGGCATCAACGGGGCCGGGATCGCTCGCGACGCCGCCGGGCGAGGGCTGTCGGTGCTGCTGGCGGAGAAGGGCGATCTTGCGTCGGCCACGTCGTCGGCCAGCACCAAGTTGGTCCATGGCGGCCTGCGCTACCTGGAGCACTACGAGTTCCGGCTGGTGCGGGAGGCGCTCAAGGAGCGCGAGGTGCTGATGCGGGCGGCCCCGCACATCATCTGGCCGCTGCGGTTCGTTCTGCCGCATCACCGCGGGCTGAGGCCGGCCTGGCTGCTCCGGCTCGGCCTGTTCCTCTACGACAATCTCGGCGGGCGCGACCTGCTGCCCGGCACCCGGGTGATCGATCTCGACCGCTCGCCGGTCGGTGCGCCGCTCAAGGCGGAGTATCGGCTCGGATTCGAATACTCCGACTGCTGGGTCGAGGACGCCCGGCTGGTGATCCTCAACGCACTGGACGCGCGCGAGCGCGGCGCCGAGATCCTGACCCGGACCGCGCTGGTCGACGCCGCCGTCGAAGGCGGCCTCTGGGTCGCCAGGCTGCGCGGCCCCGACGGCGAGCGGACGGTCCGGGCGCGGGCGATCGTCAACGCCGCCGGCCCCTGGGTCGCCGATGTCCTCGGCGCTCGGCTCGGTGTGAATTCCGGCAGCGCCGTGCGTCTGGTCAAAGGCAGTCACATCGTCGTGCCGCGGGTCTACGACCACGACCGCTGCTACATCTTCCAGAACTCCGACGGCCGGATCGTCTTCGCGATTCCCTACGAGGGTGCGTTCACGCTGATCGGCACCACCGACGAGGACTACCGCGGCGAGCCGGGGGCGGTGGCGATCGGCGACGACGAGATCGCCTATCTCTGCCGCCTGACGGCCGAGTACTTCCAGGCGCCGGTGTCGCCGGCGGACGTGGTGTGGACCTATTCGGGCGTGCGGCCGCTTTACGACGACGGCGCCGGAAAGGCCCAGGAGGCGACGCGCGACTACGTGCTGGAATGGTCGGAAAGCCGCGGTGCGCCGGCGCTCAGCGTGTTCGGCGGCAAGATCACCACGTTCCGACGACTGGCCGAATCGGCCATGGACTACCTGAAGCGCGGCTTCCCGGGCCTGGGACCGTCCTGGACCGCTACCGCGCCCCTGCCGGGCGGCGATTTCGAGCCCCGCGGCGTCGACGCGCTGGTCGCCACCTTGCGGGCGCAGATCCCGGACCTAGACCATGCCGCCGCGCGGCGGCTGGTAAGGGCGTACGGAACGCGCGTCGGGCGCGTGGTCGGGACCGCCGGATGCGTGGCCGACCTCGGTGACGACTTCGGGGCCGGCCTCACCGAGGCCGAGATCCGCTATCTGATGGACAGCGAGTGGGCGGTCCGGGCCGAGGACGTCGTCTGGCGGCGCAGCAAGCTCGGACTGCGCATGACCGCAGACGACATCCGCCGGCTGGACGACTGGATGGCGGCGCGCTTGGCCGGCGATCGGCCGGCCCGGCGGGAACCGGAGCGGGTCGCCGGCCGTCAGTAGGCTCCGGCGGCCTGGACCGGTCACGCCGCGCGGATCCGACCGAGGAAGCCTTCGACCTGACCGCGCAACGTTGCGGCGTTGCGCGACAGGTCGGCCGCCGCGTCCAGAACCTGGTGCGACGCCGACCCGGTGTCGGTTGCCGAGCGGGTGACCTCGACGATGGTGGCGGAGACGTCGTGAGTGCCGGTGGACGCTTCCTGCACGTTGCGGGCGATCTCGCGGGTGGCGGCCCCCTGTTGTTCGACCGCCGACGCGATGGTGGTGGCGATCTCGTTGATCTGCTCGATGGTTCGCCCGATCAGCCCGACGGCCTCAACCGACTGTCCGGTAGCCGACTGCATTTCGGCGATCTTCGAACTGATCTCCTCGGTCGCCGTCGCGGTCTGGTTGGCAAGGTTCTTGACCTCCGAGGCAACCACCGCGAAGCCCTTGCCGGCATCGCCGGCGCGAGCGGCCTCGATGGTGGCGTTCAGCGCCAGCAGGTTGGTCTGACCGGCGATGTCGCTGATCAGCTTGACCACCTCGCCGATGCCCTGGGCGGCCTCCGCCAGGCCGATGATCTGCCGGTTGGTGCGCGACGCCTGTTCGGTGGCCTCGCCGGCGATCCGGGTCGACTGGGTGACCTGGCGGCTGATCTCGGCGATCGAACTTGAAAGTTCCTCGGCCGCACTCGCCGCCGACTGCACGTTGCTCGACGCCTGCTCGGACGCGTTCGCCACCGCCTGCGACTGCCGGCTGGTCTGCTCGGCGGTCGCCGACATGGACTGGGCGGTGGACTGCAACTGGCCGGACGCGGCCGAGACCGTTTCGACGATGCCCTGGACGCTGGCGGAGAACTCGTCCGCCAGCCGTTGCATCGCGGCGCGCCGGTCTGCCTCGGCCTCGGCCTTGATCCGATCCTGCTCGCCGCGGCTCCGGTCGGCCTCGATCATGCTGTCCTTGAACACCCGCACCGTCTCCGCCATCACGCCGATCTCGTCCCGGCTGGCGCTCGTGGGCACGTCGACGGTCAGGTCCTGGGCGGCGAGGCGTTGCATGATGACCGTCAGCCCGCCGAGCCGCGCGGTCATGGACCGGACCAGGATCAACCCGATCAGCAGCACCGCGGCCGCGGAGCCGAGCGCGACCGCGAGGACCGCGGTCTGCATTCCGGCGCGCGCTGATGCCAGGGCGCTGGCAGCGGCCTCGGCCTTGAGGCGGTTTGCGTCCAGCATCGCGCCGACCTGGGCCGAGATCGTGTCGACGGCGGCGCCGTAGTCGCCGTTGATCAGGTCGTTGGCCTGGACCTGGGCGAAGCTGTTGGCAAACTCGAAAACCTGGGTGCCGGTGGCGACCACCGGACCCAGCGTCGCCGCGATCCCGTCGATCGCCGCGACGGTCCCGGTGTCGGCGCTGCCGCGCTCGGCGGCGAGCGTTTCAGCGAACGATGTCATGGTGGCATCGAACGACTTCCGCAGCGCCACCTGCCGGTCCAGGTCGAGCTCCGCGGCCGCGCCGGTGACCAGCCCGCGCTGCTTCTCCACCAGCAGCGACACCTGGGAGCCGAACTGCGACCCGCGGACCGCGCTGGCCAGGGTGTCGCCGGCATCGGCCATGCGTCCGGCGCCGTGCATGGCGGCAGCGGAGACCGCGGCGAGTGCGACACAGACCACGAGGATCAAGGCGTACAGCTTGATCTTGAAGGTCAGGCCCCGGGATGGGCGAGAAGGGAGGTCGACCACGTTCTGCTCCTTGCCGCTCGGCGCAGTCGGTTCCGCGAACCGGCCCTGCCACCGAGGAATGTCGATGTACTATAGCGTGTACAACCAAGCGTCCGCCGACCGTATGCCGCAGGCCTTACCAAAGCGTTAATCGCGCTCTGCCGGCGCGCGCAGACGCCGGATGCCGTTCCTGTTGTCGGCTGGCGACGGCGTCGATAACGTGTGCCGCGCGCTGGCGTATGCCGGCGCGGAGGGCGTCCGGCTCCGGGCGTCCGCATTCCTCGGAAGGGCAAGCCATCGTGACGACGGTCGACCGCGCCGCGACAGGAACGGCGGCGGACGTGGACAGTCCGTACGCCTGGTACCGGCTGACGATGTCGCTGCTGATCAGCATGATCGGCGGCGTCGGGCTGTGGTCGGTCGTGGTGACCCTGCCGGCCGTCGAGGCCGAGTTCGGCGTGGCCCGCGCCGACGCCTCGCTGCCGTACACGCTCACCATGATCGGGTTCGCGATCGGCGGGATCGCGATGGGGCGGCTGGCCGACCGCTTCGGCATCCTGGTCCCGCTGCGCGCCGGCACGGTGGCGCTCGCCCTCGGTTACGCCGCCTCGAGCCAGGCGACCAGCCTCTGGCAATTCGCTCTCGCCCAGGGCGTGCTGATCGGCATGTTCGGCAGTTCGGCCACCTTCGGGCCGATCATTTCCGACGTCTCGCACTGGTTCGCCCGCCGTCGCGGGATCGCGGTGGCGATCGGCGCCAGCGGCAGCTACCTAGCCGGCACGGTCTGGCCGCCGATCGTCCAGCACCTGATGGAAACCATCGGCTGGCGGGAAACCCATCTGGTGATCGCGGCGTTCTGCCTGGTCACTCTGATCCCGCTGTCCGCGACGCTGCGGCGCCGGCCGCCGCCGACGACGTCCACACAACCCGGCGCCCGCTCCGGCCCCGACCGCCGGCGCAGCCCCGGTCATGCAGACCGGTGGCTTGTCGCGCGGCGCCCTGCAGGCCCTGCTGCTGGTGGCGGGGGTGAGCTGCTGCGTCGCCATGGCGATGCCCCAGGTGCACATCGTGGCGTACTGCAGCGACCTCGGCTACGGCACCGCGCGCGGCGCCGAGATGCTGTCGCTGATGCTCGGGACGGGGATCATCAGCCGGCTGGCGTTCGGCGGCATCGCCGACCGGATCGGGGCGCTCGCGCACCCTGCTGCTGGCGTCGTTCCTGCAGGCGCTGTCGCTGCTGCTGTTCCTGCCGTTCGACGGGCTGGTCTCGCTGTACGTGGTGTCGGCGCTGTTCGGGCTCTCCCAGGGCGGCATCGTGCCGACCTACGCGCTGATCGTGCGGCAGTACTTCCCGTCGTCCGAGGCCGGCACCCGGGTCGGCTTGGTGCTGTCGTCGACGCTGCTCGGCATGGCGCTCGGCGGCTGGATGTCGGGCGCGATCTACGATCTGACGCTGTCCTACGACGCGGCGTTCCTGAACGGCCTGGCGTGGAACGTGCTCAACCTGGCGGTCGCGCTGTTGCTGCTGCTGCAGCTGGGTGGCGGGCGTACGCTGCGGGCCGCGAAACACGCATAATCGACGCGCTCAGCGGCGCCGGTGAACCCTCGCCGTCGCCGACCATCAACAAAGGGAGGAAGCCGCATGCCGATCAAAGCCCGCTACGTGCTGATGGCCAGCATGGACGTCGATCCGGACAAGGACGCGATCTTCAACGAGGTCTACGACCAGGAGCACGTGCCCTACCTGCTGGAAGTGCCGGGGTCCTGTCGGTGACCCGCGCCACCGCCGAGCCGCTGGCGATGATGCTGGGCGGAGAGCGGCGCGACATGCCGTTCGACGGTCCGCGCTACACCGCGATCTACGAGATCGACAGCCCGGACGTGGTGCTCAGCCCGGAATGGGCGGCGGCGGTCGAGCGCGGTCGCTGGCCGGCCGAGGTGCGGCCCTACACCCGCAACCGCCAGCACAAGCTGTTCAAGGTCAGCTGACCGCCGATCCAGGGCCGGCCGAGGAACGCCGTCAGCAGCGCCGCGCACCGCCGGAGCGGGGTGCGGCGCTCGCGACGCCGCGGCCGGCGCCAGGATCGCCCGGTTCGTCGACGCGGCGGACTACGACCGTCACCGCTCGGCGTTGCGGTGACCGGGGCCGGTCAGAACACGCTCCACCCCATCTCGGCGGCGAGACGTTCCAGCGCGATGGTGCCGGCGTGGGAGTTGCCGTTGGCGTTCAGGCCCGGCGACCAGACGGCGATCGCCCCCTGGCGCGGCACCACCGCGAGGATGCCGCCGCCGACGCCGCTCTTGCCGGGCAGGCCGATCCGGAAGGCGACGTCGCCGGAGGCGTCGTAGTGCCCGCAGGTGAGCATCAGCGCGTTGATGCGCCGCGCCCGCTCCGGCCGCACCACCTTGCGGTCGCGCAGCGGGTCGCGGCCGGCCGACGCCAGGAACAGCCCGGCGCGCGCCAGCTGCACGCAGGTCATGCTGAGCGCGCACTGGTGGAAGTAGACGGACAGGGCGGACTCGACCGGGTTCTTCAACTGGCCGAAGCCGGCGAGGAAATGGGCGAGGCTGTAGTTGCGGTGGCCGGTCTCGGCTTCGGAGCGTGCCACCTCCTCGTCGATGGCGACGGCCGGGTCGTCGGCGAGGTAGCGGACGAATTCCAGCACCTCGTCGATCACCGCGCCCGGAGACCGGCCCTCGAGCAGGACGTCGGTCACCACGATGGCGCCGGCGTTGATGAACGGGTTGCGCGGGATGCCGCGCTCGCGCTCGAGCTGCACGATCGAGTTGAACGGCGAGCCCGACGGCTCCCGGCCGATCCGCTTCCAGAGGTCGTTGCCGACCTTGGCGAGCGCCAGGGTGAGGGTGAAGACCTTGGAGATGCTCTGGATCGAGAACGCCACCCGGGCGTCGCCGGCGGTCGCGACCCGGCCGTCGACCGTGACCACGGCGATGCCGAACCGCGACGGGTCGACGCGCGCCAGGGCCGGGATGTAGCCGGCGACCCGGCCCTCGCCGAGATGCGGGCGCACGGTCGCGGCGACGCGCTCCAGGATCGCCGTCAGATCGCCGTCCGGTGCGGCCGCGGTCAAGACCCGTCCGCCGGCACCGGCGCCTCGATCTTCGGCGACCAGCGCCAGCACGCGGCCGCCGGGTCGATCGCGATGCCGCCGAGCCAGCGCACCGGCGGCCGGCAGGCCAGCCAGTCGACACGGCGGTCGAGCACGTCCTCGCCGTCGTAGGTCAGGACCAGCCGACGCTCTGGCCAGGGCCCGTCCGCGCTCGCCGGATCGACGGTGAACGGCGGTCGCGCCGCCGCGGCCATCGCCGTCAGGATCGACCAGAACAGGGTGTCGCCGAGGAAGGGCATCGGCTCGGTCTCGCGGTGCAGGGTCTGGAACAGCGCGCCGGCGGTCGCCGGCCCCCGGCGCAGCGCCGCCAGCGCCTGGCGCTCGGTGAAGCCGAGGCCGTCGGTGGTCCAGGGCAGTTCCTGCAGGTAGCGGCGCACCGCCGGGGCCATGGTCGGCAGTTCCGGCGTGCCGGCCGCGGCGATCTTGTGCAGGGCGCTCGGGTCCGGCTCGCGCAGCGCCGTCCAGACCTCGGTCCCGAGGGCGAACTGGGTGTCGACCACCGGTTTGCGGGTCGACCACAGGCTGCGCAGCTCGACCGCGCTCAACTCGCCGAGCCCGGTGAACCGTTCGACGAGCGGGAACCGGTCGACGCAGATCATCTCCAGCGCCGCCGGCCGAGGCGGTTCGGCGAGACGCGCCAGGATCCGCGCGAGGATGAGCTGGTCGTAGGGGTCGTGCTCGAACCAGAGCACTACCCGTTCGTAGCGCCCGGCGCTCGCCAGGCCGCTGGATTCGGCGTCGAGGCGCGCGAGGGCGTCGGCTTTCGTCAGCCCGCAGGCATCCGAGAGGAACGCGGCACGGGTGGCCCGCAGGTCGCCGTTCCCCGGCACCGGGCCCAGGCAGACCGGGTCGGACACCTCCAGGAAATCCCCGACGAAGCCGGCCTGCGCCAGTCGTTCGCGGATGTCGGAGCCGCAGCGGACGTGCAGGGTCGTCCGGTCGCCGTCCGGTGCCGGGCCGGGGCCGGCCAGGGCGCGGCGGGCCTCCGCCAGGCGCCCGGCGTGGGCCACCAGCGCCGGCCAGCTCGGCAGGCCGTGCTCCCGGGCGATCACCAGTTGGGCGTCGTCGAGATGGGCGTCGCTCGGCGATCAGGACGCTGTCCGGCACGCCGGCGGCGCCGGGGTGGTGGGCGCGCAGCCGGCTGAGCGCGTCGCGGTCGCCGGTGGCGATCGCCTGCTGCAGCGCGCGGGCCCGTAGCCGCTCGGCGTCGAGGTCGAGCGGGCGCGGGTCGTCGGAACTGGTCGGCGCGGGCGCGAGGACGGGCATGGCGACCTCTCTCGGATCGGACCCGGCTCGACATCCGGCGGCCTGGGCCGATGCGGCGCCGCCGGCTCGGGCGATCACTGATTTGAACGCTATCGGCGGGAGCCTTCCGGTTCAAGCCGGGTTGTTGGTGGTTGGCAGCCGGCCGTGGCTGCGGGATCGTGGCGGTGTTGGTCCGTGGCCGCGGTGCGACCGTCGACCGAACCGGACCTCAGGAGGTTTGAATGACGTACTGCCTAGGGATCGCCCTGCCGGCCGGCCTGGTGCTGGCGTCGGATTCCCGCACCAACGCCGGCGTCGACCAGATCGCGACGGTGCGCAAACTGTCGCTGTTCGAGAACTCCGGCAAGTCGGTGATCGCCCTGTTGGGGGCCGGAAACCTGGCGACGACCCAGGCGGTGGGGACCATCATCCGCCAGAACCTGGAGACCGCCGACCCGCTGCGCGATCTGTTCGCGCTCGGCTCGATGTTCGAGGTGGCGCAGCTGGTCGGCACGGTGCTGCGTGAGGTGCTGGCGCGGGACGGCGACTTCGTGCGCCCGTTCGGCGACCCCGGCGCCAGCTTCCTGGTGGCCGGCCAGGTCGTCGGCGAGCCGCCGCGGCTGTTCCAGATCTACACCGCCGGCAACTTCGTCGAGGCGACGCCGCGCAACTGCTTCCTGCAGATCGGCGAGACCAAGTACGGCAAGCCGATCCTGGACCGCAGCGCTGCTCGACGACACCAGCCTCGGCGAGGCCGCCAAGCTGGCGCTGCTGTCGTTCGACGCCACCATCCGAAGCAACCTGTCGGTCGGGCCGCCGATCGACATGGTGTGCTACGAACCGGACAGCTTCAGCTTCTCCAACCTGTCGAAATTCACCGACGACGATCCGTTCTGGATGGAGCTGCGCCGCGGCTACAGCGAGGGCCTGCTGGAGGTGGTGCGGGGGCTGCCCGTGCCGCCGCTGGCGAACCGCGACCGGCCGATGCGGGAATGACGACTGGCGTCCGGGTGCTATAGGCTCGGATGGGTTCGGCGCGCCCTCCGAGTTTCGTCGGCGTTGGCGCCGGTGGAGCGTCGGGTGGGTCCCGGGTCGCCGCTGCGCGCCGCCCGGGATGACGACAGGGTGTGGGGGGCGAGCGCCGGGACGCCGAGTACGTGCGGGTCGGTGTCGACCACCACCTCCGCCTTGGCAAGGCCAGCGATCGCGTCTTCCCCCTCTCTCTGTCGTCACCCCGGACGAGCGCGCCTCGCGCGATCGAGCCGGGGCCTACGGCGCGACGGCGGTTGGTCGGTAGCGGCGTCGATGGAGCGTCGGGTGGGTCCCGGGTCGCCGCTGCGCGCCGCCCGGGATGACGACAGGGTGTGGGGGCGACGGGTCAGCGCCGCGCCGCCAGCCGCATCGCGGTGTCGAGCGGGTGGGCGGTGGTGACCTTGATGCGCTCCATGGCGAACCGCGAGGTGACGTTCTTGAGCGGCGCCGCCTCGGTCAGCCGTTTGTAGAAGCCGTCGAACGCGGCCATGTCCGGCACCACGACGCGGAGCTGGTAGTCGATCTCGCCGGCCATCCGGTAGAACTCCATGACCTCCGGCATCGCCGCGACCGTGGCGGCGAACCGGTCGCGCCATTGCGGGGTGTGGTCGGCGGTCTCCACCGACACGAACACCGTCAGCCCGAGGCCGAGCGCCTCCGGGGCGACCAGGGCGACGCGCCCGAGCAGCACGCCCGACTGCTCCAGCTTGCGGATGCGTTTCCAGCACGGCGTCGGCGACAGCCCGGCGCGGTGAGCGATTTCCGCCACCGACAGGGTGGCGTCCTCCTGCAGAGCCGCCAGGATCTTGAGGTCGATAAGGTCCATCCCGCGCTTCCCCGTAGTGCGTCGCAACACGCGAGAATTATCGTCTCTCGCGCATGGGAAAATCAGCACAAATCTTCTGCCCAGAGCATCAACAAAAGTTTTCCCGGCTCTTGCCCGTGGCCGGCGTCTTGGTAGCGTAAGTGGTCGACGGCGCGAGCTGCCGACCGCGGGATTTGATGGAGCAGCTTGCGCCGCGACAACAAGAGCTAAAGCGCCACGAAGTGTCTTCGTGGGCTCCGTAACCGGGAGTGACGCGATGACGGCGAGTTGTTTCCTTTGTCCATCTGGCCCGTTGGCTGCTGTGGTTTCCGCCACGCCGGCCCAGGAACTCTGACCGGTCGAGGACGACGTCGCCGGGCCGACGGCAGAGCCGCGGCCGCCCGCTTCCCTTCCGACCTGACATCTCGAAGGAGATCGACGATGACGTTACGTGCATCCCTGCGTTCGGCGACGGTCGCCGTGTGCGCCCTGTGGGCCTCCGGCGCCGCCGCGTCGGACTTCCTGGTCGACACCGCCTGGCTCGAGGCCAATCTGAACGATCCCCGCACCCGGGTGATCGAGGTCAGCGTCAACCCCGGCGTGTTCGAGCGCGGCCACATCCAGGGTGCCGCGAACTTCGTGTGGCACACCGACCTGGTCGATCCGGTGCGCCGCGACATCGCCTCGCGCGAGGCGCTCGAGCGCCGGCTGCGCGAGGCCGGAGTGGATGCCGACAGCACGGTGATCCTGTACGGCGACACCAACAACTGGTTCGCCGCCTGGGGTCGCCTGGATCTTCGACATCTACGGCGTCCAGAACGTCAAGCTGCTCGACGGCGGCCGCAAGAAGTGGGAGGCCGAGGGCCGGCCGCTGGCGACCCGGCCGGCGACCCCGAAGCCGGGCTCCATCGTCCTGGCCGAAGCCAACACCGCGCTGCGCGCCCGGCTCGGCGACGTGGTTGCTGCCGCCGAGAAGCGGAGCGACGTCGCCCTGGTCGATATCCGCTCGGCCGACGAGTACAACGGCAAGGTGATCGCGCCCGCCGGCGTGCAGGAACTGGCGATCCGGGCCGGTCATGTCCCCGGCGCGGTCAACGTGCCCTGGGGTGCGGCGGTGGCCGCGGACGGCACCTTCAAGCCGGTCGAGGAACTGCGCAAGATCTACGCCGCCCAGGGGATCGACGGCTCGAAGCCGGTGATCACCTACTGCCGGATCGGCGAGCGGTCGAGCCACACCTGGTTCGCGCTGAGCAAGCTGCTCGGCTACGACGTCCGCAACTACGACGGCTCCTGGACCGAGTACGGCAACTCGGTCGGCGTGCCGGTCGTCAACGTCGCCGGCACGGTCTGGACCGGGCAGTAAGTCCCGTCCGGCTTCACGCATCGTACGGCTTCACGAAACCACATGGCGCGCGGGAGACCGCGCGCCTAACTTTTTCGGACCATGACCGACCTCACCGCTCCCTCCGCCGCTCCCGGCGCGTCGCGCCCGGTCGCCGCCATCCTGGTCGCCGCCGGCCTGCTCGGCCTCGCCCTGCTGCTGCCCGAGCGCGATGGGCTCGGCCGGCCGCTGCCGCTGTCGCTGATCCTGGGCGGCGCCTTCGGCGTGCTGCTGCAGCGCTCGCGGTTCTGCTTCTTCTGCGTCACCCGCGACTTCCTCGACGGGCGCGATGCCCGCGGCCTGCTCGGCATCGTCGCCGCGCTCGCCGTCGGCCTGCTGGGCTACCACGCCCTGTTCGGCGCCTGGGTTCCGGTTCCGGCACCCGGGCGGCTGCCGCCGGACGCCCATATCGGGCCGGTGTCCTGGGTGCTGGCGGTCGGCGCCTTCGCGTTCGGGGTCGGCATGGCGGTCGCGGGCTCGTGCATCAGCGCCCATCTCTACCGGCTCGGCGAAGGCGCCGGCGCCTCGCCCTTCGCCCTGGTCGGCGCCGCCGCCGGCTTCGGCCTCGGCTTCCTCACCTGGAACCCGCTCTATCTCGCGGCGATCCAGGAGGCGCCGGTTGTCTGGCTGCCGAACGTCCTCGGCTACGCCGGCTCGCTGGCGGTGCAACTCGGCGTGCTGGCGGCGCTGTCGCTGTGGCTGATGCGCTTTCCCTGGCCGCGCGAGGCGCCGGCCGCGGGCGCCTTCGAGGCGGTGTTCCGGCGCCGCTGGCCGGCGCATCTCGGCGGCGTTCTGATCGGCGCGCTGGCGACGGTGGCGTATTTCCGGGTCGGCCCGCTCGGCGTGACCGCCGAACTCGGCTCGCTGGCGCGCACCGCCGCCGACGGGGCGGGCCTGCTGCCGGGCCGGCTGGAAGGGCTCGACAGCCTTGCCGGCTGCGCCACCGCGATCAAGGAGACGCTGCTGTCGCGCAACGGCGTGTTCGTCGGCGGGCTGGTGCTCGGCGCGTTCGCCGCGGCACTCGCCGCCGGCGACTTCCGGCCGCGGGCGCCGCGCCGCGCCGAGATCCTGCGCGCCCTCGGCGGCGGCGTCCTGATGGGGTGGGGGGCGATGGTGTCGCTCGGCTGCACCGTCGGCGTCCTGCTGTCGGGGATCATGGCCGGGGCCCTGTCCGGCTGGGTGTTCGCGGCGTTCTGCCTCGCCGGCCTGTGGCTCGGCTGGCGCGTCCGGCAGCGCCTGGAGCGGTGAGGGCGGGCGCCGACACCGTCGCCGGCCGATCACGAGTGTCTTGTATACTCGGGGCTGGGCGAGCGCCCCGGATATCGTCTAGCTTTCGGCGCGACCGGTGGTTCCGCAATCCAGGAGGCATGACGTGAACGCTTTGTTCGACGAGACGGAACTCGCCACCATGAAGTTCGGCGTGGGCCAGCCGGTGCCGCGCAACGAGGATCCGACGCTGCTGACCGGTCGCGGCAGCTACACCGACGATCTGAACCGCGACGGCCAGGCCTACGGCGTGTTCGTCCGCTCGAGCGTGGCGCACGGCGTGCTGAACGGGATCGACGCCTCGGACGCGCTGGCGATGCCCGGTGTCCTCGGCGTCTACACCGGGGCCGATCTGGACGCGGCGGGCTACGGCCGGATCCGCTGCGGCGTGCCGCTCAAGAACGCCGACGGCTCGGAGATGCGCAACCCGATGCGCCCGGCCTTCCCGACCGACAAGGTGCGGTTCGTCGGCGACCCGGTGGCGATCGTGGTCGCCGAGACCCCGGACCAGGCCCGCGACGCCGCCGAGGCGGTGATGGTCGACATCGACCCGCTGCCGGCGGTGACCGACGCCAAGACGGCGGCCGCCGACGGCGCGCCGCAGCTCTACGACGCGACGCCGAACAACGTGGTTCTCGACTACTTCTACGGCGACCGTCCGGCGGTCGCCGAGGCGTTCGAGAAGGCGGCCCACGTCACCCGCCTGGAGATCGTCAGCAACCGGGTGATCGTGTCGGCGCTGGAGCCGCGCGCCGCCATCGCCGAGTACGACGCGGTCGACGGCAGGTGGACGCTGCGGGTCGGCTCCCAGGGCGCGTTCGGGCTGCGCAACCTGCTGGCCAAGGACATCCTGAACGTCGACCCGTCGAAGGTCCGGGTGCTGACCGGCAACGTCGGCGGCTCGTTCGGCATGAAGGCGTTCGTCTACCCGGAATACCCGGCGCTGTTCCACGCCGCCCGCGCCCTCGGCCGGCCGGTGAAGTGGACCTCGGATCGCTCCGAGAGCTTCCTCGCCGACCAGGCGGGGCGCGACCACACCATGACCGCCGAGCTGGCGCTCGACGGCGACGGCGCGGTTCCTGGCGGTGCGGATCACCGGCTACGGCAACATGGGCGCCTATGTCGGGCAGGTCAGCCCGATGATGGCGAGCCTGAACATCGTCAAGAACGTCACCAGCATCTACCGGGTGCCGGCGATGGCGGTGGCGACCAAGTGCGTGTTCACCAACACCTCGCCGGTCAGCGCCTACCGCGGCGCCGGCCGGCCCGAGGGCAACTACTACATGGAGCGGATGATCGACACCGCGGCGCGCGAGCTGGGCATCGACCCGGTCGAGCTGCGGCGCCGCAACCACATCCCGGCCTCGGCCATGCCGTACGACACCTGCTCGGGCCTGACCTACGACAGCGGCGAGTTCACCCTGCTGATGGACCAGGCGCTGGCGTTCGCCGACTGGGACGGCTTCGAGGCCCGCCGGGCGGAGAGCCGGGCGCGCGGCAAGCTGCGCGGCCGCGGCATCGGCGACTACCTCGAGGTCACCGCCCCGCCGCAGAACGAGATGGGCGGCATCCGGTTCGAGGCCGACGGCACGGTCACGATCATCACCGGCACCCTCGACTACGGCCAGGGCCACTGGACGGCGTTCGCCCAGGTGCTGCACTCCAAGCTCGGCGTGCCGTTCGAGAAGGTCCGGCTGCTGCAGGGCGACAGCGACGAGCTGATCGCCGGCGGCGGCACCGGCGGCTCGAAGTCGATCATGGCCAGCGGCGCCGCCATCGTCGAGGCGAGCGACAAGGTGATCGAGGCCGGCCGGAAGATCGCCGGCCACCTGCTGGAGGCGGCGGTCGCCGACATCGAGTTCCGGCGCGGCCGGTTCGCCATCGCCGGCACCGACCGCTCGATCGGCGTCATGGAGATCGCCGAGAAGCTGCGCGCCGGCATCGCCCTGCCGGACGACGTGCCGCGCAGCCTCGACGTGAAGCATGTCCACGAGGGCGCCCCGTCGGCGTTCCCGAACGGCTGCCACATCGCCGAGGTCGAGATCGACCCCGACACCGGCGTGGTCGAGGTGGTGCGCTACCACATGGTCAACGACTTCGGCACGGTGGTGAACCCGATGCTGGTCGAGGGCCAGGCCCATGGCGGCATCGTCCAGGGCATCGGCCAGGCGCTGATGGAGCGCTGCGTGTTCGACGCCGACGGCCAGGTGCTGACCGGCTCCTACATGGACTACGCGGTACCGCGGGCGACCGACGCGCCGTTCTTCCGGCTCGAGCCGCACTCGGTGCCGGCGACCACCAACGCGCTGGGCGCCAAGGGCTGCGGCGAGGCCGGCTGCGCCGGCTCGCTGCCGTCGGTGATGAACGCCGTGGTCGACGCCCTGTCGGAATACGGCATCCGGCACATCGACATGCCGGCGACGCCGGAGCGGGTGTGGAAGGCCATCCAGGAGGCGCGTGGCTGAGGGCGCCGGTTGCGCGTCGAAGCCGGGTTGGCGAACGGCGAAAAACAGGCGATGGTCCCCGCGCCGCGGTAGTGGCGGCCGATGGGAGGGACGACGCGATGCGCGCAATGGCGATGCTGCTGATGATCGGGGTGGCGGTGGCGGCTTTCACGGCCCGTCCGGCGTGGGCGCAGACCGCGGGCGGTGCCGCGCAGCCGGCGGCGGCGGCCGGCCTCAGCGCCACGGCACCCGAGGCCGTCCCGGACGACGAGATCGTCCGCACCATGTACATCATGACCGGGGCGATGGCCGGCTACATGTTCGCTGTCATGCCGGTGACGATGTCCGCCGTCACCGCCGCGCTGGCGAGCGGTGCCGCCTCGATGTACGCCTACGACTACATCCTCGGCCCGGCGGCCAAGGCCGATCCGACCGCCCGCTGACGGTCACTCGCGCAGCATGTAGGCGAGTGTGTAGGTCTGCCGGAACGACGGCCTGAAGCCCAGGCCGGCCGCGGCGACCATTGCCTCGATCTCTTCGGCCGCGCCGGCCAGCGAACCGCCGTCGTAGGACTCGACCACCACCACGCCCTCCGGCGACCGCTCGCCGGTGGCGCTGCGCATCTTGCGCTCGTTGGTCTCGGTGCGGGTGACGCTCGGGTCGCAGATCCCGACATGGGCGCCGACCACGCCGGCGTCGTGCAGGCCGGCGATCCGCTCCACCAGCGCCGCCGCGGCGGCGCTGTCCTCCGGCTCGCCGGTGCGCTCCAGGCGGACCGTCAGCACCGCCCCGGCGTAGCCGTTCTCGGCCCCGGCGGTGGCCACGCAGCGGCAGGCGCCGCGGGTGAAGCCGCGGAACGCCGGCGCCATCCGCCGGGTCCACTCGGTCGGCGCGTTCAGGCGTTCCAGATAGGCGGGGCTGTTGAACACCGACAGCTCGGCGCCTTCGTACAGGGTGAAGCAGCGGTGCTCGGGGGCGTCGTCGCTCATGTAGCGCCGGCCCGCCAGGAAGCCCGGAATGCCGACCCGCTCGGCCATGTGCTCGTAGGTGTGCCAGCGGTGCCAGTCGGCCTCCATGGCCGGGTCGATGTCGTGCCAGATGGCGAGGAACGCGCGCGTCCGACGCAGCATGGAAGCCTCCGTGTTGGTTTGCTCAGTCGCGGCCGAGCAGGAACTCGGTCATGACGTCGACCTGGGCGAGATACATCTCGGTGCCGGTGTTGGTCGAGCAGCCGCGCCGTCGGGCCGCCTCGATCAGCGGCGGCACCTCGGGGGCGGTGACCACGTCGCCGACGTGCATGCCGGGCGCCAGCCTGTCGACGTCGACAGGCAGCGGATCGCCCTTGCGCATGCCGGCCGGCGAGGCGTTGGCGATCAGGTCGAAGCCGGTCGGGTCGGCGGCGGCGGCCGCGTCGACCGCGGCGTGGCGGGTGCGCAGCTTGGCGATCAGGGCGTCGCGGCGGTCGGCGTCCAGGTCGAACACCGACAGGTGCGCGGCGCCGCCGTCGAGCAGCGACAGGCCGATCGCCGATCCCGCACCGCCGGCGCCGACCAGCAGGCAGCGTTTGCCCCGGATCGCGAAGCCGGCCTGGGCGACGGCGTTGCAGAAGCCGATGCCGTCGGTCATGTCGCCGTGCCACAGGCCGCGCGGGTTCCGCCGCAGCACGTTGGTCGCCCCCAGCAACTCGCCGCGCGGCGATACCGTGTCGCAGACCGCGCGGGCGCGGAACTTGTACGGCACCGTGACCACCATGCCGTCGACGTTGCCGGCCGCCGTCACGACCGAGAGGAAGGTGTCGATCTGCTCCGGCGGGACCTCGATCGGCACCAGCACGGCGTTGGCGCCGCGCTGCTCGAACCCCCGCGTGATGCCGCCGGGCGACTTCACCTGGGCGATCGGGTGGCCGACCGTGAAGTACAGGCGGGTGTCGCCGCTCAGGCGTTCGAGCATGGAGTGGTCCTCGATTGGCGTTCCGGATCGCATCATGCCACCGGGTGCGGGGAAGCCAAGGGGGGCTGGGCCCCGGATAGCCGCGGCTTCGCCACGGCTTCCGGGGTGACGACAAGATTAGGGGGCGTTGACGGCCCCCTTCTCCCTTCATCGTCATCCCGGACGAACGCGCGTCAGCGCGGGCGATCCGGGATCCACCCGTCGCACTCCATCGCCGTCGCGTCAGCGCCGCTCCACCGTTTCCAGCAGCGCCAGCAGGCCCTTCAGCAGCTCGGTCGGCGACGGCGGGCAGCCGCGGATGTGCAGGTCGACCGGGACCACCGCCGAGACCCCGCCCTCGACCGCGTAGCTGCCGGCGAAGACCCCGCCGTCGAGCCCGCAGTCGCCGACCGCCACCACCCATTTCGGCGCCGGGGTGGCGTCATGGGTGCGCCGGAGTGCCTCGGCCATGTTCTTGGTCACCGGCCCGGTCACCAGCAGCACGTCGGCGTGGCGCGGCGAGGCGACGAAGCGGATGCCGAAGCGCTCGATGTCGTAGAAGGCGTTGTTGAGGGCGTGGATCTCCAGCTCGCAGCCGTTGCAGGAGCCGGCGTCGACCTGGCGGATCGACAGGCTGCGGCCGAGCCGGCGCCGCGCCGCGCCGTCGAGCGCCGCCGCCAGTTCGTCGAGCGCCGCGTCGCCGGCGCCGGGGCCGGGTTCGGTCAGCGGGCGGCGGAGCAGGCCGTCGAGGAGCAGCTTGCGCATCGGATCCCCTACAGGTCGTGGCCGGAGTACGAGCAGTTGAACGATTTGTTGCAGAGTGGGAAGTCGGCGACGATGTTGCCTTCGATCACCGCCTCCAGCAGCGGCCACTGGAACCAGGACGGGTCGCGCAGGCGGCTGCGCTCGACCCGACCGTCGGGACCGATCCGCACCCAGGCCAGGATGTCGCCGCGGAAGCCCTCGACCAGGGCGGCGCCCTCGCCGCCGCCAGCCGGCAGGACGCTGCGGATCGGGCCGTCGCGCAGAGCCGCCAGGATCTGCTCGACCAGCGACAGGCTCTGCCCGACCTCCTGGATGCGGATCCACACCCGGCCGTTGACGTCGCCGTCCTCGCGCACCGGCACCTCGAACGACAGCGCGTCGTAGGGCGAGTAGCCGGGGCTGCGGCGGGCGTCGAAGGCGCGTCCCGAGGCCCGGCCGACGAAGCCGCCGGCGGCGTACTGCCGGGCCAGGTCGGCGGACAGGCGGCCGGTGGCCACGGTGCGGTCCTGCAGCGAGGCGGTGGTGTCGTACAGCTCGACCAGCGCCGGGAACATGCGGCGCGCCTCCTCGACCAGATCCGACAGCACGGCGAGCGCGGCGTTGCCGGGCTCGACGGCGACGCCGCCCGGCACCACCCGGTCGCGCATCAGGCGATGCCCGAAGCAGGTATCGGCGGCGCGCAGCACGCGCTCGCGCAGCACCCCGCAATGCGCCAGCATGATCGCGAACGAGGCGTCGTTGCAGATCGCGCCGATGTCGCCGAAATGGTTGGCCAGCCGCTCCAGCTCCGCCATCAGCGCGCGCAGCAGCCGGGCGCGCGGCGGCGCCTCGACCTCGAGGGCGTTCTCGACGGCGCGGGCGAAGGCCAGGGCGTAGGCGACGGTGCTGTCGCCCGAAATCCGGCCGGCCAGCGCCGCCGCCCGCTCGATCTCGGCGCCCGCCATCAGGAAGTCGACGCCCTTGTGGACCCACCCCAGGCGCTCCTCGAGCCGCACCACCGTCTCGCCGCTGGCGGTGAAGCGGAAATGCCCGGGCTCGATGATGCCGGCGTGCACCGGGCCGACCGGGATCTGGTGCAGGCCCTCGCCCTCGCACGGCAGGAAGTCGTAGGGCGGCAACGGCGGTGCGCGCGCGGTCGGCGGCGCCGAGCGGGTGGCGCACGCCCCAGCGGTCGTGGTCGAGCCACGGGCGCGGGTCCGGCAGGCCCTCGGGTTCCAGCCCGTACAGGTCGCGCAGCGCCCGCTCCAGTCGCAGCGCCGGCGCGTGGTAAAGCCCGATCGACGGGTAGCGACCGCCCGGGCAGTCCAGGCTGACGGTGGCGATGCCGGTGCCGGTGCCGGTGCCGGTGCTGGCGGGCGTGGCGGCCGGCTCCTCCAGCAGCGTCATGTGCACCCGCCCCGGCTCACCCCAGAGGTCCAGCAGGCTCCACCGCCCCTCGGCGAGTTGGCCGGCGGCGAATCGCCAGGTCTCGGCGTCGACCTCGGCGCGCGGCCACGGCCGGTGCCCGGCGTCGTGCCGGCCGGCAAGCACGAGATCGATCAGCGCCGGCATGTCCGCTCCTCCCGCGTCATCCGAGCAGGGCCGCGATGTGCCGGAACCACGCCACCACCGGCGCCGGCAGGTAGACCCCCGCGACCAGCACCAGCCCGAGGTGCGCGAGCATCGGCAGGTACGACGCCTTGACCGGGGTGACCGGCCCCTTGATTTCGCCGAACGCCAGTCCGCCGACCCGCAGCAGCAGGGCGCCGAACGCCAGCAGCAGGCCGAGCACCAGCAGGATCGCCAGCAGCGGCTCGCGCGCGAAGGTCGAGCTGACCAGCAGGAACTCGCTCATGAACACGCCGGTCGGCGGCAGTCCGGCGATGGCGACGACCCCGACCACCAGGCTCCAGCCGAGCCAGGGATGGCTCTCGGTCAGGCCGCCGATGTCGGCCATGCGCTGGGTTCCCTTGACCTGGGTGATGTGACCGACCGCGAAGAAGATCGCCGACTTGGTGAGGCTGTGCATCACCATGTGCAGCAGGCCGGCGAAATTCGCGAGCGGGCCGCCGATCCCGAAGGCGAACACGATGATGCCCATGTGCTCGATCGAGGAGAAGGCGAACATCCGCTTGATGTCGCGGCGGCGGTACAGCATGACCGCCGCGAACAGCAGCGACGCCAGCCCCATCGCCATCATCAGCGGCCCGGTCGCCAGCGCGCCGGGGTTGGCGGCCATCAGCAGCTTGAAGCGGAGCAGGGCGTACAGCGCCACGTTCAGCAGCAGCCCGGACAGCACCGCCGAGATCGGCGTCGGGCCCTCGGCGTGGGCGTCCGGCAGCCAGGCGTGCAGCGGCACCAGCCCGACCTTGGTGCCGTAGCCGAGCAGCAGGAACACGAAGGCGACGTTGATCAGCGCCGGGTCGAAGCCGGCGGCGTGCTCGATCAGCACCGTCCAGACCATGGCGTCGGGTCCTTCGCCGATCACCGGGATCGCCGCCATGTAGACCAGGATGGTGCCGAACAGCGCCAGCGCGATGCCGACGCTGCCGAGGATGAAGTACTTCCAGGCCGCCTCCAGCGCCGCGTGGGTCCGGTAGATGCCGACCATCAGCACCGTGCTCAGGGTGGCGATCTCGACCGCCACCCACATCAGGCCGATGTTGTTGGCGACCAGCGCCAGGTTCATGGCGAACATCATGACCTGGTACATGGCGTGGTAGAATCGCAGGTAGGCCGGGGTCAGCCGGCCGGCCTCGATCTCGTGGGCGATGTAGCTGGCGCTGAACACGCTGGTGGTGAAGCCGATGAAGGTGCCGAGGGTGACGAACACGATGTTGAGATCGTCGATCATCAGGTAGCCGCCGGGCGCCGGCCGCTCCCCGACCAGCAGGGCCAGCGCCGCCGCGAACGTCAGCAGCGAGGCCAGGACGTTGAGCCGCGACGTCGCCCGGTAGCCCGGCAGCAGCGCCAGCGCGGCGGCCGCCGCGAGCGGGATCAGCAGCACCGCCGCCAGGGCGTCGAGGTCCCACGGGATCATCGCCGGTCCCCGCGGAACCGGTCGAGCGCCTGGACATCCACGGTGTCGAAGCGCTCGCGGATGCGGAACAGGAAGATGCCGATGACGATGAACGCGATCAGGATCGAGAACGCCACGCTGATCTCGACCACCAGCGGCATGCCCTTGGCGCCGGTCGCCGCCAGCACCAGCCCGTTCTCCAGCGCCATGAAGCCCACCACCTGGCCGACGGCGTTGCGGCGCGTCACCATCGTCAGCATGCCGAGCAGCACCACGGCGAGCGCGAAGGCCAGGTCCTCGCGGGCCAGCGGGTCGGCGTCCGGTGTGACCCGCAGCATCACCACCATCGACAGCGCCACCAGGGCCATGCCGGCCAGCATGGTCGGGCCGATGCCGACCACGGTCTCGATCTCGCGGTGGATGCCGAGGCGGCGGATGATCCGGAGCAGGGCGACCGGGATCACCACCGCCTTGAAGGCCAGCGCGATCGCGGCGGTGATGTAGAGGTGCGGGGCGTCCTGGACGAACGCCTGCCACGCCACCGACGCGGTCAGGACCAGGGCGTGCAGGGCGTACACCTTCAGCAGGGCGGTCAGCCGATCCTGGTACAGCATCACGAAGCTGACCAGGACCAGCCCGCCGGCCAGCATGTGCGCGACGTCGAAGACCAGCCGGTCCATCAGAGACTCCGCGACACGAACAGCAGCAGGGTGCCGAGCAGCCCGAGCATCAGCGCCGCCCCCAGGAAATCCGGCACCCGGAACACCCGCATCTTGGCGATCGAGGTTTCGAACAGCGCCAGCAGGAAGCCGCCGACGGCCAGCTTGGCGGCGTAGGCGAGCAGGGCCGCCACCCAGGCGCCGGCACCGCCGCCGCTCGCCGGAACGATCCCCCAGGGCGCGAACACCGCGGCGATCAGCGAGACGTACAGCAGCAGCTTGATCGCCGCCGCCAGCTCGATCATCGCCAGGTGCCTGCCGGAGTACTCCAGCACCATGGCCTCGTGCACCATGGTGAGCTCGAGGTGGGTCGCCGGGTTGTCGATCGGGATCCGGCCGTTCTCGGCGATCGCCACCATCACCAGCGCCACCAGCGCGAGGCCGAGCGAGACCCGCAACCCGACCTCCGGTCCGGCGAGCACGGTCGCGACGGTGGAGAGTTGCGTCGACCCGGCGACCAGGGCGAGGGTGAACACGATCATGATCATCGCCGGTTCGGCGAGCGAGGCGATCATGACCTCCCGGCTGGAGCCGATGCCGCCGAAGCTGGTGCCGACGTCCATCCCGGCGAGCGCCAGGAAGAACCGGGCGCTGGCCAGCAGCGCGATGATCGCGATCAGGTCGGCGGTCCAGCTGAAGATCAGCCCGGTCGCGAAGGTCGGCACCAGGGCGGCCGCCACCCAGGTGGCCGCGAACACCAGGTAGGGCGTCGCCCGGAACAGCCAGGAGGCGTTCTCGGCCAGCACCGCCTCCTTGCGCAGCAGCCGGGCGAGGTCGCGGTAGGGCTGCAGGATCGACGGCCCGCGGCGGCGCAGCAGGCGCGCCTTCACCTGGCGCACGAACCCGGTCAGCAGCGGTGCCAGCAGCAGCACCAGCGCCATCTGCGCGCCCTGGACCAGCAGCTCGAGGATCATGGCCATAGCGCCACCGCCAGCAGCAGGCCGACGAGCGAGGCGAAAACCAGGCTGAGGTAGCGCCGGATCGTCAGGTATTGCAGCCGGTTCAGCCGCTCGGCGGCGGCGGTCACCAGGCCGGCGATCGGGGTGTACAGCCCGTCCCAGGCCGGATCGCGCAGCCTCGACGGTCAGGCGGGCCGGCGCGGTGGCGCCGGGCGGCGGCATCTCGACACGTTCGCGGGCCCGGAACACCAGGGTGGCGAACACCCGCCGGATCGGCTGGGCAAAGCTGCCGGCGGTGTATTGGGTGGCCGGGCTCGGCACCGGGAAGCCGCAATCCCAGGCCGGCCCCGGCGGGTCGCCCGCGACCCGAACCGGCGGATGGCCAGCGCGGCGACCGCCGCCGAGCCGGCGACGAACAGCATCACCAGCAGCCCGTTGTAGGAACTGCGGCTCTCGGCGATCGGGACGACCGTCAACCAGGCGCTCGCCCCCTGCGCCGGCATCCGGGCCCCGACCACGGCCTCGGCGACCGGCGCCAGCGCGTCGATCGCCACGCCCGGCAGCAGCCCGATGAGCACGCACAGCCCGGCGAGCACGGCCATCGCCGCCAGCGACACCCGGTCGACCTCGCGCGCGGTCTCGGCCGCCGCCGAGCGCGGCCGGCCGAGGAACGTCACCCCGAAGGCGCGCACGAAGCAGGCGGCGGCCAGCGCCGCCGCCAGCGCCAGCAGGGCACCGACCGCCGGCACCAAGATGCGCAGCCCCCATTGCGGCAGGTCGGGGCTCTGCAGGACCGCCTGGAAGGTCAGCCATTCCGAGACGAAGCCGTTCAGCGGCGGCAGCGCCGAGATCGCCACGCAGCCGACCAGGAACAGGGCGCTGGTGATCGGCATCCGCCGTATCAGCCCACCCAGGCGCTCGATGTCGCGGGCACCCGTCGCCGTCAGCACCGCGCCGGCGCCGAGGAACAGCAGGCTCTTGAACAGCGCGTGGTTCAGGACGTGCAGCAGGGCGGCGGTGAACGCCAGCGCCGCCGCGCTGCCCATGGCGTTGGCCTGGAACGCCAGCGCCAGGCCGAGGCCGATGAACACGATCCCGACGTTCTCGATCGTGGAGTAGGCGAGCAGCCGCTTGAGGTCGGTCTGCATCAGGGCGTACAGCACGCCGAGAACCGCGCTGGCGCCGCCGAAGGCCAGCACGATCATGGCCGACCACCAGGGCGACCCGCCCAGCAGGTCGAAGACGATCCGCACGAATCCGTAGACCGCGACCTTGGTCATCACCCCGCTCATCAGCGCCGAGACGTGGCTGGGTGCCGCCGGGTGGGCGAGCGGCAGCCAGACGTGCAGCGGCACGAGGCCGGCCTTCGAGCCCGCCCCGAGCAGGACCAGGACCAGCACCAGCGTCGCGGTCGTCGCGTCGTGCCCGCCGCCGCGCATGTCGGCGAAGGCGTAGCCGCCCACCGGCCCGGCCAGCAATCCGCAGGCGAGCAGCAGCGCCAGCGTCCCGAAGCTCGCCATGACCAGGTAGACATAACCGGCCCGCGCGTTGCCGGCGTCGCGGTGGTGGGCCATCACCAGCGCCCACGAGGCCAGCGACATGAACTCCCACGACAACAGGAAGGTGAAGGCGTCGGCCGCCAGCAGCACCATGGTCATGCCGGCCAGGAACGCCGGGAAGAACGGCAGCACCCGTTGCGGTGCCGACTCGTGGCGGCCGTAGCCGATGCCGTACAGGCTGGCGGCGGCGGCGCCGAGGTTGACGACCACCAGGAAGAACGCGGCCAGCGCGTCGAGCCGGAGGTGCATGCCGAGCCAGGGCAGGCCGAGCGGCAGGATCACGGTGAGATCGCCGCCGGCCGGCGCGACGAGATGGACCAGCGCTGCCGCCCCGGCGACCGCCGAGGCCGTCAGGCTGACGCCGTACACCAGCGGGCGGCCCCAGGGATGCCGCCCGATCGCCACCGCCGCGACGGCGGTCGCCAGCAGGGCGGCGATGCACCACAGGGCGACCAGGATCGGCATCGGCGCGGCCCCTACTCGATCCGGCCGAGATCGACGCTCGGCTCGGCGCCCGGATCGACCCGCGGCCGCCGCCTTCAGCCGCACGCCGCGCCCGCCGGCCGGGCTGACCGCGCCGTCGCCGATCAGCTCGATCGCCGGCGCCGTCGAGGGCGGCGGTCAGCTTCATCAGGGAATCGACGTTGCCGCGGATCACCCCGCCGCTCGCCTCCATGCGCTGGATGGTCGGGACCGACAGGCCGGACATCTCGGCCAGCCGTCGCTGGTCGATGCCGAGCAGGGCGCGCGAGGCGCGGAGTTGGGCGGACGTGATCATCGGAACCACGTATTTCAGGTTCAGAGATTGAGTAAAGATATTCAGAGCGGTCTTATTGATGCGTCAAGCATCAAAATTCGTGCGCGTTCAATCTCAGCAATCTTTATTGCAACTCATTCGCATTATCGGTATAGACGTGGAGCGGCGGAACGCGCCGCGCTGGCCGAGACGAGGCTGCGGCCTCGCGGGAGAAGCGACGGGTGACGGTCCAACGGATGGTCGGGGCCTCGGCCCTGGTGGCGGCGATGCGCCGCGACGAGCGTGCCGGATCCAAAAGCGGCCAAGACGCCGGTAAGCCACCATCGGCCGCCGCCGCACGGCGAGCCGTGCCGAGCGTCAGGTCGACAGCGAAGGTTCAGCCGGTGCGGCCGAGCCCGAGAGCGGTGTCGGGATAGCGGCGCCTATTCGCCGGCCTGGCGGAACGCCTCGCCGTACACCACCGGCTCGCCGATGGCGCGGTCGTGGGTCAGCGACGGCACCTTGGCCCGTGCCGCGGCGACCTCGGCGAGGTCGATCTCGGCGGTGATCACCCCGACATCCTCGCCGGCGTCGGCGATCACCCGGCCCCAGGGGTCGACGATGACCGAATGACCGTAGGTCCGCCGGCCCTCGGCGTGCTCGCCGGTCTGGGCCGCCGAGATCACGTAGCAGCCGGTCTCGATCGCGCGGGCGCGCTGCAGGACGTGCCAATGCGCCTCGCCGGTGACCTTGGTGAAGGCCGCCGGCGCGAACAGCACCTCGGCTCCGGCCTGCGCCAGCGCGCGGTACAGGTAAGGGAAGCGGATGTCGTAGCAGATCGTCATGCCCATCCGGCCCCAGGGCGTCTCGGCGATCACCGCCTCGGTGCCGGGCCGGTAGGTGTTGCTCTCGCGGTAGGTCTGGCCGTCGCCGACCTGCACGTCGAACATGTGGATCTTCGAATACCGCGCCACCACGTTGCCGCGGTCGTCGACCAGGAAGCTGCGGTTGGCGAGCTTGTCGTCGGACACCTTGATCGAGATCGAGCCGATCAGCAGCCAGACGCCGAGTTCGGCGGCGAGGCCGCGGAACGCGGCGAGCACCTCGTGGCTCTCCTCCGGCTTCGCCTTGGCCAGCGCCTGATCGCGCTTCGGCTCCAGCATGCCGACGATCTCGGGCGTGGTGATCAGCTGGGCGCCGCGCGCCGCCGCCTCGCGGATCATCGGCGACACGCGCTCGACGTTCTCCAGCGGGTCGCGCTGGGTGTTGGTCTGGACGCAGGCGACGGTCAGCTTGGTCATCGCGGGTCTCCCGGAAGCGCGGGTGGGCGGTTCAGCCGTTCAGGCCGAGCATGGCGTCAAGCTTACCCTGCCGGTCGAGGGCCGCAAGATCGTCCGATCCGCCGATCCCGACGTCGTCGATGAAGATCTGCGGCACGGTGTGCCGGCCGTCGGCGCGCTCGCGCATGCGGGTGCGGGCGTCGGACGAGCCGCCGACGTCGTACTCGGTGAAGTCGACGCCCTTGTTCTTCAGCAGCGCCTTCGCCCGGTAGCAGAACGGGCAGAACATGGTGGTGTAGATCTCAACCTTGCTGGCCATGGGGGTCTCCGTCGGTTCCGGGCAAGAGTAGGGGCGGCGACGCCGCTTCGCCAGCGACGATGACATCGCGGACCCGCACGTCCGCGTGTCGGCTACACAACCCGCGCCAGCGTCAGGAGATCCACCGACGCCGCGCCGGCCCGCAGCAGGACCCGGGTGCAGGCCCCGGCGGTGGCGCCCGAGGTGAGGACATCGTCGACCAGCAGGACGTGGCGGCCGGCGATCTCCAGCTGTCGCCGCCCTTCGACCCGGAACGCCGCCTGGACGTTGCGGGCGCGTTGCGACCGGGTCAGTTGGCCCTGGCTGGGCGTGGGTCTGGCGCGCACCAGCGCCCGGTCCGACACCGGCACGCCGGCGACTTCTCCGAGCGCGTGCGCCAGCACGGCGGCCTGGTTGTAGCGCCGGGCCAGCAGCCGCCAGCGGTGCAGCGGCACCGGCACGAGCACG
Source organism: Rhodospirillaceae bacterium (assembly GCA_018401495.1). Taxonomy (GTDB): domain Bacteria; phylum Pseudomonadota; class Alphaproteobacteria; order Thalassobaculales; family Thalassobaculaceae; genus Thalassobaculum_A. Next base: position 178,276 of record JAGYJX010000020.1, read on the forward strand.
TCGGCGTCGGCCAGCAATTCGGCCCCGGCCAACCGCATCCAGCCGGCGAGCAGCCCGCCCAGGTGCAGCCGGTCGCCGTGCTTGAAGCCCAGCACCAGCGCCCGGCTCGCCGCGTCGTAGCGCAGCGCCGAGCGCGCCCGTCGCCAGGGCGGCGGCGCTGCCAGGCAGTCGCCGCAGACCGGCTGGCCCGGCGGCGCCACCTCGAACGGATCGCCGCAGATCGCGCAGCACGGGTGGCCGATGAAGGTCAGCGTCGACCAGCAGGCGAGGCACAGCGCCCGCGGACGGTCCACCGGCTCGCCGCAAGCCGCGCAGCGCGGCGGCATCAGGGCGTCGAGGACCAGCGTCGCCGCCCCGCCCGCCACTCTCGTCAACCCGGCTTTCCAGTCCATGCCATGGGCTATGGACGGGGCAGGGCGGTTTCCGGGTGCGGAGGCACCGCCGGTGGTCCATATACCGATGGATGACCGATCCGATGCTCGTCTTCGACCGATCCCTGGTGCGCCGCCGGCGCGAACGCGCGGCCCCGGGCTATGCCGGTTTCGGGTTCCTGGAGGAGGCGGTGGCCGAGCGCCTGGCCGAGCGCCTGGAGGACATCCGCCGGCGGTTCCCGCTGGCCGTCGAGCTCGGCGCGCGCTCGGGCGCGCTCGGCCGGATCTCTGCGGGCGAGCGGCCGGGTCGACACCCTGGTCCAGACCGATCTGGCGCCGGTGTGGGCGCGCGCCCGGGGCGCCGACGGCCCGGCGGCGGCGGTCGACGAGGAGGCGCTGCCGTTCGCCGACGCGCTCGCTCGACGCGGTGTTCGGCGCGCTGTCCCTGCACTGGGTCAACGACCTGCCGGGCGCGCTGTCGCAGATCCGGCGCGCGCTGCGCCCCGACGGCCTGCTGCTGGCGGCGATGCTGGGCGGCGACACCCTGGTCGAGCTGCGCGACGCCCTGTACGAGGCGGAGATCGAGGTCCTGGGCGGCGTCAGCCCCCGGGTGTCGCCGTTCGCCGACCTGCGCGACGCCGCCGGCCTGCTGCAGCGCGCCGGGTTCGCGCTGCCGGTGGCCGACGCCGACACCATCCCGGTGACCTACGCCAGCGCCTTCCACCTGATGCGCGACCTCCGGGGCATGGGCGAAAGCAACGCCGTCATCGAGCGCCGCCGCACCCCGACGCCGCGGGCGCTGTTCGCCCGCGCCGCCGAGATCTACGCCGCGCGCTTCGCCGGCGCCGACGGCCGCGTCCACGCCCGCTTCCAGGTGCTCTACCTGACGGCGTGGGCGCCATCGGTGGACCAGCCGAAGGCGTTGCGGCCGGGGTCCGCCTCGGCCCGGCTGGCCGACGCCCTCGGCGGCGCCGAGACGCCCGTCGGCGGACGCTGAAGCTATCTTAAGCATAATCCACAGATTGACGTCAGCACGGATGGTGCGTATCGATCCGGCGCGGCAACAGCTGGTGTCCCAGTATTGATCAAATTGTCCCTTAATCCGTTGTTAAAACTTGACGTGGACTGTGCGGTCGTCGTCAACGCGCGTCGCCGGGAACCGGACGTTCCGAGAGCCGGTTGCGCGCCCACAACGGAGTTCCGGTTCGTGTCGTTTCTGGACAACCTCAAGGTGTCGGCCAAGGTCGGGGTCAATTCCGGGCTCCTGATCCTGTTTCTGTTCGCGGCGAGCGGGATGGCCGTGCTCGGGCTGTCCGGGGCCCAGGAAGCGTTCCGCGAGTACCGCGGGCTCGCCCGGCAGTCCAACGCGGCGGCGGATATCTCCGAAAACCTGCTGGCCGCGCGGGTCGGCGTGCAGGTCTTCATGCGGACCGGCGAGCGCGAGACGGCGGACGCCGTGCGGCGCGAAGCCGCCCAAGCGGACAAGGCGGCTGCCGCGGCCTCGGAACTGTTCACCGACCCGGCGCAGCGCGCCCAGGTCGACGGGCTGCGGCGGGACTTCGCCGGCTATCTCGCCGGGTTCGAGAAGATCGTCGCCGATGAGCGAGCGGCGGGATCAGTTCGTCGACGACCTCAACACCGTCGGCCCCGAGGCCGAGAAGCTGCTGACCGCGGTCATGCGGGGCGAGCGCGCGATCGGCAACGCCGACGCGGTGTTCGAGGCCGCCCAGGCGGAGGTGCATCTGCTGCTGGCCCGGTTGTACGCGAACCGCTTCCTGCTCTCGAACGCCGAGGACGAGGTGAAGCGGGTGGCCGACGAGATCGCCGCCACCCGCGCGGCCCTGCAGTCCTTGGCGGCGTCGGCCACCGGCGACGCCGCGCGCCAGTCCCTGGCGCCGCTGAAAACGCTGATCGAGCGCTACGAGACCAGTTTCGCCGGCGTGTCCAAGCTGGTGTTCGACCGCAACGCCGTGCGCGCCGAACTCGACACGCTCGGCCCCAAGATCGCGGCCGTCCTCGAGTCGATCGCGACCCGGAGCCAGGATCGCCAGAACACGCTCGGTCCGGAAGCCAGCGCCTCGATCGAACGGGCGCTCTGGGTCGGGATCGCCGTCGCCGTCGTCGCGCTGGTTCTGGGGCTGCTGTCGGCCATTCTCATCGGGCGTGGCATCGCCGGCCCGATCGCCGCCATGACCGCGGCCATGGGCCGGCTGGCGAACGGCGACAAGGCGGTCGAGATCCCGGCCCAGGGCCGCCGGGACGAGGTCGGCGAGATGGCCGCCGCCGTGCAGGTGTTCAAGGACAGCATGATCCGGGCCGAGCAGATGGCTGCCGAGCAGGAGACCGAGCGGGCGGCCCGCGAGGCGCGCGCCCGTCGGATCGAGGAACTCACCCGCGGCTTCGACCAGGCGGTGGCGTCGGTGCTGACGCGGTTTGCCTCGTCCACCGACGAGTTGCAGTCGACCGCCTCGTCGATGTCGGCAACGGCGGAAGAGACCAACCGCCAGGCCGGCGCGGTGGCGGCGGCTTCCGAGCAGGCGTCCGCCAACGTCCAGGCGGTGGCCTCGGCGTCGGAGGAACTGTCCGGCTCGATCGAGGAGATCGGCCGGCAGGTCACCCAGTCGGCGCGGATCGCCAACCAGGCGAGCCAGGACGCCGAGGCGACCAACGCCCAGGTCCAGACCCTGGCCGAGGCGGCCCGCAAGGTCGGCGAGGTGGTGAACCTGATCCAGGACATCGCCGCCCAGACCAACCTGCTGGCCCTGAACGCCACCATCGAGGCGGCGCGCGCCGGCGAGATGGGCAAGGGCTTCGCGGTGGTGGCCGGCGAGGTGAAGTCGCTGGCCGCGCAGACGGCGCGGGCGACCGAGGAGATCGGCCAGCACATCGGCGGCATCCAGACCGCCACCGGCGATGCCGTGTCCGCCATCCAGGGCATCGGCACGACGATCTCCGAGATCAACGAGATCGCCGGCAGCATCGCCTCGGCGGTCGAGGAACAGGGCGCCGCCACGCGGGAGATCGCGCGCAACGTCCAGGAAGCGGCGAAGGGCACCCACGAGGTGTCGCGCAACATCACGGGTGTGACGCAGGCGGCGTCCGACACCGGCACCGCCGCCGAACAGGTCAACGCCTCGGCAGGCCAGTTGTCGGCCGAGTCCGGCACCCTGCGCCGGACGGTCGAGCAGTTCCTGGCGGGCGTCCGGGCGGCGTAGGCCGGGGCCAGCCGAACCGAACGAGGAAGCGTCGCCGGGTCCAGGCCGGGCCCGGCGGCCTTCAGCGGATCGAGGCGCTCAGACGGACATCGCGCCGTCTGCCCGCGTGAGGTCTGCCCGCGTGAGGTTGGACAGAGCGTTGTCGGAGGGTATCATCCGCGCGAAGCGGGGGCTGAACGACTTGGAACGCCAACTCGGATGTCCGCTCCCAACCTTGCGCCGCCGTCGCCCGACGATCATACCGAAGCCTTGCGACGGTTCGGACTCGACGGTTTCTGCGTCCTGCCAGGGATCGTGCCGCTGTCGCTGCTCGACGCCGCGCTCGCGGCCTTCACGCGGCACGTGATGCCCCATCCGGGTGATCTGCCCCGCCAGAGCATGCGGCGTGAACCGAACCGCTTCGGCCCAGCGGGCGGCTTGGTCAATCCGTTGATGAACATCCACCGGGAACCGGCGCCGTCGGTGGCGCCGTTCCGCCGGGCGGTCGAGGCGGTGGTCGGGCACGCGGCCGTGGCCCGGCTGCTGAGCCAATGGTTCGGCCGGCGATGTCGGGCGGTGCAGACGCTGTGGCTCGACGAATCGCACAACGGGCCGCACCAGGACGCGGCCTACACGAACTCGGTCCCGTCCGGACTGGTGGTGGGGCTGTGGGTGCCGATGTGGGATTGCCGCGGCCCCGCCAACAACCGCCTGTTCGTGGTCCCGGGTTCGTCCGGCGAAGTGCTCCCGCACGACGCGGACAGCCTGCGCTCGCACCGCTACATCCGCGACGTTCAGGCCGCCATAGCCGGTCGGTTCGGCGGCAACGTCGTGCCGGTCGATCTGGCGCGCGGCGATGCCGTGCTGTTTCATTCAGCGCTGATCCATGGGGCGGTGCCGGGCGAGAGCGGGCGGCTGCCCCGGCTCGCGGTCCATTACGCGCCTGAGGATACGATGTACCGCGCCCTGTACCTCGCCCGCGACGTCGCGGTGCGCGACTACGGGCTCGCGCTGTCGGATGCCGCCGCGTGACCGAGGCGCCGGACGTCCGCCTGGTCGCCTTCTACCTGCCGCAGTTCCATCCGGTGCCGGAGAACGACGCCTGGTGGGGCAAGGGCTTCACCGAATGGACCAACGTCGCCCGGGCCCGGCCGCTGTTCGCCGGGCATGAGCAGCCGCGGCTGCCGGCCGATCTCGGCTTCTACGACCTGCGGCTGGCCGAGACCCGGGACGCGCAGGCCGACCTTGCCCGCCGCTACGGGGTCGGGGCCTTCTGCTACTACTTCTATTGGTTCGGCGGTCGCCGGTTCCTGGCCCGGCCGCTCAGCGAGATGCTGGCGTCACGCCGTCCGGACATGCCGTTCTGCCTGTGCTGGGCGAACGAGTCGCTGACCCGGCGCTGGGATGGCCGCGACAAGGACGTCTTGCTGGAGCAGGTGCACACGCCGGAGAGCGACCGGGCCTTCATCGAGGACGCGCTGCCCTATCTGGCCGATCCGCGTTACCTCAGGGTCGACGGCGTGCCGCTGCTGCTGGTCTATCGGCCGCCGCTGCTGGCCGATCCGGTGGGCACGCTGGCCTATTGGCGCGACCGCTGCCGCGCCGCCGGGATCGGCGGCCTGCACGTCGCCGGGATGGAGACCTTCGGTTTCGCCGACCCGCGCCCGCTCGGTTTCGATTCGGTGGTGGAGTTCCCGCCGCACGGCGCCCGCGGCGACGACCTCACAGCCGACATCGCCGACCGTCCGCCGGAGTTTCGCGGCCGCATCCTGGACTATCCCACCGTCGCCGCCCGCGCCCTCGCCCGGACGGCGCCGGACTTCCGGCGGTTTCGCGGCGTGATGCCCGGCTGGGACAACACCGCGCGCCGCGGCCTGGACGCCAAGATCTTCATCCGGTCGACGCCCGAGGCCTACGGCGACTGGCTGCGCCAAGCCGTCGCCAGGGCGCGCGCGGAATGCCCTCCCGGCCAGCGGCTGGTGTTCGTCAACGCCTGGAACGAGTGGGGCGAGGGTGCCCATCTCGAACCCGACCAGCGCCACGGCCACGCCTACCTGCGCGCCACGGCCGCGGCGCTCCGGGCCGCCGGCGAGGGCAAGTCGGAGGCCGCCTGACGGTCACGAGGTGGGGATTCGGGCCGGTCGTCGGCGCGACGTGCTCCATCATTGACTAGGTTGGAACGAGGCGCCAGCTTTCCGCATGGTGCTCATCATCTATGGCTCGCCCCAATCGCGGACGATGCGGGTTCTCTGGGCCGCGGCGGAACTCGAGCTCGAGTATGAGCACGTGCCTCTCACCTGGGACGATCCGGCCCTGAAGGCGCCGGAGTTTCTTCGCCTGAATCCGGCGGGCGCGGTGCCGGTGATCGTCGACGACGGCTTCGCGCTGGCGGAGTCGATGGCAATCAACCTCTATCTCGCCAGGAAGCACGGCTCGGCCGGTCAAGCGCCGCTGTACCCCGCGACACCGGAGGGCGAAGCCGAGGCTTGGCGCTGGTGCCTGTGGGCGCAGGGGCACCTCGAGCCCTGGGTGCAGCGCGATCGGGCTGTCGAGCCGCTACGCTCCACCATGGCCGGGTTCGCGGCGGCGCGAACAGCCGATGCGCTCGCCACGCTCAACCGGGCACTCAGCGGACAGGTTTGGCTGGTGGGCGACGCTTTCACGGTCGCCGACCTCAACGTTGCCAGCATCCTGTCGCCATCGCGCTCGGCTGGCGTCGACTTCTCGGGGTCGCCCCATGCCCGCGCCTGGCTGGAGCGCTGCTATGCCCGCCCGGCGGCGGTGGCGACGCGGCGGCGGTTTGTGGCCTGACGACCGGCCCCCGCCACCCCGCCCCGCCACTCCGCCGGTCAGGTGATGTGCGCGCCCCTGGTCTCGACGAACACCGAGTACAGGCTCTGGCTCGCGGTCATGAACAGGCGGTTGCGCTTGGATCCGCCGAAGCAGACGTTCGAGCAGATCTCCGGCAGCCGGATCTGCGCCACCCGGGTGCCGTCTGGGGCGAACACGTGGACGCCGTCGTAGCCGTCGCCGACCCAGCCGGCCGACGACCACACATTGCCCTCCTCGTCGCAGCGGATGCCGTCGGCGAAGCCGGTCCTGCCCTCCCAGGTCATGCTGGCGAACTCGCGCGGGTTGGACAGCGTGCCCTTCTCGGCGTCGAGGTCGTAGGCCCAGATCCGGCTGGCGGCGTCGGGGTAGTGCGAGACCCCGGTGTCGGCGACGTACAGGATCTTGTAGTCGTGGCTGAAGCACAGGCCGTTCGGCTTGAACGGCTGGTCGGCGACCTTGGTGACCGTCCCGGACCTGCCGTCGATCCGGTAGACCGCCTCCTTCATGAACGGCTGGACCGAGCCGGTGCCGGCGCGCCAGCCCTCGTAGTTCATCAGCTGGCCGTAGCCGGGATCGGTGAACCAGATCGAATCGTCGTTCGGGTGCACCACGGCGTCGTTCGGGGCGTTGAAGCCCTTGCCGTCGGCGTCCTTGTCGGCCAGCACGGTGACCGAGCCGTCGTATTCGTAGCGCACCACCCGGCGGTTCAGGTGCTCGCAGGCGATCTGCCGTCCCTGGAAGTCGAAGGTGTTGCCGTTGCTGTTGCCCGACGGCGAGCGGAAGCCCCGGCTGACGTGCCCGTCCTCCTCGATCCAGCGCAGCTGTTCGTTGTTCGGGATGTCGCTCCAGATCAGGTAGCGCCCGACCCCGTTCCAGGCCGGCCCCTCGGCCCACAGCGTGCCCAGGTGGAGACGCTGGATCGGGGTGTTGCCGAGCTTGGCCTTGAAGCGCGGATCCAGGGCGATGATGTCGGGATCCGGGTAGCGGACCGGCTCGGCGCCGGGGCCGAAGTTGCGGGCGAAGGCCTCGGGCGCCATCGCGGTGGTGGCGGCGATGCCGGCGGCGGTGGCCAGGAAGGCACGGCGGTCGAAGCGCGGCGTGGTCGGGTCGTCGGCGGGGCGGGCGGAGCGCGGCATGGGTATCCTCCCTCGATCGGGGCGGCGGCCGTCGGGCACGGGCGCGCGGCGGCGGGC
>JAGYJX010000021.1 GCA_018401495.1 Rhodospirillaceae bacterium
CTCGCCGGTTCGCTGAACGGGGACGGGATAATGCGAGACCGCTACGTCGCGGCCATGGACAAGCTCTACATGGCCTGTGTGTTTCTGTGCTGCGCGTCGGTCGTCGCCATGACGGTGCTGATCGCGATCGGGGTGTTCTCCCGCTACGTCCTCCAGATCGGCGCCTTCTACTCCGAGCCGCTGTCGATCTTCCTGGCGGTCCAGCTGACCTTCTACGGTGCCGCGGTCTGCTACCGGGCGGATGCCCACCTGAAGCTGGAAATCGTCGAGAACGCCCTGCCGCCGGCGGGCGCCCGCGCGCTGCGCCACCTGATCGACCTGCTTATGGCCGGCGTCTCGATCTTCACGGTCGTGTACGGCATGAAGCTGGTCGATGCGACGTTCCTGCAGTCCTATCCGGAATTCCAGTACGTCCGTGTCGGGGCGGTGTACACCGCGATCCCGATCGGCGGGCTGATCACGCTGCTGTTCGTGATCGAGAAGTCGCTGGTGGCGCCGGTCGCGCGGCGCTCGCCCTACGCTCCCGAAGCCGACCCGTCGGAAGGAACCGTGTAATGGGCGGCGACGTCGGTCCGATCCTGCTGATCGGCAGCCTGCTGGGCCTGATCATCATTGGCACGCCAGTCGCCTACGCGCTCGGCATTTCCACCCTCGTGACAGCCTTCTACGTCGGGCTGCCGCTGGAGGCGGTGCTTCTCAAGGTGTCCGACGGGGTCGACAACTTCGCGCTGCTGGCGATCCCGTTCTTCATCTTCGCCGGCGCCCTGATGGCCGAAGGCGGCATGGCCTGGCGCTTGGTCAATCCCCGCTCAACGTCCTAGCCGGCTTCAGTGCGCGGCGGCCATGGCGATGGTCAACGTCCTGGCCTCCATGTTCTTCGGCGGGATCTCCGGTTCCTCGGTCGCCGACACCTCGTCGATCGGGTCGATCCTGATCCCGATGATGAAGAAGCACGGCTACGACGACGACGCGTTCGCGGTCAACGTGACGATCACGTCATCGACCCAGGGCGTCATCATCCCGCCGAGCCACAACGCCATCATCTACGCGCCAGCCGCCGGCGGCACGGTTTCGATTGCCCAGTTGTTCCTGGCCGGAATCCTGCCGGGAATCATTCTCGGCGTGGCTCTGATGATCCTCTGCTACATCATCTCCGTGAAGCGCGGCTATCCGAAGGGCGAACTGGTGCCGCTCCGGGTCGCCCTGCGCACCGCGTGGGAGGCGGTCGCCGGCCTCGCCACCATCCTGATCATCGTCGGCGGTGTCGTCGGGGGCATCTTCACGCCGACCGAGTCCGCGGCGGTGGCGGTGGTGTGGGCGTTCTTCGTGACGATGTTCATCTACCGCGACTACAAGTGGCGGCAGCTGCCGGCGTTGCTGCACAACGTCATCAAGACCGTGGCGATGGTAATGATCGTGATCGGCTTCGCGGCCGGGTTCGCGTACCTGATGACGCTCATGCAGATCCCGTTGAAGGCGACGGTGTTCCTGCAGTCGCTGACCGACGACAAGATCATCATGCTGATGCTGATCAACGTGATGCTGCTGATCCTCGGGACCTTCATGGACATGGCGCCGCTGCTGCTGATCTGCACGCCGATCCTGCTGCCGCTGGTCAAGTCCATGGGGATGAGCGAGGTGCAGTTCGGTATCGTGATGATGCTGAATTTGTCGATCGGTCTGGTGACGCCGCCGGTGGGCAATGACGCTGTTCGTCGGGTGGCGCGATCAGCAAGGTCCTCGATCGAGAAAGTCTCCCGGACCCTTTGGCCGTTCTGGCTGACCATGCTCATCGTGCTGCTGCTGGTCACCTATGTACCGGCGTTGACACTGTGGATACCAAGCCTGCAATACCCTGGTATCAAGTTCTAATCCGTTAACGGAGGCTCGACGCCGCAACGATGACCATGCCGAGGTTCACTCCCTTGCCGCCGTCCCGCAACCTCACCGAGGAGCTGACGGCGACGCTCTCCGAACGAATTCGCAGCGGCGAGTTGGTGCCCGCCGAAAAGCTGCCGACCGAACAGGAGATGATCGCCGCCTTCGGAGTCAGCCGCACGGTGGTGCGCGAGGCGATCGCCGCCCTGCGGGCCGAGGGTCTCGGTGGAGTCGCGGCAGGGTGCGGGGGTGTTCGTGGTCGGCGACAAGCGCCGCCGCCCGTTCCGGATCGAGGCCGACGGCGCCGCCACGGTCGAGGGGTGATCGCGATCATGGAGCTGCGGCGCAGCGTCGAGATCGAGGCCGCCGGTCTCGCGGCTGAGCCGTCGCGGCGGCGACGACCTCGACGCCATTCATCGCGCCGTCTCGGCCTTCGACGCCGCGATCGGGACAGGCGACGCGGTCGCGGCCGATTTCGATTTCCACAAGTCGATTTGCCTGGCGACCGGCAACCTGTATTTCGCGTCTTTCCTCGAGTTCCTCGGCCATCACATCATCCCGAGGCAGACGGTCCGGGTTCAGGTGTCGTCGCAGGAGGAGATGACCCGCTACCTCCAGAAGGTTGCGCGTGAGCATCATCAGATCGTGACCGCGATCGAGGGTCGGGATGGCGCGGCGGCGCGCCGGGCGATGGCCCGCCACCTGACACGCGGGCGCGACCGCTACGCCAGCCTGGTGTCGTCGGTCGGCGGCTGATCGCGGATGGGGTGTCGGCCCCGGGATCCCCGCTACCCACTGTGGTTTATAGATTGGTAACCGTCGCTTCCCCCACAGTCGCTCGGGCGTCCGCGGCGGCGGCGCTTCGGCTGAAGGGCAGACTGACCATGACGACCACGATCGATCCGACGTCGTTTCAGGCATACATCGAGCTGCGACGCGACGTCATCCTCAACGCCGACCTCTGGTCGGACACGCCGGAGATCCTGGCGGCGGGCTTCGGGTTCGAAGGCATCACCGGGATACCGGGCCTGACCGCCGGCACGCTGAACCTGGCCGTGGCGGCGGGGGCAGGGGTCAACCTGGACTACGCCGCTCTCGATCCGGTTCCGGGGTTCCGCAACCTGACCTCAGGGGTCTCGCCAATCGGTGTGGCGCAAGCGGGGCTTCGGCGCCACCCCGACCTACGCCGACGCCATGCCGATCGAGTTCAGCTGGCCGCTGCTGCCGAGCACGGTGTCGCCGACCGACATCGCCGTGACGCTCAACACCGGCGAGGTGATCACCCCCGACGCCGCCGCCCTGAATCCGAACTTCGACTTCAACGAGCGGCACGTGATCGTGGTGTTCGGCGACTTCGGCAACCGCCTGGTCCCGGGCACCGAGGGCGCGCGCTACCCGGTGTCGATCGCCATCGTCCAGGACGACACCCCGTTGATGGCGGTCGGCCGCAACGGGCCGGTGTCGATCGTCGGCCTCACCTCGGCGAGCAGCAATCCCTACGAGTCCGGGCCCCAGCTGGTCGGCGCCCGGCTGACCGAGTTCACGTCGATCGGCGATTTCGCCCCGGCGGCGCTGTCGAACAACGCCCCGAACGACGGCGCTGCGCTGTACGGGGACATGGCCGATTTCCGGCTTCGGCTGTTCACGTCGGGAGGCTTCTCCCCGGACGGGGTCAGCGGGTTCCTGCCAACCGAGTTCTCGCGCTTCTTCCGGCTCGAGGCGACCCACGCCAACGGCCAGACCGTGATCATCGATCGCGACGGCGTCGACTATGACCTCGGCGTCGGCACGCTTCGCGTCGTCGGATTGGCCGAACTCGGCCTCCCGGTGGAGCCCGGCACCACCATCGACCCTCCCTACTATCAGGAAGATCACGACAACTACTTCGACGTCATCCTTACCGGCGATGCCGATGCCGTTGCCCGGCTGACAACCGTGGTGATCCCGACCAGTGCCGAGGCAGGTTACAGCGACATCTAGCAACCCGGCGGCCCGGGGCGGACCCCGACTCCCGGCGTGACCTACACCGAGCCGGCAGCGGCGCAGCGGTTCGATATCGACGTGTCGCTCGACGATCTCGGGACGGTCAGCTACGCGGCCCAGTCGCACGCGGCCTATGACCTGGACGACGACCTTCCGGTGGTGTTCAGGCTGTTCCAGCCGGAGACCTTCACCCATCTTTACACCGCCAGTTCCGCCGAAGCTGCCGCGGCGCGGGACCTCGGGTATATCGAGGAAGGGGTGAGCTTCTCCAACGAGGGCGCCAACGAGGCCCTCATCACCGTCCATCGGCTGTTCAACGCGTCGACCAGCGACTACGTGTTGACCACCGATGTCGACGAGGTCGCGCGGCTGTCGGCCGAGGGAAGCGGCTTCGTTTACGAGGGTGCCGCCTTCAAGGGAGTGGCCGTTGCGGCGCCCGGCGCGGCGCCGATCCATCGTTTCTATTCCGAGACCAACACCGATCACCTCTACACGACCAACCTGGCTGAGGGGCTGGCGGCCGGGTACACCTACGAAGGCGTTGGCTGGTACGCGGTAGACACCACTCCGGCTCCAAGCGGTCCCTTGGCCGGGCCAGGCCCCGAGCAGCAGTCTGGCTGGCTGGTTCTCGGCTGACGTCACCGGTACCTCGGGTATCGACGTTTCATCAAATACATCATATGACATGATGAGATGATCCATTGAGCGCATGGAGTGGCTTGTCATGGCGACGACCCCGAGGAGTTGAAGCATCAGGTAGGTTCCGGCCTCCTGTCGTTTCCGGTGACCGATTTTGCCCCAGACCTGTCATTCGACCATCGCGGCTACGCGGCGCGCCTGGAGTGGCTGAACGGCTACGGCGCCGCGGCCCTGTTCGCGGCGGGCGGCACCGGCGAATTCTTCTCGCTGACGCCCGGCGAGTATCCGGGGATCATCGAGACGGCGGTATCGGTGTGCCGAGGCCGCACCCCCATTATCGCGGGTGTTGGCTATGGCACCCTGCTGGCGGTTGAAATGGCGAAAGCGGCCGAACGGGCCGGGGCCGACGGCCTGCTCGTGCTGCCGCAGTATCTGATCACCGCCGAGCAGGAGGGCCTGTTCCGCCACGTCAAGGCGATCTGCGACTCCGTCGGGATCGGCGTCATTGTGTACAACCGCGACAACTGCCTGTTCGCGGCGGAGACGGTGGAGAGGCTGGCGGAGGCCTGTCCCAACCTGGTCGGCTACAAGGACGGGGCCGGCGACATCGAGCGGATGGTGCGGGTGCGACGCCGCCTCGGCGACAGGGTTGTCTATGTCGGGGGCCTGCCGACCGCCGAGGTCTACGCCGAGGCCTACGACGCCATGGGCGTGACGACGTATTCGTCGGCGGTGTTCAATTTCGTGCCCGAGTTGGCGCTGGCGTTCTACGCCGCCTTGCGCGCCGGCGACGGCGATACCACCGGCCGACTCCTGAACGACTTCTTCCTTCCCTACATCGCGATCCGCGACGAGGGAAAGGCTACGCCGTCAGCATCGTCAAGGCGGGGGTCCGGCTGGTCGGGCGTGGCGCGGGCCCGGTGCGCCCGCCATTGGTTGACCTGACCGCCGACCAGACCGCCCGGCTCGGCGCGCTGATACCGATCGCACGGCTCCGTCTCGGCGAGCGCCGCCTGAGGCGGCATTCATCCGAACGATCGCCAAGGGAGAACCGGGATGAACATCTGCATGGTCGGCTATGGCATGATGGGCGTCTGGCACAGCGATGCCCTCGCCGCCGAGGATTGCCGGCTGCACACGCTGGTCGGCCGCCGCGCCGATCAGTCCGAGGAGTTCGCGCGGCGCTACGGCTACGCGAGATGGACGCTCGACCTGGACGAGGCGCTCGCCGATCCGGAAATCGACATCGTCATCATCGCCTCGCCGAGCGAGACCCATCCCTCGTTCGCCCTGAAGTCGATCGCCGCGGGCAAGCACACCCTGCTCGAGATCCCGATCGCCATGACCCTGGAAGAATCGGAGGCCGTGGTGGCGGCCGCGGACGCCAAGGGCGTGACCTTCGGTCTCTGCCACCCGATGCGGCTGCAGCCGGAATACCGACCGGTCCGTGAGTTCGCCCTCGACGGCAGCGATCCGATCCGGCACATCTCCGGGCGCTTCTTCATCCACCGCCTGACCAATGTCGGGGCCACCGGCTACCACCGCAGCTGGACCGACAATTTACTTTGGCACCACCTCACGCACTTCGTGGACCTCGGCCTATGGCTGCTCGATTTTGAGGGTGAACTCGCCTACAGCTTCCTAGGCCAGTCCACCCGACGACCGGTATCCCCATGGAGTGCATCCTGTCGATCGAGACGGAGCGCAATCAGACGCTGCTGGTGTCCGGATCCTACCATTCGCGGGAACGGGTCTACGACTCGCTGATCGTGACCGACCGCGACTCGTATCGCCTCGACATCCTTCGCAATCAGCTGGTCACTGGCGATGGTGGCAAGGCGGTCGCCACCGAGAAGGACAACCTCTCTCTCGTGACACGCGACTTTGTCGCGGCGGTGCGGAATGGCCGTCCGCCGGCGGTTCCAGGGCACTCGGTCCTTCCGGCGATGCGGGTGCTCGACGCCGCGCAGCGCCGTTGGGACGCCGTCCACGGTCGCCAGTCGCTGCCGGGGCGACAACTGGCCGACTGATCGAATCGTCACCGGGACGCGGAAACGCCTGCTGCCCGGAACCGAAGCGACCGCAGCTCCCCCGCCCAGGCTTGGACGATCTCGGCGTTGAGCGGCTTCGCGACGATACGGTCGAAACCGGCGGATTGGCAGATTGTCTCAACGAGCGCGAGTGGCCGGCCGGTGGCGCAGACCAGCGTGACCCTGATCGGCCCGGGCTCGATCGCCCGTATCAGTCGGGCCGCGCTCGCGCCGTCGCCGTCCGGCATGTCGAGGTCGAGCAGCAACAGATGATAGGGATCTCCGCCGGACGTGGCCCGGTAGAATTCCAGCGCCGCGGCATTGCCCGACTCGACGATGGCCGTTCGATACCCGATCGATTCGAGCAGGCCGGCGTGAACCTGCGCGGTCAGCGGGCAGTCGTCGGCAACCAAGGCGCGGGGCTGAAACATGGGAGCTTGAACCGGCGAAGAACGCTGAATCCTACCTTCGGCGAGCAATGTCGCGGAACGCAATTGCGGACTTCCACAAGGACAGGGATATAGTCGGTCCTGGCTCGGCTGCGAGGTTGGATGGCAGTGCTCGAGCCGGGGAAGGGATACGGCGTGGCTGTTGCATCGGTCGAGAACCCCGAGGGTCAGGTGGCGGCTTCGCCGTGCGCCTACGTGGTCGACGACATCGAGGTGAACCGCGAGATGGTGGCGGAACTCCTGCAGTCGGTCCGCATCCGCGCGATCAGCTTCCCCTCTGGCGCTTCCTTTCTCGACGCGTTCGAGCCCGAGCAGCCTGGCTGTATCCTGCTCGACATCCGGATGCCCGAGATGAGCGGCCTTGAGCTGCAGGCAGAGCTGAACAGGCGGGGTGTCGTGTTGCCGGTGGTAATGATCACCGCGCATGCCGATGTGCCGATCGCCATACAGGCGATGCGAGAGGGTGCCTACGAGTTCATCGAGAAGCCGTTCGATAACCGCCACCTCATTGATGTGGTCGAGTGTGCCTTCAAGATCAGCCAGGAGCGTCTGCGCAGTCGCGCCGAGTTGGACAGCATCCTCACGCGCTACCGGACGCTCAGCGCCCGGGAGGTACAGGTTCTTGAGGCGATGGTCGACGGTCGGCTCAACAAACAGATCGCCTTCGATCTTGGCATCAGCCAGCGTACCGTCGAGGTGCACCGGTCGAACGTCATGGAGAAAATGCACGCTCGCTCGCTGGCCGAACTGGTGCGCATGAAAATCCGGATGGGCGAGCAGGAAAGCAGCCCGGCCTGACCCGTCGCCGGACAGACAGAGTTGGCCTGCTAGGAGGCAAGCGGATCGGGCTTGGCGGCCGCCAGGGCCCGATCGATCAGAGCGTCACAGGATCCCAGGTAGCTGGCTGGATCGCGTAGCCGCTGCCAGTCTACCGCGGCGGACGTGCGGGCTCTCAGGGCGTCGACCAGATGGCCGCCCTCGCCCATCACCGACCGGGCCGCGCACTTGACGAGGGCCTGGGCGTCCGGGCGCGGCATATGGACGGAGAGCGCAAAGGTTGCGGCCTCGGCCAGGATCAGTCCGTCCGCTGCACCCAGATTGTCCCGCATCCGACTTGCCGAAACCGACAGGCGCTCCAGCAGCGCTGCCGCCTTGGACAACCCCGCGCCCGCGGTCACGACCATGGTCGGAAGGGTCGCCCACTCCATCTGCCAGCCGACGCCGCCGCGCTCGTGTTCCTGGATCTGAGCCTGGTGCAACCCACCCAGCAGGGTGGCGTTCAGGCGGGCGGCGGCGACCAGAGCCTCGCCGGTCACCGGGTTTGCTTTCTGGGGCATGGTGCTGGATCCCCCGCGCCCGCCGCCGGCGCTCTCGTCGATCTCGCCGACCTCAGTCTGGGCCAGCAGCACCGCGTCCTGTCCGAGCTTGCCGAGGCTGCCGGTCACCAGCGACAGCCACGATCCCAGTTCGACGATGCCGTCGCGCTGGGTGTGCCAGGGCAGCGGCGGGCAGCCTAGATCGAGCTCCGCGGCTGGCCCCTCCATCACCGTGACGCCGTCGTCACCGAGCGCCGCCAGGGTTCCGGCGGCACCGCCGAACTGCACCACCAGCAGGCGCGGCCGCAGCTCGGCAAGGCGCTTACGACACCGGACCAGCGGCAGGAGCCACCCAGCGCACTTCAGGCCGAAGGTCGTCGGCAGCGCCTGCTGGTAGCGGGTTCGGGCAGCCATCACCGTGCCACGGTGCGCGTCGGCCAGCACGGCCAGCGCGCCGATGACCTGGTCGATGCGGTCGGCGATCATGGCTAAGGCATCACGCAGTTGCAGCACCAGGGCGGTGTCGACGATGTCCTGGCTGGTTGCGCCCCAGTGCACCCACTGGCCGGCGTCACCGCCGACATGGGCGCGGAACTGAGCGACGAAGTCGATCACTGCCACGCCGGATTGCTCGGTGCCTTGGCCCAGGGCATCGAGGTCGGCAACGAATGTGCCGGACGCCTCGGTGATTCGGTGCGGCGGCGGAGGGCGGGATCGCTCCGGTCGCGGCCTCGGCGCGAGCCAGCGCGGCCTCGACCCGCGCCATCGCCCGCACCGTGGCGGTGTCGTCGAACAGCTTGGCAATCTTCGGCTCGGCGAAGAGCGGACCAAGGATGCGGGAATCGTGGGCGCTGACCATGGTGGCGCGGCCGGTCAGTCGGCGGCAGGCAACGACGGTATCGCCCGCGCCTCGGCTACCGTCGCCCGGTGCCGGTCACACTCGAGGCGCAGAACCACCACGCCGCGCACCAGGGCGGCGTTCGTGGGCGCCAGCGTGTCGCGGTCGAGGCGGACGTTGTCCTCCATCCCGGCTCTCGGCAGTGGCCGCCGAGTGCCGGCGACCAGCGTTTCAGGGTGATCTGGTCCCGACCGGTGCCGGCGCCGGTCCATGCGGCGTCGGAGGCCAAGCGTCCCAGTGTGCTCGCACAGTATTCGAGGGTCGGTCGGTATTCGAGGGTCGGTCGGTCGACCGGCATGGGGTTCTTCGCGTCCATCACCAACCGGACGTGCCAAGGGTCCCCGGATCGGACCCGCCTTCGCCGTTTCGGATGTCGTGAATCGCATCGGTAAATCATAGGCATCTAAATCAGGCGTCACATCATGAGCGAGCGTTTCGGCGGCCAGCCAGTCGATCAGGTTGTTCACCTTGGCCGGCAATGAACCGGTAAGGGCGGCGGTGATGATGCACGGGATGCTCATGGCCGGCTCCGGAGCGGATGGCGGGCAGGCCCTCAGCCGGGCCAGGCGGGATCAAGCGTCGAAGAACACGGTCTCGTCATCGCCCTGCATATGGATGTCGAAACGGTAAACCACGCCAGTCGAGCCGTCGTGACGCGCGGCAATCAGGGTCCGCCGACGGTCTTCCGGCACCGTGGCGAGCACCGGGTCAGCCGCGTTGGCCGCTGCCTCGTCGGAGAAGTAAAGCCGGGTGAAGGCGTGCACCAGCAGGCCCCGCATGAACACGACGACGTTGACGTGCGGGGCCTGCCCGTCGCCGATCGCGCCCGGCTTGACGGTGTCGAAGACGAACCGGTTGTCGGGGTCGGTACCGGTCCCGAACCGGCCGAAGCCGCGGAACCCGGTGTTCGAGCCGCGCGGATCGGCGGGGTGGGCGTAGCGGCCCTGGGCGTCGGCCTGCCAGATCTCGATCATGGCGTCCGGGACCGGCTTGCCGGTGCCGTCGAACACCCGGCCCTCGATGCGGATGCGCTCGCCCTCGGCAGCGTCGTCGGCGAGGCAGCCGCCGGCGATCTCCTTCAGCGGGTAGCCGTATTGCTGCGGAGTGAGGCCGTAGGCGAAGTACGGGCCGACGGTCTGGGACGGCGTCTGGCCGAGCGTGTCGTTCATGGCTCAGCCCTCCATCGGGGTCATGATCGTGCCGCGCAGCACGATGTCGAACACGTAGCCGAGCGCGAATTCCGGCTCGGTGACGTCGAGCGAGAATTTCGCCACCAGCCGGTCGCGCGCCTTCTCCGGCGTGCCGAGCAGGATCGGGTCGAGATCCAGCAGCGGGTCGCCCGGGAAGTACATCTGGGTGACCAGGCGGGTGAGGTAGCTCGGCCCGAACAGCGAGAAGTGGATGTGGTTCGGGCGCCAGGCGTTGTGGTGGTTGCCCCAGGGGTAGGCGCCGGGCTTCACGGTGTAGAAGCGATACCGGCCCTCGGAATCGGTGACGCAGCGCCCGCCGCCGAAGAAGTTCGGGTCGAGCGGGGCGGCGTGCTGGTCGATGACGTGGACGTAGCGTCCGGCGGCGTTCGCCTGCCAGACCTCGATCAGCGTGTCCGGCACCGGCCGGCCGCGCTCGTCCAGGACCCGGCCGGTGACCACGATGCGCTCGCCCAGTGGCTCGCCGTTGCGCGCGCCGTTCTTGGTCAGGTCGGCGTCGAGCCGGCCGACGCTCTCATGGCCGTACACCGGCCCGGTCAACTCGCTCAGCGTCGCCTTCAGCGGGATCAGCGGCTTGGTCGGGCCGCGCAGCGGCGTCGACTTGTACTCGGGGTGGATGTACGGGGGGTGGCTCCCCCAGTCACGCGGGCCGTAGCCCGTGACCTCGGTCATCGCTCGGGTCCTCCCTGTGCGTCCTCGTCCTGGTAGACGCCCTTGGCCAGCGCGTAGGCGCGGTTGGCGGCCGGAACGCCGGCGTACACCGCGACGTGGAACAGCGCCTCCTTGATTTCATCGCGGGTCGCACCGGTGTTGCGGGCGGCGCGGATGTGCATGACGAACTCCTCCCAGTGCCCGAGACTGGCCAGGATCACCAGGGTCAGCAGGCTGCGGGTCGGTGTCGGCAGACCGGGTCGGGTCCACACCGAGCCCCAGGCGGTCTCGGTGATGTAGCGCTGGAAGTCGCCGTCGAAGGTGGTCTTGCGCGCCTCCGCCCGGTCGACATGGGCGTCGCCGAGCACCGCGCGGCGTACCGCCATGCCGGCCGCGAAGCGGTCGTCGGTCCGGTCAGACAAGACCGTTCTCCTTGAAGAAGGTCAGCATGTGATCGACCAGCGCGTCCGGCTGCTCGACGCAGGGCAGATGGCCGGCGTCGGGGATCTCGCGGTAGCGCGCGCCCGGGATGCTCTCGGCGAGCGCCCTGACCACGGCTGGCGGCGTGGCACCGTCCTCGGCGCCGCAGACCGCCAGGGTCGGCACCGCGATGCGGGCCGCATCGGCCGTCAGGTCGGCGTCGCGGATCGCCGCGCAGGCTCCGGCGTAGGCCGCCGCCGGGGTCCGCACCAGCATGTTCCGCCAGACCGCCAGTTCGTCCCGGTGGGCCAGCCGAAAGGATGGCGCGAACCAGCGCTCCATCACCGCGTCGGCGAGGCCCTCCAGGCCGCCCTCGGCGATGGCGGCGATGCGGGCTTGCCACATCTCCGGTGTGCCGATCCGGGCGGCGGTGTCGCACAGCACCAGGGCGCGCACCCTGGACGGGTTGTCGCGCACCAGTTGCTGGGCGACCAGCCCGCCGATCGACAGCCCGCACACCAGCGCGCTTTCCATGCCGGCGTGGCGAAGCAGCCCGTCGAGGTCGGAGGCCAGGGCCGGAATGTCGAAGGGCCGGTTTCCGAGCCCACTCAGGCCGTGCCCGCGCATGTCGTAGCGCAGCGTCCGGAACCGGCCGTCGAGGCGTTCGAGCACCCGGTCCCAGATCCGGAAATCGGTGCCGAGCGAGTTCGCGAAGGCCAGCGCCGGCGCGTCCTCCGGGCCGTCGAGGGCGTAGTGAACGGCGAGGCCGTCGATGGTCACTGCCTGCATGGCGGCTTCGCTCCCGTCTTGAGGCCGTTTGCGGCATGCTGAACCGCGACAATGGTTATGTAAAACGAGAACCGGCGATGCCGGCGGCCTCGTCTGCCGCGCTGATGGTCATGGACGCGGTTCGGGCTGTGGCGGAACAGGTGCGTGCGCGGCGAAGGGTGTTGGCCGCGGCCGGCGTCGGACCGACAATCGACACAGCAAAGCGACAATCCAGGGAGGCGAGTATGGATCTTCAGGTGGCCGGCAAGCGGGTGGTGGTGACGGGCGGGTCCAAGGGCATCGGTCTCTCGATCGCCGAGGCGTTTCTGGCCGAGGGAGCCTCGGTGACGCTGGTGGCGCGCGACGCGGGCCGGCTGGGCGAGGCGGCCAAGGGCCTCCAGGGCAAGGTCGACACTGTGGCGGCCGACCTGTCGCTGCCGGCCGACCGCGAGAAGCTCGCCGCCAGTCACGGCGACGCCGACATCCTCGTCAACAACGCCGGTGCGATCCCGGGGGGCGGGCTGTTCGATATCGACATGGCGCGCTGGGAGCAGGCCTGGGCGCTCAAGGTCATGGGGTACATCCACCTGACGCAATTGTTCCTGGCGCCGATGAAGGAACGCCGGGACGGCACCATCGTGAACATCATCGGCATGGCCGGGCGGCAACCGCGCTGGGACTACATCTGCGGCGGTACCGGAAACGCCGCGCTCGCCGCCTTCACCAACGCCGTCGGCGGCCGGACACCCGAGTGGAACGTGCGGGTGTTCGGTATCCATCCCTCGGCGACCCGTACCGATCGCATCATGACCCTGTCGAAGACTAGGGCGAAGAACGAGCTCGGAGACGAGTCGCGCTGGCAGGAGATGCTGGGGCGGCTGCCCTTCGACCGCGTGGCGGAGCCGTCGGAGATTGCCGCAATGGCGGTGATGCTGGCGTCGCCGCTCGTGCACTACATGTCCGGCACGGTGGTCGACGTCGACGGTGGCGCGCAGTTCCGCTGATGCTGCCAGGGACGGGACGGCTCCCTAGGAGCCTGTCCGAGTAATCCGGCTCGACGAGAGGAGGGAAGCTTGATTCACTCTAGGGATGAGCAAGACCTTCCGTTCTTGGGATGTGGATCAGGCTTGGCTGCTGCCGCCGTCGATCCATGAGTTCGTGCCGTCGGGGCATCTGGCGCATTTCGTGCGGGACACGGTGCGCGAGGGACTTGAGCTGTCGGCGATCATGGGGACGTACACGGAGGAGCGGGGCTATCCTCCGTACCATCCGGGGATGATGGTGGCGTTGCTGCTCTACGGGTACAGCCGCGGTGTCTACTCGTCTCGGCGGCTGGCGCAGGCTTGCGAGGAGCGTGTGGACTTCATGGCGGTGACCGGGCTGAACAAGCCTGACTTCCGCACCATCAGCGATTTCCGTCGCCGGCACTTGAAGGCCTTGTCGGAGCTGTTCGTGCAGGTTCTCAAGCTGTGCCGATCGGCGGGTCTGGTGGGGCTGGGCCATGTGGCTGTGGACGGCACCAAGCTGAAGGCCAACGCCAGCCGTCACAAGGCTATGAGCTATGGGCGGATGAAGCAGGCCGAGCCGAAGCTGGCGTCAGAGGTGGCGGACTGGCTGGCGGCGGCCGAGGCGGCCGACGCCGCCGAGGATGGAGAGTACGGCGCGGATCGACGCGGCGACGAGACGCCGGACTGGATGGCCGACAAGCAGAAGCGGCTGGAGCGCATCCGCAAGGCCAAGGCGGATCTGGAGGCGGAGGCCGAGACCGACCCTTCGGATATGGATCCCGACGGCCCGGGTCCGTCCTCCGGGATGCAGGAGCGCGGCCGACCCAAGCGGGCTGAGGATGGTGGACCGCCGGACAAGGCACAGCGCAATTTCACCGATCCCGACAGCCGCATCCAGCCGACCCGGGATGGGTTCATCGCCGGCTACAACGGCCAGATCGCGGTCGACACCACCAGCCAGATCGTCGTCGCCCATCGGCTGCAGACCAATCCCGCCGACTACGGCGCCCTGATCCCGCTGGTAGACCAGACCCGCGCCAACCTCGGCAGGAAGCCTCGCGAGGTGTCAGGCGATGCCGGCTTCGCCACCGAGGTCAACCTCGAGGCCCTCGCCGAGCGCAACATCGAAGCCTACCTGCCGCCGGGCCGCAGCAAGCACGGAGCGAGCCACTCCGGCAGCGAAAGGGCGCTCAAGACCAAGCCTCGAATGGCCGCCATGGCTGCAAAGCTCCGACGGGCCGGCCGCAGGTCGCGCTACCGACTGCGAAAGCAGACCGTCGAACCGGTCTTCGGTCAGATCAAGCAGGCCAGAGGCTTCCGGCAGTTCCTGCTCAGAGGCCTCGAAAAGGTCCGCGGCGAATGGGCGATGATCTGCACCGCCCATAACCTGCTCAAGCTGGCCGGAGCCAGAGCCCCAGCATGATCATGACGAAACATTCTCTATCAAACCGTCAGGCCACCGCGGCCGCCACGGTTACTCGGACAGGCTCCTAGCTGTCCGACCCGGCGTTGTCCCTTCGAAGCCCTTTGATGCGGGATCGGTGGGTCTTGCCTTCGAGGCGTCGCCGGCGCTCGGCGAGGCTGGGTCGGGTCGGCACCCGGAAGGTGGGTCTCACCGCCGCCCGTCGGATCATGTCGACAAGCCTGTCGACCGCGTCCTCGCGGTTGGCCAACTGCGTGCGGTGGCGGTTCGCCGTGATGACGATCTCGCCGTCCTTGGTCAGCTTCGACCCCGCGATCCGCTCCAGCCTGGCCCTGACCTGGGGCGGCAGCGACGGTGAGCGGCGGGCGTCGAAGCGCAGCTGCACGGCGGTGGCAACCTTGTTTACGTTCTGCCCGCCCGGCCCGCCGGCGCGGATGAACGAGAGTTCGATCTCGTCGTCGGGAATGCTGCAGACGCCATCGATCTCGATCATGCCGCACTCTAGCCGGGCGGGCGTCGACCGCAAACCGGGACGGTTGCGAGGCAGTCAGGCTCCCAGCGGTTCCAGCGGCCGTGATAGTCGGCGCGCCCGAGAAGGCGGGAATCGCCCCCAGGCCAAAGCGTGAGCCGAACGCCGGCGGAGCCCTGCACGCCGTCGGGTTCGACGCGCAGCCAGGCGACCGGGCGTTCGGCGGTTGCGGCGCGGCCGGCAGCCTGCATCGCCGCTTCGATCCGGTCCTGGGTTGCGGCCGGCAGGTACTGCCAGACGATCGTGTGGAGAAGGACGCGAACCCGGCCCAGCGTCCCGGTTCCGGCGAACCGAGCCTCGACCCACCCGGCGGCGTCGGCTTTGTCGACCTGGGTGCCGGCGGCCGCCGCGACGCGCAGCGCCGTCGCCGTGCGGGCGAGGCGTTCGGCCTGGTCGGGCCAGATGTACGACAGCAGCCTTTCGCAATCGGCGGCGCGTGCCGGGTCGAGCGGGTTGCGGTCGCAGCCTTCGCGGCGGACGACCCGCAGCGGTGCCGCCAGCGGGGCGTCCCCCTCCCAGCGCGAGACGATCGTCACCGCCGATTTCTCATCCCCCCACGACCTGCCGCCGAGATCGTAGCGCCAGCCGTCGAACCCGAGGTTCAGGCCGGCGCTCGACCCGATCTCGTAAACCTCGATCGGCATGCCGGTGGCCTCGGCGACGGTGAGGCAGCCGCCGAGGATCGATGCCGACCGCGATACCTCGTTGGTCTGAGGCGGGCTGTCGAGATACGCGGTCAGGAAGACGTCATGGCCGCGGATCGCGGCCTCGATGCCACTCCACACGGCGTCCAACGTCCCGGCTGCCGGTGGGTACACCGCCGTCAGGGCGGCACAGTCGCCCGAGCGGGCGAGGGCGTGCAGCGCGCCGCAGGCGCGCAGCGCGAGGGCGTCCGCGGCCGGGTCACCCGGCCAGTCGCGGATCCGGCGTCCAAAGGCACCGTCGGGCGCCAGACGCGCTCGCAGCAGGTCGCAGACCAGGGCGTTGAAGGCTGAGCCAAGGTCCCGGCAGGCTTCGGCTTGGCGGCGGAAACTGTCGTCGACGGAGTCGGTGAGAGCCATGAGCGGAGCCTTTCAAGGAGGTCGGGGTGGCATCGGCAAACGCTAGTGGCGGCCGGACGATCGATCATGGTTGATTCATGCAATCAAGCCGTTGCCGAGCGCCCCGGTTCGTCCGACTGTCATGGTGCTCGACAGTGCGGTCGGTCCTGTTCGGTCTCGGGTCGAACGCCAGTGTCGAAGATCTAAGAAGTTAAATTAAAAATGTTGAATAAACTTCAGAAAATAAACGAACCTGGGAGGGTTTCATGGTCGAGTTGATGGGTGTCATTCCGCCGGCTACGACTCCGTTCGACGCTTCGGGGGAGATCGATTTCGCGGCTGCGGCCGCGCAGATCGGCTGGCTGATAGCGAACGGCGCGCACGGTGTCGCCGTCGGAGGCTCCACCGGCGAGGGGCAGACCCTCGAGGCCGAGGAGTTCCGCGACCTGGTGCAGGCGGCTGCCCAGGCGGCGGCCGGGCGGGTGCCGGTGATCGCCGGCATCATCACCGACAGCACGCGCGAGGCGGTCCGACGCGGACGAATGGTGGCCGACTGCAAGGTCGCCGCCCTGCAGGTCACACCGGTGCATTATCTGTTCCGGCCGAGCGACGAATCGATGGTCGAGCATTTCCGCACCCTGGCCGGCGAAACCGGCCAGAAGATCATCATCTACAACGTGGTGCCGTGGACGTACCTGTCCCCGGCGCTGCTGCTCCGGATCATGGACGAGGTGCCGGACGTCATCGGCGTCAAGCAGTCGGCCGGCGACCTCAAACTGTTCGCCGACCTGATGGCCGACGTGAAGCCTGGCAAGATGATCTACAGCGCCGTCGATGCGCTGATGTATCCGTCCTACACGCTCGGCGCCCATGGCTCGATCGCGGCCATCCTGTCGGCGGCGCCGCGACCGTCGGTCGACCTGTGGGAGGCGGTCAAGGCCGGTGACCATGGTCGGGCGCACGGCCTGCACCTCAAGCTCCTGAGGTTGTGGAACGCGCTGATGCCGCACGACAACCTGCCGGCCTCGACGAAGTTCGCGCAGAGCGTCCAAGGCTGCCCGTCAGGTGTCGCGAGGCAACCAATGGCGATGCCGGGCGTTGAGCACCAGGAGCGGATTCGCAAGGCGCTGACCGATCTCGGTCTGGCCTGACGCGGCGCCGGTGGCTGTCGCAATTCGTCGAGTCGCGACATTGCTCTCGCCTCGACGTCGTAAATCGGCTACCAGGGACATCGCCCGGCACGCTGCCGGGTTCGGAAATGGCAGAGGTGTGGGCCCGGAACGGTGCTGGGGCGTAGCAACATAATCGCGGTCTTCCTGTCGCTGGTGATGGTTCTCTTCGCCGCCGGCGATAGCGCACGGGCCTCGTCGACAGCCGGCTTCCCGGGCAGCGGCGCCCTGAGCGCGCTGCTGGCGAAGGCCTCGGACACGATGCGTCAGGCGAAGATCGACGTGCCGAAGGAAGTCAGCGAGCGGGACGTCCTGATGCTCGCTCTCAACGTGTACTACGAGGCGCGCGGCGAAGGGGTGTCGGGCAAGGCCGCGGTCGCGCACGTCACCCTCAACCGTCTCAAGGACGACCGCTGGCCGAAGACCCTGTCGGAGGTGATCCTGCAGCCCGGACAGTTCTCCTGGACCCGCCAGCCCCCGAAGATCGAGGATTCCGAGGCGTTGAAGGCCTCGATCATGGTCGCGACCAAGGCGCTGAACGGCACCTTGCGGGATCGCACGGGCGGCGCCCTGTACTTCCACGCGGCGCGTCTCGGTGAGCCTGACTGGACCCAGCGCCTTACGCGGATCGCCCAGATCGGCTCCCACACCTTCTATTCCGACTGACGGCGACCTTCAGGCCCTTTTCAGGTTTCCGTTGGCGTCGAACTTGAAGGCGGCTCCGGCCTGCCGGCAGCCGTGGGCAACCGCCTCGAGGAAGCCGGCCTTGTCCATCAGGCCGGCGCGAAAACCCCGAACCGCGTACATGACGTCCGGCCCCAGCGAGCTCTCCGAGATCGTCCCTTTGAGAAGTGCACGGGCGGCGTGCATCACGTTCAGGGTCAGGGCCATTGTCTCGTCTCCCTTCGAGGCCTCGCCTCGCGCGGCCCCCGCCGCGGTGTCGGCCGCAGCAGCAGTGCGGGGCGGTTTCAGCCCGACTTCGGCCAACGCCGGATCGTGTTTAGATCGTTTCAATGACAGGCCTCCGTGGAGGCCCGGCCAGTGCCTTGTGCCTGGGCCCGGATCAGGAGGTCGAGCGCGCTCGCTGGCTGGTCGCGCGGGTCGAGGCGGGCGATCTCGGCCAGCCAGTTCCGGTACAGCGTGCGGCCGGCCCTGTCCCAGGACTTGATGGAGGTCCGCGCCGGATCCGGGCGGGCCACGATGATGCCGCGGTCCCGGTCGCGCTCGTACTCGCGGTCCAGCGTGTCGGCGTCGTACTCGGGGTGGTTCAGCAGATACAGCGCCCGGCGCGACGGGTCCTCCGCCAGGCCGAGGCCCGCCACCGGCGCCAGCGCCAGCGGTCGCACCGAGCCGTCGGTCGGCAGGTCGGACAGGCGGATCTCGGCCCAGCGCGACACCGGCATGTCGAGCGGCAGCGGCACGCCGCGCAGCACTGGCGTGCGGGTATCGAGCGGGACATGGGAGAACACGCCGAAGCGCTTCTGGCCGAGCGTCTGCTTTGGCACCCCGTGGTCGTGCCAGAGCGCCGCCATCGCCGCCCAGCAGACATGCACAGACGGCACGCGCGCGGCGGCGAGCCAGTCCAGGATTTGGGACAGTCCGGTCCAATACCGAACCCCGATATAGGGCAGATGCTCGAGCGGTGCGCCGGTGATGATGACGCCGTCGACCCGGCGCCGCTCGATCGCCGACCATGGCCGGTAGAAACGTTCGATGTGGACGGGATCCGCGGTCTGTGGCTCGTAACCATCGGGAAGGGTCAGAACCAGGCGGACGGCCTGCTCGGCACCGCCGAGCAGGCGCCCGAACTGGACCTCGGTCGTCGGTTTGTCCGGCATCAGGTTCACCAAGGCGACCGTGAGCGGCCGCATGCCGAGGGCGAAGGGCGCCGTCGGCTCGCCCTCGAACACGGTCACGCCCTCACGGCGCAGCGTGTCCACGGCCGGATGGCCGGCGGGAAGGATGAGCGGCATGGTCGGACCTCCGTCAGAGAGGGGCGGCGGGGCGGACGATCCGCCCCGCCATGCGGTCAGGCGGCCTTCGCCAACTGTCCGAGGCCGTCGAGGGCCTGGGTGAGGTCGGCTTCGATGTCGTCGTAGTGCTCGATGCCGACCGAGAGCCGCACGTACCCTGGGGTCACGCCGGCGGCGAGCTGGCGCTCTTCGGTGAGCTGCTGGTGTGTGCTGGTGGCCGGGTGGATCGCCAGCGAGCGGGCGTCACCGATGTTGGCCACGTGGTGCAGCAGCTGCAGTCGGTCGATGAACGCAAGACCGGCTTCTGCGCCTCCGGCCAGTTCGAAACCGACCAGACCGCCGTTGCCGCCGGTCAGATAGGTTTCGACCCGGCGCTTGTCCTCGCCGGTGAACAGGCCCGGGTGGATCACCTTCGTGACCGACGGGTGGTCGGCAAGGAAGCGGGCGATCGAATCGGCGTTCCGGCTGTGCTCGCGCATCCGCAGCGGCAGGGTCTCGAGACCCTGCAGGAACATGAACGCGTTGAACGGGCTCATGCAGGCGCCGGTGTCACGCAGCACCGAGATCCTGGCCTTGAGCGCGTAGGCGATGGGGCCGAGCGGCTTGACCGCGTCGATCCACACCGTGCCGTGATAGCTCGGGTCCGGCTGGCTCAGGGTCGGGAACCGGTCGGCGTGCTTTTCCCAGTCGAAGCGCCCGGAATCGATCAGCAGCCCGCCGATCGAGGTGCCGTGCCCGCCGATGTACTTGGTGGTCGAGTACACCACCACGTGGGCGCCATGGTCGAATGGCCGGCAGATCAGCGGCGCCGCGGTGTTGTCGACGATCAGCGGGATCCCGAGTTCCTCACCGATCAGCGCCACTTCCTGGATCGGGAACGGCACCAGCTTCGGGTTCGGCAGGGTTTCGCCGAAGAACGCCCGGGTCTTCGAGTCGGCGGCGCGACGGAAGGCGTCCGGGTCGCTCGGGTCGACGAACCGCACCTCGATGCCCATCGCCTTCAGGGTGTGGGCGAACAGGTTCCAGGTGCCGCCATACAGGTCGGTGCCGCTGACGATGTTGTCGCCGGCCTGGGCGATGGTGGTGATCGAGGCGGTGATCGCCGCCTGGCCGGACGCCAGCGCCATGGCCATCACGCCGCCCTCGATCGCCGACATGCGCTGCTCCAGCACGTCGGTGGTCGGGTTCATGATGCGGGTGTAGACGTTTCCGAACTTCTGCAGGCTGAACAGCTCGATGGCGTTCTGCGTGCTGCCGAGGTCGAACGAGGTGGTCTGGTAGATCGGCACCGCGATCGCGCCGGTGGTTGGGTCGGAGCGGAAGCCGGCGTGCAGGGCCAGGGTCTCGACGTGCTTGGACGTCAGGGTGGGCGTCGTGGTCATGGGAGTCTCCTGTGGACGACGGGGAGGGGCAGGAACGCGACGCCTCAGGCGGCGCAGCGCTCCAGGAAGCGGACCACCGCGTGCTCGCGGCCGGTCACGTGGTCGCCGATCGCGTGGGCGATCGGGATCGGGTGGGTGATCGGGAGCATGTGGCCCGCCCCCTGGATCTCGCGCATCGTGGCGTTCGGCAGCGTCCAGGTGAGGCGCTCCACGATCCGCCGGGCGATCGGCCGGGTGCGGCCGCCGTGCAGCAGCAGGGTCGGCAGCCGAACCCGGGCGGCGGCCTCCAGCGGCGTCTTCTCGCCGGTGGTGGTCGCGAAATTGAGGGCGATCGCACCGATCCGACGGCAGAGCGCGTCGTGCGCTTCCGGTTCCATCGAGCGCCAGGCGCCGTGGCCGCTCCAGTAGTCGACGAACTGCTCGAGAGCGGCGCGGTACTCGCCGTTCACCAGGCCCGCCGCGATGCGGTCGCCCAGTTCGGCGATCTCCTCGAACAGCAGGCCGTCGGTGGGCGAGCCGCCGCGCAGCAGGTAGAACGCCACCGGCTCGATCAGGGTCAGGCTGAGCAGCGTCTCCGGGGCGTGCAGCGCCGCGGTCAGCGCGACGGCACCGCCGTAGGAGTGGCCGACCAGATGCACCGGCTCGCCGGCGTCGTCGGCCAGCGCCCGGACGATGGCGGCCTCGTCGGCCAGCCGCATCGGCCCGCGGCCGCTCCAGGACTCCGACGCGCCGTAGCCACGCAGATCGGGCATGATCAGTCGATAGCCGCGCCCGCCCGGGCCGCTAGCGAGCGGACCGGCGAGCAGGGCGTCGGCCACCGCGCGCCACTGGTTGCCGCTGCTGCCGGTGCAGTGCAGCAGGATCACCGGAGTGCCGCTGCCGGCTTCCCGCACCGCGACGGCGGTGCCGCCGATCTGGATCGTCTTCATGGCCGTTCTCCCAACCGTGCGACCGGCGCCGAAGGGTCCGGGCGGTCGCGTTTGACGGAGGGAGTTTTAGGAGGGCGGTGTTTCCCGACTGTGTCTCGGGGTTCGAATTATGTTTCAGTCGGGTTTCATTTTCGAAAATGAAGGGGATTTTCGGGGTTCGAGGGCTTTCGACGTTCGATTTCGAAACCGAAAGGCGTGTTTGCCTTACACCCCTTCGGGGCTTGCCGAGAACAGGTAGCCGGCGCCGCGAACCGTCTTGATGACCGCCGGCTTCGCGGGATCGGCTTCGATCTTGCGGCGGATGCGGGCGATGCGGATATCGATCGACCGGTCGAAGGGTTCGAAGTCGCGGTTGTGGGCAATGTCGAGCAACTGGTCGCGGGTCAGCACCCGGTTCGGACGGTCTGCGAACGCCTGCAGCAGGTCGAACTCCATCGCGGTCAACGGGATCTCGCCGCCGTCGGGGCCGTAGAGCTTGTGGCCGTCCAGGTCCAGGCGGCAGGCGCCGAAACGGACCTCGCGGTGGCCGCCGCCGGCCTCGATCGTGGCCGCCCGGCCGACCCGCCGAAGCACGGCCTTGACCCGGGCCAGCAGTTCGCGGAGGTCGAACGGCTTCGTCACATAGTCGTCGGCGCCCATCTCGATGCCGACCACCCGATCGACCACCGAATCCCGGGCGGTCAGCATGATGACCCCGGCGCCGCTGTGCTCGCGCAGCCAGCGGGCGATCGACAGGCCGTCCTCGCCGGGCATGGTCACGTCCAGCACGGCGAGGTCGACCCGGCTCTGCTCGGCGAGCTTGCGCAGCGCCTGCCCGCCATCGGCCTTCGACACCTTGTAGCCGTTCATTTCCAGGTACTCGGCGACCGTGTCCCGGATGTCCCGTTCGTCGTCGACCACCGCGATGTGCACGCGATCGCTCATACTCCCCCCTCCCGACCCCCGTCGCGGATTCCGTCCTGCCCGCCGAGCCGGGCGACCAGCCGGCGCAGGTCGGCGGGCACCACGGGCTTTTCCAGATACGGTCGGCCGCAGCGCTCCAGGAACCGTCGGATCGCCGGGCTCATCGTGTCCCCAGTGATGAACGCCACCCGCTTCAGCAGGTCGGGATACCGATCCTCGAGCAGCTCGAACAGCGCCGGCCCGTCCAGATCCGGCATCCTGACGTCACTGAGCACGACGTCGTAGCGCCGGTAGACCAGTTTCTCCATGGCGGCCCGGCCGGAGGAGGCGACCGCCACCCGATGGCCGCTCTCCGTCAGCACCTCGGAGACGATCTCCGCGACGTCGGGCTCGTCGTCCACCACCAGGATCGAGAGCGCGGGCGACGGGAACGCCCCAGCCGCGCTGCCGGTCCGGCGCGCCGACGCTTGTTGGGCCGGGAACCGCATGACAAAGGTGGCGCCGCCGCCCGGGGTCTTCTCCAGGGTGATACGCCCGCCGTGGGCCTCGACGATACGGTGGGTGATCGCCAGCCCCAGGCCGGTGCCGCGGCCGACTTCCTTGGTGGTGAAGAACGGTTCGAAGATCCGCGAGGCGACGGTGTCGGGAACCCCGAATCCGTTGTCGGAGACTGTCACCACCACCTCGTCCGACCGCCGGTCGTGGCTCAAGTCATCAGCCGCAGCCGGTGCGGACGCGGCGCCCCCGCCAGCGCGTGCTGGGCGTTGACGATCAGGTTGGTCATCACCTGGTTGAGCTGGTCCGCGTCGGCCAGGATCGGCGGCAGCAGCGGCGTCATCTCGAGGCTCACGTCGATGTCGGCGGTCCGCAGCATGTAGCCGGTGACCTCGAGCGTGGTCTCGATCATGACGTTGACGTCGACCGGTCGCGCCTCGGTCGGCTGCTGCCGTGCCATCGCGAGAAAAGTCCTGACGATCCGGGCGCAACGGTCGGCGGCTTCGCCGATCTTGCGCGCCCGCTCGGCGGTCTTGGCGTCGGGCGCGGTCTCGCGCATCAGCAGGGCCTGGCCAACGACGACCGAGAGCGGGTTGTTCAGCTCATGGCTGACCCCGGCCAGCAACTCGCCGAGCGCGCTCATCTTCTCGCTCTGGTGAAGCGCCTCGCGCTGGCGCGCCATCTCCGCCTCGACCCGCCGGCGCTCGGTAAGGTCGAAGACACTGGACACCACGACCTGCTCGCCCTGGTAGTCGATCAGCCGGGCCGAGACGGCGGCGCAGAACTCGCTGCCGTCGGTGCGGCGGAAGAACGCCTCGAAACCGTCGACTCCACCGTCGTCCCGCAAGGCGTCGACGTAGCGGTCGCGGTCGGCGGGATCGACAAAGAAGCTGCGCGCCGACAGGTCGCCGACGATCGGGTCGCGCAGGAACAGCCGGCGCGACGCCGGGCTCTCGTAGAGGATCAGCCCGTCCGCGGCCCGGGTCATGCCGACCGGTACCGGTGCCGCTTCCAGGATGCGCCGGACCATCGCCTCGCTGTCGCGCAGCGCCAGTTCGGCGCGCTTGCGGTCGGTGATGTCGGCGCGCAGCGTGACGGAGCCGCCGTCCGAGGTCGGATGCCGGCTGATCTCCCGCCAGCTCCCGTCGATCAGTTCGACCTCGATGGGCTGGCCCTCGATCCGCCGCAGGGTGTCGGCGATCCGGGGTATCTGGCTGCGATCGCCTTCCACCAGCCGGCCATCGAAGCGCCGCAGATGCCGAAAGAAGTCCGGCGCAAGGTCGTCGGGAGTAAGGCCGGCCATCTCGCTGGGTTGCTTGCCATAGGGCCGGGCGAAAGCCGAGTTGCAGAACAGGATCCTGTCGCTGGCGTCGCTGACCACGAAGCCGTCCGGCAGGCTGTCGATCGCGTCGGACATCAGCTGGGTCAGTCGGCGGCGTTCCTCGCGCGCGGCGATGCGGTCGGAGATGTCGCGCACCTCGCCGATCAGCAGTCGGGTCGGCCCGGCATCGGTCGCGGTGATCGTCAACTCGATCGGGAAGGTCGAGCCGTCGGCGCGCATGGCCTCGAGCTCCATCCGCCGGTTGCTGTGGGTCAGCTTCCCGGACGCCTGGAACCGGGCCATGCCGGCGGAGTGCTGATCGCGGAACGCCACCGGGATGATCAGGTCGGCCATCGGCCGCCCCAGGGCGTGTTCGCGCGTGTACCCGAACATGCGCTCCGCCGCCGGGTTGAACTCCACCACCGCGCCATCCTCGTCGGTGGCGAGGATCGCGTCCATGGCGGTGTTGAGCAGCGCGCGGGTGATCGCCTCGGCGGTGTCGACGCGATCGACCGCTTCCTTCTCGGTGGTGACGTCGAGCATGCACCCGACCACCGCCAACTCGCCGGCACCGTCGGCGTCCGCGACCCGGAGAGTGTCGCGGATCCAGATCCACCCGCCGTCGCTCCGCCGAAAGCGGTACTCGAGCGTCAGTTCGCCGACTTCGTGCACCCGGTTGATGGCCTCGAAATACGCCGGCCGATCGTCGGGATGCAGCAGGGCCGTCCCGTATCCCGGCTGGCGGGTGAACGCTTCGGCCGGGTGGCCGGTCAGCCAGGTCACGTTGTCGCTGATGAAGCGGGTCCGGCGACCGGTGCCGATGTCGGCGATGTAGAACACCGTCGACGAATGGCTGACCGCGAAGTTCAACAGCGCACGCCGGTGCGGTTCGTCCATCGGCGTGGAGTCGCGCTTGGGAAGGGTCGTGGGCGGCATGGCCAACGCACGTCTTGGGCGCCTCGACCCGGCGCCGGGACGGTCATCGTATGCGGAACGCGGTCCCGGCGCCATTCTGCGGTGACTCACATCACATCAACCGAGGGTCGAGATGCGGCTGGTCGACGACTCGAGCCGCGATCGACATGACCTGCGGGCGGCGCAGGCCGATGTCGGCGAGGGTGCGGTCGTCCAGCTCGTTCAGAAGCCGCTCGGTCCGGCGAATCCGGGATCCGCGGATCCAGGCCCGGAACGGCGCAGCGAGGATGGACGCCAACCGTGCGGCCCAGGGCCGGGCGGTGGCGATGGCGCCGACCGGGTCGGCGAAGGCTTGGGTGGACATGGTAGGGCTCCTGAGGTTGGACCGGGTAGCCGGTCGTCGTTGGATGCCCGTTCTAGGAAGCGTCGGTTTCGACCAATGCACGCGGGGTCGGGAAAACTGTTTCAGTTGTTTCGACGCGGGGGTGCTCAGATCCCGCCGACCACGCCGGCCGCCTGCAACGCGCCGATGTCGCTGTCCGCGAGGCCGAGGCCGCGCAGGATTGAAAGACCATCCTGGCCGAGTGTGGGCGGCGGCCCGGACGGAGCCGGACCGTCCGCGTCGGCGGTGAACGGCGCTCCGGTCAGGCGCAGCGGTTCCTCGAACCCTGCCGGCGCCGGAACCTCCACCAGGATCCCGCGATGGGCGAGCTGCGGGTCGGCGACCGCTTCGGCGATCGAGTTGACCTTGGCGATCGGCACGCCGCGCCGGCCCAGGCGGGCGGCCCAGCCGGCGGCGGTGTCGGCGGCGAAAGCGTCGACGATGGCGGCCCGAACCGCCGCAGCGTTGGCGCGCCGGGCGGCGGTGTCGGCGAAGCGCGGGTCGGCCAGCAGGTGCGCCAATCCGGCCTCCTCGAAGATCGCCACGGCGTGGTGCTGCATGGTCGCCGACATCAGCACCAGTCCGTCCGCGGTTGGAAAGCAGTCGGCGGTCGGCAAATGGGTGGCCGAGCTGTTGCCGATCAGGTCGGGCACCGTGCCATCGACGGTGTATTGGCAGACCGACGGTGCCTGGATCGCCAGCGCGGCATCCAGCATGGCAATGTCCACGCACTGGCCCTCGCCGGTGCGCTCGCGGCGGAACAGGGCGGCGGCGATCGCGTAGGCGCCGCACGCCCCGGTGAACAGGTCGACCGGGAAGTAGCCGGTGCGGGTCGGGCCGGTCTCGGGGTGGCCGTTGCTGCTCATCATGCCGGACGCAGCCTGCACGGCGCCGTCATAGGCGGCATCGTTCGCCTTCGGTCCGCTCGAGCCGTAGCCGGTCAGCGCGCAGTACACGACGCGCGGGTTGATGGCCCGCACCGTCTCCCAGCCCAGGTCGAGGCGATCGACCACGCCGCCTCGAAAATTGTGCACCACCACGTCGGCGCCCTTGATGAGGTCGAGCGCGATCCCCCGCCCGCGGGGGTCCTTGAGGTCGAGCGCAAGGCTGCGCTTGGAATGGTTCAGGGCCAGGAACGCCGAAGCCATGCCGCGCGCGGCGTGCGGGCTCGGCAGCATGCGGTCGCGCATCTGGTCGCCGCCGGCCGGCGGCTCGATCTTGATCACCTCGGCGCCGAGCAAGGCGAGTTGCAGCGTCAGGAACGGTCCCGACAGGACCTGGGTGAAGTCGATCACCCGAATGCCGTCGAATGCCTGCGCCATCCCGCCATCCTCCCTGTACGCCGCGCGGTTGTTCCGCTTGGATGAAGGCTAGCATGGGGAAACGCTCAACCAGGGAGGCTGAAATGCCCGATACCATCGACCCGATTCCGCCGCGCGAGCCGATGACGCCGCCCACCGGCGTCGAGTTGAAGGCCGAGGCCGAGGCACTTTCCGAGCTGTTGCGCCTGCGCACCCTGCCGTTCGGTATGAAGTTGTTCGAGGATGCCGCCGACATGGAGCGGATCCCCGGCCTTCGACGGCCGGCCGATGGGCGGGGATTCACCACCTGTCAATTGGTCACCCAGGTCAGGACTGCCGGCTTCACGCTCGGCATCGTGCGGGACAACCTGCGCCCGAACGCCAGCTGTGGCGCCAACATCGGGCTGGAGCCGGTGCCGGAGCGGTTGGCCTCGGGGGAGAACATGACGGGGGTTTGGTTCGAGAACCGCGAGGCCGCCGCCGCCCACCAGGCGCAGATGCCCCGGGTCGCGGCCGGCCGGTACTCGGGCCTCGCCGCCTCGCCGCTGCGTTCGGGTCGCCTCGACCCGCCGGACATCTGCCTGTTCTACGCCACGCCGGGGCAGATGATTCTGTTCATCAACGGGCTGCAGTACCGCTCCTACCGCCGCTACGACTTCCAGGTGACGGGCGAGAGCGCCTGCGCCGACAGCTGGGGCCGCGCGCTCGCCACCCGCGAGACCAGTCTCTCCATCCCTTGCTACGCCGAGCGGCGCTACGGCGGTGTCGCCGACGACGAGTTGCTGATGGCGTGCCCTCCCGACGAGTTCGTGCGCGGTGTCGACGGGTTGAGGGCACTCGCCGGAAACGGGTTGCGGTACCCGTATCCTCCTTACGGCGCCTTCGCCGACCCGTCGGCCGGAATGTCGAAGAGCTACGGCTGATAGCCGCAGGTTTGGCAACGAATTGGTAAGAGTCTCCGGATAGTTTCATGCAACTGCAAATTATCGGCGGTCGCGGGTCGCCGCACGCGGGTTTCCCTGGGGAGGCTGTCGACCGGTCATGCCATTCAGGACACTCCGTTCCCAGATCGTCTGTCTGCTGATCCTGTCCTCGCTGCTGCTGGCGGGGGCGCTGGCGGTGGTTATCGGCGGCCGTGTCAGCGAGGGCGTGAAAATCCAGATCGGCACCGCCTTGACCGAGCGGGCCCTGGAACTGGCCGAGAATCTCGATCGCGAGATGGCGGTCCGTATCCAGGAAGTGCAGCTCCTGGCGGGCCTGGACGTCATGCGAACCATCGCCGACCCGTCGGCTGTCCGCCGTTACATAGACGGCTTGCAGGATTCGATTCCGGTGTTCTCCTGGGTGGGGATCCTGGACCCGTCGGGCATCGTGCTCGCCGCGACCGACGGCGTTCTCGAGGGTGCCAACATCGCCCAGCGACCGGTGTTCCAGGAGGGTATCAAGGGCATGTTTATCGGCGACGTCCACGATGCCGTGCTGCTGGCCAAGCTGATCCCCGACCCTTCCGGCGAGCCGGTCAAATTTGTCGACATAGCTGCCCGGTTGTCCGGCCGCGACGGCGGCACTGTCGGGGTGATCGCCGCGCATCTGAGCTGGGCGTGGGCCCGTCAGATCGAGACATCGGTCATGACCAGGTTGCGGGATCGGGCCGGGCTCGGTCTCTACGTGGTGTCGACCGACCGGACAGTCCTGCTGGCTCCAGAGCGTGAGTTGCATGGCAGCCGGCTCGGGCTCCAGGCGGTGACCCGCGCGCAAGAAGGGCATGCCGGATGGACGGTCGAGACCTGGCCGGACGGCCTCGAGTACGTGACTGGATACGCTCGGGGGCGGGGACACGGTGACTACGCCGGCCTTGGCTGGGTGGTGCTCGCCCGTCAGCCGGTCTCGGCCGCGTTTGCGCCGGTTGTTGTGCTTCTCGGGGACATCGCGGTCATCGGTCTGGTGTTTGCGATCGTGGCGGCGCTGATCGGCTGGATGGCCGCATCGACCATCGTGGCGCCGCTGCGGCGGATCGCCACCGAGGCCGATGCCATCCGCCGCAACCGGGGCGGACGGTTCACCGCGGTCGGCGGCCCGCGTGAGATCCGGTTGGTCTCGGAGGCGATCGAGGATCTGGTGGACACTGTGTTCGAGAAGGATGAGGCTCTCGCCGAACTGGAGGGGCGGGCCTACCGGGATCCGCTGACCGGGCTTGCCAACCGCGCGGCCCTGGATCGGTTCCTGACGACCGGAGAGGCCAACGGCCGACCCTACGCTTTCGCCTGCATCGACCTGGACGGCTTCAAGGGTGTCAACGACAACCATGGCCACGCGGCCGGTGATCACGTGCTGCGCGAAGTCGCGGCGCGGCTGGAACGCTGCATGCGCGGTGGCGATCTCCTGATCCGTCAAGGCGGCGACGAGTTCGTGGCCATCCTGCAAATGCCGGGGGCGGACCGCGAGGGACCAGCCCGCCGGGTCGGAGGCCGGATCGTCGATGAAATCGGCCAGCCCATCACGATCGACGGCCGCGAGATCAAGGTGGGAGCCAGCGTCGGTCTGGCCTTTTTCCCGAGGGACGGCTCCGATCTTCCGGATGTGCTGCGATGCGCCGATATCGCGTTGTATCGGGCCAAACAGGGCGGCCGCCGCCGGGTCGAGGTGTTCGACGACGCCGCCGGGTATGGCGACGACTGACGGCGGTCGTCGGGTTGCCTACGCGAAAGCGATGGCGCCGATAACGACCACCAGAATCAGGCCGCCGATGATCCACAGCTTCGGACCCGGGTTCGGAGATGGCGGTGGCGCCGCATGTTCGGTTCCTCGGGCGGCGGCGTGGAGGTTGTCGCGGGCCGGAGCGTATGGCGCCTGTCCCATCCCTGCTGCCATCGCTGCGTCACCTGGCGGAACCTGCGGCGCCGGCTGGTCGACGCCGGGCATGGTGAAGTTGGGGTCGGGCCTGTTCGTCGAACCGCTGCGCGGCGGACGGTCGCTCTTTTGGGTCGGGTCGCTCATGATGCCTCCATCGGCTTTCCGAGGGCGACGCTCGCCTCCGGGGATGCCCAACCTCAACGTCGACATGGCGCGCCTGTTCCCGATCCGCTCGGGTCGGCGCCCCGGGAAGGGGGGCCAGCACATGCCGTACCGCACCGTGAAGGCCTTGCACGCAGCGCGGCGTGACGACATCGCCGACCTGATAACCCGACGGCCGCTGCCGGGCCCGGGCCTGCCGCAAATGGACCCGTTCCTGTTCCTCAACCATCACGGCCCGCAGACCTACCGGCCGGGGAACCGGGGCCTGCCGTTCGGACCGCACCCGCACCGCGGCTTCGAAACCGTGACCTTCATCCTTGATGGCAGCCTCGCCCACAGCGACAGCGGCGGCAACGAGAGCGTCATCGAGGCCGGTGGCGTCCAGTGGATGACCGCCGGCTCCGGGCTGGTACACGCCGAGTTGTCCCCGGAATCCTTCAAGCGCAGTGGAGGCGCCCTGGAGATCCTGCAGCTCTGGGTCAACCTTCCTTCTCGCCTGAAAATGACGCCGCCGCGCTACTCCGGCTT
This sequence comes from Rhodospirillaceae bacterium, assembly GCA_018401495.1. GTDB lineage: Bacteria > Pseudomonadota > Alphaproteobacteria > Thalassobaculales > Thalassobaculaceae > Thalassobaculum_A. Next base: position 30,553 of record JAGYJX010000021.1, read on the forward strand.
GCAGCGCAACGCGATCCCGGCGCTGGCGCGCGACGACGGGCGGGTGACCGTGAACCTGATCGCCGGCGCGCTCGACGGCGCGACCGGGCCGATTGTCTCGACGACCGGCGTGTTCATGGCGACGGTCGAGGCCGCCGCCGGTGGCCGGGTCGTGTTGCCGGCCCCGGCCGGGCGCAGCGTCTTCCTCTACGTCGTGCGCGGCGAATATCGAATCGCCGGCGCCGACTGCGGCGCATTCCGGCTGGCCGAACTGAACGGTGACGGCGACGAGGTCGCGATCGAGGCGGAAAGTGACGGCGTGCTCCTGTTCGGCCACGCCGACCCGATCGGCGAGCCGGTGGTGGCACACGGCCCGTTCGTCATGAACACCCGCGAGGAGATACAGCGGGCGATCCTGGACTACCAGGAGGGCCGGTTCGACACGCCGGTCGGCTGAAGCGGGCGATCGGGCGCTACCCCGCCGCGTCCTCAAGCACCATCGCCGCTCCCTTCTCACCGATCATGATGGCGGCCGCGTTGGTGTTCCCCGATACCAGCGTCGGCATGATCGAGGCGTCGACGACGCGCAGGCCCGGCACGCCATGGACCCGCAGCCGGTCGTCGACCACCGCCATGGGGTCGCTGGATGGCCCCATCTTCGCCGTCCCGACGATGTGATAGAGGGTCTGGCCGGTCTGGCGCGCGTAGGTCTCGAGATCGACGTCGCTCGTGCAGTCAGGTCCCGGTGTCATCTCAAAGGCGCGGTAGGGATCGAGCGGCGCCGCCTCGGCGATTCGGCGGCCGATCTTCATGCCTTCGACGATCGCCGCCACGTCGATCGGATCGGACAGGAAGTTGCCGCGGATTGCTGGCGGAGTGGTCGGATCCGCCGACTTGATGTGGATGCTGCCCTTTGATTCCGATCGCAGCGGACAGACCGCCAAGGTCATGCCCGGCTGCTTCTCGAGCTTGCGGGTAGCGGCGTCAGCGTAGCTGGCGTGCGCCAGGTGGAACTGCACGTCCGGCGTCTCCAGCTCCGGCCGGGTCTTCACGAAGCCGAACACAATGCCGGCGCCGTAGCCCAGCACGCCGCGCCCGGTCAGCGCCCAGCGCACCACCTCGCGGGCCAGGTTGGGGCCGCGGGTGAGTTCGTTCAGCGTGATCGGCTTGGTGACGCGCCAGCGCAGTCGGGTGCCGTAGTGGTCGCGGTAGTTCTCGCCGACACCGGGCAGGGCGTGGCGGACATCGATGCCGTGGCGGCGCAGCAGCTCCGGGTTGCCGATGCCGGAAAGCTCCAGCAGCTGCGGCGACTGCACGGCGCCGGCCGCCAGGATCACCTCGCGCCCGGCCCGGGCCTCGCGGCGCGCGCCGTTGACGGTGTAGGCGACACCGACGGCTCGCGATCCGTCGAACAGCAGGCCGGTGGCGAAGGCCTCGGTCTCGATCGTCAGGTTCGCCCGGTTTCGGATCGGTTTCAGGAAGGCCTTGGCGGCGCTCACCCGCCGGCCTCCGCGGGCGGTCAGCTGATAGTAGCCGAAGCCCTCCTGGTCGCCGTCGTTGTAGTCGGCGTTGCGCGGGAAGCCCTGGCTTTCCGCCGCCGCCACGAAGGCGTCCAGCAGCTCATGGCGCTCCTGGGTCTCGGTCACCGACAGCGGGCCTTCGGTGCCGCGGCTGGCATCGCCGCCGTTGGTGTAGGTCTCTGACTTGCGGAAGTACGGCAGCACCGACTCGTAGGACCAGCCGCGGTTGCCGAGTTGGCTCCAGGTGTCGTAGTCGAGCGGCTGGCCGCGCACGTACAGCACGCCGTTGATCGCGCTCGACCCGCCCAGCGTCTTGCCGCGCGGCGTCGCTATGGCGCGGTTGCCGGAGCCTTCCTCCGGTTCAGTGACGAAACCCCAATTGTAGCGCTTGTTGGTCAGCAGCTTGTAGAAGCCGACCGGGACGGGGATCCAGAAGCTGCTGTCCTTCGGCCCGGCCTCCAGCAGCAGGACCTTGTAGCGGCCGTTCTCGGTCAGCCGGTTCGCCAGCACGCACCCGGCCGACCCGGCGCCGACGATGATGTAGTCCCATTCGGCGGTCATGAACGCTGTTCCCCGTGGCTCCCTGTGCGGGGCGGGATCTTAGCGGATGCTTCCTGGACCGGAAGGGGGTGCAGAGCGGCGAGTGGGTCCCGGATCGCCCGCGCTGGCGCGCGTTCGTCCGGGATGACGACAAGAGAGAGGGTGGCCGATCACTGACTTGCTGACGACGAGAGAGAGGGGGCGATCACCGACGTGATGACGAGAAAGGGGTGGAGGGGCCGCTCCTTGCGTCGCCCCTTCCCTTATTCCGTCATCCCGGACGGAACGATCCGCGCGAGCGGAGCGGGCCGATCCGGGACCCACGGCGCGACGGTGGCTCGCCGATGGGGGCCCGCCTCATCAGGCGACTTGCCCCGCCGCGTGCCCCGAGGCCCAGGCCCACTGGAAGTTGAAGCCGCCGAGATGGCCGGTCACGTCCACCACCTCGCCGATGAAGTACAGGCCGGGCACGGCGGTCGCCTCCATGGTGCGCGACGACAGGCCGGCGGTGTCGACGCCGCCGAGCGCCACCTCGGCGGTGCGCCAGCCCTCGGTGCCGGACGGCACCACCCGCCAGCGGTTGACGCGCTCGGCGACGGCGCGCAGCCGGGCGTCGCCGAGGTCGGCCAGGCGTCCGGCTGTACCGGTTGCCGCACCGACCTGCTCGGCGAGACGCTTGGGAAGGATGGCGGAGAGGGCGGTGACCAGGTCGCGCCTGGGGTGCTCGGAACGCGCCTGCTTCAGGGCGTCGAGCACGCCGACACCGCGTGCCAGGTCGACCTCGATCGCTTCGCCGCTCCGCCAGTAGGAGGAAATCTGCAGGATCGACGGGCCGCTCAACCCGCGGTGGGTGAACAGCAGGCCCTCGGCGAACCTGGTCTGGGCAACGGTGACCTGGGCGTCGACCGAGACGCCGGCGAGCTCCTTGCTCCAGGCCAGAAGATCGGGGGCAAAGGTCAGCGGCACCAGGCCAGGGCGGGGCGGTACCACCGTGAGCCCGAACCGCTGCGCCAGGTCGTAGCCGTAGCCGGAGGAGCCCATCTTCGGGATCGAGGGTCCGCCGGTCGCCACCACCAGCGACGGCGCTGACAACGGCCCGGCGTCGGTCGCGACCGTGAACACGCCGTCGGCCTTGGTCGCCTCGCCGAGCTTGCGGCCGAGCCGGATCTCGACGCCGGCCGCCGCGCACTCCGCCAGCAGCATGTCGACGATCTGCCGGGACGAACCGTCGCAGAACAGCTGGCCGAGCGTCTTCTCGTGCCAGCCGATGCCGTGGGAGTCGACCAGGGCGATGAAGTCGTGCGGTCGGTATCGGCTGAGCGCCGAGACGCAAAACCTCGGGTTCGCGGACAGGAAGTTGGCCGGCGTGGCGTGCAGGTTGGTGAAGTTGCAGCGCCCGCCGCCGGAGATCCGGATCTTCTCGGCCGGCTTGGCGGACTGGTCGAGCACGATCACCCGGCGGCCGCGCTTGCCGGCCTCGATCGCGCACATCAGGCCGGCGGCGCCGGCGCCGAGCACCAGGATGTCGGCTGTCAGGACGTTGCGGGCGCTCAACGGGCAGCCGGACGGTCGGCGCGCTGGCTCTCCCGCCAGTCGGGCGCGATCCACACCGGCTGGTTCGCCGGCGCCAGCGGCTGCCGGCCCAGGATGTGGTCCGACGCCTTCTCGCCGACCATGATCGTGGGCGCGTTCAGGTTGCCGTTGGTGATAGTGGGGAACACCGAGCTGTCGACCACGCGCAGCCCGTCGACGCCGATTACCCGCAGCTCCGGGTCGACCACGGCATGCGGGTCGTCGGCCGACCCCATGCGGCAGGTCCCGCTCGGGTGATACGCGCTTTCGGTGTTGGCGCGCACCCAGGCGTCGATGGCGTCGTCGGTGGCGACGGCTACGCCGGGCTGGATCTCGTCGCCGCGGTACGGGTCCATCGCCGGCTGCGCCATGATCTCGCGGGTGATGGCGATCACCCGCCGCCAGTCCTCGATGTCCTCGGGCGCGGTCAGGTAGTTGAACAGGATCGACGGCGCGTCGGTGGGCGAGGGGCCGCCGATCGCCACCCGCCCCCGGCTCCTCGGCTTGTTCGGGCCGACGTGAACCTGGAAGCCGTGGCCGTCGAACGCGGCTCGGCCGTCGTAGCGCATGGCGCCCGGCAGGAAGTGATACTGGATGTCCGGCCACTCGACGCCGGCGCGCGAGCGCACAAAGGCGCAGGATTCGAAATGGTTGGTGGCGCCGAGCCCGTCCTTGAACAGCACCCAGCGCAGCCCGATCAGCAGCTTGCGCCAGGGCTTCAGCTCGGCGTTCAGGGTGATCGCCTGGGTGCAGCGGAACTGGAAATAGACCTCCAGGTGGTCCATCAGGTTGCCGCCGACCCCCGGCCGGTCGGCCACCACGTCGACGCCGTGGCGGCGCAGCAGGTCGGCCGGCCCGATGCCGGAGCGCTGCAGGATCGTCGGCGAGCCGATCGGCCCGGCCGCCACGATCACCTCGCGGCGCGCCGTTGCGTGCCTCTGCTCGCCGCCGACGGTGTAGGCGACGCCGGTGACGCGGCGGCCCTCGGTGGTCAGCCGGTCGGTCAGGGCGTGCTTGACCAGGTGCAGGTTCGCCCGCTTCAGCGCCGGCTTCAGGTAGGCGTTGGCGGTCGACCAGCGCACGCCGTCCTTGACGGTCATGTGCATGGCGCCGAAGCCCTCCTGGCGCTCGCCGTTGTAGTCGGCGGTCGCGCCGTAGCCGGCCTCGACGCCGGCCTCGACGAACGCCCGGTACAGCGGGTTGCGCATGCCGTTGCCGGAGCTGGTGGCGAGCGGGCCGTCGCCGCCGCGGTAGGCGTCGCCGCCGCCGATCCAGCTCTCGGCGCGCTTGAAGTAGGGCAGCACGTGCCGGCCACCCCAGCCGCGGGCGCCGCTCGCCTCCCACTCGTCGAAATCGCGGGCGTGGCCGCGCGCATAGACCATGCCGTTGATCGAGGACGAGCCGCCGATCACCTTGCCGCGCGGGCAGTGCATGCGGCGGCCGTCCAGCCCAGGCTCCGGCTCGGTCTCGAAGAACCAGTTGAAACGCTTCATGTTCATCGGGATCGACAGCGCCGTCGGCATCTGGATGAAGATCGAGCGGTCGCTGCCGCCGGCCTCCAGCACCAGCACGCTGTGCCGGCCGTCGGCGCTGAGCCGATCCGCCAGCACGCAGCCGGCCGATCCGGCGCCGACGATCACGTAGTCGAAGTCCCGCGTCTCCATGCGCCGGGCATGCCACGCCGGCGAGGGGGTGGCAAGGGCCGACCCTGTCGCTACTCGACGGTGTCGAACTCCAGTCCGGCCAGCAGCATGGCGACGGTCTCGCCGTCGTCGGACAGCGGCAGGATCACCCGCTCGACCCGGAAGGTGATGCCGCGCGCCGTCCAGAAGCTGTGCTCCGACACGTACGGCGCCCGCGACCGCAGGCAGGCGAGGTAGTCGTGCAGGATGGCGGCACGTCGATCGCCGAAGTCGATCTCGTCGAGATACTGCCCCGTGTAGTCGGAGCCGTACATGTCGGCCACGTGGGTGCCAACCAGCCGTGCCCGCAGCCTTTCGCTGCCGGGCACGACGTCGAACAGGATCAGGTGGGGCAAGTGCCGGGGGATGTCGAGCGGGTCGATGTCGGCACGAGACGGCATCACACGACCGGCGCACCGGTCCTGCCAGTAGGCGTGGAGTTGCTGCAGCCGCGGGCTCGCGATGATCGGGCGGGCGCGGGGGCAGGATGTCACGTCTGGGCCCCTCCGTTCGACGCGATCATCTGGCCGTTGATGAAACCGCCGGCATCGGAACACAGGAAGGCCGTAAGCGCTGCGATATCCTCCGGCGTGCCCAGGCGGCCGACCGGGATGCGGTCCTTCTGGGAGCGGATGTGGGCGGTCATCGAGGCGTCCTCGTGCTCGGTCTCGATCGGACCCGGCGAGATCGCGTTGGTGGTCACGCCCTTCGGCCCGAACTCCTTGGCGAGCGCCTTGGTGAGGCCCCACAGCCCGTGCTTGGCGACCGATACCGGCGCGCGGCCGCTGTAGCCGTGCATGGCGTTCATGCCGGTCAGGTTGACGATCCGGCCCCAGCCGGCCTCCACCATGCCGGGGCCGAAGGCGCGGGCGGTGTAGAAGGCGCTGTTCAGGTCGGTGTCGAGCACCCGGTGCCAGTCGTCGTCGGTCATCTCGAGGAATGGCTTTTCGGGCCGGATGGCGGCGTTGTTGACCAGGATCTGGACCCGCCCGAACGCCGCCAGCGCGTCGCGCGCCATCGCGGTGACGGCGTCGGAGCGGCCGACGTCACCCATCACCACCAGGGCCCGGCGTCCGAGTGCCTCGACCTCGCCGGCCACCGCGTCGCAGACCGCGCGATCGGAGCGGCCGTTGATCACCACGTCGCAGCCCTGGCGGGCGAGCGCCAGGGCGATCGAGCGCCCGATGTTGCGGCCGGCGCCGGAAACAAAGGCGACTCGCGTGCTGTCCGTCATCGACCGCTCCTCCCTGAAACGTTTGGGAAAGCCTAGTCGCCGACGTGGGTGCCGCCAAGCCGGTGCCGACATTTTCTCGGACTGGAGCGCGCCGGACTTGACCCAGGTCAACCAGCGCGCGGCGGCGGCGAGGTAACCAGAGGACGAAACCTGGGGAGGGCCGGATGTACCTGGAGCGATACGCCACTGCCAACCTGCCGCGCTACACCAGCTACCCGCCGGCGAACCGCTTCGGACCCAGTGTCGATGCCGGTGTCTACCGGGGCTGGCTTGCCGGCCTCGACCCGGAGGCCACGCTGTCGCTCTACGTCCATATCCCGTTTTGCCAGTCGTTGTGCTGGTACTGCGGCTGCCACACCACGGTGCCGAACGACACCGACCGTGTCGATCGCTACGTCTCGGTTCTGTTGAGCGAGATCGATCTGGTGGCGGACGCGTTGGGTCCGCGCCGGCCGGTGGCCAACGTGCACTTCGGCGGCGGTACCCCCACCATCCTCGAGCCGAGAAACTTCCTGGCGCTAGCCGCCGCACTGCGGTCGCGGTTCCGGTTCCAGCCAGGGGTCGAGTTCGCCGTCGAGGTCGATCCCCGCGGCCTTGACCAGGCGCGCATCGACGCCTTGGCCGAAGCCGGCGTGACCCGGGTCAGCCTCGGGGTGCAGGACCTCGATCCCGAGGTCCAGCGTGCCATCAACCGAGTGCAGCCTTTCGACCTGGTGGAGCGCGCCGTCGATGGGTTGCGGCGGGCCGGGATCACCGCCCTGAACGCCGATCTGATGTACGGACTGCCACACCAGACGATCGAGCACGTCGCCCGCTCGGCGCGGGCGGTGGCCGGTCTCGGCGTCGACCGGGTGGCGGTCTTTGGTTACGCCCACGTCCCCTGGTTCAAGGCCAACCAGCGCGCCATCGACGATGACGCGCTGCCGGGTGCTGAGCAGCGCTTCGACCAGGCCGTGGTCGCTGCCGCCACGCTCGACGAGCTCGGCTACGACGCCATCGGTTTCGATCACTTTGCGCGGCCGGATGACCCGCTCGCGATCGCGGCGGCGACCGGGAGGCTGCGCCGGAACTTTCAGGGGTATGTCGTCGATCCGGCGGACGCCGTCATCGGCTTCGGAGCGTCGTCGATCGGCTCGCTGCCCGATGGCTACATCCAGAACGAGGCCCACCTGAAGCGTTGGGCTGACCGGGTAGCCGTGGGCCATCTTCCAGTGGCTCGGGGCGTTGCCCTAGCCGCGGAGGACCGTTTGCGGCGTGCGGTGATAGAGCGGCTGCTGTGCGATGGCGTGGTCGATGCTGCAGAGGTGGCGCTTGGGCAGGGGCTTGCGGTCGATCCTCTGCTCGGTGCCTTCGAGGCTCTGCATCGCCTGGAGGGCGACGGCTTGGTGACGCTGCGATCCTGGACGGTGCGCACCACGCCGCTTGGCCGGCGTTACCTGCGCAACGTTGCGGCCTGCTTCGATCCGGCGCTGGGCGGCGTCGCGGGCCGCCACAGCCGGGCGGTCTGAGGGCCGCCCGTCACGTGCCGGCGTTGGCGTAGAACAGCTGCTGGCCGTCGATCTGGTAGGCGTTGATCGCCGCCTGGCCCTCGTCGGAGAGCAACCAGTCAACGAAGGCCTGGCCGTCGGCCGCCTTGACGTGCGGGTGCCGCGTCGGGCTGACCAGGATGACGCCGTACTGGTTGAACAGCGTCGGATCGCCCTCGACGACGATCGCATGGTCGCCGCGGTTCTTGAACGCGATCCAGGTGGCGCGGTCGGTGAGCGCGTAGGCGTCCATGCCCACGGCGGTGTTGAGCGTCGCGCCCATCCCCGACCCAGTCTCGCGGTACCAGCCGCCGCTCGCCTTCGCCTGGTCGATCCCGGCGGCCTTCCAGAGCGACTTCTCCTTCTTGTCGGTGCCGCTGTCGTCGCCGCGCGAGGCGAAGGCCGCGCCCGCGGCGGCGATCGCCCGCAGCGCCGCGATGGCGTCCTTGCCGCCGGCGACCTGCGCCGGGTCGGTCGTGGGGCCGACGATGACGAAGTCGTTGTACATGACGTCGAAGCGTTCCACACCGCCGCCCTCGGCGACGAATTTCTGCTCGGCGGCCTTGGCGTGCACGAACAGCACGTCGCCATCGCCGTTGGCCGCGTTCTTGATCGCCTGGCCGGTGCCGACGGCGACCACCCGCACCTCGATCCCGGTCTTGGCCGTGAACGTCGGAAGGATCGCCTCGAACAGGCCGGAGTTCTGGGTCGAGGTCGTCGACTGCACGGTGATGAAGCGGTCCGCCGCCTCGGCGGCGGCCAGCGACCCCAGCAGGGTGGCGGCGGTGAACAGCGTCAGTCCCAGGCGTCTCATGGCAGCAATCTCCCCTCGATGAACGCGCGCGCCGCCTCGCTGGACGGCGCGTTGAAGAAGCGGTCGGCCGGCCCGCGCTCGGCGATCCGGCCGTGGTGCACGAACGCGACCTCGTCGGCGAGGCGCCGGGCCTGGCCGAGGTCGTGGGTGACGAACACCACCGTGGTGCCGCCGCGGTGGGCGTCGCGGACCTGCGTTTCGATCGCCAGGGTGGCTGACGGATCGAGGTTGGCGGTCGGTTCGTCGAGCAGCAGGACCTCGGGCCGGGTGGCGAGGGCGCGCACGATCGCCAGGCGCTGCTGCTCGCCGCCGGACAGCACCCGGGCCGGCGACCCGGCGAGCCGGGACAGGCCACCCTCGACCAGCGCCTCGGCGGCGCGGCGGTCGCGTTCGGCGCGCGGCACGCCGGCGACCTTCAGCGCGTAGCGGACGTTGTCGATCGCCGAGCGGCGCAGCATCACCGGCTTCTGAAACACGAAGCCGAGGCGCGGCGCTCGGTCCCGGCCCGGCGTGGTCCCGGCCCAGGTGACCGTGCCGGCGTCCGGCGGCACCAGCGTCGCCAGCACCCGCAGAAGCAGGCTCTTGCCGGCGCCGTTCGGCCCCATGATGACGGTCAGCGGCCCCGGCACGATCTCGATGTCGACCCCGTCCAGCAGAACCCGGCCGGCGCGCCGGATCGCCAGGCCGGCGCCGCGGATCGGCAGCACGCGGCGCTGGGCCCGGCCGTCGGCGCCGGTCTCGGGATCAGCCGTAGGCCGCATGGCCCGCCGTCCGTCGCAGGGTCATCACCGCCGCGTTCACCCCGATCGCCAGGGCCAGCAGGATCAGGCCGAGGCCGAGGGCGAGCGCGAGATCGCCCTTGGAGGTCTCCAGCGCGATGGCGGTCGTCATCACCCGGGTGACGTGGTCGATGTTGCCGCCGACGATGATCACCGCACCGACCTCGGCGATCGCCCGGCCGAAGCCGGCCAGCAGGGCGGTCAGCAGGCTGAAGCGGGCGTCCCACAGCAGGGTCGCGACCATGCCGGCGGTGCCGACGCCCAGCACCCGGAGCTGTTCCTCGTACTCGTCCTTCAGGTCCTCGACCGTCTGGCGTGTCACCGCCGCGATGATCGGGACGACCAGCACCATCTGGGCCAGGATCATCGCCCAGGGCGTGTACAGCAGGCCGAGCGGCCCGAGCGGCCCCGCCCGCGACAGCGCCAGGTAGATCAGCAGCCCGACCACCACCGGCGGCAGCCCCATCAGCGAGTTCAGCGCCACCATGGCGACCCCGCGGCCGGGGAACCGCGCGACCGCCAGCGCCGCGCCCAGCGGCAGCCCGATCAGCGCGGCGGCCAGCACCGCCGACACGCTGACGCGCAACGACAGCCCCACGATCTCCACGAGATCCGGGTCCAGGCTGGCGACGAGGCGAAACGCCTCCCCGAATGCCGCGCCGAAGTCCTGCAAGACCCTGTCCTCCCGGAATCGAGTCTAGCCGGACGGTGCAGTCTGTACAGATATTCCCCCTGAATCCGACTATGGACATAAATATGCATGATAATTGTGGAAGACGGCTTTCGCCGGCGGTCGATTGCGGGCCGGGGACGCCGCTTCTACAGTGCCGGAAAGCATGATGAGGGAGGGTCTTAGGATGACCGACGACGCTTTCGAGATGTCGGTTCGCAAGTTCCTGAAGCAGGTCGGCGTGACCGCCCACCAGGAGCTGGAGCGGGCCGCCCGCGGGTCCGGCGGCGGCACCCGCACGGCGCGCGCCGTCATCACGCTGGAGGGCACCGACCTCGAGCACGTGGTCGAGGCCGAGATCGTCCTGCCGAATGGCTGACGTCACCGAGGACGCCGTCCTGGCGGCGCTCCGGTCGGTCACCGATCCGTCCCGGGGGGTCGACCTGGTGTCCGCCGGCATGGTCGAGAGCGTGACGGTGCGCGGCGGCAACGTTGGATTCACGCTGCTGGTCGACGCCCACCGCGGCGCGGCGCTGGAGCCGCTGCTGCGCCACGCCGAGAAGGTGGTGCTGGCGCTTCCGGGGGTGACCAGCGCGACCGGCGTGCTGACCGCCCACGCCGCCGCCGGCACGGCCCGCCGCGGCGGCGCGCCGGCGCCCGAGGTCGGCGGGACGGTGCCGGCGGCGCCGCTGGCCGAGATCCGCCGGGTGATCGCGGTGGCGAGCGGCAAGGGCGGGGTCGGCAAGTCGACGACCGCCGCCAATCTGGCGGTCTCGCTGGCGCTCGAGGGCATGGCCGTCGGCCTGCTCGACGCCGACGTCTACGGGCCGTCGCAGCCGCGCATGCTCGGCGTGACCGGACGGCCGAAGGCGCTCGGCCCCGACACCGTGGCGCCGCTGGAGAACTACCGGGTCAAGCTGATCTCCATGGGGCTGCTGGCCGCCGAGGACACGCCGATCGCCTGGCGCGGGCCGATGGTGCAGTCGGCGCTCACCCAGATGCTCACGAAGGTGGCCTGGGGCAAGCTGGACTACCTGGTGATCGACCTGCCGCCGGGCACCGGCGACGTGCCGATCACCATGATCCAGCAGACCCCGATCGACGGCGTGGTGGTGGTGTGCACGCCGCAGGACGTCGCCCTGCTGGACGCCCGCAAGGCGATCGCCATGCTGCAGCGGGCCGACGTTCGGATTCTCGGCGTGATCGAGAACATGAGCTTCTACCAGTGCCCGGATTGCGGCCGGGTCGACCACATTTTCGGGCATGGCGGGGCGGTCCGCGAGGCCGAGCGCCACGGCGTGCCGCTGCTCGGCGCGATCCCGCTGGACGTCGCCGTGCGGGAGAGTGGCGACGCCGGCACGCCGATCGTGATCGCGCGCCCCGACGGTCCGCACGCCCGCGCCTTCCGCGAGGCGGCGCGGGCGCTGATCCGGGCGGTGGAAGGAGAGGCGCCGTGATCGACGAGGGCGAGGCCCGGTGGCCGCCGCTGTTCCCGCCGCTGCTGTCCGGCCGCGAGGCAACGGGTGGGGCCGATCCGCTGGTGGTTGCGGCGCGCGAGGCGGCGGGCGGGGCCGATCCCGGACTGGTCGCCTTCGCCGCACCCGGTGACCGGCTGCGGCTGGCGATCGCGCTGGCCCCCGAGGTGTCGCTCGACCGCGCCGTGCAGATGGGGCACGCGCTGATGATCGCGGCGGGGGATTCCATCGGCGCGCTGGCGCCGCCCGAGATCGCCGTCCAGTACCGCTGGCCGACCACGCTGCTGATCAACGGAGCCGTGGCCGGACGGGTCCGGCTGGCGGCGTCCGGCGCGGAGCCGGCGGCGGTGCCGGAGTGGCTGGTGGTGGGGCTCGACCTCGCCCTGTCGATGGACCGAGGCGGCGCCGAGCCGGGCGAGCGGCCCGAGGAGACCGCGCTGTACGAGGAGGGCAGCGGGGCGATCCCGCCGTCGCGCCTGCTGGAATCGATGTCCCGGCACTTCCTGGCCTGGCTGCACCGCTGGGAGGAGGACGGCTTCCGGCCGCTGCACGATGCCTGGTGCGCGCGCGCCGAGCCCGGCATGACCGTGGCCGGTCGCACCTTCCACGGGCTCGACGCGGACGGGCGGGCGCTGCTGCAGGACGCCGCCGGCACCCGCTCGGAATCCCTGGCCGAGCATCTCGAGGAGCCCGGCCCATGAGGCTGCCGCGGGTGGTGCGGTTCGACGAGTCGGACGGCCGGGTGTTCGAGCGCGCGGCCGACGACGGCGAGTGGGCGGTGCCCGGCGGTTTCGAGTTCGCCGACGACGATGCCGGGACGCTGGTGGGCAAGCGGCGCCAGGCCTTCGCCAACGGCTTCCTGGGGCTGGCGAGCTTCGGGCGCGCCACCTTCGTCGCCGTCGCCACCGCCGACGAGAGGGTCCGCGCGCGTCTGGTCGAGGCGCTGGCCCGGCACTTCGTCGACCGCTACGGTGCCCCAGAGCCTGGACGCCGCCCGGCCGGCCGCCGAGCAGGAGATCGCGTTTGCCGCCGAGCTGTGCGAGGGCTACGAGGCGGGCACCACGCTGACGGTGGCGCGCGAGCTCGGCCCCGACGGTGTGCGGGAGAGCTTCCGCCGGGTGGCGGCGGCCGAGCCGGGGGCGGTGCAGGCGATCTGGTCGATGTTCGACGAGAAGGGGAACTTCCGATGATGGGCGGCCCGGATTTCTGGCTGAGTTCCGGTTTCCGGCTGCTCGAGCGCGACGCCGCGGGACGGCTGACGCTCACCCCGGACTTCGTCGCGGCCTACTGGCGGCGGCCGGAGGTGGCGCCGGTCGAGGAGTCCTGCGAGCGCGAACGGGCGCTGCACGCGGCGTTGCTCGCCGACCCGATGCGGCGGGTGTCCGAGGCCGAGCTGCGGGCGCTGGCCGACCCCGACGCCGCCGACAACATCCGAGCGGTCCTGCGCTTCCGCGAGTTCCTGGCGCGCTTCCCTCGATCGAGGCGGCGTACCTGCACGTGGCGCGGGCCGGCGGCATCGACTTCCCGCCGATGTTCGTCGACCACCTCGCCCACGTGATCCTGCGCTCGGCGCTCGACGGCACCGGCGACCCGTTCCGGGTGCGGGCTGGCGAGCTGTTCTTCCGGCCGCAGCGGGTCACCCTCGGCGACGAGCGGATCATGGTGGCCGACCTCGCCGTGGTGGACCTTCAGGCGAGCGCCCGGGGGGCCTTGCAGGCTGGTGGCCAGCCGGCAACGGTCGAGATCGACGTGATCGGGGAGGAGACGCGGGACGAGTACTGGCGGCGCTCGGACGGCTTCGACACCGCCGTGGACATCGCCTACCCGCAGCCGGGCCTGGACGGGCTGGCGCGGGCGCTGGAGGCGTGGGTGGCGCATCTCGCGGGCATCGCCTGCCGGGTGACGCCGGTGCGCCGCATCGAGGACGAGCGCTGGGTCTGGCACATCGGCCTCGACCGTGACGCCAACGAGATCCTGAACGCGCTCTACCAGGGCGAGTCCCTCGCGGAGGACCGGCTGCGGCAGATCCTCGCGCTGTTCCGGATGGAAATCGACGACACCGCCGCCGTGACCGACGCGGTGGCCGGACGGCCGATCTACCTCGGCTTGGCCATGGGAGCCGACGGCGTCATTCGGATGAAACCTCAAAACATCATTGCAAATCTGCCGCTTAAGCCGTCGAGTTGACGTCATGTCGAAGGAAGGACGCCCGCACCCGCTGGATCGACCGGTCGCGCGCCTGGTGGCGGTGGCGGTCGCGTTGACGGCGGCCGGCGCGCTGGCGGCGATCCACCGCGACGACCTGGCGGGGCTGCTGGCCGGGACGGCGGCAGTCCCGGAAGATCCGCTGTCGCGCTGCGTCGCCGGCCAGCACGCCACCATCGACCAGGGCGTCGCCGACGGTGTGTTCCGGCCGGAGCAGGCGACGCTGTTCAAGCAGCGCGCCGAGGCGCTGTGCCGCTCGACGGTCCCGCAGTAGCGCGTTCAGTCCTCCAGCTCGCGACCCTCGGCGCGGGCCTGCTCGTAGTCGGCGGTGGTGCGCGGCAGCGGGCGGGGAGGACCGGCGAACGGGTTGTCCTTGGCGTGGAACTGCGCCGTCACGCGGCAGTCCTCGCACATCCGGATCAGGTTGGCGCGCTCGCCGGTCGCGAACATCCAGTGCTTGCCGGACAGCCGGCTGACGATCGCCTCGATCGATTTCCGGGTCCCGTAGGGCTTGCCGCAGGAGATGCAGGCGTAGGGCTCGTCCTCGAAGACCAACTGCGCCGACAGCGCCGAATCCGCCAGCGAGTAGCGTGGCTCCAGGGTGATCACCTTCTCCGGGCAGGTTGCGGCGCAGAGGCCGCACTGCACGCAGGCGTCCTCCTGGAACAGCAGCTGCGGCCGGTCCGGGTTGTCCTGCAGGGCGCCGGTCGGGCAGGCGGCGACGCAGGCCAGACAGAGCGTGCAGCCCTCGGTGTCGACCGCCACGCGGCCGTAGGGCGCGCCCGCCGGCAGCGGCACCGTGTCGACCGCGGTGGCGAGCGCGGCCGCCAGTCCCTTCACCGCCAGCCGGGTGACCGACTTCTTGCGGCCGAGCGGCACGAACGCCGCGTTCGGCAGCACCGACCGCGGCCGGTCGCCGTAGAGCGCGTCCGAGAGCGCGTCGGGATCCGGCGTGTCGAGCACCCGCACCCGCCCGCCGGCGTCGCCGAGGCCGGTCAGCAGCGCGTCCACGAGGTCGACCTGGGCGGCGAGGCCGGCGTAGTCGTCGGCGCGGCGCGGATCGGTCAGCAGCACCACCTCCTGGAACCCCTGGGCGAGCGCGCCGAGCAGGATGTCGTGCCCGACCTGGCCGACCTCGTTGACCGCCATTGGGATCACGTCGGCGGGGAGGCCTCGGCCATATCGAGCGGCATATTCAATAAGTTGAATGCCTTTTTTATCATCATGGACGAGAAGGCGAGGCGCCGTTCCCCCGGCGTTCCGGTAGGCGCTGGCGAGGGTCATGACCCGCTCGTGCACGATCCGGGTGTCGGGGTAGGCGTAGGTGATTGCGCTGGTCGGGCAGACGCCGGCGCACAGGCCGCAGCCACCGCACAGCGCCGGGTCGACGGTCACCACGTCGCCGGCCGACGCGATCGCCCCGGCCGGGCACAGGTCGAGGCAGCGGGTGCAACCGGTCTTGCGGTTGCGGGAGTGGGCGCACAGACCGTCGTCGACCGTCACGTAGATCGGCTTCTCGAACTCGCCGACCATGGTCGACGCTTGCAGCACGACCGCCAGCACCGCCGCCGGGTCGCGCGGGTCGGCGCGCAGGTAGCCGTCGCGCTTCTCCGGCGCGGGGAACAGCGGGGTGTCGCCCGTGAGATCGACGATCACGTCGCACTCCGACTGCGCGCCGTCGACCGCCCGCTCGAAGCCGAGTCCGGCGCGGATCCAGGGGGCGCGCTCGGCGAACCGGTCGACGGTCAGTTCGAAGCGGCCGAACCGGCCTGCCGCCTGCCGGATGCGGCCGGCGACGATCGGAAACTCGGAGGCCGAGGGCGGCAGGGCGTCCTCGGCGTCGACCAGCATGCAGGTCACCGACAGGTGGTCCGACAGCCGTTCGGCGGCGTCGAGCGCGGCCTGGCCCCGGCCGTAGACGAGGCAGGTGCCTTCCGATGTCAGGGTGAGGGCGCGCGACGCCGGCACCGGCAGCGCCGCCTCGGCGATCAGGGCGGCCATTTTCGGCAACGCGGAATGCGCCTCGTCCGACCATCCGGCCGCTTCGCGGATGTTGAAGAACGACACGCGGTCGCCGGCGGCGCGCTCTTCGGCGACCTCGGCGAAGGCGGGCGCCTCCTGGGTGCACGCGACATCCACCGGTCCCCCGGAGTCGAGCGCGTCGACGAAGCGATTGATCTCGCGGCGGCACAGCGCGGTGAACACCGCGTCGCCGTCGCCGCCGCAGGCGGTCGCCAAGCGGCGGCCGTCGATCTCCATGCTGCCGCCGCAGTCGCATATCAGGACGGTGCGATCGCCTCGTCGCATGTCAACACGTCTCCCAACCCGGTGAATTCCGTCGCCGTGCGCGATCTCTTGCGACAGACACTAAAGTGTGACGGATTCGTTGGAAAGGCGGCCTCGGCCCCCCGGGGTGGCCAACCAGATTCGGCCCGACATGAAACACCATGACGTCATCCCGGTCGGCATCATCGTCCAGCGGCGGCGGATCGAGCACCCCTGGAAGGAATGGGTGTGGGAGGCGGTCGGCGTTCTGCCATGGGCCGATCCGGCGGTGTCCTGGAAGCTTCTGACCGAGGAGCCGGATCGCGTGCGGTTCCACGCCGCGACCTTGCCGCTCGAACTGCATCGCGGCGACACGGAGGCCTATGTGGCCAACCTGGAGAGTGCGACTCCGGCCGTCTACGTCGTTCTGCGCCCGGACGCCGATGGCGGGAGCGGGCGGGACGTCGTCCCGCACCACGTCACCGTGTCGCCCTACGAAGCCCAGCACTACCTGCAGTCGGGCGACGAGACCGTCGAACGGCTGGCGCTGCCCGACGCCCTCCTGGCCTGGGTGAAGGACTTCACCGACGCGCACCACGAAGCCGAGGTGTTCGTGAAGCGCCGGCGGGACAGGGTGCCGGTCGACCGCGTCGAGGACGGACTCGGCGATGCCCGGATCCGACAGCAGGCCGACGTGTACCGCGCCCCGACCGCGCCGGGGCGCAAGCGGACATGAGCCGGGACGACGGGTCGTTCCTCGCGCGGTGGTCGCGTCGCAAGGCCGCGGTGCGGGCCGGCGACCCGGTTCCCAAGGGTGAACCGCAGTCGCGGCCGGAAACGTCGGCTGCGCCGGCGCCGGCGGCGGTCGACGACGCGGTGAACGAGGACGAGCTGAGCGACGCCGAGCTGCTGAAGCGCTACGCCCTGCCCGACCCGGAGAACCTGACCGCCGATGACGGTGTCGAGGCGTTCATGCGGGCGGGGGTGCCAGCGCGGCTGAGGAGACTGGCGCTGCGCCGGCTCTGGCAGGTCAACCCGGGGATCGTCGCCCATGACGGCCTCACCGACTATGCCGAGGACTACACCGATGCCGCGACGGTGGTCGCGGACATGAAGACGGTGTTCCAACTGGGCCATGGCGCCCGCCCGCGGCTGGAACAGGCCCTGGAGACGCTCGAACGCGTCGCCGGCCCCGATCCCAGCGTCGAACAGGAGGTCGGGCACGAGACCGGCGCCGAGGCCACGGTGACCGGTCCCGCCGACCCGACTCCGCCGGAAGAGCCGCCCGCCGTGCAGCTGCCGACCCCGGCGATCGATCCGGTCCCGGCAGCGTCGGCGCCCCAGACGGCCACCCCGTCGACCACGGCGACGCCGCGCCGGCGGTCCCGGATGACCTTTCGACCCCCCGGTGGCAGCGACGAGGACTAGCGACGCGCCGTGATCGGGGAGGCTCGACAGATTGTGCTGGCGACCGCGCCAGATTGCCCTAGAATTGGGCACAACTTCGGCAGGTCCGACCAAGACCGAAGATTTGTACAGGCGGGAGGAGCGTGAGGTGCCGGCATCGGCTGAGAGCCCGAGCAGCGACCCTACGGCTGTTGCCGACGAGGATCTCCTGCGCGCCGATGTCTATGGCCTCCTGGCGGCGTTGCTGCGACGCGAGCCCGAGCAGGCTCTGTTGGCGCAGGCCGCCTCGCTCTCCGGTGACGATTCCGAACTCGGCCAGGCGTTCTCGGCGCTGGCCGCGCGCAGCCGCACAATTTCGCTCGAGCAGGCCCGGAGCGAGCACCTCGAACTGTTCATCGGCCTCGGACGGGGCGAACTGGTTCCCTACGGTTCCTTCTACCTGACCGGCTTCCTGAACGAGAAGCCGCTGGCTGTCCTGCGCGACGACATGGGCCGGCTTGGAATCGCCCGGTCCGACGGCACCAGCGACCCCGAGGACCACATCGCCGCGCTGTGCGAGATGATGGCCGGGCTTATCCGCGGCGACTTCCTTGAGCCGGCACCGGTCAAGCTGCAGCGCGCGTTTTTCGAACGACACCTCGCACCCTGGGCGGGGCATTTCTTCTCCGATCTGGAGGCCGCGAAGTCCGCGGATCTCTATCGGCCAGTCGGCACCATCGGCCGGCTGTTCATGGAGATCGAGACGACGGCCTTCGGCATGGAGGGGTAGAGCGGCTGTCGACCGGGGGTGGGCGGCGGCTATGGGATGAGGAGTGAACGATGAAAGATCGCAAGCAAGACCGGCAGGTTTCCGCGCGCCGCGACTTTCTGAAGCTGACCGCGCTCGGCGTGGCGGCTGTCGGGACCGCGGCTGCCCTTAAGCCGTCGGCGGCCGAGGCCTCGGAACCGACGGGCTCGGGCTATCGCGAGACGGCCCACGTCCGAACCTACTACGACACCGCCCGGTTCTGAGCGCATTGCCGGGTACCGGGTAACGCCAAGCCCCGCGGGCGATTCCGCGATGGGATGGTGCAGGGAGGGTTGAACATGCTCAGGAAGAAGACGCACGAGATGGCACGCCGTCCTCGTCTGTCGACTTTCGCCGCGAGGACCGCCGAGAGAACCTATGACCGCCGGAGCTTTCTCCGGAACTCCGGTCTGGCCGTGGGCGGACTTGCCGCCGCGACGGCGTTCTCCGGCGGATCGGTTCGAAAGGCGGAGGCGGCGACGGCCGGCAGCGGCGCTGTCGAGGTCATCCAGTCGATTTGCACGCACTGCTCGGTCGGCTGTTCGGTCATGGCCGAGGTTCAGAACGGCGTGTGGATCGGGCAGGAGCCGGGCTGGGACAGCCCGTTCAATCTCGGGGCCCACTGCGCCAAGGGTGCCTCGGTGCGCGAGCACGCGCACGGCGAGCGCCGGCTCAAGTACCCCATGAAGCTGGTCGGCGGGAAGTGGGAGCGGGTCTCCTGGGAAACCGCGATCAACGAGATCGGCGACAAGATGCTGGAACTCCGGCAGAAATCGGGTCCCGACGCGGTGTACTGGCTGGGCTCGGCCAAGCACAGCAACGAGCAGGCCTACCTGGTCCGGAAGTTCGCCGGCTATTGGGGCACCAACAACGTCGATCATCAGGCGCGTATCTGTCACTCGACGACGGTCGCGGGTGTTGCCAACACCTGGGGCTACGGCGCGATGACGAACTCCTACAACGACATGCATCGCAGCAAGGCGATCTTCCTCATCGGTGGGAATCCCGCCGAGGCCCACCCGGTTTCGCTGCTGCACATCCTCAAGGCGAAGGAGCAGAACAACGCTCCGCTGATCGTCTGCGACCCTCGGTTCACGCGCACCGCGGCGCACGCCGACGAGTACGTTCGGTTCCGGTCCGGATCCGACGTCGCCCTGATCTGGGGCCTGCTCTGGCACATCTTCGAGAACGGCTGGGAGGATCGTGAGTTCATCCGCCAGCGCGTCTGGGGCATGGACCAGATCCGGGCCGAGGTGAAGAAGTGGGATCCCGAGGAGACCGAGCGGGTCACCGGGGTGCCCGGCGCCCAGCTGAAGCGGGTTGCCCGGTTGCTGGCCAACAACCGTCCCGGCACCGTGGTCTGGTGCATGGGTGGGACCCAGCACACCAACGGCAACAACAACACCCGTGCCTACTGCATCCTGCAACTGGCGCTTGGCAACATGGGCAAGGCCGGCGGCGGCACCAACATCTTCCGCGGCCACGACAACGTGCAGGGCGCCACCGACGTCGGCGTGCTGTCCGACTCTCTGCCCGGCTACTACGGCCTGGCGACCGGCTCTTGGAAGCATTGGGCCAGGGTCTGGGGCGAGGATTACGACTGGCTGTTGAGCCAGTTCGGGTCGCAGAAGCTGATGGAGTCCACCGGCATCCCGGTGTCGCGCTGGTTCGACGGCGTCCTGGAATCGAAGGACAACATGGACCAGCCGGACAACGTCCGGGCCATGGTGTTCTGGGGGCACGCGCCGAACTCCCAGGTTCGCCAGAAGGACGTCAAGGCGGCGATGGAGAAGCTCGACCTTCTCGTCGTCATCGACCCGTATCCCACGGTCTCGGCGGTGCTGCATGACCGTACCGACGGCGTCTACCTGCTGCCGGCCTCGACCCAGTTCGAGACCTACGGATCGGTGACCGCGTCCAACCGGTCGCTGCAGTGGCGTGAGCGCGTGGTGGCGCCGGTCTTCGAGTCGAAGCCGGACCACGTCATCGCCTACCTGTTCGCCAAGAAGTTCGGGTTCGCCGACCGGATGTTCCGCAACATCAAGGTCAACGGCGAGGAGCCGCTGGTCGAGGATGTCCTGCGGGAGATGAACCGTGGCATGTGGACGATCGGCTACACCGGGCAGAGCCCGGAGCGGCTGCGCGAGCACATGAAGTATCAGGCGACCTTCGACCGCACGACGCTGCGCGCCAATGGCGGTCCGCTGGACGGCGAGTTCTATGGTCTGCCCTGGCCATGTTGGGGCACGCCGGAGATGAAGCATCCGGGCACCGCCAACCTGTACGACACCTCGATGCCCGTCGCCGAGGGTGGGCTCTGCTTCCGGGCCAACTTCGGCCTGGAGCGGGATGGCCAGAACCTGCTCGCGGAAGGCAGCTGGCCGGTCGGCTCGGAGATCGAGGACGGCTATCCCGAGTTCACCATGGCCCTGCTCAAGAAGCTCGGCTGGGACGCCGACCTCACCGATGACGAGCGCAAGGTGATCGAGGCCACGGGCGGCGACGCCTGCAACTGGAAGATCGACCTGTCGGGCGGCATCCAGCGGGTGGCGATCAAGCATGGTGCGGCGCCGTTCGGCAACGCCAAGGCGCGGTGCGTGGTCTGGAACTTCCCGGACCCCGTGCCGCTGCACCGTGAACCGCTGTACACCTCGCGCCGCGATCTGGTGGCCGACTATCCGACCTACGAGGACCGGAAGTTCTATCGGCTGCCGACCCTCTACAAGACCGATCCAGCAGAAGGACTTCTCCAAGGACTTCCCGATCATCCTCACCTCGGGCCGGCTGGTCGAGTACGAGGGCGGCGGCGACGAGACCCGGTCGAACCCGTGGCTCGCCGAGCTCCAGCAGGAGATGTTCGTCGAGATCAACCCGCGCGACGCCAACAACCTCGGTGTTCGCGACGGCCAGATGGTCTGGGTGCACGGTCCGGAAGGGGCGAAGGTCAAGGTCTCGGCGATGGTCACCGAACGGGTGGGGTCCGGCGTGGCGTTCATGCCGTTCCACTTCGGCGGGCATCTCGAGGGCAAGGACCTGCGGAGCAAGTATCCCGCGGGCGCCGATCCCTACGTGCTGGGCGAATCCACCAACACCGCGCAGACATACGGCTACGACTCCGTCACTCAGATGCAGGAGACGAAAGCCACCCTCTGCCGCATCGAACGAGCGTAAGGGAGACGCGAGATGGCACGCATGAGATTCCTGTGTGATGCCGAGCGTTGCATCGAGTGCAACGCCTGCGTCACCGCCTGCAAGAACGAGAACGAGATCCCGTGGGGGATCAACCGGCGTCGGGTCGTCACCATCAGCGACGGCAAGCCCGGCGAACGGTCGATCTCGGTGGCCTGCATGCACTGCTCGGACGCGCCGTGCATGGCGGTCTGCCCGGTTGACTGCTTCTACCAGACCGAGGAAGGGGTGGTCCTGCATTCCAAGGACCTGTGCATCGGCTGCGGCTACTGCTTCTACGCGTGTCCGTTTGGCGCGCCGCAGTTCCCGCAGGCCGGCAACTTCGGATCGCGCGGCAAGATGGACAAGTGCACCTTCTGCGCCGGCGGCCCGGAGGATGACAACTCGTCCGCGGAGTTCCAGAAGTATGGCCGCAACCGTCTGGCCGAGGGCAAACTCCCGCTCTGCGCGGAGATGTGCTCGACAAAGGCGCTGCTCGCCGGCGACGGCGACACGGTGTCCGGGATCTTCCGGGAGCGGGTAGTGGCTCGCGGCTTCGGCTCGGGCGCCTGGGGCTGGGGCACGGCCTACGGGCAGAAGGGCTCCTGACGTGGCGGCGTGGGCGTGTCTCCCCTTGGAGACGCGCTCACGCCGGCCGCTGCATCCACGACACGCAATGACCGTTGCGCCGCGGCCTCGCTCGTCGCGTTGCCACCCGTGTGTCGGAATGGGACGATGACTGATGAAATCTAGGTACGTCAGGCTCTCGCTGATCGTCGGACTGGTGGGGCTGGCGGCGTTGGCCGGGTGCCGAGATCAGGAGCAGGGGCGTCCGCTCGCCCACGACAAGGGCTCTTACCAGGGACGGCCCGATCCCGGGCTTACCGACGAGGTCCGCGAGGTCCTTCGCCAGCGAGCCCGGCAGCAGAGCTACTAGTGTGTCATTCGCGATCGTTCAGGACGCCCGGAGCGATCGGGGAGATGGAGGCGGACAGGCTATGATCGCTCGACCCGTTGCGGCCCTCTTCGGGCTCGCCGTTGTGCTGCTGGCGGTGTTCGCCACGGTGGTTGCCGGGCCGGCGCTGGCGCAGACCGGCGGACAGGTCCCGGGGCAGTCGCTCGGCGCGACCTCGGACGCCGAGTTCTGGCGTCAGGTCCGCCAGGGGACGCAAGGCGAAGTCACGCTTCCGAATACCAGCGCCGGCGTGCTGATCCAGTCCGAGGGCGACAACTGGCGGGCGGCTCGCAACGGGCCGGTATCGACCTATGGCGCCTGGACGCTGCTCGGCGCGGTGATCGCTGTCGCGGCGTTCTTCGCTGTCCGCGGTCGGATCCGCATCCACGAGGGCCCGGCCGGTGTGACGATCGAGCGTTTCAAGGCAATCGAGCGGTTCGCGCACTGGCTTATGGCTGGCTCGTTCGTCATCCTGGCGATCACGGGCCTCAACATCCTCTATGGACGGTACGTGCTGAAGCCGGTGATCGGCCCTGATGCCTTCGCCGCGATCACGCTGTTTGGCAAATACGCCCACAACTACCTGTCGCTGGCCTTCATGGTCGGGCTGCTGCTCGCCTTCGTGCTGTGGGTAGTCCACAATCTCCCGCATCGCAGCGACTTGGTCTGGATGATCAAGGGTGGCGGTATCCTGGGCTCGGCGCACCCGCCGGCCCGGAAGTTCAACGCGGGCCAGAAGATCCTGTTCTGGCTGGTGATGCTGGGCGGCGTGTCGATCAGCCTCTCCGGCATATCGTTGATGTTTCCGTTCGAGACCGCGTTGTTCGCCAAGACCTTCGCGCTCCTGAACGTTGTCGGCTTCGACCTGCCGACCAACCTGAGCGCCATGCAGGAGATGCAGCTCAGCCAGCTCTGGCACACCATCGTCGCGGTGTTCCTGATCGCGGTGATCATCGCCCACATCTACATCGGCTCTCTCGGCATGGAGGGCGCCTTCGATGCCATGGGGTCCGGCCAGGTCGACGTGAATTGGGCCCGTGAGCATCACTCCCTATGGGTGGAGGAGGTCGAGGCACAGCATGCGGCGCGACGGGAGAGCCCTGCGGAATAGCGGCGGTGTGCGCCTTGGCGCGTGGCTGACGGCCGTCGTCGTCCTTGTACTCTTCCTCCCGTCGGCCGCCGGCGCATCGCAACTCCCCGCGCAGCTCACCGGCCACGGTGGCCCGGTGAAGGGCGTCGCGTTCTCGTCGGACGGCGAGCGGGTGGCGACCGCCAGCTTCGACTACAGCGTGATCCTTCGGTCCTGGCCGCGGGGCGCCGAACTGGCGGTGTTGCACGGCCACGAGGCGGCGGTGAACGCGGTGACGTTCACGCCGGCCGGCGACCGCGTGCTGACCGCCGGCGATGACGGGCTGATGCTGGTTTGGCCGGTCGCGGGCCCGGTCGAGCGACGTCAGCCGTCCGTCCGTCTCGACGGCCACCAAGGGAAGATCCTGGAGGTTGCGGTTTCCGGCGACGGTCGGACCGCCGCGACCGCCAGTTGGGACGGTCGCGTCGGCCTTTGGTCGTTGGATCCGCCGGCGCCGATCGCCATGCTCGAAGGCCACCGCGGTCCCGTGAACGCGGTGTCGATCTCGGATGACGGCACGCGCCTGTACTCCGCCGGCTACGATGGCACCATCCGTCTCTGGAACGTGCCCGAGCGGAGCGAGAGCCGGACCCTTGTCCGACACGGCTTCGGCATTAACGTGATGGTGGTCGACGAGGAGGCGGGTCGGCTGGCCTACGGCGCGCTCGACGGGGCGATGCGGGTGGTCGACCTGGACACCGGCGAGATCCGGGCCGATCTCGGCCAGGATCGGTCGCCGGTCCTGGCGCTGACCGCCAGCCAGGACGGAACTCGGCTGGGCTTCGGTGATGCCGGAGGTGTGGTGACGATGGTCGATGCCAAGCTCGGGCGGATCGACCACGATTTTCCGGCTGCCCGCGGGCCGATCTGGGCGCTGGCGTTCTCGCCCGGGAACGCGAGCCTCCTGGTCGGCGGGCTCGCGTCCGAGGTGACGGTCTGGCCGCTCGACCCGTTGCGCCGGCCCGATGGTGCCACCGCCATGGGCCCGCGGCCGGGACCCGCCCCGACGAACGGCGAGCGTCAATTCGATCGCAAATGCCGGATCTGCCACACGCTGACCCCCGACACCGCAAGGCGCGCCGGCCCGACCTTGCACGGGCTGATGGGCCGGCGCGCCGGCATGGTGGAAGGTTACCCGTACTCCGACGCGTTGACCGGCATCGATCTGGTCTGGACGCCGGAGACCGTCGACCGCTTGTTCGCGCAGGGCCCCGACGTGTTCCTGCCGGGGACCAAGATGCCTCTGCAGAAGATGACGAACGCCCGTGACCGAGCCGATCTGATCGAGTATCTGAAGAGCGCGACCCGCTAGCGGGCGCGCCAGGGAGGATGCCATGAAGGCCTTTGTTTCCGCGTGCTTGGCGATGCTGATTCTGGCGGCGGTCGCCTGGTCGGTGCTCGAATACGGCGTCGATGGCTCCACGCAGACCGCCAACACCGCCGATCGCGGATCGGTCCGGCTGAACTGACCGTCGAGCCGGCTCGACGCTATATATGGAGCCCGTGCGCCGCACCCCGGAACTGCTGACCACCCGCGAGGTGGCGGCCTATCTGCGCATCAAGGAGCGCAAGGTCTACGATCTGGTGGCTGCCGACGCGCTTCCCGTCAGCCGGGCCACCGGCAAGCTGCTGTTCCCGCGCGACCTGGTCGAGGCGTGGGTGCGCCGTCACGTCGCGTACCGCGACGCCGACGGGCCGTTGCTGCCGCGCCCCACGGTGATTGCCGGCAGTCATGATCCGCTGTTGGACTGGGCGTTGCGGGAATCCGGCTCCGAGATCGCGACCTATTTCGACGGTAGCCTGGACGGTCTCCGCAGGCTCGCGGCCGGGCGGGTGATCGGTGCCGGGATCCACCTGTTTGAACCTGACAGCGGCGGCTGGAATGTCGGGTATGTGGAGCGCCTTCTGCCAGGCGAACCGATCGTCCTGATGGAGTGGGCCCGACGCCGGCAGGGATTGGTTGTGCCGTCCGGCAACCCGCTTGGCATCCTCGGCATTGCCGATCTTGTCGGGCGCCGGGTGATGGCCCGACAGCCTGGCGCTGGTAGCCGGGTCCTGCTCGACCATCTCATCGCCACGGTCATACCGGCTGGCGAGGTGGTAAGGCTGCTGGATCCGCCGGCCCGCAGCGAGGCGGATGTGGCGCTTGCGGTCGCCGAAGGACGGGCCGATGCCGGACTGGCGATCGAGGGTGTGGCGCGCCAGCATCGCCTCGACTTCGTGGCGTTGGCCGAGGAGCGCTACGACCTGGCGTTCTGGCGGCGCGATGTGTTCGAACCTCCGGTCCAGCGTCTGCTCGCGCTGGTCGGGACTGCCGCGTTCCGGAGCCGCAGCGCCGAGCTCGGCGGTTACGATGTGTCGGGGACCGGCACTATCCACCACAACGGGCCGTGACCGCCCGCACCCGCATGAAGAAGAGTTCATCCGCGCGCAAGGCGGGTGACGGGTCGGAGTGCCATCTTCGAGTCTGAGCGGCGGGTAGGCCGCGCGGAATCGAAGGAGCAAGTCGATGAACATCATGTCCGAACGGAGCGCCGACAACGCGTCCGGCGCGGCGAGATCGCGCCGTTTGCGTCGCGGCGCCACCGCCATTGCGGGTGCCGGCCTCCTGGTGTGGAGCAGCGCCGCCTCGGCCGCCACAGGCGGGTATGCCGATCTTGTCGAGAGGGTGGCTCCGGCCGTCGTCAACATCTTCACCACACAACCGGCGCCGAAGACGGCGACCGGGCCGTCGCCGTTCGCGCCCGGCGGCGCCTTCGAGGATTTCGCTCGGCGCTTTGGCATACCGATGCCACCGACCGGCCCGACTGACGAGGCGCCGGCCCGGCCGGCGAGCGCGCTCGGGTCCGGCTTCGTGGTCGACCCGGACGGCTATGTCGTCACCAACAATCACGTCATCGACGGTGCCAGCGAGATCAGGGTCAAGATGGCCGACCAGCGGGAGTATCCCGCTACCGTTGTCGGCACCGATCCCGATACCGACTTGGCGCTGCTGAAAGTCTCGGCGCCCGAGCCGTTGCCGTCGGTGGCGTTCGGCGACTCCGCGGCGTTGCGGGTCGGTGATCCGGTGATCGCTGTCGGCAATCCGTTCGGGCTTGGCGGCACGGTCACCTCCGGCATCGTTTCGGCGCGCGCCCGCAGCATCGACGGCGGCGCCTATGTCGACTTCATCCAGACCGACGCGGCCATCAACCGAGGCAGTTCCGGCGGTCCGTTGTTCGACACCGAGGGCCGGGTGGTGGGGGTGAACTCCGCGATCCTGTCGCCGAATGGCGGCTCGGTGGGCGTCGGCTTCGCGATCCCATCCGATACCGCCCGAACCGTTGTCGCTCAGCTCAAGTCGGATGGCCGGGTTGACCGTGGTTGGCTCGGGGTGTCGGTCCAGCCGGTGACCCCGGAGATCGCCCAGGCGATGGGGTTGGATGGCGAGAAGGGGGCGCTGATCGCCGACGTCATGGCCAACGGCCCGGCCTACGGGCAACTCCGGGCCGGCGATGTGGTCCGAGCGGTCGACGGTCTCCCGGTTGAGACGGTACGCGATTTGCCGAAACTGATCGCCGCTTCCGAGATCGGCCGTCGGGCCAGGCTCGGCGTGGTCCGCAACGGCGAGATGATCGAGGTGCCGGTCCAGATCGGACATCGCAAGCCGCGGCTGGCCAGCGTCGCGCCCGCGGAGCAAACGCGGCCTGACTCGGCCGCACTTGGCCGGCTTGGCGTGACGGTGGCAGCGGTGACCGACGAGGTCCGGGCGTCGCTGCGCCTCGAGCCGGAGGTGGACGGCGCGGTTGTGACCAGCGTCAAGCCGGACGGGGCCGCGGCGGGCGCCGGGATTGCCGCCGGCGACGTGATCCAGAAGCTCGGAGACCGCCCGATCAGAACCCCCGGCGACCTCGCCGAGGCGGTCCGGGAGACCCGATCCCCGAGCGTGCTGGCGTTGATCAACCGACGCGGAAACACCCTGTTCGTGGGCGTCAGGCTCGCGGACGCGTGACCGGCACCCCCCAGTCAGTAGCGCGACAGGGTGTTGCAGCGGACCCGGCCGTCCCCGCGGCCGGGTTTCGCGCGTTCCGGCGCCGCTGGCGGTGTACACTGCTCGGCAGTCCGAGCAACGCGAGAGACCCGTTGACCCGCAAGATCCTGATCGTCGAGGACGACGACGACACAGCCTCCTTCGTCGAGCGCGGCTTTGCCGAACAGGGCTACGCGGTCGATCGCACCGGGGACGGCCGGGAAGGGCTGTTCCTGGCCACCGACCGAGCCTATGACGCGATCGTCCTGGACCGCATGCTGCCAGGCCTGGACGGGATTTCGGTCCTGAAGGCCTTGCGCGCCGCGGGTGTCGTGACCCCGGTCCTGATCCTGTCGGCGATGGGGGCGCTCGACGAACGGGTTCGCGGCCTGCGCGATGGCAGCGACGACTACCTGGTGAAGCCGTTCGCGTTCGTCGAGTTGCACGCGCGGATCGACGCGTTGATCCGCCGCGGCGCCAGCCGCGACGAAGCGGCCCCGACACGCCTGCAGATCGCCGACCTGGAGATGGATCTGCTGGCCCGAAAGGTTACCCGCGGCGGGAAGGCGATTCCCATGCAGCAGCGCGAATTCCAGATGCTGGAGTTCCTGATGCGGCACGCCGGTCGCGTGGTCACCCGAACGATGCTGCTTGAAGGTGTGTGGAACTATCACTTCGACCCGCAGACCAACGTGATCGACGTGCATATCAGCCGGCTGCGTCAGAAGGTCGACAAGGATTTCGATGTCCCGCTGATCCACACCGTGCGCGGCAGCGGCTACAAGCTGGCCGTCGAGGAGTGAGCGCCGTGGCGACGGTCGGCCCGGTCCGGTGGTGGCGATCGATAACGGTGCGCCTGGCGCTGGCATCCGCGCTGATGTCGACCCTGAGCATCGGCGTGGTCTTCGGCCTGCTGTATTGGCGGGCGGTGGGGGTGGTGGAAGACCAGGCCGCCGATACCGTCGGATCCGAGATCCGCAGCCTGGCCGAGCACCACGGCGATTCCGGCATGATCGGTCTGGTGCAGTCGGTTCAGGAACGCTCGGCGGGTTCGAGCGTCGCCGAGCCCGTTTATCTGGTGGTTGACCGGTTCGGGACGCGGCTGGCCGGAAATTTGCTGGCGTGGCCGCCGACAGTCGTGCCGGACGGGGCGTGGCGAAAAGTCGAACTGTACCGGCGCGGCGACGACCGGCCCATGTTGATTGGCGCCCGCGCGATGCCGTTGGCGGGCGGCTCCCTGCTGCTGGTCGGGCGTGCTCTCGAAGGTCGGGTGGAGATCCAGGAGGCCATTGGCGAGGCGGTTCTTTGGTCGCTCGTGGCCCTCTGGGCCATGACGGTGGGTGGCGGCGTGCTGCTGTCACGTACCATCCTGCGGCGGGTCGACGAGGTGGCGGCGATCAACCGGGAAGTGATGGTCGGGGAACTCGGCCGTCGGGTCCCGGTTCGCGGGTCCGGCGACGAGTTCGACCGGCTGGCGTCGTCGATGAATTCCATGCTGGCCCGCATCGAGTCGCTGATGACGGGAATGCGGACCGTGACCGACAGCATCGGTCACGACCTGCGCAGCCCGCTGACCCGCCTGCGCAGCCGCCTCGAGCGCGCCCGAGATGCCGGCGGGTCGGAGGTGGAGCGGGAACGGGCCCTCGACGGCGCCATGATGGAGGTGGAGGCGACCCTCGACCTGCTCGGCCGGCTGCTGGAGATCGCGCGGGCAGAATCCGGGCTGCAACGCGGCCAGATGGCCGAAGTCGACCTGGCCGCTGTCGCCGCCGACATTGTCGACCTTTACGCGCCGACGGCTGAGGAAAGCGGTATCGCTGTCGAGGCAACGGCGGGCCGCCCGGTGCCGGTTTCCGGCCACGCCGAGTTGCTCGCCCAGGCCGTTTCGAACCTGATCGACAACGCCACCAAATACGCGCGCTCCCGGATCCGGGTTGACGTCGTCGAGGACGGTGGCATGGCCCGCCTCGCGGTTGTCGACGACGGCCCCGGCATTCCGGAAGAGGACCGGGAGCGGGCTGCAGAACGGTTCGTAAGGCTCGATCCGAGCCGAACGGGAAGGGGAGCCGGGCTCGGTCTGAGCTTGGTGGCTGCGGTCGCGCGTCTGCACGGTGGTACGCTTCAGTTGTCGGATGCCGAGCCGGGGCTGCGCGCCGAACTCATGTTGCCGGCTGGGGTGGCGCCGCCGGTCGGGTGAGGCAATCTGCCCTGCCCGAACCGACTGGTCATGGCTTCGGCCTCGGCGGTATGTAGTTCGAGCGGTTGGTTTTGCCGATCGCGCCATGGCCAAGTCTGATGGTAGGCAGGAATGTCGGCGTTGAACGTGTTGGGAGTCGAGTTGGCGGTCGGAGTCGGCGTCTTCGCCCTGGCGTATGGTGCCATTTCGGTCACCTTCTGGTGCCTCGGCAGGGCTTCGCGTCGTCGGCTTCGGGGACGTGTCGGTAGTGCCTCGACCCACTCGGACAGCACGTCCGGGGCACGTCGCACCTGAAACCACGCCGCCGTAAGGGCGAATCCACCGCGTCGGGCTTGGCGGTCATCGGCCGCGTGTGCAGACTGTGCGGGCTCGTGGCCGAAGGGGCCGGGGCTTGGCAGGCAGAAAATTTTAAACCTAAACTATCTGCCTGACCGATCGGGGCGCATCGGGAGACGGACGCCAGAAGCCGTCGCCCGGGTGTCGGACGAGGCTGTGGTACTAGGGAGACGGACATGCGCAAGGTTCTGACGGCGGCCCTCGTGGCCGCCGGGATGGGGGTCGGCGGTGCCGCGGTTGCGGCCGAACCCCTGAAGATCGGGCTGATGGGGACGCTGTCGGGACCGCCGGCTGTTCTCGGTCAGCACATCAACGACGGCTTCAAGCTGTTCGTCGAACAGCAGGGCGGCAAGCTCGGCGGTCGCGACGTCGAGATCATCGTCGCCGACGACGAGCTCAAGCCGGACGTGGCGCTCACCAAGGTCAAGGGCCTGCTGGAGCGCGACAAGGTCGACTTCGTCGCCGGCATCGTGTTCTCGAACATCCTGCAGGCGGTCTTCCGTCCGGTGACCGAGAGCGAGACCTTCCTGATCGGCGCCAACGCCGGCACCTCGACCTTCGCCGGCAAGGGCTGCAGCCCTTACTTCTTCTCGACCTCCTGGCAGAACGACCAGATCCACGAGGTCATGGGCAAGTACGCGCAGGACAAGGGCTTCAAGTCGGCCTTCCTGCTGACCCCGAACTACCAGGCCGGCAAGGACTCGGTGGCCGGGTTCAAGCGTCACTTCAAGGGCGAGGTGGTCGACGAGGTCTACACCAAGCTCGGCAACCTGGACTTCTCGGCCGAGCTTGCGAAGATCGCCGCCGCCAAGCCGGAAGTGGTGTTCACCTTCATGCCGGGCGGCATGGGCGTGAATCTGGTCAAGCAGTTCAAGCAGGCCGGCCTCGACAAGAACGTGACCTTCCTGTCGGCCTTCACGGTCGACGAGACCACCCTGCCGGCGACCAAGGACGACGCGGTCGGCCTGTTCTCGTCCTCGCAGTGGACTCCTGACCTCGACAACCCGGCGAACAAGGCGTTCGTTTCGGCCTACGAGGCGAAGTACGGCTATGTGCCGTCGCTGTACTCCAGCCAGGGCTACGACGCCGCCCAGCTGATCGATTCCGCGGTCAAGGCGGTCAAGGGCGACCTGTCCGACAAGAAGGCGGTGATCGCGGCGCTCCGCAAGGCCGACTTCGCCTCGGTGCGCGGCGACTTCAAGTACAACACCAACCACTTCCCGATCCAGGACTACTACCTGGTCAAGGCCGTGAAGCGCGCCGACGGCAAGTACGCGACGTCGGTCGTCGAGAAGGTGTTCGACGACTACGGCGACATCTACGCCGCCGAATGCTCGATGAAGTGAGCCGGGCCTGAACCGAATGGCGGGCGGGGCCTCGGCTCCGCCCGTTTTCCGCTTGGGAGGGAACGGATGACGGCGACCCTGGTCGCGGTCCAGGTGCTGAACGGGCTCCAGCTCGGCGTGCTGCTGTTCCTGGTGGCGGCCGGCCTGACGCTGGTGTTCGGGGTCATGGACTTCATCAACCTGGCGCACGGCGTGCAGTACATGCTCGGCGCCTATCTCGCCGTGACGTTCTACGGCCTCACCGGCAACTTCTTCGCGGCGTTGGTGCTGGCGTTGCTGGCGGCGCTGGCGTTCGGGCTGCTGCTGGAGTTCGTGGTGTTCCGGCACCTCTACGACCGCGACCATCTCGACCAGGTCCTGGCGACCTTCGGCGTGATCCTGTTCCTGAACGAGGGCGTGCGGATCGTCTGGGGGGCGGCGCCGCTGTCCTACCCGATCCCGCAACTCCTGCAGGGCACCATCCCGTTGATCGACGGCTTCGGCTACCCGATCTACCGGGTCGCGATGATCCTGTCGGGGCTGGCCACGGCGGTCCTGCTGTGGTTCCTGGTAACCCGCACCCGGGTCGGCATGCTGGTCCGCGCCGGGGCCACCAACCCGCGCATGGTTTCCGCCCTAGGCGTCGACATCCGCCGGCTGTTCATGGTGGTGTTCGGGTTCGGCGCGATGCTGGCGGGCTTCGCCGGGGTGATGTCCGGCC
This sequence comes from Rhodospirillaceae bacterium, assembly GCA_018401495.1. Taxonomy (GTDB): domain Bacteria; phylum Pseudomonadota; class Alphaproteobacteria; order Thalassobaculales; family Thalassobaculaceae; genus Thalassobaculum_A. The sequence continues at coordinate 62,848 of JAGYJX010000021.1, forward strand.
CGATCCTGTCGGTCGAGCCCGGAATGGGCGACGGCGTGCTGATCCTGGCCTTCGTGGTGATCGTGATCGGCGGCATCGGCTCGATCCGCGGTGCCTTCGTCGCGGCGCTGATCATCGGGCTGGTCGATACCCTCGGACGGTCGTTCATGACCGATATCTTCAAGGCCTTCATGGCGCCGGCGGCCGCCAACCAGGTCGGCCCGGCGATCGCCTCGATGCTGATCTACCTTCTGATGGCCGGGGTGCTGTTCTTCCGTCCGACCGGCCTGTTCCCGGCTACCGGACGATGAGCGCTCCGGTCGGCGTGGTGGCGGCGACGGGGTCGGGGCGTGTCGTCCCGGCGGTGCTGCTGATCCTGCTGGCGGCGCTGCCGGCGGTCGCTAACGCGGCCGATCTCAGCTTCGCCACCCTGCTGATGACGCGGGTGATGATCTACGCCATCGCCGCGCTCAGCCTCGACCTGATCCTCGGTTACGGCGCCATGGTCAGTTTCGGGCACGCCGCCTTCGTCGGCATCGGCGCCTACGCCATCGGCATCGCCTCGGCCCACGACCTCTGGGAGGGGGCGATCACCTTCCCGCTGGCGATGCTGGCGGCCGGTCTGTTCGCGCTGGTGACGGGGGCGATCAGCCTGCGCACGCGCGGCGTCTACTTCATCATGATCACCCTCGCCTTCGGGCAGATGGCCTACTTCACGGCAAGCAGCCTGTCGGAGTATGGCGGCGACGACGGGCTGACCATGTGGGCGCAAACCGAGTTCCTGGGCGCCGAGCCATTCGGGGACCGGACGACTTTCTACTACCTGGTCCTGGCCTGCCTCGCCGGCTGCTTCGTGTTCCTGCGGGCGCTGGTCGCCTCGCGCTTCGGGCGGGTGATCGCCGGCGTGCGCGAGAACCGGCTGCGCATGCAGGCGGTCGGCTTCAACCCCTACCTCTATCAGCTGGCCGCCTACGTGATCGCCGGCATGATCGCCGGTCTGGCCGGCGCCCTGCTGGCCAACCACGCCGAGTTCGTCAGCCCGTCCTACATGTCCTGGCAGCGCTCGGGCGACCTGATCATCATGGTGGTGCTCGGCGGCATGGGAACGCTGCACGGCGCCGTCCTCGGCGCGATCGCCTACCTCATGCTGGAGGAGGGGCTGTCCCACTTCACCGAGCACTGGCGGGTGATCTTCGGCCCGCTGCTGATCCTGATCGTGCTGTACGCCCGCGGCGGGCTCGGCAGCCTGCTCCGGCGGGGTGGTTCGGATGGCTGAGCCGATCCTGGTTCTCGACCGGGTGCGCAAGGCCTATGGCGCGCTGACCGTCACCGACGACCTGTCGATGACGGTGGAGACGGGCTCGATCCACGCGCTGATCGGTCCCAACGGGGCCGGCAAGACCACGCTCATCGGCCAGATCTCCGGCCAGATTGCGCCCGATGCCGGGCGCATCCGGTTCGCCGGACGCGATATCACCGACCTGCCGATGCACGCCCGCTGCAGGCTCGGCCTCGCCCGCTCGTTCCAGATCACCACCATCCTGCCGGGCTTTTCGACCCTGGAGAACGTCGCGGTCGCGGCGCAGGCGCACGCCGGCCACAGCTTCCGGTTCCTGCGCCCGGCGGCTGCTGAGGCCGAACTGAACGATGCCGCCATGGCGGCCCTCGACACCGTCGGGCTGACCCGGCGGGCCGGCCTCCGCGCGGGGTCTCTGAGCCACGGCGAGAAACGCCAGCTCGAGATCGCCATCGCGCTGGTGATGCGCCCGAAGCTGCTGCTGCTGGACGAGCCTATGGCCGGTACCGGCCACGACGAGAGCGCCCGCCTGGTGGAGACCCTGGAGGCGCTGCGCGGCTCGCTGACGATCCTGCTGGTCGAGCACGACATGGAGGCGGTGTTCGCGCTGGCCGACCGGATCTCGGTGCTGGTCTACGGGCGCGTCATCGCCGAGGGCACGCCAGAGGCAATACGCGCCGACCCGGAGGTGCGCACCGCCTATCTCGGCGAGGAGAGCGTGCGGTGAGCCCGCCGATGCTCAGCGTCGAGGACCTGACGTCGGGCTACGGCGACAGCCAGGTGCTGTTCGGCATGAGCTTCGAGATCGCCGTCGGCGAGGTGGTGACGTTGATGGGCCGCAACGGCATGGGCAAGACCACCACCGTCGCCAGCGTCATGGGGCTGGTGCGCCCCACCGGTGGTGCGGTCCGCGTCGACGGTGAGCCGGTGCACGGCCTGCAGCCTTACCGGATCGCCCAGCGCGGGCTCGGCCTGGTGCCGGAAGGGCGCCAGGTGTTTCCGACGCTGACGGTGGACGAAAACCTGATCGCAACCTCGGCCAACCGCGGCGGCGGAGCGCCGCGCTGGACGCTCGACGCGGTGATCGACCTGTTCCCGAGGCTCGGCGAGCGGCGTCGTCACCTCGGCGGCCAGCTGTCCGGCGGCGAGCAGCAGATGCTGGCGATCGGCCGGGCGCTGATGACCAATCCGCGCCTGCTGATCCTGGACGAGGCGACCGAGGGGCTGGCACCGATCATCCGCGAGGAAATCTGGGGATGCCTCGGCCGGCTCAAGGCCGAGGGCGAGGCGATCCTGGTGATCGACAAGAACGTCTCGGCCCTGCTGGACCTCGCCGATCGGCATTACGTCGTCGAGAAGGGCAGGGTGGTGTGGCAAGGCGACAGCCCGGCGTTCCGGGCGGACGCCGGCGTAATCGACCGGTACCTGCATGTCTGACGCGTCAGGCGTCGGGATCCCCGACATCGCCGGCCCCGAGCGGGCGCTGCATGATCACCACGTCCACCCAGCGGCCGAGCTTGAAGCCGACCGCCTTCAGGTGGCCTGCCTCGTGGAAGCCGAGCGCGGCGTGCAGGGCGATCGAGGCGGTGTTGCCGCGGTCGCCGATGACCGCGACCATCTGCCGCCAGGGCCCGACCTCGCAGATCTCGATCAGGGTGGTCAGCAGCGCCCGGCCGACCCCATGCCGGACCGCGCCCGGCGCCACGTAGACCGAGTTCTCGACGGTGTGGCGGTAGGCGGGGCGCGGTCGATACGGGCCGACATAGGCGTAGCCAAGGATCGCACCGTCGGCCTCGGCCACCAGATGCGGCATGCCGCGCTCGACGATCGCCAGGCGGCGAGCCGACATTTCCCCAATGTCGGGAGGAGTCTCCTCGAACGAGCCGAAGCCGTGGACGACGTGGTGGGCGTAGATCGCCTGGATGGCGGCGATGTCGCGGGCCTCGGAGGGCCGGATCTGCACGGTCGGGTCGCGCTCGCTCATGTCGGTTCCTCGTCCCCTGGAGCAATGTACCGTGGCGGGCGGCGGCCCGGCATGCAAGGAATCCCGAAAACCCCACGTGGAGGTGCGCTATGACGATCATGACCGCCGGAATCACCCCGGCCGGCAAGGGCCTGGACGGTGTGGCCTGGAACATCCTGGGCCAGACCTACTACCCCAAGCAGGAGAGCGTTTCCTCGTTCGCCTTCGAGACGCTGTTTCCGGTCGGGACCTTCGTGCCCCCGCACATCCACCCGACCCAGGATGAGTTCATCTACATGCTGGACGGCACCTTTGAACTGATGCTCGACGGCCAGACCCTGCACGCCACCAACGGCGACCTGATCCGCATGCCGATGGGCCTGCCGCACGGCATATTCAACAAATCCGACAAGCCCGTGAAGGCGCTGTTCTGGGTGACCCCGGCGCTCAGCCTGCGCCAGCTTTTCGAGCGCATCCACAACCTCTCCGACCCGGCCGAGGTGGTCCGGATCGCCGCCGAGCACGAGGTCGAGTTCCTGCCGCCGCCGGCCTGATCGGCGCTCCCCATCGAGGGGCGGCCACCGGCGCCTGGGCCAGCAGCGCCCTTGCCAGCAGCGCCTTTGGCGGCCGCCCCGGGAGCCGGGCGCGAAGCTGGGTTCAACGCGCCAGCTTGGCGAACTCCCGGATGGCGACGGACTTGTAGCTCCAGACCAGCTTCACGTTGTATCGCAGATCCTGCCAGCTCGTGAGGGTGCGCCACACGAAGATCGCCATCTTCAGGCGCTGGAATCGGCGGTAGCGCACAGCGATGTCGGCTGGGGTGAACTCCGGCGTGGTGATCTGGTTGGCGGCGTAGGGCAGGGACGGGTCGCGCAGGGCGTCCCTGACGGCGATCTCGTGCAGCTCGGTGCCCGGCAGGGCGACGGCAAGGTTCATCCCGGGCCAGACGCCGTAGCGTCGATAGCGGTCGAGCGCATAGCGGAAGGTGGTGTCGATCTCGTCGAGCCGCTCGCCGGGAAGGCCGACGACGTAGAACGCCATCAGGCGCAGCCCGACCCGCTGCGTGAATGCCATCAGATCGTCGACCTGGGATAGGTCCAGGCGCTTGCGCACAACCTTGTCCAGCACCCGCTGCACCGCCGATTCGATCGCCACCACCAGGTGCTGGCAGCCGGCTGCCTTCGACCGGGCGACCCGCTCCAGGGTCCAGGTGTCGCCGCGCACGCCATTCGGCGTATCCCAGGGAATGCGTGGCGAGAATTCGAGCAGCACGTCGAGCAGCTGGTCGAAGCGCGCCGGGTCGTGGGTAAGATTGTCGTCCTCGAAATGCAGGTAGTCGATCGCGTAGCGATCGCGCAGCAACCGGATGTGCGCACGCACATAGTCCGGCGAATGCGGGCGCCAGCGATACCCCATCGTCGCCTGGATCGAGCAGAAGGTGCAGCGGTGCGGACAGCCCCGGCTGGTGATGATTGTGACCGCCCGCCGCCCCCATTCCCGGGTGCGCGGCGAGAAGCCCGCCGCCTGCAGGGCGAAGTAGCGTTCGACGTCGACGAGGTCGTAGGCCGGCAACGGCAAATCGTCGACCGACTTGATGAAGTCGACCTTGACCTTCGAATGCTTGCGCAGCAGCCCTGCATCCTCGGGTCGCCCCAGGACGCCCGGGATGGCAGGAACCTCGCCGCCCTCGATGCACTGCAGCAGGGCGTGCAGCCGCTCCTCGCCCTCGCCGACGACGACGTAATCGACCGCCGGGTGCTCCAGCACTTCGGTGGGAAACACCGAGGCGTGCGGACCGCCGATGATCACGATCGTTCGCGGCAGGTGGTCCTTGACGATCTCGGCGAGGCGCAGGGCGCGCTCGAACTGCGCGGTGAACATGTTGGAGATGCCGACGACATCGGGCGCCGAGGCGACGATCCGCGCCGCCATTTCGGCTTCGTCGTCGCCGAACACGGTTCGCGGCCCTGACGGCGTGGCCGTGGTGCTCAGCTTCGCGCTCAGTCGGGCATCGTAGATGTCGACGTCGCCGTCCCAGTTCCGCTCGCGAAGATACGCGACCATGGACAGTATGCCGAGCGGCAGGCTGACCTGCGGCCGCGCGTTAACCCCCTCGTAATGCACGAGCTGGTGTGGAATGCACAGCATCAGCTTCAACCGACGAGCGACGCTCGCCATGTCTTTTTCCGCCATCGCTTCCATGCGGCGCCGGTTGCCTGCGGTCGGAGTTCAGGGACTGTGGAACAATCGACGGCGAACCTTAGGAGACGCCGGCGCACCCTGCAAGCAGCAGCGAGACCCGCGACAGGGTGATCGGGTTAACGGCGTTGGCCCGTCACAACCTGGGTCCCGGCTCTCCGCTGCGCTCCGACCAGGACGAGGGATGTCTGGTAAGTACTTGTTTTTCCTCGTTCTGGCCCCAGCGGCGCAGCCGCGGAGAGCCGGACCCACCCACCGCTCCGAGATGTGCGCATGCCGGAGACGGAGGCTCCCGCTAGAACAACAACCGGACGCCGACGACGAGCCGCACCGCGTCGGTGTCCTCGCCTTCGGCGCGGGCGATCTCCGCGGTCTCGCCAAGCTTCTTCTCCCAGTGCAGGCCGATATACGGAGCCACCGTGCGGTCGATCACCTCGTAGCGCAGCCGCAGGCCTAGCTCGATGTCGGTGACGCCCTGGCCCTGGCCGATCTCGCGGTCGTCCGAGGCCGCCAGGTTGATCTCCGCGACCGGCTGCAGGAACAGCCGGTTGGTGATCAGCAGGTCGTACTCGGCGCTGAAGCGCGAGGAGAGGTCGCCCTTCTCGCTCAGGAACAGATCGCCGTCGACCTCGAACCAGTGCGGCGCCAGGCCTTCGAAGCCGATCAGTCCGTACGCCCGATCCGGCCCCGCCGGGGTGTCCAGCCGGATCCCGGCCTTGGCGTCGAAGAACTCCGACACCATCCGGCGGATGACCAGCTGGTTCTCCAGGGTCTCGAACTTCCGGTGCCGGGTCTCGTACTCGGCCTCGGACTCGACCGCGAGCTTCCATTCGTCGTTGCCGACCCAGGCCTCGACATCCCAGGCCGCCACGTCCGAGCCTTCACCGGCCCGGTACTCGAGGTGGTCGAAGCGCACCGAGGTGAAGATGGCGTGGTCCATCATTTCGGCCGTCGCCGGCGGGGCGGTGGCCAGGGTGATGGCCGCCAGGATCATGGCGAGTTGGCTTTGATACCGCATGACAACCTCCGCTCAGCCGCCAAGGGCGGCCGCCTGCGGCCCGCCCTCGACGATCACCTTGCGGAACATGCCGGACGCCATGTGGTACATGAGGTGGCAGTGGAACGCCCAGGCGCCCGGGGCGTCGACCTCGGTCTCGGTGTAGACCGTCGTCCCGGGTGCGACGCTGACCACGTGCTTGACCGGGTCCCACTTGCCCTTGCCGGCGTCGAGGATCGACCACATGCCGTGCAGGTGCATGGGGTGGGTCATCATGGTCTCGTTGACGAACTTGAAGCGAACCCGCTCGCCGTATTTGAGACGGATCGGCTCGGCGTCGGAGTACTTCACGTCGTTGATCGACCAGATGTAGCGCTCCATGTTCCCGGTCAGCCGGATCTCGATCTCGCGGGTCGCCTCGCGGTCGGGATAGAGCGGCTTCTGCGCCCGCAGATCCGCGTAGGAGAGGAACTTGCCGCCGTTCGCGGCCGACGGCGTGAGGCCGCTGCCCGGGGCGTAGAACGGGTCGGGCTTGTCGCCCATGGCCATCGTCGAGTGATCCATCTTCGAGTGATCCATCGTCGAGTGGTCCATGCCGGTCATGGAGCCGCCGGTCATGGAGCCGTGGCCCATTGCGCCGTGATCCATGCCGCCGTGGTCCATGCCGCCGTGGTCCATCCCGCCGTGGGCGCCCGCCATGTCCGACATGGCGAGGATCGGCGGCTCGCGAAGTTCGGGGATCTCGGCCGACATGCCCTCGCGCGGCGCCAGCGTGCCGCGGGCGTAGCCGGAGCGGGACATGGCCTCGGCGAACACCGTGTACGCCCGGTCCTCGGTCGGCCGGACGATCACGTCGTAGGTCTCGGAGACGCCGATGCGGAACTCGTCGACCTTCACCGGCTGCACGTTGTTGCCGTCGGCCTGCACCACCAGCAAGTCGAGCCCTGGCACCCGGACGTCGAAATAGGTCATCGCCGAGGCGTTGACGAAGCGCAGCCGCACCCGTTCTCCAGGGGTGAAGAGGCCGGTCCAGTTCTGCTCCGGGCTCTTGCCGTTGACCAGCAGGGTGTAGCCCTGCACGTCGGCGATGTCGGTCGGCATCATCCGCATGCCGCCCCAGTCCAGTCGGTTCTGGACGGTCTCCGCCAGCCCGTTCTCGCGGGCGTCGCGAAAGAAGTCGGCCACGGTGCGCTGCTGGCGGTTGTAGTAGTCCGGCATCTTCTTGAGGTTCGACATGATGCGCATGGCGCTGTGGTCGTGGGAGTCGGACAGGACGACCACATGCTCGCGGTCGACCTTGAAGGGCTCGCGGGCCGTCGGCTCGATGACGATCGCGCCGTAGGCGCCCTCCTGCTCCTGCATGCCGGAGTGGCTGTGGTACCAGTAGGTGCCGCTCTGGGTGATCGGGAAACGGTAGGTGAAGGTCTCGCCCGGGGCGATGCCGGGGAAGCTGATGTCCGGGACCCCGTCCTGATCAAACGGCAGGATCAGCCCGTGCCAGTGGATCGACGTCGACTCGTCGAGGTTGTTGGTCACGTTGATGGTGACCGTCTCGCCCTCCTTGAAGCGCAGGATCGGCCCCGGCGTCTGGCCGTTGTAGGCGATCGCCCGCTTCGGCGTGCCAGAATGGTCGACGGTGACCTGGTCGATGGTGATGTCGTAGGTCGCGGCCGCGGCGTGCGGGGCGGCGACCGGAGCGGTAAGCGCGGCGACGATCGTCACCGCGGCAGCACCCGGGAAATACCGGTTCATGGCGGCGCCCTCAGGAGCCCTGGCGCGGCTTGACCGACATCCGGCCGACCATGCCCGCGTCGTAGTGACCCGGCACGTTGCAGGCAAATTCGAGCTCGGCGGCTTTGGTGAAGGTCCAGACGATCTCGCCGGCCTCGCCCGGCTCCAGCAGGACGGTGTTCGGGTCGTCGTGTTCCATGGTCTTGCCGCCGCCCATGTCCATCTTCATGCGGTCGCGGTTGATGCGGTCGGGCTCCAGGACGCCGTGGTCGACCATCATCATCATCTCGGCCTGATGGGCGGCGTGCATGGCGGCGGTGCCGATGTTGAACTCATGCACGAACTGGCCCTCGTTCCTGACGACGAAGCGCACGGTCTCGCCGGCCTGAACAGGGATCGTCTCAGGCTCGAAGAGATTGTCGCGCATCACGACGGTGACGGTTTGGGTGGCCTTGGAGGCCTCGGCCGGCTTGCCGAAATCGAAGCCATGGCCGTGGCCGCCGCCATGGCTGCCGGCGGCGAGGGCGCCGGACAGGCCGAGGGCGGTGCCGGCCATGAGGACAAGTGGGAACAGAACGCGGGATTTCATGGGAGTGGTGCTCCGAGAATCGATGACTGCCTGATGGACGGTGTGGGCCGTCCTCGCTGCGATCCGGCCGTATCGGCCGGGTCAACTGTCAGAGCGGTCTCGGAGGGCGGTCCGCTATCGGCAGGTCGACGCTGTGGAGGGCCTGCACAAAAGGTTCTCCCGCGACAGGCGCCTGCCGATCCGGGAGTGGAATCACCGGGGCGCTGGCCAGCACGCTTCCCCCGCCGCACGCCGCCGCGGTGAGGCAGCACTGGCCGCTCGGAAGGTGGTGGTTCGGGATTCCGCCGGGTGCCGTCTGGGTGGCTGTCAAAGTGGTCGGCTGAGCCGCGCTGGCCACCACGTCATGTCCGGCGTGCGCAAACGCGTCACCGGGATCGCCGACGATCGCGAATGCGAGCAGAAGAAACAGGGTGGCCAGGAATCGCGACACGACCGATGACGCTCCAGCGATACGTTCTCCCAACAAATAGGGGTTACAGCAGGGGCAAGGTCAACCGCGGACCCGGTGTCTTTGCGGCAAACTATGGCTTCGCGCGGTTCACGTCGCTCTGGCTGAACTTGGCGAGGTTGGCGTAGCCGCGCACCACCGCCTCCAGCTCCTCGCGGGTGGCGACGTCGTCGAGCTTCTCGAAACCGTCCGGCGCGCGTTCCTCGACCAGGTCGATGACCTGCTCGGGGCCGCCCTTGCGGTTGGTGCGCACGATCTCGGCGGTGGTCGGCAGCCGCTCGGCCTCGTAGGCCTTCAGGGCCGCCTCGACGTCGCCGCCGCAGCCGGCCAGTTGTGCGGCCAGGCAGCGGGCGTCGAGGATTGCCTGGCTCGCCCCGTTCGAGCCGACTGGGTACATCGGGTGGGCGGCGTCGCCGAGCAGGGTCACCCGCCCGAACGACCAGCGGTCGACCGGGTCGCGGTCGCACATCGGGTACTCGTAGAAGTCGACGGTCGAGTTGATGATCGCCACCGGGTCGACGACGTCCAGGGTGAACACCCCGTCGACATGGCCCATCAACTCAGCGCGGTCGCCGAGCCTGCTCCAGTCCTCGCGCCGCGGCGGCGGGGTCGAGCCGTCGCCGATCCGCGCCACCACCGCCCAGTTCAGCAGGGTGCGGCCGGGGGAGGCGGGGTCGTTGTAGATCGGGTAGCAGACGAACTTGGCGTTCATGCCGCCGGCGATGATCATCGAGCGGCCGGTCAGGAACGGCGTGCGCTCGACGGCGCCGCGCCACAGCATCAGCCCGTTCCAGCTCGGCGGGCCCTGGTCCGGGTAGAAGGTCGAGCGCACCGACGAGTGGATGCCGTCAGCGCCAATCAGCACGTCGCCGGTCGCGGTCACCGCGTCGTGACCCTCGCGCCGCTCGAACCGCACGGTGACCCGGGCGCCGTCATCGTCGAAGCCGACCAGCTGGTGGCCCGGGTGCACGTTGGCGCCGCCGATCCGCTCGATCACCGCCTGGTGCAACACGGCCTGCAGCTTGCCGCGGTGGATCGAGAACTGCGGGAATTCGTAGCCGGCGTCGAGGCCGCGCAGGTCGCGCCACACCTCCTGGCCGAAGCGGTTGGTGTAGATCAGCTCGTGGGTGCGGATGCCGACCCGGTCGAGCGCGTCCAGCAGGCCGAGCGCCGCCAGTTCCTTGATGGCGTGCGGCAGGGTGTTGATGCCGACGCCGAGCTCGCGGATGGTGCGCGCCTGCTCGTAGACCTCGACCTCGATACCCTCCGCGTGCAGGCTGAGCGCGGTCGCCAGCCCGCCGATCCCGCCGCCGATCACGATCGCCTTCATCACCGTCCTCCCGGGTTCCGTGAGGCTATTGTGCCGCGTCCGGCAGTGCCTGGTGATGGGATTTCGGTCGGGCCTTTCGCCGCAGCTCCATCAGGTCCTCGCGCTCGCGCGCGGCGGTCCGGTAGAGCTGGTCCATGCCGGCGAGGTACTGCGGCGGACAGTGCACGTCGCGCACGCCGTAGAACGCGGCCGCCCGCACCAGGAACGCCGGGTCGACCAGGTGCGGCCGGGCCAGCGCCACCAAATCGGCGCGGCCGGCGGCCAGGATGGTGTTGACCTGGTCGGCCGAGACGATGTTGCCGACGCACATGGTGGCGAGCCCGGCCTCGTTGCGGATCTGTTCGGAGAACGGGGTCTGGAACATCCGCCCGAACACCGGCTCGGCGTCGTGCACGGTCTGGCCGGTCGATACGTCGATCAGGTCGCAGCCGTGCTCGGCGAAGGCGCGGGCGATCGCCACCGCGTCGTCGCCGGTGATGCCGCCCTCCTTCCAGTCGGTCGCCGAGATCCGCACCGACATCGGCTTGTCGTCCGGCCAGGCGGCGCGCACCCGGTCGAACACCTCGAGCGGGAAGCGCAGCCGGTTCTCGAGGGTGCCGCCGTAGGCGTCGGTGCGGCGGTTGGTCAACGGCGACACGAACGAGGCCAGCAGGTAGCCGTGGGCGACGTGCACCTCCAGCATGTCGAAGCCGGCGCGGTCGGCGCGCCCGGCCGCCGCCACGAAATCGGCGACCACCCGGTCCATGTCGGCCCGGGTCATCGCGCGCGGCACCTGGCTGTGCGGGTAGTAGGGCAGCGGCGAGGCGCTGACGATCGGCCAGTTGCCGTCGGGCAGCGGCTCGTCGATGCCGTCCCACATCAGCCGTGTCGATCCCTTGCGCCCGGCGTGGCCGAGCTGCAGGCAGATCCTGGCGGGGGAGTTGGCGTGCACGAAGTCGACGATGCGCTTCCACGCCGTCTCGTGGGCGTCGGTGTAGATCCCGGCGCAGCCCGGTGTGATGCGCGCGTCCTCGGAGACGTCTGTCATCTCGGTGTAGATCAGCCCGGCGCCGCCGAGGGCGCGCGCGCCCAGATGCACCATGTGCCAGTCCGTCGGGCAGCCGTCGACCGCCGAGTACTGGCACATCGGCGACAGCACCAGCCGGTTGGCCAGCGTCATGCCGCGCAGCCGGAACGGCTGGAACATCGGCGGCATCGGCCGGTCGACGTCGACGTCGAAGCCGAGCCGCTCGCGGACCTGCCGCGCCGCCATGCGGTCGACCGCGTCGACGAACTTCGGCGCCCGCAGGCGCAGGTTGTCGTAGGTGATCGACTTCGAGCGCGTCATCAGGCCGAAGGCGAACTGCACGGGGTCCATGCGCCAGAAGCGGTCGAGGTGCTCGAACCAGACCAGCGAGACGTCGGCGGCGTGCTGGGTTTTCTCGACGTCCTCGCGGCGCTGCTTCTCGAAGCGGGCGAGCGCGGAGCCGACCTCCGGTTCGGCCCGAACCGCCTCGAACAGGGCGATGGCGTCCTCCATCGCGAGCTTGGTGCCGGAGCCGATGGAGAAGTGCGCGGTGCCCTTGGCGTCGCCCAGCAGCACCAGGTTGTCCTTGACCCAGCGGGCGTTGCGGATGGTCGGGAAGTTGCGCCAGATCGAGCGGTTGGTGATCAGCGCGTGGCCCGCCAGTTCCTCGGCGAACACCCCTTCCAGGAAACGCGCCGACTGGGCCTCGTCCATGCCGTCGAGGCCGGCGCGCCGGAAGGTGTCGGGGTCGGTCTCCATCACCCAGGTGCTGCGGCCCGGCTCGTACTGGTAGGTGTGGGCGATGAAGACGCCGTGCTCGGTCTCGCGGAAGAAGAACGAGAACGCGTCGAGCGGGCGGTCGGAGCCCATCCACGCGAAGAAGTTCGGCCGCAGGTCGACCTCCGGGCGGAAATGCTCCTCGAAGCGCCGGCGCACCGCGCTGTTGATGCCGTCGCAGGCGACCACCAGGTCGCTGTTCGCCATCAGCGCCTCGATGTCGGCGACCTCGCGCTCGAACACCAGGTCAACCCCGAGCGCCCGGCAGCGCTGGTGCAGCAACTGCAGCAGGGTTGGCCGCGCGCAGCCGCAGAAGCCGTTGCCGCCGATCCGGTGCACGGTGCCCTTGAAATGGATCTCGATGTCGTCCCAGTAGGCGAAGCGCTCGGTGATCAGGCGGTAGCTGGCCGGGTCGTAACGCTCGAAGGTCGCCAGTGTCTCGTCGGAGAACACCACGCCGAAGCCGAAGGTGTCGTCCGGCCGGTTGCGCTCGTAGACGGTGATGCTCGCGGCGGGACGCGCCGCCTTCATCAGGATCGCGAAGTAGAGACCGGCGGGCCCGCCGCCGACGACCGAAATTCGCATGGCTCGCCTCCAGCGCGCCGGCCTGCATCGAGCCCGGCGCCGATAAAACTTTAAGCTTAAAATATATCGCGGGCAACCGGCCGGTCGGCTTGCCGGGCATCGCGAGACGTTTTAGGCTTCAAGTAATTTCCTGGAGGGAGCTCGCGACCATGGTCCTGGACGGGCGCCACGCGCTGGTGACCGGCGGCAGCCGCGGCATCGGTGCCGCGATCGCCGAGGCGCTGGCCGCGTCCGGGGCGCGGGTGACGGTGCTCGGCCGCGACCGGGCGGCGCTCGCCGCCGTCGCCGACCGGACGGGCGGGTTGATGGTCGTCGCCGACGTCACCGACGCCGCCGCCCTCGACGCCGCGATCGCCGAGGCCGAGGCCGGCGCCGGCCCGGTCGAGATCCTGGTGAACAACGCCGGCGCCGCCGAGACCGCCAAGTTCGCGGCCTCCGACGACGGGCTGTGGGAGCGCATGATCGCCCTCAACCTGACCAGCGTCGTGCGGGCCACCCGGCGGGTGCTGCCCGGCATGCTGGAACGCGACTGGGGCCGGGTGATATCGGTCGCCAGCACCGCCGGCCTCAAGGGCTACGCCTATGTCGGCGCCTACAGCGCCGCCAAGCACGCGGTGATCGGGCTGACCCGGTCGCTGGCGCTGGAGACGGCGCGAACCGGGGTGACGGTGAACGCGGTCTGCCCCGGCTACACCGACACCGCCCTGGTGCGCGACAGCGTGGCGCGCCTGACCGCGCGGACCGGCAGGGAGCCCGACGCGCTGATCGCCGAGATGGTGGCCGGCAACCCGCAGCGCCGGCTGATCGAGCCGGCGGAGGTGGCGCGCGTGGTGGCGTGGCTGGCCGACCCGGCGTCGGGATCCATGACCGGCCAGGCGATCGCGGTCGCCGGCGGCGAGATCATGTGAGAAGACGATGAGCGCCGAGCCACACGCCCTCGACTCCGAATCCCGCGCCCGCGGCGACCACGCCGACCACAAGGCCGAGCTGCGGCTGTGGCTGCGCCTGCTGACCTGCACCACCATGATCGAGACCGAGATCCGCCGCCGGATGCGCGAGCGTTTCGACATCACCCTGCCGCGCTTCGACCTGATGGCGCAGCTCGAGCGGGTGCCGGACGGCATGACGCTCGGCGAGCTGTCGCGCCGGATGATGGTGTCGAACGGCAACGTCACCGGGCTGGTCGATCGCCTGGTGGCCGAGGGGCTGCTGCAGCGCCGGCAGTCCGACACCGACCGGCGCGCCCACTACGTCAGCCTGACCGAAGCGGGCCGCCGCAGCTTCGCCGCCATGGCGGCCGAGCACGAGGACTGGGTCGCCGACCTGTTCGCCGACCTCGGCCCGGGCGAGGTCGCGTCCCTCATGTCGCTGCTGGGAGCCGCCAAGCGGTCGGTCCAGCGCAGCGTCCGCAACGCGGTGGAGCCATGACACACGCCAACCCCACGATCCTGCCGGTCCGCGACTTCACGCCGAGCCACTTCAGCCTCGCCGTCACCGGTAAGGTCGCGACCGTCACGCTGAACCGACCGGAGCGCAAGAACCCGCTGACCTTCGACTCCTACGCCGAGCTGCGCGACTTCTTCCGCGCCCTCCAGCACGAGAAGGAGGTTCGGGCGGTGGTGATCACCGGCGCCGGCGGCAATTTCTGCTCGGGCGGCGACGTGTTCGAGATCATCGGCCCGCTGCTCGACAAGGACACCGCCGGGTTGATCGAGTTCACGCAGATGACCGGCGACCTGGTGAAGGCGATGCGCGCCTGCCCGCAGCCGATCGTCGCGGCGATCGACGGGGTGTGCGCCGGCGCCGGCGCCATCCTGGCGATGGCGTCGGACATCCGGATTGGAACGGCGGCTGTCAAGGTGGCGTTCCTGTTCAACCGCGTCGGCCTCGCCGGCTGCGACATGGGGGCGTGCGCGATCCTGCCGAGGATCATCGGCCAGGGTCGGGCGAGCGAACTGCTCTACACCGGCCGCTCGCTCGGCGGCGAGGAGGGCGAGCGCTGGGGGTTCTTCAACCGGCTGGTCGCACCCGACGACCTGCTGGCCGAGGCCGCGACCCTGGCCGGGCGGATCGCCGACGGGCCGAGCTTCGCCAACGGCATCACCAAGAAGATGCTGCACATGGAGTGGGCGATGGGGGTGGACGAGGCGATCGACGCCGAGGCGCTGGCCCAGGGCATGCTGATGCACACCCGCGATTTCCGCCGGGCGTTCCACGCCTTCGCCGCCAAGCAGAAGCCGGAGTTCGAGGGGAACTGAGGCGATGGCCGACCGCAGCTTCCTTGCCTGGCCGTTCTTCGAGCCGCACCACGCGGAGTTGGCGCACGGTCTCGACGCCTGGGCCGCCGACACCGTCGACGACCTGGTCGACCACCGTGACGTCGACGGGTCGTGCCGCCGGCTGGTCAAGGCGCTGGCGGATGCCGGCTGGCTCGACCTGGTGGTGCCGGCGTCGCATGGCGGCCGCCACGATCGGCTGGACGTGCGCTCGATCTGCCTGGCGCGCGAGGTGCTGGCCTACCACGCCGGGCTCGCCGATTTCGCGTTCGCCATGCAGGGGCTCGGCACCGGCTCGATCTCGCTTGGCCGGCACCGACGCCCAGAAGGACCGCTGGCTGCCGCCAGTGCGCGAGGGCCGATCGCTGGCGGCGTTCGCCCTGTCCGAGCCCGACGCCGGCTCCGACGTCGCGGCCCTCGCCACCACCGCCGCGCCCGACGGCAACGACCACGTCCGGATCGACGGCGAGAAGACCTGGATCTCGAACGGCGGCATCGCCGGGCATTACGTGGTGTTCGCGCGCACCGGCGAGGGGCCGGGGGCTAGGGGCCTGTCGGCCTTCGTCGTCGACGCCGGCACGCCCGGCCTGGAGATAGCCGAGCGCATCGAGGTGATCGCGCCGCACCCGCTGGCCCGCCTGCGGTTCGACGGCTGCCGGGTGCCGGTCGCCAACCGGCTCGGCAAGCCGGGTGACGGGTTCAAGGTGGCGATGGCGACGCTCGACGTGTTCCGGGCGACGGTCGGGGCGGCGGCGCTCGGCCTGGCGCGGCGCGGGCTGGACGAGGCGCTCGACCGGGCGTCCGGGCGACGGTTGTTCGGGGCGCCGCTCGCCGACCTGCAGATGAGCCAGGCCGCGATCGCCGACATGGCGACCGAGGTCGACGCCGCCGCCCTGCTGGTCTACCGCGCCGCCTGGGCCAAGGATTCGGGTGCCGCCCGCGTCACCCGCGAGGCCTCGATGGCCAAGCTGTTCGCCACCGAGGCGGCGCAGCGCGTCGTCGACCGCGCCGTGCAGCTGCACGGCGGGCTCGGCGTCACCATCCGGCGTCAAGGTCGAGGAACTGTACCGCGAGGTTCGCGCGCTGCGGATCTACGAGGGCGCCAGCGAGGTCCAGAAAATCGTCATCGCGCGCCAGACGCTGGACGCAAGGTTCGGGGACGCGCGGGCAAAGGACGCCAATGCAGGGGAGGCCTCTGAGGCGCTGCCTCGGGCCGGAGAACGCGGGGATTGGGCAGTGTGACGGGAGACGGAGCGATGGGAGACTACACCGCGCATCTCGACACCTTCGCGCGCGACAACCTGCCGCCGAAGGACCAGTGGCCCGACTTTCTGTTCGACCTGGACGATCTCCGCTACCCGGAGCGCATCAACTGCGCCGTGGAGTTCCTGGACCGCCACGTCGCCGAGGGGCGCGGCGGGCGCACGCTGTTCGTCACCCCCGACGGCGACGTCAGCTACGCCGAGTTCCAGCGCACCGTGAACCGGATGGCGCGGGTGCTGGTCGAGGATCTGGGGCTGGTCCCCGGCAACCGGGTGCTGATCCGCTCGGCCAACAACCCGACGATGACGGCGGCGCTGTTCGCGGTGATCAAGGCCGGCGGCATCGCGGTCTGCACCATGCCGCTGCTGCGCGCCGTCGAGCTCGCCGCCATCGTCGACAAGGCCGAGGTGCGGCTGGCGCTCTGCGACGCCCGGCTCGCCGACGAGATGGAGAAGACCCGCGCCCGCACCCCGATTCTGGAGCGCATCGTCCATTTCACCACCGACGCCGCCGACGGGCTGGAGGCGCGCATGGCCGGCAAGCCCGACGACTTCGCGGCGGTCGACACCGCCCGCGACGACGTCTGCCTGATCGGCTTCACGTCGGGCACCACCGGCGAGCCGAAGGGCACCATGCACTTCCATCGCGACATGCTGGCGGTCTGCGACACCTATTCGAAGCGCGTGCTGCGCCCGGATCCGGACGACCGCTTCATCGGATCGCCGCCGCTCGCCTTCACCTTCGGACTCGGCGGGCTGGTGCTGTTCCCGATGCGGGTCGGCGCCTCGGCGGTGCTGCTGGAGACGGCGACACCCGACCGACTGCTCGAGGCGATCGAGCGCTATCGCCCGACGGTCTGCTTCACCTCGCCGACCGCCTATCGGGCGATCCTCGGCAAGCTTGCCGGCCGCGACCTGTCGTCGCTGCGCAAATGCGTGTCGGCGGGCGAGGCCCTGCCGAAGCCGACCTGGGACGACTGGCACGCCGCCACCGGCATCCGCATCCAGGACGGCATCGGCGCCACCGAGATGCTGCACATCTTCATCTCCGCCACCCTCGACGAGATCCGGCCCGGCGCCACCGGCAAGGTCGTGCCCGGCTACCAGGCCAGGGTGGTCGGCCCGGACGGCGAGACGGTGCCGACGGGCGAGGTCGGGCGCCTGGCGGTGCGCGGCCCGACCGGCTGCCGCTACCTCGCCGACGGCCGCCAGCGCGCTTACGTTCAGGACGGCTGGAACCTCACCGGCGACACCTACCGCGTGGATGAGGACGGCTACTTCTGGTACCAGGCGCGCTCCGACGACATGATCGTGTCGTCGGGCTACAACATCGCCGGGCCGGAGGTGGAGGCGGCGCTGCTCTCGCACCCGGCGGTGGCGGAATGCGGGGTGGTCGCCCAGCCCGACCCGGACCGAGGCGCGATCGTGAAGGCCTATGTCGTGCTGAAGCCCGACCGGACCGGCGACGCCGACCTGACCCGCGACCTGCAGGACCACGTGAAGGCCGAGATCGCCCCCTACAAATACCCGCGCGCGGTCGAGTATGTGAGCGCCCTGCCGCGCACCGACACCGGCAAGCTGAAGCGGCACGAACTGCGCGCCTGGGCCGAGCAGGAGACGGCGCGCCCGCAGGCTCGCGGCGCGGCGTAACGACGAGGAGACGAACCGTCATGGATCTGCGCAAGCCAGCGCCGGCGCCGGGGCGCCCGGTGACCCTCAACCCCGACGGCTGGCGGCGCCCCAAGGGCTACGCCAACGGCATGATGGGGCGCGGCACGGTGGTGGTCACCGGCGGCCTGGTCGGATGGGATGCCGAGGAGCGCTTCGCCGACGGCTTCGTGGCGCAGGCCCGGCAGGTCTTCGAGAACATCGTGGCGGTGCTGGCCGCCGGCGGCGCCGGGCCCGAGCACCTGGTCCGCATGACCTGGTACGTGGTCGACCTGGACGAGTACCGCCGCAACCTCGCCGAACTCGGCGCCGCCTACCGCGACACCCTGGGGCGCAATTTCCCGGCGATGGCGGTGGTCGGGGTGGCCGGTCTGGTCGAGCCGGCGGCGCGCCTGGAGATCGAGGCGACCGCGCTGATCCCGGACGGCGACGCGGCCGACTTCTGACGGATCGAGAAAAATCCGCCGCCGACGTCACGGCCCGCGCTCCCCAATCGTCGAATGGGTATCGACACCCTTTCGCGATGGAGCTTGCGATGAGCACGACCCAGCCGGTGAACTTCCAGAAGGCCGTCCCCGAGATCCTGCAGGCGCTCGGCCAGGTACACCCCGTGATCGACACCCACGGCCTGGACCGCACGATCCACCACCTCGTGCAGCTCCGCGCCTCGCAGATCAACGGCTGCGCGTTCTGCATCAAGATGCACCTGCGCGAAGCGCGCGAGGATGGCGAGACGGAGGCCCGCCTCGACCGGCTGATCGTCTGGGATCAGGTAAGCGACTTCACGCCGCGCGAGCGGGCGGCGCTGTCCTGGACCGAGGCCATGACCTCGATCGATCGCCGCACCGACTTCCCGGGCCTGCGGGCGCAGCTGCGCGAGCATTTCGACGACGCGCAGATCGGCGCGCTGACGGCGACGGTGGCGATGATCAACCTGTGGAACCGCATCCAGATCTCGGCCCACTGACATGACCGCATCCGACGATCCGGTCCTGTTTGAGAGCAGGCGCCGGCACCTTCTGGGCCTGGCCTACCGCATCCTCGGCTCGCTCGCCGAGGCCGAGGATGCCGTCCAGGACACCTGCCTGAAGTGGAGCGCGGCCGACCGCGGCGCGATCGAGAACCCGGCCGCGTGGCTGACCACTGCCTGCACACGGCGCTGCCTGGACCTGCTGAAGTCGGCGCGCCGGGCCCGGGTCGACTACGTCGGGACCTGGCTGCCGGAGCCGGTGCAAACCGCGGCTCTGGAGACTCCAGAGAGTTCGCTGGAGTTGGCGTCCTCCCTGTCTCGTTCCTGCTGCTGCTGGAGCGCCTCAGCCCGAAGGAGCGTGCGGCCTATCTGCTGCGCGTGATCTTCGAGCAGCCCTAGCTTGACGTGGCGGCGGCGTCCTGCTGGTCGCCGAGGGCGGCCTGATCGCAGCCGTGACCTTCGACTACGACGCCGCCGGCCGCATGGCGGGCATCTTCATCATGCGCAATCCAGACAAGCTGGCACGGCTGCAGGTAGGCCAACTCACGTTAACGCGATAGCGGCTGGAGCGGATGTTTCAGAGGACTCGGAACATGCAGGGCACGGGCTGGTTTGAGGAGTCCGGTCGTGCGGACGCGACCACGCCCTAGCAACGGAGATTACTGATGAGAACACGTTTCCTCACCACTACCGCCCTCGCCTTGAGCCTGGCGCTTCCTACCGCGCTTGCCGCTCAGACCTCCGGCGGTGGTGACCGCGGTGTCAGCGGCGCCCCGACCACCGAGCAGCGGACGCAGGGCCAAAGCGGCACCACCGGCGCCACGGGCACTACCACCGGCACCACCAGGATGAACTCGGTCGACAAGAGTGTCGTCGGCAAGACCTTGTATGGCGCCAACAACGAAGAGGTCGGCGAGATCGAGAATGTCGTGATGGGGACTGGCAGCGATGTCGAGTCGGTGCTGGTCGATGTTGGTGGCTTCCTCGGGCTCGGAGCCAAGCGGGTCGCCATTCCGGTCGACGACATCGAAATGGAGGATGGCCGTCTCGTTTCGGACAGCCTGACCAAGGAGCAGGCCGAGCAGATGCCGGAGCACAAGCAGTAGGATCCGAAGAACTTTCAGGGTGGACTGGGGCATGATCACGTTTCATTCCACCCTGCTGCTCTGTGTTTTTGCTGAAGTCAGACGAACTTACTCTGGTGGTGAGGGGGGTATGTTATCGCAAGCCGCGTTTGCTGAAATTAGCCCACAATTTGAAGACGTTCTTCCGAAGGCGCCGCGAATTCGGCGAAAGATATGGAACATCATCGCGTCGCTTCAGTTGAGTGGGTCAGTCGTGCGGACGCGACTTCACCGTCAACGGAGCAAAAAAATGAAGACATATTTCCTCGCTACCACCGCACTCGCCCTCAGCCTTGCGCTGCCTGGCGCTGTGGTAGCCCAGACTTCCGGTACCACGGGTGCAACTGGTGCAACTGGCTCTACGCAGACGATGCAAAGCCGATCCAGCACCACCAGGACAGTGACCATCGACAACAGCATCATCGGCAAGGACCTGTACGGCGCGAACGATGAAGAGGTCGGTGAAATTGAAGACGTCGTCATGGGGCAGGACGGGAAGGTGAAGTCCGTTCTGGTGGACGTCGGCGGCTTCCTGGGAATGGGCGCCAAGCGCGTCGCCGTCCCGGTGGATGAAATCGAGATTGAACGGCGAGCGCGTCGTTGCGTCGAGCCTCACCAAGGAGCGTGCCGAGGGCATGCAGGAGCACGAGGGTCCTACGGCGCGCGTCACCGAAACCCAGCGGACCACCACGTCTATGGGCGCCGGCACTGCGGCGACGGGTACGGGCACGGGTACGGGTACGGGTACGGGCACCGAGGCAACCGGCACTACCGCCGGCACGGGCGCGGCGACCACCAATCGCTCCTCCACCTCGGCAGCTACCGCCGAACGCATGATTGATCGGACGGTGATCGGTCGAGACCTCTATGGTGCCAACGACGAGGAGGTCGGTGAGATCGAGGATGTCGTGATGGGAACCGACGGAAAAGTCGACTCCGTCCTGATCGACGTGGGCGGGTTCCTTGGCCTCGGTGCCAAGCGCGTTGCCATCCCTGTGGACGAGATCACCATGCAGGGCGATCGTATCGTGGCAAGCGGCTTGACCAAGGACCAGGCCGAGTCGATGCCCGAGTACGAGAACTGAGTGACGGCGGCCCGTCCTTCAGGGATGGGGCCTCTGTTATCCGGCGTCGGCGTAGCAGGCCCTGCAGATTTCCGGAATGTGTCCGTCAAGATGAGCGCGACGGAAGTCTGCATAAGCTTTGCCACGCCAATGCTTTGAGAACGTCTGTGGATCGGAGGGGGAGAGTTCCTCTCCGATCTGCATGACGTCCGGGTTGCCGATCGCGCAGCACGGCACGACCCTCAAGTCCGACGACACGAAGGCCCGCTCGAACGGCCACGGGCACAGCGTTCCGGGTTTCCGGACCGAGTACTTATCGGTGGTGTTCCAAAACCTCACCTGGACCCCGAGTTCGGCGCCGAGGTCGACGAGGGCGAGCAGGGCGTCCGGATCCAGCTCGGCTTCGACGCTGACCGCGTCGTTGGCGGCCCGCCACTCCCTCATTCCCCAATCCACCAGTTCCAGCGAAAGAGTGTGGTGCTTGAAGCCGAGTTCGGCCGCCAGCCGCACGAGGTCGGCGAGCTGATGGGCGTTGGCGCGCTGCACCACCGACCACATCTTGGTTCGCACCACTCCGCGCTCTCGGCAGTACGCGTTCAACCGCCGACAATTCTCGACCACGCGCTCGAACACCGAGCCGCGACGGATGCTCTCGAACACGCTTGTGGTGGCGCCGTCGATCGAAATCTGGATTTCGTTCGGATCGGCGTCCACCAGTTTGCGGTGGTTGTCCTTGAGGTGCAGGAGCGAGGCGTTGGTCGTGGTCCGGACCCAGATGTGACGGGCTCGCGCGTAGCGGATCATGTCGAAGAAGGGGTCGCGCTGCAGCAGCGGCTCACCCAGGCCCTGCAGCTTGATCTCGACCAGGCCGACCTGCTCGTCGATCAGGCGCTCGAAAGCCTCGAGCGGCAGGTCGCCAGCGCGGCGGCCGTGCTCCCAGGCGCTGACGCTGCACATGACGCATCGGAAGTTGCAGCGGCTGACGTTCTCGATGTCCAGCTTGATCGGCAGGTAGTCGGGCTCCGCCTCACGGCGTCGGGCCGCGAGGTAGCGTGCGTAGTTCGCGCGTTTCTCCGACGAGGCCGCGAGCGCCAGATCGCGTTCCCGGTGGTAGGCGGCCAGGCCGGCGGACGGCTCCGGGGTCGGCAGATTGCGCAACGCGAGGCGCCGTTCGCCGGCGGCGGCGTCGCGATCGGAGTGGGCGATCTGGTCGAGCATGGGATACTCCAGGCGGGGCGTTCTGCCGATGACCCGACTGTCGCCCGGGTGACCGGCCTCGACATTGCGCTGGATCAACCTCGGCGGCGGTGGCGGCGACGGTCGATGCGCTTGGCGTCGGCCTGCCGCGCTGCGATGCTCCGCACGGGCTTGGGAGGCGGAGGCCGTGGAGCAGTCGGAAGATCCTGGGAGGGCGTACCGGATCGACCCGGTCGAGGCGGCGTTGATCGACCGTCTCAAGGCCGGCGACGACCGTGCGTTCGAGGCCCTGGTGCGCCGCGAGAGCGGCCGGATGCTGGCGGCCGCCCGCCGCCTGGTGCGCGACGAGGCCGCCGCCCAGGATTGCGTCCAGGAAGCCTTCATCTCGGCGCTGAAGGCGATCGACGCCTTCGAGCCGCGCGTGCCGATCGGTGCCTGGCTCAACCGCATCACCGTCAACGCGGCGCTGATGCGGCTGCGAAAGGCCCGCCGGCTTGCCGAAACCCCGATCGACGACCTGCTGCCGGCCTTCGACGCCGACGGCTGGCGGGAGGACAGGCCCGAGGCTCCTGAAGCGGACCCGTTCGCCGACCTGGAGCGACAGCGGGTGCGCGCGTTCGTCCGCACCAAGATCGACCTGTTGCCTGATGCCTATCGAACGGCATTGGTACTCAGGGATCTCGAAGGGTGGAGCACAAAGGAGGCAGCCGACGCGCTCGGCATCGCGGAGGGCGCGATGAAGGTCCGTCTGCACCGGGCCCGTTCGGCCCTGAAGCGTCTGATCGAACCGTTCTGGACGGGGGATTATTCGGCATGAATGGACGACGCAGCCTGCTCGAGAGCATCCGGCACTGGGTCGATCGGAGCCTGCACGGCGCCATGACCTGCGCGGAGTTCGAGAGCGCTCTGGTCGACTATCTCGACGGCTCCATGAGCACGCTCGCCAAGCGGCAGGTGGACCTGCACACGCTGCTGTGCCCGCGTTGCCGCCGCTATCTGCGGGCCTACGACCGGGCCCGCCGGTTGGCGGTCGAGGCGCTGCGGGAACCGGAGATGGAAACACTGAGCGCCGTGCCGGAAGATCTGGTCCAGGCGATCCTGTCGGCGCGTCGCAGCGGGTCGACAGCCCACGGCTCCTAGCTTGGGTCGCCGTCGAGGCCAAGATCCCGCCGCAGCCTGCGGGTTAGGCCAGCGGCGACGATCCGATGCGATTCGCGCAGATAGTCCCGCAGATCGCCGTCATCGAGACCCGGGACTGCGTGCTGCTGGATCCACGACAGGCCGCGCGACGCCAGGTACGGCGCCGGCCGCAGCCCGGGTTGTTCGCTGAGGATCTCGTAGGCGATCCGCGACACCTTGAAGGTGACGCGCGGCGTCGTGCCGGCGCCATGGCTAGCGATGGCGAAAACCTTGCCGCCAACCTTCCAGACGTCGCTGCCGCCCCACTGCACCACATGGGTGGCGGCCGGCAGCGACGCGCAGAAGGCGTTGAACTCGTCGTGGGTCATGACCGTCCTCATGGCCGATTGGCGAGTCGCTGTTCCTTGAACCCGGCGACCGGACGTCGTCAATCCGCGCGGCCCGGGGTCGCCGCGGGCTGGCCGAAACGGGCTGGCCGAGGCGTCGCGGGCGGGTAATCTGCCGGCATGGAAATCCGGTTCCCCATGTGGCTCCGGGTCGTCGACCGGCCCGGCGCAAACGTCTTCGCCATCCTCTCGGCTACCGAGGCGTTCTCCCGCGCCCTGATCGCCGGCATCATTCCGCTGGAGGCGTATGCGCTTCTCCAGTCGGCGCGCGACGTCTCGATCGCCTACACGGTGATCGGCGTCGTGGCGTTGCTGGCCAGCTTCGCCGTGCCGCTGGTGATCCGGGTGGTTCGCCGCAAATGGGTATTCTCGGCCGGATGCCTGTTCATGGTCGTGGCGCCGTTGCTGATGGTGGCCGAGGCGGCACTGCCGTTCCTCGCCGCGCTGCAGTTCCGGGCGCTGGCGGTGGTCTGCGTGAACATCTCGCTGAACCTCTACATCCTCGACTACATCCGCCGGAAGGATTTCGTCACCGCCGAGCCGCGCCGCCTCGCGTTCATGGGGGTGGCGTGGTTCATCGGCCCCGGGCTTGGCATCTGGCTCTACCAGAGCGTCGGTCTGCTGGCGGTCTGCGTCCCCAGCGCCACGTTCGCCGTGTTGGCGCTCGCCTACTTCTGGGTGCTGAGGATGCAGGAGAACCCGGCGGTGGCGCCGGCGACGCGCAAGCCGCCCATGCCGTGGGACAACATCCGCCGGTTCGTCACCCAGCCGCGCCTGCGCCTGGCCTGGGTGATCCCGTTCTCCGCGCAGCGCGTTCTGGACGACGTTCTTCGTCTACCCGCCGCTCTACATCGTGAACGCCGGGGGCGATCAGATGCTGGCGGCGGCCATGTTGTCGGGCGGGCAGGGGATCCTGTTCCTGGCGCCGGTCGCGGGGCGTCTCGGCAGCCGCTTCGGCATCCGGCGCATGATCGTGGTGTCGCTGGTGTTCTCGGGCGCGCTCTGTGTCCTGGCCGGGGTGCTGGCGCCCGGGCCGATGTGGCTGGCCGCGATCTTCTTCGTCGCCTGCTTCGGGACCGTCACGCTGGATGCCCTCGGCAACATTCCGTTCCTGCGGTCCGTGCATCCCTACGAACGGTCCGAGATGACCTCGGTGTTCCGTACCTACATCGAGATGTCGCAGCTGCTGCCGGCGGCGATTTACGCCGTTCTGCTGCTGGTGTTTCCTCTGGGTGCCGTGTTCGTGGCGCTCGGCGTGCTGATGATCGCGACCGCCGGGATCGCGCTCTATTTGCCGAAGCGTCTCTGAGCGGGTCTCACCCGGCGACGCCGGCCCGCTGCTTGGCCGGGGCGGCAGCGCCGTCATCGTTGGCCGCGTCGAGGGGGCCGCCATCCGCGGCCGTCGGGTCCGGCATCACCACGACGGCGGGGACGATCACCGGATCAACCGGGTTGTCGGCCGCCGGCAACGCGCCGGCTCGGGCGCCGCCAGCCAGCCGGCGCATCGCCCGCTCATCGCGGATCGAGCCGAGCACGCACAAAGCAAACGGCCCGACGGCGCCGACCAGGAAGGCGATGAACATCACCACCAGCACCACCGGGGCGACCGACGGATCGACGGCGAGGCTCTGGGTCTCGAGGCCGCTGGGCATGGCGATGGTCCGGGTTGGGGGCGGCGGGTGCGGCGCGTGTAGAGGCGCCCCTTTCGCGGAGGAACCGCCGGTCCGGTAGATAGTGCGCCGGTCGTCTCGGCAATCGTCTGCGACCGACATCGGCTGTCGCTTCGGCGTTGTTGCGACGCAAAATGATTCCGTATATACGCCGCTCCGTCACGGAGGCCCGCTCAGCGCGCGGCCTCCGTGACGTTTCCTGAGACTGGGATCCGTCCGGCCCGCCGGCGCCGTCCCCTGTTGGTGCGACGAACCGGAGAGAGGCCGCCAATGGCGATTCGACTGGCGACCTTGCCCGTGCGCGAGGTCATGACGCTGACCGGCATCGACGGCTACCCTCGCTGGGCCGGCGACGTGACCGTCGATGACGGCCTGATCGAGCGGCATCTGGCGAACGACGCGTTGATCCCGCCCGACGACGCCCGCGATCCGAACGCGCCGGTGCCGGCGACCGAGCACGCCGGACGCATCGCCTGGCTGATCCGGCACGTCCGTCCCAACCGCTGTTCGGTGACGATCCGTGACGGTCGCATCCAGGACGGCAACCACCGCTTTGCCGCCGCCCTCTACCGGGGCGACGACCTGGTGTCCTGCTGCATCATGGAGTGATGGCGGCGCGCGCCTCGATCAGCCGATCGAGGAAAGCCCCGACGGCGTCGGTATCGGGCAGCCACCAGCCGGCCGCCGTCGCCCGCGGCGCCGGGGCGACCAGCACGCCGACATCGCGCGTCCGGTCCAGTATCCTGAACGCGTCCTCGTCGGTGACGTCGTCGCCGATGTAGAGCACCGCCGGGCTGGATCCGCCGGCGCCGGCTGCGGCACGCAGCACGTTGATGGCTCCGCCCTTGTGACGGTCGATGGCCGGACGGAACTCGGCGACCATCTTTCCCTGGCCGACCATGAACTCGGGGAACGAGAAGGCAGACTGCGCCACAACGCGCCCCGCCGCCAGTTCCTCGGCCGGAGCGGCGAGCCGCCAGTGCACGGCCACCGAGTGGCGCTTCGGCTCGACCAGGACGCCCGCGAGGTCCCGGGTGGCCTCACGGAGGCGATCGACCAGCCGGTCGAGTTCGGCGTCGCTCGACTCGAGGCCTTCGGCGCGATCGACGGAGCCGTCCGGTCGGGCGATTTCGAGACCGTGCGAGCCGACGAGGATCAGTCCCGGGACCGCCACGCGGGCGCTCAGGTCGTCCAGGTCGCGGCCGCTGACCACGGCAGTCGGGACAAGAGAGACCAGCCGGCGCAGGCGCTCCCGCATGGCGGCGTCGAGCTGCGCTGCGTCGGGCCGGTCGGCGATCGGGGCGAGCGTGCCGTCGAAGTCGAGGCCGACCAGCAGCGGTCCCCGGGCGAGCCGAGCGAGCGCCGGAGCGCCGCCGGCGGCTCCGTCAAGGGGCGTGGGGATCGCGTTCGTCATGGACTGGACCGCCTGGCAGGGATGACAGAGGAGTTCTTGGGGCAGTTGACCGCCCTGGGCAACCCCTCAGGGCTGCGCGCCGGTGGCCTCGGCCACCAGCCAGGCCTGCAGGGCGACCACGGCGGGCAGCACCGCCCGGTCCGGAGCGGTCACCAGATAATACGCGGAACCATCGTCGGCCGGAGCAAGGTCCGCGAACGGTTCGACCAGGGCTCCTGACGCCAGGTACTCGGCCGCCATGACGCGGCTCTCGAGCGCCACGCCCAGCCCGTCGGCGGCGGCCCGCAGCGAATGCGCCGATTGCGAGAAACGCAGGTTGCGGGCGCCGCGCACCGCGCCGTAGCCGTTGGTGCGCAGCCAGGCCGACCAACTGGTCAAGCGCTGGTCGGAATGGATCAGCGTCAGACCCGCCAGCTCGGTAGGTGTCGCCGGGAGCGCCCTTCCGTTGGCGAGGGCTGGCGCGCAGACCGCGACCAGTCGCTCCTCGACCAGTTTGCGCGCCACCAGGCCCGGCCAGTTGCCGCGCCCGTACCGGATCGAGGCGTCGACCGGCTCGCGCGCGAAGTCGACCGCCCGCGACGATGCCTCGATCCGCAGATCGATGCCGGGGTGAGCCTCCAGGAACCGCCCGAGCCTGGGCAGGAGCCAGATCTCGGCGAAGCTGGGCGGCGCGGTGAGGGCGAGCGAGTCGGCAGCGCCACGCTCGGCGATCTCCGCGGTGGCGGCCCGCAGGGCGTCGAAGGCCGGCGCGACCCGTGACAGATAGACCGCCCCGGCGTCGGTCAGCATCAGCCGCCGGTTCAGGCGGTGGAACAGCTTGACCCCGATCGCGTCCTCCAGCTTGCGAAGGCGGTGGCTGACCGCCGAGGCGGACACGCCGAGTTGCTCGGCCGCCTCCCGAACGCTCATCAGGCGCGCGGTGGCCTCGAAGGCGCGCAGGGCGGCGAGCGGGGGCAGATCGCGGATCATCGCCTGAAGCATATTCAGCCGAAGCCGGAAATCCCATCATTTGTCGTCTGCGCTCCCGGCCTCTACCCTGCCTCCAACGGCTGACCGAGATGCAGCCGACATCGTGGAGGACGCGCCCATGGGCAAGGCTCTGTCGGACGAGCAGATCGACCGCTATCACCGCGACGGCTATGCCTCGCCGGTGCGGGCCCTGGATCCGGAGACGGCGGCTGCGTACCGGCGCCGGTTCGAGGAGTACGAGGCCGCCAACAGCGGTTGGTACGAGCTGTCGAAAGGGGCAAAGCTCTACCTGCTGCAGACCTGGGTGGCGGAACTGGCGATGCATCCGCGCATCGTCGACGCCGCCGAGGACGTGCTCGGCCCCGACGTGTTCTGCTGGGGTGTGTCGCTGTTCGTGAAGGACGCCCACAATCCGGGGTTCGTGTCCTGGCACCAGGACGCCACCTATTGGGGGCTGGACAAGCCGGACGTCGTCACCGCCTGGGTCGCGCTGTCGCCGGCCACCGAACTCAGCGGCTGCATGAAAATCATCCCCGGCAGCCAGCGCTGGAACCAGATCGAGCACCGCGACACGCTCGCCAAGGAAAACCTGCTGACCCGAGGCCAGGAACTTGCGGTCGACGTGAACGAGGACGAGGCGGTGCTGATGCCCCTGCAACCGGGCGAGGTGTCGCTCCACCACGTGCTGGCGGCGCACGCCTCGGCCCCGAACCGCAGCGATGACCGCCGGATCGGTGTCGCGGTCCGCTACGTGGCACCACACGTGCGGCAGATCAACGGCGATCGCGACTCGGCGATGCTGGTGCGCGGCGAGGACCGGTATGGCAACTTCATCCACGAGAAGCCGCCGGTTCGGGACATGGACGCCGCCGCCCTGGCTGAGCACAAGCGGATCATGGAGTTCCGACAGGCGGTTCTCTACAAGGGCGTCGCCGGACAGCCGGCGCACACTCGGGTCTGATCGGCTAAGGCTGCCCGTCGAGGGTGGTGACCCGCACGCCGACCGACAACCCCAGGAAAGCGTCGGTCATCCCGATGAAGCTGCCGGAAACCGGCATCGCCTGCTCGATCCCGCGGGCGACCGCCACCGGGATGAGATTGGAACCGCCAACGCTGCGGTTGGTCGGGTCGAAGGTGATCCAGCCGGCCCCGGGAACGTAGACCTCCGCCCAGGCGTGCGTCGAACCGGCGCCCGTTGAGCCGGACAGGTCATGGTCGGGGTTGTGCAGATACCCCGAGACGATCCGGGCTCCGAAGCCCAGGCTGCGGGCGGCCTCGGCGAACAGCACGGCGAAGTCGCGGCAGGACCCCCAGCCCCGGTCGAGGGTCTCGCTCGGGGTCTGGGTGCCCTCGGGATCGCGGCTCTGATACCGGATCCACGACGACACCCCGGCGCTCAGGTCCTTCAGCAGGGCTAGCGTGTCCGTCGGCCGGGAGCGAATGAAGGCCCGGGCCCAGTCGAGGAGGCGACCGGCGGCATCCGGATATTGCTGCACCGCCAGCGCGCCGAGGTCGGTCCACTCGTCGTCCGAATACCGGAACGGATAGCGCATCGCCGAGACGGCGATGTCGAATACCGGCCAGGGCGTCGAGCCGAGTTCGAGCTCGGCGACGCTGTCGATCACGAGGTGGTCGGTCATGGCCTGGAAGGACAGGGTGGCGACGGTGTTCCCGAACACGTCATGCGCCCACGAGACCGACGCTTCCGGCTCCAGCGTCACCTCGAAGGACTTGAGCTGCAGGTCGCGGCTTTCACGCGGACGCAGCATCAGCCTGTGAGGTCCCAGGCTTACCGGCAGCCTGTAGCGGTACGTCGTCTTGTGCTCGATCCTGATCGCGACCACGTCATGGATCCTTTCCGACCCTCGGCTGGTCGCCGTCGGGCTGCTTGAGGGCCCTGTCGTGCGCGATCGCGTTGTCCAGCGCCTGTGGGTCGACGCTGACCGTGCGTATGGTGCCGGGGCTGAGAGGGCTCGAGCCCAGGTGGAGCAGGGCGAGCACCCTGCGGTAGACCGGGAACGAGACACCCTCAAGGCGCTCCTCGTCGATCTCGATCTCGTAGGTGCCGGCCGGCAGCTGGTCGTCGAGGCCGGCAATCCGGAAGGAGTTCGAGAACGTGACCAGTTCGGTGCGGGTGCGCGTCGTCATGAAACCTCTCGCCAAGCGTCGGCCGTAGCGACGCGTCCGCTATCGGACGGCGACCGTGGTTGTATCAGAGCATCAGAGGCGGATGAGCGCCGGGGGATCGGCACAGCGCATGAGACCCTATGCCGGATATGGAAACGGGGGCGTCGTATTGCAAACTGGCACCCTTCGACCGAGCGACGAGGGACCCATGCCCGCCGTCGACGAGAGACCGCTGTCGGGCTACCATTCCGACATGAGCGCCATCGTCGATCACATCGCCGACCTGTTCGCCACCAAGGGCGCGGAGCCCTATGGCGAGGATGTGTCGGTCGCGGAGCATGGCCTGCAGTGCGCGGCGCTGGCCGTGCGAGACGGGGCTGACGACGCCCTTGTGATCGCGGCCTTGCTGCACGACGTCGGCCACCTCGTCGAGGATCCGGACGACGAATTCGGGGTTCACCGGCACGATGTCGGCGGTGCCCGATTCCTGGCCCGGCATTTTCCGGAGGCGGTGGTGGCGCCGGTTCGGCTTCACGTGGCGGCGAAGCGATACCGCGTGGCGATCGATCCGGACTACGCCGCCCGGCTGTCGGCGGCCTCCACCCACACGCTTGCCCATCAGGGCGGTCCGATGGCGCCTCACGAAGTTGCGGATTTCGACGCCGAGCCGCACCGCGACGGCGCGCTCCGCCTGCGGGAATGGGACGATTGCGGCAAGGTCGACGGTCTGGCGGTGGCGGCCTTCGATGCCTACCGCGAGCGTATGGAGCGCCTGGCGGGCGGCTGAACGCCTGCTGCCGGCCCGGCGTTGTCCCGGGCGCCGGGCTGGCGTAGATTGGGAACCGCTTGGCGGGCATGAGACTGGAGACAAAGAGATGGCTTACACGTTCGAGCAGTTCTGCAAAGACGCCAACGCCGCTCTCAAGGCGGACCAGGGGCGCGGCGGCAAGGACACCATCCGCCGCAACCTTGAGGCCTTGCTGAAGAACGACGCCTTCGTGCAGTCAGTGTGCGGCGCGGACGCCCCGTATGGCGTCCGCCAGCTTTACCGCGATCCCGATTACGACTTCGTCGTCCTGGCGCATGTGAACAAGGATGCCCGCAAGTCGCCGCCGCACGACCACGGCTCGTCCTGGGCGATCTACGGCCAGGCTACCGAGCACACCGACATGAGCGAGTATCGCCGGGTCGACGGCAACGCTGGGGCGGGTGAAGCCGAGTTGGAGCACGTCAAGACCTACCGTCTGACGCCGGGCCTCGCCGGGCTCTACGACGTCGGGGCGATCCACTCGATCGACTATCCGGCGGGTGCGCGCTTCGTGCGGGTGACCGGCACCGACCTGGAGGCGGTCGAGCGGCTGAAGTTCGACACGGCGCGCGGCCGGGCCGAGGTCATTCAGAGCATCGGTGTCAATTGAGGACGGAAGCGTGACCGTCGAGGGCGAAGCGTTGAACGAGATCGGGGTCCTGTCCAGGATCGAGGCGTTGTGCGCCGAGAAGGGCCTGCGGATGACCGAGCCGCGCCGGGTGATCGCCCGCGTTCTCTCGGATTCCGAGGATCACCCTGATGCCGAGGAACTCTACGACCGGGTCAAGGCGATCGACTCGTCGATCTCGATGGCGACGATCTACCGGACCATGAAGCTGTTCGAGGAGATGAGCATCGTCTCCAAGCGCGACTTCGGCGACGGGCGCGCGCGCTACGAGAAGCAGTCCGGTCCGGACGACCATCACCACCACATGATCGACGTGCAGAGTGGCGAGGTGATCGAGTTCTACAACCAGGAACTCGAGGATCTGAAGAAGCGTATCGCCAACGAACTCGGCTTCGAACTCGTCGACCACCATCTGGAACTGTTCGGCGTTCGACGGAAGAAACAGCATTGAACCAGGAGCCGGTCACCATGGTCGAGCCGATCTGCCCGGTTTCGGCGGCGTGCCGCCAGGCAGTAACCCGGGCCTACACTACGCTGAAGGAGTCCGGCGCCGATGAGCGCGTGGCCTTCGAGGCCGCAGAGATCGTCTATGCTTGGCACCATCCAGAGGTGCCCCGGCAGCGCGTCCCCTTCGTGATCGCGGACTGGCTGCCCTGAGGAATCTCGGCGGCTGAAGCCGCCGACGAGGGCCAGGCACGGGATTCGAGCACCACCAAAGCAAAACCCCGCGTCGGCATCGGCCGGCGCGGGGTTTTCGCGTGCGGTACGGTTGTCAGTTGGCCGAGGCGGTCACGATCCGTCCGAACTCGATCACGTTCGGAGCGTCGCGCTGCAGCGGACTGATGCCGAAGATCTCCTGCCACATCATCTCGTGGAAGAAGAACTTGGTGGTGTTCACCACCACCTGAAGAACGACCAGCACACCGGCGGCGAACGGCCGGCCGATGAACACGTAGTCGATGCCGGCGTTGATCGTCGTCACCACCACCCGGTAGGTGAACGCCTTCCAACCGGCGACCTGGGCGTAGGTCCATCCGCCGGCCGCCGCCGCGGCCGCTGCGGCGGCTGCGGTGTCGACGTCCGCGATCTGGCGCTGGAAGTCCTCCTCGGTGATCGAACCCGCTTCCCGCAGGGTGCGCAGAGCCTCGATCCGGGCCGCACGCGCCACGGCTTCGGGTTCCAGCGCTGCGGCGCTGGTCATGGCCGGGAGTGACAACGCTTCGAGCCGGCCGCGCAGCCCGCGGTCGAGCGGTTCCGACGGCGGTTCCGGCCCAGGCCGCGACGCTCTTCACCACGGCGAGGCGGGCGGGATCCTGCTCGATCACGGACGGCTCCCACGCCGCCGCCGCCGCCGCCGATGCCACCACGCCGAGCGAGGCCGGGTCGACGTGGTAGCGGACGTCCACGACATCCTGGCGATTGGCCGCGCGCAGGCCCGCCACGACCCAGAAATCCGTCACCGTGGCGTTTTCGGCCCGCGCGAAGGTTTCCAGCACCGCCCCGCCAGGGGCGGTGGCACTGGCGGCCGATATCGGCTTCACGTAGAGGCACGAGACATCCCATCCGCTCTTGAAGCGGGAGATGGCGGCGTACAGATCGGTGCGGGTGCAGTCGGCGGTGGTTCCCCAACCGTCGTAGTAGGGAATGAGGTTGGCGGCCACCTCAACCACCGTCGCGACCCGGCCCTCGACCACCTGCGCCAGCGTGACCGACCGAATCGGACCGAGGTCAAGGCGCTCGGTGGTCTCGCCGGACTTCAGGAGCCGCGCCGGCACGTTGTCGACGGCAAGGACGGTGAAGTCACCGGCCGGAAGCGGCACCTGCTTGCCCGCCACCTCCACGATGCCGCTCACCACAGATCCGACCGTCTGGGCGGCGGCGGGAGCGGACACCGAGAGGAGTCCGACCAGGATCCCCGCAACCGCGACGGGGCGCGACAAGGTTCTCAAGACACACCCTCCCGGCGGACGCCAATATACACGAAGTCTACGACGGTGCTTTTCGCGCTGGCCTGGGCCTGGATGTAGCTGTCCCACCACATGTCGTTGAACACCTGGGCGACGCTGTGCGTCGCGACGATCGCCGCGGTGATGTAGCCGGAGATCAGCGAGTTGACGGTCACGACGAACGCCAGGATGTAGTCCACCGACACCCGGAAGAAGTTGAACGACACGACCTTGGCGCCCAGCAGACGATAATAGTCGTCGGGTGTCGGCGGCGGCGGGGCGTCCTCGATGGCCTTCAGGTAGGCGGCGTGGTCGCTGGCGGCGATGGCGCCGGATTCCACCAGTTCGTCGAGCGCGGCCAAACGCGCCGAACGGCTGGTCCGGCCCAGCGGGTCGGCGCTCGGGGCGGTTCCCTCCTTCGGCACCGCGACCTCCCAAGCGTTGGGAAGCGAGGCAGCCGCAGCGCGTCCTGTCATCGCGCCACGAAAGCCATCCTCGACCGGTCCGGCGGCGAGGCTGCCCCACGCCGTCAGCTGGTTGACAGCCTTGAAGCGCTCCGGCTTCGCGAGCACTGCCTCGACCGACCAGTCCGACACAGTCAGATTGGTCAGTCCGAGGGGGCGCGGGTCGAGGTGATACCGGACGTCGAGGACATCGTGGCGGTCGGAAACCCGGAATCCGGCGGTAAGCCAGACCGCGGTGGGCGAAGCGGTCTCTTGGATAAGCGGGCGAACGGTGTTCCAGGTTTTCGGACCCGGAGCGTCGGCGGTGCCGAGTTCGGTCGGAACCACGAAAAGGCAGAAGCCGTCGACCGGCGTCTTGTAGAACGCGACCGTGGCAAGCCCGTCAGTCCGGTTGCAGTCCGCCGCGGTGCCCCAGCCATCCGCGACCGGCAACCGGTTCACGTTGATCTCGACCAGCCCGTCGATACGCCCGTCCGCGCGTCGCGCCAGGATCGCGTTTTCGATGGTGCCGTAGGCGCCAGGATTGCCGGTTGCCAGCGTGTTGGTTCCGCTGGCGACGACCGTCCAGTCACCCGCCGGCAACGGAATCTGGCGGGCTGCGATCTCGATGCTGCCGGTCATCACGTCGCCGATCGCGGCGGCGCGCGCGTCGCCACTGAAGGCGAGAACCACAGCGGCCGACATCGACAGTACGGCGAGCATTCTCCCACGCAAAGCTCCCGCCAATGCGGGACTATCTCGTTCCATCCGACCCAGCACTTTCTATGATTGAGGGATGTAAGGCACTGCTTGCCTGGCCAGCGCTTATTCGCTGTAGAAGTAGAGGCCGGCGACAAGCCCGGTCGCCATGCCGAACAGCGCACCGGTCATGCGCGGCTCGGTCAGCACCAGCGAGCCGAGGCCGACGATCGCGCCGTCGACGGCCGCCGTCGTGGCGGCATAAGCGCCGGCAACGGCGGGCGCCGCCATCGGGGCGGCGTACGGCACGAGCACCGCGCCCGCGGCCGTGCCGGCGAGCGCGAAGATGAAGGTGTAGGCCAGCGTTTGGGTTGTAATCTCACTGGCCGCAGCCGGCGCCATCGGCGCCGTCGCCAGCGCAGTGGCAACCGCGGCGCCCGCAATGAACTTTCTCAAATTTCCCTCCCCGAAGCCCAGCAGGCAGCCTCGACCGCCCGCGTCCAATCCAACCTTAAGGTTAAGCGCATGGGGACGGCGCCGCCATACGTTTTTTGTTACTTTACGGTAACCAAAACCACTCGTGCCGACTTTCTCCGGCCGGCTGAGTGGACTAAAAGAAGGTCGGATCGTAACGTAGCCGCGTCCAGTGGCAGGACGAACGGGATCAGGCGCTGGAGTCCGGCGAATAACCGGGTGAGAACGTGGCCGCGGGCGGTCGCGCGGACTGAATCCAGCGCGAGTTGGCCGCAACCGCATCGCCGGATCGGGGGAACATGGCGTACCTGCTTCAGCAGATGATCAACGGGCTCACGCTCGGGTCGATCTACGGACTTATCGCCATCGGCTACACGATGGTCTACGGCATCATCGGAATGATCAATTTCGCGCATGGCGAGATCTACATGATCGGCGCCTTCGTCGCGGTGATCGCGTTCACCGCGTTCGCGAACTTTCCCCTGGTCGTCGCCATCCTCCTGGTCCTGCTGTTCACCATGATGATCACGGCGGCGTATGGCTGGACGGTGGAGCGGGTGGCCTATCGGCCGCTGCGAGGCTCGTTCCGGCTGGCCCCGCTGATCTCGGCGATCGGGATGTCGATTTTTCTGCAGAACTACATCCAGCTGATTCAAGGCGCCCGCAACAAGCCGGTGCCGCCGATGATCCAGGGCGGCTTCACGGTGTGGGACGACGCCGGCTTTACCGTGCAGTTGTCGTACCTCCAGATCATCATCGTGGTGACGACGGTGGTGCTGATGGTCGGTTTCACGCGGTTCATCAACACAACCTCCCTCGGTCGCCAGCAGCGGGCCTGCGAGCAGGACAAGACCATGGCATCGCTGCTCGGCGTCAACGTCGACCGGACCGTGTCGTTGACCTTCGTGATGGGGGCAGCCTTGGCCGCCGTCGCGGGCGTGATGGTGACTCTCTACTACGGTGTGGTGGACTTCTTCCTGGGCTTCCTCGCAGGGCTGAAGGCGTTCACCGCGGCCGTGCTCGGGGGCATCGGTTCGCTTCCGGGGGCCATGCTGGGAGGATTGCTCATCGGGCTGATCGAAGCGCTTTGGGCGGGCTACTTCTCCAGCGAGTGGAAGGACGTTGCCGCGTTCTCGATCCTGGTGCTGGTGTTGATATTCCGGCCCCAGGGACTGCTCGGCCGGCCGGAAGTCGAGAAGGTGTGAGATGAGCGCGACGATGGTTGAGGACGCGAGGCCGGCGCGTGGCGCCGTGGTCAAGGAACTCGTGCTGACCGCGCTGATCGGCCTCGCCCTGACGGTGCCGCTCGTCAGCTATCAGACGATCGACGCCGTCGGCGGCTTGCAACTGGAGAGCCGTTGGGGCTCGACGGCGGTGATCATCGTGGCGCTGGTGCTCGGGCGCCTCGGGATCATCCTGCTCCGCACGCCCGGATCCGAGACCTGGGTGGCGGTCGGGGGCGGGCTGGCTGCGGTGATCGGCCTGCTCGACCTGTTCCGAGACACCGTGGCCGACGCGCTGGGGATGACCGCGTGGCCGGCGGTCACGCCCACGTACACGTTGTCGTTCCTGATCGGCGTCGGCGGCGCGATCCTGGCGATCCGGGCCGTGCTGCAGATCAGTCGCCGCGCGTCGTCGATGTCGAAGGCTGAGCGCGACGCGCGCGCCGAGGCGGTCGGCGAACAACTCCGCAAGCTGATCCGGGTGTTCGCGACTGCCGCCGTGCTCCTGGCCTTGACGTTGCCGTTCCTGCCGTTCTCGAACCGCTACGTTCTGGATGTCGGTACGCTGATCGTGACCTACGTCATGCTCGGGTGGGGCCTGAACATCATCGTCGGGTACGCCGGGCTGCTCGATCTCGGCTTCGTGGCGTTCTACGCGGTCGGCGCCTACTCCTACGCGCTGGCGGCCCAGCATCTGGGAATCAGCTTCTGGCTGGCGCTGCCGTTCGCCGGCCTGCTGGCGGCCTCGTTCGGGTTGCTGCTCGGCTTTCCCGTCCTGCGATTGCGCGGCGATTACTTCGCCATCGTGACACTCGGATTCGGCGAGATCATCCGGATCGTCCTGATCAACTGGTACGACGTGACCAACGGTCCGGACGGCATCTCGGGGATTCCGCGCCCGGACTTCTTCGGGCTGGCGGTGATGACCCGCAACGGGTCGGACGGCCTGCCGGCGTTCCACGAGCTGTTCGGAATCCCATTCTCCTCCGAGCACCGCATCATCTTCCTGTACTACCTGATCGTCGCGATGGCCGCCCTGGTCGCGATCTTCACCATCCGGATCCGCAGGCTGCCGATCGGCCGCGCCTGGGAGGCGCTGCGCGAGGATGACATCGCGTGCGCGTCGCTCGGCATCAATCGCACCAGCATCAAGCTGGCGGCGTTCGGCATCTCGGCTGCCTGGGGCGGTTTCGCCGGGGCGTTCTTCGCCACCCGGCAGGGATTCATCAGCCCCGAGAGCTTCACCTTCATCGAAAGCGCCATCATCCTCGCCATCGTGGTGATGGGCGGGATGGGATCGCTGGTCGGCATCGCGATCGCCGCCATGCTGCTGATCGGCCTGCCGGAGGTGTTCCGCGACCTGGCCGAGTACCGCATGGTGGCGTTCGGCGCCGGCCTGGTGATGATCATGATCTGGCGGCCGCGAGGGCTGCTGTCGCATCGCGAGCCGTCGGTGCTGCTGGCCGACCGGATGCCGCCCGGACGGTTGGCGCCGAAGCCGGCTCCGGCAGCCGAGGAGGCCGGCGTATGACGCGCGCGCTGCTGTGGGTCGAGCACCTGACCATGCGGTTCGGCGGCCTGACCGCGGTCGACGACGTCAGCTTTTCAGCCTGGGACGGCGAGATCACCGCGATCATCGGCCCGAACGGCGCCGGCAAGACCACCGTCTTCAACTGCCTGACCGGCTTCTACCAGCCGACCGTGGGGCGGCTGCGGCTGGAGCACGCGAACGGCGACCGGTACCTGCTGGAACGGTTGGAGGCGTACCGGATCGGGCGCGACGCGCGGGTGGCGCGGACCTTCCAGAACATTCGGCTGTTCCCGCGCATGACCGTGCTCGAGAACCTGCTGGTCGCGCAGCACACCAACCTGATGCGCGCGAGCTGGTATTCGATCGCCGGCTTGCTCGGACTGCCGAACTACCGGCGCGCCGAGGACGAAGCGATCGAGAAGGCCCGCCACTACCTGGAACTGGCGGACCTGGTGGAACTCGCGGATTGGGAGGCCGGCAACCTGCCCTACGGGGCGCAGCGCCGGCTGGAGATCATCCGCGCCATGTGCTCGGATCCGGTGCTGTTGTGCCTCGATGAGCCGGCAGCCGGGCTCAACCCTCGCGAATCGGCCCAGTTGAACGACTTGCTTCTGAGACTGCGCGCCGAGAAGGGCGTGGGGATCCTGCTCATCGAGCACGACATGAGCGTCGTGATGAAGATTTCCGACCACGTCATCGTGCTGGACTACGGCAAGAAGATCGCCGACGGCACGCCGGCCGAGGTGCAGAGCGATCCGCGGGTGATCGCCGCCTATCTCGGCGAGGAGGAGGTGGCGTGATGCTCAGCATCGAGGGCGTGCACACCTTCTACGGCGCCATCGAGGCGCTGAAGGGCGTCGACCTGCACGTCGGACAGGGCGAGATCGTCGCGCTGATCGGCGCCAACGGCGCCGGCAAGTCGACCCTGCTGATGACGATCTGCGGGGTCAATCGGGCGCGCCGCGGGCGGATCACCTTCGACGGCGCCGACATCACCGGCGAGCGTACCGACCAGATCGTCCGCCGCGGCGTGGCATGCTCGCCGGAAGGACGGCGGATCTTCGCGCGCATGAGCGTGGTCGAGAACCTGCGGATGGGCGCGCTCACCGCCGATCCGGCGCGCTACGACGACAACCTGGCGGCTGTCTACGAGCTGTTTCCGCGCCTCAAGGAGCGCGAGGCGCAGCGCGGCGGCACGCTGTCCGGCGGCGAGCAGCAGATGCTGGCGATCGGCCGGGCGCTGATGAGCGAGCCGACGATGCTGCTGCTCGACGAGCCGTCGCTCGGCCTGGCGCCGCTGGTCGTCAAACAGATCTTCGAGGCCATTCACCGGATCAACGGGCAGCGCGGGATGACCGTCCTGCTGGTCGAGCAGAACGCCCATCATGCCCTGCGCCTGGCGCACCGCGGCTACGTGCTGGTGACCGGACAGATCACCATGACCGGCACCGGCCGCGAACTGCTGGAGAACCCGGAGGTGAAGGCGGCCTATCTCGAGGGGGGCACGCGTGATGAGCGAGGCGATCCTGTCGGAGTCGGTGCCGGTCTTCGTGATCCTGGCGGTGGTGTTCGGCGGTTGCAGCTGGCTCGCCGGTCAGTCCGCGGCGCGTGGCTGGAAGCCGTTGCCGGTGGCGCTCGGCTACGCGACCTTGATCGCGTTGGCCGATCGATTCCTGCTGTACGCGTTGCGCGACGCCTCGCTGCTGGACCCCGTCGGCTTTGTCCTGGCCTTGGTGATGTTCGCCGCGATCGCGGCGCTGGCCTACCGCTGGAACCAGGTCGACATGATGGTGTCTCAGTACCCGTGGTTGTATGAAAGGACGGGCCCGTTGAGTTGGCGGGTCGTCCCCGGTACCGACTTCGGCGGCGATTCCGCCGCCAAGGCGGCCGACCGCTAGACTGGTTCCGGCGGAGACCCTATCTCCGTCGGGTGGTGCGGCACACCGAGACCGGGTTGCGGCGCTTTCCCTCGGGGAGCACCTCGACGGATGCCGAAGAGTAGAAAAGAAGACGAGCGATAGAGGAGACTTCGCAGATGAAGAGGTACATGGTCACGGCCGCGGCAGCGGCGCTGCTTGGCCTCACGGCCGCCAGCGCCCACGCGGAGATCAAGATCGCGACCGCGGGGCCGATGACCGGCCAGTATGCGTCGTTCGGCGAGCAGATGCAGAAGGGCGCCCAGGCTGCCGTTCGCGACATCAACGCGGCCGGCGGCGTGCTCGGCCAGCAGCTCGTGCTGTCGGTCGGCGACGACCGGTGCGACCCGAAGGAAGCGGTCGCGGTCGCCAACAAGTTCGTGAACGACGGCATCAAGTTCGTGGCCGGTCACTTCTGCTCGGGTTCGTCGATCCCGGCGTCGGCCGTCTACAACGAGGAGGGCATCCTGCAGATGTCCCCGGCCTCGACCAACCCGAAGTTCACCGAGCAGGGCTTCAAGAACGTGTTCCGCACCTGCGGTCGCGACGACCAGCAGGGTGACTACGCCGGCGCCTGGCTGACGCAGCACTACAAGGACAAGAAGGTCGCCTTCGCGCACGACAAGCAGGCCTACTCCAAGGGCCTGGCCGACCTGACCCTGGCCGCCTTCGAGAAGGGCGGCGGCAAGGCTGCCGCTGGTCGAGACCGTGAACCCGGGCGAGCGCGACTACTCGGCCTTCGTGACCAAGCTGAAGGCCGCCAACATCGACGCGCTTTACTACGGCGGCTACCACACCGAACTCGGCCTGATCGCGCGCCAGATGCGCGAGCAGGGCCTGAACGCCCAGATCCTGTCGGGCGATGCCCTGAACACCCAGGAGTTCTGGTCGATCACCGGTGACGCCGGCGAGGGCCTGCTGTTCACCTTCGCGCCGGATCCGCGCGCCAAGCCGGAAGCCAAGGCGATCGTCGATCGCTTCAAGGCCGAGGGTTACGACCCGGAGGGCTACACCCTCTACACCTACGCCGCGATCCAGATCTGGGCGCAGGCGGTGACGAAGGCCGGCTCGCTCGACATCGAGAAGGTCCAGGACGCGCTGCACAGCGGCGAGTTCTCGTCGGTGATCGGTCCGCTGACCTTCGACAAGCAGGGTGACCGCACCACCGCCGACTACACCTGGTACGAGTGGACCAAGGGCACCTACGTCGAGGTCGGCGACGCCAAGCCGAAGTCCTGACGCGGGATACCCGCTGAACGAGGAAGGGCCCGGCGCAAGCCGGGCCCCTTTCGATTCTGGCAACCCGATCGGGCGGGCTACTCCGCCGCCGCCACCAGCAACTGAGCGTTGCCGCCGGCGGCCGTGGT
Organism: Rhodospirillaceae bacterium; assembly: GCA_018401495.1. Classification (GTDB taxonomy): domain Bacteria; phylum Pseudomonadota; class Alphaproteobacteria; order Thalassobaculales; family Thalassobaculaceae; genus Thalassobaculum_A. The sequence goes on from JAGYJX010000021.1 coordinate 104,051, forward strand.
GTCGATGCACAACGCCCGCTCGACCAGGAAGCGATGCGGGTCACCGCGGCCGACGATCAGCGGCACCACCGCGCCGCCGCGGTCCGCGAGCGCGCGGTGCAGGCCGCCGAGGCTGGCGGCCGACCCCTCGGCCACCACGGCCTGAAGCGGCCGGCAGGTCTCGAGCGTGGCAGGGCGACCTGTCCGTCGACCGCCGTCACCGGAACCCCGGCGGCCCGCAGCGGCACGGACGCGGCGGCCGCACCCGGCCAGGCCAGCACGACGGCGTTGCCGAGCGTCAGGGCGAGGAAAGCCTGGCCGAGCCCGGCCGCGCTGCCACCCTCATCGCCCAGGCAGAGCAGAACGCCGCGCGGGTGCAGGGTGAGCCGGTTGCTCTCCCCGGTCGGTCCCGGAAGGTCGGCGGCGGACAGGTCGACCGTCTCGGCGGTGGCGATCGCCGCCTCGGCGATCGGTCGCGCCGCGGCGTCGAGGCCGGCGGCGACGCGGCGGAGCACCGCGGCGCGATCCTGACGCAACGCCCACGCCGACGGATCCAGCCCTGACAGCGCCCGGTTCAGCTCTGTCGGGTCGGCGATCGTGTCCGTGGCGGCCGCCGCCGACGGTGCCGGCACCGACGGTGGTGGCAGACGGAACCGGTCGAGGTAGTGCGGGCCCCCGGCCTTCGGTCCGGTGCCCGACAGGCCCTCGCCGCCGAACGGCTGCGAGCCGACGACCGCGCCGATCTGGTTGCGGTTGACGTAGAGGTTGCCGACCCGTGCGGCGTCGACGACCTGCTGGACCCGGCTGTCGACGCGGGTGTGCAGGCCGAGCGTCAGTCCGTAGCCGGCGGCGTTGATGGCCTCGAGCACCCTCTCCAGGTCGCTGGCCTCGTAGGTGGCGACGTGCAGGACCGGGCCGAACACCTCGCGCTCCAGACCGCCGATGCCGTCGACCTTGAACACCGTGGGCGTCACGAAGCTGCCGGCCGTCAGGCTGGTCGGCACGGCGACCCGGTGCAGAAGCCGGCCCTGGGCCTCCAGCGTCGCGCAATGGCTCTCGATGTCGTCGCCGGGCGTCGCCGTCGATCACCGGCCCGACGTCGGTGGCGAGATCCCAGGGGTCGCCGACCCTGAGCGCGTCCATGGCACCGTGCAGCATCTCCAGCATCCGCTCCTCGACGTCCTTCTGGACGTACAGGATGCGCAGCGCCGAGCAGCGCTGGCCGGCGCTCTGGAACGCCGAGGCGACGATGTCGCGGACCGCCTGCTCCGGCAGGGCGGTTGAGTCGACGATCATGGCGTTGAGGCCGCCGGTCTCGGCGATCAGCGGTGCCTCGGGGCCGGCGCCGGCGGCGAGCGCCCGGTGGATGCGGCGCGCGGTGTCGGTGGACCCGGTGAAGCACACGCCGCCGATGCGGGGGTCGCCGGTGAGGGCGGCGCCGACCGTCTCGCCGGGGCCGGGCACCAGCTGGATGACCGGCCTCGGGAACGCCCGCTCGGCGCATCAGCTCGACGGCGCGCGCAGCGATCAGCACCGACTGCTCGGCCGGCTTGGCGACCACGGCGTTGCCGGTGACCAGCGCGGCGGCGATCTGCCCGGTGAAGATGGCGAGCGGGAAGTTCCACGGCGAGACGCAGGCGAACACCCCGCAGGGCGGTCGCGCGGAGTCGCCGTGGCGGCGGGCCTCGGCCGCGTAGTAGCGGCAGAAATCGACGGCCTCGCGAATTTCGGCGACGCCGTCGGCGAGCGTCTTGCCGGCCTCGCGGCAAGCCAGCGCGAACAGCTCCGGGGCGTGCTCCTCGTACAGGTCGGCGATACGCTCCAGGCATCCGGCGCGCTCAACCGCGGGCCGCGCGGCCCAGTCCGGCTGCGCCGTCACGGCGGCGGCGATGGCGGCGGCGACGTGCTCGGGGCCGGCGTCGCCGACCGTGCCGACCACCTCGCCGTTCGCCGGATCGAGCACCTCGCGCACCGTAAGGTCGGCGTGCACCGCGACGGCGACCATGGGTGCCGCGGTCCAGACATGCTTGCGGAACGGCGCCCGCGCCGCCTCCAGGCCGGCGACCGTGACGGGGTCGGTCAGGTCCCAGCCCCTCGCGCCGCGCCGGTCGTCCCCGAAGATCCGCGACGGCAACGGAATTCGACCGCTGGCGACCGCGTCGCCGAGCGCTTCGACGGCGGCGACCGGATCGCCGGCGATCTCCTCGGCGCTCACCCGCTCGTCGACGATCTGGTTCACGAAGGACGAGTTGGCGCCGTTCTCCAGCAGCCGCCGCACCAGGTAGGCGAGCAGGTCGCGATGGGCACCGACCGGCGCGTAGATCCGGCAGCGCGCCCCGGTCTCCTGGCGCACGGTCTCGTGCAGCGCCTCGCCCATGCCGTGGAGGCGCTGGAACTCGTAGCCCTGGACCCCGCCGCGCCATGCGCAGCACGGCGGCGACGGTGTGGGCGTTGTGGGTGGCGAATTGCGGGTAGATGCGGTCGGTCATGCCGAGCAGCAGGCGGGCGCAGGCGATGTAGGAGACGTCGGTCGCGACCTTGCGGGTGAACACCGGGTAGCCGGCCAGCCCCAGGACCTGGGCGCGCTTGATCTCGCTGTCCCAGTAGGCGCCCTTGACCAGCCGCACCATGATCCGCCGGTCGAGCCGGGCGGCCAGCGCGTGCAGCCATTCCAGGACGGGGCGGGCGCGCCGGCCGTAGGCCTGGACCACCACCCCGAAACCGTCCCAGCCGGCCAGCGCGCGGTCCGACAGCACCGCCTCGATGACGTCCAGCGACAGGTCGAGCCGGTCGGCCTCCTCGGCGTCGATGTTGAAGCCCATGCCGGCGCTCTTGGCGATCAGCGCGAGCGAGCGGGTGCGGGCCGCGATATCGTCGAGCACATGCGGCTTCTGGCCGTACTCGTAGCGCGGGTGCAGCGCCGAGAGCTTCACCGAGATGCCTGGGTTGGCGCGGATGTCGCCGTGGCCGCAATGCGCGGCCATGGAGGAGATCGCCTGGGAGTAGGCGATGTGATAGCGCCGCGCGTCGGCCTCGGTGCGGGCCGCCTCGCCGAGCATGTCGTAGGAATAGGTGTAGCCCTTGGCCTCCATCGCCTTGGCGCGCTCGGCGGCCTCGTCGATGGTGCGGCCGAGCACGAACTGGCGGCCGAGTTCCTGCATGGCGCGCCGCACGGCGGTGCGGATCACCGGCTCGCCCAGGCGCTTGACCATGCCGTGAAGGGCCCCGGCGAGGTCGCCTTCCTCCGGCCCGCCGACGACCCGGCCGGTCAGCATGAGCGCCCAGGTCGAGGCGTTGACGAGCGGCGAGCTGGAGTGGCCGAGGTGCCGGCTCCAGTCGGCCGGCGCCACCTTGTCCTCGATCAACTCGTCCATCGTCCAGCGGTCGGGCACGCGCAGCAGCGCCTCGGCGAGGCACATCAGCGCCACCCCTTCCTTGGTGGTGAGGCCGTACTCCGCGAGGAAGCTCTCCATCATTCCGGGCTTGGTGCCGCTTCGCACCGCGCGGACCAGGCGCGCCGCGTCGGCCGAGATCGCGGTCCGGTCGTCGGCGTCGAGGGCGGCGAGCGCGACCAGCCCGTCGAGGGTCGCCTTCTCGTCGGCCAGGGCCCGGCCGGCGATGGTGCGCCGAAGTTCGTTGAGGGTGTCGGTTCCGTCGCGCATGGCCCAGCCTCGTGTTTCCTGCCGCCGACCGTCATTCTAACCCAACACGGCGCGACGGATCGCTTGTTCGGGCCGGAGTGGCCGCCATTCGTCCTGAATTTCATCGCCGCTACGGGAGAATCGGAAGATAGTTCGGGCCATGACGGACGAATTGGACAAGATCGACCGCAAGATCCTGGCCGAGCTGCAGGTGGACGGCCGGATGACCATGACCGCGCTCGCCGCCCGGGTCGGGCTGTCCAAGAGCCCGTGCCAACAGCGGGTGCGCCGCCTGGAAGCGGATGGCTACATTCTCGGTTACACCGCGCTGGTCGACCTGGCCCGTCTCGACGCCGGCCATGTGGCGTTCGTCCAGGTGACGCTGAGCGACACCACCACGCCGTCGCTCGACGCCTTCAACAAGGCGGTGCGGCGGTTGCCCGAGGTCGAGCAGTGCCACATGATCGCCGGCGGCTTCGACTATCTCCTGAAGGTCCGCACCGCCGACATCAGGGCCTACCGCCGCACGCTAGGCGAGAGCCTGTCGAGCCTGCCGCACGTCTCGCACACCAGCACCTACGTGGTGATGGAGAGCGTCAAGGACCGTGACGTCGCCGAGGAGCGGTAGGGCATGCAGCGCCTGCGGGTTCGGTTCCTCGGCACGGCGACGCATTCGGCAGCGGCGGAAGGCTGAAGACCTGCTTCCACGTCACCGCGGGTGACCGCTGCTTCCTGATCGACTGCGGCGCCACGGCGCTGCCCGCCATCAAGGCGGCGGGACTCGATCGGAACGCCATCGACACGATCCTGGTCACCCACTTCCACGGCGATCATTTCGGGGGCGTACCGTTCTTCGTGCTGGACGCGCAGTTCTTCGCCAAGCGCAGCACCCCGTTAACCATCGCCGGCCCCGAGGGACTGCGGGACTGGTATGTCCGCAGCCTCGAAACTGCGTTTCCAGGTTCGTCGGCCACCCGGCAGCGGTTCGAGCTGTCGCTGGTCGAACTGGAAGCCGGGCGCCCCTGGGGGCAGGGGGGGCTGACGGTGACGCCGCAACGGGTCGTTCACGGCCCGCCGGGGGGAGCGTTCTTCGCGTACCGCATCGCGATCGCCGACAGGATCCTGGCCTACACCGGCGACACCGAGTGGACCGAGGCCTTGATCGAGGTCGGACGCGACGCCGACCTGCTCATTGCCGAGGCGTATTTCCGCGCCAAATCGGTGCCGTACCACCTCGACCTCGCCAGCCTGGAGCGCAACCTCGACCGGATCCGCCCGAAACGCCTGATCCTCACCCACATGAGCGACGAGATGCTCGGGCAGGCCGACACGCTGCCGTACGAGACCGCCCGCGACGGTCTGGAGGTCGTCATCGACTGACGCAGAATCGAGGTTGGCGGGATAACCTTGTGTATAATGTGAATAACTATCGGTAAGATGCTGTTCTAATGACTTATATTGAAACGGCCATCGATGCCGGTTACGCGCCGGGCGCTCGGGGGTGGCCGACGGCCGTCCCAGGGTCCATGGTCCTGGGGAGCCGCGGATCGCCGACGCGTCGATCATGCCGACCATGGTCTCCGGCAACACCAACGCCGCCTGTATCATGATCGGCGAGAAGGCGTCGGACCTGATCCGCGCCGACCTTCGAGCCCGAGCCGAGACCCGAGCCTAGAGAGGATGATCCGATGAAGAGCCTGCAAGTCCGCCTCGCCAAGCGCCCGACCGGGGAGCCGACCGCCGAGAACTTCGACATCGGCGAGGTCTCGCTGCCGGCCCTGGCCGACGGCCAGATCCTGGTCCGGGTGATCTGGCTGTCGCTCGACCCGTACATGCGCGGCCGCATGGACGACAGCCGCTCCTACGCCAAGCCGGTGGCGATCGGCGACGTGATGCAGGGCGGCACCGTCGGCCAGGTGATGGAGTCCCGGCACCCGGGGTTCGCCGAGGGCGACTTCGTGCTCGGGATGTTCGGCTGGCAGAGCCACGCGGTCTCGGACGGAACCGCGGTGCGCAAGCTCGATCCCGGCGGTGGCGCCGCTGTCGACCTGGGTCGGCGTGATGGGCATGCCGGGGCTGACGGCCTATGTCGGCCTGCTCGACATCGGCGAGCCCAAGGAGGGCGAGACGGTGGTGGTGTCGGCCGCCTCGGGCGCCGTCGGCTCGGTGGTCGGCCAGTTGGCCAGGATCAAGGGCGCGCGCGCTGTCGGGGTTGCCGGACCCGGACGACAAGTGCCGCTATGTGGTCGACGAACTCGGCTTCGACGCCTGCGTCAGCCACCGCTCGGCGACCCTGCGCGACGACCTCAAGGCGGCCTGCCCGAAGGGCGTGGACGTCTACTTCGAGAACGTCGGCGGGCCGACGCTCGACGCCGCGCTGTCGCTGATGAACCCGTTCGGGCGGATCCCGGTGTGCGGGATGATCTCGATGTACAACACCGGCCCGGTCGGCGGCGACGCGGACCGGTTGCCGGCCCTGATGCGCCGCATCCTCACCGACCGCCTCAAGATCCAGGGCTTCATCGTCTCGGACCGGGCGGCCGGCCGGCAGAAGGCGTTCATCGAGGAGGTCGGCGCCTACGTCCGCGATGGCCGCATCAAGTACCGCGAGACCATCGCCGAGGGGCTGGAGAACGCCCCGCGGGCGTTCATCGGGCTGCTGCGGGGCGAGAACTTCGGCAAGCAGCTGGTCCAGGTGTCGGCGGACCCGACGCGGAAGTAGCGCCGGTCACTCGCCGGCCGTCGGCAGGACGTGGTCGCGGAACCGCTGGCGCAGCGTCAGCTTCGACAGCTTGCCGGTGGCCGTGTGCGGCAGTTCCTCAACGAACACCACGTCGTCGGGCAGCCACCACTTGGCGACCTTGTCGGCGAGGAACTCCCTGATCTGGTCGGCGGTCGCCGTCTGCCCCGGCTTCAGCACCGCGATCAGCAGGGGGCGCTCCGCCCATTTCGGATGCGGCGGCGGCGATCACCGCGCATTCCTGCACCGCCGGGTGGCCCATGGCGGCGTTCTCCAGCTCGATCGAACTGATCCACTCGCCGCCCGACTTGATGACGTCCTTGGTGCGGTCGACGATGAAGAGGAAGCCGTCCGGGTCGATCCGCGCCACGTCGCCGGTGCGCAGCCAGCCGTCGGCGTCGTGCGACGCCCCGCCGCCGCTGCCGTCGTCGTTGAAGTAGGCCGACATCACGGCGGCGCCGCGCACCAGCAGTTCGCCGAACGCCTCGCCGTCGTGCGGCAGGCGGTTGCCGTCAGCGTCGACGATCTTCAACTCGCAGCCGAACAGCCGGCGGCCCTGGGAGTTCTTGTACGGGAGCCGCTCGGCGCGGGTCTGCCGGCGCATCCGCTCGTTGAGCAGGGTGAGCGAGCCGACCGGGCTCATCTCGGTCATTCCCCAGCCGTGCACCACGTCGAGGCCGTAGCTGGTCTCCAACTCGCGGATCAGCGGGCCGGGGGCGGCCGAGCCGCCGGTCAGGACGATCTCGAGTCCGGCCGGGGCGCGTCCCTGCTTGCGCATCTCGGCGGCGAGGCCGAGCCAGACCGTCGGCACCCCCAGGCGGCCGTCACCTTCTCCTGGTCCATCAGCGCGAACAGGCTGGCGCCGTCGAGGCGCGGCCCGGGAAACACCGCCTTGGTGCCGGTCAGCGGCATCAGGTAGGGCAGTCCCCAGGCGTTGACGTGGAACAGCGGCACCACCGGCAGGATCGACTGGCCGGGCCGCAACCCGATGCCGTCGCCGGCCACCAGGACGCCGAGCGTGTGCAGCAGGGTCGAGCGGTGGGAGTACAGCACCCCCTTGGGGTTGCCGGTGGTTCCGGAGGTGTAGCAGAGCCCGCAGGCGGCGTTCTCGTCGAGGTCCGGCCATTCGATGGTCTGCGGCCGCCCGGCCAGCAGTTCCTCGTAGCAGAGGGCGTCCGGCAGTTCGGTCCCCGGCATGCCGTGCCGGTCGGCCAGGACCACCGTCCGCAAATCCGGCGGCAGCCGGTCGGCCAGCTTCTGGACCAGCGGCGCGAAGGTGGTGTCGAGGAACAGCAGCCGGTCCTCGGCGTGATTCACGATGTAGGCGATCTGGTCGGGAAACAGCCGGGGATTGATGGTGTGGCAAACCGCGCCGATGCCGGCCACGGCGTAGTAAAGCTCGAAATGGCGGTAGCCGTTCCAGGCCAGCGTCGCCACCCGGTCGCCCGGCTTTATCCCGTTATCCCGCAGCCAATGCGCCAACTGGGCGATGCGGCGGCGCGAGTCGGCGTAGGTGTAGCGGTGCAGGTCGCCCTCGACGCGCGCCGACACCACCTCGGTATCGGATCGGATCTCGGCCGCGTAATCGATGATGCCGGAGACCAGCAGCGGGCGATCCATCATCAGGCCGCGCAGCATTATTCGAACCCCTCCCAGGCGTCGCTCGGCGCGTCGCGCGCGCCGTTGCCCGAACGATAGCAACGCCCGACGGGAAGGACGAGGGCTGGAGGCCCGGGCGCGGCGTGCCGGTCAGCGGTTCCAGACCGGCTCGCCGAGGTCGACGTCGTCCTTCTCGGTAACCGCGCCGGTGCCGGCACCCACTCCGGCACCGATCAGGGCGCCGGGGATCGCGCCGATGCCGCCGAATATCGCGCCGGTGGCGGCACCCGCGGCGGCGCCGGTGGCGGCACCTCCGGAGACCCGGTCGGTCCGCGACTCGCCGCAAGCGGCGAGCGCCAAGACCCCGCCGAGTAGAACGATCGCCTGAACGGTCTTCATCGTTGATTCCTTTCTGAGAGTTGCTTGCGACGCGGCATGACTTCTTCGGAATAGCTGAACGCGGTTCGCCACGCGAGTTCCGGCAGCCCGGAACAAGACCGGGCAAGGAGCGGTTGCGACGTCACTTTCGGGTAGCTGTGAAAGGTGGTTGGGATGACAGTCGACGCGGCGATGCGATTCTACCTGCTGATCCTCGCCGATCTGGCTGCTGGCCGGGATCTCCGACTACCTCTGCCACCGGTGCCAGCAACATCGCCGAGACCAGCGGGTGGAAGGAGTCCGCGTTGCACGCGCTGATGCTGGTCGAGGCCGGCACGCCGGTGCTGCTCGGGCTGCTGCTCGAGATCAACGCCCTGGTCATCGCGATCATGATCGTCGCCTTCGTCCTGCACGAGATCACCTCCTTGCTCGATCTCGCCTACGCGTGGCGGCACCGGGAAGTCCGGCCGATCGAGCAGCACGTCCACAACTACCTGGTGCTGATCCCGTTCATGGCGATGTCGTTCGCCATCGTGCTGCACTGGCCGCAGGCGCTGGCACTGTTCGGCTCCGGGCCCGGAGACAGGCCGACTGGACGCTGCGCTGGAAGGAGCAGCCGCTGCCGGTCGGGTACATCGGTCGCCATCCTGGCCGCGATCGTGCTGCTGGAGATCCTGCCCTACGGCGAGGAACTGCTGAGGACCGTCGGGCGACGGCGCGCTCCCGGGTCGCTAGGCGCACCCCTCGAAACCGCTTGGCGGCGCTTGCCGGCCGGCGCCTAATGACGCGATTCCCGCAACCGCTCCGCCGGCCTCACGATGCAGTTGGGACGTCCCGTCTTTCTCAAGCGGCTCGGGACTCCCGGCGCCGAGGCGTTCGCGGTGCTGTTCGCGCTGGAATCCTTCGCCCGGGCCCTGCTGGCGACGGTCATCCCGATCCAGGCGCTGCGTTATCTCGGCGACGCCGGCAGCGTCAGCGCCGCGTTCTTCACGGCCAGCCTCTGCGCGCTCGCCGCCAGCCTCGGCATTCCCTGGCTGGTCCGCAAGACGGCGCGGCGGTGGGTCTATTCGCTCGGCTTCCTCGGGCTGGCGCTGGCGCCGACGCTGTTCGTGGTGCCGATGCTGGAAGGCTTCATGGCCGGGATGATCGTGCGCGCCATCGGCACGGTCGCCGTCACCGTCTGCCTCAGCCTCTACATCCTCGACTTCATCGCCAAGAAGGATCTGACCCGGTCGGAGCCGATGCGGCTGTTCTACTCGGCCGCGGCCTGGTGCAGCGGTCCGTTCCTCGGCGTCTGGCTCGGCGAGCACGTCGGGTACGAGGCGCCGTACCTGGTGTCGGGCGGAGTCGCCCTGCTGGCGCTCGGGTACTTCTGGTTCCTGCGCATTACCGAGAACCCCGCGGTGGTGCAGGCGGCGGTCCCGGTCCCGACTCCGCTGGCCTATGTCCGGCGGTTCTTCGCGCAGCCGCGCCTGCGTCTCGCCTGGGTCATGACCACCGGGCGCAACGTTTGGTGGGTGGTGTTCTTCATCTATGTGCCGGTCTACGCCATCGAGACCGGGCTCGGGCCCGAGGTCGGCGGGGCCGTGGTCTCGGTCGGGACCGGATTCCTGTTCCTGACGCCGCTGACCGGCCGGTTGGTGCGCCGCGAGGGCATCCGCCGGGTGTTCGTCGTCGGCTATCTTCTGGCATCGGCCGCGACCTTCCTGGTGGCCATGTCCGGCGGCCATCCCTGGCTCGGCGTCGCCATGATCGTCTGCGCCGCCCTCGGGATGAGCGCCATCGACGCCGGCGGTAACATGCTGTTCCTGTTCGCGGTCCGGCGGAACGAACGGTCTGAGATGACGACCGTCTACTCGACCTACCGCGATGTCGCCGACATCGTGCCGCCGGGCGTGTTCTCGATCCTGCTGCGGTTCTTCGAATTGCCGGTGGTGTTCGTGGTCGGCGGCGGGGTGACCCTGGCGCTGGCGCTTCTGGCCCGGCGCATCCACCCGCGCCTCGGCCGCGAGGCGCGGCAGCCGGCGGCGGCCGGCGCGCCCCAGGCGGCGGGGTAGCCGGCTCGACAGCCCGCGACGCCCTCCTTAATGTCGCCGTCGCGCCAGCGGATCGGATGAGCGCGACGGTCGAGGAGGGATGCGGATGGCGGCAGGAGAGGATCGCGTCGCCGGCAAGATCGCGCTGGTGACCGGGGCGGCGTCCGGCATCGGGCGGGCGATCGCCCGGGTCCTGGCCGAGCAGGGGCCACCGTGATGGTGGCGGACATCGAGGAAACGGCGGCGCTGGCGGTGGTGGCGGAGATCGGCGAGGAGGGCGGATCGGCCGAGGTCGTGGCCCTCGACGTCACCGACGAGGACGACTGGATCGCTGGTCTCGACGGCGTGATCGAGCGCCACGGCCGCCTCGACATCCTGGTCAACAACGCCGGCACCCTCGCCGGCGACGGGACGATCGAGGATCTGACGGTCGACGCCTGGCGGCGCATCCACGGGGTCAACGCCGAGGGCACCATGCTCGGCTGCAAGCACGGCGTCCGGGTGATGAAGGCCGGCGGCGGCTCGATCGTGAACATATCCAGCATCGCCGGCATCGTCGGCGCGCCGCAGCTCGCCGCCTACTGCGCCTCCAAGGGCGCGGTGCGGATGCTGACCAAGTCGGTTGCCCTGCATTGCGCCCGCAAGGGCTACGGCATCCGCTGCAACTCGGTGCACCCGTCCTACACCGACACGCCGATGGTCGACCGGATGGTCGCCGCCCACCGCGATCCCGACCGGCTGCGCGCCGGGCTGGAAGGCGCCAGCCCGCTCGGCCGCCTGGGCGCCCCGGCCGACGTCGCCGCGGCGGTGCTGTACCTGGCCAGCGACGATGCGGCCTTCGTGACCGGAGCCGAACTGGTGGTCGACGGCGGCGTGACCGCGACGTGATCGCGGGATCGATGCGACGCAAACATTCGGGAGGAAGCGCCACGATGTTCGAACTCACCGGCAAGGTAGCCCTGGTCACCGGGTCGTCGCGCGGCATCGGACGGGCGATCGCCGAGACCATGGCCAAGCAGGGCGCCAAGGTGGTGGTGTCGAGCCGCAAGCGCGAGGCCTGCGACGCGGTGGTCGACGCCATCCGCGCCGAGGGCGGCGAGGCGACGGCGATCGCCTGCAACATCGGCCGCAAGGAGGAACTCGAGGCGCTGGTCGCCGCCGCCATGACGGCCTACGGCCGGATCGACGTGCTGGTCTGCAACGCCGCCACCAACCCGGTGTTCGGGCCGATGCGCGAGGTCTCCGACGAGGCCTACGACAAGATCATGACCACCAACGTCAAGAGCGCGTTCTGGCTGTGCAACATGGTGGCGCCGCAGATGGCCGGGCGCCGCAACGGCGCCATCATCCTGATCTCGTCGATCGCCTCGATGTACGGCAACCGCAAGCTCGGCATCTACGGCATCTCCAAGGCCGCCGAGCAGCAGATGGTGCGCAACCTCGCGGTCGAGTGGGGCGGGGAGAACATAAGGGTCAACGCCATCGCCCCCGGCCTGATCCGCACCGATTTCGCCCGCGCCCTGTGGGAGGACCCCAAGCGCCTGGCGGTCATGGAGGCGATGACGCCGCTGAAGCGCATCGGCGAGCCGGTGGAGATCGCCGCGCTGGCCGCCTTCCTCGCGTCCGACAGCGCCTCCTTCATCACCGGCCAGACCATCGTCGCCGACGGCGGGCGCACGGTCGGCGACCCGTCCTGACGGCAGCGGAGACACCACGATGCTCGGACCCGTTACCGACGCCCACCGCTTCGACGAGGCTCGTCTGGCCCGCTATCTCGCCGAGCACGGGCTGCCGGGCGCCGAGCGCGGTCTGCGCGTCCTGCAGTTCCAGGGCGGCCAGTCGAACCCGACCTTCCGGGTGGAGGCCGGCGACGACGCCTACGTGCTGCGCAAGAAGCCGCCGGGCACGCTGCTGCCGTCGGCTCACATGGTGGAGCGCGAGTACCGGGTGATGGCGGCGCTGGCCAGGACCGACGTGCCGGTGCCGACCATGCGGCTGCTGTGCGAGGACGCGTCCGTCATCGGAACGACGTTCTACGTCATGGATTTTCTCGACGGCCGCATTCCCGGCGAGCCGTCGCTCGACGACGGCTACTCGCCCGAGGAGCGCGCGGCGGTCTGGGATTCCATGAACGACGCCATGGCGCGGCTGCACAACGCCGACATCGCCGCGATCGGGCTCGGCGATTTCGGCAAGCCGGCGAACTATCTCGGCCGCCAGATCGACCGCTGGAGCCGGCAGTTCGAGGCGTCCAAGACCGATCCCATGCCCGACATGGACCGGCTGATCGCCTGGCTGAAGGAACGCGAGCCGCCGGCCGACGAGGTGGCGATCGCGCACGGCGACTTCCGGTTGCCGAACCTGATGCTGCACCCGAGCGAGCCGAAGGTGATCGCGATTCTGGACTGGGAGCTGTCGACGCTCGGCCACCCGCTCGCCGACCTCGCCTACAACTGCATGCCGTACCGCATGCCGTACGACGAGAAGGCGTTGAAGGGCATGGTCGGCCTCGACCTCGCATCGCGCGGCATCCCGGCCGAGGCCGACTACATCGCCGCCTACTGCCGGCGCACCGGCCGCGACGGCATCCCCGACCTGCCGTATTTCCAGGCGTTCTCGTTCTTCCGGTTGGCGGCGATCTGCCAGGGCGTCTACGCCCGCGGCCTGGCCGGCAACGCCAGCTCGCTCGACGCGCTGGAAGTGGGGGCGAAGGCGCCGCGGCTGGCCGAGATCGGGTGGGAGATCGCGCGGGGGGCGTGACGGTCGCTCAGTCGGCCAGCGCGCGGTCGACCGCCTCGGGCTCCCGGTCGATCACCTTCAGCAGGATGCGGGCGGCGCGGTCCGGTCGCCGGCGCTGCTTCTCCCATTCCTGAAGAGCCGACAGGGCAAATCCGTAGCGGTTCGCGAACTCCACCTGCGTGTAGCCAAGGCGTCGACGGATCGCCTTCACGTCCACTCGCTCGGGCACCTCGATCGTAGTCGGCAGACCCTTGGACGGATCGCCGCGCGCGAAGGCGGCGGCGTTCTCCAGGCCCTCGACGATCTCTTCCCCGATGTTCCGGCTCTTCGGCATCACGGCCTCCCGTACTGGGCGATCAGCACTGTCACCGCTTTCGAGATGGCGTGCTTCTGCTGCGCGCTCAGGTCATCCGACACGTTCTTCTCGTAGGCGGTCAGCAGGAACAGCGGCAAGTCGTCGGAATGGAAGTAGTAGATGACCCGTGCGCCGCCGCGCTTGCCGCGCCCCGACGCCGCCCATCGAACCTTGCGCACGCCGCCGGTCCCGGGAATCACCGCGCCCGCCGTCGGGTTGCGGGCGATGTAGTCCTTGAACCGCTCCAGGTCCTCGTCCGACCAGATTTCTCGGGCACGAGCCCTGAAAGGATCGACTTCGACCAGGGTGATCGGCGCGACGCGCATGGCGATAGATAGGGCAATGCCCTGGTTTCGGTCAAGTATCTAAGCAGCGCCTCGCCGTTCGTCCAGCCGCTCGCGCAGCAGGTCGAGGCGGTCGCCGCCCCAGAACAGTTCGCCGTCGAGCACGAACATCGGGACGCCGAACACGCCCATCGCCTCGGCCTCCGCGATGACCGCGTCCATCTCGGCCCGGCCCGGCCCCTCGGCGTAGGCCTCGAACGCCGCGGCGTCGCCGCCGAGCGCGGCGATCACCGCCGCGACCTCGGCCGGGACGTCGATGTCGAGCTCGTGCTTCCAGAACTTCTCGAACACGGTGTCGTTGTACGGCCGGAAGATGCCGGCCTGCTGGGCGAACAGCATGCCGGCGTTGGCGTAGTAGCCGTCGAAGATCCGCTTCGGGCCCTTCAGGGTCAGGCCCTGCTTGTTGGCGAAGCGCCTGGCGTCCATGTAGGAGTACTTCACCCGCCGCCAGGAATGCGCGCTGCGGTTCTCCACCGAGCCCAGGTACTCGGCGATGCGGAGCGTGTAGGGCCGCCACTCCAGTTCCAGGCCGTACTCCTCGGCGAGATCGTAGGTCGGCTGCACCGCCACGAAGGCGTAGGGGCTCTTGTAGTCGGTGTAGACCCGGACGACGGTTCGGCTCATCGCGTGCTTCCCTGGTGTGTCTCGGCGAGGCGGTCCCAGCAGTCGTCGGTCAGCCCGACGCCGCGCAGGACGTGCTTCTCGACCTTGGATGTGGGGGTCTTCGGCAGGTCGTCGACCACCCGGATGTAGCGCGGGATCATGAACCCGGCGAGGCGCGGCTCGAGATGCGCGACGATCGCCGCCGGGTCGATGCTGCGGCCCTCGACCGCGGACAGCACCGCCAGCACCTCGTCCTCGGTGTCGGCGCTCGGCACCGCCACCACGGCGGCCTCGCGGACGTCGGGGTGGGACAGGATCTCGACCTCGACCTCGTAGGACGAGATGTTCTCGCCGCGCCGCCGGATGGCGTCCTTCAGGCGGTCGACGAAGAACCAGTCGCCGTCGGCGTCGCGCACGAACACGTCGCCGGTGTGGAACCAGCCGTTGCGCCAGGCCGCCGCCGTCGCCTCCGGCCGGCCGTCGTAGCCGTGGCTCATGGTCCAGGGGGCGTCGGCGCGGATGACCAGCTCGCCGGGCGTGCCGTCGGCAACCGGGATGTCGTGGGCGTCGACCAGGCGCAGCTCGACGCCCGGGCGCGGCCGCCCGCAGGTGCCGGCCTTGGCGGGGTTGGCGCCGGAGATCAGCGGCGTGCTGATCTCGGTCATGTTGAACAGGGTGTAGACGTCGACGCCGAAGCGCTCGCGGAACGCCGGGCCGGCGCCGCCGAGCGGCACGATCATGACGTGGCGCAGCGGGTGGTCGCGGTCGTCGGCCGCCGGCGGGCGCTTCAGCAGGAAGGTCGCCATCGCCCCCAGCAGGAACACCGAGGTCACCTCGAGCCTGCGGACCATCGGGCCAGAACGCCTCGGTGCGGAACCGCTCGACCACCGCCACCGAGGCGCCGACGCACAGCGCCATGGACGCGATGAAGGCGCCGCCGATGTGGAAGATCGGCATGTGCAGCAGGTGGCGGTCGTCGGCCCGGGTGCAGGTCCAGGTCTGCGGGTTCATGGCGGTGTAGCTGTGGGCGTAGGACGACAGCACGCCCTTCGAGCGGCCGGTGGTGCCGGAGGTGAAGATGATCGACTGGGTGTCCCACGGCTCGATCGGCCGCTCCGGCGGCAGCGGCTGGGCGCCTGACTGCAGCAGGATCGCCTGGTCGTGCAGCACCGGGCCGCCGGGTGCTGCGGGCGGCCGATCGCTCCCCGCTACCACGATGCTCTGCAGCGCGCCGGTCGTCGCCGCCAGCACCCGATCGATCAGGCCGGCGTCGATCACCGCGACGCGGGCGCCGGAATCGGCGATCACGTGCTCCAGCAGCGCGCCGCGGTAGGCGGTGTTGACCGGCACCATGACCGCGCCGAGGTAGTTGGCGGCGAACATCGCGCGCAGGCCCATGGCGCCGTTCGGCAGCATGATCAGAACCCGGTCGCCCTGGCGCACGCCGAGCCGCTGCAGCCCGGCGGCGGTCGCGCGGACATGGGCGAGGGTGTCGGCGAAGCTCCAGCGCCCGCCGTCCTCGAACACCGCGTAGACGTCGCCGCCGCGGCTGGCCGCGTGCCGCTCCAGCGCGGCGCGGAGCACGCAGGTCTCGGCCGGCGGGACGCCTCCCGGCGGTCACGCCGGGGCCCTCATCCGGCGTCGCGGAACCGGAACCCGAAAGCGTCGCCCACGCGGGTGAAGTGGCCGACCGAGGGCGACGGGAAGTGCGCGGTGCAGATCAGCGTGTCGGTTTCGCAGTAGCGCTCCATGAACGCCGTGCGGGTGTCGACCGCCTGCTGCTTGTCGACGTCGGGGCGGGCGGGCAGGTCCGGGTGGCGGCACTGGATCGGCGAGTGGATCAGGTCGCCGGCCATCACCGCGTCGCGGCCGGCGGAGGTCAGGTGCACCGAGAAATGGTCGGGGGTGTGGCCGGGCGTCGGCTCCAGGCGGATGCCGTCCTCCAGCGCGTGGTCGCTGGCCACCTGCAGCACCTGGCCGGCCGCCACCACCGGCAGCACGCTGTCGGTCATGTACGGGATCTCGGCCTCGGCGTGCCGCGCCTCCCAATGCGCCAGCTCCTTCTTGGAGAACACGTAGCGGGCGTTCGGGAAGGTCGGGACCCAGCGCCCGTCCAGGAGCCGGGTGTTCCACCCGACGTGGTCGGGGTGCAGGTGGGTGCACATCACGAAGTCGACCTGCTCGACGCCGACGCCGGCGCGCGCCAGCGCGTCCATGTAGGTGGTGTCGGTCTTCATGTGCCAGTTCGGCCGGGTGGTCCGCGGCTTGTGGTTGCCGATGCAGCTGTCGATCAGGATCGGTGTGGCGGCCGGTGCGCACCAGGTAGGACTGCATCGGGAAGATCAGCAGGCCGGTCGCCGGGTCGAGCGCCGACGGCTCCAGCCAGTGCCGGTGCTCGTCCAGCAACTCCCGGGTCAGCGTCGGGAAGAACTCGAACGGGTCGAAGCCGGGGAGTTCCTGCTCCAGGATCCGGTCGACCCGGAAATCACCGACGGCGAAGGTGAGGGACATGGGGGCGCTCCTGCGGTGGTGCGGGAGGAGTGTCGGACGGGGCGGGGAGAGGCGCAACCGCTTCGGGCGGGTTTCGCGCCGCCGGCGCGGCCACCCGCTCCCACCACGCAACAGCCCCGTTCCGATCGCGGTCGACTGAGCGGCTTCACCGGCCTTCCGGGTTGCTGGTAGTCTCCCGCGGCCGCTGCCGGGGTGCCTGTTGATCGTCCCCGGCATCCCGGCCCCGGCCAGCATCCGGCAATCAGGACACGCCCCCATGACCGACGCCATCGAACGCTTCACCGACCACGTGGTCGGCACCCGCTACGAGGACATCCCCGAGGCCGCGATCCGCGCCGCCAAGGTGTTCATCCTCGACAGCCTGGGCGTCGGGCTGGCCGGAACCCGGGCGCCGTGGGTCCGCGAGTGGGTGGCGTCGTCGCAGGCGATGGCGCCCGGCGCCGGCGCCCGGGTGTGGGGGCGGGGCGAGACCCTGCCGGTCGCCGCGGCGGCCGCCCTCAACGGCTACCTGATCCACAACTCCGAGTTCGACTGCATCCACGAGAAGGCGGTGCTGCACCCGATGGCGGTGCCGTTCGCGGCGCTGCTGGCCGAGGCCGAGGCGCGCGGCGGCGTCGATGGCCGGGCGCTGCTGCGGGCGGTGGTGCTGGGCGTCGACGTGGCCTGCCACATCGGCGCCTCGGCGCGCAACGCCATCCGGTTCTTCCGGCCGGCGGTCGGCGGCGGGTTCGGGGCGGTCGCGGCGATCGGCGCCGCCGTCGGTCTCGACCGCGAGCGCCTGCTGAACGCGTTCGGCCTGTACTACGCCCAGGCCGGCGGCACCATGCAGGCGCACACCGAGGGCTCGCCGCTGCTGGCCATGCAGATCGGCTTCAACGCCCGCAACGCGGTGACCGCGGTCAGGATGGCCGAGGCCGGAATCCCCGGCCTGCGCGGCACGCTGGAGGGCCCGTTCGGCTACCTGAACCTGATGGAGGGCGACTACGACCCCGACGCGCTCACCCGCGACCTCGGCCGGGTGTGGCGGATCGCCGAGGTCGCGCACAAGCCGTTCCCGAGCGGCCGCGCCACCCACGGGATCATGGACGCGCTGCGCGAACTCCGCGCCGAGCACGGCTTCACCGCCGCCGACATCGACACGGTCGCCGCGTCGGTGCCGTCGCTGACCCGCCACCTGATCGGGCGCCCTCCGACCGAGGGCATGACCCAGAACTACGCCCGGCTGTGCGGCTGCTTCGCGGCGGCGCGGCTGCTGCTGACCGGCACGCTCGGGGTCGGGGACTTCACGGCCGAGACGCTGGCGGATCCCGCGACCCTCGACCTGGCGCGCCGGATCACCATCACCGCCGACGACAACCCGGACAAGAACGCGCTGGCGCCGGTCACCGTGACGGTGCGCCTGCGGTCCGGCGCCGAGCTGTCGCGAACCGTGTCGGTGGTCTACGGCAACCCGGCCAAGGCCCTGACGCGCGAGGAGCACCTGGCGAAGTTCCGCACCAACCTCGCCTTCGCCGACGGGCCGATCCCGGCCGCCAACGCCGATGCCCTGATCGCCCTGGTCGACGACCTGGAGACGCTCGACGACGCCCGCCGGCTGGTCGATCTGGTGGTGGCGGGCTGAGGTGAGCGCCGCGCTCGTCCTGGTCTCGATCCTCTGGAAGGCGATCGCCACGGCGGGGGTGATCGTGGCGGCGGGGCGGCTGGCGCAGCGCGCCGGCCCGGTGCTGACCAGCGTGCTGATCACCCTGCCGGTGAACGCCGGGCCCGGATTCTTCTTCATCGCGCTGGAGCAGGAGGCGGAGTTCGTGCGCGACGGCGCGCTGACGGCGTTCTCGGTGACCGGGGCGGTGCTGCTGTTCTGCACCGCCTGGGTCCACGCCGCCCGGCGCGGCGGCTTCCTGCTGTCGCTGGCCGCCGGGGTCGGGGCGTGGGTCGCCTGGGCGCTGGCCACCGAGGCGCTGCCGGCGACGCTGCCCTACGCGTCTGCGGCGGCCGGTACCGGCGCGCTGCTGGCCTGGCTGCTGCGCCGGCCGCGACATCGGGCGGCCGACCAGTTCGGCGGCGCCCGCGGGCTGGACCTTCGTGCTGGTGCGGGCGGTCGCGGCCGGGCTGGTGGTGGCGTCGGTGGCGACCGCGAGCCCGTGGCTCGGCCCGGTCTGGTCGGGCTTCCTGCTGGGCTTCCCGACCACGCTGATCGCCTCGGCGTGGATGCTGTACGGCCATTACGGGCGCGAGTTCACCGCCGCCACCCTGAACGCCGCGCAGCCGTCGATGGTGGTGTACACCAGCTTCTGCCTCGCCCTGCACCTGCTCGCCGGGCCGCTGCCGGCGCTGACCGCGGTGATCGTCGCCTTCGTCGGCGCGGCGACTTTCGCGGCCACCCTGGCGCTGGTGCTGTCGCGGCGCCGGTGAGAATTCCGAGCGGGCTTCTCGTCTGTACAGCGCTGTGTATACAATTATACAATCAGCGTCGGAATCGATCCGCCAGATGGTCGAGCCGACTGTTCAGGGACGTGATGGGAGGCATGACAATGCGCAAATCCGCAATCGCTATGGCTGCGGCAATCGTCGCCGGCAGCCTGATCGCCGGACCGGCCTCGGCCGAGTTGGACCGGATGAACCTCAAGGTCGTCGGGACCTGGGGCAATCTGTCGAACTGGAAGGTCAACGAGGGGCCGTTCTGGCAGAAGACCATGCCGGAGGTATCCGGCGGCAAGATCACGGCCGACGCCGTGCCGCAGACCGAAGTCGGCATCAAGGGCTTCGAGGTCATGCGGATGCTGAAGATCGGGGTGTTCGACGTCGCCCACGGCGTCGTCGGCTACATCGCCGGTGAGGATCCGATCGTCGAGGGCGTCGACCTCTCCGGCGTCATCCAGAACTGGGACGACGCCCGGGCCTCGATGGAAGCCTACCGGCCGATCATCGCCGAGCGCTTCGAGAAGACCTACGGCGCCAAGCTGCTGGCCCTGTACCCGTTCCCGAGCCAGCTGTTCTGGTGCAAGGGCGACGTCAACAGCGCCGCCGATCTCGCCGGCAAGAAGACCCGGGTCTACACGACCTCGATGGGCGATTTCGTCGAGGGCATGAAGGGCGTCTCGGTCACCATCGCCTTCGCCGAGGTGCTGCCGGCGCTCGAGAAGGGCGTGGTCGACTGCGGCGTCACCGGGTCGATGCCGGCCTATCAGGCCAAGTGGTGGCAGGTCGCGACCAACGCCTACCTGATGAAGCTCGGCTACACCGCGACCTTCGGCGCCATCAACCTCGGCACCTGGAACCGGATGAGCGACGAGACCAAGGCGTTCGTCGAGGCCCAGATGAAGGAGTTCGAGGACCTCGCCTGGAAGAACAACATCGCCGAGGACGGCATGGGCGTGATCTGCAACACCGGCGTCGGCGGCGACTGCACGGAAGGCCAGGCCGCCACCATGAAGAAGGTCGAGCCGTCGGCCGCGGACGACGCCGCCCGCAAGAAGGTGCTCGAGGACGTCGTGCTGAAGCGCTGGGCCGAGCGGTGCGGGGCCGAGTGCGTCAAAGCGTGGAACGAGACCATCGGGAAGATCGCCGGCGTGCAGGCGCCGACCCCGAAGTAACGTCCACCCCGGAACGGCCGGCCGCGTCGCCCGCGGCCGGCCCTTTCCCTACGCACGGTTGCCCAATCCATGATGGACAAGCTTCTCGCCTGGGACGGCAAGCTCTCCCTGTGGCTGGTCTGGATCGGCGGGGCCGGTCTGCTCGGCTCGGCGATCATGGTCACCGTCGACGTGGCCCTGCGGGACCTGTTGGGCGTGACGCTCGGCGGGGCCGATGAGATCTCCGGCTACATCTTTGCGATCTCGACGGCGTTCGCGCTGCCCTACGCCCTGCTGAACCGCACCAACGTCCGGATCGACGCCCTCTACGTGCTGATGCCGGGCCGGGTGCGTGCCATCCTCGACATGGTCTCGACGCTGGCGCTCGCGGTGTTCGCGTTCCCGCTCACCTGGTGGGTGTACGGGATGGTGAGCGATTCGATCGCCCTCGGGACCCGCTCGATCACCCCGCTGCGCACCCCGGTGGCGATCCCTCAAACCCTTTGGCTCGGCGGTCTGACGCTGTTCTGCCTCACCCTGGTCCTGGTGCTGGTGGTCTCGGCGATCCGGCTGTCGCGTGGCGATCACGCCGGCGTCCACGCGGTGGCGGGGGTCCTGACCATCAACGAGACGATCGACGACGAGACACCGACAGGCGGTCAGGTCGGATGAGCGGGGACAGCGCGTCATGATGCTCGGCACCACCCTGGTCATCCTGCTGGTGATGATCGCCCTCAGCGTGCCGGTCGCGGCGGCGCTCGGGACACTCGGCCTCGCCATTGACCAGCTGTTCTCCGGCGGTTTCCTCTGGCGCGGCCTCGGCGAGAACGCCTGGCAGACCTCGATCGACTTCCTGCTGTTCGCCATTCCGATGTTCGTCCTGATGGGCGAGATCCTGCTGCGCGCCGGCATCGCCCAGCGCATGTACGGCGCCCTGGCGCTGTGGCTGTCGTGGCTGCCGGGCGGGCTGATGCATTCCAACATCGGCGCCTGCGCGCTGTTCGCCGCGACCTCGGGGTCGAGCGTGGCGACCGCCGCCACCATCGGCACGGTGGCGCTGCCGGAGGTCGACCGGCGCCGCTACAACGAGCGCCTGTTCCTCGGAACCCTGGCGGCCGGCGGCACCCTCGGCATCCTGATCCCGCCCTCGATCAACCTGATCGTGTTCGGCATGCTGACCGACACCTCGGTGCCGGAACTGTACCTGGCCGGCTTCATCCCGGGCCTGGTGCTGGCGCTGCTGTTCATGCTCGCGGTCGCGCTGCTGTGCATGATCCGCCCGTCGCTCGACGGCACCCGGGTGTCGATCGCCTGGATCGACCGGTTCCGGATCGCTGCCGGACCTGCTGCCGCCGCTGGCGATCTTTCTGGTGGTGGTCGGCTCGATCTACGCCGGCATCGCCACCCCGACCGAGGCAGCGTCGCTCGGCGTGGTCGCGGCCCTGGTGCTGGCCGGTCTGAACCGGTCGCTGTCGCTGGACATGCTGCGCCAGGCGATCGAGGGAACGATGCGCACCACCGCCATGGTGATGTTGATCATCATCGCGGCCGTGTTCCTGAACTTCGTGCTCGGGATGGTCGGAATGACACAGGCGATCGCCCGCCTGATCAGTTCCCTCGGCCTCAGCCCGTTCGAGACCCTGCTGCTGGTGATCGCCTTCTACCTGGTCCTCGGCTGCTTCATGGAGACGCTCTCCATGCTGATCACCACGGCGCCGATCATCACACCGATCGTGACCGGGCTCGGTTACGATCCGGTGTGGTTCGGAATCCTGCTGATGGTGATGCTGGAGGCGGCGCTGATCACCCCGCCGATCGGTGTCAATCTCTATGTGGTTCAAGGCATTCGCGGTCGCGGATCGCTCAACGACGTGATGATCGGGGTGATACCCTTCGTCGGCGTGATGATGGCGATGATCGCGCTGCTGGTGGCCTTCCCCGGTATTGCCCTGTGGTTGCCCGGCCTGTTCTACTGAACGCGTGACCGAGCGTCGCCAACAGCATCAACATCGCCAGTTACCGCCCGGAGGGTTCGCGCCATGCCGCACGTCACGACCGATGACGGGGTGAAGCTGTACTTCGAGGAAGTCGGGGAGGGCACGCCGATCGTGTTCGTCCACGAATACGCCGGCGACTGGCGGTCGTGGGAGCCGCAGATGCGGCATTTCGGGCGCCGCTACCGCTGCATCACCTACTGCGCCCGCGGCTATCCGCCGTCGGACGTGCCGGAAAGCCATGAGTCCTATGGCCAGGACCGGGCCCGCGACGACATTCGCGCGGTGCTGGACGGCCTCGGCATCGACGCTGCCCACGTTGTCGGCTTGTCCATGGGCGGCTTCGCGGCCCTGCATTTCGGCTTCGAGTACCCCGATCGCGCCCTGTCGCTGACGGTGGCGGGTTGTGGCTACGGTGCCGACGCCGACAAGCGCGACCAGTTCAAGAAGGAGAGCGAGGCGACTTCCGCCCGCATCCAGGCCGAGGGAATGGACAAGGTGGGCAAGGTGTACGCCATCGGCCCGACCCGCGTGCAGTTCCAGGCCAAGGATCCGCGCGGCTGGAAGGAGTTCGAGACCCAGCTCTGCGAGCACTCGACCCTCGGTTCGGCGAACACCATGCGCGGCGTGCAATCGCGCCGCCCGTCGCTCTACGACCTGACCGACAAGATGCGCGCGCTCACCGTGCCGACCCTGATCCTGAACGGTGACGAGGATGAGCCCTGCCTCGACGTCGGCAACTACATGAAGCGCAACATCCCATCGGCGGCCCTCGCGGTGCTGCCGAAGACCGGGCACACCCTGAACCTCGAGGAACCCGACAAGTTCAACGCCGTGGTGGAGGATTTCATCCACACCGTCGAGTGCGGGCGCTGGACCCTGCGCGACCCGCGCTCGGTCGGCGGCGGGATCATCACGCCGAAGGAGAACTGAGATGTCCGGGGTCGAGGCCGGCCGTCTGGCCGACAAGGTGGCGATCGTGACGGGGGCTGCCCGCGGGATCGGCAAGGCGATCGTCGAACTGTTCGCCGCCGAGGGCGCGGCGGTCTGGATCGCCGACCTGCACGGCGCCGAGGCCGAAGCCCTGGCGGCGCGGATCCGTGCCGGCGGCGGACGGGCCGAGGGCGCCTACTGCGACGTCCGCTCGACGGATTCCGTGCTGGACGCGGTCGATGCCGCGGTCGACGCGTTCGGCGGCCTCAACGTTCTGGTCGGCAACGCCGCGACCCTGACCGCGCCGGCCACCGTCGAGGACCTCGACGAGGCCGACTGGGCGCAGGCGCTGGCGGTCAACCTGACCGGCGCCTTCCACCTGTGCAAGCACGGCATCCCGCACCTCAAGCGCGCCGGCGGCGGTTCGGTCATCCTGACCGCCTCGCAGATGGCCCGCGTCGGCACGCCGGGCAGCGCCGCCTACTGCACCACCAAGGGCGGCCTGGTGCAGCTTGCCAAGGTCATGGCCCTCGATCACGCCGGCGACGGGATCCGGGTCAACACCCTGTCGCCCGGCGGCACCGCCACCGACCGGCTGTTCACCCGCTACGGCAGCCCGGAGCAGGCCGAGGCGCAGTGGGGTGTTACGATGCACCCGCTCGGTCGCCTCGGGCGTCCGGACGAGATGGCGAAGGGCGCGCTGTTCCTGGCGTCCGACGAGAGCAGCTTCATGACCGGCGCTGACCTGCTTATGGACGGTGGCTACAGCGCGCGCTGAGCGGAGGAGACGTCGATGAGCGAGCGCACCGAGCCTTTGCCGATCCTGGAGCAGCGGCGCATCGAGGCCCGGGTGATCAAGCCGATCTACGATGAGATGGCGGCCCGGCTAGGCGTCGAGGTGGCCAGGACCATTCTGGGGGCCGCCATCGAGAAGGCGGCCATCGCCCAGGGACGGTCGTTCGCCGAGGCCGCCGACGGCCGCCTGGGCATCGAGGGGTTCGCCGCCATCCAGAAGCACTGGACGGCCAACGGCGCCCTGGAAATCGAGACGATCGGGCAGACCGGCGACCGCCTGGATTTCAACGTGACCCGGTGCCGGTACTCCGAGATGTATCGCGAGATGGGGCTCGGCGAGATCGGCCATCTGCTGTCCTGCAATCGCGATGGGACGTTCTGCCAGGGCTTCGACCCCCGCATCACCCTGGAGCGGACCCAGACCATCATGGGCGGCGCCAGCCACTGCGACTTCCGATACAGCATCGCGCCGAACACCGACGCGACGGATTCACCGAATCCATAGCGGCACCGACGACCGCCGGCGGGGTTGTAGCCGGGGGGCGTCGTCGAGGCGCGCCAGATGGATCGGTCCACCGTCGACATCGTCATCGTGCTCGTGCTCGTGGCGGTGGTGTTTTTCGGGTTCGTGCGGGAGCGCCTGAAGCCCGACGTCGTGGCGCTCGGCGCCGTCGGGATCCTGCTGGCGACCGGCGTGCTGGGGGCCGACGACGTGCTCGGCGTGTTCGCCAACCCGGCGCTCGCCACCATCGGCGCGATGTTCGTGTTGAGCGCCGCGCTCGAGCGCACCGGCGTGATCGACGGGCTGGGGCGCATCATGATCCGCGCCGCCGGATCCTCGCAGCACGTCGCGCTGGCGGCGCTCATGGCCAGCGTCATGGTGATGTCGGCGTTCATCAACAACACCCCGGTCGTGGTCATCCTGACCCCGGTGGTCATCGCGCTCGCCCGGGCGATCGGCACCTCGCCCTCCAAGCTGCTGATCCCGCTGTCCTTCGCCAGCATCCTCGGGGGCACCACGACGCTGATCGGGACGTCGACCAACCTGCTGGTCGACGGGGTGGCGCAGCGCGTCGGGCTGGCCCCGTTCGGCATCTTCGAGATCACCGGGGCCGGGGTGGTCATGGCCGCCGTCGGCGGCGCCTACATGCTGCTGATCGGCCAGCGCCTGCTGCCGTCCCGGGAGAGTCTGCTGACCTTGCTGCCGAAGGCCTCCGACCGGCATTTCGTCGCCGAGGTCCTGGTCCCGATCGGCTCGCCCCTGGTCGGGCAGCCGCTGAAGGGTGCCGGCTTCACCGAGCAGCGCGGCCTGCAGGGTGATCGACGTGGTGCGCGACGACCGCTCGATGCGAGACCGTCTCGGCGAGGTGGTGCTGGCGGCTGGCGACCGCATCGTGATCCGCAGCGGCATGGGTGACATGCTGGCGCTGCGGGAGGCTGGCGACGTCGCCTTCGGCGTGCCCGGCGCGCACGCCATCGAGCCGATCGTCAACCGGGAGACGGTGCTGCTGGAGGGCGTGGTCGGTCCACATTCCCACGCCCTCGGGCTGCGGCTGGTCGACCTCGACCTGCGGCGGCTGTACGGCGCCTATGTGCTGGCCGTCCACCGCCAGGGCGAGCACATGGAGGGCAATTTCGACGCCATCCGGCTGCGCATCGGCGACACCGTGCTGTTGGAGGGGCCACCCGAGAGCATGGCGCGGATGTTCGAGCGCCGCGAGTTCGTGAACCTGTCGCAGCCGACCGAACGCCCGCTCCGGCGCAACAAGGCGCCTATCGCGGTCGCCGCGGTGCTGGGTGTGATGGCGCTGGCCGCCTTCGACGTGCTGCCGATCGCCGCCCTGGCGCTGATCGCGGCGGCGGCGGTGGTGACGTTCGGCTGCCTGGAATCGGAAGAGGCCTACGCCGCCGTGCACTGGAGCATCCTGATGCTGATCCTCGGCATGCTGGCGCTCGGCCTCGCCATGGAAAAGACCGGCGCCGCCCGCCTGGTCGTCGAGAACGTCGCCATGCTGGTCGCCGGCCTCGGGCCGGTGGCGGTGCTGTCCGGGGTGTACCTTCTGACCTCGATCCTGACCGAGGTGATGAGCAACAACGCGGTCGCGGTGCTGCTGACTCCGATCGCCGCCGGGCTGGCGGTGCAACTCGGCGTCGACCCGCGGCCGTTCGTGGTGGCGGTGATGTTCGCGGCCAGCGCCAGCTTCGCGACGCCGATCGGCTACCAGACCAACACCTTCGTCTACAGCGCCGGCGGCTACCGGTTCACCGATTTCCTGAAGGTCGGCGTCCCGTTGAACCTGCTCCTCTGGGTCACGGCGACCGCGATCATTCCGCTGTTCTGGCCGCTCACCGCCGGATAACCGGGCAGGGGGCCGACAGGATCGCCGCCGCCATCGCCCCGGCGAGCGCGTCGACCGTCGCCGGATCCGCCAGCCGCCGCTCCTCCGCCGGGTTCTTGATCACCCCGACCTCCACCAGGACCGCCGGGGCCGGGGCGGTGCGCAGGATCTTCAGGAAGTCGCCGGCGTAGATCCCGC
The DNA here is from genome assembly GCA_018401495.1 of Rhodospirillaceae bacterium. GTDB lineage: Bacteria > Pseudomonadota > Alphaproteobacteria > Thalassobaculales > Thalassobaculaceae > Thalassobaculum_A. The sequence goes on from JAGYJX010000021.1 coordinate 130,807, forward strand.
GCGCCGGGTCCAGGAGGCGACGGTTCTCGCCCTCGATCGGCTCCGCGTGATGCAGGCTCGGTCGCTCTCCGGCGACACGCAGCGCGTCGGCGATCCGCTGGGCCAACTCCAGGCTCGGCTGGGCGTGCGGTGTCTCGGCCGGGACAAACAGCGAGAAGCCGGCGGCGTGGTCGGTGTAGGTGCGCCCCACGCCGTCCACAACGCTGGCGCGCAGATAGCGCTCCTGCACCGAATCGTGGTGGATCGAGACGATCAGCCCCGGTCCGGCCGCGGCGATGGCGGCAACCCGGCGTTCCAGCATCGGGTCGTCGCCCTCGATCCGGATAACCGCCGGGGCGAGGCCGGCTCCGGTCAGGCGATCCGCCAGCCGGTCGGCGAACCGGGTGTTGAAGCTCAGCTCGGCCGCTCCGGACGCGGCGATGGCGCCCGGCGCCGCCGGGGTGTGGCCGACATCCAGAACCATCCGGGCGGGCGGGCAGGCCCGGCCGTCCTCCCGGCCAGCCTCGTTGCCGCCGCACCCGGCGGCCGCCAGGGCCAGCAGGGTAGCGGAAAGAACCCGCCGCCGTCTCACGCCACCCGCTCGCCGGCCACCCAGACGCCGCGCACCACCGGGCGGCCGCCGACGGCGCGGACGCGAACGAGATCGGCGCGCCGACCGGGCGCGATCCGGCCGCGATCCTCCAGGCCGGCAGCGGCGGCCGGCGTCGCGGTGACGGTGGCGAGGGCCCGCGGCAGGGTCCCAGCCGTCGACCGAACCGGCCAGGATGAACACCGCGTGCAACAGACTGGCCGGGACGTAATCCGACGAGACGATGTCCAGCAGGTCCGCCGCTGCCAGGTCGCGGGCCGTCACGTTGCCGTAGGACGACCGGCCGCGCACCAGGTTCGGCCCGCCCATCATCACCGCCAGGCCGTGCGCGCGCGACGCTCGGGCGGCCGCCACGGTGGTCGGAAACTCGGCTATGGTGCAGCCGATCGCCGCTGATTCTTCTACGTGCGCCTCGGTCTGGTCGTCGTGGCTGGCGAGGCCGAGCCGGCGGTCGCGAGCCCAGCCGGCGACCGCCCGGCGCTGGGGCGGCCCGAGCTCGCGCGACGCCGTGGTCAGCCGATCGAATTCGTCGGCGATGGCGGCGTCGCTCATCCGGTCGTCCTCGCGCCGCAGCCGGTACCAGACCTCGACGTCCGCGGTCTGGCGCTGCCCGGGCGCGTGGTCCATCACCGATACCAGACCGACCACCGGGTCGTCGTCGAAGGCCGAAAGCTGGTCGAGCACGGTCGCGCCGATGACCTCGCAGCGCAGGTGGATGCGGTGGTCGGCGCGCAGCATCCCGGCCGCCCGGGCCTCGGTGAGGCCGCCGACGATCGGCTTGAGGTGCTCGGCCCGCAACTCGCCTTTCTCGCTCAACCCGAGGCAAAGCGCGTCGTAGACCGTGGTGATGCCGGAAGTGGCGATCTCGGCGTCGTGGTTGACGGCGGCGGCCACCGGATCCCAGTACACCTTGGGGCGCGGCTGGTAGTGCTGCTCCAGCTTGTCGGTGTGCAGGTCGATCAGGCCGGGCATCAGGAAATCGCCGTCCAGGTCGATGGCGTCGGGCGGCGCCGCCGCGGTGTCGTCGACGGACGAGATCGTCCCGTCCCGCACCTCCATGGTGCCATGGACGACCCGGTCGGGCAGCACGAGACGGGCGTTCCGGAAGGCTAGTATCATGGCAATGCTGCTCGGGGTTCGGCGTGGATGACGCGGCTTCGGATAGTGCCACGTTGCGCGGTGGCGCAAGTGACGCTTGTGTGACGGCTTCGCTCTTTACCGGTGCACGGCCGCGCTTGCATCCGTCGGCCGGTGTCCGTATAAGGCGCTCTCCGTCGCGGCTGCGCCTGCGCGGAAGCGTTTCTTGTGGAGTGCGAGCAATGGCCGTTCCGAAGCGAAAGACTACCCCGTCCCGTCGGGGTATGCGCCGGGCGCACGACCGGATCCAGTCCGACGCCTACGTCGAGAGCCCGGAGACCGGCGAGCTGCATCGGCCGCACCACATCGACCTCAAGACCGGCATGTACCGCGGTCGTCAGGTCCTGAAGGTCAAGGAAAAGTTCTGATCGTCGCAACCGGCGTTCAGGCCTGTTGCAGACCCCCGCGCCCCTGGCGCGGGGGTTTTGCGTTTGCGGCTCGCTTCTCGCCGCGGCGCAGCACCGCTAGAGTGCGCCAGCAGCCGGAGGCAGGCCGATGCGGGCGCGCGACGACGGGGTGATCCGGGTCGAGGACCACGGCGACGGCGTGTGGCGGATCGAGGAGCTCTACGCGCTCCCGTACTGCCGGGGCGCGATCTGGGTGGTGGACGGCAGCGACCGGCGGCTGGTTCTCGACGCCGGCTGGGGTCTGGTGCCGCTTGATCGCTGCCTGCCCGAACTGTTCGATCGCCCGATCGTCGCGGTTGCCAGCCACACCCACTTCGACCACATCGGCGGCCTGGACCGCTTCGCGAACCGGATGGTTCATCCGCTCGAGGCGGCCATCCTGGCCGACCCGAATCCGACCGCGGTCCAGAGCCTGCCGTTCCTGCTCGACCACGACACCCTCGCCTTCGACCCGGTGCCCGGCGGATTCGACGCCGCGGCCTGGCGGCTGCCGGCGATGCCGGCGACCGCGACCGTCGCCGAGGGCGACCGGATCGACCTCGGCTGTCGGGTGCTTCGGGTGCTGCACACGCCGGGGCACTCGCCCGGCCATATCTGCCTGTTCGAGGAGGCGACGGGGTTCCTGTTCGCCGCCGACGCGATCTACGACGGGCTGATGTTCGACACGCTTCCCGGCGCCTCCGTACCCGAGTTGCTGGCGACCCACGCGCGCCTTGCCGCGCTGCCGGCGACCCGGGTGTTTCCGGGCCACTTCGAGGTCTTCGACCGGGCGCGACTGGTGTACCTCGTCGACCGCTACCGTCGGGAAAAGTCAGCGTGACCGGTCGGCATTCGTTCGGGATCGGCGAATGACGCTCGTCCGCCCGCTGGCTTCGCCGGGCTGAGGCCGGCTGGTCCGACACAGCGGGCCGCGGCGGTGGTGCGCGCGCGGTCGGAGGAGGTAGTCTCCCAATACGCGGATGAACGTGTCCCGCCGCAGCGAGGAGACCATCGATGACGACCCACGCCGCAATGTTGCGCGCGCTGCTGACCCGTCCCGGACTCAGCGTCGTGCCCAGTTGCTTCGACGCCATGTCGGCGCGGCTGGTCGAACGAGCCGGCTTCGAGGTCGCCTTCATGAGCGGCTACGCGGTATCGGCAACCCAATTGGCGATGCCGGACGCCGGGCTGATCTCCTACGAGGAGATGGTCGCCCAGGGGCGCCGGATCTGCGACGCGGTGCGGATTCCGGTGATCGGCGACGGTGACACCGGCTTCGGCAATCCGGTCAACGTGAAGCGCACCGTGCGAGGCTATCATCGCGCCGGGTTCGCCTGCGTCATGATCGAGGATCAGGCCTATCCGAAGCGCTGCGGGTTCGCCCACGGTGTCGCCGTGGTGGACCGCCAGGACGCCATCCTGCGCTTGCGGGCGGCCCTCGACGCTCGCTCGGAGATCCAGGCGGCCGGCGGCGACGTCCTGGTGATCGGCCGCACCGACAGCCGCGGCCCGGAGGGCTTCGAGGAGGCGCTGTGGCGCGCCGAAGCCTTCGCCGAACTGGGCGCCGACATCGTCTACTTCGAAGGCCCGCAATCCGAGGCCGAGATGGCGGAACTCAACCGCCGGGTGACCGTCCCGACGATGCTGGCGCAGGTCGAGAAGGCCGGTCGGCCGTTGCTGTCGCCCCGCCAGGCCGAAGCGCTCGGCTACGATCTCGCCCTGTTCGGACTGACGATGGTGAACGTGGCCATCCGCGCCATGCGGGACGCCCTCGACCTGATGGCGTCCGGGGGGCACCCCGGTGCCGACCGCCTGCTGCCGTTCGAGGAACTGTACGAGATCGTCGGCTTCGAGCGGTACTACGCCGAGGAGGCTCGCTACACCCCGGACGCTGAGCCCCGTCGTTAACGCTCGTTTACCGGTTGTTTACCACCGCTGCGGTAGGTTTTCGCGTCGGCCGGCCGATCTCCGGCAAAGGCCGCAGCAAGGGATGCAGCAGACGATGACCCCCGATTCGGAGACCGCGACCGCCATCCTCGACACGGCGGAATACCTCGTGAGAACCGGTGGTTACTGCGCGCTGGATCCGGACGAGATCGGCCGGCTCGCCGGTTTCGACGCCGGCTTCGTGCTGGCGGCCTATCCCGACCGCCCCGACCTCGCGGTCGCGGTCCTGCGGCGTTACACGGATGAGCTGCTCGAGGGTCTCGGCGCCCAGGACGATCTCTCCGTGCCGGCTTCCGACCGGTTGCGCTGGCTGGTTCGCACCCTGCGCCGCACGCTCGGCGACGACGGCCGGATGTGTCCGTGCGCGGTTCTGGCCGGGAGGCCGCCGGTCTTCCGGCGCCGGTGGCCGCGGAGTTGCGGCGGTCGATCGATCGCCTGGCCGGGTGGATCGCCCATGTGGTCGCGCTTGGGACCGGCGCCGCTCCCGGTCCGGACGGTCGTGCCCGGGCGCTGGGCATGGTCGCGACCCTGCACGGGGCGATGATCGTCGCGCGGCTGCACCGCGACCCGACGTTGTTCGACCAGATCACCGCCGGGCTGGTCCGCGACGCGATGCGGGTGCCGCCGCGGTCGTACGGCAACGCCGACGCCGACCGACCTTGGCCGGCCCGCGTCCGCCTCGAGCAGCACACCGCCGTCTGGTAACCGGCCACTCCGGCAGGCCCGGGCGGGGCTCTCAGGAGGGACCCGGCAGCACCGGGTGCGCACGCCCTGCCACCGGCCGTCCGTCCACACCCTGGCCTCGACCCTGACCGCGCCGTCGTCATCCATGTCGATGATGTTGAAGGCGTTCGATTCGCCCCTCAGGCGGGTCGAGATGGTTGTGCCGCCGTGCACCACCAGCAGCGGCCACGCCGGATCGTCACCGGGCAGTTCGTGCATGAACGCCCGGTGCAGATGTCCGGCCAGCACCAGCCGGACCCGGTGCCGGCGAAACATCCTGAGAGCCTCGTCGGAGCGACGCAGCACGCGATTCTGCAGCAGCGGGTCAGGGGCGAAGAACGGGTGGTGGCCGACCACCACCCGGACCGGTCCCGGGGGCAGCGCGGCGAGGCGATGCTCGACGCGCGCCAGATGCCGCCGGCCGATGTGGCCGTGCGACCAGTTGATCCGCCAGGACGCCCGCTGCACCGTGTTGAGCCCGACCAGCGCCACGCGGCTGTTGATCCAGGTGGGTTCGAGATCCGTTCCGATGTGGAAGCGCCATCGCCGGAACGGGTGGACCAGCCGCTCCAGCGCGTGATGCGACGGAATGTCGTGATTGCCCGGAACCACGAAGCAGGGAGCCGGAAGCGCGCGGATGAAGGCCGCTGCCTCTCGGAACTCGCGCTCCCGCGCCTGCAGCGTGAGGTCTCCGCTGATCACCACCAAATCCGGGCGGGCCCGGGCCAACTCGTCCTCCAGCGGCGCCAGGAGACTGGCGTCGGTGCGGCCAAAATGCAGATCGGAAAGATGGGCGAGGCGGATCATGCCCGCGGAGATCCCGACGGGCCGGCACCGACGGCGGGACCGGTGCTCTCGGGCGGCGGCGCCAGGACTCGCAGCGCCCTGACCCGCAGGCCGTAGCGCAACGGCACGTCGAGCAGTGTCGCTTCGCCGTCGTTCATGACCCGCAACCGCTGGCGGGCGCTCGTGACGGTGAGCGTTCCAGCCTCGCTCGCGATCAGGTCCGGCGCCCGGCGCCACCGTCCCAGGAGGGCCGCCAGGGAGGATCCGGGCCAGCCGGCGGAAGGTCGGCCGGCGCACCGCGTAGACGCCGAATTCCCCGGAATCCAGGCTGGAGCGGGCGAACAGCTGTCCGGGCGCCTCCTCGTACAGACCGACCGCCACCACACCAGGTACCGGGTCCTCAGCGGTGGCCGCGTCGTGCCGGAGAAGCCCACCTCCAGCGTCGGGTCGCGATACAGGGTCTGGGCAATCCGCACGATCAGGCGCAGCCATCGCCAGGGATGCAGCTTCCCGCGCCACCGCTCGCGTTGCCCGCCGAGGCGGGACGCGAAGCCGATCACCGAACTGCACAGGAACAGATGGCCGTTGACCTCGCCGATGTCGATGTCGCGGGGCGTGCCGGCGCTCAGCGCGGCCACGGCGCCGTCGAGGTCCTGGGGGATCCCCAGGTCCTTGCTCAGGTGGTTGAGGGTGCCGCGCGGTATCAGCCCGAGGATCTTGTCCGATCTCGGCGAGCGCCCGGGCGGCGGCGTTGATGGTGCCGTCGCCGCCGACGACCACCACGAGTTCGGCCGGCAGGTCGCGGGCGCGCTCGAGGCGCTGCTTGATCTCCGCCGGCGGTCCGCTCAGCAACTCCACCGCGAACCCGGCTCCCGTGAGCCGCTTCGGCGATGTCCTCGGGAGTCAGCTCGCCGTCGAGGAGACCGCCGGCGGCGGGGTTGACGACCAGCGTTGCGGCTTGAGGTGACATTGGGGGCCCGGGGAACGGAGCCAGGCGCGTTCGGGCGGACCCGCCGACCGCTGCCCTGGTCATGAGTGATGACAGGGGAACAAGTGGCGACCGCCTTCGGTTGCGTGTCAGGTGCCGCGGGCGGGGATGGGCTTTCCCGGAGTTGAGCCGATGACCAAGAGCGCCGTCGACGATCGCTACGGCAAGACCGCCGATGATCCGCGCAAGGTCCCGCTGCGAGGGTGGTGGGAGGTCATCAAGCGTGTCGTCGACCAGGTGACGCAGGACCACGTGCCGGTGGTGGCCGCGGGCGTCGCGTTTTTCTCGTTCCTGTCGATCTTCCCGGCCATCGCCGGCTTCGTCATCCTGTACGGGCTGGTCGCCGATCCGGCCACGGTCACCTCCCAGCTCGAGCCGGTTCGCGACCTGGTCCCGAAGGAGGTGTTCGACCTGCTCTCGGCACAGCTGCAGCAGGTCAGCGGCGCCGCCGGCGGCACCCTGGGCTTCGGCCTCCTGCTCAGCCTGAGCTTGGCGATCTGGAGCAGCGCGAAGGGGTCGTCGGCGCTGCTCAGCGCCATGGACATCGCCTACAACGAGCCGCATCGCGAGGGCCTGATCCGGCCGCGCCTGACGGCGCTCGGCTTCACCATCGCCGGCCTCGCCTTCGCGGTCGCCGCCGTCGGGTTGCTGGGGGTGGTGCCGGCGGCGGTCGCGCTGATGTCGGTGCCGGAACCGTTCGCCGGCATCGTGCTGGGCGTGCGCTGGGTCCTGCTGGCGGGCATCGTGCTGGTCGGCCTCGGCCTGCTGTACCGCCAGTACGGCCCGAACCGGCGCAGCCCCCAGTTCCGCTGGGTGACGCCGGGCTCCATCCTGGCCACGGCGGTGTGGATGGCGGCGTCGTGGGGCTTCAGCTTCTACGTCTCCAACGTCTCCGATTACAACGAGACTTTCGGGACCCTCGGCGCCGTGGTCATTCTGCTCCTTTGGCTGTACATCTCGGCGTACATCATCTGCCTCGGCGCCGAGCTCAACTCGGAACTCGAGCACCACACCGACGCCGACACCACCGTCGGGCGCTGGCGCCCGATGGGGGAGCGCCGGCCTACGTCGCCGACAACATCACCTCGCTGCCGGACTAGGCGCCGCCGCCGACCCGCCGGCTCCAGTCCTCGCCTCAGGCGGGCCCGCCGATCGCCTGCTCGATCTCGGCCTCGGCGATGCCGAGACTGCGGGCGGTCGCGACGATGTCCGTCCAGGCTTCCTCGGCCAGCGGCAGGCCGCCGGCGGTCCGCTCGGCCAGTGTGGCGCGTTCCTTCTCGCCCGGCACGAGGACCTGGCCGCCGGGGGAGGAGGGTGTCGCCGACTTCACGAAATCGACGTAGCTCTTCACCTCGGCGGCGAAGCCGTTGTCGGTGTCGAAGGCGGCGACGTCGACGTAGAACGAGAACATGCCGTTGCAGAAGCGCCGACGCTTCGGCTCGTCGTTCGCACCCGCGGTCCCGGAGCCGCCGAGCGCGCCCGCCATCATTTCCATCAGGAAGTTCAGCCCGGACCCCTTGTGGTCGCCGAAGGCGCGAAGCGCGCCGGGCCCGTTGTTGGGATCCGGGTAGCCACCCGGCGGGACGGTGCCGTAGAGCGGCGTCGGATCGTTGGTCAGGGCGCCGTCGGCGTCGACCAGGGAGCCCGCGGGCAGGGGCTTGCCGCCCTTGTAGGCGACCAGGGCCTTGCCTTCGGCAACCAGCGAGGTGGCGAAATCGAGGATGATCGGCTCGCCGCCCGCCACCGGGATGCCGGCGCAGAACGGCGACGTCCCCATGCGGCGGCCGACAGCACCGTATGGCGCCACCAGCAGTGACCCGCGCACGTTGACCATGTGGATCGACACGACGTCCCGGGCGGCGGCCCGCTCGGCCCAGTCGCCGATCCGCCCGAGATGACCGGAGTTTCTGAGAGCCGTCACCGCGACGCCGTGCGCCTTCGCCTTGGCGACGCCGATGTCGATGGCCTGCTCGCCGATCGTCTGGCCGAAGCCATAGCGCCCGTCGATGATCGCGAAGCTGGGCTGGTCGAGCAGCAGTTCGACGGTCTGGTTCGGAACCTGCGTGCCGTCCGCCGCCCACTGCGCGTACCGCGGGATCCGGATCACGCCGTGGCTGTCGTGGCCGCGCAGGTTGGCGCCGGTCAGGCGCCGGGCGATCCGCTCGGCTTCGGCGGGCGAGCAACCGGATCTGACGAAGATCGCGCGGCCGAGCGCCTCCATTGCCTGTGGAGGCACGAAGACCTGACCGCTCTCGCGCCGGACCCCGTTCATTGCCCGGCCTCGAGCGCGCGATAGGCTTTCACGTCACCGGAGGCGGCCGCGACGATCATGCGCACGTCTGAGCCAAGGGTAACGAAGTCGAAACCCTTCTCGACCATGCGCCGGCTGTAGCTGGGGGCCAGGCAGTGGATCCCGATCTTGAGGCCGGCCTTCTTGACCGCCGCCAGCACCTTGTCGATGTTGGCCACCACCTCCGGGTCGGTCGGATCGATGCCGGGGCTCTTGCCCATCGACACCGCGAGGTCGCTCGGCCCGACATAGATCCCGGTCAGGCCCGGGGTTGCGCAGATCGCGTCGACATTGCCGACCGCCTGCACGGTCTCGATCATCGCCATGGTGACGATCGTCCTGTTGGCGTTCGGGAAATAGTCCGGATAGAGCAGGCCGGCGCGGGTCGGGCCGGTCGAGCGGTAGCCCTCGGGGTGGTACAGGCAGGCGCCGACGAACCGCTCGGCGTCCTCGGCGGTGTTGATCATCGGGCAGATGATCCCGAGCGCGCCGGCGTCGAGCAGCTTCATGATGATGCCGGGCTCGTTCCACGGCACCCGCGCCATCGGCGTCCGGCCCCAGCCCTGCACCGCCTGGAACAGCGACAGGGCGGCCTGGTAGTCGACCAGCCCGTGCTGGAGGTCGACGGTCAGGCTGTCGAAGTCCTGCATCGCCAGGAGCTCGGCGGTCACCGTCGACGGGATGGAGAGCCAGCCGTTCAGGGCGCCCTTGCCCTCGGCCCATACCTTGTGCAGACGGCTGTCCATGGTCGTGTCCTTCCTCTTTAGCGTCCGGTCCCCTGCAGGACCTCTTTGTTGACGACCACGGCCGGATCGAGGGTCCCGTCGAACGTGGCCAGGATGTTCTCGATCGTCTGTACCGCCGAGCGCTGGGTCGCCTCCAGGCTCATCCCGGCGGAATGCGGCGTGACGAGGATCCGGGGTTCCGCGAAGAACGGATGATCGGCTGCCGGTGGCTCGACGTCGAAGACGTCGCAGCCGGCCCCTCCGACCTGGCCTGACTGCACCGCCGCGACCAGCGCCGCCTCGTCGACGATGCCACCCCGCGCGCAGTTGATCACCAGGGCTCCCGGACGGAGTGCCGCAAGTTCGGCCGCGCCCAGCATCCCGATCGTCTCCGGGTTGCGCGGGCAATGCACCGAGACCACGTCGACCGCGCCGAGGGCGGCCCGGAAGTCAGCGACCGGCTCGGCCCCCATCGCCCGGATCGCGTCGGCCGGGATGTAGGGGTCATGCCCCAGAACCCGCATGTCGAACGCCCGTGCCCGCTTGACGAGCCGCGATCCGATGCGCCCGAGACCGATCACCAGCAGCGTCCGCCCTTCGAGGTCGAAGGGGCGGAGTTCGCCGCGCCGCGCCCAGTCGCCGCGCCGCACCAGGGGATCGAAGGCGGTGACCTGCTTGGCGAGCGCCAGCATGAACATCATCGCCTGTTCGGCGACCGAGGGAGCGTTGGCGCGCGGCGCGATGGTCAGGCGGACGCCGTTGTCGGTGCACGCGGCGACGTCCACCGAATCGTAACCGACGCCGTGGCGCGAGACGATCTCGAGGCTGCTCGATGCTTCGATGATCCGGCGGGTGATCTTGGCAACCCGCACCGCGATGCCGTGCACGCCGTCGACGTGTCGGAGGATGTTCTCCTCCGAGACGTCGTGCAGCACCTGGTACTCGACGTCCCCGCGCCCCTCGAAAAGCGCCATCCCGTCGGGGTGCAGCGCGCCGAGGATCAGGACCTTCTTCGTGTTGCTGGCCATGGTGGCGGTCCGGTTCCGGGTCAGTGGATGTCGGCGGACTTGCCCATCGCGGCCTTCAGCTTGCCGATATCGAAGCCCGGGGCGCGGGCGGCCTCCAGGATCACCGCCTCGCGCCGGGTCAGCAGTTCGACCGCGTCCGGCAGCTTCTTGACGGCGTCGCGCGGGACCACGACAGCGCCGTGGCGATCGGCGTGGACCACGTCGCCATCCTTCACCACCATGCCGAAGATGTTCACCTGCCCGCCGTGGTCGACCAGGTGGACATGGGCGTGGCTCGGCCCGACCTTGCGGGCTACCAGTTGGAAGCCCGGCGCGCAGGCATCGAGATCCCGGATCGACCCGTCCGTGACCACCCCGAGCGCGCCCAGGCCCTTGTGGATCGCGGTGTTGACCTCACCCCAGAAGGCGCCGAAGCCCGGCTCGGAATCGAGATCCTGGATCACCACCACGGTCGGTCCGGGGCCGGTGGCGACGTATTCGTAGTAGGATTGCCGGCTGGCGACGTTCTCGGCGGCGGTGCGGGCGGCGGGCGACACGGCGCGGATGGTGGCGGTCCGGGCGAACCCGCAGATCGGCTTCAGTTCCGGGAACGCGCACACCATGCTGCCGGTGGTGAAGCCGGTGGCGCGGCGTTCCGGGTTGGTGATCTCGAGCGCGTTGCAGATCGTCGGGGTGTCCCAGGCTGTAAGGCGGTCGAGGTCCGCCGCCGAAATGTCGGTCATCGTTTCCGTCCCTTGGGTTGCGTCTCGTTTGTCTGTGTTCGATGGCCGGGCGGCCGAAGAGATATGATCATCACACTAGCAGGGGTGCGGGCACCGGCAACAGGTCCGGCCGTTCGGACTTGCCGGTTCTGCCCGGCTCGTTCACTTTCCGAGCATGACCGCTCGCGACGTTGATCTCGCCTGCTTTGGCGAACCGATGATGGAACTGACCCGCATCGACAGTGTCGCCGGGGCGGCCACCTATCGCCCCGGCTATGGCGGTGACACGTCGAACTGCGCCATCGCGGCGTCCCGCCAGGGAGCGCGGGTCGCCTACATTTCGGCCGTCGGCGACGACATCTTCGGCCATGAGCTGCGCGCGTTGTGGCGGCGGGAAGGCGTGGACGACAGCGCCGTGAGGAGCGAGTCGGCGGCGCCGACCGGCCTGTACATCATCTCGCCCAGCCCGGCCGGGCGCGACTTCACCTATTATCGGGCTGGTTCGGCGGCCAGCCGCTACCGGCCGGAGCATCTGCCGATCGACCTGCTGCCGCGGGTGCGCGTCGTGCAGCTGTCCGGCATCAGTCAGGCGGTGGGCGAGGGACCGTGCGATGCCGGGTTTCGTCTGATCGAGTCGGCCCGCCAGGCCGGCTGCGAGGTCGCCTACGACACCAACCTGCGCCTCAAGCTGTGGTCCCTCGAGCGGGCGCGCGCCGTGATGCACGGCGCGATCGAGCGCTGCACGGTGGCGCTGCCCTCGGTCGACGATTCCCGGATCCTGACCGGTCTCGACGACCCCGACGCGATCGCCGACTTCTATCTGCGCCGCGGCCCGCGCGTCGTCGCGCTGAAGCTGGGCGCGGACGGCGCGCTCGTCGCCACCGCCGATCGTCGCGAACGGATCGCGCCGATGCGCGTCGAGGCGATCGACGCGACCGGTGCCGGCGACACCTTCGACGGTGCGTTCCTGGCTCGGCTGGCCGCCGGCGACGACCCCTTCGAGGCCGCCCGCTATGCCAACGCCGCGGCGGCGCTGACCACGACCGGCTACGGGGCGGTGGCGCCGATACCGGCGGTGGACGCGGTCCGGAAGCTGCTGGCCGGCCATGACAGCGGGATGCCGGCGGCGTAAGGTTCCCCGCAACCGACGGATCAATGCTTGGAGGAGATCGTCATGCGCGCGCGCGTCGCCGACCGGGAGCGCCCGGCATCGACCCATCCCTTGTCGCCCCTGGAGATCGTCGAGACGGCGGTTCCGGACGATGAGCGGGTCTGGGTGCCGCAGGCGCCGAACGTGTGGTTCAGGCCGCTGATGCTGAACACCCTGAACGGCGGCTGGTGCAACCTGCTGAGGGTTCGCAAGTCGGGGTCCTCAGCCGGCATCTGCATCCCGCTCCGGTGCACGGTTTCGTCCTGAAGGGGCAGTGGCGCTACCTCGAGCACGACTGGATCGCCACCGAGGGGTCCTACGTGTTCGAGCCGCCGGGAGAGACGCACACCCTGGTCGTCGACGAGGACTGCGAGGAGATGATCACCTTCTTCAACATCTCCGGATGCATGTACTACGTGGACGAGCAGGGGCGGTGTACCGGCTTCGAGGACGTGTTCGCCAAGCTGGACATGTGCCGCAAGCACTACACCGCCGTCGGGCTCGGCGCCGACTACGTCGACCGGTTCATCCGCTGAGCGATGGCCGCCGGTATGCGGCCCCGCAAGCGCATCGGCCTGATCGCCCACGACGCCAGGAAGCCGGACCTGCTCGACTGGGCAGCCGTGCACCGCGACCGGCTGGCGGTTCACGACCTCTGGGCGACCGGCACCACTGGAGGCCTGATCGCTGACCGCCTCGGGCTGCCGGTGACGCGCCTGAAGAGCGGGCCGCTGGGTGGCGACCAGCAGATGGGCGCGCTGATCGCCGATGGTGGTCTCGATGTCCTGATCTTCTTTGCGGACCCGATGTCGGCGATGCCCCACGATGTCGACGTGAAGGCCCTGGTGCGGCTTTCGACGGTCTACAACATCGCCATGGCCTGCAACCGCTCGACCGCGGATTTCCTGATCGCCAGCCCGTTGTTCGACGCCGCCTACACTCCCGTCGACACCGACTACGCCCGGTATCTCGAACGGGTGGTCCCGATGCTGCCGGATCGCTCGCCTGGCTGATCGGCCGCGGACCGTTCGCGGCGAGGCAGTGAAACGACGAAGGGCCGCTCCATCGGAGCGGCCCTCGCCGCGTTCGGCCGACGAACCGTCGGTGGGTTATTGCAGGATCAGGTTCGGCAGCCAGAGCGTGATCTGCGGCCAGATGATGACGGCGACCAGCCCCATCACCTGCAGGGCGACGAACGGGATGATGCCCTTGTAGATGTTCTGGATCTTGACCGAGTTGGGCGCGACACCCTTCAGGTAGAACAGGGCGAACCCGAAGGGTGGTGTCAGGAACGAGGTCTGCAGGTTGACCGCCACCAGGATGGCGAACCAGTAGATGATGTCGCGGCCCTCGACGTGGCTGCCGAAATCCATCAGCTCCACGATCGGGGTGAACACCGGCAGCACGATCAGCGTGATCTCGATCCAGTCGAAGAAGAAGCCGAGGATGAAGATCGTCGCCATCAGCACGAACAGCAGCCCCCAGGCCTCGAAGCCCAGGTGCTCGATGAACTCGACGATCAGGTCCTCGCCGCCGAGCGAGCGGAACACGTAGGAGAACGCGGTCGCCCCCATGAAGATGAAGAAGATCATGCCGGAGGTCAGGGCGGTGCGCTCGCAGACGTCCTTCAGCACCTCCCAGGTCAGCTTCCTGTTGAAGATCGCCAGCAGCAGCGCGCCGAAGCCGCCGACGCCGGCCGCCTCGGTCGGGGTCGCCCAGCCGGCGAAGATCGAGCCGAGCACCAGGGTGATCAGGAACACCGGCGGCAGGAAGCCCTTCAGCAGCATCAGGATCATGCCGCCGGCGGTGTCCGGGCCGATGTCGTCGGACAGCGACGGCGCCCACTGCGGCTTCAGCGCCGACACCACCAGGATGTAGGCGAAGTACAGCGCCGACAGCAGCAGGCCCGGCAGGATGGCGCCGAGGAACAGGTTGCCGACCGAGATCGCCAGCAGGTCGGCCATGATCACCAGCATGATGCTGGGCGGGATCAGGATGCCGAGCGTTGCCGATGCCGCCAGGGTGCCGGTCGCGAGTTCCTTCTGGTAGCGCTGGCGCAGCATGGTCGGCAGCGCCATCAGCGTCATCATGACCACCGAGGCGCCGATGATGCCGGTGGTCGCGGCCATGATGGTGCCCATGACGGTGACCGCCAGCGCCAGCCCGCCCGGGACCCGTCGCAGCAGGATCTCCAGGATGTCGAGCAGGTCGTTGGCGACGCCGGAGCGTTCCAGCATGGTGCCCATGAAGATGAAGCAGGGCACCGCGACCAGCACCAGGTTGGCGGCGGCGCCGCCCCAGATGCGCGGCAGGATGTTGTAGAACTCGATCAGCGAGAAGTAGTCGACGGCGGCCCCGAGAAAGCCGAACGCCAAGCCGACCCCGCCGACCACGAACGCCACCGGAAACCCGGAAAACAGCCCGAGCGCCAGCACGGCGAACATGTAGACGGCGAGATAGTCCTCCCAATAGAAATCCACGGCTCAGCCCCCCCGCACGATCTCGGGGTCATCGTAGTGACCCTCGAGCTTCGCGATGTCATTGTCCACGTCGCCGTCGTCGATCTTCGGCAGGTGTTCGGCCACCGCCGAGGTCAGCATGTTCATCTTGACCTCGGGGCGAAGTTCCTCCGGACCGAACAGGTAGACGACCTGCCGGATCAGCGTGGAGATCCCGGCCATCAGGGCCAGACCGAGGCCGATCAGCACGAACGACTTGATCACCCAGCGGTGCGACAGGCCGGTCATGGCGTCGGAGGACTCGTTCGACTCCCACGCCTGGTGGACGAACGTCCAGCCGTAGTACATGACCACCAAAATGTAGGGGATCATCAGCAGGCAGATGCCAAGCAGTTCGACCCAGGCCTGGCTCCGGTCCGACATCTTTTCGCGCATCAGGTCGACCCGGACGTGGGCGTTGACCGTGTAGGCGTAGCCGAGCGCCAGCAGGAACAGCGCCGCGTGCAGGTGCCACTCCATCTCCTGCAGCTTGGTTGGCGACATGAAGTCGTACAGCGGCGTGGTCATGATCCACTGTTGGATGAACTGAAACTTACGAGTCAGCACATCGAACATGATAATGCCGATCAACGGCAGGATCAGCCAAGCGCCAAGCTTCCCCATTCTTTGAGGGACTGTTTCGAGGCGGTCGGCGATCGCTAATAGACTTCGCATTGAGCGTCCCCAGTGTGGTTTTTTATCTCAACGACCGAAAGAAGCGTTCACCCTTCAAAAAGACACCCGACGATATCGGTTGGACTCCGATATGGTCGGGCTTGTCAGAGAAGAACGGTGCCGACTGTCAAATCACCGGCAGCGTCGGCACCGTCATAAACAGCAGGATGTCTCTGCCTGGGCGACTACCTTACTTCAGGTAGCCGTTTTCCTTCCAGATCGTGTAATCCTTGCGGAAAGCCTGCAGCGAGGCCCAGATCTTCTTGGAGTCCTCGTTGGTCTTAATGTCCTCGGCGATCACCTCCAGCCAAGCCTTCTCGAACTCGGCGAGCATCTCATCCGACCAGCGGTGGATGGTGACACCCTTCTCCTGGTGGAACTTCATCGCCGCGAACTGCGCACCCTCACCTCGGGTGAACATGAACATCACGTTGTCGTTGCACGCGCCCCGGATGATAGCCTTCTGGGTGTCTGTGACGGCATCGTAGGACGGCTTGTGGATCAGCAACTCGTTGAGGGTCGACTGCTGGTGCCAACCCGGAAAGTAGTTGTGCTTGGCCACCTGAAAGAAGCCGAGCTCCTTGTCAATCGCCGGCATCGAGAACTCGGTGGCGTCGATCGAGCCCAGCTCCAGAGCCGGGTAGATGTCGCCGCCGGCAAGCAGCTGCGTGGAGACACCGAACTTCTCCATGACCTTCGCGCCCAGACCGAAGAACCGCATCTTCAGGCCCTTCAGGTCGTCGAGCGTCTTGATCTCCTTGCGGTACCAGCCCGACGACTCCGGTGCGATGATGCCGCAGAGGTTGTAGCGGATGTTGTCGCGCGCATACATCTCGGTGGCGATCTCCTCGCCGCCGCCGTAGCGCATCCACGCCAAGTACTCACCCGCGCTGGGGCCGAACGGCACCGCCGAGAAGAACGCATAAGCCTCGTTCTTGTTGACGTTGTAGCCCGGCGTGCCGAAGGCGGCGTCGATGGAGCCGCTGGAAACCGGATCGTAGTAGGCGGTGCCCGGAACCAGCGCACCGGGCTCGAAGAACCGAAGCGTCAGATCACCACCCGACATGGCGGTGATCGAATTGGCGACGTTGCTGGCACCCTCGCCCAGCACGATCAGCTTGCCGCCAAAGGCCGAGTGCATTTTCCAACGCTCGCGCTTGGCGTCTGCCTCACCGGTGGACGCCAGCACCACGCCTGCCGTCACTCCCAATAGGGCAGCAGTCTTTACCCATTTTCCGAAACCCATTCTTACAACCTCCCAGTCGAATACCGTCCCTGTGGGGATCGGTTCCGTTTCGCCGATCCGCCGCTATGTTATTTGATTTTGTTGATTGAACTCCGATCTGCTGCTGCCGGAGCCGCGACGGCTGAGGCATTGTTACCGTGGCATGTTCGGAATTCAAGAAGCTTTGGTACACAATCGGTGTTTCCCGACGCGATTTAACTCTGCAGACGCTGAGATGTGATGAAGATTTATGCAGTTTCTGGCTTCGCGGCGAGAATAGCGAGTGGCTGCGCACGCACTCCGCGCGCCAGCGGTCGCCAGCGGTGAGAAGCGAACGCCCGGACGTTCGTCCGGGGGGCCGCGATCACCGTGCGCTGCGGCGCGCGACCACCCGGACCAGCGCTTCCAGCCCGAACCGGTAGGAGTCGATGCCGAGACCCGACGATCAGGCCATCGGCCTCGCCGGCGAGAACCGAGCGCATGTCGCGCCGCTCGATGTTGGTCATGTGGACTTCGACGTAGGGGATCCGCACGCCGCGAAGGCAGTCGCGCAGCGCGTAACCGGCGTACAGAAAGCCGGCCGGATTCATCAGAAGCCCGTCGACGCCGTCGCGGGCGGCCTGATAGATCCGATCGATCGCGACTCCTTCGAGGTTGGTGTAGGTGATGTCGAGGTCGACCCCGAGGCGATCGGCCTCCGAGGCCATGATGGCGTCGAGCTCGCCGGCGGTGGTGGTTCCGTAGAGTTCCGGCTGCCGGAGGCCCAGCCATTCCATGTTGGCGCCCTGAAGCAGCAGCAGTCGCATGATCCAGATCTCCTCAATGGTCGCGCATGGGGATTGCGCCGACGCGCCGCCGGCTCGACAGTGCCCGCGCCCGCGTCTATCCGAGCACGCCGTGTTGGCCGGGGCAAACCGCATTCCGAACGGGAGAAGGCGATGAGCGACGCCGTCATGGCGGTCTGGGGCGACGCGGACCCCCGAATCGAGGCCGAGTTCAACGAGTGGTACCACCGCGAGCACGTTCCCGAGCGCGTCGGCATGCCGGGCTGGCGAAACGGCCGGCGCTACCGGCGCATCGACCGGGGCCGCCATCGCTACCTGGCCGCCTACGAGGTCGACTCGCTGGCGTGCTTCGACGACCCGGCCTACCGCCGCGCCCTCGACCATCCGACCGCCTGGACGCAGCGGATGATGCCGGGCTTTCGCAACTTCGTGCGCGCCACCTGTCGGGTACGGCTGGTGGCCGGGGAGGTTGCGGGCGGCTATCTGGCGACGGTCCGCTACGCGCCGCCCGAGGCGCAGCGCGAGCCGATCGCCCGCTGGCTGGCCGGCGAAGCGCTGCACGACCTGCGGGATCGTGCCGGAATCACTCGGGTGCAGTTGTGGGAGGCGGATCTCGGCCGCAGCCTGGCGGCTACCGCCGAGCAGGCGATTCGCGCCCAGCCTGACGGCCGCGCGCCGTTTGCCGCGGTGATCGAGGGTACCGACCGGGTTGCGGTCGACGAGGCGCTGAGCGCGGCGGGCGTGCTGGCCGGACTGGAACAGCGCGGCGCCGGCGAGGTTCAGGTCGGGATCTACCAGTTGATGTTCGCGCTGGCGCGGTAGCGGCGTCGGAATTTGGCGCGGGCAGGGCACGGCACCGTTGCCGGTGGGCGGCGGCTCCGGGGGTTGCGGACTGGGCGGTGGCGCTGCGGTAATTAGATTGTATACCGAAGTCCCTCCCGCCCCGCCGGCGGGGCGCCCATCCCTGCGACAGGAGAAACGATCATGGCCGACGCCAAGCGCTTCGAGACCATCCTCTACGAAGAGGAGGGCCCGATCGGCTGGATCACCATCAATCGGCCGGACGACGGCAACATGTTCACCGCCGTCACCTGTCACGAGATCCGGGACTGCATCGAGAGCATCCGACGCGAGACCCGCACCCGGGTGATCGTGCTGACCGGGGCCGGCGACAAGTTCTTCTGCATCGGCGGCCGCAAGGACGCGATGGAGGACACCAACCTGTACGCCGGGGTGTTGCCGACGCTCGAGATGTACGACGCCATCGACAAGCTGCAGAAGCCGGTGATCGCCATGGTCAACGGCTTCGCGGTCGGCGGCGGCAACGTCCTGCAGGTCGTCTGCGATCTCACCATCGCCAAGCAGAGCGCCATCTTCCGCCAGGTCGGCCCGATGATGGGGAGTTTCGACGCCGGCTATGGCACCTGGTACCTGGAGGATGCCATCGGCAAGAAGCGCGCCAAGGAGCTCTGGTACACGAACCGCAAGGTGACCGCCCAGGAGGCCGTGGAAATGGGGCTGATCAACCGCGTGGTGCCGGACGATCAACTGCGCGACGAAACCCGGAAATGGGCCCTGGAGATCGCCGACCGCGGGCCGCTGGCGCTGGCCGGCATCAAGAGCGCGTTCCTGGCGCGTCACGGCGGCGTCGCCGGTCTCGGCCGGGTATCCCACGACCTGCTGCTGAAACTTTACCTGAAGACCGACGAGGCCAAGGAACTGTCGGCGTCGTTCGGCGAACGCCGGCGCCCCGATCCCGAAACCTTCGGGCACTGAGAGAGCGACGCGTGTCCCGCCTGCTGACACTGCACGACCCGGCCGAGGCTCGGGCCTACTACGCCGCCGGGCTCTGGCGCGACGAGACGTTCTACGCCCTGCTGGCTCGGCACGCCGCCGCCCGGCCGGACGCCAAGGCGCTGCGCGACTCGGCCCGGCACCTGAGTTGGCGGGAGCTCAAGGACTGGGTCGACGCCATCGCCGACGCGTTCCATGAAGCCGGCGTGCGCACTGGCGAGAGGGTGGCGCTCTGGGCCTCGAACCGGGCCGAGGTGGTGGCCGCGTTCCTGGCGTGCTCGCGCCAGGGCTATGTCTGCAACCCGTCGCTGCACCGCAACTACACCCTGGAAGAGATCTGCGGCCTGCTGGGCCGGACCCGGGCCGCGGCGATACTGGTCGAGGACGGCTGGGGCGCCGACAGTGACCGGCACGACGCGGTGGCCACGGTGGCGGGCCTCCCCGGCATGCGGCGGGTGTTTCGCATACCGGCGGTTCGCCAGAGCGGCGACCTGCCGGCTCCCGGCACCCGGCCGCGCAACCTGCGCGGTCCCGATCCGAACCCCGACTCCGTCTGCTACCTCGCGTTCACGAGCGGCACGACGGGGCGTCCCAAGGGCGTCATGCACTCCGGACAACACCCTGCTGGCGAACTGCCGGGATCTCGTGAAGGACTGGCATCACGACGAATCGACTGTCCTCCTGACCCTGTCGCCGCTCAGCCATCACATCGCCTGGGTGGCGGTCGGGCAGTGGCTGGTCGCCGGCATGCAGCTCGTGATCGACGATCCGGCGCTCCGGTCGCTCGCGCCTCGACTGGATGATCGAGACCGGCGCCACCTACGTCATGGGCGTGCCGACCCACGCCATGGACATCCAGGCCGAGCAGGCCCGGCGCGGCATTGAACGTCTCGGCGCCGTCGACCTGTTCTACATGGCCGGCGCGCCGATCCCGCCGGCGGTCGCCGAGCGGTTCGTGGCGCAGGGGGTCCGGCCGCAGAACATCTACGGCATGACCGAGAACTCGTCGCACCAGTACACCCACCCCGACGACGACGAGGCGACGATCTGCACCACGTGCGGGCGCGGCGGCCTCGGCTACGCCGTCCGGATCTTCGCCCAGGACAACGCCGACGAGGAGGTTCCGGTCGGCACCGTCGGGCAGATCGGCGGCAAGGGAGCCGCCTTGATGCTCGGCTACTTCGACAACCAGGAGGCCACCGAGACCTCGTTCAACGCCGACGGCTGGTTCCTGTCCGGGGATCTCGGCGTCATCGACGAGCGCGGCAACCTGTCGATCGTCGGCCGGTTGAAGGACGTGGTGATCCGTGGCGGCCACAACATCCACCCGGCCCGGGTCGAGGATCTGGCGATCAAGCACCCGGCGATCGCCCGGGCGGCGGCGTTCGCGGTTCCCGACGACCGGCTGGGCGAACGGCTTTGCCTGGCGGTGCTCAGGGCAGGGACCGCGGAGCCGAGCGCCGAGGACGTGCTCCGGCACCTGTTCGAGGTCGGACTGTCGAAGTACGACATGCCGGAGTATTTCCTGGTGATGGACGGCTTCCCGCTGACACCGAGCGGCAAGATCCTGAAGCGCGAGTTGGCGGAGTGGGCGAAGGCCGGTCGGATCGCGCCGCAGCCCTGCCGGTTTCAGGCGCCGCAGACCGCCGGATGAGGAGCGACCGATGAGCCTGGACCTTGCCACGCGCGACGGCGTCGCGATCCTGACGATCGATCGCCGGGACGCCATGAATGCATTGAATTTCAGTTTGATAGAGGAATTTCTCAGAAGTTGGACGATGTGTCGCGGCTGCCGGTTCGCGGGCTGCTGATCACCGGCGCGGGGGAGAAAGCGTTCTGCGCCGGGGCCGACATCAAGGAATTGATGGGCCGCGACCTGATGTCCCAGAAGCGCGGCGCCGAGGCCGGCCAACGGGCGTTCGCGAAGATCGCCGACTCTGGAGATCCCGTCGGTGGCGCTGATCAACGGCTACGCCTTCGGCGGCGGCCTGGAGATGGCGCTCGCCTGCACCTTCCGGCTGGCGGTGCCGACGGCGAAGATGGGACTGCCGGAGATCAAGCTCGGGCTGATCCCGGGTTACGGCGGCACCCAGCGACTGCCGCGCCTGATCGGCGAAGGCCGGGCGCTGGAGTTGATCATGACCGGCCGGACGGTGGACGCGGTCGAGGCCGAGCGGATCGGACTGGTGAACCGCCTGCTGACCGGCGACGACCCGCTGGCCGAGGCGCTGGCGTTCCTCGGCGAGATCACCCGCTACGGCCTGCCGGCCCTGGCGTTCGCCAAGCAGGCTGTGAGCCGGGCCCTCGACCTGCCGGTCCACGAGGGGCTGAAGGTCGAGGCCGATCTGTCGACCCTGGCGTTCCGGACCGAGGATGCCGCCGAGGGCCTCGCCGCCTTCGTCGAGAAGCGCAAGCCGTCCTTTGGAGACCGCTGAGCATGGCCACCGTCTTCGACCGCCTGGACGCGACGCTCGAACTGCCCGAGCACGAGACCATGGTGCTGGGCGCCGTGCGCCAGCTTGCCCGCGACGTGGTGGCGCCGCGTGCCGCCGACTACGACCGCCTGGAGGCGTATCCGGCCGACAACATCGCGGCGATGAACGCGCTCGGCATGAACGCGATGTTCGTGCCCGAGGAGCATGGCGGCCTGGGGCTGAGCTACTCGGTCTATCTCGCCTGCGTGCGCGAGGTGTCGAAGGCCTGCGCCTCGACCGGGATCATCTGGGCGACCACCTTCCACGGCATGAAGCCGGTGATGGATTTCGGTTCGCCGGAGCTGAAACAGCGGATCCTGCCCCGGATCGCCGAGGGCGCCATCGGCGCGCTCTGCATCACCGAGCCGTCGGCCGGCTCCGACGCCACCGGCATGAAGACCCGCTTCTCCCCCGACGGCGACGATGTGGTGGTCGACGGCGGCAAGATCTTCATCTCCAACGGCGATGTCGCCGACCATTTGCTGGTGTTCGGCAAATGGGCCGGGATCGACGACCCCAAGGCGGCGATCACGGCGCTGGTGATCGACAAGGGCACGCCCGGGCTCGCCGTGCTCCGCAAGGAAGAGAAGATGGGGCACCGCGCGGCGCCGACGGTGGCGCTGTCGTTCGACGGCCTGCGGGTGCCCCGCGCCAACCTGCTCGGCGGTCCGGGCGAGGGGCTCAGGATCCTGCTGGCCTCGCTCAACAAGTCGCGGCCGAGCGTGGCGGCACACGCGCTCGGCATTGCGCGCGCCGCCTTCGAGGACGCCGTCGACTACATCAACGAGCGGCGCCAGTCCGGCCGCCGCATCGTCGAGTTCCAGGGCATCCAGTTCACCCTGGCTGACCTCGCGACCGACCTGGCGATGTGCGAGAACTGGCTGTGGCGGGTCGCCCGGATGGTCGAGTCGGGCGCCACCGATTTCGGGGTCGAGGCCTCGATGCTGAAGATGCGCGCCACCGACCTGGCGATGCGGATCTCCGACGAGGCGGTGCAGCTGCACGGCGGCTACGGCTACATTCGCGACTACCGGGTCGAGCGGCTGATGCGCGACGCCAAGATCACCCAGATCTGGGAAGGCACCAACCAGATCCACCGCCAGCTGATCGGCCGGCATTTCGTGCGCAAGTAGGGAGGCTTTGGGATGACCGAGATCCGCACCGTCGGCGTCTGCGGGGCCGGCACCATGGGCTCCGGCATCGCCATCGTGGCGGCCCGCGCCGGCTACCGGGTGGTGCTGTTCGACACCAGCGACGCCAGCCTGGAGCGGGCGCGGCGCCAGACCGAGGGGTTTTTCGGCAAGTCGGTCGAGCGCGGCAAGATGACCCGCGACCAGGCCGACGCGGCGCTGGCCGCCTGCACCACCACCACCGCGCTGGCCGACCTCGCCGGCTGCGACGCGGTGATCGAGGCGGTCTTCGAGAACCTCGAGGTCAAGCGCGGGCTGTTCCGCCAGCTGAACGGGATCTGCCCCGAGCACACGCTGTTCGCCTCCAACACCTCGACGCTCTCGATCACCGAGATCGCCAGCGGCTGCGGCCGCGAGGACCGGGTGGTCGGCATGCATTTCTGCCTGCCGGCCCAACTCATGAAGCTGGTCGAGATGTCGCCCGGCCTGAACACCTCCGAGGAGACTTTCGCGGCGGCCTGGGCGTTCTGCGAGGCGCTCGGGCAGCGCCCGGTGAAGACCCAGGACACGCCGGGCTTCGTGCTCAACTACTTCCTGGTGCCGTTCAACAACGACGTGATCCGGCTGATCGAGGCCGGGGTCGCCGCACCGGCCGACGTCGACCGGGCGATCAAGGCCGGCCTCGGCTACAAGATGGGGCCGTGCGAACTTCTGGACCTGATCGGCCTCGACACCCAGGTGCTGCTCTGCGAGGCGTTCTACGGGGTCACCCACGACCCGCGCTGCGCCACCCCGCCGCTGCTGAAGCGCATGGTGGCGGCCGGCCACCTCGGCCGGAAGTCCGGGCGCGGGCTTCTTCACCTACGACCGCGACGCGATGTACGGAGGCTGAGATGACGTCCTACGCCATCGTCGACACCGGCGGCAGCCGGTCGTTCCCCGGGCCGCACGCCTTCCTGGAGCACGCCGTCGCGTCCGGGCGCGGTCACCGTCTACCTCGGCGCCGGCGCGGTCGCGGCCTACCGGGCGGATCCGTCCAAGGCGGCGGTGCTGGTCGAGCTCGGCACCGAGAGCCTGGGCGAGGCGACCGGCGAGGATGCCGGCCGCGAAGGCTCCAACGCGGTCGGGTTCGCCCGCTTCCGGCTGGGCGACGGCGAGCCGTCCGACCTGGTCGAGCTGGTGCGCCAGCCGGCCACCGACCCGGCGGCGCTGGAGGCGGCGCGGAGCATCCTGGAGGCGGCCGGCCTGCAGGTCGCGGTGTGCGCCGACTTCGCGGGGCGCATCCTCGATCGGCTGATCCGGCCGTTCTACAACGAGGCGCTGACCCGGCTGGACGAGGGGTTGGCGACCGCCGCCGACATGGACCTGACCGTCAAGCTCGGCCTCGGCTATCCCGAGGGCCCGATCGAGCTGCTGGAGCGCACCGGCCTGCAGCACCATCACGATGTCACCAAGGCGCTGTTCGAGGTCTACGGCACCCGCCACTACGCGCCGGCGCGACGCGCGGTGGTCGCCAAGCGCCGGGCGGAGCGGGAGAAGGGCTCGTGACGGCACCGCGCAAGCCGCTCGCCGGGGTCCGCGTCCTCGACTTCTCGACCCTGCTGCCGGGGCCGATGGCGACGCTGATCCTGGCCGAGGCCGGGGCCGAGGTGATCAAGGTCGAGCGGCCGGGCACCGGCGAGGACATGCGCCAGTACCCGCCGATGGTGACCGCGGACAGCGGCGTCAACTTCGCGCTCCTGAACCGCGGCAAGCGGTCCCTGGCGCTCGATCTCAAGGACGATCGATCGATAGCCGTTATCAATCGCTTGATAGCCGATATTGATGTTGTGGTGGAACAGTTTCGCCCCGGCGTGATGGACCGCCTCGGCCTCGGCTGGGAGGCGCTCGCCGCGATCAACCCGGCGCTGGTGTACTGCTCGATCACCGGCTGGGGCCAGGACGGCCCGAAGGCGCAGCTCGCCGCCCACGACCTGAACTACATGGCCGAGACCGGGGTGCTGAACCTCGGCGCCGACCGGGCCGGCGACCCGGTGCTGCCGCCGGTGCTGGTGGCCGACATCGGCGGCGGCACCTTTCCGTCGGTGGTGTCGATCCTGCTGGCACTGCGCGAGGCCGAGCGCACCGGCGTCGGCGCGCATCTCGACGTCGCCATGGGCGACAACCTGTTCGCCTGGGCCTACTGGGCGCTCGGCGAACGGGCGGTCGGCAGCCCCGACCCGCGACCGGGCGGCGAGCTGGTGACCGGCGGGTCGCCGCGCTACCAGGTGTACCGCTGCGCCGACGGCCGCTGGCTCGCCTGCGCGCCGCTGGAGCCGAAGTTCTGGGTGAATTTCTGCCGCGTGATCGACCTGCCCGAGCCGCTGCGCGAACGACGCCGCCGACCCGGCGGCCACCATGGCGGCGGTGCGCCGCATCGTCGCGTCCCGCCCGAGTGCGGAATGGCTGGCGGCGTTCGACGGCGTCGACGCCTGCGTGACCCTGGTGAAGTCGATCGGCGAGGCGGCGAAGGATCCGCACTTCCAGGCGCGCGGCCTGTTCCGCGGCGCCATGCCGGCCGGCGACGCGGTGCTGACGCCGGTGCCGCCGCCGATCGCGCCGATCTACCGGGATCCCGACGGCGGGCAGGGCTTCCCGGCCCTCGGCGACGCCAACGACGACCTGATCGGAGAGCAGTGACATGCGGGCCGTGCTGATGCGGGCGTTCGGTGCGCCCGAGACCGCCGAGATCGCGGACCTGCCGGACCCGGAGCCGGGGCCGGAGGAGATCGTGGTGGCGATGCGCGCCGCCGGCGTCGAACTACCCCGACCTGCTGGTGGTCGAGGGCCGCTACCAGCACAAGCCGCCGCTGCCGTTCACGCCGGGCAAGGAACTGGCGGGCGAGGTGGTCGAGGTCGGCTACGACGTGACCTCGTTCGTGCCGGGCGACCGGGTGATGGTGCAGGTCGAGCACGGCGCCTTCGCCGAGCGCGTGGTGGCGCGCCCGGAGCAGTGCCTGGAGATACCCGACACCATGCCGTTCGACGACGCGGCGGCGATGGGGCTGGTGTACCAGACCGCCTGGTTCGCGCTCCACGATCGCGGCGGTTTCGCGCCGGGCGAGACCGTGCTGGTGACCGGTGCCACCGGTGGCGTCGGCCTCGCCGCGGTCCAACTCGTCAAGGCGCTGGGCGGCGTGGCGCTGGCCGGGGTGACGACGCCGTCGAAGGCCGCGGCAGCGCTCGAGGCCGGCGCCGACCACGTGATCGACCTGTCGGTGGCGAACCTGCGCGACGGGCTGCGCGAGCAGGTCCACGCGGTGACCGGCGGCAAGGGCGCCGACATCTGCATCGACGTGCTCGGCGGCGATCCGTTCGACGCGGCGATGCGGGCGCTGGCCTGGTGCGGCCGGATGGTGGTGGTCGGCTTCGCCGCCGGCCGGATCCCGAGATCAAGGCCAACTACCTGCTGGTCAAGAACATCTCGGTCAGCGGCCTGCAGTGGTCGGACTACCGCGACCGCACGCCCGACCGGATGGCCGAGGTGCAGGCCGAGATCTTCCGGCTGTACCGCGAAGGCAAGCTGAAGCCGGCGATCATGGCGCGGCTGCCGCTGGAACGCGCCGCCGAGGCGCTGGCGCTGATCCGCGACCGCAAGATCGTCGGCAAGGTGGTGCTGGAGGCTGGCCAGGACGACCGGGCGGGGTAAGCTCCGGCCGCCGATTTCGACGAGACCGGCACCGGTCCCAGGACCGGGCCGCCAACAGGGAGGCACGCGCCATGAGCATCCTCGATCCGAACCGCCTGATCATGACCGGCGAGAACCCGTTCATCCGGCTCGCCCAGAGCGACGGCGGTCCGAACACCACCGACGCCAGCTTCTGGCGCGTCATCACCTGCCCGGGCGGCCCCGGCCACGTGCTGTACGTGAAGAGCGAGCTGACCGACAACGCCTGGCGGATCTACTCCGACAACATCGCCATGGCGCGCTGGCTGCAGGAGACCGTGCAGGGCATGCTCAACGCCGAGCTCGCCGACACCGCGATCCCGGTGATCGACGCCGAGTTCTCGAAGTCCGGCGACCCGCGCTATTTCTGGACCGAGCGGCTGGTGTCGCACGACGATGCGATCGACCTGACCTGGTACAATTGCGGCGACCCGCTGCTCATCCACACCCAGCCGAACCAGGCGCCGGGCCGCAAGTACGGCGTGTGCACGGTGCTGATCCCGGCGCACGGCGCCCGGCTGACCATGAACGGCGAGGAGGCCTCCGGCCGGCCGTTCCCGCGCGACCGCGAGGGCAAGCCGTTCAGCACCTGCGCGCTGGCGTTCTCGGAGAGCTGGACGGAGTAGGGAGGCTCACGCCTCCGGCAGGCCACGGAGCGCGTCCACCACGGCGCGCAGGCCGCGGCTCAGCGGCTTGTCGTGACGCAGGACGATCGCCAGCTTGCGGACCAGCGCCGGGCTCAACGGTCGGACGATCAGGCCGGGCCCGGTGCGGTCGGCGCGCACCGCCAGTCCCGGCAGCACGCCGCAGCCGAGTCCGGCGGCGACGATCTCCTTGATCGCCTCGACGCTGCCGAGCTGCATGATCGGCCGCAGCGTCAGGTCGCGGCGCGCCGCCCAGTCGTCGACGATCCGGCGCGTGTTGGCCCCCGGCTCGTACAGCACCACCGGCCGCCCGGCCAGCACCTCCGCCGTCACGTCGCCCGTTGGCGGCGGCTGGTCGGGTGGGAAGATCGCCATGAACTCGTCGTCCATCACCGGCGTCACCGCGAAGCCGCTTCCGGGTATCGGCAGGGTGGCGAAGGCGACGTCGAGGCTGTTCTCCTCGAGCAGCCGGAGAATCTCGGCGGTGTTGCCGGTGGCGACCACGATCTCGAGGCTCGGGAACCGGCTTTTCAGGGCGCGCAGGAGGGGCGGCAGCAGGTAGGTGCAGACCGTGGCCCCGGTGCCGAGGCGGACACGACCGGCGACGCCGCTGGCCTGCTCGGCGACCGCGTCGAGGGCGCCGGTCACCGCCGCGTCGATGCGTCGGACGTGATCCAGGAGGACCAACCCGGCGGCCGTCGGGGATGATCGCCGGCCGGTCCGCTCCAGCAGTCGCACCCCGAGCCGGCGCTCCAGCTGGCGGATCCGCAGGCTGACCGCCGGCTGGGTCAGGCCGAGCCGCTCGGCGGCGGCGGAGAAGCTGCCGAGTTCGGCCACGTCGGCGAAGGCGTGCAGATGGTCGAGGTTGAGCCCGCGCATCCAAAGAATTCCTGATCCAAACCATAAGAAGTCTAAATTTCCATTATGCGGCGGTCGAGCGCCAGAATGCGCCCAGAACGCTGTCTCCCCCGTCCTTCAGCCGAGTTCACCGATGACCACGCTCGCCGCCGACCCGGCCGTCGCCGGGGTGAGGATCGCCGCGCCGACCACCCGCGACTCGCGCCCTGAGGACGTCGCGGCGATCCGGGAGATCTATGCCTTCCACGTCCGGCACGGCCTGGCGAGCTTCGAGGAGGAGCCGCCCTCGGTCGAGGAGATGACGCGCCGGCGCGCGGCGGTGCTGGACCAGGGCTACCCGCACCTGGTGGCGGAGCTGGACGGCGAGGTGGTCGGCTACAGCTACGTCTCGGCCTACCGCCCGCGCCCCGCTTACCGGTTCACCGTTGAGAACTCGGTCTACGTCCGCGACGGGCTGCACGGCCGCGGGATCGGCCGGGCGCTGCTCGCCGCCCTGATCGCGCGCTGCGAGGCCGGGCCGTGGCGGCAGATGGTGGCGGTGATCGGCGACAGCGCCAACCACGCCTCGATCGGCCTGCACGCGGCGTTCGGCTTCCGCCGGGTCGGGACCATCCAGTCGGTCGGCTTCAAGTTCGGCCGCTGGGTCGACAGCGTGCTGATGCAGCGCGCCATCGGCGAGCGGACGGTCCGGGACGCCGACTCCGCCGGGCGAGTGACCGCGCGAGACCGCTCCTGGGCGACGCAAACGCCTCGGCGGCCCGGGCGCGCGTCGGGCGATGTCGCAGATCACGTTGCTCGGCGGCCTGGCGTCGACGGCGTTCTGGCCGCTTGCCGCGTCCTCAAGAGCTTCTCGAGCGGTTCGGCGATGCCGCGGCAGAGTGATGTGCACTGTGTTCGCTTTCAGGCGGGCCAGTCGCCGTAGCACCGTTCCTCGCGCACCAGGATCGCCACCGCAGCGGATATGTCGTGCTCGGCGGCGCAGTCGACATCCTGCGGGAAGCCCATGCCGGCCAGTTCCCGGCCGGACAGGCAGGCGCGCAGCGTGCCGGCCAGTTGCGGCCGGGCGGCGGCGAAGGCGGCGCGGGCGGCCCGGGTCGAGCCGTTGGGGAGGGCAAGGCCGACAGCAACGGCGACTCAGGGCGACACCAGCACGCGCGGGCGCTGCGGCGTACGCCGGAGGCGTCGGACCGCTTCCGAGGACGTATCGGCAGGTGCTCAGGCGCTGCGGCTGTACCGCAGCCGGTTCAAGCCGTCGAAGCAGCTGGCATCGTCCTACGCCATGGTCGGCGTCAACGTGATTGCCGCCGCGACGGAAGAGGTCACGCCAGCGCGCGGTCGAGGTCGGCGATGATGTCGTCGGCGCTCTCCAGCCCGACCGACAGGCGGATCACGTCGTCGCCGGCGCCGGCGGTGACGCGCTGCTCCTCGGTGAGCTGGCGGTGGGTGGTGCTGGCCGGGTGCAGGATCAGCGAGCGGGTGTCGCCGATGTTGGCGAGGTGCGACAGCAGGCGGCAGCGCTCGACCGCCCGCACGCCGGCCTCGAAGCCGCCCTTCACGCCGAAGGTGAACACCGATCCCGCCCCCTTGGGCAGGTAGCGCTGGGCGAGGCCGTGGTACTTGTTGCCCGGCAGCCCGGCGTAGGACACCCACGCCACCTTGGGATGGGTGCTCAGCCACTCGGCGACCCGCTGGGCGTTCGCCACGTGGCGCTCCATCCGCAGCGGCAGGGTCTCGATGCCGGTGATGGTGAGGTAGGCGTTCATCGGCGCCATGGTCGGCCCGAGGTCGCGCAGGCCGATGGCGTGGCCGTAGATGGTGTAGGCGAGGTCGCCGAAGGTCTCGAAGAACACCAGGCCGTGATAGGCCGGCTCGGGCTGGCTGAGCGACGGGAACTTGTCGTTCTTCGCCCAGTCGAACTTGCCGCCGTCGACCACCGCCCCGCCCATGGCGTTGCCGTGGCCGGACAGGAACTTGGTGGTCGAGTGCACGACGATGTCGGCGCCGTGCTCCAGCGGCCGGCAGAGGTAGGGCGTCGCCATGGTGTTGTCGATGATCAGCGGCACCCCGGCCTCGTCGGCGATGCGGGCGAGCGCCTGGATGTCGGTGATGACGCCGCCGGGGTTGGCCAGCGATTCCGCGAAGATCGCCTTGCAGCTCGGGTGCAGGGCGGCCTGGCGGACCACCTCCAGTTCCTCGGCGTCGACGAAGTCGCAGTGCCAGTCGAACTTCTTGAAGGTCCGCCCGAACTGGGTGATCGAGCCGCCGTACAGCCGCTTCGACGCCACGAACCGGTCGCCCGGCCCCATCAGCGCGAACAGCGCCAGCAGCTGCGCCGAGTGCCCGGACGCCGTGCAGGTGGTGCCGTGGCCGCCTTCGAGGGCGGCGATCCGCTCCTCCAGCACCGCCACCGTCGGGTTCGACAGCCGCGAGTAGATGTTGCCGAAGGTCTGCAGGTTGAACAGCGAGGCGGCGTGGTCGACGTCGTCGAACACGTAGGCGGTGGTCTGGTAGATCGGCGTCGAGCGCGCCCCGGTGGTGGGATCGGGCGCCGCCCCGGCGTGGATCGCCAGGGTCTCGAAGCCCTTGGCGACGAAGCCGTCGCCGACGTCGCCGTCACCCTTGACCGCGTCGCTGCTGCCCGGGGTGCGGCGCTTGGAGGAGATCACCCGGCTGTTGAAGCCGTGCCAGCCGAGCTCGCCGAACAGCCGGGAGAACTCGATCTTCGGGCAGCGGTTCATCACCACCTCGAGGCCGGCCTTCTCGGCGCGTGCCGCCGCCGCGTCGTTGCGCACGCCGAGCTGCATCCACACCACCTTGGCGCCGTGCGCGATGGCGGCGTCGGTGACCGGGCCGGCGGCCTCGGAGTTGCGGAACACGTCGACCATGTCGACGGTCTCGGGCAGGGAATCGAGGTCGGCGTAGGCCCGCTCGCCGAGGATCGCGCCGCCGGCCTCGGCCACCTTCGGGTTCACCGGATAGACCCGGTAGCCCTTCTGCTGCAGGTACTTCATGGCGAAGTAACTGGGCCGGTTCCAGTTGTCCGACGCGCCGACCATGGCGATGGTCTTCACCCCGCGCAGGATCCGGCGGATGTAGTCGTCGGAATAGGCGTCGTGCACGACCGCCGCGGTCGGTTCGTTGTCGGCCATGGTCAGGATCCGTCTGCTGAAGGTCGGGGCGGCGGGTGGGTCCCGGGTCCGTTCCGCCGATGGCGGCCCGGCCCGGGATGACGAGGGGAAGGGTGGAAGCCCGGCGTAGCCGACTTGCCCCTTTAACCGTCATCCCGGACGGGGCGGCCCGCGCCAGCGGGACGGACCGATCCGGGACCCACGAGCGCTACGGGCGCGGGCATCACTCGCCCCGCCACACCGGCGCGCGCTTGGCGATGAAGGCGTCGATGCCCTCCTGGGCGTCGCGCGCCAGCATGTTGCGGGTCATCACCGCGCTCGCGTAGGCATAGGCGTCGGCCATCGGCTGCTCGAGCTGGGCGTAGAACGCCTGCTTGCCGATGGCGAGCGTCAGCGGCGACTTCGAGACGATCTTGCCGGCCAGCTCGGCGACGGCGGCGTCCAGCTCATCCGTCGGCACAACCCGGTTCAGCAGGCCGAGCGCCTCGGCGGTGGCGGCGTCGATGGCCTCGCCGGTGACCAGCATCTCCATCAGCTTCTTGCGCCCGATGTTGCGGCTGATCGCCACCATCGGGGTCGAGCAGAACAGCCCGATGTTGACGCCCGGCGTGGCGAAACGGGCGCCCTCGGCGGCGACCGCGAGGTCGCAGCTCGCCACCAGCTGGCAGCCGGCGGCGGTGGCCAGCGCGTGCACCCGGGCGATCACCAGCTGCGGGATCCGGGTGATCGTCAGCATCAGCGCCGAGCACTGCTCGAACAGCGCCTTGAAGAACGGCTCGTCGCCGCGCGAGCGCACTTCCTTGAGGTCGTGGCCGGCGCAGAACGCCGGGCCGTTGGCGGCGATCACAACCACCTTGACCGACCGGTCGCCGGCGATCGCGTCGAGTTCGACCTGCAGCGCCGCCATCAGGTCGCGCGACAGGGCGTTGCGCTGCGCCGGCCGGTTCAGGGTGAGGGTGGCGATCCCGTCGCGGTCGTCGCGCAGCAGGATCGGCTCGGCGTCGGAGGTCTGGGCGAGCGCCATCATGGTCTCCCTTGTCTGGCCCCCACTTTGATCGCGCGGGACCGGATTGCAAGCCGTCAGCGCACCTCGAGCAGGTGCAGCACCAGCGCCACCGACAGCACCGAGACGGCGGTCGAGAGCAGCACCGCCGTCACCGCCGGCGCGATGCCGGCCTGGTAGCGCTGCGCCATCAGGTAGACGTTCACGCCGACCGGCAGCGCCGCCAGGATCACCGCCACGTCGCGCCACAGCGGCTCGACCGTCAGCACATGGGTGGCGAGCAGCCAGACCAGCATGGGGTGCAGGGCGAGCTTGAGCACCACGCCGACCCCGGCCTCGCCGACCGATCCGGCCAGCCGGTAGCCGGCGAGCGAGGCGCCCATGGCGAACACCGCGCACGGCATGGCCGCGCGCCCGAGCGTCTCGGTCAGGGTGTCGACCACGTGCGGCAGGGTCAGGCCGGACAGGTTGAAGGCCACCCCGGCGAGCAGGGCGATGATGATCGGGTTGCGGACCAGTCCCTTGAGCACGTTCGCCGGCAGTCGGCGCATCTCGTCACGGGCGCCGATCCCGACCTCCGCCTGGATCGTCACCACCGACAGCAGCTGCCAGGAGTGGAAGGCGATGACCAGGAACAGCGGCAGCGTGGCCCGCTCGCCGAAGGTGGTCAGGATCAACGGCACCCCGAGAAGAACGGTGTTCGAGAAGCCGCCGGTCATGCCGGCGATCGCCGGTTCGGCGCCGGGACGCCGGAACAGGTACAGGCTGACCAGGGTGCCGATCAGCCAGGCGCCGTAGCCGCCGCCGAAATACGAGATCAGGTAGCCCCACTCGATCTGGGCGGGCAGCGCGGTCGTCGCCATCGCCCGGAACAGCATGGCCGGGATCGCGAAGTCGAAGACGAAGGCCGACAGCCCCTTGGTGGCCTCCTGCCGGAACAGGCCGAGGCGCGCGGCGCCGTAGCCGATGCCGACGATGCCGAACACCGGCACGATGATCTCGAGGATGATCTCCATGGTCGACGGCTTACGAGCCGCCGAAGCGCGTCGCAAGCGCGATCGCGGAACGAGGGTGTTGCCCGCGTGCAATCTGCCGCGATTGACGGACAGGGCGGCGCGTCGTACCGACAAGGAAACCTTGGGAGGATGAACCGATGCCGCATCTCGAGATCGCCGACGGAGAGAGCCTCTACTACGAGTACGAGGCCCCCGGGGCGGCCGGTAAGACCTTCGTGTTCGTGAACGCGCTGACCGGCAACTTCCAGATGTGGCAGGCGGTGATCGGCCCGGCCTTGCGCGCCGCCGGATACGGCACCCTGGTCTACAACTTCCGCGGCCAGGCCGAGAGCCGGACGGCGCCGACCACGCGGCCGACGCCGACCCAGATCGTCGACGACCTGGTGCGGATCTGCCGGGAGGTCGCCCCCCCAAAGCCGATCCTGGTCGGGCTGTCGATCGGCGGCCTGTTCGCCGCCCAGGCGTTCGCCAAGGGCGTGCCGGCGGCCGGACTGGTGCTGATCAACACGCTGCGCAAGCCGAGCGAGCGGCTGGCCTGGATCAACCAGGCCATGGCGCACGGCGTCAAGGCCGGCGGCTTCCGGCTGATCATGGAGCTGTCGCTGCCGATGCTGGTCAACCCGGACAAGCTGGCGGAAATGCGCGCCAACGTTCAGACCGGCGAGCCCTACGCGCCGATCGATCCGAACGACGGCGGCTACCGGCTGATGGTCGAATCGACGGCGACCGACTGGGCGTTCCCCTGGGAGAGCCTGACGCCGCCGGTCCTGCTCACGGTCGGCGCGCACGACCGGGTCTTCTACGTCGCCGACGACGTCGACGAACTGGCGGCGCGGATCCCGAACGCCACCCGCGTCGACTTCGCCGACGCCGGCCACCTGATCCCGGCGGAGCGTCCCGAGGCCTTCGCCAAGGCGCTGCTCGACTTCGGCAAAACCCTCTGATGAGGTAAGGCGCATGGCCTGGACGCCGGCCCTGGTGATCTTCGACTGCGACGGCGTGCTGGTGGATTCCGAGCCGATCGCCAACCGCCTGATCGCCGAGGCCCTCAGCGCCGCCGGCCTGCCGATGTCGGGCGAGGAAGCGCTCGAGCGGTACCGTGGCGGCAAACTCACCCGCATCAGGCTGCGGGTCGAGGAGGATCTCGGGATCGAACTCGGCGAGCACTGGGTCGACGGCATCTACCAGCGGCAGTTCGACGCCTTCCGGCGCGAGCTGCAGCTGATCCCTGGCATCCTAGAGGTGCTGGACGCCCTCGACTTGGCCGGGGTCCCGTACTGCGTCGGCTCGAACGGGCCGCTCTACAAGATGCGGGTCTCGCTGGGCGTGACCGGCCTCTACGAGCGGCTGGAGAGCCGGATCTTCTCGGCCGACATGGTGGCCGAGCCGAAGCCGGCTCCCGACCTCTTCCTGCACGCCGCCGCCGCCTTCGACATCCCGCCGGAGGACGTGGCGGTCGTGGAGGACAGCGCGCCGGGCGTGACCGCCGGCGTCGCCGCCGGGATGCGGGTGTTCGGCTACGCCCACGATTCCGGCGAGGCGCCGCTGGTCGCGGCGGGCGCGACCGCCACCTTCCTGAGGATGACCGACCTGCCCGGTCTGCTCGGCCTGCGGTGAAGCGCCGGCGCGCGTCACACGCCGTAACCAAACGTGATGTGACGCCGGCGGACCCGACGCGCTACCTGCCCCGATGAAATGCGAAGCCGTGATCTTCGACTGCGACGGGGTGCTGATCGACTCCGAGCCGATCGCCGTCGCCATCCTGTGCCGGGACCTGGCGGAACTCGGCGTTCCGATGCCCGAGGACGAGGTCCACCACCGCTTCACCGGCTGGACCACCACCCAGATCGCCGAGGCGATCGCCGCCGAGTTCGGCGTGCCGGTTCCGGCCGACTGGGCACCGACACACAACGCACGGGTGCGCGATGCCGTCGCCGCCTCGGTCGAGCCGATCGCCGGCGTGATCGCCGTTCTGGACGCGCTCGACGCCGCCGGCATCCCCTGGGGGGTCGCGAGCCAGAGCGGCATGCCCTATCTGGAGCGCGGGCTGGGACGGGTCGGGATCTGGCAGCGCGCGCTCGGCCGGGTGGCGTCGTCGCAACTGGTGGCCCGGCCCAAGCCGGCGCCGGACGTCTATCTGAAGGCGATGGAACTGGTCGGCGCCCGGCCCGGGAGCACGGTGGTGGTCGAGGACAGCCCGACGGGCGTCCGCGCCGGCGTCGCCGCCGGTGCGCGGGTGATCGGCTACGCGGCCGACCGACCGCCGGAGGAACTGCGGGACGCCGGCGCGGTCGCGACGATCGCGGCCATGCCGTTGCTGCTGGGGGTGCTTGGCGTCAGCCCGCCGGCGGCCTGAAGAACAGCAGGTTCTTGACGTCGTCGGCGATCCGCACCTGGTAGCCCTGAGCCAGGATCGAG
Source organism: Rhodospirillaceae bacterium (assembly GCA_018401495.1). Taxonomy (GTDB): domain Bacteria; phylum Pseudomonadota; class Alphaproteobacteria; order Thalassobaculales; family Thalassobaculaceae; genus Thalassobaculum_A. The sequence continues at coordinate 166,611 of JAGYJX010000021.1, forward strand.
TCCACCAGCGGTCGGCGCGCTTCCTCGTGCCAGCGGATCTCCATCCGCAGGGACTTGAAGCGCGGGTCGGAGAGGATACCCCGCATCCCCTCGATCACCGGTTCCTCCAAGCCGTCGACGTCGATCTTGACGTGGGTGGGGAAGGGGATCTCGCCACGCTGCACCAGGATGTCGAGCGGGATCCCGCGCACGGTCTCGCGCTCGGCGTCCCGATCGGCGTATTGCGCGCTGATGTCGTCATGGCCGAAAGACTGGTTGGCGGCGCCGGCAAAGCTCTGTCCGAAGTACAGGGTGTCGACGCGTTCCCGGTCGGAAGCGGCGGCGTGCAGGACCGTCACCAGTTCCTGCAGCCCGTTGGCGGCAACGTTGTGCCGCAACTCGGCGACGTTGAGGGAGAATGGCTCGATCGAAACCACGCGGCAGCCGCTGATGCCGGCCGCGAGCACGCTGTAGACCCCGATGTTGGCACCCACGTCCACCAGGACGTCGGACGCCCCGAATCCCGCGAACCAGCGCAGCATGCCCGGCTCGAAGGCGAACAGCGTCGCGGTCATCCGGCGGATCTGCTGGGAAGCCAGACGCAACGTCAGCTGGCGGCCGGCGATCGCGATGTGGGCATGATCGGCGCCGTTGCGCACGGCGACCGGGCCGCCCAGCGCGGCTTCCGCCGACAAGGTGCCGAACGCGTGGGCGATCCGGAAGCCTCGGTTGTTCAGCCGCCGGCCGGCGTCGTTCTTCCAGCGGACGCACTCGTCAAACAGCTGATCCGGTCCGTTTCGCAGTCCCGAGCCGGCGAGGCAGGCGCACCGGCGCGTCCAGTTCCACACGTCACGGGAATCCCGGTCGGGGACGCGGAGCGGGAAGGCGAGACGCTCCAGGGCGGCGTCGACGTCGCCCGGCCTCGACAGGACATCGGCACGCGCCAGGTCGTGGGCGCGCGCCCCGGCCTCGGGATCCGCGAGTTCAAGGGCGATCTCGTGGCGCAGCGCCGCGTCACCGCTTGCCGTTCCGTCCATGGCGGCCAGCAACGCCGCAGCGCGGGCGAGCGCGCCGCGGCGGAACGCCGCCGTGGCCGCGACGGTCGCCACCGTCGGCTTGCGAAGGGTGCCGGAGGCGAGGTTGGAGGCCAATCGATCGACCGCGGCGGCACCGCCCGGCCCGCTCAGGGTGCGGTTGGCGACCTGAGCGACCACCGGACCGACGTCGGCGCCGAACAGCTCCAGTTGGTCGACCAGCGACACCGCGTCGGGGAGACGCCCGAGATCGACATATGCCTGCAAGCGCGCGACAGCCGCGGCGGTGGCGGGCACCCCCAGCACACGGCCCCGGTCGGCCCACCGCAACGCCGCCGAGGGGCGTGTGGTCGCGCTCGCCGCCTCGGCTACCGCCAGGACGGCGTCCCGGGACCCGGGGGTCCGGACCAGGATCCGCCGGAACCGGTCGAAAGCCTCGTGCACGGCACCGCAGGTCATCTGCATCCGGCCGACCGCGAGAGCGATTCCCGGCTCGACGTTCGCCGGAACCTTCGCCAGGACGGGGAGCGCCGCCGCCACGTCGCCGTCGCCGATGTGGCTCAACGCGACCAGCATCCCGACCGGCCCGGCGAGCGCCGGCATCGACGCAAGCGGCGCGAGCGCGGATCGAGCCTCGGCGTTCCGCCGGCGCGCAAGCAGATCCCGTGCCCGCTCGATGGTCTGCGACACCCCGGTTGCCGACATCCAGACTCCGCTGCGCGAGCGAGCGCTCGATACGGCACCCGCCGCCGAGCGCCTGCCACGGACGGTAGCGGCAACCGTGCCGCCGACGCCAGCCTTCGGTTGCAGCCGGCGCTACTCCGCGGCGGTCGGCGCGATCATCACCGCCGGCGCGGCCCGCCAGGTGTCTGGCCGGCATCGCACGTACTGAGGCGGGTATTCGGTGTCGACCCCGAGCGCGCGGGCGGCGTGCCAGGCCCAGCGCGGGTTGTCCATGGCGCCGCGGGCGATGGCGATGAAGTCGGCCTTGCCGGAGGCGACGATGCTCTCGGCCTGCCGGGGTTCGGTGATCAGGCCGACGGCCATGACCGGGATCCCGACCTCGTTGCGGATGCGCTCGGCGAACGGCACCTGGTAGCCCGGCCCGAGGGCGATCTTCTGGCCCGGGTGGTTGCCGCCCGACGACACGTCGATGAAGTCGCAGCCCTTGGCCTTGAGCGCCTTGGCGAACTCGACGACCTCGTCGACCGTCAATCCGCCCTCGACCCAGTCGGTGGCGGAGACGCGCACGCCCAGTGGCTTGTTCTCCGGCCAGACCGCGCGGCAGGCCTCGAACACCTCGAGCGGGAACTGCATGCGGCCCTCGATCGAGCCGCCGTAGCGGTCGTTGCGGACGTTGGACAGCGGCGACAGGAACTGGTGCATGAGATAGCCGTGCGCCGCGTGCAGCTGCGCGATGTCGAACCCGATCCGCGCCGAGCGCTCCGTCGCCGTCACGAACTGTGCCTTGACCGTGGCGAGGCCATCGTCGTCGAGCGCGCGCGGCGTCGGCCAATCGCCGTAGCCGACCTCGGACGGGCCGAGCGTCTGCCACCCGCCGTCGGCGGCGGCGATCGGTGCGCTGCCCTTGAGCGGCGGGTTCACGGAGGCCTTGCGGCCGGCGTGCGCCAACTGGATACCCATCTTGGCAACGCCGTGGGCCTTGCAGAAGTCGATGACCCGTTTCAGGGTGCGCTCGTTGTCATCCGACCACAATCCGAGGCATTTCGGCGTGATCCGACCTTCGGGGGACACATGGGTGGCCTCGGTGAAGATCACGCCCCCGGCGCCCATGGAGAGTTGACCGAGATGCATGAGGTGCCAGTCGTTGGCGTTGCCGTCCTCGGAGAGGTATTGGCACATGGGCGCTACGACGAGTCGGTTGCTGACCGTCATGTCGCGCAGGGTGATCGGCGAGAACAGCTGGCTCATCGGCTTCTCCGGGGTCGAAGTCGGGACGCGGGACGGTAGCGACCGCCCATGTGGAGGAAAAGTGCGATGGCGGCAAGGGTGTCGGTCGACGAGATGAACCGGATCATGCGCGAGGACGTGCCGATGGCCGCCAACCTCGGCATCCGGTTCGAGAGCATCGAGGATGGGCGGGCCACCGCCCGACTGCCGTTTCGCGAGGACCTGCTCCGGCCTGGCGGGACGGTGACCGGGCCGGCGATGATGGCGGTGGCGGATGTGGTGATGTTCGGCGCCGTGCTGTCCCGCATCGGGCCGGTCAAGATGGCGGTGACGACGAGCCTGAACGCCAACTTCCTGCGCCGACCCAAGCCCGGCGATCTGCTCGCCGATGGACGGCTGATCAAATGCGGCCGTCGCTTGGCCTATGGTGAGGTGACGCTGGTGTCCGCCGACGCGCCGGACGATCCGGTCTGCCACGTTACCTGCACCTATTCCATCCCTCCGGAGGAAGCCCGATGACCGACCGTTTCCATCTCGCTTCCGGCGATCTCGAAGCCGTCGTGGAGCCCGCCTTCGGGGCCCGCATCACGGCGTTCCGGTGCCGCGGCGTCGACCTGTTTGTGCCGGTGCCGGACGGCCCGCACGATCCGTCGGTCGGGGCCGCCGCCGGCTGCTTTCCGCTGGTGCCGTGGTCGAACCGCGTGCGCAGCGCCCGGATGGCGCACGCCGGTCGCACGCTGGAACTGTTGGCCACCGACAGCAGCGGCACCCACGCCAGCCACGGGCACGGCCGACGCCGCGCCTGGACGGTCACCGCCGACGGCGGTGAGTCGTCGGTGCGGATGAGCTACGCGCACCCGGCGGGAGAGGAGGGGTGGCCGTTCGCCTATCGGGCGGAGCAGACGGTCAGCCTCGGCGAGGCCGCGCTGAGCGTCACCCTCGCCATCGAGAACCTGGCCGCGGAGGACATGCCGGTCGGCCTCGGGCTGCACCCGTACCTGCCGAGGACCCCGGAGATGGGCCTGTGGTTCTCGGCCCTGACGTCATGGCCGCCGGTCGAGGGCAGTCTTCCGAGCGGTCCGCGGCCGGTGGCGGCCGCTCACGACTTCGCCGAACCGCGAGCGGTGGTGCTGGGCCTCGACCAGGGATACGGCGGCTGGGACGGCTCGATCCACGCGATCTGGCCGGAAGCGGGGCTCGGCCTGTCGATCCACGGCGGTGCGGCGCTGGGGCATGTGATCGTGTTCACACCTCCCGAGCGCGACTTCGTCTGCCTGGAGCCTGTCAGCCACTGCGTCGATGCCGCCAATCTGGCGGCGCAGGGCGTGCCGGCCACCGGGCACCGGGTGTTGGCACCGGGCGAGCGACTGGTCGTCACGGTCCGCTTCCAGGTCGAGGTATTCTGATACCGTCACCCCAATCACGCTGATTTTTTTGACGCTTTTCGGCTTGACCGGCGATCTGGCCTCCTTCATACAGCCGCACGTCGTCGGCCCGTGCGGGGCCGGCGGGATGGATTTCTCTCGTGTCTCTCGGGTGATCGCGATGCGGACCTACTCGGCCAAGCCGAGCGAGATTGAGAAGAAGTGGTTCGTGGTCGACGCCAATGGCGTCGTTCTGGGCCGCCTCGCCTCGATCATTGCAAAATATCTTCGCGGCAAGCACAAGCCGACCTTCACACCCCACATGGACTGCGGTGACAACATCATCGTGGTGAATGCGGAGAAGGTGAAGCTGACCGGCAACAAGCTGTCTCAGAAGCACTACTACTGGCACACCGGCTATCCGGGCGGCATCAAGTCGCGCCGGGCCGACCATCTGCTGGCCGGCCAGCACCCGGAGCGGGTGATCGTCAAGGCGGTGCAGCGGATGATTACCCGTGGTCCGCTGGGGCGCACCCAGATGAGCAACCTCAGGGTCTATGCCGGCGGCGCGCATCCTCATGAGGCTCAGCAGCCCGCGATGCTGGACGTCGCGGCAATGAACCCGAAGAACGCGAGGTAAGCGATGGCGATCGATACCGACAACGCCGCGCCGCAGGGCCTCGGCAAACTGGCGGAACTGCACTCCGAAGCGGCGGTGGTCACGAAGGCCGAGCCGCAGATCGACGCGCAGGGCCGCTCCTACGCCACCGGCAAGCGCAAGAACGCGATCGCGCGGGTTTGGCTGAAGCGCGGCCAGGGCCGGATCACGGTCAACGGCCGTGACCAGGCCACGTACTTTGCCCGTCCGGTGCTGCAGATGATCATCGGCCAGCCGTTCCACGCGGCCAGCCGGGGCAACCAGTTCGACGTGGTCTGCACGGTGACCGGCGGCGGTCTTTCGGGCCAGGCGGGTGCGGTTCGTCACGGTATCAGCAAGGCGCTGATCCTGTTCGAGCCGGACCTGCGCGCGGTGCTCAAGAAGGGCGGCTTCCTGACCCGTGACTCGCGGGTGGTGGAGCGCAAGAAGTACGGTCGCGCCAAGGCGCGCCGGAGCTTCCAGTTCTCCAAGCGCTAACCGTCAAGCATCTTGTTGCGGACAAGGCCGGCTCGGAAGAGCCGGCCTTTTTCGTTGGCAGGACTTCGTTAACGAAACCCGAGCGAGAATGCCTTAAGGGCGGTCAGGTCCGGCCGTCCGATCGAAACGGGGGAATGCAATGTTTGGAAGAAAGGTGGCTGCCGTGTCGGCCACGCTGGTCACGCTGGCCTGGGGTGGAGCGGCGTTGGCGGAGGCCGGCAAACCGGCCTGGAGCTACGAGGGAGACAACGGGCCGGCGCGCTGGTCGGCGCTGGCCTCGGAGTTCGCCGTGTGCGGTGCCGGCAAGGAGCAGTCGCCGATCGACCTCGGCGTGGCTGATGCCCCGGGGAAGCAGCCACGGGTGGTGGTCGAGTACAAGCCGCTGCCGCTGACGATTCTTCACAACGGTCATACGGTCGAGGTGGTGGTGGCCAACGGCAGCCGGATCGTTCTGGACGGCAAGCCCTACGAACTCCTGCAGTTCCACTTCCACACCCCGAGCGAACACAAGGTCGACGGCAAGGCCTATCCGGCCGAGGTCCATTTCGTGCACCGCTCGGCCGAGGGCGGACTCGCGGTGATCGGAGCGTTCATCGACGGCACCGCCGCGAACCGCGCCCTCGCCGACATCGTGGCCTACGCCCCGACCACGGCGACGGCGCCCCGGACCTATACCTGGGTGACCATCGATCCTTCCCGGATCATGCCTCCGCCGACCGCGTTCTGGTCCTATGGCGGGTCGCTCACCACGCCTCCCTGCAGCGAGGGTGTGCGTTGGATGGTGCAGAAGGCGCCGTTGCCGTTGTCGCGCGAGCATATCGCCGCGCTTTCCAAGGCGATGGGGCCGAACGCCCGGCCGGTTCTGCCGGTCGGCGCCCGTCAGGTGGCCGCGCCGCGCTGACTGGTGGACGACGGGAGCGCCGGCGTTGTTCCTCGAGATCGCCAGGGCTAGGGTGCGGTCGCCGAGGACTTTGACCGCGCCGACCATGGAGCACCGCATGCCAGCCCTGATCCGACCGCATCATGGCGTCACCCCGACCGTTGAACGGGGAGCGTTTGTCGCCGAGACCGCGGTGCTGATCGGCGATGTCGTGATCGGCGAGGACGCCTCGATCTGGTACGGCTGTGTGCTGCGCGGCGACGGCAACCACATTCGAGTGGGCGCCCGCAGCAACATCCAGGATGGCACGATCGTCCACATCGCCACCGACGCGCTCCCGTGTCTGGTGGGGGCAGGGGTGACGGTCGGGCACGCCGCGATCCTGCACGCCTGCGTCCTCGAGGACGACAGCTTCGTCGGGATGGGGGCAACCGTCATGGACGGCTCGGTGGTCGAGCGTCACGCGATGGTGGCGGCGGGCGCTCTCGTGACACCCGGCAAGCGGGTCCGAACGGGAGAACTCTGGGCGGGATCGCCGGCCCGTAAGATGCGCGACCTGACCCAAGCCGATATCGACAACATTCACGCCTCCGCGGCGCATTATTGCGATCTGGCCCGATCGTACGTTTGATGGCTGTCGCGAACCTTCTCGCCGCTCGCGTCGAGCCGCGCCCCGAGGCACCGCTGGCATGACGTCAGAGGCTTCGGACCGGTTGACGTTTGCCAGCAGTCGGGAACTCCTGGCCTTTCTCGACAGCCGGCGTGGCGACGATGGCGTGTTGCGGCGCCAGTCCTTCCTGGCCGAAGACTTGAGGCGTTGGGTAGGCGGGATCGGCATCCTGCAATGGCAGCCGCAGCGGGTGGACTACGTCTATCGTCTGTTCGGCACGCACCTCGCCCAGAACCTCGGTCGCGACCTGACCGGCCAGACACTCGCCGAGTGGCCGGTGGCGGTGGCGGCGGTCATGCGCGCGCAAGCCGACGATGCTCGCCGACGCGGGGTCGTGGTGGTGTCGCATTACCGGCTTCGGGTGTTCCGTCGAAAAGGCGTCGTTGAAAACGGTGTCCGGACACAGGAGAAGGTGGTGGTGCCGCTCGCCTACTCCGATCAAGGCGAACCGGACGCCATTTTGGTCTATGTCGACCAGCGCTTCGCCGACATTCCGATCCTGCGCCCGCATATGGACGCCACAGACGGCTCCTGCTGGTGCGCCGAGGACCGTCCGGTTTGCGCCGGCTGTCCGCTCGGGAGTGGTCTGAGCGCGTCCGCCGACGCGATCCTCAACGAAACTCGGTGAACGGTTCTGCGCGCGGCCGCTTCTCGAACACGATCATCGAATCGTAGAATTGCACGCTGAACGTCGTCGCCGCGAAACGCGTGGTGAGCAGGTCGCCAGGGCGCGCGGCCATCGGTGTCCGGAACCGGGCTACCTGGGCCTCCGGGCAGTAGACGGTGTGCATCTGGTCGATCATCTTCTTGGCATGCTCGATCATCGTCGTCCCGGGACCGGCATCCTGGTACTCCGGCCAGTAGCTGGTGTGGGTGTCCTCGCAGATGAACACGCCGCGCTCGGTGACGCTGGCGTAGATGCCGTTGAAGGTGCTGATCTGCTGGCGCGCGGTGTGGCCGCCGTCGTCGATCACGATGTCGAACGGTCCGTGATCGGCTATCAGGCCGTCGAGCACGCGCTGGCTGGACTGGTCGCCGACCACCACCGTGATGTTCGGCAGCAGCTTGTCGAACTGCTTGGTCCTGTGGTCGATGTCGACGCCGACGATGCGGGCCTGGGGTCCGAGATACTCGCTCCACATCATCAGCGAGCCGCCGTCCATGACGCCGAATTCCAGCAAGCGGCACTCGGTCCCGCGAAACCGCGCCAGATGCCGCTCATAGACGTCGAAATAGTGATGCCACTTGTGCAGCCGGCGATGACTCTGATGATCCTGGCGGCCGCTCCAGTTCAGGAACGTCTCGTAGAGCTCGCCGCTCGACTGGCGTTCCGATTTGGCCAGCGGGACCGGCTCGGCGAGCGGCGGCTTCTGAGGCATAGGCGACGGTCTCCTCATCAGTCCCCGGCCCGGACCTTGACGTAACGCCCCGGCGCATCCTCGATCACGGCCAATTGGTGGTCCCCAGGCACCCGCGCCGGTACCTGGCCGCCGCCGTGCCTGGTCAGCCATGAGGTCCACTCCGGCCACCACGATCCGTCCGTGTGCTGGGCGCCTTCGAGCCACTTCTCGGGATCCTTGGGCGCCTTACCCTTGCGGGTCCAGTAACCGTATTTCGGAGGGGTGGCGGGCGGGTTGATGACGCCGGCGATATGGCCCGAGCCGGCCAGGCAGAACTTGACCGGGCCCTTGTAGATCTGGGTGGCGGCGTAGGTCGATTTCCAGGGTGCGATGTGGTCTTCGCGGGTCGACAGCACGAAGGTCGGCAGCCGGTTCTCCGAGAGGTCGATCGGCACCCCGGACAACGTGATGTTGCCGGGCTTCACCAGGTCGTTCTGCTGGTACATCCGGCGCAGGTAGAAGCTGTGCATGGCCGCCGGCATGCGGGTGGAATCGGAGTTCCAGTAGAGCAGGTCGAAGGGGAAGGGTTCCTTGCCCATCAGATAGTTGTTGATGACGAAGGACCAGATCAGGTCGTTGGCGCGCAGCATGTTGAAGGTGGTCGCCATGGCGCGGCCATCGAGATAGCCGGCCTTGTTCATCCGATCCTCGAGCGCCGCCAGCTGCTCTTCGTCGATGAACACCGACAACTCGCCGGCCTCGGCGAAGTCGATCATCGTCGTGAAGTAGGTGATCGACTTGATCCGGTCGTCGCCCTTGGCGGCCATCCAGGCCACGGTCGCCGCCATCAGCGTGCCGCCGATGCAGTACCCGATGGCGTTCACCTCGCGCTCGCCGGTGGCGCGCTCGATGGCGCCGAGGGCGGCAATCGGCCCCTCCAGCATGTAGTCGTCGAAGGACTTCTGGGCGAGGGTCTCGTCGGGATTGACCCACGACACCACGAACACGGTGAGGCCCTGCTCCACCGCCCAGCGGATGAACGAGTTCTTCGGCCGCAGGTCCAGGATGTAGAACTTGTTGATCCAGGGCGGCACGATCAGCAGCGGCCGACGCATCACGGTCTCGGTGGTCGGCGAGTACTGGATGAGCTGCATCAGGTCGTTTTCGAACACCACCTTGCCGGGGGTGGTGGCGACGTTCTTGCCGACCTCGAAGGCCTCCTGGTCGGTCATCCGGATATCGAGCTTGCCGTGCCCGCGCTCGAGATCGCTGACCAGGTTCTCCAAACCCTTGACCAAATTCTCGCCCCCGCTCTCCATGGTGGCGCGCAGCACCTCGGGGTTGCTGACCACGAAGTTCGACGGCGCCATCGCGTCGACGAACTGGCGGGTGTAGAAATCGACTTTGCGGCGGGTCTTGTCGTCGAGGCCGTCGACGTCCTGGACGGTCTTCTGCATCCAGCGGGCCGTGAGCAGGTAGGTCTGCTTGATGTAGTCGAAGACGTAACTCTCGTCCCAGGCCTGGTCCTTGAACCGGCGGTCCGTCCGCTCCGCCTCTACCACCGGTTCCGATGCGCCGCCCAGCATGCGCGACGTCGTCGCCTGCCAAAGCGACATGTAGTCCTGCCAGAGGCCGAGCTGTGCCTGGAACATCCGGGCCGGGTCGGCCATCATCTTGGTGGTCATTTCCAGGAAGGCCGCGCCGATGTTCAGTGGGTCCGACATTCCCATGGAATCGCGGCCGCTCGAGGCGCCGTCCTGCTTCTCGAGGAATTCCTGCACGATGCGCTGGCTGCGTTCGGCGATGCTGGCCATGGTCCGGGACAACTCAACCGGGTCGGGCAGCTTTGTGGTGCTATCCTGGCGTTCTGTCATGACGATCTCTTCGCGCCTCCTGACGGCGTTGGCTGCGTCGTCTGAGCGGGTTGTATCAGAATTAGGCGACCCCTGGCCATTGCGGTACCCGGACGGGCACGCTACCCGTGTCCGTCAATCGATTGCCGTGTTATTTTCGCGGCTTGATGGGGAGTCGGGCGGGCCGTGCGACACTGAAGGTCGCTTGGTCCAAGTGGACCGTGAGAGGGCGAGGTCGGGAGAGCAGCATGACGCAGAAGACGCGGATCGTGAAGGCGTCGACGGATCGGCGGGCGACGACGGCGCTGGTGCTCGTGGCCGGATTGGGCATGGCCGGTTGCTCATCCGTTCCCGACGCGGTGAACCCGGTCGAGTGGTATCGCGGCACGACCGAGACCGTCGGCGGCTGGTTCGACAGCGACGAGCCGGTGCCACCCGAGCCCGGCCGGGCGGCCGGCGACCCTGGATCGAGCGCTCAGGCCGGCTACCCCAACCTCTCAACCGTGCCGGAGCGCCCGACGCCGTCGACCACCCCGGAGCAGCGCGAGGCGCTGCGACAGGGGCTGGTGGCCGACCGTGCCAACGCCCGCTACACCGAGCCGGCTCCCGGCCGCGCCGCCCCGCCGCCCAGCGCGCAGCCAGCCCCGGCCTCGCGGGCTCCGGCACCGCCACCCCGACATCGCCACCCCCGGCCCCCAGTCGCAGGCCCCGGCCCCGCAAGTCCCGGCCCCGCAAGTCCCGGCCGAGCCGCGGGCGTCGCTCCCGCCGGTCGTGCGGACCGAGCCGCCGGCGGCCGCTGCGGCCCCAGCCCCGACTCCCGCCCCCGCCGGGCAGGCTTCCGGCGATAGGTCCGGGCTGTGGCCGGCGCGGCCGGCGCCCGAGACGCCGGGTCTGCGGGCCACGACCACTGGCCGGGTCGGGGACAATCCGGTCAGCCGTGAGGCCGTCGCGTCGGCTCCCGAGCCGTTGCCGAACCGGGTCCCGGCGCCGCCGTCGAACGAGCCGGCACCGCCGCGCGGATCGGTGATGAGCGGCCGGGACACAAGCGGGGCGTCCACCCGAACGACGTTCGATTCCTCGGGAGGGGCGGCCAGCGCCCCGGTGCCGCGTTCGTCCGATGCACCGACCCGCACCCCGTCGGCTCCGGCGGCACCGACCGCCAGCGGCCAGAGCGTGATCGTGAACGAGGACGCCATCGCCGCCGCGCCGGTCACCCCAGCGCTCGGCGGTCAGCACTATCTGGCGTCGACGATCTACTTCGGCCACGGGTCGGCACAGTTGACCGCATCCGAGCGCGCCGAGCTCGCGGAAGTGGCCCGGGCCGCCGTGACCAGCGGCGCGTTCGTCCAGGTCATCGGTCACGCCTCGTCGCGCACCGCCGAACTCGGGCTTCGTGAGCACGGCATGGTCAACTTCACCATGTCGATGCGGCGCGCCGAGGCCGTCGCCGATGTCCTGATCAAGTCCGGGGTGCCGGCTGACCGGGTTCGGATCGAGGCGATAAGCGATTCCCAGCCCGAGTTCTACGAGGTCATGCCGTCCGGCGAAGCCGGCAACCGGCGGGTCGAGGTCGTGCTGATTCTGTAGCCGCGTCTGAGGGATAGTATTCCAAATATCAGATAGTTGCGGCGCGTTAGTGATGTGATGAATGAGGATGTTATGAGTGAAGTGCTGCGCGTGGCGGTGGCCGGCCTCGGCACCGTAGGAGCCGAGACGGTGCGGCTTTTGCGGCTGCGTCGGGAGGATCTTTCCCGGCGAGCCGGACGGCCGATCGAACTCGTGGCGGTGTCCGCCCGCGACCGCAGCAGAAACCGGGGCATTGACCTCGCCGGCGTCGATTGGGAAGACGACCCGGTGGCGTTGGCCCGGCGTGACGACGTCGATCTGGTGTGCGAACTGATTGGCGGTTCGGAAGGGCCGGCGAGGGAACTGGTGGAAACCGCCCTGGCCGCCGGCAAGCCCGTGGTGACCGCCAACAAGGCGCTGCTCGCGCATCACGGCACGGCGTTGGCGAAGTCGGCGGAAGCCGTCGGGGTGACGCTGGCCTATGAGGCGGCTGTCGCCGGCGGCATCCCGATCATCCGGGCCCTCCGCGAGGGGCTGGTCGCCAACAGCATCGGGCGCGTCTACGGGATCCTGAACGGGACCTGCAATTACATCCTCACCGCCATGCGGGAGACCGGACGTCCCTTCGACGAGGTCCTGGCCGAGGCGCAGGGGCTCGGTTATGCCGAGGCTGATCCGTCGTTCGACGTCGACGGTGTCGACGCTGCGCACAAGCTGGCGCTGCTGGCGGCGCTGGTGTTCGGTCGCGAGGTCGACTTTGCCGGAGTCCACGTCGAGGGCATCCGGCCGATCTCGCCGCTCGACATCGCCTACGCCGAGGAGTTCGGCTTCCGCATCAAGCTGCTCGGAATCGCCGAGGAATCGGCCGACGGAGTGCGGCAGCGCGTGCATCCCTGCATGGTCAGGCGCGACGCCCCGATCGCCCAGGTCGAGGGCGTCTTCAACGCCGTGGTCGCCGAGGGCGACGCGGTCGGATCGACCCTGTTCCTCGGCCGTGGCGCCGGTGCCGGGCCGACGGCGTCGGCGGTGATCGGTGACGTGGTGGACGTCGCGGCGGGCCGCCGGGCCCCGGTGTTCGGCATCGCCGCCGCCGAGCTGCGATCGGCCGAGCCGGCTCCGATGGAGGCGATGGAGGGGCGCTACTACGTCCGTCTGATGGTCATCGACCGTCCTGGCGTGCTCGCCGACGTGACCGCCATCCTGCGGGACGAGCACGTGTCGATGGAGTCGATGCTCCAGAAGGGCCGCGATCCGATGGTCAAGGTTCCGGTCGCGCTGACGACCCACGAGGTCGACGAGGCGTCGATGCGGCGGGCGTTGTCGAAGATCGCGCGTCTCGAGGCGGTTCAGGAACCGCCGGCCATGATCCGCATTGTCGAACTGTGAGGCGCCATTCGGATCTCGCGACCTGAACGAGGATGAGATAAAAGCCCGACACCGTCGGGCTTGCCTCGTGCCATGATCCCGAAAAGCCAGAACGTCAAACCAGAGGGTCGGGGAGCGATCGATGTCGGAAAGCGGTGCCGAAGTCTTCACCATGGATCGCAACATGGCCCTCGAGGCCGTGCGGGTCACCGAGGCTGCGGCGCTGGCCGCGTCGCGCCTGATGGGGCGCGGTGACGAGAAGGCGGCGGACCAGGCGGCGGTCGATGCCATGCGAACCGCCCTCAACAACCTCGAGATCGACGGCACCGTGGTGATCGGCGAGGGCGAGCGCGACGAGGCGCCGATGCTGTACATCGGCGAGAAGGTCGGTCGCGGCGGCCCGAAGATCGACATCGCGCTCGATCCGCTGGAGGGAACGACGATCACCGCCAAGGGCGGCGCCAACGCGCTCGCGGTGGTGGCGCTCGCGTCCGAGGGCGGGTTCCTGAACGCCCCTGACGTCTACATGGACAAGATCGCCGTCGGTGGCGGCCTGCCCGAGGGCGTCGTTGATCTCGACGCGACGGTAGCCGAGAACCTGCGCAACCTCGCCAAGGCGAAGAAGACCGAACTGTCGGACATCGTCGCCTGCATCCTCGACCGTCCGCGGCACGCCGAACTGATCGCGCGGGTGCGCGAGGCCGGCGCCCGCATCACGCTGATTTCCGACGGCGATGTCTCGGGCGTCATCGCCACCTCGCAGCCGACCAGCGGCGTCGACATCTACATGGGCTCCGGCGGCGCGCCCGAGGGTGTCCTGGCGGCTGCCGCCCTGCGCTGCATCGGCGGGCAGATCCAAGGGCGATTGCTGTTCCGCAACGAAGACGAGAAGGCCCGGGCCCGGCGCTGGGGCATCGAGGACCTGGATCGCAAGTACGGGCTGATGGAACTCGCCGGCGGCGACGTGATGTTCGCGGCGACCGGCGTGACGACCGGCAGCATGCTGCGCGGCGTGCGTCGGTACTCCGGCGGCGCCTACACGCACTCGATCATCATGCGGTCCAAGACCGGGACCGTGCGGACCATCGAGGCGACCCACGACTTCACCCGCAAACCGACCCACTGATCGGGCTCCCGACATGACCGCAGCCGTTCTGGGCGTGGAACGGTCGGTCACGGGCAGGCGATGGCAGGCGCGCGGCGGCGAGGGTCTCGCGGTCGAGCGCCTGGGGTTGGCGATCGCCCAGCGCTACGGCCTGCCGGAGATCGTCGGTCGCCTGATCGCGCAGCGTGGCATTGACCTGGACGATGTCGAGCGCTTCCTCGAGCCGACCCTCAAGGCCGAACTGCCGGATCCCAGCCTGCTGAAGGACATGGACGCGGCCGCGGCGCGCCTCGCGGACGCCGTGGAGCGCGGCGAGCCGATCGGCCTGTTCGCAGACTACGATGTCGACGGTGCCACCTCGGCGGCGGTGATGATCCGTTACCTGCGGGCTGCCGGCGCCGCCACCCTCCTGCACATCCCCGATCGCATCGACGAGGGCTACGGTCCGAACCTGCCGGCGCTGCAGGGTCTGGCGACCGCCGGGGCAGGGGTCGTCGCCTGCCTCGATTGCGGCATCCTGGCGCTCGAAACCCTCGGCGAGGCTGCGGCGGCCGGCATCGACGTCCTGGTGTTCGACCATCATCTCGCCGGCCCTGAGTTGCCGGCGGCGGTGGCGGTGGTCAATCCCAACCGTCTGGACGAGAGCGGCGTCTACGGCCATCTCGCCGCCTGCGGCGTGACCTTCCTGGTGGCGGTGGCGCTGAACCGCGAGCTGCGTCGGCGCGGCTGGTTCCGGGAGCGGGCGGAGCCGGATTTGCGCACCCTGCTGGACCTGGTGGCGCTCGGCACGGTGTGCGACGTGGTGCCGATCGCCGGCCTGAACCGGGCCTACGTGGCGCAGGGCATCCGGGTGATGTCCGGGCGCGGCAACCCTGGCCTGGCGGCGCTTGCCGACGTGGCGAAGCTGGACCGCAAGCCGGACCCCTACCATCTCGGTTTCGTCCTGGGACCGCGGATCAACGCCGGCGGCCGGGTCGGGCGCGCCGACCTCGGGGCCCGGCTGCTGTCGACCGATGATCCGGTCGAGGCGGCCGCCCTGGCGGTCGAACTCGACCGCTACAACGACGAGCGGCGCACCATCGAGGCGACCGTGCTGGAGGCTGCCATCGCGCAGGCCGAGGGACAGGGCGATGCCGCGGCGCTGCTGGTGGTCGGCGAAGGCTGGCACCCGGGTGTCGTCGGGATCGTCGCCAGCCGCCTGAAGGACCGGTTCCGCCGCCCGGCCTGCGTCGTCGGGTTCGATAACGGCGTCGGCAAGGGATCCGGGCGATCGGTGCCCGAGGTGCAACTCGGGGCAGCGGTGATCGCGGCGCAGCAATCGGGCATCCTTCTCAAGGGAGGTGGTCACGCCATGGCCGCCGGGTTCACCCTTGCCATCGACCAGGTCGAGGCTTTCCGGGCTTTCCTGTGCGAGCGGGTCGCCGCCGATCTCGCGGGTATCGCCGCGACAGCGACCCTGTCGGTGGACGCGGCGCTGGCGCCGGCCGGGGCGACCGGGGCGCTGGTGCGGACGGTCGACCGAATCGGGCCGTTCGGGACCGGCAATTCCGAGCCGCGCTTCGTGTTTCCGGCCGTCCGGGTCGTCGGCGCCGGGGTGGTGGGGGAAAACCATGTGCGCTGCGCCCTGGTCGGTGCCGATGGCGGTCGGCTCAAGGCGATCGCGTTTCGCGCGCTCGATGGCGAACTGGGTACGGCGCTCCTGAAGGCGGGCAGCACGCCGCTGCATGTCGCCGGTCACCTGCGGGCCGATGACTTCCGAGGCGGCGACGAGGTCCAACTGATTGTCGACGATGTCGCCTGGGCCTCGGCGTGATCGCGTCGTCGGGGTTGATTTCCGACGCTTCGGCCTGTAAATGCCTTCGCCTCGGGACCCCTTCGTCTAGAGGCCTAGGACACCGCCCTTTCACGGCGGCAGCACGGGTTCGAATCCCGTAGGGGTCGCCACTTTCTCGAGAGACCGTCGGCGTTGCTCAGGAGCCGGGCTCGCGCAGCGCCAGGACCGCGACCGGGAAGCGCCCGAGCGGGCCGGCCGGCGACAGCTGTCCGTCCACGATCGCGACGTCGCCGCCGCCGATCAGATCGTCCGCCTCGGCGACGCCGAGGGTTGGCGGCAGCACCAGCCGCGCGTCGTCGAACAGCCGCGGCGTCGAGCCGCGGTCGGTGGTTGCCTGCAGCAGTCCGAGCGGCAGCCTCGGCGCCACGACAAGCAGCGCCAGCCGGTCCGTGACGGCGGGTGAAGGCGACCAACCGGTCGGCCATCGGCCCTTCGACCTCCACCGGGTCATAGGATCCCTGGGCGAACAGCGCCGGCTCCTGCCGCCGCAGGTCGAGCAGCCGGCGCAGCAGCCAGAACTTTCGCCAGGCCGGTCCGCCAGCGATCCAGGCTCCGTTCCGGCGGCATGCCCTCGAGGTCCCGGTACGTCCGGTCCCGCTCGTCGAAGTCCACCGGGGTCCGGTTGTCCGGGTCGACCAGCGACAGGTCGAAAAGCTCCGTGCCCTGATAGACGTCCGGCACGCCCGGCAGCGTCAGCTTGAGGGCAAGTTGGGTGAGCGATGCCACGGCCCCGGCGGCGATGAGCGGCTGGAACACCGCATCCAGATCCGCGACCAGATCCGGCCGTGTCAGCACGCCGCGCACGAAGCGCGCCGTCGCCGCCTCATAGTCGGCGTTGGGGTCCGTCCAGGTGGTGTGGCGCTTCGCTTCGCGCAGCGCCTTGATCATGAAGGCTTCCAGCCGGTCGGTCAGGTCCGAGGCGACGATCTCGGAAGCGGATGCTTCCTCGGCAGGCCAGGCGCCGAGCGCCGACTGGTAGAACAGCCACTCGTCGTTGCGGTGCGGCGCCGGTCCCGCCGGCAGATCGGTTCGGAGATCGGCGGTCGCCGCGTGCCACCGCTCGACGTTGGCGCGCCAATGGCCGGGCTGCTGCGACAGCACGGCGATCCGCAGGCGGGCGTCCTCTCCGCGTTTAGTGTCGTGGGTGGCGGTGGCGGACAGGCCGTGCGGCTGGGTGCGGGCGCGTTCCAGCACCGCGGTGTGGAACTCCGGTACCGTCAGCCCGAACGGATCCGCCTCGCTTCCGACTTCGTTGAGCGCGATCAGACGGTTGAACCGGTAGAAGGCGGTGTCCTCCACCGATTTGGCCATCGCCGGTCCGGTGGTCTGCTGGAACCGCCGCACGAACTCGTCGCCGGGCCCGCGATCGCGGTCGCCGCCGATGCCGTCGGTCAGCAATCCGGCGAGGAAGTCGACCGGCCTTGCGTCCTCGACCGCAGGATGGCGCTTCGCGCGCTCGGCGGCGGCTGTGATCATCCGCTGGTCGGAGCGACTGCAGCCATCGCCGTCGACATAGCTGCGGTACACCGGGGTCTCGACGATCAGTTCCACCAGGGCGGTCCGCAGGGCGTCCGGGCCCAGGTCGCGGGTGCGACGGTCGCCCGCCGCAATCCGGCGTGCGAGGCTCGCGAGACCGCGCAGTTCGCCGGCCAGGTTGGCGGTCACGATGCGGCGCTTCGCGGTCCGGACCGCCTCCGGGTAGTCGGGCTTCTCGTTGGTGAAATCGACCCAGGCGTTGGTGAAGGCGGCGGCGTTCGCCGTGTCGACCTGGAGGCCGACGAGCAGACGGCCGACCTCGTAACCGGTGGTTCCATCCGTCGCCCAATCCGACGGCAGCGTCTCCTCCGGGGTCAGGATCTTCTCGACCACGACGTAGGGGGCGCCGCAGGATTCCGCCAGATTTCGCAAATACCCCTTGGGATCCGCCAGTCCGTCGATGTGGTCGATCCTGAGGCCGTCGACGTCGCCGCTCTCTACCATCGCGATGACGCGCCGATGCACGTCGCGGAACACAGCCGGATCCTCGACGCGAACCCCGATCAGGTCGGCGATCTCGAAGAATCGCCGGTAGGTCAGCATTTCGCGCGCCAGCCGCCAGTAGCCGAGCCGCCAGTGCTGCGCTTCGTGCAGGTCGTGAAGACGCTCGGTATTGGCGTTGCAGGCGGCAACCGCCGCCTCGACGGCGCTCCGCGTCGACGGTTGGGCCAGTGCTTCGCCGAACGCGCGGAACGCCGAGTTGGCGCCGCGTCCGGGACTGGTTCCTGCGAAGCGCCGGGCCAGGTCCCGCAATTTGGGATCGAATCCAACGTCCAGAACCCTGGCGTAGGAGGGCGGGGTCAGGGGTAGGGCGTGATCGTGGTAGCCGAGGACGAGACGGTCGGGCTCGGCCAGGAGGCGCAGCTCGATGGCCCCGGCCTCCAGCGCTTCGCCGTACGGCTCGCCCAGGATGGCGATGAGCAGCCGCTCCGCGCTCCAGTCAATGTCGAAGTGCCGGGCCCAGCGGCTCCGGCTGCCCCATGCCAGCACGTCGTTCCACCAGGGGTTCTCGGTCGACACCGCCATGTGATTGGGCACGATGTCGAGGAGCAGGCCGAGACCGTTCGCCCGAAGCGCCTGGACGAGGTCGCTCCACCCGGCTTCGCCACCGAGAACGGGATCCAGCGAGCCGTGATCGACGACATCGTAGCCGTGGGCCGACCCTGAGCTGGCGGTAAACACCGGCGAGACGTAGAGGTGGCTGATACCGAGCCGGGCGAGATAGGGTGTGAGGGCGGCGGCGCGGCCGAAATCCATGCCCTCGCGCAATTGCAGTCGGTACGTCGCACGCGGCAGCGTCATCGTCGCGGCCGCTCGGCCTTGATCGCGGCGATTATGGTTGCCACCCCTGTGTCACCGGGGAGGTCGTCGAGGGCGGTCGGCAGCCGTCGCCTCCAGTTCGGGTGTTCGTCGAGGGTTCCGGGCAGGTTCACCTGGTCCGCCACCTGCAGCAGGTCTTCGAGCTGAACGACGAACAGCCGGCTTGCCGACGACGCGGCGAGGCGATGAATTGCCGCCGCCAGGTCGACGCCGAACGGCGCCGACGCGCGATAGTCGGCGAGGCCCCGAAGCCGGAGAAGATCGACCAGCTCGCCACGCTCCACACCGCGCTGGCGCCGCGCCGCTTCGACATCCGCCGCGTCGAACAACCCCGCGGCCACGCGGGCGTCGACGTCGGTCTCCCGCCACCAGCCGGCGAGGGTCGCCGTGTCGTGAGTGGCGACGCAGGCGAGGGCGTCGACCGGATAGCTCTCCGGCGGCCGAAAGCCGGCGTGGTCGCGCTCGAACATCAGGACCCGATAGCCCTGGAGGCGCCAAGCCTGCATCGTCTCGCGGAAACCTCGAGGGACGACGCCCAGATCCTCGCCGATGATTATTGCGCGGTGGCGACGGGATGCGTCGGCGAGTTCCGCCAGCAGTCGGTCGATCGGGTAGCGGACGTAGGCGCCGCCGAGGCCGTCAGTTCGCTCGGGATCCAGAACAGCCGCTGCAGGCTCATCGCATGGTCGATGCGCAACGCGCCGGCGTGCCTCAAGCTGCAATCGTACAGGGCGCGCACCGGTTGCATGTCGCGCGCAACGAGTTCGGTCGGCGACATCGGGGCGAGGCCCCAGTCCTGGCCGGCGGCGTTGAACATGTCCGGCGGCGCCCCGATGCGGGCGCCGGCCACCGAAAGCGATGGATCGCTCCAGGTCGCGGACCCGTCCGGCGCCACCCCGACCGCCAGATCCAGATACAAGCCGATCCGCATGCCGGCGCGCTTCAGGCGATCCGCAACCTCGGCAAGCTGGGCGGCCGCGATCTCCTGCAGCCAGAGATGAAACGCCACCTCGCGGGGTGCTCTGGCGGCGAAGGCCTGCACCGCGTCGCTGTCCGGCGAATGCCATTCGTCCGGCCAGACGTGCCAGCCGACGCCGCTGCCGCGCCTGACCATCTCGGCGCTCACCGCCTCGAACAGGGCATGAGCAACGGCCGGGCGGCCATGCATGGAACGCAGTTCGGCAACGCTGGGGGGCGCCCCAGTACGGGTCCGCTCGAAGATTCGACGCAGCGCCGGCAACTTCACGGCGGCCGCCCGGCGGTAGTCGATCTCGATTGTCGATCGCGCCTCAAGCGCCAAGGCGGCGTCGGTGTCGTCGGCAGCGAACCCGTCGACGCGGTCGACGGCGATCAGCAGCGGGTTGAGCATCAGGCGGTTCGAGGGCGAGAACGGACTGCAGCGCTCGGGCGCAGCGGTGAACAGCGCGTGCAGCGGGCTGACGCCCAGGAAGTCGGCGCCGAGCCCGGCCACCGTCTCGCCGAGGCGGGCCAGGTCCTCGAAGTCGCCGATCCCGATGTTGCGGAGGGAGCGCAACCCGTAAATCTGACACGCCACCCCCCAGCACCGGTCGGATTCCAGGAACTCCGGCAGGAAGCAGGCGTCGGTCGGGGCGGGATACGGTATCGTCGCTGTCGATGGAGACTCCGGTTCGGGGGCGGCTTCGGTGTCGGCGTCCGCGACGGTCGTCGCATCGACATCCGGCAGCTGAACGCCGAGCGCCTTCAGCAGAGCGGCCAGGGTCTCGTCACCGACGGTTACCCAGTGATCGCCGATGTCGCGGTATCCGCGCTCGATGCCGTTCGCCTCGGCCAGATCGTGAAGCCTGTTGCGCATCGCGGCCATGGCTCAGCCCGACTGCCTGATCGCGACAAGGCTGCGCCCGTCGACCCGACCCTCGATGAGCGCGTCACCCGCTCCCTCGACGCTCTCGAAGACGACCTTCGCCGTGGGCGCGAGAGTCTCCACCGTCACCGCCGTCTCGGCGAAGTTGGCGACGATGCGGAACGTGATCTCACCCAGATGCCAAGCAATGTCGAAAGCGCGATCACCGGCCCGTCTGGCGATGGCGCGCATGGCGGTGGTGCCGCGCAGGCGAGGGGCGATCTCAGTGCGCCGGACGGTCAGCAGCCGCTCCACCAGGGCAAGGCGGGCTCGGCCCTCCGGGGTTTCGGCGCGATCCCAGTCCAGATGACACGCCTCGAACGTCGTCGGGTCGTTGGGATCGGGGATCGACTGCCGGTCACCGGCATCGGCGAAGGCGGCGAAGGCGGCGAACTCGCGGCGGCGTCCTTCGCGCACCGAATCCGCAAGGTCGCCGGTAAAGTCGGTGAAGAACAGGAACGGCCGGGTTTCGCCGTACTCCTCGCCCATGAACAGCAACGGAATCTGCGGGTTCAGCAGCAGCACGGCCGTCAGAAGCTCGATCGTGCGCGGGTCGGCCAGGATCGACAGGCGCTCGCCGAAGGCACGGTTGCCGACCTGGTCGTGGTTCTGGAGAAAATCGACGAAGGCGGCGGGCGGTTGCGTGACGCTGCGAACGCCGCGAGCCCGGTTCGACCATGGCGAATAGGGTTCGCCCTGGAAGATGAACCCCTCGGAGAGGCCGCGCAGCAGGCAACCGATCGCGTCCGATGCGAAGTCCCGGTAGTACCCCTCCGACTCGCCGGTGGCCAACGCGTGCGCGGCGTGGTGAATGTCGTCGTTCCATTCGGCTGTGTGGAGGAGCGGATGGCCGTCCGGGTCCCGGGGATGCAGGTGGATGATGTTACGCTCGTCCTCGGTGGTCAGGTGGACCGGCCGGTCCGCGACGTCGGAGCGGACGCGCTCGGCGAGTTCCTCCAGAACCGGCTTGTCCGACGTGTCGAGGATCTGGTCGATGGCGTCCAGCCGCAGTCCGTCCAGGCGGAATTCCTGCAGCCAGTACAGGGCGTTCTCGATGAAGAAGGCGCGCACCTGCGGCGCTGCGAAGCGGATGGCGTCGCCCCACGGCGTCTGGCGGTCGTGATCGAAGAACTCCGGTGCGTAGGCGTGCAGGAAATTGCCGTCCGGCCCGAAATGATTGTAGACGACGTCCAGCACGACCATCAGGTCGCGCTCGTGCGCCGCATCCACCAAGCGCTTCAGCCCCTCCGGTCCGCCATAGACCCGGTGCGGGCAGTAGGGCAGGACGCCATCGTAACCCCAGCCCCGGCATCCCGCGAACTGCGCCACCGGCATCAGCTCGAGCGGCGGTGATCCCAAGTCGGGCGAGGTGATCGAGCCGCCGGCGCACCCCGTCGAAGTCGCCGGCCGGATCGAAGGTGCCGACGTGCAGTTCGTAGATCACCGCCTCTTCCCAGGGCCGGCCGGTCCAACCTGCCGATTTCCACTCGTAGCCGAGCGGATCGACAAGCCGGCTGGGGCCGTGCACGTCGCTCATCTGCGCGCGCGCTGCCGGATCGGGGACCGCCATCCCATCGCCGACCACGAAGCTGTAGGCGGTGTCGGGCCGCAGACCCGGCAGTTCGCCTTCGAACCAGCCGTCGGCGCCGCGGTCGAGGCCGACGACGCGGCCGTCGGCGTCCAGGCGGATCGCCACCTGCGCCTGGGCTGGCGCCCAGAGCCGGAAGCGGGCGGCGCCGTCTTCAAGGAGTTCGGCGCCCCAGCTCTTTCGGAAAGCGAAACGGTCAGTCATGCCCGCCATCCCTGCAGGACGATCAGCGAGCGACCGGGTATGTCCGGGGCGTTGCCGGCTGCGTGAACCTCCCCCACCTGGGCCGATCCACCCTGGTCGGTGCGAAGCAGGGTGGTCCAACTGGCCGCCGTGTCGTCACCGGGCAGTTGGAACTCCACCGGCTCATGATGGGCGTTGAGCAGGATCAGAAGCCGGCGGCCGTTGGAATTGCTGTAGAGCAGGCCGACCACCTTCACGATGGGATCGTGCCAGTCGTCCTCCGACATCGGAATGCCGTCGGGGCGAAGCCAGAGGACGTTGCGGGTGCCTTGCTCATCAACCGGCTGGCCGTGCAGGAAGTCGGCCTGCCGAAGCTCCGGATAGCCGCGACGCAGCGCCGTCACCGTCGCGACGAAGGCCGCAAACTCGGCATCGCGGGGGTTCTGGTCGGTCCAGCGCATCCAGTTCAGTTCGTTGTCCTGGCAGTACGCGTTGTTGTTGCCGTCCTGGGTGCGCCCGACCTCGTCGCCCATCAGGATCATCGGGGTGCCCTGGGAGAGCAGCAGCGTGGCCATGAGATTGCGCCGCATCCGGTCGCGGAGATCGAGAATCTCCTCGTCGTCCGTGGGGCCCTCGACGCCGCAGTTCCAGGACCGGTTGTCGTCGTGACCGTCCTGGTTGTCCTCGCCGTTGGCCTCGTTGTGCTTTTCGTCGTAGGCGTACAGGTCGGCGAGCGTGAACCCGTCGTGCGCGGTGACGAAGTTTACAGACGCCCAGCTTTTGCGACGGTGATGCTTGAACAGGTCGGCCCAGCCGAGCAGGCTGCGGGAAAGGTCCGGGGTGGCGCCGTCCTCGCCACGCCAGTACGCTCGTGTGCCGTCGCGGTACGCGCCGTTCCACTCGGCGCATCCCGGCGGAAACCCGCCGAGCCGGTAACCGTCGGTTCCCAGGTCCCAGGGCTCGACGATCATCTTCACCCCGGCCAGCACAGGGTCTTGCCGCAGGGTGTCGAAGAACACCGAGCCGGGATCGAAATGGTCGCGATTGCGCCCGAGCGCCGTCCCCAGGTCGAACCTGAAGCCGTCGACATGGCAGGTCTCGACCCAATAGCGCAGGGAATCCATGACCATCTGCTGGACGCGCGGGTGCGGCAGGTTCAGCGTGTTTCCGCAACCCGTGGTGTCGAAGTAATGCCGCGGATCGTCGGCGAGGATGTAGTAGCTGGCGTTGTCGATGCCGCGCATGCTGAGGGTCGGTCCGGTCTCGTTGCCCTCGGCGGTATGGTTGTAGACGACGTCCAGGATCACCTCGATGCCGGCTTCGTGAAGCTTGTGAACCATGGTGCGAAACTCGTCGATGTCCGCCCCGGGCGACAGGTAGCGCGGGGCCGGGGCGAAGAAGCCGACGGTGTTGTAGCCCCAGTAATTGCGCAGCCCCTTCTGAACCAGATGGCGGTCGTCGAAGAAGGCGTGGATCGGCAGCAGTTCGATTGCCGTGACGCCGATGTCGTGCAGGTGATCGATGACCTTCGGATTGGCCAAGCCGGCGAAGGTGCCGCGCAACGGCGCAGGCACGTCCGGGTGGCGGGCGGTCATGCCCTTGACGTGCGCTTCGTAGATCACCGTGTCGCCCCAGGGAATGTTGGGCCGGGCAGTGCCGCCCCCAGGTACCGGCGGTGTCGACGACGATGCATTTCGGCATGACGAAGGCGGAGTCGCGCCGGTCGAAGGACAGGTCCGCGCGGGACGAGCCGATGCGGTACCCGAAACATGAGTCGTGCCAGCGCACCTCGCCGGTCAGCGCCTTGGCGTAGGGGTCGATCAGCAGCTTGTGATGGTTGAACCGGTGCCCGCGCCGCGGATCGTATGGCCCGTAGACGCGGTAGCCGTACAGCTGGCCGGGTCGCACGTCGGTCAGGTAGCCGTGCCAGACCTCATGGGTGTTGCAGGGCAGCTCGATCCGCTCGGTCTCTCGGCGGCCGCGCGGATCGAACAGGCACAGTTCGACCCGCTCCGCGTGCGCCGAGAACAGCGCGAAGTTCACGCCCGTCCCGGTCCAGGT
Organism: Rhodospirillaceae bacterium; assembly: GCA_018401495.1. Lineage (GTDB taxonomy): Bacteria > Pseudomonadota > Alphaproteobacteria > Thalassobaculales > Thalassobaculaceae > Thalassobaculum_A. Next base: position 191,217 of record JAGYJX010000021.1, read on the forward strand.
CGCTCCGAGCGGGTAGGGCAGTCCGGGTTGCACCCGAGCGTTGGCCATCTGCTACGCCGCCCGGCTGTCGGGCTGCAGGACCAGCATTGACAGCGGCGGCAGCGTGAGGGACAGCGACACCGGCAGGCCGTGCGCCGGCGTCGCCTCGGCCTCCACGAACCCGCCGTTGCCCACACCCGAACCACCGTAGGTTTCGGCGTCGGAATTCAACCGCTCCACCCAAGGCCCGGCCTTGGGGACGCCGATCCGATAGTCGCGTCGGACCAGCGGCGTGAAGTGGCAGACAATGAGCATCGGGGTCTCGCGGCTGCTGGAGTGGCGAAGAAAGGCGAACACGCTGCCGTCAGAGTCGGAGGCGTCGATCCACTCGAATCCGGCGGGATCGCAGTCGAGTTCGTGCATCGCCGGCTCGGAACGGTAGAGCTGATTCAGGTCGCGGATGAGCCGCTGCACGCCGGCGTGCATGGGATCGTCGGTGAGGTGCCAGTCGAGTTGGGCGTCGTGGTTCCACTCGCGCTCCTGGGCGAACTCGCCGCCCATGAACAGCAGCTTCTTGCCGGGATGCGCCCACATGAAGCCGAAATAGGCGCGGAGATTGGCGAATTTCTGCCAGCGATCGCCCGGCATCCGGCCGATGAGCGATCCTTTGCCGTGCACGACCTCGTCGTGGCTGAGCGGCAGCACGTAGTTTTCGGAGAACGCGTAGCTGATCCCGAACGGGATCGCTCCCTGGTGGTGTCGGCGGTGCACCGGGTCGCGCCCGATATAGTCGAGGGTGTCGTGCATCCACCCCATGTTCCATTTGAAGTCGAAGCCGAGGCCGCCGGCCTCGATCGACCGCGAGACGCCGGGCCAGGCGGTGGACTCCTCCGCAATCGTCGAGGCGCCCGGGGCATCGCGCCGGACGCTCTCGGTGGTCGCCCGCAGGAACGCGACGGCCTCAAGGTTCTGGTTGCCGCCGTGGACGTTCGGCACCCAGTCATCGGCCTCGCGGCTGTAGTCGAGGTACAGCATCGAGGCGACCGCATCGACCCGCAGACCATCGACGTGATAGCGGTCGAGCCAGAAGGTCGCGTTTGCCGTCAGGAAGTTGGCGACCTCGCGGCGCCCGAAATTGTAGATCAGGGTGTTCCAGTCCCGGTGAAATCCCTGCCGCGGGTCGGCGTGCTCGTACAGGTTCGTGCCGTCGAACAGGCCGAGACCGTGGGCGTCGCTGGGGAAGTGCGCGGGCACCCAGTCTATCAGCACCCCGATGCCCTCCTGGTGGCAGCGGTCAATAAAGCTGGCGAACCCTTCGGGAGGGCCGAACCGGCTCGTCGGTGCGAACAGGCCGACCGGTTGATAACCCCAGGACCCCGAGAACGGGTGCTCGCTGACCGGCAGGCATTCGATATGGGTGAAGCCGAGATCGCGAACGTAGGGGATCAGCTGGTCGCCGAGTTCCTTCCAGGTCGGCAGGGTGCCGTCGGCGTTCCGCCGCCACGACCCGAGATGCACCTCGTAGACCGACACCGGGGCCGACGGCGACTGCCGGGCGGCGCGGCCTTCCATCCAGTCGGCATCGTTCCAGCGCCAGTCAGGGAGGCCGTGGACGATCGAGGCCTTGGCGGGCGGGACTTCGTGCGCGAAGCCGACGGGATCGGCCTTGGCGGGCAGCAGATTCGCCGCGCGGGTCCGAGGATTTCGTACTGGTAGAGCGGCACCGGCAGCCGACGCCCGGCACGAAGATCTCCCAGACGCCGACCTCGTGACGCTTGCGCATCGGGTGACGGCGGCCGTCCCAGTGGTTGAAGTCGCCGATCACGCTGACCCGAGTGGCGTTCGGCGCCCACACAGCGAAGCTGACCCCCGAGACGCCGAGACGCTCCTCGGGATGGGCGCCCAGGCGCTCGTACATCCGACGGTGGGTGCCCTCAGCCAGCAGGTAGACGTCCAAGTCGCCGAGCACCGGCGGGAAGCGGTAGGCGTCCTCCTCGTCCCAGGTCTCCGAACCGCGGGTGAACCGCAGTCGATAGACTTGCGCCGGATCGCTCTCGCCATCGAGCAAGCCTTCGAAGAACCCAACGGCGTGACGCCGCAGCATCGTCGTCAACCGCCTTCCCGACACGTCGATCGCTTCCGCGGTGTCGGCGCCAGGCCGCAGGGCGCGGATCGCAACCCCGTGCGGCGTCGTGTGGGGTCCAAGGATGGCGAACGGATCGCCGTGCCTTCCGTCCGCGAGCGCGGCGATGGCGGCCTCGTCGTTCAGCTGCCAACCCAGGTCGGCACCGTGCTCGCGGTCGCCGGTCATGGTGCCGGCTCCGCGAGCAGGTCGAGGACGCCGCGTATCGGCACCCGCACCATGTCGGGTCGGTTGGCGACCTCGTAGTTGATCTCGTAGAACGCTTTCTGAAGCAGGAACAGTCTCAGCAACTGGGCCTCGACGGTCGACGAATCCGGGCGGCTCCGGGCGTCGGCGGCGCCCTCGCGCCAGCCCTTGAGGAAGGTTCTGGCGGCGTGCGCCCGCCAGGCGTGGGCCATGGCTTCGGCGCCCACGACTCCGTCAGGCAGCCGGTCGGCGACATTGTCGAAGGCGGTCCAGGCGGCGTAGTCGAACGATCGCAGCATTCCGGACACATCCCGGAGCGCCGACGATTTCGCCCGTCTCTCTCCGATGTCGCGCCCCGGCTCTCCCTCGAAGTCGATGATCACCACCTCGTTCTGAGCCAACAAGACTTGGCCGAGGTGATAGTCACCGTGAATCCGCGACTTGCCTCCTCCGACCGCGGAGGCGGGCTTGATCCGGATGGCGTCGAACGCCGCCGAACGCCGCTCGAGCAGCAGGCTCGATCAGCTCGCGGGCGTCGATCAGCGAGGCGTCCTTGTGAAGGCGTTCGAGGGACTTGAACGCCGCCGTCGCCTGCTCCTCGGTGTCGCGCACCCAACTGCCGACATCCTCGATGGTGACCGGCTCAACCTGGAAGGCCGGGTTGTCGGTGTCGATGGCCAACGCCGCGTGAAGCTCGCCGGTGCGGAGCCCGAGACGCTCCACGATGTCGAGCGGGTAGCCGAGGTTGGAGGCGTCGACAGCCGGCGGGGTCGAAGTCCTCGGACGCGTTCGCCGCCAGTGCCACCGCGTCCAGTTCCCGACCGAGCGCCTGGACGATCGCGCTCCACGCGTCGCCCTGGTTGGCGACGTAGGCGAAGGCGGCGCCCAGCGTGGTGATGTCACCACCTTTCGAACGGTGTTCGACGGTGCCGAGGTAGGCCGGCGTGTTGCGGTAACCGGCCTCTCTCGGTGAGGAAGCGGGCGACCTCGATCTCGGGCTGCACGCCGACCCGCAGGCGACGGTAGAACTTGAGAAGCACGGTGTCGCCGAAGGCGATCGAGACGTTACTCTGCTCGACCGCCAGCGGGCGCACGGGGCCAAGCTGGTCGGCGGCCGGCAGTCCTGCGGTGCCGTGGAACACGATCGACCCGTCGGCGGCCTCGATCTCGCCGCCGGCCCGCATCCGCTCTACCATCGCGGTCGCCAGACGGTCGTCGTGCACGGCGTCGATCAACGCCCCGAGTTTCGGTCCGGCGCGGACCTTGGCGAGGGTGTAGGACAGCTTCGGCGCGCCGAACTGCAGGTTCTCCTCACCCCAGAGCGCGCTCAGGGGCAGGAAGTAGCTGTGCCGCTCGCCGGACCCGGTCTCGACCTCGACGGTGCTGAGCCGGACCGAGCCGTCGCCCAGGGTGCCGATCTGCCGGATCTCGATGGAGCGTGGCGGTCTCGCCCTTGGCGCCGAACCACCGCTGGCGCTTCAGGAACTCCGGCAGCGCGTCGGCGGTCAGCTGGCGGCGTTCCCGATCGCTGAACACGGCCGACAGGTCACTGCGAGGCGTCGTCAGCGTGATGAAGTCCGGCATCGGGTCCGGGGTGGGCGTGTGCCAGCGCGGCGCGTCGGCCTCGGCCGCCAGCAGGAACCAGAAGAAGCCATGCGCCGGCAGCGTCATCAGGTAGGGCAGGTCGCCGATCGGCGGGAACGGCGACCGCCCGGTCATCTCGATCGGCACGCAGCCCCGGAACTCCGAGAGGTCGAGCTCGACCGCCTGCGCGGTGCGCGACAGGTTGGCCAGGCACAGGATCCGCTCGTCCCCGAGACTGCGGATGTAGGCGAGGATGGCCCGGTTGCGGGGATAGAGCAGGGTCAGGTCGCCGCGGCTGAACGCCGGGTGCTGGTTGCGCACGGCCAGCATGCCGGCGCAACCAGTTCAGCGGCGACGACGGGTCGGCCTGCTGGCTTTCCACGTTGACGGCCTGATAGCCGTAGGTCGGATCCATGATCGCGGGCAGGTACAGTTTCTGGGGATCGGCGCGGGAGAACCCGCCGTTGCGGTCGGGCGACCACTGCATCGGGGTGCGCACGCCGTCGCGGTCGCCGAGGTAGATGTTGTCGCCCATGCCGAGCTCGTCGCCGTAGTAGATGACCGGCGTGCCCGGCATCGACAGCAGCATGGCGTTCATCAGCTCGATCTTGCGCCGGTCGTTCTGCAGCAGCGGCGCCAGCCGGCGCCGGATGCCGAGGTTGATGCGGGCCCGCGAGTCGGAGGCGTAGGCGTTCCAGAGATAGTCGCGCTCCTTGTCGGTCACCATCTCCAGCGTCAGCTCGTCGTGGTTGCGCAGGAAGATCGCCCACTGGCAGTTCTCGGGGATCTCCGGGGTCTGCCGCAGGATGTCGGCGATCGGGTGCCGATCCTCCTGGGCGACCGCCATGTACATCCGCGGCATCAGCGGAAAGTGGAACGCCATGTGGCATTCGTCGCCGTCGCCGAAATACTCGCGGGTGTCCTCCGGCCACTGGTTCGCCTCGGCCAGCAGCATCCGGCCGGGGTATTCCTGGTCGAGCACGGCGCGGATCCGCTTCAGGACGTCGATGGGTCTCCGGCAGGTTCTCGTTGTTGGTGCCGTCCCGCTCGACCAGGTAGGGGATGGCGTCCAGCCGCAGCCCGTCGACCCCGAGGTCGAGCCAGAACCGCATGACCTTGATGATCTCCTCGAACACCCGCGGGTTGTCGAAGTTCAGGTCGGGCTGGTGCGAATAGAAGCGGTGCCAGAAGAACTGCCCGGCCTCTGGGTCCCAGGACCAGTTCGAGCGCTCGGTGTCGATGAAGATGATGCGGGTGCCGGAGATAGCGCTCGTCGCTGTCGCTCCAGACGTAGAAGTCGCGGGCCCGGCTGCCGCGCTTGGCCTTGCGGGCGCGCTGGAACCAGGGGTGCTGATCGGAGGTGTGGTTGATCACCAGCTCGGTGATCACCTTGAGGTTTCGCTTGTGGGCCTCCCGGACCAGCCGCTTGAAGTCGGCCATCCGCCCGTAGGCAGGGTTCACCGAGGTGAAGTCGGCGATGTCGTAGCCGTCGTCGCGCAGCGGCGAGGGGTAGAAGGGCAGCATCCAGATGGTGTCGACGCCGAGTTGCGCCACGTAATCGAGACGATCGATCAGCCCGGCGAAGTCCCCGACCCCGTCGCCGTTGGCGTCCTGGAACGCCTTGACGTGCAACTGGTAGATGACGGCGTCCTTGTACCAGTCGGCGGCCGGCTGGACGGCTCCGCCTGCGGGGGCCGGCCGACACCTGGGCCGACCGGCGGCGGAGCGGGGAGGCGGGACGATCGGTCATCGCCGCACCTGCGGGGCCAGAACTCGCCAAGCCATGTATGGCCGGTCGTGCGGGTCCAACCACATGTGCTGGACCTTGCCTTGCCACGCGAAGGGCTGTCCGGTTGACCAGATCCACGGCCTCCAGGGTGGCGTGGTCGCGGCAGGCCGAATTCCCAGAGGGAACCTCGAAATGCGCGCCCTGCGGTTCGCGCGGGTCGAGGGTGACTGCGAACAGCAGGACGCTCGACAGGTCGCTGGTGCGCTTGCCGTAGTACAGGATGCGGTCGTTCCAGGCGTTGTAGAAGGTCAGGTTGGTGAACTGCCGCATCGCCGGGTGACCGCGCCGCAGTTCGTTCAAAAAGCGGATGTCGGACTTGATGTGGCCCGGGACGATCCCAGTCCCAGGCTCGGATCTGGTATTTCTCGGAGTTCAGGTACTCCTCCTTGCCCGGCATGGCCTCGGCCTCGCAGAGCTCGAAACCGTTGTACATTCCCCAGTTGCCGGCCAGGGTCGCTGCCAGGAAGGCCCGGATCCGGAAGCCGGGGCGGCCGCTCTCCTGGAGAAAGTGCGGGTTGATGTCCGGTGTGTTCACGAAAAAGTTCGGCCGCATGTAGTGCCGACACTCGGAGGTGGTCAGTTCCGTCATGTACTCGGTCAGTTCGGTCTTGGTGTTCGCGCCACGTGAAGTACGAGTAGGACTGCTGGAAGCCGACCTTCGCGAGCCGCTTCATCATCTTCGGGCGGGTGAAGGCCTCCGACAGGAACACCACGTCGGGGTGAGCCGCGGTCACCTCGCCGATCATCCACTCCCAGAACGGCAGCGGCTTGGTGTGCGGGTTGTCGACGCGGAAGATCCGGACCCCGCGGTCGACCCAGAACAGGACCACATCCCGGAGCGCCAGCCACAGCGACGGGAGGGCGTCGCCGTAGAAGTGCACGTTGACGATGTCCTCGTACTTCTTCGGCGGGTTCTCGGCGTATTTCAGCGACCCGTCCGGGCGCCAGTCGAACCATTCCGGGTGCTCGCGGATCCACGGGTGATCCGGCGAGCACTGGATCGCGAAGTCGAGAGCCACGTCCAGGTCGTGCTCGCGCGCGGCGGTCACCAGCCGGGCGAAGTCGTCGAACGACCCGAGCTCGCCGTGCAGGGCGTCGTGCCCGCCCTCCTCGGAGCCGATCGCGTAGGGACTGCCCGGATCGTCGGGCTCGGCGATCAGGCTGTTGTTCCTGCCCTTGCGGTTGGCGCTTCCGATCGGGTGGATCGGCGGCAGGTACAGCACGTCGAACCCGAGATCGTGGATGTAGGGCAGCCGGGCGATCACGTCGTCGAAGGTGCCGTGACGATCCGGGTCGCCGGACTGCGAGCGCGGCATCAACTCGTACCAGGCGCCGAAGGCGGCGCGCTCGCGGTCCACGACCAGCGTCAGCACCAGAGGGTAGCGGGTGATCTGCTCGCGCAGGCCGCATCGGCCCATCAGCACCAGGGCCTGGTCCGACATCAGGACCGCGAACCGGTCGCCGTCATCCTGCGCGTTCCGCAATTCCTGCGCGAGGGCGCGCAGGGCGGTCCGATCCTCCCCGCTGCCGATCCGGGTCTCGCCGGCGGTGCGCAACAGGAGCGTCTCGCCCTCCTTCAGCTCCAGCGTGATGGATTGGCCGGCGCCGTGCTTCTTGATCACCTCTTCGCGCCACCCTCGAAACCGGTCCGGCCAGGCGGTGACGGTGTACTCGTAGGCGCGGTTCTCCGGAAACTCCGCGACCGCCCGCCACCGGTCGTTCTCGATCAGGCGCATCGGCGTCTCGTCCCAGCGCCGGTCGCCGCGCGGGCGGGACAGGAGGGCGGCCTGCAACGGGGTGTGGCCGTCGCAGAAGATGTCGGCCTCGACGGTCACCGGTTGCCCGACGACGGCTTTCGCGGGGAAACGCCCGCCGTCGATCTGGGGCGTCACTCCCTCGATCGCCACACGCGCCTCCGCCAAGCGGTGAAGCCGAATCTCGGAAGTCTCCGCCTTTGCTGCCATGCGGCCGGGTCTCCCTGCAGGTCGTTCGTGGGGGGATCAACCCGAGCAAGGGCGGTTATGTTCCCTCGGAAGTTCCGGTGACCAATATCGCCGCGCTTGACCGTCCCGGAGACCTCACGCACGCTCGATCAGGGCGGATGAGCGGGTGAAACGATGGGCGCGGGTCACGATGGCAGTCTCGCGACTGTCGGATTCTGCGGCTGTGCCGGCTGCGGGGCCGGCGATCAGGCGGCGGCGGGCGGTTCGCTGCGCCAGGCGCTGACCGGATCGGAATCCTCCGGCGACGGGACCGTCGACGCGCTGCTGGCGGGATCGTCCTAGCAAGTGGGGGCCGATCGGCCTGATGGGCGCAGTCGGTCACGGTGACCTACTCGTTCATGGCCTCCAACCCTGACTACAACAGCGCCGATCCGACCTTCGCCACCTTCAACGCGGCGATGCAGGCGGCGACGAGGCTGGCGCTGGCCCAGTGGTCGTCGGTCGCGACCATCACCTTCGTCGAGGTTTCCGACGCCGGCGCTGGCGGCACGATCCGGTTCGGCAGCAACGCCCAGACCAACACGGCCGGGTACGCCTATTACCCGTCCACGAACGCCATCGGCGGCGACGTCTGGATGAGCAACCTGTTCGACTACAACCTCGCTCCGGTGGTCGGCAATTACGGCTACCTGACGCTGATGCATGAAATCGGCCACGCCATCGGCCTCAAGCATCCAGGCGCCTACAGCCCGTCGGAGGATGGGCCGTTCCTGCCCAGCGCTACCGACAACACCGACTACACCGTCATGTCGTACACCACCGGCAGCGTGGTCTATCCAACCACCGTCGGCGCCTATGACGCGCTCGCGGCGCGCTACCTCTACGGGTATTCGGGAACCGGAACCATTGGCAACGTGACCTTCGGATCCGCCGCCGCCGAGGTGTTCTCGGGCGACAGCGGGGTGCAGTACATCCACGCCCGCGACGGCAACGATTACATCGCCGTGTTCGGCGGCGATGACGGGGTCGCCGCCGGCTCCGGGAACGACACGGTGCTGGGTGGCGACGGGGACGACCTGATCTACGGCAACGTCGGCTCCGACCTGCTGAGCGGCGGCGTCGGCGCCGACACCATCTTCGGCGGCCAGAACGACGGGCCCGCAACCATAGGCGACGACGGAATTCTGGCGTTCCGGACCGGTGTCGAGACGGTGGTCGGCGGCGCCGGCGACGACGTGCTCTACGGCAACATGGGCGCCGACCTGCTCGTCGGCGGCGACGGCGCCGACCGATTGTTCGGCGGCCAGGATGCGGACACGCTGAGCGGCGGTGCCGGTGCCGACTCCCTGAACGGCAACAGGGGCTCCGATGTGCTGATCGGCGGCGATGGATTCGACCGCTTCATCTTCGGCGCCTCAAGCGGAAACGACACGATCACGGACTTCACGTACTTCACCGATTACCTGGTCATTTCACGAAATGTGAACGGATCCGGGATCAACTCGTTCAACGATGTGGTGGCGCGGGCCACCCAGGTTGGGGGCGACGTGGTGATCGACCTCGGGGGCGGCAACAGCGTCACCCTGCAGAACTACGCGACGACGAGCCTGGTGAGCCCCGACGTCCTGATCGTGTGACCTGCCTTAGATGCTCCAGAGGCTCTTGCATTCGTCGGGGAGGCTTGCTATTTCACGCCTCTCCTCGACGACCCCTTCGTCTAGAGGCCTAGGACACCGCCCTCTCACGGCGGCAACACGGGTTCGAATCCCGTAGGGGTCGCCACCTGATCCTGCTCCGGCAGGGTGGCGTCGAGGCAGGTTCCGGACTACGTCGTAGACGCCGGTCATTCGATCGACTGGCTGGCAGCCATGACGGCGACGCAGGTCGGACCCTATCCGACAGCGCTGGTCCGATTGCCGTACAGGTCTTACCTCCGCCCTCCCATCGACCGCCGGTCGGTGGCCGGAGTTGAGGACCTCACCATGCGCCTTTCCGTCGAATCCGCCCGGACCGTTCGCGATCCTGGCGCAGCCATGACCTTGGCACAGTCGGCCATCCTGGCCCCGATTGCGCTCGCGATCGCGGACGTCATCATCGCTGGTATCGGCCGGATTGCCCAACTCCTGAGGCGCGCCTGACGGTTCGGACTATGGCGTGACCCAGCTTGCCTCGACGGCGCCGTTGTCGTGCCACGCGATGATCGCCCGTCGATGCCCATCTCGGCTGAGCCACAGCCAGTCCCAACGGGCCCATGTCAGCGTAATGACCGCCAGCGCATCTCGGCTGCCGGCGGAGTCGCCTTCGGGGTCGGGTCCGGCGATGGGCGTACCTGGATCCGCGGACGCTCGGAAGACGCGCCTGCCTTCCGCGGTCAGCGCCCACCATGCGGGCGCGATGACTTCGTCCGACCTCGAAATCGAAGCCAAGCCGGCGACGCGCAGCTGTTCGCCCGCGCCGGGATCCCAGAACCCGAGTTCGACGCGCGGGCTGACGGTGAGTTGAACGGCCTTCGCCGAGCGCCGGTCGGTGTTGATGCGAATCTGGCGGCTAGCCGGGTCGAGTGTGCGCATCACGACGGTTCTCAGGGTCGGGGTGTCGGCGCCCGCCAGTGTGGCGAGCATCGGCGTGCGCCAGGCGGCGTCGCGAGCCGTCAGGGCCGCGCCCAGTCGGGCGACCACATGCCCGATCAGGTCGTCCAGCCGGTCCGGTGGCACTGGCAGCGGTCACGCCGCGCTCGCGCGGCGGGGGCGGGCCAGCAGGTAGAAGAAAAACGACCCGACGCAGGCGAACAGGATCATCCCGGCCATCGCGCTGTGGTCGGTCTCGTTCTGCAGGATCCCCACGACAATGGTGAACACCGCGCCGCACGCCATCTGACCGAAACCAAGCAGACCCGAGGCGGCGCCGGCGATGCGCGGGTTGACGCTGACGGCGCCGGCGATGCCGTTCGGCTGGCTGAGGCCGTTGCCGATCGCGACTACCATCATCGGCAGAAAGACGCTTACCGAGGTGACGATGCCGGCGAGCAGGACGGCGACCCCGGCCAGCGCGCCGACGGTCGAGATCGCCACGCCGATCGGGAATCATCCGGTCGACGCCGAGGCGTCCCGACAAGCGGCTGGCGGCGAAATTACCGGTCATGTAACCACCCGAGATCAGAACGAAGTAGAAGCCGTACTCACTCGGATGCTTGTGGAGGATCTCGATCACCACGTACGGGCCGCCGGCCAGGAAGGCGAAGAACGCGCCGACCGACATCGCGGTATTGCCCGCATACCCGACAAAGGCGCGCGAGCGCAGGAGCTGGCCGTAGCTGCGGAGCATCTCGAGGACGTCGATCCGCGGAATCGGGGTCAGGTTGGTCTCGTTCAGGCCGCGGGCGGCGCCGATCAGCACGATCACCCCCATCGCCACCGGGACCAGGAAGGTCGCGTGCCAACCGAACTCCGCCTCGAGCAACCCGCCGATGGTTGGAGCGATCGCAGGCGCCACCGCCATCGCCATGGTGATCAGGGCGATGGCCCCGGCGGCTCGGTCGCGGTCGAACACGTCACGCACGATCGCCCGGCCGAGAACCATGCCGGCGCAGCCGCCGACAGCCTGCAGGATGCGCCCGACGATCAGCGCTTCGATCGACCAGGCCATGGCGCACATCAGGCTCGCGAACGGCATAGATCGCCAGCCCCCAGAGCAGCGCGGGCCGACGCCCGAAGCGATCGGACAACGGACCGTAGGCGAGTTGCGCCAGCGCCACTCCCACCAGGTAAAGCGTCAACGTCAACTGGATGGTCGCGTAGTCGGTGTCGAACACCCGGACCAGCCCCGGCATCGACGGTACGAAGATGTTGAGGGCGAGCGGGCCGGTCGCCGTGGCTGCGATCAGAATCCAGATCGGCGGGTAGATTGGCTTGTCGGGCATCGGGTTCGCGGCCGCCGGGCCGTCCTTGGTGACAGGAGCGCTAAGCTAAGGTCGCGCCGGTCTTCGGCCAAGTGGGACGTATCGACAGGGCGCAACGCCAAAAGGGCATGAGAGGCCCTGGGGGTAGCCGTCAAGGCGGGTGGTCCCGGCCGGTCACGTTAACGATTGCCGGCGCTTGTCGTGCTATGCTGTCTGCTCGCTCGTGCGAGTCACAGTGGAGACGCCGCGCCGGATGACCAGCGCCTCGCAGATCGTCGGAGCCGGTGCGCCGTCAGGATTTGCGGCCGCGGGGCTTGTGGCGCGATCATCGCCAAGGGAGACCGCAGGGTCGGAGTCTGCCCGTCGAGAGCCGTCGCCCTCGCCAGCCGCGGCCGTCGGTATCCCTCAAGGCCGGGCGGGTTTGGCGGTGAGGTTGCCCGGCCAGGAAGGTATCGAGCCAGGCGGTGCGCGGCGTCCGTTCGTGACTGGCGGTGCGTTCACGCTGGCTGTCGCCCTCGGTCTGTCGCTCGACCAGCAGACGCAACCCGACTACCTCGCGCCGGCGACCCCGGCTTCGGTTGCCGAAAGCTCTGGCGAAGCGTCCGGAAACGGCGGGCAGGCGGTCGGGGACGACGGGCTGACCGAGGAGGAGCGGAAGCTGGTGCGTGAGCTCAAGGCTCGCGATGCCGAGGTGCGCCGCCATGAAGCCGCCCACGCCGCCGCCGGCGGTCAATACGCCGGCGCGCCCACCTACACCTACCAGCGTGGGCCGGACGGTCGCCAATACGCGGTTGGCGGGGCGGTGTCGATCGACACGGCCCCGGTGCGGGGCGATCCCGAGGCGACCATCCGCAAGGCGCAGCAGATCAAGGCTGCCGCGAGCGCGCCGGCCGATCCGTCCGGGCAGGATCGCCGGGTTGCAGCCCAGGCCGACGCCTTGCGTCAGCAAGCCGAGGCGGAATTGCGAGCCGAGCGGCGCGAGGAGAGCGCGGCCGAGGCTAACGGGTCCGTCGAGGCCGAACCGGACGATACCGGCCGGTCGAGCGAGGCGTTCGCGCAATCGGCTTTCAGCGGGGCTGCGGCACGGTATCGCGGTGAAACCGCGGGTCCGCGTCTGGTGTCGATCGCCGTTTGACCGTTCGATAGCGGTCGTCAGCGTCCCGGCGCCGCGGCTTCGCCCGGCGCGTTTTGTGCAGCGGCTGGCCGGGTCCCAGCCGGTTGAACTCCTAGGCACGACTGAAAGCTGTCGGCGGTCTGGCCTGGGGTTTCCGTGCAGCGGAAGAACAGGTCGCGACACCGCGTGTAATCGGAATCGTTGCCGGTAAACCGCAGATCGTCGCACAACTCCTGGAAACGCTTGGCGATCAACGCGAAGCTCTCGGCCGGCTCCTCGACCGCGTCGGCGTTCGGATCGAGGGGCCTGACCCTCAAGAATTGAGCGATGGCCTGATTGGCGCGCCGCAGGGTGATCTCGGCCTCGATCCGCTCCCCAAGAATTGTAAAGTACGTCACATGGATGGTTTCCCCGAGCATCATCTGGCGCAGGACCGGCGGTATGAAACCTTGGCGGGTATCGCCCCAGACGATGAACTGGATGGCGCGTCCCGCAATTCTGTAGAGCGAGGGGTCGCTGCCGACTTCGAGTTTCTTGAGATCGTCGAGATCGATCGGATCGTTGACGTCGACCCGGTAGATCGGCAGGCGGTCGCTGGTCAGCATGGCCTGGCTGGAACGTGGAAGACTGAACTCCCCCAGATCGAGTTGTCGTTCATGCGCATGAGCTTGAAGGCGTAGCCGTTCTGGGTCAGGACGCGGGCTTCCAGGATCGGGGTCTTGCTGATCGGATCCGTGAGCGCCTCGACATACCATTGCACCCGCTGGGCGGTGGCCGGCGTCGCGAACGCCACCGCGGCAATGGCCAATACGGCCGCAACAAGGAACGGACGACAGGATTGGCGGATGTGCTGCATCGCCGTCGAGTATAGGTGAACCTCAATCCAGTCGATAGGGCAGGGCCATGGGCGTGGTGACGGGAGTGGCGGTGACGGTGGCGGCCGCCTGGGGACTGCTGGTGTTGGCGCTGTATGTTTTGCAGCGCAGCATACTGTTCGTCCCCGACGTTACCCGTCCGGACCCCGCTACGGGGCAAGCGCCGGAGATGGTGCGGGTCCGGGCCGAAACGGCGGACGGCCTGTCGCTCGAGGGCTGGTGGCATCCGGCGCCGGCCGGCGGCATGACGCTGCTCTATTTCCACGGCAACGCCGGCAGCGTCGGAAGCCGCAGCGGTAAGGCGCGACGGCTGATCGACCGCGGGTACGGACTGTTGTTGGCCGGTTACCGGGGCTACGGGGGCAATCCCGGATCACCGAGCGAGGAGGGCCTGATCAGCGACGGCCGCGCCTGGCTGGACGCTCTGGAGAAGCTCGGCGTGCCGGCGCGCTCGGCGCTGCTTTACGGGGAGTCATTGGGCTCGGGAATAGCCACTGCTTTGGCGGTCGAGCGGGCGGTGGCGGGTGTCGTGCTGGAAGCGCCCTATGTATCGATCGAGGAAATTGCGGCGGCGCGCTACTGGTTCGTGCCAGTCCGTCGCCTTCTGCGGGATCGCTTCGACAACGCCAGCCGTGTCCCGTTGCTGAAGGCTCCAGTGTTGATAATCCACGGGACCTCCGACCGTGTCATTCCCATCGCGCACGGCGAGCGATTGTTCGCGCTGGCGGCTGAACCGAAGCGTTTCGAGCGGCTGGAGGACGGCGGCCATGTGGACCTGTTTGAGCACGGGGCTCTGCCGGCCCTTGACGCCTTCGTGGCCGACTTGGTTCGTCCCCGTCTCTAGCCGCCACAGCCCTTAAGGGTTATTTAAGGGCGGTGGAGGACTCTGGCGTCATGAGCATAAGCAACTCGATCTCTAGCGCCTTGAGCGGTGCCCTGGCTTCGGAGCGCCGGGTTGCCACGTCGGCGAACAACGTGGCGAACATTCGAAGCGTTGCGGCACCGACCCCGCAGGGTCCATTCACGGATGGCGACGGCAACTCCTTGTTCCGGCCTGCCCGGGCGGTTGACCAGACGACCGCCACGGGTGGGGTGCGGTCGGGAACGCTCCTGGTGGACCCATCTTCGGTGCAGGAGTATGACCCGTCGGCATCGGACGCGGACCAGGACGGGCTGGTGAACCGCCCGAACGTCGATCTTGCGCGCGAGACGGTCGACCAGATCAACGGTCAACGGCAGTTTGAAGCCAACCTCGCCACGATCCGCGCAGCCGACGACCTGCTTCGCACCACTCTCGATATCAAGAGCTGACCGCCTCGCGCGAGGCCAGAGCCTTGACCGTTGCCTTGAACGGCAGCACCACGCAGTCGTGACGCGAGCGGGCGCCGCGCACGGGAGCGAAGGTGCTGAGCCGGGTCCAGGGCAGATCGGCCTCCGAGGCGGTTCCCGACAGATAGGCGGCGATGGTGTCGGCGGCGCTCTTCAGATCTTCCACACGAGCGCCCACAGCCTCCTGGGCGATGATAGCGGCGGCCGCCTGACAGAGCGCGCAGCCCTGAACCTTCGCGCCGACCCCGGTCACCGTGTCGCCCTCGATGGCCAGATCGACCGTTACCCGGTCGCCGCAGATCGGGTTGTCCACGCGCGCCGACACGGTGGGTCGGTCGAGCCGGGACAGGGCGCGCCCGTCCCGGGCCAGAGCCAGGATTTCGGCCTGGTAGAGCGGATCGCTCATGCGGTCTCGCCGGCGGTCAGGGCGGCCAGGGCCGCCGGCGTGTCGATATCGGTCAGAACCGACTCGTCCTCAACCTCGACCTCGACGACCACCTCGTCGTGCTCGCCGATGATGTGGCGGGCGCCGACGTCACCCGAGACCTGCCCCATTTCTTCGAAGAAGCGCCGGGCGAAGAGCACCGGGTTGCCGCGCTTGCCACGCCGGGTCGGTACCACGATGGCGCGGCCCTCGACAGGGTCGAACGCGGCGATCAGGCGATCGATGATGGCGGCGTTGACCTTCGGCATGTCGGCCAGGCAGACAATCACGCCGGCGGTGTCTGGAGGTAGCGCGGCCAGTCCGGTGTTGAGGGATGTCGACAGGCCGTCGGCGAAATCGGGGTTTTCGGCGAAGTTGACCGGGCAGCCGCCAAGGGCTGTGCGCACCCTGTCGGCCTCATGTCCGGTCACCACCACCACCGGGTCGGCGCTCGATTCCAGAACATGATCGACCACGTGCCGGACCATGGCACGGCCACCAATGTCGGCGAGCAGCTTGTTGATCTCGCCCATCCGTCGCGACTGGCCGCCGGCCAGGACCAGGGCGGCAATGCGTGGACGTCGGGCCGGAGCCTTGTGGGCCTGGGCCGGAGCCTTGCCCTCTTTCGCGCGGGTTCGTGGCATCGGTCGGCTCGGTATGTCCTTCAGCAATCCGCCGCCCCCCATCCGCATCACCTCCCGCGGGCCGACCGGCAGGCGCGCGACGGCGCGTTGCAACACCCAGTCGAAGCCGTTCAGCTTCGGCGATCGGGCGCAGCCGGGAAGTCCGATCACCGTGGCGTCGCCGATCCTGCCCATCAGCATCAGGTTGCCGGGGTCGACCGGCATGCCGAAATGGGTGACGGCGCCACCCGCGGCTACGATGCCGGCGGGCACGACGTCGCGTCGGTCCACGACCGCAGACGCTCCCGAGACCAGGACCAGCTGTGCGCCGTTCTGAAGAACCGCCTCGATCGCCTTGGCGATGGCGGCGCCGTTGTGCTCGCACCGAACCTCATGGCAGATTTCGCTGCCCATCGGGTGAAGTCGGGCGCGAGTCACCTCCAGGGTGGAGTCGAGGACGCTCTCCTTGGTGCCGGGCAGGCGGGACTGCACCATTCCGACCCGTGTGGTCCGGAACGGCGCTATTCGAACCAGGGGCGTGTCACGCTTGGCGATCGCCTCGGTAAGCAGAACCGTGTCGTCCGGAACCGCGAACGCGATGATCTTCAACGTGGCGATCATCTGTCCCGCCTCGACCGCCTGGAAGGGCGGAACCAGGGCGAGAGTGACCGCCTCGTCGACGAGGTTGAAGGCATCGAGACGCGCCGGATCGTAGACCACGATCCCAGCGCTTTCGGCGTAGAGGTTGGCGCGCCCTGTAAAGGCGGCAGCGGCGGTGACGGCGTCGCCGACCATGGCACGTGCCAGTCGGTTCGCGGCGTCGTCCTCTGCGATATCACCGGGGTCAAGTCGGGCGGCAACGACTTTTGAGTACCCCGCGTCCCGCAGGATCGCGAGTTCCGACGGTCCGAGAACGGTGCCCTTCTTGAGCGTCTTGGCCTCCAGGCGCAGCGAATGGGCGAGGATAGCGCCCTCGGCCTCGGCGATCGCGATTTCTCCGAATTCCACGGCGCCGTCCTTATGCCGCCCGCGACGCCGCGGGAGCAGCGTGCAGAACCGCGGTCAATTCAGCGAGGATCGACAAGGCGATCTCGGCGGGAGAGACCGCCCCGATCGCGAGCCCGGCGGGTCCGTGAATCCGGTCGAGGGCGGCGTCGTCGAAGCCGGCGTCACGGAGGCGGTCCAGGCGGCGGGCGTGGGTGCGCCGGCTGCCCAGGCAGGCGATGTAGAAGGCATCGGACTTCAGAGCCACCTCCAGGGCCGGGTCATCCAGCTTGGGATCGTGGGTGAGGGTGACCACCGCGGTTCGGCTGTCCGGGGCGAGGGTCGTCATCGCCTCGTCAGGCCAGTCGTCCAGCAGACGCACGTTCGGAAAGCGGTCGGTGGTGGCGAAGCTGGCCCGAGGGTCGATCACGATGACCTCGTAGCCGGCGATCGCCGCCATCGGCACCAGGGTCTGCGAGATGTGGACGGCGCCGACGACGATGATGCGCAAGGGCGGGTTGTGGCAGTCTACGAAGTACCGGACGTCGCCGTGTTCGAGCACGCCGCCGGCGTTGTCGCGAAGGCGCGTTCGGGCCGCGAGCACCAACTCCTCCGGTAGATCGCCGTCAACACGATCGTGGAACACCAGCGCCTGGGCGCCGTCGCTGAGGGCTGTCACCAGCGCCGCCGGTCTCTTGGCCGATCGGGCGGCCTGCAGCGTCTCGAACAGTGCCGCCTTCATGATGTCAGTCCTCCAGCCGCTCCACCCAGACCTCGACCTTCCCGCCGCAGGCCAAGCCCACATCCCAGGCCTGCTCGTCGCTGACGCCGAAATCCAGCAGGCGGGGCTTGCCGTCCGCCATGACCTCGAACGCCTGCTTGATGACCGCACCCTCGATGCAGCCGCCGGACACCGACCCCACCATGGCGCCGTCGCCGTCGACCACAAGCCTCGACCCGACGGGTCGCGGTGAACTGCCCCAGGTCTTGACGACGGTGGCGATCGCGACCTTTCGGCCCTCGGCGCGCCAAGCGCCGACGGTACCGAGCACATCGTCCTGGCTGGCAAAGGCGTTGATGTCGGTCATCGCTTGGCTCCCTCGGTCTGTCGCTGCTCGTCTTCGACCCGTCGCAGTTCCTGCATCCAGCGCTCCATACCCTCGCGACGTCTAAGGGCCGGGCGTCCGATCGCGTCGGCGAGATGCTCGAGGCTGTCGAGCGAGTGGACAGTCCGGAAATCGTCGACGTGCGGTAGAATCGCCCGCACACCCAATGATTTGGGCGCGAACCCCTCGAAGCGCAACAGCGGGTTCAGCCAGATGAGGCGGCGGCAGGACTTGTGCAGCCGCTCCATCTCCTTGGCCAAGCCGGCGCCGACTTCACGATCGAGGCCGTCGGTGATCAGCAGCACCACGGCGCCCTGGGTCAGGACACGGCGGCCCCAGTAGCGGTTGAACTCGTGCAGGCTCTGGCCGATCCGGGTGCCGCCCGACCAGTCGTCGACGTTGGCGCCGACCTTGACCAGGGCGTCGTCGACGTCGCGCGATCGGAGGTAGCGCGTGACGTTGGTCAATCGGGTTCCGAACAGAAATGTGTGCACCCGGTCGCGGTCGCTGGTCACGGCGTGCATGAAATGCAGCAGCATGCGCGAGTACCGGCTCATCGACCCGGAGATGTCGCACAGCGCCACCAGCGGGGGTGGCGCATGCGACGCTTCTTCAGCTGCAGGGGATCTCGTCGCCGCCCGATCTCAGCGTGGCGCGCATGGTGCGCCGCAGGTCGATCCGCCGGCCGTGCTCGGACGGCCGGAAGCGCCGGGTCGGGACTTCCATGATCGGCAGCCGCATGTCGCGCACCGCCACCTTGGCGCGCGCGACCTCCTCGGCGGACATCTTCTCGAAGTCCATGGCGCGCAGCAACTCGCGGTCCGACCACGTCATGGACGCGTCGAACTCGACGTTCTCCTCGTCCGGTTCGCGGCTTGGATCCTCGTTCGGCGATCTCGGGGGCTGCAGCGCCTCGGCAACCCGCCGGCTGATCTCCTCGCGTTCCTTGTCGTCCGGCAGGTCGGCGCGGAACTCCGGCAGGATGACCTGCAGCATGCGCTCCAGGATCCGCGGGTTCCGCCAAAACACGTGGAATGCCTGATCGAACAGCTCGCGCTGGTCGCGCCGGTTCACGAACACCGCGTGCAGGGTCCAGTAGAAGTCCCGGCGGTTGGTAACGCCGCTGACCTGGACCGCCTTGATCGCGTCGATCACCTTGCCCGGGCCGACGGGCAGCCCGGCGGCGCGCAGCGCGCGGCCGAAATGCATGATGTTGTCCACCAGCTTGCCGCCGCCGGGGCCATCGGCATCCGGCAGGGCGCGGTCGTCCTCGGAGGGGGCGGCGGCGGGGGTCACGGTCTCGCCTGCACCGTCTTCAGCCCACCGCCGCGGCGCCGGCCATCTCGCTCTTGATCTGGTTCAGGATGCGGGTCGCCTCGCTTCCCTGGATCTTGGCGATGTCGTCCTGGTATTTCAGCAGGACGCCGAGGGTGTTCTCGATGGCCGCCGGGTCCAGCGACAGGTGGTCGAGCTGGACCAGGGCGTGCACCCAGTCGATGGTCTCGGCGACGCCCGGGACCTTGAACAGGTCCATCTTGCGGAGCTCGTGGACGAACGCGACCACCTGGCGCGACAGTTCCGCCGGCGCGTCGGCCGCACGGACACGCAGGATCTCGCGCTCGCGGGCGGCGGAGGGATAGTCGACCCAGTAGTAAAAACACCGGCGCTTCAGGGCGTCGTGGATCTCGCGAGTCCGGTTCGAGGTGATGATGACGATGGGCGGCGTCGCGGCCTTCATCGGCCCGAGCTCCGGGATCGTCACCTGGAAGTCCGACAGCACCTCCAGCAGGAACGCCTCGAACGGCTCGTCGGTGCGGTCGAGTTCGTCGATCAGCAGCACCGGCGCGCCGCGCTCGTCGGCCTCCAGGGCCTGCAGGATCGGCCGCTTGATCAGGAACCGGTCGTCGAAGATGTCGCGGGCTAGAGCCTCGCGATCGGCGCCGCCGGCGGCCTCGGCAAGCCGGATCTCCACCATCTGCCGAGCGTAGTTCCACTCGTAGACGGCGGACGCGACATCCAGGCCCTCGTAGCACTGCAGCCGGATCAGACGACGATCGAGTTGCGCCGCGAGAACTTTGGCGATTTCGGTCTTGCCGACTCCGGCCTCACCTTCGAGAAAAAGCGGGCGTTGAAGGCTGAGCGCGAGATGCAGGGCGGTCGCCAACGAGCGATCTGCCACATACTCACCGGCGGTCAGCATCTCCAGGGTGGAGTCGACGGACCCGGGAATCGAGACGGCCATGGAAGCTCCGGTCGGGAGAGGAAGGGGTTAGAAGGACGCTCGGGACATACCATGCGGCGCCGATCAAGGCCAATATCGCCCCGAAGCGCCTATGGCCACCACGACCAGCCCGAGCGCCAGGTTGACCGCGACGATCCGCCTGACCTTGGCCAGGGCGGGGGCGATTGCCTGGGCGTCGCCGGCATCCACCGCGTGGCTGAACCGTCGCCACGCCGCGAAGTACAGGTGACCGAACAGCAGGAACATCACCCAGCCCAGGCCCTGCATGACATGGACCGAGAGGTCGACGCCGGCCATCCCTCCAAATTGTCCGAACACCAGGGCGTACCCGGTGACCGGTAGGATGAAGACCGAAGCCCAAACCCAGGGAAAGAAACGGGCGAACACCCGGCGCCAGAGGCGCGCGCGTTCCGGCGCCGGCTCGATGGCGCCGACGGAGGGACGCAGCACGACATAGGCGAAGAACATTCCGCCGACCCACACCGTGGCGGCGAGAGCGTGCAGGGCAAGCAGGAGCGCGGTCATGGGCTGGTCCGGTCCTCATGAAGCTGACGAACAGATCTGCCTTTCTGACACGGATACCAAGACTTCGGAACCTCGACCGTCACGGCAACGGCGCTGACGATCGAGTCGGTGCTGACGGTGGCATGCCGCGCGCGCCGCTCCGCGGCCATCGAGGTCGAACCCCGCGTCCTGCGGGGAGCCGTTCGGCCCGAAAGCGGTTTCCCATCTGGCGGCGCAACCCGTGCCGGCGACGCGACCCACGTCCTGGAGCCAGACCCGAATGATCCCCAGCGTCGAGCCCTCGACCACGCCCACCCTCGAGAGCCGCCTGCCGAGTGTGATCTACGCTGTCTGGGGGGTGGCGGTTCTGGCGTTGGTCGCGGCGCTCTGGGCGGCCCAGGTCTTGGTTATCCCGATCGTCGCCGCGGTCGTCCTGGCTGTGATCGTGACTCCGATTGCGCGCTTCCTGGTGCGCCGCCTGCGCTTTCCCAACGCGCTCGCCGCGTTCGCGGCAGCGTTGATCGCGGTCATGGTGGTTCTCACGTTGCTTCTGGTGGCGGTACCGACGGTCCAGCGGGTAGCCGCCGACTTCCCGACGCTGGCCTATCGGGTCGAGTACAAACTGCGCAGCATTGCGCTGTCGATCGAGGCGGTGCAGCGGTGGTCAAAAACGGTCGAGGAGATGACGTCCATTGGCGAGCGGGATGACGCCAACCGGATCATTGTCAGGGAAGGCCAGGGGGCTTTGGGTCAGGTGATCAGTTCCGCGCCGCTGGTGGTCGCGCAACTGGTGTTCATGCTCGTGCTGACGTTCTTCTTCGTTCGGGATCGTCGATCCCTGCAGCGCTTGCTGATCCAGGCCGCGCCAACCCCGCTCACCAAACTGCGGGCGGCGCGGGTCTGCCGGCTCGTCCAGCGCAACGCCGCCTCCTACCTTCTGGCGGTGTCGATGATCAACCTTACCCTCGGCGCGGCAACCGCGGTTGCCTTCTATCTTGCCGACATGCCGGCGCCGCTGGCGTGGGGGGTGGCGATGGCGATCCTGAACTTCCTGCCGTTCATTGGGCCGCTGATCCTTCAGGTCATCGCCTTCCTGGCCGGACTGGTGGTGTATCCATCGATCGAGGCGGCGCTGATACCGCCGGCCCTCCTGATCGCCCTCAACCTGGTCGAGTCGAATTTTGGTATGCCCTTGGTGATGGAGCACCGCTTCACCACGAGCCCTCTGGCGACCTTGATCGCGATCGCGCTCGGGGCGTGGCTTTGGGGCACCGCCGGCGCGATTCTGGCGGTGCCACTGGTGGTAATGGCCACCACCGCCGCGAAGGCCTGGTGGCGGGACTTGCCGGAGGCGAAGCGCTGGTTTCCGGGACGATCCGGAATTCACCCGTTGCGCTGAGAATCTCCGGCAGAGGGGCAAGGCTGGTTCACATCGATTGCGACATCCTCGTCAGGCGCGGTTTCTCCAGCCAACCGCAAACGATTGGCGGCGAACACGCCCGCGACCCAGTTCATGACCGCCCGAATGTGCGGCAACCGGCGCAAGTCGCGATGCACGATGAGCCAGTGCGGCGCGTCGAGTTCGGCGATAGGCCCGCCGACCCGCACCAAGCCGGCTTCGGCGTCGCCGACATAGCACGGCAGTACCACCCTCCCTGATCCCGCTCGAGCGGCGGCGAGCTGCAGTCCGAGGTTCGACGCCCGTGTCCGTAGTGAATTTCCCTCGACGTGTGCGCGTGCATCGATCCAGCGCGACACGGCGTAGTGCGCCTGTTCTTCGGTGAAGCTGATCCATCTGTTGCCGCAATGCGGGTCGACCGAATAGACGCCACACGCGATGCTCCCGACACGCGCGACATACAGATCCCCCGTCTCGGGTCGGCCATGTCTGACAGCGAGATCGGCCTCGCGCCTTGAGAGGTTGGCTGTCTGGTCCGACACAACGAGTTCGATGAGCGCGCCTTCGGGCAACCTCGCCTGAGCGCCCGACCCTTCCAGGCATTGCGCCAGGAAACCGCCGGCCCATTCGCCCACCGAAAGCCTTACCGGGACAGAGTCCGGTGTGTTGGCAAGCCGATGCTGGCGCTGCAGGGTGTGAGCTGCGTCTTCCAACTTCTCGACCAGTGGCAGTATCGCCGACCCGGCCGCCGTTAGCCGCACCCCGTCGGGCAGCCGATCGAACAGTGGCACCGTGCCGAGCGCCGCTTCGAAGCGCGCGAGGCGCCGGCCGACGGTCGGTTGGCTGAGCCTCAGCGCACGGCCGGCGGCTCGCAGCGACCCTTCACGCGCGACCCACAGGAAGATGCGCGCGTCGTCCCAATCGAAGCCGGACTGATACATTTTTGAACATCCTGAGGCGCAATTAGGAGCATGTCACTGCATTGTCGCATCGCTATGCATGCCGCCGGAACCGCAGCGAGGCGCAACGTGAAACATTTGCTCATCCGGCCTGCATTGGCGGCAGACCTGCCGGCCTTGGTCGACATCTTCAACCACTACGTCGTCCACGGACACGTCACCTTTGCGGTGGTGCCACATACGGTGGCGTCACGCCGGCCGTGGTTCGACAGCTTCGGCGACGGGCCTCATCAGATTCTGGTCGGGGAGAGCGGGGGGGTGGTCGTCGGCTGCGCCTACAGCAGCCGGTATCGACCGGGGCCGGCTTTCGATACGACAGTGGAAACGAGCATCTACCTGCACCCGAACGAGCGCCAGTCCGGAGTGGGTTCGCGGCTGTACGCCGAACTGCTGAAGCGGCTGGCCGCCCAACCGCTCCATCTGGCCGTCGCCGGCGTCGCGCTGCCCAACCCGGCCTCGTTGGCGCTGCACAGGCGAATGGGCTTCGATGAGGTCGGCACGTTCAGGGAGTACGCCCGAAAACACGACACATGGATCAGTTCCACCTGGTTCCAACGCCGTGTGGGGTTGGCGGTCGCGTCTTCCGCAACGTCGGCGGAAGACACACAGTATGCCGGGCGCCCTTCGCCGATCAGCTAGCGACGGGTTCTGGCGATCAAGGTCCCGATGACGAAGGCGGCGGCGGTGATCGCGAGCGGTGACAAGGTCTTTCCTGCCCCGGTCCCGGCGCGAAACCCCGCATCGGCCAGCATCGACGCGCCGAACCCGCCTGGGCTGGTGGCGTTAAGCCGCTCGAGATCCCGCAGGCGTCGACGGCGTTGACGACTCATCCTCGTCAGCGCGACCACCAACCCGAACACGAGCAGTCCGACGGCCCAGGCCAGCAGTGCCGGAACCGTCCCGATGCGCTCCGCCGTGGCGACCACTCCGGCCGCCACCGCCAGACCAAGCGCCGCCACCATGACAAGCCCAAGCAGCATCGCCGTGGCGATGCTCCACGCCGCCTCTCGCAGTCGGGCTCTGCCCAGCTGCTGGAGCACGGCGACATAGGGCAGCGCCATGTTACGAGCGCCGGATGACGGACCCGAACAGCAGGCCGACCCCGAAGGCGATCAGCAGGGAAGTCGCGGGCTTCTCGTCGACGAAGTCGGTGACTTTGGTTGAGGCGACGTTGGCAGCCTGCTTGGCCGACGTAGCCGTCTTGTGAACGCGGTCGCGGGTATAGTCGGCCGCCTCGTCCGCGGACTCGCCGACCAGTCGGGCAACCGCCTCGGTCAAATTCGCGATGTCGCGTCGCAACGCATCGAACTCGACCTGAACATCGGCGCTCGCGCCGCTGGTGGCGGCCTTCGGGGTGTCGGCCATCGTCATCCTCCTTTTGAGATTCGATACGACGGGGAACCATCGCGGCAGTGGCACGGTTCCCCATCGCTCGACCGGCAGTCGGTCCGATGGCGAGACAGCGGCGCCGGTTGAACTCGCCGTCGAACCACCTGAGACTGACGGTCCCGGGGGTATTCAGGTCGAGGTGTGCATGCGTCCCAACGCCGGCAGCTTTCCCTACACAGATGAAAACGGCACGGTATGGCTTGCCTTCATGGACTTCGGCGATCGCTCTCGCGACAGGGTGGTGCTTTGCGTCCACGGGTTGACCCGCAACGGCCGGGATTTCGACCGTCTCGCCAGTCGCCATGGCCAAGGACTTCAGGGTGATCGAAGTTGACGTCGCCGGTCGCGGCCGCTCCGGATGGCTGGCCGACAAATCGGCTTACACCTACGACACGTATCTGAAGCACATGGCGGCCTTGCTGGACTATCGCGGATTGCAGCAGGTCGATTGGGTTGGCACGTCGATGGGCGGCCTGATCGGCATGCTGATGGCGACGCTCCCGGAGAGTCCGATCAGGCGGCTTGTGCTGAACGATGTCGGTCCCTTCATTCCGGGCGCCGCGCTCGACCGGATCGCCAGCCGGGTCGGCGACGACCCGCGCTTTCCAAGGCTCCAGGATGCCGCGGAGTATTTTCGGGACGTGTACGCTGATTTTGGCGTACCCGACGAGCTCGGCTGGTCCGACCTTACGCTGCATTCCACGACCCGGCAGGAGAACGGCACCTACGCGCTGCACTACGACCCGGCAATCGGCGATGCGTTCAAGGAACGCCCCATGCAGGATGTCGACTTGTGGTCAGTTTGGGACGCCGTGACCTGTCCGGTGCTGGTGTTGCGCGGCGAACGGTCGGACGTGCTGACCGCTGAAACGGCACAGGAAATGACACGCCGCGGGCCAAGGGCCGAGGTGGTCGAGTTCGCAGACTGCGGCCATGCACCGTCGCTGATGCGTGAAGACCAGATCGCGGTGGTTCGGGACTGGCTTCTCTCGTTCGATGTTGTCGAGGAGCAGGAAGCGGACGATGCCGTCGGATGACACGACCCAGGTGCCGGGGTTCGCTCGGTTGGGGCGCCTTGCCGGCGAGCCCCGAGCGTCGGTGACGCGCGGCGACGGCGGCTTTCCGAGGTTCCAGCCACGCCTGCCCTGGGTCGGCGCCGATCTGCAGACCCTCCGTGATTTTCTGGTGTCGCCGCCCTATCCGCATGACCCGGCCGAGACCGCGATCCTCGAGTTCACCATGCCGGACGGCACCGGCGACCGCCTGTCGGCGATTCTTGAGCGCCCCCGTCGGCCCCGAGCGGGACGGCCGCTTGCCGTCCTGGTCCACGGTCTCACAGGGTGCGCCGACAGCCATTACGTCAAGCGTGCCGCCGGAAGGCTGCTGGCGGATGGCTACCCGTTGCTGCGCCTGAACCTGCGCGGGGCGGGGAACTGCCGTCAATCGTGCCGCGAGCACTATCATTCCGGCCGGTCCGAGGATCTGGACGCGGTGCTCGCCCAGCTTCCGCCGTCGCTGCTGGGCGACGGCATGGTGGCGGTCGGCTGGTCGCTCGGCGCCAACCTGCTCCTGAAGGGGCTCGGAGAATTCGGTCACCGGCATCCGATCCGGGCGGCGGTGGCGGTGTCGGCACCGGTCGATCTGGCGGCGGCCGCGGCTCGCCTCAGCGCGCCGCGAAACTGGCTGTACCATCGCTGGCTGCTGGCGCGCATGAAGCAGGAGGCGGCGGCGGCGCCGATCCCTGACGACCTGCGAGCGGTCCTAGTGCGGGTCAATGGAATCGTCGAGTTCGACGATCGCATCACGGCGCCGCGCAACGGCTTCGCCGACGCTCTGGACTACTACGCACGCTGTTCGGCGGTCCGCTTCATGCCGGCGATCCGGGTGCCGACCCTGGTCATCCACGCCCTCGACGATCCGTGGATCCCTGGCGCGAGCTATCGGACGTTCGATTGGTCGGCCAACCCGCACCTGACGCCGCTGCTACCGGATCGGGGCGGTCATGTCGGCTTTCACGCGCCGGGCGGCCGCGTCTGGTCTGACGACTGCACCCTTGGCTATCTCGATCGGATCCTGAGCGGGCGGCGCTCAGCCGGCCTTGAGCCGTTGGGCCGCCTCGATCGCAAAGTAGGTCAGCACGCCGTCGGCGCCGGCGCGCCGGAACGCCAACAGGGACTCCATCATCACCCGGTCGCCGTCGATCCAGCCGCGTTCGGCGGCGCCTCGCAGCATCGCGTACTCGCCGGACACCTGGTACACGAAAGTCGGTACGGCGAACGTCGTCTTCACCCGATGCAGGATGTCCAGATAGGGCATTCCCGGCTTTACCATCACCATGTCGGCACCCTCCGCGAGGTCGAGCGCCACCTCGCGCAGCGCTTCGTCGCCGTTTGCCGGATCCATCTGATAGGTCGACTTCGACCCCTTGCCGAGCGTCGAGGCGGAACCGACCGCGTCGCGGAATGGCCCGTAGAAGCCGGACGCGTATTTGGCCGCGTAAGCCATGATCTGAACCTGCCGATGGCCGGCCTCGTCGAGAGCGGCACGGATCGCACCGATCCGACCGTCCATCATGTCGGAAGGCGATATCACGTCGCAGCCGGCCGCGGCCTGAACGAGCGATTGCTGGACGAGCACCTCGAGCGTTTCGTCGTTCAGGATTTCGTCGCCGTGCAGGAGGCCGTCATGGCCATGCGAGGTGAATGGATCCAGCGCCGCGTCGCACATGACCCCAATGTCGATTCCAGCCGTCTTGATGGCGCGGACGGTGCGACAGACGACGTTGTCCGGATCGACGGCGTTGCTGCCGCCATCATCCTTCAGCGATGGGTCAACGACAGGGAACACCGCAATCATAGGAATGCCGAGCGCTGCTGCTTCGCCGACCGCATCGACCACCGCGTCGACGGAATGCCGCACCACGCCGGGCATCGACGGAACCGGGATGCGGGCTTCATCGCCGGAGTGCACGAACACCGGCCAGATCAGGTCGTCGACGCTGAGCCGATTCTCGGCGACGAGGCGCCGGGACCAGTCGGTCCGGCGGTTGCGGCGCATCCGGGTGGTCGGAAATCCGGGCGCCGGCGCCATGAAGCTCTTAGTCCCGCCATTGAACGGCATCACTCTCTCCTCCACCTCGCTCGGCCACGGGGCGCGATGGATCATAAGCGGTGGGAACGCCGTTGCAATTGTCGGAGTTGGCGGAGCGCCCTCGCGATTGACGCCGGGGCAGCGTTGACAGCGATGCCGTCGAGTCCGCATATCCGGCGCATCGCGACACCGTCGGAGGTAGCCATGGATTTCGCGCTCAGCGAAGAGCAGCAGGCGATCCGGGACATGGCGCGGGCGTTCGCTCAAGAGAAGTTGGCTCCGAACGCCGCGGCCTGGGACGAGGACGAGGTGTTCCCGGTCGACGTGCTGCGTGAAGCGGCTGCCCTCGGCCTCGCTGGGATCTACGTGCGCGACGACGTCGGCGGGTCCGGACTGGGGCGGCTCGACGCCGCGTTGATCTTCGAGGAGTTGTCGGCCGGTTGCGTCTCGACCGCGGCGTTCCTGTCCATCCACAACATGGTCTCGTGGATGGTGGACCGGTTCGGCACCGAGGAACTGCGATCCCGATTCCTGCCGTCGCTGACCTCGATGGGGTCAATCGCCAGCTATTGCCTCACCGAGCCCGGCTCGGGTTCGGACGCCGCCGCCCTCAAGACCCGGGCCGACAAGGTTGGCAATTCTCATTACGTCCTGAACGGCGGCAAGGCGTTCATTTCCGGCAGCGGCGCCAGCGACGTCTACGCCGTGATGTGCCGAACTGGCGGCGACGGACCGAAAGGCGTGTCCTGCGTGCTGGTCGAGAAGGGAACGCCGGGGCTGAGTTTCGGCAAGAAGGAACGCAAGCTCGGCTGGAACAGCCAGCCGACCGCCATGGTGACCTTCGAGGACTGCAAGGTGCCCGCCGAGAACCTGGTCGGATCCGAGGGCGAGGGGTTCCGGATCGCCATGCAGGGCCTCGACGGAGGCCGCATCAACATCGCGGCCTGCTCGCTCGGCGGTGCCCGCGCCGCGCCTCGAGCAGGCCCTGTCCTACGTCAAGGATCGCAAGCAGTTCGGCAAGCCGATCGCCGACTTCCAGGCAACCCAGTTCCGCCTGGCCGACATGGCCACCGAGTTGGACGCGGCCCGATTGCTGGTGCACCGCGCCGCTGCCAGCCTCGACGCCAAATCTCCCGAGGCGACCCAGCACGCCGCCATGGCCAAGCGGTTTGCCACCGATGTCGGGTTTCAGGTCGTCGACGAGGCCCTGCAGCTGCACGGCGGGTACGGCTATCTGAAGGACTTTCCCGTGGAGCGCCTGCTGCGCGACCTGCGGGTGCACCGCATCCTCGAGGGCACCAATGAGATCATGCGCGTGATCATTGCCCGCAAACTGCTCGCCGACTGAGGCGGCCAGTCCGATTTTCCCGTCGCTTGCTGGAGAGACCGGTGTCCGAAGAGATCCGCTTCACCGTGGACGGTGGCCTCGCCACCATCGAGTTGACCCGCCCCAGGGCACTGAACGCGCTGACGCTGGGCATGATCCGCGCCATGCACCCGCGGCTGGAGGCCTGGGAGGACGACGAGTCGGTCATGGCGGTCGTGGTCAAGGGCGAGGGCGAGAAGGCGTTCTGCGCGGGCGGCGACGTTCGCGCGGTCTACCGGTCGATCGTCGACGACCTCGGCGGCACGGGACCGTCGGAGCTGTCGGTGTCCTTCTTCCTGGAGGAATACCGGCTGAACCACGCGATCCACGCCTTCTCCAAGCCCTACGTGGCCATCCTCGACGGCGTGACCATGGGCGGCGGTGTCGGGTTGTCGGTGCACGGCTCGCATCGGATCGCCACCGAGCGCCTGATGTTCGCGATGCCGGAGACCGGGATCGGCCTGTTTCCGGACGTCGGCGGGGGGTGGTTCCTGCCGCGGCTCCCGGGAGAGGTCGGCACGTACCTGGCGCTGACCGGGGCGCGTCTCGACGCTGCCGGCGCGCTCGCGCTCGGGATCGCCACGCACTTCGTGCCAAGCGCCCGGCTGACCGGCTTCGAGGCGGCGCTTGCCACCACGATCGGCGAGTCCGACGACGGCCGCGCGGCGATCAACGACGTTCTCGCCCGGTTCTCGCAACCGCTCGCCGACGACCCGCTGGCCCCGCACCGGGGGGTGATCGACCGGTGCTTCCAGGCGGCATCGGTGGAGGCGATCCTGGACGCTCTCGACCGCGAGGCGGCCGCTGGCTCGGCGTTCGCGGCCGACGCGGCCGAAACGCTGCGCCACAAATGCCCCACCAGTCTCAAGATCTCGCTGGAGCAACTGCGGCGCGGGCGGGCCATGTCGAGCCTCGCGGAAGTCCTGACCATGGAGTACCGGCTGTCGCAGCACTGCATGCAGGGGACCGAGTTCTTCGAAGGCATCAGGGCAGTGCTGGTGGACAAGGACCACGCACCGAAATGGAGCCCGGACACCCTCGCGGGTGTTACCAACGGGTTGGTGGCGCAGCATTTTGCCGCGATCCCTGGTCGCGAGTTCTCGCTCTGAGCGAGGCTTGACCGAACCACGGCGCGCCGCGAGCATCACACAGGATCGCACCATCGAGATCCGGATCCAGGGAGACACCAGCATGGCGACCATCGGCTTCATCGGCCTCGGCAACATGGGTCTTCCCATGGCCCGCAACCTCGTCAAGGCGGGTCATCGGGTCCAGGGCTTCGACATGGCGGACCAACTGGTGTCGGCGCTGGCCGCGGACGGTGGCGTGGCGACGGATACCGCCGCCGGCGCCGTGGAGGGTGCCGAGGTGGTCGTTACCATGCTGCCTGCCGGTGAGCACGTTCGGACGGTCTACGGCGAGTCGGTGATCGGCAGGGTGCCCGCCGGAACGTTGCTGATCGACTGCTCGACGATCGACGTCGAGAGCGCGCGGGCGGTGGCGGCCGACGCCGAAGCGGCTGGTCTCGAAATGATTGACGCGCCGGTCTCCGGCGGAGTCGGCGGGCGACCGCCGGCACGCTGACATTCATGGTCGGAGGTCCCGACTCGGCCTTTGCCCGAGCCGAACCGCTGCTGCAAGGGATGGGCAAGACCATCGTTCACGCCGGCGGTCCCGGGAACGGCCAGGCTGCGAAGATCTGCAACAACATGATGCTCGGCATCTCGATGATTGCGGTCAGCGAGGCCTTCGCCATGGCCGAAAAGCTCGGTCTCGACACCGCCCGTCTGTTCGCCATCGCGTCGAAATCGTCGGGTCAGAGCTGGGCGATGACGTCCTATTGCCCGGTGCCGGGCATGGTCGAGGCGGCCCCTTCGAACCGCGATTTCAAGCCGGGTTTCACCGCCTCGATGATGCTCAAGGACCTGGCCCTGGCGGAGGATGCCGCGCAATCCGTGGGCGCAGCCACCCCGCTTGGGCATGAGGCCGCGCGGCTCTTCCGGGAGTACGTAGAAAGCGGTCACGGGGCCGTGGATTTCTCGGGTATCATCCAGATGCTTCGCCAGCGGTGATCGTTCGAGAGAGATCGAAACCCATTGATCGAAGTAACTTTATGGTCTAATTGCCCCGACAGGTTCCCTGTGGTTGCGATGATCGGCTAGACTACGACCATGTCGAATCCCGATACCGGTATTTCTCCGACCGACGTGGGCTCCGTGGTCAAGCGCGAGTACCTCGAGGCCATCAAGCTGATCGAGCGGCTGCACCGGCAGTTCCTCGAGGTGGTGAAGACCGAGCTCGACCGCATCGGGGTCGAGGACATCAACAACATTCAGGCGCTGATCCTGTTCAACATCGGCCAGGAGGAGCTCACGGTCGGCGAGTTGACCAACCGCGGCTACTATCTCGGCTCGAATGTCTCCTACAATGTCCGAAAGATGGTCGAGAACGGCTATCTGGTGCAGGAACGGTCGACGCACGACCGCCGTTCGATCCGGGTCCGGCTCTCGGACAAGGGGCTTGAGCTGTGCGGCCAGATCGGCGCCATGTTTGAGCGCCACGCCGCGGCTCTCGGCGACTCCGCGATCGCGCCGGACGATCTGAACGCAGCCAGCGTCTCCTACCGCCAGCTTGAGCGGTTCTGGATCTCGATGCTGAACTACAACCTGCGCGGCACGATCCTCTGACGTTCCGGCCGCCCCTCGGGGGTGGCATTTCCCTTGGACAGGCCCGACCCCCTTTCATAGAGTGCGCGCCTTGCCGCCTCGACGTGAGAATGGGTCATGCGCCTTTCCCGCTACTTCCTGCCGACGATGAAGGATACGCCGCGCGAGGCGGAGATCGTTTCGCACCGCCTGATGCTGCGCGCCGGCATGATGCAGCAGGCCAGCGCCGGGATTTACTCGTGGCTTCCGCTCGGCTTCCGGGTCCTGAAGAAGATCGAACAGATCGTCCGCGAGGAGCAGGACGCCGCCGGTTGGCATGAAGTGTTGATGCCGACCATCCAGTCGGCCGATCTGTGGCGCGAGAGCGCTCGCTATGACGACTATGGCAAGGAGATGCTCCGCATCAAGGATCGGCACGACCGTGACATGCTGTACGGGCCGACCAACGAGGAGCAGATAACCGACATTTTCCGGACCCACGTGAAGAGCTACCGGGAATTGCCGGGCCGGCTGTATCACATCCAGTGGAAGTTCCGTGATGAGGTTCGGCCACGCTTCGGCGTCATGCGCGGCCGTGAATTCCTGATGAAGGACGCGTACTCGTTCGACATCGACTTCGAGGCCGCCAAGCGCGCCTACAACCGCCAGTTCGTCGCCTACCTGCGAACCTTCGACCGGCTTGGCCTCAAGGCGATCCCGATGGCGGCCGATTCCGGCCCGATCGGCGGCGACATGAGCCACGAGTTCATCATTCTGGCGGAAACCGGCGAGAGCGAAGTGTTCTGCCACAAGGATTGGCTGACCAGCGACGCCGTGCCGTCGACCGTCGATTACGAAGGCGACCTGCAGCCGATCGTCGACGCTTGCCTGGCCCGTTACGCGGCGACCGACGAGAAGCACGATCCGGCAGCCTGTCCGGTCGCCGAGGCCGATCTCGTCCGCACCCGCGGGATCGAGGTTGGGCACATTTTCTACTTCGGCACCAAGTATTCCGAGCCGATGGGCGCCAAGGTGGCGGGGCCCGACGGCAAGGACACCGTGGTCCATATGGGTTCCTACGGGGTCGGCGTGTCACGCCTGGTGGGGGGCATCATCGAGGCGTCCCACGATGACGCCGGGATCGTGTGGCCGGAGCCGGTCGCGCCGTTCAAGGTCGGGCTCGTGAACATCAAGGTCGGCGATGGCGCCTGCGACGCCACCACCGAGGATCTGTACGCGCGCCTGGAACGGGCCGGCGTCGAGGTCCTGGTCGACGACCGCGAGGAACGACCCGGCCCGAAGCTCGCCAACATGGATCTCATCGGCCTTCCGTGGCAGGTGATCGTCGGCCCGCGCGGGCTTGCCAACGGCGTGGTCGAGGTCAAGAACCGGCGCACCGGCGAGCGTCAGGAGATGACGCCGGACGCCGCGTTGAACCGGCTTGCCGGGTGAGGGTGCGCGACTCGGATCGACGACCACTCGCGGAGGGACTGCCCGAATGATCTTCGGAGCCTTCGAGCGGATGCTGGCGATGCGGTACCTGCGCGCGCGCCGGCAGGAGGGGTTCATCTCGGTGATCGCGGGGTTCTCCCTGCTGGGCATCGGCCTCGGCGTCGCGACCTTGATCATCGTCATGAGCGTCATGAACGGCTTCCGGGCCGAGTTGATGGGGCGCATTCTCGGCCTGAACGGTCACGCGGCGGTGTACTCGAGGACCGGCGCCATCGAGGACTTCGACCGGGTGGCGGTGCAGGTGGCGTCGATCCCCGGCATCTTCAGCGTCACCCCTCAGGTCGAGGGCCAGGCGATGCTGGTGGCTGGCGGCAACGCATCCGGCGGTGTGGTGCGGGGCTGCGGCCCAGCGACATCAAGGCAAAGGCGTTGATCGGGGGCAACATCGTCGCCGGAACGCTGGACCGCTTCGAAGGCCGCGACGCGGTGGTCCTGGGCGAGCGGCTGGCCTCCCGGCTGCGCGTCGGTGTCGGCGACAAGGTCACCATGATCTCGCCGACGAGCGCGGTCACGGTGATGGGCAGCGTGCCGCGCATGAAGGCCTACGACGTGGTCGCGCTCTTCAACGTCGGCATGTCGGAGTACGACAACACCTTCGTGTACATGCCGCTGGAAGCGGCGCAGGTGTTCTTCCGATCCGGCGAGACCGTCAACGCGCTGGAGATCTTCACGACCGATCCGAACGACATCAGGCGGTTCCGCATTCCACTTCTGGAAACCCTGCCCACGGATCTCTATTTTTTCGACTGGCAGCAACAGAACTCGAGCTTCTTCAACGCGTTGCAGGTCGAACGTAACGTGATGTTCCTGATCCTGACGCTGATCATCCTGGTGGCGGCCTTCAACATCATCAGCTCGCTGATCATGCTGGTGAAGGACAAGGGCCGCGACATCGCGGTGCTCCGCACCATGGGGGCGACGCGGGGCATGATCACCCGGGTGTTCTTCATGACCGGGGCGAGCGTCGGGCTGGTCGGAACCGCGCTCGGCTCTGCAATCGGGCTGCTGTTCTGTCAGAACATCGAGGCGATCCGGCAGGCCCTCCAGACCCTGACCGGGGTGACGCTGTTCGACCCGATGATCTATTTCCTCAGCCGGATGCCGGCCGAGGTCGATCCCTGGGAGGTCGGCACGGTTATCGCGATGGCGCTCGGCCTCAGTTTCGCGGCGACGATCTACCCCGCCTGGCGCGCCGCTCGAATCGACCCGGTCGAGGCGCTTCGATATGAGTAGCGAGCCGGCTCTCCGGCTGGAGGGCGTGACCCGGCGGTTCGGCTCGGGCGACACCGCGCTGGATATTCTGCGAGGGGTGAACCTGTCGCTGCTGCCGGGCGAACTGGTGGCGCTGGTGGGACCGTCCGGGGCGGGCAAGTCGACCCTGCTCCATATCGCCGGCCTGCTGGAGAGCCCCACGTCGGGCAAGGTGATGATCGGCGGCAAGGATTGCGCGGGTCTGGGTGACGCCGGGCGCACCCTTCTGCGGCGCGACGCGATCGGCTTCGTTTACCAGTTTCACCATCTCCTCCCGGAGTTTTCGGCCCGCGAGAACGTCATGATCCCCCAGATGGTCGCGGGGCTGTCGAGCGCTGAGGCCGGAGAGCGGGCCGACCAGCTTCTGAGGATGGTCGGGCTCGAGGCCCGGGTCGGTCACCGTCCGGCCAAGCTTTCCGGGGGTGAGCAGCAACGGGTCGCCATCGTCAGGGCGATCGCCAATGTCCCGCAGATCCTGCTGGCGGACGAGCCGACCGGCAACCTGGACCCGCAGACTGCGTCGGAGGTGTTCGACCAGCTTACGCGGATCGTTCGCGCCACCGGACTGTCGGCCTTGATCGCCACTCACAACCTTGAGCTGGCGGCGGCAATGGACCGCACGTTCGAACTGCGGGACGGGCTTGTCGTGGAGCGGCCGCGCTGAGGGTAAGCCGCGGCGGCCTCTCAGCCCTCGCCAATCCCGGTGGCGTTCTTGATGGTTGCCCGGTCCAGACGAGCGCCGGACTGCTCGCTGCCGGTCAGGTCGACCCCGTCAAGCACCGCCCCGACGAAGTTGGAGTCCCGCAGATCGGCGCTGCGGAATCGGACCGGCAGGCTCTTGCCTGTCCGTCGGCCCTTCGGATCCAGGATCTCGGCGCCCTCGATCCGCGCCCCGACGAAACTCGCGTTGGTCAGAACGCATTCCGAGAAATTGGTTCCGGAGAGGCGGGCCAGCGAAAAGTCCGCGCCTTCCAGATTGGCCTTTCGGAAGGATGTCAGGAACAACTCCGAACGAACGAACGCCGCGCCGGACAGGTTGGTCTCCTCGAACGACACGCCGCGGACGTCGCAGCTCGAAAAGTCGAGGCCCCTAAGGTCCTTGCCGAGAAACACCGCCCTCATCCCCAGGCGGCCGTTGCTGGCGATCCAGGTGCTGTGGAAGCGCAGGGCAGCCTCGATCTCCTCGGGCAGGCTGGTTTCGGTATCCCGATGGATCGCTCCCATCAGGTTGGTGTTCTCGAGATTCGCCTTCGACAGGTCGACGTTGCGCAGGTTGGCGTCCGACAGGTTGGCCCCGCGGAGGTTTGCGCCGTCCAGGATCGTGCCGGTGAGATTGGCGTTCTTGAGGTTGCAGCCCGACAGATCGGCGCCGGACAGGTTGGCGCCGGCCAGGTTGACCGCGTGCAGCATGACGTCGCGGAAAACCGCGCCGCGGGCGCTGCTGACCGACAGGTTGGCTTCCGACATGTCGGAGCCGGAGAAGTCCGCGCCGTCGAGCTTGGCCTCGGAGAAGTTGGTGCTGCGCTGCTCTTCCTGGCCCCAGGTCACGACATGTCCGGGCGCATGTCGGCGCCGCGCAGGACGGCGCCGGAGAGGTCGGCCATGGCGAAGTTGGCGCCGCGAAGGTCGGCCCGCTCGAAGTTGGCGGACTGGAGATCGGCGTTCGAGAAGTCGCAGCCGAACAGGTCGGCCTCCGAGAAGTCGGTCACGCGCGCCTGGGTCTTGACGAAACCGGCGCCTGTCATGATCGACCGGCGAAGGTCGAGGGTGTCGAGGGTCTTGCCGTTCAGGTTGCCACCCTTCAGCACCAGACGACGTCCGTTCGGTCGTCCGGTCAGATAGGCACCGTGTGCCTTGATCGCCTTGGCGATCTCGAACGGGACGTCGACGGGTCTTGTTACGACGGGTGGTGGCATGCGCTGTCGCCGGACAAAGGTGAGCGTCTTGGTCACCGAACATGCGCCATGAATGTAAACAGGCGGTAAACGCATGGCGCGAGAAGTGGTTAACCGGGCGGCTCCGAGTCCCGGAGCGACGACCCGCCCGCCCGAGCGTCCAAACCCATCGAGGCCTTGGCTCCGCGGACGCACGGTGACCGGCGCAGCGGGGCGTGGGATGATTAAGGACACCGTTGGAGCCGCATTCATGAGCCACGCCGATTTCATCCATCTGCGCGTTCATTCCGCCTATTCGCTCGCTGAGGGTGCCCTGCACGCCAAGCAACTCGTCAAGCTGGCGAAACAGAATCGGATGCCGGCGGTGGCGATGACCGACAGCGGCAACCTGTTCGGCGCCCTGGAGTTCGCGGTAACCGCGTCGGGCGAGGGAGTGCAACCGATCGTCGGGGTGCAGATCAAGGTGCGCCGCCCGGCGGAACCGGATCGTCGTGGCCTGCGGGTTGTTGCTGGCCGCGATGTCCCGCCGGATCAGCTGGTCCTGCTGGTGCAGTCCGAGACCGGCTACCGCAATCTCATGGCGGTGGTCAGCCGAGCCTACCTGGAGACCTCCGGCGAAGACGAGCCGCAGATAGCGCTTGATGAGTTGGAGGGGTGGACCGAGGGATTGATCGCGCTGACGGCGGGGCCGCGCGGCGCCGTCGGTCGACAGCTCCTCGACGGCCGCGACGCCGAGGCCGAAGCGATGCTGCTGCACCTCAACCGGCTGTTCCCGGGACGGCTCTACATCGAACTTCAGCGTCACTTCCTGGAAGAGGAAGCCCGAATCGAGGGCCGGCTGATCGACCTCGCCTATGCCCATGACGTGCCGCTGGTCGCGACCAACGAGGTCTTCTTTGCCGACGAGGGCATGCACGAGGCGCACGATGCTCTCCTGTGCATCGCCGAGAGCACAACGGTGGGCAACCCCAAGCGTCGCCGCGTGACCCCGCATCACCGATTCAAGTCGGCCGAGGAGATGCGTGAACTGTTCGCCGACCTGCCCGAGGCGATCGACAACACGGTCGTGATCGCGCGGCGCTGCGCCTACATGCCCCGAAAGCTCGATCCGATTCTGCCGCGCTTCGAGACCGAGGCAGGGCGCACGGAGTCAGAGGAACTTCGGGCTCAGGCCGAAGCTGGCCTGGCGGCCCGCCTCGACGCGCACGTGTTCACCGCCGACATGGATGCCGACCGTCGGCAGGAGGTCGCCCGGCCGTACCACGAGCGCCTGGCGATGGAGCTCGGCGTGATCGAGCAGATGGGGTTTCCTGGGTATTTCCTGATCGTTTCCGACTTCATCAAATGGGCCAAGGCGAACGGAATTCCGGTGGGTCCCGGGCGCGGATCGGGGGCCGGGTCGCTGGTCGCCTACTCGCTTCTGATCACCGACCTCGATCCCTTGCGCTGGGGCCTGCTTTTCGAGCGCTTCCTCAACCCCGAACGCGTGTCCATGCCGGACTTCGACATCGACTTCTGTCAGGACCGCCGCGACGAGGTGATCCGGTATGTGCAGGACAAGTATGGCCGTGACCGCGTGGCGCAGATCATCACCTTCGGCAAGCTGCAGGCGCGGGCGGCGTTGCGCGACGTCGGGCGTGTCCTGGAGATGCCGTATGGCCAGGTCGACCGGATCTGCAAACTGGTGCCGAACAACCCGGCCAACCCGGTGACCCTGGCGCAGGCGCTGACCACCGAGGAGGAACTTCGGCGCCAGCGCGACTCCGACGAGAACGTCGCCAGCCTGATCCGTGTCGCCCTTCAGATCGAGGGGCTGTACCGCAACTCATCGACCCACGCCGCCGGCGTGGTCATCGGTGACCGCCCACTCTCAGAGTTGGTACCGCTCTATCGGGACCCTCGTTCCGACATGCCGGTCACCCAGTTCAACATGAAGTGGGTGGAGCCGGCGGGGCTGGTGAAGTTCGACTTCCTCGGCCTGAAGACCCTGACCGTGCTGCAGCGCGCCATCGATCTGCTCAAGGAGCGGGGACTGGATCTGGAGCTGTCCAAGATCCCGCTCGACGACACCCGCACCTACGCGATGCTGGCCAGGGGTGAGGGAACCGGGGTGTTCCAGCTGGAAAGCTCCGGCATGCGCGACGTGCTGCGCCGCCTGCGGCCCGACCGGTTCGAGGACATCATCGCGCTGGTGGCGCTCTACCGGCCCGGTCCGATGGCCAACATCCCGAAGTACATCGCCTGCAAGCACGGTGACGAAAAGCCCGACTACATGCACCCCAAGCTGGAGCCGGTTCTCACCGAGACCTTCGGCATCATGATCTATCAGGAGCAGGTGCAGCAGGCCGCCCAGCGGCTGTCCGGCTACACACTCGGCGGCGCCGACCTGCTCCGCCGCGCCATGGGCAAGAAGATCAAGGAGGAGATGGACGCGCAGCGCGAGCGTTTCGTCTCCGGTGCCGTCGAGAACGGCGTCGACCAGGCCCAGGCGAGCGGGATCTTCGACCAGATCGCGGCGTTCGCGGGCTACGGCTTCAACAAGAGCCACGCTGCCGCCTACGCCCTGGTGGCCTACCAGACCGCCTACCTGAAGGCCAATCACCCGGTTGAGTTCCTGGCGGCCTCCATGACCTACGACATGGGGAACACCGACAAGCTCAACACCTTCCGTCAGGAGCTTCAGAAGCTGCGGATCCCGCTGCTGCCGCCGGACATCAACCGGTCTCGCCGCGACTTTGCGGTCGAGCCGCGGCCCGATGGCAGCATGGCGATCCGCTACGCGCTGGCCGCCGTGAAGAACGTCGGCGGCGCCGCGATGGACGCCCTTGCGGTTGCGCGCGATGCCGGCGGACCGTTCAAGAGCCTCGGCGATTTCGCCGACCGCGCGGACCCGCAGCACGTGAACAAGCGTCTGCTGGAGAACCTGGTGAGGGCTGGCGCCTTCGACGCCCTGCACCCGAACCGGGCCGAGCTTTTCGAGAGCCTTGAAACTGTCATCCGGCATGTCAGCGCCGCCGCCAGCGAGCGCGGGTCGAGCCAGGTCAACCTGTTCGCCGTCGATGGCGGGCGTGAGCCGGCACGCTTGCGGCTGAAGGACCGGCCCGACTGGCCGCCGATGGAGCGGCTGAAGGAGGAGTTCGACGCCCTGGGTTCTACCTGTCGGCCCACCCGCTGGACGCCTACGCCGAATCGCTCGAACGGCTCAAGGTCGTGGCGTCGGATAGGGCGCTCGCCGAAACCCGCTCGAAGGGCGGGTCGACACGACTGACCCTGGCCGGGATCGTTGTCGGCAAGCAGATCCGCACGTCGAAGTCCGGCAATCGGTTCGCGTTCGTGCAACTGACCGACCGGGCCGGTGTTTTCGAAGTCACGCTGTTCTCGGAGGTCCTGGCCACCTGCCGGGAGGTCCTCGATGCCGGCGTGCCGCTCCTGGTACGGGCCGACGCCCGCGTCGAGGACGACGCCTTGCGGCTGCTGGTGTCCCGGCTGGAGCCTCTGGACAAGGCGGTGGAACAGACGGCGGTCGGCCTTGAGATCCATGTCCGAGATACCCGCGCGCTCGAGCCGCTGCGTTCGCTGATCGCCAAGGAGGGTCGCGGCCGCGGGCGGATACGGGTGGTGGTGCCAACCGGCGAAGGTGATGTCGGGATCGTGCTTCCGGAGGCCTACAAGGTCTCGAGCCAACTTCGCGGTGCCGTCAAGGCGATCCCGGGGATCGACTTCGTACGCGACCTCTGAGGTAGCAAGCGACGCGAGCCCGCTTCCGTTGGCGACCGCGGACGTGGCAGGTTGGGGCCCCACCTTCGATGGAGACGTCCGATGAAGCGAATTGCCATTCTCGGCTTCTCGCTCGAGAGCAACAGCTTCGCGCCGCCCTGCGGACGAAGCGATTTCGAGCAGCGCGGCTACTATCAGGGTGAACAGATCACCCACCAGGCGAGGGCCGAGCACCCGGCGATCTACGCCGGAATCTGCGGCTTCTACGCCGAGATGGATCGCCTGCATGATCGGGATGGCTGGGAACCCGTGCCGATCGTGCACGCGTCATCCCAGCCCGCCGGGCCGGTCGAGGAGGGGTTCTTCAAGGAGTTGCTCGGCGAGTTCGAGGCCGGCTTGAAGGCCGCCGGCCGGCTTGACGGCGTCTATTTGGCGGAGCATGGCGGCGCGACCGCCACCCACACCCACGATCCGGACGGCGAAGTCTTCGCCCTGGTGCGTCGGGTGGTCGGTACTGGGGTGCCGGTGGTGGCGACGCTCGACCTGCACGCCAATGTCTCTGATCTCATGATGGACAGCGTCGACCTGATGGTCGGGTACCGCACCAACCCGCACGTCGACATCCATGAGCGCGGCCAGGAGGCGGCGCGGTTGATGGACGAGCTGATGGCCGGCGTGACGGCGACCGCCTTCAGGGTTCGCCTGCCGCTGGTGGCGCCGTCGGTGACCCAGTTGACGGCGCAGGGCCACCCCTATGGCGATCTGATCCGGCTTGGCCAGACGAAGCTCGACTCGCGGGTGATGAACGTCACCGTCCTGTCGGGCTTTGCCTTCGCCGACACCCCGAAGAACGGGATGACCGTGATTGTCACGACCCGCAACGATCCCGGCCTGGCGAAATCTCTGGCGCTTGAGATCGCGGCCGCCGGCTGGGCCGACCGGAGCCGCTATCTGCCGCGCATGATCGCTCTTGATACCGCTGTCGCTCAGGCCCTGGCAGTCGGTGCCGATCCGATGGCGCCGTCGCTGCTGTTCGCCGACCCGGCCGACAACCCGGGTGGAGGCGGCCGCGGGAACACGACGTTCATCCTGTCGGCGTTTCTGCGGGCCGGTGTTCATGGCTGCATCGCCGGGGTGTTTTTCGACCCGGCGCTGGTCGAGCAGGCGACCGCGGCAGGCGAGGGCAACCGGTTCCTCGCCAACCTCAACACCCTGGAGACGACCCGCTTCTCCGAGCCGTTATCCTGGGATGCGCGCGTGGTTCACCTCCACGACGGTCGATTTGTCGGCCGCTACGGGATGGTCGCGGGCCGGTCGGTCGATCTCGGACCGACCGCGGTGATCGCGCTCGACGGCATCACGCTGGTCGTGATCAGCAAGCGTCAGCAGTGTCTTTCCACCGACTTCTTCGACGCGTTCGGCGTCGACGTCGCCGGAGCACGCTCGATCGTGGTGAAGTCGCGGGGGCATTTCCGTGCCGGGTTCGAGCATCTGTTCCCGCCGGAGCGGATCCGCGAGGTCGATGTGCCGGGTCTGACCTCGCCGAACCTTGCCAATTTCGATTGGAAGGGGCTGCCGCGGCCGGTCTTCCCGCTCGATGCGGATGCCGTGTGGAGCGGACGGTAGCAGCCGTGCGAGACCCCCGGATGCTTGCCAAACCCACGCGGGAGGAGTAGATAGGCGCCCGCTCAATCCCGCACACGGGCCCGCGGTGGCAATCGGTCGACTCCAGTCGACTGGCGGTCGTCGCTCCGGTGTCGAGGCATCGCCTCGACCAAGACCCGTGGAGGCGAAACCGGAAAATATGAGGAACGATATGGCCCTGCCGATTTTCACCATGCGCCAGCTTCTTGAGTCCGGCGTTCACTTCGGCCACCACACCCGCCGTTGGAACCCGAAGATGGAGCCGTACATCTTCGGGGTGCGCAACAACGTCCACATCCTGGACCTGCGCCAGACCGTTCCGATGCTGCACCGCGCGCTCGAGGCGGTCCGCGACACCACCGCCAAGGGTGGCCGCGTGCTGTTCGTCGGCACCAAGCGCCAGGCGGCCGACATGATCGCCGAGGCGGCCAAGCGTTCGGGTCAGTACTTCGTCAACCACCGTTGGCTCGGCGGCATGCTGACCAACTGGAAGACGATCTCGCACTCGATCAAGCGGCTGCGCGATCTCGAGGACCTGCTGGATTCGCCGGAGAGCCTCGGTCTCACCAAGAAGGAGACCCTCGGGCTCACCCGCGAGCGCGAGAAGCTCGAGCGCGCGCTCGGCGGCATCAAGGAGATGGGCGGCCTGCCGGACATCCTGTTCGTCATCGACACGAACAAGGAGAGCCTGGCGATCCTGGAGGCCAACAAGCTCGGTATTCCGGTGGTTGCGGTTCTCGACAGCAACTGCAGCCCGGATGGCGTGCAGTACCCGATCCCCGGGAACGACGACGCGATGCGCGCAGTTGCCATGTACTGCGACCTGATCGCGAGCGCCGTGCTCGACGGCCTGCAGGCTGAAATGATGGCAACCGGCAAGGATGTCGGCGAGAGCCTGGAAGCTCCGACGGAGCCCGCCCTTGAGGCCGAGGTGGCCGGTTCGACCGAGGTCGAGACGGTGGTCGACGCGGGTGTCGCGGAACAGGCGAACGCCTGACCGTCTGCCCCGAGCGAAGATGAGAGCGCCGCCGGCCGAGGCCGGCGGCGGCGTCTGAACGAACGACGAGGATGAAGACGATGGCGGTTACGGCAGCCCT
Source organism: Rhodospirillaceae bacterium (assembly GCA_018401495.1). Classification (GTDB taxonomy): domain Bacteria; phylum Pseudomonadota; class Alphaproteobacteria; order Thalassobaculales; family Thalassobaculaceae; genus Thalassobaculum_A. Next base: position 233,904 of record JAGYJX010000021.1, read on the forward strand.
TGTTAAGGAACTGCGTGAGAAGACCGGCGCCGGCATGATGGATTGCAAGAAGGCGTTGAACGAGACCAACGGCGACCTGGAGGCGGCGGTCGACTGGCTGCGGACCAAGGGTCTCGCGGCGGCCGCGAAGAAGTCCGGGCGTGTCGCTGCCGAGGGTCTGGTCGGGGTCGCGGTCGCCGGCACCCGCGGCGCTGTGGCCGAGATCAACTCCGAGACCGATTTCGTGGCCCGCAACGACGGCTTCCAGTCGTTCGCCGAGAACGTGACCGCGCTGGTCCTGCAGAACGGTATCGACGTCGAGGCACTGAAGGCGGTCGCGTATCCCGGCACCGGCCGTACCGTCGGTGAGGAACTCACCCACAACATCGCCACGATCGGCGAGAACATGTCGATCCGCCGGGCCGCCCTGGTCTCGGTCGGCGACGGCGTGGTGGTCCCGTATGTCCACAACGCGGTCAAGCCGGGTCTCGGCAAGATCGGCGTGCTGGTCGCGCTCGAATCGACCGGCGACAAGGGCAAGCTGGCCGAACTCGGCAAGCAGATCGCCATGCACATCGCCGCGGCGGCCCCGCAGAGCCTGTCGACCGACGACCTCGATCCGGCCGCCGTCGAGCGCGAGCGGGCGGTTCTGATCGAGCAGGCGCGCGCCTCCGGCAAGCCCGACAACATCATCGAGAAGATGGTCGAGGGCCGGGTCCGGAAGTTCTACCAGGAGGTCGTTCTGCTCGAGCAGACCTTCGTGATCGACGGCGAGACGCCGGTTCGCAAGGTCGTCGAGAACACCGCCAAGGCCATCGGCGCGCCGGTCACACTGGCCGCCTTCGTGCGTCTGCAGCTCGGCGAGGGCATCGAGAAGGAGCAGACCGACTTCGCGGCGGAAGTGGCGGCGCTCGCCGGTTGATGTAGAACAGGAGCGACCGCCGGCGACCGGAGGGACGAGGGCGATGGGCTCCAGCACGGACGAAACCGCGGCACCGCTGCCGTACCCCAGGGTTCTCCTGAAGATCTCGGGTGAGGCTCTCATGGGGAGCCTCACCTACGGTATCGACCCGGTGATGGTCGACCGGGTTGCCGGCGAGATCGAGTCCGTGCATTCGATCGGCATCGAGGTTTGCCTGGTGATCGGGGGTGGCAACATCTTCCGGGGTGTGTCCTCCGCGGCATCCGGGATGGAGCGGGCTACGGCCGATTACATGGGCATGCTGGCGACGGTGATGAATTCGCTGGCGATGCAGAGCGCGCTGGAGCGACGCGGGATTGCTACCCGGGTGCTCTCGGCCCTGCCGATAGCGGCCGTGTGCGAACCCTATATTCGCCGGCGCGCCATGCGGCACATGGAGAAGGGCCGGGTCGTGATCTTCGCTTCCGGAACCGGCAACCCGTTCTTCACAACCGACACCGCTGCCGCGCTGCGGGCCTCCGAGATGGGCTGCAAGGCGTTGCTCAAGGCGACCAAGGTCGACGGCGTGTACGACGCCGATCCGATGAAGGTTGCCGATGCCAAGCGTTTCGAGCGCCTGACCTATATGGACGTCCTTCGCAACGACCTGAAGGTTATGGACGCTTCGGCCATTTCGTTGGCGCGTGAGAACGACATTCCGATTCTCATCTTCTCGATCCACAATAACGGCGCGTTCGCCGACGTGGTCCAGGGCAAGGGACGGTTCACGATAATTACGGAGTAGGGGACATGGCGGACCTCGATCTCGACGACATCGAACGGCGCATGGATGGGGCCGTGAACGCGCTCAGGACCGAGTTCGCCGGCCTCAGGACCGGCCGGGCTTCGGCCAGTCTCCTGGAGCCGATACACGTGGAGGCGTACGGCGCCCGCATGCCGCTCAACCAGGTCGGCACCATCAGTGTGCCTGAGCCGCGGATGATCTCGGTTCAGGTCTGGGATCGGTCGATGACCAAGGCGGTGGAGCGGGCGATCCGGGAATCCGATCTCGGACTGAACCCGCAGTCGGACGGACAATTGATCCGTGTCCCGCTCCCGGACCTTTCCGAGGAACGCCGGGTCGAACTCGTCAAGGTGGCCTCGAAGTACGCGGAAAGCGCGCGCGTCGCGGTCCGCAACGTCCGCCGGGACGGCATGGATCTGCTCAAGAGGCTGGAGAAGGACGGCGACCTCAGTCAGGACGACCGTCGCCTCTACGAAGAGGAGATCCAGTCGCTGACGGACAGGCACGTCAAGGCGATCGACGAGGCCTTGGGTGCCAAGGAAAAGGACATCATGCAGGTCTGATCCATGGTGGATGCCGCGCCGCAGCTCGGGGAGGGCGACCGTCCCCTGCACGTCGCCGTCATCATGGACGGCAATGGGCGTTGGGCGCGAGCCCGCGGCATGCCGCGCAGCTTTGGTCATCGCGAGGGCGCCAAGGCGGTTCGGCGAGCGGTGGAGGCGGCCTGCGATCTTGGCGTGGGCTATCTAACCCTGTTCGGTTTCTCCTCCGAGAACTGGAGTCGGCCGGCCCAGGAGATCGTCGACCTGATGGAACTCCTGAGGTTCTATCTGCGTCGAGAGATTGCCGATCTCCACAACGATGGCATCCGCTTCCAGGTGATCGGCGACCGCAGCCGGCTGTCGGCCGATATCGTGACCCTGATCGAGAATGGAGAGCGGCTGACCGCCGGAAACTCCCGAATGGTGCTCACGGTGGCGTTGAGCTACGGCGGGCGCCGGGAACTGACAGGGGTGGTCCGGCGGATTGCCGAGGAGGTGGCGGCGGGCCGCCTGGATCCCTCCGAGATCGACGAGCACATCGTGGCCGCTCGGCTCGACACGGCGGCAATGCCTGACCCCGATCTGCTGGTGCGAACCAGCGGGAGAAGCGGATCTCCAATTTCCTGCTGTGGCAGATCGCCTACGCGGAATTCGTGTTCATGGACGTGCTCTGGCCGGATTTCGGCCGCGTCCACCTCGAGGAAGCGCTTGACGAATTTGCCCGCCGTGACCGTCGCTACGGCCGAGCAACCGGGCAGGGTGGCGGATGAGCGGTGCGAGCTCACCGGGTCCGATCCGCGGTCGGCGCAGCGACCTCAGGCTGCGCGTCGTTTCATCGATGGTCATGGTTCCGGCCGCAGCGGCGACGGTGTTCGCGGGCGGTCCGGCGTTTCAACTCGCGGTCTTGCTGATCTGCGCGCTGATGGCGTGGGAATGGGGCAGCCTGGTGGCCGACCGCTCGCGCCGGACGCTGGCCTGCGGGCTGGTGTTCGCGGTGTCGGCAACGGCGCTAGCCTGGATGCTGCTTCGCGGGCCGTATGAAGGGGTCGCGGCGGCGGTGACCGGCGCCTTGTGCGTCATCGTCGCCGGCAGATTCGGCAAGCTGCCGCGGGCGCCTTGGCTGGCGGTGGCCATCATCAGCATCGCCATGCCGGCGATTGCCTTGCTTTGGCTGCGCCACAGCGTGCCGCTGGGGCTCGAAACAGTGGTCTGGGCGCTCGCTACCGTCATTCTGACCGACATCGGCGCGTATGTGGCCGGCCGCACCATCGGAGGACCGAAGTTGCTGCCGAAGGTTAGTCCGTCGAAGACCTGGGCGGGCCTGTTCGGCGGCATGGCGGCCGCGGTGACGGGCGCGTTGGTGGCAACGGCGTTTGTCGAGGGGGCGAATCCCTGGGTTCTGGCTCCGCTCGGGGCGTTGCTCGCCGTGGTGGCACAGATCGGCGACCTGATGGAGTCGGCGGTGAAGCGGTTTTTCCGGGTCAAGGATTCCGGGCATCTTATCCCGGGGCATGGCGGGGTGCTCGATCGGGTGGACGGTCAGATCGCGGTTCTGCCGCTCGTGGCGCTGGCGGTCCATGTCAGCGGACAGAGCATGCTGTCATGGTGACGATCGGTTCTCCTCGTCGGATCAGCGTCCTGGGCTCTACGGGGTCGGTCGGGAGCAACACCCTCGATCTCGTCGAGCGCCACCCTGACCGGTTCGTGGTGTCCGCCCTGGCGGCGGGCTCCAACGCCGTCGCGCTTGCGGAGCAGGCGCGGCGCACCCGCGCCGGGTTCGCCGCCGTCGCGGATCCGACTGCCTGGAACGATCTGAAGGCCGCGCTTTCCGGCTCCGGGATCGAGGCGGCGGCGGGTCCCCAGGCCGTTGAAGAGGCTGCGCGTCGCGACGCCGACTGGACGATGGCGGCGATCGTCGGGGCCGCCGGACTGGAGCCGACGCTGACCGCGGTTCGCCTCGGCCGGGTGGTGGCGCTCGCCAACAAGGAATCGCTGGTGTGCGCCGGGCACTTGTTTGCGGCCGAGGCACGTGCGGCCGGGGCCACCATTCTGCCGGTGGACTCTGAACACAATGCGATTTTTCAGGTCTTCGACTCCGGTCGGAGGGACGGTATCGAGAAAATCATCCTCACCGCTTCCGGCGGCCCGTTCCGGACCCTGTCGCGCGAAGCCATGGCGTCCAAGACGCTGGAGCAGGCGGTGGCCCACCCGAACTGGTCGATGGGCGTGAAGATTTCGATCGATTCAGCCACCATGATGAACAAGGGGCTGGAACTGATCGAGGCGCATCATCTGTTTGCGATGCCCGAGGACCGCATCGATATCGTGGTTCATCCGCAGTCAGTGGTGCACAGCCTGGTCGCCTACGTCGACGGATCAGTGCTGGCGCAACTCGGCTCTCCGGACATGCGCACGCCGATCGCCTATGCCCTGGCGTGGCCGGACCGAATGCCGGCGCCGACGCCCAGGCTCGACCTGGCTGCGCTCGGGCAATTGTCGTTCGAGGCCCCCGACCCGGATCGCTTTCCCGCCCTGCGCCTGGCGCGCGATGCGTTGCGGGCCGGCGGGTCGGCCCCGATCGTCCTAAACGCCGCAAACGAAGTGGCGGTCGCCGCGTTCGCTGCCCGTCGGCTCGGCTTCACCGATATCGCCACCGTCGTCGAGGCGGTGCTCGACGTGGTGCCGGTCACGGCGGTGCACGATCTCGATACGGTGTTCGAGGTCGACCGCCAGGCAAGGGAGGTGGCGGCGCGACTGATCGCCCGGGGGGCTGGCGGCGGTGCCGGCCGCGTTGCGTCGACCACCGCCGCGGACTAAGGTCCGCCAGGGCGGAACTGAAGCCGGATCAAGGAATCGACACGCATGGTTGCCGGATTCGTAGACTACGTCCTTCCGTTCCTCGTGATCCTGACCGTGCTCGTTTTCGTCCACGAGATGGGACACTATCTCGTCGCGCGACGGGCTGGGGTGCGCGTCGAAGTGTTTTCGATCGGCTTCGGCCGTGAGCTGTTCGGTTGGACCGCGCGGTCGGGTACCCGCTGGAAGTTCTCAGCGATTCCGCTCGGCGGGTACGTGAAGATGTTCGGCGACGCCGATCCCGCCAGCACGGGAGCGGTTGGGCTGGACGGCATGTCCCCCGAGGAACGGTCGGTTTCCTTCCACCACAAGTCTTTGAAGGCGAGGGCGGCGATCGTTGCCGCTGGACCGATCGCGAACTTCCTGTTTGCGATCGTGCTGCTTGCCGGCCTGTACGCGATCGTCGGACGGCCCTACGCGCCGCCGGTGGTTGACGAGGTGGTGGCGGGCTCGGCCGCCGAGCAGGCGGGCATCCGCGTCGGGGACGTCTTCGTTACCGCCAACGGGGAGGCGGTGACGCGGTTCTCGGATCTCCGCCGCCTGGTGTTCAACCGTCCGGGCGAGCCGGTACCCATGACCATCGAGCGGGACGGCGGCCGGGTCGCGATCACCGTGATCCCCGAGACCGTGACCGAGGTCGACCGGTTCGGCGCCCGACACCTTCGGGCGCCTGGGCGTGAGATCGAACCAGGTCAGCATCGAGCGGCTCAACCCGCTTTCGGCAATCGGCGTGGCCGCCAACGAAACTTGGGTGATCGTTGGCCAGACCCTGGACGCGGTCGGCCAGATCATCGCTGGAACCCGGGGGACCGAGGAACTCGGAGGGCCGCTCAGGATCGCCCAAATGTCCGGTGATGTCGCGCAGAGCGGGCTGGTCACGACGGTGTGGTTCCTGGCCATGCTGTCGATCAACCTCGGGCTGATCAACCTGTTCCCGATCCCGGTGCTCGACGGTGGTCACCTGCTGCTCTACGCCCTCGAGGCGCTGCGCGGTCGTCCTCTTGGCGAGCGCGCGCAGGAGTGGGCCTCCATGGCCGGTCTGACGCTGGTCATCGCGCTGATGCTGTTCGTGACGTGGAACGACCTGATCCAACTCAACGTGGTCGGCTATCTCGGCTCGTTGCTCGGGTAATCGATTGTGATTTCTTCCATTTGCCACGCGTTGACCGACGGCTATAGTCGCCGCCGCGCGCTCTGGCGCCGTTCATTCCGCCGACAGGGGGCCGGCCTTTGCCGTCTGCGTTGAAGTTGTGGGTTCGTGTGGCTGCGATCGCGGTCGCCTTACTGGTATCCGGTCCCGCCGTTGCGCAGACCGGCAGTGGACGAGTGACCGATGTGCAGGTCCGTGGGACCCAGCGGATCGATCCGGGCACCGTGCAGTCCTACATGCTGATCCAGCCCGGCGACCTGTTCGATGCCGAGCGGCTCGACCGATCGCTGAAGGCGCTGTTCGCCACCGGCCTGTTCGCTGACGTCACCATCCGGCGTCAGGGTGACGCGCTGATCGTGAACGTGGTCGAGAACCCGATCATCAACCGGATATCGTTTGAGGGTAACCGGCGCATCGACAACGAGGAGTTGGCACGCGAGGTCGAGTTGCGGCCGCGCGTGGTGTTCACCCGCACCCGGGTCCAGCAGGACGTCCAGCGCATCGTCGAGATCTACCGCCGCTCCGGCCGCTACGGCGTGACCGTCGAGCCGAAGATCATCCAACAGGAGCAGAACCGCGTCGATCTTGTGTTCGAGATCAACGAGGGGAGCTCACTCCGGTGCAGACGATTTCCATCATCGGCAACCGGCGCTTCAGCGACTCCACCCTGCGTGGCGTGATGCAGACCAAGGAATACGCGTTCTACCGTTTCCTCAGCACCTCCGACACCTACGATCCCGACCGCCTGAGTTTCGACCGCGAACTGCTGCGCCGCTTCTATCTGGAAAGCGGCTACGCGGACTTCCAGGTGCTGTCGGCGGTGGCGGAACTGACGCCGAACCGGGAAGCGTTCGTCGTCACCTTCACGGTCGAGGAGGGGCAGCCCTACGATTTCGGCAAGATCGCCTTCGAGATCGGATTGCCTCGGGTCACGGAGGACCAACTCGCCGATCTCGTGGTGTCCATAGAAGGTGAACAGTACGATTCCGCGAAGGTCGACGAGTCCGTCGACGCCATCACCGACCGCCTCGGGAACCTCGGCTACGCGTTCGTCGACGTGCGTCCCCGCGTGACCCGCAACCCGGATCGCCAGACGATCGACCTGACCTACCAGATCGGCGAGGCGAGCAAGGTGTTCGTCGAGCGCATCGACATCGTCGGCAACGTCCGCACCCTCGACCGGGTGATCCGTCGGGAGATGAACCTCGTCGAGGGCGACGCCTTCAACGTCTCGAACATGCGGCGCTCGGAGCGCCAGATCCGCAACCTCGGCTTCTTCAAGTCGGTGCGAGTGACGAACAGCGAGGGCACGGCCCCTGATCGCACGGTCATCCAGGTGGCGGTCGAGGAGCAGCCGACCGGAGAGATCTCGTTCGGCATCGGGTACTCCTCGGTCGACGCGGTCATCGGCGACGTCGGCATCCGCGAGCGCAACCTGCTCGGGCGCGGCCAGGACCTGCGGTTCGGTGTCTCCGGATCGGCGAGCTCGACGGAGTACGACATCTCCTTCACGGAGCCGTACTTCCTCGAACGCGACGTGTCGGCCGGCTTCGATCTGTTCCGGGTCGAGCGCGAGTACGAGGAGAGCTCCTACGACGAGGCGCGGACGGGCGGCTCGCTGCGCTCGGGCTTCAACCTCGCGCCGGATCTTCGCCAGACCGTCAATTACACTCTGAAGAGCACCGAGATCAGGGACGTCGAGGACGACGCCTCGCGCTTCATCAAGGAGCAGGAGGGCACGACCGTCGTCTCCCAGTTCGGCCAGACCCTGACCTACGACAAGCGCGACAACCGAATCGACCCGCGCGACGGCTACATCGGCCAGTTCACCACCGAGATTGCGGGAGCCGGCGGCGACGAGCGGTTCCTGCGGCTCAAGGCGAAGGGGGCCTACTACGTTCCGTTCGACGACGTGTGGGGGCTCGCGCTTCTGGGCCAGGCCGGCTACATCGTCGGCCTCGGACAGGACGTCTCGATCGCCGAGCGCTTCTTTGTCGGCGGCCATACTTTCCGCGGGTTCGAAAAGGCCGGCATCGGACCCCGCGATATCGACACCGACGACGCGCTCGGCGGCAACAGCTACTATGTAGCCTCCGCTGAGTTGGCCTTCCCCACCGGTCTGCCGGAGGATCTCGGGGTGCGGGCTTATCTCTTCACCGATGTCGGCGGCCTTTGGAACGTCGAGGCGGAGGGTCCCGAAGTGCGCGACCACAACTCTATCCGGGCGTCGGTTGGCGTCGGTGTCGAGTTCGTGACCCCGTTCGGCCGGATCCGCGTGGACGCGGCCGAGGCCGTGCTGAAGGAAGACTACGACGAGACCGAACTGTTCCGGTTCAGCTTCGGGACCCGCTTCTGAGGAGGCCGATCATGCCGACACGCGCCGCCTTATGCGCGCTGGCGGCCCTGGTGATGGTTTCCGGGCCGTGGTCGGCCGCCGAAACCCTGGCTCAGACGTCGGCGCCCGCCCGGTCGGAGGAGCTGGCCATCGCGGTGGTCGACGTGCAGGGCATCATGCGCGCCGCCAACGGCGGCAAAGTCGATCCAGGAGCAGATCGAGAACCGGCGTGCGGCGTACCAGGATCAGGTATCGTCGGAGGAGCGGCGGCTTCGGATGGCCGAGCAGGACTTGGCCCAGCAGCGACCCGATTTGTCGCCCGAGCAGTACCAGCAGAAGGTCCGGGAGTTCCAGTCCCAGGTCGCCGAGATCCAGCGGCAGGTCCAGACCCGCAAGCGCGAGCTCGACGAGACCTTCGCGACGGCGATGAACGAAGTTCGCCAGGCTCTGGTCTCGGTGGTTGCCGAGATCTCGGAGGAACGCGGGATAAAGCTGGTGCTGTTCAAGAGCCAGATCGTGATCGCCGAGAAGTCCCTGGACGTCTCGGACGAGACGCTTCAGCGTCTCAACGACCGGCTGCCGACCGTGAAGGTCGATCTGCCGGCGCTGAGATAGGATCCGATCGATGACCGATTCCAGGTTCTACCAGTCCCAGGGGCCGTTTTCGCTCCGTGAACTCGCGGATATCACCGGCGCCGAGCTGGCGGCTGGGGGTGACCCGGAGTTCCGGATCGACGACCTCGCCGCGCTCGACGCCGCCGGACCAACGGACATCAGTTTCCTCGAGAACCGTAGATACGTGGCGGATTTTCGCACCTGCCGGGCCGGCGCCTGCCTTGTCACCCCAGAGTTCGTCTGACCAGGCCCCGTCCGGGATGGCGCTGCTGATCAGCCAGCGCCCGCGGCGCAACTTCGCGCGCATCGGTCACGCCTTCTACCCGTCGGTGCCGGCGTTGCGCGGGGTTCACCCCAGCGCTGTCGTCGACGAGACCGCCGAACTCGCGGACGGAGTGTGTGTGGCGGCGGGCGCGGTGATCGGGGCCGGAGCGCGGATCGGCGCGCGGGCCGAGATCGGGCCCAACGCGGTGATCGGCGAGGCTGTCGAGATCGGCGAAGGCACCCGGGTCGGCGCCGGCGCCTCGGTCAGCCACGCCAGCATCGGCGCGCGGGTGTTTCTGTACCCAGGGGTCCGAATTGGGCAGCCCGGCTTCGGCTTCGACATGGACGCCGATGGCCCGTTCCTGGTTCCGCAGCTCGGCCGGGTGATCATCGAGGACGACGTGGAGGTCGGCGCCAACTCGACGATCGACCGTGGCAGTGGGCCGGACACGGTGATCGGCCGCGGCACCATGATTGATAATCTCGTGCAGATAGGCCACAACGTGGTGGTCGGGCGCGGGTGCATCATCGTCGCTCAGGTCGGGATTTCGGGCAGCACTCGCCTGGGCGACAGGGTGGTGGTGGGCGGTCAGGTCGGGATTGCCGGGCACATCGAGATTGGCAGTGGCGTCCAGATCGCCGCGATGTCGGGCGTGAACCGGGGCGTTCCGGCGGGTGCGGTCGTGGGCGGGGCGCCGGCTGTTCCGATACGCGATTTTCGACGACAGGTTGCGGCCATCAAGAAGCTGGGCCGGCGCAACGAAGGCGAGACGTAGGGGATCGATGCATGGGTCAGACTGACGCTGCCCCGGGGAGCGAAGCCGGAATCGACATCGACGTGCTGCGGGTGATGGAGCTGATTCCCCACCGGTATCCGTTCCTGATGGTGGACCGGGTGGAGTCGATCATCCCCGATGTGAGCTGCATCGGGATCAAGAACGTGTCGATCAACGAGCCGTTCTTCCAGGGACATTTCCCCAAGCGGCCGGTTATGCCGGGGGTGTTGATCATCGAGTCGATGGCCCAGACCGCCGGGTGCCTGGTGGTTGCCACGCTCGGACCGGAATCCGAAGGCAAGCTGGTGTACTTCATGACGGTCGACAACGCGCGGTTCCGCAAGCCGGTGGTGCCCGGCGATCGCATGAAGGTCCATGTCCGCAAGGTTCGCAACCGCGGCCCGGTTTGGAAGTTCGAGGGAGAGGCCCGCGTTGACGGAGTGCTGGTCGCCGAGGCGACCTATTCCGCCATGATCCTCGACGCTTGATCCGGAGACAGAGCGTGTCGAGCGAGATCCATCCATCGGCGGTGATCGAATCCGGCGCGGAACTGGGTGACGGCGTGACCGTCGGTCCGTTCGCGGTGATCGGTCCGGACGTCGTGCTGGGCGAAGGCTGCCGGATCCACAGCCACGCGGTGATCGGCGGCCGGACCCGGATCGGAGCCCGCACCGAGGTGTTCCCGTTCGCGAGCATCGGCCTCCGCCCGCAGGATCTGAAGTACCGTGGCGAGGCGTCGGAACTGGTGATCGGCAGCGACACGGTCATTCGCGAGCACGTCACCATGAACCCCGGGACCGAGGGCGGCGGGATGGTGACCCGGGTCGGCGATCGCTGCCTGATCATGGTCGGCAGCCATGTCGGCCATGACTGCGATGTTGGAAACGGCGTGATCATGGCCAACAACGCAACCCTTGCCGGTCATGTCCGGGTACAGGACAACGCGGTTCTCGGCGGGTTGTCGGCCATCCACCAGTTCGTCCGAATCGGGCGCAACGCCATGGTCGGCGGTGTCACCGGGGTCGAGCGCGACGTGATCCCATTCGGCTCGGTGATGGGCGACCGGGCCCGGCTTTCCGGTATCAACATAATCGGGATGCGCCGTCGAGGCTTCGACCGCGATGACATCAACGCCGTTCGCAAGGCCTACCGTCTGCTGTTCGCGTCCGAAGGCACGTTCCAGGAGCGGCTTCAGGAGGTCGCGGACGAGTTCTCCGGCTGCGCCCCGGTCATGGAGATCGTCGACTTCATCCGGGAGGACTCCTCGCGCAAGATCTGCCAGCCGGGAGACGGCGGCGAGTTCTGAGGCGGACATGGGTGGGCTCGGAATCGTTGCGGGCGGTGGCGTCCTGCCCCGGCGGATTGCGGAAACCGCCGTCGCCGGTGGCCGGGAGGTGTTCCTGGTCGCGTTCGAGGGGCATACCGATCCGGCCACCGTCGCCGGGTTTCCCACGCCTGGCTCAAACTCGGGCAGACCGGGGCCGCGCTTCGGCATTTCCGCGACTCCGGCTGTTCCGAGGTTGTGATGGCGGGGCCGATGCGGCGCCCGAGCCTGTCGTCGCTGTCGCTCGATCTGCGGTCGATGAGCGCGCTCGCCAGGGCGGGGGCACGGGTGTTCGGGGATGACGGGCTGTTGTCGGTCATTGTCGAGGAGATCGAACGCGACGGCTTCCGGGTCGTCGGAGTCGAGGATCTGCTGGGCGGCTACCTGGCACCCGAGGGACGTCTGGGTGGGCCGACCCCAGGCGAGGCCGACGAGATCGACATCGCACGCGGGATCGCGGTTCTGCAGGCGCTCGGTGGCGCCGATGTCGGCCAGGCCGTGGCCGTCCAGGAGGGACTGGTGCTGGCGGTGGAGGCGATCGAGGGCACCGACGCGATGATCGCGCGCGCCGGGGCGCTTCGCCGCGCCGGGCTTGGGCCGGTGCTGGTCAAGGGCAGCAAGCCGGGGCAGGAGCGGCGCGCCGACCGCCCGACCGTCGGCGAGGGCACAGTGGCCGCCGCGGTCGCCGCCGGCTTCCGCGGTATTGCGATCGAGGCCGGCTCCACCTTGATCGTCGACCGGCCCGCTACCGTGCAGGCGGTCGACGCGGCCGGCCTGTTCCTGGTGGCGCGCAGTTTCACGAACCCCGCATGACGGAACAGGCAGTCCCGTTGATCTACCTGATGGCCGGCGAGGCCTCGGGCGATGTTCTCGGCGCCGGCCTGATGCGGTCGTTGCGCTCGGCCATGCGCGGGCAGGTCCGGTTCGCCGGCCTCGGCGGCGACGCCATGGCCGTCGAAGGCCTCGACAGCCTGTTTCCCATTTCCGAGATGGCGGTCATGGGACTGGTCGAGATCCTGCCCAGGGCCCCCCTCCTGATTCGCCGGGCCCGGCAGACCGCCGAGGACGCCTGGAACCGTGAACCGGCGGCTGTCGTGTCGATCGATTCCAAGGCGTTCACCATGCGCGTGCAGAAGCAGCTGTTCCAACGGCGGGCCAAGGCGGGCGGGAAGGGACCGAAGCTGATCCACTGGGTGCCGCCGACGGTGTGGGCGTGGCGGCCGGGCAGGGCGGCCGTGATCGCCCGGCACCTCGATCACCTGATGACCCTGTTTCCGTTCGAGCCGCCGTATTTCGAGATACACGGGCTCGACACGACCTTCGTCGGACACCCGGCGGCGGTTCAACCGGCCGGCAATGGTGCCGCCTTCCGGGGCCGGTTCCGGCTTCCGAAAGGTGCGCCGGTGCTGGGGGTGATGCCGGGCAGCCGTCCGGGAGAGGTCAAGCGCCTGCTGCCGGTGTTTCGCGACGTGGTGGCCCGACTCGCCGGCCGCTACCAGTCTCTCCAGGTGGTTATCCCGACGGTTCCCCTGGTCGCCGACGCGATCCAGGAGGAGACCCGAAACTGGCGGGCGCCGGTAACCATCGTCCTCGACCCGCGCTACAAATACGACGCGTTCGCCGCGTGCACGGTGGCGCTGGCCGCTTCGGGCACGGTGACCCTGGAGTTGACGATCGCGGGCGTGCCGACGGTGGTGGCCTACAAGGTCAACGCCATCTCCGCCGCGATCGGACGCCGCCTGATCGACCCCGAGGCGATCGTGCTGACCAACAAGCTGATGGGGCGGCGGGTTGTGCCGCAGTTCATCCAGGAGGACTGCACCGCCGACCGTCTGACGGTCGCCGTCGAGCGCCTGTTCGACGATCCGCGGGCGCGTGCCGAGCAGGGCGCCGCCAGCGAGGCGATTCGCGGGATGCTGCTCGCCGACGGCGAAAACCCTTCGGACCGGGCCGCGCGTACTGTCCTGCAGGTTGCCGGTCTCCGCCCCTGACGAACGCAAAAGGGCGGCCCGAAGGCCGCCCCTTTGGTCGAACGGATGAAGACCGCCTCGATCAGCGCTTGTCGAGCGGCACGAACGGACGGGTCTGCGGTCCGGTGTAGAGCTGGCGCGGCCGGCCGATCTTCTGGCCCGGCTCCTCGATCATTTCCTTCCACTGCGCCACCCAGCCGACGGTGCGGGCGACCGCGAACAGCACCGTGAACATCGAGGTCGGCAGGCCCAGCGCCTTCAGCACGATCCCCGAATAGAAGTCGACGTTCGGGAACAGCTTGCGTTCCACAAAGTACTCATCCTCGAGCGCGATCTTCTCGAGCGCCATCGCCAGATCGAGCAGCGGATCGTCGAGATCGAGCTCGGCGAGAACTTCGTGGCAGGATTTCTGCATCACCTTGGCGCGCGGATCGTAGTTCTTGTAGACCCGGTGGCCGAAGCCCATCAGGCGGAACGGATCGTCCTTGTCCTTCGCCTTCTTGATGAACTCGTTGATGTTGTCCTTGTGGCCGATCTCGCGCAGCATGTTCAGCACCGCCTCGTTGGCGCCGCCATGCGCCGGTCCCCACAGCGAGGCGATGCCGGCGGCGATGCAGGCGAACGGGTTGGCGCCGGACGAACCCGACAGCCGCACCGTGGAGGTCGAGGCGTTCTGCTCGTGGTCGGCGTGCAGGATCAGGATCCGGTCCATCGCGCGCGCGACGGTCGGGCTGATCTTGTAGGGCTCCGCCGGCACCGCGAACATCATGTGGAGGAAATTCTCGGCGTAGGAGAGGTCGTTGCGCGGATAGTTGAACGGCTGGCCGACCGAGTACTTGTAGGCCATGGCAGCGATCGTCGGCATCTTCGCGACCAGCCGGAACGACGCGATCATCCGCTGCCGCTCGTCATGGATGTCGGTCGAGTCGTGGTAGAACGCCGACAGCGCCCCGACCACGCCGCACATCACGGCCATCGGATGGGCGTCGCGGCGGAAGCCTCGGTAGAAGTTGATCAGCTGCTCGTGAACCATCGTGTGATAGGTCACGTCGCGGTCGAACTTCGTCTTCTGCTCCTTGTTCGGCAGTTCGCCGTACAGCAGCAGATGGGCGACCTCGAGGAAGTCGGAGTGCTCGGCCAGTTCCTCGATCGAGTAGCCGCGGTGCAGCAGGATGCCTTCGTCGCCATCGATGAAGGTCAAGCCGGATTCGCACGATCCGGTCGAGGTGAACCCGGGGTCGAAGGTGAAGTGCCCGGTCTCGGCGTACAGCTTCCGCACGTCGATCACGCTCGGGCCCATCGAGCCGTCCATCACGGGCAGCTTGATGGCCTGTCCCGTAGCGTCGTTGGTGAGCGTGAAGGTCGCGGCGTTGCTCTTAGTCATGATCTCCGTCCCCTGTGTGTCGGGCGCCCTCCGTCGCGGAACCGTGCGATCCGCCGGGCGGGCGGCCGATCTTAGCCATTAGTGTGCACCGCGCAAACAGCCTCGATGCGGCGCAGCGACTCGGGCTGTCCAAGCGCTGCCAGCACCTCGAAGATGCCGGGCGACGTCGTCGAACCGGTGATCGCCGCGCGCAGCGGCTGCGCCACCTTGCCGAGCTTGAGGCCGCGCTCCTCCGCGTAGCGCCGAACCGCGTCCTCGATCATCGGTTCCGTGAACTCCGCTAGGCTGGCGAAATAGGGCAGCAATCCCGCCAGCGCGGCGCGACCGTCCTCGTCCAGCAGGGCCGCCGCCTTCGGATCCATGGGAATTGGGATGGAAGCGACATAGAATCGTGCGTTTTCAGCTAGTTCTGCAATGGTCTTGGCTCTTGACTTGAGGCCGCTCATGCCGGCCTTGAGCCGCCTCCTGGCTTCCTCGCCGACGGTGACGGCCGGGTCGGCGCTCAACCGGGCGGCCACCAGATCGACCAGCCGGTCGTCGTCGGCCTCGCGGATGTAGTGGCCGTTCACGCTGTCGAGCTTGGCGTAGTCGAAGCGCGCCGGGGCCCGCCCGACGCCGCTCAGATCGAACCACGCGATGGCCTGCTCGGTCGAGATGATCTCGTCGTCGCCATGCCCCCAGCCGAGACGCAGCAGATAGTTCCGCATGGCCTCCGGCAGGTAGCCCATGTCCCGATAGGCGTCGACGCCGAGCGCCCCGTGGCGCTTCGAGAATTTCGCCCCGTCAGCCCCATGGATCAGCGGCACGTGGGCGAACACCGGAACATCCCAGCCCATGGCCTGATAGATCAGCGATTGTCGGAAGGCGTTGTTCAGGTGGTCGTCGCCACGGATCACATGGGTGACAGCCATGTCATGGTCGTCGACCACCACCGAGTGCATGTAGGTGGGTGACCCGTCGGCGCGCAGCAGGATCATGTCGTCCAGCTGGGCGTGGGGCACCGTGACGTCGCCTTGCACGGCGTCGCGGATCGTCATTTCGCCGGCCAGCGGCGCCTTGATCCGGATCACCGGGTCGATGCCGGCGGGAGCGTCGGCGGGATCGCGGTCGCGCCATCGGCCGTCGTAGCGGATCGAGCGACCTTCGGCACGCGCCGTCTCGCGCATCTCCGTCAGTTCCTCGGGAGTGCAGTAGCAGCGGTAGGCCTTGCCCTGCTCGAGCAGCTGCTGCGCGACCTCGGCGTGGCGGGCGGCGCGCTCGGACTGGAACACGACCTCGCCGTCGCCCGCGAGGCCGAGCCAGGCGAGACCGTCGAGGATCGCCTCTACGGCTTCCTTAGTGGAGCGCTGACGGTCGGTGTCCTCGATCCGCAGGCGGTACACGCCGCCGTGGTGGCGGGCGAACAGCCAGTTGAACAGTGCGGTACGCGCCCCGCCGATGTGGAGATACCCGGTCGGCGACGGGGCGAAGCGGGTGACGACGGTCATGAGGCGCGTCTCGTTTCGCGTTGCGAGGATCGGCGACCGCGAGCGATCGCGTCAGCCTGGTTGGAGGGCGGGTGGTCTTTAACACAACCTCCGATCCGAGGCGACCGGCGGCGGCCTCTGCGCCTCGGCCCCTGGTGGCGACGATCGGGCAGCCGCCGTCCTCGGCTGCGGCGTGGCGGTATTGCCTCGCGCTGGTGCGTCGAGAGGCGCCCCGGCGGCTGCTCTGGTTGCCGGTCGCGCTCGCCACCGGGATCGGGGTGTACTTCGCCAGCCCGGTCGAACCAGCCGCAGGGCTCGGTCCCGGCCTGGCCGCCGTCGCGGCAACGGTCGCGGTCGCGCTTCGACGTTCCCGGGCGGTGGTCTGGATCGCGTTGCTCATCGCAGCGGCGGCGGTCGGCTTCTCGGTTGCCGAGCAGCGGACCCGTTTCAAGGCCACGGTCATGCTGGAGCGGGAGATCTGGGCCAGCATCGAAGGCGTACTGACCGCTGTTGAGCGGCGCCCGGCGGACTGGCGGCTGACGCTTGCCGGCGTGACGGTGATCGACGGCGCGTCAACGCAGGCGCCCTCGGGTGTCCGGGTCACGATCGCCGGGGCGTCGAAGCGGCAGGCGGGAAACCCGCTTTCGATCGGCGACCGCGTCCGCTTGCGGGCCCGTCTTGGCCCGCCGCCGCCACCGGCCGCCCCGGGGGCCTTTGACTTTCAGCGTGACGCCTACTTCCGGGGGATCGGGGCCATCGGCTTCGTGGTCGGACCGGTCGAGGTCCTGGAGCCAGCGCCCGCAGGTGCCGGCGCCGGCGTGCGGGCCATGGTCGATCGGGTGCGGGATCGCACCGCCCTTCGGATCCGCGAGGTGCTGCCGGGTCCGGCGGGCGCGGTCGCCGCCGCCATGCTGATCGGCGACCGCGCCGGCATTGACGAGACCACCGCCCAGGCGTTTCGCGAAACCGGACTGGCGCACCTGTTGGCCATCTCCGGGCTCCACATGGGCCTGGTCGCCGGCACGGTCTTCGTCACGGTGCGGACCGCGCTGGCGGCGTGGCCCGCCGTCGCCCTCCGACGGCCGATCAAGAAGTGGTCGGCCGCGGTCGCGCTGTTGGCGGCGGCGGGGTATCTGCTGCTGGCCGGGGCGCCGGTTCCCACCCAGCGGGCCTTCATGATGACGGCCGTGGTGCTGGTCGGCGTCCTGCTCGACCGCGAGACACTCAGTCTGCATCTGGTGGCCTGGGCGGCGGCTGCGGTGCTGCTGCTGGCGCCCGAAAGCCTTGTCGGCCCGAGCTTCCAGCTCTCGTTCGCCGCTGTCATCGCCCTGATCGCGGTCTGGGAGGTGGTGGCGGTGCGGCGGCGGGCTCGACCACGGCGCCGAAGCGGTCCTCTGCGGCGCACCGCTGGATACGTCGGCGGTGTTGCCGCGACCTCACTGGTGGCGTCGCTGGCCACGGCGCCGATCGTGGCCCACCATTTCCAGCAAGTGCCGGTGCTGGGCGCTGTGGCGAACCTGGCGGCGGTGCCGGTAACCGCGTTTCTGACGATGCCGGCGGGCGTACTGGGATTGTTGACGATGCCCGTTGGCCTGGAAACGTGGCCGCTGCGACTCATGGGGCTGGGTATCGACGCGACCCTGTGGGCCGCCGAGGTCGCCTCGAAGGGACCGCTGACCGCGGTCGGGGTGCCGGCGCTCGGCACCGCTTCGATGGTTGTTCTGGCGCTGGGGGGCCTTTGGCTTGCGCTTTGGCGCACTCGAATTCGCTGGCTCGGCGCTGGGCTGGTGGGCGTCGGGTTGATCATCCCGACCCTTGATCGTTTACCGGATGCCCTGATCTCGGCTGACGGTGACCTGACGGCGGTCAGGGTTCCCGGAACCGGCTGGGCGGTGTCGCGGGAGAGCGGCAGTCGCTTCGTTCACGACACATGGCGCCGACGTTGGGGCGGTGACGCCGGCACCACCTTTCTGGAACTCGACAACCGGGTTGATGGCACGGCCGCGTTCGGCTGCGACGGCCTTGGATGCGTCGTGCGGTTTGGCAACCGCCTGCTGGCGCTGGCGGCTACGCCGGAAGCGGCCGTCGAGGATTGTGCTCGCGCTGACGTCGTGGTCACGGCGACCAGGCTGCGGGACGGGTGCGACGGCGGCGCCATCGTGATCGACCGCGACGACCTTCGGCGTGAGGGTGCGCACGCAATCTGGCTCTCTCAGGGCGCCATCCGCGTTCGGTCCGTCAACGCGTCCAGGGGCCTGCGCCCCTGGGTAATTCGCCCTGGATCGCCAATCCGAACCGCCGACGACTAGGCCGTGGAAACTCAATCCAAATTGATGTAAACACCTTTGTTCGTTCGAAGGGGCGGCTGCGGCCGGGGCGAAAGGGGACGTGGGAATGCAGGATTCGCTACGCCAGAAGTGCTTCTCGATCCTCGCCGACGCGGTGTCTGAGGTGGTGGGCCGACGCAATCTGACTTACGTCGCCATCGTGCAGGCCTCCAAGGGCGGCGACGCCGGCAAGGAGCGTCTCGCGAGTTCCATGTTCCAACAGATATCCGTCACCAACCGCAAGCAGATCCGCAGCAACGCCCTTGAGAGGGCTCACGCCGAGCGGGCCCGCCTGCGTGACGCGTCGCGCCAGAAGCAGCCCGAGGCGGTGCTGGCCGATCTCGACCAAGCTGTTCGGTCGCCCGCAACTGGCTTGATCGACGGAGCAGCGGTTTCGTTCAGTATTGACGAAGAAGCCCGACCAGCTTGCCCTGGACCTTCACCCGGTCGGGGCCAAAAATTCGCGTCTCGAAAGATGGGTTGGCCGGTTCGAGGGCGATCGATTGGCCCTTGCGGCGCAATCTCTTGAGGGTCGCTTCCTGGTCGTCGACCAGCGCCACCACGATTGATCCGTTCTCGGCGGTGTCGCACTGTCGGATGATGATGGTGTCGCCGTCGAGAATGCCGGCGTCGATCATCGAATCGCCCGAAACCTCCAAGGCGTAATGGTCGCCGCCGGTCAGCATGGTGGCCGGCACGGCGATCGACGTCGACGGATCGCGCAGCGCCTCGATCGGCGTGCCGGCGGCGATCCGGCCGTACATCGGCAGATCGACGCTCTCCGGTCCTTCGCCAGGCCGCGGGGCCGCGACCGGCGGCTCTCCCCGGAACGGAAAGTTGCCGGGGATCACGTTCGGGGTAAAGCCACGCGCCGCCGGCCGATCCGATCGCGCGCCGCGTGCCACCTGATCGGCGGTCCGCAACACCTCCAGGGCACGGGCACGGTGGGCGAGGCGGCGGATGAACCCCCGCTCCTCGAGAGCGGTGATGAGCCGATGAATCCCTGATTTGGACTTGAGGTCGAGCGCGTCCTTCATTTCGTCGAAGGACGGCGAGACGCCGGTCTCCTCGATCCGCTTCTGAATGAAGGCCAGCAACTCGTGCTGTTTCCTGGTGAGCATGATCCGCGCCTCCCGACCGGCCGCGCCGAGACAGGCGCGAACAAAAACGGTACATGGATCAATGTTCTACTTTTGGTCCCGCCGGACCGGTCAAGAAAATTCCAGACTTGGCGAGGGGTTGGCCGACCTTGGTGTCAGATCGAGAGAAAGCCGCCGTCCAGCGGCAGGATCGTCACCCGGTCGCCGCGCTGCCGGGCCGGGTCGTGAGGGGGGCGAACCACCAGGCAGTCGGCCTCGGCCAGCTTCGACATCATCGAACTGTCCTGGCGGGTGAAGGGTGTGACGAGGCGCCGGCCCTCGGAATCGGTCTGCGACGTGGCGCGCATGTAGTCCTGGCGGCGATCGTTCGCCTTCAGGTCGACGGCCAGCACCGCTTCGCTCAGCGTCGCCGGCCCCGCGTCGAGCCCCAGCATCCGCTCGAGCGCGGGGCGCAGGAACACCGCGGCGCAGACCATGGTCGACACCGGGTTGCCGGGCAGGCCGAGCATCGGCACGGCGCCGAGTCGACCGAAGATCAGCGGTTTGCCGGGGCGCATCGCGATCTTCCAGAAGCCGACCTGCAGCGCGTCGGCCCCGAGCGCGCCGTCGCCGAGCGCTTCCTGGACCAGATCGTGGCGCCCGACCGAGGCGCCGCCGCTGGTCACCAGCAAGTCGGCGCCGCGCGCGCCGGCGGCCATGGCGCGCAACGCCTCGCGGTCGTCCGGCGCGATGCCGAGGTCGATGGCCTCGCCGCCGACCGCCCGCACGACGGCGGCGAGCGCGTAGGCGTTCGACGAAACGATCCGCGTCGGCTCGTCGAGTTCTCCCGGCCGGACGATCTCGTCTCCGGTCGACAGGATCGCTACCCTGGGGCGTCGCCTGACCTGGAGCCAGGGAACATTCATGGCGGCGGCGAGCCCGATGTCCCGGGCGGTCAGCCGGCGGCCGGCCGGCACACCGACGTCGCCGGTCCGGAAGTCGAGGCCCGCCGGCCGGACGAAGGTTCCGGCGGCGGCCCCCTCGCGCACCAAGATCTGGGCGCCGTCCTCCTCGGAGGCGGCGTCGACGTCCTCCTGCAGCACGATGCAGTCGGCGCCGTCAGGCACCGGCCCGCCGGTAAAGATTCGCACCGCCTCGCCAGGTCCGACGGTGCCGGTGTAGCCGCCACCCGCCGGCGCCGATCCGACGCGCCGCAGCGTCGCCGGCACCGCGGCGACATCGGCGGCGCGCACGGCGTAGCCATCCATGGCCGACACCGCCATCGGCGGCTGGGTGCGCCGGGCGGTGATCGGCTCGGCGGAGACCCGCCCGAGCGCCTCCGACACCGGGACGACCTCGGCGGCCAGCGGCGAGACGGCGTCCAGGATGCGGGCGAGGGCGTCCTCGACCGGCAGCAGGTCACTCACCACGGAATTCTCCCGACTTGCCGCCAACCTTGTGAACCAGCCGGACGTCACCGATCGTCATGCTGCGGTCGACCGCTTTCACCATGTCGTAGACGGTGAGGGCGGCGACCGATACCGCGGTCAACGCCTCCATCTCCACGCCGGTGCGCCCGGTCAGCCGGCAGGTCGCCTCGATGTCGACGGCGTTGCGCTCGGGATCGACGGCGAGGTCGACCTTGACCGAGGTGAGGGCGAGCGGATGGCAGAGCGGGATCAGGTCGGGCGTGCGTTTCGCCCCCATGATGCCGGCAAGCCGGGCGACCGACAGCACGTCGCCTTTCTTGACCCCGCCGCTGCGGATCATCGCGATGGTGTCGGGCGAGCAGTAGACGGCACCGCGGGCAGTCGCCGAGCGTTCGGTCTCGGCCTTGCCGCCGACATCGACCATCCGGGCGTTGCCGGCTTCGTCGAAGTGGGTGAAGTCGCTCATCAAGTCACCCGTGCGTTGGTTGATCAGGCGACCGCGTCGGCGGGTCGGGCCAGGAGTGCACGGGTGGCCGCCGCGACGTCGGGCTGCCGCATCAGGGATTCGCCCACCAGGAAGCAGCGCGCCCCGACCCTGGCCATGCGGGCCAGGTCGTCCGGCCGGTTGAGCCCGCTCTCGGCCACCAGGATTCGATCCGCCGGCACGCGACCGGCCAGCGCCTCGGTGGTCCCGAGGTCGGTGGTCATGGTCTTCAGGTTGCGGTTGTTGACGCCCAGCAGCGGCGATTTCAGGGCCAGCGCCCGGTCCAGTTCGCCGGCGTCGTGCACCTCGATCAGCACGTCCATCCCCCACCCGAGGGCGGCGTCCTCCAGTTCCACGGCCTGGGCGTCGGAGAGCGCCGCCATGATGATCAGGATGCAGTCGGCGCCGAGGGCGCGCGCCTCGATCACCTGCCAGGGTCGAGCATGAAGTCCTTGCGCAGCACCGGCAGGGTCACCGCCGCGCGCGCCGCCACCAGGTAGGCGTCGGCGCCCTGGAAGTACTTTTCGTCGGTCAGCACCGAGAGGCAGGTCGCTCCGCCCTCGGCGTAGGCGCGGGCCAGCGCCGGCGGGTCGAAATCGGCCCGGATCAAACCCTTCGACGGCGACGCCTTCTTGATCTCGGCAATCAGCCCGTAGCCGTCCCGCGACGCGCCCGCAGCGCCGCCGCGAACCCGCGCGGCGCGTCCGCGGCTTGCGCCGCCGCCTCGACCTCGGCGAGCGGGCGAGCGGCTTTGCGCGCGGCGACCTCGCGGCGTTTGTGGTCGCAGATCTCGGCGAGCACGTCGCTCATGCTGCCGCCCCCCGGTTGGTCACCGCCACAAGCGCCGCCAGCTTGGCCTTGGCCTTGCCGCTGTCGATGATCTCGGCCGCCAGCGCCACGCCGTCGCGCAGGGTCGCGGCCTTGCCGGCGACGATCAGCGCGCCGGCGGCGTTCATCAGGACGATGTCACGATACGGGCCCGGCACCCCGTCCAGCACGGCGCGCAGGGCTGCCGCGTTGTAATCCGGCTCGCCGCCGCGCACCTGCTCGATGGATACCCGCGGCAGGCCGGCGTCCTCCGGGGTGATCTCAAAGGTCTCGATCCGGCCGTCGGCGAGCGACGCCACCGTGGTGACGCCGGTGGTGGTGATCTCGTCGAGGCCGTCGCCGTGCACCACCCAGGCCCGCTCGGAGCCGAGCTTGACCAGGGTCTCGGCCATTGGCACCACCCAGTCCTTGGAGAACACGCCGATCAGCTGGTTCTTCACCATCCCGGGGTTGGAGAGCGGCCCGAGCAGGTTGAAGATCGTGCGGGTGCCGAGCTCGACCCGGGTGCCGCCGACGTGGCGCATGGCGCTGTGATGGCGCGGCGCCATGAAGAAGCAGATCCCGGCTTCGTCGAGCGCGGCCTGCACCAGCCCCATGTCGCAGTCGATGTTGACCCCGAGGTGGGTGAGCACGTCGGCGGCGCCGGCGCGCGACGACAGCGCCCGGTTGCCGTGCTTGGCGACGACCACGCCGGCGCCCGCCACCACGAAGGCGGCGGCGGTCGAGATGTTGTAGGTCTTGGCACCGTCGCCACCGGTTCCAACGGTGTCGATCGCGCCCTCGGGCGTCGGGATCTTCAGCGCTTTCGCCCGCATGGTACGCGCCGCGCCGGTGATCTCCGCCACCGTCTCGCCGCGCACCCGTAGCGCCATCAGGAAGCCGCCCATCTGCGCCGGGGTGGCGTTGCCCGACATGATGATGTCGAAGGCCATCTCGGCCTCGGACTCGGTCAGGGTTCCGCCGGTCGCCACGCGGGCGATCAGCGCCTTCATGTCCTGGATATCACCGGTCATGTTGATCTTCAGCCGTGGGTCCCCGACCGTTTCAGGCGCGCTTCGATCTCCTCGATGGGCTGGATCGGCACACCGTTGAAACCGGCGAGACGCAGGAAATTGGCGAGCAGTCGATGGCCATGCTCGGAGGCGATGCTCTCCGGATGGAACTGGACCCCCAGCAGGGATAATCACGGTGCTTCAGCCCCATGATCACGCCGTCGTCGGTCCAGGCGGTCTTCTCGAGCACGCTCGGCCAGCGCTCGTCGCCCACCACCAGCGAATGATAGCGGGTCACCTCGAAATCGCGGGGCAGGCCCTCGAACAGGCCCTTGCCGTCGGTGTGCACGGTCGAGACCTTGCCGTGCATCGGCACCGGGCCGCGCCGGACAACTCCGCCGAAAACCTGACCCATGGTCTGGTGTCCCAGGCAGACCCCAGCATGGGCACTGTCGGGGCCAGCCGCTGGACCAGCTCGACGCAGATGCCGGCCCGGTCGGGATCGCAAGGACCGGGCGAGATGACGACGCCCTGCGGGTTCATCGCCGCGATCGCATCGACCGTGATCCGGTCGTTGCGGTGCACCTCGAACCGCGCGCCCAATTCCCCGAGGAAGTGGTACAGGTTGTAGGTGAAGCTGTCGTAGTTATCGATCAGAAGAAACATTTCAGCAGCTTGTGAAAGTTTGTTAAGATCGCGCCGCAACGCGTTCTGGTTACCTTAACAACCCGATCACCGGCACGGAAGCGGCAAGCATGGCGAGGCGGGCAGGGCCGCGTTCAGGGCGCAGACGGCACACCGGGGCACGCTGGCCCTGGCGTCGTGCCGTCACGCTGCTGGCCGCCGCCGGCGCGCTGTTCGCCGTCGGAATCGGGGTCGGCGCCTGGGTTGCCTCGCCACGACCGGTCGAGGTGCCGGCAACCGCTTCGGCATCACCGCTTCCAGCCAAGCCGGCGCCGGTGTTGACGGCTCCGCCCGCTGTCGTTTCCGCCGCCACCCCGGCCGCCTCTTCCGGAGAGGTTTCGGCTGCCGTGCCGCTTCCGCGCCTCGCACTTCCAGCGGTAACTCCGGCTTCGGTTTCTCCGGCCTTGGTTCCACCAGCCTCGGTTTCGCCCGCTGCGATACCTTCGTATCCCGAGATCTCGACGACCCCGCTGCCACCCTCGGGGGTGCCGGCGTGGCGACGTCACGCGGCGGTTTCCGAGCCGGCGAACGGTCGGCCGATGATCGCCATCGTCCTCGACGATCTCGGCATCGACCGGCGCCGCGGTGCCCGGGCGATCGATCTTCCGGCGACGCTGACGCTCGCCTTCCTGCCCTACGCTCGGGAACTCGCCGACCAGACCGCCGCGGCGCGCAAGCGCGGACACGAGTTGCTGGTTCACCTGCCCATGCAGCCCCACAGCGACGACTGGGATCCGGGACCGAACGTGCTCGATATCGAGCTGGGCGAGGCCGAGGTGCGGCGCCGGATCGAGTGGAGCCTGCGGCAGTTCGAGGGCTATGTCGGGCGTCAACAACCACATGGGCAGTCGCTTCACCGAGAGTCCCGGAGGGCATGCGGGTGGTGGCCGAGGCGATGCGCGACCATGGACTGCTGTTCCTGGATTCGCTGACCTCGGCGAAGAGCGTCGGCGAGAAGACCGCGCGCGGTCTCGGCGTGCCGACGACCCGGCGCGACGTGTTTCTCGACAACACCGATTCCGTCGCCGAGGTCGAACTGCGGCTGGCTCAGGTCGAACGCACGGCGCGCGAGACCGGCAGCGCCATCGCCATCGGGCACCCGCGCGACGCGACGCTGAGCGTGCTCGCGGACTGGATCCCGAGGGCACGCGCCGCCGGATTCGTCCTGGTGCCGCTGTCCGCGGTGATCGAAGCGCGCTCCGGCAGCCCCGCCCTGCAGGCGCTCCGGCCGTGATCGGGACGGGTTCGTCGGGAACAGCTTCCTCGGGGCCGGTCACGTGGCGATGGTACCGCTTCGAGGATCTCGGTCCTGACCGGCTGTACGCGCTTGCTGAAGGCGCGCCAGGACGTGTTCGTGGTCGAGCAGGCCTGCCCGTATCCCGACATCGATGGCAAGGACGCTCTGGCCTGGCACCTGATCGGCCAGCAGGGCGGAGACGGCGACGCGCCGATCCTGGCGTCGGCGCGGCTGTTCGCGCCGGGCGACTACTATCCGGAAGCGGCGATCGGGCGGGTGCTGACGACCGCGCCGGGGCGTGGTCGTGGCCTCGGCCGGTCGATCATGGAGGAGTGCCATCGCTTCGTTCTGGAGCGCTTCGGCACGCCGGTCGTCAGGCTGAACGGCCAGGGCTATCTCCGGGAGTTCTACGAGAGCCTGGGATACCGGGTCGTGAAGGGGCCGTACGACGAGGACGGCATCCCGCACTACGAGATGCTGAAGGAGCGCTGACGGTTCGGTCGCCGCCGAAGCGTCCCGGTGGCCGGATCGGCGACAATGCTCGGCATCATGATCGACCTCGCGACGCTCGACCCCGCCACCATCGTCCTTGTCGCCGCCGTGCTGGCGCTCGCCGGAACGGTGAAGGGTGTCGTCGGCCTCGGCCTGCCGACGGTGACCCTGGCGCTGCTGACCGCGACCCTCGGCCTTGAGGCGGCGATCGCGGTCATGCTGCTGCCCTCGCTGGTCACCAACCTGTGGCAGGCGTTCGCCGGGCGCGGCCTGCTCGCCTTGCTGCGACGACTGTGGACGTTCCTGCTGGCGCTCGCGGTCGCGACCGTGGTGGCAAGCGCGGCGTTGACGGTGGTCGCCCCATCGATCCTGACGACTCTTCTCGGGGCTTCGATAGCCCTCTACGGAGCGGTCGGCCTCGCCACGCCGAGGTGGCCGGCGCCGGGCCGGTGGGAACCGGTGCTGTCGCCGGCCATGGGGCTCGTCACCGGAGTGGTGACCGGCATGACCGGGTCGTTCGTGATGCCGGCGGTCCCGTATCTGCAGGCGCTTGGCCTGCCGCGCGATCGGCTGGTTCAGGCGATGGGGCTGACCTTCCTGGTGGCGACCCTGGCGCTCGCCGCCGGCCTTGGAGGCCGTGGCCTGATCCCGGAGAAGTTGGCGGCGCTGTCGGTGATCGCCCTGCCGCCGGCCTTGATCGGCATGGAGATCGGCAGGCGGATCCGGGGCCGGTTGTCGGAGCGCCGCTTCCGGCAGGCGCTGTTCGCCTCGATGCTGCTGCTGGGCATTTGGATCATGGCGGAGCCGCGGGTTTGAGCGCTTGGGTGTCCGGAAAATGCCCTTGGGGCTCTGCCTTGGCGGGGTCGCGGAGGGCGCTCCTGACGCGGACGGTGACGCGGGCGCTTTCAGATTCGGCCGCGCAAGCAGCGGGCGAACACGCTCCCGGTCCCCATCCTCGACACGTCCCGCTCGGTCCAGCGGTGGCTTCCACACCTCGAGAACGCCTAACCGAGGCGCTCGGCGATCCATGTCTTGATCAACGATTGTCGCGTGACTCCCAGGCGGCGTGCCTCGCGGTCGAGGCTCTCCACGACCCAGGCAGGAAAGTCGACGTTCACCCGACGCAACTCGACGTTCGGGCGGCGCGCCTTCGACCAGTCGACCTTGGCGTCGATATCGTCACCGGCGTCGAACGCACGATCAAACTCATGGGCCTTCATAACGCTCGATCTCCTTCTTTCGAGCCTGGCGTACCGAGATGATCCTCACCCGGCCCGCTCGCCAGGTGAACACCGCCGTCCAGTGCCGCACGCCGATCCGGCCGACAGTGATGAAGCGCGGCTCGTCTTCGGTTAGAGCAGGCGCCTCGATCAGGAACGGATCGGACCACAGCGCTTGTGCCTCGTCGAAGTCGATGCCGTGCTTGATCCTGTTGGCTTCGCTCTTCTCCGGGTCGTACTCGAACTCCATGGGTGGATATTGGATAGAAATTATACCTGCGCAAGCCTCGGCAAGATGGCGCGGACGCGCCTCCTCGCACAGCAGCACGGTCGAACGTCCGCAAGAACATCCTGCCCCGACGACGCGCGACCTTCTGTCGGTGTGGACCCTCGCTCGGCGCTTGAGATTGTGCCCGCGGGTTCCTCCTAGCCCCCGGCACCGTAGTACCGGTCGGCGTCGGGCCGAATTGGGCCCAGCGACCATTGCTCGGAACCCATGCGGTCCAGCAATTTGTTGGGTTGGCTCGCGCTGTCGTTTCCGCGGGTGTGCGGCTATAGCCGCACTCGGGTGCGGCGCTCGCATCGAGGCTAGCCGGGCAGGGCGACGGCAGGGTAGCCTCCGCCCCATGAACGCCTCATCGACCTCCCAAGCCCCGCGCATCCCGCTTCCCATCGAGCCCGCCGACCCGGTCGAGGAGGTGGTCGCCCAGCGCCGTTCGGTGCGCGCCTTTCTCGACACGCCGGTGCCGCGGGCGACCGTCGAGCGGATTCTCACCCTGGCCGCGAGGGCGCCGTCCGGCACCAATATGCAGCCCTGGAAGGCGCACGTCGTGACCGGGGCCGCCAAGGATCGGCTGTGCGACGCCGTGGTGTCGGCGTTCGACGGCCCGGAGAAGCACGCCAACGAGTGGGACTACTACCCGAAGGAGTTCCGCGAGCCGTATCTGGCGCGCCGGCGCAAGGTCGGCTGGGACCTCTACGGCCTGCTCGGGATCGCGCGCGGCGAGGCCGAGCGCATGCACGCCCAGCATGGCCGCAATTTCCGGTTCTTCGACGCCCCGGTCGGCATGATCTTCACGATCGACCGGCACCTCGAGATCGGGTCCTGGCTCGACTACGGGATGTTCCTGCAGAACGTGATGCTGCTGGCCCGGGCGCATGGGCTCGAGACCTGCCCGCAGGCCGCGTTCGCGGCGTATCACAAGGTGATCCGCGCTCAGCTCGGCCTGGACGAGGAGGCGGTGGTGGTGTGCGGCCTGTCGCTCGGCTACGCTGACTGGTCGGCGCCGGAGAACCAGCTGATCACCACGCGGGTACCGCTCGAGGAGTTCGTGACGTTCCACGACTGACGATGCGACAGGCACACGCTAGTCGACGCTGCGGCGCGCCAGTTCCTCGCCCAGCCCGCGGGCGGTCTCCTGCAGCGGGCCGAGAAGGGCGGCCTCCGCCTGCTCCGGCGACAGCGCGTTCAGCAGGTACAGGATGTTGATCGCCGCGTAGATCCGGCCGTTCCGCGTGATCGGCACGCCGAGGCTGCTGATCCGCCCGGCATACTCCCGGTCCTCGTAGTGCGGGCTCATCGTGGCGAAGCCCTCGGTCGCGGATCGCCGCCAGCGTCCGCTCGGCCAGCGGCGGGTCGCGGGCCAGGTCGTTCCAGGGGGCGGGGTCGCCGGCGGCCCTGGCCAGCAGCGCAGCCCGTTCGCCGTCCTCGCAGTGCGCGAGGTAGGCGAGGCCGAGGCTGGTGGCCAGAACCGGCGCCCGGTAGCCGGGCCGCCGGTTCAGGAACATCGGCCCGACCTCGCGCGAGGTCTCGACCACCAGCATGGCGTCGTGGTCGAGGATCGCGACGTCCGACGGCCAGCCGACGGCCGTGCGGAAGGCCGACAGCGCCGGCGCGACGATCGCGCCGACGGCGCGGTGCCGGTCGTAGCCGGCGCTCAACTGCAAGGTCTTGCCGGTGACCTGGTAGGTGCGGCGTTCGTCCTCGCGGACCACGAACCCGGCGTGCTCGAGCGTCTCCAGCATCCGCAGGATCGTCGACTTGTCCAAACCCGTGACGCGGTGCAACTCGGCCAGCGTCGCCGATCCGCCGAGCCGGCTGGTGGCCGCGAGCACCTCGAGACCGCGCAAGGCCGCGGTGACCGGTCGGTAGGACGCCATCGGACTCCGTCTAGTTGGTTTCAACAGGTGAGAAAAGCTTTCATTTACAGGGTTCCGGCCGCCGGTCATGGTTCCGGAAACCTGCGACCGGAGGACTGCGCGTGGACTTCAGGCTGACCGACGACCAGCAGCGGCTGCGCGACACCGCGCGGGAATTCGCGACCGGCGAGATGACCGGGATCGCCAAGCGGCTGGAAGCCGAGGACGAAGCGCTGCCGAGGGAATGGATCAAGCGCTACGCCGAGATGGGCTTCCTCGGCATCAACGTCGCCGAGCAGTACGGCGGCCTCGGCCTCGGCAACCTCGAGGCGCTGATCGTGCTCGAGGAGTTCGCGAAGGTCTCGCCCGCCGTGGCCTTCCCGATCTTCGAGAGCGCCGTCGGGCCGATCCGGGCGGTCGAGCATTTCGCCGGCTCCGAACTCGCCGGCCGCGTGGTGCCGAAGGTGTGCGCCGGCGAACTGGTCTGCGCCGTCGCGATGTCGGAGCCGGACGCCGGCACCGCGCTGACCGACCTGAAGACCCGCGCCGTCGAGGACGGCGACCACTTCGTCCTGAACGGCCAGAAGCGCTGGTGCTCGGGCGGCGGCCACGCCGACGCCTACGTGGTCTACACAAAGCTGTCGGACGCGCCCGGGGCCAAGGGCATCGGGGCGCTGTACGTCGAGAAGGACATGCCCGGCGTCTCGTTCGGCGAGCGCGAGAAGCTGATGGGCTTCCGCGGCATCCCGTCGGCCGACATCTTCTTCGACGACGTGCGGGTCCCGAAGGCCAATCTGATCGTGCCGGCCGGCGGCTTCCGCCAGCTGATGGAAGCGTTCGACCTGGAGCGTTGCGGCAACGCCACCATGTGCCTGGCGATCGCCCAGGCCGCCCTCGACCAGGCGCTGGCCTACGTCCAGGAGCGCAAGGCCTTCGGCAAGTCGCTGGTCGAGTTCCAGGCGGTGCAGATGAAGCTGGCCGAGATGGCGATGCGGGTCGAGGCATCGCGCCTGCTGATCTGGCGGGCCGCCAAGAACGCCGAGGACGGCCTGCCGAGCGTGCTCGACAGTTCGCTCGCCAAGTGCTTCGCCAACGAGATGGTGCGCGACGTCGCGGGCGCCGGGCTGCAGGTGATGGGCGCCTACGGCTACGCCAAGGAATACGGCATGGAGCAGAAGCTGCGCGACGGCTGGGGCTGGGGCATCGCCGGCGGCGCCATCGACATCCAGAAGACCAACATCGCCGCCGCCCTGGTCGGCCGCCGCTTCGACCAGCGCCGCTGACCGGCGGGCGAGGGGTGTTCCTGCCGCTGTCCGGGATCCGGGTGCTCGACGTCACGTCGATCATCTACGGGCCCTACACCACCCAGATCCTGGGCGATCTCGGCGCCGACGTGATCAAGATCGAGCCGCCCGAGGGCGACGCGACGCGGCAGATCGGCCCGTCCCGCAACCCCGGCATGGGGCGGTGTTCCTCGGCGCCAACCGCAACAAGCGGAGCTTGGTTCTCGACCTGAAGAAGCCGGCGGCGGTGGCGGCGATGTGGCGGCTGATCGACGGTGCCGACGCGCTCGTCCACAACATGCGGCCGCAGAAGATGGCGGCCCTCGGCTTCGACCCCGACACCGTGATGGCCCGCAACCCGAGCGATCGTCTACGGCGGGCTGCACGGCTACCGCGAGGACGGGCCGTACGGCCGGCGCCCGGCCTACGACGACGTGATCCAGGGCGAGTCCGGCTTCGCCGGCACCTTCACGATGCGCGACGGCGCGCCGATGCTTGCCCCGACCGTGGTCGCCGACAAGAGCGCAGCACTGCTTGCCGCCACCGGGCTTGTCGCCGCGATGGTCCAGCGGCTGCGCACCGGCAAGGGCGTCTACGTCGAGGTCGCGATGTTCGAGAGCATGGTCGGCTACACCCTGCTCGAACACCAGTACGGCGCCACCTTCCGGCCGCCGGAAGGCCCGGCCGGCTATGCCCGCGCCCTGTCGAAGCAGCGCAAGCCGCACGCCACGCGCGACGGCTATATCTGCATGCTGCCTTACACCGACCGGCAGTGGCTGCGGTTCTGGGAGATGATCGGCACGCCCGAGCGGGCCCGCGAGCCGCGCTTCGAGAGCATCGCCAAGCGGGCCCTGAACATCGACGCCCTCTACGGCCTGGCCGGCGCCGCCCTGGTCGAGCGCACCACGGCCGAGTGGCTGGAAGCGCTGCGGGCCGCCGAGATCCCGTGCGGGCCGGTGAACACGTTCGAGGACTTGAAGTCCGACCCGCAGCTGTCGGCGCTGGGCTTCTTCCGGCCTTTCGAACACCCGAGCGAGGGGCCTATCGAGGTACCGGACACCGCCTTCCAGTTCGACCGGCAGTCGCTTCCGGTTCGCCACCACCAACCGCGCCTCGGCGAGCAGAGCCGCGACATCCTGCGCGAGGCCGGCCTGTCCGACAGCGAGATCGATGCGGTTCTGTAGCGGCACCGGTGCCGCGGGCAGGGAGCATCGGCGCTATCCGCCGCCGGCCCGGCGGGCCAAGATCGCGGCAACACGGCCGACGAGCGCGGCCGGCATGAGAAACCAGGGAGCGAACGCATGAGCAAGGGCAGGATCGCCGTCGTCACCGGCGGCGGCAGCGGCATCGGGCAGGCAACGGCGGAGCTGCTGGCGGCGGCCGGCGAGACCGTCGTGGTGGCCGACTGCAACACCGACGCCGCCGAGGGCGTCGCCGAGAAGCTGCGCCAGGCCGGCGGCACCGCCCACGTGCGGACCATCGACGTCGCCGAGGACCAGGCGGTCGAGGATCTGTTCGATGACATCGAGACCAGCGTCGGGCCGGTCGGCGCCGTCGTGCACTCGGCCGGCATTCTGCAGAACGCCATGACCACCGAGCGCACCGACCGCGCCGAGGCCGACCGCGTGATGGACGTCAACTACCGCGGCACCTGGTCGGTGAACGTCGCCGCGGCGCGGCGCATGAAGGCCCGGCAGGCGGGCGCGATCGTCAACCTCGCCTCGATCAACAGCTTCGCGGTCATGCCGATCCCGGCCTACAACATCAGCAAGGTGGCGGTCAGGCACCTGACCGAGATCCTGGCCTGCGAGTACGGGGTCCACGGCATCCGGGTGAACGCGGTGGCGCCGACCTACACCATCACCCCGGCGATCCAGGCCCGGATCGACAGCGGCCACCGCGACCCGGAGGCGATCCGCAACTCGGGCGCCCTGAAGATGCTGGTCCGCCCGCGGCACATCGCCGACGGCATCGTGTTCCTGCTGTCCGAGCAGGCGGCGGCCATCACCGGCGTGACCCTGCCGATCGACGCCGGCTGGTGCGTCGCCCAGGCCTACAACGGCTACCCGGCCGCGGTCGAAGGCTTCGGGCAGTAGGCGGCGAGCGGCCGGGTTGCGGCCGGCCGACCCGGCGCGCAGAATTCGGCCGTCTATCTGGAGGATCGATCCATGACCGACATGCTGGCGACTGTCGAAGCCCTGGCGGCGCGGATACCGGACGGTGCCAAGGTGTCCATCGCCCCGGACTACTCGTACTGCGCCAACGCCTTGTGGCGAGCGGCGATCCGAAAGGGTGTCAAGGATCTGCACCTGATCGGGGTGCCGGTATTCGGGTATGCCGGCGACCTGCTGATCGGCGCCGGCTGCGTGGCGACCGTCGAGACCTCGGCAGTGACCCTGGGCGAGAACGGCCTGGCACCGCGTTTCACCGCTGCGGTCAAGGAAGGCCGGCTGCGAATCCTGGACGCCACCTGTCCGGCGATCCACGCCGGGCTGCAGGCCGCCGAGCGCGGCGCGCCGTTCAGCGTGATGCGCGGCCTCATCGGCTCCGACATCCTGGCGCGGCGGCCGGACTGGCGGGTGATCGACAACCCGTTCGGCGACAACGACCCGGTCGCGGCGATCCCGGCGCTGCGCCCGGATGTCGCGGTGTTCCACGCGCCCAAGGGCGACCGCTACGGCAATGTGTGGATCGGGGTGCGGCGCGAATGCATGCTGATGGCCCACGCCGCGCGCGACAGCCTGGTGACGGTCGAGGAGATCGTCGACGGCGACCTGAGCGCCGATCCGCTGACCGCGCCGGGCACCATTCCGGGGCTGTACGTGACGGCGATGGCCGAGGCCGCCCAGGGGGCCTGGCCGCAGGCGCTGCCCGGCCGCTACGAGGCCGACCAGGCGCATCTGGCGCGCTACGCCGAGATGGCGCGCACCGAAGACGGGTTCACCCGCTACCTGAGCGAAACCGTGATCGGCCGGGAGGCCGCCGAATGACCGAGGTTCGTCCCGAGGAGATCCTGATCGCCAGCATCGCCGGCATGCTGGACGGGCTGCGCCACGTCGCGGTCGGCGCCTCGTCCCCGGTGCCGGGGGCGGCGGCGCTTCTGAGCCGGGCGCGCTCCGGCGGCGGCCTGCGGGTGTCGGTGCTCGGCTCGCGCGACCACAACTTCTTCACCGACGGCGGCAAGGAGTTGTTCGACTGCGCCGGCCAGGGACGGATCGACGCGTTCTTCCTGAGCGGCGCCCAGATCGACGGCAAGGCCAACATCAACCTGGTGTCGATCGGCGACCCGGACCGGCCGAAGGCCCGGTTTCCCGGCTCGTTCGGCTCGGCCTACCTGTATTACGTGGTGCCGCGGGTGATCCTGTTCCGGATGGAGCACACGGTGCGCACCTTGGTCGACACGGTCGACTTCGTCTCGGCGCCCGGCACCTCCGAGGCCAACGTCTACTCGCCCCGGCGGGCCGTACAAGATGATCACCGACCGCTGCCTGTTCAGCTTCGACAAGGCCCGCGCCCGGTTCACCCTGGAGAGCGTGCATCCCGGCCACACGGTCGACGAGATCGCCGAGAACACCGGTTTCGCCTACGACCGGCCGAGTACGGTGCCGACCACCCCGGTGCCGGACGCCGCCACCCTGGCGCTGATCCGCGGACCGGTGGCCGAGCAGATCGCCGAGGTCTACCCGGCCTTCGCCGACCGCGTGTTCGGCACCGCCAGGGCAGCCTAGAGCCTTGCCCCGCCGGTCGCCGCGCGCGACCATCCGCGTCCGTTTGGATCGCACGCAATCCCCAGGGAGGACACCGTGGCCGACGCCACTCCGTCAGGCGGCGCGCTCGCCGGTCTCAAGGTCATCGACTGCACGCGCGTGCTCGGCGGGCCGTATTGCACGCAGCTGCTCGGCGACCACGGCGCCGACATCGTCAAGATCGAGCCGCCGCAGGGCGACGAGGTGCGAGACTGGGGGCCGCCGTTCGACGAGGGCGGCGACGCCAGCTACTTCCTCGGGGTGAACCGCAACAAGCGGTCGCTCGGCCTCGACCTCGCCACCGACGCGGGCAAGCAGGTGCTGCTGCGCCTCTTGGAGGGCGCCGACGTGCTGATCGAGAACTACAAGCCCGGCTCGATGGAGCGCTGGGGGCTCGGCTACGAGGCGGTGCTGCGCGAACGCTTCCCGACGCTGATCCACTGCCGGATCTCGGGCTTCGGCGAGGACGGGCCGTATGGCGGTTTCCCCGGCTACGACGGCATCATCCAGGCGATGGTCGGGCATTTCTCGGTCAACGGCGCCCCCGACAGCGGCCCGACCCGGCTCGGGCTCGCCATGGTCGACATCGGCACCGGGTTGTTCTCGTGCAACGCCATCATGATGGCGTTGTACGAGCGCCAGCGCTCGGGCGAGGGCCAGTACATCGACATGACGCTGTACGATTGCGGGCTGGCGCTCATGCACCCGCACGTCGCCAACTACTACCTGTCGGGCAGGGTCCCGAAGCAGACCGGCAACCAGCACCCGAACATCAGCCCCTACGACCTGTTCCCGACCCGGACCGTCGACGTGTTCGTCGCCGGCGGCAACGACCGGGCGTTCAAGCGGCTGTGCGCCGAACTCGGCAAGCCCGAACTGGGCGACGACCCGCGGTTTCGGTCGAACGGCGACCGGCTGACCAACCGCGACGCGCTGCGGGCCGAGCTGGGGGCACTTCTGGCCGACGTCGACGGCAACGAACTGACCGACCGCCTGCTGGCCGCCGGTCTGCCGATCGGGCCGGTGCGCAACACCGAGGAGGTGATGACGCATCCCCACACCATCCACCGGGAGATGGCGATCGAGAAGGACGGCTACCGTTCCTGGGGCATTCCGATCAAGTTCCGCCGCACCCCCGGCTCGATCAAGAGCCGGCCGCCGCGGTTCGCCGAGCACAGCCGGGAGATCCTGGCGGAGCACGGTTTCGGCGACGACGAGATCGCCGCCCTGACGGCGGATGGCACCGTTCTGGAAACGCGTCGAAAGACGTAAATTCAATTGGTTGACTATCGTTAGTGATGTTGAAGGTGAGGATATGATGCGGAAGATCGCCATCCTGGACGATTACGCCGACGCCGCCCTGGATCTCGCCGACTGGGGCAGCCTGTCCGGGTTCGAGCCGGTCGTCTTCAACGACAATCTGGTCGATCACGACGCCCTGGTGGCGCGGCTCGCGGGGTTCGAGGTGGTCTGCGCGATGCGCGAGCGCACGCCGTTTCCCGCCGCTGTCCTGGATCGCCTGCCGAACCTGAAGCTGTTCATCACCAGCGGCATGCGCAACAAGTCGGTGGACTTCGCGGCGGCGCGCAAGCGCGGGGTGGTGTGCTGCGGCACCGAGAGCCCCGGCACCACCACGGTGGAGCATACCTGGGCGTTGATCCTCGCCACCGCCCGGCACGTTCCGCACGACGACCGGGTCATGAAGCAGGGCGGTTGGCAGACCCGCATGGGCGTCGACGTCCGCGGCAAGACCCTGGGGTGCCTCGGCCTCGGCAAGCTCGGCGGCTACGTCGCGACGATCGCGCCTGCCTTCGGGATGAAGGTGATCGCCTGGAGCGAGAACCTGACCGCCGAACGGTGCGCCGAGGTGGGCGTCGAGCGGGTGTCGAAGCAGGAACTGTTCGAGCGATCGGACATCCTGACGATCCACATGCAGCTCTCGGACCGCTCAAAGGGATTGGTGCAAGCCTCTGATCTCGCGCGAATGAAGTCGAGCGCCATTCTGGTGAACACGTCGCGTGGCCCGATCGTCGACGAAGCCGCCCTGCTCGACACTCTGCGCGCCCGCCGGATCATGGCGGCGGCGATCGACGTGTTCGACACGGAGCCGCTGCCGGCCGACCATCCGATCCGCGGCCTCGACAACGTCGTCCTGACCCCGCACATCGGCTACGTCACCGAGGACACCTACCGGCTGTTCTACGGGCAGATGGTCGAAGCCATCAAAGCCTGGACGGCGGGGTCGCCGATCCGGACCATCGAGGCGTGAGCGACGCCCGCGCAACTGGGAGGACAGTCATGACCGAACGCGTACTGGTGACCGGCGGCTCGCAGTCGATCGGCCGTGGCATCGTCCAGCGACTGCTCGACGACGGCTACGCCGTGACCATCCTCGACCGGGTGGCGCCCGACCCGGCGCTGGCGGCGCGATGGGTGGC
The DNA here is from genome assembly GCA_018401495.1 of Rhodospirillaceae bacterium. GTDB lineage: Bacteria > Pseudomonadota > Alphaproteobacteria > Thalassobaculales > Thalassobaculaceae > Thalassobaculum_A. Next base: position 270,650 of record JAGYJX010000021.1, read on the forward strand.
GGTCGACCTGATGGACCCGGCGGCGACCGACGCGGCGGTGCGGGCGGCGTTGGAGGACGGACCGATCACGCGGGTGGTCCACAACGTCGGCCATGTCCGCCCGAACTTCCTGGACGAGACCCGGCTGGAGGATTTCGACGCGGTCATGGCCCTGAACGTCCGCACCACCATCCAGATCACCCAGGCCCTGCTGCCGGGTATGCGGTCGGCAGGGCAGGGCCGGATCGTGGCGATCTCGTCGCGCGCGGCGCTCGGCAAGGAATTGCGGACCAGCTACGCCGCGTCCAAGGCGGCCCTGCACGGCCTGGTCAAGACCTGGGCCCTGGAACTCGCCCGCGACGGCATCACCGCCAACGCCATCGGCCCCGGCAGCATCGACACGCCGCTGTGGCGGGCGGTGAACCCGTCCCAGGATCCGCGCACCCAGAAGATCCTGGAGTCGATCCCCGCCGGCAGGCTGGGCACTCCGGAGGACATCGCGAACGCGGTGGCGTTCTTTCTCGACGCCCGCTCCAGCTTCGTGACCGGCCAGGTGCTGTACGTCTGCGGCGGTCTCACCGTTGGCAGCGCGCGGGCATAGCCATTGGCTATCGCTGCGATCGATAGATTAGATTCACTCTAAACTTTTGGCTCTGCCATCATGTCCATCGTGTTCGGCGTGACCCGAACCGATGTCGACGGAGGCAGCCATGATCCAGCGCCTGAAAACCAGCGTTCTGTCGAAACCGCGTGACAGCGACGCCGCGACAGCGGTCGCGGACGGCCAGCGGCCCGGCCCGCGCGGCTGGCATGCCGTGGCTTCGGCGAGCGGTTCGACGACGCTCTGGCGCCGGCGAGGGCGGCTTGCCACGGTTTCCAGCCTTCGGCGCGGCGATCGATAGCGGATCTTTATCGGTAATCCGGAGCGATCCCGGTTGTCTCGATCGTTCGGCGATCGCGGGCGTCGCGGAGACGTCTGCCGGACAGCACGATTAACAGAGCTGCCTTGGGAGGGAAGACAATGGATGGCGATGGAACGCAAGGCGCCGGCAAGTGCCCGGTGATGCATTCACGCAACACGTCTGGAGTCCGGTCGAACCGCGACTGGTGGCCGAACCAGCTGAACCTGAAGATCCTGCATCAGAACTCCGTACTGTCCAATCCGATGGACGCGACGTTCAACTACGCCGAGGAGTTCAAGAAGCTCGATCTGGCGGCGCTGAAGAAGGATCTTCACGCCTTGATGACCGAGTCGCAGGAGTGGTGGCCGGCGGATTACGGGCATTACGGCGGCTTGTTCATCCGCATGGCCTGGCACAGCGCCGGCACCTACCGCACCGGTGACGGCCGCGGCGGCGCCTCGTCCGGCACGCAGCGCTTCGCGCCGCTCAACAGCTGGCCGGACAACGGCAATCTGGACAAGGCCCGCCGCCTTCTGTGGCCGATCAAGCAGAAGTACGGGAATCGGATCTCCTGGGCCGACCTGCTGGTCCTGGCCGGCAACGTCGCGCTGGAATCCATGGGCTTCAAGACCTTCGGCTTCGGCGGTGGGCGCGTCGACGTCTGGGAACCCGAGGAGGACATCTTCTGGGGAACCGAGACCGAGTGGCTGGCGACCAGCGACAAGCCCAACGGCCGCTATTCCGGCGAGCGCGACCTCGCGGATCCGCTGGCGGCGGTGCAGATGGGCCTGATTTACGTCAACCCCGAGGGGCCGGACGGCAAACCGGATCCGATCGCGTCGGGCCGCGACATCCGCGAGACCTTCGCGCGGATGGCGATGAACGACGAGGAGACGGTGGCGCTGACCGCGGGCGGCCATACCTTCGGCAAGGCCCACGGTGCCGGCCCCGCCTCCCATGTCGGCCCCGAGCCGGAGGCTGCGCCGATTGAGACGATGGGCTTCGGCTGGCTCAGCAGCTTCGGCAGCGGCAAGGGCGGCGATACGATCACCAGCGGCATCGAGGGCGCCTGGACGCCGAATCCGACGACGTGGGACAACGGCTACTTCGACATGCTGTTCGGCTACGAGTGGGAATTGGTGAAGAGCCCCGCCGGCGCCTGGCAGTGGCATCCGAAGGACGTCGCCGAGAAGGACATGGCGCCGGCCGCCGACGATCCCTCGAAGAAGGTCATCACCATGATGACCACCGCCGACATGGCGATGCGGATGGATCCGGCCTACGAGAAGATCTCGCGGCGCTTCCACGCCAACCCGGACCAGTTCGCCGACGCCTTCGCCCGTGCCTGGTTCAAGCTGACACACCGCGATATGGGTCCGAAGGCCTGCTACCTCGGCCCCGAGGTGCCGGCGGAGGACCTGATCTGGCAGGACCCGATTCCCCGTGTCGACCACCCGCTGGTCGATGCCGGGGATGTTGCCGACCTGAAGGCGAGGATCCTCGCCTCGGGGCTGTCGATCCCGCAGCTGGTCTCGACGGCCTGGGCGTCGGCGTCGACCTTCCGCGGTTCCGACAAGCGGGGCGGTGCCAACGGCGCCCGCATCCGCCTGGCGCCGCAGAAGGACTGGGAGGTCAACCAGCCGGCGCAACTCGCCAGCGTTCTGGCGGTTCTGGAGAGCATCCAGACGGCTTTCAACGGCGCGCAGTCCGGCGGCAAGAAGATCTCGCTGGCCGACCTGATCGTCCTCGGCGGCGGCGTGGCCGTCGAGCAGGCCGCGAAGAAGGCCGGGCATGACGTCGAGGTGCCGTTCACACCCGGCCGCACCGACGCTTCTCTTGAGGAGACCGATGTCGAGGCGTTCGACGTGCTCGAGCCGATCGCCGACGGATTCCGCAACTACCAGAAGGCGGAGTACTCGGTGCCGGCCGAGGGTCTGCTGCTCGACAAGGCCCAGCTTCTGACACTGACCGGCCCGGAGATGACGGTCCTCGTCGGCGGCATGCGCGCTCTGAACGCCAACGCCGGGCAGGTCCCGCACGGCGTCCTGACCAAGCGGCCCGGAACCCTGACCAACGACTTCTTCGTGAACCTGCTCGACATGGGCACGGCCTGGGCTCCGGCTTCGAGCGACGGGGCCGTGTTCGAGGGACGGGACCGCAAGACCGGTGAGCTGAAGTGGACCGGCACCCGTGTCGACCTGATCTTCGGGTCGAACTCACAGCTGCGGGCTCTCGCCGAAGCCTATGCCTGCAGCGACTCCGGCGCGAAGTTCGTGCGTGATTTCGTGGCGGCCTGGACCAAGGTGATGAACGCCGACCGGTTCGACCTTGCCTGATATCGGACCGTCTCGCCGGCGCGTGCCGGCGGGACCCGAGCGTGGTCTCCGGAGAACTGCAAAGAGGGCCGCCCCACGGGGCGGCCCTCGGCGTTTGCGCTACACTGATCTGTTGACAGCGTTCGGTTCGCATTATTGAATTCGGAATTCAATGGAGAGATCGATGGAGCTGCGTACCCTCGAAGCCCGGCCCGTGCTGATCGACCAGGTCTACGAACGGCTGGTCGACGCGATTTCCATCGGCAGCCTGCCGCCGGGGCACCGGTTGCGCCAGGAGAAGCTGGCGGCTGACCTCGGGGTCTCGCGCCAGCCGGTGAGCCACGCCCTGGCCATGCTCAAGAGCGCCGGGCTGGCGGTCGAGCAGGGGGTGCGCGGGCTGGTGGTCGCGCCAATCGACCCGGAACAGCTCTACCAGTTGTTCGAAGTCAGAGCCGCCCTGGAGGGACTTTCGGCGCGCTTGGCGGCTGATCGGGTGGGGGGTGACCGGCGGCTCGATGACGGCGCGATGGCCGAGGCCGTGACGCGGGGCGCGCTGGCCGAATCCTCTGGCGACATCCCGGCCGCCGTCGACTGGGACCTCCGGTTCCACGCGGCGGTGAACGCGTTGTCGGGGAATTCGGTCTTGTGCGAGGTCTCGGACGCCCAGCGGCCGCAGATCCGGCGCGTCATGGCGGTGGTCAAGGCGGACCGCACGTTGGCCACACGGATCTGGCTGGAGCACGCGGCGATTGCCGACGCCATTCGCGCGGGTGACCCGGCTACCGCCGAGGTGCTGGCCCGCGATCACGCCGCCCGCGCCGGCGTCGAAACCAGGCAACGACTCATCGACAAGGCCGCGAAGGCGGCCACCATCCAGGAACGAGGGAAGGAAACACCATGAAACTCGCCCAGGACCAGCTCGACCAGTTTCACCGTGAAGGGTACGTCTTCCTGCCGAGCGCTTTCGACGCCGACGAGGTCGGCATGCTGCGCCGCCGCGCCGAGGCGATCCTGAAGATGGACCGCCAGGAGGTGTGGCGCGAAAAGTCCGGCGTGGCGCGGACGGCGTTCGCCGCCCACACCTACGACGAGGGCTTCAAGCGCCTCGGCGCGCACCCGCGGCTGGTCGAGCCGGTCATGCAGCTGCTCGACGGCTCGGTCTACATGCACCAGTTCAAGATCAACGCCAAGGCCGCGTTCGACGGCGAGGTCTGGCAATGGCACCAGGATTTCGGCACCTGGCACCGCGACGACGAGATGCCGGAGCCGCGGGCGATGAACATCGCGCTGTTCCTGGACGAGGTGTCGGCGGTCAACGGCCCGTTGATGTTCATCCCGGGCAGCCACCGCGCCGGCACCCTGGAGGCCGGCCACGACCTGGAGAGCACCAGCTACCCGCTGTGGACGCTGTCGCGCGACGAGGTCAGCCGGCTGGCGAACGAGGGCGGCTGCGTGGCGCCGACCGGCCCGGCCGGGTCCGTCATCATGTTCCACGGCAACCTGGTTCACGCCAGCCCGCCGAACATCAGCCCGTTCCCGCGTACCATCGTCTATCTGAGCCTGTGTCACGTCGAGAACCACATCCGCGCCTTCAAGCGCGCCGAGTGGATCGCTCACCGCGACTTCACGCCGATCCGGCCGATGGCCGACGACTGCCTGTCGGAGCTGGCGGCCGACGAACGCCGCGCGGCCTGACTTCCGAGCGACGGCGACACCTGAGGATTGGATCCAATGAACCTGTCACGCATGCTGGCCAAGCGGGCCGATGAGGGAAACCCGGTCCGGGTCGGCATCATCGGCGCCGGCAAGTTCGGGGCGATGTACCTGTCGCAGGCCCGCCTCACCAAGGGGACCCATATCCTGGGGATCGCCGACCTGGATCCGGCGCGCGCCAAGGACCAACTCCGGCACGTCGGGTGGGAGCCGGAGCGGTACGCCGCCACCGGCTTCGCCGACGCCTTCGAGCATGGCACGACCTTCGTGACCGACGACTCCGAGGCCCTGATCCGGGCCGACGGGCTGGAGGTGCTGATCGACGCGACCGGGGACCCGGCGGTCGGGATCAAGCACTGCCTGATGGCGATCGAGCATGGCCGACACATCGTCATGGTCAACGTCGAGGCCGACGTGGTGGCCGGGCCGCTTCTCGCCGCCAAGGCGGAAGCGGCCGGGCTGGTCTACAGCCTGGCCTGGGGCGACCAGCCGGCGCTGATCTGCGAGCACGTCGACTGGGCCCGCTCGATCGGCTTCAAGGTGGTCTGCGCCGGCAAGGGCACCCGCTACCTGCCGCGCCACCACCAGTCGACGCCCGACACCGTGTGGGAGAATTTCGGCTTCGACGAGGAGCTGGTGACGCGCGGGCGGCTCAACCCGAAGATGTTCAACAGCTTCATCGACGGCACCAAGTCCGGCATCGAGATGACGGCGGTCTGCAACGCTACCGGTCTGCGTCCGCAATCCGACGGGCTGCACTTCCCACCGTCGTCGCGGCTCGAACTGGCCGAGGTCTGCAAGCCGCGATCGGCCGGCGGTCAGGTTGAGTTCGCGGGCACCACCGAGGTGGTGTCGTCGCTGTACCGCGACGGCTCCGACGTGCCGGTGCACCTGCAGTTCGGGACCTACGTGGTGGTCGAGGCCGAGACCGACTACGCGACCTACTGCTTCGAGGAGTACCGGATGCTCCACGACAGCTCGTTCCGGTACGCCGCGCTGTACCGCCCGACCCACCTGATCGGGCTGGAACTCGGCGTGTCGGTGGCGTCGGTGGCGCTGCGCAAGGAGCCGACCGGCAGCCCGGTCGGGTTCTTCTCCGACGTGGTCGCGACCGCCAAGCGCGACCTCAAGGCCGGCGAGACGCTGGACGGCGAGGGCGGCTTCTGCGTGTGGGGCAAGCAGACCCCGGCCGACGCCTCGCTGCAGCACGGCTACCTGCCGCTCGGACTGGCCCACAACGTCAAGCTGAAGCGCGACGTGAAGCTGGGCGAGCGGCTGGCCTGGGCCGACGTCGAGGTCGACGAGACCAGCCAGGCCGTCAAGGTGCGGCGCGAGATGGAGGCGCGCTTCGCCCGCCCCAACGCCCGCGCGGCGGAGTAGCCGTCAGAGGATCGCCAGCACCGCCTCGGGCGGCCGGCCGAGGGCGACCTTGTCGCCGTTGACGACGATCGGCCGCTCGATCAGCACCGGGTGCTCGATCATCGCCATGATCAGGTCGCCGCGCATCATGCCGGGGTCATCGAGGTTGAGCGCGGCGATAGGGCGCTTCCTTGCGGCGCATCAGGTCGCGCGGCTGCATCCCCATGGCGCGCAGCAGGCCGTCCAGCACGACCGCGGACGGCGGGTGCTTCAGGTACTCGACGATCTCCGGCTCGATTCCCCGGTCCCGCAACAGCTGCAGCGTCTGGCGGGATTTCGAGCAGCGCGGGTTGTGGTAGATGCGGACAGTCAACGGGGCTCTCCCGGATCGAGGCGACAGGGTTGTAGCCGAAGCAGTCTGCCCATCCTAATCTCGCTTCGCCATGACCCAGATCATCCCGATCGAGACCGAGCGGCTGCTCCTGCGACCCTGGCGCGACGCCGACCGCCAGCCGTTCGCCGCGCTCAACGCCGACCCGGAGGTCATGCGGCATTTCCCGCGGCCGCTGACCCGTGCGGAGAGCGACGACCTCGCGGACCGGATTGCCTCCCGGATGGCCGAGCGCGGCTGGGGCTCGTTCGCCGTCGAGGTCAAGGGCGGCGAGCCCTTCATCGGTTTCGTCGGGCCGAACGTTCCGAGTTACGAGATCCCGTGTGGCCCGTGCGTTGAGATCGGCTGGCGGCTGGCGCGCGCGGCCTGGGGCAGGGGCTACGCCACCGAGGCGGCGCGCGCCGCCATCGACTTCGCCTTCGGCCGCCTGGGACTGGACGAGATCGTATCGTTCACCGTGACCGCCAACACCCGGTCGCGCGCCGTCATGGAACGCCTCGGAATGACCCGTGATCCGGCCGACGATTTCGACCACCCGCTGATCGAGGCGGGGCATCCCATGCGACGCCACGTCCTCTACCGGCTCTCGGCGTCGGCCTGGGGGTCGCGCGACTGAAGCCCGGCGGAGACCACCCGAGAGCGTCCGCGAAACAGCGCGACGGTGTCTCCCGCCTCGGTGGCCACGGTGACGTCGTAGACGCCGCTGCGGCCGGCGCGGACCCGCTCTTCGGCAACGGCGACCAGCCGCTCGCCGATCCGGCCGGGCCGGATGAAATCGATGCCGGCGGCCTGGGCGACGGCGGTCTGGCCGTGGGCGTTGCAGGCATAGCCGAAGGCGGTGTCCGCCAGGGTGAACAGCACGCCGCCGTGGCACAGCGCCGTGCGCGTTGGCGTGGCGTGCCTCGATGGTGAGCCCGCACCGCGCGTAGCCCGGACCGCGCCTCCAGCACCTCGATGCCGAGCTGCCGGGCGGCGGCATCGCGTTCGGCGAGGTCCCGCACCAGCGGGTGGACCGCGTCGGAGGGCGCCGCCGGAACGGTCATCGGCCGGTGAAGACCGGCGGGCGTTTCTCCAGGAACGCCGTCACCCCTTCGCCGTAGTCGTGCGAGAACCCGCACTCGCGTTGCAGATCGCGTTCCATGTCGAGTTGGGTGTCGAGGTCGTTGCCGAGCGACGCCCGCATCAGCCGCCGGGTGCCGACAACGGCCCTCGGCGGCAGGGCGGCCAGGCGTTCGGCGAGCGCCAGGCTGGCCGAAGGCAAGTCCGCATCGTCAACCACCTGCCAGGCGATTCCCCAGGCGAGCAGGCGCTCGGAGTCGATCGGGCTGGCGGTCAGCGCCGCCGCCAACGCTCGCCCCTCGCCGATCAGGCGGGGCAGGTGGTGGGTGACGCCGGCGTCCGGGATCAGCCCGACGTTGACGAACGAGATGGCCATCGAGGCGGAGCGCGCTGCGACCAGGACGTCGCCCGCCAGGGCAAGGCCGGCGCCGGCGCCGGCGGCGACCCCGTTGAGGGCGGTCACGATCGGGATCGGCAGGTCCCTCAGGCGGCGGATCAGGGCGTTGAAGCTCTTGTCCAGCCCAGCCCCGAGGTCGCGCACCGGCGGACCGTCCTTCGGGGGTATGCGGGTGGACAGGTCCTGACCCGAGCAGAAGGCGCGGTCGCCGGTGCCGGTCAGGATCATGGCTTTCAGGGTCGGATCCCGCTCGATCGCGGTCAGCGCGTCGCGCAACTCGGCGTGGACCGTGTCGTTCACGGCGTTGCGCCGTTCCGGTCGATGCAGCGCCACGCGCACGATCGCGCCGATCCGCTCGACGGTGATGGTTTCGTGGCTCATGGCTGTCTCCGGGTCGGCGGAGTGTCCACCATAGCCCGCCTCAGGTTCAGGCGCACGAAGGTGGCGCCGGGCCCGGCGGCGCCGCCGTCGTGGACGCTGCGGTCGATTTCCTGGAAGCCGTGGCGGGTGAACTCGTCGGCGACGGTGTCGGGATCGCAGTCGTGCATCGCCCGGCCGGCCGGCGCTGGCCCCTGTCGCAGCGCGACGGACAGCACCGCGCCCGGCGCCGCGAGATCGGCCAGCGCGGCGCACGCGGCGTCGCGATCGGCCGGCGGCACATGCATCCAGACCGCGTTCACCAGGATGAAGCCGAAACGCTCACCCCGGGCGCGCAGGCTGTTCAGACCGGGCAGCCGGTCGTCGACCCACTCCAGGTCAGCGTCCGGGAACAGCCGTGCGGCCTCGGCCCGCATGCCGGCGGAGGGCTCCACCGCAACCACCCGGTATCCGAGCGCCGCGAAGGCGGCGGCGTGGGCGCCGCTGCCGGCTCCGACGTCGAGCACCGGGCCCGGCAGCGGCGGCAGGAGGGCTTGTGCCGGGCGACGAACCGATCCGCGCCAGCGGCGGCATAGCGCGGGGCAAGCTCCGCCGCCAGGCGGTCGTAGTCGGCGATCGCGCCCTCGATGCTCGGGCCGGTCATGCGCGTTCCCTTCGTTTCCCGGACGCAGCGTGGTAGGTCTGGGCATCGGAGTGCTGAGCATAGTCAAGACGTTGCCGATGCCCATAACCGAAGCCGATTTTCATCACGTCAAGGACGAACGGTTCCGGCGTCTGGTCGCCTATTGGCTCGGAGCGCGGGCAGAGGGGCAGGTGCCGACCCTCGCTGCCATCGATCCGGCGGGATTTCCCTACCTTCTCGAGCAGGTGTGGCTGTGCGCCGTCGAGGAGGAACCGAGAGCCTTCCGCTACCGCCTGGCGGGCGACCATATCCGCGCCGCCTACACGCAGTCGCTGAACGGCCGGACACTGGCGGAACTCACCGACCCGGCGGTGGTCGACCGGGTTATGGGGTATTTCAACCGGGTGGTCGACGAGCCCGCGATCGTCCACATCGCCGGCCGGATCTACAGCGAGGAATCCCATCCTGCCCGAGGCGAGCGCCTGATCCTGCCGTTTGCCGATCGCCGGCACCGGTCGGATCACCCGCATCCTCGGGGCGACGGTGCATTCCTGGGAGGCTCGCGGCGTCGGGGAAGGCCCGATCCCGCCGCGGCAGGTGCGGACCTTCACCCCGGTCGACGGGCGTCCGGCCTGGTGCGAGCACTGGCTTTAGCCGTCGGCGGGCTGAGTCAGCGGGTTTTCCGCCAGGCGTCGAAGCGTGCCTTGGTCTCGGCGTCCGGCGGATAGGTGCCGCGCAGCGCCTTGCCGGAGCGCACCTCGCCGATGATGAACTCCTCCATGATCTCCTGCTCGGCGGCGTCGCGGGCGACTTCGTCGGCCAGGTGGCGCGGGATCACGACCACCCCTTCGACGTCGCCGACCAGGATGTCGCCCGGATAGACGGCGACGCCGCCGCAGGCGATCGGCTGGTTCAGGGTCTCGACCGCGTGGTGCTTGATCAGGTTGGTCGGGGCCGACGGGGCGCCGATGTAGGTCGGGATGTCGAAGTCGCAGATCTCCGGCGAGTCGCGCAGGCCGCCGTCGGTCACCAGGCCGGCGGCGCCGCGCATCATCAGGCGCGTCACCAGGATCGAGCCGGCCGAGGCGGCGCTGGCGTCGCCGCGGCAATCCATCACCAGCACGTGGCCCTCGGGGCAGGTCTCGATCGCCCGGCGCTGCGGGTGGTCGTAGTCCTGGAACACGTCGAGGGTGTCGATGTCCTCGCGCGCCGGGATGTAGCGCAGCGTGAAGGCCGGGCCGACCATCGAGCGGTCGTGCGCCGCGGTCAGCCGGCTGACGCCCTGGATGAACACGTTGCGCAGGCCGCGCTTGAACAACTGGGTGGTCAGGGTGGCGGTGCTGACCGAGGCCAGCTTCTCGCGCGTCTCGGCGGACAGGGGCTCGGTCATGGTGGTCGTTCGCTCCCGGGCTTGTATGATGCTGCAACTCGTATGATGACCGGATCCGAGCACGAGGCTCGGCCCGATACAAGAGGGGGTAGCGGTCATGGCCGGCCCCTGAGGAGAGATGGATGAACTACCGCACGCTCGGCCGCTCCGGTCTCAAGATTTCGCCGTTGTGTCTCGGCGCCATGATGTTCGGCGGCCCGACATCGGAGGCCGACAGCCGCGAGATCGTCGCCGCCGCCCGCGACCTCGGGATCAACTTCATCGACACCGCCGACGCGTACAACGGTGGCGAGTCCGAGAGGGTCGTCGGTCGGGCGATCGCCGCCGAGCGCGACCGCTGGGTGCTGGCGACCAAGCTGGCCAACAAGCTCGGCGACGACCCGAACTCCGGCGGTCTGTCGCGGCGCTGGGTGCACATGGCCTGCGACGCCAGCCTGAAGCGCCTCGGCACCGACGTCATCGACGTCTACTACCTGCACAAGGAAGACCATTCGACGGCGCTGTCGGAGACCGTGAGGGCGCTCGGCGACCTGATGCGCGCCGGCAAGATCCGGTATTTCGGGCTCTCCAACTACCGCTCGTGGCGGGTCGCGGAGATCTGCAACCTCTGCGACGAGTTCGGCATCGACCGGCCGATCGTCAGCCAGCCCTACTACAACGCCATGAACCGCATGCCCGAGGTCGAGCACCTGCCGGCCTGCGGCTACTACGGGCTCGGCGTGGTGCCGTACAGCCCGCTGGCGCGCGGCGTGCTGACCGGCAAGTACGCGCCGAACGTCACGCCGGAGGAGGGCAGCCGCGCCGCCCGCCAGGACAAGCGCATGCTGCAGACCGAGTGGCGGCACGAGAGCCTGGAGATCGCCCAGCGCATCAAGGCGCACGCCGAGGCCAAGGGGGCGACCCCGATCGACCTGGCCGTGCAGTGGGTGCTGAACAACCGGCTGGTGACCGCGACCATCGTCGGGCCGCGTACGATGGAGCAGTGGCGGGCCTACGCCAAGGCGCTCGACTACACCTACGGGGCCGACGACGAGTCGCTGGTCGACCAGCTGGTGGTCACCGGGCATCCGTCGACGCCGGGCTACAACGACCCGCAATACCCGATCGAGGGGCGGCTGCCGCGGGTCGGCGGCTGACCATGCCCGGTCGGATACGCCGGGCCGGCTGCGACGACGTCCCGGTGCTGATGGCTATCCGCTCGTCGGTCCGCGAGAACGTGCTGAGCGATCCCGCCAAGGTGCCGGCCTCGGCGGTGCGCGACTTCATCGACCGGACCGGCATCTGGGTGTGGGAGGAGGACGGGCGCGTCCTCGGCTTCAGCGCCGTCGACACCCGCGACGGCAGCGTCTGGGCGCTGTTCGTCGATCCGACGGCGGAGGGGCGCGGGATCGGCCGCGCCCTGCTGCCGCCCGCCCTCGACGATCTCCGGCGAGCCGGGTGGCGGGAGGCTCGCCTGACCACCCAACCCGGCTCGCGCGCCGAGCGGTTCTACCGCCGGGACGGCTGGAGCGCCGACGGAACCGCCGCGGACGGCGACCAGGTGTTCCACAGGACGCTGTAGCAGTAGCGCCGCCGTCAGGCGCCGGGGGCTGCCGTCGGCGCCACCGCCCGGGCGACGAGCTGCATGAAGCGTTGGGTGCAGCCGTCGTGGAAGGCGGTCAGCCTGCCGCCGTCGAAGGTGCTGCTCGCGCGGCCGCGCTGCAGGCGCTCGACGATGCCGATGTCCTCGGTGAACACCTCTCGCCAGCCGGCGGCCAGTCCGGCCACCGCGGCGGCGATCCGAGCCCGCTCCGCCGCCGGTCGCTCGGTGCCGTCGTCGACGGTGTAGATGTGCAGCCGCTCGCGGGTGCGGTCGACGGCCAGCGGGTCGACGATGATGCCGAACAGGTGGTCGCGCTGGATGCCGAGCAGCAGGTTCGGGAAGGCGATCGGGTACTCGCCCTCGAGCCGGCGCGCCGCCGGCAGCCCGGGGAATTCCGGCAGCGCCGTCTCAGGCGGCGCCGATGCCCGGTAAGAGTGGGTGACCGGCCCGAAGAAGCGATCGGCGAACACCCGGTACTCGTGCTCGGCGAGCGGCGAGTAGCCGTTCAGGGCGGGATGCACCCACGGCAGGTGGTAGCATTCCAGGTAGTTCTCGACCGCCAGCTTCCAGTTGGCGCGCAACTCGTAGGTGTCGGCGGCGGCGTGCACCAGGCGGTCGGTGGCGTAGTCCGACCAGCGCGCGGCCATCGGAGCCACCACCGTCTCCAGGGGCGGCGCGTCGCCCGACAGGTTCACGAACACGAAGTCGAGCCAGAGCGAGACCCGGACCGGCAACAGGCCGAGCGCGTCCTTGTCCACGCTGGCGCAGTCGTGCAACCCGTGCCCGCCGACCTCGGGGGTACGCACCAGCCTGCCGTCGAGGGCGTAGCTCCAGGAGTGGTAGGGGCAGACGATGGCCGGACCGGACCGGCTGCCCTCGACCAGGATGCTGCCGCGGTGCCGGCAGACGTTGTGGAAGGCGCGCACTATCGAGTCGTGGTCGCGCACCAGCAGCACCGGCTGGCCGGCGGCGTCGACCGCCATGGTGTCGCCGCGCGCCGGGATGTCGGCGCCGGTGCCGACGCAGAGCCAGTCCCGGGCCAGCAGCCGCTCGGCCTCCAGGCGATGATAGGCCGGGTCGACGTAGCAGAGATTGGCGAGCCCTCGGGCCCTGCCGGGCGCCTCGAAGACCGGTGTCACGGCGCGGGCGAGGGCAAGATCGTCGAGCATGCGGCTCACCGGGACGGTATCGAACGATGTCAGCGTGCAGCACTTCCGTCCCGGCGGTTGTCGCCGGGACGACCCGCGGTACGGCGCGGCCGGAACAGGATCGTCCTTGTGGGCGGCGGCTCAGCGCTCCCAGACCACCTTGCCTCCAACCAGGGTCAGGTCGACCGCGACGTCCCGGATTTCCTCCACCGGGATGCTGAAGTAGTCACGATCCAGCACCGCCACGTCGGCCAGCTTGCCCAGGTCCAGGGAGCCCTTGATGCGCTCTTCGCGTCCGGAATGCGCACCGAGCCATGTGTATGCCCGCAACGCCTCGGTCGGCGTAACCGCCTGGCTCGCGTCGAGGTCGCCGCCGGTATCGGACTTCCGGTTCACCATCGACCAGAGCGCCAGGAACGGGTTGGCCTGGCAGACCATGGCATCGGAATGGCCGGGTGCGGGAATGCCGGCGTCGATCAGCGACCGGTGCGGCCACATCCGCGCCATCGCCTCCCGGCCCCGATTGGCGGCGTAGGCGTCGCCGAGGTCGTACATGAAGCCGGTCGCCGAACTGTCGATCACCGCAAGCCGCTTCAGACGCGCCTCGATCGCCGGCGTGACGTAGCAGCAGTGCTCGACCCGCATCCGGTGGTCGTTGACCGGGTGGTGTCGGAGGCAGTGCTCGATGGCGTCGAGGGCAAAGTCGATGCCGCGGTCGCCGACCCCTTCGATCATCACCTGGAGCCCGGCGCGGTGGGCGGCCAGGGCGCGGGCCTTCAGATCCTCGAGTTCGTAAAGAAGGACGCCGGTGTTCGGCTCGGGCTCGCCGGCAATCCGGCGGCCGACATACGGGTCGTAGTAGGCCGCCGTGCGGCCCGAAGTGGAGCAGTCCGGGCACCATTCGACGCCGATCACCCGCAGGCGGTCGTCGCCGAACCCGGATCGGATTCCGGCCGCCACGAACGCCTCCACCAAACCCTCCTGACGCCCCGACACGATGATGCCGACCCGCAGGGCGAGGCGGTCCTGGTCCTTCAGGACCTGGTAGGCGGCGATGGCGTGGGACGGCGTCAGCGAGTTGTAGACCGTGGTGATGCCGAAGGCCGTCCATTCGGCGAACACCCTCTCGAGCCCGTCGGCAACGCTCTCGGGCGTGTCGCCGGCGTGGATGCGCTCCAGGAACAGGTGCGCGGCGGTTTCGCGCACCAGTCCCGTCAGCCCGCCGGTTGACGGGTCGATGTCGAAATGGCCGAAGGCCGGCGGGGGCGTCGTCGCGTCGATACCCAGTTCGGCGAAGGCCCGGCTGTTCGCCAGGCCGATATGCCCATCGGTGCGCAGGATGAACAGCGGCCGCCCGCCGGCGGCTTCGTCCATCTCGCGCAGCGTGGGGTAGCCTCCCGACTTGTTCTCGTTGAAGCGATAGCCGGAAACCCAATCATCCGGACCTCGGGCTGCCGCCACATCGGCGACACGGGCGAGCAGGGCGGCCCGATCCTGGATCCGGTCAGGGCTTAGCAGTTCCCACGAGGACAGTCTGGCGGCGTAGGAGTCCGGATGGCAGTGGCTGTCGACGATACCCGGAATCGCGGTTCTGCCGGCGAGCTCGATGACCCGGGTCCGGGGGCCGATGAGCGGCGCGATGTCGCCATCAGAGCCGAGCGCGACGATGCGACCGTCGCGCGCCGCCAGCGCCGAGACGAAAACGTCGAGTTTGTCGGTGGTCGCGATCTTTCCGGATCGGAGGACGAGATCGGCGGCGAGGGTCATGGCGAGCGGCTCCAACGGATCCAGGCAGGATCCGCAGGATGGCACTAACCGAAACCGGAATCAGGCGCTTTCGGCGGCGGCGCGCTTGGACATGCGCTTGCGCTCGTGCGGGTCGAGGTAGCGCTTGCGCAGCCGGACCGATTTCGGCGTCACCTCGACCAGCTCGTCGTCCTCGATGTAGGGGATCGAGCGCTCGAGCGTCATGCGCAGCGGCGGGGTGAGATCGACGTTCTCGTCCTTGCCGGAGGCCCGGAAGTTGGTGAGCTGCTTGGCCTTCAGCGGGTTGACGTCGAGGTCGTTGCCCTTGTTGTGCTCGCCCAGGATCATGCCGGAGTAGACCTTGTCGCCCGGGGCGACCATCAGCGGGCCGCGGTCCTCCAGGTTCTGCAGCGCGTAGGCCGCGGCCTCACCCTGTTCGGTCGAGACCAGCACCCCGGCGCGGCGACCGGGAATGGTGCCCTTGAACGGCGCGTAGGTGTGGAACATCCGGTTCATGATTCCGGTGCCGCGGGTCGCGGTCAGGAACTCGCCGTGATAACCGATCAGGCCGCGCGCCGGGGCGTGGAACACCAGCCGGGTCTTGCCGGCACCCGACGGCTTCATCTCCAGCAGTTCGCCTTTGCGCTGGGTGATCGCCTCGATCACCGTGCCGGTGAACTCGTCATCGACGTCGACCACGACCTCGTCGATCGGCTCCTGGCGCTGACCGGTCTCCGGATCGGACTTCATCAGCACGCGCGGGCGGCTGATCGACATCTCGAAGCCTTCGCGCCGCATCTGCTCGATCAGCACCGCGAGCTGCAGCTCCCCACGGCCCGCAACCTCATAGGCGTCCTTGTCATCGGTCTCGCGGACGCGGATCGCGACGTTGCCCTCGGCCTCGCGGAACAGGCGGTCGCGGATCAGGCGCGACGTCACCTTCTCGCCCTCGCGGCCGGCGAGCGGGCTGTCGTTCACCGAGAAAGTCACCGCGATGGTGGACGGGTCGATCGGCGACGAGGCGATGGCCTGGTCGACCTCGGGCGCGCACAGGGTGTCGGCCACCGTGGCCTCGGAGAACCCCGCGATCGCGACGATGTCGCCGGCGTGCGCCTCCTCCAGCGGAGTCCGCTCCAGGCCGCGGTAGGCGAGCAGCTTGGAGACCCGGGCGCGCTCGATCTCCTCGCCGTCGCGGTTCAGGGCCTTCAGGTTGGCGGCGTGCTTGATCGAGCCGCTCAGGATCCGGCCGGTCAGCAGGCGGCCGAGATAGGGGTCGGCCTCCAGCGTCGTCGCCAGCATGCGGAACGGCGCGTTCGCCTCGATGGTCGGCGGCGGCACGTGGGCGAGGATGCGCTCGAACAGAACGTTCATGTCGGTGCCGGTGGCGTCCGGCGTCTCCGACGCCCAGCCCTGCTTGGCCGACGCGAACAGCGTCGGGAAGTCGAGCTGCTTGTCGTCGGCGCCGAGAGCGCTGAACAGGTCGAACACCTCGTCCTGGACCTCGTAGGCACGCTGGTCCGGCTTGTCGACCTTGTTGATCACGACGATCGGCCGCAGGCCCAGGGCCAGCGCCTTGCCGAGCACGAACTTGGTCTGCGGCATCGGGCCTTCCGAGGCGTCGACCAGCAGCAGGGCGCCGTCGACCATCGACAGGATACGCTCCACCTCGCCGCCGAAATCGGCGTGGCCGGGGGTGTCGACGATGTTGACCCGGGTGTCCTTCCAGAGCACCGAGGTGCACTTGGCCAGGATCGTGATCCCGCGCTCGCGCTCGATGTCGTTGGAATCCATCGCGCGTTCCGCCACCTGCTGGTTGGCGCGGAAGGTTCCGGACTGGCGGAGAAGTACGTCGACCAGGGTGGTCTTGCCATGGTCGACGTGCGCGATGATCGCGACGTTGCGCAGCTGCATGTCGAGGTTCCGATCGGGAAAATCGCGCGGAATGTACTCTCGTTTTGCTGCAATGCAAGAAGCGTCGCTCTGCGCCTGGCGCGGATCAGTCCTTCACCACCAGCGGCCGCGGGAAATCGCAGAGGCATTCGGCGCCGGACTCGGTGATCAGGAAGCACTCGGAGATCTCGATTCCGCAATCGTCCAGCATCAAGCCGGGGATCATGTGGAAGGTCATGTTCGGCTGGATCACCGTGTGGTCGCCGGGGCGCAGGCTCATGGTGTGCTCGCCCCAGTCCGGGGGGTAGGCGAGGCCGACCGAATAGCCGATCCGGCTTTCCTTGATGAAGCCGGACTTGGCGAGTTCGCCGCGCCACGCCGCCTCGATCGCCTCGCAGGTGGCGCCCGGGCGCGCCGCCTCGATGGCGGCGGCGATGCCGTCGCAGATCACCCGGCTGGCATCGGCCAGTTTCTGCGGCGGCTTGCCGAGCGACACCGTCCGCGCCATCGGGCAGTGGTATCGGCGTCGGGCGCCGGCCAGTTCCAGGATCGTCGCCTCGCCATTCCGGAACGTTTCGTCCGACCAGGTGAGATGCGGGGTCGAGGCGCCGATGCCGGTCGGCAGCATCGGCACGATCGCCGGGTAGTCGCCACCGACGCCGGCGGCGCCGCGGATCTGGGTATCGTAGATCGCGGCGACCGCGTCGCACTGGCGAACCCCGGGGCTGACCCTCTCGATGCCGACCGCCATGGCGCGCTCGACGATCCGGGCGGCCTCGCGCATGTAGGCGATCTCGGCCGGCGACTTGATGCTGCGGCACCAGTTGACGAGGTTGGCGGCGTTCACCGCCCGGCAGTTCGGCAGGCCCGCCTTCAGGTGCTCATAGGCCATCGGCGAGAAGTAGTAGCTGTCCATCTCCAGGCCGAGGGCGCCGCGGGCAATGCCGCGCCGGCCCATCTCCTCGGCCACCCAGTCCATCGGGTGCCGGTCCGCCTGCTGCACATAGTGGTCCGGGTATCCCAGGATGTCGCCGTGGTCCAGGTAGGTGGTCACCTTGCCGGCGTTGGCGTCCATGCCGCGCACGATCAGCACCGGCTCGTCCAGCGCCGCCGCCACCAGCAGGCACTGCGGGGTGTAGAACGACCAGCCGTCATAGCCGGTCAGCCAGCCCATGTTGGCGGGCTCCGTGACCACCAGGACGTCGATGCCGGCCGCGTCCATGCGGGCCTTCACGGCGGTGAGGCGGGCTTCGTACTCGACCTTCGCAAACGCTGGCTTCATCGGACCTCGACTGTTCGGCGTGGCAGGGATCGTGGCCGGGCCGGTGGCAACCGCGATGCCTCAGGACAGGTCGATGTCGGGGAGCGGCACGGTCGACACGCCGCCCGAACGCAGCCCGTCCCGGACCGCGGTGGCGACCTCGACCGCGGTTGGGCCGTCGCCGTGCACGCAGATGCTGTCGACCCGGCACGGGATGCGCTTGCCGCTGGTCGAGACGACCTCCTGGTCCTCGACCATCCGCAGCACACGGGCGACCGCCTCCGCCGGGTCGTGGACCATGGCGTTCGGCTTGCTGCGCGGGGTCAGGTTGCCGTCGTCGGCGTAGGTGCGGTCGGCGAACACTTCGGCGGCGTGCGGAAGGCCGGCCTTGCGGGCGGCGGTCAGCAGTTCCGACGCGATCGGCACCAGGAAGATGAGGGTCGGATCGACCGCCTTGATGCCGCGGGCGATCGCCATCGCGAGGTCCAGGTCGACCGCTGCCATGTTGCTGAGCGCGCCGTGGATCTTGACGTGGGTGACACTGGTGCCGTTGGCGGCCGCCATGCCCTGCAGCGCGCCGATCTGGTAGATCACCATCCGCTCGACATCGCCGGCCGGCATCGGGATCGCCCGCCGCCCGAAGCCCCAGAGGTCGTTGAAGCCGGGATGGGCCCCGATCGATACGCCCTTGGCCTTGGCCTGCTTGCACACCCGGTCCATGACGTTCGGGTCGCCGGCGTGGAATCCGCAGGCGACGTTGGCGGAGTTGATGATGTCGAGCAGGGCGGTGTCGTTGCCGATGTCGTAGGCGCCGAAGCCTTCGCCCATGTCCGAGTTGAGATTGACCTTGCGTGCCATGCGTTGCTCAGCCTAGGGAACGTGGAACCTGCGCCGCGCCGCGGCCAGAACAGTTAACACCCAACCAACGGCCGAGGTCCATGACCGAGGACCATTCCAATTTCCTCGCTCCCCCGCGATTCCTGTCGGCCGGCGACACCGCGCTGGTGGTCGAGTTCGGCGAGACCGTCGACCGCGAGGTCAACCATCGGGTCATGCGCCTCGGCGAGGCGGCGCGCGCGGCGACGATCGCCGGGCTGGTCGATCTCGTGCCGACGTTTCGCTCGCTCATGGTCCACTACGACCCGACCGTCACCTCGCGGCGCGCCGTCGAGGGCCGCTTGCGGGAGTTGCTGACCGAAGCCGGCTCGGCACCGATCGTCGGCCGGCTCTGGGAGTTCCCGGTGCTGTACGGCGAGGAGGCGGGGCCGGACCTGGAGGAGGTCGCCAAGCGCACCGGCCTCTCGCCCGAACGGGTTGTCGAGCTGCACGCCGGAACCGAATACGAGGCCTACATGATGGGCTTCATGCCGGGCCTGGCCTATCTCGGGATCATCCCGAAGGAACTCGAGCTGCCGCGCCGGAACGAGCCGCGGGTCCGGGTGCCGGCCGGGTCGGTGGCGATCGCCATCAACCTCACCAACGTCTACTCGCTGGAGTCTCCGGGTGGCTGGCATCTGCTGGGGCGCACGCCGGTCGACCTGTTCGACCTGCACCGCGACCCGCAGGCGCTGCTGACCGCCGGCGACCGGGTGCGGTTCCGACCGGTCGGCCGCGACGTCTACGACGAGTTGAAGGCGCGCATGGCGGCCGGCGACACGCGCTTCGACCCGGTGCCCCAGGAGGGCGAGCCATGAGCGGCCTGCGCGTGGTGTCGGCCGGCTTCGCGCCGACCCTCCAGGATTTCGGGCGGCCTCACGTCCAGCACATCGGGGTGCCACCGTCGGGAGCGCTGGACCCCGTGGCGCTGCGGATTGCCAACGCCCTGGTCGGCAACCCGCCGGAGACCGCGGCCATCGAGCTGCGGGTGATGGGTCCGACCGTCGAGGTCGAGGCGGAAGCGGTCCGGCTGGCCCTGGTCGGGACCGGATCGCCGGTGGAGATCCTCGGCGAGCGCCGGGTGGAGGCACCCTCCCACCAGTCGATCCGGCTGACGCGCGGCCGGCGACTGCGGGTCGGCGGGCTGTCCGACACCGGCGTCGCCTATCTGGCGGTCGAGGGCGGGTTCGCGGTGGAGCCGGTCTACGGCAGCCTGTCCACCTACACCCGGGCGCGCATCGGTGGCCTCGACGGGCGGGCGCTGCGCGACGGCGACCTCCTCGCGCTCCGCCAGCCGGCGGCGGCCGAGCGGGCGGAGCAACGCTGCGCGGACCGCTCCTGGTGGTCAGACGGCGACCCGGTGCGGGTGGTGCTCGGCCCGCAGGAGGACTACTTCACCGCTGACAGCCTGGCAGCCTTCTTCGGTGGCGAGTACCGCATCACCCGCGAGGCCGACAGGATGGGCGTGCGCCTCGACGGCCCGGTCCTGCAGCACGCCCGTGGCCACGACATCGTTTCCGACGGGATCGCCACCGGCGCGATCCAGGTGCCGGGCAACGGCCGGCCCATCGTGCTGCTGGCCGACCACCAGACCACCGGCGGCTACCCCAAGCTCGGAACGGTCATCTCGGCCGACGTGCCCCGGATCGGACGGATGCGGCCGGGCGACGCCCTGCGGTTCGCCGAGGTGTCGATCGACGACGCCGAGACCGCGCGCCGGGCGCTGGAGGATCGGATCGCCCGCACGATCGAGCGGTTCGGCCCGGCCGAGCCCTGGCTGGACGAGGAGGCCCTGTACCGCCGCAACCTGATCAGCGGCTTCGTGGAGTCGACGGAAGCGGTGCCCTGAGCGGCGGGTTGGCGGTCAGAACTTCTGACGGAGCCGCCGCACGACCAGAAACCCTGCGACCGCAACGGCCGCGGCCGCGATGAGCAGGAACAGCACCAGCACGCCAGCCGCGCCGAGGATGGCACCCAGCGTGTCCCAGAACCCGATCTGCGCCACGAGGATGGCCAGGAGAAGGATCAAGAGTATCGGCATCGGTCGATTTCAGTCCTGCGTTCCGTGTTGAAGCGACAACACCTCACGGCCGCCCCAGTTGCGCAGGGGCGTCAGCGTGACTGCAGGCTCTGTACCTTCTCGACTACGTCGTGACGTAGCGCCAAGCCCCGTCGTCGCCCAGGTGGCGGCTGAGCCGGCCCTGGTCGATCAGCAGGTTGAGGTGGGCCAGCGACTCGCCGACCGCGAACCGGGTCTGGTGAGTGTCCATCTTGCGCTGGAACATGGCGTTCATCACGTCGATCGCCGTCGATGGCACCTGGCAGACCTGGGCGGCCAGGTCGAGGCGCCGGTCGTGGTGTTCGGTCAGGTCGAGTGCGCGCGGCTTGAGGCCACGGTAGGGCCGGTCGTGCGACGGCAGTACCAGGGTCTGGTCGGCGATCGGGTCGAGCGAGTCCAGGAACCGCAGGTAGTCCTGCAGCGGGTTGCCGTCCGGCTCGTTCCACCAGACCGAGATGTTCGGGGAGATCCGCGGCAGCAGGAAGTCGCCGCCGATCATCAGTTCGGCCTCCGGGCAGTACAGGCAGGCGTGCTCGGGCGAGTGTCCCGAGCCGATCATGACCATCCAGCGCCGCCCGCCGATCTCCAGCACGGTGTCGGCGGCCAGGCGGTTGAAGGTCAGCGGGATCGGCGACACCATGCGGCGGTAGGAATTGCCGAGAACCCGCATGTCGGCGACGTCGGTCGCGCCGAGTCCGGTGCGGCGGTAGAACGCCACGATCCCGTCGAGCAGCTCCTCGGTGTCGTCCAGCCGGATGGCCCGGGCCGACAGCCATTCCGAGCGGGTCATCCAGAGCGGCGCTCCGGTGCGCTCCAGCAGCCAGCCGGCGCTGCCCATGTGGTCGGGGTGGTAGTGCGTCACCAGGACCTGGGTGATCGGCCGGCCGTCGAGGCCGTTCGCCAGGATCGGCTCCCAAAGCTGGCGCGTGGTCTCGTCGCCGAGGCCACAGTCGATCAGCACCCAGCCGTCGCCGTCATCGATGAGGTACAGGTTCACGTGGTTGAGGGCGAACGGCAGGGGCATCCGCACCCAGCGCACGCCGTCGGCCACCGTCATCACCGTACCCGGTTCCGGCAGCACGTCCCCGAGGACATATTCGATCGAGTTGGTCATGGGCGGCGACCTTAAACGCTTCGTTCGGCCTTGCAAGTCTTTGCGCCGCCCGGTTTCCGTTCGTTTTCGGCCTCAGGGACGGGGATCCTGGCGGCCGATGATGCGCACCCGCAAGTTACGCGAGATGATGTCGATCACGTAGACGGTCGCCAGGATCATCAGGACGATGAACATGACCTCGTCCCAGTTGTTCACGCGGATCCGATCGGACAGCTGCTGCCCGATGCCGCCGGCGCCGACCACGCCCAGGATGGTGGCCGACCGGGTGTTGGATTCGAAGAAGTAGAGCGTGTTCGACAGGATCACCGGCAGAACCTGCGGCAGAATGCCGAACCGCATGGTCTGCACGCGGCCGGCGCCGGTGGCGCGCACGCCCTCGATCTGGCGACGGTCGACGTTCTCGATCGCCTCGGCAAACAGCTTCGACAGCACCCCGACATCGGCGACCGCGATCGCCAGGATGCCGGCGAACGGCCCGAGGCCGACGACGTTCACGAAGATCAGCGCCCAGATCAGGGTGTCGATCCCGCGAATGCCGTCGAGGGTGCGCCGCAGGCTGAAATGGAACAGCCAGTTCGGGATCACGTTCTTGGCGCCGAGAAACCCGACCGGCACCGCGATCACGAAGGCCAGCAGGGTTCCGAAGAACGCCATGGCCAGGGTTTCCGCCAGCGCCAGCGAGAACTCCCCGAGCCAGCCGTTGTGGGCCGGCGGAAACATGAACTGCAGCAGCCAGCCGAGCTTGGAGGCCCCGGTCACCAGCCGCTCGAGGTCGAAGAACCCGGTCCACCAGAGCGCGAACGCCAGGGCGGCGGCTATCGCGACGATGATCCCGCGGTTGCGGAGACGCTGCAGGGGCGGCACCGCGAAGACCTGCGGGTAGGCGGTGCGCGGGTCGATCGGCTGCCCGCTCGGGGCGTGCGTGGCGTCGCTCATCGCAGGCTCTCCTGACCGATCAGGCGGTGTCGCAGTCGCTCGCAGACCAGGTCGATGGCCGAGACCGTCAGGACGATCAGGATCACCAGGGCGCTGATGTCGGCGTAGATGAACTGCCGGATCACCAGGTAAAGCTCCTGGCCGATGCCGCCGGCGCCGACGAAGCCGATGATGGCGGCGCTGCGCACGTTGATCTCGAAGCGCAGCAGGCTGTAGCTCACGAAGTTCGGCAGGACCTGCGGAACGACGCCGTAGCGCACCACCTGGAACCAGTTGCCGCCGACCGCGCGGATGCCCTCGATCGGCTTGGTGTCGATGTTCTCGTTGACCTCGGAGAACAGCTTGCCGAGCGCGCCGATGGTGTGGATGGCGATCGCCAGCACGCCGGCCAGCGGGCCGATGCCGAACGCGAACACGAAGATCAGCGCGTACACCAGCTCCGGCACCGCGCGGGCGATCTCCAGCAGGCGCCGGCTCGTGAACACGATCAGACCGCTCTGCACCAGATTGCGCGACGCCGCGAAGCAGAGCGCGAAGCCGATAGCAGCGCCGATGGTGGTCGCCAGGAACGCGATCACCACCGTGTCGAACAGCATCAGGAGCCAGCGGCCGAGCCCCCAATACCACTCCCGGGCGTCGGCGATCAGGCCGTCGCCGGTCGCCTTCGGGAGGGTCCGGTCGATGTAGTTGAACAGCCCGCCGATGCCCTCGACCAGCCGGTCGGGCCGGACTTCGCCGACATGCACCGAGGCGGCGAAGGCGAGGGCGAACAGGCCGCCGAACAGCAGCGTCTGGCGCCGCCTGACGCGCTCGGCGGCCCTCCTGGTTGCGTTGAAGCGGCTGACCGCCTCGTCCGCGCCGTCGGTCATGCTGGTCATCGGGATCGGTCCGTGGGTGATTTCGTTTCGCGCAACGGGCGGCCGCCCGGATGTCTCCGGGCGGCCAACATCCGTTGTCGTGAACTCAGGAGCCGCGACGGGCGCGCTGGTTTTCCTTGATCATCCGCACGATCGGCTCGTACTCGGCGTGGGTGACTGCCTTGTAGCCCTTGGCCTTTCCGTCGGTCATGGCCTTCCAGGCGGTCGGGATCGGCGACCGGCATGTCCATGTAGGCCGCCTTGACCGCCTGCTTGAGCGCCGTCGGCATCGACGACCGGACGGTGATCGGGCTGGACGGCAGCAGCGGCGACTTCCAGATCACCCGGACCGGAATCCTTGGGGATCATGCCCTTGTCCCACATCCGGCTGAAGTTAGAGCGCTCCTCGCTGTTCCACCATGTGGCGGCGCCGTCGAAGGTGTCGTTCAGGAGGGCGACGATGCTGTTCTCGTGGCTGCCGGAGAACGCGGTATTGGAGAAGAAGTTCTCGGGGTCGATACCCGCTTCTTTCAGGAAGAAGGCCGGTGCCTGAAAGCCGGAGGTCGAGTTCGGGTCGGCGAAGGCGAACTTCTTGCCGCGCAGATCCTCGATCTTCTGGTACGGGCTGTCGGTCTTCACGACGACCACGGAATGGTAACCGAAGGTGCCGTCGTTGGCGATCTGGCCGGCCAGCGGCTCAACCTCGCCACCGGAGACGATCCAGGCCTGGGCGTAGGCGGCCGGGCCGAGGCCGGCGACCTGCAGCTTGTCGGCGTTCAGGGCCTCGATCACGCCGGCGTAGTCGGTGGCGTTGCGGAACTCCACCGGCACGCCGAGGGTCTTCTCGAGGTAGGCGATGACCGGCTTGTAGCGGACGATGCGGTCGGCTTCGTTTTCCGAGGTCACCACGCCCATGGTGAGCTTCGGGTACTTTGTGCGCCAGTCGTCGGCGGCGGCGGGGGCGGCCGCGCCGATCAGGACGGCGGCGGCGATGAAGGTGCGTCGGTTCAGCATGAGGAACTCCCTGGTGGTCGTTTCGGAATGCGCTCGTGTCAAACGGCGGCGCGGCGTGCCGGACGGGACTCCGCCAGGTCGAGACTGGTCGAGGTGATGTCCTCGTCGATCTCGCCGCCGTCGCCTTCGACGCCGTAGATCGCGCGCACGGTGTCCGGCGACAGCGCCGTCGGGTCGCCGTCGAACACCACCCGGCCGTTCGCCATGCCGACCACCCGGTCGCAGTAGCGCCGGGCGGTATCGAGCGTGTGCAGGTTGCAGAGCACGGTGATCCCGTCCTCGCGGTTGATGGTGCGCAAGGCGTCCATGACGATGGCGGCGTTGCGCGGGTCGAGCGAGGCGATCGGTTCGTCGGCGAGCAAGATCGTCGGTTCCTGCATCAGTGCCCGGGCGATCGCGACACGCTGCATCTGACCGCCGGACAATGTCTCGGCGCGCTGCAAAGCCTGGCCGGCCATGTCGAGCCGGTGCAGGGCCCGCACCGCGAAGGCGCGCTCCTCGTCGGAGAACCGCTTGAACAGCGAGGGGATCGTGGCGTGCTGGTTGAGCCGGCCGAGCAGCACGTTGGTGATGACGTCGAGGCGCGGCACCAGGTTGAACTGCTGGAAGATCATCGCGCAACGCGCGCGCCACGCCAGCAGCGCGGCTCCCTTCAGCGCGACCACGTCGACGCCGCCGACGACGATGCTTCCCGCGGTCGGCTCGACCAGCCGGTTGATCAGCCGCAACAGCGTCGACTTGCCCGCTCCGGACCGTCCGATCACGCCGACCATCTGGCCGTCTCGGATCTTCAGGGACACGCGATCGACGGCCGCCACGGCCCCGAAGCGTTTCTCCAGGTCGGTGATCTCGAGCATTGTGGTTTCCCGCATTGCCGGGCGCGCGACCATCGGTCGGGCCGATCCACGGGATCGGCGGCTGCGCACTCATTGCTCAGGAGAGCAATACCGGGGCTTGGCAAAGCGTCGGTGACGGTCGGGTGAAGTTTCAGGGTCGATCGTGCGACGATTCGGTTACGGCCTTATGGCGCGGCCGGTGTCCCAGGGCCTCGATCACGCTCGACACCGCCGTCGCGAGGGGGCCGTCGTTGACGATGGTGGTCACGTCGGCGCCGGACACCTCGAAGGCACTCGGCGCGGGCGACGCGCCGGTCGACGTCGTCGGGGCTCTCCCGGCCACGGGACGCCAGCCTCGCGCGCAGCACCTCGGAGGGGACCACCAGGCTGATCACCCTGGTCGGGGAGAAGCGCCGCCGCGCCTCGTCCAGCGCGCCGCGAGACACGTTCACCACCACCGTGCGGCCGGCGGCGAGATCATCGCCGATGGCCGCCGGCACGCCATAGCCGAGGCCGTGCGCCTCCCAGGCGAGGGCGTAGGCGCCGGCGGCGCGACGCTCTCGAAAGTCCGCGGCATCGACCGGGATGTGGTCCTCGCCGCCGGCTTCGGCCGGGCGCGTGATCTCGCGGCGCGGGAAGACCACCGTCGGGTCGCCGGCCAGCGCTTCGCGAACCGCGGCGATCACGGTGTCCTTGCCGACCCCGGAGGGCCCACGACCAGCACCAGGGTGCCGCGCGTCATGGCGGTGTCACGCGAAGCGGTCCGCGAAGGCGTCGGCGTCCAGCGCCCGGAATTCCGCCAGCCGCTCGCGCAGGGTGTCGTGGCTCCAATCCCACCAGGCGATCGCCATCAGCTTCGCCTCGGTGGCTTCGCTTACCCGCCGGCGAATGACCCTGGCGGGCACGCCGGCGACGATGGTGTAGGGCTCCACGTCCTTGGTCACGACCGCGCCGGCGCCGATGATCGCGCCGGTGCCCACCGTAACCCCCGGCATCACCACCGCGCCGTGCCCGATCCAGACGTCGTGCCCGATGGTCACCGGGGTCGAGCGTCGCCAGTCGAAGAAGGTGTCGTCCCGCTCGCCGAGGCCGTAGTCGTCGGACCGATACTGGAAATGGTGCAGGCAGGCGCGCCAGTGCGGGTGATTTCCCGGATTGATGCGGGTGTGGGAGGCGATGTTTGCGAACTTGCCGATGGTCGCGTAGATGACTCTGGCTGTCGCTGACCACGTAGCTGTAGTCGCCCATCGTCGTCTCGACCACCGAGGTGCGGGCGCCGACCTCGGTCCAGGCGCCGAGGGTCGAGGCGACCACGTTGGCCTCCGGGTGGATCCAGGGTCCGTCGGGCGACAGCTTCTTCCTGACAGCCATCACAGCACCCGTTCGCCCTGGCGCCAGACGCGGCGCACCACTGGCACGCCGTCGTCCAGTCGCTTGACGCGGATCAGGTCGGCGCGCGCGCCGACCTCGATCCGGCCACGGTCGTCGAGGCCGATCATGTCGGCGGGGTTGCGGGTGACGGTGGCGATGGCGCCGGGAAGCGTCATGCCGTGCTGTTCGTGCAGCCGGAACGCGCCGTACAGCAGGCTGGAGGGCACGTAGTCCGAGGACAGCGCGTCGAGCACGCCGGCCTCGGCCAGTTCGCCGGCCGAGACGTTCCCGGAATGCGAGCCGCCGCGCACCACGTTCGGACCGCCCATGATCGTGCCCATACCCCGCGAATGGGCAGCCTTCGCAGCTTCCATGGTGGTCGGGAACTCGCTGATGGTCAGGCCGAGCCCGGCGGCTTCCTCGACGTGTTCCTCGGTGGCGTCGTCGTGGCTGGCGATCGTGTGGCCGGCGGACAGCGCCATCTCGACCAGGATGCGCCGGTGCCGGTCGGAGTAGAGTTCCTGCGCGGCCTTGCGGTCGACGATCATGCGCTCGAACGCGGCGTCGCTCATCGCGTGCTTGCCCTGGTAGTAGACCCGCAGCTTGTCGAGGTTGACGAACTGGCGCTGGCCGGGGGTGTGGTCCATCAGCGAGACCAGCCGCACCAGCGGGTCGTCCTTGAAGGGCTCGAACAGGCCCAGCACGTCCTTGTGGGCGACCTCGCAGCGCATGTGCAGGTGGTGGTCGGCGCGCAGCAGGTCGCCGGCCCGGAAGCTGCGGATGGCGTCGGCGGACTCGCGCACGATGTGGTCTCGGATGTCCTCGCTGAGGGTGCCGCCGACGGCGATGGCGTCGAGCACCGTGGTGATGCCGGCGGCCACCACCTGGGCGTCGTGCGCCAGCAGGGCGGAGGAGGTCGGCCAGTGCACCTTGGGGCGCGGCTGCACGTGCTTCTCCAGGTTGTCGGTGTGCAGTTCGACGAGCCCCGGCATCAGGTAGTCGCCGTCGATGTCGAGGGCCTCCGCCACGCCGGTGCCGGCGGCATCGACGGCCGCGATCCGGCCCCCGGCAACGCGGACGGTGCCGAGCACGACCGCGTCGGCCAGCACCAGCCGGGCGTTGCTGATGATCAGGTCGGCCGTCATGCCGCTTCCCTCCCGGCGGCCAGGTCGTAGGAGCGGGTGCCGACGGCGGCGCGAACCTCGGCGTCGTGGAAGATGCCGACCACGGCGGCGCCGCGCCCGCAGGCCTCGGCGATCAGGTCGGTGACGGTCCGGCGGTTCTCCACGTCGAGCGAGGCGGTCGGCTCGTCCAGCAGCAGGATCGGGTAGTCCTGCACGAAGGTCATGGCGATGTTCACCCGCTGCTGTTCGCCGCCGGAGAAGGTGGCCGGAGGCAGGCCCCACAGCGCCGGCGGGATGCGAAGCCGGGCGAGCAGGGACCCGGCGCGCTCGCGCGCCTCGTCGGGGTCGACGCCGCGGTCGGTCAGGGGGGCGGTCACCAGGTCCAGGGTCGGGACCCGCGGGATCACCCGCAGGAACTGGCTGACATAGCCGAGAGTTTGGCGCCGAACCTCGAGGATCCGGTACGGCTCGGCCGCGCACAGATCGACGATCTCGTCGCCGTGCCGCACCAGCACGGCGCCCGCTTGCGGCTTGTAGTTGGCGTAGAGCGAGCGCAGCAGGCTCGACTTTCCGGCACCCGACGGACCCGACAGGATCAGGCACTCGCCGCGGCGGACCTCCAGGGTCAGGTCGGCGAACACGTCGATCCGCACCCCGCCCTGGTTGTGCAGGACGAAGGACTTGGCGAGACGCTCGGCCCGCAGCATCACGTCGGCGTCGAGGATCGGGGTCATGGCGTCACACCGGCAGGATCGAGGACACGAGCAGCTGGGTGTAGGGGTGCTGGGGGTCGTCCAGGACCTGGTCGGTCAGGCCGTGTTCGACCACGTCGCCGCCCTTCATCACCATCAGCCGGTGCGACAGCAGCCGCACCACGCCGAGGTCGTGGGTCACCACCACGCAGGCGATCCCGAGCGAGCCGACCAGGCCGCGGATCAGGTCGAGCAGGCGGGCCTGGACCGAGACGTCGAGGCCGCTGGTCGGCTCGTCCATGAACACCAGGCGCGGCTTGGTGACCAGGTTGCGGGCGATCTGCAGGCGCTGCTGCATGCCGCCGGAGAAGGTCGCGGGCAGGTCGTCGATGCGGCCGAGGTCCATCTCCACCCGCTCCAGCCAGTCGACCGCCTCGGCGCGGATGTGGCCGTAATGCCGGTCGCCGATCGCCATCAGCCGCTCGCCGACGTTGGCGCCGGCCGACACCTTCATGCGCAGCCCGTCGCGGGCGTTCTGGTAGACGATGCCCCAGTCGGTGCGCATCAGCAGGCGGCGGCGCGCCTCCGACATGCCGTAGACGTCGACCGGCCCGACGTCGCGGGTGCCGGTAGGAGACCGATCCGCTCGTCGGCTGCAGCTGGCCCGACACGCATTTCAGCAACGTGGTCTTGCCGGAGCCCGACTCCCCGACGATCCCGAGCACCTCGCCCGGGTGCAGGTCGAACGACACGTCCCGGCAACCGAGGTTGCGGCCGTAGCGGTGGGTCAGGTCGCGGACCTGGAGCAGGGGGCGCGCTCGCCGCTCATGCCGGGCCCCCGTCACCCTGGTGACCGGCTTCCCGGCGTTCGCGGCAGTAGTCGCTGTCCGAACAGACGAACATCCTGGTCCCCTTGTCGTCGACGATCACCTCGTCGAGGTAGCTGTCGCCGGCGCCGCACAGCGCGCAGTCCTGCTCCCAGGTCTCGACCTCGAAGGGGTGGTCCTCGAAATCGAGCGATTTCACCTCGGTGTAGGGCGGCACCGCGTACAGCCGCTTCTCGCGCCCGGCGCCGAACAGCTGCAGCGCCGGCATGCGGTCCATCTTCGGGTTGTCGAACTTCGGGATCGGGCTCGGCGCCATCACGTAGCGGCCGTTCACCCGGACCGGGTAGTTGTAGGATTTGGTGATGCGCCCGAACTTGGCGATGTCCTCGTACAGGCTGACGTGCATCACGCCGTATTCCTCGAGCGCGTGCATCTTGCGGGTCTCGGCCTCGCGCGGTTCGAGCTGGCGCAGCGGCTCTGGGATCGGCACCTGGTAGACCAGGATCTGGTCCTCGGTGAGCGGCGTTTCCGGAATGCGGTGACGGGTCTGGATGATGCTGGCGTCGACGGTGCGGTCGGTGGTGGCGACGCCGGCGGTCTTGGCGAAGAAGCGCCGGATGTTGACGGCGTTGGTGGTGTCGTCGGCGCCCTGGTCGATCACCTTGAGGGTGTCGTCGGGGCCGATCACGGCGGCGGTCACCTGGATGCCGCCGGTGCCCCAGCCATAGGGCAGCGGCATCTCGCGCGAGCCGAACGGCACCTGATAGCCGGGGACCGCGACCGCCTTCAGCAGCGCGCGGCGGATCATCCGCTTGGTCTGTTCGTCGAGGTAGGCGAAGTTGTAACCCTCGAGGCGCTGCGGCGCCGCGGCAGTGGCGGTGCTTGCGGTCGGGTGCGGGATCACGGTCGGCATCGGCTCTCTCGTTCCGGCTCGGCGTTACTCGGCGGCATCGGGGATGGCTTCGGCGGCCTCGGCCTTGCGGCGCAGAGCCCGGACGGTGACCAGCTCGGCCTGGAAATCGACGTAGTGCGGCAGCTTGAGGTGCTGGACGAAGCCCGACGCCTCGACGTTGTCGGAATGCGCCATCACGAATTCCTCGTCCTGCGCCGGCGCCTCGGTCGCTTCCCCGAAGTCGCGGGCCCGCAGCGCCCGGTCGACCAGCGCCATGGCCATCGCCTTGCGTTCGCAGTGCCCGAAGGTCAGGCCGTAACCGCGGGTGAACTGCGGCGGCACCGATGCGGAGCCCTTGAACTGGTTGATCATCTGGCATTCCGTCACGGTGATCTCGCCGATCTCGATCGGAAAGCCGAGCTCTTCGGGCGCAAACTCGACCGCCACCTCGCCGACCCTGATCTCGCCCGCGAACGGGTGGTTGTTGCCGTATCCGCGCTGCGTCGAGTAGCCGAGCCCGAGCAGCCAGCCCTCGTCGCCGCGGGCCAGGTTCTGCAGCCGCGCCGCCCGGTCCGCCGGATAGCGCGGCGACTCACGGGTCAGGTCGAACACCGGCTCGCCGTCGTCATCCGGCGCCTCGAACTCGATCAGGCCCTCGTGGTCGAGGATGTCGACCACTCGCGGCATGCCGGCCTCGACGCCGTCGGGCGCGATCTCGGCGACCGGCCGCTCGTCGCCGGCGGCGAGCGCGAAATCGAGCAGGCGGTGGGTGTAGTCGAAGCTGCCGCCGAGCAACTGGCCGCCCGGAAGGTCCTTGTACGTCGCCGAGATGCGCCGCCGGATCGCCATGTCGGCGGTGTCGAGCGGTTCGCCGGCGCCGAACCGCGGCAGGGTGGTGCGGTACGCCCGCAGGAGGAAGATCGCCTCGACCAGGTCGCCGCGCGCCTGCTTGATCGCCAGCGCTGCCAGTTCCGGATCGTAGAGCGATCCCTCGGTCATAACCCGGTCGACGCCGAGCGCCATCTGCTCCTGGATCTGCGGAAGGCTGAGCTCGGGGATGCGTGGATCGCCCCGACGCTCCTCGGCGAGCAGCTTCTGAGAATTTTCGATGGCCCGGTCGCCACCCTTGACGGCCACGTACATGGATCAGTCCTCCGCGCCGACGGTGACGGTGGTGGTTCGGGGCAGGGCGGCGATCCGGCGGCCGGCGACCAGCACCAGGTCGACGCCGCACGGGAACAGCTTCCGGTTGGCTTCCCACTCGTCGGGCAGTCCCGGGCGCAGGCCGGGCACCGACAGGCGGTGCGCCGTCTCGATGCCGGGGCCGGTGAGCCGAAGCGGCCCGCGCTCCTGAAGGTCGTCGACCTGGACGACCACGGTGGTCGAGGTCTCGGGCCAGGCGTCGCTGCCCATGGCGAAGCTGTCCAGCGCCGGCAGGCCGGCGGCATCGGCGATCGCGAAGGCGGCGCTCTCCGGCTCCTCGACGATCGGGCATCCGCAGTGGAAGCGCAGGAACGCCAGCGTGGCCGGGTTGCGGAGGCCCGGCGCCAGCCAGACCGGGGTGTCGTGGTCGGCGAGCGCCAGGCAGAACGCGGCGGATCCGACCGCCAGCGGGGCCGGCGGCGTCAGCCCGTCCGGAACCGACTGGATGCGGCCGGGCCGCGCCATGGCGTCCAGGACCGCCCGGAAGACTTGCTGGGACTCGATCACCGGATCGGCGAAGCCGGGACGAATGTCGATGGTGTCGGCCATCGCTCAGCTCCCCCGGACCATGGTGAAGAACTCGACCTTGGTGGCGGCGGCCTTGCGGCTGCGGCGAAGGCGCTTCTCCTCCAGCCGCAGGGTGAGGGGGGCGATGATGGCCCGCTCGAGCGAGTCGCGCCGCGACGGCGTCTGCAGCATGGCGTCGACGGCGGCCGCCAGTTCGGCGTGGCGACGGTTCCTGCCCATCACATACCCGAAGCCGATCGCGCCGTAGTCGAGCTGGACCGCGCACCGGGTGACCGTGGCCTCACCGAGGTTGAAGCGCTGCCCGGTTCCCCGGCCCGGCCGCGCACCATGACCATGCCGACCTCCGGCGCGCGCACGACGGTCCAGGCGGGCTTGGAGGGCAGGTTGTTCCACAGCGTGTCGAGATCGCCGAAGTCGGCCTTGGCCAACACCGACATCCAGCGTTGGCGGGCGCGGCGCTCGGTCGACTGTTCGGTGGTCGGGGCGGGGGTGCGTCTTGTGGTCATGGACGACTTCCAAAGTTGTCTAGACATCCATATCAATTTTCCGCACTATGGTGAGGATTCCCGGGGCTGTAAAGCGCGGCACGGTGAAGGTTTGATGACGGGGGTGGACGGTGGCGGTGATCGACCGGGACTCCGGTGTTTCGGTCTGGCGACAGATCGAGCAGACGCTGGCGGACGAGATCAGGAGCGGGCAGTGGGGCGAGGGCGCGCGGCTTCCGACCGAGGCCGAGTTGGCGTCGCGTTTCCGGGTGAACCGTCACACCGTGCGGCGCGCCGTCGGCGGCCTCGCCGACCGCGGGCTCGTCAGGGTCGAGCAGGGTCGCGGGATCTTCGTGCGGGAGAATGTCCTCGAATACCTGATCGGCCGGCGCACGCGGTTCACCGAGAATGTCCGGCGGGTGAACCGCTCGCCGGGTGGGCATGCCCTGACCCTGACGCGCCAGCGCGCCGAACGCGACGTGGCTGAGGCTCTCGGGATCCGGGCCGGCGCGCAGGTGGTCTTCCTGGAAACCGTGGGCGAGGTCGACGGCCGGCCGGTGTCGTTCGGGGCGCACCGGTTTCCGGCCAAGCTGTTCCCTCGGTTCGAAGATGCCTACCGCTCGGCCGGGTCGGGATCGATCACGCAAGTCATGGAAGCCCACGGATTCGGCGACTACGAACGCGCCGTCACCAAGGTGACCGCCCGCATGCCGGATGCGACCGAAGCCGAGGTGCTTCAGCAGCCGCGGACGCGTCCGATCCTGTTCGTCGAATCGCTCAATGTCGCCGTGGACGGCACGCCGCTCCAGATCTCGCAGGTCCGCCACGCCGCGGATCGCTTCCAGATGATCTTCGAGACGCGGGGTCCTTCGGGGCCGGGCTTTGAGCCCCCGCCATGATTTCTGCTATCATGGAAACAACCGACCGTGGTGATCGACGGTCGCTGGTAAGAGGCCGATAGGGTGTCCTTCGATCCAAACAACGTCGACTGGAAGACGGCGGACCTGATCCGCAAGCATGTCAACTTCCTGAACAACTATCCCGGCGGCCAGCGCGCTGACCTGCGGGGCTCTCGCCACAACGGCGCCCTGCTGAACGGCGTCGACCTGCGACGCGCCTTGATGGCGGGCGCGGATTTCAGGGGCGCGCAGTTCGTCGGCGCCAACCTGTCCGAAGCCACCCTGGCGGGTGCCAAGCTGCGCGCCGCGGACCTGACCGGGGCCAAGCTGGTCAAGACCGACTTCCGCGGCGCCGATCTCGAGCAAGCGAAACTGTCGTCGGCCGACCTGACCGACGCTGATTTTCGCGCCACTAGGGTCGGCGCCACTGACGGCAAGGATATCGCGACCAAGCTGGATGGTGCGGATCTCGACAACGTCAAAGCTGTTCGCACAAACCTGAGCCGGGCCAGCCTGATGGGCGCCACCGCCCGCGGCGCGCATTTCGATGGCGCCAACCTCGATCACGCCAACCTCAAGGGCGCCGATCTTCAGCACGCCACGTTCTCCAGTTCCAGCCTGCGCGGCGCCAACCTCCAGGAGGTGAACTTCTCCGACGCGCGGTTGTCGAACACCGACCTGGCAGGAGCCGATCTGCGGTCGTGCCACCTGGACGGTGCCGACATGTCGGGCGCCGATCTGACGGGCTGCGTGATCGCCTCGGGGATGGACGAACTCGGGAACGACGTGAGGGCGCTGGTGATCGCTCACTTCGCCTGGATCAGCTCCGGTGGCCGAAAAGGCACGCCGGCAAGCTTTGCCGGGCGCGACCTCAGCGGCGTGAACCTCTCCGGCGCCGACCTGTCGGCCGCCGACTTCACCGGCGCGAACCTGTCGGGCGCGAACCTGAAGCGCTGCTCGTTCCGGTTCGCCAAGTTCGGCGGCGCCATCCTGGTTTCGGTCCAGATGAGCCGGTGCGATCTTCGGGGGGCGAGCTTCCGAGGGGCCGCCATGGACAACGCCGACCTGCAGGGTAGCTCCCTGGTGGCGATGCAACTGGTCGACCCGCGCAGCGGCGAGAAGAAGGGCGAGTGGGCGTCGGACCTGTCGGGAGTGCGGGCAGTGGGGGCGATGTTCAGCCGCGTCGACCTGACCGGAGCGAACCTCTCGGACGCCGTGTTCGACGGTGCCGATCTCAGTCACGCGACGCTGATCGGTTGCACCACCCAGGGGGCCAGTTTCATGGGCGCCAAGATGGAGCGGGCCCGCCTCCCCGAAGGCCTTTCGAGCAACGGGGAGGCGGCCGAGTAGGGCTGACCCCGGTCAGGGCAGCGTGTAGGCGGTCTTCACCGTGGTGTAGAACTCGGCGGCGTAACGACCCTGCTCGCGCGGGCCATAGCTGGAGCCCTTACGGCCGCCGAACGGCACGTGGTAGTCGACGCCGGCGGTCGGCAGGTTGACCATCACCATCCCGGCTTCCGAGTTCCGCTTGAAGTGGCTGGCGTGCTTCAGCGACGTCGTGCAGATGCCCGCCGACAGGCCGAAGCTGGTGTCGTTGGCGACCGACAGCGCCTCGTCGTAGCCCTTCACCCTGATCACGGTCGCGACCGGTCCGAAGATCTCCTCGCGGTTGACCCGCATGTCGTTGGTGGTCTCGGTGAACAGCGCGGGCTGGAGGTAATAGCCTTCCTTGGTGCGGTTCAGGCGCTCGCCGCCGAACGCCAGCTTGGCCCCCTCCTGCTGGCCGATCTCCAGGTACTTCATGTCCTGGGCCAACTGCGCCTCATCCACCACCGGACCGATGTCGGTGCCGGCGGTCAGCGCGTCATCGACCTTCAGGGTCTTCATCTTCGCGACCATGGCGTCGACGAACCGGTCGTGGATGCCCTCGGTCACGATCAGCCGGGATGACGCGGTGCAGCGCTGGCCGGTCGAGAAGAAGGCGCCGTTCACGGCGGCGCCGACTGCGATATCGATGTCGGCGTCGTCCAGCACCACCATCGGGTTCTTGCCGCCCATCTCGAGCTGCACCTTGGCCAGGCGACCGGCGCAGGTGGCGGCGACGTGCTTGCCGGTCTCGACCGAGCCGGTGAACGACACCGCCGAGATCGCGGCGTTGTTCAGGATCGCCTCGCCGACCACCGAGCCGCGGCCCATCACCAGGTTGAACACGCCGGCCGGCAGGCCGGAGCGCGACAGGATGTCGGCGATCGCCCAGGCGCAGCCGGGCACCAGGTCGGCCGGCTTGAACACCACGCAGTTGCCGTAGGCGAGGGCCGGCGCAATCTTCCAGGCCGGAATGGCGATCGGGAAGTTCCACGGCGTGATGATCCCGACGATGCCCATCGGCTCGCGGGTGATTTCGACGTCGACGCCCGGCCGCACGCTTTGGATCTTCTCGCCTTGGATCCGAAGCGCCTCTCCAGCGAAGAATTTGAAGATCTGGGCTGCGCGGGTCGCCTCGCCGATACCCTCGGGAAGGGTCTTGCCTTCTTCGCGGGACAGCAGGCGCCCGAGCTCTTCGCGGCGCGCCATGATCTCGTTGCCGACGAATTCCAGCACGTCGTAGCGCTGCTGCGGCGTCGACCGGTTCCAGGCCTGGGCAGCGGCTTTGGCGGCGTCGACGGCGCGGGTCACGCCGGCGGCGTCGGCCTGCGCGTAGGTGCCGACAACGTCGGACAGGTCGGACGGGTTGACGTTGTCGCGCGCCGCGGCGCCGTCGATCCATTCGCCGCCGATGAAATTCTTCTGCACACCCATGGGGCGTCTCCCTCGGTTAATTCATCTGGCTTTGGAAACTGAGTAACCCTCGTCGACGGTCGTGGCAAGCGGTGCCCCCGCGTTGCATGTTGGGGTCTCGCATGGTTCCATTTCCGGCCGCCGTCGAGCGGCGTGACGGACGGAACAACCGTCCGCGTGAACAGGGCGAGACTTCGCAACACCGCTGGGCGGGCGAAACGGGAGGGATCAATGGACTGGACGAGACTGGGGGTGACCGGCGCGGCGCTTGCCGCTGCCGTCGCCGCGTCGTATCCGGTACTGGCGAAGGAAACGGTTACCATCGCGGTTCCGACGTTCCTGTCCGGGCCGGCGGCTGGCCCGTTCGGTGTACCCGCCCGCAACGGCGCGGAGATGGTCGTCGACGCGATCAACGCCGGAGCCCTGCCGAAGCCCTACAACACCAAGGGCTTTGCCGGCGCCACGGTGGAGGCGCTGTTCGTGGACGAGAACGGCGGCAACACAAAGCAGGTCACCGAATATCGGAACCTCGTCCAGAAGCGTGCCGTCGACGCCGTCATCGGCTACATCTCGTCGGGTTCCTGCGCCGCCCTCACGCCGGTCGCCGAGGAACTGAAGACCCTCACTGTCTTCACGATCTGCGGCACCCCGCGGATCTTCGAAGACTCCCACGCCAGTACATCTTCCGGACCATGAGTCACGCCACGTCCGATGGCGTCGCAGCCGCTCATTACATCAAGGATGTGTTTCCGGAGGTTGGATCCTACACCGGGTTGAATCAGAACTACGCTTTCGGCCAGGACAGTTGGCGCGACTTCGATCTGTCGATGAAGGTGCTGGCCCCAGCCGCGAAGGCGTCGGACAAACCGCAGTTTCCCAAGATCTTCGCCGGCCAGTACGGGTCTGAGATCTCCGCCTTGTCCCTCGACAACGCCGAGCTGGTGCATTCGTCGTTCTGGGGAGGCGACTTGGAGGGCTTCATCTTTCAAGCCGGTCCGCGCGGCCTGTTCGACAACAAGAAGGTGCTGTTCACGGTTGGCGGGACGGCGATCTATCGCCTCGGCAAGAAACTTCCGGATGGCGTGATCATTGGAGCGCGCGGCCCCTACGGAATCCTGGCGCGCGGCGTGAAGACGCCCCTGAACGAGTGGTTCATCAAGACCTACGTCGATCGCTACGGCATGTACCCGGCGGATCCCGCCTACCAATATGCCCAAGGCGTGCTGGCCACCAAGATTGCCTATGACAAGGCGCGGGCAGCCGCCGGCGGTTTCCCCGGACCCGACCAGGTCATCGCGGCGTTCAAGGG
Source organism: Rhodospirillaceae bacterium (assembly GCA_018401495.1). Classification (GTDB taxonomy): domain Bacteria; phylum Pseudomonadota; class Alphaproteobacteria; order Thalassobaculales; family Thalassobaculaceae; genus Thalassobaculum_A. The sequence goes on from JAGYJX010000021.1 coordinate 308,582, forward strand.
AATGACGTTCGAGAGCTTCTCGACCACCGTGACGATGGCGCTGGCTGACGGTCACCAGGCGGTGACCGAGAACGCGTTCGGCATCAGCCAGTGGAACGACGTCGAGGGTGAGCCTGGACTGGTCGACGTCAGGTTCTATCCAGCCGAGTGTGTGAACCCGCCCGAAGGCGTGACAAGCGTCGACTGGATCGAGAAGGGCATGCAGGGCGCCAAGTGCTGACCCTTCAGTCGGGAGGCGGGAACATCCCGCGCCCGACGGGGTCTCGTCGTCCGGCTTACCCGCTTCGGAGCGCCGCGCATGGAAACCGCCGTCACCACGCTGTTGGACGGACTGGTCTTCTCGTCATACCTGTTCCTGGTCTCGGTCGGGCTGACCATCATCTTCGGGGTGATGAAGATCCTGAACGTCGCCCACGGCAGCCTCTACGCCTGGGGGGCGTACACGTCAGCCTACCTGATCGGCGTCTGGTCCGAGGCGGGCCTCGCCGACGCCGGCACGTTCCTGATGATCGCGGCCGCCGCCCTGCTGGTCGGGTGCGTCCTCGGCTTCGTGCTTGAGCGCGGGTTGATCCGGTTCATGTACGCCCGCGACGAGGTCATCGTCGTCCTGGCCACCTTCGCGGCTTTCCTGATCCTGGAAGACGTCATCCTGCTGGTGTTCGGCGTGGATCCGTACTTCGCCTACCAGCCGATGGCGCTTCTCGGCTCCACCGAGATCGGCGGTATCCAGCGCGACGTCTACTCGCTCACCCTGATCGGGCTGGCGGTGGCGGTGGGAGTGGTGCTCTGGGTCGGGCTCACTCGGACCCGCTGGGGCAGGCTGCTGACCGCGGTGATCCACGATCGAGAGGTGGCGGCGGCGATGGGCATCGACGTGACGACCGTTTACGTCGTCACGTTCATGCTCGGTGCAGTCCTCGGGGCGCTCGGTGGCGCCTACGTGGCGCCGATGGTGTCGGTTGCTCCCGGCTTCGGGATCGAGGTGATCGTGCTGTCCTTCGCCGTGGTGGTGATCGGCGGCATGGGTAGCATCCCGGGTGCCGCCATCGGCGCGTTGATTGTCGGGATCGCCCGCGCGGTGGCGGTCCACCAGTTGCCGGAAGTCGAGCTGTTCGTGGTCTACGGCGTGATGGCCGTGGTCCTCGTCTTCCGTCCCCAGGGCCTGTTCGCGCCCGCGCGGGCGCGAAAGATCTGAGGAGAGGGCGATGCGCGCGGACCGCGACTGGACGATCCCCGGGCTGACGGTCGGGTTCGCGGCGGTGCTGGCGCTCGGCCTGTTCGTGCTGCCGGACTGGCTGATGAACCTCACCGTCGTCGCGTTCGCCCGGGCGATCGCGGTGATCGGGCTGATGGTGCTCTGGCGAACCGGGCTGGTGTCGTTCGGCCACGCGCTCTACCTCGGCCTGGGGGCCTACACCGTGGCGCTCCTCGGCAAGGAGTTCGAGGTGTCGGAGATCCTGCTGACCCTGCCGGCGGCGACCCTGGTCGCGGCAACGGTCGGGCTCGGGCTCGGCTTCATCGTCCGGGGGTACCGGGAAATCTTCTTCGCGATGCTCAGCCTGGCGTTCTCCATGGTGCTGTACGGCATCCTGGTGAAGACCGAGGCGCTCGGGATCGACCGACGGTTTCAACGTCAGGCCGCCGACCTTCCTCGGGTTCGCGCCGGGGGAGGCCGGCCTGACGCTGCGCGCGACCTTCGCGACGATCTGCCTGCTCGGCTGGGCGACGGCGGCACTGGTTCACCGCTACCTGCAGACGACGCTCGGCCAGCTGACGACCGCGATCCGCGACAACGAGATCCGGGTCGAGTACCTCGGCTTCTCGGTGGCCCGCGCGATCCACGTCAAGTACGTGATCTCGGCGGCGCTGGCCGGGCTCGGCGGCGCCGTCCTCGCGCTGTCGGTCGGTCAGGTCGATCCGGACTCGATGGTGAACTGGACGGTCTCCGGCGAACTGCTGTTCGTGACCATCCTGTCGGGGCCCGGCAGCGTCGCCGCACCCTTCATCGGATCCCTGATCTACGAGTTGATCCGCACCTACGCCTTCGAGTGGCTGCCGCACGCCTGGCAGCTGATCGTCGGCGCGACCCTGCTCGGCATCATCTTCTTCCTGCCGGGCGGGGTGTGGTCGCTGCTGCAGCGGGTGTTCGGACGACGGGTGGCGCCGTCATGACGACGCTGCTCGAGGCGGTCGGGGTCAACAAGAGCTTCGGCGCGGTGACCGCCGCACACCAGATCGATGTCGCGGTCGCCCCGCACGAGGTCGTCGGGATCATCGGCGCCAACGGCGCCGGCAAGACCACCTTCGTCAACATGGTGACGGGCTGGCTGCAGCCGACCTCCGGGCAGATCCTGTTCGAGGGTCGCGACATCACCGGGATGGCGCCGCGGGCCATCACCCGGCTCGGCATCTGCCGCTCGTTCCAGGTCGCGCAGGTGTTCGCCAGCGCCAGCGTGTTCGACAACCTTCTGATCGCGCTGGGCATCGCCGAGGCGGGCGCCGGCGCTGGGCTGCGTCGGCTGCGCCGGCCCGACATCGAAGCCCGGGTCGACATCATCCTGAGGCGCTACCGGATCGCCGAGTACCGGGATCAGCGCGCCGGAACCCTGCCGCAGGGCATCCGCAAGCTCCTCGACATCGCCATGGCGACGGTGGCCGATCCCAAGATCCTGCTCCTGGACGAGCCGACCAGCGGCATTTCCAGCGAGGAGAAGTTCGAGCTGATGGACGTGGTCATGGGGGCGCTGCGGGACGAGGGTGTCACCGTGCTGTTCATCGAGCACGACATGGAGATCGTCTCCCGTTACGTCAGCCGGGTTCTGGCGTTCTATCAGGGAGAGATCATCTGCGACGGCCCGCCTGCTGAAGCGCTGGCCGACCCGAAGGTGAGGGAGTACGTGATCGGCACCGACCCGAACGCCCACGGCACGCCCGGCCCCGGTTCAACGATGGGGGCCGTCGATGCTCGTCGTTGAGGGCCTGGACCTTGCGATCGGACCGGCGCCGGTGCTGCGGTCGGTCGATCTCTCCGTGCCGCGTGGCGCGGTGTGCGGGCTGATCGGGCGCAACGGCGCCGGCAAAACCACGCTGCTGCGCGCCGTCATGGGGCTGCTGAACGCCGGCTCCGGACGGATCGGCTTCGACGGGGCCGATCTGCGGGCCATGCCCGGCTTTCAGCGCGCTCGGCTCGGCATCGGCTACATGCCCGAAGATCGCAGGCTGATCCCGGCGATGACCGCCGAGGAAAACGTGATGCTGCCGGCATGGGCTGCAAGGGTTGCCGACCCTGACCCCCGGCTTGCCTGGATCTACCGGCTGATACCGGAGGTCAGGGAGTTCCGGCACCGGCCCTCGACCAGCCTGTCCGGGGGCCAGCAGAAACTGGTCGCGTTGGCCCGCGCGCTGATGGCGGGACGACGTCTGCTGCTGCTGGACGAGGCGACGGAAGGCATCGCCCCGGTGCTGGCCCGCCGGATGGTGGAGGTTCTGTCCGACCTGAAGCGCGAGGGTCTGTCGGTCCTCATCGCCGAATCCAACGACACGCATCTGCATGGCCTGCTCGACCGGAGCTACGTGATCGAACGCGGCAGCGTCCGGTTGCGCGAGGAGGCGACCACCGCTTGAGACCGGCGGGCGGCGCGCTGCCCGCCGGAACGAACAAGAACAGTGAGACGGGAGGAGCTGTGATGTCCGCGACCGGGTACGTGCTTCGGCAGATGATCGACCGCCTGGAGCCTGGAGCGACCTACTTCGAGCCGCTTCCCGCGCTCAACCGCGTGCTCTACTGCCACCGTGGCGGTTTCCAGACCGACGATGGATCGGAGTGCGCCGATGACGCCGCCTGGTACGGAGCGGGGCCGGTGCGCATCACCGCCGGCGCCGACGGCGCGGTGGTCTGGCGGTGGGAGCTCGCGCCGGAGGATTCCGAGGCGGTGCGGGTCCGCGGCACCGGGGTCAGTTCCAGCGAGAACCTGACCGCTCCGCTGGACGGTCCGGATCCGGCCGAGTCATGGATCATGCGCTGCGACAGCGTGAAGTTCCCGATCGGCGGAACCGCGCTCCTGCACACCCACCAGGGCCCCGGCATACGATGCCTTCGCCAGGGGCAGATCCGGATCGACACGCGTGGCAAGTCGCACCATTATCTGCCCGGTCAGGCTTGGTTCGAGCCTGGACCAGAACCCGTCTTCGCCCAGGCGAGCGAGTTGGAATGCACCCGCTTCATCCGGGTGATGATCCTTCCCGCCGAGCTTCGCGGCAAATCCTCGATCCAGTACGTGAAGCCCGAAGACCACGAGAAACCCAAATCGCAACGGTATACAGGCTATGTCGACGAGCCCATCGAGCACTGACCGCAGCAACGCCGGCCGTATCGGCGGCCACATCCTGGTGGATTGCCTGAGGGCGCACGGCGTGGACCTGGCGTTCGCCGTTCCCGGCGAAAGCTATCTGGCCGTGCTGGACGGGCTGGTCGACGCGCCGGAAATCCGGACCATCGTGTGCCGGCAGGAGGGCGGTGCCGCCATGATGGCGGAAGCCTACGGCAAGCTGACCGGCAAGCCCGGCATCTGCATGGTGACCCGCGGTCCCGGCGCCACCAACGCCAGCGCCGGCGTGCACGTGGCCTTCCAGGACTCGACGCCGATGATCCTGCTGGTCGGGCAGGTCGGGCGCGACATGATGGAGCGCGAGGCGTTCCAGGAGATCGACTACCGCCGCATGTACGGTCAGATGGCCAAGTGGGTGGCGCAGATCGACGATCCGGCGCGCATCCCGGAGTACATGAGCCGCGCGTTCCACACCGCCACGTCCGGTCGGCCGGGTCCGGTGGTGCTGGCGCTGCCGGAAGACATGCTGGTCGAACGTGCCACGGTACCGGATTTCGACCCTTACAAACGCACCGAGCCGCATCCTGGGCCGGCCGATCTGGCGCGCTTCCGTGAGATGCTGTCGGCGGCCAAGCGGCCCTTGGTGATCGTCGGCGGCGGTGGCTGGGATGCCGGCACGTCGGCGGCCTTGGCGCGCTTCGCCGAGGCCAACGCGCTGCCTGTCGGAGCCTCGTTCCGCTGCCAGGACTATCTCGACAACCGTCACCCGAACTACGTCGGCCATGTCGGCATCGGCGTCGACCCGAAGCTCGGCGCGCGGGTGCGCGACAGCGACCTGCTGATCGTCATCGGCGCCCGGCTCGGCGAGATGACCACCAGCGGCTACACGCTGCTCGACATTCCGCGTCCCCGCCAGGGTCTGGTGCACGTCCACGCCGGCGCCGACGAGCTCGGCCGGGTCTACCAGGCCGACCTGCCGATCAACGCCAGCCAGCGCGCCTTCCTGGCGGCGGTGGCCGAGATGGAGCCGGTCGACTCCTCGGCCTGGGCGGCGGAGACGCCGCTTGCGCGCCGCGAGTACGAGACCCTCCTGAAGCCGCTGGCTACCCCCGGCCCGGTGCAGATGGCCGAGATCGTCGGCTGGCTCGACGCCAACCTGCCGGCCGACGCCATCGTCACCAACGGCGCCGGCAACTACGCGACCTGGGTGCACCGCTACTACCGGTACAAGAGCTACCGCACCTCGCTCGCGCCGACCTGCGGATCGATGGGGTACGGCGTGCCGGCCGGCGTGGCGGCAAAGCTCGTGCACCCCGACCGCACGGTGGTCTCGGTGAGCGGCGACGGCTGCTACATGATGCACGGCCAGGAGCTCGCGACCGCGGTCCAGTACGGCGCCAACACCATCTTCCTGGTGGTGAACAACGGCATGTACGGGACCATCCGGATGCACCAGGAGCGCGAGTATCCCAACCGGATCAGCGCGACCGAGTTGCACAACCCCGACTTCGCGGCGCTGGCCAAGGCCTACGGCGCCCACGGCGAAGTCGTCACCCGCACCGACGAATTCGCCGCTGCCTTCGAGCGGGCGCAGGCGTCGGGACGGCCGGCGGTGATCGAGATCCGGGTCGATCCCGAGGCGCTGACGCCGGCCCGGTCGCTCACCCAGATCCGCGAGGCGGCGATGGCAAGCGGGCGCTGAGCCCGACGCGGCGGGGCCTGGAGCAAGCGGAGCCGGAAAGTTCTTTATAGTGGACGGCATCTGTTTTATTGGATGCCTTCCTCCGACCTTGACCGGATTCGCCATGACCGACGCGTCCCGACCCGATTGGCGTCCCGCCACCCGACTGGTGCGCGGCGGCCTGCGCCGCTCGCAATTCCGCGAGACCAGCGAGGCGTTGTTCCTGAACTCCGGCTTCGTCTACGACGACGCCGCCCAGGCCGAGGCGGCGTTCAACGGCGACGCAGACGTCTTCATCTATTCCCGCTACGGCAACCCGACCGTCGCCACCTTCGAGGATCGCCTGGCGATGCTGGAAGGGGCCGAGGCGTGCCGCGCCACCGCCACCGGCATGGCGGCGGTGTTCGCCGCCCTGCTGTGCCAGGTGTCGGCGGGCGACCGGGTGGTCGCGGCGCGCGAGCTGTTCGGTTCGTGCCACTTCATCGTGTCGAAGCTGCTGCCGCGCTGGGGTGTGGAGATCGAGTTCGTGAAGGGCACCGACCTCGGCGCCTGGGAGAAGGCGCTGTCGCGCCCCGCCACCGTGACCTTTCTCGAAAGCCCGTCGAACCCGATGCTCGACCTGGTCGACATCGCCGCCGTGGCCGAGCTGTCGCACCGAGCCGGCGCGCGGCTGGTGATCGACAACGTGTTCGCCACGCCGATGTTTCAGCGACCGCTGGAGCTTGGGGCCGACGTCGTCGTCTACTCCGCCACCAAGCACATCGACGGCCAGGGCCGCTGCCTCGGCGGCGCGGTCCTCGGGTCGAAGAAGTTCATCGACGACGTGTTCCAGCCGTTCTACCGCAACACCGGCCCGTCGATGAGCCCGTTCAACGCCTGGGTCATGGCGAAGGCCCTGGAGACCCTGGAACTGCGTGTCGAGCGTCAAACGGCGAACGCTGCGCGGATCGCCGGCTGGCTGGAGGCGCGCCCGGACGTTCGCCAGGTCCGCTACCCGGGTCTCGACAGCCACCCGCAGCACGCCCTGGCCAAGCGCCAGATGTCGGGCTTCGGCAGCCTCGTGACGCTGGAACTGCCGGGCGGCAAGGCCGCCGCCTTCCGGTTTCTCGACGCGTTGTCGTTGATCGACATCTCGAACAACCTCGGCGACGCCAAGTCCCTGGTCTGCCATCCGGCCACCACCACCCACTCGCGCCTGACACCGGCGGAACGGGCGGACATCGGCGTTACCGAGGGCGTGGTGCGGGTGTCGATCGGCCTGGAGCATCCAGACGACCTGATCGAGGATCTCGAGCGCGCGCTGGCCGCGGCTGCGGCCTGAGCCAGCCCGCATCGCCGCCATCGATCCGGCGATCGATCCGGCGGCTACTCGCGAGCGGCCTTGCGGCGCTCCCATTCCCGGCCGCGTTCGACGACGCTGGCTCGCTGATCGGGGGTGAGACGGACGGCCACCTCGATCATCACCGCGTGGATGGCCGTGTGCAGCCGAGCGCTGGAGGCCTGCATGGCTTGAAGGGCGTCGGCATACGCCGCCGGGTCGAACGGTTCGGCGGCCAGCGCTTGGCTGACCGCTTCGCGAGACTGCCTCAGTTCGTGGCGCAGCGGGTCGATCGCGGGAGCGTGCGACTGCCAGGCGTCCTCGAGCGCGACCGCGCCCTCCGGGCCGAGCGCCCGCCGCATCCAGCCCGGCGGCGCGCCGTCGCGGGTCTCGCGCTCCATCCGGGGTGGGGAATGCGGGTGACGCGGATCGATCCAGCGGCCGACCATGAGACCGCCGAGGAACAGGTTGATCGCCAGCGAGGCGAACAACAGGAGCGACACGAGCCGCAGCCGGTTGGTCATGGACGAAACTCCAAAGCGCTGGCGCCTGACGCCATCGCGGCGGCGTCGGCGACGGGATCATGGAAAGCCACGGTCTCCGAGGCGTCGGCCGTGCCGACATCCGGCATCGATACGCCAACCACGATCCCCACGACCGCCGCGGCGACCAGACCGGCGGCGGGCCGCCACGGCGCCTCGAACGGCCAGAGCGCCGCCAGACGGTCGAGCCAACCGCTTCGGGCGTGGTCCGGAATGTCCTTCAGGGACACCCGAAGCGCCGGGCTGGGGGCAGGATCGGGAAGGGCGTCCAGCAGGACGTCCACCTCCGCCGCCGCGGCCACGTCGGCAGCCAGCCCCGGGTCGGTCGCCATCACCCGAAGAGCGGCGTCGCGCTCGGCCTCCGGCCAACGGCCGGGGTCGGCACCGTAGGCGTCGAGAAGCACTCGAACCCGATCCGCCGTCACGTCGTTCATGGCTCACCTCCGATCAGGTCGGCGCGACGCCCGTCCAGGGCAGCGCGCAAGGCTCGTCGTCCACGGGCCAGAAGCGATTCCAGCGCCTCCACGGAGACGCCGAGGATATCCGCCGCGTCGGCGCCGGAGCGTCGATCGTAGTGCACCAGCACGATCGCCGTGCGCTGCCGTTCCGGCAGGGCGTCGAGCGCTTGGCGCACCACCGCCGCGGTCTGGCGCGACGAGAGCTGGCGGTCGGGCCGGTCGGCGGGGTCCACCAGGATCACGGTCTCCGGGTCGACGGTCGGCCGACGCCGGCGCAGCCGGTCGAGCGCAGCGTTTCGGGCGATGCGGTACAGCCAGGTCGAGACCTTGGCCGCCGGAGTCCAGCGGGCGGCGCTGCGCCAGACGGCGAGATAGGAGTCCTGCACCACGTCCTCGGCGCTTGCCCGGTCGCCGACCAGCCGCTCGGCGAAGGCGAGCAGCCGGTCGGAGTGCCGGTCGACGAGGGCGCGATAGGCGACGGGATCGCCCTCGGCGATCCGCGGCATGAGCGCCGCGTCGGGATCATCCCCGGACACTCCCGTCACCGAACCGCGACCAGGTCGTCAGTTCTTCCCGGTCTCGGGGCCGCCGGCGCGGCCGCCACCCTGCATGCCGCCTCCGTGCATTCCAGAGCCGCCATGGTGGCCACCGTGCCCGCGGTGGAAGCGCTTGTGGGCCTCACCCATTTCCTCCGCGCTGAGCGCGCCGTCGCCGTCGGCATCCATCCGGGACAGCATCATGCCGCGACGCTGGTCGAACTCGACAGGCGACAGCATGCCGTCGCCGTCGGCGTCCAGCCAGAGCACCATCTTGCGGAGCTTCTCCACTCGCCCGGCCTTGCCGACATCGTCAAGTTCCTCGACGCTCACCTTGCCGTCGCCGTTGGCGTCGGCGGCGGCGAAACGACCGTCGCGATAGGCGCGCATCTCGGCCGGGGTGACCTTGCCGTCCTTGTCGGCGTCCATCTCGGCGAAACGCTGCTCCATCCGGGCGCCGTGGTCGCCGCGCTGCATGCCGTCGTTGCCGGCGGCGAGGGCGGAAGCGCCGCCAGCCGCCGTCAGGGCGAGCACGGCGGCGAGAGTGAATTCGGTGCGGGTCATATCTCGATACTCCGTTGGGGCGGACGCGGCCGGCATCGGCCGACCTCATCAGCTTCAACGGCGGGCGCCCCGGGTTCCGTCGCACCTTTTCATCGAGGCTCCGATCCGGCTAGGCTCACGCCGCAGCGACGCCACCCGATGCGTCCACTCTCAAGAAGTCCACACCGGAGGATACGAGCCATGGCGGCCCCCCAGAACAAGGTCATCATCACCTGCGCCGTCACCGGCTCGATCCACACCCCGACCATGAGCCCGTACCTGCCGATCACCGGTGACGAGGTCGCCGAGCAGGCGATCGGTGCCGCCGAGGCGGGGGCGTCGATCCTGCACCTGCACGCCCGCAACCCCGATGGCAGCCCGACGCCGGATCCGAAGGCGTTCATGGAGTTCCTGCCGCGGATCAAGCAGAACACCGACGCGGTGGTGAACATCACCACCGGCGGCGGCCACGGCATGTCGCTGCAGGAGCGGCTGGCGGCGGCGGTGGCGGCCAGCCCCGAGATGACCTCGCTCAACATGGGATCGATGAACTTCGGCCTGTTCCCGATCCTCGACAAGGTCAAGGAGTTCCAGCACGACTGGGAGCCGAAGTTCCTCGAAAACTCCCGGGACTTCATTTTTCGGAACACATTCAAGGATATCGAGTACGTACTGAAGGAACTGGGCGAGGGTCATGGCGTCCGCTTCGAGTACGAATGCTACGACGTCGGCCACCTGTACAACCTGGCCCACTTCCTGGAGCGCGGGCTGGTCAAGCCGCCGCTGTTCGTCCAGACCATCTTCGGCATCCTCGGCGGCATCGGCGCCGACACCGAGAACCTGATGCACATGAAGCGGATCGCCGACAAGCTGTTCGGCGACCAGTACCGGTGGAGCGTGCTGGCCGCCGGGCGCCACCAGTTGGCGTTCACCACCATGGCCGCGATCAACGGCGGCAACGTCCGCGTCGGCCTGGAGGACAGCCTGTTCATCGGCAAGGGACAGCTCGCCAAGAGCAACGCCGAGCAGGTCGCCAAGATCCGCCGCATCATCGAGGACCTCAGCCTCGAGGTGGCGACCCCGACCGAGGCCCGCGCGATGCTCGACCTGAAGGGCGGGGACCAGGTGAAGTTCTGATGCCCAACCTGACCATCACCGGCAAGACCACCGTCTACGGCATCCTGGCCCACCCGATCGACCACGTGCGGGCGCCGAGCGTGTTCAACCCGGCCTACGAGCGGCTGGGGCTGGACGCCGTCATGGTGCCGTTCCACGTGCTGCCGGAGGACCTGGAAGCCGCGGTCGCCGGCATGCTGGCGATGCGGAGCCTGCGCGGCCTGACCGTCACCGTGCCGCACAAGGTGACGATCGCCGCGCTGTGCGACGAGGTCGGGCCGGGCGGGCGACGGGTCGGGGCGGTCAACGCCGTGCGGTTCGACGAGGGCGACGGCGGCGGGGTCCGCCGGATGATCGGCGACAACTTCGACGGCCAGGGCTACGTGGCCGGCATGCGGGCCGGCGGCTTCGATTTCGCCGGCAAGCGCGTGCTGCAGCTCGGCGCCGGCGGGGCCGGAATGGCGATCGCGTTCGCGGTCGCCGAGGCCGGGGCGGCCAGCCTCAGCGTCGCCAACCGCACCGTCGAGCGGGCGGCCGATCTCGCGCAGCGGGTCCAGGTGGCGTTCCCGGGCTGCCCTGCCCGCGGCCTGCCGGCCGACGCGGACCCGGCCGGCTACGATCTGGTGATCAACGCCACCTCGCTCGGCCTGCACGACGGCGATCCGCTGCCGGTCGACATCGACCGCCTGGATCGGTCGGCGGTGGTCAGCGAGATCATCATGAAGCCGGAGGAGACCGCGCTGCTGCGGGCGGCGAAAGCGCGCGGCCACGAGGTGCACTACGGCAAGCCGATGCTCGACGAGCAGATCAAGCTGATCGGCGCCTTCATCGGTTGTCCGGTATCGGACTGATCGTCGACTGCGCGAAGATCGGCGTTCAAGCATCTGATTTTGCGTGAAGGTCGGCGGAAGGCTGGACGGATGACGACGGATTACGCGCTGCGCGACACCAAGGATCTGGCCCGGGCCGACGTGCTCGGCCTCTACGAGGCCAATCGCTGGTCGTCGGCCGGCAAGCCGGACCGACTGATGACGGCGCTCGCCAACAGCGACGCCGTCGTCACCGCCTGGGCCGGCCGGACGTTGATCGGCCTCGGCAACGCGCTCTCGGACGGCGCCCTGGTGGTCTATTACCCGCACCTGCTGGTGCACCCGGACTGGCACGGCAAGGGGGTGGGGCGCGCCATCATCGCCAGGCTGCAGGAACGCTACGCCGGCTTCCACCAGCACGCCCTGATCGCCGACGCGCCGGCCGTCGGGTTCTACGAGCGCTGCGGCTTCACCCGGGCTGGCGACTGCCAGGCGATGTGGATCTACGCCGGCGGGGACGGGCGACCGGCGGAGGGCTAACCCGCCGCCGGCCCCGAGTCGCGGTCGCCGGCAGGACGGCGACTCGGCGGTTCCTTGTGTTATCCACAAGATAATGCGCCAGATCTGGTGGCTGTCCTTGTGGGGGCCGGCCATATACCGTAGCCTCTTGCCATTCGAACACAAGATGTGGGTGGCGACGAGTCGGCCGCTCACGGAACCGGTTCAATGGAGGCGACCATGTCGGACAACCTGCCGAGCGTGTGGACCGAAGACCGCCTGATCGATCTGACCAAGCTCTGGGGTGAGGGGTTGTCGATCACCCAGATCGGGCTTGTGCTCGGCGTGTCGCGCAACGCCGTGGTCGGCAAGGTGCACCGCATGGGACTGCCGAAGCGGCAGTCGCCGATCGTCAAGTCGGACAAGCCGAAGGCGCCGAAGGAGCCGATCCAGCGCCGCCGGGCCGTCCCGCTGACCCTCGAGCAGTGGGATCGCAGCACCTGCAGCTGGCCTATCGGTGATCCGAAGACCGACAATTTCAGCTTCTGCGGCGAGCAGGCGGAGGCCGGGCGGCCTTACTGCACGGCGCATTGCGCCAAGGCATACACCACCGCGCGCGAACGCGCCGCCTGAACGGCTCCGCGACATGCGCCTGCTGGACCGGACGGCGGTCGTAACCGGCGCCGCGTCCGGGATCGGCAAGGCCATCGCCCGGCGTTTCGCCGCCGAAGGGGCCATCGTCGTGGTGGCGGATCTCGGCGAGACGCCGCGCGAGGGCGGCGAGACCACGGTGGCGTCGATCACCGCGGCAGGCGGCCGGGCGGTGTTCCAGCGTTGCGACGTGACCCGCGCCGATGACCTGTCGGCGGCGATCGCCCTGGCCGTTGAACTCGGCGGCCGGCTCGACATCATGGTCAACAACGCGGCCATCGGCACCGACACCCCGTTGCTCGACACCAGCGAGGACGACTGGGACCGCGTCATGGCGGTAAACGCCAAGGGCGTGTTCCTGGGGTGCCGGGAGGCGGTTCTTCGGATGCTGGGGCAGGCGCCGCGCGGCGAGGTGCGCGGGCGGATCGTCAACATCTCGTCGCAGCACGGGATGATCCGGGCGCCCAACGACTTCGCCTACGGGGTCGGCAAGGCCGCGGTGGTCTACATGACCCGCCAGATCGCCGGCGACTACGCGGCCGAGGGCATCGTGTGCAACGCGGTAGCCCCGGGCAAGATCCTTACCGGCAAGACCGGTCGCGCGATCGCGCCGGAGATGCTCGCCTACTCGCAGGGGCGCACGCCCTGGCCGCGCCTCGGCCGGCCTGACGACGTCGCCAACGCGGCACTGTTTCTCGCGAGCGACGAGGCGAGCTATATCACCGGGGAGAACCTGATGGTGGATGGCGGTTGGATGGCCAACTGACGCCGTCCGCCGCCCGCGACCAGAACGAGGATCCCCCATGGACCGTGCCGCGTCCGACGTCTCGCCGCAGCCCGTCCGCCTGCAGGACTACGCCCCGCCCGCCCACCTCATCGACACCGTCGAACTGACGGTCGAGATCGGCGACGACTGGACCAAGGTGCGTTCGGTGCTCCGCGGCCGACGCAACCCGGCGGCCGGCCCGGGGCCGGCGCCGATCGAGCTCGACGGTCAGGACCAGCAGTTGCTGTCGGTGACCCTGGACGGACGGCGCCTGACCGAGGCCGACTTCGCGCTGGAGTCCGAGCGCCTGGTGCTTCCCGCCGTCGACGGAGCCTTCGAGGTGACCGTCGAGGGGCGCATCCGGCCGCAGGACAACACCGCCCTGGAAGGGCTGTACCGCTCGGGTGGACTGTACTGCACCCAGTGCGAGCCGGAGGGATTCCGGCGGATCACCTACTACCCGGACCGGCCGGACGTGATGGCGGTGTTCACCGTCCGCATCGAGGCCGAGAAGGACCGCTATCCGGTGCTGCTCGCCAACGGCAACCGGATCGAGGCCGGTAACCTGCCGCTCGGGCGGCACTACGCCGTGTGGCACGACCCGTTCCGCAAGCCGGCCTACCTGTTCGCGATGGTGGCGGGCGACCTCGGCTGCGTCGAGGATCGCTACGTCACCCGCTCGGGCCGCGAGGTCGCGCTGCGGATCTACGTCGACCACGGCAACGAGGCCCGCACCGGCCACGCCATGGAGTCGCTCAAGCGCTCGATGCGCTGGGACGAGGACGTGTACGGCTTCGAGTACGACCTCGACATCTTCATGATCGTGGCGGTGTCGGCGTTCAACATGGGGGCGATGGAGAACAAGGGCCTCAACATCTTCAACGACAAGTTCATCCTGGCCGACCCCTCGACCGCCACCGACGGCGATTTCCAGCGCATCGAAGGGATCGTCGCGCACGAGTACTTCCACAACTGGACCGGCAACCGCATCACCTGCCGCGACTGGTTCCAGCTTTCTCTCAAGGAGGGGCTGACGGTCTTCCGGGACCAGGAGTTCTCGGCCGATACCCACGACCGGGGTGTCAAGCGGGTGGCCGACGCCCGGCTGTTGCGGACCGTCCAGTTTCCCGAGGATGCCGGGCCGACCGCTCACCCGATCCGTCCCGACACCTACATCGAGATCAATAACTTCTACACCGTCACGATCTACGAGAAGGGCGCCGAGGTGGTGCGGATGATCCACACCCTGCTGGGCGCCGAGGGGTACCGGAAGGGCATCGACCTGTACGTCGAGCGCCACGACGGCGAGGCGGTGACCTGCGACGACTTCGTGGTGGCCATGGAGGACGCGACCGGCAGCGACCTGTCCGGGCTTCGGCTTTGGTACGCCCAGGCGGGTACGCCCACGGTGACCGCCCGCTGGCGCCACGATCCGGCGTCGCGCCGGCTCGACCTGACCCTGTCGCAGTCGGTGCCGCCGACGCCAGGGCAGCCGTCAAAGCAGCCGATGCCGATCCCGATCCGCACCGCGCTGATCGGGCGCAACGGCGGCGCCCTGCCACTCAGGATCGCTGGCGACCGGTCCGTTGCCGGCGAGACCGAGCGCGTGCTGGTGCTCGACCGGCCGTCGATGACGGTGTCGTTCGAGGATGTCGCCCCCGGCGCCGTGCCGTCGCTGCTGCGGGATTCAGCGCCCCGGTCAAGCTCGACGCCGCCTGGACCGAGGACGACCTGGCGTTCCTGGCGGCGGCGGACGACGATCCGTTCGGACGCTGGGAAGCCCTGCAGTCGCTGTCGACCCGGGCGCTGCTGGCCATGGTCGCGGGGCTGCGCGACGGCCGGGAGGTGGCGCTCGACCCCCGGGTGGTGGAGGCCTTCCGGGCAAGTCTCGGCGATGACCGCCTGAAGCCGGCGTTCCTGGCCGAGCTGCTGGCGCTGCCGGGCGAGTCGATGCTGGGGCAGGCCCTGGACGTCTGGTACGTGGATGAGGTCCATGGCGCCCGCCGGGACGCCCGCCGGGCGCTCGGCGAGGCGCTGTTCGACGACTGGGCGGACCTGTATGACCGGCTGTCCGCGGACGAGGCGGCTGGCAGCACCGATCTCTCGACCGCCGCCATGGGCCGTCGCGCGCTCGCCAACGCCGCCCTCGGCTACCTCGTCGCGAGCGGCCGCGAGGCCGGCATCGCCCGCGCCGTCGCCCAGTCCCGCCCCGACGGCACGATGACCCGCGTCATGGGTGCCCTGGCCGCCCTCAATGATCTGGAACGGCCGGAGCGTGACCAAGCCCTGGCCGCCTTCCACGACCGCTGGGAGAACGATCCCCTGGTGCTCGACAAATGGTTTGCGCTGAAGGCCGGGTCGGCGCGACGCGCTGCCCTGGCGGAGGTCCGCGACCTGCTCGATCACCCCCGCTTCAGCCTGCGCAATCCGAACCGGGTGCGGGCGCTCATCGGAGGATTCGCCAGCGGAAATCCGATCCGTTTCCACGCCGCCGACGGCGCCGGTTACGAGTTCCTCGCGGACCAGGTGCTGGCGCTCGACGCCTTTAACCCGCAGGTGGCCGCCCGCATGACCCAGCCGCTGGTGCGCTGGCGCAAGTTCGACGGCGCGCGCGGCCGGGCGATGACGGATGCCTTGCGCCGCATCGTCGACAGCCCCAATCTCTCAAAAGACGTCTACGAAATCGCCTCGAAAGCCTTGTCCTAGAGCCTTCCACGGAGAACTCGGTGGCCGACCGGATCGTTGTCATCAACCCGAACTCGACCGAAGCGGTCACCGCCGCCATGGACCGGGCGCTTGACCCGCTGCGCATGGAGGGCGGGCCGGAGATCGTCAGCGTGACCAACCCCGACGGTCCGCCGGGTATCGAGCGCCAGGCGCATGTTGACGACGTCTCGGCCCATATCCGGGGCATCATCCGCCAGCATGACAACGACGCCTCGGCGTTCGTGATCGCCTGCTTTTCCGACCCCGGGATCCACGCCGCCCGCGAGAGCACCGACCGCCCGGTGTTCGGCATCGCGGAGAGCGGCCTGCTGACTGCGTTGGCGCTCGGCAACAAGGCCGGGATCATCGCCATCCTGGACCGATCGATCCCGCGGCACCTTCGCTACGTGCGGGCCCTAGGGCTCGAGGGCCGGTTGGCCGGAGACCGAGCCATCGGGCTCGGCGTCGTCGAGCTGTCGGACGAGAGCCGGGCCTTCGGCCGCATGGTCGAGGTCGGCGAGGAACTTCGGGACCGCGACGGCGCCGACGTGCTGGTCATGGGATGCGCCGGGATGGCGCGCTACCGCGAGCGGCTGGCCGATCGGCTCGGCATTCCGGTCGTCGATCCGACGCAGGCGGCGGTCGGCATGGCGGTCACGGCGATCCGGCTTGGCGCCGGCGCCCGTCCGACCGCGGGCTGACGCCGTGGCGCTGCCCGGCCACGGGCGCTATCCCTACCGGGCGATCGAAGGCCGGCCTGCTCCGGACTGGCCGGGCGGACGCCGGCTGGCGGTTTACATTGCCCTGAACATCGAGGTGTTCGCCTTTGGGGAAGGGCTCGGCGCCGAACTGGCCCCCGGCGGGCCGCAGCCGGATGTGCTGAACTACGCGTGGCGGGACTACGGAAACCGGGTCGGCGTCTGGCGCCTTCTCGAGGATTTCTATCGGCTTGAACTCCCGGTGACGGTGCTGGCGAACGCCGAGACCTACGCCGAGTGTCCGGGCATCATGGAAGCGTTCCGGCGGCGCGGCGACGAGGTGGTGGCGCACGGCCGGACCAACTCCGAGCGGCAGGGGGTGCTCGACGAGGCCGCCGAGCGTGAACTGATCGCCGGGACCACGGCGACGATCACCGCCGCCGAGGGCCGGCGGCCGGATGGCTGGCTCGGTCCCTGGATCTCCCAGAGCCGGACGACCCCTGATCTCCTGGCGGAGGAAGGCTACCGGTATCTTCTCGACTGGTGTCACGACGATCAGCCGGTGTGGATGGACACCCGCAACGGTGGCCGCGTCCTCTCTGTTCCATATCCCCAGGAATTGAACGACATACCAGCGGTCGTTGTCAGGAAGGTTGAGGGAAGGGCGTTCGCCGACATGATCGTCGACGGGTTCGACGAGCAACTCGCGCAGTCCGCCCGGCAGCCGCTGGTGTTCGGCATCGCGCTGCACCCCTATATCGTTGGTCAGCCGCACCGCCTGCGACCGCTGCGTCGGGCGCTGGAACACATCGCCGCCCGCCGCGACGAGGTTTGGCTCTGCCACGCGGGCGAGATCGCCCGGCACTGGCACGAGGCGGGGATTTAAGGGTTCCTTAACACGCAGCAAATAGGTTGATCCGGGTTCTCCTCGACCGATGCCGGGAGGGTCAATGGGCATGCCTCGATGCTGAACGCGCTGGATTCACCGTTGGTCAACCGATTGCGCGACGACCTCGTGAGTGGGGGTTCAAGCGCAAGCGCGGGGCTGTTCGACGCCAGTGGGGTCGCGCCGCCGACTGTCGTCTGGGCACCGGTTCAGGACGACATGACCTCCGAGCCGTTCGACCACCTCATCGGGTTCTGGCGAGCCCGCAAGGGCGACCGACCCTGGCCTGCCGAGGCGGAGATCGACCCGGTGGACCTGCGGCCGGCGCTCGGCAGATTGCTGATCTGCGAGCCGATCGACGACGCGGCGGACTTCCGGATCCGGCTTTACGGCAGCCGACTCGCGCTCGAGATGGGACGGGACCTTACCGGGACCTACATCTCCGAGTTCGCGCCGACGTCCTACATCACCACCTTCTACCTCGCCTGCTACCGTGCGGTGGTCATTCGCGGCGAGCCTCTGTTCACGCGGCACGAACCATCGCTCGACGCCTATGCGGCGGATATCAAGCGGCTGTTGCTGCCGTTTGGCGCCGACGGCCGTATCACCCGCATCGTAACGGCGGTGGATTCCGTCCCGCGCCTGCCGCTTGGTCGCCCGGCCTGGGCGAGGCGACCCTAGAGCCTGTCCCGGATCCTGGTCAGGCTTGCCTTTGGTTTCAGATGAAACTAATTTTCCTCCCAACATCCAAACCGGGAGGAGAAATCATGGCAAAGGCCTTCGCGTCGGCCGCCGACCTCGACGAGAAGAAGATCACCTTCGACCGGCTTGGTGAGGGGGTCTACGCGTTCACCGCGGAAGGCGACCCCAACACCGGCGTGATCGTCGGCGATCACGGCGTGATGGTGATCGACGCGCGCGCCACGCCGGTTCTCGCCAAGGAATTGATGGGCTACATCGCCACCGTCACTGACAAGCCGGTCACCCACGTCTTCCTCACCCACTACCACGCCGTCCGGGTGCTCGGGGCGTCGGGCTACGGCACCGACACGATCATGGCGAGCCGCGATACCTACGACCTGATCGTCGAGCGCGGCCAGCAGGACATGGACAGCGAGATCGGCCGCTTCCGCGGCTGTTCAAGGCGGTCGAGACGATCCCGGGACTCACTTGGCCGACCATGGTGGTCGACGGTGTGCTGGAGATGAAGTTCGGCGGCCGCTGGCTGAAGATCTGCCAGGTCGGGCGTGGCCACACCAAGGGCGACACCATCGTCTGGCTGCCCGATGACGGGATCCTGTTCGCCGGCGACTTGGTCGAGGAGGGGGCGACCCCGTATTGCGGCGACGCCTATCTGACCGATTGGCCGGCGACCCTCGACAACCTGCTCGCCCTCGACCCCAGCAGATGCTGCCGGGACGTGGCGAGGCGATGAAGACCCCGGCCGACTCCCGGCGGGCGATCGATGGTACCCGGGCCTTCGTGTCCGACCTGCTGGGCGCGGCGAAGGCCGGCGTGGCGGCCGGCAAGCCGCTCGGCGAGGTCTACGTCGACGCCTATCGCATCCTGCAGCCGAAGTACGGCCACTGGGTGATCTTCGATCACTGCCTGCCGTTCAACGTCAGCCGGGCGTATGACGAGGCGGGCGGGCTGCGCGATCCGCGGATCTGGACGGCCGAGCGCGACCGCGACATGTGGCACTCGCTTCAGGGTGCCCTGAAGGAACTCGACGGAGCCTGATGTGTCGGCGGCGGCCCGTCCGCGCTTCGCCTACGTGCCGCCGCCGGAACTTGGCGACGCCGCCATCCGTCGGGTGCCAGTGGCGATCGTCGGCGCCGGCCCGGTCGGGCTGACAGCCGCCGCCGAGTTTGCCTCCCTGGGTCGGGAAACCGTTCTGCTCGACGAGGACGACACGGTTTCGGTCGGCAGCCGGGCGATCTGCTGGTCGAAGCGAACCCTCGAAGTGTTCGATCGGATCGGGGTGGCGGATCGGATCGCCGGCAAGGGCGTGGTGTGGAACCGGGGCCGGCTGTTCCACGGCGACCGCGAGGTCTACGCCTTCGACCTGCTGCCGGAACCCGGGCACCGACGCCCGGCCTTCGTCAATCTCCAGCAGTACCACGTCGAGGATTTCCTGATCGACCGGGTGGCGGAACTCGGCCGCACCGACATCCGCTGGAGAAGCCGCGTCACGGCGGTCGAACAACTGGCCGACGGTGCGGCGCGCCTGACCGTCGAGACCCCGGATGGTGTCTATCGCCTCGATGCCGACTGCGTGCTGGCGGCCGATGGCGTGCGCAGCGCCGTTCGCCGCGCCATGCAACTGGATTTCAAGGGCCGGGTGTTCGAAGACCGCTTCCTGATCGCCGACGTGACCATGAAGGCAGGGTTCCCGAGCGAACGCTGGTTCTGGTTCGACCCACCGTTTCATTCCGGCCGGTCGGTGCTCTTGCACCGCCAGGCCGACGATGTGTTCCGCATCGACTTTCAGTTGCCGGCCGCTGCGGATCCCGACGAGGAGCGCAAGCCCGAGAACGTCCTGCCGCGCCTGCGGCAGATGCTAGGCCCGGAGGTCGACTTCGCGCTCGAATGGGTCAGCGTCTACAGCTTCACCTGCCGGCGGATGAAGAAGTTCCGGCATGGCCCGGTGTTCTTCGTCGGTGACAGCGCCCATGTCGTCAGCCCGTTCGGCGCTCGCGGCGGCAACGGCGGGATACAGGATGTCGACAATTTGTGCTGGAAGCTGGACCTGGTCCTGTCGGGTGCGGCCCCTGACGGGCTTCTCGACAGCTACGACGACGAGCGGATCCCGGCGGCGGACGAGAACATCCTGAACTCGACCCGCTCGACCGATTTCATGACCCCGAAATCGGCGGTGAGCGAAGATTTTCGCGCAGCCGCACTGGAGCTCGCCGCCCGGTTGCCGTTCGCGCGCCAGCTGGTGAATTCCGGCCGGTTGTCCCTGCCGCACGTCTACCGCGCGACGCCGCTGTCGACCCGGGACGCCGAGGCCTGGGACGGCGGTCCCGAACCCGGCGCGGCGGCGATCGACGCGCCCGTCAGGGACAACGCCGGCTTGGCATGGTTGCTGGAACGCACCGGCGGTCGCTTCACGTTGCTGTGGTTTGCCGACGAGGCACCGGCGGTACCGACGTTTGCCAATCTGGAAGCGTTGCGGCCACGGGTCGATCTGGTCACGGTCGTGCGCCGCGGCGCCCCGGACGCAGCGGCCGTCGTCGATCCGGACGGCACCGCGTTCCGACGGTGGAGCGCTGTCGACGGCACCGCCTATCTGCTACGTCCGGACCAGCATGTCGCAGCCCGGTGGCGCTGGCCGTCGATCGATGATGTGACCAAGGCGCTGCAGCGGGCATCGGGCAGCGCGGTTGCCGAGGGCGGGCTGCGATCCGCTGGAGGGTAGGGAGAATGGCGGACCTGATTACCGAGCCCAACCTGCCGGATCCTGACGGTTTCTACGACCGCTTGATCCGTGCTCATCACGGCCTGGACGACGCGGCAAGCCGGCGCATGAACGCCCGGCTTGTCCTTTTGCTCGCCAATCACATCGGCGATCCGGAGGCAATCGGGCAGGCGCTGGCGATCGCGCGCGGCGAGCCTGGCGAGGCTTCTACCCGAACGCCTTGAAGGTTATGAGCGTGAAGGTGTCCTTCACGCCCGGCAGGGTCTGTACCCGTTCGGTGACGAAGTGGCCGATATCGGCGGCGTCGGGAAGGTAGCATTTCATCAGGAGGTCATACTGGCCGGAGGTCGAGTACACCTCCGACACCTCCTCGACATCGAGAACCGCCTGGTCGGCGACCACGTAGGCTTTCCCGAGCTCGCACTTCACCTGGATGAAGATCGTCTGCATGGCGTCCCCGAGACTGTCGATGGAGCGACATCATCGTTCCGCACGGGCTGGCGGAAATCAACCGGCGGCTTTGGTCGGGACCGGGCGAAGCAGGAACGCCGGAACTTCATCGCCAAACCCGGTCACCTTGGGACCAAGATCGTCGTGATCCCGTCCGCCCCGGTTTCGACGCCCGCCATCACGCGGCTGGAACGCCTCGACCACGCCACCACCGGTTATCGACGGCTCGCGAGCCGCGACCTCATCGACGACCTTGGTGTCGGCAACGACGGTATCGAGAGCCGCTGGCTCCGTTGCAGGGCGGGTGCGTTCATCGCTCCGGCGACGGGAACGCCGCGGCGTCCTGACCGCAGCGGCCTCAGCCGGGCTCTCGGACGGAACGTCGACAGGCATCTCAACCGCTGGTCTCTCGGCGACTGCTCTCTCGGCGACGGGTCTCTCGACCGCCGTCGGCTCGCTCGCGCGCCGCTCGCCGGAGCGTCCGCCGCGGCCACGGCCGGCGGCCTTGGGTCGACGGTCGCTGGCGCTGTCGTCGGCGATATCGATCGAGGACGCCTCCAGGTTATCCAGCTGCAGGACCGGGATCTTCCGGCCGATCAGGCGCTCTACGCCGGCCAGCAGTTTCGAATCCTCGGGTGTCGCCAGAGTGAAGGCGCGGCCGCTCATCCCCGCCCGGCCGGTTCGGCCGATGCGGTGGACATAGTCTTCGGCGTGGGACGGCACGTCGAAATTGAAGACGTGGCTCAGACCCTTGATGTCGAGGCCGCGGGCGGCGACGTCGCTGCACACCACGAGGCGCGCCTCGCCGTTCTTGAAGCGCTGAAGGGTTTCGGTCCGGGCCGGCTGCGACATGTCGCCGTGCAGCTGGACGGCCTCGATGCCGTGGCGCTGCAGGGAACGGTGCAGCACGCCGATGTCGCGCTTGCGGTTGCAGAAGATCAGGGCGCTGTCCACGGTCTCGCTCTGCAGCAGCGAGCGGAGCGCCTCACGCTTGTCCTTGATCGAGCATCGCACCAGGTGCTGAGCGACGGTCAGCGCCGGAGAAGCCGGCGGGTCGACCGAGACCTCCTTCGGATTCATCAGGAACTTGTCGGCGAGGCGACGGATCTCCGGCGCCATGGTCGCCGAGAAGAACAGTGTCTGTCGGATCGTCGGCAACAGCGAGACGATCCGCTCAACGTCGGGAATGAAGCCCATGTCGAGCATGCGGTCGGCCTCGTCGATGACGAGGATCTTGACGTCGTTCAGCAGCACCTTGCCGCGCTCGAAGTGATCGAGCAGGCGGCCGGGGGTCGCGATCAGGACGTCGACGCCGCGGTCGAGCTTGCTCTCCTGGTCGTCGAACGAGACGCCGCCGATCAGCAACGCCATCGTCAACCGGGTGTTCTTGCCGTAGGTGACGAAGTTCTCGGAGACCTGGGCGGCGAGCTCGCGGGTCGGTGCGATGATCAGGGATCGGGGCATGCGCGCCTTGGCGCGGCCAGCCGACAGGATGTCGATCATCGGCAGCGTGAAGGACGCCGTCTTGCCGGTTCCGGTCTGGGCGGTTCCCAGCACGTCACGCCCCATCAGGACGTACGGGATCGCCTTTTCCTGGATGGGCGTGGGCTTCAGGTAGCCGGCGGAACCGACTGCGGCAACGATCTCGTCGGATAGACCAAGATCGGCGAAAGTTACTTGTGTATCAGCCATGTCGTCTTAAGTTGTGCGGCCCTCGCGGTCGGCGACCGCCAAGTGGCGCGCGGACTATATGCGTTCATGCTCGACTGTCAATGATAGACGGCTCCGAACGTCACGGAAACGCTTGGATTCCGGCGTGATCCTCACGCCGGCGGCGGGGTCGCCGGAGCCACGGTCGCCCCGGGTCATTGAATTGAAAGTATGGAGGTATATTCGCCTGTGACCAAGACTCTCGTGCTGCTGCCTGGGCTTCTGAACGACGCGGCGCTGTGGAGCCGTCAGATCGACGCGTTGTCGGATCGGTTCGACGAGATCTTGTTGCCGGACTTGAGCCAGCACGAAACCGTTCAGGAGATTGCGGCGACGATTCTGGCCGGGTTGCCCCGGCGGTTCGCCCTGGCCGGCCTGTCGATGGGAGGATACGTCGCGCTGGAAATGTTCCGGCAGGCGCCCGAGCGGATCGAGCGCCTCGCGCTTCTGGACACCTCGGCGCGCGCCGACGACGACGATCAGCGCCGGCGTCGCACTGGTCTGATCCAGCTTGCGGACATGGGCCGGTTCAAGGGCGTCACCCCTCGGTTGCTGCCGATGCTGGTGCACCCCAGTCGGCTCGACGACCCCGCCGTGACCGGGCCGATCTTCGAGATGGCGGCACGGGTCGGGCGCGACGGATTCATCCGCCAACAGAAAGCGATTCTGTCGCGCGACGACAGTCGCGACCTGCTGGCAAGAGTGACGTGCCCCACGCTGATCGCGTGCGGGCGGGAGGATCTGCTTACTCCCCTGGCGCTGTCCGAGGAGATGGCGGCGGCAGTGCCCGGATCGCGGCTCGAGGTCATCGAGGAATGCGGCCATCTGCCCGCCCTGGAGCGGCCGGAGCGCACGACCGCCATGCTGCGCCGCTGGCTCGAGGACTAGTCGTGGCCCGGGTGCTGTTCGGAATGATCGACAACCGATCGCGGCCGATCGGCGGCGTGAAGGTGATTTACCAGGCCGTGGCCGGCCTGCGGCGGCGTGGCATCGATGCCTATGTCGCGTCCGCCGTCGGGCTTGCCGAATGGCTGCAAGGCAGCGAACTCATCAAGAACGTCGCCCTCGTCGACATGTCCCGTCCGCAGGCAATGGGCCCGCGCGACCTCTTCGTGGCAACCGACTCGATCGGGCCTCACCGCCTGCCGTTTCTGCTCGGCAAGCCGGACCGACGGATCCTCTTCATCCAGAATCACAACGCGTTGCAAGGCAACCCGTCGATCGACTGGTCGCTGCTGACGCACATCCGATGCCTGACGGTCTCGGAGTTCTCGCGCCGCTTCCTGATCGACCGGGCGGGGTTCCGGGATGTTGCCGTGGTGCATCCAGGCGTCGACCGAACAGTGTTCCGACCGGCCGGGGCCAGACGGCACCGTATCGCCTACATGCCGCGCAAATGGCCGGGTCTGGCGGAGAAGCTGCAGGAGAAGGTCCGCCAGCCGATCGAATGGCTGCCGATCGACGGGCGCACCGAGATGGAAACCGCGGCGCTCCTGGCCGGCTCGTCGATCTTCCTCAATCTCGGACGCGGCGAGGGGTTCGGTTTGCCGCCTTTGGAGGCAATGGCGGCCGGCTGCGTGGTGTGCGGCTTTGCCGGACAGGGAACCACCGATTTCGCCACGCCGGACAACGGCTTCTGGGTCGGCGAGGACGATCTTGGAGGCTGCGTGCAGGCGATCGACGAGGCCATGGACGTGTTCCGCGATCCCGAACGGGTCAACCGGTACGTCACGGCCGGCCGGCTCACCGCCGAGCGCTTTGCGCTGCCGGTGTTCGAGGATCGCATGGCGGACTACTTCAGGGCGCTGCTGTAGCGCCGGCAGCGATCACACGTCGACGTCGCGGACGAAGCGGGCGTTGTCCTGGATGTAGGCGAACCGAAGCTCGGGCTTCTTGCCCATCAGCGTCTCGACCGTTTCGCGGGTCCGCCGGGTCTCGGCCTCCAACTCCGGCTCGACGATCAGCTCCGGGCCGCCGGCCGGTGGGATCTTGACCCGCAGCATCTGGCGGGTGGCCCGGTTCATCGTGGTTTCCTTGAGCTGCATCGGCGGCATCTCGCCGAGCCCCTTGAACCGGCTGATCTCGACCTTGCCCTTGCCGGCTGAACGCGGTCGCCATCAGCTCGTCCTTGTGGGCGTCGTCGCGGGCGTAGACGGTCTTGCCGCCCTGGGTCAGGCGGTACAGCGGCGGCATCGCCAGGAACAGGTGGCCGTCCTCGATCAGCCTCGGCATCTCGCGGTAGAAGAACGTCATGAGCAGCGACGCGATGTGGGCGCCGTCGACATCGGCGTCGGTCATGATCACGACCTTCTCGTAGCGCAGCTGGTCGACCTTGAAGGACGACCCGGTGCCGCAGCCCAGGGCCTGGACGAGGTCCGAGAGTTCCTGGTTCTGCCGAAGCTTGTCGGCCGAAGCGCTGGCGACGTTCAGGATCTTGCCGCGCAGCGGCAGCACCGCCTGGGTCGCCCGGTCGCGCGCCTGCTTGGCCGAGCCGCCGGCGCTGTCGCCCTCGACCAGGAAGATCTCGGTGTCCTCGGCGCCGGAGCGCGAGCAGTCGGCGAGCTTGCCGGGCAGGCGCAGCTTCCGGGTCGCGGTCTTGCGGCTGACCTCCTTCTGCTGGCGGCGGCGCAGCCGGTCCTCGGCGCGCTCGATCAACCGCTCCAGCAGCAGGTTGGCGGTCTCCGGGTCGGCGGAGAGCCAGTGGTCGAAATGGTCCTTCACCGCCTGCTCGACCATGCGGGTGGCGTGCGCGCTGACCAGCCGCTCCTTGGTCTGGCCCTGGAATTGCGGGTCGCGGATGAACACCGACAGCATGATGCAGGCGCCGACCATCAGGTCCTCGGCGGTGACCTGGGCGGCGCGCTTGTTGCCGACCATCTCGCCGTAGGCTTTCAGGCCCCGCATCAGGGCCGCCCTAAGGCCGGCTTCGTGGGTGCCACCCTGGGGGGTGGGGATGGTGTTGCAGTAGGCGTGCAGGAAACCGTCGTCCTGGTCGTCCGGCCAGTTCATCGCCCATTCGACGCGACCCTGGCCGTCCGGCACCTCGACGTCGCCGGTGAAAGGCCTGAGTCGAAACGGTGCGCCGGCCCTCGATCGCGCTCGCCAGGAAGTCGGCGAGACCGCCGGGGTAGTGCAGGGCGGCCTCGACCGGGGTCTGGTCGCCGTCGCGCAGCAGCTCGGGGTCGACCTTCCAGCGGATCTCGACGCCCTTGAACAGGTAGGCCTTGGAGCGGGCCATCCGGTACAGTGTGGCCGGCCGGAACTTGGCATTCGGCCCGAATATCTCGGCGTCCGGGTGGAACCGGATGGTGGTGCCGCGGCGGTTCGGGGCGGCGCCCACGGTTTCCAGCGGTCCCAGCGGGACACCGCGGGCGAAGCGCTGGACGTAAAGCCGCCGGTCGCGGGCGACCTCGACCTCCAGGCGGTCGGACAGCGCGTTCACCACCGAAACGCCGACGCCGTGCAGGCCGCCGGCGGTGGCGTAGACCTTGTCGGAGAACTTGCCGCCGGAATGCAGCGTGGTGAGGATCACCTCGAGCGCCGATTTGGTCGGGAACTTCGGGTGCGGGTCGACCGGGATGCCGCGGCCGTTGTCGCGCACCGTCACCGTGTGATCGGCCGCCGAGTTCGAGCTCGATGCGGCTGGCGTGGCCGGCGACCGCCTCGTCCATGGAGTTGTCGAGCACCTCGGCGACCAGGTGGTGCAGGGCGCGCTCGTCGACGCCGCCGACATACATCCCGGGGCGTCGGCGCACCGGCTCCAACCCCTCCAGGACCTCGATGTCCTTGGCGGAATAGTCGTCGGCGCGCGCGCCGGAGCTTGCGAAGAGGTCGGCCATGTCCGGTCGTCTTGTGGGTTCGCGAAGGGCTATCGGCCCGGGAGGCGGGAGTTTATCCTGTAGGTGCGTCGAGCGCGAGTGCGAGATATGGTGTTGCCATGGCAGCAAGCATGCAGGTCGATCCGGGGCGCTCACCGCGCGGCGAGATGCAGATACGGACCCTGGCCATGCCGGCCGATGCCAACCCCAACGGCGACATCTTCGGCGGCTGGGTGCTCAGCCAGATGGACGTGGCCGGCGGGCTTGCCGCCGCCAAGCGGGCCCGCGGCCGGGTGGTGACGGTCGGGATCGAGGCGATGACCTTCGTCGGGCCGGTGGCGGTGGGGGACGTGCTGTGCTGCTACGGCGACATCGAGCGGGTCGGAACCACGTCGATCACGGTGGCGATAGAGGCCTGGAAGATCCGCTGGTTCGACCGCCGCGAGGAGCGGGTGCTGGTCACCGAGGGGCGCTTCACCTACGTCGCGATCGACGATGACGGCCGCAAGCGCGCGGTTGACGCGTAGCACCAGCCGTCATTGACGCGGCGCCCGATGTCAATTCTACCATAGACCCTGTTGCGCCGCCCCGGCCGTCCTGCCGCCGCCCAGGCCCGGCCGGCGGGAGGCGGCACCCGCAGAGCGAGACACGTTGATGCCCATCAAGATCCCCGACGATCTGCCCGCCCGCACCACCCTCGACGCCGAAGGCGTGATGGTGATGCGCGAGGCAGACGCGGTCCGCCAGGACATCCGGCCGATGCGCATCGGCCTGCTGAACCTGATGCCCAACAAGATCAAGACGGAGACGCAGATCGCCAGGCTGCTGGGGTCGACCCCGCTGCAGGTGGAGTTGACGCTGGTCAAGATGACCAACCACGTCGCCCGCAACACGCCGAGCGAGCACATCCTGTCGTTCTATCGCGACTGGGAGGATGTCAGCGCCGAGAAGTTCGACGGGTTCATCGTCACCGGCGCGCCGGTCGAGACCATGCCGTTCGAGCAGGTGACCTACTGGGACGAGTTGCGCCGGATCTTCGACTGGACCCAGACCAACGTCCACGGTTGCTTCAACATCTGCTGGGGCGCGCAGGCGGCGGTCCATCATTTCCACGGCATGCCCAAGCACGCCTTGTCCCAGAAGGCGTTCGGGGTCTACCGGCACCGCAATCTCGCGCCGGCATCGCCCTATCTGCGCGGGTTCTCCGACGACTTCTCGATCCCGGTGTCGCGCTGGACCGAGATCCGGCGGGAAGACATCCCGGAGCACAGCGGGATGACCGTCCTGATGGATTCGGACGAGGCCGGGCTCTGCCTGCTGGACGATCCGCGCCACCGATCACTGCATATGTTCAATCACATAGAGTACGATTCGAACTCGCTCAGCGAGGAGTATTTCCGCGACATCGCGGCCGACAAGCCGATCGCGCCCCCGCACAACTACTTTCCCAACGACGATCCGAGCCGCCAGCCCGAGAATCGCTGGCGCAGCCACGCCCACCTGCTGTTCGGGAACTGGATCAATCACCTGTACCAGACCACGCCGTTCGACGTGGCGCGGATCGGCGGTTCCTGACGAGACCTGCGGCCGGAATCGAAACGGGCCGCCCCCGAAGGAGCGGCCCGTTCGTTATTTCAATGATCTAGAGCGATTAGCTCGAGTAGTACATCTGGAACTCGATCGGGTGCGGGGTGTGCTCGAAGGCGTACACCTCTTCCATCTTGAGCTCGATGTAGGCGTCGATCTGGTCGTCGGTGAACACCCCGCCCTGGGTCAGGAAGGCGCGGTCCTTGTCCAGGTTCTCGAGCGCCTCACGCAGCGAGCCGCAGACGGTCGGGATGTCGGCGAGTTCTTCCGCCGGCAGGTCGTAGAGGTTCTTGTCCATCGGGTCGCCCGGATGGATCTTGTTCTGGATACCGTCGAGGCCGGCCATCAGCATCGCCGAGAAGCTGAGGTAGGGGTTGCCGGCCGGATCCGGGAACCGGACCTCGACCCGCTTGCCCTTCGGGCTGTTGACGTGCGGGATGCGGCAGGACGCCGAGCGGTTGCGCGACGAATAGGCCAGCAGCACCGGCGCCTCGAAACCCGGGATCAACCGCTTGTAGCTGTTGGTCGTCGAGTTGGTGAAGGCGTTCAGCGCGCGGGCGTGCTTGATGATGCCGCCGATGTAGTACAGCGCGGTGTCCGAGAGGTCGGCGTAGCCCGAGCCGGCGAACAGCGGCTTGCCGTCCTTCCAGATCGACTGGTGGACGTGCATGCCCGAGCCGTTGTCGCCGGAGATCGGCTTCGGCATGAACGTGGCGGTCTTGCCGTAGGCGGCCGCCACCTGCTGGACCACGTACTTGTAGATCTGCATGTGGTCGGCGGTGGTGACGAGGGTGCCGAACTCCATGCCGAGCTCATGCTGCGAGGGCGCCACCTCGTGGTGGTGCTTCTCGACCTTCACGCCCATCTCCTCCATGACCGACAGCATCTCGCTGCGCAGGTCCTGGCCGGAGTCGACCGGCGGCAGCGGGAAGTAGCCGCCCTTCACGCCCGGACGGTGACCGAGGTTGCCTTCCTCGTAGGCGCGGGCCGTGTTGTACGGGCCTTCCTCGTTGTCGAGCTCGTAGTAGCCCTTGTTGCCCTTGACGTCGAACTTGACGTCGTCGAACACGAAGAACTCGGCCTCCGGGCCGAAATAGGCGGTGTCGCCGATGCCGAGGCTCTGCATGTACTTGAGAGCCGCCTTGGAGGTCGACCGCGGATCGCGCTCGTAGGGCTGGCCGGTGGAAGGCTCCACGATGTCGCAGGTGATCGCCAGGGTCGGCTGGGCGAAGAACGGATCCATGACCGCCGTCGAGAGGTCCGGCTTCAGACCCATGTCCGATTCGTTGATCGCCTTCCAGCCGGCGATGGACGACCCGTCGAACATGAAGCCTTCAACGAGCGAGTCCTCGTCGATGGTGCGCACGTGCTGGCTGACGTGGTGCACCTTGCCCCGGGGGTCGGTAAAACGGAGATCGACGTACTTAACATCGTTCTCCTCGATCATTTCCATTACGCGCTTGACGTCGTCGGACATGGTTTCCTTCCTGTCTGCATAATTGCCGGGACGGCCACGGTCCCCGTATGCCGCCCCACGCTCCCCATCCCGGAGGACCCGGGAAACCCGTGCTTCCGGGGCGTCGGCCCCGGAGCCCGTCTAGATCGCGTCCGAACCGGTCTCGCCGGTGCGAATGCGAATGATCTCGTCCACGGTGGACACGAAGATCTTGCCGTCGCCGATGCGTCCGGTGTGCGCCGCGGTCTGGATCGCCTCGACCGCGCGCGCGACCTGGGCGTCTTCCATGACGATCTCGACCTTTACCTTGGGCAGGAAGTCCACGACGTATTCGGCGCCGCGATACAGCTCCGTGTGCCCCTTCTGTCGGCCGAAGCCCTTGGCCTCGGTGACCGTGATCCCCTGGATCCCGACCTCGTGCAGCGCTTCCTTCACCTCGTCCAGCTTGAACGGCTTGATGATTGCTTCGACCTTCTTCATTGGGTCCGTGCCTTCGTATTGCGTACGGATGGATGGCCGGGCGGCCTTGTCCACGGGCGGGCATAGCACGCGATATGCCAACCACGGTGAAGCGCGCTCGACCGCGGAAACCCTCGGTTCCATCAGGTCGGAACCGAAGGACGATCAGCGCATCATGCCTGTTTCGAGAGCGAATGAGCAAATCTTGTGCAAATTGTCGCCTTCAAGACAGGCAGGCGCGAATGCGTCTGATCGCCTCCCGGATGTTTTCGGTCGAACTGGCGTAGGAGAACCGTAGGTAGCCTTCCCCGAAGGCCCCGAAGCTGGTGCCGGCGATGACCGCCACGCCGGCCTCCTCCAGAAGCTTGGTCTGCAGCGGCTTCGAGCCCATGCCGGTGCCCTCGATGTTCGGGAAGGCGTAGAACGCGCCGCCCGGCTCGACGCATCGGAACCCGGGGATCTGGTTGAGCTCGCCGACAATCACACGACGGCGCTCGTCGAACGCCTTGACCATGGCGTGGACCGCGTCCTGGGGCCCTGTCAGCGCCGCCAGGCCGGCGAACTGTGTCGGGGCGTTGACGCAGGAGTGGCAGTTGACCGCCAGCTTCTCGGCGTGCGGGAAGATCGCCTTCGGCCAGGTCGAGTAGCCCAGCCGCCAGCCTGTCATGGCGTAGGTCTTCGACCACCCGTCCAGCAGGATCACCCGCTCCCGAAGCTCGGGGTACGACAGCAATGTCGTGTGCTCGCGGCCGTCGTACAGCATCTGGCCGTAGATCTCGTCG
This sequence comes from Rhodospirillaceae bacterium, assembly GCA_018401495.1. GTDB lineage: Bacteria > Pseudomonadota > Alphaproteobacteria > Thalassobaculales > Thalassobaculaceae > Thalassobaculum_A. The sequence continues at coordinate 339,801 of JAGYJX010000021.1, forward strand.
GACAGGATGTAGACCTCCGGCCAGTCGGCGAGGCCGGCCGACCAGCCGGTCGAACTCGGCTTTCGGGACGGCGCCGCCGGTCGGGTTGGCCGGGCTGTTCAGGATGATCAGCCGGGTGCGCGGCGTGATCTTCGACAGCACCTCCTCGGCCGAGAACGCGAAGCCGTTGGCCTCGCTGAGCGGGTAGGGGATTGCGGTGGCGCCGGAGAACTTCACCGAGCTCTCGTAGATCGGGAAGCCCGGGTTCGGGTACAGGATCTCGGCCCCGGGCTGCCCGAAGATCAGGCAGGCGAAGAACATCGTCGGCTTGCCGCCCGGCATGATCATGATCAGGTCCGGATCGACCTCGACGCCATGGCGCTTCCTCAGGTCGGCGGCCACGCCCTCGCGCAGCTGCGGGATGCCGGCGGCCGGCGTGTAGCCGTGGTGGCCGTCGCGCATCGCCTTGATGCCGGCCTCGACGATGTGGTCGGGCGTCTTGAAGTCCGGCTGGCCGATGCCGAGGTTGATGATGCTCTTGCCGGCGGCGGCCAGCGCGTTGGCTCGGGCCAGCACTTCGAACGCGGTCTCGGTGCCGAGTTGGGACATCCGGTCGGCCAGGATGGGCATGGGCGTTTCCTCTCGCGTGACGTCGGTCGCGTCGCTGTCGTTGCAGGGGGCAGCGGCGGCGCATTCTAGCGACGCGCGGCGGTGTGGAAAGCGTCTCCTCCGGCGCCCCGGCAGCAGCGGGCTTGCGCGCGTTCGAGGCGCGCGGTATCCGACCGGTCCCCGGACCGGGGACGGGAGGAGCGTCGATGAAGCCCGCGAATTCGCTGCTGTCCAGCTACGGCACCACCGTGTTCGAGGTGATGTCGCGCCTCGCCATCGAGCATCAGGCGATCAACCTCGGCCAGGGCTTTCCCGACGACCGCGGACCGGACCCGGTGCTCGACGCCGCGTCGGCGGCGCTCTACGACCCGCCGAACCAGTATCCGCCGATGATGGGGGTGCCGGAGCTGCGCCAGGCGGTGGCGGCGCACAACAAGCGTTTCTACGGCATCGACGTCGACTGGAAGACCGAGACCATGGTCTCGACCGGCGCCACCGAGGGATTGGCGGCCTGCTTCCTCGCGCTGATCGAGCCGGGCGACGAAGTCGTGGTGATCGAGCCGCTGTACGACTGCTACCTGCCGATGATCCGCCGCGCCGGCGGCATCCCGAAGACCGTCCGCCTGACGCCTCCTCACTGGACACTCGACCTCGACGCGCTGGCCGCCGCGTTCAGCGACCGCACCAAGCTGATCGTGTTGAACAACCCGCAGAACCCGGCCTCCAAGGTGTTCACCCGCCCCGAGCTGGAGGCGATCGCCCAACTGGTGAGCCGGCACGACGCCTACGCGGTGTGCGACGAGGTCTACGAGCACCTGGCGTTCGACGGGCGCGTCCATATTCCGCTGATGACGCTGCCGGGCATGCGCGAGCGCTGCGTGCGGATCGGTTCGGCCGGCAAGACGTTCTCGCTGACCGGCTGGAAGGTCGGCTACCTGACCGCGCCGGAGCACCTGCTGCAGCCGATCTCCAAGGCCCACCAGTTCCTGGTGTTCACCACCGCGCCGAACCTGCAACGCGCCGTCGCCTTCGGGCTCGGGCAGGACGACGGCTATTTCGACGGCCTGCGGGACTCGATGCAGGCCAAGCGCGACCGTCTGTCGACGGCGCTTGCCGGCGTCGGGCTCGAGCCGGCGGTCTGCCAGGGAACCTACTTCCTGTTCGTCGACGCCAAGCGCTTCCTGAAGCCCGGCGAGGACGACGAGGGGTTCTGCCGCCGGCTGGTCACCGAGGCCGGCGTGGCGGCGGTGCCGGTGTCGGCGTTCTACCAGGACCGCGCGACCGCCCCGACCGACTTCATCCGGTTCTGCTTCGCCAAGCGCGACGCGGTGCTCGACGGGGCGGTCGAGAGACTGGCCCGCTATCTCGGCTGACCCATTTAGGTTGACGGGGCCGGGTCGGTGGGATAGCAAACGCGCCTTGCTCGGCCGAGGTCGAGCGAGGGTATGGCGGGTGTAGCTCAGTTGGTTAGAGCGCCAGATTGTGGCTCTGGAGGCCGTGGGTTCGATCCCCATCACTCGCCCCATTTTCTTTCGTGCAGGCTTTCACCCACCGCGCCGGAGCGCTAGCGTCGCCCGGAACGGTCGAG
>JAGYJX010000022.1 GCA_018401495.1 Rhodospirillaceae bacterium
GAGCCCTGCTCCGTCCGGGCGAATCCGGCGTCGGCCCTCCGCCCCTGAAATCACCGCGCAGGCGACGACCCTTCAGTCGTCACGGGCGGCGTCCCGACCCTCGTCGATATGCTCCTGGGCGTCCCGGGCGTCGCCGGGCTCAGGCGCGTTGCCATCCTGGATCGCCGCGGCTTCAGGCTGATGGCACAATTCGACCAGGATCGGGAAGTGGTCCGACCCGATGTCGTCCAGCCGGCGGAATTCCCCGAGCGTCCACTCCGGGGATGCGAAAAGGTGATCGAGCGGCCATTTCAGCAGCGGCCAATCGGCGTTGAAGGTGGCGTAAAGTCCTCGGCCGATCCTGGGATCGAGTAGGCCGCTGATCTCCTGGAACAGCGTCGTGGTCGACGACCAGGCGACGTCGTTGAGGTCCCCGGCAACCGTGGCGGGGCGACCGACCTCGGCCGCCTCCCTGGCCACCAGCAGAAGCTCGGCGTCGCGTTCGTCGGTGTCGTCGTCCGGGCGCGGCGGTGCCGGGTGCACGGCCCACAGGGAGAACTCGGTCCCGTCAGCCAGCGCCAACCGTGCCCGGATCGACGGAATGTCATCCTCCAGAAGGTATCGGATCTCGGGATCGTGCAGGGCGAGCCGGGAGTAGAGGCCGATCCCGTAGGTGTTGGAGAGCGGCTTCAGCAGCGTTTCGGGATGGCTCTCCCTCAAGGTCGAGACCGCCTCTTCCCACCACTGGTCGATCTCGGTGAGAAGGACGATGTCCGGATCTAGATCCCGGGCCAGCGCCAGCAACGGCTCGGGGTCGCGGTTGTCCTGCCGGACGTTGGCGAGCAGAAACCGGACCTGACGAGAGTCGGCGCATCCGTTCGCCGGCAAAATCTGCTCGGGCCAGACCGGCGTGTACGGGACGATGAGCCAGGCCTGCCAGGCCAGCGCCGCCACAGAGGCGGCCGACACCAGCGCCGGAAACCGTGCCCGGTAGGAAGCAGCCCAAAGCACGAGAAGCGCGGCGCCGAGGGCAGACGCGATCTGCGGTCGCGGAAAGTCGAGAACGCGGATCCACCACTCGTCCGTCTCGATGAGGGCGAGGGCCGTAAACGCCACCATCAGAAGGCACAGGAAAGACGCCCCGCGCCGGACCCACCGTTTCACGCTCGGTCGCACTCCCCTCGGTTGGTGATCGCTTCCCGCTCAAGGTAGTCGGCCACATAGACCTCCCGGACCAGCGTCCGGGCCACCGCCGCGATCGGCGTCGCCAGCGCCAGGCCGAAGATTCCGAACAGCACCCCGAACAACAACTGTACGGCGATCACCAGGGCGGGCTGGAGGGACACCTTCTCCTGCTGGATCAACGGGGTGACGATGTAGCTCTCAAGCGCCTGCACGGTGAGGTAGATCGCGACCACGATCAGGACCGTGGTCTGGCCATCCGGCAGCGCGAGCAGAAGCGCCGGCGCTATGGCGAGCACCGGGCCGATGTTCGGAATGAACGCCAGCAACCCGGCGATCAGGCCGAGCGCGAAGGCCAGCGACACACCCGCCACCCAAAGCCCGAGGGCGGTGAGGACGCCGACCACCGTCATTGCCATCAGCTGGGCGGCCAGCCAGTTGCGCAGCGTGGCGCCGGCCTCGTCCAGAACCTCCTCGCCCCGGTCGCGCAGCGAAGGCGCCAGCAGCGACGTGGCTCCGCGCCGGTAGGTATCGGGATCAAGGGCCCCGTACAGCCCGATGAAGAGGATGATGACGGTGTTTCCCAGGGCCCCGAAGGTCGACGTCACCGCCGACGCCGCCGCGGCGCGACCTTCAGAGGAAAACAGGCCGCCGGGCGTGAGGTGATCGGTGAGTCGCTTGCCCCACGAGAAGCCCTCGATGCGGCGGCGAACCTCTTCGATCGACTCGGGGATCCGGCGCGCCAGTTCGTCGACTTCGGTCGACACCGTCGGCGCGATCGCCACCCCGAAGCCGCCGAGAAGCACGACGACCACCAGCAGGAACAGGCCGACCCCCCAACCGTCGGCAATCCCCAGGCGCCGGGCTATGGCGTGGCCGCCGCCCTGCAGGAGAACCCCCAGCAGGATGCCGGCGAAGATCACCAGGAACACGTCGGGCGCGACCAGCAGCAATCCGGCCGTCACGATAGCGATGGCCAGCAGGGATACGGTGCGGCGCGTCATCTGCCCTCTTTCGACGTCCGCTCACGCAACGTCGAAAGGTCTGCTTTAGTTGCCGCGAAAAGGAATCCGCCCGTCCACCCGGGCTTCGGGGACGCTCAGCCGGCGTCCAGTTCCCGCGCCCGCTTGACCAGCCGGACCAGTTGGACCCGGGCGCCCTCGGCGTCGCGCACCGTCTCGTCGAAGCGCAGCCGCGCGGTCCGGCCGCCGAGCCGCAGGTCGGCGCCCTCGGCGTCGCATCCGGTCAGGACCCAGCCGTCGCCGTCGAGGCCCAGCAGGACCCGCGCGTAGAGTCCGATGGCGTCGGCGTGGTCCTCGTTCATGTGCTCGACCACGTCGGCCTCGCGCGCCGCCAGCGGCAGTTCCGACGGCCCGAGCACGGCGGCGGCGTCGACCCAGTGGATGCGGCCGAAACCGGCAACCAGATGCGCGCGCTCCACCGTCATCCGCCAGACCGAGAAGTCGCCGAACCCGGCGTACACCGCCGCGGACGGATGCCGGCGCAGATAGCGCGCCCGGCGACCGGCATCGTCGTCGCGCGCCAGCCGGCCGAGCACGGTGGCGCGCGCGCCAGTCAGCGGTTCGTCCAGGCCGGCGGTGCCGTCGACCAGCAGGGCGGCGCGCGGGTCGGACGTCAGGTTGCGGGTGTGCTCGGCCAGGGTCGAGATCAGCAGCAGCGGCGAGGCGTCGTGGTCGACCGCCATCATCACCAGCGACGCGTAGGGCCAAGCGGCCCCGTCCTCGCCGGCCAGCGTGGTGGCCAGGGTGGCGCGGTCGGCGGCGCGCAGCAGGCCCCTTACGGTGTCGCCTGGGGATGCCCTGTCGGCGGAATCGTCCATGGCTTCGTGTACAATGAGGCGCCGCGGCGGTTCAATGGGGCATCGCTGCGGAAACGGTCCTATATTCTGCCCCAATCGAGCCGCAGCGGCGCCGGAATGGACCGCAATCGTGAGCGTGGGGGTGTCGCGCAGTCCCGCGCGCGCCGGACGAAGGGGCGGAAAGATGACCAACACGATCGCGCTGGTCGACGACGACCAGAACATCCTGACCTCGGTGACCATGGCTCTCGAGGCCGAGGGATTCGAGGTGCGCACCTTCCGCGACGGCGAGGAGGCGCTGCGCGGGCTGACGCAGCGGCCGGTGGACCTCGCCGTGCTCGACATCAAGATGCCCCGGCTCGACGGCATGGAACTGCTGCAGCGGCTGCGCAAGACCAGCACCGTGCCGGTGATCTTCCTGACCTCCAAGGACGACGAGGTCGACGAGGTCCTGGGCCTGCGCATGGGCGCCGACGACTACATCAAGAAGCCGTTCTCCCAGCGCCTGCTGATCGAGCGCATCCGCGCCCTGCTGCGCCGCCAGGACCTGGCCGCCGACGAGGCCAACCCGACCTCCGAGGCGACCATCACGCGGGGCGACCTGGTGCTCGACGGCGCTCGCCACATGTGCACCTGGAAGGCGAAGCCGGTGGCCCTGACGGTCACCGAGTTCCTGATCCTGCGCGCCCTCGCCGCCCGGCCCGGCCACGTGAAGAACCGCGACCAGTTGATGGACGCGGCGTATGGCGACAGCGTCTACGTCGACGACCGCACCATCGACAGCCACATCAAGCGCGTGCGCAAGAAGTTCAAGGCGATCGACGACAACTTCAACGAGATCGAGACGCTGTACGGCATCGGTTACCGCTACCGCGAGCCGGGTTGACGCGGCGGCGCGACGGTCGCGCGGATAAACGACGTGGGTAGCATCGACACTCTGAGACCCGAACGGGACGAGGCGGGGGGCGGCCAATCGGCGGGCACTCAGCCGACTCGCGCTCAGCCGACTGGCGCCGCGCCGCGCCTGGGGGCGGTGCGCCGGCGCTTCCGGATCGGCGTGTCGCGCCTGACCATCCGAATCCTGGCGATCAACCTGCTGTCGGTGGCGATCCTGTTCGTCGGAGTCCTGTATCTCGATCGCTACCAGAACAGCCTGATCCGCGGCGAACTCGACGCGCTCGACCGGCAGGCCGAGGTGATGGCGCGGGCGGTCGCCGAACTTGGCGTCGACACCGACGCCAGCGTCGACCCGGGGCTGGTCCCCGAGCGGGTTCGGCGCATCGTCCGGCGGCTGTCCGGCGTGATGGCCTCGCGCATCCGGATCCACGGGCCGGAGGGCAGGCTGATCGCCGACACCCGGATGCTGACCGGCCCCGGCGGGACGGTTCGCATCCAGCCGCTGCCGCCACCCGAGCCGGATCCGGTCCGCCGCTTCGCCAACCGCGTCTACGAGGGCATCGTCAACTGGCTGCCCCGGCGCTCGGAACTGCCGGTCTGGAACGAGGCCACCGGGCCGCAGGCGGTGCAGGACGACGTCCGCCTGGCGCTCGGCGGGACCACCATCCGCAAGGTCCGGGTTACCGAAGCGGGCGGCCTGCTCCTGTCGGTCGCGGTGCCGGTGCAGCGCTACAAGCAGGTGCTGGGCACGCTGATGCTGTCGGTGGAGGGCGAGGACATCGACGTCGCGGTGCGCGAGGTGCGGTTCGAGATCCTCGGCATCTTCGCGCTGACGCTGGCCATCACCATCCTGCTGTCGCTCTACCTCGCGGGCACCATCACCCGGCCGATCCAGCGGCTGGCGGCGGCCGCCGAGACGGTCCGCACCAGCCACAGCCGACGCCAGACGATCCCTGATTTCGGCCGCCGGGGCGACGAGATCGGCGATCTGTCGCGCTCGCTCAAGGCGATGACGGAGGATCTGTGGGCGCGCATGGATGCCATCGAGGGTTTCGCCGCCGACGTCGCCCACGAGATCAAGAACCCGCTGACCTCCCTGCGCAGCGCCGTCGAGACCGCCGCCCGCATCGACGACCCGGAGCGCCGCGAGCGGCTGATGGCGGTCGTGATCGACGACGTCGCCCGCCTCAACCGGCTGATCACCGACATTTCCGATGCCTCGCGGGTCGACGCCGAACTGTCGCGCGAGGACCGCGGCGCGGTTGACGTCGCCCAGATGCTCTCGGCCCTCGCCGAGGTCTACGCGGCGACCGCCGAGGACCGCGGCGGTGCGACGGTGCTGGCCGAGGTCGAGGCAGACGGCCCGGTGGTGGTCGCCGGCCAGGAAGGCCGGCTGGTCCAGGTGTTGCGCAATCTCATCGAGAACGCCCGCAGCTTCTCGCCGCCCGGCGGGCGCGTGCGCCTGCACGCACGCCGCGACGATGGTCACGTGATCGTGACCGTCGAGGACGACGGTCCCGGCATTCCCGACGGCAAGCTGCAGGCGGTCTTCGACCGCTTCTATTCCGAGCGTCCCCGCGGCGAGAAGTTCGGGACCCATTCGGGCCTTGGCCTGTCGATATCGAGGCAGATTGTCGAGGCTCACGGAGGCACCATCCGGGCCGAGAACCGGCGGTCGGCGGCGGGCGAGATCCTGGGCGCCCGGTTCGTGGTCCGGCTGCCGTTGGCTCGGGAGTTGCGGTAACCGATCGCTCCGGTAACCGATCGTTAACGCAGATTGGACGAGAGTTCGGCTCTCGGAGCGGGAAGACAGTGCATGCTCGGCGGCTCGGCGATCGCAATCCTGAACAGCCTTGGACTCCTGGCGCTGCTGTCGATCGGTATCGCGATGCTGCAGCCGAGCCGGCTGGGCGAGACGCCCGGCTGGCGCCGAGCGCTGCTCATGGGCCTGGTTTTCGGCGGCACCGTGTCGGCGGTGATGGTCGATCCGGTGGTGATCGCGCCCGGGGCGGTGTTCGATCCCCGAGGGGGTCCCGCCATGCTCGCCGGGGTCTACGGCGGGCCACTGGCGGCGCTGGTCACCGCGATCATGGGGGCGGCGACCCGCCTGTGGATCGGTGGGGCCGGAACCCTGGGCGGTGTGGTCGGCTTTGCCGTCTACGCCGCCGTCGGGCTCGGCGCGCGCTGGTACTTCCGGCGCCACCGCCTGCGGCCGACCACGCCACGCCTTCTCGCGTTGTCGCTGGCCGGCACGCTGCTGGTGCTGCCGACTCTGTTCCTCTACCCGGAGTGGCAGACCGGCATCGACATCCTGTCCCACGCCTGGTGGATGCTGGTGTCCTGCAACGTGGCCGGCGTGCTGGTGCTCGGCACCCTTCTGGAGCAGGACTGGCGCCGCCGGCAGCTGGAGCAGGAGCTGCGCCAGAGCGAGTCGCGGAGCCGCGCCGCCGCCGAGGCCAAGACCCGATTCCTGGCCTCCATGAGCCATGAGATACGCACCCCGATGAACGCCGTCCTCGGGTTCGTCGACCTGCTTCGGGATTCCAACCTCGACGGCTTCCAGCGTCGCTGCACCGACCAGATCCGCGACGCCGCCACCGGCCTGCTGCGGATCATCGACGACATCCTGGACTACGCGAAGATCGACGCGGGCCGGGTCGCTCTCGACACCCAACCGACCGACGCGGCGGCGCTGGTCGAGGGCTGCCGGGAGATGCTGCTGCCCCAGATGGAGGCCAAGGGAATTGGCTGCACGCTCGATCTGCCGGGCGACCTGCCGGCCGCTGTCGAGGCCGATCCGGTGCGGCTGCGCCAAGTGTTGCTGAACCTGCTGGGCAACGCGGTCAAGTTCACCGATTCCGGGAGGATCGCGATTGCCGTCCGGTTCGAGCCCACGGGCAGCGGGTCGGGTCCGGCCCGGTCGGGAGAGTTGCGGATCCGGGTGTCCGATACCGGGATCGGCATGACACCGGAGGAGCGCGACCGGCTGTTCAGTCCGTTCGTCCAGGGCCAGCACGTCGGCCGTGGCGGCAGCGGGCTCGGGCTCGTCATCAGCCGGATGCTGGTCGAGGCGATGGGCGGCGGCCTGACGCTGGAAACCGCCCCCGGCGAGGGCACCGCGGTGACCATCGCCATCCCGGTCAAGATCGCCGAGGCGATGCCCGAGTCCGGCGAGCCGGCCGCCGCGCCGTCCCGGCCCACCGCCCTGCGGGTGCTGGTGGCGGAGGACGTCGCGCTGAACGCCGAGATGCTGCAGGTAACGCTCGAGCAGGCCGGTCACCGTGTCCAGGTCGTGGCCGACGGACGCCAGGCGGTCGACGCCGTGCGCGGCGGGGCGTTCGACCTGGTCCTGATGGACGTCCAGATGCCGGAAATGGACGGCATAGCGGCGACCCGCGCGATCCGCGCCATGCCGGCACCGCTCGGTGCCATCCCTATCGTGGCCCTGACCGCCTACGCGTCGCGCGACGACCTCAGGGGCTGCCTCGACGCCGGCATGAACGACTTCCTCACCAAACCGCTGGAGCGCGCCAAGCTGATCGACGCCCTCGACCGCTGGGGCGGCGCTCGCGGCGCCCGAGGCACGCCGCCGGGCACGCCGGGGGGCGTCGCCCGGGGCGCCAACGACGCCATGGGCGAGAACGTCGACCGGGTGGGCGAGCTGCTGGCACGGCTTCAGGACCTCGACCGGAGCGATCGCCACGCCGTCGGAGCGATGGCCAACAGCCTCATGGAGGCCGCCGGCAGCATCGGGTTCGATGCCGTCGCCCATCACGCCCGCCGGCTGGCCGCGGCGTCCCCAGGCGCCAGCGCCGAAGCCCTGAACGCCCTGATCGAGGATACCGCCGACGCCGGCCGCCGGACGCTCGACGGGTTCCACCAGTCCGCCGGCGGCGAAGGCCGTTGACAGCAGGCCGTCACCCGCCATTCTGCCGGGCATGGAGACGGTCTGGGGAACCACGGTTGCGGTTGACGGTCGGGCGGTCCTGCTGCGCGGACCGTCGGGTGCCGGCAAGTCCGATATCGCGCTTCGACTGATAGACGGTGGCGCCGGCCTGGTTTCCGACGACCGAACGGAACTGGTTCGCGAAGGCGACCGTCTGGTCGCGCGGGCGCCCGAGGCCCTGCGGAATCGCCTGGAGGTCAGGGGCATCGGGATCGTCACGATCCCCACGGTCTCGCGAGCCCCGCTGGTCCTGGTGGTTGACCTGGTGCCGGCCGAGCAGGTGCCCCGCCTTCCCGATCCAGGCCGCTGGAGCCATGCCGGCGTCTCGGTCCCGCTGATCGTGCTCGCCGCGTTCGAGGCCTCGACGCCGGCGAAGGTGCGGCTCGCCGTGCGCATGGTCACCGACGAGTAGCGAACGACGTGTCCGACGATCACCCGATTGATGACAGGGCGTCGACGCCAACCGCAGCAGGTCCGGCCTCCGGGCGCGCGCTGGTGGTCCTGGTCACCGGGTTGAGCGGCGCCGGCCGAACGTCGACGCTCAAGGTGCTGGAGGACGAGGGCTTCGAGGCGGTCGACAACCTGCCGCTGTCGCTGCTGCCTATGCTGCTGGCGCCGGTGCGTCCCGAGGACGCGGCCGACCCGGACCGGATGGCGGCGCGGGTGGCGGTCGGCGTCGACCTCAGGACGCGCGGCTTCGACCAGCGCCTGCTGCTCGAACAGCTGGCGGCGCTCCGGGCGCGGGCCGACCTCGACCTGCGGGTGGTCTATCTCGACTGCGACGATTCCGTGCTGATCCGGCGCTTCACCGAGACCCGCCGCCGGCACCCCCTGGCCACCGATCGGCCGATCGCCGACGGCATCCGGATCGAGCGCGAGATCATGATGCCGTTGCGGGAAGCCGCCGATGTCGTGCTCGACACCACGACGCTGACCCTGGCGAGCTTCCGCCAGGCGCTGGTCGGCGCGCTGGCGATCGCCAGCGGGCGACGGATGACGGTCACGGTCCTGTCGTTCGCTTTCCGCGGCGGGCTGCCGCGCGAGGCCGACCTGGTGTTCGATGTCCGTTTCCTCGACAACCCGCACTACCGGCAGGATCTGCGGCCGCGCGACGGTCGCGATCCGGAGGTCGCCGCCTATGTCGAGGCCGACCCGGATTTCGCGCCGTTCCTGGCCGGGCTGAAGGGCCTGTTGGCACCGCTGCTGCCGCGCTACGAGCGCGAAGGCAAGAGCTACCTGACGATTGCCGTCGGCTGCACCGGCGGCAAGCACCGCTCGGTTGTCACGGCCGAACGGTTGGCCGGATGGTTGAAGAGCCTCGGCACTCCTGTCACGCTGAGGCATCGGGACCTGCCGGCGACGGCGGGACAGGGAGAGCGGGTGACGACCGAAGGGACGTTTAATGGCTGACGATCATGGGAATGGCTGACGGCGGAACCGGCGAACCGCTGATCGGGCTCGTGCTGGTGACCCACGGCCGGCTTGCCGAGGAGCTTCGGCTCGTGATGGAACACGTGGTCGGCCCGCAGACAGCGATCGCCACGGTCTGCATCGGCGCCGATGACGACATGGAGCAGCGCCGGAGGGAAATCCTGGAGCGCGTGGACGCCATGGATTCCGGGTCCGGCGTGGTGGTGCTGACGGACATGTTCGGCGGCACCCCGTCCAACCTGGCGATCTCCATCCTGGACCGCCCGGGCGTCGAGGTGATCGCAGGCGTCAACCTGCCGATGCTGATCAAGCTGGCCAGCGCCCGCGTCGGCGGCTCGCTCGGCGAGGCCGCCTCCGCCGCCCGAGACGCCGGCCGGAAATACATCTCGATCGCCTCCGAACTCCTCGGCGGCACGGGGCGCTGAGATGGCCGAACCGGCCGACGACGAACGGCGGAGCGGCGAGCGAGGCGACCCGGTGGTCGTGCGGCGGGTCCTGCTGATCACCAACAAGCGCGGGCTGCACGCCCGCGCCGCGGCCAAGTTCGTGCAATGCGCCGGCTCCTTCGAGGCCAACGTCACGGTGGTCCGCGACGGGCAGTCGGTGTCCGGCCGGTCGATCATGGGGCTGATGATGCTGGCCGCGGCCCCGGGCTGCTCGATCGAGGTCACCGCCGAGGGCGTCGACGCCCGGGCCGCGGCGACGGCGATCGCCCGGTTGGTCGACGGCAAGTTCGATGAAGACTGAGACCCCGCGCCGCGCTTCCGGTGGGCTGGTGGCGTTCGACGGCATCGGGGTTTCGGCGGGGATCGCGGTGGGGACCGCCTATGTCCTGGAGAGCGGTATCGCCCAGGTCCCCGAGTTCACGATCGCGCCGGACGCCGTCGAGCCGGAGATCGAGCGCTTCCGGGCGGCGATCGGCAAGGCCCGCCGGCAGATTCGAAAGCTGCGCCGCAAGGCCGAGGCGCTCCCGGACTCGGTGCTGGAAGAACTCGGCCCGCTGCTGGACGCCCACGGCGCGATGCTGGAGTCGAGCCGTCTGGCGGGCGGCGTCGAGGCGGCGATCCGGACCCGATCGATCAACGCGGAAGCGGCGGTCCAGGCAGTCGTCGGCGACCTGGTCCGCGGCCTGGAGGCGGTCGGCGACGCCTATCTGGCGTCCCGCGGCCAGGACGTCCGCGAGGTCGGCGACCGGATCCTTCGGCATCTGACCGCCACCCCCTACCACGCCTTCTCGGTCCTGCCGCCCGGCAGCATCGTGGTGGCCGAGGAACTGAGTCCCGCCGACACCGCCCTGATGGACCCGTCGATGGTCGCGGGATTCGCGACCGCGCTGGGCGGTGCCGACAGCCACACCGCCATCATGGCGCGCTCCATGGGCATCCCGGCGGTGCTCGGGGTTACCGCGGTGGCCACCCGGGTGCGCTCCGGGGTGCAGTTGATCGTCGACGGCGAGGCCGGCCGCATCATCGTCGACCCGGACCCCGCGACGCTCGCCGACTACCGCCGCATGGCCGAGGCCCGCAAACGCCTCGGGCGCCAGCTCGAGCGGCTGCGCACCCTGCCGGCGACGACCACCGACGGCGTGCGCGTCGCGCTGCTGGCCAACGTTGAACTGCCACGCGACACGGACACCGCCCATCACGGCGGCGCCGAAGGCGTCGGCCTGCTGCGCACCGAATTCCAGTTCATGAATCGCCCGGACCTGCCGAGCGAGGACGAACAGTACGCCACCCTGCGGCAGATCGTGGAATCGATGCGCGGGGCCCCGGTCACCATCCGCACCCTCGATGTCGGCGGCGAGAAGCTGGCCACCGCCCTCGGCGAGCGCATCGCGGTCTCGGCCAACCCGGCGCTCGGGCTGCGGGCGATCCGGCTGGCGCTGAAGGAGCCGAAGCTGTTGGAGACCCAGCTGGCTGCCATCCTGCGGGCCGGCGCGCACGGGCCGGTGCGGATCCTGCTGCCGATGATCTCGTCGGTCGGGCAGGTGCGCGCGGTGCGCACCATCCTGGCGCGGGTGGTGGCACGGCTCAGGCGCCGCAAGGTCCGGATCGCCAGCCCGGTGCCGGCGCTCGGGATCATGATCGAGGTCCCGGGGGCGGCGCTGACCGCCGACGCGCTGGCCCGGGAATGCGACTTCCTGGCGCTCGGCACCAACGACCTGACCATGTACACCCTCGCCATCGACCGCGGCGACGAGCAGGTCGCCGATCTGTACAACCCGCTGCACCCGGCGGTGCTGCGGCTGATCCAGTTCACCGTCGAGGCCGCCCTGCGCAACGGCATCCCGGTCAGCGTGTGCGGCGAGATCGCCGGCGACCCGCGCTACGCGCCGCTGCTGGTCGGGCTCGGGGTGCGCGAGCTGTCGATGGCCGGCACCGCCCTGCCGCGCGTCAAGCAGCGCATCCGCCGTCTCGCCGCCGGCCCCGCCACCCAGCGCGCCCGCGCCATCATGGACCAGGCCGACGAAGCCCGCATCGCCGCCCTCCTGGACGATTTCAACGAAGGCCTGTGAGCACCGCCATCGGTGCCGGACGGACGGTCGAGAAGACAATTGCCGTCGCCTTTGGCCGAAATTTCTCGGGCGCTATGGCAAGGTGGCGCGCAAGGTCGGCCTGCACACCTGCGTCGACGGCGTCGACACGCCGCGCCAGGCCGCGCAGTGCAGCGCCTCGAAGATCGACTATGTCGGCGGACGGTTGTTCGCGGAACTGTCGGACTATATCGGGCCCGTGGTCGGCCGTCAGTCGGCGTGACGATGGTGCCGGCCGGCGGGGGCCGGCAGCGGCGACGTCGGCGAGACACTCGCGGTCAGGTATTGACGAAATGTCTTCTACAGAAGACAAACGCGATGATCGCGGTCCGTAGACGGATGTCTTCGCAGATTGGTTCTCGAGGTTGCGGGACAGGCAAGCGCGAGCCCGGATCATGGTGCGCATCCGGCGGCTGTCGCTCGGCAACCCCGGTGACGTGAAGCCGGTCGGCGGCGGCGTGTCGGAGCTACGGATCGACTACGGCCCCGGGTATCGGCTGTATTTCGTGCGGCATGGAGACGCTGTCGTCATCTTGCTGTGCGGAGGCGACAAGCGAACCCAGGAACGCGATATCGCGAATGCGATCGAAATGGCAGGCGAATTCCAATGAGGTCGACATGACGACGCGCAAGACGCACCGGTGGGATGCCGCCGAGAGCCTGGAAACCAAGGAAGACATCGCCGCCTACCTCGATGCCGTTCTGGAGGATGGTGATCCCGACCTGTTGAGGGCGGCGTTGGGCGATGTCGCACGCGCGAAGGGAATGACCGAGATCGCGCGGGCCGCCGGACTCGGCCGGACCAACCTGTACAAGGCGCTGTCGCCGGACGGCAATCCTGAGTTCGCGACCGTCGCCAAGGTCCTGAAGGCACTCGGCCTTCGGCTCACTGTAGCGGCGTAGCGGCCGCCTCCCGAGGCGTTAC
>JAGYJX010000023.1 GCA_018401495.1 Rhodospirillaceae bacterium
TGGTGGTGGCGGGAGGCTTCCGACCCGAAGGCCGGTGGCGATGGCTGCACCGCGTCGTCGTCGGGTTGTTCACGGTGGTGGCGGTCGGGCTGGCCGCGGTGCCGATCGCGGCGCCGCTGTATTTCGGCGCGCCGGTCACCGCCGCGTCGGTCGCGGCGTCCATCCTCGGAACGGCGGCCCTGGTGGCCGGCCTGCTGTTGGTCCGGGCGCCGTCGGTCGCCGGGGTCGTCCGGTTGGCGGTGGCGGTGGCGCTGTTCTACGCGGCGACGTTCCAGGGCGCGTTCCCGCGCCTCGACGTGTTCTGGCCGTCGCGCGAACTCGCCCGTATCGTCGACCGGCTGGACGGGTGCGAGGACAAGCCAGTTGCCATAACCGGATACGCCGAGCCGAGCTCGGTCTTCTATCTCGGTACAGAGACCGGCCTCGGCGACCCGGAGGACGCGGCGGATCTGCTGGCCGCCAATCCTCGGTGCGCCATCGCGGTGACGGCGGAGCCCGACCGCGCGGCCTTCCTGGCGGCGGCGTCCGCAATCGGGGTTGCCGTCGTGACGGTCGAAACCGTCCACGGCTTCAACTACACCCGCGGCAAGCCGGTCAGCTTGACGGTCTTCATTGCCGAAGGGTCGGCCCTGCGGGCGCGCTAAGGAACCGCCGGGCGAAAGGCGTGCCGCGGCGCGAACAATTTGACACGCATCGAATCGAGCGAAATGATCAGCGCTTCTGGGCAGGGAGAAAAGCGGGCTCGCAAGAAGCCCGACCGTCACGAGACTGTCATGCTGGAGTCGCGAAAGCGACGCTGAAGGCCGTCGACACTGCCCGCGTTGGCACGGGTGCTACGGGGAACGCCGCTGAGGGCGGCGTTCGTGGTTGCATTCGGCCTAGTTTGAGGAAGGGGAGACGGACATGTCACTTCGGGGGTTAAAGTCCACCGTCGCCGCGGGAGCGTTCGCGCTGGCGGCCTTTGGCGGAGTCGCGTACGCCGAGACCACGCTCACGGTCTACACCGCCGTCGAGGCGGAAGATCTGAAACGCTACGCCGAGACCTTCAACGCCGACCATCCGGACATCAAGATCAACTGGGTGCGCGATTCCACCGGCGTCGTCACGGCCAAGCTGCTCGCCGAGAAGAACAACCCGCAGGCCGACGTCGTCTGGGGCCTCGCGGCGACCTCGCTGCTGCTGCTGAAGTCCGAGGGCATGCTTGAGCCGTACGCGCCGAAGGGCGTCGAGAAGCTCGACAAGAACTTCGTCGACAAGTCGACCCCGCCGGCCTGGACCGGCATGGACGCGTGGGTCGCGGCGATCTGCTTCAACACGGTGGAGGCCGGCAAGGCGGGGCTGAAGGCGCCGACCTCCTGGAAGGACCTCACCAAGCCCGAGTACAAGGGCAAGATCGTGATGCCGAACCCGAACTCTTCGGGCACCGGCTTCCTCGACGTGTCTAGCTGGCTGCAGCTGTTCGGCGAGGCCGAGGGCTGGAAGTACATGGACGCCCTGCACGAGAACATCGCGGCCTACACCCATTCCGGCTCCAAGCCTTGCAAGATGGCCGGCTCCGGCGAGACCGTCATCGGCATCTCCTTCGCCTTCCGGGGCGCCAAGGAGAAGGCCGGCGGCGCGCCGGTCGAGGTGATCATCCCGTCCGAAGGCATCGGGTGGGACATGGAGGCGACCGCGATCATTGCCGGGACGAGCAAGCTCGACGCCGCCAAGACGCTGGTCGACTGGACGATCACCAAGAAGGCCAACGAGATGTACAACACCGGCTACGCCGTGGTGGCCTATCCGGGCGTCGCCAAGCCGGTTCCGCATTTCCCGCCGAACGTGGTGGAGAAGATGATCCCGAACGACTTCGAGTGGGCGGCCAACAACCGCAAGACGATCCTCGAGGAGTGGCAGAAGCGCTACGATTCCAAGTCCGAGGCGAAGTCGTAGCCACCCGGACCTTCGATTGACGGCGGCGGGAACGCCCGCCGCCGTCGCCCTCCCGGATCGGACCGCATGACCATCACCGCCCAGCCGACGACCAAGCCGTCGACGCCGTTTTTGCGCGTCCGCAACCTCGTCAAGGTCTTCGGGTCGTTCAGTGCCCTGAAGGACATCTCGCTCGACGTCGAGGAAGGCGAGTTCGTGTGCTTTCTCGGGCCGTCCGGCTGCGGCAAGACCACGCTGCTGCGGGCGATCGCCGGTCTCGACCTGCAGACCTCCGGCGCGATCGAGCAGGCCGGACGCGACATATCGGTGCTGCCGCCATCGCAGCGCGACTTCGGCATCGTGTTCCAGTCCTACGCGCTGTTCCCAACCTGACCGTCGCCAAGAACATCGCCTACGGGCTCGAGAGCCTCGGCTTGCCGCGGTCGAGATCGACCGCCGGGTGGCGGCGCTGCTGGAACTGGTCGGGCTGCCGGAGCAGGGAACCAAGTATCCGGCGCAGCTCTCCGGCGGTCAGCAGCAGCGGATCGCCCTGGCGCGCGCCATCGCGATGTCGCCGGGACTGCTGCTGCTGGACGAACCGCTGTCGGCGCTCGACGCCAAGGTCCGGGTCCACCTGCGCCACGAGATCAAGTCCCTGCAGCGCCGCATCGGCGTCACCACGATCATGGTGACCCACGATCAGGAGGAGGCGCTCTCCATGGCCGACCGGATCGTGGTGATGAACCACGGCGTGATCGAGCAGGTCGGCACCCCACCGAGATCTACCGGGAGCCCGCGACTCTGTTCGTGGCGGATTTCATCGGCGCCATGAACAAGCTGCCAGTGCGGGTGGTGGACGCCGATCACGTGGAACTCGGGGGACGGTGCTGCGGTGCCGGCCGCACCGGTTCGTCGCCGGCTCGGCGGTGACCCTCGCGGTCCGCCCGGAGGACGTGGTGCCCGGCGGGCCCGAGGTGGAATCCGACGGCGCCGCCAACCGATTCGACGTCACGGTCTCGGAGATGGAGTTCCTGGGATCGTTCTGGCGGGCCCGGCTGACCGGGCCGGCCTTCGCGGGCGCGGCAATCAACGCCGACTTCTCGGTCAACGCCGTGCGGCGCCTGGGCATCGCCGACGGCGCCGGGTTGTCGATCGCCCTTCCGGTGGACCGCCTGCATGTGTTCGCGGGCGTGGCCGGCCCGGAGGACGCCGTCGATGGCTAGCCTCGGCCTGGGAGGGCGCCGGGTCGGGCCGGCGCGCGTCAGGCTCGACCGCGATGCCTGGATGGTGCGCGCGTTCATCCTGGTGATCGCGGTCTACCTGGTCGTCGCCCTCGCGTTGCCGCTCTACACGATGCTGTCGAAGTCGTTCTCGACCTACCGCTTCGACCTCGCGACCTTCGAGCTGCAGATCGACCGGGGCGAGGGGTGGTCGGCGCCGACGACCCTGGCGACGCTGGCGGAGGGCTTGCCGTCGACCGCGGCCCCGGCGCTCGACACCAACCACGACGGTCGGCTGTCGGTGGTCTCGCTCGTGGCGGATTTCAGCTTCCGCAGCCCGACCCGCTACCGCCTGCGCAACGCCGCCGACGGGGCGGTGTTCCTGATCGGCTCCGAACGGATCGCCGATCGCGACTGGCACGAGTTCTCGTCGAACGAGTTCCGCCGGGTCGTGGTGCGTCCGGCGGTCAGCCGCGGCGTCGACAACTACCTGACCTATTTCACGACTCCCTCCCTGGTGCAGTCGATCGAGAACTCGGTTCGGATCGCGGTGATCAGCACGATCGTCACGGTGGTGCTGGCGTTCGGCTTCGCCTACGCGCTGGCGCGGACCTGCATGCCGTTCAAGGGGGCGTTCCGGCTGGTCGCGCTGATCCCGATCCTGGTCCCGTCGCTGCTGCCGGGGATCGCGCTCATCTACCTGTTCGGCAACCAGGGTTTCCTCAAGGAGCTGCTGCTCGGCCACACGATCTACGGGCCGATCGGCATCGTCATCGGCTCGGTATTCTTCACCTTCCCGCACGCCTTCATCATCATCTCGACGGCACTGGCGATCTCCGACTCCCGGCTCCACGAGGCGGCGGTATCGTTGCGGGCGTCGCCGTGGCGGCGGTTCTGGACGGTGACGATCCCGGCCGCCCGGTACGGGCTGATCTCGGCGGCGTTCGTGGTGTTCACGCTGGTCATCACGGATTTCGGGTTGCCGAAGGTCATCGGCGGCCAGTTCAACGTGCTGGCAGTCGACATCTACAAGCAGGTGATCGGGCAGCAGAACTTCGAGATGGGCGCGGTCGTCTCGGTGATCCTCCTGGTCCCGGCGGTTCTGGCCTTCGCGGTCGACCGCGCCATCCAGCGACGCCAGGTGGCCGGCCTGTCGGCGCGGTCGGTGCCGTTCGAGCCGAAGCCTCGGGCCCGTTCGGACTGGACGGCGTTCGGTTTCTGCCTTGCGGTCGCCGTGTTCATCGTCGGCATTCTGGCGGTCTGTCAGTTCGCCGCCCTGGTCAAGCTGTGGCCGTACGATCTCAGCCCGAGCCTTCAGAACTACGACTTCGACCGGACCGATGGCGGTGGCTGGGAAGCCTACGGGAACTCCATCCGGATGGCGCTGTACACCGCGTTGATCGGCACCGGGGTGGTGTTCCTCGGCGCCTACCTGGTCGAGAAAACCCAGGGGTTCCAGACGGGCCGGACGCTCTTCCAGTTCCTGGCGATGATGCCGATGGCGATACCGGGGATGGTGCTGGGCCTCGCTTACATCTTCTTCTTCAACGATCCGGCCAACCCGTTGAACTTCCTGTACGGCACCATGACGATCCTGGTGCTGAGCACGGTGACCCACTTCTACACCGTCGCCCACCTGACCGCGGTCACCGCGCTCAAGCAGATGGACCACGAGTTCGAGAGCGTGTCCGCCTCGCTGAAGCAACCGGTCTGGCGGCTGTTTGCGGGCGTGACGGTGCCGGTCTGCCTGCCGGCGATCCTCGACATCTCGATCTACCTGTTCGTGAACGCGATGACGACAGTTTCGGCGGTGGTGTTCCTGTACTCGCCGACCACCAAGTTGGCCTCGGTCGCGGTGCTGAACATGGACGACGCCGGTGACGTGGCGCCGGCGGCGGCGATGGGCATGATGATCTTCTACACCAACGTTGCGGCGCGCGTGGTCCACCTGGCGATCACGCGCGGCCTGCTGACCCGTACCCAGGCCTGGCGATACCGCTGACGGAGTCCTTGCGCCGGCGTCACGGCTTCTTGTGCGGATCCCCGCCGGTCTCAGCCAGCACGAAAGGGCCGCCCTGGTACAGGTTTGCCGGATCGCCCGGGTCGGGCGGGCTGCGGTCGATGCCGTCCGCGTGCTCCATGGCGTCGTCCATCGGCGCGTATCCCAGGCGCTCCGCGGCGGAGTTGACCCAGCACGACCCGCTGTTGCCGGACATCCCGAACACCACCTCGTAGCCCAGGTCCGGCTTTTCGATGCCGAGGCGCACCAATCCCGCCAGGTCGCGCGGGCTGAGCCATGAGGTGAGGCGCCGGCGGTCCACCGGCCGCTCGGCGACGTTGCCGATCCGCAGCGCCAGGACGTCGAAGCCGTATTTGTGGGCGTACAGGCTGCCCAGCGCCTCGCCGAACACCTTGCTGACGCCGTAGCGCGAGTCCGGCCGGAAATAGGCGTCGGCCTCGATCGTCTCGTCGAGGCGGTAGAAGCCGACGGCGTGGCAGGAACTGGCGAACACCACCCGGCGAACGCCCTCGAGCCGCGCCGCCTCGAACAGGTTGTAGGTGCCGATGATGTTGCGGTCGAGGACAGCGCTCCAGGGACCCTCCACCGACTGGCCGCCCAGGTGCACGATCGCGTCGATGCCCGGCATGAGCCCGCGCAACGCGTCCAAATCGCCGAGATCGGCGGCACGGAATTCCTCGTGCCGGGCGAGGGGCTCCACCGGGCGGATGTCGGAGAGCAGCGTGCGATAGGCAGAGCCCAGTTCCCGCCGCAGGTAGCCGGCGACACCTCCGGCGGCGCCGGTGATCAGGATTGACTTGACCACGAGAGGCTCCCAGTTGCGCGGCGAGAAGTGATACGGTTATATGATGAATTTGGAGACCGGCGCAACCGACGCCGGCTTGCCCAGGACATCCCGCGAGGGGCGTCGGGGAAACCACGAAACGACAATCAGGGAGGAACTGACGTGACGATATTCTCGCTTCCCGGGGTTCGCCACACCCTGGCCGCGTCCTTGGTCGCCGGCTCCATGCTTTCGGCCCCGGCAGTTCACGCTCTGGACATCAAGTCCAGCGACGTGCATCCGATGGGGTACCCGACCACAGACGCCATCGAACATATGGGCAACCTGCTGAACTCGTGGACCAGCGGCAGGATGAACATCAAGATCTTCCACTCGATGCAACTCGGCGGTGAAAAGGAAGCGTTGGAGCAGGTCCAGGTCGGCGCGCTCGAGATGACGCGTGTCAGCGTCGGCGTGGTCGGGCCAATTGTCGGAGAGTTCGACGCCTTCAACCTTCCGTATTTCTTCAAGAGCGTCGAGCACATGCACAAGGTGGTCGACGGCGAGATCGGCACCGAGCTGCTGAACAAGCTGGAGAAGGGCGGGTTGATCGGGCTCGGCTACATGGATGCCGGATCGCGCTCGTTCTACAACAACGTGCGCCCGGTCAAGTCGTTCGAGGATCTGAAGGGCATGAAGATCCGGGTGATGCAGAACCCGATCTTCATCGAGATGGTCAACTCGATGGGCGGCAACGGCCTGCCGATTTCGTTCAGCGAACTGTACACCTCGCTGCAGACCGGCGTGGTCGACGGCGCCGAGAACAACCCGCCCTCCTACGAGTCGGGCAAGCACTACGAGGTCGCCAAGTACTACACCCTGACCGAGCACCTGATGGTGCCGGAGATCTTCGTCTTCTCGAAGAAGGTCTGGGACACCCTGTCGCCGCTGGACCAGCAGCTCATCCGCAAGGCCTCGGTGCTGGCGGTCGAGAAGCAGCGTGAGTTGTGGGCGGCTCGCGAGCAGCGGTCGCTGGCCGCGGTCAAGGCGCTCGGCTACGAGGTGGTGACGGACATCGACAAGGAGCCGTTCATCAAGGCGACCGAGCCGGTCCGCATGAAGTTCGGCGAGAAGTACGCTGATCTGATCAAGCGGGCCGCGGCCGTCAAGTAACCCGCGGCTGGGGCATGCACCGGGGCGGGGCGACCCACGCGGTCGCCCCGCCCTCGCCGGTTCGCTGAACGGGGACGGGATAATGCGAGACCGCTACGTCGCGGCCATGGACAAGCTCTACATGGCCTGTGTGTTTCTGTGCTGCGCGTCGGTCGTCGCCATGACGGTGCTGATCGCGATCGGGGTGTTCTCCCGGTACGTTCTCCAGATCGGCGCCTTCTATTCGGAACCGCTCTCCATCTTCCTGGCGGTCCAACTGACCTTCTACGGCGCCGCGGTCTGCTACCGCGCGGATGCCCACCTGAAGCTGGAGATCGTCGAGAACGCCCTGCCGCCGGCGGGCGCGCGCGTTTTGCGCCATCTTATCGACCTGCTGATGGCGGGCGTCTCGATCTTCATGGTCGTTTACGGCATGAAGCTGGTCGACGCGACGTTCCTGCAGTCTTACCCGGAATTCCAGTATGTCCGTGTCGGCGCGGTGTACACCGCCATCCCGATCGGCGGGCTGATCACGCTGCTGTTCGTAATCGAGAAGTCGCTGGTAGCGCCGGTCGCCCGGCGATCGCCCTACGCGTCCGAGGCCGACCCGTCGGAAGGAACCGTGTGATGGGCGGCGACGTCGGTCCGATCCTGCTGATCGGCAGCCTGCTGGGCCTGATCATCATTGGAACGCCGGTCGCCTACGCGCTCGGCATCTCCACGCTGGTGACAGCCTTCTACGTCGGGCTGCCGCTCGAGGCGGTGCTTCTCAAGGTCTCCGACGGGGTCGACAACTTCGCGCTGCTGGCGATCCCTTTCTTCATCTTTGCGGGCGCCCTGATGGCCGAGGGCGGCATGGCTTGGCGGCTGGTCAACCTCGCCAACGTCCTGGTCGGCTTCATGCGCGGCGGCTTGGCGATGGTCAACGTGCTGGCCTCGATGTTCTTCGGAGGAATCTCCGGTTCGTCGGTCGCCGACACTTCGTCGATCGGGTCGATCCTGATCCCGATGATGAAGAAGCACGGCTACGACGACACCTTCGCGGTCAACGTGACGATTACCTCGTCGACCCAGGGCGTGATCATCCCGCCGAGCCACAACGCCATCATCTACGCGCTGGCCGCCGGCGGCACGGTGTCGATCGCCCAGTTGTTCCTGGCCGGCATCCTGCCCGGGATCATGCTCGGCGTGGCGCTGATGGTTCTCTGCTTCGTCATCTCCGTGAAGCGCGGCTATCCGAAGGGCGAACTGGTGCCGCTCCGGGTCGCCCTGCGCACCGCGTGGGAGGCGGTCGCCGGGCTCGCCACCATCCTGATCATCGTCGGTGGAGTCGTCGGCGGCATCTTCACGCCTACCGAATCGGCGGCGGTGGCGGTGGTGTGGGCGTTCTTCGTGACGATGTTCGTCTACCGTGACTACCGGTGGCGGCAGCTGCCGGCCTTGCTGCACAACGTCATCAAGACCGTGGCGATGGTGATGATCGTGATCGGCTTCGCCGCCGGATTCGCGTACCTGATGACGCTCATGCAGATCCCGTTGAAGGCGACGATGTTCCTGCAGTCGCTGACCGACAACAAGATCATCATGCTGATGCTCATCAACGTGATGCTGCTGATCCTCGGGACCTTCATGGACATGGCCCCGTTGCTGCTCATCTGCACGCCGATCCTGCTGCCGCTGGTCAAGTCCATGGGCATGAGCGAGGTGCAGTTCGGTATCGTGATGATGCTGAACCTGTCGATCGGGCTGGTGACGCCGCCGGTGGGCACGACGCTGTTCGTCGGGTGCGCGATCGGCAAGGTCTCGATCGAGAAAGTCTCGCGGACCCTGTGGCCGTTCTGGCTGACCATGCTGATCGTGCTCCTGCTGGTCACCTACGTGCCGGCGTTGACACTGTGGATACCAAGCCTGCAATACCCTGGTATCAAGTTCTGATCCGCGAACGGAGGCTCGACGCCGAGACGATGACCATGCCGAGGTTCACCCCCTGCCGCCGTCCCGCAACCTCACCGAGGAGCTGACGGCGACGCTCGCCGAACGCATTCGCAGCGGCGAGCTGGTCCCCGCGGAAAAGCTGCCGACCGAACAGGAGATGATCGCCGCCTTCGGAGTCAGCCGAACGGTGGTCCGCGAGGCGATCGCCGCCCTGCGGGCCGAGGGCCTCGTGGAGTCCCGCCAGGGTGCCGGGGTGTTCGTGGTCGGCGACAAGCGCCGTCGCCCGTTCCGGATCGAGGCCGACGGCGCCGCCACGGTCGAGGGGGTGATCGCGATCATGGAGCTGCGGCGCAGCGTCGAGATCGAGGCCGCCGGTCTCGCGGCCGAGCGTCGCGGCGGCGACGACCTCGACGCCATTCATCGCGCCGTCTCGGCCTTCGATGCCGCGATCGGGACCGGCGACGCGGTCGCGGCCGATTTCGATTTCCACAAGTCGATTTGCCTGGCGACCGGCAACCCGTATTTCGCGTCTTTCCTCGAATTCCTCGGCCATCACATCATCCCGCGGCAGACGGTCCGGGTTCAGGTGTCGTCGCAGGAGGAGATGACCCGCTACCTCCAGAAGGTTGCGCGGGAGCACCATCAGATCGTGACCGCGATCGAGGGCCGGGACGGCGCGGCGGCGCGCCGGGCGATGGCCCGCCACCTGACGCGCGGGCGCGACCGCTACGCCAGCCTGGTGTCGTCGGTCGGCGGCTGATCGCGGATGGGGTGTCGGCCCCGGGATCCCCCGCTACCCACTGTGGTTTATAGATTGGTAACCGTCCTTCCCCCACAGTCGCTCGGGCGTCCGCGGCGGCGGCGCTTCGGCTGAAGGGGCAGACTGACCATGACGACCACGATCGATCCGACGTCGTTTCAGGCATACATCGAGTTGCGACGCGACGTCATCCTCAACGCCGACCTCTGGTCGGACACGCCAGAGATCCTGGCGGCGGGCTTCGGGTTCGAAGGCATCACCGGGATACCGGGCCTGACCGCCGGCACGCTGAACCTGGCCGTGGCGGCGGGGGCAGGGGTCAACCTGGACTACGCCGCTCTCGATCCGGTTCCGGGGTTCCGCAACCTGACCTCAGGGGTCTCGCCAATCGGCGTGGCGCAAGCGGGCTTCGGCGCCACCCCGACCTACGCCGACGCCATGCCGATCGAGTTCAGCTGGCCGCTGCTGCCGAGCACGGTCTCGCCGACCGATATCGCGGTGACTCTCAACACCGGCGAGGTGATCACCCCCGACGCCGCCGCTCTCAACCCGAACTACGATTTCAACGAACGTCACGTCATCGTGGTGTTCGGCGATTTCGGTAACCGTCTGGTCCCGGGTACCGAGGGCGCGCGCTACCCGGTATCGATCGCCATCGTCCAGGACGACACCCCGTTGATGGCGGTCGGCCGCAACGGACCGGTCTCGATCGTCGGCCTCACATCGGTTAGCAGCAATCCCTATGAGTCCGGGCCTCAGCTGGTCGGCGCCCGGCTGACCGAGTTCACGTCGGTCGGCGATTTCGCCCCGGCGGCGTTGTCGAACAACTTCCCGAACGACGGCGCCTCGTTGTACGGGGACATGGCCGATTTCCGGCTTCGGCTGTTCACCTCCGGCGGGTTCTCGCCGGACGGGGTCAGCGGTTTCCTGCCAACCGAGTTCTCGCGCTTCTTCCGGCTCGAGGCGACCCACGCCAACGGCCAGACCGTGATCATCGATCGCGACGGCGTCGACTATGATCTCGGCGTCGGCACGCTTCGCGTCGTCGGGTTGGCCGAACTCGGCCTCCCGGTGGAGCCCGGCGCCACCATCGACCCTCCATACTATCAGGAAGATCACGACAACTACTTCGACGTCATCCTGACCGGCGATGCCGATGCCGTTGCCCGGCTGACAACCGTGGTGATCCCGACCAGTGCCGAGGCAGGTTACAGCGACATCTACAACCCGGGCGGCCCGGGGCGGACCCCGACTCCCGGCGTGACCTACACCGAGCCGGCAGCGTCGCAGCGGTTCGATATCGACGTGTCGCTCGACGATCTCGGGACGGTCAGCTACGCGGCCCAGTCGCACGCGGCCTATGACCTGGACGACGACCTTCCGGTGGTGTTCAGGCTGTTCCAGCCGGAGACCTTCACCCATCTTTTCACCGCCAGTTCCGCCGAAGCCGCCGCGGCGCGGGACCTCGGGTATATCGAGGAAGGCGTGAGCTTCTCCAACGAGGGCGCCAACGAGGCCCTCATCACCGTCCATCGGCTGTTCAACGCGTCGACCAGCGACTACGTGTTGACCACCGATGTCGACGAGGTCGCGCGGCTGTCGGCCGAGGGCAGCGGCTTCGTTTACGAGGGTGCCGCCTTCAAGGGGGTGGCCGTTGCGGCGCCCGGCGCGGCGCCGATCCATCGCTTCTATTCCGAGACCAACACCGATCACCTTTACACGACCAACCTGGCTGAGGGGCTGGCGGCCGGGTACACCTACGAAGGCGTTGGCTGGTACGCGGTAGACACCACTCCGGCTCCAAGCGGTCCCTTGGCCGGGCCAGGCCCCGAGCAGCAGTCTGGCTGGCTGGTTCTCGGCTGACGTCACCGGTGCCTCGGGTATCGACGTTTCATCAAATACATCATATGACATGATGAGATGATCCATTGAGCGCATGGAGTGGCTTGTCATGGCGACGACCCCCGAGGAGTTGAAGCATCAGGTAGGTTCCGGGCTCCTGTCGTTTCCGGTGACCGATTTTGCCCCAGACCTGTCATTCGACCGTCGCGGCTACGCGGCGCGCCTGGAGTGGCTGAACGGCTACGGCGCCGCGGCCCTGTTCGCGGCGGGCGGCACCGGCGAATTCTTCTCGCTGACGCCCGGCGAGTATCCGGGGATCATCGAGACCGCGGTATCGGTGTGCCGAGGCCGCACCCCCATCATCGCGGGTGTTGGCTATGGCACCCTGCTGGCGGTTGAAATGGCGAAAGCGGCCGAACGCGCCGGGGCCGACGGCCTGCTCGTGCTGCCGCAGTATCTGATCACCGCCGAGCAGGAGGGTCTGTACCGCCACGTGAAGGCGGTCTGCGATTCCGTGGGGATCGGCGTCATCGTCTACAACCGCGACAACTGCCTGTTCGCGGCGGAGACGGTGGCCAGGCTGGCGGAGGCCTGTCCCAACCTGATCGGCTACAAGGACGGGGCCGGCGACATCGAGCGGATGGTGCGGGTGCGACGCCGCCTCGGCGACAGGGTTGTCTATGTCGGGGGCCTGCCGACCGCCGAGGTCTACGCCGAGGCCTACGACGCCATGGGCGTGACGACGTATTCGTCGGCGGTGTTCAATTTCGTGCCCGAGTTGGCGCTGGCGTTCTACGCCGCCTTGCGCGGCGGCGACGGCGATACCACCGGCCGACTCCTGAACGACTTCTTCCTTCCCTACATCGCGATCCGCGACGAGGGAAAGGGCTACGCCGTCAGCATCGTCAAGGCGGGGGTTCGGCTGGTCGGGCGTGACGCGGGCCCGGTGCGCCCGCCGTTGGTTGACCTGACCGCCGACCAGACCGCCCGGCTCGGCGCGCTGATACGATCGCACGGCTCGGTGTCGGCGAGCGCCGCCTGAGGCGGCATTCCCCACAACGATCGCCAAGGAGAACCGGGATGAACATCTGCATGGTCGGCTACGGCATGATGGGCGTCTGGCACAGCGATGCTCTCGCCGGCGAGGACTGCCGGCTGCACACGCTGGTCGGCCGCCGGGCCGATCAGTCCGAGGAGTTCGCGCGGCGCTACGGCTACGCGAGGTGGACGCTCGATCTGGACGAAGCGCTGGCCGATCCGGAAATCGACATCGTCATCATCGCCTCGCCGAGCGAAACCCATCCCTCGTTCGCCCTGAAGTCGATCGCCGCCGGCAAGCACACCTTGCTCGAGATCCCGATCGCCATGACCCTGGAAGAATCGGAGGCCGTGGTGGCGGCCGCCGACGCCAAGGGCGTGACCTTCGGTCTCTGCCACCCGATGCGACTGCAGCCGGAATACCGACCGATCCGCGAGCGCGCCCTCGACGGCAGCGATCCGATCCGGCACATCGCCGGGCGCTTCTTCATCCACCGCCTGTCCAATGTCGGGGCCACCGGCTACCACCGCAGCTGGACCGACAACATCCTGTGGCACCACTTCACGCACTTCGTGGACCTCGGCCTCTGGCTGCTCGATTTCGAGGGCGAGCTGGCCTACAGCTTCCTGGGGCCGGTCCACCCCGGGACGGGCATTCCGATGGAGTGCATCCTGTCCATCGAGACGGCGCGCAACCAGACGCTGCTGGTGTCCGGTTCCTACCACGCGCGCGAGCGGGTCTACGACTCGCTGATCGTGACCGACCGCGAATCCTACCGCCTCGACATCCTGCGCAACCAGCTGGTCACCGGCGACGGCCCACGCGCCGTTGCCGCCGAGAAGGACAACCTGTCGCTGGTGACGCGCGACTTTGTGGCGGCGGTGCGGAACGGCCGTCCGCCGGCGGTTCCGGGTCGGTCGGTCCTTCCGGCGATGCGGGTGCTCGACGCCGCGCAGCGCCGCTGGGATGCGGTTCACGGTCGCCAGTCTCTGCCAGGGCGCCAACTGCCTGACTGATCGAGTCGTCACCGGGACGCGGAAACGCTGGCGCCGGTACCCGAAGTGACCGGGGCTTCCGTCCCCAGGCTTTAACGGTCTCGGCATCGATCGGCTTCGCGACGATACGGTCGAAACCGGCGGATTGGCAGATTCGTCTCGACGAGCGCGAGTGGCCGGCCGGTGGCGCAGACCAGCGTGACCCTGATCGGCCCGGGCTCGATTGCCCGGATCAAACGGGCTGCGCTCGCGCCGTCACCGTCCGGCATGTCGAGGTCGAGCAGCAACAGATCGATACGGACTCCGCCGGACGTGGCCCGGTAGAATTCCAGCGCCGCGGCATTGCCCGACTCGACGACGGTCGTTCTGATACCCGACCGATCTCGAGCAGGCAGGCATGAAGCTGCGCGGTCAGTGGACAGTCGTCGGCAACCAGGGCACGCGGCTGAAACATGGGGTTTGAACCGACCGAAGCCTCGATCACCGACTCTTGCGAGTGAAGCGGTGCAACGCAATTGCGGACTTCCACAAGGACCGGGATATAGTCGGCGCTGGCTCGGCTACCAACGGACGGCAGTGTCCGAGCCGGGGAAGGGATACGGGCGTGGTGGTCGGTACGATCGAGAATTCGGGTGGCCAGGTGACGGCGTCGCCGTGCGCGTACGTGGTCGATGACATCGAGTTGAACCGCGAGATGGTGACCGGCCTCCTGCAGTCGGTGGGCATTCGCGCGGTCAGCTTCCCTCGGGGGATTCGTTTTTGGACGCGTTTGAGCCGGACCTGCCCGGTTGCATCCTGCTCGACATCCGGATGCCGGGTATGAGCGGGCTGGAACTGCAGGCCGAGCTGAACAGGCGAGGCGTCGTGTTGCCGGTCGTGATGATCACCGCCCACGCCGACGTGCCGATCGCCATCCAGGCGATGCGCGAGGGCGCCTACGAATTCATCGAGAAGCCGTTCGACAACCGGCACCTGATCGGGGTGGTCGAGCGCGCGTTCGGGATCAGTGAGGAGCGTCTGCGCAGCCGTGCCGAATTGGACAGCATCCGCTCGCGCTATCGCACGCTCAGCGCCCGCGAGGCGCAGGTTCTCGAGGCGATGGTGGACGGGCGGCTGAACAAGCAGATCGCCTTCGACCTCGGCATCAGCCAGCGCACCGTGGAGGTGCACCGCTCGAACGTGATGGAGAAGATGCACGCCCGCTCGCTGGCCGAGCTGGTGCGCATGACGATCCGGATGGGCGAGCAGGAGGACAACCCGGCGTGACATCGTCGCCGGACAGACAGAGCTGGCCTGCTACAGGCAGACGTCGGATCGGGCTTGGCCGCTGCCAGGGCGCGATCGATCAGGGCGTCGCAGGATCCGAGGTAACAGGACGGGTCGCGCAACCGCTGCCAGTCGACTGCCGCCGGCGTGCGGGCCATCAGGGCATCGACCAGATGGCCGCCCTCGCTCATGACCGACCGCACCGCGCTCTTGACCAGCTCCTGGGCCTCCGGGCGCGGCATGTGGACGGCGAGCGCGAAGGTCGCGGCTTCGGCCAGGATCAATCCGTCGGCCGCGCCCAGATTGTCCCGCATCCGGCCCGCCGACACCGACAGTCGCTCCAGCAGGGCCGCCGCCTTCGACAACCCCGCGCCCGCGGTCACCACCATGGTCGGAAGGGTCGCCCATTCCATCTGCCAGCCGACGCCGCCGCGCTCGTGTTCCTGGATCTGCGCCTGGTGCAGCCCGCCAAGCAGGGTGGCGTTCAGTCGGGCGGCGGCGACCAGGGCCTCGCCGGTCACCGGGTTGGCCTTCTGGGGCATGGTGCTGGACCCTCCGCGACCGCCGCCGGCGCTCTCGTCGATCTCGCCGACCTCGGTCTGGGCCAGCAGCACCGCGTCCTGGCCGAGCTTGCCCAGCGCCCCGGTCACCAGCGACAGCCAAGATCCCAACTCGACGATGCCGTCGCGCTGGGTGTGCCAGGGCAGCGGCGGGCAGGCGAGATCGAGCTCCGCGGCCAGACGTTCCATCACCGGGACGCCGTCGCCGCCGAGCGCCGCCAGGGTTCCGGCGGCGCCGCCGAACTGCACCACCAGCGAGGCGCGGCCGCAGTTCGGCGAGGCGCTCGCGACACCGGACCAGCGGCAGCAGCCACCCGGCGCACTTCAGGCCGAAGGTCGTCGGCAGCGCCTGCTGGTAGCGGGTTCGGGCCGCCATCACCGTGCCGCGGTGCGCCTCGGCCAGCTCGGCCAGCGCATCGACCACCCGGTCGAGGCGGTCGGCGATTAGGGTGATGGCGTCGCGCAGTTGCAGCACCAGGGCGGTGTCGACGATGTCCTGGCTGGTTGCACCCCAGTGCACCCACTGGGCGGCGTCGCCGCCGACATGGGCGCGGAACTGGGCGACGAAGTCGATCACCGCCACGCCCGACTGTTCGGTGCCTCGGCCGAGGGCGTCGAGATCGGCGACGAAGGTGCCGGCCGCCTCGGCGATTCGGGCGGCGGCGAGGGGCGGGATCGACCCGGTCGCGGCCTCGGCGCGCGCCAGCGCGGCCTCGACCAGCGCCATGGCCCGCACCGTTGCGGTGTCGTCGAACAGCGCGGCGATCGCCGGTTCGGCGAACAGCGGACCGAGGATCCGGGAATCGTGGGCGCTGACCATGGCGGTGCGGCCGGTCAGGCGGCGGCAGGCAGCGACAGCAACGCCCGCGCCTCGGGGACCGTCGCCGGGTGCCGGTCGTACTCCGGGCAAAGATCCACCACCCGGCGGACCAGGGCCGCGTTCGACGGCGCCAGCGTGTCGCGGTCGAGGCGGACGTTGTCCTCCAGCCCGGTCCGGCAGTGGCCGCCCAGCTCCAGCGACCAGCGATTCAGGGTGATCTGGTCCCGTCCGATGCCGGCGCCGGTCCAGGTGGCGTCGGGGGCCAGGCGTCGCAGGGTGCTCACGTAGTACTCGAAGGTCGGCCGGTCGACCGGCATGGCGTTCTTCACACCCATCACGAACTGGACGTGCAGGGGTCCCTGGATCAGCCCGGCCTTCGCCATCTC
>JAGYJX010000024.1 GCA_018401495.1 Rhodospirillaceae bacterium
GTGATCGGCGTCAACCGGATCGTGGCCACGTAATCGGTGATCGGCATCGGGCTTTCCAGGATCGCGTAGGTGCAGAACATGTCGTAGTCCGACAGGCCGAGCAGCCGCTCGCGGATGCGGTCGCCGTTCTGCAGGTTGAAGTCGCGCACGCAGCCGACCTTGTCCGACGGCTCGCCGTTCTCGATCCGGCTCTCGCGGATGCGCGGGTGCCAGCGCGGCAGGGCGTTGAAGTCGCGCACCCGCTCCCAGACCTTGGCCGCCGGCGCGTCGATGACGCTGGAGACGAACACTCTCGGCATCGTCGGCTCCCCTACTTCTTCGATCGGGACGACGGGGCCGGCTTGCCGCCGCCACCCTCGCCGCCGCCACCACCCGAGCCGCCGCCCTCACCGCCGGTGCGCGGCTGCTTGGCGGCCTCGCTGGCGATGCGCGTCAGGTCGGAGGCCTCGCGGATCAGGCCGCCCTGCTTGGACAGGTTGCCGCCCTCGATGCCGATATCGGCGAGCAGGCTGTCGACCAGCGGCGCCTGGACCCGGTACCGCAGGGCCGAGTTGATGACCTCGTCGGTCATGTTGGCGCGCTCGCCGCCGCCGCCGCCGGCGATGCCGTCCAGCTGCATGATCCGGATGTCGTGGATCTTCTCCAGCGGCTTGACCGAGGCCGAGACGATGCCCTCGACGTGATCCAGAAGCTTGCGGCGGAACAGCGAGTGGCGCGCCGGATCGGTGAGGACGTTTTCCGCCTCGTTGAGCAGCCGCTGGGCTTCGGCCTCGACCGCCCGCCGCACGCTCTCGGCCTCGGCGGCGATCCTGGCCTCCTGCGCGCGCTTCTCGGCCATCACCACGTCGACGCTGCGTCGGCGGTTCGCCTCCTCGGTCTCGCGGGTGGTCGTGACGCGCTCCTCGGCCTCGGCCGCCCGGGCGCGGGCCAGATCGGCCTCGGCGCGGGCGGCGGATTCTTCCAGCGATTTCTTGAACAGCGCGATGGCCTTCTCCATCTGCGCCGTCTCGACGTTGCGCTCGCGCTCGACCTCCAGGCGCCGGCGTTCGGTCTCGTGGCCGATCCGGGCCTCGTCGAGGCCGCGCTCGGACGCGATCCGGGCGCGCTCGATGTCCTCCCTGGAGGCGATCTCGGCCTCGCGCAGCACCTGCACGCGGCTGATCTCGAGCTGCTCCAGCGCGCGCTGGCGTTCCAGCTTGGCGGCGTCGAGGTACTGCTGGCGGGAGATCTCGGTCTTCTCGACCTCGCGCTGCGCGGTGATCTCTGCCTGGCGAACCTTGGCGTCGGCGCCGGCCCGCTCGCTCTTGCGGGCGGCGAGCTCGATGGCGCGCAGCTGCTCGGCGTCCTCGATCGCCTGCTTGCGGGCGATGTCGGAGACTTCGCGTTCCTGCTGCGAGGTGATGCGCTCGATCTCCAGCGCGGTCTCCACCTCGATGCGCTGGCGCTCGACCGCGTCGCGGCGGCGCAGGTCGATGGCCTCGACCTCCTTGTCGCGGTCGATCTCGCGTTGCCGGATGTCCTGCTCGGCGGCGATGCGCTCGAAGTCGAGCATCTTCTTCTGCGCGATGCGGGCCGCCTCGACGGCCTTGTCGGCGGCGACCTGCGCCTCGTCGAGGACGCGGTTGCGGGCGATCTCCAGGTTCCGCACCGTCTTGTCGCGCTCGATGCGGTCCTCCGCCGTCTCGCGCTCCTTCTCGATGCGCATCTGGTCGACCAGCCGGCGCGCGGCCACCTCGACGCTCTCGACGGCCTGGTTGCGCTCGACCTCGCGGCTGCGAATCTCCGCCTCCGAGGCGATGCGTTCGGCGTCGACCTTGGTCGCCTGGGCGATCCGGGCGACCTCGGTCGCCTCGGCCGAGGCGGTTTCGCGCAGCACGGTCTCCTCGCGCTTGGCGATCCGCTCCAGGTCGATGCGCGCCTCGAGGTCGATGCGCGCGGTCTCGACGGTCTCGCGCGCCGCGATGTCCGCCTGGTCGATGGCGCGGTTGCGGGCGATCTCGCGCTCACGGGTGTCCTGCTCGTAGGCGATGCGCTCGGCGGCGAGCCGCTTCTCGCGCGCGATCCGGGCGGCCTCGGTCGCCTGGTTGGCGGCGATCTCGGCTTCTTCGAGGACCTTCTGGCGCTCGATCTCGAGGGCGCGGATCTTGCGGTCGAGCTGGATGCGCTCCTCGTTGGTGTTGGCTGCCTCCAGGATCCGAAGCTGCTCGGTGGCCTCGCGGGCCGCGATCTCGGCCTCCTCGACGGCGCGGCCGCGCTCGATCTCGCGCCGGCGGACCTCCTCCTCGTTCTCGATGCGGGCGCTGGCGACCGCGCGCTCCTGCGCGCTGCGGGCCTTCTCGGTGGCCTCCCTGGCGGCGATCTCGGCCTGGTCGACCTCACGCTGGCGCGTGATCTCGCGGGTCTGGGTCTCCTGCTCGTTGATGATGCGAGCTTCCTTGACGGCCCGCTCCTGCACGATGCGGGCCTTCTCGATCTCCTCGCGGGAGGCGATCTCGGCGGCGTCGATGGCCTTCTGGCGATCGATCTCCAGGCGGCGGATCTCGCGTTCCGAGGCGATGCGGGTCTCGGCGATCGACTGGTCGTTGGCGATGCGGGCGCGCTCGATGACTTCGCGGGCGGTGATCTGGGCGCTCTCGGCCTCGGTGTCGCGCTCGGCCCGCTCGCGGGCCAGTTGGGCGCGCTGGTGCGCCCGGCGGAACTCGACGTCGCGTTCCTGCTCGAGGCGGGCTTCCTCGCTCGCCCGCTCGATCTCCAGCGACTGCTTCTCGGCCTCCAGGTTGCGGGTGCGGATCTGGATCATCGCGCCCTGCTCGATGTCGTTTCGGAGGGTGCGGCGCTCCTCGATGTCCTTGATCAGCGCGGTCAGGCCCTCGGCGTCGAAGCGGTTGGACGGGTTGAAGAACTCGAGCGCGGTCTGGTCGATGTCGACGATGGCGACCGATTCCAGCTCCAGCCCGTTGCGGGCCAGGTCCTCCTGGGCGGCCTCGCGGACGCGGGCGACGTAGATGCCGCGCTGTTCGTGCATCTCGCCCATCGACATCTCGGCGGCGACGGCGCGCATGGCGGATTCGAACTTGCCGACCAGCAGTTCGTGGAGGTTCTTGGCGTCGAGCGTGCGCCGGCCGAGGGTCGAGGCGGCGATCGAGACCGCCTCGCGGGTCGGCCTGACACGCACGTAGAACTCGGCCTCGACGTCGACCCGCATCCGGTCGCGGGTGATCAGGGCCTGGTCGCGGTTGCGCACCACCTCCAGCGCCAGCGTGTTCATGTTCACGGGCGTGATGTCGTGGACGATCGGCCAGACGAAGGCGCCGCCGTCTATGACCACCCTCTCGCCGAGGAGGCCGGTCCGCACGAAGGCGACCTCCTTGGTCGAGCGGCGGTACAGCCATGTCATCACCCAGAAGACGATGGCGATGACGATGACGGCTGCGATGAGCCACAGGATGAGTTGGCCGATGAGTTGCCCGGTCATGTTCGTCCCTCCCGCGAAGGCGCCGTCGTCATGGTTGCCTGGACGATCGGAGTCATTTGCCCTTGATCCGCTTGAACTGGCGGGTCTGCTCGGTAAGCGCGACCTCGGTCGGCAGCCGCTCCATGGAGGAGGCGCCGTAGAAACCGTGGCAGCTCTCGGTGTTCTTCAGGATGAAGTCGGCGTCGGCGGGCATCGCCACCGGCCCGCCGTGGACCAGCACCAGCACGTCCGGCCGGACCCGCAGCGCCGCCTGCGCCCAGGACTCGACCTGTGCCGGGCAGTCCTTGAGCTTGAGCGCGGTCTCGGCGCCGATGGAGCCGCCGGTGGTCAGCCCGAGATGGCAGACCACGATGTCGGCACCGGCCTTGGCCATTGCCGCCGCCTCGTCCTCGTTGAAGACGTAGGGGGTGGTCAGCATGTCCTTGGCGTGGGCCTTGGCGATCATGTCGACCTCCAGCCCGTAGGACATGCCGGTCTCCTCCAGGTTCGCCCGGAAGATCCCGTCGATCAGGCCGACGGTCGGGAAGTTCTGCACGCCGGCGAAGCCGACGCGCTTCAGCTCGTCGAGGAAGACGTCCATCACCCGAAACGGGTCGGTACCGTTGACGCCCGCCAGCACCGGCGTGTGCCTGACCACCGGCAGCACCTCACGGGCCATGTCCATGACGATCTGGTTGGCGTCGCCGTAGGCCAGCATCCCGGCCATCGATCCGCGGCCGGCCATGCGGTAGCGGCCCGAGTTGTAGATGACGATGAGGTCGATGCCGCCGGCCTCCTCGCACTTCGCCGACAGGCCGGTGCCGGCGCCGCCGCCGACGATCGGCTCGCCGCGCGCCTTCATGGCGTGGAACTTCTCCAGGATTGACGTTCTGCTCATGGCCATCGGACTACCTCGCCTTGGCGCGCCGCTGCGGTCGGCCGTCGCCGTGCAACGCGCGGAACGCTTTCACCAACTCGGCTGAAAACGCTGGATCGTTGATGTTGTGCGGCAGCCGGAGCAGCTGCCGCGTCGAGGTCTGCCGCACGGTCGTCTCCAGCGCCCGGAACAGGGCGTCGTCGGCGGCCGGGTCGTGGAACGGCTTGCCCGGCGCGTCGAGCGCCGACACGCCGCCGGTCGGCAGGAAGAACCGGACCGGCCCCTCCATCCGGTTGAGACGCTCGCCGATCCAGCGGCCCATGGCGGCGTTCTCTTCCGCCGTCGTCCGCATCAGCGTGACCTGCGGGTTGTGCCGGTAGAGGTTGCGGTCGCGGAACTTGTCCGGGACGGTCTCGGGGGCGGCGAAGTTGACCATGTCGAGCGCGCCGCACGATCCGACATAGGGCATGCGGGTGCGGATCACGGCGCCGAAGCGGTCCTCGGTGGCCGGGAAGATGCCGCCGAACAGCATGTCGCAGATTTCGGTGGTGGTGACGTCGATGATGCCCCGCACCAGACGGGAGTCGACCAGCTTCTCCATCGATTGGCCGCCGATGCCGGTGGCGTGGAAGACCAGGCAGTCGTAGTCCTTCTCGAGCGCCGTGGTGATCTGGCTCACGCAGGCCGTGGTTACCCCGAACATGGTCAGCGCGATCGCCGGCAGGCCGTCGCCGGCGGCCAGCGGATCGGCGTCGTGGCGCGCCCGCACCATGCCGACCAGGGCGTTGGCGCCGTTCGCAAGGACCTGCCGGGTGATCGAGTTGAGGCCCTGAACGTCGGCCACCGAGTGCATCATCATGATGTCGGACGGGCCGACATAGGAGCTGACGTCGCTGGAGGCGACGGTCGATATGATGAGCTTCGGAACCCCCACCGGCAGCGTGCGCATCGCCGGCGCCACCATCGCGGTGCCGCCGGACCCGCCGGCGCCGATGATGCCGACGATGCCGCTCTGGCGGGTGATCCAGCGCTCGAAGGCGAGCTTCATGCCGGCGACGGCCTCGCCGCGGTCGCTCGAGAACACCCCGCTCGCGCCGCGCGGGTGGTAGGCGGCGATCTGGTGGGCCGGGATCTCGGCCCCGGAGTGCCGGCCGGTGGTGGACAGGTCGGCGATCCGCACCGCGAGGCCGGCGTTGCGGATGATGTCCCGGATGAAGCGCAGCTCCTCGCCCTTGGTGTCGAGGGTGCCGGCCACGATCACCACCGGCTCGCCGCCGGCGTTGAGCGCGCGGAGCTCGGCCTGGGCCATCACACCCGCCGTTCCCGTCACCCCGGTCACGGTGCGCGCCGACTGGATGAGCTGGCGCACCGGGGCGGGCTGGCTCCAGCGCGTCGGGATCACCGGGTTGGACTGGTAGATCTTCTGCGGGGCGGCGACAGGCGCGGCCGCGGTCGCCGGTGCCGGATCGTCCGGACCGTCGGCCTGGCGCTGGCCGTCGTCCTCGGAATGCCTGCCGACGCCGAGCAGGCGCTGCTGGAGGTCGCGGTCGGCGGCGAGAAGTCCGGATTCGATGATCCGGTTGATGCGGCCGTTCACCATGATGCCGACGCGCGCGGCGACGGTGGTCGCGACCCCGATGTTCTGCTCGATCACGAGAACGCTGATGCCTTCCTCGTCGGCGATCCGCAGCAGGATTTCCTCGACGTGGTTGACGATCACCGGGGCCAGGCCCTCGGTCGGTTCGTCCATCACCAGGAGCTTCGGGTTGACCAGCAGGGCGCGGGCGATGGCCAGCATCTGCTGCTCGCCGCCCGAGAGCTGACCGCCGCCGTTGCCCTTGCGCTCGGCCAGCCGCGGGAAGGTCGAGTAGACGCGCTCGATGGTCCAGGCTCCGCGCTTGCCGGCGGCGACCATGCGCAGATGCTCGTCGACGCTGAGCGACCGCCACAGCCGCCGCCCCTGCGGGACATAGCCGATCCCGAGCTGGGCGATCTGCGAGGCGGATCGGCCGACCAGCTGCTCGCCGTTGAAGGTGATCGAGCCGCTCGACACCGGCACCAGGCCCATGATGGCGTTGCACAGCGTGGTCTTGCCCATGCCGTTGCGCCCGACGACGGCGATGGTGCCGCTGTCCAGGGTCAGGTTGACTCCCTGCAGCGCGTGCGACGCCCCGTAGTAGACGTTCAGGTCGCGGATCTCGAGGGTGGGCGAGCCGATGCGACGGCGCTCAGCCATGGCCGCCTCCGAGGTACAGTTCCTGGACTTCCGGGTCGCTTTCGATCTCGCTCGGCAGGCCCTCCTTGAAGATCCGGCCGTTGTGCATCATCGAGACGCTCTCGGCGACGCGCAGCGCCACGTCCATGTCGTGCTCGATGATGATGAAGCCGATGTGGCGCGGCAGGTTGGTCAGGATCTCCACGAGTTCCGAGCGCTCGGTCGGCGACAGCCCCGCCGCCGGCTCGTCGAACAGCACGAAGCGCGGCGCGCCGGCCAGCGCCAGCGCGATCTCCAATTGCCGCTGCTGGCCGTAGGACAGCTCGGCGACCATGGTCCCGGCCTGTGCTCCCAGATGCACCGCCTCGATCAGCTCGAAGGCGGACTGCATCAGGGCGTCGCTGCGGCGCGGGCGGATCAGCGAGAACCGGCCGCGCGAGACCCCCCGGCAGGCCAGGTAGACGTTGTCGAGGACGCTGAGCCCGTTGAACAGCAGCGAGATCTGGTATGTCCGGCGCAGGCCGCGCCGGATCCGCTCGTGCGGCGGGAAGTACGTCACGTCCTCGCCGAACAGCCGGATCGTCCCGGACGTCGGCATGACGTCGCCGGTCACGCAGTTGAACAGCGTGGTCTTGCCGGCGCCGTTGGAGCCGAGCACGCCCCTTCGTTCGCCCGGCTTGACGGTCAGGGTCACGTCGGAGAGCGCGGCCAGCGCCCCGAAGGTGCGCGTGACGCCGCGCAATTCCAGCGCGTTGCTGGTGCCGGCCGCCGTCAGCAGTTCGCCGATGCTCCGCTGGGCGGGGATCACGACGGGCCTCCCGTCGACGCCATCGGGTCGCGGGTCCTGCTCCGTCGAGCACGCCAGCGATCCCACAGCCCCAGCACGCCGTCGGGCGACCAGTAGACGATGGCCAGGAAGCCGACGCCGATCAGCAGCTTGAACCGGTCGTCCGGCAACCCGAAGACCTGCAGCACGTCCGGCGAGAACGTGCGCAGCAGCACGTAGATCAGCGCGCCGATGAACGGCCCGATCGGGCGCTTGATGCCGCCGACGATGGCGATCACCAGGATGTCGATCACAGCCGGCAACCCGGCGGTGCCGGGGGAGATCTGGGCGTTCTGCCAGACCAGCAGGATACCGGCGATGGCGGCGATCACGCTGGCGAAGGTGTAGGCGGCGACGCGGTGGAGGAACACGTTGAAGCCCAGGGCCGACATGCGCCGCGGGTTGTCGCGGATGCCCTGCAGCGCCAGCCCGAAGGGCGAGCGCGCGACGTAGACGACGGCGAGGTAGGAGACCACGGCCCAGAACAGCGCCAGGTAGTAGAACGGTATCGGCGTGCGCCAGTTCACGCCGAGGAGTTCGGGCGGGACGACGTTGGCGAAGCCGCTGTAGCCGTTGAAGATCGTGTAGTTCTGACGGGTGAAGTAGAAGAACGCCGCGGCGATCGCCAGGGTGATCATGATCGTGTAGATGCCCGTCGTGCGGACCGCCAACGCCCCGATCATGGTCGCGAAGACGGCGGCGATGAAGATCGCCACCGGGATGTAGAGCCACCATGGCCAGTTCAGGCTGATGGTCTGGACGCCGCTGGAGCCGAGAATGGCCACCATGTAGCCGGCGAGGGCGGCGATCGACATCTGCGCCAGGCTGACCATGCCGCCGTAGCCGCCGAGGAACATCAGGCTGAGCGCGATCATCCCCAGGATGAAGGTCCAGCCGAGGATCTGATACAGAATGAAGTCGTTGGCGACGACCGGCATGCAGAGCAGCACCACCCCCACCACCCAGTAGGATGTGGGTATGCGCTCCAGCCAGCCGGGGCCGCTTCTGCCCAGGGCGCCGATCGACAGCGCGGATGGTCCCGGGCGTTCGGCGAGTGCCATCGCTCAGCGCCCCAGCAGGCCCTGCGGCCGGAAGGCCAGCACGAGCGCCATGATGAGGAAGGTGAGCACCACCGAATAGGTCGGGGCGTAGACCGAGCCGAGCTGCTCGGCGAGACCGATGAGTACCGCCCCGAGCGCCGCGCCGAGGATCGAGCCCATGCCGCCGACGATCACGACCACCAGCGAGGCGAGCAGGAAGCGCATGTCCTCGCCGGCGACGATCGACTGAAAGGTTCCGCCGACGATGCCGGCGATGCCGGCCAAGCCCGCCCCGAAGGCGAACACCACGACCAGCACGACCTGGACCTTCACCCCCGACGCCGCCAGCATGTCGCGGTCGTCGACGCCGGCCCGGATCAGCATGCCGATCCGGGTCCGGTTGAGCGCCAGCCACATCAGGATGCCGAGCGCGATCGAGGCCACAAGGATCGCGATGCGCACCGCCGGAAACGTCAGGTAGACGACATCGCCGTTGCCGCGCAGGCCGGCGATCAACGGCAGCGTGACCGGACCGCTCAGCCAGTCGGGCGTCAGGATCTGGTAGGACTGGCCGCCCCAGATCCACAGCATGATGTCGGCCATCACCACCGAGATGCCGATCGTAACCAGCGTCTGGCGCAGATCCTCGCCCTCCATCCGCCGGAACACGAGGTACTGCAGGGCGATGCCGACGGCCGCGACGATCAGGAAGACCACCACGAACGACAGCAGCCACATGCCGGTCGCCTCGGCGAACTCGTACCCGATGTAGCCGCCCAGCAGGTACAGCGAGCCGTGCGCCAGGTTGACGTTCTTCATCAGACCGAAGATCAGCGTGAAGCCGCTGGCGACCAGGAAGTACAGCGCCCCCAGGGTGATGCCGTTGAAGATGGCGTTCAGGAAGATGCGCTTGCGGCCGAACGCCGTTTCCATGCCGGCCGGCCACGGCGCGATGATCGCCCACAGGACGACCGCGACGACCAGCGCCATGATGACGGTGCCGGCGGGATTGCGTTGAACGAAGCCGCTCACGCCGTCCTCCGGGGGGCCGCTCCCCTGTCGATCATCGCGGCGTTCTCCTCCAGTCGGGGCGGGTCGGGGGCGGACCGAATTCCGGTCGCGCCCACACGCGCCGCCTCTCGCACGTTCCGCTCAGGCTAATCGCAACCGGGGCGAAGCCGCATACCCGACAGTCTCTTGCCGTCGCCGACGATCGCAAAAGGCAGGTGACGCGGCCCGTCGCGGTCAGGCGGCCCCGGCGAGGTGGACCACGCGACGATAGTCGCTCGGGGGGATCCCGACGTTGGCGATGAAGAACCGGCTGAAGCTCGCCTGCGAGGAGAAGCCGAGGTCGAGGCCGATGTCGGTGACCGCGTCGTGCGTCGTCGTCAGGCGATCGATCGCGCTCTCCATGCGCAGGGTGTTCAGGTAGATGTTCGGGGTGATGCCGACCTGCTGGCGGAACAGCTTGTAGAAATGCGGACGCGACAGCCCGCAGTCGCGGGCGATGTGGTCCAGCGCGACGCGTTCGCTGACGCTCCGCTTCATCAGCTTGACCGAGTTGCGGACCCGGAAGTCCCGGATCGGCGTGGTGAACCGTTCGCTTGCCGCGCTTTCGTCGATCCACTGCCAGGACTGGTCGAAGCAGGCCTGGGTCAGCTCGTACAGGTAGCCGGCGACGAAGGTGTCGTCGGCGTCGTCGAGCATGCCGGCCGCCACCCGCGTGACGAGACGGGCGATGGTGCCGTTGACGTCGATCGGGTTGCGGCCGAAGCGCAGCGAGGCGTTGGCCTGGCGGCTGGCTTCGAGGAACCAGAACGGCTTGATGTAGAGCGTCAGGAACAGCGACGGCTCGTTGAGATTAAGTGAATTGTAGTTGTGCGGCTGCCACGGGCTGATGGCGATCGCTTCGCCGCTGGAGAGGGGAAACACTCTCTCGTCGACACGGATCGACGACACCGGCCCATGCACATGAAAGATCAGATGACCTTCCCTATGGGCGTGAACCGAAAGGGAACGGTCAAGATTGTAAAGCGCCACGCGCCCGAACATGCCGTGATGTACCGCCAGAGCAGTACTCATCGTCCTCCCTTTCCGCACTTCTTCTTGTTGCGGATTCTGATGGTTAATCTAGTGGACGCGTTGGTCTTGTCCAGACGATTCGGAAATGCGGAAGCTCGGAGGACGCGCATCACAGGGCCGCCCGCATGATCGCGAGATAGTCGGAGGCGTCGGCGCGGCGCGGGTTGGTGCGGTTGGCGTGGTCGCTCTCCGCAAACACCGCGGCACGCTCAATATCGCGTGAGCCGACGCCAAACTCCCCGAGACGGGCCGGCAACGCCAACCGTTCGCGCAAACGGACCATGGCGTCCGCCAGGTCGGTTCCTGCCGGCCAGCCGAGTTCCCGCTTGATCGCCTCGTACCGCGACGCCACGGCGGGAGCGTTGAAGGCAAGCACATGCGGCAGGAGCACGGCGTTGAGCGCGCCGTGGTCGAGCCGGCGTCGGCTGACGCCGGCCAGCGCGTGGCTCATGGCGTGGACACCCCCAACCCCTTCTGGCTGGCGAGCGCACCGTTCAGTGCCGCGGCCATCATTTCGCGCCGTGCGGTCAGGTCGGAACCGTCGGCCACCGCGCCTTCGAGATGGTTGACCACACGCTGCAGCCCGTCCCGGGCGATGCCGTCGGCCGGCGGGTTGTAGGCCGTAGCGATATAGGTCTCGAGACAGTGGGTCAGGGTGTCCATGCCGGTGCTCGCGGTCTGCCCCGCCGACAGATCGAGGGTCAGCGTCGGGTCACAGATCACGACCCGAGGGGTCAGGTAGGGGCTGACCAACGCGATGTAGGGGCCCTGCTGCATCGACAGCACCGCGATGCCCAGCACCTCGGAGCACGACCCGGTCATGGTGGGCACCGCCACGAGCGGTGGCAGGACGTCCCGGATGCGGGCCTGACCGCCGTCGACGCCGGCAAAGTGGCGCAGCGGCCCGGGATGGCTGACCTGGACGGCGACCGCCTTGGCGAGGCTGATTGCGGGCGCGGCGCCGAAGCCGATCAGGCCGTCGGCCGCGACCTCCCGGTAAAGTGTCGCCGCCTCGGTGCAGGCCGCCTCGGTCGCCGGGCCGGCAGCCATCTCGAACAGTGTCGGGCTGACCGAGCGGGGCAGGCTGAGCGTCAGCCGATCCTGGATTTCGGCCCGGTCACCGCATTGGTCCGAGACGACCAGCGGGCGCTGGATCCCAAGGCTGGCCAATTCCGCCTCGAGGGCGACCTCGAGCACATTCTCGGCGAAATGGATCCGAGTGACGTAGCTGATGAGAGACACGCCCGGTCCCCCGCCGTGGTTGGCGTCGTCAGGGGCAGGAAAGCTCGGGCCGGCCCGTCGAAGGGCCGGCCCGACGCTCGCTTCAGAGCTTGCTGCAGTCCGGCGTCGTGCGGGACGGACGGCCGAGCGCGTCGAACTGCTCCTTCGTCATGCCGAGCCGCTGGTTGATGTTGTCGACCTTGGCCTTGAAGGTGTTGTGCAGTTTGCCGTCGCTGCCTTCGACAACCTCGGTGATGAAGCTCGAGCCGATGGCTTGGCGGTTCTCGTCGAGCGTGATCCGGCCGTTCGGCGCGTCCAGTTCGACGGCCGCCAGCGCCTTGTGGAAGTTGGTCTGATTGTCGTCGAGTTTGCCGTCGATCGCCTTGAGGGCCATCAGTGCCGCCTTGGTGGCGTTGTAGTAGTTGGTGGCGAACAGCGACGGGCTCGGGAAACGCTCGGCGGCGGGGAAGGAGTCCTGGTACTTCTTGACGAACTTCTTCCAGTTCTCGTTGTCCCAGTCGTCCGCCTGCGGACCCGAGGTCGGGGTTCCGACCAACGCTTCCTTGGCCTTGCCCCGCGCCGTCAGCACGGTCTGGTCGGCCATGATGGTGCCGCCGATCAGGTTCGTGTCGCCGCCGGCCTGCTGATACTGGTTCAGGAAGTTGATGGCGTCGGTCCCGCC
The DNA here is from genome assembly GCA_018401495.1 of Rhodospirillaceae bacterium. Taxonomy (GTDB): domain Bacteria; phylum Pseudomonadota; class Alphaproteobacteria; order Thalassobaculales; family Thalassobaculaceae; genus Thalassobaculum_A. The sequence goes on from JAGYJX010000024.1 coordinate 12,398, forward strand.
CACGCCGAGATAGATGGCGTCGACGTCGTCCGGAAGCGCCGCGATGATCGAGGCGAAGTCGCCGCTGCCCAGCGGCAGCCAGAAGCGCTCGGTGATGGTGCCGCCGGCCTTGCAGAAATCGACCGCGAAGCCCATGAAGTTGGTGTAGCCGAACGAGTAGTCGGCCGCGATCGTGGCGATTTTCTTCCAGCCCTTCTCCTTGACGACGTAGCTGCCGAGGCCATAGCCCCATTGGGCGCCGTCGAGGTTGTAGCGGAAGAAGTTGGGCGCCGGATCGACGTAGGTGGTCTCGAGCGCGCCCGACGCGGCGTTGATGATGGTCTTGTTGGGAATCGTCTTGGCGTAGTCGCGCAGCGCGATGCCTTCGGAGCCGGAGAGCGGGCCGATGATGAAGTCGACCTGGTCTTGCTCGATCACCTTGCGGGCGACGCGGACGGCGGTGTCCGGGGTGGCGTCGGTCGGGCCGAGCACCCACTCGATCTTCTTGCCGTTGATCTCGCCGCCGACTTCGTCGAGCGCCATCTTGAACCCGCGAATGCCGTCCGTACCGGGGACGGTGAACACGCCTTCCTGGGGGTCAGCAGCCCGATCTTGATGGTGTCGGCGCCGTACGCGGCTCCGGACACCAAGAAGGCGGTCGCGGCCACCGTGCTGATCAGTTTAAGTTTCATTATTGGTATCCTCCCTTGGTGAACCGCCCGGGGGCGGCAGTTCGGCTCGGCGGCCACGCCGGTCGATCCGCGGTCCGGGCTGCCGTTCGGTCCTGTCGAGCCAGGCTTTGGAAAGCCTCGATACCCGTGTCTTCGGCACGGTTGCTCGACATCGGATGACAGGTTAGGAGGGCCAACTCCTTGGACTGATCCCCCCGGGTTCCCCGACATATCCCAGCGTCTGATTTTTGATCGAGGAGCGTGACCCTGTGGCGGGTCTGTGCGACGAGGCAGGGCTCCCGGACGGCGTGATCGGGTGGTCTTCCTCCCTGGCACTCCTCGCCCCGCGCAGCCGCGTGCGCGTTTGCCCAGCGAGACGGGCCGATCCCCCGACTGGCAGCGGACGCCGACGGCGTAACGGTGGCTCCTGGGAGAGCGAGGGACCGGCGGACAGCGTCGGCTGTCAGGCCTCTGAAGGCGCCGGACGCTGCCAGCCGAACATATCCAATTTATTCATCTTCTATCGTATAACCCTACGATCATCCGGGCACCGGCGTCCTGGAAGGTACCCGACCATCGGGTGAGGCGGCAGATGTCGATCGACACCGGCGCGAGGGACTACCTCAGAGAGCGGCAACTGGCGGGGCTCCGCCAGGGACGGGGTGCGACATACGTCAACATCGCCGTTGCACTGGCGGCGCTGTTCGCTGTTCGTGACACGCCGTCGTCGTTGCCGCTCGTGGGATGGTTCGCGGCGCTTTCGACCATCGTCGTCGGACGCACCGCGGTGACCATGCTGGCGCAGAAGCAGGGGGTTTCGCCCACGTGGCAATTGTGGGTCCACGCGGCGGGCGCCACCGCGAACGGTGTGGCGTGGGCGGCCCTGCCCATAATCTTTATGGAAAAGGCCAGCGGCATGGAACTGGCCTTTGCCGGGTTCGTGATAGCCGGGATGACGGCGGGTGCGCTGTCCACCCTTTGCTGGTTTCGGCCGGCGTATCTCGGCTACATGCTGTCAGCCACGATCCCGCTCGCCGGCGTGTATTTTTACCAGGCCGAGACGATGTATGTCTCAATGGGGATCTGCACGCTCCTGTACGCCGCCATCCTGACCTCGGCTTCGGCGACGTTCGGGCGGCAGATCGAGGAACTGCTGCACCTGAAGGACGATCTTGAGGTCGAGCGCGCACGCCTTGCGTTCGCCCGGGAAGAACTGGTGTTCGCGGACCGGACCAAATGGAAGACCCTGGCGCATCTAAGTCACATTCTCAGGACGCCGATGAACGCCGTCATCGGCTTCTCCGATATCCTTCAGTCCGAGCGTTTTGGTTCTCTCGGCAGCCCGCAATACAAACAGTACGCCGCCCACATCAATGCCAGCGGCATCCGGGCGCTTCGGACCATCGACGACATTCTGGACGCCTCTGATGCCGAGGCCGGAACACTGGTCCTGTCAACCAGCAGGCTGGACCCTCTGGAACTTGTTCGCGAATGCCTCGTGCAGCATGGGGAGGCCGCCGCCGGGGCGGGTGTCACCATCGAGGAGCGCCTGCCCGCTGCGCTGCCGCGGATCGACGGCGATCCCCTGCGGGTGCGGCAGATGGTCGACAGCCTGCTCGACAACGCGATCCGTTACGCGCTTCCGGGCGGGCGGGTGATCGTCTCGGCCCGGACCGACGGCCCCGACTGGATGGAAATCTCCATTGCCGACACCGGCCGAGGCATTCCGCCCGAGCGCATCGGCGACGCGGTGCGGCCTTTTGTGCGGCTCGACGACCCCCTGACCCGGGGGCACGAGGGCGTCGGTGTCGGGCTCTCGCTGACTCGAAGGCTGGTCGAACTGCACGGCGGGCGCTTCGACCTCCAAAGCCCAAGTGGTGGCGGGACTGTCGCAACCGTGCGCCTGCCGGTACCGCCGGCTGAGGCGACCGATGGACACCCGGCCGATCCCGCATCCGGGCTGCCTGCTGCCGACCCGCTCGGAGCCGGTCGTGGAGCGACCGTGAAACCGCCGGCCACCGGCGAGATGTTCGCCTCGGCGTAGCGGGCTGCGCGCGGCTTGTGCCACACTGCAGGGCTGGCGGGGGACGGGTCGCAGGCGGGCGACCCGCCGGTGTCGAGGAGTGGGGAATGACGCGAACCTGGATCTCGTCAGGGTCAGCCTTTGAGGCCAACATCGGCTACGCCCGCGCCGTGGTCGACGGCGACTGGATTTTCGTTTCCGGCACGACGGGGTTCGACTATCGAGCCGGAACGATATCCGACGATGTCGTCGAGCAGACCCGGCAATGCGTCGCCAACATTCGCGGCGCCATGGAAGAGGCCGGCTTCTCTCTCCTGGACATCGTTCGTGTCCGCTACATCTTTCTCGATCCGGCCGATTTCGAACCGTGCTGGCCGGTGCTGCGCGACAGCTTCGGGCCGGCGCGACCCGCCGCAACCATGATCGCGGCCGGCATGGCCGACCCGAGGATCAAGGTGGAGATCGAGGTTACGGGCCGGAAGCGGACCTGACGGCCGCCCGGGCCGGTCCGGGGGATCGCCGTACGGGGGCCTATGCCCCGTGTTCCAGCCAGAACGTGGGGGCGGTGGTCTCCACCCTGAACGGCGTCTCAAGGTGCTCGTGGGCGAGGACGCCCAGCGCCGTGTCGGCCGAGTGCATCTCGACCAGCCGCGCCAACGCGGCGTCGACGATGGTGCGCCCGTCACGCCCGTGCTTGGAGAGCACGAATCCGAAGTCGACGTCCGGGCCGATGACGTCTTCGTAGCCGACGCCGTTCGTCGCGGCCATTTCGGGTATGGCGATGGTCTCGTTCAACCCGTCGAGCATCACGTTCCAGGCACAGCCCTTCACGCCGAAGCCGCCCATGGTCTTGTTGCGATGGTCGAACTGCGTGACCGCGTCGTGAAAGGCGGCAAGGAGCAGGGCGCGTGCCTTGCCGTCGCGCTCGAGCGTCGAGAACACGATCTCATCCCCGAGGGTCTTCCAGACCCGATACTCCGGAATGGTCTGCTGATCGTCGAAGCGAAAGGCCACCTTGCCCACCAGGATCAGGGGGAACGTGACGAACAGGTCCCTGAACAGCGGCAGCCAGGACTGCTGGCGCTGGATATACACGGTCTTCAACTGTTTGGACCGCACGATGTCCACTGAAAGGAAGGTAACGCTTGGAGGGGCGTCAACGTGGTCCATCATGCGGCGATCCTTCCACCGCCGGTCCGGAAAGTCACGCGTCAACACCCGCGGTCAGGCCGCCGCTCCGCCGAACGCGAAGCCTCGTCCCGGAGCCGCGGCGAACAGCGACCGCGTGTAGTCGTGCTGCGGGTCGCCGAACACCTCGGCTGCGGTTCCATACTCCACCACCTTGCCCTGGTGCATGACGGCGACGGTGTCGCAGACCTGGGCCGCGACCCGCAGGTCATGGGTGATGAACAGCATCGCCAGATCCAGGCGCTGGCGAATATCGTCGAGAAGTTCCAGCACCTGGGCCTGCACCGAGACGTCGAGAGCCGACACCGCCTCGTCGGCGATCAGCAGGTCGGGCTCCATCGCCAGCGCCCGGGCGATGCAGATGCGCTGGCGCTGCCCGCCCGAGAACTGGTGCGGGTAGCGGTCGAGGCTGCCGGGGTCGAGCCGGACCAGGGTCATCAGTTCCCGAGCGCGCGCCACGGCGTCGGCCCGGCTGGTGCCGTAGTTCATCGGCCCTTCGACGATCGACGCGCCGACCGAGCGCCGCGGGTTCAGCGACCGGTAGGGATCCTGGAACACGATCTGGACGCGTCGGCGCAGCAAGCGCAGCCGGGACGGCGAAGCGCGGGCGATGTCGTCGCCGTCGAGGTAGACGTGGCCCTCGCTCGGGTCGATCAGCCGGGCGATGCAACGCGCCACCGTGGACTTGCCGGAGCCGGATTCGCCGACGATGCCGAGCGTCTCGCCCTTGCGGATTTCCACACTCACCGAGTCCGCAGCGCGAACCGGCCGGGCCTTCTGGAAGAAGCCGCCGCCGGCGTAGGTCTTGGACAGGCCGTCGGTGGCCAGCACCACCGGTGCCGCCGGGTCCCGCGGGCGCGACCCGCGGCGTGAAACTCGGCACCGCGCCGATCAGCATGCGGGTGTAGGGGTGGGTCGGGCGGCGCAGGATCTCATCGGCGGTGCCCTGCTCGACGACCTTGCCCCACTGCATCACCGCCACCCGGTCGGCGATGTCGGCGACCACCCCGAAATCGTGGGTGATGAACAGCACGGCGGTGTCATGGGTCGCCTGGATCTCCTTGATGAGCTTGAGGATCTGCGCCTGGGTGGTGACGTCGAGGGCGGTCGTCGGCTCGTCCGCGATGAGCAGCACCGGTTCCAGCACCAGGGCCATGGCGATCATGATGCGCTGGCGCTGGCCGCCCGAGAGTTGATGCGGGTAGGACGCCGCCATGCGCGGCGGATCCGGCAGGTGGACCTGCTCCAGGATCGTCAGGATGCGCTTCTGGCGCTCCTCCGGCCCATGGTCTGTGTGGGTGGTCAGCACCTCCTCGATCTGGGCGCCGCAGGTCATGGTCGGGTTCAGGGCCGTCATCGGCTCCTGGAAGATCATCGACATCCGGGCGCCGCGCAGCGCTCGCATCCGCGCCTCGTCGACCTTCAGAAGATCCTCGCCTTCGAGCCGGATCGCGCCGGCGACCGGCGCCATGTCGCGGCTCGGCAGCAGCCCCATCACCGAGAACGCGCTGACGGACTTGCCGGACCCGGACTCGCCGACCAGGCAGACGATCTCGCCGCGGCCGACGCTGATCGACACGTCTTCGATCGCGTGTGCCCGGTCGGCCCCCTTCGGCAGCCTGATGGTCAGGCCGTCGATCTCCAGGATCGGTCGGTCCGAGCGTCGCGGCGTTCCCCACCGAGCCCCCATCAGAAGCGCTTCGCCATGCGCGGATCGAGCGTGTCGCGCAGCCCGTCGCCCAGCAGGTTCACCGCCAGGATGGTCAGCGCCAGGAACACGCCCGGGAACAGGATGTTGTGCGGGAACACCTGAAACAGCACCCGGCCCTCGGCCATGATGTTGCCCCAGGTCGGGGTCTCCGGCGGGATGCCGATGCCGAGGAAGCTCAGCAGCGCCTCCAGCAGGATCGCCGAGGCGCAGACATAGGTGCCCTGGACCAGCAGCGGCGCCAGGGTGTTCGGCAGCACATGGCGGTACAGGATCGGCACCAGCCGGGTTCCGACCGAGATCGCCGCCTCGACATAGGGTTCCTCGCGGATCGACAGCACGATCGAGCGCACCAGCCGGACCACGCGGGGTATCTCCGGGACGGTGATCGCGATGATCACCGTGGTCAGCCCGGCTCCCCACAGCGACACCAGACCTATTGCCAGCAGGATTCCCGGAATCGCCATCAGCCCGTCCATCACTCGCATGACGATCCCGTCCAGCCAGCGGACGTAGCCGGAGAACAGCCCGACAACCAGGCCGACGGCGATCGAGATCACCGCCACCGAGACCCCCACCAGCAGCGACACCCGGGCGCCGTAGACGACCCGGCTGTACAGGTCGCGACCCAATGAATCGGTTCCCATGCGGTGGACGAACGCGACGGCCTCGCCGGAGGGCAGGGTGAGGGTGCGTTCGGTGCCGGGAAGCTTGTTTCGCCACACTGGGTTGATCCCGGCCGGGTCGATGGTGCCGAGATAGGGCGCCAGCAGTCCGAGGATGACCATCGCCAGCAGCACCAGCGTTCCGAACGTCACGCTCGGGTTGCGGGCGAGGGTGCGGAACAGGCTCGGCCGCTGCGCCGATGCGGCGGCCTGGGCGGCGGAATCGACGAGGTCGGGAGTGGCCATCGCTCTCAGTACCGGATGCGGGGGTCGAGCAGGGTGTACGACAGGTCGATCAGCAGGTTGATCAGCACGTAGACGAACGAGAACACCAGGATCACCGCCTGGATGGTCGGGAAATCGCGCCCGAGGACGGCGTCCACCGTGAGCCGGCCGAGGCCCGGGATGTTGTAGACGCTCTCGGTCACCACCACGCCGCCGATCAGCAGCGCGACGCCGATCCCGACGATCGTCACGATCGGCACCGCCGCGTTGCGCAGCGCGTGGCGGATCAGCACGGTCCGGTTGGTCAGCCCCTTGGCCTTGGCGGTCCGGATGTAGTCTTCGCCGAGGATGTCGATGACGCTGGCCCGGGTGATCCGGGCGATCAGCGCGATGTAGATCACGCTCAGGGTCAGGCTCGGCAGGATCAGGCGGTGCAGGAACGGCCAGAACCCCTCGGTGAACGATCGGTAGCCCTGCACCGGGAACCACTTCAGCTCGACCGCGAACACGTAGATCAGCAGGTAGCCGAGCACGAACACCGGCACCGAGAACCCGGCCACCGAGAAGCCCATGACGATCCGGTCGAGCCAACCGCCCTGCCGGTAGGCGGCCAGCACCCCGAGCGGGATTGCGACCACCAGGGTGATGATCATGGTGGCGGTGGCGAGCGCGAGGGTCGGCTCGATCCGCTGCTGGATCAACTCGGTGACCTTCTTCTTGAAGAAGAACGACTCGCCGAGGTCGCCCTGCAGCAGCTTGCCGCTCCAGATCCAGAGCTGGGTCGGCAGCGGGGCGTTCAGGCCGAGACGCTCGCGGATGTCGTCGATCTGCGCCGGGCTGGCGTTGTCGCCGGCGATGATCGAGGCGGGATCGCCGGGTGTCAGGCGCAGCATCAGGAACACGAAGAGCGCCACCATCACCAGGACCGGGATGGTGGCCAGCAGGCGTCGCGCGATGAAGGCGGTCATGCGCGGTCTTCCCCCCGGACGTCTGCCATTGCTCGTCGTGTCCCCATGCTTACGCCAGTTGGCACTTACACCAGTCGGCGCTTACGCGTGTCGGCCGGTCAGCCGCCCTTCTTGGAGATGTTCCAGAAGAACGGGGCCGGGCCGTTCAGCATGCCCTCGACCTTGTCCGAGCGCAGGGCGGTCGGCTGGTACCACTGCCCGACATGGGCGTGGGTGCCGATCTCCATGGCGCGGATCTGGATCTGCTTGGCCAGCTCCTTCTGCTTCG
>JAGYJX010000025.1 GCA_018401495.1 Rhodospirillaceae bacterium
GGACGGATCCAGGACCCACGAAGCGACGTGCGCCGCCCTTCACCGCGGCGGCGGCGGGTGGGTCCCGGGTCGCGCTGCGCTTGCCCGGGATGACGACGGGTTTGATTGGTTTGACTGGCAGCGACGGACGCGCCGGCGGCAAGTGAGGGAGAGATCCGCATGACCGAGCTCGAGCCCTGGCAGTGGCCGGAGGAGACCTGGCGCCGGCTGGTCGGCAAGGTGCGGGCCGGCCGCACCCTGGCGCCGGCGTCGTGGCCGGGCGGCAGGCGGGTGGCCGTCGCGCTGTCGTTCGACAGCGACCACGAGACCAACGAGCTGCGCGACGGCGGCCGCTCGATCGGCCGGATGTCGTGGGGCCAGTACGGCACCCGCAAGGGCGTGCCGCGGATCAGGGCGGCGCTCGACAAGGCCGGCGTCAAGGCGACCTTCTTTGTCCCGGCGGTGGCCGCCCTGCTGCACCCGGACGAACAGCGCGCGCTGGTGGCCGAGGGCCACGAGATCGGCATCCACGGCTGGATCCACGAGCTGAACTCGGTGCTGCCCTACGAGGTCGAGCGCGACCTGATGTTCCGCGCCGCCGACACCCTGGAGACGATCACCGGCGGTGCGGCCGGTCGGCCTGCGCACCCCGAGCTGGGATTTCAGCCCGAGCACGCTGCGCATCGAGCGCGAGCTGGGGCTGCTCTACGACAGCTCGCTGATGGCCGACGACGACTGCTACGAACTGCTGGAGGACGGCGAGCCGACCGGCATCGTCGAGCTGCCGGTGGAATGGATCCGCGACGACGCCGTGTACTTCAACATGCACCGGTTCTCGGGGCTGCGGCCCTACACCGCGCCCGAGACCGTGTTCGACATCTTCCGGCGCGAGTTCGACCGGGCGCGCGAGGAGGGCGGGCTGTTCCTGCTGACCATGCACCCGCACGTCACCGGCTACCGGTCGCGGATCTGGATCCTGGAGCGGCTGATCGAACACATCCAGGCGACCGGCGACGCCTGGTTCGCCACCCACGCCGAGGTCGCCGCCTACGTGCGGGACCACCCGGCGTAGCGGCCGGCGCCGGCCTACCGGCGGGCGCGCCAGCGCCGCCGCGCCCTCGCCGGCGATGTGGCCGAGGGTGGTGGCGGTCAGCAGGCCGTTGCCGGACAGGTAGCCCCAGACCTTCGAGCCGGACACCCCGCAGGCGGCACCGCCGCCGGCGAACAGGTTGGGCAGCGGCGTGCCGTCGCGCTTCAGCACCCGCGCGGCGGCGTCGATCCGCAGCCCGCCCTGGGTGTGGAACAGCGCGCCGGTGACCCGCACCGCGAAGTACGGCGGCTCCAGCGGCGGCTTGCCGGCGAAGTCGCGCCCGAACGGGTCGCTGGCCTCGCCGCGGGCGCAGCGCCCCGCGTGGGCGACCGGTCTCCGCTAGCGCCGCCGCCGGCAGGTCGAGGGCGGCCGCCATCGCCGCCAGGCGTCTCGAACCGCCGCACCGCGCCCGCCTTCTCGGCCTCGCGGTAGTCCTCGAAGCCGAGGCCGAGGGCGTGCAGCCGGGCGTCGTAGAGGTCGAAGGCGACGCCGCCCGGCTGGGCGAGCACCGCCACCGCCTGCTCGGAATAGCCGTGGGTCTCGTCGGAGAACCGCCTGCCCTCGGCGTTCACCTGGATGCCGCCCTCCATCATCAGCGCCCAGGTGATCAGCACGCCGTGCGGGTGCGCGACCGAGCCGTGGCCCTGGTAGGCCGACATGTGCAGCGCCTCGCCGCCGAGGGCGGTGCCCCAGCGCACCGCGTCGCCGCGGTTGCCGGAATGGCCGAAATACAGCGCGTCGGCCATCTCCGGGATGTGCTCGCGCAGCATCGCCGGGTCGCCGCCGTAGCCGTTGCAGGCCAGCACCAGGGCGCCGCAGCCGACATCCTCGCCGGTGCCGTCCGGGCGCTCGACCCGCACCCCGCCGACCCGGCCGGCGGCGTCGGCGTACAGCGCGGTGACGTGGGCGTCGCCGACCACCTCGACGCCGGCGGCCTCGGCCGCCGTCCGCAGCGCGCCGAGCAGGGCGGCGCCGGTGCGGTCGGGATGGGCGTGCATGCGCCGCACGCCGTGGCCGGGGTAGAGGAACCCGTCGAGCAGCACGAACGGCAGGCCCCAGCGGTCGGCCAGCCAGTCGATGGTGGCGCCGGAGCGCCGGCACACCGCCTCGACGATCGCGGGGTCGGCCTCGCCGGCGTTCTTGCGCTGGATGTCGGCCGCCATCAGCTCGACCGTGTCGGTCACGCCCGCCGCCGCCTGGAAGCGGGTGCCGCAGGCCGGCACGAAGCCCGACGACAGCGAGGTCGAGCCGGTCGGAACCGGATCGCGCTCCAGCACCACCACCTCGGCGCCGGCATCGACGGCCGCCAGCGCCGCGATCAGCCCGCAGGCGCCGCCGCCGACCACCAGGACCGGCGCCTCGAAGGCGAAGTCGGCCTGCTCCAGCGGCCGGACCGTCATCGCCCGGCTTCCTCGAACGCCCGGGTCGCCTCGGCGACGGTCCAGATCTCGGCGACCGGCCGCAGCGCCGCCACCGCGGTCTCGTGGATCGCCGGCGTGAAGGCGGCGCAGCCGTCGGACAGCACGATGGCGTGGAAGTCCCGGACGTGGGCGTCGCGCACCGTCGAGGCGACGCCGCCGTTGGTGACGATGCCCGCGAACACCAGGGTCTCGATCCCGGCGCGCCGCAGCACCCACTCCATCCGGCTCATGTAGAACGCCGAGAACGCCACCTTCTCGACCTTGAAGGTCGCCGGCTTCAGCTCGTCCACCAGGTCGTGGCCCCAGCCGCCGGCCGCGAAGTCGCCGGCCCGCAGGAACGGGCGCAGCCGCTTGAGGTGGTCGCTGACGTAGGGCTCGCCGTCGATCCCGTGGACCAGGGTGAAATGCGTCGACATCACCGGGCTGCCGGCGCGGCGTGCCGCCTCGACCAGCGGCTTCAGCCGGGCCGGCAGGGCGGCGATCTCCGGCACCTTGGCACCGCCGCGGGCGTAGGCGCCGTCCGGATGGATGAAGTCGTTCTGCAGGTCGGCCAGCACCAGGGCGGTGCGCCGCGGATCGCCGATGCCCTCGCTCATGCCGGCTCCTTTCGGCTGATCAGCAGGTTGCCGAGACGGTCGACGCTGCCCTGCAGGTCCGGCTCGACGAAGATGGTGGCGTCGGACTGCTCCAGCACCGCCGGGCCCGGCACCACCGCGCCGGCCGGCAGCGCCAGGCGGTCCCAGATCCGCGCCTCGTGCCAGGCGCCGTCGACGTAGACCCGGCGCACGCCGCGGCCGGCGGCGTCCATCGACGCGGCGGCGTCGGGCGCCAGGATCGACAGGTCGAACTTCGGGCGCCGGCCGACGGTGGCGACCCGCAGGTTCAGGACCCGGATCGGCAGCGCCTCCAGGACCCGGCCGTAGACCTCGCGGTAGCGGGCCTCGAAGGCGGCCCGGATCGCGGCGCGCTCGATGCCGACGCCGTCGTCGCCGTCGCCCACCGCCAGCGGCACCGCCACGGTGTGGGTCTGGCCGAGATACGACATGTCGAGCTCGATCAGGGTGTCGCGACCCTCGAACGAGACCCCGGCCCGGTCCAGCAGGGCGAGGCCCTGGCGCTGGAAGGCAGCGGCCTCGCGGTCGAGGGCGGCGACGTCGAAGCCGTCGAGCAGGCCGTTGATGGTGCGCACGAAGTCGTGGCGCATGTCGGCGATCACGCAGCCGAGCGCGCTGGTCACGCCCGGGAAGCGCGGCACCAGGGCGCCGGCGAGGCCGACCTCCTTGATCAGCGCCCCGGCGTGCAGCGCGCCGCCGCCGCCGAACGGCATGGCGACGAAGCTCTTGGGGTCGTGGCCGCGCTCGATCGAGACCAGCCGGATGGCGCCGGCCATCCGGCTGTTGGCGACCCGGATGATGGCCTCGGCCGCCGCCATCGCGGTCAGCCCGAGCGGCTTGGCGACCGTCGCCTCGATGGCGGCGAGCGCCGCCTCGGCGTCGAGCCGCGCCAGCTTGCCGCCGATCGGCCGCTCGGCGTTGATCCGACCCAGCACCAGGTTGGCGTCGGTCACCGTCGGGCGGTCGTTGCCGAGGCCGTAGCACACCGGCCCGGGGTCCGAGCCCGCCGATTCCGGGCCGATCTGCAGCAGCCCGCCGCGGTCGACCCAGGCGATCGAGCCGCCGCCGGCGCCGATGGTGGTGATCTCGATCATCGGCTGGCGCACCACCATGCCGAAATCGATGGAGGTCTCCGGCGTCAGCGCGGTCTCGCCGTCGACCACCAGCGAGACGTCGAAGCTGGTGCCGCCCATGTCGCAGGTGACGACGTTGGGGAAGCCGGCCGAGGTGGCGATGTGGGCGGCGGCGATCACCCCGGCGGCCGGCCCGGACAGCGCCGTCCGGATCGGCACCTGGCGGGCGGAATCGACCGTCATCACGCCGCCGTTCGACTGCACGATCAGCACGTCGCCGCCGAAGCCGTCGCCGCGCAGCGTGTCCTGCAGGCGCTCCAGGTAGTCGGCGACCACCGGCTGCAGGTAGGCGTTGAGGGTGGCGGTCGAGGCGCGCTCGAACTCGCGGATCTCCGGCAGGATCCGGCTGGAGGCGGTGACGTGCTCGTTCGGCCAGACCGCCCGGACCGCGGCCAGCGCCGCCTCCTCGTTGGCGGCGTTGGCGTAGGCGTTGATGAACACGATGGCCACCGCCTGGCAGCCGTCGGCCAGCAGCAGGCGGGCGGCGGCGGTGACGCCGTCGACGTCGACCGGGGTGTGGACGGTGCCGTCGGCGAGCACCCGCTCGGCCACCTCCAGCCGGCGGTCGCGCGGGATCACCGGCTCGTACTGGCCCCACAGCCCCCAGGTGGTCGGCCGGTCGCGGCGGCGCATCTCCAGCACGTCGCGGAAGCCGGCGGTGGTGATGATGCCGGTGGCGGCGCCGCGCCGCTCCAGCAGCGCGTTGGTGCCGACCGTGGTGCCGTGGACGACGGTGGCGACCGCGCCGACCGTCTCCACGCCCGACCGGATGCCGGCGAGGAAGCCCTGGGACTGGTCGGGCCGCGTCGACGGCACCTTGCGGATCGTGCCGGTGCCGGTCTCCTGGTCCAGGATGAAGACGTCGGTGAAGGTGCCGCCGACGTCGACGCCGACGATGTAGCGGCCGCTCACGACGCCGCCCCCCGGCCGCGCAGCGCCTGGGTGGCGGCGGCGTCGACCCGGTGGTCGTCGGCGATCGACACCCCGTAGTCCGAGGCCGCCCGGTCGCGGCTGACATAGCCGAGCCTTACGTCGCGCGCCACCGCCGCCGGATCGCGCTCGAACGGGTCGCCGTAGCCGCCGCCGCCCGGGCTCTCGATGCGCACCCGCTGGCCGCGTTTCAGCTTGATGCCGACCATCTTGGACGCCATCGGCGGCCTCGCCTCGCCGTTGTCGGTGTCGAAATAGAACCTGTTGGTGGCCGCCTCGCCGCCGCCCGCCACGCCCTTCGGCGCGTGCCGGCCGCGGTCGGCGAACAGGAACGCCTCGGCCGACGCCTCCAGCACCTCGGCCTCGTAGATGGCGCCGAGGCCACCGCGGTGGCGGCCCGGGCCGGCGCTGTCCGGGCGCAGCGCCCAGCGGGTGAAGCGCACCGGGTACGCGGCCTCCAGGATTTCCAGCGGCGGGATCGTCGCCGTCGAGATCGGCGCGTTGCCGTGGCTGAGGCCGTCGCCGACCGGGTTGCCGCCGTGGCCGCCGCCGAAGAACGAGAACATCACCCAGCGCCGGCCGTCGGCGCGGTGGCCGGCGATCGACAGCGCGTTGATGGTGCCGTAGGCGTGGGCGTTGCCGCGCGCCGGGTCGGCCAGCGAGATGGCGCTGAACACGTTGTCGATGATCCGCAGGATGGTCTCGGTGTAGCCGCCGACCGGCTTCGGCGCGCGCACGCTCAGCAGCGAGTCCTCCGGGATCACGAACTCGATCGGCGCCAGCACCCCGGCGTTGGCCGGGACCTCGGTGAAGACGTGCTTCAGGGCGACGTAGCAGCAGGCGACGGCGGTCGACCGGGCGATGTTCACCGGTCCCTGGCAGGCCTTGGCCGAGCGCGAGAAGTCCAGGATCATGCGGTCGCCGGCGATCGTCATGTCGAGGGCGATCAGCAGCGGCTCGTCGACGATGCCGTCGTTGTCCAGCCAGTCCTCGGCCGAATAGGTGCCGTCCGGCAGCTCGGCGATGTTGGCGCGCATCAGCTGCTCGGCGCGGCGCCGGAGCTCGACCAGGGCGGCCCGGATCACCGCCACGCCGTACTCCTCGATCAGCGCGTCGAGCCGGCGGCCGCCCAGCTCAAGCGCCCCGATCTGGCCGTTCAGGTCGCCGTACAGCGAGCCCGGCTGGCGCGAGTTGCTCTGCAGGATGTCGACGATGTCCTGGCGGAACTGGCCGCGGTCGTAGAGCTTGACCGGCGGGATCAGCATGCCCTCCTGGAAGCACTCGGTGGCGGCCGGGTTGTAGTTGCCGGGGACGTTGCCGCCGACGTCGTGCCAGTGCCCGACCGAGGCCAGCCAGCACACCAGCTCGCCGTCGCGGAAATACGGCCGCACCAGCCGGAAATCCGACAGGTGGGTGCCGCCGTCGTAGGGGTCGTTGAAGATGTAGACGTCGCCCTCGGCGACGCCGCCGGCCTTCGCCGCCTTGTCGATCACCGCGCGCACCGCGAAGGCGTTGCTGCCGACGAAGATCGGCAGCCCGGACTTGCCCTGCACCAGGGTGTCGCCGGTCAGCGGGTCGTACAGGCCGTGCGAGGCGTCGTGGGCCTCGGCGATGATCGGGTTGAAGGCGCTGCGGAACAGCGTCGCGTCCATCTCGTCGGCGATCTGCTCGAGCCGGCCCTTCAGCACGGCCAGGGTCACGGGGTCGATGGCGACGGGATCGATCACGCCTTGTCTCCGAAGTTCGAGCCGTCGTACGCGCGGCCGCGGGCCAGGTAGCCGGGGGTGCCGATGATCTCGTTGAGACCGTCGAACAGGTTCATGCGGTCGAGGAACGGGCCGGTGCCGCCATGCTCCCGCAGGCTGCCGTAGTACTCCTCCAGCAGCCGCGACAGCGCCCGCACCGTGCCGCCGGGGAAGATCGCCAGGGCGTAGCCGATCGCCGCCAGCGCGGCGGCGTCGAGCAGCGGGTCTTGCCGCCCTCCACCATGTTGGCCAGCAGCGGCACCCGGCCGCCGAAGCGGGCGACGATGCCGTCCATCTCGGCGCGGTCACGCGGCGCCTCCACGAACAGCACGTCGGCGCCGGCCTCGAGATACAGCTCGGCCCGGTCCAGCGCCGGGCCGTAGCCCTCGACGGCGATCGCGTCGGTGCGGGCGACGATCAGGAAGTCCTCGCGGCCGCGGGCATCGACCGCGGCCTTGACCTTGCCCGCCATCTCGGCGGCCGGCACCAGCGACTTGCCGGCGAGGTGGCCGCAGCGCTTCGGCATCGCCTGGTCCTCGAGCTGGATCGCCTGGGCGCCGGCGCGCTCGAAGGCGCGCACCGTGCGGGTCACGTTCAGCGCGTTGCCGAAGCCGGTGTCGCCGTCGACGATCACCGGCGCCGCCACCCGGTCGCAGATCGCCGTCAGGGTGTCGGCGACCTCGGTCATGCCGAGCAGGCCGATGTCCGGCACGCCGTAGCGGGTGTAGGCGATCGAGGCGCCCGACAGGTACAGCGCGCCGAAACCGGCGCGGGTCGCGATCAGCGCCGACAGGGCGTCGTACACCCCGGGCGCCACCACGAAGCCGCCGGCGGCGAGCTGGAGTCTTCAGCGATGGTGTCTCGGCGCTCATCTCGAGGGTCCTCCTGCCATGGCGGTGCGACGGTAGCGTCTGGCGGTCGGCTTGGGCAGGGGCAGCGGCGTCGCCGTCACTCGACGGCGTAGCGCTTCTCGAGCGCGTCGTAGGTCGCCTTGTCGACCAGGCGCTGGCGCTCCTCGAAGCCGGCCAGGCGGTCCTTGACGGCGTCCAGGCCGCCGTCGCGCTTGAGCGCGCCCAGCACCTCGCTCATGGCGCGCATGGCGGCCTGCAGCGGGGTGTTGGCGTACAGCACGATCGAGAAGCCGAGCGCCGCCAGCTCGGCCTGCGGCAGCAGCGGGGTGCGGCCGCCGACCACCAGGTTGGCGACCTGCGGCACCGGCAGACGCGCGGTGATCGCGCGCATCTCGTCGGGTGAGGTCGGGGCCTCCACGAAGGTCACGTCGGCGCCCGCCTCGATGTAGCGTTCGGCGCGCTCGATGGCCGCGTCGAGCCCCTCGATGGCGCGGGCGTCGGTGCGGGCGATGACCAGCAGGTTGCCGTCCTCGCGGGCGTCGACCGCCGCCTTGATCTTGGACACCATCTCGGCCGCCGGGATCACCCCTTGCCGTCGAAATGGCCGCATTTCTTCGGGAACACCTGGTCCTCGATCTGCACCGCCGCGGCGCCGGCCCGCTCCAGCAGGCGCACGGTGCGGCGGGTGTTCACGGCGTTGCCGAAGCCGGTGTCGATGTCGACGATCAGCGGCAGCGAGCAGATCTCGGCGATCGCCTCGGTGGTCTGCACGATCTCGGTGAGGGTCACCAGGCCGATGTCGGGAACGCCGAGCAGGGTGTTGGCGACGCCGGCGCCGGTGACGTAGGCCACCTCGAAGCCGGCATCCTCGATCACCCGGGCGGTCAGCGCGTTGGCCGCCCCCGGAACCAGCAGGGCGCGCCGCTCGTCGACGGCCGCGCGCAGCCATCGCCGACGGTCTGACACGCGGTCGCCCGAGGGCCTGTCGAACGCCATGCTGCACTCCCGCTTGGTTTTGTCGGCACTAAACGACGAGACCTCCGCCCTAGTCAACTGTTGACAATCCTTCCGGGCCGCGGAGGACCATCCACCCTCCCAAGGACACCCGATCGCGCCCGCGCGGGAAGGAAGAGCCGTGAGCAACGGAACCGCCCTCTGCCGCATGCTGTCGACCAGCGGCATCCTCGGCTACGGCTTCCCCGAGGCCTCCCTGGACCTCGGCATGACGCGCGGCGTCCACATGCTGGGGGTCGACGGCGGCAGCACCGATCCGGGGCCGCACTACCTCGGCTCCGGCAAGACCCTGAACTCGCACCGCGCCATGCGCCGCGACCTGCGCCTGATGCTGCGGGCCGCCCGCCGGCACGGCGTGCCGATGGTGATCGGCACCTGCGGCGGCGCCGGCGGCACCCGCATCTGGCCGCCACCGCCGACATCGTGCGGGCGCTGGCCGCCGAGGACGGGTTCCGACTTCCGGATGGCCACCATCGAGGCCGAGCAGGACGTGGCGTCGCTGAAGCGCGCCCACGCCGACGGCCGCATGGCCCGGCTGCCCGGCGGCCCGGCGCCGGACCCGGCCGCCCTCGACCGGTCGGCGCGGGTGGTGGCGATGATGGGGCCGGAGCCGATCGCCGCCGCGCTCGACGGCGGCGCCGAGGTCGTGCTGGCCGGCCGGTCGAGCGACCCGGCCCCCTGGGCGGCCATGGCGATGCGCGCCGGGCTGCCGCCGGCGCCGGCCTGGTACGCCGGCAAGATGCTGGAGTGCGGCGCCACCCCGGCGGTGCCGAAGGGCCACGACTGCCTGGTCGTCGAGGTCGGCCCGGACGGCGTCACCCTGGAGCCGGCGGCGCCGGAGCGCCGCTGCACGCCGTCCTCGGTCGCCAACCACAGCCTCCACGAGAACCCGAGCCCGTGCATCCACATCGAGCCCGGCGGCATCCTCGACACCACCGAGTGCCGGTTCGACGCGATCTCGGACCGCGCCGTCCGGGTCTCCGGGATGACCTGGAGCCCGCAGCCCTACACCGTGAAGCTGGAGGGCGCCGAGCTTGCGGGGTACCGCGCGATCAGCGTGTGCGGCACCCGCGACCCGCTGCTGATCGCCACCCTCGACGACTTCCTGGCCCGGGTCCGCGACGCCGTCGCCACCAAGGCCGCCGCCCTCGGGGTCGAGCCGGACGGCTACCGCCTGATCATCCGGCGCTACGGCGTCGATGGCGTGATGGGAGCCTCCGAGCCGCGACGCGACGCCCGGCCGCACGAGGTCGGCTTCGTCATCGAGGTGGTGGCGCCCGACCAGGACAGCGCCGACGCGGTGCTGGCGCTGGCCCGGGTGACCATGCTGCACACCGACTTCCCGGGCCGGCTCTGCCGCGAGGGCAACATGGCCTTCCCGTACTCGCCGTCCGACGTCGCCTGCGGCCCGGTGTACCGGTTCTCGGTGTTCCAGACCATGACGGTCGACGACCCGCTGGCGCCGTTCCCGATCCATTACGAGGATGTGTGATGGCGGCGATCCGCGACATCGCGAAGGTCTGCAAGAGCAAGAACGCCGGACCGTTCGAACTGACCATCGACGTGGTGTTCGAGACCCGCGCCCAGTACGACGCCGTGGCCGCGACCGGCGTGCTCGGGCCGGAACTGATCGCCCGGCTGTACAACGTGGCGCCGGCCGACGTGCTGTTCACGCCCTACCCCGCCGGCCTCGCCTTCAAGGCGACGATCCCGCGGGCGATCCCGGCCGGCGACCTCGGCGACACCGACGTCTACGGCTGCCAGCAGCACGCCCCGCTGCTCGACGTCGACATCCCGGTCAACCGATGGCCGACCGACTGATTGCGACGAGGCGGCGGGTGGGTCCCGGATCCGTCCCGCCTCCGGCGGTCCGGTCCGGGATGACGGCAAAGGGGGAAAGCAAGGGCAGCCAGACGCCCTGTCAGCGCCTCCACCCATCCCCATAGTCGTCATCCCGGGCGCCGCGCAGCGCGACTCGGGACCCGCCGCGCCCGCCGGCGGCAAGCTCGACCGGCGCCTCCACCCATCCCCATAGTCGTCATTCCGGGCGCCGCGCAGCGGGCCCGGCCCACCGGCCGCTCCGTCGGCGGCACGTTCGCGGCCACCTCCTCGGTCACCCCGGACGGGCGCACCCGAGGGCGGGCCGATCCAGGGCCCACCAGGCGCGCGGGGCCCGGATCTCCGCCCAGCGGGCCTCAGGCGACGTCGGCGGTGCGGCCTGCTCGGCGGCGATCTGGTCGGCCATGTGGTGCTCCAGGCTGGCCCGGCTGCTCTGGATGTGCGCTCGCATCGCCGCCTCGGCGGCGTCCGGGTCGCGGGCCTCGAGCGCCGCCAGCACCCGGCGATGCTCCTCGAGCGCCTGCGCCGGCCGGCCGGGCCGGGTGCTGAGGCGCTGCCGGTACAGCCGCAGCAGCGAGTACAGTTCCTCGTCCAGCATCTGCACCAGCCGGGAATTGCCGCTGGCGCGCACGATCCGGTAGTGGAAGTCGAGGTCGCCGCCGCCCTGGAAATAGCCGCGGCCGCTGACGATCGCCTCGTCGCGGGCGTGCTGGTCGAGCATCTTCTGCAGCTTCTTCAGCTCGCTCGGCTTGATGCGGGTCGCCGCCAGCCGGCAGGCCATGCCCTCCAGGCTCTCGCGGATCACCAGCAGGTCGATCAGCTCGTCGTTGCGCAGCGAGATCACCCGCGCGCCCTGGTTGGCGACGCGCTCCACCAGGTTGCGGCCCTCCAGCCGACCGATCGCTTCGCGCAGCGGCCCCCGGCTGATGCCGAAGCGCTTGGCCAGGGTGGTCTCGCTGAGGCGCTCGCCCGGCTTGAGCTCGCCGCTCATGATGGCGTGCTCGAGGCGCTCGAACGCCATCGACGAGAGGTTGGCGGAGATCAGGGGCTGCGTGTAGTCGGGGTTCGCCACGTGTCGGTTTCCTCGGTGCGTCGTGGGCTCGTTGGGCGCCGACCGTCAGGCGCCGCCGACCCCTTCTGTTCTCATGTGCCCGGCGACCTCGCCGAGCGTGGCCTGCCAGAGTCCGTCGAAGCCGGCGATCCGGTCCAGCGCCTCGTTCAGGTAGCGGATGCGGTGCGGCATGCCGAACAGCCACGGGTGCAGGCCGAGCCCGAAATACCGGCCGGATTGCGCGCCCTCGGCGTGCAGCACCGACAGCGCCTCCGCCACCAGGTCGGGATACCGGTGGGTGAAGACGCGGCGGTGCCACAGCAACTGTACATCGTCCCATTCCGCCTGGCACGGGATCGAGACGATGCCGGGCTCGGTGGTCATCCGATAGGGCTGGTCGTCGTTCGGCCAGTCGGCGACGTACTCCAGGCCGGCCTCGGCCAGCAGTTGGGGAGTGCGCGCGCTCTCGCCGAAATCCTGGCCGACCCAGCCGCGCGGCCGGCTGCCGGTGGCCGCCTCGACGGCCGCGATCGAGCGCGCGATCAGGGCGCGTTCCTCCGGCTCGCCCAGGCGCGCCGTGATCATGCGGGTGGCGTGGGTGCCGTGGGCCGCGAACTCCCAGCCGCGCCGCCGGCACTCCTCGATCAGGTAGGGGTAGCGCTCGCAGGCGCCGGCGTTGACCGCGACGGTGGCCCGGATGCCGTGGCGGTCGAGGGCGTCGAACACCCGGAAGATGCCGACCCGGTTGCCGTATTCGCGGATCGTGTAGGTCCGATAGTCCGGACGGAAGTCGCCGAACGGGTCGCGGAACCGCGGGTCGCGGACCGCCGCCGCCGGCGGGTCGAGTTCCCAGTGCTCCAGGTGCAGCACCACCGCGAACGCCACCCGGGCGCCGCCCGGCCAGCGCAGCGCCGGCCGGTCCGGCAGCGCCGAGAACGGGTACAGGTCGTGGTCCATGCCGGCGGCGCGGTACGACGGCATGTCAGCTCTCCTCCCTCTGCGGCCGGAGTCTGCGCCAGGTACCAGTCGGCGATCTGGCTGCCGGTGGCCAGCCACACCCCGTCGCGCTCGGCGATGTGGCGCAGCGCCCGCTCCAGGTGCCGGATGCGGTGCGGGTGCCCCATGATGTACGGGTGCAGGGCGATGCAGACCACCCGACCGTGCTCGGCCCCCTCCTCCCAGAGGGTGTCGAAGTGATCGGTCACCATCCGCGCGAACTCCTCGCCCTCGAACGGGTGGCGCCAGACCATCGCGTCGTTGACGTCCATCTGGTAGGGCACGGTGACGAGGCGGCCGCTGCGGACCGTCATCTCGGTCGGCTGGTCGTCGTGGTACCAATCGCAGTAGTAACGGATGCCGGCCTCGGCGACGAGGTCGGGGGTGTTGTGGGTGAAGGTGGCGGCCGGCGAGAACCAGCCGGCGAGCTGCTTGCCGGTGAACCGCCGGTAAGTCTCCACGCAGTCGGCGATGACCGCGCGCTCCTCCTCCTCGGGCAGCCCCCAGTGGTACTGCGTGTTGTAGACGCCGTGACACAGCACGTCCCAGTCGCGCTCGACCATCGCCGCCATGATCTCCGGGTAGTGCTCCCAGTTCGCCATGTTGAGCGAGACGGTGCAGGGGATGCCGAGCCGGTCGGTCACCTCCATCATCCGCCACAGACCGACCCGGTTGCCGTAATCGCGGGTGCCGTAGCCGAGCACATCGGGGTGCGGGCTGCGCGGCCACGGGTCGCGGGTTCCGATCGGGCTCGGCCGGTATTCGTAATGCTCGACGTTCGGCACCACCCAGACCGCCACCCGCGCGTCGTTCGGCCAGCGCAGCCGCGGTCGGGTCACGATCGGCGAGTAGGGCACGCGCTCTCGGATCATGCGAAGACTCCGGTCTGCGGCTCGGGACGGCGGAACCGGCGGGACGGCGCCGGACCGCGCGCGGCGACCGACCCGTCCGACAACAAGGCGATGAGGGAGTACCGACGATGACACAGGTCGACCTGAGGCTCGCCGGCGGCGAGGTGCTGCTGCCCGGGCTCGGATTCCGCAGCGTGGACGTGCTGGTCGCCGACGGCCGCATCCAGGCCGTGACCGAGCCCGGCGCCGGGCCGGAGGCGGCCGAGACGGTGACGCTCGGCGGCCTGACGGTGCTGCCGGGCGCCTGCGACGTCCACCTGCATCTCGGCCACGGCAGCGACATCGCGCGCCCGCGGGTGCCGTCCGACGCCGACACCGAGACCGCGGCGGCGGCGATCGGCGGGGTCACCAGCTTCATCCCCTACGTGATGAGCCCGACGCCCTACGCGCCGCTGTTCGAGGAGCTGAAGACGGTCACCGAGGCCGGCGCCCGCATCGATTTCGGCTTCCACTTCGTGATCAGCACCGACGAGCAGCTGGCCGAGCTGCCGCGCTACATCGCCGAGTTCGGGGTCCCGACCGCCAAGCTGTTCATGAACATCCGCGGCGACGAGGGCAAGCGCCTCGGCCTGCCGGGCACCGACGACGGCTTCCTGTTCCGGCTGCTGGAGGTCCTGCGGGACCATGGCGGCATGCTGTGCCCGCACCCGGAGAACATCGAGGTCGCCTGGGTGCTGCGCGACCGGGTGCTGGCCCAGGATCCCGAGGGCGCCGGCGGCCTGGCCAGCTGGAACGCCACCCGCCCGCCGTTCGTCGAGGCCGACGCGATCCGCCGCGCCGCCTATTTCGGCCGGGTCGTCGGCGCGCCGGTCTACACCGTCCACACCTCCTCGGCCGAGGCGCTCGCCGCCGCCGTCGAGCAGCGCCGGCAGGGCAGCCGGCTGACCATCGAGACCTGCACCCACTACCTGACCCACGACACCACCACCGGGGTCGGGGCGCTGGCGAAGGTCAACCCGCCGCTGCGCGACCCCGCCGACCGCGAGGCGCTGTGGGAGGGCATCCGGCGCGGCGACATCGACACCGTCGCCACCGACCACATCCACCGCCCGGTGTCCTCCAAGGACGGCGGCATCTGGAAGGCCCAGCCGGGCTTCCCGGGGCTCGACGCGTTCCTGCCGGCGCTGTTCAGCGAGGGCCACCACCGTCGCGGCATTCCGCTGGAGCGGCTGGCCGAACTGGTGACGTCGCGGCCGGCCGACGCCATGGGGCTGGCGCCGCGCAAGGGCCGCATCGTCCCCGGCGCCGACGCCGACTTCAGCATCCTCGACATGAAGGGTCGCTGGACCGTGGAGCGCTCGGGCCTCGCCACCGACGCCGGCTACTCGGTCTACGAGGGCCAGGAGATGGCGTGCCGGGTGGTGCACACGGTGGTGCGCGGGCGCTTCGCCGTGCGCGACGGCCGGCTCGACGACTCCGCGCGCGGCACCGGCCGGTTCATGCCCCGCCGGCTGTCCTGACGCGGCGGCGATCGCCCTAGTCACGGCGGCACCGGGCAGCGTACAGCCGGCCCCCCAGAAGCTCGGAGCCGGTCAGCACGGCGGCGTCGTGGGTGGCGTCGCGGCCGACGCCGATCTCGCTCTCGATCTCGAACCGAGCCGCCAGCCAGCCGCGCACCGTCTCGGCCGGCAGCGGTCGGAACGGGCCCTGGTTCGGGACCTGGGCGCGCGACTCCTCCGCCTGCCAGTGCCGGCCGTAGGCCGAGTCCAGGTTGCGGACGCTGACGACGGCATGGCCGCCCGGCCGCAGCACCCGGCGTACCTCGTCGAGCACCCGTTCCGGATCCGGCATGTGCTCGAGCACCTGCGGCAGCACCACCGCGTCGACGCTGGCGTCGGCGTAGGGCAGCCGCCCATCCGGCATCAGGTCGTCGTGCACGCGCTCGAGCGGCAGCCCCTCCTGGCGCAGGCGCTCGCGGATGAAGGACAGGTTGTGCGGCGACAACTCGGCGAGGTGCAGGTGCACGCCGGGGTCGAGGCGGCGGCGCAGCTCGGCGCTGTAGGTGCCGCCCCACGGCATCACCTCGACGACCCGGGCGCCAGCCGCCGGCGCCGGAACGAGCCCGAGCTCGACCGCGGTCGCCTCGCCCTGGCGGCGCGACACGTAGACCCCGGCGAGCGGCGACTTGGCCCACACCGAGTATCCGCGGAAGTCCGCCACCTGGCCCCAGCCCCAGCCCAGCGGATCCCAGACCGCGAACGGATTGTCGTCGTTGCGGATCTGGAAGAACGGGTACGCGTCGGCCGGCCGCGCCGGGTAGCGGGTCACGGCGGGCCGCTCGAAGCGGTTCCAGGAATGCACCTCCCCGAACGGCCGGCGCGGCGCCTTCATGGCCGGCGCCGAGGGCCGTGGCCGGCCGATCGCCAGCGCGCCCTGCAGTTCGAAGGTCGCCGGCACGCCGAGCATCTCGGACAGCGCCGCCTTGTCGCCGATACCGGCGTTCCAGATCGCCGAGAAGCCGCGCAGATGCGCGCTCAGCATCATGTGGTAGGCGGCCCCGGCGACCGACTGCACGACCGAGAAATTGCCGTGGGTCCAGCCCTTCTGGAAGCACAGGTAGATCAGCGCCGAGCACTCCGCGAAGTGATGGTTGCCGCCGGAGATCTCGCGCGCGCGGGTCCTTCAGCGCCGGCTCGTCGACGACGATGAAGTGCCATTGCTGCTGGTTGCACGACGACGGCGCCTCGGTGCCGTCACGCACGATCGTCCGCCAGCACCGCGCGGTCGATGGCGGTACCGTCGAAGTCGCGGCAGGAATGGCGGGTGGCCAGCAGATCCAGGATGGCGCGCCAATCGGCGCGGCGCGGCATGTCCGTCGGGACGGGCTCCGTCGGCTCCAACGGGGCGGCGGCGCTCGTCTCGCTCATTCCAGTCTCCGTCCGGCGGAGTCGTCCGGGCGCCGGTCGCGCCCGCCCCAGCAATGCGTTGACAGCAGGCCGCCGCACCGCAAAAATGTCAACAGTTGACCGAAAGTCGTGCCCGCCGAACGGCCCGCTCCCGCGGTTCACGCCACTTTCCACCAGTGAGTCCGCGGGGTGTCGGGTCGAGATTGCGGGTCTTCGATCGCCTCTGCCGCCGCCCGCGGGATTCCGGGTTGACGGATCCCGGCGGCGATCGGCGATGATCGGGAAAACGAAGCAGGCAGAGCGTCTACGGGGAACGGAGGTAACCAAATGAAGAAGCCAATGCGCATGCTGGTCCAGGCGGCGGTGGTGCTGACCACGCTGTCGGCGGCCAGCGCCGCCCAGGCCCAGGCCGAGTTCAAGCTTCGCTGGGGCCACTACCTCGGCAACAGCAAGTTCCTGAAGCCGGAGCAGGACTTCGCCAAGGCGATCGAGGAACGCACCAAGGGCCGGGTCACGGTCGAGATCGCCTACTCCGGCGCGCTCGGCAAGGGCAACGAGGTGCTGACGCTCGCGGGGCGTGGCGCCATCGACATGGCCTCGGTCGTGCCGGGCTACTACGCCGACCAGCTGCGGTACTGGAAGGCGTTCCAGATCCCGTTCGTCTTCGATACGCCGAAGCAGGCGATCGAGGTCTCGATCGCGTCGCACAAGGAGCTGGCGCCGTTCAAGGCCGAGCTCGACAAGATGAACGTCAAGTTCCTGTTCCACCAGCCGCTCGGCGAGTACTACATGACCGGTCCGTCGCCGGACTGCGACACGGTCGCGGCCCTGAGCGGCAAGAAGGTCCGCAGCTTCGGCGCCGACATCCCGAGGGTGCTGGCGTCGGCCGGCGCGGTGCCGGTGACCATCGGCGTCGGCGACATCTACGAGGCGCTGCAGCGCGGCACGCTCGACTACTCGTTCATCAACGCCGGCAACATCCTGGCCACCAAGATCTACGAGCCGGGCAAGTACAGCTGCGGCCCGGTGATGTCGATCGCCGGCCACCTGATCGTCATCGGCAACCGCACCTGGGAGCGTCTGCCGAAGGACATCCAGGAGATCTTCGTCGAGGAGGCGGCCAAGGCCCAGGCGGCCTACATTCCGTTCCTGGACGAGGTCGAGGGCGACGCCGTGAAGCAGATCACGGCCGCCGGCGGCATCTTCAAGCCGTTCCCGGCCGAAGAGATGGCGAAGTGGCGCAAGGCCTCGCCGGACCTGCTGGCCGCCTGGGTCAGCGACCTGGAAGCCAAGGGCGAGGGCGAAGCGGCCGCCAAGGTCGCGGCGCGCTGGCGTGAACTGACCGGCAAGTAATCCCCATCCACGACACCTCCCGCCCGACCCCAACCGCGGGGTCGGGCGGGAGACTTTCGGAAGGCCGCGATCGCCCATGCGCGTGTTATCCCGGCTCCTCGAGCAGCTGGCGTTCCTGGTGCTGCTGGTGGGCGGCTTCGGCATGCTGCTGTCGATGTTCCTCGGCACCGCCGACGTGATCGGCACCCAGGGCTTCGGCCAGCCGGTGCCGGGAGCGCGCGAGATCACCGAGAGCACGATGGTGCTGATCGTGTTCGGGGCGCTGGCCTACGGCCAGATCCGGCGCAGCCACATCCGCGTCGAGCTGCTGTACACGCGGCTGCCTCCGCGCGGCAAGGCGGCCCTCGACATCCTGGCCGACCTCTGCGGCCTGCTGTTCTTCGGCCTGCTGCTGTGGCAGGGCATCAACGAGGCGCAGTTCAGCATGCAGATCGGCGAGGCCACCGATGGGCTGATCCGGTTCCCACTCTACCCGGCGCGGATCATCCTCGCCGTCGGCACCGGGCTGCTGATCGCCCGCCTCATCCTGGACGTGCTCGTGGACACCCGGCACCTGATCGACGGCACCCAGGCCGAGGTCCCGATCGACCCGCTGTACGCCGACCTGATCGAACAATCCTCCGCCAAGTCATAAGGGGATCGCGGTGCTCGACCCAGCCACGGCCGGCATCATCGTCGGGGCAGTGCTGTTTCTGATGCTGGCTCTCGGAGTCCACATCGGCATCAGCCTCGGGCTCTGCGGTATTCTCGGGATCTACCTGGCCATCGGCCCGGACGCCGCCTGGGCGCAGCTCGCCACGATCCCGTTCAGCACCACGAACTCCTTCGAACTCGCCGTCATTCCGCTGTTCATCCTGATGGGATCGCTGGCGACCCAGGCGGCCCTGACCACCGACCTCTACCGCGCCGCCTACGCCTGGCTCGGCCGGCTGCCCGGCGGCCTGGCGATCGCCACCACCATGGCCTCGGCGGCGTTCGGCGCGGCCTGCGGTTCGACCCTGGTGAACGCCGCGATCTTCACCCGCATGGCGATGCCGGAGATGGCGCGGTTCGGCTACGACAAGCGGCTCAGCGCCGGCTGCATCGCGGCCGCCGGGACCCTGGCGTCGCTGATCCCGCCGAGCATCCTGATGGTGATCTACGGGATCATCACCGAGCAGTCGATCGCCCAGCTTCTGATGGCCGGCCTGATTCCGGGCCTGCTGTCGGCCGCCATGTTCGTGCTGGTGATCGTGCTGATCGCCAAGTGGCGCCCGGAACTGTGCCCGCGACCCGACATCCGGATCCAGTGGAGCGAGCGCTGGGAGTCTCTCAAGCACGTCTGGGGCATCGGCCTGCTGTTCATGCTGGTGATCGGCGGCATCTATTTCGGCTGGTTCATCCCGACCTACGCCGGCGCCATCGGCGCCTTCGGGGCGTTCCTGATCGTCCTCGGCAAGGGCCGGCTGTCGCGCGGCGGCCTGGTGGACACCTTCAAGGATGCCGGACCACGACCACGGTGATCTTCATCATCGTCATCGGCGGCATGCTGTTCGCACGGTTCCTGACCTACACCGGCCTGATCACCAACATCTCGGACTGGATGCTGGGCCTGGAACTCGGCCCGTACATGTACCTCGCGGCGTTCGCGGTCCTGTACCTGATCCTCGGCATGTTCCTGGAGCCGATCGCGATCATGGTCATGACCTTGCCGGTGATGTTCCCGATCCTGGTCGGCGTCGGCTTCGACCCGATCTGGCTCGGCGTGATCTCGGTCAAGCTGGCGGAGATCTCGCTGCTGACGCCACCGGTCGGACTCAACGTGTACGTGGTGCGCAGTTCCTCGCCGATCCCGCTGACGCTGGAGGAGGCGTTCGCCGGCGTCACGCCGTTCGTGGTGATCGACGTCGTCACGCTGCTGCTGCTGATCGCGTTCCCGGCGATCTCGCTCTACCTGCCGAGCCTGATGAGCTACTGACCCGCCGGCTGCCGGCTCGACCGAAAGCTGCGAAAGAAAGCCATCCGCAGCGACGGACTTTTCCAGCCAGCCCGACGACACTGTCGGTCGGCATCCGACGCGTCCCGAAGCCACCGATCGTCCGGGAACGCCGAGGCAGCCGCTTGTGCGGAAACCCAGCGAGGTCATCATGTGCCAGTATTGCGTTGAGGAGAGTGCCGGTCCGTCGCGCCGGCGGCTGCTGCGCGCCACCGGGATGGCGCTCGCCGGCGTCGCCCTCGCCGGACCGCTGTCGGTCCTGTCGATCCCGGCCATGGCCGCCCCGAACGCGATCGGGCCCGACGCCGCGCTCCAGCGGATCCGCGAAGGCAACGCGCGCTACGTTTCCCAAACCCAAGTTCGAGAAGGACTTCTCCGCCGGCCGGGCGGCGCGGGCGCAGGCCCAGTATCCGATCGCGGCGATCGTCGGCTGCGCCGATTCCAGGGTCGCCCCCGAACTGCTGTTCGACCAGGGCCCCGGCGAGCTGTTCGTCACGCGCGTCGCCGGCAACTTCGTGAACGACGACGGCCTGGCCAGCCTGGAATACGGCGTGCAGTTCCTGGGGATCCCGCTGATCATGGTGCTGGGCCATTCCGGCTGCGGAGCCATCGACGCCACCATCAAGGTCGTCCGGGAGAACGCGGCGCTGCCGGGGCACCTGCCCGGCCTGGTCGGAGCCCTGAAGCCGGCCATCGAGGCCGCGATCGCCAAGAAGCCGGCCGATCTTCTCGCCGAGGCGACCGCCGAGAACGTGCGCCAGAACGTCTCGCGGCTGAAGGTCGCCACCCCGATCGTTTCGGAATTCGTCGCCACCGGGAAAGTCAAAGTGGTCGGCGGCGTCTACGACATCGCCACCGGTGCCGTTAACCTGGTCTGACGCGTCGGCCGAACGGCGGCGTTTCCTGCACGACGGGCTCGGCCGCGCGTATGGCATGGCCGGGTCGGCAGGCCCTCAAATGCCCCCAGCCGCATCGAGGCGCCGCTGATCCAGCAGCACCGCGGCCTGGCCGAGCGTGTCCCGGGGCATCGACACCGTCAGGCCGGCGTCGCCTCCGGTCAGCAGCCGAAGGACTTGCCGCTCCGCCGCCAGCGCCCGGTCCCGGCCATAGCCGAGCTGCTCGAGGCGGCCGGCGAGAGCCGTTTCGTCGGCGTCCAGATACTCCGAGGACTCCTCGAGTTCGGCCAGCGGCAAGGCGTGGTTGCGCAGCAACAGGATGGCACTGGCGGTCGGGTGCGAGTTCGGATCGTAGAGTGCGTTGCCCGAGAAGACGCCGCCGGTGAGGTTGCCGGGCAGGGCGGGCAGATGGAGGGACATCAGGTACGTCCCGCCGCTCGCCTCGCATTGCAGCGTCAACTGGCAGGTTCGTCCGTCCGTCCGCCCGCCGCCGGCGAAGACCACCGGCCGGCCGAGAATGGTCTCCCGGTACCGCGCCGTCACGCTGCCGCCCTCGAGGTCGATCGCGATGGCGCCCAGCAGCAGGCGTCCGCGCTGCGGCGGCGACCAGGACGGTGACGACGCCGAGAAAGCTGCCCCGCAACAACGCGGTGCTGTCCCAGGCGAGGGCCTCGCCCTCGCCGGTCGGCACAGGCGCGGCGGTTCGACCTCCGCCGGGCGGCCGAACGCCTCGAGCAGCTGGTCGGGAAGCGCGAACCTGTCGCCCAGCACACGGGCGAACTCGCTCAGGCTGCTCGACATGACGAAGTGCGGTCCCTCGGCCATGCCGACGACGGCCGCCCAGTCTTCGAAAACACCGAAGCTGCGCGGTACCGACCGGCCGCTCTGCCAGTTGTAGCAATTCTGCAGGCTCATGAGTGTGTTCGGGTTTACCCGGACGAACGCGGTGCAGAGTTCCTTGCGCGTCAAGCAACCCAGGGCGATCGAGGTCAATTCGAGCTTTCTGGCAATGTCGACGGCCTGCCGCATCCATACTCCATCCCGCGAATCCGGCAGTCGCCCAATTCACTTTGAAACAATGCCCGCTAATTTCAGTCAATCTGTGTTCGTATTAGACTTTACCGTGGTTTGCGATAATCAGCAAAAAAAAGCCAATAGCGATTCCGGACAGCTTCGGGTCCGACCATCATTGTCCGTCTGCATCGGGTTGATTCGGCGAGAAGCCCCGCAATCCGCGAGTGGGAGCAGATGGCAAGGCGGACGAATCGGAAGAACCGGACGCGCCGGGCAGGCGGGCTGATTGCGGTCCTTTGCGGCGCGCTGCTGGGGCCCGGATCCGTGCATCCAGGCTGGGCACAGAGCCGGGCCGTCGAGGACATTGTCATCGAGCAGTCGCGGATCATCGAGCGCTTCTCGCCGCCGCCGATCAAGGGGTCCGCAACCCTGAGCGCGCCGGCCCTGTCGGACGGCATCCCGGCCGAGATGGCGGCCCGAAGGGTGCTCGTGCGGAACGTCCGGATCGACGGCACGACCGAGCTTCCGCCGGCGACCTTCCGGCCGCTGTGGCAGGATCTGGTCGGCCGCGAGATCCCGGTTGCGGCTCTGTTCGAGCTGGCGGCCGGCATCGAGCGCCGCTACCGCGAGGCCGGGATACTGGCGGTCGCGACGGTGCCCATGCAGGACCTCGCGGACGGCGACGTCCGGATCGTCGTCTTCGACCAGTCCTTCATCGAAGTCGTCGAAACCACGGGCGACGGCCCCGGCCTGCGGGCGCGCCTGGAGCCCTACATCCGTCAACTGGTCGACATGCAGCCGCTGCACATCCGGCGGATCGAGCGGGTCCTGCTGCTGATGAGCGACATCGCCGGCATGAACGTCGAGGCGACGCTGCGCCGGCCGGATCGGCCAGGCAACGGCGGCTCGCTCACCCTCGACATCGCCTTCGAGCGCCGGGTCGCGCGGCTGTCGCTCGACAACCGCGGCAGCGACGAAGTCGGCCCCGTCCAGGCGTTCGGATCGTTCCAGGAGAACGACCTGTTCGGCTTGCTGGAGTCGACCACCCTCACCGGCGTCACGATCCCGAACCAGCCGCGCGAGCTGGTGTTCGGCCAGTTGGCACAGGACGTGCCGGCCGGCCATTCCGGACTGCACGTCGGGTATCGCCTGGATGCCGCCCGCTCCCGACCGGGGGGCGACCTATCCGATGCCGACGTCGACGTCTTGAGCTTCACCGGCGAGCTGTATGCGATCTATCCGGTCCTGCGGACCATCGAGCAGAGCGTGTGGGTCCACGGCAGCGTGACCGCGCGCAACACCGATCTCGACGTCGGCGGTCAAGCCCAGGTCCGCGATCGATACCGCTGGCTAACGGTCGGCCTCGAGACGGAGCACCTGACGGCAATCGGACCGCTCGGCCTGCGGGTCGAGTTCCTCCGGGGGATGGACGTTCTCGACGCCACGGAGAACGGCTCTTCCTTGGCCAGCAGGGACACCGCGGAAACCGATTTCCAGGCCATCTCCGCCGACATCGAGCTGTCTGTCGACCTGTCCGAGCGCATCAGCCTGATGGGCCGGGCCGCCGGGCAGCAGGCGTTCGGGCCGCTGCCCTCGGAGGTCCAGATGGCGTTCGGCGGCGAGCCGTTCGGGCGGGCGTTCGACTCCGGCGCGGCCGCCGGCGATTCCGGCATCGCCGGCGCGCTCGAGGTCGCGGTCGCCACCGACCTGCCGATCGATGCCGTCCGTGCCTCGGCGCTCTACGGCTTCGTCGACTACGCGGCCCTATGGTCGCGCGGCGACGACCGCCCCGATGCCACGCTTGGTTCCGCCGGGATTGGCTTCCGGGCCTTCCTGGACGGCGGCTTCGCCATCGACGCCACGATTGCGGCCCCGGTCGACCGCGACGACGCCGCCGACGATGCCGGGACGCGGCTGTTCGTTTCGTTGAGAAAGCGATTCTGAAGCCATGCCACCCTCGATACCGCGTCTGGACTGGAGATCGACCATGCAACCCGCTCGCAGGCTGCTCGCCGACCGCAGCCGTCATCCTCGCCGCCGCGACCGGCGCTCGCCGACGGCGGCGGCGGCCTGCGGCCGACCCCGCCCGCCTTCGTGCCGCCGCTGCTGACCGAGCGGCAGGTCGACGACGCCGTCGCGGCGCTCGACGGGATCGTCGGCGACGCGATGGCGAAGACCGCCGTGCCGGGGGTCGCGGTCGCCGTGGTGTACCGCGACGAAGTGGTCTACGCGTCCGGCTTCGGGGTTCGCGAGGTCGGCCGGCCCGATCCGGTCGACATCGACACGGTGTTCCAACTGGCGTCGGTCTCGAAGCCGATCGCCGCGACGGTGGTGGCGGCGGTCGTCGGGCGCGGCTCGATCGGCTGGAACGACCCGGTCCGGCAGCATCTGCCGTCCTTCGCCCTGTCGGACCCTTACGCCACCGCCAAGGCCACGGTCGCCGACCTGCTGTCGCACCGCTCGGGCCTGTACACCTCGGCCGGCGACTTGCTGGAGGATCTCGGCTACGACCGCGCCTACATCCTGGCGCATCTCGACCGGCAGCCGCTCGACGCGTTCCGGTCCAGCTACAACTACAGCAACTTCGGCTTCACCGCCGGCGCCGTGGCGGCCGCCGCAGCCGCCGGGACGACCTGGGAGACAGCTGGCCGACACGGTGCTGTTCGACCCGGCGGGCATGACCCGGACCAGCTATCGGCACGCCGACTTCCTGGCGGCCGAGAACCGCGCGCGGCTGCACGTCCGGCGGGCCGGACAAGGTGCGCCGGCCTGGGTCGCCGAGCACGACCGCCAGCCGGACCCGCAGGCGCCGGCCGGCGGGGCCAGCGGATCGATCGCCGACCTCGCCCGGTTCCTGCGCCTGATCCTCGGCGACGGAAGCATCGCCGGCACTCCGGTCGTCGATCCCGGCGCGCTGGCGGTCACCCAGGCGCCGCACGCGATCCCGGCGCTGCCGCGCACGCCGCTCAGCCGCGCCGGGTTCTACGGCCTCGGCTGGAACGTCGGCTACGACGAGCGCGGCCGCGTGGAGCTCGGCCACGCCGGCGCGTTCTACCTCGGCGCGTCGACCTACGTGCATCTGATTCCCGGCGAGGGCCTGGGCATCGCGGTCCTCACCAACGGCGAGCCGATCGGTGTTCCCGAGAGCATCGCCAGGAGCTTTCTCGACACCGCCGACAACGGCCGGCCGACGGTCGACTGGTTTGCGCTGTTCGGCCGCGTCTTCGACGCGATGCGGGCGGCCGATGCCGAACCCTTCGACGGCTACGCCGAGCGGCCGCGGGACGCCCGGCCGCCGCGGCCGCTGGCGGACTACGCCGGCCGCTTCGGCAACGACTACTACGGTCCGGCCGTCGTCACCGCCGGCGACGGCATCCTGCGCATGAGCGTGGGACCGGCGGCGGCCCGCACGACCTTTGATCTCGCGCCCCACGACGGCGACACCTTCAGCTTCCGGCCGGTCGGCGAGAACGCGGTCGAGCGCGCCGGGGTGACGTTCCAGCGCGACCCGGGCGGCGCCGTGACGCGGCTTCGCATCGACTACTATGACCGGAACGGCCTGGGGACCTTCGTGCGCGAGGAAACGCCTGGGTAGGGTGACGCGCGCTACCGCCCCTGGTGCGCCTCTTCCGCCGCCCGCAGGCCGGCGATCCGGCCGAGCCCGAGCGCCGTCAGCAGGCCGTTGCCCGAGGCGTAGCCGCCTGCCCCGGTCCGGCCGCTGATCCCGGCCGCCGCCCCGCCGCCGGCGAACAGGTTCGCCACCGGGCTGCCGTCCGGCCGCAGCACCCGGGCGTGGGCGTCGACCAGCAGCCCGCCCTGGGTGTGGAACAGCCCCGGCTTGACCCGCACGACGCCGTAGGGCGGGACCAGCGGCGCCAGGTTGAAGTGGGCGCGCCCGAAACCGTCCGGCCGCTCGCCGCGGGCGGCGGCGTTGTAGGCGGCGAGGCTGGCCGCGAGGTTCTCCGGATCGATGCCCGCGGCGGCCGCCGCCGCCTCGGCGGTGTCGCCCCAGCGCACCCCGCCCATGGCGGCCATCTCGGCGTACTCCTCCTCGTGGGATGCCACGTCGTGGATGCGACGGTCGTAGACCGCCCAGGCGAACTCGCCCTGGCCCATCACCACCGGGGCGAAGCCGGAATAGCCGGCGTCCTCGTTGCCGAAGCGCCTTCCGTCGGCCCCGACCAGGATCCCGCCCTTTCGATGGTGGTCCAGGACAGCAGGCTGCCCTGCGGGTAGGCGACCGCCGCGTAGCCCTGATAGGCGCCCATGTTGCCGAGCGCCGCTCCGACCCGCTCGCCCCAGCGCACCGCCTCGCCGGTGCTGCCGAGCGCCCCGAAGTACTCCGCCGCGGCGATCTCCGGACAGAACCGCGCCACCAGATCGCGGTCGCCGGCGAAACCGTTGGTCGACAGCAGCAGCTTGGCGGCGCGCACGTCCTCGCCGGCGATGCGGGCGCCGACCACGGCGCCGTCCTCGACCAGCAGGTCCTCGACCGGGTTGCCGACGGCGAGCGGGATGCCGCGATCGGCGACGAAGCGCAGCAGGTCGTCGACCAGGTCCTGGCCGCGCCTAGAGCGCGGGGCGTGCAGCCGCGGCACCGAGTGGCCGACGTGGCGGTATTCGGTGATCAACCCCATGCGGGCGCCGAGATCGTCGATCAGCCACTCGACCAGGCCGGCCGACTGCTCGGCCATCAGCCGGGTCAGCGGCTCGGCGTCGTGGTGGCCGGCGGTCGCGATCAGGTCGTCGATCAGGCGCGCCGGCGAATCCTCGATACCGGCCTCGCGCTGGTAGCGGCTGCCGGCCCCGGCACCGAGCCGGTGCTGAGCGAGGAGTTGCCGCCTGGGCGGTCGAGCTTCTCGACGATCGCGACGTCGATCCCGGCGTCGTGCGCGGCGATCGCCGCCGCCAGGCCGCAGGCGCCGGCGCCGACCACCAGCAGGCCGATGGCCGCCTCGTCGCTCACGCCGTCATCCCCGCCACGGTGCGGTCCCAGGGCTCGGCCAGCAGCGCCGCGTCGAGGTCCAGCAGGCGCTCCAGGGCCGGCGCCATGGCCGGGTAGGGGCCGGCGACGATGCCGGTGATCTTGGCGCGGATCACCTCGGGCGCGAACGGCCGGTCCGGGCCGCCGCGCGCGCTCAGGCATTCCTCGGTCACGGTCGCACCGTCGGCGGTCTCGACGGTGACCCGCGCCGGACGGTCGTTCGGCGACGGCAGTTCCGGCTCGAAGGCGCCGATCGACACGGCCCGGCGCAACCCCGCCACCGCCGGATCCGCCAGGGTCGAGGCGTGGAACGCTTCGGCGCCGGCGTGGCCGTGGCGGGCGGTCGAGGCCAGGATGTGCTGCATCGAGAACTTGGCGGCCAGCGTGGTCGGCGGCTCGACCTTGTCGAGCTTGCGGCCGCGCCAGTGGGTGTCGATGTGGATGCGGCGAATCTCGCCGGCATCGGCCGGCAGCCGCTCGAGCGCGCCCAGCATCGCCTCGACCGCCGAGTGGGCGTACTGGCAGCAGGCGTGCAGCTTGTGATAGCCGTCGGCGAGCGCCCACGACACCCCCAGCTCGACCGTCAGCTCGGCCGGGTGGGTGTCGCCCTGGAACGCCCCGGCGTAGACGTCGTGCAGGCTCTCCGGCCGGCCGGTGATGCCGATCTCGGCCCAGTCGACGGCGCGCAGGCCGGCCCAGGCGCCGACCCCGGCCAGACGTTGCGGACCAGCGCGCCCTCGACGGTGTGGTTGAACGGCCCCGGCACCACCATGGTGGCCGCCGAGCCGATTGCCGCCGCCGCGGTCGCCGCCGGCAGCCGGCGCAGCGCCGCCACCGTGGCCGCCGCCCCGACCGCCGCCAGGCTGCCGTGCGGGTGCAGCGTCAGGGTCGACCAGGTGAAGGCGCGGGCAACCCGGCCGGCGGTCTCGTAGCCGATGACCAGCGCCCGCAGCAGGTCCTCGCCGCTCGCCCCGGTGGCCTCGGCCTCGGCCAGCAGCGCCGGCACGCAGTACAGCCCGGCGTGGCAGATCACCCGGCGGTAGCCCTCGTCGAGCTCGCACCAGTCGGCGGCGCTGCCGTTGACGGTGGCGGCCGAGTAGCGGTCCAGGCGCAGGCCGCGGCCGTTGAACACCGTCGCCTCGGGCCGGCCGGACGACCGCGCCATGCCGTCGGTCAGGGCCGACATCTCCGGCTCGTCGCGGGCCGCCACGATCGCCGCCAGATCGTCGGCCAGCACCACCGCGGCGCGCCGTCGGATCGGCTCGGGGACGTCGGACCAGCGCAGGGCGGCCGACCACTCGGTCAGCGCCTCCAGGCCACGGGCGATGCGGGCGGCGGCGTCGGGCCCTGCGGTCATGGCGGTCACTCCCCGGCGGCGCGGGCGGCGTCGGCGGAGACCGCCCGGCGCAGCGCGGCGATGGCCTCGTCGGTCGGCATCACGTCGGCGTATTTGGCGTTCATGTCGAACAGGTTGGCGGCGTGCGAGGTCGGACTGCGGTCGTAGACGCATTCCTGCGGCACCACGACCTTGAAGTTGTAGGCGAAGGCGTCGCTGACCGAGGACCGCACGCAGCCGCTGGTGGTGCAGCCGGTGACGAACAGGGTGTCGGCGCCGAAATCGATCAGATGGCTGACCAGCGGGGTTCCGAAGAACGCGCTCGGGTGCTTCTTCGGCAGCAGCACATCGCCCTTGCGCGGCGCGATCTCCTCGACGAAGTCGTAGCCGCGCCGGTCGATGGTCATGATCGACGGCACCTTCTCGGCGAGCCGGCCGGAATCGGTGTCGGCGTTCTTCGGCGCTACGTGCGGGTACAGCACCGGCAGGCCGAGGCGGCGAAACTCGGCGAGCAGCGGGCGGATGTGGTCGACGGCCTCCCAGCCGACATCGCCGCACGCCGTCGGGTATTCCTCGATCGCCTCCCAGTAGGGCAGCCGCCGGGTGCCGACGGTGCGGTACTGGACGTCGATGATCAGCAGCGCCGGGCGCGTGCCGATCCCGCCGGAGCGGCCGAACCCGGCCGCTTCATAGCGACGCTCCTCCTCCTCGGTGATGACGCTGCTCCAAGGGCGCATGACGGCCTCCGGTCGATGGCGCTTAAGGTCTGGAAAAGTGTCGACAGTTGACGAAGCGGGCGAGCGGTTGTCAAGATGCCGGCACCCTTTCCCGGCCCCTCCGGGCCACGCCACCGACGGGCCGCGACATGAACCTGCCGAAGCACGACCGCTACGACTACGTGCCGCTGAGCAAGCGGCCGGACTACTCCTGGCCGGACGGCAAGCGCCTGGCGGTGTGCTTCTGCAACAACATCGAGGTGTTCGGCTTCCTGTCGGGCCTGGGCAGCGACAGCGCCTCCCTGACGGCGCCGCAGACCACCCGCAATTACGCCTGGCGCGACTACGGCAACCGGGTCGGCCAATGGTACATGTTCGACCTGTTCGACGAGATGCAGGTCCCGGCGTCGCATAACCTCAACTCCTGGCTGCTCGACGAATGCCCGGAGATCGGCGAGCGGATCCGCGCCCGCGGCGACGAGGTGGTCGGCCACGGCCGCACCAACGCCGAGCGCCAGGACGTCCTGGACGAGGCCGGCGAGCGGGCGCTGATCGCGGAGTGCACCGACGGCATCGTGCGCCACATGGGCACCGCGCCGGCCGGCTGGCTCGGCCCGTATCTGGCGCAGACCCCGGTCACCCTCGATCTGCTGAAGGAGGCCGGCTACGGCTACGTCATGGACTGGCCGGCCGACGACCAGCCGTTCTGGATGCGCACCCGCTCCGGCCCGATCCTGTCGGTGCCGTACTCGATCGAGCTGAACGACTCGCCGGCGATGGTGTTCCGCCAGCACGCCGCCCGCGACTTCGAGGACATGATCGTCGACCAGTTCGACGAGATGCTGCTGCAGTCGGCGAAGTGGCCGCTGGTGTTCACCGTGGTGCTGCACCCGTTCGTGGTCGGCCAGCCGTTCCGGCTGCGCGGCCTGCGCCGGGCGATGGAACGCATCCTGGCCCGGCGCGACGAGCTGTGGATCACCACGCCGGGCGAGATCGCGCGCTACTGCGCCTCGCTGCCGGCGGGGATCATCCCGGGGTCGTGATCCGCGTCATCCCCCCGGCCCGTGCTCCTAGAGCAGGCCGGGCAGCAGCGTGGCGATCCCCGGAACCGCGTAGATGATCGCCATGCCCAGGATGAACAGCGCCACGAACGGCCAGGTGGCCCGGAACACCGTGCGGAGGTCGGTATCCGGGACCACCGCCTTGAACGCGAACATCGCGTAGCCGAACGGCGGCGTGATCCCGCCGAGCGTGACGTTCAGCAGCATCAGCAGCCAGAACCAGATCGGGTCGAAGCCGAGGACCCCGACCATCGGCTCGTAGATCGGGATGACGATCAGCATCAGCGCCACCTGATCGATGAACATGCAGAACACGAACACCAGGACCATCATCAGCAGGAACATCGCCGCCGGGCTGAGGGCGCTGTCGGCGACCAGGCCGGTCAGTTGCCCGGTCGCGCCGGTGAACGCCAGCAGCTGGCTGAACATGGTCGAGGACGCCATGATCACCAGGATCATGCTGGCGATGTAGGCGGACTGGCCCAGGCTGTCCCACAACAGCCGCCACGACAGGCGGCGGAACACCAGCGCCGTGGCCACCGCCCCGCAGACCCCGGTCGCGGCGGATTCCGAGGGGGTCGCGACCCCGGTCAGGATGAAGCCCATGACGCTGGCGATGATCAGCGCGAACGGCAGGCAGCGCGCCAGGTGGACCCAGGCCGGCAGCGCGTCCCGATCGCCTTCGGAAGGCTCGTCGGCGGAGTCCGGCGCCAGCGCCGGGTTAAACGCGCAGCGCCCGAGCGCGTACAGCAGGAACAGCCCCGACAGCAGCAGGCCCGGCAGGATGCCGGCGATCAGCAGCCCGGCGACCGAGACGTTGGCCAGGGTCGCGATGATGATGGCCAGCACGCTCGGCGGGATCACCGGGGCCAGGCTGGCGCCGCCGAGGATCACGCCGATCGACAGCCGGGCGTCGTAGCCGCGGGCGGTCATCCCCGGGTAGACCGTGCGCCCCATCATGGCGGCCACCGCCATGTTGGAGCCGGACAGGGCGCCGAACACCGTCGCCAGGGCCATGGCGAGAACGTATTGCCGGCCGCGCAGACGCCCGACCAGCCGGTCGACCGCGTCGAACAGGACGGTCGTCGAGCCCGAGCGGAACAGGATCTCGCCCATCAGCACGAACAGCGGGATCGCCGTCAGGGTGCCGGTGGTGGTGGTGTCGAACACCGAGTTGACCACCATGCCGAACGCGTTCGGGCCGAGAAACACCAGGACGCCGAGCACGTTGATCGCCAGGAAGGCCAGGAAGATCGGCATGCCGGACGCGAACAGCGCCAGAAGCAGGCCGCCGGCGATCCCCAGGATGAGCCACCATTCCACCGCTCAGGTCTCCGTTCGCGGCGCCGGGCCGACCGCCGGCTGCCGGGCCACGGCGAGCCGAAGGAACGCCAGGGCGGACAGGGCGAAGCCGAAGACGATCCAGACCGAGACCCACCATTTCGGGATCGGCTGGGCGGCCATCATCTGGATGTTGCGGGCGATCTGGCGGGCGGTCTCCTCGGCGGCGAACACCGTCAGGGCCGCGCACACCGCAAACCCGACCAGCGCCAGGATCCGCCCGGCCCAAGCCCGCGGCGCCGCGGGAAGCGCCTCGAGGATCACCGTCACCGCGACCTGCCCGCGGGTCGCGGTGACGTGCGGCATCATCGTGAAGACCATGATGCACAGCAGGTACTTCACCAGCTCGGCGGACCACCAGGTGGGCGCGTTGAAGGCGTAGCGCGCCACCACCTCGTAGACATAGGCGAGGACGATACCGGCCAGGGCCAGCCTGGCAACGAGCACGCCGGCCGCCTCGACCGCGTCGAGCGTCGCCGCGCAGGCGGCACGGGCCGTTGCCAGGCTTCCCATGGATGTTCCCCGGCGCGCGGTTACTGGGTCAGGCCGGCGTCGAGGGCCAGCTTGCGCAGGGCGGCGGCATCCTCGCCGCAGCATTTGTCGCCGAGCGCCCAGATGCTCTCGACGAAGGCCTTGCGGACCTTGGCGGCCATCGCCGGCGACAGCGTCTCGACCTTGACGCCGAGGGTGTCGAGGGCCGCATCCTCCTGATCCTGGATCTGATTGCCGATCCACGGCATCTCCAGCTCGGTGATCCTGCCAGCCTCCAGCAGCACCGTCCGCTCCGCCTCGGTGAGCGCGCCCCAGGCCTTCAGGTTGATGAAGACCGGTTGGGTCGCGGCGCCGAAGGTCGGGCGCAGGCGGTAGGACGCCACCTCGTAGTGCTTCATCGACACCATGCCGGCGGCCGGCCAGCCGGCGCCGTCGACGATGCCCTTCTGCAGCGCCGAGTAGATCTCGGAGCCCGGCAGCACCACCGGTTCGGCGCCGAGCGCGCGGATCACGCCGTGGTAGGTCGGGGTGCCGCGCACCTTGCGGCCCGCCAGGTCGCCGGCCGGCGACAGCGGCTCCTTGGTGAACAGGTGGTAGCCCTCCATGCTGACCGACATCATCGCGACCAGCTTCAGCCCGTGGGCCTTCTGGTAGTACCGGTCGACGAAGTCCCAGATCCCGGACTCCCGGCGGGCGATCGGGTCGACGTCGATGGCGTCGACCGCCAACGCCAGGCCGCGGTCGCCGGCGTGGAACACCGGGTGGGTGTAGAGCATGTCGAACACGCCCGACGAGACCGGCTGGAGTTGTTCGAAGATCGACACCACCTCCGGCCCGCTGATGGTGATCTTGATGGAATCGCCGCCGATCGTCGCGACGTTCGACAGATAACGCTCCAGCACCGCATAGGTCGGCTTCTGGGTGCTGTTGAAGCTGGACAGCAACTTCAGTTCGGCGGCATCGGCCGAAGCGGCGGTGCCGAGGGCCGCGCCCAGGGTGATCGCGGCCGCAAGAACGGCACGGCGGGACGAGGACGGAGTCAGCGTCCGTTTCGCCGAAGCGAGCACCCGTTCGATCATGCGTTCGACATTCATCTGCCTCTCCGTTCGCTGCGGGCGCCTAAAAATTAGGCTGTTGCGCCCTGGGTTTCCGAAACTGCCTACGTTTCGATCAAAAAATCCTTGCTACGCCGGGTTTAGTAAGTAGCTTATTACTTACTAGCGATTTTCGTGCCACGACGACGGCCCGTGCCAGCGACCCGCCGGCCGCCGACGCACCGCCTGGGAGACCCGAGTTGGAGAAAGTCGAACGCGTCGGCGCCGGGTCCCCGGCGTACCGGGACTGCCTGCTTCGCCTGCGCCAGTGGGAACCGGTCATCGACGCCTGGGCCCATGTCGCCGAACCTCCGGCCGAGGCCGGACCGGAGCCCGCAGCCAACGCGCCGCTGCCGCTCGACGGCGTGCCGTTCGCGGTCAAGGACGTGATCGACGTCGCCGGCCAGCCGACCCGGTTCGGCAGCCGGGTGTTCGAAGCGGCGGCGCCGGCCACCGACGACGCGCCGGTCGTGGCGGCGCTGAGGCGGGCCGGGGCGATCCCGGTGGGCAAGACCCGGACGACGGAATTCGCGTTCACCGACCCGACGATCACCCGCAACCCCTACGACCCGCGCCACAGCCCGGGCGGGTCGAGCAGCGGCTCCGGCGCGGCGGTCGGCGCGCGGGTTGTCCCGTTCGCGCTTGGCACCCAGACCGCCGGTTCGCTGTGCCGGCCGGCCGCCTATTGCGGTGCCGTTTCCTACAAGCCGGGCCTGGGCCGGCTGCCGCTCGCCGGCGTGGCGCCGCTGTCACGGAGCTTCGACGCGGTCGGCGTGATCGCCCAGTCGATGCCGTGGCTGAGCCGGGTGTTCGACGTCCTGGAGGCGGCGTTCGGGGACGACGCCATGACGGGCGACACCGGGGAACGCCCGCTGGACAAGCCATTGCGCGTCGGGGTCGTCCGGGTGCCCGGGCAGACCCCCGCCGCCGACATGTCCCGAGCCATGGACACGACCGTCGACCGGTTTCGCGGAGCCGGTCACGCGGTCGACGCCGTGTCGCCGGCGATCGGATTCGCGGACCTGATTGCCTGGCACAGGTCGGTCATGCTCCACGAAGCGGCTGGCGCGCTGCTGCCCGCGGTCGATCACGCGATGCACCTCGTGGGGCCGCGACTGGCGGACGGGCTGCGCGAGGGACGGCAGATCCCGTCCGGTCTCCTCGCGGACGCCCGCGAGCGCATCGCCGCGTCGCGCGACGTCTTCTGGCGGCAGATGGCGCGTTACGACGTGCTGCTGGCCTATGCGGTGTCGGCGGCGGCGCCGGCCGGGCTGGCCACCACCGGCGACCAGTCCTACCTGACGCCCTGGACCGCGCTGGGCGGGCCGCTGGTGTCGCTGTTCGCCGGGCTCGACGAAGCCGGGATGCCCCTCGGCGTCCTGCTGGCCGCGGCCCCCGGGCGGGATGCCGCGCTGATGCGCATGGCGGCCCGCCTGGATCCGCTGATGCCGTCGGCGCCGGCGCCGGTACTGCCGGCCGCCGGATCCAGCGAGCCGATCAGGCGAGGGTGAAGATCGCGTCGACCTCGACCGACGCGTTGCCCGGAAGTCCGGCGACGCCGACCGCGGTGCGGGCGTGGCGGCCACGCTCGCCGAACAGCGCGATGAACAGGTCCGACGCGCCGTTGATCACCGCCGGCGACTGGTCGAAGCCTGGCAGGCAGTTCACGAACCCGCCAACCCGCAGCACGCCGCCGACCCGGCCGAAGTCGCCGCCGCAGGCATCGCGAAGGTGGAACAGCAGGTTGAGCGCACACACCCGGGCTGCCAGCTCGGCGGTCGGGACATCGACATGCACACGGTCCGACGGCGGCGGCTGGGAGCTCGCTATCACCGGCCCGACCGTGGTGACGATCCCGTTCCACTCGCAGATCTGGCCGGCCATGAACACCTGGTTGCCGTCGATACGGTAGGGCAGGAAGTTGCCGCGCGGGTGGCAGCTGTCCGGCAGCGACAATCCCATGGCGTCCAGCGTCTCGAGAATGCCCACCGTCATCGCGTCGTCCCCCGGAACAAGTAATCGTTCAATTACTAATGCCGGCGCGCGATCTCGACAAGCTCCGCCGGCTCAGCGGTCCGCCGCGCCGACCATGCGCAGCACCAAATCCTCGACATGGGCGCGCCGGGCGGCGAGCCATTCCGGCGTCGTCAGGTCGGTTTGAAACGCCGCCGACAGGGTGTGGACGTTGCTGAGGTGGTGGGAACTCAGCGCGACGATGGAGACGTAGAGCTGCAGGGGATCGACCCGGTTCCGGAACGCGCCGGACTCCAGTCCGCGGCGGATGGTGTCGGCGATCAGGTCGATCAGAGGCGACGACATCGCGGCGATCGCCTCGGACTGCCGGATGAACTGCCCGCCCACGAGGTTCTCGTTGCGGGTCAGGTCGATGAACACCCGGTTGTGCGCGAAATGCTCCCAGGTGAACCGTGTCAGCTTGAGCAGCGCGGCGGTAGGGTCGAGGACCGCGAGTTCGAGCTGCCGCTCCTGCTCCCGGATCGCCCGGTAAGCCGCCTCGAGAACCTGGATGTACAGCTTCTCCTTGTTCTCGAAGTAGTGGTAGAGCATGCGCGTGTTGCAGCCGGCCTGCCGCACGATCCGCTCGACCCTGGCGCCGTCGAACCCGTAGCGGGCGAATTCCTGGGTCGCTGATTCCAGCAGGGCGGCACGCGTCGATGCAGGGTCGCGGCGTCTCACCGGCTTCGCCAACTGTGCTTCTCCAGTCCGGGACGGGATGCGTCGCCCGGAGCATCGGCGAGCCGACCTGGGCTGGCAATACCCGCTCCCCGGGCACCGCGGCGCCGGCGACCGGCTTCCCGCCAGGCCCCGGCGCCGGACACCCTAGGGTCCGTACTCAATAGGGATTCCGTCTGACAGGGATTCGTGATTCAAGCTTCGAAACCTTGGGAGGCTTGGATGAAAGGTCTGTACTGGCTGAGCGATGCGGAATGGGCTCGGATCGAGCCATTGCTGCCTCGGGGCCGTCGCGGTGCTCGTCGTGTCGACGACCGCCGGATCATCAGCGGCATCGTCCACATGTTGCGCTGTGGGGCTCGCTGGCGCGACTGTCCGCCAGCCTATGGGCCCTACACGACCGTCTATAACCGCTTCAACCGATGGAGCCGGCAAGGCGTGTGGCACGCGCTGTTCGAGGCGCTGACCGGGCATAGCGGGATCTACGGGTCGGTCGCGATCGACAGCACTTACATCAAGGCGCACCGCTCGGCCGCCGGTGGAAAAGGGGGGCCTTCCGCCAGGCCATCGGGCGCTCGCGCGGCGGCTGGACCTGCAAACTCCACGGACTGACCGACGAGGCCGGGAGACCGAGGGTGCTCCTACTCTCAGCCGGCAATACCAACGACATCCAGATGGCCCGAGCCCTGGTCGACACCGCCGGCTCTTTCCGGCGTTTGATCGCCGATCGCGGTTACGATGCCAATCATCTGCGAAGGCTGATCTCCGAACGCGGCGCGGAGGCCGTCATCCCCTCCACAACCACCCGCAAGGCCCCGATCCCCTATGACACAGAGGCATACCGAGCCCGCAACCTCGTGGAGCGTCTGTGGTGCCGGCTCAAAGATTGGCGCCGCATCGCAACCAGATACGACAAGCTCGCTCGGAACTTTCTCAGCTCCGCGCTCATCGCGGCTATCGTCACCTATTGGATCAATTGAGTCCGGACCCTAGCCGGGCACCCTCACCGTGCCCCAGCGCGGGTCGACGACCCGCGCCACCGCCTCGGCGGCGGCCAGCAGCGCGCCGTCGCCGTAGCGGAAGCCGATCAGCTGAACCCCGAGCGGCAGGCCCGCTGGGGCCGTCGCCGGCCGGGATCGACACCACCGGGGTGTGCAGCAGGGTCCACAGCGCGTTCAGCAGCGGGCTGCCGGTG
Organism: Rhodospirillaceae bacterium; assembly: GCA_018401495.1. Lineage (GTDB taxonomy): Bacteria > Pseudomonadota > Alphaproteobacteria > Thalassobaculales > Thalassobaculaceae > Thalassobaculum_A. The sequence continues at coordinate 36,569 of JAGYJX010000025.1, forward strand.
TGGTCGGGCGCGACCGGGTCGGCCTCGCCGGTGGCCGCCAGGGACAGCACCGCGTCGACGTCGCGGTAGTAGGAGATCGAACGCCACCCGCGACTGGGCGGCGTGGTCGAGGGCGGCCCGCAGGGCCGCCGGAGTGATGCCCTTGCGGTTCTCGACGTGGCTGCGCAGCCGGTCGTGCAGGCCGTCGCCGTGGACCCGGGCGTGCGGCAGGAACGCGGCCCGGCCCTCGCCGCTCATCACCGTCTCCTTGGTGCCGTTCAGGTCGCCCATCGACGGCGGCAGCTCGCGCTCGACGACGGCGGCACCGGCCGCCTCCAGCGACCGCGCGGCGGCGTCGAAGGCGGCGTGGGCGGCCGGCGAGGCGAGGTCGGCGTAGGGCGTGCGGCACAGCGCGATCCGCAGCCCGGCGACCGGGCGCGGCGCCGCCGACGGGATCGCCAGGACCTCGGCGACCAGCGCCAGGTCGGCGACGCTGCGGCCGTACCAGCCGATGGTGTCGAGGGAGGCCGAGTACAGCTTGGCGCCCTCGCGGCTGACCACGCCCCAGGTCGGCTTCAGCGCGTAGATCCCGCAATAGGCCGCCGGGCGGATCACCGAGCCGCCGGTCTGGGTCCCGAAGCTCACCGGCACCTGCAGATCGGCGACCGCCGCCCCGGAGCCGCTCGACGAGCCGCCGGCGGTGCGCGACCGGTCGTGCGGGTTGCGGGTGGCCGGCAGGTTGCCGGCGGCGGCGAACTCGACGGTGTCGGTCTTGCCGAGCGGGATCGCCCCCGCCGCCTTGAGGATCGCCACGCAGCCGGCGTCGTCGCCGGCGATGCGGTCGCGGTGCAGCGGCGAGTTGTGGGTGCAGGGCAGGCCGGCCACGTCGATCACGTCCTTGACCCCGAACGGCACGCCGTGCAGCGGGCCGCGCAGGGTCCCCCGGGCGCGCTCGGCATCGAGCCGGGCGGCGGCGGCGAGGGCGCCGTCGCGGTCGACGTGCAGCCAGGCGCGCACCGCCTCGTCGCGGGCCGAGATCCGGGCCAGGCAGGCCTCTACCAAGGCAACGGAGGTCAGGCGCCCTTCGGCGATCGCGCGCACCGCCTCGGCGGCGGTCAGTTGCTCGGCTGTCATCGGTCGATCTCCTCCCACCCGGCGCGCGGGTCGAGCGTCAGCGTTGATTCCAGGGTGTCGGGCAGCGGCCGCGGGATGCGGGCCACGCTGTCGGCCATGCTGCTTGTCAGCCGGTCGGCCCGGCCGGCGCGCGACGGCGCCGACGCCGGCCGGGCGTAGCGGTCGGGCGGTCCGCCAGGGCTCAGCGGCAGCTGGTCGAGTATCCCGACTTCCGGCTCAGCGCGCCGACGCCACCTGGCACCAGCAAAGCGCTTCCGCGGCTGGCCGCGACCGCACGGTCAGCGGCATGCCGTCGCCGTCCAGGCCGGCGGGCAGGCAGAGCGCCGGCTGGCCGGACAGGCTGAACGGCGTCATCGCCGAGTCGCCGGTGAAGCGCAGGCAGCCATCCTCGTCGTCCAGGCGCGGCGCGGCGGCCATGGTGCCGGCGCAGCAGGACGCCGCAGCCGTCGAGCGACCGAGCGAGCGAGCGCAACAGTTCGCGGCGGCGGCGCAACGCGTCGACGTAGTCGGAAGCGCGCAGGCCGGCGGTGGCGGCCTCCAGCTTGTCGCGCAGCGCCGTGCCGATCGCCGGGTCGTCCAGCCAGCGCCGGTGGATGGCGAAGCTCTCGCTCGCGTTGATGATCCGCCCGCAGGCCCGGAAGTCGCGGGCACCGAACGCCACGCGGCGCTCGACCAGCGTGGCGCTGAGCCGGGACAACGCCGCCACCGTCCGCTCGAAGGCCTCCGCGGTCGCCGGCGCCGCCACCGGGTCGGTGTCGTGGAACGAGCGCACCACCGCCACCCGAACCCCGCCCAGACCGCCGGGGCCGTGGGAGGGAACCGCGAAGCCCGGACCGACGCTGGTCGGGTCGGCCGGATCGTGGCCGGCGATCGCCGCCAGCACCAGGGCGGCGTCGGCGGCGGTGCGGGCCAGCGGCCCGACATGGTCCTGGGACGGGCAGTTCGGTAGCATGCCGGTCCGCGACACTAGGCCGTAGGTCGGCTTCAGCCCGACCAGGCCGCAGGCGGCGGCCGGCAGCCGCACCGACCCGCCGGTGTCGGTGCCGAGCGCGAACGGCACCATCCGGGCCGCCACCGCCGCCCCGGCGCCGGTGCTGGAGCCGCCGGTGAAGCGCTCCGGGTTCCAGGGGTTGCGCGCCACCGGGGCCGGCAGGTCGTCGTACACGGCACCGGTGCCGGTGCCGAACTCGTAGGTGTTCAGCTTGCCGAGCAGGATCGCGCCGGCGTCGCGCAGGCGGCGGTGCACCGTCGCCTCCGGTCCGTCGGGTAGCGTGACGCGCGACGCCGCCCGGGTCGGCAGTTCGGCGGTGCGCAGGATGTCCTTCAGGCCGTAGGGGATGCCGTGCAGGGGGCCGCGACGGGCGCCGGCGGCAATCTCGGCGTCGGCACGGTCGGCGTCGGCCCGCGCCCGCGCCGGATCCACGGCCACCCAGGCGCCGAGCACCGGGTCCAGCCGCTCGATCCGCGCCAGACAGGCCTCGAGCAGGGCGCGGGTGGTCAACCGGCGATCGGCGATGGCGCGCCCGGCCTCGGCGAGGGAGAGCAGCGAGGGGTCGGTCACGGCAGGCCTCCGGCGATCCACGGCCGCGCTCGGCGGTCCGGCCAAGTCAGATCGGTCCGGGGCAAAGTGTCAACAGTTTGCAGCCCGCGCCGGACCGCGACCGATTGCGTCGGGTGCCGGGGCGACCGTATCGTGTCCCTCCCCTGCTGCGGCCGGCGCTTGGCGCGCCGCCGCCCCCTCACCGCCGGAAGGACCGACCGTCATGAGCGCCCGCCTCGCCCTGTCGATCGACGATCGCCGCCTGTTCGCCGACGGCCAGGGCTTCGGCGAGGCCGGCGCCTACGAGCGGCTGACCGGTCGGGTCCGGTTCCTCGCCGACCCGTCCGGCGCCGGCCACCCGCGGATCGTCGATCTCGACAAGGCGCCGCGCACCGCCGACGGAATGGTCGAATACGCCGCCGATTTCTGCCTTCTGAAGCCGGTCGAGCCGGCGCGCGGCAACGGCCGGGTGTTCTTCGACTACGGCAACCGCGGCAACAAGCGGGCGCTGCAGTTCTTCAACGACGCGGTCGGCTCCAACAGCCCGATCGCCCCCGAGCACGCCGGCAACGGCTACCTGATGCGACGCGGCTACACGGTCGCCTGGCTCGGCTGGCAGGGCGACCTGCTGCCGGGCGAGGGCCGGCTGCTGCTGCACGCCCCGATCGCGACCGATGGCGATCGGCCGATCACCGGCACGGTGCGGGTCGAGTACATCGTCAACGAGCCCGGCACGCTGGCGGTGCCGCTGAGCGGGCTGGCGCCGGCGCGCAGCTACCCGACGGTCTCGCTCGACACCCGCAAGGCGCGCCTGACCCGGCGCCTGTACGCCGGCAGCCGGCGCGAGGACATCCCGCACGATCGCTGGTCGTTCGCCCGGGTCGACGAATCGCCCTCGGTCGACGGCCTCGGCCGCGACCGCGCGGTGGTGCCGTCCGACGGCCACCTGCACCTGCACGACGGCTTCGAAACCGGCTGGATCTACGAGCTGATCTACGAGGCCCGCGATCCCGCCGTGCTCGGCCTCGGGCACCTGGCGGTGCGCGACTTCGTGGCCTTCCTCAAGCACGCCGAGCGCGACCTGGAGGGTGCGGCGAACCCGCTGCGCGAGGGCGGCGGGCGGGTCGAGAAGGCCTACGCCTGGGGCCGCTCGCAGACCGGGCGCTGCATCCGAGATTTCATCCACCAGGGCTTCAACGACGACGGCGCCGGCCGTCCGGTGTTCGACGGCGTGCTGCCGCACGTCGCCGGCGCCGGCAAGATGTGGATGAACCATCGCTTCGCCCAGCTGACCGTGCTGCCCGGCCAGGAGCACGAGAACCACTACACCCCGGTCGACCGCTTCCCGTTCGCCTACGCCCGCTCGACCGACCACCTGACCGGCCGCGAGGACGCCATCCTGAAGCGCCCGGCGACCGACCCGCTGGTCATCCACACCGACAGCGCGGCCGAGTACTGGCACCGCCGGGCGTCGCTGGTGGTCACCGACACGCGCGGCCGCGACCTGCCGCAGCCGGAGACCGTGCGGGTGCAGTGCTGGGCGAGTTCGCAGCACTACGCCTCGGCGCTGGTCGCCCGGCCCGAGCGCGGCATCGCCGCGAACCTGCAGAACACCGTCGCGACCACCATGCTGTTCCGCGCCAATCTGGACGCGCTCGACCGCTGGGCGACCGACGGCACCCCGCCGCCGCCGAGCCGGGTCCCGAGCGTCGCCGAGGGCACGCTGGTGCCGGTCGAGGACTGGCGGGCGTCGTTCCCGGCGATCCCCGGCGTCGCCCTGCCGCGCGGCCCGAGCCGGCTGGAGCTCCTCGACTTCGGCCCGGACCTCGACACCTCCGGCGTGGTGACCGTCGAGCCGCCGCTTGTGGTGGGCGAGGAGGAGTACCCGGTGCTGGTGCCGGCGGTCGATGCCGACGGCAACGACCGGGCCGGGGTGCGGGCGCCGATGGTGGCCGCCCCGCTCGGCACCTATGTCGGCTGGAATTTGCGCCGGCCGGAGCTCGGCCACGGCGCCATGGTCGGCATCACCGGCAGCTACCTGCCGTTGCCGAACACCGCCGAGGAGCGCGCGCAGACCGGCGATCCGCGACCGGCGATCCTGGAGCGCTACGCCGACGCCGAGGCTTACGCGGCGGCGATCCGGGCGGCGGCGCTGGCGCTGGTCGTGCAGGGCTACATGCTGGAGGAGGACGTGGAGCGGGCGGTCGCCGCCGCCGCCGGCTGGAACCCGGCGCGCCACACCGTCCGGCTTCCTGGGAGCCGCCGATGACCGCCGCCTCCCGGGACGCCAAGGTACCGGTGACGGTGCTGGCGGGCTTCCTCGGCGCCGGCAAGACCACGCTGCTGAAGCGCATCCTCGAGGACCCGCAGGGCGTGCGCTACGGCGTGCTGGTCAACGATTTCGGCGCCATCAACATCGACGCCGAGCTGGTGGTCGAGACCGGGGCGGGCCAGGTGTCGCTCGCCAACGGCTGCATCTGCTGCACCATCCGCGACGATCTGGTGGAGGCGATTGGCCGGCTGCTGGCGCTCGATCCCGCACCCGAGCACCTGCTGATCGAGACCAGCGGCGTGTCGCGGCCGATCGCGGTGGTCGACGCGGTGATGGACCCGTCGCTCGGCGGGCGGGCCGGCATTGACGGGGTGTTCTGCCTGGTCGACACCGCCGGCTTCGCCAGCCTCGACTTCGCGGCCACCGAGTTGGCGATCGAGCAGGCATCGTCGGCCGACGTGGTGGTGCTGAACAAGGTCGACATCGCCTCGCCGGAGGAACTGGCCGCGGTCGAGTCGACCCTGCGCGCTCCGGTCCCCAACACCCGGTTCCTGACCGCGCGCCACGCCGACGTGCCGCGCGAGGTGCTGTTCGGGACCGGGCGGCCGGTTCGCCCCGCGCACCACCATCATGACCACGACCACGATCATCACCACGAGCACGACCACGACCACGGTGAGGAGTTCCAGGCCTGGTCGTGGCGAAGCGACCAGCCGCTCGACCGCGCCGCGTTCCGCAACGTCGTGCGTCGGCTGCCGGTCACGCTGCTGCGGGCCAAGGGCGTGCTCGCCTTCGCCGACCGCCCGGAGGAGCGCGCGGTGTTCCAACTGGTCGGCCGCCGCCACACCATCGAGGTCGCGGCCGGACCGGCGCCCGCGGACTCAGCGCTGGTGGCGATCGCACGCGCTGGAGAACTGGATTCCGAGGCGCTGACGGCGCTGCTGGACGGCTGCCGCGCGCGCGGCTGAGAGCGCGAGACTTTATCCAATTTGGCACGGCGGGATGGCATCAGCTGGTCCGTAGCGTGGCGGTCTGGGGATTGGTCGACGTCGCGGCTGCTGCCGGGACATGAACGTATCTGGTTCTCACGGGCCGACCCCGCCCCCGTCGTCATTCCGGACGGACGCGCCGCCCCGGCGCGGCCGAGCCGGAACCTACGGGGCGACAAGCACAGGCCGCTGCAAATGCGGTGCGTCGGGTGGGTTCCGGCTCCGTCCCGCCTGTGGCGGCCCGGTCCGGAATGACGTCAAAAGAGGGGGCGCTGCTGACGGTCGGCCGGCTATCGAACTAAGTCCAGCTGAGCCCGCCGCTCAGCGCCGGTAGCGCTTGTGCATGAGGTAGCCGGAGGTGGCCGTCAGCACCAGGGTGGTGGTCATCAGGATAAACGACACCGCCGCGCCGAACGGCCAGTTGCCGAGCTGCATCTGCCCGAACACCAGCGGCGCCAGCATCTTGAACTCGGGGCCGCCGAGCAGCACCGGCGTGGCGTAGGCGTTCATGCCGAGGATGAAGGTCAGGATGACACCGGCGATGATGCCGGGCAGCGCCAACGGCCACAGCACCCGCCAGAACATGTGCCAGGGGCCGGCGCCCAGGCTGAACGCCGCTTCCTCGACCGCGCGGTCGATGCTCTCGATCACGCTCTGCAGGGTCAGCACCATGAACGGCAGGTTGACGGCGATGATGCCGACGATGACCGCGCCCTCGGTGAACATCATCTCGACCGGCTCGTCGACGATGCCGAAGCCGATCAGGCCGGCGTTGATCATGCCGCGGCTGCCGAGCAGCGTCATCCAGCCGGCGGCGCGCACCGCGTTGCCGACGAACAGCGGCAGGACCACGAGCATGATCAGGATGTTCTTGAAGCGCGTGCGGGTCCGCGCCAGCGCGTAGGCCAGCGGAAATCCGAGGATCAGGCAGGCAAAGGTGCAGAGCAGCGCGATCTTCACGGTGGTGTAGAACACCCCGAGGTAATAGTCGTCGCTGAAGAACTTTATGTAGTTTGCGAGCGTGTAGCCTTCGACCACGAAGCGCCTGGCCTCGTACAGGTCGAGGCTGTAGCGGAACAGGATGAGGATCGGAATCAGCAGCCCCGCGGCCACGATGAACGTGGCCGGGCCGATCAGCGCCGCCGCCGACAGCCTGGAGCCGCCCCGCTCCTCGACCGAGACCGCGGTCGTCGCCCCTGCCGCCATGAAGTCTCTCCTGTGCCGCGCGTCCGAATGCTGCCGAGGGGAGCCCGCCCCCACCGTCGGCGGGGGCGGGCATCCGGTTTCCTAGTTCAGGTTCAGGCCCCGATCAGGTTCAGGCCTTGAACTCCTTGTCCCACCACTCCTTCAGGGCAACGTCGTTGTCCATCATGTAGCCGTAGTCGAGGTTGATCAGCTTGGAGACCTGGTCCGGCGTGAAGCCGATGCGCTCGTTCAGGTCGGGCGCCACCACGGCGTTGGTGACGGTCGGGTTGTAGCCCATGTCGACCGCGAACGCCTCCTGGGCCGACTTCTCCAGCATGGCGTCGAGATAGGCGTAGGCGCCGTCCTTGTTCGGGGCGTTCTTCGGGATCACGAAGCCGGACACGTACGACAGCGCGCCTTCGCTCGGGGTGATCGCCTGGACGTTGATCCCGGCGTTCTGCCACTGGACGGCGCGGGCCTTCCACATGATGCCGATGCCGAACTCGTCCGACTTCAGGCCCTGCGCGAAAGCCTCGTTGGTCGGGTAGATGCGAGCGCCGGCCTTGCGGACCTCGAGCAGCAGCTTCTTGCCCGGCTCCAGGTCGGTGACCGAGCCACCAGCCGCGATCGCCGCCGCCACCAGCGTGTACTGGTACTGGATGTCGATGATGCCGAGCTTGTTGCCGTGCTTCGGATCGAACACGTCCTTGTAGCTGGTCGGCGCGGTCGGAACCACGGTCGGGTTGTAGACCGCGATCTTGCCGGAATAGATGTGGCCGACGCCGTACTTGTACTTCATCGACGGGATGAGGTTCGCGGCGTTCTTCAGCTTCGAGTAGTCGATCTCGTCGGTGATGCCGAGCTCGTGCTGCAGGTACATGTTGATGTCCGACAGGCCCTGCACGTCGCTGGTGCCGCGCGGCAGGCGCTGCTCGGCCAGCATCTTGCTGCGGCGCTGCGGGTCGCCGGCCTGGTCCTGGACGACTTCCCAGCCGGCCGGAATCAGAATCGGCGCCTCGATGTTCTTGTTCAGGAGGCGGGCATAGTCGCCGCCCCAGGTCCCGACGACGATCTTGCCCTTGGACTGGGCGAGCGCGCTGCCCGCCTTGCCGAGCGCCGCCGTTCCCGCCAGGGCCGCCGCGCCCTGCATCAGATGGCGACGGGATACCCCGAAGCCGTGATTGCTGTTAGCCATGTTCCGCACTCCCTGTTCGTTCGCTCGCTTGCCAATCATTCCGTGCCTGCCGCCGGCCGAGCTATGCCGGGGGAAGGTCCGTGGGGTCGGGATCCTCGCCGGCCCCGGGGAAGACCGACGCCGAGGCGACGGTCCATCCGACGTGCACCTTGTCGCCGGCCTTCGGCATGAAGCCCTCCTCCCGGTTGGGGATCTGCGCGATCACCACGTCCGCCGGGGACAACCGGATGTGAAGGTCGATCAGGCCGCCGAGGTAGGAGACGAACTCCACCTCGCCCGGGAAATCGTTGTCGGCGCCGGCGACCGGCTCGGGCGTCACCATGACGCGCTCGGGCCGCAGCGCCATGCCGGCCGGACCGGTCGTCGTGCCCCGGCAGGCGACCGCCAGGCCGCCCCGGGTCCGGAATCGCTCCGGGGTCTCCAGGGTGCCCTCCAGGAAGCTGCTGCGGCCGACGAACCCGGCCACGAACCGGTCGGCCGGCCGCTCGTACAGATCGCGCTGGGTGCCGACCTGGCGCACCCTGCCCTCGCTCATCACCACCAGGCGGTCGGCCATGGTCAGCGCCTCCTCCTGGTCGTGGGTCACCATCACGGTGGTCAGGCTGAGGGCCTGCTGCAACCGGCGGATCTCGACCCGGACCTCCTGGCGCAGCTTGGCGTCGAGGTTGGACAGCGGCTCGTCGAGCAGCAGCACGTCGGGGCGGAACACCAGCGCGCGGGCCAGGGCGACGCGCTGCTGCTGGCCGCCCGACAACTGCCGGGGCAGGCGGTCGCCAAGATGGCCGAGGCGGACCAGCTCGAGCGCCTCGGCGACCCGCTGGTCGGCCTCGGCCTTCGGCGTCTTGCGCATCTCCAGGCCGAACGCGACGTTCTGGTTGACCGTCAGGTGCGGGAACAGCGCGTAGCTCTGGAACACCAGGCCGGTGTTGCGCTTCCAGGCCGGCAGCCGGGTGACGTCGTTGTCGCCGAGCCTGACCATGCCCGAGGTCGGCTCGATGAACCCGGCGATCATCCGCAGCGTCGTGGTCTTGCCGCAGCCGGACGGGCCGAGCAGCACCAGGAACTCTCCGTCGGCGACGTCGAGGGTGACGTCGCGGGCGGCGAAGAAGTCGCCGTAGCGCTTGGAAAGCTGGTTCAGTTGAAGACGGGCCATCGCTATCGCTTCCTCACACCACTCGACTGATCTTGACGAACCGATCGGTGATCAGCATGGCGGCGCCGATCAGCACGATCTGGACGACGGAAACGGCGGCGATCGAGGGATCGATCTTCCATTCCAGGTACTGCAGGATCGCGATCGGCAGGGTCGTTCGCCCCGGGCCGACCAGGAACAGGCTCATCTCCAGGTTCCCGAACGAGGCGACGAAGCCGAACATCGCGCCGGCCACCACGCCGGGAAGGATACCCGGCATGGTGATCCGCCGGAACGTCGTCCAGCGGTCGGCGCCGAGGTTCATGGCCGCCTCCTCCAGGGTGCGGTCGAAGCCGGCGAGGCTGGCCAGCACCAGCCGCACGATCCACGGGATCACCACCAGCACGTGGCCGGACAGCAGGCCGAGCGTCGAGCCGATGATCGGCAGGTTGCCGCCGGTCGCGATCTCGGCCTCGACGTGGAACACGTAGAGCGCGGTGCCGAGCACCACGCCCGGCACCATCAGCGGCAGCAGCAGGACGTTGTTCAGGGCCTCGCGACCGGGAAACCGGAAGCGCGACAGGCAGAGCGCGGCCGGCACGCCGACGGCGAGGCCGATCGCGGTGGCGCTGACCCCGAGCTGGACGCTGAGCAGCAGGCCGTCGACGAAGCGCTGGTTGCCGGCGATCACGCCGTACCAGTGCACCGAATAGCCCTCCGGCGGAAACGACGGGATTTCCTGGCGGTAGAACGACAGCCAGATCACCGAGACCAGCGGCAGCAGGATGTAGAGCATGGTCAGCGCCGCCGCCGCCGTCAGCGCCCAGCGCCCGATCACCCGGCGGTCGAGTCCCATCAGTCCCGTCATCGCGCTCGCCCCGCCCGTTTCACGTCAGCCGGTTCTTGTGGAAGGCGCCGCCCTTCATGATCGCCGCCAGATGCGCGCCCTGGCCCTCCAGCAGCGTGATGTCGGCGAGCGGGTCGTCGTCGACCACGATCAGGTCCGCCCAGGCGCCCGGCGCGACCGTCCCGAGCTTGCCCGGCCGGCGCACCACCTCGGCGGCGATGGTGGTCGCCGAGCGGATCACCTCGATCGGCGACACGATCTCGGCGCGGATCGAGAACTCCCGGCTCTGGTCCTCCAGCAGCGCGCCGAGCAGGTCGGACCCGTAGGCCACCTTGACGCCGGCGCGCTTGCAGATCTCCAGCGAACGGTAGCCGCCCTCCAGGACCATCTCGTTCTTCTCCAGCATCTCCGGCGGCATGCCGAACTGCGCGGCGCGCTCCTTCATGGCCACGTAGGCCACCAGGTTGGCCACCAGGTAGGCGCCCTCGCGGGCCATCAGCTCGGCGCGGGCATCGTCGATCAGGTTGCCGTGCTCGATGGTGCGCACGCCGTTCGACACCGCCCGCTCGATCGCCTCGGCGCCATAGGCGTGGGCGCAGACGTAGCGGCCGAACGCCTCGGCCTCCTCGACCGCGGTCTGGATCTCGCCGATCGAGAACTGCAGGGAATCGAGCGGATCGAACGGCGAGGCGACGCCGCCCGACACCATGATCTTCACGTGGTCGCAGCCCTGGCGCATCTGCTCGCGCACCACCCGGCGCAGATCGTCCTCGCCGTCGACCATCTCGCGCAGGTAGGCGAAGGCGTTGCAGCAGTAGCAGGGATAGCCGGGGTTGGTGCGGCCGCGGCCGTCCGAGTGGCCGCCGGTCGGGCCGATCGAGCGGCCGGCGATGAAGAGCCGCGGGCCGACGATCAGCCCCTGCTCGACCGCCGCCTTGACGCCCCAGTCGGTGCCGCCGGTGTCGCGCACCGTGGTGAAGCCGCGGTTCAGCATCGAGCCGAGTCGTACCGCCGCCCGCGCCGTCGCCAGAGTCAGCGGCACGTCCTCCATGCGCCGCATGTACACCTCGCTGTGCATGCAGTGCACATGGGCGTCGATCAGCCCGGGCATCAGCACCCGCCCGCCGCAGTCGACCACCGCCGCCCCGTCGGCCTTGATCGGGCGATCCGAGACCTCGCGGATGCGATCGCCCTCGACCAGGACCTCGTAACCGCCGCGCGCCTCGTCGAAGCCGGGTCGAGCAGACGCAGGTTGCGGAACAACAGCAAGCTACCGGTCGAGGGCATCACGTGCGGTCCTTGGTGTCGGTTCGGGTCGGTCCGAAGCCGCCGTCAGTTCAGGGTGTTCTTGTGGAACGCGCCGCCCTTGACGATCGCCGACAGGTTGGCGTCCGGATTCAGGAACACACTCAGATCCTTCAGCGGGTCACCATCTATAACCAGCAGGTCGGCGTAGGCGCCGGGCCGCAGGCAGCCGAGCTCGCCCTCGCGGCGCACCACCTGCGCGCCGATCAGGGTGGCCGAGCGGATGATCTCCATCGGCGACAGCACCTCGGCGCGGATCACGAACTCGCGGGCCTGGTCGACCTGGAGCTGGCCGAGCAGGTCGCTGCCATAGGCCACCGGGACGCCGGCGCGCTTGCAGATCTCGAGCGACCGCAGGCCGCCGTCGATCACCATCTCGTTCTTCTCCAGCATGTCCGCCGGCATGCCGAACTCGGAGGCGCGCTCGCGCATGGCGTAGTAGGCGACCAGGTTGGCGATCAGGAACATGCCGTTGTCGGCCATCAGCTTGGCCGACGCGTCGTCGATGAGGTTGCCGTGCTCGATGGTCCGCACGCCGGACTGGGCGGCGCGGGTGATCGCCTCGGGCGTGTAGGCGTGGGCGCAGACGTAGCGCCCGAAGCTGTGCGCCTCCTCGACCGCGGCGGCGACCTCGCCCAGCGAGAACTGCATGCTGTCCAGCGGGTCGAACGGCGAGGCGACGCCGCCCGACATCATGATCTTCACGTGATCGCAGCCCTGGCGCATCTCCTCGCGGACCGCCTTGCGGACCTCGGGGACGCCGTCGGCGACCCGCATGGAGAACGCCATGGCGTTGCAGCAGTAGCAGCTTGCCCCATTGTCGGTGCGGCGACGCCCGTCGCTGTGGCCGCCGGTCGGGCCGATCGCCTTGCCGGCGATGAACAGCCGCGGCCCCGGTGCGAGGCCCTGGTCGACCGCCGCCTTCAAGCCCCAGTCGGCACCACCGGTGTCGCGCACGGTCGTGAAGCCGCGGTCCAGCATGGCCCGCATCAGGCCCATCGAGCGCGCCGTCATCAGTGTCAGCGGCACGTTCTCCAGGGATCGGATGAACACCTCGCTCAGCACGACGTGCACATGGCTGTCGATCAGGCCGGGCATCAGGGTCCGGCCGCGGCAATCGATCACGGTGGCGCCGTCCGACTTGATCGGCCGGTCGGAGACCTCGCGGATGCGGTCGCCCTCGACCAGGAGTTCGTGGCCGCCCACGATCTCGTCGCGCTCGGGATCGAGCATCCGGAAGTTCCGGAACAACGTCTGACCCACCTGTGCCCTCCTCGGCCCTGCCCCACGACACGCGAAGCAAATGTCATAAAGCAGCCGCCGTCAACGTGACCGCGCATTCACCAACTGCCTGGGGGCATTGCCCTCTTTCTCGGCAGGGCGGGGCGGGTCTATCGTTCGGCGCGCGCCCCTCACCCGGAGAGCCTTCCCCATGACCGAGCCCTGGAAGACCGAGGTCGCCGCCACTCGCCACATGGTCGTCGCCGGGCATTACCTCGCCGCCCACGCCGCGTTCCTGGTCCTGGAGGCCGGCGGCAACGCGGTGGACGCCGGCATCGCCGGCGGGCTGGCCCTCGGCGTGGTGCAGAGCGACCTCGTAAACATCGCCGGCGTGGCGCCGATCATGGTCCGCCCGGCCGGCGGCGAGACCGTCACCATCGACGGCCTCGGCGGCTGGCCGATGGCCCTCGACGCCGAGCGCTTCGCCCGCGAGCACGGCGGAACCATTCCGAGGGGTGTTCTGCGAACGGTTGTCCCGGCCGCACCCGCCGCCTGGATCGAGGCGCTGCGACGCTTCGGCACCATGTCGTTCGGCGAGGTCGCCGGCGGCGCCATCCGGCTGGCCCGCGACGGTTTCCCGCTGCACCGGCTGACGGCATCGGTGATCGCCGCCCACGCCGACGAGTACCGGGAGTGGCCGTCCAACGTCGAGATCTACCTGCCCGGCGGGAAGCCGCCCGAGGCCGGCGACATCTTCCGCCAGGAGGATCTCGGCCGCTCGCTGCAGTACATGGTCGACCAGGAAGCGGCCGCCGCCGGCCGCGGCCGCGAGGCCGGGCTGGAGGCTGCCCGGGCCGCCTTCTACCGCGGCGATCTGGGGCGGCGAATCGTCGCGTATCACGAGGCCAACGGCGGCCTGCTGCGCGACGCCGACCTCGCCAACTACCGGGTGTCGATCGAGACCCCGGTCGCCACCTCGTTCGCCGGCGGCGAGCTGCTGTGCTGCGGGGCGTGGTGCCAGGGCCCGTTCCTGGCCCAGGTGATCAACCTTCTGAAGGGCTATGACCTCGCCGCCCTGCCGCACAACGGCGCCGACCACCTCCATCTGCTGCTCGAGAGCGTCAAACTGGCCTTCGCCGACCGCGAGCGGGTGCTCGGCGACCCGCGTTTCGTCGACGTCCCGCTCGAGCGGCTGCTCAGCGACGCCTACGCCGAGGAGCGCCGCGGCCAGCTGCGGCGCGATCGCGCCTGGCCGGACCTTCCGCCGCCGGGCCTGGCCGATCCGGCCCGGCACCGGCATCCGGCCACGGTCGGCGCCGGCGACCCGCCGCCGCCGCCGGACACCTCCTATGTCTGCGTCGTCGACCGCTGGGGCAACGCCTTCTCGGCGACGCCGAGCGACGTGTCGTACCAGAGCCCGGTGATCCCGGGGACCGGGCTGGTGCCGTCGTCGCGCGGCTCGGCCAGCTGGGGCGACCCCCGGCACCCGAGCGGCATCGCCCCCGGCAAGCGGCCGCGGCTAACCCCGAACCCGGCGATGTGGGTCGCCCCCGACGGCCGCGCCATGCCGTTCGGCACGCCCGGCGGCGACGTCCAGATCCAGGCGATGACGCAGTTCCTGCTGAACCTGCTGGTGTACCGCATGCCGCCGCAGGTCGCGGTCGAGATGCCGCGGGTGGCGACCTACAGCCAGCCCGACACCTTCGAGCCGCACACCGCCTTCCCCGGCCTGGTGAAGGCCGAGGCGCGGATCGCCGAGGACGCGGTCGCCGGCCTCGAGGCGCTCGGGCACACGGTGAGCCGCTGGCCGCAGAGCACCTACCTGGCGGGCTCGGTGTGCGCGATCGTGCCGGGTCCCGGCGGCTCCCTGCTGGCGGCTTCCGACCACCGTCGGCCAACCTACGCGCTCGGCTGGTAGCGGCAGGCCGGCGGACGCGTGTTTGAGATGGGTCAATGCGCGACCCGGCCGCGACGACCATCCTGACCTCAGGCTGAACCCCAACACGCCGGCCCCGACACTCGGGTTGCTCGGCGACGGGAGGTCGTCATGGCGGGCGTGTCGCTGCAGGACCGGGCGTGGTCACCGTATCTGGCCGGGATCGTCATCGGCCTGCTCCAGGTGCCGGCGTTCCTTCTGGTGGAAACCGCGCTGGGCGCTTCGTCGTCCTACGTCACCGTCGGCGGCCTGCTGGCGTCGCTGGTGGACCCGGCGATCGGCCGGATCGACTACGTGGCGCGGCACTTGGCCGCCACCGGCAAGAACTGGTGGCAGGTGGCACTGGTCGCCGGCATCGCGATCGGCGCCTTCGCGTCGATGCGGCTGTCCGGCGCGCGGCGCCACGCGATCTCACCGGCCTGGGGCCGCGCGCTGGCGAGCCGGTCGTCCGGCGTCCGTTACGCGGTCGCCTTCATCGGCGGGTTCATCATGCTTTTCGGTGCCCGCCTCGCCGACGGCTGCACCAGCGGTCATGGATTGTCCGGCGTGGCGCAACTCGCCGTCAGTTCGACGGTGGCCGTGGCGGCGATGTTCGCCGGCGGCATCGCGACGGCGCTGCTGCTGCGCCGGGTCTGATCCGACCTCGACAAAGGAACCAGACGATGTCGCTCGCGCACTACATCCTGATCGGCCTGACGATGGGCGTGGTCTTCGGGTTCGCGCTCGAGAAGTCGCGCGTGTTCGAACCCGGAATCATCGTGGGGCAGATGCAGCTCCGCACCTTCATCATGCTGAAGGTCTTCCTGACCGCGGTCGCGACCGGGGCGGTGGTCCTCGCGCTGATGCACGGGTTCGGATTGGTGAAGCTCGCCCCGAAACCGACGCTCTACGGCGCTGACATCATCGGCGGGCTGGTGCTGGGCGCCGGGATCGCCCTTGCCGGGGCCTGTCCGGGCACCGTGATGGCCCAGGTCGGCGTCGGCTACCGCGACGCCCTGGTGACGCTGCTCGGGGGCATCGGTGGCGCGATCGCCTACGGGTACGCCGAGCCGATCCTTAAGCCGATGCTGCTGACCGGTGGTCCCGGCAGGATCACCTTCGCAGATCTCGCCGGCGTGCCCTACTGGATGCTCGCCCTCGGCCTTGCCGCCATCCTGGTGGCGATCTTGTACGGGCTGGAGACCTGGCGACCGTGGAGGGGCGAGGTCGGGCGCGACGTCGACGGTCTGGCCGACCGCTAGCGGCGCGGCCGCCGGACCGGCATGAACGCCCGCGCCCTTCGGCTCGTCCTGATCCTGGCGTTCGCCGGGCTGTGGGCCGGACTCGCGCTGGCGCCGGTCGACCGGGAGGCCTGGGTGCTCGAGAACCTGCTGGTTCTGGCGCTTGCGGCGGCGCTGCTGGCGACACGCCGGCGGCTTGTTTTGTCGAGCGCGGCCGACCTGCAGATCTTCGCCTTCCTGTGCCTGCACGCGGTCGGCGCTCACTACACGTACTCGCTGGTGCCCTACGACCGCTGGTTGGAGACCCTCACCGGGATCGCGCTCGGCGACCGGCTCGGCCTGGATCGCAACCACTACGACCGGGTGGTCCACCTGGCCTACGGCCTGCTCCTGACCGGCCCCGCGCGCGAGGCTCTGGCCCAGGCTTCGGGAGTCGCGGGTGCCTGGCGCCATGTCTACGCGGTCCTGACCATGGTCGGGCTTTCGGCAGGCTACGAGATCGTCGAATGGGGCGCCGCGATGGTGTTCGGCGGTGACCTCGGCCTCGCCTATGTCGGTGCCCAGGGCGACCCCTGGGACGCCCAGAAGGACATGGCGCTCGCCACCCTCGGCAGCCTGATCGCGACGGCGATCGCCGTGCTCGCGCGGGGAGCGGTGCAACCAGAGCCGGCGCGAACCGCGCCCTAGACTTCAGCGGCGGCCGTTTTCCGCCCGGCGCGCGTCAGGAAGCCGCTCGGCGTACCCGACCGCCATGTCGAGGTATTCGCGGGCGCGATGGCGCCAGTGACCGCCGTCGCGGCACGCCGGCGTGTCGAGATGCCAGATCGCCAGCACGGCGCGGCGCAACGCCCGGCATCCCTTGTAGAACGCCACCAGATCGGCGGGCGGACAGTCGCCCGTCCGCTCGCCATACGCCTCCAGCAACCACGCTTCGACGTGCGTCTGGCCGAGCCGCTCGCATTCCATCGCCAGATAGCCGAGCTCATCCACCGGGTCGGTCAGCCGCAGGTCGCGGTCGAACTCCAGGCAGTCGGTGACGACGAGGTCAGGCTCGAGGTAGACGTGCTCCGGCCTCAGGTCGCCGTGTCCCTCGAGGATGCGTCCGGCCCGGACGCGCTCGTCAAGCCGCCTCCCGTCTACGTCGATGTAACGCGACAGGCGTTCGACGGCACGGTGCACGAGATCGCCCGGCAGGCCCAGTTCCGAGCGCTGAAGCTCGCCCGAGGTGTAGGCAAGGGATCGCCGGAAGCGCTGACGGTAGTCGGGCTCCAGAAACGGCTCGGGGCGCGCTTCGGCGTAGAACGCCGCCATCCGCTCGGCGACGGCCAGGACCTGGTGGCGTCGCAGCCGGCCGGACAGCGCCAGTGCCTCCAGGGTGCCGGTAGCCGGCAGGCGCCGCATCGTCACCAGCCACTCGACGGCGTCGCCCTCTCCGCCGAGGGCCAAGGCGCTGCCGGCGTCGCGGGTCAGCGCGAGGACGCCGAGATAGACGTCGGGCGCCAGCCGCCGGTTCAGCCGGACCTCCTCCTCGCAGAAGTGCCGGCGCCGCTCGAGGGTCGCGAAATCCAGGCGCTCCCGGCGGATCGGCTTCTTCATCTTGTAGGCACGGCGGTTGGTCAGGAAGACCCACGACATGCTGGTCTCGCACGCGGTCACCGGTCCCGCTTCGCTCGGGTAGGCGGCCGGGCTCGACAGGAACGCCACCTTCTCCACGAGCCCCACGGCCTCGGGCTCGATCGCCGCCTCCAGCGACGGAAATCGGCTCAGCAACGCGACGACCTCGTCGTCCGACACCTGGTGGAAGTCCCGGTAGAACTGCCCCACCGCGCCGAACCGCCTCGGCTTCTCCAGGCACACGATCTCGTCGGCCTCGTCGGCGAGCGCTTCGATCGTCCCGGCGGGCGCCACCGGCACCGCCAGCACCAGCTGGTCCGGACCCTGCCGGCGCACCGCGCGCAGGGCGGCGCGCGTCGTGGCGCCGGTGGCGATGCCGTCATCGACGACGATCACGGTCCGGGACCGCAACGCCACCGATGGCCGCCCGGCAAGGTAAAGGGCCCGGCGGCGATCGATTTCCCGAAGCTGCCGGCGCGCCTCGGCCTCGACATAGCCTCGGGATACGCCGGCCCGGCGCATGACCTCCGGGTTGGTGACGATCTCCGGCCGATCGCCGTCGACCACGGCGCCGACGGCGATCTCGGGCTGCGATGGCGCGCCGATCTTGCCCACCAGGAGGACGTCGAGCGGCGCCGACAACGCGCGCGCCACCTCGCAAGCGACCGGCAGACCGCCGCGCAGCAGCGCCAGCACCACCGGACGGCGATCGCGAAGATGGTCGAGCGCCTGCCCCAGGCGCCGGCCGGCATCCTTGCGATCCGCAAACATCATGCTCGACCTCCCGCCTCGCGGCGACGAAGCCCGCCGCGGCGAGGCGCTACCGCACGACCACGCAGGTGCAGGGCGCGGCGTGCGTCACCTTGTGCGACACGCTGCCGAGCAGCAGCCCCTCCAAATCACCGCGTCCGCGGCTGCCCATGACGATCATGTCGACCGCCTTGGCCCGCGCCGTCTCGACGATCACCCGGCTCGGGTCGCCGACCAGGGTCAGCGCCTCGACGTCGGCTGAGGCCCCGCCCCCGGGCCGTGCGCTCGGCCGCGTCGAGGATCGCCCGGGACTGGACCTTCATCATCTCGGCTTCGCTGATGTCGACGTGCTCGACACGTCGGTAGCCCTGCAGATCCGCCGGCACCGCCGCCCACCCGTTGCGGCGCTGGGCGTGCAGGACGATCAGCCGGGCGGTGCGGTCGCGGGCCAGATCGCAGGCGAGGTCGAGAGCCTTCATGGCGCCCGGCGAGCCGTCGGTGGGATGCAGGATGATCTTGGGGTCCACGGCACACCCTCCGGGCTGTCGATCCGAAACCGGATTCCCGGTCCCGGAAACCCGGAGACCACCCTAGTGGCACCCACCGCGTCTCGCCTTGACCTCGCTCAAACCGCGTCCCCTATCCGAAGATGTCGGCGGCGATGCCGGCATACCAGCCGAGCGATTCCTGATAATTGCCTCGGCGCACCGACAGGTCCTCGCCGGTCTGACTGACGAAGGTGGAGGTCGCGGCGATCTTGCCGTCCCCGGCAGCGTACTGGCCGCCCACCTTGACCCCGTCCTCGGCCTCGATAAGGCTCCAGCAGGTGTTGGAGTAGCGTGCCGGGAAAACCTTGGATCCGGTCAGTTCGCCGCGGATCTGCATGGCCGCGATCTTCGCCTGGCTGTTGGCCGAGAACGCCGATTTCGGCATGTCGCCGGCGATGCAGGCGTCGCCGACGACGTAGACCGATGCATCGACCTTGGACCGCATCGAAGCCGGGTCGATCGGGCAGAACCCGCTGGCGTCGGTCAGCCCGGCGGCGGTCGCGATCTCGCCGGCCCGCTGCTTCGGGATGACGTTGACCAGCGCGCCCTTGAAGGTATCCAGGTCGGTCGTCACCTGTGCCACTCGCCACGTCGACGCCCTTGATGCCGCCGTGCACGTCCGGACCGTACCACTCGACCATGCCCGGGTAGTGCTTCTCCCAACCCTCCGCGAACAGACCCTGCTTGGAGAACGAGGGTTTCGGGTCGAGCACCACGATCCTGCAGTCGGTGAAGCCCTTGGCCTTCAGGACGTGCGCCATCATCGACACCCTCTCGTACGGTCCCGGCGGGCAGCGGTAGGGGTTCGGCGGCGCGATCATGACGATCTGTTCGCCGTTGCCGATCGCGTCCAGCCGCGCCTTCAGGAGCGTGGTCTGCGGCCCGGCCTTCCAGGCGTGCGGCATGATCTCGCTCGCCGCCTCGAGTAGCCCGGCACGGAATCCCAGATCAGGTCGATCCCGGGCGACACCACCAGGCGGTCGTACGGCACCTTGGCCCCGTCGGCCATCACGACCTGCTTGGCCGCCCGGTCGATCGACGCGGCGCGGGCGTTGACGACCGCGATGCCGTAGCCCGACGACAGCTTCTCGTAGCCGTGCGTGATCGAGTCGAGGTCGCGGAAGCCGCCCAGATAGAGGTTGGAGAAGAAGCAGGTGGTGTAGCGGCTGTTCTGCTCGATCAGCGTGACGTCGATCGCGCCGGCGCTGTCCTTGGCGATCTGCCGCGCCGCCGTCCCGCCGCCGGCACCGCCGCCGATGATGACGACCTTCGGCTTGGACTGCGCCCGCAGAACGGTAGGGGCGGCGAGCCCGACGGCGGCGGCGGCGCCGAGCAGGCCGAAACGACGGCGGGAAAGCGGAAGCATGGCGGTCCTCCCTGGTTTGCCCTCACTTCAATCCGGTGAGAGCTTGGCGAAGTACGCGGCGAGCGCCGCGATCTCCTCGAGGCCGAGCGCGCCGGTCACGCTGCGCATGACCTGGTTGTCGCGCTCGCCGTTCTTGTAGGCGAGCAACGCGTCGACGAACGCGTCGGTTGGGAGACCGACGATCGCCGGGACCCCGCCGTCGGCGTGCCCGGACACCTGGTGACAGGTGACGCACTGCGAGGACAGATACTCGCCGTAGGCCAGATCGCCGTCCGGCGCCGCCGACTCCGTGGCGGGCGCCCCGGCGACCGACGCCAGGGCCGCCATCGAGGCCGTCACCGCGATCACCAGCAGGCGCCGCGTCCATGTCCAGGCTGTCGCGTCGATCATTGCGCCATCCCCCGGCGGGAGCGATCAGTCGACCCTCGCCGCACCCTCGTTCTCCGAGTTCGCCCCCGGCGTCACGTCCAGGACCCGGGCCCGCATGACGATCCGTACTTCAGGCTTGCACTCGCGCATGCAGGGTTCCGCCGTCGCCGCGTAATGCGGCTCCTGGGGGCGGGTGTCGTCGATGAAGTTCGCCTCGTTCGGCAACCGCACCTCCGCGAAATTGTCGCGCGAGAGCTCGAAGCCGTCGTCGGTCACCACGTCGTTGAGATACAGCAGGTATGCCGTTACCGCGTAGACCTCGTCATCGGTGAGCGAGCGGGCGTCCCCGAAAGGCATGGCGCGGCGGACGTAGTCGTAAACCGTCGAGAGGTATGGCCAGTAGGAGCCAATGGTCTTCTCCGGTCGGTCGGCCTTGAGCGAGCCGTGGCCACCGGCGAGCACCGGCCAGCGGCCGACGCCCTCGCCGAAATCGCCGTGGCAGCTGGCGCAGCGCTCGGTGAACAGCACCTCGCCCTCGGCCACGGTTCCGCGACCCGCCGGGAGCCCGGTGCCGTCGGCCCGGACGTCGATGTCCCAGGCGGCGACCTCCTCCGCCGTGGCCACGCGGCCGAGACGGAAGACGCCGTGCGAGGCGACCGGCCGGTCCAGGGGAGCCGGTCCTGCCGCGGGCTGCGCGGGGGCCGCTGCCGGGGTCGCCTTGGGCTCGACCGGTGCCGCCGACTTTGCGGGTTCGGCGTAGCGCGCCAGGTAGGCGGTGACGTCGGCCCGATCCGCCGCGTCCTTCAGCCCGGGGAAGACCATCCGGTTGCCCTTGATGCTGGTGCGCGGTGATTCGAGGTAGCCGTCAAGGGATTCCGCGGTCCACACCAGGCCCGCGGCACCGGCCTCGATCATCGGCTTCGAATACTTGAAGCCCTCGGCCGTGCCGGCAGTCCGGCCGATCACCCCGTTCAATTGCGGGCCGATCCGGTGCTTGGCGCCCTCGCCGACCTGGTGGCAGGCCGCGCATTTCTTGAAGACCGCCTCGCCCTTGTCGGGGTCGCCGGACGCCGCGGCGTGAACCGGGATCAGGAGCGCGAGGCCGAGGGCCAGCGCGGCGCTAGGAGACTTCAACATTCTCGACCGTCCCGTCGGCTCGGACATGCCAGGTCTGGATGCCGTTGTTGTGATAGATCGAGTTCTCGCCGCGGGCCGCCCGCAGGGCGTCCTTGGTCGGCTGCACGAACCCGGCCTCGTCGATCGCCCGCGACTGCAGCAGCAGTTCCGAGCCGTCCCAGTCGACGTCGAGGTAGAAGCGGTGCAGCGCCTTCGTCAGGCTCGGCCCGTCGAGGCGCGCGGTCGTCCAGTTGCGGCCGCCGTCCAGCGAGACGTCGACGCGCTTGATCCGGCCGTTGCCGGACCAGGCGAGGCCGGTGACGACGGCCTTGCCGCGGCCGTGAGCGATCGGCGCCTGCGGGCTCGGGCTGGTGATCACCGACTTCACGTCCATCACCCAGGTGAACCGCCGGGCGGTGCCGTCGGCCAGCAGGTCGGTGTACTTGGAGGTCTCCTCGCGCTGCTGCCAGGGCTGGTCGCCGACCTCGATCCGGCGCAGCCACTTGACCCACATGTTGCCTTCCCAGCCGGGCACCACCAGCCGCACCGGGTAGCCCTGCTCCGGGCGCAGCGCCTCGCCGTTCATCCTGAACGCCACGAGGCAGTCGTCGAGCGCCTTTTCGATCGGGATCGACCGGGTCATCGCCGAGGAATCCGCGCCCTCGGGCAGGATCCATTTCGCCGACGGCCCGCAGGCCCGCCTCGTCCAGGAGGTGCTTCAGCCGGACACCGGTGTAGGCGACGCAGTGCACCATGCCGTGGGTGTACTGGCAGCCGTTGAGCTGGGCGCCCCGCCACTCCATGCCGGAATTGGCCGCGCACTCCAGGAAGTAGACGTGGTTCTCGCGCGGGAACCGCTGCAGGTCCTGCATGGTGAAGACCAGCGGCGTGTCGACCAGGCCGTTGATCATCAGCCTGTGCATCGACGGTTCGATCTCGGCGATGCCGCCGTGGTGGCGCTCGAAGCACAGGCCGTTCGGCGTGATGATGCCGTCGAGCTCGTGCAGCGGCGTGAAGCTGACCGAACTCTCGCGCGCCGCCGTCAGCCACTCGACGTCGCGGCGCACCACGTGGGACTCGAACCGCGACGGCGTCCCGTAGGGCCGGCTGGCGACACCGTCGCCCAGCATCCGGTTCCAGTCCTGGATCTCGGTGATCGCCGGCTCGCCGGCGGCGGCCGGTCGCGCGGCCGCCATCCCGGAGGCAACGGCGGCGCCGCCCACCGCCAGCCCGCCCGCCAGGAACCGGCGCCGGCTGGGTGGCGACAGGGTCTTTGTGGCTTCGCTCTTCTCGGTCATCGCGCTCCTCGACGACGATACTCGGGTGATGCGGGGTCCGGGGGTCACGACGCGACCTTCACGGACCGGTTCTCCTCCAGGCGGACCACCGGGTTGCGGGCCAGGTAGCCCTCGACGACGTCCCAGATCGGCGGGCCCTCGGTCGCCTCGTTGACCGACGCCCAGCCGGCCACCACGTAGTCGCGGTCCGGCGCGATAGGCTCGCCGTTCTTCAGCAGCGTCATCTCGGAGATCCGGCTGCCGATGGCTGCCGACGGGTCGATCCGGTAGCCCATGCCGCCGACCCGGACCATGTCGCCGCCCTGCTGGTAGTAGGGGTCGGCGTTGAACAGGTTGTCGGCGACGTCCTCGAGGATGTCCTTGATCAACGAACCGGGCATCGCCGAGCGATACGCCGCGGGATAGGTCATGGCGCAGGCGTTGTGCAGGTCCTCGACCGTGATCGCCTGCCCGGGCAGCAGCGAGGTGCCCCATCGGAACCCCGGGGACAGCGCGATCTCGGCGTCGCGCTCGGCCAGCAGCGCCTGGCAGATCAGGTCGTCGAAGGTGCCGTTGAAGTTGCCGCGCCGGTACAGCAGCGACTCGGTGGTCGCGAGCTTGCGACCGAGTTCGGCCTCGTAGGGCGCGCGGACCTTGTCGACCAGCGCCGTCATCTCCGGATCCGGCCGGATCACGTCGGAAAACACCGGGATCAGGCGGTAGGAGAAGCTCCGAACCGCGCCGTCGCGCACGTCGAGGTCGAGGCGCGAGACGAACTTGCCGTTCGAGCCCGAGGCGATCACCAGGGTGTTGCCGACCGTCACCGGCTCCGGCAGCGCATCGTGGGTGTGCCCGGTCAGGATGACGTCGATGCCCGGCACCCGGCTCGCCAGCTTGCGGTCGACGTCGAAGCCGTTGTGCGACAGCAGGACGATCAGCTCGGCGCCGTCGGCGCGCGCGGCGGCGACGTTCTTGGCGACCTCGGCCTCGCGGATGCCGAACGACCAGGTCGGGAACATCCATCCCGGGTTGGCGATCGGCGTGTACGGGAAAGCCTGGCCGACCACCCCGACCTTGACCCCGCCGCGCTCGACGATGCGGTAGGCGTCGAAGGCCGGCTCGTTCCACTCGCTGTCGTAGATGTTGCCGCCGAGGAACGGGAACGGCAGGCTCTCGACCAGCTCCTTCACGCGCTCGGTGCCGTAGGTGAACTCCCAATGCCCGGTCATGGCGTCCGGCTGCAGGGCGTTCATCACCTCGACCATGTCGGCGCCGCGGGTCTGGTTGGCGGTGTAGCTGCCCTGCCAGGTGTCGCCGCCGTCCAGCAGCAGCATGGCGTCGCCGCGCTCGTCGCGGATCCGCCGGACCACCCGGGCGACCCGGTCCATGCCGCCCATCGTGCCGTAGCTGCGGGCAAGGGCGGTGAAGTCCTCGGAGGTCAGGGCGTAGGCGTGCGGCGTGCCCGGCTCGATGCCGTACAGCTTCAGGAAGTCGGCGCCGGTGACGTGCGGCGGCAGGCCGGCGACCTCGCCGACGCCGAGGTTGATCGACGGCTCCCGGAAGTAGATCGGCTTGAGCTGGGCGTGGATGTCGGTGATGTGCACCAGGGTGACGTTGCCGTGCGCCGGCATGTCGATCAGATCGCCCTCGGTCAGCGCCTGCTGCGCCGCCGCCCGGCTCCACCGCCCCACGACCGCGGGGCCGACGATGGCGGTGACCGCCGTGGCGGCCATCAGGAACTCGCGCCTCGAGAACATCCGAACCTCCGGCAAGCCGCTCCCGTTCGCCGGCACGATGCCCGACGCGGAGCTCTCGGTTTCCTCAAATCCCGGGCCGGCGTGGATCCGACGATCCGCGCCGGCGACTGTCAGTGCCGCACCGCCGGCGTCTCGACCGCGAGGCCGGTACCGCGCCAGGTCACGTAGACCTCAAGCGCGATCAGGTCGTCCGAGAACGCCTTCGGGGTGGTCGCCCGGGTATCGCGGACGCATCCGCGCAACCGGCCATGCAGCGAGACCACGTCGGCGTCCTTCAGCCGGTAGGTCGGGAAGCCGTTGACGTTGCCCTGGCTCAGGTGGTCGGCGCGTATGTACTTGCCGTTGTTCTGCTCGTGGCAGGAGGCGCAGGACAGGTTCAACTGCCCGGTGCGGGTGTAGTAGAGGTCCTTGCCCTTGTCCCACCAGCTCTGCATGGCGCCCTGGGTCAGGTCGACCGCCACCGGCGCCCCGAGCGACTGGTGCTTGATGTAGGTGACCAGGGCCTTCTGGTCGGCGTGGTCGAACTTGTAGGGCTCGGCCTGCATGTTGTTCTTGCGGCAGGCGTCGACCTGGAGTTCGAGGTTGACCGGCTTGCCGGCGGCGGCGTTCCACTTCGGATAGTGGGCGCCGACGCCCTTCATGGACTCGGCGGCGTCGCCGTGGCAGGAGGCGCAGGACTTGCCGGCGGCTCCCTGTACCGTCTTCCAGATCTCGGCGCCGCGCTCGACGTACAGCATGGCCGGGTTCGCGAAGCTGTCCTGCTGCAGCGCCCTGGTTTCGTCGGTGCGGTAGTGCCAGCCCGACACCACCTCGTCGAACGGATGGCCTTCCGGCGCCTTGGCGCGGGTGACGAGCTCGACCTCGCCGTCGATGACGAGCTTGTCCTCCACCGGGTCGGCCCGCAGGCCCGCCCCGGCCAGCCCGACGGCCAGGATCCCGACTGCCATCGGTACGATCGTTCTCAGTCTCACGGCGTTTATCCTCCCTGTCCGGCGGCTTCGTCGTCCGCCCGATGACCGTCGGCCGCTTACTGGACCGCGATCGTGTTGTCGGCGGTGTAGACGGAGCCGTCGTCGTCCACCCAGGTGAACGTGAAGGTGCCGCTCTCCATCACCTTGGCGGTGAACTCCAGATACGGGTTCGCGGAGATTGCCGGCGCCATGTCGCAAGCGAACACCGGCTGACCGTTGAAGGTGCAGGTGAACCTGTTGATGATCTTGCGCGGGATCGGCTTGCCGTCCTTGTCCTTGCGCTGACCGGATTCCATGTCGTGGCTGATCAGCGTCTTGATCGTGATCACTTCGCCCTTGGTCGCCTTGGCGGGGACCTTCACGCGGGGCTTCGGCGTTGCCATCGTCAGTGTGCCTCCTGTTCGCTCAGCCGCCGCAGCCGCCGATCGTGACCTTCACCTGCTTGGTGTCCATGAACACCGCGCCGTTGCTCATCTTCGCGATCGCGATGACGTTCTGGGTCCTGGCGAGCCGGATGCGCGTGGTGGCCACGGCGGTGCCGCTCAACGGCGTGAAATGGAAGGTCGCGACGGCCGGCGTCGGGTTGCCCTCGGCCAGGAACATCACCGCCGCCACATGGTCATCGGCCGTCATCGGGCTCTCGACCGACACCGAGACCGGCACGGTGTTGCCGTTCTCCGCGATCTCAGGCGCGTCCAGGACGATCCGGCCCGACACCGGGGCAGCGCCGCCGGTGAACGCCTTCAGCGCCTGATCGACAGCCTCGGTCGCTGCCTGCGGGCGGCCCGGGGCGAAGCCGAGCACCGCCAACGTCGTCGCACCGGCCGACAGGGCCAGGGCCCGGCGCCTGGTGAGGATCATGGTCATCTCCTTGGTTCCACGCCTAGTTCTTAAGAGTGGTGAGGTAGGCGACGATGTCCTCGACCTGCTGGGCCGTCAGGATCGTCTTGCCCTTGAACGCCTCCGCCACGTCGACACCGGCCTCCAGCGAATAGAAGCCGGGCATGACCGTTTCCGGGCCGAACACTTTCTTGGAGTTCACGACGATGGCGCGCAGCTCCTCCGGCTTCCAGCGCTCGGCGACGCCGTCGAGCGGCGTGCCGACATCGCCGTGGAAGAGCTGCTCGCTCATCTCCGAGTTCTTGTGGCAGGCGAGGCAGTTGCCCATCCGCACGTTTGCGAACGCCTTGCGGCCCTCCGCCGGGTTGCCCGGCGTGCCGGTCAGCGGCGCGGAGACGGCCGTCTCGACGAACGTGACGTCGCTCGGCCCGATCGGCTCGGTCGCCCGGGCGCCGGCGGTTGTCGCCAGCAGCAGCGTTGCGCCAAGCAAGGCTGTCTTGCAGGTATCGCGCACTCCGTTCCTCCCTATGCGAGCCGTTCATCGGCCTCGTCGCTGCGATCGTCCGCCTGCCGTTCACGGCCTTGGCGTCGATAGATATGCTTATTGCAATATGTATATCCATTTTAACGGGCCCGTCAACCGTTGCCCGCGTCGGACACGGCCTCATTCGCCGGTCAGCCGGCCCTCCTTGCGCAGCTCCTCGATGATCCGGGCGTGGTACTTCTGGAAGTGCTCGTCGCCCTCGTAGCCCTTCTCGTGAACCCATCGGAACATGTTCAGGAAGGTCCACTTGCCGAACGAACCCGGCATGGTGGCGACCGCCGCCCGGGCGACCGAGGCGTCCTGAGGAGCCTGCTCCGGCAGGAAGACCAGGGTGGGGGTGAAGACGTAGCCCCATTTGCGCGCCGCGGTCTTCTCGGTCAGCGTCTCGCCGTCGAGGTCCGTGACCTCCTCGTCGCCGAACATGTTGTACTGGACCAGCTTGAAGCGCGGCTTGATGTAGTCGACGACCTCCGGGTCGGCGAACAGCGCCTCGTGCATCCTGCGGCAGTAGATGCAGCCGCGCTGCTCGAACACCAGCACCAGCCGCTTGCCTTCCTCGCGCGCCGCCTGGATGTCCTCGGCGATGTCGCGGAAGGTCAGCGCGAACCAGTCCTGCTTGTGCAGGCCGTCCTCGCCGATCGTCGCTGCGGCCGCCGGGACGGCGTGCAGCCACAGGCCGAGGACGAGCGTCCCCAACACGGTGGCGACATTGTAACGATGCCGGGTAGCCATGGCCGTCCTTCTCCCTAGCCGATTTGCGAGAACACCGGGAACGTCTCGATCATCCAGTTGGCGATCGCCGACATCTGGCCGGTGACGAACAGCAGGCCGGTCGCCACCAGCAGGCCGCCCATCACGCGCTCGACGGCCGCCATGTGGCGGCGGAAGCGCGACGCCCATCTCAGGAACTGCGGGGCGAACAGGGCAGCCACGATGAACGGCAGGCCGATCCCCAGCGCGTAGACCGCCAGCAGCAGGCCACCGCGTACCGCGGTGTCGGTCGAACCGGCGACGAACAGGATCGCCGCCAGCACCGGACCGACGCAGGGCGTCCATCCGAAGGCGAAGGCGAGGCCGACGATGTAGGCGCCGAGCGGCCCGGCAGGCCGGCGCTCGACCGTGAACCGCATGTCGCGGAACAGCGGGGCGATCTTGAAGACCCCCAGGAAATGCAGCCCGAGGCCGATGATGACCACGCCGGCGACAATCGACAGGACATCGAAGTAGCGGGCCATGGTCTGGCCGACGACGCTCGCCGTCGCGCCGAGGGCGACGAAGACGGTCGCGAAGCCGAGCACGAAGGCCACCGCGGCGGCGAGGATCCGCCGGCTGGTGCCGGGCGGCACCGCATCCTCCCCGGCAAGCTGACTGAAGCTGAGCCCGGTCAGGTAGCACAGGTAGGGCGGCACGATCGGCAGCACGCAGGGCGTGACGAACGACAGCAGTCCTGCCAGAAAAGCGCCCGCGACGGTCACATCGAGCATATCGTCGTTCCGCTCCCGATCCCGGCTCGTCGGCCGGTTGCCGAAACAGTCAATCATATTTACATTTATCTATGTATTGAAATCCTTCTGGGGCCGATAAAAAGATCATGCGTCAGCGTCGGGTTGTCGGAGCGTTCGCGGCGGTCCTCGCGCTCGGTCTGTGGGCGCTTCCGGCACCGGCCGCGAGGGCGGCCGAGTTGCTCGTCCTCGAGCAGCCGGGGTGCGCCTGGTGCGCGCGCTTCCACGCCGAGATCGCGCCGGCCTATCCGCACACCGACGACGGACGGCGGGCGCCGTTGCGTCGCGTGGACATCACTCGGCCCTGGCCGGCCGACCTCGCCGGGATTCCTCCGGATCGGCTGACTCCGACCTTCATCCTGCTGGATGACGACGGGGCGGAACTGGCGCGGCTGCGGGGTTATCCCGGCGACCACTTCTTCTGGCCAATGCTCGGCGAGATGATCGGGAGGCTCGGCCCGCCGACATGATGTAGACTGCGGGCTTGCACGGTGGCGGTTGCGGCTTATTTTCCGATTGCCGGCCGACAGAGGATCGAGGCGGAGACAACGTTGGAATCGCCGGTGACAGCCTGGAAGACCCGCCTTCCCTCGGATCCCGAGGCGCTGCAGGAGCTGTTCGAGCAGGCGAACCGCGCCAGCGAGATGCTGAAGGCGCTCTCGCACGAGACCCGATTGCTGATCCTCTGCCTGCTGTCGGAAGGCGAGAAGTCGGTCTCGGAGCTCGAGGAGACGCTGTCGATGTCGCAGGCCGCGGTGTCGCAGCAGCTCGCCCGCCTGCGGTTCGATCGCCTGGTGAAGACCCGACGCGACGGGCGCTCGATCTACTACAGCATCGCCGACGAGGAGGTTTCCGCCCTGATCGGCGCCCTCTACGACATCTTTTGCCGCAAGGTGCGCGAGCCCAGAGCCTGAGAGAAGCGCCTGCGAGGGGGGCGGTTGTCGCCCTGCGCGCCGGCGCCTAACGTGACGTCGAACGACGAACGGCATCCGTCCGCGACACGGCGGCGAGAGGCCGTCGGGAGGACGCCCTTGGACGGCTTTGAGCCGCATATCGCGCTCCCTCTGCTCGGCGGAGCGGCCGGGGTGGTGCTCGGCTTCGTCGCGCGCCTCAACCGGTTCTGCACCCTGTCGGCGCTGGAGCGGTTCTGGTACTCCGGGGACGGCACGGGGCTGCGCACCTGGGTGCTGGCGGCGACGGTTGCCATGCTCGCGACCCAGGCGCTGGCCGCGTTCGGGCTCGCCGACATCCGCGACAGCTTCTACCTGCGACCGCATCTCGGCCTGTCGGGAGCGATCCTCGGCGGCCTGATGTTCGGGTTCGGCATGGCGCTGGTCGGCACCTGCGCGTTCGGCGCGGTGATCCGGCTCGGCGGCGGCAGCCTCCGTTCGCTGGTGGTCCTGCTGGTGCTCGGCCTGGCGGCGGTCGCCACCCAGCGCGGGTTGCTCGGCCAGGTACGGATCGCGCTGGTGGACGACTGGGCGATCGACCTCACCGCCTATGGCGACCAGTCGATCCCCACCCTGTTTTCCAGCCTGCTCGGCTTCGACGCGACGCTCGCCGTCGTGGTGCTGGTCGGTGGATCGGCGCTCGCCTGGATCCTCGGCGACGCCCGCTACCGGCGACGCCCGGTTCACATGGCCACCGGTGCCGCCGTGGGGCTGGTGATCGCCTTCGGATGGGCGGCGACCACCTACATCTCCACGATCTCCTTCGTGCCGGTGCAGATCGAGGCCGGGTCGTTCTCGGTGCCGGTCGGCGACGTCATCGTCCACCTGATCACCTACACCGGCACGTGGCCCGACTACGGCGTCGGGCTGGTGGCCGGCAGCATCGTCGGCGCGGCGCTCGCCTCCTGGTACCGGCACGACACCCGCTGGGAGGCCTGCGACGACGCCCGCGAGCTGAGCCGCCACCTGGCCGGTGGCGCGCTGATGGGCGTCGGCGGGGTGTTCGCCATGGGCTGCACGATCGGCCAGGGGGTCACCGGCTTCTCGACCCTCGCGATATCGGCGCCGATCGCCTTCGCCTCGATTCTGCTCGGCGCCAGGCTCGGCCTGTCCTGGATGGTGGAGGGCACGATCTGGTCGGCGTTCCGCCGCGGCGCGCCGGGGCCCGGACCGGCGGAGTGAGCCGCCGCGATCAGGCCGCCGGAACGAACCGGTAGCCGCCGTCGCGTTTCTCGACCACCCCGATGCCGGGATACGGAAGGTGGAAGCCGACGATGCGGCCGCGGTCGACCGTCAGCCGGTCGAGCAACCGACGCCGGGTGGCGGCGCCCTGACCGGGGTCCTGGTCGGTGCCGCTGTGCCAGTCCGGGCGCTCGAACGAGATCACCGCGTTGGAGATCGCGTCGCCGACCACCAGAACGCCCTCGCCACGGTGAATCATGAACGAGGTGTGGCCCGGCGTGTGACCGACGCTGGCCACCGCCTCGACCCCCGGCAGCACCTCCGCCCCGGCGTCGAACAATTCGACCCGGTCGGCGATCGCCTCCATTCGATTGCGGGCGCCGACGACGAAGCTCTGGCGGGCTTCCGGCATGGCGGCCAGGGTCGCCGGCGCGCGCCAGAAATCCCACTCGACCCGGTTCATCCAGCAGCGGGCGTTCGCGAACACCGGCTCGTCCAGATCGTCGAGCACTCCCCACAGATGGTCGGGATGGGCGTGGGTGAAGCAGATGTCGGTGATGGTGCCCGGATCGACGCCGGCGGCCGCCAGGCTGGCGGGCAGCCGGCCGGCGGTGTCCTGGAACATCGGCCCGGCCCCGGCGTCGAACAGCACCAGCCGATCGGCGGTGCGCAGCAAGGTCAGGTTGCAGTCCGGCCGCAGCGACGTCGACCGGCAGGCCGTGCGGCGCCAGCAGTGCCGGCGATCTCGTCGGCCGACCGGTCCGGCAGGACGAAGCTCATCGGCAGGGCCAGCGCACCGTCGCTGAGCACGGTGACCTCGGCGTCGCCGAGCGCCACCCTGCGTCGGCTGCGCGGCCGAGGCGTTCCCCGCCCGCACCGGCGCCGCGGTCGCGGCCGCGGTCGCGGCAAGCACCGCCGTCCCCAGGACCTGTCGTCGCGTCAGCGGGCGCTCGGCCCGTTCGGACAGCCTTCCACCCACCGGATCCTCCCCATACATATGAATGTTTGAATTTATTACGCGGGCGAACGGATCCGGTCAAGACCGCGTCGCCTTCGCCGGCCGACGCGACGACGGGGTCACCCGCCGGTCGAGGCCCGCACGGCGTGACCCTGCGCCCAGTGCCGGAGCGCGGCGATGTCCTCGAGGCGCAGGCGCGCCAGCGGCACGGTGCCGTGGGCGGTGGCCTCGAAATCCTCGAGGCCGATATCCGGCGCCGCCTCGCCGAGCTGCAGGCGGCGGTGGAAGGCGTTGATCATCGCCTCGTTGATCCAGGCGGCGAGTTCGGCCCCGGTCAGGGCGATCTCCGGGCCGTGGGTCTCTGGCCCCGACAGCGCGACGAGACGGTCGAGATCGATGGTCGCCGGGTCGCGGCCGGAACGCCGGACGTGGATGTCCAGGATCTCGCGGCGCTCGGCGTCACCCGGCAGGTCGACGAAGAAGATCTCGTCGAATCGTCCCTTGCGAAGGATCTCCGGCGGCAGCAGGTCGATCTGGTTGGCCGTGGCGAACACGAAGACGCTGCTCTCCTTCTCCTGCATCCAGGTCAGGAAGGTGCCGAGCACCCGCAGCGACACGCCGTTGTCGCCGATGTGGGCGCCCGGGCGCGGCAGGCCCTTCTCGATCTCGTCGAGCCACAGCACGCAGGGCGCCACCGCCTCGGCCACCTGGATGGCGTGGCGCATGTGCTCCTCCGACGAGCCGACGAGGGACGAGTAGATCCGGCCCATGTCGAGCTTCAGCAACGGCAGGCTCCAGGACGCCGCCACGCATTTCGCCGACCACGACTTGCCGCAGCCCGGCACCCCGGTGACCAGCACTCCCTTCGGGGCCTGGACCCCGAAGTCTCGACCCGCCGGCGAGAACGCCACCCGGCGGCGGCTGAGCCACTGCTTCAGTCCGCCGAGCCCACCGACGTCGTCGAGTGAAAGGCCGAGGGTTTCGATGAAGTCGAGCAGGCCGGATTTGCGGACGATCTGGCGCTTCTGACGGAAGACATTCGACACGTCCCGATCATCGAGCCGCAGGTCGTCGACCACGGCGTAGGAGAGCGCGTTGCGGATCTCGGCGAAGGTGAGCCCGACCGCCGCTTCGGCGAAGCGCGCGCGCAACGCGGCACCGTCGGTCACGGTCACCGCGGTCGAGCGCGCCAGCTTGGCGAACACCCGGTCGACGTAGACGGCGATCTCCTCGCGGCTCGGCAACGGGAAATCCATCACCGTCACCTCGCGCTCCAGTTCGCGCGGAATCGCGAAATGCGGCGACAGGATCAGGCAGGACGCCGCCCGATCCTCGCCCCGGATCCGGATCGCCAGGTCGCGCAGCTTGCGCGCGTAGATCGGGTTGGCGTTGCGGTCCGAGATGTACACGCCGGGATCGAGCAGAACGAAGATCAGGCCCTTGTGGGCGGACTGCTTCGATTGCAGAAGCTGCTCGAAGGTCTCCAGCGCGGCCGCCAGATCGGCCAGGGCAAGCTTGCTGTCGAGCGCCGCCGGACCGCTTGCGCCCCGGTTCGTAGACACCGTGGCTGGTCGACCAGACGAACAGCGAGCACGACAGGTCCCGGGCCAGCTCCTCGACGGTCTCGAGCACCCGGTCCTCTTCGTCGCTGGCGATGTGGACGAGCGGGAAATGCGCCCGCAGCAGCCGCTTCAGCTCACCAGTGAAGTCGCTCTTCGTCATGCCGGGCGCCCCATCCTGGCGGCGCCCGGTCGAGGCGGCGCGCAAGGGCCACCGGTATCACGCGATCGACTGCGCCGGCTTGACCCAGGTCAACGCGGCCGGGCGGTCGCCCGGCTCACAGCCGCAACCCGCCGACGGCCGTGAGGCTCAGGATGAATCGGGCCAGCGGACCGCTCTTCGGGATGCCGAGCTTCTCCTGCAGGCGCCGCAGGACGGTGCGGACGGTGGTGACCTGGACGCCCCGGCGGCGCGCGATCTCGTCGTGCGACAAGCCCTTCGGCCAGGCCGAGGGCGACCGAACTCTCCGCCGGCGTCAGCCCCAGGAGCTGCCGCAGCACCGTCTCGCCGTCCTCCGGCATCGGCTGCGCGCCCAGGACGCGCAGCATCACCGTGAACCTCGTCGGCCGGGCGCGCCTCGCCGGACAGGGCGCTGACGATCAGCGCCGGCGCGCCCGGGCGGGCCGACCAGGGCCGAGGCGGACGAACCGGATGTCGAGCGGCGCCGCCGCCACCCGGCGGACCGCCGCCGCCACCTCGCGGTCGACCGACGGGTCGCGGGCCTGCAGCCGACCGTGCGCCGTCACCAGCGGGCCGTTGGAGCGAAGCGCGGCGGCGGCCGATTGGTTCGACAGCAGAAGCCGCCGCTCGGCGTCCACCAGCATCAGCGGCATCCGGACCAGATCGAGGGTGGACCGCTGCAGCATCTCGGATCGCGCCACCGCGTCGCGGGATTCCGCCAGACGGATGAACGACCGGGTGAGCCGCAGGAGCTGCCCGAGGCGTTCGGCATCGGCGGGCGTGAATCGCGGCTCGGAAGCGCCGCGTATCAACGACAGCCGGGTGCGGGGCATGGTCCCGGACCGGCCGTCCTCGACGACCGCCACCAGGCAGCGCGCGATGTCGTAGCGGCGAAGATAGTCGCCGTGGAAGGCGCCGCCTGTCAGCCCGTGCGGGTCGACGA
Source organism: Rhodospirillaceae bacterium (assembly GCA_018401495.1). Lineage (GTDB taxonomy): Bacteria > Pseudomonadota > Alphaproteobacteria > Thalassobaculales > Thalassobaculaceae > Thalassobaculum_A. The sequence goes on from JAGYJX010000025.1 coordinate 70,951, forward strand.
GATTGTCGGTGTCGAGCACGGCTCCGGTGGACGGTGCCACCGGCGTCATCGCCGCCCGCGCCCAAGGATCCAGATCCTTGAAATTCGTCATGTAGTCGCGAAGCGATTCGTCCGGCACTCCGACGGTGCGCCAGATCCCCGCCGGCGAGCCGAGCGGCACGTCCGGGGTGTACAGCATGGCCCCGCGGGCAGGGATTTCGGCGAGCAGGTCGGTGAGCAGGGTATCGAGCCCGACACCGGCAGTCTCGACGGAAGCCGCTGATGCCCTCATGTACTCAACCCCCGAACGCCGAAGTCATTCGACGGCAAGCCGGGAGCGCTGGTCCGGGGGGATCCCGTTGAACGACCCGCGACCCCGCTCGTGGAACGCCGGCTCCCAAGCGCGGGCCTGCATCAACCGTCCGTTCGGATCGATCGCGCCGGCTCCTCGTCATGAGCCGACACACCATCCCGGCAAAGTTCGCCGAAGGTCGGTGCCCTGACGTTGCCCCCGCGATACCAAGGAGCAAGCGGAAGGCGTTGAACGGGTAGAACCGCCTGTTGAAGCGGAATGTGAACTCGTTGAGGTAGGCTTGTAGATGCTTGGCGCTCACGCCGTGATATGGATGCCGTTGAGCCAGGCTCTTCTTAGGTTGCTGAGAGACGAAGGTGGATCATCGGCATGAACTCTTCTTCGGCCACCTCGGGATCGCGCTGCATTCGGCAATGGCATGGTGGTCGTAGCCTCGCTTGCGCAGGCTGGCGTAGCCGCTCCAATCGTCGGAGACAATTAGCGAGCCCGGCATGACGGCGCTTTCGACAAAGCCGCACAGCGAGTCGGCGCTGCGGTCGTCCGCGATGGCCAGCCGCACGCGACCGGCATAA
>JAGYJX010000026.1 GCA_018401495.1 Rhodospirillaceae bacterium
GCGGCGCCGGGCGGGCGCAGCGCAGGGCTCCCGGACCTTACACAAGCGGTCCAGCGCGCCCAAGGCCTATCGGCTCCGGCCCGGCGCCAGGAACGCCCTATGGTGATGTGGAATCCAATTTCGCTTTCTTGTAGGTTGTATAACTCCATCGGGAGGGGGGAGTTGCCATGGGGTTCGTCGTCCATCCGCTGTCCGTGTTCGACGCCGTGGTCGACGCGCCACCGTCGAAGCCCGAGACCCAGCGCGCGGTCCTGCTGGCAAGCCTGGCGGCCGGCCGATCGCGGGTGTCGAACGCGCTGCGCAGCCGCGAGACCGACGCCATGGTCACCGCCTGCGCCGCGCTCGGCGCCCGGCTGACCTGGGAGGATCGCGGCTGGACGATCGACGGCTGCGGCTTCCGGCCCGGCCACCAGGTTCCGGGCGGGACGCTGTCGGTCCAGGCCGACGGCTCCGGCCTGGTGGCGCGGATCTTCGCCGCCCTCGGCGCGGCCATCGACGGCGGCGCCGGGGTCGACGGCAACGAGGTGTTGCGCGGCCGGGTCGATGGCGCCGCTGTTCGACGGCCTCGCCGGCGCCGGGGTGCCGGTGGCGTATCGCGGGCGCCCCGGTCACCTGCCGATCGCGGTCGGCGGGGTCGGGTTTCCCGGCGGCCGCTTCGACCTGCCGGGCGATGTCAGCTCGCAGTTCGCCACCGCGCTGATGGCGGCGGCGCCGTTCGGGGCGGCGCCGACCGAGATCCGCATGACCCGGCCGGTGCATTCCGCCGCCTACCTGGCGCAGACCGCCGCCGCCCTGGTCCGGGCCGGGATCGGCGTGGCGCACGCCGACGACTTCTCTGAAATAACGGTGACCCCCGGCGTCGTGCGGCCGTGCGACACCGCGTGCGGCGGCGACTTCACCTCGGCCTCCTACCTGGTGGCCGCCGCCGCCATCCTGCCGAGCCGGCTGATGCTGCGCGGCCTCGCACCCGACAGCCTGCAGGGCGAGCGCTCGATCCTGGAGACGGTGGCGGCCATGGGCGTCGAAGTCGCCTGGTCCGGCGACACCGTGACGGTCGCCAACCCGACCGGCCGGCTGGCCGGCGACTTCCACGTCGACGTGATGGACGGGCCGAACATCGTGCCGACGCTGGCCGCCATCGGCGCCTTCGTCGAGGGTTCCCTGACGGTGACCGGCGGCGCGCTCACCCGGCTGCACAAATCCGACCGCATCGACGCCATGGTCGCCGAGCTGCGCCGGCTCGGCGTCGACATCGACCCGCTCGAGCGCCAAGGCCGGGTCGACGGCTTCACGGTGCGCGGCCGGCCCGGCTACGAGGGCGGCGTCGATCTCGCCGACCACGGCGACCATCGCAACTTCATGTCGCTGTTCGTCGCCTCGCTGCGCTGCCGCCGGCCGAACCGGATCCACGGCCAGCTCGACGTGGCGCAGTCGTACCCGGACTTCCTCAGGGCCTTCGAGGCCGGCGGCTACCCGGCGTCGAACGCCGCGGCCGGAGTAGCCGGAGGCTGGTGGCTTGCTCGACCGGCGTCACCCGCGCTCGCAGACCGGACGCGGGCATGACACGCCATCACCGTCAGCGAGCCGTTCGCGGCGCCGGTGACGCCACCGCTTACCGGGCGCTCGACCCACTGCACCGAATGCTGCGCCAGCCCTTCGGCGACGCGCCGGGGCCGGGCGGTCTTCGGGCCGGTCGGTCTTCGGGCCGGGCGTCGAGAGGTCGATCATGACCTCGATCGCCGACCCTTCGGCCAGCCCTTCGGGGCCGAGGGTCACCCGCTCCACCACGTCCGGGGTCAGCCGGGCTGGGCGGCGGTCTCCCGGCGGTAGTCGGCAATCACCTCGGCGACGGCCCGCATGCTGTCGAGCGCCGCCGGGAAACCGCAATAGATCGCGGTCTGCAGGATGACTTCGACGATCTTCTCCTCGCTCACGCCGTTGCGCAGCGCCCCGCGGATGTGCACGCGCAGCTCATGCGGCCGGTTGAGCGCGGTCAGCATGCCGATGTTGAGCATGCTGCGCTCCTGCTTGGAGAGGCCTGGCCGCCGCCAGACATCGCCCCAGGCCCACTCGGTCACCATCTTCTGCAGGGTGGCCGTCAGGTCGTCGACGGCGGCGAGCGAGCGGTCGACATGCGCGTCGCCGAGCACCTCGCGGCGCATCGCAACGCCCTTCTCGAACAACTCGGTCTGGAATTCGGGCCTCGCAGTCATCTCGACTCCCTTCGTCGCGTCCGCGTCAATGCCACTTGTCCGCCCCCGGCGCGGAGCTAGACTGGACCTTGGTACCAGCTAGCATATTGTATGACCAGCGTAACTGGCCCGGTTTTCGGACGTGCTGTATGTAGTAACCGGCAGTGAGCGGCGGACGAGACCATGACGGATTCTGATGCGGTGTTCCGGGTCGAGAAGATCGCGGCGCCGCTGCGCTACAGCGTGACGGAGAGCATTCGCAGCGCCATCGCCTCCGGACGCTTCAAGGCGGGCGACCGGCTGCCCGAGCGCGAGCTCTGCGAACTCACCGGGGTCAGCCGGACGCTGGTGCGCGAGGCCATGCGGCAGCTCGAATCCGAGGGCGTGATCAAGGTCGAGCCGCACCGGGGACCGTTCGTCGCCACGCTGTCGCGCGACCAGGCCGAGGGCGTCTATCAGGTCCGGCTGGGGTTGGAGGGTCTGGCGTGCCGGCTGTTCGCCGAGAAGGCCACCGACGCCCAGCGCCAGGCCCTGAAGGACGCGTTCAAGGAACTGCAGGCCGCCTCCCGCCGGCCGGATCCGCAGGCCCGGCTGCGCGCCAAGAACCAGTTCTACACCTGCCTGCTGGTCGGCGCCCAGAACGAGGCGCTGGGGAGCTGCCTGCACATCCTCAACTCGCGCATCAGCCTGCTGCGCGCCACCTCGATGAAGGCGCCGGGCCGGATCAAGGAGAGCATCGCCGAGCTGTCGAACCTCGATGGAGGCGCTGATGGCGCGCGACGGCCAGCGCGCCTCCGACCTCGGCCAGTATCACGTCCGCATGGCCGCCGAGGCGGCGCTCAAGCTGCTGGCCACCGACGCACCGGAGTGAACCCAGCATGACCGACGCCGCCGTTCCCGAGTACGAGCTGTACGCCATCCGCTACGCCACCCGCGACGCCCAGCGCCGCGACCACTTCATCGGCGGCGATCCGCACGACGGCCCGATGCCCATCGACTACTACCTCTGGGTGGCGGTCCGCGACGGCCGGGCGGTGGTCATCGACACCGGCTTCCGCGAAGAGGTCGCGGTCCGCCGCAAGCGCACCTACCTGCGCTGCCCGGTCGACACCCTGAAGCGGCTCGACGTCGACCCGGACGCGGTGTCGGACGTGATCCTCACGCATCTGCACTACGACCACGTCGGCAATTTCGACCGCTTCCCGAACGCCACCTTCCACCTGCAGGAGAGCGAGTTGCACTACGCCGTCGGGCGGCACATGCGCTACCCGCGGCTCGCCCATTCCTTCGAGGTCGAGGACGTCTGCGGGATCGTGCGGCTGAACTACGCACGGCGGGTGATGTTCTACTCGGGCGACGCCACCCTGCAGGCGGGGATCCGGCTGCACCGGACCGGCGGGCATTCGGCCGGCCTGCAGTTCGTCACCGTCAACACCCGGCGCGGCTGGGTGGTGATCGCCTCCGACGTCACGCATTTCTACGAGAACATGGAATCCGAACGGCCGTTCGTGACGGCCTACCACATCGGCGAGATGCTGGAGGGCTTCGACCTGTTGCGCGCCGTCGCCCCGACGCCGGAGCACATCGTGCCCGGCCACGACCCGCTGGTGATGCAGCTCTACCCGCCGGCGCGGCCGGACCTGGAGGGGATCGCCGTGCGCCTCGACACGCCGCCGGCGCCGCGCGGGTAGCCGGACCGGCTTCCGGAACGGCCGGGCCGCCGCTGCAATCAGGTCCGGCCATCAGGCGGCGGACCGAACTCCTCGTGGTAGATGCCCTCGATGCGCTGGGTTTCGGCGTCGCTCAGATCCTCGAACTCGGACGAACGAGCCCGCTCCGACAGCCGTCCTCCGTTCTGATGCAGGAACCGGAACAGCAGGTCGAGCGTGCGCTCCGGCATGTCGACGACCATGGTCGCCCGATTCCGGAAACGATCGTGCCGCCGCAGGAAATCGGCCTCGGTCGGAAGATCGTCCTCGATCGTCTTGCGGACGCAGGCGAACAGGAACTCGGCGTGCGGCGTCGCGTCGAAGAACCGGTAGAAGTCGCCTGTGTCGTTGAGCACTCGGACGTTGTACGACGGCGTGGCCTCCCATTCGACCAACGGCAACAGCCGCTGCGAGTAGGTTTCCAGAACCCGGCCATACTCCTCGATCCGCTCCAGGATCGCCGCCGAGACGGGAAAGACCACTCCCGGCGGGTTGAAGCCGCGCCGCGCCAGGACATGGTGGATGAGGTAGCGGTGCAGGCGCCCGTTGCCGTCCTCGAACGGGTGAACGTAGGCGAAGCCGAAGGCGAGGATGGCCGCGGCGATGACCGGGTCCAGCGTCCGGGCCGGGCCCTGGTCGAAGGCGATCATCCCGGCGGCGAGTGACCGGAGATCCTCGGGCCTTGCGCTGATGTGCTCGGGCAACGGCATGCGGGTGTCGCGGTCATGCTCTCCGACGAAGCCGCCGCCATCTCTCAGCCCGAGTTTCACGAACCGCGCATCGCCGATGACGATCCGCTGCAATCGCAGGAGTTCGTCGAGGTCGAGGACCTGCCGGCCCGCCTCGCCGATGGCCCGACCCCAGCGCTGAATGCGGTCCTGCGGCGGCCGCTCGCCTTCGATCGCGTAGCTCGAGCGTGAATCCTTGAGCAGCAGGAAGGCGGCTGTCCGGGCCAGAAGGTCGCGAGGAACCGTGGCGATGATGTCGCGCGCCCGCTGCGGCAGATCCAGTTCCACGAATCGCTCGAGCGCCGGAGTGCGAAAGACCAGCGGGCAAAATTCCGGGGTTCCGGGGAGGTTGTCCTTCACGCGGTGGCGCGGCGAGTTCTCGCCGTCGGGCGCCCATTGCCGTTCGGGGTCAACGACAGGAACGTAGCGCCCGGCCGCCGCGTCGGGGAGATCAAGGCGGTCGCCGGTCAGCCACTCATGGAGAAACCAGACACGGCGCGCATAGCTGCCGGTGGGCTTCGCTCGCACCAGCGCTGCGATGGCCTCCGGCCCGACGGCCAGAAACAGGCGCTTGAGCACGGCGAGATCGAGGCCCTCGTACTTGAGGGCGAAGGTCAGGTGTCCGTCGAGCGTCGAGGCCGGGGCATGACGGGGCGTGAGGATGCGCCAGCCACCAGCCTCCACGATGCGATGCCGCACGCCGGTGGCGAACAGCGTCAGCGGCAGCGGGACGGCGAGCCCGTACGCATCGACGAGCGCGCTGTACCCGGCGGGTGTCGCCCTTTCCGGGAGCCGCCGCTCCTGAAAAACCGTCACCGGCCCTGAAAATGGAGTCGATTCCGACTTATCCATGAAATCCCGCCCGGCCCTCGAAATTTGCAGCCAAGCCTATCCCTTGGGTGAATTTTGATCCTGGATGGTGAAAAATGATACCAGATCAGAACTCGTGTGAAAATCGATCATCACCAATCCAGTTTACAGGCATAGCCGGAGCCGCCTCGGAAAAGCGAAACGCCCCGGCCTTGCGGCCGGGGCGTTTCGCGTTCCAATCCGTGATGGTGCGGTCGAGAAGACTCGAACTTCCACCCCATTTCTGGGACAGCGACCTCAACGCTGCGCGTCTACCAATTCCGCCACGACCGCACTATGTTCGCCACGGAGAGCCACGGGGTCGCCCCCGAGGCAGGCGTGAGGGATTATCAGAACCCTCCCGACCGATCAAGGCCGTTCGCCGACCGGAGAGCGCATGTCGACCGCCGTCCTCCCGCCCCTGCCGGCGACCGATGCCGACGCGCCGGAATGGCGGGTCGAGCCGGGCTTCTCGACTACGAACGCGCGGTCGCGGTCATGGAGGCGCGGGCCGAGGCGATCCACGCCGGCACCGCCCGCGAACTGGTCTGGCTGGTCGAGCACCCGCCGCTCTACACCGCCGGCACCAGCGCCCGGCCCCAGGACCTGCTGCAGCCCGACCGCTTTCCGGTGCACCGCACCGGCCGCGGCGGCGAGTTCACCTACCACGGCCCGGGCCAGCGCGTGGCCTACGCCATGCTCGACCTGAAGCGTCGCAAGCCGGACGTGCGGGCCTATGTGGGCGCGCTCGAAGCCTGGCTGATCGCGGCGCTGGACCGCCTCGGGGTGCACGGCGAGCGCCGCGAGGGACGGGTCGGCATCTGGGTGCGCCGCACCGACCGCAACCAGCCCGGCCGCGAGGACAAGATCGCCGCCATCGGCGTGCGGGTGCGGCGCTGGGTGACGTTCCACGGCATCGCCCTGAACGTCGAGCCGGAGCTCGGGCATTTCGAGGGCATCGTGCCGTGCGGCATCAGCGGCCACGGCGTCACCAGCCTGGTCGACCTCGGTCACCCGGCGACGCTGGCCGACGCCGACGTGGCGCTCAGGGCGGCGTTCGACGAGGTCTTCGGCCCGGGCGCGCCGATGGGGACGCGCCGGTAGCTACGCCTTCCCGGCCAGCGCGTCGGCCATCAAGCTCGACCGCGCGCCGGGCGTCGCGCTCCAGCCGCGGCTGCTCCAGCGCCAGGTCGCGCGCGGTGATCGCCGGCAGCGGCCCCTCGTGGTGGAGATAGGCGTTGCGGCGCTCGCGCAGCCAGACGTAGTCGCGTCCGAACCGGACAGTGTTGAGGTAGAGGCCGTCGCCGACCGCCTGCTCGACCCGCTCCGACACCTCGCTGTCGATGGCGGTCTGGGCCAGGATCACCGCGGAGACCCAGGCGCCGGCGGCGAACACCCGGCGCAATTCGGTCAACACCGCCTCGGTCTGGCCGCCCACGGGGATCGGTTTGCCGTCGCCGGCCTTGCGCAGGCGCTCGTCGAACCAGCGGACCCGATCGGTCCAGAGACGCGGTGACGGGGGATCGATGTACGTCATCGGCGGCCTCCGCTGTCTCCCGGCCGCCACAGCCGCCGGTGTCGGAGCGGACTGTACCGCACCGCGGCAGGCAGTCGCCACACGCCGACGCGAATCGCCTCTGCCCGTGCCCCGTTCGCGTTCAGAGCATGGGAGCCCGGGGAGTCGCCGGCGCGGGAATCGGCGGTACTCGTGGCGCCGGCAGCGAGCCCCGCACCTTACGCGGTCGGCGCCTCGCGGAAGCCGTGCGGGCCCGCCTCCATCGTGTCGGCGTCGGAGACGTGCACCTCCTGGACCGCCGCCCCGGCCGGCCCGTGCCGGCAGGCCTCAACGAACTCGCCGACCGCCGCGGTGGCGCCGTGCGCGACCGCCTCCACCGAGCCGTCGCGGCGGTTGCGGACCCAGCCGTCGAGGCCGAGGCGCTCAGCCTCGCGCACGCACCAGATCCGGTAGCCGACCCCCTGGACGCGGCCGGTGATGTACAGCCTGACGGTGCGGCGATCCGGGGTCATGCGGTTCCTCTCACTCGAACTCCACGATGGTCTGGTCGACCGCCAGGCTGTCGCCGGGGCTGGCGTGGATCTTGGAAATCACGCCGTCGCGCTCGGCGCGCAGCACGTTCTCCATCTTCATCGCCTCGACCACGCAGACCTCCTGCCCGACCTTGACCGCGTCGCCCTCGGCGACCGCCACCGACACCAGCAGGCCCGGCATCGGCGAGACCAGCAGCTTGCCGGTATCGGCGCTCTCCTTCGGCGGCATCTTGTCGAGCGCCTCGGCGACCCGCGGCGGCACCACCAGGGCGTCCAGGGTGCGGCCGCCGAACGAGAGCCGGTAGTAGATGCCGTCGCGGTCGATCTGGGCGGCGAACGGCTCGCCGTTCACCCTTCCGTCGAACACCGCGATGGTGGCGTCGAGCGGGCCGCGGACCGCGTAGCGCTGGCCGGCGACCGTCACGTCGTAGCCGTCCTCGGCCGCCAGCACCTCGGCGCGCCGGTTGGTGCGGCCCTCGCGCACGGTCCACACGGTCGCCACGTCGGTCTTGCCGCGCTGGGCGATCTGCCCGCTCATCCGCGCCATGCGCTCGGCGTTGGCGCGCTCGAAGGCGACCGCCACGGCGCACAGCGCGCCCTCCTCGTAGTCGTCGAGCACCGCCCCGCTGAAGCCGTCGGGGAACTCCTCGGCGATGAAGCCGGTGGTCAGGCGGCCCTCGCGGAAGCGCGGCTTGGCGATGGTGGCCGCCAGGAACGGCAGGTTGTGGCTGACGCCGCGGATGCGGTAGCGGCCGATGGCGTCGTACAGCCGGTCGGCCGCCTCGTCGCGGGTGCTGCCCCAGGCCACCAGCTTGGCGATCATCGGGTCGTAGAACATCGAGATCTCCGAGCCCTCGTCGACGCCGTCGTCGACCCGGACGCCGTCGACGTCGAGCGGCGGCTCGTAGCGGGTGAGCCGCCCGATCGACGGCAGGAAGCCGCGGTACGGATCCTCGGCGTACACCCGGGCCTCGATCGCCCAGCCGTTCATGGTCACGTCGTCCTGCCCGAACGGCAGCGTCTCGCCGGCGGCGACGCGGATCATCAGTTCCACCAGGTCGAGGCCGGTGACCATCTCGGTGACCGGATGCTCGACCTGAAGACGTGTATTCATTTCAAGGAAGTAGAAGTTCTTGTTCGCGTCGGCTATGAACTCTACCGTGCCGGCGGAGCGGTAGCCGACCTGGCGCGCCAGGGCCACCGCCTGGGCGCCCATGGCGGCCCGGGTCTCGGCGTCGATGAACGGGCTCGGGGCCTCCTCGATGACCTTCTGGTGGCGGCGCTGGATCGAGCATTCGCGCTCGCCGAGGTGGACGATGTTGCCGTGGCCGTCAGCCAGCACCTGGATCTCGATGTGGCGCGGCTGCTCGACGAACTTCTCGATGAACACCCGGTCGTCGCCGAACGACGAACGGGCCTCGCTCATCGCGCCCCGCACGCCCTCCTTCAGGTCGGCCTCGCTGTTGGCGATCCGCATGCCCTTGCCGCCGCCGCCGGCCGAGGCCTTGATCATCACCGGGTAGCCGATCTCGGCGGCGATCTTGGCGGCGTGCTCCGGGCTCTCGATGGTGCCGAGGTAGCCGGGCACGGTGCTCACCCCGGCCTCGTGGGCGATCTTCTTGGAGGTGATCTTGTCGCCCATCGCCTCGATGGCGGCCTTGCCGGGGCCGATGAAGACGATGCCGGCGGCCTCCAGCGCCTCGGCGAAGGCGGCGCGCTCGGACAGGAAGCCGAAGCCCGGATGCACCGCCTGCGCCCCGGTCTCGCGGCACGCCTCGACGATGCGGTCGATCTTCAGGTAGCTCTCGGCCGAGGCCGCCGGGCCGATCCGCACCGCCTCGTCGGCCATGCGGACGTGCTTGCCGTCGGCGTCGGCGTCGGAATACACCGCCACCGTCTTGATGCCCATGCGCCGCGCCGTCTTGATGATCCGGCAGGCGATCTCGCCGCGGTTGGCGATCAGGATCTTGTCGAACATGTCCCCGAGTCTCCTGGCCGCGCGGTCACAGCGGAATGTTGTCGTGCTTCTTCCACGGGTTCTCGAGCTGCTTGTCGCGCAGCATGGCGAGGGCCCGGCAGATGCGGCGCCGCGTGTTGCGCGGCTTGATCACGTCGTCGATGTAGCCGCGCGACGCCGCCACGAACGGGTTGGCGAATTTCTGGCGGTACTCCTCGGTGCGCGCCTCGATCTTCTCGGCGTCGCCGATGTCGCCGCGGAAGATGATCTCGACCGCGCCCTTCGGGCCCATCACGGCGATCTCGGCGGTCGGCCACGCGTAGTTAACGTCGCCGCGCAAGTGCTTGGAACTCATCACGTCGTAGGCGCCGCCATAGGCCTTGCGGGTGATCACCGTGACCTTCGGCACGGTCGCCTCGGCGTAGGCGAACAGCAGCTTGGCGCCGTGCTTGATGATGCCGCCGTACTCCTGCTTGGTGCCCGGCAGGAAGCCTGGGACGTCGACGAAGGTGACGATCGGGATGTTGAAGCAGTCGCAGAACCGCACGAACCGGCCGGCCTTCTTGGCGCTGTCGATGTCGAGGCAGCCGGCCAGCACCATCGGCTGGTTGGCGACGATGCCGACGGTCGAGCCCTGCATGCGGGCGAAGCCGATGATGATGTTGCCGGCGTAGCTCGGCTGGATCTCGAAGAAGTCGCCCTCGTCGACGACCTTCAGGATCAGCTCCTTCATGTCGTACGGCTTGTTCGGGTTGGCCGGGACCAGGGTGTCGAGCGACGGCTCGGGACGGTCGGCCTCGTCGGCGGTCGGGCGCAGCGGCGGCCGCTCGCGGTTGGAGGACGGCAGGAAGTCGATGAAGCGCCGCAGCTGGAGCAGCGCCTCGACGTCGTTCTCCAGCGCCAGATCGGCGACGCCCGACTTCGTGGTGTGGGTGACGGCCCCGCCGAGCTGCTCGTGGGTGACCGTCTCGTGGGTCACCGTCTTGACGACATCTGGCCCAGTTACAAACATATACGAGCTGTCCTTCACCATGAAGATGAAGTCCGTCATGGCCGGCGAGTAGACCGCGCCGCCGGCGCACGGGCCCATGATCATGGAGATCTGCGGCACCACGCCCGAGGCCATCACGTTGCGCTGGAACACCTCGGCGTAGCCGCCGAGCGAGGCGACGCCCTCCTGGATCCGGGCGCCGCCGCTGTCGTTCAGGCCGATCACCGGCGCCCCGACCTTCATGGCCTGGTCCATGACCTTGCAGATCTTCTCGGCGTGCGCCTCGCTGAGCGAGCCGCCGAACACCGTGAAGTCCTGGCTGAACACGAACACCAGCCGGCCGTTGACGGTGCCCCAGCCGGTCACCACGCCGTCGCCGGGAACCTTCTGCTCGGCCATGCCGAAATCGGAGGAGCGGTGCTCGACGAACATGTCCCACTCCTCGAAGGAGCCGGGGTCGACCAGCAGGTCGATGCGCTCGCGCGCCGACAGCTTGCCCTTCTGGTGCTGGGCCTCGATCCGCTTCTGCCCGCCGCCCAGGCGGGCGCGGCCCCGCATGTCCTCGAGCCGCGCGACGATGTCCTGCATGAACGCCCTCCCGGAATGCCGTTCGGCCGGGATATCACCCCGCCCGCAAAAGCTCTACGAATTTCGCGGCTTCGCCCACTTCCGCCCGGCGCGCCCGACGCCGCTGCTCGGCCTCCCGGTCCATGCCCCAGCGCTCGATCTGGAACGTTTCGTCGATCTCGGAGGCGGTGTAGGCGGCGTCGGCGTCGAGCCGTCCGTGCAGCACCGCCAGCCCGAGGACCAGCGAGCCGGTCATCGAGGTCAGGGTGTGGAGCGCCGCCATCTCCCAGTCGTCGACCGCCTCCACCGCTTGGCGCAACGCCGCCAGGCACCCGGGCGACTGGGCGATCGGCATGACGCCGGCGACGGGCACCAGCCGCGCGCCGAGCGCCTCGGCGGCCCAAGCCCGAAGCGGCGCCCACGCCGCCTCCTGGCGCGCCGTCAGTTCGGTCGGATCGTCGGCCAGGTAGCACACCAGGTCGGAGCCGCCGTAGCCGGCCAATTCGCTCACCACGTGCTCGCGCTGCGGCGTCACCCGGTCGATCACGGTCGCCGCGAATCCGGTCATCGGCATGGCCCGGGCGTCGATCTCGTCGGTCTGGGCCTCCCACTCGGCCGCCACCGCCTCGGCCACCCGCCGCGCCGGCATCGGCATCGGCCGCTGTGCCGGCGACACCAGTTCCCGGCCGTCGAGCGTCACCGAAAACCCGGCCCCGTCGCCCGCCGGCACGACGGCAACCGCCTTGTACAGTCGCTTCATGTCACTCCATCGATCTGCGCAGGCCGTCGAACAGCCCCCTGATGCCGCCCGGTTTATCCTGCTCGCGCATCGGTGTCGCGTCGGCCGGGCGACGCCGGCCCTCGGCGGCCGCGATGGCGTCCGGGCATGGGTTGTCGATGGTACCACCGGACACGAAGGGCAGCAGCAGGCCGAGCGGCCCGATCATCGCACCGGCGGCCAGCCCGCCGATCCCGACCGCCACCCCCACCGGGTCGGGCGACGGCTTGGGGTCGCCGATGGTTCCCTTGATCAGGATCGGCGTAGCCAGGCTGAGCAGGCTCGGGTCCTTGGGTTGCGGCACCAGCCGCAGGTCCAGCGCCCCGCTGGCGAGTTCGATCGTGCCGGTGCCGCCGACCGTGACCTGCTCGCCGTCCACCATCAGAACGGTCGCGTCGGCGGTGCCGCGGACGATGTCGAGCCGGCCGACCAGACAGTTCAGGCCACCGCTGCCGCCTTCGCCGACGAAGGGCAGGAACCGGGTGGCGAGATCCTGGGCGATCAGTTCCCAGTACTTGTTCTGGATGGTGCCGTCGCAGGATCACCAGGCGGGCGACGCCCTCGGCGGACCCGAGGAAGGTGCGCCCCGTGTCGCCCCAGGCCCGCAGGTCGATCGCCGCGTCGCCGCGTCCCTCGATCAGGGCCTCGCCGCGCATGGCGCGCGAGATCGCGCCGACATCCACGCCGGACGCCGTCCCCGCCAGCGTCAGGCGGGCCGGCGGCTCGCGGTTGTCGAGTTGCATTCGCCCGGCGACCGCGCCGCCGGCAATCGAGCCGCCGAGCGGGTCGACGGTCAGCGCGCCGTCCGCGATCGTCGCGGTGGCGCTGACGCCCTCCAGGGTCCAGGGAGCGCTCACGAGCCGCGCGACCTCGACCTTGACGGTGCCGTCGACGATCGCCAGCAGCTCCAGCGGCAACGGCCGGTCCATCGGGTCGCCGGTCGCGCCACCGTCGCCGAGACTGTCCAGGTCGACGCTGTCGCTCGCCAGCTGCGCGTCGATCCTGGGCCGCGGCCCGGTCAGATCGACGGTGGCGGCCCCGGTGGCGGAGAACGCGCCGTAGGATGCCGTCATCGCGTCGATCCGCATCGACCGCACCGATCCCGCCTCGCCCGGTTCGGCCTGGAACCGCGCGGCGATCCGGACCGGTGTCCCGGCAACGGACCCCGCGATGTCGAACGGCAAGGTCGCGCCGGCGCGCCCGAACGCGGCCAGCGCCGGCAGCGTGCCCTGGAGTTCGAGCGGCGCGCCGTCCAGGTCGGCGACGAGCAGCGCGTCGAGCGGCGAGTCGGGACCGTCGCCGGCCAGCGACAGCCGCTCGACGTGGTACACGCGCTCCGCCGCGCCGGGGGAACCCTTCCAGACCACCGTCACCCGCGCCAGTTCGATCCGGCGGATCGGCGGCAGCTCGCCGCCGGCGTTGCCGACGCCGGCGTCGCGCTCCCAGTTGCCGCGACCGTCGGCGTCATGCTCCAGCAGCAAGCGGACGTCCGACAGCATGAACCGCCGGATCTCGACCTTGCCGGTGAGCAGCGGAATTGCTTCGACACCGACCGAGATTTCCCCGACCGTCGCCATCGTCGGCTCCGAGGCCCAGTCGGCATTGGCGATCCGGACACCGGACGCGGCCAGGCCGAGCCGTGGGCTCCAGGCCAGGTGCAGAGGGCCGTCGATCGCCACGCGGTGCCCGGTGGCCCGTTCCAGCGATCCCTGGATCTCGTCCTTGTAGGAATTCAGGTCGAGGGTGGCGAGAAAGGCAGCGCCAGCGCCCAGCACCACGACGACGACGGCAGCCGATCCGGCCACCCAGCGGAACCAGCGCATGGCGTCTCTCCCCAATGACTAGACCGGCACCAAACGTCCCGCGGTCTCCGCCAGTTCCTCGAACCGCTCGATCACCGCGGCCGGGCGCTCGGTCTGCAGCAGGCCGAGCTCGTGATACCCCCAGGTAACGGCGATCCCGGCAACCCGCGCGCGGCGCGCCATGCCCATGTCGAACACGGTGTCGCCGACCATCACCGTCCGGCCGATGTCGACCCCGGCTTCGCGGACCGCGTCGAGCAGCACCGTCGGGTCGGGCTTGCCGGGCCCGTCGTCGGCCGACTTCAGGACCACGAACCGCCGCAGCAGCGCGTGCGCCTCCAGCACCTCGTGCAGACCGCGCCGGCCCTTGCCGGTGACGACCGCCAGCAGCCAGCCGTCGGCCTCGAGGGCGTCGAGGGCGTCGCGCGCGCCCGGCATCAGCGGTTCGGCCGTGCCGTCGACCTCCTTGGCGTCGAAATAGGCATCGCGGTAGGCCTGCCCGACACGCTCCTGCTGCAGCCCCGGACATCCGGCGCCAGGCGCCGGATGGCCTGGTCGAGCGGCAGCCCGACCACCTCGCGCACCTTGGCCGGGCTCGGCGCCGCCAGGCCTCGCCGCGGAACGCCGCCGTCATCGCCGAGACGATGTGGTGCTGGCTGTCGATCAGGGTGCCGTCGAGATCGAGGGCGCAGAGCCGAAGGCCGCCGCCGGTTATCGCCCTAGTCATCGCCCTAGTCCTCGAACGGCTCGAACGGATCGCCGCCGCCGGCCTCGTCGAGCCCGAAGAACGCCCAGGAACGGGCCATGTGGTCGGCCAGCGGCGCGACGACCTCGACCGGACGGCCGTCGGCGCCGGGGATGCGGATGGCGCGGGCGTGCAGGTGGAGCTTCCGGCTCACCCCCTCGCCCTGCAGGATCGCCTCGTTGCCGCCGTACTTGCCGTCGCCCAGGATCGGGGTCCCGGCTTCCGGCCATGTGGACGCGGAGCTGGTGGGTCCGCCCGGTGACCGGGAACAGCGCCACCCAGGTCAGCTTGCCGCCCAGCCGCTCGACGGTGACGTAGCGGGTGACCGCGCGCTTGCCGCCCTCGGGATCGAGCCCCATCTTCTCGCCGGCCATGCCGGGAAGCTTGCCGATCGCCCCCTCGATGGTGCCGGCGTTCGGCTTCGGCTCGCCGACCACCAGGGCCCAGTAGATCTTCATGGCGGTCTTGGCGCGGAACGCCTCGGTCAGCCGTCGCGCCGCCTTCTGGGTGCGGCCGAGCAGCATCACCCCGGAGGTGTCCTTGTCCAGGCGGTGCACCAGGCGCGGCCGCTCGCCGGCGTCGAACTTCAGGCCGTCGAGCGCGCCGTCGACGTGGCTGGTGATCCCGGTCCCGCCCTGGGTGGCGAGCCCGGCCGGCTTGTTGATCGCCAGCACCTCGTCGTCGCGGTAGAGCACCGCCCGGCGCAGCCGCTCCGAGGTCTCGGGGTCGCGGCCCTGGGAATGCTTCAGGGCGACCTTGCGGGCATCCGACGCCTGGTTGTCCTCCATCGGCGGTATCCGCACCGCCTGCCCGGCCTCGAGCCGCTGGTTCGCCTTGACGCGCTTGCCGTCGACCCGGATCTGGCCGGTGCGCAGCAGCTTGGCGAGGTGGCCGTGGCCGAGATCGGGGAAATGCCGCTTGAACCAGCGGTCGAGCCGCTGCTCGCCTTCGTCGCGCGAGACCACGCGGGTCTGAACCGGCTTCATGTCAGCACCTGTCGTATGCTCCAGAGCCCGGCGAACAGCGCCAGGATGGAGAGCGCCGTCGAAGCGGCGATGTAGGCGGCCACGGGCGCGGCATCGCCGCGTTCCCAGAGCGTGGCGACGTCGAGCGCGAAGCTCGAGAAGGTCGTGAAGGCGCCGAGAATGCCGACCGCGACGAAGCCACGCAGCTCCGGCGTCAGCACCTGCTTGAGCGATCCGACCTCGATCAGGACGCCCATCAGGAAGCATCCCATCACGTTGACGGTCATGGTCCCCCACGGGAAGCCGCCGCCGGCGAGGTGCCCGACCCAGCCGACCGTCTTGTAGCGCGCCACGGCGCCGATGGCGCCACCGATCGCGACCGCGAGGAGCATCTTCATGATGCGCCCGGCTTAGCGGGTTCCACGCCGAATATCCAGCCTTCCCACCGCGCCGCCGGCTCGCCGGACGGCGCCCGCCAGACCGCCGGATCGCCCGACAGGTGCCGAAGCGCGGCTGCGGAGACCACGGCGTCGGCCTTGTCCTCGATGTCGAGGGGCGAGCCGTCGTAAGGCAGGCTGGCGTGGGCGGCCAGCGCGGCGTCGACCACGGCCGGGTCGCGCCAGGCGCGCGGATCGGCGCCGGCGCGCCTGAAATACAGCCTGGGAAAGATCTCCACGATCGTCACCGCGCCCGGATCGGCGAACGGCCACACCGCCGCCCGCCGTCGAGGCGGTGCAGCAGCCGCATGCCGGCCAGCGACCCGGTGCCGACGTTGGCGGCGCCGATGCACTTGAACACCGGGTGCGGCGACGTCACGGCGGCGCAGGCGCGCTCGGTCGCGCGTTGGCGGTGCGCATAGAGGTCGCCGCGGCCGTGCGGGCTGAGATAGTGCCCGGCCACCGGCGAGCCCGGCGCGTACACCGCGCCGGCGTACAGGTCGGCCGCGTCGCCGGCGAGTCGGTCGACCATCGCCCACAGCAAGCGCACGTCGGCGGGCGACGCCGGATCGCCCGGAAAGTAAGCCTCGCGGTCGCCGTGCGCGTAGGCGAAGGCGAAGTCGAAGCCGGCGAGCAGCCGCGTCCCCGCGCCCTCTCCTCCGCGATCCGGTCGAGCACGTCGCGGCGGCGCCAGAGGCCGCCCGGTTGCGGCCCGTCGAGCAGCGTCGGGGCGGCGGCGCCCGGGCGGCAGGCCGCGACCCGCAACCCCTTCAGCCGGGATCCCTTGGCCCCGGACCAGTCGATGCCGAGGTAGAGATCGAACCCGGGGGCGTCATTCCTCGCCCCGGCGCTTGGCCCGCAGCCGGTCGAAGTATTCCAGCCGCTTGCGGATCTCGCGCTCGAAGCCGCGCTCGACCGGGTTGTAGAAGCGCTGCCGGTCCATCCCGTCCGGGAAGTAGTTCTGGCCGGAGAATCCTTCCTCGGCGTCGTGGTCGTAGGCGTAGCCCGAGCCGTAGCCGAGATCCTTCATCAGCCGGGTCGGCGCGTTCAGGATGTGCGCCGGCGGCATAAGCGAGCCGGTCTGGCGGGCGGCGCGGGCCGCCGCCCCATGCGCCTTGTAGGCGGCGTTGGATTTCGGCGCGGTGGCGAGGAACACCACCAGCTGGCTGATCGCCAGGTCGCCCTCGGGCGAACCGAGCCGGTCGTAGGTCTCCCAGCAGGCGATCGCCTGAGCCACCGCCTGCGGCTCGGCGAGCCCCACGTCCTCGACCGCGAACCGGGTCAGGCGGCGCAGGATGTAGGCCGGGTCCTCGCCGCCCGCCAGCATGCGGGCCAGCCAGTACAGCCCGGCGTCGGCGTCGGAACCGCGCAGCGACTTGTGAAGCGCGCTGATGAGGTTGTAGTGCTCCTCGCGGTCCTTGTCGTACATCGGCGCGCGCCGCTGGACGTTGGCCGCCACCCCGGCGGCGTCGAGCGGCTCCGGCGGCTGCAGCGCCAGCACCTCCTCCGCCAGGTTCAGCAGGAAGCGGCCGTCGCCGTCGGCCATGGCGCGTAGGGCGGCGCGGCCGTCGTCGTTCACCGGCAGCGCACGGCCGGTCGCCGCCTCGGCGCGCGCCAGCAACAGGTCGAGGGCGGCGTCGTCCAGGCGGCGCAGCACGAAGACCTGACAGCGCGACAGCAGCGCCGCGTTCAGCTCGAACGACGGGTTCTCGGTGGTCGCGCCGACCAGGGTGATGGTGCCGTCCTCGACGACCGGCAGGAAGCCGTCCTGCTGGGCGCGGTTGAAGCGGTGGACCTCGTCCACGAACAGCAGGGTCCCGCGCCCGCCGGCGCGACGACCTCGGGCCGCCTCGAACTGCTTCTTCAGGTCGGCAACGCCGGAGAACACCGCCGAAAGCGCCACGAACTCCTGGTCGGTGTGCTCGGCCAGCAGCCGGGCGATGGTGGTCTTCCCGCACCCGGGCGGACCCCAGAGGACGCAGGAGGCCAGCCGTCCCTTGGCCAGCATGCGGCCGATCGGACCGTCGGGGCCGAGCAGGTGGTCCTGCCCGACGACCTCGGCGATCCGGGTCGGCCGAAGCCGATCGGCCAGCGGCCGCGGGGCCTGCGTCTCGAAAAGGCTCATGGAGGGCAGTCTAGCCCTGCACGCGTGTGGTGAGCACCCGGTCGTCGCGACGGATCGACAGCGTCCACGAGCCGCTGGCGTTCTGCAGCGCGCGTTCCAGGGTGTTGACCCGATCGATCGGCTGGTCGTTCACCGAGACCACCAGGTCGCCGCGCCGCAATCCGAGCCGCTCGGCCGCTGATCCGGGGGCGGTCCCGACCACCACGACACCCCGGGCCAGTTCGTCGAAGCCCTCGTCGATGGCGAAGGCCGGCGACAGGTTGGCCACCCGCGCGCCGGCCATCGGGCTGCGGCCGGTCAGGTCGCTGATGTTGGGCACAGGGTCCGCCCTCGGCGGCTCCATCGGCAGTCGGGCCGTGAACACCCGGCCGTTGCGCAACACCTGCAGGGTGATGGTCTCGCCGGTTTCGCGGGTACCGATGCGGTAGCGCAGGCCGCCGGCATCGGTTACCTCGCGCTCGTCGACCTCGAGCACGACGTCGCCGGTGCGCAGGCCGGCGCGCGCGGCCGGGCCGCCCGGGTAGACGTCGCCGATGAGGGCGCCGACGGGTCGATCGAGACCCAGCCCCTGGGCAAGGTCGGTGGTGACGGTCTGCGTCCTGGCGCCGAGCCAGGGCCGAACGATCTTGCCACTGCCGGCCGCGCGCAGGACCGTGGCGACCATGTTCGATGGAATCGCGAACCCGATCCCGACCGACCCGGCGCCGCCGGTGCGCTGGTTCGAGTAGATCGCGGTGTTGACCCCCACCAATCTGCCGTCGACGCCGATCAGGGCACCGCCGGAATTGCCGGGGTTGATCGAAGCGTCGGTCTGGATGAAGAAGCTGTAGTCGGTGATGCCGACGTTGGTGCGCGCCAGCGCCGAGACGATCCCCATGGTGACGGTCTGGCCGACACCGAACGGGTTGCCGATCGCCAGCACGATGTCGCCGACTTCCAGATCGTCGGAATCGCGTATCGCCACCGACGGGAGCAGTTCGTCGCCGACATCGATCTTCAGGACAACCAGGTCGGTCTTCGGGTCGGAGAGCATGACCCTCGCCGGAAATTCCCGGCGATCGGCCAGCACGACGGTGATCGCCTCGGCCTTCTCGATCACGTGGTAATTGGTCACCACCACCCCGGTCGGGTCGACGATCACCCCGGAGCCGAGCGAGTTCGCCTCCCGGCGCCGCTCCGGCAGCCGCGGCATCAGGTCCCCGAAGAAGCGTTTGAAGAACGGGTCATCGAACAGCGGCGACAGCCCCGGCCGCTCCGTCACCGTCGCCCGACTGTAAACGTTGACCACCGCCGGCCCGACCTCGCGAACCAGCGGCGCGAACGACAGGTTGATCTCGCCCATCGACTGCGGCTGCCGCCGCTCCGTCTGCGCTTCCGCCGCGGACGAAAACGCCAGGGCCCAAACCAGCACGAGGGCCCACCCGGTGACCATGCGCGCGATCATCGACTCCATCCTCGCAATCTGACCAATGGACGCCGGTTGCTGCCGCGTCCCGCTGTGCTACCGTCTTCGGTCAGGACGACCGGAAAACATACCAAGGTGGGGACGGATTCCCCACCGCATGAGATTGGGGGGCCCCGGTGACGATGCCAGGGCAACACCAGGGCGAGATCGAGGCGGCCCGCGAGGCCGCCAGGGTGATCGCAAGCGAGGGCGGCCCGCGCGGCGACTTGTCGGCGGCGCGGTCCGCCTTTGACACCCTTGAGGACATTGTCGCCCGCAACCCACACCAATCGGACCTGATCCCCGTGGCGGTCTGCGGCGCGGTCCGGCTGGCGGCCGCCGGCCGATCGCAATCGGACCTTGCAACGGTCCGGCATGCCCACGATTTTCTCGGCGCCCTGGCTGCCCGCCTGCCTGACGACCCGCTGCCCCGCCGCGCCTACGCGGAGGCGGCGGTAGACCTGATATCGGCAGAAACCCGGGTTAACGGTCTGTCCAGTGCCCTCGAGGTGTACCGCACCGTAACCGCGCTCGGAAACCGCAACGCCGATGACGCCGACTTTGCCGGGATCCGGGCCAAGGCCGCAGCCAACCTGGTGGCGCTGGCGCTGGAAGCCGACCGGCCGCACGACGCCCGGCGGGCTCTGGCCGACCTTGCCGGGCTCGAGGCCGCCCAGCCGGCCGCCGCCATGGTCCGACTGCAGCACGCCCGCGGGGTGTTCAACCGGCTCGCCCACGCCGCCCGGCGCGACCCTCCGGGAGAGGGTCGCGCTGCCCTCGACGACCTGATCGCCGCCGTGCACCGCACACCCGGCCACGTCGAACTGGTCGAGTTCGCCGCCGAAGGCGCCTTCACGCTCGTCACCGGCCTCGGCAACCGTGGCCACCTCGGCGCCGCTCGCGACGCCTACGACGCCCTCTGTAGCCTGTCGCGGCTTCCCGGCGGCGGGTCGGGTGCAATCGGCCGTCTGGCCGACGCCGCGTTCAACCTGATCACCGACCTGTGTGAATCCGGAGATCTTGCGGCCGCCCAATTGATCTACGACGAACTGACCGGACTCTCGGTCGCCAACGACGACGAACCGGCGATCCGCCTCGCCCAGGCGAAGGCTGCGGCAAATCTCGCGCTTAGTCATCGCCATACCGGGAACGACACGGCCGCGGCGGTCGTGGCTGAAGACATGAAGGCGCTGCTGCTGGCCCATCCCGACGACGAAGACCTGTACCAGATCGCCGCCTTCCTTGACGCGGCGACCGACTAACGCGAACGGGCGGCCCGTGGGCCGCCCGTCGAAAACCGTCGTGCCGAAGCGCCGTCCCGTCAGATTGCCGACGGCATCGCCCCACCGAGCGACTCCGGCTCGGCGTTCAGCACCGGGCCGGAATCCTGACCGCGCGCGCTCTCGTCGCGGTCAACCAACTCGATCACCGCCATCGGGGCGGCGTCGCCATAGCGGAAGCCGGCCTTCAGGACACGGCAGTAGCCGCCCTGACGATCCTTGTAACGTCCCGCCAGAACCTCGAACAGCTTACGGGTCATCGCATCGTCCTGCAGGCGGGCGTGCGCCAACCGGCGGGCGTGCAGATCGCCGCGCTTTGCCAGGGTGATCATCTTCTCCACCACCGGGCGAAGTTCCTTCGCCTTCGGCAAGGTGGTGACGATCTGCTCGTGCTTGATCAGAGCCGCCGCCATGTTCTTGAACATCGCCTGGCGGTGGCTCGACGTGCGGTGCAGCTTACGACCGCTGTTGCCGTGACGCATCTCTCACTCTCCTCGATATCGCGCCGCCGACTCAGTACGGCTCTTCCAGACGCTTGGCCAATTCCTCGATGTTCTCGGGGGGCCAGTTGGTGATCTCCATGCCGAGCGACAGCCCCATCGACGCCAGAACCTCCTTGATCTCGTTGAGGCTCTTGCGGCCGAAGTTCGGGGTCCGCAGCATTTCCGGCTCGGTCTTCTGCACCAGATCGCCGATGTACACGATGTTGTCGTTCTTCAGGCAGTTCGCCGACCGGACCGACAGCTCGAGCTCGTCAACCTTGCGCAACAGATTCTTGTTGAACGGCAGATCGTGAGCGACCTCGGACTCGGTCCGATGAGTCGGCTCCTCGAAATTGACGAACAGCTGCAACTGATCCTGCAGGATCCGGGCGGCGTAAGCCACGGCGTCCTCGGGCGACAACGATCCATCGGTCTCGACCGACATCGACAGCTTGTCGTAGTCGGTGACCTGACCGACCCGGGTGTTGTCGACCTTGTAGGCCACCTGGCGCACCGGGCTGAACACCGCGTCCACCGGGATCAGACCGATCGGCGCGTCCTCCGGGCGGTTGGCACTCGCCGGAACGTAACCCTTGCCGGTCTCGACCGTGAGTTCCATCGACAGCGTGGCGTCGCGGTCCAGAGTGCAGATCACGTGGTTCGGATTCATGATCTCGATGTCGGACACCGTCTCGATCATGCCGGCCGTGACCTCGCCCGGGCCCTCGGCCTTCAGGCGCATCTTCTTCGGGCCCTCGCCGTGCATGCGAATGGCGACCGACTTGATGTTCAGGACGATGTCCGTGACATCCTCGCGGACCCCGGCGACGCTCGAGAACTCGTGCAGCACGCCATCGATCTGGATTGCGGTGATCGCAGCGCCCTGCAGCGACGAGAGCAGGATGCGGCGAAGCGCGTTTCCGAGGGTCAAGCCAAAGCCGCGCTCAAGCGGCTCGGCGACCACCGTCGCGGTGCGCTTCGGGTCGTATCCCGCCTGGATATCCAGCTTGTTTGGCTTGATCAGTGCCTGCCAGTTTTTCTGAATCACGGCTCGGACCTCATTCTCGAACGGCGATCCCCGCCGAAGTCCGAAGACCAGTCGGCGGGGCCAAATACGGGGCCGGGGATCCGGATCCCCGGAAACGCACGTCAGACGCGACGGCGCTTGCGCGGCCGGCAGCCGTTGTGCGGGATCGGCGTGACGTCGCGGATCGCCGTGACGTGGAACCCGACGGCCTGCAGCGCCCGCAGAGCCGACTCACGCCCGGAACCCGGCCCGGACACTTCGACCTCGAGGGTCTTCATGCCGTGCTCGGCGGCCTTGCGGCCGGCATCCTCGGCCGCAACCTGCGCGGCGTACGGGGTCGATTTGCGCGAGCCCTTGAAGCCCATGGTTCCCGCAGACGACCAGGAAATGGCGTTGCCCTGCGCGTCGGTGATGGTGATCATGGTGTTGTTGAACGAGGCGTTCACATGCGCCACGCCCGACGTGATGTTCTTCTTCTCGCGACGGCGCAGGCGGGCCTGGGTCGGTTGCTTCGCCATAGTCTCGATCCTCTTCGATCACCCGCCGGCCTGTAAGCCGCGGGCCATGGTCCCTGTCTGCGGGCGCCCGGCGGGCCGCCCGGATCCAGGGTCGTTACTTCTTCTTGCCGGCGATCGACTTCGCCGGGCCCTTGCGGGTCCGCGCGTTGGTGTGCGTCCGCTGGCCGCGCACCGGAAGGCCCTTGCGGTGGCGCAGTCCCCGGTAGCAGCCGAGATCCATGAGCCGCTTGATGCTCATGGCGTTCTGCCGGCGCAGGTCACCCTCGACGACCAGATCGGTATCGATGGTCTCGCGCAGACGCGACAGCTCGTCTTCGGTAAGCTCGTGAACCCGGCGCTCCGACGGAATCCCGACGGTGCCGCAGATCCGGCTGGCCATTGTCCGGCCGATTCCGTGAATGTAAGTCAAAGCGATAACGACGCGTTTTTGCGTCGGGATGTTCACGCCAGAAATGCGCGCCACGCCGTCTCTCCTCGTGCTTTACCGGAACCACCGCACGCCTAACGCGGGCATCGACGAAAGACCGATGGTCTCTCGCGCCAGCCCGCGCTCCGCACCCGATGATCCAGGGTGGCGGATTATAGGCGAGAAAGGTTCCAAGTCAACCGAACCACTGTTTAAACCAAACGTCATCAGGTCGCGCCGACGATCGCCTCGAGCTGGGCCGTCACCGCGTCCATCGACGCCATTCCATCAACCGTCTTCAGGGCGCCCTTGCCGCGATAGTGCGGAATGATCGGCGCCGTCTGGCGGCGGTATACATCAAGACGCTTGCGCAGCGTCTCCTCGTTGTCGTCGCTCCGACCTTCCTCGTCCCGGCGCTTGAGGATTCGCGCGACCATCGCGTCCTCGTCGACCTGGAACTCGATGACGTGGTCGATCGCCCGACCCTTCTCGGCCAGCATCGCGTCAAGCGCCTCAGCCTGGGCGACCGTCCGAGGAAAGCCGTCCAGAATGAAGCCGTTCCGGCAATCCGGCTGGTCGACCCGCTCAGAGATCATGCGGATCATGACCGAATCGGGCACCAGATCGCCCGCGTCCATGATGCGCTTGGCCTCACGGCCCAGTTCCGACCCGGAAGCGACCGCCTCGCGGAGCATTTCACCGGTGGACAGTTGCCGGATCGAGAGCGCCTCTTCCAGGCGCTTTGCCTGGGTGCCTTTGCCCGCTCCGGGCGGCCCCAGAAGGATCAGGTTCATCCGCGCCTCCCCCTAATCTTAGACTTCTTGATGAGTCCTTCGTACTGGTGCGCGAGCAGGTGCGACTGAACCTGGGTCACCGTGTCCATGGTGACGGTGACCACGATCAACAGGCTGGTACCGCCGAAATAGAAGGGAACCGAGTACTGGCTGATCAGGATCTCCGGCAGGATGCACACCGCCGCGAGGTAGGCGGCACCCACCACCGTGAGCCTGGTCAGCACGTAATCGAGATAGTCGGCGGTGTTCTTGCCGGGACGAATGCCTGGGACGAAACCGCCGTACTTCCGGAGATTGTCGGCGGTGTCCTGCGGGTTGAAGACGATCGCCGTGTAGAAGAACGCGAAGAACACGATCAACCCGATGTACAGGGCGATGTACAGCGGCTGCCCGTGCCCGAGCAGCGCGGTCACCGTCGCAAGCCACTCCGGACCGGTGCCGGCAGACATCTGCGCCACGGTAATCGGCATCAACAACAGCGAGCTCGCGAAGATCGGCGGGATCACGCCCGACACGTTCAGCTTGAGCGGCAGATGCGAACTCTCGCCGCCGAACATCCGGTTGCCGACCTGGCGCTTGGGATACTGAACCAGGATCCGCCGCTGCGACCGCTCCATGAAGCAGATGAAGGCGATCACGCCGACTGCCATCACCAGCAGGAGCAGGATGAACAGGGTCGACAGCGCGCCGGTGCGCCCGAGTTCGAGCGTCCCGGCCAATGCCGACGGCAGGTTGGCGACGATGCCGGCGAAGATGATCAGGGAGATGCCGTTGCCGACACCGCGCGCCGTGATCTGCTCGCCCAGCCACATCAGGAAGATGGTCCCGCCGACCAGCGTGATCACCGTCGTCAGCCGGAAGAACAGCCCCGGATCGATGACCGCGGGCCCTCGCGAGCCCGGCAGGCTCTCCATCCCGGTGGCGATGCCGTAGGCCTGGACGGCGGCCAGCAGCACCGTCAGGTAACGGGTGTACTGGTTGATCTTCTTGCGCCCGACCTCGCCCTCCTTCTTGAGGGCCTCCAGGTTCGGGCTCACCGCCGTCATCAGCTGCATGATGATGGCAGCCGAGATGTACGGCATGATGTTCAGGGCGAAGATCGACATCCGACCGAGAGCGCCGCCGGCGAACATGTCGAACATGCCGATGATGCCGCCGGCGTTCTGCTGGAAGATCTCAGCGAGCGCGACCGGATCGATGCCCGGCAGCGGGATGTAGGTGCCCAGCCGATACACCACCAGCGCCGCCAGGGTGAACCAGATGCGCTTCTTCAGCTCCGTCGCCTTTCCGAAGGCGCCGAAGTTCATCTGCGATCCGAGCTGTTCGGCACTGGAGGCCATCGCTTGATCCTAGTTCCGGTATTCTCGATCGCCCGGCGCGCCCGGTCGACCGGTCAGGACTCGACCGCCGCGCCCGCCGGCAGCACCACGCTGCCACCAGCCTTCTCGACCGCCTCGACCGCCGACTTGGAAGCGCCGGCGACATGGATCTCGATCTTGGCGGTCAGGTCACCCTTACCGAGCAGCCGGACGCCGTCCTTGGCATCCTTGACCACGCCGGCCGACACCAATGCGGCGCTCGTGATCGGCTGACCGGCATCGACCCGGCCCGACTCGATCGCAGCCTGCAGGCGGCCGACGTTCAGCACGCCGTACTGCTTGCGGAAGATGTTGGTGAAGCCGCGCTTCGGCAGGCGCCGGTAGATCGGCATCTGCCCGCCCTCGAACCCGTTCACGGCAACGCCGCTGCGGGCCTTCTGACCCTTGTGGCCCTTGCCGCTCGTCTTGCCGAGACCGGAACCCGTGCCACGGCCCAGACGCTTGCGCGGCCTGGTGGCACCGGGATTGTCGGACAGCTCGTTCAGTCGCATCGCACACGTCCTCAGTCTGGTACGCCGGCACGCCGGCGCGCGTCATTCCAGGCGGTCAGCCCTGCTCCACGACCTGGACCAGATGCTTCACCTTGTCGATCATGCCACGCACCGAGGGAGTATCCTCCAGCGTCCGGGTCCGGTTCAGCTTGCCGAGTCCAAGCCCGATCAGCGTAGCCTGCTGATCCTTCTTGCGCCCGAGGCCGCTGCGGACCTGCTGCACCGTCACGGTGCCGGCGGTGGTGGTGTTCGCGCTGTTGTCAGCCATCGTCCGTCTCCGTCCGCTCGGCGAACTCACTCGCTCGCCGCAGCATCGGCGGCGTCACCCTGCGGCGACCGCCCGAAAATCTCCGCAACCTTCTTGCCGCGCTTGCTGGCGATCGCCCGGGGCGACTGCATGTTCACCAACGCGTCGAAGGTGGCCTTGATCATGTTGTGCGGGTTCGATGTGCCGAGCGACTTGGCGACGACGTCGTGAACGCCCAGCGCCTCGAAAATCGCCCGCATCGGACCACCCGCGATGATCCCGGTACCAGCGGTGGCCGCCCGCAGCGTCACCCGACCGGCACCGAAGCGCCCGTTGATGTCGTGATGCAGGGTCCGGCCCTCGCGCAACGGCACGCGGATCATGGTGCGCTTCGCCTGCTCGGTCGCCTTGCGGATCGCCTCCGGGACCTCGCGGGCCTTGCCGGCACCGTGGCCGACCCGGCCACGCTGGTCGCCAACGATGACGATGGCGGCAAAGCCGAAGCGCCGACCGCCCTTCACCACCTTGGCGACGCGGTTGATGCCGACCAGCTTCTCGACCAGATCCGAGTCTTCCCGGTTACGGTCCTGCCTGTCGTTACGTGCCATCACTCGGCCCCTCTAGAACTTCAAACCGGCATCACGGGCGGCGTCGGCCAGAGCCTTCACCCGTCCGTGATAGATATAGCCACCACGATCGAAGACCACCTGCTCGAGCCCGGCAGCCTTCGCCCGTTCGGCGACCAGCTTGCCAACCTCGACGGCCGCGGCCTTGTCCGCGCCGGTCTTGAGGCGGGAGCGCAGATCCTTGTCGAGCGAACTGGCGGCGACCAAGGTCCGGCCGGCAGCGTCGTCGATGACCTGAGCGTAGATATGCTTGGACGAGCGGAAGACCGAAAGCCGCAACCGCCCGTTCGACGCACGACGGATTTGCGCGCGAGCGCGCATTTGCCGACGCTTGAAGAGATCCTTCGAGGAGAGCATGTCCCCTACTCCTTACTTCTTCTTACCTTCCTTACGCAGGACGGTCTCGGTGGCGTACTTGACGCCCTTGCCCTTGAACGGCTCCGGCGGACGGAAGGCGCGAATCTCGGAAGCGATCTGGCCGATGCGCTGCTTGTCCGACCCGGTGATCTCGATCAGCGTCGGACGCTCGCACTTCATGGCCACACCCGCCGGGATCGGGTAACGCACCGGGTGGCTGAAGCCGAGCGACAGCACCAGGTCCGAGCCCTCGACGGCGGCACGATAGCCGACGCCGTTGATCTCCAGGTTGACCTTGAAGCCGGTCGACACGCCGGTCACCAGATTGCTGACCAGCGCCCGCGTGGTGCCCCACATCGACCGCGCCTGCTTGGTCTGTCGGGTCGGGCGCACGGACACGAGGTTGCCCTCGACCGTGACCTCGACGTCCGAGGTGATCGGCGTCGACAACTCACCGAGTTGGCCCTTCGCCGTCACCGTGTCGTTCGCGACCTCGACCGTGACTCCGGCCGGGATCGCGACGGGATATTTACCTACCCGCGACATCGTTATCTCCGATCAGAATACTTGGCAAAGGACTTCGCCGCCGACGTTCGCCGCCCGCGCCTCGTTGTCCGACATGACGCCGCGCGGGGTCGACAGGATCGCGATGCCGAGGCCGTTGTAGACCCGCGGCAGATCCTTGATCTTGGCGTAGACCCGGCGGCCCGGACGCGACACCCGCTTGATCTCGCGGATCACCGGCTCGCCTTCCTGGTACTTCAGCTCAATGGTCACCTCGGACACGCCCGGACGGGATTCGCCGGTCGAGTATCCGCGGATAAAACCCTCGCGCTTCAGCACCTCCAGCACGTTGGAACGCAGCTTCGAGGCTGGGCTGTTCACGACCTGCTTCCGGGCGCTCTGCCCGTTGCGGATCCGAGTCAGCATATCCCCGAGAGGATCGCTCATCGACATGGACCGTCCTCCTTACCAGCTCGACTTGACAACGCCCGGGATCAACCCGGTGGAGCCGAGGTCGCGCAGCGCGATGCGCGAGATCTTGAACTTGCGGTACACACCGCGCGGACGACCGGTCAGCTGACAACGGTTGCGGACCCGGATCTTGGCACCGTTGCGCGGCATCTGGGCCAGCGTGACGGTTGCCAGAAACCGCTCTTCGATCGGGACCGACTTGTCGGTCGCGACGGCCTTCAGACGCGCCCGCTTCGCCGCGTGTTGCGCGACCAGCCTGGCCCGGCGGTTGTTCTTCTCGATCGAGCTCTTCTTCGCCATTTCGTCCTCCGGCCCCGTCAGTTGACGAACGGAAACTGGAAGCGCTTGAGCAACTCGCGCGCCTCGTCGTCCGTCTTCGCCGTGGTGACCACGATGATGTCCATGCCCCGGACGGTGTCGACCTTGTCGTAGTCGATTTCCGGGAACACGAGTCTGCTCCTTCACGCCCATCGAGAAGTTCCCGCGGCCGTCGAAACTCTTGGGGTTCAGGCCCCGGAAGTCGCGGACCCGCGGCAGGGCGATGTTCACCAGCCGATCGAGGAACTCGAACATCCGGCTCCGCCGCAGCGTGACCTTCACGCCGATCGGCATGCCCTCGCGAAGCTTGAAGCCGGCGATCGACTTCTTCGCCCGCGTGATCAACCGGCCGCTGGCCGGCAATCCGGGTCAGTTCGTCAACCGCGGCGTTGATCCGCTTGGAATCCTGCACCGCCTCGCCGACGCCCATGTTGATGACCACCTTCTCGAGCCGGGGCACCTCGAAGCGGTTCCGGTACCCGAACTGGGTCATCAGTTCCGGCAGGATGGTGGTGTCGTAAATCTCTCGCAACCGAGCCATGATACGTTCTCCGTCCCTCGGCTCAGGCGTCGATGACTTCGCCGGAGCGCTTGGCAACGCGCACCTTGCGGCCATCGTCCAGGGTCTTGAAGCCGACGCGTGTGGCCTCGCCCGTCTTCGGGTCAGCCAACATGACGTTCGACAGGTGCAGCGGCGCCTCGCGCTCGATGATCCCGCCGGACTGGGTCTGGGTCGACCGGGTGTGGCGCTTGATCATGTTCACGCCCTGGACGACCAGACGGTTCTCCTTGGGCAGCACGCTCAGCACCTCGCCGGTCTTGCCCTTGTCGCGACCGGTGGTCACCACCACCCGGTCGCCCTTCCTGACGCGCGCGGCCATCACAGCACCTCCGGAGCCAGCGAGATGATCTTCATGAACTTCTTGGCCCGCAGCTCGCGTGTCACCGGACCGAAGATGCGCGTGCCGATCGGCTCGCCCTGCTTGTTGATGAGCACCGCCGCGTTGGTGTCGAAGCGGATCGCCGAACCGTCCTGACGGCGCAGCTCCTTGGCGGTGCGGACGATGACGGCACGGTGCACGTCACCCTTCTTCACACGACCGCGCGGGATCGCCTCCTTGACGGAAACGACGATCACGTCGCCGATCGATGCCACCTTGCGCTTCGATCCGCCGAGCACCTTGATGCACTGCACCCTCCGAGCGCCGGAATTGTCGGCCACCTCGAGGTTCGTCTGCATCTGGATCATGGTCTTGGTCTCCTAATTCCGGCTCAGGCGTTTTCAGCCGTTGCCGAGTCCTCGTAGAGGACTTCGAAACGCTTTGACTTCGAAATTGGCCGGCACTCTTGGATCCGGACCATATCGCCCTGCTTGAAGCGGTTCTCCGGATCGTGCGCCGAGAACTTCTTCGAGCGGGTGATGAACTTCTTGTACAGCGGATGCATCACCCGCCGCTGGACGGTCACGACCACCGTCTTGTCGCCTTTGTCGCTGACGACGGTGCCCTGCAGAACTCGCCTCGGCATCGCTTTCTCCTAACCCCTCGTCCCTCGGCCTCAGGCCGAGGCTGCGGCGCGCGTCTTCTCGCCCATGATGGTCTTCACCTTGGCGATCTCGCGCCGCACCTGCCGCATGCGGTCGGTGTTCTCGAGCTGCCCGTTCGCCCGCTGAAAACGCAGGTTGAACCGCTCGCGGCGCAACTCGAGGAGCTGCTCCTTGAGCTGATCCGGCGTCTTCGTCCGCAGATCCTGGGCTACCTTGTTCGCCATAACTCGATCCTCCAGCCCGCTCACTCGCCGAGACGCGTCACGAACCGGGTGTCCACGGGCAACTTCATGGCGGCGAGGCGGAACGCCTCCTCAGCCAGGTCGCGCGGCACACCGTCAAGCTCGAACATGATCCGTCCCGGCTTAACCCGGCACACCCAGAACTCGGGCGCGCCCTTACCCTTACCCATCCGAACCTCGGCGGGCTTCGTCGAGACCGGCACATCCGGGAAGATCCGGATCCACACTCGTCCGACACGGCGGATGTGGCGGGTGATGGCCCGCCGGGCCGCCTCGATCTGCCGCGCGGTCACCCGCGCCGGGGTGGTCGCCTTCAGGCCGAAAGCGCCGAAATTCAGGTCAGTCCCGCCCTTGGCGAGGCCGTGGATACGGCCCTTGTGCGCCTTGCGGAACTTAGTGCGCTTCGGAGACAGCATGTCTCAGACTCCTCTCGCTCCGCCGGTTCAGCGCTGGCCGCCGTGGCCGCTGTGGCCACCGGGCTGCTGCTCGGCGAGCCGCTTGTCCTGGGCCATCGGGTCGTGCGCCATGATCTCGCCCTTGAACACCCAGACCTTCACGCCGCAGGTGCCGTAGGTGGTGAAAGCCGTCGCCTCGCCGTAGTCGATGTCGGCGCGGAGCGTGTGCAGCGGAACCCGACCCTCGCGGTACCACTCGGTCCGGGCGATCTCAGCGCCGCCGAGCCGACCGCCGCAGGTGATCCGGATCCCCTGGGCGCCAAGACGCATCGCCGACTGGACGGCCCGCTTCATGGCGCGCCGGAACGCCACCCGGCGCTCGAGCTGCTGAGCGATGTTCTCGGCCACCAGCTTGGCATCGATCTCCGGCTTGCGGATCTCGACGATGTTCAACGCGACGTCGGTCCCGGTCATGGTCGAGAGGTCCTGACGGAGCTTCTCGATGTCCGAGCCCTTCTTGCCGATCACCACGCCGGGACGGGCAGTGTAGATGGTGATGCGGGCGCGCTTGGCCGGACGTTCGATCACGATCCGGCTGACACCAGCCTGACGAAGCCGCTTCTGCAGGTACTTCCGCAGCGCCAGGTCCTCGTGAAGCAGGGCCGCGTAGCCCTTCGACGCGAACCAGCGCGAGTCCCAGGTGCGGTTGATACCGAGCCGCAGCCCGATCGGATTGACTTTGTGACCCATCAGGCTTGCTCCTCCCGCTCGCGAACCACCACCGTGAGGTGCGAAAACGGCTTCTCGATCCGACCAACCCGACCGCGCGCCCGAGGGCGGAAGCGCCGCATGCTCATGCTCTTGCCGACATAAGCCTCTTTCACGTAGAGGCGGTCGACGTCGAGCTGGTGGTTGTTCTCGGCGTTCGCAATCGCCGACTCCAGGGCCTTCTTGACGGCGCCGGCAATCCGGCGCTTCGAGAAGGTCAGGGATGCGATCGCCTTCGCCGCGTCCAGCCCACGGATGGTCTCCGCCACCAGATTCAGCTTCTGTGCACTGACCCGGAGATTGTGGACGATGGCCTGAGCCTCGTTGTCGTCCAGCCGCCGGGCGGCCGCCTGCTTACCCATAGCCCGCTCCTATCCGCGCTTAGCGCCGCGCCTTCTTGTCGGCCGCGTGGCCGTAGTAGGTTCGCGTCGGCGCGAATTCGCCAAACTTGTGACCGACCATGTTCTCGGTCACCAGGACCGGGATGAACTTCTGGCCGTTGTGGACGCCGAAGGTCAGGCCGACGAACTGCGGCATGATCGTCGAACGACGCGCCCAGATCTTGATGACCTCGTTGCGCCCCGACGTGCGAGACTTGTCGGCCTTCTTGAGGAGGTAACCGTCGACGAACGGTCCCTTCCATACGGATCGAGCCACCGTCGTTCTCCTTACTTCTTCCGGCGACGCACGATGAGGCGATCGGTCGCCTTATTGTTACGCGTCTTCTTGCCCTTGGTCGGCTTGCCCCACGGGGTGACTGGATGACGGCCACCCGAGGTGCGACCCTCGCCACCGCCGTGCGGGTGATCGACCGGGTTCATCGCGACGCCGCGAACGGCGGGGCGCTTGCCCAGCCAGCGGTTGCGACCGGCCTTGCCGAGGTTGATGTTCTGCTGATCCGGGTTCGACACCGCGCCGATGGTCGCCATGCACTCGCTGCGCACCATCCGGACCTCGCCCGAGGCGAGGCGCAGCAGCGCGTAGCCGGCGTCACGGCCGACGATCTGCACATAGGTACCGGCCGAACGCGCCAGCTGGCCACCCTTGCCGGCCTTCAGCTCGACGTTGTGGACGATCGTGCCGATCGGGATGCTGCGCAACGGCATGGCGTTGCCCGGCTTCACGTCGGTCCGGTCGCCGGCGATCACCTTGTCGCCCGCCGACAGGCGCTGCGGCGCCAGGATGTATACCTGTTCGCCGTCCTCGTAGGAGATGAGGGCGATGAACGCGGTCCGGTTCGGATCGTACTCGAGCCGTTCGACGGTGCCGACCATGTCGAACTTGCGGCGCTTGAAGTCGATGATCCGGTAGCGCTGCTTGTGACCGCCGCCCCGCCGGCGCGCGGTGACGCGCCCGGTGTTGTTGCGGCCGGCCGACTTGGTCAGGCCCTCGGTCAACTTCTTGACCGGCTTGCCCTTCCACAGCTCGGAACGATCGACGATCACCAGCTGTCGCTGCGATGGCGTCGTCGGGTTGTAGGATTTCAACGCCATGGCGTCAGACTCCCGCCACTAGGTCGATCGACTGGCCCTCGGCCAGGGTCACGACTGCCTTCTTGTAATCCGACCGCTTGCCGGGACGGCCGCGGAAGCGCTTGGTCTTGCCCTTGACCCGGAGGGTGTTCACCGCCCGGACCTTGACATCGAACAGCCGCTCGACCGCCAGCTTGATCTCCGGCTTGGTGGCGGTGATCGCCACCTCGAAGGTCACCTGGCCGAACTCCGAACCACGGGTCGACTTCTCGGTGACGATCGGAGCCCGGATGACCTCGTAGGCGCGCTCGGCGCTGAGCGTTACCGGCTTCGTGATAAAGGGTCTCGCACTCATTTCAGCCGCGCCTCCAGATGCTCCACGGCACCGCGGGTCAGGACCAACGTGTCGCGCCGCAGGATGTCGTAGACGTTCGCGCCCTGCTGCGGCAGCACGTCCACCTTCGGAATGTTCCGGGCCGCGCGGGCGAAGCTCTCGTTCAGCTCCGGACCGTCGATCACCAGGACCGACTGCCAGCCGAGCTTCTGGAACTTCGCGACCAGCGCCTTGGTCTTCGGCTCGTCCGTCGAGGCGCTGTCCAGCACGATCAGCTGGCCAGCCTTCGCCTTGGCCGACAACGCGCACTTCAGGCCGAGCTTGCGGACCTTCTTGGGAAGGTCGTGGGCGTGGCTGCGGACCACCGGGCCGTGGACCGTCTGCCCGCCCCGGAACTGGGTGGCGCGCAGCGAGCCCTGACGAGCGCGACCGGTACCCTTCTGACGGTACGGCTTCTTGGTGGTGCCGCTGATCTCCGAGATGCTCTTGGTCTTGTGGTTGCCAGACCGCCGCTTGGCGAGCTGCCAGTTCACGACCCGGGCAAGGATGTCGCGGCGCGGGTCGAGACCGAAGATCGAATCGTCAAGATCGATCTCGCCGGTCTTCTCCGCCTCGAGGTTGGTGACCTCCAGCTTCATGACCTCAGTCCTTCTGCTCGGACTCGCCGGACGGCGAATCCTCGGCTGGCGCGGCGGGTTCAGCCGTCGCCGCCTTGATGGCGGCCGGGAACGGCAAGCCGTCCGGCAGCTTCGCCTTGACGGCGTCGCGCACCAGCACCCAGCCGCCGTCCGAACCCGGCACCGCGCCGCGAACCAGGATGAGGCCGCGCTCGGGATCGGTGGACACGACCACCAGGTTCTGGGTCGTCACGCGGACGTCGCCCATGTGCCCGGCCATCTTCTTGCCCTTCCAGACGCGGCCCGGATCCTGGTTGTTACCAGTCGAACCGTGGCTGCGGTGGGACAGCGAAACGCCGTGGCTGGCGCGCAGGCCCGCGAAGTTGTGCCGCTTCATCGCACCGGCGAAGCCCTTGCCGATCGACGTCCCGGTGACGTCGACCTTCTGGCCGGCGATGAAGTGAGCCACCGAGATCTCGGCGCCGACGTCAATCAGCGCGTCCTCGGTCACCCGGAACTCCACCAGCTTGCGCTTCGGCTCGACCGAGGCCTTGGCGAAATGCCCGCGCATCGGCTTGGTGGTGTGCTTCGGCTTGCGGACGCCAACGCCCAGCTGCACCGCGGTGTAGCCGTCCTTGTCCTTGGTGCGCACCGAGACGACCTGACAGCCGTCCACCTTGAGCACCGTGACCGGCACGTGATTACCCTCGTCGTTGAAGACGCGGGTCATGCCGACCTTCTGAGCGATCAGTCCCGAACGCATCGCAGATCTCCCGACTCAGAGCTTGATCTCGACGTCGACGCCGGACGCCAGATCGAGCTTCATCA
Source organism: Rhodospirillaceae bacterium (assembly GCA_018401495.1). Classification (GTDB taxonomy): domain Bacteria; phylum Pseudomonadota; class Alphaproteobacteria; order Thalassobaculales; family Thalassobaculaceae; genus Thalassobaculum_A. Next base: position 34,441 of record JAGYJX010000026.1, read on the forward strand.
GCGCGTCGACGGTCTGCGGGGTCGGGTCGACGATGTCCAGCACCCGCTTGTGGGTACGGACCTCGAACTGCTCGCGGCTCTTCTTGTCGATGTGCGGGCCGCGCAGCACCGTGAACCGCTCGATGCGGGTCGGCAGCGGGATCGGGCCACGGACCCGGGCACCGGTACGCTTTGCCGTGTTCACGATCTCACCGGTCGACTGGTCGAGGACCCGGTGATCGAACGCCTTGAGGCGGATGCGGATGTTCTGGCTGTCCATCGTCTCAATCCCACGCTCTCGGAGGAGCGAAAAAGTGCCCCCGCCGACCGGTCGGCCGGCGGGGCCGTTTCATCCTCACGCGATGATCTTGGAGACGACGCCGGCGCCGACGGTGCGGCCGCCTTCGCGGATCGCGAAGCGCAGGCCCTCGTCCATCGCGATCGGCGCGATCAGCTCGACGTCCATCGCGACGTTGTCGCCCGGCATCACCATCTCGGTGCCCTCGGGCAGCGCCACCGTCCCCGTCACGTCCGTGGTCCGGAAGTAGAACTGCGGACGGTAGTTCGTGAAGAACGGCGTGTGACGACCGCCCTCCTCCTTCGTCAGAATGTAGGCCTCGGCCTTGAACTTGGTGTGCGGCTTGATGGTGCCCGGCTTCGCCAGCACCTGGCCGCGCTCCACGTCCTCGCGCTTGGTGCCGCGCAGCAGCACGCCGACGTTGTCGCCGGCCTCGCCCTGGTCGAGCAGCTTGCGGAACATCTCGACACCCGTGCAGATCGTCTTGGTGGTGTCGCGGATGCCGACGATCTCGACCTCCTCGCCCACCTTCACGATGCCGCGCTCGATGCGGCCGGTCACCACCGTGCCGCGGCCGGAGATCGAGAACACGTCCTCGATCGGCATCAGGAACGGCTGGTCCTTCGGGCGGTGCGGCGTCGGGATGTAGGCGTCGACCGCCTCCATCAGACGCAGGATCGAGTCGTGACCCATGGTCGCGTCGCCGTCTTCCATCGCCATCAGGGCCGAGCCCTTCACGATCGGAATGTCGTCGCCCGGGAAATCGTAGGACGACAGCAGCTCGCGAACCTCGAGCTCGACCAGCTCAAGCAGCTCCTCGTCGTCGACCTGGTCGACCTTGTTCATGAACACGACCAGCGCCGGCACGCCGACCTGGCGAGCCAGCAGGATGTGCTCGCGGGTCTGCGGCATCGGGCCGTCGGCCGCCGACACCACCAGGATCGCGCCGTCCATCTGCGCCGCACCCGTGATCATGTTCTTCACGTAGTCGGCGTGGCCCGGGCAATCGACGTGCGCGTAATGGCGCGCTTCCGTCTGGTACTCGACGTGCGCCGTCGAGATCGTGATCCCGCGCGCCTTCTCCTCGGGAGCCTTGTCGATCGCGTCGTACGCCATGAACGTCGCGCCGCCGGTCTCCGCCAGAACCTTCGTGATCGCGGCCGTCAACGTCGTCTTGCCATGGTCGACGTGACCAATCGTGCCGATGTTGCAGTGCGGCTTGTTACGCTCGAACTTTACCTTGGCCATCGCGATCTACTCCGTTCGTATGTGTGGCGACGCGCGTCGTCCTGAAAGCTGCGTGGGCGTTGACGGCCGTCAGGCCAGCTTCGCCCGCACCTCGTCGGCGACCGCCTGCGGCACCGGCTCGTAGTGGTCAAACTGCATGGTGTACTGGGCCCGGCCCTGGCTCATCGAGCGCAGGGTGTTGACGTAGCCGAACATGTTGGCGAGCGGCACCATCGCGTCCACGACCCGCGCGTTGCCGCGCTGGTCCATGCCGCTGACCTGGCCACGCCGGCTGTTCAGGTCGCCGATGATGTCGCCCATGTACTCGTCCGGCGTCACCACCTCGACCTTCATCATCGGCTCGAGCAGCTGCGGGCCGGCCTTCGCCATGCCCTCCTTGAACGCCGCACGGGCCGCGATCTCGAACGCCAGCACGCTGGAGTCCACGTCGTGGTAGGCGCCGTCGATCAGGCTGGCCTTGAAGTCGATCATCGGGAAGCCGACCATCACGCCGTTGTCCTTGGCGGACTTCAGGCCCTTCTCGACGCCCGGGACGTATTCCCGGGGAACCGAGCCGCCGACGACCGAGTTTTCGAACACGAAGCCGGCACCACGCTCAAGCGGTTCGAACACCAGCTTGATGCGGGCGAACTGGCCGGAGCCGCCGGTCTGCTTCTTGTGGGTGTAGTCGATCTCGGCGCGGCGGGTGATCGACTCGCGGTACGCCACCTGCGGCGCACCAACGTTGGCCTCGACCTTGAACTCGCGGCGCATGCGGTCGACGATGATCTCGAGGTGGAGCTCGCCCATCCCCTTGATCACGGTCTGGCCGCTCTCATTGTCGGTCGACACCCGGAACGACGGATCCTCGGCGGCCAGGCGGCTGAGCGCGACGCCCATCTTCTCCTGGTCGCTCTTGGTCTTCGGCTCGACGGCGACCTCGATGACCGGCTCCGGGAACTCCATGCGCTCCAGGATGACCGGCTTGGCCGGGTCGCACAGGGTGTCACCTGTGGTGGTGTTCTTCAGGCCGGCGATCGCGACGATGTCTCCGGCGCGCGCCTCCTTGACGTCCTCACGGCTGTTGGCGTGCATCAGGAGCATCCGGCCGACCCGCTCGCGCTGGTCCTTCACGGTGTTCATGACGCCGCTGCCGGTCTCCAGCACGCCGGAATAGACGCGCACGAAGGTCAGCGAGCCGACATAGGGGTCGTTCATGATCTTGAACGCGAGCGCCGAAAACGGCTCGGCGTCGTCGGTCTTGCGGATGACCGGGGTCTCGCCGTCCATCAGCAGGCCGGTGACGCTCGGGACGTCGGTCGGCGCCGGCAGATAGTCGACAACGGCGTCGAGCAGCGGCTGAACGCCCTTGTTCTTGAACGCCGAACCCAGCAGCACGGGAACGAAGATCGAGTTGATAGCGCCCTTGCGGATACAGGCCTTCAGGACCTCGACCGACGGCTCCTCGCCCTCGAGGTAGGCTTCCATCGCAGCGTCGTCCTGCTCGACCGCCAGCTCGACCAGCGTCTTGCGGTATTCGGCGGCCTGCTCGGCCATGTCCGCCGGGATCGGCTCATACTCGAACTGCGCGCCGAGCGACTCGTCCAGCCAGCGGATCGCTCGCATCGACACCAGGTCGACGAGGCCGACGAAATCGGACTCGACGCCGATCGGCAGCTGGGTCACCAGCGGGATCGCGCCGAGCCGGTCGACCATCATGTCGACGCAGCGGAAGAAGTTCGCGCCGATCCGGTCCATCTTGTTGACGAAGCAGATCCGCGGAACCTTGTACTTGTCGGCCTGGCGCCAGACGGTCTCGGACTGCGGCTCGACGCCGGCTACCGAGTCGAACACCGCCACCGCGCCGTCGAGCACCCGCAGCGACCGCTCGACCTCGATCGTGAAGTCGACGTGGCCGGGCGTGTCGATGATGTTGATGCGGTGGTCGTTCCAGAAGCAGGTGGTCGCCGCCGACGTGATCGTGATGCCGCGCTCCTGCTCCTGCTCCATCCAATCCATGGTGGCGTTGCCGTCATGGACCTCGCCGATCTTGTAGGACCGGCCGGTGTAAAACAGGATGCGCTCGGTCGTCGTCGTCTTACCGGCATCGATGTGAGCCATGATGCCGATGTTGCGATACATGTCGAGCGGATGGGTGCGGGGCATAGCTCGCGTCCTTGTCGCTTGCGCTTACGGTTACCAGCGGTAGTGCGAAAACGCCTTGTTGGCGTCCGCCATCCGGTGGGTATCCTCGCGTTTCTTCACGGCGGTGCCGCGGCTGTTGGCGGCGTCGACGAGTTCGCCGGACAGCCGCTCCATCATGGTCTTCTCGGAGCGCTTGCGCGCCGCGTCGATCAGCCAGCGGATGGCGAGGGCCTGGGCGCGCTCGGGGCGAACCTCGACCGGAACCTGGTAGGTGGCGCCGCCGACCCGCCGCGAGCGAACCTCGAGATGCGGGCGCACGTTGCCGAGCGCGTCGTGGAACAGCCTGATCGGCTCGCCGCCGGTGCGCTTGGCGATCCGGTCGAACGCCCCGTAGACGATGCTCTCGGCGACCGAGCGCTTACCGTCGTACATGAGGCAGCTCATGAACTTGGAGACCACCTCGTCCCCGAACTTGGCGTCCGGAAGGACCGGCCGCTTCTCCGCACGATGCCGACGCGACATGACAGCCCCTCCCTTACTTCGGCCGCTTCGCGCCGTACTTCGACCGGCGCTGGCGACGATCCTTGACGCCCTGGGTGTCGAGGGTGCCGCGGATGATGTGATAGCGAACGCCCGGAAGGTCCTTAACGCGGCCGCCTCGGATCATCACGACCGAGTGCTCCTGCAGGTTGTGGCCTTCGCCGGGAATGTAGCTGATGACCTCGAAGCCGTTGGTAAGCCGGACGCGCGCCACCTTGCGGAGCGCCGAGTTCGGCTTCTTCGGCGTGGTCGTGTAGACGCGGGTGCAAACCCCACGCTTCTGCGGGCACGCCTGCAGCGCCGGAACCTTGTTCCGCTTCACCGGGACCTTGCGGCCATGGTTGATCAACTGGTTGATCGTCGGCATCCGTCGATCCTTCTCGACCAAAACGCGCGAACTCGCCACCAGCCGGATCGTGGATCCGTGGCAAGCCCGCCCACCAGAACGGCCCTCGGTTAACCGAGCGCCCTCGATTATGTCTTCGTACCTTGCTGCCGTTTCTGTGTCTGAATGCCCGGGCGCAGCAGAAAGGGGCGCCACGGGGTTCACCACCAGCCCCGGTCTAAGGTTCGCGGATACTATGTAGGAGCCCCCCCTGGGTCAAGCGGATATTCCAGGAAAAGCCGGGAATTCCGCGGATCCGGACTCCCCCGTCGGCGCGCAACGTCCGTGCGTCGGATCGCCGGACCGCGAAACTATCGTTCCACGCACCGCCAACGGCGTCTCGAAACGAACGGTCCCCCGCCGCGCGGGGCGACGGGGGACCGGATCGGTGGCTTCGGCGGCTCGGCGTCCCGGCCGATCCGTTCACTCGGCGGCGTTGACTTCCGTCTCGGCCGCGAGCTTCGGCGTCGACTCGTCCGAACGCGGCGGATTCAGCGCGCGGTCCCGCTCGGCCGCGATGCGGCGCAGGCGGTTCATCACGCTGCCCGTGCCGGCCGGAATCAGGCGGCCGACGATCACGTTCTCCTTGAGGCCCTCGAGTCCGTCGATCTTGCCGGACACCGCCGCCTCGGTCAGGACACGGGTGGTCTCCTGGAACGACGCCGCGGAGATGAACGACTTGGTCTGCAGCGACGCCTTCGTGATGCCCTGCAGCACCGGCTTGGCGGTGGCCGGACGCAGGCTTCTCGGCGAGCGCCTTCTCGTTGGCGTCGTCGAACTCGTCGCGATCCACGGTCTCGCCCAGCAACAGGGTGGTGTCGCCGGCGTCGATGACCTCCACCTTCTGGAGCATCTGGCGAACGATCACCTCGATGTGCTTGTCGTTGATCTTCACGCCCTGGAGCCGATAGACCTCCTGGATCTCGTAGATCAGATAGTCGGCCAGCGCCTCGACACCCATGATGTTCAGGATGTCGTGCGGCACCCGGGCACCGTCCATCAGAAGATCGCCCTTCTGGACGTAGTCGCCCTCGTGCACCGCCAGGTGCTTGCCCTTCGGGATCATGTACTCGACCGGGTCGTTGCCCTCGATGGTCGGGTTCACGATGACCCGGCGCTTGGTCTTGTAGTCCTTGCCGAACTCGACCCGGCCCTCGCTCTCGCTGATGATCGCGAAGTCCTTCGGACGCCGGGCCTCGAACAGCTCCGCCACCCGCGGCAGACCGCCGGTGATGTCGCGGGTCTTCGAGGACTCCCGCGGGATACGGGCAAGCACGTCGCCGGCCTTGACGGTCGCGGCGTTCTCGACCGACAGGATGGCGTCGACCGACATGAAGTAGCGGGCCTCGAGGCCGTTGGCGAGCTTGACCACCTCGCCGGCCTCGTCACGCACGGTGATCCGCGGCTTCAGGTCGTTGCCGCGCGGCTGCTGCTTCCAGTCGACCACCACCCGCGAGGAGATGCCGGTCGCCTCGTCGGTGACCTCGCGCATCGACACGCCGTCGACCAGGTCGACGTAGTGGGCGATGCCCTCGCGCTCGGTGAGGATCGGGATCGTGTACGGATCCCACTCCGCCATCCGATGGCCCGGCTCGACCTTGTGGCCGTCGTCGACCAGCATCTTGGCGCCGTAGGGCACCCGATGGCGGGCGCGCTCGCGGCCCTGGTCGTCGCGCAGCACCAGCTCGGTGTTCCGCCCCATGACCACCAGCACCCCGTCGGAGTTGGTGACCGTGTTGCGGTTCTGGACCTGCACCGTCGCCGTGACCGACGCCTCGATCGACGACTGCTCGGCACCACGCTGGGCCGCGCCGCCGATGTGGAACGTCCGCATGGTGAGCTGGGTGCCGGGCTCGCCGATCGACTGGGCGGCGATGACGCCGACCGCCTCGCCGGCGTTGACCGGCGTGCCGCGCGCGAGGTCACGGCCGTAGCACGAGCCGCAGACCCCGACCTTGGCCTCGCAGGTCAGCACCGAGCGGATGCGGACCGTGTCGATGCCCGCCCGCTCGATCAGGTCGACCATCGCCTCGTCGATGATCTCGCCGGCGGTGACGATCTTGTCGCCGTTCAGCGGGTCGAGGACGTCGTCGCACGAGGTCCGGCCGAGGATGCGGTCGCCGAGCGGCTCGATCACCTCGCCGCCGTCGATCACCGCGCGCGCCGTGAGGCCACGCACCGTGCCGCAATCCGGCTCGTTGATGATGCAGTCCTGCGCCACGTCGACCAGGCGCCGGGTCAGATACCCGGAGTTGGCGGTCTTCAAGGCGGTGTCGGCCAGACCCTTACGGGCGCCGTGGGTCGAGTTGAAGTACTCGAGCACGGTCAGGCCTTCCTTGAAGTTCGAGATGATCGGCGTCTCGATGATCTCGCCCGACGGCTTGGCCATCAGGCCGCGCATGCCGGCGAGCTGCTTGATCTGCGCGGCCGAGCCACGCGCCCCGGAGTGCGCCATCATCCAGACCGAGTTGATCTGCTTGCCCGGCTCGTCCTTGGCGATGACGCCCATCATCTCCTCGGCCACCTGGTCGGTGCAGCGCGACCAGACGTCGACCACCTTGTTGTACTTCTCGCCCTGGGTGATCAGGCCGTCGAGGTATTGCTGCTCGAACTCCTTGACCTGATCGTTGGCCTCGTCGACCAACGCCTGCTTGGCGGCCGGGATGACCAGGTCGTCCTTGCCGAACGAGATGCCGGCGCGGCAGGCGTGGCCGAAGCCCAGCGACATGACACGGTCGGCGAAGATCACCGTCTCCTTCTGACCGCAGTGGCGGTAGACGAGGTCGATGACGTTCGAGACCTCCTTCTTGGTCATCAGGCGGTTGATGTGGTCGAACCGCATCCGGGGATTGTCCGGCAGAAGCTCGGCGAGCTTCAGGCGGCCCGGGGTCGAGTCGACGCGCTTGGTGACCTTCTGGCCGGTCTCGTCGTAGGTGGTGATCCGCGCCTTCACCTTGGTGTGGAGCGTGACCGCCTTCGAGTTGAGGGCGTGATCGACCTCGGCCGGATCGCCGAACACCATGCCCTCACCGGGCATGCCCTCGCGTTCCATGGTCAGGTAGTACAGGCCGAGGATGATGTCCTGCGACGGCACGATGATCGGCTTGCCGTTGGCCGGGCTGAGGATGTTGTTGGTCGACATCATCAGCACGCGGGCTTCGAGCTGGGCCTCCAGCGACAGCGGCACGTGGACCGCCATCTGGTCGCCGTCGAAGTCGGCGTTGAACGCCGTGCAGACCAGCGGGTGCAGCTGGATCGCCTTGCCCTCGATCAGCACCGGCTCGAAGGCCTGGATCCCGAGGCGGTGCAGGGTCGGCGCGCGGTTCAGCAGGACCGGGTGCTCGCGGATCACCTCCTCGAGGATGTCCCAGACCTCCGGCCGCTCCTTCTCGACCATCCGCTTGGCGGCCTTGATGGTGCTGGCCATGCCGTACAGCTCGAGCTTCGAGTAGATGAACGGCTTGAACAGCTCGAGCGCCATCTTCTTCGGCAACCCGCACTGGTGCAGCTTCAGCTCCGGGCCGACGACAATCACCGAGCGGCCGGAATAGTCGACGCGCTTGCCGAGCAGGTTCTGGCGGAACCGGCCCTGCTTGCCCTTCAGCATGTCGCTGAGCGACTTCAGCGGACGCTTGTTGGCGCCGGTGATGACGCGGCCGCGACGGCCGTTGTCGAACAGCGCGTCGACCGCCTCCTGCAGCATGCGCTTCTCGTTGCGCACGATGATGTCCGGCGCGCGCAGCTCGATCAGCCGCTTCAGGCGGTTGTTCCGGTTGATCACCCGGCGGTACAGGTCGTTCAGGTCCGAGGTCGCGAACCGGCCGCCGTCCAGCGGCACCAGCGGGCGCAGCTCGGGCGGGATCACCGGGACGACGTCGAGGATCATCCACTCCGGCCGCGAGCCGGACTCCTGGAAGGCCTCGATGATCTTGAGGCGCTTGACGTACTTCTTGCGCTTGGCCTCGGAGCCGGTCTCGCGCAGCTCCTCGCGGACCTTGATCTTCTCCTGATCGAGGTCGAGCTTGGACAGCATCTCCTTCAGCGCCTCGGCGCCGATCAGGGCGTGGAACGCGTCCTCGCCGTACTCGTCCTGCGCGCTGTAATACTCGTCCTCGGAGAGCAGCTGCTTCTCCTTGAGCGGGGACAGCAGCGGGTCGATGACCACGAAATTCTCGAAATACAGGACCCGCTCCAGGTCCTTCAGCGTCATGTCGAGCAGCAGGCCGATCCGGCTCGGCAGCGACTTCAGGAACCAGATGTGCGCCACCGGCGACGCCAGCTCGATGTGGCCCATGCGCTCGCGCCGGACCTTCGACAGCGTCACCTCGACACCGCACTTCTCGCAGATGATGCCGCGATACTTCATGCGCTTGTACTTGCCGCACAAGCACTCGTAATCCTTGATCGGGCCGAAGATCCGGGCGCAGAACAGGCCGTCCCGCTCCGGCTTGAAGGTCCGGTAGTTGATGGTCTCCGGCTTCTTGATCTCGCCGTACGACCAGGAGCGGATGCGCTCCGGCGACGCGATCGCGATCTGGATACTGTCGAAGCTCTGAGGCCCGGTCGGCTGGCCGAAGATGTTCACCAACTCGTTCATCGAAGCAACTCCTCGCGCCTGAGCGCCGTTGCGGGTCCTGGGAACGCTCCCAGGACCCATATCGGTCTGGAGGACCGACGATTACACCCCGGTGATGCGATTACCGCGCGGCCGGGGGCATCAGTACTCCTCCTGGTTCAGCTCGACGTTGAGGCCGAGCGAACGCAGTTCCTTGACCAGCACGTTGAAGGATTCCGGGATGCCGGCCTCGAAGTTGTCGTCGCCGCGGACGATCGCCTCGTAGACCTTGGTGCGGCCGGACACGTCGTCCGACTTCACCGTCAGCATCTCCTGCAGGGTGTAGGCAGCCCCGTAGGCCTCCAACGCCCAGACCTCCATCTCGCCGAAGCGCTGACCGCCGAACTGGGCCTTGCCGCCCAGCGGCTGCTGGGTGACCAGGCTGTACGGGCCGATCGAGCGGGCGTGGATCTTGTCGTCCACCAGGTGGTGCAGCTTCAGCATGTAGATGTAGCCGACCGTGACCTGGCGGTCGAACTGCTCGCCGGTCCGGCCGTCCCACAGGTCGACCTGGCCGGAGGAGTTCAGGCCGGCGCGCTCCAGCATGCCGACGATGTCCTCCTCGCGGGCGCCGTCGAACACCGGGGTGGCCATCGGGACGCCGCGGGTCAGGTTGCGGGCCAGTTCGACCACCTCGTCGTCGCCGAGCGGCTTGACCCGCTCGTCGTACTGCGGCTCCTCGTAGATGTCCTTCAGCTTGACCCGGAGTTCCTGGACCCGCGGGTTCTCGCCCATCGACTCCAGCATGTGCCGGATCTGACGGCCGAGGCCGGCGGCGGCCCAGCCGAGGTGGGTCTCCAGGATCTGCCCGACGTTCATGCGCGACGGCACGCCCAGCGGGTTCAGCACGATGTCGACCGCCGTGCCGTCGTCCAGGTACGGCATGTCCTCGATCGGGTTGATCTTCGAGATAACGCCCTTGTTGCCGTGCCGGCCGGCCATCTTGTCGCCCGGCTGCAGCTTGCGCTTCACCGCGACGAACACCTTGACCATCTTCATGACGCCCGGCGGCAGCTCGTCGCCGCGCTGCAGCTTCTCGACCTTGTTCTCGAAGCGGGCCTTCAGCAGGTCGATGGACCGGTCGAAGTGCTCCTTCAGCCCTTCGAGGTACTCCATCAGCTTGTCGTCATCGACGGCGAACTGGCGCCACTGGCCCGGCGTGTACTGGGTGAACACCTCCGGCGTCAGCGGCCCGCCCGCCTTGAAGCCCTTCGGCCCGGCGGTCGAGGTCTTGCCCATCAGCAGCTCGCGCAGACGGTCGAAGAAGCCGCGCTCGAGGATCGCGCGCTCGTCGTCGCGGTCCTTGGCCAGCCGCTCGATCTCGGCCCGCTCGATGGCCTGGGACCGCTCGTCCTTGTCGACGCCGCGGCGCGAGAACACCCGCACCTCGACGATCGTGCCGGTGACGCCCGGCGGCACCCGCAGCGAGGTGTCGCGGACGTCGGACGCCTTCTCGCCGAAGATCGCCCGGAGCAGCTTCTCCTCCGGCGTCATCGGCGACTCGCCCTTCGGCGTGACCTTGCCGACCAGGATGTCACCCGGATTGACCTCGGCGCCGATGTAGACGATGCCCGCCTCGTCGAGGTTCTTGAGAGCCTCTTCGCCGACGTTCGGGATGTCCCGGGTGATCTCCTCCTGGCCCAGCTTGGTGTCGCGGGCCATGACCTCGAATTCCTCGATGTGGATCGAGGTGAACACGTCGTCACGGACGATGCGCTCGGAGATCAGGATCGAATCTTCGAAGTTGTAGCCGTTCCACGGCATGAACGCGACCAGCACGTTCCGGCCAAGGGCGAGCTCGCCGAGATCGGTCGAGGGACCGTCGCCGATGATGTCGCCGCGCGCCACCTGGTCGCCCACCTTCACCAGCGGACGCTGGGTGATGCAGGTGTTCTGGTTGGAGCGCTGGAACTTCAGCAGGCGGTAGATGTCGACGTTGGAACCGGCGCCCTCCAGGTCCTCGTTGGCCCGGATGACGATGCGCTGGGCGTCGACCTGGTCGACCACGCCGGAGCGCCGGGCGACGATGGTCACGCCGGAATCGCGGGCGACCGTGCCCTCCATGCCGGTGCCGACATACGGGGCCTCGGCCTGCAGGAGCGGCACCGCCTGGCGCTGCATGTTCGAGCCCATCAGGGCGCGGTTGGCGTCGTCGTTCTCCAGGAACGGGATCAGCGCCGCCGCCACCGAGACCAGCTGCTTCGGCGACACGTCGATGAGGTCGATGTCCTCGGGACGCGCCAGACCGAAATCGCCGCGCTTGCGGACCGGGACCAGTTCCTCGACGAACCGGCCCTCGGCGTCGATCGGGGCGTTGGCCTGGGCGACCGTGTAGCGGCCCTCCTCCATCGCCGAGATGTAGCGGACGTCGTCGGTCACCTTGCCGTCGGTCACCTTGCGGTACGGCGTCTCGATGAAGCCGTACTGGTTGACCCGGGCGTAGGTGGCCAGCGAGTTGATCAGGCCGATGTTCGGGCCTTCCGGGGTCTCGATCGGGCAGATCCGGCCGTAGTGGGTCGGGTGCACGTCGCGAACCTCGAAGCCGGCCCGCTCGCGGGTCAGACCGCCCGGTCCAAGCGCCGACAGGCGGCGCTTGTGGGTGATCTCCGACAGCGGGTTGGTCTGGTCCATGAACTGCGAGAGCTGCGAGGAGCCGAAGAACTCGCGCACCGCCGCCGCCGCCGGCTTGGCGTTGATCAGGTCGTGCGGCATCACGGTGTCGATCTCGACCGAGCTCATGCGCTCGCGGATCGCCCGCTCCATGCGCAGCAGGCCGACGCGGTACTGGTTCTCCATCAGCTCGCCGACCGACCGGACCCGGCGGTTGCCGAGGTGGTCGATGTCGTCGATCTCGCCCTTGCCGTCCTTCAGCTCCATCAGGACCTTCAGGATCGCCAGGATGTCGTCCTTGCGCAGGACGCGCAGCTGGTCGTCGGTCTCCTGGCCGAGGCGGGCGTTCATCTTCACCCGGCCGACGGCCGAGAGGTCATAGCGCTCGGAGTCGAAGAACAGCCCGTGGAACAGCGCCTCGGCGGTCTCCAGCGTCGGCGGCTCGCCCGGGCGCATCACCCGGTAGATGTCGACCAGCGCCTCCTCACGGGTGGCGTTCTTGTCGAGCGCCAGGGTGTTGCGCATGTAGGCGCCGATGTTGAGGTGGTCGATCGACAGCACCGGCAGGGTGGTGACCCCGGCCGCCGTGGTCTTCTCGAGCAGCTCCTGGGTGATCTCCTCGCCGGCGTCGCAGTAGACCAGGCCGTTGGTCTCGTCGATCAGGTCGGCTCCGACATAGGTGCCGATCAGCTCCTCGTCCGGCACCCACATGTCCTTGAGACCGGCGTCCATCAGCTTGCGCGACGAACGCGGGGTGATCTTGTCGCCGGCCTTGGCGACCACCTCGCCGGTGTCGGCGTCGATCAGGTCGCGCACCAGCTTGCTGCCGCGCAGCCGCTCGGCGTCGAACGCGGTGCGCCAGCCCTCGCCCTCGCGGACGTAGGTCACGGTGCCGTAGAAGTAGGTCAGGATCTCCTCGGCGCTCATGCCGACGACGCGGTCGCGCTGCGGCTCCTCGCCGGTGCGGTGGCACTCGCTGAGATAGGCGATCGTGCGGTCGGACATCAGCGCCAGCAACAGCGTCGTCGCCGGCAGCTTGCGGCGCCGGTCGATGCGGACGTAGACGTTGTCCTTGGCGTCGAACTCGAAGTCCAGCCACGAACCGCGGTACGGGATCACCCGGGCCGCGAACAGGTACTTGCCCGAGCTGTGGGTCTTGCCCTTGTCGTGGTCGAAGAACACGCCGGGCGAGCGGTGCATCTGCGAGACGATGACGCGCTCGGTGCCGTTGATCACGAAGGTGCCGTGCGCCGTCATGAGCGGCATGTCGCCCATGTAGACGTCCTGCTCCTTGATGTCGCGGATCGACTTGGAGCCGGTCTCCTCGTCGACGTCCCAGACCACCAGCCGCAGCGTCACCTTCAGCGGTGCCGCGAAGGTCAGCCCGCGCTGCTGGCACTCCTCGACGTCGTATTTCGGCTCCTCGAGCTCGTAGCCGACGAACTCAAGCATCGCCCGCTCGGAGAAGTCCCGGATCGGGAACACCGATTTGAACACCTCCTGCAGCCCGACGTCGCCGCGCTTCTCGGGCGCGACGCCCATTTGCAGGAAGGCGTCGTAGGAGCTCTTCTGAACCTCGATGAGGTTCGGCATCGGCGCCACTTCGGCGATCCGACCAAAGCTCTTGCGGACCCGTTTGCGACCGGTGAAGGACCCGACTGCGGAAAATGCCATGATATGACCTCGTCGACCTCGCGGGTGACCCGTGGAACCTCAAACCATTCCATCGGTAAAGCAGGCGACGCCCAGTTGGGCATCCCCCGCCTCGGCACGGCATCGGGGCCTGAACCCGGTGCCCTGCCGAGACGGGAAAAGGGCGAGGGAGCGGCGGTGCCTAGGCACGCCGCTCCCCGCCCCGATCGTGATGCAGCGCCCGCAGCTCACTTGAGCTCGACGGTCGCCCCAGCCTCTTCGAGCTGCTTCTTGATCTTGGCGGCCTCGTCCTTGGACGCGCCCTCCTTGACCGCCTTCGGAGCCGCCTCGACCAGGTCCTTGGCCTCCTTCAGGCCGAGACCGGTGATCGCGCGGACTTCCTTGATCACGTTGATCTTCTTCTCGCCGGCCGCCGCCAGGATGACGTCGAACTCGGTCTTCTCCTCGGCCACCGGAGCGGCCTCGGCCGGCGCCGCCGCCATCGCGACCGGAGCCGCGGCGGAAACGCCCCACTTCTCTTCAAGCATCTTGGACAGCTCAGCCGCCTCGAGGACGGTCAGGGTCGACAGGTCGTCGACGAGCTTCGCGAGATCAGCCATTTCCAACTACTCCTAAGGGTTTGGTACTTCCGAAGACAGAGCGGTTCGTCCGCCCTCACTCCGCCTGCTCGCCGCGCGCTGCCAGCACCCGGGCCAGTCCGCCGGCGGGGGCCACGAGGACTCCCACCAGACGCGACGCCGGGGCCTGCAGCAGACCGACCAGCTTTGCACGCGATTCGTCCAACGACGGGGTCTTGGCCAGGGCCTTGACCTCGTCGGGGCTGAGCGCCCGCTCGCCGAGCCCACCACCGAGGATGGTGAGCTTGTCGTTCGAGTTGGCGAACTCCACGATCGCCTTGGCCGCCGCCACCGGGTCGGCCGACGTCGTCACCGACGTCGGACCGGTAAAGCGGTCGGCCAGGTTCTCGTAGCGCGTGCCTTGCAGAGCGAGACGGGCGAGCCGATTCTTGGTGACCTTGTAGCCGGCTCCCGCCTTGCGAACCTTCGAGCGAAGAGTCTCCACTTCGGCCACCGTCAACCCGGTCTGATGGGTGATGACGACGACCTCGGAGGTCTCGAAAGTCCGGCGAAGGGAGTCGACGAGGTCGGCCTTCTGAGCTCGGTTCACCTCTGTACTCCGCCTGTTGGACCGACCGTCGTGAGACGGCGCGGTCCGGTTGCACGTGGATCAGCCGGAACTCCGGCGTGATCCGCTCGTTCGCCTGTCCCAGAAGTCCAACATCCTCGGCCGAAGCCGAATTCCGCTGGCGCTCCCGTCTGTACGGGCAAGAGATTTAAGGCTCGGTGGTCCGTCGACCGTGAGCCGCCCGTAGTCTCGGACAGGTCGGAGCGGGCCGAAGCCCGCCCCACGCCGCCGACCGGTCGCCCGGCCGCCGTCGTTCGTTGCCTCAGGACGCCGAAGCGCTCCCGAGGTTCGCGGTGTCGACCTTGACGCCCGGCCCCATGGTCGAGCTGACCGACACGCGCTTGATATAGGTGCCCTTGGCTCCCGCCGGCTTGGCCTTCTGGATCGCGTCGACGAAAGCCGCCGCGTTCGCGAAGAGCTCGTCCTCGGAGAAGCTGGCCTTGCCGATGCCGGCGTGCACGAGGCCCGCCTTCTCGGCGCGGAACTCGACCTGGCCGGCCTTGCTGGCCTTGACCGCGTCGGCGACGTTGGCCGTCACGGTGCCCAGCTTCGGGTTCGGCATCAGGCCGCGCGGGCCGAGGATCTTACCGAGCCGGCCGACGACGCCCATCATGTCGGGGGTCGCGATGACGCGGTCGAAGTTGATCTGGCCGGCCTGGATCTGCTCCATCAGGTCCTCGGCGCCGACGATGTCGGCACCGGCGGCGCGGGCCTCATCGGCCTTGGCGTCCTTGGCGAACACCGCCACGCGGACCGTCTTGCCGGTGCCGTGCGGCAGCGAGACGACGCCGCGGACCATCTGGTCGGAGTGGCGCGGGTCGACGCCCAGGTTCATCGCGATCTCGACGGTCTCGTCGAACTTCGCGGTCGCCTTGGACTTCACCAGCTTGATCGCCTCGGCCATCGGGTAGGAGGCGGTCCGGTCGATGCCGGTGTACGCGCCCGCCAGGCGCTTTCCCTTGTTCGACATCTGCGTCACTCCACCACTTCGATGCCCATGGACCGCGCCGAGCCCTTGATCATGGCTACCGCGC
>JAGYJX010000027.1 GCA_018401495.1 Rhodospirillaceae bacterium
GTCGCTTCCCGTCGGCTTCCCGTTGCGGCACCCTTGCGGCGCCCGGTCGTTGATCTCTGCAGTCTCCGCTTCCGGGCGCCGTCGGCGCCAGGCCGGCGACGCGTCGGAAATGGTGGTGGGGGTAGGATTCGAACCTACGTACGCGTACGCGGGCAGATTTACAGTCTGCTGCCTTTAACCACTCGGCCACCCCACCTTCAGCCACCCGGGGATCACCGCATCGCGACGACCCCGTTCCGGAGGGAGCGCGAACTATGGTAATTCGCTCCTGTTTGTCAACGACGAACACGACCACAGAGAAGGGCGCGGCGATCGCCGTCCCGGTGTGGTCGTGACATGAGGGAAGGCTAACACACAGATGCCGCGACGCAAGCCCAGGCCCCGCGCGGGCACGGAGGCCCCTTCCCGCTTCACGCAGGGCGCCGCACGCCGCCCCGCCGAGGCCGCTCCCGACGATCCGGCGGTGGTGTACGGCCGCCACGCCGTGCAGGCGGCCCTGGCCAACCCTGACCGCCGGGTCGTGGCGATCCGCCACACCCCAGATCGGCCGGCGCGCTCGACGCCATGCTGCGCGGCCTGGGCGACGCCCGGCGCGCCGCACTGCCGGCGCCCGAGAGCCTGGACCGCGTCGAGCTCGAATCCGGTCTTGCGGCCGGCGCGGTCCACCAGGACCTGGTGCTGCGGGTCGAGCCGCTCGCCGACGCCGACCTCGGCGACCTGATCGACGCCTGGAGCGGGCGAACCGACGTCGTGGTGGTGGTGCTGGACCAGGTGACCGATCCGCACAACGTCGGCGCGGTGGTGCGCTCCGCCGCCGCCTTCGGGGCGTCGGCCGTCATCATGCAGGACCGCCACGGCCCGCCGATCGGCGGTGCCCTCGCCAAGACCGCCTCGGGCGCCCTCGACGTGGTGCCGCTGGTGCGGGTGGTGAACCTGGCCCGCGCCCTGCGCGACCTGCAGGAGAGCGGCTTCTGGTGCACCGGCCTCGCCGAGGAGGGCGCGGTCGATCTCGCGGCCGTCGACCTGTCCGGGCGCTCCGCCCTGGTGCTCGGCGCCGAGGGGTCGGGGCTGCGCCGGCTGACCCGCGAGACCTGCGACGCGCTGGCCCGGCTGCCGACCCTGCCGCCGATCGGCTCGCTCAACGTGTCGGCGGCGGCGGCGGTAGCGCTCTACCAGGCCCGTCTCGCGCGCATCGGGTGAGTTGGGCTACACTTCGCCTGGCGCCGACCGTCGACCGGCGCCCGGGAAGGAAGAAAACGGGGGATGGGGACATGACCGACGGGCCCCTGTCGGACGTTGACGCCGCCAAGGCGGCGGTGTGCGAGGAGATCGGCGATTTCTACGCGCCGATGGCCCGGCTGACGCTCGGACGGGCGGCCGCCGGGTTCCTGATTCCACAGTGCCTGACGCCGATCGAGCTGCTGCACTCGCCCGACCGGCAGCGCCAGCTCGCCAACGCCGGCACCAACGCCATGCAGGCGGTTCAGAAGACCGCCAGCTGGCAGGTGCGCGGCCTGAGCGTCCCGGTCAGCGAGCGCATCCGCCGGCTGTGGGAGCTGACCGACGGCGTCCAGAAGGCCACAACCGCCCGGCTGGAGGCCGAGCCGCCGCAACCCGTGACCCTGGCCGCCCTGCCGGAGCTGCTGGCGCACCGCCCCGACGAGGCCGAGCCCGACCGCCGCTTCCGGGTGCTGGCGGCGCTGACCCTGACGCTCGCCGACCGGCAGGGCTGGGGGCCCAAGTTCGCGGCCCTCGCCGAACTCGGCGCCGGCGTCGCCGGGCTGGTGGCGTTCGAGTTCTTCGACGCCCTGATCGCCGAGATCCTGCGCCCGACCGCCGGGCTCGACGCGGTGCTCGGCCGCGAAGCCACCCTCGGCGAGGACTTGCTGCGCCTGCTGGCGCTGGCCGAGGGCACGGCGACCCCGGAATCGGCGCCGGCGACCCCGGCGACGGCGCGCGCCCTGTTCGACCTGCTGGCGGTCGCCGCCATGCCGGAGACCCGCGCCGTCCTGCTGGAGCACGCCATCGCGGTGGCACGCTCGAACGAGAAGTTCACGCGCCGCCCGCTGATGGAGGAGATCGCCTTCATCGTCGACCTGAAGGACCGCATGACCCGCGACGGCCAGCTGCTGGGCGGCGCCGAGACCCTGGAGGCGCTCTGCCGCCGGCTGGCGCGGGCCCTGTCCGACCAGACCATCGACCTGCTGATGGCCGGCACCCAGAGCGTCGGCGAGCGCGTGCTGCGCGCCGTCCAGCTGCACGGCCGGATCTTCGGCGACGACGCCCTGCACTATCTCGAGACCTACATCGCCGAGTTGATGGCCCAGCCCAAGCTGGAGACCACCATCGTCCCGGAGCAGGCCTCGCCGCGCCAGCGCATCCGGCTGCTCGGCCGGCTGCACGGCGAGCTGAGGAAGTCGCGGCTGCCGGTCAAGACCAAGGAGCGCCTGGCCAATCAGGTCGAGCGTTTCCAGAGCGACCTGCTCGACCGCACCCGCCTGCTGGAGAAGCTCGGCGGCGGCGAGGGATCGACCGCCGACCGGCTGCTGAAGGTGATCGAGCTCTGCCGCGAGGATGCGTTCACCGACGGCCGCAACGCCGAGCGGGCCCGCAAGGCCGCCCTCGACCTGATGAAGCGCCCGGACTTCCTGGAGAGCTACCTGGACGGCGCCTCCCAGAAGGGCGAGCGCGCCGCCCGCCTGAAGGACCTGCAGAAGCGCCTCGCCGAGGCCCGGATCTTCTGACGGCTGGGCCGGCTTGACGGGCCGCGCGGCCCACCGTATCGAAAGCCCCGTGCCGGCATAGCTCAGATGGTAGAGCACCTGATTTGTAATCAGGGGGTCGGGGGTTCGAGCCCCTCTGCCGGCACCAGCGAAATCATAATCTTATTGGACAATTCTTCTCTGTCGCTCGGCGATGAGCGGGCGTGGCCGAGGCCGAGGAACAGGCGCTCGTTGAGCAGTTCGTCAGCGCACCCTGCCGTTGAAGCTTTCCACAAATCCGTTCTGCATGGGCCTGGCCAGGAATGCAGTGCCAGTCGACCCGGTGCTCGGCGCGCCAGGCCAGGATGGCTGTTCTTCCGTGAACCTGCGTCGCTTGATCGTCCGTCCCCTCCAGGGGCGGACCCAAATCTCACCTGGAGGAGTTCCTCAGGGCGGGTCAGGCGGCTTCGCCAACGCTGAGCTACGCCATTGCCGGGGACGTGACCACTCTGCGCGATGTCAGTGATTTCATGGGAGCAACCCTCATTGTCATGCGCCTGCCGCGGCGTGCTTGCGGAACCTCACCCAGCAAACTCCGCGGAACGTGAAAGGACTCCCACCATGCTCGCCGGCTTCTCGATTCCCGTCTTGCTGGCCGGGTTTGCGCTTGCCGCGCTTGTCGTTTTGCTGACCGGTTTGCGGATCACCAGTCTGGTGGACCGGCTTGCGGATCGGACCGGCATGGGCGAAGCCATCGCGGGAGCCGTCCTGCTTGGCGCCTCGACTTCTCTGAGCGGCACGATCGTGTCGATGACGGTCGCGTTCGACGGTTATGCTTCGCTCGCTTACGCCAACAGCATCGGCGGGATTGCTGCGCAGACCGCGTTTCTGGCGGTTGCGGACATCGTTTACCGCAGGGCCAATCTGGAACACGCTGCGGCCGATCTGGCCAACATATTTCAGGCCGTCATCCTGGTAATTCTGCTGACACTGCCGCTTCTGGCCAGCGCACAGCCCGAGTTCACCGTCTTCGCTGTCCATCCCGTGTCGCTGGCGATCCCGGCCCTGTATGTCGCGGCCCTGCTGGCCACCCGCGCCTTGCGCGAGACGCCGATGTGGCTCCCGGTCACGACCGACGACACCCGCGAGGACACGCCCGAAAACGAAAGCGACGAGTCGCGCCAGACCAGCACCACGCGGCTTTTCGTGATGTTCTTCCTGCTGATGCTGGTCATGGGAACGGCGGGCTGGGTGATCGCCAAGACGGCCAGCGAGATCACCGGCCGGATGGCGCTTTCCGAAACGCTGGTGGGCGCGCTCGCGACCGCCGTGGTGACGTCGATGCCCGAACTGGTGACCACCGTCGCGGCGGTGCGGCGCGGCGCGCTGCAATTGGCCGTGGGCGGGATCATCGGCGGCAATACCTTCGACACGCTGTTCCTGACCGCGGCCGATGTGTCGTATCGCGAAGGGTCTCTTTATCATGGCGTCACGGTGGGGGATCAGTTCTGGACGCTGACGGCCATCTTGATGACCGGAATCCTGTTGAGCGGCCTGATCCTGCGCCAGCGCAATGGGCCGGGCCGCATAGGCGCAGAAAGCGTCGCGATCCTCGCCATCTATGCAGGCGCGATCACGCTGCAGGTTGCCGGCAGCGCAGCGGAATGACCGACCATGTCGGCAACCTCAGAACCGCTCCGCCCGCAGCACCTGGGTGTCGCAGACGCTCACCACGCCGATGTGGCGCTCGACCACGGCGAAGGCGGCGTCCAGCAGCGGGTCCAGGCGCTCGGGGCGGACCAGGCAGACCACCGCGACCATGCCGCCGGCCCGCCCGACCTGGCCCTCGCGGCTCCACTGGCCCGAGCGTCCCGACCCGCCGCTCACCGGCAGGACCGTGTAGCCGGTCACGCCGGCGTCGTTCAGCGCCTTGGTGAGTTGCCGCTCCATCATCGCCTCGATGATGATCTCCACGCGCTTGGCCTTGTGCATCTCCATGTCGTCAGCTCCCGGTCGCGGCCGCCGCCACCACGATATAGAGCGGAATGCCGACCGTCAGGTTGAAGGGAAACGTCACGCCGAGGGAGAGCATCAGCGACAAAGCGGGGTTGGCCTCGGGCAGCGCCACCCGCATGGCGGCCGGCACGGCGATGTAGGAGGCCGACGCCGACAGCACCATGAGCAGCACCACGCCGCCGGTGGACAGCGCCAGCGCCAGCCCGGCGGCCAGCCCGAAGGCGGCGCCGGCCAGCGGCATCAGGATGCCGAAGGCGACCACCGCCGGCGTCAGCACGCCCCGGCTGCCGCGCAGCCCCCGGCCGGCGATCAGGCCCATGTCGAGCAGGAACAGGCACAGCACCCCCTTGAACGGGTCGACGATGAAGCTCTGGATCTCGGCCAGCCCCTTCTCGCCGGTGATCCAGCCGATCGCGAAGGCGCCGAGCAGCAGCACGATCGAGCCGTTGAGCAGGATCTCGCGCCACAGATCGGCGCCCACGGGTTTGGAGCCGCCGCCCGTACGCCGCCGCCACGCCGCGCCGCCAGCCACAGCGCCGACAGGATCGCCGGCGCTTCCATCGCCGCCGCCACCGCCACCATGTAGCCCTCGGCCGCGATGCCGCGCCCGGCGAGCAGCGAGCTCGCGGCCAGGAAGGTCACGATCGAGATCGACCCGTAATGCGCCGCCACCGCCGCCGCGTCGGTGACCGAGACCCGCGTCAGCACCCGCAGCAGCGCGAAGGCGACGAACGGCAGCAGCAGCGACAGCGCCACGCCCGAGAGCAGCGCCGCGACCAGCCGGGCGTCGACGCCGTGGGCCGCCACCCCGGCGCCGCCCTTGAAGCCGATGGCGAACAGCAGGTAGAGCGACAACCCCTTGGCGATCGCCTCGGGAAAGCTGAGATCGGAGCGGGCCAGCGCCGCCGCCAGCCCGAGCGCGAAGCTGAGGATGATCGGCGACACCAGGTTGGCGCCCGCCAGCGCCAGGATGCTGTCCATGCCCCCTCCCCTCAGAACCCGTGGGGTATATAGGTGAGTTGGACGGCAACGAAAGACGGCGGCGGAGCCGGCTGACCGCACGACCGCAGGGCCCCGACCGGCGGCGGCGATCAAGGTGCCGACGGCTCCTCGCCCGCCGATACCGGCGAGGTCGACAGTCCCACCCGACCGGCGGGATCCCGCTGTACACCACCGGCGGCCAAAGAACGGGTCGATCCGCGCGGAATGCCGACTCCGCAGCCGCGCTCTTCCTTCACGGACTCGCCGCGGCGGATCTCCTCGGCGCCGCGCGCCATCGCGGCCGCCTCGGCGGCGGTCGGCTCCTCCGAGGGAACGCCCGAGAGGTACAGGCGGAGCGCTTCCCGGATCAACTCCGAGCGGGTGCGGTGCTCGCGCTTCGCGGCCATATCGACGGTCTCGGCCATGGCCTCCGGGAGCGAGATCGACAGGTTGCGGTACTTCATGGGATCCGTATGCCGTGATCGCATTTGATAATATCAAATGGTATCGAGGAAAGCGGGTGCGTCAAGACGCGGCACCCGCGCGGCCTGCCCCACCCTTCACGCCTCGCTGGCGTTTTGCCGGCCGCCGCCCGCATAGTGCTGGCGGAACCCGCCCGCGGCGACGTCCGATCCCGGGTGCGGCAACGGCGGGTGCAGTAACGGCGATGGACGGCGTGCGATGCGGATGATCCCCCTTCTGGCCTTCGCGATCGCGCTCTACGCGGTCGCGTCCTTCCTCGCCGCCCCGCTGCTGAGCGGCGCGCTGGTCGAGGCGACGCTGCCGTCGGGGGCGGTGTGGGGCTTCAACCTCGGCGATCTGATCGTCGCCGTCGGCCTGGTGCTGCTGTTCCTGGAGATCCTGAAGGCGACGCGGACCAGCGCCTCGGCCGCCCTCGACCACGCCCTCAGCATGCTGGTCTGCGTGGCGGCGCTGCTGGGTTTCCTGCTGGTCCCCGCCCTCGGCACCAGCGACTTCCTGCTGCTGTTCCTGATGACGGTGATCGACGTGATCGCCGGCTTCACGGTGTCGCTGATGGGCGCGCGCCGCGACATCGGCTATGGCGGCTGGCCCGGGCGACGGCCGAGGGTGAGGTAGACCGGCCAACCGGTGGGCCGCTGCCGACCCACCTGGCAGTGTCACCCCGCGGTGTCCGCCACCACCCGCTCCTCGGCGCGGTGCAGGCAGTCGAGGCGCGGGCAGAGCCGACAGGCCGGCCCCACCGGCGTCGCCGCCGATCCCACGGCCCCGCCAAGGTCTAGGCCGTCGCCGTAGACGGTCCGGTCGGCGTGGATCACGTCGCAGGCCAGCATCACCGCGTGCGGCACCGACGGCTCGTGGAAGGTCGCCGGCTGCTTGGTCACGGTCGCGGCCACGAACAGGTAGCCGGTGTTGTTTGGAAACCGCGCATACTGGCGCTGCACACGGCCCGGGGTCTGGAACGCGCCGTAGATCGCCCACAGCGGGCAGCCGTGCCCGCGCCGCGGCAGCGGAAGGCCCGGCAGCGGGAAGCGCTTGGTGGTGAAACCGGCCGGATTGGAGCGCAGGAACCCGAACGGGATCCCCTCGCCGCCGGGCCGCCGCAGGGTCACGAGGCGGTGGCCCACCTGCTCGAAGCTGGCGCCGTAGCGCTGGCGAAGCACCTCGATGTCGTAGCGCGCCTCGACGGCGTCGGCGTGAAACCGGTCGTAGGGCATGACCACCGCGCTCGCCATGTAGGAAGCGAGCGCCCGGAACGCCTGGTCGCGGGCCGCCGGGGACGTCAGGCACGGGTCCTCGATGCCGCCCAGCAGCGCGTCGCGGGCGCAGAGTTCGGCGGCCAGCCGGGCCATCTGGAACTGCCGGGTGGCGACCGAGGCGTGATGCAGGAACACCAGGGATCTGGTCTCGCCATCGTAGGCGCAGAGGTTGCGGAACCGTACGCTGTCGGCCGCGCCGGCCGTCCGGTTGTCGATGGTCACGCCGTGGACCCGCGAGAGGTACTCCGGCAACGCGCTCAGCAGAAGCCGGCCATGACGATGGATATCGGCCGCCAGATTATCCGCCGCGTCCTCCAGGGCCGGGAAGTGGTTGCCGCGCTCGACGATCAGGTCGTCGACCTCCTCGGCGGCGGTGATCGCGCGGCTGCCGGTCTGCGGCTTGTCGAAGAAGGCGGCGAGCGATTGGACGGTGTCCGACAAGAGCGCGCTCTCGCCGGCGAGGATGGCCTGGAACCGGCGGCGATGGTCAGGCTCCAGATCGTCGGTGGTCTCCAGGATCTCGGAGGCCGAGCGGATCGCCGTGACATGGGTCAGCATCTGGTGCACCGCGTCGGCCAGGACCGGATCCTGGTTCAGCCGGTCGCTGAGCGCCGAGGCGATCTGCGCCTGGTCTCGATAGGCACGCCAGAGCGCCAGCAAGGCGTTGGCCCAGCCCGGATGACGGCCGACGAGGTCGCCGACCGACGCCTCGTCCAGCTCGACGTCCCGCAGCATCGGGTCGACGACCAGCTCCCGCAGATCGTCGACGAGGCGTTGCTCGCTGCGGCCGGTCAAGGTCTCGGGATCGAGCTTCAGGACCTCGGTGATCCGGCGCAGCGTGGCCCCGGCGATGGCGCGCTTGTTGGCCTCGATCAGGTTCAGGTAGGACGGCGAGATGCCGACCTGCTTGGCAACGCCGGCCTGGGTGAGCCCCAGGTGACGGCGCTGCTCACGGATCCGGTATCCGATCAGTTGCCGTGCCATTCGCGGCCTCCGCAACGCCGATGCGCGTGTCACATATTGACACTGCTGTTAAGTGTAATCACTACAAGTTTACAAATAATATTCGTGTTTTCAATTGGTTATTGAGTTCATTTTCACCACGCCTACAGTTGACGTCTCGTGCAGCACGCCTTGAAGACGCCCCGAACGCAAGGGCGCGGCGCGTGCTCGGCTCATCTAGGGAGGAGCGTCATGACCATTTTCGACAGGACTGTGAATCGCCGTCGCCTGCTGCAGGGTGGCGCGGCCGTGACCGCCGGACTGGCGGCCCCGAACCTCTTGATCCGGGGCGCCTGGGCCGAGGAATTCCGCAACAACCCGGGCAACGCCAAGAGCGTCAAGTTCGGTTTCAACGTCCCCCAGACCGGCGCCTACGCTGACGAGGGCGCCGACGAGCTGCGGGCCTATCAGCTCGCCGTCAAGCACCTCAACGGCGAGGGCGACGGCGGCATGATGAACACCCTGAAACCGAGCTCCCTCAAGGGGAACGGCGTGCTCGGCAAGAAGGTGGAGTACGTCACCGGCGACACCCAGACCAAGTCGGACGCCGCCCGCGCCTCGGCCAAGCGGATGATCGAGAAGGACGGCGTCATCATGTTCTCGGGCGGCTCGTCGTCCGGCGTGGCGGTCGCCGTGCAGTCGCTCGCCCAGGAGATGGGCGTGGTGTTCATGTGCGGACTGACCCACTCCAACGACACCACCGGCAAGGACCGCAAGCGCTACGGCTTCCGGCACTTCTTCAACGCCTACATGTCGGGCGCGGCGCTCGGCCCGGTGCTCAAGGAAGAGATGGGCACCGACCGCAAGGCCTATCACCTGACCGCCGACTACACCTGGGGCTGGACCCAGGAGGAGTCGATCAAGAACACCACCGAGGGCCTCGGCTGGCAGACCGTGAAGGCGGTCCGCACCCCGCTCGGCGCCGGCGACTTCTCGCAGTACATCACGCCGGTTCTGAACTCCGGCGCCGACGTGCTGATCCTGAACCACTACGGCAAGGACATGGTCAATTCCTTGACCCAGGCCGTGCAGTTCGGCCTGCGCGACAAGCAGGTGAACGGCAAGAACTTCGAGATCGTGGTGCCGCTGTACTCCCGCCTGATGGCGCAGGGGGCCGGCGAGAACGTGAACGGCATCCTCGGGACCACCAACTGGCATTGGTCGCTCAGCGACGAGGGCAGCCAGGCCTTCGTGAAGTCCTTCGGCCAGGAATACGGCTTCCCGCCGTCCCAGGCGGCCCACACCTGCTACGTCCAGGCGCTGCTGTACGCCAACGCCTGCGAGATGGCCGGCACCTTCTATCCGCCGGAGGTCATCAAGGCGCTGGAGGGCTTCGAGTTCGACGGCATGGGCAACGGACCCACCCTGTACCGCGCCGAGGACCACCAGTGCTTCAAGAAGGTCCTGGTGGTGCGCGGCAACGACAAGCCGACCAACCAGTTCGACCTCCTGAAGGTGGTGAAGGAGGTGCCGCGCGAAGCCGTGACCTACGACCACACGACTCTTCGGCGGCGAGCTCGGCCCCTACAAGGTCTGAGCCGTCCCCGGCGAGTTCCCGGCCGGGCCGTCCGATCCTTCGGGCCGGCGGCTCCGGCCGGTGTCCGCCGCACGCACTGATCGGTCAACAGGTGGGGTCGCGACGCGATGGACGCGGTCGTTCTCCAGGCCCTGAACGGGCTGGACAAGGGGGGGGCCTACGCGCTGATCGCGCTGGGCCTGACGCTGATCTTCGGCACGCTCGGGGTGGTGAACTTCGCCCACGGCGCGCTGTTCATGCTCGGGGCCTTCTGCGCCGTCACGATGCAGAAGCTGCTCACCCTGTCGCAGAAGGTGGAGGACACCAGCGTCACCTTCTTCAAGGCGTACAAGGAGGTGCCGTACCTGGAGATCTGGTTCGGCGACACCGGCGCGGCCCTGATCGACTTCGCGGTCCCGCTCGCCATCGTCCTGACCATACCGGTGATGCTGGTGGTCGGCCTGGTGATGGAACGCGGGCTGATCCAGTACTTCTACAAGCGCAGCCACGCCGAGCAGATCCTGGTGACCTTCGGCCTCGCCATCGTCATCCAGGAGATCATCAAGTCGGCGTTCGGCGCCAACCCGATCCCGACGCCGGCGCCCGAAGCGGTCGCCGGCAGCGCCGACATCGGCGCCTGGCTCGGCGTCGGCCAGGGCCTGATCTACCCCTACTGGCGGCTGATCTACCTCGCCTTCTCGCTGGCGATCATCGCCGCGGTGTTCGCGTTCCTGCGGTTCACCACCTTCGGCATGGTGGTGCGCGCCGGCATGCAGGACCGCGAGACCGTCGGCCTGCTGGGCATCGACGTGCAGCGCCGCTTCACCATCGTCTTCGGGATCGCCGCGGTCGTCGCCGGGCTGGCGGGCATGATGTACACGCCGATCCTGCCGCCCGACTACCACATGGGCATGGACTTCCTGGTGCTGTCCTTCGTCGTGGTCGTGGTCGGCGGCATGGGCTCGCTCGAGGGCGCGGTGCTGGCCGGCTTCCTGCTCGGCATCCTGCAGTCGTTCGCCTCGATGAACGAGGTGAAGGCGATCATCCCGGGCATCGACCAGATCATCGTCTACCTGGTGGCCGTCGTCGTGCTGCAGGTCCGTCCGCGCGGCCTGTTCGGCCGGCGTGGCGTCATGGAGGGCTGACCGATGAGCACCGCCACCATCGGCTCGCCGAGCGATCGCAGCGCGCGGTCGCCGACCATCGCCGGCTCGGCGTCGAACCGGGCCGACCACGTCAAGTTCCTGATCTTCGCGGCGGCGGTCCTCACCATGCCGATCTGGCTGTCGCCGGTAGGCGCGGCCTATCCGGACCTGGTCCAGAAGTTCGCGATCTACGGGATCTTCGCCATCGGCTTCAACATCCTGTTCGGGCTGACTGGCTACCTCTCGTTCGGGCACGCCGCCTTCCTCGGTGTCGGGTCCTACGCGGCGGTGTGGTCGTTCAAGCTCCTGACCATGAACATCGTGCCGGCGATGCTGTTCGGGGTGCTGGCGGGCGGGGTGTTCGCGCTGCTGATCGGCTATGTCAGCCTGCGGCGGAGCGGCATCTACTTCTCGATCCTGACGCTGGCGTTCGCCCAGATGTCCTACAATCTCGCCTACTCGGTACTGACCCCGATAACCAACGGCGAGACCGGGCTGCAGCTTGCGCACGGCGATCCGCGGGTGCTCGACGGCCCGGCCGGGGCCGGGCTTCCCTCAACCAATCTCTTCGGGGTCGAGACCGTCGGCTACAGCGGGTTCTATGTCTGCGCGGTGGCGTTGATCCTGGCCTACTACCTGGCGCTCCGGATCACGCGCTCGCCGTTCGGCATGACGTTGCGGGCGATCAAGTCGAACCAGAACCGCATGAACTACACCGGCTTCAACACCCGGCCGTACACCCTCGCCGCGTTCGTCATCTCGGGCATGTACGCCGGCCTCGCGGGCTCGCTCATGGCGGTGGTGGACCCGCTGGCGGGGGCCGAGCGCATGCAGTGGACGGCGTCCGGAGAGGTCGTGCTGATGACCATCCTCGGCGGTTCCGGAACCTTGCTCGGCCCGGTGCTGGGGGCCGGCATCATCAAGTACTTCGAGAACATCTTTTCAGCGTTCAACGATCAGGTGCTGTCGCGCATGTTCGATTTCCTGCCGGCGGGTCTTGGGGATTTGATGGTCGACCTCGTGCAGCCGTTCGTCGGCGACGGTTGGCATCTCACCCTCGGCGTCCTTTTCATGCTCATCGTGATCTTCCTGCCCGGCGGGGTGATGGAAGGCGTATCGCGGGTCGCCGGGCGGCTGCGCCGGGTCCGGTCGGACCGGACTGGCTGAGGGAGACAGGGCGATGGCGATCCTCGACGTTCGGGACGTGTGCAAGGACTTCGGCGGCCTGCGGGCGCTGAACCGGGTGAACCTCACGATCCGGGAAGGCGCGGTGCACGCGATCATCGGTCCGAACGGGGCCGGCAAGTCGACGCTGCTGAACTGCTTCGTCGGTCGGCTGACGCCGGACACCGGCACCGTCACCTTCAACGGCAAGTCGCTGCTCGGCATCCGCCCGCACGAGATCAACCAGGCCGGCGTCGCCCGGGTGTTCCAGACGCCCGAGATCTTCGCCGACCTGAGCCTGGTCGAGAACGTGACCATCCCTGCCCTCGCCAAGCGCGACGGTGGCTTCCGGATGGATCTCTGGTCGCGGGTCGACACCCACGCCGACGTGAGGGACCACGCCGAGGCGGTGCTGGAGGACGTCGGCCTCGCCGACAAGCGCCACGCGCACGCCGGATCGCTCTCGCGTGGCGACAAGCGGCGTCTCGAGCTGGCCATGTGCCTGGTCCAGGATCCGAAGCTGCTGCTGCTCGACGAGCCGACCGCCGGCATGTCGCGGGCCGACACCAACGCCACCATCGACCTGCTGCAGCGGATCGGCGAGCGCGGCATCACCAAGATCGTCATCGAGCACGACATGACGGTGGTGTTCACCCTGGCCCACACGATCTCGGTGATGGCCCAGGGCACGATGATCGCCGAGGGCACGCCGGAGGAGATCAAGAGCAACCCCAAGGTCCAGGAAGCCTATCTGGGAGGGGCGCATCCATGAGCCAGGCCGCCATCACCGAACCCGACCCCGCATCCGACGGCGCCGGCGCGTATGTAAGCATCCGCGACCTGCACGCCTATTACGGCGAGTCGTACATCGTGCAGGGCGTCTCCTTCGACATCGCCGAGAACGAGATCGTCGCCCTGCTGGGCCGCAACGGCGCCGGCAAGACCTCGACGCTGCGGGCAATCGCCCGCACCGACCAGCCGGCCCTGACCCGTGGCGAGATTTGGCTGAACGGCACCGCCATCCACCCTATGAAATCGTTCGAGGCGGCGCGCCAGGGCATCCAGCTGGTGCCGGAGGACCGGCGCATCATTGCCGGGCTGACGGTCGAGGAGAACCTGCTGCTGTCGCAGATCGCCAAGCCGGTCGGCTGGCCGCTGGAGCGGATCTACGGCCACTTCCCGCGGCTGGCGGAGCGCCGCAACCAGGACGGGATGACGCTTTCCGGCGGCGAGCAGCAGATGCTGGCGGTGGCCCGGGCGCTGGCCCGCGACCTCAAGCTGCTGCTGCTCGACGAGCCCTATGAAGGGCTGGCGCCGACCATCGTGCGCGAGATCGAGAAGATCCTCCTGGAGGTCAAACAGCTCGGGATCACCACGGTCATCGTCGAGCAGAACGCGATCGCCGCGCTGCAACTTGCCGACCGGGCGCTGATCCTCGACATGGGCGAGATCGTGTTCGACGGCACTGCCAAGGACGTGCTCGAGGACGCCGACCTTCGCCATCGCTACCTGGCGATCTGAGGGGAAGAACAGCGCCCCTACAGCTGTTCCCCGGCGGCCGGGCCGACGGCTGTCCCGGTGGTCTGCCGCAACGGCAGGACCACCCGGAAGCAGGCGCCCTGCCCGGTGTCCGGCAGCAGATCCAAGGTCCCGTTCATCCGCCGCAGGATCGCCCGGCTGATCGCGAGGCCGAGGCCGGCGCCGGCGGTCACCGGCCGGTCGCTGGCCCAGGTTCGGGAGAACTTGGCGAATATCCGGTCACGGTCGGCGGCTGCAACCCCCGGGCCGTTGTCCTGCACGTCGACGATCAGGCGACGGTCGGCGACCGAGCTGCGGATGTCCAGGCGCGGCGAGGGTCCGGTGTTGTGCTTGATGGCGTTGGAGATCAGGTTGATGAACACCTGGGCCAGCCGATCGCCGTGTCCCAGCACCTCGACCGGCCCGGTCTCGCCGTTCACGGCGATGGTGGCCGCCGCACCGTCGGCCATGCCCTGACAGGTCTCCACGGCGCGGCGCAGCACCGCTAGCGCGTCCACCGGCTCCAGCGTCCAGGTGAGTTCGCCGCGCTCAAGGTGGCTGAGATCGAGGATCTCGTCGAGCAGCCGCGTGAGGCGCAGGGTCTCGTTGTGGATGATCTCGATGAAGCGGGTCGACTGCTCGTGCGACAGGTCGGCGTCGGACAGCAGGATCTCCGAGAACGACCGGATCGACGCCATCGGGGTGCGGACCTCGTGGCTCACCTGGCTGAGGAAGTCGTCCTTCTGGGCGTCCAGCGCCTTCAACCGCTGGTTCGCCTCGCGCAGCTGACGGGCCGTGGTCTGCAATTGCTGCGACTTGCTCTCCAGCTGCTGGCTGTACTCGATGACCTGCTGGGTCTCGTCGACCAGCTTCATGAGCTCTTCCAGGCTGATGGTCTCGCCGGTGATCACCTGGCTCACCATCACACGGGCCGAGGCGGCGCCGATGCCGCCGGCGAGCTGGCGCTCGAGATGCGCGATGAACTCGGTGTCCGGCTGCGGGAGGTCGTCGCGGCTGCCCTGCTTGCGCGCGAAGTCGCGGAACAGGCGGTGCGCCTGCTCGGCGCCGAGGATGCGCTGGGCCAGAACGTACAGATCGTCGATCGCAGCCGACCGCCGGATGAACCGCGCCTCGTTGTCGGCGGGGTTGCGGAACACGTCGATGAACAGCGTCGCCTGCAGGCGCTCCAGCGGCTTCTGCTCGCGGCACAGCGACACCGCGACGAACAGCACGACGTTGACACCCAGGCTCCAGAACAGCGAATGCACCAGCGGGTCGACGCCCTCCGCGCCGAACAGCGCCTGCGGCCGCAACGCCGCGATGCCCCAGGGTCCGCGCTCGAAGAACGTGGCCGGGATCGCCCCGCCTTCGAAGCTCGGCAGCAGCAGGGTGTAGGCCCAGGTCAGGACCCCGGCCAGCAGCCCGGCGAAGGCGCCGCTCTTGGACGCCTGGTGCCAGTACAGCCCGCCGATGAGGCTGGGCAGGAACTGCGCCACGCCGGCGAAGGCGATCAGGCCCATGGACGCCAGCGCGTCCGACTTCGCGCTGGCGACGAAGTAGGCGAAGCCCAGCAGCAGGATCACGCCGATGCTGATGCGGCGGCTGACCAGCAGCAGCGCCTTGACGTCGCCGCTGACGCCGGCGGATCGCCGCGGCAGGCGCAGCGCGATCGGCATGACGATGTGGTTCGACACCATGATCGACAGCGCGATGCTGGCGACGATCACCATCGAGGTGGCCGAGGAGAACCCGCCGATGAACACCAGCAGGGCGAGCGCGCTCTGGTCGTGCTGCATCGGCAGGGTGAGCACGAACATGTCCGGGTTCGAGCCTGCCGGCAGGGTGGCGAGGCCGACGATCGCGATCGGCAGGGTGAACAGGCTGGTCAGGAACAGATACAGCGGGAACAGCCAGCCGGCGGTGCGCAGGTGGTTCTCGTCGGCGTTCTCGACCACGGTGATCTGGAACTGCCGCGGCAGGCAGACGATCGCCGTCGCCGATAGAAAGGTGAGCGCGACCCAGCGGATCCCGAAAGTATCGGAGCCCTGCAGCACCGCCGCACTCGTCGGCAGCGCGAACACCTCCGGGACGCCGCCGGCGATCCAGAACACCACGTACAATCCGACCGCCAAGAGCGCGAACAGCTTGACCAGCGCCTCCACGGCGATCGCCGCGACGACGCCGTGATGGTGCTCGTTGGCGTCGATGTTGCGGGTGCCGAACAGGATGGTGAACACCGCCATGCCGACCGCCACCCAAAAGCCCGTGCGGATGTCGAGGTCGCGCGTCGGGATGCCCAGGAGCGAGGTCCCGGTGGCGTCGGCGATCACCTGGAAACTCGTGGTTACCGCCTTGAGCTGCAGGGCAATGTAGGGGGTCGTGCCGATCACCGCGATCAGTGTGACCAGAACCGCCAGCGAGGTGCTCTTGCCATAGCGCGAGGAGATCAGGTCGCCGATCGAGGAGCTGCGGTGGATCCGCCCGATCCGGACCAGCTTGCGCAGCAGGAACCACCAGCCGACGAACACCAGGGTCGGGCCGAGATAGATGGTGGCGAATTCCAGCCCGTTGCGCGCCGCCGAGCCGACCGCGCCGTAGAACGTCCAGGACGTGCAGTAGACCGAGATCGACAGGGTGTAGACGACGGGCGACCGCACCAGGGCGAGCCAGCCCTTGCGGGACCGCAGGTCGCTGACGAAGGCGACCAGGAACAGCAGCGCCACATAGGCGAGCGCGGTGAACAGGACGGCGTTGGCGGAGAGCACTAATCCGCTCCCTCGCCCCGGATCTGGTCGGTCGGGGGATCGTCCAGGCGGGCGCGGCGCGGCGCGTCCATCGGCAGCCGCCGCGACAGCGCCCAGGCCGCCACGATGAGCGCCAGCCAGACCCCGAAGACGTACACCACGATGAGCGGCACCCCGCCGACCGTGACCGAGCGGTCGAAGAACGGCAGGATCGGCGGCAGCAGCAGCAGGGTGCCGAACACCGTCACCGCGACGATCGCGTCGCGCGCCTTCTGCCGCCTCATGGCCGGCGCGCCCCGATCAGGCGCCCGCCAACCGCTTGATACGATCGACGACGTCCTGGTTCGAGAACGGCTTGGTGACGAAGGCGTCGGCGCCCAGATCCTCGGCGGTGCGACGGTCGCGTTCCTGGCCCTTGGCGGTCAGCACCATCACCGGGATGCCGCGCAGCCCCGGGTCGGTCTTGATCAGCTTCAGGACCTCGAACCCGGTGCGCAGCGGCAGCATGACGTCGAGGACCAGCACGTCGGGCCGGTCGGAGCGCAGCCGCTCCAGGACGGATTCGCCGTCGAACACCGCCGAGACCACGCACCCTTCCCGGCTGAGGATGAAGCTCAGCGATTCGACGAGATTGGGTTCGTCCTCAGCGATCAGCACCCGTGCCGACAAGCCCGTCGCCCTCCCCTTGGGGCCGCGGCGGCTTGTCCCGCCGCTTGTTACCCGCGCAAAGTGTAGCCGCCCGGCGGCTCCCGCGTCATGGCTTTATTGGCGGCGGCCAGCGGGCGCGGCCGCGCCGACGGGGCATGGACCGCACGCCCGGTGAGCGTATACGGTCCGATGCCGACACGGGCGACGTGGAATTCGGCGACGCGGACAGGGGGATGGCGGGCGATGGGCGAGCGGACGGAAACGGCGGGCTGGATCGTCGGGGTCGACGTCGGCGGCACGTTCACCGATTTCGCGGCGCGCAACGTCGCGACCGGCGAGCTGGCGATCCACAAGCGCCCCTCGACCCCGGCGACCCGTCGGAGGCCATCCTGGAGGGCCTGCGCGAGCTGCAGGCCAAGATCGGCATCGCCGGCGCCGACGTCGGGCGCTTCGCCCACGGCACCACGGTCGCCACCAACGCGCTGCTGCAGCGCAAGGGCGCGGCGGTCGGCGTCGTCACCACCCGGGGCTTCCGCGACCTGCTGGAGATCGGCCGCCAGGTGCGTCCGGCGATCTACGACCTGCAGGTCGACGCGCCGCCGCCGCTGGCCGCGCGCCATCGGCGGCTGGAGGTGTCCGAGCGCATCGGCCCGGACGGGGCGGTGATCGAGCCGCTTACCGAGTCCGGCATCGCCGAGGTGCTCGACCAGCTCGCCGGGCTCGACGGCGTCCAGGGCCTCGCCGTCTGCCTGCTGTTCTCGTTCGTCAATCCGGAGCACGAGCAGCGCCTGGCCGCCGCCATCCGGCGGGCGCGGCCGGACCTCTACGTCTCGCTCTCCAGCGAGGTGCAGCCGGAGTTCCGCGAGTACGAGCGCTTCTCCACCACCCTGGTCAACGCCTTCCTGCAGCCCGAGGTCGGGCGCTACATGCAGCGGCTGCAGGCCGCGATCCACGACGCGGCACCGCGCGCCCGGGTCGGCATCTTCCAGTCCTCCGGCGGGCTGATGTCGGTCGAGAAGGCCGCACAGTTCCCGGTGCGCACCGCCCTCTCCGGTCCCGCGGCGGGCGCCGTCGGCGCCGCCGCCGCCGGCCGCGCCTCGGGCATCGGCAACCTGATCACCCTCGACATCGGTGGCACCTCGACCGACGTCTGCCTGATCCGCGACGGCCGCACCGAGATCACCCACATGCGCGAGATCGCCGGGTTCCGCATCCGGCTGCCGATGGTCGACATCCACACCGTCGGCGCCGGCGGCGGCTCGATCGCCCGGGTCGAGGCCGACGGCCTGATGAAGGTCGGCCCGGAAAGCGCCGGCGCGGTGCCGGGCCCGGCCTGCTACGGCATGGGCGGCACCGAGCCGACGGTCACCGACGCCAACGTCTTCCTCGGCCGGCTGCCGCTGTCGCTGGCCGGCGGCGGGCTGTCGCTCGACCGCGCCAGGGCCGAGGCGGTGGTGACCGCGATCGCCGGACGGCTCGGCGTCAGCCCGGTCAGGGCCGCCCTCGGCATCGTCGGCATCGCCACCTCGAACATGACCCGGGCGATCCGCGCGGTCTCGACCGAACGCGGCTACGACCCGCGCGACTTCACGCTGATGCCGTTCGGCGGCGCCGGCGGCCTGCACGCCGCCGACGTCTGCCGGGCGCTCGGCATCCGCCGCGCCCTGGTGCCGCGGGCGCCGGGAATCCTGTGCGCCGACGGCCTGCTGGAGGCCGAGCTGCAGGAGAACTTCGTGATGACCTGCCGGGCCCCGCTGGTGGCGGGCATCGCCCGGATCGCCGAGGCGGCGGCGGCGCTGCGCCGCCAGGCCGAGGCGTGGCTGGCCGAGCGAGGCCGCGGCGGCGACCGACGGCCGCGTCCTGCTGTCCCTCGACATGCGCTATGTCGGCCAGAACTACGAGCTGTCGGTCGAGGCGCCGGCGGGGCTGTCCGGCGCTCCCGGCGACGCGGCGGCGCTGCGCGACGGCTTCCTCGCCGAGCACCGGCGCGCCCACGGCCACGCCGACCCCGACGCGCCGATCGAGGTGGTCAACGTCCGCTCCAAGGCGCTCGCCCGGCTGCTGCAGGGCCGCAGCGACCCGACCAGCCCGGCCGGCCCGGCGGCGCCGTCCGGTACCGCGATGGTGTGGTTCGACGAGGCTGCCGCGGTCGAGACCCCGATCTACGAGCGCGCCTCGCTGCCGGTCGGCACCGTGCTCGCCGGCCCGGCGATCGTCACCCAGCTCGACGCCACCACCGTCGTCCCGCCCGGGGCCACCGTCACCGTCGACCCGGCGCTCAGCCTGCTGATGGAGATCGGACATGAGTGACCACGCCGACACGATTGACCACGCCCAGATCGACCCGATCGCGCTGGAGATCACCTGGAACGGGCTGAAGTCGATCGCCGACGAATGCTTCCTGACGATCATGCGCAGCGCCTTCTCGACCAACGTCAAGGAGCGCCACGACCACTCGACCGCCATCGCCGACGCCCAGGGGCCGGCTGATCGTGCAGGCCGAGCAGGCGCTGCCGATCCACCTCGCCTCGATGGCCGGGCTGATGACCCACATCCTGGCGATCTTCGGCGACACCATCCGCCCCGGCGACATGTTCATCGGCAACGACCCGCACGTCGCCGGCGGCACCCACCTGCCGGACATCAACCTCGCCACCCCGGTGTTCGACGGCGACCGCCTGGTCGGCTTCGTCGCCAACATCATCCACCACGCCGACGTCGGCGGGGCGGCGGTCGGCTCGATGTCGGGCGGGCTCGACGAGATCTACAAGGAGGGGCTGCGGATCCCGCTGGTCCGGCTGTACAGCCAGGGCGAGCTGGTCACCGACATCCAGCGGCTGCTGATGCTCAACATGCGCCTGCCCGAGGAGCGCCAGGGCGACCTGAACGCCCAGATCGCCGCCGCCCGGCTCGGCCGGCGGCGGCTCGAGGAGGTGATCGCCCGCACCGGCACCGACCGGCTGCTGCGCACCTTCGACGAGATCGTCACCCGCACCCGCCGGCGCATGCAGGCGGCGATCGCCACGGTGCCGGACGGCGAGTACGCCTTCGCCGACGTGATGGACGACGACGGCACCGGCACCGAGGACATCCGGATCGCGGTGACGATCCGCAAGGAAGGCGACCGCATCGCCTTCGACTTCGCCGGCTCCGACCCGCAGATGCCGGGCAACTTCAACCTGACCTACAACGCCACCCAGTCGGCGGTCTGCTACGCCCTGAAGGCGCTGCTGGACCCGGACGTGCCGAACAACCACGGGATCTTCGAGGCGATCGACATTTCCGCGCCCGAGGGCTCGGTGGTCAACTGCGTCGCCCCGGCGGCGGTGGCGATGCGCGCCAACACCTGCCAGCGCGTCGTCGACGTGGTCATCGGCGCGCTCGCCGAGGCCCTGCCCGACCGGGTCATCGGCGCCGCCAACGGCGCCAACACCAGCGCTGTTTTCGCCGGCACCGACCCGCGCACCGGCCGGCAATACGTCTACCTGGAGACGCTCGGCGGCGGCATGGGCGGGCGGGTCGCCAAGGACGGCAAGGACGGCGTGCAGGTGCACATCACCAACACCTCGAACCTGCCGGTCGAGGCGATCGAGCAGGAATACCCGCTGCGGGTCGAGGGCTACGAGCTGATCGAGGACAGCGGCGGGGCGCGGGCGCCACCGCGGCGGCATGGGGATCCGCCGGATCCTGCGGCCGGTCGGCCATGAGTGCGAGTTCAACGGCGTCGGCGAGCGCTTCCGCCACCGGCCCTGGGGCATCTTCGGCGGCGAGCGCCGGCGCGGTCGGCGCCTTCCGCGTCGAGACCGACGGCGGCGCCGTGCGCAGCCTCGCCTCCAAGGCGTCGCGCGTGCGCCTGAAGCCGAGCGAGCGCGTCGTGCTCGACACCCCCGGCGCCGGCGGCTACGGCCCGCCGGCGGAGCGGAGCGACGACGCGATCCGCGAGGATTTGGAGTCCGGGAAGTTCTCCGCGCCGTTCGTGACGCGGCACTACGGTGGCCGGGGGAACTCCGGCACGTAGTCCGGCGGAGCCGCCGCGGGCCGGCCGTCGGCCCGCTAATTGCCGGACTTTTCCTTACCGGCCCCGGCCCCATTCCCGGCGCCCTTCCCGTCCTTATCCGACAGGCCCGGATCGTCCTTCAGGGCATCCTTCGCGTTGCCCCGCCCCGCCCCGCCCATCGCCTCGGCGAGCCGCTCCTCGGTCTCGCGCCGCTCGTCCTTGGGCGCCGGCCCCGAAGGCTTCTGGGGGGCATCGTTGCGAGGGCCGGGCTTGATGGCCTCGTCGTTCCGGTTCATCGCTGCTCGCCTTTCCGCTGACCGTCGGTCGCCTGTTGCCCACCGCTGAAAGCGGCGGCGACCGCCGAGGGTTCCGCGGCGGCCGCAGCCTCTTGACGTTCTCCGGATTCGGACCAACCTGTCTCCATGAACGGAGATACCATGGCCGCTCCCCTCGCCTACCCGGCCACCCGCTACGCGGTGGCACCGCCGATCGACCTGTCCGACCGCTCCGAGCGCGCGCGCCTCAGCGCCGACGCGATCCGGGCGTTCTTCAACATCATGGCGCGCTGGAAGATTCGCGACGAGGAGGCCCGCCTGCTGCTCGGCGGCATTTCGAACGGCGCGTTCTACGGCCTCAAGAAGCAGGGCGACCGGGTGCTCGACGAGGACCGCCTGCAGGCGCATCTCCTACCTGGTCGGCATCTTCAAGGCCCTGAACATCCTCTACGGCGAGGAACTTGGCCGACCGCTGGATGAGCCTGGCGAACAGCAACCGGATCTTCCGGGGCCAGGCCCCGATCGACTACCTCAAGAGCGGCGGCCTGCCGGCGTTCGCCACGGTCCGCCGGCTGCTCGACGCCCGCCGGGGCGGCCAGTGAGGGGCAGCCAGTGACGGGGGCAACGCTGGCGCGACTGTCCCGCATCCGCCAACTCGACACCCACCGCCTGATCCCCTCCAAATACAGCGACGGCGGCGCCAGCGTGCTGGTGCGGATCGCCGACGACGACGACCATTTGCGCGCCATCTTCGACCTCGACGACGCCACCAACGACCGGCTGCTGGCCGAGAACGACCGCCTGCCCGGTGTCGGGGTCGACGAGCTGGTCTTCGGGATCGCGCACTACCGGATCATCAACGCCGCCTTCACCCACGCCAGCCCGCTCGGCAGCCGCTTCAACGGCCCCGACCGCGGCGCGTGGTACGCCGGCTTCGAGCTCGAGACCTCGCAGGCCGAGGTGGCCTGGCACAAATCGGTCGAGCTGGCCGAAATCGGCTGGCTGCACGAGAGCGTCGCCTACGACGACTACCGCGCCGATTTCGGCGGCGAGTTCCACGACATCCGCGACGCCCCCGGCTTCGACGCCTGCCTGAGCCCGACCAGCTACGTCGAGGCCCAGGGCCTGGCCGAGCGGCTGCTGGCCGCCGGCTCGGCCGGCATCCTCTACCCGAGCGTGCGCCACCCCGGCGGCACCTGCCTCGCCTGCTTCCGCCCGGCGCTGGTCGGCAACGTCCGCAAGGACGCCCGGTGGCGGTTCACCTGGGACGGTCGGGCGGAACCGCGGGTCGAACTGGAAGCTGACGACCCGGATCAGGCGGTGGATGGGCTGGTCGCTTGTGGCTCACGGAATGACGGCAAACTCGGTTGTGGCTCATGAAACGCGTTTCGTGAGCCACAAGGCTTACGGCGCCCAGTCCAGGGGCGTTCACGGCCCACCCCCGGCCGCGCCGAGGACAAAGCGAGCCCGCTCCCGCCGCAACATCTGGTAGGGGCTGACGCAGGTGACACCGAGCCCGACGCAGGCGTTCGGGATCTTGATTTTGCGGACGGTTTCCGCCGGCACCTCGTGGGTGACGACGGCGCAACCGTGCGCCAGGGCGTGCGCCACCAGCCAGTAGTCGGCGACCTGCAGGAACCCGGCGATCGCCGCCGGCTCGTAGCGCTGTGCGGTGGCCCAAACGCTCACTCTCGACAAGGCGGGCAGGATCGTGTCGTCCGGCGGCAGGAAGAACCCCTTCCCGCGCTCCGCCGCCCACTCCGACACCTGGTCCGCCTGGGCCAGCAGTTCGTCGCCGACCTTCTCGATGCTCGCCACCTGCCCCGCCGCGTTGCGGTCGACCAGCCAGTCCCAGAACGCCGGGCAGAAGTCGAAGCCGTAATGCAGGTTCTTCGCCTGGATGAAGATGTTGGTGTCGAGCAGGTAGCGGATCACGCCAGGACCCCCACCTCGCGGCCGATCTGGTTGAAGGTCTCGGTCCGGGCGACGCCGAGCATGCGGAAGGCGTCGCGGTAGAGGGTTTGGCCCTCCAGCGTGCTCTCCACCAGGGCGCGAGCGAAGCGGCGGCTGACCCGCGACAGCGTCGTGCGGTAGAAATCGCCGCCGTCGCCGCCGCGGTCGGCGAGGTCGCGAAGCCGCTCGCGCTCCGCCGCCCAGGCGGCCTCGAAGGCGGCGCGGTCAAGCCAGCCGGCGTCGAGCAATCGCCGCAGCACCACCAGCGTGCTGACCTTGAACCGCCGCGCCAGCCGACGCAGCGCCGCCTCCAGCTCCTCGCCACGCCGCAGTTCCGGCCGCAGGGCCGCCAGCGGCACCAACAGCTCGGCGGCGACCGCGTTGCACCAGACCTCTTCGCGGCGGTGCCCGCGCAGCGGCGCCGCCCCGGCGTCCGAAACCGCCGAACTGCCGAGCCACAGATGCGCCAGTTCGTGCGCCAGCGTGAACATCTGCCCCGACTTGCTGTCGGCGCCGTTCACGAACACCAGCGGCGCCAGCGGATCGGCGAGCGCGAAGCCTCGGAATTCCTCGACGTCCAGCGGCCGGCGGTTGTTGCTGAGCACGACGCCGCTGACCATGACCAGGACACCGATCCGGTCGGCCTGGGCAACGAACAGCCGCAGCGCCTCTTCCCAAGTGCGGCAGGTGGCGCGTGCCTCGAGAGTGAAACCGAGGGTGCGGGCGATCTCCGCCGCCACCGCCTCCGGACGGTCGTCGAGGCCGGCGCTGCCGACGAAGGTTGCCGCCGGCTGCCGAGGTCGTCGACGCGAACTCGCGGTACCAGCCCTGCCGTTCCTGGCAGGCGTAAAGGGTGTCGAGCAGGTTCGGGCTGGCGCGCCGGACCGCCCGCCCCTCGACCGTGCGGAAGTCCGGGATCGGCAGGCGCTCCGCCGGCGGCGCCGGCAGGAACAGGTAGCCGACCGGCACGTGCACGGCGCGGGCGAAGGCGTCCAGCTGCTTCAGCGTCGGCAGCGCCTCGCCGGACTCCCAGGCATCCAGCCTCGGGAAACGGTGCAGCAGGTCGGCCGGATCCAGGCCGGCACGCTCGCGCGCCCAGGTCAGCAGGCCGGGATGGACCGTCGCACGGGTCACGCGGCGGCCTCGCGACGCCCCGGACCGCGCGGTCGGGCCGGCTTCGCCGTCACTTGCCTCTTCCCGAGGGTCTCGCGCAGCCGGCCGCTCCCCGCCGAGCCCTCGGGCTCCATCAGCGCCTCGATGAAGCGGTCGAACAGAAACTGGCGTGGCATGCGGCGGTAATCCTTCCCAACAACCAATTGTGCCGCGAACCCGCACGGCAAGGAAGCCGGCAGCGCGCCGGCGTCACGCACGCGCCACCGACCCCGTGGCGCACCGGCACTGATGCTGCCACCCGACGCCGACCCGGCGAGCCTATCCACATCCCTGGCTCCCGGTGCCATACTCCCCGCCGATCCGCCGCCCCGCGACCCGAAGCGGCCGAACCTCGACACAGGAGCCGGGCATGCCGATCGCCGCGATCCAGGCGGACCACTTCCGGATCCCGCTCCCCGTCGTGCTGTCCGACTCGACCCACGGCGAGATCACCCATTTCGAGCTGATCACCGCCCGGGTGCGCGACACCGACGGGGCCGAGGGGCTTGGCTACACCTACACCGTCGGCCACGGCGGCGACGCCATCCGCTCGCTGATCGCGCGCGAGCTGGCCCCGCTGCTGGCGGGGCAGGAGGCCGACCGCGTCGAACAGCTGTGGGAGCGGATGTGGTGGGGCCTGCATTTCATCGGCCGCGGCGGGCCGGCGTCGTTCGCCATCGCCGCGGTCGACATCGCGCTCTGGGACCTCAAGGCCAAGCGCGCCGGACTGCCGCTCTGGCGCCTGCTCAACGGCCATGACCCGCGGGTGCCGGCCTACGCCGGCGGCATCGACCTGCTGTTCACCGTCGACGAGCTGCTGCGGCAGACCCGCGACAACCTCGATCGCGGCTTCAAGGCGATCAAGATGAAGGTCGGCCGCGACCGGCTGTCGGAGGACGTCGCCCGGGTGGCGGCGATGCGCGATTTCCTCGGCCCCGACTTCCCGCTGATGGTCGACGCCAACATGCGCTGGCCGGTCGACACCGCCATCCGGGCGTCGCGCAAGCTGGCCGCCTACGACCTGGTCTGGCTGGAGGAGCCGACCATCCCCGACGACCTGGCCGGCCACGTGCGGATCGCCCGCGAGGGA
This sequence comes from Rhodospirillaceae bacterium, assembly GCA_018401495.1. Taxonomy (GTDB): domain Bacteria; phylum Pseudomonadota; class Alphaproteobacteria; order Thalassobaculales; family Thalassobaculaceae; genus Thalassobaculum_A. Next base: position 25,643 of record JAGYJX010000027.1, read on the forward strand.
GCGACGCCGATCGCCACCGGCGAGAATTTCCACACCGTCTACGAGTTCCGCAACTTCATCAACGCCGGCGCCGTCGACTTCCCGGAGCCGGATGTCGCCACCTGCGGCGGCGTCACCTCCTGGCTGAAGATCGCGCACCTGGCCGAGGCCAACAACCTGCCGGTGACGACGCACGGGGTGCACGATCTGCAGGTCCACCTGCTCGCCGCGATCCCGAACAACTCGTTCCTGGAGATCCACGGCTTCGGGCTCGACCGCTTCATCGAGAACCCGCTGACCCTCGACGCCGACGGCAAGGCGGTGGCGCCGGAGCGGCCTGGTCACGGGGTGGCGTTCGACTGGCAGGCGCTGGAGGGGATCCGGGGCTGAGGGACGGCGCCGTGGCAAGAGTCGGCCGCACAACCGGGAACAGTAGACAGCTGCAAACCGCTAGTGCTGATCCCTGACGGTGCAAGACAACACCTTCGCAAGATCAAAACCCAAGGCACGGGGCACAACCCCGCGCGCCGCACTTCTGACTCGGAGAGCCGGACGTGGGCTTTAAGTCAGCAAGCAACCAAGACTTCGGCGGATTGCCAGTTTTGGCGCAGCCCTAGAAGTCACAGGAAATTATCCCCGGGAGTTGGTTGATCCGATCCGCCTGACTTTTGGTTATTTCGTCCAGTATGTTCAACGCTCAAAGGAGCGAAACAGCGCAATCCAATTGAACAGTTCATGGTTGTCATACTCATTCTCCACTGCTACCGTCGGGCAGAAAATCACGGACGACATGTGGGATAAGAGTTGGGGGTGGGTGGTTACGCGGCAGAACGGCTGCGACGGATCGGTTTGCGCGAATCGATCCGCCGGTACGTCGACGCCCGAACGGCGTCGGCGCATGGGATGGACGGTTGCCGGACGATGTTCCGATGACCTCCGGTTGCCGGTGAGTTCTGCCGATCGTTCAGAACGCTCTCCCTTTCAGGACGGCTCGAACCGAGTCCGCCGAACCATCGGAGGGGAGAAACACCGATGACCAACACGTACCCAAAGGACGGTCCAACCAGGGCCGTGAGACGCTTCCTGGGTGGCGTTCTGTTCATGATCGCCGCACTCGCCTCCGTGCCGCCCGCCGCGGAGGCGCAAGGCACGGTGATCTTCGGTCAGGTCCAGAACACCCAGTCGGACGGGACGACGATCTGCCTCGGGTCGGATGGTTTGCCGGCTGCGGGGAAACGGGTGATCGCGGTTTACTGCAATCAGTTGGCGCCAGTCTGGTCCCTGGTCAACTGGACCGCACCGGGCAAGTACAAGCTTGCCATCGGCCAGGACGGACCGGGCATTCATGACAACGAGGCGCTCTGCCTGGACGTCGACACCGCCCACCCTGCCAACTATGAGAACCTGCAGTTCTACTACTGTCATCCCAGCGCGGCGACCAACACCGACTGGGAGTGGGGCACGCCGGGGACGCAGTCTCTCCCGAGTGGAACGATCGTTCTGCCGTCTCAGGGCAAATGCGTGGTCAACGCTCAGATCGGTGTCGCGCTCGACGTCGGACCCTGCAATCCGTCGACCCAGACCTGGTTCATGCAGACGGCTCCAACGCTTTCGGACTTCGAAGGGCCGGTCGGGCTGCACGTCCCTGGCCAAGAGGCGGTCTGCCTGGGAGTCGACGGTTCGACCGCATCGAACGCCGACGTCATCTCGGTGGACTGCGCATCGGCACCGTCCTGGAAGGTCGACCAGTGGGCCCGCTCGGCGCCGCTGACCAAGCTGGAGCTTCTGAACAACGACGGGACCGGCACCGGATACTGCATGACGGATTCCTCCGGCCGTCCGGGTGAGCAGGACGACACGTTCAAGCTGCAGAGCTGCGACAGTTTCACACGGCGGCACCACCAGTTCTACTGGACCTCCGGGAACGCCCTGCCGGGCGTACCGCTCGGGCCGATCTCGCTTGGAACGACGGGCAAATGCCTGACCGCCACGCCGGAGGGCGACCGTCCCTTCCTCTCCGCCTGCGACAAGCTCAATCAGATCTGGGTGCTCTTGCCGAGCCTGCCCACGACGCAACAGGCCGGGTCCCAGCTCTTCACCACAAGCGGGACCTTCACGCCGCCGGTCGACGGCACCTATCGGATCGTCGCGATCGGCGGTGGCGGTGGTGGCGGCGCCGATGAGGGCGGCGGCGGTGGGTCGGGAGTGGTTGCCTATTCCGGCAGCGTCACCCTGTCGACGAGCGACCAGATTACGGTGACGGTGGGGACCGGCGGTGTTGCCGGCGTTGTCACCGGCACCTTGCCTCAGCAGAACGGCGGCGCCGGGACGGTCTCCAGCTTCGGGCCGTACACGTCCGGCGGCAACTCGACCACGCTGACGGCCGACGGCGGCGGCGGCGGTGGAAAGAACAGGACCGCGGGCGGTGCCGGCGGGTCCGGTGGCGGATTCGCAGGCAAGAGTGGGGGGCGGGCCGGAGGCGATGGCGGCAGCGGGGGCGGGACCGGCCAGCCCGGCGGAACCGGGCAAGGTGCTTCCTTCCACGACGATCTGTGCAAGTTCGTGACCGTCAACGTTTATCCGGGCATCGGGGGCTCCTACGCCGTCCTCACCGCGTTCGGTGGCGGTGGCGGCGGTGGGCTCGCCATGGACGATCCCAACGGGCAGCAACCCGGCACCCCCGCCGGCGGAGACAACGCCAAGGGAACAGGCTACGGCGGAGTCGGATACGGCGCCGGCGGCGGCGGCGGGGATGGGCATCCGGTCGGAGCGACAAACCCCTTGCGCAACGGGGGAGCGGGTGCCGCGGGCGCGGTGCTGGTCGAATGGGGCGGCGACCCGGATGCCAACTGTCCGGATCAGCAGCGCTTCCGGAGCAGCGGTACCTTCACGGCCTCCTACACCGGCACCCATCGGATCCTGGCGATCGGCGCCGGCGGCGAGGGTGGCGACACCCAGGGCGGTGGCGGCGGTTCGGGCGAGACCGCCTACACCGCGGTCGACCTTGCCGCGGGCGACCAACTGGCGGTCACGGTCGGATCGATCGGTGAGGTCGCGACCGGGAGTACCGTCACCCAGAACGGAACGACACTGGTGTCGGCGGACGGTGGCGCCGCCGGCGCGAACAACGGCGGTGCCGGCGGAAACGGCGGCTCGGGTGGCGGACAAAGCCCGCATTCGGGTGGAATGAACGGGGACCGCGGCGGCGGTCCGAACGGCGGAACGGGTCAACCCGATTTCCCCCAGGATCTCTGCAAGATCATTCACCAGGGCGTCTATTCCGGCGCCGGCGGCTTCAGCACTGGGAGGAACACCGGTGGCGGCGGCGGCGGCGGTGTCGTCGTCGTCGCGGAGGGTGAGACCAATCTCCGTTTCAACGGCAACGACACCGCCAACAGTGGAAATGGGTTCGGGTCCGGCGGTGCGGGCGGTGACGGATCCGCCGGTGTTTCCCCCGACAAGCAGTACGGTGGCCCGGGTATCAGTGGCATCGTGATCATCCAGTGGGGTGGCACCGTACCGGCCGGCTGCTAGGGCCGAGGGGCTCGACGATAGCCAGGAGCGTGCTGTCACGCCGCTCCTCGATCAGACCGAGGATCTCCTCGGCGCAGGCCTCGATAGGGTGCGGGCGGTGTTCCCCGCCTGGCGACCGGGCTCAACACCGCCCGTCCGCCCGCACCGATCGACGCACTTGACCGCCGTCCAAGTCGCTCCCCCAAGGCGCGTCGCTGCCGGGCGCCGCGCGATGCCGTCCGCAACTGCCGGTCGCGCAACGTCCCGTCAAATCCAGAACGACTTGATCACCGGGGCCGGCGGCGGCGACACGGTGTTCTTCGCCGGGCCCGGCGGCGTCTCGGGGACCGACTGGCAGCCGGCGCTCACCAGGGCAAGCAGGATCAGGGCCGCGACTCGCGACGTCATCGCACACCTCCGGGTCGGCCCTCCCCGTCACGAACGCCGTCCGCCGCCGCCGGTTCCCGCCGCTTGCCGCCCCGCCCCGCGGTCCTGCTATGGTCGCGGGGTCGAACACCCGAGGAGGCGGCGATGAAGATCACGGCGGTGCGCGTCCACGTCCTGGAGGCGCCGATCGAGGCGCGGTTCGCGTTCTCGCAGGCCTGGGTCGACCGGCGGGTCGGGCTGGTGCTGGAGATCGAGACCGACAGCGGCCTGGTCGGCTGGGGCGACGGCTACGGGCCGCCCTGGGCGCTGGCCACCGTCATCGAGCGCTACTACGCGCCGCGCCTGGTCGGGCGCTCGCCGCTGGCCGGCGACGCGATCTGGGAGGAGCTCTACAATTCGCTGCGCGACCACGGCCAGCGCGGCATCGCCGTGCAGGCGCTGTCGGCGGTCGACATCGCGCTCTGGGATCTGCGCGGCAAGCATTACGGCGCGCCGGTCCACGCCCTGATGGGCGGGCCGATCCGCACCGCCGTGCCGGCCTACGCCACCGGCCTGTACCGGCGCACCGACGACCGGGCCGAAAACCACCGCCTGCTGCGCGAGGAGGCCGAGGGCTACCTGGAAGCCGGCTTCCGCACCATGAAGACCAAGGTCGGCTTCGGCTTCGACGACGATTTGGCGCTGGTGGCGATGCTGCGCGAGACCATCGGCCCGGACATCGGCCTGCTGGTCGACGCCAACCACGGCTGCGACACGGTCCAGGCCAAGCGGCTGGCGCGCGCCATCGAGCCCTACGGCATCGGCTGGTTCGAGGAGCCGGTCGAGCCCGAGGACCTGGAGGGCTACCGCGAGGTGCGGGCCGCCACCAGCATCCCGATCGCCGGCGGCGAATGCTCGTTCACCCGCCACGATTTCCGGCGCATCCTGGAGGCCCGCGCGGTCGACGTCATCCAGCCCGACACCGCCTCCTGCGGCGGCCTGACCGAGGCCAAGCGGATCGCCGACATGGCCTGGACCCACGGCGTGCGCTACAACCCGCACGTCTGGGGCACCGGCATCGGGCTGGCGGCGGCGATGCAGCTGCTGGCGGTGCTGCCGACCAACGTGCCGTCCTTCGGCGCCCACCAGCCGATGCTGGAATACGACAGCACCCCGCACCCGTTCCGCCAGGGCCTGCTGGTCGACCCGATCCGGGTCGAGCGCGGCGTCGGCCACGTGCCGGACGGCCCCGGCCTCGGCGATCGAGATCCGCCGCGACGTGCTGGAGCGCTGGCGGGTCGGGCCGTGAGGCGGCCGGCGCTGCCAACCGGCTGAAACCGCCGGAACTGTTACCCGGCTGAAACATTGTCGTCGTGGAGGTCGCCGGCGGCCGGTGCGATACTGGCGACAAGCCGAGGAACCGGCGCAAAGCCGGAGACAACCGGGAGGACGCCATGTTCGATCTCGATCGCTTCGTCCAGGACTGCACGGCGGCCTCGACGAGACCGCCCCGGAGCTTGCGGTGCGCGAGCTCGTCGCCGCGGCGGTGACCGACCCGGCCGCCGTGATGCGCGCGATCGGCGAGCCCGAGCGCGGCGGGATCTACACCCTGCACCACACTGACCGGCTGACCGTGCTGAACCTGGTGTGGGGGCCGGAGATGGACCTGATCCCGCACGACCACCGGATGTGGGCGGCGATCGGCATCTACACCGGCCGCGAGACCAACGTGTTCTGGCGGCGCGACGGCACCGGGCTGCAGCGGATGGGCGGCAAGGACCTCGACGAGCGCGAGGCGGTCTGGCTCGGCGCCACCGCCATCCACTCGGTCACCAACCCGCTCGGCCGGCTGACCGGCGCGCTGCACGTCTACGGCGGCGACTTCTTCGGCACGCCGCGCAGCGAATGGGACGGCGAGCCGCCGACCGAAACCCCCTACGACGTCGCCAAGATCCGCCGCCTGTTCGACGAGAGCAACCGGCGCCTCGGGCCGGAATCCGGGAGCTGAGCGCGCCTTAAGCGTTCCTTTACCGGGCGCGGGCGCAGACTACGCCTCGCGTTAAGTTTGGCGAGGGCGCGATGAAATCCTACGACATGTCCGCGGTGACGGTGCTCACCGTCGACCCCAACGCGTTCATGCGCGAGATCCTGCGCGAGCTGCTCGACGGCCTCGGCGTCGGCCGGATCATCACCGCCCGCTCGCTGGAGCACGCCGCCGACCGGCTGCAGGAGGATTCGCGGATCGACATGATCATGACCGAGCTCGACCTGGAGCAGCAGGACGGCGTCGACCTGATCAAGGCGATCCGCAACCACCGCGACCGGCGGATCCGGATGCTGCCGCTGCTGGTGGTCTCGGCCGACACCCGGATCCCGCGGATCCTGGAATCCCGCGACGCCGGCGCCACCGAGTTCCTCGCCAAGCCGGTGTCGGCGGAGGCGATCTACAAGCGCCTGGTCCAGCTGATCGAGCGGCCGCGGCCGTTCGTGCGGGTCGGCGAGGAGTATTTCGGCCCCGACCGCCGCCGCCAGATGCGCGACTTCACCGGCGACGACCGCCGCGAGACGGCTGCCGTCGCCTGAGGCTTGGAAATCTGTCCCCACCAGGCCCTTCGTGGCCCGCCGCTGCGCGGCGCGCGCCTCAGGGCGATAGAGTTTAAGCCACTGAAATTATTTCTGTTTTCTATCGCCCTGAGGTGCCCCCGCGCAGCGGGGGCCACGAAGGGCCGGGTGTAGACGCCGAGCCGGGTCACCTTCTCGCTCTGACGCCTCTCGCTTTCCGGCCTCTCGCTCTTTCGCGCTCCGCGAACCGCGCCGGATCGACCGCTGCCGCCAGGTCGCGCTCGATCGGGCTCGGCTCGCCCAGCAATCCCGACACCACGGCCTCCGCCAGCAGCGGCGCGGTCAGCAGGCCGCGCGACCCGAGGCCGGCCAGGACGTACAGCCCGGGCGCCGCCGGCCCGCCGTCGCCGCCCACCCCACCGGCCCCGCCAGCGGCAGGCGGTCGGGCGTGGTCGCGCGCAGCGCCGCCCTGCCGCCGGTCGCGGCGACCCCTCGAACCAGGCGCCGATCAGCCCCGGCAGCGCGGCGACGATCCGGGCGTGGCCGTCGCCGGTGACCGCCAGCGGCCAGTCGGCCGGATCGAAGCCCTCGCGGTCGTAGGTGGCGCCGGCGGCGTGCCGGCCGTCGACCGCCGGCGCCAGATAGCCGCCGAAGGTCAGCACCGCTCCGAGCCGCCGGCTGGTGGCGGTCGCCGGCAGTTCCGACACTTGGCCGCGCACCGCCCGCACCGGCAGGTGGGCGAGCTGGTCGAGCGTGCACAGCGCCGCACCGGTCGCCACGATCACCACGTCGACCTCGGCGATCGTCGCCCCCTCCGGGTCCGCCAGAAGCCAGCCGCCGTCGCCCCGCTCCAGCCGCGCCACCGCCCGGCCGAGCGTCGCCTCGGCGCCGCCGGCCAGCGCCCGCACCAGGGCCGGCGGCGACACCCAGCCGGCGCGCGGGTACCAGATCGCCTTCCGGTCGAGCGCGACGCCGGCGATCCGGCTGGCCTCCTGGGCGTCCACCAGCCTGCCGTCGAGGGCGTCGAGCCGGCCGGTCTCGGCCAGGCGGCGGTGGCGGGCCAGCACCGCCGGGTCCTCGGCCAGCTCGAGCACGCCGTTGCCGCCGACCGCCACGCCGAGCCCGGCGCAGGCCGCCAGCGCGTGGCGGAACGCGGCGGCCGAAAGCCGGCCGGCCGGGCCGCCGTCGAGGGTCGGGCGCGGCATCAGGATGCCGACCGGGTTGCCGCTGGCCTCGGCGGCGACGGTCGGCCGGCGGTCGAGCCAGAGCGGGGCGATGCCGCGCCGCCTCAGCGCGCCGGCCAGCGCCGCACCGGCGACCCCGGCGCCGATCACCGCCACGCGCGGCGCCGACCCCGCCCCACTGCCTCCCGGCGCTTCGCCTCCCGCCGCGGCACCCTTCGAAGCGGCTTCGTCGGGGCGAAACTCGCCGGCCAGGCACTGCCATTTGTCGCCCAGCCCCGGGCGCCGGCGCATCGCGAAGCCGCGCTCCTGCAGCCCGCGGCGCACCGCGCCGGCGGCGGTGAAGGTGGCGAGGCGGCAGCCGGGTGCGGCCAGCCGGGCGACCTCGTCGAGCACCGCCGGCGCCCACATCGCCGGGTTGCGGGAAGGCGCGAAGCCGTCCAGGAACCAGGCGTCGACCCGGGCGTCGAGCGCCGGCAGCACCGCCGCCACGTCGCCGATCGCCAGGGTCAGGCAGACGCCGTCGTCGTCGAACCAGACTTGGTGCAGCCCCGCGACCGGTCGCGGGTAGCGCTCGATCAGCCGCGCCGAGAGGCCGGCGACCGCCCGGAACGGCGCCAGCACGCCGGCCAGCGTGCCGCGCCGGATCGGGAAGCCCTCGACCGAGACGTAGTGCAGGATGCCGCCCGCCGGCCGGCGGCGCCGCCAGAGGTCCCAGGTCGCCAGGAAATTCAGCCCGGTGCCGAAACCGGTCTCGGCGACGGTGAACGCGCGCCGGCCGGCCCAGGCATCGGGCAGGCCGGCGCCGGCCAGGAACACGTGCGCCGCCTCCTCCAGGCCGCCGGCGCGCGAGAAGTAGACGTCGTCGAACCGCGACGAGGCCGGCACCCCGTCGCGGAACACCAGCCCGGGATCGCGATCCTCCGGGTTGGCTTCCTCCGGGCCGGCCACGGTCGGGTTATTCGGCGGCTTCCGACGGCGCCTCGGTCAGCTGGGTCTCGAACTCGGCCGGCGAGGTGATCTCGACCAGTTCCAGGTCGTCGGAATGCTCGATCTCGCGGTGCCGGATGCCCGGCGGCTGCAGGATGCAGTCGCCCGCCCGCAGCGTGTGCCGGCCCTGGCCCTCGTACTCGAAGATCGCCCAGCCCTTGAGGATGTAGACCATCTGGAAGTCCAGGGTGTGGCTGTGCCACTGCGGCACCGCGTGCTTGCCCGGCACCGCCCGGATGACGTTGGCCTGGAACCGGCCGTCGGTCGCGGCCTTCACGCCGAGATCGCGGTACTGGAAGAATTCGCGAAGCCCGTCGGTCGCGAACTTGGATGTCTCGGCGACGTCGTGCAGGAATTTCATGGCAGTCCTCCCTTCGGTTCGGTGGTTAGCGGCACTCTGCCACGGAGTTCGCGACCCGGTCACGCGCCGCCGGATGGCCACGGTCCGTCAATGCGGCCGCTCCGCCCCCTTCCCCTCCGGCAGAGGCGGCCGCTCCGCCCACCTTCCCCTGTCGTCATCCCGGCCAAGCGCAGCGCGCGCCGGGACCCACCCGCCGCCGCCGCGGTGAAGGCCGGCGCCCGTCGCGCCGTGGCTTCCGGATCCGCCCCGCCAGCGGCGGTCCGGTCCGGAATGACGACAATGGGAGAGATGGCCGCTCCGCCCCCTTCCCCCTCTGGGCGAGGTGACCGCCCCACCCCCCCTTCTTCCTCCGGGAGAGATGGCCGCTCCGCCCCCTTTCCCCTCCGGGAGAGGCGGCCGCTCCGCCCTCCTCCCTCCTCCGGGAGAGGTGGCCGCTCCGCCCCTTCCCCCTCTGGGAGAGATGGCCGCTCCGCCCCTCTTCCCCCTGTCGTCATCCCGGCCAAGCGCAGCGCGAGCCGGGAACCAGCCGCTGCCGCCGCAATGCGAGGGAGGGCCGCCGCGACGCGCCGGGTGACACCGGCCGGCGGGCGCGCTATGGCTGGGGGCGAGCAGGAGGAGCCGCCATGAGCGACGATCGTGAACCCCCGATTCTGCCGGAGGACGAGCAGAAGCGGATCGCGTTGAAGGTGGTGCTGGAGGCCTGGGACGAGGCCATCGCCCAGGGCGCCTCGCCGGAGATCGTGGCGTCGTCGGCGATCTTCGCCGCCCTCACCGACATGATCGACATCTACGGCGAAAGCACCGTCGCCGACATGGTGCAGGACTGGCCGGACCGCATCCGCGACGGCGAGTTCACCCTGAAAGACGCCCTCTGACCGCCGGAGCCCGCCCGTGAGCCGTCTCGACCTCGAAGGCCGCGCCGCCATCGTCACCGGCGGCGCCCGCGGCATCGGCCTGGCGGTCGCCGTCCGGCTGCTCGCCGACGGCGCCAAGGTGGCGCTGTGGGATGCCGACCCCGCCGCGCTGGAGGCCGCCCGCGCCGGGCTCGGGGTTGACGAGAGGGTGACCGTCGCCACGGTCGACGTCACCGACCCGGCGGCGATCGAAGCGGCGCGCGACGCGGCGCACGGCGCCTTCGGCGGCCTCGACATCCTGGTCAACTCGGCCGGCATCGCCGGGCCGACGGTGCCGGCGCTGGACTATGGCCTGGAGGACTGGCGCCGCGTGCTGGAGGTCAACCTCACCGGCACCTTCCTCGCCTGCAAGCTGGTGGCGCCGGTCATGGTGGCGCGCGGCTGGGGCCGGATCGTCAACATCGCCAGCCTGGCCGGCAAGGAAGGCACCCCGAACGCTCCCGCCTATTCGGCTTCCAAGGCCGGGGTGATCGCCTTCACCAAGTCGCTCGGCAAGGAGCTGGCGGCGACCGGCGTGCTCGCCAACAGCGTGGCGCCGGCGGCGCTCGACACCGACATGGTCAAGCACATGAGCCAGGAGCACGTGCGGATCATGGTGTCGAAGAGCCCGCTCGGCCGGCTCGGCACCGCCGAGGAATGCGCCGCCCTGGTGGCGTGGCTGTGCTCGCCCGAGTGCAGCTTCTCGACCGGCGCCGCCTTCGACCTGTCGGGCGGCCGCGCGGTCTACTGAAGCGGGGGACGCTGCAGGGGCGGGGCGTCACATCAGCGGGTGCTTCGGGCCGCTCGCCGCGACCAGCAGCGTCACCCCGAGCGCCACCAGCCCGAGGCCGGCCGCCACCGACAGGCCGCGGCGCAGCAGCGCCACCCGGGCCGCGTCGCCGCCGACCAGACTCACCGCCGTCTCGCGCAGCCCCGACACCACCCCGGCCAGCCCGGCGACCGCCAGCGCGGTGCCGAGCGACATCGCCGCCACCACCGACACCGCCAGCCAGCGCAGATCCAGGCTCTCGCCCAGGACCAGCACCAGCAGGGCGCCGCTGCACGGCCGGATGCCGATGGTGGCGAGCGCCGCCCACCAGGTCCGGCGGTCGCGCAGTTCGCCGTCGCGGATCGCGAACGACGACAGCTGGCCCGGAGCGCACACCGCGCAGTCGTCGTGCGCCGGCGCCCGGCCGAAGACGGCGCGCCCGGCGATCCACAGGCCGAGCAGCGCCACCAGGACGTAGCTGCCACGCTCGATCCAGTCGGCGGCGTCGAAGGTGGCGCGCCTCGTCATGCCGAGCAGTTCGGCGGCCCCCAGGATCAGCGCGACCGCCACCACCCCCTGGACCAGCGCCGAGGTCACCGCCAGGGCGACGGCGCGGCGCACCCGCCGCTCGGCGCCCAGCACATAGGTCGAGACCACGGCCTTGCCGTGCCCGGGGCCGAGCGCGTGCAGCACGCCGTAGCCGAAGCCGATGCCGAGCGCCGCCGCCGCGCCGGCCAGGTCGAGGCCGTCGCGGGCGCCGGCCATGGCGTCGGACAGCCGGCGCTGCAGGGCCAGCCTTCCGTCCTGCAGGGCGCGGGCGACGGAGTCGGGGTCGATGCCGGCCGCCCACAGCGCCGCCGCCAGCCCGGCCAGCGCCAGGACCGCCGCCAGGATCGCCAGGGCCGGCCAGCGCCGGCGGGCGACCATCGCCGTCATCGGCAGGTCACCTTGACGTAGTCGGCGAACAGCCGGCCGAGGCCCGGCGGCGCGGTGTCGTCGCGATCGAGGGCGGCGGCCGACGCCACGGTCTCCGGCGCCGGCTCGGAGCGCCCGACGCTGGCCGAGCACGCCTCGCTGCCCGGCCCTCGACCGTCGCGGCGCCGTCGCCGTCGGGGTGGCGGACATCGATGTAGAACATCGGGTCGTAGGACATGAAGCCGACCGGCACGGCGCGCGGGTCGACCGGCTCGTCGAGGCGGACCACGAACGACATGAACAGCCTTCCGTCCAGCCAGCGCCCGACCGGCTGCTCGGCCCGGGTCGGCGCGTAGCTCTGGCCGTCGACCAGGATCTCGGTGAAATAGCCCGCGACGGCGATGTTCTCGAACGCGGTCTCGGCCCACAGCCCGGCCTCGGCCTCGCTGACCGTGCCGCTGCGGTCGGTGTCCATGTCCTGCTCGGCGAACGACGAGTAGAAGCGGTCGAAGGTCCACTCGATGCGCACCGCCGCCACCCGGCCCTCGGCGTCCAGGATGGCCGCCGAGCGCATGTCGATCCAGACATGCGGGTGCGCAACCGCCGGCCCGGCGGCGGCCGCCCAGAGACCGGCAAACAGCGCCAGCCAAGCTGCCAGATACCTCACGACCCGATCCCCACTGTGCAATGACCTACGACTGGAAGTCCCGATCCCACACCGCCTGCAGCGCGTCCAGCGCCGCCCCCGGCAAGGGGCCCATCGCCGCCCCGGCCAGCGCCTCCTCCAGGTGCCCGAGCTCGGCCATTCCGTATACCGCGCAGGATACCCGAGGCTCGGCCAGGACGAAACGCAGAGCCCGCTGGGCGCGGGTGCCGTGCTCCGGGCCGACCGCCGCCAGGACCGCCGCCGCGCGCCGCTCCTCGGCCGCCAGGTCGCCGCCCTCGGCGGTGATCGGCACCTCGCGACCGTGGCGCACATCGGTCGCCAGGATGCCGGCGGCCAGCACGCGGATCGCCATCACGCCGAGATCGTGGCGCCGGCAGGCGTCCAGCAACCCCGAGAAATCCTGCACACCGAGCGCCCCGCGCGTCGCCAGCCCAGCCGTCGGGTTCAGCATGTTGAGGTAGACCTGCGCGCTGTCGAACCGGCCGCTCTCGACCACCCGGATGCAGCTCGCCGCGTCGCCGAGCGCGGTGAAGCCGACGTGGTCGCAGAGCCCGTCGGCGCGCAGCCGGTCGAGCCCGTCGGCGACGCCGCCGGCGCCGAGCACGGCGTCGACGCCGACGCTGCCGCCGCCGGTCTCCGGTGCGATCGGGTTGTGCAGCTGGAACAGCGTGACCTTGTCCATGCGCAGCCGCTCCAGGCTCTCCTGCAGGCCGCGACGGAGCTGGTCGGCCACCGGCTCGCCCGACTCCGTGTCGAGGCGGACCTTGGTGGAGATCCGCGGCCGCCGCGCGGCCGGCAACTCCGCGCGCAGGCGGCCGATGGTGCGCTCCGACTCGCCCTGGCCGTAGCTGGCGGCGGTGTCGATCCAGTCGATGCCGGCGTCGAGGGCGCGCACGAACGCCGCCCGTCGGGTGGCGTCGTCGGTGTGGATCAGCACCCCGCCGACCCAGCCGCCGCCGAACACGACTTCCGGAATCGCCAAGCCGGTCCGGCCGAATCGTCTGGTGCGCATCGTCTCACTCCTATCGTTGCCGCAGTATCTGGTATCCGCTGGCGGATTTGCTAACATGTTAACCATGCGGGTGTTACCCGCCCCCGATCGGATACGCGACTGCTGGGGGTTGGAACGATGCTTGCGGCGCTGGCCTTCCGCCAGTTCATCCGTGTCGGCCATCTGACGATCGTCGACGCCGATGGGCGGCGGCACGAGTTTCAGGGTTCCGACGGGCCGAGGGCAACGATCCGCCTGACCGACCGGTCGCTGCACCACCGCCTGTTCTTCGCCCCGCAGATGGCGGTCGGCGAGGGCTACATGGACGGCGGCCTGGTGATGGAGGACGGCACCGATCTCGCCGGCTTCCTCGACCTCTGCATGCTGAACGTCGGGCGCACCGAGACCGAAAGCATCCAGTGGATGCTGCGGTGGGTGCGCAACCTGCGGGCCGCGTTCCGACACTGGAACCCGATCGGGGCGGCGCAGCGCAAGGTCTCGCACCACTACGACCTGAGCGACCAGCTGTTCGACCTGTTCCTCGACAGCGACCGGCAGTACAGCTGCGCCTACTTCCTCAACCCGACCGACGACATCGAGGTCGCGCAACACAACAAGAAGGTCCACATCGCCGCCAAGCTGCGCGCCAGACCGGGGCACCGCGTCCTCGACATCGGCTCGGGCTGGGGCGGTCTCGGGCTGTTTCTCGCCGGCCGCCATGCGAGCCTGAGCGTGGACGGCGTCACCCTGTCGCGCGAGCAGCACCGGGTCTCGAACGCCCGCGCCGAGGCCGCCGGGGTGGCCGAGCGGGTCAAGTTCCACCTGCGCGACTACCGTGTCGTCGACGCCCTGTACGACCGCATCGTCTCGGTCGGGATGCTGGAGCATGTCGGGCCGCGCCACTACCGCGAATACTACCGCAAGGTCGCGAGCCTGCTGAAGCCGGACGGCGTCGCCCTGATCCACAGCATCGGCGTGTTCCGGCCGCCGACGCCGCAGAACCCCTGGATGGAGAAGTACATCTTCCCGGGCGCCTACACCCCTCGCTGAGCCAGCAGACCGGAACCATCGAGCGCGACACCGACCTGTTCATCACCGACGTCGAGATCCTGCGCAGCCACTACGCCGACACCCTGCTGGCGTGGCGCCGGCGCTGCGCCGCCAACCGCGAGCGGATCGTGGCGATGTACGACGAGCGCTTCTTCCGGATGTGGGAGTTCTACCTGACGGCCTGCGAGACGGCGTTCCGGCACGGCAGCCTGATGGTGTTCCAGATCCAGCTGGCGAAGTCGATCGACGCGGTGCCGGAAACCCGCGACTACATCCACGCCTACGAGGCCCGGCATCTGAAGCGCCCGGCGTCGCGGCTGCGGCAGGCCGGCGACTGACGGTCAGCCGCTCGCGGCGGGCGGGGCGGGGTTGCGGACCACGAAGCGCAGGCCGTTCGCCGGCGTAGACCGACACCCCGTAGGCCAGCGGATCGCCGTCGGCGTCGACGTCGAGCTTGATCTGCTCGATCACCGGCTGGGTCCGGGATTGGCGCAGCAGCCGGGCTTCGGCCTTGGTCGGCATGCGGGCAATGATGGAGGTCTCGCGACGGCGGAAATCGTCGACCCCGAACAGCCGAAGCGCCCGCGAGAACGAGCCGGTCCGGCGGTAGCCGTCGTCGATGCCGCGGAAGCGGGCGGCGTCGTAGTAGTTCCAGCCATGGCCCACCACCATCGCATCGGCCTCGACCAGCAGTTCCAGGGCGACCACCGACGCGCCTTCGCCGAGGCCGAGGGCCAGCGCCACCCGGGGCTCGGCCGGCTCCACCCGTGACGACAGCAGCCGGCGCGTCCCCTGCAGGCTCTGCGAGGTCAGGTTCTCGGTGAAACGCGTGCGCTCGCCGAGTTCGTAGGGGATCGGTTCCTCGCACACATAGCAGCCGCCGCCGTGCACGATCCGCAGCAGGCCGGACGCCTCCATCGCCGCGAGCGCGCGCCGCACCGTGTTCCGCGACGCCTCGAACCGTTGCGCCAGCGCGTGCTCGCCCGGAAGCCGCTGGCCCGGACCGAAGACGCCGACGGCCAGATCCGCGCGCAAGGTGGCTTCGATCTGCTTGGAGCGGGTTTCCGACGAACCGCGCATGTCGTGGCCCCCATCGCCGCCGGCATCGAGAAGCAATCAGGGTCTTTCGCCGACCAGGGGATGCCCGGTCAAGGGGATCGAGCGCCCGTCGACATCGGCGACCGAGTCAAACCGCAACAATCAAGTCACGCAAACATCATCGTTCAATCAAGTTGTTCAAACAATTTCCTGACAGCTTCACGGGTGTCGAACCGGCGCGACCACCACTGGGCAAGCCCTGTCGCACTGACACGGGATTGCTGTCGCGCCCGCGCAGCAGGCAACCGGAAGGAGCCGGTCCATGAAAGCTTTGTCGAAGGGCGCAGCCGCGATCGCCGTCGCGGTAGCCCTGGGTGGCGCGTCCCCGGTCGCCATGGCCAAGGACGTCGAGCTTACCGTGCAGTACTCGCAGCCGCAGATCTTCGACGGCGTGTTCGCGGCGCTGAAGAAGGAGTTCGAGGCCGAGAATCCAGGCATCAAGATCGCCTTCCGCGGACCGCACAAGGATTACGGCGCCGGGCTGCAGGCCCTGCTCCGGGAAGCCACCATCGGCGACATGCCGCATGTCTACTATCTCGGGCTGTCGCACCTCTCGACGGTGGCCGACCGGGGGCTCGCGGTCGACCTGAGCCCGTTGATGCAGGCCGACGGGACGACGTTCGAGGCCAAGGGTTGGACCCCGTCCCTGCAGACCCTCGGCCAGGCGCGCGGCAAGCAACTGGCGCTGCCGTTCGCGGTGTCGATGCCGGTGGTCTATCTGAACGGCGACCTGATCCGCCAGGTCGGGGAAACCCGGACCAGGTGCCGAGCGACTGGAACGCCATCCTGGACCTGGCCGGGAAAGTCCGGGCGCTCGGTTCGGACTACGCGGGCATCTACACGCCCTATTCGGCCGGTTGGTACGGCGCCTGGTACTTCCAGGGCGTCCACTTCAGCCATGGCGGGGAAATGATGCAGCCCGGCGCGACCAAGGTCGCGCTGGCCGACGATCCCGCCTGGCAGAAGTCGATCGGCATGTACCGCCGGATGGTCGACGAAGGCGGCATGCTGGCGCTGCCGGACCAGGCCCAGCGACAGCAGTTCATCGCCGGGCGCATGGGGTTCTTCCTCGACTCGATCTCGCGGCTCTACAACTTCGAGACCTCGATCGGCAACCGCTTCGACCTGCGCGTCCTGCCCTACCCGATGGCGGCCGCCAACGGGCGGCTGCCGACCGGCGGCAACCTGGGCATGGTCACCACGGCCGCCGAGAAGGATCCCAAGGTGCTGGCCGCGGCCTGGAAGTGGCTGCAGTTCGCCAGCGGCCCGTTCGGCACCACCCAGGTGATCAAGCTGGTCGGCTACACCCCGGTCAACGTCCTGGCGCTGGATGATCCGGAACTGCTCAAGGGCTACTTCGACGACCGTCCGCGCCACCGGGTGGCGGTCGACCAGATCCCGATCGTGCGCGAGTGGTACCAGTATCCCGGCGACCAGACGCTGAAGATCGACGACGTGATCGGCGAGCATCTCGAGCGCATCGTCGACAAGTCCATGACCCCGGAAGCGGCCCTGGTCTCGCTCACCGACGAGATCAACAAGCTCCTGCCCTGATACCCGTCCGACCGGGACGGCCGGTGCCGCCATCGCGGTGCCGGCCGGATCGGCTGCCCGGCCTCCGGAGGATTGGCCATGACCGGCCTCGAACTCGTCTCGCTGCACAAATCCTTCGGCGCCACCCCGGTCCTGCGCGGCGTCGACCTGGCTCATCGCGGACGGTGAGTTCCTGGCGGTGGTGGGCCCGTCCGGGTGCGGCAAGTCGACCCTGTTGCGCATCCTCGCCGGCCTCGAGAGCCAGGATTCCGGCGAAGTGCGCCTGGACGGCCGCTCCATCGACGGGCTGCCGCCGAAAGCCCGCGACGTCGCCATGGTGTTCCAGTCCTACGCCCTCTACCCCCACATGACCGTCCGCCAGAACCTCGCCCTGCCGCTGGTGATGCGCGACCTGACGCGGCTGGAACGGTTGCCGTTCGCCCGGCGGCTGAGCCGCCGCGTCGCCGCCAAGCGCCTGGACATCGCGGCCGCGGTCGACCGCGCCGCCGGCATCGTGGCGCTGACCGACCTGCTGGACCGCAAACCCAAGCAACTCTCCGGCGGGCAGCGCCAGCGGGTGGCGCTCGCCCGGGCGCTGGTCCGCCGCCCGCGCCTGTTCCTGCTGGACGAGCCGCTGTCCAACCTCGATGTCGCCCTGCGCGCCGACACCCGCGGCGAGATCGTCGACCTCCAGAAGCGGCTCGGCGCCACCACCGTCTACGTCACCCACGACCAGGGCGAGGCCATGACCATGGCCAGCCGGATCGCCGTGATGATGGACGGGTCGATCGCGCAACTCGGCACGCCACAGGAGATCTACCGGCGCCCGGCCGACACGCGGGTCGCCCGCTTCATCGGCGCCCCGGCGATGACCCTGCTGGACGGCTCGATCGTCCGCGGCTCGCTCCGCCTGACCGGCGGCGACGCCCCGCTGTCCAAGGTCGCCGGAGCGGCCGACGGACCGGTCACCATCGGCATCCGCGCCGAGCACCTCCGCGTCACCGCCGAGGCGGCGGCGGCGCCGATCGCCGCCACCGTCCACCATGTCGAGTTCCTCGGGGCCGAGGTGATCGTCCACCTGGTCGCCGACCGGCTGCCCGGGGCGCCGGCCATGGTGGCGCGGCTGGACCCGCACGCGGGCGAGCGTCTGTCGGCGGGCGCCCGCGTCGGCGTCCGGCCGGACCCGTCGGCGCTTCACCTGTTCGACCCGGACGGCCGGCGCATCGATACAGCGGTGCCGGGCGCCCACGACTTCTCGGTGGCGTCATGACGATCCGGCACTCCGGCACGACCGCCGTCGCCTGGCTGTTCGTGGCACCCGCGGTCGCGGGCCTGCTGGTGTTCCTGGTGGTCCCGTGCGTCGTCGTGGTGATGATGGCCTTCACCGACTGGCGCCTCGGTCACACCGGCATCGGCTTTGCCGGCCTTGCCAACTTCAGGGAACTGCTCGGCGACCGGGTGTTCTGGAACTCGGCGGGAAACACCGTGACCTACGCGCTGCTGGTCACGCCGATCTCGGTCAGGGCTCGGCGTCTGGCTCGCGGTGGCGGTCGAGATCCTCGACGGTCGGGCGCGCGTTCTTCCGCTCGGCGTTCTTCCTGCCGGTGGTCTCGACCACGGTGGCGATGGCGATCGTCTGGGAGTTCCTGCTGCACCCCACGCTCGGCCCGCTGGCGGCCGCGCTGCGCCTTGTCGGGCTCTCGGTGCCGGGCCTGCTCGCCGACGCGTCGACGGTGCTGCCAACCTTGGCCGCCATCGGGATCTGGGAGAACGCCGGCTACAACATGGTCCTGGTGATGGCCGCCCTGAAGGCGATCCCGGCCGACCTGTACGACGCCGCCGCCGTCGACGGCGCCGACCGGCCCTGGGAGCGCTTCTGGACGGTGACCTTCCCGATGCTCGGTCCGGCCCTGGTGTTCGTCTCGATCATCGCGCTGCTGCGGTCGTTCCGGGTGTTCGAGACCGTCGCCGCGCTGACCCAGGGCGGTCCCCGGCGGGCCTCGGAGGTGGTGCTCTTCACCATCTACCAGGAAGGCTTCACGTACTTCCGGATCGGCTACGCGGCGGCGCTGACCGTGGTGTTCGTGCTCGTCCTGGTGATCCTCACGGTCGTGAAGTTCCGCCTGCTCGACCGCTCGGTGCACTACGGATGACGCCGCGTTGGCTCCAGGGGTTCTGGCGGCTGGTCGGGCTCGGCGCTTTGTCGGCCCTGTTCCTGCTGCCGTTCGCCTACATGCTGGCGTTCTCGGTGAAGTCGCCGAGCGAGATCTTCGGCGGCAGTCTGTCGCTGCTGCCGGCGACGCTCGACGGCCTCGCGAACTACCCGAACGCGCTCGCCCGGTCGCCGCTGCTCCGCCATCTCTGGAACGGCCTGATCGTCTGCGCCGGCATCCTCGCCTTTCAGCTGGTGTTCGCGATCCCCTGCGCCTACGGGCTGGCGAAGCTGCGGTTTCGCGGCCGCGAGGTGGTCTTCGGGCTGGTGCTGTTCGGCCTGCTGATCCCGATCCAGGCGACCTCGCTGCCGATCTATCTCGGGCTCGCCAACTTCCGGCTGCTTGACAGCTACACGGCGCTGATCGCGCCGTTCGTGTCGTCGGCGTTCGCGATCTTCCTGTTCCGCCAGTTCTTCCGGACGGTGCCGGACGAGCTGCTGGATTCCGCCCGGCTGGACGGCTGCGGCGAGTTCACCATCGTGATCCGCATCGTGCTGCCGCTGGCCGCGCCAACAGCGACCGCGTTCGCGATCTTCTCCGTCGTCTCGCACTGGAACGACCTGTTCTGGCCGCTGATCGTGATCCGCTCGCCGGAGTACTTCACCCCGCCGCTCGGGATCATGGGCTTCCGCTCGGCCGAGGCCGGCGACCGCTACGGCGAATTGATGGCGGCGACGGCACTCATCACGGCGCCGCTGGTGCTCGCCTTCCTGGCGGCGCAGCGGCGGTTCATCGAAGGCATCAGCCTCGGCGCTCTCAAAGGATGAAAGGACCAGCCCCATGATGAAGATCATCCAGGTCACCGACCTGCACCTGCTCCCCGAGGGCGGACAGGTGTTCGAGAGCGACCCCGGCGCGCGCTTCGCCGCCGCGGTCGCCGACATCAACCGCCACCATGGCGACGCGCGCGCCTCTGCGTGCTGACCGGGGACCTGGCCCACGATGCCGAGCCGGGGCCTACGCGAACCTGCGCCGGCTGGTCAGCGACTTGACCGTGCCGTTCCGGCTGGTGCCGGGCAACCACGACGACCGCGCCAACCTCAGGGCGGCGTTCCCGGAGGTCGCGGCGGATTCCGCGGGGTTCCTGCAATCCCACCTCGACACCGAGGCCGGCCGGCTGGTCTTCCTCGACACCGTCGACGTCGGCGTGCACAGCGGCGCCTACTGCGACGCGCGCCTGGCCTGGCTCGAAGACGCGCTCGCCGGGGCGGACGGGCGGCCGGCCTACCTGTTCATGCACCACCCGCCGATGCCGCTCGCGTTCCCCCGCCTCGACCAGTACCGGGTCCTCGACGGCGAGCGCCTGGGCGACCTGCTGGGCCGCTTCGGCAACGTCCGCCACCTGTTCTTCGGCCACGTCCACCGGCCGATCTCAGGCTCGTGGCGTGGCATCCCGTTCTCGACCCTGCGCGGCACCAACCATCAGAACTGGTTCGACCTGAGCGTCGGGCGCGAGAACATCTCCAGCCTGGAGCCGGCGGCCTACGCGGTGATCTTCCTCGACGAGCGGTCGACCATCGTCCACCTGCACGACTATCTCGATCGCAACCCGCGCTTCGTCTACGACCCGGACGCCCCGGCGGACCGTCAGGTCCGGCGCCTGGAGGTTTAGGATCGAGCCGACCGCCGGATTGTATACACCCCTTCACCTCGCCCCGGCCCTGCCGTATCGTCGCTTCATGACGAACGCCTGGGGAGGATGCCGTGACAGCCGACGAGGTAGCCGCGGTGCTGCAGCGGTTGCCGGAACTGGTGAACGGGCGCGAGCCGCTGGTGCGGCGCGGCCGGTTCTTTTCCGGTGAGTTCCTGATCGAGGCCGACGGCGTGCCGGTGCACGTCAAGGTCATCGAGGGGCGGGTCGAAACGGTCGAGACCGGGCCGTTCCGGATGCGCGCCTGGCGGTTCGCGATCCGCGCCGAGGCGGATGCCTGGGGGCGGTTCTGGGAACCGGTGCCCGCCCCCGGCTATCACGACGTCATTGCCATGTGCCGGCTGGGCGTGGCGCGCCTGGAGGGTGACCTGCAGCCGTTGATGGCGAACCTGCGCTACGTCAAGGAGGTGCTGGCGTCGCCGCGCGGCTCCCTCGGGAGGAGCTGACGATGGCCGTCGAGTTCGAGCCGATCGTCGGGCGCTACGCGACCCTTACCCTGTCCGGAAAGCCCTGCCGCCTCTACATCGAGGAAGCCGGCCGGGGCGTCCCGCTGCTGTGCCTGCACACCGCCGGCTCGGACGGCCGGCAGTACCGCCACCTGATGACCGACCCCGCCATCACCGACCATTTCCGGGTCATCGCCTTCGACCTGCCCTGGCACGGCAAGTCGAACCCGCCGGCCGGCTTCCACGACGAGGAATACCGGCTGACCACCGCCACCTACACCGAGGCGATCCTGGCGGTGGCCGACGCGCTGGAACTCGACCGGCCGGCGTTGATCGGCTGCTCGATGGGCGGGCGCATCGTGCTGCAGCTCGCCGCCTACCACGCCCGGCGCTTCCGCGCCCTGATCGGGGTGGAGTGCGCCGACCACCAGACCTCCTGGTACGACACCACCTGGCTGAACCGGCCGGACGTGCACGGCGGCGAGATCTGCGCCGCCATGGTCTCCGGGCTGGTGGCGCCGCAGTCGCCGGACGAGTACCGATGGGAGACGCTGTGGGGCTACATGCAGAGCGGCCCGGGCGTGTTCAAGGGCGATCTCTACTTCTACCGCGAAGACTCCGACTTCCGCGACCGCACCGCCCGGATCGACACCAGCACCTGCCCGCTCTACCTTCTGACCGGCGAATACGACTACTCCTGCACGCCCGAGGACACGCTGCGGACGGCTGCGGCGATACCCGGGGCGCAGGCTGTAATTATGAAGGAACAGGGCCATTTCCCGATGAGCGAGAACCCGGCCAAGTTCCGCGAGTACATCCTGCCCGTCCTGGACGCGATCCGGCGGGCCGGCTGAACGCACGAGGGAGAACCGCCATGAACGATCTGAGCCCCGCCAGCATCCGCCTGACCCGCCCGTCCACCTGCTCCGACGCCGAGTGGGACCTGCGGGTCAAGCTCGCCGCCGCCTACCGCATGGTCGACCATTTCGGCTGGTGCGAGCTGATCTACGGCCACCTCACCGCCAAGGTGCCTGGCCCCGACAAGCACTTCCTGATCAACCCCTACGGCCTGTCCTACGACGAGGTGACGGCGTCGAGCCTGGTGAAGATCGACGTCGAGGGAAACAAGATCGACAAGGACAACCCCTACCCCGTGAACCAGGCCGGGTTCGTGATCCACTCGGCCGTCCACATGGCGCACAGCGACCTGCACCGGGTGGTGATGCACACCCACTCGCGCGCCGGCATGGCGATCGCCGCCGTCAAGGAGGGCGTGCTGCCGATCTCGATGGGCTCCACCGCCTTCGTCGACCGGATCAGCTACCACGACTACGAGGGCGTCAGCCTCTACCTCGAGGAGCGCGACCGCATCGTCGAGAGCCTCGGCAACAACCACGCGATGATCCTGCGCAACCACGGCCTGCTGACCACCGGCCGCACGGTCGCCGAGGCGTTCCTGTGGCTGTACCGTCTGGAGCGTGCCGCCCAGGTGCAGATCGACGCCGGCTCGGCCGGCACGCTGAACGTCATGGGCGGCAACGTCGCCAAGAAGTCGGGCGAAGACGTCAACTCGTTCGCGGCCATCGAGGACGGCTACGGCGAGCTGGAGTTCGCGGCCCTGATGCGCAAGATGGACCGGGTCGACCCGAGCTACCGTGAGTGAACCGCCGTTCTGGAAGCGGAAGACGCTGCAGGAACTCTCCCGCGACGAGTGGGAGAGCCTGTGCGACGGGTGCGGCAAGTGTTGCCTGGTGAAGCTGCAGGATCCCGACACCGACGAGATCTCCTACACAGACGTTTCCTGCAAGCTGCTCGACGGCGCCACCTGCCGATGCTCGGACTACGCGCGGCGCAAGAAGCGCGTGCCGGACTGCGTCGTGCTTACCCCGGCCGTGGTCGCCGACCTGTCCTGGATGCCGGCGACCTGCGCGTACCGGTTGGTCCGGGAGGGCCGGGACCTGGCCTGGTGGCACCCGCTGGTCTCGGGTGACCCCGACACCGTGCACGAGGCCGGAATATCGGTGCGTGGCCGGGTCATCTCCGAGACCCTGGTCAAGGACGCGGAACTGCCGGACCACGTGGTCGACTGGTCGGGCTGATCCGAGGTTTCGGTCAGCCTCCGACATCCCTATATCCACCGCAGGCAACGACGGAGCCGGACGGAATGAGTCGAGGCATGTGGATTCTGGCGGCGCTGATCGCCGTCATGGCGATCGCGATGATGTACCAGGACTCCTCGGGTGGCATCGAGCGGCCGTGGGCCGAGTGCAAGGAGAGCCTGGTGCAGCAGATGCTGTCGGACCAGTGCACCCCGCGCGCCGGCAGTTTCCGCGCGCCCGGCGAGGGCGCGGGTGCGGCACCCGGAACGCCCGGAAGCGGCACGCCGGTGGAGGACCCGGCCGATCGCCCGGTCGGCGAAATCAGGCGCGATTGACATCGGGCGTCGCGTGAGCCGAAGGCGCGGCCTACCTGGGACCGCTCGCTTCGGCGGCATCCCGGGGTCATCACCCCGGGCGGCGCGCCTGGATGCGGGGGTAGAGGCCGACCGCCACCTCCACCACCAACCCGTCCGGATCGACCAGCGGCAGCATCAGCCGCTCGTAGGCGGCGATCCACCAGTTCTCGACGAAACGGAAGGATCCGTGCGTCGCGTCCCGCCGGTTGACGACCTCGCGATAGGCCGGCTCGGCGAACGTCCGGAACAACCGTGGCATCTCGTCGATGTACCGGTCGGTGACGTCTTCGCCGTAGATCCGCAGCAGGTCGACCCCCACCTCCCGGTACCGAAATCGCGGCCGCTTTCCCGGCTCCACTTCGACGAACATCATGTTGGACAACTGCTCGGCGACGTCGACCGGCGCGAAGCGGGTCTTCAGAGGCGGACCGCGGTCATGCCGGCGGGACTGCCAAGCCTGAAACAGATCGCGCAATTCCTTTCGCTGAATGCTGGAGAGATCGACCGCCATTCGCCACTCGATAGCGTCCGAGGGCGGTGGCGGCAACCCCTGCACGTTGACGCTCGACAGAGAACGTCATGAGTTCCTAAGCTGGCGCCGCGCCGAAATCCGGGGAGGGCCACGTGACGACCAGACCGCCGATCGGCCAGCAGGTCACGTTCATCTACACGCGCGACCTGGCCACCTCGTCCGGGTTTTTGCGTGACAAGCTCGGCCTGCGGCTGGCGCTCAACCAGAACGACCTCTGCCACATCTACGAGGTTGCGCCGAACGCGTTCCTGGGCGTCTGCGTCAACCGCGAACCGCCGGTCGAACCCGGACTCACCTACAGCTTCGTCACCCCGGACGTGGACGCCATGTACCGCACGCTGACGTCCCGGGGTGTCGAGTTCGAAGCGCCGCCAGCGCTGTCGGCGCGCTTCAACGTCTACTCCTGCTTTTTTCGCGGGATCGAGAGCTACCGATTTGAAATCCAGGAGTTCCGCGACCCGACCTGGCCGCGCCCCGCTCGCCGTCTCCTGACCCCCTTCCGCCTCCCGAGTCCCGAGGACCAACCCGATGCCGAAGACCGAACTCGCCTTCTGGTCCGCCACCGAGCTTCTGCACGGCTACGCGGCCCGCACCGTCTCACCGGTGGAGGCGACCCGCGCGGCGCTCGACCGCATCGACGCGCTGAACAACCGGCTGAACGCCTTCTGTCTGATCGACGCCGACGGGGCGATGGCGGCGGCGCGCGAGTCGGAGGCGCGTTGGGCCAAGGGCGCGCCCAAGGGTCTGGTCGACGGCGTGCCGACATCGATCAAGGATCTGTCGCTGACCCGGGGCTGGCCGACATTGCGCGGCTCCAAGGCGATCGACCCGAAGGGCCCGTGGGACGTGGACGCGCCGTTCGTCGCCCGGCTGCGCGAGCACGGGGCGGTGCTGCTGGGCAAGACCACGACGCCCGAGTTCGGCTGGAAGGGCGTGACCGACAACGCGCTGACCGGCATCACCCGCAACCCGTGGGATCCGAGCAAGACGCCGGGTGGCAGCTCCGGCGGTGCGGCGGTGGCGGCGGCGACCGGCATGGGCGCCCTGCACCAGGGCTCCGACGGCGGCGGCTCGATCCGCATGCCCGCCGGCTACACCGGCGTCTACGGCATCAAGCCGACCTTCGGCAAGGTTCCGGCCTATCCGCTGTCGCCGTTCGGGACGGTGGCGCACATCGGCCCACTGACCCGCACGGTCGCGGATTCCGCGCTGATGCTGACGGTGATGAGCGAGCCGGACGCCCGAGACTGGTACGCCCTGCCGGCGGACGGCAGCGACCTTCGCCGTGCCTGCGCCGCCTCGGTCAAGGGCTGGCGGATCGCCTACAGCCCGCTGCTCGGGAACAAGACGGTGCATCCCGAGGTCGCCGCGCTGGTGCGGGCCGCGGCCGAGACGTTCGCCGAACTCGGGGCGATCGTCGAGGAGGTCGACTCGCCGCTCGCCGACAGTCACGAGACCTTCCGCAAGCACTGGTTCACCGGGGCGGCCAACCTGTTCACCGCGTTCAGCGCCGAGCAGAAGGCGCTGATCGACCCCGGCCTGCAGCAGATCGCCGCCGAAGGCGCGGCGTTCACCCTGCTCGAGTACCTGGCGGCGGTGAAGGAGCGCGAGGCCATGGGCACCGCGATGAACCTCTTCCACCAGCGCTACGACGTGCTGCTGACCCCGACCCTGCCGCAGCCGGCGTTCGAGGCCGGCCATGAAGTCCCGCCAGGATCCAACCTCGGGCGCTGGACCGAATGGACGCCCTACTCCTACCCGATCAACCTGACGCAGCAGCCGGCCGCCTCGATCCCGTGCGGGCTGACCAGCGACGGGCTGCCGGTCGGGCTGCACATCGTCGGGCCGAAGAACCGGGACGACATGGTGCTGACGGCGTCGGCGGCGTACGAGACGGTGCGGCCGGTGGCGCTACCGAAGATCTGACGGCGGCGGCATCTCGACCCGCCCCTCGCCGAGCGCGGCGCGGATCCGCGCCATCAATGTGCCGGCCTGGGTCACGCCCTCAGGGTCGATGGGCAGGCCCGCCGCTGCGAGCGCCTCGGCGACCCAGGTGTTGCAGGTTCTTCCCAGATGGAACTCGCCGAGGGCCGGGTAGAACCGGCTGACCGGATAGAGCCCTTGGCCGATCGCCTCGGCGCGCGGGCCGCCTCCACGGTCCATGGTGTCGGAGACGTAGCCGACCAGGCGCGCAAACCCCGCCCCGTCCAACGGGACCGCCATCACCTCGGCGGCCGGCAGGTATTGCTGGGGATGCGCCGGCATCGCCACCAGATGCATGACCGCCGGCGTCGGCACCAGTGCGGCCGCCAGGATGGTGGCGAGGTCCGGGTCGGGGTCCTGGTAGAACTTCGCGTCGCCCCAGCCGACCTCGATCCAGCGCGCGTTCGGGAAATCGGCGATCTCCGGGAACGCCGTCGGGTCGAGGTCCTCAACCGCGAAGGCGAGGCCGACGTGCCAGCCGATGTTGACGGCCAGCACGGTGCGCGCGCCGGCCCATGCCGGTTCGGCGGCCATCCAGACGATCAGCAGAAGCAAGGCCCCGCGCATCCGATCCTCTCCGTCGCCGCCAAGTGAGCGCCGGCAATATGGCCGGCGACGGGCGAAAGGGCGGCAAAACGGCGCCGGGTCGACGCGGGCGGCTCAGCCGCCGCGGCGCAGAGCCCGTCCCGGGCGATCGCCGGTGCACCGGCCGCCCGCCCACACCGCCCGGCCGTTGACCAGCACGGTGTCGATGCCTGCTGCCGGCTTCATCGGGTCCTCGAAGCTGTTGGCGTCGACGATGGTCTGCGCATCGAACACGCAGATATCGGCGTACTTGCCGGGAGCGATCTCGCCGCGGTCCTTCAGCCCGAACTCGGCCGCCGACAGCGACGTCATCCGGCGCACGCCCTCCTCCAGCGTGAACAGCCCGAGGTCGCGGGCGTAGTGTCCGAGAATGCGCGGAAACGTTCCCCACAGGCGCGGGTGCGGAAACTCGTCGTGCGGCAGCCCGTCGGAGCCGAACATGGCGTGCGGGTACGCCAGGATGCGCTGCACATCGTCCTCGTCCATCGCGAAGTAGATGGCGCCCGCCGGCTGCAGCCGGTCGGCCGCCTCGTGGACGCTGCAGCCCCAGTCCCGGGCGATATCGGCCAGGTCGCGGCCCGACATTTCGGGATGCGCCTTCGACCAGGTGACCAGGACCCGGTTGGCGTGCTGGATGGAGTCGTGCTTCAGCACCGTCGACGACGCGTGGTACGGGTAAACGTCGAGGCCGATCTTCTGGCTGGTGCGGTAGCGCTCGAACAGCGCCAGCGTCTCTTTCGATCGCCCGAAATTGCCCTTGCCGTGCACCTTGTGGTGCGACACCACGACCGGCACGCCGGCTTCGCGCCCGATCAGGAAGGTCTCCTCCAGGCTCTTCAGCACGTCGTTGCCCTCGTCGCGCATGTGCGTGACGTAGCGGCCTCCGAACGCCTTCAGCCCCTTTGCCAACTCGATCACCTCCTCCGTCGGCGCCTTGGCGGAGGGGGCGTAGAAGAGACCTGTCGACAACCCGACCGCACCCGCCGCCATCGAGGCTTCGAGGTTCGCCCGCATCGCCTTGACCTCGCCGGCGTCGGCGGCGCGGTCGAGCTTCTCCATGGCGCCGACGCGCAGCGTCGAGTGGCCGACCAGAAAGGCGGCGTTGACCGAAGCCGGTTCCTCGTCGACGGCGCCCAGGAACGCGTCGAAGGTGGCGAACCTCCACCACTCCTCCTCGCCCAGCAGGTCGAGCGGTGGCGGCGGCCGTCGATCCAGCACCAAGGGGGCAAGCGAGATCCCGCAATTGCCGACCACGACGCTGGTCACCCCCTGGCTGACCTTCATGTCCATGGTCGGCTTCGACAACAGCGCGCGGTCGTCGTGGGTGTGCACGTCGATGAAACCGGGAGCGACGATCTTGCCGGCGGCGTCGATCGTACGGCCGGCGCTGACACCGGCGAGGTCGCCGATGGCGGCGATGCGGTCGTCGACGATCGCCACGTCGGCGCGCCGTCGCGGCGCGCCGGTTCCATCTATCACGGTGCCGCCGGTCAGCAGCAGGTCGCAGCGCTCGAGCGCGGTCATGGAATGCCTCCAGGTGGGTCGACCCGATCGCAGCCCGAGCCGGCGCGGGTGTCAAGACCGCTGACGCACACGCCGGTGGTCTGGCCAAGACAGCCACCATGACCTAACCTTTTCCCACGGCCGGCTCCCGCACGCCTCCCCGCCGATCGCGCTCACGTTCGATGCCGCCACACCGCCGGGCCGCCGCGCCTGGAACGCGCCTGTCCAAACGCATACGGATGTCCCCGCCGATGGCCGCTGATCACGCCCCCCCCACTTCCTGGCCGGTCGAGTTGAAGGCTCCCGACCTCGAGAGGTACCGCGCGGGCAACACCGGCATTCCGTTCTTCTGGAGCTTCGAGGCCTCCGATCCGGGACCGCACGTGTTGGTGACGGCGCTGGTCCACGGCAACGAGTTGTGCGGCGCGCTGGCCCTCGATCGGTTGCTGCGGGCCGAGTTACGGCCGGTCCGAGGTCGTCTGACACTAGGATTTTGCAACGTTGCCGCGTTCCTGGCGTTCGATCCGGCCTACCCGACGCTGTCACGCTTCATCGACGAGGACTTCAACCGGATCTGGGACCGCGACACCCTGGACGGTCCACGCGCCACCCTCGAACTGGCCCGGGCTCGCACCATCCGCCCGCTGCTCGATTCCGTCGACCTGCTCATCGACCTTCACTCGATGCAGAATCCGACGGAGCCGCTGATCCTGGCCGGAGCCTGCCAGAAGGGCCTCGACCTCGCCCGACGCGCTGGCTATCCGGCGACCATCGTCATCGATGCCGGTCACGCGGCCGGCGCCCGGATGCGCGACTACGCGCTGTTCGACGACCCGTCGAGCCCACGGGCCGCCTTACTAGTCGAGTGCGGCCAACACTGGGCGCGATCGTCCGAGTTCGTCGCGCTCGAGGCGGCGATGCGCTTCCTGTTGGCGACCGGCTGCGTCGATCGGCAAGCCATCGACCGCTGGCTCGGACCGGAGCCGGGCCCGCAGCGGGTCGTGCAGGTCACCGAGGCTGTCACCGTGCGCTCAAACACCTTCGCCTTCGTCGCCCCCTACACGGGCATGGAGACCATTCCGCGGGCCGGCACCCTGATCGCCCACGACGGCGACGAAGCGATTTACACACCGTATGACGGGTGCATCCTGATCATGCCGTCGCGCCGGCTCGCCGTCGGCCAGACCGCTGTTCGCCTGGGGCGGGTCGTCGATGGCTGATCAGAGACCGGACGAGTCGTCGCCCAGCGCGGAGGGGCCTGGCGGCGACAGCATGACCGCCGGCAGGGCCAGGGGCTCGATGGTGTTGGCGCTGGCGATCGGGGCGGCGGGTGGCCTGTTGTTCGCCTGGGCGAAGCTGCCCCTGCCCTGGATGATGGGCGCCATGGTGGCGACCACCGTTGCGTCGGTGGCAGGGGCGAACATCCGCGTCGACCATCGCCTGCGCACGGTTATGATCTGCGTGCTGGGCGTGATGCTCGGCAGCGCCTTCCAGCCGTCGCTGGTCGACCAGATCAGCGAGTGGGCGATTTCGATCGCCGGGTTGCTGGTGTACGCCATCGTCGCCGGTGGGCTGGTGACCTGGTACTTCCGAAAGGCCGCCGGCTACGACGCCGTGACGTCGTATTTCGCGTCGTCACCGGGAGGCCTGAACGAGATGGTGATCGTCGGCCGCGAAATGGGCGGCGACGACCGCGTTATCGCCCTCACTCATTCGGCGCGCATCCTGCTGGTGGTGATGACGCTGCCGTTCCTGTTCCAGTTGTTCACCGACTACACTCCCCCGCGGGTCTGCTGCCGAGTGGCGGTTCACTCGACATGCCGGCGCTGGACTGGGCGATCCTGGCGGGCTGCGGCGTAGTCGGCACGATCGTCGCCAAGCGGTTGAGGATCCCGGCGGCCGTGCTGATCGGTCCGATGCTGCTCTCGGCGGTGTTGCACGTCGTCGGCGTTACCCAAGCCACCCCGCCCAGCCTCCTGGTAGCCGTGGCGCAGGTGGTCATGGGAACCGGCATCGGATGCCGTTTCGCCGGCACCGCAGTGCGCGACATCGTGCGGATCGTCGGGATTTCGATCGGCTCGACGGTGATCCTCCTCGTACTCGGCGTCCTGTTCGGCGTCGGCCTGGAGCAGATTACCGGGGTGCCGTGGTTCGTGCTGGTGCTCGCCTACGCCCCGGGCGGGCTGGCCGAGATGAGCCTGGTGGCGCTCGCGCTCGGCCGTGACGTCGCGTTCGTCGCCACCCACCATATCTTTCGGATTGGCTTCATCGTCATCCTGGCACCGCTGGCGTTTCGCCTGATGCGACGAACCGGCCGAATGTGAGCGCGCAAGCGCTCACTTTGCCGACAGGATCGCCGACACTCGCTTGGCAAACTCACCGTCTGCCTCGACCGCCAGCGACCGATTGGCCGAGATGTGCGAGATCGCCAGAAGCTGGCCGGACAGGTGCGGGTAGAACGCGAAGACTTCGGTGACCGATGTTCCGTCGCCGATATCCTTGCAGCCGATCTCGACCCGCTTGACCTGGATCGATGAGGCGCCCTCCAACATCCGGACATCCGACGCTGACGTCATCTCGCCCTTGCACTTGGGCTTCTTCTGCTGGATCAAGTTGTCGCGCAGCGCCGCCACGTCCGGGTTGGACCCGACGCCAGCGGCAAGGCCGATGCCCTGGCCCTTCTTGACGTCCCACACCAGCGCGGCGTTCCACTGCCGCATCTCCGCGGGCAGCGTGTCCGGCAGAGCGAAGTAGCCGGACTTGCCGCTGGTGATGACCTGTCCAGCGAAGTCGCGCGGCGGCAAGGACAGGAGATCCATCCCCTTGACGCGACGCGCCGGGGCCGCGGTCTTCACTTCAGGCTTGCCGGCGGCACCGGTGTTCTGCGCCCAGCACTGGTCGAGTTCGCCGATCGCCTTGAAGGTTCCGGTCAACTTGATGTCGATCGTCTCCGTCGGGGTCGTGAGGTGAAGCACGTTGCCGCGCATCATCGATTCCGCGACCTTGGCGCTTTCCGGAAACTGGGCGGCCATGGCCTCCTTGGACACCACCCGGAACGAACCGGAGCGCTTCGCCTCGCTGTCCACCCACAAGGTCACAGGGACAGGGGTGTCGGGCTGCAGGTTCCACGCCTTGTTCATCAGCCAGATCTCGAACGCACCTTCCACCGAGCGGCCGAAGCCAAGGCGAAGACCCTTGGGCTGGTCGGCGGTGATGACACACCGCTCGAACGCGCCGTTCTCCCGGGCGTAGGCGTTGCCTGTCCAGGGGCCACTCTTGAATTCCGCGAGCGCCGGTGTCGTTCCGCCCGCCGTCAGGACGGCGGCCAGAACCCAAGCCCCCGCCATCCATCGTCTCGCCGACGCCATAGACCGTTCTCTCCGTGCTCTCGTGACCCGCGCAGGCGGGATTGAAACCAGCGAATTGTTACGCAAATTTGGCAGTGATCCCGCCATCGACCACCAATTCAGTCGCGGTCACGTACTTGGCCTCGTCCGAGGCTAGGAACAAGGCCGCGTGCGCGACATCCCAGGCGTCACCCATCCGGCCCGTCGGGCATTGGGCGTCGCGCAGCCGGACCATCTCGGCGGCGTCGCCCTTGGCGTAGGCATCGGGAAGCCCGGCGAAGATCAGCGGCGTGTTCATCAGCCCCGGCAGAATGCAGTTCGACCGTATTCCCTGGCGGGCGTACTGCAGAGCGATGGCGCGGCTGAACGGGATCAACGCCCCCTTGGTGGTCGAGTAGGTGATGTAATCGACGCCGGTGTAGCGGATTCCGGCGATCGAGGAAATATTGACGATCGATCCGCCGCCACGCTTCAGCATTTCGGGGATCACTGCCTTGCACACCAGGAAGGCGCTCTTGAGGTTCACGTCGGCGACCAGGTCCCAGTCCGCCTCGTCGACTTCGACCGGCCCACCGACCCGGACGATCCCGACGTTGTTGTCGAGAATGTCGATACCCCCGAACGCGTCGACAACGGCGGCGACCGCGGCGTCGACCTGATCCTTGCGCGAAACGTCGCAGGTCATCGCGATCGCTTCGTTTCCCTCGGCGGCGATCAGCGCCCGGGTCTCCTCGGCGGCAGCCGGATTGACGTCGAGGCAGGCGACGCGCGCGCCTTCCCGCGCGAACAGCACCGACGTCGCCTTGCCGTTACCCCAGCCGGGACCGATCGACCCCGCTCCCGTGACCACCGCGACCTTGCCAGCCAACCGTCCCGCCAAGCGACCCTCCACCTTCTGAACGCGGCGGCATCTTGCGCCGCCGGCCCTCGAAACGCGATGGGTGGATGCGCATTCCACGGCGGTGATACAGTTTCGCACACCACCCTGGCCCTGCACGGCGGTCCTGCGGAACGATGGTACCCATGGCGATCCCTAACCGCGGCCACCTTTTCGGTTTGCTCTCATTGATCGCGGCGGTGTTCACGCCGCTGGTCGCCGACGCCCGAAGCAGGGTCGCTGTCGGCGCCTACCCCTTCCCGCCCTACGTCGATCGTATCGTGGGCGACGACCGGAGCATAAGCGCAACCGGCCTGGTGGCGGACGTGGTCACCGAACTCAACCGGGCTCAGGACCGCTTCGATTTCCAGTTCGTCGCCACCACCGCGGCTGGCCGGTACCAGGACTTTCGGGAGGGCCGCTTCGACGCGGTGCTGTTCGAGATGCCGGAGTGGGGCTGGGTCGACCGGGGTATCGCCATCGAGGCATCCGAACCCCTAGCCTCCGACGCCGAAGTGTACGTTGCGCGCGCGGCACCGGGTAACGACGAGCGGTACTTCGACCGCCTCGGCACCAGGCGGATCGCCGCCATCCTCGGCTACAATTATGGCTTTGCCGGCTTTGACAACGATCCTGCGGAGCTTCGGGGTCGCTTTGACATCGAGTTGGTCGACGATCACGCGGCCACCATCGACCTGGTGCTGAGCGGCGGTGTCGATGTCGGAGTGGTGACACGATCCTACCTTCGCCGGCACCTGTCGGAACACCCGGGCGAGCGGGATCGGTTGCTGATCTCGCAGCGCCTCGACCAGATTTACGCGCTGCGCGTCGTCGCCAGGCCCGGCGCCGTGCCGTCGGCGGACGAGATCGCCGCCATGCTGGACCGCGAGGCCATCCTGGGCCCGCTTCTCGCCCGCCACGGCGTGACCCGATGAATTGGTGAGCCAATTGTCGAACCAGGATCCAAACGTCGGCGCGGCGTGGTAATGCGGTCCTCGCCGGGCGGCAAGAATCGCCGTCCGATCACGTCTTTACCGGAGGCTGGAATGCCGGAGCAGGGCGCGATTGCTGTCGACAAGGCGGGCCGCGGCAGCGTCGGGGAGGTATTCCTGGCTTTCCTCCGGCTCGGACTGTCGGCATTCGGCGGGCCGGTAGCCCACATCGGGTACTTCCGCACCGAATTCGTCGAGCGGAGGCGCTGGCTCGATGACGCCACTTACGCGGACATGGTGGCGCTCTGCCAGTTCCTGCCGGGGCCGGCGTCCTCGCAGGTCGGTCTGGCGCTCGGAGCCCGGCGCGCCGGACCGCTTGGAGCGATCGCCGCCTGGACCGGATTCACGCTGCCGTCTGCGATCCTGATGATCCTGGCGGCGTGGGGAGTGGTCAGCTTCGGGACCGACGACCCAACCGCGTCGCTGGCCATCCACGGGCTGAAACTGGTGGCGGTCGCGGTGGTCGCTCAGGCAGTCATGCAGATGGCCAGCCGGCTGGCGGCCGACGCCCCGCACGCCACCATCCTGGTCGCCGCGGCCACCCTGGCGTTGACCCTGCCGGGGCTGCAAGGGCAGCTCGGTGCGATCGCCCTCGGCGCGGCCGCGGGCCTGCTGGTCGGCCGGCTCGGCAACCGTCCGCCATCCGGCACCGGTTCGACGCCGCTGGCGATCAACGTCCCGATGCCGCTGGCCCTGGCGTTTCTGGCAATCCTGGCAGCCCTGCTGATCGCCCCGTTCGTGGTCACCGTGCCGGAGGGGCTGCGGGTCGCCGACGCCGCTTTCCGGGCGGGAGCGCTGGTGTTCGGCGGCGGCCACGTGGTGCTGCCGCTGCTCGAGGCCGACACCGTGCAGACCGGTCTGGTGGCGCGCGATACCTTCCTGGCCGGCTACGGTCTGGCCCAGGCGGTGCCAGGCCCGCTGTTCACCTTCGCGGCGTTTCTCGGAACCGCCGCTCCGATGCCCGGCGGCGTTGCCGGCGGGTTGCTGGCGCTGGTGGCGGTGTTCCTGCCGTCGGCGCTGATCCTGTTCGGCGCCCTGCCGTTCTGGGACCGGCTGCGGACCTGGGGGCCGGCGCGATCGGCGCTCGACGGCATCAACGCGGCGGTGGTGGGGCTGCTGGTGGCGGTGCTGTACGATCCGGTGGCCACAGCCGCGATCTTCGGTCCCCGCGACGTGGCCGCGGCCCTGGTCGCCTACCTGCTGCTGGAGGTCTGGAAGGTGGCGCCGTGGATCGTGGTGGTCGGATTCGGCGCGGCCGGGGCGGCGCTCGGGTGGAGCGGCTGGGTCTGACTCAGCGGCCGAAGCGGACGATGACCTGACGCTTCTCGGACGACGCCGGCGGCTTCGGTGGTGGAAACCGGTCGGCGCGCGCACGCTCGATGTCGCGGCTGTCGAGCTTGAACAGGTCGCAGGCCAAAAATCCGGCAAACGCGGCCATCACCCGCTCGATCAGCAGCACCCCACCCTCCTCGGTCAACGGGCCGCAGCGCCGAAACGCTCCGCAGCGGAACTGATCGTCCACCAGACGAACCGGACCTGCAATGGGGTCAGGCGTCCGTGTCCGCCAGAAACCTGTCGAACGCCTCCCAAAAGGCGGCACGGATTGGCTCGCGTTCGCGCAGGATCTCGTGCTTGGCGTCCATGAAGCGCGCCAGAAGGGCGTTCGGCAGGCGGGCCGCCGCCGCCTCGATCGCCCGGTTCGAAACGATGACCTCCCGTCCGGCCAGCGCGATCAGGGTCGGCGTCGGCAGGCCTTCCAGAACCCCTGGCGCCGTGACTGCGTCGATCGAGCGGATCGCCGCACGAACCCAAGCGAAGGTCGGATCGGCGACCACCAGGTCCGGGTTGCCGGCCAGCAGCGCGTGCATGAGATCGAAACGCTCCCGATCGTCAGTCAGCGGGTTGCCGTCGAACCGAAGGCGGCGGGGACCATATCCCGCGCCACCGAAGATGTAGCCGTCGACCAAAGGCGTCCGGCACAACCACTCGACCAGACGCCTCGCCAGCCACTCGGGAAGGCCGGGGCGGCCGATACCCAGCATCGGCGCGATCAGCACGGCCCGCCGCACCCGCTGGCGATGGTCCAGGCAGTACCGCAGCGCGACGTGCCCGCCCATCGAGTGGCCGACCACCGTCAGCGGCCCGTCCCGGAATCCGTCGAGCACCTCCAGGGTCGCCTGAAGATCCTCCAGGTGGGTCTCCATACGATCGATGTGACCCTTGTGGCGGTCCGGGAGCAGCCGATCCGACAGCCCCTGCCCCCGCCAGTCCAGGGTGGCGACCCGAAACCCTCGTGCCGTCAACTCGACGATCGACTCCAGATGCTTCTCGATGAACTCGGTGTAGCCCGACAGGAACACGCAGACACCCCGCGGACCCTCGGCTCCGAAGCTCGCGGCCCGCAGCCGCACGCCGCCAGGTCGCTCAACGACCACGACATTGCCGCCGGCCGCCGCGATCCAATCCTGCCCCATGGTCACCGTCATTGCGCCAGAACGGTACCGCAGGTCGGCGTCCAGGAGAGGTGGACTTGATCGCCCCACGTGAAGGGGCGGCCGGTGACACGATCAACGTTGGCGATCGTGACCTTTACCAGCGGGTGATCGGCGCCGACCCGGACGTGGAACACCGACGCATCGCCGAGGTAAGTGATCTCCTCGACCGTCCCGGCAACCGTGTTTCGCGCGGCATCGGCGGGCGGCTGCTTGGCGATATCGACCTTCTCCGGTCGCAGCGCCAGCCATCCGGTGGTCCCCACCGGCAAGCCCGCATCCTGCTCGATCTCGATCGGAACCGGAACGGCGCGGGCGGACAACGTGACCCGCCCCGGATCGCTGGCCTCGACCCGTCCCTCGATCAGGTTCACCGAACCGATGAAGTCGGCCACGAAGGTCGTCCGCGGAAACTCGTACAGTTCGGCCGGCGGCGCGGTCTGCTGGACTCGGCCGGCGTTCATCACCGCGATCCGGTCAGCCATCGACAGCGCCTCGTCCTGGTCGTGGGTGACGATCACGAATGTTATGCCCACGGACTCCTGCAGGTTGACCAGTTCGAACCGCATCTGCTCGCGAAGCTTGGCGTCGAGCGCCGACAGCGGTTCGTCGAGCAGCAACACCTTCGGGCGCTTGACCAGGGCACGCGCCAGGGCGACCCGCTGGCGCTGACCGCCCGACAACTGGTCGGGGCGGCGCGCGCCGTATCCCCCGAGTTTCACCAGTTCCAGGGCCTCCTCGGAACGTTGCCGGACCTCCGCCTTGGGGACTCCGTCGACCTTCAGGCCGTACGCGACGTTCTCGAGCACCGTCATGTGCGGGAACACCGCGTAGGACTGGAACACCATGTTCACCGGCCGCCGGTTCGCCGGCACCATGGAGACGTCCTGCCCGTCGATCCGGATGGTGCCTTCGGTCGGCAGTTCGAGTCCCGCCAGCATCCGCAACAGCGTGGTCTTGCCGCAGCCGGACGGCCCCAGCAACGCGAAGAACTCGCCGCGCCGGATCGTCAGGTCGACGGAATCGACCGCCGCGATCGGTCCGTAGCGCTTGCTCAATCCGGCAATCTCGATGATCGGCCGGTCGGGCTCGCGATTCTCGGTCATCCCGCCGCCCCCTCCGCCTTCAACCCGGCCCGATGCTGCATCCAGAGCGCCGCCGCCGTCATCACGACCGTCACCACGATCAGGATGGTCGAGGCGGCGTTCACTTCGGGTGTCACCGAGAACCGGACCATGGAATAGACCTTCACCGGGAACGTGACCGTGTTCGGTCCGGAGGTGAAGAAGGTGATCACGAAATCGTCCAGCGACAGCGTGAACGCGAGCATGCCGCCGGCCAGCAGACCGGGCCGCATGAACGGAATCATGACGTCGCGGAACACCTGCCACTCGGTAGCGCCGAGATCCTGGGCCGCTTCCGCCAGTTCGCGGTTGAAGCCCTCGAGCCGGGCTCGGACCACCACCGCCACGAACGGAAAGCAGAACGACACGTGGGCGATGGTAATGGCCGACAGGTTGAAGGGCCACGGCAGGTCGGCCGGCCACCCCACCCGCGAGAAGAACACCAGCATCGCCACCCCCATGCAGATCTCCGGGATGACGATCGGCAGCGCGATCGCGCCCTCGTAGCCGGCCCTCGCCGGAAACCGGAAGCGCCAGAGCAGCACGGCGGCCAGGGCCCCCAG
The DNA here is from genome assembly GCA_018401495.1 of Rhodospirillaceae bacterium. Classification (GTDB taxonomy): domain Bacteria; phylum Pseudomonadota; class Alphaproteobacteria; order Thalassobaculales; family Thalassobaculaceae; genus Thalassobaculum_A. The sequence goes on from JAGYJX010000027.1 coordinate 63,274, forward strand.
CACGACCGATATCGCGGTCGCGAACAGCGCGATGGTCAGCGAATTCGCGAACGCCTCGATCAGGTCGGCGTTCCGAAACGCCCTGCCGTAGTAATCGAGGGTGAACCCCTGCCAGACGATGTTGCGGCGGCTGTCGTTGAAGCTGAAGGCGATCAGCGTGGCGATCGGCGCGTACAGGAACACGAACACGACCAGCAGCATCAGCCGGACCCAGAGCCGGCGCGAGTAGTCGAGCGGGCCGACGGGCGCCGCCATCACGCCGCTCCGCGGCGAGCGGCGCGGCGGCCGTAGAGAGCGCGGAGCGCCAGCGCCGCGAAGGTCAGGTACATCAGCAGGAACGACAGCGCCGCGCCGAACGGCCAGTCGTTGGCGCTCTTGAACTGGCGCTCGATCACGTTCGCGATCATCTGGCTGTCGGTCCCGCCGAGCAGATCCGGGGTGAGGAAGGAGCCGAGCGCCGGAATGAACACCAGGATCGAACCGGACACGATGCCCGGCAGCGCGAGCGGGACGACGATGGTCCGCATCGCCCGCACCTGCGACGCGCCCAGATCCAGCGCCGCCTCGATCAGCGATCGATCAAGCTTCTCGAGCGACGCGTACAGCGGGAGGACCATGAACGGCAGGTGGACGTACACCAGACCGATCACCACCGCGGTGTTGTTGTACAGCAGCTCGAGCGGCTCGAAGCGCTCTCCCAGCAGTTGGTAGGAGCCGAGGCCCAACAGGGCGAGCACCGTGTTGCCCTGATCCCACAACCACTCGAGGGTGAAGTTCACGAACCCCCGGGTGCGCAGCACCGCGATCAGCGCGTAGGTCCGGATCAGCAGGTTGGTCCAGAACGGCAGGATCACCAGCAGCAGCAGCAAAGCCCGCCAGCGCGGCGGCGCGAACACGATCGCAAGCGCCACCGGAAACCCGAAGACCAGTGACACGACGGTGGTGATCGCCGCGAACAGGAACGACTTCGCAAAGATCTGGAGATACAGCGGATCGAGCGCCCGGGCGTAGTTGTCGAGCGTCCCGGTCACCTCCATGTCCAGCAGGCCGCGCAGCTCGGCGAAGCTGAGGATCCAGATCAATCCGAGCGGAAGCAGGAAGAACAGCAGGAGCCAGGCGGTCGGCGGCAGACCGACCATCCAGAACACCAACGGGTTGCGCCGCCAGCTCTCCAACCCTCCCGCCTCCCGATCGCGCCGCCGCGGTCAGGCGGCGCCGATCCGGGTCCAGAGACGATCGATGAGCTGCGCGTACTCGGTTCCCTGGTAGACCGCCGGCTCGCACCGCGCGATCACCTCGTCGCTCGGGAAGATCGCCGGGTTGCCGGTGTATTCCGGCTTCATGATCGCCTTCGCCGCCGCGTTCGGCGTGGCGTACTGGATGAAGTCGGCGATCGCCGCGCCGGCCTTGGCGTCGAGGATGAAGTTGATGAAGGCGTGGGCGTTCTCGGGATGCGGCGCGCCGTTCGGAATCGCCAGGGTGTCCTCCCACAACAACCCGCCCTCGTCGGGCACGACATAGGAGATGTCCTTGTCCTCGGCCATCACCTGCAGGATGTCGCCGTTCCACTCCATCGCCAGATCGACCTCGCCCGACAGCAGCAGATCCTGGCCGTTGTCGTCAGCGAAGGTCTTGATGTGCCGCTTCTGCTTGATCAGCATCTCGGCGACCTTCTCGAGCTTCGCCGGATCCGCTTCGTTCAGCGGCCAGCCGAGATACTTGCAGCCGATCTGAAGGACGGTCTGGGACGCCCCGAGCAACGCGATGCGGCCGGAGTACTTGTCGGAATCGTACAGCGCCTTCCAGCTGTTCGGCACCCCGTCGACACGGCTCTTGCGGTAGCCGATGCCGACCGTTCCCCACATGTACGGCAGCGAGTACTTGCGGCCGGGGTCGAATTTCGGGTCCATGAACGGCTTGGAAATGTTCGCGATGTTCGGAATCTTGGAATGATCCAGCGGCATCAGCATCTTCGCCGTGATCATGCGCTCGGTGTAGTCGTTGGTCGGCACGATGACGTCGTAGCCGGGGTTGCCCTCGCGAAGCTTGGCGAACAGTTCGTCGTTGTCGGCGAACAGGTCCATCGTGACGTCGATCCCGGTCACCCCCTTGAAGTCGGCGAGCGTGTTCTCGCCGATGTAGGTGTCCCAGTTGTAGAAATTCAGCTTCTTCTCCTCGGCGCCCCAGCCGAGCTTCGGCAGCAAGGTGACTCCGGCGGCGACGGCACCGCTACCGGCCAGGAACGAGCGGCGCGTCGCGCGCCGGGTGGACTTGTCTACCATCCGTCTAGCCTCTCGAAGCTGTTGTCCCGGTCACGACCCGTTCTCGAAGGGGCGCCTTGGTTTGTGCACTGCGATCACAAGATACCGTTCGGACGCTGTCAATCATGCCGTTCCACGATTGCCCGCCCCTCAGATCGACAGATCCACGAAAGCCCCGCGCGGTGGCGGGTTACCGGACTGCCCGGCAGCCGCGGCAGCGTCGATGGTGACCGGAGGAACGTCATCGGGAGTCGCCGGGGAAGCCTCCGGCAGCGCCTGGCGAGGCGCCTCCGTGTCGCCACTCCTTGTCTCCGGTCGGGCTTCCGCTTCCCTGGCGGCGTCGGCCTCCTGCTCGCGCCGGACCTGCTCCAGCAGCGCTTGGCGCGCGATTTCCCGGGCTTCGTTGAGTTCTCCCGCGGTCTCGACGGCGCGGTTCACCACGGTGACCCCGGTGCGCAGACCACTGCCGAGCGACACGGCGCCGCGCAGCCCGAGCGGCACATCCGCTGGACTGGCCGCCCCGGACCCCGGGCCGAGCCGCAGGCTCGACAACGAGGGCGACGACGTCGATGAGCCGATCGCCATGGCCGCTCTCCCTTCCCTGCTGAAATTATGCGGGCTGCCGCGGCGAACGGCAAGGTCGCGGCGGTGGCGCCTCAGATCCCGATGTCGGCCTGGGTCAGATCGAGGCAGCGGCGGGCGGTCTCGACCAGGTGATCGACCTCGGATCGGGTGATCACCAGGGGCGGTGCCGTCACCATCCCATCCCGCACCGCGCGAAGGATCACGTTGTTGCGGAAACAGTGATCGCGGCAGATCGTGCCGACCCGGCCTTCCGGCTGGAAGAACACCGGGCCGTCCTTGTCGCGCACCAGTTCGACGGCGGCGATCAGGCCGACACCGCGGACCTCGCCGACGAGGGGGTGATCGGACAACTCGCGAAGGCGGGCCTGGAAATACGGCCCGATGTCGTCTCGCACCCGCTCGACAAGCCCCTCGTCCTGGATGATGCGCAGGTTCTCCAGCGCCACCGCACAGGCCACCGGATGGCCCGAATACGTGAAGCCGTGGAAGAACTCGCCGCCATCGTCGATCAGCGTGCGCGCCACCCGGTCCCCGACCATGACCGCCGAGATCGGCAGGTAGCCCGACGACAGCCCCTTGGCGAGAGTCATCAGGTCCGGCTCGATCCCGAAGGTCTCGGAGCCGAACCAGTTGCCGGTCCGGCCGAACCCGCAGATCACCTCGTCGGCGACCAGCAGGATGCCGTGCTCGCGGCAGATCCGCTGGATCTCCGGAAAATAGCTGGCCGGCGGCACGATCACCCCGCCGGCTCCCTGGATCGGCTCGGCGATGAACGCCGCCACCCGTTCGGGCCCCAGTTCCTGAATCCGTTCTTCCAGCGCCTGGGCGGCGGCCACCCCGAACTCGTCCGGGGTCATGTTGCCGCCGTCACGCAGGTAATAGGGCGGCCGGATGTGCTCGAACCCCGGCAGCGGCAGGCCGGTCTGCCCATGCATCGCCGTCATTCCGCCGAGGCTTGCGCCGACCAGGGTCGAGCCATGGTAGGCGTACTCGCGGCTGATGATCACGGTGCGCGCCGGTTGGCCTTGGATCTGCCAGTACCGCCGCACCATCCGCACGATGGTGTCGTTCGCCTCCGAGCCCGAACTGGCGAAGAAGACGTGCTCCAGCCCCTTGGGGGTCAGCGCTGCCAGCCGCGCGGCGAGTTCGGTGGCAGGTGGCGTCGTCGTCTTGAAGAAGGTGTTGTAGTAGGGCAACTCACGCATCTGCCGGGCGGCGGCGGCAGCGAGTTCCGGCCGGCCATAGCCGACGTTGACGCACCACAACCCGGCCATGCCATCCAGGATCGCCGTCCCCTTGGAATCCCAGAGAGTGGATCCCTCGGCGCGGACGATGACCCTTGTGCCCTCGGCAGCGAGCGCCTTGTGATCGGTAAAGGGGTGCATGTGGTGGGCGGCATCAGCCGCCTGAAAGGCCGCTTCGTCGGCCGCTTTCGATCCGTGGTTCATCGATGTCCCGTGCGGATGGTGTCGAGCGTTTATAGACGCTGGCAGCGGACCCGTCATCGCCATCCGAGACAAGGTACTTTCTTCGGCAGGGTCCAAACCTTTACTCTCATGGTCTCTTAAGCATTACCAAGAGAACATCACCGGACCGGAGGGCACGACATGGCAGCCGATTCCACGGTCGATGACGACGACGCGCGCCGTGGCGCGGATGTGGTTGACGTGATCGCCCAGGAAGCCGGAAGCCTATCCATCGAGATTGTCGACGTTGCCGGCAACGTCGACGAAGTCTCGGCAAGGGTGGCGCGGCAAGCCGAGGAGTTCCATCGGCTCACCGAGGCCGCCGAGCTGGTGGCGGGCAGCAACGCCGCGGTCGTCGAAGCCGCCGAGCGCACCCGCGACATCGCCACCCAGGCTGCCGATGACGTCCAGGCCTCGCGCGGTACCGTGGAGTCGGCGGTTGGTGACATCCACACCCTGGTCGAGGGCGTCGCCGCGATGGAGGCGAGGCTCGGCGGGTTGCAGGACGCGCTGGCCCAGGTCGGCAAGATCGCGAGCGTGATCAACGCGATCGCCAAGCAGACCAACCTGCTGGCCCTGAACGCCACCATCGAGGCTGCTCGGGCCGGCGAGGCGGGTCGCGGCTTCGCGGTGGTCGCCGGCGAGGTGAAGTCGCTCGCCAACCAGACCGCCGACGCCACCCTCGACATCGAGCGGACCCTCAAGGACCTGGAGGCGCAGGCCCGCGACCTGATCGCGCAGGGCATCCAGACCACCCGGCTGGCCGACGGTGTGCGGGACGGCACCCAGGCGATCGGCGCCGCCATGGGGACGATCGGCGGCGCGGTCGGCGACATTGCCGCCCAGGCGACCGCGATCGCCGCTGACGCCGCCCGCATCGCCGAGACCTCCTCGGCCTTCCGATCGACCATCGAGCGCCTGAGCGATGAGGTCGACGGGTCGAGCGATACCCTCAAGGAGGCTCGGGACCGGGTCAACCGGATGATCGACACCGGCGAGCGCCTTGCCGGCTTCTGCGCCAACTCCGGCGCCAACACCGTCGACGGGCCGTACATCGACAAGGTCCAGGAGGTGGCACGCGCCGTCTGCGCCGCGTTCGAGGCGGCGATCGACCGCGGCGAGATCCCGCTGGAGGAGTTGTTCGACCGCGACTACCGACCGATCGAGGGAAGCAACCCCCAGCAGTTCCGGGCCGGCTGCCTGAAGATCACCGATCGGGTGCTGCCGCCGATCCAGGAGCCGGTGCTCGCGTTCAGCGACAACGTGGTGTTCTGCGCGTCGGTCGACGAGAACGGCTACCTTCCGACCCACAACGACAAGTTCAGCAAGCCGCAGGGACCCGACCCGGTCTGGAACGCCTCGAACTGCCGGAACCGCCGACTGTTCAACGATCGCGTCGGGCTCAAGGCCGGGCGCAGCCGGGCGCCGTTCCTGCTGCAGACCTATCGGCGCGACATGGGCGGCGGCGTGTTCGCGCTGATGAAGGACGTCTCGGCGCCGATCACCGTGCGGGGGCGGCACTGGGGGGCGGTGCGCCTGGCCTACAAGCCTTGATCGGCGCGCCCGTCAGACGTTCAGCAGCAGGAACTCCCGTTCCCAGGCGCTGATCACCTGCTGATAGGCGCGCGACTCGGACTCCTTGACCGTCGTCAGAACGTTGACGAAGCGCTGGCCGAGCAGTTCGCGCAGGGGCTTGGCACGGTTCAGGCGCAGCAGCGCGTCCTCCAGGTGGCGCGGCAGGTTGACCGCCATCTGGTAGGCGCTGCCCTCGATCGCCTTCGACGGCTCGATTTTCTCCATGACACCGAGATAACCGCACGCCAGGGACGCCGCCATCGCCAGATAGGGGTTGGCGTCGGCGCCGGCGATCCGGTTCTCGATGCGGCGGGATTCCGGCGACGAGATCGGCACCCGGAACCCCACCGTGCGGTTGTCGATACCCCAGTGCACGTTGATCGGCGCGTCGGAGTCCGGCATCAGGCGGCGGTACGAGTTCACGTAGGGCGCCAGCAGCGGCATCGACGCCGACAGATATTTCTGCAGGCCGCCAATGTAGTGCAGAAAGAATTCCGAGTTGCCGCCATCCTCGGCGGCGAACAGGTTGCGGCCGGTCTTGAGGTCGTGGACCGACTGGTGGACGTGCATCGACGAGCCAGGCTCACGCTGCATCGGCTTCGCCATGAATGTGGCGTAGACGCCGTGGTCCAGCGCCGCCTGCCGTACGGTGCGCTTGAACAGGAAGGTCTGGTCGGCGATCGCCATCGGGTCGCCGTGGTTGAAGTTGATCTCGAGCTGCGCGGCGCCGGATTCGTGCGTCAAGGTGTCGACGTCGATCTCCTGCGCCTCGCAGTAGTCGTAGATGTCCTCGAACAGCGGGTCGAACTCGTTCACCGCGTCGATGCCGTAGGCCTGCCGCGCGGTCTCGGGACGCCCCGACCGGCCGATCGGCGGCTCCAGCGGGTAGTCGGGGTCGGCGTTGACCTTGACCAGGAAGAACTCCAGCTCCGGCGCCACGGTCGGCCGCCAGCCCTGCTCGGCGTACAGGTCGAGGATCCGCCGCAGGACGTAGCGGGGCGCCACGTCCACCGGGCGGCCATCGAAATAGAAGGCATCGCAGATGACCTGGGCGGTCGGCTCCTTGTACCAGGGCACCACCCGGATGGTCTCGGGCGCCGGCCGCAGGTAGACGTCGCCGGAGCGCGGATCGAGGTCGTACTCCTCGATGTAGTCACCGGTCACCGTCAGCCCGTAGATCGACTCGGGGATGCGCAGCCCCTGCTCGCCGATCGCCTTCAGGAACTTGCCGGCGGGCAGGATCTTGCCGCGGGGGATGCCGGAAAGGTCCGAGACCATGCACTCGACCTCGGTGATCCGGCGTTCCTTGATCCAGCTTTCAAGCTCTGACGACATGATTCCTCGCGTGACAGGATGGTGAGACATACACCGCCCCTGCTCGCACCGGCAACGCGCCTCTCCCGCAGGAGCGGCGCGCGTGCTATGAATCACCATCATGCAACAGCCCGCTGAGCCCCATGTCTCCCGACGGCACCCCCGGGTCCGACGCCTCCGCCGCCGGCCTCGCCGCCCAGGCGTTTCTCGCCGAGCATCCTGAAGTCGCGACGGTCGACATCCTGCTTCCCGACATCTCCGGCGTGGTGCGCGGCAAGCGCATCGGCAGCGATCAGCTCGCCGGCCTGTTCGAGGACGGCGCGCGCCTTCCCGGCCTCGGTCTTCGGAACCGACGTCACCGGCGATTCGATCGAGGCAAGCGGCCTGGTCTGGTCCCTTGGCGACGCCGACTACCCGTGCTGGCCGGTGCCGGGCACGCTGGTCCCGGTGCCGTGGACGGCCCGGCCCTCCGCCCAGGTTCTGCTGACCATGGTCGACCCCGGTGGCGTGCCCTTCTTCGCCGATCCGCGGGTCGTTCTGCAGCGGGTGTTCGACCGCTACCGCGCCCGCGGCCTGACGCCGGTGGTCGCCATCGAGCTGGAATTCTTCCTGATCGACCGCAAGCGCGAGGATCACGCCCCGCCGATCCCGGCGATTTCGCCGGTCACCGGCAACCGTCAGGCGACCACGCAGTGCTATGGGCTCGACGAACTCGACGACTTCGAAGCGGTCCTCGACGACGTCGCCAACGCCTGCCGGGTTCAGCGCATCCCGGCGATGGCCGCCTCGGCCGAATACGCGCCGGGCCAGTTCGAGATCAACCTGACCCATGTCGACGATCCGGTGAAGGCGGCCGACCACGCGGTGATGCTGAAGCGCGCCGTCAAAGGCGTGGCCCGCGCCCACGGCATGAACGCCACCTTCATGGCCCGGCCGTTCAGCGAGGAAACCGGCAACGGCCTTCACCTGCACGTCAGCGTTCTCGGACCCGACGGCCGCAACATCTTCGCCGACCCCAAGGGCGGCAAGCTCGGCTCGCCGGCGCTGGGGCACGCGGTCGGCGGGCTGGCGGCGTCGATGAACGACTGCATGGCGCTGTTCGCGCCGACCGCGAACGCCTACAAGCGGCTGCGCCCGGCCAACTACGTGCCGATGTCGGCGTGCTGGGGCTACAACAACCGCTCCTGCGCGTTCCGGGTGCCGGCCGGATCGGCGGCGTCGACCCGCATCGAGCACCGGGTCGCCGGTGCCGACGCCAACCCGTATCTGGCGACCGCAGCCGTCCTCGCCGGCATTTTGCACGGCATCGAGACCGAGGCCGAGGCGCCGCCGCCGATCGACGGCAACGCCTACGAGACCGAGAAGCCGACCGTGCCGAAGACCTGGGCGGCGGCGCTCGAGTGCTTCGAGACCAGCGACTTCGTCGCCGACTGGCTGGGCGCCGATTTCCGCCGGGTGTTCCACGCCGTCAAGGAGAGCGAGCGGCAGGATTTCGAGGCCATCGTCACCCCCCTCGAATGGCGTTGGTACCTCACCACAGTATGAGCGCGCCGCTCAGTTGGTACCACGCGACGGTTCAAGCAGGCCCACCGCGCCCGTCGCTGGCGGGCGCGGTGCGAGCGCGGGTCTGCGTGATCGGCGGCGGTTTGACCGGGGTATCGACGGCCCTGCATCTCGCCGAGCGCGGCTTCGACACGGTGCTGCTGGAAGCCGAGGCGATCGGCCACGGCGCCTCCGGGCGCAACGGCGGCCAGATCGTGCAGGGTTTCAGCGCGTCGATGGAACGCGTCGAGGCCGCCGTCGGGCGCGCCGACGCGCAGGCACTCTGGGATCTCGGCCGCGAGGCGATCGCCGCCATACCCGACCGGGTCCGACGCCACGGCATCGAGTGCGATCTGCGCTGGGGCTACCTGATCGCCGCCCTCAACCGCGGCCAGCTCGCCGACCTGCGCCGGACCATCGGGCAATGGGCCGACTACGGCTACACCGGGCCGCGGATCGTCGAGGGCGCGGCCCTGCGTTCGGTGCTGGCCAGCGACCTCTATGTCGGCGGCATGGTGGAGCCCGGCAGCGGTCAGTTGCACCCGCTCGCCTACCTGCTCGGTCTCGCCCGGGCCGCCGAGGCGGCCGGCGCCCGGCTGTTCGAGCGCTCGGCGGCGTTCGCCATCGATCATGGCCCGACGACGGTTCGGGTGACGACGGCGTCGGGCAGCGTCGAGGCGGACACCCTGGTCCTCGCCGGCAACGCGTATCTCGGCCGTCTGGTGCCGGCGCTGCGCCGCCGGCTGATGCCGGTGGCCTCGTTCATCGGCGTGACCGAGCCGCTCGGCGAAGCGCGCGCCCGCCGGCTGTTCCCGGAGGACGTGGCGGTGGCGGACTGCAACGTGGCGCTGGACTATTTCCGCCTGACTTCCGACCACCGACTGCTGTTCGGCGCCGGCGCCAGCTACTCGGCAACCACCCCGGTGGGGCTGAAGGGCTGGATCGCCCGGCGCTTCCGCCGGGTGTTTCCGGAACTGACCGATGTCGCGGTCGAGCACGCCTGGGGCGGCCTGATCGGCATCACCCACAACCGCATCCCGGACCTCGGGCGGCTGGCGCCGAACGTGCTGTACGCCCAGGGCTACTCCGGCCAGGGGGTAGCGCTGACCGGACTCGCCGGCGCGCTGATCGCCGAGACCATCGACGGGCATGACCGGCGCTTCCGGCTGCTGGAGCAGGTCCGCCATCTGCCGTTCCCAGGCGGGATCCTGCGCACGCCGACGTTGGTGACGGCGATGGGCGTGCTGAAGCTGAAGGACCGCCTGGGCTGGTAGCGGATTGGTCTAGGGTTCCGACCGCTCCTCGCGCGCCTCGGCCCCGGTCGCCCACAGCAGGCCGAGGACCGCGCCCTTGCTGCGCGGCAGCAGGAGCAGCAGCAGGGCCACCGTCACCGCCGGCCAGATCGCCATCTGCAGCCACATGGCCGGATGCCAGGCCTGCTCGACCAGCAGCAGCAGCGGCACCACGATGTGACCGACCACCATGATGGTCAGCCAGGGCGGCATGTCGTCGGCGCTCAGATGGGCGTAGCCTTCGCCGCAGGCGCTGCACGCCGGGGTCGCCGTCAGGTAACCGCGCAGCACCCGCCCTTCGCCACAGGCCGGGCAGCGGCCGCGCAACCCGCGCAGCACCGCCTGCAGGACGCTGCGGTCGGCCGGAAGCGCTGCCGGCTCGATGGTCGTCACGATCGGATCGCTCACGGCTTGAGAACCTCCTGCACCGGGGTGTAGCCGAGACCGTGCGCCTCGGCGACCGCCTGGTAGGTGATCCGCCCCTCGTGGACGTTCAAGCCCTCCTGGAGGTGGCGGTCGTCTGCCAACGCCTTGCGCCAGCCCTTGTCGGCCAGCGCCAGGGTGAACGGCAGGGTGGCGTTGTTGAGGGCGAAGGTCGAGGTCCGCGCCACGCCGCCCGGCATGTTGGCGACACAGTAATGCACCACGCCGTCGACGATGTAGGTCGGCTCGGCGTGGGTGGTCGGCCGCGACGTCTCGAAGCAGCCGCCCTGGTCGATGGCGACGTCGACCAGCACCGAGCCGCGCTTCATCCGAGACACCATGTCGCGGCTGACCAGCTTCGGCGCCGCGGCACCCGGCACCAATACCGCGCCGATCACGAGGTCGGCGCCGAGCACGTACTCCTCGATGGCGTCGCGGGTCGAGTAGATGGTGTTCAAGGTCGGCCCGAACTGCATGTCGAGTTCGTAGAGCCGGTGCAGCGAGCGGTCGAGCACGGTGACCCGCGCCTCCAGCCCCATCGCCATGCGCGCGGCGTTGGTGCCGACGACGCCACCGCCGAGGATCACCACCGAGCCGACCGCGACTCCCGGGACGCCGCCCAGAAGGGTGCCATTGCCACCCTGCGCCTTCTCCAGGCAATGCGCCCCGGCCTGGATCGACATCCGTCCCGCGACCTCGCTCATCGGGGCGAGCAGCGGCAGGCGGCCGTGGGCGTCGGTGACGGTCTCGTAGGCGATGGCGATGCAGCCGGACTCGATCAGCCCCTTGGTCTGCGGCGCGTCCGGGGCGAGGTGCAGATAGGTGAACAGGATCTGGCCCGGGCGCAGGCGGGCGATCTCGGTCGGCTGCGGCTCCTTGACCTTGACCACCATGTCGGCCGTGGCGAACACCTCCTCGGGCGAGGCGACGATGCGCGCGCCGGCCGCGGCGTAGTGCTCGTCGTCGAGGCCGATGCCGTAGCCGGCATGGGTCTCGACGATCACTTCGTGGCCGTGCGCCACCAGTTCCCGCACGCTCGAGGGGATCAGGCCGACGCGGTACTCGTGATTCTTGATTTCCTTCGGAACGCCGATACGCATGGAGCCCTCCGTTGTCGATGCAGCGGACACTATGCCAGCGTTCCGTCGCGTTCAAATTGTATGACGTCTGGCCAATGGAGCGCCGGGCGGAAGGCGCGCCGGCGGTGGTCGGCGGGGCTGCCGGCAAGATGCGGATAGCGTGCGCGGCTTGGTTGCGTCACCTTCGCCGCGCCTTGCGACCCGGAGCCTTCCCGATGACAACGCCCACCGCGAGTACGCCCGCCGCGCCACGCATGACCGGCCTCGACTGGGTGTATCTGATCACCCTGTCGGCGCTGTGGGGCGGGTCGTTCTTTTTCGTGAAGGTGGCGGTCACGGCGGTGCCGCCGCTGACCCTGGTGCTGCTGCGGGTGGCGCTGGCCGCCCTCGCCCTGCACGCCGTGCTGCGGATCGCCGGCCTGCGCATCCCGCCCGGCCGCCGGGCATGGCTCGACTACGCCGGCATGGGCATCCTCAACAACGTGATCCCGTTCGCCCTGATCTTCTACGGCCAGGCGGCGATCGGCATCGGACTGGCGGCGGTCATCAACGGCCTGACGCCGTTCTGGACGGCGCTGATCGCGCGCGCCACCGGGACCGAGCGGTTGTCGGCGGCGAAACTGGCGGGCGTGGCGATCGGGTTCGGCGGCCTCGCCGTGATGGTCGGCCCGGCCGCCATGGCCGGGCTCGACGCCTCGCTGGTGGCCCAGCTCGCGATCGTCGGCGCCACCATCTCCTACGGCTGCTCCGGCGTGTTCGGCCGGCGGTTCCGCGCTCAGCCGCCGCTGGTCACGGCGACCGGCCAGTTGACCGCCAGCAGCGCGATGATGCTGCCGCTCGCTCTGCTGGTTGACCGGCCCTGGACGCTGGGCTTGCCGGGTGGCGAGGTGATCGCCGCGGTGGCCGCGCTCGCGCTGGTCAGCACGGCACTCGCCTACATCCTGTTCTTCCGGGTCCTGGCCAGCGCCGGCGCCACCAACGTCTCGCTCGTCACCCTGCTGGTGCCGGTCAGCGCGATGCTGCTGGGCGTGCTGGTGCTTGGCGAGACCGTGACCGACCGCCAGTTGCTCGGCCTCGCCCTGATCGCCGCCGGCCTGGCGTTCATCGACGGCCGGCTGCTGGCCCGGCTGCGCCCTGCCCCCGGTTGACGGCAGGCATATCGTGCCCACGTGGGAGTCCATGCCTCGACACTCACCGATTGGGAGGATGCGATGGCCGAGGAAACCTTGAAGCGCTACGCCGCGGCACCGCTCGCGACCGCCGACACCTACCGGATCAGCGACACCCGTACCGGCACCGTCGTGTCGGTCGTGAAGGGCAAGGAAGCGGTGCAACGCCGCCTGGACCAGCTGAACGCGGAGGAGACGCTGCGGCGGCGAACCGGGTAGTTACACTTTCGCGTCGACGTAGTCAGCCGCCAGGCTTGCGCTGAAACGGCTTAACGTCGATCTCGTCGGCGCGCAGCCTCATGGTGTGTGCGTCGAGCCAAGCTTGCAGGCGCAGGAGGGTGTCCATGGACACTCCGAACGCCTTCTCGATCCTGAGCGCCATCTCAGGAGACAGTGCCGCCTTCTCGTTGAGAAGATCGGAGAGCGTTGCGCGGCGCACGCCCAGGGCGTCAGCCGCCTCCGAGACCGAGAGCCCAAGTTCGTCGAGAATCTCCTCCCGAACGAAGGTGCCAGGATGGGTGGGCCGCATGCCGATGCTCGGGTCCGCGCGCATCAGTGGTAGTCCTCCAAATCCAGGTTCCTGATCTCGCCGGCGTCGATCACGAAGGTCATGCGCCAGTTGCCAGAGACCGCGATGCTCCAGGTGTCGGCTCTGTCCCCCAGGAGCCGATGGACACGCCAGCCTGGAGGGCCTTGCACGCCCTTCATGTCCGCGGCGGCCACCAGAACCGACAGGACGTTGCGCACCCGGCGCTCCAGGTCCGGTCGAATCTCGCGTGAATCATCGTGCTCGATCAGGCGCTCAAGTCCGCGATGGCGAACGCTGGCGATCCTCATACCTTCGCGCCCCCGTACGGTCAAGCCGTACAGTGACCGTACGGCTCCAACAGGAGCTATGCGAGGTTCAGGCGGCTTTTCCTCTACCCGCGCGCCGCCTCCAGGCAGGCTGTCGCCGCCATGTCGACGATCGCGGCGGCGTCGAGGCCATAGTGGGCGTAGAGGTCCGGCAGGTCGCCGGACTGGCCGAAGCTGGCGACGCCGAGCGGGTACAGCCGCCGGCCGGCGGCCGAGCCGATCCAGCTGAGTGCCGCGGGATGGCCGTCCTGGACCGTGACCAGGCCGGCGCGCGGCGCCAGCCGGGACAGCAGCCGCTCGACGTGGCTGGTGCCGACGCCGCCGCCGTTGCGGCCGCGCAGACGTCGCTGCCAGTCGTGGTACAGCCGGTCGTTCGAGGTGACCGCCAGAATGCCCAGGCCCGGCATGTCCTCGGCCAGTTCGGCATAGGCTTGGCGAACCTCGGGCACGATCGCGCCGCTGTAGACCAGCGCCAGCTCGGCACCGGGGGCCGGCTCGACTTCCCAGTAGGCGCCGGCGAGCAGGTCGTCGACCTGCCGGTCGGTCAGCGTCCGGTCGGGCTGCTCGATCGGCCGGGTCGACAGCCGCAGGTACACCGAGCCGCCGTCGTCGGCCTGCATGTGCTCGAAGCCCCAGCGCATGATGGCGGCAAGCTCGTCGATGTGGGCCGGCTCGAAGCTGGCGAGACCGGGCTGGCCGAGGCCGATCAGCGGGGTCGAGATCGACTGGTGGGCCCCACCCTCGGGCGCCAGGGTGATGCCGGACGGGGTGGCGACCACCATGAACCGCGCGCCCTGGTAGCAGGCGTAGTTCAGGCTATCCAGGCCGCGCTGGATGAACGGGTCGTACAGCGTGCCGACCGGCAGCAGGCGGGTGCCGAACAGCGGCCCCGACAGGCCCAGCGCCGCCAGCAGGATGAACAGGTTGCTCTCGGCGATGCCGAGTTCCAGGTGCTGGCCGCCGCCGTGGCGCATCCACTTCTGCGCCGAGGCCACCTCCTCCTCGCGGAAGACGTCGTTGCGGACGTCGAGCGAGAAGATGCCGCGCTGGTTCACCCAGGGCCCGAGGTTGGTCGACACCGTCACGTCCGGTGAGGTCGTCACGATCCGCGACGCCAGGGCGGAATTGCCGCGCGCCAGCTCGTGCAGGATCGAGCCGAAGGCCTGCTGGGTCGACATGGTCTTGTTGGACCGCAGGGTGAGGCGGTCCGGAAGCTCGACCTTGGGAGCGGAGTGGATGCGCGAGCCGGGGGCGTTGAAGGCGACACCCTGGACATACTTCTTGAGTGCCGGCTCGGGCACCCCGGCCTCGGCGAACAGGTCCCATTCGTTGCCGTCGGCGATGCCGTTCTCGGCCTTGAAGCGCGCCATCTGGTCCGGCGTCATCAGACCCGCGTGGTTGTCCTTGTGGCCGGCCAGCGGCGTGCCGTAGCCCTTGATGGTGTAGGCGATGAAGCAGCGCGGCGCGTCGTCCTTCACCGCGTGGAAGGCCTCAAGCACCGCCTCCATGTCCTGGCCGGCGAGGTTGGTCATGAGGGTGTGCAGGGCGACGTCGTCGTGATCGTCGAGGATCGCCTTGATCCCCGACACGCCCTTGAGATCGACCTTCAGGCGCTCGCGCCAGGCGTGGTGCTCGCCCGACTGGCCCTTGAAGGTCAGCGCCGAGTAGAGGTCGTTCGGGCAATCGTCGATCCACTTCTCCAGCGCGTCGCCACCGGGCTGGGCGAACACCCGCTGCAGCTTCTTGCCGTATTTCAGGGTGACGACCTGCCAGTCGACGGTCTTGAAGAACTCCTGGATCTTGCGGAACAGGCCATCGGAGACCACGCCGTCCAGGCTCTGGCGGTTGTAGTCGATGATCCACCAGAGGTTCCGGACGTCGTATTTCCAGCCCTCCAGCATGGCCTCGTAGATGTTGCCCTCGTCGAGCTCGGCGTCGCCGAGCACCGAGATCATCCGGCCCGGCCCCTGGGCGGTGATCGCCGGGTCCTGCACCAGGTTGTGGAGCTGGACGTAGTCCTGGACCATCGACGCGAACAGCGTCATCGCCACGCCGAGGCCGACCGAGCCGGTCGAGAAATCGACCTCGTCGGCGTCCTTGGTGCGCGACGGGTAGGACTGGGCGCCGCCGTAGGCCCGGAACCGGTCCAGCGCCTCGCGGCCCTGGCGGCCCATCATGTACTGGATGGCGTGGAAGATCGGGCTGGCGTGCGGCTTGACCGCGACCCGGTCCTGCGGGCGCAGCACGTCGAAGTACAGCGCTGTCATCAGCGTGGCGACCGAGGCGCAGGACGCCTGGTGGCCGCCGACCTTCAGGCCGTCCCGGCTCTCGCGAACGTGGTTGGCGTTGTGGATGGTCCACATCGCGTGCCAGAGCACCTTGCGCTCCAGCGCCCGCATGACATCGAGGTGCCCGATGTCGCCCTCGATGGTGCCGCTGCCGATCGCCGTCCCGTCCATGCCGCCGCGTCCTTCCTGTCCGATGCTGCGCCACATATGGCCCAAGACGGCGCCGGAATCGAGGGCGGGAACGTCACCGCTGCCATGCCGGAGCGGCGGGTGGCTCCCGGATGCGTCCCGCCTTCGGCGGACCGCTCCGGAATGACGGCGAGGTAGAGGGGGGCCGGCACTGCCCAATGACGACGGCCTGGCGGGTTCGGCCTGGTCCGGACTGTCAGCCACGTGACCGGTCTATACCGCCCGTCCGCCCCACCCTCTCGTCATCCCGGCCAAGCGCAGCGCGAGCCGGGACCCACCCGCCGCCGCCGTGGTGAAGGCCGGCGCACGTCGCTTCGTGGGTCCCGGATCCGTCCCGCCGGTGGCGGTCCGGTCCGGGATGACGACAGGGAGAGAGGGGCGCCGTTCACTGACTTGATGACGTCAGGAAAATCACCCCCTCCTTGCCGTCATCCCGGACGGACGCGCGGGAGCGCGACCGATCCGGGACCCAGCGAGCGACGGACGCGCTCTACGTCTTCGGCTGGCCGATCTGGTGGTCGGCCATCAACTCGAGCGCCTGGACCAGCGAGGAATGGTCCTTCTTGGAGCCGCCGCGCGCCGCGCAGGCGTTGAACAGTTCCTGGGTGGTGGCGGTGTTCGGCAGGCTGATGCCCAGCGCGCGGGCGCCGGCCAGCGCCAGGCTCAGATCCTTCTGGTGCAGCTCGATGCGGAAGCCCGGCTCGAAATTGCGGTCGATCATCCGCTTGCCGTGCAGCTCCAGGATCCGCGACGAGGCAAACCCGCCCATCAGGGCGCCGCGCACCTTCTCGGGGTCGGCGCCGGCCTTGGAGGCGAACAGCAGGGCCTCGCCGACCGCCTCGATGGTCAGGGCGACGATGATCTGGTTGGCGACCTTGCAGGTCTGGCCGTCGCCGTTGCCGCCGACCAGGGTGATGTTCTTGCCCATCAGTTCGAACAGCGGCTTGGCGCGCGCGAACGCCGCCTCGGGGCCGCCGACCATGATGGTGAGGGTGGCCTGCTGGGCGCCGACCTCGCCGCCCGACACCGGCGCGTCGAGATAGTCGCAGCCGAGCGCGTTGACCCGGGACGCGAATTCCTTGGTGGCGATCGGCGAGATCGAGCTCATGTCGATGACCAGCTTGCCGGCCGACAGGCCGGCGGCGATGCCGGCCGCGTCGAACAGCGCCGCCTCGACGTGCGGCGTGTCCGGGACCATGACGATCACCACGTCGGTGGCCGCGGCGACCGACTTGCCGTCCGGCTCGGCGACGGCGCCCATCGCCGTGAGGTCGGAGGGCACCCCGACGACGTCGTAGACATGCAGCTCATGGCCGCCGTTGATCAGGTTGACGACCATCGGCCGCCCCATGATGCCGAGCCCGACGAAACCGATCTTCATGATGCTCTCCTCCCTGCGGTCGGGCCAAGCGCCCGTTGGCGACGACTCGACACCAGCGACAGCGCGACGGCAAGCCCCCGATCACTCGGCACCTGCGGGCGTCCCGTCCGGGGTGACGACATTGTGGGGTGCAATCCGCCCTCCATCATCGTCATCGAGTCAGTGAACGCCTCCCCTGTCCTCGTCGTACGGCAAAAACAGGGGCTGGATCAGTCCCTTGTCCCCTCATCGTCATCCCGGACGGAACGGTCCGCGCCAGCGGAGCGGGCCGATCCGGGACGCACCCCCGCTCCACCGACCACCCGCGCCGCCTACGGCGCCGACAGCGCCAGCGCTTCGGCCGTCGGGCCGCGCTCATCGGGCGCGTCGGACTCCTGCTGGCGGCGCCACATGCCGGCGTAGACGCCGTCGCGGGCCAGCAGGTCGGCGTGGCTGCCGCGCTCGACCACCTCGCCGGCCTCCAGCACCAGGATCTGGTCGGCGTCGACCACGGTCGACAGGCGGTGGGCGATGATCAGGGTGGTGCGGTCGCGCGACACCTCGCGCAGGCTGCCCTGGATCGCCTTCTCGGTGTGGCTGTCGAGCGCCGAGGTCGCCTCGTCGAACAGGAAGATGCGCGGGCTCTTGAGGATGGTGCGGGCGATCGCCACCCGCTGCTTCTCGCCGCCCGACAGCTTCAGCCCGCGCTCGCCGACCATGGTCTGGTAGCCGTCCGGCAGGCCCATGACGAAATCGTGGATGCGCGCCATCCGGGCGGCGTCCTCGATCTCGGCCGGCGTGGCGCCGGTGCGGCCATAGGCGATGTTGTAGTAGATGGTGTCGTTGAACAGCACGGTGTCCTGCGGGACGATGCCGAGGGCGGCGCGCAGGCTCGACTGCGACACCGCGCGGATGTCGGCGCCGTCGATCCGCACCGCCCCGCCGGTGGCGTCGTAGAACCGGAACAGCAGCCGCGAGATGGTCGACTTGCCGGCCCCGCTCGGTCCGACGATGGCCACAGTCCGGCCCGGCTCGACGGTGAACGACACGCCCTTGAGGATCTCGCGGTCGGGGCGGTAGCCGAACCGCACGTCGTCGAACTCGACCCGCCCGGCCCCCGCCGGCAGCGGCGGCGCGGTCTCGCTGTCGGCGATCTCGCGGGTCTCGCGCAGCAGCCGGAACATCGCCTCCATGTCGGCCAGCGACTGCTTGATCTCGCGGTACACGAACCCCAGGAAGTTGAGCGGCAGATACAGCTGGATCAGATAGGTGTTCACCAGCACGAAGTCGCCGGTGGTCATGGCGCCCGACCGCACGCCGAGCCCGGCCATGGTCATGATGCCGGTCAGCCCGACCGCGATGATGGCGCCCTGGCCGATGTTGAGCAGCGACAGCGAGGTGCGCGAACTGACCGCGGCCTCCTCGTAGCGCTCCAGGCTGGCGTCGTAGCGCCGCGCCTCGTGATCCTCGTTGCCGAAATACTTGACGGTCTCGTAGTTCAGCAGGCTGTCGATGGCCCGGGTGTTGGCCTGCTGGTCCTGCTCGTTCATGCGCCGCCGGTACTTCAGCCGCCACTCGGTGACCGCCATGGTGAAGGCGATGTAGCCGGCGATGGTGACGAAGGTGACGACCGCGTACCAGACGTCGAACAGGTACCAGAGGATGCCGCACACCAGCACGATCTCGAGCATGGTCGGCAGGATGTTGAACAGCATGAAGTTCAGCAGGAAGTCGATGCCCTTGGTGCCGCGCTCGATGGCCCTCGACAGCCCGCCGGTCTGGCGATCCAGGTGGAAGCGCAGCGACAGCGCGTGCAGGTGCCGGAAGGTGCGCAGCGCGACTTTGCGGATGGCCCTCTGGGCGACCCGCGCGAAGAAGAATTCGCGCAGTTCGGCGAACGCCTGCTGGGCGACCCTCACCAGGCCGTAGGAGATCACCAGGGAGATCAGCGCGGTGGCCGCAAACCCCGGCCCGCTGGACACCAGGTCGACCGCCTGCTTGTACAGCACCGGCACGTAGACCGTGGCGACCTTGGCGAGTGCGAGGAACACCAGCGCCACCACCACCCGCACCCGCATCTCCGTCTCGCCCTTCGGCCAGAGGTAGGGTGCGAGTGTCTTCAGCGTGCTCAGGTCGCCTCGCGGCTCGGGGCGCGACGGCGCGGCGTCGGTGGGCGAGGTCATGGCGGCTCCGGGATCGGTATGTCGTCCTGATATAGGCAATGCGCGGAGGCGCGGCTACCGGGGGTCAGTCCGCCAGTCCGAGGACGAACGCCAGCGCGACGTTCAGGCGGGCGATGTCGGCGTCGCCCAACCGGCCAATGCGCACGCCGACCCGCTCGCGCCGGACCGTGACCGGCTTGTCGACCATGATCTGAGACGGCGCACGCAGCCCGTTCTGCGTCGACGGCTCCACCGTTACCCGGACATCGGGCGCGTCGGCGATCGCCGTGGTCATCGGACAAACGACCACGGATCCGTGTTCGCCCGGGAGCGCGTCCGTCTGTACGACCACTGCCGGGCGGGGCTTGCCGAAGTCGCCGCTCACGGCGACGGTCACGACGTCACCGCGGCGCACGCTCGTCGAACTCGGAAACCTCCTCGATCCAGGTCAGCGCTTCGTCCTCGCTCCGCGGGTCGAGCCGACGCACCTGCTCGGCCACCCGGTGCCGGACGGCGCTCGATCTGGCATCCGGCACTGTCAGCCGGACCTCACGCAGGCCGGCCCGCCTGCGCCGCTCGCGCATCTTCCGCATGCGTTCCGCCGTCGCGGCTGACATAGGGCGCCTCCATTGAAAGCACGAGAGAAAGCGTAACGCGATACGGGCTGGGCGACCAGCATCCTCCGCCCGTAACCGATCCGCCTGCCCGCTCTTCCCTCACCGCCCCTTGTAGAACCCGCCCACCGTCTCGATCACCCGCTCCACGTCCTCGGCGGTCACGTCGAGGTGGGTCACCACCCGGATGCGCGGCTTCTGGCCGGCGAGCACGATGCCCCGCTCGGCGAGGTGCGCCCTCAGCGCGTCGAAGTCGTCCGGGTGCGGCTGGAGGAACAGCATGTTGGTCTGGACCGCGTCGAGGTCGACGGTCAGGCGCGGGAACGCCGCCAACCCTCGGCCAGGCGCCGGGCGTTGGCGTGGTCGTCGGCCAGGCGCTCGACGTGGTGCTCGAGGGCGTGCAGGCCGGCGGCGGCGATCATGCCGGCCTGGCGCATGCCGCCGCCGACCATCTTGCGCATCCGCCGGGCGCGCTTGATGAAGTCGGCCGGCCCCGACAGCACCGAGCCGACCGGGGCGCCGAGGCCCTTGGACAGGCACAGCGACACCGTGTCGATCGAGCGCACCAGTTCGGCCGCCGGCTTGCCGAGCTTGACGCTGGCGTTCATCAGCCTGGCGCCGTCGAGATGCACCTTGAGGCCGGCGCCGTGGGCGGCGGCCGCCAGCGCCTCGATCCGCTCGGGCGACTGCACCCGGCCGGACACCGTGTTCTCCAGGCAGAGCAGCCGCGTCATCGGGCTGTGCGGATCATCCGGCTTGATGCCGGCCAGGACCTGCTCGGGGTCGAGTCCGCCGTTGGCGTCGGTCTTCATCGGGTAGGATGCGACGCCGCCGAGCACCGAGGTGCCGAGCGCCTCGGACTTGTAGACGTGGTAGACGTCGCCGATCAGGTACTCCTCGCCGCGCTGGCAATGCGCCAGGACGCCCAGCAGGTTGCTCTGGGTGCCGGAGGACACGTACAGCGCGGCTTCCTTGCCCATCAGGCCGGCAACCTTGGCCTCGAGGGCGATCACCGTCGGGTCCTCGCCGTAGACGTCGTCGCCGACCTCGGCGCGCGCCATCGCCTCGCGCATCGCCTCGGTCGGCTGGGTGACCGTGTCGCTGCGGAAGTCGACCCGGCGGTTGTGGCTGGCGGCGCGGTCGGTGGCCCCGGCGGCGCGGTTGGCGGTCATCCCGGCGTACATCGTGTCGTCATCCTCTGCTGGCGTCGTCGCGCGAACGGGAGTGAGATAGCGGTGTCGCGATACTGCGTCGGTTCGACGCCGAGTGCACCCCCGTTGATCGGAGACCGTTCATGCATACCCTGTACTGGAGGCCGCGTTCCGGATCGCTGGCGCCAATGGCGCTGCTGGAGGAAACCCGCCAGCCCTACGAGGCCGTCAAGGTCGACTCCGCCGCCGGCGAGGACAAGTCGGAGGCCTACATCCGCCACGTCCACCCGCTCGGCCTGGTGCCGGCGCTCAAGCTGCCGGACGGACGGATGATGATCGAATCGGCGGCGATCATGCTGTACTTGGCCGACCTGGCGCCGGAGATGCGGCTGGCGCCCGCCACCACCGACCCGGACCGGGCGATTTACCTGCAGTGGCTGGTCTTCGGCGCCGCCACCCTGTATCCGGCCTACATCCGCTACTACCACCCCGACTACCACCGGGTGCGCGAAGGCGACGACGAGGCGGTCAAGACGCTGGCCCGCCGCGACCTCGACGCCGGCTGGAAGGTCGTGGAGGCGGCGCTCGCCGACGGCCGGCGGTTCCTGCTGGGCGACCGCTGCACCGCCGCCGACATCTACCTCGCCACGCTGGCGCTGTGGAATCCGGCCGGCAAGGCGTTCCGGGAAGCGAGCCCGGGGGTGGAGCGGATGCGGGCGGCGGTGTGGGAGCGGCCGGCAGCGGCCAAGGCGCTTGCTGCACATGCGTAATCGTTGCGGAATTAACCATCGCAACGCAGCATTATTTCCCTTGAATCGGCCCGGATTAGACGCTATCTGAGAATTGTGCGGCGCAGCATAAACCGCGTCGCAAGGGCATTCAGAACCCGCTCAGGGAGGAAGACATCCATAACCTCGGAGGTCTTCCATGCGTTCTATCATCGTTACCCAGGCCGACATCGAGCGGCTCTACGCCGATCCCGACGCCTTCCCGGTGGAGCTGTCTTCGGCGCTGGTCGAGCATCACGTACAGCGCGGCCGCCGGCTGCGCTCGCAGGAATCGGCGCGGCTGTTCAAGGCGGCGGCGACCGGGCTGTGGCGGCTGGTCGGGTTCGGCGGCCGCGAGTCCGGCGGCTCCCTCAAGCCGTCCAGCGTCTGAGACACGGTGACGCGAAAACGGGCCCGGCTCAACAAGCCGGGCCCGCAACGCGTTCGTGCATGCCGTCGGGCGGTCGGCGCTACGCCTTGGCGGCGACGCTGAAGCTTTCGCCGCAGCCGCAGCGCCCGGTCTCGTTCGGGTTGTTGAACACGAACCCCGAGAACAGCTTGTCCTGCTTGTAGTCCATCTCCGAGCCGAGGATGAACATCACGGCGGTCGGATCGATGAAGATCTTGACGCCCTTGTCCTCGACCATGTCCTCGAACTTTCGCCGCTCCTTGGCGTATTCGACGATGTAGCTGAGCCCGGAGCAGCCGGTGTTCTTGACGCCGACCCGCAACCCGAGGACGCCGTCCTCGGGCGAGCGCTCGATCAGCTGACGAACGCGATCGGCGGCCGCATCGGTCAGGGTGATCGGTGCCTTCATGGGTTGGAACATGCCTGCCATCCGTCGGTTAGCTCTCCCACTCAGGTGGGGAGCATTCTAGAACATGTCCAGGAGCAGTCGAGCCTCTTCGCTCATCCGGCGAGGGTTCCAGCTCGGCTCCCAGACCAGTTGCACCTCGACCTCGCCCACCCCCGGCGTCCCGGCGACGGCCTTGGCCACCATCACCGGCATCTCGCCGGCGACCGGGCAAGCGGGCGCCGTCAGGGTCATCTCGATGCGCACGTCACCGTCGCCGAGCATCTCGATCCCGTAGATCAGCCCGAGGTCGTAGATGTTCACCGGGATCTCCGGGTCGTGAACGGTCTTGAGGGCCTCGATGACCGCTTCCTCGGTGGCCGGCGTGGTGCCGGCCGGCAGCGGCGATCCGGCGCGGGCGATGCCCTCGGCGTCGGCGCTGCCGCCCGGCATGAAGTCGCGGATACCCGGTTCGTGATTCATGGCGGCCACGCTCTCCCTCATCCGAAGATCGCCCGGACCTTGTCCAGGCTGTCGGCCAGCGCGTCGATCTCGGCGCGGGTGTTGTAAAGCCCGACGCTCGCCCGGGCGGTCGACGACAGGTCCAGGTGATCCATCAGCGGCTGCGCGCAGTGATGGCCGGCCCGCACCGCCACGCCCTGGCGGTCGACGATGGTGGCGATGTCGTGCGGGTGCGCGCAATCCATCACGAACGACACCACCGAGACCTTGCCGGCCGCGGTTCCGATCAGCCGCAACCCGTCGACCGCCGCCAGTCGCTGGGTGGCGTAGGTGATCAGGTCACGTTCGTGCTCGCCGATCCGGTCGACGCCGATCGCCGTGACATAGTCGATGGCGGCGCCCAGCCCGATCGCCTGGGCGATGGCGGGGGTGCCGGCCTCGAACTTGTGCGGCAGGTCGGCCCACTCGCTCTTCTCCAGCGTGACCGAGCTGATCATCTCGCCGCCGCCCTGGTAGGGCGGCATCGCCTCCAGCAGCGCCTCCTTGCCGTACAGCACGCCGATGCCCGACGGTCCGTAGAGCTTGTGGCCCGAGAAGACGTAGAAATCGCAGTCCAGGTCCTGGACGTCGACGGTCATGTGCTGGACCGCCTGGCAGCCGTCGATCAGCACCGTGGCGCCGGCGGCGTGCGCCGAGGCGATCACCTCCTTCACCGGCACGATGGTGCCGAGCACGTTGGAGACGTGGGTGACCGCGACCATGCGTGTGCGGTCGGTCAGCAACGCCTTGAAGGCGGCAATGTCGAAAGTCCCGTCCGGGCCGATCGGCACGCCCTTCAGCACCAGCCCCTTCTCGTCGCGCAGCATCTGCCACGGCACGATGTTGGAGTGGTGCTCCATGTAGGTGACGATGATCTCGTCGCCGGGGCGCAGGTTCGCGGCGGCCCCAGGTCGCCGCCACCAGGTTGATCGCCTCGGTGGCGCCGCGGGTGTAGACGATCTCGTTGGTCGAGCGGGCGTTGATGTAGGCGCGGATGGTCTCGCGCGCGCCCTCGTAGTCGGCGGTCGCCTTCTCGCTCAGGTAATGCAGGCCGCGGTGCACGTTGGCGTAGCCGGTCTCGTAGACACGCGCCAGCCGTTCGATCACCTGGCGCGGCTTCTGCGCCGAGGCGGCGTTGTCGAGATAGACCAGCGGCCGGCCATGCACCTCGGTCGACAGGATCGGGAAGTCGGCGCGGTAGCGATCGACATCGTAAGTCCCGTTGGCAGACATGGTCACGCTTCCCCCCCAGTGGCCGGCTCGCCGGCGACGTGCCGGTCGAGCCACTCCGCGGCGACCGCAGCGAAGGCGTCGCGCACCAGCACCCGCCCGATCAGGGCGATCGCCTCCTGCACATAGGCCTCGACCAGCAGCGCTCGCGCCCGGGCCGGCGGGATGCCGCGCGCCGTCAGGTAGAACAGCTGGTCGTCGTCGAGTTCGCCGACGGTGGCGCCGTGGCTGCACTTCACGTCGTCGGCGTAGATCTCCAGCTCCGGCTTGCTGTCGACCTCGGCGTCGCGCGACAGCAGCAGCGCCCGGTTCATCTGGAATCCGTCGGTCTTCTGGGCGTCCGGACGGACCAGGATCTTGCCCTGGAACACGCCGCGCGCCCGCCCGGTCAGCACGCCCTTGACCATCTCGTGGCTGGTGCCGTTCGGCATGGCGTGGTCGATGAAGGTGGTGAGGTCGTGGTGCTGATCGCCGGCGCCGAGATACACGCCGTTGATGCCGTACTCGATGTGGCGGCCGGCCAGCTCGGCCCTGACCTCGTGGCGGGCGAGGCGCGCACCGACGGACAGGACAAAGCCGTCATAGACCGCCTTGTCGGCAATCCGCACCGCCGTCATGGCGATGTGGAGGGCCTCGACACCCTCGGCCTGCAGGACGGCGTGGCCGAGCCGGGCGCCGGACCGCGACCACGATCTCGGTCACCGGGTTGGCCATGTAGGCGCCGGTTCCCTGGTGGACGGTGACCAGATCGGCCGAGGCTCCCTCCTCGACGACGACCAGCACCCGGGGATGGGCGATCGCGGTGGCACCGTCGCCACCGGATCCGACGATCGACAGCAGGATCGGCGCCTCCGGCATGGCGCCGCGCGCGATCCGGATGGCGACGCCGCCGACGAACTGCGCGGTGTTCAGCGCCGCGAAGGGATGGGACTCGACCGACGCGACCGTCCCGAGGGTGTTGCTCACCCAGTCGGGTACGGATGCCGGATCGTCGAGGCCGACGATCTCGACACCCTTCGGCGGCAGCGACGGCGCCTCAACCAACCGGCCGTTCACGATGCGGATCTCGCTCCGCTCCAACCCGGTCAGCGCCGACGGCAAGGCCGCGGTGACGGTCCCTGAAGCTGGCACCGGGCGCAGGCCCTTGAGCGCGTTCAGGCCGGTGAACTTCCACGCCTCGGTTCGCGGGCCCGGCAGGCCGAGATGGCGGTAGCGCGCGATCGCCGAGCGCCGCAGCGTCGCCAGCCAGGCGGGCGACCGATCGGCCAGCGCCGACGGGTCGCTATCGGCGATCAGCGGCAGGGTGTCGGTGTGCGTGCTCATCCCGGCCTCACGCCGCCTCGACGAAGTCGGCATAGCCGTTGCGCTCGAGCTCGAGCGCCAGTTCCTTGCCGCCTGTGCGGCGGATCTGTCCGCCGGCCAGGACGTGAACCTTGTCGGGCTCGATGTGGTCGAGCAGCCGCTGGTAATGGGTGATGACCAGCATCGACCGGCCGGGGTCGCGCAGCGCGTTGACACCGTCGGAGACGATCTTCAGCGCGTCGATGTCGAGCCCGCTGTCGGTCTCGTCGAGCACGCACAGCTTCGGCTCGAGCACCGCCATGTGCAGGATCTCGTTGCGCTTCTTCTCGCCGCCCGAGAAGCCGACGTTGACCGCCCGCTTCAGCATCTCGTCGGTGATCGACAGCGTCTTGGCCTTGGCGCGCACCATCTTCAGGAACGCCATGGCGTCGATGTCGCCCTCGCCCTCGGCCTTGCGGCGGGCGTTGACGGCCTCCTTCAGGAAGGTCATGCCGGTGACGCCGGGCAGTTCGACCGGGTACTGGAACGCCAGGAAGATCCCGGCCACCGCCCGCTCGTCCGCCGCCATCTCGAGCAGATCGTGGCCGTCGAACCGGATGCTGCCGGCCGTCACCTCGTAGCCGTCTCGCCCGGCCAGCACATAGCTGAGCGTGCTCTTGCCGGAGCCGTTCGGCCCCATGATGGCGTGCACCTCGCCCGGCTCGATGGACAGGTCGATCCCCTTGAGGATCGGCTTGCCACCGACCTCGACGTGCAGGCCCTCGATTTCCAGAAGCGCCATCGCTCCAATTTCCTCGTTTAGGGTGACAGGCGGCGGCCTCAGCCGACGCTGCCCTCCAGGCTGATGCCGATGAGCTTCTGCGCCTCGACGGCGAACTCCATCGGCAGTTCCTTCATGACTTCCTTGCAGAAGCCGTTGACGATCAGGGACACCGCCTGCTCCTGGGTCAGGCCGCGCGAGAGACAGTAGAACAGCTGATCCTCGCTGATCTTCGAGGTGGTGGCCTCGTGCTCGACCCGCGCCGTCGGGTTCTTGCTCTCGATGTACGGGACGGTGTGGGCGCCGCACTTGTCGCCGATCAGCAGGCTGTCGCACTGGGTGTAGTTGCGCGCGCCATCGGCCTTCTTCGAGATCCGCACCAGCCCGCGATAGGTGTTGTCGGCGCGGCCGGCGCTGATGCCCTTGGAGACGATGGTCGAGCGGGTGTTCCGCCCGATATGGATCATCTTGGTGCCGGTGTCGGCCTGCTGGGCGTTGTTGGTGATGGCGACCGAGTAGAACTCGCCGACCGAATCATCGCCCTGGAGGATGCAGCTCGGGTATTTCCAGGTGATCGCCGATCCGGTCTCGACCTGCGTCCACGAGATCTTCGAGCGCTTGCCGCGGCAAGCGCCGCGCTTGGTCACGAAGTTGTAGATACCGCCCTTGCCGTTCTCGTCGCCGGGGTACCAGTTCTGGACCGTGGAGTACTTGATCTGGGCGTCGTCGAGCGTCACCAGCTCGACCACGGCGGCGTGCAGCTGGTTCTCGTCGCGCTGCGGCGCCGTGCAGCCTTCGAGGTAACTGACGTAGCTGCCCTCGTCGGCGATGATCAGGGTGCGTTCGAACTGCCCGGTGTTCTGGGCGTTGATCCGGAAGTAGGTCGACAGTTCCATCGGGCAGCGCACGCCCTTGGGAATGTAGACGAAGCTGCCATCGGTGAAGACGGCGCTGTTCAGGCAGGCGAAGTAGTTGTCGGCCACCGGCACCACCGAGCCGAGATAGCGCCGGACCAGCTCCGGGTGCTCGCGGACGGCCTCGGAGATCGAGCAGAAGACGATCCCCTTCTTCTCGAGTTCCTTCTTGTAGGTTGTCGCCACCGAGACGCTGTCGAACACCGCGTCGACCGCGACCACGCCGGCCAGCAACTCCTGCTCACGCAGCGGAATACCGAGCTTCTCGTAAGTCTTCAGCAGTTCCGGATCGACCTCGTCCAGGCTCTTCGGGCCATCCTTCTGCTTCGGCGCCGAGTAGTAGTGGATGCCCTGGTAGTCGATGCGCTGGTAGTTCACCTTCGCCCATTCCGGCTCGACCATGCGCTTCCACTGCTGGAACGCCTTGAGCCGCCACTCCAGCAGCCACGCCGGCTCTTCCTTCTTGGCGGAGATGAAATGGATGGTGCTCTCGTCGAGTCCCAGCGGGGCGACGTCGGCCTCGATATCCGTCACGAAGCCGTACTTGTAGGCTCCGCCGGTGACGTCCTCGACCTGTCGTACGGTGTCCGCGGTGGCGGCCATCGACTTGCTCTCCCGTATCCGTCTTCGTTCTATTCAGCGGCGCCGACCGGCACCGCAGCGTGCAGCGTCTCGGGCATCGGAGGTCGTACCGGAAACATCCCATCGGGGTCGAGCATATCGGCCAGGGTCACCCCATCGAGCGCCGCCCGGATCGCCCTGTTAACCCGGTTCCAATTTCCGCGCATCGGACAGGAATGTTCGACCTCGCAGCAATCCTCGGCCCCGTCGACGCAGGCGGTGAGCGCAATCGGCCCCTCCAGCGCCTGGATGATCTCGGTGACGGTGACCGCTGCCGCCGGTCGATCGAGCGAATAACCGCCCTTGGCCCCCCGCCGCGCGGTGATGAGCGAGGCTGCTGTCATCTGCTTCAGGAGTTTGGATACCGTCGGAACCGGTACGCCGCTCGCCTCGGCCAACGCCGCCGCGGTACGAACGCGCCCGACGTCCTGCGCCATCTGTCCGAGGACCACAATCCCGTAGTCGGTCATTCGGTTGAGACGAAGCATGAGATCAATCCGTACTAGTTCAGTACGCATTAGGTAGGCCGCCGACCCGGCGGGGTCAAGGCGAAATCGGGACCGGTTTGGTCGTGATTGCCTCAGCGGCGCACGGCCGCGTCATCCAGCGGTGCTGGTCGACCGAACAGGTAGCCCTGGAGATAGTCGACACGACGCTCAATCAACCAGTCTGCTTCGCTCTGGGTCTCGATGCCCTCGGCGATGGTCCCGATGGAGTGGGCGCGGGCGATCGACAGCAGATGATGGACGATGGTCTGCTTGAAGGGATCCTCATGCACGTCGCGGATCAGCTCCATGTCGATCTTGACGTAGTCCGGACGCAACTCGTGCAGGAGATTGAGGCCCGACCAGCCGGCCCCGACATCGTCAAGCGCGATCCCGAAGCCGGCGTTGCGGTAGAACGCCAGGATGCCCTTGAGATGCGACTTGTCGTGGGCGCGGTGGGTTTCCGTCAGTTCGAACACCACGTCCGACGGCCGCATCCCAAGTTCCTGGATCGCGGCGGCGGTGGTCCGCAGGCAGTAGGATGGGTCGTAGACGCTCGACGGGTTGAAGTTCACGAAGATCTTGGAGCGAACGCCCGCCCGGGCCGCCGCCTCGACCGCCGAGCGCCGCGCGATCAGGTCGAGGCTGAACAGCAGGCCGGCGTCGGACGCGACAGCGAACACGTGTCCCGGAGGGATCATGGTGCCGTCGCTGTCGCGCAGGCGGAACAGCCCCTCGCGGGCGAACGGACGAGCCGGGTCCGGGTCTGCCGCGCGCACGATCGGCTGAAACCAGGTGGTGTAGCGGCCGGCCTCCAGGGCATCGACCAGCCAGCCGGCCTTGAACCGGTTGACGAAAACGTCGCCCCCCATGACCAGGCCCAAATCCCCGGCCCCGGTTCGCGGCCGTCGGTCGGGACCACCCGCATCTGGGCCAGTTCCGGTCCCTTGAGCTCGCCGTAGAGACCGGTCACGAAGCGATCAACCTCGCTTCGCGCCAGATCGACACGCAAACCCTGTGTCCCGACGGCGGCGACCGGCCAGCGGTTCGACACGCAGAGTTCGTCGACGCGCCGCAGGCTCTCGGCGGTCGGCATGGCGATCCACAGCACGGTTACGTCGTGCAGCAGATGATCGATGCGTTCGCAGTCGGCGCACTTCATGCCGGCGATCCTTCCGAGGGGCACGGTATCGGCGTGCGCGGCCGCTATACGCCATCCGCCGGCACGCGGATCATCGGTCGGGTGCGGTCAGCCCTTGCCCGCCTCCGGCTTGCGATAGGCGAAGGTGTCGTCGAAGCGAGACTGGAGATAGGGGCCCGCCAGCACCGGCGGGAACCGCGGCGCCTCGCCCGGCGCCACCGTGCCCGGCAGCGCCTCGATCAGCGCATCCCAGTTCGGGTCGAAGAAGAACGGCATCGAGTACCGCTCGCGCCCGGACGTGTTGATCACGCGGTGCGGCGTCGCCTGGAACCGGCCGTTGGTCCAACGCGCCATCTGGTCGCCGAAGTTGATCACGAACGTGTCCGGGATCGGCAGCGCCGCGATCCATTCGCCGCCCGCGGTCCGGACCTGGAGTCCGCCGTTGGAGTCCTGGGCCAGGATGGTCAGGCACCCGTAGTCGGTGTGCGCCCCGCACCCGATGGTCCGGGCCTCCACATGGCCCTCCTGCGGCGGATAGTGCAGCAGGCGCAGCGAGGCGCACGGCCGGTCGATCTTGTCGGCGAAGAAGGACGGCTCCAGGTCGAGGGCGAGCGCCAGTCCCCGCATCAGGTTCTCGGCGAGCCCCCGCATGGCGGCGAAATACGCCTCGGCGGTCTGCCGGAAGCCCGGAAGCTCATCCGGCCACTGGTTGGGTCCATGCAGCGGCAGACCTTGGACGACCTCCGGGGCGTCGGGCCCAAGGTCGCGCCCGAGGTCCAGACCCTCCTTCAGGTCGGCGGTCAACTCCGGGTCGGTGTTTTCCTCGAACAACGGAAAGTAGCCGCGGTGGACCGAGGAGTGGCGGATGTGGATCCGGTTCTTGGCTTCCAGCGGCTGTGCGAAGAACCGCTCCGCCTCGGCCATCATCGCCGCCCGAAGCTCGGCTGGCACGCCGTGGTTGCGGACGTACACGAAGCCGACCGTCGAGGCGGCGCGGCCGAGTTCCCGTGCGACGGCTCGCGGGTCGCTGCCGTCGAGCAGGGGTCCGAGGTCGACGACCGGAATCTCCTGGATTCCCAACGTCCGGCCGACCAGATCGTCGGCGAGGGTGGTGTTGGCCATCGAGCCCTCCGCTACGGCAACGCAGCCACGAGTGAGCGGCACACCGGCCCCCTGGTCAAGGCCGATCGTCCTCAGCTGCCGCTCACCGCGCGCTGGACGGCCCTGACCATGTCGACCAAATCGATGAGGCGGGCGACGTAGTGGTCGCGTGGCGCGAAAGCGGCCGGCCCATGACCCCGCAGGTTGGTCTCGATGGTCCGGACCATCCGGTCGAGGCGGCGGCGATGGATGCCGAGCGCGCGCTGCGCCGGGTCGGCGACCAGGCCGGCGAACGCCGCCACCACCGCGGCAACGGCAGCCAGGCCGAGGGTGGTCGAGGCGACCGCCCAGGGCCCGACGACCGCCGGGAACAGGCCATACCACGCGCCACCCAGGCCGGCGCCCAGCGGAAACCCCGAAACCGCCGCCTTCTGGGCAAGCGCCGCCGCCAGCACCGGGCCGAGCGTCCAGACGCCAGGGGTGATCTGCTGCGCCACCGCATAGCCTGCCCCCAGGCTCAGCAACGCACCGCTGATATCGGCGGCGGCGGCGCGGGTGCCGGTGTAGGCGGCGATGGTGTCCTCGATCCGTCGGCGGATCTCCGGGTCACCGGCGTGGCGGGCGATCTCGGCCAGCGGCTCCCCGACCGCGAGCGCCAGACGCGGGTCGGACAGCATGCTCTCGGCCAACGCGTCGCGGACCGACACCCGGGTGCCATCGGTGTGCGGCAGTTCCAGGAACTCGGACCACAGCAGCCACTCGATCTCGCGATCGACGTCGGTTCTCAGCAGCAGGCGGCGCGACGACATCCAGTACCCTGTCTTGCGGGCGCCGAGCCGGGAGGCCAGCACGCCGCCGGCGTGCAAGCCAAGCTGCGGAGGCACCAGCGCGATGTTGGCCGGCGCCCGGAGGATGTCCCAGCCTACCGCCTTGCGGTGCAGGCGGGCGGCCCCACGAAATCCGAAATGGCGATCCACGAACGGTGCGATCAACTCCCGCCTTCCGGCCGCCCAGCGGTCGATCGCGGCATCCACGACCGCCCTCGCGGTCGACAGATCCATGGGTAGCGAGGGCGGCGCAGCGAGGTCGGGGAGCGCTTGCATGACCAATAGATGGAGGCGCTCTGGGCGGTTGAAAAGATCCCGCAGGGCCCGCAGCTTCCGGCTGGTCGGATTTTGGAATAAACTTTGCTTGGTGGACCGCGCCATGCGCGGAGGGGTGGAATGTCAGGCAAGAACCAGAGCTTCGAGGTTCACGCGTGCCGAGAGGGACGCTGGACCATCGAGACCACCACAGCGTCCCAGTCCGATGCCGAGGCCATCGCTCGCAAGTCCTTGTCAAAGACAGGTGTTTCCGGCGTCAGGGTAATCCGCGAAGTAGCGCGCGGTGACACGGCGCGGGAAAAAGTCGTCTTCGAACAGACCCGCGAGCTGCGCGACAGCGGCAAGATCTTCGTCAACGACGTCGACGAGGCGCCGTATTGCGAGACGGTGGAGGAACTTTATGCCGGTCGGGGCCGGCAAACCATCAATCGGCTGTTCCGCGCCTATCTCGACAAGAACAGCGTGACCGCCGCCGAGGTCATGCATGATTTTCGCGAGCTTCGGCGCATCGCCGATCTCGACACTCTGATGGCGTCGGGGGTCGGCAAGGTCGCCACTCTTCAGTCAAAGGGGCGTGACGACGTCGACACCAACGCGCGCCGGGACACGCTGTACGGTTTCCTGAACGAGATCACCGCTCGCGCCCGCACCGCCTCCGAGAAGAAATTGCCGACCATCCGGGCCGAGGGTTTCGAAGCGGCCATCGAGAAGGTCATCGCCGCCACCCGGCCGGCCGAGTGCGACTTCATGCTGCGGGTGCTGGTGACGCGCGAACTGGTGCAGCAGCGTTCGTTCTTCGGCAAGCTGGCGCAGACGGTGGACTGGGCCGAGCCGACCGAGGACCAGCAGGCCCGTGCGTTGCTCGACACCTTCATCTCCGACGTGCTGGCGAACGCCGAAACGCTCCAGGACCTGATCGGGTTGCAGCCCAACCTTGGGGCCGCGGTCGCCGCCCTGGTCGACCTCGCACAGGGCAAGATGGAGACCGCGAGCGAGGGCCGACCGTCGGATTCGCCGGAAGCGTTGGCAGGCCGTCTGAACACCCTCATCGCCCAGCACGCCCTGCCGGACAGCCAAGCCATGCTGGTCGAGCGCATCCGTCGCCAGATCGAGGCCAAGAGCCCGCTCACCCGGGGCGAGCCCGAGGAGGAGGAAGAGGCCTTCCGGTCGCTGATCGGCAAGCTGATGCCCCAGGATGATCTGTTCGGCGGAGGATCGATCGCCGAGGCTCTGACCCACCGGCAGTCCCGGCTGCTGAACAAGGGCGGCGTCGCGGGGCTGAAGGAGGCCACCGGTCGGCTTCTGCCGACCTTGGCGGACCCGGCGCGCAAGGCAGCCTACCTGCTCGCCCTGTCCGAAAGCCGACTGGCGTCGACGATCGGCGACGAGATCAACCAGCAGCTCGAAGGGCTGTTCGTCCGACCGGAATCGGTGCGCGACATCGTCAAGGACAGCCGGCCGCCGAACAAGAAGATGCAGACCATCACCGCCGTGTTCCACAAGGTCCGGGTATCCGGCCTTGAGGACGGGCTCAAGTCCAGGATAACCGGCCGCCTCGACGAACTGCTCGCCAGTTACATCGTCGACGACCGCATCCTGGAGCGGGTCGACGATCCGAGCCGTCCGCTGCACGTCCGCGCCTTCATGTTGCTGGCAATGTGCACGCCCGAGATGCTGCCCGAAGGCAAGGCGTCGCAACTGGCCCGCAAGATCGTGGTCAAGCACCTGAAGCGGCCGAATTTCGAGGGCGAGCTGGTGGCGGCGGCGCCGACGCACGAGAAGGAGCGCATCCTGCGCGACTTTCACGTCCAGCTTTACCGCTGCGGGTTCATGGGATAGCGGCTGGCGCTTCCCGGCCCGTCACTGGTCGTAGGGGTTGCGCCGCAGCCAGTCGCCGAGCTGGCGCTCGCCGATCAGGCAGTCGTAGCCGCGGGCGCGGCGTATCGCGGGCCGGCCCGGGGCGAGGCCGGCGATCTCCAGCACCAGCTTGCGCCGTATCGCCGCGCCGAAATCGTCGAACCCTTCCGCCACCAGCACGAAGGCGCCGGGTCCGGCGACCACGCACTCCTCGAAATAGACGTCGAGGTCCTCCAGGATGGGAAGCCGTACGGCCCGATCCGGTCGTTCAGGATCGCCAGCCCGTTCAGCGACACCCCGGCCGCGATCGCGGCATCGCGGGCCGCCAGCACCGGCAAGCCGTTGTTGTTCGGTCCGTCGGCGGAGATGTCGATCACCCGCCGAGTGCCGGCGAAACCGTTGCCACGGAACAGCGGCAGCGCCGACAGCACCGCGCCGCTGATCGAGGTACGCTGGCCTGACACGATGTCGGCGTCGGCCAGGCGGGCCGCAAACGCCTCGGCGGCCGGCAAGCCGTCGATGAGATGCCAGCCGACCAGCAGCCGGACATGCTCGAGACCGGCCCATTCCAGATAGCTGACGGCGATGCGGCCGTGCGGGCCGCCGGTGGCGGCGCCGATCACTTCCGGGCTGGTCATGGCCCTGACGTAGCCCTGGCGCTGCAACGCCGCCTCCGACGGGTCGATCGAACCGGAAACGTCGACCGCCAGAACCAGTTCGAGGTCGACCGCCAGTTCGGCCTCGGCGACCGCACCTCGCCCGGCCGCAAGGCCGGCCAGCACCATCAGGACGCTCAGGATCCAGCGCATGGGCTGGAGGATAGCACGCACCGTCGGCGCTGCGACCGTCAGGCGGCCAGGGCCAGCCAGCCGACCGCGACCAGCATCGACACCAGGGTCATCGGAACGCCGCAACGGGCATGGTCGAGGAACGACAGGCGCACGCCGACGCTGGCGGCGCGCTCGGCGACGATCAGGTTGGCGAGGCTGCCCACCAGCAGCAGGTTGCCGGCCAGGGTCGACAGCAGGGCGAGCGCCTGCAACGTGACTTCAGGCAGGTCCGGGCGCAACGCCAGCACCAGCACCACCGCCGGCACGTTGCCGATGGTGTTGCTGGCGACCAGCGTCAGCGGCGCCAGCACCGCCAGCCGGGTCGGATCGCCGCCGGCCGCCTGCAGGCCGGCGACCGCGTCGCCGACCATCGTCAGCCCGGCGAGCGCGTCGGTGATCACGAACAGCCCGACGAACAGCAGCAGCAGCGGCCAGTCGACATGCGCCAGCATGTCCCGGGTGGTGCGACGGCGGGTCACCAGCAGCGCCCCGGCGACAATCAGAACGCCGGTCGCCTGCGGCAGCGGCAGCGCGAAGCAGGCCAGCAGGGCGACGGTGGCGATGGCGCCCTTGGCGATGCCCCAGCGGTGCACCGCCGGTCGGTCCCGCGACGGGGCCAGGCCGGGCGCGTCGAGCGCCTGTCGCCAGATCACCGCCACCGTCGCGTAGACCACCACCAGCGCCAGCCACCGCCGGCGGTCCGCAGACCGCGAGGAACGACCAGAAATCCAGCCCGCCGGCCTGGCCGATCAGGATGTTCTGCGGGTTGCCGATGATGGTCGCCGCCGAGCCGGCGTTCGCGGCCCCCGCCAGGGCGATCAGGTACGGCCGCGGGTCGAGGCCGCGCGCCGCGATGCCGTGGCACAGCAGCGGCGTCATCGCGAACACCACCACGTCGTTGGCCAGCACCGAGGACAGGCCGCCGCCGACGATCACCGTCAACGCCAGCAGCCGCCGCGGCGACGCCCCGCCATGGCCGATGGCGTGCGCGCAGAGGTCATAGAAGCCGCTGACGTAGAACTGCGCCGACAGCACCATCAGCCCGAACAGCACCACCAGCGTCGGCACGTCGACCGATTCCGCCACGCCGGCGTCGTCGACCGCGCCGGCGGCGTACAGCACCAGCGCCCCGAGCAGCGCGAACCCGGTGCGGTCGACGCCGAGGCCCGGGATCCTTCCAAGGGCCAGGCCGACATAGACCGCGACGAAAACGATGACGACCAGCGCGGTCACGGTCGGCGCCGGAGGCTCACGCGGCGGACTCGTCGCTCAGCGAAGCCAACTCGTCGACGGTCACCGGCTTGATCGGCGCCCGGATCCGGAAATAGCCGACCGCAGCCGGGCTGACGCCGTTGGCGTGCGCGATCATCTCGCTGACGGTGAGCCCGCACATCCGTCCCTGGCACGGCCCCATGCCGCAACGCGCATAGGCCTTCGCCTGGTTCGGGCCGGCCGCGTTGCCGGCCACCGCCCGGAGCGCGCCGGCGGTCACCTCCTCGCAGCGGCACACGATGGCGTCGTCTTCCGGCGTCGCGATCCAGTCCGGAGCCGGGTAGAGCGCGTCCAGCAAACGCCGCAGCGACCGTTCGCCCCGGCGCCGGGCCAGCCAGGGCGTCGCCCGGAACTCACAGGCGCTCTCGCCGAGCCGCCCGATCCGGCCGGCGACACCCAGCGCCGCGAGCCGGCCTGACGCTTCGGCGGCGCGCGCCCCAAGGATGCCGCCGCCGTCGCCCGCGACGAACACCCCGGCCGCCGAGGTCTCGCCCCAGCTGTCGGTCACCGGGTGGAAGCAGCGCTGCGCGTCGTGCCAACGGTGATCGGCGCCGACCAGCCTGGTCAGCTGCGGGTTCGGGACCACGCCTTCGTGCAGCGCGACCGCGTCGGCCTCGATCCGCTCCTCGTCGCCCGAGACCGAGCGAAACCGCACCGCGGCCACCGACCCGTCCGGACCGGCCTCGGCGCACACCTCCCTGACATGCCGCCAGACCGGCACGCCCGAGCGATCGCGCGCCCGCAACAGCGCCAGCCCCTTGCGAAGCGTGTCCGGGGCCCCGAGCGCCGCCGCCGGCAGGAGCGCCATCGCAGCGGTCAACCGTCCCGGCGGCGTGGTGTCCAGGATCGCCGCCACCGGGATCCGGGCCGCCCCGAGCTGGGCGGCCAGCAGCAGCGGCAGCGGGCCGGACCCGACGATCACCAGTCGGCCACGCGGGTACACCGCCGCCTGCTTCAACGCCACCTGCACCGCCCCGACCGTCGTGACACCCGGCAACGTCCAGCCGGGTATCGGCACCGGCCGCTCCATCGCACCGGTCGCGATCAGCACGGCGCGCGCCCGGACGCGCCGCGCCTGTCCCAACTCGGACCACACCACCTCGCGCATACCGCCGGCGACCGGACCGACTTGCCAGACCGTCGCCCCTTGGCGGCGCTCGACACCCGCGCCGCCGCGACCAGGGCAGCACCCCGCGCGTAGTCGGCACCGAGAAACCGGAGATCGGCAGGCCGGCGGTCGACCACGCGGGAGGCCGAGCGATAGACCTGTCCGCCCGGCTCGGGTTGCTCGTCCAGGATCAGGCTGTCGAGTTCCAGGTCGCGGGCCTCGGCGGCGGCCGCCAGCCCGGCCGGCCCGGCGCCGATGATGACGAAGTCGCGCACCGCCTCCGTCACCCGACGTCTCCCAGCGCCGCCGGTCCGCGCTGACGCCGCACGCGCATGCCCTCGGCGACGGCCACCAGGCATGCCTGACGGTTCGGAACACCGTCGATCTCCACCAGGCATTCGAAGCACACGCCCATCATGCAGTACGCGCCGCGCGCGGCGCCGCTGACCGTGCTGGTCCGAGTAGCCCCGGCACCGGCCGCCAACAGTGCCGTGGCGACCGTGTCGCCCTCGCGCCCCTCCACCGGTTCGCCCTCGAACAGGAACGCGATACGGCGCACGCGGCCGGGATCGGATAGGCGCGCAAAGCTCATCATTCTCGGGTCCGGTCGACGTGGCGGTCGGGGGCGGGCGGCTCGTGCACGGTCATGGTGAAACGGACTGCGTCGGAGAGCGCAAGGTAGGCGTGTCGGCGGTCGCCGGCAAAGGTCATTCCGTCGCCGGCGGCGAGTTCGACGCGCTGTCCGTCGACCTCGACGGCGAGGCCGCCGGCGACGACATGGATGATCTCGCGGGTGCCGGCGGCGTGCGCCGCGCCGTCGTAGCGCTCGCCGGCCCGCAACTCCCACTCCCAGAGTTCCAGCATGTCCGGGCCGCGGGTGCCGGCCAGCAGGCGCGCCGTTCCGCCGCCCGGTCCGCGCCAGAGCACCGGCACCTCGTGCGACCTCACCACCTGGATGCCCGCGCCGGCATCCTCTGCCAGCAGGTCCACGACGGCGACGCCGAGCGCCGACGCCAGCCGGCAGAGCGTGGCGATGTTGGGGTTCGAGCGCGCCCGCTCGATCTGCACGACCACGCCCTTGCTGAGCCCGGCCCGCCGCGCGAGCTGCTCGAAGGACAGCCGCTGGTCGTGCCGCAGCAGCGCGACGTTGCGGGCGATCACGGCGGCCATCGGGTCGGGGTCGGGTACAGCCATCGGTCATTCCATTGACACGATCGGGAATTTTGATAGTAACACTCGAATGCAACGATCGGTCAAAGAGATCGCATGATGCCCGACTTCACTCCCGCCGTCTCGCCCGCCATCCTGGCGCTTAGGCCCGACTTCCGGGCGGTCAGCGTGCGGGTTTTCGGAGGCCGCAACCTCCCAGAGGACGCCGCCGCGACGGCGCTGCTGCGGGACGCGGTCGCCGGGGTCGACTACGCCTCCGGCCTGGGCCGACGCGCATCTGGAAGCGTGGGCCGCG
Organism: Rhodospirillaceae bacterium; assembly: GCA_018401495.1. Classification (GTDB taxonomy): domain Bacteria; phylum Pseudomonadota; class Alphaproteobacteria; order Thalassobaculales; family Thalassobaculaceae; genus Thalassobaculum_A. The sequence continues at coordinate 101,850 of JAGYJX010000027.1, forward strand.
GCCTACCGCGCCTTCGGGGCCAAGCCCAACCGCACCCCCTGCTCGGCCGAGGCCCTGCGCAAGCGCGCCCTCAAGCAGGGAGCGCTGCCGGCGATCAACGCCGTCGTCGACGTCTACAACGCGCTCAGCCTGCGCTACGCGATCCCGGTCGGCGGCGAGGATCTGTCGGCCTACGCCGGGTCGCCCCGCCTGATCGTCGCCGACGGCACCGAGCCGTTCGAAACCACCGCGGACGGCGAGGCCGTGCTCGAGACCGTCGAGCCCGGCGAGGTGGTGTGGCGCGACGACCGCGGCGTCACCTGCCGGCGCTGGAACTGGCGGCAGGGTCCGCGCACCCGCCTGACCGAGGCGAGCCGGGACATGTGGTTCGTGTTCGAGCGTCTCGACCCGATGCCGATGGACGCGGTGCAGGAGGCCGCCGAGATCCTGGTCGACAGCCTGCGCCGGCTGGCGCCGGGGCTGCGGGCCGACGTCACGACGCTCTGAGGCGCCGGCGATTACCCACGGCGTAATTTCGCCGGCGGCGGGCGTCGGTCATGGTCGGGGCCTTCTGCCACCCGAGCCTGGAAGGCCGCCGCGATGATCTCCCTCACCTACGACGAGCAGGCAGTCACCTTCGTCATCACGCTGCTCCTGAAGCCGGGCTGCGCGCGGGCGTTCCTCGACCTGCTCGCCCCGGTCCTCGACGCCATGCGGCACGAGCCGGCGTTCATCGACGCGGTCCTGCACCAGGACCCGGACGACCCGCAACGCTTCCTGCTCTACGAGACCTGGGCCGGCCTGGACGACGTGGTGCAGGTCCAGATGCACCGCGACTACCGCCAGGCGTACTGGGACGGGCTGCCGGCGCTGCTCGCCGAGGAGCGCCGGGTCCAGGTCTGGAAGCCGATGCGCGGCGACCTCGCGCCGTGAGTCCCGGCCGCGCTATGCCGCCGCAACCGCCCCGAAACGTTCCGGCGAGAACGCCGCGAACGCTTCGTTGAAGCCGTCGCTCAACAGCGCCGGCGCCAGGTCGAGGGCGTGCGCGGCGGCGAGCGTGACGCCGCTGTGGCAGGTGACGACATAGGCGCCGGGGCTGGTCTCGGACTCGGCGTAGATCGGGAAGCCGTCGGGCGACATGATGCGCAGCGCCGACCAGCTGCGCACGATCCGGGCCCGACCGATCGCCGGCAGGATCCGCCGCGCCCGCGCCGCCAGCCGAGCCACCGTCGCGAGGTCGAGGGAAGTGTCCTCGCCGACCCGGTCGGAACTGGCGCCGATCATCACCGTGCCCTCCTCGGTCTGGCGCAGCCGCGCCATCGGGTGCGACAGCAGCGGGGCAAGGCGCTCGGTCACCAGGATGTGGCCGCGGTCGGGGGCGGTCGGCACCCGCAGTCCGACCATCGGCCCGAGCCGGGCGTTGCCGAGGCCGGCCGCCAGCACGACCTTGCCGGCGTAGACCGTGCCGCCGGCGGTCTCGACCGCGTAGCCCGAGCCGATCCGCGCCGATGCGTTCGGCCCGCTGGCCGTGACGGTACTCGACGCGGTGCCGCGCCAGGCCGGCGTGCAGCCCGCGCAGCAGGTACAACGGGCTGACATGGCCGTCGTGCGGGCAGAACGCGCCGCCGATCACCTCCGGGCCGAGCGCCGGCTCCAACTCCCGCACCTGCTGGGCGTCGAGGATCCGGGTGTCGTTCGCGCCGACGCCCGGCTGGTTGTGCATGCGCCGGATCTCGAGTTCGCCCGCCGCCATCTCCGCGGCGTCCACGAACGGCTCTATGCCCCCGGGCTGCCGGAGACCGACATCGACCCCTTCCTCGCCGGCGATGGCGGCGGCCAGCTCCGGCCAGCGGGTGGCGCTGTTGCGGGTCCAGGCCGCGTATTCCGGCATGCCGTCGCCCTTGCCCTGCACCCAGACCAGGCCGAAATTGCCGCGCGACGCGCGCAACGCGTCGTCGCCTTCGTCCAGCACGACGACCTTGGCGCCGGCCCGGCCGAGCCCCCAGGCGACGGCCGATCCGACCAGGCCGCCGCCGATCACGACGACGTCGACCGGCCCGGTCGCCGTCACGACAGCGCCTCCACCCGGGCCTGCTCGGCCTTGCCGAAGCCGACAACGATGGCGCCGTCGGCGCCGACGAACACCGGCCGCTTGACCAGCGCCGGGTTGGCGACCAGCAGGTCGACGACGGTCGCCGGGTCGTCGGCCTTCGCCTGTGCCGCGTCGTCCAGCCCTCGCCACGTCGTGCCGCGCCGGTTGACCAGCGCGTCGGCGCCGACCGCGTCGAGCCAGGCGCGCACCTCCGGGGCGGTCAGGCCGTCGGCCCGCACGTCCTTGAAGGTGTGCGGCACCGCCCTGCCATCCAGCCAGGCGCGCGCCTTCCGGCAGGTGTCGCAGTTCTTCAGGCCCCAGACGGTGATCACAGCCCGGCCTCCCAGTCGTCGATCATCACCAGCATCGCCTCCAGGCAGCTTCCGGCGAGCTTCACGCTGCGCTCGGGCGACCAGCCGACCTCCGGCATCGGGTTGTTGGCGGCGTCCTTGAACGGCATCTCCAGGGTCATCGCCGCGCACCGGAAGGTGTTGGCGAGGTGACCCGGTGGAGGTGGTCAGGTTGCCCTGCCCCGGCGCCGGCTTCGGGTAGCCGTGCTCGACCTGGAAGTCGGGCGTCAGCCGCGCCAGCTCGCCCTTGTAGCGGGTCAGGCGGGCGAGGTGCGCCTCGCTGACGTTCGGCACCCCCTCGTAGCCGGCGATGAAGTTGTAGGGCAGCGCCTCGTCGCCGTGCACGTCCAGGCACATCGCGATCCCCGTCTGCTCCATCCGGCGCACCACGTGGAACACCTCGGGGCTGTTGGTCGGCGACGGGTCGCGCCACTCGCGGTTCAGGTTGGCGCCGGTGGCGTTGGTGCGCAGATGTCCGCGGAACACGCCGTCGGGGTTCATGTTCGGCACCACCCGCAGGGTGGCACGGGCCATGATGGCGCGGGCGACCGGGTCGTGGGGATCCAGCAACCGGTCGACCAGCCCCTCCATGAACCAGCCGCACATCGACTCGCCCGGATGCTGCCGCCCGATCACCCAGAGCGGTTTCGGCCCCGACCCGAAGGTCAGCATGTCGAGGTCGCGGCCCTCGACGGTGGCGCCGAGCCGGTCGAGCCGACCGGTGCCGCGCGCCTGGGCCCGCGCCACCAGATCCTCGTGACGGTCCAGCGAGTACGGCGCGAAATACGCGAACCACACGGCGTCGGCGTCGGGAGTGTGCCTGATGGTCAAGGCGCCGCCGTCGTAGTCGGTATCGACCCGGCGCCAGTTCACGCGGTCGGTCGAGGCGACGGCCCGGTAGCCTTCCCAGCCCTTCGGGTAGCTGGCGGCGCCGGCGTTCTCGATGCGCAGCGCCAGCTTCACGCCGCGCGCGCCCGACACCCGGAAGTGGAACCACTGGAAGAAGTCGGCGGCGGCGTCCTTGACGATGCGCAGCCGGACGGCATCCGGGCTGGCGGCGGCGACGACCTCGATGTTGCCGGAGTCGAACTGGCTGGAGATATGGATCACGGTGTCTCCTCGGGCGGCGGAGCGGAGACGGTAGTCCGACATCCCCCGCCTGAAAAGCCGGGCGCGCGCGACCGGCGACAGGGATACACTGCGGCTGTCGAGATCGACCGCAGCCGACGCCCCGGAGCAAGCCATGCCGTTTCCGATCACCGGACTCTACGCCGGGCTCGCCGCCCTGCTCCTGGTCGCGCTGTCGCTCCGGGTGATCCGGGCGCGTTACGCCACCCGCATCGAGATCGGCGACGGCGGCGACGCCGGCCTGACCCGGCGGATCCGCGCCCAGGCGAACTTCGTCGAGTACGTCCCGCTGGCGCTGGTGGTGATCGCCATGGCCGAGGCCAACGGCGCCGACGGACGCCTCCTGCACGGTCTCGGCGCGGCGCTGATCGTCGGCCGGATCGCCCACGCGATCGGCTTCGTGGCCAAGGCGGGTCCGGGGGTTGGCAGGGCCATCGGCATGGCCCTGACCTACGGGGTGCTGATCGTCGGCGGCGCGGTGACGCTCGCGCAGGCGCTCGGTTGGCCGGCGGCCGGCTGACTCAGGAATCGATCTGGGGCGCGTGCGCCGTCCAGAGCCGCAGGTCACACCCGAGGAACGGCAGGTCGGCGGGACCGCCGTCGGCGTGGCCGACGGTCCAGTCCGGCAGAGCCGGCAGACCGTCGACGCCGGTCGCCGAGGCGCCGTCCAGGGTCGACCACGGCGCCTCGTCTCCCATCCGCAGCAGCACGCCGCCCGGCCCCATCCCGCCGTGCAGCGCGACCTGCAGGTCGAACGGCCGGCCCGGCGGCAGGGGCGGGCCAAGCCAATAGTGCGGGCTTCGGCCGGGAGCCGGGTTGACGCCGACGATGACCGTCACCCGCTGGTCCGGGCCGCTGAGCCCGATCCACAGCGGCGCCATGGCCGGGCCGGCGCGGCGCGCCGTCAGCCACGTCTGCCGCACCGCCGTACCGGCCGGCGCCGCCACCCCGGCGATCCGCCAGGCCCGGATGGCGGCCGGCACCGGCCCGGCTGCCAGCTTCTCGGCGTCCGGTGCCGCCTGCCCGCCGGCCGCCAACGGCGACCACGACGCGCTCGGCGGCAACGCAGGCGGCCAGGACAGTGCCTCCCGCACCCGGCCTTCAGCGTCGATGACGCGGTAGCGCAGGCCCTCGCCGTCGATCGCGGCGGTGAGGCAGTGCAGGTACTCGGTCCCTTCCGGCATGCGGTGGGCGGTGCCGGCGCCGGCCGTGGTCACCTGCAGCACGCCCTGGCGCACCTGCACGTCGAAGGCCAGGATGTGGCTGCAGAGATAGGCAAGCACCCGATGTCGGACCAGCGCCGCCCAGAACGGTTCGGCGTGCGGCGGGCCGATCTCGCGCTGGAAGGCGCCGCTGTAGCCGTTGACCGGGAACACCGGGTGGTGCCCGATCACCAGCTTGGTGCGGGCGTCGGCGTGCGCCGCCAGGGTGGCGTCGAGCCACTCGGTCTCGACATGCCCCTCGCCGCCGAGGCCGGACCACAGGGTGTGCACGAACACCATCAGCAGGTCGCCGCGCCGCACCCAGTAGCTCAGGCCATCCTGCCCCGGCGGGCCGTTGCGCGGCAGGTGCGCCATCACCTCGGCGTAGACCCGTTCGCTGGCCGGATCCCAGGTGGTGTGGTTGGCGGTGGTGTGGAACAGCGGGATGCGGGCACGGTCGAGCCAGGCCATCTCGACCTCGAACCAGTGCCGCCACTGCGCCCGCAGCGCCGCCTCGTCGCGGGTCAGCCCGACGATCTCGTCGCCGGGAAACACCACGAATTCCGGCGCCGGCGACAGCCTTGCCACCACCGAATTGATCGCCGCGAAGGTCCGCTCGTGCAGCGCCCCGGGCACGCCCGAGCAGGAATCGCCGTAGACGACGAAACGGTGTCCGGGTCCACGCGGCGCCAGGCCCGCCAGCGGCCGGCCGGCCGTCACCCGCCGCGGCGCTGCCGGCGCCACAGCTCGATGATGTACAGCGCGAAGCCGAACACCACGCCGGCCATGATGTTGCCGGCGATGCTGTCGCTGTCCAGCGGTCGCGCCGGGCCGAACAGCCCGATCGTCTGGATCACGCACAGCATGACCGCGAAGATCACGCCATTGACCACGCCGCGCACCATCGGGCGCTGCCAGAGGCCGGGTTCAGGGGATGCGGGTGGGGTCGGATCAGCCATGACGACCATTCTACCGGCGCGCCCGGCGGCCGTTAACCCCCTCAGCGCGCGAACACCAGAAGGACGATGATGCCGCCACCGACCAGCGACATGCCGACAAGTTCACGCGCCGTCGAGCGCTCGCGGAAGATCAGGGTCGACACCAGGATCGCGAAGATGAACTCGATCTGGCCGACCGCCTTGACGTAGGCGGCGCGCTCGATGGTCATGGCGGTGAACCAGCCGCCGGATCCGATGGCGCTGGTCAGGCCGACGAACACGCAGGCCTTCCAGGCTCGCGCCATCGCCGGCAGCTCGTGGGACCGGGTCGCCAGGATGTAGCCGCCGAGCACCACCGTCTGGATGGTCACCACGGTGACCAGCGTCAGCGACGCGGTGGTGAGGAAGTCGGCATCCTCCAGCGACAGGCTGGCGCGGCGCAGGAACAGCGAGGCGAGCGCGAAGAACAGCCCCGACAGCACGCCGATGCCGGCCGCCCGGTTCAGGCCGGAGCGGATTAGCGCCATCCCCGAGACGCCCTGCTTGGCGAGGCTGATCAGCACCACGCCGGCGACGCTGGCCACGATCGCCACCCAGCCGGCGGCGTCGATCACCTCGCCGAACAGGCTGGCCCCGACCAGCGCCGTCAGGAACGCCTCGGTGCGGGCGTAGGAGGTGCCGACCGCGAAGTTGCGCAGCGAGAACAGGTGGACCAGCAGGACGGTGGCGATGATCTGCGCCGCCGCGGTGCCGGCGCACCACAGGAAGAACGTGGCGTGCAGGGTCGGCAGCGGGTCCGCCCGGTCGGCGGTCGCGACCAGCAGGTAGCCGATGACGAACGGCAGGCCGAACACGAACCGCACCCAGGTCGCCGACCACGACGACATGGAACCCGCCAGATGCTTCTGGCCGGCTGTGCGCGCGGTCTGCGCCGCCGCCGCCATGATCGACAACCAGACCCAGAGCGCCATCGACAATTCCTCCCGCCCCGCCGTTATGGCGCGCCCAAGAGGGGGTTCATAGCGCGGAAATGCGGGAGCCGTTTTGCGGCGAGCCGGCAGCGGACCAGCCGACGGAGCGGTGGGTGGATCCCGGCGCTCCGCGGCGTTGCCGCTCCGGCCGGGATGACGTCAGAGTGGGGAGGCCCTTTCTCTCTTTTGTCGTCATCCCGGACCGGGACGCCGAAGGCGGCACGGAGCCGGGACCCACACGCCGCTCGACCGGTCGGCCGCCTCACCCATCCGTGTGCGCCGGCAGCCCCAGCAGCGCCCGACGGCGCAGCCACAGCGACGGGCGGTAGCGCGGGTCGCCGGTCGCCTCGTGGATCGCCGACAGGATCGCGTGGGTGCGCGCCACGCCCATCTCCTCGGCGATCTCCAGCGGGCCGAGCGGGTAGTTCAGGCCGAGCTTCATGGCGGTGTCGATGTCGGCCGGGGTCGCCAGGCCGATCTGCGCCATCTCGCAGCCGAGGTTGGCGATCATCGCCCGCATCCGCTGCAGGATGAACCCGGGCGAATCCTTGATCACCGTCGGCGCCACGCCGGCGCGGGCGAACGCCGCCGCCACCGCGTCGCGGTAGCGCGGGTCGGCGCCGGGCGCGGTCATCAGGGTCACCCGCCGGGAGGTGTCGCCGGTGGTGTCGATGGCGACCAGCCGACGGGGGTCGGTGCCGGTGCGGGCGCAGAAGCCGGTGGCGTCCTCGCCGTACAGCGCCGCCACCACCGGCGTGGCGCCGTCGTCGGCGCGCGCCGCCAGCCTGCAGCGCTCCAGCAGTTCGTCGAGGGCGGCATCGCCGCCGGTGGCGACCTGCACGGCGATCGCCGGCACCGCCTCGCTGGCGTGGTCCGGGCTCGGCGGGTCCACGACGTTGCCCTTGGCGTCGTAGCGGTAGTGGCCCTGGCCGGTCTTGCGCCCGAACCGGCCGGCGTCGAACAACGCGCGGTGCTGCGGCGTGGTGCGCAGCCGGGGATCGTTCAGGAACTGCTCGAACACGATCATCGACACCGGGTAGTTCACGTCGATCCCGGTCAGGTCCATGAGCTGGAACGGCCCCATGCGGAAATGCCCGCAATCGCGCATCACCGCGTCGACCTGGGCGGGCGTCGCCACCCCTTCGTGCTGCAGCTGCAGGCCCTCGGTGGTGAAGGCGCGGCCGCCGTGGTTGACCAGGAAGCCCGGCGAATCCTTGACCACCACCGGCGTCCGGCCGAGCCGCTCGCCGACCGTCACCAGCGCCTCGATCACCGCCGGGTCGGTGGCCGGCCCCTGGATGACCTCGACCAGCCGCATCAGCGGCACCGGGTTGAAGAAGTGCAGGCCGGCGATCCGGCCGGGCTGCGCCGCCCCCCGCGCGATCGAGCCGATCGGCAGCGACGAGGTGTTGGACGCCAGGATGGCGTCGGCCGCCACCACCGCCTCCAGCTCGGCGAACAGCGCGCGCTTGACCTCGAGGTCCTCGAACACCGCCTCGATCACCACCCCGGCCGGCGCCAGGTCGGCGATGCCGCCGGCCACCGTCAGCGCCTCGCGCATCGCCGCCGCCGCCCCGGCCTCCAGCGTGCCCTTCTCGACCAGCCGGTCGAGCCGGCCGAGCACCGCGTCGCGCCCGGCCGCCGCACCGCCCTCGCGGGCGTCGTAGGCGATCACCCGCAGGCCGCCCTGCAGCGCCACCTGGATGATCCCCTGCCCCATGGCGCCGCAACCGACGACCCCGACGACGAGGCTCTGGGCGTTGGGGTCGATCATGGCGGGAGGTCTCCTGCTTGTCTGTTGGTGGTCAGCCAAGTTCTTGGGTCCCGGATCGGCCGCGCGCCGCGCGCCCGTCCGGGATGACGACGGGAAGGTGGCACCTTCCGGGTCTTGCTTATCGTCATCCCGGCCTTGAGCCGGGACCCACCCACCGCCCCAGGCCCCTTCCCGAACCGGCGGCTACACCCGCTCGATCACCATCGCCATGCCCTGGCCGACGCCGATGCACATGGTGCACAGCGCGTAGCGGCCGCCGGTCTCGTGCAGGGTCTCGGCGGCGGTCAGCACCAGCCGGGCGCCGCTGGCGCCGAGCGGGTGGCCGAGCGCGATGGCGCCGCCGTTCGGGTTGACCCGCGGGTCGTCGTCGGCGACGCCGAGTTCGCGCAGGCTGGCCAGCACCTGGGCGGCGAACGCCTCGTTGAGCTCGATCACGTCCATCTGGTCGATGCTCAGCCCGGCGAGCGCCAGCGCCTTCTGCGAGGCCGGGGCCGGGCCGATGCCCATGATCCGCGGCGCCACGCCGGCGGCCGCCGCCGCCACCACCCGGGCGCGCGGCGTCAGGCCGTGCCGCCTGGCCGCCGCCTCGCTGGCGATGATCATCGCCGCGGCACCGTCGTTCACGCCGCTGGCGTTGCCGGCGGTCACCGACCCGCCCTCCTTGCGGAACGGTGTGGGCAGCTTGGCGAGCGCCTCCAGCGTGGTCTCCGGGCGCGGGTGCTCGTCCTGGTCGACGATCGTCACCTGGCCCCGGCGGCCGGGAATCTCGACCGCGACGATCTCGCGCGCCAGCCGGCCGCGCTCCATCGCCGCCTTGCACTTCTGCTGGCTGCGGTAGGCGAAGGCGTCCTGGTCCTCGCGCCGGATCTGGAACTGCTCGGCGACGTTCTCGCCGGTCTCGGGCATGGAGTCGGTGCCGTAGCGCTTCTCCATCTCCGGGTTCACGAACCGCCAGCCGATGGTGGTGTCGTGGATCTCGGCGGTGCGCGCGAAGGCGGTGCCGGCCTTGGCCATCACGAACGGCGCGCGGGTCATGTGCTCGGAGCCGCCGGCGATGGCGAGGCTGCCCTCGCCGGTCTTGATCAGCCGGGCGGCGTCGTTCACCGCCTCCAGCCCGGACGCGCACAGGCGGTTGACCGTGCAGCCGGGGATGCTGGACGGCAGCCCGGCCAGCAGCAGCGCCATGCGGGCGACGTTGCGGTTGTCCTCGCCGGCCTGGTTGACGCAGCCGTAATAGACCTCGTCGACCGCTTCCCAGTCGACGCCCTGGTTGCGCGCCATCAGCGCCTTCATCGGGTGGGCGGCGAGATCGTCGGCGCGGACCGTGGCCAGCGCGCCGCCGTAGCGTCCGATCGGCGTGCGCACCGCGTCGCACACGAAAGCCTCGACCATGGCGTCCTCCGGATGGTTTGTCGGTCGGCGCTGGTGACGGCGCCGGGTTGCCGCGGACGGTGCCACGCGCGGGGGCCGGGGGTCAATTCGGGGGCTCTGCCCCGCCCCCTGTCGCCGTCACCCGGCGATCACGATCTTGCCGAAGTGGCCG
>JAGYJX010000028.1 GCA_018401495.1 Rhodospirillaceae bacterium
GACTCGCGTCAACCGTGGTGAGCGATCCGCCGGCTTCGGCGCTTGCCCGCACCGACCCGACGCCCGTAGACAGGGGCACGATCCGGGTGGAGGGCACCCGGGTGCCGGAGGACCCGAATGGCCCGTGATTTCAGCGCCGAACTGCGCGCGCTCGTCTCCCTGCCGGTGTTCTTCGTCGGCGGGCTGCCGCGCTCCGGCACCACCTGGGTGCAGCAGATGCTGAACGCCCACCCGCAGGTCTTGTGCCTCGGCGAGTCCCACTTCATGAACGATCTCGTGCCGACCCTGCACGCCGCCATGGACGGCTACGGGACGCGCCGCGCCGAGGGGCGTGACACCTGGGCGCCGACGGTGCGCGGCCCGCGGCCGATGCTGCTGATGCCGATGGTCCGGGCAGGGTTCGTGGCGCTGGTCCAGGAGAACCTCGACGACCGGCCGGTTTCCAGCCTCCGGGCGATCGGCGAGAAGACGCCGGATAACATCATGCACCTGCGCCGGATCTGGGCGGTGTTCCCGAGCGCGCGCTTCGTCAACGTGATCCGCGACGGTCGCGACGGGGCGGTCTCGGCGTTCATCCGGTTCCGAACCAAGCTGCCGGCGACGATGACCCGGCGAGACTACATGAAGGCCTACGGCGAAGGCTGGTCGGCGCGGATCCGCGCCGCCCGGGATCTGGCGCCCGGCCATGCCTACCACGAGGTGCGCTACGAGGCGCTGCACGCCGAACCTTTGGCCGAGGCGGCGCGGCTGTTCGCGTTCCTGGGTGCCGACCCGGGGGCCGGGCCGGTCGGCCAGGCGCTCGCGACTGCCAGCTTCGAATCGCTGTCGGGCGGCCGCCGCCAGGGCCAGGAGGACGCCAGTTCGCACTACCGTCGCGGCGAGGTCGGAAGCTGGGCCGAGACCCTCAGCGCGTCCGAGGTTGCCGCCTTCGAGGATGCCGCTGGGGCGATGATGGACGAACTTGGCTACCCGCGCGCTGCCGACCGCGCCAGCGCGTTCTGAACGGCGCGGCTCAGCCGCCGTCGAGCAGACGGCGCAGGCGGTCTTCGGCGACCGCCGCGGCGCGGTCCCAGGAATAGCGTTCGCGGACATGCGCCGACCCGGCCAGACCGCGCTCGCGTGCCCGTTCGGGGCGCTCGAACACCTCTCGCATCAGGTGCCTGAAGTGCTCCCAATCGGGTTCGGCCCACATCCCGAGGTCGCCGTCGGCGCGCTCGAAGAACGGGTCGTCGATCGCGACCAGGCGGTGATCGATCCGCCAGGCGTGGCGATCGATGAACTCGGTCGGGCCGCTGTAGCCGGTCACGATGGCCGGCAGGCCGCAAGCCATCGCCTCGATCACCGGCAGGCCCCATCCCTCGGCCCGGCTGGGCGCCAGGAAGGCGTCGCAGGCGGTGTAGATGCCGGCGAAGGTGCGGTGGGTGTCGACCGGCGGCACGATCTTCAGGCGATCCGGGCGGCGCAGGCCGAGGGCCCGCAGCTCGGCGCCGAGGTCGAGGTCGCGGCGCCCGGCGTACAGGCCGGCCAGCACCAGCACGACGTCGTCGCGATCGCCGAACTCGCGGTCGAAGGCCTGCACCAGCTCGGCCATACCCTTGCGGCGTTCCCAGCGGCCGATCGCCAGGAACTTGAACGGGCCGCGGGGAAACGCGCCGGTCGGTGCAACGTCGGGGTGGAACACGGCCGGGTCGACGCCCTCCGGCACCACGTCGATGCGAGCGGGGTCGAAGCCGTTGCCGGCGAACACCCGCTTGCCCCAGGCGGTGGCGGTCCAGATCCGGTCGGCCGCCGCCAGCGGCGCCATCCAGGCGTCCGGCAGGCGGGTCGATTCCCAGACCGTGTAGGCGATGCGGGTGCCGGCGGCGCCGTCCAGCACGCTCATCAGGCTGCCGTAGATCAACGCAATGGTGGCGATCCGCCGGTCGGCGAAGTGCGCCGCCACCGCCGCCTTGTCCTCGTCCACCGGACCGGAGCGCAGGTGGATGGGGGTCGCCAGCACCGGCAGCCGCCGCGACAGCGCGTCGAACAGACCGCGGGTGTGGACGTTGTAGCCGTAGCGGCCGTCGAACCAGCCGATGGCGTGGATCAGGAGCGGGTTGGCGGGCGCGGCCATCCCCGCGTCACGCGGCGGTCGGCGGGCGGTCGAGCCACAGGTTGAAGGCGATCGACACCCGCGGCGTCCTGCCGCGGTACGGGTGGACGTAGTGCAGCAGCCAGCCCGGGAACACCAGCACCATGCCGGGTTCGGGATCGACGATCAGCGGCGCGTGGAACGCGTGCGTCGGCAGCGGCCCGCCGTGCGGTCCCGGCCGGGGGTCGACGAACTCGATCAGCCCGTCGCGGCTGCCTTCGGCGGCGGGGTCGCCGACGCTGACATAGTAGACACCGGAAAACACCGCCGGGGTGTGGTTGTGGACCGCGTTGTAGGCGCCGTCGCGCGCCACGTTGGCCCAGCCGGTGATGCGCATCGGGCGCTCGGCGGCCTGCGACGAGTGCTGCGAGCCCAGCAGGATCGGCTTCACGCACTCGGCGATGCGCCGGCGCAGGGCGATGATCGCCGGCTCCCGGGCGTCCAGAAGGTCGGCGGACGAATGCCAGCCGCCGACGTTGCTGCGGCCGAGCGAGGCTTCCGTCGCCTCGCGCGCGGCGACCAGCTCGAGCAGCTGGCGGTTCAGATCGTCCTCGTCGCCATAGCGCTTGACCAGCACCGGCGTCGGGAAGGCGGAATGCAGGCCATCCGGCAGGTCGGTGCCGCGCCGGCGGGCGGGCGCGGTCATGGCTTGCGATTCGCGGCCAGCCACTCGAGCGCCTTCTCGGCGAGGAAGAAGTCGAAGGCGTCGTGGATGTCGATCCCCGACGCGGTGTCGTCGATCTCGATGATCTCGGCGCGGTCGCCGGTGCGGCGGCCCTGCCGGATCAGGTCGGCGCGCAGCGCCGAGGCGAGGCCGGTGTCCTCGCGGAACAGCGGCGTGCGGGTCTGGCGCGGGCCGTACACCGCCATCCAGTCGAACACCCGCTTCCAGGTGCCGTCCTCGGTCTGATGCCAGAAGTTCTTGTGGGTCTTGTTGGCGGCAAACGCGCAGTCGACCTCCGGACGGGTCTTCAGGATGCCGACGGCGCGGGCGATCCACTCCGGCTTGCGGAAGATGTCGGTCGGCTGCAGGAACACCACGATGCCGAACGGCCCGTCGATCGCTTCGGCGCGCTCCAGCGCGTCCTTCAGCACCGGCTCGGTCGGTGTCAGGTCCTCGGCGAGGCCGGCGTCGCGCATGAACGGGGTCCAGGCGCCGGCTTCCTCGGCGGCGGCGCGGATCTCCGGATCGTCGGTGGTCACCAGCACCCGGTCGCAGACCCCCGATTCGAGGGCGTGGTGCACCGAGTGGGCGATCAGCGGCTTGCCGCCGATCGGTCGCACGTTCTTGCCGGGCAGCCCCTTGGAGCCGCCACGGGCCGGGATGATGGCGATGACCCGGTCCGCCCCGGCCCGGTTGTCGTCGGTCATGCGCTTGCTTCCTCCAGTTGCGGCAGGCGGTCGGCCAGCGCCTCGGCGACCGCGAACCCGGTGTCGTCCCGCACGTCGACCAGCGCCCAGGTCTGGTCGACCACCTCGAACCCGACCGCGTCGCCCAGCCGGCGGCCGGCCTCGAACAGGTGCGGCCGGGCGGCCAGCGCCAGCCCGACCATCTCCTGGAAGTACTCGCCGTCGCGGGCGTCGCCGCCCTCCGAGAGCGCCAGGATCTCGCCGTCCGGCGTGCGTCGCCACAGATTGGCGGTGAAGCGCCGCACGCACACCACGCTGTCGAGGTGGTCGCGGGCCGCCAGGTTGTCGGCGGTCCGGCGGATCAGGCCGCGCGGCCGGAACGGGTGGGTCGGTTCCAGCACCACCACGATCCCGGCGTCGCGGCCGCGCGCCACCGCCGCCAGGGCTTCCACGTAGCTGTCCGCGCTTCGGGCGTGCGCGACCACGCGCCCGCCGAAGCCCTCGGCCACGGCGCGGATGCCGGGGTCGTCGGTGGTGACGACCACCTCGGACTCCGGCAGGTCGGCGACCGCCGCGTCGAGCGTGCGTTGCAGGCTGGACCGGCCCAGGATCGGCGCCATCAGCCGCGGCGTGCTGCGGGCCGCGGACAGCACCGGGATGACGACCAGGGGCGGCTTCACAGCGGCGCTCCGGTGCGGATGATCTCGATGACCTCGGCGACCCGCTTGGCGCGGCCCTCGTCGCGGCCCTGGTGGATGCCGTGCTGGTGGTAGGCCCGCATGCCGGGCTCGTAGACGATGTCGTAACCGGCGGCGATCATCCGCTTGCCCCACTCGCGATCCTCGACGCCCCGGATCTTCTCGTCGAACGGCTGGTCGCGCCAGATCGACTTGCGGATCGCCGAGTTGGCGTTGTGGAAGAAGTAGTCGACGCGCTGGCGCACGCGCTCGTCGCGGAACGTGGTCCAGAGGTCGCGCCGGTCGATGGCGCTGGTGTCGGGCAGCGGCTCCTGGCGGCCGTAGATGCCGCAGAGCCGGGCGTCGCCCTCGGGCCCGAGATGGGCGAAGGCGTAGTCGGCCCACAACTCGTCGACCGGCACGCAGTGCGACGACAGCAGAGCCACCACCTCGTGGCGGGCGGCCTCGACGCCGATGTTCAGCGCCCGGCCGTAGGAGAACTCCTCGCGGGTGATGTTGGTCAGGGTGGCGCCGAAGGCCTTCGCCACCTCGACCGTGCCGTCGGTCGAGTCGTTGTCGACCAGCACCACGTCGATGTCGGCGAGCCGCTGCCGGCGGATCGCGGTCAGGCAGCGGCCGATCCAGGCGCGCTCGTTCTTGGCGCGCAGCACCACGCTGATCATGCCTCGCCTCGTCCCGCCCCGGGTGCGTCAGCGACGTCCACGGGGTCTTCCGAGATCATGCCGAAATCGACCGGCGTGCCCTCGGCCAGGGCGTACAGCGCCCGCCGGCCGACCACGGCCGGCCCGTGCTCGGCGCCGATGCCGGCACCGCCGATCACTTCGGCGAGGTCGGCGCGATCAAGGTTTGCGCCGGCCGCGACCGCGCGGGCCGCCACCAGGGTCCGGCGGCCACGTCGCAGCAGGTCGAGGCGCGCCACCGGCGACGGCTTGAACAACAGGTCGCCGCCCAGCGCCAGGCGGCGCAGGCGGTCGAACGCGTCGAGGTCGGTGCACAGGAAGGCGGCGCGCACGCCGTCGGCGAGCATCGGCGGTTCCGACAAGTGGTCGGCCGGGATGACCACGTGATATCGCGCCGCCACCTCGACCAGCGGCGCGGAGGTCGCCTCGTCCACGGTCTCGACGGTGAGGTCCGGCGCGTCCGCCGTCAGGAGGATGCGGCGCATCGGTCGGTGCCCGGTCAAGCCGCCCGCATCGCCGCGCGCACGGCGTCCATCCCGAGCGCGCCCGGCACCGCCTTGGCGAAGGCGATCACCGCCTGGTCGAGGTTCATGCCGAGGCCGTTGCGGGTCTCCAGGCTCCGGCCCGCGGCCAGCGCCAGCAGCGGCGTAACGTCGGGCTGGTAGATCACGTCGTACACCGCCGCCGAGCCCGGCAGAACGTCGAGGTCGGCCGCGGCAACCGGTGAGCCGGCGGGGCCGTCCTTGTGGCCGACCGTGGTGGCGTTCACCAGGAGGTCGATCTTGCTGAGCACGTCGGCACCGACCGGCCAGTCGACCACCATCGCGCCGAGCCGGGCCGCCACCGCGTCGGCGGTCGCGCGGGTGCGGTTGGCGACCGTCAACTCGGTCACCCGGCCGGCCAGGAACGCGGCGACCGCCAGCCCGGCGCCGCCGAGGCCGAGCACCAGGGCGCGCCGGGTCATCAGCGCGTGCGGCCCTCCGACCATCTCCTCGATCTGCGACAGCGCGCCGGCGCCGTCGGTGTTGGCGCCGACCAGCGCGTCGCCGTCGCGGTAAAGGGCGTTGACCGCGCCGATCCGCCCGGCCTCGGGCTCGACCCGGTCGAGCAGGCCGACGATCGCCTGCTTGTGCGGCACCGTGACGGCGCCGCCAACAAAGCGGGGATCGGCCTTAAGGGCCGCGACCACGGCCGGCAGATCGGCGGTGGTCACGTCCATCGGGTGCATCACGGCGTCGATCCCCGCGGCCCGGAACGCGGCGTTCCACAGCAACGGCGAGCGTGCCCCCTTGGACGGCGTCGCGCCAAGGATCGCGGCGTAGCGCCCGGTCGCGATGGCGACCGGGTTGCCGATCGGTCCGGTGAAGGGCTCGGCGCCGGCCATGCTCAGGCGTCGACCGTGCGGCCGACGGCCTCGGCGACCGGGCGGCAGGCCTTCATGATGTCGTCGAACTGCTCGAGGCTGGAGCACTGCAGCGGGTCGACGGCGGCGTTCTTCGGGTCCGGGTGAACCTCCAGCATCAGGCCGTCGGCGCCGGCGGCGATCGAGGCCAGCATCATCGACTTGACCCAGGGCTGCCAGAAGGTCGCGTGGCTCGGATCCGACATGATCGGCAGGTGGGTGACGTCCTGGGCGGCCGGGATCACCTGCAGGTCGAGCAGGAACCGCGAGGTGGCGCGGTGGGTGTGCGGGGCGACGACGCCGCGCTCGCACAGCACGATCTTGGCCGGCTGGCGCAGGCGGTCATGCTCGAGGGCGATGTACTCGGCCGCCATCAGCCAGTCGCGCAGGCTGTTGCCGAAGCCGCGCTTCAGCATCACCGGCATGCCGGTCTTCCCGACCTCGGTCAGCAGCGGGTAGTTCTGCATGTTGCGGGTGCCGATCTGCAGCATGTCGCAGTTCGCGGCGATGAGCTCGATCTTCGAGATCTCCATGACCTCGGTGACGATCGGCAGCCCGGTCTCCTGCTTGGCGATCTGCAGCCACTTCAGGCCGTCCTCGCGCGGCTCGAAGAACTTCGGCGAGCGGTACGGGAAGGTCAGCGGCTTGAACGCGCCGCCGCGCAGGAAGTGCGCGCCGGCCTTCTTCACACCGATGGCGGTGCGCACGATCAGGTCCTCGTTCTCGACGGTGTTCGGACCGGCCATGACCGGGATCAGCTTGCCGCCGAACTCGACGCCGCCGCAGGTGAATGTCGTGCGGTGGTCGGGACGCTGCTTGGCGACGAGCGGGATCTTGTTCTGGATGTCCTCGTCGCTCAGGTCCTTGCCGGGAAACTTGTTGTCGACGCCCATGTTCGTGCCGGTCATCGCCGCGCCCTCTCGTCAATTCGCAGTCCTGGAAGGTCCGCAGTCTTATCGCGGTGACGGCGGGGTCGCAATGCGTAACCCCGCCTCGGCGCCGAATCGGACGAGGGCGGCCCGGGTGTCGTCGGCGACGAAGCCGAGGGCCTCGGCGCCGGACGGGTCGATCACCGGCGACGGATGCATCGCCGGCCGGATGTCCAGCGCGCAACCGACCCCGAGGCCCGCGGCGATCGCCGCCACCGCCTCGCGCAGCGGGATCGGCGGCCGCGACGCCAGCGACACCGCCCGGAAGCCGTCGGCGCGACCGGCCACCAACCGACGCACGAACGCCGCCAGGGTGTCGGCGTGGACGACGGCGTTGTAGGGGCCGTCGGGGTTGAACACCGTCACCGCGGCACCGGCCGCCAGCCGGGCAGCCGCCGTGGCCGGGAAGTTGTCGTGGCAGCCGGGCCCGATCGCCGCCGGCAGGCGGAGCGCCACCGCCCCCGCCAGCAGCACCGGCCGCGACCGCCTCGGCGAGCAACCGCTCGGCCGCCAGCTTGGAGCGACCATAGGGGGTGTCGGGCGCCGGCGGCGTGGCGTCGTCGATCACCCGGACATCCGGCCGGCCGATCGCCGACTGCGACGACAGGTAGACCAGTGGCGCCCCGGTCCGGGTCGCCAGCGCCAAGGCACCGCGGGCGAGCGCCGTGTTGGTCGCCAGCAGCCGTTGCGGGTCCGGCTGCCGCGCCGGGATCGCCGCCGCGCAGTCGACCACCGCGTCGACCTCGAGCCCGTCCGGCGGTGGCTGGCGGCCGTCCCAGGCGGCGGTCGCGACGCCGGGCGCAGAATCCGTCCGGCCGGGTGCGGCCGAGAGCGGTGACCCGCAGGCCGGCGGCCGCCAGGACGACGGCGATCCGGCGCCCCAGGAAGCCGCCGGCGCCGGTGACGGCGACGCGAGGGCCGGGGGCATCGGGAACGGTGACAGGCATGGGTTTGCCTTGATCGCGGGCGGGTTCGTCCCCTATAGCACGGACGCCGCCGGGCAGACCGGCGCAAGGAGCGTGGCGCCCCATGACCGACGCGTCGACCGAGATCTGCCCGCTGTGCGAGGCCGACGGAGCCCGAGTCGTTTACGAGACCCGGGCGCAGATGTTCTGGGTGGTGGCCGATCCGGCCCTGACCGACCGATTCGCGACCGTGCGGCTGCGTCAGTG
Organism: Rhodospirillaceae bacterium; assembly: GCA_018401495.1. Taxonomy (GTDB): domain Bacteria; phylum Pseudomonadota; class Alphaproteobacteria; order Thalassobaculales; family Thalassobaculaceae; genus Thalassobaculum_A. Next base: position 8,363 of record JAGYJX010000028.1, read on the forward strand.
CCGGGACTGCGGCCACGTCTTCAACCGCGAGCTGGCGGCCGAGACGATATCCGAGATCTACCGTCGGCAGACCGCCACCAACCGGCCGGTCTCGGCGGACATGCACAAGCGCTACGACACGCTGATCGATTTTCTCGGGCGCGGCCGGCTCGCCGGCAAGCGGATCCTCGAAGTCGGTGGCGGCACCGGCAGCCTCGCCCGGCTGCTGGCCGACCTCGGTGCCGACGTGACGGTGGTCGAGCCGAACGACGACCTGCCAGCCCTGCTCGGCGACCAGGCCGGCCGGATCCGCGTCATCAACGACTTCTTCGGTCCCGGCACGCTCGACGAGACCTTCGACGGCGTGATCTGCCGTCAGGTGATCGAGCATATCGCCGACGTCCGTCCGTTCGTGCGGGCGCTCGGGGCCGCCGTCGGGTCCGACGGCTTCGCCTATGTCGAGGTGCCGACCCTTGAGTTCATCGCCGCCAGCGGCGCCTACATGGAGGTGCACGTCCAGCACCTGCACTATTTCGACGAGGCGTCCCGGCGCCGTCTGCTGGCCGATGCCGGACTGGTGGTGGCGGCCGGCCACGACATCCTGCAGGGTCACGACGTCGGCATCCTGGCGCATCCGGGCCGCCCCGACGTGCCGTCCCGCAACCCGGCGCCGAGCCGGATCGACCTGGTGGTGGAGCGCCGGCGGGCCCACCAGGACTTCCTTGCCGCCTTCGACGGTGACCCGGGACGCACCGCGGTCTACGGCGCCACTTCGCAGGGGGTGACCTTCTACAACCTGTTCGCCGAGGGCGCGGCACCGACCCGCTTCGTCGACGACAACCCCGACTACGCCGGCCGGCTGGCCTACGGCGCCGGTGGCAAGGCGGTCATCCAGCCGCGCAGCCCCGGCCTGCTCGACGGCCTCGACCATGTGTTCGTCGGCGCCTACCACCATCAGCCGGCGATTGCCGCCAAGCTCGACGCCGACGGCTTCCGGGGGACCGTGTGGTCGACCGACCCGCGCCGCCCCGGCATCGAGCGCGTCCGTTGACCCCGACCCACGAGCAGCCGAGGACCGCGCCATGACCAAGACCGACCAGCCCGGCGCCCCCGATTTGTGGACCACCGTGGTGGTCGACGCCGGGGGGCGCTACGGCCTGCATCCGTCCTGGCGCGGCTACGAGGCGCCGCTCGACTATCGGATGTTCGAGCCGGAGCCGGTCGAGGCCGCCCGGCTGGCCCGCAAATACGCGGCCCGCAAGGACGTCACGGTGCTGGCCCAGGCGCTCGGCGCGGTCCCCGACACCACGCTCGACCTGTTCATCACCGCCCACCGCGGCTATGTCGGCGCGACCAGGCCGAACCCCGACAGCCTTTGGTTCGCCGACGTCCGGCCGGACGAGGGCGCGGTCGAGGGCACGATCACGGTGCCGGCCACCAGCCTCGACGCCTACCTCGCAGGCGCCGGCGCGCGCACCGACTTCCTGAAGATCGACGTCGAGGGCCACGAGCTCGCGGTGCTGGAGGGCGGTGCCCGCTCGCTCGACCGGGTGCTGGCCCTGCGGGTCGAGGTGCAGTTCGACGATTCCTTCGAGACCCAGACCGCCTCGGCGATCTTCGCTCACCTGATCGACCGGCTGGGCTTCCGGCTGATGCGGCTCGACTACGATGGCCGCGGCCAGCCGCTGAGCTACCTCGCGGTCGACGGCAATTACGGCGCGCTGTGCGGCTGCGACGCGGTGTTCGTGCGCAAGCCGGCGTCGATCGAGGCCTGGGGCGGCGACGAAGCCGCCGCCGGGCTGGTCAAGCTCGCCGCCTTCGCGCTGCGCAACGCCATGCCCGACTACGCGGTGGTCGCCCTGGAGCGTCTGCACGCCTCGGGCTGGAGGCCGGCCGGGGACGAACCCGCAATCCACCGCTACGTGCGCAAGCTTTTCATCCTGGCCGCCGGCCGGTTGCGGACGCAGTCGGGGGAGCTTTACGAGCGGGCCGCTCGCGACTATCAACGCTTCTTCGGCGGCGACATGCCGGCCCGTCACGAGATCTTCGAGAGCGAATGGCTGAACCCGAACTGAGGGTCGGGCGCGGGGTGCCGCGATGACGAGTCCGGATCCGGCTCGCCCGAGCCTGTACGCGATCTACGATCTCGGCCGTTCCCCCATCACCTTCGACGTGATGAACTTTTTCGCGTTCGCCAACCTGTGGACGCTGCGGTCGGGCTTTGCCGGCTACCACGTCGTCTTCGTGCTCGGCGACGGCGGCGGCTTCCGGGAGATGACGCCGAAGGACAAGGCCCTCGACCGCGACGAGAAGATGTGGCGGCTGCGCCATGTGCTGCTTCCGCACGCCGCCATCGCCAAGGCCTGCGTCGGCGTCAGCGTCATCGAGCAGCGGGTCGAACTGGCTCGGCTGATGAGGGCGATGCACCCGCAGCAGGTGTTCCCGCCGAACTACAAGGTCGAGGCCCCGAACAACCTGTTCATGCTGCGGCAGCTGTTCAGCCTGAATCCGACGGCCGCTGAGCTTGACGTCTTCCAGGCTCCGGCGGCGGCGCTGCGCAAGGTCGACGAATGGCTGACCCGGCATGCCCCGGGCGGCCGGCCGGTGGTGTTCACCCTGCGGTCGTCGCGGACCGAATCGGCGCGCAACGCCCGTCTCGACGAGTGGGTGGCGGCGGCGCGCGAGGTGCGGGCGCGCGGTTACGATCCGGTGATCGTGCCGGACACCGACCTGGTCACGTCCGGTCAGGAAGCCACCATGTTCGGCGACCTGCCGGTGTTCGCGATCGGCGCCATCGACCTCGAATTGCGGGTCGCGCTGTTCCGCCGGGCGCTGCTGAACTTTGCCGACAACGGTGGCCCGGCGTTCCTGAACTACTTCATGGCCGGTTCGACGATGCTGTGCTTCCTGCCGGTCGACAAGCTGCCGGAAGTGGTCGGTCCGGGTGGCGTCGCCCGCATGGCGGAACTGCTGGCCGTCGAGCCCGGCGGCGACTTTCCCCACGCCGCACCGTTGCGCCGGTTCGTGTGGCGGCCGGATCGCCGCGAGGCAATCCTCGAGGAGTTCGACAAGGCGGTCGCGCTGCTCGCCGCCGAATCCGGGGCGCCGGCATGAGCGGCCGGGCCAACGCCGCGATTCTCTTCGAGCCGTCCGCCTTCGACGCGGACCGCAAGAAGGTCATGGGCCGGAACGTCGCCGGCGCCAGCTTCCTGGAAGGCTTCGTGCGGCACGCCGAGGTCGATCGCTACGTCGGGATCGGCTATCGGGAGAGCTACGCGCCGGAGTTCCGACGGCAGATCGGCGCCATTGCCGCCGGACGGCCGGAACTGGCGGCCCGTCCGGTGGAAGTCTTCACGCCTCGTGACGTGAGGCAGATGGCGGCGGTCGGCACGCTGTTCATTCCCGATCCGCAGCTGACGAGCTTCGCGACGAGCCGCCGCCAGCTCGACCAGCGCGGCTACAGCCTGTGCGGCGTCACCCACACGATCTCCAGCCTCAAGGTGATGGAGGTGCTGTGCGAGTTGCTGACCGGGCCGGTGCAGTCCTGGGACGCCCTGATCTGCACGTCCCGGTCGGTCCGGGACGCCGTGCTCCGCCAGCAGGAGCACTACGCCGACTACCTGTCGCAACGCCTGGGGGTCCGGCCGACCAGTCCGGTCCAGATGCCGGTAATCCCGCTCGGCGTCGACACCGACCGGTTCGCGCGACTCGGCGGGGACGCCGAGGCGCGGGCGTCGCTGCGCCGGCGCATCGGCGCCGAGGATGGCGACACCGTGGTGCTGTTCTTCGGCCGGCTCGCCTTCCACGCCAAGGCACACCCGGTGCCGATGTACCTCGGCGCGCAGCGCGCGGCGCGCCGGCTCGGCCCCGGGCACGGTCGCATCCATCTGGTGCAGACCGGCCAGTTCCCGAATCAGGTGGCCGAAGACGGCTATCGCGGCGGCGCCCAGCGCTATTGCCCGGACGTCGCCGTGCACTTCCTCGACGGCTCCGACCGGGCGCTGTCCGACGCGAGTTGGGCCGCCGCCGACGTCTTCGTGACGCTGTCCGACAACATCCAGGAAAGCTTCGGAATCACCCCGGTGGAGGCGATGGCGGCCGGTCTGCCCTGCCTGGTCAGCGACTGGGACGGCTACCGCGACACCGTGGTCGACGGCGAGACCGGCATCCGGGTCCCGACCTGGCTGCCGGTTCCCGGCTGCGGGGCCGCGCTCGCCGACGCCTACGCGGCCGACAAGCCTGAGCTACGATCTCTACATCGGCTACGCCAGTCAGATGACGGCGGTCGACGTGCCGGCGATAGCCGACGCCCTGGAGACGCTGGTCCGCGATCCCGGCCTGCGGCGGCGGATGGGCGAGGCCGGTCGGCGCCGCGCGCGAGCCCAGTACGACTGGTCGACGATCGTGCGCGCCTACCAGGATCTCTGGGCCGAACTCGGCGACCGTCGCCGTTCGGCGCCGGAGTTGGCGCCGCCGTCCTGGCGGGCTCGGAATCCGCGACTGACCGATCCGTTCGACGTGTTCGCCGGGCACGCCGGCGGCGCGCTCGCGGACGATGTGGCGGTCCGGCTCGATCCGGAGGCGCCTGACCTCGACGCGCTGACGGCGATGCCCTGCAACGTGTTCGCCGACAACGCCATGCTGTCGCGCCCAGAGACCGACACCCTGCTGCGGGCGGTGCGCGAGGGCGGGCGCACGGTGTCGCAGTGCATCGCCTCGCTGCCGGCCGACCGGCGGGTGAGGGCGGTGCGCAGTCTGGCCTGGCTTGCCAAATTCGGTGTGCTGATCGTCGGCGAGCGCGACGGGGAATCGGGGACATGAACACTGCCAAGCCTGCCGCCATTCCCGCGGTGCGATTCGACCCGCGCCGGCCGCCGAGCCTCGCGGAGGTCGAGACGGCGCTGTCGGCGGCGCCAGGCAACCTTGAACTGTTGCGCCGCCGGGCGGGGCTGCGGATCGACCAGGGCGATCTCGCCGGCGCCGGCGAGGACCTGCGGCGGGCCATGGCGAAGGCCGGCGGCCAGGCCGACTCCGCCCTGCTGCTGGTGGCCGCCCGCCACGCCCTGCTGTCCGACCGCGCCGCCGAGGCCGAGCGCCTTGCGGCCCGTGGCCTTGGCCGGGCGCCCGGCAACGACGAACTCTACGGGCTGCTGGGCGGGGCCCTGCAGAAGCAGGGCAAGACCGACCGGGCGGTCGCCGCCTACGACGCGGCACTCAACCTCAACCCGTTCCGCCGGACCTACCGGATCGCGCTGGCCCAGGCGCTCGAGACCAAGGGCGACCGGGACCGGGCCGAGCGCGTCTACCGGCAGGCGCTGCTGACCGATGCCGGGTTCGGCGACGCCGCCCTGAACCTCGCCAACCTGCTGCAGACCACCGAGCGGTTCGAGGAGGCGCTGGCGATGTACCGCCGGGCGGCCGACCTGCTTGGCGTCAAGGCCCACGTCCTGTCGAACGTCGGCGCGCTGCTGCGCAAGATGGAACGCTACGACGCCGCCCGCGTTGCCTACCGGCGGGCCATCTGTCTGGCCCCCGGCGACAGCGGCCCGCACTACAATTACGGGAATCTTCACCGCGCCGAGGATGCACTCGACGCTGCGCATCGTCAGCTATCGCCGGGCGATAAGCTGCAGGCCGAACAACGCCGAGCTGCATTGGAATCTGTCGTTGGCGCTGCTGTGCGACGGTCGGCTGGCCGAGGGATTCGACGAGTACGAATGGCGCTGGCGGTACGACAACTTCCCCTCCAAGCGGCGCGATTTCCAGCAGCCGCAGTGGACCGGCGAACCGTTCGACGGCCGCACCCTGCTGCTGCACACCGAGCAGGGGGTGGGCGACGTCCTTCAGTTCCTGCGCTTCCTGCCGGCGATCGTCGAGCGCAAGGGTGCGACCGGGCGCATCGTCCTCGAGTGCCACGACAACCTGCTGTCGTTGCTCGAAGGCTTTCCCGGCATCGACGCCATGATCCCGCGCTTCGCGGCCCCGCCGCCGGTCGACCTGCACCTGCCGCTGCTGTCGGCCACCAAGGTGCTGGGGATCGCTACCCTCGACGACCTGCCGGCGACGGTGCCCTATCTGCCGATTTCCGCCGGACCGGATTTCCCGATTCCCGAAGCCGACCCCGACCGCCTGAAGGTCGGTTTCGTGTTCGGCGGCAATCCGCAGTTTCCCAACGACCGCGCCCGCTCGACCCAGCTCGACTCATGGCGACCGCTGTTCGAGCTTGAGGGGGTGCAGTTCTTCTGCCTCCAGAAAGGCGACCGCGAGCCGGAGGTTGCCGGCCTGCCGGAGCCGGTGGTGCGATTGAACGAGCGGATCGAGACCTTCCGCGACACCGCCGTCGCCCTCGGCAAGCTCGACCTCGTGATCACCACCTGCACCTCGGTGGCGCATCTCGCCGGGGCGCTGGGGCGGCCGTTCTGGGTGGTGCTGTCGCGCAACGCCGACTGGCGCTGGCTGGCCGGCCGCGACGACAGCCCTTGGTACCCGTCGGCCCGGTTGTTCCGCCAGACCCGGCTGGGCGACTGGGACGGTGTGTTCGAGCGGGTCGGCGCGGCGCTGCGCGCCGAATCGGCCGCCCACCGGGCGCGCCGCGCCGGCGGCGATTCGTGACCCGCACGGTCCTGTTCGCCTGGGAGCTCGGCGACGGGCTCGGCCACGTCTCGCGGCTGCTGCGGATCGCCGAGCGGGTGCGCGGATGGCGGCATCCGCTGCCTGTTCGCGGTCAGGCAGCTCGAACTGGCCGGTCGCGCCGTGCAGGAGGCCGGGTTCGAGGTGCTGCAAGCGCCGCTGGCGCGAGTCGCGGCGATCCAGGGCCCCGACGGCACCCAGCCGGTGACGGTCGGCGACATCATGGGCGCCGTGGGGTTCTCGAGCGTCGAGCGGCTGACGCCGCTGGTCGCCGGGTGGCACGCCCTGATCGATCTCGCCGCCCCGGACCTGGTGGTCACCGATTACGCGCCGACCGCCAACCTGGCGTTGTTCGGAGGCCCGGTCCCGTGGCTCCCGATCGGCGACGGCTTCACTCTCCCGCCCTTCGAAACAGCCGAGTTTCTGCCGTTCCGCAAGGCGCGGCCGGCCTACCCGAACGACCGGCTCATGGCGGTGGTCGGCGCGGTGCAGGCGCGGCGCGGCCGGCCGGTTCCGGCCCGGTTGCCGCTGCTTTTCGAGGGCACCCGACGCTACGTGGTGACGCTGCCCGAACTCGACCCGTGGAGTCGGGTGCGGTCGGCGCCGGCGATCGGGCCGATCAGCCCGCCGCCGCGGCCGGTCGATGCCGCCCCCGGCGACTCGTATTTCGCCTACCTCTCGGCGGGGTTTCCGCACACCGGCCGGGTGCTTGAGGGCCTGCTGGCGAGCGGCCGCCCGGGCTCGGTGTTCCTGCGCGACGCCACACCGGAGACGGTCGAGGGCTGGCGTCGGCGTGGCCTGACCATGTGGGACCAGCCGCAGGATCTGCGCGCCATGGCCGAGCGCGCCGCGGTGATCGTCCACCACGCCGGGATCGGCACTGCCGAGCAGGCGCTCGGACTCGGACGGCCGCAACTTCTGGTGCCGAGGCACTTCGAGCAATTCGCCAATGCCGATGCGCTCGGCCGCCTCGGAGTGGCGGTCGGCCTGCGCGGCGGCGGTCGCTTCACGGTCGAGGACGTCGGTCGAGCCCTGAATATGGCGACCGAGGAGAACCGACTCTCGTCCGCGCGCCGCCGCCGTCGCCAAGGTTCTGGCGGCGCGCCCGGCGCGGGCGGTCGAGCACCGTCGCAGAGGCGTGTCTGGAATTGTCAGGGCCGTGACTGAACGGGGGCGGAGGAGCCTGTGACCTTTGTGGCAAAATTGTCACATGGAATTCACTGGGCGGCGCTAACGTCTAAGGACTAGGCGATTTTCCCTTCACGCCGCTTGCATCCCCGGGAACACCTGCTGTAAAACCCAATCGTCCTCCCTGGTAGCTGCTGGCGCTGTTGCGTGAGAACGCGGTCTGACAGGGGAGGGTGGTGATCGTCTTCGGTCGATCAACATCGTTCTGACGCACACACGCTCTGTAGGGAGTCTAGGAGTTACAACGATGGCGAACATTACTGGCACGACCTCTAGCGAGCTGCTCACGGGCACCGCCAGCGCCGACGTGATCTCCGCGCTTGCCGGTGCAGACACCGTAAGCGCGCTTGATGGCGCGGATCTGATCTATGGTAACCAGGGTACGGACCTCATCTCTGCCGCAGCGGGCTCGGACACGGTGTTCGGTGGGCAGGATGCGGACACGATCCTTGGTGATACCGGTCTCGACCTCATCTACGGCAACCTCGGCAACGACTCGCTGCTCGGTGGCGACGATGCCGACACTCTGTACGGCGGTCAGGGCAACGACACCCTGGACGGCGGCAACGGCAGCGACGTGCTGTTCGGCAACCTCGGCAACGACAACTTTGTCAAGGCGACCGGTGCCGCGACCATCTACGGCGGCGCTGGCAACGACACGGTCGGGATGACCGCGTCGACGGCTTCCGGCCTCGTCTACGGCAACGCCGGCAACGACGTCATCGTGACCGGCGGGGTGCCGACAGCATCTTCGGCGGCCAGGACAATGACCTCGTCTTCGCGGGCGATGCCGCTGACCTCGTCTACGGCAACCTCGGCAACGACACGCTCTCGGGCGGTACCGGTGCTGACACGCTGTTCGGCGGTCAGGGCAACGACACGCTTGTCGGTGGCGACGGCAACGACGTTCTCTTCGGCAACAAGGGCAACGACTCCCTCGCCGCTGGCGATGGTGCCAACACCCTGTACGGTGGCGAGGGCAACGACAGCCTGCTCTCCGGTACCGGCGCGGACGTTCTGTCCGGCGGTGCGGGCGCTGACAGCATCTGGGCGGGCGGCGGTGCCGACTCGGTCTTCGGTGCTGATGGCAACGACACGATCCTCGGCTACACCGGCGGTTCGGGCAGCTTCCTGATCTACGGCGGTACCGGCAACGACCTGGTCTCGTTCTCGTTCGGCACGCCGTCTTCGGCCATCCACGTCGTGTACGGCGGCGAGGGTGACGACAGCATCTCCGGTGCCGGCAACAACAACGACGCCTATCGCTTCTTCGGTGGCGCGGGCAACGACCTGATGACCGGCGGTACGAACGCCGACATCCTGTCGGGTGGTGACGGTGCCGACTCTCTGTCGGGTGCCGACGGTGCCGACACCCTGTTCGGTGGTGGCGGTGCGGACCGCTTGGTCGGCGGTACCGGCGTGGATCTGATGTACGGTGGTGATGGCAACGACAGCTTGGTGGCCGCTGGCTCCCTCGGTGATCGTGACGTCATGTTCGGTGGCGACGGTGCCGACCGGTTCGTGTTCGGTGTCGTTGACACCGGTGCGGGCCTGGCTTCGACGCAGCTGAGCGCGCAGTCGGTGAACGCGGTTGCCGACTTCGTCCGTGGCACTGACAAGATCCAGCTGCTGACTGGCATCTTCATCGCGTCGGGCGCCACTGCGGGCATCTCGAACAGCGCGACGTTCGCCGGCAACAACACCATCACCTACCAGTCCGATGGTGCCGACCTGATCGTCAGGCTGCAGGGCAACGCCAACAACTACCTGATCGTCAAGCTGACCGGTGTGTCGGCCGTCGACATCAACGACTTCGAGTTCCTCTGATACTCGCAGTCGTCTAAATCCGGAGGAGGGGCGCTCATCGAGCGCCCCTCTTTCATTTCACGACCCTGCATTCTTTGTCAGCTTTCCGTCGCCGAAGCTTCCTGGACGCCGATGACCCCGACACCGCAAGGCGCTCGACCCGATCCGCTCACCCAGGCGCGTTGCCTTGTCGATGCCGGTGCCCTTCCCGAGGCACGCCGCCTGGTTCGACGGGCGTTGACCATCGAGCCGTCGTCGGCCACCGGCCTGACGCTCGCCGGCCAGATCGCGATCCGTGACGCCTCGGTCCTCGACGCCGTCCGGCATTTCACCCGGGCCATCCGGGCTGCCGCGCCGCAGGATCCGCGCGCCCTCCTGAACCTGTCTCGGGTGCTCGAACTCGCTGGGCGCCCGGACGCCGCGATGCGGGCGGCCGCCGAGGCCGCCCTGCGGTTTCCCGACGACGAGCGCCCGCGCGGCCTGATCGCGCTCCTGAACATCACCGCCGACCGGATCGACGCCGCCGCCGAGGCGCTGCGACCGGGCGATGCCGATCGGCTCGACCCTGCGGCCGCCTTCAAGATCGGCAGCCGACTGCGCTTCGGACACGCGCCATCGCGACCTGGCGGTGGCGCTGCTGGCCAGGGCGGCGTCCGCACCCGGTCGCTTCCTGATCGAGGCGGTCCAGCTTCTGGCGTCGTCCGCCGCCCCCGAGGATCCCCGGGGAGCCGCGGCGGTTCGGCGCTGGTTGATCCTGGAGCCGGATTCCCTTCCCGCCATGGACACGGTCGTGCGCTGCCTGGCGGCCCGCCGCCTTCCGGTTCGCGAGGCCGCGTGGCTCTGGCAGTCCCACTGCGTCAACCCGGGGGACAGGGCCCGCCTAGCCCGCGCCGCCGCGCTCACCCACGACGTGCGGTGGCCAGCCCACGGCATTGCCGCCAACAAGCTGATGCTCGACGACGCCCCCGCGCGCGAGCGGGTTCGCTACGTGCTGCGCGTCTGCGAGCTGTTCGGCGCCGAGAAGAAACTCCTCAAGGACAAGCCGGAGGAGCGGCTGGCCGCCCGGGCCAAGGCGGTGGCCTGGGGGCGATCGCTGGTCGACGCCGAACCCGAAGATCCCCGGATATGGGACGTCGTCGTCGGCATGTTCAAGGAGGTCGAGGACTACGAGGAGACCGACCGCCTCTGGAACATCATCGTCCGCCGGTTCCCGTCTTTCGAAACCCTGCATTTCAACCACGGCCTGTTCCTCGACGAACAGTCGCGCATTGACGAGGCGCTTCGAGCCTTCCGGCGCGCGCAGGTGCTGAAGCCGAACTACGCCAAGGCCAGCAACCTGATGAGTCTGGTCGTCACCCACGCCCACCAGATCGACCCGGCGCTGAGGTATGTGAACTGGGCAATCGCCACCGACCCGAACTACCCCAATTCCTGGATCAATTACGCGGCGTATCTCCGGTCGATCGGCCGCTACGCCGAGGCCATCAAGGTCTACGAGATCGGCCAGGAGAAGGCCAAGGCCGTCGACGACCGTGAACTCGCGGCAGGATGCGAGTTCAATTCGGGCATGTCGATGATCTCCATCGGCGAGTTGAAGACCGGATTCCACCGGATCGAAGCACGGTGGGCGACCCGCGACTTTCCGTCGCCGAAACGGCCTTTCCGGCTGCCGATCTGGCGCGGTCCTCAGGTGCATCCGCGCAGTCGGCTGCTGGTCTACATGGAGCAGGGTCTCGGCGACGAGATCATGCTGTCGTGGTATTTTCCTCTGCTGCGCCGGGACACCGCCCGGCTGCTGGTGGATTGCGACGAGCGCCTGGTCGAACTGTTCGCGCGGACCTACGACGGCGTCGAGTTTGTCCCGCGTTCGGCGGCCGGTCACGATCGCACGCGCGACCGCGACCTCGGCCACAAGACCCCGATGCTGCACGTGCCGCAGTACTACGTTCCCGAGGTCAAGTTCCTGATACGCGACAACTGGGACTGGGCAACCCGCCGGGGCGGCCGCTTCCCGTCCCGTCTGGCGATCGCACCCGACCGGCTGGAGCGCTGGGACCGCTGGCTCGCCGAGCGGTTTCCCGGCCGGACACGATTGTCGGTCTCCTGGCGGAGCCGCATGCGGAACCGCACCCGCGACATGCAGTATGTGTCGATCGCCGAGCTCGCCGAGGCGATCCCGCCCGGAACCGTGGCGATCAACCTGCAGTACTCGTCCACCGACGAGGAAATCGACGAACTGGCGGCCCTCGGACGGCGCCGCGGCTTCGAGGTGGTCACCCCCGACGGAGTCGACCTGACCAACGACCTCGAGGACATCCTGGCGCTGCTGCAGGTCAGCGACGCAGCGGTGACGCCGATGATCTCGCTCGCGTGGATGGCCGGTGCCGTCGGCTGCCCGGCCTATGTCTTCCGCAGTTCCCGGGAGGGCGCCATCTGGCAGCAGTTCGGGACCCCATTCGTCCCTTGGGGGCCGAGCCTGCGGCTGTTCTTCCGAGACCCATCGGAGGGTTGGAGCGCCACCGTGCGCGACCTGCGCGCCCGGCTGGAATGGTTCCTGTCCCAGCCCGACCGGCCGGCGCGGTGCTGATCCGTCGGCGCGACGTCCCGGGACAATCACGAGACGATTGACGATTGCCGCGTCACGGGTATCAAGACGCGAAACCTGAAGGAGCGTTCCATGTCCGTGACGCGGCGTAAATGGCGGGTCGGTGTGCTCGGCTGCGGCCGGGTTTCCGCCCGCTACCGGGAGGTGCTTGGCCGGGAGCTGTCGGATCGGGTCGAGGTGGTCGCGGCGGCCGACCTGGATCCCGCCAAGGCGTCGGCGTTCGCCGAGGCGGTCGGCGGCAAGCCGGTGGGCGGCATTCCGCAGCTCATCGCCGAGCGGCCGGAACTGGTGTGCGTGCTGACCGAATCCGGCCACCACGCCGATCACGCCCTGCAGCTCATCGAGGCCGGCATCAACGTCCTGGTCGAGAAGCCGGTCGCCCTCAGGCCCGAGGACGCCGAGCGGGTGCGTGATGCCGCCGCCGCTCGCGGCGTGATGTGCGCGGTGGTGAAGCAGAACCGCTACAACCCGGCGATGCGCTTCGTGCGGCAGATGGTCGACGAGGAGCGGATCGGCCGACTGGTGACCGCCGGCATCCGGGTCCACTGGTGTCGCAAGCAGGACTACTACGACGATCCCTGGCACGGGCGATGGGCCATGGATGGCGGCGTCCTCGCCCAGCAGGCGATTCATCACCTGGACGCCCTGCAATGGCTTGGCGGCCCGATCGAGGCGGTGTGCGCCGCCGGCGCGGCGGTCCTCAACAATCTGGAGGCCGAGGACACCGCGATCGGGCTGGTGCGCTTCAAGTCCGGCGCGCTCGGCACGATCGAGGCGACAACGTCGGCGCGCGACGCCGATTTCGAGGCCTCGATCCACCTGGTCGGCCAGGACGCCATGGCGAAGATCGGCGGCAGCGCGCTGAACCTGCTCGAATTCTGGCGTCCGGTCGAGCCGCGCCAGGGCGACGAGCGGGCGGCGGAAACCTTCAGCCAGCAGGTCCCGACGAGCTACGGCCTCGGTCACGGCCCGCTGCTCGGCGAGGTCCTGGACGCCCTGGAGAACGGCACCAGGCCGCCGGTCGACGTCGATGAGGCGCTGACCTCGCTGCGGCTCGTTCACGCCCTGTACGCCAGCATGGAAACCGGCGGCTGGGTGCGGCTCGAGGATAAGCCGACATCGTCGCGACTCGGGATCCAGTCGAAGGGCGCAACGGCGGCCGAGTGATGACGGCCGAGTCGCCTCGCGGCCCGGATCCCGATCCGCTTGCCCTGCTGGCTTCGGCCCGGGCCGCCTGGGCGGCCGGGCGACGGGACGAGGCGGCGCGGCGCTGGCGGATGGCTGCGGCGGTGACGCCCGGCGACGCCGCGGCTTACGTCAACATCGCCGGCACCGCCGCACCCGCCTCCGCGGACACGGTATGGGTCGAGCGGGCCGCCGCCGCGATCGCGGTCGGCGACCCTCTGGTGGCGAGGAATCTCGGCGTGCTCGCGCAGGGCCGCGGCGAGCCTGAGCGCGCGGCGCGCTCGGTGCGGCGGTCGCTGATCCTCGCCCCCGATCGCGGGGCGACCCTGTCGGTGTTCGCGCGGCTGCCCACCGTTCGCCGGGGCGACGCGGCGCCGCTGAGGTGGAGCGTGCGGGCGGCGGTCTCGAATCCCTCGGTCGAGGCGGTTTGGCTGGACGTGCTGACGCGTCTCTGCCGCGCCGGCCGCGACGCCGAGGCGTCGGCCCGGGCCGACGCCATCGCCATCCCGATGCCGTCGTGGTCCAGTGAACTCCTGGCGCTGGTGGCGGACCTCGGGCTTCGCACCGACCGTCTGCAGCGGTCGGCGGACGCCCTGGCGCTGTTGACCGAGCGCGCCCCGGATGACGTCACCTTCCGAACCCTGCGGGCGGTGCTGCTGCGCCGCCGCCGCGAGCTGCCGGCGGCGGTCCGCGAGGGCCGCCGGGCGGCGATCCTGAGGCCGGACCTGTTCGATTGCGTCGGCTCGGCGGCGACGGCGTTCGGGTTCAACGACCAGCACCCCGAGGCGGTGCGGCAGTTCAGGCGGTGCCTTCTCATCGACCCGGCGCGGCGGCTGGACATCCTGGAGAACTACGGCGGCTCCCTGGTGCACACCGGCGCGCTGCCGGCGGCGGCCCGGGTGCTGCGCGAGGCCCTGGTGCGCCAGCCCGAGCGGCCGGCCGGGTACATGAACCTGAGCTCGATGCGCTTCCAGAGCGGCGATCTCGCCGCCGCCGTCCGGCTCGGAGAGTTCGCCCTATCTGGCGGAGCGGCGGCTGGCCGACGCCTGGTACAACTTGGGGTCGCTGCGGCGGCACCAGGGTCGACTGGACGAGGCCCGACGGCTCCTGGACGGCGCGATGGCGATCGAGGACCGGCCGTACTATCGGTTCGTGCGGGCGATGCTGGAACTGGGCGACGGCGACCCGCAGGACGGCCTGCGGCGCTACGAGTCGCGCTGGGACGTCACCGGTTTCTCGTCGTCGCGACGCCTCGGCGCCGACCCGACCCTGAAACTGCCGGTGTGGCGGGGCGAGATCCGGCGCGACGCCACGCTCGCGGTCTGGGGAGAGCAGGGGGTCGGCGACGAGATCTGGTTTGCCGGTTATCTGGACTGGGCGGTGCAGCGCGTCGGCGCGGTGGTGCTGGAGGTCGGTGTCAACCTGGTCGGCCTCATGCAGCGCTCGTTTCCCGGTGTGCGGGTGCTGGCCCGCGAACACCCGCATACCGAGGCGGCGCTGCAGGCGGCCGACCTGCAGGTCCCGATGGGCGGGATCCTGCTGCCGGCCGGCGCCTGGGCGAAACCGGCGCCGGTCGGGTACCTGTCGGACCGACGCCGCGCGCACCGCACGGCTGCGCGAGCGCTACACCGCCGGCCGCCCGGGTGCCCGGGTGATCGGCGTCTCCTGGCGCAGCGTCAAGCCGACCCGGCACCGGTCGTTCGAGATCGCCCTTGGCGGAATGGGGGCCGGTGTTCGGGCTCGATGACGCGGTGTTCGTCTCGCTGCAGTACGGCGATGTCGCCGACGACGTCCGCCTGGTCCGGGAGCGGTTCGGGGTCGACCTGCTGGTCGACCCGGAGATCGACGCCTACCGCGACCTCGACGCGCTGGCCAGCCAGGTGGCGGCGATGGACACGGTGGTCTCGATAGCCAACTCGACGGTGGCCCTGGCCCACGGTCTCGGCAAGAGAGTCCATGTGATCGCGCGCAACGTCCAGGATGACTGGCGTTACGCGCGCGGCGCCGAGACCAGTCGCTGGCTGCCGACCGCGCGCTGCGTCTGGCAGACCGACGGCCGCGACTGGGCGACCCCGATCGCGGCCCTGTCTAAGCGGCTGCGGAGCCGTCCGTCGACGACCGGCTAGGGTCTCGCCCCTGTCGTCCTTCGCGCACCGCGGGCCGCCGGAGCGGCCCGCGCGAGCGGTCAGGTCCGCGGCGATTCCGAGCCGCCGGGGACGATGTTGGCGTCGACCATCTTCTGGGTCAGCAGGTTCGGCGCCGACTGGTCGGCCCCGTAGACCGGGACCGGGTGCGAGAACCCACCCTGCTTCAGTTCCTCGGCCATCTTCATCGCCTGCCAGACGATGTCGTCGATGTCGATGTACTTGTAGCTGCCGGCCCGTCCCATCGAGATCACGCCGTCCGGCATGGCGTCGAAATACTGGTAGGCGCGGGCGATCTCCTTCTTGATCGGCATCGGGTAGAGCTTGTTCTTGTGGCTGGGGATCTCGATGCCGAGGAGGGTCGAGGGCGACTGGTGCTGGGTGAACTTCTTGTACTCGACGATCCGGGTGTACGGCTCGTCGCCGGCGTAATAGGTGAAGTAGGTCTTGTCCGGGAAGGCGTGCTCGACCGGCAGGATGATGGTCATGAACTCGCGGCCGACATAGGGCAGCTCGCCGTAGGCGTAGTTCAGCAGCATGTCGGGCGAGACGGTGTTCACGATCAGGTCGAAGGCGTGCCAGTCGCCACCGATCTGCACCCGCTTGTTCGGGATGTCGAAGGCCTCGATCTCGGTGCCGAGCCGGACCGTGGTCTCGGCGGTCGCGACCTCGAAGTAGCGGTCGTAGCCGTCGGGCGCCAGCGGGTAGGCCGAGATCGCCGTGTCCCAGCCCTCGCGCGGGCCGTCCTTGATCGCCACGCCCTTCGGCGACCAGCCGAAATCGTCGAGCATGGCGTTGCTGGCGACCTGCCACATCTTGCGGGAGTACTTGTCGACCATCTTGCCGTACAGGGTCTTGCCGACCGACGCGATCCAGTACTCCTCGAAGTTCTTCGCCGCCGTCCAGCCGCGGATCTCCTGGGATTCGGCGATCTCGCGCTCGATCGCCTCGCGCTCCGGCATGCGCGGGATGTCGTCACGGTGGATCGGGAAGGTGTAGTAGTTGCGATCGGCCTCGACGTAGGTGATGAACTCGTGGTCGAGACGGCGCATCGGCACGATGGCGTTCAGGTAGTCGAACAACTCCTCCATCGGGGTCAGGAAGTGCCGCGGCCCGAAGGTGAACGGATGGCCGCCGCGCCAGTGGGTCTTGACGCCGCCACCGAGGAACGGCGCCCGCTCCACCAGCGTCACGTCCCAGCCACCGATCAGCTGGATCTGGTGGGCCGCGGCGCAGCCGGCGAAGCCGCCGCCGATGATCAATGCCTTCTTCATCCGCATGGTCTCCTTGCCGGAACGTCGCGCAGCGCGGCCGGCGGTCGAGTTGCTCGTTCGGTCAGGCCGGTGTCGCGGCGTCCAGCGTCGCCCGCTCCGCCAGCCAGAGGTCGCCGTAATCCACGTCGCGCCAACTGTCGAACCACGGCCCGCCGCGGGTGAAGTGGACGGCCGCCGGAGCGCCGGCCGCCGGCCTCGGCATGCTGCCCTCAAGCCAGTTCCAGGTCGATGGCAGGGCGCCGATGGCGTCGTCCGGTGCCCACTGCATCCGGTGCAGGTAGGCGCCGGACTGGGTGTTCACGACCTGCGGCGTCAGGCTGCGCGCCGCCGGATGGCCGCAATTGAACAGCATGAGACTTGACCAGTTCTTGCGGGGGTAGCTGGTCTGGACGGCGCCGTCCATCTTGGTGGTCTCGGTCGGGCGATGGTCATGATGGACGCACATCACAGCCTTGCTGGAATCGGCGAGCGACAGCAGATCCGCGACGTCGGCCAGCCACAGAAAGTCGCAGTCGCAGAAGAGGGCCCACCCTTGATAGCCCGCCAGGTAGGGTGTAAGAAACCGCGTGTATGTGAACTCGGTGGACGCGAGCGGGTCTTTGGAACGCCAGTACAGTCCGCTGGTCCGCATTTCAGCCTGGACGATCGGTCGCACATCGACGGCGATCGACGACCGTCGGCGCAAGGACGCTTCGCAGACCCGAAAGGCGATCTCCTCCCGGCTGTCATGGCCGACGAACACTCGAAACGGCGACCCGATCGGTTCAGCATTCGTCATGATGAGTTCTCGTATTTCCGCGGCGCAGCGCGCGCCCGCTTTAGCGGATCGCCGTCGGGCGGTCAAATCCCGCTCGCGGCCGGCGTGCCCGCTGGCGCCGAAGGGCGTATCATGGTTCCGGGGCGACGTTGACGGTCGCGCCGGAAGCCGCAGGCAGGTGCGCCGATGAACGAGCCGATTGACGATGCCCAACCGCCACGTCGATTCCCGCGACGCGCTCGGCCACGCCTTCAAGCATTGCCGCTCGGCCTTCGTGGCGGTCGCGGTGTTCAGCTTCGCGGTCAACCTGTTCATCCTGACCGTGCCGCTCTACATGTTCGCGGTTTTCGACAAGGTGCTGAGCAGCTACAGCGTCGCGACCCTCGGCATGCTGTTCGCGATGGCGCTGTTCGCGCTCGGTGTACAGGGCGTGATCGACGTCGCCCGCTCGGGCGTGCTGATCGAGATCGGCAACTACCTGGATCGAAACCTTACCTCGAGGCTGCTGCACGCCTCGCTCGCCAACTCGCTGAAGCGCGGTAACCGGCGTGGCGCCAACGTGCTGCAGCGCTTCTCGATGGTGAAGACCTTCCTGACGAGCAACTCGATCTACTCGATCATGGATGTGCCCTGGATCCCGCTGTTCATCGGCGTGCTGTTCCTGATGAACCCGCTGATCGGGCTGGTGGCCGTGATTGGGGCGGCCCTGCTGTTCGGGCTCGCGGTGTTGAACGACCGGGTTTCGCGCGGTTCCCTGATGCGGGCCCAGAAGTCACTTATCCCGGCCTACAAGCGCGCTTCGGCCGCGGCGCGCAACGCCGACATCGTCGATGCCATGGGCATGACCCCGACGATCGTGCGCTCGTGGCACGCCGACACCGAGACGGCGATTTACCACCAGTCGCTGGCCTCGCGCCGCTCCGCGATCGTCAGCGCCGCCTCGAAATGGGCGCGCATGGTCATCCAGATCGGCATCATGTCGGTGGCGGCCTACCAGATGATCCAGCCCGGCAGCACCATGAGCCCGGGCGTGATGATGGCGGCGGTGATCCTGGTCGGCCGCGCGCTGATGCCGCTCGAGACCCTGATCGGCGGCTACCGCAGCATGGTCGAGGCCTACGAAGCCTACCAGGACATGGACGAGGCCCTGAAGTCGATGGTCGAACGGCCGCGCCTCAGCGTGGTGCCGCCGAGGCCGATCGGCAACATATCGGTGGAAAACGTCACCTACACGGTTCCCGGCGTCGACCGCCCGATCCTGTCGAACATCAGTTTCGAGATCGCCGCCGGCGAGATCGTCGGAGTGATCGGACCGTCCGGCGCCGGCAAGACCACCTTGGCGACCTTGATGGTGGGCAATGAGCCGCCGACCCACGGCAATATCCGCCTCGACGGCACCGACGTCTACGCCTGGCCGTCCGAGGATCTCGGCCGCTATCTCGGCTACCTGCCGCAGAACGTGGAATTGTTCGACGGCACGGTGCGGGACAACATCTGCCGCCTGTTGCCGGATGCGCCGCCGGCCGCGATCATCAAGGCGGCCGAACTGGCCGGGCTGCACGAGATCATCCAGCGCCTGCCTAAGGAATACGACACGCCGGTCGGCGACGCCGGCATGCTGATGTCGGGCGGGCAGCGCCAGCGCATCGGCTTGGCGCGGGCGCTGTACGGCGACCCGCTGCTGCTGGTGCTCGACGAGCCGAACTCGAACCTGGACAGCCAGGGCGAGGAAGCCCTGAAGAACACGCTGCACGCGCTCAAGGCCCGCGGCTGCACCGTGCTGCTGATCGCCCATCGCATCAACGTGCTGCAGCATGTCGACAAGGTCCTGATCCTGCGCGACGGCGTGGTGCAGAAATACGCGCCGCGCGAGGACGTGGTCGGCCCGGTCCCGGCCCAAAACAAGCCGCAGATCGCGGCCAGCCAGGATGCCCCCTCCATCGCCAGCCGAGCGACGTCATGACCCTGGTCGAGCGCGACGCACCGTCCCTTCCGGCCCTGCCGAAGAACTTCGATCCCTACGAAGAGATCGCCAAGAAGGCGCGCCCGCACTGGAATCGCGCGGTGACCATGGGATACCTGGTCATCCTGGGGTTCTTCGGCGGCTTCGGCGGGTTCGCGGCGTTCGCGCCGCTGCAGAGCGCCGTGATGGCGTCGGCGGAGGTCCGGGTGGACAACGAGCGCAAGCTGGTCCAGCACCCGGAAGGCGGCATCGTCACCGAGATCAACGTGCGGGAAGGCCAGCGCGTCCAGGAGGGCGACGTGCTGATCCGGCTCGACCCGACGCGCGACCGGGCGCAGTCAAACACCCTGCGCAAGCGCTACCTGAGCGCGCTCGCGGACCGAGCGCGGCTGGTGGCCGAGCGCGACGCGCTGGTCGATATCCCGTTCCCCAGGAGGTCCTCGACGAGCTCTCCGACCCGGAGATCGCCGAGATGGTCCAGGGCCAGCGCGCCGTGTTCCAGTCGCGCCGCAACTCTCTCCAGGGACAGGTCAGCCTGATCCTCGGGCAGGTCGACCAGGCCCGCTCGCAGATCGAAGCGGTGCGGCTCGAACGCGGCGCCGTCGAAGAGCAGCTGGCGCTGATCCAGCGCGAACTGGCGTCGGTGCGCGAGCTTTACGAGAAGGGCCTGGAGCGGTTGCCCCGCCTGCTGGCGCTCGAGCGCAACCGGGCGGCCCTGAGGGGCCAGGTCGGCTCGGCTGAGCGGCTCGATCGCCCAGCTCGAGAAGCAGATCGGCGAGTCGGAGATCCGCATCGCCCAGGTCGAGCGCGAGTTCCAGCGCGATGTCGCCAATCAGCTCGATGGAGTGATCGAGCAGATCCAGAACCTGAGCGAGCAGCGGCCGGTGGTGTCCGCCTCGGTCCGCCGGCTGGAAATCAGGGCGCCGCGGTCCGGCCGGGTCATCGACCTGAAGGTCCACACGGTCGGGCACGTGATCGGCGGCCGCGAGGCCTTCATGCAGATCGTTCCCGAGGACGAGGACCTGGTCGTGGTGGCGCGGGTGCGGCCTCGCGACATCGACGCCCTGAACAACGGCGTCACCAAGGTCCAGGTCCGGATGACCGCGTTCAGCCAGCGCTTCATGCACCCGGTCGAGGCCGAGCTCGAGTCGATCTCCACCGACGTCGTGGTGGATGGCGATGGCGGCGCGCCCTACTACCGGGCGATCATCCGGCTCGACCCGACCTCGCGCCAGCACATCCTGGGCGACGTCGAGCTGACGTCCGGCATGCCGGCGACGGCGATGATCGGGGTCGGCGAGAAGACCTTGCTGTCCTACATCATCGAGCCGTTGTCGCGCAGCATCTCGGACTCGCTCCGCGAGCCATGACCGGCGCAGACGCCGAGGCCGGCCCCGGCGCGCCCAGGGTCGAGCACCGGGACCGGCGCCGGATCCTCTATCTGTCGAAGCATTTCGGCTTTCCGCTCGGCGGTATCCGGATCGCCCACCACCACGTGGCGATGCTGGTCCGCAACGGGTTCGACGCCCGGATACTGCTGATCGACGAAAACCGCGACGCGCACTTCGATGGCGCGGTGCCGACCGACTCGATGGTGCCGTCGTTCGCACTCCGGCCGACCGACCTCATGGTGATCCCGGAGCCTTGGGGAAGCCACATCCGCCAGCTGAGCCGGCATCCGGTCCGTCGCTACGTGTTCTGCCAGAACCACTTCTACGCCTTCCACGGGCTCGGCGACGCGGCGGGTTACGCCGAGGCCGGGATCGACACGGTGTTCTGCTGCAGCGAGGTGATCTCGGACTTCCTGACAACGGTCATGGGCCTCGAGCGGGCGCCGATCATTCACAACGCCATCGACCACGCGGTCTTCAAGCCGGCCGTAAAGCGTCGCCAGATCGCCGTGATGCCACGCAAGATGAAGATCGAGGCGCGGTTCATCGCCGGCTGCTTCAGGCGCCGTTACCCGGAACTGGCCGACATCCCTTGGGTCGAGATCGAAGGCCGCCCGGAGGCCGAGGTTGCCGAGATCCTGGGCACCAGCGCGGTGTTCCTTGCGCTCGGCCGCATCGAGGGCTTCGGGCTGCCGCCGATCGAGGCGATGGCCAGCGGTTGTCTGGTGGTCGGTTTCACCGGCGACGGTGGCCGGTCCTTCGCGACCCCGCAGAATGGCTTGTGGTGCGAGCCGGAGGACTGGATCGGCTGCACCGATCTCCTGGCGCAGGCGATACGCGAGTACGACGCCGATGGCGGCCGGCCGCGCGTCGACGATGGCATCCGAACGGCGTCGGCGTTCACCCTGGAGCGGATGGAGCGCGAACTGGTCGAGTTCTGGCAAGCCGAGATCGCGCGGTGAGCGCAGCCCCCAAGGTCATCGACTACGACGCCGGCCTTCGCCTTGCCTCGCGGCTGCTGTCCGTCGGCCGGGTCCGGGACGCGCAGCGCTGGGCGGACCAACTGTGCCGCCATCGCCCCGACGATCCGCGGGCGTACAACCAGGCCGGTCTGGCCCGGCAGCGCGCCAACCGGCCGACCAAGGCGGTCTCACACTTCCGCCGCGCCCTGCTTCTGCAGCCCGACGCCGCCGAGGTCTGGGCAAATCTGGGAAACGCCTTGCGGCACGCTGCGGCCTATGACGCGTCGTTCCGATGCCGCCGCTTCACGGTGTTTTGCCAGCCGGACCTGCCGGGGGCGCGGATGGCGCTGGGACACAGCCTGCTGGCGGCCGGCGACTATCGCGCCGGCTTCGCCGAGTACGAGCATCGCCCGCATCGGCTCGAGG
This sequence comes from Rhodospirillaceae bacterium, assembly GCA_018401495.1. GTDB lineage: Bacteria > Pseudomonadota > Alphaproteobacteria > Thalassobaculales > Thalassobaculaceae > Thalassobaculum_A. Next base: position 30,673 of record JAGYJX010000028.1, read on the forward strand.
CGTTGGCGCGATACGCCGCCCTCGGCGTCGCGGCTTGGGACGGCCGAACGTCGGACCGCAGGCGGCTGTTGGTGGTGGCGGAGCAGGGAGCCGGCGACATCGTGCAGTTCCTGCGGTTCGTCCGGCCGCTGGCCGATCGCGGCGTGGCGGTCACGGTGGCGTGCACCGAGCCGATGGAACGCCTGGTGCGCTCGACGCCCGGTGTTGCCGCCACGGCTCCGAAATGGCCGGAAGATCCGCCGACCGGGTATGACGGCGTCGAGATGCTGATGAGCCTGCCGGCGCGACTGGGCGTCGACCTGGACAACCTGCCGGCGCCGACCCGCTACCTGGAGCCGCCGCCGCCCCGGCGCCGCCTGGCCGAGGACGGCGATCTGCGCGTCGGGCTCTGCTGGTCTGGCAGCGTCCGCACGGCGCTGAACGAATTCCGGCGTATCCCGTTCGACCATCTGGCCCCGGTTCTCGAGGTGCCGCGGGTGCGGTTCTATGGGCTGCAGATACTGGTGGACCGGTACGCGATCGCCGGCGAGCCCCGGCTGATCGACCTCGGGCCGGACATCGAGGATTTTGCCGACACCGCCGCCATGGTCGATCAGATGGACCTGGTGATCACCGTCGACACGTCCATCGCTCACATCGCCGGCGCGCTCGGCCGCCCGGTGTGGACCCTGCTCGGACGCGTGGCGGACTGGCGCTGGGGCTACGGCGACGAGAGTACCCCCTGGTATCCCGGCATGCGGCTGTACCGGCAGCTCCGGACCGGCGACTGGAGCGACGTGGTGGAGCGCGTCGTTTCCGACCTGCGCACCGTCGCCGACGCCGGTCCACGACGGCCGTTTGCATCGCCGAACCCGAGCCGATAAACAAGTCCGCGCCAACACCCGCCCGATCGGAAACCGAGCCCGTGCGCATCCTGTTCGTTCACCAGAACATGCCGGCGCAGTACGCGCATCTGGCGTCTCACTATGGACGGATCCCTGGCAACGAGGTGGTGTTCCTGACCCGGCGCCAGGGCGTCGACATCCCCGGCGTCCGCAAGATTCGCTACGACCTCTCGCGCGAGCCGAAGACCGACGGTCACCAATACGTACGGTTCCTGGACGAGCAGCTGCTCTACGGTCAGGCGGTGGCGAGAGAGGCGCTCACCCTGCGCAACGGCGGGTTTCGGCCGGACATCATCTGCGCGCATTCCGGCTGGGGCGAGGCCCTGTTCCTCAAGGACGTGTTCCCGGACGTGCCGATGCTGATCTACGCCGAGTACTACTACCGGGGGCGCGGATCGGATGTCGGATTCGGCTCCGGCAAGGAGCCCGAACTCGACGTTATCTGCCGGTCGCGGACCCGCAACGCCCACCTGCTGCTGAGCCTGGAGGCGGCCGACTGGGCGGTCACGCCGACCCGCTGGCAGTGGCAACAGCAGCCCGAGGCCTACCGGCCGCGGACCTCGGTGATCCACGACGGCGTCCGCACCGGGATCTGCACCCCGGATCCCGCTGCGCTCCTGCCGCTGCCGAACGGAACCGTCCTGTCACGCTCCGACGAGGTGGTGACCTACATCTCGCGCAACCTGGAGCCCTATCGCGGCTTCGACCATTTCATGCGGGCGCTGCCGGCCCTGCTGAAGCGACGGCCCGAAGCGCACGTGGTGCTGGTCGGCGGCGACGAGGTGAGCTACGGCGGGTACCCGGCGGATGCCCGTAACTGGCGCGAGAAGATGCTGGCGGAAGTACCGGTCGACCCGCGGCGGGTGCATTTCGTCGGCCGCGTCCCCTACGACTATTACCTGAGGGTGCTGCGGGTATCGCGCGTCCACACCTACCTCACCTACCCGTTCGTGCTGTCCTGGTCGATGCTCGAATCGATGTCCGCCGGGTGCTGCCTGGTGGCGTCCGCGACGCCGCCGGTGCAGGAGGCGCTGACCGACGGCGAGACCGGGGCGCTGGTCGACTACTTCGACGGCGGGGCCCTGGTCGAGCGGATTTGCGAACTGCTCCAGGACCCCGAGCGCCGGGCCCGGTACAGCGCCGCCGCGCGCGACCACGCGATCCGCAACTACGACCTGGACACCGTGTGCCTGCCGGCGCAGATCGCCCTGATCGAGAGGGTCGCGGCCGGCGATCGCCCCCGCTTCGCCTCGACGGCCATCGCCGAGGGCTTTCCGGGCGCCCCGCCGGAGCCGGCGTGACCGGGTCGATCGCGGAACTCGACCGGACCGCCAGGGCCGCCGTCGCGGCGCGCGACTGGAGCGCGGCGGCTTCCGCCTTCGCCGACCTGGCTGAGCGTCTGCCCGACAACCCGCGCCCCTGGTACAGCCTGGGCCTCGCCCGGGCGCGCGGCGGCGCCGGTGCGGCGGCGTTGCCGGCTCTGCGCCGCTGCCTGGCGCTGGCTCCCGACCACGCCGCCGCCTGGAGCCTGCTCGCGACGACCGGCGGCGAGGGCGAACGGATGGGGTTCGGTCGCGCCGCGACGCTGCCGGAGGCGCCGGTCGGCGCGCTGCGGGTGGCGGCGGCGCTCCGCCAGGAGGGCGGCGATGCCGCCGGGGCGATCGCGCTGTTCGACCGGGTGCTGGCGCAGAACCCCGACGACGCGGAGTGCCTGGTCAACCGGGCGATGGCGCTGATCGAGGTCGGCCGCAAGCCGGCGGCCGGTATCGATCTCGACCGGGCGCTCCGCCTCGACCCACGCGACACCCGGGCCCGTTGGGCGCGTGGCTGGATCCGCCTGGCGCGCGGCGACTGGGGCGGTGCCGGTGACTACGCCGCGCGCTGGCAGGACCCCGAGCCGGACTCCCGCCAGCGCCTGTTCGAGGCGCCGCTGTGGACCGGCGGCGCGGTCGCCGGCGGCCCGCTGCTGCTGTGGGGCCAGTTCGGCATCGGTGACGAGATCCTGTTCGCGACCCTCGTCGAGGCGGCGGCGCGCCAGGCCGGGGTGCCGGTGGTTCTGGAGATCGATCCACGGCTGGTCGGGCTGCTGGCGCGCACGCTCGACGGCGTGACCGTGGTGCCGCGCGCCACTCCTCCCGATCCTCGGATCGCGGCGGCGCGCCCGGCTGCCCAGTCGTCCCTGGCGCGGTTGCCGGCGGTGCTGCCGCGCGCAGGTGGCGCTGGCGCCCCGTGCGGCCGCGCTGCTGACGGCCGACCCGGAAAGGGTGGTGGCCTGGCGCGAGCGGTTTGCCGGACTCGGCCCGGCGCCCCGGATCGGTGTCGCCTGGCGCAGCGGCAACCGGCGGACCGCCGGGCGCAAGTCGATCGCGCTGGCAGCGCTGGCGCCGATCCTGCGGGCCACGACCGGGACCTGGGTCAGCCTGCAATACGACCCCGATCCGGAGGAGACCGCCGAGGTGGTGGCGTCGCGCCGGCCGGTGCCGATCGACAACCCGTCGCCCGACATCCGCGACGACCTGGAGGAACTGGCGGCCCAGATCGCCGCCCTCGACGCGGTGGTGACGATTTCCGGGATCAACGCCCACATGGCCGGGGCCCTGGGCGTGCCGGCGCTGGTGCTGATGCAGCGCGACCCGTTGTGGTTTTGGTTCGAGGCAGGCCCGACCGTGCCCTGGTACCCGAGCCCTGGCGCTGCTGCGCCAGCGCGGCACCGCCTGGGACTCGGTGATCGCCGAGGCGGCGCGCCGGGTCGCGACGTGGTGACGCAGCGGCGCAGGGCGGCCATGCGCACCGCGGCCCTTGGCCGGCATCGCGGTCCGCGCTAGAGACGGGAAGCGATCTGGCGAAACTGTCACGGATTCGTGGACCGATGGGCCTGACCGACCGCTTCACCGACCCCCGCGAGGATGACCTCGCGCCGGGAGTTCCTGGCCAAAGGCTACGTCGTGCGCGACGTCGACGACCGGGCAGCACTCGACGCGCTCCGCCACGAGATCGTCCGGCTGGCCTGCGAGCATCCTGGGCTGCGAACTGCCAGCCGACGACGGCGCCTTCCTGAACACCATCCACGACCGGGTGACGGTGGCCGGGATCAACGCCCTGCGCCTGCACGTCTTCAACGGCCTGAACCGGCACGGCTGGTGCCGGCCGACCTACCTGGCGCTGGCGCGCTCGATCGTCGACGCCCTGGTCGGCAACGAACTGGCGATGCAGAACCGCGTCAACCTGTCGATCCAGATGCCGAACGACGAGACCTCGACCCTGGCGGTGCACGCCGACGTCTGGTCGGCCGAGACCCCCTACGAGGTCGTGGAGTGGACGCCGCTGGTCGACGTCTACGACACCAAGGCGATGTACATCCTGCGCCCCGAGGTCAACCGCACGGTGCGCGACCGGATGAGCAGCCTGAAGGACGGCGGCAAGGACTTCGACCTGTTCGAGGCCTACCGCGACGAGTTCCACTGGATCCCGGTCGGGTACGGCCAGACCCTGGTGTTCTCGCCGATCCTGCTGCACGGCAACGTGCGCAACGACACCGCCGAGAGCCGCTGGTCCCTGAACTGCCGGCTGACCGGGCTGTTCACGCCCTACGCCAGCGACGAGAAGTGCCTGGGACGGTTCTACACCCCGGTCACCCCGAAGGTGGCGACCCGCATCGGCATGAACTTCCGCGCCCCGGAGGGCTTCGATGGCTGAGGGCGCCAACCGCCCGCGCTCGGGGCTGCAGGGCTACGTCACCCACCAGTCGTTCAAGGGCATGCGGATGCCCGCGACCGTGCAGAACCTGGTGATGCGCGACTACATCACCCGCAAGGGCGCCCAGGTCCGCCTGTCGGTCGGCGAGTACTTCTTCGACAACTGCTACGTCCAGCTCTACTCGATGCTCCGCAAGCTCGACGACATCGAGGGCATCGTGATGTGCAGCCTGTTCATGCTGCCGGCCGACCCGGCCAAGCGCCGATGGATCTACGATCGCTTCCTGGAGAGCGGGGCGGCCCTGCACTGCGTCTTCGAGGACATCGTGATCGAGGACGAGGAGGGGGTGCGCCGGGCCGAGGAACTGCTGCGGATGAACGCCGCCCTCGACGTGGCGCCGACCCATATCGACCCGTCTCTGATGCCGCCGATCGACGGGGTCGACAGCTTCAGCTGACCTCCCCCGGCCGGGTCGTTCGCCTTGCCGCGCCAGGGCAAAACCGCTATACGACCGCCACCGTGACGGTCCGATGACCGTCGTCCGGTTGCGATGATTTCCGGGGCTCCCGCCATGACCGACCAGACCATCAAGCGCGTCCTCGTCACCGGTGGTGCT
>JAGYJX010000029.1 GCA_018401495.1 Rhodospirillaceae bacterium
TCCCTGTGCGACAGAGCTTTCCGAGAGAGATCCTGACGTGGTGAAGCGACGGACCGGGCGCCGGACGGCAGGAGCGATCGTCGGCGCGGCGCTGTGGGCGACGATGCCGCCCGCCGTCGCGGCTGACGACCCGGAATGGATCCAGCGGCCGGTCGTGGTCCTGCAGGGCCTCGACAAGGTCACGGCGCGAATCTCGACGGTGACCGCTCCGGTCGGTCAGACCGTCAGCTTCGGCACCCTCAGGATCTCACCGCGCACCTGCCAGGAGCATCCGCCGACCCAGGCGCCGGAGAGCGCTGCGTTCCTGGAGATCGACGACCAGCCGCCGGACGAGTCGCCGCAACGGCTGTTCGTGGGGTGGATGTTCGCGTCGAGTCCCGGCCTGAACGCGCTGGAGCATCCGGTCTACGATGTCTGGGTGCTGTCCTGCAGCAGGGAGACGACGGCCGGCCAGTCGTCGTCGACCGGCACGAACTGAGCCGGCGTGGCGATCGCCCGCTGCAGCCGGTCGCGGTACTCCTCGCGAGGAATCTCGACGGCGCCGAAGCGCTGCAGGTGACTGGTGATGAACTGGCTGTCGAGCAGCACGAAGCCTCCTGCCTTCAGGCGTGCGACCAGATGCACCAGCGCTACCTTGGAGGCGTCGGTCTCCCGGCTGAACATGCTCTCGCCGAAGAACGCCCCGCCGAGGCGGACGCCGTACAGGCCGCCGACCAGCGCCCCGTCGCGCCGCACCTCGATCGAGTGGGCGTGGCCGCGGGCGTGGAGCGCGATGAAGAGCCGGAAGATCTCGTGATTGATCCAGGTGTCCGGGCGCCGCTCGGTAGCCGCCGCGCAGCCCTCGAGAGTACCCGCAAAGTCGAGGTCGCAGGTCACCTGGAAGCGCCGCTGCCGCACCGTCTTGCGCAGGCTGCGCGACATGTGGAAGCCATCCAGGGGAAGGATGCCGCGCCGCTCCGGATCGACGAAGAACAGCCGCGGGTCGTCGCGCCCCTCGGCCATCGGGAACACCCCGACGGCATAGGCCTGAAGCAGCAACTCGGGTTGCAGGTGTGCCATGGTCACCGAGATGGGCGGCGCGACACGAAATCGCTAGCGGCAGCAGACGTTCGCGCTACCAATTGCGGTCACAATTCCAGGAAATCCCGTTCCAGCCAACGTATGTGGTAATCGCCGTTGATGAAGGAGCGGTTCGCGACCAGCCTCTGATGCAGGGGGATCGTGGTCGGCAGGCCCTCGATCACGAACTCGTCGAGGCTGCGGCGCAACCTCAGCAGGCATTCATTGCGGGTCGATCCGTGCACCACCAGCTTGGCGATCAGGCTGTCGTAATGCGGCGGCACCGGATAGCCGGCGTACAGGGCGGAATCGACGCGCACGCCGAGGCCGCCCGGAACGTGGTAGTTGCTGACCAGCCCGGGGCGCGGCTGGAAGGTCACCGGGTCCTCGGCGGTGATCCGGCACTCGATCGCGTGGCCGGTGAAGGTTATGTCCTTCTGGGTCAGGCCGAGCGGCGCCCCGGAGGCGATCTGGATCTGCAGTCGGACCAGATCGATGCCGGTGATGGCCTCGGTGATCGGGTGCTCGACCTGCAGGCGGGTGTTCATCTCGATGAAGAAGAACTCGCCGTTCTCGTAGAGAAACTCCAGCGTCCCGAGGCCGCGGTAGCCCATCTTGCCGATCGCGTCGACCGCTCGGCGGCCGATGCGCTCGCGCTCGGCGGCGTTCAGTGCCGGCGACGGCGCCTCCTCAAGGACCTTCTGGTGGCGGCGCTGGATCGAGCAGTCGCGTTCGCCGAAATGCACCACCGAGCCGTGCTCATCGCCGGCGATCTGGATCTCGATGTGGCGCGGCCGCGACAGGTACCGCTCCATGTAGACTTCGTCGTTGCCGAAGGCGGCGGCCGATTCGCGGCGCGCCATCATGAACGCCTCGTCGAGGTTTTCCGGCGCCTCTGCGACCTTCATGCCGCGCCCGCCGCCGCCAGCGGCCGCCTTGATCAGAACTGGGTAGCCGATGCGGTCGGCCTCGGCGCGTGCCGCCTCGATGGTGGCGACCGCGCCCTCGGTGCCCGGCACGCACGGGATGCCGAGCGCGATCATCGTGCGCTTGGCGGTGATCTTGTCGCCCATCGACTTGATGTGCTCGGGCGACGGTCCGATGAAGGTGATGCCGTGGGCTTCGACGATCTCCGCAAAGGCGGCGTTCTCCGACAGGAAGCCGACACCCGGGTGAATGGCGTCGGCCCCGGTCACCGCGGCCGCCGATACGATCGCCGGGATGTTGAGGTAGCTGTCGCGGGCCGGAGGCGGGCCGATGCAGACACTCTCGTCGGCCAGCCGGACATGCATGGCATCGGCGTCGGCTGTCGAGTGCACGGCGACCGTCTTGATGCCCATCTCACGGCAGGCGCGGTGGATCCGCAGCGCGATCTCGCCGCGGTTGGCGATCAGGACCTTCTCGAACACCGGCGCCCTCCTGTCTGCCTGAGGGCCGGCGTCATTCGAGCACGACGAGCGTTTGCCCGTACTCGACCGGCTGGCCGTTATCCACCAGCACGGCCTTCACCGTTCCGGCGCGCGGCGCGATGATCGGGTTCATCACCTTCATCGCCTCCACGATCAGCAGGGTGGCGCCCTTGGCAACCTTGCTGCCGGGCTGCACGAACGGCGCCGACCCGGGTTCGGCCGCGAGGTAGGCGGTCCCGACCATCGGCGATGGAACCGCTTCACCGGTCTCGGCGGTCGACGCCGATGACGCGGCCGGTGCCGAGGCCGCCATCGGGGCCGGCGCCGGGGCCGCCATCGCGGTCATCTGCACCGCCGGACGGGCGATCCGGATCTTCAGATCCTTGGTCTCGTACTCGATCTCGCCGAGCCCGGTCTCCTCGAGGAGGGCCGCCATGCGGCGGACGAGCTCGTCGTTGAAGTCGCTGGTCACGAGGTGCTCCCGTCGTCGACGACGCCCACCAGCTTCGCCATCGCCTGCAGGGCGAGGAGATAGCCATGGGCGCCGAAACCGCAGATTACGCCGACCGCCACGTCGGAGATGTAGGAGTGATGGCGGAACGGCTCGCGCTTGAAGGTGTTCGAGAGATGCAGTTCGATCACCGGCAGGTCCGTCAGCGCGAGCGCGTCGTGAATCGCCACCGAGGTGTGGGTGTACGCGCCGGCGTTGATGATGATGCCGTCATGCTCGTCGCGGGCCTGCTGGATGATCGAGACCAACTCGCCCTCGAAGTTCGACTGCCGGAAATCAACCTCCAGGCCGAGCAGTTCTGCCTCCGCGATGCAGTTCTGCTCGACCTCGGCAAGCGTCGTGCGCCCGTAGATCGCCGGCTCGCGCACGCCCAGCATGTTCAGGTTGGGTCCGTTCAGGACCAGGATATCGGGACGGTCGGCCACGGTATCGTCTCCCGGTGAAAGCCGGTCGGCGTTATAGCACGAGGCGGCGGGGCCGCAACGCGCGCGGCCCGGGTGGCGGGCCCGGCCCCGGCGCCGCCGCCGGCCCGCCGGGCGAATCGGGGTCAGTTGTCCAGGGAAAGCGTCAGGATCGACAGGTCACCCCGGCGCTCGGCGCGGGCGCGGCTGGCTGCCCGGCCGAGCATGTAGCGCGCCAGCAGCAGGTGGCCGTCGTCCTCGATAACGGCGTCCGGGCTTGGTCGCACGGCGGTCGGCTCCAACAGGTCGCCGCGGTAGCTGATGGTAACGACGAAGGTGAACTCGTCGAACCGGGTCGACACTGTGATCAACCCGCCCGGTATCGCCACCGGCCCGCTGCGGCGGCCGACCTGGACGGCGTCGCGGACCATCTCCGAGCCTATCAGGGTTTCGACCGCCTCGACCGTCATGAACTCCGCGCGGTACGCCAGATCCTGCGGCGCCCCCCAGATCGCGCCCTGCTGCGCCATGAATTCGGCGAGTGCCCGGGCATCGAACCGCCGGCTGTCGATCGTCAGGGCGTTGCGCGAGTGGATGCCGAGGCGGAACAGAATGTTGAGCAGTACCGCGGTGACCACAGCGATCGAGAGCGGCGACCCGACCCAAGGCACCAGCCAGTCCGGGGCGTGCGCGAAATGATCGGGATAGACGAAGGCGGCCACGCCCAGCGAGATCGAGATGCCGAGGACGAAGACCTTGCGCGAGTCGAGCATCCGCGAGGCGATCATCTGGATCGCCGAGGTGACCAGGAAGCTGCCCGAGAAGGTCAGCGCGGCGCCGATGACCGCCGCCGGCATCGCCAGCAGCAGGGCGCCCAGCTTCGGCACGAAGGCGAGGCCGATCAGCAGGGCGCCGACCGCGAAGCCGATGACACGGCTGTTGGCGCCGGTCGCCTGCGACAGCCCGACGGCGCCCGAGGTCGAGGCCTGCCCGAACCCGCCGAGCAGCCCGGCGGCAACGTTCGCCAGGCCGTCGGCGGTGATGCCGCGGGTCAGGCTTTCCATGCCCGGACGCTTCCAGTCCGGGTCGTCGACGCGCTGTGCCGCGGTGATCGCCCCAACGCCGTTCAAGGCGATCGCGACCGCGGCGATGGTGAACGGCACCAGCAGGCCGGGATCGAACGCCAGCCCCGATGACATCGGTCGCGGCAGGCTGACCAGCGGGGCGGCGTGGAAGGCTTCCAGATCGGGCGATCCGAACAACCCGAGCAGGCTGGCCATCGCATACCCGACGAGAATGCCGATCAGGGTGCAGAAGAGCCTGAGTCGGCCGCCGCCCCACACATTGAGGGCGACCATGACGGCCAGGCTGACGACAGCCACCGCCAGCGTGGACTCGACGTCCTCGTCGGGGAGCCCGACGCCGAGAAAGTTCCGCATCGCCAGCACGATCACGCTCAGCCCGACCATCAGCACCACGAAGCCGGTCAGCTCGGGGGTGAACACCGGCCGCAGACGCCGGATCAGGCGTGCGAGCAGGGCCGCGGTGGCGCCGGCGTAGATCGTCATCCCGAGCATCAGGGGAAGGCCGCCCGCGGCTATGGCGGCGCCGGCTGCCGGCAGCAGGATGGTGGTCGTGGTCGGCGGCACCAGGTAACCGGATCCGATCCCGTAGCGGCCGAGCGACTGCAGGATCGCGCCGATCCCGCCCGCCACCATTGTCAGGGCGAGGAAGTTGCGGCCCTCGTCGGGAGACAGCCCGGCCAACCGCGCCACCGAGACGGCAACCACCAGGAAGATCGAGATCAGCGCGGCGTGCTGGAGCGCCAGAACCACGAGGGTCGCGGGCGGTGGAACGTCGAGACGCCGATAGATCAGGGTGTCGGCGCGCCGGACGGCAATCGAGGGCTTGATGTCGTGCACTCCCGTCGCGGGTGGCTGTCCGGCCTGCCTCGGAACTGGCAATTCCTGACGCATGCGCTAAACCCCCAGGCTGCTGGGATCAAGTCGGATCGGATAGTGGCCGAATGAGTCTCTTCCTGCGTCTTTGGATCATGGGGACGTTGACCGCGTTCGCTTCGGCTGCGGCGGCCGTGGTCGCCTTCGCCGTGATCACCGCCCAAGGGCGCGTGCTCGAGGAGGAGCGCCAGGTGGTGGCGCTGGCGCGTATGGTCGCCTATGCCGCCTCGATGGATCCGCTCGCCGACTCCAATGGCCACGCAACCCAGGAGCTCCTTCGCAGCCGCGCCATGGAACTGATGGCCACGGGTCCCCTCTTGTCGCTCGCGGTGCTTGATGCCGACCAGCGCCCCCTGGCGGACCTGTCCTCGCCGGGACTCGAGGACGAAAGCATCCTTCGGGTCGCACCGGAACTGTTCACAGCCCTCGAGGACATATCCGCCGGTGCCGTGACCCCGGTTGTCCGGCACAATGCGGTTATCTACGTGGCGCTTCCCTTGATCGACCAGCGTCAGCGCGTCCGCGGCTATCTTGGCGTCGCCATGCCGGTGCAGGAGGTCCGGCGGGATGACGACGGGATCGTTACCTTCGCCGTCGTCGCCGCGGCGATCGCGCTGGCGCTCGGGTTGCTGGCGGCGGTGGTGCTGACCCGCCAGGTCGCGTGGCCGGTGCGCAATCTGGCTGAACTCGCGGGACGTCTCGATGACGCCGAATTCGACACCTCGCGGGTCAGCGGGTTGATCGGGAGGCGCGACGAGATCGGCCAGCTGGCGCGTGTCATGCTGCGTCTGGTCCAGGCTCTCGACCATCTCGGCCGGGTGCTGGATGATCGCCCGAAGGAGGGACCAGCCTCCGGGATCGACGAGAGGCCAAGAACGTAAACAACTGATTAAGAAGGAGTTTATTTCCTTTTCTATTTGACGGCCTGCGAATGTCGGACTAGCGTCGCTTGTGGTATTGGTGGCCTCACGATTGCCTTGGCGTGTTCAAGCGGACACGCCAAGAGAACCGTAGCCAACCACTCCCCGGTGAGACGACCGATGCAGGCCCACCACACTCCGCTCGTCCCCGAGCGCGTGGCCCGGAACGTCAGCGATCCAGATTCCAACGATCCCGAGCAGATCGTTCGCCTCAGCGAAGAGGTGGGGCGGATCAGCCGCGAGAAGATCGCCGAGATCCAGTCGATCACCGGGCGCACCAAGATGCTGGCGCTCAACGCGCTCATCGAAAGCGCGCGGGTCGGCGACGCGGGTCGCGGCTTCGCGGTGGTCGCCGGCGAGGTCAAGGGTGTCTCCACCGAGATTGCCGACCTCGCCGAGACGCTCGAGCGGGAATTGTCGTCGAAGACCTCGCTGCTGGAGAGCATCGGTCGTCAGGTGGTCGACCACATGAAGGGCCAGCGGCTGGTCGATCTGGCGCTGAACGCGGTCGAACTGATCGACAGGAACCTCTACGAACGGACCTGCGATGTCCGGTGGTGGGCGACCGACAGCGCCGTGGTCGACTGCCTGCAGGAGCCGGGCGAGACCAGCGCTGGCTTTGCGGCGCGTCGGCTGGGCGTGATCCTGAACGCCTATACCGTCTACCTCGACCTGTGGATCTGCGACGACCACGGCCGGGTGATCGCCAACGGCCGGCCGGACCGGTATCGGGCACAGGGCGCGGACGTGTCTTCGGAGCCGTGGTTCCGGCAGGCGATGGCGACTGCGTCCGGCGACGACTACGCGGTCGCCGACATCGCGACGAACAAGCATCTCGGTAGCCTGCCGGTCGCGACCTATTCGGCGGCCATCCGGGAGAACGCCGAGGCCGCCGGCCGCCCGATCGGTGTCCTGGGCATTCACTTCGATTGGGGGCCGCAGGCCGAGGCGATCGTGCGCGGCGTCCGCCTCTCCGACGCCGAGCGCGTCCGCACCCGCGTCATGCTGGTCGACGCCAGAAGCCGGGTGATCGCCAGTTCCCGTCCGGGCGAGGCCCTCACGAGCACGTTCGACATCAAGTCGAACGGGCGGGCGTCAGGAACGTTCGTGACCGCCGAGGGTGCCACGGTCGGATTCCATCGCACGCCGGGCTACGAAACATACGAAGGTTTGGGCTGGTACGGGGTGCTCGTCCAGGACTAGCGTCACGGCGGGCGCGTGGCGCCCGGGGTGGCCACCGGGGGATGCGGGATGTCGAGGCGTGTGTCGGGTGTCGCTCTCGTGGCGGCCTTGGTGCTGGCGAGCCTCGTTCCGCCGGCCGCGGCGGTGGTCATCCTCGACAGCACCTGGCGGGCCCAGGGTGGCGCCAAGGGCAGGGAAGCCTCCGGGTTCGGTGCGCACGTTGCGCTGGCGTCGGAGCCGCAGTTCGATTCGGTCGTGGCGCTCGGGGTCAACGAGGAGGCTTGGGGCGGGGCATCCGGGACCTGGATCGGAAACCATGACGGGCGCGGCTACATCCTGACGGCGGCGCACATCTTCGATCTTCCCGGCGATCCCCGCGACTATCTCGTGCGCACACCGGGTGGCCGGGTTCTGCACGCCGACAGGCTGTGGATCCACCCCGACTGGGACGGCGACCTGGAGTACAGGACCGGCTTCGACGTGGCGGTTATTCGGCTGAGCGCGCCGGTAACCGACGCCGGACCGCCGCCGCTCCTGTACTCGGGCGAAGACGAATCCGGAAAGCTGATCACGTTCGTTGGCTTCGGCAGCCGTGGCATCGGCTCGACGGGCGAGCAGGACCGGTTCTACCGCGGCTCCCACAAGGTGGCGGCGCAAGGGGTCGTCGACTACTGGATGGCTCTGGTGTCACCGTCGTCGGGCGACGCCGACCATGGCAATTATCTTGGCGTCTTCCTGCCCAGGGAGGATGGCGGCGTCCCCAATCCCTATGGCGGCGCTTCCACACCGGCGAGCCCTCTGGTCGGCTTGCTGGGATCGGGCGACAGCGGCGGGTCGGCGTGGATGCGGTCGGGCGCCGACTGGGTGATCGTGGGTGTCAACTCCAACGGCACCGGCACCGCCCAGTACGGCGACACCTCATGGTTCGCCCGGCTGGCCCCGCACCGGCGCTGGATCTCCACGATCGTCCCCGGCGTCCGATTCGTCGATTAGGCTTGTGCCCAGAGATCCCTGGGCGCGTCGGCCGGTGGCTCGACGTGGCGGCACTGAACAGCCGTAGGCAGGTCGGTCGCGTTCGCCTTAACGAAATTGTAACCTGTTTCGGCGTCATGCTCGTCGGTAGCAACGGGGAGGTCGGACGTGCTCACGATGACACTTTCCCCTGCCCGCTTTCGGACGTGATGGTGGCGCAGTGACAACGGGCGGCGCGAAATCTGGAGGGGTTCCGATACGGCGGCCATTCTCCGGCGGCACCGGACCGGTGTGCGTCCCGACCGCCGAGCAGGTCGAGGCCCTGGTTTGGGCCATACCATACGGTGAGAGCCGCAGCGTGAAGGAACTGCGCCTCGACCTCGCCGACGGGCAAGGCGCCGATGCCACCTGCGCCGTGACGACCGGCCGCCATCTGCGCAACCTCGCGCAGTCGGTCGCCGAGCAACTCGCGGCCGGGGCCTCTGTCGACGAGGTCGCTCCAGTCTGGCGGGTGCTGGACGAGACCTCGCCGCTGCTGCGCCGGCTGGCTGGGGGATCCAAACCGTTGGCGTCGCGCCGACGTGCCGAGGGAGGGGCTGCGGTGCGCTGACGGCGCCGTCCCCCACCTCCGCGTCTCTCATTCCCGCGTGCGTTGCGCACCCCGGTTACGATCGTCCTTCTGTCGAGAGTCGGAAAACCCGTACTGTCGCCTTCCGGGCCGCCGTGATCAGATGCGTTCATGGTGGGGGATATTGGCCCGGTTGCGGGTGTTCGGCGTTGGCTGGTAACGGCCCTGGTGTCGCTGGCCATTCTCGGCGCCGGCGGCGCTGGCTCGTACTGGGTCTATCAGAGCGAGAAGGACGGCCTGGTCGCGGAGGCCACCGATGATCTCCGCCGGGCTTCGGAAGCCTTCGTTCGCGCCCTGAACCACGTATTCCAGCCGGCGTTGACGCTCAGCAGCAGCGTCGTCGACTCCGGGTTGCGTCGTCGCGACGGCGAGGACTTGGCCGAACATTTCTTTGCCCTGGTGAACGGTCCGGTCCGGATGTTCGAGCAGGTCAACGGAGCGTTCCTCGGCTTTCCCGATGGACGATTCCTGCACCTCCAGGATCTCATGCTGGCCGGCGAGGCCGCCTCGGATACGGCCACTGGCGGCACCGTCCGGCGCCGGATCATCGATCGACCGGACAGCGATGGTGTCGGCAGGTGGGAGCAGTACGACCCCAGAAGCGATGGCTGGAGCCCGGTCGCCGTCGACGGGCAGGTCTACGATCCGCGGCGCCGGCCCTGGTATCGAGGGGCGGCTGACAGCGGTTCGCCGATCTGGACCGATGCGTATGTGTTCTCGTCGAGTGGCCAACTCGGTGTCACTTACGCCCGGCCGATCTACGATCAGTCTGGCACGCTTTGGGCGGTCTTCGGGGTCGACCTGTCGATCGGCTCGCTGTCGCGGACCCTCGTTACGACCTCTGGCGAACTCGCGGAACTGGGTGAGGTCGTGTTCGCCACCGACCTGGGCGACAAGGTCATCGGCCATCCCGATTTCGTCACCCGGGCGGCCGAACTGGATCGCGACACCGAGGCGTTTCTGGCCCGATACCGCCGGCCCGACAGCTTTGAGAGCATCGTCGTCCGCTCGATCGCCGTGCCCCGCGCCATTACCGCGGTCGAAGCTGAGGGGCGCACCTTCCTCGCCACCAAGGTGCAGCTCGATCCGACCACGGCCATGCCGCTTCAGCTGTTCCTGGCGCGCGATCTCGAGGCGGTCCTGGCAAGCGCGGTATCGGGCGTCCAGCGCAACGTGATCCTCGTGTTTCTGGCAATCGTCGTGTTCGGCACGGTGGCCAGCTACGCTTTCAGGCTGCGGGTGGAGGCGACGGCCCGTCGCAAGGCCGAAGCCGAGCTCATCGACGCCAGGGACGCCGCCGAGGCGGCGACGCGGGCCAAGTCCAGCTTCCTGGCGACCATGAGCCACGAGATCCGCACGCCCATGAACGGCGTGATGTCGATGGCCGAGTTGCTGTCCCTGACCCGCCTGGATGCCGAACAGAAGCGGATGGCCCGGATCATTGGCGATTCCGCCACCGCGCTTCTGACCATCATCAACGACATTCTGGATTTCTCGAAGATCGAGGCGGGAAAACTCGAGATCGAGCGGGTCGGCTTCTCGCTCGCGGAAGTGGTCGGCGGCTCCGCCGAGCTGTTGGCGGCGCGCGCCGAAGACAAGGGCCTGGACCTGCTCGTGGACATCGACCCGTCCCTGGTCGACGCCCGTCTCGGCGATCCCACGCGAATTCGCCAGGTGCTGCTGAACCTCGGCAGCAACGCGGTCAAATTCACCGAGCGGGGCGCGATCAGGATCCGGACGAGCGCCCTCGACGATGCCGGCCGCTGGTTGCGCTTCGAGGTCACCGACACCGGGATCGGTCTATCGCCGGAGGCATGCGGCAAGCTCTTTCAGGCCTTCGTGCAGGCCGACACCTCGACGTCGCGGAAATACGGTGGGACCGGTCTCGGCCTGTCGATCTGCCGGACCCTGTGCGAGCTGATGGGCGGCCGCATCGGTGTCGACAGCACCCCGGGCGTCGGCTCGACGTTCTGGGTCGAACTGCCGCTCGATCCCGACGCCGAGGAGCCACCGCGCTACCCGTCCGACCTCTCGCACGCGTCGGTTTGCCTGGTCGGCCTGTCGGACGCCGTATACGCCCTCGCCGAACGCAGTCTGCGGGCGACCGGGGTGGTCCGGATCGCCCGAGCGCCCGAGGTGGCGGCCGCCGGCGACGCCGATCTGCTGGTCGTGGACTGCCGAACCCCCGATCTGGCCGTCGGCAACCTCGAACGGCACCGCGGCTTGGTGGCGTTGGTCGGCCGGCGTTCCGAGCTCGGCGCGCTTCCAGCGGGCGTCAGGACGGCGGCGTCGGTGCTGCTGACCCTGCCGTTGTCGAGCCGGATGCTGTGGCGCGCGGTGGCCGTGGCGATCGGCTTGGAAGCGGCCGACGCGGTCGAAGCCGACCAGCGTGAGGATCTTTCGTTCGCGCCCCCCGACATCGAGGAGGCGCGCGCCGCCGGCGCCCTCATCCTGGTCGCCGAGGACAACGAGACCAACCAGGCGGTGATCCGACAGTTGCTCTCCCGCATGGGCATGGCCTGCGAGATGGCCGACAACGGACGCATCGCGCTGGCGATGCTGGAGACAGCGGAGTCCGGGTATGGCCTGCTGCTGACCGACTTCAACATGCCGGAAATGGATGGCTGCGACCTCGCACGCGCGGTCCGTCGGCTGGAGGAGGGCACCGCTCTGCGACTGCCGATCGTGGCGTTGACCGCCGACGCGATGTCGGGGGCCGAACAGGCCTGCCGCGACGCCGGCATGGACGGGTATCTCACCAAGCCGATCGACAGCCGCAAGCTCGGCGCCACCCTGCTCCAGCACCTGCCGCAGGCCCTGGCGCTGCGCCGGCCCGCCGTCGCCGCGCCCGCCCCGGTGGCTGAAGGCGCGCCGCCGGACTGGGACGCCGACATCTTCGACCTGGACGCGCTCGGCGACGGCTCGGGCAGGCTTGACGACGAGGCCAGACGACTGGTGGCGGCAGCGTGCGACAGCTGGGGGCCGCGGATCGAGGGAGATTGGCGCTGCGCTGGCCGACGGCGATGCCCAGCGGGCCCGCGACATCGTGCATGGGCTGAAGGGCGCCACACTC
>JAGYJX010000030.1 GCA_018401495.1 Rhodospirillaceae bacterium
CCGCTCGATCGTCGCCAGGAACTCGGGAATGTCGATCGGCTTGATCAGGTAGTCGCGAAATCCGGCCATCCTGGCCTTCTGAACGTCCCTCTCCATGGCGGCGGCCGAGATCGCGATCGCCGGAATGGCGCGGGTGACCGGATCGGCGCGCAGCCTCGCCAGCACTTCCAGGCCGTTCATCCCCGGCATGTTGATGTCCAGCAGGATCAGATCCGGGCGGTGCGCCCGCGCAAGCTCGAGCCCAAACGCTCCGTCGAGTGCCTCGATCAGAGTGATCTGGGGGTGCCGCGCCAGGGCCAGGCGCACCAGCTTCAAGTTCGCCGCGTTGTCCTCGATGTACAGCACCGTGGCGGCGGGTAACGGGCTGGCCCCCTTGGCGCGGGGTGCCGGGCTGGCGGTCGCGGGCTCGGCGCCGTCGGTGGGCAGCTCGATCCAGAAGGTACTGCCGGAGCCCACGGTGCTGTGGACCCCGATCGTGCCGTCCATGGCCTCGGTAAGCCGCTTGCAGATCACCAGCCCGATGCCGGTGCCCTCGATGTCGGTGCCCTCCGCCCCCAGCCGGTTGAACGGCGTGAAGAGTTCGCAGAGCTTGTCTTCCGCGATGCCGTGACCGGTGTCGGTCACCGAGATCCGTATCCGGTCCGCGCCCGCCATCGCGGCAGTGACGGTGATGCTGCCTCCCCGGCGGTTGTACTTCACCGCGTTGCTCATGAGGTTGACCAGCACCTGCTTCAGCCGCGTGTGGTCCGCCTGCACCGAATGGGCACCTTGGATCAGGCTGACCTCGGTGACGATCTCTCGGTCGGCCGCCATGGGAGCGACGAGGCTCTCGCAACTCGTGAGGACATCGGCGAGATCGACATGTTCGATCGACAGCTCCAACCGCCCGGACTCGATCCGCGCCAGGTCCAGGACTTCGTTGATCAGCTGGAGCAGATGCTTGCCGGACTTGCGGATGGTCTGGACGCTGTCGATCTGGTCGTCGTTGAGACCCTCGTCGATCTCGAGGACCTGCGCAAAGCCGAGGATGGCGTTCAACGGCGTGCGCAGCTCGTGGCTCATGCTCGACAGGAACTCGGACTTGGCCCGGTTGCCGGCTTCCGCCTCCTCCTTCGCCAGCACAAGCGCCCGGCGATCGGCCCGCCGGATCAGCGACTGGCCGATCTGCCGGGCAATGTCCTTCAACAGTTCCGAGTCGTTCCAGGTGAAGGCCGAGGCCGCGCCCCGGCGTTCGGCGCGCGCGCCGCGCCGAACGCCTCGATCTCCGAGCCGGCCTCCTCGAAGAACGGTATCGGGGCCGCGAGCCGGGACAGGGTCTCGCGGAAATCGTCCAGGACGATCAGCCGCCCGCCATGCCTGATGCGCACCCTCGTGTCGGCCGGCGTCAGGCCGCTCTCCTGCAGTCGTCGGATGCAGGCCGACAGCATGTCGGCGTCGCTCAGCTCGTCGTCCAGGGTGAACTTGGTGATGTCGCGCAGGCAGTGGGCGGCGTTCAGCTGGATGTGCTGGCGGGCGTTGGAGGCGTGAAGCGCCGCCTCGGTGCGCTTCAGCTCGGTGATGTCCTGGACCACGCCGCGCCGGACCGTGACGTCGCCCACCGGATCGAATTCGGTACCGCCGCGCACGTGCAGGTAGCGGGTTTCCCCGTCCGGCCGGATGATCCGATGAACGATGTCGTACCGCCCGGTTTCGCTCGAGCTCGCGATCGCCGCGTCCAGGAGGTCCAGATCGTCGGGGTGGACCACGGCCCTGTAAGCCGCCAGGGTCGGCGTGACGGCTTCCGGGTCCCAGCCGAAGATGTCGAAGACGGTGGCCGACCACCGGAGGTCCGAGGAGGTTTCTTCCCGTTCCCAGTTCCCCAGACGGGCAATGCGCTGGGCCTGGCGGAGCAGCGCCTGTTCGGTGGCGAGCGCGAGTTCGGAACGCTTGCGATCGGTGATATCACGGATGATCCCGACGAACAGCGAGCGCTCTCCCTCGGTGATCTCGCTCACCGTGATCTCGATGGGAAAAATGTCACCGTCCTTGCGCCGGCCGGCGATCTCGATGGTTCGGCCGATCAGGGTGGCCTGTCGGGTTTCCTTGTACCGCGCCAGGTAGGAGGGATGCTGGTGCTTGTGCGCCTCAGGCATCAGCGCGGTCACGTCGGCGCCGACCAATTCGCCCGAACGGTAGCCGAATATCCGGTCGAGGGACGGGTTGGTGAGCAGGATCGTGCCGAGCTCGTCGATCAGGACGACCCCGGAGACCACCGAATCGACGATGTCCTTCGAGGTCTGAAGCTTGATCTGGAGCGCCTTGCGGTCGGTGACGTCCTGCACCACGCCGAGCATGTTCCGCGGCGTGCCGTCGGCGTCGCGCAGCACGTCGCCGCATTCGGCCAGCCACCGCACGGTCCCGTCGGACCAGACGCAGCGGTGCTCGACATCGTACTTTTCGCCGCGCTCGATGCAGGCGGTCGCGGCATCGATGACGCCTTGCCGGTCCTCGGGGTGCACAGCATCCAGAAACCGCTCGAAGGTGGTCTCCATGGCCCCGTCCGGAAGCCCGAAGAGAGCCGCGATCGGCTGCGACCAGAACACGGTCCCGGTCTTGAGATCCCAGTCCCAGGTGCCGATGTTGGCATGGTTCTGGCTGATCCGCAGGCGCTCCGCGGCGTTCTTGACGTGGGTGATGTCGGTGCGGATCGAGACGTACTGGTAGGGGCGTCCGCCGGCATCCAGGAAGGGCACGATCGTGCTTTCCACCCAGTAGAGGCTGCGGTCCTTGCGGCGGTTGCAGATCTCGCCCTTCCAGATCTCGCCCTGCGCGATGGTGCGCCAGAGACCGCGGTAGAACTCGTCGGAATGCAGGCCCGACTTGACGATGCGATGGTCCTGGCCGAGCAGCTCGGCGCGGGAGTAGCCGCTGACCTCGCAGAACCGGTCGTTGACGTGGATGATGATGCCGGCGCGGTCGGCGACGCTGACGATCGCGTGGCGATCCAGCGCCAGGTGCTCGCGCCGGCGCTCATACAGCATGCTGTCCAGCGCGCGCTTGGTCTCCGTCGTCCGGCGGCCGCGTTCCGCCCGCACGGTCACCGCCGTCACCAGGTGAGAGGCCGCGACGGGTTTGACCAGGAAGTCGTCGCCGCCAAGACTGAGCGCGTCCAGTTGCCGGCCGGGGTCGACCTCCCCGGACAGGTACAGGATCGGGATGGCGTGCGCCGGATCGCGCTCGCGCAGCACCGCCGCCAGTTCGGGCCCCTCGGCCCCCGGCATCAAGACGTCGAGGACGACGACGTCGGGAACGAAGCTGTCGACCGCCTCGAGGAATTGCAGCGGCTCCGACAGCGCCATGACCTCGAGCCCGGACGCCCGCAGCGTCTCGGCCTGCATCGCGAGCGCTGTCGGCTCGTCGTCCACCAGCAGCACGCGATAGGGATCGCGCGCCCGCGCGCCGGTGAGCTGTTCCACGACCCCCAACAGCCGGTCGGCGTCGGCGGGTGTCACGAGGAAGCGGCTGGCGCCCGCCTGCAGGGCGGACAACCGGGACGTCAAGTCACCGGTTGCCGAGATCGCGATCACCGGGGTCCCGTCGCGGCCCCCGACCCCGAGGTCGGCAAGCAGGAAGGCAAGGCCGCCGGAACACTCGGTGTCAACGATCACCAGGCCGGCGCGCTCGCCGCCGCGCCGGTTCCAGCCGGCCCGGCAATCGACCGCCGACGCGTAGACACGAACCCGGTACCCGGCGTCCTGCAAGACACTGCCAAGCCGCTCGATATCACCCGAATGTCCCTCGACGAGGTCGATCAGGACCGAACCGTCACCGACCACCCGGTTCGATCGAGCCGGCTCGTCAGAACAGCGAACCGGGCCGCTGGAGGGAGCTTCCTGGAAAGTCGGGCTCATTGGCTCGCGCTCCCGAATTGCCCGCGGCCTTCGTAGGCGATCGCGCTCAAGACATGGCTCACGTCACCGTCCATGCCGACGAGGGGCATGTGGCAGACCTCGACCCGGGCGAAATCGACCTTGAAGAGAATGCGGGGCTCACCGAAACGATGGATCGGCAGTCGGGCTTCGACCGCCTTGATGCGGTCCGCGAGAGGCGCGCTCGACTGGGGGTCTTTGATTCCGGCAAGCGCTTCGAGGCGCTTGCCCATCATCGGCCGGCCGATGGCCTGCCGGACTTCGTGGCCGACCACCGTGAGCTCGAACCCCAGCGGGTTGCGGAGGACTTTGGCCATGACGAGGCTGGGGAGCAATCGCGGCACGTCGATCGGGTCGAACTCGGACCGCGACGGCGGGCGATGACCGGGATGGATCCGGATCATGTGGTGAACGAACGACCGGACCAGCTCGGTGTGCGCGGTTTCCGCCAGGTGCCGCAGCGCCGTCAGAGAGGCGTGTTCCTCCGACGGGAGGCCGCCGCCGGGCCGGGAGTGCAGGTCGTGCAGCATGGTCGGGCCCACAAGGGTGAAGATCGCGGGTGGCGCACTCGTCCGGGCGCGCCGCCATGGCGCACGGCAGGGGCCGTCGGACCCGCCCGGCAAGACGCCGCCGCCGGTCATGGCAGGCGAGGCAAAGGGGCAGCGGGGGCGTCCCGGCGCGCACTGAGGCGGGCGGCGATCGCATCACGGAGGGCGATCATGCGATCCAGATCCATGGCCAGGATGGCGTCCGCCGTCATTTCGGTCAGTTGCTGGGTGGATCGCAGGACGTCGAGCGATCGCTTCGCCGCCGCCAGTTCCTCCGCCGCGGACGGAACGTCGCAACGGCGAGCCCGCGGGAAGGGAATGATGGTGTCGGTCATGTCGGCGAACCTCCAGCACACGGGAGAGTGGGGACGTGGCCGGGGGCATCGGCGCGATGCCGATGCCCCCGGAAACCATCAGGCGGCGCGCACCCGAGCCACGAAGTCAGTCACCTCCCGGCGCAGGTTGCCGGCCGAGCGCGACAGTTCCTGGGCGCTGGACAGCACCTGGGTGGCGGCCGAGCCGCCCTCGGCGGACGCCTGGCTGACCTGGACGATGGCTCCCGAGACCTCGCCGGTGCCGGCCGAGGCCTGCTGGACGTTGCGGGCGATCTCCTGGGTCGCGGCCCCCTGCTCCTCGACCGCCGAGGCGATCGCCGAGGCGATCTGCCGGCTCTCGCCGATCACCGTCGCGATGTCGCTGATCGCCCGCGCGGTGTGCTGGGTGACCTCCTGGACCTCGCCGATCTGGGCGGTGATGCTCTCGGTGGCCCGCGCCGTCTGGGTCGCCAGGTTCTTCACCTCCGACGCCACGACGGCGAAGCCCTTGCCGGCCTCGCCCGCCCGGGCCGCCTCGATGGTGGCGTTGAGCGCCAGCAGGTTGGTCTGGGCGGCGATGCTCTGGATCAGCTCGACCACCTCGCCGATCTTCTGGGTGGTCGCCACCAGCCCCTCGGCGGTCGCCCGGGTGCGCTCGGCGTCCTCGACGGCGCGCGCCGAGATGGTGGAGGACTGGCCGACCTGCTGGCCGATCTCGCGCACCGACGCCGCCAGTTCCTCGCAGGCGGTGGCCACGGTCTCGACGTTGGCGCTGGCCTGGGTCGCCGCCGCCGCCACCGTGCCGGCCTGGGCGTTGGTCTCCTCGAGCGTCACGTTCAGGGTCTGCGCCGCCGCCTCCAGCTCGGTCGCCGCCGCCGAGACCAGATCGACGATCGAACCGACGCTCTGCTCGAACTGGTCGGCAAGCTCGTTCATCGCCCGCTTCTGCTCGGCTTCGGCACGGCTCTCCTGCTCCTTCATCTCGGCTTCCAGGCGCTTCATCTCGATCGTGCGCTGGCGGAAGGTCTGGAAGGCCAGCGCCACCTGTCCGATCTCGTCGCGGCTCGCCACCCGAACCTCGGCGTCGGTGTCGCCCTCGGCCAGGCGGTTCAGCGCCACCACGACCTGCGAAAGCGGAACGACGATCTGGCCACGGATCATCCAGAAGGCGACGCCGAAGCCGATCGCGGCACCGGCCACGGTCAACACGGTCATCAGCATCAAGGCGAACTGCTCGTGGGCGTAGGCCGTCGCCATCGCGTCGTTCGTGAACCCGCGAAGGGTCTTGGAGAGGGCGTCCAGTTTGTGGTGCAGGTCCTCCTCCACCGCGATGGTCGACGCGATCAGCTTGTCGGCGTCGGCCAGACGGCCCTGCCCGATCGCGAGGGCGATCTCGGCGATCTGCCGGGACGCGCCGGCGTAGGCGGCCTTGATCCCCTCAAGGTCGCGGAGCACCCGCTCGAACTCGGCCTTGCCCGCATCATCGTGGGCATGCTTGATCGCGGCCTTCGCCAGGGTTTCGGCGGCGAGGATCTCCTGGGTGATCACCGGGCTCATCGCCTGCAGGGACGCGGCCGCCTCCTTGAATTCCGGGCTCTGCCCCTGGGCCGCCGCCAGCCGGACGGCCCGTTCGAGCAGCACCGCCTGTTCCATCTGGTGTGTCGAGACCTTCTCGACGGCGTCGACCATGGGCAGGTCGGTCTCGACGATCGCCTCCATCTCGGCGCCGATCAGGTTGAGCTGCCAGGCGCCGGTGCCACCGACCGCCATGGTGAACGCGACGCACATGGCGACGATCCCGAGGAGTTTCTGCATGACCGACAGGCCGCGGCCCTCGGAGCCGCCAGTTCGAACACTATTCGAAGAAGTCTGCGTCATTGGTTTGATCCTCGTTAAGTTGCTCATCCGGCGACCGACCGGCCACACCAGTTGATGTCAAAGATTGGAAGGACCACCCGCGGTTTTTATTCGCGTCTGGATTCCATATCTCGGTCTTCTGCAGCGGAAAGCTGTGTGTCGCCCATAGAGCCGTTCCGAGGCCTCCGCGGCACCCGGAGGAAACGGCCATTCGCCTTAAAGGGAAGTAAACAAATTGTCCGGCAAGACAGGCCTCCGGCGAATAAATATCTATCAGGGGTTGTTTTTTTGTAATTATTCTTGAGTACAGGGATCCGGCAAACTTCAGCCCACCCCGAGACATCCGATGTCTAAGAAATATGTATTCGCATCGATATATAATACTCACATCGAATTTCAATGAGCCTATGTACTGTTTCAAATAATTACAGATACTTTTTGTAAAATAATGATAAGTCAATTTGCACAATACTAAATTTTCTACTATAAAACACGATATTGTACACAATATTAACTATCAATTTTTTGAAAACATTCAAGAATTATCCACTCAACCTGGAACCATAAAAATAATTCGAAATTTTAATCTAAGTACATTCCGCAATTGGCAGCCGAGGCCCCGGCCGGGCCGGCCAGCAGCCGCGGCGAGGTGACCGGAATCGAGAGGCAGTCGGTTCGGCGTCGCGCCGAACAGGCCCGGGAAGCGGCAGGGCCAGCGACGCGGGGCCGCGGCCGAGAACGGTCTATTCCGGTCGGGC
>JAGYJX010000031.1 GCA_018401495.1 Rhodospirillaceae bacterium
CGGTGCGGCTCGGCGAAGTAGTCGGCGGAGCGCATCTCCATCAGCCGCGACACCGTGCGGTCGAACTCGAAGCCCCAGTCGGTGCCGGCGTACAGCTCGGCGACCTCGGCCTCGGCCGAGCACACCAGCGACACCCGGCGCTCGTAGAGCGCATCAATCAGCATCATGAAGCGCCGCGCGCGGTCGCGGATCGCGTCGGTCATGCGCGGCACGTCGTCGATCAGCACCGCCCGGTAGCGCCGGGCGATCGCCAGGAAATCGGCCGGGCCGAGCGGCCGGGCGCACAACTCCTCGAACCCGAACCGGGCGACGCCCTTGGCCGCCGCCGGCACCGCCAGCTCGCGGCCGTGCACCACCACGCTGTCGGGCTCGGGGGTGGCGCCGCCGGTCAAGTCGGCGAACAGCCGGTCGAGCTCGGCGCGCGCGGCGGCGTCGGCCGGCGTCACGAACAGCCGCTCGCCGACCAGGCGGTCGCGCCGGTAGTCGGTGCCGTCGCCGAGGTCGACCACGTCCATCCGGTCCTTCAGCAGCTCGATGAACGGCAGGAACCGGTCGCGGTGCAGGCCGCCCTTGTACAGCCCGTCGGGCGGGCGGTTCGAGGTCGTCACCACCACCACGCCGCGCTCGAACAGCGCCGTGAACAGCCGCGACAGGATCATCGCGTCGGCGATGTCCCGCACCTCCATCTCGTCGAAGCACAGCAGCGAGGCGGTGTCGGCGACGGCCGAGGCCGCCTGCAGGATCGGGGTGTCGCCGGCGCCGCCCTGCTGGCGGAACCGGTGGATCAGGCCGTGCACCTCCTGCATGAACTCGTGGAAGTGCACCCGCCGCTTGGCGGCCACCGGGGCCGCGTCGCAGAACAGGTCCATCAGCATCGACTTGCCGCGTCCGACCGGCCCGAACAGGTAGACCCCGGTCGGCGCCGCGACGTCCCGGGAGCGGCGCAGCCCGAGCTTCGACAGCCAGCCGCCGGCCGACGCCGAGCGTGCCTGCCAGCCGTCCACCGTCCGCGACAGCTCGTCCAGGCGGGCGACCGCCGCCTGCTGGTCGGGGTCGGCCTTCAGCTCGCCGGACGCCACCCTGGCCCGGTATCGGGCCAGCGGGCCATGATCCGGCGCCTTCGGCTCCGACTCAGCGGCCGCCATTGACGTTCAGGATGGTGCCGATGCAGTAGCGCGCGGCGTCGGACAGCAGCCAGACCACCGCCTCGGCGACTTCCTCGGCGGTGCCGGCGCGACCGATCGGGACCATCGATCCCAGCCGGTGCGCGCGGTCCGGCACGCCGGCCGTGGCGTGGATGTCGGTGTCGATCATGCCGGGCGCCACCGCGTTGACCCGCACGCCCTCGCCCGCGACCTCGCGGGACAGGCCGAGCGTCCAGGCGTCGACCGCGCCCTTGGACGCGGCGTAATGCACGAACTCATTGGCCGATCCGATGCGCGGGGCGATCGACGACAGGTTCACGATCGCGCCGCCGGCGCCGCCGCGCTTGGTCGACAGCCGCCGCACCGCCTCGCGGTTGGCGATCATCAGGCCGATCACGTTGAGGCCCATGACCTGGCGCATCGCCTCGGTGGTCATGTCCTCGACCCGGGTGATCTTGCCGGTGATGCCGGCGTTGCAGACCACGCCGCCGATCGGCCCGAGGTCGCGCTCGGTGGCCTCGAACAGCCGCAGGATGTCGGCCTCCTCGGCCATGTCGCCCTGCACGACGATCGCCCGCCGGCCCGCCGCCTTGACCGCCGAAGCGGTCTTCTCCGCGGCCTCGGCGTTGCCGGCGTAGTTGACGGCGACATCCCAGCCGGCGACCGCCGCCTGGCGGCAGACCGCCGCGCCGATGCCGCGCGACCCGCCGGTCACGATCAGAACCTTGCCCGCCATACCGTACCCCTTCCTGTCCACGCCCGCGCCGGCGGCATCCGCCACCGACCCGCGCTTCAGTCCACCGCGGCCGCGAGGACCACCCGCGCGGCCAGGATCGCCTTCTCCGAGCCGGCCAACCAGCCGGACGCGTCGGCGGCCTTGGGGGCCGCGTCGCCGCGCATGGTCGCCACCATCGGCATGGCGCGCTGTTCCGGCCGGAACCCCGGCGACAGGTCGATCACCCGCACCCGGAACCGGCGATCGGGAAACGCCGCGTTCAGCGCCGCGATCTCCCGGCCCACCCGACCGTAGATCTCGCCCCGCAGCCGCTCGATCACCGCCTCGCGCTCGGCCCGGGTCGGGGTGTAGTCGATGGCGTCGATCTTGAGCGCGCGGCCCGGCCGGGTGGCCTCCCGGAGCTTGCTGGCGAGGCCGCCGACCACCGCCTCCGGCACCCGCGCCTCGGCGACCACGCTCCAGCGCTCGAAACCGGCGTCGTCGCCGAGCTTGCTGAAATCCACGACCCGCCACTCGGCGCCGGCGTCCAGGCCGCGCAGCGTCGCCACCAGATCCTGGCGCGCCGCGTCGAACCGGCCCGACTCGACCGCCAGGTCGGCGGCCAGCCGCACCGTCGCCGTGCGGGTCTCGACCCAGTCCTCGACCGACAACTCGAAATTGACCTCGTCGTCGGCCGGCCCCTGGCGCTCGATGGTGGCGGCCCGATCGTCCGCGCCGTCCTGCTCGACCGCCGCGACCGTGGTTTGCGCCAAGGCCGGCGCCCCCGGCACGGCCATGGCCAGCGCCGCGAGGGCGATCAGAAGGGCGGGCAGAGTGCTGGCGAAGGAGGCCGAAACCGTGGCCGGGAGGGTGCGCGGGGCGGTCATGCTGATTCCTTTCGTCCGATGCTATGGCGGACGGCGAGGCGACCATAGCCAGCGGGCGAAAGGAAGGCAATCCGAGGGCGGATCGGGCGTGTCGCTACGACGGGAACCGGCGGTCGAACCGGTCGTGGAAGGCGGCGGCGCCGCGCAGTTCGTTGCCGTGCATCAGGTCGAGCCACCACGCCGGAATCTCAGTAGCGAAACCGATCACGTGCGGGTGCACCGTCTGGCATTGCCGGTCGGCCGGGTCGAAACGCGGGCTCGACATCGAGACGGTCCGGAAGAACGCCAGGAACACCCGGTACCCGGACGCGATCAGGAGATCGACGGCGCGCCCGCCGGGCTCGCGCTGGTCGGTCTCCACGGACAGGATCGGCGCGGCATCCCGAAGGGTTTCGGCGGCGCCCTCGATCACCGACGGCTCCATGCCCTCGGCGTCGATCTTGATGAGGCCCGGCACCACCTCCCGGCGGCGCAGAAAGGCATCGACCGTGGTCACCAGCGCCGGATGCCGGCGGGCCGCGGCCGGCGCCGACTCCAGCCTGAGGCCGCCGTAGTTTCCCTCGCGGGCGAGGTCGATCTCGGGAACCTCGACCACCGCCTCGCCCGCGCCGAGCGCGAACGGATGGATCTCGGCGTTGGGATGGCGCCGGAGATTCAGGAGGGCGGCGCCGAAATACGTGCGTTGCGGCTCGAAGGCGATGACCCGGCGGCGCGGGTCCAGGCTGGCCATCGCCACGCTCACCACCCCGATGTTGGCGCCGATGTCGAGAAAGACGCCCCCGGCACCGAGCAGGCGGTGGTAGATGGCGATCTCGTTGGAGCCGTACTCGCCGAAACGGGCAAGGGCTCGGGATACCCCGGTGTCGTTGGTGAATCCCAGGACCGGGCCCCACAGGGTCCCGATCAGCGCCTCACCCGGCTGGAGCGGCACGCTGACGCTGTCATCCACCGTCATGATCGCCGGCGGCGTCAACAGGGGCGCACCCCCGCTACTGCCGCATCACCATTAGCTTCTTGATCTCGGCGATCGCCTTGGCCGGGTTCAGGTTCTTCGGGCAGGTCTTGGTGCAATTCATGATGGTGTGGCAGCGGTACAGGCGGAACGGATCCTCCAGCGCGTCGAGGCGCTCGCCGGCATACTCGTCGCGGCTGTCGGCGATCCAGCGGTAGGCCTGCAGCAGCACCGCCGGTCCCAGGTAACGGTCGCCGTTCCACCAGTAGCTCGGGCACGAGGTCGTGCAGCAGAAGCACAGGATGCACTCCCACAGGCCGTCGAGCTTGGCGCGCTCGTCCGGGCTCTGCAGCCGCTCGCGGATCGGTGACGGCGGCGTCTCGGTCTTCAGCCACGGCTCCACCGAGGCCAGCTGGGCGTAGGGCACCGACAGGTCGGGGACCAGATCCTTGATCACCGGCATGTGCGGCAGCGGGTAGATGTGGACGTCGCCGTCGACGTCGTCGATCGGCTTCAGGCAGGCCAGCGTGTTGGTGCCGTCGATGTTCATCGAGCACGACCCGCAGATGCCCTCGCGGCAGGAGCGCCGGAAGGTCAGGGTGGTGTCGACCTCGTTCTTGATCTTGATCAGCGCGTCCAGGACCATCGGCGCGCAGTCGTCCATGTCGATCTCGTAGGTGTCGAGACGCGGGTTGCCGCCCTTGTCCGGATCCCAGCGGTAGATCTTGAAGTTCTTGATGCGCTTGGCGCCGCTCGGCGCCTTGTAGGTGTCGCCGATCTTGACCTTGGAGTTGGTCGGCAGGGTGAACTCGGCCATCGATGTTCCTCGGCTTGCGGTGGCGCTGCGCGGGCGGCGGATCAGTAGACGCGAGCGACCGGCGGGATGCTCTCCACCTCGTTGGAGAGCGTGTTCATGTGGACGTCTCGGTAGAGCACCCGGTGCTGGTTCTTCTCGTCCAGCCACATGGCGGTGTGCTTCATCCAGTTGGCGTCGTCGCGGTCCGGGAAGTCCTCGTGGGCGTGCGCGCCCCGGCTCTCCTTGCGCAGCGCCGCCGACGTCAGCGTCACGATCGCCTGGCTGACCAGGTTCTCCAGCTCCAGCGCCTCGACGAGGTCCGAGTTCCAGATCAGCGACCGGTCGTTCAGCCCGACATCGGCCATGCTGTCGGCGACCTGGTGGATCTTCTTGAGGCCGGCCTGCATGAGCTCGTCGGTGCGGAACACCGCCGCGTGGGTCTGCATGGTGCGCTGCATGTCGAGGCGGATGGAGCCGGCCTTGCGGTCGCCCTTGGCCATGCGCATCCGGTCGAGGCGGGCGATGGCATGCTCGCCGGCGTCGGACGGCATCGGCCTGTGGCTCTCGCCCGGCCGCACGGTCTCGGCGGCGCGGTGGGCGGCGGCCCGGCCGAACACCACGATGTCGAGCAGCGAGTTGGTGCCGAGGCGGTTGGCGCCGTGCACCGACACGCAGGCCGCCTCGCCGATCGCCATCAGCCCCGGGACAACCCGGTCGGGATCGTCGGCGGTCGGCCGCAACACCTCGCCGTGATAGTTCGTCGGAATCCCGCCCATGTTGTAGTGCACGGTCGGCAGCACCGGGATCGGCTCCTTGGTGACCTCGGCGCCGGCGAAGATCTTGGCGGTTTCGGAGATGCCCGGCAGCCGGTGGTGCAGGACCTGCGGGTCGAGATGCTCCAGGTGCAGCATGATGTGGTCCTTGTTCGGACCGACGCCGCGCCCCTCGTTGATCTCGATCGTCATCGCCCGGCTGACCACGTCCCGCGACGCCAGGTCCTTGGCGGTCGGCGCGTAGCGCTCCATGAAGCGCTCGCCTTCGGAGTTGGTGAGGTAACCGCCCTCGCCGCGCGCGCCCTCGGTGATCAGGCAGCCGGCGCCGTAGATGCCGGTCGGGTGGAACTGCACGAATTCCATGTCCTGCAGCGGCAGGCCGGCGCGCAGCACCATGGCGTTGCCGTCGCCGGTGCAGGTGTGGGCCGAGGTGCAGGAGAAGTAGGCACGGCCGTAGCCGCCGGTCGCCAGCACGGTCTGGTGGGCCCGGAACCGGTGGATGCTGCCATCCTCCAGGCACAGCGCCATCACGCCGACGCAGGCGCCGTCGTCGTCCATGATCAGGTCGAGGGCGAAGTACTCGACGAAGAACTCGGCGTGGTTGCGCAGCGACTGCTGGTAGAGGGTGTGCAGGATCGCGTGGCCGGTCCGGTCGGCGGCGGCGCAGGCCCGCTTGGCCATCGACTTGCCGTGATTCAGGGTGTGGCCGCCGAACGGCCGCTGGTAGATCCGGCCCTCGTCGGTGCGGGAGAACGGCACGCCGTAGTGCTCGAGCTCGATCACCGCCGGAATGGCGTTGCGGCACATGTACTCGATGGCGTCCTGGTCGCCGAGCCAGTCGGAGCCCTTGACGGTGTCGTACATGTGGAACCGCCAGTTGTCGCCCTCGCCCATGTTGTCGAGGGCGGCGCCGATGCCGCCCTGCGCCGCCACGGTGTGGCTGCGGGTCGGGAACACCTTGGTGATGCAGGCGGTCTTCAGCCCCTCCAGCGTCATGCCGAGGGCGGCGCGCAACCCGGCGCCGCCGGCGCCGACAACCACCGCGTCATACTCGTGTTCGATGATCTTGTAAGATTCCATGACCTCAGCCTCCGAACGCCAGCCGCAGCACGGCGAAGATCGACGCGATCGCCAACAGGACGGCCGCAAACTTGACGGCGATCAACGCCACCAGCTTGACCGCCTCGCTATGAACGTAGTCCTCGATCACCACCTGCACACCGAGCTGGGCGTGCCAGAAAGTCGCAGTGACCAGCAGCACCAGCAGGACGCTCACCGCGGGCGAGCCGATCCAGGCGACCGCGGCGGCGTGGTCCATGCCGGCAAGCCCGGCCACCGAGACGACGAACCAGAGCGTCAACGGGACCAGGGCGAGCGCGGTGAGGCGCTGCGCCCACCAGTGGTGGACGCCTTCCTTGGCCGAGCCCAGGCCGCGCACCCGGGCCAGCGGCGTGCGCATGGAGCGAAAGGTCTTGTCTGCCATCGTGATGTTCCTCTCCGCCCTCAGGCCGACGCCAGGGCGATCGCCCAGGCGATCACCGTCAGCGCCGCCGAGCCGATCACCACGGCCCAGCCGGATTTGTAGACCGTCGGAAGCTCGAAGCCCCGGCCGGCGTCCCAGAACAGGTGACGGACGCCGTTGCACAGGTGGTACATCAGCGCGTAGCTGAAGCCGAACAGGATCAGGTAGCCGAACCAGGAACCGAGGAACCCTTGCGCCGTGGCGAACGCCTCGGGACCGGAGGCGGCGGCCAGCAGCCACCAGGTCAGAAGCAGCGTTCCCGCCGCCAGCCCGACCCCGGTGACCCGGTGCGAGATCGACAGCACGCTGGTCAGTTGCGGCTTGTAGATCTGGAGATGCGGCGACAACGGCCGACGCTCAGCGCTCATTCACTCAACCCCCTCACGGCTTCCGGTTCGGGCCGGGCCCCGAAGCACCCCTCCCCGCCGACCCGGACCCTGGCGCGGGCGTGCCCACGGGTCGACGCGGCCGTTTATAGACCATCGGCGTGCCGGCACAAACCTGTGGATTAGCGCAGCGCAGCATCGCCGGAAAGGCGCCAAGCGTCGAACCGCGCCACCCGGCGCCGGAGTCCGGATCGGTATCCGGCGGCCGGCCGGCCCCGGCGAGGCGGGAGCCGGCCGGCCCCGGAGGCAATCAGCGCGCCTGACGGGCGTCGCGCCAATATCGCTCCACGTTGGGGGCGCCGTCGCCCGACACCAGCTGCACCGGGTCCAGGCCCTCGAGGCGCGGCGCGTTGTCGAACGCCTCCTCGGCGACGTCCAGGACAAAGGTGTCGCGGTAGGGCTGCGCCGTCACCCGAAGATCCTGCCACGGAACCGGGGTCCGGTCCTCGCCGAGGCCGAGAAACCCGCCAGTGGACACGATGACGTATTTGGCTTCTCCATTCGCCCCGAACACGACGTCCTCGATGTCGCCGAGATCTTCGTCTCGGAGGTTGCGCAGGTCGGCGCCGATGATCTCCTCGGCGCGCATCGGCTGGTCCAGCTCCGAAACCAGGACAGCCGAACTCAGGAACTGCCCCCGCCACTCCCGCATGCTGTCGGGGTCGACCCCGCCGGTCTGGATCGCTTCGTCGTAACGCTCGCCGATGTCCTGGGCGGCCTGAGCGACCTGCTGGCACCCGCGGTCATAGCCGTTCACGGCCAGGACATAGCCCGCCCGCATGAGGACCTGCATGTCCGCGCGTGGCGTGGACGCCCCGCCGAAGGGGCTGACCGCGCCCGCCCGCTGGGCTGCGGTGGAGCGTGGCGGAGCGGCGGCAGACGGCACGCCGTAGCCGCCCGGCCGGCGCGGCCGTAGCCCACTTCGGCCAAGTCCTGGTCGATCTGCACCAGTTGGTCGACACAGGCGCGGGCTTGCTCGGTCATCGCCTGCGGGGTGCCCGACCTCGTCTGCGCGCCCTGCTGCTGGTTCTGCTGCTGGTTCTGCTGCTGGTTCTGCTGCTGGGCGGCTTGCGGCTGGCTCTGCGGGCGCGGGGTCTGCGACTGGTTCTGCTGTTGCGCCGCAACTGGCATGGCCAGGGTGACGGCCAGGGCAGCGCTCGTGATGATCGTCCGTCGCATCGACGCCTCCTCTGAAGGGTTGGTGAAGGGGAATCAACGGGGCGACCGGGACGATGTTCCAGAGGGTCGGACGGCGGCGCGGCCGGCTGGCCGGCGCGGATGGTGGTTTTACTTTTCCGCGCCCGTTCGCATGCTAGGGTGCCGGCCGATGGGACATCTGGGTACAGTCTTCGGGCGATCCGCCCTCGTCGGCGCCCTCCTGCTGCTGTCAGCGGGCACGGCTTCGGCTGCCTGCACCGACCCGCCGCAACCCGGCGTCGACTGGCGGCGGTGCAGCTTCGACCGCTACGACCTGTCGCGCATCGACCTGACCGGCGCGCGTCTCGACAACGCGAGCTTCAACCGCGCCACGCTCGCCGGCACCAACTTCACCCGGCTCGAGGGTGGCCGGGTGCGCTTCCAGGGCGCCGACCTCGAGGGCGCGGTGTTCGCTGACGCGCAACTGCGCAGCGCCGACTTCACCCAGGCCAATCTGAAGGGGGCGTCGTTCCGCAACGCCGACCTCGTCGGCTCGCGGATGGTCTCGGCCAATTTGCGCGGCGCCGACCTGACCGGGGCCAAGCTTCGCGACGTCGACTTCTTCCGAGCCGATCTCTCCGGGACCATCTGGATCGACGGCCAGCGGGTGTGCGCCGAAGGCTCGATCAGCTTCTGCCGCTAGCCGGCCCGCCGCCGGCCGCTTCGGGAGCCCGGATGCCGTCCAGGAACAGCCGGACGGCGTAGCGCACCCGGCGCTCGATCTCGTCGTCGGGCACCGGCCGGCCCGGCAGGATCAGGCCCTTCATGAACAGTTCGCCCACCACCATGCTGATGAAGGCCTGGGCCGAGGCCTCGGGATCCTCGATCCGCAGCCCGCCGCCATCGGCCAGCGCGCGGAGATAGTCGGCGACGCCGCGCACCGTGGTGGCAGGCCCGCTCTGCCAGAACTCCTCGGCGATGTCCGGAATGCGGCCGCTCTCGGCGACCAGCACGCGAACCACCGCTCGGGTCTCGTCGTTCAGGATGCCGCGCAGGAAGTGCAGGGCGAACCGGACCAAAGCCTCGTCCGGCGAGGCCGGCAGCGGCGACCGCGCGTCCGACAGGTGATCGAGGACGCGCCGGTTGCTCTCCTCCATCATCGCCCGGAACAGCCCGGCCTTGTCGCCGAACAGTTCGTAGATCGTCGCCCGCGACCCGCCGGCGGTCTCCACCAGGTCGCGCAGGGTGGTCTTCTCGAACCCCTTGGTGACGAACAGCCGGGCGGCCGCGTCGAGCAAAGCCCGGCGCCGCGCCTCGCCCCTCGGGCCGACCGGCCGACCGGTCGCAGCCTCTCCGTCCGGCGTCACCCATGCCTCCCGCGACACCGACCCCTTGACCATCCCACCTGCCCCTCCCTATGTACCCACTCGAACTGTACTGTACGTTACAGTACATAGGATATCACGCGCCGCCTCCAAGACCTCGCCCGCCGGGACGGGGCGAAGGATGGGGGCGACACCGGGGACCGATCATGCCTGGACTGACGACGCTTCGGAGCATGGCCGCCGCCGCGGGTCTGCTGGTTGTCCTTGCCGCCTGCGACGAGCCGGCCCGGGAGGCGGCCGCGCCGCGCCAGGAGGCGGCGCCCGTCGAGGTGGTGGTCGCCACCGTCGAGGCCCGACGGCTGCCGGTCACCGCCGAACTGCCGGGCCGGACCACGGCGTTCCGGGTATCGGAGATCCGGCCGCAGGTCGATGGCATCATCCGCGAGCGCGTGTTCAACGAGGGCGGCGTGGTCGCCGCCGGCCAGCCGCTCTACCGGATCGATTCCAAGCCTTACGAGGCGGCGCTGGCGAGCGCCGACGCCGAGTTGCAGAAGGCCGAAGCCAACGTCGCCGTGACCACGGCCAAGGCGCGGCGCTACCGCGAGTTGCTGGGGTCGAACGCGGTCAGCCGGCAGAACTACGACGACGCCGTCGCCGCCCAGAAGCAGGCCGAGGCGGACGCCGCCGCCGCTCGCGCCTCGATCGAGGCCGCCCGGATCAACCTCGATTACACCACCGTCGTCTCGCCGATCTCGGGGCGGATCGGCAAGTCCGCGGTCAGCGAGGGCGCCCTGGTCACGGCCAACCAGGTGACGGCGCTGGCGGTGGTCCAGCAGATCGACCCGATCTACGTCGATTTGTCGCAGTCGCTCTCCCAGCTCTCCGAGCTTCGCCGCGACTTCGCGGCCGGCAGCGTCGAGGCCGATGCCGGCAGCGCCGGCACCGCCTCGGTGACAGTGATCCTGGACGCCGCGGGCACCGCCTACGGGGAGAAGGGCCAGCTGCTGTTCTCCGACATCACGGTCGAGCCGGACACCAACACCGTGCAGTTGCGCGCCGTCGTCCCGAACCCGCGATCGGAGCTGCTGCCGGGCATGTTCGTGCGCGCCCGGGTCGAGCAGGGCGTGCGCGAGAACGCCATCCTGATCCCCCAGCAGGCGGTGTTCCGGACCGCCGACGGCAGCGCCCGGGTCTGGCTGCTCGACGGCGAGGACAGAGTGGCGCCGCACGCCATCGAGACCGACCGGGCCGTCGGCAACGACTGGCTGGTGACCACCGGCCTCAACCCCGGCGACCGCATCGTCGTGGAGGGCCTGCAGAAGGTCCAGCCGGGCGCCCGGGTCAAGCCGGTGGCGCCGGCCGAGGCGATCGCGGCGCGCGGCGCGCCCGCCGCCGTCGCCCGCTGAGCAGGGCCGGGAGAGCCGATCATGGCCCAGTTCTTCATCGACCGCCCGGTGTTCGCCTGGGTGATCGCCATCGTCATCATGCTGGCCGGCGGGCTGGCGATCCTTGCGCTGCCGGTCGAGCAGTATCCCCGGATCGCGCCGCCGGCGGTGTCGATCAACGCCGTCTACCCGGGTGCCTCGGCCAAGACCCTGGAGGACGCCGTCACCCAGGTCATCGAGCAGAAGATGACCGGGATCGACAACCTCCGTTACATGTCCTCGACCAGCGATTCCTCCGGTCAGGCCAGCATCACCCTGACCTTCGAGCCGGAGGCCGACCCGGACATCGCCCAGGTGCAGGTCCAGAACAAGCTGCAGCTGGCCCTGCCGCTGCTGCCGCAGGAAGTCCAGCAGCAGGGCCTGACGGTCACCAAGGCGACCAACGACTTCCTGATGGTGGTCGGCTTCGTCTCGCCGGACGGCCGGCTCACCCAGGGCACCATCGCCGACTACGTCGCCTCCAACCTGCAGAACCCGATCAGCCGGGTGCCGGGAGTCGGCGACGTCAACACCTTCGGCCCGCAGCACGCCATGCGGATCTGGCTGGACCCGAACCGGCTGTACAGCCACCAGCTCACCACCGTCGACATCGTCGAGGCGATCCGCACCCAGAACGCCGAGGTCTCCGCCGGCCAGATCGGCGGGCTGCCGGCTGTCCCCGGCCAGCAGATCGCCGCCTCGATCATCGCCCAGACCCGGATGGAAACGCCGGAGGAGTTCGGCGCCATCCTGCTGCGGGTCGAAGCCGACGGCTCGCAGGTCCGGCTGCGCGACGTCGCCCGGATCGAGGTCGGCTCCGACAGCTACGCCGTGGTGGCCCGCTACAACGGCCAGCCGGCCGCCGGGCTCGGCGTCAAGCTGGCGGCCGGCGCCAACGCGCTCGACACCGCCGAGGCGGTGCGCGCCCGGGTGACCGAGCTGCAGCCGTTCTTTCCGCCCGGCCTGGAGGCGATCTACCCCTACGACACCACGCCGTTCGTGCGGCTCTCGATCGAGGGGGTGCTGAAGACGCTGGCCGAAGCCATCGTCCTGGTGTTCCTGGTGATGTACCTGTTCCTGCAGAACTTCCGGGCGACGCTGATCCCGACGATCGCGGTCCCGGTGGTGCTGCTCGGCACCTTCGGGGTGCTGGCGGCGTTCGGCTTCTCGATCAACACCCTGACCATGTTCGGCATGGTGCTGGCGATCGGCCTGCTGGTCGACGACGCCATCGTGGTGGTGGAGAACGTCGAGCGGGTGATGGCCGAGGAAGGCCTGCCGCCGCGCGAGGCGACGAAGAAATCCATGCGCCAGATCACCAGCGCGCTGGTCGGCATCGCGCTGGTGCTGTCGGCGGTGTTCGTGCCGATGGCGTTCTTCGGCGGCTCGGCCGGCGCCATCTACCGGCAGTTCTCGATCACCATCGTCTCGGCGATGGCGCTGTCGGTGCTGGTCGCGGTGGTGCTGACGCCGGCCCTGTGCGCCACCCTGCTGAAGCCGGTCGAGAAGGGTCACGGCCTGACGAAGCGCGGGCCCTTCGGCCTGTTCAACCGCGGCTTCGACGCCGCCAGCGAGCGCTACCAGGGCGGCGTGCGCCGCTCCGGCGGGCGGCTCGGCCGCTACGGGGTCGCCTACCTGGCGATCGTCGGCGGGCTGGTCTGGATGTTCCTGCAGCTGCCGGGCTCGTTCCTGCCGACCGAGGACCGCGGCACGCTGTTCGTGCTGTGGTCGGCGCCGCCGGGCGCCTCGATGGAGCGTACCGTCGACACCGCCGAGAAGGTCGAGAAGCACTTCCTGGAGTCCGAGCCGGACGCGGTCGAGGGCCTGTTCACGGTCAGCGGCTTCAGCTTCGCCGGGCGCGGCCAGAACATGGGCCTGGCCTTCGTGCGGCTGAAGGACTGGAGCGAGCGCGAGACCCCGGCGCTGCGCGCCGAGGCGGTCGCCGGCCGCGCCATGGCGGCGCTCGCCGCGGTCAAGGACGCGATGGTGTTCACCATCATGCCGCCGTCGGTGCCCGGCCTCGGCAACGCCACCGGCTTCGACCTGCAGCTCGTCGATCGCGGCGGCCTCGGGCACGCGGCCCTGCTGCAGGCCCGCAACCAGCTGCTCGGCCTGAGCCGGGGCGAACCGAGCCTGGTGGGGGTGCGTCCCAACGGCATGGAGGACACGCCGCAATACCAGGTCGAGATCGACCGCGAGAAGGCGCGCGCCCTCGGGCTCTCGCTGGCGGCTGTCAACAGCACGCTGTCGGCGGCGTGGGGCTCGGCCTACGTCAACGACTTCATCGAGAACGGGCGAATCAAGAAGGTCTACATCCAGGGCGACGCCCGGTTCCGCATGCAGCCCGGCGACCTGGACCGCTGGTACGTCCGCAACGAGAACGGCCAGATGGTGCCGTTCGCGTCGTTCGCGACCGGCGAGTGGACCCAGGGCTCGCCGCGGCTGGAGCGCTACAACGGCAACCCGTCGATGAACATCCAGGGTTCGGCAGCGCCCGGCGTCAGCTCGGGCGAGGCGATGGCGACGATGGAGCAGCTGATGGCCGAGTTGCCGGCCGGCATCGGCTACGAGTGGGCCGGCCTGTCCTACGAGGAGCGGCTGTCCGGTTCGCAGGCCCCGGCGCTGTACGCGATCTCGGTGCTGGTGGTGTTCCTCTGCCTCGCAGCCCTGTACGAGAGCTGGTCGGTGCCGGTGGCGGTGATCCTGGTGGTGCCGCTCGGGGTGATCGGCGCGGTCATCGCGGCCTCGCTGGCCGGGCTGCCGAACGACATCTACTTCCAGGTCGCGCTGCTGACCACGGTCGGCCTGTCGGCCAAGAACGCCATCCTGATCGTCGAGTTCGCCAAGTCGCTGTACGACCGGGGAAGCGGGCTGGTGGACGCGGTGGTCGAGGCGTCGCGCCAGCGTTTGCGGCCGATCCTGATGACCTCGCTGGCGTTCAGCCTGGGCGTGCTGCCGCTGGCGATCAGCACCGGCGCCGGCTCGGAGAGCCGGAACGCGATCGGCCTCGGCGTGCTGGGCGGGATGATCTCCGCGACCGTCCTGGCGATCTTCTTCGTGCCGGTCTTCTTCGTCGCCATCAACCGGCTGGTCCGGCGCCGGGCGCCGGCCGGAACCGCCAGCGCCGAGCCGGCCGAGTAACGGGCACTTGCCGGCCGGCCTCCGCGCGCGGCTAGGTAGGCCACCGGTCGGCCCGCGGGAAGCGGCGCTGCCGGCGAGAAGGGCGTCGTCGATGCGACTTCCCAGTCCCCCTCAACCGGGTTACCGCGAGCGGCTCATCGGCCGCCGCCGTGCGCTCGGCCTCGCCGCCGGCCTGCTCGTCGCCGCGTGCCGACCGGCGGCGGGCCGGCGACAGGCCAGGTGGCGGGCCGCACCGTCGCCGACCTGATCGGCCGCAACCGCCTGCACACGGTGCGGGCGGGCGAGGTGCTGGTCGATCTCGCGCTCGACTACCGGGTCGGCTACGTCGAGCTGGTGGCCGCCAACCCCGAGGTCGACCCGTGGCTGCCCGGGGCGGGGACCGAGCTGGTGATTCCGGGCGAGCACATCCTGCCCGACGCGCCGCGCCGGGGGATCGTCATCAATCTGGCGGAACTGCGGCTTTACCACTACGCGGCCGACGGGAGCGTCGCCTCGATGGCGATCGGGATCGGCACCGAAGCCGCGCAGACGCCGCTCGGCGACACCACCGTCGTCGGCAAGCGCCGCAACCCGACCTGGTGGCCGCCGGCGTCGATCCGGGCCGAGCGCCCCGACCTGCCCGCCTCGGTTCCGCCGGGGCCGGACAACCCGCTCGGCGACCGCGCCCTCGACCTCGGCTGGCCGCTGTACCGGATCCACGGCACCAACCGCCCCTACGGCGTCGGCCGGCGGGTCAGCCACGGCTGCATCCGGCTGTACGCCGAGGACATCGCGGCGTTGTTCGAGGCGGTGGCGGTCGGGACGCCGGTGCGGGTGGTCGACCAGCCGATCAAGCTCGGCTGGCAGGAAGGCCGGCTGTTCATGGAGGCGCACCCGACGCGCCGCCAGATCGACGAGATGGAGGCCGGGCTGCCGCTCGACGACTGGCCGCCGGAGGACCCGACAGACCAGATCCGGGACATCCTGACGGCAATCGGCGGTGGCGTCCTGGTCAACTGGCCGATCGTCAGGCGGATCGCCCGGGAACGGCGCGGCGTTCCCGGGCTGATCTCGATGGGGCCAGCGCCGCGGCTCGTCGAGTAGCTACTTGCGCAGGGATCGACGGAACATCTCCTCGACCCGGGCGCTGCTCTGGGCGGCGGCTTCGGACGCGCGGCGCGCCTGGTCGGCGGCGAGCTTGGCTTCATCGGCGGCCTTGGCGGCCCGCTCGGCAGCCTGCGCGGTCGCTGGCGGCCATGGCGTCGAGCCGTTTGCCGAGGGCCGCGACCTCCTGCTCGAGCCGGTCGACGCGACCGCCCATGCTGGTGAACTCCTTCTCGCCGGCGCAGCCGGTGACCACGAGCGCCGCGCCCAGAGCGGCGACGAGGCCGAGTTTCCGAATCATCGACATCTCAACGTGCTCCTCATGAACCGACCTTCGGACCGCGCGACATCGCGACGGCGGCGGCCGTGCGCGGAACCGTTGCACAGCGGTCCGGCGACGCCTTGATCCTGATCAGTTCGGGGCCGTACGACGCCCCCCTGGGCGGGTTTCGGCGCGGTTTGATCTCCCTCAATGCGGGCGCGCCGACGGATCGCCTAGCTTCCGCGGGTGTCGCGTCGGGGGTGCGGATCACCGACTGAACTGGAGCAAGCCATGAGCAAGCAGACCGCCAAACCGACATCCGCCGCGGCCGGCCTCGCCAACCCGTTCGGAATGCCCGCCGGGCTGTTCGCCGGCGGCACCGGCCACGGCATGGACGCCTGGATGCGCCTGAACCGCGCCGTGCTCGAGGGCGCCGTCCGGGCCCAGCAGGAGGCGGGAAGGTTCATGACGCAGCGCCTGGAAGAGGATCTGAGGCGACAGCAGCAGCTGCTGGCCTGCCGCTCGCCGCAGGACGCCCTGGAGGTGTGTGCCGGATTCGCGCGCCAGGCCGTCGATGACTATTCGGCGCAGGCCGGCCGTCTCTCCGAGATCGCCGCCGAGATCCAGCACGCCTGCGCCGGGTACGGCGAACTGCTGGCGGGCGACGTCGCCGACTCCGCGTCCGCCGTCGAGGCAGCGGCGGTCGGAGCGGCCCGGGCCGCCGCCTGAGCGTCGCCGCGGGTGTCGGCCAGCCGAAGGCCGCGCAGGCGGCCCTCGGCGGCCGTCCGCGGCGATCAATCCTCCGGCTGGCTGGTCCCCATCAGCGCCGCGACGGTGGCGCGGATGTCGGCGCGGACCGGTTCCGGCTGCTGCCCGACCGCCTCGCCAAGCACCCGCAGGGCGCGTCGCAGGCCGTGGATCTGATCGAGCAGCTCGACGACCACCGGCACGGTCTCGCGCTCGACCGCGAGATCGTCCTCGAGCGTCACCAGCAACCGCAGCCGGGCGACGTCCACCTCCCGGTAGAACACCTCGCCGGCCTGCAGGGTCGGCCGGACCAGGCCCTCGGTGGTCCAGCCGTACAGGCGGTCCTCGGAAAGCCCCTGCACCAGGGCGGTCACCGAGCGGACGTCAAGCATGGCGGGCCTCCTTCATGAGGTCGGCGCGGGGGTCATAGGCGTGTTCGCGGCGCCATTCGGTCATCAGCCGCTCGAGGTCGGGGTCGATCCGCTCGGGAAGCGCGATCCGCAGCGTGACCAGCTGATCGCCCTCGTGATCGCCGGCGCGAACGCCCTTGCCCTTGAGCCGCAGCACCTTGCCGGAGCTTGAGCCTGACGGCACCGTCACCGCGACCGGCCCGTGAACGGTCGGAACCGTGACCTTGCCGCCGAGGACAGCCTCGTCGAGGCTGATCGGCACCTCCACGCGGATATCCGCCCCCTCGCGCCGGAACACCGGATGCGCCCGCACCGCGATCTCGATCAGCGCGTCGCCGGGCGGTCCGTCGCCGAGCCCCGGCATGCCGTGGCCGGCAAGCCGCAACGTCAGGCCGTCGCGGGCACCCGCGGGCACCGCGACGTCAAAGGTCCGGCCATCGGCCATCGTCACGCGGGGGCGGGCACCGTGAACCGCGTCCATGAATCCGATCTCGAGGCGGTAGGCGACATCGCCACCGCGGCCCCGGAATCCCCCTGGCCGGCCGCGCCGCGCCGCGTCTCGGCCGAACAGCTCGGAGAACACGTCGCCGAGATCCGAGAAATCTTCGTAGCCCCGGGTCGAGTGGTAGGGATGCTCCTGGGCCCCGCCGCCGTCGCCGGCGTGCGCCCGGTAGTAGGGGTGCGGCGGCTGTTCGGCGCCGCTGGCGTCGATTTCGCCGCGGTCGAACCGCGCCCGCCGCTCCGGATCGCTGAGGATCTGATAGGCCTGGGTGACCTCCTTGAACCGCGCCTCGGCGGCGGCGTCTCCCGGGTTCAGGTCGGGGTGCAGCTTCTTCGCCAACCGGCGATAGGCCGCCCGGACGGCGTCCTGCGGGGCATCCGTCGCCACACCGAGGATGTCGTAGGGCGATGTCGCCATTGCAGATCCCCTATTCCGCCGCGTCCCGAAGCCTGTCGCCGGTGCCCGTGCCACCGGCACCCGCCCCCAGGATCGCGATCACCGTATCGCGATCAAGGGTCTCCCTGGCCTCCAGGGTCTCGATCAATCGGGCAATCGCCGGCCTGTTCCCTTCGACGACGGCGATCGCCCTGGCCTCGGCCTCGTGCAGCAGCCGGCGAACCTCGACGTCGACCTCGTGGGCGGTCACGTCGCTGAACTCGCGCGGCTGCGCCATCTCGCGTCCCAGGAACGGGTGCTCGTCGCTCTGCCGCAGGTCGACGGGGCCGAGGCGCTCGGACATGCCCCAGCGCGACACCATCGCCCGCGCCAGCCGGGTCGCCTGCCGGATGTCGTCATCGGCCCCCGAGCTGACGTCGCCGATGATGGCCCGCTCGGCGGCGCGTCCGCCGAGCAGCACGGCCAGGCGATCGCCGAGCGTCGGCTGCGAGAGGGTGTAGCGTTCCTCTTCCGGGATCATGTGGGTGCC
Source organism: Rhodospirillaceae bacterium (assembly GCA_018401495.1). Lineage (GTDB taxonomy): Bacteria > Pseudomonadota > Alphaproteobacteria > Thalassobaculales > Thalassobaculaceae > Thalassobaculum_A. The sequence goes on from JAGYJX010000031.1 coordinate 18,133, forward strand.
GCCGAGCGCCCGGCCGCGCGGGATGATGGTGACCTTGTAGACCGGATCGGCGTTCGGCAGGGCGTGAGCGACGGCGGTGTGGCCGGCCTCGTGCACCGCCAGGCGGTGCTTCTCGTCGGGCCGGATGGTGAGCTTGCGCTCCATCCCCATCATCACACGGTCGCGGGCGGCGTCGACGTGACGCATGGCGACGCTCGTCCCACCTTCGCGGGCGCAGGCGATGGCAGCCTCGTTCGTCAGGTTCTTCAGGTCGGCGCCGGAGAAGCCGGGGGTGCCGGCGGCGATCACGCCGAGATCGACGTCGGCGGCGAGCGGCTTGTTGCGGACGTGGACCTTCAGGATCGCCTCGCGCGCCGCCCGGTCCGGCAGGTCGAGCGTCACGTGCCGGTCGAACCGCCCTGGGCGCAGCAGCGCCGGGTCGAGGACGTCGGGCCGGTTGGTCGCGGCCAGCACGATGACCGCCTCGTGGCCCTCGAAACCGTCCATCTCCGACAGGATCTGGTTCAGGGTCTGCTCGCGCTCGTCATGGCCCCCGCCGAAGCCGGCGCCGCGCACGCGGCCGATCGCGTCGAGCTCGTCGATGAACAGGATCGACGGCGCCCGCTGCTTGGCTTCGTCGAACATCGCGCGCACCCGGCTGGCACCGACGCCGACGAACATCTCGATGAACTCCGAGGCCGAGATGTTGAAGAACGGCACCCCGGCCTCGCCGGCCAGCGCCCGCGCCATCAACGTCTTGCCGGTGCCCGGAGGCCCCATGAGCAGCACGCCGCGCGGCGGCTCGGCGCCGAGCCTTCGGTAGCGCTCCGGGTCACGCAGGAACTCCACAAGTTCGGCCACTTCCCGCTTGGCGTTGTCCTGGCCGGCGACGTCCGCGAACGTCACCGGCTTGGACGGGACCTCCTCGCGGGTGGCTCGGCCCTTCAGGAACGCCTCGACGCCGCCGCCACCCAGACCACCCCCTAAGCCGCCGCCGGTGAGGCCCCGCGACATCCGGGTCCAGAAGAACGCGTAGATCCCGATGAACAGCAGCCAGGGCAGCACCGACACCAGCCAGTCGCGGCCGCCGGACGGCAGCGCCGTGGTCACGACATCGCGCTCCTCCAGGAGCGCCAGCAGGTCGGGGTCGCCGAAGGGGGGCAGCAGGGTGGTCACCGCGACGGTCGCGACGCCCGGCCGGACCTCCCACGGCGCGTCGAGGATCGCGGCGATCTCGTCGTCGCGAAGCGTCACGGCGCCGACCCGGCCCTCCGCGACCAGCTTCTTGAACGCCGAGTAGGCAATCGGCGCGCCATCGGCCGGCTGCGATGCCTGACGCGACGCCAGCCAGAACGGCAGCAGGAGGCCCGCCGCCACCAGCACGATCCAGATCCAGCGTCGTTCCACCGCCACCGTCCCGCCATCATCGCGGGACACCGGATCCCGCTACTTTCCTCTAACCCGGCGCGGGTCGGCCAGCCTTGACCTGGGTCAACCGCTGGGACCCCACAGCGTTAACGGATCATTCACGCCATCCTCCGCATTCTCCCGGCAGATGGGCAACGGGTGGGAGTGACTGGGATGGCGATTGCCGACGACATCGTCAACCGGCTGATGGGCGAATTCCTCGACGACGCGACGGACCGGCTCGCCCGGGCGCAGCTGGCGTTGAACGGGCTCGCCAACCGCCCGAAGGACCCTCGCCCGTTGCTGCTGGACCTGGCGCGCGAGATCCACCACCTCAAGGGATCGGGCAAGACCTTCGGGTTTCCGACGATTTCGCTGGTCGCCGACCGCTTCGAGGAGTTCCTGGAGGCCTCGGTCGAAGCGAAGCCCCTTCCGGTGGTCGAGTTGCAGCGCTTCGCCGACGCGTTGGCCGAGATCGTCGAGGGCGGTCGCAACCCGGACCCCGACCGCACCGCCGCCATCCTGCGCGGCCTGCCGGCCTCGTTCGACTTCGACCCGAATTCGGTGATCGGCAAGCCGGGCCGCGCGCTGGTGGTGACCCGGGCGCGGACCCTCGGCCACATGCTCGCCCGCGAGCTCGCCAACTGCGGCTATCGGGCCCAGACCGCGTCGGACCCGTTCGAGGCCATCCGCTTCGCGGTCGCCGAGAAGCCCGACGTGGTGCTGTCCTCGGCGGTCCTCGACGGCATGGCCGGGATAGACCTGCTGCGGGCGCTTCGGGCGATGCGGCCGACCGAGGCCCTGCCGGTCGCGGTGGTCACGTCGTTCGAGGCCGGCCACCCGGAGCTGTCCGGGCTTCCGAAGGACGCCGCCATCATCCGTCTCGGCAAGACCCTTGCCGACGACCTCGCCCGGGTCCTGACCGAAGCGGGCGAAGCTTCCCGCACCTGACCGGGTGCGGGACGATCGGACACGGGCCGGTCAGGCCGCCCGGCGAATGCCGGCGGCTCGGACGCTGTCGTCGACGAACGGCTCGAACTTCTTGAAGTTCGCCTCGAACCGGCCGCACAAATCGTGGGCGGTGGCGTCGTAGGCCGTCTTGTCGTTCCAGGCGCCGCGCGGCTGCAGAACCTCGCTCGGGACGTCGGGGCAGGCCTCCGGTACCAGCAGGCCGAACCGGCCGTCCTCGCGCACCCCGGCGCTGCCGAGGCGGCCGTCCAGGGCGGCCCGGACCATCGCCCGGGTGTAGGCGATCTTCATGCGGTCGCCGCCGTTGCCCGCCTGGCCGCCCGACCAGCCGGTGTTGACCAGCCAGCAGGTCGCGCCGTGTCGGGCCATCTTGTCGCGCAGCATGGCGCCGTAGACCGACGGGTGGCGCGGCATGAACGGCGCGCCGAAGCAGGTCGAGAAGGTCGCCTGCGGCTGCTTGCCGAGGCCCTTCTCCGTGCCGGCGACGCGCGCGGTGTAGCCCGACAGGAAATGGTACATCGCCTGCTCGGGGTCAGCTTGGCGATCGGCGGCAGCACGCCGAAGGCGTCGGCCGTCAGCATCACCAGATTGACGGGATGGCCGGCGACGCCGCTCGTGGAGGTGTTGGGAATGAAGTCGAGCGGGTAGCACGACCGGGTGTTCTCGGTGAAGCGGTCGTCGTCCAGCAGCAGGGCGCGCGAAACCGGATCGTGGACGACGTTCTCCAGCACGGTGCCGAAGCGGTGGCTGGCCGCCCAGATCTCCGGCTCGGCCTCGGCCGAAAGCCGGATCACCTTGGCGTAGCAGCCGCCCTCGAAATTGAAGATGCCGTTGTCGGACCAGCCGTGCTCGTCGTCGCCGATCAGCGTGCGGGTGCCGTCCGCCGACAAGGTGGTCTTGCCGGTGCCCGAAAGCCCGAAGAAGATCGCCACGTCGCCCTTGGCGCCGATGTTGGCCGAGCAGTGCATCGGCATCACGCCGCGATCCGGCAGCAGGTAGTTGAGCACGCCGAAAATCGACTTCTTGATCTCGCCGGCGTACCAGGAGCCGCCGATCAGGATCAGCCGACGATCAAAGTCGACCAGGATGAAGGTTCCGGAGTTCAGGCCGTCATCCTTGCCGCGCGCCACCAGGCCGGGGGCGTGCAGGATCGTGAACGCCGGCTCGAAGCCGGCCAAATCGGCCGGATCGGGACGGATGAACATGTTGCGGGCGAACAGGTTGTGCCAGGCGGTCTCCGTCACAACCCGCACCGGCAGCCGGAACTCGGGATCGGCGCCGGCCCAGCAATCCACCACGAAGGCGTCGCGGCCCTGGTAGTAGGCGGCGACCCGCGCGTGCATCGCGTCGAAGCCTTCGCGGCTGATCGGCTGGTTGACGGCACCCCAGTCCACCGCCTCGCGGGTGGAGTCGCTGTCGACGATGAACTTGTCCTTCGGCGACCGGCCAGTGTGCTCGCCAGTGGTAACGAGCAACGCGCCGCCGGCGGTCACCACACCTTCGCCGCGGCGGATCGCCTCCTCGTAGAGCGCGCCCGGGCCGAGGTTCCACCGCACCGATTTCAGGTTGCTCAAGCCGTGGGCCTTGAGACCCGCGTGGTCGCCTATTGTCTGCACGCTGCTTCCTCCACCCTCGCGCGGCCGTGTTTGCCCGGCCGGATGACGCTCAATCTGGATAGGGGACCCGTCCCCGGATGGCAACGCCTGACATTGCCGGGCGTTGCAGACGCACCCGATGCCCCGGGCGATGCGACCTTCGGTCGCGCCCGGTTCCGAGCCGGTGCAGCGTCAGACCGGGGTCCGCAACACGGCGACGCCCGGCAGGTCCTTGCCTTCGAGCCACTCAAGGAACGCGCCGCCGGCGGTCGACACGTAGGAAAACCGCTCCAGCACCCCGGCGTGGGCCAGCGCCGCCACGGTGTCGCCGCCGCCGGCGACGGTCAGCAGGCGACCCTGGTCGGTCAGTTCCGCAGCCGCCCGAGCCAGCGCCGAGGTTCCAGCGTCGAACGGCGCGGTCTCGAACGCCCCGAGCGGCCCGTTCCAGACGAGAGTCCGGCAACCGGCGAGTCGGTCGGCAATCATCGCCACCGTCTCCGGCCCGACGTCCAGGATCATCGCGTCCGCCGGCACCGCGTCGACGGCGACCAACGATGTGGCGACGCCCGGGGCGAGTTCGGCGGCAACCACCGCGTCGACCGCCAACAGCACCTCGCAGCCCTTCGCCTCGGCCTTGCCGAGGATCGAGCGCGCGGTGCCGGCGAGGTCGCGCTCGGCCAGCGACGCCCCGATCTCGACGCCCTTGGCGAACAGGAAGGTGTTGGCCATGCCGCCGCCGATCGCCAGCACGTCCACCCGCTCCACCAGATTGCCCAGCAGGTCCAGCTTCGAGGAAACCTTGGATCCGCCGACCACGGCCGCGACCGGGCGCGTCGGCGACTCAAGCGCCCGCCCGAGCGCGTCCAGCTCGGCCTGCATCGCCCGGCCGGCGTAGGCCGGGCGGCGCCGCGCCACACCGTCGATCGAGGCGTGCGCCCGGTGGGCGGCCGAGAAGGCGTCGTCGACATAGAGATCGCAGAGCTCGGCGAGGGCGTCGGCGAACGCCGGGTCGTTCGCCTCCTCGCCGGCGTGGAAGCGCAGATTCTCCAGCAGCGCCACGTCACCGTCGGCCAGAGCGTCGACGACCGCCGCCGCCGTCGGCCCGACGCAGTCCGTGGCGAACGCCACCGGCCGTTGCACCGCTGCCGCGAGCGGCTCGACCAGCGGCGCCAGCGACAGCGACGGGTCTGCCTTGCCTTTGGGCCTGCCGTAGTGGGAGATCACGATCACTCGGGCGCCCTTGTCGGCGAGTTCCACCACGGTGGGGGCGGCTCGTTCGATCCGGGTGGCGTCGGTCACCCGGCCGTCCTTCATCGGGACGTTGAGGTCGAGCCGAACCAGCACCCGCCGGCCGGAGACTTCTACCTGGTCAAGCGTCCTGAACGCCGTCATGGCCGCGACTCCCGGGCTCGTCTCGATGACGCCGGGATGTGCCACACCACCGGACGGCGGGCAAGAGGCGGGGATGCCGGACGGGGCCATTGCGCATTCTCCTGAACGTGACGACGAGCCCTTGAGACGAGCCCTTGACCCGACCGCGCGCAACCCCACGCTATTCCCATGATCCGAACCCGTCCCGCGATCGTCGGTTCCACCGTGGCGGCTGCCGCCTACGGCGCCGCCCAGGCCGCCCGTATCGCCTGGTACCTCGGCCACTACGCCGCCACCCGCCGCTGGCTGGCACGGGTCGAGGACTCGCCACGCCCCGGTCTGCGAGCCCGGCTCGCCGGCGCCGGAATCCACTCGGCGCTGGCGGCGCGGGCGCTCGCGCTGCTGGCCCGCGACCTCGGCGACATCCAGGACGGCGTCTATCCACCGCCCCCGGGGCTGCTCCCGAGGCCGGTCGGCGCGGTAGCCGAGGCGGCGCGGTACTGGCGCGACCTGCCGCGGGTGGCGTTGCGCCGACGCCGCCGCCGCGGCCGGCCCGCGGGCGAGGCCGTGCCGCCGCCGGTCGTTCCGGGTTTCCCGGAGTACTACCTGCAGAGCTTTCACGACCAGTCCGGCGGTTGGCTGACCCCGGACTCCGCCGCGCTGTACGACACCCAGGTCGAGATCCTGTTCGGCGGCCTCGCCGACGCCATGCGGCGCCGCGCCCTGCCGCCGATCGGCCGCTGGCTGGCGAACCATGGCACCCCGGATGGTACCGGCGTGCGCCTGCTCGATCTCGGGACCGGGACAGGGGCTCTGCCGCTGGCGGCGGCGGCGGCGTTTCCCGGGCTCGACCTGCACGCGCTCGATCTGTCCCCGGCCTATCTCGACCGGGCGCGGCGCCGGCTCGCCGGGGTGCCCGTGGCCTGGCACGGCGCCGCGGCCGAGGCCATCCCGCTGCCCGACGCGTCGGTGGACATCGTCACGGCGGTCTACCTGCTCCACGAACTGCCGCCCGGGGTCCGCCGCTCGGTGCTGGGCGAGGCCGCGCGGGTGCTGCGTCCGGGCGGACGGCTGGTGGTGGTGGATGCCATGCAGCTCGGCGACGCGCCGGCCCTGGATCCGGTGCTGCGCGGCTTTCCCGAGCACTTCCACGAGCCGTACTTCCGGGACTGGATCAGCGCCGACGTGCCGGAACTGCTGCGCGCCGCCGGGTTCGTCCCGGCCGGGACCGAGGCGGCCTATCTCTCGACGGCGTGGACGGCGGACCGGCGCTAAGGGCCGCCTACGCCCGGTCGCGCAGGGCGGTGGAGCCTTCATGGGCCGCGCAATTGGCGCAGCAGTAGATGGCTCCAGCCTCCTCGACCCCGTGACCGATGATCCGGCAGTCGCAGTGCGCGCACCGCGGCGCCATCGCGTGGATCGCGCATTCGAAGCTGTCGAAGGTCATGGTCCGGCCGTCGCTGGTGACCTGGAAGGCCTTGTCGTAGTCGTTTCCGCACACGTCGCAATGGGCCATGGCTTCCTCCCTGCTGGCCGATCGCCGGCGGGCGCCGCCGACGGTTCGAAACAGGCGGATGGAAGACTTGTTCCCGCCTACCGATACGGGTCGGCGGCGTCGCGCAGGCCGTCGCCGAAGAAGTTGAAGGCCAGCACCACCAGGATCACCGGGATCACCGGCGTCATGATCCAGGGGTACAGCTCGACGGCGTTGATGTTCTGGGCTTCAGTCAGCAGCACCCCCAGGAGGTGATCGGCGGCCTGAGACCGAGCCCGAGGAAGCTGAGCGCGGTCTCGCCGAGGATCATGGTCGGGATCGACAGTGTCGCCGAGGCGATCAGGTGGCTCATGAAGCTCGGCAGCAGATGGCGGCCGATGATCCGCGTCGGCTTGGCCCCCATCAGTTCGGCGGCGACGCAGAAATCCTCCTCGCGCAGCGCCAGCAGCTTGGAGCGCACCGCCCGGGCGAGACCCGTCCAGTCCAGCAGGCCGAGGATCAGGGTGATGCCGAAGTAGATGACGATCGGACTCCAGGTCACCGGCAGCGCCGCCGACAGCGCCATCCACAGCGGCAGCTCCGGGAACGACCGGATGACCTCGATCACCCGCTGGATCAGCGAATCGATCCATCCGCCGTAGTAGCCGGCGACGCCGCCGATCACGATGCCGAGCACGAAGCTGACGACGATGCCGATCAGGCCCACGGTCAGCGAGATCCGGGTCCCGTAGACGATGCGCGAGAACATGTCGCGGCCGAGCCGGTCGGTCCCGAGGAGGAACAGCGTGCCGCCCTCGGCCGGGCAGACCAGGTGGAGGTCGGCCCGGAACATTCCCCAGAACTCGTAGGGATCGCCCGAGCACAGGAAGCGCAGCTTCTGCGGCCGGTCCGGGTTGGGCGTGTACTCGCGCTTCAGGGTGCGCAGGTCGAGCTGGTAGTCGAGCCCAAGCACGTAGGGCCCGACGAACCGGCCGTCCTGGAAGAAGTGCACGGTCTGCGGCGGCGCGTAGATGTGTTCGGTGTGACGGGTGGTCAGGCCGTACGGCGCGATCAGCTCGGAGATCAGGACCGAGGCGTACAGCAGCGCCAGGAAACCCCCGGAGATCACCGCCAGGCGGTGGCGGCGCAGCTTCCACCACATCATCCGCCACTGCGACGCCATGTAATAGCGTTCCTGCTGGGCGGTCAGGGTCTCGTCGGCGGCCGGGTTGAACGGCGACCGGTCGACGAAGTGGCGGGCGCGCGGCCGCGGCGAGGATCCGGGGCTCATCGGCCGGTCCCGGCGCCGAGGCGAATGCGCGGGTCGAGCCAGGCCAGCGCCAGGTCCGACAGCAGCATGCCGAAGACGGTCAGCACCGCCAGGAACATCAGGAACGACCCGGCGAGATACATGTCCTGGCTCTGCAGCGCGGTGATCAGCATCGGTCCGGTGGTCGGCAGCGACAGCACCATCGCCACCACCGCCGAGCCCGAGACCACCTGCGGCAGCATGTTGCCGATGTCGGCGATGAACGGGTTCAGGGACATCCGCAGCGGGTACTTCAGCAGCGCGCGCATCGGCGGCAACCCCTTGGCGCGGGCGGTGACGACATACTGCTTCTGCAACTCGTCCAGCAGGTTGGCCCGCAGCCGGCGGATCATCGCGGCGGTCCCGGAGGTGCCGATCACGACCACCGGCACCCACAAATGCTCCAGCACCGACAGGATCTTGCCCCAGGTCCAGGGCTGGTCGATGTAGGACGGGTCCATCAGCCCGCCGATCGAGGTCCCGAACCACAGATTGGTGAAGTACAGCAGGATCAGCGCCAGCAGGAAGTTGGGCGTCGCCAGCCCGATGAAGCCGATCAGCGTCAGCCCGTAATCGCCCCAGCTGTACTGATGGGTGGCGGAGTAGATCGCGATCGGGAACGACACCAGGTAGATGAACAGGATCGTGCCGAAATTCAGCACGATGGTCAGCATCAACCGGTCCCCGACCACGTCGGCGACCGGCAGCTGATACTGGAAGCTGTAGCCGAAATCACCGCGCAGCATGCCGACGGCCCAAACCAGGTACTGCTGCCACAGCGGCCGGTCGAGACCGTATTGCTCACGCAGCGCGGCGATCTTGGCGACGTCGACGTTCTCGCCCTGGCTCTCCATCTCGGCGATCAGGGTCGAGAGGTAGTCGCCCGGCGGCAGCTGGATGATGATGAAGGTGATGACGCTGACGGCGATCAGCGTCGGGATCATGACCAGCAGGCGGCGCACGAGGTAGTCGAGCATCCGCTAGCTCCGGTTCCGGACGGCGGCGGTCAGCAGGGATTCCGGAGTCCGCGGCCGGGTCGGACCGAAAAGAAGGTGTCGGGCCGGTAGAGGCCGAAATGCGCCCCCGGCTCCCAGGCGTACACTCCCTGCACCGGAACGTTGTGCAGCTCGAGGTCGACCACCACCGGCTGCAACACACCGGCTACCAGACCGATGGTGAAGACCTGGTCGGCCCAGATCGCCAGCATTTCGTCCCAGACGGCGATTCGTTCCGGGCGTGAATCGACGGTGCGCCAGACCTTGTACAGCTCCATGAGACGGCGCGCCTCCGGCAGGTCCGGGGCCTCTCCGGCGGCCCCGCCGGTCTGGTAATGCTGCCCCCATTTCGGCCACATGTACTGGTTCTGGTCGGTCGGGGCGAAGGCCTGCGGGCTGGTGTCGGCGGTGGCCAGCCCGTTCTCGATGCCCGACCAGATCGACATCAGGGTCTTGCCGGCGAACACCCGGTTGCGGAACACCGTGCGCTGGGTCGGGCGGCTGTAGAGCTTGATTCCGACGGCCATCCAGCGGTCGTGGATCAGTTCCAGGACGTCGGTCTGCTCCGAGCTCTCGCCGGCGGTCTCGATCACGATCTCGGCCGGCCGGCCGTCCGGCAGCAGCCGGACCCCGCGGGAGTCGCGCTCGGTCAGGCCGATGGCGTCGAGCAGGGCGTTCGCCGCCTCGGGGTCGTAGGTCGCCCAGCGCTCGCGCAGGCCGTCGCGGTAGAGCGGCGATGTCGGCAGCAGGGTGTCGTTCCCGTCCAGCGCCAAGCCGTAGTAGATCACCTCGTTGATCTCGTGGCGGTCGATGGCCATCGACAACGCCCGGCGGAACCGCGCGTCGCGCATCAGCGCCCGCCAGACCGGGTCCTCGGCGTTCAGGTTCGGGTACAGCGCCAGGTGGGCGCCGTAGGCGGTGCGCCAGAGGTAGGTCTCGTAGCCCGAGCGGGTCTCGGACTGGCGCAGGAAGGTGTAGTCGTCGAATGACAGATAGCGGGCCTGGAGCGACGACTCCCCGGCGCCGGTCTTGGTCGGGATCAGCCCCGGTGCCGCCACCAGGAACACCACCTCGTCGATGTAGGGAAGCTGATGCCCGACCGGGTCGACCCGGTGGAAGTAAGGATTGCGGCGGTAGACGAAGCGGTCCGACGGCGGCTCGGTGACCGCCATCCAGGGCTGCAGCGTCGGCAGACGGGGGTTGTCGAACTGGTACATGCTGTCGACGCGGTTGTGCAGCGCCGACCAGTTGCGTTGCCGGCCCTCGGTGACGCGCTTCTCCAGCGCCGCCGGGTCGGCGTGGTCGGCGTGGAACTGCCGCAGGTAGTGTGCCGGGCGGTACAGGTAGAGCGGCCTGGCGCCGGCCAGCGCCGGCAGGAACTCGGGGTTCGGCTTCGGCCACGAGTAGCGGACGACCGTCGGCGAGAGGATCTCGACCGTCGCCGGCACGCCGTCGACCACCAGTTCGGCCGGCGGCCCGGTCGGCGACAGCGCCGGGTTGTTGGCCACGTCATCCCAGAAGTACCGGAAATCCTCGGTGGTGAACGGCTCGCCGTCCGACCAGCGGTGGCCTTCGCGCAGGGTGAAGGTGAACACCCGGTCTTCCTCGACCTCGACGGCGGCGGCGAGGTCGGGGACCAGCTCGAAGTCGCCGGGACGGTAGCCGACCAGTCGGGCGTAGCCGTAGACCACCATCTGCCGGGTGTCCTTGTCCCGGCCCATGATCATCGACAGGGTGCCGCCGTACTGCCCGGGCTCCTTGCCCTCGGCGGCCAGGTCGACGACCAGCGGCTGGCGCGGCAATCGCGCCGCCACCGGCGGCAGCCGCAGCCCGGAGACCTCCTGCACCAGCGCCGGCGGCTCGACGTAGCGCTGGCCCTCGGCCGCGGCCGGTGCGGCGCCGACGACCCACGCCAGAACGGCCGCGACCAGGACACGCGACGGCAGCGACGCCGGGACGGGGTCGAGGCGGACGGTCACGACGCCAGCCTCAGGCTGAGGATCCGCGGGTCGGCCCGCACGAAATGCTCGCCGCCGAGATCGACGAAGCCCGGCCGCCGGTCGGCGTCGATGGTGAACGGCGCCGGCCATTCCGCCGGCAACGAGGCGCGCTCGTCCATGATCCGCGCAAAATCCAGCGGATGGTCGAGGTTGGGGTCGGGGACCGCGGCGAGCAGGGCCTGGGTGTAGGGGTGGACCGGGTTGCGGAACAGCTCCTCGCGCTCCGCCAGTTCGATCAGCCGGCCCGCGCACATCACCGCGATGCGGTCGGCGATGTAATCGACCACCGCCAGGTTGTGGGAGACGAACAGATAGGTCAGCCCGAGTTTCTCCTTGAGATCCTTCAGCAGGTTCAGCACCTGGGCCTGGATCGAGACGTCGAGGGCCGACACCGGCTCGTCGCAGATCAGCATCGGCGGCCGCAGCGCCAGCGCCCGGGCAATGCCGATACGCTGGCGTTGGCCACCCGAGAAGCTGTGCGGATAGCGGCTGAGATGGCGGGCGTCGAGGCCGACCAGCTTCATCAGCTCCGACACCATCTCGCGGCGCCACGCCGGGGTTCCGATGCCGTGGATCACCAGCGGCTCGGAGATGATGTCGAACACCGTCATCCGGGGGTTCAGCGAGCCGAACGGATCCTGGAACACGAACTGCAGCTTGCGCCGGAACGCCGCCAGGTCGCCGCCCTCCAGGCTCAGCACGTCGAGCGTGCCGTCGTCGTCGGTGAAGCTGACCCGGCCGCTGTCGGGCCGCACCGCCCGCATGATCACCTTCGAGAGCGTGGTCTTGCCGCACCCCGACTCGCCGACCAGGCCGAGGCATTCTCCCCGCCGGACCTCGAACGACACGTCGTCCAGCGCCATGACTTGACGCGGCGCCGTGCTGAGCAGCCCGGCCTTGCGGATGGTGTAGGTCTTCGACACCCCCTCGACGGCCAGCAGCGGCGCGGCCTGGGCAGTGGCGCGGGCGGCGCGGTCACCGGAATCCGCCAGCAGATGGCCGGTCTCGGCCTTGATCTCGCGCAGCGGCTTGAGGCGCTCGCCGGGCGCCATGTCGAAGCGTGGCACCGCCGCCATCAGCGCCCGCAGGTATGGGTGCTCGGGGCGGCGGAAGATGTCCTCGACGTCGCCGGATTCCATCACCCGGCCGCGGTACATCACCACCACCTCCTCGGCCACGTTGGCGACCACACCGAGGTCGTGGGTGATCATCAGAACCGCCATGTGCAGTTCCGATTGCAGGTCCCGGATCAGCTTGAGGATCTGGGCCTGGATGGTGACGTCGAGCGCGGTGGTCGGCTCGTCGGCGATCAGCAGGGCCGGCCGGCAGACCAGCGCCATGGAAATCATCGCGCGCTGGCGCAGCCCGCCCGACAGCTCGAACGGATAGGTCCGGAGCGCGCGGTCGGGTTCCGGAAAACCGACAAGACGCAGCATGTCGCGGGTCAACTCGGTCGCCTCGGCGGTCGACACCCGGCGGTGCAGCCGCAGCGCTTCCATGATCTGGTCGCCGACGGTGTGCAGCGGCGACAGCGACGTCATCGGCTCCTGAAAGATGATCGAGATACGGCCGCCGCGCAGGCTGCGCATGGCGCGACCGTCGGGCGCGAGGCGGACGATGTCGGTGATCGTCCCGGGCTGGTCGGGATCGGCGAACAGGATAGACCCGCCGAGTATCTTCGCCGGCCGCGGCAGCAGGCCCATGATGGCCTGGCTGACGACCGACTTGCCGGAGCCGGACTCGCCGACCAGCGCCACCGTGCCGCCGCGCCGGATCTGGAACGACACGCCGTCGACCGCGACCAGCCGGCCCTCGGGTAGGTCGAAACCCACCCGCAGGTCGTTGACGCGCAGCAGCGGCGTGACGCGTTCCGTCATTCCAGCCCCAACCGGTCGTCGCGCGCCGACGCCGTCCCCCCGGATGCCCTTGCGCCGCCGAGCAGGCCGAGCGCCTTGAGATTTTCCTGGGTGACCTGGGAAAGCGCAAGCTGGTTGCGCGCCGCCGCCGCCGCCGCCCGCTCCGCCACCGCCTCGAACCCGTCGAGGCTGGATTCGATCGCCAGCGCGGCGCCGCCGCCGCGCAGCCGCATCTGCATCCAGCCGCCCTCCTTGTCGCGGCGGGTCGCGAAGTACCGCAGCTCGATCGCCTCCAGGTCGTTCCAGGGGATCGCCTTGCCGAGCGGCCCGCGCGCGGCGATGCCGGCCTCGTCGACCTCGATCTCGGTGGCGGCCCGCATCCAGGTCCGGACCACGTAGACGCCGAACAGCAGCGCAAAGCCGGCGAACATGACGGTCAGCCACGACACCATCGGCACGAACAGCACCGGCCCGGCGGTGATGACGAACCCGAGGCCGCCCCGCGCGTAATCACCCACGATGGCGCCCCGTTCGTAGCGGTGCGTCGTCACCCCGTCCTCCGTGTCTCGTTCCCCGTCCCGGGCGCCACCGGCAGCCCGGCCCCGACCGCGGCGAGCGCGCTCGCCGGATCCAGCCACCGAACCGCCGGATGCGCCGCCAGCGCCGCCAGCAGCGGCCGCCAGCCTCGCCACGCCGCCGGATCGGTGACCCGGTGATGGGACAGGATTCCGATCGGTCCGTCCACCCGCGATTCGTGACGATCGCCAGCGGCGCCACGGATCCGCTGGTCCAGGGCGTCCGCCACCGCGGCGGCGTCCAGGGCGGCCCGACCGCCGCGCCAGTCGATCAGGTCGACATGGGTATCGAGCCGCGGCACCGCGGCCGGGTCCGGTCGGCGACCCCACGGCGCGAAGCCCGACAGCGCGATGATCCCGGTGCCGCCAAGCCGGTCCAACAGATCGTCGCCAATCCGGTTCCACGGCGGCACCAGGCAGGGCAGCGCGCGGTCCCCGGCGAGCACCGCCAGCCGCCGCCGACCATCGGCGATTTCGCCAAGGCGGATCTCGACCGGCCGTTCCGGCCCGAACTCCGACTTCTTCGCCCCGGGACCGGCGTGGTCGGCGTGCAGCCAGCCGTGCGGCAGCAGCCGGGCCGACGACGATTCCAGCGCCGCCACCGCCTCCGGCACCAGCCGCCCCGGCACCGCCGCGAGCGCCGGCGCCACGCCGACCGCGGCAAGCTCGTCCAGCATGCCGTCGAGCTCAGGCGACGGCCGCTCCAGGTCGTCGTCACGCCACCAGAGCTCGACCGTGCCGCCGGCGTCACCGATGGCGTCGAGGGTGGCGGCGAGGCGCTCCAGTCCAGAGCCGGCGGTCACGCCGCCGCCCGATCGCGCACGGCCCGCGCCACCAACGCCCCGGTCGCCCGGGCGCCGTCCAGGTCGACCGCCGGCACGGCGTCGCGCGGTCGGGCGAGCGCCCGGCCGATCGCCGCCGCCAGCGTCGCGGTCGCGAGGTCGGCCTCGGCCACCACCTCGAGGGCGCCGACCTCGGCCAGCAGGTCGGCGCGCAGCCGCTGCTCGGTCTCGACCCCGCCCTCGAACGGCACCACCACGGCACGGGCCCGCACCGCCATCAGTTCCAGCAGCGTGTTGTAGCCGGCCTGGCTGATCGACAGCGCCGCCCCGGCCATCAGCGCCGGCAGGTCGGGGCGCATGGTGTCGACCACGAGGTTCGGCCGGCCGAGCCCGCGCAGATGCTCGACGGTGTCGGGGCGCATGTGGTGGCCGGTGACGAACCGCCAGGTGCGGTCGGCGAGCGGCAGGTCGGGCATGGCCGCGGCCACCCGCCGCATGAAATCGTGCCCGACGGCGCCGCCGCCGGCCGACACCAGCACCTCGCCCGCCGCCAGCGGGTCAAGCGCCGGAACCGCCAGCTCGTCGGTGTTCACCACGTAGCCGGTGTAGGTGACCGGCACCCGGATGTCGGCCGCCATCGGGAAGGTCCGCTCCAGCCGGATGAGTCCGGGATCGGCGTGGATCAGGGCGCCGTCGTACCAGGCGTTCAGGGTGTCGACGATTTCCCGGTTGCGGTCGGCGCGCGGCTTGGTCACCAGGATGTCGCGCATCGACGACAGCACCACCGGCCGCCACGCCGCCGCGCGCGCCGCCTCCAGCAGCGGCAGCAGCTCGAACCGCATCTGGCGGCGGCCGAACGGGAACAGCTCGGTGATCACCGCCGCCGGGCGGCGCGCCTGCAGCAGCGCCAGCAGGCGGTCGCGGCGATCGGCGCGAAAGCCGTCGTCGATCGGCCGGTCCCGGTCGTCGACCAGCACCTTGAAGGCATCGTCGAGGGCGCGCACCGGCGGCAGCTGGACCAGCTCGGCGCCGCCGAGCGGCAGATGCGGCACCGGCATCCCGCCGGACACGAAGTCGACCGCCAGGCCCTCGGCGGTGAGACCGCGCGCCACCGCCGCGGCCCGGCGCAAATGGCCGATCCCGAGCAGGTTCTGGACGTAGAGCAGGACGCGGGGCGCGGTCATGCGGGCGGCTCCAGCGGGATGTCGTGACGCGCCAGGGTCCAACGCCCGGCGGCGTCCAGAAGGAACAGGTGGGCGGCGCTCCAGTCAAGGCGCACCGGCGGCCGGCCGGTCATGTCCCAACCGGTGGCGAGCGCCAGGGCGGCCCGGATGACGCCCTTGTGGGTGACCGCGCCGGTGTCGCGGCCCTCGGTCACCAGCCGGCCGGAGAGCGCCGCCAGCCGGGCCTGGACGTCGCGCGGGCTCTCGCCGCCGGGCGGCCGGAAGTCGAGGCCGCGGGCCTCGTTGGCCAGCGCCGCCGCGGGATCGGCGGCGCGCGCCGCCGCCAGGGTCAGGCCCTCCCAGGCGCCGTAGTCCATCTCGATCAGCGCCGGCTCCGGCTCGGCCACGACGCCGAGCAGCCGGGCGGTCTGGCGGGCCCGCGCCAGCGGACTGGTCAGCCACCGCAACCCTGTCAGCTCGGGCGGGACGACCCTCCGGCCGACCGCCTCCGCGCCGGCCGGCGACAGCGGGATGTCGGCGCGCCCCTGCAGCCGCCGGGCGGCGTTCCACTCGGTCGGACCATGCCGCAGCAGGGCGAGGCGCACGGTCGTCACTCGCACCTCGCGGCCCGGCGGGAAACGGCGCCCCGGAGCCAAAGGTCGAGGGTGGCCGCAGCGCCGTCGAGCGAGTGCTCGGCCAGAACCGTTCGGCGCGCCGCCTGCCCCATCATCCGGCATCGCCCGGGATCGTCGAGCAACGCCGCCAGGGCGCGTGCGAAGGCGGCGGCATCGGCTTCCGGCACCAGCACCCCGGTGTGGCCGTCGCGCACGATGTCGGGCACGCCGCCGACGTCACCGGCCAGCACCGGCAGACCGGCCGCCTGCGCCTCCAGCAGCGCCATGCCGTAGGCCTCCTGGATGGCCGGCCACACCATCAGGTCGGCGGCGGCGTAAAAGGCCGGCAACCGGTCGGGCGCGACCGCCCCTGCAAGGCGAACCCGGTCGCCGAGCGGCGCGAGATACCCGGCGATCTCGTCCCGGGCCGGCCCGTCGCCGACCGCGATCAGCCGCCAGGGCCGGTCGAGCAGGCCGCCGAGCGCCGTCGCCAGCACCCGGTAGGAGGCCGCCTTCGCTCCCGGCCGCATCATGCCGACCGCCAGCAACCACGGCTCGGCCTGTGGCAGGCCGAGCGCGGCCGCCACCCCGGCGCGGGCCGGCACCTTGGACGGCGGCGGCAGCGGATCGAGAAACGGGCGCAGCCGCTCGTAGCGGGCGAGCGGACCGAGCGCCGGCAGCACCGCGCCGGCGTCCCGGCTGTTGAAACCGATCGCCAGGTCTGCCCGCGCCAGCGCCGCGAGCGCCCCCCGATGGCCGGCATCCCAGGGGCCGCCGGCGCGCTTGCCGGCGACCGACGCTTCGGCGACAGCGTAGGGAATGCCGAGGGTGTCGGCCACCGCGGGTCCGATCCAGTCCGGCGCCTTGTAATACAGGTGATAGGTGAACCAGAGGTCCGGCGGCGGGCGGCGACCGGCCTGGACCGAGCGCACGTAGCGCCCGGCCAGCCGCTCGCCGAGGACCGCCAGGCGGCGCTGCCGCTCCGGGTCGCCGGCGCCGTCGCGGGTCCGCAGCCGGGCGGCCAACTCGACCGTGTGGCCACCGCGCTCCAGCGCCCGGACCAGCAGCCGGGCCATGGTGCGGTCGCCCGACGGCCGGTCGGAATCCGGCGGCTTCAGGGGCGCGTGGAACGCTACCCTCATGCGACGTCGGCGAGGCCACCCGGACCGAGGCCGAAGCGCGCGGCCAGCCGGTCGATCCCGGCCTCGTGGCCGAACGCCGACCGGACCCGGTCGCGGCCGGCCGCCGCCAGGGTCGCCCGCCGGTCGGGATCGCGCGCCAGGGCGGCCAGGGCCGCCGCCAGGGCTGGCGGGTCCTCGGGCGGCACCAGCACGCCGGTGACGCCGTCCTCGATCAGTTCGGGGATCGCCGACACCCGGGTCGCCACCGCCGCGAGACCGGCCGCCTGGGCCTCCATCAGCACGTTCGGCAGGCCGTCGCGGTCGCCGTCGCCGGCGATCTTGCTGGCCAGCGCGAACAGGTCGGCGTCGGCCAGCGCCGCCAGCACCGCGGCGCGCGGCTGGGCGCCCCGCCACTCCACCCGGTCGGCGATGCCGAGCCGGCGGGCACG
This sequence comes from Rhodospirillaceae bacterium, assembly GCA_018401495.1. GTDB lineage: Bacteria > Pseudomonadota > Alphaproteobacteria > Thalassobaculales > Thalassobaculaceae > Thalassobaculum_A. The sequence goes on from JAGYJX010000031.1 coordinate 35,792, forward strand.
GTCGCGCAGGGTGTCCCGCAAGGCGCCGCCGCCGATGTGGACGAACCGCCAGGCCAGGCCGGCGGGCAGCAACGACAGCGCGTCCAGCAGGTCGTCATAGCCCTTCTTGGCGACCGCGCGGCCGACCGAGACGATGGTCACGGGATCGCCCGCGTTGCCGCCGTCGCGCGGCGGCCGGGGCGCCGGCGGCGGGAAATCGGCGAGGTCGAGGCCGTGGTACAGCAGGGCGACCCGCGCCGGGTCCGGCGCCAGCGTCGCCAGATGGTCGCGCCCGACCGCGGTGCAGGTCACCGTCCAGGCGGCCTCGGCCAGCTTCTCGCGCTTCTCCCAGTCCGGCGTCGTCCAGATGTCCTTGGCGTGTGCCGACGCCGACCACCTGAGCCCGGTCATCAGCGCGGCGTAGCGCGCCACCGAGGACGGGGTGTGCAGGAAGTGGGCGTGGAGGTGGCGCACCGCCGGGTCGAGCTCGGCCGCCAGCACGCAGGCCTGGCCGAAGCGCCGGACGCGGTTCGGAGTCGGGTCGCGCCGCAGGTCGCGCCACCAGGCCGCCCGCGCCGCCTTCCACCCGGGCAGCCGGCGCGCCGCCCGCCAGCCGCGCAGCACCCGGAGCGGCTCCTGGTAGAGGTACTCCGGCAGGTAGTCGACCGCGGCGGTGATGGCCGCGTGCACCGGGTGCGTCGCCCGGTCGGTCGGCCGCCGCAGCGACACGATCCGGAACCGCAGGCCGCGGCGCTGCAGGCCGAGCAGTTCCTGGGCGATGAAGGTCTCCGACAGCCGCGGGTAGCCCTTCAGCACGACCGCTATCGGCCCACCCGGCACCTGCGACGCCCCGGTCACGCCGGCTGGCGGAACGGCACCACCGGTCGGGCGGCGCGCGCCGCCACCCAGCGGTCGACCAACTGGCCGACCCGCTCAAGTCCGTCCAGCAGTTGCAGGTCGGTGGCTTCGGAGGGAAGCTTCTGCGAGGGCAGCCGGCGCAAGGCTTCGGCCATGACCTTGGGGTCACGGTCGCCGTCCTCGACCACCACGCTCAGCAGGCCGAGTTCCTCGGCGCGTTTGGCGCGGATGTACTGTTCCAGCCGCGGTTCGGTGCGCGGCACCACCAGCGCCCGCTTGTCGAACGACAGGATCTCGCAGAACGTGTTGTAGCCGCCCATCGCGACGATCGCCGCGCAGCGCGCCATCAGCCCCTCGATGCGGGAATCGAAGGTGATGATGTGGACCCGGTCGAGCTTTTCCGCCCGCTCCATGAACTCGTGCTGCTGCTCCTGCGGCATGAAGGGGCCGAGCACCATCAGCACCGGGTAGGGCAGGTCGGCCTCCTGCTCGTAGGCGCGCAGCACCCAGTCCATCATCGGCTCGCCGTCGCCGCCGCCGCCGGCCGTGACCAGCAGGTAAGGGTCATCGCCGAACGGCAGGGCCGGGGCCGCCGTGACCACGTTTGAATCATGCCGCCGCAGATAGCCGGTGTAGCGGGTCTTCAACCGCACCGATGCCGGGATTTCGAGGCCGAGATAGGGGTCGCAGACCTCCTTCACGCCGTACACCCAGATCTCGTCGTAGAGATCCTGCAGCGCCGGCAGCACCTTCTTGCGCTCCCATTCCGGCAGCAGCAGTTCGGGTTCGTCCATGACGTCGCGCAGGCCAAGCACCAGCGGCGTGCCTCGCGCCTTGAGCATCTCGAGGGTGTCCTTGACCTCGCCGCGCAGGCCCCAGGGCTCCTTGTCGACGATGAACACGTCCGGATCGAAGTGCTCGGCCGTGTGCTTGATGATCGCCGCGCGCAGCTGGACCGTTTCCTCGATGTCCATGTGCAGGGACAGCGAGGTGTAGTCGCCGTTGCGGAGCTTGATCACGCCGGGTATTCGCACGAAATCGACGCGCGTCCGGAAGTCGAAGCTGCCGATGATCGGCGAGCCCGACAAAATCAGCACGCTGACACCCGGATCCGCTTCCACCAACGCGTGCGCGATCGCCCGGCAACGCCGAAGATGGCCGAGACCGAGCGTGTCGTGGCTGTACATCAGGACGCGAGCGTGCGTCCGACGCCTGGGCTGACTCATCGGTCTCCTCGCGACCGTTGCCGGATTTAACGACGCTCGGCTGCGACCCCTCGCCAACCGACTATGCCACAATGCCCTTGGGGTCGAAACGGTAACCTTTTCAGACGGTCGGGTTGATCAGCCGAGTTGATCGGCGTGGGGATTGACCCCACACTCCGCTGCCATTCACAGACCCCCGGACCGGTCGCCCATGGAGTCGAGTATCTACCGGTTCATCTTGCGGTACAGCAAGCGCGAACAGATCGTGCTGCTGATCATGACCGGGCTGTCGTTTCCATTCCTCTACTATTCCCTCGACCTGCCCAAGCGGATCATCAACGAGGCGCTGGACGCCAAGGGCGACGCCACCTTCCCGATCACCTGGCTGGGCGTCGAATTCGGGCAGCTCGAATTCCTGTGGACGCTGTCCGGCCTGTTCCTGGCGCTCGTGTGCATAAACGGGGCGTTCAAGTACGCGATCAACGTCTACCGGGGCCAGCTCGGCGAGCGCATGCTGCGGCGGCTGCGATTCGAGCTGTATTCCCGGGTTCTGCGGTTCCCGCTCGGCCGTTTCCGTCGCATGAGCCAGGGCGAGATCATTCCCATGGTCACCGCCGAGGTCGAGCCGCTCGGCGGGTTCATCGGCGATTCAATCTCGTTGCCGGCGTTCCAGGGCGGCACGCTGATCACCATCCTGTTCTTCATGTTCATGCAGGACCCGGTGCTCGGCCTGGCGGCGATCTCGCTCTACCCGATCCAGGCCTACGTGATCCCGAAGCTGCAGCGCCAGGTGAACCTGCTCGCCAAGGAGCGGGTGCGCACCGTACGCGCGTTGTCCGACAAGCTCGGCGAGAGCGTGTCCGGGGTGCAGGAAATACACGCCAACGACGCCGCCCGCTTGATGCTGGCGCGATTCTCGGAGCGCCTTGGCCGGATCTACGAGATCCGCTTCGAGATCTACAAGAAAAAGTTCTTCATCAAATTTCTGAACAACTTCCTGGCTCAGATAACGCCATTTTTCTTCTACGCCATCGGCGGCTATCTGGTGGTGCGCGGCGATTTGTCGCTGGGCGCGATGGTGGCGGTGCTGGCCGCCTACAAGGACCTGTCGGCGCCCTGGAAGGAATTGCTCGGCTACTACGAGCGCAAGGAAGACGCGCGCATCAAGTACGAGCAGGTGATCGAGCAGTTCGACGCGCCCGGCAGCCTGGACCCGGCGCATCAATCCACCGACGGCGACGACACCAAGGGTGAGCCGGCTGGCTACCGGTCGTCGAATCTCGGGGTGGTCGACGACGACGGCGACACCCAGCTCGACGGCATCAACCTGCGCCTGGAAGCCGGGGAACGCGTCGCCCTGCTCGGCCCGACCAACGGCGGCAAGGAGGCGCTCACCCTGGTTCTGGCCCGGCTGGCGTCACCGACCACCGGCAGTCTCGCCTTCGCCGGCCGCGACATCACCACCTTGCCGGAAGCGGTCACCGGCCGCCGCATCGGCTATGTCGGCCCGTCGGCGTTCGTGTTCTCGACGACGATCCGCGAGAACCTCCTGCTGGGCGCCATGCACCGCCCGCTGGCAACACCGCAGCGCAACGAGACCGAGCAGGCCCGGGCCAAGCGGTTCGTCGCCGACGCCGCCGTGTCCGGCAACTCCACCGACGACCCACAGGCGGACTGGGTCGACTACGGGGCGATCGGGGTGCCGGACGGCACGACGCTGTCTCAGCGGCTGGTGGAGATCCTGGAGGACGTCGATCTCCAGGAGGATTGCTATCAGCTCGGGTTGCGCGGCGCGCTCGACCCGGAAAGCCGACCGGAGGCCGCGGCCCGGCTTCTGGAGGCGCGGGCCGGTTTCGCCGAGCGGCTGGCCGGGGATCCCGCGTTCGAGGCGCTGGTCGAGCCGTTCTCGGCCGACCGCTACAACGCCAACGCCTCGGTGGCGGAGAACCTGCTGTTCGGCACCCCGGTCGACGGCACCTTCGCGGCTGACACCATTGCCGCCGCCCCGTACGTCCGGCGCATCCTCGACACCGTCGGCCTGACCGGGGACTTCCTGACCATGGGCCGCGACATGGCGGCGACCATGGTCGAGCTGTTCGCGGACCTGCCGTCCGACCACGAGTTCTTCGCCCAGTTCAGCTTCATCTCGCCCGACGACCTGCCGGAGTTCCAGGCCCTGGTCAGCCGCGCCGACCGCGGTGGCATCGACGCCCTGGCCGAGGACGACAGGACGCGGCTGCTGTCGCTGCCGTTCAAGCTGATCGCGGCCCGCCACCGCCTCGGTCTGCTCGACGACGCCATGAAGCAGCGCATCCTCGAAGCCCGCCGCGCCTTCGCCGACAACCTGCCGCCGGAGTTGGCGGGGTCGGTCGCGTTCTTCTCGGCCGACGCCTACAACGCCGCCGCCTCGGTCCAGGACAACGTGCTGTTCGGCAAGATCGCCTACGGCGAGGCCGACGCGGCGGCCAGGGTCGGCACGGTGATCTCGGAAGTCCTGGAGAGTCTGGAGCTGCGCTCGACGGTGATCGAGGTCGGGCTGGACTTCCAGGTCGGGATCGGCGGCTCGCGGCTGACCGCCGCGCAGCGCCAGAAGATCGGTATCGCCCGCGTCCTGCTGCGCCGGCCGGACGTGCTGGTGTTCAACGACGCCGCCGGCGCCATCGATTCCGGCGCCCAGGGGCGGGTGATGGACCGGGTTCTCGGCGACGCCGAGGACCGGACCGTGGTCTGGGCGATGCAACGCGCCGACTTGGCGCGGCGTTTCAAGCGTGTGTTGGTCCTGCGCGGCGGCCGGATCGTCGAGGACGGGGCCCCTGACGTCCTGGATCGCGACGGGTCGGCGTTCCGCGCCGCGGCCGGCGACGAGTAGTCGGCGAGGGGAGAGGCGATGAGCATCAACCAGGAAGTCGAACTGCTGCGGAACATCCCGCTGTTCGCCAAGATCGAGCCGTCGAAGCTGAAGCTGCTCGCCTTCACTTCCGAGCGCCTCACCTACCAGCCCGACCAGGTGCTGTGCCGGCAAGGCGACATGGGCGACGCCGCCTACATCATCATCGAGGGCGAGGCCTCGGTGCGCATCGCCACCGCGTCGGGCGACATCGAGGTGGCAAGGCTCGGCGCCGGCGATGTCGTCGGCGAGATCGCGATTCTCTGCGACGTGCCGCGGACCGCGACCGTCCGCGCCGTTGACAGGGTCACGACGCTCAAGATCACCAAGGAGCTTGTTCTTCCGACTGATCAACGAGTTCCCGCAGATCGCCATCGAGATCATGCGTGAACTCGCGGCCCGCCTGGAGCGAACCAACGCCCAGCTGCGCGACGCGGTGAGCAAGAACCGGTCCGGCTGACCCACACGCCCCGAACCGAGCGAACACGAGGATTCATGAGCCGTCTCGACAGCGCCATCCGACGCCTGCAGGCCCAGAAGGCCGCCCTGGAAGACGCCGCCCGTCGGGCCGCCGGGATCGACGGGCCGGCTCTGGAATTCGGCCTCGGCAACGGCCGGACCTACGACCATCTCCGCGCCATCCTGCCCGGCCGGCGGATCGTGGTGTTCGACCGCCAGGTCGCGGCGCACCCCGACTGCGTGCCACCGGACGAGGATCTCTACCTCGGCGACCTGTTCGAGACGCTGCCGCGGGCGCTCGCGGACCTCGGCCACACCGCCGCGATCGCCCATCTCGACATCGGGACCGGCGACAAGGCCGGCAGCATGGCCCTGGTGGCCAGGGCGGCGCCGATGATCGCCGGGCTGCTGGCGCACGGTGCCGTGGTCGTCAGCGACCAGCCCATCGAGGGCGTGCCGGGTCTCACCCCGCTGCCGCTGCCGCCGGGGGTCGACGACGGCCGGATCCACATGCTGCAGCGGGTGTAGCCGCCGCCGCCCCGCGAGGTCAGCCGAGGTCGAGGTCGACGATCACCGGCACGTGGTCGGAGGCCTTCTCCCAGCCGCGGGCCGCCCGCAGCACGCTGGCGTGGCGCACCGCGCCGGCGAGCGGTGGGGTCACCCAGACATGGTCGAGGCGCCGGCCGCGGTCCGACACGTCCCAGTCGCGCGCCCGGTAGCTCCACCATGTGTACAGTCGTTGGTCCGCCGGGATCCGGTGGCGGACCGCGTCCAGCCAGCCGAGCCCGGCCTGCAGCTCGGACAGCGCCTCCACCTCCACCGGTGTGTGGCTGACCACGTCGAGCAGCTGCTTGTGCGACCACACGTCGGTCTCGAGCGGCGCGATGTTGAGGTCGCCGACCAGGATCATGGGCTGGCCGGCGTTCCGCTCGGCGGCGAACCAAACCCGCAGTTCGGACAGGAACTCGAGCTTGTGGGCAAATTTCGGGTTGGCCGCCGGGTCGGGGATGTCGCCGCCCGCCGGGACGTAGAGGTTGTGCAGCTCCGGCCCGCCGGCGATCCGGACCGCCAGGTGGCGGGCGTCGGCGCGGGTGCAGAAATCACAGCGCTCGGTCTCGACGATCGGCAGCCGCGAGACCACCGCCACCCCGTTGTAGCCCTTCATTCCGGACACCGCCTGGTGCGGATAGCCGGCGTCGGCGAACGCCCTGGCCGGGAACTGATCGGCCAGCGCCTTGATCTCCTGCAGGCACAGGACGTCCGGTTGTTCGGCCGCGAGCAGTTCGAGCGCCCGCGGCAACCGCAGGCGCACCGAGTTGATGTTCCAGGTGGCGATCCGCACGTCAGACGATCCTGACCTCGAGGTCGGTCAGCCCGTCGACATGGCCATGCAGGACATCGCCGCGCCCGACCGCCGCGACGCCCTCGGGCGTCCCGGTGAAGATCAGGTCGCCCGGGTGCAGTTCCACCAGGCCTGACAGGTAGCTGATGGTTTCCGGCACCGACCAGATCAGCGCCTTCAGGGTGGACGCCTGGCGCCGCACGCCGTTGACCTCGAGCCAGATCGCCGCGTCCTCGATCAGCGCCGGTGGCGGTGACCGGGTGCAGGGCGGCGATCGGCGCCGACTTGTCGAAACCTTTGCCCATGTCCCAGGGCGGCCGAGCTTCTTGGCCTCGCCCTGGATGTCACGCCGGGTCATGTCGAGACCGACACCATATCCCCAGATCAATCCGTTGGCCGACTCGACCGGCACGTCGCGCCCGCCCTTGCCCAGCGCCACGACCATTTCGATTTCGTGATGAAGGTCGGCGGTGGCCACCGGGTACGGCATGTCGGCGCCGCCGACGACCAGCGCGTCGGCCGGCTTCATGAAGAAGAACGGCGGCTCGCGGTCCGGATCGTGGCCCATCTCGCGGGCGTGCGCGGCGTAGTTGCGGCCGACGCAGTAGACCCGGCGAACCGGGAAGACGGCGTCCGTTCCGGCCACCGGAACAGCAGCCTGTACCGGCGGATCGATCACATATCGCATTGCTGAATCTCACTTCTTCGGGTCGATATACAAGACGAAACACGAGCGTCTCGCCTGCCGACCGCTTCGGGGACCGACGATTTCGGTATTTGAGTGCCAAAACACGATCAGGTCCAGCGCCACGATTTCGGCCGGCGCCGACGGCCGGACGGACGCGGCGTCGGCGAGACAGCGCGACAGGACCGCCGTGGCCCGTGGCCGCCGGTCGATTGCCCGCAAGTGCTCGTCGGGTTGTGGCCGAGATCTCGAGAAAACAAGGGCGGTGCGTTGACACCTCAACTCACGGTTTTCATAGTCTTCGTCAACGCCGCGACGCGGCCATAGCCCATCCCGTCATGAGAACGGGAACGGTCACGACAGAGGGAGGATTCCGAGATGCAGACCCGCCGCCTCGTGCTCGGCGCGCTGGCAGCCGCCGCGCTGGTGTCACCCTTGGGCGCCGCCGACGCCGCCGACGTGACCCTGCGCGTCCACCATTTCCTGCCGCCGGTCGCCAACACCCAGAAGAATGTCCTCGAGCCCTGGAAGAAGCAGGTGGAGGAAGCGTCCGGCGGTCGCATCGCGATCGAGATCTTTCCGGCCATGCAGCTGGGCGGCAAGCCGCCGCAGCTGATCGACCAGGCCCGCGACGGCGTCGTCGACATCGTCTGGACCCTGCCGAGCTACACGCCCGGTCGCTACCCGACATCGGCCGTGTTCGAGCTGCCCTTCATGGTCTCCACGGCGGCGGCGACGACGATGGCGGTCCAGGAGTTCTACGAGAAGCACATGCGCGAGGAATTCGCGGACGTGCACCCGCTGATGTTCCACGTCCACGCCCGCGGCGTGATCCACACCAAGAAGCCGGTCGCCACCATCGCCGACCTGTCGGGCCTCAAGGTTCGCGCCCCCAGCCGCTCGATCGGCCAGGCCCTGGAGGCGATGGGCGCGACACCGGTGTTCATGCCGGTGCCGGCGCTGCCGGAGGCGCTCTCCAAGGGAGTGGTCGACGGCGCGGTGATCCCGTGGGAGATCACCATTCCGCTGAAGATCTCCGAGATGGTCGACAACCACGCGGTCACGCCCGGACCGCGCGGCCTTTACACCTCGGTGTTCGTGCTGGCCATGAACAAGGCGAAGTACGAGGGCATGCCCGCCGACCTGCGCAAGGTCCTCGACGAGCACACCGGGATGCGGATGGCCGAATGGGTCGGCAAGGTGTGGGACGAGATCGAGGCGCCCGGTCGCGCCAAGGCCGCCGAGAGCGGAACGATCGTCGAGCTGTCGGCGGCCGAGGTCGAGAAGATGCGGGAACTCACCGCCAGCGTGCGCGGCGACTGGATCGCCGAGATGAACAAGGCCGGCAAGGACGGCGCGGCGCTGCTGAAGGACGCCGACGCCATGCTCGACAAGCACACGCGGTGACGCACGGACGGCCGCGCGCTCGCGCCGATGACGTCGGACACCCCGGGCGACGGGCAGCCCGCCCCGACCGATCCGGTCGGGGCGGTGCTGCACACGCTGTCTGCTCTGCTGGCGGTGTTTGGCGGGCTGCTGCTGGCCGCCGGCGCGCTGATGACCGTGGTCAGCGTGACCGGGCGCTACCTGTTCTCGGCCCCGATCTCCGGCGATATCGAACTGGTCGAACTCGGCGCCGGGGCGGCGATCGCGGCGTTCCTGCCGTATTGCCAGGCGCGCGGCGGCCACGTGATCGTCGACTTCTTCACCGGCGGGATGCGGGCGACGGCGCGGGCCCGGCTGGACGGCCTCAACGCTCTGGTGTTCGCGGCCTGCGCCGGGCTGGTCGCCTGGCGGATGGCGCTCGGCGGCATCGACACCTACCTCGGCAACGACCAGACCATGGTGCTGGGGGTCCCCACCTGGCCGAGCTACGCGGTCATGGTGCCGGCCTTCGGCCTGCTGTGCCTGGTCTGCCTGCACGGCGCGGCGGTCGGCCTGCTGCGCGGAGCGTCGCCGCTTCCGGCCGCTCGATGAGCGGCACCGGCCTCGGCCTCGCGGTGTTCGCCGGCATGCTGGCGTTGATGGCGCTGCGCATGCCGATCGGCGTCGCCATGATGCTGGCCGGCGGCGGCGGCTTCGCGTTCATCGCCGGCTGGTTGCCGCTGATCGCCCAGCTGAAGTCCAGCGCCTACTACCTGTTCTCGAGCTACTCGCTGACGGTCATACCGCTGTTTCTGCTGATGGGGCAGTTCGCCACCCGCTCCGGGCTGTCGCGCGGCCTGTTCGGCGCCGCCAACGCCTGGCTCGGCCACCGGCCGGGCGGGATCGCCATGGCGGCGATCGGCGGCTGCGGACTGTTCGGGGCGATCTGCGGATCGTCGCTGGCGACCGCCGCGACCATGGGGCAGGTGGCACTACCGGAGCTGAAGCGCTATCGCTACTCGGGAGCGCTGGCGACCGGAGCCCTGGCCGCGGGCGGTACTCTGGGCATACTCATCCCACCGTCGGTCATACTGGTGATCTACGCCCTGCTGACCGAGCAGAACATCGCCAAGATGTTTCTGGCCGCCTTCATCCCCGGCATCCTCGCGGCGTTCGGCTACATGCTGGCGATCGCCGTCTATGTCCGGCTGTACCCGGACGAGGGGCCGGCCGGACCCGAGCACAGCACCGCGGAGAAGCTGCGGTCGCTGGTCGACATCTGGCCGGCGATGCTGATCTTCGCGCTGGTGATCGGCGGGATCTACACCGGCGCCTTCACCCCGACCGAGGCCGCCGCCTTCGGCGCCGCCGCCACCGGTCTGCTGGCGGCGGTCAAGGAGCGCATGGGCTGGCAGGGGCTGAAGGAGTGCCTGCTGGGTGCCGCCGAGGCGTCGGCGATGATCTTCCTGATCCTGTTCGGGGCGGAGCTGTTCAACGGCTTCCTCGCGCTCACCCGGATGCCCGACACGCTCGCCGAGGTGATCGGCGGCAGCGGCCTGTCGCCGATGCTGGTGCTGGTCGCGATCCTGCTGCTCTACCTGGCGCTGGGCTGCGTCATGGACAGCCTGTCGATGATCCTGCTGACCATCCCGATCTTCTTCCCGATCGTGATGGCGCTCGACTTCGGGCTGTCGCCGGAAGAGACCGCGATCTGGTTCGGGGTGATCGCGCTGGTGGTGGTCGAGGTCGGGCTGATCACCCCGCCGGTCGGGATGAACGTGTTCATCATCAACTCGATGGCCCGCGACGTGCCGATGATCGAGAGCTTCCGCGGGGTGCTGCCGTTCCTGATCTCCGACGGCCTGCGGGTGGCGCTGCTGATCGCGTTTCCGGCGATCACCCTCTGGCTGGTCGGCGTGCTCGGGTAGAGCGACTGCTCGGCGGCGACTACTCGGCGGCGGCGGCCGGGCGGTGTCCGGCGGCGCGGTCGCGCACCGCCGCGCCGAACGCCTGGAAGATCGCCCGGTCGATGCCGGCCGCCGGGCGCGGCCATTCCGGGTGCCACTGCACGCCGAGGGTGAACCCCGCCGCGCCGGCGATCGAGATCGCCTCGACGATCCCGTCCGGCGCGGTCGCCTCGACCCGCACCCGCTCGCCCGGCCGGTCGACGCCCTGGCCGTGCAGGGAGTTGACCAGGTGGGGCCCGGCTCCGGCCAGGCCGTCGAGGACCCCGCCGGGGGTCAGCGCGATCGGATGCGCCTTGCGGTACTTCCAGTCGAACGGAACGTCGCGGCGCATGCGATGGTCAAGCCGCGCGACGTCGTCGTGGATGCGCTGCAGCAGGCTGCCGCCGAACGCGACGTTCATCTCCTGGAAGCCCCGGCACAACCCGAGCACCGGAACCCCGGCCAACACCGCGGCCCGGATCAACGGCAAGGTCACGGCATCGCGCGCCGGGTCGTGATCGTCCGGATTCTCGGTGGGAGTGCCCTGGTAGTGCCGCGGATCGACGTTCGACGGGCTGCCGGTGAGCAGGATGCCGTCGAGCCTGGCCACCAGGACCTCCGGGTCGATCCCGGCCTCGAGCGCCGGGATGAGCACCGGGCAGCCGCCGATCTCGTCGGTCACCACCGTCACGTACTTCTCGGTCACCCGCTGGTAGGCGTGCGCCTCGGTCTTCACCCGGCAGGCGGTCACCCCGATCAACGGCCACGGCGCCGTACTCTCGACCATCCTCGTCCTCGACTGCTGCGCGCCCCGGGCCTGGCGCCCCGACTCCGGCGCCCCGACTCCGGCGACCCGACTCCGACGCCCCGACCGTCAGTATAGCCGATCAGCGGCCGACGTCGTCGCCCGGCTTGCCGAAATCGAGCGGGCGGAACAGCTGGTTCGGGATATCGATCCCGAACTCGGGGTCGAGCAGCGCGACCTTCACCGACACCTGCTGGGCGTCGACGATGGTCCACTGCTTGAGCGCCAGCGGATTGTCCTGGAACACCAGGGTCACGTGGCCCTGGTCCGGCTCGTCGCGCTGCCGGACCCGCAGCCGCAGCACGTTCGACTGGCTCTCGACGGCGTCCACGACCAGCTGGTCGCCGAACTCGACCCGTTCGTCGACCAGCACGGCGAGCGGCGAGGTGAACAGCGGGATCTGATTGGTCTGCTGCAGCTCAACATCCTGATAGGTAATCAGAATTCCGTCCGATGTAATGAGAACGGGGGACGGCGGTTCGTACTCGAACCGCATCCGTCCGGGGCGCCGCAGCCAGACGGTGCCGCGCGCGACGAGCCCGGTCGAGCTGGCCTGCAGGAAGCTCGACCGCATCGACGTGATGCTGTTGAAGTACCGCTCGACGCGGGCGACGTTCGCCTTGTCCTCGGCGGTCAGTTCGGCGGCCGCCGCCGGACCCGCCAGCAGGCCGGCGGCGATGGCGACGCCCATGAGGGCGGATGTCAGGGTTTTCAGCATGACGCTCGATGTGCTCCCGCGCGGGTACCGATTCAAGCGCCGATTAGCCGCTACGCTCGTGGCGTGATCAAGGCGCGGCGTGGCCGACCGGTGGCGGTCAGCGCTCGGAGTGGTCGCCGACCAGCACCTCGCGCTTGCCGACGTGGTTGGCCTGGCTGACCACGCCCTCGCTCTCCATCCGCTCGACGATGGTGGCCGCCCGGTTGTAGCCGATCTTCGAGATGGCGCTGGATGAACGAGGTCGAGCACTTGCCCTCGCGCGACACGATCGCCACCGCCTGGTCGTACAGGTCGTCGCCGGATCCGCCGCCCTCGCCGCCGCCCGGGCCAAGGCCCAGGACGTCGCCGAGGCCGTCGTCATCCTCGGTCACGCTCTCGTCGTACTCCGGCTCGCCCTGCGCCTTCAGGTGGCGCACCACGTCCTCGACCTCCTCGTCGGAGCAGAACGGACCGTGGACACGGGTGATGCGGCCGCCGCCGGCCATGTACAGCATGTCGCCCTGGCCGAGCAGCTGCTCGGCGCCCTGCTCGCCGAGAATGGTGCGGCTGTCGATCTTCGAGGTGACCTGGAAACTGATGCGGGTCGGGAAGTTCGCCTTGATGGTGCCGGTGATGACGTCGACCGACGGGCCGCTGGGTCGCCATGATGACGTGGATGCCGGCCGCCCGCGCCATCTGCGCCAGGCGCTGCACCGCGCCCTCGATGTCCTTGCCGGCCACCAGCATCAGGTCGGCGACCTCGTCGATGACCACGACGATGAACGGCAGCGGCGTCAGGTCGAGCGGTTCCTCCTCGAACACCGGCTTGCCGGTGTCGGCGTCGAAGCCGGTCTGCACCCGGCGCTTCAGGACCTCGCCCTTGCGCACCGCCTCGGCGAGGCGGGCGTTGTAGCCCTCGATGTTGCGGACCCCGAGCTTGGACATCGCCCGGTACCGGCTCTCCATCTCGCGCACCGTCCATTTCAGCGCGACCACCGCCTTCTTGGGATCGGTCACGACCGGCGACAGCAGGTGCGGGATGCCGTCGTACACCGACAGCTCGAGCATCTTCGGGTCGACCATGATGAAGCGGCAGCGCTCCGGCGGCAGCCGGTAGAGCAGCGACAGGATCATGGTGTTGACGGCCACCGACTTGCCCGAGCCGGTGGTGCCGGCGATCAGCAGGTGCGGCATGCGCGCCAGATCCACGGAGACCGGGCTGCCGCTGATGTCCTTGCCGAGCGCGATGGTGAGCTTGCCGCCGCTGTTGGAGTAGGCGTCGGATTCCAGGATGTCGCGCAGGTAGACGGTCTCGCGCCGGCTGTTCGGCAGCTCGATGCCGATGACGTTGCGGCCCGGCACCACGGCGACGCGCACCGAGACCGCGCTCATCGAGCGGGCAATGTCGTCGGACAGCCCGATCACCCGCGACGACTTGGTGCCGGGCGCCGGCTCCAGCTCGTACAGCGTCACCACCGGGCCGTAGCGCACCTTGCCGATGGTGCCCTTCACGCCGAAGTCCTGCAGGACCGATTCCAGCATCCGGGCGTTCTGCTCCAGCGCGTCCTCGTCCGGCCCATGACCGGCCGCCGGCGGGTCGGTCAGCAGGTCGAGCGACGGGAAGGCGTAGTCGCCGGTCGGCCCGAGGTCGAGGTTGCCCTGGCTCGCCGCCGGGCTGCGCGCCGGCCGCGCCGGCTTCTCGACCCGCTTGGCGGCGCGCTGGGCGGCGCGCACCGCGGCGGCGGGCGCGCTGTCGTCGGCCGCCGGGCGATGGTCGTCGGGACGGCGGTCGTCGACCTCGAACGGCGGCTGGTCGTCGTCCCCGACCGGCCGGGCCGGCCCAGGCCGCCGGCGGCGCGGGCCGCCTCGGGCGCCCCGCGCAGCCGCGGCTCCGCGCCGACCGGTCTCGGATCGGGCGAAGGCGCGGGCGCCGAAGCGAGCGCCGTACCGGGCGCCGGCGCCGGCGCCGCGCCACCCCAGGCTGGCGCCGCGCCGGGTCAGCGAACCGGCACCGCGCGCCAGCCCCCACAGCCCGACCGCCGCGTCGCGCAGGCTGTAGCCGACGCACAACAGCGCCAGCCCGATCGCCAGCAGCCCGGCCAGCACGGCCACTGGCAGCAGGCCGCCCACCGGCTCCAGATAGGGCGCGACACGCGCCGCCGGTTCCAGGATCAGCTGGCCGAGGAAGCCCCCGAGGCCGGCGCGCAGCGGCCAGGTGCGGCGGCACCGGCGCCGCGGCGGCGGCGAGCGTGGCGAGCGCGAGCGTCGGCGGCAGCAGCCCGATCCGCAGCGCCGGGCGGCCGATCGACTCGTGGCGCAGCATGCGCCAGCCCCAGATCGCCGGCAGCAGCACCAGCAGCGCGCTGGCGACGCCGAGCGATTGCAGCAGCAGGTCGGCGACGATCGCGCCGGGCAGGCCCAGCGGGTTTGCAACCGGGCTGACGGCGGCGCCGGCGGTGTTCAGCGACGGGTCGCCGGCGTCGAAGCCGACCAGCGCCACCGCCAGGGCGGCCGCCAGCGCCACCAGCGCCACCCCGGCGATCTCCTCGGCGCGGCGCCGCAGATAGCGGCTTGCCACGTCGGGCAACAGGGTTCTCGATCCGCCTCGGCTGCCGGCCCGCGCCATGGTTCCGCCCGTCCCCATTGTCGCACGGCCCGCCCCTTGACCCCCAAGGCACGCCGTATCGGTTTTGTTCCAAGTCGGGAACTACTCTATACGACAGGGCATTACGCGGCAACCTTCAGGCTTAGGCTAAGGACAGAGGTGGCCCGGGCGCCCGGTTCCGAGGGACCTCCAACAGAAAACGGGCCCGCGCGTCGCCGCCGGGCCCGAGTCCAGGGAGAGAGAATGCCCGGGCGGCCGCCGAGGCGGCCGCCCGGCATGCCGGTCAGATGGTCTGCGAGCCGCGCCCGAACTCGGGGTAGGCCTCCAGGCCGCACTCGGCCCGGTCGAGGCCCATGACCTCGTCTTCCTCGCTCGGCCGGAGACCCATGACGGTCTTCAGCACCAACCAGACGATCGCGCTGGTCACCACGATGAAGCGCGCCGATCGAGACGATGGCGATCAGCTGGTTGACGATGCTGGCGTCGCCGTTCGTGAGCACCACCGCGATGGTTCCCCAGATGCCGCACACCAGGTGGACCGGGATGGCGCCGACGACGTCGTCGATCTTCAGCTTGTCGAGCACCGGCACCGAGAACACCACCAGCAGGCCGCCGACCGCGCCGACGAACACCGCCATGCCCGGGCTCGGGAGCAGCGGCTCGGCGGTGATCGAGACCAACCCGCCGAGGGCGCCGTTCAGGGCCATCGTCAGGTCGACCTTCTTGTACATGATCGAGGTCAGGACGATCGCCACCACCACGCCGGCCGCCGCCGCCAGGTTGGTGTTCACGTAGATCGCCGCGATCGCGACGACGTCGGCCGCCGAGCCCATGGCGAGCTGCGAGCCGCCGTTGAAGCCGAACCAGCCGAGCCAGAGGATGAAGGTGCCGAGCGTGGCGATCGCCAGGTTCGAACCCGGCATCGGGTTGACGGTGCCGTCCTTGTTGAACTTGCCGCGCCGCGCGCCGACGATGATCGCGCCGGTGAGCGCCGCCCAGCCGCCGACCGAGTGCACGATGGTCGAGCCGGCGAAGTCGAGGAAGCCGAGCTCCTTGAGCCAGCCGCCGCCCCAGCTCCACGAGCCCTGGATCGGGTACAGCACACCCGTCAGCACGACCACGAAGATCAGGAAGGGCAGGAGCTTGATGCGTTCGGCGAGCGCGCCGGAGACGATCGACGCCGCCGCCGCCACGAACACCATCTGGAAGAACCAGTCGGACGATGCCGAGTAGCCGACGCCGTCGGCGTCATACACGAACCCGTCCGCGGTCACCTGCGGGTCGGCCGCCGACCACGGCAGCGGCGTGCCGAAATAGCCGCCGTCGACGCCCGAGTACATGAGGTTGTAGCCGATCGCCCAGAACATCAGTCCGGCGATCGAGTACAGCGCGATGTTCTTCGTGCACTGCATGGCGGCGTTCTTGGTCCGCACCAGGCCGGTCTCCAGCATGGCGAAGCCGGCGGCCATCCACATGACCAGGAAGCCGTGCATCAGGAACGAGAGGCTGTTCAGGATGAACGCCGTCTCCTCCTCGACCGCCGCCGATGCAGCGTGGACGAAGCCTATGGTGGCGACGCTCGTGGCGAGCGCCAGCACGCTGAAACTCGTGAACTTCTTCATTTCGGATTCCCCCGCATGCCTCAGAGCGCGTCCGCGTCGGTCTCGCCGGTGCGGATCCGCACCGCCTGCGACACGTCGAGCACGAAGATCTTCCCGTCGCCGATGCGGCCGGTGTTCGCGGACTTCTGGATGGCCTCGACCACCGGAGCCACGAGGTCGTCGCCGACCACCACCTCGACCTTCACCTTCGGGAGGAAGTTCACCGAGTATTCCGCACCCCGGTAGATTTCCGTCTGGCCCTTCTGCCGGCCGAACCCCTTGACCTCACTCACCGTCAGACCCTGGATGCCCAGGGCGGTGAGCGACTCGCGGACCTCGTCGAGCTTGAAGGGCTTGATAATGGCCATGACGAGTTTCATGCAGCCAACCCTCGCGCCTGAATGTTCCCGATGATCCGAGCGGCGACCGGGCAACCCCGAAATGTGTCCCCCCAGGACAGCCCGCGCGCCGCTCGGATGGCCCGCACGACACGGTCCAACGGTCTCTTCATCAAGAAGCGTGCCGGATTCCCCGGAACCGGAAAACCCCAGATGAATCAACGCTTTAATAAAATCAGACCGGAGAGGCCTCGAGCTGTGCCGCACCGCAATGGCGAAAGTTCCGGCAATCACCCAGAAGTGCCTAAGTTTTGATCATGTCCCGTGGCGTTCGGTCGCCCTTGCCGCGGCGGCGCGCTCGGCTACCTTGAGGGGTCGGAATGAAGCGGGCGTGGAGCGTGGGCATGAAACGGGTGGACGCCGTCGTCGCGGGAGCCGGACTGTCCGGCCTGTCGATCGCCCTCGCGCTCGCCGAGGGCGGCCTGGAGGTGGCGATCGTCGACCGGAGCGACCCGAGGGCGGTTCCGGCCGGCCAGGGCGACATCCGGACCACCGCCATCTCGCTGTCGTCGCGCCGCCTGCTGGAAACCCTGGGCGCCTGGGAGGCGGTGGCCGACGGCGCCGAGCCGATCCTGGACATCCGGGTGACCGACGGCGACTCGCCGATCCACATGGACTACGACCACCGCGCGGTCGGCGACGAGCCGATGGGCCACATCGTCGTCAACGAGACCCTGAAGGCCGCCCTGCTCGACCGGCTCGCCGGCCATCCCGGCGCCACGGTCGCCGAGCCCGGGGTGGTGAGTTCGCTGGCGGTCGATGCCGCGAGCGCGACCCTGACCCTGCACGACGGCCGGCAGCTCGCCGGGTCGCTGGTGATCGCCGCCGACGGCCGGGAGTCGTCGGTGCGCGCGCTGGCCGGCCTGCGGGTCACCCGGGTGCCGTACCGGCAGTCGAGCATCGTCGACACCATCGGCCACGAGCTGCCGCACCACGGCCTCGCGCACGAACGGTTCCTGCCCGGCGGGCCGCTCGCCCTGCTGCCGATGACCGGCCACCGCTCGGCGCTGGTGTGGACCGAGAGCACCCCGGTGGCCGACCGGATCGCCCGTCTCGGCGACGCCGACTTCGCTGCCGCCCTGCTGGAGCGGTTCGGCGAATCCCTCGGCCACCTGCGCCCGCTGGGGCCGAGGCGCGTCTACCCGCTCGAGATGATCGCCGCCGAGCGCTTCGTCGCCGACCGGATCGCGCTGGTCGGCGACGCCGCCCACGCCATGCACCCGGTGGCGGGCCAGGGCTTCAACCTCGGCCTGCGCGACGTGGCGGTGCTCGCCGAGGTGCTCGCCGACGGCGTTCGGCTCGGCCTCGACCCCGGCTCGCCGACCCTGCTGCGCGACTACCAGCGTCGGCGCCGGTTCGACAGCGCCACCATGATGGCGTCGACCGACGGGCTGGTCCGGCTGTTCTCCAACGACATCGGCCCGGTGCGGGCGGTCCGTGGCCTCGGCCTCGGGATCGTCGACCGGATCCCGGCGTTCAAGCGGATCGCGATCCGGCACGCCATGGGCACGCTCGGCTCGCTGCCGAGGCTGCTCCGCGGCGAGCCGCTTTAGCATGCTTCAGAACATCCTGGTGGTCGGGCTCGGCAGCGCGCTCGGCGGCGTCGGCCGGTATCTGCTCGCCACCGCCCTGCCCTACGACCCGGTCGGCGGGGCGATCCCCCTCGCCACCCTGCTCGCCAACCTGACCGGCTCGGCGGTGATCGGACTGGTCGCGGGGCTGGCCATGCCGGGCGGTCTGCTGGCGGCCGCTCCGACCGCCACGCTGTTCCTGGCGACCGGCGTGCTTGGCGGCTTCACCACCTTCTCGGCGTTCGGCCAGGAGACCGCGCAGATGATCGCCGACGGCGAGCCCTACCTGGCCTTCGTCTACGTCACGCTGTCCGTGTGGGGCTCGATCGCGGCCGCCGTGCTCGGCCTGGCGCTCGGATCGCGGATCTAGCGGCCAGGGTCACCCCGGGCGGGAGTTCCGGCTCAACCCCTTGGCGGCCAGGGCCGCCGCGTAGTCCGCCAGCATCGCCTCGCCCCGCACGCCCAGCTTGTGCAGGTAGCGGCCACGTGTAGATGCCGGTGGAGTGGCCGTCGTCGAAGCCGATGCGGACCGCGTAGTTGCCGACCGGCTCGACCGAGACGATGGCGATTTCGGCCTTGCCGGCAACCAGGGTCTTGCCGGCAGCGCTGTGGCCCTGGACCTCGGCCGACGGACTCTCGACGCGAAGCAGTTCGGCAGCGATCGTCACCGTCGGGCCGTCCTTGAAGCTCACGGTCAGGGTTCGCCGGTCCTTCGCCACCCGGATGTCGGTCGGCCAGTGCGGCGACTCGAAGCGGATATCGCCGGCGCTCACGACGCCGGCTCCGCCGCTGCCGCCGATGGCGGGTCGTCAAGCGAACGCGCCTCGTCCACCAGCATGATCGGCACACCGTCGCGAATCGGGAACGCCAGCCGGGCCGACTCGCTGATCAGTTCCCCCGCCTCGCGGTCGTAGACCAGCTGGCGCTTGGTCAGGGGGCAGACCAGGATCTCCAGCAGCTTCGGGTCGACGGCGGTATCGGCACCCCGCGGGGCGTCGTCAGTGGCGGACATGATCGTCTCCCGGGTCGCCGCCGGCCGCCGCCATGTCGAGCAGGGCCATGAGCAGATCGCTGCGGTCCGACAGCGTCGGTATCTCCAGCAACGCCTGCTTCTCGCTGGGCTCGAACGGGCACACCATGGCCAACGTCGTGACCAGCCGCTCATCCGGCGACGACTTGATGCCGTCCCAGTCGGCGGCGATGCCCTGGGTGTCGAAGTAGCGGCGGAGCCGCTCGACCAGACGCGTCCGGTCCAGGGTGATCGGCTCGGCCGGACTGAAGTCGTCGCGAAACGGTGTCCAGTCCACCTTCACCCGACGGTAGCCGCGCATCGCCGCGATCTCCTCGACCACCGCGAACCGGCAAACCCCGGTCAGGGTCATCAGGAAACGGCCGTCATCGGTCTCGGCGAATTCGGTGATGCGGCCGGCGCACCCGACCGGGTACAACGCCGGGACGTCGGCCGGATCGTTCGGGTCGCGGGGCTGGATCATCCCGATCAGGCGGCCGACACCGAGCGCGTCCCGGGTCATGTTGAGGTAGCGCGGCTCGAACACGTTGAGCGGCAGCTTGCCCCGCGGCAGCAGCAGGACCCCGGCGAGCGGAAACACCGGCAGCGTGACCGGGAGGTCTTCGAACCGGGTGGCCAGGGGATTGTCCGCCATGCGTCTACCTTCCACCCCTGCCGGTACCGTCAGGAGAACAGCAGCGAGGCGAGCCGGCGGCGCGCCGCCACCGTCGCCGGGTCGGTCGGGCCGAGCGCCTCGAAGTACTTGAGCAGCTGCTTGCGCGCCGCCTCCTCCTGCCACTTGCGGTCGAGGCGAATGCTCTCCAGCAACTGGTCCAGGGCCGAACCGGTGTCGCCGGTCGCGTACAGCGCGCCCGCCAGGTCGAGCCTGGCTTGATGGTCCTTCGGGTTCGCCTCGATCCGGGCCTGGAGGCTCGCCAGTTCGCCGGCGGCCTTGGCGCCCTGCTCGGCCAGCTCGATCTGCGTCGCGACCGCCTGCACGGCCTTGTCGCCCCGGATCGTGTCGTCGAGCGCGTCCAGGATCTCCTTGGCCTCGTCGATCCGGGCGTCGGCCACCAGGCACTTCAGGAAGCCGGCATAGGCCAGGGCGTTCTCCGGGTCGTGGTCCATCACCTGCTGGTAGATGGCGCCGGCGGACCGATGGTCGCCCTGTTCCATCAGCAGGTCGGCCTGTTCCATGGCCTGGGCCACCGGCGACTGCGACGCCGCGCCGCCGGTCAGCCGGTCGATCAGCTGCTGGATCTGGCTCTCCGGCACCGCGCCCTGGAAACCGTCCACCGGCTGGCCGTTCTTGAAGGCGTAGACCGTCGGGATCGACTGGATGCGGAGCTGCTGGGCGATCTCCGGGCAGGCGTCGATGTTGACCTTGACCAGCTTCACGGCACCGGCGGCGTTGCGGACCACACGCTCCAACACCGGCGTCAGCTGCTTGCACGGCCCGCACCACGGCGCCCAGAAGTCCACCAGGACCGGCGTCGTCATCGACGCGTCGACGACGTCGGCCATGAAGGTGGCGGTGGTGGCGTCCTTGATCACCCCGGCCGCGCCGGCGGGAGCCGCAGCCCTGCCATCGGGCCTCAAGATCGATTCCATCGTTTCGTCCCTCGCAATCGGTGAGGATAATGTAAAGCCGGCCGGCGCCCAGACAAGCTACGGCCGCGGCAGGACCGAGGCGGGTCCCGGGATCAACCGGAACACGCCGCGTCGAGCTCCAGCACCCGTGGCCGGTGACCGCAGGATTCCACGAAGCGGACAAGGTCGTCAGGCGACACCGCGATCGTCGCCGTGTTGACCAGCGGGTGGTAGTTCAGCGGCTGGTGATCCAGCATCGCCCGGTCGAGGATCACCTGGACCGCGACCTCGACGTCATTGATCAGCGCGAACGGCGACACCGCCCCCGGGACCACGCCCAGCACCCGGAACAGCCGGTCGGCGCTGCCGAACGACAGCCGCACGCCGCCCAACAGGGTTCCGAGGGCCTTCAGGTCGATCGGGCGGTCCTCGAGGCACACCACCAGCCACATGGCGCCCTTGCGGTCGCGCAGGAACAGGTTCTTGCAGTGGCCGCCGGGCAGGTCGCCGCGCAGCGCCTTGGAATCCTCCACCGTGAACAGCGGCGGATGGTCGTGGCGCGCGTAGGCGATCCCGAGCGTGTCCAGCCGGGCCAACAGCGTCTCGGGGCTGGTCGGGAGCGTGACGTCGCCGGGGGTGTCCTGGCGGCTCGTCGCGGGGTCGGTCATGGGCCGGGCCTCGTGCGTGACTGCGTGCGAACGGCGCGCTCGGTTGTAGCCAACGCCCGCCCGGAAGGGAAGACTTCCGGGCAACGCCGGCCCGCCCACCCCGAAGCTTATGAAATCACTCAAGAACTCGTGAGTTTTTCCAAGCCGTACGGCGTCAGCGATTTTCGCACGAGACCGCTTGCATTCGCCGAACTCGACGCTATTATCCGCCGCCTCGACGCCGCCCACGGGTGGCAATGGAGCGCGGGCGTAGCTCAGTGGTAGAGCACAACCTTGCCAAGGTTGGGGTCGTGAGTTCGAATCTCATCGCCCGCTCCAGACCGCCAGGAATGTTGACCTGACAGGGTATGGCCGGAAGCTTCCGGCCTCATCCCTGTTCGTGCAGGCCGGGCTCACCGCCGGAAGCTCCCGACACCGCGTCGATGCCCTCGCAGCCGCCGGAATCCAGCAGGGACGCCACTTCCGCGCAGAGTTTCGCCACCGGCACTGGCTTCGCGAAAAATCCGTCGACCCGCTTCAGGACCTCGGGATCCGGTTTGTCGGCCGACATCAGCACGACCGGCACGGCCGGGAAGGCCTCGGCGACGAGATCCGCCAGCTTGCCGCCGTCGAGACCGCCGGGCATCCGCAGGTCGGTGATGACCAGGTCGACCGGGCAAACGTCGAGCATTTCGGCCGCCTCGTCGCCGCTGGCGGCCTCCAGCACGGCGTAGCCGAGTTCCAGCAGCTCGTCGGATATCACCACCCGCCCGAGATATTCGTCATCGACGACCAGGATGAACGCGGGCGGCGCGCTGGTGGTTCGGGCTCGGCTGGATGTGTTCACGGCGCCCCCCGGCTCCCTTGCCTGCTCAACGATCTCACCGACACGTTACGAAACCATTACCCCGCTCGAGACGGGCTCCCCGCGGCACCCGCCCCGGCACGATTAACATGCGGGTGCAAGTAAGTTTAGGTGCCCCGGTCCGGATGACCAGTCGGGGTCCGGTCGGGCCGGATCGGCGTCGGCGCGCCGGCCCGGGGTGCCGAATTCCGCCTGGCGCGGCAACGGCGGCCTCTGGGTTCACCCACCGTTGAAGCGCTGCCGCCACCCGGCGAGTTGGTCGAGCGTCGCGTTGCCGCCGCAGAGCACCAGGCCGAGAATGCCCGACGTCCCGGTGCGCGCGATCACCGAACGGGCTGCCGGCACCAGGCAGCCGGCCGCCGGTTCGACCCAGCAACGCGCCTCCTCGGCCAGGGCCGCCACGCCGGCAACGGCGTCGGCGTCGGACACCACCAGGACATCCTCCAGCATCGCCCGGGCGTGCGCCAGGGTGCGCTCGGAGACCACCGGCGCCCCCAGGGTCGAGGAGATCGACGACGGCCGGATTGCGACCGGCCTGCCGGCGGCGAGGGCCACGCTCATGGCGTCGGCTCCGACCGTCTCCACCCCCCACACCCGGATCGCCGGGTCGACCGCCTTCAGCGCGGTCGCGACGCCGGCGGCCAGCGCCCCGCCGCCGACGCTGACCAGCACGTCGGTCAGTCCCGGCACGTCGGCGGCGAACTCCAGGCCGAGGGTGCCGTGTCCGGCGATGATCAGCGGATCGTCGTAGGCGTGGACATAGGTCAGCCCACGGTCGCGTTCGGCATCGGCGATGGCGAACGCCGCCGTGACGTCCGGGGCGATCAGCAGGGTGGCGCCGTCGGCGCGCACCCGTTCCTGGGAGCGTTCCGGGGCCGAGGCCGGCATCACGATGGTGGCCGCCAGCCCCATGCGACGCGCGATCATCGCCATGGCGATGCCGTGGTTGCCGCCGCTGACCGTCACCAACCCTCGCGCCCGTTCGGCCTCCGACAGCGCCAGCACCTTGTTGACGATGCCCCGCGGCTTGAAGCAGCCGGAATCCTGCAGCGTCTCGAGCTTGAGCGCCACCGGGCGGCCGAGCAGCGCCGTCATCCCCGCGCTGGCGATCGCCGGGGTGCGGAGCACGTGGCCGGCGATGGCGACCTCGGCCTGGCGGATGGCGTCGATGGAGACGAGGTCGGGCATCTCGCGAGGACCCTGGCGGCGGCGGTGGCGCACTCTACCCCGGAACCCGGTGCTGGCCGCAATGCCAGCGGCGCGCCCTTGCGCCCGGCCAGGCGCCACGCCTGGCCCGCTACAGCAGCAGCCGGGCGACCAGCGCCGCGGCTGTGGCGGTGACGATCGCCCCGGCGATCACCAGAACGCCGTCGCGCGCCACCAGCGCCAGTCCGAAGACGGCGATCGCGGTACCGGTCGCGCTGTTGGCGAACGGCACCACTTCCAGCGGCGGCATGGTCACCGCGAGGGTCAGGCAGACCAGGGCGATGCCACGCGCCGCCAGGCCGCGGGTAAGGAACTCCAACCGCGGTCGCACCACACGATCGGCGAGGCGGGCGACGCGGCGAATCGGAGCGGTCGCCCGGTCGACGCGGGCGCGCGACAGCCGTCGGCGTCGCAGAACCGCCGGCAACCAGGGCGTCGACCGCCCGATCAGAAACTGCCCCGCCACCAGCGCGATGATCGCGGCGCAGGTCGACGCGAGCCCGGGTATGCCGCTGAGCGGCGTCGCCACCAGGGCGCCCGGCACCAGGATCAGCGGCCCGAACGACCGTTGACCGAACTCCTCGAGCACCGCCTCCACCGAGACCTCGTCGCCGTCTCCGGCCATCACCACCGTCTCGACCACCTCGCCGAGGGTCTCCGACGCCGCCTCGCCACGCTCCGATCCGACCATTCCCGCTCCACGCACGCTTCCGCCGTGAAGCCACCGCTGCCGTGACGGGTTCCCTTGGAAGGGAAAAACCTTAAGAATTCCGTTACTTTCACGGGATTCGGCTTTGCGATACCCTCGATCCCAAAATGTGGCCGGCACGCGCGCCGCGGGGGAGGACACATGCGCACCAAGAACGAAATCCAGAAAACCGAGAAGATCGAGGCTGCCGCGGCCCTGGTCCGCGAGCGCCTCGCGGGTCCGAAGGCCGGGATCGCCGAGCGGTTCCTGCGGCAGTTCTACGCCAACGTGGCCCCGCAGGACCTGCTGCACGACGAGGTCGAGGACCTGTTCGGCGCCGCCATCACGCTCTGGGCGTTCGGCCGGGAGCGTGCGCCCGGCACCCCGAAGGTGCGGGCCTACAACCCGCGCTTCGAGGAAGTCGGCTGGCAGTCGGCGCACACGGTCATCGAGATCGTCAACGACGACATGCCGTTCCTGGTCGATTCGGTGACCGCTGCGCTGAACCGCAAGGAACTGACGGTCCATCTGGTCATCCACCCGATCCTGCGGGTCACGCGGGACGCCAACGGCATCGCCAAGGCGCTGGCGGAGTCGGAGGTCGCCGAGAAGGAGGCGACCGCCGAGTCCTTCATGCACCTGAAGGTGTCCGAGCAGACCTCCGCCGAGGCGCTCGCCGAGATCGAGGCGCACCTGGTCGAGGTTCTGGCCGACGTGCGGGCGGCGGTCGCCGACTGGCGGGCGATGCGCCAGACCATGCTGGAGGTCATCGCCGCGGTCGAGAAGGCGCCGCCGACCACCATGTCGCGCGAGGACGTCGCCGAGGTCTGCGCCTTCCTGCGCTGGATCGAGGACAACCACTACACCTTCCTCGGCTACCGGGCGTACGAGTATTCCGGCTCCGGAACGAAGGCGCGGATGAAGGTGGTCGAGGGCTCCGGCCTCGGCATCCTGCGGTCGCCAGACGTGCATGTGTTCGACGGCATGCGTGACCTCGGGGCGTTGCCGCCGGACGTCCGCGAGTTCCTGCTGTCGCCGACGCTGCTGCTGATCATGAAGGCGAACAAGTTCTCGACGGTGCACCGCCCGGTGCCGCTCGACTCGATCGGCGTGAAGGTGATCCGCGACGGCAAGGTGGTCGGCGAGCACCGGTTCATCGGCCTGTTCACCTCGGTCGCCTACAACCAGAGCCCCAAGGAGATCCCGCTGCTGCGCCAGCGCGTCGCCAAGCTGGTGGCGCGCGCCGGATTCCGGCCGGCCAGCCATGACGGCAAGGCGCTGGTCAACCTGCTGGAGACGTTCCCGCGCGACGAGCTGTTCCAGGCCAGCGAGGACGAGCTCTACGAGACCGCCATCGGCGTGCTGCACCTTCAGGAACGCCAGAAGACCGCCCTGTTCGTGCGCCGCGACGCCTTCGAGCGCTTCGTCTCGGCGCTGGTCTACGCGCCGCGCGACCACTTCAACACCCAGCTCCGGATGACCTTCCAGGGCATCCTGGAGCGGGCCTTCAACGGGCAGGTGTCGGCGTTCTACACGCAGATGTCGGACTCGGTGCTGGCCCGGCTGCACTTCATCATCACCACCACCCGCGGCCAGGTGCCCGAGGTCGACGTCGACGACCTGCTGGCGCGCCTGGTCGCGGCCGGCCGCTCCTGGCCGGACAAGCTGCACGACGCGCTGGTCGAGACCCGCGGCGAGGAGTCCGGCAACCATCTGCTCCGGCGCTACGGGCAGGCGTTCCCGACCAGCTACCGCGAGGCCTACACCGCCCACGCCGCGATCTTCGACATCGACCGGATCGAGGAGCTCGGGGCCGGCCGCGAGCTCGGCATGAACCTGTACCGCCCGGTCGGGGCGGACGACGACGTGCTGCATCTCAAGCTGTTCCACGCCGGCTCGCCGGTGCCGCTGTCGGACGTCATGCCGATGCTGGAGAACATGGGGGTGCGGGTGCTCTCGGAGGTGCCGTTCGAGGTGGCGCCCGGCAACGCCGCCGACGGCGTCTGGATCCACGATTTCGCGATGCGGCTGCGCGACGGCGGCGACATCGACCTCGGCGAGATCAAGCAGCCGTTCCAGGAGGCGTTCGCCGCGGTCTGGACCCGGCGCATGGAGAACGACGGCTTCAACAGCCTGGTGCTGGGCGCCGGGCTGACCTGGCGCGAGGTCACGGTGCTGCGGGCCTACGCCAAGTACCTGCGGCAGGCGGCGTTCACGTTCTCGCAGGAGTACATGGAGGAGGCGCTGCGGCGCTATCCGAAGATCGCCCGCCGGTTGGCGAGGCTGTTCGTGGCGCGCTTCGATCCCGACGTCGACGCCGACCAGCGCGCGGCGCGCTGCCTGGAGCTGACCGCGGCCATCGACGCCGGCCTGGAGCGGGTGCTCAACCTCGACCAGGACCGCATCCTGCGGCGCTTCCTGAACCTGATCCAGTCCAGCCTGCGCACCAACTTCTTCCAGCCGGGCGCCGACGGCCAGCCCAAGGACTACCTGTCGATCAAGCTCGACAGCCGGGCCGTCGAGGAGCTGCCGCTGCCGCGCCCGCTGGTCGAGATCTGGGTGTACTCGCCGCGCGTCGAGGCCGTCCACCTGCGCGGCGGCAAGGTGGCGCGCGGCGGCATCCGCTGGTCCGACCGGCGCGAGGATTTCCGCACCGAGATCCTCGGGCCTGATGAAGGCCCAGCAGGTCAAGAACGCGGTCATCGTCCCGGTCGGCTCGAAGGGCGGGTTCGTGGTGAAGCGCCCGCCGGTCGGCGGCAGCCGCGACGAGATCCAGGCCGAGGGCATCGAGTGCTACAAGGTGCTGATGCGCGGGATGCTGGACATCACCGACAACTTCAAGGGTCCCGGCATCGTCCCGCCGCCCCGGGTGGTGCGCTACGACGACGACGATCCCTACCTGGTGGTCGCCGCCGACAAGGGAACGGCGACCTTCTCGGACATCGCCAACGCGGTCAGCCAGTCCTACGGCTTCTGGCTCGACGACGCCTTCGCGTCGGGCGGATCGGCCGGGTATGACCACAAGAAGATGGGTATCACCGCCCGCGGCGCCTGGGAATCCGTCAAGCGGCACTTCCGCGAGCTCGGGCGCGACATCCAGACCGAGCCGTTCACGGTTGTCGGCGTCGGCGACATGTCGGGCGACGTGTTCGGCAACGGCATGCTGCTGTCGAAGCAGATCCGCCTGCTCGGCGCGTTCAACCACCTGCACGTCTTCGTCGACCCCGATCCGGACCCGGTCGCCGGCTTTGCCGAGCGCCAGCGGCTGTTCGACCTGCCGCGCTCCAGCTGGGCGGACTACGACGCCGCGCTGATCTCGCGCGGCGGCGGGGTGTTCGAGCGCAGCGCCAAGTCGATCCGCCTGACCCCCGAGATCAAGGCGCTGTTCGGCCTCGCCACCGACACCGTCACGCCGAACGACCTGATCAAGGCGATGCTGGCCGCCGAGGCCGACCTGCTGTGGTTCGGCGGCATCGGAACCTACGCCAAGGCCAGCCGGGAATCCGCCGCCGAGGTCGGCGACCGGGCCAACGACGCGGTCCGGATCGACGCCACCCAGATCCGCGCCAAGGTGGTCGGCGAGGGCGCCAATCTGGGGGTCACCCAGCGCGCCCGCATCGAGTACGCGCTGCGCGGCGGCCGCATCAACACCGACGCCATCGACAACTCGGCCGGCGTCGACTGCTCCGACCACGAGGTCAACATCAAGGTCCTGCTCGGCGCGGTCGTCGCCGACGGCGACATGACCCTGAAGCAGCGCGACGCCCTGCTGGAGACGATGACCGACGAGGTCGCCCAGCTCGTGCTGCGCGACAACTACGAGCAGACCCAGGCGCTGTCGCTCGCGGAATTCCGCGGCACCGCGATCCTGGACGCCCAGTGCCGGCTGATCCGCGAACTCGAGCGCGGTCACCTCAAGCTCAACCGGGCGATCGAGTTCCTGCCCGACGACGAGGCGCTGGCCGAGCGGTCCGCCGACGGGATCGGGCTGACCCGGCCGGAAATGGCGGTGCTGCTCGCCTACGCCAAGATGGAGCTGTACGACGAGCTGCTCGACAGCGACCTGCCGGACGATCCCCAGCTCGGCATCGACCTGGCGCTGTACTTCCCGGAGCGGCTGCGCGGCGGCTACAGCGGCGCGCTGGCCGAGCACCGGCTGCGCCGCGAGATCATCGCCACCTCGGTCACCAACTCGATGATCAACCGGGTCGGCGCGACCTTCGTGAACAGCATGCACGAGCAGACCGGGGCGCTGCCGTCCGACGTCGCGCGGGCCTACGCGATCGTGCGCGACGTGTTCGGCCTGCGGCCGCTGTGGGAGGGCATCGAGAGCCTCGACACCAAGGTCCCCGCGGCCCTGCAGGCCACCATGCTGCTGGAGATCCAGGGGCTGGTCGAGCGCCTGACGGTGTGGTTCCTGCGCAACGGCCGCCAGCCGCTCGACATCGCCGGCCACGTCGCCGAGTTCGGGCCCGGGCGTGGCGGAGCTCAAGGCGTCGCTCGACCGAGGTGCTCGGGCCGCTCGACCGCGACCTTCTGGCGGAAGCCGCCGGGCGGTTCACCGGCCAGGGCGTGCCGGCCGATCTGGCCACCGCGATCGCCTCGCTCGACGTGCTGGCGTCGGCCTGCGACGTGGTCCGGCTGGCCGCCGCCGCCGGCCAGCCGGTCGGCCGGGTGGCGACCGTGTACTTCGGCGTCGGCGCCCGGTTCGCCCTCGACTGGCTGCGCGAGACGGCGGGCAGCCTCGCCGCCGAGACGCACTGGCAGAAACTGGCGGTCGGCGCGCTGATCGACGACTTCTACGGGCACCAGAGCGTGATCGCCCAGGACGTCCTCGCGGTCGCCGGCGCCGTCGCGGACGCCGGGCGCAAGCGCAAGCCGGCGGCCGACGGGGCGCAGGCCGCGATCGCCCGGTGGGCCGAGGCCCGCCCCGACGGGGTGGCGCGCACCGACCGGCTGCTGGCCGACATCCGGGCGTCGGAACCGGTCGACCTGGCCATGCTCGCGGTCGCCAACGGCCAGATGCGCGCGCTGCTGGCCCGGTGACGGAGAACTCGGCGGCCAGCCGTCCGGCCTTGGACGGCGCGCGGGTGACCTGGCGGGTCGACCCGGACCGGCGGCGGCTGATGATCGCCTGCCGGGGCGGCGTCACCGACGTCGATCTGCTGGACGCCATCCCGCGGATCTGGCGCCACCACCCGGAGGTGATCGGCTACGATTCCGTGGTCGACACCCGCGGGCTGACCAGCGAGGGTGGCTGGAGTTGGCCGGCCCTGCGCGAGATCGCCCGACAGTGGCGCGAGTTCGCGGAGGGCCGGGATCGACGGGCGGCGCACCGCCATCGTCACAACCGATACCTGGGTCGCCATGCTGGTCGGGGCGTTCGTGATCGACTACCGGGGCCGTCGGTTCCGCTGCTTCACCGACCTCGAATCCGCCCTCGAGTGGACGCAGCGGCCGTGAGCATCGGGCGGGAGGGGCGCGGCGCGATCGTCGGCTGGTGCCTGTACGACTGGGCGAACTCGGCGTTCCCGACGGTGATCACGACCTTCGTCTTCGCCGCCTATTTCACCAAGGGCGTGGCCGCCAACGAGACGCACGGGAACCTATCTCTGGGGCAACGCCGTGGCGGTGGCCGCCGTCGGCATCGCCCTGCTGAGCCCGGTGCTCGGCGCCGTCGCCGACCGCACCGGACGGCGCAAGCCGTGGCTCGCCGGCTTCACGCTGGTGTGCATCCTGGCGACCGCGGCGCTGTGGACGGTGCGCCCGGACGAGGCCGACGTGACGCGCGCCCTGGTGCTGGTGGTGATCGCCACCCTCGGCTTCGAGTTCGCCGGGATGTTCTACAACGCCATGCTGCCGGCGGTGGCCCCGCCCGGCCGGATGGGCCGGGTGTCCGGCATCGGCTGGGGTGTCGGCTATCTCGGCGGCCTGGCGTGCCTGGTGGTGGCGCTGTTCGGCCTGGTGCAGGCCGACCCCGCCCCCTTCGGCCTCGATCCCGCCGCCGCCGAGCCGGTGCGGGCGACGGTGCTGCTGGTGGCGGTGTGGTTCGCGGTGTTCGCGCTGCCGATCTTCCTGCTGGTTCCGGACGTCGCCCAGGGCACGGGCGAGCCGCTCGGGCCGGCAATCGCCGACGGACTCCGGCAGTTGTGGACGACGCTGCGCCGGCTGAAGCCACGCAGCCAGGTGGCGCGCTTCCTGCTGGCCCACATGCTGTACGCCGACGGGCTGACCACGCTTGTTCACCTTCGGCGGGATCTACGCCGCCGGCACCTTCGGCATGGATTTCTCCGAGATCATCGTGTTCGGCATCGCCCTCAACCTGACCGCCGGGGCCGGCGCCATCGGCTTCGGCTGGATCGACGACCGGGTCGGCCCGAAGCGCGCCATCCAGGCCGCCCTGGTCGGCCTGATGGTGTTCGGCACGCTGGCCCTGGTGGCCCCCGACAAGGGCTGGTTCTGGGTCGCCGGAATGGCGCTCGGCACCTTCATGGGGCCGGCCCAGGCCGCCAGCCGCACGCTGATGGCGCGGCTGGCACCTCCGGACCAGCGCGCCGAGATGTTCGGGCTGTACTCGCTGTCCGGCAAGGCCACCAACTTCGCCGGACCGCTGGCGCTGGGGTGGGCGACGCTGGCGTTCGACAGCCAGCGCGCCGGCATGGCGACCATCCTGGTGTTCCTGGTCGCCGGCTTCCTGCTGCTGCTGACGGTGAAGGAGCCGGCGGGACGGCCGCAGTGAGGAGCTACGCCCCGACCCGAGCAGCCGGGGCGCTCGCCGGTGGCGCGGATCTGCTGGCGGAACACGTCGATCGGCACCGGCATGCCCTTGCGCTCGGCGTGCCAGAACATCCAGCCGTTGCAGGCCGGCGCGCCCTGCACGGCGGCGCCGACGCTGTGGATGGAACCCTTGTGGGCGTCGGTGATCAGGTGGCCGTCCACCCGCACCTTGGCGAACCAGCGCCGGCGCGAGTCGAACAGCACCTCGCCGGGGCGGATCAGCCCCTCCTCGATCAGCCGTCCGAACGGCACCCGCGGCTGCTCGCGCCGGTTCGCCAGCGCCAGCGCCATCGGGTCGTCGACCGCCTCGACCTCGGCGATCCGGGCCTTGGCGATCGCCGCGTAGCCGGGGTCGCGCTCGACGCCGATCCAGCGGCGGCCGAGGCGCTTGGCGACGGCGCCGGTGGTGCCGGTGCCGAAGAACGGATCGAGCACCACGTCGCCCGGCCGGCTGGCGGCCAGCAGCACGCGGGCCAGCAGGCTTTCGGGCTTCTGGGTCGGGTGCGCCTTGCCGCCGTCCTCGGCCTTCAGGCGCTCGGCGCCGGTGCACAGCGGCAGGAACCAGTCCGAGCGCATCTGCTGGTCGTCGTTGAGCGCCTTCATGGCGTCGTAGTTGAAGGTGTAGCGCCGGCTGTCCTCGCTGCGCGCCGCCCAGATCAGGGTCTCGTGGGCGTTGGTGAAGCGCTTGCCGCGGAAAGTTCGGCATCGGGTTGGCCTTGCGCCAGACCACGTCGTTGAGGATCCAGAACCCGAGGTCCTGGACGATGGCGCCGACCCGGAAGATGTTGTGGTAGCTGCCGATCACCCAGAGCGTGCCGGTGTCCTTCAGCACCCGCCGGCACTCGCCGAGCCAGGCGCGGCAGAACTTGTCGTAGGCCTCGAATCCGCCGAACCGGTCCCAGGCGTCGTCGACGCCCGGCGACCCTCGTGTTGTTCGGGCGCAGCAATTCGCCGCCGAGCTGCAGGTTGTAGGGCGGGTCGGCGAACACCAGGTCGACGCTCCGGTCCGGAAGGGCCCGCAGTTCCTCGATACAGTCGCCGATCAGAATCCGCCCGACCGGAAGGTGCCCACCGTCCGCCATCGTCCCCACCCCTGCCACGCGTGATCCGCCGAGAATCGCACGGCTCGGTAGGTCGGTCAACGGCTGAGAAAAGATTCCGTGTGTAGAGTCAATGGGTTGTCAGTATGACCCAAGATATTGGGGTAGGACTCTTCCGCAAACGCCTCATCCGGCGTCTTCGCCCAGCACGGCCCGGATCGGGCGCGAAGCTGCGCCGATGGTGTTCCGTCGGCCCCAGGCGGCGCAGCGCCGCCTGGTGGGCGGGCGTTCCGTAGCCGACGTTGGTCTCCCAGCCGTAGCCGCCGTGGCGGGCGGCCAGCGCGATCATCTCGGCGTCGCGAGCCTGCTTGGCGACGATGGCGGCGGCCGCGATGGTCAGGCAGAGCGCATCGCCGCGCACGATGGCCCGGCCCGGATAGCGCCAGCCCGGGAGCCTGTTGCCGTCGACCAGGACGAGGTCGGGCGCCCGCGGCAGCGTCGCCACCAGCGCGTCGACGGCGCGCGTCATCGCCAGCATCGAGGCCTGCAGGATGTTCACGGCGTCGATCTCGGCGACCTCGGCGCGTCCCAGCGCGGTGCGGGCGTGCGGCGCGAACGCCGCCAGCGCGGCTCGGCCCGCCGCGCCGCCGAGAGCGCCTTGGAATCGGCGACAAGACCGGCGGCATCGGTCGGCAGGGCCCGGAGGTCGAGGATGGCGGCGGCGGCCACCACCGGCCCCGCCCACGGGCCGCGGCCTACCTCGTCGACGCCGATCACCAGCGCGCCGTCGAAGGCGCCGGCAGCGCGCTCCAGATCGGACGTCGGGCGGGTCGTCGGATCGACTGTCATGAGGCTCCGGACGCCGGTCTGAGCCGCCTTTCAACTCCGAACGGAGTTTTTTGCGGCCTTCCCGGTGCTACCATCCAACGACAATCGGATCAATTGGATATGGCCAACAGCTCAGACGGTGCGCGACGCGCGAGCCTACCGGCGGTGGCCGCCGTTCGCGCTGCGGGGCGTCAATCACCGAACAGCGACAGCTGCGCGCCAGCCCGCCCAGGAGCCCTGAAAAGGCTGGTGTCGAGGGCGACGGTCCGGCGGGCCAGCCCGAGACGGCGGCAGGCAGCCCGGAAGCGTTGCGCGATCATCTGGGCGTAGGGGCCTTCGCCGCGCATGCGGGTGCCCCACTCGGCCTGATAGAGCTCGCCGTTGCGGGTCTGGCGGACCAGCGAAAGCACGCGGTCGGCCCGGTCGGGGAAATGCGCCCGCAGAAATTCCTCGACCAGCGCGGCGATCTCCAGCGGCAGGCGCAGCATCACCCAGGTTGCGGATTCCGCGCCCGCAGCGACCGCCGCCTCGAGGATCGGCTCGATCTCGTGGTCGTTGATCGCCGGGATCACCGGCGCCACCAGCACGCTGGCCGGCACGCCGGCGTCGACGCAGGCGCGGATCGCCGCCAGCCGCTTGTCCGGCCTCGGCGCGCGCGGCTCCAGCGTTCGCGCCAGCGCGCCGTCCAGGGTGGTGACCGAGATGCCGACCTTGGCCAGGCCCCTGGCGGCCATTTTTGCCAGGATGTCCAGGTCGCGCACCACCAGGTCGGACTTGGTGACGATCATGACAGGATGGTCGTGCTCCGCCAGGACCTCCAGGATTCCCCGGGTGATCCGCATCTCGCGCTCGATCGGCTGGTAGGGATCGGTGTTCGTTCCAAGCGCGATCGGCGCGCAGTCATACCCTTTGCGGGCCAGTTCCTGGCGCAGCAGGGCTGGCGCGTCGGGCTTGGCGACGAGCCGGGTCTCGAAGTCGAGTCCGGGCGACAGGCCGAGCCAGGCGTGTGTCGGGCGCGCGAAGCAGTAGACGCAGCCGTGCTCGCAGCCGCGGTACGGATTGATGGAGCGGTCGAAGGGGACGTCTGGCGATTGGTTGCGCGCGATCACCGTCCGGCTGGCGTCGATCGCCACCGTGGTCCGCAGCTTCGGCTCCTCGTCCTCGGGCGCGACCGGCGCGATGGCCGGCGGCGACCAGCCGTCGTCGACCCGCTCGCGGGCGTGCGGCCTCGTACCGGCCGCTGCGGTTGGAGACGGCACCGCGACCCTTGCGCGGCACCGCCGCAAGCACGTCGCTCGGCAGGGAGTCGACCGGCGGTCCGGCATCGCGATCCTGGGGCACATCGGCATCGCCGAACTCGACCTCCGGCGCATCCTGCGCGAAGTCGTCGGCGAACACCTCCAGCGGATCGACGGTCGGGCGGGAACGGGCGCGGGACATGCCGCCAGGATAGGCCGACAAATCGAACAAATCAAGAACACGACAGGATCGGTCGAGCCGGTGCGCCGCCGATCAGGCTGCAGGCCGGCCGCGCGCGGCACGCGCCTTGTCAGCCGGCGGCCCGATACCGGACGGCTTCAGGCCGGCGCCGATCCGTCGTCCTCGGGCGCGAGCTTGCGGCCGTCATGGGCGCGCTCGGCGGCGCCGCGCTCGGCGTCCTCAAGGCGCTTTTCGAGTTTGGTGCGGCCGTGCCGGGCGCGGTTCGCCTCGGCCTCAGACTCGCGCTCGGCGCGCTCCTTCTGTTTGCGAAACGTCCGCAGGTTGATGACGTTGCCGGTCACGGGATCAGTTCCTCCGCGGTGAACGCATCGGTTCCGGCCCATTGCCCACGGGCCGCCTCCATCATCGCCGGATCGACGAACCGCGCAAGCCGCCTCGCCAGCCCGGCGGTCGCCGGTTCGGGAGAGGCGAGCGCCGCCGCCAGGTCGTTGCGCGCCGCCCAGGCGCAGGCCCAACTGGTGGTGCGCAGCCAGACCAGCCGCCGATAGCCGAGGATGTGCGGGCGTACCGCGTCGGCCAGATCCCGCGGCACCGTCATCGCCCAGGCCCGATGGAAACGAACGATGTCGGCCCGGCCGGCATCGCCGGTCACCCTCGGGTCCCACCGCAGCGAGGTCGGCAGGCTGGCGTGGGCGAGGTCGACCGCCGGGCTGTCGTAGACCGGGCGCTCGACATCGAGCATCACGGCCGTACCGTCCGGGCGGATCAGGAAGTTGCCGGGGTGGGTGTCGGCGAGCGCCAGGCGCGGTTCCGGTCGTTGCTCCGGACGGCCGGCCGCCGCCGCCGCCGTCTCCTCCTCCAGAAGCCGGCGCGCCGCCGGAACCAGGCGGTCGCCGACGGCGTCGAGTTGGTCGCGCACCACGCCGAGCAGGTAGCCCACCGGGTCGCCAGGATCGAGCAGCGGCCGGCGACGCGCCGGTGGCGGGGTCGGCAGTGCGTGCACCCCGGCCAGCGACCGGGCCAGCGCCGGCAGGTCATCGGGCAGGACTGGCGCCCGGCCCTCGACCGCATCGACCACCAGCGCCCCCCAGGGCAGGTCCGGGCGCACCCGCAGGATGGCGTGCAGCCGCGGCGTGGTCCCTCCGGCGGCCGCTCGGCGGAACGCTTCGGCCTCGTAGGTCAGCGCAGCCCGTGGGCTCAGCCCAAGGTGGCTCAGCTTCGGCACCCGCACCATCAGCGCGCCGCCGTCGCCGGCATCCAGGCGCCAGTGGTCGTGGACGCGGCCGGGCAGCGGCGCGACGGCCAGCCGCTCGACCGGCACGCCGAGTGCGGTCGCGAGCGACGCGCGGGACAGGAAAGGTTGGTCTACCATCGGCCTCCCGTAGCACAGCACCCGGCCCGACGCATGCCCCCGCACGGTTCCGATGCCCCGCCACCCGACCACGCCAGGCCCGAGCACACCAGGCCCGAGCCCACCAGGCCCGACCAGGCCAGTCCCGACCCGGCGCACTCCAGCAAGCCGCGTCCTGGCCTGCCGCGCCCGCGCGCGATGCGGGCCGACCAGGCCGCCGGCGTCGGTCCGCCGGGTTCCCGACGGCTGACGCTCAGCGTGGTGATCGCCGCCGACGGTGACACCGGGCGGCTGGAGGAGTGCCTGGCAGCGCTGCGAAGCGCGCCGGCGCGCGGCATCGATCTCGAGGTTCTGGTGGTCGCCGCGGCTTCCGGCTCGGCGGCGGATTTCCGTGCGACCGAAGCAGCCTGCTCGGCCGTCGAGGCGCGGGTCCTGGCCGTCGACGGCACCCGCGGCGCCCGGTTCGCGGCCGGCGCCCGGGCGGCCACCGGGGAGTGGCTGCTGCTGTTGCGGCCGGGGAGCGTGCTGGAGCCGGGCTGGGACGCGACGCTGATGGTGTTCGCCCACGACGACCGCAACCGCGAACGCGGCGCGGTCTACGCCTACCGGGCCGAGGGCGAGGGGCCGGGCGCGCGCCGTGCCGAACGCGCGGCGCGGTTCCGGAACCGTTGGCTCGGGCTGCCCTCCGGCGCCCAGGGGCTGGTGATCCGTCGGCGCTTCCTGGCGCATCTTGGGGGCGTACCGGACCTCGAGCGCGGCGAGGATCTGGTGCTGGCGCGCGCGCTCGGCCTCGGCCGGCTGGCGTTGTTCGACGTGGCTGCACGGGTGCGGCCGGCGACCGACACCCGGGCCAGGGTCGCCGGCGCGGCCCGGATGCTGCTGTTCATCCTGCGGATGCCGCCGCGCTGGCTGCAGGGACTGGGTGATTGAGGCCGATTACCGGGGAGCGCGGGCGGGGCTTCAGACCTTGCCGCGCGACCCTTCGTGCTCGCGCAGGCGCGGCAGGATCTCGACGAAATTGCAGGGCCGATAGCGGAAGTCGAGTTGGTGCACCAGGATGTCGTCCCAGGCGTCCTTGCAGGCACCGGTCGATCCCGGCAGCGCAAACAGGTAGGTCCCGCGCGCCACCCCCGCGGTCGCCCGCGACTGGATGGTCGAGGTGCCGATCTTCTGGAAGCTCAGCCAGCGGAACATCTCGCCGAAGCCCTCGATGCGCTTTTCGTAGACCTGCTCGAAAGCTTCCGGTGTCACGTCGCGGCCGGTCACCCCGGTGCCGCCGGTGGCGATCACCACCTCGACGCCGTCATCGTCGATCCAGGCGCGCAGCTGCGCGACGATCGCCGGAACCTCGTCCTTGACGATCACGCGGTCCGCGAGAGTGTGGCCGGCGTCGCCGAGCCGCTGGACCAGGGTGTCGCCGGACCGGTCGTTTTCCAGGGAGCGGGTGTCGGAGACCGTCAGAACGGCGATCCGGACGGGAATGAAGGGTCGGGTGTCGTCAATGCCGGGCATCTTCCACCACCGGGACGTTGGATCCATCGGCGGATTCGTAGCGCGGCCACTCGCCCGCCGCCACCCGGTCGAGCGAGGCGACCGGCTGGCCAAGGCGATAGCGGTACACCCAGACGTTCGCGAGCACCTTCTCGATGTACTCGCGGGTCTCGCGGGACGGGATCGATTCGATGAACAGCAGGGGGTCGTCGCGGTAGTCGACGCGCTGCGACCATTTTCCGAGGTTGCCCGGTCCGGCGTTGTACGCGGCCAGCAGGCGGAACATGTCCCCCTCGACCCTGTCGAGGTCGAGCAGGTGACTGATGTAGCGCTGGCCGAGCGCGATGTTCAGTTCCGGAACGTAGAGTTCATGGCGGCTGTCGAGTTCATCGTCCTCGTCCACGAAGCTCGCCGTCAGCGGCATCAGCTGCATCAGCCCGCGGGCACCACGCGCCGACCGGGCGCGCCGGTCAAAGCCGGATTCCTGCCGGATGATCCCGTAGATGAGGGCCCGATCGACGGCGAAGCCCGAGCGCGGAATCCAGCTCGGCAGCGGGAACAGCGCCGCGTGGTAGGTCCGACCGGTCGTCACCCGGATGATGCCGGCGAGCCGGATCGCCAGCCCCGGCATGTCGTGCAGGGTGGCGATCGTCATCAACGGTTCGCGCAGCGGTTCGGCGAGGCGGGGGAACAGCTTGCGCCATTCGCGCTCGGCCCGTTCGCTCTCCCCGACCTGGAGCAGCGCGAAGGCGCGCCGGCCACCGTCGTGGGCGGCCAGCCCGCTCAGCCGCGCGGTGGTGAGCCGCGGCAGCGACCAGTCGAAGGGCACTTCGACCCCGAGGGCCTTGCGTCCGAGCAAGCCATAGAACGTGAGCGGGAACTGCGCCGCCCGGGCCAGCCAGCGGGTGGACTCGGCCGGTCGGCGCAATTGCAGGTGACCGCGCGATGCCCAGTATCCGCCGGCTGCCCGAAGCATGCGCGACGCCCGCTCGGCCATGGCGAGGGCTTGGAAATGCTCGACCGCGGTGGTGATCCGGCCGAGCCGCCACGCGGCGAGTCCGGCGGTCCAGTGCACCCAGGGTATGGTCTCGCCGGCGACCTCCGCGCTGGCGGAGGCGAGACGCAGCGCCTGCTGGTCCTGGCCATCGATGAAGTAACCGACGGCGATCTTGCCGCGCTGGTCGGAGTACTCGATCGGGTCCAGCAGGGTCTTGGCGTCGTCGCGGGACAGGCGGGCCAGGGCGGCGGCGGACCGGCCGCGCTGCACCAGGGTCCGCAGCTCACGCTTGAGGGCGCGGATCGCATTCTGGTCGGCGGCGCTGCGCTGGCGGGGCGAGACGTACAGGGTGACGTCGATCACCGCGTCCGGTCCGTTGCCGCCGAGGTAGCCGCCGACCGGCGGCGTCGGGTCCGCGGCGCCGGCGGGCTTGCGCTTAAGCGCCAGGCGGTGGATGCGGTCGGCGTCGGGATGATCGGCGTACAGCGCCAGCCAGCCCCGCAGATCCCGCCAGGTCGAGCGGTACGCGGTCGGGTGGAGATAGCGCTGGGCCAGCACGTGCCCCATGAGGACGCGGTCTTCGAGGGAGCGGATGACGCGGTCGGCGGCGCGAAGCTTGCCCTCGCCCTGCAGCCGGAAAATGTCCCGGTAGCGGCGCACGTCGTCGTTGGACAGCAAGCGCGGCAGCGAGTCGCCCGGAACGTTCAGGTCGTCGCGCCGCAGGTTCGGAGCCAGGAAGGCGGTCTCGAATCCGGGTCCGGTGACCAAGCCTTCACCCGGCCTCAGAACCTCGCCGACGTCCTGGGCGCGCGCCTGATCCGAGGCTCCGACCGCGGCAACGACCGCGATGGCGACCCCGAGAATGGCTCCTCGAAGGACCCGCCGGGGCAATCGCCAAATATGTCTAAATTGTGGCGGAAGCATGCCTCAACAACTAGGATAATTCCTCGGGTCAGACAAGCCCATGGGACGGCATCAGACGCCCAAAGATGTGGATAAGTGATGCTGATTTCGTGGCAGCGCCGGCAGTCGGTCGAATCGGTCGCGAACACCCTGCGATTCGACAGAATATGCTTCGGATTCGGCCCGGATCGTCGCGATCATTCGACGCCCGCGGCGAGATCGATCCCGGCCTCGGTCAACCACCTCTTGAGAGCCAGCAGGTCCTTCCACGCGCTCGCCTTCTGCGCTGGCGACCGCAGCAGGTAGGCAGGATGGTAGGTGGCCAGGGCCGGCACCACGGCGCCACCCGAGGGTCCCTGCCAGTCGAACCACCGGCCGCGCAGCCGGGTGATGCCCTCGCGGCGGTCCAGCAGAGCCTTTGCCGAGGTGCCGCCGACCACCACCAGGACCCTCGGAGCCGCGAGTTCGATGTGGCGCTGGATGAACGCCAGGCACGCGCCCATCTCGCCCTCCGTCGGGTTGCGGTTGCCCGGAGGCCGCCAGGGCAGCACGTTGCTGATGTAGACGTTGCGCCGTCGGTCCAGGCCGATGCTGGCCAGCATGCGGTCGAGCAGCTGGCCGCTCAGCCCGACGAACGGCTTGCCGGCGCGGTCCTCGTCGGCGCCTGGGGCCTCGCCGACGATCATCACCGGAGCCCCGGCAACGCCATCGGCGAACACCGTGTTGGTGGCCGTGACCTTGAGCGCGCAGCCATCGAAGTCCAGCAGCGCCGCCCGCAACTCCTCGAGCGAGCGCGCGGCCAGGGCGGCCGATCGGGCGGCGGCGATCGAGCCTTCGGCCGGCATGGGACGGGCGGAGCGCGACCGCCCGGCCGGCCGGCGGCGGCGGGCGGATGGCGGCGCGGTGGCAGCGAGCGGAACCGCCGGCACGACGCGCGGGTTGGCGAACCGGTCGATCGGTTCATGACCGATCGCCTCGTCGGCGCCGGCCTCGGCGTACCAAGCCAGCAACGCCAGGGCGGCGGCGCGGGCGTCCATCACCGGCGGCCCGTCGACGCGGGACCCGGACGATCGATTCCGGCCGACTGGCCGGGCGCTGCCCCTGGATCATGGCACATGCGTGTTATATGACAGGTCAGGCTCCGCCGGGCCATGCCGGCGGCGCGGATCGGCGACGGAAGAACAGGAGGACCGCAGCGGATGGAGCGCGAATTCATGGAGTGCGATGTCGTGATCGTCGGCGCCGGCCCGTCGGGGCTGGGCGCGGCGATCCGGCTGAAGCAACTCTGCGCCGAGGCCGGGACGGAGCTGTCCGTCGTGGTCCTGGAGAAGGGCGCCGAGGTCGGCGCCCACATCCTGTCCGGCGCGGTCATGGAGCCGAGGGCGCTGACCGAGCTGATCCCGGACTGGAAGGACAAGGGGGCGCCGCTCAACACGCCGGCGACCGAGGATCGCTTCGTCTACCTGACGGCGAAGCGGGCGTGGAGCCTGCCGACCCCGCCGCAGATGAACAACCACGGCAACTACATCGTCAGCCTCGCCAACGTCTGCCGCTGGCTCGGCGAGCAGGCGACCGAACTGGGCGTCGAGATCTATCCGGGCTTCGCCGCCGCCGAGGTTTTATACCGCGAGGACGGCAGCGTCAGAGGCGTCGCCACCGGCGACATGGGCGTCGGCAAGGATGGCGAGAAGACCGCCGGCTACCAGCCCGGGATGGAACTGCACGCCAAGGTGACGCTGTTCGCCGAAGGCTGCCGCGGCTCGTTGACCGAGGGCCTGTTCGAGCGCTTCGGCCTGCGCGAGAATTGCGACCCGCAGACCTACGGCATCGGCCTCAAGGAATTGTGGGAGGTCGAGCCGTCGAAGCACAAGGCCGGCACCATCGTCCACACCGTCGGGTGGCCGCTCGACGGCGAGACCTACGGCGGCTCGTTCCTCTACCACCTCGAGGACAACCAGGTGGCCATCGGCTTCGTGGTCGGGCTGGACTACAAGAACCCGTTCCTGTCGCCGTTCGAGGAGTTCCAGCGCTTCAAGCAGCACCCGTCGGTGCGGCCGCTGCTGGAAGGCGGGCGGCGCATCGCCTACGGCGCCCGTGCCCTCAACGAGGGTGGCTTCCAGGCGATCCCGGAGCTGGTGTTTCCCGGCGGCGCGATCATCGGCTGCGGGGCCGGCTTCCTGAACGTGCCGAAGATCAAGGGCAGCCACACCGCCCTGAAATCCGGGATGCTGGCGGCCGAGGCGGCGTTCGCGGCGCTCGGCGCCGGTGCCGACCAGGCCGTGGTGCTGAGCGATTATCCCGCCCGGCTGAAAGAATCATGGATCTGGGATGAGCTGTACCGGGCGCGCAACATCCGCCCGGCCTTCCATCTCGGTCTGTTCGCCGGCATCGCCTACTCGGCGGTCGACACGTTCCTGTTGCGCGGCAGGGCACCCTGGACCCTGCACCACCACCGCGACAACGAGAGCCTGCGGCCGGCGGCGCACTCGATACCGATCGCCTACCCCAAGCCCGACGGCGTGGTAAGCTTCGACCGGTTGTCATCGGTGTTCCTGTCGAACACCAACCACGAAGAGAACCAGCCGGCGCATTTGACGCTCAAGGATTCGGCGGTGCCGGTGGCACACAATCTGGCACTCTACGACGCGCCGGAGCAGCGCTACTGTCCGGCCGGGGTGTACGAGATCGTGCGGGACGAGGGCGGCGGGAATCCGCGACTTCAGATCAACGCGCAGAATTGCGTGCACTGCAAGACCTGCGACATCAAGGATCCGTTGCAGAACATCCACTGGGTGGTCCCGGAAGGGGGCGGCGGACCGGTCTACCCGAACATGTGAGGTCCAGAGTGCGTCACCACAGGCCGCGCAACACGCGGCTCGATCTTCGTGCGGCAGCCATTCTCCTGGCGGCCACCCTGGGCGCATGCGCGGCCGGTCCGGTTTCCGGACCGGCGGTGGCCGGCGACCCGTCGCCGGTTTCCGAAATCGACTCCGCCGTCGGCGCCTATCTCGCCGGCCAGCACGCGATCCGCAGCCAGGACATCCGGCGCGCC
Source organism: Rhodospirillaceae bacterium (assembly GCA_018401495.1). Taxonomy (GTDB): domain Bacteria; phylum Pseudomonadota; class Alphaproteobacteria; order Thalassobaculales; family Thalassobaculaceae; genus Thalassobaculum_A. Next base: position 78,079 of record JAGYJX010000031.1, read on the forward strand.
AGCCAATACTTCGACCGGGTCCTGGAGAGCGATCCGGGCAGCCAGGGGCTGCGGCGCCGGGCGTTTCTTCTGCGGCTGGAAGCCGGGCGGCTGGACGACGCCGCCAGGCTCGCCGGAGGATTGGCCGACACCCCCGGCGAAGGCGCCTCGGTGGCGCGTCTCTACCAGGCGGTGGAAGCGGCGCGGCGCGGCGACTACGCCGCCACCATCGCCGAGGTCGAGCGGCTCGACGACGGCCGGGTCAACAAGGCGCTTGTGCCGATCATCGCCGCCTGGTCGGAGATCGGTCTCGGCGCCCCCGATGCCGCCGAGCGCAGACTTGCGGTTCTCGCCGGCGACGACGGCTTCGCCGGTCTCTACACGTTGCACGCCGCGATGCTGGCCGAGGCGGCCGGGCGCATCGGCCTGGCCGCCGAGCGCTACGAGACGGCGCTGGCGCGCAACGACCCGGCGCCGCTGCGGCTGCGGCTGGCGGCCGCCGGCTTCGACGCCCGCAACGGGCGGCTGGACGCGGCGCTGCGCCGGATCGGCCCATCGGAGGACGGGGTCGGCGATCCAGCCGGGCTGCGGGCGATGCTGCGCCGCGTGGCGGCCAGCGCCGGAACAACCGGAGCGCCGGACGCCAACCGCGGCATCGCCGAGGTGCTGTTCGACCTGGCGAGCGCGCTGCAGCGCGACCGGGGGGCGGATTCCGCGATGGTGTTCGCACGGCTGGCCCTGCGCCTGCAGCCGGACTTCGACCTGGCGGCCCTGCTGGTCGCGGAGATCCTCGACGACCGCAAGCGGCTACGAGGAGGCGCTCGCGGTGTACGACAGCGTTGCGCCGGAGTCGGCCTACCGACTGCTTGCCCAGCTGCGGGCCGCCAGCAGCCTGGCCGGGCATGGACCGCCACGACGAGGCGGCGGCGCGGCTGGCGGCGCTGGCCGCCGCCCGGCCGGATCTCTCGGATCCGCTGATCCGCCTCGGCGACCTCGAGCGCGGCCGCGACAACTGGGACGCCGCGATCTCCGCCTACGACCGGGCGGTCGCGCGGATCGGCGGCCTCGAGGCGCGGCACTGGTCGGTGCTCTACACCCGCGGCATCGCGCTGGAGCGCTCGAAGCGCTGGAGCGAGGCGGAGCGCGACTTCCTGCGCGCCCTCGAGCTGCGGCCGGAGCAGCCCTACGTCCTCAACTATCTCGGCTACTCCTGGGTCGACCGGGGCGAGAACCTGGACCGCGCCAAGGCGATGATCGAGAAGGCGGTCGAGCTGCGCCCGCAGGACGGCTACATCGTCGACAGCCTCGGCTGGGCGCTGTACCGGCTCGGCGACCACGCCAACGCCGTGGTCCATCTCGAACGGGCGGTGGCGCTGCGCCCGACCGATCCGACCATCAACGACCACCTGGGCGACGCCTACTGGCGGGTCGGCCGGCGCGCCGAGGCGCGGTTCCAGTGGCAGCGGGCGCTGACCTTCGATCCGGCCCCGGATCTGGCCGGCGACATCGAGCGCAAGCTGCGCGTCGGCCTGCCGGATATCGACCGGGCCGGCCAGGGCACCGGCACGGCCGACGGCGGTGGCCGCGGCTGAGTCGCGCCCGCCGCCGTGGCTGGGCCAGCCGGGCCGATCGTCGAACCGGCGCCGGCGAAGGTCAATCTCTGCCTGCACGTCGATCGGCCGGCGCGGCGATGGCTACCACGAACTCGACTCGCTCGTGGTGTTCGCCGACATTGCCGACGAGGTCCGTCTCGACCGTCGCGACGACGCGGTAGTTCTGCGTCTCTCGGCCCAGGAAGCGCCGGTCGCGGTCGACGGTGATGCCCCGGTAGTGCCGTCCGGAACCGGCAATCTCGTGTGGCGGGCGCTGGCGATCGGGGCGCGCCATCATCGGCGGCGTCCCCGGTCTTGCCGTGACCCTGACGAAACGGCTGCCGGCGGGCGCCGGGCTCGGCGGCGGGTCGAGCGACGCCGCGGCGGTGCTGCGGGCGCTGGGCCGTCTTGACCGGGAGCCCGACAGTCCCCGGCGCCGAGACCGTCGGCCTCGGCGCCGACGTGCCGATGTGCCTCGACCCTCGGCCGTGGCGGGCGCGCGGCATCGGCGAGCGCCTGATCGCCCTGGCGCTGGAGCGTGACCTGCCGGCGGTGCTGGTCTGGCCGGGGCGGGCGCTGTCGACCCCGGCGGTGTTCGCCGCCTTGGCCGCGGGTGCCACCACCGCCGGCGAGGGCACCATCGCCATCCCCGAGTCCAGCATTGCCCGCTTCCGCCGGGATCCGGTCGGCGCCTTGCGGACGCTGCGAAACGCCCTGACCGACGCCGCGTGCCAGGTCGAGCCGATGGTGGCCGAGGCGCTCGCCGCCGTCGGACGGGCTCGACGGCTGCCGCCTCGCCCGCATGTCGGGCAGCGGCTCGGCGGTGTTCGGGCTGTTCGATCGTCCCGACAAGGCGGCGGCCGGCGCGTCACTCCTGGCCGGCCGGCGCCCGGACTGGTGGGTGCGGGCTACCACCCTGCGGGCTGGCGGCGACCGGTACCGCTCGCCAAGCGACGCCTAGAGACCGAGCCTTCGCCGCAACCCGGTCGACGGCAGCCCGGTGACCGGCAGGCCCTGCGCAACCTGATACCGACTGATGGCATCGCGGGTCTTCGGCCCGGCGATCCCGTCGGCCGGCCCCTCGTAGAGCCCGAGATCGGCCAGCGCGGTCTGGATCGCGACCACGTCTTCCTCGGCCGGCAGACCTTCGCCGGTGACGGATGAGGCGGTCTCCTCCAGCGGTGCCGCCGACCCGGTCAAGCCGCCGGAAGCCAGGCGTTCCCGAGCTTCGGTGTGGCCCAGTTCGGCGGCGCGCCGAAGCAGGCGCTCGGCCTCGGCGTGGTCGCGCGGCACGCCGAGCCCGCCCTCGGTGAGCACCGCAAGATTGAAGGCCGCCGCTGGAACACCGCGCTCGGCGGCGCGGCGGAACCACCGGCCAGCCTCGGCGTAGGACAGCGGGATGCCGCGGCCGACCGAATAAAGGACCCCGAGATTGTACTGCGCGAGCGGGTGACCCTGCTCGGCGGCGCTGTGATACCAGAGCAGGGCCCGGGTGTCGTCCTGCGGGACACCCGAGGGCCCGCTCGTACAGGACTCCCAGGTTGTACTGAGCGTTGGGCACGCCCTGTATCGCCGCCTCGCGGAACCAGTTTGCGGCCTGCGCGTAGTCCGGGGCGCTTCCCGCCGCGAACCGGGTGGCGAGGGCGTACTGGGCGCGCGGGTCTCCGCTCCGCGCTTGGGCCAGAAGGGTGGCGGGATCGACCTCGACGGTATCCTCCTCGCCCGGCGGCAGTGCCGCGACAGCGCTGTCCGGATCGCCTGGCGCCACCGCGTCGCGAGCCCTGAGGACCGGGGCCGGCGGCGGCGCCGCGGCCGGTGGAGGAACAGCGGCGGACTGGGCAGGAATCGGCTGCGACCGGAACCGCCTGGACCGGGGCCGGCCGCACGGGCTCGGTCGGCGTGGCAGGCGGGACGACCGGCGTCGGCGCCGGATCCGCCGACGCCGGCGGTGATGCCGGAGCCGGCGCGGCGAGGGCCGGCGGCGGTGTCGGCGGCGAGCCGTCCGATGGCAGCGCCGGCCGGCGCTCCGGCGGGTTCCGGTGCCCGGCGCCGCCGTCGGCGGGGTCGGCGCGCGGAGCCGGCACGGCCTCGGGCTGCGGCGCCACCGTCGCCGGCGCCGGCCGGACGGCCGGGGTCGACCGGCGCCACCGGTCGACCGGACGCCACCGCCGGCGGCGTCGGCACCGTCGCCGCGTCGGGTGCCTCGGCGCGACTGCGCGCGGTCGGCTCGCGACCGGCGCGACCGGGGCGTCAGGCCGGCTCGGAACCGAGGCGCGCGGCACGGTCGGCTGCCGGACGGCCAGGACCGAACGCGGCGCGGGGAGGCTCGGCCGGGGGCGCGGAGGCGACGCCGCGATCGGGCTTCCGGCGCCGCGACGTCGTCTCCCCGACAACCCGGCAATCACACTTTCGACCCCGGCGACAGCCGAGCGATAGGCGTCGCCGGCGGCGGCCTGGAGGCTGCGGCCGGAATCGACGATGCGATCCCGCAGCGCCTCGACCGCCGGGGCGCCGGCACCGCCCGCCAGCCACCACGCACCCGCCTGCCGGCAATCGCCGAGGCCGAGCGCCGCGGCCACCGCCAGCGGCGCGCGGCGACGGTGCGGCGTGACGGCTGACGCCACGGCGAGCCGGGGATCTGGTGCGGTTCGCCGGCGGCGCGAGGCTGACGGCTCCGGCGCGGTCGAGCCCGCCCGGCGGCTGCAGCAGCCAGGCCGGGACGGCGCCGTTCGGCATCGGGTCCGGCGGCATGTCGGTGACCGGCGGGACCGGCTCGGGGCGCGGACGCCTCCGACAGCGGCGCGGGCAGCCGGCGCCGGGCGACGGCGGGGCGGCCCGGCGCGGTCGGGACCGGGGCCCGGGTCCGGAGCCACAGGGACCGGTGCCTCGATGCCCGGAGAGTCGGCGAGCACGGCGTCGGGGGCGTCGGTGTCCCGCTCATCGCTGGCCGGCTGTTCCGAGACTGTGGCCGTGGTAGCCGCGTCGGGCGGTGCGTCGTCGAACCGGATAAGATCCGGGTCGGCGTCGAGCGCGGCCTCCGGATGCTCCGCCAGCCACGGCTCGGCTTCGGCTTCGGCGTCGGACGAGGAAGCCGCCATCGGTCGCGCCTCTGGCGCGTCCGCCGCCTCCGCCGGCTGGAGTTCGGGCTCCGCCTCCGACGACGACCACGGTCCCGGCTCCTGGTCCGGCTCGTAGCCAGGCCCGGAGTCCGGCTCGGGCTCGACGTCGGCAAACCCTCCGGCTGGACCACCTTGGAGCTCGGGCTCGGTCTCGGTCTCGGCCTCGAGTTCGGCTTCGGGCTCGAGCTCGGCTTCGGGCTCGGCTTCGGGCGGCGCCCTGTCGGCTGACGGGTGTTCAGGCGGCGCGAGGGGCGCGGCAACGGCGACCGCCTCCCGCTCGGTCCGCAGGGCCTCGGCCGCGCGCGTCAGCTCGGCGTGCCGGATCCAGATCACCGGCTCCCAGTCATCGGGGGGTGCTTGCGGGAGGTCGCGGCGCGCAACCGCCTCGGGCTCGACGTCGGGCTCAGGGGCCGCCTCGAAGTCGAGGTCGATTTCGGGGTCGATTTCCGGGTCGATTTCCGGGTCGGGCGGGACATCGGGTTCCCGGTCCGGAGCCTCCGGAGCCATCCTCGCGGCCGGCATCGAAGCCGGCGACTGCAGCGCCGGCCACGGTCCGGGCACCGCGACCAGCGGGCCCGCATCGGCGTCTTCAGGGTCGGGATCGCCGGGCGCGGGACGGTCGGCTCGCGCGTACTCGGCGTCGGTTGGATCCCCCCGCTCGATCGAACCAGCACCGTGCCCCAGGGCCGCGCGCCGAAAACCGGCCGGATCAGCCGCGGCTCGGCGCTCCAGCGCGACCAGCCGCTCGGCCACCCTCTGAAGCGCGTATCCGACCGGACGCATGGCGCCGTCGAGCCGGGCCTCGGCGGCGTCGAGCCGGGCGGCCAGCCCGTCCAAGGTTTCCAGCGACACGCGGCCCGGGGCCGTTGGCGCCGTCGCAGGGGTAAGGTTTGTCGTGGCCGGGGCAGCCCCGGTCGCGGGCATCGATCCGCCACGCGCCTCGGCATCGGCGCGGATCGCGTGATCGATCCACTCGCCGATCGTCAGCCCGGCGGCCTGGGAGGCGCGCCGGGCGATGTCTCGGGTCGCCTGATCGACGCCCTTGACGCTCCAGGCCGTTCCCTGCCGCGACACGGCCTCTCCTCGCTCGCTGGGTAGCGCCATCAATATAAGGCGGTAGCGCCGATCGTTGAAAGGGTCCTGGACGCGTAGTGCCAGGCCCGAAGCGTCACCGAGGTCCCGAAACCGGCGGCGACGGTGGCGATCAGCGCCGGAACAGACGCCCGAGCAGACCCTGGCCGCCGCGTTCCTCCGGAAGGGTCAGCTCCTCGACCCGCTGCAGCCGCTCGGCCAGGCGCATGACGGCGCGCTCGACCGGCGCGGTGCTGGTGGCGACCGAGCTCACGCCGCCATCGCCGGACGGACGGGCGCGCAATTCGTCGATGGCAGCGCCGATCGACCGCAGCTCGCGCGACGTCGCGCCCGCCTGTGACTCCACCCGCTGTTCGACACCGTCGATCCGCGCCGCGAGCGCGCCGAGCTCGGCGGCCAGCGAACCAATTCGCTTCTCCACCTTCTCAAGGGCGGCCAGGCGATCCTCGAGCTCGCGAAGATCGTCGACGCGGCGCTCGAGGTCGCGAACCCGGGCCGGGTCGACGGCCGGCGGCGCCGGCCGGGCGACGGGCGGAGTCGGATAGGCCATCGGCGGCGGGTGCGGCAGGTCAGGGGCGGGCATCGCCACCGGCGGTGGCGCGGCCAGAGCGCTGCGCCACGCCGTTGCCGTCGGGCTCGGTCCGCCGGCGCTCGGTCCACCAGCCTCAGTCTGGGCGGGATCCGGTCCCCGCCAGCCACCCGGGCCGCGGGAGCCGACGCGGGCCGCACGCTCCTCCTCGGCGGCCTCGCGGATCTGGCGCGACAGCCATTGACCTATGGGAACGCCCGCCCGTCGCGCCGCCTGCTTCGCAAGCTCGCGTTCCTCGGCGGCGATACCCTTGACGCTCCACGGCGACGCGCCGGTCATGAAGTCTCCCGTCGGATCGGCACCAGCCGCGCCGAGACCCGCATCGATCGTGCCAATACCAGGAAGTATGACGTCCTACCTGGCAGAATATAGGGTATTTTACCTTTTTGTCCACGGCCCGGGTTTGGAGGCTCGGAGGCCATACCGGTCACCGGTGCGGCAGGGACCGCCGGTCCGGCCGTCGATCGCCGGGATCGCCCGGGTCGTCGAGGGTATCCTCCAGGCGCTCCAGGCGATCGGTCAGGCGGGTGACGATGTCCTCGAGCGACCCGAGCAACCCGACCAGGCGAGCCTCGGTCCGCTCGATCCGCTGGGCGACCAGCTCGGCGAGCGCCGCCTCGTCCACCGACCCGGCATCGGGCGTCGCCGGCGCGGGTTCCGGCGCCAGCGCTTCGGCACGCGCCGGCTCGCCGGACCGGGCGCCGGCCGGACTGCGGCAGCAGCCCGCGGCGGTGCGGCGGGCCGAGAGGCCGGCCGGCCGCCTGTGCCGCACCGACCCGGCGAATGACGTCGCTCAACCAGTCGCCCATGGTCTCGCCTTCGCTCGACGTCACCGTCTTGGCGAGGTCGCGCGCCTCCGGGCTCACGCCCTTGACGCTCCATGGCATGCGGGCCTTGCCGTCGCGCCGGGACACCGTGTTTCCTCCGTCGTCGCGAATCGCCGCATTCTAGCGGGTTCCGGGCCGCGGCGTCGATCCCGCGCTTGCCGTCCCGGCGCGTCCTGAGTATGGTCGGCGCGCCGGCCGATGGGGCGTAGCCAAGCGGTAAGGCAGCGGTTTTTGGTACCGCCATTCCCAGGTTCGAATCCTGGCGCCCCAGCCACCGCACTCCCGCGAAGCCCGCCCGGGAGATCACTCCGCGAGAACGACGAGGTCGAGTTGGTCGTCCAATCCGGCAACCCGCCGCGCCGCGCGGCGTTGCACCGGGTGGGGCGGACGGTAACCTTGCGCCACCGCGGCGTCGTAGGTCGCGGCGTCGGTCAGCGCCCGCGCACCCTCGGTCTTGGTGTGTTTCTCAAGCTTGGCGGAGAGGTTCACCGCGCTCCCGATGACCGTGTATTCGAGCCGGCTCTCGTCGCCCACCGCCCCGAACACCACGGGCCCGGCGGCCACCGCGAGACCGACGGCCGGGGCCGGCAGTCCGGCGGCGATCCGGCGCGCCCGCCATGCCGCGGCCGCCGCGGCGAGCGCATCGACAGCGCGCAAGGCGTCGGCCGCCGGCGTTCGGCTCGGCCGGGTTGCCCCGAAGGTCGCCATCACCCCGTCGCCCATGAACTTGTCGATGCTGCCGCCGCTCGACTGCACCACCGGAACCACCACGCCCTGATATTCGGCCAGCAGGGCGATCAGATCATCCGGCGGGATCTCGGTGGCGAGCTGGGAGAACCCGCGCATGTCGACGTTCAGGACGGCGGCGTCGCGCAGTTCGCCGCGGCCGATCTCGATGCCGGCGTCGAGGTCGACGATCCGGTCGGCGACGTCGGGAGCGAAGAAGCGCGACAGTTCGCGGGCGGCGAGGCTCTCCCTCACCGCGCGGACCAGCAGGCGGCGGGCGCGCACGATCGCCACCGCCAGGATCGCCGTAACGGTGAGGATCGAGAACACCTTGTCGAACTCGGCCCCGATCAGGACGGTGTTGGAGGTCAGGTAGAGCGCGTAGTCGCGCGTCACCGGCGCCGCCATCGGATCCCACATCAGCGCGTACGCCGCCATCAAGGCCCACCCGGCGGCGGCGGCACCGCCGGCCAGCAGCACGTAGACCGCCTCGAACCGCAGGGTCCTGAGCGCCACGAAGATGAACACGTAGAGCAGCGTCGGGGCCTTCAGGTAGAACGCCGCCGGCTGCATGTACTGGAGATGGAAGCTCCAGATCATGCCCAGCAGCAGCGCCATGTCGGCCAGGATCGACAGAACCAGGAACCAGCGCGGCAGGCGGCGCGCGTGCGCCAAACCCAGCCGCGCCAGGGTGAAGGCGAGATAGGCGCCGAGCGCCCAGGGGATCGGCTCGAACTCGACCTCCGGCGGAAACGCCTTGGGCGATACCGCGTACAGGCTGCCGAAGGCGGTTACCACGGCCAGCTGGATCCAACCGATCAGGATCTCGCTGGAGGCCTGCTGTTCGCGCAGCGCCGCCTGGACCCGCACAGGCAGACCGGCATCGCCGGTGGCGCGGACCGGAACCGCCGGCCCGTCCGCGGCGGCCAGCCGGGGCGCGGGTGTGGTGGCCGGCGCTGGAACCGCCGATGGCTCGACGCGGGTGGCGGGCTCGGTCATGACGGCACTCTATCGCCTTCTGAACCGGCGGTCCGATCACCGCCGCGTTACGCCGGCGTCAGGGCCCGGTCGCCGGTCCCGTGGTCAGCGCCCACAGGCTGGATTCGTGGGCCCGGTTGCCGACCGGCACTCGGCCGGCCGCCCCGGCCGCGACCTCTCCGGCCATGCGGGTCCGGACCCAGTGGCTGGCGAACCGCAGGCGCAGCCCACCGGCGGCCAGCCACGCGGCAACCACCATCTGCTCGGCGTACTGGCGCCAACGCCAGTCCGACGGGTAGCCGTCAGGCAGGAACACGTCGTGGATGTGCACAAGCACCCCCGCCGGCAGCCGCGGCAGCACCCGGCCGAACAGCAGGTCGACGTCGGTCCCGGGCAGCGCCAGGTGGCTGGAATCGATCACCAGCATGTCGCCGGACGCCAGCGTCGGCAGGGCGTCCACCCCGGCGTCCTGCAGGGTTGCGCGGATCAGGCGAAGCGCCACCGCGTCGGCCAGGCCGGCGATGTCGGCGCGCGGCGCCGGATCGACGCACAGGAGCTCGGTCTCGATCGCGCCGTCGATGACCGCGCGGGCCAGGAAACGGGTGGAATGGCCGGAGCCGATCTCGACGATCCGCCGGGGGCGGGTCTCGCGGACCAGCGCGTAGGCGGCGGCGCCGTCGAGGCCGGGAAACCAATCCTGCTGCCAGCGAGGCAGCGGCGGCCGCGCGCCGTCGAAGCCGGCCAGGGCGTCGCCGTGCCGGTCGATCGCCGCCAGCACCGACCGGAACTCCGGGATGGCGGCGGTGAACAGCGACGCCAGCTCCGGGTATCCCGACGGTGGTCGCACCGACGCGGCATACCGGTGCGGCACGAAGAAGCCCTGCTCGGTCATACCAAGAACGGTCGACAGGGCCGACCACCGTCTTTTCAAGGATTTAGGGATCATACTCGCTATCGGCCCTACCGCCGCAAAGTCAATCCATCCTGGGCGACCAGCGTCCCTGGACGGGCGGCGTCGGCGTCCGCCGCGATCCGATCCATCGCGTCGTCGTCGTGCGAGGGATCGTGGTGGAACAGCACCAGGGTGCCGACACCGGCGGCCTCGGCGGCGCGGACGCCCTCGCGCCAGGTCGAGTGGCCCCAGCCGCGGTGGCGCTCGTACTCCTCGTCGGTGTAGGCGGCGTCGTAGATCGCCACGTCGACCCCGGCCATCAGCGCCTGCACGCCCGGATCGAGGCTTCCGTCCTCCGGATGCTCGGTGTCGGTCACATAGGCGAAGCTGCGGCCGGCCCAGTCGAGGCGATACCCGCAGGCGCCGCCGGGATGGCGCAACGCCCGGGTCGTCAGCACCAGGCCGGGACGCGGCTCGAGCCGGTCGCCAAGGGCGAAATCCACGAAATCGACGTCGGCCCGGTACTCGTCGACCGGTACCGGGAACAGCGGCGGCGACATCATGCGCGCCACCACCGTCTTCAACGTCAGCGACGGTGTCGAGACGAGCGGCGTGGAAATGCACCCGGTTGCGGGCGTCGTAGGCGGGGGTGAAGAACGGCAGGCCGGCGATGTGGTCGAGGTGGAAATGGGTCAGGAACACGTCGGCCTCGACCGGACCCTCCGCCAGCAGCGCCTTGCCGAGCTCGCGGATGCCGGTGCCACCGTCGAAGATCACCAGGTGCGGCCCGCAGCGCACCTCGATGCAGGCGGTGTTGCCGCCATACCGCACGGTGCGCGGTCCCGGGCACGGCACGCTGCCGCGCGCGCCCCAGATCCTGATCAGGATCCCGTCGTCGGCCAACTGCACCTCCCGCCCGGCGTCAGCCCTGTCGGCGCGCACCGCGCGCCGTCGCCCGGCGTCGGACGACACGCCACCCATAACACACCCGCCCGGCGCCGAAAACGCCGTGGCCGGCTTGCCTCGCCTCCAGCCCTGGCCCAGACTGCGCGCCCGTCCCGCCGCCGCCTCCCGAGCCCCCTCCGGACCCACCCGTCATGATCGACCGCGCCCGTCCGCCCCGACCGGTCCCCGCGCGCGGCGCCACCAACTGGACCGGGGTCCTGTTCGGCTTCTTCCTGGCGTCGCTGGCGGCGTTCCAGCAGTTCAAGCTGCCGCCGATGATGCCGGCCATGCTGGCGGAGTTCGGGTACCCGAAGACGCTGGCCGGCGGCTTCATGTCGGTCTACGCGGTCATCGGTCTGGCGATGTCGCTGGCGCTTGGCGGCATGATGGCCAGGGTCGGGACCGGGGCGATCCTGGGGCTGGCGTTCGCGACCGCGATCGCCGGCAACCTGCTGGCGCTGGCGATGCCGCAGCACGCCATGGCGGTGCTCGGGTCGCGCGCCCTGGAGGGTCTGGCGTTCGCGGTGTTCGCGATCGCCGGGCCGGTCTACACCAACCGCAACGCCGGGCCGCGCCACCTGCCGCTGGCGATCGCGCTCAGCGCGATCTGGATCCCGGTCGGGCAGATCGCCGCCATCCTCCTGGTGCCGGTCGCCGAGCTGACGATCGGCTGGCGGGTCGCCTGGATGGCCACGGCCGCTGCCACCGCGCTGATGGCGGGCTGGATGCTGGTGATCCGGGCGCGCGGCAGCGCCGACCTCGACCTGCGGCGCCGGCCATCGGCCGAGGCCGTGCCGCTGCGCTCGGAGGAGCGCTGGGCGCTGGCGCTGACGGCGCTGCTGTTCACCCTGTGGTCGGCCCAGTACTTCGCCTACATGACCTGGCTGCCGCAGTTCCTGGTCGAGGCGCACGGCCTCGGCCCGGGCATGGCCACCCTCGGCTACTGCGGTGCCGGTGGTGATCCTGATCGTGGTCGGGCTTCTGACCTCGACCTGGATCCGGCGCGGCGTGCCGGTCGGGCCGATGCTGGCCGGCTCGATGCTGCTGCAGGCGGCGGTGTGGTGGGCGATGCCCTGGACCGAGGGACTGGTCGCCGGGGTGGTCTCGCTGCTGCTGTACGGGATCGGCATCGGCATCACGCCGGTCTGCCTGTTCGCCATGCCGAGCACGATCCTCGGATCGAAACGGGCCGGCCCCGGCGCCTTCGCGGCGATCATGACCGGGCGCAATCTCGGGGTGCTGATCGGCCCGGTGCTGCTGCCGCAGGTGCTGGCGATCACCGGGGTGTGGAGCGCCAGCGGGCCGGTGTTCGGCGCCATCACCACGCTCGACGCGATCGGCGGCGTGCTGCTGGCGGTCGGGCTGGCCCGGATGGGACGCCGCGGCCCAGACTGAGCCCGTGTCGTTGCCGTTACGGAACGAGCCGGTAGCCGCCCGGGTCGGTCACCAGGATGGCGGCGCGCTGCGGATCGGGCTCGATCTTCTGGCGCAGGCGGTAGACATGGGTCTCGAGGGTGTGGGTGGTGACCCCGGCGTTGTAGCCCCAGACCTCGTTCAGCAGGGTCTCGCGCTTCACCATGCGGTCGCCGGCCCGGTACAGGTACTTCAGGATCGCCGTTTCCTTCTCGGTCAGGCGGACCTTCCGGTTGCGCGCCTCGTCGAGCAGGATCTTGGCCGACGGCCGGAAGCTGTACGGCCCGATCGTGAACACCGCGTCGTCGCTCTGCTCGTGCTGGCGCAGCTGGGCGCGGATCCGCGCCAGCAGGATCGCCACCTTGAACGGCTTGGTGACGTAGTCGTTGGCGCCGGCGTCGAGGCCGAGGATGGTGTCGGAGTCGGAATCCTGGGCGGTCAGCATGATGACCGGCGCCTTGACGCCGTGCTTGCGCATCAGCCGGCACAACTCGCGGCCGTCCATGTCGGGCAAGCCGACGTCCAGCAGGATCAGGTCGTAGTGGTTGTCGGCGACCGCGGCCAGGCCGTCGGCGGCGGTCGCCGCCTCGGCGGTCGCGAACTCCTCGTGCAACTGCAGCTGCTCGGCCAGCGTCGACCGGAGCGCATCGTCGTCATCGACCAGGAGAATCTTGCGTCCGCTCGTCATCCGGTTCCCGCCCCCACGCCCGCCGCCGGTGCGGCGGACCCTGAAGCAAATAGTGTAACGGTTCGCCGGCCTCAAGGCTCGACGTCTATTGCCTTCCAGAACGCCACCGCGCCTTCGATGCGTCGCGCCCGCCGCTTGGGGGTCTCGTACGACCACGCCGCCGCCGGTTCGACCCGGTCGCCGACGCGCACGTCGTAATACGTCGCGGCACCCCGCCACGGGCAGACGGTGCGGGTGGAGCAGCGTTCCAGCAGGTCCATGCGGACCCGGTCGCGCGGGAAGTACAGGCTTCCCTCGAGGGTCTCCACCGCCTCGCTCTCGGCCACCACCACCCCGTTGAAGCGCGCCGTCGCCATGTCACGTTCCGGTGATCGGGGCCAGGCCCGGTTTCAGAAGCTCGGCGCCAGGATCAGCCGCAGCATCGCCTGGCAGAGCGCGTGGTGCGGGTCGCCGAAGGCGGCCAGCGCGGTGAAATGGTTGCCGCCGGGCACATCGACACTCTCCACCGGCTGGCGCGCCGCCTTCAGGGCCGCCACCAGCTCGCCGCGCTGGCGCAGGTATTCCGGGCCCTCGTCCATGCCGACGGTGGCGATCAGCGGCGGCAGCCGGCGCTCGCCCGGCACCAGCCGCGCGCGCCAGGACGGTCGGGCTGAGCGGCGGCACGTCCTCCGGCTCCAGGCCCAGCGTGGCGTTCAGGTAGCTGAGGCGGATCGGCTCCAGATCGTGCAGGCCGGAAACGCTGCACGCCCCCTTCAGCAGCTCCGGCACGCCGGCCGGGCCGGCCATCAGGGCGGCGAGATGGCCGCCGGCGGAGTGGCCGGCGACGAACAGCCGGGCCGGATCGCCGCCGAGAGTGGCGGCGCGCGCGTGGATCCAGCGCAGGGCGGCGCGCACGTCGTCGGCGATCTCGGCCACCGTCACCTCGGGGCACAGGCGGTAGCCGATCGCCACCATGGTCACGCCGGCCGCCACATAGGTCGGGGCCAGGAAGTGGCCGAGGGTGCGATCCCGGGAGTGCCAGTAGCCGCCGTGCACGAACGCCAGGATCGGCGCGTCGCCGCGGGCAGCCGGAAACACGTCGACCGCCTGGCGCGCGTGGTCGCCGTAGGCCAGGTCGAGGTCGCAGGACAGCTGGCCGCGCGCCTCGGCACCGGCGGCCATCCAGCGCATCCGCGATCGCCCCCGCCTCCGGTACCTTGCGGCGGTTGTCGTACTGGGCGTCGAGACCCGCCTGATCGTAATCGTCGTAGACGCGCATGTAAGAATCCTCCCCCGCCACACTAGCGGATAGCCGATTCGCGGCGCAACGCGCGGCTGATCGACGAGCCGACTTGATTCCCGGCGCAACCCCATCAATATGCGCGCCATGCTCAAGGACCCCTCCCTGGCGATCCGGATGCCACGCGCCGGTGACCATCTCTCCGTCGACCGTGGCATCGCCGAACTGCGGCGGGGCGGGATCGTGGCGGTGCGCGCCGGTCCCGACCGCGACCGGCTCGTTCTGGCGGTGGCCGCCGAAATGATCGCCGACGACACCGTGGCCCGGCTGCGGGTTCTGGCGGGCTCCGATCCGGTGCTGGCGATCACCCGCAACCGGGCGGCGGCGCTCGGCTCGGGCGGCGCCGCGCCGGTGGTGTCGCTGCGCCTGCCGGCGGGGATGTCGGCCGACCGGGTGGCGGCGCTCGCCGACCCGACCGCCGGCGCGGTCGAACCCGGCACGCTCCCCACCCTGCCGGAGCCGGAGGCCGGGCCGACGGCCGCCGCGGTGCGGTTGGCCAAGCTGGCCCGTTTGATCCCGGCGGCACTGGTCGCCACGGTGCCGGGCATACCGGCCGACCGCATGGCCGGTTGGGCGCTCGAACACGCGCTGCTGCTGGTCGACAGCGACGCCATCGACACCCACCGCCAGATCAGCGCCCGGCGTCTGGTGCGCGCCGCCTCGGCGCAGGTTCCGCTGATCGACGCCGAGACCTGCGAGGTCATCGCCTTCCGGCCCCTGGACGGCGGCATGGAGCACGTGGCGATCCGCATCGGTGACCCGGATCCCGACCTGCCGGTGCTGATCCGGCTGCATTCCTCATGCCTGACCGGTGACCTGCTGGGCAGCCTGCGGTGCGACTGCGGCGACCAGCTGCGCGGCGCCATCCGGGCGATCGCCGAGGCCGGCGGCGGCGTGCTGCTGTACCTCGCCCAGGAGGGCAGGGACATCGGCCTGATCAACAAGCTGAAGGCCTACAGCCTGCAGGACCTCGGCGCCGACACCGTCGACGCCAACACCATGCTCGGCTACGACGACGATGAGCGGGTGTACTTCCCGGCCGCCGAAATGCTGAAGCTGCTCGGCATCGCGCGGGTGCGGATGATGACCAACAACCCCGAGAAGATCGGCCAGCTCGCCGCCTGCGGCGTCGAGGTGGTGGAGCGGGTCCGCCACGTGTTCCCGTCGAACCGGCACAACGAACGCTACCTCGCCGCCAAGGCCAGCCGGTCCGGCCACCTGTTCTGACCGATCCGGCCCGACCGAGGCTGGCACGCCGCTTGCTTTCATGATTGCCATGGAAGGAGCGCGCCGATGACGACGATACCCACGGAAGGCACCGCCGGCACCCCGAACGCCTGGGTGCTGCGCCGCTCGGATCCCGGCGGCGAGGAGTTCCTGCCCGGCGAGGACACCGCCGCCGGCGAGTCCGGACTCGGCTTCGGCGACCTGCTCGACGCGATCAACCCCCTGCAACATCTGCCGATCGTCGGCACTCTCTACCGGGCACTGACCGGCGACACCATCAGCGAAACCGCCCGCATGGCCGGCGGCGCCCTGTACGGCGGACCGGCCGGGCTGGTCGGCGCGCTCGCCAACCTGATGGTCGAGAAGGAGACCGGCCGTGACATCGGCGGGACCGCGCTGGCCTGGGTGACCGACGAGCCCGCCGCCGGCGACGCCGGTACCGCCGTCGCCGGGGCGGACCCGACGCTGCCCGAGACCGCGGCGCTGCCGATCAACGCCGCCCCCGTCACGATCGCCGCCGCCATGGCGTCGCCGGCGGCAGCCCAGACCTTGGCGCAGCAGCCGGCGCCGGCGCCGGTCCCAGCCTCGGCTTCTGCCGCCCTCCAACCGGACTCCGAAAGCCCAGCCACCACGGTGTTCGCCGGTCGTTCGGCCGACCGTCTCGACGCGTTCATCCGGCAGGCAAACGCGGTGCGGCGCGCCAACCCGGCGGCGGCGCCGGCACCGGCCGCGACAATCGATCCGACCCGCCTCCAGGCGGCCGCCCTGAAACCGCCGGGCGTGACCACCGGCGCCGACGCCCAGAAAGCCGAGGCCCAGAAAGCCGAAACCCGGAAGGGCGATGCGAAACAGGGCGACACCGAGCTCGCGGTCGCCGGCGGCGATGCCGGCAGCGTCAACGACTGGATGTTGCGGGCCCTGGAGAAGTACGAGCATATGAGGAAGCAGGAGACCTGAGCTGGCGGAGTTGCCCGTTGACGCTTCTGACGGTCCGCGCGGCGCCCGGCGCCACCCGCGGCACCCTCGCCGTCGGCGAGCGGGTGCGGCCCTGCGCGCTCGGACGCTCCGGGGTCGTGGCAACCAAGCGCGAGGGTGACGGCGGCACGCCGATCGGCCGGTTTCCGCTGCGCCGGCTGTTCTACCGACCCGACCGCGAGACCGCGCCTGCCACCGGCCTGCCGGTCCTGCCGCTGGCCGAGGATCACGGCTGGAGCGACGATCCCGCCGATCCGTTGACCTACAACCGGCTGGTCCGTCTGCCCTTCGCGCTCAGCCATGAGCGGATGTGGCGCGACGACGGCCTGTACGACCTGGTGGTCGAACTCGGCTACAACGACGCGCCGGCGCGGCCGGGCCTCGGCAGCGCCATCTTCCTGCATCTCGCCCGCCCCGACTGGGGGCCGACCGAGGGCTGCGTCGCCATGACCCGCGACGACCTGCTGGCGGTGCTGGTCGCCGTCGGTCCGGAAAGCGCGATCGAGATCTCCCCGGCCTGACTCTTCCCGGCCTGACCGGAGGCTCTCGCGCGGGCAGACGGTGGTTCAGCCGTGGTCGCGAGCGCCGAAGATCGCCGTGCCGACCCGCACATGGGTGGCGCCGAGGGCGACCGCCGCCTCGTAGTCGCCGCTCATGCCCATCGACAGCCGTTCCAGGCCGTGCCGCTTGGCGAGCTCGCGCAGCAGGGCGAAGTGCAGGGCCGGATCATCATCGACCGGCGGGATGCACATCAGCCCGACCACCGGCAAGCCGTGCGCGCTCCGGCAGGCCTCGATGAAGGCGTCGGCCTCGGCCGGCAGGACCCCGGCCTTCTGCGCCTCCTCGCCGGTGTTGATCTGGATGTAGCAGTCCGGGCGACGGCCCTGGCGGTCCATCTCGCGGGCCAGTTCGGCCGCCAGCTTCGGCCGGTCGACGGTCTGGATGACGTCGAACAGCGCCACCGCCTCGCGGACCTTGTTGGTCTGCAGCGGCCCGATCAGGTGCAACTCGACGCCGTCGAAGCGCTCGCGCAGCCCCGGCCACTTGCCCTGCGCCTCCTGGACCCGGTTCTCGCCGAACACCCGCTGGCCGGCCAGCAGCGCCGCCTCGACACGCTCGATCGGCTGCACCTTGCCGACCGCGATCAGGGTGACGGTGCCGGGGTCGCGGCCGGCCTCGGCGGCGGCGGCGGCGATGCGGGCCCGGACATCGGCCAGGTTGGCGGCCACTTCGGTCGCGGCGTCGGTCATGCTTGCTCCTGCTGCTCGTAGCCGTAGCGGCGGATCTCGTCGGCGAGGGATCGCGCCACCGGATTCATCGCGAAATCGTAACGACGCCAGCGCGCCAGCGCGGTGCGGTAGATCGGCTGCGTCACCTGGGCGGCGCTGGGGGTGGCGAGCACGCCGCGGCCGCGGGCGTGCTCGTCGAACCGGGTGACCGCATCGTGCCACGGCAGCCCGAGGAATTCGAGGATGCGGGCGGCCTCGCGCGGCAGATCGTCCACCAGATCCTCGTAGCGGACCGCCGCCCGCGGCGGATCGTGGGCGTCGGCGTAGGCCTCCCAGGCGCCGAACGCCGCGCGGTAGAGCCGGACGGTGTCGTCGAGCGAGGTGAACGACGCCATCCAGGTGTTGAGATGGAAGCGCTGCATGAAGCAGGACAGCACGACGTCGCAGGGGTGGCGCAGCGCCAGCAGGAAGCGGGCTTCCGGAAACACCGACCGGATCAATCCGGCGTGCACCAGGTTCAGCGGCATCTTGTCGACGGCGTACCGGGTCGGCGCCGCCGGCAGGAAGCGGGCCATCCGGGCCCGGTACCAGCCCCGCATCTCGGCGCGCTCGGCGGCCGGCAGGTCGACCAGTCCCTGGGGATAGCTCCGACCGGACAGCGCGAACCGGGCGATCAGGCCGGCCACCAGCGGCCGCTCCTCGACCACCGCGATGTCGGGATGGGCGTCGAGCATCTGGTCGAGCAGGGTGGTCCCGGAGCGCGGGAACCCGACCAGGAACAGCGGATCGGGCCCGTCGCGGGCATCGGCAGCGGGTGGCGTCGCCGGCGGCAGGCCGCCGCGGTACAGGGCGGTCAGGTCGGCGATCTGGCGGTGGGCGTGCTCCGCGTCGACGCCCGCGGCAGGCCGGCGCGCTGGGCGGCGTTGGCCTCGGCGAAGGCCTCGAACGCCTCGCGCGGCCGGTCCAGGGCCTCGAGAGCCTGGGCGCGCTCGAACAGCAGCGGGTAACGGCGGGCCGGGGCGGCTTCGACGGCCAGCCAGGCGTCGGCCCTGTCCAGGGCTTCGGCCGGGCTCTTACGGCGCCGCGCCACCTGCACCGCCAGCTGGGTCGCCGCAAGGTGGCCGGGATGCGACGCGAGCGCCCGCCGGGTCCACCGGGCGGCGGCCTCGAGGTCGGCGCGGTTGTCGGCCAGTTCGGCGACCTGGGCGGTCGCCGAGGCGTCGGACGGCTGCAGCAGGACAGCGCGCCGGGCGGCGGCGCTGGCGAGGCCGGCGTCGCCGTCGGCGCGGGCCGCGGCGGCCAGCTGGCGGTGCAGTTCGGCGGCCAGGGGCGTGGACGCGACTCCGGCGCCGAGCAGTTCGACCGCCCGGTCGGCCTGGTCGAGGTCGACCAGCAACCCGGCCAGGGTGATCCGGGCCTCGACCGTCGGGGCCAGCGACAGCGCCGTCTCCAGGTGCTGGACCGCCTCGCGCCAGCGCCCCGACAGCCGGCAGGCAGCGCCGAGATTGGCGTGCAGCGCCGCGTCGCGCG
Organism: Rhodospirillaceae bacterium; assembly: GCA_018401495.1. Taxonomy (GTDB): domain Bacteria; phylum Pseudomonadota; class Alphaproteobacteria; order Thalassobaculales; family Thalassobaculaceae; genus Thalassobaculum_A. The sequence continues at coordinate 97,159 of JAGYJX010000031.1, forward strand.
GCGCCCGGGCCAGCCCGGCGCGGTAGGCGGAAGCCGCCGCGTCGGGCCGGCCCAGTCCGGTCAGCGCGTCGCCGCGCAGGCGGGCGATCGCCGGGTGGGAGTGGGCCGACACCGGCAAGGCATCGAGGCAGTCGAGCGCCCCGACGGCGTCGCCGAGGCCAAGCTTCAACTGCCCGAGATTGGCCAGCAGGTCGGCGTCACCCGGGGCCCGGCGCCGGGCGGCCTCGAGCAGCCGGACCGCCGCCGTCGTTGCCCCGGCGCGCGCCTCCAGCATGGCAAGGCGGTACAGCAGGCCTGCCGGGATCGCCGGGTCGGCGGCGAGTGCCGCGTGGTGCGGGCGCGCCGGCGCCGGATCGCCGGCCGCCAGGGCACGGTCGACACGGGCGCGGTGGGTCGGGGACAGCCGGGACGCCATTCTCGATCAGACCGTGGGACGACCCTGCTTGTCGAGATAGCCGAGCGCGAGGAGCACCTCGCCGTGCGCGGCGATCAGCCGTTCGACCTGGTCGGGGGTCAGATGCTGGCGCCAGCCGCCGGCCCGCCCGGAATGAAAGAACACCTGGTCGTCCCGGGTCCGCTCGCGGAAGCCGCCGGCGCGCTCCTGGCGCGACACCTCCTCGAAGCTGCTGAACTTCACGGCGCGCGCTATGCGGTCCTTGCTGGCGGGAACACCGATATGCCGGACCGCCCGCTCGAACGCCTTCAAGGGCTTGGCCTTCATATCCTCGTAGCGCAACACCAGCGGCTCGAACCCGGGCACGCTGGTCCAGGAGCGGTAGTGGTCCGACCAGCGCCCGAGAATCTGGAAGATCGCAGCCGGGGTGGTCCGCGTCCGGAACGCCGGCGAGCAGACCGCCTCGACGGCATCGGCGACCGAGAAATTGTAATGCCGGGCAATCGACACGGTCACGTCGAACACGTTCCGCACGATGTAGATCGCCCCCATGGTGCAGTCGAGGTGGATCAACAGCCGGCCCTCGTACTCGCCGAGCATGTTGTGGGTCTTGACCATGCTGGTCTCGGGCCGGCCCGCCAGGTAGCGCTGGATGGGCTCGCGCAGGGCGTGCAGCCCGGCGTCGTCGAGCTCGGCCACCGGCCGGCCGGCGAACCGCTCGTAGACCGGGATGTGGGCATCGCCGAAGCCGACCACGGACAAGGCGTTGATGGAGATCGGCTGGTCGGCGTTGCGGAACAGGTTCTCGAGGAAGATCCGGACCCAGGTGTTCCCGGATTTCGGGTAGGAGGCGAGCCAGAGGATACCGCCGGGCATCGTTGCCTCAGACATGGATCGGGTAGACCACCCGACGCTCGATCAGGGAGGCCAGAAATCGCTCGCCGGCGGGTCCGCGCGCGCCGTGGGCAGCGTTCAGCTCCGACAGCCAGAACACCTCGCGGTCCAGGATCCAGGCCAGCATGGCGGCGTCGTCGGAGCCTGCCGGAACCTCCGGTCGGTGGCGCGAAACGTAGAAGTAGCGGTCGCCCGAGCGGTCGGGAAACCGATAGCCCGTGACCTTCTCGAAGGTCCGGTCCTTCAGGTAGCCGATCACCTGGTCGACGAAGGCGGGATCGCGGAGCATGGCGGCGACGTGGTCGCCGACCGCGGCGAGATAGGCGGCCAGCTCCTCGCGATCCTCGAAATGCGGCAGCCGCCGGCGCAGGAATTCCTGCTTGGGCGCCTCGCTGGCCAGCATCCCGACGGCGGTGAACCCGACCGACGGCGAGGCGCCGAACGACAGATGAAGCGACGCGGCGTCGGTCGCCAGGGCGTCGTGGTAGAGGCCACGCGGCAGGTACAGGATGTCGCCGGGCCGCATGGTGACGCGCTGCGCCACCTTGCCCTTCATCCGGTCGTGCTGCTCGGGCGTGAAATCGGGCGGGCGGATGCCCGGGGTGAAGGTCGATTGCGGGAACCGGCCCTCGTAGATGTTCCAGACCTTCTCGCCCTCGATCTGGATGGCGATCACGTCCATCGTGTCGAAGTGCGAGGCGTAGCCGGGAACGCGTTGCCAGGAACAGTACATGTTGCAGGACGTGCTGGTCCCGAACAGCCGTTCGATGCAGCGCGTGACCGCCGCCACCTCGGGGTCGATCCCGTCGAGGTAGTCGAGAACGAAGGTGGCGCCCTTCTGCAGCAGCCCGGTGACGCGCTGGCGGTCGGGGCGGAGGATCTGGTCGCCGGTGCGGCCGACGCCGGGGCGGCAGTACTCGCGCGGATCGAGCACCCGCCCGGCGAGCGCCATCTCCACCGACCGGCCATCCCACAGCTTGGGACGCTCCAGCAGGTCGTTCAGCTTGTCCCAGGAGAACAGAAGCTGCAGGTCCTGGACCGACCCGGTTTCGTGGTGGAGGCGTTGGTCGAGGTAGTCCCGCACGAAGGTCTGGCGGTCGATCGCCTTGAACAGCCTGTTGAAGGGGATGTCCATGCCGACTCTCCCTATGCTCGCGGTCGCGCCCCGGATTCGATTCGAGGTCCTGAAACGGAAAAGGAGCCGCCCGAGGGCGGCTCCTTCCCGAACCAGACGTAACTGATATCAGAAGCTGAGCTTGATACCGGTCACGAGGTAGGTCGCCTCGTTCTTGTCGATACCAGTGGTGTTCGAGTCGAACTGCGCGTGGCCGAGAGTGGCAGCCGCCGTCACGCCCGGGCCCAGGGTGTAGTTGGCCGAGAGGTGAACGGTCTTCTGCTCGGTCTGCGGGTTGGCCAGAGTGTTCAGGCCCTCGCGCTCACCGGTGAAGTAGGTGAGGCTGACGCCGAGCGGGCCGGTCGTGTAGGCGACGCCGATGTTGTAGCCGTCACCGTCGTTGCCGTTGTTGTTGTCGTCCGCCTTCGCGTAGGAACCGCCAACCTCGAAGCCACCGAAGCCGATGGTCAGGCCGAAGTTGTAGGCGATCGGCTCGTCGGCGTTCGACGGAGCGTTCAGGAAGGTGCCGTAGCCGGCCGACACACCGACGGAAGCGCCGGCGAAGTCGCCCTTAAAGTTGGCACCAACAGCCACCATGTCCGAGTTCACCGCGTCGCGGTTCGGGGTGTTGTTGTTGTCCTGGTTGGCGTCCGGAGCATAGGACGCACCAAGCTGGAAGCCGCCGAAGCGCGGGGTGTAGTAGGTCAGCTTGGTGGAGTCGTTCGCCGCGGCCGGCTCGACGAAGGTGGAGCCGTACGGGTTGCGGAAGTAGCCGCTGGTCGACAGGCCGGAACCGGACACCGCCGCCCAATCGATCTGGTCACCCGAGTTCAGGGTGATGCCGTAATCGGTCGGGGCGTAGTGCATCTTGTACATCGCCGAGTTCTCGTCGCCGAGGTTGATCTCGCCGAAGGAGCCCTTAACGATCAGGTACGACTCGTCGATCTGGTCGGCCGAGTTGCTGTTGGCTTCCAGCTGAACGTTGATACCGAACTCGATACCGTTGTCCAGGGTGGTCATGCCGGTGAAGAAGATTTCCGAGTCGGACTTGATGTCGAAGCCGTCGACGTCGCGGCCGGCGTTGTCGTCAACGGATGCGTAACCCATCCACTGCTCCATGTAACCGCCGACCTTGACCGAAAGCTTTTCGGCCGAAAGGGCGGGGCTGGAGGCGATCATGCCCGCGGCGACGAGCGCCGTCGTGCCGAGAAGAACCTTTTTCATTCCCCTACTCCCGAGTTCGAGGTGTTTTCCGGGCACGCGACGACGTCGTTTTCGACTATGGGCGTCGTTCGACGTTGTGTCGCCGCGTCGCCGGTATTGCTATGCCGCTGCATCGGCACCGTCAACAAACCTCGGCACTTAGCCGGTGCAAAACTGTCTCAATGTGACGAAAATGCCACAACCTCCGGCAGCGACCGAACAGCGGCGGCGATTGCATGGGCGGCGCGGCGCCGCTAATACAGGATCAAATGTCGAGGACGCGCGCCATGACTCCGCAGGATTCTCATCACCGCATCGCTCGCCGGTACCGCGCTGCTCGCCGCCGCGTGCGCGGATGTGCCGGTCGAGTACTCCTACCCGACCAGCGGGCCGGGCGGGAAGCCGACCTACGAGAAGCAGGAGAGTCTGGTCGGGCCGGACGGCCTCGACCTGTTCCAGCTCGGCCGCCCGAGCCAGTCTCAGACCGGCGGCGGCGGCGTGGCGGTCAACGCCTTCCTGTGGCGTGCCTCGCTCGACACGCTGTCGTTCATGCCGCTGTCCTCGGCCGACCCGTTCGGCGGCGTCATCATCACCGACTGGTACAGCCCGCCGCAGTCGCAGGGCGAGCGGTTCAAGATCACCATCTACATCCTCGACCGCGCGCCTGCGCTCGGACGGGATCCGCGCCAACGTGTTCCGCCAGGAGCGTACCCAGTCCGGGCAGTGGATGGACTCCGCCGTCGAGGCCACGCTCGGCAAGGACCTCGAGGACGCCATCCTGACGCGGGCGCGGCAGATCCGGATCCAGCAGGCGTCCGTGAAGTAGGCGCCGTATCCTACGCGCGGCGGCCTCGGTCCGCCGGCGCGCAACCCCTGTCCGAGCATCGAGAGACCGACCGCATGGCGCGCTACAACGTCAAGGAAACCGAGTCCCGCTGGCAGCGGCGCTGGGCCGAGGCTGGCTGCTTCGAGGTCGAGGTCGATCCGGCGCGGCCCAAATACTACGTGCTCGAGATGTTTCCCTACCCGTCCGGGCGGATCCACATGGGTCACGTCCGCAACTACACCCTCGGCGACGTCGTCGCCCGGTACAAGAAGGCGCGCGGGTTCAACGTCCTGCACCCGATGGGCTGGGACGCCTTCGGGCTGCCGGCCGAGAACGCGGCGATCGAACGCGGCGTCCACCCGCACGGCTGGACCCACGAGAACATCGACGCCATGCGCGACCAGCTCAAGGGCATGGGGCTGAGCTACGACTGGCGGCGCGAGGTCGCGACCTGCGATCCGGCCTACTACCGCCACGAGCAGAAGATGTTCCTCGACTTCCTGAAGGCGGGCCTCGCCTACCGCAAGGAGAGCTGGGTCAACTGGGACCCGGTCGAGAACACCGTGCTCGCCAACGAGCAGGTGATCGACGGTCGCGGCTGGCGCTCCGGCGCCCTGGTCGAGAAGCGCAAGCTGAGCCAGTGGTTCCTGCGCATCACGCACTACGCCCAGGATCTGCTGGACGCGCTGCAGGGTCTGGAGCGGTGGCCCGACAAGGTCCGCCTGATGCAGCACAACTGGATCGGCCGATCGGAGGGCGCGCGGGTGCGCTTCGAGATCGTCGGCCGCGACGACGCGATGGAGGTGTTCACCACCCGCCCGGACACCCTGTTCGGCGCCAGCTTCTGCGCCATCTCGCCCAATCACCCGCTGGCCGCCGAGCTCGCCGAGCGCGACCCCGGGCTGGCCGCGTTCATCGCCGAGTGCAACCGGTCGAGCACCAGCGAAGCCGACATCGAGACCGCCGAGAAGCGGGGACACCGAACCGGGCTCGAGGTCCGGCACCCGTTCCGCCACGGCGCCACCATGCCGATCTACGTCGCCAACTTCGTGCCTGATGGAGTACGGCACCGGCGCGATCTTCGGCTGTCCGGCGCACGACCAGCGCGACCTCGACTTCGCCCGCAAATACGATCTTCCGGTGATCCCGGTGGTGCTGCCGCCGAAGGCCGATCCCGCCGTCTTCGCGGTCGGCGACGAGGCTTATGTCGGCCCCGGCACGATCTACAACTCTGAGTTCCTGGACGGGCTGGAGGTCGAGGCCGCGAAGGCGGCGGTCGCCGAGCGCCTGGTGGCGATCGGGGCCGGCGAGCGCACCACGACATGGCGGCTGCGCGACTGGGGCGTGTCTCGGCAGCGCTACTGGGGCTGCCCGATCCCGGTGATCCACTGCGACGGCTGCGGCCCGGTGCCGGTGCCCGAGGACCAGCTGCCGGTGACGCTGCCCCAGGACGTCGACTTCGACGCCCCCGGCAACCCTCTGGACCGCCACCCGAGCTGGAAGCACACCACCTGCCCGAGCTGCGGCGGGGCCGCGCGGCGCGAGACCGACACCTTCGACACCTTCTTTGAATCCTCGTGGTACTTCGCGCGCTTCACCGACGCCCAGGGCGTCGGCGCCTTCGGGCGGACCGAGGCCGATTACTGGCTGCCTGTCGACCAGTACATCGGCGGCGTCGAGCACGCCGTCCTGCACCTGCTGTACTCGCGGTTCTTCACGCGGGCGCTGCGCGACTGCGGCTACCTCGGCATCGCCGAGCCGTTCGCCGGCCTGGTCGACCCAGGGCATGGTCTGCCACGAGACCTACAAGGGCCCGGACGGCAAGTGGTTGTACCCGACCGAGGTGACCCGGCCCGACGGTGGCGGCGTCGTCACCGTCGCCGGCGGCCTGCCGGTGACCGTCGGCCGCGTCGAGAAGATGTCGAAATCGAAGCGCAACACCGTCGACCCGGCGCACATCATCGACGCCTACGGGGCCGACACCGCCCGGCTGTTCATGCTGTCGGACAGCCCGCCGGAGCGCGACCTGGAATGGACCGAGGCCGGCGTCGACGGCGCCTGGCGCTACCTCAACCGGCTGTGGCGCGCGATCACCGAATCCGACCTGGCCCTGCCTCCGGTCGGCACCCCGCGGCCGGAGGCGCTGTCCCCGGCGGCCGAGCAGGCCTGGCGAGCCTGCCACAAGACGATCATCGGGGTCGGCGACGCCATCGAGCGGTTCCGCTTCAACACCGCCGTCGCCCAGGTCCGCGAGCTGACCAACCTGTTGCTGGCGCTCGATGGCAAGGGCGCCGGGGAAGCCTGGGTCCTGCGCTTCGGCTGGGAGACCGCGGTCCGGCTGCTGGCGCCGATGATGCCGCACGTCGCCGAGGAACTCTGGGCGCATCTCGGGCACGCCGGCATGCTGGCGACCAGCCCCTGGCCGGACGCCGACCCGGCGCTGGCCGAGGACGAGACCGTGACCGTCGCGGTGCAGATCAACGGCAAGCTGCGGGCGACCCTGGAGGTCGCCAAGGATCTCGACCGGGACGCGCTGATCGCCCTGGCGCTGGAGAACCCGAACGTGCAGCGCCAGTTGGACGGCAAGCCGCCCCGCAAGGTGATCGCGGTACCCAACAAGATCGTCAACCTGGTGGCCTGAGGTGATCGCCCGCCGCGCCCTCCTCCTGCTCCCCCTGGCGCTGTCGGCCTGCGGCTTCGAGCCGCTGTACGGCAACCGCGCCGGCGGCGGCGGGGGTCCGGTGGCGACCCCGGAGATGCAGCGGATCTCGATCGCCCCGATCCCCGAGCGCTCGGGACAGATGCTCCGCAACGAGTTGCGCGACCGGCTGGTCCCCACCGGCTTGCCCAGCAACCCGCGGTGGCGCCTCGACGTGGTGCTGCGCGAGACCACCTCCGACCTGGTCATCCTGCGCGACGCCACCGCGACCTTCGCCAAGTATGTCGGCGACGCGCAATGGGTCCTGATCGACCTGGAAAGCGACGCGCCGGCGACCCGCGGGCGCAGCCGGCGCATCGCCAGCTACTCGATCACCTCCTCGGAATTCGCCTCGCTGCAGGCCGAGGCGGACGCCCGGCGCCGGGTGATCACCGAGATCGCCGAGGACATCCGGCTGCGGCTCGGGCTGTATTTCGAGCGCGCCGGCGGATGAAGGTCGCGCCGGGCGAGCTGGAAGGCTTCGTTCGGCGCCCACCCGCCGGACTGCGTGGGGTGCTGGTCTACGGCGCCGACGGCGGCAAGGCGCGGGAGACCGCCGAGCGCATCGGCCGCACGGTGGTGGCCGACCTGTCGGACCCGTTCAACGTCGCGGTTCTCACCGGCGAGGACGCCGAGGCCGACCCCGCCCGGCTCGCCGATGAGACTGCCGCCCGGTCGCTGATGGGCGGCCGCCGGCTGATCCGGGTGCGCGACGCCCGCGACCGCAGCGCCGAGGCGCTGGCCAACGCCTTCAGCGGTCCGGAGACCGACACCCTGGTGGTGGTCGAGGCCGGCGATCTGAAATCGACCAGCGCCCTGCGCAAACTGTTCGAGGGCAAGCGCGGCGATCTTGCCGCCATTCGCTGCTACGCCGACGAGGCCCGCGACGTCGCCCGCATGATCCGCGAAACGCTGTCGGCAGCCGGGGTGCGGATCGATCCCGACGCCGCCCAGCTGCTGTCGGAACGACTCGGAAACGATCGGGTCGCGAGCCGCACCGAGATCGAGAAGCTGGCGCTGATGGTCGGAGCCGGCGGCACCGTCGATGTCGAGACCGCGATGGAAGCAGTCGGCGACGGTGCCGCCCTCGACATCGACGCCCTGGTGTCGGCGGCCGCCGACGGCCGCCCCGACGGGCTCGTTCCGGGGCTGGACAGAGCGTTCCGACAGGGGGAGTCGCCGATCCGGGTGCTGCGTGTCGCCCAGGGCTACTTCCAGCGCCTGCACCTCGCCGCCAGCCGCGCCGCCGAGGGCGGAAGCCCGGCCGACGCCGTGCGCTCGCTGCGCCCGCCGCCGTTCTTCAAGGCGGTCGAGACGATGACCCGGCAGGTCGAGCGCTGGACGCCGACGGCGCTGGCGGCCGCGCTGGCCCGCCTCGGCAAGGCCGAGATCCGCTGCAAGAGCACCGGGTTTCCGGACCAGGCCGAGTGTGGCCAGGCGTTGATCGACGTCGCCCGCCTGGCGCTGCGCGCCGGCGCCCGTCGCGGACGCTGAGCAACCGTTAACGCCTCGGAATGAGCGGGTCGTCGGGGTCGTCGTCGTCCTCGATGTCCGCCCAGGCCTGGTCGCTATCGACGCCGCCTGGCCCGCTCCCCACGGCGTCTGCCGGCTTGCCCACCGGACCGGAGGGCGGGCGGAAACCTTCCTGCAGGCCGAGGTCGTCCTCATCGGAGTCCGGGTCCAGGCCGTCGTCGTCGAATGACCAGCGCGCCGCCGGCGGCTCATCCCCGGCGGGCGCGCCCCGGCCGGTCGCAATCGCCGACAGTCGCTCGATCACCAGGTCGAGCTGGTCGAGGTCGTCGTAGCGCACGGTCACGCTGCCGCCGCCGGACGCGGGGTCGTGGTCGATCGAGACCGCCAGGCCCAGTCGGTCGCGAAGGTCGCGCTCGACCGCCAGGGTATCGGCGTCCTTGTCGGCACGCCGCCGCCGGCCGCGCCGGCGTCGCGCGGGGTCGGGCCGGACCGGCGCCGCCCGACGGCTCCATCCGGCTGCGCTGCACGAGCCGCTCGGTGTCGCGCACGTTGAGCTTGCGGGTCACAACCTCGCGCGCCAGGGCGACCGCGTCGTCGTGGCCGATCAGGGTGCGGGCGTGGCCGGCGGTCAGCTGGCCATCCTCCAGCAGCGTGCGCACCTCGCCCGGCAGGTTGAGCAGGCGCAGGGTGTTGGCGACGTGGCTGCGGCTCTTGCCGACCGCGCGCGCCACCTCCTCCTGGGAGTGCCCGTACTCCTCGATCAGCCGGTGATAGCCGTCGGCCTCCTCGAGGGCGGTCAGATCGCGGCGCTGGACGTTCTCGACCAGCGCGATCTCCATCGCCGTGCGGTCGTCGAACTCCCGCACCAGCACCGGGATCTCGTGCAGCTGGGCGAGCTGGGCAGCCCGCCAGCGCCGCTCGCCGGCGATGATCTCGTAGCTGTCGCCGTCGGGCGCGCGGCGCACCAGCACCGGCTGCAGCACCCCCTGCTCGCGGATGCTCTCGGCCAGTTCGGCGAGGTCCTCGGCGTCGAAGCGGCGGCGCGGCTGGAACGGGCCCGGCGTCAGGCGTTCGACCGGCAGCGAGCGGGTCTGGCGAAGCCGGTCGAGCTGGGCCTGATCCTCTTCCTCGTCGCCGAGGAGCGCGGACAGGCCGCGCCCGAGCTTGTTGGTGGCGCGGCGGCGGGTGGGATCGTCGGTCATGCGTCTCTCAGGCGGCGTCGGCGAGGGCGCGCTCGCGCTGCAGGACCTCGCGGGCGAGGTCGAGATAGGCGCGGGCGCCGCTGCACGCCATGTCGTACACGATGACCGGCTTGCCGTAGGACGGCGCCTCGGAGATCCGGACGTTGCGCGGGATGACGGTGCGGTACACCGCGTCCCCGAAATGCCCGCGGACATCGGCGGCCACCTGCTCCGACAGGTTGTTGCGGCGGTCGAACATGGTCAGCACGACGCCCTGGATCTCCAGGCCCGGGTTCAGCGACTTGCGCACCCGCTCGACCGTGCGGATCAGCTGGGACAAGCCCTCCAGGGCGTAGAACTCGCACTGCAGCGGCACCAGCACGGCGTCGGCGGCGACCAGCGCGTTCAAGGTCAGCAGGCCGAGCGAGGGCGGGCAGTCGATCAGGATGTAATCGTAGGGCGACGCCGCGGCGTGGCGCACCACCGCCTCGCGCAACCGGAACTCCCGGTGCTCCATCCCGACCAGCTCGATCTCCGCCCCCGACAGGTCGGGCGACGCCGGCACCAGTTCCAGCCCGGGAACCGCGGTCTGGATTGCCGCCTCGGCGATCGAGGCCGCGCCGATCAGCACGGCGTAGGAATCGGCGCCGCGGCCCTTGCGGGGGATGCCGAAGCCGGTCGAGGCGTTGCCCTGCGGATCGAGATCGATCACCAGGACGCGCTTTCGGCAGGCGGCCATCGCGGTGGCGAGGTTCACGGCGGTGGTCGTCTTTCCGACCCCACCCTTCTGGTTCACGATCGCGAGGATGCGGGGCGCCACTACCTCGGTCGAGGCCGTATCAGACATCGGTCACACCCTCCAGACGGAGTATGACCCCGCGCGCATCGCTGAGGCTCGGGGCCTTGTCTACCCTCATATTCCAGCGTTCGCGCGCGGTAGTCAACTCGGCCTCCACCCGCTCCCCTTGAGGAACAGGTAGACGGTTGATTTATCGGAGAATGACCGGGCGTAGTGCAGAAGTTCGGTGACCGGCGCCAATGCCCGGGCGGTGACGATTCCGGCGCGAATCGGGCGTAGTGCCTCGATACGACAGGCCTCGATGACGACCCTGGTGCCGGTGACGCGGGCCGCCTCCTGGAGAAAGGCGGCCTTGCGCTGGTCGGCTTCGACCAGGATCAGGTCCTCACGGCCCATGATGGCCAACACCATGCCCGGGAAGCCGGCGCCGGCGCCGAGGTCGAGCACCGGGCCCGAGAGCCCGGCCATGTGCGCCAGCAACTGCCCGGAGTCGAGGATGTGCCGGGACCACAGATCAGGCAACGTGGCCGGCGCCACCAGGTTGATTCTGGCCTGCCATTTCACGAGAAGCGCAGCGTAGGCTTCAAGACGGTCAAGCACGCCGTCGTCGAAGCCGAGCAAGCGCTGGACATCGCCAGGGGTCATGCCGCGTCGCTCGGCACAGAATCCGCGGAATTCCGCCGGTCTTCCTGCTTCAGATGACGCAGAATAGCCAAGGTAGCGGCGGGCGTTATGCCTGGTAGTCGCGCCGCCTGACCGAGGGTCCGAGGTCTCGCACGACCCAGAATATCGCAAATTTCGGTCGATAAAGACCCGATGGACCGAGGATCCAGGTCGTCGGGAAGGGTCAGCGCCTCGTCGCGACGGAACGCCCGGATGTCTGCTTCCTGGCGTTCGAGATACCCGGCGTACTGGGCTTCTATGACAAGTTGATCGATGACCGGAGCCGGAATCGACGCGATGACAGGCCACGCCGCCACGAGGCGGTCGAAACTGACCCCGGAATGGCCGAGCAACTCGAGCGCGGAGCGCCGTTGGCCGTCCTGGTTCACCGCGATACCGCGGCGCGCCAGGTCCTGGGGGCTACCGGAGAGGCCGCGAAGTGTTTCACGTGAAACGTCCAGCTGCTCGAGCTTGTCGCAGAAGGCCCGCCACCGGACCGATCCCACCAGGCCGCGGGCGTTCCCGAGGGCCGTCAGGCGTTGGTCGGCGTTGTCGGCGCGCAGCCGAAGCCGATATTCGGCGCGGGAGGTGAACATCCGGTACGGCTCAGGCGCTCCGCGGGTGATCAGGTCATCGATCATCACCCCGATGTACCCGTCGGCGCGATCGATGGACAACGGCGGACTGCCGCCCAGCCGCCAGCGCGGCGTTGGCGCCAGCCATCAACCCCTGGGCGGCAGCCTCTTCGTAGCCGGTGGTGCCGTTGATCTGTCCAGCCAGATACAGGCCTGGCACCCGTCGGGTCTCAAGCGTCGCCTCAAGTTCACGGGGATCGACGTAATCGTATTCGATGGCGTAGCCGTGTTGCAGCACCCTCGCCTTCTCGAGACCAGGAATCGCCGCCACCACGGCATCCTGCACGTCGCGCGGCAACGAGGTGGAGATGCCGTTGGGATACACCGTCGGATCGTCCAAGCCCTCCGGTTCCAGGAAGATCTGGTGCCGGGGCTTGTCGGCGAAGCGAACCACCTTGTCCTCGATCGACGGGCAGTACCGCGGCCCGGTCCCGCTGATCTGACCGGAATACATTGGCGCCCGGTGCAGATTGGCGCGGATGAGAGCGTGCGCGCGTTCGCTCGTGTGGGTGATATGACAGACGGTCTGCGGGACGGTGATGGCGTCGGTCAGGGTCGAGAACGGCTCCGGCGGGTCGTCACCCGTCTGGGCTTCGAGCCCCTTCCAATCGATCGTGCGGCCGTCGAGACGCGGCGGGGTCCCGGTTTTCAACCGCCCCAGACCGAAGCCCGTCGCCTCGAGGGTGCGCGCCAGGCCAACCGCGGGGGCGTCGCCGATCCGGCCGGCCGGAGTCCGTTCCTCGCCGAGGTGGATCTCGCCGCGCAGGAACGTACCGGTGGTCAGCACCACGGCCGCTGCCCGCCGCTCCGCGCCGTCGGCCAGCCGCACTCCCCACGCAGCGCCCGTCGCGCAGGATCAGGTCCTCGACGGCGGCGGCCTCGATCACCAGCGTCGGATACTCGGCCAGGATCGAAGCGATGGCCTGCTTGTAGAGGGCGCGGTCGGCTTGGGCCCTCGGGCCGCGAACCGCCGCACCCTTCGATCGGTTCAGGACCCGGAACTGGATGCCCGAGCGATCGATCGCCCGCCCCATGATGCCATCCAGCGCGTCAATCTCGCGGACCAGATGTCCCTTGCCGAGGCCGCCGATCGCCGGATTGCAGGACATTGCGCCGATGGTGTCGAGCCGATGACTGAGAAGCAGCGTTCGCGCGCCGATACGCGCCGCGGCCGCCGCCGCTTCACACCCGGCGTGGCCGCCGCCGACCACGATCACGTCGTGGCCTGTTCCTGTCACCGCGTTCATGAACTGGAGATACGGATTCCGGATCACCCTGTCAAAGCCCTCCGTGTTTCACGTGAAACATCGGCGAGATCACTTGCCGAGGCAGAACTCGCGAAAGATCGCGTCGAGCAGATCGTCGATATCGACCTTCCCGGTAATGCGACCGAGCGACCGAGCGGCCAGGCGCAGGTCTTCTGCCGGCAACTCGATCGGCACGCCGGTCTCAAGACCGGCAATGGCGCGACGGATCGCGTCGATCGTCTCTGTCGCCGCGTGCCGGTGGCGCGCCCGGGTCAGCGCCGGAGCCTCCGGAGTCCCCAGTCGGGCCCTCGAGCTCCGCGCGCATATCCTCGCCAGCAGCGCCGGGAGGCCGGTGCCGCCCGTCACAGAGACGGGGATCCACGGCGCGGGCACGGTCTCCTGCGTCCGGTCAACCTTGTTGGCGACCGCGATCGCGTCCTTCCCGAGCCACGGTTCCAACGCCCGGCGGTCACCGACCCCGGAGCTCCAATCGACGACCACCAGCCGAAGATCCGCGTCCTCGGCCCGAGCCAAGGCCCTGCCGCACCCCTTCAGCCTCCACCACATCTAGTGTTTCGCGCAGCCCGGCCGTGTCCGCGACCGTGGCTGGATACCCACCGATATCGAGGTGTACTTCCAGGACATCCCGGGTCGTCCCAGCGGTCTCGCTGACTATGGCAACATCCCGGTTCGCCAGCCAGTTCAGCAGGGAGGACTTACCGGCGTTCGGCGGTCCGACAATGGCCATACGAAGGCCTTCGCGGAGCCGTTCCGCACGACCGGAGTTGGCGAGATGGCGCTCCAGATCTTGGGCAAGGGATCGCAAGTTCGAGAGCGCCTCTGTGACAGCGTCTTCCGGCAGATCTTCGTCCGGGAAATCAATCCAGGCCTCCAACCGCGCCATTGCCGCGACCAGCTCCGCGCGCCACCCCTCGGTGACGGCCGCGAGAGCGCCACCGGCTTGCCGCAGCGCCTGGCGGCGTTGAGCCTCGGTATCGGCGTCCACCAGGTCGAGGATCCCTTCGGCCGCGGTCAGGTCGATGCGATCGTTCAAATAGGCGCGCCGGGTGAACTCACCCGGGTCTGCCGGGCGCAACCCGGGAACCCGGAGCGTCGCCGCCAACACCGCCGCGATCACCGCCCTTCCGCCATGCAGGTGCAACTCCGCCATATCCTCGCCGGTGAAACTGCCCGGACCCGGAAAGCCGACCACCAAGGCGTCATCCAGGGCTTCGCCGGTCGACGGATCGCGAAGCACGGCCCTGCTGAGCCGGCGCGCCGGCGGCATCCGCCCGGCAAGCCGGCTGACAACCTGAAACGCCGCGGGTCCCGACACCCGCAGCACGGCGATGCCGGCTCGACCCGGCGCGGTCGCCAGCGCCACGATTGTATCGCCCGCTGTGCTCATGGATTGCACCACCTTACCCTTTGGCTCGACACGACCCGCCCCCTACATTTGCAATCTGACATTGGCCGTTGGCCAGCTACCCGGCTTGTCGCGGCGCCATCGTCCGGACCCTGCCCACCTCGACGCGCGGGCGCAAGCCACCACCGCCCGTCAGCCCGTCAACCCCAAGACCGAGCGCCAAGGCCACGTGAGGAGCATCGCATCCATGCCCGCCAGTGAACTCGACAGCCCGACCGGCCGGCTTCGCGTCGTGAGCGACGGTGCCGCGCTGATCCGCGTCACCTGGAGCGGGGGCGCACCCGTCCCGCCATCCACCGAGGAGGACGCTGTTTCACGTGAAACAGCCGCCCAGCTGGCAGCGTATTTCGCGGGTCGGCTGACCGTCTTCGACTTGCCAGCGCGCTTCACCGCCGGCAGCGCCTTCGAGGTGGCGGTCTGGCGGGCGATGCAATCGATTCCCCTGGGCGAAACCCGGAGCTATGGCGATCTGGCGGCCGTGACCGGCGGTGTGGCGCGCGCGGTGGGTGGAGCCTGCGGCCGCAACCCGTTGCCGATCGTGGTTCCCTGCCATCGGGTGGTCGGTGCCGGAGGACGCCTGGTGGGGTTCTCGGGTGGCGCCGGCGTGGCCACCAAGCAATGGCTTCTCGACTTCGAACTCGGCCAGGCCAGACTGTTCTGAGGCCCCGCTCCCTAGACGCCGCATCCCTGGCCGTCCTAGGGTTCCGCCCCGTCACCGATCAACGAGGGAGAGGCCCATGCCCCACGTCACCGTCAAGGCCAAGGACGGCGGAACCTTCCAGGCCTACGTGGCGATGCCCGCCAAGACCCCGGCCCCGGGGCTGGTCGTGATCCAGGAGATCTTCGGCGTCAACAAGGTCATGCGCGACCTCACGGACCAGTTCGCCGCCATGGGATACGTGGCGATCTGCCCCGACATCTTCTGGCGGATCGAGCCCGGGGTCGACATCACCGACCAGAGCGAGGCCGAGTGGCAGAAGGCCTTCGACCTGTTCGGCAAGTTCGACGCCGATCAGGGAATCCAGGATCTGATCGCGACCCTGGATCACGTTCGCGCGATGCCGGAATGCACCGGCAAGGCCGGCACGGTCGGATACTGCCTCGGTGGCAAGCTCGCCTACATGATGGCGACGCGGTCGAACGCCGAGGCCAACGTCAGCTACTACGGCGTCGGCCTGGATGCCCTGATCGGCGAGGCGCCCCGGATCACCACCGCCTATCTCAGCCACGTCGCCGAAAAGGACGGGTTTGTTCCTCCGGAAGCCCAGTCGGTGTTCATTCCAGTCCTGGATGCGCACCCCAAGGCCACCGTGCACGTCTACCAGGGACAGGACCACGCCTTCGCCCGTGTCGGCGGCAAGCACTACGACAAGACCTCTGCCGACTTGGCCAATACCCGCACGCGGGACTTTCTGGCCGCCAATCTCGGATGATCGCTCCCGGCGCGGCAGGACTGCCGTGCCGTGCCGGGACTTCCCCGACGGCACGCGGCGCCCTAGGGTCGCCGCCACGACGACAACCCAACGACTGGGAGAACACCATCATGGTCAAGGCCATCCGTTTCCATAAGCCAGGCGGGCCCGAGGTGATGCGCCTCGAGGACATCGACCTGGCGGCGCCGGCCGCCGGCGAGGTACAGGTCAAGCACACCGCCATCGGCCTGAACTACATCGACACCTATCATCGCAGCGGGCTCTACCCGCTGCCGCTGCCGCACGGTCTCGGCATGGAGGGCGCCGGCACGGTGGCCGCCATCGGGTCCGGCGTCTCCGGCTTCAGCGTCGGCGACCGGATCGCCTACGCAGCCCCGCCGCCGGGGTCCTACGCCGAAGCCCGCAACATCGAGGCGACCAAGGTCGTCAAGATCCCCGACGGCGTCGACGACAAGACCGCCGCCGCGATGATGCTGAAGGGCATGACCGCCCAGTACCTCATCCGGCAGGTCTACAAGGTGCAGGCCGGCGACACGATCCTGATCCACGCCGCGGCCGGCGGCGTCGGCCTCATCGTCAGCCAGTGGGCCAAGGCGCTGGGCGCGACCGTCATCGGCACCGTCGGCTCGGATGCCAAGGCCGAGCTTGCCAGGGCCAACGGCTGCGACCATCCGATCGTCTACACGCGCGACAACTTCGTCGAGAAGGTGCTGGAGATCACCGGCGGCAAGAAGCTGCCGGTGGTCTACGACTCGATCGGCAAGGACACCTGGCCGGCCTCGCTGGACGTCCTGCGGCCGCGCGGGATGATGGTCAGCTTCGGGCAGGCCTCGGGGCCGATCCCGCCGGTCGACCTCGGCATCTTCGCGCAGAAGGGCTCGCTGGTGTTCACCCGGCCGACGCTGATGACCTTCACCGCCACCAAGGAAGGACTGGCGGAGATGGCCAACGACCTGTTCGCCGCGGTCTCCAGCGGCAAGGTCAAGATCAACATCGATCAGACCTACGCCCTGGCGGATGCCGTCAAGGCGCACCAGGACCTGGAAGGCCGCAAGACCACCGGCTCGACCATCCTGCTGCCGTAAGCGATTGCCGGTCGCCGGCACATCCGGCGGCTGAAACACCAAGGGCGGGTCCAATGGACCCGCCCTTTTTTGCTACCCGACCCGACGCTCCCGCGGAAGCCGGAGATCAGGAATTCATGGCGTCGAAGAAATCGGCGTTGTTCTTCGAATGCTTCAGCTTGTCGACCAGGAACTCCATGGCGTCGACCGTCCCCATCTGCATGAGGATCCGGCGCAGCACCCACATCTTGGAGAGCACCGGCTTGTCGACCAGCAGCTCCTCCTTGCGGGTGCCGGAGCGGGTGATGTCGATCGCCGGGAAGGTCCGCTTGTCGGCCAGCTTGCGGTCCAGGATGATCTCCGAGTTGCCGGTACCCTTGAACTCCTCGAAGATCACCTCGTCCATGCGCGAGCCGGTGTCGATCAGCGCGGTCGCGATGATGGTCAGCGAGCCACCTTCCTCGATGTTGCGGGCAGCGCCGAAGAAGCGCTTCGGGCGTTGCAGGGCGTTGGCGTCGACGCCGCCGGTCAGCACCTTGCCCGACGACGGCACCACGGTGTTGTAGGCGCGCGCCAGGCGGGTGATCGAGTCCAGCAGGATCACAACGTCGCGCTTGTGCTCGACCAGGCGCTTGGCCTTCTCGATCACCATCTCGGTGACGGCGACGTGGCGGGTGGCCGGCTCGTCGAAGGTCGAGGAGATCACCTCGCCCTTCACCGAGCGGTCCATGTCGGTGACTTCCTCGGGCCGTTCGTCGATCAGCAGGACGATCAGGTAGACCTCGGGGTGGTTCTCGGCGATCGCGTGCGCGATGTTCTGCAGCATCACGGTCTTGCCGGTCCGCGGCGGCGCCACGATCAGCGCGCGCTGGCCCTTGCCGAGCGGCGAGATCAGGTCGATGACCCGGGTCGTGAACTCCTTCACCTCCGGCCGGAACGGCACCTCGAGCTTCAGCTTCTCGTCCGGGATAGAGCGGCGTCAGGTTGTCGAAGTTGATCCGATGGCGGACCGCGTCGGGATCCTCGAAATTGATCGAGTTGACCTTGAGGAGCGCGAAGTACCGCTCGCCATCCTTGGGCGCGCGGATCTCGCCCTCGACGGTATCGCCAGTCCGCAGGCCGAAGCGCCGAACCTGAGAGGGCGAGACATAGATGTCATCAGGTCCTGGCAGGTAATTCGACTCAGGCGACCGAAGAAAGCCGAAGCCGTCCGACAACGTTTCAAGCACGCCTTGCCCATAGATCGGCACGTCGTTGTCGGCGAGTTGCTTTAGAATCGCGAACATCATGTCCTGCTTACGCAGGGTACTGGCGTTCTCGATCTCCAGCTCTTCAGCGAAGGCCAGAAGATCAGCGGGCGACTTGGCTTTTAGTTCCTGGAGATTCATCGGATCCGAGCTTATGGATTGGGGACGACGCGGCGCTTCGGTTCTGCCGGTCCCACCGGCCTGCGGCCAGTGTCGTGTCGACGCGAGTTGTCCCGGAAGGAAGTACGACCGCTTTTGGGCGGGTTTTTCCAACGCGTTACCGAAACGCGTCAGTCTTGTCAATCTTCGAGTTCTGTATGCGACCCGAGTCTAGAAGGGTTTGAGGATCACCAGGAAGACGATCCCCACGAGCAGGATGGTCGGGGCCTCATTCCAGGCCCGGTAGAATCGCGAGGTGCGCCTGTTCTCGTCACGCTCGAACGTTTTGTACCAGCGGACGTTGAGATGGTGCACCACGGTCATGAGCACCACAAGGGCCAGCTTGGCGTGGAGCCATCCGTCGGACAGCCAGCCCGGAACCAGATAGAGCATCCAGAGCCCGAATATCCACGTCGCCAGCATCGCCGGATTCATGATGGCGCGCAACAGCCGCCGTTCCATGACCTTGAAGGTTTCCGACTGCGGCGTCCCGGGGCCGGCTTCGGCGTGATACACGAACAGCCTCGGCAGATAGAACAAACCCGGCCATCCAGGCGACCATGGCCAGGATGTGCAAGGCCTTCAGAACCCCGTACCAGTCCATGCGTCACCCCTGGTCGGCGCCGGCGCGCGGCCGCCTCAACCGCGCACCCGTGCAACCAGCGCCGCCACATGCTCGGGCGGCGTCTGTGGGACGATGCCGTGGCCGAGGTTGAAAATGAACGGGCCGCCGGCCAACGCCTCCAGGATCCGATCGACCTCCATGGCCAGCGCATCGCCGCCCGCGACCAGCGCCATCGGGTCCAGGTTGCCCTGCACCGGGCGCTCCGCCTGCAACGCGCAGGCCATCGCGAGCGGAATGCCGGAATCCAGCGCCAGCGCCGTCACCCCGGTTGCCGACCCGTAGGCACGGGTCTGGGCCCCGGCGCCACGGGCGAACCCGATCACCGGAATCGTCGGGTGGAGCGCCGCCAGCCGCTGGACGATCGCCGCCGTCGGCCGAACCACCCCCCGCTCGAACAGCACCTCCGGTGCGGCACCGGCCCAGCTGTCGAACAGCTTCACCACCTGGGCGCCGGCCTGGATCTGCCGATCGAGATAGCCGACGGTGGCGTCCACCAGGGTGTCCATCAGGACACCGAAGCCCTCGGGGTCGCGGTAGGCCCACAGTTTGAGCGTGGCGAAGTCGCGGCTGCTGCCACCCTCGACCATGTAGGACGCGACCGTCCAGGGGGCGCCGGCGAAGCCGATCAGGGCCGTCTCGGGCCCTAGACCGGCCCGCACCCGCGATACCGTCTCGTAGACCGGTGCCAGGGCGGCGTGGAAGCTGTCGGGATCGAAGACCGGGATCTCGGAGCGTTCAACGATCGGTTCCAGGATCGGACCGCGCCCCTCGTCGAAGCGCAGCGACCGGCCCAGGCCCCATGGCACCATCAGGATGTCGGAGAACAGGATCGCCGCGTCGAAGCCGTAGCGCCGGATCGGCTGGAGGGTGACCTCGGCCGCCAGTTCGGGCGACAGGCAGAGATCGACGAAGCCGCCCGCCTTGGCCCGGATCGCCCGGTACTCCGGAAGATACCGCCCGGCCTGGCGCATGAGCCAGATCGGCGGGGTGTCCAAGGCTTCTCCGGCGAGTGCTCTCAGGAGTGGGGATCGAGTCATCCGGTCATGCTCCGTGGGTCACCTCTATCACTAATCTATTTATATGAATTTTGAAGGGAGGTAGCAGTTGTATGGTGGAACATCGGGGATTATCCGCTGTCCCCGGTTCTGTCCCCGACGGCCGGGTGTCCCAGGATCACGGCGCTCGAATGGCGCTCGGCGGTGGAAAAGCCTCGGCCGGTGGCGGATGCCTTGGGCTGAAGCGCAGTCGGGCGCAGCGTGGATAACGGGGATGAACCTCGGCGTGAGGGTTTGCTCACCGAATCCCCCACACCGTCACCGGTTCTGTCAGCCGGTGCGCAAAGCCGCGGTTGCGCGGTGCCCGGTTAGGCATATCTTCGACTATCCGGGCTCGGTCGGGGATAACCCGCGGGTTGCCATCAACTTGTCCCCAAGGGTCTGTGCATGACCTCGGCTCCGATCCTGCACCTGCATCTTGTGTCTGACGCCACTGGCGAGACCAACCACCAGATCGCCCGCGCCTGCCTGGTGCAGTTCGACGGGGTCCGCGCCAAGGAGCACGTCTGGTCGCTGGTGCGCACCCGCAGCTACCTGGACAAGGTGATCGCCGGCGTCGAAGCGCATCCCGGGCCGGTGCTGTTCACCCTGGTCGATCCGGAACTGCGCCGGCGTCTGGAGGATGCCTGCCGACGGCTGGAGCTGCCCTGCATCGCCGTCCTCGACCCGATCCTGTCGGCGCTGGGGGCTCATCTCGGGGTCCAGTCGCACGGGCGCCCGGGCCGACAGCACGAGATGGACGCCGCCTATTTCCGGCGCATCGAAGCGATGGATTTCACGTTGGCGCATGACGACGGCCAGTTGGTTCATGACCTCGAGGAGGCCGATATCGTGGTGGTCGGCGTTTCGCGGACCTCAAAGACACCGACGTCGCTTTACCTGGCGAACCGCGGCTTCAAGACCGCGAATGTGCCGCTGGTCCCTGGAATCGACCCGCCGGAGGAGTTGTTCCGGCTTGACCGGCCTCTGGTCGTTGGGCTGACGACTGACCCCACTCGGCTGATCCAGGTTCGCCGCAATCGGGTTCTGATGCTGAAGCAGCGCGAGGAGACCGACTATGTGGCCCTCGAGGTTGTGCGCAAGGAGGTTACCGACGCCCGCCGGCTGTTCGAGCGCCAGGGCTGGCCGGTGATCGACGTCACACGGCGCTCGATCGAGGAGACTGCCGCAGCGGTGCTCCAGCACCTTGGCAACGGCAACTCCGATGGGGACAGCGACAATGGATGAGACCAGTGCCGACGCACCGCTGACCGGTTCGGCCGCGCCCTCGTTGCCGGTATACTTGGCCTCGGGCAGCCGCTTCCGGGCACGGATGCTGACGGCTGCCGGGGTTCCGTTCACGGTCTCGGTTCCCGGCATCGACGAGGGCGCGGTCCGCGAATCCCTCGGCGCCGAGGGCGCCTCGACCGAGGACGTCGCCATCGCGCTCGGCGAGTTGAAGGCGGTGGCGGTCTCGCGCCGTCATCCGGACGCGCTGGTGATCGGGTCCGATCAGATGCTGGACTGCAACGGCGTGTGGTTCGAGAAGCCGGTCGACCGCGATCACGCCGCGGCGTCGCTGCGGGCGCTGGCGGGGCGCGATCACCGGCTTGTGACCAGCGCGGTCGTGGCGCGCGGCGGCGAACGCATCTGGCACACCGTGCAGTCGGTCAGGATGCGCATGCGGCCGCTTTCCGAGGCGTACATCGAGGCGTATCTCGACGCCGTTGGCGATGACGTCCGGGCGTCGGTCGGCGCCTATCAGCTGGAGGGGCTGGGAGCGCAGCTGTTCACGGCGGTCGAGGGCGACTACTTCACCGTGCTCGGCCTGCCGCTGCTGCCGCTGCTGGATTTCCTGAGAGTGCATCGCGTCCTGGCGAACTGATGAAGGTGCTCGGGCTGACCGGGTCGATCGGCATGGGCAAGTCCACCGCGGCCGCCATGCTGCGGCGGCTGGGCCTCCCCGTGCACGATGCCGACGCGGCGGTCCATGGTTTGCTGGCCGCGGGCGGGGCTGCGGTCCCGGCGATCGCCGACGCCTTTCCGGGGGTGGTTCGCGACGGCGCCGTCGATCGGGCCGCGCTTGGCGCCCGCGTGTTCGGCGACGCCGCCGCGCTTGCCCGGCTCGAGGCCATCGTGCATCCCATGGTGCGGCGGGTGACAGCCCGGTTTCTGGCGGCGAGCCGACGCCGGCGGGCACCGCTGGTGGTGCTGGACGTGCCGTTGCTGCTCGAAGGAGATGGCCACGAACGGTGCGACGTCGTCGCTGTGGTGAGCGCGCCGGCGGCGGTGCAGCGCCAGCGCGTCCTGGCCCGGCCGGGGATGACGGAGCAGCGCCTCGCGGCTATCCTGGCGAAGCAGATGCCGGACCGCGAGAAGCGCCGACGCGCCGACGTGGTGATACCCACCGGGCTCGGTCGGGCGGTGACGATGCGGCGCCTCGCCGGCCTGGTGCGGGCGCTGCGACGAGACGGGGGGAGTGCATGCGCGAGATCGTCCTCGATACGGAGACGACGGGCCTGGACCCGGCGACCGGCGACCGCATCGTCGAGATCGGCTGCATCGAACTGATCAATCACGTCCCCAGCGGCCGAACCCTGCACCACTATTTCAATCCCGAGCGCGACATGCCGCAGGGCGCGTTCGAGGTGCACGGGCTGTCGATCGAGTTCCTGTCCAACTACCCGGTGTTCGGCGCGCTCGCCGACGAGATCCTGGAGTTTCTCGGCGACGCGGTGCTGGTCATCCACAACGCCGCCTTCGACATGCGCTTCATCAACGCCGAGCTGCGCCGCCTTGGACGCCCGGAGCTGCCGATGAGCCGTGCCCTCGACACCGTCCAGCTGGCGCGACGGAAGTATCCCGGTGCCCAGGTCAGCCTGGACGCGTTGTGCCGGCGGTTCGAGATCGACAACGGCCACCGCACGCTGCACGGAGCGCTGCTGGACGCCGACTTGCTGGCGGGCGGTCTACCTGGAACTGATCGGCGGACGGCAACCCGACCTGGCGCTGGCCACGCTAGGCGCTTCCGAGGAAAGCGCCGGACGCGCCGCCGTCGCTCGGGAGGTTCAGGCCTATCGCGAGCCTCGGCCACACGCTCCGAGCACCGAAGAACTGGCGGCGCACCGGGCGTTTCTGGACTCGATCAAGGAGCCGCTCTGGCTGGCCGGCTAGCCGGAGGCGGTCAGTCCTGCGGCGGAAGGATGGCGCCGTTGCCCGCGGTCGCGGCCGCTTGGGCCTGCATGGCGCTCTGACGGTACATCGCCGCGAAATCGACCGGCTGAATCAGCAACGGAGGGAAGCCGCCGTCGCGTGTGACCTCGGCGATGATGGCCCGCGCGAACGGGAACAGGATGCGCGGGCACTCGATCAGCAGCACCGGGTGCAGCGAGATCCTCGGGGACGCCCTGGAGGGTGAAAAGCCCGCCATAGCTGAGCTCGGCCAGGAACAACGGAGCGTCGGCGGCCCGGCCTGACGCCGTGACCTTCAGCACCACCTCGAACACGTCGTTGTCCGCCACCTTGGTGGCCTGGACGTCGACGTTCACCTCGATCCTCGGCGCTTCGCTCTGCGGCTGCAGGCTGCTCGGCGCCCGCGGGTTCTCGAACGACAGGTCCTTGACGTACTGGGCGTGGATCTGGATCGGCAGGGCGGTCGCCGCCAGGGGCGCGGAGCTATCGGACATGACGAGGGCGCTTCCCGAAGGGTGTCGATGCCCGGTCGCCTAACACGGTTCCGGGGTGTGCACAACCGAAGCGGCCGGCCCCGGCCGCAGCTCGACCACGGTACCGTTGCCGACGGTCAGGCCGGTCAGGCCGCGGATGAATCCCCAATGGCTGACATAGACCGTCTCACCCCAGTCGGTGGCGCGGTGCAGGCGGCTCGCGAACACCCCGCAGCGCGCCCCGAGCTGGGACTCGGTCTCGCCCTGGGCCGGCCACCAGCGCTCGCCGAGCCGCTCGAAATCGATGCCGGGCCACAGCCCCCGAAGCGTCGAGGCCGGCGTGCCGACGTCGCAGACGAACCAGCAGCGCTCGCGCACCAGCGGATCGATCTCGATCGCCAACCCAAGGACCTCGGCGACGATGGCGGCGGTCTCCAGGGTGCGCCGATAGGGGCTCGCGACAATCCGTGTCAGCCCGCGCGGGGCCAGGGCCTCGGCGGCTGCGAGGGCTTGGGCCCGGCCGATCTCGGTCAGGGCCGGATCCTCGATGCCCGGATCGACCCGGTTGCGCGCAAAATGCACGTTGAATTCACTCTGGCCGTGCCGCAGCAGGTACACGTCGTTATCGCCTCTTGTCGTCGATACGGTCTGGATCACCATCCGATACGTCCTGGAACTCGCCCTCGATCACCGGAGGCGGTCCGGAGCGTGGATGCGTACCGGCGCCCGGCCCCGCACCTGGTCCGGGACCCGGACCGCCGCCTACCGTCCAGATACGAGCGCCGCCGCGCGCCACGGCCCACGCCAGCAGCGCCCCGATAAGGAGGCGGCGGGCGGGCGGAACGAACAGGACCAGCCCGATGGCGTCGGTCATGAAGCCCGGTATCAGCAGCAGCAGGCCGGCCACCAGCAGGCCGAGGCCGGAGAGCAATTCACCGACCGGTGTGACGCCCCGGTCCAGTTCAGACCGGACCCGCGCCAGCGTCGCCAGCCCCTGGACCCTGAACAACAGCGCGCCCAGGGCCGCGGTCGCCAGAATCAGCGCGACCGTGGGCAAGGCGCCGATCTCGCCACCGATCTCGATCATCAGCCAGATCTCGACGACCGGCAGGCCGAGCAGTACGAGTAAAACCAGGAAGCCCATGCTTGCCCTTCCGAAGTCCAGGCCCTATTTAGACGGTGGCGTGCGGAGACCTCTCCGGCGCCGTGGTCTCTTGCCGTCAGGTACCGGCTGCGGCGACAACTTTTAACGCGGGGGTGCGGGTCGGTCCAGGCGCCGAGCCGCGAACAGAATGGGAAACGGTGTGCCGTTCCTTGACATAATCCTGCTGGCGATGGTCGCCGGCTTCGTGATCTTCAAGCTGCGAAGCGTGCTCGGCCGGCGAACCGGACATGAGCAACGCCGACCGGATCCGTTTTCCGACGCGCCGAAGACGAACGACAACGGCAACGTGGTCCGCCTGCCGGACCGTGCCGCCGATCCGGAGGCGGTGGCCGATGGCTCGCCCGCCGGCACGATGGCGGCCGGGGTGATGCGGATCAAGCTTGCCGACGACCGCTTCGACGAACGTGAGTTCCTGCACGGCGCCAAGATGGCGTTCGGAATGATCGTCGATTCCTTCGCCAAGGGCGATGTCGACGCGTTGCGTCCGCTGCTGTCGCGGGATCTGTTCGGCAGTTTCGCGGCCGCCATCGAAACGCGCGAGAAGGCCGGCGAGATCCAGGAGACCACGATCGTCACGATCCGCTCCGCGGACATCGTCGAGGCCTCGCTGGAGGACAGCATCGCGAAGGTGACGGTCGAGTTCGTGACCGAGCAGGTGAAGGTCACGCGCGACGCCGGCGGCGAGATCATCGACGGCGACCCGGATCGCATCGACATCCTGACCGACCTGTGGACCTTTGCCCGCGATGTCACGTCCCGCGATCCGAACTGGGAACTGGTCGCCACCCGTGTCCCCGAGGACTGAGCCGGGGCGCTGGCGGGCGGTTCGATCCGCCGCGGCGATCCTGAGTGTTGCGGCGGCGTTGTCCCTGGCCGGGTGTGGCCGCGAGCCACCCCCGGAGCCGGTCGAGAGGCTGATCCTCGAGCCCGCTTCGTCGCGCGACCTCCCCGGTTGGAACGATGACGACCCTACTGACGCCCTGGCGGCTTTCCGTCGCTCCTGCGCCACCCTGTTGCGCGGCGACCAGAGCCGGCTTGTCGGCCCGGACGGCCGCTTCGGCCGGCGAGCCGACTGGGCGCCGGTGTGCCGCGCCGCCGAGACCGTGGCGGCCGGCGACGCCGCCGGCGTGCGCCGGTTCTTCGCCGACTCCTTCACCGTCTGGCGGGCGCGCGACGATCAGCCCGACGACGACCTCTTCACCGGCTATTTCGAGCCCGAGCTGGCGGGATCCCGCGCCCGATCGGAAGCCTTTCCCGTCACGTTGCACAAGCGGCCGCCGGACCTGGTCGACGTCGATCTCGGCGCGTTTCGCGACGCCATGAAAGGCGAGCGGATCGCCGGCCGCCTGGCCGGCGGTCGGCTGGTGCCCTACGAGGACCGGGCGGCGATCGAGGCGGGAGAACTCGCGACCAGGACCGAGCCGCTGATCTATCTCGCCGATCCCGTGGACGCGTTTTTCCTGCACATCCAGGGCTCCGGCCTGGTGGTGCTGCCGGACGGCACCCGCACCCGGGTCGGTTACGACGGCACCAACGGCCATGTCTACTACGCCATCGGCCGCTATCTGATCGCCGAGGGCGAGGTGCCGAAGGACAAGATGTCCTTGCAGGCGATCCGCGAGTGGCTGGCCCGGAACCCGGGGCGTCGCGACGAGGTGATGAACAAGAACCCCTCCTACGTGTTTTTTCGCGAGGTGACCGGTGATGGCCCGATCGGCGCTCAGGGTGTGGCCCTGACCGCCGGCCGCAGCCTGGCGATCGACCGGCGGCACCTGCCGCTCGGGGCACCGGTGTGGGTCGACCTCGCCTACCCGACCGATCACGGCGCCGAGCTCCGTCGACTGATGGTCACCCAGGACACCGGCGGCGCCATCCGGGGTCCGGTCCGTGGCGATGTGTTCTGGGGCGCCGGCAAGCCTGCCGAGGCGTTGGCCGGGCCGATGGCGGCCAAGGGTCGCTACTGGCTTCTGCTCCCGAACGGCATCGACCCGACGGCCGCGCCGGGTTGATCCGGCCGACCCTGGACGACGCCTGCCTTGCCCCGCCTTCCGGCGCGTGCTAGCCGGTTCCGCTTGAATTCAGCCGAGGAGCCATCAATGACCCGTGCCGGTCCGCGCGTCGGCCTGTTCGTTACCTGCCTCGTCGACCTCTACCGGCCGACCGTCGGGTTCGCCGCCGTCAAGCTGATGGAGGATGCCGGCTGCACGGTCGAGGTGCCGGCGGCGCAGACCTGCTGCGGGCAGCCGGCGTTCAACTCGGGCGATACCGCCGACGCCAAGGCGGTGGCACGCGGCGTGATCGACGCCTTCGACGGCTATGACTATGTGGTGGCGCCCTCCGGCTCCTGCGCCGGCATGATCCATGAGCACTATCCGGCGCTGTTCGCCGACGAGCCGGAAACGGCGCTGCGCGCGCAGCACCTCGCCAAGCGGACCCATGAGCTGGTGTCCTTCCTGGTGGATATCCTGAAGGTCGAGCGCGTCGCCGCGGTCTTCCCCGGCACCGTCACCTACCACGATTCCTGCTCGGGCCTGCGCGAGCTGCAGGTCAAGGCACAGCCGCGCCGGTTGCTGGGGTCGGTGGACGGACTGACGCTGACGGAACTGCCAAGCGCCGAGATCTGCTGTGGCTTCGGCGGAACGTTCTGCGTCAAGTATCCCGAGATTTCCGACAAGATGGTCACCGACAAGGCGCAGGACGTCGTCGCCACCGGCGCCGGCACCCTGCTGGCCGGTGACCTCGGCTGCCTGCTGAACATGGCCGGCAAGCTGAGCCGGCTCGGAGCCGACACGAAAGTGCGCCACGTGGCCGAGGTGCTCGCCGGGCTGGCCGACGGGCCCGCGATCGGCGAGCCGGCGAAGGACTGAGGAGAGCCACCATGCAGTCCACCAGCCGGTCCTTCAAGGCGAACGCCCACCGGGCGCTCAACGACGCCGTGCTGCAGCGCGCGCTCGGCAACATCAAGACCGGCTTCCAGGAGAAGCGACGCCGGGTCGTGGAAGCGCTGCCCGAGTTCGAGGCGCTGCGCGACAGCGGGCGGGACATCAAGAACCACACCCTGGCGCATCTCGACTTCTACCTCGAACGGTTCGAGGAGAAGGTGATCGCCAACGGCGGGACGGTGCACTGGTGCCGGACACCGGCCGAGGCGCGAGAGACCATCCTGGCGATCTGCCGGCGCCGCGAGGCCCGCACCGTCACCAAAGGCAAGTCGATGGTGGCCGAGGAGATCGGCCTCAACGCGTTCCTGGAGGCGAACGCGATCGAGCCGGTGGAGACCGATCTCGGCGAGTACATCATCCAGATCCGAAACGAGCCGCCGAGCCACATCATCGCGCCGGCCATTCACGTGACGCGCGAACAGATCGCCGAGGACTTTCGCCGCCATCACACGGAGCTGGACCCGGCGCGCCGGCTGGAGGAGCCCGGCGACTTCACCGACGAGGCGCGAGCCCAGCTTCGCGACCGCTATTTCCAAGCCGATGTCGGCATCACCGGGGCCAATTTCCTGATCGCCGAGACCGGATCCACCGTGATCGTCACCAACGAGGGCAACGGGGACATGACCCAGCTCCTCGGCAAGTGCCACGTGGTGATCGCCAGCCTGGAGAAGGTCGTCCCGACCCTCGACGACGCGGCCACCATCCTGCGCCTGCTGGCCCGCTCGGCGACCGGTCAGGAGATGTCGGTCTACACCACCTTCTCGACCGGGCCGCGCCGGCCCGACGACCTCGACGGCCCGGAGGAGTTCCACGTCGTGCTGCTCGACAACGGCCGCTCGGCGATGCTCGGGACCCAGTTCCAGGACATGCTGCGCTGCATCCGGTGTGCGGCCTGCATGAACCACTGCCCGGTCTACGCCGCCGTCGGCGGCCACGCCTATGGCTGGGTCTATCCCGGGCCGATGGGCGCCGTGCTGACGCCGTCGCTGATCGGCGTCGAGGAGGCCGGGCACCTGCCGAACGCCTCGACCTTCTGCGGCCGGTGCGAGAGCGTGTGCCCGATGCGCATACCGCTGCCCAAGATGATGCGCCACTATCGGACCCGCGAGTTCGAGCGCGGGCTGGCGCCGCCAATGGCGAAGGGCGGGCTGGCGGTGTGGGCGTTCCTGGCCACCCGCCCGACGCTCTATCGTTTCGTTACAGGAATGGCCGCGCGGGTGCTCGGCGCGCTCGGCCGGCGCACCGGGCGGTTCAAGAGCCTGCCGCTCGCCGGCGGCTGGACCGGGGTTCGCGACATGCCGGCCCCCGAGGGCCGCAGCTTCCACGCGCTGTGGGCCGAGCGGAGGGGAGGGCGATGAGCGCCGCGCGCGACCAGATCCTGGGCTCGATCCGCAAATCTCTCGGCCGCGAGGCGATGGCCGGCGAGGCCGCGGCCGACCTGCACCAGCGGCTCGCAACGCCCGTTCGCAACCTGATTCCCGCCCGCACCGCCGGCCTCGACGCCGAGGCAATGGTCCGCCTCCTGGTGACCAAGCTCGGTGAAGGCGCCTGCACCGTCGACGAGGCGGCGTCGATGTCGGAGGTGCCGGCCCGGGTCGCGGCCTGGCTGCAGCGCGAAAACCTGCCGGCCCGGGTGATCCAGGCGCCGGCGCTGAAGGACGCGCCTCGACTGGTCGACCGCCCCGACCCTCGAGGTGGCGACGGGTGCCGCCGACGGCAGCGAGGATACCAGCGTGACGCCCGCCTTCGCGGCGATCGCCGAGACCGGGACACTGATGCTGCTGTCGGACGCCAGCTCGCCGACAGGCCTGAACTTCCTGCCCGAGAACCACATCGCCGTGGTGCGCCGCAGCCAGGTGGTCGGGCCGCTCGAGGATCGCCTGGTCGCGGCTGCGGGCGGCGCGGGCCCGCGCCGACGGCGATGGCCACACCATGCCGCGCAGCGTCAACCTGATCTCCGGGCCATCGCGCACCGCCGACATCGAACAACGCATCCAGATGGGAGCCCATGGGCCGCGCCGGATGCATGTGATCGTGGTCGACGGCTGAGCGTCCAGGGCACCGCCACCGCCATGAGCCGGCGTCGCCCTTCTCGCGACGAGATCGAGCTGTTCGATCGGGTGGTGTCGGATGTCGACCCCCTCAGGCGCCGCCGGCGCGGCAAGGTTCCGGTCGTCGAGGCGCTGCCGCCCACCCCGCCTCCCCTGCCGGACCAGGCGCCGGCAAAGCCGGCACCGGCTCGGGCGGTGGTGCCGCCCGCCCCGCCGACCCCGCCGCCGTCGGCCCCGGCCGGCCCGGCTCACCTGTCCGAGCACGCCCACGGCGCCGCACCCGGCATCGATCGCCGCACCCAGCTTCGGCTCAAGCGCGGTCAGTTTGCGATCGAGGCCCGCCTGGACCTGCATGGGATGAGCCGGGAGCGCGCCCATGTCGGGCTGAACGGGTTTCTGGCCCGGCAGGCGGCGCTGGGCCGGCGCTG
Source organism: Rhodospirillaceae bacterium (assembly GCA_018401495.1). GTDB lineage: Bacteria > Pseudomonadota > Alphaproteobacteria > Thalassobaculales > Thalassobaculaceae > Thalassobaculum_A. The sequence goes on from JAGYJX010000031.1 coordinate 127,525, forward strand.
CGTGCTGGTGATCACCGGCAAGGGCCGCCCGACGCCGGAATGGGGATCCGAGGAGCGTGAGATCGGGGTGATCCGCCGTGCCCTTCCCGGATGGCTCGGCGACCACCCGAACAAGGAGCGGGTGCTGGCGTTCGCTCCGGCGATGCCTCAGGACGGCGGCTCCGGCGCCTGGTATGTGCTGCTGCGCCGGCGCCGGGAGGACGGCCCGTCCGGGGGCGCCGGCGCATGACACCGCTCGGTCTTCGATTGCGGAAACTGCGCGTCGCGCGCGGGGTCACCCTCGCCGAGATGGCGGTCGCGCTCGGTGTGTCGCCGGCCTATCTGTCCGCCCTCGAGCACGGCAAGCGGGGCGTTCCGCGGCCGGTCTTCCTCGAAATGATCAACGGCTACTTCAACCTCGGCTGGGACGACGCCGAGGACTTGCGGCAACTGGCGGCGATCTCCAACCCGCGGGTCGTCCTGGACACCGCCGGTCTGAGCCCCAAGGCGACGGAACTGGCCAACCGACTGGCGGAGCGGATCGCCGAGCTCGACGACGCTCGCCTCGACACCCTGCTGGCCGAGATCGAGGAACCCTGAGCGCCGTTCAGGCTAGAGGCCGAGCACGTCGCGCATGCTGTACAGGCCGGGTTCCCGGTTCGCGGCCCAGCGCGCCGCGGCCACCGCCCCGTTGGCGAAGATGTGACGGCCACCGGCGCGGTGCCCGAGCTCGATGCGCTCCGCCGGCCCGGCGAACACCACCGTGTGTTCGCCGACCACGTCGCCGCCGCGCATCGTTGCGAATCCGATCTGACCGGGTATCCGGGGTCCGGTGTGGCCCTCGCGCGACAGAACGGCGACGTCCTCGAAACGCCGGCCGCGTCCCTGTGCTGCCGCCCGGCCGAGTCCGATCGCGGTGCCCGACGGCGCGTCGACCTTGCGGTTGTGGTGCATCTCGACGATCTCGACGTCCCACGGCTCGCCCAGGGTTGCGGCGACCCGCTCGACCAGCGCGAGCAGCAGGTTGACACCGACGCTCATGTTCGGAGCGTAAACCAGCGGGATGCGGGTTGCCGCGGCAGCGAGCTCGGCCTCCTGGGCAGCCGTCAGACCGGTGGTGCCGGTCACGAACGGGGTCCCGGCGGCGGCGGCGGCGTGGGCGTGAGTGATCGCGGCATCGGGCAGGGTGAAGTCGATCACCACGTCGGACTCGAGCAGGTCGGCGATCCGGTCGGACGTCTTCAGGCCTATCGGAGCAAGGCCGGCGAGCGAGCCCGCGTCGGCGCCCAAATCGGCACTACCGGCCCTTACGCCGGCCGCGGCGAGCGTCACTCCCTCGGTTTCGGCGACCGCCTTGACGATCATCCGGCCCATCCGCCCGTTGGCTCCGAACACGCCGATCCGAACGCTCATGCGACATCCTCCCCTACGGCGGCGGCTGGCCTCGCCCAGCCTTTGCGAGGGATCGGAACATTCCTGATGGATTGTCTAAAGAGAGACCTTCAATATGCTCGATATTATGTTAGTTTCGGTTCGTTATACTCGACCGATGAACGGAGATTCAGGATGGACGTAGGCACCCTTTGCCTCGGGGTCCTCAGCTTCGGAGAGACATCCGGATACGGTATAAGGCGCGCGGTGGCGGATTGGTTCCGCCACTTCGGGCAGGCGAGCCTGGGCGCGATCTACCCGGCCTTGGCGAAGTTGACGGCGCGTGGCGCGATCGAGGTGGTCGGGGCCGCCGACGCTCCACTCGAGAAGCGGGTTTTCCGGATTACCGACAAAGGCCGCGCGGAGCTGGCCGCCGCCGCGGCCGCCAGCGACGGCAGCGAGGTGGTGCGCTCGCCGTTCCTGGCGGGAATGTTCTTCGCGCACCTGCTGCAGATGGACGATGTCCACCGTTTGATGAACGAGCGGCTTGCCGGGCTGCGCGGCGAGCAGCGCCGGCTGCGCAGCCTGCCCGCGGATACCATGACCGAGGGACAGCGCTTCACGATCCGGTACTCGCAGGCCGTCATCACCGCGGCGATCGATTTTCTGGACCACGAGGGCCGGGCGATCGTCAACGCCATCGATCGCGAGAAAACCCCATAGAATCAAGGGGACTACCCCTAATTCGTCGGCGCGCTACCGGGCTGCGGGCGGTATGACCGGCAGCCTTGGTCCGCTAGTCTCGCAGATCGTCCCAAAGTTCCTTGACCTTGTCGAAGAAGCTGTGGCTCTGCGGACTGGTGGTGTCGGTGCCGGCTTCGGAGGTGAATTCCTCCAGCAGCTCGCGTTGCCGCTTGGTCAGGTTCATCGGCGTCTCGACGGCGACCTCGACGTACATGTCGCCGCGCGACGGGCTGCGCAGGACCGACATGCCCTTGCCCTTCAAGCGGAACTGACGGCCGGATTGAGTCCCGGCCGGCACCGCAAGCCGGGCGCGCGAGCCTTCGATGGTCGGGACCTCGATCTGACCGCCCAGTGCCGCGGTCACCATGGCGACCGGTACCCGGCAATGGATGTCCGCGCCCTCGCGCATGAAAATCGCGTGTGGTTCGATCGACAGAAACAGGTACAGGTCTCCCGGGGCGGCGCCGCGCATCCCGGCCTCGCCTTCGCCGGCCAGCCTGATGCGGGTGCCGTCCTCGACACCGGCCGGAATGTTCACCGACAGCGTCTTTTCCTTGCGCTGTCGTCCCGATCCGCCGCAGGTCCGGCACGGATTCTCGATCACCTGGCCCACCCGCCGCAGGCGGGCAGGTCCGTTCGATGGTGAAAAAGCCCTGCTGGGCCCGCACCTTTCCGGCGCCATGGCAGGTCGGGCATGACACCGGCTTGGAGCCCTTTTCGGCGCCGCTGCCGCCACAGGGCTCGCAGGCCGTCGAGGTCGGGATTCTGATTTCGGTCTGGCGGCCCCGGAAGGCATCCTCGAGGGTGATGCTCATGTTGTAGCGAAGGTCGGAGCCGCGACCACCGCCACCGCCGCCGCGACGGGCGCCGCCCATGAACTCGCCGAACATTTCCTCGAAGATATCGGCGAACCCGCCACCGAACCCGGCGCCACCACCGGGTCGGGCGCCGCCGGATTCAAACGCTGCGTGACCGAAACGATCGTAGGCCGCCTTCTTGTCGTCGTCCTTCAGGACGTCGTAGGCCTCGTTCAGCTCCTTGAACCGCTGCTCCGCCTCCTCGTCGCCGGGGTTGCGGTCGGGGTGGTACTGCATCGCCAGCTTGCGGTAGGCGCGCTTCAGCTCGTCCTTGGCCGCGCCGCGGGCAACCCCGAGAACGTCGTAGTAATCACGTTTCGCCATAGACCGTCACCGAGCGAGAAGGGGCCGAATGCACCGCGCCCATCCTGCCGCTGGCGAGAGCGGAGAATGGGCGCGGCTGTCCATCGTCGCGGCGGTCCGCGCAATCACGCGGACTTGTTGCGGTCCTGGTCGTCGACTTCCTCGAAGTCGGCGTCCACCACGTCGTCGGCACCCTTGGCGTCGCCGCCCGGCTTGTCGCCCGCCCCGGCCTCGGTCGTGCCGCCGGCACCATCCTGCTGGGCCTTGTACATGGCCTCGCCGAGGCGCATGGACGATTGCTGCAGCGCCTCCACCTTGGAGCGGATGGCAGCGACATCGTCGCCGCCGACGGCAGCCTTGAGGGCGGTGATGTCGTCCTCGATCTTCTTGCGGTCGGAGGCCGGCACCTTGTCGCCGAACTCGGCGAGCGACTTCTCGGCGGTGTGCAGGACGTTGTCGGCCTGGTTCTTGACCTCGACCAGCTCGCGGCGCTTCTTGTCGTCGGCCGAGTTCTCCTCGGCCTCCCGCACCATCCGGTCGATGTCGGCGTCGGACAGGCCGCCCGAGGCCTGGATGCGGACCTGCTGCTCCTTGCCGGTCGCCTTGTCCTTGGCCGAGACGTTGACGATGCCGTTGGCGTCGATGTCGAAGGTGACCTCGACCTGCGGCACGCCGCGCGGCGCCGGCGGGATGCCCATCAGGTCGAACTGGCCGAGCATCTTGTTGTCGGCGGCCATCTCGCGCTCGCCCTGGAACACCCGGATGGTCACGGCCGTCTGGTTGTCCTCGGCGGTCGAGAACACCTGGCTCTTCTTGGTCGGGATCGTGGTGTTGCGGTCGATCAGGCGGGTGAACACGCCGCCCAGCGTCTCGATGCCGAGCGACAGCGGGGTCACGTCCAGCAGCAGGACGTCCTTGACCTCGCCCTTCAGCACGCCGGCCTGGATGGCGGCGCCGGCGGCAACCACCTCGTCCGGGTTGACGCCGCGGTGCGGCTCCTTGCCGAAGAAGGTCTTCACGGTCTCCAGGATCTTCGGCATGCGGGTCATGCCGCCGACCATGATGACTTCGTCGATCTCGCCGGCGGTGACGCCGGCGTCCTTCAGCGCGGCCCGGCACGGGCCCTCGGTGCGCTTCACCAGGTCGTCGACCAGGGCCTCCAGCTTGGAGCGGGTCAGCTTGATGTTCAGGTGCTTCGGCCCGGACTGGTCGGCGGTGATGAACGGCAGGTTGACCTCGGTCTGGATCGAGCTCGACAGCTCGATCTTGGCCTTCTCCGCCGCCTCCTTCAGGCGCTGCAGCGCCAGCTTGTCCTTGCGCAGGTCGATGCCGGCGTCCTTCTTGAACTCGTCGGCAAGGTAGTCGATGACGCGCTGGTCGAAGTCCTCGCCGCCGAGGAAGGTGTCGCCGTTGGTCGACTTCACCTCGAACACGCCGTCGCCGATCTCCAGCACCGACACGTCGAAGGTGCCGCCGCCGAGGTCGTAGACCACGATGGTGCCGGACTGCTTCTTGTCGAGGCCGTAGGCCAGCGAGGCGGCCGTCGGCTCGTTGATGATCCGCAGCACCTCGAGGCCGGCGATCTTGCCGGCGTCCTTGGTCGCCTGGCGCTGGGCGTCGTTGAAGTACGCCGGGACGGTGATGACCGCCTGGGTGACCTTCTCGCCGAGATAGGATTCCGCGTCCTCCTTCAGCTTCTGAAGGATCATCGCCGAGATCTCGGCCGGGCTGTACTTGCGTCCCGCCACCTCGACCCAGGCGTCGCCGTTGTCACCCGGGACGACCTTGTAGGGGACGAGATCGTTGAACTTCTTCGAGGTGACGTCGTCGGCGCGCCGGCCGATCAGGCGCTTGATGGCGAACAGCGTCTTCTCGGGGTTGGTCACCGCCTGGCGCTTGGCGGCCTGGCCGACCAGGCGCTCGTCGCCGTCGCTGAAGGCCACCATGGACGGCGTCGTGCGCGCGCCCTCGGCGTTCTCGATGATCTTGGCGGACGATCCATCCATGACGGCGACGCAGGAGTTGGTCGTGCCGAGGTCGATGCCGATAACCTTGCTCATGAACGTACCTCTTTCTCTGGCAGGCGGCGGAGGCCCCGAAGGCACCGTCGGCCACCCCCGATCGGGATGATGACTGGAACTAGCCGGTATATAGGCGCGTCAATGGCGCGTGCAAGCCGCTTGAGCCGCCGATTAGCCGGCTCCGCGGCGGCGTGGGCGCCGCGGACGGGCCTGGGCGTTCACGCCGTGGTGTCGACTCGCGGGTGGTCGGACGGGGCCGGACCGCCCTTGGCAACCCCGACCATGGCGGCGCGCAGCAGTCGGTCGTGCAACACGTAGCCGGGTGCCAGCAGCTGCACCACGGTGCCCGCCGGCTTGCCGGAATTCTCGATCTCGAACATCGCCTGGTGCAGGTTCGGGTCGAAGCGCTGGCCGAGCGGCTCGATCCGCTTGATGCCGTTCTTCTCGAACGCCGTCAGCAGGTCGCGCTCGGTCATCTCGACGCCGACGATCAGGTTCTTGACGGTTTCGTCGATGGCGTCACGATCCTTCGGCGCCGCGTCGAGCGCGCGCCGCAGGTTGTCGACGGCGTTCAGCAGATCCTTGGCGAGGCTGCCGGCGGCGTAAAGACGGGTCTGTTCCTTGTCGCGGTCGGTCCGCCGCCGCACGTTCTCGGCCTCGGCGAGCGCCCGCAGCGTCTGGTCGCGAAGCTGCGCCACCTGCCCCTCGAGCTCGGCGATCCGCGCATCGCGCGGGTCGTCGCCGTCGCCGGTATCGATCGTGCCGTCGGCGTCGTACCCGACGTCCAGACCGGCGTCGTCGGGGATCGGCTGCGCGTCGGCGGGGGTGGGCTTGCTGGTATCGTTCGACATTCCAGATTGTCCTCGGTGAGCGTACTCCGTCCCGGTCGGCCGCTATGTAGGACGCCGCGGCGCCGATGAAAAGCGTTCAGTCGAGCAGCCGGCCGATCAGCTTGGCGGTGTAGTCGACCATCGGGATGATGCGCGCGTAGTTCATCCGGGTCGGGCCGATGACGCCGATCGCGCCCGACGATGGTGCGGCGCTGGTCGTGATACGGCGCGATGATCATCGAGCAGCCGGTGTTGCGGAACAGCGCGTTCTCGGCCCCGATGAAGATCTGCACGCCGTCGGCGGCACCCGTGGAGTCGAGAAGCCGCAGGGTGCTCTCCTTCTCCTCCAGGATCTCGAACAGCGCGCGGATGCGCTCAAGGTCCTCGACGGCCGACACGTCGCTCAGCAGCGCCGCGTGACCGCGCAGGATCAGCGCCGGCCCCTGCGGGCCTTCACCGCGGGTGGCGAGGCCGGCCTGCACGACCCGGCTGGTCAGGCTCGTCAAGCTCGGCCTGGCGCTGCACGATCTCGGTCTCGACCTGCTGGCGCAGATCCTGCAGCATCTGGCCCTTGAGGCGGGAATTCAGGTAGTTGCTGGCCTCGGTCAGGGCCGACGCCGGCAGGCCGGCCGGCAATTCGACGATGCGGTTCTCGACCAGCCCGCCCTTCGAAACCATGACCACCAGCGCGCGCTGGTTGCCGAGCGGCACGAACTCGATGTGCTTCAGCGGGGCCTCGGCCTTGGGCGAGACCACCAGCCCGGCGCAGCGCGACAGGCCGGCGAGCGCCGAGGACGCCTCCTCCAGCATCTGCGCGACGGTGCGGCCGGCGGCGGCGCACTTGCCGTCGATGCTGGCGCGCTCGTCGTCGCTGAGGTCGCCGCCGATCTCGAGCAACCCGTCGACGAAAATCCTCAGCCCGGCATCGGTGGGCAGCCGCCCGGCCGAGGTGTGCGGCGCGTACAGCAGGCCGGCCTCCTCGAGGTCGGCCATGACGTTGCGGATGGTCGCCGGCGACAGCACCAAGCCCGAGGCGGCGCGACAGGGTTCGCGACCCGACCGGCTCGCCGGTCTCCACATAGGCGTCGACGATGTGGCGGAAGATCTCCCGCGAACGTTCGTTCAGCTGTCCGAGGATACCGGCCGGACTCTCGCGGTGCTTTGCGCTCATGGCCGCTCATATCTAGGCAGCCGGCGCGCCCCGGTCAACGTCGGTCGCGGCGGTCGCGCCCTCGTCAACCCCGGGCCCGGCCGCCCGGCGGCTGCCGGGGTGGACGCCGGCGAGGCGTGGGGGTAGTTTCCCGGCCCGTCGCCGGCGCCCCGCGCCGTGGCGACGCCCACGGCAGGAGCCGAGCGATGACCGAACCGTTTTCCGGGCGCCCGTCCGGCCGCGCCGTGGACGCGCTGCGCGAGATCCGGCTCGAGCCGGGTTACGCCAAGCACGCCGAAGGGTCGTGCCTGGCACGGTTCGGCGACACCCATGTGCTGTGCACGGCCACCGTCGAGGATCGGGTGCCGCCGTGGCTGAAGGGCGGCGGCAAGGGCTGGGTGACCGCCGAATACGGCATGCTGCCGCGCTCGACCCACACCCGCACCGATCGCGAGGCGGCGCGCGGCAAGCAGTCCGGGCGAACCCAGGAAATCCAGCGGCTGATCGGGCGGTCGCTGCGCGCCGTCACCAACCTGGCCGCGCTCGGCGAGCGCCAGGTCCGGATCGACTGCGACGTCATCCAGGCCGACGGCGGCACCCGCACGGCCGCCATCACCGGGTCCTGGGTCGCGCTGCACCAGGCGTTCGCCACCCTGCTGCGGTTCGGCGCCGTCAAGTCGCTGCCGCTGACCGACACGGTCGCCGCGATCTCGTGCGGCCTGTACAAGGGCGAGCCGGTGCTCGACCTCGACTACATCGAGGATTCCGGCTGCGCCACCGACGCCAATTTCGTGCTGACCGGGCGCGGCGGCATCGTCGAGATCCAGGCGACGGCCGAGACCGAGCCGTTCGAGGAGGCGCAGTTCGACGTGCTGCTTCGGCTGGCCCGCAAGGGGGTGTCGGAGCTGACGGCCCTGCAACGGGCCGCGGTGGAGTGAGGGGCGGCGATGCCGGCGCGCAAGCTCACCGAGAAGCGGCTGGTGGTGGCCTCGCACAATCCCGGCAAGGTCCGTGAGATCGGCGAGTTGCTGGCATCAAGAGGCCTGACGGTGGTGTCGGCCGGCGAACTCGGCCTGCCGGAACCCGAGGAGACCGGTGACAGCTTCGTTGCCAACGCCGAGTTGAAGGCGTTGGCGGCGGCGCGCGCCTCCGGCCTGCCGGCGCTGGCCGACGATTCCGGCTTCTGCCTGGCCGCCCTCGGCGGCGATCCGGGATCTATTCGGCGCGCTGGGCCGGTCCGGACAAGGATTTCGGCGTCGCCATGGAGAAGGTCTGGTCGGCGCTGTCGGCGACCGGCTCGAGCGACCGACGGGCGTGGTTCGTCGCCGCCCTGACCCTGGCCTGGCCGGACGGCCACGTGGAGTCCGTCGAGGGCACGGGTCGACGGCGCCGCGGTCTGGCCGCCGCGCGGCGGCAACGGCTTCGGGTACGACCCGATGTTCGTGCCCGACGGCCACGACCGGACCTTCGGCGAGGTCGATTCGGACTGGAAACATTCCGTCAGTCACCGGGCCATCGCCTTCCGGATGCTGGTCGAGCGGTGTTTCGATGGCGGCGGACACGACTGACCGGGCCCCACGGCCGGACCCCGGCCCGGCGCTGGACGAGACCATCGGGGTCTACGTCCACTGGCCGTTCTGCCGCTCGAAATGCCCGTACTGCGACTTCAACAGCCACGTTTCCGACACGGTCGACCACGGACGCTGGCGCCGGGCCCTGGTGCGCGAGCTCGAGACCCAGGCCGCGCGGGTCGGCCGGCGCCGGGTCGAGAGCGTGTTCTTCGGCGGCGGAACCCCGTCGCTGATGGAACCGGAGACCGTCGCCGCGGTGCTCGACACCGTCACGCGGTTGTTCCGGATTTCCAACGATCTCGAGGTCACCCTCGAGGCCAACCCGACGTCGGTCGAGGCCGGCCGCCTGGACGGCTTCCGGGCGGCCGGGGTGAACCGGGTGTCGCTCGGCGTGCAGGCGCTCGACGACGAGGTGCTGCGCTTTCTCGGGCGCAGCCACGGCGCCGCCGAGGCGCTGGCGGCGGTGGCGGCGGCGCGCGACCGGTTCGAGCGGGTGAGCTTCGACCTGATCTACGCGCGGCCGGGACAGGACCCGGGGTCCTGGCGCCGCGAACTGGCGCGGGCGCTTGACCACGCCGCCGGCCACCTGTCGCTGTACCAGCTGACCATCGAGCCGACCACGCCGTTCCACGCGCCTGCACGCCCGCGGCGCCTTCAGCCTGCCGGACGAGGACGGCGCGGCGGCGCTGTGGGAAGTCACCCAGGAAACCCTGGATGCCGCGGGCCTTCCGGCCTACGAGGTCTCCAACCACGCCCGGCCCGGCGAGGAGTGCCGGCACAACCAGGTCTACTGGAGCTATCGCGACTATCTCGGCGTCGGCCCCGGCGCGCACGGCCGGCTGACCGAGGGCGGCCGCAAGGTCGCCACCCGCACCCACCGGGCCCCGGCGATCTGGCTGGACCGTGTCGAGCGGCACGGCCACGCCCTGGTCGACGACCTGCCCCTGGACCCGGACGAGGTGCTCGTCGAAGCGACGCTGACCGGCCTGCGAATGGCCGGTGGCCTGCCGAGACCGCGCTGGCAGGCGCTGTTCGGCCGCGGCCCCGAGGATCTGTTCGATACCGCAACGATCAAGCTGCTGTCCGACGGCGGCTTTCTGCGTCCTGGACGCCGACGGGCTGCGGGCCACCGCCGCCGGGCGCGCCCGGCTGGACGCGGTGACCGACCGCCTGCTGCGCGGCGCGCGCCCGTTCGCCGGATAGGCCGGGGCGTCAGTTCAGCAGCGGCTCGAAGCTGGCGGGCGCCGGATCCTCGATCTCGATGCCGCGCGGCGTGAGGCGCAGCACCGCCAGGCCGCGCTCGTTGCTGCCGTCGGGCATCAGCCGGAACAACCCGTCGACCCCGGCGAAGCCGCCGGGCTGGGTCAGCGACCCGGCGTCGTAGGCGGGGCCGCCCGGCTGGCGGGCCAGCACCGCCGCCAGCGACACCGCGTCGTAGGCGAGCGAGGCGAGCCCCGCCGGCGCGCTGCCGTACACCGAGCGGTAGCGCTGCTCGAACGGCGCCCGGGTCTCGGGCGAGGGTGCGGCGAACCAGCCGCCGGCCAGCGACGGCTCGCGCCCCAGTTCGGGGTCGTTCCACTGGGCGCTGCCGAGGTAGCGGACCTTGGTGTTGTCGATGTCGTGATAGGCCATCAGCGGGGCGAGGTTGCGGATCTCGGCGCCGCCGTCAGGCACCAGCACGGCGTCGACATAGGGGGTGCCGCCGTCGCGCGCGCCGATGCGGCGCGCGAATCGCTCGACCAGCGCACCGTTCTCCGTGCCACGTCCGGCCGGATAGCTGTCGGTGGCGACCACCGAGCCGCCGGTGCGCGCCGCCGCGCCCTGCAACGCCTGCAAGGCGGCGGAGCCGTACGGATTGGCGGGCACCAGCGCACCGAAGCGCTGCAGACCCCGGGCGCTGGCGTAGAGCACCACCCGCTCGACCTGCTGGGCCGGCAGCAGGCCGAACACCCAGACGCCATCGCCGGCGACCGTGCGGTCGTTGGAGAACGCCAGCACCGGCACGCCGGAGGCGCGGGTGGCCGGCGACACCGCCGGCGACCTCGGCGGCGAACAGCGGCCCGACGATCATGCCGGCGCCGGAAGCGATCGCGGTCTCGGCGGCGGCCGCCGCGCCCTCCGGGGTCGACCGGGTGTCGTGGACCGACAGCACGAAGGCGTCGTCGGCGATTTCGAACAGCGCCATCTCGGCGGCGTTGCGCATCGCCACACCGACCCCGCCGGCCCGGCCGCTCAACGGCAGCAGCAGAGCGACCGAACCGTTGCTCGGGCGGATCGCGCCGGGTCCTCCCGGCAGCCCGCTCCCGAGTTCCAGGGTCCCGGTGGGCGGCAGCCCGGCCGGCGGCGGCGGGGCGACGACCGGCGGCGGGGTGGCTGGACCGGTGGTGGCCGGCGGCGGTACCGTCTCACCGCCGGCACAGCCGGCGAGCCACATGGCCGCCAGCACGGCGGTGGCGATGCGGCGGTACGGGCTGGGGCGGTGCGAGGTGGGGCGGAGCGTCGGATGGCGCATGGGTCGAATCTCCGGTGACGGGCGTCGACGGTGACGGACGCTAATCGAGGCCGACGGTCAAGTAAACGCGGTCGCGGTGGCGGGAATGCGGCGCGTGCCGAGCCCGCGCGCCCGGACGTCGCGGCAGCTCGACCCGCTGGCGCGCCGGCGCGCCGCCGAACGCCGCGGGCTGCGCGCCGAGACCCTGGCGGCGGCATGGTTGATCCTGAAGGGCTATCGGATCCTGGCGCGCCGCTTGCGCACGCCGGCCGGGGAGGTGGACCTGGTTGCGCGCCGCGGCGACACGCTGGTGGCCGTCGAGGTCAAGGCGCGGGCCAGCCTGCAGTCGGCGGTCGATTCGGTCTCGCCGCGCCAGCGCTGGCGGGTGGCGCGCGGGCTGGAGAGTTTCATCGCCGGTCGTCCCGACCTCGCCCGCCTGCACCGGCGCTTCGACCTGGTGGCGATCCGGCCCTGGCGCTGGCCGGTCCACCTGATCGATATCTGGCGTCCGCAACGGTGACGGCGGCGACGCGACACTCTAGATAAGGATCGCGACCGCTTCAGCAGGAGAAACCCATGCCGTGCACGCCACGCCACCCGCTTCTCGCCCTTGCCCTGTCGGGTCTGCTCGCCGTCGCCGCCGCCGGCTGCACGCCGATCGGGGTGGCGGTCGGAGCCGGGGCGGCCGGCGCGACGGCCGCGCAGAAGGAGAAGGGCTTCGCCGCGTCGGTCGACGACACCCGCATCAGGGCCGAACTCAACGGCCTGTTCCTGCGCACCGACGCCGATCTCTACCAGCGCCTGTCGTTCACGGTCGAGGAGGGCCGCGTGCTGCTGACCGGCCGCGTCGCCAAGCCGGAGGCGCGCGTCGACGCCACCAAACTCACCTGGAGCGTTCGCGATGTGCGCGAGGTGATCAACGAGATCCAGGTCGACGACGAGAGCGGCCTGACCGACAAGGGCCGCGACCTCACGATCGCCACCCGGCTGCGGACCCGCCTGCTGGTCGACGACCAGGTCTCGTTCATCAACTACTCGATCGATGTGGTGAACCAGACCGTCTACATCATGGGCGTGGCCCGCTCGGAGACCGAGTTGCAGCGGGTGCTCGGAACCGCGCGCGACATTCCCTACGTTCGCAACGTGGTGGATTTCGTGCGCGTCGTGCCGCCGGCGTGAGTCCCGATTCCGCCCTCGCCGCCCTCGACGCGGTCGCCGCCGCCGGCGACGCGCCGCTGGCGATCGCCGAGACCGCGCTGGCCCTGGCGCTGCTCGAGCGGGTCGAGGGCGGGTTGCCGGCACCCGATCTCGCCCCCAGCCTGTCGGCCCTCGACGCGTTGGTCGCGGCCGTTGCCGAAGCCGAGACCCGGGGTGCCGACCCGTCGGCGGCGCTCGGCGCCGGCATCGCCGGCCGGCTCGGCTACCGTGGCGACACCGACAGCTACGACGACCTCGCCAACGCCGACCTGATCCGGGTCATCGAGCGCCGCCGCGGCCTGCCGGTCGCGCTCGGGATCCTGTACATCCACGCCGCCCGGGCCCGCGGCCACGCCGCCGCCGGCCTGAACGTGCCGGCGCATTTCCTGATCGGCATCGCGATCGGCGCGCGCCGCTACGCCCTCGATCCCTTCCACGGCGGCGAGCCGCTCGACCCGGACGGGCTGCGCGCGCTGCTGCGGCGCGTCAGCCCGGGCGCCGAGGACACGCCGGCGGCGATGCTGGCGGTGCCCGACCGGGCCGTGCTGCTGCGCCTGCAGAACAACATCAAGACCCGCCGGCTGCGGGCCGGCGACACGCCGGGCGGATTGGCCGTGCTGGCGCGCATGCGGCGGATGGCGCCGGAATCGCGTGGAGCTGGTGGGCGAGCAGGCGGCGCTGCTGGCCGCCAGCGGCGCCATGCGGGCGGCGACCCGGAGCCTGCGCGGTTGGCTCGACGCCGGACACGGCGACCAGCGCGCCCGCCGCGCCGTCGAGGCGCAACTCGCGGGCATCGGTTCCCGGCTCAACTGACAGAAGTTCCGGGCGTTCATCCCGCATGCCCCTTGCGCGCCGGCCGGGCGCGATGGATGGTCGGCGCGCCAACTCACGACCGCGGCTGCCGCCGCGGGAGCAACGTCAGGGAGACCGCCCATGGCCCTCGAGGTCGCGATCCAGATGGATCCCATCGAGACGGTGTCGATCAACGGCGACAGCAGCTTCGCGCTGGCGCTCGAGGCGCAGAAGCGCGGCCACGCGCTGTACCACTATCTGCCGCGCCACCTGACGTTCCGCGACCGCAAGGTGACCGCGCGGGTGGCTCCGCTTCAGGTGCGCCGGGTCGAGGGCGACCATTTCACCCTCGGGCCGCGCGAATCGGTTGATCTGTCGAGCATGGACGTGGTGCTGCTGCGCCAGGATCCGCCGTTCGACATGAGCTACATCACCACCACCCACGTGCTCGAGCACATCCACCCCAAGACCCTGGTGGTGAACGACCCGGCGAGCGTGCGCAACGCCCCGGAGAAGCTGTTCGTCACGCATTTCGAGGGCTTGATGCCGCCGACGCTGATCGCCCACGACCCCGTGGAGATCAAGGCGTTCCGCGACGAGCACAAGGACATCATCGTCAAGCCGCTGTTCGGCAACGGCGGCGCCGGCGTGTTCCACATCAAGCCGGACGACGAGAACCTGAACTCGCTGCTCGAGCTGTTCACCCAGTTCTACCGCGAGCCGGTGATCGTGCAGCGCTACCTGCCGGAGGTCCGGCAGGGCGACAAGCGGGTGATCCTGGTCGACGGCAAGGGCGTCGGCGCCATCAACCGCATCCCGGCCCAGGGCGAGGCGCGCTCCAACATGCACGTCGGCGGCCGGGCGGTGAAATGCGAGATGACCAGGCGCGACCACGCGATCTGCGAGGCGATCGGACCCGAACTCAAGAAGCGCGGCCTGGTGTTCGTCGGGATCGACGTGATCGGCGACTACCTGACCGAAATCAACGTGACCTCGCCGACCGGCATCCAGGAGCTGTCGCGCTTCGACGGCATCGACGTGGCGGCGATGCTGTGGGACGCCATCGAGGCGAAGCGCTGAGCGTCCGGCCCGCGGCGCCGGCCGGTCAGTCCGGCGCGACCGCCGTCGGTTCCCGGTCCAGCAGCAGGGCGTAGCGGCGGATCAGCCAGACCGTGCGCTCGAACAGCGCGGTGGCGGCGTACAGCGTGTCGTGGTCGCCGGCGCTCAGGCGGGTCTCGCCGGCGACCCGCCGGCGCAGTCGGTCCATGGAGTCCGAACGGTCGCCGCTCAGCGCCAGCAGGACGGCGATGTCGTCGGGCTGCGCGCCGCTCTCGGTCTCCTGTGCCAGGGCGTCGGCGGCGGTCAGCACCAGCGCGTGCTGGCTCTCGACCAGCGCCAGCAGCAGGCCGGGCAATCGGTCCTCGCCGGCCGCCCGGAGCTGGAGGCCGCGGTACGGGCCTGAGAGTTGCTGGTCCAGCGTGGTGATGAGCTCGCCGAGCAGCTGGTTGCGCTTCTCCAGCCGCAGCACGGCCATCAGCAGCTCGCGCGACGTGGTGGCGTCCAGCAAATCGGCGAGGAACCCCTCGCAGCGTGCCGTCAGGTTGCGGCAGGCCTCGAGCAGGCCGTTCGGTTCGGCTTGGGCGATGGCGTCGGGACGGGCGGCATCCAGCAGCGCCGGCAGATAGGCGAAGACCCGCGCCTGTTCGCGGCGGACCAGCTCGACCGCGGTCTGCGGGTCCTCGATCGCCTGGTCGTACAGGAAGCGCGGCCGCGACAGCCGCTCCTCCTCGCTCTCCGGGGCGATCCGCGCGACCAGCGCCAGCGCCGGACTGGCGAACAGGGTGAGGGCCAGGGCCGAGACCACCTGCAGCGCGAGGTAGAGCAGCGCCACCGCCTGCTCCGGCGCGGCCGAGGCGGCGGCCCGGAGCTCGGCGCCGCCCGGGATCCCGAACGCGGCGTCGGCGGCGTACAGCGGCAGCAGCAGCGCCACCCCCACTGCCTTGGCGACCACCTGGATCAGGGCGAGCTGACGGCCGCCGCCGCTGAGGTTGGCCGACAGCAGCCAGACGCTGAGGCCGGAACCCAGGCTGGCGCCGAACACGATCAGCGCGGTCTGGTCGAGGGTCAGGAGGCCGACCGACGTGAGGGTCACCGCAACCACCGACACGGTGGCCGAGCTCTGCGCCACCAGGGTCAGCGCCGCACCCGCCACGAACGCCAGGATCGGCCAGCCGGCGGTGAAGGCCAGCACGTCCGCGACCGCCGACACCTGCCGGATCTGGCCGCCGCCCTCCTTCAGCAGGACGATGCCGAGGAACAGCAGGGCCACCCCCAGCGCCGAGCCGAGGGTGTGGCGCCAGCGCGGCGAGCGGTCGAGGTCGAGGAAGTAGCCGATCCCCGTGACGCCGAGCATGTAGAGCACCAGGATCCGCAGGTCGACCACCGCCAGCAGCACCAGCACCGAGGTGCCGACGTTCGCCCAGACCACCAGCGGCACGGCGCGCCGGATGGTCATCAGGCCGGCCGACATCATGCTGACGACGATGAAGGTGATGGCGCTGCTGCTCTGGGTGACCGCGCCGGACAGCGTGCCGACCAGCACCGCCAGCAGGCGGTTGCCGGTGGCGCGCGCGATCAGGCGCCGGAACCAGCGTCCGCTCAACTCCCTGAGGTTGCCGCCGATCAGCCGGACGCCGATGAAGAACAATCCGAGCCCGGCGGCGATGTCCGCGACGATCTCCACGGCGCTTCGCCCGTCAGCGTCGGCGCGTGGCGCTGAGGGCCATCACCAGCGACAGCAGGACCAGCGCGATGCCGCCGCCATGGGCGGCGATCAGGACCACGCGCTGCTGGTCGGCCACCCGCGCCGTCTCCTGCCTCAGGGCCTGCCGGCGGGCCTCGGCGAACGCCCGCACGTCGGCCACCAGGGCGTCGAAGGCGTCGTTCAGCGGGCGGTCCATGCCGCGCACCGCCCGGTCGGCCTGCCAGGCGGCGTCGATCGCGCCCGGCGCGAAGGTCGTCAACGCCGCGGCGTAGCGACCCGCCAGTTCGCCGTGCAGGGCGAGCATCCGCTCGACCGGCTCGCCCGGCATGCCGACCTCGGCGGCGCTCGCGCCGACCTGGCGGAGACGGTCGACCACCGTCGCCTGGCTGGCGTCGAAGGCGGCCCGGTAGCTTGCCAGGTCCTCGGGGACGTGGCCGCGCAGCAGGACGTTCTTCCATTCCTGCACCTGGGTCTTGAAGGCCACCTGGCCCTCGCGCGCCCGGTCGGTGGCCTCGATCAGCCGGTCGGTGGCGGCGGCGTAGGCCTCGGTCTCGCGGCGCACGACGTCGAGGCCGTAGAGCGCGATGACGTTGATCACGATCAGCACCGTCACCAGGGTGCCGGCCATCATCACCAGGTGCCGCCGCGCGGCCTGCCGGTCGCGCACGCCGGTATCGGTCGAACTCATGCGTTAACCCTTCCCCGATACCCTCTCCCAGGGCGGCCTATAGCATGGATTGCCGCCGGGGGCAGCCGGGCGGAGCGCGCAACTCCTTGGCATCAAACGCTTTGACGGTTATCGAAGCGAGGGTTCCAGCATCAACTCGACCAGCCAGGCCTCACCGTCGTCGCCGCCTTCGACGGTCAGGCGGCGACCGCCCGCGGCCGCGATCAGCAGGGCGTCCAGCCGCCCGAGGTCAACCGCCGGCAGGCCGTCGACGGCCGCGCGGCAGGGGGTGGCGGCCAGCAGCAGCGCCGATGCCGCGCCATCGGCGATCTCCAGCGCGGCGTCGCCGGCAATCCGGCGCGTGCGGTCGCGGAAGCGGCCGCGCCGCGTCATCACGTTGAGGTCGGTGATCGGGCCGTCGACGAGGCTGGCCGAGACCGCCGCGTCGGCGGGAACGCGAACGGCGCGGTCGTCCGGTCCAGGCGGACCGGGCCGGCCCCGATGCCGCGCAGCACCAGCCCGGCGCCGTCCAGGATCGACAAGGTCCGGTCGACGCCGGGGAACTCCGAGAACGGCCCGTCGGCGGCGACCACCGCCATGCTGATCCGCCAGTCGAACGCGTCGATGCCGGCGCCGTCCGGCGCCACCGCGATCTCGGTCGTCGAGCCGCCGCCGTTCTTCCACGGCATCGTGCGATGGCTGGAGGCGCGCAGGATCCGCATCAGCGCAGCAGCGCGTAGAACGCGCCCAGCAACAGCGCGGTGCCGCCGAACTGCAGCCCCACCGTCGTCAACAGGCGGGCGCTGAAACTGTCCTGGAGGGCGGCGTTCTGCCGCAGCATCTCGACCCGCAGACCAGCGATCTCGCGGGTCACGTCGGTCCGCAACCCGGTCATGTCCTGCCGGAGCTCGGCCATCACGTGCTCGGTCCTCTCGCGAAAGCCCGCCAACTCGCTGCGAAGGCCCGCAATGTCACGCTCGACGGTTTCCCGGAAGCTCGCCGCTTCGCCCCGCAACTGCGCAAAGTCCCGCTCGACGGCTTCCCGGAAGCTCGCCGCTTCGCCCCGCAATTGCGCGAAGTCACGCTCGACGACTTGCCGGAATCCCGCCGCTTCGCCCCGCAGCCCCGCGATGTCACGCTCGATGGCTCCCTGGAACTCCGCCGCTTCACCCCGCAGCTCCGCTGCCGACTGGGCGATCGCGGTGCGGATGGCGGTGCACTCGCGCTCGAGATCGACTTTGGTGACGGCCTGCAACTCGACGGCGTCGCTGACGAGGCGGATCATCGCCCGCGCCGACCGCTCCTCGACACCGGCGTCCTTCAGCTCGTCCAGGGCCTTGAGCACGTCCATGGTCGCCATGACCCTCCAACCTCCATAGTGGCAAGTCCCACGCCGGGCGCCAAGCCGCCCTAACCGGTCCCGACCCGATACCCGAGCGCCTCGGCGACGTGGATCCGGCTGACGCCCTCGGCGCCCTCCAGATCGGCCAGGGTGCGGGCCACCCGCAGCACCCGGTGGTAGCCGCGCGCCGACAGCTTCAGGCGCTCGGCGGCGAGGCGGAGCAGGTCGCGGCCGGCGGCGTCGGGCTCGGCGACCGCGGCCAGCACCTCGCCGTCGGCCTCGGCGTTGGTGCTCACCGATCCGGACGGCTCGAGCCGGCGGTAGCGCTCGGCCTGGATGGCCCGGGCGCGGGCGACCCGGCCGGCGATCTCGGCCGAGCCCTCGGCCGGCGGCGGCAGCGCCAGGTCGGCGGCCGACACCGCCGGCACCTGGACGGTCAGGTCGAAGCGGTCGAGCAGCGGCCCGGACAGCCGCGACTGGTAGTCCTGGGCGCAGCGCGGCGCCTTGCCGCAGCTGCGCGAGGGGTCGGCGAGGTGGCCGCAGCGGCACGGGTTCATGGCGGCCACCAGCTGGAAGCGGGCGGGGTAGGCGACGTGGTGGTTGGCGCGGGCGATCACCGCCTCGCCGGTTTCGATCGGCTGCCTGAGGGCATCGAGCACGACGCGCGGGAACTCGGCGAGTTCGTCGAGGAACAGCACGCCGCGATGGGCGAGCGACACCTCGCCCGGCCGCGCCTTGGTGCCGCCGCCGATCAGCGCCGGCATCGAGCTCGAATGGTGCGGGGTGCGGAACGGCCGGGCCCGGTCGATCCGCCCGCCCTTCAGTTCGCCGGCGACCGAGCGGATCATCGACACCTCGAGCGCCTCGGGCGGGGTCAGGGCGGGCAGCAACCCCGGCAGCCGGGCCGCCATCATCGACTTGCCGGCGCCGGGCGGCCCGACCATCAGCAGGTTGTGCGATCCGGCGGCGACGACCTCCAGCGCCCGCTTGGCGGTTTCCTGGCCCTTGATGTCGCGCAGGTCCGGGTAGCGCGGCTCCGGCCCGGCGGCGCCGCGCGGCGGCTCGGGCAGGACCTGGATCCCGCGCAGGTGGTTGAGCAGGGACAGCAGGTCCGGGGCGGCGACCACCTCCAGTCCGTCGGCCCATCGCGCCTCCGGCCCGCACGCCTCGGGGCAGACCAGGCCGCGCCGGCCGGCGGCGGCAGCGGCGATGGCCGCCGGCAGCACGCCCGCCACCGGGGTGATGCGGCCGTCGAGCGCCAGCTCGCCCATGACCACCCGGCCGGCGAGATCCTCGACCGACAGGGCGCCGAGCGCGGTCAGGATGGCGAGCGCGATGGCGAGGTCGAAATGGCTGCCCTCCTTGGGCAGGTCGGCGGGGGCGAGGTTGACCACGATCCGCTTCTGCGGGATCGCCAGGCCGAGCGCGGTCAGCGCGGCGTGCACCCGCTCCCGGCTCTCGCCGACCGCCTTGTCGGGCAGCCCGACGACGTAGATTCCCGGGCCAGCCGCCGCCGCCGCCGACGTGCACCTGCACGTCCACCTCCAGGGTCTCGATGCCGCGAAACGCGACGGTGGCCACGCGGGCGGGCATGGTCGGTTCTCCGGTCGGTTGGTACCGGCCGGGATAAGGACGGGCGCAGGGACGGATTCCGGCGTCACCGCGGAGCGCACGCCGTCCGGATCGCCGGAAAAGCCATCTTCGGCAGACGGTTGCAGACCGATGATCAGGCAAGATGGCAATTGCGGAAAAGACGCCTCAAGGGCTCGATTAGTTTAAGATCAAAGCACGAGTATGGCCTGGATAGCAATATTGATTAATATAGCGTTAACGACCATCTGCCAGTGACTGTCGGACCACTCGGAATGCCGGTCGTGCCCTCCGCGCCAGTCCGGGGACCGTCCAGGTAACGCCAAGGTCGGGTCTGGAAACTTCAAGGGCGGTTTCGCTGCCCCGGGGCGTCACTCGGCGGCGCTGGCCACCGAGGGCGAGAGGCCGACGGTGCCCAGGATCGAGCATCCGCGGAGGTCGCTGCCGGTGAACCCGGCGTGGCTGAGATCGGCGTGGTCAAGGATGGTGGCGTGCAGGACGGCGCCCGAGAAATCGGCCTTGTCGGCCTTGGCGCCGATCAGCGAGGCCCCCGACAGGTCGGCCGGCCATTCGCGCAGCACCTCCAAGGTGGCCGGCTTGAGGATCTGCATCGGTGTCAGCCGGGCGTGGGTCAGGGTGGCGCCGTCGAGGCGGGCGGCCTTCATGCGGGCGCCGCGCAGGTCGCAGCGCGACAGGTCGGCCCGCTCCAGGCTGGCCTCGGACAGGTCGGCGAACCGGAACGAGCACTGCTTCAGATTGGCCCCGTCCAGCTTCGTGCCGGTGAAATCGGCGGCCGAAAGGTCGGCGCCGGACAGGTCGATGCCGCTCAGATCGAGGCCCTTGAACGACGCCCGCGAGCCCTTCTTGCCGCCCGAACTGATCCAGGCGAAATGCTCGACCACCTTGTGGCGGATGTCCGGTGCGGCGTTGGCGAGGCCGGTGGCGATGGTGCAGGCCGTCAGGTCGGCGCCCGACAGGTCGGCGCCGTCGAGGTTGCACGAGCGCAGGTCCGATCCGGACAGGTCGGTGTCGGTGAGGACGGCGTCGGCGAAGTTGACGCCGCGCAGGTTGGAGCCGCGCAGATCGGAGCCCTTGAAGGAGCTCTTCGACAGATCCGCCCGGCTGAGGTTCACGTCGCGCATCACCGCCGCCTGGAACGCGGTGCCGACGGCGATGATCCCGGACATGTTGGCGCCGGACAGGTTGGTCCGCACGAACTGGGCGTTCGAGACGTCCGCCTTCGCCAGGTTGGCGACCTGCTCGATGGTGCGGTTCATGTCGACGATCTTGGCGGGCCGCAGGTCGGCGTCGGTCAGGTCGGCGGCCATCAGCTTGGCGCCCTTCAGATCGGCGCCCCGCAGGTTGGCTCCCATCAGCTTGGCGCCGGCGAAATCGACCTTCTCGAGCTTGGCGGTGGTGAACTGGGAGCGCTCGAGGTTGCCGCCGGCGAAGTTCGAGCCGCGCAGGTCGGCGCCGGCGAACAGCGCCTGGCGCAGATCGGCCGCCGCCAGCATGGTGCCGCGCAGGGTCTTGTGTCGGAAATCAGCCTGCTGGCCGCCGGAATACTGTTTCAGGTAGAGGCCGTGCTTGCGAACGGCATCCGCGACATCCCAGTCGAGATCCTGCATCGGCTTCATGGCGGTCCCCCACCGCGCGTTCTGCGCGTTCCCCGGCGTCCGCTAGATCTTGTAGCGGGGCGGACGGCAGCAGCCACGACCCCTCGTCATCGGCCCTGCTGTTCATTAGCATGCCGTCAGATGTGCCGAAAAGTCAATGAAATCAATTATTTCCGACATTTCTCTAAAATGTCGGACTTCCCGGGTCCCGCAAACGGCGCGTTCAGTCTACTGGCTCGACGCCTTGATCATGCGGCCGAGATCGGTGCCGGCGAACACGTGGACGTGGAAGTGCGGCACCTCCTGGTGGGCGTCGCGGCCGTGGTTCGAGAGGATCCGGTAGCCCGCTTCCTCGACCCCGAGATCGCGCGCCACCTTGCCGACCATCCGCACGAAGCCGGCGATCTCGGCGTCGCTCGCCTTGGCCGAGAAATCCGCGAACGAGACGTACGGCGCCCTTCGGGATCACCAGCACGTGGGTCGGGGTCTGCGGGTTGATGTCGTGGAAGGCGAGCGCGTGCTCGTCCTCGTGCACCGTCTTGTTGGGAATCTCGCCGCGCAGGATCCGGGCGAAGATGTTGTTCGGATCGTAGGCCATGCCTCAGCTCCCCTGGTCTGGCGTCGAGCGCGCCGCCTTCTCCGCGAGGCCGGAGACGCCCTCGCGCCGTTCCAGCTCCGCCCACACCGTCGCCGGGTCGACCCCGGCCGCCGCCCACAGCACCGTCAGATGGTACAGCAGGTCGGCGCTCTCCGAGGCGAAGCCGGCCGGATCGCCGCGCACCGCCTCGATCACCGCCTCGACCGCCTCCTCGCCGAGCTTCTGCGCCGCCTTCGCGGGGCCGGCGGCCAGCAGCCTGGCGGTGTAGCTCGACGCCGGATCGGCGCCGCGCCGCGCGCGCGACCGTCGCCGCCAGCCGGTCCAGCACGTGGGCCGCGCGCTCCGCCATCACCGCCCCTCGCGAACCGGGACGCCGGCGGCGGCGAGGGCCGCCTTGGCCTCGGCGATCCGGTAGGTCCCGAAATGGAAGATCGAGGCGGCCAGCACGGCGCTGGCGTGGCCTTCGCGCACGCCGTCGACCAGGTGGTCGAGCGTGCCGACGCCGCCCGAAGCGATCACCGGCACCGGCACCGCGTCGGCGATGGCGCGGGTGAGCGGCAGGTCGAAGCCCTGCTTGGTGCCGTCGCGGTCCATCGAGGTCAGCAGGATCTCGCCGGCGCCGTACTCGGCCATGCGGCGCGCCCACTCGACGGCGTCGAGGCCGGTCGCCTCGCGGCCGCCGTGGGTGAACACCTCGAACCGGCCGGGTGCCGTCCGCTTGGCGTCGACCGCGACGGTGATGCACTGGCTGCCGAACTTCAGGGCGGCTTCGCGCACGAACTCGGGGTTCTTCACGGCGGCGGTGTTGATCGACACCTTGTCGGCGCCGGCCAGCAGCAGCCGGCGGATGTCCTCGACGGTGCGCACCCCGCCGCCGACGGTCAGCGGCATGAAGCAGCGCGCGGCGGTCCGCCCGACCACGTCGAAGATGGTCTCGCGGTTCTCGTGGCTGGCGGTGATGTCGAGGAAGCACAGCTCGTCGGCACCCTCGGCGTCGTAGAGCGCGGCCTGCTCGACCGGGTCGCCGGCGTCCACCAGGTCGACGAAGTTCACGCCCTTGACCACGCGCCCGTCCTTGACGTCGAGGCAGGGGATGACCCGGACCTTCAGCATCAGGCGGCCTCCGCCAGCACCCGCGCCGCCTCGGCGGCGTCGACCCGGCCGTCGTACAGCGCGCGGCCGACGATGGCGCCCGCCACGCCGTCGCCGGCGAGGCCGGCGATCGCCTTCAGGTCGTCGAGCGAGGCGACGCCGCCGGACGCGATCACCGGCGTCGACAGCCGGCGCGCCAGCGCCGCGGTCGCCGCCAGGTTGGGGCCCTGCAGCGCGCCGTCGCGGTCGATGTCGGTGAACACCACCGCCGCCACCCCGGCGTCCTCGAACTTCAGCGCCAGGTCGAGCGCGGTGATCTCGGCGGTCTCGGCCCATCCCTCGACCGCGACCTTGCCGTCGCGGGCGTCGATGCCGACGGCGATCCGGCCGGGATGCGCCCGGCAGGCGGCGATCACCAGCGCCGGGTCGCGCAGCGCCACGGTTCCGAGCACGACCCGCGCCACCCCGGCCGCCAGCCAGGCCTCGATGCCGGCGCGGTCGCGGATGCCGCCGCCGAGCTGCACCGGGACGTCGACGGCGGCCAGGATCGCCCGCACGGCGTCGCCGTTCACCGGCCGACCGGCGAACGCCCCGTCCAGGTCAACCACGTGCACCCAGGCGCAGCCGGCGTCGCCGAAGGCGCGGGCCTGGGCGGCAGGATCGTCGTTGTAGACGGTGGCCGCGTCCATCTCGCCGCGCAGCAGCCGGACGCACTGCCCGCCCTTGAGGTCGATCGCCGGGTACAGGATCACGTCAGGCTCTCCGAAGGCGTTGCCGCCGGGCGCAGCGGGATCAGCTCCTTGAAGTAGAAGTAGCCGCGCACGTAGCGGTCGTTCGCGAAGGCGTAGAACGGGTGCTCGCCGAACTTGCTGTAGCCGAGGGTCTCGTAGAGCCGGATGGCGGCGCGCTGGGTCTCGCGCACGTCGAGGTTCAGGATCCGGAAGCCGGCGTCGCGGGCGTTGCGCTCGGCGATCTCGACCAGCTGGCGGGCGAGGCCGTGGCCGCGCGACCAGGGTGCGAGGAAGTTGGTGGTCAGGTTGCAGGCGAAGCCCTGGGCCTCGTTGTTGCGCGGCGGCTTCTGGATCTGGCAGGACCCGGCGATCACGCCGTCCAGGCGGGCGACGAACAGCATCCGCTCGGGGATCAGCATCACCCCCTTCCAGTACGCCTCCAGGGTGTGGCGCGGCGGCGGCTTCAGCCACCCGAAGCCGCCGCCGTCGATGATCGCGGCCTCGGCGGCGTCGCACAGATCGTGCAGGTCGTTGGTGTTCAGGGTCTCGGCGCGCTCGACCGTTGGCACCGGCGGGGCCGGCAGGGGCGGGTTGGCCGAGGCCGTTCCGGACTTGGCCGGTGCCGCCTCGGATGCGGGGGTTGCGGGCGCGTCGTTCTCGGGTCCGTCGGTCATGGCCTCCATCCGAGAAAGTTGGCGATCAGGCGCAGCCCGGTGGCCTGGCTCTTCTCCGGGTGGAACTGCGTGCCGATCAGGTTGTCGCGGCCGACCACGGCGGTCACCGGTCCGCCGTAGTCGACGGTGGCGAGGCGCTGCGCCGGCGTCCGCAGGGTCATGTGGTAGGAGTGGACGAAATAGGCGTGGTCGCCGTCGGCCAGGCCGGCGAGCACCGGGTGGCCGGCGCCGCCCGGCTCCAGGCGCAGCTCGTTCCAGCCCATGTGCGGGATCTTGCGGGCCCGGCCGTCGTCCTCCGCGGCCGGCCGCACCAGCTCGACGTCGCCGTCGATCCAGCCCAGGCCCTCCGACGTGACGTGCTCGTAGCCGGTGCCCGCCATCAGCTGCATGCCGACGCAGATGCCGAGGAACGGCGCGCCGTCGGCGAGCACCCGGCCGCGGATCGCCTCGACCATGCCGTCGACCGCGAACAGGCCGCGCCGGCAGTCGGCGAAGGCGCCGACGCCCGGCAGCACCACCCGGTCGGCACGGCGCACCACCAGCGGGTCGTCGGTCACCGTGATCGCGGTATCGGCGCCGGATTCCCGGGCGGCACGCTCAAAGGCGTTGGCGGCCGACCGCAGGTTCCCGGAGCCGTAGTCGATGATGGCGGTGATGCCCATGGTGGTCGCCTGGTTCGTGACCCCGGACGCCGGCGGCGGCTCGGGGGCCGGGATCAGTCGGAGCGCAGCGCGCCCTTGGTGGACGGCACGGAATCGGCCTTGCGCGGGTCGATCTCGATCGCCGCGCGCAGCGCGCGAGCCAGGCCCTTGTAGCAGGTCTCGACGATATGATGGCTGTTCTCGCCCTTCAGGCTGTCGACGTGCAGGGTGGCGCCGGCGGCCTGGGCGAAGGCGCGGAACCACTCCTTGAACAGCTCGGTGTCCATCTCGCCGAGCTTCTGGGTCGGCATCCGGACGTCCCACGACAGGTACGGCCGGCCCGACAGGTCGATCGCCACCCGGGTCAGCGCCTCGTCCATGGGCAGCAGGCAGGAACCGTAGCGGGTGATGCCCTTGCGCTCGCCGAGCGCCTTGGCGATCGCGGCGCCGACCACGTAGCCGCTGTCCTCGGTGGTGTGGTGGCCGTCGATGTGCAGGTCGCCCTCGGCCCGCAGCGTCAGGTCGATCAGCGAGTGCCGCGACAGCTGCTCCAGCATGTGATCGAGGAAGCCGATGCCGGTGCTGACGTCGTAGACGCCGGTGCCGTCCAGCTCGACGGTGCCGGCGATCCGGGTCTCGGCGGTGTTGCGCTCGACGGTCGCGGTGCGGCTCATGCGGGTCTCCTGCACGCCGGTCTCCCAAGGGCGTTCCCCTACTGGGGGCGTTCCCGCCGGGAAAAAGTCGGCGGACGTTTACCAGTGTCGGGCCGGCGGCGGAAGGGGTGTGGGACGGGCTCGGCGCCACCGGCCGAGCGCCGGCTCTGGGGCGCGACTCCAGCGCGCTTGATCCCCGGCGCCCGATCCTTACATTCGGCGGACGCTTTCGAAGGGCCCACGATGACCGATTCCCCCGATTCCCGCCACGCCGCGTCCTGGCACGGCACCACCATCCTGTCGGTGCGCAAGGACGGCCGCGTGGTGGTCGCCGGCGACGGCCAGGTGACCTTCGGCAACACCGTGATCAAGGCCGGCGCCCGCAAGGTGCGGCGGCTGGCCGGCGGCCAGGTGATTGCCGGCTTCGCCGGCGCCACCGCCGACGCCTTCACGCTGTTCGAGCGCCTGGAGGCCAAGCTGGAGCAGCATCCGGGGCAGCTGATGCGGTCCTGCGTCGAGCTCGCCAAGGACTGGCGCACCGATCGCTACCTGCGCCGGCTGGAGGCGATGATGGCGGTGGTCGACCCCGGCGTCTCGCTGATCCTGTCCGGCAACGGCGACGTGCTGGAGCCGGAGGACGGGCTGATCGGGATCGGCTCGGGCGGTGCCTATGCCCTGTCGGCCGCCCGCGCCCTCGCCGACCGCCCGGACATGGACGCCGAGGCGATCGCCCGGCGCGCCATGGCGATCGCCGCCGAGATCTGCATCTACACGAACGACCGCGTCACCCTCGAATCCCTCTGATTATGATTGCGGAATCCCCATGACCGCCTTTTCGCCCCGCGAGATCGTCTCCGAGCTGGACCGCTTCATCATCGGCCAGAAGGACGCCAAGCGCGCGGTTGCCATCGCGCTTCGCAACCGCTGGCGGCGACGCCAGCTGCCCGAGGCGCTGCGCCAGGAGATCCTGCCGAAGAACATCCTGATGATCGGTCCGACCGGGGTCGGCAAGACCGAGATCGCCCGCCGTCTGGCGCGCCTGGCGGAGGCGCCGTTCCTGAAGGTCGAGGCGACCAAGTTCACCGAGGTCGGGTATGTCGGCCGGGACGTCGAGTCGATCATCCGCGATCTCCTGGAGGTCGCGATCGGCATGACCCGCGAACGCATGCGCCGCGAAGTGCACGCCAAGGCCGAGCTGGCCGCCGAGGAACGCGTGATCGACGCCCTGGTCGGCGCCAACGCCAGCGCCGAGACCCGGCAGAAGTTCCGCAAGATGCTGCGCGAGGGCACCCTCGCCGAACGCGAGATCGAGGTCGAGTTGAGCGGCGGCGGGTCGCAGGGCATGCCGACCTTCGAGATCCCGGGCATGCCGGGCGCCCAGATGGGGATGGTCGACCTCGGCGACGTGTTCGGCAAGGCGTTCGGCGGCCAGAAGCGCAAGCGCCGGATGTCGGTCGCCGATTCCTACGACCTGCTGGTCAAGGAGGAGGCCGACAAGCTGCTGGACCAGGAACTGGTGACCCGCAACGCCATCGAGACCGTCGAGCAGAACGGCATCGTGTTCCTGGACGAGATCGACAAGATCGCCCGCACCGAGGAGCGCCGCGGCGGCGACGTCAGCCGCGAGGGCGTGCAGCGCGACCTTCTGCCGCTGATCGAGGGCACGACGGTCGCCACCAAGCACGGACCGGTGAAGACCGACTTCGTGCTGTTCATCGCGTCCGGCGCGTTCCACCTCGCCAAGCCGTCCGACCTGCTGCCGGAGCTGCAGGGCCGGCTGCCGATCCGGGTCGAGCTGCAGGCGCTGACCCGCGACGATTTCCGCCGCATCCTGACCGAGCCGGAGGCGAGCCTGGTCACCCAGTACATCGCCCTGCTGGGGACCGAGGGGGTGACGCTGAGCTTCGCCGAGGACGCCGTCGACGCGCTCGCCGACATGGCGGTGGAGATCAACCGGTCGGTCGAGAACATCGGTGCCCGGCGGTTGCACACCGTCCTGGAGAAGCTGCTGGAGGAGATCAGCTTCACCGCCTCCGACCGTGCCGGCGAGACCATCGTCATCGACGCCGAGCTGGTGCGCGAGCGGGTCGGAAAGCTGGCCAAGGACGCCGATCTCAGCCGCTTCATCCTCTGACGGCCGGACCGGATGGCGATGCGCCGCGGGCGCATCGACGGGGTGGCTGCCGGCGGCCTATGATCCGCCGCCGTCGCATCATCCGCAGGACCGTGCCGAGCCATGACGTTGCGCCATACTCCGGTTCGCCCGACCGACACCCGGGCGACCCACAACTTCGACTCGCTGCGGCTGACCGCGGCCTCGGACCCCGGGAACGGCGCGCTCTACATTTCCCTGCTTGCCCACCACTACGGCGCGATCGCGTCCGAGCGCCTGCTGCCGATGACCGGCTGGGCGCGCGCGCTGCTCGGCGACACCGCCGACGTGCGTCGGTTCGCGGGCATCTTCGCGCGGATCGTGCGCGCCCACGCGGAGGTTAAGGCAGCGCTCGGGGCACCGGCGCCGCTTCACACCATCCGGATCCGCGATCGTGACATTCATTTCGTGATCGATCCCGCCGCGGTCCGGTTCATGAAGCTCAACCTGGTGGCGCAGTGGCCCTACGAGGCGGGGGTGATGCGCTACATGCTGGCGCGGATCGACCCGGACGACGTGTTCGCGGATGTCGGCGCGCACGCCGGCTATTTCTCGCTGATCGCCAGCTCCCTCGGGGCGGTGGCCTACGCCATCGAGCCGCAGCGCGACCTGATCCGGGTGATCGAGCGCAACGCCGTGATCAACGGGGCAGAGCGGTTGCACGCCCTGCCGCTGGCGGTCTCCGACCGCAACGGCATGACCAGCATGTTGCGGCTCGGCGGGTCGCCCGGCATGCAGATGCACGGCGAGCGTCTCGGCAACACCCAGCCGACCCCGCAGAACCGCCACGTCGACTGGATTCCGACGGTGCGGCTCGACAGCCTGTTCGGGGAAGATCTGGTGCGGCCGCGGTTCGTGAAGATCGACGTCGAGGGGCTGGAGATGCGGGCGCTGGCTGGCGCCACCCGGCTGATCGACGCCAACGCGACCGCGTTCATCGTCGAGCTGCACCCGCATCTGGTGGCCGACTTCGGCGGCAATCTCGAGGATCTCGGCCGCGTGTTCGAGGGTCCGCGCTGGCGCACGGTCGACGTGTCAGTCGACCCGCCGGTGCCGATCGCGCTCGCCGACGGTCTCGCCCGGGCGATCCGAGGCACCAAGGAGGAGGACGGCCGCGTCACCTTGGCAATCGAGCCGTCGGCGTGGCCCCCGGGTCCCTGGCGAGCCATGCCATAGCGCCGCCCCCGGCGGCATGGCGCGGCGGGGGCCTTCCTGGCGTCAGACCGCTGGGCCGGTGGCCTCACCGCCCGAGGCGGTCGGCCGGCGGGCTTCGGCGAGCGCCCGGCGCAAGGCCCGCGCCAGGTCGAGCTTCTCCTCCGGCGTCAGGAAGCCGCCGATCTCCAGCCGGCGACCATGCGACCGCAGGGTCAGACGGCTGTGGCGGCGTGGCGGGTCGTCCATGTCGACGGCCAGCCAGTAAGGCTGGAAGCTGATCCGCCGGCCGCGTCCGCGCGGGTCGACCTTGGTCACCTCCAGCGCGGCGGGCGTCAGCCGCACCGTCTCATAGGCCCTCGCCGCCCGGTAGTTGAGCCGGAACGCCAGGTACACGACGAGCACGTCGATGCCGAGGAATCCGACCACCGGCCAGGCGCCGCTCAGGAAGAACCCCAGCCCGACCGCGAACGAGCAGCCGCACAGCACCGCCATCAGAACCAGGAAACCCGTCGGGCCGAGGCTGCGGTGCGGGTAGACCACGAGGTCGAGCAGCGGCGGCTGCTGCTCGGCGGGCGTCGACGCCTCGGATCGGGCACCGGGCGGGGAGGCGATCGGGTCGCTCATGCCGAAGATATGCGCTCGCCGGGGTCGCCGGTCAAAGGCGCTGCGCGGGACGCGGGGTCGCCGATCCGGAGCTTTGACCGGCGACCCCGGCTTTCCTACTCTCCGCCTGGGGGGCGGCACCGGCGCCTCGACCATCGGAGCAGTCGCCGTGACCCGTCGCATGACCAACGCCGCGGTCGAGGGCTTCTTCGCCGCCCTCGAAGCCGCCAATCCGGAGCCGCAGGGCGAGCTCGAATGGAGCAGCCCCTTCACCCTGCTGGTGGCGGTGGTGTTGTCGGCGCAGGCGACCGACGTCGGTGTCAACAAGGCGACCCGCAAGCTGTTCGCGGTGGCCGATACGCCGCAGGCGATGGTGGCGCTCGGCGAGGAGGGGGTGCGGGAGCGCATCAGGACGATCGGGCTGTTCAACGCCAAGGCCAAGAACGTTATCGCGCTCTCGGCGAAGCTGATCGCCGAGCATGGCGGCGAGGTGCCGCGCGACCGGGCGGCCCTCGAGGCGCTGCCGGGGGTCGGGCGCAAGACCGCCAACGTCGTGCTGAACATCGCTTTCGGGGAATCGACGATCGCCGTCGACACGCATTTGTTCCGGGTGGCCAACAGGACCGGGCTCGCCGCCGGCAAGACGCCGCTGGCGGTTGAACTGGCGCTCCTGAAGCGGGTGCCGCCGCGCTATCTGCGCCACGCCCACCACTGGTTGATCCTGCACGGGCGCTACGTCTGCAAGGCCCGCAAGCCGGACTGCCCGCGCTGCGTCGCCCGCGCGTACTGCAATTTCGCCGTCAAGTCGCCGCCGCCGGCGTGAGCCGGCCGGCGGTGCGTCAGCTCGTCACCGCGTCGCGCCGACGCAACAGCAGATCGCCGAAGCAATCCGCCGCTTCGGCGGCGCTGGCCAGCCGGACGCCGCGCACCTCGTAGTGCACGAGGCGCGGCCCCTCGGCCGCCGGGTACCAGAACAGGTCCATGACGCACGCTCCGGCGTGGAACTGCCAGATCGTCGCGCCGCCCTCGCGGCGGACATAGTGCGGCATGCCGATCAGTCGCGTGACCGCCTCGGGCTGAAGGTCGCGCAGGCGATCGGGGTCTCGCTCGTCAGCGCTCGGCGCGTTGGCCGGCTGGATCGTGGCGTCGGCCGACGCGGCTGAGGGCGACCCCGCGCTGGCCCGGGAGGACTCGAGAGTCCCCGGGCCGGACGCGGTCGCACAGCCGCCGAGAGCCAGCGCCAGCAAACCAGCCGACAGCGCGCCGAGCGATCGGGTCATTCGGTCCCCGTTTCCTTGAGGTCCTTCACGTCCTTCACGTCCTTGATCTCGCCGATCGGCTCGTCGAGCGGAGCGGTATCGCCGCGGATCGATCCGCCGAGTTCAACCTCGAGCTGGCCGAAGCGGACCGTGCCGATGATCCGTCCGGTGCTCTTCACGGTCAGCTTCTCGCGCGCCGTCAGAGTGCCCTCGAACAGGCCGGCGATCACCGCCTCCTCGATCTGGACCTTGCCCCGGAACGTGCCGGTGTCGGTCACCTCGAGCACCTGGCTCTGCTCAAGCGTCGCCTCGACCGTGCCTTCGACGACCAGCACGTCGCACGCGGTGATCTCGCCGGACAGCGAGATGTCGCGACCGACCAGCAGCCGCTTGCTCTCGATGCTGTTGCGCGCCATCGGACGCCGGGACTGCGAGCCGGCGAGGTTGTCCACCGCCGCGCGGCGCGGAATCTCGGGCACGTAGGCGCCGCTTTGCGGCTTGGAGGAGGGTTGGGTCGACATATCGGGGCCTTTCGCGTTGTCCGGTGAGGGCTTTTCCGGTGTTCCGTCGGTTTTCGACTGAGGGTTGTCGGTTACCAGGGTCGGCCCCTTGGCATCCGGCGTCGGCTGGCCGGTCTTCCAGCCGCTGGCGGGCGACGGTTCGTTTCGCGGTGCGGTTTCAAAGGGTTTACGGCGCCCGAACATAGTTTATCTCCTTTAGAAACCCGCCGCCCTAACCACCTGGGACATCACTATTATCCTTGAACGGTGCCAAACCGCAACAGGTCAGTGCGGCGTCGCACGCATTTCCTTGCCCGGCGCGGTGCGCCGCCGGAGCCTCTGATGCTCGTGCAGCGAGAAGGCGGTGGCCAGGACCGGGGTCGCCAGATTGACCAGGGGAATCGTCGTCAGCACCGCGATGGCGACCCCGGCCAGGAACAGAGAGCCTTGATTTTGCTTCCGGAATGCCTTGGCCTCGGCCCGTCCCATGCGCCGGACCGCAACCATCTCGGCGTATTCGCGGCCCAGCAGGTAGCCGTTCAGGCAGGTAGAACAGCAGAAA
This sequence comes from Rhodospirillaceae bacterium, assembly GCA_018401495.1. Lineage (GTDB taxonomy): Bacteria > Pseudomonadota > Alphaproteobacteria > Thalassobaculales > Thalassobaculaceae > Thalassobaculum_A. Next base: position 159,430 of record JAGYJX010000031.1, read on the forward strand.
GTTGACGCCCGGGATCAGGTAGAGCGGCAGGGCGAGCAGGTTCAGCCCGATCGACAGCGGGGCGAAGCGCAGCGAATCGCCGACGATCTCGGTCAGCGGCTGGGACGCGCGCCGGCTCGAGGCCGGGATAGTGACGCGCCTCGACGGCGTCGGCGACGCGATCGGCGAACAGGCCGCTGATCACCTGAACCATGCCCGGGAAGAAGACGATGGCGAGGATCACCATGCCGACCGCGCCGATCACCGCGAGGGTGCCGTCCAACCAGCCGATCCCGGTGGCGTCGAGCGCGTCGATGCCGACGCCGACGCCGATCGACAGCAGCACGATCAGGCAGAGCGTCGCGAGCATGGCGGCGATCAGCACACCGCGCAGCCGCGGGTCGCCGAGCTGATTCAGAGTCTTCGAGACGGACCCGAACATCCGTGGCCTCCGACGCGCCGCTGCCCCCGCCGCGTGCGGCCTGGAATACCCCCGCCGGCGGTTGGCCCGCAAGGCTGCAGAGGCCATCGCCGCCGAGAATCCGGACCGCCGGGTTTCCCTCGGCGGATCGGCCCGCTAGATTGGCGCCGCCCTGGGCGGCGACCACGCAGCCCGGGGCGAAGCATAGGCCGTGGAGGGAGTGCATGCCCAAAAGTCTGGACGTCGTCGCGATCGGCAACGCCATCGTCGACGTGATTGCCCGCGTCGACGACGATTTCCTGAAGACCCAGGCGGTCGAGCGCGGCGCGATGACGCTGATCGACGCCGACCGTGGCGAGGCGCTGTACGCCGCCATGCCGCCGGGGGTCGAGGTGTCGGGCGGGTCGGCCGGGAACACCGCCGCCGGGCTGGCTGCGCTCGGCGGGCGCGCCGGCTATGTCGGCAAGGTCCGTGACGACGTTCTCGGCAAGGTGTTCCGCCACGACATCACCGCCCAGGGGGTGCGCTTCGAGACCGCCCCGGCGCTCGACGGTCCTCCGACGGCGCGCTGCCTGGTCCTGGTGACCCCCGATGCCCAGCGCTCCATGAACACCTATCTCGGCGCCTGCGTGAACCTGACCCCCGACGACGTCGACCCGGCGATGATCGGCGACGCCCAGGTGGTCTACCTCGAGGGCTACCTGTGGGATCCGCCGAAGGCCAAGGAGGCCTTCCTGAAGGCGGCGCGGATCGCCCACGAGAGCGGCGGCAAGGTCGCGCTCAGCCTGTCCGACCCGTTCTGCGTCGACCGTCACCGCGCCGAGTTCCAGGAACTGGTGCGTCACCACGTCGACATCCTGTTCGCCAACGAGCACGAGATCGTGTCGCTGTTCGAGGCGAGAAGCTTCGACGAGGCGATGCAGAAGGTCCGCTTCGAGGTCGAGACCGCCGCGCTCACCCGCAGCGAACGCGGCTCGGTGGTGGTGCACCGCGACGAGGTGCACGTGCTCGACGCCGAGCCCGCCGAGCGGGTGATCGACACCACCGGCGCCGGCGATCTGTACGCCGCCGGGTTCCTGCACGGCTACACCCGCGGGCGCGACGCCGCGACGTGCGGTCAGCTCGGCAGCCTGTGCGCCGCCGAGATCATCTCGCACATCGGCGCCCGCCCGGAGGCCGACCTGAAGAAGCTGGTCGCGGCGCGGTTCGGCTGAGGGCGTTGCGGCCAGCCTCAACGTTTGTCGTCACTCCGGACCGGGCCGCCGAAGGCGGAACGGAGCGGGAAGCGCAGCAGGCAGAGGCCGAGGCCCGGGGTCGGCGCCGCCCGTCGCTCCGTGGGTTCCGGCTCGACCGCGCTGGCGCGCGTCCGTCCGGAATGACGAATTGGGGGTGAGCGAGCGCACCGCGGCGGCCGGCCTCGACATTGGGGCAAGTGGACGCGCCGCAGTGGCCGCCCTCAAATTGTAGCGAGCGGGCGAGCCGCGGCGGCCGGCCTCAACATTTGTCGTCATTCCGGACCGGGCCGCCGAAGGCGGAACGGAGCCGGAACCCACGGAGCGACGGGCGGCTCAACCGCCATGCGCCCGAACCCGGCGGGCGACGCTCACCCGGTCGCGGCCGGCTCCGGTCGGCGCGGCCGGCTGCCTTCCGGGAACAGCCGGATCAGCACCAGCAGCAGCGGCAGGCCGAGCAGCGCCACCCCGGCGGTGATGGCGAAGAACAGCGACCAGTCGCCGCCGAGGCCGTCGACCATCATGCCGGCCGACGCGGAGAACCAGATCCGCGCCAGGTTGCCGAGCGAGGACAGCAGCGCGTACTGGGTCGCGGAGTAGGCGATCGAGCACAAATTCGACAGGTAGGCCACGAACGCCACGGTGGCGAGACCGCCGGTGAAGCTGTCGGCGATCACCGCGATGGTGAACACGCCCATGTCCTGGCCGGCCAGCGCCAGCCAGGAATAGGTCAGGTTGGTCGCCGCCGCCGCCAGCCCGCCGACGAACAGGGCTTTCAGCGTGCCGACCCGGTGCACCAGGAAGCCCCCGACCAGGATGCCGACGGCGTTGGCGGCCAGTCCGTAGACCTTGGCGACGTCGGCGATCTGCGTCAGCTCGAATCCGAGCTCGCGGTAGAACACCCCCGACATCCGGCCCAGCAGGGCGTCGCCGAGCTTGAAGACGAAGACGAAAACCAGGATCAGCAGCCAGCCGCGACGCTTCATGAAGTCGAGGAACGGCGCGACCGCGGCGCCGTACAGCCAGGCGGCGGCGGCGGCCAGTGATCCCACCCGGTCGCGCAGCGCGTCGTCGACCCGTTGCTCGCCGGCACGGTCGACCGGCGTCGGCCCCGGCGGTTCCGGCGCCAGCAGCACCGCCGCCATGCCGATCACCAGGGTGCCGGCGAGCAGCAGGTAGGCGATGTTCCAGCCGAAGGCGGCGGCCAGGTACAGGCCGCCGGCGCCGCCCACCAGGGTGCCGCCGAGGTGCCAGCCCCAGATCGCCGCGGCCGAGCCGGCGCCGTACTTCTCGGGCTCCAGGACGTCGATCCGGTAGGCGTCGATCACCACGTCCTGGGTCGCCGACACGAACGAGACCAGCACGCAGGCCAGCGCCACGGCGTACAGGTCGCGGGCAGGGTCGGTCAGGGACAGGCCGACCAAGGCCGCGACCAGCAGGATCTGGGTGAACAGCGCCCAGCCGCGGCGGCGGCCGAGCCGGCGAGTGAAGAACGGCAGGTTCAGCCGGTCGACCAGCGGCGCCCACAGAAAATTGATGGCGTACGGGGTTGCGACCAGGGCGAACAGGCCGATCTCGGTCCGGCTGACCCCGACGTCGCGCAGCCAGATCGACAGGTTCGAGAACACCAGCGGCGCCGGCAGCCCGGAGGCGAAGCCGAGCACCATGATGATCGCGATCCGCCGGTCGAGATAGACCTTCAGGCTGTCGAGCCAGTCGCGGAAGCCGTCGGTCATGGAAAACAACCCGTTGCAAAGATGACCGTTTCGGCCCCGTTGCGCGGAGGATAGTCCGGCCGGACGGTTTCCCAAAGCCCCGAGACCCGCCCCCGGAGCGGGCGGTTGGGACGTCGGCGCCGGTCGCGCTACGCCACCGCCCCGGTGGCGTCGAGCGCGTAGCCGGCGGAGCGGACCGTGCGGATCAGGTCGTCGTCCTGCTCGGCGTTCAGCGCCTTGCGCAGCCGGCGGATGTGGACGTCGACGGTGCGCGGCTCGACGTAGACGTCGGGGCCCCAGACGGTGTCCAGGAGCTGCTCGCGCGAGAACACCCGCCCCGGGTGTTCCAGGAAGTGCCGCAGCAGCCGGAACTCGGTCGGCCCCAGGTGCACGTCGCGGCTGCTGCGCTTCACCCGGTGGGCGGCGAGGTCCATCAGCAGGTCGCCGTAGCGCAGCGTCTCCTCCTCGGTCGACGGCCGCGCCCGGCGCAGCACCGCCCGCACCCGGGCGATCAGCTCGGACGGGCTGAACGGCTTGGTGACGTAGTCGTCGGCGCCGGAATTCAGGCCGCGCACCCGGTCGCCCTCCTCGCCGCGGGCGGTCAGCATGATGATCGGCACGGTCTTGGCCTCGGCCGACCGGCGCAGCCGCCGGCAGACCTCGATGCCCGACAGCAGCGGCAGCATCCAGTCCAGCAGGATCAGGTCGGGCTTGCGCTCGGCCGACAGCAGCAGGGCCTCTTCGCCGTCGCTCGCCTCGATCACCCGGAAGCCCTCGCGCTCCAGGTTGTAGCGCAGCAGGGTGACGATCGGAGCCTCGTCCTCGACGATCAGGATCAGTGGTTTCATGGTCATCCTCGGGAGCGTGTCGTCAGGTGACCGCATCGGGCTCCGGCGGCTCGACGACCGCGTAGCTGGTGCGGTCGCCCTTCGGCCGCAGGCCCTCGAGCCGGGTCCCCTTCTCCTGGAAGTAGACCGTCTCGGCGATGTTGGTGGCGTGGTCGCCGATGCGCTCGATGTTCTTGGCGACGAACAGCAGGTGCGCGCACGGCGTGATGTTGCGCGGGTCTTCCATCATGTAGGTCAGCAGCTCGCGGAACAGGCTGGTGTACATCTGGTCGATTTCCTGGTCGCGGTTCCAGGCCGTGACCGCCTTGTCGACGTTCGGCTCGGAGTACGCGTCCAGCACGTCCTTGATCACGGCGTGGGTCAGCCGGCCCATGCGCACGATGCCGTTGATCGGCCCGACCTCGGGCAGCTGGGCGAGCGCCGAGGCCCGCTTGGCGACGTTGGTGGCGTAGTCGCCCATGCGCTCCAGGTCGTGGGCGATCCGCAGCGCCGCCAGGATGGCGCGCAGGTCGAGCGCCACCGGCTGGCGCAGCGCCAGCATCCGCAGCGTCAGCGCCTCGACCTTGTCCTCCATGGCGTCGATCTCGACGTCCGCCTCCTGGCAGCGCCGGGCCAGGGTGTCGTCGCGCCGGCCGATCGCAGAGATGGCGTTGGCCATCTGCTGCTCGACCAGCCCGCCCATGCGCGCGATGGTCGCGCGCAGTTCGTCCAGTTCCTCGTCGAACTGCGTGACGATGTGGTGGTCAACCATGGTTCCTGTCCTCGCTGCCGCGCCGGGTCCGAAGCCTGCCGGAGCCGCCGGCTCAGCCGAAGCGGCCGGTGATGTACCCCTGGGTGCGGCTGTCCTTGGGGTTGGTGAAGATCTGCTCGGTGTCGCCGACCTCGACCAGGTCGCCGAGGTGGAAGAACGCGGTGCGCTGCGACACCCGGGCGGCCTGCTGCATCGAGTGCGTCACGATGACGATCGTGTAGTTCTCGCGGAGCTCGTCGATCAGCTCCTCGATCTTGGCGGTCGCGATCGGATCGAGGGCCGAGCACGGCTCGTCCATCAGGATGACCTCGGGGTTGACCGCGATCGCCCGGGCGATGCACAGGCGCTGCTGCTGGCCGCCGGACAGGCCGGTTCCCGGCTCGTTCAGGCGGTCGTTGACCTCCTTGAGCAGCCCGGCGCGGGTCAGGCTGCGGTGCACGATCTCGTCGAGCTCGCTCTTGCCGCGGGCGATGCCGTGGATGCGCGGGCCGTAGGCGACGTTCTCGTAGATCGACTTCGGGAACGGGTTCGGCTTCTGGAACACCATGCCGACCCGGGCGCGCAGCTGCACCACGTCGAGCGACGGGTCGTAGACGTCGGTGCCGTCGAGCGTGATCGAGCCGGTCACCTGGCAGTTGTCGATGACGTCGTTCATGCGGTTCATGCAGCGCAGGAACGTCGACTTGCCGCAGCCCGACGGCCCGATCAGCGCGGTGACCTCGTGCTCGTTGACGTCGAGGTCGACGTGCTTGAGGGCGTGCTTTTCGCCGTAATGAACGTTGACGTCGCGGGCGTGGATCTTGACGCGCGCCGCGACCGCCGGCCGCGCGGCGGCGCCGGCCGAGGCTTCCGGGACGTTTGGCTGACCGCCGGCATCGGGCATCTGCCCCGCCGAGGCTGTCTGAGTGGCGTTCGGCATCGTGCTCTCCCTTACCAACGGCGTTCGAAGCGCTTGCGCAGGATGACGGCCACCAGGTTCATGGCGATCAGGAATCCGATCAGCACCAGGATGGCGGCCGACGTCCGTGACACGAACCCGCGCTCCGGGCTGTCGGCCCAGATGAAGATCTGGGTGGGCAGCGCGGTCGCGGATTCGAGAATCCCGCCCGGGGGCGAGGTGATGAAGGCGTTCATGCCGATCAGCAGCAGCGGCGCGGTCTCGCCGAGGGCCTGGGCCATGCCGATGATGGTGCCGGTCAGGATCCCCGGCATCGCCAGCGGCAGCACATGATGCAGGACGACCTGGTGCTTGGAGGCGCCGACACCGAGCGCCGCCTCGCGGATCGACGGCGGCACCGCCTTCAGCGCCGACCGGGTGGCGATGATGATGGTCGGCAGGGTCATCAGCGCCAGCACCATGCCGCCGACCAGCGGGGTCGAGCGCGGCAGGCCGAAGAAGCCGAGGAACACCGCCAGGCCGAGCAGGCCGAACACCACCGACGGCACCGCCGCCAGGTTGTTGATGTTGACCTCCAGGATGTCGGACCAGCGGCCCTTGCGGGCGAACTCCTCGAGGTACACCGCCGCCGCGATCCCGACCGGGAAGCTGATCAGGAAGCACACCAGCAGGGCGTAGAACGAGCCGACGATCGCGCCGGCGAGGCCGGCAAGCTCCGGGAACCGGGAATCCGCCGACAAGAACAGCGCGGTGTTGAACGGGACGGTGATCTGCCCGCGCTCCGCCAGGGTGTCGAACCAGGCGATCTGCTTGTCGTTCACCTTGCGCTGCGTTTCCGGAACGTCGCGCGGTGTGACGCCCTTCTGCAGCTGGTCGAAGGCGTCCGATACCGGCATCGTCACCTCCACCCGCTGGCCGATCAGCGAGGGGTCGGCGACCACCCGGTCGCGCACGATGAACGGCGCGTCGGCGGTCATCACGTCGGTCAGCGACCGCAGGTCGCGTGGGTTGGTCACGTCCGGAAACTGCGCGGCGAAGCTGTCGCGCACGATCAGCCGGAAATTGCCCTTGGCCGGGTCGGCGGCGTCGACCTTGGCGGGGTCGACGAACACCTCGAAGGTGACGTGGGTCTGGACGAAGGACTGGTACCCGGTCGCCACCAGCGAGCCGACCAGGATGGCGATCAGCAGCACCGCCAGGGCGATCGCCGACAACCCGTAGATCTGCAGGCGGGTGTTGGCGCGATGCCGCGCCGCGAAGCCGCGGCGCATTTCCGGGGCGTTCCAGTCGAAACGGGGTGGTTCGCCCGACTGTGTTCCGGGCGCCGATGTCCCGAGCTGCGCCGACGCGATCTGGGGTGACGTGTCAGTCATATCTCTCTCGATATTTCTGGACGATCCGCAGCGCCACCACGTTCAGGCAGAGCGTGCTGGTGAACAGCACCATGCCGAGGCCGAAGGCGGCCAGGGTCTTGGGGCTGTCGAACTCGGTGTCGCCGATCAGCAGGGTGACGATCTGCACGGTCACGGTGGTGACCGAGTCGAACGGGTTCAGGGTCATCTTGGCGATCAGGCCGGCGGCCATCACCACGATCATGGTCTCGCCGATCGCCCGGCTGACCGCCAGCAGGACGCCGCCCATGATCCCGGGAAGCGCTGCCGGCAGCAGCACCTTCACGATGGTCTCGGACTTTGGTGGCACCCAGCGCCGCCGAGCCGTCCCGCATGGCCTGCGGCACGGCGGCCAGCGCATCGTCCGACAGCGACGAGATGAACGGGATGATCATCAGCCCCATCACCGAGCCGGCGGCGAGCGCGCTGTTGGGCGCCACGTCGAGGCCGATCCAGGCGCCGGCGATGCGCAGCGCCGGGGCGACCGTCAGCACGGCGAAGAAGCCGTAGACCACGGTGGGGATGCCGGCCAGGATCTCCAGCGACGGCTTGGCAACCGCGCGGAACCGCGGCGAGGCGTATTCGGTCAGGTAGATCGCCGACAGCAGGCCGATCGGCGTCGCCACCAGCATGGCGATGACCGCGATCACCACGGTCCCGAGGAACACCGGCACGGCGCCGAACGAGCCGAGGCCGGCGACCTGGTCGGAGCGGATGGCGATCTGCGGTTCCCAGTTCAGGCCGAACAGGAACTCGTACCAGGGAACCCGGGCGAAGAACCGGATCGACTCGAACACCAGCGACAGCAGGATGCCGAGGGTGGTCAGCACCGCGATCACGCTGCACACCACCATCAGGCCGGACAGCACGTCCTCGACCCGGTGCCGTGCCCGGAACGCCGGCGCCAGCCGGCTGCGGGTGACCACCAGCCCGGCGAGCGCGGCGGCGGCGGCGACCGCCACCATCGACCAACTCGCCATCGACCGCCAGGTCTGCAGCCGTTCGGCGGCGGCCCGTACTTCCGGCGCCGGTTCGCCGAAAATCCGGCCGTCGGCGACGCTGTGGATCTCGGCGATCACCAGGCTTTGATTCGCCACCGCGTCGCGGAAGTCGTCCGGCAGGCTGGCGAAGACCGCCTGGTCGAGGACCGGGCCCTGCAGGGCGATCCACAGCACCACCAGCAAGGTCGCCGGGATACCGGTCCAGGCGGCAACGTAGGCGCCGTGGAAATCCGGAAGCGAGTGCAGCGACGAGCCGCCGCCGACCATGGCCACGGCCTGTCGGCGGGCGAGCAGGAAACCCGCGAGCGGCAGGCCGATCAGAATGAGCAGGAGGTAGACCGACATCGGTGGCTCCGGGCTGGATCGGCAGCGGCGAGGTGGCCTCAAACGGCCGTGGCGGAACAAAGGAACGAACGAATGGTCCGGGAAACAGTGAAGGGCAATCAGGAAGGCGGCCTAGCTGTGGGCGGCCGGGAACGCGGGTAATCCGCGTCCCCGGCCGGATCCCGATCAGCTGCCGACGGCCAGGTTGTGCTTGCCGTTCACAACCGCGTCCTGCATCTCCTTGCGGCGCTTGTCCGACAGCGGCACCAGGCCACGATCGGTCAGGTAGCCACCCGGGGCGAGGGCCGCGTCGCTGACGTACTCCGCGACGAAGTCGTTCAGGCCCGGGATCACGCCGCGGTGGGCGTTCTTCACGTAGAAGAACAGCGGGCGCGAAATCTTGTAGGAGCCGTCGGCGATGGTGTCCAGGCTGGGCTCGACGCCCGCGACCTTGGAGCCGACCAGCTTGTCCTGGTTCTCGTACAGGAACGAGTAGCCGAAGATGCCGTAGGCGTTGGGGTCGGATTCCAGCCGCTGCACGATCAGGTTGTCGTTCTCACCGGCTTCGATGAACGGGCCGTCCTGGCGCATCCGCGAGCAGACGTTCTTCTGGACGTCCTTGGCGAGTTCCTTGTAGCCGGCCAGCTCGTGGCAGCCTTCTTCCATCACCAGCTCGACCCAGGCGTCGCGGGTGCCGGATGTCGGCGGCGGGCCGAACACCTGGATGGCGATGTCGGGGAGCGACTTGTCGATCTCCGACCACTTCTTGTAGGGGTTGGCGACGACCTTGCCGTCCTGCACGATCTCGGCCGCCAGCGCCAGGAACAGCTGGCCCTTGGTCAGGTCCATCGTGGTGCCCTTGCGCGACCCGGCGAACGACAGGCCGTCGAAGCCGATCAGCGCCTGGGAGATGTCGGTCACGCCGTTCTTCACGCAGTCGTCGTACTCGGACTTCTTCATGGCGCGCGAGGCGCCGGTGATGTCGGCATGCTCGGTGCCGATGCCCTGGCAGAAGATCTTCATGCCGCCGCCGGTGCCGGTCGACTCGACCACCGGGGCCTTCGCGCCGCTCGACTTGGAGTATTCCTCCGAGGCGGCCTGGGTGTAGGGGAACACGGTCGACGAACCGACGATCCGGATCTGGTCGCGGGCCTCAGCCTGCGCGGTCATCGCGACCACGCCGAGCGTGGCGAGCGCGGCCACCTTACCGATAGAGAGCTTCATAGGGTCCTCCAGACTTTCGCTTGGGGAGGTTCGGGTAAGCCCCGTTGGGCCATCCGAGATCCGTCCTGGCTGCGGACGTGTACCGGTCAGGCGCCAAAGGATTTAAGTCGGATCGATGAAAGTTTTATGACGGCCACGGCGGCCTGGCCTGTCTTGGCACCACAGGCTCAGGCGGCGGTCGCGCCGCGCGCCGGGGCGGCGCCGTCGGCGGCCGGGATGTAGACCGTGAACAGGCTGCCCTCGCCGGGCGTCGACTGGATGCCGAGCGCCCCGCGGTGCCGGCTGACGATGTGCTTGACGATCGCCAGCCCGAGGCCGGTGCCGCCGAGGTCGCGGGAGCGCGCGGCGTCGACCCGGTAGAAGCGCTCGGTCAGGCGCGGCACGTGCTGCGGGGCGATGCCGTCGCCGCGGTCGCGCACCGCGATCGCCACCGCCTTGCCGGTCGGCCCGCCGGGAAAGCTGGCCGGGACCCGGTCGGCGCGGCGCGCCGACAGCGTGATCTCGGTGCCGGGCCGGCCGTACTTGATGGCGTTGTCGAGCAGGTTCTGCACCACCTGGGCCAGTTCGTCCTCGGCGCCGACCACCGCCGGCAGCACGGCGTCGACCTCCAGCCGCACCCGCATGTCCTTGCGCCGGGCCTCCAGGTCAAGGGTGGCCTTGACCCCTTCCAGCACCGGCAGCAGGGCGATCCGGTCGGACGGCGGCTGGTGTTCGTTGGTTTCGATCCGCGACAGCGACAGCAGGTCCTGGACCAGCCGGCTCATCCGGTGGCCCTGGGACTTCATGATCTCGAGGAAACGGTCGCGGGCGTCGGGATCGTCGCGGGCCGGGCCCTGCAGGGTCTCGATGAAGCCGAGCAGGGTGGCGAGCGGCGTGCGCAGCTCGTGGCTGACGTTGGCGACGAAATCGACCCGCATCTGCTCGGCCCGCCGGATCGCCGACAGGTCGACGAACAGCATCAGCGCCGCCGCCCCGCCGCGCCCGTCGCTCGCCAGCGCCTCGATCCGCACGTTGAACACCCGCTCGACCGGGGCGGCGATGGCGATCTCGACGTCGCCGCCGGCCTCGCCGGCCAGCGCCCGCCGGACGGTCGCCAGGACATCCGGGTGGCGGATCACCGTCGACAGGTCGCGGTCGACGATCTGCTGGCCGAACTGGCGCCGGGCCGCCCCATTGGCCTGGTCGACCCGGCCGCGGGCGTCGATCAGCAGCAGCGGGTCCGGGATCGTTTCGATCACCAGGGCCTGGGCCTGCGAGCGTTGCGCCAGCCGATCGATCCAGTCCTGGGCCCGCCGGTCGGCGCGCTCCAGGGCCAGCGCCAGCTCCGAAGCCGCGCCGACCTCGCCGATCCCGGCCAGAGCGGACCGGCGCTCGGCGATCGCCGAGCGCGGATCGTCGACACCGGCGCGGTTGTCCAGGTGACGGCGCAGCACCGCCAGATCGGCGTGATGCCGGCGAACCAGCAGGAAGCTCGCCGCCGCCGTGACCGCGACGCCGCCGAGGCCGTGCCAGGGCGACAGTTCCCCGACGGCGACCAGGCCGAGGAAGACCGCCGCCGCCGGCACCGTCAGGATGGCGGCGGCGCGCGCCGCCGCCATCCGCACCGACACCTCGCTCGGCCGCCTGGCGGCACGGTCGCCGTCGGCGGATGGCGGCGTTGGGCGAACCTCGGTCATGGCCACTCCCCTGCGGCCCGACCGCCGCCGCCCTCATGGGCGGCGAGGTCAGGCGATGATCGCCTCGTGCGCCGCGATGGCCGCGGCGTTGACGAGGTCGGAGACCGTCGCGCCCATCTGGACGATCTGCGCCGGCTTCTCCAGCCCCATGATGATCGGCCCGATCACCGAGCCGCCGGCGAAACGTTGCAGCAGCTTGTAGGAGATGTTGGCCGAGTGCAGCGCCGGCATGACCAGGACGTTGGCCGGGCCGGTCAGCCGGCAGAACGGGTAGAGCTTGCGCATCTCGGGATCGAGCGCCACGTCGGCCGACATCTCGCCGTCGTACTCGAAGTCGACGCCGCGGCCGTCGAGCACCTCGACCGCGGTGCGGATGCGCTGCGCCTTCTCGCGCATCGGGTTGCCGAAGTTCGAGAACGACAGCAGCGCCACCCGCGGCTCGTGCCCGAACGCGCGCGCCTTGGCCGCGGCCTGGCAGGCGATGTCGGCCAGCTGCTCGGGCGTCGGCAGCTCGTGCACGTTGGTGTCGGCGATGAACACCGTGCGGCCCCGCACGATCACCATGGTGAGCGCCATCAGCAACTCGTTCGGACGCTCGTCGATCACCCGTCTGACATCCTCGATGGCGTCGCCGAAGCTGCGCGTCAGCCCGGTCACCAGGGCGTCGGCGTCGCCGGTCGCGACCATGCAGGCGGCGAACACGTTGCGGTCCTGGTTGACCATCCGCTGGCAGTCCCGGTGCAGCGCGCCGTCCCTCTGCAGACGCTTGTACAGGAACTCTATGTACTTTTGATTGAAGCGCGACAGCCGCGCGTTGTGGATCTCGATCGCGTCGGCGCCGGCGATACCCATCTCGGCGATCCGCTCGCGGATCCGCTCCTCGCGGCCGATCAGCACCGGGATGCCGTAGCCGCCGTCCCTGAAGGCCACCGCGGCGCGGATGGTCTTCTCCTCCTCGCCCTCGGCGAACACCACGCGCTTCGGGGTCTGGCGGATGGTGTCGAGGATGAGTTGGAGGTTGGCGGCCGACGGGTCGAGCCGGGCGCTCAGCGAGGCGCGGTAGGCGCTCATGTTCTCGATCGGCTTGCGCGCCACGCCGGTGTCCATCGCCGCCTGGGCGACCGCCGCGGACACGTGGACGATCAGGCGCGGATCGAACGGAGCCGGAATGATGTACTCGCGCCCGTAATGCAGGCGCCGTCCCGAGTAGGCGGCGTCGACCTCGTCCGGCACGTCGCGCCGGGCCAGCTCGGCCAGCGCCTCGGCGGCGGCGATCTTCATCGCCTCGTTGATCTCCGAGGCCCGCACGTCGAGGGCGCCGCGGAAGATGTACGGAAAGCCGAGGACGTTGTTCACCTGGTTCGGGTAGTCCGAGCGGCCGGTGGCGATGATGGCGTCGTCGCGGACCTCCTTGACCTCCTCCGGGGTGATCTCGGGGTCGGGGTTGGCCATCGCGAAGATGATCGGCTGCGGGCCCATGGAGCGCACCATGTCCTGGGTGACGGCACCCTTCGCCGACAGCCCGAAGAACACGTCGGCCCCGTCCAGCGCCTCGGCCAGGGTGCGGCGGTCGGTGATCACCGCGTGCGCCGACTTCCACTGGTTCATGCCCTGCTGGCGGCCCTGGTAGATCACCCCGCGGGTGTCGCACAGCATGACGTGGTCGTGCGGCATGCCCATGGCCTTGAGCAGCTCGACGCAGGCGATCGCCGCCGCCCCGGCGCCGTTCACCACCAGCCTGGTCTCGCGGATGTCGCGCCCGGTCAGGTGCAGCGCGTTGATCAGCCCGGCGGCGGCGATGATCGCGGTGCCGTGCTGGTCGTCGTGGAACACCGGGATGTCGAGCAGCTCCTTCAGGCGCTGCTCGATGATGAAGCACTCCGGCGCCTTGATGTCCTCGAGGTTGATGCCGCCGAAGGTCTGGCCGAGGAACCGCACGCAGTTCACGAACTCGTCCACGTCGCGGGTGTCGACCTCCAGATCCATGCCGTCGACGTCGGCGAAGCGCTTGAACAGGACGGCCTTGCCCTCCATCACCGGCTTCGACGCCAGCGCGCCGATGTCGCCGAGGCCGAGCACCGCGGTGCCGTTGGAGATCACCGCCACCAGGTTGCCGCGGCTGGTGTAGTCGTAGGCGAGCGCCGGATTCTTCTCGATCTCCAGGCACGGCACCGCCACCCCGGGCGAATAGGCGAGCGACAATTCGCGCTGCGTCGTCAGCGGCTTGGTTGGCGTGATCTCGATCTTGCCCGGCCGTCCGGACGAGTGGAACAGCAGCGCGTCGCGAGCCATCGTGCTCTTTTCGTTGTCCATGTCGCTCCTTGCGGTCGGCCCGCTCCCAAGGGGATCGGGCGACGTCTCCTCCCGGCGTCTAACGCGCCTCCTGACCAACCCTAGCGGGCTGCCGGGCCAACGAAAAGCTCGATCGGGAGCGATGGTGACCGTCGCTTTCGACATGGTAGGGTGCCGGCCCCGCACGACAGCATGCGATGCCGCGCCGACCGTGACCGATCAGGCCCTCGACACCGAATCCGCCGCGACCGGCGCCCCAGATCCCGACGGCGGCGATCCGGCCTCGCGTCCGGCAGGCGCGAGCCCGATGCTGGCGCAGTTCCTCCAGGTCAAGCGCGAGCATCCGGACTGCCTGCTGTTCTACCGGATGGGCGATTTCTACGAGATGTTCTTCGAGGACGCGGTGGTCGCCGCCGCGGCCCTCGACATCACCCTGACCCGGCGCGGCCAGCACCAGGGCGAGCCGATCCCGATGTGCGGCGTCCCGCACCACGCGGCCGAGGGCTATCTGGCGCGGCTGATCCGCCAGGGCCACCGGGTGGCGGTGTGCGAGCAGATCGAGGACCCGGCCGAGGCGCGTCGGCGCGGCGGCAAGTCCGTGGTCCGGCGCGCCGTGGTGCGGATCGTCACGCCCGGGACGCTGACCGAGGACAGCCTGCTGGACGCGCGCCGGCACAACTACCTGGTGGCGCTGGCCGAGGCCGGCGGCGCCCTCGGCCTGGCCTGGGTCGACGTGTCGACCGGTGACTTCCAGGCCCAGCCGGTCGACGCCCGCGGCCTCGAGGCGGCGTTGGCGCGCCTCGGACCGGCCGAACTGCTGGTTCCGGAGCGCCTCGAACGCGACCCGGCGCTGGCCGAGTGGCGGTCGGTGACGGCGGCGCTGCCGGGCAGCCGGTTCGACAGCGAGAACGGGCGCCGCCGGCTGGAGGCGCTGTACGGCGTCGCCGCCCTCGACGGCTTCGGTGCCTTCGGGCGTCCCGAGCTCGGCGCCGCCGGCGCCCTGGTCGACTACCTGGAGCTGACCCAGAAGGGCCGGCTGCCGAGGCTCGCCGAGCTGCGGCGCTGGACCCCGGGCGGGCTGATGGAGATCGACGCCGCCACCCGCCGCAACCTCGAGCTGAGCCGCACCCTGACCGGCGAGCGCAAGGGCAGCCTGCTGTCGGTCGATCGATCGCACCGTGACCGGCGCCGGCGCGCGGCTGCTGGCGGCGCGCCTGTCGGCACCCTTGACCGACCCCGCGGCGATCGAGCGCCGGCTCGACGCGGTCGGGTTCTTCGCCGGCTCGTCACGATCGCGCAACGATCTCCGCGACATCCTGCGGCGGATCCCGGACGTCGACCGGGCGCTGTCGCGTCTCGCCCTCGACCGCGGCGGGCCGCGCGACCTCGCCGGCGATCCGCGACGCCCTGGCCGAGACCGCGTCGGTGCGCGCCGCGGTCGGCGGGTCCGGGCCGCTCGAGCCGCCGCCCGCGGCCGTGGTCGAGGCGCTCGACGACCTCGGCGAGCACGCCGCCCTGGTGGCCACGCTCGGCGCCGCGTTGGCACCGGAACTGCCGCTGCTGGCGCGCGACGGTGGCCTGGTGGCGGCGGGATACTCGCCGGAGCTCGACCGGCTGCGGGATCTTCGCGACCAGAGCCGCCGGCTGATCGCCGCCCTGCAGGCGCGCTACGCCGGCGAGACCGGGGTCGCGTCCCTCAAGGTCAAGCACAACAACGTGCTCGGCTACTTCATCGAGGTCACCGCCACCCACGCCGACAAGCTGATGGGCCGCGACGGCTTCATCCACCGCCAGACCATGGCGAGCGCGGCGCGCTTCGCCACCGTCGAGCTCGGCGAGCTGGAGCGCGAGGTGTCGAGCGCCGCCGACAAGGCGCTGGCGCTCGAGCAGGAGATCTTCCGGACCCTGGTGGCGGCGGTCCTGGAGCGCGCCGGGCCGATCGGCGTGGCGGCGGCGGCGCTGGCCCGGCTCGACGCCGCCGCCGCCCTCGCCGACCTGGCGACGGCGCGCGACTGGTGCCGGCCGATCGGTCGACGACGGGCTCGGATTCGAGGTCGAGGCCGGCCGGCATCCGGTGGTCGAGGCCAGCCTGCCGGACGGTCCGGCGGCGTTCGTCGCCAACGATTGCCGGCTGGTCCCGGACGACCGGGTGTGGCTGGTCACCGGGCCGAACATGGCCGGCAAGTCCACCTTCCTCCGGCAGAACGCGCTGATCGCGGTGCTGGCGCAGATCGGCAGCTACGTGCCGGCGGCGCGCGCCCGCATCGGCGTGGTCGATCGGCTGTTCAGCCGGGTCGGGGCCGCCGACGACCTGGCGCGCGGCCGCTCCACCTTCATGGTCGAGATGGTCGAGACCGCCGCCATCCTGAACCAGTCGGGTCCGCGGGCGCTGGTGATCCTGGACGAGATCGGCCGCGGCACCGCCACCTTCGACGGGCTGTCGATCGCCTGGGCGACGGTGGAAAGCCTGCACGAGAGCAACCGCTGCCGGGCGCTGTTCGCCACCCACTACCACGAGCTGACGGCGCTGGCCGACCGGCTGGCGGCGCTGTCCTGCCACACCATGGCGGTCAAGGAGTGGAAGGGCGACGTGGTGTTCCTGCACGAGGTGGTGGCCGGCGCCGCCGACCGCTCCTACGGCATCCACGTCGCCAAGCTGGCCGGCCTGCCGGCCGCCGTGGTGGCGCGCGCCGAGGAGGTGCTGAACCGGCTCGAGAACGGTGACCAGGCGGTGACCGCGCGTGACCTCATGGAGGATCTGCCGCTGTTCTCGGCGGCCCGACCGGTCTCGCCGTCCGCGTCCCGCGCCGGCCCGTCGCCGGTCGAGGAGGCGCTGGCCGCCGTCAACCCGGACGAGCTGACGCCGCGCCAGGCCCTGGAGACGCTGTACGCGCTGAAGGCACGTCTGGCGGAACGCTGAAACGCCTCACGGCCTTCCATGGAGGTGGACGGACCCCTCGTGATAGGATGCCGCCATGGCCCGTGAGCCCAAAAGCCTGATCCTGGAGTACCTGCGCCGCCTGGACGCCGGCGTGCAGCTGCTGCGCGAGGACGTTGCCGACCTGAAGCGCCGGATGACCGGCGTGGAGGAAGGGCTTGCCGGCGTCAACCGGCGCCTCGACCGCCTGGACGGCAGGGTCGAGCGTATCGAGCGGCGGCTCGACCTCGCCGAGGCCTGAGACCCGCCGACGGCGGGCCGTCACACCACGTTGCGCTCCTTCAGCGGCCGGTTCGCCAGGATCCGTTCGATACCGAAACGAACCAGGTCGATGCTGCGGAAGCCGCCATGGGCGATCAGTTCCATCACGGCGCGGCCGGCGGCCGGGCTCTGCTGCAGGCCGTGGCCGGAGAAGCCGGTGGCGAACAGCAGGTTGCCGATCTCGGGATGGCGGCCGATCACCGCGTTCTGGTCGAGGGCGTTGTAGTCGTAGGGTCCCGCCCAGGCGCCGGTCAGCTTGACCGCCTCGAAGGCCGGGATGCGGTGCGCCAGCGCCGGCCACACGATCTCTTCGAACCAGCGCCAGTCGACCTCGATCTCCCAGGTCTCCGGGTCCTGGTCCTCGGGCGGCGACACCCCGCAGAGATAGCCGGCACCCTCGGCCGCACGTAGACGCCGGTCGGATCGATGGTCAGCGGCAGCCGCGGGCGGAGCGACTCGCGGCAGTCGATCTGGTAGACCGTGCGGATGCGCGGGCCGACCGGCAGGGCGACGCCGGCGAGCCGCGCCACCGCGCCCGATCCGGCACCGGCCGCGACCACCACCGTTCCGCAGGCGATCCGATCTCCCGAGGCCAGCCGCACCGCGTGCACCCGGCCGCCATCGTGCTCGATCGCCACCACCTCGTCGGTGCGGTACTCGGCACCGAGCGCGCGGGCCTTGCGCTTGAACGCCTGCAGCAGGGTGTTCGGGTCGACCCAGCCCTCGCCGCGCTCGCCGAGAGTGCCGGCGGCCAGCCCGTCGGTGTTCAGCCACGGGAAGCGGGCGGCCAGCGCGGCCGGCTCCAGCCAGGCGATGTCGGCCCCGGCGCCGGTCTGGACCGCGTGGTTCTCGGCCAGCACGGCGCGGCCCTCGGGGGTCGCCAGGAACAGGTAGCCGCCCTCCACGAAGCCGAGGTCCGGTTGCTCGCCGTCGACCGCCAGCAACTCGCCCGCACGGCCGATGAAATCGCGCGCGAACAGCCCGATCTCGACGTTCTCGCGGATCGAGAACTGCTGCCGGATGCCGCCGACCGACAGCGGCGTCGAGGCCCGCGCGTAGGTCGGGTCGCGCTCGACCACCACCACCCGGCCGCTGAAGCCGGCGTCGGTGCCCAGGAAATAGGCGGCCGAGGAGCCGACCGCCCCGCCGCCAACGATCACCACATCCGCCCGATCCGAGCCCGCCTGCGTCATGTCCGGTCACCTCCGGCGGCGAGCGTCGGGGATTCTCCAGCGCTCCGCAAGCCGCCTTGGCGCGCCGACCGCGGCCGCCGCAGGTCGTGACGGCGGACGGCCGCGGCCCTATGCTCGGGACACCAATTCGCTGGAGGAGACATGGCCGCGACCGAGCCGGCACCGGAGGACGCAGGCCTGCACGACGCCGTCCCCGAGCCCATCGATTCCGATCCCGTCGACCATGGGCATGTCGACGGCCTCGCCGTCGTTCGCAAACGGGTCCCGAACGCCCGGGCGATCTGGGATGCCCCGGCGCTCCAGGTCGAGATCGATGCGATCGCGGGAGAGCGCGACGTCGTCCGGCGGCGGGCGGCGGTGCTGGCGCGGCTGAAGGTCGCGCTGGCCGACGGCAGCGCCGAGATCCGTCGGCGGTTCGAGGCCAGCAACGACGGCGCCGCCTGCGTGCGCCAGAACGCCTGGCTCATGGACCGGTTGATCCAGGCGGCGGCACGGCTGGCCACCGAGCGCGAGTTCCCGGCGACCAACCCGACCACCGCCGAGCGCATCGCGATCGCCGCCGTCGGCGGCTACGGCCGCAGCGAACTGGCCCCGGAATCCGACGTCGACCTGCTGTTCCTGCGCCCCTACAAGCAGACGCCGCGCGGCGAGCAGATCGTCGAGTACCTGCTGTACCTGCTGTGGGATCTGGGGCTGAAGGTCGGCCATTCCACCCGGTCGTGCGACGAGTGCATCCGCCAGGCCAAGGCCGACGTGACCATCCGCACCGCGCTGCTGGAATCGCGCTTCCTGTGGGGCGACGAGACACTCTACGACGAGTTGCGCGCGCTGTTCTTCAAGGACGTTGCCGCCGGCTCGCCGTTGCCGTTCGTCGAGGCCAAGCTCGAGGAATCCGACGGCCGGCACCGCCGGCTCGGGGATTCGCGCTACGTCGTCGAGCCGAACGTCAAGGATGGCAAGGGCGGGCTGCGCGACCTGCACACGCTGTTCTGGATCGGCAAGTACGTGTACCGGGTCGAGGACGTCACCCGGCTGGTCGACCGCGGCGTGCTCACGGTCGGCGAGGCCCGGCGCTTCGCCAAGGCGCAGAAGCTGCTCTGGACCATCCGCTGCTGGCTGCACTACCTGGCCGGCCGGGCGCGAGGAGCGCCTGACCTTCGAGATGCAGCCGGTGATCGCCGAACGGCTCGGCTACACCGACCACGCCGGCGCGGTCGCGGTCGAGCGCTTCATGAAGCACTACTACCTGACGGCCAAGGACGTCGGCGACCTGACGCGGATCTTCTGCGCCGCCATCGAGGCCGAGCACAAGCGCCGGCGGCCGTGGTTCAGGCTGTCGCGGCTGCTGACCGAGGAGCGCTTCGGCGACTTCAAGATCGAGGCCGACCGGATCACCGTGGTCGACGACGAGGCGTTCGCCCGCGATCCGGTCAACATCATCCGGATGTTCCACGAGGCCCAGGCGCGCAGCGCCATGGTGCATCCGCACGCGCTCCGGCTGATCACCCAGAACCTGCACCGCATCGACGCCGATCTCCGCCGCGACCCGGAGGCGAACCGGCTGTTCCTGGAGATCCTGACCGGGCACCGTGACCCGGCGCCGACCTTGCGGCGGATGAGCGAGGCCAGGGTGCTCGGCAAGTTCGTGCCGGATTTCGGCCGCGTCGTCGCGCAGATGCAGTTCGACATGTACCACCTGTACACCGTCGACGAGCACACCCTGGTCTGCCTGTCGGTGCTGCACGCCATCGAGGCCGGCGACCTCAAGGAGGTCGCGCCGATCGCCACCGAGGTGGTCCACAAGGTGCTGTCGCGGCGCGCGCTGTACGTGGCGGTGCTGCTGCACGACATCGCCAAGGGCCGCGGCGGCGACCACTCGGTGCTCGGCGAGCGCGTCGCCCGCCGGCTGTGCCCGCGCCTGGGGATGAGCGAGGAGGAGACCGACACCGTCGCCTGGCTGGTGCGCTGGCACCTGATCATGTCGAACACCGCCTTCAAGCGCGACGTCAACGACCCGAAGACGGTCGAGGACTTCATCCAGGTCGTGCAGTCGCCCGAGCGTCTGCGGCTGTTGCTGGTGCTGACCGTCGCCGACATCCGCGGCGTCGGCCCGCATGTCTGGAACGGCTGGAAGGCCCAGCTGCTGCGCGACCTGTACTACCGGGCCGACGAGGCGCTGTCGGGGGATTCGGTGCGGCGCGGCACCGCCGCCCGCATCGAGGCGGCCAAGCGCCGCCTGGCCGACGCCCTGCCGGAATGGCGGGCCGACGAGGTCGAGGAGCACCTCGCGCTGGGTTATCCCGCCTACTGGCTGGCGTTCGACAGCGCCACCCACGCCCGGCACGCCCGCCTGGTGCGGCAGGCGATGCGCGACGGCGCCCATCTGGCGGTCGACACCCGCGTCGACGGCGCCCGCGTCGGTCACCGAGGTGACGGTGTACGCCACCGACCACCCGGGGCTGTTCTCGCGGATCGCCGGCGCCATGGCCGCCACCGGCGCCGACGTGGTCGACGCCCGGATCTTCACCTTGTCGAACGGCATGGCGCTGGACGCCTTCATGATCCAGGACGAGGACCGACGCGCCTTCGACCGGTCCGACCGCATCGCCAAGCTGGTGTCGGCGATCGAACGCGCGCTCGGCGGCACGCTGCGGGTCGACAAGGCGATCGAGGCGCGCAAGCCGGCGATCGGGCGGCGCACACGGGCGCTCCGGATCCCGCCCAGGGTGCTGATCGACAACAAGGCGAGCGTGACCCACACCGTCGTCGAGGTGAACGGCCGTGACGAGCCGGGGGTGCTCTGGCGCATGACCCGGGCGCTGGCCGGCGTCGGCGTGCAGATCCACTCGGCCTCGATCTCGACCTACGGCGAGCGCTTCGTCGACGTGTTCTACCTGAAGGACGTGTTCGGCCTGAAGATCGACAGCAAGAGCAAGCTCGAGGACATCCGCAAGGCCCTGCTGACGGCGCTGGGGGCGGCGGAGGCCCGCAAGGCGGCGTGACCCCGCCGCGGTCCCGCCCCGATCGCCCGCCACCCGTTGCCCGCTAACAGCTCCGGCGCTATCCGAGCGCCCTCGAATCACGTAGACGCCAATCCATGTCCCTGGTCCGCGCCATCGCCACCGTCGGCGGCTTCACCCTGGTCAGCCGGGTCACCGGCTTTGCGCGCGACATCCTGATCGCGGCGATCCTGGGCGCCGGGCCGGTGGCCGACGCGTTCTTCGTGGCCTTCAAGCTGCCGAACTTCTTCCGCCGCCTGACCGGCGAGGGCGCGCTCACCGTCGCCTTCGTGCCGATGTTCGCCGGCGCGCTCGAGGCCGAGGGCCGAAAGGCGGCGCTGGCGTTCGCCGCCGAGGTCCAGGCGGTGCTGGTCGCCGGTCTGGTGGCGTTCGTGCTGGCGGTCCAGATCCTGATGCCCTGGGTGATGCTGGTGCTGGCCCCGGGCTTCGCCGACGACCCGGAGCGGTTCGACCTGGCGGTCGAGCTGACCCGCATCACCTTCGTCTACCTGCCGCTGATCTCGCTGGTGGCGCTGTGGGGCGGCATGCTGAACAGCCTCGACAAGTTCTGGGCGATGGCGGCGGCGCCGATCCTGCTGAACCTGACCTTGATCGCGGCCCTGGTCGCTGGTCGCCGACCGCATGGCGACGCCGGGGCACGCGCTGGCCTGGGGCGTCGCCGTCGCCGGCATCGCCCAGGCGCTGTTCCTGGCCGAGACCTGCCGGCGCGCCGGGGTGCTGCCGCGGCTGCGCCGGCCGCGCCTGACGCCGGAGGTGCGCCGGCTGCTGACCCTGATCCTGCCGGCGGCGCTCGGCGCCGGGGTGGTCCAGGTCAACCTGCTGATCGACGTGGTGCTGGCGTCGCTGCTGCCGGCGGGGTCGGTGTCGTTCCTGTACTACGCCGACCGGGTGGTGCAGTTGCCGCTCGGCGTGGTCGGGGTGGCGATCGGCACCGCCATGCTGCCGATGCTGGCGCGACAGGTTCGTTCCGGCAACGAGACGGAAGCGGCGAACACCCAGAACCGGGCGATCGAGATGGGCCTGCTGCTGACCCTGCCGGCGGCGGCGGCCCTGGCGGTGATCGCCGACCCGCTGACCGCGGTGCTGTTCGAGCGCGGCCGGTTCACCGCCGCCGACGGCGACGCCACGGCGGCGGCCATGGCGGCCTTCGCCGCCGGGCTGCCGGCGTTCGTGCTCATCAAGGCGTTCCAGCCCGGGTTCTTCGCCCGGCGCGACACCGCGACGCCGGTCAAGATCGCCATCGTCGGGGTGGCGGCCAACCTCGCCTTCAACCTCGCGCTGATGCCGCTGCTCGCCCATGTCGGCATCGCGCTCGCGACCACCCTGGCGGCCTGGCTGAACGCCGGCATGCTGGCCTGGATGCTGGCCAGGCGGGGGCACTTCCAGCCCGACCGGAGGCTGCGCGGCCGGGCGGTGCGGATCGCCGCCGCGGTCGCGGTGATGGCGGTGGCGGTGTGGGCGGCCGAGCGGCTGCTGGCGCCCTGGCTGACCGCCGGAACGCTGGAGGGCGCGTCGGCCCTGGCGGCGGTGATCGCGGCCGGGCTGACCGTCTACGCGCTCGCCGCGACCCTGCTGGGTGCCGCCCGTCCCTCCGAGCTGAGGGCGGCGTTGCGGCGGCGGGGTTGATGGCGCGCTTGATTCCGGCCCTGCGGACAGGGATAAACCGGAGCCCGTTCAACCACGCCCACGGCGAGTTCCCCCATGCGACGCATCTTCTCCGGCATCCAGCCCTCCGGCAACCTGACCCTCGGCAACTACCTGGGCGCGATCCGGAACTGGTCACATCTGCAGCGCGAGAAGAGCTACGAGTGCATCTTCTGCGTGGTCGACCAGCACGCCATCACGGTGCCGCAGGATCCGAACGAACTGCGCCAGGCCACCCGCGAGGTCGCGGCCGGCATGATCGCCGGCGGCGTCGATCCCGACGACTGCATCCTGTTCAACCAGTCCTTCGTTCCCGAGCACGCCATGCTGTCGTGGGTGTTCAACTGCGTGGCCCGGGTCGGCTGGCTCGGCCGCATGACCCAGTTCAAGGAGAAGGCCGGCAAGGACCGCGACAACGCGACCGTCGGGCTGTTCGCCTACCCGACGCTGATGGCCGCCGACATCCTGGCCTACAAGGGCACCCACGTGCCGGTCGGCGATGACCAGAAGCAGCACCTGGAGTTGACCCGCGACGTCGCCCAGGCCTTCAACTCGATGTTCGGCGTCGACTTCTTCCCGCTGCCGGAGCCGCAGATCTTCGGCGCCGCGACCCGGGTGATGAGCCTGCGCGACGGCACCAAGAAGATGAGCAAGTCGGATCCCTCCGACATGTCGCGGATCAACATGACCGACGACGCCGACGCCATCGCCCAGAAGATCCGCAAGGCCAAGACCGACCCCGAGCCGCTGCCGAGCGAGATTGCCGGGCTCGAGGAACGCCCGGAGGCGCGCAACCTGGTCGGCATCTACGCCGCTTTGGCCGACAGCACGCCGGAGCGCGTGCTGGCGGAGTTCGGCGGCCGCGGCTTCGGCGATTTCAAGAAGGCGCTGGCCGAGGTCGCGGTGTCGGTGATGGGGCCGATCGGCGGCGAGATGCGCCGGCTCTCCAACGACCCGGCGACCATGGACGCGATCCTGCGGCGCGGCGGCGAGCGGGCGACCGAGATTGCCCGGCCGATCGTCAAGGAAGTCTACGACATCGTCGGCTTCCTGCGGCCCTGAGCGGGCCGGCGTGGTCGCGGCCGCCCCGGGGCGGCGGATGCTGAGCGGCCGGCGCCTGCTCTGGATCGTTGCCGAGGACTGGTTCTTCCGGCTGCACTACCTGCGCGCTGGCGGTGGCCCAGCGCGAGGCCGGCGCCGAGGTGCACCTGGCGGCGCGGTGCGGCCGTCGTGGGCCCGAGGCCGAGGCCGCGATCGCCGCCGCCGGGGTGACGGTGCACCGGCTGGCCCGGCTCGACCGCACCGGTCTCGACCCGCTCGCCGACTGGGCGGCGGTGCGGGAGCTGACCGGCCTGTGCCGCCTCCTGGCCCCCGATCTGGTCGTGTCGGTGGCGTTGAAGCCGGTGCTGTACGGCACCCTGGCGGCGGCGCGCGCCGGCGTGCCGGCCCGGCTCGCCTGGCTGCCCGGGCTCGGCCACGTCTTCACCGGTACCTCGCCGAAGGCCCGGTTGCTGCGGCCGGGGTGTCGTGGCTGATGCGCGCGGTCCTGGGGCCGGCCGAGGTCACGCCGATGGTGTTGAACGCCGACGACCGGGCGGCGGTGGCGCGCCTGGCCGGGCGGCGGCTGGCGGACGTCGAGGTGCTGCCCGGCACCGGCGTCGACCTCGATCGCTTCACGCCGTCGCCGGAGCCCGACGGGCCGCCGGTTGCGGCGTTCGTCGGCCGGATGCTGGGCGAGAAGGGGCTGGAGGAACTCGCCGCCGCCGCGCGATTGCTCCGCGATGGCGGCTCGCCGGTGCGGATCCGGCTGGTCGGGGCGCCGGATCCCGAGAGCCCGACGGCGATTCCCGAGGAGCGGCTGCGGGCCTGGACCGCGTCCGGGATGCTGGATTGGACCGGCGCGACGGACGACGTCGCCGGGGTGTGGCGGCAATCGCACATCGCCGTGCTGCCGTCGCACCGCGAGGGGCTTGGAATGAGTGTCCTGGAGGCGGCGGCGTGCGGCCGACCGGCCGTCGCCTCCGATGTCCCCGGCTGCCGCGAGGCGGTGCAGCACGGAGTCACCGGATTGCTGGTGCCGGGGCGCGACCCTCCGGCGCTTGCCGCCGCCCTGGCCGGCCTCGCCGGCGACGGCGACCGGCGGCGCGCGATGGGGCGGCGGCGCGCACCAGAGTCGAGGCGCGGTTCGGGCTGCCGGCGGTGAGCGCCGCGGTGGTGGCGCTGTGCGCCGGGCGGCTGGGTTCGCGATCGCGCTAGGCGGTTCGCGCCGGGACCGACACTCCATCCGGATGCGAAACTGTTCCGCGCTGCGTGGATCAATCGCCGAACAGGCGTTTCGCCTTCACTTCGGAAGCCATAAGGGCCCATTCGTCTCGACTTTCAGCGACATTTGTGAGAATTTTAGCGGGCAACCGATGGTCGGCAACCCGGCTCTCGCGACGACGAGCTTGTATGGTTTGATGGGTTTTCGCTCGATCCACCCTTCCGAGGTTCCCGACCTGCACCCGGTGGCGCAAATCCGCGACTGCTGGAGCGAGCTTGCCGGGGGCTCCGGCATCGCTCCCTGGTCCCGGTTCGATCCGCTCGACTTTCCCGAGGTGCTGCCCTGGGTGCTCCTGCTGCGCCAGGAAGACCCCGCGGACCCCGATCGGCTGCGCTACACCATCTGCGGCGATGGTTGCCGGCAGACCTTCGGCTTCAGCTACCAGGGCAAGCTGTTCGGCGATGACCTGCCCGCCGAGGCGGTGGCGCAGCGGCTCGACGAGTTCAGGGCGATCCGCGACGGGCAGGGGCCGCTGTACTCGTTCACGCCCCTGCCGATCTCGGACCGCGAGTTCATCGACATCTACCGCGGCGTCTTCGGTTTCAGCGTCGACGGCCTCGGGGTCGATCGGTTCCTGGTGGTACTGGCGCCCGACAATGTCCGGGTTCCGAGCCGCTCCGCGCCGGCGACCGAAACCGTGGGCGTTCCCTCGGCAGTGTCTCAGGGGCGCGCCGCGAGCGTCCGGTCGACCGCCACATAGAGGATCAGCGCGGTGGCCAGAAACGCCGGCGCCGTCGCCAGCGCGATGCCCACCACCCCCCAGACCTTCATGAACCCGGCGTTGAGCGCCACGGTCAGCGCCAGATTGGCGGCGGCGGCGCCGGCCAGCGCCCGTCCGAGGCCGAGCACCGCCGCGGCGCGCACCAGAACCACCGTGGCGGCGTAGGCCGGGAGCTGGACCGCGTAGGCGGCGAGCACCTCGGCGACCAGCGCGGTGTCCTCGGCCCCGAAGGCGCCGCGCTGATACAGCAGCCGGATGACCGGCTCGGCGACCACGGCGGCGAGGCCGACCGCCGGAACCGAAATCCCGGCAACCAGCAGCACGTGGCGCCGCAGCCGGCGGCGCAGGGCCCCTGCGTTGCCGGTCGCAGCCTGCTCCGAATAGGCCGGCAGCACGGCCACCCCGATCGCCAGCGTGGCGACGTGCAGGCCGGCCAGCACCAGCTTGGCGCCGTAGCCGATCGCCGAGGCCGCCCCCGGCCCGAGCATCGCCGCCATCATCTGGTCCAGCAGCCCGGCGCCGTACAGCAGCAGGTTGGCGAGCAGGATCGGCCCCCAGCGCCGCAGCAGCGGGGCGAGGTCGGGTGCCGACGCGGCCGGGCCGAGGCGCCCGCCGAGCCGGTGGAGCGCCGCGCCGACCAGCGCGGCCTCGATCACGGTCCCGAGCACCGCGCCCCAGGCCAGCGCCGAGACCCCCAGCCGGTCGCGGGCCAGCAGCAGCAGCGCCGCCATCACCAGCGGCGTGAACGCCGGGGCGATCGCCGGCAGCGAGAACCGGCGCCGGGCGTTCAGGACCCCGCCCCAGGCCACCGCTCCCGCGCCCACCACCACGAACAGCGTCATGATCCACAGCAGGTCGGCGGTGAGGGCCAGGGTTTGCGGGCTGAGCGACGGCGCCAGCCAGGGCAGGTACACGGGCGCGGCCGCCGCCATCACCAGCGCCGCGGCGCCGACCGCCAGCAGCATGCGTCCGAGCCCGGCGGCGAACAGCGCGTCGGCGGCGGCGTCCCCGGCTTGCCGGCGGCGCTCCAGATAGGCCGGCACCAGGGCGATCTGGAACGAGCCGGCGACCAGGGCCAGCAGGAACACCGGGACCGCCAGCGCCAGGAAGAACGCGTCGACCTCCGGCCCGCGCCCGTAGACCGCGGCGATCGCCGCCTCGCGCACGAACGCCGTGAGCTTGGCGACCACCGACAGCACGCCGATCGTCAGCCCGGCCCGCGCGACCGCCCGGTCGTCGTCGCCGGTCGTCTCCGGCGTTGCCCGGTCCCGCTGGCTCACAGCAGGTCGGAGGGCGCGAACACCTCGACCAGGTGCTGCAGGCCCTTGACGCGGTGCTGTCCCATGGGCGTGAGAGTTTCGCCGGTAGCGGCCGCGAAATCGGCCGAGGCCAGCACCCGGACGCCGAGGCCGCGGGTCAGCTGTTCGATCCGGCTGGCCAGGTTGACGGCCGGGCCGATCACCGTGAAGTCGAGCCGCTCGAGGCCGCCGATGTTGCCGTAGCCCACCTCGCCGAGGTGCAGCGCGATCCCGAAATCGACGGTCGGGCGATCCTGCTTGAGGCGGCGGCGGTTCAGCGCCCGCACCATCTGGACGGTGTCGCGGGCCGCCCCGATCGCCGCCCGGCAGGCGGCGCGGTCGGCGGCGGCCCGATCCTCGCCCTCGACCGGAAAGATCGCCAGCATGCCGTCGCCGAGGAATTTCAGGATCTCGCCGCCGCGCTCCTCGACCGCCTGCACCGAGGCTTCGAAGTAGTCGTTCAAGAGGTCGATGATCTCCTGACGCGGCAGGCGGTCCGACAGCACCGTGAAATCCTTGATGTCGGAGTACCAAACGGCGGCCCGCATCGCTGCCGTCTCGCCCCGGGCGATGGCGCCGGCCAGAACGCGCCGGCCGGTCTGTCGGCCGAGATAGACTTCCAGAAGCTGGCGGGTGAGCTCACGCCGCTCGATCACCTCGATGCGCAGCGACAGCGCCGGCAGCAGTTCCCACAGCACGGTGAGTTCCTCGGTGTCGAAGCCGCCGGGCCGGTCGGTCGCCCAGGTCATGAAATTGATCATGCCGTCGGAGAACACCAGCGGCATCGCCACGTAGTCGGTGGCGCCGAGCTCCCGCAGGTCGGCCAGTACCGGAAAGTCGAGAGCCTGCTCGGGCACGTCGAGGCGGCGCCGGATGGCGGCGGCGCCCTGGAAGATCAACGGCAACGGGCTGGCCTGGAACGCCGGGGTGTCCTCCATGCCGCGCAGGACGCGCACGGTGCGGGGATTGGGGCGATCGCGGAGCCACACCACGGAGGACCCGCTGGCCTGGGGGTGCAGCGTCCGCACGAAGCAGGTGACCCGCAGCAGCGGCATTCCCCGGTCGGTCAGCAACGCCGCCAGGTCGCGGATCAGGGTGCGGGTGGAGGCGTGTTGGCTGGCGTCGGTGAGCAACCAGGCGACCGGCGTCCTGGAGGCATCGGGCCGCACCGCCGCGGGGCCGTCCTCCGGGTCGGCGCTGCCGTCGTGCATGATTCGCAGATGATCGATGACCGCGCGGTCGGTGGTCACCGGAAACAGCCCGGCAAGACGGTCGTCGCGGGGATCGCTTGACGTCACCGCGCCGGCTCCCAAGTATGCGACTGAACCCGGCGAGCAACGGCGCATCGGCGCGTGCGCGGCAAATCCGGGACCGGTTGGAGGGTGAGCATGTTCATTCAGACGGAAGAGACGCCAAACCCGGCGACGCTCAAGTTCCTGCCAGGCCGGCAGGTTATGGCGACCGGGACCGCCGAATTCAAGGCGGAGGAAGAGGCGGCGCGGTCCCCGTTGGCGCAGGCTCTCTTCCAGGTCGACGGGGTCACGGGCGTTTTCCTCGGCTATGACTTCATCAGCGTCAGCAAGCGCGACGGCAAGGAATGGTACCTCATGAAGCCGGGCGTGCTCGGCGTCATCATGGAGCATTTCGTGGCCGGGCGCCCTACCATCGTCGAGGGCGCCACGCCGCTCGCCGAGGCTGCTGGAACCGACGAAGATTCGGAGATTGTCACGCAGATCAAGGAACTGCTGGACACCCGGGTGCGGCCGGCGGTGGCGATGGACGGCGGCGACATCACCTTCCAGGGATTCGAGGACGGGGTCGTCACCCTGCAGATGCAGGGCGCCTGCTCGGGCTGCCCGAGTTCGACGGCGACGTTGAAGATGGGCATCGAGAACATGCTGCGCCATTACATCCCCGAGGTCCGGGAGGTTCGGGCGGCGTCTCCCTATTAAAGGCGATTTCCGCCGCAATAGGGCATTTTCCGGGCGCCTGGAACCATTGCTCCGGGTCGGCCGTTGCCGACCCCGATGACACAGCACGTTTCAGAACCGTCTCCGCCGCGCCCGGAGGTTGCTTCGCCCGGCAGCCGCGCCTCCGCGCGGCGCTGGCTGATTGCCGGCGCGCTCGGGATCCTGCTGGCGACCCCGGCAAGCGTGCCGGCGGTGTTCGACCCCGACGCCGCGCTCACGGGGCGCGCCGAGGCGTCCGGACTGCTCGCTGACCCGCCTTCTCCCGTCCACGTCGCCTCGGCCGAGCGACTTGCCCGCCTGTTCGACCGCCTGGGCTATCGCCTGGAGGCGGTGGCTGGCGAGGCGGCGGATCCGGTGCCGGCGGTGGAGCTTGTAGCCTTGCCGGGGGATCTCTCCGACGTCGCCCCGGTCGACCGCCGCAAGCACCTGTTCATCCGCGCCGTGCTGCCGATCGTGCTGAGCGCCAACGCCGCGATCCTGGACGAGCGCGCGCGGCTGCAGCGCGATCTGGCCCGGCTCAACGCCGGCGCCGCCCTGACGGCCGACGACCGGGAGTGGCTGGCCGGGCTTGCGGAGCGCCACGGGCTCCCCGGGGTCACCCTCGACGCGGACAGCCTGGGCGCGCTGCTCGACCGGGTCGACGCCGTGCCGGTGTCGCTGGCCATCGCCCAGGCGATTCTCGAGAGCGGGTGGGGAACCTCCCGGTTCGCCCAGGCCGGCAACGCGCTGTTCGGGCAGTGGACCTGGGACGACGCCTCGGGAATCGTGCCGGCCGCGCGCGCCGCCGGCCGCAATCACAGCGTCCGCGCCTTCGACAGCCTGGCGGACTCGGCCCGCGCCTACCTGTTCAACCTCAACACCCATCCGGCCTACGCGGGCTTCCGCGAGGCGCGTGCCGCCGCCCGGGCGCGCTCCGGCGAATTGCCGTCCGGCAGCGCGCTGGCCGGCAAGCTGACCCGCTACAGCGAGCGCGGCGGGGCGTATATCGAGGAGATCCGCGCGGTGATTCGTCAGAACCGCCTGCAGGCGCTGGACGACGCGACGCTGGACGGCGTCCGCGTCGCCGACGCCGGATCGTCGCCGTCGGAAGTGGAGGTCGACGGCTGAGCGGTTAGCGCGGGATGTAGAACTGCACGCCGTACCAGCGCCAGCGACCGTCCGGACCCGGCATCGTGCAATTGATCCGCGAACGCCCCGGGGGAAACGGCTCGGCGAGGCGGACCTCGACGCGCGAGCCGAGGGCTTCCACACGCGTCCGGCCCTGGCCTGAGGCGTAGCAGTCGATCCGATCGAGGTCCGGGATCGAGGGATCGACCGTGAACCCGAAGGCCGGTGGGTTCTGCTGCAGGATCAGGTCGGCCGGCACTCGGTCGCGCACCGGCAGGGGCAGCGCTCCGGCCGTCAGCCGGAACCGGTCGACTCCCCGTAGGTCTCGTTCAACGCGAACCGCGGCAGGCCGAAGCGGTCGCCGCCGGCGTGCGCGACGCCGGAATGCTGGCCGAACGCGGCGACGTAGCCGCGGCCGGCGACCACGCGCTGGATCTCCGTGCCATATTCCCCGTACGGATAGGCGATCAGGGTCGGCCGCTCGCCGGTCTCATCGGCGAGTCGCTGGGCGGCACGATCCAGCTCGATCTTCACCTGCTCGATCTCGATGTCGGGCAGGTGCGGGTGCGAGGCGGTCTGGCTGCCGATCGTGACCCCGCCGGCCTTCAACTCGCGAATTTGATCCCAGGTCATGTAGCCGTTGCTGGCCCGGTCCACGGAATCGGTGGAGACGAACAGCGTGAACGGAAGACCGGCCTTCTTCAGGCGCGGCCAAGCCTGGGCGTAGACCGAGGCGTAGGCGTCGTCGATGGTTATGGCGATGGTGCGTTCCGGCAGTTCGGCCGCGTTGCGCATGCGCGCCAGGATTTCGGGCAGCGGCAGCACGTTGTAGCCGCCGGTTCGGATCTCCTGCAGATGCGACTCGAACTGATCGAGGCGTATGTTGGTCGCTGGCCACTCCGATTCGCCGAAACGATGGTACATGAAAATCACTGCCCAATCGGCAGCCAGTGCCGGTACAGCAGCAAGGATTCCGGCGGCTCCCATCAGGAGGCCGGCGAGGAAGACCCGGGGACGGAAGGGCGATCGGCTCATGGCAGGAGGAGATTACCCGATGGCCGGCGGGAAGCGAAGATGTCGCCGGTCCGCGTCCGCGACGTGGGCGCGTCGGTGACCAGGCTGTTGGCGCTGGACTGCGCCGCCGGCGCCTGCTCGGTGGCGGTGCGCGACGACGACCGCTTGCTCGCGGCCGAGCGGATCGCCATGGACCGCGGCCACGCCGAGGCGCTGATGCCGATGCTCGCCCGGGTCATGGCGACCGCCGAGACGGCGTTCGACCGCCTCGACGCGATCGCCGCCACCGTCGGCCCAGGCAGCTTCACGGGGCTGCGCATCGGGCTGGCCGCAGCGCGCGGCATTGCCCTCGCCGCCGGCCTGCGGACGGTGGCGGTGACCACTTTGGAGGCGGTCGCGGAGGCCGTCGGACCGGGGGACGCGCCGCTGCTGGTGGTGCTGGACGCCAAACGGCACGAACTCTACGGCCAGTGGTTCGGGGCCGAGGGCGGCCCGCTTGGCCCGCCTTGCGCGGCTCCGGTGGAGGCGATGCTGGCGGCACGCCCGCCCGGTACCGGCCGGCGGGTCAGGGTCGCCGGCGACGCCGTCTCCATGGTGCTCGGGCTGCCGGTCGATAGTCTGCTCACGGTCGTGCCGGCGGGCGATTCCGGGCCGGATGCGCGAGCGGTGGCGGCGGTGGCGATCCGCCGGCTGGCGGCCGGCGGCGGCCGGGCGGCTGACGCCGCTCTACCTGCGGGCCCCGACGTGACTCCGCCGCGATGACCGGTTGGGAGGACGTCCGGGTGCGGCCGGCCACCGCCGACGACATGGTGACGGTCGCCAGTCTCCAGATGACGGCCTTCGCTGACCGCTGGACGGTCGACGCGATCCGCCGGCTGGCCGGGCTGGCGGGGGCGATCGTTCTGCTGGCGGAGCGCGCGCCCGACGCGGTTCCGGTCGGCTACCTGATCGGCCAGGTGATCACCGACGAGGCCGAGATCCATTCGCTCGCGGTTGCCGAGGCGGCGCGGCGCCGCGGCATCGGGCGGCTGCTGCTGGCGGCGTTCGAGGGGCTGGCGGTCGGGCAGGGCGCCGTTTCGGCGGTGCTGGAGGTCGCCGAGGACGATCCGGCTGCGAAACGGCTCTACGACGCGGCCGGATACACCATTGATCGCGCGTCGACGAGGCTACTACCGGATCGGGCGGGCCGAGCCGGTCGACGCTGAGGTCCGGCGCCGCACCCTGGGCTGAGAGACCCGGCGGCCGCGGTCGTATCGGGTTGTCGGGGCCGGTCGCCGCATGTAGGGTCCGCCCACTTTCGGCGACCCGGGCAGCGTCCGGACCCGATGACGTCATGTCAAAGCGACCGATGACCGACGAGAGCGCCCGGAACCCGACCCCCTCGATCGGCTCCCCCTCGGACCGCGGTCTCGGTCTGGCCGTGTCCGGCACGATGGAGGTCCGGCTGGCGGCCGACGAGGCCGAGGTCGACGCCGCCCAGGCGCTCCGGTATCGGGTGTTCTACGAGGAGCGATCCGCCAAACCGGTCGGCGACGCGGCCGCAAGGCGTCGCGACGCCGATCAGTACGACACCTACGCCGATCACCTGCTGGTCCTCGACCACTCCCGCGGCAACGGCCCGCAGGCGGTGGTCGGGACCTACCGCCTGATCCGCCGCAGCCGGGCCGACGCCCATGGCGGATTCTACACCGCCAGCGAGTACGACATCGCCAAGCTGGTCGGGTTCCCGGGTGAGATCCTCGAGCTCGGGCGGTCGTGCGTCGACGCCGAGCACCGGAACCGCCCGACCATGCAGCTGCTCTGGAAGGGCATCGCGGCGTTCGTCTTCCGCTACGACATCACCTTGATGTTCGGCTGCGCCTCGCTGCCGGGGACCGACGTCGAGGCGCTCGGCGACCAGCTCTCCTACCTCTATCACCATCATCTGGCGCCGGAGCGCCTGCGGGCCAGGGCGCTGCCCGACCTGCACGTCGAGATGAACCGCCGTCCGCCCGGGCAGGTCGACGCCAGGGCGGCGTTGGCCGCGCTGCCGCCGCTGATCAAGGGCTATCTGCGGTTGGGCGGCTTCGTCGGCGATGGCGCGGTGATCGATCCGCAGTTCAACACCACCGACGTCTGCGTGATCGTCCAGACCGACGCCGTGACCGACAAGTACTACCGCCACTACGAGCGCGAGGCGCGGCCGACGTGAGTCCGGGACCCTTGGGCAAAGGCTCGCCGGTCTCGGCCCGGGGAATGGCGGCCCGGGGAATGGCGGCCCAGCGGAGGGCGGGATGCGCCGGCGGCCGCCGCCGGTGCGTGTCGACGAGGCCGAGGAGCGCCGGCTGATCGACCTGGACGGCGGCATGATCCGCTCGCGGCTGCGGGGCGCGCTCCGCCTGGCGGCGTACGCCTTGCTCACGCTGTCGCTGCTGCCGGTGCAGGCGGTCGCGGTGGCGCTCGGGCTGCGATTGCGCGAGCGGCTGCCGCGGTTCTACCACCGGCTCTGCCTTGGGCTGCTGGGCTTCCGGGTCGAGGTCCGCGGCGAGCGGCTGGCCGAGCGGCCGGTGCTGTTCGTCAGCAACCACGTATCGTATCTCGACATCATGGTTCTCGGCGCGCTGATCACCGGCTGCTTCGTCGCCAAGACGGAGGTCGCCGGGTGGCCCGGCTTCGGAACCCTGGCCAAGCTCCAGCGCACGGTTTTCGTCGAGCGCCGTCGCAGCGCCGTCGCCCGGCACGGCGACGCCATCGCCGACCGGCTGAAGGCGCACGACAACCTGGTGCTGTTCGCCGAGGGCACCAGCAGCGACGGCACCCGGGTGTTGCCGTTCAAGAGCGGGCTGCTGGCGGCTGCCGACCGCGAGGTCGACGGCCGGGCGCTGACGGTGCAGCCGGTCTCGATCGCCTACACCAAGCTGAACGGCATTCCGCTTGGTCGCGGCCTGCGGCCGTTCCTCGCCTGGTACGGCGACATGGATCTGGCGCCGCATCTCTGGGAAGTGGTGGCGCTCGGCCGGGTGACGGTGGTGGTGGAGTTTCACGAGCCGACCTCGCTCGCCGAGGCCGGGTCCCGCAAGGCCCTGGCGACGCTCTGTCATCGGCGCGTGGCGGCCGGGGTGTCGCGGGCCAACGCCGGTCGTTGAGGCGGCCGGCGGCGCCTCGTCGCGAGAGTGTCGCTTGACAGGGCGCCCGCAACTCGTAGGTTCGGAGACAGAAGGGCGCGCTCGGCGCGCCCGCTTGGATCGACGGCTGATCGTGCCACGAGGGATCGAGACCGACTTGAAGTCGCCCGCATTCGGTGCATCGGCCGCTGCGACTGTCGAAGGGCGTTAGGCGGCGAACCTTGGCCAAAAAGCTCTTCGTCAAGACCTACGGCTGCCAGATGAACGTCTACGACTCCGACCGGATGGCGGATGTCCTGGCGCCGCACGGTTACGAGTCCTCCGATACCCCCGAGGGCGCCGATCTCGTCATCCTCAACACCTGCCACATCCGGGAGAAGGCCACCGAGAAGGTCTACTCCGAACTCGGGCGGCTGCGCGCGCTCAAGGACGAGGCGGCGCGCCAGGGTCGCCGGATGCTGATCGGCGTTGCCGGCTGCGTCGCCCAGGCCGAGGGCGAGGAGATCGCCCGTCGGGCGCCGGTGGTCGACCTGGTGTTCGGCCCGCAGACCTATCACCGGCTGCCGGAGCTGCTGGTCCGCGCGCTTGAGCGCGACGCCCTTGGAGGCGCCCGGGTGGTCGACACCGACTTCCCGGCCGAGGCCAAGTTCGACCACCTGCCTGAGGCCGCGGGCCACCGGGGCGCGACCGCCTTCCTGTCGGTCCAGGAGGGCTGCGACAAGTTCTGCACGTTCTGCGTGGTGCCCTACACGCGCGGCGCGGAGTTCTCCCGTCCGGCCGCGGACGTGCTGGCGGAGGCCCGACGGCTGGTGGCGGGCGGCTCCGCCGAGATCACCCTGCTCGGCCAGAACGTCAACGCCTATCACGGCATCGGCCCGCACGGCGCGACCTGGGGCCTTGGCCGGCTGATCCGGGCGCTGGCGGACATTCCGGGGCTGCAGCGGCTGCGCTACACCACCTCGCACCCGCGCGACGTCGACGACGAGCTGATCGCCGCCCACCGCGAAGTCCCGGCGCTGATGCCGTACCTGCACCTGCCGGTGCAGTCCGGCTCGGACCGCTTGCTGACCGCGATGAACCGCAAGCACACCGCCGAGTTCTACCGGCGGATCGTCGACCGGCTCCGGGACGCCCGGCCGGACCTCGCGCTGAGCTCGGACTTCATCGTCGGCTTCCCCGGCGAGACCGATCAGGACTTCGCCGACACCCTCCGCCTGGTGCGTGAGGTCGGCTTCGCCCAGGCGTACACGTTCAAGTACAGCGCCCGCCCCGGAACCCCGGCGGCGGACATGGGGGACGCGGTCCCGGAACCGGTCAAGGCGGACCGGCTGTCGGCGCTGCAACAGCTCATCGGCGCCCAGCAGGTCGCCTTCAACAAGGCGGCGATCGGGTCGGTGCAACCGGTGCTGTTCGAACGCCGCGGCGCCCGCCCCGGTCAGCTGATCGGCCGCGGCCCCTGGATGCAGTCGGTGCACGCCGACGCCCCGGACCGCCTGCTCGGCCACGTCGTGCCGGTGCGGATCATCGACGGCCATGCCAACAGCCTGTCCGGGGCCGTCGTGACGATCGCCGGCCCGGAGCCGGCACCACCCGCAATCGAAAGGGTCACCGCTTGAGCTCGGACACCGCCTCGATCCAGCTCGAATTCCACGACCATTCGCTGCTGCCGCTGCTGTTCGGGGAGCACGATCGCAACCTGACCCGCATCGAGCAGAAGCTGAAGGTCTCGCTGGCCCCGTTCGGCAACACGCTGCGGATCTCCGGCGACGGCGAGTCAGCGCCGGTCGCCCAGAAGACCCTGGAGGCGCTGTACCGGCGGCTGGAAAAGACCCGCAGCAAGGGCCGCGAGCCCTGGGCGCTGGAGATCGGCGATGTCGACGCGGCAATGGCCATGGTGGCGTCGGTCGACGGCGCCGACGAGGTCCGGCGCTTCGCCGCCGGCGAGGCCGTGCTGGAGACCTGGAAGCGCCCGATCCACGCCCGCTCGGCCAACCAGCAGGTCTACGTGAAGGCGCTGCTGGAACACGAGCTGGTGTTCGGCCTGGGCCCTGCCGGCACCGGCAAGACCTATCTGGCGGTCGCCGTCGCGGCGGCGATGCTCAAGGCCAAGAGGGTTGACCGCATCATCCTGTCGCGTCCCGCCGTCGAGGCCGGCGAGCGGCTCGGCTTCCTGCCGGGCGACATGAAGGACAAGGTCGATCCGTACCTGCGGCCGCTCTACGACGCCCTCTACGACATGATGCCGGGCGAGCAGGTCGAGCGCCGCCTGGCGGCCGGCGAGATCGAGGTGGCGCCGCTTGCCTTCATGCGCGGTCGGACCCTGGCCAACGCCTTCGTCATCCTCGACGAGGCGCAGAACACCACGCCGACCCAGATGAAGATGTTCCTCACCCGGCTCGGCGAGCATTCGCGCATGGCGATCACCGGGGATCTGTCGCAGGTGGACTTGCCGCTGGGCGCGAAGTCCGGCCTGCGCGACGCGGTCGAGGCCCTTGATTCCGTCGAGGGCGTCGCCTTTATCGAATTCACCGCGGCGGACGTGGTGCGGCACCCTCTGGTGACGCGCATCGTGCACGCCTACAACCGTCGGGAGGGATCCCTCCTGACCACCGGCAACAAG
The DNA here is from genome assembly GCA_018401495.1 of Rhodospirillaceae bacterium. GTDB lineage: Bacteria > Pseudomonadota > Alphaproteobacteria > Thalassobaculales > Thalassobaculaceae > Thalassobaculum_A. The sequence continues at coordinate 196,395 of JAGYJX010000031.1, forward strand.
CGATGAACGACGACGATACCGATTCCGACGACCGACCTCGATCTAGTCCCGCGTCCGCCACCCTGGATCTGGGTGTGCGGGTGGACCATCCCGGCTGGACCGCCCTGGTCGCCGCCCCCGAGGCGGTGGTCGGCGAGGCGGTCGCCGCCGCCCTCGCCGCTTTCGAGCCCGAAGCGGTGGAGCTTTGCGTGGTGCTGTCCGACGACGCGTCGGTTCGCGCGCTGAACATCCGCCACCGCGGCAAGGACGCCCCGACCAACGTGCTGTCGTTCGCGCCGGCGTTCGCGCCGCCGGGAGGACCGCGCCCGCTCGGCGACGTCATCCTGGCGCTGGAGACCGTGCAGCGCGAGGCCCTCGAGCAGGGCAAGTCCGCCGCCGACCACCTGCGGCACCTGGTGGTGCACGGCGTCCTGCACCTGTCCGGCTACGACCACGAGACCGACGCCGAGGCCGAGGAGATGGAGGCGCTGGAGCGCGACGTGCTGGCCGGCCTCGGGGTGGCCGATCCGTACGCTGATCTCACGGGCGCCGAACCGGCGGGCGAAGCCGTGGTCGGCGGGAGGGCGGCGTGACCGACAACGGCAACGGCAACGGCGCCGGGTCGGCGGCGGAACGCGGGGCGATCTCCGAGGCGGTGCGTGGCCTGCTCAGGGCCGTCGGCCTCGCGCGGAACGGCAGTTCCGGGGTGCGCGCCTCGCTCGAGGAGCTGATCGAGGAGAACAGCGAGGACACCTCGCCGATCGACCCGCACGAGGGCGCGATCATCCGCAACGTGCTGGGGCTGCGCGACATCACCGCCTACGACGTGATGGTGCCGCGCGCCGACATCATGGCGGTCGAGCAGTCGGTGGCGCTGTCGGAGGTCGCCAAGCTGATGGGCGGGGCGGCGCATTCGCGGATGCCGATCTACCGCAGCACGCTCGACGACGTCATCGGCATGGTCCACATCAAGGACGTGATCGGCCACCTGAACCGCGGCGAGGACGTGCCGGTGTCTGCAGCTGGCGCGCGAGGTTCTGTTCGTCGCGCCGTCGTCGCGGGCGCTCGACCTGCTGCAGGAGATGCGGATGACCCGCCGGCACCTGGCGCTGGTGGTCGACGAGTACGGCGGCATCGACGGGCTGATCACCATCGAGGACCTGGTCGAGGAGATCGTCGGCGAGATCAGCGACGAGCACGACGTCGACGTCGGCCCGAAGCTGGAGGAGAAGCCGGACGGCACGATCCTCGCCGACGCGCGGGCCACGGTTGAAGAGTTCGAGGCGCTGGTCGGTCCGGTGCTGACCGAGGATGAGCGCGAGGAGATCGACACGCTGGGCGGTCTGGTGTTCAGCCTCGCCGGCCGGGTGGCAACCCGGGGCGAGGTGATCCGCCACCCGTCGGGACTGGATTTCGAGGTGGTGGCGGCGGATCCGAGACGCCTTCGCACGTTGCGGGTGCGCCGGCGGCCGGCGACGGTCGAGCGTGCCGCCGAGTAGCGTCGCCGCCCGGATCGGCATCACCCTTGCCCGTCCCTGGGTGCGCGCCGGCTGCGTGCTGCTGTCCGGTGCCGCGACCGCGGCGGCGTTTCCGCCGGTCGGCCTGATCCCGGCGGTGTTTGCCGTCGCGGTCCTGGCTTGGGCGGTGCGCGTCGCCGCCACCGACCGCGCCGCGGCCCTCGCCGGCTGGCTGTGGGGCTTCGGGTTTCACGTCGCCGGGCTCTACTGGATCGCCAACGCCCTGCTGGTCGACGGCGCGCGCCACGGCTGGCTGATCCCGTTCGCCGTGGCCGGGCTGCCGGCGCTGCTCGGGCTGTTCACCGCGGCGGCGGCATGGTGCGCACGCCGGTTGGCTCCGTCCGGGGTTGCCTTCTGGCTGGCCCTGGTCGGCTGCCTGAGCGCCGCCGAATGGCTGCGCGGTCACATCCTGACCGGCTTTCCCTGGAACCTGCCGGCCTATGTCTGGGATCCGGTGCCGGCAATGCTGCAGCCCGCGGCGTTGATCGGCGCGTACGGCCTGACGCTGGTCACCCTGATGGCCGCGGCGGTGCCGGCGCTCTGGTTCGACCCGGCGGCCGGGCGTCGGGGGCGTGTTCTGGCGACCGCCGGCTGCGCGGCGTTGCTGGGCGGGCTGGCGCTGTGGGGCTGGGCGCGGCTGCCGGACGGGCCGGCGGCGACCGTCGGCGGCGTCGTGATCCGGGTGGTTCAGGGCAACGTCGAGCAGCGCGACAAGTGGGATCCGACCCTGAAGCCCCGGCACGTCCTGCGCTACCTGTCGCTGAGCGCGGCTGCCACCGCGCCGACCGTGCGGGCCGAGGGCGTCGCCCCGGGCGCCGCCCCGACGGTGGTGGTCTGGCCGGAGACCGCCGTCGCCTATCTGCTGGACGCCGGCATCGCGATGCCCGGCTTGGCCGGCGCGGTGCCGGAAGGCGGCACGCTGCTGTTCGGAGCGGCGCGCGCGGAGGGCGACCGGGTGTACAACAGCGTGCTGGCGCTGGCCGGGGACGGCTCGGTGCGCTGGGCCTTCGACAAGGCCCATCTGGTGCCGTTCGGCGAATACGTCCCGTTCCGAGGCATTCTGCCGATCGATCCGATCGTCCAGGGCTCCCGCGATTTCAGCCCGGGCTCCGGACCCGCCACGCTGGCGCTGCCCGGCGCGCCGTCGGTATCGCCACTGGTCTGCTACGAGGCGATCTTCCCGGGCGGCGTGGTCGGCGCGGGCGAGCGGCCGGGCTGGCTGCTGAACCTGACCAACGATGCCTGGTACGGACGGTCGAGCGGCCCCTACCAGCATCAGGCGATCACCCGGATGCGGGCGATCGAGGAGGGGTTGCCGATCGTGCGGGCGGCCAACACCGGGATCTCGTTCGTGGCCGACCCCTTCGGCCGTACCCTGGCCGAACTTGCTCTCGGCGTCACCGGCAGTCTCGACGCCCCGTTGCCGGCGGCGTTGCCACCCACCGTGTACTCCCGCAGTGGTGATTGGCCAGTACTTCTCATGATTGCGCTAATTGTCACGGTCACCCGAATAAGACGTGCCTGATGCGGTGAATAGCGCCGGCGAATTGATTGATTTTTATGAAATATAATCGTTAACGCACGTTGACTGCATACAAGAGTATGGAATAATGCGCCGCTTTTTGGTTAACGGATCATGAGGGCGGCATGTTGAGTGAGCGACCGGGTCGCAGGCGAGTCGGTCGACCGCCAACCGCTGGAAACCCCAATCCGATCGACGTCCATGTTGGTGCCAGGGTCCGCCTTCGGCGCACCCTCCTCGGGATGAGCCAGGAGCGGCTCGGTGAGGCGCTGGGCCTGACCTTCCAGCAGGTGCAGAAATACGAGCGCGGCGCCAACCGGATCGGTGCCAGCCGGCTGTTCGACCTGGCCCGGGCGCTTGCAGGTTCCGGTCGGCTTCTTCTTCGACGACCTGCCCGACGGCGTCGGCGAGCGGCGCGCCGCCGGTGGCCGCAACCCCGAACGACGACCCGATGCAGCGGCGCGAGACCATCGAACTGGTGCGCGCGTTCTATCGCATCCAGGATCCGACGGCGCGACGCCGGCTCTACGAACTCACCCGCTCGATCGCCGACACCATGGACGGCAGCGAAGGCTAGCGTCGCGCGCAGAACGGCTACGCTCTTGACCGCGTCCGGCATTCGGGCCACAACGCCGCGTCCCACGCCCAGGGCCGGACGCGTCTTGTCCGGCCCTCGTCGATTCCCGGTCCGACGGGAGCCTGGGCCCCCTGGTCTGCCGCGCGGAGGATCCGTTGAGCCAGTCGAGCTACCTGTTCACCAGCGAGTCGGTGTCGGAGGGTCATCCCGACAAGGTCTGCGACCGCATCTCCGATACCATCGTCGATCTGTTTCTGGCGGCCGATCCGTCCAGTCGGGTGGCGTGCGAGACGCTTGCGACCACCAACAAGATCGTTCTCGCGGGTGAGGTGCGCGGCCCGTCCAGCGTGACCCACGACCTGATGGAAGAAGCGCGTCCGTCAGGCGGTCAAGGACATCGGCTACGAGCAGGACGGCTTCCACTGGAAGACCGCGGGCATCGACATCCTGCTGCACGAGCAGTCGACCGACATCGCCATGGGCGTCGACGCCTCGGGCAACAAGGACGAGGGCGCCGGCGACCAGGGCATCATGTTCGGCTTCGCCTGCACCGAGACCGACGCGCTGATGCCGGCTCCGATCCATTACAGCCACGAGATCCTGCGGCGCATGGCGCAGGCGCGCCACGCCGGCAGCGCCAAGGGCCTCGGCCCCGACAGCAAGAGCCAGGTCACGCTGCGCTACGAGAACGGCAAGCCGGTCAAGGCGACCTCGGTGGTGGTCTCGACCCAGCACGACGCCGACCTGTCGCAGGAGCAGGTGCACGCGCTGGTCCTGCCGTTCATCCGCGACACCCTGCCGGAAGGCTGGCTCGACGACGACACCGTCTACTACATCAACCCGACCGGCCGCTTCGTCATCGGCGGTCCGGACGGCGATTGCGGCCTGACCGGCCGCAAGATCATCGTCGACACCTACGGCGGTGCGGCGCCGCACGGCGGCGGCGCGTTCTCCGGCAAGGATCCGACCAAGGTCGACCGCTCGGCCGCCTACGCCGCGCGCTGGGTGGCCAAGAACATCGTCGCCGCCGGTCTGGCCGACAAGTGCACCATCCAGGTGTCCTACGCCATCGGCGTGTCGCACCCGCTGTCGATCTTCATCGAAACCTACGGCACCGGCCGGGTCGACGAGGCGCGCCTGTCGAGCGTGATCGGCGAGATGGTCGACCTGTCGCCGCGCGGCATCCGCACCCGACTGGCGCTCAGCAACCCGATCTACGCCCGCACCTCGGCCTACGGCCATTTCGGCCGCACGCCGGACGCGACGGGCGGGTTCACCTGGGAGAAGCTGGATCTGGTCGACGACCTGAAGTCCGCCTTCGCCTGATCGCCGCCGGACGGCCGTAGCCGCCGGTCGGTGCCGCGTGCCGCAGCCCCTTGATCCCGGCCGGGTCCCGGGCGACCGGCTGTTCTTCGGACGCCGCAAGGGACGGCCGCTGCGCGTCGGGATGCAGGCGCTTCTCGACGAGCGGCTGCCCGACCTCGCGGTCCCGTCGGCGCCCGCGTCCGGGGATCCCCGGACGCTGGTTCGACCGGCCGGTGCGCGCGGTCTGGCTGGAGGTCGGCTTCGGCGGCGGCGAGCATCTGGCCTGGCAGGCGCGCAGCAACCCCGACGTCGGGATCATCGGCGGCGAGCCGCTTCCTGAACGGGGTGGCGTCGCTGCTTCGGCACCTCGAGGATGATGGCGGCGGCGCCAACGTCCGCGTGCTGGCGGACGACGCCCGACCGCTGGTCGATGCCCTCCCGGACGGCTCCCTGGAACGGGTGTTCGTGCTGCATCCCGACCCCTGGCCGAAGCGCCGCCACCACTTCCGCCGGCTGATCCAGCACGCGTCGATCGCCCGCTTCCACGACCTGCTGGTGCCCGGCGGCGAACTTCGGATCGCCACCGACGATCCGGCCTACCTGGGCTGGATCCTGGCGCGTGTGACGGCGCACCCGGGGCTGCGCTGGACCGGCCGCCGCATGGCCGACTGGCGCACCCGCCCCGACGACTGGCCGGAGACCCGCTACGAGGCGAAAGCCCGCCGCGAGGGGCGCCCACCGGCCTATCTGCGGTTCGTGAAGCAATAGCCGCGGCTCGATCGCTCGCCCAGGCAACGGCACTCTCCACCCTTGCGAGTCGGGCCGGCCTGGGCTATATCCCGGTCTCCTTAATCGGAGTTACGATCGGGGGTGGGCCAACGGCCCACTTTTTTGTTGGCGGTTACCGCCCCCGGAGGGAAGCCAGGGCGGCGTGACGGACGCAGAGACCAGCGGAGTGCCGAGCCGGCGGCTCGAGGCGATCGTCGGCCCGCCGATCGAGGCGATGGGCTACGAGCTGGTGCGTGTCATGGTCACCGGCGGCCGGCGCCCGACGCTCCAGATCATGGCCGAGAAGGCCGACGGCTCGGGTATGAGCGTCGACGACTGCGCCGGGATCAGCCGTACGATCTCCGCGGTGCTCGATGTCGAGGACCCGATATCCGGCGAGTACACACTCGAGGTCAGTTCGCCCGGCATCGACCGGCCGCTGACCCGGGTCAAGGATTTCCGGCGCTACGCCGGTTTCGAGGCCCGCGTCGACATGGCGGAGCCGATCGAAGGCCGCAAGCGGTTCAGCGGCCTGCTGGTCGGTGTCGACGACGCGGACCGGGTGTTGGTGGAGACCGAGCCGGGGGTGCAGTGGGCCCTGCCGTTCGAGGGCATCGCGCGTGCCAAGCTGGTCCTGACCGACGCGTTGGTGGCGGCGAGCGCGCCGGCCCAGCGCGACGACGACGCGTAAGGGCGGCTCCTTAGGAGGACGACGAAGACGATGGACATCGCGACGCAACCGAAGCTGGAGCTGATCCAGGTCGCCGACGTGGTCGCCCGCGACAAGGGCATCGACCGCGAGGAGGTCCTGATCGCCATGGAGCAGGCGATCCAGAAGGCCGGCCGCTCGAAATACGGCCCCGATCACGACATCCGGGCGACCATCGACCGGCGCACCGGCGAGATCTCGCTGAAGCGCTGCACCACGGTCGTCGAGGAGGTCGAGGACGAGATCTCGCAGATCACCTTGGCGCAGGCCAAGCGCATCGACCCCGCGCTCGAGGTCGGCAGCGTGATCGACGAGCCGCTGCCGCCGATCGATTTCGGGCGGATCGCCGCCCAGACCGCCAAGCAGGTGATCGTCCAGAAAGTCCGCGAGTTCGAGCGCCATCGCCAGTACGAGGAATACAAGGACCGCGCCAACGAGATCATCAACGGCGTCGTCAAGCGGGTGGAATACGGCAACGTCACCGTCGAGATCCAGCGCGCCGAGGCGATCCTGCGGCGCGACCGCCTGCTGCCGCGCGAGACGTTCCGCCAGGGCGACCGCATCCGCGCCTACATCGAGGACGTCCGCTCGGAACCGCGCGGCCCGCAGATCTTCCTGTCGCGCACCCACCCGGAGTTCATGCGCCAGCTGTTCCGCCAGGAGGTGCCGGAGGTCTATGACGGCATCATCGAGATCAAGGCGGTGGCCCGCGATCCCGGCTCGCGCGCCAAGATCGCGGTGATCTCCTACGACAGCTCGATCGATCCGGTCGGCGCCTGCGTCGGCATGCGCGGCTCGCGGGTGCAGGCGGTGGTCGGCGAACTGCAGGGCGAGAAGATCGACATCATCCCGTGGTCCGACGACCCGGCGACCTTCGTGGTCAACGCCCTGGCGCCCGGCCGAGGTCTCGAAGGTCGTGCTCGACGAGGACGCCGGCCGCATCGAGGTCGTGGTGCCCGACGAGCAGCTGTCGCTGGCCATCGGCCGGCGCGGCCAGAACGTCCGGCTGGCCTCCATGCTCACCGGCTGGGACATCGACATCCTGACCGAGCAGGAAGAGTCCGACCGCCGCAAGGAAGAGTTCCGGGTGCGCTCGGACACGTTCATCTCCGCGCTCGACATCGACGACGTGATCGCCGGCCTGCTGGTCGCCGAGGGCTTCACCTCGGTGGAGGAGATCGCCTACGTCGAGATCGACGACCTCGCCGACATCGAGGGCTTCGACGCCGACATCGCGACCGAGCTGCAGACCCGGGCCTTGAACCACGTCGAGGCCGAGCGGGTTCGCCTCGAGGAGCGGCGCACCGAGCTCGGCGTTACCGACGAGGTGGCGGCGCTCGAAGGGCTGACCCCGGCGATGCTGGTGGCGCTCGGCGAGAAGGGTGTGAAGACGCTCGACGACGTCGCCGATCTGGCGAGCGACGAGCTCCTGGAGATCCTGCCGGCGGAGTCGCTGGACGAGGACGCCGCCAACGCCGTGATCATGGCGGCGCGGGCGCATTGGTTCGAAGACGAGGACGCGCCGGCGGATACCGGCGAGGAGGACGAGGCTGAGCCGAAGGCGTGACGCGAACCGGGAGGCGGTGGAGTCGGAGCGACGCTGCCTGGTAACGCGGGAAAGCGGCCCGCGCGGCGGACTCGTGCGGTTCGCGGTGGGACCCGACGGGACCGTGATACCGGACGTCGACGAGAGGCTTCCTGGCCGCGGCCTGTGGGTCGGCGCCGACGCCGAGACGCTTGCGGCGGGCGGTCGACAAGCGGCTGTTCGGGCGATCCGCCGGCCGGGCGGTGCAGGTCGATCCGGCCCTGGTGGAGCGGGTCGAGGTGCTGCTGGTCCGGCGTTGCGTCGAGATGCTGGCGATGGCCCGTCGGGCGGGCGCCGCGGTGGCGGGCCTGTCCAAGGTCCGCCAGGCGCTGGAGGCGGGGCGGCCGTGGCCTGCTGATCGAGGCGTCGCGACGGCGCCGAGGACGGGCGGGCGAGACTGCGGGCGCTGGCCGGGAGCCGGTCGGTGGTCTCGGTGTTGACTTCGGCCGAGCTGGCCGGCGCCTTCGGGCGCGAGCATGCCGTCCACGGGTTCGTGGACAGTGGCGGTCCGGGAGGCGGTCTGGCTGAGCGCCTGCGCCGGGACGCCGACCGACTCGCCGGATTCCGGGGTAATACCTCCGGGTCCCGCTTGGAAAACCCTGCCGGTGCGTGTATTCAAGGCGCCGGCTCGTTGATGGATGGATGATTTGGGCGAAGACAAGATGTCGAGCACCAGCGACCAGGACCGCAAGAAGCTGAGCCTCTCGGGGGCCGCAACAAGCTGTCCATCGGCAAGTCCGTCGAGACGAGCCAGGTCAAGCAGAGCTTTTCGCACGGCCGCTCGAAGACCGTGCAGGTCGAGGTGCGGCGACGCCGCACCCCTGCGCCCGGTCAGGCGAACGCCGGCAAGGGCGGAAGCGGTGCCGGCCGCGAGCTCACCGTTGAGGAGCGCGCCGCCCGCACGCGCGCCCTCCAGGAGGGTATGAAGCACAGCGAGGCCGCTGCGGCCGCTGGTGCGACGGCGGCCGCCGTCGACGCGCCTGAGGTGCCCGAGATCGAGGCGGCGCCGGAAGAGGCGCTGCGCGCGCCCGAACCGGTCGTCGAGAAGGATCGGCGTCAGGCCGAACTCGACGAGATGCGCAAGATCGCCGACGACGAAGAGTCGCGGCGCTCCGCCGAGGCCGCTCGTCTCGCCGAGGAAGAGGCCGGCCGCCAGGCCAAGGCCGCGGCCGAGCGGGCCCAGGCCCGTCTCGAGCGCCAGCCGGCGTCGACCGCTGCGGCGGCCCCCGCCCCGCGGACACCGGTCGCCGAGACCGAGGACGAGGGCGAGCGTCGCCGTCGTGGCCGTGGCGGCGACGCCGCCAAGCGTCCGGCGCGCGGCCGTACCACCGCCGCCGTCGAGCCCAGGCGCCGTGGCGGCAAGCTGACGATCTCGGCCGCCCTCGACGACAGCGAGCGCACGCGGTCGCTGGCTTCGGTGCGGCGTGCCCGCGAGCGTGAGCGCCAGCGTCAGCGCGAAGAGGAAGGCGAGCCCGTCAAGTTCGCGCGCGACGTGGTGGTTCCGGAGACGATCACCGTTCAGGAACTGGCCAACCGCATGGCCGAGCGTGCCGGCGACGTGGTCAAGTCGCTCATGAAAATGGGCATGATGGCCACCATGAACCAGACGATCGACGCCGACACGGCGGAGCTGATCGTCCAGGAGTTCGGCCACCGGGTCCGCCGGGTCGCGGAGTCCGACGTCGAACTCGGCATGCGCGGCGACGCCGACCTCGACGAGGCGATGACGCCGCGTCCGCCGGTCGTGACGGTCATGGGCCACGTCGACCACGGCAAGACCTCCCTGCTGGACGCGATCCGCAACGCCGACGTGGCGAGCGGCGAGGCCGGCGGCATCACCCAGCACATCGGCGCCTACCAGATCCAGATCCCGTCGGGTGACAAGATCACCTTCATCGACACCCCGGGTCACGAGGCGTTCACCGAGATGCGGGCGCGCGGCGCCAACGTCACCGACATCGTCGTCCTGGTGGTGGCCGCCGACGACGGCATCATGGCGCAGACGGTCGAGGCGATCCGGCACGCCAAGGCGGCGAAGGTGCCGATCATCGTGGCGTGCAACAAGATCGACAAGCCGGACGCCGACCCGGCGCGGGTGCGTCAGGAACTGCTGCAGCACGACATCGTGGTCGAGGATC
>JAGYJX010000032.1 GCA_018401495.1 Rhodospirillaceae bacterium
CATGCGCGGCGTTCCCCGCCGGCCGGCCGGATGGCCACGCGCTGGTGAACCGCTCGGGCGCCGCGGCGACCTATCTCGAAATCGGCGACCGCGTCGACGGTGACGAGGTCGACTATCCGGACGTCGACATGCAGGTCCGCTGCATCGACGACGACTACGTGTTCGTGCGGCGCAGCGACGGGTCGCGGTACTGACCGCCTCACGCCGTCGCCAGCAGCTCCGCGGCCCGACGCTCGGCAGCGTCGGCCTCGACGGCCTGCCCCTCGGCCTTGAGCGCTGCCGCGTATCGCCGCCAGCTCCACGCGCTCCGTGGCTTGGCCGCGGTGCGCTCGGCCAGCAGCGCCCGCGCCAGGCGCGGGCGGGCCCGGACCGCCGCCGACACCAGCATCTCCTCGGAACAGGTCGCGCTGCGCGTGGCTGCCGCCCATGCACCAGAGCTCGTAACGGATCGGCAGCAGCGCGTCGACCGCGGCGCCGGCGTCGCCGCGGGCAAGCGCCGCCAAGGCCGACGCGGTGCCGTTGCCGACCCGCGCCGAGACCCTGCCCTGCGCGGTCGCGGCGTTGGAATAGTCCTGCATCCGCGCCGCCAGCCGGGCCGCCGCCTCAGGCTCGCCGCCCTTCAGGAGCGCCATCAGGTAGTGCAGCGACACGAAGACCAGTTCGTGGTCGTCGACGTGCCGCAGCGACACCTCGGTCAGATCCTTCCAGCGGTCGCCGACATCGACCCCATTCATCTCCAGCCGCCAGAGCAGCGACGCGGCGTTGCAGACATCCAGGTACATGTCGCTCGCGATGTCCGAGGCGACATAGCCGTCGTAGATCGCCAGAACCTCGTCGAACTCATGTCTTTCAAGGTGATATAGGCCGCGGTGCCAGTAGAGGTGGAAGCGGAAATTGTTGGTGGTCGACCAGTCCGGCTCGTGGCGCCGGACCCAGGCGATGCCCTCGGCGTGTCGGCCCTGCATCTCCATGACATGGGCGACCGCGTGCACCGACCAGGCGTCTCTCGGATTCCGTTCGACCGCCATCCGCCCGTAGCGTTCGCCGCGGGCATAGTCGCCGGATTCCTCAAGCGCGAAGCCGTACATGCCGTTCACGAAGCCGATGTCCGGATCGGCGTCCGACCAGTCCGGCAGGACGCGGGCGACGCTGTCGCGCATGCGACGGCCGTCGCCGGCGTAGAAGTGGCTGAAATGCGCGAGGCGGAGCGCCAGCGCATCCTTGGGGTGGTCGAGCAGGATGCTTTCCCAGAGGTCGGTCGTCCGGTCCAGGTCGTCGGCGCACCAGGCCCGCAAGGCCTCCAGGTGCAGGCGCTCACGGTCGGAGGTCGGGCGGTCGGCGAACGCGCGGTCGGCGTCGGCCAGGGTCTTGGAGGCCCGTGCCGACATGGCGGCGCTGCCGAACAGCTTGAAGAAGTAGCCCTTGGTGACCTGGGCGAGCGGCATGTCGGGCTCGCCGGCCAGCAACGCCTTGAGGCGATCGCCGATGTCGCGCTCGAACCCGAGATAGGCGGTGACCAGATCGTCGAACCTGGCCGCGGTCTCGGGACGCTCGACACTGTAGACGAGGCCGTAGCGGCCTTCGATCTGCGCCATCTACCGGCTCCTTGGATCGGTCGACCGGTCAGGCGATGCCAACCGGATGGGCCTTGGCGATCCTATCGAACGCCACGAACGTCTCCAACAGGCCCGGCAGGTCGGCAAGCCGCACCATGTTGGGGCCGTCGGACGGCGCGTGGTCGGGGTCGGGGTGGCATTCCATGAACACGGCGGCCACGCCAACCGCCAGCGCCGCGCGCGCCAGCACCGGCACGTACTCGCGCTGGCCGCCGCTCGACGTCCCCTGCCCGCCCGGCTGCTGGGCGGAATGGGTCGCGTCGAACACCACCGGGTAGCCGGTGCGCGCCATCTCCGGCAGGCTGCGCATGTCGGAGACCAGGGTGTTGTAGCCGAAGCTGACGCCCCGCTCGGTCAGCAGGATGCTGTCGTTGCCGGTCGAAGCCACCTTGGCGGCGACGTTCTTCATGTCCCAAGGGGCCAGGAACTGCCCCTTCTTGACGTTGACGGCCCGCCCGGTGGCGCCGGCCGCCAGCAGCAGGTCGGTCTGGCGGCACAGGAAGGCCGGGATCTGCAGGACGTCGACGTGCTCTGCGGCAACCTGGCACTGAGCGGCCTCGTGCACGTCGGTCAGGACCGGGCAGCCGAAGCGCTCCCGCACCTCGGCCAGGATTCGCAGGCCGGCCTCGATCCCCACGCCGCGCTGGGCCGACGCGCTGGTCCGGTTAGCCTTGTCGTAGGACGACTTGAAGATCAGCGGAACCCCGGCACGGGCGCACATCGCGACCAGGGTCTCGGCCACCTCGATGGCGTGGTCGCGGCTCTCGATCTGGCAGGGGCCGGCTATCAGCGCGAACGGCCGGTCGTTGGCGATGTCGATCTGCCCGACGCGGACGGTACGGACGGTGGTCATGGCCTCACACCAGCCGCGATTGCTCGACCGCGGCCTCCACGAAGCTGGTGAACAGCGGGTGCGGATCGAACGGCTTGGACTTCAGTTCGGGGTGGAACTGCACGCCGACGAACCAGGGATGGCCCGGCAGCTCGACGATCTCCGGCAGCACGCCGTCCGGCGACATGCCGGAAAACACCAGCCCGGTGCCCTGCAAGGCTTCGCGGTAGTTGATGTTGACCTCGTAGCGGTGGCGATGCCGCTCGAAGATCCGCTCGGACCCGTAGACCTGGCGAACCCTCGACCCGCTCTCCAGCCGGCACTCGTAGGCGCCGAGGCGCATAGTGCCGCCGAGCGCCCCTTCGGCCGATCGGGTTTCACGGGTGTTGCCGCGAGTCCACTCGGTCAGCAGCCCGACCACCGGCTCCGGGCAGGGCCCGAACTCGGTGGACCCGGCACCCTTGATCTCGGCCAGGTTCCGCGCGACCTCAATGCACGCCATCTGCATGCCGAAGCAGATCCCGAAGTAAGGAATCCGCCGCTCCCGCGCGAAGGTCACCGCGGCGATCTTGCCCTCGGAGCCGCGCTCGCCGAAGCCGCCGGGAACCAGGATGCCGTGGACATCCTCGAGCCGGAGCAGAGCCTCTGTCTCGGTCTCGAAGATCTCGGAGTCGATCCACTCCAGCTCGACCTTGACGTTGTTGGCGATGCCGCCGTGCGTCAGCGCCTCGGCCAGCGATTTGTAGCTGTCCAGAAGGCTGGTGTACTTGCCCACCACCGCGATCCGCACGGTGCCTTCCGGGTTCTGCACCCGGTGCAGGATCTCGGTCCAACGCGACAGGTTCGGCTCGGCGTCGGACGCCAGCATGCCGAAATGCCTCAGCACCTCGGTGTCCAGCCCCTCGCGATGATAGCTGAGCGGCACCTCGTAGATTGACGCCACGTCCAGCGCCGGGATCACCGCCTCGGAGCGCAAATTGCAGAACAGACCGATCTTGCGCCGCTGCTCGACCGGGATCTCGCGGTCGGACCGGCACAGCAGGATGTCGGGCTGGATGCCGACGCTCTGAAGTTCCTTGACCGAATGCTGGGTCGGCTTGGTCTTCAACTCGCCGGCGGCCGGGATGTAGGGCACCAGCGTGAGGTGCATGAACAGCGACCGCTCGCGGCCAAGCTCGTTGCCGAGCTGGCGGATCGCCTCCAGGAACGGCAGGCCCTCGATGTCGCCGACCGTGCCGCCGATCTCGCAGAGCACGAAATCCTCGTCCTCCAGGTCGCCGCGCGCGAACTCCTTGATCGCGTCGGTGACGTGCGGAATCACCTGAATGGTCGCGCCGAGGTAATCGCCGCGGCGCTCCCGGGTGATCACGTCCATGTAGATCTGTCCGGTCGTGACGTTGTCGCTGCGCCGGGCGGCGACGCCGGTGAACCGCTCGTAGTGGCCGAGGTCGAGGTCGGTTTCGGCGCCGTCATCGGTGACGTACACCTCGCCGTGCTGGTACGGGCTCATGGTCCCGGGATCGACGTTGAGGTAGGGATCGAGCTTGCGCATGCGGACCTTGTAGCCGCGCGCCTGGAGCAGCGCGGCGAGCGCCGCCGCCGCAAGACCCTTGCCGAGGGAGGAGACCACGCCGCCGGTAATGAAGATGAACCGCGTCATGGACCCTCCTTATACCCGATCGACCTATGTCGGGATATTCTTTGTCACACACTCTGGTACGCCGATGAGCGATAGCCCATCGGGATCACATTAATCGAGTATAATCAATAGGTTACTGCGAAACCGGGGCGGCCGGCTCAGTCCTGGCGGGAGCGCTGTCGGACGATGACGGGCGGTCGAGGAACGATGATGTACCGGTGTTCCCCGCGAGAATCGCCAACAGGATGCTGGTTCCGAAGAAGCAGGCCGCCAGGATCGCTGTTGCCCGCGTCAACAGGTTGGCGGTGCCCCGGGCCGACATGAACGACCCCATCCCGCCGCCGCCGCCGATACCGAGTCCGCCGCCCTCGCTGCGCTGCAGCAGGACCACGACGACCAGGGCCAGCGCGATCATCAGGTGAATGGTCAGTACGATCGCCGTCATGTCGATCCTTGATCTCGTCCCGTCCGACGTCGGACGGCGCGGGTTTTAGCGCCAACCGGGCGACTTGGCCAGAGGCGTGGTCATCGAGCTAAACGGACCGCGCGATAGCGAGGAAATCCGCGGCCTTCAGGCTGGCTCCACCGACCAGTGCCCCGTTCACATTCGGAACCGCGAGAAGCTCGGAAGCGTTCGAGGCCTTCACGGAGCCACCGTAGAGGATGCGGATACCGGCGGCGTCGGCGGTCCGCTCGGCGAGCGTCCGCCGGATGTGGGCGTGCACCGCGGCGACATCGTCAACCGTGGGCGTCCGTCCGGTCCCGATGGCCCACACCGGTTCGTACGCGACCACCAGGGTGGACCCGTCGAGGCCGTTGGGGACCGACCCGAGGATCTGGCCCGCCACGACATCCAGGGTCCGACCGGCGTCGCGCTGCGCCTCGGTCTCGCCGACGCAAACGATCGGTACCAAGTCGGCGCCACGGGCAGCCTCGGCCTTGGCGAGCACGGCACCGTCGGTCTCGCCGTGGTCGGCACGACGCTCGGAATGCCCGACAATCACATACTTGCAGCCGAGGTCGCGCAGCATGGCGGCCGACACGTCGCCGGTGTGGGCGCCGCTGACGTCAGCGTGACAGTCCTGGCCACCCAGGGCGACCGGGCTGCCGCCGATGGCCGCGGCGACGATCGCCAGGTAGGGCGCCGGCGGGCACACCACCATCTCGAAGATCGACGCAGTCGCCACCGAAGCCGCCAGCTCGCGTGCCAGCGATTCGGCGCCAGCGCGGTCAAGGTTCATCTTCCAGTTACCGGCGATCAGGGGTCGCGCCATCGTCATAGCCTCCACACACGCGAGACGCCGCGTCTAGCACGGTCCTTCCGTCGAGCCAACAACCCGGCCGGAATCCCGCGGAAACCGTCGGGTGCGGCGGGATTCGGCGGTTGCCCGGCGGGTGCCCTCTCCCTATGATGCCGCGCCCCGACACCGGGTTCCGGCGTCGTTCGCGACTCATTTGCACAAGGCCGCGCCAAGCGATGCTTCAGTTCATCCGATCCCAAGTGACGTCGATTTTCGTCAAGATCCTGTTCGTTCTGCTCATCGTGAGCTTCGCGATCTGGGGAATTGGCGACGTCTTCTTCGGGAGCCCCGCCGGCAAGGTCGCGGTCCAGGTCGGTGACGACGTCCGCTTCACCACCCAAGAGGTAGCGGAGGAATTCGAGACCGCGCGCCGTCGCATCGGTGTGCCGTTGACGGCCGAGCAAGCGATACAGTTGGGCTTTCTCGACCAGGTTATCGAGAATCTGGTTACCGAGGGACTGATGACGGCGGCCGTCCGTTCGCTCGACCTGTCGGTGGGGACCGACCGTGTCGCCGAGTTCGTGCGCTCCCGGTTCACCGATCAGTCCGGCCGTCTCGACCGCGCGCGCTATCAGACCTATCTCGCCGACAACGGCTGGACCGAGGAGGAGTTCCTGGTCCGCCTGCGGCAGGATTTCGCCCGTCGCCAGCTCGTCGACGCGCTGACCGCCATCGATGCCGTGCCTGCGCCCGTGGTGGACCGCCTGCTCGCTTACCGCGAGGAGCGCCGCGTCGCCGAGGTCGTGGCGATTCCGGCCGCCGCCGTCGCCGAGCCCGACGCTCCGGACGGCGCCACCCTCGACGGCTACTTCGACGCCAACAAGGTCCGTTACGAGAAGCCCGAGTACCGGACCTTGACGTGGGTCCAGATCGCCCCGGCCAGCATTGCCGCCGCCATCGAGGTTCCCGAGGACGAGGTGCGCGCCGCCTACGACGAGCGTGTAGACCAGTTCGCCGTTCCCGAGCGGCGCGAGGTGCAGCAGATCCTGTTCGAGGCCGAGGAGCCGGCGCGCGCCGCCCATGCCAGGATTGCGGCCGGCGAGGAATTCGCCGCCGTCGCCCTCGACGCGACCGGCGCGGACGCGGCTGCGTTGGATCTCGGTGTCCTGCGGCGGGGCGACCTCCCGGAGGGTACAGGGGACGCGGTGTTTGCAGTCGGCCAGGGCGAGGTCACCCCGCCGGTGGAGAGCCCGTTCGGCTGGCACGTCTTCCGGGTGGTGGCGATACAGCCCGGCACCACCACGAGCTTCGACGACGCCAGGCAACAGATCCGCGACGAGATCGCCCAGGATCGCGCCCTCGACCGTGTCTACGAAGGCGCCAACGCCCTCGAGGATGCCCTCGCCGGCGGCGCGACGCTGGAGGAGGCCGCGCGGACGATGGACCTCCCGCTGCAGACCGCGAGCGGGATTGCCCGCTCCGGCGCCACCAAGGCCGGCGATGACGCCGAGGGTCTTCCCGGTGGCCGGTTCCTGCAGATTGCCTTCGAGACCGCCCAGGGCCAGCTGAGCGCGCTTGGCGAGGGCAACAACGGCGGGTTCTTCATTCTTCGGGTCGACGGGGTCGAGGCCCCGCGCACGCCCCCCATCGACGAGGTGCGCGACCAGGTGCTGGCGGATTGGCGGAACGAGCGCCGGCTCGAGATCGCCGAGGAACGCGCCGACTCGCTTGCCGAGAAGGCCCGGGCCGGCACCCCTCTCGCCGATCTCGCGGCCGCCGAGGGCATGCCGTCGGCGGTGCTGCCGGCGATCACCCGCTCGGGGCGCGATCTCACCGAGGGCTTCCCGGGTGCCCTTCCCGCCACCCTGTTCGGGATCGGCGAGGTCGGCGGCGTCGCCGTGGCGTCCGACGACAGCCAGGCGGTGGTCGTCCGCCTGCTGCGGATCGAGCCGGTCGACACCGCCGCGCAGGAGCAGGTACGCGCCAGCATCCAGGAACAGATTTCCCAGGGCACGGAGACCGATGTCATCGAGCTCCTGATCGCCGACCTTCGTGGCCGGTTCGGCGTCGAGGTCAACCGCGACGACGTCGTCCGGCTTTACGAGATGGCGCAATGAGAACCCAGCCCGACTTCGAGCGCTTCCGCGAGATCTACGATTCCGGCCGCCCTCAGGTCGTCTGGACGACGCTCGTCGCCGACCTGGAGACGCCGGTTTCGGCGATGCTCAAGCTGGCCGACGGTCGGGCCAACGCGTTCCTGCTGGAGTCGGTCGAGGGTGGAGCCGTGCGCGGCCGCTACTCGGTCATCGGCATGAAGCCCGACCTGATCTGGCGGTTCTACAAGCATAAGGCGGAGATCAACCGCGAGGCGCGCATCGACCCCCATGTGTTCGAGCCGATCGAGGCCGAGCCGCTCGACTCGCTTCGCGCGCTGATCGCCGAGAGCCGGATCGAGCTTCCCGAAGGCCTG
>JAGYJX010000033.1 GCA_018401495.1 Rhodospirillaceae bacterium
AGGGCGCCGGCGGGAACCCGGCGGGGGACCCAGCGGGGGACGAAGTGTCGGTCATGGCGCTCGTCGATTCGGGAAGGGTGAGGGGCGGGCGGTGATGGTGCGTCGGGTGGCCGCGGCGATCAAGCGCCCTACGTCCGCCGGTGTCTCGGTCCCTGCGGATCCGGCAAGGCTGCAGGGCGCGTTGTCGGCCGCCGCCGGTCGGACTAGCGTTGCTGGCACCCGCGACATCAACCGGTGGCCCTCATGCAAGCCGCAACGGCGACAGACCCCAGGGCGGCGGCCCCGCTGGTGCGCGCCAGCGAGGTGTCGGGCCGCCTTCGCCGCGACGGTTTCTGCATCCTGCGCGGCGCGTTGCCGACGCCGGTCCTCGACGAGGCGCTCGCCGCCTATGACCGCCACCTGTTGGCGTATACCGGCAGCCTCAAGCGCCAAAGCCAGCGACGCGAGCGGCATCGTATCGGCCCGTCAGGCGGCCTCGTGAACGCGCTGGTGGACCTGCATCGCGAGGGGTGCCCCCCGATCGAGCCGTTCCGCCGGGCGGTCCTGGGGGTGGTGGGCCATCACGGGATCGCCGAGCGCCTGCGTTGCCATTTCGGCGGGCCGGCCCGCGCCGTCAGCCTGCACTGGCTGGACGAGTCGAAGAACGGGCCGCACCAGGACCAGGCCTACGAGGATTCGGTTCCGCCGGGCCAACTCGTCGGGCTGTTGGTGCCGATGTGGGACGCCGTCGGTCCGGCGCACAACCGGTTCTTCGTGGTCCCGGGCTCCGCCGACGCGCTGGTGCCCCACGACGCGGAGAGTTTGCGCTCGGGTGACTACATCCGCGACGTCTACGCCGCCGTGGCCGACCGGCACGACGGCCGGCTGACGCCGCTGGATCTCGCGCGCGGCGACGCGGTTCTGTTCAGCAGCCGCATGATCCACGGCACCATCCTCGGGACCAGCGGCCGATTGCCCCGGATCGCCGCCCATTTCCTGCCGGAGGACGCGGTCTACCGGGGCTTCGGCTTCACCCGCCCGATCGCCGTGCGGGAGTATGGTCTGCCGCTGACCGGCGCGGTCTGACGCGCCGTGAGCCGCCGGATCAAGCGTGACCGAGCCACCGAGAACCAAGCCACCGAGAACAGAGCCGCCGGGCCAGGGCGCCGTCGGGCGCCCGCCGGGCGGCGGCGGTCAGGATCGTCCCGACGAACCCGCCGACGGTGTGCCGTCGCTGCATGCTGGCGTGTCCGGCGGCGGCGATGCCGGGGAGGTCGGCCAGCTCGAACAGCCGTTCGATTCCGGTCCGCATTGCGTCGTCGTCCGGCCCGACCGGCAGCCCGCCGCCCTCCGAGAACAGCTCGGCGGTGACCGCGTTCTCCTGCAGCAGCGGAATCGTCCCGCGCTCGACGGCTTGGCCGATGCGCTCGCTGAACGCCCCCGCCATGCCGTTCGGGTTGAAGCAGAGATAGCCGCGCGACCGCGCGATCAGCCGGACGAGGTCGCGGTTCTCCAGCCGCGGCAGCACCACGCTGCGCGGGTGCAGCCGGATCGCCGGCGGCCTGGCGTCGAAGACGTAGACGGCCGGGTAGGCGGCGGTCAGTTCCAGCATGCGGTGGCGGCGCCGGGCGATCGCCGTGCCGTTGACCAGCGCCAGGAACTCGAACAGCCGGGTCCGCGGCCACGGTTCCGCCGACCCGCGCTCGGCCAGCACGGCCAGCGCGGTCGAGGCGATGCAGAGTTCCGGGCCGTCGACCACCGCCTCGAGGGCGGCGTCGAACAGCGCGGCGTCGCCGCCCAACCGTTCCCGGGCGGCCGCTCGCCAGCGTCCGGGATCGAGGCTGCGGGTGGCCACCAGCAGCGGAATGTCGCGATCCGCCATGTCCGTCCAGCCGTCTTCCGGGCAGATCGCCGACCCGAGCGCGCCGCCCATCAGCCAGTCGACCATGGTGCCGGGCTGCACCAGCCGACCGGCCGCCGCGAGCGCGTTGCGGTCGCGCGCCAGGACCAGGTGCCGGGCGGTCGGCGCCAGCACGGCGGCGCGCGAATTGTCGGCGAACAGGGCGTTGCTGACCCTCGCCACGAACGGCACCCCGTTGCGGTCGAGCGGTGTCTCGCCCGGATCCGCGCCCGGATCCGCGCCCGCCGCCAGCCACCCGGCGCCCGCCCCGTTGAACGAGAAAACGAACATCAGGCTGGGGTCCAGACACAGCGCGCGCAGCGCCACCGGGGCTGCGGGGTCGGTTTCGTCGACCACCACCACTTCGGCCCCGTACCGGCTGAAATGCGCCGAGAAGCGGTCCAACGCGTAGCCGTCCAGGCCGTAGTCGAGCCCGCGCGGCACGCGCTTGACGTAGGCGATCCGGCCGCCGGCCAGGAGGTCGTCGGGAAGCTCCATCCCCGGGGCGTTACCACGACGCCGGGCTTCCCGACAGGGTATCGACGGGCGAGCGCCCGTTACCGCCCTGATGCCGGTTACGGCGCGCCGCCCCCGGCTTCGGCTTTGCGCTCCGCCCGCTCGAGCCAAGCCAGCAGGCGGCGGCGCAGGGCCGGGATGTCGAGCCCGATCATCGCCAAGCCCAAGGGCAGCATCCAGAAGCCCAGGATCGGCAGGAAGCCGAACACCCCGCCGACGCACAGCAGCAGGCCGAGCAGCGTGCGCAGCCCCATCGGCACTTTGGCGTCGCCCCACTGAACCGCTCGCCGCAGGGCAGTTATGGGCCGCTGGCCGTTGATCTTCACCGTGCGCTCGTGCGATTCCGGTGCCTGCGCCGGTCCGGCATGGTCGAACTCCCGTGGGGTGCAGCGATCGTGGTTCACATGGGAACGCGGCGCCGCGAGGGGAAGTTCCGGAGGTGGACCCGGAGACTTTCCCCGCTTCACCGTCCGGCAATCGCCAGCTCGACGCCGAACCCGATCATCGCGAGGCCGGCCGCCGCCGCCAGCCATTTGCCGGCGCGCCGGTACAGCCGGCGGGCCGGGCCACTGGCGATGGCGGCCACCAGGTGCAGAAGGGCGAGGCGAGCAGGGCGGGCCAGAACTCGAAGACGGGCGGCATGGCGGTGACCTTTGGCGTTGGCGTCGGAGCCAGAACGGTGTTTGGCGGGGTACAGCGCTATCGACCCAGGCGATGAACTGCGAGAGCGTCACCGCTGAGGTCACTTGCGCAATGGCGGTGACCGCTCATTGCTTGACCAACCACCAATCATTCTAAGGACGGCGGCAAGGCTAAAGGCTAATCCGAAGAAGAGACCTATAGGCATGGTGACGAAGATCAACACGCCGACCATGATGTCAGGTCCGTTTATCGCGGCCAGGAGAGGTGAGGCTCCGAGGAGCAGGCTGCCCAGCGCATAAAGCAGCAACCGCCACGCCGGCGTCGCCGCCTTGTTGGACGTAGATGAGCCTGATGGTGTCTCAGGGGCTGGCAACACGTCGAACTCATTGCTGGCGAGACGTTGGAGCATTTTAGCTCAACGCACGAACGTGATGAACAGCGGCAGTCAACGCCGCCATCGCCACCTGGGTGGTCAGGATTGCCGCCATCAGGTTGTGGTCACCGCCGAGCTCGGCAGGACGATGAGCAGCACCGCGACCCTTAGCGCCATCCCGGTGAGGCCGAGCGGGCCCGCCAGCGGATCTTCAAGGTGCCAATCCCTTTCTCGACGTTCTGTTGCGATCTTCCCAGTGGAACGCCGCGGCGGAGTTTGAAGTTCCGCGGGTTGCGGGATGTGGGCTGATGAACCTCGCGGCGGATCCAGTGATGCTGTTCGACGGCTGGTACGATCTTTGGCGGATCCTGGTGGTGGGATTCTTCGCCTACGGCGGGCTGGTGCTGCTGCTGCGGCTGACCGGCAAGCGCACCCTGGCGAAGATGAACGCCTTCGATCTCATCGTCACCGTGGCACTCGGCTCTACGCTGGCCTCGGCGCTGCTCAGCAGCGAGGTGTCGCTTTCGGAAGGTCTGCTGGCGTTCGGCCTGTTGTGCTTCCTGCAGTACGTCGTGGCCTACGTCTCCGTCCGGTCGAAGCGCTTCCAGGATCTCGTCAAATCGGAGCCGACGCTGCTGTTCTTCAGGGGCGCCTTCCTGCCGGCCAAGCTGGTCGAGCAGCGGGTCACCGAGGAGGAGGTGCTGGCGGCGGCGCGCGCCCAGGGCATCGGGGCGATGTCCGAGGTCGCGGCGGTGGTGCTGGAGACCGACGGTTCGTTCAGCGTCATCGCCGGCTCGGCCGGGCAGCGGCTCGACACGCTGCGGCATGTCCAAGGCGCCGAAGGTGGCTGACTCCCGTCCGGCGAGCGCCTGCCGCTACCCCACCAGCACGATGAACAGCGGCAGCGTGACCGCCGCCATCGCCACCTGGGTGGTCAGGATCGCCGCCATCAGCTCGTGGTCGCCGCCGAGGGCGCGGGCGAACACGTAGGACGAGGCCGAACTGGGCAGGGCGTTGAACAGCACCGCCACCTGCAGCGCCACGCCGCCCAGGCCGAGCAGCGGCGCGAGCGCCAGGGTCAGCGCCGGCACCGCCACCAGCTTCAGGACGTTCGACAGCAGCAGCGGCGCCCAGCCCGCCCGCAGCGCGGCGAAGCGCAGGCCGGCGCCGACCGACAGCAGGCCGAGCGCCAGGGCGCCGCGGCCGAGCAGGTCGAGCCCGTTGGCCAGCAGAGGGTGCAGGCCGATGCCGGCGGCGTTCAGGCCGATGCCGATCAGGCAGGCGATGATGATCGGGTTGCGCGCCATCGAGACGAACACCACCCGCAAAGTCGCCGGCTTCTCGCCGATCATGCGGGTCAGGAACCAGACTGCCAGCGCGTTCACCAGCGGGATCACCGCGGCGATGCCGACCGCCGCCAGGGCGATCCCGTCGGTGCCGTACAGCGCCCCGACGGCGGCGAGGCCGATGTAGGAGTTCTGGCGGATCGCCCCCTGGATGACGCTGGTGTAGGCGGCCGCCGCGATGCCGGTGGTGCTTCGGACCACCACCAGGAAGCCGGTGACGATCAGCACCGCCCCGGCCATCGCCGCCACCATCGGGGCGATCTCGTAGGACGAGAGGTCGGTGCCGCCGAGCTTGAGCACGATCAGCGCCGGCAGCAGAACCCAGTAGGTCAGCAACTCGACCGCCCGCCAGCCGTCGTCGCCGAGCGGACCGGTGTGGCGCAGGACGGTGCCGGTGACGATCAGCCCGAAGACCGGCGCCAGCGCCGTCAGGATGGCGGTCATCCGGGCCCGGTGTCGGGCAGCGCGTCCAGCGCCGCCTGCAGGATCCAGGCGGCGGCGGCGGAATCGATCGCCTTGCGGCGCTTGGCGCGGGTCAGGTCGGCCTCGGAAATCATCGCGCGCTCGACCGCCTGGGTGCTCATGCGCTCGTCCTGGAAGATCGTCGGCAGGTCGATGCGCAGCAGCAGCTCGGCCGTCAGGTCGCGGGTCGCCTGCACGCGCCGGCCCTCGGTGCCGTCCATGTTCAGCGGCAGGCCGACGACGAAGCCGCCGATGTTGCGGCTCTCCACCAGCTCGGCGATCTGGGCGGCGTCGGCCGAGAACTTCCCGCGCCGGATGATGGTGACCGGCGACGCCACGCGCAGGGCGGCGTCCGACACCGCGACGCCGATCGTCCGGCTGCCGATGTCGAGGCCCATCAACCGGCCTCCCGGGGGCAGCAGTCGCGCGAGGTCGGCGGGCTTGCAGAGGGGCATGGGCGGTGTTAGCTTCCGCGCTCCGAAACGGCGGAAATCCGCCGTTTTCAGGTTTTCACGATGATCTGGAACGGTCTTTAGCCCATGTCGCTCGACAAGGCCACCGTCGCGTCCATCGCGGCACTCGCCCGGCTTCGGGTTCCCGAGGAACGGCTGGAGCCGATGGTGGCCGACCTCAACACCATCCTCGGCTTCGTCGAGCAGCTCGACGAGGTCGACACCACCGGTGTCGAGCCGCTGGCCAGCGTGACCGGCCACGCGCTGCCGCAGCGCGACGACGCCGTCACCGACGGCGGCTATCCCGAGCGGGTGACCGCGAACGCGCCGGACCGGGTGAACGATTTCTACGCGGTGCCGAAGGTGGTCGAGTGATGCCCGGCTTGTTCGACCTCGATCTCGTCGCCGCCCGCGACGCGCTGCGCGCCCGCGAGATCACCAGCACCGAGCTGACCGCCGCCTACCTCGCCCGGATCGAGGCGACCGCCGGGCTGAACGCCTACATCACCGTCACCGCCGACAGGGCGATGGCGATGGCGGCGGCGTCCGACGCGCGGCTCGCCAAGGGCGAAGGCGCGGCACTCGAAGGGCTGCCGGTCGCGATCAAGGACCTGTTCTGCACCGAGGGCGTGCTGACCACCGCGGCGTCGCGCATCCTCGACGGCTTCAAGCCGACCTACGAGTCGACGGTCACCGCCAATCTCTGGCGCGCCGGCGCGGTCATGCTCGGCAAGACCAACATGGACGAGTTCGCCATGGGCTCGTCCAGCGGCACCTCGTACTACGGCCCGGCGGTCAACCCGTGGCGCGGCGCCCAGGACGCCGGGACCCCGCTGGTCCCGGGCGGCTCGTCCGGCGGCTCGGCGGCGGCGGTCGCCGGCTGGGCTGCCCTGGCCGCCACCGGCACCGACACCGGCGGCTCGATCCGCCAGCCCGCCAGCTTCACCGGCATCGTCGGGCTGAAGCCGAGCTACGGGCGCTGCTCGCGCTGGGGCATCGTGGCGTTCGCCTCGTCCCTGGACCAGGCCGGCCCGATGACCCGCACGGTGCGCGACGCCGCCGTCATGCTGTCGGCGATGGCCGGGCACGACCCGAAGGACTCGACCTCGGCCGCCGAGGCGCTGCCCGACCTCGAGGCGTCGCTGGAGGCCGGGGTGAAGGGGCTGCGGATCGGCGTGCCGGCGGAGTACCGGGTCGACGGCATGCCGTCGGAGATCGAGGAGATCTGGGCGAGGGGCATCGCCTGGCTGCGCGACGCCGGCGCCGAGATCGTCGACATCTCCCTCCCGCACACCCGCTACGCGCTGCCGACCTACTACATCGTCGCGCCGGCCGAGGCGTCGTCGAACCTGGCGCGCTACGACGGCGTGCGCTACGGGCTGCGGGTCGAGGGCGAGAACCTGTCGGCGATGTACGCCAACACCCGCGGCGCCGGCTTCGGCGCCGAGGTCCAGCGCCGCGTCCTGATCGGCACCTACGTGCTGTCGGCCGGCTACTACGACGCCTACTACCGCAAGGCGCAGCGCGTGCGCGCCCTGATCCGGCGCGACTTCGACGAGGCGTTCGGCAGGGTCGACGCGATCCTGGCGCCGACGGCGCCGTCCGACGCCTTCGCGGTCGGCGCCAACGAGGACGATCCGGTGAAGATGTACCTGAACGACGTGTTCACGGTGCCGGCCAGCCTGGCGGGGCTGCCGGGCATGTCGGTGCCGGCCGGGCTGTCGGCGCGCGGCCTGCCGCTCGGCCTGCAGGTGCTGGGCCGGATGTTCGACGAGCCGATGGTGCTGCGGGTCGGCCGGGCGATCGAGAAGGCGGCGGCGTTCACGGCGCGGCCGGCCATGCTGGAAGGGGTCTGAGCGATGGCCGAGCAGGACCGCGCCGCGCCGTATCGCATCGAGGGCGAGACCGGCGCCTGGGAGGTGGTGATCGGCCTCGAGGTGCACGCCCAGGTGATCTCGAAGTCCAAGCTGTTCTCCGGCGCCGCCACCACCTTCGGCGCCGAGCCGAACACCCAGGTCAGCCTGGTGGACGCGGCGATGCCGGGAATGCTGCCGGTGATCAACCGCGAATGCGTCGACCAGGCGGTGCGCACCGGCCTGGCGCTGGAGGCGAAGGTCAACGAGGTCAGCGTCTTCGACCGCAAGAACTACTTCTACGCCGACCTGCCGCAGGGCTACCAGATCAGCCAGTACCAGCAGCCGATCGTCGGCGAGGGCGTGGTGCATCTCGACCTGCCCGACGGCTCGGTCAAGGAGGTCGGCATCGAGCGCCTGCACCTGGAGCAGGACGCCGGCAAGTCGCTGCACGACCAGCACCCGACCAAGTCCTACATCGACCTGAACCGGTCCGGCGTGGCGCTCATGGAGATCGTCTCCAAGCCCGACCTGCGCTCGCCGGAGGAAACCGCGGCCTACATCAAGAAGCTGCGCTCGATCCTGCGCTACATCGGCACCTGCGACGGCAACATGCAGGAAGGCTCGATGCGCTGCGACGTCAACGTGTCGGTGCGCAAGCCGGGCGACGGCTACGGCACGCGCTGCGAGATCAAGAACGTCAACTCCATCCGCTTCGTCCAGCAGGCCATCGAGTACGAGGCGCGGCGCCAGATCGAGATCCTGGAGGCCGGCGGCAGCATCGACCAGGAGACCCGGCTGTTCGACGCCAACCGCGGCGAGACCCGCTCGATGCGCTCCAAGGAGGAGGCGCACGACTACCGCTACTTCCCCGATCCCGACCTGCTGCCGCTGAAGCTCGACCCGGCGCGGATCGCCGAGTTGAAGGCGGCGCTGCCGGAACTGCCGGATGTCAAGAAGGCGCGGTTCATGCGCGACTACGGCCTGTCGCTGTACGACGCATCGAGCCTGATCGAGGAGCGGGCGACCGCCGACTGGTACGAGGCGGTGGTCACGGGCGGCGGCGGCAAGCGCGACCCCAAGATCGCCGCCAACTGGACGATCAGCGAGCTGTTCGGCGCCCTCAACAAGGCCGGCCTCGACCTCGCCGACAGCCCGGTCTCGGCCGAGGCGCTGGGCGGGCTGATCGACCTGATCGGCGACGGCACGATCTCCGGGCGGATCGCCAAGGACGTGTTCGCCGAGATGTTCGCCACCGGCAAGGACGCGGCCGCGATCGTCGAGGAGAAGGGCCTGCGCCAGGTCTCCGACACCGGCGAGATCGAGGCGATCGTCGACGCCGTGCTGGCCGAGAACCAGGACAAGGTCGCCGAGTACCGGTCCGGCAAGGACAAGCTGTTCGGCTTCTTCGTCGGCCAGACCATGAAGCGGTCGGGCGGCAAGGCCAACCCCGGCATGGTCAACGACCTGCTGAAGGCCAAGCTGGCGGGGTGACGCTCGGTAAGGCGGTCCGGGATGTCACCGCCGCCGGGTCGCCCGTCGCGCCGTGGGTCCCGGCTCGCCCGCGCTGGCGCGCGTTCGTCCGGGATGACGACGGGGGAGAGGGTGGCCGGCCCGCTGCCTTGATGACGGCGGCCTGGCAGCTTCGGCCCTCGTCGTCATCCCGGCCAAGCGCAGCGCGACCGGAGCCACCCGCTGTGGTCCGATCCTCTGCCTGCGGCGGTCCGGTACGGGTTGACGACTGGAGAGAGAGGGCCGGCTCTCTGGCATGATGAAGGTGGCCAGCTGTCCCCTTCGTCGTCTCGGCCAGCAGCGCGAGCCGGGACCCACCCGACGCACCGTGAATACCCGGTCCTGACCTGCCGGGTCGAGACCTGACCGGCGCGGTGCGGTAGTCTGGCGCCCATCGAAACGTTCGGGGGAACGGGATCATGCGCCAGTCGGTTCGCGCGGCCCTGGCCGCGCTGGGGATCGTTGCCGCCTGCGGAGCGGCGCTCGCGGGCGAGAACCGCGTGGTTCAGTCGGACCGGGCTTTCGAACCGGCAAGGCTGGCGGTGAAGGCCGGGGACGGGCTGACCTTCGTCAACAGCGACCTGTACGACCACAACGTCTACTCGGACTCGCCGGGCAACGTCTTCAACCTCGGCATCCAGGCGCCCGGCCAGACCAACGGGGTGACCCTGGCCGCGCCGGGCACGGTCGAGGTGCGCTGCCGGATCCATCCGAAGATGAAGCTGGTCGTGACCGTCGAGTAGCGGCGGGGCTGGGCTCGCGGCATGTCGATCCGGATCAAGCTGCTCGGCGCCTTCCTGATCGCGGTGTTCGCGGCGGCGGCGCTGGCGGCGGTGGCGCTGCTCGCGACCTGGTCGCTCGCCGATCTCGCCCAGCGCCTCTACGACCAGCCGCTGCAGGCCGTCAGCCACGCCCGCTCGGCCGAGACCGCGTTCGCGATCCTGCAGCGCGCCGGCCCCGGCGACGAACGCGAGGAGCGCTGGGAGCAGCTGGTCTCCGACCTTGAAGTGGTGGCGGCGCGCTCGCAATCCGACGCCATGCGCGGCCTGGTCGCCGCCATCCGGGCGGACGCCGAGGCGTGGCGGGCCGCGCCGGACGGAGCGGGAGACGAACTGGCGGCCGGCATCCGCGAGAACCTGGAGATCCTGGTCGAGGCGGCGGCCTCCGGCGGCTACCGCTTCTGGCTGGAGGCCGAGCGGCTGATCGAGCAGACCAAGGCCTTCACGCTGGCGGTGATCGGCGGCGTCGCGCTGGCGGCGCTGGCGGTCGCGGCCTGGATGATCCAGACCATCGTGCGGCCGCTCGGGCGCATGGAGCGGGCGATGTCGCTGCTCGCCGGAGGCACACGGGAGGTGGCGGTGCCGGATCTCGGCCGGCGCGACGAGATCGGGGCCATGGCGGCGGCGCTGGCGGTGTTCAAGGACGCCATGGCCGAGGTCCGCGACGCCAAGGAGCGGGCGGAGGCGGCGACCCGCGCGAAGTCGGAGTTCCTGGCGATGATGAGCCATGAGATCCGCACGCCGATGAACGGCGTCATCGGCATGACCCGCCTGCTGCTGGACGGCGACCTGGCGCCGGCCGAGCGCGAATCCGCCGGTGTCGTTCTGGAGTCCGGCGAAGCGCTGATGACGATCCTCAACGACATCCTCGACCTGTCGAAGCTTGAGGCCGGGCGCTTCGAGCTGGAGACGGTCGATTTCGACCCGCGCCGGCTGGTCGAGGGCACCATCGCGCTGATGGGCGGCCGGGCGGCGGAGAAGGGCCTGGTGCTGAGCGGGCGGGTCGCTGACGACGTGCCGAGGTATCTGCGCGGCGATGCCGGCCGGCTGCGCCAGGTGCTGCTGAACCTGGTCGGCAACGCCGTCAAGTTCACCGAATCCGGAGCGGTGACAGTGTCGGTACGGCGTGGCGCCGGGGGGCAGGAGGCGGTACCGCTGCTGATCGAGGTCGTCGACACCGGCATCGGCATGGACGCGGCGGCACTCGGCCGGCTGTTCCAGGAGTTCACCCAGGCCGACGCGTCGATCGCCCGGCGCTACGGCGGCACCGGGCTCGGCCTGTCGATTTCGAAGCGCATCGTCGACCGCATGGGCGGCGCCATCGCCGTCGAGAGCGCGCCCGGCAAGGGGTCGGCTTTCCGGATGAGCCTGGCGCTGCCGGAGGGCGCGGAGCCGGCGGCCGGAGGCGGGCACGGACGGCGACTTCCTGCCGCCGCTGCACGTGCTGGTCGCCGAGGACAACGCCGTCAACCAGCGCGTCGCGCGCGGCCTGCTGGAGAAGCGCGGCCACCGGGTGACGGTGGTGCCGGACGGAAGGCGGGCGGTGGCGGCCGTCGCGGCCGGCGGCGTCGACGTGGTGCTGATGGACCTGCACATGCCGGACATGGACGGCATCGCCGCGACCCGGGCGATCCGCGCGCTCGACGGGCCGGCGGCGGCGGTGGCGATCGTCGCGGCGACGGCGGGCGCCATGGAGCACGAGGTGCGCCGCTGCCTGGAAGCCGGCATGGACGCCGCGGTCGCCAAGCCGATCGATCCGCGCGCGCTGTTCCGCACGCTGGCGCGGGTGCTCCGGCCGGCACTGGAGGCCGAGCCGGAAGCCGAGGACGACGACGACCCGACCGCGCTGCTGGAGGCCGGCGACGGCCCGTTCAGGCCGGCGGTCTACGACGCCCTGGCCGAACAGCTCGGCGCCGAGACGGCGGATGGAACTGGTGGCGCGCCTTCGAGGAGACGGCCCGTGATGCGCTGGCCGCCCTCGCAGCGGCCCGGTCCGCGCCGGCGACGCCGCGGTGGCAGGCCGACGCGGCACACGGCCTGAAGAGTGCGGCCGGCTCGATCGGCCTGCGCGCGGCAGCGTGCGCACGGATGGTTGAACAGGCAGCGGCATCAGGGCATGCCAGGATGCGTTGGACGGGATCGAGTGATATGCCGGCCGCCGTCGAGGCGCGGGTCTCGCCGCCCTCGCGCCAGCATGTGAGCGCCGAATGAGCCATGGAGCCAGATCGCCCCGTCCGCGCCGCAGCCGCTGCCCGACCTATGCCGGGCTGCGCGTGCTGCTGGCCGAGGACGAGCCGATGGCGACCAAGCTCGCCCAGGGCGCGCTGAAGGTCATGGGCATCACCGACATCGTGGCGGTGCGCGACGGCGAGCAGGCGCTGGCGGTGCTGGAGCACGAGCAGGGCCAATTCCAGCTGATCGTGTCGGACTGGAACATGCCGCGGATGTCCGGCCTCGACTTCCTGAAGGCGGTGCGGCTGCGCTATCCGCACATGAAGTTCGTGATGCTGACCGGCAAGGCGACCCGCGAGTTCGTGATCGAGGCAGGGCGGCACGGCGTCGACGCCTATGTGGTCAAGCCGTTCAGCCCGAACCAGCTGCGCCGCAAGATCGAGACGCTGTTCACGCTGTGAGATGGCCGATTTCCTGACCGTCGGGCATTCCAACCACCCGGTCGACCGCTTCCTCGGTCTGCTGGAGCGCGGCGGGGTGACGGCGATCGCCGACGTGCGCTCGACGCATTCGCGTGCGCGTCCGCAGTTCAACCGCGAGGACGCTGCGCGACGCTACAATGGCCGGCGCACGGGATCGCCTATGTCTGGCTGGGGGATGCCCTGGGCGGCAAGCGCGGCGACGCCCCGCCGCCGCCTCCGGAGCTGGTTGGCGGCGGCGCTCGACTCGGCTGGCCGAGGGTGCTGCGCGCTACCGGGTGGCGCTGATGTGTGCCGGGGCAGACCCGGCGCGTTGCCACCGGGCCCGGCTTTGTGGCGCCGCTGCTGCTGGCGCGCGGGCATGTAAGTCGGGCATCTGCGGGCGGAAAGGTACGCTGGAGGAACACGCGGCCGTGGTCCAGCGGATCGCCACGCTCGACGG
>JAGYJX010000034.1 GCA_018401495.1 Rhodospirillaceae bacterium
CCTGGCCGCAGTGTCCGTTCGGCGGCGACCGGCGAGGTGTAGGACTGGGTGGACAGCGCCGCCACGCCAGCGCGCACCCAGGGGCACAGCGCGCCGACCGCGATCACCCGGGAGGCGATGGCGATCCCGAGCGCGCCGCTGTCGGAATCGCGGGCAACGATCGACCAGGTCACTCGGCCGCTCCGCCGCTATTCCGCGGCCGCCGAGGCTTGTCCCTGGACGGTGAAGAACGACGCCGATTTCGGCTGCTTCGGCAGTTCGACCTCCAGCGGGATCATGCGCGCGACCGGGCTCTCGACGCCGCGCACGATGCGGCCCTCGTTCGGGTTCGGCATCGGGTTGCGGGCGATCGGCACGGCGTCGGCGGCGCTGTACACGCAGATGTACAGGCCACGCGGCCGGCTCGAGGAGTTGGCGGCCGAGCCGTGGGCGAGGCGGGTGTGCATCAGGCACACCGATCCGGCCTTGCCGGTCACCGGGATCTGCCGCGCCAGCATGTCGGTCTCGACGTCGTCGGCCATGCGGCCGACGAACACGCCATCACGGAACAGGCTGTGGATCGGTCCCTTGTGGGTTCCCGGCACCACCATCAGGCAGCCGTTCTCCTCGGTGACGTCGTCCAGCATCAGCAGGGCGGTGATCAGGTCGTCGTTGGTGTGCGGCGTGTAGGCGAAGTCCTGGTGGTAGGCGACCTCGGTGCGCGCGCCCGGCAGTTTCACGTTGATCTTGCAGTGGTGGAACTTGACGTTGGCGCCGATCAGCTCGGCGATCATGTCCACGGTGCGGGCGTCGGTCATCACATCGAGATAGGCGTCGGAGATGTCCGAGGGGTTGTTGACCCGGCGCAGCGCAGGCCGCTCGGCGGTGTGCTCCGACCCCATGTCGAAGCGCGGCCTGCCGTCCAGGGTTTCCGGGCCGAACGGGGCAGTGTGCGCCCGGCTCTCGTCCACCCAGCCGGCCAGGTCGGCGTTCAGCCGGGCGAGCTGTTCCGGCGACACCGCGTTCTCGACGGTCAGCACCCCGTCGCGCCAGAATGCATCAACCTGGGCCTTGGAAAGCACCTTCGGCATCGTCGCCTCCTCGCGGGGTCGCCTGCGGCCGCATTACGCCAGACAGCGGGGCCGGAGGGAAGGGAGTCCTGCGGTCGGCCATCATCGGCGCTTTCCGAGCCTCCGAACACACCCCATATGTCCGTGATGAACGACGGCAAACCGAAATCGATCCGCCCGCTTCTGCTCCTCCTCGGCTCGCTCGGCACAATCCTCGCCGTGGCGGTGTGGATGGTGGTCGGCGCGATGAGCGGGACCGGTCAGGCCGGCATGTCCGGTCATGGGTGGGCGGCTATGGCGCTCGGCATCGTGTTCAGCCTGGCTTTGGGCGGCGGCTTGATGGCGCTGGTGTTCTTCAGCGCCCGGCGCGGCTATGACGACGCGGCGGCCTCCGGCGAGCACGGCGACGAGGGCCGCTAGGCTTCCTCGGCGTCGCACGCACCGGGTCACGCCTTGGGCGGCTCGCCGTAGGGATCCGACTTGCGGTAGCGGAACGAGCCCTCGCCCATGGCCAGCAGGGTTCCGGCCGCGTCGCGGACCTCGCACGAGGCGAAGAAGATGTTGCGCCCGCCGCCCTTCTTGACCGCCGTCGCCCGCACGATGCCCTCGCGGGCCTGGCCGATGAAGTTGGTGCTGAGCGACAGCGTGAGGGCCTTGCGCCGCGGTTCGCCCGGCGGCACCCACACCCCGGCGTAGCCGCACACCGCGTCGATCAGGGTCGCCAGGACGCCGCCGTGCAGGGCGTTGGAGCGGTTCAGGTGCATGTCGCGGATCGGCAGCTCCATGACCGCGTGCTCGGCGCTCCACTCGACGAGCTTCATGCCGAGCACGGCGTTGAAGCCGACGGTGTCCTCGAGCGTCTGCTCGTCGGGGGCGGCGGGAGTGGCGGCAGGCGAGGGGCTGTCGGTCATCGATCCGTTCGGTGTCGGTCGGGTGGGGTTGGCCGGAAGCCCGGCGCAGCGGGCGCGATCCTATCGATGGGGCGTTGCTGGTGCCACCCCCGTCGCTAGAACTTCGCCCAGGCCGGCCGGCTGGCGACCAGCGTCGCCTCGCCGGCCATCAGCGGCAGGCCGGCTTTGAACGCCTGGTCGAGGCGATTCAGGCGGATCATCGCCAGGCCCGTGGCGTGATCGTCGCCGTCCGGCACCACCGATCGAACCTCGCCGGCCTCCTGGCCGTCGAGGGTGATCTCGGTTCCCGGTGCCGGCAGCGGGCCGCTGATCGCGATCGGCAGCAGCCGGCGCTTGACCAGGCCGCGGTACTTGGTCCGGGCGGTGAGTTCCTGGCCCATGTAGCAGCCCTTGTCGAAGTCGACGCCGCCCAGTTCCTCGAAGCCGGCCTCCAGCAGCACGGTCTTGTCGACCACCAGGTCGCGCGAGCCGTCCGGCAGGCCGAGGGCGACCCGCCGGCGTTCGTAGGAGTCCAGCCCGGTCGGCAGCAGCCCGGCGGTCGTCAGGATGCCGTCGTCGGCCGACGCCGGCAGCAGGATCCGGGCGCCGATCTCGGTATGGCGGGGATCGACATAGGCGACGCCGCCGCCCCACGCCCTGGCCGCGCCGCGCTCGGCCGGCAGACCGAGGGCGGACAGCGCGGTGTCGCCGACCGCCACGGCGGCGCGGTACCCGCCGAGGCTGAGCTCGACCTTCGAGCGCAGCCGGTACATCCGAAGCCGCCGGAAGAAGTCCTCGGCCCGCGCGCCCTCGGTGTCGAGCACCAGGGCGTCGCCGTCGGCGACCAGGAAGAAGTCGAACAGGAACTTCCCCTGGGCTGTCAGGAAGGCGCCATAGCCGGCCCGGTCGGCCGCGATCCGGGTGACGTCGTTCGACACCAGCCCCTGCAGGAACGCCACGCGATCCGGCCCGTCGATCCGGATGAAGCCGCGCGAATCGAGAACGTGATACCAGCCCTTGTCCATCCCAACTCCCCGTCGCAACCCCGTTCAGGTATGACGCGCCGGCCGGGGCCGCAAGGGCGATGTCCGGACCTGGGGCGCGCGGCGCTCGCCTGGGCGCCGGGTTCGACCTATAAGGCCGCGCATGCGGGCGCTGTTCATCTCCTCGACTCGTCTGGGCGACGCCATCCTCTCCTCCGGCGCGCTCGCCTGGGTCCTTCGCCGGGCGCAGGACGCCCGGGTGACGGTAGCGTGCGGCCCGGTGGCGTCGGACCTGTTCCAGGCGGTGCCGGGGGTCGAGCGCGTGATCGCCATGCGCAAGGGCCGCTGGCAGGCGCAGTGGCGCAACCTCTGGCACGAGACCGTCGGCACACGGTGGGACCTGGTAATCGACCTGCGCGGCTCGGCGTTCGCGTGGACGGTGCGGGCGCGGGAGCGGCGGGTGTTCCGCACGCCCTGGGGCGGCGGGCACCGGGTCGAGCAGATCCGCGACGGCCTGCGCCTCGACGGCGACGTCGAGCCGAGGCTGTGGATCGCCGACGGCGATCGCCGTCGGGCGGCGGAGATCCTGGGAGAATCCGGGGATCCGATCCTGGCGGTGGCGCCGACCGCCAACTGGCCGCCCAAGGCGTGGCCGGGCGAGCGCTTCGTCGCGGCGATCGCGGCGTTGACCGCCGCCGACGGCGCGCTGCCGGGGGCTCGAGTCCTGGTCGCCGGCGGGCCCGGCGAGCGCGAGCTTGCCCGGCCGGTGCTGGAAGCGGTTCCGGCAGGACGCCTGATCGATCTGGTCGGCACGGTTCCGCTGATGACGCTCGCCGCCTGCCTGTCGCGCTGCCGGTTGGCGATCGCCAACGACAGCGGGCTGATGCATCTGTCTGCCGCCGCCGGCGCGCCGACCCTCGGTCTGTTCGGGCCGAGCCGGGAGGGCCACTACGCCCCGAGGGGGACGAAGGCGGCGTGGGTTCGGACCGACGAAACGGCGCAAGCGTTGCTGGCGCGCTCCGGGCAGGTGAACGACGCGCCCGGCGCCCTGATGCCCGGTCTGCCGGTGGCGCGGGTGGTCGACGCCGCGGAAACCCTGCTCGCCCGCACCGACTGAAGACGCTATCGGCCGAGTGACGGGCGCAGCCGCTGTTGGGCCGCGTCCATCACCCTGTCGACGTCGATCGCCGCCATCCGGTCGACGCGGTACGTCGCCCCGCCCGGCGGCTCCAGCGCCGTCAGACAGGGGTATTGGGTCAAGGGCGGCGAGCCGCCGAACAGGCCGATCGAGGCGACCCCGGTCGCCGCCGCCAGGTTCAGCAGCCCGGTGTCGTTGCCGATCACCAGATCGCAGGATCGAGCGAGCGCCGCGGCGTCGCCGAGCGGCAGTCCGACGACCGGGAGTGCCGTGCCGGCGGCGCAGACCGCCTCGATCGCCTCGGCCTCCGTCGGTCCGCCGATCGCGAACACGGTGCCGCCGGTCTCGGTCGCCAGCCGCTCGGCGAGTTCGGCAAAGCGCTCGGCGCGCCATTGCTTGAAAGGCTCGCTGGCGCCGACACCGAGACCGATCCAGGGTCGCGGCCGGCCGGTGTGGCGGGCGGCGATCCGATCCATGGAAGCCGGTGCCGGAAGGTAGCGGGGAGTCGATTCCGTCACGAGGTCGTGCAACGCCAGCAGCCGAGTCGCCTTCTCGACGGTCGGCCGATGCCGGTCCGTGGCGGCCAGGATACGGCGGTCGCTGAGGAAAAGGCGTTGGCGGCCGGTGCCGTACCCGATGCGCGTCGGGATGCCGGCAAGCCGCGCGGCGAGGGCGTAGCGTGGCGAATCGTGCAGGACCCAGACGACGGAAAAACCGTGCTCGCGCAGGTCCGCCGCGAGCCTCCAGGCGCCGAGCGGGCCGTCGTGACGGCCGGCGGGGTCGCCGCTCTGGGCTCGCTCCAACCACAGCACGCGCGACACCGTGGCGGATCCCGCGAACAGTTCGTCGGCGCGTGACCGCCGCTTGGTGAGCACGCTCACCGTTCCCCCCGGACAGCCCCGGGCGATGGCGTCGAGATGCGGCAGGTGCCACACCATGTCGCCGATGCCGGGAAGGGGTTGGATCACGAGGGTGCCGGCCAACCGGGCTCTCCGTGGCTTGAAGCGGTCCCCTCCCTACACCACAATCCGGCCCCCGTCTTGGTTCGGCCCCGGAGACCCACGGTGAGCGACGCGCGCTTTCGCCTCTATATGGCCATCAGCCTCGACGGCATGATCGCCGACGCCGAGGGCGGCGTGGAGTGGTTGAACCGCTGGGATGACGTCGATTTCGGCACCGCCGGTTTCATGGCCGAGGTGGATACCCTGATCATGGGTCGGACGACCTATGATCAGGTGCAGGGGTTCGGCAAGTGGCCCTACGCCGGCAAGCGGGTCGCGGTCCTGACCTCGCGGCCGCTCGGGCAGGCGCCGAAAGGGGTGGAGGGAACCTCCGACCTCGCCGGGCTGGTCGCGGAGCTGCGTGACGACGGCGCGCGTGTCTGGATCGTCGGTGGCGCGGAGACCGCCGCCGCCTGCATCGCCGTCGGCGCGATCGACACGGTCGAACTGTTCCTCATGCCGGTGCTGCTGGGCGAGGGCGTGCCGCTGTTCGCCGGCGACGGCCCGGAGCTGCCGCTGGCCCTGCGAGAGACCCGGGCGTGGCCGAACGGAGTGGTCGGGCTGACCTACGACGTGGCATAGCGGGCGACGTGGCATAGCGGGATCGACCGAGGCGTCTTGCGGCCACGCGCGGCGGGAGTAGGCTTGCGGAAAACGCGCACCCGGAGGAAGCCATGGAAGCCGCCGTCGCCACAGGATCTCCCAGCGCCGCCCGACCGTTCGACGTACTCCCGCTGCACCCGGCGCTGGGCGCCGAGATCGTCGGGATCACGCTGGAGCAGGCGGTGGGCGAGGCGATGTTCGCGCTCGTCCACGAGGTCTTCCTCGAGCACAAGCTGATCCTGTTCCGCGACGTCGACCTGCCGCCGGCGACCCAGGTGGCGTTCGCGCGCCGCTTCGGCGAGGTCCAGGTCCACGTCATGAACCAGTATCACGGCTACGCCGACCACCCGGAGATCTACCTCCTCACCAACCTCGACGCCGACGGCAACCCGAACGGCCGGCACCCCGACAAGGGGACCATGTTCTGGCACACCGACGGCTCCTGGCGGCCGACCACCGGCCACGCCACCATGATGTACTCCGAGATCGTGCCGACCGAGGGCGGCGAGACCCACTTCGCCGACATGCACGGCGCCTACGAGGCGCTGAGCCCGGAGTGGAAGCGGCGGCTCGAGGGCATGCGCGCCTTCCACAACCTGGATTTCTCCCGCACCCGCCGGCACGGCCACGAGCCGATGACCGAGAAGCAGAAGGCCGAGGTGCCGCCGGTCGCCCACCCGATCGTGCGCACCCACCCGGAGACCGGCCGCAAGGTGCTGTTCCTGGGCGACCACGCCGAGTGGATCGAGGGGATGGATTACGAGGCCGGCCGGGCGCTGATCGAGGAGATCAACGCCATGGCCACCCCGGACCACCTCGTGTACCGCCACAGCTGGTCGCCGCGCGAGTGCATGGTGTGGGACAACCGCAGCCTGCTGCACCGCGCCACCGGCTACGACCCGGCCACCGAGCGCCGCGTGATGCGGCGCTGCACCGTGCTCGGCGACCGGCCGTACTGAGCAGTCAGCCGCGCGGCCGCTCGATTTTCGGCAGGAACGCGGTCAGCAGCCCGATCAGCGGCAGGAAGGCGCAGACCCGGTACACCGCCTCCAGGCTGGTCATGTCGGCGAGCTGTCCGAGGGCGGCCGCGCCGAGGCCGCCGAGGCCGAACGAGAAGCCGAAGAACAGGCCGGCTACCATGCCGACCTTCCCGGGCATCAGGTCCTGGGCGTAGACCAGGATGGCGGAGAACGCCGACGCCATGATCAGGCCGATGACGATCGACAGCGCCAGGGTCCAGTACAGCCCGACATGCGGCAGCGCGATGGTGAAGGGAAGCACGCCCAGGATCGAGAACCACATCACCGGGATGCGCCCGATCCGGTCGCCGATCCAGCCGCCGGCCAGCGTGCCGACCACCAGCGCCCCGAGGAACGCGAACAGCGCGATCTGCGCGGCCTGCACCGACAGCCCGAACTTTCCGATCAGGTAGAAGGTGTAATAGGAGCTGAGGCTGGCGCTGTAGACGTTCTTGGAGAACAGCAGCGCCACCAGGATGGCGATCGCGAACAGCACCCGGCCGCGCGACAGCACGATCGGCTCGCCGCCGGTGGCCCGTGGCTTCGGCTTGGCCAGGTGGCGGTTCCGCCGGTACCAGGTCCCGACCGCGGTCAGCACGATCATCGCCACCAGGGCGGCGGCCGAGAACCACACGATGCTGGACTGGCCGCGCGGCACCACCACGAACGCCGCCAGCAGCGGTCCGACCGCCGAGCCGGTGTTCCCGCCGACCTGGAACAGCGACTGCGCGAAGCCGTGGCGCCCGCCCGACGCCATCCGCGCCACCCGCGACGCCTCGGGGTGGAACACCGACGAGCCGATGCCGATCAGCGCCGCCGCCGCCAGGATCGCCGGGTAGCTCGACGCCGTCGACATCAGCACCAGCCCGACCAGCGTGAACGCCATGCCGACGGCCAGCGAGTACGGCATCGGCCGGCGGTCGGTGTACAGGCCGACCAGCGGCTGCAGCATCGACGCGGTCAGCTGGAACGCCAGGGTGATCATCCCGATCTGCGCGAAGTCCAGCTGGTAGCGGTCCTTGAGCACCGGGTAGATCGCCGGCACCAGCGACTGCATCATGTCGTTGAGCAGGTGGCAGAAGCTGAGCGACAACAGGATCGCGAAGGTGGTGCCCTCGACCGCCGGGTTGGCGACCGCCGGGCTGCTGGTCGATGCCGCCCCTGGTCCGGTCGCCTCGGCCGGTGCCGCCCTTGCCGGTAACGCGCTGTCGCTCACTGCAGCCACCCCACAGAGACCGCCCGCCGGTCCGGAACGATGAACTATGACAATCGCGTGACAGTCGGCAAGCCGCGCCCGGCGATGGCTGCCATGCGCCGGCGCGCACGGTGCCGCGGTCGTTGCCAGCGACCTCGCGACGGGTGCACCATCCGGGTGAACGTCGGCGCGGCTGAACGGGGACGACGATGGCACGGCCTGACTTCAACGGAATCTACCCGATGCTCTACGCCCTGTTCGGGGCTGACGGCGGGCTCGACCGCGGCGCCCACGCCGCCCAGGTCGAGGCCTGCATCGCCGCCGGCGTGCACGGTCTCGCGGTCGGCGGCCTGGCGAGCGAGTGCAACAAGCTGACGGTGGCCGAGCGCCACGCCCTGGCGGAGTGGACGCTGGAGGCCGCGGCCGGCCGGGTGCCGGTCAGCGTGACGGTCTCGGACAACACCGTGGCCGGCCAGATCGAGAGCGTCCGGCGGGCCGCCGACGGCGGTGCCGCCTGGGCGGTGCTGCAGCCGCCGCCGGTCAAGACGGCGAGCGAGGCGGCGCTGATCGCCTTCTTCGGCGCCGTCGGCGATGCCGCCCCGATCCCGATCGGCATCCAGAACGCGCCGGAGTACATCGGTATCGGCCTGTCCAACGCCGGCTTGATCGAACTGAACCGGCGCCATCCGAACGTCTCGATCCTGAAGGCCGAGGGTTCGGTGATGGTCGTCGGGCGGCTGGCCGAGGAGGCGGGCGACGCCTTCACGCTGTTCAACGGCCGCAACGGCATCGAGCTTCTCGACAGCCTGCGGGCCGGGTGCGCCGGCCTGATCCCCGGGGTCGAGACCTGCGACCGGCAGAGCCGGATCCACGACCTGCACCGGTCCGGCGACGGCGCCGCCGCCGACGCCGCCTTCAAGGAGATCCTGCCGCTGCTGCACTTCCTGATGAGCACCATCGACCACCTGCTGTGCTACGGCAAACGTCTGGCGGCGCGTCGGATCGGGCTCGGCGAGGTCTACGACCGCGGACCGGCGCAGGCGCCGACCGCGTTGGGAATGCGCGTGCTCGAGCACTGGTCGAGCGGGTTGGGGAGGCTGCCGTCATGACCACCTTCGTTCTGGTTCACGGTGCCTGGCACGGCGGCTGGTGCTGGGTGCGGGTCGCCGACCGGCTGCGTGCCGCCGGCCATGCGGTGTTCGCCCCGACCCTGAGCGGGCTCGCCGACCGGTCGCACCTGCTGGCCCCGACCATCAGCCTGCAGACCCACATCAAGGATGTCGCCAACCTGCTGCACTGGGAGGACCTCGCCGACGTCGTCCTGGTCGGGCACTCCTACGGCGGCATGGTGATCACCGGCGCGGCCGATCGCGTCGCCGATCGCGTGCGCACGCTGGTCTACGTCGATGCCTTCACGCCGAAGCACGGCCAGTCGGCGTTCGACCTGCGCACGCCCGAGGCCAACGCCGCGGTCCGTGACAGGGCGCGGGCGTTCGGCGGCGGCTGGCGGATTTCGCCTACTCCAGCCGCGGCGTTCAACGTCAATCCCGCCGACCGCGCCTGGGTCGACGCCAAGTGCACCGACCTGCCGATAGGATGCTTCAGCGAGGCTCTTCATATCACCGGCGCGGTTGATCGGATCGCCGATCGTGCCTACGTGAGAGCGACGGCGTTTGCGAACCCGACCTTCGACAAGGCCTTGGCGGACGCCCGTGAAGACGGCCGGTTCCGTTGCTACGAGGTCGATTGCGGCCACGACGTCATGGTGGACGCCCCGGACGAGATGACCCGGATCCTGCTTGAGAGCGCCTGATCCACGGGCGGTTCGGACGCGCTGACGACCGGGACCCCGGAACGCTGCCGCCGTTGGCGCGTTGCAGCGGACGGGATGTCTGGGACCCGGGCTTATCGTCCTGCCTTGGTGGGAACTTCAGGGGAGTGGATTCTGACTACCAATCAACCCGAACAGGGCGACGCCGAGCCGGCGAGCCTGGAACGGGCGTCGTGGCGCGTCGAGCGCGCCGGTCGCGCCCGGATCCTCTACGACGCCGCCGATTACTTCGGAACGTTGCGAGAGACGCTGAAGCGCGCCCGCAAGCGGATCGTGGTGATTGGCTGGGACATCGACAGCCGCACGCCGCTGGCCGCCGACCCGTCCGCGACCGGCGACGACATGCCGCTCGAGCTCGGCGCGTTCCTGTGCGAACTGACCCGCCGCCAGCCCGATATCGACATCCGCCTGCTGCTCTGGGACTACTCGCTGCTGTACGCGCTGGAGCGCGAACCGCTGCCGCGGCTGCAGTTCGGCTGGACGTCGCCGCCGCAGATCACCCTGTGCATGGACGGGATGCTGCCGGTCGGCGCCTCGCAGCACGAGAAGCTGGTGATCGTGGACGACGCGGTGGCGTTCTGCGGCGGCCTCGACCTGACGATCCGGCGCTGGGACACCCCGCGCCACGATCCCGACGATCCCCGGCGGGTCGATCCGAGCGGGCAACCCTACCCGCCGTTCCACGATATCCAGATGATGGTGGACGGCGACGCCGCCAGGGCGCTGGCCGAGGTGGCGCGGGCGCGCTGGTCGGCGGCGGCCGGGCACGACCTCGTGCCGCTCGGCGTGAACACCGACCCCTGGCCGCGGGGGCTGGATCCGCACCTGCGGGAGGTCGACCTGGCGATCGCCAGGACCCGGGCGCCTTACGACCAGCTCGCCGAGGCGCGCGAAGTCGAGGCGACGTTCCGCGCCGCGATCGCCGAGGCCGAGCGCTTCATCTACATCGAGAATCAGTATCTGACGGCGGACGTGATCGGCGA
The DNA here is from genome assembly GCA_018401495.1 of Rhodospirillaceae bacterium. Taxonomy (GTDB): domain Bacteria; phylum Pseudomonadota; class Alphaproteobacteria; order Thalassobaculales; family Thalassobaculaceae; genus Thalassobaculum_A. Next base: position 10,693 of record JAGYJX010000034.1, read on the forward strand.
TGCCCTGATCGCCCGCATGCGGCAGCGGCCGGAACTCGAGGTGCTGGTGGTCGTGCCGGGCGACCACGACGGCTGGCTCGAGAAAGGCGTCATGCAGGCCGGGCGGTTCCGGTTCGTCTCCCGGCTTGCCAGGGCCGGCCTGAGCGACCGCATCCGGCTGATGACCCCGCAGGTCGACGGCCGGGCCGGCCCGGTTCCGGTCAACGTTCACGCCAAGGTCATGGTGGTGGACGATCGGAGCCTGCGGATCGGCTCGTCGAACCTCAACAACCGCTCCATGGGCTTCGACACCGAGTGCGACCTGATCGTCATCGCCCGCGACGCCGAGCGCCGACGGGCGGTGCGGCGGGTCCGGGATACGCTGATCGCCGAACACACCGGCGCCGCCGTCGAAACGGTCGCCGACGCCTTGGCGTCGGCGGGATCGCTGCTTGCGGCGCTGGCGCGCATCGGCGGCGACGGCCGGCGTCTGGTGGCGGTCGCGGACGACCCGGCGCTCGGCGACGCCATCCCGGACCCCGTGGTGACTCTCGCCGACCCGGACCGCCCTTGGCCGGAGGCGATCTCCTTCGAGGGGCTTCGGGAGCCCAGAACCGCGCGTCGGTGGATCCGGAAGTGGCCGGTCGCCGCGGTCGTGTTTGCGGTGCTCGGTGTCGTGCTCGCCTGGCGCTACACGCCACTCCAGGAATGGACCCGCATGGAGCACTTGGTGGGTCCCATGCAGATGGTGGCGGAGTCCGACTGGGCGCCGCTCGCCACCATCGGCGTCTTCCTGATCGGCAGCCTCACGATGTTTCCGATCACCGTGCTGATAGCGGTCACGGCCATGGTCTTCGGGCCTTGGGAGGGGGTGTTGTACTCGCTGCTCGGGTCGGTCGCCGGGGCGTTGGCCGGCTACGCCATCGGCTGGCCGATTGGCGGTCGCCTCGGATCGATCCGCAAGCGCCGCGACAGCCGTCTCAACCGCGTCATCAAGGTGTTCGCCGGCAACGGCGTGATCGGCATCGCCAGCCTGCGGATGCTGCCGATCGCGCCGTTCATGCTGATCAACATGGCGGCCGGTGCCGCGCGGATACGGTTCGTGGACTTCGCCCTCGGCTCGGCGCTCGGGCTCGGCCCCGGGATCATTGCCTTCAACCTGATGGGCGTGCAGCTCGAAGTGGTGCTGACCAAAGGTCGCGCCGAGGACGTCGCCATGCTCGCAGGGCTGCTGCTGGGCTGGCTCGGGCTGTCGCTGCTGCTGCAGCACGTGGTCAATCGCTACCTGAGGCCGCTCAGGGCGCGGGCCGGCGCCCAGCCGGGGTGACCGTTATCCGCGCGCTTACCTGGAACATCCACGGCTTCCTCGGACAGGACGGACGCTTCGACCCGGAGCGGGTGCACCGGATCATCCGCGACCTGAACCCCGACATTGCCGCCATCCAGGAGGTTGTCGGGCCTGAGTGCGGTGTCGACGGCTATGCCCTGCTGCGCTCGGCCATGCCGGGCGCCCACTGGGTCACCGCCAACGTCAACCGCAAGATCAAGGGGATCTACGGGCAGATTCTGCTGAGCCGGTTCCGCGTGCGCGAGAGCATCAAGGTCGAACTGTCGGTGGGCAACCGCGAGCCGCGCCGGGCCATCGACGCGGTCGTCGAGGCACCGGGAGGCCCGACCCGGGTGATCTGCACGCATCTCGGGCTGGCCGGGCCGGAGCGCCGGTTCCAGATCGGTGTGCTGTGCGGGCTGGTCGACGCCGACCCGCACAGCGACATCCTGCTGATGGGCGACATCAACGACTGGCGCCGGGACGGGATCGCCGAGCGGCGCCTGTCGCCTCTGCTCGGTCCTGGCACCCGCCACCGGACGTTCCCGGCGGCCTGCCCGGTTCTGCCGCTCGACCGCATCTGGTTCCGGCCGCACCAGCGGCTGATCGGCACCCGGGTGGTCAGGGAGGCCGGGCTTGCCTCCGATCACCTGCCGCTGGTGGCGGATTTCGTCAGCCGGTCGCCAACGACCGGTTGATCGACGCCTACAGCCCCTTGGCGGCGGCCAGGACTTCCTCGACGTGACCGTTCACCTTGACCTTGCCCCAGACGCCGCGGATCACGCCCTCGCGGTCGATCAGGAAGGTCGCGCGCTCGATGCCCATGGAGGTCTTGCCGTACATCGATTTCTCGACCCACACGCCATAGGCTTCGGTGACCGCGCCGGTGTCGTCGGCGCCGAGGGTGAAGGGGAGGGAGTACTTGGCCTTGAACTTGTCGTGCTTGGCGACCGTGTCGCGACTGACACCGACGATCGCCGCGTCGATCGCCGAGAAGTCCGGCATCGCGTCGCGGAAGCCGCAGGCTTCGGTGGTGCACCCGGGCGTGTCGTCGCGCGGGTAGAAGTACAGGATCACCGGGCGCCCTTTCAGCGCCGCCAGCGACACCTGGCCGCCGCCGTCCGCGGGCATCGTGAAGTCCGGGGCCTTGTCGCCGACCTGCAGGCTCATCGCTGTAGTCTCCGGTTTATCGGTTGTGTTCGGGCCTCTCTACGCTCGGCCGCGGCAAGCGGATCGGTGGGCCTGCCGGTGCCACCGGACGCTATTCGGTGGTCGCCGTGGCGTCCAGCGGCACCGCCTCACGGAGATGGCGCGGGCCCGTGACTGGAACCACAGCGCGGTGAGGGGTATTTTCGGGGAGTGCCGATCAACTCAGTCCGCCGGGTGAAGCCGGCCGGAGGTTGCCATGACCGTTGCCGATCGCCGCGGACTTCCCCTGACCAACGCCGACAGCGCCTGCGCCTGCGCCCTCGACGACGCGCTCGACGACGCCCTGGCGTTCCGGGGAGACCCGGTGGCCCGCATCGACGCGGCGCTGGCCGAGCGTGGCGATTTCGTCATGGGCCACGTGTTCCGCGCCGGGATGCTCACCCAGGCGATGGAGACCCGGATCTACGGGACTATGGTCGACAGCGTCGAGGCGGCCGAGGCGCTCTGGAGCCAGGCCAACGACCGCGAGCGCGCTCACATCCGCGCTGTCAGGGCGTGGATCGAGGGCGACTTCCACGGTGCCGTTCAGCACTGGGAGAGTGCGCTGGTCAGGCACCCGCACGACCTGCTCGCCCTGGCCCTGGTGCACCTGACCGACGTGCTGCTCGGCGATGTCGTCGGCCAGCGCGACTGCGTGGCGCGGGTGTTCCCGCTGTGGGACGAGTCGACCCCCGGATACGAGTTCGTGCTGGCCCTCTACGCTTTCGGCCTGGAGGAGAACCGCGACTTCAGCCGCGCCGAGGAGGTCGGGCGCCGGGCGCTGGCGTTGCGCCCCGACCACCCCTACGCCATTCACGCCGTCGCCCACGTGATGGAGATGCAGGGTCGCCAGCTCGGTGGCGTCCACTTCATGAACGAGCGGCGCGACGTCTGGGTCGACGGCAATTTCCGCAATCACCTGTGGTGGCACCTGTCGCTGTTCCTGCTCGACCTCGGGCGGGTCGACGAGGTTCTGCACATCTACGACAACAACCTGCGCGGCGGCGGGGTCGGCGGCGAGCGTTACGAGGAGCTGGATTCGGCGGCGTTGCTGTGGCGCCTGAAGCTGGTCGGCGCCGACGTCGGCCGGCGCTGGTCCGATCTCGCCGACAAGTGGGAGCCGAGTGCGGCCGACACGCTGTACGCCTTCAACGACGTCCACGCCATGATGGCGTTCGTCGGCGACCGGCGGGTGGAGGCGCAGCAGCGGCTTCTGACCGCCAACGAGCGCTATCTGGAGCACGCCGGCGACGCCAACGCCGCCATGAGCCGCGAGATCGGCCTGCCGTTCTGCCGCGCCCTGCAGGCGTTCGCTGCCGGCGAGTATCGGGCCTGTGTCGAGACGCTTCTGCCGGTGCGCTACATGAACCACCGGCTCGGCGGCAGCCACGCGCAGCGCGACATCATCGCCTGGACGCTGGTCGAGGCGGCGCTTCGCTCGGGCGACGGCGACATGTCGCTGGCGCTCGCCAACGAGCGTTGCCAGCTGAAGCCGTCGAGCCCGCAGAACTGGCGCCTGGTCGCCCGTGCCCATGTGCTGCGCGGCGACCAGGACCGCGCGCGCCGGGCGTGGGCGCGCGCTGAATCACCGCTGGCGGCGTGAGCGGCGCCCAGGCGGCGATGGCGGCCCGCGCCTCGGTGTCGCGTGGATGACGCCCGTCATTCGTCCGGCTAAGCTTCCGACCGATCGTCGTGGGACGGAAGGCGGCCATGAGAGTGGTGGATGACAAGACCCCAGGCCGTCGTTGCCCGTTTCCTCTCCCGGCGCTAAGTGATCCGACATGACCGACACAATCACCATCACGCTCGCGCAGCTGAATCCCCGGGTCGGGGACATCACCGGCAACCTCGAGAAGCTGCGACGGGTCCGCGCGCAGGCGGCGGCCGACGGGGCCGACGTCGTTCTGACGCCCGAACTGTACCTGTGCGGCTACCCGCCCGAGGATCTGGTTCTCAAGCCGATGTTCGTGGCCGAATGCCGCGAAGCGCTGGAGGAACTCGCCCGCGAAACCGGTGACGGCGGCCCGGCGCTGCTGGTCGGCGCGCCCTGGCTGGACGGCGGCAAGCTGTACAACGCCGTTCTGCTGCTGGACGCCGGCCGGATCGTGACCGCGCGCTACAAGGTCGACCTGCCGAACTACGGGGTGTTCGACGAGAAGCGGGTGTTCGTCGCCGGCCCGCCTCCGGGACCGATCGACGTCCGCGGCGTGCGCCTCGGCGTGCCGATCTGCGAGGACATCTGGACCGCCGATGTGGTCGAGTGTCTGGCGGAGACCGGCGGCGAGATCCTGCTGGTGCCGAACGGCTCGCCGTTCGAGCTCGGCAAGGCGGACGTCCGCACCCAGCTCGCGGTCGCCCGGGTGGTGGAGAGCGGGCTGCCGCTGGTCTACCTGAACCAGCTCGGCGGCCAGGACGAACTGGTGTTCGACGGTGCCTCGTTCGTGCTGAACGCCGACCGCAGCCTGGTGCTGCAGCTGCCGGCCTGGGAGGAGGCGGTGGTCACCACCCGCTGGACCCGCGGCGCCGACGGCTGGTCCTGCGCGCCCGGACCGCGCGTCCGGCAGCCGGAGGGCGTCGAGTCGCTGTACTGCGCGCTGACCACGGGCCTGCGCGACTACGTCGTCAAGAACGGCTTCCCCGGCGTCATCCTCGGGCTCTCTGGCGGCATCGATTCCGCGATCAGCGCGGCGGTCGCGGTCGACGCGCTCGGCCCCGACCGGGTGCGCTGCGTCATGATGCCGTCGCCCTACACCTCGGCGCACAGCCTGGAGGACGCGGCGGCGGCCGCCGAGATGATGGGAGTGCGGTACTCGACCATCGACATCGGCCCGGCGATGCAGGCGTTCGCCGGCATGCTGGCCGAGCCGTTCGCCGGCACCAGGCCCGACATCACCGAGGAGAACATCCAGGCGCGCTCGCGCGGCATCACCCTGATGGCGCTGTCGAACAAGTTCGGCCACATGGTGCTGTCGACCGGCAACAAGTCGGAGATGTCGGTCGGCTACGCCACGCTCTACGGCGACATGTGCGGCGGCTACTCGGTGCTGAAGGACGTCTACAAGATGAGCGTCTTCGAGCTGTCGACCTGGCGCAACGCCCACCGCCCGGCCGGCGGCCTCGGTCCCGACGGGCCGGTGATGCCGGAGCGGATCATCACCAAGCCGCCCTCGGCCGAACTGCGCCCCGACCAGAAGGACGAGGACAGCCTGCCGCCCTATCCGGTCCTGGACGCCATCCTGAGCGAGCTGATCGAGAACGAGACGCCGGTCGACGGGATCGTCGCCAAGGGGTTCGACGCGGAGACGGTGATGCGGATCTGGCGCATGCTGGACCGCGCCGAGTACAAGCGCCGTCAGGCGCCGCCGGGCGTCAAGGTCACCGCCCGCTCCTTCGGGAAGGACCGGCGCTATCCGATCACCAACGCCTTCCAGGGCGTCTACCGCCCGGCGCTGCGGCCGGCGGCGGAGTAGCCGTCCGACGCGGAACAGCGGGTGGGTTCCGGGTCGCGCTTGCTTCCATCATCGTTCATCAAGTCAGTGATCGGCGCCCCTCTCCCTCTTCGTCATCCCGGACCGGACCGCCACCGGCGGGACGGATCCGGGACCTACGAAGCGACGTGCGCCGGCCTTCACCGCGGCGGCGGCGGGTGGGTCCCGGGTCGCGCTGCGCTTGCCCGGGATGACGATCATTGGGGGTGAGCGGAGGCGCTGACAGGGCGTTTGGCGGCTTGCCCTCCCACTTTGCCGTCATTCCGGACGGACGCGCCGCCCCGGCGCGGCCGAGCCGGAACCCACGGGGCGACGGGCGGCGGAGTGGACCGGCGCCGCCCGATCTGCTAACCAGATCACTGTTCTCTCCACCGGAGACCTCGACCCATGTTCGCGCGCCGTCCGATCGCCACGCTCGGCATCGCGCTCTACCCGACGGCCGACATCTGTCGCTGACGGCCCGCGTGCCCGTGCGCGCAACCGTCTGACACAGCGACCCGATGCCTGGAGCCGAGACCATGGATCTCAAGATCACCAACACTCTCACGCGGGAGAAGGAAGTCTTCCGCCCGATCGATCCGTCGCACGTCCGCGTCTACGTCTGCGGCCCGACGGTCTACGACTTCGCGCATGTCGGCAACGCCCGCCCGGTCGTGGTGTTCGACGTGCTGGTGCGGCTCCTGCGGCACCTGTACCCGCGCGTGACCTACGTGCGGAACATCACCGACGTCGATGACAAGATCAACGCACGCGCCCGCGACAATGGCGAGACCATCGCCGTCCTCACCGAGCGGACGGCGGCACAGTACCACCAGGACATGGCGGCAATCGGCGCCCTGCCGCCCGACGTCGAGCCGCGCGCTACCCATCACATCGCCCAGATGATCACGCTGATCGAGCGGCTGATCGCCAAGGGCCATGCCTACGCCGCCGACGGCCACGTGCTGTTCGCGGTGCCGTCGATGCCGGACTACGGCCGGCTGTCGCGCCGCGACCGCGACGAACTGATCGCCGGCGCCCGGGTCGACGTCGCCCCCTACAAGAAGGACCCGGCCGACTTCGTGCTGTGGAAGCCGTCGCCCGACGACATCCCCGGCTGGGACAGCCCGTGGGGCCGCGGCCGGCCGGGCTGGCACATCGAGTGCTCGGCGATGTCGTGGGAGCATCTCGGCGAGACCTTCGACATCCACGGCGGCGGCCTCGACCTGATCTTCCCGCACCACGAGAACGAGATCGCCCAGTCGCGCTGCGCCTTTGGCACGCACGCCATGGCCAACTACTGGATGCACAATGGCTTCGTGACGGTCGAGGACGACAAGATGTCGAAGTCACTCGGCAACTTCGTCACCGTCCGCGAGATGCTGGCGGACTGGCCGGGCGAAGTCGTGCGCCTGCTGCTGCTGTCGGCCCACTACCGCGCGCCGCTCGATTTCTCCGACGCCGGGCTGAAGGAGGCGAGGGCCCAGCTCGACCGGCTG
>JAGYJX010000035.1 GCA_018401495.1 Rhodospirillaceae bacterium
GCGCACGCGATAGATCCTGCGGGCGGTTTTCAACGTCACCTCCTCGGTGACGCTGGATGCTGGTTGAGCGTGCGCAGTACAATATAGAAGCGGACGGGACGACCCTAACCAGCAGCGGAACATGCATTACGTCCTCATCATCAATCAGGTCATCGCCTTCCCCAGCTATGCCGCGTACTACGGCGCCCAGCTCGGTCGCCAGGCCGGTCAACACCACGGTTCAGAAGCCATGCTCCAGACACCTTGTCCCCGCCGTCTTCCCCGGTGTCCAGCAAGGCGAGACGCGATACCATACTCTCTGCGTCGCCTGGCGCGCGACGTCTGGAGGATCGTCTTCAGTGTCGAAGCAGGCGATGCCCCATCACCAGGTCCGAAGGGGTCATCGGCGCTGAAAGGTGAGCTTTGGTTGATGGATCAAAGTCGAGGGGTTACTCATCCCGACCTGCGCGTCGATACCGAACCGCAATCGGCAAGCGGATCGCGACTGTAAACAAAGAAAATCTTGGGAGAGCCCGGCTGGCTGTCGATAATCTCGGAAGTCGTGCAGGTCGGTGTTGAGTAAAGCGAAGGCGGTGGCAGGTTGCCATGCTAATATCCTCAGATACTGACGATCATTCTTACTGTTTATCATCAGTTAGGAAGTGGACCGGTTTGTGCGGAAAAAGGTGGCGTTGGCGCGCTTTGCAGAGGTTAGAACGGTTGGAATAGGTCTGATCTTGAAACTATCTCGATGAATCGTTCTGACGGCGGTGTCACCTTAACACGTTGCCGCACACACATACACCCGCCCGGTCGGCGCGTGGGTTTGTTCTGTCTGCCAGGTGGCAAAAATAATCATGAACGGTTATTATTAAATCGGGCGCTCGTGGGAGGATCTGGATGGGGTTTCAGCAGGTATCAATCCGCCGCCGGTTCATCACGCCGTCCTCGAAGTTTTGGACGTTGATGCTGTGACCATCGCCGCGATCCAGACGCTTGTTGAGATCGACCGGAAGCTCTTTGGGCAATTCCGCTGCCGGCATCCGGGCCCCCCGTCGGCCAGAGACTCGGCTATGGCGGTCTGCGTGATGCTTGTCATAGCTTAGCGGTGGAACGCAGGTGCTGAGGACTGTTCTCCGCAGCTTCCGACAAAGGGCATGTTCGTTGGTATAGCCCACGGGCTTCGTGCGAGCTTGACATCCCGCACGGTTCAGAAGTTCGGCAACGGTCAGGGTTCGGGGAGTGTGGTAGTGGCGAGACCTTGGAGAACGTGTTCGCCGCCGGTCACTCGCGAGTGTGAAGCGATGACGCGCTGCTTCTACGCCAACTGGCCGGGCGGAGCCGGTGCTGCCGCTTTTCTGCGGCAGCATAACCACAGCTGCTGACATCGGACCGTCTGGATTGTTGGGTCAGAACTTGTGGGGACGAGCCAGGTCAGCCTCTCGAACGCCTTGCTCTCAAGAAATCCGGACAGCAGTTTCCGGCTCCGCATCGTCAAATAGCCGAGAAAGATTAGGGCAAGTTTTGGCCGGGGCACGTACCATATAAATCTCCGGAAATGCTGATTGGACTCTAGATCGTGATGGTTGTGCCAGAAGCCTGAGGCGTATCTTCATGAACCGGATGGGGATGCAGGGAAGATTTTGCCAAGTTAGGGGCAGACAAGCCCGAGGGGCAGCGGAACGCGCGCAAGCGGGACCGGCAGCTTTGCCCATGGGGACAAACTCGGCTGCTTCGCGCACATGCATACATGCCACCTCGCTTTTCGAGCCGATCCAGTCTTTTATAATCATGGACAAAAGCCAGCGCTGGCAGCCAAACTGTTCTCTGCTCTCTTGTTTTCAGTCTCTAAGTCTCAATGCGCTACCGGTGTCCCGATCAGTATCGGGTGAATGCACGGTCAGTAACGACCGCTGATCAGAAGCAGCCCGCCGACGTGAAACGAGCCAGCCATGCCGCAGCCGACGGAGATGACGCCTACGGAACGCCGTTCTGAATTGTGCGGGCTGCTGGCTCTCGGGCTGGTTCGCCTGCGAATGCGTGATCGAGCGCAAGTATCTGACGATATTGGAGAAAGTTGCCTACACTATCCGGCCAAGGAATGGCGTCATGCAACTCCAACTCAACGGAGAACCGCATGACGACGAATGACCCCATTCCAGCGCGCCTCGTCGCGCTGAAGACAACGCCCACACTGGAATTGAAGAAGCAGTGGCGCGATCTGTTCGACAGCGAGCCGCCGCCGTTCAACCGGCGCTATCTCGAATCCCGCCTGGCCTATCGCATCCAGGAACTGGCCTATGGCGGGCTGAAGCCGGAGACAATCCGGAGGCTGGAGCGGCTTGGCGAGGAACTGGACGGCGGCGACAAGAGGAAGCGCGGCATCCGCGCCGATGCGCGGCGCGCCGGTCACCGGCACGCGCCTGATCCGCGAATGGCAGGGCGTTGAACAAATCGTCACCGTCACAGCGGCGGCTTCGCTGGCGGGAAGCGCTGTGAATCGCTTGTCCGCCGTCGCCCGCGCCATCACGGGCACGCGCTGGGCCGGCTGGGTATTCTTCGGCCTGAAAAAATCACCGGAGGGCGCACTGACCAAACCAATCGTCAGAAAGTTGCGCTGCGCCGTTTACGCCGAAATCCTCGAGGAAGGGCTCGAACAGGAGTTCAACAGCCTGCACGCCCAGCGGGATTCATGTGAAGCTTACATCGCCAGTCAGCGGTCCGAGGGCTGGGTGCTGGTCCGCGATCAATATGATGATGGCGGCATTTCCGCTGGACGCTGGGCACCTGGCCTGAAAAGACTGCTCGCGGACGTCGACGACGGCTTGGTCGACGTGGTCGTCAGTGACAGATCGATCGCCTGTCGCGGTCACTGATGGACTTTTCCAAGCTGGTAGAGGTCTTTGACCGCAACGGCGTGACCTTTGTCTCGGTGACGCAGTCGTTCAACACGACCACCTCCATGGGGCGGCTGACGCTGAATGTCCTGCTCAGCTTCGCCCAAGACTCGAACGCGAGGTGACGGCGGAACGGATCCGGGACAAAGGTCAAAGCTTCTCGCATGAAGGGTCTGTGGATGGGCGGTGTGCGGCGTATCGGCTTCCGCGTCGATAACCGGAAGTTGGGATGATCGACGACGACAATGCCTGCGCATGTGCGCTGGATCTTCTCTGGTTCCTCGAAATCGGGTCACCGCGGAACAGGTGGCGCGGGAAGACGGGCGGGCGCGGCTTGTCCAGACCAGCCGGTGGCAACCGGATCGACAAAGGACGTACCTGTATCGCCTGCTGAACTGCCGCGCCACCTACATTGGGAGGCCGGTGCCGCGAAGGGCGACTGGCTAGCCCGGCGAGGCACGGCGCGATCGATCGTCGACCGACGCGGTGTGGGACAAGGTCCACTCCATCCTGACCGGCCGCCCGCAAGCGCGCCGCCTACCGCGCCGACACGCCCGCACTGCTGAGAGGGCTGCTTTGTGGACCAGCTGTGATCTTGGCCGTCTCGCCGACGCACGCACGCGCAAAGGGCGGCAAACTCTACACCGCTACTATGTCGGCCAGTCGGTGCTGCAAAGCCTGGCGCTGGAGGTCGTGCCCGCAGTCGGCCGGGATGCCAGCAGGGGAGATCGAGGCCGCCGTCATCGGCCAGCTGCGCGCCGTGTTGCGCCAGCCGGCTGAGATCGTGTACGGGGACATGGAAGGCGTGACAACCTGCGCGCAAGCCGGCACGATCCTGGACGAAATCGCCGAGGCCGGCGCCGACGCGGCGCTTCGGCAACTCGATCCCGCTCTGGGTCGAGCTGTTTCCGGCCGAGGCAGGCGCGGATTGTCGGAGCTGGCGATCGAGCGGCGTGGATATCGCCCTCTCGACTCAGCGTCAATGTTCGGCTTCGGGTGGACGGCTTGTCGGGCTGGGTTCCGCCGAGATGCTGGACGAGGTGATGCGGGGGTGGCGGCGTGACGCCGCGCCACACCTATGCCCGATGTCATCACGATCAGAGTTGCCGTTTCCGACGTCGTGAAGCGCGGTGGGCGGAAGAGTACCGCCTGCCAGACGGGGCCGTAGCCGCAGCCGTCGCGGACTGCGAACAACACGCTGGTCGGGCGCTTTGGCCCGCGCGTTCCGTTGGGAAGCGGATGCTCGGGTCAGGTGAGTTCAGCCTGGAGTGCCGAACTGGCTGAGCGCGAGGGAATCGCGCCCTCATACATGACCGGGTCCTGCGGATGACCCTGCTAGCGCCCGACATCGTCGAGGCAATCCTGGACGGGAAGCAGGGTCCGGAGGTGACGCTGGGGCGGGTGCTGGAGCCGTTTCCTGCTTGTTGGAAGGGCCAACGCGCCACTACCTCGGGCTGATGGCAAAGCTTGCTAGGCGGTCAAGAAGTTGCTCTGATCATCGCATTGACAGCACGCGTCTGGACGCCTTCGCGAGTTCTCCAGTCGTCGCTGCTATAGCCCCTCAAGTCCCAGCATGCTCTCGGGTTGCAGGAGCAACACCTGCCGCCCAGGGCGCTGGGTGGTATGCGCGGAACAACCCGTGGGTCTCGGCAGCGGTGGACAGCCTCGTCGGCAATGTCGTCTGTGCGGGGATCAAGCCACAATCCACGCATCCCGACCGGGCGGTGCGCGAACCGCTGCATGTGCTGTGGCTGCGCTCGAGCGATCACGCCGATCAAGGTGGCCCCCATCCCATCTTGGCGCGTAAGACTCACCTTTGCTATTGCCGCGACGGGTTCCGATTTCAGGTCCATCTGACTGAGCGAAACCAGCGTCGAAGTGCAATTTCGAGATGCGAAAAATCCAATGAAGATCAACATGTTACAAGCTCTGCACCAAATCGACGCAGTCATCAGGTCCGGAGAATATCGGCCCTGAGAGACCGCTTCTGGGCCTCCTGGCGCTTAGGCCAGTGCTCAGCCCCACCCACCGCCGCTAACCCTCGAGAACAACGGACGGAAGATCCGGCCGCAGGCCGGATCGGGAGAGCGCTGGCGCTGGCAGGACAGAGTGGCGGAGGGAGTGGGTCTGGTGCTCCAACCTTCTCCACCTCGCAAGCTGTTGATTTCATTATACCTAGCTCTTGGTTCGAATCCCGCTCGTAGCAAAAGTGACCGGTGACGAACCAGCCCCTTCGCGATGGCGTGGCCCAATGGTCGTTGACCAGCTTACAACTGAAGCTGATCAAGATCGGCGCCCGTGTCGTGCGTCACGCCCGCGCCATCACCTTCCAACTTGCCGAGGTGGCGGTCACAGGCCCCATGGTCAGGGCAATCCTCACTGCGATCCACCGCCTTCGAGCGCCGCCGCTATGCGCGTGACCGCGATCCAAGCCAAAACTGAACGAAAGCGGCAGGACAGGTCTACCCGCTGCGCTGAAAAACACCGCCGCCGGGACACAACACGGCGGCTTCGCGGTCTGATCCGCCCTGTTCCAGCAGCCTGCGCGACCGCAGACGCCGGTCGGGGCGAAAAATGCTTGTCCAGCGAGCAAATTCAGGTGATCTTCACGTCAGCCAGCATGCCACTTGGGGAATGTCGGTTGACCAGTAACAAAAAACCATTCAGCAAGGAGAAGAGACCATGACAATATCCAAGTCCCAACAGATCCTCGCCTCGCGGCGCAAGTTTCTGACGACGGCAGCCATTGGCGGCATGGCGGCGGCGGCATCGACGCTGGCAGCGCCTTACGTGAACGCGCAGGCCCCGATCCGCTGGCGGTTGCAGACCTATTCCGGCGCACCGCTTGGCGCGCATGTGATCAAGCCGCAGATCGATGCCTTCAACGCCGCCGCCAATGGCGAGATGGAAATCGAGCTTTACTATGCCGACCAGCTTGTCCCCACTGACGAACTGTTCCGCGCGTTGCAAAACGGTACGCTTGATGCCGTGCAATCGGACGAGGCGACGATGGCAAGCCCGGTCGATATCTCGGTCTTCGGCGGCTATTTCCCCTTTGCCACCCGCTACAGCCTCGATGTGCCGGCACTGTTCAATTACTATGGTCTGAACGAGATCTGGAAAGAGGCCTATGACGAGGTCGACAACGTCACCTGGCTGTCTGCCGGGGCCTGGGATCCGCTGCACATCTTTACCATCGACCCGATCCGCAGCCTGGCCGACATGCGCGGCAAGCGCGTGTTCGGCGTGCCGACCGCCGGGCGGTTCCTGTCGCGATACGGGCTGATCCCCGTCACCGTGCCATGGGACGATGTCGAAGTGCAGCTGCAGACCGGCCAGCTTGACGGTGTGGCGTGGTGCGGGTTCACCGAAGCCTATGAGGTGGGCTGGGCGGATATCTGCAACTATGCGCTGACCAATTCGCTGACGGGGGCCTGGTTCGGCAGCTATTTCGCCAATACCGCGTCCTGGAACAACGTTCCGCCGCATCTGCAGGAACTGTTCAAGATCACCATCGACCAATCGCATTACTACCGCGCTGTCTGGTATTGGGGTGGCGAGGCCAAGCTGCGGGTCGAAGGTGATAAGATGGAGCTGACATCGCTTCCAGCCGATGAATGGGCCCAAGTCACCGCCGATGCGGCCGCTTTCTGGGACGAGATCGCCGCATCCAGCCCCCGTGCGGGCCGGGTCGTGTCGGCATTCAAAGACTATGCCGCAAATATGGATGCGGCGGGTTATCCCTACCGCTAGGCGGCTGCCTGACAGCGATGCGAGGCGGCCTCCGAGGCCGCCCTTTGCATAGGTGAGGGCCAAGTCATCGACGCATGGGTCCGGCTGTGACCATTTCTCGTGCCCGCCAACGATACCACCGCAATCCATCGTCTCCGGCCTTCTAAAGCTGCTGACATCGGACCACGTTGCGCCTCTGCTGGGCGGCAGTTGGCCGAACTCCATAACTGGGCTCAATAGATGGTGTTGTCGATAGTCAGGCCACTAATTGGCGCCAGAAACGAAGCGGCGTCTGCGTTTCGCTCCGCACCGGCCGCTGCTAGGGTGGGGCCGAATTGATACGGATTTCTGATGGCATCGAAGACCACCCTAATGCAAAGAACCTCGAGACGCTGGGCGCTGCCCGTCTGGCCGAACTGCTGATCGAGATCAGCACCGGATCCGCCGTGGCCAAGCGGCGGTTTCGGCTGGCACTGGCAGGGGCGCAAAGCCCGAAGGAGGCCGGGCGCGAGGTGGCCAAACGGCTGACCAGCATCGCGCGGGCGCGGAGTTTCGTGAACTGGCAGAACCGCAAGCCGCTGGTCACTGATCTGGAAAGCCAGTTGCGCGCGATCCGCGAACAGATCGCCCCCGCCGATCCGGCCGGGGCGCTGGCGCTGGCCTGGCGCTTCATGCAGGTGGCAACGCCGCTGTTCGCGCGGTGCGATGACAGCAGCGGCACCGTCATCGGCGCGTTTCACGATGCCTGCGCGATGCTGGGCGAGGTGGCGCTTGCCGCCGGACCGCCTCCCGAGGCGCTGGCCGATGCGGCGATCGAGGCGTTGCGCGACAATGGCTACGGCCAGTATGACGGCCTCATCGCCATCCTGACCCCGGCGCTGGGGGCCGAGGGGCTCGCGCATCTCAGTCGATTGCGAAAAATTCGACTTCTCGGCTTTGACGGAAGGCGCAAATCTGCCAAAAGGAGCTATGAATGCGGCGGCTTTTGCATCAATTGTCGAGCGTGTGGATGGTGTGCTCATCGATGTCCTGCTGGAAGAAGAACTGACCGAAACGCGGCTTGAGACAGCGGTCATCGGCGAGGGCATACCAGCTCTGCGCGCTCATCGCAGGGTGCCATAGTTCGAAATCGCACAAAGAGCAGCAGTAAACCTTGGACGCCATTCGGCTGGCTGGGGTTCAGGAATGACCTCCCGCCCAGTTTCCGGCAGAGCAAGGTGCTGACCCACACCCTGTGCGGCCAACGCCGCTACGCCCAGCGCTGTCAGTTCTGCCTCGGCCGAGACAACCATGGGGCGGGCGAGGGTATCGGCAAGAAACTGGACAAAGGCCGGGCTGGCCGACAGGCCGCCGTCGATGCGGATCGCGCTTGACAGGGGTTGCAGGGCTGCCATGCTGTCAATCACTTCGGCCGTGCGAAAGGCGATCCCTTCCAGTACGGCGCGCACCATGTCGCGCGGACTGGTATCAAGATCGATCCCCAGGAACCCGCCGCGCGCCGCACGGTCCCAATGCGGGCAGGCAAGGCCCGCAAGGGCGGGGACAAAGGCCAGCCCCCTTGCAATGGCAGGCGGGCCGTCAAATCCTGCGATCTCGGACCAGTCGGTGAACAGCCCGCCGCCCGCGCCCAGTTCACCGCAGACCCCGCCGCATAGACGCCCCCATCCAGCGCATGGGCCGGGCTTTCGCCTGCCAGCGCCCAGGCGAGTGTGGGCAGCGGCCCCCGCCCATGCGCCGCGCGCGCGGCGGTGGGGCAGAGCGCAAATGCGCCAGTGCCGAAGGTAATCTTGGCCTGTCCGGGGGTGCGGCAGCGGTGGCCGTAAAGGGCGGCCTGCTGATCCACAATGCTGGCGGTCAAGGGAATTCCTGCGATGCCGCCCAGTTCGCCGGTATTGGGCAATATCTTGGGCAGGCAGTCCATCGGCACGCCGAACAATGCGCAAAGATCGGCATCCCACGTGCAATCATCCAGCGCCATCAGTGACGTCCGTGAAGCGGTGGCGGGATCGGTGGCGAAACGCCCCGTCAGCCGGTCCCGAAAGAATGCATCCGTTGTGCCCAGCCGCAGCCGCCCTGCCGCTGCCAGCGCCCGCGCGCCGTCAAGGTTTTCCAAACACCACGCCAGCTTCGTCGCCGAAAAATAGGGGTCGAGCGGCAGCCCCGCCCGCGCAAGCGTCAACGCCTCTGCCCCAGCACGGCCAACGCCGGATAGGTCGGCATGGTGTAGTGCGGCAGCTTGGTCGCCACCAGTTCGAACACCAGGAAGGTCGGCACCAGCCAGCAGATCAGGAACCGGACGTCGTCGTCGCGCCGCCGCGCCCAGGCGAGCGCCGCCGCCGCGCCGGCCAGCAGCGCGCCCGGCCAGAACGCGACGAACAGCGCGACCAGGTGGTACCCGGGCGGGGCGCCGTGAGCCCGATCGCCCTTGGCCACCTTGCCCATCATCGAACTGCCGATCGCCTCCTGAATATAGGCCGGCCCAGTCTTGACGGTTATCGCGATCAGCCAGGGCAGGACCATCAGGGCGACCACCGCGAGACCGGGCAGAATCCGCAGGCGACTGAGCAGCACCCGGTCGCGGCGCCAGAGGCAAAGCGCGGCGACGGTCAGCGCCAGCACCAGCGTGATGATCGGACCCTTGATCAGAACCCCGGCCCCGTGCGCCACCCAGAACAGCAACGGGGCGCCCCAGAACGACGGCCGATCCTCGGTCGATCGGGTCAGCCGGTACAGACCCGCCTGTGCCACCGCCACGGTCGCCAGCAACAGGGCGTCGCTTCGGGCGGTGCGGGACTCGACCGCGACCACCAGCGAGGTGGCGACCAGGATTCCAGCCACCACCCCGGCCACCGGCCCGCCGACGCGGGCGCCGATCCAGGCGGTCGCCAGCACGGCGATCACACCGGCGACGAACGACGGCAGCCGGTATGCCCAGGCCGGCGCGTCGGCCCCGCCGAACAGCGACGCGCTGGCGGTCTTCGCCCAGTAGGTGCCGGCCGGATAGCCGTAGCGCGGCTCGTCCTGGAGGCGGATGTCGACGTAGTCGCCGGTCTCCATCATCTGCTTGGAGGCCTGCAGGTAGCGGCCCTCGTCGCGGTCCATCACCGGGATGGCGGCGATGCCCGGGAACAACGCCGCGATCGCCAGCAGCGACACCAGCAGCCAGGCCCGCCAGGACAGCCCGGCCGGTCCGTCCCCCGCCATCCACGCGGTCGTCGTCATGCCTCGTCTCCATCGCGATCGACCGGCGGCACGCCCACGCTGGTCCGACGCAGAAGCCAGTACACGCCCAGCAGGTCGACGATCCCGACCGCGGCGCGGCGCAGGTTCGTGTACTTCGAACGGCCCGATATCCGCGGACGGTCGTCGACTGGCACGTTCACCACCTCGAAACCATAGCGGCGCACCAGAGCCGGCAGGTACCTGTGCTGGCTGTCGAAATACGGAAGCGCCAGGTACAGGTCGCGCGGGATCACCTTCAGGCCGCAGGCGGTGTCCGGGCAATCGTCCTGCAACGCCGCCTTCCGGATCGCGTTGGCGATCCTCGAGGCGACCAGGCGCCAAGGTCCGGCGGTGCGGCGCCGGCGGTTGCCAGCCACCAGCCCGATCCGGCCCACTCTGGCCGGATCGATGCGTCGAACCATGGCGAACCAGGTCGGTCGGGTCGTTCTCGCCGTCACCGTCGATGGTGGCGACCCAGGGATTGCGTGCCGCCGCGATGGCGGTGCGCAGGGCGGCACTCTTGCCGCAGCGCCGCGCGTGCCGGATCAGCCGCACCCGCGGCTCGCCCTTGGCAAACGCCGCGACGACGTCGGCCGAGGCGTCGCGGCTGCCGTCGTCCACCACCACGACGTCGAGGTCGTAGGCGGCCCCGGCCTTGGAAAGCAGTTCGCGCAGCACCACCGGGATGCTGTCAGCCTCGTCGCACACCGGGATCACCACGGACAGCGGCTGCCGCTCGAGGCCGGTCGCGGGGCCCGGCACTGTCTCACCGGCATCGGTCATCGGGGGCCAGCCTCTCCGCTGCCTCAGGGATGTCGGGCCGCGGCAGCCCGGCACCACGCGGCGCCATCACCTAGCATCACCGGAGCCGGTCGAACAATGTCAGATAGTTCCGCACGCAGATCTCCCGGGTGAACTCGGCGCGGTGGCGCGCGGTCCCGGCGGCCACCAGCCGGGCGGCGAGCCCACGGTCCTCGATGACCCGGCGAAGGCCGGCGGCAAGCTCGGCGACCGAGTCCCGCGGCACCATCAGCGCGTCCTCGTCCGGGCGCACCAGTTCGGCCGGACCGTCGACATCGGTGGTCACCAGCGGCTTGCCGTACGCCCAGGCCTCGAGGCTGACGGTTCCGAACGGCTCGTGCCGGGACGGAAAGGCAACCACGTCGGCGGCCCGGAAGAACGCGCCGGTGCCGACCCGCCAGCCGAGGAACCGCACCCGCGAGGCCACCCCGAGCTCGTCCGCCAGGGCCGACAGCGCGGCGCGGTCGGGACCGTCTCCGGCAACCCACAGATAGACCCCGTCGAGCCGGGCGACGGCCCGCAGCAGCACGTCGATCGCCTTGGCGGCGTGCAGGCGGCACGGCGTGAACACCAGCGGCGCGTCGGCCGGTGTGTCGAACGCCGCCCTATCGGCGGCCGGAGCGTCGTCGGTTTCGGCGAAGTTGCCGATGTAGTGGGCACGTTCCTCCGGCCAGCCCTGGCCGATCACGTGACGCCGGATGCCGTGGGTGATGCAGACCAGATGATCGCAGCGCCGGTAATACTTGATGTCGTAGAAGCCGCCGAGCCGCGCCAGCTTTAGATGCCGACCGTCCGGCATGCGGTCCGCCGCGCGGTTCATGAACGCCAGCGCGACGTCAGGGTCGAAGCTCGAGACCTCACGGCGCAGCGTCGCGCTGGTCCGCAGGTCCAGCCACTTCGCGAACGCGGCCTCGCGCACCGGGACCCCGCCGCGCGCAGCAGCGCCGCGCGCTCCGGGTTGCGGCGGATCACGGCGCGCTGCTCGACGCCGGCGCCGGCGAAGGCGGTCACCAGCGTGACGAAGAAGGTCTCCGCACCACCGGTCGGAGCGCCTGCCAGCATCGAAAGAACGCGCACTCGGGGTCCCCTGAACATCGCGGCGGCCGGCGGTCGGACCGGCCGCAACCTGCCCCAAGGCGGTGGCGGATTCAACCCGCGCCGAAACGCGCCCCCACCCCGAGACCGCGGCCGCCGGGAGTCACTTCATGGTTGCCAGGAAGGCGATGCCGGCCGCCACCAGGAGCGCCGCGCCGCAGCGCTGACGCCAGTGGCTCTCGCCCAGCAGCAGGGTGCCGATCAAGGCGGCGATGATCACGCTGGACTCCCGGACCGCCGAGATCGCGGCCAGCGGCGCCAGGGTGGCGGCGTAAATCACCAGCGAATACGCGACCACCGACAGCAGCCCGCCGGCCAGTCCCTTGGCCACGTTGGACAGGGCCACCGCTCGCAACGCCCGGCCGCGGCGCAGCATCACCACCAGGGTGACCGGGAACTCCCACACGAACAGCCAGCCCATGTAGGCGAAGGGCGACCCGGAGGCGCGCACCCCGATGCCGTCGACGACGCTGTAGGCGGCGATGATCACGCCGGTGGCGAGCGTGAAGAACAGGGTCGGCGGGTGGTCCCACATGCCGCCGCGCCGCGACAGCGCGATCGCCGAGATGCCGACCGAGGCGAGACCGATCGCGGCCCACCCGCCCGCCGACAGCGCCTCGTCGGCGAACGCCCAGGCGCCGAGCGCGACCAGCAGCGGCGCGACGCCGCGGGCCAGGGGGTAGACCTGACTGAGGTCGCCGAGCCGATAGGCGTGGTGCAGGCAGACATAGTAGCCGTAGTGCAGCAGCGTCGAGGCCAGGATGAACGGCCAGCTTGCCGGGTCCGGGATGCCGGCGACGGCGATCATCGCGGCGCCGACCACGGTGTGCGCCAACGCGATCAGCGCCAGGACCATCGCCCGGTCCATGCCGACCTTCACGATGGCGTTCCAGCTCGCGTGCATCACCGTAGCGTCAGGACCGGGATGGTCGGCATGGGACGTCCCAGGGAGGGTTGGCGCCCGGCTGGGCGTCCCTTCCATACATCGAAAATCATCGAAGCGAGAGATCGATGTCCGCGGTGTCCGCGTCGGTCGGATCACCCCACCCAAGCCGCCGACGGCGGAGTTGCCCGAATCAGTACGCCGGCTCCACTGTCCCCACGCACGGACATCGCCCGTCAGCCAGCGCCGTCGCGGTGCCGGGTCTCGGGCGCCGCCGGAACCGCGCATCCGGACTCCGGGCGGGGGTCGGAAGCGATCTCGCCCGCGGATCCTCGCGCCGCTGTCCGGGCGCCGCCGAGGCGCGGACCGTAGAGCGCGACCACACCCGCGATGTCACCGGCCTGGAGATCGCGAACCTTCTCGTCGTAGCGGAACGACATCAGCTGGCCCGACGGGCTCGGATGGTCGAGGCCGATGGCGTGACCGATTTCGTGGGCGATGCCGAAGCGCAGGTCGTAGACGGTGACGCCGCCGCCGAACCCGATCTTCCACATTTGCTGGGGGTTCAGGCAGATCAGCGACCGCCGCAGGCTCCTGACCCGGCCGCCGGCGGCCCGGTCGTAGGCGACGTCCGCGAACGCCACGCCGCGCGGCTCCGCCTGGGCTCCGATCACGATCTGGGCCGCGCCCGGGTCGTCGACCCGCCGAAACCCGATGTCGGCGACCGATTCCCACATCGCGAAGGCCGCCGCCGCCTCGCGTTCGAGGGCGGCCCGGTCGATGCCGGAGCGGGCGAGAAGACCGTCCATCGGGACCAGATCCCGGCAGTTGCGGGACGCCGGGCTGTGAAGGGCTCGGTCGGCGAAGGCGTAGGTCACCGTGGTCCCGGTGCCGGGGACCGGGCTTCCCCATTTCAGATGGCTGCGATCAAGCCGGAGCCACTGGGTATTGGGGCTGGTATTGACCAGCGGCCGCGGCGGCCCCGACGCCCAGCATCGCCGCCGCCACGATCGTCCACGCCACCAAGCGACCGGCCACCCGCCATTCCCCCGCGCTTCGAGGAAAGCGGAAGGCGGGCTCTGTATCCCGCTCTCGCGACTCCTCTGATCGGCCGCAACCTTAGCGGGGAATGTGTGAACGGAGCGTAAACGCCGTCGCAGCCCGTCCGTCGGCCCGGCGATCGGCCCCCGAGAACAGGACGTCTACGCTCGAGAGGGGTCGAGGCGCGCCACCAGGCAGGTCATGTCGTCCGACTGCGCGGCGCCGGTCGCGAAGGTCTCGACCACGGTCAGGCAGTGATCGGCCATCTCGGCCTCGCTCCGCCCCTTGGCCAGCGCCAGGGCGGCGGTCAGCCGCGCGTCGCCGAACTCCTCCCCGGCGGCGCTGAACGCCTCGGTCAGCCCGTCCGTGTACAGCAACAGGGCATCGCCCGGGTTGAGGGTCAGGCGGTCCTCGCGAAAGCCGGCGCCCGGCACCACCGCGAGGATCGGATCGCCGAGCGGGGCCACGACGCTGATGGTGCCGTCCGCCCGCAGCAGCAGCGGCGGGTTGTGCCCGCCGTTGGCGTAGACCAGCGTGCCCGCAAGCTCGTCGATTACGCCGTAGAAGACCGTGACGAACATCGACGCGTCGTTCTCGGCCTCGAGCAGATCGTTCACCCGGGCCAGGCAGGCACCCGGCGCGGCGCCCGACAGGCCCGCCGCCTTCAGCAGCGTGCGGGTGATCATCATGAACAGGCTGGCCGGCACGCCCTTTCCGGAGACGTCGGCGATGACGATCCCGACCCGATGGTCGTCGATCCGGAAGTAGTCGTAGAAGTCGCCGCCGACCTCGAGCGCCGGCCGCATCCGCCCGACGATGCCAAGGCTGCCATGGCGCAGGGGCTGGCGCGGCAGCACCGACGCCTGCATGTCGCGGGCGATCTGCAGTTCCTGACGCAGCCGGACCAGGTCGGCGTTCTCCCGGAACACCGAGGTGACGGTGCGGAACCACGGGCGCCAGGCGACCGGGACCCGTGGCGGACCCTCCGGTCCGACCTCGCCGGCCGCCTCGATGTGCTCCACCAGTCGGCTGGCCGGGTCGACGAACTCGCGCCGCGTCAGCCCGCCGGCAATCAACAGCATGATCGTCAGGACGGTAACCAGCGCCAGGGTCTGCGGCCCGTGTTCCAGCACGAGACCCTCCAGGACCGTCCAGCGGTCCCCGACATACACCAGGGTCCAGGGCGCCGATTCCAGCCGCTCGCCGTAGACCATCGTCCCGCCGTCTCGCCACGAACGCCCGGTCGGCCTGCGCCAGCGCGCGGTCGACGGCGGCCGCGATCCCCTCCGGCAGCGCGTCCCGGTAGGCGACGCCGAGCTCGACGGTGCGCTCGCGCGACCGCGGATACGCCAGCAGGGTCCCGTTCGGCCCCAGCAGCAGGGTGGTGCCGACCGGGTAGTCGAAATCCCCGTTCACCCGGTTCAGATACGCCGAGGACACCTCGAGCGCGACCGCGCCCGCCAGCTGCCCGCTCGCGATCGACCGGCGCCAGGTGAACGATCCTGCCCTCGCCGCCCGGCAGCGCGCTGCCGTCCAGCCAGAGCGGCCCCCGCGTCGGGTCGCGGTCCACCGACACCGCCTCCAGCAGGGCCGCCGGCAGCGGCCCGACCGGAGCCGCTCGGCCTCGCCCGGGGTCGCCGGCAACGTCACCACGAAGCCGCGCGCCGACACGTAATGGGCGCGCTCGACGATCGGCAGGAGCGCCACCAGATACCGGAAATCGTCCAGGAGCGAGACCGCCGTCACGACGCTCGTCCGCGGCGTCCTCCAGCACCGCCGCGTCGGCCGGACCGGCGATGGCGGCGGTGGGCGGGACGGGTCGCGCGCCCGGCGGAGCCGATGTCGAGCCGGCCGTCGGCGTCGACGGTGACCCCGGCGTCGGCTGGCCCGAGGCGATCCGCCGCCATGCCGCGCGCCGCGTCGGCCTGCAGTTCCTTGACGCGGTTGCCAACCGCGCCGGCGAGCGCGTCGAGGATCAGGGCGTGCTCCTGCACCCGTCCGGCGATGGTCCGCCACTCGGCCTTTTCGCGCTCGTCGGTCTGGTAGACGAAGAATCCGACGGCGGCGGCCACCAGCACGCCGTAAGCCAGCCCCAGGATCAGGGCGTAGCGCCGGATCAGCGCCGTCCTCTGGGAGGGAGCGTCCCCACCCGTCGCGCTCGTCGGGTTCATGCTGCCCCTGCCCGCGGTCAATCGATGAGCCCCGCGCGCTGCCCGAAGGCGCGCACCCGATGCCCGTCGTAGTCGTAGATGAAGGTGGCCGCTTCCATGAAGCGGAACGGAATGCGCAGGCCGATCCGGCGCGCGATGCGGAAGTTGATCGCGATGTCGGGAGGGGTCACCACCCCGACCGGCAAGGCGCCGACCGCCACCCGGCCCTCGAGCACGTCGACGGCGTAGTGCGCGGCGAGTTGGACGGCGGTCGACTGGTTCACGCCGATCGACACCAGCGCGCTCGCTTCGCCGCCGCGGACCATGTCCGGAAGCGTCGCGATCACCGGGATCCGGCCGCCCAGGCGGTTGATCAGTTCCATTTCGCGGTAGACGGCGGTCGACCCGGTGACGATCCACGCGCTCGCCCCGAACCCCGGGGCGACCTCCTCGATCGCCTGCGCCGCCGCCGCCATGCCGCTGGTCAGATCGGCCTCCACGGACCGGCCGTCGCGCACCGCCACGTCGATCACCGTCAGGCCGACCTCGGTCGCCACCGCGTGCAACGGATCGACCTGGGTCTCGACCGCGCTGCGGTTCGAGCGGTCGTACAACACCGCCACCGTGCGCAGCTCCGGCAGGAGCTGGCGCAGATAGCTCACGAACAGGCGTACCGGCACGGTGTTCGAGGTGTAGGCGATGTTGCTGCCGCTGCCGACGTCGTAGGCCGGCACCTGGCCGCGCAGCACCGGGTCCTTGGACGCGCTGGTCACCACCGGGATCCGGCCGCCGCGGTAGGTCTGGTAAAGGTACTCGGTGGCGTCGGAGCCGACCGGCATGATCAGGTCGACCGCGTTCGCCTCGGCCCAGGCAACCGCCTCGGCGGCGATCGCCGGGTCGGAATCGTAGAGCCAGATGTCGAACGCCGCCGCCACGCCACGGTCGTGGAACGTCGAGAGGATGGCGTTGACCGAGATCGAATAGGCCGTCTCCGACGCGAACGGAATCATCAGCAGAACCCGCCGGGGCTCGACGTCGCCGGCCCAGGCCGGCGCGGCGGTCATCCGGGCGGTGTCGCCGGGGTCGGGCGCCACCCGGTACGCAGCCAGGCTGCGGGCGTCGAAATCCAGCCAGTCGAGCACCGGCCGGGCGGCGCGCGCGTCGCCGGCGATCGCGGCGAGGCCGAGCCACACGGCCACCGCCAGCATCGCGGCCACCGCCGTCGATCGCCCCGCCCCGGCGCGTGAGTGACCTGTCATGTCGATCGATCCGATCCTGCCGCTCTCGCGCCGGCGGCACTGTCGCAAAGGGCCGCGCCCGGCAACAATGTCGGCGATACCGCCGGGATTGCAACCGCGGGTCGCCTGCCTATGCTGTCGCCTCGGCAACGGGACAGGCGGCGATGGCGAACGAACTGGCATCCGACGGGTTCGACGCCGGGTTCGACGGCCCGGCCGTCGCCGCGGCGCGGGTGCGGGCGGCGCTGCTGTTCGTGGCGACGCTGGTCGGCATCCTGGGCCTGGCGGCGGTGACCTGGATGCAGGTGTCCGAGCGCTTCGACACCGCGCGCGTCCGCACCGAGGGCGAGACCGTCCGCAACGCCATGGCGGGCATGCTGTCGATGGGTCTGCCGCTCCAGGACTTCATCGGCTTCGAAGCGGTGTCGGCCCGGGTGGTCCAGTCCAACCCCGGCATCCGGCGCATCATCGTGCGCGACCGCGGCGGCGCCGTGGTGCTGGCCAGCCCGCGGCCGCCGGGCGGCGCCGCTTCGCTTCCGGCCGCGCCCGCCGACGCCGCCGCCGCGCTCGAGGGGCTGGACGGCGCCTCGCGGCTGACCATGCCGATCGTCAACCGGTTTGGGCCGGCCGGCACGCTCGAGCTCGTGTACGACCGGTCGCCGCTCGGCGACCTCACGCGCAACGCCGCCCTCGCGGGTCTGGCGGCGATGGCCCTGCTGGCCGTCGGCGTGGTGGTCCACGGCTTGGCGATCGCCAACCCCGAGTTCTTCCAGTCGCGCTGGGAACTGGTCGCGGGCTACGCCGCCGCCAGCGTGATCGGGGTGGCCCTGGCGGCGTCGGCGCTGGTCGGCCTGGCCGCCGAGAAGGCCGAGGAGACGGCCGGCGCCCACGCCTACTCGCTGGGCGCGCGGCTGGGCGAGGCGGTGTCGCTCGGGATCTCACCGGACGACCTGTCCGGCCTCGACGAGGTCGTCCGGGAATACCAGGAATCCAACGCCGTAATCGGCTACGTGGCGCTTCTGGAGGGCAACAGGATCGCCGCGGCGGCCGGGCTCGACCCGGCCGAGGTGCGATGGCACCACCCGAGCGGGTACTTCGACGCGCTGCACGAGGTGCGGCCACGGCGGCTGTTCACGCCCCAGTACCGGGTCGCCGTCGGCATCCGCTGGGCGGTCGCCATGCGCCAGCTCGGCGACGCCGCCGTCATCCCGGCCGCGGTGACCCTCCTCCTCTGATCGCCGGCTGTTTTCTGATGGCCGGGCTGAGAGTGCGACAATCCGGATGACGGACGGCGTGGCGCCGCGTCATGCTGGTGCCGCACCCGTCCGCCGCGCAACGCCCACACCGCCAACCAAGGAACCTCCACGATGCCCGCTCACCAGAGCCGCCCGGCCGTCCGCTCGGTCAAGGGAATGGTCGCCGCCGCGCACCCGCTGGCCGCCGCCGCCGGCGCCGCGGTGCTGGAAGACGGCGGCAACGCCTTCGACGCCGTGGTCGCGACGGCCGCCGCCCTCAACGTCGCCGAGCCCTACATGTCCGGCGCGCTGGGTCTCGGGATGGCGACGTGCTGGGTGGCGAGCGAAGGCCGGGTGCGAACCCTGGACTTCCAGCCGCCGGTGCCGCGCCGCTTCCCGGTCGGCTCGATCGGCAAGACCGCCACCGTCGACGGACCGCTGGCCGGCGGAGTCCCCGGCAGCCTGGCCGGGTGGTCGACGCTGATCGGCCGCTACGGCCGGAAATCGCTGGCCGAGGCGCTGGCGCCGGCGATCGCGCTGGCCCGCGACGGCGTGCCGATCTCCAACTTCTATCTCGACATGCTGGCGGCCTGCGCCAACCGGACGATGTCCGACGAGTGGCGCCGGCTGTTCGGCTTCGGGGTGCGGCACGGCCCGGCCTGGTGCTGCGCCAGCCGGAACTGGCGGACAGCCTGGCGACGATTGCGACCGACGGGCCCGGCGCGCTGTACGGCGGCGCGCTCGGCCGACGGATCGCCGATCATCTCGCGTCGATCGGCGGCTGCATCGGGCTCGACGACCTGGAAGCCGTCGACCCGATCTGGGAAGAACCGTTGCGCGCCGACTATCGCGGGCTGACGGTGCACGTGCCGCCGCCGCCGGCGGAATCGTTCCAGTTTCTCCTGACCCTGCGGCTGCTCGCCGAGACCGACTTCGCCGATGTCCCGCATCTCGGCGTCGATCACCTGGACCGGGTGTTCCGGGCGATCCGCCTGGCGGCGGAACTGCGCATCCGTCACAACCGCAAGGATGCCGGCGCGATCCACGGTCTGCTGTCGGAGGACGCCATCGGCCCGCTCCGCCGGCGACTCCTTGACGGATCGCCGGTCTGGGGCCGCACCGAGCAGCACGCCGACGGACCGCTGATCGACGGACCCGGCCTGAAGGAGCACACCACCTCGTTCTCGGCGATGGACACCGACGGCAACGCGGTCTGCATCACCCAGAGCCTTGGCTCGCCCTGGGGATCCGGCACCGCGATTCCCGGCACCGGGCTGTGCCTGAACAATTTCATGAACTGGGGCGACCTCAACCCCGCCTCGCCGAACCACCTGAAGCCGGGCGAGCGGTACGCCATGTGTCTCGCGCCGTCGATCTCGCTGAAGGACGGCGCGCCGGTGCTGTGTCTCGGCACCCCCGGCAGCTACGGCATTCCGCAGACGCAAGCGCAGGCGATGGTGCACCACTCTCGACTACGGGCTCGACCTGCAGGCGCCATCGACGGCCCCCGGGGGCGGTTGTGGGACGGCCGCAAGGTCTCTCTGGAGAACCGGGTGCCGGCCGAGGTCATGGACGGGCTGCGCGCCCGCGGGCACGATGTCACGGCCATGGGCGCCTTTTCATGGTCGGCGGGCGGCATGCAGGCGATCGCCCGGGATCCGGAGACCGGGGCCTTCACCGGTGCCGCCGACCCGCCGGGACGGCGCCGCCGTGGCGGCGATCCGCTGACGCCCGGCGGCTGACCGCCCTCGGCGCGACCGCGATCACCGGTCGCCGCCGAGCGGGTCGCCGGACTCGGTGAACGCCGCCACCTCGTGCATGACCGCCCGAAGCGAGTCGGGCCGGTAGTGTTGCCACGGCGGCGACGCCAACCAGGCCCGCGAGGGGCGAGGCCAGTACCAGCAGCACCAGCGCCAAACCCGCCAGGATCCGTCCGTACCGCATGCCCGTCACCGCCTCTTCCCGACGCCGGCCGGCCCGCGCGGACCATCCCGCGCGCCGGCTCGGCTCATAGGCCCGCATCGGCAACACCGCCGGGCGGCGGTTGTTCCGCGCCCGGCCGCCTCGCCGCCACGGCGGTTGTGCGGGCGCAGGGCCTCGGAGCACGATGACGTCCAGATCACATCCCTGAATGACGAGGAGGAAATCATGTCGGACACCATCGGTGTCGTCGGGCTGGGCAACGCCGGCTCCGCCCTCTGCAAGGCGCTGTCGGGGCGGGTCGCGCTGGTCGGGTTCGATCTCAGCCAGGCGCG
Organism: Rhodospirillaceae bacterium; assembly: GCA_018401495.1. Taxonomy (GTDB): domain Bacteria; phylum Pseudomonadota; class Alphaproteobacteria; order Thalassobaculales; family Thalassobaculaceae; genus Thalassobaculum_A. Next base: position 20,529 of record JAGYJX010000035.1, read on the forward strand.
GCGCGACGCCGTCGGCGGGCTTGCCATCGAGTGCGTCACCTCGGCGGCCGAGGTGGCGGCCCGCGCCGACCGCATCATCCTGTCGCTGCCCAAGCCGGAGGCGTCGATCGCGGTGGTCGACGAGATCCTGGCGGCCGGACACCGACCGGAGATCATCATCGAGACCAGCACGGTCACCCCGAAGACCGCGATCGAGTGCCACGCCCGCTGCCGGGCGGCCGGCGTCGGCTTCGTCGACGCCGCGATCGCCGGCGGCGTCGCCAGCATGGCCGCCGCCAAGATCACGTTCTTCCTGGGCGGCGCCGCCGAGGACGTCGCCAAGGCCCGGCCGGTTCTCGACCTGCTCGCCGACCGCATCTTCGAACTCGGCCCGGTCGGCGCCGGGATGGGCGCCAAGGTCGTCAACAACGGCGTGATGCACGCCGTCATGGTGGTGCTGATCGAGGCGTTCGCCATGTCGACCAAACTCGGCGTGCCCATGCAGACCATGATCGACATCCTCAACCGCGAGGAAGGCCTGATGCGGCCGCTGGTGCACCGGGTGCAGGAGCGCATGAAGCAGGGCGACTACTCGGCCGGCATGTCGGTCAGCAACGCCCGCAAGGACTCCGTCCTGGCGCTCGAGACCGCTCAGCAGCTCGGCGTGCCGCTGTTCGCCACCCTCGCCTCGCACACGCCCTACGAGATCGCCGAGGCCAAGGGCATGGGCAATCTGGACTACGCCGCCCTGGCCCAGCTCTGGGAAGACTGGTCGTCGGTCTCGTTCCAGAGCGACGCCTGAACGTCCGCCTGTCCGGACGGGGCCGCTTTGACGCCGGCCCCGACCCGGCCTTATCGTTTGCCTAAGCAACGATCTTGGAGGATCCGCCCATGGCCGAGGACATCACCCTCGTCATCCGCAACGGAACGGTCGTCGACGGCACCGGCGGCGACCCCTTCGAGGCCGACGTGGCGGTGGCCGGCGGGCGGATCGTCGACATCGGCACGGTCTCGGCCCGCGGCGCCGAGGAGATCGACGCCCGCGGCAAGCTTGTCACGCCAGGCTTCGTCGACATCCACACCCATTACGACGGCCAGGCGGTGTGGGACAGCCACATGGCGCCGTCGGCGTGGCACGGCGTCACGACCGCCATCATGGGCAATTGCGGCGTCGGCTTCGCGCCGTGCCGGCCCGCCGACCGCGAGAAGCTGGTCGAGCTCATGGAGGGTGTGGAGGACATCCCGGGCCCGGTCATGCACGAGGGCCTGAACTGGCAGTGGGAGAGCTTCGGCGAGTACCTGACGGCCCTTGAGCGCAAGCCCCGGGACATCGACGTCGGCGCCCTGCTTCCGCACGCCGCCGTCCGGGTGTTCGTGATGGGCGAGCGGGCAATCCGCCACGAGGCCGCGACCGCGGACGACATCGCGGCGATGCGGGCGATCACCGCCGACGCCATGCGCCGCGGCGCGTTCGGGTTCTCGACCTCGCGCACCATCAGCCACAAGAGCCTGAAGGGCGACTACACGCCGACGCTGCAGGGCCCATGAGGATGAGCTGGCCGGCATCGCCGGCGGCATGGCCGACGCGGGCTCCGGCTTCCTGGAGATCGTCTCGGACTGGAACGCGCCCGACCCCGCGACCGAGTTCGGCATGCTGCGCCGGGTGGTCGAAGCCAGCGGCCGGACGGCGGTGTTCTCGCTGACCCAGCGCCACGACCGGACCGAGGTGTGGAAGGAATTGCTGGCCCTGGCCGACGGCGCCATCCGCGATGGCGTGTCGATCCGGCCGGTGGTGGCGCCGCGCCCGATCGGCATCCTGCTCGGCCTCGAGGGCAGCCAGAATCCGTTCTCGGGAACGCCGTCCTACAAGAGCATCGCGCATCACCCGCTCGCCGAGCGGGTGCGGATCCTGAACGACCCGGAGTTCCGCCGCCGGTTGCTGTCCGAGGATCCCGTCGCCGGCAGCACCTTCCCGCTGATCCAGCGCATCGGCTACGCCCGCATGTTCCGGTTCGGCAACCCGCCCTGCTACGAGCCGAAGCGGGACGACTCGATCGCCGCGATCGCCGAGCGCGAGGGCCGCACCGCGCCGGAAGTGGCCTACGACATGCTGCTGGAGGACGAGGGGCGCGGCTTCATCTACACGCCGCTGGTCAACTACGTCGACTACGACATGTCCACGCCGGAGGCGATGCTGGCGGACCGCAACACCATCATGGGTCTCGGCGACGGCGGCGCCCATGTCGGGTTCATCCTGGACGCCGGCTTTCCGACCTGGATGCTCAGCTACTGGGGTCGCGAGCGCGAGCGGTTCGATCTGCCCGAGATCGTCCGCCGCCTGACCTCCGACCCGGCCGGGGCCGCCGGCCTGAACGACCGGGGCGTGATCGCGGTCGGGCGCAAGGCCGACCTCAACGTGCTCGACTACGACCGCGTCGGCTTCGGCCAGCCCTATGTCAGCTTCGACCTCCCGCCGGCGGCCGTCGGCTGCTGCAGAAATCGGAGGGCTACGACGCGACGGTGGTGTCGGGCACCGTCACCTACCGCAACGGCGTCGCGACCGGCGCCCTGCCGGGACGGCTCGTGCGGGGCCAGCGCCCAGCCTGACCGGCGCGACCGGACCGCGGGCCGGATCACGTCCGGCCCGCGTCGGCGATCCCGGCCGCCCGGAGCACCGCCTTCAACTGGGCGGAGTCGAACGGCTTCGGCAGGATGCCGACCATCGGGTTCGCCACGAGGTCGGGACGCAAGCCTTCGGCCCCCGCCCCGCTCGAGACGATGACCGGCAGGGCCGGCCACTGCGCGCGCATCTCCGCCACGAAGCCGTCGCCCTTGTGGTCCGGCAGGCTGAGGTCGACGATCACGGCAGCCAGCGTGGCTGCCGTGCTGCTTCAGGGCCACCCTCGCCTCCGCCACGGTGCCGGCCTCCAGGGTGCGTGCAGCCGAGTTCGCTCAGGTCGTCGACCAGCGTCATGCGGACCAGGAATTCATCCTCGACCACCAGGACCTGCGGGGGTCCGGAGGCCAAGACCTTCCGCACCGCGCCCGCGAGTTCCTCGAAGGTGAACGGCTTGGTGACCAGCTCGACGCCGGGATCGAGGCGGCCGTCGTGGACGATCGCGTTGCGGGCGTAGCCGGTGGTGTAGAGCACCTTCAGCCCCGGCCGGCGGCGCAGCGCCTCCTCCGCGAGCTGGCGACCGTTCATCCCGCCCGGCAACCCCACGTCGGTGAACAGCAACACGATCTCCGGATGCTCGTCGAGCACGCCCAGGGCCTGCGCCCCGTCCCGCGCGTCGAACACCCGATACCCCAGCTCCGCCAGGGCGGCGCAGGAATGCTCACGCATGTCGTCGTTGTCCTCGACCACCAGGACCGGTTCGGCGCGGCCGCCCGACGTGCCGTCGGCCACCAGCGCCTCCAGGGGAACCGGTGCGGCGGCCGGCTCTTCCATCGCCGTGTGGCGGGGCAGGTAGATCCTGATGGTCGTGCCCTCGCCGACTTCGCTGTAGATCTTGATGTGACCGCCGGACTGCTTGACCAGCCCGTACACCTGCGACAGCCCGAGACCGGTGCCGTGCCCGATCTCCTTGGTCGTGAAGAACGGCTCGAAGGCGCGCTCGATCGCCTCCGGCGTCATCCCGCTCCCGGTGTCGGTGATCGACAGCACGACGTACTGCCCCGGCTCCAGGTCGTCGTAGTCAGCGGTGTAGCGCGCATCCAGGTAAGCGTTTGCGGTCTCGATGGTGAGCTTGCCACCGTTCGGCATGGCGTCGCGCGCGTTGACGGCCAGGTTCAGGATGGCGCTCTCCAGCTGGTTGGGGTCGACGAGGGTCCGCCACAGCCCGCCGGCGACCACGGATTCGATCGTGATCTGCTCGCCGAGGGTGCGACGCAGCAGTTCCGACATGCCCGAGACCAGCTTGTTGACGTCGATCGTTTGCGGTTTGAGCGGTTGCCGGCGGGCGAACGCCAGCAGGCTGCGGGTGAGGCCGGCGGCGCGCTCCGCGCCGAGCCGGGCGTTGGCGAGCGCTCGCTCGAGCTGCTCTCGGTCAGCGCCCTGGGCGATGCGACGCCCCAATCGCTCCAGATTGCCCAGGATGATCGCCAGCAGGTTGTTGAAATCATGGGCTACACCGCCGGTCAGGTGGCCGATGCTCTCCATCTTCTGCGCCTGCCGCAAGGCTTCCTCGGCCTTTTCCCGCTGCTCGATCTGCTCGCGCAGACGGGCGTTCGCCTCCTGCAGACGGTCCGCCCGCTGATTCAGCTCCTGGTTGGCTCTGTTGAGGGTCGCCTGTGCCACACCGAGGACAGCCAGCACGATCAACATCATGATCGCGGTCAGCACCACCCCGGTGTAGCGCGCCACCCTCTGGGCGAAGGCTTCGGTGATCGTGCGGGTGTAGACGGTGCCCAGACGCATCCCCTGCTGCTCGACCGCCACGGCCGCGGAAACCCGTCCGCTGCCATAGATGACGCTGCCGGGCTCGACCGCCTCCGGAAATGCCGCCGCCGCATCCCGGCGATAGCTCGCGAACACCGGTTCCGTCGAAGCCATAGACGGCGACCGCCACGACGTTGGGATTCTCCGACAGGGCGCTCAGGTAGGTCGAAGCCGTGGCGTCGTCGTCGAAGGCAAGAGGTGCCGCCATCACGCGAGCGAGGGTGCGAGCCTCAACCAGCGTTTCCTGAATCTTCTGATCCCGGTAGCTTCGTTCGGTATAGACGACGACCGCCACCGCCGCCGCCAGCATCAGGATCGCTCCCGTCAGGGCGATCAGCGGCGCAAACCGCCAGAACCGCATCATACCGGCACCCGCCACATAGCTTCAGATCCGCCTAGTTCACCCGGACGGCCAGTTCCAAGAGACGAGAACTGACCGCCAGCCCGTTTTTCTGCGCCTGTCCGAGGTCGATCTCGAACCGCACCCGCCCCTGGCGAATCACGAAGTGAATGATTCCCCGGGTCCCGCTGTTGTGCACTTCATCGGTTACGGTCAGGACGGGTCGGCCACGTACCGCCTCGAGGGTCTCCTGCACCGGGCGATCGCCGCCCGGGCCGACATACAACAGGTGGCATCCATGAAAGGCGCCGTCGGCAACCTCGTGCACCACGAACTTCCGCGCCGCCCCGGTCGCGCCGTAGACCGCTTCGTCGACCAGGCTGCCGAACCTGGTGTCACCGACGACACAGATGTCGATGTCGCTGTCCGGGCCGGCGAACGAGGACTCCGGCCAGGTCACGAACGGCACCAGCTTGTAGAGGTAGGTCGCCTTCACCGCACGGGCCAGATCGGTCACCGCCAGGGCTGGGCACGCGCCCAAGCCGGCCGTCAGAGCGGTGGCGGCGATGCAGAAAGCTCGTCGGGTCGGCCGGAAGGCCATCCGGATCAGAACCTCCACTTTGCGCCGAGGTAGACGCTGCGGGCGATCTCGCCCCGCTCGGCCTCGGTGCCCGTCTCCGGGTGCTGCGGATCCAGAAGGTTCTTGCCGACCAGGGAGAGTTCGACGGTCTCGGTGACGCGCCAGCCAAGCCGCAGGTCGAGCCCGGTATACTCGGGAACCTCGGGGTCCGTGAGGCTGTCGACCCAACGGACGATGGCGTCGAACTCGACGGTGTCGCTGACGTCGAACGACGACCGCAAGAAGAGCTGGTGCTCGGGGTCGCTCCCCTGGTGTTGGTACAGGGCGATCTGCGACGCCTCCGGATCGAGTTCGAGATCCTTGCGCAGCACGTTGAGCCCAGCCATCAGTCGCCAGCGCGGGTTGACGCGGAAGCTTCCCCAGGTCTCGACCCCGGTGATCGAGCCGTTCTGGGCGTTGCCGAACTGCAGCGAACCGCTGTCAGTGGTCGTGAGCACGCGCAGATCGTCGTAGTCGTGATGGTACAGCGTTGCCGAGACGCTGGCCCGGTCGCTGGGATCGCCCCGATAGCCGATCTCGTACGCGACCAGTTCCTCCGAGCCGAAGCCCTCCTCGGCGGGCAACAGCAGCGGCCGAGCCTCCAACTCGCGGTCGAAACGGCTTGGCGTGCGGACGGTGCGCGAGACCGCGCCCCACAGCGTGTGCGCATCGGTAACCTGCCAGGCGAGACGCGCGCTCGGCAGGAACTCACCGCCGCTGTAGCTGCTGTGTTCGTATTTGAGGCCGAGCGTCAAGGTAAGGTCCGAGGCGACCGCGATGCTGTCCTGGGCGAACAGGTTGGCGATCTGAATGTCGTCCTCTACCGGATCGAGAACGAAGATGTTCAGCCTGTTGTCGAACTTCTCCCGCGTCGTCCGATAGCCGCCACCCCAGACCATTGAGTGGCGCTCGCCGGCCTGGAAGGAGTGCCGTCCCTCGAGATCGAAGGTCTCCAGAACGTCGTTCACACCGAGCGCCTCGCGCTCCGCCCGGTTGTAGTAGCCTTGGAGCATGGCCGAGGAGTTCGGGCTCAGCTCACGCGTCCAGCGCCCGAGCAGGTTGCCGCCGGCGTTGGTACCGTCGAAGGCCATGCTGTTCTCGTAAAGGTCACCCTGGACGGTCAGTTCATTCGCGCCAAAGACCGAATCAGTCCGGAAGCCAGCCTGCCGCCCTTGCCAGTCGTCACCCCGACCGGAGCCGCTAGCGGTGCTGGTTTCGCCCATCTCCAGGCCGAGACCGTAGGCGCGCCAGGCACCGACGTTGCCGAGTTTGCCGCCGTATCGAAACGCGCCGCGGCTGTCGGAGGTGCCTCCATCCAAGGCCGCCAGCCCCCCCTGAGTGTCAGAAGCCGTGCGGGTGATGACGTTGATCACCCCGTTGACCGCGTTGGCGCCCCAGGCCGTGCCGCCGGGACCGCTGATCACCTCGATCCGCTCGACGTCCTCGAGCATGATCTGCTGCTCGTCCCAGAACACCCCGGCGTGCAGCGGTGAGTACAGGCTGCGCCCGTCGACCAGCACGAGCAATTTGTTGGACAGCTGATAGAGATTGAAGCCCCGGGCCGACACCGCGTACTCGTTGGCCGAGCGCTGCGCGACGATCAGGTTCGGGGCGAGCCGCAGAGCCTCCGGCAGCGTCATAGCGCCGGAGCGGCGAATGTCCTCCGCGGTGATGATGTACGCAGAGGCGGGGACGCTGCCGAGTGGCTCGGGTCGCTTGAACACCGACACCACCTCGATATCGGCAAGCGCCTCGAGGGACATCTCCCGCAGTTCCTCGAGCGTGGATGGGGCGGCGAGCGCACCCTGCGCCCGAAGCAGGCCAAACACGACGGCGACCGTCACGATCACAAAGCAACGCAAGCCGCGCCCGGAGCCGCGGGTTTCGGCCTGATGGTGCATCCCCCCGAAACCTCCCGCCTACAACCCGCCCGTGCTGGGAACAGCGCCGGCGCAAGGCCCCTTCGGCGCCGCGGCGACGCACGTCTCGCCACAACCGTTGCCAGAGAGCCGATGGTCGGCTCGCACGATCGGAGGTTAGCATACGGGATCGCCCGAGGATCAAGTCGTGGCTGCGGTTTGCCCGCTAGGTGGCGTCTGGCAACCAGCCTCCGCCGAGCGCGCGGACGAGATCAACCGACGCGGCGAGCCGGGCCTGCCGGGCGGCGACGAGGGACGCGTTGGCGTCGAGCAAGGTCTGCTGGGCGTCGAGGACGCTCAGCAGATCCTCCGCCCCGGTCGCGTAGCGCGCCTCGGCCGCCAGCAAGGCGCGCTCCGCCTGGTCGACCGCCAGCCGGTAGAGCTCTTCCTGGCGATCGGCCGATTCGGCGGCGAGCAGAGCGCTCTCGACCTCGGCCAGCGCGGTGAGAACGCTCTGGCGGTAGGCCGCCACCAGTTCGGCGTGGCGGGCCTGCGATCCCTCGAGGACGCCCTCGAGCCGGCCGGCGCTGAACAGCGGCGCGACGATCCCCGACGCCAGCGACGCGCTGACCCCTCCGGAGCCGGTCAGGTCGATGCCCGCGAGCGCCGCCGACAGGTCGATCCGCGGGAAGAACGCGGCGCGCGCCACCGACACGTCGGCGTCGGCGGCACGCAGCCCGGCCTCGGCGCTCTGCAGGTCGGGACGCCGCATCAGAAGCTCCGCCGGAATGCCCGCTGCCACCGGCGGCAGGGTCAACGCGAACAGGTCGCCCGCGGCGACGGCGAAACCCTCGGGCGGTCGTCCCAGCAGAATCGCGAGGCTGTTGCCGAGACGGGCCACCGTCTCCTCGGTCCCCGGAATCCGGGCCCGGCCAGACGCCACGGCGCTGCGCTGGCGTGTCAGATCGAACCCGGACGCCGCGCCCTCGTCGTAGCGGGTCTCGACCAGTTGCAGCACCCGTTCCTGGGCGGCCAGGCTGTCCCGCGCCACGGCGAGCTGGGCGCGCGCCGCCAGCAGGTCGACATAGGTGGCGGTGGTGTCGGACTGGACGGTCAGGGTCAGGGCGCGGAAGGCGTGCCGCTCGCTCTCCAGATCCGCCTCGGCGGCGGCCCGGGCGGCGCGGTTGGCGCCGAACAGGTCGACTTCGTAGGACACCGACAACCCGGCCGAAGCCGAGGTGCTGGTCGAGCCACTTCGGCTCGACGCGCTCGAGGAGCGCTCGGTGTAATCGCGCGAGACCGTACCCGACCCGTCGGCCTGCGGCAGGAGGGTCGAGCCGGCCACCCGCGCCTGGGCGCGCGCCTGTGCCACCCGCTGGATTCCGGCCGCCAGATCGTTGTTCGCCGCCATCGAGCGGGCCACCAGGCTGTCGAGCTCGGCGTCGCCGAACGCCAGCCACCACGGCCCCGCGACCGCCGTCGGCGCGGGCACGGTGGCGGCGGCGTAGGCTTCCGGGAGCACCGGCAACGACGCGGGTTCGGCCCCGGGCAGGGCGCAGGCCGCGAGCGCGAGCGTGGGGAGCAGGATGGCCAACCGCCGCATCGCCGTCATTCCGAGGCCAACGCCACGACCGGATCGAGGCGCGAGGCCTTGCGGGCCGGAAGATAGCCGAACACCAGCCCGGTCAGCAGGGCGCAGGAGAACGCCAGCGCCGCCGGTTCCGGATGAACCACCGTGGAGATGCCGAAGCGCTCGAGCGCCAGAGCGCCGCCGATCCCGAGCGCCACCCCGAGCAAGCCGCCGAGCCCGCCGACCACCAGCGCCTCGACGTTGAACTGGACCATGATGTCGAAGCGTCGCGCCCCGGTCGCCATGCGGATGCCGATCTCGCGGGTGCGCTCGCTCACGCTGACCAGCATGATGTTCATGACCCCGATGCCGCCGACCAGCAGCGAGATCGCCGCCACCGAGGCGAGCAGCAGGGTGAAGGTGCGCTGGGTGCCCTGCACCGTTTCCAGAAGCGAGGCGGTGTTGCGGAGCTGGAAGTCCTCGACCCCGTGGCGGCCGATCAACGTCTCCCGGACCGCCTCCTCGGTCGCGGCGATTCTCGAGGTGTCGGCCACCCGGACGGTCAGCAGCGACAGGTAGGGCTGGCCGAACAGCCGCACGAAGCCGGTGGTGACCGGCACCAGCGCGGTGTCGTCCTGATCGGTGCCGAAGGCGGTGGCGCCCTTCGGCTCCAGCACGCCGATCACCTGGAACGGCACGCCCGCCATCAGGACGTAGCGTCCGACCGGATCCTCGCCGTCCGGGAACAGGTTGCGGGCCACGGTGGTGCCGATCACCGTGACCGCGGCGTGGGATCGCAGATCGTCGGCGGTGAAGAACACGCCGCTGATCAGGCTCCAGTCGCGGGCCAGCGGGAAGTCCTCGGACACCGCCTTGACCGAGGTGCGATGATCGACGGCGCCGTGCCGCAGGGTCTTGGACCCGCTGCGCTCCGGGACCGCCGCCAGCACGTTGCCCAGCTCGGCGAGCGCGGCGGCGTCGGCCACGGTCAGCGACGCCACCTCGCCGCTGGGACGCGTCCCGGGTGCGCCCGGGCGGACGAACAGCAGGTCCGAGCCGATCGACTGGATGCGCGCCACGACGTCGCGCTGGCTGCCCTCGCCGACCGCCAGCATGACCACCACCGCCGAGACGCCGATGACCACGCCCAGCAGGGTCAGCGCCGTCCGGAACAGGTTGGCCCGCAGCGACCGGAACGCGGTCACCCCCGCCTCGAACACCTGCGCCGCCGCCGCGGCGGCGCTGTTCGCCGGCAGCCGTCGGACCAGCGCGACGACGCCGGCCCCGTCCCCCACCGCGCCGGTGTCGCCGATGATCCGGCCGTCGGCGATCTCGATCCGCCGATCGGCGTGGGCGGCCACGGCCGGGTCGTGGGTGATCACGATGACGGTGTGCCCCTTGCGGTGCAGGTCCTTCAGCAGCGCCATGACGTCGGCGCTCGAGCGGCTGTCGAGCGCCCCGGTCGGTTCGTCCGCCAGGATGACGTCGGCGCCGTTCATCAGCGCCCGCGCGATCGACACCCTCTGCTGCTGGCCGCCGGACAGCTCGCCCGGACGATGGTCGGTGCGATCGCCGAGCCCGAGTTCGCCCAGCAGATCGAGCGCCCTCGCCCGACGCTCGTCGGCCGGCAGCCCGGCGTAGATCGCCGGCATCTCGACGTTCTCGACCGCGGTCGACGAGGCCAGCAGGTTGTAGCGCTGGAACACGAACCCGAAAGTCCGGCGGCGCAGCGCCGCCAGGTCGTCCGGATCCAGGTCGGCGACGTCGGTGCCGCCGACCCGGTAGCGGCCGCCGGACGGCCTGTCGAGGCATCCGAGCAGGCTCATCAAGGTCGACTTGCCGGACCCGGACGGGCCCATGATGGCCACGAACTCGCCGCGCCGGATCGCCAGCGACACGCCGTCGAGGGCGAGCACCTCGCCGCCGCCGGTCCGGTAGACACGGGTCACGCCGGTCAGCTCGATCAGGGGAACGTCGGCCATCACCGCCTCCCGCCGAGCACGCGGGCCAGCCCCGAGGAAGCCCCGGAGCCGGCTGGCGTCCGGGAGGCGTCGCCGACCACCACCGTCTCGCCGGGTGCCAGCCCGGCGACGATTTCGGCGGCGGTGCGGGTCTTCAGCCCGACCAGCACCGCCCGCGGCCGTGCCCGACCGGCCTCGTCCAGGACCATCACCACCCCGCGCGCCGCCCCCGGATGGCCGGCGGCCAGCGGCTCCAGCGCCGCGTGGGACGCCTGCAGCGCGATCCGCGCCTCGTCGTCGGCGGCGACCGCCCGGTTGGCGCCGAGCGCCGGCGGCGCGGCGGCCCCGACGCCCCCGGCACCCGCTGACGCAACGCCGCCAGCGGCACCGTCACCACGTCGACCGCCTTGCCGAGCACGAAGAACACCTGCGCCGACATCGCCGGAAGCAGCACGCCGCCGGCGTTGTCGACGTCGAGCAGCGCCTTGTAGAGCACCACGTCGTTGAGGATCTCGGGCTGCGGCAGCACCTGGCGCAGGGTCGAGGTCCAGCGCCGTTCGGGCAGGCCGAGGGTGGTGAAATAGGCCTCCATCCCGGGCACCAGGCGGACCACGTCGGCCTCCGAGACGTCGGCCTCGACGGTCATCACCGACAGGTCGGCGATCGTCAGGATCGTCGGCGCCGACTGGTTGGCGTTGAGGGTCTGGCCCTCGAACGCCAGGATGTCGATGACCGTTCCGGCGATCGGCGCGAAGATCTTGGTGTAGCCGAGCGTGGCGAGGTTGCCGTCGAGGGTCGAGCGGGTCTTCTCGATCTGGGCCTCGAGCTGGGTGATCTTGGCCTTCGCCACCAGCAGCGCCACGTCGGTGATCTCGGCGTCCTGGCGCGCGATGGCGTCGGCCTTCAGCAGCCGGTTGTTGCGCGCGGCCTGCGCCTCGGCGAGCCGCAGTTCCGCGCGCTGCTGGGCCAGCGTCGCCTGCAGTTCGCGCAGCCCGGCGCGGTCGGCGTCGACCCGCGCCTTCATCACCCGGGCGTCGATCTCGGCCAGCAGGTCGCCCTTGGCCACGGTGTCGCCGATCGCGACGTGCAGGATCTGCAGCTGGCCGGAGACCTGGGCGCCGACGTCGACCGAGTTCTTCGGCTGCAGCGTGCCGAGCGCGGTGACCGCGCTCTCGACGCTGCCGACCGCGGCGACCGCCGTCCGGTACTCGGCCCCGGCCGGGTCGGCGTCGCGGGTCGCGACCCACAGCGCCGCGGCGGCGGCCGCGAGCCCGATGGTCGGCACCGCCCAGCGGCGGAGGCGTCGCGTCGTCATGATGGCGGAGTTTCCTCGTCGGCCTGCCCACCCCCTCCAACGAGGATACGGCGCAGATCCGTCGCCATCATCATGCCGAAACCATCGTCAAATGGTTAATGGTTATCGGGTTCGGCGGAGGCGGAACGGAGCTGGCGCTCCAACTTGCGTGAAGGCCAAAGGTCGCGTCGTGGATCCGCCCCCTCCCCGGTCACACGATCGCGCCGTACAGCAACCCCATGGAGAAGGCGCCGAGGAAGGCGAAGCCCGAGATAGGCGGCGAACACCGGCGGCCGCGCCAGCGCCCAGACCGCGATCGCCGCCGGGATCGAGCTGACGCCACCCGCCAGCAGGAACGCCATGCCGGCGCCGGGCGCCATGCCCTGCTCGATCAGCCCGCCGACCAGAGGCAGCGCCGCGTAGCCGTTGAGATAGGCCGGCACGCCGACGGCGGTGGCGCCGAGCACGGTCAGCCATCCGCCGCCGCCGATCATCGACCCGACGACCTCGGCCGGGACGTACGCCAGCATCAGGCTCTCCAGGAAGAACGCGACCGCCAGCCACTTGCCGAGGAACAGGGTGTTGTCGGCGGCGTTCCGGGCGAACCGCTCGCGACGGGCCGGCTCGTCCCAGAACCGCCAGGCCACCCGCTTGGGGTTGCGCACCGTCGCGCCGCCACACCCGCCGTTGCCGACCCCGGCGCGCAGCGGCTCGGCGAACAGCCCGGCCCGGCCGAGCAGCAGCGTCCCGAAGCCGCCGAGCAGGCCGATGGCAACCGCCGAGACGGTCTTGAACAGCGCGAAGTCGCTGCCGAGCGTCCCGGCCGTCAGCAGGAACATCGACGGGTCCATCAGCGGCGACGCCAGCCAGAACGCCATCACCGGCGCCAGCGGCACGCCCATCGCCAGCAGCGCCGCGATCAGCGGGATCACCCCGCAGGAGCAGAACGGCGACAGGGCGCCGGTGAGCGCCGCCAGCACCACCATGGTCGGCAGGTTGCCGGTGAAGGCCTGGGCGATCAGGGCGTCGGCGCCGCTGGCCTTGGCGTAGGCGGCGACGCCGATCGACAGCGCCAGGAACGGCGCGACGCTCCACAACGCCTCGCCGGTGAAGGTGACGCTGGCGACCGCCTGCGCCGGCGCCAGCGCGGCGAGGACGGCCAGGGCCAGCAGGACGGCGATCAGGACCGGGTCGATCCGGCCGGCGAGGCGCCGGGTGGCCAGGGCGATGTCAGTCATCTGTCTTCTCCGTTATTCCCAAGAATTTCGTTATTTGAAGTCAAAAAAGGGGAACCCTCAGGCGGCGTCGCTCGCCGTCCCGCGACCGCGGGAGTCGGCGCAGCACTCGCGCGCCAGGAAGCCTAGGGTCTCGGTCATGGCGTCGAAACTGGCGTGGCAGTACAGCGTCGTGCCGTCGCGCTCCTGGCGGACCAGGCCGACGGCGATCAGCTTGTGCAGATGGTGGGACAGCGTCGAGCGCGCGGTCCCGGTGCGGCGCTGCAGTTCACCCACCGGCAGCCCGTCGCGCCCCGCCCGGACCAGGATCCGGAACACCTCGAGCCGGGTCTCGTTGCCCAGCGCCTCCAGCCGCACGGCGATCGTTTTCGTGTCCATGCCGGCACCATAATACGCCCGCCGCCGATGATCAACGGTATTCCCAAGAATTTCGTCGTATGCTCTGATGCCTTCCACGATCCTCGAATGGACGCCGGCCCCGGCGCCGTGAAAGGATGCCTCGCCCGCCCCGCTGGAGTCCGCCTCCTTGCCCGCCTCCCTCCCGCCGGCCTCGCCCGGCCGCACCACCCTCGCCCTGGCGTTCGCCGAGACCATCGTCTGGGCGGGCGTGTTCTACATCTTCCCGGCGCTGCTGGCGCACTGGGAGGGCGATCTCGGCTGGCCGAAGACCACGCTCTCCGGGGCGTTCACCGCCGCCCTGATCACCTCGGCGCTGTGCGCCCCGGTCGCCGGCCGCCTGATCGACGCCGGCCACGGCCGCCGCCTGCTGATCGGCGGCGCGGTCGGCGCCGGCCTGCTGATCGGCCTGGTCGGGCTGGTGCGCGAGCCCTGGCAGTTCTACGCCCTGTGGTTCGGGCTCGGGGCGTGCATGTCGGCCTGCCTGTACGAGCCGTGCTTCGCCTTCCTCACCCGGACCCGCGGCGGCGACGCGCGCCGCGCCATCACCCGCATCACCTTGATCGCCGGCCTCGCCGGGACGCTGTCGTTCCCGGCCGCCAACGTGCTCGCCGAACTGTACGACTGGCGGGCGGCGACCGGCGCGTTCGCCGCCGCCATCCTGCTGATCGCGGTGCCGCTGTTCGCCTACGGCACCCGGCCGGTGCCGGTGGCCGAGGCGGCCGCCTCGGGCGCCGGCGGAGCCGCCGACGGCGCCGGCCTGCAGGCGGCGATGCGCCGGCCGACCTTCTGGCTGCTGGCGGTGGCGTTCTCGATGATCGCGCTGACCCACGGCATCCTGATCACCCACCTGCTGCCGATGCTGGACGAGCGCGGCGTGTCGACGTCGGTCGCGGTGCTGGTCGCCTCGGGGATCGGGCCGATGCAGGTGGCCGGCCGACTGGCGATGATGGCGGTCGAGAAGCGGGTGTCGATGAACACCGTCTGCGCCTGCTCGTTCGTCTTCATGCTGGCGGCCTCGACCGCGCTGATCGGGGCCGGCGCGATCCCGCTGCTGCTGGTGGCCTTCGTGGTCCTGCAGGGCTCCGGCTACGGCGTGACCAGCATCACCCGGCCGGTGGTGACCGCCAACCTGCTCGGCCGCAACGGCTTCGGCGCGATCTCGGGCGCGCTGGCGCTGCCGTTCATGGGCGCCACCGCCATCGCCCCGACCCTGGCGGCGGCGATCTGGACGGTCGGCGGCTACGACCTGGTCCGCCTGGCGGTGCTGGCGCTGGTCGGCGTGGGCGGGATCAGTTTCCTGCTGGCGGCGCTGTCGTCCCGCCGGCGCTGACGACGGCAGCGTCGAAACCAGGGCGTTGCAGGCCGGTCACGTTCACCAATTTGGGGTGCATTCAGCGTTGCTCGGCTCGCCATCGCGTCCAATATTGATGCCAATATGGATGGATGTGCCGAGACATCCGCGATTCTCCGACAAGACCAAATAAATTTTGACGTTAAATCAGTCAATTACCGCCATACCTCCTCAAATGAGGATGGTCTGAGCCCTCTGCCCCGCCCGATGGTTAATCGATGCCGTGTCTGTTGCATGAAGCGAACGCCATGGCTACGCAGGACGAGCATTGCTGTTTTCAACAGGTACAGTTCTGGAAGCGGATCCGAAGCCGATGGCGTCAGCCCCCGCACCCCCACCCATCGTCTATCTGGTCGAGGACGACGAGGTGCAGTTGCAGGAGTTGGAAGCGTGCGTTCGGCGAACGTCGTTCGACGTCACCTCGTTCGCGTGCGGCAGCGCCGCGATCGATGCCCTCTACGCCAGCGATCGCCCGGCGATCGTGGTCTGCGACCTCCGGATGCCGGAGGTGTCGGGGTGGGGAGTGGCGGAGGCCGTCCAAAGGCTGCGGTCACGGGATCGAGCCATAGCCATTGTCATGGTCACCGGTTTCCTGGACCGGGGCACCATACGACGCGCGTTTCAAATGCGGGTCGACGACCTGATCGGCAAGCCGATCGACGCGCCCGATCTTGTGGCGTCGATCCAGCGCCTCGGAGAGTTCGGCGGCGTGGGCGCCGCGCCAGCCATCAACGTCCGCGATCCCGTCGACCTGGCCGAGATCGCCGACACCCTTCTGAACGTGTTCGAGATGTGCGACCGCCGGCTTCCGCCGTCGGTGCGCTCGGAGCCCCACATCCGGATGATGATGTACTGCGTTCGCCAGCACCTGTGCGATGATCCGCCGAGCATCTCAAGCACCTGCTACGCGTCTGGGCAGCCGATGACCACGGCGCTCCGCCGACTCCACGAACTGGTGTCGGCGGGCATGTTCGTGAAGTCGGCGGACGACAGCGACAAGCGGCGGAGCGTGGTGCGCCCGACCGCCGACCTGCTGTCCCGGCTCGAGCGTCTCGGCTCGGCCTCATCCCGGGTCAATCGCGCCCTGCTTCAACTGGACGTCCCCCGCAGACAGGCCGGAGGGGTTCGGGTCGCCCAGGCACAGCGTTCGATCAAGGATGTCCCGACGGTCAGATCCGCATGACCGTCGACACCTCCCAGTCCCCGACCGACCAGGCCGAGCTTCTGGCCATGTCGTACACCCTCAGCCGACTGTCAAAGCTGCTTTGCCACGAGATCAACCAACCGCTGAACACGATCTCGATCACCGCGCACAACGGGAAGCGTCAGGCGCAGGACGGCAGCCATCCGATCGCCGACACGCGCAGCCGCTTCGACAGGATCGGGCAGGAGGCGCGGCGGGCCGGAGCACTCGTGCACGCGCTGGCGGATCTGGCGAGCCCCGGCGCGACGCCGGCCGGCATCCTTGTCCCCCGGCTTCGGGAGATCGAAGACCTGCATCGCGCGCGGCTTCGCCGTCGCGGCCTCGAAACCCACCTCGCCATCGAGCAACCGTTGGGCGACGGCGGTGCCCGCCCGGCAACCGTCGTCGCCGCCCTGGTCTGGCTGTTCGAGCGCCTCGACGAGGGGCGAACCGGCCAGGTCGACCCGGAGATCGCGAAACTCCGGATCGAGCGCGACGGCGCGCTTCGGACGATTCGCCTGACCGGCTTCGGGCCAGTCGGCGCCCCGGCCGCTGACGGCGCCTCGCTCCCCGAACGTATCCTGCTGTCGTCTGGCGCCAGGATCACCTGGGACGAACGCCGGTGTCGGGTCGACGTGCCGACCGAGGTGGTGGCGTGACGATGATCTGCCCGAGCACTTCCCGACCGGTCCGCATCGCGGTGATCGAAGATGACGCGGGGTTCCGCGAGGAGTTGCTGTCGACGCTGGGGGACGCCGCCGACGGCTACCCGAGTTTTGCCAGCTACGCGACCAGACGCAGCAAGCCGGCCCGCTACGACGTGCTGGTGCTGGACCTCACTCTGCCGGACATGGACGGTTTCGAGGCGATCCTCGCGCTCGCGTCGGATCCGACGCCACCCTGTCTGATCGTGGTGTCGGGGGCGACCGCGGCGCTGATTGCCGAGGCCACGAAACTCGCCGGCGCCGTGAACATCCAGGTGTTGGCCAGCCTCAGGAAGCCCATCGAACCGGGCGAGCTTGTCGCCGCCTTGCAGCGACCGATCACGCCCGGCACAGGACGGCCGAAGCGGCCGACGATCGGCGATGGCGAAATCGGCAGCGCCTTCGCCCGCAACGACATGACCTTGAACTACCAGCTTCAGGTGGACCTCGGCACCGCCCGCCCGGTCGGCGCCGAAGCGCTGCTGCGCTTCTCCGAGACCGGCACCATGGCGGTTTCACCCGGGGAGGTGGTCGCCGCCTTGATCCGGATCGGACAGTCCCGCGCTCTCGACGACTGGGCTTTGGCAACCGCGTTCAAGGATCTTGCAGCGTTTCGGGTCGACGCGCCGGATTTCGGCGTCTCGGTCAACCTCTCCGCGACCCCGCTCTCGCCCGACCTTCCCGACCGGATCGAGCGCGCGGCGGCCCAGGCCGGGCTAGACCCCCGCGCGGTGACGGTCGAGGTGACCGAGACCACCGTGCTGGAGGCCGACTCCGCTACCATCGCCTGTCTGGCCCGCATCAGACTGCATGGCTTCGGGCTCTCGCTCGACGATTTCGGCGTCGGGACCTCGAACATCGACCGGCTGATGTCGTCGCCGTTCTCGGAGATCAAGCTCGACCGCTCGTTGATCGGGGAAGCCCGGCGCTCGTCCGCTGCCCGCAGCCTGGTGCGAGCGGTGGCGGCGATTGCCGGAGAGCGGGAGGCGATCGTGGTCGCCGAAGGCGTCGAGAGCCAGCGGGACCTCGACCTCGTCAGATCGCTCGGATGCCACCGGGGACAGGGATTTCTGTTCTCCCGGGCCGTGCCCGCCCGTTCCCTCAGCCGCCTGCTGGCGCCCGGCCCCCGGCGCAGCGGCGCAGCACCCTGACCGCTCACGGAGCTGATGATGATGACGTATCTCACAAGAGCCCTCGCCTTGGCGCTGGTGATTCTCGCCGGGCCGGCCATCGCCACGGACACCGTGCTGACGGTCACGCTGAACGGCACACCCTCGACCGCACGGCACTTCGACCTCGCCGGGCTCGAAGCCCTGGGCGTCGAGGACGTCGTCACGGTCACTCCCTGGATCGCAGCCGAGACCCGGTTCTCGGGCGTGCCGTTGAGGCGGCTGCTGGAACTGGCGCCGGCGCCCGTGACCGAAATCCATGTCGTCGCGCTGAACGACTACACCGCGACGATCCCGGCCCAGGAGGCCCGCGACTACGCCATCATCCTGGCGACCCGACGCAACGACCAACTCATGCCGGTCCGGGACAAGGGTCCTTTGTGGATCATCTATCCGCTCAGCCAGCACCCGGAACTCGACACCACCACAACTCATCAACGAATGGTTTGGCAAATTTCCCGAATTGACCTTCAGTATTGACCATATCAAGACATGAATCGTCGTCGCCGTTGCATGATATTTAAGTTTGCAATCCAGAACAGAATATTGCTTTTCAGCTTTATTCTGATTTTTATTATATTTTTGTCGCCTTATGGGACTTCAGGACACACTTGGATTTCAGATCACTGCTCAGTTCATCCCGAACCTCGAGTTGGATAGGGTCTCAAGCGCTGATCGAACTCGAGAAAACCCGAACGGCTCTAGCAACCTATCGAGCGGAGCGTCGCCCGAAGGACGCCGACGCCCTGCGACTTCAGTTCGACATTTTCTGGAGCCGGGTCCCGCTGCTGAGCGAGGGTCGCGAAGCAGAACTGATGCGGCAGGTCGGATCCGCGCCCATCGTTACCGGCATCCTGCTCAATCTCGAGTCGATTCTGCCACGACTCGGGGATCGCGGGATCCTCTCGGACGACACCCTCGCCGATCTGGAGGATGTCCTCTCCGAAGTTGAGGCGCCACTCTTGAAAAACCAGAAGGATGCGCTGAACCTGAAGGCCGATCTTGCCGAGACACTCGTTACTGACGGTTTGAATTCCGCCGTCTGGATTTTCGTCATCCTGTTCTGCTCTGCAGGCTCAGTGGCAACGGTCGCTTATCACCAGATCCGCACCACCGAGCAGTTCGCCGAGCGAACGCGCCAGGAGGCCAGCAACATCTCGGCGCTGCTCACCGGCTTCGAGAATTTTGCCAACGCGCTGCCAACCGGGGCCGTGATCTTCAATGGTGACGGAGCAATCCTTTTCGCGAACACCGCGTTTGAAAACCTTGTCGGAGAAGCTTTCGGCGGTTCGAAGGAGGAAGCCCTAGAGACGATCGTGACCGCCCTTGGCTCGGACTCGGCCACCAGTTTCCCACAGAAGGCCCGCGACGGGGTGTTTCATGTTCTGGACCGGAGGCGGGAGGACAACTTGGCGATGCGGCCAATTTGGGGGGCGACCCATTGGCTCTCGCAACCCGCCTGGGTCCTCGTGCTGCAGGACGTGACCGACATTCGAAAGGCGGAGTTGGCGTTGATGCGATCCTCGCAACTCGCAACGCTGGGCGAGATGTCCACGGCCGTCGCTCACGAGATCAACCAACCCCTGGCCATCGTCCGGGCTGCCGCCCAGACCTCGCTGTTGGCCATCTCGAGGGGGCAATCCGACCTCAGTCTGCTCAAGGAGAAGTTCATCAGGATCGAGCGGCAGGTGGTGCGCGCAAAGGCGATCACCGACCAGATGCGGATGTACGGCGGCAGCCGCGACAAAGAGACTGCGACCATCGACCTCGGTCACTGTGTGCGATCCATAACCGGCATGATCCGGTCGTCCCTCGAGTCCAGGGACATCGGCCTCGACGTCGAAGCACCCGTGTCGCCCTGCCCCACATGGGGCAGCCGGATCGCGATCGAGCAGGCGCTGATGAACATCCTGATCAACGCCCGCGACGCGTTCCACAGCGGCTCCGACCTTCGCCTCGATGCCGCGCTGGTGCGCGTCAGGCTCATCCGCGAGGACGACTTTTGGCTTGTGGCGATCACCGACAACGCCGGCGGCATCGATCAGGCGGTCGCCGAGACCCTGATACACCCGTTCGTCACCACGAAGAGTGGGACCGGGGCCCCCGGGCTGGGACTTGCGGTGGCGCACGGAACAATCAAGGAAATGGGCGGAACGCTGACCGCTCGGAATTGCAGCGGCGGCGCCCGGTTCGACGTCCGGCTGCCTTACCGGCAAGAAGACGCGACAGACCCCGCGTCAACGACCGCGTGAGCCGTCGATCGGCGCGGCGCCTGATCCAACCGGGCGCTCACAGCCGAAACGCCGGCACGACTCTCGTCCGCGGGGGAGAGGATGACCAGCCGGTAGCCGGTGTTTCGCATCGTTATCGCGCCGACGGCGCAATAACCGTCACACCACCAATCCAGTTCACACTTCATCGGCTCGTAGGAAGCTGAAGGGTAGAACGCATCGTTTGAGCACCCAAAGCTCAAAGAAGAACTTATTATTGCAAATAGAAATAATGATTTTTTGAAAAAATAAATAATCATATTATAAATCCAGAATTTATCTCGTAATTTGATCTAGATAGATCGCTATAGTAGATTAGATACATTTCTTCATTTTAAATGCACTTGTTGAAAAATCCAAAATGATTGTTTTTTTGGATTTTAAATCCAATTTGGATATGAAACATGAATGCATCAATAGCTTTTATGATTAGTATAATAATAACGTCCAATGTGGCGCAAAAGCAGCCAGATGAGCAAATTAAACAGCATGAAACCCTTAAAGGTTGTGCGCATGACTCTTCCAACGGCACAACGACAAAACGGCACACCGCGAGTCCTCATCCTCGACGACGAGCATGGCGTCCGGTCGGAGATGGTGATCCTGCTGTCCGAGGAGGGCTTCGACTGCCTGGCCTGCGGGACGGCTGAGCAGGCGGAGCGCCTGATGGAGTTGAACGACGACATCGCCGTCGCCGTGGTCGACGTGAGGCTGCCCGGCGCCTCCGGGCTCGACTTCATCGCCCGCTCCCGCTCACGCCCCGGCCACGTCCTTCCGACCCGGTTCATCGTCATCAGCGGTCATGTCGACCTCGACAGCGCCATGCAGGCCCTGCGCCTGAAAGTCGATGATCTCCTTCCGAAGCCGATCGATCCCGACGCGCTGATCCGGGCGATCCATCGCGGGCTGGATCAGGTGTCATCGGATATCCTGGGCCGCGGCGTGACGGCGACGCTCGCCATCGAGGCGGACCAGGCACGCCGGCCGGCGCCACGACGCGGAGCGGCCCAGCGCGGAGCGCCTCAGCGCGCGCCGGCACGGCGCGCGGCACAACGCATGGACCCCGGCACCGATCGGCTGTTGCGCCTCGTCACGGACGAACTCCGGCAACCGCTGGTGCCCATCATCGACGCTTGCGAACAGCTGATGATGGCCCAGACAGAGCCGCGCGCCTCATCGGTTCTGGGACGCCAGATGCGCTACGAGGCAGTGAAGCTCCTCGAGCGCCTCGACAGCATACTCGATCTGGTCCGCGTCACCTCGGCCCCGGTGAGTCTGCGCCTGACGGTCGAGGCGCCGGCCCGCTTGGCCGAGTTGGTTCGCCAGAATTTCGAGCAGGCAGGTCGCGCCCGCGATGTGCGCCTCGACCTGGATGTTCTCGAAGCGCCCTCGGCGGCGCTGCTCGACCGCGGGCTCTGGCTGCAGGCCATCGCCCATGTCGTCCGCAACGCGCTGGAGCATTCGCCCCGCGGCACCAGCGTTCTGATCCGCGTCGCCCGAGCTGACGACGCGCTCGTGTGCGAGGTCTCGGATGCCGGACCGGGCATGGATGCGGAGACGTTGGAAAGGGCCTTGACGCCCTTTCGTCAAGGCAGCGAGGGGCGGGATCGGGCGAAGAGCGGCCTCGGCCTCGGTCTGACCCTTTCCCAGCATTTCCTGAATGCTCATGGAGGTGTCCTGGCGGTTCGGCCTTCAAGTAAACCGTTGAACAGCCGAAATTTAGTGATCTTGACGATCCCTCTCGAGCTTCCACAATGACCGTCTCAAAAAAACTTAAACCCAGCTCGGATCTTGTTCTGATTGTTGATGATGAACCTGACATACTCGAAGAAATGTCAGACTGGCTCAAACTATTAGGAATTCCTAACTGCGTTTCTCAATCCGTTCCGGACGCGATTTCCTGCCTCAACCGCAACAAATCCATTCGCTTGGTGATTTCGGATATCCGAATGCCGTCCATGGACGGCTATGACCTGATCCGGCACTGCTCCGGCCTTGGCGGGCAGAGGACCCCGATCGACTTCATCGTCATCACCGGTCACCTGACCCAGCAGGACCGGACCCGCATCGCGGGTTTCGGCGTCCAGCGGGTGCTGGCAAAGCCGGCAGACCTCGACGAGCTTGAGGCCATGGTCCTCGAGGCGCTCGCCGGCACCGTCGGGTCTGCCGCCGAAGCAGAGGGTTGAGGACTTCATCCCATGCTGACCGGCGCCGCGCTCCGAACCCCATCGGCCGTCCAGTCGCCCGCCGCGGTCGCCATCGTGTGTCTGATCGCCGGATGCGGCGGCTTCCTGCTGAACGCCCTGTCGCTGCCGCTGGGCTGGGGTTTGGAGATACTGCTCGGAAACGCACTGGTGTGGAGCGTGCTGCGACCGCTGGGGCCCGTGCCGGCGGTGCTCGCGTTGTCGCTCGCGAGCACCCAGACCATCCTGCTGTGGGGTCACCCCTGGGCTTGGGCTGTCTGGTCGCTCGAGGCCGCCGTGGTCTCGCTGCTGTACCGCCGCCTCTCGCCGGTCGTGATCGACCTGGGCTTCTGGTTGCTGCTCGGTGGGCCGCTCATCGCCCTCGCCTATGGCGGCCTGATGCACATGGACACGCCGTCCAGGACGCTGGTGGTCCTGAAACAGAGTCTGAACGGCGTGCTCTGCGTGACCCTCGGCGAGCTCGGTTACCTCGCGGCAGCCGAAGTGGTGCGAAGGGTCGGTCGATTTCAGCCACCGACGATGCCGTTGCGGGCGGTTGCGCACGCGACGGTCATAGCACTCGTTCTGGTTCCGGCGCTCGCCACGGCCCTTCTCGGCGCCGAGAGCCTGCAAGGAAGCGTCGAAGCCGGGCTGCACCGTCGTCTCGACAACGCCCTCGACAGCGCGCGCCGAGCGGCCCAGGCGTGGTTGGATGCGCCGGAGCAGCGAGCATCGCTGGTCGGCCGCGGCGCGGCGGCGCCAGCGGACTGCAACGGTCCTGGGCCTTCCGACAATGACCGTCCGCTCGCCGATCGCGCGGTCGAGTGCCCCGAGCCGGCCACTCCGAGACAGCGACCGACACCGAGCTCAGATCGCTGACGATCCCGCCGAAAGGCTCACGACGGCCCTGACGGCAGCCGGTGTCGACGGCCCCAATCTCGGCTTTCTGATCCTGGATCGCTCCGGTCGACCGGTGTCGGCGCTGTGGCCGGCTCGCCTCGCTCCTGAAATGCAGACGGTGATCCTCTCGGCCGTCGCCGCCCGGTCGGCGGAACGCTCCGCCATTCTCGTGACACTGGTCGACTATGGCTCCTCGCGGATGACATCGCTGCGCCGGGGGGCGCTCGTGCGGTCGGCCACCCTGACCGGCGCCGAGGACGACTGGACCGTGGCGGCCGTCCTCCTGCCGCGCGACGCCATTCTGACGGCGCGCGCCGACCAGCGCTGGACGCTGCTGCTGATCCTGGGCCTGACCGTCGCCGCCCTGTTGATCGCCGAGGCCCTGGCCCGCTACTGGACGGCTGCGCTGGCCGGTATCGACGCCACCCTCAAGGGCTTACCCGCCATTAACGGCGGCTGGCCGGAGCGTCTGGACACGGTGAACGAGATCCAGACGCTAAGTCACGCCGCCACCGGATCCCTCGTCGCCGCCCGCCGGGAACGTTCGCTGCTGAACGAGTATGAGAACCGCCTGCACTGGCTGGAAAAGCACGCGCCGTTCGTCGTATGCGTGTTCGGCCTGCCGCCCAAGCACCAAGACGACATCCGCTACCTGAGCCAGTCGGTCGAGCGTCTGCTCGGCGTCAGCCGCGATCAGGTGGTCACGGCCGGATCGTGGATTGATCTCGTTGACCCTGAGGACCGGCCGGCGGTCCTGGCCGCTCGCCGCAATCTGGCCGGGGGGGGATCGGCCACCACCGAGTATCGGATCCGCCACGCCGACGGAAGCCGCCGATGGTTCCACGAGACCCTCACCGTCACCGAGGATGGCGGTCAAGCCGTCTGCGTGCTCATCGAGATCTCCAAGCGCAAGGCCGCGGAACAGCGTCTCGTCCAGTCGGCGAAGCTCGCCAGCCTCGGCGAGATCGCCACCGGGATGGCGCACGAACTCACCCAGCCGCTCAACATCATCCAGTTCGCCACCCGCACCCTTGGAGAGACGATCAAGCGCGGCGATCTCAATCCCGAGAACGCCCGAGAGCGGGTGACGCGCATCGCCGAGCAGGTCAAGCGGGCCTCCGCGCTGATCGGCCACCTGCGGGTGTTCGGGCGCATCCCCTCGGAGCCGGCCGCCGCCTTCCCGGTCAGGGCCGCGGTGGACGGGGCGCTCTCGCTGATCGGCCAGCAATTGCGCATCGCCGGGATCGTCTGCGCGATCGAGGAGCGCGACCCGCACCTCCAGGTCGTCGGACACCAGACGTTGCTCGAACAGGTCGTCCTCAACCTTATTATCAACGCGCGCGACGCCATCGTCGCGTCGAACGGTGGAGCCGGTCCAACCGGCGGACGGATCGGGATCACCCTCGCCCGTGTCGACAATCGAGCGGAACTGGCGGTCGAGGATGACGGCGGTGGGATTCCCGAAGGTGACCTGAAGCTGGTGTTCGACCCGTTCTTCACCTCCAAGCCACCTGACGTCGGAACCGGCCTCGGCCTGTCGATATCGGCGGGCATCGTGAAGGACATGGGCGGCGCCATCGCCATCGCAAACACCGAGTCAGGGGTGCGAGTTGCGCTGCGGATCCCGTTGTCCCCGACGAGACCGTCGCCCGACGCGCATCTGCCCGACCTCGTGACCACCACTTCAACCCCTGAAAAACATGCTTAGGCTGTGTTGCTCATGAAAAAGAACAACCTCGTAGGCATTGATTTCAGCAACTTGCTACTCAGCGGGGCGGACTTCCACAGGGAATGCTTGCGCGGTTCCTCGTTTCGATCCGCCGTTCTGTCGAACGCGAATTTCACGGAAGCCGATCTCAGGGGCGGCATAGCTCACCTCGATCAATCCCTTGTGTCGCTGTCGTTCCCGCCCCCGGTGCAATCGTTGTTCGCCGGCGCCGATCTGCGCGGCGCCGACCTCACGCGGGCGCTGCTCCAGGGTGCGAGCTTTGTCGGCGCCGATCTGCGCGGCGCCACTCTGACGGCGGCGGATATGTCCGGCGCCGACTTGACCGGCGCCGACCTCACCGGCGCTCGACTTTCCCAGGCGATTCTCGCCGGTGCCTGTCTGGTCGAGACCCGGTTGATCGACTGCGACGTTGACGGCGTTGACCTTCAAGGCTGTGATCTCTCGACCGCCAAGCAGTCGGGTTTGCGGTTCATCTGCCCAACCGCTGAATCCGGGACGCGCGGCCTGCGGGGCCTCTTGAGCGCGCACGAGGGCTGGCTCGATCTGCACGGGTATGGTGGCCGGAGGCTCGCCCTGCCCGGCCTATTGGCGAGGGGCTTCAAGTTCCATGGCCGCCGCCTCGACCTGGCAGACATTCGGCTGTCGCAGTTCGAGAGTTGCGACCTTCAGAAGACCAGCTTTCGCGAAGTCCGACCTTCAGAACACCGTGTTCGTCGACTGCGATCTGACAGCCACCGACTTTCGCGGCTCGGACCTGAGCAACGCCCGATTCACCCGATGCCGGATGATCGGGACCGATTTCCGGCGGTTGCACGTGCCGTCCCGGGGTTGCCTCGATGACGAATCCATCCGCTCCACGACCATGACAAACGTGCGTTTCACCGACTCCACGGTGATGAAGCTGCGAGTCTGACGGCGGTTGCGAGTCGTCTGTTGCCTCGGGGACGCTGTCCGCCACCGCCGGGCCTCACCGTGGGTAGACGCCGGGGCGCAATTCGCGACAATGATCGAGCACTGCTTGCAGATCGGAACGCAACGCGAGAGTTCGTCCGGCCATGACCGCCCCCTTCGACCGCGCCGGCGAGGACGTCGGCAACATCGTC
This sequence comes from Rhodospirillaceae bacterium, assembly GCA_018401495.1. GTDB lineage: Bacteria > Pseudomonadota > Alphaproteobacteria > Thalassobaculales > Thalassobaculaceae > Thalassobaculum_A. Next base: position 46,818 of record JAGYJX010000035.1, read on the forward strand.
CGCCTCGAGCACGTCAACCTGCTGATCCCCGACCAGAGGCTCGCCACGCTGTTCTACGTCGTCGGGCTCGGCCTGACCCGCGACCCGTACCTGATGGTCGGGGTCACCAACATGTGGGTCAACGTCGGCCGCAGCCAGATGCACCTGCCGTCGCGCCGGCCGGTGGCCCAGCGCCTGCGCGGCAGCGTCGGCCTGGTGGTCCCCGACCTCGACCGGGTCGAGCGCTCGCTGGCGGGGGTGCGGGACGAGCTCGCCGACACCGGGTTCGGGTTCCGGCGGGCCGACGGCGTCCTGGAGGCGACCTGCCCCTGGGGCAACCGGTTCCGCTGCCACGCCCCCGACCCGGCGTTCGGGCCGATCGACCTCGGCATGCCGTACGTCGAGTTCGAGGTGCCGCCCGGCACCGCCGCCCGGATCGCGGCGTTCTACGAAGCCATCCTCGGCGCGCCGTCGCGGGTCGAGGAGACCAGCGGCGTCCCGCTCGCGACGGTTCGCGCCGGCCCCCACCAGAGCCTGCGGTTCCGCGAGACCGACGCGCCGGTGCCGGATTACGACGGCCATCACGTCGCCATCTACATCGCCGATTTCTCGTCGCCGTACCGGCGGCTGCAGGACCGTCATCTGGTTTCGGTCGAAACCGGACAGCACGAATGGCGGTTCGAGGACATCGTCGACCCCGGCACCGGCGAGACCCTATTCACCGTCGAGCACGAGGTGCGCAGCCTCACCCACCCGCTGTTCGCCCGCCCGCTCGTCAACCGCAACCCCGACCAGACCCAGGCGGCCTACGCCGGCGGCCTCGACCCGTTCGCCGGCCGGGTGTGACGCCGCCCTCGGCCCCGATCCCAGGAGTTCCCATGACCAACCCATCCGGCGTGCCAGGCGGCGGCGCCCGACCCGCCGCCGCCCTGCCGACCGCGCACCCGTGGTTCGCCATCGAATGGCACGCCGACGGCGATCATGCGGATCTGGGAGCCGCACGTCTCGCGGCTGCTGCGCGCCAACATGTTCCTGATCAAGGGGCGCGACCGCGACCTGCTGGTGGATTCCGGCATGGGGGTGGTCAGCCTGCGCGGCTTCCTGGCGCCGTTCCTCGACAAGCCGGTGACCCACCTGCTCACCCACGCCCACGCCGACCACGTCGGGTCCGCCCACGAATTCGCCGACGACCTGGTGATGCACGCCGCCGAGGTTGGCGTCCTCGCGGACCCGCCGGCCGACTGGAGCCTCAGCTTCGACGGCTACTCCGAGGACAAGCGCCGGCGGCTGCAGGCCGCCGGCTTCGACACCACCGGCCTGCTGATCGCCGCCCTGCCGCACGCCGGGTTCGATCACCGCGCCTGGCGGATCCCGGCCGCCGCGCCCACCCGCCTGGTCGACGACGGCGACGCGATCGACCTCGGCGACCGTCGGTTCGAGGTGCTGCACACGCCGGGCCACTCGCCGGGGTCGATCTGCCTGTGGGAGCCGGAGACCGGGACGCTGATCGGCGGCGACGCGATCTACGACGGGCTGCTGATCGACACCTTGCCGGACAGCGATCCGGCTGCCTACCGAGTGACCATGGAGCGGCTGCGAGCCCTGCCGGCCACGGTCGTGCACGGCGGTCACCGCGAGAGCTTCGGCCAAGCCAAGCTGCGCTTCCTGTGTGATCAGTACCTGGGCAGTCGCTGATCAAAATATAATCTTGCCAGCCCCCGCTTAGCGGGCGCAGCATTGATCTTCTCGACTATCCGGGTGTTCAGAAAAGGCATTCCCGCAGCATGACTGGACAAGCATGACGGGTCGTTCTCACTCACTCGCCCTCAGAGGACTGTCGAAGTATTACGGTTCACTGGCCGCCGTCGACGACGTGAGCCTGGATATTCCAAGCGGTTCCTTTCTTACTCTTCTCGGTCCTTCAGGGTCCGGCAAGACGACGATCCTGATGTCGATCGCCGGCTTCGTCGAGCCGAGCGCCGGCCAGATCCTGCTGGACGATGCCGACATCACCACGCTGCCGCCGGACAAGCGCAATTTCGGCATGGTGTTCCAGGGTTACGCCCTGTTCCCGCACATGACGGTGGCCGACAACATCTGGTTTCCGCTGAAGGTCCGCGGCGTCTCGAAGGCGAATGCCGCCGACAAGGTGCGCGGCGCCCTCGACCTGGTGCAGCTCGGCCACCTCGCCGAGCGCTACCCGGCGCAGCTCTCCGGCGGCCAGCAGCAGCGCGTGGCGCTGGCCCGGGCGCTGGTGTTCGAACCGGCCCTGCTGCTGCTCGACGAGCCGCTGTCGGCGCTCGACAAGAAGCTGCGCGCCGACTTGCAGTGGGAGCTGAAATCGCTGCACCACCGCCTCGGAACCACCTTCATCTACGTCACCCACGACCAGGAGGAGGCGCTCTCGATGTCGGACGAGATCGTCATCCTCAGGGACGGCAAGATCGAGCAGCAGGGCGTGCCGGGCGCGCTCTACGAGAAGCCGGCCACCCGCTTCGTCGCCGATTTCCTCGGCAAGTCCAACTTCCTGACCGGCAAGGTCGCCGCCACCGAGCCCGGGCGCTTCGGCTACTCGGTCGGCGACCTCACGCTGATGCAGGAGGGCGCGCCGGTCCACCGCCGGGTCGACGGCACCGTCCTGGTGTCGCTGCGGCCGGAGAAGATCGTGCTGGCCGCCGACCGCCCCGACACCGTCAACGCCGTCCCCGGCACCATCTCGGCCTTCAACTACTACGGCTCGACCTACCATTTCCAGGTCTCGACCGAGCATCTCGGCGAGCTGGTCGCGACCACGCCGGCCTGGACCTGCGCGGTCGAGCCGTCGATCGGCAGCGCCATCTGGCTCGGCTGGCAGCCGGACGCCTCGGTCGTCGTCAACGACCGCTGACCGGCCGGCCCGGCCGATCCGTTTCCACAGCCGCGGATGGGGCGCGGCGCGACAAAACAGGAGGATGTGATGAGCCTGGTGAAGACGCTCTACGAGAAGGACCTCTATCCCGAGATCGAGGACGCCGGCCACAGCGACTTCGCGCGCGACTGCGTCGAGATCGCCTCCGAGCGGCTGGCCAGGGGCCAGATCGACCGGCGCACCTTCATGACCGCGCTGGCGGCGCTGGGCGCGCTGCCGGCCGGGCTGACCGTCGCCAGCCGGTCGGCCGGCGCCGCCGCCGGGGAACTGGTGGTCGTCAACTGGGGCGGTCCGGCCGTGGACGCCTACGCCAAGGCGTTCGGCGTGCCGTTCGAGAAGGCCACCGGGGTCAAGGTGGTGATCGACGGCACCGGGCCGCTCGGCTCCAAGATCAAGGCGATGGTCGACGCCAAGGCGGTCACCTGGGACGTCTGCGACACCGGCACCGGCACCACGCTGGTGCTGCAGAAGCAGGGCGTGCTCGAGAAGATCGACTACTCGATCGTCGACAAGGCGAAGATGCAGGACATCTTCGCCTACGAGTACGGCGTGCCGAACTACATGTTCAGCTTCATCCTGGCCTACAACAAGACCAAGGTGCCGTCGGCGCCGACCGGCTGGAAGGATTTCTGGGACCTCGCCAAGTTCCCGGGCAACCGCACCATGCGCAAGCAGCCGAACGGCATGCTCGAGGCCTGCATGATGGCGGCCGGGCGTGACCCCAAGTCGGTCTACCCGATCGACATCGACCTCGCGGTCGGCAAGCTCAAGGAGATCAAGGACAACGTGATCGCCTGGGGCTCCGGTTCGCAGAGCCAGGAACTGTTCCGCACCGGCGAGGTGGTGATGGGCAACATCTGGCACACCCGCGCCAACCTGCTCAGCCAGGAGACCAACGGCGACGTCACCTGGACCTGGCAGGACGGCATCGTGACCGCCGGCATGTGGAACGTCCCGAAGGGCAACCCGGCCGGCGCCGAGACCGCGATGAAGTTCATCGCCTCGTCGCAGGACCCCGACCAGCAGCTGGTGCTGTTCAACGCCATGGGCAACGGCCCGGCCAACCCGGCCGCCGCCGCCATGGTGCCGGCCGACAAGAAGCACATCGACCCGGGCCAGCCCGAGAACCTCGCCGTCCAGGTGCTGCAGAACGGCCCCTGGTACGAGGAGGACAGCGGCGTCCGCAACCTGACCAACGACGAGCTGTCGCGCGAGAAGTGGCTCGACACGCTGTCGTCGTAACCGCCCGACCCGACCCCGACGAGCATCGGCAGCCCGCGCATGCACGCATCGATTCGCCGAGTCTACTGGTGGCTGATCGCGCCCGCGGTGCTGCTGATGCTCGTCTTCTACATCTACCCGCTGTTCCAGGTGCTGTGGATCAGCGTCACCGACCCGGTCCCCGGCTTCGGCAACTACCGGGAGCTGATCGAGCGGCCGCTGATCCACCGGATCTGGCTGACCACGCTGCGGATCTGCGTGCTGACGACGGCGATCACCGTGGTGGCCGGCTACGCCGTCGCCTACGCCATGGCCCAGGTCGGCGAGCGCCAGCGCACCTGGATGATGTTCTGCGTGCTGCTGACCTTCTGGCTCAGCGTCCTGATCCGCGCCTTCGCCTGGGTCATGCTGCTGCGCACCGAGGGCCTCGTGAACACCGGCCTGCAGGAACTCGGCCTGATCAGCGAGCCGCTGCGGCTGGTCCGCAACGAGTTCGGCGTCGTGGTCGGCATGGTGCATTTCATGCTGCCGCTGGCGGTGCTGCCGATCTACTCGAACATGACCGGCATCGACGCCCGCCTGGTCAGCGCCGCCCGCGGCCTCGGCGCCTCGCCGATCGGCGCCTTCCTGAACGTCTACCTGCCGCTCAGCAAGCCGGGGCTGATCTCGGCGACCATCCTGGTGTTCGTGTTCTCGCTCGGCTTCTTCATCACCCCGGCCCTGCTCGGCGGCGGCAAGGTGGTGATGATCTCGGAGTACATCCAGGTCAGCTTCGAGGAGACCCTGCGCTGGGGCCAGGCCACCATGCTGGCCTCCACCCTGCTGTTCTCCGTGCTGCTGTCGCTGGCGCTGGTGGCCCGGTTCGTGGACCTGAAGAAGGTGTTCGGCGCGCGATGAGGATGCAACCAGCACTGGCGCCGGCGGTGGCCGGACGCGGACCCCGGCGGCGGCTTGTGGTCCCGGATCCGTTCCGCCGCCGGCGGTCCGGTCCGGAATGACGATGATTGGGTCCCGCCATGTTGGCCCGCGGCCCCGGCCGCCCGAACCACTTCCTCCGCCGTCCATCCGACTGAGAGCCCGAGCCCCCTCTCCCCGTCGTCATCCCGGACGGACGCGCTCCGGCGCGGCCGAGCCGGGACCCACGGTGCGACGGGCGCCGGTGGCCACGCACGCCGGCGGCGGCTTGTGGTCCCGGGTCCGTTCCGCCTGCGGCGGCCCGGCCCGGGATGACGATTATGAGGGTGGGGCCCGGCCGCCTGCCCCCCTCTCCCACTCGTCATTCCGGACGGGCGCGCCCTGCGCGGCCGAGCCGGAACTCCACACGCCTGCCCGCACCTCCCACTCGTCATTCCGGACGGGCGCGCCGGGCCGGCGCGGCCGAGCCGGAACCCACCCGCCGCTCCGGCGCGGGGAGGCGGCCATGAAGGACCCGAGGGTGGTCTTCGGCCGCTGCGTGATGCTCGGCCTCGCCTGGACGGTGCTGGCGTTCCTGCTGCTGCCGATGGTGATCGTGGTCCCGGTCTCGTTCACCGACCAGTACTACCTGTCGCTGCCCCAGGACGGCCTGTCGCTGCGCCACTACCAGGCGTTCTTCGACAAGGAGATCTGGCTGGCGGCGACCCTCGACAGCGTCATCGTGGCGGTGTTCTCGACGCTGTTCGCGCTGATCCTCGGCACGCTGTGCGCCATCGGCTGCTGGCGGCTGGCCAGCAACGCCGCCGAGACCGTGCGGACCTTCATGCTGACGCCGATCATCGTGCCGGCGATCGTCCAGGCGCTGGCCATGTACCGGTTCTGGATCGACCTCGGCATCATGGACACCTATGTCGGGCTGATCCTGGCGCACACCCTGATCGCCGTGCCGTACGTGGTGATCACCGTCTCGGCCTCGCTGGCCAATTTCGACGTCCGCCTCGAGCAGGCGGCCCGCAACCTCGGGGCCTCGACCTCGCAGACCATCCGCTGGGTGATCATGCCGAGCATCGTGCCGGGAATGTTGTCGGGCGCGCTGTTCGCCTTCACCATCTCGTTCGACGAGATCGTGGTGGCCCTCTTCATCACCAGCCGCAACGTCTATACCCTGCCGAAGCGGATCTGGGACGGCATCCAGGACCATCTCGACCCGACCATCGCCTCGATCGCGACCATGCTGATCGCGATCACGCTGGCCCTGCTGCTGACCGAGCTCTGGGCCCGGCAGCGCCGCCGGGCGCGGCTGACCGCCCGGATCGAGGCAGGCGGGGGCTGAGCATCGCCACCCGGTCGCCGGCGCCCGCCGGTGGCCACCACATCGACGGAGACCCCCATGGCCGCCGCACCGACGCCGGAAAAGCGGACCGCCCTCGACTGGATCGAGGCGAACGCCGCCCGCCTGTCCGACGATCACATGACCATCTGGCACCTGCACGAGCCGTCCTGGCGCGAGTACAAGTCGGCCGCCTGGTACGTCGAGCGCCTGCGCGCCGAGGGCTTCGAGGTCGAGGCCGGGTCGGCCGGCATGCCGACCGCGTTCTGCGCCACCTGGAGCCAGGGCAGCGGCGGGCCGACCATCGGCTGCTACGCCGAGTACGACGCCGTCCCCGGCACCAGCCAGGAGGCCGTGCCGTACCGCAAGCCGCGCGAGGGCGTGCACCCGAACGCCGCCGGCCACACCGACCCGCACTCCGCCCTCGGCCTCGGCGGGCTGACCGGCGCGCTCGCCATGAAGGCGGCGATGCAGGAACACGGCATCGCCGGCCGCATCAAGTTCTTCGGCGAGCCGGCCGAGAAGATGTGCGGCTCCAAGCCGATCCACGCCAGCCACGGCTACTACGACGACCTGGACGCCGCCATCAGCTTCCACCCGACCTCGCTGCCGGCGCTGTCCAACACCGTGATCTGGGAGACCCATTGCGGCTGCTACTGGTCGAAGGTCTACACCTTCAGCTGCCCCGACCCGGAGACCTGGGGCAGCGCCGGCGAGCGGCGCGGCGCCCAGAACAGCCACGCCGTCGCCCGCGCCCCGGCGGCGATGGACGCGCTCTGCCTGATGTACACCACCACCAAGTACACCAAGGAGAACATGCTGCCGCACCGCGGCAGCTGGACCCTGAACGAGGCGATCCTGAACTCGGGTTTCGCCACCGCCGACAACCTGCCGCCCAGGTTCGCGCAGATCCAGTTCGCCTGGCGCTGCCCGTCGGTCGAGATGGCCGAGGCGATCGAGCACGTGCTCGACAACAACGCCGCCCACGTCGCCGGCCTGACGCACTGCGAGGTGCGCGGCGACTGGGTGACCAAGACCCGCCCCGGCCTCGCCAACAACGCGCTCGCCGAGATCACCTACCGCAACTTCGAGCTGGTCGGCCCGCCGCAATTCTCCGAGGAGGCCAAGGAGTTCGGCCGCACGATGATCCGCAACCTCGGCTACGAGCCGCCGGCCGAGCCGTTCCCGGAGCTGCTGGAGCAGCTGGTCGACCCGCAGGAGGGCGAGGCGGCGCTGCGCGCCCAGCTGCCGTCCTGGCAGAAGAACTACACCTCCGACGACTACACCGACTACACGTGGCACGCGCCGACGGTGCGGCTGTATGTCGGCCGGCCGACGCTGAAGAACCCGGCGCCCGGGGTGAAGGTGCCGAACTGGTGCCACTGCGCCCTCGGCGGGGTGCCGGCGGCGATGGACCCGATGTTCCTGACCGCCGGCAAGGTGATCGCGCTGACCGGGATCGAGCTGCTGACCGACCCGGCGGCGCTGGCCCGCTGCCGCGCCGAGTTCGTCGAGCGCACCGGCGGCGGCATCGGCGGCACCAGTTGGCTGCCGCCGTTGCTGGGCGCCAACTATCCGGCTCCGGTCCACTATCCCTGGCCGGAATACGTCGAGACCGCGCGCGGCAGCGAGTGGGTGCTGCCGACGCCGCCCACCGCCTGAAGCAACGAGAACAGCACCGGGAGAGCCGGCATGGGTGCCGTCAGCGAGTTCGAATACCGCTACAACATGACCATCAAGACCTTCCCCTCGCACGCCGAGCCGGGCTTCGAATCGCCAGAGCAGCAGGAGGAGGTGTGGGGCCGGCGCTGGGGCTGCGACAACGACGTCGGAACGCTGCGCATGGTGCTGATGCACCGGCCGGGCGACGAGATGGCCATCGTCGACCCGAGCAAGCGGCTGGAACACCTCGGCTCGTTCGGCGACGCCGAGGGCCAGACCTGGTACTGGCGCGGCGACAGCATCACCCCGCTCGAGGTCCAGCAGGCCCAGCACGACGGCCTGGCCGACGCGCTCCGCAAGGAGGGCGTGGAGGTCGTCTACCTGGCGCGCTGCGCCCCCGGCCGCCACAAGTCGATCTACACCCGCGACAGCTGCATCGCCGTGAAGGGCGGCGCCATCGTCACCCGCCTCGGCCCGATCGTGCGCCGCGGCGAGGAGGCACCGGTCACCGAGACGCTGGCCAAGGTCGGCATGCCGATCCTGCGCACGATCCACGGCACCGGGCTGATGGAGGGCGGCAGCTTCGTGTGGCTGAACCCGCGCACCGCCGTCATCGGCCGGTCCTCGCGGGTCAACGAGGAAGGCACCCGCCAGGTCGAGGAGGTGCTGAACGCCCAGGGCGTCGAGCTGCTGCGGGTCGACCTGACCGGCTACCGCCTGCACATCGACGGCGCGCTGGTGATGATCGACGTCGACACCGCGATCATCAACCCGACCCAGCTGCCGTTCTGGTTCCTCGGCAAGCTCCAGGAGCTCGGCATCCGCACCATCGAGGTGCACCCGGACGATCCTCGGGCGTGGTCAACTGCATCGCGGTGCGCCCCGGCCGGGTGCTGATGCAGGCCGGCGCGTCGCCGCGCACCGCCGAAACCCTCGACCGCCTCGGCATCGAGATCGTGCCGGTCGAGTACGAGGGCGTGTTCCAGGGCGGCGGCGGCATCCACTGCTCGACCTCGCCGCTGATCCGCGACCCGGTGGCGTGACGGCGATGGCCTCCCCCACCTGTCGTCATCCCGGCCAAGCGCAGCGCGAGCCGGGACCCACCCGCCGCTCCGCCGCCGACGGCAGCGGCAGGCCGCCGTCGCTCCGTGGGTTCCGGATCGCCCGCGCTGGTGCGCGGTCGTCCGGAATGACGACAGGGAGAGAGGGGAGCGCCGGCCCTCCTCCACCTGCCGTCATCCCGGCCAAGCGCAGCGCGCCGGGACCCACCCGCCGCTCCGTCGCCGGCACGCGGTGGTCCGCGATGACGACGGGGGAGAGAGGGGAGCGCCGGCCCTCCCCACCTGCCGTCATCCCGGCCAAGCGCAGCGCGCGCCGGGACCCACCGGCCGCCCCGTCGCCGGGGCTGCGGCGAGCCGCCGTCGCTCCGTGGGTCCCGGATCGCCCGCGCTGGCGCGCGGCCGTCCGGGATGACGATGGGGAGAGAGGGGAGCAGGCGCCCTCCCCCACCCCTCGTCATCCCGGCCAAGCGCAGCGCGAGCCGGGACCCACCGGCCGCTCCGTCGCCGGCGCGCGGTCGTCCGGGGTGACAGCGGTGAGAGGGGAGCTCCAGCCATGACCCTCGCCTCGACCGGCCTGTTCCGCGGCGTCGGCACCTTTCTCGGGGTGCCGCAGACCCTCGACCCTGCCGGGGCGGGGGCGCGGGCGGCCATCGTCGGGCTGCCGTTCGACTCCGGGCGGCACCCGAAGCGGGTCGGCGCCCGGCTCGGGCCGGCGGCGATCCGGGCGATGTCGACCGACATGGTCCGCCATTACCGGCCCGACACCGCGGCGGATTTCGATCCGATCCGGGCGCTGCGGCTGGTCGACGTCGGCGACGTCGCGGTCACCTCCGGGCTGGTCGAGGAATCGGTCGAGCGCATGCAGCGCGCGCTCGCCGCCGTGATCGCCGCCGGCGCCATGCCGATCGGCCTCGGCGGCGACGGCGTGATCAGCGTGCCGATGATGCAGGCGCTCGGGCGCGCCCATCCCGGCCTCGCCGTGCTGCATTTCGACTCGCACACCGACGCCTATCCCGAGGGCGGCAACGCCATCGATTTGAACCCGGCGACCACCTTCTCGTTCGCCGCCGACCAGGGCTATGTCGACCCGAGCGTGTCGATCCATTTCGGGCTGCGCGGCACCGCCTACGTGCCGGGCGTGTTCGACTACACCCGCTCGCTCGGCTACCACGTCATCCCGATGGAGGCGCTCGACGACGAAGGCCCGGCGGCGATCCTGGAGCGCTTCCGCGCGATCATCGGCGACCGGCCGGTGTTCGTCTGCTTCGACATGGACGTGTTCGACCCGTCGGTGGCGCCCGGCGTGTTCACCCCGGCCTGGGGCGGGCTGACGGCGCGCGAGGGGCTGCGGCTGATCCGCGGGCTGAAGGGGCTGAACATCGTCGGCTTCGACGTCAACACCACGACGCCGACCCACGACGTCCAGGGGCTGACCGCCTGGCTGGCCGCGACCGTGGTGCTGGAGTTCTGCTACCTGGCCGCGGCCGCCCTGGGGCTGGACGGGACCGGCCCCGAAACCTGACCGGCCCCGCCGTCTGAGAGGACGTGAGACTCGTTCCCGGCAGGCCCTTCGTGGCCCGCCGCTGCGCGGCGTGCTCCTCAGGGCGACAGAAGAAAAGTCATACACCGCAAGGCCTTAAGGTCTATCGCCCTGAGGTGCTCCCGCGCAGCGGGAGCCACGAAGGGGCCGGCCGGAGACATCGAGCCAAGTCAGGCTCACGCTCCGACTGGCCTCCTTCGTCAGTCGCTCAGTCGCTGGCCGGCCAGCCGGAGACCGCCTTGACCTCGAGGAAGTCCTCGAGGCCCCACTTGCCGCCCTCGCGGCCGTTGCCGGACTGCTTGTAGCCGCCGAACGGGCTGCCCGACGCCCGCGCCGCGCCGTTGAGCAGCACCATGCCGGACCGCAGCTGCCGGGCGACCCGCTTGGCCCGCTCGGGGCTGCCGGTCTGCACGTAGGCCGCCAGGCCGTAGGGGTGTCGTTGGCGATCCGGACCGCCTCGTCCTCGCCGTCGAAGGCGATGATCGACAGCACCGGGCCGAACACCTCCTCGCGGGCGATGGTCATGTCGTTGGTGACGTCGGCGAACACCGTCGGGCGCACGAAGTAGCCGCGGTTGAAGCCCTCCGGCCGGCCCGGGCCGCCGGCGACCAGCCGGGCGCCCTCGCCGATCGCGGTGTCGATCAGGCCCTGGACCTTGTTGAACTGCGCTTCCGACACCAGCGGGCCGATGTGGCCGCCCTCCTCCGCCGGGCTGCCGACCTTGGTGGCGGCGGCGGTCTCGGCGGCGATCGTCACCGCCTGGTCGTAGACCGAGCGCTCGACCAGCATGCGGGTGGGCGCGTTGCAGGACTGGCCGGTGTTGTTGAAGCAATGCGCGGCCCCGGCGGCCACCGCCTTCGGCAGGTCGGCGTCGGCGAACACGATGTTCGGCGACTTGCCGCCGAGTTCCAGCGTCACCCGCTTGACGGTGTCGGCGGCGGCCTTGGTGACGGCGATGCCGGCGCGGGTCGAGCCGGTGAACGACATCATGTCGATGCCCGGGTGGCGCGACATCGCCTCGCCGACGGTCGGGCCGTCGCCGTTCACCAAGTTGAACACGCCCTTCGGGAAGCCGGCCTCGTGGACGATCTCGGCGAACAGCATCGCCGACAGCGGCGAGATCTCCGACGGCTTCAGGATCACCGTGCAGCCGGCCGCCAGCGCCGGGACGACCTTGAGGGTCACCTGGTTCATCGGCCAGTTCCACGGCGTGATCAGCCCGCAGACGCCGATCGGCTCGTAGACGATGTGCTCGCTCCGGGCGTCGTCGCGCAGCGCGTGCTCGAAGCTGAAGGTCTTCAGCTCGGCGATGAACGCCTTGATGTGGCCGAGGCCGGCGCGCGCCTGGGCGCGGGTCGCCAGCGTGATCGGCGCCCCCATCTCCCGGCTGATCGCCTTGGCCATCTCGTCGGAGCGGCGCTCGTACACCTCGGCGAGCTTCTCGAGCTTCGCCAGGCGCTCCTCGCGGGAGGTGCGGCTCCACCCGTCGAAGGCGGCGCGGGCGGCGGCCACGGCGCGGTCGACGTCGGCGCTCGAGCCCAGCGAGATGGTCGCGAACGCGGTCTCGTCGGCCGGGTTGATCACCTCGAGGTCGTTGGCGGTGGCGGGCGCCACCCAGGCGCCGTCGATGTAGAAGTCCGTTTTCCGGATCATCGCTTGTTCCTGTCGTCACGGTTGGATCGCCCCCCGCTCGGGGGCGCTGACCTCAATATAGGAAGCCGAGCCGCCGGGGGTGAGAGCGCGTGCGACGCGATGCCCCGCATCGGTCACCGGCGCCACGCCATGACCACCCGGCAATGTCTTGACGAGCCGGGCCGGGAAGGTCCCTACTCGACCCACGAACTCGCCCCTGAGAGCGGGACGACCACCACCGGTGGGGAGGGACGGCCCTTGAAGGCCACGGACATCTCAGATCCCGACTATTTCCATAAGGTCGTGGATTGCCAATGGGCCTGCCCGGCCCACACGCCGGTCCCGGAATACATCCGGCTGATCGCCCACGGGCGCTTCACCGACGCCTACATGATCAACTGGCGATCGAACGTCTTCCCGGAATTCTCGGGCGGACCTGCGACCGGCCGTGCGAGCCGGCCTGCCGGCGCGGCCGGGTCGAGGACGAGCCGCTGGTCGACAGCCGCAAGGAACCGGTGGCGATCTGCCGGCTGAAGCGCGTCGCCGCCGACTACAAGGACGACATCGGCGACCGGTTGCCGAAGGCGCCGGCCAGCAACGGGATGCGGGTCGCCTGCGTCGGCGCCGGCCCGGCCTCGCTGACCGTCGCCCGCGACCTGGCGATGGTCGGCTACGAGGTCACGCTGATCGACCAGACCGAGCGGCTGGGCGGCATGATCCGCACCCAGATCCCGCACTTCCGGTTGCCGGAATCGGTGATCGACGAAGAGGTCGGGCACATCACCGGCATCGGCAACATCGCCTTCGAGAACCGCCGGGTCGACAGCCTGAAGGGACTGCTGGACGAAGGCTGGGACGCGGTGTTCGTCGGATCCGGCGCGCCGCGCGGCCGCGACCTCGACATCCCCGGCCGCGCCGAGGCGGCAGCCAACATCCACATCGGCATCGACTGGCTGTCCTCGGTCTCGTTCGGCCACGTCACGGCGATCGGCAGGCGGGTCATCGTGCTCGGCGGCGGCAACACCGCGATGGATTGCTGCCGCACCGCGCGGCGCCTCGGCGGCGAGGACGTCAAGGTGATCGTGCGCTCGGGGTTCGAGGAGATGAAGGCGTCGCCCTGGGAGAAGGAGGACGCGATCGCCGAGGACATCCCGATCCTCAACTTCCTGGTGCCCAAGGCGTTCGTCCACGAGGCCGGCCGGCTGGTCGGCATGAGCTTCGAGAAGGTGCGGGCCGAGTACGGCGCCGACGGCCGCCGCAGGCTGGTGCCGACCGGCGAGCCCGACCCGGTCTTCGAGTGCGACGACGTGCTGGTGGCGGTCGGCCAGGAGAACGCCTTTCCCTGGATCGAGCGCGACATCGGCGTCGAGTTCGACGACCGCTGGAACATGCCGAAGGTCGACGAGACCACCCTGCGCTCGACCCACCCCAGGGTGTTCTTCGGCGGCGACGCGGCGTTCGGGCCGAAGAACATCATCTGGGCGGTGGCGCACGGCCACGAGGCGGCGGTGTCGATCCACAGCCAGTTGTCGGGTGGCGACCCGGCCGTCGCGGCCGGCGCCGCTGGTCGAGGTGATCAGCCAGAAGATGGGCATCCACGAGTGGAGCTACGACAACGACGTCGCCCTCGACGCCCGGTTCAAGGTGCCGCACCGCGCCAAGGAGGAGTCGCTGCGCGACATCCGCGCCGAGGTCGAGCTCGGGTTCGACATCGAGCTGGCGTGGAAGGAGGCGCAGCGCTGCCTGAACTGCGACATCCAGACGGTGTTCACGCCGCCGCTCTGCATCGAGTGCGACGCCTGCGTCGACATCTGCCCGATGGACTGCATCACCTTCACCGAGGACGGCGACGAGGCCGACCTGCGGACCCGGCTGACCGCGCCGGCCCTGAACCCCGAGCAGGACCTCTACGTCGCCGGCGGCCTCAAGACCGGCCGCATCATGGCCAAGGACGAGGATGTCTGCCTGCACTGCGGGATGTGCGCCGAGCGCTGCCCGACCGGCGCCTGGGACATGCGCAAATACTTCATCGACATGAGCCACGCGGAACACGCATGCGGCAAGCACTGACCGCGACCAACGACTTCGTCGTCAAGTTCGCCAACGTCAACGGCTCCGGCTCGGCGAGCGCCAACGAGCTGTTCGCGCGATCGATCCTGCGGATGGGCGTGCCGGTCAGCCCCCGCAACATCTTCCCCTCGAACATCCAGGGCCTGCCCACCTGGTACGAGGTCAGGGTGTCCGAGGACGGCTATCTCGGGCGGCGCGGCGGCATCGACATGATCGTCGCCATGAACCCCGAGACCTGGGCGCAGGACGTGGCCGAGGTGGCGCCCGGCGGCTACCTGTTCTACGACTCGACCCGGCCGCTGGCGCCGAGCGCCTTCCGCGACGACCTGACGACCATCGGCGTGCCGCTGACCGCCATCTGCAACGCCACCTATTCCGACCCCCGCCAGCGCCAGCTGTTCAAGAACATCATCTACGTCGGCGCGCTGTCGGTGCTGCTCGACATCGACCCGGCGGTGATCGAGACGCTGTTCGGCGAGCAGTACAAGGGCAAGGAAGCGCTCATCGACTCCAACGTCCAGGCGCTGCGCCTCGGGCGCGAGTGGGCGGCCGACAACCTGGAGCCGGGGATCTGCGGCCTGAAGGTGGCGGCGCGCGACAAGGTCGGCGACAGCATCTTCGTCGAGGGCAACGCCGCCGCCGCGCTGGGCTGCGTCTACGGCGGCGCCACGGTGTGCGCCTGGTACCCGATCACGCCGTCGTCCTCGCTGGCCGAGGCGTTCGCGTCGTACTGCAAGCGCTACCGCCACGACCCCGACACCGGCGAGGCGCGCTACGCCGTCGTGCAGGCCGAGGACGAGCTGGCCTCGATCGGCATGGTGATCGGCGCCGGCTGGAACGGCGCCCGCGCCTTCACCTCGACCTCCGGGCCCGGCATCAGCCTGATGACCGAGTTCATCGGCCTCGCCTATTTCGCCGAGATCCCGGCCGTCATCATCAACGTGCAGCGCGGCGGGCCGTCGACCGGGATGCCGACCCGCACCCAGCAGGCCGACCTGGTGGCCTGCGCCTACGCCTCGAACGGCGACACCAAGCACGTCCTGCTGTTCCCCGAGGACCCGAGGGAGTGCTTCGACTTCTCGGCCGCCGCCCTCGACCTGGCCGACCGGTTGCAGACCCCGGTGTTCGTCATGACCGACCTCGACATCGGCATGAACCACCGGATGTGCCGGCCGTTCGAGTGGGACGACACCCGGCGCATGGACCGCGGCAAGGTGATGACCGCCGAGGACCTGGAAGCCGGCCGCGAGTTCGGGCGCTATCTCGACGTCGACGGCGACGGCATCCCGTACCGCACCCTGCCCGGCTCGCACCCCGACAAGGGCGCGTTCTTCACCCGCGGCACCACCAAGAACCGCTACGCCCGCTACTCCGAGGAGGGCGCCGACTACATCGAGAACATGGAGCGGCTGCTCCGCAAGTTCGACACCGCCAAGGCGCTGGTGCCGCAGCCGGTGGTGCGCGCGGCCCCGCGGCCGACCCGCTACGGGGTGCTGTATTTCGGATCGACCAGCCCGGCGATGACCGAGGCGCTGGACCGGCTGGAGGCCGACGGCCTGCACGTCGACGCCATGCGGCTGCGCGCCTTCCCGTTCCCGAATGCGGTGCGCGACTTCATCCTGGCCCACGACCGGGTGTTCGTGGTCGAGCAGAACCGCGACGGCCAGCTCCGCAACATGCTGACCACCGAGCTCGGCATCGATCCCGCCCGGCTGGTCGCGGTCCTGCACTACGACGGCACGCCGATCACCGCGAACTTCATCCTCGGGGCGATCCGCGCCGGGCTCGCCCAACACCACGTCGTCCCGCTCGAGAGGGCCGTGTCATGACCTACATCACCAAGCCGAAGCTGCACCACCCGAGCCTGCAGAAGAACAGCGTCGGCCTGACCCGCCGCGACTACGAGGGGCGGATCTCGACGCTGTGCGCCGGCTGCGGCCACGACTCGATCAGCGCCACCATCGTCCAGGCCTGCTACGAGCTGGCGCTCGAGCCGCACCGGGTGGCGAAGCTGTCCGGCATCGGCTGCTCGTCGAAGGCGCCGACCTACTTCCTCGGCAACAGCCACGGCTTCAACACCGTGCACGGCCGGATGCCGAGCGTGCTCACCGGCGCCTCGCTCGCCAACCGCGAGCTGATCTACATGGGCGTGTCCGGCGACGGCGACAGCGCCTCGATCGGCCTCGGCCAGTTCGCCCACGTCATGCGCCGCGGCGTGAACATGGTCTACATCGTCATGAACAACGGCGTGTACGGCCTGACCAAGGGCCAGTTCTCGGCGACCGCCGACAAGGGCTCGGTCGCCAAGAAGGGTGCCGTCAACAACGACGCCGGCATCGACCTCGCCTCGCTGGCCATCCTGATGGGCGCCACCTTCGTCGCCCGCTCGTTCTCCGGCGACAAGCACCAGCTGGTGCCGCTGATCAAGGCGGCGATCAACCACCCGGGGGCCGCCATCCTCGACGTGATCTCGCCCTGCGTGGCGTTCAACAACCACAAGGGCTCGACCCGCAGCTACGACTACGTGCGCGAGCACAACGAGGCGCTGAACCGCCTCGACTTCATCACCGGCCGCGACCCGATCGAGGCCGAGTACGACCCCGGCTCCTCGATCGCCATCGAGCAGCCGGACGGCAGCACCATCCGCCTCGCCAAGATCGCCACCGACTACGACCCGTCCGACAAGGCGGCCGCCCTCGCCCACATCCAGGAGAAGGAACGCGACGGCGAGGTGGCGACCGGGCTGCTGTACCTGGATGCGAGGCCGCGCGATTTGCACGCGAACTTGCGGACGGTTCGGGCGCCGCTGAACAGCCTGGACGAGCCGGAGCTTTGCCCCGGGAGCGCGGTGCTGGACGGGATCAACGCGGGGCTGCGGTAGGGAAAAGAGGGAGTCGGTGGAAGGGCCCGCATCAAGAGGCGCGGGCACCGCCGCGAGGGGTCGAGCATTCGCTCCGCTTGGCCGGGCTGACGACACGGGTGGGGGAGGTGGTCGCCGTGATCGCTGCCTCGTCGCCCTTCCCCGTTTTGCCGTCACCCCGGAAGCCGGGGCGAAGCCGCGGCTGTCCGGGGCCCACCAAGCGACGTGCGCACGCCGCCCCGACCATGGAGCGGCGGGTGGGTCCCGGGTCGCGCTCCGCTTGGGCGGGATGACGACACGCTGGAGGAGGTGGTCGCCGTTATCGCCTGCCTCGTCGCCCCTCCCGTTTTTGCCGTCACCCCGGAAGCCGGGGCGAAGCCGCGGCTGTCCGAGGGCCACCAAGCGACGGGCGCACGCCGCCCCGACCATGGAGCGGCGGGTGTTGGGGTGGACGGCCCCCGACGGCATCAGTGTGCCAGGATGAGGTCGTTGCAAATCTCAACCGAGGAGGCCGTCCATGGCACAGGTTACGCGAATTGGGTTGGACACGTCCAAGCGGGTTTTCAGGTTCACGGCGTTGATGCGTCGGAGCGCGTGGTTGTGCGGCGCAAGCTGAGCCGCGAGCAGGTTTTGAAGTTCTTCGCCGAGTTGGAGCCGACGCTTGTTGCGCTGGAGGCGTGCGGGGCGTCGCACTACTGGGCGCGCGAGCTTCAGTCGCTTGGCCACGAGGTTCGTCTTCTGCCGCCGCAATACGTGAAGCCGTATGTGAAGCGGGGCAAGAGCGACGCCAAGGACGCCGAGGCGATCTGCGAGGCGGCGAGCCGGCCGACGATGCGGTTCGTGGCGGTGAAGAGCCGGGACGAGCAGGCGGCGCTGATGCAGTTGCGGGTGCGCTCGCTGCTGGTGAAGCAGCGCACCATGCTGTCGAACGCGATCCGCGGCCATGCCGCGGAGTTCGAGGTGACGGCGGCGAAGGGCCTGGGCCATCTGCCGGCGCTGCTGGAGCGGGCGCGGGCGGCGCTGCCGGAGATGGCGTGGGGCCTGCTGCTGGTGCTGGCCGAGCAGCTGGCGGCGCTGGACCGGGAGATCGCGGCGATCGAACGGCGGGTGAAGGCTTGGGCGCGCGATCAGCCGCTGTGCCGCCGGCTGATGCAGGTGCCCGGCATCGGGGTGATGGGCGCGGTAACGACGGTGCTGACGGCGCCGGCGCCAGAGACCTTCCGCTCGGGACGACAGTTCTCGGCCTGGATCGGGCTGACGCCGCGCGAGGACAGTACCGCCGGCAAGAGCAACCCCACCCGGATCAGCCGCGAGGGCGACGAGGAGTTGCGCCGGCTGCTGGTGGCCGGTGCCATGGCGATCGTCAAGCTCGCCAAGCGCGGCCGTGGGCCGGCCTGGCTGATCGCCCTGCTGGCGCGCAAGTCGCCGAAGCTCGCCGCCATCGCCTTCGCCAACAAGACCGCGCGCATCCTCTGGGCGATGATGCGGCGCGACGAGGACTACCGGGGGCCGCAACCGGCCGGGACCGCCGCCTGAGCGGCGGGTCGAGCGGCCGCCCCCGGTAGCAAGGGGCGCCTGCGTTCGAACGCAAGATGGCAATCGGTCGAACCGAGGATCGGGACAACCCGTGGGACCCTGCGACGCCATGACGTCACATCGGTGTTTGGGACCCGGTCCGCGAAATCCATCTCGGCCAGCGGTCACCGCGACCGCACAAACAGGCCTGACATATGACTGCACGCGACCGCATCGCCAGAACAGCAGCTCGAACGCTTGCGCAACGGGGGCCGTCCACATATGGGTCCCGGGTCGCGCTCCGCTTGCCCGGGATGACGACACGGTGGGGGAGGTGGTCGCCGTTATCGCCTGCCTCGTCGCCCCTCCCCTTTTTGCCGTCACACCTGCATCCCGAACTTCATCCTCGGCGGACTCCGGTAGCGCTTTTGGGCTCTGACGGACGGAATCGTTCGATTGCCGACATGGCTACATCAAAGCTGCGATCCGTCCCCGTCAGCCCTATGTAAATGTCACCATGGGTCAGCATCCGATTGGCGCCTGCAAGAAATCCGACGATGCCGCGACCGGGGAAACGGGCTGGGTCTCGAAGGTGAAGAACGATCGAACGTTGGCCCTTAAAGCTTGAAGTCGTGACATCGCTGATCTCCGACCAAGGTATTGTTTGATCTGACCAGCGTGCCCAGCGAATCCCCGCTGATCCGATCCGCAGTTGCTCACGCGTTTCGAAGAGCATTTTGATCGCGTACGCCCCGCAAAGTCCGAAGAACGCGATGACTACCCATCCGATCACGGTGAAAGTGACGGAAGAATAGCGAGCCGATTGCGACGGAAGAGGCCCGAAAGCTCCGACCATCAACAGTCCGAGCGCGACTAAACCCAACGCACCCAGAGCAATCAGCGCGATCCGCCAACGCGACGGAAAAGCAACAAATTCGTTCAACATCGGCTCCGTAGTTTAGGCGCCCGAAAGCCTGTTCCATCATACCGCGTTCACTCACGACCACCTACGCGGTGACCTCGCTCCCGGTCATCCGTGTCACCAGCCGATCGACTTCGGCCAGCACGAGCTCCCGAACGCGCTCTTCCCGCAACGGCTCCAGTTCGATCGTCAAGTCGCCCGTCGGACCGCCATAGCGGCCCCGTCCTCCAACGATCTCAAGGATGCGCCGGGCGACCTCGGCGCGCATGGGCTCATCAGCGAACTCCGGCCGCTGCATCAGGTAGGTGAAGGCAATTGCCACCCGGCCGTTCGCCTTCACGAACAGCGGGTAGCGACCGTTCCCGGGGCCAGGTATTCGCAGGCCGACCGACGGGTCGCCTGATTTCGTCGTGAACACCCGGCCGCGCCTCGACATCCAGTCGATCATGGCCTGCGCGACGACCAGCATCTCGTCGCCATGGCGGGTCCGGAAGCGCTCCTGCCACCCTTCTAACGTCAGGACAGGATGCTGCGGACGCGCTGCCTGCGGGCGATTGGTGGCGGAGACGCCGCGGCGGCTGATTTCCAGGATCGGCGGCGCACCGTCACCGCCGGTGTGGCGCCGGACCTCGAGCGCATACGTCTCCACGGTGTCCAGGTGCTTGTTGAGGAACTCCACGATCCTGAGCAGGGCGAGCGGAACCCGGTCGAGCACGAACACGATGCGCAGGCGGCCCTCGCTCAGGTTCTGCTCGACCAGCTGCCAGAACTGGTCCGCATCAGGCTCTTCGGTGCCCAACAGCCAGGCGAGGCGCTCGATCGGGGTCTTGGGACCCGGGCCAGCCGGAGGCGGTGCCGTTTCAAACGCGCTCCGGAGCACGTCCGCGGTCCAGTGGTGCGGTGCGTTGGCAGCATAGTCCAGGATCTGGCCCACGATCTTACGTCGGCTCTCTGTGTTCGAGGCCCGTTTGACCTCGACTATGACCGGGACCCCGGT
Source organism: Rhodospirillaceae bacterium (assembly GCA_018401495.1). Taxonomy (GTDB): domain Bacteria; phylum Pseudomonadota; class Alphaproteobacteria; order Thalassobaculales; family Thalassobaculaceae; genus Thalassobaculum_A. The sequence goes on from JAGYJX010000035.1 coordinate 67,430, forward strand.
TTGGTCGACGAACAGGTGGTCCACCGACCCTGTGGAGGTGACCTCAGTGTCCTCGATCTCGACCGCCATCTCGCGCCGGATTAGGATCCAGCGACGCTCTTCCTCGTCCTCGAACGCGTCGGCACCGAGCAAGTGCGGGTGTTCGGCCAGCAGAGCCTGGAGATCGGTCTCCGCGGCGTACGGAGCTTCGGACATGGTCTGATACCGGCCGTCGCCGGTCCGGTGCATCAAAGTCGCCATTCCTGCCTCCCGTCGGTCCCGTGGCGCCTAAGGATGACGGGTGCGGTGGGGCGACCTCAAGCCCTCCAGGCGCGTGGCGATCGGTCGAGGTCGCGCGCGGCGGCGCCATACCGAATTGGGGATCCATGTAGCTGCTTGACCCATGCCGCATGATGCCTTGACTTCGCTCCGGTCGGCTTGAAGGTTACTTCAATCATCGGGGCGATCTGATGGCATTCGTTTGCACGTTGGACCTGACTGGCGATCTGGGGTTCAATGTCTTTTCGAGTGGCGTTGAACACGCTGCGCAATGCACCGTCGGATACGACGATGACACGGACTCCACGTTCTCGGTCCTGGTGGCGCTTTCGCCGACCGTCGGTGGCGATATGGAGCTCTCTTTCGCGGTCGTGGAGGCCGATCTAGACGGTCACGCGTACGAGTATCGGAACGGGCTGGACACCCGGAATCGCATTCGCGATACCGACGACAGGGCGAAAGTCCTGGTAGCCGCTTGCACCGCAGTCAAGGCACTGATTGATCGGTTCGAGCCAATGCGGGTGTTCAGGTGTGTGCCCGCCACACTGCCCGAAAAGGCGCTCCAAAAGCACGTGACGATTCACAAGGTGTTCACCGAAGCGGGGTATACAATTCTGGAATTAGAACAGGTTGCCGGCACTCGCGCATGGTTGATGGAACGGGTGTATTAAGGTCGCGTTGCAGAACCCGCGTACGGCCGTATATGCTAATCTGTATTCGCGAGGGACTTTCGATGGCAATGACGCCAGAGCAGATGGAAGAATTTGTCCGGGACGCCGAGAAGCGTCAATCGGAGACGTTCGCCCGACTGCTCAGCGCCCCGGCCATCCGAAACGCGCTACAGCAGCCCGCTCCCGGCCAGGGAGCGGTCGATGACAGTGGGCTCAGAACGTTTGTCCGCACCCAGGTTCGCGTCACTGCCCGGTGCGCCTAAGAGCGTTGTATGGGTAGTGGCCGACCTACCGCCTCTGCATCAATCCCGCATACCGCCGGCTCAAGGCGCCAGACCATGACAATGGCTCCGCACCCGCGCCAGCCGAATAAATTCCGCCGAGTACCCGCGATCACCATGCGGGCATTCCACCTCTGTGGGCCCTCCTCCTACCCCCGCCGCTCCAGAAACCCCATCAGCGCCGCCCGGTAATCCTCCGGCTGCTCGTAGAACGGCATGTGGCTGGCGTTGGCGAACACCGCCACTTCGGCGTCCGGCAGGTGCTGCTTCATGCGCAGCGCGCAGGCCGGGGTGATCTCGTCGTGGCGGCCGACGGTGATCAGCGCCGGCACGGTGATCCGGTGCAAATCGGGGACCCGGTTCCAGTCCTTCAGATTGCCGATGTAGAGGAACTCGTTCGGCCCCTGCATGGTCCGGTACGGCGCCATGTTCCAGTCGCCGAGCGAGCGCATCACCGGCGCCGGCCACTCCGCCAGCCGGCAGACGTGGCGGTGGTTGAGCAGGGTGACGGCGGCGGCGTATTCCGGGTGGTCGAAGGTGCCGGCGGCCTCGTGCGCCAGCATCATCTCGACGGTCTCGGTGCCGAGGGCCGAGCGCAGCCGGTGCATCTCGGCCATCAGGTGCGGCAGGTCGGCGGCGGTGTTCTCGAGGATCAGGGTGCGGAGCGCCTCGGGGTGGGTCAGCGCGTACTCGATCGCCAGCCAGCCGCCCCAGGAATGGCCGAGCAGGTGGACCCGCTCCAGGCCGAGCGCGTGGCGCACCGCCTCGGTCTCGGCGACGTAGCGCGTGATGCTCCAGAGGTCCGGGTCGTCGGGCCGGTCCGAGGCGCCGCAGCCGAGCTGGTCGAACGCCACCACCCGGTAGCCGAGGTCAGCCAGGAAGCCGTGGGCGTCGCGCAGGTAGTCGCAGGGCAGCCCGGGGCCGCCGTTCAAGCAGAACACCACCCGGTCGCCGGAGCCGAGCGAGTATGCCACCACCCGGTAGCCGTCGACCGCCACCTCGACCTGCCGCCACGCCCGCGCGCCGTCCCAGTCGCCCTGCCCGTCCATCGCCGCCCCCGGTGCCATCAGCCCGTCGATCCCAGGTGGCACTGTCCGGGGAGTCCGTCGTACCGTCAACGCGTCCCCGTCCGCCGCCGAGGAGCGTCGCCGTGCCGAGCTGGAAGACCGATCGCCGCTCGTTCTACTACGACGGCGCGCCCGAGCCGCAGGACCCGGTGCTGGTGGCCGGCCGGGTGGCGCTGCTGGTGATCGACGTGCAGAACGTCTACCTGGAACGCCCGGACCCGGCGACGCTGTCGGGCGAGGCGCTGCGGCGCTGGCACGCCTGGACGCCGTTCCACGAGCGCATGCACGCCACCGTCATCCCGACCCTGCAACGCCTGCTCGACCGGTTCCGCGCCGGCGGCCTCGACGTGATCTTCGCCCGCATCGCGGCGTTGCGCGAGGACGGCCGCGACCGCTCGCTCAGCCAGCGCAAGCCCGGCTGGAACGACCTGCTGCTGCCGAAGGACCAGCACGCCTCGCAGATCCCCGACAGCATCGCGCCGCTGCCGCGGCGAGATCGTCGTGACCAAGACCACCGACAGCGCGATCACCGGCACCAATTTGCGCCTGGTGCTCGCCGAACATGGGCATCACCCACGTGGTCTGCGCCGGCATCTTCACCGACCAGTGCGTCGCCTCGACGGTGCGCAGCCTCGCCGACGAGAGCTTCGACGTGATCGTGGTCGAGGATGGCTGCGCCGCCGGCACGACGGAGCTGCACGAGCGGGAGCTGGAGATCCTGAACATGATCTACTGTTCGGTGATGAGCGCCGACGAGCTCATCGGCTACCTGCCGGATTGATCCGAGCCGGGCGGATTGATCCGGGCCAGCCGGAAATTTCAGAGGACCGACGGATAGGGCCGCGGGCGCCCGGCGTACACCTCCCGAAGAGTCCGATCGAAGGATCCGCGGGAATGACCTCCCTGGACGTGGTGGCGCACATTCAGCGATTGAGACGCTACGCGCGCTTCCTGTGCCGCGACGCGTCCGACGCCGACGACCTGGTCCAGGAGACCCTGGTCAAGGCGATCGGCCGCGCCGACCAGTTCCGCGTCGGCACCGACCTCCGGGCGTGGCTGTTCAGCATCCTTCACAACACCTTCATCTCGGGCACGCGGTCGCTGGCCCGCCGGCAGCAGAGCTCGACGGTCGGCGACACCGAGCTCGATGCCCGGGTCGCCCCCGCCCAGGAGACGCGGATCGAACTCCGGCGGGTGCTCGAGGCCCTGGACCGGCTGCCGGAGGACCAGCGGCGGGTCATCCTACTGGTGTCGGTCGACGGCCTGACCACCGAGGAGGCCGCCGACACCCTCGGCTTGCCGGTCGGCACCGTTCGCTCGCGCCTGTGGCGCGGCCGCGAGGCGCTGCGTCGGCTCACGCGGGGCGAGGACGCCACCCCCTCCTCTCTTCGGATCATCGGAGGCAACGATGTCAAAGCCTGTTGAGGATTGGGAACTGAGCGCCTTCATCGACGGCGACCTGCCGTCGCGCCGGATGGCGGAGATCGAGGCCGAGGCCGAGCGCTCGCCGGAGCTTCGCCGCCACCTGTCCGAGCTGCTGGCCGACCACCGGGTCCTGGCCGAGGCGGCGCGCGACGAGGAAGACGCGATGACCGAGCTGCCGCCGCGCCTGGCCCGGCTGTCGGCCGACCTGTCGGCCGAACTGAAGGCGGCCGAACTGAGGGTGGCCGGGTCGCGCGGTTCCGTGACCCCGGCCGACCGGCTGCGTCGGGTCTGGCGCCAGGTGGCCGGTCTCGCCGCCGCCAGCGCCATCGGATGGGCGGCGGCGTCCTGGGCGGCGCCGCACAGCGACCCGCTGACCACCTTCATCGACGAGGCCACCGAGGTCCACCGGGTAACCGCCCTCGCCCCCGGGTTTGCCCGCGAGGCCTCGGACAGCGTGATCGACAGCGTCGGCGCCCTGTTCGCCCGCGACCTGGATCCGCCCGACCTGTCGGCGGCCGGGTTCACGCTGTCCCGCGTCGACGTGGCCGCCACCGACAACGGCCCGGTTGCCGTCTTCGTCTACACCGACCCCGAGGCGCGGCGCGTGTCCCTGGTGATGTCGCTGGATTCCCCCGTCCTCGACGCATTCGGCCTGGATGCCCCCGGCCGTGACATCGCCGCGCCTCGGGTCACCACGCATGGCGGGCTGTCGGTTTCCTACGGGCTGCGATCCGGCATCGCCTACGCGCTGGTCGGCTCCATCCCGGAATCCCGTGCCCGCCAACTCGCCGACAGGGTCTCGCTGTCGGCGTCGCGCTGAAGGACCGACCATGCCCCGGCACTACTCCCGCGGTGACTTCCTGCCGTCCTTCCAGGCGAACAGCAGCGTCAACCCGACCTTCTCGTTCGACACGCTGGCCGGCAACCGGCTCCTGCTGGTGTTCATCGCCAGCGCCGGATCGGAGCTCGGCCGCGCCGCCGCCAACACCCTGCTGGCCGAGGCCGACTGGCTGAAGAGCCGCCGCATCCTGACCTACGTCGTCACCGCCGACCCAAAGGACCGCGACGAGGGGCGGCTGGCGGAGCTGGCGAAGCGCTTCACGATCTTCTGGGACTTCGACCGGGCGATCCACCGCCTGCTCGGCATGGAGATACCCTCCCCCGATCCGGCCGCCAGGCCGACCGTCCTGCGGCTCGGCGCCTACGTCGTGCGCGAGAACCTTCGCGCCCACGCGCTGGTGTCGGCGACGCCGGCGGAGGAATTCGGCCAGCACATCCGCGCCGCCGTCGAGTCGCTGGCGCCGCCCGCGCCGCTGCAGGCGATGACGGCGCACGCCCCGGTGCTGATCATCCCGGAGGTCATCGACCGCGCGCTCTGCCGCCGGCTGATCGACTTCTACGAGGAGCGCGGCGGCAACGAGAGCGGCTTCATGCGGGACATCGGCGGCGAGACCCGCGGCCTGCTCGATCCGAAGATGAAGCGCCGCCGGGACCGCTACATCGACGACGAGACGCTCATGAAGCACCTGCGCCACGCGCTTGAAAATCGCGTCGTCCCGGAGATCCGCAAGGCCTTCGGCTACCGCGTGACCCGCGTCGAGCGCTATCTCGTGGGCTGCTACGACGAGACCGACCGGGGCTTCTTCCGTGCCCATCGCGACAACGTCTCGAAGGCCACCGCCCACCGGATGTTCGCGCTCAGCCTCAACCTCAACAGCGAGGAATACGAGGGCGGCTCGCTCCGCTTCCCCGAGTACGGCCCCTACACCTACAAGCCCGACACCGGCAGCGCCGTGGTGTTCTCCTGCTCGCTGCTGCACGAGGCCATGCCGGTCACCCGTGGGCGCCGCTACGTGGTGCTGCCATTCCTGTACGACGACCGGGGGGCGGCGCTCAGGGTGGAAAACCAGCGCTTCCTCAACGCCGGGCCGGCGGCCCCGGCGGCGGGGCTGACCGCCGCCTGACCCGACCGGCCGGATCAGCCCGGTCGAGATCGCCGCCCCGCCATGCTATCGTGAGTTCCCGGCTTCGACCGGAACGCCAGAACCGGCGGGGCACGCGATGAACACCGCGGGATTCGAGATCGAGTTCGACGAACGGCGAGACATCCTGACGGTTCGCTACACCGGGTCGCTGACCCTGGCGGTGGCGCGCAACGCCGTCGATGCCGGTTTCGCGCATCCGGGCGTGTCGTCCGCCACGATGGTGGTGATCGACGCCACCCGCGCCGCGGTCCACGAGGTCGACGTCGCCTGGTTCCGGGACTATCAGGCCTATCGGGTCAGCCGAGGCTACCCGACGCAGACCACGGCGCTGGTGGTGTCCCGCGACGAAGGCCACCAGATGCTGGGCCAGCTCTGGTCGGCCATGCGCGCCGTGACGAACCCGAACGCACCCGGCGTGTTCACCGACGAGGCGGCGGCCATCGCCTGACTGCTCGACCGCCGCGCCGCACCTCCCGCGAGTTCCATGCGCGCCTGAGGGGTGCCGCAGTCAACTGTTTGTGAAACGCCGCTCCCTTCCGGGTCCCGGTTTCCAGCCTCAGGCGATCAGGCGCCCGAGGATGCTGCGAAAGAACGCCTCGCGGGCCGGGCGGTCCATCGCCTGAACCGGCTTCATCCGTCCAGAGATCAGCAGCTCGGCAAAACCGTGGGCGAGGCTCCACGCCGCCATCACGTCCGCCATGACCTCCAGGTCCTCGAACGGAGAGACGCCGCGGATCCGCTCGATGTCGCCGGCGAGATGCCGGAACGCCGCGTCTGCGGCCTCCAGCAGTTCCGGCGGCGGGTGCTTGATGCGGTCGTCCCCGAACATCAACCGGAACAGCGCGGGGGCCGCCAGGGCGAAATCGAGATAGCCGAGACCGGACGCCAGCAGCAGATCCTTGGGATCGTCTCCGGAATCGCGCTGGCGCACCCGCATGGCGGCCAGGAAGCGCCGGAAGCCGTCGGTCGCCAACGCCGCCAGGAGACCCTGGGCGTCGCCGAAATGGTGCGCCGGGGCCGAATGGCTGACCCCCACCCGACGCGCGACATGCCGCAGCGAGAAGCCGGCAACCCCCAATTCCTCCAGGACCTCCTCGCCCGCGCTCAGGAGCGCCGCGCGCAGGTCGCCGTGGTGGTAGGTGTCGTGCCTGGCGGTCATCCCAGCCTCCATCCGGACAGCGTCGCGTTTATCTTGACGGCGTCAAGATGTCCAGCTTAGACTCTATCTTGTCACTGTCCAAATCGAGGATCCGATGGACGCCGATCAGCTCTTCGCCGTGTCCGGACCGGTCGCCATGACCGGCTGGGCGGTGCTGGCCGCCTCGCCCCTGGCGCCGCGCGCCGCGCAGATCGCCGCCGGCATCGCCATCCCGGCGATCCTGTCACTGGCCTACACGGTGCTGATCCTGGTCGCCTGGTCGGAGGCCGACGGCGGGTTCGACAGCCTCGCCAACGTCATGACGCTGTTCGACACCCCGATGGTGGCGCTGGCCGGCTGGGTCCACTACTTGGCTTTCGACCTGTTCGTCGGCGCCTGGGTGGTCCGGCGGGCCCGACGCGACGGGGTCGCGCACATCCTGGTCCTGCCGTGCCTGCTGCTGACGTTCCTGTTCGGGCCGGCCGGGCTTCTGCTCTTCCTAGCCATCGGCGCGGCGCGATCGCTCCTGGCCCCGCGACCGATCGAGGCCTGACATGACCGACGCGGCTCTCCAGCCTTCCCGCCGCCTGCCGGTGCGGCGGATCACGCTGCACCGGCTGTTCGGCGCCGAGCCCGTCCTGGCCGGTACGGGCGTCGTGATCGGGCTCTCGCTCGTGGTGACCGCCGGCGCGATGGCGCTCGATACCCGCGCGTTCCAGGGCGAGACCATCTGGAGCAAGCCGATCAAGTTCCAGGTGGCCCTGGCGATCTACACGCTGACCCTGGCCTTCTTCGCGCGCTGGCTGCCCCGGGGCATGACGGCACGGCGCGACTACCGGCTGTTCGCCGGGATCGTCGTGGTCGCCGTGCTGGCGGAAACCGCGTGGATCGGCGGTGCCGCCATGGCCGGCACCGCCTCGCACTTCAACGTCGGCACGCCGTTCAAGGACGCGCTGTACGCGACCATGGGCGCCTTCGCGGTGCTGCTGACCACGGCGAGCCTGGTCTACGGGATCGCCATCGGACGCAACACCGCCTGCGGCCTCGATCCGGCGATGCGGCTGGCGATCGCCCTGGGCCTCGTCCTGACCTTTGTCCTGACCATCCCGGTGGCGGGCTACATGGCGTCGGCGCCCGGCCACCTCGTCGGCACGCCGGAACTGGGCGCCCGGGTCCCGATCCTGGGCTGGTCACGCGAAGTCGGCGATCTGCGGGTTGCGCATTTCCTCGCGACCCACGCCCTGCATGCCCTGCCGGCGGCGGGCCTGATCGCCGTCGCCACGACACGCGGGCGGACCGCGTCGGGCCTCGTCTGGGTCGCCGCGGTCGCGTTCACCGCCGCGACGGCGTTCGCCTTCCTGCAGGCGCTGGCGGGCCGGCCGCTGTTTCCGCTTCCCTGACGCCGGTGCGCCTGAAAGGGTGCGCCTGACCGGCAGCGCCGGCTCAGCGCCCGCCGTGCCCCAGGCGGTGCCGGCGCGCCTCGTCGATGCTGGCGACGCTGCACCCCAAATCCCGGATCAGGCCGTCGGCCAGGCTGTAGACCCAGCCGTGCACCGCCAGCGACTGCCCCGCCGTCCAGGCGTCCTGGACGACCGGGGTCTGGGTCACCCGGATCACCGTCTGCTCGACGTTCAACTCGCACAGCCGGTCGAGCCGCCGCTCGGCGTCGGGGAGCAGGGCGAGGTCGGCCTCGAAGCGCTCGTTGAGGTCCATGATCGGGCGCAGCCAGTGGTCGATCAGGCCGTGGCGCGTGCCGTCCGAGGCGGCCTGCACGCCGCCGCAGCCGTAGTGGCCGCACACGATGATGTCGCCGACCTTCAGCACCTCGACGGCGAACTGCAGCACCGACAGGCCGTTCAGGTCGCCCGGGTGCAGCAGGTTCGCGACGTTGCGGTGCACGAACACCTCGCCCGGCTCCAGCCCGGTGATCACGTTCGCCGGCACCCGGCTGTCGGAGCAGCCGATCCACAGGTAGCGCGGCGACTGCAGCCCCATCAGGCGCTTGAAATAGTCGGGGTCCTCGAGCACCCGCTGCGCGGCCCACGCCTTGTTGTGATTGAGCAGCGTCTCGATCATGGCGATCCACTCCCGTTAAGGTGTCTCGGAGCGCCCCCTTATAGGGCGCCGTGACCGGAAACAGGAGACCGACCGATGACCCTCGACGATTTTCGCCGGTCGCTCGCCGGGACCGCGCCGCCGGCGGGCGTCTCGCCCGCATTGCGCGCCCTGTGGCACCAGGGCCGCGGCGACTGGCAGGCGGCGCACGAGGCCGCCCAGTCCGACGACGGCGCCGACGCCGCCTGGGTGCACGCCCACCTGCACCGGGTCGAGGGCGACGACTCGAACGCCGGCTACTGGTACCGCCGGTCCCGCCAGCCGCATTGCCACGACCCGCTCGACGTCGAGTGGTCGGCGATCGCCGCCGCCCTGCTGGACCGGCCCTGAGGCGGGGCGCCGGGCCGGCGGCCTACCAGCCGGCGCGCTTGCGGGCGGGCTCGGCCAGCCGGGCCAGGCAGAACATCGTGAACAGGATCTGCGCGGCGGCGTGGGCGGTGTTGGTGGTGGAATCGTATTGCGGCGCCACCTCGACCACGTCGCCGCCGACCATCGCCAGACCGGCCAGGCCGCGCAGGATCTCGATGGCCTCCAGCGAGGTCAGGCCGCCGATCTCCGGGGTGCCGGTGCCGGGCGCGAACGCGGGGTCGAGGCTGTCGACGTCGAACGAGACGTAGAACGGCTGGTCGCCGATCACCGCCTTGGCCTTGGCGACCACCGCGTCGATCCCGAGCCGCGCGACCTGCTCGGCGTGCACCACCGTCATGCCGGATTCGTAGGAGAACTCCCACAGGTACTCGGCGGCGCCGCGAATGCCGATCTGGATGGTGCGTTCCGGGTCCAGGACACCCTCCAGCACCGCCTGGCGGAACGGGCCGCCGTGGTGGAACTTGGCGCCCTCGTAGGGCCCGCTGGTGTCGCAATGGGCGTCGATGTGCACCAGGCCGAGCGGGCGGCCACGCCCGAGCGCCTTCAGGATCGGCAGCGAGATCGAGTGGTCGCCGCCGATCGCCAGCGGCACCACGCCGGCGGCCCGCACCCCGTCGAAATACGCCTCGATGTCCTCGTGGCAGGACACCAGGTCGTAGCGGCTGCGCATGGTGACGTCGCCGACGTCGGCGGCGGCGCAGTCGGCGAGCGGCGCGATCTTCAGGTTGTGCTCGTACGGCCCGATCCGCTCGACCGCCCGCACCGCCCGCGGGCCGAGGCGCGAGCCGGCGCGGTTGGTGACGCCGAGGTCCATGGGCACGCCGATGAAGGCGTAGTCGAGGCCGTCGAGGTCCGGGCGGTCGTCCTGCTGGGGACGGTAGGGCGCATCGAGGAAGGTGGAGATGCCGGCGAACGGCCACAGCCGGCGCGCGCCCCGGAAGATCTGCTTGCCGACCTCGGCGAAGTCGGGGTCGAAGATCGTGCCCTCGGGGGCGGAGCCGTACTTCTCCCGCAGCGCGCGCAGCTTGTTCTGATCCATGACGGGCCTCCGGTCGGTCGCCAGACGGCGAATTCGATCCTCACGACATAGCAGACCGGCCGGAGACCGTCGCGCCTTCTCGGACCGGCGCGGTGGGTGGGCCCCGGCTCGACCGCGCCACAGGCGCGCTCGTCCGGGGTGACGGCAGTGAGGGAGAGGGGCCGCGATGACCATTCCCCTTTAACCTCTCGTCATCCCGGGCGCCGCGCAGCGGTGACCCGGGACCCACCCGCCGCCCCGTCGGCGCCCCGTCGGCATACCGGCTAAGGGTCCGCCACCGCCGCCGAGGCCTGCGCCAGCAGCGCCCGCAGCGCCCGGCCGCCGTCCGGGCCGAGCCGTCCGCGGACCGCCAGTTCGGTCGCGCGCCACAGCGGCCGCGCCGCCTCCAGCACCCGCCGTCCCTCCTCGGTCAGGACCGCGGTGCGCGAGCGGGCGTCCCGGCCGCGCCGCAGCGCCGTCCACCCCGCCGCTTCGAGCGGCCGCAGGTTCCGGGTCAGCGTGGTGCGATCCATCATCAGCCGGTCCGCGAGGTCCGTAATCGAGGGCTGATCGACCTTGGCGAGGGCGTTCAGCACGATGTACTGGGTGAGCTTCAGGCCGACCGGCTTGAGCGCGTCGTCGTAGACCTGGGTGACCCGGCGGGCGGTGCGGCGCAGCGCCGCGCAGGTGCAGCGCAGATCCGCGTCCACTGATGCCGTTTCGGCACTGGATCCGGGCGAAGCGGGTTCGTCGTGCATCAGTTGACTCGATTGTGCGGGTGCACCAGTGTAGCTGCACGCATGTTACCCGATCGCGCCGCGGTCATCCATCCCGCAGGCCCCTGCTCCGAGGATCCCATGTCGAGCACCGCGTCCAACCCGTCCACCGGCGCCGGCTACGGCTGGCGCACCCCGCTGGTGGTCATCCTGGCGGGCTGTCTCATCGCCATGATCGGCTTCGGCGTCCGGTCGGTGTTCGGCCTGTTCCTCGAGCCCATGACCGTGACCCACGGCTGGGACCGCAGCACCTTCGGCCTCGCCATGGCGATCCAGAACCTGCTCTGGGGCATCGGCGTGCCGATCGCCGGCGCCATCGCCGACCGCTACGGCCCGGCCCGGGTGCTGGCGGTCGGCGCCCTGGTCTACGCGGCCGGCGTCTGGGGGATGGCGAGCACGTCGAGCGTCCTCGGCCTGCACATGTTCGGCGGCGTGCTGACCGGCCTCGGCGTCGCCTTCACGGCGTTCTCGCTGGCCATGGCCGCGATGGCCAAGGTGGTCGGGCCGGAGCGCCGCTCGTTCGCCCTCGGCCTCGGCACCGCCGCCGGCTCGTTCGGCCAGGTGGTGTTCTCGCCGATCGGGCAGTCCTTCATCCACCAGTTCGGCTGGGAGCCGGCGCTCGGCTACCTGGCGCTGTCGGCCCTGCTGATCATCCCGCTGGCCTTCATGCTGCCGAACATCCAGGCCGGCAAGGGCGAGGTCGTCTACAACCAGAGCCTCATGCAGGCGCTGCGCGAGGCCACCGGGCACCGCGGCTTCGTGCTGCTGACGGTCGGCTTCTTCGTCTGCGGCTTCCACGTCGCCTTCATCACCGTGCACTTCCCGGCCTACGTCTCCGACATGGGCCTCGACCCGACGGTCGGCGCCACCGCGCTGGCGCTGGTCGGGTTCTTCAACATCGTCGGCTCGTTCGGCGCCGGGATGTTCGGGCAGCGCTGGAGCAAGAAGGTCGGCCTGGCGTGGATCTACTTCCTGCGCTCGATCGTCATCGTCGGGCTGCTGCTGGCGCCCAAGACCGACACGACGATCTACCTGTTCGCCGCGTCCATGGGGCTGCTCTGGCTGTCGACCGTGCCGCTGACCACCGGCATCGTCGCCCAGGTGTTCGGGGTGCGCTACATGGCGACCCTGTTCGGGGTGGTGTTCCTCAGCCACCAGCTCGGCAGCTTCGCCGGCGTCTGGCTCGGCGGCTACCTCTACGACACCGTCGGGTCCTACGACGGCGTCTGGTGGGCCGGCGTCGCGCTCGGCCTGCTGGCGGCCATCATCCACATCGCGATCGACGAGAAGCCGCTCGCCCGGCTGACGCCCGCCACCGCCTGACCTACTGCGCCTGACGCCAAGGGGCTGGACAGCGGCCCGCCGCGCGGTCGATACCGGGGAATGCGCCGCCTCCTGGTCCGGGTATCCCAGCCGCTCGAAGCCGCCGTGGTCCTGCTGTTCCACGGCCTCTTCGGGCTGCTCTCGCCATCGGCCAGTTCGACGGCGGGCGGCTGGCTGATGCGCCGGATCGGCCCGTTACTGAAGGCGCATCGGGTGGCCCGCACCAACCTGGAGCGCGCCTATCCCGGCATCGAGCCGTCGCGTCTCGCCGAGTTGCTGGACGGGATCTGGGACAACCTCGGCCGCAACATCGGCGAGTTTCCGCATCTGCGGACCCTGCTCGACGATCCGCGCGTCGGTCGAGCTGCAGGGCGGCGAGGTCCTCGACGCGCTGCACCAGACCGGCAAGCCGGCGATCTTCGTCGGCGCCCATCTGGCGAACTGGGAGATCGTCCCGGTGGTGGCGCTGCGCCGCGGCGTGGCGCTCGACGTGGTTTACCGAGCCCCCAACAACCCGTGGGTCGACCGGCTGGTCGCCAGGCGCCGCGTCGACCCCAATGCCGCGCTGATCCGCAAGGGCGCCGAGGGCGGCCGCCAGGTGCTGAGCGCGCTGAAGGCCGGGCGGTCGCTCGGCATCCTGGTCGACCAGAAGATGAACGAAGGCATCGAGGCCCGATTCTTCGGCCGTCCGGCCATGACCACCCCGGCCTTCGCCCAGCTCGCCCTGCGCTTCGGGATCCCGGTGGTGCCGGTGCGCTTCGAGCGGCTGGGCGGGCCGCGCTTCCGGGTCACCGTCGAGGCCCCGATCGAGCCGCTGCCGACCGGCGACCGGGATGCCGACGCCGCTTCACTGGTCCAGGCGGTCAACGACCGCATCGAGACCTGGGTGCGCGCCCGCCCCGAGCAGTGGTTCTGGGTGCACCGACGCTGGCGCGACGATCGCACGCCGCCCGCCGTCGCCGACACCGTTCAGGGCGACGCCGGCACCGGCTGCTCGACCTCGCGGAACTGAAGGGCGTGCAGGCGGGCGTAGAGCCCGCCCTGGGCCACCAGCTCGGCGTGCGAGCCGCTCTCGACCACCCTTCCCCGCTCGAAGGCGTGGATGACGTCGGCGCCCTGCACGGTCGACAGCCGGTGCGCGATGACGATGGTGGTCCGCCCGACCTTCAGGCGGCCGAGCGCCGACTGGATCTCGCGCTCGGACTCGGTGTCGAGCGCGCTGGTCGCCTCGTCCAGCAGCAGGATCGGCGCGTCCTTCAGGATCGCCCGGGCGATCGCGATGCGCTGGCGCTGGCCGCCCGACAGCTTCAGGCCGTGTTCGCCGACCCGGGTGTCGTAGCCGTCGGGCAGTTCCGAGATGAAGCCGTGCGCCGCCGCCGCCTCGGCCGCCGCCTGGACCTCGGCGTCGTCCGCCTCGGGCCGGCCGTAGCGGATGTTCTCCGCCACCGTGTCGTCGAACAGCACGACCTCCTGGCTGACCACGGCGATCGACGCCCGCAGGCTGGCGACCGTCAGGCCGCGCACGTCGTGACCGGCCACCCGCACGGTCCCGCCGGCGACGTCGAAGAACCGCGGGATCAGCGACAGCACGGTGCTCTTTCCGGCACCGGACGGGCCGACCAGCGCCGTGACCTTGCCGGCCGGCGCCACCATGGTCAGGCCCTGCAGGGCCTCGGTGCCGTCCGGATAGGCAAAGCCGACGGCCTCGAACGCGACCGACGCCGGCGCCCGCGGCAGGTCGACCGCGCCCGGCGCGTCGGCGATCGCCGGCTGGCGGTCGAGGACCCGGAACAGCCGCTCGGCCGAGGCCAGCCCCTCCTGCAGGGTGGTGTTGATCTTGCCGAGCCGCGCAGCGGCTGGTAGGCCATCAGGACCGCGGCGATGAACGAGAAGAACGCGCCGGGGGTGGTGACCCCTCGATCACCCGCAGGCCGCCGTAGACGATCACCCCGGCGACGGCGAGGCCGCCGAGCACGTCGATGATCGGCTGCACCGCGGCCCGCACCCGGCCCTGGCGGAACGCCAGCCGGAACAGCGCCTCGATCACCTCGCCGACCCGGCGCCGCTCGGCCGCCTCCATGCCGTAGGCCTTGATCACGCGGATGCCCTGGAACGCCTGGCCGAGCAAGCGTCGTCAGCTCGCCCATGTGCTCCTGCGACTGTCCCGACATCCGCCGCATACGCTTGCCGAGCCGCTGGATCGGCACCACCGAGATCGGCGCCACCACCAGGGCGATCAGCGACAGCAGCCAGTCCTGGTAGACCATGACGGCGGCCAGGAAGACGATCGACAGCCCGTCGCGGCCGAGCCCGACCAGCGCCGTCGACACCGCCTGGCGCAGCGCCTGGACATCGAAGGTGAAGTGCGAGATCAGGGTGCCGGTCTGCCGGCTCTGGAACAGCGCCACGTCCTGGTCGAGCAGGTGGTGCAGCAGCCGCTTCTGGACGTCGGCGACGATGCGCTGGCCGACGAACGACAGCACCGACTCCTGCAGATACGCGGCCAGCGACTTGACCACGAAGATCCCGAGCACCCCGCCGCCGATCAGCCAGAGCATGTCGCGGTCGCGCTCGACGAACACCTTGTTGACCACCGGGTCCATCAGCCAGGCCGACGCCGCGGTGGCGGCCGCCACCATCGCCGAGGCGATCGCCGCGCCGACCAGCCACGCGGAATACGGCCGCACGAACGCGCGCCAGAGCCGGCCGATCAACGGCAGGCTGCGCTGGTCGGCGATCGGCAGCCGGGGCTTCCCGGGTGCCGCGCTCATCGGTCCGGATTCGGCCGCGGGGCGGAGGCGCCGCGGCAAGGTGGGAACGGCATCAGGGGCATGGCCATACGGTCCGGGACGCGCTTTCCAGCGTGAAGGCGCTGTGTTAGTGGGTACGGCCATTGCAACCTAGTGCCGAACGTCTGATGGCGCCACTGATTGTTGGCACTGGGGTCGCCCGCGACCCGGTCCACGGGGGAAGGCACCATGGCGTCGCCTGATCCCCGTACCGGCTCCGCCGGAGCCGCCTTCCACACCGTTCTGACGGCCGGGCTGGTCCTGTTCCCCACGGTCGGCGCCGCGTCCAAGCAGGCGATGGCGCCGATCGCGATCGGTCTGGCGGTCGCACTGCTGGCGGTCACGCTGCGGATCGACGCGCGCGCCGCGGCTCCGGGTCGCGCGATCGGACTGCTGTTCGCCGGGTTCGCCGGGTACGTGGCGGCGTTTCACCTTCCGCCGGCCCTCGGCGACGGCGACAGCGTCGAGACGATCGTCAAACTGGGCATGCTGGCGGTCGTGCTGTGGCTGGCCAGCGCCGGCTGGATCGCGCGCGTCGCCGCCGGGCGTCTCGCCGGTATCGCGCGCTGGGCGCTCGCCGCGCTGGCCGTGGGATCGGGGTTCCTGGTCATCGAACTTCTCTTCGACTCGCCGATGCACCGGCTCGTCAACGGCCTGGGGCCCGACGTGGTCGTCGATTCCGCCCGCCACAACCGGCCGACGGTCGCCCTGCTGCTGGTGTCGCTGCCGCTCGCCGCGCTGCTTGCCCGTCAGGTCGGCCGGCGCGACGCCATCCTGGCGCTGGTCCTTGGCGTGGTTCCGGTGTTCCTCGGCGATTCCGCCGCCGGCTGGCTGGCCGCGCTGGTCGCCGCCGTCGTCTACACGGCGGCCCGCTGGCGGCCCGGCGCGGTGCTGGCCGCCGGCGCCATCGTCACCGTGGCGCTGGTGGTCGCCGCCCCACCGCTGCTGTCCTCCGCGTACCGGACCGTGGTTCAGCACGACATCTCCCTGCCGCTGTCGTTCCGCGACCGCCTGGAAATCTGGGACCACGGCGCCGATGCGGTCGCCGACGCCCCCTGGATCGGTCGCGGTCTCGGTGCCGTGGCGCATCTCCCGATGACCGACGAGCAGCGCGCCCGATACCTGTTCCACAAGGCTCCCTCGACTCACGCCCACAACGCCGCGCTGCAGATCTGGATCGAGTTCGGAGCGGTCGGGATCGGCCTCGGCCTCGCGCTGCTCGGCGTCGGCGCCGCCGCGATCGGCCGAATGGACGCGGCGGCGCGTCCGGCGGCGCTGTCGACGGCGGCGGCGCTGCTGGTGATCGCCATGCTGTCCTTCGGGGTGTGGCAGGAGACCTGGCTCGGCCTGATCGCGGTCACCCTCGTGCTGGTGCGTCTGGCGGCCCTGCCCGCCGCCCGGACGACCTCCGGGGAAGCCGACGCATGACGCCCATCGCGCCCGCACTCCGGACCGCGCAGCGTGCTGGTCTATGTCGGCCTGGACCTGGTCGGCGACGGGCTGATGAAACTGCCGTTCGCCCGCGCCCTTCGGGCCGCCTGCCCCGACGCCACGATCGTCTGGCTGGCCGGCAAGGGCCGCAGCACCTACGCCAGCGTCCTGGCGCCGCTGGTCGACGGCGTGCTCGACGAGGTCGTCGACGACGCCGGGATCGGCCTTCGCTGGAGTGAGATGCTGCGCCCACCGCTGGCCGGCACGGCGCTCGCGGGTCGCCGTTTCGACTGGGTGATCGACACCCAGCGCCGGGTCAAGACGACGCTGATCCTGCGCCGGATTCCGCACCGATTGTTCGTGTCGGGCGCCGCCGGCTTCATGCTCTCCGACCGTCGCCCGCCGCGCGGGTATCCCCGGCCGGCGGCGATGGTGCGCCAGATGCTGGACCTGCTGGAACTGGCCGTCGGCGCGCCGATCGCCGCGCCGACGGCGACCGCGCTGCCGCACGGCCCCGCCGGCAGGCTCGCCGATGAACTGCTCGGCGACGCGACCGGGGTCCTCGTCGGACTGGTCCCTGGCGCCGGCGGGCGTCACAAATGCTGGCCGCTGGACCGCTACCTCGAGATTGCCCGGCGAACCGCCGCGCGCGGTCGCACGCCGGTGATCCTGCTCGGCCCGGACGAAGGCGACTGGGCCGACACCGTCAGGAAGGCCGTCCCCTGGGCGCTGCTGCCGCTTCAGGACCCGCGCGCCGGACCGCTCGCGCTCTCCCCGCTGCTCACCATCGCGATCGCCGAGCGGCTCGCCGCGGCGGTTGCCAACGACAGTGGCGGGGGCCATATGCTGGCCGCTGCGGATGTGCCGCTGCTGTCGTTGTTCGGGCCAACGCCGCCGGCCAAGTTCGCGCCTTTCGTCAGTCGCGGCGTCGTTCTCAGGGCTCAGGATCTCGGCGGCGCCGACATGGCCGACATCCCGCTGGAGGCGGTGGACGATGCCCTGGAATCACTGCTGACGTGTGGGCGCGCCACGTGCTAACTCCCTCCACGGCTTCTCTTTCCGGACATTCATGACCGACCTGCCCAAACCAGCAGCCGCGGCGAACCTCCTGACCCCGCGCGAGCGGCGCCGGGCCTGGCTGAACATGATGTTCGTCGACCACGGGTTCCTGAGGGAGGTCTATGTCCACAAGCACAAGATCGCTCCCGGCGTCTGGCGGGCGGCCCAGCCCGCGCCGCGTCACTTCGAGCGGTTCGCGGCGGAAGGGATCCGCACGATCCTGAACCTGCGCGGCGGCCGGAGCACGTGCGGCGCGCTACGCGCTGGAGCGCGAGACCTGCGCGCGGCTCGGTCTCCGGCTGATCAACTTTCCGCTCCGCTCGCGCTCGACGCTCGATCGCGAAACCGTGCTGGCGGCGATCGACGTCTGGGACGATCTGGAACTGCCGCTACTCATGCACTGCAAATCCGGCGCCGACCGGACCGGGTTCATGGCGACGCTGTATCTCTGGCAGCGGGCCGGGATGCCGTTGCGGCAGGCCATGAACCAGCTGTCGTGGCGCTACGGGCACATCCGGCAGGCGAAAACCGGGGTGATCGATTTCTTTTTCGAAAGCTACCTGGCCGCCGAGGCAAGATCCGGCATCGGCTTCCGAGACTGGGTGACGTCCGAGTACGACCCGGTGGCCCTGAACGCCAGCTTCAAGGAAAACTGGCTGGCGGGATCCTGGTGAACAAGATCCTGCGCCGCGAGTGACGGTCCTTGACGCCCGGCGGCCAGGGTTGCACGCTGGAGTTGTCGTAATGAAACCTTAATGGGGGACAAGGGTTCAGAATCGACGGCACGCCCTGACGGGCGAAGCGGTGTCCATGGGCCGCGCCGGGATTCGAGGAGAGATGCGGATGAACGTGCTCCAGCTTGCGACGCAGAAGCCGTTGGCGGAAGGCAATCGGCGGCTGGTGTTTCAGCATCCTGAAGACCCCGGACTGTTGATCAAGGTTCTCAAGCCCGGCTCCTACTCCCCGGACGGACAACCAAAGCGGCGCCGGGCGTACAAGCTGCGTCGGCGCGAGGGCGCGTTCATCTACCACACCCGTGAATTAACTGAATACGTCGCCACTCGAATACACAACAGGTCGCCCCAGAGGCTGCCGATCTGCTCCATCCAGGGCCTCGTCGAGACCGATCTCGGGCTTGGTTTGGCAGTCGAGAAAGTGACCGACCGCGACGGCAGTCTCGCTCCGACCCTTCGTCAGGTGATCGAGCGCGGTCAGTTCAATGCCCGGACCCGCCAGCTCTTCGAGAGCTTCATCGAGGACATGATCGACAAGCACGTCGTCGTCTACGAGCTTTCCGTCGACAACATCGTCCTGGCGGACGATGGTACGGAAGAGTGCCGTTTCGTTTGCATCGACGGCATGGGATCGCGAACCTTAATTCCCATTCAGGAATGGTCGAAGTGGATCAACGCCCGCAAGATCCGCGAATTCCAAGCCGACATTCAACGGCACTGGACGAAGGCACCCGCGCCCGCCGGCAGGGGAATCACCTTCCTGCCGGCACCGACCCTGTTGGTTCTGATCGCGGTGGAGTCCCTGATCTAGCCCTGGGCGTCTTGCCGCGCGGGGCTCAGGCGTGACAAGGAACGGCGTCGACAAGGTGAGCTTCTGGCGTCATCCGGGGACCGGGATCGAACTTCTGAACGCCCGTTTCCTCGGTCACGCCTACGACCGTCACGCTCACGCCACCTACGCGATCGGCGTCACCCTGCAAGGCCATCAGGGCTTCAGCCACCGCGGCAGACGGCATGTCAGCACGCCCGGCACCGTTATCACCATGAACCCGGACGAAGCCCACGACGGCGCCGCGGCCGGCGATGAGGGCTTTGCCTACTGGATGCTCTACCCCGAAGAGGTGCGCTGGCGGGGCGTGATCGAGGACGCCGGCGAGGCTCGGTGCGAGCCGCCGTTCTTCGAGGGCACGCTGGTCCACGACCCCGCGGTTGCCGAAGCGCTGGTCCGGCTATGCCGACTGCTGTGCGACGCGGCCGCGCCGACGCTAGAGGCCGAAACCGCGACCAGCGAAACCCTCGTCGCCCTGGCGCGCCGCCACGGCGGCACGCCTCCCCGCGCCTCCCGCATCCCTGGCGACGACGCCGTCCGGCGGGTCCGGGATCTTCTGCACGACGACTACGCCCGCGACCTGCGCCTCGATGATCTGGCGCGGGTGGCTGGACGCAGCCGCTTCCGGGTTACCCGGGCCTTCGCCGCCGCCTACGGTTTGCCGCCGCACGCCTACCTTATCCGCCGAAGGCTGGAGGCGGCGCGCGATCGGTTGGCGACGGGCGAGCCGGCTGCCCTGGTGGCAGCGTCCGTGGGCTTCTCCGACCAGAGCCATCTGATCCGACGATTCAAGGCAAGCTACGGAATTACGCCGGGCCAATTCCAACTCGCCTGCACGGGCGTCCAATCCTAGGACGACCTCGAGGGGTATGCATCGTCACCCTGGCAACACACCCCGGAGTATCCTGGTGAAACACGACACCAAGATCGCCATCGCGGTCCGCGACGATCTCGCGGTCTGGCAGAAGCTGAACGTGGTCGCGTTCCTGGCCAGCGGCATCGCCTCCCACGCACCCGACAGTATCGGCCAGCCATACCGCGACGCCGACGGCGTGAACTACCTCGCGATCTTCGGGCAACCGGTCCTGGTGCTGGCCGGCAGCGTCGAGACGCTTGCCAAGGCGCACCGCCGCGCCATGGCTCGCAACCTGCCGTCTGCGGTCTACACGGAAGGCATGTTCCGAACCGGAAACGACATCGACAACCGGGGTGTGGTGGCCGCCCTGCCAACCGAGGCGCTGAGCCCGGTCGGTTTCGCCGTGCACGGCGACCGGCGGGACGTCGACAAGGCGCTGAAGGACCTGAAACTGCACCCGTGATCGCCGAGCGTTCCGTCGGCGGGGCAACTGTCGCCCTGTGGGCCCCGGACAGCCGCGGCTTCGCCACGGCTTCCGGGGTGACGACAAAGGAAGAGCGGCCGACCACTGACTTGATGCGGCCAATCAAGGGGACCGCAGCCGTGCCCCCTCTCCCTCGCCGTCATCCCGGACGAACGCGCGCCAGCCCGGGCGATCCGGGATCCACCCGCCGCCCCGCCGGCGACACCATCGGCAAGTCCCCGTCGCTGGGTGGGCCCCGGACAGCCGCGGCTTCGCCACGGCTTCCGGGGTGACGGCAAGTGAAGGACACGTCGAAGTCGGCGATCAGGGCTCGCCCGCCTCCCCACCTGTCGTCATCCCGGCCAAGCGGCAGCGCGGAGCCGGGAGCCACCCGGCGCCTCTGATCAATCGGGCGCCAGCCTGCTCAATCGGCACGCATCCTGGGGAACGCCTGCGGCGTGGGCCGGGCCGCCCCGGGGTCTCGAACGGCGCGTTTGCAGGGGCTTGGCCGGAGCGGCCGGATCGTGCCAGGGTTGGCACGGCCGTTGCCATGCCGGTAGCCGCCACACTGACCAGCCCCCGGAATATCTCGCCGCCATGCTCCAGCATATCGCCCACCGCCTGCTGATCTCGGTACCGGTCCTGATCGGTGTCCTGCTGGTCGGCTTCCTGATGCTGCAGGTGGTTCCCACCGACCCGGCCACGGTGATGGCGGGACCGACCGCCTCCTACGCGGAGATCGAGGCGATCCGGCAGTCCATGGGCCTGAACGAGCCGATCATCGTGCAGTTCGGGATCTACCTCAGCCGGGTGCTGCAGGGCGACCTGGGCCGCTCTGATGATCTCCAACACCGCCGTCGTCAACGAACTCGCCAACACGATCGGCCCGACCATCGAGCTGATGCTGGCGAGCCTGATCTGGGCGGTCCCGCTCGGCGTCGTGCCTCGGAACGCTGGCGGCGGTCCGGCGGGGCCGGCTGTCGGACCGGCTGATCATGGCGGTGTCGGTGGCCGGGGTGTCGATGCCGATCTTCTGGTTCGGGCTGGTGCTGATCCAGTACGTCGGCTTCCACTGGCAGATGTTTCCGTTCCAGGGCCGCGGCGGACCGCTGTGGACCCTGGCCGGCCTGAACCACATCGTGCTGCCGGCGATCACGCTGGGCGGGGTGTTCATCGGGCCGGTGGCGCGCATGACCCGGACGTCGCTGCTCGAGGTGCTGGGCAGCGATTTCGTCCGGACCGCCCGCGCCAAGGGGGTGTCGGAGTACCGGGTGGTGGTCGGTCACGCGCTGCGGAACTCGCTGATCCCGGTCGTGACGCTGATCGGCCTGCAGATCGGCTTCCTGCTCGGCGGTGCGGTGGTCACCGAGACCCTGTTCGCCTGGCCGGGGTCGGCCGGCTGGCGGTCGGGGCGATCACCTCGGCCGACTATGCCCTCGCCCAGGGCGCCATCCTGGTGCTCGCCCTGTCGTTCCTGATGGTCAACCTGGTGGTCGACGTGCTGTACGCCTTCCTCGATCCGCGGGTGCGGGCGCGATGACCGAGCTGTCCGCCACCCCCGCCGCCGTCCTTCCGGCCGACGCGCCGGCCGACCGGTACCGGCGCCCGTCGATCTGGCGCAAGCTGCGGCGCGACCGGGCGGCCATGCTGGCCTCGGGGTTCCTGGCGATCGTCATCGCCCTCGGCCTGCTGGCCCCGTGGATCGCGCCCTACGATCCCTACGACAACAACCTGCGCAACATGCTGAAGCCGCCGAGCGAGGCGTTCTGGCTCGGCAACGACGGCCAGGGCCGGGACCTGCTCAGCCGGCTGCTGTACGGCATACGCACCACGCTCTCGATGGGGCTGATCGCGGTGGGACTCGGCGGCTCGATCGGGGCGGTGCTGGGGCTGCTGGCGGCCTATTTCCAGCGCCTCGAGGGCCCGATCATGCGGGTCGTCGACGTCCTGCTGTCGTTTCCGTCGATCCTGTTCGGCCTGGCCATCGCCGCCGTCCTGGGCGCCGGCACCTTCTCGATCACCGTCGCCCTGACCGTCGCCGCCGTTCCCTCGATCGCGCGCATCACCCGGGGCGCCGCGCTGGTGGTCATGCAGCAGGAGTACATCGCCGCCTGCCGGGCGATCGGCATGAGCGACCTTCGGATCATGTTCCGCCACCTGCTGCCGAACTGCGCGTCGACGATCTTCGTGTACCTCACGCTGCAACTCGGCCAGACCATCCTGCTCGGCGCCGCGCTCAGCTTCATCGGCCTCGGCGCCCAGCCACCGACGGCCGAGCTTGGAACCATGGCCGCCGACGGCCGCAACTTCCTGTTCTTCGCGCCGCACGTCTCGACGATACCGAGCGTGGCGATCTTCATGATCGTCCTCGCCTTCAACGTCCTCGGAGACGCGCTGCGCGACGTTCTCGATCCGCGCCTCCGGCAGTGACGCGACGGCGGGCGGGCGACTGCAATGACAATAACGAGGAGGCTGATGCGATGAGGACACCGAGACCGGCCACACTGCTGGGGGCACTGGCGCTGGCCGCCCTGCTCCCGGCGGCCACCCTTGCGAGCGCCGAGACCACCGTCACGGTGATGCGCACGATCGACGCCGACCGCTACGACCCGCACCGCTCCACCGCGCGCTCGACCTCCGAGGCGCTGTTCATGACCGGCGACACCCTGGTGTCGCTGGATCCGGACATGCGGACCATCCGCCCGCTGCTCGCCAAGTCCTGGACCGTTTCCGAGGACGGCAAGCTCTACACCTTCAAGCTGCGCGACGACGTGACCTTCTGCAGCGGCAAGAAGTTCACCGCCAAGGACGTCAAGGCCTCGATCGAGCGCTGGCTCGACCCGGCGACCAAGGGCGTGGTCAAGAACCGCGCCGGCGACGTCAAGGAAATCCGCGCCGTCGACGACACCACCCTCGAATACGAACTGTCGCAGCCCTATTCCGAGCTGCTCTACCAGATGACCCAGAGCTTCCACACGGTCATCAACATCGACCAGGTGAAGGAACTCGGCGACGATTTCGGCGTGAAGGGCATGGACGGCACCGGGCCGTTCTGCTTCGTCTCGTGGGAGCCGCGCAACCAGCTCGTGCTGAAGAAGCACGCCGCCTACAAGTGGGGGCCGGAGTTCTACGAGAACCGCGGGCCGTCCAAGATCGACACCATCATCTGGAAGATCGTGCCCGAGGACAACAACCGGGTCGCCGGCATCCAGTCGAACCAGGGCGACATCACCCAGTACATCCCCTACTGGGCGATCGACCAGCTGCAGGCCAACCCGCAGATCTCGGTCACCAAGGCCCCGTATTACTTCTGGACCTACTTCGTCGGCTTCAAGATCACCCGCGACATGGCCGACGACCTGACGATCCGCAAGGCCCTCAACCTCGCCGTCGACCAGAAGGCGATCGCCGAAGGGCCGTTCTTCGGCAAAGCCGAGCCGGCCTACTCCTACATCCACCCGGAAGTCCTGGATTTCGCCAAGGACCAGGTCGACACCTCGATCTACGGCTACGACCTCGACAAGGCGAAGGCACTGCTCGAGGAAGCCGGCTGGAAGGTCGGCAACGACGGTTTCCGCTACAAGGACGGCAAGAAGCTCAAGCTGCTCGCCTACAGCTTCACCAACATCTGGCAGCAGGTGATGGAGGCGATGCAGGGCGACCTGCGCAAGGCCGGCGTCGACCTGGAGATCCAGATCTTCGACGCCACGGTCATCTGGGGCAAGCTCGGCACCCAGGACTTCGACATGTTCACCATGTCGTATCCGTATGTGTCGGCCGGCGACGCCATGAACCTGTACTTCCCGTCCGGCAACCGGCCGACCCCGAACCGGGTCAACTGGGCCGACGACACCACCGACCAGTGGCTGAAGGAAGGCCGCGGCGCGCTGACGGCGGAAGCCCGATTCGATGCCTACGCCAAGGTTCAGAAGCAGGTCCACGACGCAGCGGTGTGGATCCCGATCGTTCACGAGCCGATGTACATGGCCGCCGGGCCGCGCCTCAAGCCGATCCCGGCCCACGGCATCTACGGCGCCGGCCTGTACAAGGGCCTCGCCATCGAACTGAAGTAGCGGCGTCGCCCCGCGCGGGCGTCGACCGGAGACGCAGGGCCGCCCCTCGGGGCGGCCCTGTTGCGTTGTGGACGCGTGCCGGGACGACGGTCCGGGGAACGCGAGGACGCGGTCGAGGGTTCCCTGAAGTGCAGCCAGCAGGGAGTGGGACCATGCCTCGTCGCAGCGCCATCGCCACCGTCGCACTCATAGCCGCGCTGCACGCTCCCGGCGCGGGCGCCCAGGCGACCCTTACCGACGCGAGCGCCTGCCTGAACCAGGCGACCCGCCTGCAGCAGCAACTCGAGACTCGCGTCACGGGCCCGCTCGAGCGCCGCGACGCCATCAGGCTGCTGTGGCGTGCCCGCGATCACGCCGAGAGTGGCGATGCCGGATCCTGCCAGCAGGCCATCGCCGAAGCCCGCGAGCGGCTGGCCGGCGCCGAGCCGGGACCTGGACGGTCGGCCCGGCAGGACCCGGCCGGCAGCGCACAGATTCCCCCGGACGCGCGGCCCGAGACCACCCGCGGAGTGACGTCCGGGGCCACCGGTGAGGGACCACAGTCGATCGGATCCCTGGTCCACGGCGCCGGACTGGACGACATCGGTGGCGCCAAGGTCGCCAACGAGGCCGGTCAGCGCCTCGGCGAGGTCACGCGGGTGGTGCAGAGCACTGACGGCACCGAGATCCTGCTGGTGGTCGGCGTCGGCGGCTTTCTCGGCCTCGGCGATCGCGAAGTCGCGCTGCCGCTGTCGGCCTTCCAGTCCGGCGACCAGACGCTGGTGCTGCCGGGCCATGACAGGCAGTCACTCGACCGGCAGCCACCCTACGACAGCGACCGCTACAGTGAGTTGGACGTCCGGGACATTCTGAAAAAGACGGGACCGTAAACGCGCCGGCCTTACAGCCATTTCTCCATGAAGATCAGGTCGTCGCGGGCGTAGCCAAGGCGCTGGTAGTAGCGTTCGACGGCGGCGTTGTCGGGCTCGATCAGCAGGTTGACCTTGTCGCAGCCAATGGCGGCGAGACGGCTCTCGGCTTCGGTCATCAGGCGGTCGCCGAGACCCGAACCGCGCGCCGACGGGTCGACGGCAAGCCGGTTGATCCAGCCGCGCCGCCCGTCCCAACTGGCCATCACGCTGCCGACGATCGCGCCGTCGCGCTCGGCGCCGACCACCGCGCCGTCGCGCTCGACGACCAGGAACAGGCCGCCGGCGAACGCGATCAGGCTGCCGAGCCGGGCGTCGGTGTCGGACCGGCTCGGGTGCAGGCCGCACCGCTCCCACAACGCGCGCAACGCCGGCAGGTCGGCGGCTATCGCCGGACGGAGGATGACGGTGTCGGACATAGGCTTCTCGGACTGCACGAGAGCGGCGTGTGGGTTCCGGATCGGCTCCCCGATCAAGTCGGGGATCCGTCCGGAATGACGCAGGGAAGGGACTGCGCCCTCCCCCTCCTCGTCATTCCGGACACGCGAAGCGTGATCCGGAACCCACGGTACGCCTGTCGGCAAACGGAGCCCTGCACTCCCCTCAGCCGGCCGGAATCTCCATGCCGCGCTGCACCGCCGGCCGGGCCATCAGGCTGTCGAACCAGCGCTTCACGTTCGGGAACTCGCTCAGGTCGACCAACTGCCACTCATAACGCGCCACCCACGGCAGGATGGCGATGTCGGCGATCGAGTATTCATCGTTCGCGAAGTAGGAGCGGCCCTCGAGGTGGGCGTTCATCACGGCGTACAGCCGCCGGCACTCGGTACCGTAGCGCTTCTTGCCGTACGGGATGTCCTCCTTGGCGGCGCGCTCGAAATGGTGGACCTGTCCGAAGATCGGCCCGACGCCGCCCATCTGGAACATCAGCCACTGGATGACCTGGTAGCGCGCCGCCATCTCCTGCGGCATCAGCTTGCCGGTCTTCTCGGCGAGGTACATCAGGATCGCGCCGGACTCGAACAGGGTGTAGGGCTTGCCGCCGGGGCCGTCGGTATCGACGATCGCCGGGATCTTCGAGTTCGGGTTGATCGCCAGGAACTCGGGCGTGAACTGGTCGTCGTTGCCGATGTTGATCGGGTGGACGTTGTAGGGCAGCCCGAGTTCCTCGAGCATGATCGAGGCCTTGCGGCCGTTCGAGGTCTTCCAGGTGTAGAGTTCGATCATCGTGTTTCCTCCAGGGATCGGCGGCGACCCGCCGCACTTTCTATCGCAGCCGTCAGGCGGCCTTGCGGGCCTTGGCCTCCTGCAGCGTCTTCCAGATCACCAGCGGTGTCGCCGGCATGTCGATGTGATTGAGTCCGGTGGTCCCGCGCAGGGCGTCGACGATGGCCGAGATCAGCGCCGGCGGCGCGCCGATCGCCCCCGCCTCGCCCGAGCCCTTGATGCCGAGCGGGTTGGTGGTGCAGCGCACGTTGTGGACGTTGAAGTCGAACATCGGCACGTCGGTGGCCCGCGGCAGCGTGTAGTCCATGAACGATCCGGTCACGAGCTGGCCGGAGCCCTCCTCGTACACCGTGTGCTCCTGGATCGCCTGGCCGAAGCCCTGGACGATGCCGCCGTGCACCTGGCCGGCCAGCAGCGCCGGGTTGATGGTCTCGCCGAAGTCGTCGACGATCGTGTACCGCTCGATCGTCAGCTCGCCGGTGTCGGGGTCGATGTCGAGCTCGCACACGTGACAGCCGTTCGGGTAGGTCGCGGCTTCGGGCTTGCGCTCGTGGCGCTCGTCGAGGCCCGGCTTCATGCCGTCCTCGAGGTTCGCCGGGTCCTTCGACGCCTTGGCGACGTCCTCGATGGTCATGCGCTTGTCGGTGCCGGCGACGGTGAAGGTGCCGTCGTGGAACTCGATGTCGGCGGCCGCCGCCTCCATGGCGTTGGCGGCGATCTTCTTGGCCTTCTCGACGATCTGCCGGCCGGCCAGCAGCACCGCCGCCCCGCCGACCGGGACCGAGCGCGAGCCGCCGGTCATGCCCTTCGGCACCTCGTCGGTGTCGCCCTGGATGACCTTGATGCGGTCGCCGTCGATGCCGATGGTGTCGGACAGGATCTGGGCGTACGCGGTCTCGTGGCCCTGGCCGTTCGACTGGGTGCCGATGCGGATCTCGACCCGGCCCTCGTCGGTGAACCGCACGTCGGCGGTCTCCGGATTGCCGCCGCCGCATTTCTCGATGTAGTAGCCCATGCCGATGCCGCGCAGCTTGCCGCGCTTGGCCGCCTCCGCCCGGCGAGCCTCGAAGCCCGTCCAGTCGGCGCGCTGCATCGCCTCTTCCATGAGGGTCTGGAACTCGCCGGTGTCGTACACGTTGCCGAGCGGCGTGGTGTACGGCATCGCCTCGGGGGAATGAAGTTGCGGCGCCGCACCTCGTCGGGCGTCAGGCCCATCTCGTAGCCGACGCAGTCGATCACCCGCTCGATCAGGTACGCCGCCTCCGGACGGCCGGCCCCGCGGTAGGCGTCGGTCGGGGTGGTGTTGTTCAGCACGCCCTTCACGTTCACGTAGATCTTCGGGATCTTGTAGACGCCCGACAGCATGTGGGTGCCGGCGTTGGTCGGGATGAACGCGCCCATGTGGCTGAGATAGCCGCCGAGTGCGGCGTAGGTGGTCACCCGCAGCGCCTGGATCACGCCGTCGGAATCGACCGCAGCCTCGGCGTAGGAGATGTTGTCGCGGCCCTGGGCGTCGCTGACGAACGCCTCCGAGCGCTCCGGCAGGTACTTCACCGCGCGCTTCAGCTTGCGCGACGCCCAGGTGCACAGGGCCTGCTCGGGGTACAGGAAGATCTTCATGCCGAAGCCGCCGCCGACGTCGGTGGTGCGGCAGCGCAGCTTCGCCGGATCGATCTTGAGGACCGCCTCGGCCAGCAGCACCTGGAACACGTGCGGGCCCTGGGTCGAGGACCACAGGGTCGAGCGATCGGTCGACGGATCGTATTCGGCGACGACCGGCCGGACTTCCATCGAGTTGACGACGATGCGGTTGTTCACGATCCGCACCGACACCGCCTTGTGGGCGTTCGCGAAGGCCGCGTCGACCGCCGCCTTGTCACCGCTCTCCCAGTCGAACGCCAGGTTGTTGGGGATGTGGTCGAACAACTGGGGCGCGCCCTCGGCGACCGCGGCCTCGGTGTCGACCGTGGCGTCGAGTTCGTCGTACTCGACCTCGATGAGTTCGACGGCGTCACGGGCCTGAATTTGGGTCTCGGCGATGACGAAGGCGATCGGATCGCCGACGTGGCGGACCTTGGTCTTGGCCAGGATCGGCCGGGGCGTGTCAGCGCGCGGGGTGCCGTCGCGGTTGGTCACCGGCGGCACGCAGGGAAGGTCGCCGAGGCCATCGGCCTGGACGTCGGCCCCGGTGTAGACCGCGATAACGCCTGGGGCAGACTTCGCCGCCTCGACGTCGATGCTCCTGATGACGGCGTGCGCTACCGGGGCGCGCAGGATCGCCGAGTGGGCGGCGCCGTCGACGTGAATGTCGTCCGTGTAGTTGCCGGCACCCGTGAGGAGCCGGTTGTCCTCGACGCGGTGCACACCTTGACCGATTGCGAACTTCACCATGTCGCTTTCTCCGCTTGCGCGCTGATGTCGGGGCTCCACCGGGCGCCGGCACGGCAACGCGCCGAAGGCGCAGCCGCTCGGGGAGGATCTGACTCTGTAACTATTCTAGAGCGGATTCCGTTGAAGGCCACCCCTGGTATTGCAGCGCATCATTTTTGCGCACGTCGCCTCGGCGGATGACGATCGTCGCCGGCCGGTGCACTATCCAGACCGACACAGTCGACGAAATCATCCATGCCGACCGAGATCGAGCGAAAGTTCCTGGTGACCAGCGAGGCTTGGCGGGACTACGCCGCCCCACCTGTCGCAATCCGGCAGGGCTATCTGGCGATCACCGACCGAGCCTCGGTGCGGGTGCGCATCCGCAACGGCGACGAGGCGTTCCTGACCGTGAAGAGCGCCGGCGCCGAGATGTCGCGCGCCGAAGTCGAGGTCGCCGTCCCGGTCATTGAAGCCGAGCAGCTGCTGACGCTGCGCCAGGGCTCGGTGGTCGCGAAGCGTCGCTACCGCGTGCCGTTCGGCGGACTGGTCTGGGAAGTCGACGTGTTCGAGGGTGACAACGCCGGGCTCGTGCTCGCCGAGGTCGAACTGCCGAGCGCCGATCACCCGGTCAACCCGCCACCCTGGGCCGGTCGCGAGGTCACCGGCATCAAGCGCTACTACAACGCCAGCCTGGCCAGCCGACCGATGCCGGATCGGGATCGGCGGCGGGTGATCGACGGCGGCGTGAGTGGGAGCGCCTCTCCCCTTCTGTCGTCATCCCGGGCGCCGCGCAGCGGTGACCCGGGACCCACCCGCCGCTCCATCGGGATCACCATCGGCAGGCCGCCGTCGCTTCATGGGCCCCGGCTCGACCGCGCCGAAGGCGCGCTCGTCCGGGGTGACGACAGTGAGAGGGAAGTGCCGCGGCGGAGCACTGCTCCCCATCCGCCTCCCGCTTCTGTCGTCATCCCGGAGCGCCGCGCAGCGGTGACCCGGGTACCCGACTCGCCGCTCCATCGGGATCTACCACCGGCAGGGCACAGCCGTCGCTTCATGGGCTCCCGGCTCGACCGCGCTGGGAAGCGCGCCGTCCGTCGGGTGACGAGCAGTGAGGGAGTGCCGCGGCGGGCACTGCCCGATCCGCTTCCCCCTTCTGTCGTCATCCCGGGCGCCGCGCAGCGCGACTGGGACCCACCCGCCGTCTCCATCGGGATCACCACCGGCGGAGGCCGCCGTCGCTTCATGGGCCCCGGCTCGACCGCGCCGAAGGCGCGCTCGTCCG
The DNA here is from genome assembly GCA_018401495.1 of Rhodospirillaceae bacterium. Taxonomy (GTDB): domain Bacteria; phylum Pseudomonadota; class Alphaproteobacteria; order Thalassobaculales; family Thalassobaculaceae; genus Thalassobaculum_A. Next base: position 97,880 of record JAGYJX010000035.1, read on the forward strand.
GGGTGACGACAGTGAGGGGGAAGTGCCGCGGCGGAGCACCGCTCCCCATCCGCCTCCCCCTTCTGTCGTCATCCCGGGCGCCGCGCAGCGGTGACCCGGGACCCACCCGCCGCTCCATCGGGATCACCAATCGGCAGGCCGCCGTCGCTTCTATGGGCCCAAGGCTCTGACTCGACCGCCGAAGGCGCGCGCTCGTCCAGGGTGACGACAGTGAGAGGGAAGTGCCGCTCCCATCCGCCTCCCCCTTCTGCCGTCATCCGGCGCGCCGCGCAGCGTTGACGCTGGGGCCCACCCGCAGCTCCATCGGCGCCACGGCCGACGACACGCCCGCCCTGCCGCGGGTGGTGACGCCGGGTGGCGACCGGGCCTATGCTCGACCGGCCCGCCGTTACACCCGCTCCCGACCCAGAAGCTCCGGAGGATCCGTCGATGCGCGTCGTCATCGCCATGATGCAGCACGAGACCAACACCTTCTCGACCGTCCCGACGCCTCTCGCGCGGTTCTCGCGCGGCAACGCCGAGCCGGTGCCGCTGGAGGGCCAGGCGGCGATCGACGCGTTCCGGGGCACCGGCACCGCGCTCGGCGCCTTCATCGAGTTGGCCGAGGCCGCCGGCGCCGAGATGGTGGTGCCGATGGCCGCCAGCGCCTGGCCGAGCGGGCCGGTCGAGGATGCCGCCTACGCCTACATGACCGACCGGATCTGCGCCGCCGTCGAGAAAGGCTGCGACGCCATCCTGCTGCACCTGCACGGCGCCATGGTCACCGAGAGCCTGGAGGACGGCGAGGGCGCCCTGCTGAAGCGGGTGCGGGCACTCGCCCCGAACACGCCGATCGGGGTGGCGCTCGACATGCACACCAACCTGTATCCGGCCATCGTCGACAACGCCGACGTCGTCGCCGGCTACCAGACCTACCCGCACATCGACGTCTACGAGACCGGCGTCCGCGCCGCCAAGCCGATCCTGGCGATGCTGAAGGGCAAGGCGCGGCCGGCCATGGCGTGGGGCAACCGGCCGATGCTGCCGCACGTCATGCGCCAGGGCACCGACGACTTCCCGAACAAGGAGATCCAGGCGCTGTGCGCCAGCATGGAGGCCGACGGCTCGGCGCTCTGCGCCACCTTCTTCACCGGCTTCCCGCACGCCGACATCGAACTCGCCGGGTCGAGCGCCGTCGTCGTCACCGACGGCGACCAGGCCAAGGCCGACGCGCTCTGCCGCGAGATCCTCGACCTCGCCTGGAAGCACCGCGCCGATTTCGTCTACGAGATCGAGCCGCTGGAGCAGTCGCTGGAACGCGCCAAGGCGCTGACCGACGGCCCGATCGTGTTGCTCGACCACTACGACAACGCCGCCTCCGGCGGCTCGATGGACAGCATGACGGTGCTGAAGGGCATCCTGGAGGCCGGGCTCGACAACGTCGCCGCCTTCGCGGTGTGCGATCCCGACGCCGTCGCCACGATGGCGGCGGCCGGCGTCGGCTCGACCGTGACGCTGGAACTGGGTGGGCGCACCGACATGCCGGCGATCGGCCGCAAGGGCGAGCCGCTGACGGTCACCGGGCGGGTCCGGCTGCTGTCCGACGGCCGGTTCCGCAACATCGGCCCGATGAGCCGCGGGGTGCTCAACGACATGGGCCCGACCGCCGTGCTCGACACCGGCAAGGTCGAGATCGTGGTGGTGTCGACCCAGCAGGAGCCGAACGACTACGCCTGCTTCCAGAGCCTCGGCATCGACCCGACCGCCAAGCGCTACCTGATGCTGAAGAGCCGGGTGCATTGGCGCGCCGGGTTCAAGCCGATCGCCCGCTCGATCGTCGACTGCGCCGGCGTCGGCGTCTGCACCTCGGACTACTCGATGCTGGACTTCAAGAAGGTGCGCCGGCCGATCTACCCGCTCGACGAGGACCTGCAGCCGACCTCGACGGCGTGAGCCCCCCGCCGGCCGGACCACCGAAACCGCAAGAAGCCGCCACCGTGTCCCAGACTGCCGCCCCCGCCGCCAACCGCGGCACCCCGGTGCTCGCGATCGCCCTGCTGGCGCTGATCGCGGTGCTCTGGGGCATCAACTGGCCGATCATGAAGATCGGGCTGGCAGAGCTGCCGCCGTGGGTCTTCCGGGCGTCGGCCAGCGCGGTGTCCTGCGTGGGGCTGTTCCTGATCTCGGCCATCGCCGGCCACTCCTTGAAGGTTCCGGCCGGCGAGTGGCGGACGGTGATCCTGGGCGGGCTGCTGAACATCACCCTGTTCAACATCCTGGTCGCCTACGGCGTGATGATGATGGACGCCGGACGCGCCGGCATCATCGCCTACACCATGCCGCTGTGGGCGACGTTGATCGGCACCATCGTGCTGAAGGAGCGGCTCGGCAACCGGGCGATCGTCGGCCTGGCCATCGGGCTGTTCGGCATGGTTCTGCTGTTCTCGGTCGACGCCGTCGCCCTCACCGGGTCGGCGGTCGGCCCGCTGCTGGTGCTGGGCGCGGCGGTGTCGTGGGGGGCCGGCACGGTGGTGATCAAGCACGCCCGCCTCACCATGCCGATCACCGTGGCGATCGCGCTGGCAGCACCTGCTCGGCATGATCCCGATCGCGCTGGTGGCGGTCGCCTGGGACTGGCGCAACGTCGACGAGCTGAATTTCTGGCCGGTGATGTCGCTGGCCTACAACATGCTGGTGACCGGGATCATCTGCTATTGGGCGTACTTCAAGGTGGTGCAGATGCTGCCGGTGGTCGCCTCCACCGTCGGCACGCTGATGGTCCCGGTGATCGGCGTGTTCTCCAACGAGCTGGTGTTCGGGGTGACGCCGCATCTGGTCGACTACACGGCGCTGGTCTGCGTCGGGGCCGCGGTGTTCCTGGTGGTGGTCCGGCCGCGACGCGGCTGAGCGGCTGGCCCGACGGGTTGCCAGGCACGTCTGCCTGTCCATATCCCGAGGGGAAGCAGAGCCGGAGCCAGGGTCCGAATGTCTCGATATTCCACCGACATCCACCGTCGAACGATGCTCGCCGGCCTTGTCGGTGCCGGTGCCTGCCTTCGCCGGCTGGCCGGTTGCCGCGCCGGCGTCGGAACCGGCGATCAGCCGGGCGCTGCCGGCAACCGGCGAGCGGATCCCGGCGGTCGGTCTCGGCACCTGGATCACCTTCAACGTCGGCGACGATCCCGCCCTGCGCGCAAGCCGTATTGAGGTGATGCGGGCGTTCTTCGAGATGGGCGGCTCGGTGATCGATTCCTCGCCGATGTACGGCTCCTCGGAAGCGGTGATCGGCGACGGCCTGGCCCGGCTCGGCACCCCGGAGACGCTGTTCGCCGCCACCAAGGTGTGGACGTGGCGCCAGGGCGCCGGCCCGGACCAGATGGCGGAATCCCGGCGGCTCTGGGGGTGCAGCGCTTCGACGCCATGCAGATCCACAACCTCCTCGGCTGGGAAGGCCATCTCGAGACGCTGCTGGAGGACAAGGCGCAGGGACGGGTGCGGCTGATCGGGATCACCACCTCGCACGGACGCGACCACGACACCTTCGCGGCGATCATGGCCCGAGCGGCCGATCGACCTCGTCCAGTTCACCTACAACATCGTCGACCGCGAGGCGGAGACGCGTCTGCTGCCGCTCGCCGCCGAGCGTGGCCTCGGCGTGATCGTCAACCGGCCGTTCCGGCAGGGCGACCTGATCCGGCGGGTGAGCCGGCACACGCTGCCCGAGTGGGCGGGGGAAATCGGCTGCCGGACCTGGTCGCAGTATCTCCTGAAGTTCATCGTGTCGCACCCCGCCGTCACCTGCGCGATTCCCGCCACCACCCGGGTCGACCACCTGCGCGAGAACATGGGCGCGCTGCACGGTCCCCTGCCCGACGCGGCCCTGCGCGAACGCATGGCCCGCCACGTCCGCGACCTGTAGCCGGCGATGGACCTGCCGTTCTCCGCCGCGGTCATGGACGCGACCGTCGGCCGCTACAACACCGCGATCTGGCCGCTGCAGATCGTGGCCCACACCCTGCTCCTGGCAGCGCTCGTCCTGGTTCGTCGTCCGGCGCACAACGCCGGGCGCGCGATTGCCGCCGCGCTGGCCATCCTCTGGACCTGGGTGGGGATCGGCTTTCACTTCGGGCCGGCCGCCACCATCGACTTCGCCGCACCGCTCTACGGCGGGGCGTTCGTGGCGCAGGCCATGCTGCTGGCGTGGCTCGGTGTCGTTCGCGGCCGTCTCGCCTTTCGGTTCCGACTGGACGCCGTCGGCTGGGCCGGCGGCGCCTGCGTGGCCGCGGCAATCATCGGCGCGCCGCTGCTGGCCACCCTCGCCGGCCGCTCCTGGCCGAGCCTGCCCCTGGTCGGCACGTCGCCGGACCCGACCGCGCTCGCAACGATCGGCCTGCTGCTGCTTGCAAGGGGGCACGGCCGTGCGGTCCTGCTGGCGATCCCGCTGCTGTGGGCGCTGATTTCGGGACTGACCGCGTGGATGCTGGGGACGCCGGAAGGCCTGACTCTGCCCGTTCTGGCTGTAGCCGGCATTGCCACGGCGGCTGCGCAGGCCTGGAGCGGTCGAAAAGTCGAACAATCTCAATAGCTCCACACGACTTTCGGTGGTAAAACCGTGACCGTCGTGCCGCCCCGGGAACGCCCGCACCGCCGACTTGTTGTTGGCAGGCGCGTATCCTCGTGTTCGTCTGGAGAAAGCCGATGCGGCTGCGACCGCGGCTCGTGTTGTTGATCCTGGCGACCATGCTTCCTCTGCTGGGGTACAGCGCGATCACTCAGTTCATCCGCTATCGGAACGCCGAGCAGCGCGCCGCCGTCGGGGAAGCCGACAGCGTGGCGCGGGCCGTGCAGCAATCCGTGAACGCCCGGCTGGTGGCGCTGCGGGTCCTGGCGTTGTCGCCGGAGTTGCAGCGCGGGGACTTCGTGGCATTCCGACGGACGGCCGAGGTCCTGATCGCCAATGAACTCCCGGGTGCCAACGTCCTGCTGCTCGCCCGGGACGGCAGTCAACTGGTCAACACCGCCGCGCCGCCAGGCACCCCGCTGCCCCCCCGGAACTACCTCGACAGCCTGACGCGCGTCTTCGACACCGGTCAGCCGGTGCTGTCGGACCTGTTCACGGGCGTGCTGCTGCAGCGGCCGGTGGTGGCCATCGAGGTTCCGGTGAAGGCTCCGGACGGGTCGGTGCTGTATGATCTGGCCCTCAACCCGACGCCCAACGCCTTCCTCGACAGCCTCGGTGGCGACCGGGCCCTGGACGCGGTCGTGACGGTTTTCGATCGCCAGGGGGTTACGGTGGCCCGCAGCCGGGACCACAACGCCTTCGTCGGCGCGAAGGCCGACGAGCCGCTGCTGTCCCACCTGATGCGGGGCGAGGAATCGATGCTCCGGGTAGAGACGCCCGAGGGCAGTGACTCGGTGGTCGCGCTGAGCCGCATCGAGCCGTTCGGATGGACCGTCTCCGTCGAGTTGCCCGGAACCCGGCTGTCGGCCTCGGCCCTGCAGCTGATCCTGCCCACCCTGGCGGTCGGCGGCGTGATGATCCTGCTGAGCGTCGCCCTGGCCGCGTTCGCCTCGCATCGCATAGCCGGTCCGATCGACGCGCTTCGCAACATGGGAGAGGAGCCCGGGCGGGCCGACTGGGGGCAACTCCGCCGGCTTCCGGAAGTCCACGATGTCGCCCTGGCGCTGCGCGACACCCGGCAGCGCGTTCGGGCCCGCACCGCCGATCTGGAGAAGACGATCGAGGAGCGGGACCTGCTGCTTCGCGAGGTCTACCACCGTGTGAAGAACAATCTGCAGATGGTCGATTCGATGCTGGCGATGCAGGCCCGAAGGATCGTCGATCCGGCTGTTCGAGAGTCGCTTACCCAGTTGCGCAGCCGCGTCCACGCGCTGAGCGTGGTGCACGCCCAGTTGATGGCCGCCACGAACCTGAGAACCTTCGAGGTCGGTGGATTCCTCAAGGAACTCGCCAGCAATCTCGCCGACACGCTGAGCTCGACCGATCGCCCGGTTCGAATCACCGTCGAGTCCGATGTCGCAAGCGTAACCCTCGACATTGCTATACCCTTGGGATTGGCGCTGACTGAACTCCTGACCAACAGCGCCAAGCACGCCAGCACCGCCGACGGCTGCACGATCCACGTTCGGTTCGACCTGCTCCCGGAAAGACAGGCACTTCTTACCGTCCAGGACGACGGCGGGGATCCCTCGGCTCCCGACCGCTTCGCTGCCGGCGTCGACGGCTTGGGCGCCAGGCTGGTCCAGGGATTCGTCCGGCAGATCGACGGCGCCATGACGGTGGAATACGCGCACGGCATGCGAGTCGAGATACGACTTCCGCTTCCAGAGGACACCTAATGACCGGATCGCGTTGCGTCCTGATCGTCGAAGACGAGTTCCTGATCGCCGATCATCTGGCGACCATGGTGCAGGACATGGGGTTGCAGGTCTGCGGGTTTGCCGACACCGCGGACGAGGCCGTGGCCATGGCTGATCGTCACCGGCCCGGGGCCATCCTCATGGACGTCAGGCTCAAGGGAAAGAAGGACGGCATCGACGCCGCGCTCGCCATTCACGCCCAGTTCCGAAGCCCCATCATCTTCGTTACCGGGTCCCAGGAGCCATCGACCGTCGCGCGCATCAACATGGATCACCCGTCGGCAATCCTGTTCAAGCCGGTCAGCTACAAACAGCTCGAGAAGGCAATGTTCGAGGCGCTGGACCTGAGCGACGGGTCTCCGTCAGCCCCTGAGCAGCACCTCGGCCACCGCCAGCGCCACCACCTCGGTGGCGATCCGAAGATCCGACAGCACCAGTCGTTCATCGGCGCGGTGGCCGTTGGCCTCTAGGAAGGTGCGCGGCCCGGCCCCGTAGCCGATGGTCGGCACGCCGGCCTCGGCGTAGAGCCGGGCGTCGGTGTACAGCGGCACGCCCTCGACCGGCACGTCCTCGCCGAGCAGGCGGCCGGCGTGATGCCGCACCGGGTCGATCAGCCGCTCGGCGCCGTCCAGCCGCCGCAGCGGCGAGGCGAGCAGCACCCGCCGGATCTCGACCGCGATCCCGTCACGGCCGGCGACCGCGCCCTCGATCACCGTCCTCAGGCGCTGCTCCACGGCAACCGGATCCTCCTCCGGGGTCATGCGGCGGTCGAGACGGATGGTGCAGCGGTCCGGCACCACGTTGGTGTTGATGCCGCCGTCGATCAGCCCGACGGTGAGGTTCGGGTGGCCGATCCCCGGGATCGCCGACACCCGCGAGGGATAGGCCCGGCGTTCGACGTACAGCGACTGCAGGATCGCGGTCATCGCCTCGATCGCGTCGGCGCCCTCGTCCGGCTTGGCGGCGTGGGCCGAGCGGCCGCGCGCCGTCACCTCCAGGTGGAGAACGCCGTTGTGGGCGGTGACGACGGCGTGGCTGAAGCCGGCGCTGATGGCGCAGTCGGGCCGGCTCAGCCCCTGCTCCAGGATCCACGCCGGACCGATGCCGCCGCCGGTCTCCTCGTCGTAGGTGAAGTGCAGCTCGACGGTGCCCGACAGCCGGTCGGCGACCGCCTCCAGGGCCAGCAGCGCGAAGGCGTAGGTCGCGAAATCGGATTTCGAGACCGCGACGCCGCGGCCGTACATGACGCCGTCGACCTCGGCCCCGCCGTAGGGATCGTGGGTCCAGCCGTCGCCCGGCGGCACCACGTCGCCGTGGGCGTTGAGCGCGACCGTCGGGCCGTCGCCGAAGCGCCGGCGCACGATCAGGTTGACGCACGACACCATGCCGGCGGCGCGCACCACCTCGTCCGGCACCGCGTGCCGCTCGACCTCGAAGCCGAGGCCCTCCAGCAGACCGGCCGCCACCGCGGCGTGCGGCGCGCTGTCGCCGGGCGGGTTGTCCGAGGGTTGCCGGACCAGGGCGCGCAGGAACCCGACTTCATCCTGCCAGCGGGCGTCGATGGCGGCGGCGACGGCGGCGATCAGCGGGTCGGACGGATGCGGCGCGGCCATGGGTCACCCGAGCTCGAAAGTGGTGATGCCGAACACCTTCGGCATCGGCAGATCCGGCGCCGGACCGCGGTACATCCGGGCGGTCTCGAAGCTCGGCGCCAGGCCGTAGCGGGTGGCCAGGGCGATGGCGGCGGCGTTCGGCTCCGGGGTGTCGAGCGCCAGCTCGACGCCGGGCATCGAAGCCGCCAGGCGGCGGAACAGCAGGTCGGCGCGGTCGGCGTCGCCGGCGAACAGCGGGCCGATCTTGGCGCCGTCGCGGCAGGCCCGGATCACCCCGTAGCCGGTCACCGCGCCGTCCTCGACCAGCGCCCAGCCGGATCGCGTCGCGCCGCCCAGCCAGCAGCGCAGGAACCGCTCGCGCGGCGCCGGGAAGAACGGTCGGTCATAGGCGATCACCGCGTCCACCAGCGCCGGATCGATCGCCACCAGGCGCGGGTCGACGGGCGCTTCGACCGACGGGCGGCCGGAGTGGCGGATGTTGCGGTGGGCGAGGCTCGAAGCCCGACTTGCGGTAGTTCGCCTGCTGCTCGACGACGCCGTCGAGGCCGACCACCCGGTCGCCGTGCCGCGCCATCCCGGCCTGCCACAGCCGGTACCCGATGCCGCGGCCGCGCAGGTCCGGCCGGCAGATGTAGAAGCCGAGGAAGCCGAAGCCAGCGCCGTAGTTCACCACCGAGATCGAGGCGGCCGGCTCGCCGTCCAGGAACGCCATCAGGAAACCGTCGGGGTCCTCGGCGCGGAAGCAGCGGGCGTCGTCGAGGCCGGGGTTCCAGCCCTCGGCCGCCGCCCAGTCGACGGCGGTCGTCGACCTCGGCCGCGGTCATCGCGCGGATATCGATTGTGCTGCTCATGAGGAGGGCCTGTGATGGGTGTGCCAGTGACGGGCGATGTCGATGCGCCGGCAGATCCAGACGTCCCGGAAACCGGCGGCGTAGTCGAGGAAGCGGGCCAGCGCCGCCGCCCGTCCCGGCCTGCCCGGCCAGTCGGCAATGCAGGCCGACGCTCATCATCCGCGGCGCCTCGACGCCCTCGGCGCGCAGCACGTCGAGGCTGTCGCGGAGATAGGCGAAGAACTGGTCGCCGCTGTTGAAGCCCTGGGCGGTGGCGAAGCGCATGTCGTTGGCGTCGAGGGTGTAGGGGATCACCAGGTGCGGGCCGTTCGCGGCCGGCCACCCAATACGGCAAGTCGTCGGCGTAGCTGTCGCTGTCGTACAGGAATCCGCCCTCTTCCATGACCAGTTGCCGGGTCTGCGGGCTGATCCGGCCGGTGTACCAGCCGAGCGGCCGGCTGCCGGTCGCCTCGGTGTGCAGGCGGATCGCCTCGTGCAGCTGCCGGCGCTCCTCCTCGACCGTCCATGTCCTGATAGTCGATCCAGCGCAGCGCGTGGCTGGCGATCTCCCAGTCCGCCTCCTTCATGGCGGCCACCGCCTCGGGGTTGCGGACCAGCGCCGCCGTCACGCCGTAGACCGTCACCGGCAGGCCGCGCGCCGTGAAGGCGCGCCACAGCCGCCAGAACCCGGCGCGCGAGCCGTATTCGTAGATCGACTTCCATGTTCATGTTGCGTTTGCCGACCAGCGGCTGGGCGCCGATGATCTCCGACAGGAACGCCTCCGACGCCGGGTCGCCGTCGAGGATGGTGTTCTCGCCGCCCTCCTCGTAGTTGATCACGAACTGCAGGGCGAGGCGGGCGCCGCCCGGCCAGTCCGCCTGCGGCGGGGTGCGGCCGTAGCCGACAAGGTCGCGGGGGTAGTCAGGGTTCACGTGGCATCCTCCCTCGCGCGGAGCGTGCGGTGGGCTGTCAGGGTCGGCAACCGGTGTCCACCGCTTCGCCGATGCCGTCAACCCTCTGGCGGCGGGGCCTCCGTCAGGGTACTCGCGTCCACTCCGGCAGACCCGTCAGCGCCCGCCAGTGACGGGCGATGTCCTCGCGCCGCGCCACCCAGATGCCGCCGCGCGCCCGGATGTGCGCCATGATCCGCTCGAGCCCGGCGATCCGCCCCGGCCGGCCGATGATCCGCAGGTGCAGGCCGATCGACATCATGGCGGGACGGCGACCGCCCTCCATCCACAGCCAGTCGATGGCGTCGGTGCAGTAGCGCGCGAAGTCCTCGGCGTGGACGAAGCCGCCCTGGCGTTGGAAGCGCATGTCGTTGGTGTCGAAGGCGTAAGGCAGCACCACGTGGCGACGGTCGCCGACATCGACGACGAACGGCAGGTCGTCGTTGTAGGCGTCGCTGTCGTAGAGGAAGCCGCCCTCCTCGACCAGCAGCCGCCGGGTGTTCGGGCTCGGCGCCGACCGGGTGTGCCAGCCGACCGGCCGCACGCCGGCCGCCTCGCGGATGGTCGCCACCGCCCGCTCGATCACGTCCCGCTCGTGCGCTTCCTCCATGCCGGCGTGCCGCTCCCAGCGGTAGGAGTGGCAGGCGATCTCGTGGCCGCGGGCGAGCGCGTCGGGGCCGAGCCAGGGCGACAGCGCCAAGGCCCGCGCGCAGCAGTTCATGGTCGCCGGCATGTCGTAGCGGTCGAACAGCTCCATGATCCGCCAGTAGCCGGCGCGGGTGCCGTAGTCGAAATGGCTGTCCTTGCAGGGGTCCGGCGCGCCCGCCACCTCCTCGACGATCTCGTAGACCGCCTCGTTGCGCTCGTCGCCGAGGCTGACGGACAGCTCCGCCCCCTCCTCGACGTTGATCACGAAGGACAGCGCCATCCGGGCGTCGGCCGGCCACTGCGGGTCGGGCCGCCGGTCGCCGTAGCCGAGCAGGTCGCGCGGCGTGCCGGTCATCGGGCGCCCGCCGCCGACAGCAGCGCCACCATCCGCCGGACCGCCGCGGGAACCGGCTCGATCAGCGGCACCGGCGACGACGGCGCGAGCGCCCGGGCGGCGTCGGCCAGCGGTCCGCCGCCGACCACCACCGCCTCGGCGCCGTCCTGGCGCACCGCCTGCCGGATCAGCCCGTCGAGCGCCGCCTGGGTGCGCTCGGCGATCGGCCATCAGGGCGTTGGGTTCCTCGGTCGTGCTCGGCACCGACACCAGGAGGTCGGCCAGACCCAGGGCGGCGGCGTAGCGATGCACCATGCCGACCAGTCCCGGCGTCGTCATCACGATCGAGAAGCGCCCGATCGCGGCGGCCTCGCGCATCGACGCGGCGCCGATGCCGACCACCGGAACCGCCAGCAGTTCGGCCAGCCGCCCGATTCCGGGGTCCACATAGGCCGACAGGATGACCCCGTCCCCGTGCCCCGGATGCCGCCGCGCCGCCTCGACCACCGCCGCTTCCGCCATCGCCGCCCCGGCGTCGTCGACGATCAGCGCCGGGGAGGCCGCCGTGGTCTCGCCCTCGATGCTCAGCCAGCGCGGCGCCACCGACCGCGCCGCGGCCACCATCCGCTCGGTCGCGGTCGCGTTCGAGTTCGGGTTGACCAGTCGGATCGACCGCACCACCGACAGCCCGACTCGGCGGTGGCGTCACCGCGAGCCGACCATCAGCTGGACCGGCCAGAGCACCAGTTGCGGGAACACTGTGATCACCACGATCCCAAGCAGCATCAGGAAGAAGAACGGCAGCGACGCGCGTGTCACCTCCAGGATGTTACGCCCGGTCATGCCCTGAAGCACGAACAGGTTGAAGCCGACCGGCGGGGTGATCTGCGCCATCTCCACCACGATGACGGTGAAGATCCCGAACCACACCAGGTCGATGCCGGCGTCCTTGACCATCGGCAGCACGACCGCGGCCGTCAGCACCATCATCGACACCCCGTCGAGAAAGCAGCCGAGCACGATGTAGAGCAACGTCAGGACCACCAGCAGCATGGTCGGCGACAGGTCGAAAGTGTCGACGTAGCCCGCCAGCACCCGCGGCACGCCGGTGAAGCCCATGGCGATCGACAGGAACGCCGCGCCCGCCAGGATGAACGCGATCATGCAGGAGGTCCGGACCGCTCCCATCAGGCTTTCCATGAACGACGCCCAGGACAGCGACCGCGACCACCAGGCGAGCGCCAGCGCGCCCAGCACGCCGATGGTCGCCGCCTCGGTGGGCGTCGCGAACCCGCCGTAGATCGAGCCGATGACCACCATGATCAGCAGGATGACCGGGATCAGCAGACGCGATGCCCAGAGCTTCTCGCGCAGCGTCATCCGGTCGTCGACCTTCGGGGCCAGCGACGGGTCGAGGGTGGTCCGGATCATCACGTACGCCATGAAGATCGCGATGATGACGATGCCCGGCAGGATGCCGGCCACGAACATCGCGGGAGATCGACTGCTGGGCGATGACTCCGTAGACGATCAGCATGATCGAGGGCGGGATCAGCAGGCCGAGGGTGCCGGAACCGGCCAGCGTCCCGATCGACAGGGACTCGTCGTAGCCGCGCTTCTTCAGTTCCGGGATGCTCATGCGGCCGACCGTCGCGCAGGTCACGGCACTCGATCCGGCGACCGCCGCCATCACGCCGCAGCCGATGATGTTGACGTGGAACAGCCCGCCCGGCAGCCGCGCGAGCCAGGGCGCGAGGCCGTTGAACATGTCCGACGACAGCCGGGTGCGGAACAGGATCTCGCCCATCCACACGAACAGCGGCAAGGCCGTCAGCGCCCAGTTCCAGCTGGCGTCCCACACCGTGCTGGCCAGCAGCGAGCCGACGGGCGCGGGCGAAAAGAACGCGATCGCCACGAACCCGACCGTCAGGAGGGCCGGTGCGACCCAGAGGCCGCTCGCCAGGAGCGCCAGCATGGTGCCGAACAGGATGATCGAGATGCCGCCGGCTTCCATCACTCACCCCCACCGGAGTCGCGCCGAGCACCGTCTCGGCGTTCTCCTCGTAGGTCGGGATCGCCCCCCGGGCGACCCGCAGGAACTCGTCGATCATGGCCACCGTGAGGATCACGTCCGCCCAGCGCCATCGCCAGTCGGGGGATCCAGAACGGCACGGCGAGCAGGCCCGGGCTGATCTCGTGAAAGACGTAGGAGTAGTAGACCAGATCGCCGGCCCAGTATGAGAAGTAGGCCATGCCGATCGCGCCGAAACCGACCGACCAGAGCTCGATTGCCTGCCGCGCACGGCCCTTGGCCAGCCCGATCAGCAGGGTGACCCGGATGTGGCTGCCCTGCTTGAAGGTGTGGGCGAGGCCGAGGAAGGTCGCCGCGGCCATGCTGAACCCGGCGCTCTCGGTCGAGTCGATCGCGACGCCGAAGAACCGGCCGACGATCTGGGCGACCACGGTCGCGGCGATCGCCACCAGGAAGACCGCGGCGGCGTAGCCGCTCCACAGATACAGGGCATCGAGTGCGCGTCGCACGGTCATCCTCGGCGTTGCGTGGAGAGACCCGGCCGCCGGGAACGGCGGCCGGGGTGGTCATACGGTCACTGCAGGGCGAGATAGCGGTCGAGCACCGCCACCGCTTCGGGGCTGGCGGTCTTGCGCCAGTCTTCCATCATGACGAGACCGATCTTCTTCATCTCGTCGATCACCTGCGCCGGGGCGTTGGACGTCGACATCCCGTTCTTCTTCAGGACCTCGATCTGGTCGGCGGTGGTCTTCGCGCTCATCTCCCAGGCCCGCAGCTCGGCCTTCTCCGCCGCGGCCAGGATGCCGGCCTTGTCGGCGTCCGGGAGCGCCGAGAAGTAGCGCTCGCTGACGATCACGGCGTTCTTCGAGAGGATCGCGCCGGCGTAGGTGAAGTGGCTGGTGTTGTCCCACGCCTGGATGTCGATGCCGGTCTGCGGGCTGGTGAACAGCGCCTCGATGAGACCGGTGGAGAACGCCTGCGGGACCTCGGCGAACGGCAGGATGGTGGCGTTGAAGCCCAGCATCTCACCCATCTTCTGGGTCGCCGTGGAGTAGATCCGCAGCTTGCGGCCCTTGAAGTCCTCGGTCGTGGCGACCGGGACCTTGGTGTAGAAGCCCTGGCCCGGCCACGGCGCGTAGTACAGGACCCGCATCCCGTCCTTGGCGAACTTGGTCTCGAAATAGCCCTTCTGCAGGTCCTTCAGCAGCCAGGCTTCGGCGTAGGTCGACGCGATGAACGGCAGGCCGGCGAGGATGTACATCGGATCCTCGTTGCCGTAGACGCCGAGGCGGATCTCGCCGATCGGCACCTGGCCGCGCTGCACGGCGGTCTTGATGGCGTCGTGCTTGATCAACGAATCGTTCGAATTGAGGGTGATCTTGACGCTCGTGCTCTTCTGAACGTCGTCGATGAACATCCGGATGTTCTTGGTGTGGAAATTGTCCTCCGAGTAGCCGGAAGCCATGATCCAGTCGACCGCGAGCGCCGGCCCGCTGGCGAAGGCAAGCGCGGCGCCGGCCACGGCGGACGCCACCCGGTTGCGAGTCCAAGCCATCCCTGAAATCCTCCTGCGATGATGCATTGCCCGGAACCGCCATCCGGACGGACGGCGTTCCGCGTTGCGAGACATCCCTCGCCTTCGCAAGATCGAGTCCAACCGGGGTTCGGCCCGCAACGCCGCGGATATCGTCGACTCTCGGGCAATGCGGTCACGCGGACGTGTGTTTTGCGCTGCACAAATCGAGGGCATGTGACGAGCAGACAGGCCGGCCCGGGGATCGCGGCGTTACCAGATCCCGGGTTAGGGCATTGGGCCGGTAACGCCGATACTGGAAATCGACCTTGACGTCTGCAACCAGCACCGGAACCCGCCACCGCCCGCGCCGCCGGTACCGGGCGTACCTGCCGTGGACCGACGGCGCCGGACGCTTTTCCACCCTGAAGTTCCTCACCCTGACGGCGCTGCTGGCCCCGGCCGCCCTGCTGGCCGTTGACGCCCTCTCGGCGAGCCTCGGACCGAGACCGTGGGACGCCGCGGTGCATCGGGTGGGTTGGTGGACGGTGGTGTACCTGATGGCGTCACTGGCGGTGACGCCGCTGCGGCGGACGCTGCGCTGGAACGGCCTGATCGCGGTGCGCCGCATGGTCGGGGTGACGGCGTTCCTGGCGGCGGCCCTGCATCTGGTCCTGTACGCCGGCGACCAGGGCTGGGACCTCCTGAAGGTCGCGAGCGAGATCGCCCTGCGGGTCTACCTGACCATCGGCCTGGTCGCGCTGCTCGCCCTGGCCGCGCTGGCGGCGACCTCGACGGACGGCATGGTGCGGCGCCTGGGAGCCCGGCGCTGGCAGGCGCCTGCACCGGCTTGCCTATCCGGCGACGGCGTTGGCGCTGGTGCACTTCTTCCTGCAGACCAAGGCCGACGTCACCGAACCGATCCTGTTCGCCGGGTTGTTCCTGTGGCTGATGGCCTACCGGCTGTGGCGATCGCGGCTCGGCGATCCGACCCCGGCGGCCCTCCTCGGCCTGGCGATCGCGGCGGCCGCGCTGACCGCCGCCGGCGAGACCATCGGCATGACGCTGGCCCACGGCGTGCCGCCGATGGTGATCGTGCAGGCGCATTTCGACCTCGCGATCGGCGTTCGCCCGGCCTGGTGGGTGCTTGCCGCCGGCCTCGCGGTAGCCGCCGCCGCCACCGCCCGCCGCCAGCGCCGCCCGGCCGTCGCCTGATCTCGCAAGCCCGAGACCGCCTCTCCCACCTGTCGTCATCCCGGCCAAGCGCAGCGCGAGCCGGGAGCCAGCCGCCGCTCCGTCGACGACGCTGTCGCCCTGTACCTACTTGGTGCCGTACATCCGGTCGCCGGCGTCGCCGAGCCCCGGCAGGATGTAGCCGTGGTCGTTCAGCTGGCGGTCGATGGCCGCGGTGTAGACGGTCACGTCCGGGTGCGCCGCCGTGAACGCGGCGATGCCCTCGGGAGCCGCCAGCAGGCAGACGAACTTGATGCGCTCGGCGCCGGCGTCCTTGAGCCGCTGGACGGCGGCGGCCGCCGAGTTGCCGGTCGCCAGCATCGGATCGACGGCGATGCACAACCGGTCGCCGATCCGCTCCGGCAGCTTCATGTAGTACTCCACCGGCTCCAGCGACTTCGGGTCGCGGTACAGGCCGATGTGGCCGACCCGCGCCGAGGGCACCAGGTCGAGCATGCCGTCCAGCAGCCCGTTGCCGGCCCGCAGGATCGACACGAAGCAGAGCTTCTTGCCCTCCAGCTTGGGCGCCATCATGGTCTCGAGCGGCGTCTGGATCTCGATCGAGGTGACGTCGAGGTCGCGCAGCACCTCGTAGGCCAGCAGCAGGCTGATCTCGCGCAGCAGCTGACGGAACTTGGAGGTCGCGGTGGTCGCCTCGCGCATGATCGTCAGCTTGTGGCGGATCAGCGGGTGGTCGACGACGACGGTGTTGCGGTGCTCCATGGCGCTGCCTCTCTCGGTCGGAACTCGGTCGCTTTCGGCGGACCATGTCCGCGCCGCCTCACCCTGGCAAGAGCTACGCGCCGGCCGCCGCGGGCACGCGCACCCCGAGTCCGCGCAGTACGATCGCCGACACCGTCTCGACGGCGTCCCGGTACTGCCGGTCGTCGAGCCGCTCGACCCCCAGCACGGCGGTCACCTGCGTGCCGAAATCGGCGTAGGTCTGGGTCATCGCCCAGATCGTGAAGAACACGTGCTCGGGCGGCAGGTCGGCCATCAGGCCGCGGCGCTGCCAGGTCCGGAACACCGTTCCCTGGCGCTCGACCCAGTCCCGCAGGTAGCCGCGCAGGTAACCACCGATCACCGGCGCCCCGGTGATGATCTCCATGGCGAACACCCGCGACGCCTCGGGCCGCTGCCGCGACAGCGCCATCTTGCGCTCGACGTAGCCGGTCAGCGCCTCGGATGGATCGTCGTGCACCGAGATCTCGCCGAGCGCCGACAGCCAGAGGTCCAGGATGTCGCCGATGACCGCCGCGTACAGCGCCTCCTTGGTATTGAAGTAATATAGGAGGTTCGCCTTCGGAAGACCTGATTCCAAAGCGATTTCGTCCAATCGGGCGCCGCGGAAACCGCGCCCGGCGAACACGCGCTCCGCCGCCTCCAGGATCTGCCGGCGGTTGCGCTCGCCGACCCGGCCGCGGCGTCGGCTCCGGGGCTCCGGCAGGGCGTCGGCAAGCGTGGCCACGGGTGTCGCTCATGCTTCGAGAATAGGCATCGAAGGGCGCCGGCCGGAACCCCCGATCGCCATCCGCCACGCCCGCCGCCCCGGAAGCGCCGTCCGGTCATCCGGCGCGCTTCAGTCCTGCGTTCCGGTCAGATGGAAGCCCCGGTAGCCGCTCGCCGCCACCTCGTCGCACTTGGCGCGGTAGACGCCGACCCCGGCGACGTAGGGCATGAACACCCGCGGCTTGCCCGGGATGTTGGCGCCGACATACCAGGAGTTGGCCACCGGGTAGAGCGTGCTGTCGGCAACCTCGTTGACGTGGGCGACCCAGCGGTCCTGAGCCTCGGCGTCGGCCTCGATCCTGGTGATCGCGTGGCCGCGGGCGTGATCCAGCAGGCCGGCGATCCAGTCGACATGCTGCTCGATCGACAGGATCATCTGGCTCTTGACGCCCGGGCTGCCCGGGCCGGTGATCAGGAACAGGTTCGGGAACCCGGCGACCGACAGGCCGAGATAGGTCCGCGGACCAGCCGCCCAGACCTCCGCCAGCGCCTCGCCGCCGGCCACCCGGATGTCGATCTCGCGCAGCGCCCCGGTCATGGCGTCGAAGCCGGTGGCGAAGGCGATGGCGTCGAGGTCGTACTCGCGCTCGGCGGTGCGCACGCCGCGCTCGGTGATCGCCTCGATCGGCGCGCTCCGGACGTCGACCAGCGTGACGTTGTCGCGGTTGTAGGTCTCGTAGTAGCCGGTATCGAGGCAGAGGCGCTTGGTCCCGATCGGATGGTCGCTCGGGGCGAGCAGTTCGGCCACCGCCGGATCCCTGACGATGCCCCGGATCTTCTCGCGCACGAACTCGGCCGCCGTGGCGTTGGCGTCCTCGTCGACCAGGAAGTCGTTGTAGCAGGACAGGAAGCCGATGCTGCCGCCGCGTTGCCACAGCTCCTCGTACTTGCGCCGCCGCTCCTCGGCCGTGACCTCGAGGGCGGATTGGGTCGGCAAGGGATAGCCGGACACGCCGAAGCCGGAGCCGCGCGCCTCGGCGCGCCGGTCCGGGTAGTTGGCCTTGTAGGCGGCCTCGCGCTCGGCCTCCATCGGCCGGTTCTGCGCCGGCAGGCTGAAGTTCGCGGTGCGCTGGAAGACGTGCAGGTGCTTCGCCTGGCGCGCGATCAACGGGATCATCTGGATGCCGGACGAGCCGGTGCCGATCACCCCGACCCGCTGGCCGGTGAAGTCGACGCCCTGGGTCGGCCACATGCCGCTGTGATACCACTTGCCCCTGAAGGTCTCGAGACCCTTGAAGTCCGGGACCCTGGGCGTCGACAGGTTGCCGGTCGCCATGACGCAGAACCGCGCCGACACCACGTCGCCGCGGTTCGAGCGCACCGTCCAGAGATCGCTGCCGCGGTCGAACTCGGCCGAGGTGATGCGGGTGTCGAGCTGCACGTCGCGCATCAGGTCGAAGCGTTCGGCGACGTGGTTGATGTACGCCAGGATCTGCGGCTGGGTGGCGTAGCGCTCGGGCCACGTCCACTCCTGCTGGAGATCGTCGGCGAACGCGTACGAGTACTCCAGGCTCTCGATGTCGCAGCGCGCGCCCGGATAGCGGTTCCAGAACCAGGTGCCGCCGACGCCGTTGCCCGCCTCGAACACGCGGGCGGTCATGCCCAACCCGCGCATGCGGTGCAGGGCGTACAGGCCGGCGAGGCCGCCGCCGACGATGGCGACGTCGAGCCGCTGGTCGCGCGCGGCCGATGCGACGCCGGTCGGTGAACGGGTATCGGTCATTCGGATCCCTCCTCGCGGCTCGGCGTGTGTCGGCGCGCCAGAATGCGTCGGCGCGTCAGAACAGGAACACGCCCTTCCCGGACGTCTGCTTGTCGAACAGCCCGTAGGCCTCGCCGGCCTGTTCCAGCGTCCAGCGGTCGGTGAACAGCCGGTCGACGTCGATGCCGCGATCGGCGATGAAGGTCGCGCACTCGGCCTGGCCGACGGTCGAGAAGGTCCACGACCCGATGAGCGTCACCTGCCGGCGCAGGAGGTCCGGGCTGACGTCCAGCGTCACGTTGCCGCCTTCGCCGACGAAGCACGCCTTGCCCCAGGTGCGCACGCTCTGCACAGCCTGCCGACGGGCGTCCGGCGAGGAGGATGCGTCGATGGTCGCGTGGGCGCCGAGGCCGTGGGTGGCCTCCTTGATGGCGGCGACGGGATCGGTCTCGGCCGGGTTGATCAGCACGTCGGCGCCGAACTCCTTGGCGCGGGCCAGCCGCTCGTTGCTGACGTCGAGGGCGATCACCCGCGCGCCCATCGCCGCCGCCAGCTGCGTGGCCGACAGCCCGACCGGGCCCTGGCCGAACACCGCAAGGGTCTGGTCGCCGGAGAGTTCGAGCCGCTTGAGCGCGCCCCAGGCGGTTCCGGTGCCGCAGGCGATGGCCGCACCGGTCGCGAACGACAGCGCATCCGGAAGGGTCACCAGCGTGCGGGCCGGGCACTTCATGTACTTGGCGTGGGCGCCGTGGCCGGTGATGCCGTAGACCTCGGCGACGCCCTCGACGCAGAGCTGCATCCAGCCGGTCGAGCAGTGCGGGCAGACGCCGCAGCCGCGGTAGTGATGGACCATCACGCGCTGGCCGATGCGGGCCTGCTTCTCGGTGACGCCCGCGCCCACGGCGACCACCACGCCGCACGGCTCGTGGCCGGCGATCACCGGCTCGGCGCTGCCGAGTCCGAGGCTTCGCGCGGCGGCACCCTGGGCGGCGCGGTAGAATTTGAGATCGCTGCCGCACATGCCGGAGGCCTTGATCTCCAGCACCACCTCACCCGGGCCCGGCGTCGGATCGTCGAAGTTCCTGAGCTCGACCTTGCGGTCGCCGGCGAACACCACAGCCTTCATCGGGGCCACCCTAACGGAGTTATTTGTTCGAACGTATCTTCGGCAAGCGTATTGTCAACAGCCGAGCCGCCGCCGCCCGGCGGTTGACACGGGGTGCCCGAAACCATCTGAATTCGGCCGATCCTGCCGTCCGAACCCCGATCAGTCCGGAGACCACCCCGATGGCCCTTCATCCCCAGATCCAGCAGGCGCTCAAGGCCATGGCGGACGCCAGGCTGCCTGCCATCGAGAACCTGTCGCCGACCGAGGCGCGCGCGGTGTTCGACGCGATGGCGAAGGCGCGCGGCGGAACCCCGGCGCCGACCGCCAGGAGCGAGGACCTGGCCGCCCCCGGGCCGGGCGGCGCCGTTCCGCTGCGCGTCTATTGGCCGAACGCCGAGGGCACGCGGCCCGCGGTGCTCTACTTCCACGGCGGCGGCCATGTCCTCGGCAATCTCGACACCCACGACGTGATCGCCCGCAACCTGTGCGCCGGGTCCGAGGCGGTGGTGGTGTCGGTCGACTACCGCATGGGGCCGGAGCACCGCTTCCCGGCTGCGGTCGACGACTCCTGGGCCGCCTACCGGTGGCTGGTGGCCAACGCGGCCGATCTCGGCGTCGACCCGGCGCGGATCGCGGTCTGCGGCGACAGCGCCGGCGGCAACCTGGCGGCGGTGGTGGCGCTCCAGGCGCGCGACGCCGGCGACACCGCGATCCGGATGCAGGCGCTGATCTACCCGGTCGCCGACTACGGTCTGGTCGGCGACAGCTACACCCGCTACGCGACCGGTCACGGCGTGCTGACGGCGGCGGCGATGGAGTGGTTCCGCCGGTACTATCTCGCCGCACCGAGCGATGCCGACGACTGGCGCGCGTCGCCGATCAAGGCCGCCAGCCTGTCCGGGCTGCCCGCCACGGTAATCGTCACCGCCGAGTGCGACGTGCTGCGCGACGACGGCGTTCGCCTCGCCCAGGCCCTGCGCGATGCCGGCGTCGCGGTCGACTACAAGGAGTTCGCGGGGATGATCCACGGCTTCTTCGGGATGACCCCGGCCGTCGACGACGCGGTCAACGCCCAGCGCCACATCGCCGACGCGCTGCGACGGGCGTTGGCCTGACCCGGCCTACTTGCCCGCCAGCGCGCCGGTCAGCCGGCCCAGCCAGCCGTCGATGGAAGCCGCCTCGGCGATCGACCGCCCCTCGTCGAACAGCCCTTCCAGGGTCGCCGCCGCGAGCCCGGGGCGGGAACGCCGCAGGCAGTCGGCCCATTTGGCGCGAAGCTGGGCCTCGGTCAGGGGATCCTGCCGCGATCCCGGCGACGCCACGACGGTCCGCGAAAGCTCGCCGCCGGCGGCGAGCGACAGGGTGACGGTGACCGGGGCCGCCCCCACCTCGGCGCCCTGCTTCGGCGCCGAGGCGTCCTCGACGACCGTGACGTCCGGCAGCCGGGACTGGATCTCCGGACGCTGCACCGCCGCGTCGGTGAAGCTCATCAGGTCGATCCGGCCGTCCGCGAGGCCCGCGACGACGGCATAGGGGGCGCTGAACAAGGCGCTCAAGCCGGATGTCGGCCGCGGGTGGATCAGCGGCTTGGTGGCGCCGTTCGGCATCCGGACCAGCGCCGACCCGAGATCGCCGAGGGTGATGCCGGCTTCTTTGCGCAAGGACAGCGTGGCTTCGATGATCTTGTGGAGCATGTAGCAGCACGGGTAGCGCTTCTGCTCGAAACCGGGCTCGGCGATGGCGAACGGCTGCCCCAGCTCCAGCCCTTCCGGCCAGGACCCTGACCTCGCCCCCCGAGAACGCGTGCAGGTAGCCCTCGCCCTCGAACGCCTCGGCGGCGCCCTCGAGCCCGGCGGCCGCCAGCCGGGCCGCCTTCTGGCCGTTCGCCGCCGCGATGCCGACGTGCAGCGGCTTCACCGTCGAGCCGAAATTCGCGCGCAGCCCCGACGCCAGGCTGGCGGCGATGGCGAGGGCGTGGGCGGTTCGACGGGCGTCGAGGCCGAGCAGCCGGGAGCAGGCGGCGGCGGCGCCGACCGAGCCGAGGGTCGCGGTGGCGTGGAAGCCGAGCGCGTAGTGGCGGAACCCCATCGCCTGGCCGAGCCGGATCAGCACCTCGGTGCCGACCGCGAACGCGTCGAGCAGATCCTGGCCCGTGGTCCGGTCGCGGCGCGCGGTCGCCAGCAGCGCCGACAGGATCGGCGCGCTCGGGTGGCACATCGCCAGCGTGCTGACGTCGTCGTAGTCGAGCACGTGGCTGGCCATGCCGATCAGCAGCGCCGCGTCGTCGCCGCGATAGCAGCGGCCGTCCCAGAACGACGGGATCGCCGACGCGCCGTCGTGTTGCTCGAGCGCCGCCATCAGCGCACGCACGCCCGGCTCGGCGCCACCGGCCAGCGTCACCGCCAGCGTGTCCAGGACGATCGGGATGGCGGCGCGGCGAACGTCGGCGCCGACCGAGGCGCCGACCGCGAACCGGGCCAGCCTTTCGGTCGCCGTCGAGATGGTCGCGGCGGGGGAGCGCTGCTGAAGTGGCCGACATGCTTGCCTCCGATGCGTGAGTAGGACCGCGGCGCTGCGGCCGCGCGCAGTATTCGTTCGAACTAAACTACCAGCAATGCCGCCGGCAGGCACGCTCGCCTTTGCGCCAAGGGCTCAACGCACTATTCTGCCTCCTTTGATTCGCCTGGGTATCGGACCTTATGAACGAAACGGCTTCTGCGTCGGCGCGGCACGGCGATCTCGCGGCCCTGCTGACCGACGAGATCGGTGCCGGTCGGTTCCCAGTCGGCGGGCGCTTTCCGACCGAAGTGGAACTGCAGGAACGCTTCGGCGTCGGCCGGCACACGGTTCGGGAGGCACTCAAGCTGCTGGCCGAGCAAGGCATGCTGGGCAGGCGGCGCAAGACCGGTACCATCGTCCTCGCCGACCGTCCTGTGGCGCCCTACGTCCACAGCCTGCGCGACCTCAGGGGGCTCCTCGATTTCGCGCAGAACACCCGGCTGGAGATCCGCCACGAGGGCTTTGCCTCGATCGCCGACGGCACCGTCGGCGGCTTCACCGAACTGCTCGGCAAGCGCTGGTTCCGGATCGCCGGTGTCCGCTCCACCCGGGCCGACGGCAAGCCGCTGTGCTGGTCCGAGGTCCTGATCCCCGAGGCGTTCACGCCCGACCGCGCGGCGATCCACCGCGGCAGCGAGGCGATCTACGAGGTCGTCATGGCCCACAACAACCTGCGGCTCGACTATGTCGAGCAGGAGGTCTCGGCGACCGACCTGCCCCGCCAGCACGCCGACCTGCTGCACGCCGAGGCGGAGAGCGCCGCCCTGATGGTCAGCCGCCGCTACGTCGCGCACACCGGCGCCACCTTCGAGATCTCGCAGAACCTTTACCCGGCGAGCCGTTATTCGGTGCGGAGCGTGATCCGCCAGCGCGTCTAGCGACACCCTGGCGCGCTGTTTGGGCTTGCGGCAACCCCGGCCGTCGACGCTTGATTGCGGGGCCGGGCCCAGCGCCCCGGCCCCGCCGAAGGAGCCCGCGATGAACGACGCCGCCACCCGCGCCAACGATACCTTCTGGATCCGCGCCAACCGCCACCTGCTGCGCTACGGCGGCGACTTCGTGCCGTTCGTGCCGGAGCGCGCCGAGGGCGTGTTCCTGTACGACGCCAACGGCCGCCGGGTGCTCGACTTCACCTCCGGGCAGATGAGCGCGATCCTCGGTCACTGCCACCCGGAAATCGTGGCGACGGTGCGCGACACCGTCGGCCGTCTCGACCACCTGTTCTCGTCGATGGCGTCGGCCCCGGTGGTCGACCTCGCCGAGGCGCTGGCCGGCCTGGTCCCGTCGCTGCCGAAGGTGGTGCTGCTGTCGACCGGCGGCGAGGCCAACGAGGCGGCGATCCGGCTCGCCAAGCTGGTGACCGGCAAATGGGAGATCGTCGGCTTCACCCAGTCCTGGCACGGCATGACCGGGGCGGCGGCGGCGTCGACCTATAAGGCCGGCCGGCGCGGCGTCGGCCCGCTGATGCCGGGCGCCTTCGGTATCCCGGCGCCGAACGCCTACCGGCCGCGGTTCCAGGGCGTCGACTGGCGCCAGGAGCTGGATGATTCCTTCGACCTGCTGGACCGGCAGTGCACCGGCAACCTCGCCGCCTTCATCGCCGAGCCGATCCTGAGCAGCGGCGGTGTCCTCGACCTGCCGCCGGGCTACCTGAACGCCCTGCAGGCGCATTGCCGGGCGCGCGGCATGCTGCTGATCCTCGACGAGGCGCAGACCGGCATCGGCCGCACCGGCAAGATGTTCGCCTTCGAGCGCGACGGCGTGGTCCCCGATATCCTCACGCTGTCCAAGACCCTCGGCGCCGGCCTGCCGCTGTCGGCGGTGATGACCACGACCGAGATCGCCGACGAGGCCGAGGCCCGCGACTTCCTGTTCTACACGACCCATGTGAACGACCCGCTGCCGGCCGCCGTCGGGCTGAAGGTGCTGGAGGTGGTGCAGCGCGACCGCCTGGCCGACCGGGCGATGACCTCGGGGGCGCGGCTCGAGGCCGGGCTGCGCGGGCTGCAGCAACGCCACCCGTGCGTCGGCGACATTCGCGGCCGCGGGCTGCTGCTCGGCCTGGAGTTCGCGGACACCGACCGCATGGCCGCGTCGGCGATCTCCGACGCGGTGACGGACGTCGCCCTGGAACTCGGGCTGTCGGCCAACATCGTGCGCGCCGGCAGCTCCGGCGGCACCATGCGGATCGCCCCGTCGCTGACCGTGACCGACGCCGAGATCGACCTCGGCGTCGAGTTGCTGGACGCGGCGATCGCACGGGTGGTCCCGGCGTGATGATCTGCGACGAGGTGGCGCCCGATCACGCGGATCGGGCGCCACCTTCCCGTCAGGCGGCGTTCTCGGCCATCGCCTCGCCGGCGAGGGTGCGGGCGGTGGCGTGCACGACGGCGGCGATGCGCACGGCGAGCTGGATCGCCGCCGGCTCGACGCCGTGCTCGCGCAGCACCTTCTCGTGGCTGTCGATGCACATGCCGCAGCCGTTGATCGCCGAGACCGCGATGCTCCACAGCTCGAAATCCGCCTTGTCGACGCCGGGGTTGGCGATGGCGTTCATGCGCAACCGCGCCGGCATGGTCTTGTAGTCGCCGGCCGAGGCCAGGTGCACGAAGCGGTAGTAGATGTTGTTCATGCCCATCAGGGCGGCGGCGGTCTTGGCGGCGTCGTAGGCCGCCGGCTCCAGCTTCTGGCGGGCCTCGGCCGCGACCGCCTCGATCACCGCCGGAACGCCGGTGGCGAGCGCCGAGGCGAGCCAGGTGCCCCAGGCCTGCTGCTGGGTCATCGCGGTCTCGCGCTCCAGCGACGACAGGTTCAACTTGAGGTCCTTGGCGTAGGCCGGCAGGGCCTCCTTGAGCGCTTCGAGCGCCATGGTCGTGTCTCCTTGAGGCAGGGGGTATCGTGTCGGGCTGAAAGGCCCGTCGTGCCGTGGGTTCCGGCTCTCCGCGACTGCGTCGCTGCGGCCGGAATGACGACCAGACAACGTTAGCGGCCCTCAGCTCGGCTCAGTCCGAAGTCAGTGCTACGCGAGCTGCGCATCTGGCTCCACCCGTCGTCATCCGCGGACGGACGGCGCCACGCGCAGCGCGATCCGGACCCGATCCGCCGGTGGCGGTCCGGTCCGGATGACGACCGAGAGCCGGCTCGCTGACTTGATGACGACGGGAGAGAGGCCGCTCACGTGATGACGACGTGCGGGGCGCTCAGGCGGCCTGCAGGGTCTCGTCGCCCTTCTTCCAGTTGCACGGGCACAGCTCGTCGGTCTGCAGGGCGTCGAGGACGCGCAGCACCTCGTCCGGGCTGCGGCCGACCGACAGGTCGTTGACCGCGGCGTAGCGGATGATGCCCTCGGGATCGACGATGAAGGTGGCGCGGAGCGCGACGCCCTCGGCGTCGTCCAGCACGCCGCAGGCCACCGACAGCTCCTTCTTGATGTCGGCCAGCCACGGGTAGGCGACCTTCGCCAGGTCGGAGCGGCTCTGCCGCCAGGCGAGGTGGACGAACTCGCTGTCGGTCGACACGCCGATGAGCTGGGCGTCGCGGTCGTCGAACTCGCCGTTCAGGTTGTCGAAGCCGACGATCTCGGTCGGGCACACGAAGGTGAAGTCCTTCGGCCAGAACACGTACACGCCCCACTTGCCGCCGAGCGAGCCGTTGCTCAGCTCGTGGAAGGTCTCCGGCGTGGTGCGGGCGTCGACGGCCTTGAGGGCGTAAGCGGGGAAGCGGTCACCGACCTTCAGCATGGGTACGTCTCCTGGACGGGGTGGAACAATCTCTGGGGCTGAGATAGGGGAGCGCGACAGGCGGATAAAATTGATTTTCCCGCACCGCACCATAGGATCGCTCTATGGCCCACACACCGACGCTCCGGCATCTGCGCTACTTCGTGACCGCCTACGATTCCGGGCATTTCGGGCGCGCGGCCGAAGCCTGCCACGTCACCCAGCCGACGCTGTCGGCGGGGGTCAAGCAGATGGAGGACCTGCTCGGCGTCACGCTGTTCGAGCGCGGCCCGACCGGGGTGCTGCCGACCTCGGCGGCGCGCGCCATCGAGGGCCGGGCCCGCACGGTGCTGCGCGAGGCCGAGGATCTGTCGGTGGCGGCGCGACGGCACGCCGACCCGCTGGCCGGCCCGGTGCGGCTGGCCGGGATCCCGACCATCCTGCCCTACGTCCTGCCGACCATCCTGCCGGAGCTGAGGCGGCGCTTTCCCGACCTCGAGCTGCGCCTGGAGGAGCGCCAGACCGAGGAGGTGCTGGACCGCCTGGCGCGCGGCGTCGCCGACATCGGGCTGATCGCCCTGCCCTACCCGCTCGACGGCATGATCTCGGAATCGCTGCTCGACGACCCGCTGGTGCTGGCCTGCCGGCGCGACCACCCGCTGGCCGCCCAGGACCGGATCGCCGTCGGCGATCTGCGCCGCGACGACCTGCTGCTGCTGGAGGACGGTCACTGCCTGCGCAGCCACGCGCTCGCCGCCTGCAGCCTCGCCGACCGCCGCCGCGGCGAGGATATCGTCGGCACCAGCCTCGCCACCCTGGTGCAGATGGTCGCCGGCGGGCTCGGCGTGACCCTGCTGCCGACCATCGCGGTCGCCCGCGAGTTCGTCGTCGCCGACGACCTCGCGATGATCCCGCTGGCCGACGACGCGCCGAGCCGGCGGCTGGCGCTGATCTGCCGGACCGGCTACCCGGCGATGGCCGGCTTCACGGCCCTTGCCGAGGCGATGCGCGGCGTGCTGAGGACGGCGTGACGCCGCGCCATGCAGCCGGCTTTCGGAACTCGGGGCCGGGACGCGCGGTTGAAAAATTCTGAATCATGGTTCATGGTTCATTTAATCTCAGAGATGGAGCCTGCCGCGCCATGACCGCCGCCCCGCACCTCGACGCCGTGATCATCGGCGCCGGCTTCTCCGGCCTGTACCAACTGCATTGCCTGCGCGACCGGCTCGGCCTGTCGGCGCTGGTGCTGGAGGCCGGCGACGGCGTCGGCGGCACCTGGTACTGGAACCGCTATCCCGGCGCCCGCTGCGATTCCGAGAGCCATTCCTACTGCTACACCTTCTCCAAGGAGCTGCTGGAGGAGTGGGAGTGGACGGAGCGCTATCCCGAGCAGCCCGAGATCATGCGCTACCTGAACCACGTCGCCGACCGCTTCGATTTGAAGCGCGACATCCGCTTCGGCACCCGGGTGACGGCGGCGCGCTTCGACGAGGCGGCGAACCGCTGGACCGTCGAGACCGAGGCCGGCGAGCGCCTGACCGCCACCTACCTGATCACCGCCGTCGGCTGCCTGTCCTCGGCGAACGTCCCCCGGATTCCGGGCATCGAGAGCTTCGCGGGCGAGTGGTACCACACCGGCCAGTGGCCGCACGGCGGCGTCGACTTCACCGGCAAGCGCGTCGGCCAGATCGGCACCGGCTCGACCGGCATCCAGGCGGTGCCGGTGATCGCCCGCCAGGCCAAGCACCTCACCGTGTTCCAGCGCACCGCCAACTACAGCATCCCGGCCCACAACGCCCCGCTGACGCCGGAGTTCAAGCGCTGGGTGAAGGAAAACCACCCGGAGGTGCGCCGGGTGATGCACTCGACCCCGAACGGCCACCCCTTCGTGATCGAGGACCGCTCGGCCCACGACGTCGGCGCCGACGAGCGCGAGGCGATCTACGAGGCGGCCTGGGCCAAGGGCGGGCTGCAGTTCCGCGCGGCGTTCCGCGACCTGCTGGTCGACAAGTCGGCCAACGACACCGCCGCCGAGTTCCTGAAGCGCAAGATCCGCGAGATTGTGAAGGATCCGAAGACGGCGGCGCTGCTGTCCGACATCGACCACCCGTTCGCGACCAAGCGGCCGCCGATCGATTCCAACTATTTCGACGCCTACAACCGCGACAACGTCGCGCTGGTCGACGTCCGCGCCAACCCGATCGAGCGGATCACCCCGTCCGGCGTGGTGCTGCGCGACGGCACCGAGCACGCGCTGGATGTCATCGTGTTCGCCACCGGCTTCGACGCCATGACCGGGCCGCTGCTGAACATCGACATCACCGGGCGCGACGGCGCCAGCCTGCGCGGCGCCTGGAAGGCCGGTCCGCGCACCTATCTCGGCCTGCAGATGCCGGGTTTCCCGAACCTGTTCACCGTGACCGGCCCCGGCAGCCCGTCGGTGCTGAGCAACATGCCGGTGGCGATCGAGCAGCACGTCGAGTGGATCACCGACTGCATCGCGCATCTGCGCGCCGAGGGCGTGACCCGCATCGAGCCGACCGAGGAGGCGGCCGAGCGCTGGGTCGAGCACGTCAATGCCGCCGCCAACGCCACCCTGCTGCCGCTCGCCGGCCACTCCTGGTATCTCGGCGCCAACGTCCCCGGCAAGCCGCGGGTGTTCATGCCCTACGCCGGCGGCATGGCGCGCTACCGCCAGATCTGCAACGACGTCGCGGCCAAGGGCTACGAGGGGTTCCGGCTGGAGGGGTGACGCGGCGGCCGATCGCGGCTACCGCGCCGCCTCCTGCTTCACGAACACCAGCAGCCGGATGTCACGGTCCGGCAGGAAGTCCTGCTTGACCGACTCGAACGTGGTCGGGCCGGTCTTCCTCAGCCCGTCCCAGCACAGCGACAGGATGTTGTCCGGCGCCCCCTTGTCCAGGGTCATCCGGAACCGCTCGATCGGCCCGCGCCAGTTGCGCGCGGTGGTCAGGACGTACTCGACCTCGGCGGCCATGAACGGCATCGGGTTGCCGGGCTCCCGCGCCTCGGCGGCGGCCAGCCCCCGGCGGGTGCGGTCGTCGAGGCAGTAGCGGTCGCCGGCCGCTCCCTGGCCGTCCGCCGCCTGCCCACCTTGCGTGCCGTCCGTCCCGACCATCCGGCCGACCGGCGCCCGGCCGTCGACGGTGCTCGCCCGCTCGATCAGCGCCAGGCCGACGAACGGCTTGTAGACGTGCCGCACGGCCAGGTCGCGCCCGGCCGGAAAGCTCTGCCGCCACCAGTACTTCGAGCGCAGCGTCCATTGCGGGGTGTCGTCGTACTCCCCCTCGGCCAACAGCCCGGCCCGCCTCAGCCGATCCGCCGCGCCGGGAGCGAGCGCCGCCACGAGTTCGTCGTAGTTCTCGCGCCGCCACGGGGCCATCGAGAGCGCCCCGGCGCCCGCCACCTCGGCGGTCACGTCGCGGCCCTGGAGAAAGGCCCGCTGCTCCAGTTCCGGGCTGAGCTCGACGCCGTCGATCCACAGCCGGAACCCCAGGAAGTCGTCGCCCATAACGGGGAAGTTCCAGTTCGGCGCGGTGTCGCCCTGCGACAGGTCGAGGTCCGGCAGCGGGAACGCCACCAGGGTCTCGACCGGCGCCACGGTGACGTTGTGGAACACGTAGTCGACGCGCACTTCGTCGAGGCCGATGCGCAGATCCTCCGACACCATGCGGATGGCGTCCGTCGTCGTCAGTTCGATGCCGGTGGTCGACTGGAAGCCGGTGCTGTCGTTGCCGTGGGCAGCCGCGGGGACGAATAAAGCGAGCAGGACGAGGAGGTTCAGGCGGCGCGCCATCGCGATGGGTTCCGGTGCGGTTTGGCGCGCAGCCTATCATCTCCGCACCCCCGGCGCCCTTGCCGGCGACCCGCCGCCGCGTCAAGCTGACCGCCGCCGGCAGAACGCCGGATGGAGATGGGCCATGTTGATACCCGGCGCCTCGTTTCCCGCACCGACACCGGCCGCACCCAGGGCCGTCGAGCCTGCCCGGCGACCGCGCGACCCGGCCGAGACCCTGGCCCCAGCATCCGGGACAGCGGAACCCGAACTCGCCTCCGCCCTCGCCGGCGCCGAAAGGGTCGCCGACAAGTCCCGCACCGCCCGGCGCGACGCGCTGGCCCAGGAACTCTCCCGCCTGATCGCGGTGGCCCGCAAGCTGAACGGCGCCGGCGACCTGCGCAGCAGCGCCGACGCGCTGCAGGACATCGCCCGCCAGATCGCCAAGATCGCCCGCGCGCTGGCCGACGCCGAGCGCGCGCTGCCGCCGGCCGAGCGCCGGGGTCTTGCGGCGATGTCGATCCCGGCGACGCCACGCGCGGAACCGGCCGCGGCGGCGGCCGAGGGCGACGGGCCCGAGAGTCGGTCCGGGACGGCAACGCCTGGGGCTGAAGCGGCACCGGATGACATCGCTGTCTCGACCTCCACCGACGTCGACGACCCGCTCGCCGACCCGATGGAGCGGCTGGAAGAACGCCGTGAGCAACGGGGCGCGGGGCGCGAGGGCACCCGTCAACTGCTGCTGACGGCGGCCGATCTGCTCGACGATATCCGCAAGACCGTGCGCAAGGCCGAGCTGTTCGAGACCCCGCTCGACCCCGAGGCCGCCGAGCAGCGCGGCAAGGCCGGCCGCGAGATCGAGGGCTACGCCATCGAGCTTCGCGGCCTGGCGGGCGCCCTGGCCGACCCGCTTGCGGGGATCGGAGTGGATGTGAGGGCGTGACGCCGGCGCTTGGCAAAACCTCCCATGCCTAGCCCTTTAGCCCGTCCAGCAGCCGCACGACCTCGGCGGACGCTGCCTCGACCTTCTCGATCTCGGCCAGTGCCGCGTCGAGCTTTCCGGCCTGAAACAACTCTGCGGCGCGCTTGCCGTGTTCGTGAACGATGCGGTGCGGCTCCTCCAGCTCCCGGTAGGCAGCGCGGTCGCGGACCTCCCTGGAGGCGTCACCGTAATACCATTGGCCGAGCCGGCAGGAATGATGGTCGCTCAATTCCCGGGCGTTCAGCTTGACCCTTCCGACCGCCATGTCGACCAGCCGCTTCTTCCAGATCACGTGGTCGGCCTTGGCGAGACGCACGACCTTGTCCGGGAAGTCCTGCTTCGCCAGCGCGCCCAATTGCTGGCCGATACCGGACTGACTGGTGGTCATCACGTCCGCCAGTCGATCAACCTGCCCCACGTTCTCGGCGGTCAGGCTCGCGATGCCAGCGATGCCGCCGGAGACCTCGCCGGTGGCCGCACGCTGGTCGGCCAGGATGCCGGCGATCTCCCCCATGTGACGGGCGACGGCCTCGATGCCGCCACCGACCATGGCGAAGTCGGCGTCCAGTTCACCCATGACGCTGCGGCCGTGCGCCACTGCCGTCCCGCCTTCGGCCATCGAGGCGACGATGCCAGCGATTTCGCCGCGCAGCGACGCGATGCGCTGGCGGATCACGTTGGTGGCGACGGCGGTCTGTTGCGACAGCGCCTTGACTTCGCCCGCAACCACAGCGAAGCCCTTGCCGGCGGCCCCCGCCCGCGCCGCCTCGATGGTGGCGTTCAGGGCCAGCAGGTTGGTCTGCTTGGCGATGGCGTCGATCGACTGCACGATGCCCCCGATCTCCTCCGAGGCAGCGTTGAGGGCGTCGACCTTGGCTGCCGCCGCCTGCACGGTGCCGGCGATCTGCCCCATGGTGTCCACGGCCCTTCGAACCGCGGCGACACTGTGCTGGACGGTTGAACGCATCTCCTCCGCACCGGCCGACGCGGCATCCCCGGTCTCACTGATCTGCGCCACCGACGCCACCAGTTCCTCGGTGGCCGCCGCGATCGCCTGGGCCCGGCTATCGACGTCGCGGGCGGCCGACAGGATGCGCGCCGTGGCGATCGCCGCCTCGTTCATCTCGATCGCCAGACCGACCGAAACGTCGAGATCGCGCGATCGTTCGCTCTGCAGCGCCGCCGCCAGCCGCGCCACCGCCTGCGACAGCGCATCATCGCCTGCGGGCCGTCGCGTCAACTCGCCGCCCAGCAAGGCCTCGATCACGTCGATCAAGTCGGCATCCCGCTCACCCCAAGCGACCGTCTCCGCCTCGCGCATCTCCATCCCTCCCGATCCGCGTCTTTGGAAACGCTGATAGGACGCGGTAGGAAGTCCGGCAAGCGCATTTGGCAGCGGTGGCACGCCGGGCGGCGGCGCGCTAATGATGGCGCCATGCGGATCGCCCTTCTGCAATGCGCGCCCGGCGCGCCCGACAGCGCCGCCGGCCTCGCCCGGCTGGACGCCGCCGCCGCCCGTGCCGCGGCGGCCGGTGCCGGGCTGGTTGTGACGCCGGAGATGTTCCTGACCGGCTACGCGATCGGCGCCGACGCCGTGGCGCGCCTGTCCGAGCCGGCCGACGGCCGGTCGGCCGAGGCCGCCGCCGCCATCGCCCGGCGCCACCGCGTGGCGCTGCTCTACGGCTACCCGGAGCGCGACGGCGACGCGGTCTACAACGCCGTCCGGCTGGTCGGGGCCGACGGCGTGCCGATCGCCGGGTACCGCAAGACCCACCTGTTTGGCGACCTCGACCGGGCGCAGTTCAGCGCCGGGACCGCGCCTTCCCCGGTGGTGGCGCTCGGCAGCCTGCGGGTCGGGCTGGCGATCTGCTACGACATCGAGTTCCCGGAGGTGGCGCGTGGCCTGGCGCTGGCCCGCGCCGAGGCGGTGCTGGTGCCGACCGCCAACATGCGCCCGTTCGAGGCCGTCGCCACCCGGCTGGTGCCGACGCGGGCCGCCGAGAACACGCTTGTACGTCGCCTACGCCAACTACGTCGGGCGCGAGGCCGATTTCGAGTACTGCGGGCTGAGCTGCGTGGTGGGCCCGGACGGCGAGGACCTGGCGCGCGCCGGCACCGGTGAGACGCTGCTGGTCGCCGACCTCGACCCGGTCCGGCTCGCCGCCATCCGCGCCCGCATCCCGTACCTGCGGGACCGCCGCCCCGACCTCTACGACCCGCCGCGAGGACCAGCGTGAGCCTGCCGACCGACGCCGACGACGTGACAAAGTCCGGCGGCCCCGGGGCCGGCCCGGTGACCGCCTTCGGCCCCGACTTCCCGTTCGCCTACGACGACTGGCTGGCCCACCCCGCCGGCCTCGGCAGCGTCCCGGCCGAGCGCCACGGCGCCGAGGTGGCGGTGGTCGGCGCCGGCATCGCCGGGCTGATCGTCGCCTACGAACTGATGAAGCTCGGCCTGCGGCCGGTGGTCTACGAATCCGGCCAGCTCGGCGGCCGGCTGCGCTCGCAACCGTTCGAGGGCGCCGACGGCATCGTCGCCGAGCTCGGCGGCATGCGGTTCCCGGAATCCTCGACGGCGTTCTGGCACTACGCCAACCGGGTCGGCGTCGACTCCCGGCCGTTCCCGAACCCGCTGACCCCGGCGGCCGGCAGCACCGTTGTCGACCTGGAAGGCGAGACCTTCTACGCCCGCACCCTCGACGATCTGCCGGCGATGTTCCGCGAGGTCGCCGAGGCCTGGACCGCGGCGCTCGAGGAAGGGGCGCGGTTTTCCGAGCTGCAGGCCGCACTCCGGGCGCGCGACGTGCCGCGGCTGAAGGCGATCTGGAACGCCCTGGTGCCGCTCTGGGACGAGCGGACGTTCTACGATTTCGTCGCCTCGTCCTCGGCGTTCCGGGCCCTGCCGTTCCGCCACCGCGAGGTGTTCGGCCAGGTCGGGTTCGGCACCGGCGGCTGGGACAGCGACTTCCCGAACTCGATGCTGGAGATCCTGCGCGTCGTGCTGACCGGGTGCGACGACAACCAGCGCCTGATCGTCGGCGGCGTCGAGCGGGTGCCGCAGGGGCTGTGGCGGCGCGCCCCGGAGCGCCTCGCGCACTGGCCGCGCGGCACCACGCTGGCGGCCCTGCACGCCGGCGCCCCGCGCCCGGGCGTGACCCGCATCGCCCGCCACGCCGGCGGCGCGCTTCGCCGTCACCGACCGCTGGGGCCGCACCCAGGCCTTCGACGCGGTGGTGGCGACCTGTCAGAGCTGGCTCTTGACCACCGCCATCGAGTGCGACGAGGAGCTGTTCTCGCACCGGCTTTGGATGGCGCTCGACCGCACCCGCTACATGCAG
This sequence comes from Rhodospirillaceae bacterium, assembly GCA_018401495.1. Classification (GTDB taxonomy): domain Bacteria; phylum Pseudomonadota; class Alphaproteobacteria; order Thalassobaculales; family Thalassobaculaceae; genus Thalassobaculum_A. The sequence continues at coordinate 132,107 of JAGYJX010000035.1, forward strand.
TCGTCCAAGACCTTCGTGATGGTCGACCGGCCGTTCTGGAAGGACAAGGACCCGGCCACCGGCCGCGACCGCATGAGCATGACCCTGACCGACCGCCTGACCCGCGGCACCTACCTGTTCGACAACGGCCCCGGCCGGCCGGGGGTGATCTGCCTGACCTACTCGTGGATGGGCGACGCCCTGAAGATGCTGCCGCTGCCGGTCGAGAAGCGCGTCGACCTGGCGCTGTCGGCGCTCGCCAAGATCTACCCGGAGGTGCAGGCTGCGCGACCACATCATCGGCGACCCGATCACGGTGTCGTGGGAGGCCGACCCGAACTTCCTCGGCGCCTTCAAGGGCGCCCTGCCCGGCCACTACCGCTACAACCACCGCATGTACGGCCATTTCATGCAGGCCGGCCTGCCGCCGGCCGAGCGCGGCATCTTCCTGGCCGGCGACGACGTCTCCTGGACGCCGGCCTGGGTCGAGGGCGCGGTGCAGACGGCGCTGAACGCGGTGTGGGGGGTGACGGCGCATTTCGGCGGCCGCAGCGCCCCCGGCAACCCGGGGCCGGGCGACGTGTACGGCGCGATCGGGCCGATGACGCTGGCGGACTGACCACGCACGAGAGGAGTCCCCTTTCCGCCTTTATTGTGGGCATGCTTTCGCCACGAGTGCCGTGGATGATCCGTCTGCCGGCCGACAGAGCGCGCCGGCGACCGCGTCACGTTCCGCCGGAGGCCCTGCATGACCGCGCCCGCCCGTACCCGATTGCTCGCTGCCGCCGCCCTGATGCTCGCCGCGGTGGCCGGCGGATCGGCCGCCGCCTCGGCCGCGAACCCGGGCGACGGCATCCGGTTCGCCAAGGAGCGCTACCTGCTGGACGGCAGCACGCCGTCGGTCTGCCTCGACTTCTCGGCGCCGGTGGCGTTCCCGGCCGGCAGCTTCCCCGAGGACTACGTCGCGGTCACGCCGGCGACCGACATCGACGTGCGGGTCCAGGACGGCGCGCTCTGCCTCGGCAGCCTGCGCTGGGGCACCGCCTACGCCGTGACCGTGAAGCCGGGCGTGGCGGCCGCCGACGGCAGCCGCACCGACGCCCCGGTGACGCTGGCGCTGACGGTGCCGGATGCGCCCGCCTCGGTCGGCTTCGCCGGCGGCGGCTACGTGCTGGCCCAGGCCGGCGAGACCGCCCTGCCGCTGACCACCGTGAACGTCGACCGGGTCCGCCTGCGGGTGCTGCGGATCGTCGACCGGAACCTGATCGACGAGGTCGCCGAAAGCGATCTGGCGCGGGCGCTGTACGGCTGGACCGCCGAACGGTTGGCGTCGGTCGACGGCGAGCAGGTCTGGGAGGGCACCGTCGACACCCCGGGGCCGCGCAACGAGCGGGTCCGCACCGGCATCCCGATCGACCAGGTGATCGACCGCGCGACCCCCGGCGTGCACGTCGTGATGGCGCAGCCGGCCGACCAGCGCCCGGAGCCGTGGACCACGCTGGCCACGCAATGGCTGGTGGTCTCCAACCTCGGACTCACCACCTTCACCGGCGAGGACGGGCTGACCCTGTTCGTCAACTCGCTCGACGCCGCCGCCCCGGTCGCCGGCGTCGAGGCGGTGCTGCTGGCCCGCAACAACAAGGTGCTGGCGCGGGCGATGACCGACGAGGCCGGCCGCGTCGACTTCGCCGGCGGCCTGCTGCGCGGCCACGGCGGCAACGAGGCGACGGCGCTGCTGGCCTACGGGCCGGGCGGCGACTTCACGCTGCTGCGGCTGTCCGGGCCGGCCTTCGACCTGTCGGACCGCGGCGTCTCCGGCCGCACCCCGCCGGGGCCGCTCGACGGCTTCCTGTGGGCCGACCGCGACATCTACCGCCCGGGCGAGACCCTGCGCATGGCGGCGCTGCTCCGGACCGCCGAGGCGCGCGCGGTCGAGGGCATGCCGGTCACCCTGGTGGTGGTCCGGCCGGACGGCCAGGACTTCCGCCGGCTGGTGCTGCCGGCGCGCGACGGCGGCGCCTACGCGACCGACCTCGACCTGCCGAAATCGGCGCCGACCGGGCGCTGGTCGGCGCTGCTGTACGCCGATCCCGAGGGCCTGCCGGTCGCCGAGATGCCGTTCTCGGTCGAGGATTTCGTGCCCGAGCGCCTCGACCTGGAACTGAGCGCCGCCGCGCCGACGATCGCCGCCGGCGAATCCGCCCCGGTGGCGCTGTCCGGCCGTTTCCTGTTCGGCGCGCCGGCCGCCGGGATGCGCGTGACCTCCGACCTCGCGGTGGTCGTCGACCCCGAGCCCTATCCCGACTGGGCCGGCTACCGCTTCGGCCTCGCCACCGAATCCTGGTCGGCGGTGCGCGGCGAACTCGCGGAGACCGCCACCGACGCCGACGGCAAGGCGTCGGTCACCGCCGTCCTGCCGGAGATCGGCGATACCACCCTGCCGCTGCTGGCGCGGGTCCGCTCGACCCTGCTGGAGCCGGGCGGGCGCGGCGTGACCCGGGCGCTCGACCTGAAGATCCGGCGCCAGCCGCTCGCCATCGGCGTTCGCCCGGGCTTCGCCGACGAGATCGTCCCCGAAGACACCTCCGCGGCCTTCCAGGTCGTCGCCGTCGACCCCGACGGCCGCGCCGTCGAGGGCCAGGCGCTCGGCTGGGAACTGATCCGCGAGATCTGGAACTACGACTGGGTCCGGGTGAACGGCAACTGGGAAGTCGAGACCTCGGTGCAGAACCGCCGGGTCGATTCCGGCACGCTGCGCAGCGAAGCTTCCGGTCCGCTGGCGCTGACCCTGCCGGTCGAATGGGGCTGGTACCGCCTCGAAGTCTACGACCCCGCCACCGGCGCGGCGTCCTCGATGCGGTTCCAGGCCGGCTGGCGCGCCGGACCGGTGGCCGGCACCGCCCCCGACAAGGTCAAGGTCACCCTCGACCGGGCACGCTACCGCCCCGGCGAGACCGCGCGGGTGTTCGTCGAGCCGCCCTACGCCGGCGAGGCGCTGGTCACCGTGCTCGGCGACGGGGTGCTGGAGACGCGGCGCGTGACGGTGCCGGCCGGCGGCGCCGAGTTCACCCTGACGGCCGACGACGCGTGGGGCGCCGCCGGCGCCTACGTGGCCGTGACCCTGCTGCGGCCCGGCAACCCGACCGGGGCGAGCGACGCACCGCCTTCCCCCGGCCGGGCGATCGGGCTGGCGTGGCTGGAGTTCGACCGCAGCGAGCGCGTGCTCGGCGTCGCCATCCTGGCGCCGGCCGAGACCCGGCCGGAGCGACGGCTGAGCGTGCCGATCGCGGTCTCCGGCCTCGACGTCGGCGAGAAGGCGTGGCTGACGCTGGCCGCGGTCGACCGCGGCGTGCTGGCGCTCACCGACTTCCAGACGCCCGACCCCGAGGCCCGGTTCTTCGGCAAGCGACGCGTGGCGATCGACGTCCGCGACCTGTACGGCCGGCTGATCGACGGCGGGTACGACCGCATGGGCGCGGTGCGCGCCGGCGGCGACGCCATGGGCCGCAACAACAGCGGGCTCGAGGACACCTACGAGACGGTGGCGCTGTTCTCCGGCCTGGTCGCGGTCGGCCCGGGCGGCCGGGTCGAGGTGCCGATCGACATCCCCGACTTCAACGGCGAGCTGCGGCTGATGGCGGTCGCCTTCTCCGACGACAAGGTTGGCCACGCCGACGCGCCGCTGCCGGTGCGCCCGCCGGTGGTCGCGGAGCTGTCGCGGCCCCGCTTCCTGGCGCCCGGCGACATCGCCGACCTGACGCTGGAACTGCACAACCTGACCGGCGCCTCCGGTGACTACCGGATCGCGGTGACGGCCGAGGGGCCGGCCGTGGTGCGCGACGGCGGCGAGCAGGTCGTCACGTTGCCGACCGGCGGCAAGGCCGAACGCTCGGTGCGCCTGGAGGCCACCGGCACCGGTACCGTGCAGGTGGCGCTCTCGCTGACCGGGCCCGGCGATACCGGGGCCAATGACTCCGGGATCGAGCGGCGGTTCTCGCTGTCGGTCCGGCCGGCGCAGGCCGTGCAGTCGGAGCGCCGCACGGTCTGGCTGGCGCCCGGCAGCATGCTGCGCCTCGACCCGGCGGTCGCCGCCGGCTTCCGGCCGGAATCCGTCACCACCGGCGTCACCCTCGGCACCGCGCCGACCTTCGGCCTGCCGCACCTGATCGCGGGTCTCTACCGCTACCCCTATGGCTGTCTCGAGCAGACCGTCAGCACCGCGTTGCCGCTGCTCTACCTCGACGACCTCGCCGCCTACGCGGCGCTGGAGGAGGACACCGCCGGGCTGCGCGAGCGGGTGCAGAAGTCGATCTGGCGGATCCTCGACATGCAGCGCACCGACGGCGCGTTCGCGCTCTGGGACGCCTACGGCGAGGCCGAGCCCTGGCTGTCGGCCTACGCGCTCGACTTCCTGACCCGCGCCCGCGCGCTCGGCTACGCGGTCCCCGACGGCGCCTACGGGCTCGGCCTCGACTGGTTGCGGGCCGCCCTGGTCGACGAGAGCGACTGGACGGTGCGCTCGATCGCCCGCCCATACGCCCTGTACGTCCTGGCCAAGGCCGGGCGAACCGAGGTCGCCGGTGCCGCCCGCTACCTCGCCGACAACCGCGCCGACGACCTAAGCTACGGCGCCCGCGGCCATCTGGCGGCGTCGCTCGGCCTGCTCGGCGACACCGAGCGCGCCGGCCGGCTGCTGGCCGACACCGACGCCCCGGAGCGCGGCTGGTGGCGCCACGACTACGGCACCGGCCTGCGCGACGCCGCGCTGCGCCTGACGGTGCTGGCGGAGGCCGGCGGTCACGACAAGGCGATCGGCACGCTCGCCGACCGGGTCGCCGACATGGCCGGGCGCCAACGCTGGCTGAGCACCCAGGAGATGGGCTGGCTGGTGCTGGCGGCCCGGGCCATGATCGCCCGCCAGCAGGCGGTGACCGCCGAGGTCGACGGCCGCCTGGTCGGGCCGCAGACCCGACCGATCGCGGTGCTGCCGTCGCGCGCCGAGGTGGCGCGCGGCTTCATCATCGCCAACCGCGGCAGCGAGACCCTGCGGGTCGCGGTCTCGACCTCCGGGGTGCCGTCGGAAGACCTGCCGCCGGCGGCCGATGGCTTCGCGATCAAGCGCGCCACCCACGAGCTCGACGGCACCCCGGTCGCCGCCGGCGCCCCGCTGGTCCAGGGACGGCGCTACATCGTGGTGCTGAAGGGCGCCAGCGACTACGCCGAAGCCCATCAGGGCCTGGTCGTCGACCTGCTGCCCGCCGGTCTCGAGATCGAGAACACCCGGCTCAAGGCGGGCGGCGATCTCGGCGACTTCGCCTGGCTGCCGGCCCTGACCGAGGCGCGGCACGTCGAGATGCGCGACGACCGCTTCATCGCCGCCTACGAGCTCTCGTCGGAGGCCGCGGAGTTCACCGCCGCCTACATCGTGCGGGCCGTCACCCGCGGCGACTTCGTGCGGCCGGCGCCGCACGTCGAGGACATGTACCAGCCGTTCCGGTTCGCCCGCGGGTCGGTCGAGCGGACGACGGTGGCGCTCCAGCCATGACGACCGCGCCGTGACCCCGCGCGCCGGCGTCCTGGCGGTCACCCTGGTCGTGATCGTCGCCGCGGCCCTGGCACCGTCGGCGTGGAGCCGGCTGGTGCGCCCGCTCGACCGGGCGGTCGACCCGTCGCTGACCGTCGCCGACCGCGACGGGCGGGCCTTGCGGGTGTTCCTCTCCAGCGACGGGTCCTGGCGGCTGCCGGCCGACCCGGACCGCCTCGATCCGCTCTACCTCGCCATGCTGCTGGCGGTCGAGGACAAGCGCTTCCACGGCCATCCGGGGTCGATCCGCTGGCCGTCGGGCGGGCGGCGGCGCAGATGGTCGCCGCCGGGCGGGTGGTCTCGGGCGCGTCGACGCTGACCATGCAGACCGTCCGGCTGCTGCAGCCGCAGGCCCGCACGCTCGGCGCCAAGGCCGTCGAGGCGGCCCGGGCGCTGGTCCTGGAACGGCGGCTGGACAAGCGCGGGATCCTTTCGCTGTACCTGACGCTGGCCCCGTTCGGCGGCAACATCGAGGGGGTGCGGGCCGCCTCGCTGGCGTACCTGGGAAAGGAACCGGTCGAGCTGTCCCCGGCCGAGGCGGCGTTGCTGGTGGCGATCCCGCAGGCGCCGGAGCGGCTGCGCCCCGACCGGCACGCCGAGGCGCTTCGCCGGGCCCGCGACCGGATCCTGGAGCGCGTCGCCGAGGCCGGCGTGATCACGCCGGCGGCGGCCGCCGAAGCCCGGCGCGACCCGGTGCCGGCCGCCCGACGGCCGATGCCGATGCACGCCCCGCACCTGACGGCGCGGCTGGCGCTGGCCGCGGCCCCCGGCACGGCCACCGTACGGACCACAATCGACGGCGGGCTGCAGCGCCGGCTGGAGGGCATGGCGGCGCGCTGGGCCGACGGCCTCGACCCCGACACCAGCGTCGCCGCGATCGTCGCCGATGCCGCCACCGGGGCGGTGCTGGCGCATCTCGGCTCGCCCGGATACTTCGCCACCCGGCGCGCCGGCCAGGTGGACATGACCCGGGCGGTACGGTCGCCTGGCTCGACGCTGAAGCCGTTCCTGTACGGCCTCGCCTTCGACGACGGCTTCCTCGACCCGCGCAGCGTCGTCACCGATGCGCCGCTGCGGATCTCCGGCTACGCCCCGGCCAATTTCGCGCCGATGCATCTGGGTGAACTGCAAGCCGCCGAAGCGCTTCGGCAGTCGCTCAACGTGCCGGCGGTCTCGATCCTCGACCGTTACGGCCCGGCCCGCTTCGTGAACCGCCTGGCGAGCGCCGGCGCCCGCCTCCAGCTGCCGGGCTCGGCCGAGCGGCCGGGGCTGGCCGTGGTCCTGGGCGGGGTCGGCACCACGCTCGAGGACATGGTGTCGCTGTACACGGCACTCGCCGGCGACGGCCGGGTCCGGCCGCTGGCGGTGCGGGCCGATGCCGCAGGTACCCACTCGCGCCCGCTGCTGACGGCGGGATCGGCCTGGGAGGTGGCGCGCATCCTCGAGAGCTCGGCCCACCCGGCGCACGGCGTCGCCCGGCGCGGCGGTCCGGTCGCCTGGAAGACCGGCACCTCCTACGGGTTCCGCGACGCCTGGGCGCTCGGCGTCGCCGACGGGCGGGTCGTCGGCGTGTGGGTCGGCCGACCGGACGGCACGCCGCGCCCCGGCCACTACGGGGCCCGCTCAGCAGCCCCCCTGCTGCTCGAGGTGTTCGACACCCTGCCCCGGGCGCCCCGGCTGGCGGCGCCGCTGCCCGGTGGACGGCGCGGTGCCGCCCTCGGCCCGGCCGCTGCCGCCGGCGCTGGCGTTCTTCCCGGCGCGCGCCGCCGCGCCAGCCGTCGAGCCGATCCGGATCGCCTACCCGCGCGACGGCAGCGAGATCGATCGACCGGCCGATCGGCCGATCGCGCTGCGCGCCTCGGGCGGGCGGCGGCCCCTGGTCTGGCTGGTCGACGGGCGGCCGGTCCCGGCGCCGCCGCACCGCCGCGACACCGACTGGCGCCCCGACGGCGCCGGCTTCGCGACGGTGACGGTGATCGACGCCGACGGGTTGTCGGCCCAGGCCCGGTTCAGACTGCGCTGAAGCTTTCGTGTTTGACGTCGGCGTTCCGATCCATGAACTCTGGCGCCAAGCCGACGCCCCGAGCCGGGAGGGCCAACCCGACACCAGGTTCGGCGACCACCAACGACGCACACCAAGAACACGCAACGGGAGGGACTTTCCAATGAACACCAGACTGCTCGGGGCCGTCGCGGCGCTCGCGCTCCTGACGACCGGTCCGGCCGGCCACGCCGCCGACTATCCGACCAAGGACCTGCAGGGCACCATCATGTGGGGCGCCGGCGGCGCCACCGATGTGGTCGCCCGGGCAATCACGCCGATCGTCGAGCCGCTGCTCGGCCAGAAGATCGTGATGGTGAACCGGGCCGGCGGTGGCGGCGCGATCTCCACCGCGTTCGTCGCGGCCCGGCCGTCGGACGGTTACTCGCTGCTGTTCGGCGCCGAGAACCCTCAGCTGCACAAGGTGCTGGAACTCTCGCAGATCGACTACGCCGACTTCTACCCGGTCAACATCATGGCGCGTGGCGTGGCGGTGATCGTCGCCAACAACGACACGCCGTGGACGTCCTTCAAGGATCTGGCCGAGGACGCCGCGAAGCGGCCCGGCGAGATCAAGATGGGATCGACCGGCCCCGGCGGGCTTCCGCACGTCGTCGGCTCCCTGCTCAAGACCGTCATCGACTTCAACGTCACCTCGGTGCCGTTCGACGGCGAGGGCCCCGGCATCACCGCGCTGCTGGGCGGCCATGTCGATTTCATGCCGTCGGGCCTCAGCGCCGCCGCCGAGCACATCAAGGCCGGCCGCGTGAAGGTGCTGGCGGTTGTGAACAACGAGGAGCTCGCCTCGCTGCCGGGCGTGCAGCCGATCTCGACCGACTTCCCGGGGTTCTCCAAGTATCTGCCGTGGGGGCCGTTCTACGGCGTGTTCGTGAAGCGCGACGTTCCCGACGCGGCCAAGGCCAAGCTGGTCGAGACCTTCAAGCAGGCGGCCTCGACGGCGTCCTACGTCGAAATGATGGAGGGTCGCGGCAACATCATGATGAACATCGCCGGCGACGAGGCCGACGCGTTCCTGAAGAAGTGGCAATCGACCACCGCCTGGGTGCTGCACGAGGCGGGCGCCACCAAGGCGTCGCCGGAGACGTTCGGCATTCCGAAGCCGTAACGCCGGAACGGGCGGCCCCAGAGCGGGGCCGCCCTTTCTCCTCGCGGAGGATCGGATGAACCAGACGCGGCCCCGGCTTCCCGGCGAACGGGCGTTCACGCTCGTCCTGCTGGCGTTCAGCCTGTTCCTGCTGGTCCAGGCCTTTCGTATTTCGGGCTTCGAGTCGGTCAGTTCGCCGGGGGTGTTTCCGATGATCGCGGCGCTGGTGATGGTGGTGTCGCTGGCGGCGGCGCTGTTCCGCGACCGCGCCGCCCCGCCACCGTCCGACGGCGGTCCCGCAGCGTTCTTCCGCGAGGTCACGCCGCCGGTGCTGCTGCTGACGCTGGCGCTGATCGTCGCCCTGATGCTGACGCTGGAGCCGGCCGGGTTTCCCTTTGCCGCCGGCGGCTTCCTGTTCGCCGCCATCCTGCTGCTGCAACGCGGCCGTCCGGTGCGCGCCGCCATCGTCGCGGCGGTCGCCCTGACGGCGATCTACGTGGTGTTCCGCCTGGTGTTCCAGGTCGTGCTGCCGGAAGCGGAGTGGCTGTGATGGAGGGCTCCGCGGCCTCCTACTTCCTGATGAGCTGGCTCGACCCGTCGCTGCTGGCGCTGACCGCCGCCGGGGCTCTGGCCGGCGTCTACATCGGCGCCATACCGGGCCTGTCGGTCACCATGGCGGTCTCGATCCTGATCTCCTTCACCTTCTCGTGGGAGGTCAACGAGGCGCTTGCCCTGATGGGCGGCGTGTTCTGCGGCGGCGTCTACGGCGGCTCACGAACCGCCATCCTGCTGAACATCCCGGGAGCGCCGAGCGCCATCGCGACCGCCCTCGACGGCTACCCGCTGGCGCAGCGCGGCGAGGCCGGACGGGCGATCGGGGTCAGCACCGTCACCTCGGTGATCGGTGGCTTGATGGGCGTGGCGGCGCTCGCGATCGCCGCACCGGCGATCTCGGACTTCGCGCTCAAGTTCGCGCCGCGCGACTACCTGCTGCTGGCGATCATCGGCATCCTGCTGGTCGGCAGCCTGTCCGGCGAATCCCTGGCCAAGGGCGTGTTCGCAGGCGCGCTCGGCGTGCTGATCGGCATGGTCGGGCTCGACCCGATGACCGCGGAGGGGCGCTTCACCTTCGGCCAGGTCTCGCTGCTCGGCGGCATTCCTTACGTGGCGGCGATGATCGGCTTCTTTGGCGTCGCTGAGGCGTTGGTCCAGCTCCGAAACCTGAACGTGGCGCCGATCAAGCAGAAGGTCGACCGGATCGTGCCGGGGTGGAGCGTCATCCGGAAGTACATCCCGCTGTCGATCCGCAGCTCGGCCATCGGTGTGGTCATCGGAGCGTTGCCGGGCACCGGCGGCGACATCGCCGCCCTGATGGCCTACGACAACGCCAAGCGCACCGTAAAGAACCCGTCGCGGCCGTTCGGACAGGGCGCCTACGAAGGGCTGGTGGCGCCGGAATCGGCGAACAACGCCGCCATCGGCGGCGCCTACATCCCGATGCTGACCCTCGGCCTGCCCGGCGACGCGGTGACCGCGGTGATCATCGGCGCGCTGTTCATCCACGGCCTCAAGCCGGGCCCGATGCTGATGATCGAGACCCCGCACCTGTTCTGGTTCACCGTCGGGAACCTCACACTGGCCAACCTGTTCACCCTGGTCTTCGGTCTGACCGGCATCCGGGTGTTCGCGAAGATGATGGAATGCCCGAGGGCCATCCTGATCCCGCTGATCATCGTGCTGTCGGTGGTCGGCACCTACGCGATCCAGAACAGCGTGATCGACGTCTACTGGATGCTGGCGTTCGGGGTGCTCGGCTATTTCATGAAGCTGTACGGCTACCAGGTGGGTCCGGTGATCCTGGGCGTCATCCTCGGTCCGCTGATGGACGTGTCGTACCGCCGGGCGATGCTGTCGGTGCGCGACGACCCGGCGATGTTCGCGTGGGAACTGGTGGCCAACCCCCTCACCCTGGTCCTGACGCTGTCGATCGTGCTGCTGCTGGCGTCCCAGACGCCGGCCTGGGGGGCCGCGACGGCGCGTGTGCGGCGTTGGCGACGCAACGGAGGCTGAAGCCATGAAGACCTCGATCGCGACGGTATCGCTGAGCGGCGACCTGGACGAGAAACTCGCCGCGATCGCGGCGGCCGGCTTCGACGGCGTCGAGATCTTCGAGAACGACTTCCTGACCTTCGACGGCGGCCCCCGCGACGTCGGGCGCACGATCCGTGACCTCGGCCTGACCTGCGTTGCCTTCCAGCCGTTCCGCGATTTCGAGGGCATGCCGGATGCGGAGCGCGCCCGCGGCTTCGCCCGGGCCGAGCGCAAGTTCGACGTGATGCAGGAACTCGGGGCGCCGCTGATGCTGGTGTGCAGCAACGTGTCGCCGGCCTCGCTCGGCGGCATCGACAGGGCCGCCGCCGACCTGCGCGAACTCGGCGAGCGGGCGGCGCGCCGCGGCCTCACGGTCGGCTTCGAGGCGCTCGCCTGGGGCCGCCACATCAGCGACCACCGCGACGCCTGGGAGGTGGTACGCCGGGCAGACCATCCGAACGTCGGCCTGATTCTCGACACCTACCACACCATCGCCCGCGGCGTTCCGCTGGACAGCATCCGCTCGATTCCGGGCGACCGGATCGTTCTCGTCCAGATCGCCGACGCCCCCAAGGTCGACATGGATCTCTTGCAGCACAGCCGGCACTTCCGGTGCATGCCGGGACAGGGGGACTTCCCGCTGATCGACTTCATGCAGGCGCTCGACGCCACCGGCTATGACGGCATGCTGTCGCTGGAGATCTTCAACGACCAGTTCCGCGCCGGCTCGGCCCGGCAGGTCGCCACCGACGGCCGCCGCGGCCTCCTGTACCTGATGGACAGGGTGGCGCGCTCGTCGGCCAACCCCAAGGGGCGCCAGCCGGCGATGCCGGCGCGGCCGTCACCCCTGGGCGTGGAGTTCATCGAGTTCGCGGTCGATGAGGACACCGCCGCCGATCTGACCGGCTTCCTGGCCGGGCTCGGGTTCCGGCGCGCCGGCATCCACCGCTCGAAATCGGTCGAGTTGTGGCGCCAGGGCGCGATCAACCTGGTGATCAACACCGACAAGGAGGGCTTCGCCCACTCCTCCTACATCGTGCACGGACCCTCGGTCTGCGCGGTGGCGCTCCGGGTATCCGACGTGGCGGGAGCGCTCGGCCGGGCCGAAGCGCTGCTGGTTCCGTCGTTCAGCCAGTCGGTCGGCCCCGGGGAGTTGAAGATCCCGGCGGTGCGCGGCGTCGGCGGCAGCCTGATCTACTTCGTCGAGCCGACCGGACAACTCGCCGACATCTGGTCGGTCGACTTCGACCTCGATCCCGAGGCGCAAGCTGCCACCGAGGGCATCGGCCTGGACCGTGTCGACCACCTCGCCCAGGCGATGGGCTACGAGGAGATGCTGTCCTGCCTGCTGACCTACACGGCGCTGCTGGACTTCGAGAAGACCGCGCAGGTCGACATCACCGAGCCAGGAGGACTGGTGCAGAGCCAGGCCCTGCACGGACCCGAGGGCGCGGTGCGGATCGTCCTCAACAGCTCGCGCAGCGCCAAGACCCAGTCCGGCCGCTTCCTGTCGGAGTTCTTCGGCTCCGGCACCCAGCACATCGCCTTCGAGACCCAGGATATCTTCGAGACGGTCCGCCGCATGAAGGCCAACGGGCTGACCCCGCTGGCGATTCCCGACAACTACTACGACGACATCGACGTCCGGTTCGGCCTCGACGCCGCCCTGGTGGCGGAGTTGCGCGACCACGACGTGCTGTACGACCGCGACGGCGAGGGCGAGTACTTCCAGATCTACACCCCGACTTTCGCCGACCGGTTCTTCTTCGAGATCGTGCAGCGCCGCGCCTACCAGGGCTTCGGCGCCGCCAACGCCCCGGTCCGGCTGGCCGCGCAGGCCCGCTCGGCGCCGGAGCCTACGGTGCCGAAGCGCTGACCCGGGCGGACGCTCAGCGCGACCCGCGCGGCCGGGCCGCCTTGAACCAGCAAGAATGGTGGCGCTACCGCAGCAGGAACTGCACCGGGACCCGGATCTCCAACTGGGCCTGCTGGAAGCTATCCGGCAGGCGTGGCAGCGGCTGGGCGCGCTCGATCATGTCCTCGACGGCGTGGTCCAGGGTGCGGTCCCCCGAGCTTCTCTCGATGCGGTGCGACAGGATGTTGCCGCCACGGTCCATGACGAACACCAGGAGCGCGGTTCCCTGAATGCGGCGCTGCCGGGCCCGGTGCGGGTATTCCTTGTGCTGCTCGAGCCAGGCGCGCAGGCGACCCATGTAGTCGGCCGATCCGCCCGGCGCCACCGCTTCACGGGCTGGTGCGCCGTCGTTGGCGTCCGGCGACGGCTGTCCACCAGCGGCCTGGCTGCCGGGTCGGCCCCGGGTGTCGGAGGACGCCGATACAGCCCCGCCGGGCGGCGGCGCCTCGGCCGCCCGGACCGCCTCCGGGGGCGCCGGCTTCGCGGCTGCCGCTCGCGCCACCGCCGGCTTCGGCGCGGGTGGGCGCGGCTGCGGCGTCGGCGGCACCACGGCATCGCGGGCCTCCACCACCTCGACCTCCGGCACCGGCATCGGCGACGCTTCCGGCACCGGGGCGATTTCGGGTGTCACCGCCTGAACCGCCTCGGCGACGGCCGGCTCCGCCACCGCATCCGGCGGCACGACCGCATCGGGGATCGGCTCGGCCACCGGCGCCTCGACCGCTTCCGGCTTGGGGGCGACCGGCGTCTCGACGGGCGGGGCGCTCGGGGCGAGCGTCGCGGCCGGCGCAACCTCGGCCGCGTCCTGGCGCGGCCCGGCCGGCGCCTCGGCCGCCGACGGCCCGGAGGAAGGCGCCAGCGCCACCTGCACGCTGCCGCCGCCGCCGAAGCTGGCGGCCGGCGGCGGGACCGACCGGAACACCCAGGCGGCGACCGCCAGATGCAGTCCGGCCGCGGCGACGGCCGCCACGGCCCAGTGCCGGCCACGGATCTCCATCACTCGCCGCCCGACACGGTCATCAGCCGGATCCGCTCCGCCCCCGCGGCGCGCAGCGTCTCCATGATGCCGACGACCGCCGCCGCCTCGGACGCGCCGTCGGCCTTGACGTGAACCTCGCGGACCGAGGCCGTGCCCAGGCGATCCTCGATCGCCGGCCGCAGCGCGGCCGGATCGATCTCGGCGCCGTCGAGCGCCAGCCGCCCGTCGGCGGCGACCAGCAGGACGATGTCCCGTGGGTCGCCGGCTTCCCCGCTGGTGGAACGTGGCGGCTCGATCGCGAACGGGTCGGCCGCCGACAGCGAGCCGACCACCATGAAAAAGATCAGCAGCAGGAAGACCACGTTGATCAGCGGCAGGATGCTGTTCTCGTCGCTGCCGGTTCGCCCGGCCCTGATCCGCGCCAACTTCATGGCGCGCGATCCCGGATCAGCGACAGATGAACGACGCCGGCGGCGGCCAGCGTGTCGAGCACCAGGACAGCGTCCTGCAGCGGCACACCGGCCGCCGCCTTCAGGAACACGGCCTGGTCCGGCTTGCCCTCGAGGCGCTCGCGGATCTCCGCCGCCAGGGCATCGATCCCGATCGGTCGACCGGACAGACGCAGCCCCGAGGGCCGCACCTCCACCAGGACCGAACCTTCCAGAGCAGCGGCCGACGCTCCGGCCGATGGCGGGGTCAGCGCGATCGAGCGCCAATCCAGGAAGCTCGACGCCAGCATGAAGAACACCAGCAGGATGAACACCACGTCGATCAGGGGCGTCAGGCTGATCAGCGAGCGCCGACGCCGAGGCTCAGCGGTCGGCCACAAGGGCCGCCGGGCGAAGTCGGGAGAGGTCATGACGGGGCTCCGCTTCGGATTCGAGCATCAGGTCGCGCGTGAAGACCTGCGTGACGCCGCTTTCCATGTCGTGGGAAACCCGGTCGACGATCCGTTCCAGCCAGGCCAGAACCGCGACCACCGGCATGGCGACCGCAAGACCGACCGCGGTCGTCAGCAGCGCCTCCCAGATGCCGCCTGAGAGCACGGCGGGATTGACCTGCGACCCGGCCTGCTCGAGTTGCTGGAACGCCTCGATCATCCCGAGAACCGTCCCGAACAGCCCGAGCAGCGGAGCCAGGCTGGCGATCACCTCGAGAGGGCGAAAATGCGACCGCAGCCGCTCGATGCGTTCGAGCGCCAGCCGGGCGACCTCTTCGCGCACCAGTGCCTCCGAAAGGTCACTGCGCAGGCTGCCGCGGATGGCGCCGGCGACCACCTGGGCCACCGGGTTGGACGAACCGCCTCCCAACCGCACCGCGTCGGTCGACCGGCCGGAGCGATGCAGCGCCAGCACCCGATGCGCTGCCGATCTATCCCAGACGCGGCCCGCCGCGAACTGCCAGAGCTTCAGCAGGACGATCGCCAGCGCAACAACCGAAAGCGCGGCGAGGATCGCGGCGACCGGCCCGCCAGCCTCAAGCATCTCAAGCGCGCGGACCGCAGAGGTCGTGCCGGGATCAGGCGAGACGATCATCGTCGGGTCATCATTCATCCGGAGGGTCTCCACTGCGTGGGCCGATCAGACGATCAATAATGACAATCATTTGCATTTACAACGGAGATCTATGACCACCGCCGAGCACCTATCGGGACGCGCGGAGACACCGACCTAGCCCGTGTACGCTGCCACCACGCAGCGTGAACTTCACCCATCCACAACATTGACACAAAAGGCTTTCCCGCAGGTCACGGCGGTAGGGCTATGTCTCTATGCGTGGGCTGGGGCAGCCAATACCCGAGACGGAGACGCCAGCGTGACCGACCTCATCGACAATCCCGCCGCACAGATCCGAGAGCTCACTCGCCAAGCGTCCTACCTCACGGGCAATCGCGCCGACGCCGACGACTTCGTGCAGGAGTCGATGATCCGCGCCCTGACTTACGTGAAGGATGGCGGCAGCATCCGCAATTGGCGGGCCTATCTCTATCGCATCCTTCGCAATGTTCGCGCCGACCACCTTGGACGTCAGGCGCGCCGTGGATCCTCGGTGGTGCTTGAGGATGTGGAACACCAACTGTCGGTGGCGGCCCCGCAAACCTCTGAACTGCTGTTGCGTGAAGTCGGCGACGCGTTGCAGCGCCTGCCCTCAAGCCAGCGCCGTGTCATGCACATGGTCGCGGTCGACGGCATGTCCTATCAGGATGCCGCGGAAAGCCTCGGTATCCCGATCGGCACCGTGATGTCACGGCTGCATCGCGGTCGGAACGCGCTGCGCCGCGAAATCGGCGACGAGCCCATGGAAGCCGTGATACCGCGCCTGAACGGCCACACCAGCCACGTGTCGCCGCCGCAGGCCTAAGTCTGGTGGCCGGCCTGGGCGGCGGAGCGATCGGCGAGGCCGTGACGCTCCAACTCCCGCCCCAGGCGACCGCTCAGAAACAGCCCGGTCATCCGCAGGTCGCTAATGAGCGACCACAGCGGATGTGAAAAGGTTTCCGGCCGGTTCCGCTCGATGAACGCGTGGCTCAGCCACGCCGTCCCGTATCCCAGGATCAAGGCCGCGACGGCAAACCGCCAGTCGAGGGTCAGGAGCGCGATCACCAGAAGCGCGAGACCAAGGCAGGTGCCCAGGGCGTGCACCCGCTGGGTCGCGGTGCGCCGGTGTTGCCGCAGGTATCGTGGCCAGAACTCTTCATAGGTCATCCTGAAGAGTTGGCGGGAACCCGGGGTCAGTTCAAGCGCTCACAGTCTGGTCACGGGCCGTGACCACTTGATGACACGCGTCGGATCCTGGAGCGCCGTAGGAATAGGCTGCCGTGCCAAACCGTCTTGTCGACGGGTTCCCGAACGGTGCAGGCGTCCATTCCGGATGTCCGCCGGTATCGGGGTCGCTACGCCCATATCGAGGAGCCTCATATGATCGAGACCGTTCACGCAGCCGGCGCCACCGTTCGCACTGCCCTCATTCCAGCGGCCGGATGGGGAACGCGAAGCCTGCCGGCCAGCAAGGCGGTTCCGAAGGAGCTGCTGCCGGTGGTCGACAAGCCGCTGATCCAATACGCGGTCGAGGAGGCCTTCGCGGCCGGCATCGAGCGCGTGGTTCTGGTCCTCAGCCCGGGTAAGCAGGCGTTGGTCAACCACTTCCTTCGGCAGGACACATTGGTCCGCGAGCTCGAGGCCCGTGGCAACACCGACGCCCTTTCGCGGCTCGCCGCCAGCGACCTCCCGGACGGTTGCCTGCTGGTGGTCACCCAGCAGGAGCAGCTCGGCCTCGGCCACGCCATCGCCTGCGCGCGCCACGTCATCCAGGACGAGCCGTTCGCCGTCTTGCTGCCCGACGATCTGATCCTGGCCGACACGCCGGTGCTGAAACAGATGATCCAGGCGTACTCCCACGACGGCCGTGGCGGCCACATGATCGCGGTGCAGCATGTCGCCCCGAACGAGGTCGACAAGTACGGGATCATCGATGCGGGAGGCACGGCGGACGACCGCGCCACCGTCTCGATCAGAGGGCTGGTCGAGAAGCCGGCCCCGAGGACGCGCCCTCCACCATGGCGATCATCGGCCGGTACATTCTGGACCCGTCGATCTTCCGGGCCCTCGAGCACCAGGGCCCCGGCACCGGCGGGGAGATCCAGTTGACCGACGCAATCGCCAAGGGCATCGGCACCGTTCCGGTGAACGGCTTCCGGTTCGAGGGTACGCGGTTCGATTGCGGCAACCCCAGCGGCTTCATCCGGGCCAACATCGCCTTCGGGCTGCAGCGTGAGGACATCGCCCCGGCGATTCGCGGGATGCTGGCGCCGATTCCGCGCTGGCAGGTGGCGGCTGAGTAACCGGTGGCGGCGACATTCCGACGCGCAAGTTCAGTTCACCATGAGCGCCTCGGCGTGAAACAAGACATCGACCGGACGCATCGGTCGGAATTGAAGATTACACAACGGCTTTCCATCCGGTCTTCCGACCAACGTTTGCGGTGATCTGGACGAGGCGCAACCTTCGGCGACATCTCGACAACGTTGAACAAACGGTTACTTTTGGACGTGTTCGCCCAGATCGGCCGCCGACCGTAACGGCGGACCGGCCGATGAAAGGACGCGCGCCCATGAGCGATCGGCAGCCTCTCAGCCTTCAGGTTCCCGAGCCCGGAAGTCCGCCCCGGCGGCAAGCCCGACTTCAGCGATGTCAACATCCCGCGGGCCGGCACCGTTCGCCGGCCCGAGGTCGATGTTGCGCCCGCGGAGATCCGAGACCTCGGCTACACCATCATCCGCGTGCTGAACCGCGACGGCGAGGCGGTCGGACCCTGGGCCGGCATGCTCTCCGACGAGCAGGCGCTGCAGGGCCTGCGCGACATGATGAAGGTCCGCAGCTTCGACGCCCGCATGCTGATGGCGCAGCGCCAGGGCAAGACCTCGTTCTACATGCAATGCCTCGGAGAGGAGGCCATCGCCACGGCGTTCCAGCGCGTTGTCGCCGGGCGACATGAACTTCCCGACTTACCGGCAGCAGGGCCTGCTGGTGGCCGGCGGCTATCCGCTGGTCGACATGATGAGCCAGATTTTCTCGAACGAGCGCGACCCGCTGCACGGACGACAGTTGCCGGTGATGTATTCGTCGAAGTCGCACGGCTTCTTCTCGATCTCCGGCAACCTCGGGACCCAGTACATCCAGGCCGTCGGCTGGGCGATGGCGTCGGCGATCAAGGGCGACACGAAGATCGCCGCCGGCTGGATCGGCGACGGATCGACGGCGGAGTCCGATTTCCACGCCGCGCTGGTGTTCGCGTCTACCTACAAGGCCCCGGTGGTCCTGAACATCGTCAACAACCAGTGGGCCATCTCGACCTTCCAGGGCATCGCCAAGGGCGGCTCCGGGACGTTTGCGGCACGCGGCCACGGCTTCGGGATCCCGGCGCTGCGGGTCGACGGCAACGACTACCTCGCGGTGTACGCGGTGGCGCAATGGGCGATCGAGCGGGCGCGCCGCAACCTGGGGCCGACCGTGGTCGAGTACGTCACCTACCGGGTGGCGGCGCACTCCACGTCGGACGACCCGTCGGCGTACCGGCCGAAGGAGGAGTCGGACGCGTGGCCGCTCGGCGACCCGATCGAGCGTCTCAAGAACTACCTGATCGGCAAGGGTGCCTGGTCGGAGGAGCGCCACGCCCAGCACGCCGCCGAGGTCGAGGCCGAGGTGCTCGCCGCGCAGAAGGAGGCCGAGCGGCACGGCACCCTGCATTCCGGCGGCAAGCCGTCGGTACGGGACATGTTCGAGGGCGTCTACAAGGACATGCCGCCGCACCTGCGCCGCCAGCGCCAGCAGGCCGGGGTCTGACCATGCCGCGCATGACGATGATCGAGTCGATCCGCGACGCCATGCACGTGACGATGGCCGCCGATCCGAACGTGGTGGTGTTCGGCGAGGACGTCGGCTACTTCGGCGGGGTGTTCCGCTGCACCCAGGGCCTGCAGCAGAAATTCGGCCGCGAGCGCTGTTTCGACACGCCGATCAACGAATCCGGCATCATCGGTGCGGCAATCGGCATGGCCGCCTACGGCCTGCGCCCGTGCGTCGAGATCCAGTTCGCCGACTACGTCTACCCGGCCTACGACCAGATCGTCTCCGAGGCGGCGCGGCTGCGCTACCGTTCGAACGGCGACTTCACCGCCCCGATCACCGTGCGCATGCCGACCGGCGGCGGCATCTTCGGCGGCCAGACCCACAGCCAGAGCCCGGAGGCGCTGTTCACCCACGTGTCCGGCCTCAAGACCGTGGTTCCGTCGAACCCCTACGACGCCAAAGGCCTGCTGATCGCGTCGATCGAGGACGACGACCCGGTGATCTTTCTGGAGCCGAAGCGGCTCTACAACGGTCCGTTCGACGGCCACCACGACCGCCCGGTCACGCCCTGGTCGAAGCACCCGCTCGGCGAGGTCCCGGAGGGCCGCTACACCGTGCCGCTCGGCCAGGCAGTGGTCCGCCGCACCGGCGCCGCCGTCACCGTGCTCGCCTACGGAACCATGGTCCACGTCGCCGAGGCTGCCGCCGCCGAGACCGGCGTCGACGCCGAGGTCATCGACCTGCGCACCCTGTTGCCGCTCGACCTCGACACCATCACCCGATCGGTGAGCAAGACCGGGCGCTGCGTGATCGTCCACGAGGCGACGCTGACCTCCGGCTTCGGCGCCGAGTTGTGCGCGCTGGTGCAGGAGCACTGCTTCTATTCGCTGGAGCGGCCGATCGCCCGGGTGGCGGGCTGGGACACCCCCTACCCGCACGCCCAGGAATGGGACTACTTCCCCGGCCCGAAGCGGGTCGGCGAGGCGCTGCTGCAGGCGATGGAGGGCTGAGATGGGCGAGTACGTCATCAAGCTGCCCGATGTCGGCGAAGGCGTGGCCGAGGCCGAACTGGTGGAGTGGAACGTCGCGGTCGGCGACGTCGTGCAGGAAGACGCGATCCTTGCCAGCGTGATGACCGACAAGGCGGCGGTCGAGATCCCGTCGCCGGTCGAGGGCACGGTGCTGTGGCTCGGCGGCGAGGTCGGCGAGTCGCTGGCGGTCGGCTCGCCGCTGGTGCGCCTCGAGGTGTCGGGCGACGGCAACGTCACCGCCACCGCACCCGCCGCCCCGCGCGAGAAGCCCGCGGAGGCCGCTGCACCGGAAGGCGACGCCGAGGCCGAGCCGGCGCCAGCGGCAAAGCCGAAGCCCGCGTCCCCCACCCCGCCAGCCCCGCGCCGGCCGCGCGGCCGGCCGTCGCCGGAGCGCCGCGGCGCGACGGCGACAAGCCGCTGGCCTCGCCGGCGGTTCGCCAGCGCGCCCGCGACGCCGGGATCGACCTGCGGCAGGTGCGCGGCAGCGGTCCGGCCGGTCGCATCACCCACGAGGATCTCGACGCCTTCGCCGAGGCCGGGCCGATCGCGGCCGGCGCGTCCGGACTGCGGGCCGACACCTCCGTGCGCGAGATCAAGGTGATCGGCCTGCGCCGCCGCATCGCCGAGAAGATGGCGCTGTCGAAGAGCCGGATCGCGCACATCACCTATGTCGACGAGGTCGACGTCACGGCGCTGGAGGAACTGCGCGCCCAGCTCAACCGGCAGAAGCTCGACACTCAGCCGAAGCTGACCGTGCTGCCGTTCCTGATGCGGGCGATGGTCAAGGCGATCGCCGAGCAGCCCGCCATCAACGCGCATTTCGACGACGACGCCGGGGTCATCCACCAGCATGGCGGGGTCCACATCGGCGTCGCCGCCCAGACCCCGACCGGCCTGGTCGTCCCGGTGGTCAGGCACGCCGAGGCCCGCGACGTCTGGAACTGCGGCGCCGAGTTGAACCGGCTGGCCGACGCCGCCAAGGCCGGCACCGCCAGCCGCGAGGAACTGACCGGGTCGACCATCACCATCACCTCGCTCGGCGCGATGGGCGGGCTGGTGACGACGCCCGTGATCAACCATCCGGAGGTGGCGATCGTCGGCGTCAACAAGATCCAGATCCGTCCCATGTGGGACGGCAGCCAGTTCGTACCCCGCAAGATGATGAACCTGTCCTCCAGCTTCGATCACCGGGTCATCGACGGCTGGGACGCGGCGGTGTTCGTGCAGCGCATCAAGAGCCTGCTGGAATCCCCCGCCATGATCTTCATCTGAGAGGAGACGGGGCGATGAAGGACATCTCCTGCACGGTGCTGGTCCTGGGCGCGGGTCCCGGCGGCTACGTCGCCGCGATCCGGGCCGGCCAACTCGGCCTCGACACGGTGGTGGTGGAGGCGGTCAAGCCGGGCGGCACCTGCCTGAACGTGGGCTGCATCCCGTCGAAGGCCCTGATCCACGCCGCCGACGAGTTCCTGAAGATCCGTGAGATCGCCAGCCGGCGAACGCACCCCCGGCATCACGCTGACCTCACCGGCCTTCGACCTCGCCGTGTGCCGGGACTGGAAGGACGGGATCGTCAACCGCCTGACCAACGGGGTCGCCGGCCTGCTCAAGAAGGCCGGTGTCAAGACCGTGCAGGGCTGGGGCCGCTTCCGCGACGGCAAGACCGTGGAGGTCGAGACCGGACTCGGAACCCAGGTCATCCGCGCCGAGCACGTGATCATCGCCACCGGTTCGGAGCCCGTCGCCCTGCCCTCGCTGCCGTTCGGCGGTCGGATCGTCTCGTCGACCGAGGCGCTCGCCCTGACTGCCATCCCGGACCGGCTGGTGGTGATCGGCGCCGGCTACATCGGCCTGGAACTCGGAACCGCCTTCCGCAAGCTCGGCAGCCAGGTGACGGTGGTGGAGGCGACCGATCGCATCCTGCCGCTCTACGATCCGGAACTGACCCGGCCGGTGGCGGCTCGCCTGCAAGAACTCGGCATCACCGTCCTCCTCGGCGCCAAGGCTCGCGGCATGGCAGGCGGCGAAGCGGTGATCGTGGAGACGGCGGACGGCGGCGAGGCGAGGCTTCCAGCCGACATCGTGCTGGTGACCGCCGGTCGGCGTCCGCTGACCGAAGGCTGGGGACGCGAGCAGCTGGCGCTCGACATGAACGGGCCGTTCGTCGCGATCGACGACCGTTGCCGGACCTCGATGCGCGGGATCTGGGCGGTCGGCGACGTCACCGGCGAGCCGATGCTGGCGCACCGGGCGATGGCCCAGGGCGAGATGGTGGCCGAGATCATCGCCGGCGCAAAGCGCGCCTGGGACAAGACCGCGATCCCGGCGGTGTGCTTCACCGACCCGGAGATCGTCAGCGCCGGCCTGTCGCCCGAGCAGGCGCGCGCCGCCGGCATCGAGGTGAAGACCGGGCAATTTCCTTTCCAGGCCAATGGCCGGGCCATGACGACCGAGAGCGAGGTGGGCTTCGTCCGGATCGTCGCGCGCGCCGACAACCATCTCGTTCTCGGCCTGCAGGCGGTCGGGCGGGCGTGTCGGAGCTGTCGTCGCCGTTCGCCCTGGCGCTGGAGATGGGATGCCGCCTGGAGGACGTCGCCGCCACCATCCACGCCCATCCCACCCTCGGCGAGGCGATCCCGGAATCGGCGCATGCGGGCGCTCGGGCACGCCCTGCACATTTGATGCCCGATCGGCTGAATGCGACCCGCTAGAGCTGCCCTCGATCGGCAGCAGCGACATCAGCCGCGCCAGCACCCACCAGCCACCACCCCCGGCCCGCTTCGCGCTGATGCACGACGGTTCGAGCTCCGTCGTCGTCGAGCCATTTCAACTGACCGTCGTCCAGAATTACCCGGCATGAGCCGGCGGTCGACATCCCGTCCTCGATGAACGCGGCGACCTCGGCCGCAAGCGCCGGACAGCGGATCAGCAGGCCGATCTCGGTGTTGAGCGTTGCCGACCGGGGATCGATGTTGAGCGACCCTACAAACACGTCGCGACGATCGATGACCGCCGCCTTGGTGTGCAACTTGGTTTCCGGACCGCCGGCGTAGCGGCCCGGCCCCACCACCCGCCTCGGACGCAACTCGTGCAGCTGAACACCGGCCGCAATCAGCGCCCGGCGGTACCGCCGGTATCCGGCATAGGCGATCGCCACCTCGGTCGATGCGGCCGAGTTGGTCAGCGCGCGGACGATCACGCCGCTGCGCGCGAAGCGGCTCAACAACTCCGTGCCGCGCTGCGCCGGAATGAAGTACGCGGTCTCCAGCAGCAGTTCCCGGATCGGCGCGCCGTCGAGCTTGGCGAGAAGCTGCTCAAGCAGGTGCGGCTCACCGGTCTCGGTCTTGTCGGGCGCATCGACGACGACGGTGGCCTCCTCCGCCGGCAAGAGCCGAGCGAACCGGTCGCGCGACAGGGCACGGTACGACCGAACGCGCAGGTCGCGCGGAAACGGCCCGTCACCGTCGCGCGCCACCGACCGGCGCACCCCGCGGACGGTGGCCCGAACATCGGCCAGACGCCAACGCCCGCGGTCGATGGCGCCGATCGGCCGGCTGTGCGGGCTGTCCCAGAAGGCGTCGAACGCCGCCGACAACCGCTCCAGGACCGGCCCCACGGCGAACAGGTCCAGGTCCCGGTAGTTCCACGCCTCGGCGCTGTCGAAGTAGCGATCGCCGACGTTGCGCCCGCCGACGACGGCGGCCAAGCGGTCGGCGATGAAGACCTTGTTGTGCATGCGGCGGCTCAACTGACGGGCCCTGAACAGCCCAGCCAGCGCGGTCCACAAGCGCCGTGGAAACGGGTTGAACAGGCGGACCTCGACATTCGGATACACGTCCAGGCGTGCCAGGAACGGATCGCTTCGCGGCGCGCCGATATCGTCCAGCAGCATCCGCACGCGCACCCCGCGATCGGCGGCGTCGAGCAGCGCCGCCAGCAGACGCCGACCGGAGCGATCGTCCTCCCAGAGGTAGTACTGGACATCCAGCGTGCGCCGGCTGGCGGCGGCGAGGCCGTGCAGCGTCAGGTAGGCTTCCTCGCCGGTACGCAGAAGCGAGAACCCGGATCGCCCGCCATCGGGGGTGTAGCGTCGGCACAGCCGACCAAGCCGGTCGCTGCGGTCACTCATGTCCATGGCGCGCGCGCCAGTTTGTGCCGAAGCTCCTCGGCGGCCGGTCCCATCGGCGAGAGCGACGCCCACACGGGCAGGTGGTCGGACGCGATCCGCGCCTGGTCGGAGGCGTGCACGCCAGCCTCTTCCACCCGCAGGTCGATGCTGGCGAATGATCCGGTCGAGCGTCAGGAACGGCCGGCTCGAATGGAAGCTCGGCCCCGGCGCGACCACATGGTGGTGCTTCGCGAACAGCGCCAGGCATCCGCCCTCGACGCTCCACTCGTTGAGATCCCCGAGCATCACGGTGGGCAATGGGTCCTCCAGCGCTTCCAGGCCGCGCAGGACCGCGCGTGCCTGCCGGCGCCGCCAGAAGCCGAGCAGACCGAGGTGCATGCCGATGATGCGAACCGTCAAGCCGCGCACGCGCAGATCGGCCAGCACCGCCCCGCGAGGCTCCAGCGCCGGCAACTCGAGGCGGCGCTGGGAGAGCACCTCGACGTCGCGCCGGACCAGCAGGGTGTTGCCGTGCCAGCCGAGGCTGCGCGGGCGTATCCCGAAACCGATTGCGTCGAAGGGCGTCTCGGCTGAAATCGCATCGGCCGAGAGCGACGTTGCTCGTGCGCCGAACCGGCGATCGACCTCCTGCAGGGCCACTACGTCGACATCGAGTTCACGAAGCACCGCCAGAACCCGGGCCGGACGACGGCGCCAGTCGGTGCCGACACTCTTGCAGATGTTGTAGGAGGCGACGCGAAGCATTCGGATTCCAGCGATTGGGTGCCCGAGCCGTGGGTGGCCGGCGACCGCCGGGGCCATCGGACAACAGCAGGCGGTGCGCGCGGTTGCACCCCGTCCCGCCCGCCGGCCCAGCGACTCCCGGATGATACCGAGCGTGGCGGTGCCCGTCCCGTTCGGCGGTGGGAAAATTGTACGGATCAATTTGCGATGCTAGAGTGCCGGCATGCCGGACGATCGCACCCGAGCGCCCGCCCACTCGCCGGTCCTCGACCCGGCCGGGCGAAGCGACCAGCCGCCGCTCTACCAGCGCCTCGCCGACCGGCTGCGGTCGGACATCGCCGCCGGGCTGCACCCGGTCGGGGCGGCCTTGCCTACCGAGAGCGACCTGTGCGAGCGCCACAGCGTAAGCCGGCACACCGTGCGCGAAGCGCTACGGCGGTTGGTGGATCTGGGGCTGATCGAGCGCCGCCAAGGCGCCGGCAGCCGCGTCATCGCGGCGTCGCCGCCGGTTGCCTACGTGCACACCATCCGTTCGCTGTCGGAATTGTTCAGCTACACCCGCGACACCCAACTCGAGGTCACCGGCAAGGAACTGATCGCCCTCGAGGCCGCGGATGCGGCCTTGATGCGCTGGCCGGCCGGGACGCGGTGGCTCCGGATCGACGGCACACGCTGGACCGCCGACCGATCCGAAAAGGTGTGCCACGTGGTGATCTTCGCGCACGCCCGTTTCGCCGGCGTGCTTGAGGAGGTCGCAAGCGAGGCCGGGCCGATCCACGCGCTCATCGAGGCGCGCTCGGGCGAGCGGGTCGCGGAGGCCATCCAGGAAATCTCCGCCGCTCCGATGCCCGGCGATTCAGCCAAGGTGCTGGGTACCCGGGCGGGCGCGCCGGGGCTGAGGATCGTGCGCCGGTACCTGGACGCCAGCGGGGGTCCCATGATGGTGGCGGTCAACTGGCACCTCCCCGACAGCTTCGCCTACACGATCCGCCTGCGTCGCGACGAGGATGGGTCAGGCTGATCCCGACCGGTTGACTCGCGCGGTCGGAGACGGCAGATTTGTCCGAACAAATTTTCGGGAGGATGTCTGTTCATGTCCGAGCCGCTTCAGGGGCGCAGCATCGATCCAGCGGACGAGGCGCAGCTGCTCTCGACCATCGACCGGTGGGTCGAGCGCGAGGTCAAGCCGATCGCCAAGGAATTCGATCACGCCGACCGCTACCCGACCGAGACGGTCGAGCAGATGAAGCACCTCGGCCTGTTCGGCGCCACCATCTCGCCGGAATACGGCGGGCTCGGCCTGCCGGCCGGCACCTACGCCAAGATCGTCATGCGGATCTCGCAGGACTGGATGGCGGTCACCGGCATCTTCAACTCCCACCTGATGCTGGCGCTGGCGATCGAGAAGTTCGGCACGCCCGAGCAGAAATCCGCCTGGCTGCCGAGGCTCGCCACCGGCGAGATCCGCGGCGGGCTGGCGCTGACCGAACCGGACGCCGGCACCGACCTGCAGGGCATCCGCATGACCGCCCGGCGCGACGGCAACGGCTATGTCCTGAACGGCACGAAGACCTGGATCTCCAACGGCATCGAGGGCAGTTGCTTTGCCCTGCTGGTCAAGACCGACCCCGACGCCCAGCCCCGCCACAAGGGCATGAGCCTGTTCATCGCCCCGAAGCAGGAAGGCTTCCGGGTCGGCCGCAAGCTCGAGAAGCTCGGCTACAAGTCGATCGATTCCGGCGAGTTGATCTTCGAGGACTACCGTCTGCCCGCGGACAACCTGATCGGCGGCGTCGAGGGCCAGGGCTTCTACCAGGCCACCGGCGGCCTGGCGCTCGGGCCGGATCAACGTGGCCGCCCGCGGCGTCGGCATCGCCGAGGGAGCGCTGCAACTCGCCGTCGACTACGCCCAGGTCCGCAAGACGTTCGGCAAACCGATCTGCGAGCATCAGGCGATCCAGCTCAAGCTCGGCGACATGGCCACCCGGGCGCGCGCCGCCGGCTGCTGACGCTGGACGCCGCGACCAAGTTCGACAGCGGCGAACGCTGCGACATGGAAGCCGGCATGGCCAAGCTTTTCGCCACCGAGTCGGCCCTTGAGAACAGCATCGAGTCGCTGCGGATCCACGGCGGCTACGGCTACTCGAAGGAGTACGACATCGAGCGGCTGTACCGCGACGCGCCGCTGCTGTGCATCGGCGAGGGCACCAACGAAATGCAGCGGATCATCATCGCCAAGCAGCTGATCAAGCAGGGAGGCATCGCGTGAACACCGGCCCCCGCCCGCTCGAGGGCATGCGGGTGCTGACGCTGGAGCAGTTCGGCGCCGGCCCCTACGGCTCGATGTACCTAGCCGATCTCGGCGCTGAGGTGATCAAGGTCGAGAACCCCGCGACCGGCGGCGACACCGGCCGCAGCGTCGGCCCGCATTTCCTCGGCCCGAACGACAGCCAGTACTTCCAGACCTGGGGCTCGAACAAGAAGAGCGTCGCCCTGGACCTCAAGACCGAGGCCGGCCAGGCCGCCTTCCGCGACCTGGTGCGCGGATCGGAGGCGGTGATCAACAACCTGCGCGGCGACCAGCCGGAGAAGCTCGGCCTCGACTACGCCAGCCTCGGCGGCATCAACCCGGCCGTGGTGTGCCTGCACATCTCGGCCTATGGCCGCGACAACGAGCGCAAGGGCTGGCCCGGCTTCGACTACCTGATGCAGGCCGAGTGCGGGCTGATGAGCATGACCGGCGAGCCGGATCGCGCGCCGGCCCGCTTCGGGCTCTCGATGATCGACTTCATGACCGGCATGACCGGCATTGTCGGCCTGCTGAGCTGCGTCATGAGGGCGCGGGCGACCGGCCAGGGCTGCGACGTCGACACCTGCCTGTTCGACGTCGCCCTGCACCAGCTCTCCTACCCCGCAACCTGGTACCTGAACGGCGGAGCGATGCCCAGCCGGGCGCCGCGTAGCGCGCACCCGTCGGTCGCCCCGGTCCAGACCTTCAAGACCGCGGACGGCTGGATCTACGTGATGTGCATGACCGAGAAGGCCTGGGAGACGCTGGCCGACCTGCTGGAGCGGCCGGAACTGAAGTCCGATCCGCGATTCTCGAGTCAGGCGGCGCGCCGGGACAACCGCGCGGCGCTGGAGCGGGTTCTGGACGACCGCTTCGAGACCCGGGCCACCGAGGAGTGGCTCGCCGTGCTCACCGGGGCGGTGCCGGTGGCTCCCGTCTACGACGTGGCGCAAACCTTCGCCAACCCGTTCGTCGACAGCATCGGCATGGTGCAGGCCGTTCCCCACCCGGCCAGGGCCGATTTCAAGATGCTCGGGAACCCCTTGAAGATCGACGGTCAACGGCCGCCGCAGACTGTCTGCTCGCCGCTCGGCGGCGACAACGCGGCGCTGCTCGGCGGTGGCGTCCACCACGCCAACGTCGCGGAGTGAGGCAGCCATGAAGCTCGAAGGCGTGACGGTCGTCGACCTGTCGGTGTTTCTGCCAGGCCCCTATCTGACCATGGCGCTGGCCGACCACGGCGCCGAGGTGATCAAGGTCGAGCCGCCCGGCGAAGGCGACCCCGGGCGCCACATCGGACCGTCCGACGGTCCGAGCACGGTGTTCTTCCGCAACGCCAACCGCGGCAAGCGCAGCGTCGTCATCGACCTGAAGTCCGACGCCGGGCGCGAAGCCCTGCTGCGGCTGTGCGACAGGGCGGATGTCTTCGTGGAGAGCTTCCGTCCGGGCGTCATGAAGCGCCTCGGCTTCGACTACGACACCCTTGCCGCGCGCAACCCCCGGCTTGTGTACTGCTCGGTCAGCGCCTTCGGCCAGGAAGGTCCGTACAGCGATCGACCGGCGCACGATCTCGCCACCATGGCGCTGGCCGGCGCGTTGAGCCTGACCCATGGACGCGACGGCGTGCCGGCCATGCCGGGGCTTGCGACCGCCGACATGGTGAGTTCGCTGCACGCGCTGTCCGGGGTGGTGATGGCGTTGTTCCGGCGTGAGCGGACTGGTCGCGGCGACCGAATCGACGTCTCGATGCAGCACGCGGCGCTGGCTGCCTTGCCGAACGTCATGGGCTCGGCGATGTGCCGGCAGCCGCAGCCCGACCCGCGCTACGAGCGCACCACCGGTGGCAGCGCCTTCTATCAGGTCTACGACACCAGCGACGGCCGGCACCTCGTGCTCGGAGCCCAGGAGACCAAGTTCGTGCGAGCGGTGCTGAGCCGGCTGGACCGGCTGGACCTTCTGCCGCTGTGCGAACGCGGACCCGGCCCGCACCAGGAGCCGGTTATCGAGTTCCTGCGGGGCGTGTTCCGGGAACAGCCGCTTGGCCACTGGATGCAGTGGTTCGAGGGCATGGACGTCAGCGCGGCGCCGGTCAACACGCTGCGCGAGGCGCTCGACGATCCGAACATCCGCGCCAACGGTCTGATCCTCACCGATGACCAGGGCCGCGAGCACATCGCCCCGGTGGTGCGGTTCCGCGACGAGCCGGCTCGCCCGATCCTGCACGAACCGGCCCTCGACGAGCACCGCTCCATTCTCGACCAAAACTGACGGGACGCCCCATGTACGGCACCAAGCAGATTGCCCCAGGCCGCTACCGCGAGGATATCGGCCGCACCTATGACGACTTCACCGTCGGCGATGTCTACGAGCACAGGCCCGGCCGCACCATCACCGAGGCCGATAACGTCTGGTTCACGCTGCTGACGATGAACACCCACCCGCTGCACTTCGACGCGGAGTACGCCGCCAGGAGCGAGTTCGGCAAGCCGCTGGTGAACAGCACCCTCACGCTGGCGATCGTCACCGGCATGAGCGTCAGCGACGTCAGCCAGAAAGCGATCGCCAACCTCGGCTGGACCGACATCAAGCTGACGGCGCCCGTGTTCGTCGGCGACACCATCTACGCCGAGAGCGAGGTAACGGCGAAGCGGCCATCGAAGAGCCGCCCCGAACAGGGGATCGTCAGCGTCAGGACCCGCGGCCTGAAGGCCGACGGCACGGTGTTCATGGAGTTCGATCGCTCCATGCTGGTACCGACGACCACCGATGCCACCGGATCCAACTAGTTGAATCATCGCATCCGTTGGTTAACAAATCGGATATCTCTTTCCTAAATCACGCAGGCGCTCGACCATTGGCTGTCTTTGACACCCACTTGGGAGACGTGCCATGCACATGGATACCCGCTCACTGCTCGCCGCCGTTGGGCCAATTGCCCTCTCTGGCCCGGATCGCCGCCTCGCCACGCAGGCCCTCATCGCCCTGGACCGGGAGTTCCACGGCCTGGGATTGAAGGTTGTGGTCGGCGAAGATCTCGCCGAGTTCGGACGCTTCCTCGGAAGTGTTGGAAAATTCCTCCCGAACGCGTTCCACCAGCACCTGAAGCCATGCCGCCCCGGCGACGGGTTGGCGTTCTTCGCGCTTGACGAGGACGGACCGGTGGCGACGACCGGAGTCCGCTTGTATCGGTTCGCGACCACCACGCTGGCCGACCACCTGGCAACGCTCAGCCTGTTCTACGCCAACCCGGCCGAGCAGATGGAGCGCGGCGAGCGGCTGATCATCGACGGCGAGGCCGAGCAGGTGGCGTCGCGGATCGACGACACGGCGTTCTGGGAAGGTGGCATGTGGGTGCGCCCGGGCTGGCGGCGGCACGGCTCCGACCTGCCGACCCTGATGGGCTACCTGGCCAACACCGTGGCCCTCGCCCGCTGGGGACGGCAGACCGCCTTCTCGATCGTCGAGGTCCGGCACGACACCGACAAGGCTATCCGGGCGGCACGGAGGCTGTACGACGTCGAGGTGGCGGCGCCGACCATCCGTTGGCGGCGGCCGCGCAAGCCGGAACGCCAGAACATGCTGCTGGTCGCCTCGGGGCCGGATCACATCTTCGGGCAGATGACCAAGGTGGTGTCGAACAGCAACGTCTCGAAGCCGGCGGCCCCTATGCCGTCCTACGCGCTTGCCAGCGCCGGCGACTGACGCCGGCCGTCACTTCCAGACGGCCATGAGAACTTCCGGCGGACCGCCTCGGCGGTTCGCCGGTTCCATGGGCAACGTAAGCCGGAACCAGTCGAACAGCCCGATCTGGCGCTGCGCCGAACGGATTGGGCCGGCGCACTTCTCAAGCGCGGCCCCCCGGATGCGAGTGCCGCGTCCGCCGCCACCGAGACGTTCCTGGCCAGCCCCCGATCCGGCACCGCATCTTCCACCCGACGCCGCCAGAAGCGCTCCCGGGTGCGGTGATCCCACGGCGCCCGCGGGTCCATGCTGTAGCTGTCGAACACATAGGACGGTCCGTCGCGCACGAGAACCTTGATGCTGCGGTCCGTGAGCCGGTTGTTCACGAACCCCTCGAGCGCCAGACGCGACCGGCTGCCGGAACGCCAGAGATCGAAAAGCTCGCGAACCGCCGGATCAGCGATGCCACCGAGACCCGCGAGTTTGAGGCTCTCGGTCCGGATGGCCGTCGGCGCGGCGGGGACTTCGCCAAACTCCGTCACCTGAAGCAGGGTCTCCACGAACTGAATGAGGTCGGTGGCGGTCTGCCGGAACCACGATTTGCCGGTGAAGATGCTGAACCGGAAAATCCGGGCAGCCCTCTTGTCCTCGTTGGCCAGCAGGTATTCCACCAGGTTCTTGACTGTCTCGTCCTGAATGCTGCGCGCGTCGAACGTGACGTTCACCAGCCCGGAAATGTTCTCAACCTGTATCCACCCCATGGAGTGGATGGCAAAAACAGTCATCTCGTCGCGGACCAATCCGTCGAGCGGTCGGAACGTCGCGATGAAATCCTCGCCGATCGCCGACTCGCTTATCCAGACCGTTTCGATTACGGACAGCGTGCTGAGCACGGTACACCTTCCCCACCAGACAATCGTATTCTGGGCCAGACCGCCCCAGAGTTCAATCGCCTCGCTCGCCGGCCTCCAGAAACCCAGCGATCTCCAGGCGAAGGACGTCGACCTCGTCCTCCAACCGCTCCTCGTCGATCCGCAGATACCCGGCCACGTTCGGGAACCGGTCCGGGCCGCGCCGTCCGTTCAGGGCAGCCCGGATCGTCGCCTTCGCCTCGGATTCCTCGGGCCACCGGTTGCGGACGAGTTCCATGATCTTGATACCCGAGGCGTCGGCCAGCGGGAACGCCAGCCCGCGGCTGTCGTGAAGGATCACGTGGCGGCAGCGCGCGCGCTCTGACGTCACGCAGCACGGTGTCGAGCGCCGCCCGTCCGGCGACCATTCCACAGTCGAACTCCTCGGCCACCGAGATCGCGGCTCCCCCCGCGGCCGCCTGCCGGTAGGATCGGGCCACGCGTATGCCGGATCGGGCGCTCTCGAAAAGAATGCTCGACAACGGCAATCCGGCGACCGCGGCAACGTCGGGAATCCCGGCGAGCAATCCGAGGAGCGCGTCCGTGGGAATATTGTCGGCGGCTACAAGCACGCAGTCGGCCAACGGCAGCCCTCCGATAGAATCATTTTGAGCAATATTCCCGCGCAGCGGCCGCGGTTCAACCGCTAACCCACGATTTCATTTCTCGGGGCGGTCAAGTGACCGGTGCCGGGTTGAACAGCACCAGCGCGTTGTGCAGCTTCCAGCGCTCGGCCCAGGTGCGCCGGCGGCCGCTGGCGACGTCCAGCATCAGGCGGAACAGCTCCCAGCCGACCTCCTCGATGGTCGCCTCGCCGGTGGCGATGCGGCCGGCGTCGACGTCCATCAGGTCGTGCCAGCGGCGCGCCAGGTCGCTGCGGGTCGCGACCTTGATCACCGGGACCTCGGCGAGGCCGTAGGGGGTGCCGCGGCCGGTGGTGAAGACGTGCAGGTTCATGCCGGCCGCGGTCTGCAGGGTGCCGCAGATGAAGTCGCTGGCCGGGGTGGCGGCGTACAGCAGGCCTTTCGTCCGGGCGCGCTCGCCGGGGGCGACGACGCCGGCGATCGGCGCGGTGCCGGACTTGATGATCGAGCCCATCGCCTTCTCGACAATATTGGACAGTCCGCCGGCCTTGTTGCCGGGCGTGGTGTTGGCGCTGCGGTCGACCTGGCCCCTGGACAGGTAGTCGTCGTACCAGCGCATCTCGCGGATCATCGCCTCGGCGACCCCGCCGTCGACGGCCCGCGCGGTCAGCTGGTCGATGCCGTCGCGCACCTCGGTGACCTCCGAGAACATCACCGTTGCCCCGGCCCGCACCAGCAGGTCGCTGGCCACCCCGAGCGCCGGGTTGGCGGTGACGCCGGAGAACGCGTCGCTGCCGCCGCACTGCATGCCGACCACCAGGTCGGCGGCCGGGCAGGTCTCGCGCCGGCGCCGGTCGAGCCGCTCGAGATGCTCCTCGGCCATCGCCATGATCGAGCCGACCATCGACTGGAAGCCGACGTGGCGGTCGTCCTGCAGGGTGACCAGCCCGAACTCCGGCCCGCCGCCGCCACCGGGAAGCGTGCCCGGCGGCAGCAGCCGGTCGGGCTGCAGCTTCTCGCAGCCGAGGCTGACCACCATGGCGGTGCCGCCGAAATTCGGGTTGAGGCTGATGTTGCGCAGGGTGCGGATCGGGATCGCGGCGTCGGTGGCGTCGATCGCCACGCCGCAGCCGTAGCTGTGCTCGAGCCCGACCACGCCGTCGACGTTCGGGAACCGCGGCAGCAGCTCCTCGCGGATCCGGCGGACCGCGTGCTCGACCACCCCGACACGCATTGCACGGTGGTGGTGATGGCGAGCAGGTTGCGGCTGCCGACCGTGCCGTCGGCGTTGCGGTAGCCCTCGAAGCTGTAGCCGTCGAGCGCCGGCATCGGCCCACCGGCCCGGGTGGCGACCGGCAGGTTGGACAGGGCCGGCGCCTCCGGCATCCGCAGCCGGGCCTCGTTCACCCAGCCGCCGGCCGGGATCGGCTCGCGGGCGTAGCCGATCACCACGTCGTAGCGCCGCACCGCCGCCCCGGCCTCCAGGTCGACCAGCGCCAGCTTGTGGCCCTGCGGCACCCGCTCGCGCAGCGTAAGGCCGCACGGGAACGCCGTCCCCGCCGGCAGCCCGCCGTCGTTGGCGACGATCGCCACGTTGTCGCGCTGGTTCATGCGGATGAACAGCGGCGGCACCTCGCTCGACGGGGCCATGGCGATCTCCTCGGGACGGATCGGTTGGGCGGCGGTTCGGGAACGCCAGACTAGCGAGCGCGACGACGGGTTGACGACACTCCAGTTATGTTGATATCAACCTTCATCACCCACACGCCATTCAGTAACAGGGAGCAGACCCATGGCGCCCAACCCCATCCCCGAGGGCTTCCACTCCGTCACCCCGCACATGGTGGTGCGCGGCGCCGCCGACGCGATCGCGTTCTACGCCCGGGCCTTCGGGGCCGAGGAGCTGGTGCGCATGCCGATGCCGACCGACCCCGAGGCGGTGATGCACGCCGAGATCCGGATCGGCAATTCGATCGTGATGCTGATGGATCCGATGGACGGCGCCTGCAACGGCGAGCCCTCCGCCACCGGCGCCTCGCCCGTCACCCTCCACCTCTACGTGCCGGACACCGACGCCGCCATCGCCCGGGCCGTCGAGGCCGGCGCATCGGTCACGATGCCGCCGGCCGACATGTTCTGGGGCGACCGCTACGGTCAGATCCTCGACCCGTTCGGCCACCGCTGGTCGATCGCCACCCACTTGCGGACCCCGACCCCCGAGCAGATGGCCGAGGACGCGGCGGCGATGTTCGCCGCCCACCAGCCTGCGAGCTGAAGCACGCCGGCCGCCGGCCCGCTCACCCCTCGTCGGTGGGCGGGCTGGTGACCACGAAGAACACCAGGTCCCTGAGCCCGGAATTGTAGATCGCGTGCTCGACGCCCGGCGGGATGAAGATGCAGTCGTGCGGGCCGACCCAGAAGCGCTCGCCGTCCAGCTCCATCAGGCCCTCGCCCTCGATGACGTGGTAGACCTGCTCCTGCACCCGGTGCTTGTGCGGGGCGACGTAGCCCTTCGGCTGGTAGCTGGAGATCCGGAAGTCCAGCGCGCGGGTGCGGTTGTTCTCCGGCGTCACCAGCAGCTTCGAGTGCGCGTCGTAATGCGCCGGCATGGTCTGCCAGAGTTCCTCCACGATGTTCCGGATCGTGGCGCCGTTGCGTTCCTGCATGGGTAATCCCCTCCGTGTTCAGCGCCCGGACCAAGCTCAGCGCCCGGCCCGGGTCGCCTCGATGTAGGCCCGCAGGCCGTCGCGGATGTCGAAGCGCGGCGTGTAGCCGAACACCTTGCGGGCCCGGTCGACGATCAGCGCGCCCTTGCGGGACGCCGGCACCGACGCGCCCGGCAGGCTGTGCTCGAACGCCCCCTCGCCCACCGAAATGTCGGCGCCCGGCACCAGGTCCCGGACGATGGCGACGATCTCCGCCAGCGTCGCCGCCTGGCCGCTGCCGAGGTTGTAGGCGTCGAACGGGTGCGACGGGTGGTCGAGGGCGCCCAGCACGCCGGCCACCACGTCGTCGATGTAGGTGTGGTCGACCGCCATCGACGCTCCCCAGGGCAAGTGGAACGCCCTCCCCTCGACGGCGGCGTCGACGAAGGTCTTCGGCACCCGCGGGCGCGGCAGGCCGGGGCCGTAGACCCAGCAGGTCCGCAGGTTGATCACCTCCAGGCCGTACAGCGTGCCGAAAGTGCGCCCCAGGTGCTCGACCGCCAGCTTCGAGATGCCGTAGGCCATCACCGGGTTCTGCGGGTGGCTCTCGTCGATGCGGTCGGCCTGGAAGTCGCCGTAGGTCTCCTCGCTGCTCATGTGCACGATCCGGCGCACGCCGAACAGCCGAGCGACCTCGAACAGGGTCAGCGAGCCACCGAGGTTGACGTCGAAGGTCCGGTGCGGCGCCAGCACCGAGGCCGGGACCCCGACCACCGCGGCGCAGTGCAGCACCGCGTCCGGCGGATCCCGACGCACGATCTCGGCCAGCGACGCCCACTCGGTGATCTCGCAGACATGCGCGGCCACACCGGCGTGGCGCTGGGCGAGCGCCGCCAGGCCCGGCCCGACGGCGACGTCGATGCCGGTCACCCGGTCGCCGCGGGCGGCGAGTGCGGCGACCAGTGCCGAGCCGATGAAGCCCGACGCTCCGGTAACCAGGACATGCGACACGTCACGGTCCTTTCGTCTGCCCCAACACACCCCGTCCGACACACGCCCGACCAGTCGACGTCACCGCCGGTCACGGCGCAACGGCAAACCGCCCGCCCGGCGATTTCAACAGAACTGCAACACAACCGACACCGACCTGTCGCCGGCCGCGAGCCATTGTGCGCCCCCGGGATGAAACCAGTCGCATGGGACGGTGGGATTTGGAGATCGTCGAACTCAGCAAGACGTTCGGTGCGGTGACCGCGGTCGACCGCGTGTCGTTCGCGATGAGCGAGCCGCAGATGATCGGCGTCATCGGCCGCTCCGGCGCCGGCAAGTCGACGCTGCTGCGGATGATCAACCGGCTGACCCCGGCATCCGGCGGCCGGATCGTCGTCGAGGGCCGCAACGTGCTCGAACTGCGCGGCCGCGAGATGCGCGAATGGCAGCGACTGTGCGCGATGATCTTCCAGCAGTTCAACCTGGTGCCGCGCCTCGACGTGGTGACCAACGTCATGCTCGGCCGCCTGAACGGGCACGGCGCGTTCAAGAGCCTGTTCGCGATGTTCGACCGCGGCCAGATCGAGGACGCGCTGGCCGCACTCGACCGCCTCGGCATCGCCGACCGGGCGCTGCAGCGGGCTGAGACCTTGTCCGGCGGCCAGCAGCAGCGCGTCGCGATCGCCCGCGCGCTGATGCAGCGCCCCAAGATGATCCTGGCCGACGAGCCGATCGCCTCGCTCGACCCGCTGAGCGCCGAGGTGGTGATGAAGGCGCTGCGCGAGATCCGCGACCGCGACGGCATCCCGGTGATCTGCAACCTGCACACCCTCGATACCGCCCGGGCGTATTGCGACCGGGTGATCGGGATGCGCGACGGCCGCGTGGTGTTCGACGGGCCGTCCTCGGAACTGACCCCGACCGCCGCCCGCGACATCTACGGCGCCGAGGCGGCGCTCGACGAATCCGTCACGTCGACCTCGATCGGAAAGGCCGAAGCGCCGGCCTGGGGGTCGCCCGTGGTGGCCGGCGCCTGAGCGGACCGCCCGGGCGCGAACTTCTGAACCGCAGACATCCGAAGCACAGACACCTGGAACTGGGAGCTGGATCATGAACATCACGAAATTTGCCTCGGCCGGGCTTGTGTCAGCCGCCGTGCTGGCCGCCGTCCTGTCCACCGGCAGCGCGCTCGCCGCCGAGCCGATCAAGGAGTTCCGCATCGGCCTGCTGGGCGGCGAGAACGCCTCCGATCGCCTGCGCTCGAACGATTGCCTGCGCCTCAAGACCGAGAAGCTGCTCGGCGTGCCGACCAAGCTGTACGCGCCGGCCGACTACAACGGCGTGATCGAGGGGCTGATCGGCGGCAACCTGGACATGGCCTGGCTCGGCGCCTCGGCCTACGCCAAGGTCTACATGACCGATCCCGAGGCGGTTCAGCCGGTGCTGGTGAAGATCAACACCGACGGCACCTACGGCTACCACGCGATCGGCTTCTCGCGCGTCGACAAGGGCATCAAGAGCCTGGCCGACATGAAGGGCAAGGTGTTCGCGTTCGGCGACCCGAACTCGACCTCCGGCTACCTGATCCCGTCGATCGAGATCCCGCAGTCCGGCTATTCCATGAAGCCGGGCGAGTACTTCTCCGACGTCCGGTTCGTGGGCGGCCATGAGCAGACCATCGTCGCGGTCGCCAACGGCGACGTCGACGCCGGGGTGACCTGGGCCGACGGCATCGGCGCCTGGGAGGACGGCTACAACTCCGGCGCGCTCCGCAAGGCCGCCGACGCCGGCCTGATCAACATGACCGACCTGGTCGAGATCTGGCGCTCGAAGGTCATCCCGGAAGGCCCGATCGTGCTGCGCAAGGCGCTGCCGGAGGACACCAAGCTGAAGATGACCGGGCTGATGGCCAGCCTGGCGTCGATGGACATGGAGTGCGCCTACGGCGTGATGGCCGGCGAGGTCAAGGGTCTCGCCCCGATCGACCACAGCGAGTACGTCAGCATCATCGAGGCCCGCAAGGCCGCGAACTGAGCCTCCGCCCAACCGACGCGGCCCCGGGATCTTCCCGGGGCCGCGTTCGTTCCAGCCCCCGGGAACCCCGCCGATGATCGCCCGTGTCCTCCGCGACGAGATCGTGCGCGCCGAGCAGCAGCGACGCCTCTACTCGGCGCTCGTCGTCGTGCTCACCCTCGCCGTGCTGATCGGCGGCCTGCGGCAGGCGAGCGCCATGAACTCCGGCAGCTTCTTCGCCGGCCTGTCGAAGTTCTTCGACTACCCCGGCGAGATCGTGATCGAGGCCTGGCAGGCCGGTCCGGCCTTCTTCGGCCTGCTCTGGCGGTTCCTGCCGGCCCTGGTCGAGACCCTGAACATCGCCCTGGTGGCCACCCTGCTCGGCGGCGCCGCGGCGGTCGGCCTGTCGTTCCTGAGCTCGCGCAACCTCGACGTCTGGCCGCCGCTGATCCCGGTGGTCCGGCGGACCATGGACGTGATGCGCGCCTTTCCCGAGCTGATCCTGGCGCTGTTCCTGATCTTCGTGCTCGGCACCAGCCCGATCCCGGCGATGATCGCCGTGGCGTTCCACACCGCCGGCGCCCTCGGCAAGCTGTTCTCGGAGGTCAACGAGAACATCGACCGCAAGCCGATCGACGGGCTGCGCGCCTGTGGCGCCAGCTGGATGCAGCGGCTGCGCTTCGCGGTCTGGCCGCAGGTCGCACCCAACTACGTCAGCTATTTCATGCTGCGCCTGGAGATCAACGTCCGGGCCTCGGCGATCCTCGGCTTCGTCGGCGCCGGCGGCATCGGCTCGGAGCTGCGCCGGACCATCGGCTGGGGCCAGGGTGCCGGCGACGAGACCGCCGCGCTGTTCGTCCTGCTGTTCCTGTCGATCGTGGTGATCGACCAGATGTCCTCGGCGACGCGGAACCGGCTGGTCCGCGGACCGGCTTTGGCGTGAGGGCCCGTCCATGACCATCGCCGACACGCTCCGGGCCGAGCCCGGTTTCCAGGCCGACGCCGTGGCGGCGACGGTGCGGCGGCGCTCCTGGGCCGCCCTGGCCGCCCTGGCGGCGGTCGTCCTGTACCTCGCCTACGCCTGGCACGCCTTCGGGGTCTCCACCCTGATCGCCACCGCCCAGCCGGACCGCGCGGTGCTGCTCGGCCTGGATTCGGTCGCCCACAAGGTGCACGTCACCAAGGACCTGCGCGCCGGCGACCTCCAGGTGTCGATCGAGGGCGAACGCACGGCGGTTTACGAGCAGCCGCCTGCCTGGGTCGCGACCGACGGCGGGCGGACCACCGTGGATCTCGGCGACGGCTACACCGTGACCATCGAGGACCGGGGCGCGGTGTTCGAGGTGCCGGGCTACGGCACCATCGTGGCCCGGGTCGAGGGCGGCAAAATCGTCACCGACCTGCCCGGCCCGGCCCCCGACTGGCTGCAGCTCAACCCGGCCAAGGTCGACGCGCGGCCGACCATCGGCCGGCGCCTGCAGGTCTCGCGGACCCGCATCGAGGTGCACCGCTACTTCTTCGGCTGGGAGAACTTCTTCTTCCCGTTCCGCTCGGAGCTGACCGCCTACTCGGCCGGGGAACTGGCCGGCCTGGCGGTATCCGGCGACCGCCTGTCGGCCGAGCTTCCGAACTGGCGCTACATCCTCGACACCTTCCTGACCAACCCGGACTGGCTGCACGGCGAGGTGCTGATCGCGCTGTTCGAGACCGTGATGATGGCGGTGCTGGGGACGATGATCGCGGCCTTCGTCGGCCTGCCGCTGGCGTTCCTGGCGGCCTCCAACTTCACGCCGTCGCGCGTCCTGCAGGCGGCGACCCGCCGGCTGTTCGACTTCCTGCGCGGCATCGACATGCTGATCTGGTCGCTGATCTTCATCCGGGCGTTCGGGCTCGGCCCGCTGACCGGCGCCCTGGCGATCGCCTTCACCGACACCGGCAGCCTCGGCAAGCTGTTCTCCGAGGCGCTGGAGAACATCGACGACAAGCAGGTCGACGGGGTGCGCGCCACCGGCGCCAGCCGGCTGCAGCGATACCGGTTCGGGGTGATCCCGCAGATCCTGCCGGTGCTGGTGTCGCAGATCCTGTACTACCTGGAGTCCAACACCCGCTCCGCGACCGTGATCGGCGCGCTCGGCGCCGGCGGCATCGGCCTGCTGCTGGTCGAGACCATGCGGACCGCCAAGGACTGGGAGAACACCACCTACATCATCATCCTGACGATCCTGGTGGTTTTCGCCATGGACAGCCTGTCGCGGCGGCTGCGGCGGCGGCTGATCGACGGTTAGAGCACTTTCTCAGCTGATTGAATCGTAGGGGATTCCCGGACGGCTCGATTTCTGATTCAAGATGCAGGCTGGTGAAGGAGGCCAGCCTGTATGACGCGACCTCTTTCGATGGATCTTCGCACCCGGCTGGTTTCGGCAGTTGCGGGCGGCATGACGCGGCGATCAGCGGCGAAGCGGTTCGGAGTGGCACCCTCGACGGCGGTAAAGTGGGTCGATCAGTGGGAGCGGACGGGCGGCGTTGAGCCTCGACCACAGGGTGGTGATCACCGCTCTCACCACATCGAGGCTTACGCTGACGAGATCCTGGGCCTGATCGAGGTCCGGCACGACATCACCCTGGCGGAGATCGTCGAGCACCTGGATCGCGAGCACGGGCTGACGGTGGCGCAGAGCACCGTGTGGCGTCTGCTCGACCGTCACGGCATGACCTTCAAAAAAAACCGCGCACGCCAGCGAGCAGCAGCGTCCTGACGTCCTGCGACGCCGGCGTTCCTGGTTTGCACTCCAGCCGGAGTTGGACCCCGATCGCCTGGTGTTCATCGACGAGACGGGGGCCTCGACCAAGATGGCACGCCGCTGCGGCCGCTCACGTCGTGGCGAGCGCTGCCGGGCACCGGTGCCGCACGGGCACTGGAAGACCACCACCTTCGTCGGCGCCCTGCGGACCAGTGGCATGACGGCGCCCATGGTGCTCGACGGCGCCATGCATGGCCGTGCCTTCCTGGCCTATGTCGAGCAGGTCCTGGTCCCGACGCTCCGGCCCGGCGACATCGTCGTCATGGACAACCTGCCGGCCCACAAACCCACCGCCGTGCGCCACGCCATTGAGCGGGTCGGCGCCGAGCTGCGCTTCCTGCCGGCCTACAGCCCCGACTTCAACCCGATCGAGATGGCCTTCGCCAAGCTAAAGGCCTTCCTCAAGAAGCACGCACCAAGAACGGTCGACGACCTCTGGAACGCCATCGCCCGCGGCATCGACACCTTTACCCCGATCGAGTGCCTCAACTACTTCGCTGCAGCAGGCTATGATCGCGAATGATCGGAAAATGCTCTAGTCTCATTCTGTCAAAGCGCGGCAACAGTTGAACTGGCGGCAACAGTTGAGCTGGTGGTCCGTTCATGTCTGCTTGCGATTGGACCCTGCTCGACGGGGCTTGACGCGCGACGGCTCATCCTTCTGCATACGAGAATGGTGTTCCGGTCCCTAATCGCGCTGTTTTTCATAATCCTCGTCAAAGGGTTCGTCAGACCATGACCCGATATCAGAACCCTCGCAATGTTCCCGACGAGCACATGCGGTTAGTTGGAATTATTGCGAGCAACTGGCAATGTCTTGATGCGGTATTGCAGGATGCCGTAATAGGAATAATGGGAATTAAAGACGGTGATCTGCCGTGCCTTTTGGTCGTCCATTCTACATTCGAACTCCGAATGAACCTGCTGCAAGCTTACTCACGGCCAGCAAAAAAAGATCACGAGGATGTCTGGACAGAGTTTGACAATATTTTAAAGAAAGTACGCGTCGCCAACGAAATGCGAAACACGTACGTCCACGCGCTATGGGGCGATGACCAAACCCCACCAACACGATTCACCATTCAGGTCCGCAATGGCAAGATCATTAACGAGGAGATTCCAGTCTCCGAAGCGGACCTGGAGCGGGCCGCTGCCACAATCTGGGACGCTTCCGAACGCCTCAGATCGTTCTGTCGGGAATATGGAATGCTTCCGCGAGCATGACGACATAGATGCTCGCAACGTCGGGCATCTAGCGGCGTCAGCGAACAGCGGCCTGAGAGCTACAGCCCGGCGGTCTTCGTCATGTTCACTCTGAACCTATCCCGCTCGCGCTGATAGCGCCGGGTCAAGGTGACAGTCGCGTGGCCGAGGTGACGCTGCACCCAGCGCTCGCCGACCTCGGCAGCGGTCGCAGAGCCGCGACGTCCAGCATCGACTCCGCCAACAGCTTCTTCAGCTGACGGTTCTCGTCCTCGAGGCCCTAAAATGCTGCGCGTCAGACGGCCCAACGCCGCCGTACTTCGCCTAGTCCTGCACAGTCTGAAGCTATTCCCAGAGCGACTTGTAAAAACGCGTCAGCCGCTCCGCTACCAAGGTACGGTCGGCGTGGGCAAAGGCCCGCTCGCGATTGATCTGCTTCTCGCGGCGAGCCTGCGCTGAATCGAGGGCCAACGCGTCCAGCAGCGCCGTTGCGATAGCGTCCGGATCGAGATTGCCAACGAAGCGAAGCCTTGGCTCCGCATACCAATCACTGGGCAAGACGCCGTGGTCGGAGACGATGGGTATCGCCCCGCAGGCCATGGCCTCGATTAACACGTTGGGGATACCGTCGAGCAGGGAGGGCGCCAGCATCACCCTCGCCTCGGCCATGCGCCGTATCGCAGCCTCCCAGGGTACCACCGCCTCAATGCGGACGCGGGTCAGCAGGGCCGGTGGCCACAGGCGCTGCAGCATCAGGCGGAACTCGTCCTGGAAGCAGAACAGCAGGCCAAGGTCGAAGTCCCCGCCGCGCTCGAAGGCGCGGCGCAGCCCCTCGGCAACGCTCAGCCCGTCCACCCCCACCGTCAGATAGGCCTTGGGCCACAGCACCAGGGGCGGCCCGGGCCGGGCCGCGCCCAGCGCCTGAACCTCCTCGCGGCCAAGCCCGCCGCCGCCGGGCAGAGGCGGACCCCGGCGGGCGGTCGCGGCGGCCGAGAGGCCCATGCGGATACAGAGCTCGAAGTTGTGGTCATGGTCGGTGATCAGGCCGTCGGCCAGGGCGAGCACGTGGGCGAAGGCGGCAGCCAGCGGCGGATCCAGCGCCGCCAGCATCAGCTCATGCCCGCCCCGCGCCTGCACCACTAGGGCCGGCCGCCGCCCGCTCGCCAGCGCCAGCGCGTCCGCCACCACCAGGGCGAAGGGATCGAGCCCGCAGGCATGGACGATGTCCGGCCGGAAGTGCGCGATGGCGGCCGCCGTGTCCGCCAGGATCGCCTGCCGCTCGGCCGTCACCGCCTCGTCCACGTCCTCGCCCATCCCGCGCAGGACCAGCCGGCCGCCCACCGGCTCGAAGCAGCCCACCTCGTACCCCAGGTCGGCGCACAGGGCTGCCCAGCGCGCCACATGGGCGCTGTCGGCACGTCCCACCAGCAGCAGCCGGCGCGGGCTCATCGAGCCTGTCCGCCACTGGAGTCCATCCACTGCAGGCAGCTGAGCAGCATCGACAGCAACAAATCGTTGTCGAGGTTGCCGGCCGCCAGCCGGTCGATGGCCGCCTTCACCTTCATGGCCGACATCCCCGAGTCCGCTAGCAGCGCCGCATGGCGGCCGACCAGGGCATGCAACGTCTCGCGGCGCCGTCGGTAGCCGCGCGCATAAAGGCCATCATAGGCGATCTTGTGCTCCCGCTCGCGCACCGTCTTGGGCAGGTCACCCCGGAAGGCCTCGCGCAGGATCCACTTGTAACGCGCCTCGCCCTGCGCCGGACCCAGCGCCCACAGCCGCTCCACCGCAGACAGCAGCCGCGGGTCGGTGAAGCCCCCGGCGCGGACGGAGCCGAAGGTCGGGGCC
Source organism: Rhodospirillaceae bacterium (assembly GCA_018401495.1). Classification (GTDB taxonomy): domain Bacteria; phylum Pseudomonadota; class Alphaproteobacteria; order Thalassobaculales; family Thalassobaculaceae; genus Thalassobaculum_A. Next base: position 175,998 of record JAGYJX010000035.1, read on the forward strand.
AGGTAAATGTCGGACCAGGCGTCATCCACATTGGCGCCGCTGAAGAACTGCCGCCGGTGGCCCTCCGGCGTGTCGGGAAAGTGGTCGTGGACCGTCTCCCATTCGCCCAGGAAGGCCCGCCAGGCCGCGCGCCCCATCCAGGCGGGCCGCGGCGGGGGGTTACGGACGATGAACTGCTGGACGGGGCCGAAGCCGAACAGGGTGTCGCCACCGAATCCGTGGAACAGGATGCGCGGCCCAGAGTCCTCGGCCCGCAGCACGGCCAGATGCTGGGCACGTCCCACCTGCTGTAGGGCCGGCTCGTCGCCACATGCCGCCGGCGCCTCGCCCCAGCCATCGAAGGGCAAGCAGTCCTGCCCCGGTATGATCGCCAGTGGCAGGCCCAGCCTGTCGACCACGGCGTCGGAGAAGCCGGCCTCCCGCCGGAACTCGTGGTAGGGATAGCGCAGGGTCACCGCCCCAACGGGCCGGCCGTCGCCGCCGCGCCGCATCCAGGCCAGGGCACGGGCCGCGACCACGCTGGAATCCAGCCCGCCCGACACCTCGAAGACCGCCGGCCGGTCCCCGGCCGCGGCCAGGGCGCGGCCCACGGCCTGGTCGACCCCGTCGCGCACCGCCTCCATCGCCGTGGCCCGGCCCACCCCCTCGAAATCCCCTGTGGCATGGTCGATGACCCTGGCCTCCAGCGCCTCGCCGAGCCGCAGGCGGGCGTGGGCGCCCGGCGGCAGGCAGTCAATCCCCTCGAAGATCGTCCGGGTGGTCGCGCGTCGCTCGAAGGGGGTCAAGATGGCCTGGGCCATGGCGAAGGTAAGGAAGTCCGTGCGCAGCCGCGCCTCGCCCGGGGCGATCCGGTCGGTCAGTCGCACCTGCCCCGGCTGCCTTCGATCAATGAACAGGCGCATCCTGCTCGCCCCGCCGCGCGCCAGCCACACACCGCCCAGCGTCGCCGCCAAGCCCGCATCGTACAGCGATCCCATGCCCGACAGAGCCTTATCCGGATCGGCGCCCACGCTCACCGCGGTCAGGGCTCGCGCTGCGCCCTCCGACAGCCCGGGTTCGCCGGCCCGCGACAGGCCGATCACCGAGCCAGCGCCCTCCCCGGCCACGGTGGCCTGGACGTCGCGCCAGTCGGTCCGCAGCCAGGCGGGCGCGGCCTCAACCCTGGGGGTCATGGAAGTGAAACTGCACGGACGGCCGATAGAGGCAGACACGGTCGAAAGGCTCGCTCACCAGGCGCTGACGCCCAGAGCCCTTCACTGAAGAACCCTCCATCGAAGGGTCCTCGACCGAAACCCAGGCATGCATGTTGATGGTCGGTGTCCAGCAGCCGATCGACAGGGTGCAGCCGATCCCCTGGGCGACAAGAAAGGCGACCTGGGTGAAGCTGGTCACCAAACACTCGTCCACCTGACCCGGCCCCGCTTCGGCCAGGACGCGCAGCGCGGCCTCCCGCCCGGCCGGGGTCGCCGCTGCCCGAGCCTTTGCCGCCCGGAGAGCAAGGCCTTCAGGCCCCAGCAATCTGCGCAGGAAGCGCAGGGCCCGCCGCTCCGTGCGCTGCCAGCTAAAATAGCGTCCGGCTAAGAAGGGATCAGCCTCGCCATACGCGGGTGCGACAGGTGCGAACACCGTGTGGTCTCGCCACTCCGGGGCGTCCATGTCGACGCCGAGCCGCCGGAAAGCAACTCGGGCCCGGCTGGAAGCCAGATCCTGGCGTGAAGCCACCAGCAGGTCGCCGGTCTTTGGCGATACGAAATAGCGTTCCGACCACTCGTCGTCCGAGACGCCAAAACGCTTCGTCGTCAGGGTCGCCAACCGTTCAGATCGGCGAGATCAACTGAAATAGTGGTAGTAGGCCTGCTCTTTCTGACTGTTGCCGACCTGCCGGATGCGGGCCTGCGAACCCCGGATGAAAGTACGGGCCAAAAAGCGATCAAGAGCGAAGAGAAGCTTCATACCCATCTCCACAGCTAACACTCTGCACTAAACTATGCGTTGCGGTTGATCTGGGTGTCAAGCGGCGACCGAGACCGTCCGTGCGGCTGAGCCCGGCCAGCCAGAACGCCAGCACCAGCACCATCCAGCGCCCGAAAACATCGCCTCCCAAGCCGCCGGTCCACGCCGGCCCGCGCAGGCGCTCCAGATCGATCAGGCCCGCCGCCGGCGAGGTCCTGGGGGACAGCGCCCAGACCACATGCTCTGCGAGACCGCCGGCCATGATCCGGTCCAGCGGCAGGGTGAATCCCTGCTTCCTGCGCCCCCGCAGCAGCGCGGCCGGTAGCCGCCTGGCGGCTTCATCGACGACGATCTGCTTCAGGGGCGATGAGGCATAGCTCGCCTCGTCTCCGCCGAGGCCGCGTGGGAACAGCCCGGCGGCGCCCAGCCCCTGCGCGTGGGCCAGCATCGGCGCGCCGAGAAAGGGCGCGCGAGCCTCCTTGCTGTGATACATCGCCACCTCGTCCAGATCGCGTAGCAGCCGGTCGGCGGTGAAGCGCGCTAGGGCTATGGACCGCAGGCGATGGTGCAGGGAATGGCCGGGGCCGGGATCGGCCTGCGTGGGGACTCGCGGCATCTCCGCCAGCCCGGTCAGGGCCACGACCTCATCGGCCGGCAGATGGCCGGTCCGTCGCTCCCAGTCGGCGGCCAGGGCCTCCACTGACGGCGCCGCCCCCTCGCCGGCCTCGCGCAGCATGTCGACCGTCCAGCGGTAGCCGAAGTAGAGCTCGTCCAGCCCCGTGCCGGTGAACACCACCCGCTCGTCGAAGGCGGCTCCCGAGAACACCAGGAAGGCGTTGAGGCCGTCGATGGTCGGCTGGTCGGTGGCCGACAGGAATTCCAGGGCGCGGGCGGCGACCCCCGCCTCGTCGAGATCGACCATCTCAAGGGGAATGCCCAGGGCGGCGGCCGAGGCCGCGGCAGCTCTGCTCTCGTCCAGCATGCTGCCGGACAGCCGCAGGCAGCGGCCCGTCACCCGCGCGCCGGCTTCGAGGCCGAACCGGGCCAGCAGGGCGGAATCGACGCCGCCGCTCAGAAACACCCACATGGCCTCGCCTCGGGCGACGACGTCCGCGCACTGTGCGGCGATGGCACCAGCCGCTGCCTTCGCGAAGTCCAGGCCATCCGCGGCCGGGGCTGAGGTCGCACGGCTGCTTGCCGCCGGCGCGCTGGGCCGCAGCCGCAGCCGCTCGCCCGGGAGCAGAGCACCCACGCCCGTCAGGCCAGTGAGGGGCTGCGGTATGGCGCCGAAACGCAGGAACAGAGCCGCCGCCTGCCTGTCCGGCTGCGGGGCGGCTAGGCCCGCCGCCACCAGGGCCTTCAGGCTCGACGCGAAGGCCCATCCCCACGAATGCTCGGCCACCACCAGCGGCTTGAGGCCGGCGACGTCCCGCGCTAGCAGGGCGCGCCGCCAGCGTCCGTCCGCGTACCAGTCCACGGCGGCCAGGGCATAGTCGCCATGCAGCCCGTCTAGACCGGCGGCCTCCCCGCCAGGGCCCCGGCCGCCGCCCGCCCGATGATCGCGGCCTCGTCGCCCACGTCGCGCGGGGCAGCGCCGCCGGCTGCCCCATCTCTCTCTCCACCATAAGCCTCGCCATTGTAAGCGAAGGCGAAGCGCCGCCCGGCGTCGATGACCGGCTGGCTGGAGGCTGCGCCCAACCCACCCCGCACCGACAGCAGGGTATGGCCGATCCAGAAGTCCGCGCCGACCAGTTCGCTCGCTCCATCCGGGCCACGGTCAGCCAGCGCGGCCAGGCCGGCCCAGCGCCGGTCTGGCGGCGGAACCAGGCCCAGGGCGCCGATCAAGCCACACATCGGCGCCATCCTGCGGACTACGGAGCCGCTTGGCAAAACCCTTGGCGCCTTGGCAACCGGGCGCGTTCGTAGGATGGTCGCCGGGTCAGGACTGAAGAGACCTCAATGCCGTGGTTGTATCGTGATGGCGTCATCGAAGCGCCGGTGCTGGAGGTGGTGGTCGCCGAGCAGTGCAACCTCTCCTGCCGCGGCTGTTCCCACCTCTCGCCAATCGCCGGCCGGTGGTTCGCCGATCCAGCCGAACTGCTGGTCGACTTGAAGCGCCTGGCGCGGGCATTTTCCTGCCATGTGGTCAAGCTCCTCGGCGGCGAGCCCCTGCTGCATCCCGACCTCGCCGCCGTAGCGAGCTCCGTGCGCCAAGCCATGCCGCGCGCCGAAGTGCATCTGGTCACCAACGGCCTTTTGCTGGGCCGCCGTCTGCTTGAGCTTGGCCGGTTCGACCAAATTACCGTCTCCCGCTATCCCAATACGCCTCTCCCTCCCGTGGCCGAGGCGGCCCTGGCCGAGGCTGGCCGTGACGGCGTGCGCATCGCCGAAATCCCGATGCCGGTCTTCCAGGAGACCTTCAGCCAGCGGCTGCATGCCGACTCCATCGTCGAGCGCGTCTATCGCGACTGTAAGGTGGCGCACGACTGGTGCTGCTTCACCCTCAGGGGCGGCCGGTTCTACAAATGCCCGCAGGCTCAGGCCTTGCCACTGCACCTTGGCCTGCCACAGCTGGGAACGCCCAACGATAACGGCGTGGCGCTAGACGAGGGGCCAAGTCTGGACGGGCGCCTTCATGCCTACCTCTCCGACGCCACGCCCCTGCCCGCCTGCCGCGCCTGCCTGGGCACCAGCGGCCAGAGCTTCGCGCACGAGATGCTGGGACGGCGCGATTGGCGGCGGCGGCAGGACCGCGATCCCGCACTGATGCTGGACCTGGGGGTCGGGGGCGCCGGACAGTGAAGATCCTCGGCGTTTCCGGCGTCTTCGGACATGACGCCAGCGCCTGCCTGGTGGTCGCCAACACCGTGGTCGCCTTCGTTGAGGAGGAGCGGTTTTCCCGCGTCCGCTATGCGCCCGACGCCCTGCCTGCGGCGGCCGACGGCCATTGCCTCGCCCAGGGAGGCCTGCGCTGGGATGACCTCGACGCCATCGCCCTGGGCTGGGATTCGGCCCGCGCGCCGGACATGTCCTGGCTCTCCCACTACACGAGCCGCATCGCGCGGGGCCCGTGGGCGCTGGACCACCGCTCCATCCTGGCCCGAGCCGACGGCGGCGAGGCCTGGCGCCTCATCGCCGTTTTTCAGAATGGCACGAGGCCATCGGGTGGAAGATTATCGAGCAGCAAGTAAATGAGGTTGACGTTTCGCTGGCCGACCGACAGGCGTGGGGCTAGTTCTCTTTCGGGCATCGTAGGAGCCGCTCACGCCCGATCAAGACCAACTCCTTCTTGAGCGTAAGCAGACACGCTGGGGCCGCAGGATCTCAGCACGCCGGAGTTCGCAGGCGTGCACGGAATTCTTGGCCATCCCATGACGATCAGTCACTCCGCCGGAAACCATGCACGCGTGGCGTTCGCGAACGCCACCAGGGACAGCATCACCGGGACCTCGACCAGCACGCCGACCACCGTCGCCAGCGCGGCCCCCGACTGCAGGCCGAACAGGCTGATGGCGACCGCCACCGCCAGTTCGAAGAAGTTCGAGGTGCCGATCAGCGCGCAGGGTGCCGCCACCGGGAACGGCACCCGCCAGAACCACGCCGCCGCGTACGACACGAAGAAGATGCCGTAGGATTGCAGAACCAGCGGCACCGCGATCAGCGCGATCAGCACCGGCCGGTCCAGGATCACCTCGCCCTGGAAGCCGAACAGCAGCACCACGGTCGCCAGCAGGCCGAGCACCGAGGCCGGCTTGACCGCGGCGGTGAACCCGGCGACCCGGCGCTCGCGCGCCACCGGGTCGGGGGTGCCGGCCGCCAGCCGGGCCCGGGTCAGCACGCCGGCCGCCAGCGGGATCACCACGTACAGCGCCACCGACAGCAGCAGCGTCTCCCACGGCACCGCGATGTCGGTGACGCCGAGCAGCAGCGCCACGATCGGCGCAAACGCGAACACCATGATGATGTCGTTCACCGACACCTGGACCAGCGTGTAGGTGGCGTCGCCGCGGGTCATCTGCGACCACACGAACACCATGGCGGTGCACGGCGCCGCCCCCAGCAGGATCAGGCCGGCGATGTATTCCTGGGCCGAGGCCGGGTCGATCCAGTCGGCGAACACCACCTCGAAGAACAGCACGCCCAGCGCCGCCATGGTGAACGGCTTGACCAGCCAGTTCACCACGATGGTGATCACCAGCCCCTTCGGCCGGTCGCCGATCCGCCGCAGCGAGGCGAAGTCGACGTTGACCATCATCGGGTAGACCATCGCCCAGATCAGCACCGCCACCACCAGGTTCACCGAGGCGTACTCGACCCGGGCCAGCGCCGCGAACACGCCGGGCACGGCGTTGCCGAGCCACAGCCCGGCCAGGATGCAGAGCCCGACCCACACCGACAGCCATTTCTCGAAGAAGCCGATGCCGCCCGCCGGCGGCGCCGCGCGTTCGGTGACGTCGCTGGTCATGCTCGCGATCCCTGACGTGTGTGGTCCGGTCGGTGGTGGCTCAGGCGCCCGGCTCAAGCAGTCGGCGCCGTCGCCCGCTCGGCAACGCCGCCGGCCGTTCCATCCGCCGCCTTGCCGATGGCGTCGAGGCGCTTCTGCAGTTGCAGCCGGTCAAGCGACGGGAGCGGCAGGCTGACGAAGATCGAGAGCCGGTTGTTCAGCATCCGGAAGGCGTCGGCGAAGGCCAGCCGCCGCTCGGCCTCGGTGCCCACCGCGGCGGCCGGGTCCGGAACGCCCCAATGCGCCGTCATCGGCTGCCCCGGCCAGACCGGGCAGACTTCGCTGGCGGCGTCGTCGCAGACCGTGAACACGAACTGCATCTCGGGGGCGCCCGCGGCGGCGAACTCATCCCAGTTCTTCGAGCGTATGCCGTCGGTCGGGAAGTTCTGGTTGCGCAGCAGGTCGAGGGTGTAGGGGTGCGGGCCGCCGCGCGGGTGGCTGCCGGCGCTGTAGGCCCGGAAGCGCCCGGCGCCGAGCCGGTTCAGGATGGCCTCGGCCAGCAGGCTGCGGGCGGTGTTGCCGGTGCACAGGAACAGGACGTTGTAGACCTTCTCGCTCATCCCTCGACCTCCACTTTGGCGCCACAGACGACGGAGCCGACGGCCAGATCGCCGCAGATCTCCGGATGACCCTCACAGCAATCCTCGGTCAGGAAGGTCATCAGGCGACGCATCCCCTCGAGGTCGACGGCGTAGAACACGAAGCGCCGATCGCGGCGCGAGCGCAGCAGGCCGGCCCGTTCGAGGGCGCCGGCGTGGAAGCTGACGCTCGACGCGCCGACGCCGATGGCGTCGGCGATCTCACCCGCCGTCAGGCCCGAGGGGCCACGGCGCATCAGCAGGCGGAACAGCCGCAGGCGATGCTCGTGGGCGAGCGCGGACAGGGCGGCGATGGCTTCAGCGTTTTCCATTTCAAGATTTCACGTAGCATTGAAACGACTAGCTGTCGAGCCATCCGGACCGCGGCAACCGCGGAACTCTCCAGCGCCGGTTTCGTTGAGTCCGCACGGAACGTCGGCCACATACAACGCCAGCCCACCCTGGAGACACGCATGGACATCGTTCGGATCATCTTCGCGATCCTGCTGCCGCCGCTGGGGGTGTTCCTGCAGGTCGGGATCGGCATGCACTTCTGGCTGAACATCCTGCTCACCCTGCTCGGCTACATCCCCGGCATCGTTCACGCGGTGTGGATCATCGCCAGGAGGTAGACCATGCCGGCGCGGGATCCCCGCCTCGACGAGATCGAGTCCCTGGCCCGCCTGCTCGACAGCCGGTTCCGCATACCCGGCACCGGCATCCGTTTCGGGCTCGACGGCCTGCTCGGCCTGGTGCCGGGGATCGGCGACGCCGCCACCGGTTTCGCCGCGCTGTACATCGTCCACCGGGCTCGCGCGCTCGGCGTGCCGACCCACGTGCTGGTCCGCATGATCGGCAACGTCGCGATCGACATGGCGGCCGGCTCGGTGCCGGTGCTCGGCGATATCTTCGACGTCGCCTTCAAGGCCAACCTGCGCAACCTCGACCTGCTGCGCCGCCACCTTCCGGCCGAGCCCCACCCGGCGCCGCGCCGGCCGACCGTGGTGCGGACCTAGAAGGGCGGCGTCAGCGCCGCCGGGAGCGACCGAGATGAGCACCGCCAAAAGCACTGTGGCGACCGTGTATCGCATGGCGACACCGGAGCACATCTGCCCGTTCGGGCTGAAGTCGGTCGACCTGCTGAGACGCAAGGGCTATTCCGTCGACGACTATCTGCTGGAAAGCCGCGGCCGGCAGGACGCCTTCAAGGCCGAACACGACGTCGACACCACTCCCCAGACCTTCATCAACGGCGAACGGATCGGCGGCTACGAGGAGTTGCGCCGCCATTTCGGCCTGCCGGTCGCCGACCCCGACGCGGTCAGCTACCGGCCGGTTCTGGTGGTGTTCCTGACGGCGGCGCTGATGGCGCTGGCGGCGGGTTGGGCGGCCTTCGGCAGCGTGGCGACCGTGCGGACCGGCGAATGGGTGATCGCCTTCAGCATGGGCATCCTGGCGATGCTCAAGCTGCAGGACATCGAGAGCTTCTCGACCATGTTCCTCGGCTACGACCTGCTGGCCCAGCGCTACGTGCCGTACTCCTACGTCTACCCCTACGCCGAGTTGCTGGCCGGCGTGCTGATGGCGGCGGGTGCCCTGATCTGGGTGTCGGTGCCGGTGGCGCTGTTCATCGGCGGCGTCGGCGCGGCGTCGGTGTTCAAGGCGGTCTACATCGACCGGCGCGCCATCAAGTGCGCCTGCGTCGGCGGTTCCAGCCGGGTGCCGCTCGGCTTCGTCTCGCTGACCGAGAACCTGATGATGATCGCCATGGCAGTGTGGATGCTGGCCACCCGCGCGGTGTAGCCGGGGCCCGCCGCCGTCGCGCCGGAAGCGGCAAGCAGCGCCTTGCCTCCGCGAAGGCGGGCGCCCCCTTCTCCCCGTCGTCATCCCGGCCAAGCGCAGCGCGAGCCGGGACCGCCGCTCCGTCGGCGCCGGAATCTAAGACACTCCCGTCAGTTCGGGGTAGAGGTCCCGCCATTCGGGGTTGTGCGCCTCGATCAGCGCGATCTTCCAGGCGCGTCGCCAGCGCTTCAACCGCTTCTCGTGCCCGATGGCGCCGAGCATGTCCGGCTGCGGCTGGTACCAGACCAGCCGGTCGACCCGGTGGCGCGCGCAGAAGCCGCCAGCGTGTTCGCGATGCACCCAGACCCGCCGGATCAGGTCGCCCGTCACGCCGACATACAGCGTGCCGTGCCGTCTCGAGGCGAGCATGTAGACGCAGGGCCTGATCATGAACCCGCTATGGAAGGTCCGGGGCGAGAATTCCCTCCCTCCCCCCGTCGTCACCCCGGGCAAGCGCAGCGCGACCCGGGGCCCACCTGCCGCTCGGCGCCGCTGCCGCCGGCAAACCACCGTCGCGCCGTAGGCCACGGCTCGGCCGCGCCGCAGGCGCGCCCGTCCGGGGTGACGACGGCGAGGAGGAGGACGTGGACGCCGACGTGTGACGACCGGGGCGGGGGCCGCCCTGAGGCGGAGAGGCCGGGCGCCTCCCTCCCCCCGTCGTCACCCCGGGCAAGCGCAGCGCGACCCGAGGCCCACACGCCGCTCGGCGCCGCCGCCGGCAAGCCACCGTCGCGCCATAGGCCCCGGCTCGGCCGCGCCGCGGGCGCGCCCGTCCGGGGTGACGACGGTGAGGAGGAGGACGTGGACGCCGACGTGTGACGACCGGGTGGGGCCGCCCTGAGGCGGAGAGGCCGGGTGAACGACCGGGCAGATGGTTGACAGTTCAGACCGGTCACATGGTTGACAGTGTTCCGGTTGATTTCGATTTGCGTCGGCCCGGCCGGGCCGACGCAAATCGTTCGAGTTTTCGGCCGCGTCCGAACATGCCGATGTTGAGTTCGGCGAAGCGGACGAGCCACTGGTCGTCGTCGATCTCGAACAGCCCGACGGGCTCGCCGGCGAGGGCCTGGGAGACATAGACCTCCTTGCCACGGAACTTGATGGCCCCGTCGGGGCGCACCCGCCGGACTTCGTGGGCTCCAGCGTAACACGGCTCCTCGATGGTATCCGGATAGGAGCGCCGCGAAGTGGAGTAGCAGCTCGCCGGCGTTACCTGGCCGAGCGCCTCGTGCGGTCGCTGTTCGTTGAACTCTCGCCGAAAGTCGTCGAACTTCGCCTGCTGCTTGTGCGCATTCGCCGCCGGAGGCTGCGTGGTCTGCTCCTTGAGCGTGCGATGCATGCGCTCGTGCCGACCGTTCTGCTGCGGCGAGCCAGGGTCGATCCGCTCCAGTCGGATGCCCAGCTTCACCCACCCGACCGACAACCGTGTCAGCCCGGCCGCCCCGCTCGAGGCGAAGGGCGAGCCGTTGTCCATCCGCATCGCCCGTGGCAGCCCATACTCCCGGAACAGCCGATCGCAGGCCCGTTCCACCTCCACCCCAGTCGGGTTCAACGCCTGGCAGGTCAGAAGAAAGCGGCTCTGCGCATCGGTCACCGTCAGCGGATCACAGCGACGGCCGTCGCCGGTCCGGAACCAGCCCTTGAAGTCGATGCACCACAGGTCGTTCGCCGCCTCAACCGGTGCGAACGGCTGCTCAACCGCGATACCGCGACGCCGAAGCCGCCGAGCCTCGACCAGACCCTCGCGACGCAGAAGGTCCCCGATCGTCGAAGGCGCCGGCCAGTCCGTCCCGGGAAAGTCACGATCCAGAACAGCCCGCAACTTCTTCGGACCCCAGAACCGGTGCTTGCGCCGCAGCGCCACGATCGCCGCAGACACCTCGGGCGCCATCGCTCCCGCCTGGCGCTGCGGGGCTCGCGACAGATCCCGAAGACCGTCAAAGCCACCGGCGCGGTATCGAGCCAGCCACTTGTAACCCGTCTCCCGGCTGATCCCATGGGCATCGCAAACCGCCGACAGGCTCAGATCACCACGCTCAACACCCAACACAAATCGTACCCGAGCTTCGTACACGTCGCTGACTTTCCAAGGCACCGGCAGGTCCTCCCTGCCAGAGACTGGAACATGTCAACCATGTGACCGGTCTAAACTGTCAAACATGTGACCGGTCTGTACCGGGCGCCTCCCTTCCCCCGTCGTCACCCCGGGCAAGCGCAGCGCGACCCGGGGCCCACACGCCGCTCGGCGCCGCCGCCGGCCAGCCACCGTCGCGCCGTAGGCCCCGGCTCGGCCGCGCCGCGGCGCGCCCGTCCGGGGTGACGACGGTGAGGAGGAGGACGTGGTCGCCGATGTGATGACGACCGGGGTGGGGCCACGCTGAGGCCGAGAGGCCGGGCGCCTCCCTCCCTTCATCGTCACCCCGGGCAAGCGCAGCGCGACCCGGGGCCACACGCCGCCTCGTCGGCGCCGCTGCCGGCAAGCAACCGTCAGCCGTGGGCCCCGGCTCGGCCGCGCCGGGGGCGCGTCCGTCCGGGGTGACGACGGCGAGGAGGAGGACGCGGTCGCTGAGCGCCGCCCTGGGGGAGGACGCGGCGTCCCGCCTACCCTTCGACCACCACCGCCGGGCGGCGGCGCGGCCAGCAGGCCGTGGCGGGGGCCGAACACGATCGCCAGGCCCAGCACGACGCCGCTGACCACGGCGATCATGCCGCTGGCGGCCAGCGAGTGCTCCATGCCGATCCACAGCGGGCCGAAGGCGGCCAGCGTGTAGCCGCCGATCGACGACACCGCGGCGAACAGCAGGCTGAGCCGGACCTGGGTCGCCAGCCGGTCGGTCAGCATGCGCGCCGCGCCGGCCGGGCAGATGAACATGGCGATCACCAGGATCGAGCCGACCGCCTCGAACGCCGCCACCGCGACGATGCCGACCAGGATCATCAGCCCGAGGTTCACCGCCCCCGCCGGGAACCCCAGCGTGGTCGCCAGCGCCGGGTCGAAGGAGGTGATCTTCAGCTCCTTCCAGAACAGCCCGACCGCCAGCGCCGACACCGCGAGCGCCACCGCCAGGGTCACCACCTCGCGCGGCATCTGCGACAGGGCCACCGGGTCGATCAGCGAGGCCAGTCCGGTCGGCGCCAGCCACAGGATGTCTTCGAGCTGGCCGTACAGCACGCACTCGGCGTCGAGATCGACGTTGCTGGCCGCCGCCTGCTCCATCAGCACCACGCCGCCGGCGAACATGATCGAGAACACCACGCCCATGGCGGTGCCGGCCTCGACCCGGCCGAAGCGGCGCACCAGGTCGATCAGCACCACCGCGGTGATCGCCGCCACGGTGGCGCCGACGAAGATCGGCCAGGTGGCGCGGGAATCGGCGATCAGGAACCCGGCGACGATGCCCGGCAGCACGGCGTGCGACACCGCGTCGCCCATCAGGCTCTGGCGGCGCAGCACCAGGAAGTTGCCGAGCAGCGCGCAGGCCATGGTGGCGAACAGCGTCGCCAGCAGCGCCGGCAGGTCGAGCTGCAGGAAGGTCTGGAGCGTCATGGCGTCACTCCCGAACCGGCCGGGCCAGCCCGCCCGGCATCGGCAGCCGCCCGTCGCGCGCCAGCTGCTCCTCCAGGCGCGCCACGATCCCCGGGTCCAGCACATGCTCGGCCATGTCGGCGAGCCGGTCGACCCGCCCCGGCGCGATCGCCACGTGGCGGGCGAAGTAGGCCTCCCAGAGCCGGTGGCTGCGGGTCTGGCGCCAGGCCTCGGCCGCACCGGTGTCGGTCAGGGTCAGCGGGGTGGACGGCCGGGCGATCAGGCCGCGCGCCCACAGGAACAGCAGGACCGCGGTCCGCCATGGCGCCGACCAGGTGCCGGCGAACGCCAGCGCGTCGGTCGACACCGGCGTGGTCAGCGGCGCGCCGCGCGCCTCGGTCTGCTCGAACACGCCGCGCAGCACGTGCTGCGCCTCGACCTCCAGGCGCAGCCGGAACAGCCGGGCGCTGCCGGCGAGCACGCCGCGGCCGGGGGCGAGGAACAGGCTGATCACGAACAGCGCGCCGGCCACCAGCACGATGATGCCGCCGGCCGGGAAGCGGTCCATCAGCGCCGACAGCGCCGCGCCCACGTAGCCGCTGACCGCGCCGAAGCCGGCGGCGATCAGCGTCATCAGCCACAGCCGGTCGGTCCAGAACCGCGCCGCCGCCGCCGGGATGATCACCAGCGCGATGATCAGGATCAGCCCGACCGCCTGCAGGCCGATCACCGTCACCACCACCACCAGCGCCATCATCAGCAGGTCGATCGCCGACACCGGCCAGCCCTGCACCTCGGCGAACTCCGGGTCGAAGCAGACCAGCCGGAACTCCTTGAACAGCAGCAGCGTCGCGACCACCACCCCGGCCGCGACCGCCGCGATGGTGATGGCGTCGCCGGCGCTCATCGCCGCGGTCTGGCCGTAGATGAACTTGGAGATGCCGCCCTCGGCGCCGGTGCCGAGGGTCTGGATGTAGCTCAGCACCACGAAGCCGAGCCCGAAGAACACGCTCAGCACCGCGCCCATCGCGGCGTCCTCGGGCAGCCGGGTGTGGCGCGCGATGCCGTGCACCACCGCCACCCCGACGACGCCGGCGACCGCCGCGCCGCCCAGCAGCACCGGCAGGCTGCGGCCCTCGGCGCCGAGCGCCACGGCCGCCAGGAACGCCAGCCCGATGCCCGGCAGGGTGGCGTGGCTCATGGTGTCGCTCATCATCGCGCGCTTGCGCAGGACCGCGAAGGTGCCGACCGTGCCGGCGGCGATCCCGAGCAGGGTGACGCCGAGCATCACCACGGTGGTGTTATAGCCGCCCTGCAGCAGCAGCACGGCGACCACCTCCGAGACCGACGGCCAGGCGATGCCCGACCCGCCGAGGCTGGTCACGACACGCCTTTGCGGTCCAGCCGGGACAGCGCCTGCGAGACGTCGTCGAGCAGCGCCAGCCGGCCGCCATAGGCGCGCTGGAGGTTCTCGTTGGTGAAGGCGTCGGCCACCGGCCCGGCGGCGACCACCCGGCCGTTCAGCAGCAGGACGTCGTCGAAATACTCCGGCACCGTCGACAGGTCGTGGTGCACCACCACCACCGTCTTTCCCTCCGCCTTCAGGCGCCGCATCACCTCGACCAGCGCGGTCTCGGTGGCGGCGTCGACGCCGGCGAACGGCTCGTCCATGAAGTACAGGTCGGATTCCTGGGCGAGCGCGCGGGCCAGGAACACCCGCTGCTGCTGGCCGCCGGACAGCTGGCTGATCTGGCGGCCGGCGAACTCGGTCATCCCGACCTGCTCCAGGCAGGCCAGCGCCGCCTCGCGGTGCCGCCGCGCCACCGGGCGCAGCCAGCCCAGCATGCCGTAGCGGCCCATGGTCACGACCTCCTCGACCGAGACCGGAAAGTCCCAGTCGACGCTGCCGCGCTGCGGCACGTAGCCGACGCGCCGGCGCTCGGCGCGCAGCGGCTCGCCCCAGAACCGCACCGAGCCGGAGGCCAGCGGCAGCAGGCCGAGCACCGCCTTGATCAGGGTCGACTTGCCGGCGCCGTTCGGGCCGACGATGGCGACCAGCGAGGCCGCCGGCACGTCGTAGTCGACGCCCCACAGCACCGGCTGGCGGCCGTAGCCGACGGTCAGGCCGTGGATCGACAGCGGCGCCGGCGCCGGTGCCACACCGTCGGCGCCGGTGGCGGGGGTCCCGAAGGGCAGGTTGATGACGGAGCTCATCGTCGCCTCAAGTTGCCATCACTGGGCCAGCGCCAGCTGGCCGTTGAAGCCGTCGCGCGGCGCCTCGCCGCCGAGCGCCCGGGCGATCAGCGTGACGTTGTGATCGATCATGCCGACATAGGTGCCCTCGTAGGTGCCCGGCCGGCCCATGGCGTCGGAGAACAGCTCGCCGCCGATCGCGACCGTGTGACCCTGGGCGGCGGCGCCCGCGACCAGCGCCCGCACGCTGCGGTCCGGCACGGTCGATTCCACGAACACCGCCGGGATGCGGCGCTGCACCAGCATCTCGACGATCTCCTCGATCTTCTTCAGCCCGGCCTCGGACTCGGTGCTCAGCCCCTGGATGCCCAGCACCTCGAAATCGTAGCGCTTGCCGAAATAGCCGAAGGCGTCATGGGCGGTCACCAGCACCCGGCGATCCGCCGGCACGCTGGCCAGCACCCGCTCGGCGTAGGCGTCGAGGCGGTCGAACTCGGCCAGAACACGCTCGGCGTTGGCGGCGTAGACCGTCGCCGAGCCGGCATCGACCGCCGACAGCCGGTCGCGGATCACCGCCACCGCCTTCGTCCAGGCCCGCGGGTCCATCCAGACATGCGGGTCGAAATGGCCGGCGCTGCCCTCCGGCTCCAGCAGCTCGGCCTCGTCGATCAACTCGGTGACCGCGAACACCGGCCGGCCCGACGACGCCACCCGCACGAAGGCGTCGGTCATTTTCCCTTCGAGCAGCAGGCCGTTGTAGAAGGTGACGTCGGCGTTCAGCATCGCCGCCACGTCCGAGCGCGCCGCCTTGTAGAGGTGCGGGTCGACGCCCTGGCCGAGCAGCTGGGTGACCCGCACCCGCTCGCCGCCGACGCCGCGGGCGATGTCGGCGATCATGCCGGTGGTCGCCACCACGTCCAGCGGTTCGGCGGCGCGCGCCGCCGGCGCCACGGCGCCCAGCACGGCCACCGCCGCGACGGCCGCCATCGCGTTCGCCAACCAGCGCCTCGACTTCGTCATGCCCACGCTCCCGGATGCCGTCGCCATCTCGTTAAATATAGCCTTGGCTATACAGTGGTCAACGGGCTGGTTTATGCAGTGCCGCCTGATTTATGGCGCTCGTCCTGCACTCTCAAGGGTTCCCCGCCGGGAAGTTCCACGGTGGACATTCAGCGGTCGGATTGATTCATAGATCGGGGTATACAGTTTTCCGTCCGTTCCGAGCCGCCGGGGGCAGCGCGACCATGACCAGCGACGACACCAGCCGGGCGCCGGCTTCCGGCCTGATGACCGCCGCCGACCACAGCGAGGGCTTCCGCCAGGCCCGCGAGGCGCGCCGCGCCGAACTGGTCGAGGATTATGTCGAGCTGATCGCCGACCTGATCGACGACGGCGGCGAGGCCCGCCAGGTCGACATCGCCGCCCGCCTGGGCGTCGCCCAGCCGACGGTCGCCAAGACCCTGAAGCGGCTGGCCGACGAAGGGCTGATCGTGCAGCGCCCGTATCGCGGGGTGTTCCTGACCGACGCCGGCCGGGTCCTGGCCGAGGACAGCCGCCGGCGCCACCAGATCGTCGAGACCTTCCTGCGCGCCCTCGGCGTCAGCCCCGAGACCGCCCGCGTCGACGCCGAGGGCATCGAGCACCGGGTCAGCGAGGAGACCCTGGCGGCCTTCGGCCGCTACCTGACCCGCCGCCGGCCGTAGAACGCCCCTCCCGCTGTCGTCACCCTGGCCAAGCGCGGCGCGAGCTGGCCCCACCCGCCGCCGCGGTAAAGGTGGGTGCGCCCGGCAAGCGACCGGGCGGCCACACCAGCCCTGACCGTCAACCATGTAACCGGTCTGTACCCCCCGGTCGCCCTCCCTGTCGTCATCCCGGCCAAGCGAAGCGCGCGCCGGGACCCACCCGCCGCCGCCGTGGTGAAGGGCGGGCGCGCGTCGCTGGGTGAGTCCCGGATCCGTCCCGCCAGGGGCGGTCCGGTCCGGGATGACGACACAGGGAGAGAGGGCCGGCCCTGACCGTCAACCATGTGACCGGTCTGTACCCCCCGGTCCGCCCCTCCCCTGTCGTCATCCCGGCCAAGCGGAGCGCGAGCCGGGAGCCACCCGCCGCCGCCGTGGTGAAGGGCGGGTGCACGTCGCTGGGTGGTCCGGGATAACGACAGGGAGAGGGTGTGTGGTGGCCGCGTCGCCAAGCGGCCCGTCGGGCGCTGACCGGTTCGAGCCGTCCGTCATGCGACCGATCCGCACCCCGCCCCACTGCCGGTTGTCGAGGCGGGGTCGGCGTGCTAGCTCGGTGGTCGGCGCCGCGTCGCGGCGGACCGGGGAGCGGTGGCGATGGGTGCTGGACGGCGGGGATGGCGTTCGTGGGTCGCGCTCGGCGCGGCCTGCGTGCTCGTCCTGCAGGCGCTGATCGTCGATCTTGGCCGCCCGGCGCACGCCGCGCCGCACGGCCTCGACGCGTTCATCGGCGTCATCTGCACGCCGGACGGCATCCGGCAGGCCCCGATCCCGCGCCTTCGCCCGCCGATCCGCACGGGGCCGGCTGCTGCACGCTCGGCTGCGTCGCCGGCGGCGCCGGTGTGCCGCCGCCTTCCGTATCGGCGGCGCCGGTTCCGGAGCGAGCCGTCGACGACACGGTCCTGCGGCCTCGCGGGTCCGACGACCGGCTGAAGGCCACCCTCGAGCAGAGTCCGCGCAGCACCAGGGCGCCGCCGCGCCCGGTCTGAGCCGGCCGGGTTCCCGCGGCGCGGGGCCCCGGCGCGTCAACGTCGGACCATGATCGAGGATTCCCAAGATGACCCTGTTCTCCCGCCTGCCGCGGATCGCGGCAGCGTACGCCGCCGCGATCGTCGCGTCGGCCCTGCTGCTGGCCGCCCCCACCGCCGTCGTCGCCCACGAGTATGAGGTCGGCGACCTTCGCATCGACCATCCCTGGACCCGGGCATCGCCCGGCATCGCCCGGATCGCCGGCGGCTACCTGACCGTCGCCAACCGCGGTGCCGCCGCCGATCGCCTGGTGTCGGTTAGCGCCGAGATCGCCGGTCGCACCGAGATCCACGAGATGGCCATGGCGGGAGGCGTCATGACCATGCGCCAGATCCCCGGCGGCCTGGCGATCCCGGCCGGCGGCGAGCTCGCCCTGCAGCCGGGTGGCCTGCACCTGATGTTCATGGACCTGCGGCAGCCGCTGAAGGAGGGCGAGCGCTTCGACGCGACGCTGACCTTCGAGACCGCCGGAAGCGTCATCGTGACCTTCGTGGTCGAGGCGATCGCCGCCGGCGGCAAGGGCCACCACTAGCCGGGTCTCGCCGGCTCGCGCCGGCATCAGGACAGGACATCGATCCCATGCACAGGTTGCTCACCACGGTGGCGGCGCTGGCGGCGCTTGCCGTCTCCGCCACCGCCCACGCCGAGATCCAGGTCGTCGACGTCGAGGGGCGCCGGGTCGCCCTGCCGGCACCGGCGCAGCGGGTGCTGCTCGGCTTCAACTACGAGGACTTCCTCGCCATCGTCGGCCCGCGCGCCGTCGAACGCGTGGTCGCGATCTCCCGCGTCCCGTGGCGGGACTGGCGGCCGAACCAGTACGCCGCCTACACCGCCGCGATCCCGGCGATCGCCGGCCTCGCCGACGTCGGCGACATCGACGGCGGCACGTTCTCGATCGAGGCGGCGCTCGGCGCCCGCCCCGACCTCGCCATCCTGGCGGCCTGGCAGTACCGCGCGCTCGGCGCCGGGGTCCAGAAGCTGGAAGCCGCCGGCGTCCCGGTCGTCGTCATCGACTACAACGCCCAGACGCTGGAGCGCCACATCGCCTCGACCCGGCTCATCGGTGCCGTCATGGGCGCCGAGGCCAGGGCCGAACGGCTGGCCGACGAGTACCGGGCGGCGGTCGAAGACACCCTGGCCCGGGTGGCGACAGCCGGCCCGGCCGCCACCAAGGTGTATGTCGAACTCGGCCAGAAAGGCCCCGCCGAGCACGGCAACAGCTACGGCAAGGGCATGTGGGGCGGAGTCGTGGAGATGGCCGGCGGCCGCAACATCGCGGCCGGCCAGATCGGCAACTGGGGACCGCTGAACCCGGAATACGTCCTGGCCAGCGCGCCCGGCGTGGTCGTGATCACCGGTTCGGAATGGCTGAACGCGCCGCAGGCGGTGCTCATGGGCTTCGGCATCGACCCCGGGCTGACGCGCGACCGCCTGGCGGCCTATCTCGGCCGTCCGGGGTGGGCCGACCTGCCGGCGGTCGCGGACGGGCAGGTCCACGCGCTGTACCACGGCGGCGCGCGCACCCTCTACGACTACGTCTACCTGCGCTACCTCGCCAAGGTCCTGCACCCGGCGGCGTTCGCGGACGTCGACCCCGAGGCCGAGTTGGCCGGCTACTACGCCCGCTACCTGCCGGTCGCGGCGACCGGGACGTTCATGCTGCGACTGACGCCGGCGCCATGACGACCGCCGGCGCCCGGCTCGACCGCGTCTACCGCCGGGGCGAGCGGCGCCGCCTCGCTTTGGTCGGCGCGGCGACGCTGACGCTGGCGGCGGTCGCGCTGGTCGACCTGGCGACCGGCCCGTCCGCCCTCGGCCCAGCGGCGCTGCTGTCGGCGCTGGGCGCGGGGCCGGCCGGGCCGGACCGGCTCGCCGCCACCATCCTGTGGCAACTGCGGCTGCCGACCACCCTCATGGGCGTGCTGGTGGGCGCCAGCCTCGGGATTGCCGGGCTGCAGATGCAGACCATCCTCGCCAACCCGCTGGCCAGCCCGTTCACGCTCGGCTTCTCGGCCGCCGCCGGCTTCGGCGCCGCCCTGGCGATCACCTTCGGCGGCGCCCTGCCGGTCGCCGGCTGGCTGCTGGCGCCGGCGTCGGCGTTCGCCATGACCCTGATCGCCTGCGGCCTGGTCTACCTGGTGGCGCGGCTGCGCGGCGCCAGCCCGGAGATCCTGGTGCTCGGCGGGATCGCCGTGCTGTTCCTGTTCCAGGCGCTGCAGTCGATGCTGCAGTACCTGGCGTCGCCGGAGGTGCTGCAGCAGATCGTGTTCTGGCTGTTCGGCAGCCTGCTGAAGGCGACCTGGACCAGCGTCGCCGTGCTGGCCGGCATCCTGGCCCTGGTGGTGCCGATCCTGGCCCGCGACGCCTGGCGGCTGACCGCGCTGCGGCTCGGCGACGCCAACGCCCGCAGCCTCGGCGTCGCGGTCGAGCGGCTGCGCCGCCGCACCTTCGTCGCCGTGGCGCTGCTGACGGCCGGCGCCGTCGCCTTCGTCGGGACCATCGGCTTCATCGGGCTGGTGGCGCCGCACGCCGCCCGCGCGCTCGCCGGCGAGGACCAGCGCACCCTGATGCCGCTCGCCGCGCTGATCGGGGCGATCGTCCTGGTCGGCGCCTCGGTCGTGGCCAAGACCCTGTCGCCGGGGGCCGCCGTGCCGGTCGGCATCGTGACCGCGGTGGTCGGCGTGCCGATCCTGTTCGCGCTGGTGTTCCGCCGCGGCGCCGGAGGCTGGGGATGAGCGGGCGACGCCGTTCCGACCCCGGCCGTTCCGGATCCGGCCGTTCTGGAGCTGGCCGGGCTGAGCGTGGCGCGCGGCGGGCGGGTGGTGGTCGACCGGGTGTCGGCGAGCATCGCCGGCGGCGGCATCACGGCGGTGGTCGGGCCGAACGGGGCCGGCAAGTCGTCGCTGCTCGCCGCCGTCGCCGGGGTGCTGCCGCACGGCGGCACCGTGACCCTCTCGGGCCATCCGGTTGCGCCGGACGAGATCGGCTACCTGCCGCAAGCCGCCGCGGTGCGGGCCTCGCTGACGGTGCTGGAGGTGGTGCTGCTGGGCCGCCTCGAGCGGCTCGGCTGGCGGCTCGGCCGCGAGGATCTGGCCCTGGCGGTCGAGGCGCTGGAGGTTCTCGACCTCACCCATCTGGCGGAAACCCGCATCGACAGCCTGTCGGGCGGCCAGCAGCAACTGGTGCTGCTGGCCCAGCGTCTGGTCCGCCGGCCGCGGCTGCTGCTGCTCGACGAGCCGACCAGCGCGCTCGACCTCAGCCGGCAGCTGCTGGTGCTTGAGCGGCTGCAGGACCACGCCCGCGCCACCGGCACGGTGGTCGTGATCGCCATCCACGACCTGTCGCTGGCGGCGCGCTACGCCGGCCTCCTGGTGCTGCTCAAACAGGGCGCCCTGACCGGCATCGGGACGCCGGCCGAGGTGCTGACGGTGTCGGCGATCCGGCGCGGCTACGCGGTCGAGGCCGAGGTGCTGCGGACCCGGCTCGGCCACCCGGTGATCGCGCCGCTGCGCAACGCCGGCATCCCGCCGGTGGATTGACAGGGCCGGGTCCGGGTGTGGCATTGTCGGATGATACGGCAATGCCACACGATCGGAGCGGTACCGGCGCCATGCCACAGCACCCGGCGTCAGAGATCAGCGACGCGGCCGGGATCGACTGGCCGGCGCTCGGGCGCTTCCTGCGGTCGCAGGGCATGGAACTGGCGCTCGACCCGGCGCCGGTGCGCTTCGCCGGCGGCTTCGGCAATTTGAACTTCCGGGTGCGGGTCGACGGCCGCGACGCCGTGCTGCGCCGGCCGCCGTTCGGCCCCATCCCGATCGGCGGCAACGACATGGCGCGCGAGCACCGCATCCTGAGCCGGCTGTGGCGGGCGTTCCCGCTGGCGCCGCGCTCGCTGCTGCTGTGCGAGGACACCGCCGTCATCGGCGCGCCGTTCCAGCTGATCGAGTACCGCGAGGGCGTGGTGGTGCGCGACACCCTGCCGGCGGCCCGAACCGGCGACCCGACAACACCCGACCCGGCCACAGGCGACCGGCTGTGCCAGATCGTCCTGGAGGTGCTGGCGGGACTGCACGCGGTCGACCCGGCGGCGGTCGGGCTCGGCGATTTCGCCCGGCCCGAGGGGTTCCTGGAGCGCACCGCCCACGGCTGGCGGCGGCGCGCCGACGCGGTGTTCGGCGATGCCGAGCGGCCGCTGGTGGCGGAGATCCACGCCTGGCTCGCCGACCGGCTGGTGCCCGACCAGGCGCCGGCGATCATCCACAACGACTACAAGCTCGACAACATCATCCTGACGCCGGACCTGGCGAGGCCGGTGGCGCTGATCGACTGGGACATGGGCTCGCGCGGCGACCCGCTGATCGACCTCGCCACCCTGGTCAGCTACTGGAGCGAGCCGGGCGACCCGCCGGCGATGCGCGGCCTCGGCCAGATGCCGACCGCCGGGCCCGGGTTCTGGAGCCGCGAGCGCGTGGTGAGGGACTACGCCGAGCGCACCGGGCGCGACGTTTCGCGCTTCCGGTTCCACCGCACCCTCGCCCAGTTCAAGCTGGCGGTGGTGTTCCGCCAGCTTCATCATCGCCACCTCACCGGGCCTGTCGACGACCCGCGCTACGTCGGCTTCGGCCCGCTGTCGGTCGGGCTGCTCGACTTCGCCCGCGACGTGATGAACGAGCGATACTTCTGAAGGGACGAGACCGTGGCCGATTTCAACCTGACCGACCGAGAGCAGGACCTGCAGACCCGGGTCGGGGAGTTCGTGCGCTCGAAGGTGATCCCGTTCGAGCGCGACCCGCGCTACGGCTCGCACGGGCCCTCGGACGAGCTGCGCCGCGAGCTGAACGCGCTGGCCCGCGACGCCGGCCTGCTGGCGCCGCACGTCGACCCGGAATGGGGCGGCATGGGCCTGACCCACCAGGAGCGCGCGGTCGCCTTCGAGGCCGCCGGCTACTCCATGCTCGGGCCGATCGCCATCCACTGCGCCGCCCCCGACGAGGGCAACATGCACCTGCTGGAGGTGGTCGCCTCGGAGGAACAGAAGCATCGCTGGCTGAAGCCGCTGGCCGCCGCCGAGACCCGCTCCTGCTTCCAGATGACCGAGCCGAGTCCGGGTGCCGGCTCCGACCCGTCGGCGCTCAGCACCACGGCGCGGCGGCGCGGCAACCACTTCGTGCTGGAGGGCCGCAAGTGGCTGATCACCGGGGCCGCCGGCGCCGGCTTCGCGATCGTCATGGCCGATCTGCGCGAGGGCGACGCCTCGGCCGGCGCCACCATGTTCCTGGTCGACATGGACACGCCGGGCATGGTGCTGGAGCGCCAGATCGATTCCATCGACAGCAGCTTCACCGGCGGCCACTGGGAGGTCCGGCTGGACGGCATCGAGGTGCCGGCCGAGAACGTCCTCGGCGAGCCCGGCCAGGGCTTCCGCTACGCCCAGGTCCGCCTGGCGCCGGCCCGGCTGACCCACTGCATGCGCTGGCTCGGCGTCGCCCAGCGCTGCCAGGACATCGCCCTCGACTACTCGGTCGAGCGCCACGCCTTCGGCAAGCCGATCGCCGAGCACGAGGGCGTCGGCTTCATGCTGGCCGACAACGAGATCGACCTGACCCAGTCGCGGCTCGCCATCCGCCACGCCGCCTGGCTGCTCGACCAGGGCCACCACGGCCGCCACGAGACCAGCATGGTCAAGGTGCTGTGCTCGGAGGCGCTGTTCCGGGTGGTCGATCGCTGCGTGCAGGTGCTGGGCGGCCGCGGCCTGACCGCCGACACCATGGTCGAGCGCGCGTTCCGCGACATCCGGGCGTTCCGGATCTACGACGGCCCGTCCGAGGTGCACCGCTGGTCGATCGCCCGGCGCCTGACCTCGCGGCGCGGCAAGTGAGCGCGACTGCGGTGCGTCGGCTGGGTTCCGGCTCCGTCCCGCCTGCGGCGGCCCGGTCCGGAATGACGACTAGAGAGAGATGGGGGCGCCGCCAGCCGGTCCTCCGAGCGGCTCGACGCAGACCTACCCCACCCCGTCGTCATTCCGGACGGACGCGCCGACCCGGCGCGGCCGAGCCGGAAGCCACGGGGCGACGGGCACAGGACGACTGTTGGCGTTTTCAGAGTTGACCTGAGGCGCGGAGGCAAACGATGGCGAGCGACGGCGACGTACCAGGCCATCCACCGGTAGTTCCGCTGGCAGGTGCCGGCGTTCTTCAATTTCGGCGCCGACGTGGTCGACCGCTGGGCCGCCGACCCCGACAAGCTCGCGCTGATCTGGTGCGACGGCACCGGGGCCGAGGAGCGCTACAGCTTCCGCGACATGTCGGAACTCTCCAACCGCTTCGCCAACGCGCTGGCCGCCGCCGGCATTCGGCGCGGTGACCGCTTCATCGTCATGCTGCCGCGCATCCCGCAATGGCAGATCGCCATGGTCGGCTGCCTGAAGGCCGGGGTGATCCCGATCCCCTGCATCGAGATGCTGACCGCCGGCGACGTCGAGTACCGGGTCCGCAACGCCGAGGCGCGGGGCGCGATCACCACCGCCGCCAACACCGGCAAGTTCGACGCCTTCCCCGACCTGCCCTGCCGCCTCGCGGTCGGCGAGGGGACGGGAGCAGCGACGGCTGGACCGGCTACGCCGCGGCGATGGCCGCCGCCTCGCCAGCCTTCGAGGCGGTGCGCACCGCCGCCGAGGACCCGGCGATCATCTACTACACCTCCGGGTCGACCGGCAGCCCGAAGGGCGTCACCCACGCCTCGCGCGCGCTCTGGTCCTGGCGGGTGTGCGCCGAGCACTGGCAGGGCTTCCGGCCCGACGACGTCACCTGGTGCACCGCCGACACCGGCTGGAGCAAGGCCGGCACCGCCATCCTGTTCGGGCCGTGGAGCCAGGGCACGGCGGTGGTGTTCTTCGACGGCCGCTTCGACCCGGCCGAGCGGCTGCGTCTGCTGGCCCGCCACCGGGTCACGGTGTTCTGCGCGGCGGCGACCGAGCTGCGCGCGCTGGTCGGCCACGGCCTCGCCGGCCACGACCTCTCGGCCCTGCGCCTGATCACCTCGGCCGGCGAGTCGGTCGACCCCGGCACGGTGGAGGCCTGGCGCGACCGGGCCGGCATCCCGGTGCTCGACGGCTACGGCCAGACCGAGATCCTGATGGTGGTGGTCAACGGCCGGTCGTTCCCGGTCCGGCCCGGCTCCATGGGCCGCGCCCTGCCGGGCTCGGTCGCCGCCGTCGTCGAGGCCGACGGCAGCGTCCACGAGGACGCCGCCGGGCGCACCGGCGAGCTCGCCATCCGCCTGCCGAACCCGCAGATGATGCTCGGCTACTGGCGCGACCCCGAGCGCACCGCGGCCGCCCGGATCACCGCGGGCGGCGTCGACTACCACCGCACCGGCGACCTCGTGCGGGTCGACGCCGACGGCTATTTCTTCCACCAGGGCCGCACCGACGACGTCGTCAACTCGGCCGGCTACCGGATCGGGCCGAGCGAGGTCGAGGCGGTGCTGCTGCGCCACCCGGCGGTGCTGGAATGCGCGGTCGCCGCCAGCCCCGACCCGCAGCGCGGCGAGGTGGTGAAGGCGTTCGTGATCCTGAACCCCGGCCACGCCGCCTCGCCCGAGCTGGTCGAGGAGCTGCAGGCCTTCGCCAAGCAGCAGACCGCGCCCTACAAGTACCCGCGCCGCGTCGAGTTCGTGGCCGAGCTGCCGAAGACCCCGACCGGCAAGGTCCGCCGCCGGGTCCTGCGCGACCGCGAGTTCGGGGTCGGCGCCGGAGTGGACGCGACATGACCACGGACCCGGCCGATCCCGCGACGCCTTCCGCCCGCTTCCCCGCCTGAAGCGCCCGCCGGCCTACCGGGTGGTCGCCGAGGCGCTGGTCGAGGAAGTGCTGCAGCGCCGCCTGCCGCCCGGCAGCCAGCTGCCGACCGAGGCCGACCTCGCCGAGCAGTTCGGCGTCAACCGCTCGACTGTGCGCGAGGGCGTGCGCCTGCTGGAGGAGGCCGGGCTGGTGCAGCGCCGCCCGCAGAAGCGGCTGGTGGTCACCCGCCCCTCGCCCGACGCGGTCTCGGCCCAGATCACCCGCGCCATGGTGCTGCACGACGTGACCTTCCACGAGCTGTGGGTGGTGATGATGGAGATCGAGCCGCTGTCGGCGTCGCTGGCCGCCGCCAACGCCGGCGCCGAGGACATGGCCCGGCTGGAGCGCAACCTCGCCGAGACCGGAAGGGCGCTCGGCGACAGCGCCGCCCTCGCCCGCCTCGACGTCGACTTCCACGACCTGCTGGCCCGGGCCGGCGGCAACAAGGCGGTGCCGCTGCTGCGCCAGGCGGTCGGCGGGCTGTTCTACCCGGCGTTCCGCCGCGTGTTCGAGAACGTCGAGGCCGCCGGCGCCCGCCTGCTCGACCCGCACCGCACCATCCTCGACGCGGTCCGGGCGCGCGACGCCGAGACCGCGCGGGTGGAGATGGCGCGGCACATCCGGGACTTCAGACGGGGGTACCTGAAGGCGGGGCTGGACCCGAACCTGCCGGTGGAGGTGGCGGGGTTGGGGTAGCGGGGCGTGTCACTCCCGCGGAATGACAACTGGCGACCCGAACTTGAAAAACCCATCTCGATGGGTTAATTGAGATCATGGTCACGATCCACCGCGCGCACGGGCTGCGCGTCGTCATGATCGCCGACGACCACGCATCAGGCCGCGTTTCTGGCGCGATGGAGAGACATGCATGGCTGAACTGACCGATGCCGCAATCGACGCCGCCCTCGAGCGGGGGCGTGCGGCCCGCGCGAGCGAGCCGCGTGCCACGGCGGCGCGCTTCGATCGTGCGTCCGGCCGCGTGGTCGTCGATCTCGAGAACGGCTGCACCTTTGCTTTTCCGCCGCGTCTGGCGCAGGGGCTCGAGGGCGCGACCGACGACCAGCTCGCCGCCGTCGAACTTCTCGGCCGGGGCTATGGCCTGCATTGGGAGGAACCGGACGTCGACCTGTCTCTGCCGGGTCTGATGGCGGGACTCTTCGGCACGAAGGCATGGATGGCCCGCCGCGCCGGACAGGCCACCTCGGAGGCCAAGGCCGCCGCCGCCCGCGCGAACGGAGCCAAGGGAGGTCGTCCGCGCAAATCCGCTAACCGGTAGGCAGGCACCCCCTCACCCGCAATCAACCTCATCCCCGGATGAGACTTTTTCATCCCACCCCGCGCCGGATATCCGCCAGGATGCCCCCTCGACGCCGGGGCGCAGACCCCGGCCGGCCCCGAGGGAGGATCCGATGCCCTACGCCTATGTCGTCGCCCAGGTCGACGTGAAGGACGCCGCCGCCTACGAGGAGTACCGGGCCCAGGTGCCGGCCACCATCGCCAAGTACGGCGGCGAGTACCTCGCGCGCGGCGGCAAGGTCGAGACCCTGGAGGGCGAGCCGCCGCTCGGCCGGGTGGTTATCCTGCGGTTCGCCAGCGTCGAGCAGGCCAAGGCGTGGTACCACTCGCCGGACTACGCCGGGCCGCTCGCCATCCGGCACCGCGCCGCGGTCAGCCGCTCGATGCTCGTCGAAGGGGTGGAGTAAACTCATGTCGCGTCTCGCCGGCCGCCAGTTCCTGAACATCCCCGGGCCGACCAACATCCCGGACCGCATCCTGCAGGCGATGCACCGCCCCGCGCTGGACTTCATGACGCCGGAGTTCTTCGACATCCAGGTCGAGTGCCGCGACAACCTGAAGAAGGTCATGAAGACCGACGGCGAGGTGATGATCTACGCCTCCTCCGGCCACGGCTCGTGGGAGGCGGCGATGACCAACATCTGCTCGCCCGGCGACACCGTGCTGATGTGCGAGACCGGGCGGTTCTCGGAATCTTGGGGCGAGATGTGCCGGGCCTTCGGGCTGACCGTCGAGGTGCTGGAGAACCCGTGGGACCAGGCGATCGACCCGGGCCGGGTCGAGGCGCGGCTGCGCGCCGACACCGCCGGCGCCATCCGGGTGGTGGCGCTGGTGCACAACGAGACCTCGACCGGCATGACCCACGACGTCGCCGGCGTCGGCGCGGCGATCCGGGCCAGCGGCCACCCGGCCCTGCTGATCGTCGACACCATCTCCTCGCTCGCCTCGATGGATTTCCGCATGGACGAGTGGGGCGTCGACGTCGCCGTCGCCGGCTCGCAGAAGGGCCTGATGCTGCCGGTCGGCCTCGGCATCTCGGCGGTCAGCGACAAGGCGCTGGCGGCCACCAAGACGGCGCAACTGCCGCGCAAGTACTACGACTGGAACGAGATGAAGGCCGGCGACGACGGCCGCCTGCGGTTCGCCGGCACCGCGCCGAGCCACCTGTTCTTCGCCATGCGCGAGGGCCTGCGGATGCTGCTCGAGGAAGGCCTGGACGCGGTGTTCGCGCGCCACGCCCGCCTCGCCGAGGCAACCCGCCGGGCGGTCCGGGCCTGGGGTCGCGGCAACGGCCCGACGCTGTTCGGCAAGGACGAGCGCGCCCTGTCGAACTCGGTGACGGCGGTGTCGATGCCGTCGGGCTTCGACGCCAACGCCTTCCGCGGCAAGCTGCTGGCCGAGACCAACGTGGCGATCGGCGGCGGGCTGTCGCGGCTGAGCGGCAAGGTGTTCCGGATCGGCCACCTCGGCGACCTGAACGAGCCGATGCTGCTCGGCTGCCTCGCCACGGTGGAGATGCAGCTCAAGCGCCAGGGCGTGCCGCACGGCGCCGGCGGCGTCGACGCGGCGATCGAATACCTGGCCGGGAACTGACGGAGCGCGCGGCCGACCGGCGTTGCGCGGCGGGCGTTGCCACGACCGATCCTTGATGCTTCGTTAACCCGTCGCACGCCATACTGGCCGCCCGAACCATGACGCGAGTGCCCTGACGTTGACGACCCCGCCGTCATCCGTCGCCGCCCCGCCGCCCGGCGACGCGTCTTCCAGCGACGGGTCGTCCGGGGCCGCCGAGGTATGGGCGCAGTTGGTGTTCGCGCTCGACCGCACCCAGGTCGGCGTGTCGGTGTGGGATTCCGGCGACCGGCTGATCTTCAGCAACCCGCGCTTCCGCGAGCAGTTCGCGCCGTACGGGCCGTTCGACGACCGGCCGCACTACAGCCAGTTCTACGACCGGGCGCGCCGGCTGTACCGCGACCAGCCGACGGTGCTGTCGGCGGTCGACGAGCGGCTGCGCGAGCGCGCCACCCGGCCGGTGACCGGCGAGTTCCTGTCCGGCGAGAACAAGGTTTTCCGCTACCAGGACATCCGCACCCCCGATGGCGGCATGGTGACGCTCTACCAGGACGTCACCCGCGAGCACTCCGCGGAATCGACCCTGGCGGCGCTGGCCAAGACCATCCCCGGCGCCATCTTCGAACTGCGCCAGAACCCCGGCGGCCGGGTCGCCTGCACCTATGTCAGCGAGCGCATCCGCGAGCTGACCGGCTTCGGCCCCGAGACCTTCACCGGCGGCTGGGAGGACGCGCTGGCGGCGCTGATGCCGGAAGTCGAGATCGACCGGCTGTCCGAGAGCCTCTGGGAGTCGGCCGAGCGGCTGGACGACTGGAACGCCGAGGTGCCGGTGCGGACCCTCGGCGGCGCGAGCCGGTGGCTGCGCGCCCAGGCCTCGACGCGGCGGCTGCGCGACGGCACGCTGCTGTGGTCGGGATTGCTGACCGACGCCACCCGCACGGTCGAGAGCAACGCCGCCCTCGCCGAGAGCGAGCGGCGGTTCCGCGACATCATCGACATCGCGTCGGACTGGATCTGGGAGACCGACGCCCGAGGGCCGCATCGTCTTCGTGTCCGACCGGTTCGCCGAGGCCACCGGCGTGTCGGTCGACGACGTGGTCGGGCGCACCCGGCGGGAGATGCCGCAGTACGACGGCAACGATCCCGGATTCCAGGCGCTGGAGGAGGACATCCGCCTGCGCCGGCCGATCCATTCCCGCCGGCTGCGGATGCTGACCCCGTCCGGCCACCGCCAGGTGTCGCTGCGCGGCCGGCCGATCTTCGACGAATCCGGCAGCTTCCTCGGCTACCGCGGCGCCGGCTCGGACGTGACCCGCGAGCACGACTACGTCCAGCGCCTGCAGGAAGCCATGCTGGAGGCGCAGTCCGCCAACCAGGCGAAGTCGCGCTTCCTCGCCAACATGAGCCATGACCTGCGCACCCCGCTGAACGCCATCATGGGCTTCAGCGAGATCATGCAGGCCGAGGTGTTCGGCGCCGTCGGCCACCCGCGCTACGCCGAGTACATCCGCGACATCCGCGCCAGCGCCGCCCACCTGC
Source organism: Rhodospirillaceae bacterium (assembly GCA_018401495.1). GTDB lineage: Bacteria > Pseudomonadota > Alphaproteobacteria > Thalassobaculales > Thalassobaculaceae > Thalassobaculum_A. The sequence continues at coordinate 205,609 of JAGYJX010000035.1, forward strand.
TGGAGCTGATCGACGATCTGCTGGACCTCGCCCGCATCGAGGCCGGCCGCCTCGAGATGGTCGAGGAGACCATGGACATCGCCGACCTGGTCGACGAGGCGATGGTGCTGGTGGCGCCGCGCTGCGAGGCCCGCGGCGTGGCGCTCACCAAGACCTGCACGCTCGAGGCGCCGGTGATCAGCAGCGACCGAAGGGCGGTCAAGCAGATCCTGGTGAATCTGCTGACCAACGCCTCCAAGTTCACCGACCGCGGCGGCTCGATCGAGGTCGCCATCGACGCCGACGGCGCCGACGGCGTGTGGGTGACGGTCCGCGACGACGGCTGCGGCATCCCGGCCTCGATGATCGCCGAGGTCACCAAGCCGTTCGTGCAGGCCCAGGCCCCGAGCGACCGGCCGCGCGACGGCGTCGGCCTCGGCCTCGCCATCGTGCGCTCGCTGGCCGACGCCATCGGCGCCGAGTTCAGGATCGAGAGCCGGATCGGCGACGGCACCAGGGCGGCGTTCCGCCTGCCGGCGCGGCGCGCGTCGCGGGCTGCCTGAGGCCGCCTACTCCGCCGCCTCGGCGCGTTCCATCGCCACGCCCTCCAGCCCCATCCGGTCGAACAGCGCGTTGGTCCAGCGGTCGATGCCGGCGTTGAACAGCTCGTGCCCCTTGACGTGGGCGCGCTTCGGCTGCGCCCCCGGCTGGCCGAGCCGATGGCCGCCGCCGAGGTTCCAGCGGTGGATCATCGCCAGGGTGATCTCGGGGTGGAACTGCAGGCCGTAGGCGCGGTCGCCGGCCTGGAAGGCCTGGTTCGGGAACGAGCCGGTGCCGGTCGCCAGCAAGGTGGCGCCGGGCGGCACGTCGAAGCCCTCGCGGTGCCACTGGAAGAAGAACCGGGAATGCTCGAACAGCGGCTCGGCGCCGGCGACCGGCTCGACCCGGGTGTAGCCGATCTCGACGTGGCTCTCGGGGTGCGGCGCCACCGTGCCGCCGAGCGCGCGCGCCAGGATCTGGCCGCCGAGGCAGATGCCGAGATACGGCACGCCGTCGTCGAGCACCCGCTTGGCGTAGTCGATCTCGTGGCGGATGCCGGCCAGGCAGTGGCAGTCGTTGGCGCTCATCGGGCCGCCGAACACCACCACCGCGGCGTAGCCGCGCGGGTCCGGCAGCTCCGGATGCTCGACGCACGGGCAGCGCCGGTCGAGGGTATAGCCGCGCGCCTCCAGCAGCTCGCCGACCCGGCCCGGGGTCGAGTGCTTCTGGTGGACGACGATCAGCACCCTGTCGCTGGTCATCGCTCTCCGCCGCGCAACAGGAACTCCCGGCCCACCTTCACCCGCGCCTCACCCTGGTAGTCGATGACATCGGCGGTCGCGTAGGTCTCGCTCCACCGTTCCGGCAGGTAGGAACCGGTGCCGATGACGTCAACCGGCGCCTTGGCGAGCGCCATCACCCGGCACTTCTCGGGACCGAAGCCGGAGGACGCGACGATCCGCACCGCCGGGAACCCCGCCTGGTCGAGCTGCTCGCGGGCGTACCAGATCGCCGCCGCCGACACCCCGGTGCCGATCAGCGACTTCAGCTCGGCCTCCGAGCGGTAGCCGCGGATCGCCTCGGGGGCGTTGCGGTCGAGCACCTTGTAGGACTCGCCCATGTCGAGCCCCTCGATGTAGCGCCCGCCGTGGGTGTCGAGCCTGACCGCCAGCCGACCGGCCGCCGCCAGGTCCGGAAACCGTCGGCAGACCGCCAGCGAATCGGTGATCTCCAGCCCGAAATAGTCGACCAGGACGGTGAGGTTCTCCGAAGGGTGGGTGTCGTGGAACATCTCGGCGGCCCGCACCGTCGACCCGGCGTAGCCGATCAGCGCGTGCGGCATGGTGCCGTAGCCGCGCGGCTGCCCGAAATAGCGCGCGGTGGCGTCCGAAGCGTTGCCGACGAAACCCTTGGCGCCGACCTTCTTCTTGGCCTTCTCGGAGCCGACGCTGGCGCCGTAGGCCATGATCTCGGCCATCTCGGTGCCGGCGCAGTGCCGGGCGTCCATCGCCAGGAAGGCGGTGTTCGGCAGCTCGACGCACATGGTGTAGGCGTTGTAGGCGGCGACGCAGGCGGCCCCCAGCTTCTGCAGGTACTGGGTCTCCAGGTCGACGAGGTGAAACAGCGAGCCGGTGACGTACAGGATCGGCTCGCCGGCGCCGACCCAGGCGCCCTCCTTGTGGGTCAGCTCGATGTCGAAGGCGACGCCACGCTCGGCCGCCATGGCGTTGATCCAGTCGAGCGCCAGCCGCGGCGCGCAGGTCACCGGACGGCGCATGAAGATCGCGTAGGTGACCCGCTTGTCGCCGAACCGGGCGACGCAGTCCTTGGTCCGCAGGAAATACTTGTCGACGTAACCGGGCAGCGTCGCCCCGGTGGGGTGGCGGGTCGTCGACACCCATCGGTCGCCCGGATCACCCTCATCGGGTGCCGGGTCGACATCCTCGCGCTCGATCGCACTCATTCACCGGCTCCGGCCATTCGTCGCGCCACGATAGCGCGCCGCCCGGCGACCCGACAACGGTGGCTCGTCGCGGGTGCCGTGCGCGACCGGCAACGCCGGCCGCGCGCCGCCCTCAGGAGGCGACCTTCAGGGGGTCGCGGTGCCGAACCGCCGGCGCCGCAGCATCTCGGCGATCAGGAACGCCAGCTCCAGCGACTGCGAGGCGTTCAGCCGCGGGTCGCAATGGGTGTGGTAGCGATCGGCGAGCGCGTGCTCGGTGATCCGGGTGGCGCCGCCGATGCACTCGGTGACGTCCTGGCCGGTCATCTCGAAATGCACGCCGCCGGCGTAGGTGCCCTCGTCCTCGTGGACCTCGAAGAACGACCTGACCTCGCCCAGGATCCGGTCGAACGGCCTTGTCTTGTAGCCGTTCGAGGACTTGACGGTGTTGCCGTGCATCGGGTCGCACGACCACACCACCTTGCGGCCCTCGCGCTCGACCGCCCGGATCAGGCGCGGCAGCCCTTCCTTGACCTTGTCGGAGCCGAACCGCGCGATCAGCGTCAGCCTGCCGGGGTCGTTGGCCGGGTTCAGCGCGTCGATCAGCCGGATCAGTTCGTCCGGATCCAGGCTCGGCCCGCACTTCACGCCGATCGGGTTGTGGATGCCGCGGCAGTACTCGACGTGGGCACCGTCGAGCTGGCGGGTGCGGTCGCCGATCCAGACCATGTGGGCGGCGGTGTTGTACCAGCCCTTGTCGTCGGTGATCGTGTCCTTGCGGGTCAGCGCCTCCTCGTAGCCGAGCAGCAGCGCCTCATGGCTGGTGTAGAAATCGGTCTCGCGCAGCTGCTGGATGTTGTCCGGCGTCAGGCCGCAGGCGCGCATGAACGCCAGGCACTCGTCGATGCGGGCCGCGATCTGCTCGAAGCGGTCGTTCTGCGGCGCGTCGGACAGCGACGACAGGGTCCAGCGGTGGATTTCCTCGAGGTTGGCGAAGCCGCCCTGGGCGAAGGCGCGCAGCAGGTTCAGCGTCGCCGCCGACTGGTTGTAGACCCGCAGCAGCCGGTCGGGATCGGGCGCGCGCGCCTCCTCAGTGAACTCCATGGCGTTCACCATGTCGCCGCGGTAGCTCGGCAGCGAGACGCCGTCGATCACCTCGACATCCGACGAGCGCGGCTTGGCGAACTGCCCGGCCACCCGACCGACCTTCACGATCGGGCAGGCGGCGCCGAAGGTGAGCACCACCGCCATCTGCAGGAACACCCGGAACGAGTCGCGGATGTTGTTGGCCGAGAACTCGGCGAAGCTCTCCGCGCAGTCGCCGCCCTGCAGCAGGAACGCCTTGCCGCCGGCCACGTCGCCGAGGGCGCGGCGCAGGCGCTGCGCCTCGCCGGCGAACACCAGCGTCGGGTAGCCCCGCAGGGTCTGCTCGACCTGCTGCAGGCGTTCCTGGTCCGGGTAATCGGGCTGCTGCTGTATCGGCTTCGAGCGCCAGCTCGCCGGGCTCCAGTCGCGCATGGTCGCACCCTCCCCTGGGGCGGTTCTCATCGGTTGCGCCGGTTCTACCAGCCGCTCCGCGGCTCGGCCAGCCGATTCGCCCCTGATGCCGGCTCACCCCCGGATGCCGGCGGCGCGAATGCGGGCTGCGCGTTGCGCGATTGCCGCCGCCGGGGCATCGTTGGCTCCCACACCGATGTCTCCCGGAGAATCCCATGGCCGACGACTACCTGCCCGCCATCCCGACCGTGCAGGCCGACGACGAGCGCGTCCGGGTGACCGAATGGCGCATCCCCAAGGGTGCGGCCACCGGCTGGCACCGCCACGAGATGTCCTACGTCGTCGTGCCGATCCAGGGCGGGCGCCTGAAGATCGCCACCGCCAACGGCGACGTCCCGGCCGAGATGGTGGCCGGCCAGGCCTATTCCCGGCCGGTCGGGCGTCGAGCACAACGTCATCAACGACGACGACCACGACATCGTCTTCATCGAGGTCGAGGTGAAGGCGTAGGCGGCACCCGACCCGATCGGCGCAACCGGCAGGAGGAAGCCATGGAGATCCCGGTCATCGACATCGCCGACCTGATGGCGGCACCGGATTCAGGTGCCCGGGAGCGGGTTGCCGGCGAGATCCTGCGGGCCTGCACCGGCACCGGCTTCTTCTACCTCACCGGCCACGGCGTCGGCGGCGACCTGATCGAGGAGGGCTTCGAGGCGAACCGCCGCTTCCACGCCCGTCCGGAGGCCGAGAAGCTGGCGATCAAGCAGAACCGCTGGCACCGCGGCTACCAGGCGATGGCGTCCTCGACCCTGAAATCGTCGGCCCGGTTCGAGGCGGCGCGACACCCCAACCAGCTGGAATCGTTCTTCCTGCGCCATGAGGTCGCCGCCGACGACCCGGCCTACGAGCGTCAGCCGCTGCAGGGCCCGAACCAGTGGCCCGACGACCCCGGCTTCGTCGATGTGGTGCGCCGCTACGACGCCGCGATGCGCCGGCTCGGGCTCGACCTGCTGCCGGCGTTCTCGGTGGCGGTCGGCGAGGCCCCGGACTTCTTCGCCCGGCACTTCGCGCCACCGTCGACGGCGCTGCGGCTGATCCACTACCCGCCGGCCTCGGCGTCCCGGCCAGAGGACCTGTACGGTATCCACCCGCACACCGACTACGGCTTCCTGACCATCCTCGCCCAGGACCGGGTCGGCGGCCTGCAGATCCAGCGGGTCGACGGCAGCTGGATCGACGCCCCTACCTCGACGGCAGCTTCATCCTGAACATCGGCGACATCCTGGCGCGCTGGACCAACGACCGCTTCAACTCGACGCCGCACCGGGTCATCAACAAGTCGGACCGCGACGACCGCTACTCGATCGCCATGTTCTTCGATCCCTGCCTCGACAGCGTGATCGAGACCATCCCGCGGTTCGCCGTCGCTGCAGCCCGGCAGGTACGAGCCGATCCGCTACGGCGACTACTTCACCCTGCGACCTCGACACCAACTACCCCGACCGCGTCGGGGTCGCCGCCGCCGGATAGCCGGCCGGTCGCGTCACGCCGTCTCGCCGGGAGCCGGCTCCGGGCGCTTGTCGCGCATGGTGACGAACTCCTCGGCGGCGGTCGGGTGGATGCCGATGGTGCGGTCGAAGTCGCGCTTGGTGGCCCCCATGCGGACCGCGATGGCCACACCCTGGATGATCTCCGGGGCGTCCAGGCCCAGCATGTGGGCGCCGACGACGCGCTGGCTGGCGCGGTCGACGATCAGCTTCATGAAGCCGCGCTCGGTGTTGTGGGTCAGCGTGTACTTCATCGGCCGGAAGCCCGAGACGTAGACGTCGAGGTCGCCGTACTTCGCGCGAGCCTTGGCCTCGCTGAGGCCGACGGTGCCGATCGGCGGCTGGCTGAACACCGCGCTCGGCACGTCGTCGTGGTCCGGGCGGATCGGGTTGCCGTTGAACTCGGTCTCGGCGAACGCCTGGCCCTCGGCCAGCGCCACCGGCGTCAGCTGGATGCGGTCGGTGACGTCGCCGATCGCCCAGATCGAGGGCACCGTCGAGCGCGACCACTCGTCGACCTTGACCGCGCCGTTGGCGGTCAGCTCGACCCCGGCCTCGGCGAGGCCGATGCCCTTGGTGTTGGGCGCCCGGCCGGTGGCGTACATCACCGCGTCGACCTCCAGCATCTCGCCGTCGCTCAACGCCACCAGGTAGCAGTTGTCGGTCTTCTCGATCCGGGTCGGCAGGGTCTCCGGGCGCAGATCCATGCCCTTCTTGCCGAGCTCGGTGGTCAGCGCCGTGCGGATGTCCTCGTCGAAGCCGCGCAGCACCTTGCCGGCGCGGTACACGAGGTGGGTCTCGGTGCCGAAGCCGTGGAAGATGCCGGCGAACTCGACGGCGATGAAGCCGCTGCCGACGATCACCACCCGCTTCGGGCGCTCCGGCAGGTCGAGCGCCTCGTTCGAGGTGATGGCGTGCTCGATCCCCGGGACCTCGGGCAGGGTCGGCCAGCCGCCGGTGGCGACCAGGATGCGCTCGGCGGTGTAGCGCTTGCCCTCGACCTCGACGGTGTGCGGATCGACCACCACGCCGCGGCCGTCCAGCACCGTGTTGCCGGCCCCCTTCAGCAGGTTCATGTAGATGCCGTGCAGCCGGTCGAGTTCCTTGTCCTTGGCGGCGATCATCGCCGCCCAGTCGTGCTCGACACCCTCCACCGACCAGCCGTAGCCGGCCATGTCGGCGATCTCCTCGCGGAAATGCGAGCCGTAGACCAGCAGCTTCTTGGGCACGCAGCCGCGCAGCACGCAGGTGCCGCCGACCCGAAGTTCCTCCACCACCGCGACCTTGGCGCCGAAACGCCCGGCCAGCCGCGAGGCGCGCACGCCGCCGGAGCCGGCGCCGATGGTGATCAGGTCGTAATCGTAGCGTGCCATGAGGGGCCTCGTCGGATGGTGGGCGGTCGCCGTCGCAGATGGTGCCGCGCACTCTAGGCGAAAGCCGCGCGCGGATCACGGTCTCGTGCCGGAGCAGCAGGAGTCGCCCGGCCCATGCCGTAGCCCCGTGCTGGAGACTGGCGCCCGGCGGCCGCTGCCGCGATAGTTGCGGAGGGCGATACGGGGGACCGGCCACGGGCCGGGCGAAGGGGAACCGGATGCATGCGCTGTTGATGGTGCTGGCCCTTGGACTGGTACTCGCCGGATGCGCCGCCCCCCCCGGCAACGAACTCAACCCGAATGGCGGCGGCCCGGCGGCCGGTCCGGGCAACGGGGTCGTCTTGTTCGGCACAGCGTCGAGCCGGGAGGCGCCGCCCGTCTATTGGACGATCGACATCCACCGGCTGGACCACTCCGGCCGGCCCGAACCTGCGACCGCTTCAGCCGGAACAGCGAACTCCATCACCTTCAGCCAGTTCGGCGCCATGCACGACCGATCCGCGCCATTCGGGGCCTACTACCGTGCTGCCGGGCGAGTATGCGGTTGTCCGAATGGCGGCGCAGCAGGAAGGCGGCATGTTCCTGGACTACGACCATCGCGCAGCTGGCGCGCAGGCGATAGCGATGGGTCCGACAGGCTTGCTGGCCTACGCGATTCTGGGAACCGCGGCAGCCGGCGAACGCGCCGCCGAGGAGGCGCGGTTCGGCCCGCGCGCGCCGTCGCCGTTGAACTTTCTGAACGCCGACGGGACGCCGCGGGCCGAGGCGCCGCGGTTCTCCGTAAGGGCCGGCGAGATCGTCTATCTGGGCGAGTTCCTGTTCGGTGCCACGCGCTACTTCGACGAGCGGATCGAGTCGGGAACCGGAGGGAGGAGAGAGATTCGCACGATCGTCAGCCCGTTCGTGGAGAACGCGACCGACCCGGCGGCAGCACGCGCGGCGCAGACACGTCTCGGATTGGCGGCATGGCAGATGCGGACGGCGCAGCCCTCCGTCCTGGCGCGGGGACCGGTCTTCCTCGCCCCGTCGATGACACGCGACCGGGTGGACTGGCTGTCTGCCGGGACGGTGGTCGGGGAGGAAACCGCCCGCGCCCGCGGCACCCCTACGCCGAAGCTCACCGCGCCCGCCGACCGTACCGCCGCCCCGTCCGCGCCAGGGCCCTCCGGCAACGCCGCAGATCTGTCCACCGTCGACCGTCGGGAACTGCAGCGGCGGTTCCTCGCCGGCGAGATCACGGTCGAGCAATACCGGTCGGCGACGTCGCGTCCCTAAGACCTCACTGGGGCGGCGGCAGATCACGGAGCACGCTCCGCAACTCCGCGATCCCGCCGGAGAAGAGCAAGCCGCCTTACGGCGCCCCGATGCCGCCCATCAGGATGTACTTGATCTCGACGAACTCGTCGGCGCCGTACTTCGAGCCCTCGCGGCCGAGGCCGGATTCCTTCATGCCGCCGAACGGTGCCACCTCGGTCGAGATCACGCCCTCGTTGACGCCGACCATGCCGTATTCCAGCGCCTCGGCGACCCGCCAGACCCGGCCGAGGTCGCGGGCGTAGAAGTACGACGCCAGCCCGTACTCGGTGTCGTTGGCGTAACGGATGACCTCGGCCTCGTCCTTGAAGCGGAACAGCGGCGCCACCGGGCCGAAGGTCTCCTCGCGGAAGATCTTCATGTCCGGGTTGGCGCCGGTCAGCACCGTCGGCTTGTAGAAGTTGGCGCCCATGTCCTTCATGCGCTGCCCGCCATAGGCGACCTTGGCGCCCTTGGCGATGGCGTCCTGGACATGCTCCTCGACCTTGTCGACGGCCGCGCCCTCGATCAGCGGGCCGACCACCACGCCCTCCTCGAATCCGCCACCCTGCTTCATCGACGCGACCGCCGCCGACAGCGCCTCGGAGAACCGGTCGTAGACGCCGTCCTGCACGAAGATGCGGTTGGCGCACACGCAGGTCTGGCCGGCGTTGCGGAACTTCGACGCGATCGTGCCCTGCACCGCGGCGTCGATGTCGGCGTCGTCGAAGATGATCATCGGCGCGTTGCCGCCGAGCTCCAGGCTGATCTTCTTCACCGTGCCGGCGGCCTGTGCCATCAGCTGCTTGCCGATCGGGGTCGAGCCGGTGAAGCCGATCTTGCGGACGATCGGGTTGGTCGCCAGCTCGGTGCCGATGGCGCTGGCGCTCTTGCCGATCACCACGTTGAACACGCCCTTGGGGAAGCCGGCGCGCTCGGCCAGCTCGGCCAGCGCCAGCGCCGAGTACGGCGTCATCTTCGCCGGCTTGATCACCACCGGGCAGCCGACGGCGAGCGCCGGCGCGCATTTGCGGGTGATCATGGCGTTCGGGAAGTTCCACGGCGTGATCGAGCCGACGACGCCGACCGGCTGCTTGAGCACCAGGATCCGCTTGCCGGGCGCGTGGTGCGGGATGATGTCGCCGTAGACCCGCTTGGCCTCCTCGGCGAACCACTCGACGAACGAGGCGCCGTAGGCGATCTCGCCCTTGGCCTCGGCCAGCGGCTTGCCCTGCTCGGCGGTCATGATGGCGCCGAGGTCATCCTGGTTCGCCATCATCAGGTCGAACCAGCGGCGCAGGATCGCCGAGCGCTCCTTGCCGGTCTTGGCGCGCCATTCCGGCCAGGCGCGGTTGGCGGCCTCGATGGCGCGGCGGGTCTCGGCGGCCCCCATGTCCGGCACGGTGCCGATGGTCTTGCCGGTCGCCGGGTCGTCGACCGCCACGGTGCCGCCGCCGTCGGCATCGACCCAGGCGCCGTCGACGTAGCCCTGCTGTCGGAACAGGCTCGGGTCCTTCAGGCGGCTGACGAGGTCCATGGTTTCCTCCGGATCGTTGGCTGTGTCGGTTGGCGGTACTATAGGAGCCGTCCCGCCGATGGAAAGAGCGCGCGGCCCATCCGGGCCGTCGGTGCAACCGACAACCCCGGCAGGGCGGACGATGTTCCCGGCGGGCGCGCGGCGCCGCCGTTCAGTAACTCTCGACGCCCGGAACTCGGCATTCACCGGTGGTGTAGAGCGACCGAATCGCCGCCGTCGACGTCAGGTCCACGACCAGGTTGCCGCGGCAATCGGTGAACGCGACCCAGCCCGTGTAGCTCGGGACCGGACCGTTCTGGGGATGGTTGTCGGCGGCCAGGAACACCGATTTGATCCGCGACCGGTCGATCCCGAGACGGTCGATCGTCGCCGACACCGCGGCTTCGGATTCGTCGAGGCGCGACGCGGCGGCCGGCTGCGACAGGGTCAGGGCGACGGCGCCCAACAGGGCTGCAAAGACGATCCGCACGGCTTCCTCCTTGGCACGCCGGCACGGCGCCGGCACCACCGCAGATGGGACGCCGGCCGCGCCGCGTCCATCGGCCTCGACGGACTGTGAACGGCCATCACACCGGTTCCCGTCAGCCACGGACCAGGCGGGCCACCGCCGCCAGCACCGGCCGGGCGAACAGGATCCGCAGGTGGCCGAGGCGCTCGGTGCGCAGCAGCTCGGCGTCGGGGCGGGCGGCCGCCAGCCGTCCGGCGTCGGCGAACGGGACCTCCGGGTCGTCGGCGTCGTGGCAGATCAGCAGCCGCGGCGGCAGCCGGTCGGCCACCCGCGCCAGGTCGAAATCGGCGGGGTCGTAGCCGTACCCGTCCCTCAGGACCCGGTGCAGGCCGGCCACCCGGTCGAACGGCAGCCCCTCGGCCGCCAGAAACCGCCGGGTCATGCTGTCGATGATGGTGGGGGCCGCGATCAGGGCGAGCGCGCCGGCCAGCAGCGGCGGCCCCGGCTGCGGCAGCGCGGCGAAGGCGAGGCCGGCGGCCATGCCGCCGAAGGAGTGCCCGACCACGGCATCGACCGGGCCGTGGGCGGCGACCACCGCGCGCAGGGAGCGGATCACCTGCGGCATGGTGGTGACGGTGCCCGGGCTGTCGCCGTGGGCGGGCGCGTCGAAGGCCAGGCAGTCCCGCCCGGCCCTGGTCAGCGTCCGCACGATCGCCGCGAGATGGGTGGCGCGCGACGACCAGCCGTGCACCAGCAGGACCGGCGGCCGCCGGAACCGCCCTCGCCGGCCGGCTGCCGGCGGCGCGCCAGAGATAGCTCGCCACCTCGACGCCGGGCTCGACGGCCACCCGGCCGCGCTCCGCCGTCGCCGCCAGCGCGCGGTCGCCGTCGGTGGCCTCGGGCGGCGCCGGGGTGCGGTACCGCTCGAACAGGGCCGCCGCGTCGTCGCGGCCCTCGCTCACTCGACCGTCACGCTCTTCGCCAGGTTGCGCGGCTGGTCGGCGTCGGTCCCCTTCTCGACAGCCGCGTAGTAGGCCAGCAGCTGCACCGGCACGGCGTAGAGGATCGGCGCCACCATCGGATCGACGGTCGGCAGCACGATCACGTGGTCGCCGGGTTCGCCGAGCCGGGCGGCGCCGGCGGCGTCGGTCAGCAGGATGACCTTGCCGCCGCGGGCCCGCACCTCCGAGACGTTGGAGGCGGTCTTCTCGAACCAGCCGTCGGTCGGCGCCAGGATCACCACCGGCATGGTCTCGTCGATCAGCGCGATCGGCCCGTGCTTCATCTCGCCGGCGGCGTAGCCCTCGGCGTGGATGTAGGTGATCTCCTTCAGCTTGAGCGCGCCCTCCAGCGCGATCGGGTAGGACAGGCCGCGGCCGAGATAGAGCACGTCGCGGGCGCGCGCCAGGTCGTGGGCGATCCGCATGAAGTGGGCTTCGTGCTGGAGCACCTCGCCGACCCGCCCCGGCAGCCCGACCAGCGCCTCGCGCAGCGCCGTCGCGCGCTCCTCGGACAGCCGTCCGTGGGCCCGGCCGAGGGCGATGGCCAGCGCGCACAGCGCCGTCAGCTGGGCGGTGGTCGCCTTGGTCGAGGCGACCCCGAACTCCGGCCCGGCACGGGTCAAGAGGACGCCGTCGGATTCCCGCGCGATGGTGCTTTCCGGCACGTTGACCAGGGCCAGCACCTTCTGGCCGAGTTCCTTGGCCCGGCGCAGCGCCATCAGGGTGTCCAGGCTTTCGCCCGATTGCGAGATGGCGATCGCCACGCCGCCCGGCGGCAGCACCGCGTCGCGGTCGCGGAATTCGCTCGCCAGCTCGACCTCGGTGGCGATGCCGGCCAGCGATTCCAGCCAGTAGCGCGCCGTCAGGCCGGCGTAGTAGCTGGTGCCGGCGGCGACGATGGTGATCTTCGGGATGCCCGGCGCGTCCAGCGGCGGCGGGATCGTCGCCCGGCCGGTGCCGGGATCGAGCACGGCGTGCAGGGTGTGGGCGATCGCCTCCGGCTGCTCATGGATCTCCTTCTCCATGAAGTGCCGGTAGTTGCCCTTGCCGACCATCGCCGAGGTGACGGTCGAGATCTGCTCCGGCCGCTCCACCGGCACGCCGGCGTCGCGGAACACCCGCACGCCGCCGCGCCGCAGCACCGCCCAGTCGCCGTCCTCGAGGTACACGATGCGGCGGGTCAGCGGCGCCAGCGCCACGGCGTCGGAGCCGACGAAGGCCTCGCCGTCGCCGAGACCGATGGCGAGCGGCGACGCCCGGCGCGCCGCCAGCAGCAGGTCGTCCTCGCCGGCGACCAGCACGACGAACGCGAAGGCGCCGGCCAGACGCGGCATCAGCGCCGCCATCGCCTCCTGCGGCGTCTGGCCGTGGCGGATCGCCCGGTCAAGCAGATGCGCCACCACCTCGGTGTCGGTGTCGCTGGTGAACACCACCCCCTCGGCCTTCAGTTCGGCCTTCAGGGCGGCGTGGTTCTCGATGATGCCGTTGTGCACCACCGCCACCCGGCCGGCGACGTGCGGGTGGGCGTTCGCCACCGTCGGCGGGCCGTGGGTCGCCCAGCGGGTGTGACCGATGCCGGAGGTGCCGGGCAGCGGCTCGGCGGCCAGCACCGCCTCCAGTCCGGCCAGCTTGCCGGCGGCCCGGCGGCGGTGCAGGACGCCGTCGGCCAAGGTGGCGAGACCGGCGGAGTCGTAGCCGCGGTACTCGAGCCGCCGGAGCGCGTCGAGCATCAGCGGGGCGACCGGCCGGTCGGTGAGGGCTCCGACTATACCGCACATGCTTCAGCGTTTCCCTGTTGCTGGCCCGGCGGGCTTGATCCGGCGCGAGCGGAACCGCGCCGCGCCGCCCGCGATGGTGCGTTCCTCGCCGCGGACCACCGTCATCGCGTCGGCCGCCACGTCGCGGGTCACCGTCGAGCCGGCGCCGACGATGGCGCCGTCGCCGACCCGGACCGGCGCCACCAGCGCGGTGTTGGAGCCGATGAAGGCGCCGGCGCCGATGTCGGTGCGGTGCTTGGCGAAGCCGTCGTAGTTGCAGGTGATGGTGCCGGCCCCGATGTTGGCGCCGGCCCCGACCCGGGCGTCGCCCACGTAGCTGAGGTGGTTGGCCTTGGCGCCGGCCTCGACGGTGGCGTTCTTGATCTCGACGAAATTGCCGATGTGGGCGCCCTCGCCGATGTCGGCGCCCGGGCGCAGCCGGGCGTACGGACCGACGATCGCGCCGGCCGCGACCCGCGCCCCCTCGAGGTGGCTGAAGCTGCGGATCTCGGCGCCGTCGGCGACCGTGACGCCGAGGCCGAACACCACGTGCGGGTGCACCGTCACGTCGCGGCCGAGCCGGGTGTCGTGGCTGAGGAACACCGTCTCGGGTGCCACCAGGGTGGTCCCCTCGGCCATCGCGACGGCGCGCAGCCTGATCTGCATGGCGGCCTCCGCCGCCGCCAGGCCGGCGCGGGAATCGACCCCCATCGGCTCGATCGGGTCGCAGGTGACGACCGCGCAGCGCCGGTCGAGGCTGCGGGCGATGCCGACCAGGTCGGTCAGGTAGTACTCGCCCTTGGCGTTGGCGTTGCCGAGGGCGTCGAGCATGGGGAACAGCAGGGCGGCGTCGATCGCCATGACGCCGCCGTTGCACAGCCCGATCTCGCGCTCGACCGGGCCGGCGTCGCGGGCCTCGACGATCCGGTCGAGGCCGTGGTCGGCGCCCAGCACCAGCCGTCCGTAGAGCGCCGGATCGTCGGGCTCGAAACCCAGCACCACCACCGCCGGGCGGTCCTGGGCGGCGCGCGCCTCGACCATCCGGGCGAGCGTGGCCGGCGTGATCATCGGGGTGTCGCCGTACAGCACCAGCACCGTGCCGCCCGCGGCCGCGATGGCCGCCAGCGCGTCGCGCGCCGGCTTCACGGCGTCGCCGGTGCCGAGCGCCTGCTCCTGGATCGCGGTCGCGGCGCGGCCGGCAACCGCGTCCCGCACCGCCTGCTGGCCGGGGGCCGTCACCACCACCACCGGGTCGGCGCCGACCGCGACGGCGGCGTCCAGAGCCCAGTCGATCATCGGCTTGCCGGCGACCGGGTGCAGCACCTTCGGCCGCTCCGACTTCATGCGCGTCCCCATGCCCGCGGCCAGCACGACGGCGGCGAGGCGATCGGTCATCGCGGAACTCTCCTGTGGGTTTCAACGGTCGCAGGACGATGCCATGCCATTGAGACGGAACGAAGTCACGAATTACGACGGTCGGTGACGGCGCGCGGCTTGCCGGGCGGGCGCCGGGTCGGCGACACTCGCCGGCCCACCGCGTCGCCCGGAGCCCGATCCATGCCCTCGCCCGCCCGATTCGCCGGTCGCCCGGTGGACGCCGTCGTCTTCGACCTCGACGGCACCCTGATCGACAGCGCCGCCGATCTCGGGCGGGCGGTCAACCGCCTGCTGGCCGAGGAAGGCCGCCGCGCCCTGGCGATGACCGAAGTCCGGCGGTTCATCGGCGACGGCGCCCGCGTGCTGGTGCGCCGGGCGATCGAGGCGACCGGCGCCGCCGCCCCGGACGACGCGCTCGGCCCGCTGACCGCCCGCTTCATCGCCCACTACGAAGCCGACGCCACCGCCGAAACCACGGTGTACCCGGGCGTGGTCGAGACCCTGCGCCGCCTGCGCGCCGCCGGGCTGCGGATCGGCGTCTGCACCAACAAGCCGCAGACCGCCACCGACGCGGTCCTGCATGCCCTCGGCCTCGCCGAGTACATCGACACGGCCGCCGGCGGCGACCGCTTCCCGGTGCGCAAGCCGGACGCCGGCCACCTGCTCGGCACCCTCGATCTGCTGGGCGCAGATCCGGCGCGGTCGGTGATGGTCGGCGACAACGAGCACGACTGCGCCGTGGCCCGCGCCGCCGGCACCGGCTCGGTGCTGGTCAGCTACGGCTACGCCCGCACGCCGCTCCACGAGATCGACACCGACGCCCGCATCGTTCGCCTCGACGCCCTGCTCGGCCTGCTCGGCCTGGACGGCGACCTGGATGGAAAATCGAGCGCCGGATCGAGCGTTGACAAGGCCGCCACCCGACCGTAGAAACCGGTCTCCCTGGGCGGGCGCGTAGCTCAGCGGGAGAGCACTACGTTCACACCGTAGGGGTCGCTGGTTCAATCCCAGCCGCGCCCACCATCCAAAGCCCTGATATCCCTAACACCTCCGAACCGGCCAAGCGGCCGGCGGCGGGGTGCGGGCGAAATCGGAAGCGTGCCTGAAGCACGGCGCAGGAAGTCGCGGCCGGCGGAGAGACCATCGAGATGCTGCCGGCGTGACCGGCCCAGGCAGCGATCAGCAGGCTGCCGCCGCCACGTGGGGCGTGATGCAGGGCGGCGGCGTTTCGCGCGTACCAAGGGCGTTACTCCGCCGCCTTCGCGGTTAGCTCGATCCCCAGCGCCTTCATAACGGCCAGCGTAGTCTTCAGGGTGGGGTTGCCCTTCTCGCTGAAGGACCGATAGAGCTGCTCGCGAGACAATCCGGTGTCCTTGGCGATCTGCGACATGCCCTTGGCTCGAGCGACCACGCCGAGGGCGTGCGCGACGTAGCCGGCGTCACCGGACTCGAGTGCGTCCGCCATGAACGCGGCCACGCCTTCCGCCGAGCCCAAGTCCTCGGCCGGATCATAGATCTTCAACTCCGCGATGCTCTTGGCCATGCTCAATCACTCCACTCCTCCGCCAGGCGCTTGGCCAACTGGATGTCCCGCGCCTGCGTGCCCTTGTTGCCTCCGCAGAGCAGAATCACAATCGTCTCCCCGTGGCGTCGGAAGTAGATCCGGTGCCCAGGACCATAGTGGACGCGCAACTCGCTCACGCCGTCACCGACCGCCTTGACGTCCCCGGCATGTCCGAAGGCCAAGCGCGTGAGACGCGAGGCGATCAAGCCGAGGGCCTTCCGATCCCTAAGGCGCCGTCGCCACATCTCGAACTGCGGCGTCTGACGGATCTCATACATATGCGGTTTGTAGTTTTAAAACAACAGAGCGGTCAAGCCGCTTCAGGCGGACGGCCGCCCGGTGCCGTCCTTTGGCCGGCAACCACCAGTAGCCGGCTACGGCGCGCAGCGGGTGCGGAATCTGCGCCATGACGCGGTTCGGCGGAGGGAGCGCCTTTCGCACCTCCCGTGGAACCAAACACGCAGACGGCGGCTTGTTGGGCGTTCCTGGAACGAAGGCCCCCTCCCATGCAACACGCCGCTCCAAAACCGACCCAGCACGCGAGCGGCTCAGGGCGCTTCAGCCTGCGCGAGGGCCGGCCGTTTCCCCTCGGCGCCACCTGGGACGGGCTGGGTGTCAACTTCTCCCTGTTCTCCGCCCACGCCACCAAGGTCGAACTCTGTCTGTTCGACAACGGCGGCGAGCGCGAGATCGAGCGCATCGAGCTGCCCGAGTACACCGACGAGGTCTGGCACGGCTACCTGCCCGAGGCGCGCCCGGGGACCGTCTACTGCTACCGCGTGCACGGACCCTACGAGCCGGAGGCCGGGCACCGGTTCAATCCCAACAAGCTCCTGATCGACCCCTACGCCAAGCAGCTCGTCGGCGCGCTCACCTGGGGGCCCGAACTGTTCGGCTACACCCTGGACCACAAGGACAAGGACCTCTCCTTCGACGACCGCGACAGCGCGCACCTCGTGCCGAAATGCAAGGTGATCGATCCCGCCTTTACCTGGGGCGCGGAGAGGAAGCCGCTGGTTCCCTGGGACAGGACCATCACGTACGAGATGCACGTCAAGGGTTTCACGAAGCTCAGCCGGCACACCCCCGAGGCGGAGCGCGGCACCTTCGCCGGGCTCGCCTACGCTCGCGTGGCGGAGTACCTGCGCACCCTCGGCGTGACCTCGGCGGAACTCCTGCCGATCCACGCCTTCGTCGACGACAGCTACCTGATCGAGAAGGATCTCAAGAACTACTGGGGCTACAACACGATCGGCTTCTTTGCGCCGGAGCCGCGCTACTTGAACGCGCCCTTCGTGAATGAGTTCAGGGAGATGGTGAACCAGTTCCACGCCGCCGGGATCGAGGTGATCCTCGACGTGGTCTACAACCACACGGCCGAAGGCAACGAGCTGGGCCCCACGATCTCGTTCAAGGGCATCGACAACGCCAGCTACTACCGGCTCATGCCGGACCAGCCGCGCTACTACATCAACGACACCGGCACCGGGAACACCGTGAACCTCTCGCACCCGCGTGTGCTGCAGATGGTAGCGGACAGCCTGCGCTACTGGGCGACCGAGATGCGGGTCGACGGGTTCCGGTTCGACCTCGCCACCATCCTGGCGCGCGAACCCTACGGGTTCGACGAGGGCGGTGGTTTCCTCGACAGCTGCCGGCAGGACCCGGTGCTCTCGAGCGTCAAGCTGATCGCCGAGCCGTGGGATATCGGACCCGGCGGCTATCAGGTGGGGCAGTTCCCGCCCGGCTGGGCCGAGTGGAACGACAAGTACCGCGACTCGGTCCGCGCCTTCTGGAAAGGCGACGAAGGGACACTGGGCGAGTTCGCCGCCCGTGTCTCGGGCTCCGGCGACCTCTTCAACAACCGCGGGCGCAAGCCGTGGGCCAGCGTGAATTTCATCACCGCGCATGACGGCTTCAACCTGAACGACCTGGTTTCCCACGACGACAAGCACAACGAGGCGAACGGGGAAGACAATCGCGACGGTCACTCGAACAACCATTCCTGGAACCATGGCGTCGAGGGGCCGACCGACGATCCGGATATCAAGGCTCTCCGCGAGCGGCAGAAACGCAACCTGATGGCGACGCTCCTGCTCAGCCAGGGCACGCCGATGATCCTGGCGGGCGACGAGTTCGGCCACACGCAACGGGGCATGAACAACGCCTACGCGCAGGACAACGAGATCACCTGGCTCGACTGGGACGCGATCGGCGAGGACGGGCGGACGCTGCTTCGGTTCACCCGCAAACTGATCGCCATTCGCAAGACCTATCCGATCCTCCACCGCGGACGGTTCCTGGTCGGGCAGCACAACGAGGAACTCGGCGTCAAGGACGTGACGTGGCTCCTGCCGGACGGGACGGAGATGGCCGGCGAGCACTGGGACGACGCCCACGCCAGGTGCTTCGGAATGCTGCTCGACGGGCGGGCGCAGCCGACAGGGATCAAGCGGCGCGGGCAGGACGCGACGCTTCTGATCGTCTTCAACGCGCATCACGATGTGGTCGAGTTCAGTCTGCCGGAGGCACCGGGAGGCTCACGCTGGGTCGGCCTCGTCGACACCAACGATCCGGACTGCGCCGTTCCGCCGTGCTTCGACTTCGGCCATGTCCTCGAGGTCACAGGACGGTCGCTGCTGCTCTTCGGCCTCGCCGCCGGGGACAGCGAACCACGGAGCCCGCGCGACGGCGCTTCCGCCATCCTGTCGATCGCCGACACTTCCGTCGGCGACAAGCTCCTGTAGCCGCGCCGAACTGCGGCGGCGTCGCTTGCAGGCCGGCTGGCGTCGCGACGGCCGCCTTGATCGACTCCGGGTAGGGTCGGACAGGCTTGCGGTCACAACCTGTCGAACGAACCGACGCACCTTCCGACAACGACGATACGGTTGTCCTCCCCTACACCGCGGCACGCGAGAACAACCTGGACGCGGCCGGGCCGTCGAACCACACTCCCCCTCCTCCCGGGGGCGATGATGACGCGAGCGACGGACATCGACGGCACGTCCTGGTTGGAAGGTTTCCGGGATCGGCTGCTCGCCCCGGCTGCCCGCGATTTCGCGCGCTGGGCGGCGTCTCTGTCCGGCGCCGGCGCCGTGCTCGATCGCGACCGGTTCGGGCCGGAAGACCTCATGGCGTGGCTCGGCAACATCACCATCATCCGCTGGGACGCCGCCGCGGGCGACTACAGCTACCGCCTGTTCGGCTCGCACCTGCCCGAGGTGCTCGGCCGGGACCTGACCGGCCAGACCCTGGCGGCGTGGCCGCCCAAGCTGGCGAGCATCAAGCGCGACCGGCTGCACACGGTGGTCAGCCGACGGGTGCCGCTGTGCGCCCAGACGGTGGCCCTGCGTCTCGACGGAACCGCGGCCAAGCGCGGGTACGCCGTGCTCGAGCAGGTGATGTGGCCGCTTCGCCACGGCTCCGACGGGCCGGACGGTGTCCTCGACCTGACGGTCCCGGTCCCGGAGGAGACCGGCGTCAACGCCCGGACCCTGCAGGAGCAGACCGGCCGCCTGAACCGATGGTTCGCGGCCGATGACGGGCCGCTCGACTCCCACCCGGGCGCCACCGGCCCGGCTTAGTCGAGATCCGCCGCCTCACTGGCTGGCGGTCACGCCGCCGTCGATGTAGACGACCTGCCCGGTGATGTAGGAGCCGGCGTCGGCGGCCAGGGCCACGACCGGTCCGGCGACCTCGATCGGGTCGCCGATGCGGCCGAGCGGGTTGCGCTCCAGCACGAAGTCGCGGAACGCCGGACGCGCCATGTGCGGCGCGATCCGGTCGGAGCGGATGAAGGTCGGGGCGACACCGTTCACGGTGATCCCGTGGGGCGCCAGTTCGACGGCATGCTGGCGGACCAGCATCAGGAGGCCGCCCTTGGTGGCGCAGTACGCCGAGTAGCCGCGTCCGCGCAGCGCCAGTTGCGAGCGCACGGACAGCAGGTGGATCTGGCGTCCACCCCGGCCGGCGGCGATCTGGTGGCGCGCCGCCGCCTGCCCGAGGAACATCGCGGCGCGAAGGTTGGTCTCGTACATCAGGTCGAAGGTCTCGGGCGTGACCTCGAGGATCGGCTGCTCGCGCTGAATGCCGACGCAGTTCACCAGGATGTCGAGGCCGCCGCTTGCAGCCGCGACGCCGTCGACGACACCGCGGATCGCCGCCGGGTCGCGCGCGTCCAGGGCGACGGCGGCGGCCAGCAGGCCTTCGCCGCGGATCGCGCCCGCCAGCGCCTCGGCCTTTCGGCGCGGGGACCGGACACGGTGACCGAGGCGCCGCGGATCGCCAGCGCCCAGCAGATCGCCTCGCCGAGCGCGCCGTAGCCGCCGGCCACCAGGGCGGTCTTGCCACGGAGTTCGAACTGGTCGCGCAACCGCGCCAGGTCGACCGCCGGGGTGCTCCCATCGCGCTGGCCCTGCTCCGGCGCGATCATCGCAGCAGCGTCCCGAGGTAGTCGCGCACCGGCGCGAGCCCGGTCAGGTCTTCGAAGCTCGCGGCGTGGGCCAGCCGGCCGCGCTGCACGAACACGAAGCGCTCGCAGATCTCGCGCAGGATCTCGAGGTGGAAGCGCTCGTTCGGGTGCAGGCAGAGAAACACCAGGCGGCCTTCGCTCCGCAGGCGCCGGAAGAAGTCCAGCATGAAGCCGATGTAGCCATCCTGGGTGTTGAACTGCGGCTCGTCGAACAGATGGACGATCGGGTAGTCGCTGCCCGCCCGGTCCATCATGAACGCCGGGCGGGTCCGCCGGAAATGCCGGACCTGATAGGATTGGTGGTAGTGGATCGCCAGCCGGTCGCGTTCGTCGTGGCGGACCCGGTGGATGTCGCGCCCCCGGCACAGCACCCGCCCGGCGCTCGGCGCGTTGGAACCGGTAATGAGCTCGAACAGGGTGGTCTTGCCGGACCCGTTCGGCCCCATAACCCCGACGATCGCCGGCGCCTCGACCGTGAAATCGGCCTCCAGCCGGAAGGTCTCGGTGCGGCCGAGAAAGCCCCGGTGGTAGGATTTGCGCAGGCCGTCGACGCGCAGGATCGGCTCGTTCATCGTCACAACCCCAGCAAGCGTTGGCGGAGTGCTGCGTCGCCGAGCATGGCGCTCGCCGTTCCCGAGTGAACCATCCGGCCGTGGTCCATGACGTAGACGCGGTCGGCGACCTCGAGGGCGCTGACCGCGTTCTGCTCGACCACCAGCACGGCGAGCCCCTCGTCGCGCAGCCGTCGGATGGTGGCCATCACGTCCTGCACGATCTTCGGCGCCAGTCCCTGCGACGGCTCGTCGAACAGCACCAGGCCGGGCGAGCCGAGCAGCGCCCGGGAGATCGCCACCATCTGCATCTCGCCGCCCGACAGGTTCTCGCTGTCGCGCTGCATCAGGTGCTCGAGGGCCGAGAAGATCGCGAACATCTCGTCCAGCCGCCAGGACCGGAAGCGGGTGGAGCGGCGCGCGATCGCCAGGTTCTGGGCGACCGTCAGGGTCGGGAAGATCCGCCGGTCGTCCGGCACCCAGCCGACCCCCAGCCGCGCGATCTCGTGGGTCGGCCGCCGGGTGATGTCGACACCGTCGAAGTGGACGCTGCCCGACCGCGCCGGCGTCAGCCCGAGCACCGAGCGGATCGTCGTGGTCTTGCCGACGCCGTTGGCGCCCAGCAGCGCGACGACCTCGCCGGCGGCAACCTCGAGCGACGCCCCGAACAGCACCTGGCTCTCGCCGTAGAACGTCTCGATCCCGCGCACCGCGAGCATCACGCCAGCCCTCCGAGGTTCGAGCGCCGCACCCAGGGGTTCTCGCGCAGCTCCTCAGGCGTGCCCTCGGCGATGACCTGGCCCCAATGGATCACCGATATCCGGTCCGCCAGGCTGAACAGGAAGCGCATGTCGTGCTCGATCATGACGATGGTGGTGTGCCGCTTCAGCTCCCGGATCAGCTCGGCCAGGCGCGCGGTGGCGCCGGTGCCGAGGCCGGCGGTCGGCTCGTCGACGAACAGCAGCCGGGGCTCGGTGGCGAGTGCGACGCCGATCTCCAGGGCCCGGCGCTCGCCGTACGACAGGCTGCGGACGTTGACCCGCTCGCGACCCTTCAGGCCGACCCGGTCGAGCACCGCCTCGGCCCGGTCGCGGGCGTCGGTGTCGGCGTCGAGCGCGTGGGTGACGGAGAAGCCGCGGGCCCGCACCTGCGGCAGCGCGATCACCACGTTGTCGAGCGCGCTGTACTCGTCGAACAGGTTCATGATCTGGAACGACCGCGAGATGCCGCGCGCGACGATGCGGTGCGGCGCCATGCCGGTGATGTCGGCGCCGTCGAACCTGACGCTGCCCCGGTCGGGCTTGTAGCGGCCGGTCAGGACGTTGAAGCAGGTCGTCTTGCCGGCCCCGTTCGGGCCCATGATGCCGGACAGCTGCCCGGCCTCGAAGGCGAGGTTGATCTCCTCCAGCACCACCTGGGCGCCGAAGCGCTTGTGCAGGCCGCGGGCCTCGAACAGCGCCATGGCTCAGCCCTCCGCCTCGGTGGCCGGCGCCGGCAGCCGGCGCCGGCGCGAGGCGGTCCGGCGCACGAGGTCCTGCCAGATCCCGGCCAGGCCCTGCGGCTTGAACATCACCAGGGCCATGAACATGAGGCCGAACCACAGCAGCCACGTCTCGGTGTAGGCACCCAGCACGTCGCGCGCGACGAAGTAGAGGACGACCCCCAGCACAGGCCCCCAGAAGCTCACGAAGCCACCGCCGATGAGCACCATCAGGACGATGATCCCGGACCACTGCAGGCTCATGACGTTGATGTAGGCGCCCTCCTGGGCCATCGCGAACAGGCCCCCGGCCAGGCCCGCGACCGCGCAGGAAAGCGTGAACACCGACCACTTGTAGAGCGTGACCGGGTAGCCGACGAACGCCACCCGGGTCTCGTTCTGCTTGATCGCCCGGAGAACCCGCCCGTAGGGCGAGTTGGTCAGCCGCCAGAGCACCACCACCAGCACGGCGTAGACCGCGAAGCACAGGTAGTAGAACTCGACGTTGCCGGCGGTCGGCAGTTCCACCGGCCCGAGCGTCACCGGCAACCGGGCGATGTTGAGCAGCCCGTCCTCGCCGTGGGTGACGTCGGTCCACTTGCTGGCGATGAAGAAATAGATCTGCCCGAAGGCGATCGTCATCAGCGCGAAGTAGATGCCGCGCCGGTGCGACAGGAACAGCGCGGTCGCCGCGCCGAACAGCCCGGTCACCACGACCGCCGCCGCCAGGCAGAACCACAGATTCGGCCACACCTCGAACTGCGCGAGGCCGAAGGCGTAGGCGCCGATGCCGAGGAACGCGCCGTGCCCGAACGACGGCAGCCCCGTGTAGCCGAGCAGCAGGTTGTAGCCGAGCGCGAAGATCACCCAGATCAGGATCTCGGCACCGAGGTAATGGTACAGGCCGACGGCCTCGATCCAGAACGGCAGCGTCCCGAACAACGCGTAGGACAGCAGGATCGGCGCCGTCAGCCAGGCGGTGGTCTGCTTGGTGTCGTCCTCCATCCGCTCAGGCCTCCAGCACGCTGGACTTGCCGGCGAGGCCGCGCGCCCGGAACGTCACCACCAGCAGAAGCAGCAGGTACATCGACAGCAGCGACCAGTCGGTGAAGAACGCCGCGGTGAGCGCCACCACCAGGCCGACCATGATGCCGGCGCTGACCGCGCCCCAGAAGCTGCCGACCCCGCCGAGCACGATGATCACGAAGGCCGGGATCACCGCGTCGACGCCGACCACCGGGCGGATGCCCCAGATCGGCGCCATGATGATTCCGGCGACGCCGGCGAGCGCCGCCCCGAAGCCGAACACCAGCAGCCGGAGCCGCGTCAGGTTGTAACCGAGCGCCCGCACCATCTCGCTGTCATGGGCGCCGGCCTTGATCACCGCGCCGTAGGGCGTCTTGTTCAGGAACACCCACAGCACGCCGATCATCGCCGCCGCGAACGCCGCGGCGTAGATCCGGTAGGTGGAGTAGATCAGGTCGCCGGCGATGAAGCCGCCGGAGATCGCGCGCGGTATCGGCAGGAAGTACTCGCTGCTGCCCCAGATCGAGCGGATCACCTCCTCCAGCACCAGCGCGGCGCCGAAGGTCAGCAGCAGGCCGTACAGCGGGTCGGTGCCGTAGGTCCGGCGCAGGCAGATCTCGAGCCCCATGCCGACCACCCCCACCACCAGCGGCCCGACCACCAGCGCGATGGCGTAGCGGGCGCCCGCCGGCAGCGCGTAGTAGGGCTCCATGAAGGCGAACGGCAGGCCGCCATCCGGCGCCATGACCGCCAGGGCGACGTAGGCGCCGAGCGCGAACAGCGAGCCATGCGCCAGGTTGATGACCTCCATGACCCCGATGATCAGCATGAAGCCGAGCGCCAGCAGGGCGAACAGCAGGCCGAGCGCCAGGCCGTTCAGGATGTGGGGAAGCAGGTGCAGGAGCATGCGCGGCTGACCTCCGGGCACCCGGAGGCCGGGCGCCGATTCTGCTCGAGGAAGGCGGGGACCCGCCGTGCGCGACGCGCGGCGGGTCCCCAGGGCCGTGAGGAGCCGTCAGCCCTGGTCGTAGGACGGGGTCGCCTCGTAGGTCTCGAGCTTGCAGTCCCGGGTGGCGTCGGAGCGGATCGACTCCGGGTCGGCGCTGCTGATGATCTCGAAATAGTCGGACTCGTCGCGCGGCTTCGGGTTGCCCTGGGCGAGATAGATCGTCTGCTGGACCTGGTGCGAGGCGGCGTCGATCACCGCGTCGTGGTGCTGCATGCGGTCGTCCGCCTTCATGACGCGGCCCTCGAGCGCCTTGATGATCTTGAGGTTGTCGGTCGAGCCGACCTCCTGGACCGCCCGCAGCAGCTCGCGCACCGCGACGTAGCCGTTGTAGGTGACGTTGCCCGGGACGTTGATCCGCGTGGTCGGATAGCGCTCCTGGTAGCGCTTCACGAAGTCGGCGGCGCCCGGCACGTCGAGGTAGTGGTACCAGGTGGTGCCGAAGACCCCGAAGACCGCGTCGTGACCGAGGCCGTAGATGTCAGGCCAGTCCTGCTGGTTGTTCATCCAGGCGGGCTTGCGGTCGAGCTTCATGTCGCGCACCTGCTGGCGCATGACCTTGAAGTCGTCACCGCCGACGGCGGCCGCGACCACGTCGGGCTTCGCCTGCTGGATGCGCAGCAGCACGCTCGCCCAGTCGCGCGTGCCGACCGGGATCGCCACCTCCTCGGCAATCTCCGCCCCGTTGGCCATCGCGACCTTCTTGGTCGCCGCGTTGGTGTTCTGCCCCCAGACATAGTCGTTGTAGATCAGGAACCAGCGCTTGCCGAAGGTCTGGACGGCGCTGCGCGCCGAGGCCTTCGAGAAGTTCTCGCCGTTGCCGTCCCACACGAACTTCACGCGGTGGCAGTCCTTGCCGGACTCCGACGGCGAACTCGAGTTGGTGTTGAAGTACACGCAGCCGTACTTCTGGGCCACCTGGCCGATGGCGTTGGCGACCCCGGACTGGATGGCGCCGACCAGGAAGTGGACGTTCTCGCGGTTGATCATCCGCTCCGCCACCCGGGTGCCGGTCTGCGGGTTGGTCTCGGTGTCCATCCAGACGGTCTCGATCTTCCGGCCGAGCACGCCGCCCGCCTCGTTGAACTCGGCGATGGCCATCTCGGTGCCGCGGCGCTCGGCCTGCCCGGAGTTGGCGAACTGCCCGCTGGCGTCGTGCGTCAGACCGATGCGGATCGGCTTGTCGGAGCTGGCCGCGTAGACCCGGTTGTGCTTCCACGGCCCGAACAGGGCCGCGCCGCCGGCGGTCCCGGCGAGCAGCGAGGTCTGCAGAAAGCTGCGGCGCGTGGTGATGATCTTGGACATGGCAACCTCCCCATCGGCGGACGTTTGCGCCGCCGTATCGTTGGCCGGTCCGTTAGCGGGCCGGCGATGGCGCCCGCTTGAGGGCGAGGCGAGCCCGGCGGTGCCGGGCTCAGGGTTCAGCCGACACCGTCTCGGCGTCGGCCGGCACAAGCAGTTCCAGCGCCGTGTAGTCGTCCGAGTACTCGATCACCCGGTGGCGGATCTCGGGCTCCTGGTACATGCAGGAGCCTTCCTCCATGCGGACCTCACCGATCCCGTCGAACCAGACCCGGGCCCATCCCTTGAGCACGTAGACCATCTGGAAATCGAGCTGGTGATAGTGCAGGTCACCGGCGCCCTGGCAGGGACCGTTCGGTCGGTGGACATGCGCTCGGATCTTGCCGGCGGTCTTCTCCGCCATGCCGAGGTCCCGGTAGTCGAAGAAGCCGCGGAAGCCGGGCTTCCACTCCGCATCGCGGGCGTGCTGGACGTGGAAGGTGCCGCGCCCGAACGCGGCCGGGCCATAGCGATCGGCCATTCGGTGGTCCCCCTCTGCGCTGCCGGCGACACGCCGCTTGATCGAAGGATTATTCGATGTTTTGAATTAGAAAGAAAATTCACATTGTGAGTCAATCTCGAATTTTCATTGTGCGCGTGATCGACGAAGATATTTTCGATTGGCGTTGCCGAGGGGAAAGCGGAACCGCTATACGCGGCCGGTTCCTGCCGAGGAGTGAACCAATGGCCTCAGACGCGGCGGCGCCGGCGTCCTTCGACAGCCTCCGCCACCAGGTGCAGGAGAGGTACGAGGCGCTTAGCCCGCATCTCCAGCGGCTCGCCCGGCTGGCGTTGGAGGATCCCAACAGCTTCGCCCTGCAGACCGTCACCAGCCTGGCCCAGACCGCCGAGGTGCAGCCCTCCACCCTGATCCGGTTCGCCAAGGAGTTCGGCTATTCCGGGTTCTCGGAGATGCAGAAGGTCTTCAAGCTGAGGCTGATCGAAGGCGCCCCGGCGTATCGCGAGCAGATCTACCGACACCGCGACCGCCTCGAGGCGACCGCCGAGACCGACCCGATGGCGATCCTGCGGGAGTTCACCGACGCGTCGATGCTGTGCCTGGAGCGCCTCAAGGAAACCGTCGATCCCTCGGCGCTGGCCCGCGCGATCCAGATGATGGCCGGCGCCGAGCACATCTACGTCATCGGCCAGCGGCGCGCCTTCCCGGTCGCCGCCTACATCGCCTATGGCCTGGCGCGTCTGGAGCACCGGACACATCTGCTCGACTTCGTGGGCGGCATGGTCCCGCAACAGGCGGCGACGCTGAGGCCCTCCGACCTGCTGATCGCGGTCGCCTTCGCCGAGTACACCCCGGCCGTGGTCGACGTGGTGCGGGATGCCCACATCCGTGACATTCCCACGCTCACGATCACCGACGTCCCGACCAGCCCGCTCGCCAAGCACGGAACGGTCTATTTCTGCGTCGACGACGCCGACATCCACCGGTTTCGGCCGCTCGCGGGATCGATGAGCCTGGCGCAGTCGCTGATCATCGGCCTCAGCTACCTGAAGGATGCCCGCAAGGAGTCGGCGGGCAGCTGACGGCTCGCTGCATCGTGAAATCGGCCTGAGCCGAGCCCGAACACAATTACTTGCAAATTTATTTATATTGTCTGTAAATCCCCGTGGGAATGGGACGGGATGGGGATGGTCAGAATGACCGACGTGAATGAAGGCGCCGATTCGGGCGATGATCGCGGCCCCGGAAGCCGGGAGCGTGGACGGGATGAGCGTCCATCCGACGCTCGCCAGGACGGCGGTCGCGAGGGCACGCCCGACGTCAACGTGCATCTCGGCTCGAGCCGTGATCCCGACGCCGCAACGCGTGGTCAGACCGCTGCGCGCGGACGCAGCGATGCCGGGCTCGAAGTCCGGCAGGACGAGGGCCGGGACAGCGGCGGCACCGCGGTCGACTCGGCGCGCGACGATGACGACGACCGCGCGACGGAAGACCGGAACAGCAGCGACGAGCGGTCGCAGAACGGGCGTTCGGACGATCGCGGCGGCCGCGACGGCAATGACTCCGGTCGGATCGCGGGGGGTGAGACCACCAGCACCCCGGGGCCAGCTGCGGCCACCGGCGGGGACCAGGGACCGGGACAGCTATCGGGACAGTCGCCCGGAAACGGCTCGAGCTCCGCGTCCAACCCCGATGCCCCAGCAGCGACGGCCTCGGCTCCCGGGACGGCGGACCACGCCCAAGGCCAAGGCGGGGGCCCGTCACCGCACCCAGCGGAGACCAGGCCAGAGCAAGTGACAGAGGCCGCTGGTCCCGATGGCGCGTCCGGCACGTCATCGCCACCCGCGGTGGACAACTCGCCGACGGAAGGCTTGAGCGGTGCTGCTGCGGCCCGGATCCGGGATGTCGCATCGGCAAACCCACCATCACCGCCCTCCCCTCAGTCCTCGCAACCGTCGGAGCCGCCTTCTCGGAGCGAGCCTGCCTCCTCAGCCGACTCCAACCCGGCGCCGACGCCCGCTGTGACACCCTCGGTACGGACGACCACCTCCGCGCCGGCATCGGAACCGTCGCAAACCACGCCCACCCAATCGGTATCCGCGCCGACGGACACGCCGCCGACCGATGCGGTTCCCGACGATACGGCGGGAACGGTGACGCCCCCTCAGGACGCCGGAGACACCGCGCCGACAACGCCTCCGACCGCGATCTCCGAACCTGCCGGTGATGAACCAGACCCGGTTGATGATCTCGCCGCGGCACCGCCGGTCGAGGAGGCCGAGGATCAACCCGTCTCCGATATCCCGGGCAGCGACACCTTGATCGGCCAGGACGGTACCGGCACCCCGGACACCGACGCGACCCCGACCGACCCTGCAGAGGGCACTTCACCGCCTCAAGCCGAGCCGGCGCCTGCACCCGAACCCACGCCATCAGCCCCACCCGCAATGCAGCCGGCGCCACCCTCCGCGGGCGGCTCGACACCGCAGCGTGTCGTCACCGGACGCGACGCCGACACCATCACCACCGGCTCAGGCCGCGACACAATCCTCGCCGGCGACGGCGACAACCGCGTCACCTCAGGCGCCGGCGACGACGTCATATCGGCGGGTTCCGGCAACGACACCATCGACGGCGGCGCCGGCAACGACGCGATCTCGGCGGGCGACGGTCGCAACCAGATCAACGCCGGCGACGGCAACAACACCGTCACCACCGGGTCCGGCTCGGACACCATCGTTGCCGGGTCCGGCAACGACACCATCTCAGCCGGTGCCGGCGACAACCGCATCGACGCGGGTGCCGGCAGCAACCGGGTGACCGCCGGCAGCGGCAACGACACTGTTATCGCTGGCGCCGGCAACGACACGATCGAGGTCGGTGACGGTCGCAACCAGGTGAACGCTGGCGACGGCGCCAACCGGGTTGTCACGGGCCGCGATGCGGACACCATCACCACCGGCTCAGGCCGCGACACCATCCTCGCCGGCGACGGCGACAACCGCGTCAGCTCCGGTGCTGGCGACGACGTCATCTCGGCTGGGTCCGGCAACGACACCATCGACGGTGGCGCCGGCAACGACGCGATCTCGGCCGGCGACGGTCGCAATCAGGTCAACGCCGGCGACGGCAACAACACCGTCACCACCGGCCGTGACTCCGACACCATCGTCGCCGGTTCCGGCAACGACACCATCTCGGCCGGTGCCGGCGACAACCGCATCGACGCCGGTGCCGGCAGCAACCGTGTGACCGCAGGCAGCGGCAACGACACGGTGACGTCGGGCTCCGGCAACGACACCATCGAGGTCGGTGACGGCCGTAACCAGGTGAACGCCGGCGACGGCGCCAACCGGGTTGTCACCGGCCGTGACGCCGACACCATCACCACCGGGTCCGGTCGCGACACGATCCTGGCCGGCGACGGCGACAACCGGGTTACGTCAGGCGCCGGCGACGACGTCATCTCGGCGGGTTCCGGCAACGACACCATCGAAGGCGGCGCCGGCAACGACGCGATCTCCGCCGGCGACGGTCGTAACCAGATCAACGCCGGCGACGGCAACAACACCGTCACCACCGGCCGTGACTCGGATACCGTCAGCGCCGGTTCCGGCAACGACACCATCTCGGCCGGTGCCGGCGACAACCGCATCGACGCGGGTGCCGGCACCAACCGCGTCACCGCCGGCAGCGGCAACGACACGGTGACGTCGGGCGCCGGCAACGACACGATCGAGGTCGGTGACGGGCGGAACCAGGTCAACGCCGGCGACGGCGCCAACCGGGTTGTCACCGGCCGTGACGCCGACACCATCACGACCGGGTCGGGCCGCGACACCATCCTGGCCGGCGACGGCGACAACCGCGTCAGCTCTGGGGCCGGCGACGACGTCATCTCGGCGGGCTCCGGCAACGACACCATCGACGGTGGCGCCGGCAACGACGCGATCTCGGCGGGCGACGGTCGCAATCAGGTAAACGCCGGTGAAGGCAACAACACCGTCTCCACCGGCCGTGACTCCGACACCATCGTTGCCGGGTCGGGCAACGACACGATCTCGGCCGGTGCCGGCGACAACCGCATCGACGCCGGATCGGGCAGCAACCGCGTGACCGCGGGCAGCGGCAACGACACCGTCAACGCCGGTTCCGGCAACGACACTATCGAGGTCGGCGACGGCCGCAACCAAGTGAACTCCGGCGACGGCAACAACCGGGTGGTCACCGGCCGTGACGCCGACACCATCACGACCGGGTCGGGCCGCGACACGATCCTGGCCGGCGACGGCGACAACCGCGTCACATCCGGTGCTGGCGACGACGTCATCTCGGCGGGCACCGGCCGCAACCAGGTCAACGCCGGCGACGGCAACAACACCGTCACCACCGGGTCCGGCTCGGACACCATCGTCGCCGGTTCCGGCAACGACACCATCTCGGCGGGAGCCGGCGACAACCGCATCGACGCGGGTGCCGGCACCAACCGCGTCACCGCGGGCAGCGACAACGACACCGTCAACGCTGGCTCGGGCAACGACACCATCGAGGTCGGTGACGGCCGCAACCAGGTGAACGCTGGCGACGGCGCCAACCGGGTTGTCACGGGCCGCGACGCCGACACCATCTCGACGGGTTCGGGCCGCGACACGATCCTGGCCGGCGACGGCGACAACCGCGTCACCTCAGGCGCCGGCGACGACGTCATCTCGGCGGGCTCCGGCAACGACACCATCGACGGTGGCGCCGGCAACGACGCGATCTCGGCGGGCGACGGTCGCAATCAGGTGAACGCCGGCGACGGCAACAACACCGTCACCACCGGCCGTGACTCCGACACCATCGTCGCCGGGTCCGGCAACGACACCATATCGGCGGGCGCCGGTGACAACCGCATCGACGCCGGCGCCGGCAGCAACCGGGTGACCGCCGGCAGCGGCAACGACACCGTCAACGCTGGCTCCGGCAACGACACCATCGAGGTCGGTGACGGCCGCAACCAGGTGAACGCCGGCGACGGCGCCAACCGGGTGGTCACGGGCCGCGACGCCGACACCATCACGACCGGGTCGGGCCGCGACACGATCCTGGCCGGCGACGGCGACAACCGCGTCACCTCAGGCGCCGGCGACGACGTCATCTCGGCGGGCTCCGGCAACGACACCATCGACGGTGGCGCCGGCAACGACGCGATCTCGGCGGGCGACGGTCGGAACCAGGTGAACGCCGGTGACGGCAACAACACCGTCACCACCGGCCGTGACTCCGACACCATCGTCGCCGGTTCCGGCAACGACACGATCTCGGCCGGTGCCGGCGACAACCGCATCGACGCGGGTGCCGGCACCAACCGCGTCACCGCCGGCAGCGGCAACGACACCGTCAACGCTGGCTCCGGCAACGACACGATCGAGGTCGGTGACGGCCGCAACCAGGTGAACGCCGGCGACGGCAACAACCGGGTGGTCACCGGCCGTGACGCCGACACCATCACGACCGGGTCGGGCCGCGACACGATCCTCGCCGGCGACGGCGACAACCGCGTCACCTCAGGCGCCGGCGACGACGTCATCTCGGCGGGCTCCGGCAACGACACCATCGACGGTGGCGCCGGCAACGACGCGATCTCGGCGGGCGACGGTCGCAACCAGGTGAACGCCGGCGACGGCAACAACACCGTCACCACCGGCCGTGACTCCGACACCATCGTCGCCGGGTCGGGCAACGACACGATCTCCGCCGGTGCGGGCGACAACCGCATCGACGCCGGATCGGGCACCAATCGGGTGACCGCGGGCAGCGGCAACGACACCGTCAATGCTGGCTCGGGCAACGACACCATCGAGGTTGGTGACGGCCGCAACCAGGTGAACGCCGGCGACGGCGCCAACCGGGTTGTCACGGGCCGCGACGCCGACACCATCACGACCGGGTCGGGCCGCGACACCATCCTGGCCGGCGACGGCGACAACCGCGTCAGCTCCGGCGCCGGCGACGACGTCATCTCGGCGGGTTCCGGCAACGACACCATCGACGGTGGCGCAGGCAACGACGCCATCTCCGCCGGCGACGGTCGCAATCAGGTAAACGCCGGCGACGGCAACAACACCATCACCACCGGCCGTGACTCCGACACCGTCACCGCCGGGTCCGGCAACGACACCATTTCGGCGGGTGCCGGCGACAACCGCATCGACGCGGGTGCCGGCACCAACCGTGTGACCGCCGGCAGCGGCAACGACACGGTGACGTCGGGCTCCGGTAACGACACCATCGAGGTCGGCGACGGGCGGAACCAGGTCAACGCCGGCGACGGCGCCAACCGGGTTGTCACCGGCCGTGACGCCGACACCATCACCACCGGGTCCGGTCGTGACACGATCCTGGCCGGCGACGGCGACAACCGCGTCAGCTCCGGTGCTGGCGACGACGTCATCTCGGCGGGCACTGGTCGCAATCAGGTGAACGCCGGTGACGGCAACAACACCGTCACCACCGGGTCCGGCTCGGACACCATCGTTGCCGGGTCCGGCAACGACACCATCTCGGCCGGTGCCGGCGACAACCGCATCGACGCGGGTGCCGGCACCAACCGGGTGACCGCGGGCAGCGGCAACGACACGGTGACGTCGGGCTCTGGCAACGACACCATCGAGGTCGGTGACGGCCGCAACCAGGTGAACGCCGGCGACGGTTCCAACCGGGTGGTCACGGGCCGCGACGCCGACACCATCACGACCGGGTCCGGTCGCGACACCATCCTTGCCGGCGAAGGCGACAACCGGGTTACTTCAGGCGCCGGCGACGACGTCATCTCGGCGGGCTCCGGCAACGACACCATCGACGGCGGCGCCGGCAACGACGCCATCTCCGCCGGCGACGGGCGCAACCAGATCAACGCCGGCGACGGCAACAACACCGTCACCACCGGCCGTGACTCCGACACCGTCAGCGCCGGGTCCGGCAACGACACCATCTCGGCCGGTGCGGGCGACAACCGCATCGACGCGGGTGCCGGCACCAACCGCGTCACCGCCGGCAGCGGCAACGACACGGTGACGTCGGGCTCGGGCAACGACACGATCGAGGTTGGTGACGGCCGCAACCAGGTGAACGCCGGCGACGGCGCGAACCGGGTGGTCACGGGTCGCGACGCCGACACCATCTCGACGGGTTCGGGCCGCGACACGATCCTCGCCGGCGACGGCGACAACCGCGTCAGTTCCGGCGCCGGCGACGACGTCATCTCGGCGGGTTCCGGCAACGACACCATCGACGGTGGCGCAGGCAACGACGCCATCTCCGCCGGCGACGGTCGTAACCAGATCAACGCCGGCGACGGCAACAACACCGTCACCACCGGCCGTGACTCGGATACCGTCAGCGCCGGGGCGGGCAACGACACCATCTCGGCGGGTGCCGGCGACAACCGCATCGACGCCGGTGCCGGCACCAACCGCGTCACCGCCGGCAGCGGCAACGACACGGTGACGTCGGGCTCCGGCAACGACACCATCGAGGTCGGCGACGGCCGCAACCAGGTGAACGCCGGCGACGGCGCCAACCGGGTGGTCACCGGCCGCGACGCCGACACCATCACCACCGGGTCGGGCCGCGACACCATCCTCGCCGGCGACGGCGACAACCGCGTCACGCTCAGGTGCCGGCGACGACGTCATATCGGCGGGTTCCGGCAACGACACCATCGACGGTGGCGCCGGCAACGACTCGATCTCGGCGGGCGACGGCCGCAACCAGGTCAACGCCGGCGACGGCAACAACACCGTCTCCACCGGCCGCGACGCCGACACCATCGTTGCCGGGTCGGGCAACGACACGGTCGTCGCCGGCGACGGCGACAACCTCGTGAACGCCGGTGCTGGCAATGACGTGATCAGCGCGGGCTCCGGCAACGACACGCTGTTCGGGGGCGATGGCAGCGACCTGATCCGGGCAGGCGACGGCCGAGATCAAGTGGACGGCGGGGCCGGCGCCGACACCATTGACCTAGGGGGCGGCGACGACCTTGCCATCCACGACATCGGCGAAAACACCCGGGATCGCGGGCTCGACGTCTATCAGGGCGGCTCCGGTCGCGACACGCTGCGCATCACGGTGTCGAACGACACGACCGTCACCGACGACGTTCAACAGGCCCTCCAGGACCTCCAGAGCTGGTTCGACAGGATCGACAGCGGTGAAGTGAGCGTCGGAACCGAAGCGCGCTTCGATGCCATCAACCTCGCCATCAAGGATTTCGAGAAGCTTCAAATCCATCTCGGCGGCGAAGCCGTCGACGATCTGGCTCGAGCGATTGAAGCGCACAATGACGCCGTCAACGAGCGCGGCAGCCTGGCGGCGACCGATCCGCTCGACGGCGACGCCACCCCGGGGATGTTCGGCGAGGACGGCGCGTTGATTGGCGACGCCGAGCTTCTGGGAGGCGATGCCGCCGACAGCCTGGCCGGCGAGGCTGGCGACGACAGCCTGACCGGCGACGATAGCCTGACCGGCGAAGCCGGCGACGAGGTTGTCACCGGCACCGACGAACTCCCGTCCGAAACCGATCCGGAACTGGGACCGCCCTCCCGCGACAACATGGTCGGCCCCGCCGATCCGGAGCAACGCAGCGAACCCGATGCGGGTCGGGAACCGGTCCAGCGCGACCGCAACAATCGGGTCGGTCCCGCCGATCCGGAGCAACGCAGCGAACCCGATGCGGGTCGGGAACCGGTTCAGCGCGACCGCAACAATCGGGTCGGTCCCGCCGATCCGGAGCAACGCAACGACACCGAAACTCGACAAGAGGACACCAGCTCCGACACCGACGACACCGAGACGGTCGAAGTCCTTCCGGACAACGGCGCAGAGACCCTGCAGGAATCCGAGGGCGGAGACGCCGGCGTCGATGATGATGCCGCGTTGTTCGCGGAGATAGACGGTGGCTCCGCCGAAGAAAGCGCCCAGGACTGGGTTGCGGTGTCCGAGGCCGAGGCCAACGATGCGATCGCCGATTTCGGCTCCGAGCCCGCAACAGAGAGCAGCGATTGGGCAGGATCCGACAACGCCCCGGCCGAAGACAGCGACGCCGGTCGAGACGATCTCGACACCAACCTGCAGATTACCCAGTTCGGGTGACGGCATGATCGACGCCGACGGCCACCGGGACCATCACCCGGCGACCGTCGGCCCCCACCGAACGGATCAGCGTTCCGTGAAACCGGTGGTCAGGGCGCGCTGGATCGGCTTTGCGAAGTACTCGACCAGGGTGCGCTCGCCGGTGCGAATGTCGGCCTGCACCAACATGCCGGGCAGGATGAGGTTGCGCGTCGGGTCGTCTCCGAGGTGGCGGCGCTCGAGGCCAATGGTCACCTTGTAGAAGCTGCGGCCGCCAGGCCCGGCGACCGTTGACGGTGATATCTTGTCGACATGCCCGTCGATCGCCCCGAACTGGGCGAAGTCGTAGGCCGTGACCCGAACCGACGCGGCCTGTCCCGGAGCGACGAACGCGATATCCTTCGGGTTCAGCATTACTTCGACGATCATCTCGTCACCGACAGGCACGATCTCAGCGACCGTCGATCCGGGTGGAAGCACGCCGCCAATGTGCGGCACGGCAACGCGCTGGACGATGCCCGACACCGGCGAATACACATCAAGACGGTCGACCCTATCCTCGTAGCGTGTCAGCGAGTCCCGCACCTCGGCGAGTTCCGGGGAGACCGTGCCGAGTTCGTTCAGGGCCTGCACGATCACCGATTTCTCGAAGGAGATCAGGCGGGTTTCGATCTCGGCGACATCCTGGCGCGACTTTGCGATCAGACCCTCGAGTTGGATCTGCTGACCACGCGTGGTGTTCAGGAGCCGGAGCGCGTCGAGATAGGTGAAAC
Source organism: Rhodospirillaceae bacterium (assembly GCA_018401495.1). Lineage (GTDB taxonomy): Bacteria > Pseudomonadota > Alphaproteobacteria > Thalassobaculales > Thalassobaculaceae > Thalassobaculum_A. Next base: position 241,689 of record JAGYJX010000035.1, read on the forward strand.
GCCGGGTCAAGCCCTTCTGAAGCAGTTCCTCGCGCAGACGGACCTCCTCTTCGATCAGCGTGACGCTGTCGAGAATCGTCTGAAGCTGCGCGGTGAAGCCGGTGGCCTCGACTTTGGCCTCCTCGAGCTGACGCTCGATCAGGATGCGCTGCGTCGAGCGCGCCTCGCGGTTGGCAGCCAACAACCGACGCTGTTCTTCGACGAGATCGGGAAATCGACCCTCGAAGGCCGAGAAGTCGGGCTCACGGTCGGTTGCGAAGGCCTCCAGCCGTTCAAGCCGGAGCGCCAGCGATGCCTCCCGGGTGAGAAGCTGCGCCAGCTCGGAACGCGCACCGGTGGGGCTCATCCGGGCCACCAGGTCGCCCTCGCGCACCAGGTCGCCTTCGCGGACGGTGACCTCGTCGACGATCCCGCCCTCGAGATGCTGCAGAACCCGTATCGCCGAAGAGGGCACGACCGCTCCGTCGGTGCGCGCCACCTGGTCGAGCGTCGCCACGGACGCCCAGGCGCCGGTGCCCGCGATGGCGATCGCCATCAGGAGGATGGTGAAGCGAAGCAGGCGGGGCGATGACCCCTCCTCCAAAAGGATCGATTGCGCCAGGTAGGAAGTGCGCCGCACGCCCCCGAGGGTCGACCGGGGCAGGCGCGGCGCCGTCTCAGTCAGATCACCCGGCATCGTTCATCTCCCTCGGGGTTCCACTCGCCGCCATCGCCGGCTCGGCGGGGCCGCCACGCGAGGCGACGCCTCTCCGCGGGCTCACGGTCGGCTCGGTCAGTCTGCCGCCTTCCAGATGCAACACCCGGTCGGCTAGTCGCATTGTGCTCGGACGGTGGGTGACGAAAATCACCGTGCGCCGACCGCGCATCGCCTGAAGCCGCTCCACCAGCCTTACATTGCCGACGTCGTCCAGGTTCTGCACGGGCTCGTCCAGCAGCAGGATCGGCGCATCCTTAAGCCACAGGCGCGCGAGCGACAGCTTCTGGCGGAAGCTTTCCGGCAGACGATCCAGTTTCTCGTCCCCGATGCGCGTCTCGAAGCCCTGGTCGAGTGCGGCGATTTCATCGAGCAGACCGGCGACGTCGCAGGCCTCGCGGATGTCCCCATCGCTGGCGTCCGGGCGGGCGAGCCGAAGGTTCTGGAGGATGGTCCCGTGAAACAGGTCGCAGCTCTGCGACAGGAACGCCACGTGCCGACGTTGCTCGACGGGCGACAGCTGGCGCTGCTCGACCCCACCGAAGAAGACTGTGCCTGCCTGCGGTCGAAGCAGGCCGGCGATCACCTTGAGCAATGTCGACTTGCCGGCACCACTCGGCCCCGAAAGCGCGATCAGCTCCCCTGGCTCGATCTCCACCGACGCCGCCAGCAAGGCCGGCTCAGCGTCCTCGCGGTACCGAACCGACAACCGCCGTATCGATATATGGCCTCCGAACCGCACGGCACCGACCCGGGCGTCGCGTCGGTCGGGCTCGGAGGGTGTGCGCATCAGCCGATCGACCTGGTCGACGGTGGTGCGCAGCTGTGCCATGCGGGGCAACGCCTGGAGACCAACCTGGACAGGCGCCAACACGCGGGCGACCAGCGCCATCGACGCAACCAGCGCACCGGTCGTCACCGTGCCAGCCATGACGCCGTAGGCCCCGATGAGCAGCGTCCCGACCGTCAAGGCGAGTGTTACGCCCTGGCAGAGCGCCTGCAACGACAGGATCAGCATCGCCGAACGAGCGCGCTCGATCGAGGTGCGTGCGGAGAACGGCCGCACACGTTCCAGAAACGCGCCCTCGATGCCGATGCCTCGTATCGCGCGCTGCTGCCCGATCACCTCGCCGGCGATCTGGTCTCGGCGGTTCTTGGCGTCCGAGCCTCGCAGTTCCGACCGTCGGATCGCCGGAACGAACACGGCCGCCAGCACGGCAAAGGCCACCAGGCCGGCAAGGGGCACCAGGACGACCGAACCCGCGATCAGGCCGATCAGGCCGAGCGCGGCCAAGACCACGGGAGCCTCCAGGATCAGCGTAAGCACCGGGCTGCCGGCGATGTCGCGAAGCGATTGGAAGCTTCGGAAGCGGCCGATCTGCGCGCCGACGGTAGAAGTCTGCGTAGCCGGCACCGGCAATCCGAGGATCTTGCGCAACAACTCGGTCGACAGCAGGAAGTCGATGCGGCCAGCCACATGCGCCACGGCGCGTCCTCGGACTTGGCGAAGCCCCAGGTCGATAAGCAGGGCCAAGGCGACTCCGGGCAGGATCCAGTAGAGGCTTCGCGCCGAACTCGCCGGCACGACCAGGTCGTAGACAACCAGAACGAACAGCGGAACCACCAGGCCGAAGGCCGACGACAAGCACGCTGGCTCCGGCGATCAGCCATGCCTCGCGCCGGAAACGCCTCAGCAGACTGTTGAACCAGGGCAGCCGATCGCCAGACCCATCTGCAGGTTCTTGGGTCTCGGTCTCGAAGGTGTAGTAGTAGCCGGAGAGCCGTCCCAGCCGCTCCTCCACGATCGTGCGTCGCTCGGAATCGAAGAACACCGCCGAGCGCCCTCGCTGGTCCAGAAGCACCAGGGGCGGGCTGCCATCGGACGGCAGGAACAGGCACGGCATCAATCTCGGGTCGATGGCGGACGCCCGCCCACGCGACCGCACGCTGCGATAACCGAGTTCGACCATGATGTTGCGCAGATCGATCAGATCGATACGGCTGGCGACATGCGGGAGCGCCCGCATCAGCGCCGCGGTGTTGCGGTCCCAGTTCAGTTCAGCGAGGAGCGGCAGAAGGCACGCCGCGAAGTCGGAAGCAGCCTCGAAGGCGTCGATCTCGTTGCGGCGCAACGCGTCGGCAAGCGCATCGGTCTGCGGCGGCAAGCCGCTGGCGATTGCCTTGGTCATGCGACCTCCAGCGCCGCGGACGAGTGACGTGGGGCTCGGCCCGGCTTCAACACCCGATCGGCGATCTGCTGGAAGGATGGACGGTTGCTGACCAGAATCAGCGTGGTACGGCCCTTACGGCGCAACAGCGCCTCCCGGAACAACCGGTCAGACGCCAGATCCAGGTTGGCGTTGCATTCATCCATGACGATCACGTCCGGATCCCGGGCGAGGCAGCGCACGATCGGGATTTGCTGGCGGATGGACGCCGGCAGAGCCTCGGCCATGTCCGGGCGAATCTCGGTCTGGAACCCGCGCGGCAGCTTGGACACGGCAACGGTGAGGCCGATCTCGTCAGCCGCCTCCTCGACCGCTCGGATCGTTTCCGGATCCGACGAGAACCCAGTGAGATTGTCGAGAATCGTGCCTTCGAACAACGCCGGCTGCTGCGCCAGATAACCGATCCGCGACCGCAGCCACCGGTCATCCCACTCGTCGGCCGGGTGTCCGTCGTACAGAATCTCTCCGTCGTCCGGCAGCATCACCCTCGCCGCCAGCGAGAGGAAGCTCGACTTCCCTGTCCACTCTTCGCCCGCGATAAGCACCGCCTCGCCGGGCTCGATGACCAGGCTGAGGCCATCGAGAACCGGCCGCCCCGGTTCGTAGCCGAACCGGACGTTGCGGAACTCGAGCCGGCCGGCCAGCCGCTCGCCGACCAAGCCGGCGCGGCGCGGCACGGTGGGCAGATCCCGCAACGCAGCCAGACGGTGCCGGGCGATCCGGACCGACTGGTACTGGCTCCACAGCGAGGCGGCGCGGTTCAGGGGCTGCAACGCCCGCCCGGTCAGCAACATGCACGCCGCGATCCCCCCGATCGTCATGGCGCCGTCGATCACCTGGAGCGCCCCAACCGCAACCACCGCCACCTGTGCGGCCTGACTGACGAACCCGGCAACCGACTGCGCGAAGGCTCCGGCAACCACGAGATTGCCGGTCAGATGGGCGCTGGTCTCCATGACCCGTTCGTAGCGGCGAAGGAAAAGCGGCTCCATGGCGTAGGACTTGACTGTTACCAGCCCGCGCAGAACCTCGATCAGGAAGTTGGTCTGGGCGGCGGCGTTGTCCTGACGCTGCTCGGTTCGTCGGCGGATTTCCCAACCGCTGAACGCCGAGACAGCGGCCATCGCGACGATGCAGCCGACGAGAACCCAGCCAAGGTCGCCGCCGATCAGGAACACCAGCGCGACGAACAGCACAAAGAAGGGAAAATCGACCAGAAGCTGCGGAAGATAGCCCGAGCGGGACTCCCGGATGATGTCGATCGCGGCCACCCGATCGAGATGAACCGCCGTCGACTGCATCATGAAGGCGCGCGGGTCGGCGCTCAGAATGCGGGACAGTCCCCCCATGAACGCCCGGTGGCCGAAACGAGCCGCGCTGTGCGTGACCAACCATCCGCGCAGAATTCGAACTGAAGCGTCGATCCCCGCGGCCAGCAACACACCGGCACCGAGCAGGATAAGCGTATCCTCGGAACTGTTCGGCAGCACCCGATCGTAGACGATGAGAGTCGCGATGGGCACGATGGTCGCCATGACGTTGGAGACCAGCGACGCCAGCAGGACGGAAGGCGTCGCGACAGCCGGAAGTCGCCTCAGGTCTCTCTCAAAATCCTCCCCCCCGTGCACGCCCCGTCATCCTTCCCGCCCTGACGTCTCACGGCCCTGCCCCCGGCCATCACGAAACGTTCAGTATACTACATCCAAATTGCGGTAAATGCGGACTAATGCTTAGCCCCGGTGCCCATGGCTCTAGGGCACGGCACCTTGCCCATCCGAACCCTCTGCCTCGTCGAGTGCCCGTTCCAGGGCATGGCCAACGACGACCATCTCCGGTATCAGCGTCCCCGCGAAACGCCGGACCGTATCGCGGGCCGACGTTGCGACGGCCAGTGCCGGTAGCGCCGGAAGTTCCGCCGCCAACCGTTCGGCCTCGACCGCCAACCGGTCCTGCACCGCCCGCGCCGCCGCCGCCACCCTGCCGTCCCGAAAGCCGGGACGCAGCGTGACGTTGATGACAGCCAGCAACGCCGGCCATTCCGTCAGGTGGCGATAGAGGCTCGGAACCGCGAACTCCCGCTGGGACGGGCCGGGGGTCACGAGCTCGCCGAGGAGAACGCGAACGGTCGCCGACATGGTGGCGGGGTGAGTCATTGCCGGCATCGGCTCGGCAATCGCCGCCGGCGGAACCCAGGTTCCGTTGTCGTCTGCCGGCCCCATGGTTCGCTTCGGCCCCTCATCGGCGCGCCGCAAGCGCGCCTCGAGGCAGAGCATGGTCAACAAGTTGACCGGGTTGGCGCGGTTGTAAGCCTGCAGCGTCGCCCTGACCCGCGACAGCGCACCGGCGTCGAGGCCGATCGCCGAACGGGCCGCGGCGCCGATCGGCGGCATCAGGGTCCCGGACTCCTGATCGGCCGCGACCCGCCAAGCCGTCTCCTGGATCATCCCCGAGCGGAACAGCGGTCGGACCGCCTGCCACGCTTCCGGCAGCACGCCGTCGTGGGTGGCGAGATGGCGGAAGATCAGCGCCACCATCGGCACGCCGCTCCAACGGCGGATCTCCGCGTAGATTCCGGCGATCGTCGGGTCGGCCTCGGCCTCGGCGACCTCGGCGAGAAAACCGGCCGGCGGCGTGACGCTCTTCATATCGACGCCGCCTCGAGTTGTTGGGGCTCCGGTACGGTCGCCCGGAACGAGTCACGCTCCGACAGCCGCTCGAGCACGCCGGCCAGCTTGGGATAAGCATCGTCCCAGCGGTACTCGGGAAACCGCACCCGCAGGTAGCCGAGGACCGTGCCGACGACGATGTCGCCCAGCCCGAACCGGTCGCCGACGCAGAACCCGGTGGCGGGCACCAGGCGGTCGAGCTCACGCATGCCGCCCTCGATCTTGCGCATCTGGCGGGCCAGCCACGGCGCGCTCCGGCACGCCTCGGGGCGCCGGCGCTCCCAGAAATGCAGCAGGAAGGCATCCAGCATGCCGTCGACCAGAACCTCCAGCCGCCGCGCCGCCAGCCGCTGATCCGGATCGGCCGGAAGCAGCGGCGGTTCGGGGTGCTTGACCTCCAGCCACTCCAGGATGAACCGGGACTCGTAGACGGTCTCGCCGTCCTCGAGGATCAGCACCGGCAACTTCTCGAGCGGGTTGTAGAGCGGCGTGGTGGTGTCGGCGTTCCACGGCACCTCGGTCACGAGGTCGAACGCAAGGCCCTTCTCCGCCAGCGCGATGCGGACCTTGCGGGCGTATGGACTGGGTGTGGCGCTGAGCAGTCGCATCATGGTGCTTCTCCTCGCCTGACAGGACCCACCCATTCTACGACCACGTGGCGCCGTGGAAACCCAATCACGCCCTGTGCGGCACCCTGCCGAGGTCGGCGAACTGTGGATTGCCAAGCCTGTCACCGCTCAGACAACCCTGCGAACGGCAGCGTCGGGGACGGCAGGCTCGGGGACGGCAGGCTCGGCCAGGGCGGTGCGGTTGCGCCCGCTGTTCTTGGCCGCGTAAAGCGCCCGGTCGGCGGCCTCCAGAAGCGCTTGGAGCCCACTCTGCCCCTCGCCGAGCTGGCTTACGCCGATGCTGATGGTGGCACTCAACGCCGCGCCGGAACCGATGGGTATGGCGTTGCCGGCGATCTCGCCGCGCACCCGCTCAGCCAGCGCGAAGGCATCGCGCGCCACCGTCTCGGGCATCAGGATCGCGAACTCCTCGCCGCCGAGGCGGCCGAGGACGTCGCTGGATCGGGTCGACTGGCGGCAGGTCCCGGCGATGCTCCGGATCACCAGGTCGCCGACCGGATGGCCGTGGGTGTCGTTGACAGCCTTGAACCGGTCGATGTCCAGCATCGCCACCGACATCGCCCGCCCGTAGCGTTTGGCGCGCTCGACCTCCGCTCCGGCACGGTCCATCCAGGCGCGCCGCGACAACGCCCCGGTCAGGTGGTCGGTCGAGGCGATCTGCCGAAGTTCCAGTTCGTCCATCACCAGTTTCGCAAAACTTTCCAGAACCGCGATCTCGGCGGCCGGGAAGGTCCGGGGCTTGGTATCGATCGCGCAGAGGCTGCCGACGTTGTAGCCATCGGCACTGCGCAACGGCACGCCGGCGTAGGCGCGAATGCGAGGGTCACCGAGGACCAGCGGGTTGCCCGCGAACCGGTCGTCGTGCAGCGCGTCCCCGACGACCAGGGGCGACGAGTTCTGGATGGTGTGCGTGCAGAACGAGACGTCCCGGGCGGTCTCGCAGACGTCGAGGCCGCGGCGCGCCTTGAACCACTGGCGCTCCCGGTCGACCAGGGACACCGCCGCCATCGGGACCCCCAGGATCTTCTTCACGAGCTCGACGATGTTCTCGAACGGAGCCTCGGGCGGCGTGTCGAGCACCTCGAGACGATGCAGCGCCAGGATCCGCCCTTCCTCGTCATCACGCATCACGACCCTCGTTCAGCTCGAACACGACCCTGGCTACCTCGCTGCGGAACGATCCGAACACGGCGTCCAGGCTGACCTCGATGGTTTCCCGGTCGTACCCGCCGGCGATCAGGGCGGCGGCCAGGCCGAGCAGGTTCCTCTGGTGCTTCTCGACGCTGGCGTGGAGGACCGCGGGCACCTCGTGCGGGTTCAACGACGCGGTCGCCTTGGCGACGAGTTCTTCGGCCGACACTGACACCTGATGCTCCTGATCGAAACCGGACACCACTATCGCCCGTCAACCTTGAACACTCCGTTAATCCGCACGCCTGGGGTGGTCGACCGTGACGCGGGAACGCGATCGCCCGGGCCACGTTGAGTAGGCCGGGGGACGCGGAAACAGGAGTGCCGGCCGTGGCGCCTCGAGCCAACTGGAAGGGCTTCATCAAGGTCGGGGAACTCACCTGCGGGGTGGCGCTGCACACCGCGGCCTCGACCTCGGAGCGGATCGCCTTCCACACCCTGAACCGGGCGACCGGAAACCGGGTCCGGCGCCAGTTCGTCGACCAGGACACCGGCAAGCAGGTGTCCTCCGAGGAGCCAGGTGAAGGGGTACGAGATCGCCCAGGACGAGTACGTCGTGCTGGAGCCCGCCGAGATCGCCGCCGCGGTCCCGGAGAGCGACAAGACGCTGGCGGTCGAGGCGTTCATCCCGTGCGCGGAGATCGACGACGCGTATTTCGACAAGCCCTACTACCTCGCCCCCGCCGGCGCGATCGCGGAGGAGGCGTTCGCCCTGCTGCGCGACGGGATGCGCAAGAACAGCGTCGCCGCCCTCGCCCGCACGGTCCTGTTCCGCCGGGTGCGCACGGTGCTGATCCGGGCCCACCACGACGGCATGATCGCGAGCACCCTGAACTTCGACTACGAGGTGCGATCCGCCAGCGAGGCCTTCGGCGGCATCCCGGAGATGTCGATCAAGGGCGAGATGCTGGACCTCGCCCGGCACATCATCGAAACCAAGAGCGGCGACTTCGACCCGCGTTCGTTCGAGGACCGCTACGAGGCGGCGCTCGCGGAGATGGTCCGCGCCAAGATGGACGGCCGGCTGATCGAGGCCACCCAAGCGCCGCGCCGAATCCAAGGTCGTCGACCTCATGGAGGCGCTCCGGCAGAGCGCCGGCGCCTCGGCTGCCGGGGGACGCGCGAAGGCCCGGTCGGGCTCGAAAGCCGCGTCCTCGAAGTCCACGTCGGCGAAGGGGAAGGCCGCCCCGGCGAAGGGGCGCAAGGCGGCACCCGCCGCGCCGCGGCGCAAGGCCGGCTGACCGTGGCGCTCGACACCTACCGCCGCAAGCGCGACTTCAAGGCGACGCCCGAACCGAGCGGCACGCCGCGCCGCGGGCGCAAGGCCGTCAAGGCCGCCGGCGACAGCTTCGTGATCCAGAAGCACGACGCCCGCCGCCTGCACTACGACCTGCGCCTGGAGATGGACGGCGTGCTGGTGAGCTGGGCCGTCACCCGGGGGCCGAGCCTGGTGGCGGGCGAGAAGCGGCTGTCGGTCCACGTCGAGGACCACCCGCTCGACTACGGCGACTTCGAGGGCACCATCCCGAAAGGCGAGTACGGCGGCGGCACCGTCATCGTGTGGGACCGAGGGCGCTGGAGCGCGATCGGCGACCCGAAGAAGGGGCTGACCAAGGGCCACCTGGAATTCGAGCTTCACGGCGAGAAGCTGGGCGGCCGATGGCACCTGGTCCGGATGCGCGGCAAGCCCCGCGAGAAGACCGAGAACTGGCTGCTGATCAAGGGCGAGGACGAGGCCGCGCGCGCCGAGGACGCCCCCGACATCCTCGTCGAGCGGCCGGAATCGGTGAAGACGGGGCGGGTCGTCGAGGAGGTGGCCGGCGAGGAGCCGGGCTGGTCGTCGCGCACCGGCAAGATCGAGCCGAAAACCGCAAAGCCGTCGCGGAAGCGCGCCGCGCGCCCCTCGAAACCGAGCGCGGCACCGGAGAACCTGACAGCGCCGGAGCCGTCCGGGATGAAGGGCGCCCGGAAGGCCGCGCTGCCGAGCTTCGTCGAGCCGGCGCTGGCGACCCTGGGCGCCAAGGTGCCGAGCGGCGCGCGATGGATTCACGAGATCAAGTTCGACGGCTACCGCCTGCAGGCCCGCGTCGACGCCGGCCGGGTCAAGCTGCTCACCCGCAGCGGCCTGGACTGGACGGCCCGCTTCGGCAAGGAGATCGCCGAGGCGTGCCGGGCGCTGCCGGTCGGCACCGCGCTGCTGGACGGCGAACTCGTGGTCGAGAACGCCAGCGGCGCCTCGGACTTCCCGGCCCTGCAGGCGGCGCTGAGCGAGGGCCGCAAGGACGGGTTCGTCTACTACGCCTTCGACCTTCTGCATCTCGATGGCCACGACCTCACGGGCGTGGCGCTGCGGGCCCGCAAACAGGCCCTGGAGCAACTGCTCTCCGGTGCGCCCGCCGTCTTGCGCTACAGCGCTCATTTCGAGCACGACGGCGACCTCGTCCTTCGCCACGCCTGCCGCCTCAGCCTGGAAGGCGTGATCTCCAAGGTGGCGAACGCGCCCTATCGCTCCGGCCGCGGCAAGGACTGGGTGAAGTCGAAGTGTTCGGAACGCCAGGAATTCGTCGTCGCCGGGTACATGCCGTCGACGGTGTCCCGCAAGGCGATCGGCTCTCTGGTCCTCGGCTATTACGAGGACGGGCGCCTGATCCACGCCGGGCGGGTCGGGACCGGCTTCACCACGTCGGTCGCGGAGGACCTGTTCAGGCGACTGGAGCGGCTGCGGTCGACGTCGAGCCCGTTCGCCGAGCGCCTGACCGCCGACCAGGCGCGACAGGTTCGCTTCGTGAAGCCGGACCTCGTCGCCGAGGTGGAGTTCCGCGGCTGGACGGCGGAGAGAAGCCTTCGCCACGCCGCGTTCCGGGGCCTGCGCGAAGACAAGGCCGCCGCCGAGGTGGTGCGCGAGGCGTCCGCCGACGCCGCCCCCGCCCGCCCGGTGTCCTCGGTCGGCCTGACCCACCCGGACCGGCTGTACTGGCCGGAGAGCGGGGTCACCAAGGAGGGTCTCGCCGGCTACTACGCCGAGGTCTGGCGGCGCATGGCGCCCTTCGTGGTCGGCCGGCCGCTGTCGCTGCTGCGCTGCCCCGGCGGCATCGCCGAGGCCTGCTTCTTCCAGAAGCACGCCTGGAAGGGCCTGAACCGACGCATCCGCCAGGCCCGCGACCCGAAGGATCCCGACGGCGAGCCGAACCTGGCGATCGACGACCTCGACGGGCTGATCGGCCTGGTGCAGGCCGGGGTGCTGGAGGTCCATCCCTGGGGGTCGACCCTGGCGGAACTCGAGCAGCCGGACATCATCATCATGGATCTCGACCCCGGCGACGGCGTCGGCTGGGAGGACGTGATCGCCGGGGCCGTCGAGATCCGCGAGCGCCTGGCCGAACTCGGCGTCACCGGCTTCGTGAAGACCTCGGGCGGCAAGGGCCTGCACGTCGTGGCGCCTTTGCAGCCACGCGCCGAGTGGCCGGAGGCAAAGGCGTTCTGCAAGGCGATGGCCGACGCCATGGCCGCCGACAGCCCCGACCGGTACGTCGCCACGGTCACGAAGTCGAAACGGCGCGGCAAGATCCTGGTCGACTACCTTCGCAACGGCCGCGGGGCGACGGCGGTAGCCCCCTACTCGCCCCGCGCCCGGCCGGGTGCGGCGGTCTCGATGCCGCTCGCCTGGGAGAGAACTGGGCAACGCGATCGGACCCGCCTACTTCACGGTGGCGAACACCCCGGCGCGGCTCGCCAATCTGGCACGCGATCCGTGGGGGGAGTTCCGGCCCGCCGCGGTCCCGCTGCCGGAGCCGGTAAAGCGCCGTCGGCGTTAGCGGCCGCGCCCCTTGCCCTTGCCGCCGTCGTCGGCCTCGATGCTCCGGCGCAGCGCGTCCATGATGCTGACGACGTTTCCGGGCTTCTCCGCCGCCTTCTTCGCCTTCGTCGGCTTCCGGCCCTTGCGCTTGGCGGCGATGATCTCGAGCAGGCGCTCCTGCACCGGATCCCCGACCATGGCCGGATCCCAGGGCTTGGAGCGCTCCTCGATCAGGGTGGTCACCATCGACATCAGCTTGGGGTCGACCTTGCCGCCCTTCAGCCCGCTGAAATACGGGCCGGGGTCGCGGACCTCGTCGCCGTAGCGAAGCGTCCACAGCACGATGCCCCGGCCGCGCGGCACCAGCATGACGGCGCGTTCGCGGCGGTACAGGACCAGGCGAGATATACCCACGGTGCCGCTCGCCGCCATGGCGTCGCGGATCACCGAGAACGCCTCCTCGCCGACCGGATCGTCCGGTGTGAGGTAGTGGGGACGGTCGTACCAGATCCACTCGATGGATTCCTGCGGCACGAACATGTCGATGTCGATGGTCCGCGTGCTGTCGAGCCCGACCGCGTCGAAATCCTCGTCCTCGAGGATCACGTAGTCGCCCTCGCCGCGCTCGTAGCCCTTGACCTCGTCGTCCTCGTCGACCGGTTCCTCGGTGACGGCGTCGACGTAGCGGCTTTCGACCCGGTTGCCGGTGGCGCGGTTGAGGGTGCGGAAGCTGACCTTCTCGCTGGCCGTGATCGCCGGCATCATCGCGACCGGGCAAGTGACCAGCGACAGCTTCAGGTAACCCTTCCAGAATGGGCGTGGTGCCACAGGAGCCTCCCGGCGGTGTCGAGCGACAACCCCGACGGGCCGCCGGTCGTTCCCGGCCACAGCAACGCCCCCGGCGATCCCTGCCGCGCGGAGTCAGCCCCCCGGGGCCGCGTCGTCCTTGACGGTCGCGTAGCCCCAGGGTACTCGAACGCGACTGTAGAGTGTGTCGATCCGGACCGCAGGCGACCGCGGCTTCGCCCCCGGTTCCGGTCGAGCGTGGCAGCGGGTCGGGGGATCGGCGTGAACACGAGTCGGTGTTTTGAGCGCGATGTGCCGTGCCGCGCGAGTATCGCGAGGGCCGGCCAGCTCAAGGCGCGAGGCTTCCAGCCTCAGGGCGAGATCCTCCTGACGACCGGCGAGTTCGTCGGCCGCTTCGAGAGCCGCTCGGTGTCCGTTCGCGATGTCCCGCACGGGCTCGGCGTGACAAGCCGCGCCGCCGCCATGCCGATGTCCGGTCGGTCGACGGCCACGGTGTGGCAAGCGGTTGCGCGGCGTCCGCGGGGCGACGGGGGACTGGAAGATGTCGCAGGCGGCTGCAGAACTCGGCGTCGGTCGAGCCGGCTGACCGGCTGTTCGATCGGGCGCTGAGATCGGGGGAATGGCCGGCGGGCCGGGCCGACCTCGAGGCGCTCGCGCGCCTGCCCGCCGACGACGTTTACCGGGTGCTGAAGTCGCTGCGCGCCGCCCGACGGATCCGCGGCCGCCGGCACGCTCCTCGCCGTGGCACGATGCCCCGAGCGCCGGATCAGGATCCGTCTGCTGGCACTGACCATCTGGTGGGCGTTGATTATCGAAGCGGGCCGGTCCCTCTCGGACAACGATCGGCGTTGGCTGTTGCTCGAGGCGGTGACCGCGTTCGCCACGCCCTTGCCAACAGCCCCCACCGACGTCGGCGCCGCGCTCGCCGTGATCGAGGATCGGATAGCGCGCAAGCTGAGCGATACCAGCAAGCTGCCCTTCTTCAGGGGGATCTGGGGTCTCTGCACGCGATCCTCCGAACACCGCGCGCTCTACCTCACGCTCGGCACGTTGGGGGCGAGGGCATCGGCCCTACGCCAGCAGTTGATGCTGAACGCGGCGACGCGGCGTCTGGTGATCGAGCGCGCCGACCATGTCCGCGCCGTTATCCTGCCGCTGCGGGACGGGCGCCGGATCGTGCTCTCGCACTGGCGTGCCGCCAGCGCCGTGCTGCGGATCACGGTGGATGCGTGGTGGACCGAGGTGCTGGAACGGCTCGGCCCGGATGTGGCGGCCAAGCGGCTCGACGCCGTGGTCAACGCGACCACGCTGGACGCGCTCGAGCGGGCCATCGGCGACTGCCCGGGCGGGGCGCCCGGCGAAGCGCTGATCGTGTTCGCGCGCGAGCTGGCGCCGTCGCGCCGGGTCCCGGGGCGCGACCTGGTCCGCTTCGCCATCGCCCACCTCGCCGGTCACCGCGGCGAGATCGCCGCCGGCGGCGGGCCGGAGAACACCGGCGACCGGGTGCTCAGGCTGCGCATCGCGACGCCGTCCGAGGCCGAGATCACGACGCCGGCGCCCGGCCGGACGTTCGTCCCAGTGGCGCCGCTCCGGCGCCACGGCACCACCGAGGTCGAGCGATGGGTGACCGCGCCCAATCCGCGCCCCTCCGGCCGGCCGGCGCCGCGCAACCACGACATCCGCATCGCCGAGCTGCGGGACGTGATCATCAACCGCGACGACAGCCAGTTCGAGCTGGCCGGCATGCGCTACTTCGCCGACTTCCACTGCCGCCCGATGGACACCGGCGCCGCCGTTTACGACGCCCGCTACATGATGCTGCACGACGATTTCCGCGGTGCCCACGACGGCACCGCCATGGTCGTCACACCGGGCGCCGCGCCGACCCGGGTGATCGACCACGCCCTACTCGGCAGCGGCACCAAGTTCCACTTCAACTTCGGGCATTTCCTCTACCAGATCGTTCCGAACATCCAGGCGTTCCGCCACTTCCACCCGGAGCTGCGGCCGACGATCGTGATGCTGGGGCGGGAATCGCGCTTCCACCGGCCGTATTTCGGGTACCTCGGCATCGACCTGGAGATCGCCTACACCGGCAGAGACGTCATCCTGTGCCGCAGGATGCACGCGCTCGAGGAGCCCGACCAGGGCGCGGTCAACCCCGGGAAATGGGAACTGGCGCGCCGCATGGCGCCGCCGCCCCGCCCGGAGCTGTCGCCGATCGGCAAGCGCGTCTACCTGTCCCGCCATGGCATGGCGGCGCGGCGGGTGGTGAACGAGGCCGAGGTTGTGGACCTGCTGTCGCGGTTCGGCTTCGAGGCGGTCGTGATGCACGAGCACCGCCCCGAGGTGCAGGTAGCGATCCTGGAGAACGCCGAGGTGGTGGTCGGCCCGCACGGCAGCGCCTTTGCCAACCTGATCTTCTGCCGCAAGCCGAAGATCATCGTCGAGGGCCACTCCAAGACCGGCCGCGACGCCACCAGCTTCTTCCACTGGTTTGGGCACGAACTGCACTCACTGGCGCTGGAGACCGTTCCGATAGACGAGATAGGGACCACCGGCGACCGGTTCGACATCAGGACGCTGCATGACCTGCTGCGCGCCGTGCTGCGCTGATCGAACTCTTCGACCGGCGACCGCGACCTTGAATCCGCTTCGCGAGACTGGCGTTGATCTGTTATGCAGTTCCCGACGCGCGCCGGGCGCCGGTCGGGTACCAGGAGGGGTGGAAATGTCGACTTTCGTGCAGCTCAAGCGGCACATGCGCGACGACCAGCGTCGCCAGCAACTGCTGGACATCGAGGCCGGACTGCGCGAGCACCCCTTCCCGCCACAGGTCGTCATCGAGACCACCTCGTACTGCAACCTCAAGTGCATCCATTGCTCGCATCGCGAGATGATGCGCCCGCAGCAGCACATGGACCGGGCGCTCTACGACAAGATTGTCGAGGAGATCGGCCGCGAGGCGCCGGACACGGAGATCTGGCCGACCTTCTACGGCGAGTCGTTCATCCTCGGCCAGGAACTGTGGGACCGCCTCGACTACGCCGCGTCGGTGGGCTGTCGCAACCTGGTGCTGAACTCCAACGGCACCTTGCTGCACCGGGACGACAACATCGAGAAGATCCTCCGCTCGCCGCTGCGCCGATTCATCCTCAGCCTCGACGGCCTCACCAAGGAGACGTTCGAGCACATCCGCGCCAAGGCGAAGTGGGAAGAGGTGTATCCCAACGTCGAGCGGCTGCTGGAGCGCCGCAAGGAACTCGGCCTGACCTACCCGACCATCACCGCGCAGTTCTCGGTGATGAAGGAGAACGCCCACGAGGCGAACGACTATCGCCGGTATTGGGAGGAGCGGGGAGCCGAGGTCAAGATCCGGCCGATGCTGGAGTGGACCGCCACCGGCACCGTGCGCAGCGACACCATCGACCACAACGCCGACTTCCGGATCGCCTGCCCCTGGGGCAACAACTCGATGGCGATCCACCAGGACGGCAACGTGGTCGCCTGCGCAGTCGATTACGAGGGCATGTTCGTGGCCGGCAACGCCAAGCTCATGACCGTCAAGGAGCTGTGGGGCATTCTCGGCGAGAAGCTGCGCAAGCCGCACCGCGAGCACCGCTGGCGGGACATGCCGAACATCTGCAAGGGCTGCGGCGACTGGCAGGTCGCCGGCGCCGACTACGCCGAGGAGCAGGTCGAGGGCACACGGCCGTTCTGGTACTACGAGCAGCACGACGCCGCCGAGTAGCACCCGCCCGGCCGCCGGCGCGGCGGGCAGAGACAGCGAGTCGAAAACGATGAACGAGATCGCGACCTCGAAATCCGCGGCACCCGCGCCGGGATACGGCCTGCGGGCCGAGGCATCGGAATTTCCGATGATGCTCGTGCTGTCGTTCGCCTACCCATGCAACGCGCTGTGTCCGCACTGTCCCTACACCAACTCCAACATCCGCCGGGAATACCGCGACGCCCCGTTCATGCCGGACTCGACGTTCCGCAAGATCGCCGACGAGGCCGGTCGGTTCGGCGCGTATCTTCGGATCTCCGGCGGCGGCGAGCCGATGCTGCACCCGCAGGCCAGGGACCTCCTGGTCTACGCCAAGCAGGTCGGCTGCAAGGTCGGCCTGATCACCAACGGCTCGCTGTTCGACGACGACACCATCGAGGCGTTCGTGACGGCCGGCGTCGACATGATCGAGTTCTCGGTCGACGCCTGCAAGCCGGAGGACTACGCGGTGGTCCGCAAGGGGCTGTCCTGGGACACCCTGCTCGACACCGTGCGCCGCACCGTGGCGGTGCGCAACGCCCGGCGCGGCACCTCGAAGATCATCGCCTCGGCGGTCAACCAGAACCCGATCGACATCGACGCGGTCGAGCGGTTCTGGGTCGACGGCGTCGGCGTCGACTACCTGATCAAGCGCAAGTTCCTGACCTGGGGTGCGAACACCGAGCTCGACGATTCCCGCTCGGCCGATCCCGCCGCCTACCTGAACACCGACGAGGTGCCCTGCCCGTTCATCTTCGAGCGCCTCAACATCGACTCGCGCGGCAACGTCATGGTGTGCGGCTACGACATCTCGGCCAACACCCGGATGGGCGACGTCAACGTCGAGTCGATCCAGGACATCTGGCACGGCGAGGGCTTCCGCTGGTACCGCCAACGCCACCTGGAAGGGCGCGGCAAGGAGATCTCGCTGTGCTCCGGCTGCCCGGATTGGAAGTACCGGTCCTGGGACCACAACTACTGGAAGGTCGTGCGCAACGCCGAGGGCAATCCGCGCCGCCAAGATCGGCCGGCTCGGCGAGCACGACGAGTTCCAGTCCCAGGTCCAGAGCTGAGCCTGCGCGCCGTCCGCGGCCGGGGAGCGTAACGCCGTGTGCGGAATCGCCGGCTTCGTGGGGCCGAGGGACCACGGCCTGCTGCGCCGCATGCTCGACAGCATCCGGCATCGCGGCCCGGACGGCGACGGCATGTGGGAGGCCGACAACGTCTCCCTCGGCATGCGCCGCCTCGCCATCGTCGACCTGCGCACCGGCGACCAGCCGCTGTTCAACCAGGACCGCTCGGTCGTCTGCGTGTTCAACGGCGAGATCTACAACCACGTCGAGCTGCGCGCCGAGCTCGAGGGCCGGGGCCACCGGTTCCGCACCGACCACGCCGACGGCGAGGTCATCCCGCATCTCTACGACCGCTACGGCGACGGCTTCCTCGACCGGCTCGACGGCATGTTCGCCATCGCGCTCTGGGATCTGCGGAGCCGCCGGCTGCTGCTGGCGCGCGACCGGCTCGGGATCAAGCCGCTGTACGTCGCCGTCGGGACCGGCGGGCGGTTCGCCTTCGGCTCAGAGCCGAAGGCGCTGCTGCCGGTGCCGTGGGTCGACCAGTCGCCCGACCCGGTGGCGCTGCACCACTATCTGAGCTTCAAGCACGTGCCGGCGCCGATGAGCGCGTTCCGCGGCATCCGCCAGCTCGCGCGCCGGCGAGGTCTGGACGGTGGCCGACGGCCGGCTGGAGGCCCGGCGGTGGTGGCACCCGAGCGTGGCCCCGGTCGCCGAGACCACCGAGGCCGAGGCGGCGGCGACCATCCGGGAGCTGCTGGCGGCCGCGGTCGGCGCGCCAGTCGGTGGCCGACGTGCCGTGCGGCGCCTACCTCTCCGGCGGCGTCGACAGCTCGGCGGTCACCGCCCTCATGGCGCAGTCGGTCGGCCGGCCCATCAAGACCTTCACCCTGGTCTACGGCGAGGCCATGCCCGGCAAGGACGCCGACCGGGAGTTCGCGCGCCAGGTGGCCGCGCGCTACGGCACCGACCACCACGAGTGCCCGGTCACGCCGCGCGACGTAGTCGACGGCCTGGAGGGCGTCGTCGACGCCTTCGACGAGCCGTTCTCCGGGGTGATCTCGACCTATTTCCTGACCGCCTTCATGGCCCGCCACGTCAAGGTGGCGCTGTCCGGGCGACGGCGCCGACGAGCTGTTCGCCAGCTACCGCCCGCACCGGCTCGCCGCCCCGCTCGCCGCCTTCCGCCGCCACGGCAGCGGCGACAACACCGGGCTGCTCGACGACCTCGGCGCCGGCGACCGCGACACCGTGCTGGCGCTGGCGCGGACGCCGGAGGCGCAGGCCCGGATGGCGCTGTACCTCAGGCGCGATAACGAGGCCCGCGCCCTGTTGGCGCCCGAACTCAGGGCCGAGATCGCCGGTGATCCCTCGCTAACCATGATCGAGCGGCTGTACCGGTCGTCGGGCAGCGACGACGACCTCAACCGCGCGCTCTACGTCGACCAGGCGTCGATGCTGCCGGACCAGGTCCTGGCGTTCGTCGACCGGTTGTCGATGGCGCATTCGCTGGAGGTACGGCCGCCGTTCCTGGACCACCGGCTGGTGGAGTTCGTCAACCGGCTGCCCGGCGCGCTGAAGATCCGGCGCGGCCGCGTCAAGCACATCCTCAAGCAGGCGGTCGCCGACCTGCTGCCGCCGGCGCTGGTCGACCGGCCGAAGGAAGGCTTCCTGATGCCGATCAACCAGTGGCTCCTGCAGGGCCTGGCGCCGCTGGTGGACGACCTGCTGTCGCCGGTGACGATCCGCCGCGTCGGCCTGCTCGACCCCGATGCGGTCGCCGGCGCGCGGCAGGGCCAGGCGACCGGGCAGCCGGGCGCGGGCGACCGGCTGTGGAGCCTGGTCATGCTGCAGATGTGGGGGCTGCGGCGGGTGTGAGGAGAGGCGGACGGTCCGCGTGGGGTAGGTCACCCTGCGCACCTCCGAGGTAGCCGATCTGCGGTGATGGGCGTTACCATGGCGCGAACTTCGATGTTCCGGCCTTTGGGGGCGTCATGGGCGTGTTCCGGGTAGTTCTGCGCAGCATCTGTCTGGGCGCGATGCTCTGTGCCGGTGTGCCAGCCACGCTCGCCGCAAACGCCGATGGAGAAACGGCCCCGCAGCCTTTCGTCCCGGACATGTACGACACGATGCGGCGGATGCAGAGAGATCCCCACCTGCTCGATGCCCTACAGAAGTTGCGCGACGCATCAAAGGAAATGCGCCAGGACCAGGGCCTGCGCGATGCGGTGCATCAAGCCCTGAAGTCGGCGCATGTGGTTCCAACCCCTTGCCTGGAAGGAACCATACTGGCCGATGGAACGAGGTTTCATTTCGTCTCCGGCGTTATGATGTTCGCGTCGAGCGCCGAGGCGGAACCGGTACTTCAGGAACACGCGCCCGCGGATCTCAAGGTACCTCTACGAGTTGCACTATCCGGAGTACGCGCGCTACGTCGCGGAAGGCGGCTTGGACCACCTCAAGGAACCGAAGCGGGAACTCGACCGCGAACAGTTCGCCAGGATCGTGGACATGCAGCAGCGCTTCCGTGAGCGACTGGCCAAGACAGTGGGACGCAAACCGGAGGTCATGGAGAAGCTGCGGAACCTGATTCCCGAGGGTGTCCTGAAGGATGCGGGCTTCCAGGCCCGCGTCGCGCTGGAGCGTCCCCGAGGGTGCGAGCCCTATCAGCCGGCCGAGTAGGCAGTCGATCCGGGACCGCCGCCACTCACCGCACCACCAGTTCCATCACCCCGTCCGCCACCCGAAGCGTCAGCGTGTCCCCGACCCGGCCGAGCACGCCCGGCGACCCCGCGTCGCGCGCCCGGATGGCGGCCACCGGTCGACCACCAGGTCCCCGATCCGCGCCCCCGGCCACGGGCGCAGGCGCGCGGACTTGGCGGGCGATCGCGGCCGCGGTGTCGCCGGGGTCGATCTGCAGTTCCGCCTCGCTCGGGCGGTGCGCCCAGGTGACGGCGTCCGCGGCCTGCGCCGACGCCGGCCGGCATCGCTCCGGCGGCGACCCGCTCGACGACCTCGACCGCCACCCCGGCCGCCAGGTCGGAGAGCCGCTGCCGCGAAGCGTGCCCTGGTCGTCCCCGGCCGTGATCGCCAGCCGCGCCGCGGCGACGACCGGGCCGTCGTCGACCCCGGCGCCCAGGACCACCGCCGAGACCCCGGTCTCGGCGTCGCCGTGCCGGAGGGCGGCGTGGATCGGCGCGGCGCCGCGCCAGCGCGGCAGCAGCGACGGGTGCAGGTTGAGCGCGACCGGCGCCGCCGCGAGCACCTCGGCCGCCAGCATCCGGTGATAGGTGGCAACCAGCACCAGGTCCCAGTCCCGCGCCGCGACCGCCGCCTCGCCGTCCCGGCCGAACAGGGTCGCGACGCCGAGGCGCCCGGCCTCCTCCGCGAGATCCTCCTCGGGATGATAGGGATACGGCCCGGTCTCGCGCCGGGTAACCAGCAGGCTTGGCGCCCGGCCGGCGCCGACCAGGGCGCGCAGCACCCGGTTGCCGAAGCCGGTCAGGGCGAACAGGGCGATGTTCATGGCGCGGCTCCGCCGTGGGTCCGGACGTCGGTTTCAGAGTCGGCGCCGGAGCGCGCGCCAGAGCCGAGGATGCATCCCGGCCGCGCCGCGTGCTAGGGTGAATCAACGTTCGAACCTGGGCAGACGCGGCGATGAGCCTGAAGATTGCCGGATATCTTTTCACCGGCCCCTACGACCTCGCCGACACCGTGCTGCGGGCCAACCAGAAGCCCAGCGTCTTCGTGCTGGTCAGCCGCGAGGGCAAGTCCTACGACCCGGTGTTCCGGCTGATCGAGGTCGCCGACACCGCCGGGCAGCGGGTGGAGTTTGCCACCCACCCCGAGCGCGCGCGCTGGGAGGCGGCGGCCGAGGGCGAACTCGGTGTGTACTTCTTCCGCCCGGACGCGGCGGAGCCCGAGGCCACGGAGGTGCGCCACAATCTGGTGGCCGAGATCATGCGCTTGCACCGGCCGCCGCACGGCATCGTCAAGGTCGACGGGGTCGGCTGACGGCACACCGGAAAGTCCGCGCCCCATGACCACCCTCGCCGTTCTGCAGCCGGGCTACCTGCCCTGGCTCGGCTATTTCGACCAGATGATCCGGGCCGACGTGTTCCTGCACTACGACACCGTGCAGTATGACAAGCACGGCTGGCGCAACCGCAACCGGATCCCGGGGCCGAAGGGGCCGTTCTGGCTGACGGTCCCGGTAAAGGCACATCTGGGTGTCCGGCTCGACGAGGTGCGGATCGCCGGCGACCCGCGCTGGAAGCGCAAGCACGTCGCCTCGCTGCGCCAGACCTACGCCCAGGCGCCACACGCCGGGCCGTACATCGACGCCATCGCCGGGATCCTCGAGCGCGACTGGGACCGGCTGCTCGACCTCGACCTGGCGCTCATCGGCCAGATCGCGGGCTGGCTCGGAATCGTCACACCGACCGCGCCTGGTGTCGGAGTTCGCGGTCGAGGGATCCGCCACCGAGCGGCTGCTGGCGCTGTGCCGTGCCGTCGGCGCGACCCGTTACCTGACCGGCGATGCCGCCCGCTCCTACCTGGACGTCGACGCCTTCACGGCGGCCGGCATAGCGGTCGAGTGGCAGGCCTACCGGCACCCGGTGTACCCGCAGGCCGGCCGGCGCGCCCGCGACGACGGCGAGCCGGACTTCGTCCCCTACATGTCGGCCGTCGATCTGCTGCTGAATTGCGGGCCCGACAGCGAAAGGATCTTGCATCAAGGGGCGCTTCCGTGTTGCTAAGAAGAGCGGGCGAAGGGGCGTCCGCTTTCTCTCGAAGGTCGAAATGGTGACTGACGACGCGGTACCGTTGAAGCGGTCGCAGATCCTGGCGATCGAAAACGCCAAGCGCATCGCCCAGCAGCTGCGGGTCGAGCGCAACGACGCCATTGCCTTGGCCCAGGTACGCCGCGAGCAGGCCGAGCGCGCCGTCAAGCTCTGCCGGCGCGCGCTCGCGGGTGGGGACGGGAGTCGCTGCAATCCGAGATCGAGGCCCTCGCCGCCGAACTGAACGCCGATACCTGATCCGGTCTTCGCTGCAATCCGACAACTCTCGAAACGGCGGCCCTCATGTCGAAGACGGTCCTGATCACCGGTGGCGCCGGATTCATCGGCTCGAACCTCGTACACTACCTTCGGGCGCGTCGGCCCGACCTCCGTCTGATGGTGCTGGACCTGCTGACCTACGCGGGCTCGACCGACTCACTCCCCCCGGACTTCCGCTTCATGGTCGACGCGCCGATCACCTTCTGGCACGGCAACGTCTGCAACCCGTCGCTGGTACACCACCTTGTCGAACGCTCCGACATCATCATCCATCTGGCGGCCGAGACCCATGTCACACGGTCGATCTTCGACAACCAGGTGTTCGTCGAGACCGACGTCATGGGAACCCAGACGTTGCTCGGAGCGGTCCTGAAGCACCGCAACAAGGTCGAGCGGCTGATCCACGTTTCGACATCCGAGGTGTACGGCACCGCGATCGGCGAAGTGATCGACGAAGAACACCCGTTGAACCCGACCAGCCCCTACGCCGCCGCCAAGTGCGCCGCCGACCGACTGGTCTACAGCTACGTCCAGACCTACGGTCTGCCGGCGACCATCGTGCGGCCGTTCAACAATTACGGCCCGCGCCAGCACATGGAAAAGCTGGTGCCACGGTTCCTGACGAGCGCCCTGCTCGAGGAGCCGATGATGGTGCACGGCGACGGCAGCGCGCAGCGCGACTTCGTGCACGTCGACGACACCTGCACGGCGCTCCACGCGCTGATCGACGCGCCGATCGATCGGTTGCGCGGCGAGGTCTTCAACGTCGCCTCGGGCGAGGCCCGCTCGGTTATGGACATCGCGAACGACATCGTCGCCCTCACCCGTTCAGACCCGGCGCTGGTTCGCCGTATCGAAGAGCGGCCGGGGCAAGTCGTCCTGCACCGTGGCGACTACTCGAAGATCCAGGCTCTGCTTGGCTGGAAACCGACCATCGCGTGGCAACAGGGCCTCGCGTCGACATTCGCGTGGTACCAGCAAAATCGCGCCTACTGGGAACGCCAGCTCAAGCTTCGCGAGATCCCGGTGATCCACGCCGATGGGCGACTGATCCTGCACTAGCAAGCGGTAAAGAACCGCTTCTGCTTCGGACTTGTGCCGCGGCACTCGACTTCGTGGCCACCCGGCCCTGGGACCGGTGGCGCCGGGAACCGTCAACCCGACGGTGTAGCCGCTACGTCGCTGCCCTCGCCCTGGCGGGTGCCCTCCGGCGTCGCCGGCGAGGGGGTATCAGCCAGGCGCTGCCCACTCGTGTCGCTGGGAATCGACAGCGCGCGTGCTACCATGATCCGGGGCCGATTTGCCCATGTGGCGCCGGGCGCCGCGTAAGCCTGCGGGCGACATGACAGCGGAGTTGGGGAGCGGCGTGGACAAGATCCCGTTTTACAAGCACGACCTCGGGGCCGCTGAAATCGAGCAGATCGCCGAAGTCTTCAAGGGCGAGATCCTGACGACCGGCGAGTTCGTCGACCGCCTGGAGCGCCGGCTGGCGAGCATTCTGAAGGTTCCGCATGTCCTCGGCGTGACAAGTTGCACCGGAGCGATGCACATGGCGCTGCTGGCGCTAGGCATTGGGCCCGGGGACGAGGTCATCACGACGCCGATGAGCTTCATCGCAACCGCCAACGCCATCGTCGAGGCCGGTGCAGTCCCGGTGTTCGTTGACGTGGAGCCGGACACCGGGAACCTTGATGCCGCCCGCATCGAGGCCGCCATCACGTCTCGGACGCGCGCCATCCTGCCGGTCCATCTGTACGGTCTGATGTGCGACATGCGCTCGATCGGGGAGCTGGCGGGCAAGCACGGCCTGTCGGTGATCGAAGACGCCGCCCATTGCATCGAAGGCGAGCGCGATGAGCTTCGCCCCGGGCAGGGTTCCGACATGGCGTGCTTCAGCTTCTTCGCCACCAAGAACCTCACCTGCGGCGAGGGCGGTGCCGTGACATGCCGCTCCGACGAGATGCGCGAGCGCCTCAGGCTTCTGCGCCTGCACGGCATGACGAAGACGTCGGCGGATCGCTGGCGCGACGGCTGGACGCCGTGGGACATGGTCTCGCTTGGCTGGAAGTACAATCTGAGCAATATCGAGGCGGCGATCCTGCTTCCGCAGCTAGATCGCATGGAGCCGAAGCTCCGCGAGCGGGAGCGGCTGGCGGGCCTGTACACCCGGCTCCTCGGTGATATCGAGGGGCTTGGATTGCCGCAGGGTCGGCCCACCGCCAAGCACGCCTGGCACCTGTACACGGTTTGGCTGCCCGAGGATCTGGACCGGAACTGGATGGTCGACCAGCTCCGCGAGGCAGGGGTAAGCGTGGTGGTCAACTACCTGCCGATCCACCTCATGTCGTATTATCGAGATGCGCTGGGCACGCGCGCGGGGATGTTTCCCGTCGCCGAGAACATCGGTCGGCGTACCATCTCGCTGCCGTTCTACCCGGGAATGCCCGACGAGCACGTGTCGCAGGTCGCGGAGCGCCTGCGCGCCATCGTGTCCGCGGCGCGCGCCGCGCCCTCCGCGCGATCCAAAGCCGTTGTCTGATCCTGTTGAACGGTCGGTCGTAATCGCTGCGGGGACGGTAGATGGGCGACGGGTCGGAGACGGTCGCTGCGCCGGCCGAGGGCGGCGCCCTGTTCGAGCGGGCGCTGCGGTCGGGTGAGTGGCCGGCAGATCAGGCTGGCTTCGACCGCCTCGGTTGTCTCGCTTTCAAGGACGCCTCCTGGTTGTTGACGGCCCTCGCCGCGTCCGGGGGTCCGGCGGCCCGAAACCTGTTGCGAACCGTGGCGCTGTGCCCCGATCGGCCGGCCCGGATTCACCTGCTGGCGACGACGATATCGTGGGACATAGCCGCCGACGGCGCCCGGGCGCTGTCGGACGGTGATCGGCGCTGGCTGCTGCTCGAGGCGGTCACGACGTTCGCCGAGCGTGAGCCCACCGCCCCGTCCGACATCGGTGCCGCGTTCGCCGTGATCGAGGAGCAGCAGGCGCGTGAGTTGCGTTACGAGCATAGGCGTCGCTACCTCCTGTGGGTCTGGATCCTCTGCTCGCGATCCTCGGAATACTGCGCCCTGTACCGCACCCTCGCCACGCTCGGGCCATCGACAACGACCCTGCGCCAGCAACTTATGGTAAACGCGCCGATGCGGCGCTTGGCGATTGAGCGCGCCGACCATGTGCGCGGTGTCTTGCTGCCGCTGCGGGACGGGCGACCGGTCACGCTGTCGTATTGGCGCTCCGCCAGCACGCTTCTGCGGATCACCGTGGAGGCGTGGTGGAGGGCCGTGCGGTCGCGGCTCAGTCCGGAAGCGGCGGTCTCGCGGCTTGACACCGTGGTAAACGCGACCACGGCGGCGGCGCTCGAACAGGCCATCCACGACTGCCCGGGCGGGGTACCTGGCGAGGCGCTGATCGTGTTCGTGCGCGAATTGCCGAGGTCGAACCGGATCCCAGGCCGCGATCTGGTTCGGTTCGCCATCGCGCACCTCGCAGGCCACCGTGGCGAGATCGCCGCCGACAGCGGTGACGACCAGGTGCTTCGGTTGCGCGTGGCCACCCCTTCCGACTCCGAAGTCAAGACGCTGGCGCCAGGACGGCCGTTCGTTCCGGTGGCGCCGGTCCGG
Source organism: Rhodospirillaceae bacterium (assembly GCA_018401495.1). Classification (GTDB taxonomy): domain Bacteria; phylum Pseudomonadota; class Alphaproteobacteria; order Thalassobaculales; family Thalassobaculaceae; genus Thalassobaculum_A. Next base: position 267,223 of record JAGYJX010000035.1, read on the forward strand.
ATCGCCGGCACGACCGAAGTGGTACGTTGGGTGACCGCGCCAAATCCACGGCCCTCCGGCCGACCGGCGCCGCGGAACCACGATATCCGCATCGCCGAGTTGCGGGACGTGGTCATCAACCGAGACGACAGCCAATTTGAACTGGCCGGCAGGCGATACTTCACCGACTTCCACTGCCGCCCGATCAACACCGGCCACGCCGTCTACGATGCGCAGTACATGGCGCTCCACGACGACTTCCGAGGCGCCCACGACGGAACGGCACTGGTTGTCACACCAAACGCCAAACCGAGCCGCACGATCGAGCACGCCCTGCTCGGCAGCGGCACCAAGTTTCACCACAACTTCGGGCACTTCCTTTATCAGATCGTCCCGAACATCCAGGCCTTCCGCTATTTCCACCCGACGCTCCGGCCGACGATCGTGATGCTGGGGAGCGAATCAGGCTTCCATCGGCAATATTTCGACTACCTCGGCATTGACCTGGACGTCGCCTACTCCGGCAACGATGTCATCCTGTGTCGGACGCTCCACGCCTTGGAGGAGCCCGACCTGGGCGCCGTCAACCCCATCAAGTGGGAACTCTCGCGGCACATGGCGCCGCCGCCCAAACCGGAACTCTCGCCGTTCGGCAGACGCCTCTACCTGTCCCGCCAGGGCATAGCGGCACGGCGCGTGGTGAACGAGGACGAGGTCGTGGCACTGCTGTCGCGGTTCGGCTTCGAGGCAGTCGTCATGCACGAGCATCCGCCCGAAGTTCAAGTGGCGATCCTCGAGAAAGCCAACGTGTTGGTAGGCCCGCACGGCAGCGCGTTCGCCAACCTGATGTTCTGCCGCCAGCGCAAGCTGATCATCGAGGGCCATTCCAAGACCGGCCTCGACGCAACCAGCTTCTTCCACTGGTTCGGCCATGAGATGCATGGGCTGGCGCTGGACACGGTGCCTTTCGGCGATCGACGAACCACCGGAGACAGCTTCAAGCTTGGGGTCCTGCACGAGTTGCTGCGCACCCTGCTGGGCTGAGTTGGCGATGTACGCGATCAAACCGACGGGACGCTGCACCAGGGGCCCAAGCGGATCTCCGAATTCAGGGCGGCCCCGGTCAACCGGATGATCGGGACGCCGCAGAGCGTTGCACCAGAATCGACGGTTCCAACCCGCCTTGAAACCAGCCTCTATCCATCCACATACCATCCATGTGGATGGAGATACCATCATGCCCGATCAGGTTCGCCAGCTTCGCGACCGCCCGCCCGAGACCGAGAAGATCACCATCAATCTCGGCTACGTCGATCTCGGTCGGGTCGACCTGCTGGTCCAGGAGGGCTTCTACTCCAACCGCAGCGACTTCATCCGGACCGCCATCCGCAACCAGTTGACCAGCCACTCCGAGCAGGTCGCCCGGTCAATCGACCGGCACACGCTCGACGTCGGACTCCGCGACTACAGCGTTGCCGATCTGGAAGCCGTCAGGGCCGCCGGCGAAACGCTGCACGTCAAGGTGGTCGGCCTGGTGCGGATCGCCCCGGACGTAACGCCGGAACTCGCGCTGGCGACCATCGGCTCGATGACGGTTCTGGGCGCTCTTCAGGCCTCTCCCCGGGTCAAGGCCGCGCTGGCCCCCCGCCTCAAATAGGCCGCTTCGGCGGCAACAAGGGACACCCACCATGAGCAACGACTTCGTCGCCGAGATCCTGCGCGCGACCGGTACGCTGAGGTCGGGGGATCCAGCCGGAGCCACCGACATCATCCAGGCCGCCCTGGCGGCGGGCGGCCTCCGACCCGCCGGAGGCGCGCCCGCACCGCGGCGGCCGACCGACGGACCGGACGTGCATCCGCGGCCTCGACGCTCCCTCGGCGAGGTGGTGCGGACGCTGGCCGAAGGGCGCCGGAAGCTTCGCCCTATGGGCGCTCAGTCGGGCCCGAGCCGCCCGGCCGATCTGGCGATCCCCGAGGGGGCGGTGTTCCGCGACCTTCGGCATTCGCACCCGGCGGGCGCCCGGCGCTATCGCCTTTATGTCCCCTCGTCCGGCGTCGACGGGCTGCAGGGCCTGATCGTGATGCTGCACGGCTGCACGCAGAACCCGGAGGATTTCGCCGCCGGGACCGGGATGAACGCCGTCGCCGAGGAACACCGGCTGCTGATCGCCTACCCCGGACAGACCGGCAGCGACAACGCCATGTCGTGCTGGAACTGGTTTCGTCCCGGCGACCAGGGGCGCGGCGCCGGTGAACCGGCAATACTCGCGAGCCTGGCCGAGAGCATCCGGGACGAGTTCGCGATCGATCCCGACCGGGTGTTCGTGGCGGGTCTCTCGGCCGGCGGCGCCATGGCGGCGATCCTGGGCGAGGCCTATCCCGACCTCTTCACCGCAATCGGCGTGCATTCCGGCCTCGCCCCGGGTCGGCGACCGACGTCGCCTCGGCCTTTGCGGCCATGCGGGGCCAGGCCGGAGCCGGCGCGGCGACGACCGCCGGGCCCGCCCGGGCGGACGCCCCCCGGGTCATCGTGTTCCACGGCAGCGCCGACACGACCGTGCATCCCTCGAACGCGGCGCGGATCGTCGCCCGTCACGCCGGCGAGCCGGCGCGAACCCGGCGCACCGAGCAGGCGCCGTCGGGAGGCCGGCGCGGGTATGCCCGCCTGGTCGCGGAGCGCCACGACGGCAGGCCTGCGCTGGAGTGCTGGATGGTCGAGGGCGCCGATCACGCCTGGTCGGGCGGCCATCCCGGCGGCACCTACACCGACCCGAAGGGACCGAACGCGTCCGCCGAGATGGCCCGCTTCTTCCTGGGCCTGGACCCGTAACCGGGGCGACGCCGGGTGGCGCCGGCTACGGCACGAAGGTGCTGAACGGCGCGATCCGGATGCCGGATGCCTCCAGCGCCTTGCGCAGGTCACGCGCCATGGCCACCCCGGACGGATTGTCGCCGTGCACGCAGATGGTGTCGATCCGGACCGGGATGCGCTTGCCGCTGGTGGAGCGGATCGCCTGCTCGTCGAGCATGGTCAGGACGCGGTTCCTGGCCTCGTCGGCGTCGTGGATGACCGCACCGGGCTCGCTTCGCGGGGTCAGGTTGCCGTGGTCGTCGTAGGTCCGGTCGGCGTACACCTCGTTGGCGATCCGCAGCCCCGCCGCCCGCGCTGCCAGGTCGAGCTGGTTGCCGGGCATCACCACCAGGATGAGCCCGGGGTCGATCGACTTCACCGCCTCGACGACGGTGTCGGCCATGTCCCGCTCGACCGCCGCCATGTTGCCGAGGCTGCCGTGGGTCTTGACGTGGGTTACCACGTGCCCGCCGGCCCGCGCCATGCCGGTCAGGGCGGCGATCTGGTAGACCAGCATGTTGCGGGTGGTCGACGGCGAAGTCGCCCCGGATCTGGCGGCGCCCGAACCCCCAGAGGTCGAGGAACCCCGGATGCGCGCCGATCGCCACGCCGTTGGCCTTCGCCAGTCCGACGGTGCGCGCCATCACGTCCGGATCGCCGCCGTGAAAGCCGCAGGCCACGTTCGCCGTGCTGACGATCTCCAGCATCGCCGCGTCGTCGCCCATGGTGTAGGCACCCCAGCTCTCGCCGAGGTCTGAGTTGATGTCGACGCGGTCGGTCACGGTGGATCCTCCATTCGGGTCGGTCGGGAACACCGCCCTTCCCTCCAGCGGGTCGACGGTGCTTTTCGGCTGGGAATGCAGACGATAGTGGATGACGATGCGTCCCGCCAACGGCCGACCGGCCGCGCAACGGCACCCCGACACCCCACAGGCGACGGCCGATGACCGCCACCGAACTCTTCCACGTCGGCGACTGCGCCGTCTCGGTGCAGTTCGGCCTCACCGTCGACCCCGAGGCGAACGCGCGGGTCCTGGCCCTCGACAAGGCGCTCGGCGAGGCGGCGATCGACGGGATCGTCGAAACGGTGCCGACCTATCGCTCGCTTCTCATCCACTTCGACCCGCTGACGATCGCCCATGCCGAGCTTGAGGCCGTGATTCGCGAGCGCCTCGACGCGCTCCCCGACGGCACGGCCGCCACCGAAGGCCGGTCCTGGACGGTCCCGGTCGGCTATGGCGGCGAGTTCGGCGAAGACCTGGGCGCGCTGGCGCAGCGCCACGGCGTTGCCGAGGAGGCGGTCGTCGCGCTGCACACCGCGGCGTCCTTCCGCGTCTACATGATCGGCTTCGCCCCGGGATTCGCGTATCTCGGCGGCCTGCCGGACGCCCTGCACACGCCGCGCCGGGTCGAGCCTCGGATGACGACGCCGGCCGGCAGCGTGTCGGTCGGCGGGGCGCAGTCGGCGATCGCCTCGGTCGCCGGGCCGAGCGGCTGGCACATGCTCGGGCGGACGCCGTACGCGTCGTTCGCGCCCGGCCGGGACCCGGTGTTCCTGTTCCAGCCCGGCGACACGATCCGCTTCACCGCCATCGGCCGGGACGACTGGCACAGCCTCGCCGGGCGCCTGGCCCGGGGCGAGATCATGCCGCAACCCGACTCGGCGCGGCCGTGACCGGCCTGCGGCTTGCCAAGGGAGGGCCCTGGGTCTCGGTCCAGGACCTCGGGCGCCCCGGGCTGCAGCGCTTCGGGGTCTCGGAATCCGGCGCCGTCGACCCGGTGGCGCTGCGGATCGCCAACCGGCTGGCGGGCAATCCGGATACCGCCACCGCCCTGGAGATCGGCTCGCTCGGCGCCGAGTTGACGGTCACGGGCCGGGCGTTGACCGTCAGCGCCGTCGGGCCCGACGTCGTCTGGCGGATCGACGGAGAACCGGCGGTGCCGAACCGCGGCTACACGCTCCACGCCAACACGGCCGTCGCCATCCGACCGGGTCGCCACGCCGCCTTCGCCTACCTCGCGGTGCACGGCGGGATCGACGTGCCGGCGGTGTTCGGCAGCGCGTCGTTCCACGCGCGCTCGGGCCTCGGCGGGCTGGACGGCCGGGCGCTGCAGGAGGGCGACCTGCTTCCGACCCGAGAGGCAACCGCGCCCGAGCTGGAGCTGGCATCGCCGCTGCCGCACGACGGACCTGGCGGCGACACGGTGATCCGGGTGGTACCGGGGCCGCAGGCCGCGCACTTTCCGGACGCCAGCCTGCAGACCCTCACCTCGGCCCCATACCGGATCGGCGCCCGATCCGACCGGATGGGCGTGCGGCTGGAGGGCCCGGCGCTCGAGCATACCGGGCTCGGCTACAACATCGTCTCGGACGGCATCGCGCTGGGCAGCATCCAGGTGCCGGGGAACGGCCTGCCGATCGTCCTCTCCGCCGACCGGCAGACCACCGGCGGGTATCCCAAGATCGCGGTGATCGCGCGCGCCGACATGTTCCGCTTCGCGCAGCGCCCATCCGGTTCGACGGTCCGCTTCCAGGCGATCGACGCGACCGAGGGGGCAGCCGCGCTCACCCGGCTGCACCGGCTGCTGGACGGCATCGCCGTGCGCCCGGCGGCTGCCGGCCTGTCCAGCGAGCGGCTGCTGTCGCTGAACCTGATCGACGGGGTGGTCGGCTGACAACGGCGCCGGCGTGGCGTCACCGGTCAGCGGCAAAGCCCGTCAGCCAGCGCTCCAGACGCCTTGCCTGAACGCTCGGCGGGTCACCCGACGGCCGGCACAGGTAATAGGCGGCGCCGGTCGGGTCGGCGGCGCCGAACGGAGCCACCAGCGTTCCGCGCGCCAGCCGGTCGTCGACCAGGGGCCGGCGGCCAAGCGCCAGCCCGTGCCCGCTCTCGGCAACCTGCAGGGCCTGCTCCATGGCGTCCATGGTCACCGCGCCGGCCAAGCTGGGGGGCCGCAACCCGCGGGCCCGAGCCCATTCTTCCCACTCGTCGGGAAAGCGGGCGTTGACGATCAGCCGGGAACGGTAGAGGCCGGCGAGCGGGTCTTCGCCCACGGCAACGGCGGTGTAGCCGGGCGCGCAGACCGGCAGCGCCGCCTCCTCCAGCAGGAAGGTCGCCTCCAGCCCGGGCCAGGCGCCCTTGCCGTGCCGGATCGCCAAATCGACCTGGTCGCGCCGCAAGTCGACCACCCGAGTCGTCGTCACCAGTTGCACGTCGATGTCGGGATGCTCGCGCTCGAAGCCGCCGAGCTTCGGAATCAGCCAGGCGGCGGCCAGCGAGGGCGGCAGGGTGAGACGGACGACGCCCCGCCCCTCCGGCCGCAGGACCGCCTCGGTCGCGGCCTGGATCTGCCGCAGCGCCGGATCGATCTGCTCAAGATAACGCCGCCCGGCCGCCGTCAACCGGACCCCGGCGCCGGCGCGCTCGAACAGCGCGATTCGCAGGAACTCCTCGAGCCGCCTGACCTGATGGCTGATCGCCGACTCGGTCACCCCGAGGCTTTCCGCCGCGTCCCGGAACCGACCGTGAAGTGCCGCGGCGTGGAAGGCGCGCAGGGCGGCGAAGGGCGGCAAGGGAATGCGCGGCTCGACCATCGCGGCAGCGTGACGGCGGGTGCGGCGGAACTCAAGGCTCGTCGACGCGTCACCGCCCGCTCGACCGGCCCGGGACGCTGCCCTACCCTGCCCTTCGAAAGCCTGGGTAACGCAACGGGACAAAGCAGGAAGGACGCAGCGCATGCCAGATCGAGACCGGGTAGCCCTGATCACCGGCGGCGGCGGCGGCATCGGCCGGGCGCTGTGCACGGCGGTCGCCGCGGGTGGCGCGCGCGTCGCGGTGGTCGACCGAGACGCGGCGGCGGCACGGCGGGTGGCCGACGAGATCGGCGCCGCCGCCCTCGCCCTCGAGGCCGACGTCTCCACCGAGGCCGGCTGCGCCGCCGCGGTGAAGGCGGTCGAAGACCGGCTCGGTCCGGTCGACATCCTGTTCAACAACGCCGGCATCGGGCTCAGCGCGCTGCGGCCCGACGGCGAACGCAACCTGCCCGACCTTCAGGAGGTGACTCCGGAGATCTTCGACCGGTTCATCGCCGTCAACCTGCGCGGCCCGTTCCTGATGACCCGGCTGGTCACCCCCGGGATGCGGGCGCGCGGCTGGGGCCGGGTGATCAACAACACCACCAGCTTCTTCACCATGCTGCGAACCTTCCCCTATGGCGCGCTCAAGGCGTCGCTGGAAGCGGCGTCGGCGGTGTGGGCGACCGAACTCGACGGCAGCGGCGTCACCGTTAACGTGCTGGTGCCGGGCGGCCCGACCGACACCGCCTTCATCGCCGACGGCAGCGGCATGGACCGCGCCACCATGCTGCGCCCCGACGTGATGGGGCCGCCGGCAGCCTGGCTGGCCTCCACGGCCTCCGACGGCACCACCGGCAAGCGGATCGTGGCCGCGTTCTGGGACGCCGCGGCGGACAGCGAGACGGCGGCAGCCAAGGCCGCCTCACCGATCGGCTGGCCCGACCTCGCGCACGCGACACGGGTGTGGCCGAAGGACGCCGGCTGACGCCGCTCGCCGCGGGCTGCGGCTTGTTGAATTCAATATCTTTGCCGACCCGCGCCGGCGTCTGGTAAGGATTTCGGCTCCGCAAACCTGCGCGCTCGCGAGGGATTTCGACGCATGGACAGCTTCGACTACGTCATCGTCGGCGCCGGCTCGGCCGGCTCGGTGCTTGCCAACCGGCTGACGGAGGACGGCACCACCACCGTCTGCGTCCTGGAGGCCGGAGGCTCGGACTGGCATCCCTTCATCCACGTGCCGGCCGGTTTCATGAAGACCATGGTCGATCCGGCGGTCAACTGGCTGTACGACATGGAACCGAGCGAGTGGACCGGCGGGCGCCGCATCAAGGCGCCGCGCGGCAAGACGCTCGGCGGCTCCAGCTCGATCAACGGCCACATCTACAACCGCGGCCAGCGCCTCGATTTCGACGGCTGGGCGCAGCGCGGCAACCGCGGCTGGGGCTACGCCGACGTGTTGCCGTACTTCCGGCGCTGCGAGAAGCGAATCGGCGTCGGCGACGACACCTTCCGCGGCCGCGACGGCACCCTCGAGGTCACCGACATCGACTGGCGGCACCCGCTCTGCGAAGCCTTCATCGAGGGCTGCACGACCATCGGGATCCCGCGCAACCAGGACTACAACGGCAAGATCCAGGAGGGCGTGTCCTACGCCCAGCGCACGATCGCCGGCGGCCGGCGGATGAGCGCCGCCCGCGCCTTCCTGCGCCCGGCCATGAAGCGCCCGAACCTGACGGTCGTCACCCACGCCCACGCCACCGAGATCATGCTCGAGGGCAAGCGCGCCACCGGGGTTCGCTACAGCAAGGGCGGCCGGCACGGCATACCGCTCGAGGTGACGGCGCGCCGCGAGGTCATCCTGGCCGGCGGCACCTACAACTCGCCGCAGCTGCTGCAGCTGTCCGGCATCGGGCCGGCTTCGCTGCTGAAGCAACTCGGGATCCCGGTCCGCCACGAGCTGCCCGGCGTCGGCGAGAATCTGCGCGACCATTACGCGCCGCGCTTCGTCGCCCGGGTGAAGAACTCCGAGACCATCAACGAGGAGGCCCGCGGCCTTCGGCTGGTCGGCAACGTCCTGAAGTGGTTGACGACCCGCAAGGGCATCCTCTCGCTCAGCCCGACGCTGGTGTACTGCTTCTGGCACTCCGACGAGGCCGCCCGGAACAGCGACGTGCAGTTCACCTTCACCCCGGCGAGCTACAAGGAAGGGGTGCAGTCGATGCTCGACGACCACCCCGGGATGACCGTCGCCTCCTGGCAGCAGCGCCCCGAGAGCAAGGGCTACGTGCGGGCCCGCAACACCGACCCGTTCGAGGCGCCGGTGATCCAGCCGAACTACCTGGCCGAGGACGAGGACCGCCAGGTGCTGCTGAAGGCCATGAAGCTCGCCCGCCGGCTGCTGGCCACCAAGCCGCTGGAGCCGTTCTACGATTTCGAGGAATACCCGGGCGCCCAGGTGCAGAGCGACGACGAGTTGCTGGCGGCGGCGCGCGAGCGCGGCACCACCACCTTCCACCCGATGGGCAGCTGCCGGATGGGGCCGGAGACCGACGCGACGGCGGTCGTCGACGACCAGCTCCGGGTGCGCGGGATGCAAGGCCTGAGGGTGATCGACGCCTCGGTGATGCCGACCATGCTGTCGGCCAACCTCAACGCCTCGGTGATGATGATCGCCGACAAGGCCTCCGACATGATCCGCGGCCGGCCGGCGCTGGAGGCGGCCCGCGTCCCGGAGTGATCCGCGCACGAACTTGTCAATTGAACGCACCGACGTCGCCCAGCATGCTCCGTCGCGGTGGGGTGGATGCCCGGTCCGACCCCGTAACGGGCAGGAGGATACATGCGACATCTGGTACGTGCGGCCGCTTTCGGCGTGGCGATTCTGGCGGGCGTCGGCGGTGCCGTGGCCGCCGATGTGATCGCCGAACGCAAGGAGGCCATGAAGGCCACCGGCGCCGCCCTTAAGGCGGTCCGCACCGCCGTCGAAGGGAACAAGGCGACCGACGCGGTCGCTCCTGCCGAGACCATCGCCGCCACCATGAAGAAGGCGGCCTCCCTGTTCCCGCAGGGGTCTGGCACCGGCGACACCGACGCCCTGCCCGCGATCTGGACCGATTGGGCCAAGTTCGAGAGCGCCGCCGCCGATTCCGCGGCCGCCGCCGAGAAGCTGGCTATGGTCGCGCAGGTCCGGCGACGCCGCCGCCACCGGCGAGGCCATGAAGGCGCTCGGCGGCACCTGCGGCACCTGCCACAAGCCGTTCCGCAAGCCGCAGACCTGACGCAACTTTCCGGCTCTCACGGAAAACATCCCTGCCGCTGCCATAGCCCCATGACGGGCTATGGCGGCGGTCGGGCATGACGGACGGCGACGACAGCGATCACCACTCGGGACATCGCGCGCGGCTGCGGCGGCGCTTCCTGGCAGCCGGGGCCGAGGCGCTGGCTGACTACGAGCTTCTGGAACTCCTGCTGTTCCTGGCGAAGCCGCGCGGCGACGCCAAGCCGCTGGCCAAGCGCCTGATCGCCCGCTTCGGGTCGTTCGCCGAGGCGGTGAGCGCTCCCCCTGACGCGCTGGCCGAGGTCGAGGGCATGGGCGAAGCGTCGATCGCGGCGCTCAAGACGGCCGAGGCGACCGCCTCCCGCCTGCTCGCCGGAACCCTGCGCGACCGCCCGCTGCTCTCGAGCTGGAGCCAATTGCTGGACTATTGCCGGGTGGCGATGGCCCATCAACCGGTCGAGGAGGTCCGGGTGCTCTACCTGGACCGCAAGAACCGCCTGATCCAGGACGAGCGCCAGGGTCGCGGCACCGTCGACCACACCCCCCTCTACCCGCGCGAGGTCGTCAAGCGCGCGCTGGCGCTCGGCGCCTCGGCGCTGATCGTGGTCCACAACCACCCTTCGGGCGACCCGACGCCGTCGCAGGCCGACATCGCCATGACCCGCCAGCTGGCCGAGGCGGCCGCCGCCCTGGGGCTGGTCCTGCACGACCATCTGATCGTCGCGCGCGGCGGGCACACCAGCTTCCGGTCGGCGGGCCTCCTCGCCCCAGGGTGATCGCCCCCGGCTGCGCGACACGCGCCGCCTGTCACGCGCGCGCCAGGCTGCACCTCGCCAGCAGTTCATGCAAGTGCTAGAAACGGAGGCACTGCGATCGATGTCCAGAGGGCCATGGCGCGCCTCCTCGTGATCGACGACAACGAACTCGTCCGCACCACCATCGCCCGGATGCTGAAATCCGCCGGCCACACGGTCGCGATGGCCGACAACGGCCGATCGGGCCTGGCCGCCGCGCGCGACGGCGATTTCGATCTCGCCGTCGTCGATATCCTGATGCCGGAGAAGGAGGGCATCGAGACGATCATGGAACTGCGCCGCGACCATCCCGCCATCAAGCTGGTCGGAATCTCCGGTGGCGGACAGGCCGGCGCGCTGGATTTCCTCGAAGCCGCCAAGCAACTCGGGGCCGACGCCACCCTGAAGAAGCCGATCCGGCTCGATCACCTCCTGAACACGGTCCGGGATCTACTGGACTGATCAGGGCCGTTCCTCGAACGCCCGTGCCCCGGTTTCCCGGATGAACAGGGTCAACAGCACCCCGAAGCCGCAGGTGATCGGCAGCACCAGGAAGGCGTGATTCGTAGGCCTCGATGGCGTACACCCGGGCCCCGGCAACCATGGTGCCGTCCCAGCGCATATCCAGCAGCCAGCCGAGCACCGGCTGCAGAACCGCCCCTGAACCCACCACGAAACCGTTGACGATGCCCAGCGTGGCGCCTGCCGACCAGGACGGCGTGTTCTCCCGCGCCACCGCGAAGCACAGCACCATCGAGGCGGCGCCGAACCCCTGGACGAACAGGATGGCGGCGAGCGAGACCAGGGTGAGACCAGGCAGGTAGACGGCACCGGCGATCCCGGCGGTCGCCAGCACGCCGCCGACCGTCATGAAGCGGCGGCGCCGGCTCCACCGGTCGGAGACCATGCCCCAGATCGGCGCCCCGAAGCCCCAGCCGACGAACAGCATCGACACCAGCGCCGCCGCCTCAGCCTTGGGCAGGCCATAGGCGCGCTCCACATAGGGCACGCCCCAAAGCCCGCCGAAGGCCAGCATGGCGCCGGTCATCGCCATGCCGAAGCCGGCGGCCAGCCAGACCTGGCCGGTCGACGCCGCCCGCCGCAGCCCGGCCAGCAGGCTGTGGCGCTGGCCGGTTGCCGGGTTCGCCGGGCGCTGCCGGTCGCGCAGCACCAGCGCGGTGGCCGTCGCCAGCACCAGGCCGAACACCGCCAGTCCGAGCACGGCGGTGCGCCAGCCGACCGCCTCGACCAGGTAGCCGAGCGGCGCCTGACCGAGGACTCCGCCGACCACGCCGAGCATCTGCGCCCAGCCGCCGAGGGTCGCGAAGCGGTTCGGGGGAAACCACAGGGCCGCGTAGTTGAGCGCGCCGACAAAGCTGAACGCGCAGCCGAACCCGATCAGCAGCCGGCCGAGCGAGGCCAGCCACAAGCTGTCGGCAAGCGCGAACACCACCGAGCCGATCCCGGTCAGCGCGGCTGCCAGGGTGACCAGCCGACGTGGCCCGTAGCGATCGATCAGCACCCCGACCGGAATCTGCGAGCCGGCGTAGGAGTAGTAGTAGAAGGCCGACAGGTTCCCCAGCACCGCGCCGCCGACCGTGAAATCGCGCATCAGGTCGTCGACCATGACCGACGGCGCCACCCGCTGCACGAAGGCGTACAGGAAGAACACCGCGCACAGGAACCATCCGACGCCCAGAAGGGCGCCGCGGGGAGCCGCGGATTGGCTGTCTCGGTTGTCGGTCACGGGATGGTGTCGCCACGCTGAAAGGAGCGCGAAGCTAGTCAGGGCCGATCCCGCAGGTCAAGCGGCGCCGGCCGCCCCCTCAGGCCAGAATGTCGACGATGGTTCCCCGCGGCGCGTTCGGGTTCAACAGGCGGATCTGCTCGGCCGCCTGCTCCAGGTTGAACTGCCGGCGATCGCGGTCGTCGAGGGGCTCGGCGATCGCAGGCTGGCCGAACCGGGACTCGGCGTCGCGGGCGCGAAACCCGAACGCTTCCTGAAGCCCTCGGGCAAGGCGCGCCGGCGCCGTCGATCCAGCCTGCGCCAGGGGGGCGGGCGTTGCAAAGGCCCCGGTCGGACCGATCGCCATGATGACGCTCCTCGAACTCCGTCGTCGGCGGGGGCTGGCTGCGACCGCCGATACCCCGCACCCCAATTAAATGGCATTTTAGATAAAATTGTCCAGATTAAATCTGAAGCCTCAGACCAGGATGTCGATCACCTTGGCGGTGGCCCGGGCGGTGGCCTCGCGGCCGATCGACTGGATGTACTCGGCCCGCGCGGCGGGATCCATCGAAGCCACCTCTGACAGGCTGGCAACCTTGACGATCGGGAGGTTGGCGGGCTGCGACGCCACCGAGCTTCCGGAGCCGGCAACCCGCACCTTGTGCGGGCCGGCGATCTTGGAGTGCGGAATCGGCGCGGGAACTCCGGGAATACCTTCCATATCGCTCCTCAATTCGAGGAAACGAGCATGCCATGGCCCGGTCAGGGAGGCGAGTCGCCTTTCATCCGGAAAGCGATCGCCTGCTCCGAGGGCTAATAGGGTCTTCAAGGCCGCCAGATCGCGCGCCACCCAGCCGGCATCGGCGGCGAAGGCCTCGGCGCCGACCCCGGGCCGGCGGTACAGGGTGAACGTAACCTCGGCGCCGGAGCCGTTGGCGACCACCCGCAGCGGACACTCTATTCGCTCTCCGGCTGCCGTGACGACGACATGGTCCAGAACCCCGAACGGGTTGGGCGGCGCGAACCGGATCCGGACACGACCGCCCGGACCGTCCGCTGACCACTCCTCACCGCTCCGCTCGACCCCGGACGCGAGGCCCGATGCCCACATCGGGAAGTTCTCGGGGACGTGCGCGAACGCATACACCTCGCGCCAGTCTCGGTCGATCGAGACGCTGATCAGCCGGGCTTCGTGGACGGTCATGGCAAGGGACCTCCAGCGGCCGATCGGCTACCGCCGCCCGTCGTCCTCCGGCGGCAGCAGCCGGTCGCGAAAGCGCCGCGCGAAGCCGAGCGGGTCGTCGCCCGGCCGTACCTCCGTCGATGCCTCGCGGGCGGTCTCGACCAGATGGCGCCCGGCGTTCTCGATCTTCGGCGCCACCGTTCCGTAGACCTCGCCGGCGATCCGCGCGGCGCCGCGCCGCAGCTCGGGGTTCTGGGCGGCCCGACGCCCGGCCTCGATCAACAGCCGGCGCAGCAGGCTCATCGAACCGCCTCCCCGGCCCGCTCGATCACCGGGCGGCGGGCATCGAGGAACTCCTCGAAGCCGGCGATGTAGCGGTCGAACTCGGCCGCCCCCATCGGCAGCGACAGCACCGACATGCCGCGCCGGGCGGTGTAGATGCCGGCAGCGATCAGGTCGAGATGCATGAGGTCGACCAGCTTGCGCGGCCGCTTGCCCGCCTCCGGTGGCGAGACCGGCGCGGTCGCCCCGGGATGCACCGCCATCATCGAGCCGCGCCCGGTGACGATCATCGGCAGGCCGCGTCGAGCGATGGCGTCGTTCATCCGGCCGCGCAGGCTGTCGCCGGCGGCGTTCAGCATCACCGCGCGCTCGGGTGTGTAGAGGTGGGTCAGCCCGGCCAGGCCGGCAGACATGGTGAACACGTTGTTGTTGAAGGTCCCGGCGTGCGGCCAGGCATCCGGCCGGCGCGGGTCGAAGCGGTCGAGGATGTCGGCGCGGCCACCGAAGGCGCCGAAGCTCAGCCCGCCCCCGAGATACTTGCCGAGACTGACGAGGTCCGGCCGGATGCCCAGCAGCCCGTGCAGCCCCTCCGGCGACAACCGGGAGGTCATGACCTCGTCGAAGATCAGCAGCGCGCCGGTCGCCTCGGTGGCGCCGCGCAGCGCCTCCAGGAACGCCTCGGTGCCCGGAATGCAGCCGCCGGACCCGCACATCGGCTCGACCAGGACGCAGGCCAGCCGGTCGCCCTGCTCGCGGATCAGCGCCGCGGCACCCTCGGCGTCGTTGTAGTCGGCCATGACGTAGTCGAAAGGCGCGTTCAACGGCGAGCCGGCGAAGTACAGCAGGCCGCCGTGATAGGCGCCACGGAACGCCATCACCCGATCGCGGCCGGTGAAGGCGCGCGCCGCGGCGACCGCCATCATGTTGGCCTCGGTCCCGGAGTTGGTGAAGCGCACCCGCTCCAGCGCCGGGAAGCGATCGACGACCGCCTGCGCCAGCCGCGCCTCCAGCAGGTTGGGCCCGCCCAGCACCCAGCCGTCGTCCGCCGCCTGCTTGATGGCGTCGCGGATCAGCGGGTCGGAGTGGCCGTACAGGCCGGCGGTGTACTCGCCGAGGAAATCCACCAGCTGGTGGCCGTCGGCGTCCCACAGGTAGCAGCCCTCGCCGCGCGCGAAGCGCAGCGGGAACGGGTGGTAGTGCAGCACCGTGCGGGTGTTGCCACCCGGCATCGCCTTCTCGGCCTGCTCCTGGATCGCCCGGCTCTTCGGGTTGGCGGCGACGAAGCGTTCCGCCGCGTCGGCGTAGGCGGCGTCCAGGTCGGAGTTCGCGAGCGTCGTGGTCATGCCGCCTGCCCCTTGTTGTCGGCGGTCTTGCCGACCGCGCCGTAGCCCATGGTTCCGAATTTCTGGCCGACCCGCTCGATCTCGTCGTCGGGCAGGATGACCAGTTTCCCGACCTGCAGGGTTCGCCAATACATGGCGGCCAGGGTCTCGACCTCCAAGGCCAGCGCCAGCGCCTTCTTGAGGGTCGGACCGATGGCGATCATGCCATGGTTGGCCAGCAGGCAGGCGCGCCGGCCTTCGAGCGCCTGGAGTGCGGTGTCCGACAGCTCCTGGGTCCCGAAGGTGGCGTAGTCCGAGCAGCGGATGGTCGGCCCGCCGGCCTGGGCGATCATGTAGTGGAAGGCCGGGATCTCCATGCGCAGGCAGGCCAGCGTGGTGGCGAACATGCCGTGGGTGTGGACGATCGCTCCGCAGTCCGGGCGGTGACGCATGATGTCCAGGTGGAAGCGCCACTCGCTTGAGGGACGGCGGTTGTCGCTGTGGCTGCCGTCCAGCTCCATTGCCACGATGTCCTCGGGCCGGATCTCCTCGTAGGGGATTGCCGATGGGGTGATGAAGAACCCGGCCGCCGGGTCATCCGCCACCCGCACGCTGGCGTTGCCGGAAGTGCCCTGGTTGATGCCCAGCGCGTTCATCTTCAAGCAGGTGTCGATCACCTCCTGGCGCAGGGCGCGTTCCTTGGCGGGCATCATGGCTTGGCTCCCGGAGATCGAGTCGAGGCATCGTATCATGAGCGTTCGGACGGCAGGCATCCAGGGCGAAGTCAGCCGCCGCGCCGAGACAGCCATCGCAGCCCGGCTGGAGCGGCCGCCGGAGGTGAAGCGCGCGCGATCGCAGTTCGTCCCGTCGGCGGCGTCCCCTCCCTTGTCGTCATTCCGGACCGGGCCGCCGCAGGCGGGACGGAGCCGGAACCTAGCCGACGCACCGCGCTTGCAGCGGTGTGTGCCCGTCGCCCCGTGGGTTCCAGCTCGGCCGCGCCGCCAGCGCGGCGCGTCCGTCTGGAATGACGAGGGGAAGTAGGGGCGGCCCCGCGGAGAGCTGAAGCGGAGCCTCGGCCCGGTCCTGCCGCCAACCGGCTGCCGACGCCAACTCCCTGCCCCCTACTCCCCCGCTGCCACCCGCTCCGGGAACAGGCCGAGCAGCCCCTCCGGCGTCGCCGGCGCCACGCCACGCTCGGTGATCAGCCCGGTCACCAGCCGCGCCGGGGTGACGTCGAAGGCCGGGTTGGCGGCCCGGCTGCCGGGCGGTGTGATGGTGACCGCGCCGGTCGTCCCGTCGTCCAGGCGACCGGGGATACGGGTCACCTCGTCGGGCGAGCGCTCCTCGATCGGGATCGCGAAGCCGTCGTGCAGCGTCCAGTCGATGGTCGGGCTCGGCAGCGCCACGTAGAACGGCACGCCGTTGTCGTGGGCGGCCAACGCCTTGAGGTAAGTCCCGATCTTGTTGGCGACGTCGCCGTTGGCGCTCACCCGGTCGGTTCCGACGATGCAGAGATCGACCCGGCCGCGCTGCATCAGGTGGCCGCCGGCGTTGTCGACGATCACCGTGTGGTCGACGCCGTGGTTGCCGAGTTCCCACGCCGTCAGGAAGGCGCCCTGGTTGCGCGGCCGGGTCTCGTCGACCCAGACGTGGATCGGGATGCCGGCGTCGTGGGCCTGGTAGATCGGCGAGGTGGCGGTGCCCCAGTCGACGGTGGCGAGCCAGCCGGCGTTGCAGTGCGTCAGCACGTTGACGGTCTCGCCCGGCGGCTTGGTGGCGGCGATCGCCTCGATGATCGCCAGGCCGTGCCGGCCGATGGCATGGTTCAGTTCGGCATCCTCGTCGCACACCCGGCGCGCGAACGCCTCGGCGGCGGCGACCCGCTCGCCCGGCGCCACAGTCGCCAGCCGCGCCCGCCCGGCGTCGAGCGCCCAGCGCAGGTTGACGGCCGTCGGGCGCGTCGCCATCAGCGTCTCGTACGCCGAGGCGAGGCCGGAATCGCTCGGATCCTCGCGCATCGCCAGCCACAGGCCCCAGGCCGCGGTGGCGCCGATCAGCGGGGCGCCGCGCACCAGCATGGCCCTGATCGCGTGCGCCGCGTCGGCCATCGAGGCGAGGCGCGCGACGGCGAACTCGTGCGGGAGCCGGGTCTGGTCGATGATCTCGACCGCCGAGCCGTCGGCGGCCTGCCAGATCGGGCGGTAGTGCGTTCCGTTGACCTTCATGGCATCACCCTTCGGTTCTCGACGTGCAAAGTGGCGGCACTCGATCCGAAGCACAACCATCACCGCCGAGGGTTCGATCATGGCGACTCGACGCGTTCACATCACCGGCGCGTCCGGCGCCGGCACCACCACTCTCGGACGCGCCCTCGCCACCTTGCTGGCGGTCCCGCATCACGATTCCGACGACTACTTCTGGGAGCCGACCGACCCGCCCTTCACCCGCAAGCGCGACGAGGCGGAACGCCTTCCGCTCATGGAGCGGCTGTTCCTGCCGCGCGCCGGTTGGGTGCTGAGCGGCTCGCTGGTCGGTTGGGGCGACCCGTTGATCCCGCTCTTCGACCTCGTGGTCTACCTGCGCGCGCCGACCGAACTTCGGGCGGCGCGTCTGCGTGCCCGCGAGTCCCGGACCTTCGGAGTCGAGGCGACCCGCCCGGGCGGCTGGCGGAACCCGGAGACCGAAGCGTTCGTGGCCTGGGCATCGGCCTACGACGCCGGCCCGCCGGAGGGACGGTCGCGCGCGAAGCACGAGCAGTGGCTGGCCGCCCTGCCCTGCCCGGTCCTGCGGCTGGACGGCAGCCGACCGGTCGGCGAGCTTGGCCGACACGGTGACGGCTCGGCTGCCGCGGATCGGGTGACAGCCCCCGACCCCGGTGCTATTAGCCGCTGGTCGACCGAAGACGGAGTGCCGCCCGCATGATTCCGCGCTATTCCCGCGAGAAGATGGCCGCCATCTGGGCGCCCGAGACCCGGTTCCGGATCTGGTTCGAGATCGAGGCGCACGCCTGCGACGCCCAGGCCGCCCTCGGCGTGATCCCGAGGCGGCGGCCAAGGCGGTGTGGGAGCGCGGCGCCTTCGAGGTCGAGCGCATCGACGCCATCGAGGCCGAGGTCAAGCACGACGTCATCGCCTTCCTGACCAACCTCTCCGAACACGTCGGGCCGGAGGCGCGGTTCGTCCACCAGGGCATGACTTCCTCGGACGTGCTCGACACCTGCCTCTCGGTCCAGCTGACCCGCGCCGCCGACATCCTGATCGAGGACGTCGACGCGCTGCTGGCCGCCCTGGAGCGCCGGGCGTTCGAGCACAAGGACACCCCGACGGTCGGCCGCAGCCACGGCATCCACGCCGAGCCGGTGACCTTCGGGCTGAAGCTCGCGGGCTACCACGCCGAATTCCAGCGCGCCCGGGCGCGCCTGGTCGCCGCCCGCAAGGAGATCGCGACCTGCGCGATCTCGGGCGCGGTCGGCACCTTCGCCAACATCGACCCGCGGGTCGAGGAGCATGTCGCCGCCGCCCTCGGCCTGGAGCCGGAGCCGGTGTCGACCCAGGTGATCCCGCGCGACCGCCACGCGATGTTCTTTGCGGTGCTCGGCGTCGTCGCCTCCTCGGTCGAGCGGCTCGCCACCGAGATCCGCCACCTGCAGCGCACCGAGGTGCGCGAGGCCGAGGAGTTCTTCAGCGAGAAGCAGAAGGGCTCATCGGCAATGCCGCACAAGCGCAACCCGGTGCTGACCGAGAACCTGACCGGCCTGGCGAGGCTGGTGCGCATGGCCGTGGTGCCGGCGATGGAGAACGTCGCGCTCTGGCACGAACGCGACATCAGCCACTCCTCGGTCGAGCGCATGATCGGCCCCGACGCGACGGTCACCCTCGACTTCGCCCTCGCCCGGCTGACCGGAGTGGTCGACAAGCTGGTGGTCTATCCGGAAACCATGCAGGCGAATTTGGACAAGCTCGGCGGCCTGATCCACAGCCAGCGGGTGATGCTGGCTCTGACCCAGAAAGGCGTCAGCCGCGAGGATTCCTACCGGCTGGTGCAGCGCAACGCCATGCCGGTGTGGCTGGAGGGCAAGGATTTCCGCGCCCTGCTGGAAGCCGACCCGGAAGTGACGGCGGCGCTGTCACCGGCCGAACTCGATGGCCTGTTCGACCTCGGCTACCACACCAAGCACGTCGACACGATCTTCCGGCGGGTGTTCGGCCGGGCGTAGCGCCGCCTCGGCCGTCGCGGCTACGACGGTTCGGCGAGGACGGTCACAAGCACCGGGGCCGTCTCGTTCGCGGGAACCTGCACGATCCGGTACAGCAACTCGCACGAGAACGCGACCGCGACGCCCTGGCGCAGCCGGTAGACGTGCGGCCCGTACTCCGGCAGCACCACGCCGGCGCCCGCCTCGTCCGTCGCCAATCCCACCAGGGCCACGAACCGGTGCCGCGGCTGATCCTCGGTCGCGCCCCGCCGGGCGGTCGCCTCGGCGCCGGCCGCGACAATGCGAAACGGCTCGAAGCGAAGCTGCGGACGGAACTGGAAGGCGCGCCGGATCTCGTTGCCGAGCCGCGCCCCGAGGCAGACCGCGGTGGCGCGCTTGAGGTCAGGGTCCTGCACGGGCCGATCGGTGGCGAGTACCGAGAGACGGTCGCAGAGCTCAGGCGGCAGCAGCCTGGGGACCACCAGCACCGGCGCCGTGCGGTCGAGATCGTGCGGTTCCCGGGCCGTCTCGGAGACGAGCGTCTCCACCAACCTCACCGCCGCGTCCACGGCGTCGGCGGTCTCCTCCGCCGCGTACAAAGCCACCAGCCGCTGATTGGCATCCAGGACAGCGGCCGACGCCGAAGCCTGCCCGCCGGCGGCGAGCGATGGGCGAAACAGCGCCATGGCGTCGCCGTAGGGATCGATCCAGACCTGAGCAGCCAGCGGAGCGGCCAGTTCCGGCGGCCGGCGCGTCAGCACGACGCAGTGCGCCCCGAGGCGGGTGAGCGCCGCGGTCCTGCGCGACAGTTCGTCCAGAACGTTTCGCCCCCGTCCCGCCAACGGATCCGGGACCGTCACGATCACGATCGGGCCACCGGAGACTTCCTGGTACAGCCGGCGCGTGCGCCCGGCGAGATCGGGCAGCGTGAGGTTCGGCGCGCGGTCCCCAGGCGACAAGGCGGGGACGCGCGGCGATCCGGTCATCGGGGCCGACCGCGCGTCGGCAGGATCAGGACGACGCCTTCAGCTCGGCCATCGCCTCGCGCAGCATCTCGTCCATGCGATGCTTGAGCCGTGCCTCGGTCAGCTCGCCACCGGCCTCGGAAACCCGGCGCAGCACGAACTCGATAACGTCGGAATCGCCGGGCTTCTCGAAATCGGACGCCACCACTTCGCTGGCGAAGTTGGCGGCGGCCTCGCCCTCCAGGCCGAGGAACTCGGACGCGACCCACAGCCCGATCTTGCGATCGCGCCGGACGTTCGCCTTGAAGGTCAGCTCGGCATCGTGAGCGAAACGCGACTCTTCGGCGCGCTCGCGGTCCTGGAACCCACCCATTTCGGTCCTCCTCGGATCGACTGTCGGCTGAAACCGCGCGGACCATACACCGCGGCCCCGGCTATGTGAACGACCGATCGCGGCCTTGCGCGATCCCATCGACAACGCCACTTTCCGCGCCCATGTGCACCGTCGTCGTCCTTCGCCGCCCAGGTCATCCGTGGCCCCTGGTCATCGCCGCCAACCGCGACGAGATGGCCGGCCGGCCCTGGCGTGCCCCGGCCCGGCACTGGCCCGACCGCCCGGAGGTGGTCGCCGGCCTCGATTCACTGGCCGGCGGCAGCTGGCTCGGGCTCAACGACCACGGCGTGCTGGCCTCCGTCCTGAACCGCCACGGAACCCTCGGCCCCGCCCTCGGCAAACGATCCCGGGGCGAGCTCGTGCTCGACGCCCTCGACCACGCCGACGCGGCGGATGCGGCGCGCGCGCTCGAGGCGCTGGAGCCGGACAGCTTCCGACCGTTCAACCTGCTGGTGGCCGACAGTCGGGATGCGTTCTGGCTTGCGCACCGCGACGACGGCCAGCGGATCGAGGCGCTGCCGATTGCCGTCGGCGTTTCCATGCTGACAGCCCACGATCTGAACGACCGCGCCGGGTCCGCCCGGACGGCACGCTATCTCGACCGATTTCGCGCGGCGCCACCACCGGATCCCGAGGCCGAGCACTGGGGGGCGTGGGAAATGCTGCTGGGCGCCACCGACCACGCTGCCGACGCCGGCCCGGGCGGCGCCATGACGATCGCCGGACCGGGCGAGTTCGGGACCAGCAGCGCCGCGCTGATCGCCTTGCCGGCGCCGGGCGGCGGCCGCCCCGTCTTCCGGTTCGCCGCCGGCCGTCCCGACCGCACGTCGTTTGCCACGGTCGACGTTGCGCCCCCGTCGCCACCCGGCCAGCCCGCCGATTGAGTTTGGGGTATCGTGCTGCTATAGGACGGCCTCGGTGACGCGGGTGCGCCGCGGGTGCCGATCCTGACAACCCGACGCCCGCCCACGCGCGCTCTCGCGTGGCCCCGGAGACCGCCTCATGGCCAGACGCCGCAAGCTCTACGAGGGCAAGGCCAAGGTTCTGTACGAAGGACCCGAGCCCGGGACCCTCATCCAGTACTTCAAGGACGATGCCACCGCCTTCAACAATCAGAAGAAGGGCATCATCACCGGCAAGGGCGTCCTGAACAACCGGATCAGCGAATTCCTGATGACCCGGCTCACCGAGATCGGTGTTCCGACGCACTTCATGCGCCGGCTGAACATGCGCGAGCAGCTGGTTCGCGAGGTCGAGATCATCCCGATCTCGCTGGTGGTGCGCAACGTGGCCGCCGGGTCGATCGCCAAGCGCTTCGGAATCGAGGAAGGCACCGTCCTGCCACGCTCGATCATCGAGTACTATTACAAATCGGACGATCTCGGCGACCCGATGGTCACCGAAGAGCATATCACCGCCTTCGGCTGGGCCGGCACCCAGGACCTCGACGACATGGTCGCCCTGGCGTTGCGGATCAACGATTTCCTGATCGGCCTGTTTCTCGGAGTCGGGCTGCGCCTGGTGGATTTCAAGCTCGAGTTCGGCCGGCTGTACAACGAGCACGACGAGGTCCAGGTCGTGGTCGCCGACGAGATCAGCCCTGACAACTGCCGGCTGTGGGATATCCGCACCAACGAGAAGATGGACAAGGACCGGTTCCGCCGCGACCTCGGCGGGGTCGAGGAGGCCTATCAGGAGGTGGCACGGCGCCTCGGCGTGCTGCCGGAGGCCGGCCCGATGGACCTGAAGGGCCCGCAGGCGATGCAGTAGCCGCCGGCCCGGCCGGGCACGGCGGCGGCAAACCACAGCATGGACCGGCGTCCCGGAGGCCGGTCGCGGAGGAGCGATGAAGGCGATTGTTCACGTCACCCTGAAACCCGGCGTGCTGGATCCGCAGGGCAAGGCCATCGGCCACGCCCTGGGAACCCTCGGTTTCCAGGGGCTCGGGGAAGTTCGTCAGGGTAAGGTCATCGAGATCGACCTGACCGAGACGGACGCCGCCAAGGCTGAGAAAGCGGTCACAGCGATGTGCGAGAAGCTGCTCGCCAACACCGTCATCGAGAACTACGCCATACGGATCGAGGCCTGACGGCGGCATTTGTCACGGCCGCCGAGGTTTGGCTTTCGGATCACCTTCGGTAGAGTAAGGCGCCTCGTGCGCCAGCCAGCCGGAGTGACGACGTGTCAGACCCGACGACCCTGCCGCCGGATGTCGCAACCTTGGTCGAGGCGCTCGACTGCGTCGACCTTGGCCTCGCGGTATTCGACGACTTCCCGACGCTGGTGTTCCGAAACCGACGGTACGTCGAGATCTTCGAGCTGCCGCCGGAGATCGCCGAGCCTGGGACCTCCCTCGAGACCATCACCCGGTATTTGGCGGACCGCGGCGAGTACGGGCCCGGCGACGGCGAGGCGATCGCCCTCAAGCGGGTCGAGGCGGCTCGCCTGCGACTGCCGGGCCGGATCGAGCACACCCGGCCGGACGGCCGGCAATATTCGGTCGCCGTGCATCCGATGGCGTCGGGGGCTACGTCGTCACCTTCCGCGAGCAGCCCGGCGCCCGCCCGGCTCTGGCGACGCCCGATCTCACGCTGCCGGCGCTCCTGGAAGCGCTCGACCACACCACCGACGGATTGCACATCTGGGATCGCCAGGATCGGCTGGTGTATGCCAACGCACAGGTGCGAGATCTCAACGACGCGGCCGGCACGCCGTTGCGCATCGGAATGACCTTCGAGGAGCATGTCAGGGACCGCCTCGAGGCCGGGCAGATCCCCGACGCCGCGGGTGATCCGGAAGCCTATCTGGCGCGGCGCCTCCAGCAGCGACGGCCGGGCGGTCGAAGCTTCACCGTGCGGCTGCCGGAAGGTCGATGGGTACTTGTCCGCGACCAACGGCTGCCGGACGGTGGCACGGTCACCGCATCCCAGGACATCACCGAGATGAAGCGGGTCCAGCAGGCCTACCAGGACAGCGAGCAACGGTTTCACGATTTTGTGAACGCCAGTTCGGACCGGTTCTGGGAAACCGATCCGCACCTCCGCTTCACGATGGTGGTCGATACCAGCGCCGTGCGCCGCCACCCTCCGGCCTCGCAACTGATCGGAAAGACCCAGTGGGAAATCGCCGGCGCCGATCCCGACGACGACCCGCTGTTCAGCGGGCACAAGGCCTTGCTGGACGCCCGCCTGCCGTTCCGGGACTTCCGCTATGACCTGCCCGACCCGAACGGCGGCACTCGGCACTGGCGGGTCTCCGGGGTTCCGGTGTTCGACCAGTCGGGGCGCTTCAGCGGCTACCGTGGAACGTCAACCGACGAGACCACGTTCAGCCTGGAGCTCGACAGCGCGCGACAGGAACTCCAGGACGCATTGCGCCAGGCCGAGATCGCCAACCGGGCCAAGAGCCTGTTCCTGGCGACCGTCAGCCACGAGTTGCGAACCCCGCTGAACGCCATCATCGGGTTCTCGGACCTCCTGGTGAATCGGGTGTTCGGACCGCTCGGCGACCCGCACTACGAGGGCTACGCCCACGATATCCAGGTCAGCGGTCTGCACCTGCTGAGCCTGATCGAGGACATCCTGGACCTGTCACGCATCGAAATGGGCCAGATCCGGCTGCGCCTCGGGCGCGTCGACCTGCTTGCCGAGGCGCATGCCGCCATCGCCATGGTCCAGGCGCGGCGGGGTCAGCAGATCGCCGATATCCGGGTTGCGGTGGCGGACGGATTCCCGGCGTTGAGCGCCGACGCGCGTCTGATCCGGCAGATCCTGATCAACCTGATTTCCAACGCGGCCAAGTTCACGCCCCCGAGCGGGCATATCGAGCTGGTTGCCGATCGGGACGGCGGCGGCGTCAGCATCAGCGTTGCCGACGACGGGATCGGCATCGACCCCAAGGATCATGGCAAGGTCCTGCGCCCGTTCGAACAGGTCGACAGCCGCCTCAGCCGGCGGTTCGACGGTGTCGGGCTCGGCTTGCCGTTGACCAAGGCGTTCGTTGAAATCCACGGTGGCACGCTGCGGCTCGACAGCACCCTCGGCCAGGGGACGACCATCACGATTCGACTGCCTCCCGAGCGGGTACTGTCGCCCGACGAGGTCTCCCTGGCCGCTGCCGGCGAACGCTGACGACGCCGAAGGCCGGCGCGCGTCGCCCCGTGGGTCACGGCTCCGCCCCGCCGGGGGCGGGCCTGCAAGCCACCGTCGCGCCGTAGGCCCCGGATAGCCGAGGCTTCGCCACGGCTTCCGGGGTGACGATGGTTTAGAGAGCGCTCATGCAACGAACGACCGCCTCCCCCCTCAGTCGTCATCCCGGCCAAGCGCAGCGCGAGCCGGGATCCAACCGCCGCTCGGACGACGACGGCAGCGTGCCCGACGCCTCGCACGCGCGACGTTACTTCGCTTGCGTCGGTCCTGAGACGGACCTAGGTTCCGCCTCACCGTGACGCCCCCCGGAGCGCCTATGAAAACGGCCATCATCGTCTTCCCCGGCTCGAACCGCGAACGCGACATGGCGGTCGCCCTGCGACGATCCTTCGGCACCGAGCCGCTGATGATCTGGCACAAGGACGTCGACCTGCCCGCGGTCGATCTGATCGTCGTCCCCGGCGGCTTCTCCTACGGCGACTACCTGCGGGCCGGCGCCATGGGCGCGCACTCGCCGGTGATGCGGACCGTCAAGGAGCGCGCCGACCAGGGCGTGCCGGTCCTCGGCGTCTGCAACGGCTTCCAGACGCTGACCGAAGCCGGGATGCTGCCGGGCGCGCTGATGCGCAACGCCGGCCTGAAGTTCGTGTGCCGGACGGTGCACCTGCGGGTCGAGACGGCGCAATCGGTGTTCACCAGCGGCTACGCCGCCGGCCAGACCATCGCCGTGCCGGTCGCCCACAACGACGGCAACTACTACGCCGACGACGCCACCCTCGACCGCCTGGAGGATCGCGGACTGGTCGCCTTCCGCTACGTCGACGCCGAGGGCGGCGCGACCGAGGCCGCCAACCCCAACGGCTCGCGCCGGGGCATCGCCGGCATCTTCAACGACACCAAGACCGTGCTCGGCCTGATGCCGCATCCCGAGGACGCCATCGATCCGCTGCACGGCGGGACCGACGGCCGCGGCCTGTTCGACGGCCTGGCCCGGGCGCTGGCGTGAGAGGACCCGCATGACCATTCCCAACGTCGCGATCACGCCGGAGCTGGTCGCCGAGCACGGGCTGTCGGATGACGAGTACGCGGTCCTGCTGACGATCATGGGGCGCGAACCGACCATCACCGAGCTCGGCATCTTCTCGGTGATGTGGTCGGAGCACTGCTCCTACAAATCCTCGAAGCGCTGGCTGAAGACGCTGCCGACCGAGGGCCCGCACGTCATCCAGGGCCCGGGCGAGAACGCCGGCGTGATCGACATCGGCGACGGCCTGGCGGCGGTCTTCAAGATCGAGAGCCACAACCATCCGAGCTTCATCGAGCCCTACCAGGGGGCGGCGACCGGCGTCGGCGGCATCCTGCGCGACGTGTTCACCATGGGCGCGCGGCCGATCGCCAACCTGAACGCCCTGCGCTTCGGCAGCCCGGACCATCCGAAGACCCGGCACCTGATCGCCGGCGTGGTCGGCGGAATCGGCGGCTACGGCAACTGCGTCGGCGTGCCGACGGTCGCCGGCGAGGTCAACTTCCACCCGGCCTACAACGGCAACATCCTGGTCAACGCCATGACCGTCGGCCTCGCCCGGGCCGACCGGATCTTCTATTCGGCGGCCGCCGGCCCCGGCAACTCGGTGGTCTATGTCGGCGCCAAGACCGGGCGCGACGGCATCCACGGCGCCACCATGGCGTCGGCCGAGTTCAGCGAGGATTCCGAGGAGAAGCGCCCGACCGTGCAGGTCGGCGACCCGTTCACCGAGAAGCTGCTGATCGAGGCCTGCCTGGAGCTGATGCAGAAGGACTGCATCATCGCCATCCAGGACATGGGGGCGGCCGGCCTGACCTCCTCCAGCGTCGAGATGGCCGGCAAGGGCGGGCTCGGCATCGAGCTCGACCTCGACCGGGTGCCGGTGCGCGAGACCGGCATGACCGCCTACGAGATCATGCTGTCCGAGAGCCAGGAACGGATGCTCATGATCATCCGCCCGGAATCCGAGGCCGAGGCGCGGGCGGTGTTCGACAAGTGGGACCTGGACTTCGCGGTCATCGGCAAGGTCACCGAGACCGGGCGCATCGTGCTGCGCAAGGACGGCGTCGGTGCAGGCCGAGATCCCGGTCGGACCGCTGGTGACCGAGGCGCCGGAGTACGACCGCCCGCACGTGGCGGCCCCGAAGCGGCCGGTGATCGCCGCCGCCGACGTGCCGGCGCCGGACAGCCTTTGCGGCGCTCTCGCCAGCCTGATGGAATGCCCGGACATGGCCAGCCGGCGCTGGATCTGGGAGCAGTACGACCACCTGGTCATGGGCGACACCATGATCCGGCCCGGAGCCGATTCCGGGGTGGTGCGGGTCCAGGACACCGACCGGGGCCCTGGCCCTGACGGTCGACTGCACGCCGCGCTATTGTGTCGCCGACCCCGAGATCGGCGGCGCGCAGGCCGTGGTCGAGACCTGGCGGAACATCACGGCGGTCGGCGCCACGCCGCTGGCGATCACCAACAACCTGAACTTCGGCAACCCCCAGAAGCCGGAGATCATGGGCCAGATCGTCGGCTGCGTGGCCGGCATGGGTGCCGCCTGCCGGGCGCTCGACTACCCGGTCGTGTCGGGCAACGTGTCGCTCTACAACGAGACCGAGGGCCAGGCGATCCTGCCGACCCCGGTGATCGGCGGCGTCGGCCTGATCGACGACGTCCACAAGCTCTGCACCCCGTCCCTGAAGGCTGCCGGTGACGCGCTGGTGGTGCTCGGCCAGCCGGCCGACCGCCGCGACGGCTGGCTCGGCGCCTCGCTGTACCTGCGCGAGATCGCCGGCCGCGAGGAAGGCGCCCCGCCGCCGCTCGACCTGGCGGCCGAGCGGCGCACCGGCGACCTGGTGCGCGGCCTGATCGACGACGGCGCGGTCTCGGCCTGCCACGACGTCGGCGATGGCGGCCTGCTGGTGGCGATCGCCGAGATGGCGCTGGCCGCCCGGGGTCTCGGCGCCCGGGTCGAGGTTCCCGCCGGTGGCCCTGGCGCACGCCTGGTGTTTCGGCGAGGACCAGGGCCGCTACGTGGTCGCCACGGCCGATGCCGACCGCGTCCTGTCCGCCGCCGCGGCGGCCGGGGTGCCGGCGACGGTCGTCGGCGCCACGACGACCGACGGTGATTTGACAGTTGGCCGACGGTGATCGCATATCGTTGGAGACGCTGCGCCGGCGCCACGAGGCGTGGTTGCCGGACTACATGGCCGGTGGCAGCTGAGGTCGGGACGAAAAAGGAGAAACGGCATGGCGATGGACGCGGGTGACATCGAACGCCTTATCAAGGCCGCCCTGCCCGACGCGCTGATCACGATCGAGGATCTGCGCGGCGACGGCGACCACTACGCGTGCCACGTCGTGTCGGCTGCCTTCACCGGAAAGAACCGGATCCAGCAGCACCAGATGGTGTACAAGGCCTTGCAGGGACGGATGGGGACCGAACTCCACGCCCTGGCACTTCAGACGGCGACGCCAGAGTGACGGCGGACCATTCCGAACGGAGGATTTCGACGATGCTCGACGATACCTTGCGCCAGCGGATCGACCAGGAGGTCGGTAGCAACGATGTGGTGCTGTTCATGAAAGGCACCCCGGTGTTCCCGCAATGCGGCTTCTCGGCCGTGGTCGTCCAGGTCCTCAGCCATCTCGGCGTCAAGTTCAAGGGCATCAACGTGCTCGAGGACCCGGCGATCCGCGAGGGGATCAAGGAATACTCGTCCTGGCCGACCATCCCGCAACTCTACGTGAAGGGTGAGTTCGTCGGTGGCTGCGACATCATCCGCGAGATGTTCGAAAGCGGCGAGCTGACCGAGATGCTGAACACCCACGGCGTCGACGCCCGCCCGGCAGCCTGAGGCCGACGCAGACCATCAGCCGGCCCGCCGCGGCTTCGGAACTGCGATTCCGTTTGGCGCCGGGCCGGCCGCATCCTATCGTCCGGGGCTTCCACCCACTCCCGGAGTCTTCCGATGACGTCCGCCGCGTCCGCCCCCGCACGACCCGATGAAACCGCCCTGGCGACCGCCATCGCGGCAATCCGTCAGCGCCTCGGCGACCGCCTGTCGACGGCAACGGCGGTGCGCAACCAGCACGGCCGCGACGAGAGCTACCACGCCACCCTCGCCCCGGACGCGGTGGCCTTCGTCGAGAGCACCGAGGAGGTGTCGGCGGTGCTGGAGATCTGCTCCTCGCATCGCATCCCGGTGATCCCCTTCGGCGCCGGCACCTCGCTTGAGGGCCATGTCGGGGCCGTCGCGGGCGGGGTGACGATCGACGTTTCGGCGATGAACCGCGTGCTCGAGGTCAACGCCGAAGACCTGGACTGCCGGGTGCAGGCCGGCGTCACCCGCAAGCAGTTGAACGAGCACCTGCGCGACCGCGGCTTGTTCTTCCCGATCGATCCCGGGGCCGACGCCTCGATCGGCGGGATGAGCGCGACCCGGGCGTCCGGCACCAACGCGGTGCGCTACGGCACCATGCGGGAGAACGTGCTCAGCCTGACCGTCGTCACCGCCGATGGCCGCGTGGTCCGCACCGCGCGGCGCGCCCGCAAGTCGGCTGCGGGCTACGACCTGACTCGGCTGTTTGTCGGCTCCGAAGGCACGCTCGGGGTGATCACCGAGGTGCAGTTGAAGCTGCACGGCATCCCGGAGGCGATCTCGGCCGCGGTCTGCCCCTTCCCCGACCTCAAGAGCGCCGTCGACACCGCGATCGCCACCATCCAGACCGGCGTGCCGGTCGCCCGGGTGGAACTGCTGGACGAGGTCCAGATGCGCGCCTGCATCGCCTACTCGAAGCTCGATGGGCTGGAGCCGGTTCCGACCCTGTTCTTCGAGTTCCACGGCACCGAAGCGGGCGTCCGGGAACAGGCCGAGACCGTTCAGGCGATCGCCGGCGGAGTTCGGGGCGGGCGGCTTCCAGTGGGCGACCAAGGCCGAGGATCGCAACCGGCTCTGGGAGGCGCGGCACAACGCCCACTACGCCGCCCGGGCGCTGCGCACCGGCTGCCAGGTGATGTCGACGGACGTCTGCGTGCCGATCTCGCGGCTGGCCGAGTGCATCGACGAGAGCAAGGCCGACCTCGATGCGTCAGGCCTGCTCGGCATCATCGTCGGGCATGTCGGCGACGGTAATTTCCACATCGGCTACGTGATCGACCCGAACGACGCCGACGAGATCGACCGGGCGCACGCCCACAACGACCGGATGGTGCTGCGCGCCATCGCCATGGACGGCACTTGCACCGGCGAGCACGGCGTCGGGCGCGGCAAGGTGCATTTCATGGAGGCCGAGCACGGTCCGGCGGTCGCGGTCATGCGGTCGATCAAGCAGGCCCTCGACCCGCTCGGCATCATGAACCCGGGCAAGGTCCTGCCGGCATGAAGCAGGCTGTACGAGCACGCCGGCCGTTGCTGCGGCCGAGGGCGCTGATCGCCGTCGGCCTGGTGTCGCTGGTCGCCGGCGTCTGGGGGCTGTGGGGCCAGGCCGGCTTCCTGACCCGCTACCAGAGCGTCGAGGCCGAGGTGGTCCTGGTCGAGACCCTGGGCGGCGAGGAAGGGTTCACCCAGTACCGGCCGACCCTGCGGTTCTCACCCACCGGCGGCGAAACCGTCGAGCGCGCGGCGGCGATCACGTACCGGCCGACCACCGTCGGAGAGCGGATGTCGATCGGTTTCGATCCCGAAAACCTCGACGACGTGCGCCTGATGGACATCCGCGACCGCTGGATGAGCCCGGTGTGGATGCTGCTGTTCGCGATCGCCACCCTCGGGTTCGCGGCGTACCGCCTGCGGCTGCGCGCGAATGATCCCGACGCCGGATAGCGGCCGTCAGACCGGAAGCCCGCCGTCGCCGGGAACCACCGCGAGGTAGACGGCGCCGTCGATCAACTCGCTGCGGTCGTGGCGCAGCACCGCCGTCCGCCGCGCCAGCAGGCGGAAGCCGTGTCGCGCCAGCGTCTCGGCGATGTAGCGATCGCCGTGAGCGTAGCGGCCCGATGCCCGAAGGAACCATCGCAGCCCGTCGGTCGCCCGCTCGATCGAGAACGCGAACATCCCGCCGGGCGACATGCGACGCGCCAGCCGCCCGACCGTCGGATCGAGGTCGCCGACGTGAATGAACACGTCGCTCGCCACCACGAGGTCCGGCGCGGCGTCGTACTCGTCGAGGGCCGCATCGATGTCGGCGCAGACAAGCGAATCATACAGATTTTTGCGCCCCGCCTGCTGCAGCATCCGCTCCGACAGGTCGATGCCGACCAGCAGGCCCGACCGCGACCGGATCAGGGCGCCGGCCAGGCCGGTGCCGCACCCGAGGTCGTAGGCGAGCGCGAAACGCCGGTCTCCGGCGACCTCGTCCAGCAAGGAGACGGTTTCCCGGTGCGCCGCGTACCGGAGTTCGCCGACGAGGTGGGCATCAAAGCGCTCGGCGTAGGAATCGAACAGGTCGCGCACGAAGGCCCGGGGTGCCGTGGCGGTCGTCCGCCCCTCCAGGGCGGCCAGAAGATGGGCCGCGTCGTCGCGCTCGGGCACCAGTTCGACCGCGCGCCGCAGATGAACCAGCGCGTCCTGCCGACGGTCGAGACGCATCAGCAGGATGCCGACGTTGTAGTGCAGGGTGTCGCTCTCCGGCAGGATCTCGGCCGCCGACAGATAGGCCTCGACGGCGTCGTCCAGGTCACCGAGTTCGGCGAGGGCGTTGCCGAGATTGTTCCAGGCCTCCCCGACGGTCGGATCGAGTTCCAGCGCGCGGCGGTAGTGTCGGATGGCGAGCGCGATCTGACCCTCGGCCTTGAGCACCACCCCGAGGTTCGAATGGCCCTCGGCGTACCCGGGGTCGATCGTGGTGGCCTGGAGGTAGCACCGCGCCGCCGCCGCCAGCCTGCCCCGCGCCCTTCAGGATCAGGCCCAGGTTGTTGTAGGCGTGCGCGGTCGCCGGCTCGACCAGGACGGACTTCGCGGCGAACGGCACGGCGGCGACGGCGTCGCCGCGCTGCAGGAGCAGGGTGCCGAGCAGATGCAGGGCGTCGGGGTTCCCAGGGCTCCCGGCCAGGGCCCGCCCGTAGAGATCCTCGGCGGCGTCAAGGCGACCGCTTCGATGCTCGCGTATGGCCTGGCGCACCAATACTGGTGCTGCGGCCGAAGCCGGCTCCATCTCGCCTCTCCCTTCTGGAGGGCGGACCTATGTTCGGCAGTTTACCGTCACACGTCCCCAAGACGATGTTACCGCGCCCGTATCACGCGAACAAATGAATAGGGACCGAAAACGCAACGGCCGGCCCGAAGGCCGGCCGTTTGAACCTGAACCCGTGCGGCGCGGACGCCGGCGAGCGGGCTCCGATCAGCGCGAGTAGTATTCGATGACCAGGTTCGGCTCCATCTGCACCGGATACGGCACATCCTCGAACTTCGGCAGCCGCAGGAAGGTGCCCTTCATCGCGGAGTGATCGACCTCGGTGTAGTCCGGAACGTCGCGCTCGGACGACTGCACCGCCTCGAGCACCATCGGCAGCTCGCGGCTCTTCTCCTTGACCTGCACCACGTCGCCCTCGCTCACCAGGTAGGAGGGGATGTTGACGCGCTTGCCGTTGACGGTGATGTGGCCGTGGCTGACGAACTGGCGGGCGGCGAACGGGGTCGGCACGAACTTCATGCGGTAGATCACCGCGTCAAGCCGGGACTCCAGGATCGCCACCAGGTTCTCACCGGTGTCGCCGCGGCGGCGCACCGCCTCCTGGTAGTACTTGCGGAACTGCTTCTCGCCGATGTTGCCGTAGTAGCCCTTGAGCTTCTGCTTGGCCATCAGCTGGATGCCGTAATCGGACGGCTTGCGGCGGCGCTGGCCGTGCTGGCCCGGACCGTACTCACGGTTGTTCAGCGGGGACTTCGGGCGACCCCAGAGGTTGACGCCGAGGCGCCGGTCGATCTTGTGCTTGGCTTCCACGCGCTTCGCCATGAAGCGGTCTCCTTGGTTGCGTCGTCCGGTGCCGGTACGACTGTTTGTCCCGATAGGGCCTCCGGACCACCGTCCGGGCCGGGGACGCGCGGCCTTGGCCACGCACCCCACGTTCTCGGGAATAGAGCGGGCGTTATAGGGATCGCCGCCGGAAAGTCAAACGCCTGGGCGTGCTCGCGCCTTCAGCCGCGGAAGTGACACGCCACCCAATGCCCGTTCGGCCCCTCCTTGAGCGGCGGCGACTCGGTGTTGCAGAGCGGCAACTGCCGGATCGGGCAGCGGGTGTGGAAATGGCAGCCGGGGGGCGGGTTGATCGGGCTCGGCACGTCGCCCTGCAGGCGGATGCGCTCGCGCTTGAGGGTCGGATCCGGGATCGGCACCGCCGACAGCAGAGCCTCGGTGTAGGGGTGCAGCGGGTTGCTGTAGAGGTCCACCGACGAAGCGATCTCGACGATCCGTCCCGAGGTACATCACCGCCACCCGGTCGCTGATGTGCTCGACGACCGACAGATCGTGGGCGATGAACATGTAGGTCAGGCTGAACTTCTCCTGGAGGTCTTCCAGCAGGTTGACGACCTGGGCCTGGATCGACACGTCGAGGGCCGAAACCGGCTCGTCGCACACGATCAGCTTCGGCGACACCGCGAGCGCGCGGGCGATGCCGATCCGCTGGCGCTGGCCGCCGGAGAACTCGTGCGGAAACCGCCGCATGTGATCGGCGTTGAGGCCGACGGTCTCCAGCAGGTCGGCGATCCGGTCCTCGAACTCCTGGCGGGTGTTGACCAGCTTGTGGATGATCAGCGCCTCGCCGATGATCGCGCCGACCGTCATGCGGGGATTCAGGGACGCGTACGGGTCCTGAAAGATGATCTGCATGTCCCGGCGCAGCGCGGTGAGCTCCCGCGTGCCCATGGCCGTGACGTCCTTGCCCTCGAACCAGATCTCGCCCGACGTCGGCTCGATCAGCCTGCAGGATGCAGCGCCCGGTGGTCGACTTGCCGCAGCCCGACTCGCCGACCACGCCGAGCGTCTCGCCGGCCTTGAGGTCGAAGCTGACACCGTCGACCGCGTGCACGCGGTCGACCTCCCGCGAGAACACCCCACCCTTGATGGAGAAGTGCTTCACCAGGTCGTTTACGCGAAGAAGGGGCTCGGTCATCGAAGAGCAGTCCTCAATAAAGAACGCAGGCGACCTTGTGGCCGGGCTCGATCTCGCGCAGTTCCGGAACCGCCTGGGTGCAGACGTCCGTGGCGAACTTGCACCGCGCCGCGAACCGGCAGCCCGGCGGCGGGTTGATCAGGCTCGGCACCGTGCCGCCGATGGTCTCGAGACGAGCCTTGTGCTCGGCGGCGCGGTCGACACGCGGGATCGAGCGGATCAGGCCCTGGGTGTAGGGATGCTTCGGGGCGCCGAACAACGCCTCGACGGAGGCCTCCTCGACGACCTTGCCGGCGTACATCACGACCACCCTGTCGGTGGTCTCGGCGACCACGCCCATGTCGTGGGTGATCAGCAGGATGGCCATCCCGAGGCGATCGCGCATCTCGGCGAGCAGGTCGAGGATCTGCGCCTGGATGGTGACGTCGAGCGCGGTGGTCGGCTCGTCGGCGATCAACAGCTTCGGATCGCAGGACAGCGCCATGGCGATCATCACCCGCTGGCGCATGCCGCCGGAGAACTGGTGCGGGTAGTCGTGGACCCGGCGCTCCGGGGTCGGGATGTTGACCAGACGCAACATCTCGACCGCCTTGTTCATCGCCTCCTTGCGGCCCAGTCCCTCGTGCAGCCGGACCACCTCGGCGATCTGGTCGCCGACGGTGTAGACCGGATTCAGCGAGGTCATCGGCTCCTGGAAGATGATGCCGATCTCCTTGCTGCGGATCTTGCGCATCTCGTCCGGACCCATCGGAACGATATCGCGTCCCCGCCAGAGAATCTGGCCCTCGACGATCCGACCCGGCGGCATCGCGATCAGCTTCAGCACCGTCATCGCGGTGACGGTCTTGCCGCAGCCTGACTCCCCGACGATCCCGACGGTCTCGCTGCGGTCGATCGCCACGTCGACGCCGTCGACCGCGCGGACCATGCCGTCATCGGTCTTGAAGTGCGTCTTCAGACCGCGAATGTCCAGTAGGCGCTCGCCCACGCTCATGTGCCCTCTTTCCGCCCGACGGCGTCAGCGATGCGCTACATCACGCGGCGAGGATCGAGCGCGTCGCGCAACCCGTCGCCGATGTAATTGATGGACAGCACCGCGAGGAAGATCGCGCCGCCAGCGAACAGCGCCCAATGCGGTGCAAAGTCCAGGTAGTCCTTGGCGTCGAACAGGATCCGCCCCCAGGTGGGGATGTCCGGCGGAACACCGAGGCCGAGGAAGGACAGGGTCGACTCCAGGATGATCGCCGCGGCGACGTCGATGGTGCCGGCGACGATGACCGGACCCAGCGAGTTCGGCAGGATGTGGCGGGTCACCTGGCGGGTCGTCGACGCCCCGAGCGCCCGGGCCGCCTCGACGAATTCCTTCTCCCGCAGCGAGAAGAACTGGGCGCGCACCAGCCGGGCGACCGGCATCCAGCGCAAGCCGCCGATGACCACGATGATCAGGATCACGACGCCGACCTCCGGTCCCGCGATCTCCTTCATCGAGTCTCGAAACAGGTAGACGACGACCAGCAGCAGCGGCAGCTGCGGCAGCGACAGGAACAGGTCGGTCAGCCACATCAGGCCGGAATCGACGCTGCCGCGCGAGATGCCGGCGATGGCGCCGACCAGGATGCCGACCACGACCGCCACCACCATCGCCGCCAGCCCGACGGCGAGCGAAATGCGGCCGCCGTACAGCATGCGCGCCAACAGGTCCTGCCCGAGGTCGTCGGTGCCCAGCGGGTGGTTGGCCGACGGCCCCTCCAGCATCGCCGTGAAATCGATGTCGTTTGATCGCCACCGGCCAGAAGAACGGCCCGAACAGCACCGCCAGCACCATCGTGCTGAGGATCACCGCGCCCGTGACGGCCAGCTTGTGGCGACGGAACCGTCGCCACGCCTCGGCACCCGGCGAGACGTGCTTGCGGCGGGCCACCGGCGCCGCGTCAGCGGTAGGAGATGCGAGGGTCGAGCCAGCCATAAAGGAGATCCGCGATCAGGTTGAAAAGGATCACGAGACAAGCGGTCACGAACGTCACCGCCATGATCACCGGCGTGTCGTTCGCCAGGATCGAGGCGATCAGCAGCGACCCGATCCCGGGAATGCGGAAGATCTGCTCGGTGACGACCGCGCCGCCGAACACGATCGGCATCTGCAGCGCGATCAGCGTCACCACCGGAATGAGGGCGTTCCGCACGATGTGCTTGAGGATGACGATGCGCTCGCGAAGCCCCTTGGCCCGCGCGGTCGTGACGTAGTCGAGGCGCACCACGTCCAGGACCGCCGAGCGCACGAAGCGCGTCAGGACACCGCCCTGGAACAGGCCGAGCACCACCACCGGCATGATCGCCTGGCGGATGTGCTCCCACACGAACGCCAAGCCGGTCCCGCTGACGTTGGTCTGGTAGACGAACGGCAGCCAGTCCAGATGGATGCTGAAGACCAGGATGAACAGCAGGCCGGTGAAGAACGTCGGCAGCGAGAAGCCGATGAACGCGGTGGTCGTGGCGACCTGGTCGAACAGCGAGTACGGCCGCATCGCCGCGTACACGCCGACCGGCAGCGCGACCACCAGCGCCAGCACCTGCGACGCGCCGATGACGATCAGCGTGACCGGCAGTCGCTGCAGGATCAGCGTGTCGACATCCATGCGGCTGACGAACGAGAAGCCCCAATCGCCCTGCAGCATGGCCAACAGCCAGCGGAAGTAGCGGACCATGATCGGATCATCGAGGCCGAACTTCTCGCGCAGCGCCGCCCGGACTTCCGGAGGGACCGCGGGGTTCTGGGCGAGTTCGCCGAACGGGTCGCCCGGCGCCAGGGCCAGAAGGACGAACAGCACGAGGCTGATGCCGATCAGGCTCGGGATGACGATCAGCAGGCGCCTCAGGAGATACTGGCTCACGGTCGTTCTACCTTGCAGAAACACGACGGGAGCCGGCCAGGACGGCCGGCTCCCGGTTCAACGCGTTGATCAGGCGTCGCGATACCAGTCCTGCAGGCTCCACGTGTTGTTGTCCCAGCCGCTGAGCGGGGCGTTCAACTTCGAGGACACCGCCGCCACCGTCGGACGGTAGACGACCGGGATGACCGCCACGCCTTCGATCGCCAGCTCGTTCATGCGCACGAACATCGCCGCGCGCTTGACCGGATCGAGTTCACCCTCGGCCTGGCGATAGAGCTTGTCGTACTCGTCGCTGCGCCAGCGGGTGATGTTGCGGCCCTGCCACTTGTTGTCCTTGGTGGAGACTTCCCACGACACGTACTGGTTCATGAACAGCGCCGGATCGGGCTGCGACATGGTCGTCGTGTACATCTGGATGTCGGTGTAGAACTTCGTGTAGGTGTCCGGGTTGGCGACGTCGGACGAGAAGAACACCGAGGCGGTCACGGCCTTGATCTCGATGTCGATGCCGGCCTTCTGGCAGGCCTGCTTGACGATCGCCTGGGTCTTCTGGCGCGGCGCGTTCACCGAGGTCTGGTAGACGTACTTCAGCTTGACGCCGTTCTTCTCGCGGATGCCGTCGGCACCGGGCTTCCACCCGGCGTCGTCGAGCATCTTGATGGCCTTGTCGATGTTGAACTCGAACTTCGTCTTGGTGGAGCGGAACCGCTCCGGGTTGTTCAGGAAGTTCGCGGTCGCGACACCGGTGCGGCCGTAGATGTGATCCTGCACCGCCTGACGGTCGACCAGCAGGTTCAGAGCGCCGCGGACCGCCGGATCGCTGAGCGACGGGTGGGTGGTCTTGAGGCTCGACCGCTCGCCGTCGACCTCGGTCCACGGATCGGTGTTGTTGACGCCGATGAACTCGATGTTGCCGCCGGCGGTGATGACGGCCTTGCCCTTGCCGCCCTCCTCGAGGCGCTTGAGGATCGCGTCCTCGACCTGCATGTTCCAGGCGAAGTCGTACTCGCCGGTCTGCAGCACCGCGCGCGCCGCCGACACGGCGTCGCCGCCGCCCTTCATCTCGAAGGTGTCGAAGTACGGGCGGTTTTCCTCGTGGTAGTTCGGGTTCAGCTTGCCGGCGACCAGGTCACCCGGCTTGAACTCGGTGAACAGGTACGGGCCGGTGCCGACCGGCGCCAGGTTGGCCGGCGCGTCGCGCGAGGTGGCGCCCTTGTAGCTCTCGAAGACGTGCTTCGGGATCATCATGCCGCGGGTGCCGACGAAGGCGTCCGCCCAGAACGGGGTCGGCTTCGAGAACAGCACCTTGATCGTGTGGTCGTCGACCTTGACGACCTCGACGTCCTTGTAGGTCGCGATGGTCACCGCGGCGGTCGCCGGGTCGGACGCGTACTGCCAGTTGAACACGCAGTCATCGGCCGTGAACGGCTTGCCGTCGTGCCAGGTGACGCCCTTCTTGAGCTTCCAGGTGACCGACAGGCCGTCCTTGGCCACGCCGCCGTTCTCGAAGCTCGGAACCTCGGCCGCCAGCACCGGCTTCAGGTTGCCGTCGGCGTCCCAGCCGGCCAGCGGCTCGTAGAACACGCGGCTGCCGTCCTGGTCCTTGGTGCCGACCGCGAAGTGCGGGTTCAGCAGGGTCGGTCCCTGCCACCACAGCACCTTCAGCGCGCCGCCGCCGCCGGCCTTGGTCGGCTTGTAGGTCGACTTGCTCTGCGCCATCGCGACGCCGGAATGCATCAACATCTGAGCCGCCAGCGGCGCGGTGAGGCCAACGGCCACCATCCGGCGCACGAACGCCCGACGCGACAGCTTCCCTAGCTTCACGTCCGCGATCAGACCTCGCATATCTCGTTCGTTCATCGGGATCCCTCCTGCCCTGAGCCGTCATCCGGGAGCCATAGCGATGACGCGGCACGTCAGCCGTTCCCGAACGCGGCGAATGTTACGGCTATAATGTCGCCGGAAACAACACCATCATTTTGAATTCAATGACCGGTCCTGCTGCACAGCCTCCAGTTTGTACCCGTCCAGGTCGCACACGAATGCCGCGTAGTACCGTTCGCCGTAGTGCGGCCTGAATCCGGGCGCTCCGACGTCCGTGCCGCCAGCGGCGAGGGCTGCGGCGTGGAACGCGTCGACCGCCGCCGGGCTGGGCGCGTCGAATGCCAAATGGAAACCGGGTCCTGGCGCCACCACCTGCCCGGGCCGGGCGAACAGCGCCAGCCGGTCCCCGCCTCCGGGCTCGCCGTAGCCCACCGCCTTCTCCGAGGTCCAGACCCGCGCGTAGCCGAGCGGCGCCAGGATCGCATCGTAGAACGCCGCGGAGCGGGCCAGGTCGTGAACCCCGAACGACAGGTGACCGAGCATCAGGCTGCCCTCCACCTCGGCCGCGACGCGCACCCGGCGGTCATCGCCGGCCCGACCGCCGGCGCGGCCCCTCCGCCAGCGCGCGCATGACACCGTGCATCGTCTGGACCTCCTGGTGCGTCATGCCGGCCCGCGTGAACAGGGTGCGCAGGTTCTGCTTCATGGCCGGCGTCAGGTGATCGGGATAGAAGAACCCCGCCTCCTCCAGCAGGCTCTCCAGGCGCGCCAGGAAGAATTCGCGGGTGGCGACCGTCGCCGGCGGCGAGTCCTCCACCATCATCGTCGACGACGGCGTCCGGTCCGCCGACTGGTACCATTCGTAGCCGACCAGCAGCACCGCCTGGGCAAGGTTCAGCGACGCGAACGCAGGGTTCAGCGGCACCGACAGCACCGCGTCGGCAAGCGCTACGTCCTCGTTGACGAGGCCGGCGCGCTCCGGGCCGAACATCACCCCGACCGACTGGCCGGCCGACACCCGCGCGCGCAGCGCGTCGGCGGCGGTCCTCGGTGTCAGCGACGGCTTCGCCATGTCGCGGTTCCGCGCCGTGGTGGCCAGCACATAGGTCAGGTCGGCGCAGGCTTCGGCGGTGGTCGCGAACACGCGCGCCGAATCGAGCACCGCCGTGGCGCCCGACGCCATCGCCGCGGCCCGGGCGTTCGGCCAGCCGTCCCGCGGCTGCACCAGACGCAGGTCGCCCAGGCCGCAGTTCATCATGGCGCGGGCGCAGGCGCCGATGTTCTCGCCGAGTTGCGGCTCGACCAGCACGACCGCGGGCCCGCTGTCGGCCGCGGTGGCGCGCGAGCGATCGGTTCCGGCCACCGGTCAGGCCCCCGGGGCCGGCACGCCGTCCTTGATCAGCTTCCAGATCAAGGCGTCCGCCAGCGCCTCGATCGAGGCGTCGATGATGTTCGGGCTGACCCCGACGGTCCGCCACGCCAGCCCGCTTGGATCGGCGCTCTCGACCATCACCCGGGTCACCGCGTCGGTGCCGTCGCCGTCGCGGGACGGCGGCAGGATTCGCACCTTGTAGTCGATCAGGCGCATCCCCTCGATCGAGGGGTAGTGCGGCACCAGGGCCTTGCGGATGGCGGTGTCCAGCGCGTTGACCGGACCGTTGCCGACCGCTACCTCATGGCAGGCCTGGCCGCCGATCGTCAGCGTCGCGGTCGCCTCGGATTCCACCACCAGGGTGCCGCGGGCGTTGAACCGGCGCTCGTCCATCACCCGCCAGCGCTCGATGCTGAAATAGCCGGGGACACCGTGGATCAGCCGCCGCGCCAGCAGCTCGAAGCTGGCCTCGGCGCTGTCGAACGAATAGCCCTGGTATTCCTTCTCCTTCACGTCGTCGACCAGCCGCTGCACCTTCGGGTGCCTGGGGTCGATCTCGACGCCGATCTCGGCGAAGCGGGCGAGGATGTTGGAGCGGCCGGCCTGGTCCGAGACCAGGATGTGGCGCTGGTTTCCCACCGTTGCCGGATCGATGTGCTCGTAGGTGCGCGGATCCTTCTGC
Source organism: Rhodospirillaceae bacterium (assembly GCA_018401495.1). Classification (GTDB taxonomy): domain Bacteria; phylum Pseudomonadota; class Alphaproteobacteria; order Thalassobaculales; family Thalassobaculaceae; genus Thalassobaculum_A. Next base: position 307,820 of record JAGYJX010000035.1, read on the forward strand.
ACTGCCGAGACATGCAGGCCGCCCTTGTGCGCGAAGGCGGCGGCGCCGACATAGGCGCGATGCGGGTCGGAGGGGCGGTTCAGGCGCTCGTCCAGCATCCGCGACACCGCCGTCAGCTGGGTCAGCTTCTCGGGCGTGACCCCGCAGTCGATTCCCATCTTGAGCACCAGGCTCGGGATCACCGCGGTCAGGTCGGCGTTGCCGCAGCGCTCCCCCAGCCCGTTGATGGTTCCCTGCACCTGGCGGGCGCCGGCGCGGACCGCGGCCAGCGAATTGGCCACGGCGTTGCCGGTGTCGTTATGGCAGTGGATCCCGAGATGCGTGCCCGGCACCGCCTTGGCGACCGCGGCGACGATCGCCTCGATCTCGTGCGGCAGGGTGCCGCCGTTGGTGTCGCACAGCACCACCCAGCGCGCGCCGGCCTCGTGGGCGGCGGCGGCGCAGGCGAGCGCGTAGCCGGGGTTGGCCTTGTAGCCGTCGAAAAAGTGCTCGCAGTCGAACATCGCCTCGCGACCGGCGTCGCGGGCCCGCTTCATCGAGTCCCGGATCATCGCGATGTTCTCGTCGCGGTCGATCTCCAACGCCACGTCGACGTGGAAGTCCCAGGTCTTGCCAACCAGGCACACGGCCGGAACCCGGGCGTCGAGGATGGCGGCAAGGCCGGGGTCGTTCTCGGCGCTGCGGCCGGGGCGGCGGGTCATGCCGAAGGCCACCAGGCGAGCCTGCTGCAGCGCCGGCGGCTCGGCGAAGAAGCGGTCATCGGTCGGGTTGGCGCCCGGCCAGCCGCCTTCGACATAGGCGACCCCGAGCGCGTCGAGGGCGCGCGCGATCGCGATCTTGTCCGCCACCGTGAAGTCGACGCCGCGGGTCTGCTGCCCGTCGCGCAGCGTGGTGTCGAACAGGTAGACGCGGTCGTCGCCGGCCATGACGTGTCTCCGAATACCGGGCAGAGGCGGTGGCGGTCTCTACCAGCGGGGGCAAGGAGCGGCAAGCATCTCCCCTGCGGAGGTTGGAGGCGCAGCAGCGGCGGGTGGATCCCGGATCGACCGCGCTGGCGCGCGGCCGTCCGGGATGACGATGGTGGGGGTGGTGAGGCGCTCGCGCTTCGATCCTTCCTTTTCGTCGTCATCCCGGACGAACGCGCCCTTGGCGCGGTCGATCCGGGACCCACCCGGCGACGTGCCTGCGCCGCCCCCTACCCCCGCTTCCAGGTCGTTCCTTGCGGGCCGTCCTCGAGTTCGACGCCCTTGGCCTTCAGCGCGTCGCGGATGCGGTCGGCCTCGGCGAAGTTTCTGGCCTTGCGAGCATCCGCCCGCGCCGCGATCAGCCGCTCGATCTCCGCCGGGTCGAGGTCGCCGCCGCCCTGGAACCACGCCTCCGGATCGGCCTGCAGCAGGCCGAGCAGCGCGCCCCCGGCCCGCAGGGCGGTCTTGGCCGCCGAGCGCTCGGCCGGATCGCTCGCCCTGTTCAGACGTCCGGCCGCCTCGTGCAGCCGGGCGATCGCCAGCGGCACGTTGAGATCGTCCAGAAGCGCCGCCATCAGGTCACCGGAGGGCGGCGCGGCGGTAGCCGCCGGGACGTCGCCGGCGTTTCGCAGCGCCTGGTACAGCCGGTCGAGCTGGGCCCTCGCCTCCTTCAGCCCGGCGTCGGAGAAATCGAGCGGCGCGCGGTAGTGGGCCGACAGCAGCAGCAGGCGCACGACCTCGCCCGGCCAATCCGCCAGCACCTCGCGGACGGTGACGAAGTTGCCGAGCGACTTCGACATCTTGTCGTCCTCGACCGTCACGAAGCCGTTGTGCATCCAGTAATTGGCCATGGCGTGGGTGCCGAAGGCGCAGCGCGACTGGGCGATCTCGTTCTCGTGGTGCGGGAAGATCAGGTCGAGGCCGCCGCCGTGGATGTCGAAGGTCTCGCCGAGATGCTCCCACGACATCGCCGAGCACTCGATGTGCCAGCCCGGCCGGCCGCGGCCCCAGGGGCTGTCCCAGCCGGGTATGTCGTCGGCCGACGGCTTCCACAGCACGAAGTCGGCGGGGTCCCTCTTGTACGGGGCGACGTCGACCCGGGCGCCGGCGATCAGCTCGTCGCGGTCCCGGCGTGAGAGCCGACCGTAATCCGGCATCGACGGCACCGCGAACAGCACGTGGCCGTCGGCCGCGTAGGCGTGGCCGTTGGCGATCAGCCGCTCGATCAGCGCGATCATCTGGGCGATGTGGTGGGTGGCGCGCGGCTCGACGTCGGGCGGCAGGGCGCCGAGGGCCGCCATGTCCTGGTGGTACTGCGCCGCCGTGCGCTCGGTGAGATCGGCGATGGTCTCGCCGTTCTCGCGGGCGCGCGCGTTGATCTTGTCGTCGACGTCGGTGATGTTCCGCACGTAGGTCACGCGCGGGTACAGGTGCCGCAGCAACCGCGCCAGCACGTCGAACACCACCACCGGGCGGGCGTTGCCGACATGCGCGAAGTCGTAGACCGTCGGGCCGCAGACGTAGACGCGGACGTGCGACGGGTCGATCGGGCGGAAGACTTCCTTCTCCCGCGTGAGCGTGTTGGTGATCTTGAGATCCATGGTCTCGGCTCCAGGCATCGGGTCGCTGTGTCAGACGGTTGCGCGCACGGGCACGCGGGCCGTCAGCGACAGATGTCGGCCGTCGGGTAGAGCGCGATGCCGAGCGTGGCGATCGGGCGGCGCGCGAACATGGATCGGAGTCTCCGGTGGAGAGAACGGTGATCTGGTTAGCAGATCGGGTGGCGCCGGTCCACTCCGCCGCCCGTCGCTTCGTAGGTCCCGGATCGGCCGCGCTGATGCGCGTCCGTCCGGAATGACGGCAAAGTGGGAGGGCAAGGCCGCCAAACGCCCTGTCAGCGCCTCCGCTCACCCCCAATGATCGTCATCCCGGGCAAGCGCAGCGCGACCTGGGACCCACCCGCCGCCGCCGCGGTGAAGGCCGGCGCACGTCGTTCGTAGGTCCCGGATCCGTCCCGCCGGTGGCGGTCCGGTCCGGGATGACGAAGAGGGAGAGGGGCGCCGATCACTGACTTGATGAACGATGATGGAAGCAAGCGCGACCCGGAACCCACCCGCCGTTCCGCGACGGACCGCTACTCCGCCGCCGGCCGCAGCGCCGGGCGGTAGACGCCCTGGAAGGCGTTGGTGATCGGATAGCGCCGGTCCTTCCCGAAGGAGCGGGCGGTGACCTTGACGCCCGGCGGCGCCTGCCGGCGCTTGTACTCGGCGCGGTCCAGCATGCGCCAGATCCGCATCACGGTCTCCGCGTCGAAGCCCTTGGCGACGATCCCGTCGACCGGGGTCTCGTTCTCGATCAGCTCGCTCAGGATGGCGTCCAGCACCGGATAGGGCGGCAGGCTGTCCTCGTCCTTCTGGTCGGGTCGCAGCTCGGCCGAGGGCGGCTTGGTGATGATCCGCTCCGGCATCACCGGCCCGTCAGGGCCCAGGCCGCCGGCCGGGCGGTGGGCGTTGCGCCAGGTCGACAGCTCGAACACGCTCATCTTGTAGACGTCCTTCAGCACCGAGTAGCCGCCGCACATGTCGCCGTAGAGCGTGGCGTAGCCGACCGACATCTCCGACTTGTTGCCGGTCGACAGCACCATGTGGCCGAACTTGTTGGACAGCGCCATCAGGGTGATGCCGCGCGAGCGCGCCTGGATGTTCTCCTCGGTGATGTCGGGGCTCGGTGCCGGCGAACGGCTCGGCCAGCATGCCGGCGAACGCCTGCATCGCCGGGCCGATGTCGATGGTCGAGTACCGCACTCCCATCATCTCGGCGGCCGCCGCCGCGTCCTCCAGGCTGTGCGCCGAGGTGTAGGGCGACGGCATCATCACGCAGCGCACCCGGTCGGGGCCGAGCGCGTCGACCGCGACCGCCGCGCTGATCGCGGAATCGATGCCGCCGGACAGGCCGAGGATGACGCCCGGGAAGCCGTTCTTGACGACGTAGTCGCGCAACCCCGTGGTCAGCGCGCAGTACAGGGACTCGACGCCCTCCGGCTGCCGGACGCGCGGCCCCGGCGCGCAGGACCAGCCGTCGGCGCCGCGGGTCCAGCGGGTGGTGACGACCGCCTCCTCCCAGGCCGGGAGCTGCAGCACCAGGCTGCGGTCGGCGTTCAGGACGAACGAGGCGCCGTCGAACACCAGCTCGTCCTGTCCGCCAAGCTGGTTCAGGTAGACCAGCGGCAGCCCGCTCTCCACCACCCGGGCGACCGCGAGCTGGGTGCGGACGTCCGCCTTGCCGAGCTCGAACGGCGAGCCGTTCGGCACCAGCAGGATCTCGCCGCCGGTCTCCGCCAGACACTCGACCACGTCGGCGGTCCAGATGTCCTCGCAGATCGGCACGCCGAGGCGCACGCCGCGGACGTCGATCGGCCCCGGCGGCGGGCCGGCGACGAACACCCGCTTCTCGTCGAACACGCCGTAGTTCGGCAGGTCGACCTTGTAGCGCGCGGTCACGATCCGCCCGGCGTCCAGCAGCAGCACGGCGTTGTACAGCTTGCCGCCGTCCAGCCAGGGCGCGCCGACCAGCAGCGCCGGGCCGCCGTCGCCGGTCTCGCGGGCGAGTGCCTCCAGCGCGTCGCGGCACTCGGCCACGAACATCGGCTTGAGCACCAGGTCCTCGGGCGGGTAGCCGCACAGGTACAGCTCCGGGCGTCAGCACGACGTCGGCCCCGTCGGCCGCCGCCTGCGCGCGGACCCGGCGCAGCTTCTCGAGGTTGCCGGTGATGTCCCCGACCCGGGGGTTGAGCTGCGCCAGCGTGATGGTGATTGTGTCGGTCATGTCGGATCACTTAGCGCCGGCAGGGGAAACGGGCAACGACGGCGTGGCGTCTTGTCATCCACTCTCATGGCCGCCTTCCGTCCCACGACGATCGGCCGGAAGCTTAGCCGGACGAACGACGGGCGTCATCCACGCGACACCGAGGCGCGGGCCGCCATGGCGGCCTGGGCGCCGGCTCACGCCGCCAGCGGCGACTCCGCGCGCCCACGCCCGGCGCGCCCGGTCCTGGTCGCCGCGCAGCACGTGGGCACGCGCGACCAGACGCCAGTTCTGCGGGCTCGACGGCTTCAGCTGGCAACGTTCGTTGGCGAGCGCCAGCGACATGTCGCCGTCGCCGGAGCGAAGCGCCGCCTCGACCAGGGTCCAGGCGATGATGTCGCGCTGCGCGTGGCTGCCGCCGAGCCGGTGGTTCATGTAGCGCACCGGCAGAAGGGTCTCGACGCAGGCCCGGTACTCGCCGGCGGCGAAGGCCTGCAGGGCGCGGCAGAACGGCAGGCCGATCTCGCGGCTCATGGCGGCGTTGGCGTCGCCGGCGTGCTCCAGATAGCGCTCGTTGGCGGTCGAGCAGCCGCTGCTGCGCCTCCACCCGCCGGTCGCCGACGAACGCCATCATGGCGTGGACGTCGTTGAAGGCGTACAGCGTGTCGGCGGCGCTCGGCTCCCACTTGTCGGCGAGATCGGCCCAGCGCCGGCCGACATCGGCGCCGACCAGGCTTCAGGCGCCACAGCAGCGCCGCCGAATCCAGTTCCTCGTAGCGTTCGCCGCCGACCGCGCCGCCGCGCAGGTGGTTGTCGTAGATGTTCAGCACCTCGTCGACCCGCCCGAGGTCGAGCAGGAACAGCGACAGGTGCCACCACAGGTGATTGCGGAAGTTGCCGTCGACCCAGACGTCGCGCCGCTCGTTCATGAAATGGACGCCGCCGAGCTGCCGGCCCTGCATCTCCATCACATGGGCGACGGCGTGGATGGCGTAGGGATGGTCCGGCCGCAGCGCCAGCGCCCGGCGTCCGACTTCCTCGGCGCGGCTGAAGTCGCGGTTCTCCTCGAGGCCGAACGCGTAGAGGGCCAGCACGAACTCGTATCCGGGCGTCGATTCGTCCCACAGCGGGAACACCCGCGCCACGCAATCGCGCTGGCCGACGACGTCGCCGAGCAGCACATCGGTGAGATGCACCAGGGCCAGGGCGAGCAGGTCGTGCGGGTGCCTCACCAGGGCGCTTTCCCAATGCTGCACGGCGCCGTGGAAATCCCCCTCGACCCACGCCCGCACGGCGCGAATGTGGGCGCGCTCGCGGTCGTTGGCCTGGCTCCACAGCGCCTCGGCCGCCTCGACGCTGTCCACCATGGTCCGGTAGATCCGGGTCTCCATCGCCTGGGTGAGCATCCCGGCGCGGAACACGTGGCCCATGACGAAGTCGCCGTGCTCGGCCAGCACCGCGTCGATCCGCGCCACCGGGTCGCCGCGGAACGCGAGAGCGTCGTCGAGCGCGTCGTCGAGGGCGCAGGCGCAGGCGCTGTCGGCGTTGGTCAGGGGCAGCCCGCGGCGATCGGTAACAGTCATGGCAACCTCCGGCCGGTTTCATCCGGCGGACTGAGTGGATCGGCGATCCCGGAAAATACCCGGCACCGCCCCTCGGTTCCAGTCACAGGCCCGCGCCCGGTCCGTGAGGCGGTGCCGCTGGACGCCGCGACGCCACGCGGCATAGCGTTCGGTCGGCTCCCGGCCGGCTCACGCCGGCAACCGGTCGGCCGGCGATCCATGGATCGCGGTCGAGCGTACACTGAGGCCTGACGCAACCGATGAACCGGAGACACCAGCGATGAGCCTGCAGGTCGGCGACAAGGCCCCGGACTTCACCATGCCCGCCGACGGTGGCGGCGAGGTGTCGCTGGCGGCGCTGAAGGGCCGGCCGGTGGTGCTGTACTTCTACCCGCGCGATGACACGCCGGGCTGCACCACCGAGGCCTGCGGCTTCCGCGACGCCATGCCGGACTTTTCGGCGATCGACGCGGCGATCGTCGGCGTCAGCCGCGACACGGTCGCCAAGCACGACAAGTTCAAGGCGAAGTATTCCCTCCCCTTCACCCTCGGCGCCGACGACACCGGCGCGGTCACCGAAGCCTACGGCGTGTGGGTCGAGAAATCGATGTACGGCAAGACCTCGATGGGCATCGAGCGCGCCACCTTCCTGATCGACAGCGAGGGCGTGATCCGGGGCGTCTGGCGAAAGGTCAAGGTGAACGGCCACGTCGAGGAGGTCCTGGCGGCCGCCAAGGGCCTGTGACCGTCGATCAGCGCGGGCGCCGGCGACCTGCCGAGGAAGTCCGCCACCAGCGGCAGGTGATCGGAGGCCAGCCCCGCCTCCCGCGCCACCCGCGTGGCAACCAGCCGTTGGTGCGGCCGGAACCAGATGCGGTCGAGCGGCAGCACCGGGCACGCCGCCGGGAAGGTCCGGTGGCGGGTGCCGGGACCGAGCAGCGGCGACAGCCGCTGCTCGGCGATGCCGTCCCGGCGCCAGTCGTTGATGTCGCCCATCAGCAGGATGTCGCTGTGCGGGTCGGCGTCGACCAGCCCGCACAGCACGCCGATCTGGAACCGTCGCTCCGGGCCGGCCAGGCCGAGATGCGTGCAGATCACCCGGGTCGGCCCACCCGGCGCGTCGACGACGGCGTCGATGGCCCGGCGCGGCTCGCGGGTGCCGACCGAAAGATCGACCTTGATGCTCTCGCGTATCGGGAACCGACTCAGCAGCATCTGGCCGTAGATCCCCTTGATCTTGCGGTTCACGTTCGCGGTCGCCCATTCGGCGTCCGGCATGGCCGAGCGCAGCAGGGCGTAGCCGTCGACGCCGCACTCCGTGCCCGACGACCTCCTGGATCGCGGCAATGTCGGGGTTGAGCGCGCGGATGATCCGGTGCACCCGCGCCGGGTCGAAGCGACCGTCCTGACCGAGGAACCCGTGGATGTTCCAGGTGAGCGCGCGGATGGCGATCACCCCGGCTGCGCGCCGGCCCGTGCCCTGAGCGGCCCCAGATAGCGGTTGACCAGACGCTGCAGCAGCAGCGACAGCCCGAGCCAGCCGAGCAGCAGGCCGCCGAGCGCGGCGACGTCCTCGGCCCTGCCCTCGGTCAGCACCACTTCGAGCTGCACGCCCATCAGGTTGAAGGCGATGATTCCGGGGCCCAGCCCCAGCGCCGAGCCGAGCGCGAAGTCGACGAACCGCACCCGCGCGGCACCGGCCGCCATGTTGATCAGCATGAACGGCGCGATCGGCAGCATCCGCAGGCTGGCGATGCCGATCACGCCGTTGCCGGCGAACACCTTGATGACCCGATTGAGACGGCTGTCGCGGCGCTTGCGGACCGACCCGAGGCGGCCGCCGACCGGCCAGCCGAGGGCGTAGCCGGCCAGCGCCCCGGCGACCGACCCGAGCAGCGAGTACAGCACCCCTTCCCAGGGCCCGAACACCATGGCCGTGACGGCGATCAGCACGGTGATCGGGAACATCGTGACGCTGCCGAGCAGGTAGACGCCGATCGTGGCGATCGGTGCCCATCCCGACTCCGCCACCACTTGCATCGGCCCCACCAGGTGCTCGATGCGGGTCCACTCCTGAAGCGGCGTGTAGCGCCAGGCGAGCACCACGCCGACGACCGCCAGGACGACGGCCGCAGCCGGCCATTTCCGGACCCAGCGACGCGCCGGCCTCGGCCCCCGAAGTCTTTCGAAGGAAATCGCCTCCGGCCAGGGCCGATCCGGGTCGGCGAGCGTCACCACCGGCTCCGGAAGGGCGTCGCCGAGCGCCGGATCGTCGGCGACCGCCACCAGCCGCCGGCCGTCGCCGCCGAGGCGGGCCAGCGCCGCGAGCGCCGACCCCGTCGACGCCAGCGCCTCGGCGACGGCGTCGACGGCAGCACCGGTGTGCTCGGCGATCAGCCTGTCCCTGACCTCGCGCACCGCCCGGCGGCGTTCGGCGTCGCGGGCGATGACGATGAGGTCGCACTCGGTGTCGAAGCCCATGGAACGGTTGTTGAGGTTGGACGAGCCGATCCGCAGGCTGCGGTCGTCGACCACCATGATCTTGGCGTGGACGTTGACCGCAACCGGCCCGCTCCTGCCGTCGACCTGGGGAGTCACCAACCGGACGCGGTCCGCCACACCGGCCTTGGCCAGGCGGGACACGAACCGCACCCGGCCGGCCTGCATGACCCCCTTCTCGAGCCAGCCGTCGTGGTCCGCCGGCACCACGATCAGGACTTCGAGCTCGGGTCGCTGCCTCATGCGGGCGATCAGCGCGTCGCGGACCGCGTCCGCGGTCAGGTACTGGTTCTCGATGTAGATGAACCGCTCGGCCTCGGCGATCGCGGCGCGGTACGTCGCCTCGACTTCGCGCGCCTCCGCGATCCGCTCGTGCGCCGCCCGCGTCCGGGCGATCGCCAGGTCGACCTCCCGAAGGTGTGGTTCCAGGCCCCTCGGCCACGGGTCGGTGGTCACGGCGATCGGCACCAGATCATGCCCCGTCGCCACCGCCCAGCGGGCCCGCGCCACCTCGGCCAGCGCCCGCGCGGCGTCGCCGTCCACCATGATCTGGAGGTCGTGGAACGGCGGGTAGGGCCGGCCGCCCGGATCGATCCGCCGGGCGTCGCCGGGATCGTGGCGCGGAGTGTCCCAGCGCCGGATCGTCAGGTCGAGGCCGCCGCAGAACGCCACCGCATCGTCCACGATCACCAGCTTCTCGTGCTGCGAGGCACCGACCGGCAGCATTCCGTCCATGCACAGGGTGATCTGCGGCGGCGACGTCCAGCCGAACTGCAGCCGCGGCAGCGGCTCGCGCTCCAACGCGTACAGCAGCGAGTAGTCCCAAAGCAGCAGGCGGATGTCGATGTCGGGCTGGCGGCGGGTCAAGTCGCAGAGGAACGCGCCGAACTCGAGCGGCATGTCGTCGCCGGGCGCCGTCGGGTCGGCGGCCAGCGGGGTGCGGCTGTCGATGTCCCATCCGATCACCACGATCCGCTTGCGGGCGCGCTTCAGCGTCTCGCGCAACGTTCCGAAGTAATCCGCAGCGTCATAGAGGATCCGGGCTCGACCGGCGCGCTCGACGCGCCACGACGCCCGTTCCAGGCTCGCCGGCTCGGCGTCGGCCCGATCGGGTTGCTGACTGTCCAGAATCGACTCCCGCGGGGTGGCCATCAACGCGGGACGGCCGAGACCGCTCCCGTACCGTCCCCGCTCAAGCAACGCGGGAGCGGCGGGTGGGTTCCCGGCGGCGGCCTCGGTGGCCGCGCCGGACGGCCCTCGGATCAGGCGCTTTCCAACAGGATCCGGGTCAGTTCCTGCGGCGCGTCCACCATCACGTCGTGGCCGCACTCGACCTCGTGGCATCGGAACCGGCGATCCTCCCGGGCGTCCGCCAAGGCCTTGTCGAACGTCGGGTTCGCGAAGGCCGTGGCCCGCACGTAGACGCGCTCGGCGATGCGGTCGACGGCGCCGGTGATGTGCAGCGCCTCGCTGAAGCAGCCGATCGGCAGGTCGGTGCATTTGGCGTCGACCCAGGCGCGGTCGGCCGGATTGACCTTGAAGGCCTCGGCCGGGGTCGGCGGGATCCGCCACCCGCCGCCGTAGGCCCGCGCCCTCTCCCGGACCGCCGCGTTGGCCTCGGGAGTGCGCAGGTCGAACGCCGACTGGCCGTGGGCCGGCGTGAAGGCGTCGACGTAGACCAGGGCGCGCACCCGGTCGGCGACCCGGTCGGCGGCTCCGGTGATCACCATGCCGCCGTAGGAGTGGCCGACCAGGACCACGCCCGAGAGCTCCTCCCAGTGCAGCAGGTTGGCGACGTCCTTGATGTGCGTCTGCAGGCTGACGGTCGGCGCCAGCAGATGCGAACGGTCGGCGAGCCCGCTCAGCGTCGGGGCAAACACCGAATGGCCGGCCGCGCGCAGCCGGTCGGCGACGCGCGCCCAACACCAGCCGCCGTGCCAGGCGCCGTGAACCAGAACGTAGGTCGTCATGTCGGAAATCTCCCCAGCCCGGCCGACCAGTGGTCGAGCACGCGCATGCCGAGCGGATTCGGCGCCTGCGCCGGCCCGCGGTCGTGGATGGCGCCGAGCCCGATGCGTCGGGCCGCCAGGCGTTTGCCGTAGCACAGCAGATGGTCGATCGTGCTCATGAGGAAGTGCAGCAGCGGCAGGATCTCCTTGAAGGCGGCGTCGGCGGAGGCGGCATCGCCGGCCCGGTGCAGGTCGAGGATCCGGCTCTGCCGGTCGCAGGTCTCAACCCCCGGAATCAGGCCGGCGCACCCCGCCCGCAGGCTGTCGAGAAGCTCGATGCCGTTGCGGCCGTTGAACACCGTGAAGGCGTCTCCGGCCTCCTCGGCCAGCCGCCCCACGACCATCACCGACCCTTCGGCCTTCAGGATCGTGACGTTCGGGTGGCATCGGTTGAGCTCGATCAACCCGGCGTTGGACAGACCGATGCCGATGTATTCGGGCGCGTTCTGGATGCCGATCGGGATCGGGGCGGCATCGGCGACCGCGCCGAAGAAGGCGATCAGGGCCGCCTCGCTCGCCGATTTCACCGGCGGCGGTTGCAGCACCGCCCACGCCGCGCCGGCGTCGGCGGCCCGCCGGACGCTCTCGATCTGGCCGGCCACGGTGTTGTCGGAGACGGTCACGCTGACCGGCAGCCGGCCAGCCACGGCTTCCAGCGTCCAGTCCGCGAGCGCGTGGCGCTCTTCCACCGTCAGTTTGTTGCACTCGCTCGCCAGCCCGCCGACCGCGAGGCCATGCACGCCGGCGGCCACGCACGCCTCGACCTGGGCCGCGTGGGCGCCGCGATCGAGGCCTCCGTCGCGCCCGAACAGGGCATAGAGCATCGGGTAGATCCCGCTGAAATCGGGCCGTGCCATCGTCCTCCCCACTCCGCCGGGCGCGCCGCCGTCCGCCCGGATGGTGCACCGGTCTCGAGGGCGCTGGCAACGGCCCCGGCGCCGTGCGCGCCCGCGCATGGCAGCCATCGCCGCGCGCGGCTTGTTGGGCGTCACACGGTTGTCATACTTCCCGGGACCGACGGGCGGTCGCGGGGGTGAGGCACAGTGAGCGACAACGCGATGCCAGCGGCGGCGAGGACGGTACCGGCCGAGCCGGCCGGAACAGGGGCGGCGCTGGCCGGCGGCCCGGCGGTCGAGGGCACCACCTTCGCGATCCTGCTGTCGCTCAGCTTCTGCCATCTGCTCAACGACATGATGCAGTCGCTGGTGCCGGCGATCTACCCGGTCCTCAAGGACCGCTACCACCTGGATTTTGCGCAGATCGGGATGATCACGCTGGCCTTCCAGGTGACCGCGTCGATGCTGCAGCCGTTGGTTGGCCTGTACACCGACCGCCGGCCGATGCCGTACTCGCTGGCCGCCGGCATGGCGTTCACGCTGATCGGGCTGGTGCTGATGTCGATGGCGTCGAGCTATCCGGCGATCCTGGCGGCGGCCGCGCTGATCGGCATCGGCTCGTCGGTGTTCCACCCCGAAGCGTCGCGGGTGGCGCGCATGGCGTCGGGCGGGCGGCACGGCTTCGCGCAGTCGCTGTTCCAGGTCGGCGGCAACACCGGCTCGGCGGTCGGGCCGCTGCTGGCCGCGTTCGTGGTGGTGCCGCGCGGCCAGTCCAGCATCGTGTGGTTCTCGGCCGCCGCCCTGGTGGCGATGATCGTGCTGACCGCCGTGGGCACCTGGTACCGGCGGAACCGCCACCTGGCGAAGCCGAAGCCGCGGGCCGCCGGCGGCGAGGCGGTCGTGCTGTCGCGCGGGCGGGTGCTGTTCGCGATCACCATCCTGGTGGCGCTGCTGTTCTCCAAGAACGTCTACAGCGCCAGCCTGAGCTCGTACTACACCTTCTACCTGATCGGGAAGTTCGGCCTGTCGGTGCAGGCCGCCCAGATCGCGCTGTTCGCGTTCCTGGGCGCGCTGGTGGTCGGCACCCTGGCCGGCGGCTGGATCGGCGACCGGATCGGGCGCATCCCGGTGATGTGGTTCTCGATCCTGGGCGTGCTGCCCTTCACCATCGCGCTGCCGCATGTCGAGCTGTACTGGACGCTGGCGCTGTCGATCGTCATCGGGCTGATCATGGCGTCCGCGTTCTCGGCGATCCTGGTCTACGCCCAGGACCTGATGCCCGGAAAGGTCGGCATGGTGGCCGGCCTGTTCTTCGGCTTCTCGTTCGGCCTCGGCGGTCTCGGCGCCGCCGCCCTCGGGCAGCTCGCCGACATGACCAGCCTGGAGGCGGTCTACCGGGTCTGCGCGTTCCTGCCCCTGATCGGGCTGCTGACGGCGTTCCTTCCGAAGATCGAGAGGCCGCGCGGCTGACCGCTCAGTAGGGCCGGTCGCCGAGCACGGTGCAGCGCCGCATCACGCGGCGCTCGGTGGCCGGATCGTAGCCGGTGGCGCGGTGCAGCAGGCTGCGGTTGTCCCACACCATGCACTCGCGCGGCGACCAGCTGTGGCGGTACACGAGGTGGTCCGGAGTGGCCATGGCGTTGATCTCCTCGATCAGCGCCCGGCCGGCCTCGTACTCCATGCCCTCGATCCACTCGGCGTGGTCGCCCAGGAACAGCACCTTGCGGCCGGTCTCGGGGTGGGTGCGCACGATCGGGTGGGCGACCGGCGGCACCTCGGCCTTCTGCTTCTCGGTCATCGGCTCGTGGCCGTGCCGACGGGTGCGGGAGAAATCCAGGTTGTGGAAGGCGCGCATGCCCTCCAGCCGCCGCTTCCACTCCGGGCTCAGCGCCTCGTAGGCGCCGTGCATGTCGGCGAAGTGGGTCTCGCCGCCCTCGGTCGGCACGATCTCCGAGTACATCATGGTGGCGTGCCCGGTGGTCGGCCGCCAGGACCCGTCGGTGTGCCAGTACATGGTCCCCTTGTCGGGGTGCCGGCCGTTCGGGTTGCCGTCGGCGTCGAGGTTGGTGAGGAGGTAGATCTCCGGGTGGTCGGCGTAGCCGTGATACTGGTTCATCACGTGGACCTGGACCTCGCCGAAACGGCGCGCGAACGCCACCTGGGTCGCCGGCGGCAGGTCGACGTCCCGGAACAGGATCAGCTTGTGCTCGAGGAAGACCTCGTGGACGAGCGCGAACATCGCCTCCCCCACCGCCTGCTCCAACGTGATCCCCACGATCTCGGCGCCGAGCGCCGGGTGCAACGGGATCACATCGAAGGGTCTGGCGGCGCGGGACGACCCTGTGGCGACGGCGGCTTCCATGGCTTCCTCCGGGTTCGCGTTTTCGCCAAGCCTACTCCCGCCGCGCGTGGCCGCAAGACCGCACGATCGCCCGCCACGCCGCTGAGCCGGGTCGCCCGCGTCGCCTACGCCACGTCGTAAGTCAGCCCGACCACCCCGTTCGGCCACGCCCGGGTCTCACGCAGCGCCAGGGGCACCTCCGGGCCGTCCTCGGCAAACAGCGGCACCCCTGGCCGAGCAGCACCGGCATGAGGAACAGTTCGACCGTGTCGACCGCGCCGACGGCGATGCACGCGGCGGCGGTCGCCGCGCCGCCGACGATCCACACCCGCGCGCCGTCCTCGCGCAGTTCCGCGACCAGCCCGGGGAGATCGGAGGTGCCCTCCACCCCCTTCGGGGCCGGCCCGAGCGGCCGCGAGGTGAGGACCGCGACCCGCTTGCCGGCGTAGGGCCAGGCGCCGAAGCCCCGCACCTGATCGTAGGTGGTCCGCCCCATGATCAGGGTGTCGATCTCGGCGGTGAACCGCTTGGTGCCGAAATCCACATCGTCCCAGCGGTTGAGCCAGTCCACGCCGCCGTCGGCGTCGGCGATCATGCCGTCCAGGCTGAGCGCCATGTACAGGCGGAAGCGGGCGTCGCTCACCGTGGGGTCTCCCGGGCCGAACCATGACGGGGGCCGGATTGTGGTGTAGGGAGGGGGCCGCTTCAAGCCACGGAGAGCCCGGGTGGCCGGCACGCTCGTCATCCAACCCCTTCCCGGCATCGGCGACATGGTGTGGCATCTGCCGCATCTCGACGCGATCGCCCGGACGTGTCCGGATGGACGGGTGACCGTGCTGACCAAGCGGCGGTCGCGTGCCGACGAGCTCTTCGCGGGATCGGCGACGGTCTCGCGGGTGCTGTGGCTGGAGCGGGCGCAGACCGGCGATGCCGCCGGCCGCCACGACGGCCCGCTCGGCGCCTGGCGGCTCGCGGCCGACCTGCGCGAGCACGGGTTCTCGGCCGTCTGGGTGCTGCACGACTCGCCCCGCTACGCGCTCGCCGCGCGGCTTGCCGGGATCCCGACGCGCATCGGCTACGGCACCGGCCGCCAACGCCTGTTCCTCAGCGACCGCCGCACCCTCGCCGCCTCGGATCGCCGCCGACCGACGGTCGAGAAGGCGACGCGGCTGCTGGCGCTTCACGGGATCGAGGCGGAGCCGACACCCCGCTTCGTTCCAGCCGCGGATGCCCTCGAGCGGATCGCCGCCCGGCACGGCTGGCGGCCGCGCCCGTGGATCGGTCTCGGCGTCGGCGCCAGCGAGCCGTTCAAGCAATGGCGCGCCGAGCGGTTCGCCGACCTCGCCGAGCGGCTGGCGGCGGCGACCGGCGGCACGGTGTTCGCGATCGGCGGCCCCTCGGAGCGCGAGGCGATCGACACGGTCTGCGCGGCCGGCGTGGCGGTCCCGGTGCTCGGCCTGCCGCTCGGCCAGGCCGCGGCGCTCGCGCGGTCCTGCGACCTGGTGATCGGCAACGACACCGGCCTGCTGAACCTGGCGGCGGCGACCGGGGTCCCCTCGATCGGCCTGTTCGGCGGCTCGCCGCCACTGACCCAGTACCCCTGCCTGACCGCGCTGGAGCCGCCGGCGGCGCCACGTATCGCGTCGACCGCATGGCGGCAATCGGCGTCGACGACGGTGATGGCGGCGGCCGAACAGCGCCTCCGCCCCTCAGCGGGCCGGTAGCGACGTCATTCGGTGCGGGCCAGCAGGGTTTCCGCGGCGTCGACCACCCGCGTCACCGGCAGTCCGGACATCAGCGCCCCGGGGGCGTCGTCCACCAGCCCGGACCGCGCCAGCAACGCCTCCGCCGTCTGGTCGGTACGCACCCACGCCGCGGTCAGTCCCCGGGGCGCGTAATGGCGTTCGCGGCTGGGGCCGAACAGCCCGAGCGTCGGCGCGCCGGCGGCGGCCGCCAAATGCATCAGCCCGCTGTCGTTCGCGATCACCAGCCGGCACCCGGCGAGGCAGGCGGCGAGCGTCATCAGCGGAGCCGTGCCGACCAGGTCGATCAGGCGGTCCGCGGGAACCGGAGTCCAGCAGCGGCCGGGCCAGCTCCCGCTCGCCGGGCCCGCCGGCGACCAGCACCCGCGCTCCCGGCAGCGCGCCGTCGGGCGCGGTCAACGCCGCGATCGCCGCGACAAACCGCTCGCCCGGCCACGCCTTCGGCGGCCAGTTGGCGGTCGGCGCCACCGCCAGGATCGGATTTCCGGCGCCCCCAGGATCGCCGCCGCCCGACGGCGGTCGCCGTCGGCGATCCACAGGCGCGGTTCCACATCGCCGTCGAGCCGCAGGCCGTCGCGGATCTGGTCGACCCGGTGCCCGCCGCCCCAGGGGGTGCGGAACACCCGTCGCTCCCGGGCGCGGACCGTCCACGCGAAGGCCGAGCCGCGCAGGTCGACCACCAGGTCCCACCGCGTGCCGACGGTCTCGCGCCAGAGATGGCGCCACTGCGCCTGCCAAGGCCCCTTGCGCATGGCGATCACCCGCTCGACACCCGGCACCGCCTGGAACAAGCTCCGACGCCACCGGGCCGCACGCCACCGTCAGCCGGGCGTCCGGCGCCCGGCGGAGCGCCCAGGCGAGCGCGCCGGACGACAGGATCGCGTCGCCCAGCCGTGTCGAGGAAATGAACAGCGCCTGCATGCGCGGCCTTATAGGTCGAACCCGGCGTCCAGGCGAGCGCCGCGCGCCCCGGGTCCGGACATCGCCCTTGCGGCCCCGGCCGACGCGACATACCTGAACGGGGTCGTGATGGGGAGCTGGGATGGACAAGGGCTGGTATCACGTTCTCGATTCGCGTGGCTTCATCCGGATCGACGGTCCGGATCGCGTGGCGTTTCTGCAGGGACTGGTGTCGAACGACGTTGCGCGGGTCTCGGCGGACCGGGCCGGCTACGGCGCCTTTCTGACCGCCCAGGGCAAATTCCTGTTCGACTTCTTCGCGGTCGCCGACGGCGGCGCCCTCGTGCTCGACACCGAGGGCGCGCGGGCCGAGGACTTCTGTCGCCGCCTTCGGATGTACCGGCTGCGCTCGAAGATCGAGCTCAGCCTCGGCGGGTACCGCGCCGCCGTGGCGGTCGGCGACGCCGCGCTCTCCGCCCTCGGCCTGCCGGCCGAACGCGGCGCGGCCCGGGCGTGGGGCGGCGGCGTCGCCTACGTCGATCCCCGCCACGCCGGGATCGGCGCCCGGGTCCTGCTGCCGGCGTCGGCCGACGACGGAATGCTCGCGTCCGCCGGGCTGTTGCTCACCGGGCTGGAGTCCTACGAGCGCCGCCGGGTGGCGCTCGGCCTGCCGGACGGGTCGCGCGACCTGGTGGTCGACAAGACCGTGCTGCTGGAGGCCGGATTCGAGGAACTCGGCGGCGTCGACTTCGACAAGGGCTGCTACATGGGGCAGGAACTGACCGCCCGCACCAAGTACCGTGGCCTGGTGAAGCGTCGGCTCCTGCCGATCGCGATCAGCGGCCCGCTGCCGGAGCCGGGCACCGAGATCACGCTCGACGGCCAGGAGGCGGGTGAGATCCGATCGGTGGTGCCGGACGGCGACGACCACGCCACCGGACTGGCGATGATCCGCCTGAACCGGCTCGACCAGGCCTTCAAGGCCGGACTGCCGCTGATGGCCGGCGAGGCCACGGTGGTCGCCAGCCGGCCGGACTGGGCGACGTTCTAGCGGCAAGGGTGGCGCCGCCACCCGCCCGCCGATAGGATCGCGCCCGCCGCGCCGGGCGTCCGGCCAGTTCTCCCGCGACCGACACCGAACGGACCGATGACCGACAGCCCCTCGCCCGCCACCGCCGCCGACGCCCCCGACGGGCAGGCCCTCGAGGACACGGTCGGCTTCAACGCCGTCCTGGGCATGAAGCTTGTCGAGTGGAGCGCCGAGCACGCGGTCATGGAACTGCCGATCCGCGACATGCACCTGAACCGCTCCAACGCCCTGCACGGCGGCGTGCTGGCGACCCTGATCGACGCGGTGTGCGGCTATGCCGGGGTCTGGGTGCCGCCCGGCGAACCCCGGCGCAAGGCCCTCACCCTGTCGCTCAGCACCAATTTCATCGGCCAGGCCCGCGAGGGCACCGTGCGGGCGACGGCCGTCAAGAAGGGCGGCGGGCGGAACATCTTCTTCGCCTCGTGCGAAGTCCGCGACGCGGCCGGCAACCTGCTGGCCATGGGCGAGGGTTCGTTCCGCTACCGCAAATCGGATCCCTACGGCGAGCCGCCCAAGGCCGAGGCGTAAGCCGGAAGGCCCTCAGCGACCCTCGTCACCGCGCTCTCCGGAGGCGGCGGCGTCGTCGTAGCCGCGCCGGGCGCTGAAGAAGACCAGCGCCATCAAGCCGCCACCCAGCGCCAGGCTGAACACGATGCCGAGCGCCATCGCCGCCCAGCCATGGCCGGACATGCCAGCGTCGACCGGTCCCGCTCATCGCGCCGACCGCCATCGCCACCGCCACGGCGAGAATCGTGCCGAGCGAGCCGAGGAGAAGCAGGAGCGGACCCATCCGCTTTGGTTTTCGATCGTCCATGCAGCGTATATGGGGCGGGTTCGCGCGCCGGCAAAGCGGCGAACGGCCCGGACGGGAGGACACTCTTCCCTCCGGCGCCGCTGTCTGGCGTAATGCGGGCGCAGACGATCCCGCGAGGAGGCGACGATGCCGAAGGTGCTCTCCAAGGCCCAGGTCGATGCGTTCTGGCGCGACGGGGTCCTGACGGTCGAGAACGCGGTGACGGCGGAACAGCTCGCCCGGCTGAACGCCGACCTCCGCGGCTGGGTGGACGACAGCCGGGCGCACACCGCCCCGTTCGGACCGGAGACGCTGGACGGACGGCCGCGCTTCGACATGGGGGCCGAGCACAGCGCCGAGCGGCCGGCCCTGCGCCGGGTCAACAACCCCTCCGACATTTCCGACGCCTATCTCGACGTTATGACCGACGCCCGCACCGTCGACATGATCGCCGAGTTGATCGGCGCCAACGTCAAGTTCCACCACTGCAAGATCAACGTGAAGCTGCCGGGCGCGCGCACCGAGGTCGCCTACCACCAGGACTTCGCCTACACGCCGCACACCAACGACGACCTGATCACCGCCCTGCTGATGCTGGACGACGTCACCGAGGAGAACGGCTGCCTGATGGTGGTGCCGGGCACCCACAAGGGCCCGATCCACTCGCTGTTCCGCGACGGCGTGTTCGTCGGACGCATGGCCGACGACGTCGAGTCGGACATGCTGGCCCGGCAGATCCCGGTCACCGGCAAGGCCGGGTCGGTGTGCCTGATGCACACCCGCCTCGCCCACGGCTCGGCCGCCAACTCCTCGACCCGGCCGCGCGGCCTGTACATCTGCGTGTACAGCGCCGCCGACGCCGTGCCGATCGCCCGCAACCCGATGCCGAACCCGAACGAGGGCCGCATCGTGCGCGGCGTCGAGAGCCCGGTCGCGCGCATGATCCCGCTCGAGGTCGAACTGCCGAAGCAGCCGAAATCGGCGTCGTTCTTCACCGTCCAGGGACAAGCCTCGGCGGCCGCGGAATAGCGGCGGAGCGGCGAAGTGACCTGGTCGATCGTCGCCCGCGATTCCGACAGCGGCGCGCTCGGGATCGCCATCGCCTCCCGGGTGATCGCGGTCGGCGCGTTGTGCCCGTGGGTGCGCGCCGGCGTGGCGGCGCTGTCGACCCAGTCCTACACCTCGCCGGTCGCCGCCGAGCGGACACTGGCCGGGCTCGCCGAGGGACTTGATCTCGAGGCGGCGGTCGCGCGGGCGCTCGCCGACGACCAGGGCCGCGGCTGGCGGCAGATCCACGGGGTCGACGCCGAGGGCCGCGCCTACGCCCACACCGGCGCCTGCTGCATCGAGTGGTGCGGCCAATGGACCGGCGAGGCGGTGTCGGTCGCCGGCAACATGCTGGCCGGGCCGGCCGTGGTCGAGGCCACCGCCGCCGCCTGGATGGCCGGCTCCGGGCGGGCGTTTCCCGACCGGCTGCTGTCGGCGCTGGAGGCCGGCCAGCGCTTCGGCGGCGACAAGCGCGGCCAGCAGTCGGCCGCCCTGATTCGTGGCCGGCGCCGAGGCCCACGCCGAGGTCGACCTCCGGGTCGACGAGCACGCCGCGCCGATCGCCGAGTTGCGCCGGGTGTTCGACCTGTTCTGGGTGGAGCGCCGGCCGTACTACGCCACGCTCCCGACCCGCCGCAACCCGAGCGGCATCTTCGACCCGGCCGAGCGCGAGGCCTTCATCGCCCGCTTCAAGGAGGCGACCGCCCGCGGCGAGGCGGCGCCGGGGCCTAAGCGGCCTCGCGGCC
>JAGYJX010000036.1 GCA_018401495.1 Rhodospirillaceae bacterium
CAACCAGCAGGATATGATGTGTCCCGCTCATGTCATCCTCGGTGGTCGCCTCTCGGTGCAGACTAGTCCTGCTGGCCCGTTCGATCGGTCACATCCCGCTGACCGTCGTTCAGGAACGCGAGAGCGGTCGGGTAGCAGCGCGTGATGGCTGCCGGCCTCGGGCTTCGGGGCGGCTCCGCCGGCTAGCGATGGATCGGCGCGCCCGGCCGGAAGGCGTGGAACACGAACGCGAAGGTCAGGTCGTAGGGAAGGTCGACCGACCCGGCTGCCGTTTGCCGTTGAACGACCACGTTGCCGAGGTCGCGCCCCCGGGCGATCGCCGCGGTATCGAGGGCCGACCGTTTCCCGGGCTCCCAGGTAATCACCGTGTCGCCGCTTTGGATGCGTCTCTGTTGGCGCACAAGGTCGAGCGTCCAGGCCTCGCCCTCCACCGCGACCACGTAGGCCATGGCGGGGATGTCGGGCGGCAGGTGGCCGGCGTACAGGAACGGCCGGACGGCGCTGTCGTAGCCGGTGTAGGGGTTCCTGCCGTACGGGCGCAGTTCCGGGTCGCCGGGCACCTGCACCTTGCCCTGCGGGTGACGCTCGCGAAACCGCCCGAATGACTCCAGCCGCGACGGAAGCACCCGCAGCGCTTTGCCGGTCATCTCGCCGACGATGGCTTCGCCGAGGAACTGTTGCCACCAGCTTTCCGTCTCACGGTCGTACATGACCAGGTCGGAGTGCCTGAGCTTGCCGGTGGTGCCGAAGGACAGGGTGTGTCCGTCCATCCGGCGGTCGAAAACGATCGCCGCGTTGCAGAGCGGGCAGTAGGTGACGGCGACGGGAATGCCGCCGACCACGTCGTTGGTGATTTCGTGCCAGATCAGGATCCGCAGGGGGTAGGCCCTGGCATCGCCGTCGACCGACAGGCCGATCACAGGTTCATCGAGTGGCAGCTCGGTGGCGTCGCCGACATCCGCGAACACCGGATCGTCGATCGGTGGAATCCCGTCCCTGGGTGGGCCGCCGCTGTGGATCTCCGCAAGGTCGACCGACGATCGGCCGAAATCGGTCCGGGGCCACTCCTCCACCCAGGCTCGCGGCGGGTCGGCGGCCGCCAGGGAGCCGGTCGTTCCGACGAGGAGCGCGACCGCGACCAGCGCCCGGGCGACCAAACCGGTTGCCGGCCGTCTGACATCCCATCGGGATCCGGGGCCAGGATCATCCAGCTGGACCCGCGGCTTGGTGCGCGACATGGCGTGTCTCCGACCGGAAATCTGCCCCAGGCGTTCGTTCTAGAAGCGCGTCGTCAACTCGGTCAGCCAGATCGGCGAAAGTTCCACCAACCGGGCTTCCACCAGTTTGTCCGCGCCGGTGAGGATCAGCAGTCCCATCACCAACAGGGCCCCGCCCATCAGTTGCTTGGCGCCGGCGCCGGAGGCGAGCATCCGCCCCCGCCATCGCACGAAGGCCTCGCGCGACAGCAGGCCGAGCAGGAGCAGCGGTACCGCGGCGGCGGCGCCGAAGACCAGCATCGTCAGCGCGACCTGTCCGAGATTCTCGCCGCGGGCGGCCATCATCGAGGCGGCCCCGAGCGTCGGACCGACGCACGGGGCCCAGACGAAGCCGAGCAGGATCCCCACGCCGAACTGACCCTTCAGGCCACCCGGCGAGAACCCGCCGAGCCTCTGCTCGCTCCAGTTGCCGAGGGGACCGGCGGCGAGCGCGACCTGGGTCTGCAGCCGCGGCAGCAGCAGGACCGCCCCGAGCATCAGCAGAATCGCGCCGCCGATCATCCGGAACAGGTCCGCGTCGAGCCCGATCGCGAAGCCGATGGTGGCGACGAAGATACCGATGGCGGTGAACGACAGCGCGAGGCCGCCGGCGAGCGCCAGGGGCCCTCGCGGGTGCTCTCCGGCGGCCGCCCCCAGGACGATCGGGACCAGCGGAAGAACGCAGGGCGACAGGATCGAGAGCACCCCGGCGATCCCGGCAAAGGTCAGCGTCGCGAACATCGCCGATCCTCAGAGTGCCGCCTCGAGCATCGCCGCTATGCCTGCCCGGCTGGCGTCGCCGACGCTTCGGGCGACTTCCTTGCCGCCCGCGAACACGATCAAGGTGCTCTGCCGTTGCGCTCCGAACGCACGGACCGCCTCCTTCTGACTGTCGAAGTCGATGTCGAGTGCCACGATGTCGGCGTAACGCGGTTCGGCGAACAGGTCGGCCAGGATCGCCTTCTGCGCCCGGCACACCGAGCACCAGGGGGCCGAGATCTCGACCAGGATCGGCTTCCCGGCGGCGAGGGCGGCGTCGAACTCGTCCCTGTCGAACCGCACGGCTGCGGCGACCGCGGACACGGTATGCGCCGACCAGACTGCCCCGCCGACGGCGGCGACGGTGGCGAAGGCGAGGAAGGCGCGGCGACTGGATTTCATGCGAGTGCCTCCATGATGGCGACGCGGCCCCTGGTGGCGCGCCCACCGCTCCTCTAGCAGCGGGGCTGGCGCGGGAGGCGCCGTGTCACCGGCTTGTGAGCCAGAATGAACGAGACGGAGCGCCGGACGCCGCTCCAGGCGCCGTCAGGTTCCCCCGGTCCAACCCCAGTCCGCTCAGAGACGGAACAGGTTTCCGTATCCCGTGACCTCGGCGTGGACGCCGGCGAGGCGCAGGCAGTGCCACAGGCTCACCTGGTTCGCCGAGAGCACCGGGCGCTTCAGATCCCGCTCCAGGGCATCGAGGATGGCCACGCAGCGGAACCCGGTGCCGGCGATCAGGACGCCGTCCGCGGTGGCGGAACAGGACGCGCGTATCTGGGCGTACAGCGGTTCAACCTCCTGCTCGAAGCCCATGCCCTGCGGGTACAGGTCGGCGGGCGGCACGTCGCGCCACTTCCGGCCGGGGTCGTAGCGCAGATGCCCCGCCGTTTCGAACCCATGGTCGGCGTAGTAGCGAAGCGCCGCCGCCACCGTCGCGTCGTCGAACCAGGGCGGCACGACCAGGAACGGGTGCTGGACCCCCGACGCCCGTAGTGCCGCGAAGCTGTCGAGGCAGTTCGTCGTGACCGCCACGTCCGGGCGCAGCAACGCGGAGAGTTCCCGCACGACCGCCTCGTCCCAGCCCTTGCCACCGACGATGCTGCTGGAGCTGTGGCCGAGCACCACCGCCGACAGGCGCATTCCGGCGAACTGCCGGGCCCCCCGAGCCAGATCGTCCTCGAGGTCGACGCCGGACCGGTCCTGGCGCCAGCGCGCCCAGGGCGCGCGCGCGGTGACGCGCGCGGCGTGCACCGTGACGTTCGGCGGCAGCATTGCCCACCACTCGGCCTCCGGCACCGCTTCGCTGCCGACGATGAACATGCCGATACGGGCCTGCCAGCCCCAATTGTCGTTCTGCAGCACGGGCCGTCCTCCCTCGATCTCGGCGCGCCCGAGGCGCGCGCGGGAATTGAAGGCGCGAGCGACGATCGGCGCAAGTCGCGCGACGGAGCGACCGGGCCCGACGTCACGGGGTTGGACAGGCGGCCGGGGGACGACGGGCTATCCGCTGGTCACGATGCTGCCGGTCGCCGGTCCCTGCGGCGGGCCCGCGCGGCATCCCCGAGGCGGGAAAACAGCACGCGGTTGACCGGGTCCGACGCGGCGTCGTACTCGGCATGCCATTGCACCCCGACCGCGAAGGACCTGGCGCCGGCGATCGTGATCGCCTCGATGGTCTCGTCGGCGGCCCAGCCCTCGACCACCACCCGCTCGCCGGGCTCCAGGATGGCCTGGCCGTGAAGGGAGTTCGTGCTGATGGTCTCGGTTCCCAGCATCGAGGCCAGCACGCCGCCCGGGCGCAGCCGAACGCGCTCGCGCAGTTCGAAGATGATCGCCGGATCCTGGCAGCCCTTCGGCATCCGGTGCCGGTGGCGACCCGGGATCTCCGCGACCTCCGGGTGCAGGGTGCCGCCGAGAGCCACGTTCATCTCCTGGATGCCACGGCAGATGCCGAGGATCGGGACCCCGGCCTCGACGCAGGCGCGCACCAGCGGCAGGGCGACCCCGTCGCGTCCCTCGTCCATCTCGCCGTGCCGGTCGGTCAACTCCTCTTCGTAGTGGCGCGGATGCACATTGGCCCGGCCGCCGGTCAGAACGATCCCGTCCACCGCGTCAAGCAGGTCGGCGACCGGCACCGCGTCTGGCAGGCCTGGGATCATCAGCGGCGTGCAGCCCGCCACCGCGGCAACGGCGTCGATGTTCCGCCTGCCGGTCATCTGGGTCTCACGGCTGTTCTCCGCCAGGAACCGGTTGCAGAGGATTCCGATCACGGGGCGGGCCATGAGTGTACCTTCGAGCGGTCGCGCGGGATCGTCGGGCGGGAGCTTGAAGAGTGACAATCTCGACGGCGGGCATGCAAGCGCCTCGTCGCCGAAACCCCGCTCGACCGACCAATCCGACCGCGCGACTACCGCCGCGCCACCGACCGCACGGCCTCGCCCAGGATCGCCACGGCCCGATCGACGGTCTCCGCGTCCAGAATCAGCGGCATCGACAGCGATAGCCGGCCGCTGCGGTCGGCGGTCAGGTTCAAGCCACGGCGGTACGCCTCGGCCTCGACCGCCAGCGCGTCCACGCCGCGGCAGACCTGGACGACCGCGAGCGAGCCTGCCACCTCGAACCTGGCCACGCCGTCGGCATCGCCGAGGGTGGCGAGACCGCGCGCCAGCCGCGCGCCGTTCGCCCGCGACCGGGCAACCAGGCCCTCGGCCTCGATGACGTCGAGCACGGCAAGGCCGACCGCCGACAGCACCGGGTTCTTCTCGTGGGTGATGTGGCCAATTGCGATGTCGGCGGCCCGATCGAGCCCGGCGCGGGCGATCACCGCGGCGAGTGGCACCACCGCGCCGCCGAGCGCCTTGCCGAACACGGTGATGTCGGGAATTGCCCCGACGCCTTCGGACGCGAAAAGCCGGCCGGTCTTGCCGAGGCCGGTCGGGATCTCGTCGAGTATCAGCAGCGTGCCGTGCCGGCGGCAAAGTTCCCCGGCGGCCGGCCAGAACCAGTCGGGCGGCACACCGGGCGTCGAGTGCACCGGCTCACCCACGAGGGCCGCCGGCGGATCCTCCTCAAGCGCGCGCTCCAGTGCCTCGAGGGCCTGGCGGGCCGCCATCTCCCGGTCGGGCCGGCCGGCCGCCGGGTCGGGCCAGAACGCCGGCAGGTGGCGGCAGCCTTCCAGCCGCGGCATCGCGACGCGCTCGCGGGCGCGCCCGCCGACCGACAGCGCGCCCAGCCCGGCCCCGTGCCAGGCGCCGTCGAAGGCGAGGGTGCCGCGGCGGCCGGTCGCCACGTAGGCGAGCTTCAGCGCGATCTCGATGGCGTCGGTGCCGGTCGGGGCCAGCAGGACGCGCGCCGGACCATAGGGCCAGAGCCCGGCCAGCCGCTCGGCCAACGCGACCGCGGCGGGATTGGTGAAGCGGCGCGGCGCGAACGGCAGGGTGTCGATCTGCCGGCGCACGGCGTCGAGCACGACGGGGTGCCGGTAGCCGAGGTGATGCGCGCCGTTGCCGTGGAAGTCCAGGATGCGTCGGCCGTCCGCGTCGATCAGGTACGGTCCGTCGCAGCCGACCGCCGCCCGGACTACCGGGCTCGATCCGCGCTGGCTGAGGAAGACGGCGGCGTCGCGCTCAACCAGGGTCGCGCGGAAGGTGTCGTCATTCTGCACGGCGTGCTTCTCCGCTCCATCGCTCGATCAGGCGCAGGCCGGCCATGACCGCGAACACGATCAGCAGGATCGTGACGCTCATCGCGCAGGCCTTGCCGTAGTAGGTGCTCTCGGCGCTCTCGAAGATCGCGACCGCGGCGAGGTCGATGTCCGGGCCTTGCAGGAACACCACGGCCGAGAAGGTCGAGAGCCCGTCCACGAACACGTAGAGCGTCCCGAGCAGGATCGCCCGGCGCACCACCGGCAGGACGACCAGGCGAAAGCGCTGCCAGAGGGTGGCGCCGAGCGAGGCCGCCGCCTCCTCGAGCGAGCGGTCGAGACGGCGCAGCATGGCGCGACCGGCCAGCACGCCGACGAACATGTTTCCGAACAGGATGTTGAGCACCAGGATCGCGTGGGTGCCGTTGAGCGACAGGGCGGCCATCCCGAGCGGCGCGTTGAAGGCGACAAGGTAGCCGATGCCGAACACCACGCCCGGCAGGATCGCCGGGAGCATGACCAGGAATGACAGCGCCTCGGTCGCGGTGGAGCGGAACCGCTCGGCAAGCCAGGCGACGGCGATGGCCATCAGGCCGCCAAGCGGTGCCGCCACGCTGGCGACCGCCAGGCTGGTCCACACCGGTGCGATGCCGGCATGGCTGGACACGAAGCCCGGAACCGCCTCCGCGGAGGTGAAATGCGCCGTGGTGAAGCTCCAGTCGCGGCCCCACACCGACACGAAGGCGCCGGCCGCGATGGTCGCGTAGATCACCGCGGTGAAGCCGACGATCGACCAGACCAGCAGGCTGAGGCCGATCCGCGCGGCGGCCGGCGACGGGATTGTCGACGCGGCCGAGGCGCCGACGGTCTCGAACCGCTTGCGCCGGCCGATCCGGTCCAGCAGCAGGTAGACCGACAGCGCCGGGACGATCAGCCACAGCGCGATCGCCGAGGCGAGCGGGGTGTTCTGGAAACCGATCATCTCGTCGTAGAGAACCCCGGCCAGCACCGGCAGGTCCTTGCCGATCACCATAGGGTTGCCGAAATCGGTCATCGCCAGGATGAACACGAGTGTGGCGGCCCGGATGATGCCGGGTTGCGCCATCGGCAGCGAAACGTGAAGCAGGCCGCGCCACGGGCCGGCACCGAGGCTGGCGGCGGCTTCGTCGAGACGCCCGTCCTGCCGCGCCATCAGGTTGTCGAAGATGATGAAGGCCGGCGGCAGGAAGCTCAGCACCTGGGCGATCACCACGCCGGACAGGCCATAGAGGTTGCCGACCGAGGCGTCGATCCAGCCGAGCGAGCGGTCGAGCAGGCCGTAGGTCACCAGCCCGTTGCGGCCGAACAGCATGACGGCCGCGGTCGCCACCACCACCGGCGGCGAGACCAGCGGGACCAGCAGGCCGAAGCGGGCCGCGCCCGCAGCGACGACGATCCGGCGGTTGACGCCGTGGGCGGCGAGCAGGGCGAGGCCGGTGGTCAGGATCGTGGTGACGCCGGCCAGCAGCAACGAGTTCGCCGCGGCGCGCCGGAACCGCTCCTCCGTGACGACCCGCAGGTAGTGGTCGAGGCCGAGACGCTCCGAGACGCCGCCGCGCAGCCGGTCGAACTCGTCCTCGGACAGTCGGTCGCGCAGCCTGAACGCCAGGGGCACCCGCCGATGCAGGGCGGCGACGGCCAACGGCAGCAGCGCCTCCACCTCGGCGCGTTGAGCCGCCGGCAAGGCTTCGAGCGTCTGAGCCGCCGCCGCGACCTGATGGTCGTAGGCGGCGGTGCGGTCCCAGGGAACCGGCAGGCCGCTCGCCTCCAGCGCGGCGGCCACCGCCTCCATGCGTTGTCGGGCGTTGGCGCGCGCGCTCCATTGCGCGAGCAGGGCCTCCCGCTCCGGAGCCGGCAGCAGGTCCAGTGCCTCGGCGGTGACGTCGATCAACTCGACCGCCGACAGTGGCGCGGACACCACGGCACTGCGCAGCAGCATGGCGCCGAGCGGCACGCCGATGAAGGCGACGATCAGGGCGCCGAGCCCGAGGATCGCCGGCCAGGCGGCGGGAAGTCTAGGCATCGCTCGGTCCGGCTCTGCTCGTCCGCGGGCAGAACGGTCGCGAAGTCCGGATCGATCGCCAGCGACAACTCCGCCCCCGGCTCGAGCGGCGCGGCAAACCAGTCGCGGGCCGTCCGCTCGGCCAGAACCGTCTCGCCCGACGCCAGGGCGAGCCGCAGCCGCACCACCGGCCCGAGGAAGCTCGCCCCGACCAACCGGCCTGGCAGCGCGGCCGGATCGACGGATCCCGGGCGGAGGCTGCCGTGCTCGGGCCGCCAGGTCAGGATGGTCGGCCCGGCGAGGCCGGCGTGGCCGTTCGGTCGCACTGGCAGACGCCGGTCGCCGCACTGCACGCGGTCTGCGCCGAGGATGTGACAGTCGATGGTGTTGGCGGTGCCGACGAACCTGGCGACAAAGGCATGGCGTGGATGCAGATAGATCTCGCTCGGCGATCCCGCCTGCAGGACACGACCGTCGCGCATGACCGCGATGCTGTCGGAGATCGAGAGCGCCTCCTCCTGGTCGTGGGTCACGTAGAGGGCGGTGATGCCGAGTTCCTCGACGATGCGCCGAATCTCCTCGCGCAACCGCGCGCGGATCTCGGCGTCGAGCGCCGACAGCGGCTCGTCGAGCAGCAGCACCGGCGGTTCAGGGGCCAGCGCCCGCGCCAGCGCCACGCGCTGCTGCTGGCCGCCGGACAGCTCGTGGGGGTAGCGATCCTCCAGCCCGTGCAGCCCGACCAGCCGGCAGAGCGCCGTTACGCGAGAGGCGATTCGGGCGCGGGCGTCGCCGCGCAACGCCAGCGCGAAGCCGATGTTCTCGTAGACGGTCTTGGTCGGGAACAGGGCGTAGCTCTGGAACACGAAACCGAGGCCGCGGCGGTGCGGCGGCACTCGGGTGATGTCGATGCCGCCGACGCGCACGCGTCCGGCATCGGGCAGCACGAAGCCGGCGGCCATCCGCAGCAGGGTGGTCTTGCCGCAGCCGCTGGGCCCGAGCAGGGTGAAGAAGCTGCCCGACGGCACCGAGAGGTCGACGGTGTCGACCGCCACGGTGCCGCCGAAGCGCTTGCCCACAGCCTCGAAGGCGAGGGTGGTCATCGGCGGTCCTGGATCCGGGCCGCGGCCTACTTCTCGTACTTCTTGGCCCAGGCCTGCTTGAAGCCGTCCTCGTCGACCGGACGCCGCAGCTTCCAGAGATAGATCTGGTCGAGCGGCACGTTGCCGTAGCCCGGGGCCGCGCCGATGCCGACGTGCGGCGCAAGCGCCTTCATGCCGCCCTCGCCGAACAGCCAGTCCATGAAGACCTTGCCTTCGGCGGTGTTGGGAGCGCCGGAGATCAGGCCCGCGCCCTCGATGATGTTCGGCGACATGCGACCGGTCACCAGCTTCACGTCCGGGCTGGCCGAGACCTGCTGCAGGATCGCGGTGTCGTAGCTGAGCCCGATCGCGTTCTCGCCGGCGGCCACCTGCCGCGCGGCGGCGCTGCCGCTCGAGTTGTACTGGAAGATGTTCTCGTGAAGGTTCTCGATGAAGCTCTCGCCGAACATGTCGTTCATGGCGGTGAAGATGGTGAAGCCGGTGCCGGACTTGGTCGGTGCCGCGACGGTGACCTGACCGCGATAGACCGGCTTGATCAGGTCGACCCAGTCGGTCGGCATCGGCAGCTTCTTCTCAGCGAGGATCTTCGAGTTCACGGCCATCGCCATGATGGTGGCGTTGTGGCCGTACCAGAAGCCGTCAGGGTCCTTGAACTCGTCGGTGATCAGCATGCCCTTGGGCGCGTAGGGCTCGAGCGCGCCCTCGGTCTTCAGGCGCTCCAGCGCAAAATCGTTGACCATCCAGATCACGTCGGCCTGCGGGTTGCCCTTCTCGGCAAGGACCTTCTGGGTGATCGGCCCGGTCGACATGTTGACGGCCTTGACCTGGATGTCCGGGTGCGCGGCCTGGAAGGCGGCCACGACATCCTTTTCGATCGTCGCGTTCGACGCGGTGTAGAGCACCACCTCCTTTGCCTCGGCCGGCGCTGCGACCGCCAGGCCGAGGATCGCCGCGGCGACGGCGGCCCTCATCGAAATGCGCTGCATGGCTCTCCTCCTTGCTCCGTCGGGGGGGGCTCCCGGACACGACGGTTGATAGCGCCGGTGGATGATGGCTTGTTTACAGAGTGGGCTCGATTGGTGCCCACCTTTGGTGACCTTCTGGGCCCACTTCGCACGAGGATGGCATGTCGGGGCGCCGCCTGGTTCCGGTCGTAGACTTCGTCGCGGTCGACGTCGACGGAGCGGCGCCGCTGTACCACCAGATCTACCTCGAACTGCGCAGCGGCATCTTGCAGGGCCGGTTGGCGGCCGGGACGCGGCTGCCGTCGACACGGGACGCGGCGGCCGCGCTCGCGGTATCGCGGCGTCCGGTTCGCGAGGCGTACGACTTCCTGCTGGCCGAGGGCCTGCTGGAAAGCCGCCGTGGCGCCGGCACCTTCGTCGCCGCGTCGGCCGCCGGCCGGGCCGGCCCCGGTCGAGACGGACCGCGCGGCCGGGCATGCCCGGCCGGCGCTGTCGCGCCGCGGCCGGGCACTGGCCGAGACCGGCAATTTCGAGACCCGTTCCACCGGGGCCTTCGCGCCGACCCTGCCGGCCGACGACCAGTTCCCCCGCCAGATCTTCGCCCGGCTGCTGGCCCGGCGCTGGCGCGGGGCAGGCAGCCGGCGACTTTCGCAAGCCGCCGGCCGGCGGGCTGCCGGAATTGCGCGAGGCCATCGCCTCCTATCTCGCGACCGCCCGGGGCCTGCTCTGCACGCCGGAGCAGGTGCTCATCACCGCCGGCAGCACCCATGCGACCGGGCTGCTGGCCCGGCTGCTGCTGGATCCTGGCGAGCGGGCCTGGACCGAGAATCCGGGCTGGCCGACCGGCCGGCAGACCTTGGCGGCCAACGAGGTGGTGCCGGTCGCGGTCCCGGTCGACGCCGAAGGGCTGGACGTCGAGGCCGGCCGGATGCTGGCACCGGACGCGCGGCTGGCGCTGGTCACGCCGACCCGGCAATACCCCCTCGGGATGGGCATGCCGCTCGCCCGCCGAAGCGAGCTGCTGGCCTGGGCGCAGGACCAGATGGCGTGGATCCTGGAGGACGATTACGACGGCGAGTTCCAGTACGCGGCCCGCGTGCTGCCGCCGCTGCAGACGTTGGACCGGCACGGCCGGGTCATCTACATGGGCTCGTTCAGCAAGGTGCTGACGCAGGCGCTCCGGATCGGCTACCTGGTGGTGCCGCCGGCCCTGCGGGTGCCGGTGGCATGCGCCCTTTCCCACGAGAAGGTGGTGCCGACGCTCGCGCAGGCGGCCCTCGCGGACTTCCTCAGGCTCGGCGAGTTCGCCCGTCACGTCCGGCGCATGCGCTCCATGTACCGGGCTCGCCGCGACGCCCTGGGGGCGGCGCTCCGCGACCGCTTCGGCGGCGCTTTGGCCGCCTGGCCCGGGGAGTCGGGCTTCCACACGCTCGCCACCCTCCCGCCCGGAAGCGACGAGCGGGCGGTATCACGGCGCTGCGCCGGGTTCGATGTGCTCGCGCCGGCGCTCGAGGATTACTACCACCCGGGAACGCGGTGGTCGTCCGGCGGTCTTCCCGTTCCGGCTTCCCTGCTGCTTGGCTTCGCGACGGTCGACGACGGCGAACTGCGCCGCGGCATCGCCGGCCTGGCGCGGGCGCTGCAGTGGGGTGACGGGTAGGTCCGGACGCCGGGTGGCAGACGCGGCGATCGCCCGTCCTACCCGATGAGTTCGTCGCGTCGGTCGTCGGTTTCGCCGTAGCGCGCCAGGCTCGGCGGCTTCAGGCCCTCGTACAGCCGGGCGAGGCCCTGGTTCACGATGCGGTTGTTGCGCTCGAACAGCGAGTTGCCGTCGAGGTCGCTCTCCACCAGCAGCGGGCCGAATTTCTCGACCTCGAACACCCACATCGCCTGGGCGATCCCCAGATCGTCGATCCAGTGGGCGTCGCGCACCCGCTTGATGCCGCGCCCGAGCAGGGCGCCGGTGCCGTAGCCGACGGTGGTCAGGTACACCGCCCCCGCCGGCACGAAGGTGTCGCGGTAGTCCTGCTCGCTCATGCCGCCCTTGCCGACGATCACCTTCGCACCCGAGACCTCGAGCCATTTCGGCAGCCATTTCGAGAACCGGAAGCTGGCGGTGGCGGTGACGGCGCCGACGTTGAACGTCCCGTCGGCGTTGCGCGACGCCGCCGGCGAGCAGTGGAAGTTGACGTTGGTCAGCGCCTTCAGGTCGACCGGCGGGGCCACGCCGTCCTGCAGCACGCGCTTGTAGACGCTCTCGCGCCCCGTGTAGATCAGCCCGTCGAGATAGACCACGTCGCCGAGCTCGAGGCGGCGCAGATCCTCGTGGCGGACCGGGGTGGTCAGGCGGACTTCTTTGAGCTTGCCGCTGGGCTCTGCCATTCGACCGTGTCCCGTCGCAGGTAGGGGGTGAACCATTCGGGGTCGGTGCGGTACTCGATCCGCCCGTCCGGGTGCAGCCGCGCCGTCGCGCGCCGCGACGACAGGCAGAAGCAGTGCACGCTCATCGGCATGCCGCCGGTGTGGGTGTAGCCGACCTCGATGTGGCAATCGACCACCATGGACGAGCCGACGAATCCCATCGCGCCCATGCCGATGGAGTTGCCGAGCGTCTTCAACTCGTCCTCCAGCGCGGCAATCTCGGGGTCGGGGTTGCGGTCACCGACCACCCGCAGGCAGGCCGCCTGCTTGCCGAGCACCATGCAGGTGTCCTTTGACCCGCCGAGCCCGATGCCGACGATCGCCGGCTGGCAGGCCAGCCCGCGCTTGCCGAAGGCGATCAGGGTGTCGAGATAGAAGCGCTTGATGCCGTCGACGCCGTCGGCCGGGAACAGCATGCGGTAGTCGGTGCCGAACAGCCCGCCCTTGTGGACCGTGGTGACGTCGATCCAGTCGGCGTCCGGCTCGAAGCTGTACTCGATCTCCGGCGCGTTGATGCCGACGTTGTTGTCGTTGTCCCGGCGAGACAGCGGGTGCACCCGGTTCGGCCGCAGCGGCACGTCATGGGTGGCGCGAGCGGTCGCCCGGCGGATGCGGCGCTCCAGCTCGACCGGCCCACCCTCGATGCGGGCCTCGTTGCCGATCTTGACGTAGTAGCGCGGCACCCCGGTGTCGGCGCACATCGGCCGGCGGTCGGCCTTGGCGGCCTCCCAGTTCTCCAGCATGGCGCGCAGCACGAAGGCCGAGAGGTCACCGGACTCGGTCGAGGCCATCGCCTGGATGCCGTGCAGGTAGTCGTCCGGGATCTCGATCCCGGCCTTGGCCATGACGGTGTGCGCGGCCTCCTCGATGCGGTCGGCGGCGATCTTCGGGGCGTGGGGCATGCGGGGCCCTCTGGTGCGTTTCCTCGGCGCCAGCGTAGCGGGTCGGCGGCGGTTTGGACAACGCCGACGCAGAGGCGGTGCAGCCGGCTACCCGGCGGACAGCAGGACCTCGCCGCCGGGCCCGGATGCCGGGACCTTCTCCGCCGTCGGCACGCCGGCGATGACTTGTTCCATGGCCTCGGCCAGCGAGGTGACGCACAGGTCGGCGCGCGTCATCTTGACGAGGTCGAGGCCGTCGGCCTCCTCGGGGGCGAGCGACCAGAACCCGACCAATATGCGGGCGTCGGTGTGTCGCCGCAGACGTCGCACCAGATAGCGGGCGTGGGCGATCGAGCCGGCGTTCATGTAGGACAGGCAGATCAGCCGGACACCCTGCAGGTCGAGGCCGGCGTAGGTCGCCGACGCGTTGGCGTCGAACGAGACCAGGCGGGTGCCGACGCCGCAGCGCTCGAACAGCTGGCCGAGTATCGCCGAGGCGGCGTCGTCCAGATTGCCGCGGCCGCCGGCGCAGAGCACCGGACGGTCCCGCCAGTCCGCGGCGAGGTCTTCCGGCGCCACCGGGCAGGGTTGACGCGGCGTCGGGTCGCCGCCGGGTGCGTCGGCTGCCGCCTCGTCGTCCTCGGCGGCGGTGACGTCCTCGTGGTCCGACAGGTTGTCCACCAGGGTGAGCAGGCTGGCCGCGATCAGGGCGCGGCGATCGTCGTCGAGCACGCCACGGGCCCGGTCATGCTCCATCAGGCTGAGCGCGGGGATCGCGACCTCCTCGTAGAATTCCAGCAGCGGTCGCTCCTCCAGGAACTCCTCGGCCCTCTCGGTCGCCTCGTCGGGGTCGCCGGCAAGCAGGCGCTGGTAGAGGCTTTCCTGGGGTGTCAGGACGGGCTCGCTGCCGAGCAGCACGTCGAGAAACCCGAAGCGCGGCACGTGCCGTCCGAGCACGACGAGGCAGACCGTGAGCGGCGTCGACAGCAGCAGCCCGACGGGACCCCAGAGCCAAGTCCAGAAGATCGCCGCGGCGATGATCGCCACCGGCGAGAGCCCGGTGCTCGCGCCGTACAGCCAGGGCTCGACGACGTTGTTGCTGATCAGCTCCAGCACCACGAACAGCGCCGCCGTCCACAGGAACATGGTCCAGCCAGGGTCCACCGCTACCGCCAGCGCGAGCGGGAAGAAGGACGCGATCACCGGGCCGACATACGGGACGAAGCGCAGGATCATCGCCAGCATTCCCCACAGCAGCGGGTTGGGCACCCCGATCACCCACAGCCCGATGGCCACCGGGATCGCGTAGGTGGCGTTCACCACCAGCTGCATCAGCAGGTACCGGCCGATCCGCTTGCCGGCGTCGCTGATCGCCTCAGTCGTCCGGTTCAGGTCGTCCGCGCCGGCCAACCGTATGAAGCGGTCGCGCAGGTCGCCGCGCTGGAGCAGCATGAACACCACGAACACCACCACGATGCCGGTGGTGGCGAGCGGCTCGATCAGCGGGCCGATGATGCTCTGGATGAGCTGGAGCGGCTTCGGGGCGGGCTGCTGGATCTGGACCGGGACGGGCGCCCGCTCCTCTGCCCGGCTCTCCTGTCTCGACGTGCCGGGCTCGCCGGCGGTGGCGGCGGGAGGGTCGTCGCCCTCGATCTCCTCGCTCAGTTGCCGCAGCATCTCGGAGGCGCGCGTGACGACGCCGCCTTCGGCCGCGCTCGACCGGAACGACCGGATCTTGTCCTGGATGTTGTACTGGTAGCGCGGCAGGTTGTCGGCGAGCTGCGAGACTTGGCCCGCGACCACCGCGCCGAACACGAAGATGCCCAGAAAGGCGAGCAGCACCACCCCGAGCACCGCCGGGAACCGGGGCACGCGGAGGCGGCGCAGCCATGAGACCGCCGGGGCGAGAGCGAAGCTCAGGATCAGCGCCAGCGCCAACGGCACGAAGATCTCGCGCCCGAAGTACAGGGCGACGACGACCACGACCAGGATGGCGAGATTGTGCATGCCCGGCGCGCCGAGGTCGGGCAGACGCGGGTCCGCATCCGGAAGGCGCAGCCTGGCCATGGTCATTCATCCCCTGCGGCGCCGCCGCGCGCCCGGCTCCGAGCTGCGCGCTCTGGAGGCCGTGCGGCTACAACCTCGGGCGTGCCGGCACGGTTCCTGAACGGCCTCTCGCGCGGGCATGGTGGGTGGCTGGGCGCCACCCGATCAGGCGGGCTGCAGCTCGATCCAGGTCGACAGCAGACGGTCGCGGTCGGCGGCAGGTCCGACCATGATCTCCACCCGGCCCGGCTCCCGCGCCGGCCGGAGGCGGTGATCGAGCAGCTCGAAGGCCGCGGGCGGCAGGGTGAACCGGACCGTGCCACGCTCGCCGGGCTGAAGCTCGATGCGCTGGAAGCCGCGGAGTTCCAGCAGCGGCCGGGCGCTGCTCGCCACCGGGTCGTGCAGGAACAGCAACACCGTTTCCTGGCCGGCGCGCCTGCCGGTGTTGGTCACCCCGACCGAGACCCCGAGGTCCTGGTCCGGGCCGAGGGTGTCGACCGTCACCGTCAGGGTGTCGAGAGCGAAGCGGGTGTACCCCATG
This sequence comes from Rhodospirillaceae bacterium, assembly GCA_018401495.1. Classification (GTDB taxonomy): domain Bacteria; phylum Pseudomonadota; class Alphaproteobacteria; order Thalassobaculales; family Thalassobaculaceae; genus Thalassobaculum_A. The sequence continues at coordinate 15,657 of JAGYJX010000036.1, forward strand.
CCGTGGCCGAACGGGTAGAGCGGGGTGCTCGGCCGGTCGAGGTAGCGCGAGACGTAGCGGCCGCCGTCGCCCGGCGCCGGCCGGCCGGTCGGGCGCTGGCCGAAGAACACCGGGATCTGCCCGCGGTCCGCCGGCCAACTGACCGCCAGCCTGCCGCTCGGCGCCGCCTGGCCCGACACCAGGTCCGCGAGCGCCGCACCACCCTCGATGCCGGGAAACCAAGCGGCCATCACCGCCGGCGCGCGCGACAGGATCGCCGGCTCGATCAGCGGTCGCCCCGAGGTCAGCACCAGCAAGGTCGGGGTGCCGGTGGCGATCACCGCCTCCGCCAGATCGCGTTGCAGGCCAGGCAGCCCGGGGTCGGCCCGGCTGGCGGCCTCGCCGGACAGTTCGGCAGCCTCGCCGAGACACAGCACCGCGACATCGGACCAGCGGGCGAGGGCTACCGCCTCGGCGAAGCCCGAGGCGTCGCCGTTGCCACCGTCGCCGCCGATCGCGCAGCCGGCGGCGTGGCGGATCTCGCGGTCGGGCAGCCCTTCGGCGAGGCCGTCGCGGTAGGAGACCGCGGACGCTCGGTCGCCGGCCGCCCACCAGGGCCCGAGCAGCTCACCGCCGGCCGCCGCCAGTGGCCCGATCACGGCGACGCGGCGCGCCGACGCCGACAGCGGCAGCAGGTCACCGTCGTTCTTGAGCAGCACCATGGAGCGCCGGGCGGCCTCGCGGGCGAGCGCTCGGTCGAGGTGCCCGACGGATTGCGCCGGCGCGGCGGAGAGCCCGCGATACGGGTCCTCGAACAGGCCGAGCCGCTGCTTCCAGCGCAGGACCCGCCGGACCGCGGCGTCGATCTCGCGCTCGGTGACCAGCCCGCGTTCCAGGGCCAGCGGCAGCCCGCGCTCGTAGGCTCGGCCCATCATGTCGATGTCGACCCCGGCCCTGAGCGCCAGCGCCGCCGCCTCCGCCAGATCGCCGGCGACGCCATGGGCAAGCAGGTCGGAAACCGCCGAGTGGTCGCTGACGATGACGCCGTCGAAGCCCTGATTGCGACGCAGTTCCCGGCGCAGCAAGGGCGCGTGCGCGGTTGCCGGCACGCCGCCGAGGTCGGTCAGCGCCGGCATGACGGCGGCGACGCCGGCCTGCACCGCCGCAACGAAGGCCGGGAGGTGGACCTCGTGCAACGTTCGCTCGGAGACCTCGACCGAGGCGTATTCCCGGCCGGCCAGCACCGCGCCGTAGGCGCCGAAATGCTTGGCGGTTGCCGGCAGGCTGTCGGGGGACGCCAGATCGTCGCCCTGGAAGCCCCGAACCTTGGCGGTCGCGTAGGCGGCGGCGAGCCAGGGATCCTCGCCCGGGCTCTCGGCGATCCGTCCCCAGCGCGGGTCGCGCGCAACGTCGAGCATCGGCGCGAAGGTCAGGCTGATGCCGTCGGCCGTCGCCTCGGCGGCCGACCGCCGCGCCGTCAGTTCCCAGAGCATGGGGTCGAAGCTGCCGGCCTCGGCCAGCGGGATGGGAAATATCGTGCGATGGCCGTGCAGCACGTCGAAGCCGAACACCAGGGGTATGCCGAGCCTGGTTTCCTCGACAGCGAGGCGCTGGACCTCGAGCACCGCCTCGCGGCCCCAGAGGTTCAGGAGGCTCCCCGCCCGGCCGGCGCGCACCGCGTCGCGGAAGTCCGGGGACAGCGTGGGACCGGTGGCCGTGAAGTCGCCGCTCAGCATCGACAGCTGGCCGATTTTCTCGACGAGCGTCATGCGACGCAGCAGTTTCTGAAGATCCTTGGCCACCGCCGGACTCGCTGTTGTTCGTCTCCCGCCCGCGGGGATCGACGGCGGGTGTCGCGGGATCACAGGCGTACGATATAGTCGGCCCCGGTTCGGTGCCGCACGAAAACGCGCGCCGATTTACCGGGGATTCGCAACGGCCATGACGGTCGGAGACTTGTTCGCGCCGGGGACCCCGGATGCCGCCCCGCGCGGCCCCAACCAGCCGCCGGAACCGACTGGTGAGCTCCGCAGCCATGTCGCCGCTTTCCTCGGCGCCGTCGGCCGCGCCGCCAACCGCCGCCGGGTGTACGCCATGTCCGGCGCCGCCGGAATCGTCATCGCCGCCGCCGCCGCCGGGCAGATTCGGCTGAACACCTGGCAGGGTGACTTCTACGACGCCCTTGCCCAGCGGCATTTCGACGAGATGCTGACCCAGCTGATGGTTTTCGGTGGCCTGGTGGTTGTGCTGGTGGCCCTGCAGGTCGGCCAGACCTGGCTGCGGGAGACCCTGCAGATCGAGCTCCGGGAGGCCGTGACGGCCGACCTCCTGGAGGCCTGGTTGCAGCCGCGTCGCCCCTACCTCCTCGGCTGGTCAGGCGAGACCGGCCGCAACCCCGACCACCGCATCCAGGAGGATACCCGGCGCCTGTGCGAGCTGTGCGCCGACCTCGGCGTCGGCATCGTGCAGTCCTCGCTGCTGCTGGTCAGCTTCGTGGGCGTCTTGTGGGTGCTGTCGGGCAACGTCGCTTTGGTGCTCGGTGACTGGCGGCTCGAGATTCCCGGTTACATGGTGTGGTGCGCGCTGGCCTACGCGCTGGTCGGGTCCTGGGCGAGCTGGCGGATCGGCCGTCCGCTGGTCGCGCTCAACGCCGAGCACTACTCCCGCGAGGCCGACTTCCGGTTCGCGCTGGTTCACACCGGTGAGGCCGCGGAGGCGATCGGCCTCAGCGGCGGCGAGCCGGACGCCCGCCGCGACGTCTCTGCCGCTCTCGGCTCAGCGCTGGCCATCCGACGGCGCGTCGCCCGGGGCCTTGCCGATCTGACCTGGGTAACCGCCGGTCACGGCTGGGGCGCCCTGGTGGTCCCGATCATCGCCGCCGCACCGGGGTATTTCAGCGGCTTGCTCAGCTTCGGCGAGCTGATGATGGTGGCCGGCGCCTTCCTGCAGGTGCAGACCTCGATGCGCTGGTTCGTCGAGAACTTCGCCCGGATCGCCGATTGGCGCGCGACCCTGCACCGGGTGATGGCCCTGCGCCTGATGCTGCCGGGACTCGACCCGCAGGTGGATCGCGCCGGGCGGATCGAGGTGGCCCCGCATCCCGAGGGCCATCTGGCGCTCGACGGGCTGCGGGTCGAACTCCCGGACAAGGAGGTCGTCCTGGCCGAGGGTGACCTCAACCTGGCGCCCGGCGAGCGGGTGACGATCACCGGCGGCCCGGGCAGCGGCAAGTCCATGCTGTTCCGCGCCATCGCCGGCCTGTGGCCATGGGGTGCGGGCCGGGTCCTGCTGCCGCCGGCGGAGGAGATGGCGTTCCTGCCGTCGCGGCCGTACCTGCCGCTCGGCAGCCTGCGCCGGGCACTGTGCTACCCGACACCGCACGAACGCGTCCCGGACGCCGACCTGCGGGCCGCCGTCGAGCGGGTCGGCTTGCGGCATCTGCTCGGCCACCTCGACGAGGTGCGGCGCTGGGACAAGGAGCTGGCGATTGACGAACAGCAATGCCTCGCCTTTGCCCGCCTGCTGCTGCGGCGCCCGAAATGGGTCGTGATGGACGATCCGCTGAACGCGCTGGAGGAATCACGCCGGGTCGAACTCTGCGGTATCCTCGACCGTGAACTCGCGGGCACCGCCGTGCTGGCGATCGGCCGGTCGAGAGCCGCCGCGCCGATCGGCTCGCGGGTGATGCTTATGGTCGACGCGCCGGAAGGAAAGGCGACACCGTGACCCCGGATCCCGCCACCACCGACGCCGAACTGCTGGATGAGGTCCAGCGCCGAACCTTCGGCTTCTTCTGGGACTTCGCGCACCCGGTAAGCGGTCTGGCCCGGGACCGGGCCCGCGACGACGCCGATCCCGGCGACGACGTCGCGGCGATCGGCGGCACCGGCTTCGGCGTGATGGCGATCGTCGTCGCCGTCGAGCGCGGCTGGATCACTCGTGCGGAGGCGCTGGAGCGGCTCCTCACCGTGACCGGGTTCCTCTTGCGGGCCGAGAGTTTTCACGGTGTGTATCCGCACTTCATCGACGGCACGACCGGCAGGGCGATCGCGTTCAGCCCGCTCGACGACGGCGGCGACCTGGTCGAGACGGCGTACCTGATGCAGGGGCTGCTGACGGCGCGGCAATACTTCGACCGCGACGACGAGGCCGAACTGCGCGAGCGGATCGACCGGCTGTGGCGCGCGGTCGAGTGGTCCTGGCACACCCGCGGCGGCGAGCACGTGCTGTACTGGCACTGGAGCCCCGGCCACGGCTGGGCGATGAACCACCCGATCCGCGGCTGGAACGAGTGCCTGATCACCTATGTGCTGGCGGCCGGCGCGCCCGACCACGCGATCGAGCCCGCCGTCTACCATGAGGGTTGGGCGACCGGACCGGACTTCCGCAACGGCCGCCGCTACCACGGCATCGAGCTGCCGCTCGGCCCGCCCTACGGCGGGCCGCTGTTCTTCGCGCACTACTCGTTCCTCGGCATCGACCCGCGCGGGCTGGTCGACCGCTACGCCGATTACTGGGCGCAGAACCTGCCCATGTGCGGATCCACGAGGCGCACGGGCGGCTGAATCCCAACGGCTTCGAGGGCTACGGCGCCGATTGCTGGGGCCTGACCGCCAGCGACAACGAGGACAGCTACGGGGCCCATGATCCCGCCAACGATCGCGGCGTGGTGACCCCGACGGCGGCGCTCGCCAGCCTTCCCTATTGGCCGGAGGCGGCGATGCGGGCGATGCGGCACTTCCGCCACGGGCTCGGTGACCGGATCTGGGGCCGCTACGGCTTCACCGACGCCTTCAACCAGAGCCGGGGCTGGTACGCCGCCACCTATCTGGCGATCGACCAGGGCCCGATCGTCTGCATGATCGAGAACCACCGCAGCGGGCTGCTCTGGCGGCTGTTCATGAGCGCGCCGGAGGCGCGGCGTGGATTGACCCGGCTCGGCTTCAGCAGCCCGGCGCTCGACCTGGAGTCGCCTCATGACCGCTTCGGAGCTTGCCCTCGAAACCTGGATTGAGCGTCGCCTGCCCGGTTCGGCCGGGCGGCTGCTGGCCGCGGTGTCGGCAACCGGGCTCTCCCGGCCGGGACCACGGCTTGGCCAGGTCATGGAGCCGGCGCCCGGGTCGAGTGCTGGCGGCGCCCGGGGCCGGTCAAGGCGAGCCGGACTACTTCTTCCACTGGCTGCGCGACGCGGCCGTCGTCGTGCGCGCCTTGCTGGTTCTCGACCGCCAGGGGCGGCTGCCAGCGGCGGCGCGCGCCCGCTTCGTCGAGGCGGTCGGCTTCGATGGCGCGTTGCAGCGCCTGGATGGCGAAGAGGCGGTGGCCGCCGAGGCATGGCCGCCCGCGCTGCTGCCGCATCTCCAGGGCTACCTGCGGCCGCGCGAGGAGCTGGCGGCGGTCCGGGGCGCGGCCGTTGCCGGCGAGGTCCGGTTTCATCCCGACGGCACGGTCGACCTGCTGCGCTGGAGCCGGCCGCAGGACGACGGACCGGCGCTGCGGGCTTTGCGGACGCTCGACATGCTGGCCGGGGACGTCCTGAAAGGTGACCGCGAACGCCGGCGGGCCGAGGACCTGCTGAAGGCCGACCTCTGCTACTGCCTCGCCCGCCTCGCCGCGCCGTCCTACGATCCATGGGAGGAGGAGCTGGGCCATCACTTCTACACCCGGCTGGTGCAGCACGCGGCGCTCGCCCGGGCAGCGGTGTGGGCCGCCGCCGGCGGGCACCCCCGGCTGGCGAAGCGGTTCGCCGCCGGCGCGGCTTCCCTTGCCACGGCGCTGGCGGGCTTCTGGTCGCAGCCCGACGGGTTCTACCGCAGCCGTCTTCCCGGGCCCGGCCTCAGCCTCGCCAAGAGCCTGGACAGCATCGTCCTGTTGGGCGTTCTGCACGCGGGTCTGAGCGACGGGCCGTTCAGTGTCCTCGACCCGAGGGTGGCGGCGACGGTCGAGCGACTGGAGGGGTTCTTCGCCGACTACCTGCCGGTCAACGCCGGCCGTGCCCCAGCCGACGGCGTGGTGCTCGGCCGCTACGCCGGTGACACCTACTACGACGGCGGGGCCTTCCTGCCGTGCTGTTTCGGGCTGGCCGAGTTCCACTACCGCCGCGCCGCCACCGGCGGCGGGGATGCGCGCGGCGGTCTGGCGCGAGGTGACGCGGTGCTGGCGTTCGTGCGGCGGTTCCTGACGGAGGACGGCGCGCTGCCGGAGCAGCTGGACCGGGTCACCGGAGGGCCGCGCTCGACCAGAGACCTCTCCTGGAGCCACGCCGCCTTCGTCACGGCCGCCGCCGCCCGCGCCGCGAGTCGACACCGATAGGGCGAAGTGGGCTATACGGTCCGCTCCGTAGCCGAGAACGGGAGCCGATCATGACGAAGGTGACGTGGGGCGTGCTGGGGGCCGCCAAGATCGGCCTCGACCGGGTGATCCCGGGAATGCTGAAGGCTGGCAACGTCGAGGTCGCGGCCATCGCCTCGCGCGACCTGGCGAAGGCGCGGGCCGCCGCCGACCGGCTCGGGATCGCGACGGCCTACGGGTCCTACGAGGAGCTCCTGGCCGACCCGGCGATCCAGGTGGTCTACAACCCGCTGCCGAACAACCTGCACGTCGAATGGACCCTGCGGGCGGCGCGGGCCGGCAAGCACGTCCTGTGCGAGAAGCCGATGGGCATGACCGCGGCCGATGCCGAGGCGCTGCGCGCCTGTCCGAAGGACCGGCTGGTGATGGAGGCGTTCATGGTGCGCTTCCACCCGCAATGGATCCGGGCCCGCGAGTTGGTGCGGGCCGGCCGGCTCGGCGAGGTTCGCGCGCTGCAGATGCTGTTCGCCTACAACAACCCGGATCCGGCCAACATCCGCAACCGCCTGGAGACCGGCGGCGGCGCGCTGATGGACATCGGCTGCTACCCGGTCGTCGGCGCCCGCTTCCTGCTCGACGCCGACCCGGTGCGTGTGATCGCGCTGGTCGACCGCGACCCGGTCTTCGGGACCGATCGGCTGAGCAGCGCGATCCTCGATTTCGGGGGTGGACGCCACCTGACCTTCGCGGTGTCGACGCAGGCGACGCGGTACCAGCGGCTGCAGGTTCTCGGCACCGATGCCCGGCTGGAGATCGTCATCCCGGTAAACGCGCCGCAGGGCGAGGCGACCCGCATCCTGCTCGACGACGGCAGCGCCCCCGACGGATCGAGCGCGGTGGTCGAGACGATCCCGGCGAGCGACCAGTTCACCCTGCAGGCGGAGGCCTTCAGCCGCGCCGTGCTGGGCCAGGAGAGCCTGCCCTGGGGGATCGAGGATTCGATCCTGAACATGCGCGTTCTCGACGCGTTGTTCCGCTCGGAGGCCAGCGGGCGTTGGGAGACGCCGTGACGGCGCTCGGCGGTCAGCCGGGCTCGGCCTCGTTCTTCGGTCGCCCGAGCACGCGGTGGGTGAGGCGGCGGGTGCCGACCCAGATCGCCGCGACCACCAGCGGCAGCGCGAGGGCGGTGGCCACCGCCGGGTCGACGCCGCCGAGCCGGTCGGCTTTGGCTAGGCCGTCCAGCGCGGATTTTACAAGGCCGAGCGCGTAGTAGCTGACCGCCACCACCGACAGGCTCTCGACGGTCCGCTGCAGGGCAAGGGCCTGGGCGGCCCGGCGGTTCATCGATTCCAGAAGGTCGCGGTTCTGGGCCTCCAGTTGCACCTCGATTCCCGTGCGCAGCAGGCTGGAAAGCCGGTTGGCGCGCCGCGACAGGGCCTCCTGGCGGGTCGCGACCGAGGCGCAGGTGCGCATCGCCGGAGACAACCGGCGCATCAGGTAGCCGAACAGGTCGATGTGGCCCTCGATGGCCGAGGACTGCAGGTTCCCCAGGCGATCCTCGACGATCTCGGCGTAGGCGATGCTGGCGCCGTAGCGGTAGTTGGAGGCGGCGACCACCTCCTCCAGCTCCGCCGAGAGGCCCGACAGCTGCGTCAGCAGCGCCTCGTCGCTGAGCCGCCGGCCGCCATCGGCGAGGGTTTCGGCGACCTCGGCCAGGCCGCGCTCGATGCCTTCGAGGCGCGGGCTGGCGGCGCGGGCGATCGGCAACGACAGCATCGAGAAGCGGGCGTAGGTGATCACTTCCAGCACCCGCTGCACCATCTGGCCGAGCAGCATCGGCTCGATCGCGCCGACGCGGACCAGCAGGCGCTCGAAGCCGCCGTCGTGGGTGCGCAGGTCGCCGTACAACTGACCATGCCCGGACGCCAAGGTGCAGCCGAACACCGGGTTGCCGTCGAACCAGCGCGACAGGCGGTTGGCGTCGACCGGCTGGTCGGCGTCGGTGGTCACGGTCAGGTTGACCGCCACCAGCACCTCGCCGAACAGCCGCTCCACCCATTCCGCCGGCACCAGGTCGAACACCGTCTCGGCAAACGGATGCTCGATCGGTTCCTCGCGCATCAGTGTGTAGGTGGAGAACTCGGTGTGGCGCTCCCACTTCACGACGAAGGGGCCGAGATCGACCGTGAAATGCTTGGCGCCCGGGGCCGGCTCGGCCTTGCCGTAGCGCCGGCACAGCGAGGCGAACTGGACGTGGTCGCGGGCGCCGCCGCGCTCGCCGGTGGCGATCGCCAGGTGCGAGACCCGCAGCGGCGCCGACATCGGCCGGAACGGCCGGTCGTGCAACTCCAGGGTCAACGCCTCGCGTTCAGGATGGTACTTCATCAATCGCCCGTCCGTAGCCTGCGGTAGTTTGGCCGTCGGACGGGGTATTTACCAGGGGCGGATGGTCGCTGGCGGCGAGGAGGCGCCCAAACCTAGGCCCGGACTATCTCCTCTAAGCTTTCCATAGCCGGTGAAGTTGCAACGCTCACGGCGAACTGCGGACCGAGGCAGGAGCAGTGGGGTTGTTTATACGAGAAGTATCGTATAGATTCCGATGGCTGGAATGGGATTCAGGGAGGTCAAGAAGGCCGTTCTCGCCTCGCTCGCGAACGGCAGGTACCAGCACGCAGCAAGGGGCAGCATCGACACCAAGAACCTGCTGCAAGCTGGCTTGGTCACGGCCCCGGAAGTTGCAGACGTGATCCGGAGATGCCGCGGGCAGCATCATCGCCAAACGCCGCATCATCAGATTGCAGGGCTCGACGTGCACGTGCTGATCCGTGATGGCTGGTACATCAAATTGTACCTCGTCCTCGACGGAACGATCTTCATCAGCGTCCACCGCCAGTCCGGCGAACCGCCTCGGAGCAGGTCATGAAACTCTACAGGAAAGGCGAGAAGGGAGAGGCGGTGTGCGAGGAATGCGCCAAACTCGTGTCGACGACCTTCGACTATCGTGACGTGCCCTTCGAAGACGGCCTCGGCACGGTCAAGGGCATCCTGGCGGCGGTATGCGACGACTGCGATCGTGTCGTGGCGACACCGCCGCAATCGACGCCCGCGATCCGTCGCGCCCGGGAGGTGGCGACCCGCCCGGTGGAGATCAGCGTTCCGGCACCGTATGTCGAGATCCTCGACCTCGCGCTCTACCGGATAAACGCGCGAGCGACTGCCGAGCATCGCAAGGTCCTGCTCACCTATTTCGCCAACAAGGTCGCCGGCGACCCCGATCCGAAGGCCGTGGTTCAAGGGCTGGTGACGCGTTCGAAGGCGTTCTCGGCGAGCCTGGGCCGGGTGCCGCGGCGGAGGCTGTCCTTCAAGGTGACGCCGCGGTCGCACGCGCTGATCTCCAGCCTCGCCGATGCGGCCTCGGCCAGCCGTACCGATCTTTTGTCCGGCCTGATCATGCAGATCGAGAACGACCTCGTCAGACCGGACAAGCCGAAAGGCATGGCGGAAGTCGAAGCCGCGATGGCCGCGGCCTACGCCTGACGGCGGGCATGGGATCAGCCCGCCGCGCTCGCCGGCGGCGCCCCGGCCTCGTCGTCGATCAGGCTCTCGCCCGGCTTCACCACGGTGAAGTCGACCGGCACCATCGCCAGCGCCGGGCGGCCGCCGGCGTCAAGGGTGACGCGGGTGAAGGCGGTGGCGTCGAGATTGCCGGTCTCCGGGTAGTCCTCGCGGAAATGCGCGCCGCGGCTGTCCTCGCGGGCCAGTGCGGCGACCGCGATGACCTCGGAGACCGCGATCTGGCTCTCCAGGTTCAGCCAGTCGTGCCAGGTCATGTTGAAGGCGCGGTCGCCGTCGGCGAGGCCGGTGCGGTGCAGTTCGGCGCGCAGCTCCCCGAGGCCGGCGAGGCCGCGCCGCAGGCCGTCGGCGGATCGCAGGATCCCGACCTCATCCCACATCAGGGTCCAAAGCCGCTCGCGCAGATCGCCGAGATCACCCGGCACCAGCGCAAACGGTGCCTCGGCGCGGGCGATTGCGGCGTCGATGGCGGCGCGATCGGGTTCCGGCAGGGCCGAGCCGCGGCGTACCCGGGTGGCCATCACGTCGCCGGCGATCCCACCGAACACCGTCGAATTGGCGACCCCGTTGCCGCCAAGGCGGTTGGCGCCGTGGACACCGCCGCAATCCTCGCCGGCGGCGAACAGGCCGGGGATTGCCGTCGCCGTGTCGATCTCGAACTCGACGCCGCCCATCATGTAGTGGGCGGTCGGCACCACCTCGACCCGGCCGCCGGCTACGGCCGAACCCGCAATCGGCGCAGCGCTTGACCATGCCGGGGAAGCGCCGGGCGACGT
>JAGYJX010000037.1 GCA_018401495.1 Rhodospirillaceae bacterium
CAATCTTTATGGGTGCCGAATGTCACAGCTCGAGGCCCGCATCGAAGCCGTTCGCGGCTTCAATCGCTTCATCACCCGCCATGTCGGGGCCCTGAACGAGGGTCTGCTCGACAGCGAGTTCTCGCTGACGGAATGCCGGATCCTCTACGAACTGGCGCACCGCCCGGGTCTGACCGCCAGCGATCTGGGCCGCGACCTCGGCCTCGACGCCGGCTATCTCAGCCGCACCCTGCGAGGCTTCCGCGAACGGGGGTTGGTCGAGGCGGCGGTCTCGGAAGGCGACGGCCGGCGCCAGGAGCTGACGCTGACCGAGGCGGGCGGCCGCGCCTTCGCCCCGCTGAACCGCCGTTCGCGTGACGAGGTCGCCGGCGTCCTGGCGCCGCTGGCCGAGGCGGATCAGGTAAGGCTGCTTGCGGCCATGCGAACCATCGAGAGTGTGCTCGGCGCACCGGCACCGGCACGGCGCACCGTCGTGCTGCGGCCGCACCGGCCGGGCGACATCGGCTGGATCATCCACCGCCACGCCGACCTCTACGCCCGGGAACACGGTTGGGACGGCACCTTCGAGGCGCTGGTGGCCGAGATCGGCGCCGGCTTCATCCGTTCCTTCGATCCGGCGCGCGAACGCTGCTGGATCGCCGAGGTCGACGGCGCTCCGGTCGGATCGGTGCTGGTGGTCCGCCAGGACGACGCCACCGCCAAGCTCCGGCTCCTGTACGTCGAGCCGGCAACCCGCGGCCTGGGGATCGGCCGGCGCCTGGTCGACGAGGCCATCGTCTACGCCCGCTCCGCCGGCTACCGCCGGATGATGCTGTGGACCAACGACATCCTGACGGCCGCGCGCCGGATCTACGAGACCAGCGGCTTCACGCTGGTCGAGACCGAGCGCCACCGCAGCTTCGGCCACGATCTGGTCGGCGAGACCTGGGTGCGCGAGTTGTAGGGCCGGACGTTGGACGTCTAAGCGGCCCGCAGCAGCGTGAAGCTCTCCGGGAAAGGGCCACCCCTCGTGTCGATGCGCCCCTGCGCCCCGGGGGCCCGGACGGTGAAGCCGGCAAGCAGGATCTGGCGGGCGATCTCCGGCGCCTGCTGCAGGCTGACCTGGTCGCCGAGGCAGAGATGGTTGCCGTATCCGAAATGCATGTAGTGATAGGCGGGACGGTCGGTGCGGAAGGCATCCGGAGCCGCAATCTCCGCCTCGTCGTGCATCGCCGAGCCGTTTGAGGCCAGCACCAGCGACCCCGACCTGATCGTGGCCGCCCGATCGGTGCCGGCGGCCACGGTGTAGTCGGCCACCGCAAGGCGCCCGACGAACGGGTTCATCGGGTTGAAGCGCAAGGCCTCCCAGAAGTGGGCGTCGAACAGCGCGGTGTCGCCGGACTTGGCCGCCGCCAGCGCGCCCGCCAGCGCCACCGGCCGGTCCAGGAGCTGGTCTATCGCCTGCACGATCGCCGCCGAGGTGGTCTCGATGCCACCGACCAGCAGGCCCATGGTGTTGGTCATGATCCGCTCGAAGTCGAAGCCGATGCTGTCCGGCGTGACCAGGCGCAGCATCCGCGAGACCACGTCGTCCAGGCCGGGATCGACGAGGATCTGGCGGGCCCGGTCGGCCAGGAACGCCGTCAGGTATTCCTTCATCTCGGCGCCGGCCGCCAGGTTGCGGGCGTGCACGTCGGGATCGTTGGTCGGGTTGCGGAACATGTCGTGCTGGGTCGCCCGCGACCACGCCAGCATGCTCGCCTCGTCGGGGCCGGGAAAACCGAAATAGGCCCCGGTCAGCCACACCGGCACCAGCCTTGTCACCTGCGGCACGAGGTCGAGCCGGCCGTCGTCTGAGGCGCCGCGGGCAACCGCCCGGCGCGCCAAGTCCGTTACCTTCGCCCTGACGCCCGCCATGTCGGTCTGCTGGATCAGGGCCCTGAGAATGCCCTTGTCGCGCTGGTTGAAGACGGTTCCGTCGCGGGCGAGCATGAACGGGCCGACCGAAGGGTCCATCTTCGGTTGGTAGGGACGGACGGTGAAGATCAGGTTGCGGGACAGCACCTCCTCGACGTCCCGGAACCGGGTCACCAGCACCACCCCGCCGGGCGCCTGCAGGATCGGCCGGCGGGCCCGCAGTTCGGCCGTAACCCCGAGCAGATCTCGGGCAAGAGCGGCAAAAAGCACCCCGGCCTTCTTGGCATCCGGCGTCGCTTCGTAGACGTCCAGGAACCCCATCCCATCCTCCCGTGTCCGCGCCGAAGTTGCGACGGTCGCCGGGGTGACGCCGTCGCTTCTGGTCACCAAGCTACCTTTGATTAATAATAATATCTATTATTCATCGTGATGGTTGCTTCAGTGGCCGCCGACCTTGTGGGGAGAGTGCCGTGAGCCGATCGATCCCTCTGCCATCGCGGGCCGACGCCATACGGCTCAGCGGCGTTCTGGCGGCCGCCCTGCTGGTCGCCGGGTGCTCGCTTCTGCCTCCCGCCCTGCCGGAGCGCGAGCCGGCCGAGAAGACGGTCTGGCTCGATCAGAACTGGAGCAACGACGCGCGCTTCTGGTTCCACCACGCCACCCAGGGCACTTCGACCATCCCGGTCCCCTACGCCTGGCTGGTGGCGCTCGAGCAACCGACGATCCGGCTGTTCGGCGACCCGCCGTTGCTGATGGATCCGGATTACACCGCCCGCTTCGGGTTCATATCGAGCCCGCGCACCGTCGACGCCGGCGGCACCCAGGGATACGGCGCCACGACCGGGCGATTCACCGTGCCCTACGACCCCGCCCGGTTTCCCGGCAACCCGGACGGGCTGCCGGTCGGTTTCGCCCGCACGCCCGGCTACGACGACCCGACGACCGGCGTCCGGCTGCCGGACCAGGTCGGCCTGAACTGCGCCGCGTGCCACACCGGCCAGTTCACCTACCGCGGTACCAACGTGCGGGTCGACGGCGCCCCCGCCACCACCGACCTCGGCAGCTTCCGCACCGTGCTCGGCCTGTCGCTGGCGTACACCCGCTACGTCCCCGGCCGGTTCGGCCGGTTCGCAGACCGCGTGCTGGGGCCGGATCACAGCCCGGCGGAGGCGGCGGCGCTGGAAAAGAAGCTCGATGATCTGCTCGAGCAGGGTCCGAGGGTTGTCCAGCAGATGAGCGCCGGGCTTGAGGGCAGCGTCGAAGAGGGCTTCACCCGCCTCGACGCGCTGAACCGCATCGGCACGCAGGTGTTCTACGCCGACCTGATCGGCGTCGATGACCCGGGCTTCGATCCCATCACGAATTTGCATCCCAACAACGCCCCGGTGAACTACCCGGCGACCTGGAGCACCACGTGGTTCGACTGGGTGCAGTACGACGCCTCGATCCGCCGGCCGATGGTGCGCAACGCCGGAGAGGCGCTGGGGGTTTCCGCCAAGGTGAACCTGACGAGGCCCGGCGTCCCGAGCCGCCCGCTCTACGGCTCCTCCGTGCAGTTCGAAGAGATCTTCCAGATGGAGGAACTGATCGCCGGCCCCAATCCGCTGGCGGAGCCGAAGGGCTTCAAGGGCCTGGCCTCGCCGTCCTGGCCGCAGGAGCTTCTCGGCACCCCGGACCCGGCGCGGGTCGAGCGCGGCCGGGCGCTCTACCGCCAGAACTGCAGCGGCTGCCACCGGCCGGCCCCCAACGACCCGTCCGGGCGGTTCTGGGACCCCAGCTTCTGGTCGACGCCGAACGCCCCGGACTTCCGTACTACAAGGTTCCGGTCATTCCGCTGGCCGTGATCGGCACCGACCCGGCCCAGGCCACCGTGCTGAAGACCCGCACCGTCAGGCTGCCGAGCCACCTCGGGATTCCGGAGCCGACCGCGACCGACGGCGTCCTTGCCCCGGCACGCCCGGTCCCGCTGTGACCGAGACCTCGTTCGGATGGGCGCTCGCCGTGGTCACCGGCCGGGTCATCGAGCGCTGGTACGTCGACAAAGACATCCCGCCCGCCGAGCGCGACCGCATGGACGGCTACCGGGCGAACTGCATCCAGGCGCCGTTCGGCTACAAGGCCCGGCCGCTGAACGGCGTGTGGGCCACGGCGCCGTTCCTGCACAACGGATCGGTGCCCTCGCTCTACGACCTGCTGACCCCGGCGGCGGAGCGACCGAAGTCGTTCTGTCTCGGCAACCTCGAACTCGACCCCGTCAAGGTCGGCTACGACCCGACCTGCCGTCGCGGCACGACCCGCATCGACACGGCCGCCAACGGCAATCGCAACATCGGGCACTCGTTCGAGGACGGTCCGCGGCGGGGCGGCGTCATCGGCCCGCGCCTGGAGCACGACGACCGGATGGCGCTGGTGGAGTACCTGAAGACGCTCTAGGCCGGTCCCGAGGCTAAGCGTCGCTGGATTGGTCTCCCAGATTCCGCAGCCCGGCTTCCAGCTTGTCCTGGCGGATCGGCTTTGGAACCCAACCCAGCGGGTGCGCCCGCGCGCCGCGCTCGACGGTTCCCGGATCGCTGTAGGCCGACACGAAGACGCTTCGGATGCCAAACCGCTCGTAAATCTCGACCGCCGCGCTCACACCGTCGCGGTCACCTTGCAGGCGAATGTCCATGGTCATGCAGTCCGGTCGTTCGGCCTCGGCCAGTCGGACCGCTTCGTCCGCGCTCATCGCCATCGCAACCACCTCGGCGCCCAGGCTGGTCAGCAGCATTTCGAGTTCCAAGGCGATGATCGCCTCGTCCTCGACCACGACGACCCGCAGCCGGTCCGGCTTTAGCCCGGCGGCGCGACCGCGCCGCGACCGCAGATCGGGCGATGGAGGCTGCCCTCCGGGACTGCGGGAGGCGGGCAACAACCCCGGCTCCGCTGACGTCCCTCGGTAAGGCGCTCGCGGAACCGGCGCGGGCGCCCCGGTGTCGCCGGCATCCCGCAGGCGGCTCCCGCCAGCATCCGCCGTCGGCAACAAGCGTCCCTGTCGCTGCCGCCGGGCGCCCGGCTGCTGCGGTTGCGGGTAGCCCCTGCGAGGCACGCTCATGTGGCCGCTCCTTGAAGGCTCTTTCCGAACCGGACGGAGCATTTCGCGCCGTTCGTGTTCGCGATCTCCAGGTCCCCGCCGATCTGGCGGCACAGGGCTCTCACCAGCCTGAGGCCCGAAGACTGCATCTCCGGCTGCGTGTTCATGCCCCGCCCGCTATCGTGAACGACCAGTTGGAAGCCGTCGCTCACCGGCTCGAAACTGACCAGAATCCGGCCGCGACCATCGGCGAGCCCATGCTTGATGGCGTTGGTGACCAACTCGTTGGTGATGAGCGCAACGGCGTGAGCGATGTCGTTCGGGAGGTCGGCATCGGAGATCTCGAGTTGAAGGTTCCGTGTCGCTTGCAAACTGCGGCCGATCGAGTCCACGAGTTCGCTCAGAAGGACCCCCGCCGGAACGGTCCCGACCTGGACCGATCGGTTCATTGCCTCCTGGGCGCTCGCCATCGCCTGAAGCCTGAACCAGGCGCCGGTTACCAGTTCCTGTACCTCGTCGGTCTGACGCCCTTTGGCCGACATCTGGATCAACGACTGCATCATCTGAATGTTGTTCTTCACCCGATGCTGCAGTTCTCTGAGAAGACCGTGGTTGTCGCGCAAAGCTTCCTGGAGAATTGTCTTCTCGCGCTGCCGGACGTGAAGCTGCGCGTTCAAGTCGTCGACCTGACGTTGCAGGACCGAGAATTGGCTGTTGCGCGTCGACAGGCACCGCAGCACCAGGATCCCGTCCGTCGCCTCGCCCGACCGCCGCGCGCAGTTCAGTCGAAACCGGGCGACGCCCTCGCACGCCCGGAACGTCACGGCACCGACAATCGGCGACGTCGACGCGCTCGACCGTCGCAGATAGGCGCTGAACTCCTGGTGCGAGGATTCCACAAAGTCGAAAAGATCCAGTTCACGGCGGTCGCTGCCCAGAAGCCGGCGCATCGCGCCGTTCATCGCGATCACAGCCCCGCTTCTTTCCAGAAGCACGGCCGGCTCGGCGATGAACTCCAGGGATGGCAGAGAGCCGGGGCGCGCGTTCATTCCTCGACCCTGAAATACTCTCGCGCGTCTGCTTCGAC
>JAGYJX010000038.1 GCA_018401495.1 Rhodospirillaceae bacterium
TCACCATAAGCGCGAACGCGCGCATCGAACGTCATGACTGCTTCCCGATCGAAATGGTCATTCTCAACTCGACGGCGTGGTCGACCGCCGGCGCTCCGCGGGCTGTCCGCCCGGAACATACTGGTCGAATTCACCGGATGATCCCGTCCCGCCGGCACCCGCCGGGGGATTGCCGTTCTCGATCAGCGCCTCGCGGCGCTGCTTGTAGATGGTTCGGACCCGGGCGTAGTAGTCCACCGACGTCTCTTTCAGCTCGTTGATCGCGTCGAAATTCCGAGCCCGGAAATCGACGGCGCCAACGATTCGGCGCCCCATCTGGAACGTGTCGACATCGTCGTCGGTGTCCAGCGGATGACCGCCCTTGGCGTAGTTGATCGGATCCAGGAAGACATCCACCACCCGTCCGACCACGTCGCGGGCGTTGCTCGGACCGAGCAGCGGCAGGACGATGTACGGCCCGTCCCCGACCCCGTAGGTCGCCAGCGTCTGGCCGAAATCCTCGTCGCGGTATTCCAGCCCGAGGCCGCTGGCGTTGTCGACGAAACCGAAGAACGGCGCGTTCGCGACGAAGCGCGACACGGTGTTCTCGGCCGCTTTCCACTCACCCTGGAACAGATCGTTGGCGAGGATGACCGGGCTCTGCAGCCAGACCAGGAAGTTGCGAACCATGTCGCGCACCGGATCCGGCACCGTTCCCCGGTACACGTACGCGGTCGGCTGCAGAATGAAGGTATCGAGGGTTTCGTTCACGGCGAAGACGAGCCGGTTGGCCGGCTCGATCGGGTCGTAAACCTCGCCCCTCTCCATCTCGCCCTGGCTGGCGCAACCGGCGAGGAGCCCCGTAGCGAGTACCGCGGCCGAAATCGAGCGACGCATCCCAAAATGCCTCATGTTCCGCCTGAGCGACCGTCCTGGTTCACCTGAGCTCCAGGGGCGACCTTCACGAAGGCACACGTTTCCAAGCGCCTTCGTCCCCGAGAGCTTAGGGTCGAGGTACCACAGCGCCGTCACTGGCGCCAGATGGCGGCCCGGCCACAGCCAGCGCTTCGGACCGTGTGTTGCAAAAATATCGCGCTCTGCCGAGCGATCGGGCAGGTCGGGTCAGCGCACCCGCTGCGCCATCGCGTGGGCCTTGCGCTGCCACTCCACGGCCCCCACCGCCCGGTACAGGCGGCCGGCCTGAATCAACAGCGCGGTGGCGGTGGCGTTGTCCTCGTTGACCGCCAACAGGCCGATCAGCAGCGCCGCGTCGGCCTCCGAAAGCCGGTCGCCGACGCTCTGGAACAGGATACGGGCGTCCGCATACGCCTGCTGTGCCTGCGGCAGGCGCCCGAGCGACGATTCGAGGTCGCCGGTCGCCCGCAGCGCCGAGGCTTCGCCATGGGCGTCCTTGAGCGTCTGGTACATCGACCGCACCTGGGCGTAGTTGACCCGGGCCCGGTCGTGGTTCTCCATCAGCATGTCGACCTGACCGAGGTCCATCAGCGCCTGGGCGGCGTCACGCGCGCCGCCGGCGTTCTGATAGTGGCCATAGGCCTCCTTGAGGATCTCGCGGGCGCTGCGCTGCTGGCCGCGGGCAATGTCGAGGTGGCCGCGGCCCTTCTGGGCGTCGGCGGTGATGAGCAGGTCTTCCGATGACTTGGCCTGGGCGACGACCCGGTCGAACATGATCCGGGCCTCCTCGTTATTGCCGGCGATGCGCTCCATCTCGCCAAGCCCGATCATCAGCCGGGCCTCGTTGTCCTTGTCGCCGGACTCGATGAACAGGTTGCGCGCGGTCGCCCCGTTGGCGCGGCCCCACTCGAAGCGGATCCGGCAGCGCCGGACGTCACCGCGCCCGGCGATCAGGGCGCTGGCGCCGACCCGCCGGCCGGCCTGCTTGAACCGCTGCGCCCCTTCCAGCGCCATCTCGCGGGCTTCTGTCGGGCGCTGCATCTTGCGGTAACCGTCCGACATCACCAGTCGGACCAGAGCCTCGCCGACGTAGTCGCCGGTGCGGCGGTAGAGGGTCAGGGCGCGTTCGAACCGGTTCTGGGCCTCGGCGGGGTTGCGCTCGAGGCGGTACAGCTCGCCGCGACCGTACAGCGCGTGCGCCTCGCCGATCCGGTCGCCGACCTGGGTCAGCATGAAGCGCGCCTGGTCGAAGCAGCCGGCGGCCTCCTCGGTCTTGCTCAGGCGCACGCACGCCTCGGCCAGGCCCAGAAACGCGCAGCCTTCGCCGAATCTGTCGTTCTCGCGGGCGAACAGCTCGCGGGCCTCCTCGAACGTCTGGCGGGCCGGCTCGTAGGCCCGGCGCAGCAGCGCCAGATGGCCTTGGGCCGTCACGGTACGGGCGGCACCCCGCGCGTCCTTGGCCGACCCGAAGCGCTCCAAGGCTTCCGCGTAGAGACGGCCGGCATCGTCGAACTCGCCGGTTTCCGCGGCGAGTTCGCCCTGGCTGAGCTTCACCGTCGCCTCCAGCACTTCCTGCTTGGCCTCCCGCGACAGCGACGCCGCCTCGCCGAAGTTCTTTCGGGCATCGTCCGGCAGGCCGCAGATGCGGAAGCCCTCGCCCTGCGCCCACAGCCGGCCGGCGGTCGCGGCCGGCCCGGTGGACAATACCCCGCCCGACCGCATGGCCTGGACGCCGCCGCCGCGGTTGATGCCGCGGGTGATCCACCAATCCAGCACCAGCGCCGACAGGCCCACGAAGGCGACCACGCCGGCCAGCATGTCCTGGTAGTTGTCGGGCTTGTCGGCGGAGAACAGATAGGACGCGCCCACAGCGATCGCCGTGAACACGATGATCAGCAGTCGTCGCCGCCAGGTTCCGAGCCGGCCCCGTCGCCGTGCACTCTGGATCGCCTTCACGGAACCTGCCCCAATTCGGATTGTAAGCGCTGCCGTTCATCGGCCAGAGGGCCCGTCGACGCGCAGGCCATTATCCCTGATTTCGCCGATCGCTCCAACCCTGGCCACTGCCGCCCCTGGTGCTCGGCTAGGTGCCGGCGCGCCGATAGAGCGGCTTGAGGAGCGCCGGCAGCAGGTAGATCGGAAACTGCAGCATCGCCAGGAACAGGAACCCGTCGGGCTCGAACGCCGCCGGTGCAGCACCCAGCACCAGCGCCATGTTCCGGTTGCCGGCGACCAGCGCCAGCGTGGCGGCGTTGCGCGCGCCGGTCGCCCGGAACACCGCCCAGCCGATCGCCTGCATGCCCAGGCTGGCGGCGAACACCAGCGCCAGCAGCCCGGCGACCCTCCCTGGTTCGGCGATGGCGGTGCGGGTGACACCGTCCATCACCGCGACCGCGAACAGCAGCATGATCAGCAGGAACGCCCCGTCGATCGCCGGGGCATGCCGCTGCAGCCGCGCCGCGCCGACCACCCGCCGGATCGCGACTGCCGCCAGCCCGGCGCCGGCCAGCAGGAGCGCCAGCCGCAGCGCCAGCCCGGTCGGGCTGATGTCGAGTTCCAGCCCGATCAGCGCGAACACGATGGGCGGCAAGGTCACCGGTACCAGGAGACCGGCGACCGTCGTGACCATCAGCGCGAGCGCTCCGTCCAGGCCCAGAAGCACGGCAATGGCCGGAACCGATATCAGCGGCGGCGAGGCGGTCCACACCACCAGCGCGGTGGCGATCCCATGCTCAAGGTCGAGCGCCTCGGCGGCGGCATAGCCAAGCATCGGCGAGACCAGCAGCACGAGCGCCACAGCCGGCAGGATGCGGAGCGGCGATCCGGCGGCCCGGCGGATCGCGGCGGGCTCCAGGCGGAGCAGCGACATCGTCAACATCACCACGATCGCCGGGACCAGCAGCGGCTTGGCCAGGGCTGCCAGGTCCGGAACCGCCAGTCCCAGGAACACCCCGGCGGCCATGGTGCCGGTCGCGCGTTTGCCGAGCCAGGTCAGGATCGCCATCATGGGGAACGCTCCGGGTCGGGCGATCGGCGTGGGACCGGCAAGCGGACAGCCGGGACGGGGGAGGGGGGCTTGGCGAGCATCGACGACGACGGCTGGTTCGACTCGGGCAGGGCGGCCGTTCGGCCGGACTGGATCGACTACAACGGGCACATGAACGTGGGCTACTACGCAGTGGCGTTCGATCAGGCGACCGAGGCTGTGTGCGCCCATCTCGGGATTGCCGAAGCCTACCGGCGCCAGACCGACGCGTCGATGTTCGTCGTGGAGGCCCACCTGACCTACGACCGGGAGGTGCTGGAGGCCGCTCCCCTGGTTTTCCGCACCCGGCTGGTGGGCTACGACGCCAAGCGTCTGCACCTGCTGCACCGGATGTTCCATGGCGAGGCCGGCTATCTGGCTGCGACCAACGAACTGATGTGCCTGCACGTCGATCTGCGCGAGCGTCGCGCCACTCCGTTTCCGGAGGCGGCGATGGCTCGGGTTCGCGACTTGGGCGATGGGCATGCCCGGTTGGCACCGACGGACGGCGTCGGCCGCGTGATCGCCATCCGTCGCCGTTGACGGCGAGGGGGGATGCCGGTAACCCAGATCCGTGGCACGTCCGATGGCGGCATCCGGCCGGGGCGTGCGTGCGTGGAGGCGCGCGATGGCGGCGGGGGCGACGCTGGGCGAGGCGCGAGAGATCGCCGAGGCGGCGCTGCGCCATATGGCCGTGCTCGAAATTCCGCCGACCCCCGCGAATTTCGCGGTCTGGTTCGCCTACGCCAGTGGCACAGATCCGCATCTTTGCCGGACGATCGACGTCCTGATGGACAGCGGCCAACCCTTCGACACCCTGCGAAGCGCCGAGATCCATGACCGCTTTATCCTGCCGACCTATCGCTCGTCGGCGGTCGACACCCTGGCGGACGATCTGCACCAGGTGGCAGGGAACCTGACGACGACCGTCGGCGACGTCCGCGAGGGGGCCCGCCGGTACCGCGATGCCCTCGCCGGCGCCACTGAAATGCTTGAGCGCGGCGAGGCCGGGCCGACGCGCGAACTCGTCGACGGTCTCGTGCACGAGACCCGGATCATGGAGGCCCGCAACGCCCGGCTGCGCGAGCGCCTGGAGCGCTCGTCGGGAGAAATCGCCCGACTGCGGGAGTCGCTCGAAGAAACCCGCCGCGAGGCGTCCACCGACGGCTTGACCGCGATCGCCAACCGCGCCCGCTTCGAGCGCGAGCTGCGTCTCGCCGCCGCGCGGGCCTCGGAGGCCGGCGGCACGCTCTGCCTGCTGATGGCCGACATCGACCGCTTCAAAACGTTCAACGACAAGCACGGCCACCCTGTGGGCGATCAGGTGCTTCGCCTGGTCGGGCGCGTGCTGACCGACGCGATCCGGCCGGCCGATCTGGCGGCGCGCTATGGCGGCGAGGAGTTTGCGGTCATCCTTCCCGACTGCTCTCTGGAGGAAGCCGTCGTGATCGCCGAGCGGATCCGCGAGCGGATCGGCCAGCGGCACGTCGTGCGGCGCAGCAACGGCGAGGATCTGGGCGCCGTTACCTTGTCAATCGGTGCTACCGCCTACCGTCCCGGGGAAGCGGTCTCGGACGCGGTCGAGCGCGCCGACGCCGGTTTGTATCTGGCGAAACAGTCGGGCCGCAATCGGGTGGCGGTGGTTCCACCGCCTTCATCGCCACCGCTTCCGCCGGCCTCGGAGCCGCTTTGAAACATCAGTCGGTGGTGGTGGCCAGGTCGCGAAGAGCCTCGCCGGAGACGGCGTAGGGCAGCCAGGTCCCCTTGCGGTTCAGCCCGAGCCTCTCGTAGAAGGCGCGCGCCCTGTTGTCGGTCTTGACGGCGAGTTCCAGGCGCCCGCAACCGGCGTCGAGCGCAGAGCGTGCCAGGGCTGCCATCAACCGTCGGCCGATTCCCGAGCCCTGCCGATCCGCGTCGACGTACAGGTCCTCGACGTACAGGTTCGGCCTTCCGACCCAGGTCGAGTAGGTGAAGTAATAGAGCGCCAGGCCGACCGGCGTCCGGCCACCGGTATCGGGGTCGACCCACTCGGCCAGGACGGCGTGGAAACGCGGCACCGGCCCGAAGCCGTCGCGCAGCAGGTCATCCGGAGTGGCCTGGACGTAGCCGGCGGCATCCTGCGCCTCGGCGAGGCGCTGGATCAGGTCCAGCAGGATGGTGACGTCGCCGGCGTCCGCCGGCCGCAATTCGATGCTCATGGTGGCGCACGGTAGTGCCGCCGCGCCGGTTCGCAAGCTCGCTTTCCCATCTTTTGAAGAGTCGTTAAGGTGCAGATACTTACCTGACAGGTCGTGAGCCCGTTGACCGCCATGCTGAGAGCACT
Organism: Rhodospirillaceae bacterium; assembly: GCA_018401495.1. Taxonomy (GTDB): domain Bacteria; phylum Pseudomonadota; class Alphaproteobacteria; order Thalassobaculales; family Thalassobaculaceae; genus Thalassobaculum_A. The sequence continues at coordinate 6,243 of JAGYJX010000038.1, forward strand.
CGTCGGTCGTCCCGTCATGGGACTGAAGCGAATGATCAGGAACGATCAGCTCCTGATCGGGGTGGCGGCGCTGGTGGTCGGCTTCGCCGCCGCCGCCGGCGCGGTGGCGTTCCGCGAGGCGATTGGCGGTCTGCAGTGGCTGTTCGTGGGCTTCGCGCACGAACTGGTTGCCAGCGGGGCGCGCCAGATCGAGTGGTGGCGGGTGATGCTGGCACCGGTCGTCGGCGGGCTGCTGGTCGGACTGTTCACCCGCTACCTGATGCCGGGCGGGCGTCCCCAGGGCGTGGCCAACGTGATCGAGGCCAGCGCGCTGCGCGCCGGCCGCATGTCGGTCCGGCAGGGGATCGGCGCGGCGGTGATCAGCGCGGTGTCGATCGGCTCGGGCGCGTCGGTCGGGCGCGAAGGCCCGGCGGTGCATCTGGGCGCGGCGCTGGCGAGCTTCGTCGGCCGCCCGCTGCACCTGACGCGCTCCCAGTCCCGCACCCTGCTCGGCTGCGGGGTGGCCAGCGCGGTGGCGGCCTCGTTCAACGCCCCGATCGCCGGCGTGTTCTTCGCGCTCGAGGTGGTGATCGGCCACTACGCGCTGTCGGCGTTCGCGCCGATCGTGATCGCGTCGGTCACCGGCACCATCGTCTCGCGCATGTGGTTCGGCGACTTTCCGGCGTTCCGGCTGATCAACGACGAGGTTGTCTCGTTCCTGCAGTTCCCGGCCTTCGCGCTGCTCGGCGTCGCCAGCGCGGTCGCGGCGATCGCCCTGATGCGCATGACCGCGATGGTCGAGCGCAACACCGCGCGTCTGCCCGGTCCGCGCTGGCTGCACCCGGCGGGGGCCGGTGCGCTGGTCGGCGTGGTGGCGATCTGGTACCCGGAGATCCTCGGCGTCGGCTACGAGGCGACCGACAACGCCCTGAAGGAGCAGTACGGCTTCGAGCTGCTGGTCACGCTGGCGGTGCTGAAGATCGCCATGACGGCGATCTGCCTCGGCGCCGGCTTCGGTGGCGGCGTCTTCTCGCCGTCGCTGTTCATCGGGGCCATGGTCGGCGGCGCCTTCGGAGTCGTCGCCAGCCAACCGTTTCCGGAGCTGTCCTCCGGTCCCGGCGCCTACACCATGATCGGCATGGGAGCGGTCGCGGGCGCGGTGCTGGGCGCGCCGATCTCGACGATCCTGATCATCTTCGAGCTGACCAACGACTACCGGCTGACCATCGGGGTGATGGTGGCGGTGGTGGTGGCGTCGCTGATCACCCGGGTCTGGCACGGCCCGTCGTTCTTCGCCGACCAGCTCAAGCGCCGCGGCCTCGACCTGCAGGGCGGCCACGACATGGCGGCGCTGCGCAGCCTGAAGGTCCATGACCTGATGCGCCAGGACCACGTCACGGTGTCGTCCGAGGCCACCCTCGGGACCCTGCGCGATCGGCTGCGGCTGGCGCCGATGAACGAGCTGTTCGTGGTCGACGGCGACGACCGGCTGGTCGGGACCATCACCCTGGCCGAACTCGGCGAAGTGGCGTTCGACCTCAGCCACGACCGCGAGCTGTGCGCCGCCAATCTGGCGCGCCGCTCGCCGCCGGTGCTGACGATGTCGGACGACCTGCAGAAGGCGATCCTGCGGTTCGCCGAAGTCGACGAGGGGCTTGCTCGGCGTCGTCGACGACCTCGACGGCTCGCGGCTGATGGGCTGCCTGCACGAGCGCGACGTGATGCGGGCCTACAACACGGCACTCGTCACCCTGCGCGCCGAGGAGCGCGGCGAGACGATGTGACGCCACGATCGGCCCCCCTCTCTCTCGTCGTCATCAAGTCAGTGATCGGCGCCCTCTCTCTCCCTGTCGTCATCCCGGACCGGACCGCCCCCGGCGGGACGGATCCGGGACCCACGGAGCGACGTGCCGGTGGCGGCGCCGACGGAGCGGCGGGTGGCTCCCGGCTCGCGCTGCGCTTGGCCGGGATGACGATGATTTTGGGAAGAGGCGCTCGGCTTCCGTCGTCCCCCAAACGTCGTCATCCCGGACCGGACCGCCCCCGGCGGGACGGATCCGGGACCCACGGTGCGACGTGCCGGTGGTGGCGCCGACCGAGCGGCGGGTGGCTCCCGGCTCGCGCTGCGCTTGACCGGGATGAAGATGATTTTGGGAAGAGGCGCTCGGCTTCCGTCGTCCACCCCCAAACGTCGTCATCCCGGACGAACGCGCGCCAGCGCGGGCGATCCGGGACCCACCCGACGCACCGTCGGTGGCAGCATCGGCGAGCCACCGTCGCATCGTGGGCCCCGGATAGCCTCGGCTTCGCCACGGCTTCCGGGGTGACGGCAAGAATAAGGGGCGGTGCCGGAAGCTGGGGCCGGATCGGACGGACGCAATATTCGGGGGCGGTGCCGGAAGCTGGAGCCGGATCAGTGAGACCGACCGGCGTCGACGCCCGACTGCCTGCCACTTTGCCCCTGGGCTGGTGCGCCTCGCGTGCTATATCCCAAAGCGTCATGTCCGATCTGTTCTCGTCCCGTTCCGGCCCCCAGGACCCGGCGGCGCTGCCGGCGATTCCGGCGGTGCGCGCGCCGCGCCCGGACAGCTATCTCGCCGGCCTGAACCCGGCGCAGCGCGCCGCCGTCGAGGCGCTCGACGGGCCGGTGCTGGTGCTGGCCGGCGCCGGTA
>JAGYJX010000039.1 GCA_018401495.1 Rhodospirillaceae bacterium
AGAGCGCCTTCCCCCTTCTGTCGTCATCCCGGGCGTCGCGCAGCGCGTGACCTGGGACCCACCTGCCGCTCCGCCGGGGGTACCAACGGAAAGCCCCGTCGCCTCTGGGCCCCGGCTCGACCGCGCCGCAGGCGCGCTCGTCCGGGGTGACGACAGTGAGGGTGGAGCGCCGCTCCCCATCCGCAACGACACCGAGGCGGAGCGCCTTCCCCCTTCTGTCGTCATCCCGGGCGCCGCGCAGCGGTGACCCGGGACCCACCCGCGCTCCGCCGGGGGTACCAACGGAAAGCCCCGTCGCCCCTGGGCCCCGGCTCGACCGCGCCGCAGGCGCGCTCGTCCGGGGTGACGACAGTGAGGGTGGAGCGCCGCTCCCCATTCGCAACGACACCGAGGCGGAAGGCCTTCCCCCTTCTGTCGTCATCCCGGGCGCCGCGCAGCGGTGACCCGGGACCCACCCGCGCTCCGCCGGGGGTACCAACGGAAAGCCCCGTCGCCCCTGGGCCCCTGGCTCGACCGCGCCGCAGGCGCGCTCGTCCGGGGTGACGACAGTGAGGGTGGAGCGCCGCTCCCCATTCGCAACGACACCGAGGCGGAAGGCCTTCCCCCTTCTGTCGTCATCCCGGGCGCCGCGCAGCGGTGACCCGGGACCCACTCGCCGCTCGGCGCCCGGACGCTTCAGGCTGCCGGCAATTCCTCGTCGTCCTCCGGCTCCTCGTCGATCGGCACGCCCGGCAGGCGCTTGCGGGTGCGGATCACCAGGGCGGTCTTGACGTTCGAGACCAGCGGAGCCGAGGTCAGACGGCTGGTCAGGAACTTCTGGAAGGCATCCCAGTCGCGGGCGACGATCTTCAGCAGGAAGTCCGCCTCGCCCATGAGCATGTGGCACTCGCGGACCTCCGGCCAATCGCCGACCATCTGCTCGAACCTGGCCAGATCGGTCTCGGCCTGGCTGGTCAAACCGACCTGGGCGTAGATGGTGACCGTGAAGCCAAGCATTTCCGGGGCGATGTCAGCGTGGTATCCCCGAAGGTAACCGGCCTCTTCCAGGGCCCGTACACGTCGGAGGCAGGGCGGCGCAGAGATGCCGGCACGGCTCGCAAGCTCGACGTTGGTCATGCGGCCATCGTCCTGAAGATCGCGCAGAATGCGGCGATCGATCCGGTCCAGTTTCACGCGACGCACCGCGCGGCTCCCTGTGTGTGAAAAGGTCGACGTGTGAGGTCGGAGCGGCCCCGCCCCGTGGAACGCAACATAGGGATACCACCTCCGATGCGCAAGATTATTACACGTTCGTGACATAAAACGACCCTGTCTACCGCGAACCGCCGCTGCCCGAGCCGCCCACGCCCGCGCCGCGCCAGCCGAGCCAGCGATGCCATCCAGCCCCAGCGAGCCAGAGCAGCCAATCACCTGGATCCTCACCGACGGTACCGTCGGGATGCGGATCCAGTGCCTCGGACTGGCCAAGGCGGCCGGGCTGACACCGATCGTGAAGCGGGTCCACCCCAGTCTCCTGCTGCGCGCGCTGCCGGTGCTGGGCAGCCTGCCGGGGGTGCCGGCAACCGCCGGCGGCGATCCGATCGCCCCGCCCTGGCCGGACGTGGTGATCTCCTGCGGCCGGCGCACCGCCGGGGCGGCGCTGGCCGTCAAGCGGCTGTCGGGCCAGCGGGCCTTCCTCGCCCATATCCAGGACCCTCGGCTCGACCCGAGGCGTTTCGACCTGCTGGTGGTGCCCGAGCACGATCCGACGCGGGGGCCCAACGTCGTCACCACGCTCGGCGCGCTCAACCCCCATGACCCCGAGATCCTGGCCGACGCCGCCCGGCACTGGGAGCCGGAGGCGGCTGGCATGCCGCGGCCGCTGGTGGCGGTGATGGTCGGCGGCAGCAACAAGCGCTACGACTTCTCGGCCGACGCGGTGGCGCGCTTCGTCGACCGGTTGCGAGCGGTCGCCGATTCCGGCGCCGGCCTGCTCGTGGTCACCTCGCGCCGCACCGACGCCGCCACCCGCGCCGCGCTCAGGGACGGTCTCGCCGGCCGGAAGGCGCAGGTCTGGACCGGCGACGGCGAGAACCCGTATCTCGGCTTCCTGGCCCTCGCCGACGCCCTGGTGGTGACCTCGGATTCGGTCAACATGGCGTCGGAGGCCTGCGCCACCGGCAAGCCGGTCTACATCGCCACGGTCGAACCCGAGAGCGGCCGGCTCGCCGCGTTCCACGCGCGGCTGCGCGCCGCCGGTCATACCCGGGCGTTCGACGGTCGGATCGACCACTGGACCCATCCCTGCCTCGACGAGACGCCCCGGGTGGGGCAGACCCTGCGGCAGCGACTGATCGACGCCGGCCTTCTCGCCGCCTGACCAGCCGTCCGTGCCGAAGCCGGCCCGGTCGTCTCGCCGCGTTGCCGGGACCAACCGCCTCGGGTATGCATCCTTTCGATCCCGCGATCGCATCCGGACCCGCGCCATGGCTCTCAAGATCGACACCTTCTCCAATCAGGTTGGTGGCTTCAGCTTCTTCAAGGCGGTCGGGCACCCGCTGACCGCCGAGGCGCTGGGCGCCCTGCTGGCCCGGCTGGCGGGCGCCGGACCGGTGGCCCTGTACGACCCGATGGGGCATCTCGGTACCCTCGCCGAGTTGCATGACCTGACCCGCCTCGAGATCCGCGACGTGTTCGTGCAGGCGGTCGAGCGGATCGGCGAGACCATCCTCGGGCAGCGCGCGCGGCCGGTCACCGAGTTGGCCTCGAGCGGCGCCGCCACGGTGCTCCTGGCCGGCTTCGACGCCCAGCGCGCCGCCGACCACGTGCGCCACCTGCTGCCGCCGGGCGCCGAACTGGTGACCCTGGACACCGTCCGGCTGCCGGACGCCATGCTGAGCAACCCGCGCAAGTATCTGGACCCGCTGAACTTCGCGACCAACCACGCCTTCCTGCGCGACGAGGCCGGGCGCCACACCCGGCTGGTGACCGCCAATTACTGGACCGGCTACGGCGGAAGCGGCCTGCGGCTCTGGATGCGGCTGTTCGACACCGACGGCGGCGAACTCGCGACCTGGGAGCAGGAACTGGCGGACGGCATAGCGGGCATCGTCATCGACAGCGCCGAGATCCGCGGGCGGTTCGGCCTCGGCGAGTTCGCCGGCACCCTGTTCATCCACGCCATCGGCGCGCGCGGCCACGACGTGGTGAAGTACGCCGTCGACACCTACGGCGACGGCGACGACGAGCTGTCCTGCACCCATGACGCCAACGCCTGGCCGGCCGATCTGTACGCCGGCCTGCCGGCGCCGCAGGACGGCGAGCGGGTGACGCTGTGGCTGCAGAACGCGCACCCGTCGCCGGTACCGGCCGGCAGCATCGGTCTCAACCTGATGGGGCGGGATGACATCCGGGCGTTCGACACCGACATTCCCGGCTTCGGCTGCCGGGCGCTGGATCCGGCGGCGCTGTTTCCCGACCAGCGCTGGCCGGCGCAGTTCGAGCTTGCAGGCCGGCAAGCACGTGGTCCGGCCGCGCTACGAGATCCGCGCCGGCAACCGCCGCAACCGCATCGCCCACGTCAACGTCGAGCGCGTCGACCTGAAGGCCGACCCGCGGATCGCCGAGGCGTCCCGGCATCTCGGCAAGGGCTGGATCCTGCCGGCCCCGGTCCTGCCGCTCGACCGCTACCGCTCGCAGGCGCTGCCGACGCCGATGTCGACGGCGCAGACGCGTCTGCCGATCCAGGCGGTGATCTACGACGCCGACGGCGGCGAGGCGGCGAGGCGCCGGCTCGGCGTCCTGGCCCGCGCCGACAGCGTGGCGATCGACGTGTCCGAGACCCTGGGTGACACCGCCCTGCCCTCCGGCTACGGCCACATCGAGCTGATCTACGATTTCGACGCCGGCGCCAACGACGCCCCCGACGGCTGGCTGCACGGCCTGTTCCGCTACGAGGACCGCGAGACCGGGCACGCCGCCGACACCAGCTTCGGCGCCCACGTGTTCAACGGCGTGCTGACCTTCAAGGGCGAGCCGCAGAGCTATGGCGGGCCGCCGCCGGGGCTGTCGACCCGGCTGTTCCTGCGCCTCGGCAACGACCTCGACCGGGTCGACACCCTCTGCCACCTCATTTACCCGGCCTCGACGCCTTGGCACGAGGTTTCCGCCACCGACCTGGTCCTGACCGCCGCCGACGGCAGCGAGATCGCCCACGCCCGCCTCGCCATACCCTGCGGCGGCTCGCGGCTGTGGCGGGCCGCTGAGACCTTCGACGCCGGCGATCTCGCCCGCGCCGCCGGCGGCGGCTACGTGCTGATCCGGGACACCACCTGCCGGCTGTTCGGCTATCACGGCCTGATCCGCGACGGCACGGCGTTCTCGCTCGATCACATGTTCGGGTTCTAGGCTGGCGTCGGAGTCGCGCCCCGCATCCGGGGTTGCCCCGAGCTGCCGCCCCGGATACCCAAGCCGCGACTCGGCACGCCGTCCGGGCGGGCGGCGGTTCGGTTGAGACCGGCGGCCAGGGTCACTATGTTGGGCGGGTCCCGAGCATGGAGAGGTCGATGGCCGAGCATCGCGTGAAGGTTCTGATCATCGGCGCGGGAGCGGCCGGATTGACCGCCGGCATCTACACGCGCGCGCCAACCTTTCGCCGATGCTGGTCGCCGGCCTGCAGCCGGGCGGCCAGATGACCATCACCTCGGACGTCGAGAACTACCCCGGCTTCGCCGACGTCATCCAGGGTCCCTGGCTGATGGAGCAGATGCAGAAGCAGGCCGAGCATGTCGGCACCCGGATCGTCAACGACGTGATCGTCGAGGTCGACTTCTCGTCCAGGCCGCTGCGCTGCGTCGGCGACAGCGGCGACCGCTATCTGGCCGACGCCGTGATCGTCGCCACCGGCGCCCAGGCGCGCTGGCTCGGCCTGCCGAGCGAGCGGCAGTTCAACGGCCGCGGCGTCTCGGCCTGCGCCACCTGCGACGGGTTCTTCTACCGCGACAAGGACGTGGTGGTGGTCGGCGGCGGCAACACCGCCGTCGAGGAGGCGCTGTACCTCGCCAACATCTGCGGCTCGGTCACCCTGGTGCACCGCCGCGACACGCTGCGCGCCGAGAAGATCATGCAGGACCGGCTGTTCCGGCAACCCCAAGGTGCGGGTGATCTGGGACCATGTGGTCGACGAGGTGCTGGGCGGCGACGGGCCGTTCGCCGGCGTCGAGGCGGTGCGGATCCGCAACGCCCACACCGGCGACACCACGGTGATCCCGGCCGAGGGGCTGTTCGTGGCGATCGGCCACGACCCGGCGACCAAGCCGTTCCGCGGCCACCTGCCGCTCGACGAGGACGGCTACCTGATCGTCGACGCCGGCTCGACACGGACCACCGTGCCCGGCGTGTTCGCCGCCGGCGACTGCGTCGACAAGGTGTTCCGCCAGGCGGTCACCGCCGCCGGCATGGGCTGCATGGCGGCGCTGGAGGCCGAGCGTCACCTCTCCGACATGGAGGACTCCGCCCAGGCCGCCGCCGCTGAATGACTGAGCTCCGCAAGACGGCCGGCGGCCGGAGGGGTTAACCCGACGGGCGGTCTCGTGTAGAAATACCGGGTGCGGCTCGACGCCGCGGGTGTGGCGGCGGGCGGGTCATGGACTGGGACAAGCTGCGCGTCTTTCATGCGGTCGCCGAGGCCGGCAGCTTCACGCACGCCGGCGACACCCTGAATCTGAGCCAGTCCGCCGTCAGCCGCCAGATCAGCCATCTGGAGGAGAGCCTGCGGGTGCCGCTGTTCCACCGGCACGCGCGCGGCCTGATCCTGACCGAACAGGGCGAGATCCTGTTCCAGACCGCGCGCGACGTGTTCGCCAAGCTGGCGACCACCGAGGCGATCCTGTCGGAAGGCAAGGACCGGCCGAAGGGACCGCTGCGCCTGACCACCACCGTGGCGCTCGGCTCGAACTGGCTGACGCCGCGCATCGGCGCCTTCCTGGAGCTGTATCCCGAGATCAGCCTGACCCTGATCCTGAACGACAGCGAGCTCGACCTGTCGATGCGCCAGGCCGACGTGGCGCTGCGCCTGACCCCGCCGCGCCAGCCCGACCTGATCCAGCGCCACCTCAAGACCATCAAGTTCCACCTGTACGCCGCCGCCTCCTACCTGAAGGCGGCCGGCGTGCCGCGCACCCCGGCCGATCTCGCCGGCCACCGCCTGGTGATCTACGGCGAGACCGCGCACCCGCCGTTCCCGAACGTCAACTGGCTGCTCGACGTGGCGCTCCGGCCCGCGCGGCCGGCCGGGTCGGTGCTGCGGGTGAACAACTACTTCGCCATGTACCGCGCCGTGCAGACCGGCGTCGGCATCGCCGCCCTGCCCGACTACATGGCGCGCGAGGACGTCAGCCTGGTGCGCGTGGTACCGGACCTGGAGGGCCCACAGGTCCCGGCGTATTTCGTCTACCCCGAGGAGCTCCGGCACTCCAAGCGCATCACCGTGCTGCGCGACTTCCTGATCCAGGAGGTCGCGAAGTCACAGTTCTAACCCGCTGTCGCGTCGAGGCCGCCGAGCCCCGCGTTCTCCCGCGTCACGGCATCGCGAGCCATGCGCTTAGCGCATATCGGAACTGCCCTTTTGCGGATGGTGCTTAATCATTCGGCAACCTATTTCTCGTATTGTCTGGATGTTGCGTTGCAACATCCTCTCTGAGCCCCCCGCTCAGAGCAGGGCCCTTCGGGGTCCTACGTCTCCCAGACGTGAAGCCTCCCTGTTCAACTTGCCCGGAAGCTAACGCTTCCGGGCAGTTTTTTTTGGTTGAACCGAGCGTCATCCCGACCAAGCGCCGCTCCAGCGGCAAGCCGCCGTCACACCGTGGATCCCGGATCGCCCGCGCTGGCGCGCGTTCGTCCGGGATGACGACGAGGGAGTGGGGGCCGCTCACCGATTTGGGGTCGACAGGGAGCGAGCGCCTCCCACCTGTCGCCGCAACATCGGCCAGCCGCCGTCGCTCCGTGGGTCCCGGATCGCCCGCGCTGGCGCGCGGTCGTCCGGGATGACGAGGGAGAGGGGGCCGTTCACCGATTTGGGGGCGACAGGGAGCGAGCGCCTCCCTGGTCGTCATCCCGGCCAAGCGCAGCGCGAGCCGGGACCCACCCGCCGCTCCGTCGCCGGCAGCAGCGGCCAGCCGCCGTCGCTCCGTGGGTCCCGGATCGCCCGCGCTGGCGCGCGGTCGTCCGGGATGACGAGGGAGTGGGGGCCGCTCACCGGCCTGATGTCGACCGGGAGCGAACGCCCTCCCCCCAATCGTCATCCCGGCCAAGCGCAGCGCGAGCCGGGACCCACCCGCCGCTCCGTCGCCGGCAGCAGCGGCCAGCCACCGTCGCTCCGTGGGAGCGCGCCCTCCCCCTGTCGTCATCCCGGGCGGCGCGCAGCGGCGACCCGGGAGCCAGCCGTCGCTCCGTCAGTCGGCGATCGGGTAGCGCAGGCGCACCATGGTGGCGGGGCGGTCCGGGTACATCTGGACCACGAACAGGTTGTCGTAGTCGGTGTCGGGGTTGAGCGCCATCTGACCGCCGCCCGGCACACCCAGCGCGTCGAGGATGCGCGGGATGTTGCGGGTGTGTCCGACCATCAGGCGGTCCCGATCGTCGGGCTTCGCGCGCAGGCGGGCGGCAAAGGCGACCTGCTCGTCGCGGGTCATCACCTGCGGCTGCAGCCCCGACACCGCGGCGAAGGGCTCACCCGTCTGCCGGCTCCGGAGCGCGTCGGTGGTGATCAGCTCGTCAATCCCGGCGTCGACCAGCATGCGGGCCAGGGTCCGCGCCCGGGCGCTGCCCTCGGGCAGCAGCGGGGCGGCGTCGCCGGGAACCACCAGGCTCTTCTCGGCGTGTCGGGTCAGGAACACCACGCCCTCGGCGCGGGCCATCCCCGACGCCAGGCCTCCCAATGCCAGAACCGGCAACAGCACAAGCGCGATCCACGTCCTTCGCATCCCCATCCCGACCCCCGCCTCCAGCGCCCCATGTTGCTCGCCCCCGCGACTAGCGGACCAGCAACCAATCCCCGGACCCCGACCACCTGTCAAGCGTGCGCCATTCCGCTCTACACTCACCTTTAAGATTCGGTCGGATACAAATCGGCGCCAAGGCCGCCCGGCCGAGGCGGACGACGCACCGCGGGGACGATCATGTCCGGCCCGATCCAACGGCCGATGGGGACCTTCCGGCACGGCCGGCTGACGGTGTTCTCGCCCGGGACGCCACCGGACGTGCTGGCGCGGCACCCGCTGGCGGCGCGCCTGCTGGCCGTCTGGAATGCCTGGCGCGGCGACCGGGCCATGCCGGAGCGCGACGAGGTCGACCCACTCGACATGCGGGGATTGCTGGAGAACATCGTGCTGCTCGACGCGGTCGACGGCGATTTCAGGTTTCGACTGGTCGGCGAAGCGGTGAACTCCCGCTACGGCCACGGCCTCAAGGGCCACACGCTGGGCGAGCGGCTGACCGGGGCAGCGCTGGACGAGACGCTGTACGAACACCGGCGGTGCGTCGACGACACCGCCGGCGTCCTGGTTCGCAACACCCGCGACGCCGCCACACTCAACGACCAGCTTCTCTACACCCGCCTGCTGTTGCCGCTCTCCGACGCCACCGGCCGGGCGCGGCACGTGCTCGGGTTGATGGAGTTCCACGGCCCGGACGCCTGCTCTCCGACCTGATCGACCCGGACGATCGAAGGTGACAATTCGCTTCGCCCGGCCGATCGGCATGTCTATCGTTCCCCCGCCTACGGTTTCAAAACCACGGCGGCGTCAAGGGCAGGGGTGCGGGATGGGGGACATGTCGACGACCACGCTGGTCCTGGCCGCGGCGGCGGTGCTCGCCGGCTGGGGCATCCTGATCTACAACCGCCTGGTCGCCAGGCGCCAGCAGGTCCGCGAGGGGTGGAGCGGGATCGACGTGCAGCTCAAGCGCCGCGCCGACCTGATTCCCAACCTCGTCAACACCGTCAAGGCTACGCCCAGCACGAGCGCGGCGTGCTGGAGGCGGTAACCGAGATGCGGTCGCGGGTGCAGGCCGCCGCCGGCGCCGGCCCGGCGGCGCGGCAGATGGCGGAGGGCGAGCTGTCGATGGCGCTGTCGCGGCTGCTGATGGTCGCCGAGAGCTATCCGGCGCTGGCCGCCGACGCCAATTTCCGCGAGCTGCAGGCCACCCTGGCCGACCTCGAGGACCAGATCCAGATGGCGCGCCGCTACTACAACGGCAGCGTCCGCGACCTGAACACGCTCATCGAATCGTTCCCGAGCAACATCGTCGCGGGCTGGTTCCGGTTCCTGCCGGCGGAGTACTACGAGGTCGAGCACGCCGGCGACCGCGCGCTGCCGTCGGTTTCGTTCTGACGGCGGCGATGCGGCGCCTGCTCCGCCTGCTGCCGGCGCTGCTGGTCGTCTTGGCCGCCGTCGCTTCCGGGCCGGCGGCGGCACAGAGCGAGCGCATCCTGTCGTTCGACGCCGACGTGGCGGTGCAGCCGGACGGCGCGCTCCGCGTCGTCGAGACCATCGAGGTGACGTCGGCCGGCCGGGAGATCCGGCGCGGCATCTTCCGCGACTTCCCGCTGCGCGCCCTGACCGCCGACGGGCTCAGCCACCGCGTCGGCTTCGAGATCGTGCGGGTCGAACGCGGCGGCCGGCCGGAGCCGTACTTCCTCGCCGACCTGGACGCCGGCGTGCGGATCTACATCGGCCGTGAGGACGTACTGCTGGAGCCCGGCCGGCATCGCTACACCATCGAGTACCTGACCACGCGGCAGCTGCTGCACCGCGACGGCGAGGACGAGCTGTACTGGAACGTCACCGGCGACGCCTGGGCGTTCCCGATCGACCGGGCGTCGGTCACCGTGCGGCTGCCGGGCGGACGGTCGGCCGACCAGGTTGCCGCCTACACCGGGCCGCGCGGCGCCACCGGCCGCGACTTCGAGGTGTTCGAGAGCGGCGGCAGCACGGTGCGGATCGCCACCACCCGGGTGCTCGCCCCCTCCGAGGGCTTCACGATCGCCGTGGTCTGGCCGGAGGGCGCGGTCGAACGCCCGTCGCGGGCCGAGGAGTTCGGGGCGCTGGTCGACGCCAACAAGGGCGTGCTGATCGGCGCCGGGCTGGTGGTCGTCCTGCTCGGCTACTTCGCGCTCGCCTGGCACCGGGTCGGCCGCGACCCCGCGAAGGGCGTGATCATCCCGCTGTTCGAGGCGCCCGACCGCCTGTCGCCGGTCGCCACCGGCTACATCTGGAACCAGGGATTCGGCGGCGACTTCCACACCGGCCGCGCCATGACCGTGGCGCTGACCAGCCTCGCGACCAAGGGGCGGATCGTCATCGAGGACGACGGCGACGGCGAGTTCACGCTGTCCAGACGGGACGGCGACCGGCGCCAGCGCAAGGCCTTCGGCGACGCCTTGCCGCCGGGCGAGCGGGCGGTCCACGGCACCCTGTTCGCGGACGGCCGCGACAGCGTCAGCTTCGGCACCCAGTACGAGCCCGTGATGGGCGCCGCCTCGACCGCGCTGCTCAAGGCCTTCAACTGGGAGTACGGGCGCGGCTATTTCCGCCGGAACTCCGGGCTCTGGCTGCTCGGCGCGCTGATCGCGGTCGCGGCGACGTGGAGCGGCATGGCGCTCGACACCACGAGCGAGGACGCGATGATCCTGGCCTCGGTCATGACGGGCTTCGCGACGGTGTTCTACGTGGTGGCCCTGGCGATGGCCGGCGGCGCGATCTGGGGTCTGGCGAGCGCGCTGGCGACCGGTGGCCCGGTCCGTCTGCTGCATCGGCTCGCCCAGCTGATGGCCGGCGTCTTCGCGCTCGCCGGCGTCGCCGTCATCGTGTTCATGGCGACCGATTTCGTGGCGCCGGCGGCGTTCGTACCGGGGGCCCTGGCGATCCCGATCGCCGTCGCGTTCTGGCACCTGCTGAAGGCCCCGACCCGGCTCGGCCGCAAGACCCTCGACGCGATCGAAGGCTACCGCCGCTACCTCTCGGTCGCCGAGGCCGGCCGGCTCAACATGGCCGGCCGCGAGCCGCCGGTCACCGAGGCGCTGTTCGAGGCGCACCTGCCCTACGCGATGGCGCTCGGCGTCGAGCGGGAGTGGAGCGCCAAGGTGATGTCGCGGCTGGAGGCGAGCACCGACGACCCGTCGCGCTCGCGCTCGACCTACAGCCCGCGCTGGTACCACGGCGGCGACGGCGCAACGACGCCGCAGTCGCTGGCCGGCGCCCTGTCGCGCAACCTCGGCGGCGCCGCCGCGGTCGCCGCCACCCGGCCCTCCAGCAGCGGCGGGTCGTCCGGCGGCGGATCGTCCGGCGGCGGTGGCGGGGGCGGCGGCGGGGGCGGCTGGTAGCCGATGGGCATCCGGCGGCGCTGGCGGAGGGACGCCATGGTCCTGCTCTACCTCACCATCCCGCTGGCGCTCCTGGCAGCCGGCTTCCTGATCCTCGGCAGGACCACGGGCGGCGGCTGGTCGTCGCTGGACTACCTGGTCTACGCGATGGCGACCGGTGCGGTGTGGGCGGTGGCGGCGCTCGGCTACCTCGGCTGGGTGCTGGTCCGCGACGGCTGGCAGGCCTCCGGCATCCCGGCGGCGGTGGTGCTAGCGGCGGTCGCGCTGGCGGCGGCCGGCTGGTGGTACGCCCGCCACGCCGAGGAGGCCGAGTGCCGGGCGGCGCAGCAATTCTACGCCGGGCTCTCCGCCACCCCGGCCGCCGATCGTCCGGAAGCGATCCGCGCCGGCGGACGCTGGGTCGCCGAGCCGTCGGGCTGCGCGATCGACGGGATCCGGACCTGGCTCGGCCGCGACCCGCTGGTCCCTGACGGCGCCGCGCCGCTGTCCGACGGCGAGCGTGTCGCGGTCCTAGCCCTGCTGCTGGACGCCGGGCTGCCGCCCGGAGACCGCCTGCTGCGCGGCTACGCGGTCGAGGACGGCGATCCCGACGCGACCCGCCTGCTGCTGCGCCGCCGCAAGGCGCTGGGCCCCGCCGCCGGCGCCGACGCCGAGCTGTTCCCCGACGACATCGTGCAGCCGCTGATCACCCGCGCCCGCACGATGCCCGGGCAGGCCCCCGCCCCCGACGCCGCGCGCTACCGGGCGACCCTGGCGGTGCTGGTCGAGGAAGGGCTCGACGATCCCTCGGCGCTGTCGGAGTGGACCCGCGAGCGGCTGACCGAACTCGGGCTGCTGCCGTAGGGGCGGCGCTTTCACGGATCGGCGGCGCGGCCTACACTTCGCGGAACCGAGTTAGTCCTGGGGAGGACGCCGTGACCGCTCTGCCGCCGTTCCAGCCGCGCGGGGTGATCCCCGCCTGCCTGCTGCCGTTCCACGCCGACCTGTCGATCGACGAGGCCGGGCTGCGCGCCCACCTGAACGACGTCGCCGCGGTCGAGGGCATCACCGCCGTCACCGTGAACGCCCACGCCAGCGAGGTCGCGACCTGCACCATCGCCGAGCAGGAGCGGGTGCTGGCGATCACCATGGAGGAGATCGGCGACCGCCTGCCGGTGGTGCACGGCGTGTACGCCGACGGCTCGCACCTCGCCGCCGACATCGCGCGCCGGGCCGAGCGCGGCGGCGCCGGCGCGCTGCTGGTGTTCCCGCCGGCGACGCTGGCGATGGGCGGGGCGATGCGGCCGGAGATGGCGCTCGCCCATTTCCGCACCATCCGCGAGGCCAGCGACCTGCCGATCGTCGTGTTCCAGTACCCGCTGGCCGGCGGCCTCGGCTATCCGGTCGAGACCCTGCTGCGGATCTGCGCCGAGATCGACACCGTCGTCGCCATCAAGGACTGGTGCAACGACGCCAAGCAGCACGAGCGCCAGCTGCGCGAGCTGCACGCCCTGCCGCGCCGGGTGGCGGTGCTGTCGACGCACTCCTCCTGGCTGCTGTCGTCGCTGGTGCTGGGCTGCGACGGCCTGCTGTCGGGCGCCGGCAGCGTCATCGCCGCCCTGCAGGTCGCGCTGTTCCGAGCCGTCGAGCGCGGCGACCTCGCCGCCGCCAGGGCGGTCGCCGACCGCATCTACCCGACCACCGGGGCGTTCTACGACCCGCCGTTCCTCGACATGCACAACCGCATGAAGGAGGCGCTGGTGCATCTCGGGCGGATGAAGGCGGCGCACGTCCGCCCGCCGCTGATGAAGCTGCCGGACGCCGAGATCGCCAGGATCGGCCGCGCCATGGACCAGGCCGGTCTCACGGGCGACACGGTGTACGCCCGGGTGGCGTGAAGACCTGGCCGGCAGAGGCCGCCCATGGCAATTGAGAAGCAGCGCACGGCATGCGAGAAGTGCCGATGCCTTGTGATCGCGCCGACCGTCATTGCCGACGGCCCCGGCCGGGGATCGGGAGGGGCGCGTCGTGAGCCTGGTCTACCGCTTCTACAACACCGACAACTCGGCGCACTTCTTCACGTCGAGCAAGCAGGAGAAATACAACATCCTCGATACCCTGCCGCAGCTCAGGTACGAGGGCATCGCCTGGACCACCGAAGACAGCGGTGACGCGGCGCTGAATTTTCGCTTCTACAACACGACATCGGGCGCGCACTTCTACACCGCTTCCGTCGCAGAGCGTAATTACGTCACGGCGACGTTTCCACACTTGCAGTACGAAGGTGGCGGCTTCAACGTGTCGCGCGACAGCTTGGCGCCGAACGATCAGGCGGTGTTCCGGTTCTACCGCTACGACACCGACTCGCATTTCTACACGATCAGTTCGTCCGAGCGCGACGAGATCATCGCCAGGTTCTCGCAATTCTACCAATACGACGGGGTCGGCTGGTACGCCGACCGCCCGCCGAACGCGGCGGAACTGGCCGCGGACCAGGCCGAACGGGCGGCCGCCTACAGCTACGACGAGGCCTGGTACCTCGCCGCCTACTCCGACGTCGCCGACGCGGTCGCCGCCGGCACCACCACCGGCGCGGCGCACTACGCGGCGTTCGGACGCGCCGAGGGTCGCTCCGGCGCGGCGCGCGCCGAGCTTGCCGGGAACGACACCATCACCTCGGGAAACTCCCTGACCCGCGACGACGCGATCAACGGCGGCGCCGGCGACGACAGCCTGTCCGGAAACGTCACCAACATCTTCGGCGAGACCGGCAACGACACCCTGTCAGGCGGCACCAACCTGAACGGCGGCTCCGGCGACGATACCTACATCATCCACTCGAGCGCGCAGACGGTCACGGAGGGGAGCGCCGGTGGAACCGACCATGTCGTTTTCCGGGCCAATGGCGTGGACCCGATCACCGCCGACCTCGGCGACTTCGCCAACGTCGAGGGCTTCACGCTGGCCGCCGTCATCTCCAGTTCGGGTGATCGGATGTACTCCATTACCGGCACGGCCGGCGCCGACGTCGTCACGGCGGAGAACACCCAGATCGTCGCCGACACGTCCTACGTCATCGACCTCGGTGGCGGAAACGACACCCTGACCGCCGGCGGTTCTGGCACCATCACACTCGGCGACGGCGTCGATTCCGTCCGGGTGGATGCGGGTTCCGCGGGAATGAGCGGCTTCGTCGTCGCCGATCTGAAGATCACCGACTTCGCCCCGGAGCAGGGCGAGCGCATCACCTTCCAGAACTCCGGCGGCAAGACCTTCACGTCGACGTCCTACGACACGATCGGCCAGGGCGGCACGATCGACTTCACCGCCTCGACCGGCGAGAAGTACTCCTTCCAGTTCGACAACTACAGCGCCGCCCAGATCTCCCTGGACTGGTTCATCCTCTGACACCAGCCAGCCCGCGAGCCGATCAGTACTCGGCGTAGATCTCGATGATGTTGTCCTCGGGATCGCGAAAGAACAGCGTGCGGTGGCGCCAGTCGGGCAGGTCGGTCGGGCCCCGGAGGATCGGCACCCCCTGGGCGACCAGTTCCGCGTGGCAGGCGTCGACCGCCGGTGGCGGGACCCGAAAGGCAAGCTGGACCGCCGCCGATCCGGGCAGCGCCGCGCCGTCATCGCAGACGCTCCACGCCCCGCGCGGCCGCAGCGTCAGAAGCACCGATCCGACGCGAAAGCTGACCCAGTTCTCGCGGTCGGTCTCGATGGGAAACTTCATGATGTCACGGTAGAACGCCCGCGTCTCCGCAATCCTGGCGCAGAGCAGGACCGTGTAGTCGAGGTTCTGAATTCCGCCGAGGCTCACGGCGTTTCTCCTGTGTTGTTGAACAACCGCGACCGGGAGGCCGGTATCGGCGGCTCATCGGCGACGGTCGCGGCTGTACAATACACCACGCGTCGGATTGTCTGGACGACACCGGCAAAGCGCGAGAAAAGTCGATCCCCCAACAGAGGCGCGAGGCGCCCGGAGTCGATGCAGTGCTGAGTCGTGGACCGAACACCGACCGTCGCGTGGAAGCGGGGCATGTCGTCGCGCAGGCCGTCTCGCTGCCGCTCGACGATCCGGCGGCGCTGACGTCGGAGATCTGCCGCAACGGGTTTGACTACTGGAACACGCTTGCCAAATCGGGCGACCTGCCCGATCGGGGGGCGATCGACCCGGCCGAGATGCGACCGCTGCTCCCCTATGTGTTCCTGGTCGACGTGCTGGCGGGCGGTAGCGATTTCCAGTACCGGCTGATCGGCACCAACATCGTCGCCCACACGCCGAGCGACAACACCGGGCGGCTGCTGTCGACTCTTCGCGCGCAAGGCACGCAGCGGCAACTCGCCGCCCTCTACGCCGCGGTTGCCGTCAACCGAAGGGCGCGCTACCAGCGTATCGCGTACCGCACGCGGCTCGACCTGCGTTCCTGGTACGAGACTGTGGTCTGCCCGCTCGGCGACGGCAGCCGCAACGGCCCGGTGGAACGCCTGATCGGCTGGGCCGAGCACTTCCACCAGCCGATAGACCCGGACGCTTGGTGAGCCTTCGGGTCAGGCGTCCAGTTCGGCCGTCGGGATGTAGCAGACGTCCACGCCGGGAGGGCAGTCCACCTCGGTCGGCCGCAGCCAATCGCAGATCGTGATGCCGATCAAGCCGGTCACCGTGCAATCCTCGCGTTCCGAAAGCGGCAGCAGGATCCTGGCCCCGACCGGGACCCGCTCGGCCGCCAGATACACCAGACCGCGCATGTAGACGATATGCCCCTTGGTCGCCAGCGGCGCCCACCGGCGATGCACGGGGTCGACGGAACCGGCCGGCAGCGCTTGGCGCAGGGTGACACCGCGCATGCTCATCGAACCGGTGAACCGGCGAAACACTTCCTCGATATCCTCGCCCGCCACCCGATAGCGGTAGTCGTCGGTCCCGGCCTCGTAGTCGGCCAGGAAGATGCGTGACAGCGCCCACGGAATTTCCAGCGGATCGATATCCCTGCGGCTGGGCATGCGACGGCCACCGCGCTTTGAGAGCCAATACTCGGCGAAACGAAGAATTTCCGGCTCCTCAATTACCTGGAAACCTTTACCGTCAGAAAAGTTGTAACGCGTCAGGTCGGCAGCGACAGTATTCACCACCGATGGCCGATGCCGCACGTTGATCTGCATCCCAGGCCTCGCCAGTGAAGGATCGCGAACAGTTCCAAACAGAGTTCCCATGGGCTTTTTCTGCGGGAATAACGCTCCAGGAACAATACGTACAATCCGAGCACTGTCAGGCAACCGGCCGATGCCTCACCGCCATGGACCGGAATCGCGGACCTGGACGTCCGACAGCAGGCAGACTGGCGACGCGAAACGCTCCCCCGGCTCCTCCGACAGGTCCCGGTCGGCGCGGACGTGCCGGACGGAGCCGCTTTCGGTGACGATGCCGTCGAGCGCCACGTCGTGATCCAGCGGGTGGATGCTGTCGAGCCGACCAAGGTCGAAGCCGAGCCCGACCGCCCAAGGTCGGGGCCGGGCCGCCGCCAGCGTCCGATCGTAATAGCCGCCTCCGTAGCCGAGGCGCCAGCCACCGGCATCGAAGCCGACCAGCGGCACCAGCAGGCAACCAGGATGAACGTGCGGCGTACCGTCGGGGATCGGGATGTTCCAAACTCCCCGCGCCATTTTCGCCGCCGGCGTCCACTCCCGGAACTCGACCGGCGCGTCGCGGGCCACCACCACCGGCAGGCCGACACGCGTGCCGCGGTCGATCAGCGTCCGGGCGAGCGGCCGAACGTCAATTTCACCGCGGAACGGCCAGTACAACCCGACGACCGCGAACCGGGCCAAGTCGGTGGCCGCTTCCAGCCACGCCAAGGCCGCCTCGGCGCGACACTCGCGTTCCGCCACCGGCAGTTGCTGGCGCGCCTCGATCAACCGGCGCCGGGTCGCTCGTCGCCACTCCATGACTTCATCGCGTGACTTCATCCGAGGCTCCTCCGGTGGTCCACGGTCGGCCAGGTACGCCCTGACCGCCAGGCACTGACCGATGCCGGGTTGCAACGGTCGGCAAAGAACTGTCACGGGCCGCGCGCGGCCCGATGAATCCGGTCTCCAGCCCTGCTAGGGTGGCAAAGTCGACTTCGGGAGATGGATCATGCTGTTGGAGTGGATGCTGGTGACGCTGATCGGCAGCCAGGTGATCGAGAGCGGCGTCACCTTCAACGCGGCAAGGCTCTGCTTCGAGCAGGCCGCCACGCTGCAGTCGGAGTCCGGCAAGGCCGTGGAAAGGCCTTCGCCGCCGTCATTCAGCAGAACCCCGCAGGCGGACCGGCGCGGCCGCAGTTCTCCTGCATCGTCACCGTGTCGCTGCGGGAATGACGGCGCGCCGCCGTCCGCCGTGGCGGTGGCTGGCCAGCCTCGCCGTCCTGACCGCCCTTCTGTGCCTGCCCGTCGCCCGATCATCGCAAGCCCGAGAGGCCCGGGTCGTGGCCATCGGCGGTCACGAGATGACGGTGGCGCTCCCGGACGGCGACTGCTTCTTCGATCCCCAGCATCCCGCCGACGGCCGCCTGATCGGCGAACTCGCCGCGGCGGCCGGTGACCGTTTCATCGTGCTGCTCGCGTTCGCGGACTGCCGGACGATCGAGGGGTGGCGGACCGGCACCCCGGCGACGATGCCGAGGTTCGGCTACGTGATGATCGCCGAGGCCCATCTCGAATCGGTGTTTGCGTTCGACCAGGCAGCCCTCGCCCAGGCGATCAGCCAAGCCCTCGCCGACCAGGGAGCGACCGACTACAAGGCCGACATCGCCCGGCTGGCCGCCGATTTCGAGCGGGTCTGGGCTGGACTGCCACCGGCCGGCAGCCGTGAACTCGGTATCGTGCACCGCGACCGCTTCGGCCCGGTCCTGGCGACCGCGTTGAGCGTTGCCGGTGCCGGCAACACGCGTTTCCCGCGCGTCATGCTCCATCAGTCGATCCTCGCGGCCGGCAAGGTCATCAATATCGTAGCCGCCCGCGACTACCGCGACTCCGAAACCATCTTCGATGCCTACGGCGACCTGTCGGCACTGGCCGAGGCGACGGCGTCGCGCAACTGAGCGACGGCGGCGATGCCGTCGCTCAGCCGTGCGGAACCAGGATCTGCCGAACCACGTCGCCGTCGGCCAGAAGGTCGAAGCCCTGGTTGATGGCGTCGAAACCGATGTGGTCGCCGATCAGGCGGTCGATCGGCAGCCGGCCCTGGCGGAACGCCTCGATGAAGCGGGGGATGTCCCGCACCGGCACGCACGAGCCCATGTAACTCCCCTTCACGGTGATCTCGCGGCTGACCAGGTCGGCGGCGTGGATCGGGAAGGCCGCGCCGGCCGGCGCCAGGCCGGCGGTCACCAGCGTGCCGCCGGTGCGCAGGATGCCGTACCCGGTCTCCAGCGCCGGGATCGACCCGGCGAGTTCGATCGCCACGTCGACACCGCCGCCGGTCAGGTCACGCACCTGCTGCAGATGGTCGGCGTCGCGGGCGTCGATGGCGTGGTCGGCGCCGAGTTGACGGGCGAGGCCGAGCTTCGCCGGGTTGACGTCAATCGCGATCAGCACCGACGGTCCGGCCAGCTTGGCACCCAGCAGCCCGGACAGGCCGACGCCGCCGAGGCCGATGACCGCCACCTTCTGGCCGGGACGGATGCCGGCAGTGTTGAGGGCGGCACCGACCCCGGTCATGACCGCGCAGCCGAACACCGCCGCCATCGCCAGCGGCACGTCCTTGTCGACCCGGACCACCGAGCCGCGGTCGACCACCGCGTACTCGGCGAAGCAGGACACCCCGGACTGGTGGGCGATGGCCTCGCCGCGGGCGTCGCGCAGGCGCTTGCCGCCGCCCATCAAGCTCGCCCTTGGCGCGCGCCGCCCCGTGGGCGATGCAGATCTGCGGCCGGCCTTCCAGGCAACGCTCGCACCGCCCGCAGCTGGCAGAGAACTGGAACACCACCGGGTCGCCGGCGGCGATGTCGCGCACGCCAACCCCGACCTCGACGACGGTGCCGGCGCCCTCGTGGCCGAGCGCCACCGGAATCGGCCGGGGGCGCGACCCGTTGATGACCGACAGGTCGGAGTGACACAGCCCGGCCCCGGCGATCTTCACCAGCACCTCGCCGGCCCGCGGCCCCTCGAGTTCGACCTCCTCGACCGAGATCGGCCGGGTGGTGGCGTAGGGTCGGTCGGCGGCGATGGTCCTCAGGACCGCGGCGCGCATCTTCATCGGCATCCTCCTGTGTCGCCCAAGCTTAGCCCGCCGGGGAGAGCGAAATACACTCTGATCCACCGTTGCTGTTGACGACAGTTGCTGTTCGAGGACGCGATCCCGACTGCGGCATCGCCGCTCACACGATCGGCCGCAGATACCCCGCGATGCCGCGCCCGTGATCCCACTGCCGAGGATAGCCGAGCGATACCTCCTCGAAGCGGGTGCCGTCCACCATGTCGGTACGGCGGGTGTGCAGATGCCCGGTCACCACCGCGTGGGCGCGGTACGCGACGTGCCAGTTCTCGGTCGCCGTCGTGCCGCACCAAGGGGTGAAGCGCGGCACGCGCGGTATCCGCACCAGGTCGCGGCGCAGCGGCCAGTGGTTCACGAGGACGGTGCGAGCGTCCGCCGGCAACTCGCGCGCCAGACGGTGGCGGGCCTCGTCGAGCCGGGCCCGGCACCAATCCGGGCGTGAACTGAACGGCTCCGGCAGCAGGTGCAGTTCGTCGGCACAGACGTTGTGGGTCTCGTCCGCCCAGGCGATCACGTCGGCCAGCGCCACCTCGTCCGGCCGGAAGCTGTAGTCGTACAGCAGGAACAGCGGCACGATCACCAGCCGCGCGACACCAAGCGGCAGCGGTCCCGGCCAGTCCGGGTATGGCTCTTCCGGCGTCAGCACGCCGCGGGCCCGGGCGATCGCCACCAGCCGGTCGTAACGGTCGACGCCGCGGGCGGCGTCCGGTCCGTCGCGCGCCACCGTCCACAGCTCGTGGTTGCCGGGCACCCAGATGACGCGGGCGAACCGCTCGGCCAGCAGGCCGAGCGCCCAGTCCACCAGGTCCAGGCGCTCGGCGACGTCGCCGGCGACGATCAGCCAGTCGTCGGGGTGGTCGGGAAGCGCCGCGAGCGCCTCGCGGTTCGCGGCGCCGGCGAGGTGCAGGTCGGAAATCGCCAGCAGGCGCATCGCTCAGAAGGCGCTCGCCCCGCTTTCCGCCGGCAGGATCGCCCCGGTGATCTTTCGGGACTCGTCCGAGGCCAGGTAGAGGGCGAGGTAGGCGATGTCGTCCGGCTCCAGGACCCCCATGAGGGACTTCTTCACGATCGGGTCGTCGGGCTTCAACATCGCCCTCACCCGCTCGGTCGCGACCACGCCGGGGCCGATGGCGTTCACCCGGATCTTCGCGGTGTGCCACTGCATGGCCAGCGATCGGGTCAGGGTGAGCACGCCGCCCTTGGCGGCGGAATAGGCGTCGGCGCCGGCGGTGCCGATCAGCGCCCGGATCGAGGTGGTGTTGATGATCGAGCCGCCCCCGCCCCGCTCCATGTGCGGGATGGCGAAGCGGCAGCCGAGGAAGGTGCCGAACAGGTCGACGCCGATGGTCCGCCAGAACTCCTCGAGCGGCATGTCCGTGACCTTGCCGTCCTTGGACGTCGCGCCGCCGGCGTTGTTGTACATGACGTCGAGCCGGCCGTGACGGGCCGCGGCGCCGTCGATCAGCGCCCGCATCGACTCCTCGCTCGCCACGTCGGTGGTGACGAACTCGGCGCGACCGCCGGCCGCCACGATCTCGGCGGCGGCGGCTTCGCCGGCGTCGGCCTTGAGGTCGGCCATGACGACCACCGCGCCTTCGCGGGCGAACATAATGGACGACGCCCGCCCGATTCCCGACGACGCGCCGGTGATGACCGCGACCTTGCCTGCCAACCTTGCCATGCGATTCCTCCCTGTGTTTCGGCCCTGGGTTTCGGCCCTGGGTTTCGGCGGACTGTAGCCGAGCCCGCCAGGGGGTGCACCCGATGACAGGCCCGCGATCACACTTCGTTAATCCCGCTTCGCTATCGTAGCGCGATCATCCGGACAGCGAACTGCCGCTTTTGGAGCCGACATTCTTGATACCACAACCGTCGCCACGCCCCGAGATCGAGCTGAGCGCCGCGGCCGAGGAGCTGCTGGGCCAGCCGCTGCATCCGAAGGTCAGGGCGCTGGTCGAGTACTGGATGAGGGTCCGGCCGGCCGGCCTGCTGCCGGGCCGCCAGCACGTCGATCCCCTCGACATTCCCTCGCTGCTGCCGAACGTCTGGCTGGTCGACGTCGAGCGCCAGCCGGAGATGCGGCTCCGCTACCGTCTGATCGGCACCAGCGTGGCCCGGGCCTTCGACCACGATACGACCGGCGAGTATCTCGACGAGACCCACCCGCACTCCCGCGACGGCCGGGTCAGGGTCTACCTGCACGACATTGTCCGCACCGGCCTTCCGGCCTGGCGCGTCGGCCGACCGCTGCTGTGGCGGCTGCAGGACTACCTCAGCCTGGAGCGGATCTATCTCCCGCTCGCCAGCGACGGCGAGGAGGTCGACATGGTGCTGGCGCTCACCATCTTCCTCGACCGCCTGGGCGTCGAGTTCTGAGGGGCGTCGACGGCGGCCGTCACATGAACAGCCGCTCGCCCTCCAGGCCCTTGTAGAGGTCCGCCACGTACTCGCCGTAGCCGTTGTAGAGGAGCGTCGGGATGCGTTCCGACTCGCCGAGCGGCTGCTCGGTCGCCTGCGACCAGCGCGGATGCGCAACGGCGGGGTTCACGTTCGCCCAGAAGCCGTATTCGGCACCCTGGATCTTCTCCCAGAAGGACACCGGGCGCTGGTCGGAGAAGGTGACCCGAACGATCGACTTGATGCACTTGAAGCCATACTTCCACGGCGTCACCAGCCGGATAGGCGAGCCGTTCTGCGGCGGCATCGGCTTGCCGTAGATCCCGGTCGCCATGAACGCCAGTTCATTGGTGGCCTCGGCCACGGTCAGACCCTCGGTGTAGGGCCAGGGATACCAGTACTGCTTCTGGCCCGACGCCATTTCCGGATTCTGGAACGTCTGCATCACCACGTACTTGGCCGAACCGAGCGGCTTGGCGTACTCCACCAGGCGCTTCATCGGAAACCCGGCCCACGGCACCGTCATCGACCAGGCCTCGACGCAACGGTGACGGTAGACGCGCTGCTCCAGCGGCCCCATGGCGGTCAGCAAGTCGTCGATGGCGACCGATTTCGGCTCCTCGACCATGCCGTCGAAGGTGACGGTCCACGGCCGGATCGGCAGCGCCTGGGCGGCGCGGGCGATGTTCTTCTGGCTGCCGAACTCGTAGAAGTTGTTGTAGGTGGTGGCGAGATCTTCCGGTGTCATCGCCCGCTCACCGCGGTAGCGCATGTTTGTGGACGGCGGGTACAGCCCGGCCGAGGGATCGTCCACCGGCGCCGCAGCCAGTTGCTGGTCGGCTTCCGCCTCCTCCATGCACCCCGCCAGCGCCGCCGCGCCGGTGAGCATCGAGCCGGCCGCCATGCCCTTGAGCAGGCGCCGCCGGTTGAGCCAGACGCCCTCCGGCGTCGCTTCGCTTTCGGGAATCTCCCAACCTCGGGTGCGCTTGATCAGCATGGCGGGCATCCTCCACTGCGGTTCGACTACGGAGCTAGGCCGTTCCACCGCGATCGCCAAATCAACTCGCGGTGAAGAACGGCCGGCTCCCGAAGGCCAATGCCGTTCGGGAGCCTTTCGTTTCACCGTCGGCAGAGATCAGCGTGCGGCGACCTGCTCGCGGTGCTGGACGACGGTGTCGGCCATGCGTCCCGTCAGTTCCGACAGATGGTCGAAGCGCCATTCGAAGGTGGCCAGTCCCTGGCTCTGCGCCCGTAGTTCCAGGATGAGGTCGTGGATCTCCGCCTCCGGCAGATAGGCGGTGACGGAGTCCCAGCCTGGCCAGCCGTCCTTCGCATCGAAGCCGAGGATCTGGCCGCGCCGGCTCGACAGGATGCCATGGATCCGGCTGGTAGCCTCGGTCGGCACCGAAATCGTCACCTCGTGGATCGGCTCCAGCAGCACCGGATCGGCTTTCGGCAACGCCTCCGCCAACGCCATGCGGGCGGCGATCTTGAAGGCCATGTCGGAGCTGTCGACCGAGTGGAACCCGCCGTCGGTGAGCGTCACCTTGATGTCGACCACCGGGAAGCCGAGCGGGCCCCGCCGGACGTAATCGCGACAGCCTTCCTCGACCGCCGGGATGTACTGCTTCGGCACCGCCCCGCCGACGATGGTGTCGGCGAACTCGAAGCCCCGGCCACGCGGCAGCGGCTCGACCGTGACCTTGATGTCCGCGAATTGCCCGTGCCCGCCGGACTGCTTCTTGTGCCGGGCGTGCTGCTCGACCGAGCGCCGGATGGTCTCGCGGTAGGCGACCGCCGGACGACCGGTCTCGACGTTGAGCTTGAAGCGGTTGCGGAGCCGCTCGGCAACCACCCTCAGATGGGTGTCGCCCTGGCCCCACAGCACCAGTTCCGACAGCTCGGCGTCCTGCTTCACCATCAGCGAGAGGTCCTCCTCGCACAGCTTGGCGAGCGCACCCGACACCTTCACCTCGTCGTTGCGATCCGGCACACGGACGGAGAGTGCGTAGACCGGCTGGGGCGGCGCCGGCCACGCCATGCCCGGCTCCGGGACGCCACCCGCCGGCGTCAGGACATCGCCGGTCTGTATCGCCTCCATGCGGCCGAAGGCCACCACCTCGCCCTCGGCGGCGGATGGCATCTTGTCGAGCTTGCCGCCAATCGGCCGGTAGACACCGGAGACCTTGACGCCGTTGAGGACATCGCCGTCCTTGACCGTACCGCGCCACATCCTGACATAGGACAGCTTGCCCATGTGGGCCGCGTGCACGGTTCGGAACACCTGGGCCAGCGGCTCGCCCTCGACGGCGATGCCGCGCCGGGCGACGCTCGCCCGGTGGCTCGGTCCCTCGTGCCGGATCAGCTTGAGCAGCCTCTGCACGCCGTTGTCGCGCTCGGCGGCGCCCAGCACCACCGGCACCAGCAGGTCGGCCTGCAGGGTTTCCGCGAGGTGGCCGTAGACCTTGCGCTTGTCCGGGTCGATCTCCTCCAGCAATTGCTCGAGCAAGGCGTCGTCGTAGTCGGCGAGGGTCTCCAGCAATTGGCCGCGGGCCTCGACCTCACGCTCGACGACCGACACCGGCAGTTCGATCAACCCGGACGGCTCGCCGTTGCGATAGCGGTAGGCGCGTTCGCTGACCAGGTCGACGTACCCGGTGACGGCATCGCCCTCGCGGATGGGGATCTGTCGCAACACCAGCGGGCGGGCCGAGTGGCCCTGCAGCGCCGCCAGCACGTCGCGCACGCGCTCGTTGTCGGTGTCCATCTTGTTGATCAGGACAACGTGGGGAACATCGTTGTCGTCGAGAAACTTGAGGATCGGGCCGGCCGCCGCCGCCTTGCCCGCCTCCGGATCAACCACCACGATGGCGAGATCCGCCACCATGATGGCGTAACGGGCATCCGGCGAAAACTCGATGCTCCCCGGGGTGTCGATGAAGGTCCAGGAATCACCGAGGTAGGAGCCGTGGCCGACCGTCACCTCGGTGCTCGCGCTGCGCGCCCGCGCCTCCGGCGCCGCGTCGCCGACCGTCGTACCGTCCTTGACCGAGCCCTTGCGGGCGATGGTCCCGCAAGCGGCAAGCAGCGCCTCGAACAGGCTGGTCTTTCCGGACTGGTACGGGCCGACGATCACGGCGCATCGTGTCGCGCCGTTGGTATCTCCTGCCATGTGCCTCTCCCTCGGTTCGCCCAGGTGGCGCTGCCCGGTACGAGGTTCGAGCGGGGGCGTCCCGGGTCGTATGATCCCGTGGTCGCCCCTGGTCCGAGGGCCTTAGTCGGAACGCCGGGACGACCGGCGTCGGACAAGCATCTTCGTCCCGCCGCGAGGGCAGGCGCAAGGCGAATCGCCGGAATCCGTGAGGTTGTGGATTCGCCGGAAGCCCGCTCAGGGCCGCCGCCCCGGCCCCTGACCGGAACGACGGCCGAGCGGACGGGTGGTCAGCGCAGCGAGCCGCAGAACCGCTGGATGCGCAGGCACGCCTCCTCGAGCACCTCGGTGGCGGTGGCGTAGGAGATCCGGAAGTGCGGCGACAGGCCGAACGCCTCGCCCTGCACCGCCGCCACGCCTTCGGCTTCCAGCAGCGCCGACACGAAATCGCTGTCGCTGGAAATCACCTTGCCGTCGGGGGTTTTCTTGCCGATCACGCCCTTGCAGGACGGGTAGACATAGAACGCGCCCTCGGGTGTCGGGCAGTTCAGCCCGCTAGCCTGGTTCAGCATCGACACCACCAGGTCGCGGCGCTGCTTGAACACTTCGTTGTGGGCGGCGATGAAATCATGCGGGCCGTTCAGCGCGGCGACCGACGCCGCCTGGCTGATCGAGGACGGGTTCGACGTCGACTGCGACTGGATGTCGGTCATGGCCCGGATCAGGTCGGCGGGGCCGCCGGCGAAGCCGATGCGCCAGCCGGTCATGCAGTAGGCCTTCGAGACGCCGTTGACGGTGAGAGTGCGGTCGTACAGCCGGGGCTCAACCTCGGCCGGCGTGCAGAACTCAAAGTCGTCGTAGACGAGGTGCTCGTACATGTCGTCGGTGAGCACCCAGACGTGCGGATGGCGCATCAGCACGTCGGTGATCTTCTTCATGTCCTCGCGGGTGTAGCCGGCCCCGGTCGGGTTTGACGGCGAGTTCATCACCAGCCACTTGGTCTTCGGGGTGATCGCGCGCTCCAGGTCGGCCGGCTGCAGCTTGAAACCGGTTTCCTGCGGGCAGTCGACGAACACCGGCGTGCCTTCCGCCAGGATCGCCATGTCCGGGTAGCTGACCCAGTACGGCGCCGGGATGATGACCTCGTCGCCCGGGTTCAGGGACGCCATGAAGGCGTTGTAGAGCACCTGCTTGCCGCCGGTGCCGACGATGATCTGGTTCGGCTTGTAGTCGAGGTTGTTGTCGCGCTTGAACTTGGCGCAGATCGCGTCCTTCAGTTCAGGCGTGCCGCCGACGGCAGTGTACTTGGTCTCGCCACGATCGATCGCCGCCTTGGCCGCGTCCCGGATGTGCTTCGGTGTGTCGAAGTCCGGCTCGCCGGCGCCGAGGCCGATCACGTCCTGGCCGGCAGCCTTGAGTTCACGGGCCTTGTTGGTGACGGCGATGGTGGGCGACGGCTTCACGCGGCTGAGCCGTTCGGCGAGAATGCCCATGGTTTTTCCTCGTAGGCTGGCGGATTGGCGACGGCGAGCAAACTACGCCCGGCCCCGGGGCGTGCAAGCCGCGGATGCGGCCGCCAGCTCCGGGGGCCGAACGCGCGTGGCCGGCCTCGACGGCCGGCCACGTCACCCAATTCTGGTCGCGCCGGCGCGACGATCAGAGCTTCTCGACGTTGATGCCGATGGTGATGGCGCCGATCGCCTTGCCGGTCGCCGGATCGACGACGGTGGCGCTGACCTGCGACTGGAACGCCTTGCTCGACTCGTCAAACTCGACGTCGTCGATGAAGACCGCGTCCGGGCCGACCTGATAGGTCTTCTGCCACTTCGCCTCGTCACCCTGCATGTAGTCGGACGTCACGTCGCTCATCCCGACGTTCAGCCCGTTGGCGTCCATGACGAACAGCTCGGAAATCAGGCCGCCGGCGGCCGCTTCCTTGCCCTTCAGGAAGTCCGACAGCGGCGCTGCGGCAACCTCCTGGACCAGCGGGCCTCCGCCAGCCTTGGCCTCCGCCCGCCACTGCTTGTCGAGCTTGTCGATGTCGGCGTCGGTCAGCGAGGCCGTCTTGAGATTCTGGGCCTTCACCGCGTCGACGATGGCCGGATCGCTCAGCCACGGCTTGATCTGCTCGTTCAACAACTTGGTGATCTGGGGAGCGAAGTCGTTCGCAGACGCCGTCGTCGACGCAGCGGCCAACATCAGCACGGCGAACGTCGTGTTCCTTACCAAACTCCGGATCATCCTTTCCTCCTCAATCGACTTAGATCGGTACAAGCACGCCTACGTTGATCGCGCTTCAGATGTGAAAGGAAATTTGCGGAACAACATTTAAGAAATAGTTGTCAATTTAATCGTTATTTTTATACAAATTTATGCAACCATAGATAATTTCAAGACTTTGTTAACGCCCGACAGTCATTAATCGATCTGAATAAGCGCGGAGGAAATATCAATGCGAATTGGAGCAAAGATCAGCGCGGGGTTCGCGGCCATGGTGATCCTGACCGGTGTTCTCGGGCTTGCCGGCTGGGTCGGCCTCGATCGCTACGCCGGGTCGGTGACGGGCGCCGACCGGATGGCCGCCATTGCGGACCGCGTGGCCTCGGCCAACAGCGACGCCGTAACCTTCCGGGCGACCGGCGACGAAGCCCCGGTGGTGCGTGCCAACTCCAGCCTCCACGAAGCCCGCCAGGCCGCCGATGCAATCGGTGCCGCCGCCCTCTCCGAAGCCATCCACCGGTTCCAGCTGGCTTTCACCGATCTCGTCAACCTCTCCGGCGAGGTCGAGGGACTGTCCGCCGACATGGAGTTGGCGACGGATCGGCTCGAGCAACTGGCCGTGTCGGTCCTGCTGGCCGAACGCGCGAACTACACCGAGATCGCCAAGGTGCGGACCGAAGCCCTGGAAGCCCAGGGGGTGAAGCTGAAAGGCGCTCAGCAGGCCGAGGCGCTGATGCGCGCCACCCTCACCGCCCGCCGACTGGAGGCGGTGTTCCGGAGTTCCACCGATCCCGAGCACGCCGACAACACCCGCAACGCCATCAAGGGCATGTTCCTGGCCGCGCTCAACCTCAAACGGGCAGCCGGCGATGGTCCGGAAGCCGAGATGGCCGGCACGCTCGCCAACTCAGTCAACACCTACCGCAAGGCTTTCGACGCCCTCGCCGAGGCGGCACCGTACACCGCCGCCGCCGAGCAGGCCGCGGCCGACCTTGACGCGGTCTCCGATGAGATCGCCACGTTGTCGAACGCCCTCGCGCGCCGGCAGATCGAGAGCTACGACGCCGCCCGCGCCAGCGCCGACGCTGCCGCCGAAGCGCTGGAGAACGCCGTCGCCACCATGACGTCGGCGCTTGAGACCGTTGCGGACGGACGGGCGCTGTCGCTTGCCCGCAACGAGGCCGCCCGTTCCCACGGCGAGCCCTCGGCCAGGGCCGCCGTCGACGAGGCCATGGACCGATTGGAAGGCGACATCGACCGGCTGACCGCGACCGCCACCCAGGCGTCGACGCTGAGCGCGATGACCACCGCCAAGCAGGAACTGGCGACCTACCGGGTGTCGTTCGATGGCATGATCGACGCGCTCGCCAAGGAGAGCGAGTCAGCGGCGGCGATGGCGGCGGCGGCGCAGGAGGTGAACACGACGGTGGCGGCGGCGGTCCAGACGTTCGCCGCCGATCGCGACACCGAGGGTCGCTTCGCCCGGACGGTGATCGGCGTCGGCGCCGTCGGCGCGGCGTTGCTGGCGATCCTGGTGGCCGTCGCGCTCGGCCGCAGCATCACCCGTCCGATCCGGTCGATGACCGACGCCATGGACCGGCTCGCCGCCGACGATCTCGACGTCGAGGTTCCAGGCCGCGAACGCTCGGACGAGATCGGGGCCATGGCAAAGGCGGTCCAGGTCTTCAAGGACAACGCCGAGCGCATGCGCCGGATGGAGGCCGAGCAGCAGGAGCTGGAGCGTCGCGCCGCCGAGGAGAAGCGCCGGATTATGGACGAACTCGCCGCCGGATTCGAGCAGTCGGTCGGCGCGGTCGTGCAGGGGCTGGCGGGGGTCATCTCCGACGTGCGCGGGCGCGCCGAAACCATGTCGCAAGCCTCCGAGCAGGCGCGGCTGCAGGCGACCAGCGTCGCCAGTTCCTCCGAGGAGGCGAGCGCCAACGTCCAGGCTGTGTCGGCGGCGGCCGAGGAACTCGCCGCCTCGGTCAACGAGATCGGCGCCCAGGTCGGCAACGCCGCGGAAATGGCGAAGCGCGCCAGCGCCGAAGCCCAGCGCGGCGACACGCGGGTGCAGGCCCTGGCCGAGACCGCGACCAAGATCGGCGACGTCATCACGCTGATCCAGGATATCGCCGAGCAGACCAACCTGCTGGCCCTGAACGCCACCATCGAGGCGGCCCGCGCCGGCGACGCCGGCAAGGGCTTCGCGGTGGTCGCCTCGGAGGTCAAGAGCCTGGCAGGCCAGACCGCCAAGGCAACCGAGGAGATCCGCTCGCAGATCGAGGACATCCAGCAGAGCAGCCGCGACGCGGTTACCGCCATCCAGGCGATCGGCCAGGCGGTCGGCGCGCTGGACGCGATGAACGGGGCGGTAGCCGCGGCAGTCGAGGAGCAGAGCGCGACCACCAACGAGATCGCCCGCAACACCCAGGAGGCGGCCGCCGGCAGCTCGCAGGTCTCGGGCGCGATCGTCGAGGTGTCGAGCGCGTCGGAGCGCACCGGCGAGAGCGCCGCGGCCGTGCTGGCGATGTGCGGCGAGCTCAGCGGGGCGGCCGACACCCTCGACCGCGAGGTCCGCCAGTTCCTGGAACGGATCCGCGCCGCCTGATCGGCCGCCCGCCGTTTTCGCCGCCCGCCCCTAAGCCGGCTCGATGATCGGGGCGTGCGGGGCGACGTGACGGGGCACGGTTCCGGTCAGGCGAGGATCGTCGAAGACCTCGACCTGCCGCCGGAACGGCACGAAGCCCGAGCGCGCGTAGAAGGCGAGCGCGTCGGGGTGGTCGAGCGTGCAGGTGTGCACCCAGAGCCGGCTGATCGGCCGCGACCAGGCCCGCTGCAGGGCCCGGTTCATCAGCCAGCGCCCTGCCCCGCTGCCCTGCACGCGGCCGGTCAGGCCGAAGAACGCCAGTTCGCACTCCCCGGGCACCCGGAAGTCCAGTTCGAGCAGCCCTTCCGCCACGCCGTCGACCTCGAACGCGTGCACGGCGACGTCGGGGGAATGAATGATGGCGGCAAGATCGGCGTCCGGCATCAGCAGGCGCGAGATCCACATCCAGTCGTCGCCGACGCGTCGGTACAAATCCCGGTACCAGCCGAGAGCGGGCTGCTCGACGCGCCGCAGGCTCCACGCATCGCACTGGCGCTCCGGCCGCGGCTCCGGCCGTGCGCGCATCTGCAGCGACGTCACCACCGTCGCCAGCTTGCCGTCCGCCACGTCGGTGTAGCCATCCGCGAGCATCATCGTCCGTTCCCGTTGCATCGCCGTCGTCGTCCGGCAGCGTATAGTCCGGGACCAGCCCTTAGAAAAGCGCCCGTCCACCCGACGATCCATCGGAACAGGATGCCAAACTCCGGGGTCGGGTTATGCTGCGGGGCCAGTCCGGATATCCGTTCCGGCCGAACCGCGACCGAGCGCGGCGCAAGGGAGATCGCGTGATCGCCAACCCTGAAGACCACCCGGCCCAATCGGCTCTGCCGGTGTCAGAGCGGCTGGGCCTTGTCCAGGAAACGCTGCGGACACTGCTGGCCGACGCCGCGGACCCCAAGACCGTCGAGGCGCTCGCCGAAGCCGCGCACGAGCTTGGCCGGATCCGACTGGCGCTCGACGCGCCACGGCCGGACTCCCGAAGGGCGCACCTGCGCGTGCCCGAGACCATCGGCACCGCCCTCACCGTCGGCGGCCGCGAGGTCGACGCCGCGATCGTCGACGTGTCGGTCGGCGGCGTCGGCCTCGTCACGGACGAGCGGCTTCCCACCGGCACGATCCTGCGGGTGGCGATCCCGCCGGTTGGCTGGATCGACGCCGAGGTGGTCGCCGCCGACGGCGACCGGCTGCACGTCCGCTTCCAGAGCGACGGCATGACCGCCGAGCAGCAGCGCGCCTTGCTCGACCTGGTGCTGCGGCACTACGACTAGCGCCGTGGTTTCCGGCGGCCGGGGACTTCCACCGGCGGCCCGTTCGCCCTATGTTCCCAGCCCATGAGCACCCAGAGCGCCGAGCGCGAACGTCCGGCCCCGCTGCACGGCGCGGTCGCACCCGATCTCAAGTCCGATGTCGCCCGCCAGGACGCCGGCGTGCCGTTCCAGGTGGTGTCGGATTTCGAGCCCGCCGGCGACCAGCCGCGCGCCATCGCCGAGCTGATCGCGGGGGTGCAGGCCGGCGAACTCGACCAGGTTCTGCTCGGCGTCACCGGCTCCGGCAAGACCTTCACGGTCGCGCACGTCATCCAGGAGATCAGGCGCCCGACCCTTATCCTGGCGCCCAACAAGACCCTGGCAGCGCAGCTTTACGGCGAGATGAAGAGTTTCTTCCCGCACAACGCGGTCGAGTACTTCGTCTCCTACTACGACTATTACCAACCGGAAGCCTACGTCCCGCGCACCGACACCTTCGTCGAGAAGGAGGCGTCGGTGAACGAGCAGATCGACCGGATGCGGCATTCCGCGACGCGTGCCCTGCTGGAACGGGACGACGTCATCATCGTCGCCTCGGTGTCCTGCATCTACGGCATCGGCGCGGTCGAGACCTACGGCAACATGGTGGTGACGCTCAAGGTCGGGCAGACCATCGACCGGACCCAGGTCATGCGGCGGCTGGTCGAACTGCAGTACAAGCGCAACGACGCCAGCTTCCACCGCGGCACCTTCCGGGTGCGCGGCGACAGCCTGGAGCTGTTCCCGGCCCACCTGGAAGACCGCGCCTGGCGCCTCACGCTGTTCGGCGACGAACTGGAGGCGATCCAGGAATTCGACCCGTTGACCGGCGAGAAGACGTCGAGCCTGGACCAGGTCCGGGTGTTCGCGAACTCGCACTACGTCACGCCGAAGCCGACGCTTCAGCAGGCCGGACGGCTGATCAAGGCCGAGTTGAAGCAGCGGCTGGAGGAGATGAACCGCGCCGGCAAGCTGCTGGAGGCGCAACGCCTGGAGCAGCGCACGACCTTCGACATCGAGATGATGGAAGCGACCGGCTCGTGCGCCGGCATCGAAAACTACTCGCGCTATCTCTCGGGCCGGGCCCCGGCGAGCCGCCGCCGACCCTGTTCGAGTACCTGCCGCGCAACGCCCTGCTGATCGTCGACGAGAGCCACGTCACGGTTCCGCAGATCGGCGGCATGTACAAGGGGGACTACGCCCGCAAGTACACCCTGTCGGAGTACGGCTTCCGTCTGCCGTCCTGCCTGGACAACCGGCCGCTGAAGTTCGAGGAATGGGAGGACATGCGCCCGCAGACGCTGTTCGTGTCGGCGACCCCCGGACCCTGGGAACTGGAGCGCACCGGCGGCGTGTTCGTCGAGCAGGTGGTGCGACCGACCGGGCTGATCGACCCGGTGTGCGAGATCCGGCCGACCAAGAACCAGGTCGACGACGTCATCGCCGAATGCCAGGACGCCGCCGCCCGCGGCCACCGCGTGCTGATCACGGTGCTGACCAAGAAGATGGCCGAGGCGCTGACCGAGTACATGAACGAGGCGGGCATCAAGGTCCGCTACATCCACTCCGACGTCGAGACGCTGGAGCGCATCGAGATCATCCGGGACCTCCGCCTCGGCATGTTCGACGTGCTGATCGGCATCAACCTGCTGCGCGAGGGGCTGGACATCCCGGAATGCGCGCTGGTCTGCATCCTCGACGCCGACAAGGAGGGCTACCTGCGCTCGAAGACCTCGCTGGTTCAGACCATCGGCCGGGCGGCGCGCAACATCGACGGCCGGGTCCTGCTGTACGCCGACCGGATGACCGGCAGCCTCGAGTACGCGCTGAGCGAGACCGAGCGTCGCCGCCAGAAACAGGTCGAATACAACACCGAGCACGGCATCACGCCGGAGAGCGTCAAGAAGAACATCGGCGACATCCTGTCCAGCGTCTACGAACGCGGCGATCACGTCACGGTCGACACCGGCACCGACGAGGGCAACCTGGTCGACAAGCCGATCCGCCAGATCATCGAGGAGCTGGAGGTCCGCATGAAAGCGGCCGCCGCCGACCTGGAGTTCGAGGAGGCGGCCCGGATCCGCGACGAACTGAAGCGGCTGGAGGCCGCCGAGCTCGGCATGACGCTGGAGGGCAAGCCGCTGCCGCGCGGCGCCGTGGTGCGCCTCAAGGTTCCAATCCAGCCGCCGAGCGGCCGTCCGCCCGAGAAGGGCCGTGGCGGCGGCAAGCGCCCGCGCCGCGGCCGCTAGGCCCGGCCACCACCCGCTCGGCGGCCACCCGGCTCAGCGGCCCCGTGGCTCGGGCGGCCGCATGTACTCCGCGATGAGATCGTCGCAGGGCACGTCCTCTCCCTCGCCCAGGTCCAGCAGCGGGATCGGCGCGCCCTCGCCGATGGAGATGTCGGGATCGCCGAGCGCCCCTTCGATCCGGACCGGCGCGTCCAGGTCCAGCAGGCTGAAATCCTTGGCCTGTGCCTCGATGTCGATGCCGAGCGTCTGCTTCAGCAGATTCACACCGCCGCTGACGTAGAGCACGGAATCGCTGGTGTCCAAGACGGCGCGCTCGATCCGGGCTCGGCCTTCCTCGACATCGATCCGGGCCATGGCGCAACGCACCGGCACCTTGGAATCATCCCCGACCACCAGGATCAGCGCCTCGCCGAGGTCGAGGCCGGCCCCCTCCACGAGCAGGCCGCTGACCGCCCCTCCGGTCATCACCGCGGCCGCGTTGCCGTCGGCGCTTCCAAGCAGTTCCGCCAGCGATCGCCCCGACCCCAGTAGGTCCAGCCGACCCTGAACCTCGCCGCCCATGGTGTCGTAGTAGTCGGTGTCCTTGAAGAACGCGGCGAGGTCGAGTTTCTCGAACGTCAGGTCCGCGGCGGCGGATGGCGCCTCGGTCCGCGCGTTCAAGGCCACGCTGCCCTGCACCGAGCCGCCGGCGACCCCGAACCGCAAGGGATTGGCCTCCGCCCGTCCGCCCTCGATCCGGACCCGGACGGTCAGCGAGGAAATCGCGAGAAAAACCGGCGCCTCGACGCGGTCGGTCGACAGCTCGACATCCATGTCCATCGCGTGCAGGCGCTCGAGGCCCGCCAGAGGAACGTCGGGCAGCACCCGGCCGTCGTCGCCGGTGTCGTCGGCCTCGGGGTCGACGCCGACCAGGGGTGCCAAGTCCCGGACGTAGAGACTCTCGGACTCCAGCTTGGCGCGAAGCAGCGGCGTCTCCCGGCCGTAGTCGACCGCGAGATCACCCGCGAGGTCGCTGTCGCCGACCCGGCCCTTCATGCCTTGGAATTCCCATACCTCGCCGTTGCGCCTCAGCCGTCCCGCCAGTTCGTAGGGCGGACTCGGCGGCGCCGGGATGCCGAGCAGCGGAAACACCTCGGCAAGGTTGGGTCCCGACAGGGACATCTCGATCTGGGCGCCCTCGAACGCGATGGGATCCTCGATCCGGCCCTCGACCGTCAGCCGGGTGTCGCCGAACGCAACGGCAACATCCAGGGGATAGGGTTCATCGCTGTCGCGCAGCATCAGCACCGATCCGCCCGTGAACTCGATCGTCAACGGCTCCTCTTCGAGCCGGCCCTCGAGCGACAGCTCGAGACGATCAGCCTCGCCGCCTTCGCCGACGGCGGTGGCGATCACGCCCTCCAGATCGAGGCCGCGCCGCTCGTCGCGGACCGTCAGCACGAAGTCGGTCACCCGCAGCCTCCCGATCACCGGAACCTCGGTCCGTTCCTCGGGCGCCGACGCCTCGTCGGCACCCGAATCCCCCGGCCGGCCGGCGAAACTCCAGTTGCTGGCGCCATCGCCGCGACGCTCGACCGCGACGCTACCGCCATCGATCGCCGCCTCCGGGATTTCGATCTGAAGCTTCAGGAGCGGCAGGAGACGCAACCGGAAGCGGGCTTCGCGCACCGACAGCATGTGCTCCGCCGCGCCCCAATCGGCGTTGGCGATCGTCAGCTCGGTCAGCGTGATCGTGGGGGTCCAGGACCAGTCGATGTTGAGGGAGCCGATCCGGGACTCCCGCCCGGTCGCCCCCTCGATCCGGTCGCTGATCCAGCCCGGAGCCCGGTCGAGAGCGAACACGGCCAGGGCCGTCGCCCCCACGACCACCCCGATCGCACCGATCCCGACGATCCAGAGCCCGCGTCGTGCCATTCGCCGGTCCTCCCCGGGTTGCCGCCGGGGTTTGAACCGCGCCGGGCCCGTGGGTGTTCCGGGAAGTCGCGACTAAGGTCGACGGATCCCGCCTCAGCCCGCCCGTCTCCCGGATTGCGGACCGGCAACGTTCCCATCGGGTCCGGGGGCATCGGGCAAGACCGGGTTGTCGCCGCCGGCCCCTGACAACGGCTCGGCGGACGGCGCGGCGGGATCGGCCGACTCCTCTTCGGCAACCAGCGCCGCCGCGGCCAACACGCGATCGACGGGCGCGGACGGTCCCGCCTCGCCGTCCGGCCGAAGGCCGATCGGATCGGCGATGCCATCGACAAACCGGAGCTGGCGGATCAACTCCTCGATATCCTGCCACTCGGCACCGGAGCGCCGGAGAACCGCCCCGCCGAGTTGCAGGCTCGCCTCCAGGGTCTCCAGCACCGTGCCGTGCGCGCCCAGTTCCTCCAGCCGGCGGGCGTGCAACCCGTCGCGGGCCCGGGCGTAGATCGGCAGCTCGGGAAACCGCGCGTGCAGGTAGGCGACCGTCCGATCCACTCCCGGCCCGGCCGTCGTCAGCGTCACAACCACCGCCTGGGCTCGTTCGCCACCGAGCCGGCGCAACACCTCCTGGCGGCTGGCGTCGCCGTAGAACACCGGGACGCCGGCGCGGCGGGCCTCCCGGACCCGCTGCGCGTCGGTGTCCAGCGCGACGTAGGGGACGAGCTTGGCGTCGAGCAGGCGGGCCACGGTGCGGCCGACCCGCCCGAACCCGGCGATGATGACGTGGCCCGAGCGGTCACCGCCCTCGTCGTAGTCGGAAAGGTCCTGGTTGTGGCGATGCTCCATCCGGTCGCCCACCCAGTTGGCCAGCCACACGACCGCCGGCGTCGTCGCCATGCTGATCGCGATGACCACGAACAGCAGATCGCTGAGGCCGGCGGGCATCAGTGCCTTGGAGCCGGCAAGGCCGAGAATCACGAACGCGAACTCGCCGCCCTGGGCCAGCAACGCGCCCGCCCGCAGCGCCGCCACCAAGGGCATCCGGAAAGCCAGCGCCAGCGCCAGCATCACAACCAGCTTCAACACAACCAGGCCGGCGAGGAACGCCGCCACGACCAGGAACTCGCGGACCGCGAGGCCAAGATCGACGGTCATGCCAACCGTCATGAAGAACAGTCCCAGCAGGATCCCGCGGAACGGCTCGATGTCGGCCTCGACCTGGTGCCGGAACTCGCTCTCGGACAGCAGCAGGCCCGCCAGGAACGCGCCGAGCGCCATCGACAGCCCGACCTGCTGGGTGGCCCAGCCAATGCCGAGCACGACCAGCAGGGTCATCGCGGTGAACACCTCGGGGGCGTTGGCCGCCGCAATCAAGTGGTAGAGCGGCCGCAGGAGCTGGCGGCCGACCACGACGATCACCGTCAGCGCCACGGCCGCTTTCAGCAGCATCACCGACAGCGCCACCGCAACCGACTCGCCGTCGCCGCCCAGCGCGATCAGCGGCACCACCACCAGAATCGGAACCACCGCCAGATCCTGGAACAGCAGGACCGCAAAAGCGGCCCGGCCGTGACGCGTCGCAAGCTCGCCCCGCTCGGTCATGAGTTGCAGGACGAAGGCCGTCGACGACAACGCGAGCGCCGCGCCGATCACGGCGCTGACGGCCAATCCATAGCCAAGGGCCACGCCGATGCCGGTGACAGCAAGTCCGGTGACCGCCACCTGTGCGGTCCCCAGCCCGAAAACCAACCGGCGCATCACCTTCAGGCGCTCGAGCGACAGTTCGAGACCGATCGCGAACAGCAGGAACACCACGCCGATTTCAGCCAGCTCACGGGTCTCGTCGACGTCGTCCACCATGCCGAGCGCGTGCGGTCCGATGACGGCGCCGGCGGCCAGGTATCCCAGCACGAGACTGAACTTCAGCCGGCGCAGCAACGGCGCCACCAGCACCGCCGCCGCCAGGAGCACCAGGGCGTCGCCAATCGTACCGGCGTGACCGTCGGTCGGCATCGCGCCGAACGCGCTCAGCAGGCTTTCCACCGGCGCCCCCCTCTCGACTCGGATGTCCTGAACTTAGCCCGCGCGCCGCCAACCTGCCACACAACAGACGAATTCAGCGTTGCGACACATTGAATTGTGACGACGAATCCCTATTCCTTGATCATGCTGCGACGCCTTGAAGCCTCCGTGGATCACCGGTCAGTCATGCACGCCGCGACTCATCGCTCTTTGCCGCAGCCGGCTCCGGCCCTCCGCACTCAGGCGCCACGCGCATGATCTCCGCCGCCTGGATATTCGCGGGGCTCGTGCTGCTCCTGCTGGGTGCCGAGATCATGATCCGCGGCGCCGTCGCCCTGGCCCGGCGGGCGCGGATCAGCCCCCATGTGATCGGCCTCACGGTGATCGCGTTCGGCACCTCCGCACCGGAACTGTTCGTCAGTTTGAAGGCGTCGCTGCAGGGGTCGCCCGGCATCGCGATCGGTAACGTCGTCGGCTCCAACATCGCCAACATCCTGCTGATGATCGGGACCGTCGGGGTGGTGACGCCGTTCGTCTGCCGTGGCGCGCCGATGCGACGTGACGGCCTGGTCCTGATCGTCGCCACCGTCCTGTTCGTGGCCGCCGGTATCCACGGGGTCATCGAGCGCTGGCACGCGGTCCTGATGCTCACCCTGTTGGTGGGCTATCTCCTGTACTGCTACCGCGAGGAACGGCGGGCCGGCGCCGAGGGCCTGCACGCCCGGGAAGTTGCCGAGTTCGATCAGGTCCCGACCAGCCTTTGGCGCAGCGTCGCCTACACCGTGGGTGGCCTGGTGGCGGTCCTGCTGGGGGCCAGGCTGCTTGTCGACGGAGCCATCGTGGTGGCCCGCGTCGCCGGGATCTCCGAGACCGTCATCGGCATCACCGTGGTCGCGGTCGGAACCTCGCTCCCCGAACTCGCGACCACCGTGGTCGCCGCCATACGGCGCCATTCCGATGTCGCGCTCGGCAACATCATCGGCTCGAACATCTTCAACACCCTGGGCATCCTGGGCGTAGTCGCGCTGGTGAACCCTCTGCCGATACCGGCGGAGATCATGTCTGCCGACCTCTGGGTGATGGCCGCCGTGACGGTCGCGTTCGTCGCGCTGGCGATCCGGCTGCCGGCCTTCAACCGACCGTGGGCTGTGGTGTTCTTCCTGGCCTACGCAATGTTCATCACCAACCAGTTCCTGCCGGCCGGTGCCTGGGCCGACGCCCTGGACATCGCGTCCTTCTGATTGATCGGCGCCATCTCACGCTTCCTGTTGACGCGGCGATGAAGACGGTCACGGTATCGGGATGACACAGCGCCGGCCAGACACCGTTCCCCGTTCCGCCCTGGTCACCGGTGCCGCGCGCCGGGTGGGGCGGGCGATCGCGCTCCGTCTGGCCGCGGCCGGCTGGAACGTGGCGGTTCACTATGGCGGCTCCGCCGAGGAGGCCGAGGCCACGGCGCGCGAGATCCGCGGCGTCGGGGTGTCGGCGGTGACGCTCGAAGCGGACCTGGCCCGGGAGGATCAGGTCGAGACCCTGCTGGACCGAGCCCGCGACGGCCTCGGTCCGATCGGGCTGCTGGTGAACAACGCCTCGCTGTTCGAACCGGACCGCCTGGCGACGCTGACACGCGACAGCTGGAACGGCCACATGGCGGTCAACCTCCGCGCGCCGGTCGTTCTCATGCAGCGCTTCGCGGCGACCCTGCCGGCCGGCACTGACGGGGTGATCGTGAACATTCTCGATCAGCGGGTCTGGAACCCGACCGAGGACTTCCTGTCGTACACCGTCACCAAGCTGGCGCTCTGGAACCTGACCCGGACGCTCGCGCTCGACTTGGCCCCGCGCATTCGCGTTTGCGGCGTCGGCCCGGGACCGACGCTCGCCAACAGCCGCCAGGATCCAGCCGACTTCGATGCTCAGGCCGCGAGCGTGCCGCTGCGCCACGCCGCCGATCCCGCCGAGGTCGCCGACGCGGTCGCGTTCCTTGCCGACGCTCGTTCGGTGACCGGTCAGATGATCGCCGTCGACGGCGGGCAGCATCTGTGGTGGGCACCACCGTCGGAATCGACGCCCCGCGACTGAGCGCCGCGGCGTCCGGTTTGGACCATCACGTGATGGCGATGATCGAGGCTTGTGGCGCGCGATTGAGCACGATTCGGGGAGGGATCACTCAAGTTGTTCACAATGGCGGCGGCCGCCCGGGACGGTAACGCATCTGTCAAGGAAATATCTGATTGTAATGCGATCTTAACAATAGCCGGC
The DNA here is from genome assembly GCA_018401495.1 of Rhodospirillaceae bacterium. GTDB lineage: Bacteria > Pseudomonadota > Alphaproteobacteria > Thalassobaculales > Thalassobaculaceae > Thalassobaculum_A. The sequence goes on from JAGYJX010000039.1 coordinate 39,741, forward strand.
ACCTCATTTGTTTATTTTCAAACACTTAGAAACTGCTGCCTAAATTTTCAGCAATGTGACGAATCCCCTTGGAGTCCTAGGCATGGGCGTCCAGGTCCAGAGGTTATCCACAAGGTTCTCCCCAGATCCCGTGGATTATCTTGAGAGCCGCGGCATCCTGCGAGATCGCTTGACGTCGGGCGGGCCCGTGCCCATCACGGGGCGATGAACGACAGCGCCTTCGCCGACCCGCCGTCTGGAACCGAGCGCGCCCGCCGTCGCCGTCGGGCAGCCCCGGACATCGAGCGCGGCGTGTCGGTGATCCGCGAGCAGCTCCGGACCATGCCGGCGGGACCCGGGGTCTACCGCATGCTCGACGACGACGGTGACGTCCTCTACGTCGGCAAGGCCCGCAGCCTGAAGCGCCGGGTGGTGAACTACACCCAGCCGGCCAAGCTGCCGCATCGGATTTTCCGGATGGTGAGCGAGACCACCCGAATGGAAGTGGTCACGACCCACACCGAGGTCGAGGCGCTCCTCCTCGAGAGCAACCTCATCAAGCGCCTCAAGCCGCGCTACAACGTGCTCCTGCGTGACGACAAGACGTTCCCGCACATCCTGGTGACCGGCGACCACGACTATCCGCAGATCGTCAAGCATCGCGGCGCACGAACGCGCAAGGGACATTACTTCGGCCCGTTCGCCTCTGCCGGTGCCGTCAACCGCACCATCACGGCACTGCAACGGGCGTTCCTGCTCCGGAACTGCAGCGACTCCGTGTTCGGCTCACGCACCCGCCCCTGCCTGCAGTACCAGATCAAGCGCTGCAGCGCGCCCTGCGTCGGCTATGTCAGCGAGGCCGGGTACGCCGAACTCGCCGACGGGGCTCGCCGCTTCCTGACCGGCCGCAGCCACGACGTTCAGCAGGAACTCGCGGCCCGCATGCAGGAGGCTTCGGACGCGCTGGAGTTCGAGACGGCGGCGATCTTCCGCAATCGCATCCGGGCGCTCACGGCGATCCAGGCGCATCAGGACATCAACGTCGAGGGCATCGAGGAAGCCGACGTCGTCGCCCTGCACAGCGAGGGTGCCAGCAGCTGCATACAGGTCTTCTTTTTCCGGGCCGGCAGCAACTTCGGCAATCGCGCCTACTTCCCGAGCCACGACAAGGACACCGAGGACGGCGACCTGCTGTCGGCGTTCCTCGGGCAGTTCTACGACGACAAGCCGCCGCCGCGCCTCGTGCTCCTGTCGCATCCGATCGCCGAGACTGCGCTCATGGCCGAGGCCCTGTCGACGCGTGCCGGCCGCCGGGTCGAGTTGCTGGTCCCGCAGCGCGGATCCAAGCGCAAGCTTATCGAGCACGCCACCGCCAACGCCCGCGAGGCGCTCGGCCGGCGGATGGCCGAGAGCGCCTCGCAGCGACGGTTGCTGGAGGGGGTGGCCCGGGTGTTCGGGCTGGACACACCGCCCGAACGGGTCGAGGTCTACGACAACTCGCACACCGGCGGGACGAACTCGGTCGGCGGCATGATCGTCGCAGGACCCGACGGACTCATGAAGGGGGCCTATCGCAAGTTCAACATTCGCAACGTCGAGGACGGCACCCGCGACGAGCGGATGGCGGAACTGGAGGCCGGCGACGACTACGCCATGATGCGCCAGGTTCTGACCCGGCGGTTCGCGCGCGCCCTCAAGGAGGACCCGGACCGGACCTCGGGAAACTGGCCGGACCTGGTGTTGATCGATGGCGGCGCCACGCATCTCGCGGTCGCGTTGGAGGTATTCGCCGAACTCGGCATCGACGACGTGCCGGTCGCCTCGATCGCCAAGGGCCCAGACCGTGACGCCGGCCGCGAACGGTTCCACGTGCCGGGTCGCGAATCGTTCTCGCTGGAACGGCGCGACCCGGTGCTCTACTTCCTCCAGCGCCTGCGCGACGAGGCGCACCGGTTTGCCATCGAGACCCACCGGGCGCGCCGAACCAAGGCCCTGGGCGGTAATCCGCTCGACGACATCTCGGGCGTCGGCGCCCGCCGGAAGAAGGCTCTCCTGCATCACTTCGGCTCGGCGCGGGGCGTGGCGCGCGCCGGCCTCGCCGATCTCGAGGCGGTCGACGGCATCAGCAAAACCGTCGCGAAACGCGTGTATGACTTCTTTCACGATGACGGATGAACGGGGCGGGGTTGAGTGATTGCCCTCGCGGGTGTACTCAACCGGCGAACCCGGCGAGGTGCCGAATGGCGATCGACCAACAAAAACCGTCTGTCTTGTCCGACCCTGTGAACGCCCCCAACATTCTGAGCCTGGTCCGAGCGCTGCTCGGGCTGCCGGTGGTTGCGCTGATCACCTATGGCGGACACGAGGCCTGGGTGGCGGCGATAGCGGTGATGGTGCTCGCCGAGATCAGCGACGCGCTCGACGGCATCCTGGCGCGGCGATCGGGGACGGTGACCGATTTCGGCAAGGTCATCGATCCGATGGCCGACAGCCTCTATCGCGCCCTGGTGTTCCTGGCGTTCCTGGCGGTCGGCTGGATGAGCGTCTGGCTGGTGGCGATCATCTTCGCGCGCGACATCGTCGTCGCCTATGTCCGGACGCTGAGCCAGCAGATCGGCGTCACCATGTCGGCGCGCAAATCCGGGAAGATCAAGGCGGCGGTCCAGGCCTTCGCCCAGTTCGCCACGGTCGGGCTCTACGCCGCCCAGGGTTTTGGCGTCGACGTTCCGGCGGCCGAGATCACGTTCTGGCTGCTGACCGCGGCGGCGGCGATGACCGCCTATTCCGGCTACGACTACGTCCGAGGTTTCCTGGCCGTCGCGCGGCCGCCGCGCTGACCGACGTCGCGCTGACCGACGTCAGGATCGGGCCTCGACCGCCCGCGCCTGATCCAGTCGGCGCTGCGCCAGCGCAGCCTTGCGCGCCCGCTTCCGATTGGCCCGCCGCTCCAGGTAGCGCTCGACCAGTCGGCCGAGGCCGTAGCCCAACGGCAGCCCGATCAACATGAAGGGAACACTGCCGAACAGAATGGCCAGCGTCCCTTCGCCGAGATTGGTGATGACTTGCTGGACCTGATGATCCGACTGGAATTCGACGACCCTGGAGCAGGTCATCATCTGGCAGCCAACGAAGTAGTAGGCCGTGTAGGTCGGCACCATGGTCAGCGGGTTGACGACCAGCGACCCGACGAGCGCGATCACCGAGTCGAAGACATACTGTCCGCGCACACGGTTCACCCCGAGCGCCAGCACCACGCAGATGACCATCTGCAGGCCGACGGTCGGCGAGAACCCGACCACCATGCCCATCGCCATAGACCGGGCGATCACCCCGTCCGAGAGCGCCATCCGGCGCCCTTGACGGATGATTTTGGTCACGATCCGCTTGAGCAGGGCCTTCAACGAGTGCTCCGGGTTGCAGGTGGCGCGCGAGCGTATAGTTGCGGGTCGGATGGAACAACCGTATCCGGCATCCGGTGGCATATGGGGATTGCGATGGGGCGAGAAAATGTCATGCGGGTGTTTGGGCTGGCAGGCTGGTCCGGGAGCGGCAAGACCACGCTGATGCGCCGGCTGATCCCGGAGCTCACAGGCCGCGGCCGTCGGGTGTCGACCGTGAAGCACGCGCATCACGCCTTCGATCTCGACCAGCCCGGCAAGGACAGCTACGAGCACCGCGCCGCCGGCGCCACCGAAGTCCTCATCGGGTCGTCCGCACGCTTCGCCCTGATGCACGAGCTGCGCGGCGCGCCGGAACCGTCCCTGGCCGACCTGCTGGCCCGGCTGGCGCCGGTCGATCTGGTGCTGATCGAAGGCTTCAAGCGGGACCGGCATCCCAAGCTTGAGGTATACCGTCCGGTGGTCGGAAAGCCGCCGCTGTGGCCCGAGGACGACGCCGTCGTCGCGGTGGCCAGCGACGGCCCGCTGATCGACTGCCGCTGCCCGGTGCTCGATCTCGACGACGTCCGCGGCATTGCCGACCTGGTCGAGGCGCTCGCGATCGACCGCGCCGAACTGCTAGGTTGAGGGCATGGTGCAACTGACCGACGATTGCTTCGCGTTCGCTGGTGGCCTGATCCCGGTGGAGACCGCCTTGCAGCGCGTGCGGGCGACGCTCTCGCCGGTCGCCGGGGTCGAGCCGCAGCCGCTCGACGACGCCCTCGGGCGGATCCTGGCCGAGGACCTGGTATCCGGCGTGAACGTCCCGCCGCACGACAACTCCGCGGTCGACGGCTGGGCGGTCTACGCCGACGACCTGGATCTGGCGGGCGAGACCCGGTTGCCGATCGGCGGACGGGTGGCGGCCGGGGAGCGGTTCGGCCGGGCGCAGCGCCACGGCGAGACCGTGAGGATCTTCACCGGCGCGCCCATGCCCTCCGGCCCCGACGGCGCTACCGGCCCCGACACGGTGTTCATGCAGGAGGACTGCCGGGTCGAGGGAGACACCGTGGTGTTCCCGCCCGGCATCCGGCGGGGCGCCAACCGGCGTTTCGCCGGCGAGGACGTCGCGACCGGATCGGTGATCCTCAAGGCCGGTCGGCGGCTCGGTCCGCCCGACATCGGCCTCGCCGCCTCGGTTGGCCTCACGACCCTGCCGGTCCGCGCCGCGCTGCGCGTGGCCGTGTTCTCGACCGGCGACGAAGTGCGCGAGCCGGGGAGCGCGCTCGAGCCCGGGGCGATCTACGATTCCAACCGCTTCACCCTGAAGGCGCTGCTGCGCGGGCTGGGCTGCACGGTCACCGACCTCGGCATCCTCGCCGATGACTGTGACACCATCCGGTCCGCCCTGGTCGCGGCCGCGGAGGACCACGACGTCCTGATCACCTCGGGCGGCGTGTCGACCGGCGAGGAGGACCATGTGCGCGCCGCCGTCGAGGCCGAAGGCCGGCTCGACGCGTGGCGCCTGGCGATCAAGCCGGGTCGGCCGGTGGCGCTTGGCGTGGTGCGGGGAAAGGCCTTTCTGGGCCTGCCCGGCAACCCCGTCGCGGTCGTGGTGACCTTCCTGCACCTCGCCCGTCCGATCCTGCTGGCGTTGGCCGGGGCACAATCACCCAACCCGCTTCGCTACCCGATCCGCGCCGGGTTTTCCTACCGCAAGAAGGCTGGACGCCGCGAATATGTCCGGGTCCGCCTCGAGCCGGTGGCGGGCGATCTCCCGATCGCGCGGCGGGCCGGAAACGAGGGCGCCGGCGTGCTGTCGTCGCTGGTGGCCGCCGACGGCCTGGTCGAACTCGACGACGACGCCCTCGGGCTTTCGGAAGGCGACACCGCCGCTTATCTGCCGTTCAGCGAGGTGATGCGATGAAGCTGTTGTATTTCGCGTGGGTCCGACAGCGTATCGGCGTCGGCCAGGAGACCGTCAGTCTGCCCGCCGAGGTCGCCACGGTTGCCGGCCTGGTGGATTGGCTGCGGACCCGGGGGCCGGGTTACGCCGAGGCGTTTCGGGATACCCGCGCCATCCGATATGCGGTGAATCAGGAGTATGTGGAGCCCGATCAGCCGGTGTCGGCTGACGACGAGGTGGCGTTTTTTCCGCCCGTGACTGGCGGCTGAGGCACAGGCCATGGCGGTGAGGGTACAGGAAGCTGATTTCGACGTCGGTGCCGAGTTGGCGGCGCTGACCGCCGGCAATCACAAGGTCGGCGGGCTCGGCGTTTTCATCGGGGTGGTTCGCGACACCGCTGGCGACGCGGCTGTGGCCGGGATGACACTCGAGCACTATCCGGGGATGACCGAGCGCCAACTTGCGGCGATCGAGGCCGAAGCCGTCGCGCGCTGGCCGATCGAGGCCAGCCTGATCGTTCACCGCGTCGGTCGGTTGGCGCCCGGCGAGAACATCGTGCTGGTCGCCTGCGCCTCGGCGCACCGACAGGCAGCCCTGGACGCAACCGCCTTCCTGATCGACTGGCTGAAGACCAAGGCGCCGTTCTGGAAACTCGAGGAAACGGCCGACGGGGAGAGTTGGGTCGACGCCCGCGAGAGCGACGACGCCGCCGCTGCCCGGTGGCGCCGGTGAAGCGCGCTTCGGCCCCTTCCCTCGGACCGCCACTGGCCGTATGTTCCGGTCGTTCACGCGCCCACCACCGGATCGACGCCCGGATGCCGATGATTGATCCCCGACACCTCGCCATCGCCGCGCCGTGCCGCAAGCGCGCGGGGTTGGCCTTGATCGCGCTGGCGATGATCGCCGGGTGCAGTTCGACGGAAGAGACGCCCTACGTGGAGCGGCCGGTCGAGCAGATCTACAACGAGGCGTACGAATCGGCGTTGCAGGGCGACTTCAAGAAGGCCGCGCCGCTGTTCGACGAGGTTGAGCGGCAGCACCCCTACTCGGTATGGGCGACGCAGGCCCAGTTGATGGCCGCCTATTCGCTCTACCAGGCCAACAAGTATACCGAGGCGGTGAACGCGCTTGATCGGTTCATCCAGTTGAACCCATCGAATCCGAACGTCGATTACGCCTACTATCTGAAGGGCCTCTGCTACTACGAGCAGATTGTCGATGTGGGCCGCGACCAGAAGCTGACCATCGATGCCCTCAGCAGCTTCGAGGAGGTCACCCGGCGCTTTCCGACCTCCAAGTTTGCGCGCGACGCCCGCCTGAAGATCGACCTCACCCGCAACCACCTGGCGGGCAAGGAGATGTCGATTGGACGCTGGTACCTGTCCAGCGGGCAGTACCTAGCCGCAATCAACCGGTTCCAGCGGGTGGTTGAGCAGTTCGATACCACCGATCAGGTGCCGGAAGCCCTGTTGCGCCTCACCGAAGCCTATACCGCGCTCGGCCTCCAGGACGAAGCGAAGCGAACCGCCTCGGTGCTCGGACACAACTATCCGGGCACCATCTGGTACGAGGATGCCTACGCCCTCGCGACCACCGGCGAGGCGCGGGTCGAGGCCGCTGGCAGCGACGGCTGGTTCGGCTGGGGCCTCGGCCCGTTCTGATCCATGCTCACCGCGCTGGCGATCCGGGACGTGGTGCTCATCGACCGGCTCGACCTCGCGTTCGCACCCGGCCTGTCGGTGCTGACCGGCGAGACCGGCGCCGGTAAGTCGATCCTGCTCGACGCCCTCGGGCTGGCGCTGGGGGCTCGGGCGGATTCCGGTCTGGTCCGGCACGGTTGCGAGCAGGCGAGCGTGACCGCCGCCTTCGAACCCCCGGCTGACCATACCGTCGACGCCGTGCTCGCCGCGGCCGACCTTGAGCCCCGGGACGGGAGCTTGATCCTGCGTCGGGTGGTGACCGCCGATGGGCGCTCACGCGCCTACGTCAACGACCAGCCGACCAGCGTGGCGCTGTTGCGCCGCCTCGGCGACGCGCTGGTCGAGGTGCAGGGGCAGTTCGACCAGCGCGGGCTGATGGACCCCGCCACCCACCGCGAAGCTCTCGACGCCTTCGCGGATCTCGCCCCGCGCGCCGCGGCGGTCCGCGAGGCGTGGACGGTCTGGCGGTCGGCGGCTGCCCGGCTTGCCGACGCCCGTGCCGAGGTCGACCGCGCGCGCGCCAACGAGGAGTGGACGCGCCACGCCGTCGGCGAACTCGACCGCCTCGCCCCGGTCGAGGGCGAGGAAGCACGCCTCGCCGAGACCCGATCCGTGCTCGCCAACGCTGCCGCCGTCCTCGCCGCGATGAACGCGGCAGCCGCTGCCCTCGCCGGTGACATGGCCGGCGACGGCGGCGCCGACAGCGCCGTCGCGCAGGCACAGCGCGCCCTCGAGCGGGTGGCGGAAAAGGCCGGTGGCCGGCTCGACACCGCGGTCGCCGCCCTCGACCGCGCGGCCGCCGAGATCCAGGAGGCGGTGGCCGAGATCCAGTCGGCAGCCCAGGACATCGAGGCGGACACAGGGCGGCTCTCCGAGATCGACGACCGTCTTCACGCGCTGCGAGAACTTGCCCGCAAGCACGCCGTCGACCCGGCCGACCTGCCCGCCCTGCACCGGACCCTGGCCGACCGGCTGGCGGCCCTCGACGCGCAGGGCGGCGGCCTCGCCGCCCTGGCCGACGCCGAGCGCCGGGTCAGGCAGACCTTCGTCGAGGCCGCAGCGGGCTTGTCATCCGCCCGTGCCACCGCCGCCGGGCGTCTGGACGCCGCGATCGCCCGCGAGTTGCCGCCGCTGAAGCTGGACAAGGCGCGGTTCGAGACCACGGTCGAGCGCCTCGACGAGCCTCGTTGGGGCCCGGAGGGTTTGGACGCGGTGGCGTTCCGCGTGGCCACCAACCCCGGCACACCCGCCGGCCCGCTGTCGAAGATCGCCTCGGGCGGCGAGTTGTCGCGCTTCCTGCTGGCGATCAAGGTGGTGCTGGCAGAGGCCAGCCCGGTGCCGACCCTGGTGTTCGACGAGGTCGATTCCGGGGTCGGCGGTGCCGTCGCGGCCGCCGTCGGCGACCGGCTCGCGCGCCTCGCCGACCGGCTGCAGGTCCTGGTCGTCACCCACTCGCCGCAGGTCGCCGCCCAGGGCGCGCATCACTGGCGGGTCGAGAAACGGGCGAGCGGCGATTCCGCCGCCACCACCGTGGCCTCCCTCGACGCCGCCGCGCGACGCGAGGAGATCGCTCGAATGCTGTCGGGCGCAGCCGTTACCGCCGAGGCGCGAGCGGCCGCCGACAGCCTGCTGTCGCAATCCAGCGGGACACGAACCGTGGGAGCCGCGCGATGACCGCCAGCCACGCCGACGCCCCCTCCGGCAAGCCGGTCGACACGCTGAGCGAAGCCGAGGCCCGGGACGAGTTGGGCCGCCTCGCCACCGCCATCGCCCACGCCGATCGTGCCTACCACGTCGAGGACGCGCCGGTCCTGACGGACCCGGAATACGACGCCCTGCGGCGCCGCAACGCGGCGATCGAGGAGCGCTTTCCGGATTTGAAGCGGCCCGACAGCCCCAGCGAGCGGGTGGCACCGGGCCCGGCCGAGGGCTTCGCCAAGGTCCGACACGCGCGCCCGATGCTGTCGCTGGCCAACGCCTTCGACGCCGAGGATGTGCGCGAGTTCGAGCGCCGGGTGCGCCGGTTCCTCAGCCTCGCCGACAGCGACCCGGTCACCGTGGTGGCCGAGCCGAAGATCGACGGGCTGTCGGCATCGCTGCGCTATGTCGAGGGCAGGCTGGTGGTCGGCGGCGACCCGCGGCGACGGCAGCGAGGGCGAGAACATCACCCGCAACCTGGAGACCCTCGACGACGTGCCGACCGCCCTGCCCGCCGGCGTTCCGGACATCCTGGAAGTCCGTGGCGAGGTCTACATGACCAAGGACGACTTCGTCGCCCTGAACGAGCGCCAGGCCGAAGGCCGGCGGCAAGATCTTCGCCAACCCGCGAAACGCCGCCGCCGGGTCCCTGCGGCAGCTCGACCCGACCATCACCGCCGCCCGTCCGCTGCGCTTCTTCGCGTACTCCTGGGGCGAGATCAGCGCCGACATCGCCGCCACCCACTGGGAGTTCCTGGAGCGGCTGAACGCCTGGGGCTTCCACACCAACCCGCTGGCCAGGCGCTGCGACTCGGTCGAGGCGGCGCTGGCGGTATACGCCGAGATCGGCCGGCAACGATCAACCCTGCCCTACGACATCGACGGCGTCGTCTACAAGGTCGACCGCCTGGACTGGCAGCAACGCCTCGGCATGGTCAGCCGGGCGCCGCGCTGGGCGATCGCCCACAAATTCGAGGCCGAGCAGGCCGAGACGGTGCTGAAGGCAATTGAGATCCAGGTCGGCCGCACCGGCGCCCTCACCCCGGTCGCCCGGTTGGAGCCGGTCAAGGTCGGCGGCGTCACGGTCTCGAACGCCACCCTGCACAACGAGGGCGAGATCCGGCGCAAGGACATCCGCGTCGGCGACACCGTGGTGATCCAGCGCGCCGGCGACGTCATCCCGCAGGTCGTGCGGGTGATCCTGGAGAAGCGTCCGGCCGACAGCGCCGAGTATCGGTTCCCGACGGCCTGTCCGGAGTGCGGCTCCGACGCCGAACAGCCTGAGGGCGAGGCGATCCGGCGCTGCACCGGCGGCCTGATCTGCCCGGCCCAGGCGGTCGAGCGCCTCAAGCACTTCGTCAGCCGCGACGCCTTCGACATCGAGGGGCTGGGCGCGAAGCAGATCGAGGCGTTCTGGCGCGACGGCCTGATCAAGACGACCGGGCGACATCTTCCGGCTGAAGGAGTACGAGGCGGCGCTGGTCGGCGAGAAGGGTACGAAGACCGTCTCCACCCGGAACCTGCTCGACGCCATCGAGGAGCGCCGCACCATCGGCCTCGACCGCTTCGTCTACGCCCTCGGCATCCGGCAGGTCGGGCAGGCCACCGCCCGGCTGCTGGCGATCAACTACGGCACCCTGGAGGCGCTGCGCTCGGCACTTACGGCGGCCCACGATCCGGAAAGCGACGCCTACGCCGACCTCGTCAACATCGACCAGATCGGCTCGGCGGTCGCCAAGGATCTCACCGATTTCTTCGCCGAGGCCCACAACCGCGAGGTCCTGGACGACCTTGCGAAGATCTTGAAAATCCAGCCGTTCGCGGCACCCATCGCGACCGGTTCGCCCGTGGCCGGCAAGACCGTGGTGTTCACCGGCACTTTGACCCGGATCGGCCGCAACGAGGCCAAGTCGCGCGCCGAAAGCCTGGGCGCCAAGGTCGCCGGATCGGTGTCGAAGAAGACCGACTATGTGGTTGTCGGCGCCGACGCCGGCTCGAAGGCGGCCAAGGCCGCGGCGCTGGGGGTTGCGACGCTGACCGAGGATGAGTGGTTCGCGTTGATCGGCGACTGATTGCGAGTTGCGCTTTCGTCATCCCGAGATATGCAAAAAGATCATGGCGCTGTGCCGATTTTGGTCTTTTCCTGGCGCCCAACACTTCTTATTTCGAAGCTTCAGGATCGATGCAACCGGCGCGGCCTTGGGTCGTTAGGCAAGAGGAACAGGATTCAGGTCATGATCGCCGTTACAACAAGTGGCTGGCTTGATCGGTACGTTGCTGCGCGGGAGGCATCTCTGGAATCCGTGACGGATCTCGACCGGGCCGGCCAGGGCGTTGTCGATCGCGACGTGCGACTGGGAACGTTGACTGCCGCGATCAGGGCGTTCTTCGCGGTCCATCGTCCGCGGCGCCAGTCCCTGGCCGATGTGGACGATCGCGTGTTCGCCGACCTTGGGCTTGCGCGCCGGCAAGTGGTTGAGCTCGCGGCGCGTGCGACGGACGCGCGGTGGAGCGCGTACGATCCGTCCTTGCCGCGCGTCGCGAACGCCAACACGAGGTTCCGTGCCGCGTAAGGCGGCGCGGTTCAACCGGTTCCCCGCCAGAAGAACCGGTTTCATTCCCTAGACTCCCTGCCTACGGATGCGCCCCTCCCCGAGGGGCGCATCTCCTTTTGTGATTAGCGTCCCGTTAATTGCATGGCAGACGCACCTATCCATGCATCCGACGCAATGCTGCGCTGCGAAACCGATGCTGGGCGGCAGCGCTTCGTGGTCCCAGATAGTGGTCAGCAACAACGGACCAGAGACGACTTCGCCCACGGTCCGAGATCCAATTCTCGGGAGAGACCAAATGACCACCCAGACCAACGCTGCCCCCGCCAAGAACAACGCTCCAGTCGACGCGATGATGCTGGCGGTCGCCGCCCGTCGGCAGCGTGACGCCTATGTCGCCGGAATCCTGGCGCGGGGCGTTCATTCGCTCGCCGCCGGCATCGGCGGTTGGTTTCGCCGCCAGCGGACGTTCGCGCAGCTGAACCAGCTCGATCCGCGGCTGATGGCCGACATCGGCCTGGACCGTGCCGCCTTCGCCGCCGGTGTGATCCGCCGGATCGAGGACAATCGCACCCAGGCTTTCGCCACCGAGACGCTGGCGCCGGTCGCCCGTCCGGTGACGCGGAACGCTGCCGAACCGCATCTGGCACCGGCGCACACCCCGGCTGCCGCCAACGACTCGCGCCGGGCCGCCTGACGTCCTCCCCCCCCTGCCAGGCCTCCGACGCGTGCCGGCCGGCGACCTCCGGGTCGCCGGCCGTTCTCTTTTCTCAGCCGCGCTCTTCTGTCAGCCGCGCGCGACCACAAGCGCACTCCAACCGTCGCGGCGATAGCGGCGCACCAGCCTCAATCCCTGCGCCCGATGGGCCGCGACAACCCGGGCCTCCTGGCCGTTCATGAGGCCAGACAAGATCGCCCGGCCACCGGGGACGAGGCCTCGAGCAAGCCGGGGCGCCATCGCGCACAGCGGCGCCGCCAGGATGTTGGCCATCACCAGTTCGTAGGGCGCCGAGCTTCGCACCAATGCCGAATCCCAGCCCCGCGAGACACCGGTGCGGATTCGAGTGGCGGTACCGTTCAACCGGGTGTTTTCGGCCGCGGTCGCGGCCGACACCGGATCCAGGTCGACCGCAACGGTCCGTGAGGCGCGGACCAACTTGGCGACCGCCATCGCCAGGATCCCCGATCCGCAACCGAGATCGAGAACCCGCGCCGGGCGGTGGCGGCGGATCTCGTCCTGCAAGGCCCGCAGGCAGAGCGCGGTGGTGGCGTGACTGCCGGACCCGAAGGCCCGGGCCGCGTCGACGATCAGCTCCACCGCACCGGCGGGCCGGGGTTCGGTCACGTGACTGCCGCGCACCCACACCCGGCCTTCGCGGATCGGCGGGAACGACTGCCGGTTCAGGGTCAGCCAGTCGACGTCGGGCAGCGGCTCGATCACCGTGTCGGGCGGCGGCGTTCCAACGGTGGCTGCCGCCAGCGCCAGTGCCATCAGCACCGGGCCGCGCTCCGGCTCGCCCTCGCTCAACCCTTCGATCGACCAGGAACCGCCCGGGGAATCCTCCATGGCGGTCAAGGCGCTCACATACGGCTCCAGCGCCGCCGACAGCGCGTCGGCCGCACGCCCGGGCACCGTCATCGCGATCCGCCAGAGCGGCATCCCCATCCCTTGGCTCCCTGCTGGCACTGCGTTCAGCCCGACGAGACGAAGGTCTCGACCACTTTCTTGACGCCGGCATGGTCGAAACCGATTTCCAGCTTGTCGCCGTCGACTCCCTGAACCGTCCCCATGCCGAATTTCTGGTGGAACACCCGGTCGCCGACGGCGAAGCGCGCCGGCTTCGAGCGATCGACGGTGTAACCCTCGGCGTCGATGGTCGGCGGCCGACTGCGGATCGTGCCGCCGCCGCGCCGCAGATAGCCAGGCCCACGGCCGGCGACGCCGCCCGCGGCATCCCAGCGGCTGGAGCGCGCGGCGCCAAAGCCCGCCGAGCCTTCGTCGCGGTCGGCAGCCGCCAGCCCGTCGCGACGGCCACCGCCGTATCCCGAACCGTGGCCACCACCCCCGTACCCGCCGTACCCACCCGTCGATCCGTAAAGCCCCGCCTCCGAGATCGTCTCGACGTGCTCGCCCGGCAATTCGGCGACGAAGCGCGAGGGGATCGCGCTCTGCCAGAGGCCGTGGACCCGGCGGTTGGCGGCGAACACGATCTCCACGACCTTGCGGGCCCGGGTCAGGCCGACATAGGCCAGCCGCCGCTCCTCCTCGAGGCCGGCGGCGCCGCTCTCGTCCAGGGCGCGCTGGTTCGGGAACAGGCCCTCTTCCCAGCCCGGCAGGAACACCACGTCGAACTCCAGGCCCTTGGCGCCGTGCAGCGTCATCAGGCTGACCTTGGCCTCGTTCGGGTCGTCGGCGTTCTCCATCACCAGGCTGATATGCTCCAGGAAGCCGGCGAGCGTCTCGTACTCCTCGAGCGCGGTGACCAGTTCCTTGAGGTTCTCCAGCCGACCGGCCGCCTCGGGCGAGCGGTCCTTCTGCAGGGCCTCGGTGTAGCCCGACTCGTCGAGCACCATGCGGGCCAGGTCCGGCAGCGCCTCGACGCGGGCGGCCTCGCGCCAACGCCCGAACGCCTCCATCAGCGCCCGCAGGTTGCGGCGCGCCGCCGACGGCAGTTCGTCGGTCTGCACCAGTTGGTCGACCGCCCGGGTCAGCGACAGCCCCTGGGCGCGGGCGTAGCCGTGAACCGAGCGCAGCGTGGTGTCGCCGATGCCGCGGCGCGGAACGTTGGCGATCCGCTCGAACGCCAGGTCATCGTCGCTCTGGTGGATGACCCGCAGATAGGCCACCGCGTCGCGGACCTCCTTGCGCTCGTAGAACCGCGCGCCGCCGACCACCCGGTACGGTACGCCGAGGGTGATCAGCCGCTCCTCGAACTCGCGGGTCTGGAAGCCGGCGCGCACCAGCACCGCCATCTCCGACAAGGGCACACCGCGACGCTGGTGGTCCTCGATCCGGTCGCAGACGACCCGCGCCTCTTCCTCGCCGTCCCAGACGCCGCGCACCACGACCTTGTCGCCGTGGTCGCCTTCGGTCCACAGCGTCTTGCCGAGGCGCCCTTCGTTGTTGGCGATCACCCGCGAGGCGGCGGCCAGGATGCGCGAGGTCGAGCGGTAGTTCTGCTCCAGCCGGACGACCACCGCGCCCGGGAAGTCGGTCTCGAACTTCAGGATGTTGCCGACCTCGGCGCCGCGCCAGCCGTAGATCGACTGGTCGTCGTCGCCGACGCAGCAGATGTTCTTGTGGGCCTGCGCCAGCAGCCGCAGCCAGAGATACTGGGAGACGTTGGTGTCCTGGTACTCGTCGACCAGCAGGTAGCGGAAGCGCTCCTGATAGTCCTTGAGGATTTCCGGGCGGGTCTGGAACAGCGTCAGGTTGTGCATCAGGAGGTCGCCGAAATCGGCGGCGTTCTGGGTGATCAGCCGCTCCTGGTACTGCCGGTAGATCTCCTGCAGCCGGCCGCCGGCGAGGTCGCCCGCCTCGGCCGTGCCGATCTTCTCCGGGCCCAGGCCGCGGTCCTTCCAGCGCTGGATCACGCCCATGACCACCCGCGCCGGCCAGCGCTTGTCGTCGACGTTCTCGGCCTGCAGAACCTGCTTGAGCAGGCGGATCTGGTCGTCGGCGTCGAGGATGGTGAAGTTCGACCGAAGCCCGACCACCTCGGCGTGGCGGCGCAGGATGCGGGCGGCGAGGGCGTGGAAGGTGCCGAGCCAGAGCTGCTCGGCGGCCGGGCCGACGATGCGGGCCACCCGCTCCTTCATCTCGCGCGCCGCCTTGTTGGTGAAGGTGACGGCGAGCACGTTCCACGGCCGCGCCTTGCCGAGCGCCAGCAAATGCGCCAACCGGGTGGTCAGCACCCGGGTCTTGCCGGTACCGGCGCCGGCCAGCACCAGCACCGGCCCGTCGAGCGCCTCGACGGCGGCGCGCTGCGCCGGGTTCAGGCCGGCGAGATAGCTGTCCGGGCGCGGCGCGCGCACCGCCGGCATCGCCGGCAGCGCCGCCGGGGTCCTGGGGGCCGGAACGGGACGAGAACAGATCGGTCATGACCACCCGCATATAGCACGGGTGCCGCAGCGTCCCAGGGGCAAAATGGGGTCGGGAGGGTCCGGGCGGAACCGGTCTTGCCGTCGGCGGCGATGCGGCGTTGAATTCGCCGGCGGGTGGGCCGCGGCGGGCTAGGGAGCGGTCATCCAGTCCGTCCCGAGCCTGACCGCGCCGCTTGGTCCACCTGCCAAGAGAAGACGACAAGATTCCGTGGGCTGCCCCAGTCGACCGCCCGGCAGGTTGCCAGGCCAGGTTGACTCCGGGCAGCCCCTTCGAGAGCGTTCGAAGGGAAACAGCATGCACCGCATCATCGACATGGAGATCGAGGCCCCGCTGTCCGAGGCGGCCCCTGCGCGCCCAGGGAGATCAGGCAAGGGCCGCCCCGGCACCCCGACGGGAGGGCCGCTAGACCGACCCGGGGCTACGGCTTCGCCAACTACCGCACCGTCTTCGGCGGCGGCTCGACCGGGTCCGCGGCCAAGGGCTTCGCGCCGGACAGAGCGCGACCGGCAGTTCATGGCGATCGTCGCCGACATGGACCGGGCGGGCATCGAATACGGCTTCCTGTGCAACATGCTGAACAGCGAGATCGGCGAAATCCACCGCAAGCATCCCGGCCGCTTCCGGATGTTCGCCCTGATCGACCCGATGGACGGCATGCGCGGGGTGCGCGAGGCTCGAGCGGCTGGTGCGCGAGGACGGCGCCAACGGCTTCCGCGTGACCTCGCTGAGCAACGGGCTGCCGGCCAGCGACCGGCGTTACTACCCGCTCTACGCCAAGTGCGTCGAGGCTGGACCTGCCGGTGAAGATCTACAGCTCCATGAACTACGCCAACGACCGGCCCTACGACCTCGGCCATCCGCGCCACCTCGACCGAGGTCGCCATCGACTTCCCGGAGCTGCGGATCTGCGCCAGCCTCGGCGGCTGGCCGTGGGTCCCGGACATGGTCGGCCTGCTCGCCCGTCACCCGAACCTGTGGTGCGACACCTCGGCCCACCGGCCGCGCTATTTCGCCCAGCCGGGGCCGGCCTGGGAGATGTTCATGCAGTTCGGCAACAGCCGCCTGCAGGACAAGATCATGATCGGGATGTCGCGCTACCTGTTCAGGCTGCCCCTACGAGGAGCTGATCGCGGAGTACCGCCGGCTGCCGCTCAAGGAGAAGGTCCTGGAGAAGTGGTTCTACCACAACGCCAGGCGATTCTTCGAAGGCGCCTGACATGACCAGGGATGTCTCGTCTCTCATCCGGCCGGCGGCGATCGCCGTCATCGGCGCCTCCGCCACGAAAGCGGGCGCAGGGCAACGCCGTCATCGACAACCTGCTGGGCCGGAACTGTGCGAGCCGGATCATCCCGGTGCACCGCAGCGCCGACACGATCCAGGGCCAGGCGACCGTCGCGTCCATCGAGGACCTGCCCGACGACGTCGACCTCGCGGTCGCCTCGGTCCCGGCCGGTGCCGCCGCCGCGACGGCGCGGGCGCTGGAGGGGCGCGGCGTGCGGTCGGCGATCTTCTTCGCCTCGCGCTTCGCGCCAGCCGACGAGGCCGCGTTCCGCGCCATCGCCGCCGCCAGCCCCATGGCGATCCAGGGCCCGAACTGCATGGGCCTGATCAACCTCAACGACGGGCTGTTCCTGTATCCGGCGACGACGTCGAGGCAAGATCCGGCCGGGCCGGGTCGCGTTCATCGCGCAGTCCGGCTCGGCGGCGATCACGCTGATGAACTCGGCGGAGTTCGGCATCTCGAAGATCGTCACCGTCGGCAGCGAGTTCCAGCTGACCGCATCCCACTACATGGACTGGCTGGCAACCGACGACGACACCGCGGCGGTCGGCGTGGTGCTGGAGGCGATCAGGACCCCGCCGCCTTCGCCCGCGCCGCGCGCCGGATATACGACGCCGGCAAGGCGCTGGGGTGGTGCTGAAGGTCGGCAACTCCGAGGTCGGCTCGGCCGCCACCCTCGCCCACACCGGCTCGATGACCAGCGACGCCGACACCTACCGGCTGTTCTTCGCGGCGCACGGCATCGCCACCGTGGAGGACTACGACGAGGTTGAACGCGGCGCTGGAATCCTGTCGCGCACCGGCCACCGGCACGGCACCGGGCGCCTCGCCATCGTCGGCATCTCGGGCGGGCAGACGGCACTCGCCTGCGACGTCGCCTCGTCCGCCGGCGTGCAGCTCGCGCGCTTCGGCGACGCGCTGGTCGGCCGGCTCCGCGCGGTCTCCCCGGCATCGCGGCGCAGAACCCGCCTCGACTTCGGCTCGGTGGTGGACGAGTCCGCCCTCACGACATCGCCGGCTCGATCGCGGCGGTGCTCGCCGACGACGACACCTGGGACGTGCCGGGCGGTGCTGCAGGATTGCCAGGCCGACATGCATCCCGCCGTCGCGGGAATCCCATGCCAAGCCGATCAACGCCTACTGCTCGCGCCGCCCTGGCGGCGTCAGAAGCCGATCGTCGCGATCTCGCCGACCTCGGAGCCGATCCACCCCGACATCCGCGCGAAAGTTCGAGAGCCGCGGCATCCCGATCGTCAGCGGCCTGCGCGAAGGCCTCGTCGGGATCCGGACGATCCACGCGGCCCCGCCTGCCGGCGCACGCCGATGCAGGCGGAGCCGCCCGCCACACCCGAGGAGATGGCCCGCAAGGCCCGGGCGCTGAGCCTGATCGAGGATCGCCGCGCTGACGCGCGCGGCCGCTCGCAGTTGACCCCGGCGGCCTGCCTGGAGATCCTGGCCGCCTACGGCTATCCCCGACGGCCGCGTCCGTGGTGGTCGCCGACGCGGCCGAGGCGGCAGAGCGGACCGCCGGGATCGGCTTTCCCGCTGGCGGTCAAGGTCGCGTCCAAGGACATCGCCCACCGCTCCGATGTCGGCGGCGTCGTGCTCCGGGGTCACCGACATGGACGGGCTGCGCGCAGCGATCGCCCGGATCGCCGATGCCAGCAGTCGCGGCGGCGGCCCCCGCGCCGTGATCGACGGCTACGAGCTGCAGCGGCAGGTCCGCGGCGACCTCGAGGCCGTCCGCCGGCTTTCGTCGCCTCGCCGCCCTTCGGCGTCAAGGTCATGGTGGGCACCGGCGGGCTGCGCTGGTCGAGCTGACCGGCGACCTCGCCAGCGGGCTCTGGCGCCGCTGACCGTGGCCGACGCGCAGGCGCTGGATCGCCACGACCAAGCTCGGCCGGCGCCTGGACGGCTACCGCAAAACCTGGATCGCCCGCGCACCGACCCCGCGGCCGCTCGCCGAGCTGGTCGCGAACCTGTCGCTGCTGGCGACGCGACCTCGGCGATCGGATCACCGCCCGCGACCTGAACTCCGGGTGATGATCCGCGCCGGCTCCAGCGGGGTGGCCGTGGTGGACGTGCTGATGACGGTGCGGTGGAGAGGGGGCGTACCGCCAGCTGGTGGGCGGGGGGCGAGCCATGGCGGCTCCGGAAGGGCCTCGGGCGGAGTCTTCGCAATGCATTCCTGGCGGGTGACGGCCGAGCTGTTCGTGTGTATTTTTACACATGTGGATAGCCGCGCGATCATACGGGCCATCGAGGCGGATGGATGGAAGCACCGGCGGACCACCGGGAGTCACTGGCACTTCAAGCACCCGACCAAGCCTGGGCTGGTGACGGTGCCGCATCCCAAACGGGATTTGCCGACAGGCACGGTAAGAGCCATCGAGCGGCAAAGCGGCGTGCGACTTCTGAGGTGAAACGATGACGTCCTTTGTCGCCTATCTCCGTAAGGAACCGGGAAGCGACCACGGGGTGGAGTTCCCGGACGTTCCCGGCTGCGTCACCGCGGGCCGCACCCTGGACGAAGCCCGGGCCATGGCAGCCGAGGCACTGGCGGGGCATCTCGCCATGCTGGAAGCCGAAGGCGAGCCGGTGCCGGCTCCCTCGACATTGGAAGACCTGAAGGACGATCCGAACCGCGGCGATGCGATCCTGGTCCTCGTCGACCTGCCGCCGGACTTCCTCAAGGCGGAACGCGTCAACGTGATGATCCCGCGCCACCTGTTGGGGCGGATCGACGCGGCCAGCGGAGGCAACCGCTCTGCGTTTCCTCGTGGAGGCCGCCGAGCAGAGCTCGCTGGATAGGCCGAGCCCACGGCGTGAAGAGCGACCGCCCCGTCACGCCCACCCCCACCACGCCCGCACCGCACGTCCCATCACCCGCTCCAGATCGTCGCCCGCGCAGCCACGGCAGCTCCTCGGTGAACGTCGTCACGCACTGCCGCCACGGGCACGGCATCTTGGAGATGTCGCTGCCCCAGAACATCCGGTCGGGGCCGAAGGCGTCGAACACCTGCCGCACGTAGTCCTGCATCGCCGGGAACGGGTAGGCCTCGGCGGAATAGCCCGGCACGCCGGTCGCCTTCACCGCGACGTTCGGCAGCCGGGCGAGAGCCAGCAGTTCTGGCATGTGGGTCATCGCGGCGGCGTCCTTGAGCGTGGTGTTGCCGCCCCTGCCACCCAGGTGGTCGATGGTCAGCCGCAGGCCGGGGATGCCGGGCGGCGACCGCGCCCAGCGCCGCGAGGGAGCCGGTCGCCAGCGTCCGTGACCGGAAGGCCGAAGCGCTCGGCGGCGGCCCAGAACCAGTCCAGTTCGCCCGCGTACAGGCGGCGGCGGTCCTCGCCCTCCAGAAGCATGCAGCGCAGGCCGAGCATGCCGGGACGGTCGCGCCAGCCCTCCATGGCCGCCAGGCTCGCCTCCGGCCGGCCGAGGTCGACGGCGCCGATGATGGCGAAGCGGCCGGGATATGCGCGGACGGCGTCGGTCGCCAGATCGGTCGAGCCCGGGTCCCAGGACGGCGGGTGGATCACCGCGGCGTCGACTCCGGCCGCGTCCATCATCGCCACCGCCTCCGGCGGCGCCGAACGACGTCACCTGCCAGTGCGCCGCGTTGCTTGGCAGCCCGGTCCCCCAGATGTGGATCTGCGCGTCGACGATCTGCATGGTCCCTCCTTCGCCTGAAAGTTCCCGCCGCCTACGGCGTCTCGCCGTGCTCCTCGGCGCGCAGGTTCACCAGGGCCGTGTTGTAGGCGCGCATGACGTCGCGCTCCGTGCAGGCAGCCCACCAGCCGGGTACCGTCGACGTCGTCGACCACGCCCAGCAGACCCCTCGTCGACCTCGGCGAAGCGGCGGATCGCCATCTGTAGGTCGTCGGACGCCGGCGAGCACCGGCGGCGACCGCCGCGCCAGGTTCTCGGCGCACAGCTCGCGGTCATGGCTGACGTCGAACGCCACCTCGCCGAGGTCGGCGAGGGTGATGGTGCCGACCAGCCGGTCGTCGACGTCGACCACGAACAGCTCGTTCAGCGGCGCGTGGCGCAGCCGGTCGCGCAGGCGGTCGAGGGTGGCTTCCGGCGACACCGTGACGTGGTCCCGGCGCATCAGGTCGCGCACCTTCAGGCTGCGCAGCGCCGCCATGTCGTGGCCGCCCTGCAGGTCGAGGCCGCGGCGCTTAAGCTGGTCGGCGAAGAAGCGAGGGGCCGTGCCAGGTCCGGGTGATCAGCGAGGCGATGACCACCGCCACCATCACCGGCGATGGTCAGCCGGTAGTCGTTGGTCAGCTCGAAGATCATCAGGATGGTGGAGATCGGCGCCCCAGCACCGCGCCCGCGACGGCACCCATGCCGATCATCGTGTAGGCGCCGATGCCCCGATGAAAGCTCCGGAAAGGGATAACCCGCGACGATGCCGAAGGCACCGCCGACCATGGCGCCGATGAACAGCGACGGCGAGAACACGCCGCCGCCGAAGCCGGCGCCGAGGCAGAGCGCCGTCAGCACGATCTTCAGCACCGCGAGCGTGACCAGCATCTGGAAGCCGTACTGCTCCTTCAGCGCGAGGTCGGTCGCCTCGTAGCCGACGCCCATGATCTCCGGGATACCAGAGCGCGATGATGCCGACGACCAGCGCCCGGCCGCCATCGGGTGCAGCCAGCGCGGTCCCGGCAGCCGGGCCGGTGTCGCGCTCGACCAGGGTGGTGATGCGCATCAGCGCGATCGCCGCCACCGCGCAGGCGACGCCGAGCAGCGCGAAGGCCGGGAACTGCAGGAACGACACGATCTCGGTGTGGCCGATACGGAACGCCGGGAAGTCGCCGAACCACATGCGCGAGACGATGGTGCCGGTCACCGAGGCGATGACGATCGGTGCGAAAGCCGACAGCGCGTAATGCCCGATCACCACCTCCAGCGCGAAGAACACCCCGGCGATCGGGGCGTTGAACGACGCCGCCACCGCGCTGGCGTGACGCCCGCAGCCGAGCAGGTGCGGGATTGCGAGCGGGTCAGATGCAGCGGCCGGCCGATGAAGCTGGCCAGTGCCGCGCCCGAGATGCACCGCCGGGCCCTCGCGGCCGACCGACGCGCCGGCGCCGATCGACACCGCGCTGATCGCCGCCGCCCCGGCCGCCTGCCGCACCGACATCCGCCCGGCCTGCAGGGCAGCTCGCCTCGATCACGATGGCCTGACCCCTGCGGCCGGCCGCCCGGCATGAACCAGCGAGCGATCACGCCGACCAGCAGGCCACCGACCACCGGTGCCAGCATCACCCGCCACCACTCGGTCTGGCGGGCACCGCTGGCGAGCAGTTCGTGGCTGAACCCGAAGAACAGCCATTGCAGCCCGCCGATGGCCTCGCGGAACGCCACCGCTCCGGCCGCCGCCGCGACACCGACCACCAGTGCCGCCACGCTGGTGAGCAGCTGGTCGTCGCGCAGCAGCCGCTTCAGCCCCATCACCGGGCGCGCGACGAACGACTTGAACATGGTACCGGAAGCCCGCGGACGATTCGAATAAGCCATCTGCAGGGTAACGGTTCCCGACAGCAGCCGAAAGCGGCCTTGCGGAGCGCGGCCGCGGCGCTCTACCTTGCGCGCCATGAGCATCGAATTGCGGCCGGCCGAAGCCGGCGACGTCACCCTTCTGCAGGACCTGATCCGCCGGCTGGCCGAGGCGCAGGACGCGGCGGCTACGTCACCTCGACACCGGACGACCTGCTGCGCGACGGCTTCGGCCCGGTGCCGCGCTTCCACGCCATGCTGGCCGAGCAGGTCGGCGATAGCGGCGAACGCACCGCCATCGGCCTGGCGCTCTACTACTTCACCTACTCGACGTGGGTCGGGCGCCCCAACCTCTATGTCGAGGACCTGTATCGACGCCGACCAGCGCGGCACCGAGGTCGGCGACGCGCCTGATGGCAGCCCTGGCGCGCCAGGCGCTGGAGGGATGGCTGCGGCCGCCTGAGCTGGCGGTCAAGACCGACAACCGGGCTCGGGCGTTCTACGAGCGCTCGGGCTCGCGCGAAGGGGTCCTGGCTGCCCTATGCGGTCGCGGGCGAGGCGCGCTGCTGTCGCCGCAGCGGCGGCGGACTGACCCTTCAGGCCGAGGCCGCCGGGGCGGAGTCCGGCCACGCTCACCCGGTTGCGGCCGGCCTGCTTGGCCCGGTAGAGCGCCGCGTCGGCCCGCTCCACCGCCTGGCCTATCGGTTCGCCGAAGCGGTACTCGGCAACACCGGAGCTGACAAGGTGACGGCGCCGAGATCGTCGCCGGTGCTCCGGCGCACCACGTGCTTCTTGGCCGATCCGGTCGCGGATCCGCTCGGCGATCCGCGCCGGCCTCGTCAGAGCCCGCAGTCCGGCAGCATGCACCGCGAACTCCTCGCCGCCGTAGCGCGGCTGCCAAGTCGCCCGGCCGCACCGCCTCGGTCAGCACCCGCGCGACCAGGCGAAGCAACCTGGTCGCCGACAGGCGTGGCCGTGGGTGTCGTTGACGGTCTTGAAGCGGTCGATGTCGCCCATCACCAGGCAGAGGGTGCTGCCGGCCTCCGCGGCCTTCGCCGCCGCGACGACGCAGCTCGCGCTCGAAACGCATGCGGTTGGCGATGCGCGGTCAGGCCGTCGGTCGACGCTTCCCGGCGGGTTTCCTCCAGCGACTCGCGCAGCCTTGCGATCTCCCCGACGAGCTCGGCGAGCCGTTCGCTGCAGCCGGGCATTGTGCGCCTCCATCGACCCGGGTCTCCTGCACCAGGCCGCTGACCACGTCGCGCACGCGCGTCAAGGCCCGGCCCCGGCGCGCTCCCAGCACGTCGGCGACGCCCGACAGGCGCCACGCCGTACGCGGCGCGGCATCGTCGCCGACCACCGCCGACCGTGGTCGACAGGTCCGGCCGGCCACGGCGTCCAGGTCGTCGGCCATGGTGTGGACCGCGGTCGCCCGGTAGTTCGGCAGGATGAAGCGGGCGTGCAGTCTCGGCGCAGCGCGCCTCGTCGAACTCCCGCCCGTTGTCCATCAGCATCGTCGATGGTCCGGCGCAGATGCGGGTCGCGCCACTGCGCATAGGCGTACCACACCGCGAAATTCTCCGGCGTCGGCGGGATTCCCGAGCACCGCCATGTGACGCAGCGCGGTCTCCGCCGATTTCTCGTGCGTCGCCCGGCGTTGCCCGGATCGGACATCGCGCCGCTCTCCGTCGCACGCACGCTTCCGGCGCCTGCGCGAGCCGTTGCGCGCGCTAGCTTATCCGACAGGCCCGGCGCCGGTCACCGGCGGCGTATGCCGATCGACGCTGCCGGCGCCGACCGTCGGCGCCGAGACCGGGCGTGCCGCACCGGCGAGTTCGCTGAATCCGCAGCAACGCCACCTCCGGGAACGGCGCCGCGCGGCGCTGCGCGAGATCGACATGCAGGCACATCAGCTCGTTGGTCGCCGCCAGGTAGCCGGCCTCGCCGGCATGGAACATGCGATGCAGCAGGTGCAGGCGCTTGCCGTCGTGGTCAACGATCCGCGTGCGGAACGCCAGCGGTGCGGCCTCCAGCACCTCGCGGTCGTAGGTGACAGGTGCGCCTCGACGACGAAGATCGAGCGCGTCGGTCTGGCGCCGGTACGCCTCGCCAATCCCGAGATGGGCGCAGAGCGCCTCGGTGGCCTGGTCGAACGCCACCACGTAGTAGCCGACGTTCATGTGCCCGTTGTAGTCGATCCAGTCCGGCCGAACGGCCGCCCTGCCCGAGTCGAACCAGCCGTCGTCGTCGATGCTCGCCAAGCCGCCTCGCCGTCCCGGCTGTCCGCTTGCCGGTCCCACGCCGACGTCCGACCCGGAGCGTCCCCATGATGGCGATCCTGACCTGGCTCGGCAAACGCGCGACCGGCCCCATGGCCGCCGGGGTGTTCGCTGGGACTGGCGGTTCCGGACCTGGCGAGCCCTGGCCAAGCCGCTGCTGGTCCCGGCGATCGTGGTGATGCTGACGATGTCGCTGCTGCGCCTCGAGCCCGGCGGCGATCGCGCCGGGCCGCCGGATCGCCGCTGCGCATCCTGCCGGCGGTGGCGTTCGTGCTGCTGGTCTCGCCGCTGCTCGGCTATGCCGCCGCCGGGGCGCTCGACCTCGACCATGGCATCGCCACCGCGCTGGTGGTGTGGACCGCCTCGCCGCCGCTGATCTCGGTTCCGGCCATCGCCGTCCTGCTGGGGCTGGACGGGGCGCTGGCGCTGATGGTCACGACGGCCGCCGGCCTCCTGGTTCCGGTGTCCTTGCCCCCGATCGTGTTCGCGCTGATCGGACTGGAGCTCGACATCAGCCCGACCGGCTCTGGCGCTGCGCCTGGCGCTCCTGCTGGCCGGAGCCGGGCTGGCGGCAGTCGGCGATCCGGCGGATGGTCGGGCGCGGCGCGGCTGCAGCGGCATGCCCCGGCGATCGACGGGGCGTTCCGTGCTGATCATGCTGCTGTTCGCGGTCGCGGTGATGGACGGTGTCACCCGCACCGCCATCGCCGAACCAGGCGGGTCGCCGGGCTGCTGGCGCTGGTGTTCGCCGCCAGCCTCGGGCATGCAGGCGATCGGCTGGGCTGGTGTTCCGGCCGACCGGCGCGCGCAACGCCGCCACGCTGGCGCTGGTCGCCGGCAACCGCAACATGGCGCTGGTGCTGGGCGCCGCACCGGCGGCGTTCGAGCCCGACGGGTTCCTGTTCCTGGCGATGCTGCAGTTTCCGATCTACCTGCTGCCGGCGCTCCTCGGCCGCTCTATCGGCGCGCCGGCACCCAGCCGAGCACCAGGGGCGGCAGTGGCCAGGGTTGGAGCGATCGCCGAAATCAGGGATAATGGCCTGCGACGTCGACGGGCCCGCTGGCCGATGAACGGCAGCGCTTACAATCCGAATTGGGGCAGGTTCCAGTGAAGGCGATCCAGAGTGCACGGCGACGGGGCCGGCTCGGAACCTGGCGGCGACGACTGCTGATCATCGTGTTCACGGCGATCGCTGTGGGCGCGTCCTATCTGTTCTCCGCCGACAAGCCCGACAACTACCAGGACATGCTGGCCGGGGTGGTCGCGTTCGTCGGCCTGTCGGCGCTGGTGCTGGACTGGTGGATCACCCGCGGCATCAAGCGCAGCGGCGGCGTCCAGGCCCTGCGGTCGGGTGGGATTCTGTCCACCGGGCCGGCCGCGACCGCCGGCCGTCTGTGGGCGCAGGGCGAGGGTTTCCGCATCTGCGGCCTGCCGGACGACGCCCGCAAGAACTTCAGCGAGGCGGCGTCGCTGTCGCGGGAGGCCAAGCAGGAAGCGCTGGAAGCGACGGTGAAGCTCAGCCAGGGCGAACTCGCCGCCGAAACCGGCGAGTTCGACGATGCCGGCCGGCTCTACGAGGAGGCGTTGGCGCGCTTCCGGTCGGCCAAGGACGCGCGGGGTGCCGCCCGTACCGTGACGGCCCAAGGCCATCTGGCGCTGCTGCGACGGGCCTACGAGCCGGCCCGCCAGTTGTTCGAGGAGGCCCGCGAGCTGTTTGCCCGCGAAAACGACAGGTTCGGCGAAGGCTGCGCTTTCCTGGGCTTGGCCGAGGCGTGCGTGCGCTTGAGCAAGACCGAGGAGGCCGCCGGCTGCTTCGACCAGGCTCGCTTCATGCTGACCCAGGTCGGCGACCGGATCGGCGAGGCGCACGCGCTGTACGGTCGCGGCGAGTTGTACCGACTCGAGCGCAACCCCGCCGAAGCGCAGAACCGCTTCGAACGCGCCCTGACCCTCTACCGCCGCACCGGCGATTATGTCGGCGAGGCGCTGGTCCGGCTCGTGATGTCGGACGGCTACCGCAAGATGCAGCGCCCGACCGAGGCCCGGGAGATGGCGCTGGAAGGGGCGCAGCGGTTCAAGCAGGCCGGCCGGCGGGTCGGCGCCAGCGCCCTGATCGCCGGCCGCGGCGACGTCCGGCGCTGCCGGATCCGCTTCGAGTGGGGCCGCGCCAACGGCGCGACCGCCCGCAACCTGTTCATCGAATCCGGCGACAAGGACAACGAGGCCCGGCTGATGATCGGCCTCGGCGAGATGGAGCGCATCGCCGGCAACAACGAGGAGGCCCGGATCATGTTCGACCGGGTTGTCGCCCAGGCCAAGTCCTCGGAAGACCTGCTCATCACCGCCGACGCGCAGAAGGGCCGCGGCCACCTCGACATCGCCCGCGGCCAGCAGCGCAGCGCCCGCGAGATCCTCAAGGAGGCTTATGGTCACTATCAGAACGCCGGCGGCGCCCGCGACGCCGCGCAGGCGCTGATGGACCTAGGCCAGGTCGACATGCTGATGGAGAACCACGACCGCGCCCGGGTGAACTACGCTCAGGTCCGGTCGATGTACCAGACGCTCAAGGACGCCCACGGCGAAGCCTCGGCGCTGCGCGCGACCGGCGACCTCGAATCCTCGCTCGGGCGGCTGCCGCAGGCACAGCAGGCCTATGCGGAAGCCCGCATCCTGTTCCAGAGCGTCGGCGACCGGCTTTCGGAGGCCGACGCGGCGCTGCTGATCGGGCTTCTGGCGGTCAACGAGGACAACGCCACCGCCACCGCGCTGCTGATTCAGGCTGGCCGCCTGTACCGAGCGGTCGGGGCCGTGGAGTGGCAGCGCAAGGCCCACGCGATGGCCCAGCGGGTGCGCTGACCCACCTGCGCCGATCCTCGGCAGAGCGCGATATTTTTGCAACACACGGTCCGAAGCGCGGGCCCGGTACAGGCCGCCATCTGGCGCCAGTGACGGCTCTGTGGTACCCCAATCCTATGCTCTCAGGGTCGAAGGCGCTCGGAGACGTGTGCCTTCAGGTTGCCTCGAGAGCCCAGGTGAACCAGGACGGTCACTCAAGCGGAACATGAGGCATTTTGGAATGCGTCGCTCGATTTCGGCCGTGGTACTCGCTACGGGGCTCCTCGCCGGCTGCGCCAGCCAGGGCGAGATGGAGAGGGGTGAGGTTTACGATCCGATCGAGCCGGCCAACCGGCTCGTTTTCGCCGTGAACGAAACCCTCGACACCTTCATCCTGCAGCCGACCGCGTACGTTTACCGCGGGACGGTTCCGGACCCGGTGCGCGACATGGTCCGCAACTTCCTGGGGTGGCTGCAGAGCCCGGTCATCCTCGCCAACGATCTGTTCCAGGGTGAGTGGAAAGCGGCCGAGAACACCGTGTCGCGCTTCGTCGCGAACGCGCCGTTCTTCGGTTTCGTCGACAACGCCAGCGGCCTGGGACTGGAACACCGCGAAGAGGATTTCGGCCAGACGCTGGCGACCTACGGGGTCGGCGACGGCCCGTACATCGTGCTGCCGCTGCTCGGTCCGAGCAACGCCCGCGACGTGGTCGGACGGGTGGTCGATCAGTTCCTGGATCCAATCAACTACGCCAAGGGCGGCCATCCGCTGGACACCGACGACGATGTCGACACTTTCCAGATGGGGCGCCGGATCGTCGGCGCTGTCGATTTCCGGGCCCGGAATTTCGACGCGATCAACGAGCTGAAGGAGACCTCGGTGGACTACTACGCCCGGGTCCGAACCATCTACAAGCAGCGCCGCGAGGCGCTGATCGAGAACGGCAACCCCCGGCGGGCGCCGGCGGGACAGGATCATCCGGCGAATTCGACCAGTATGTTCCGGGCGGACAGCCCGCGGAGCGCCGGCGGTCGACCACGCCGTCGAGTTGAGAATGACCATTTCGATCGGGAAGCAGTCATGACGTTCATGCGCGCGTTCGCGCTTATGGTGATCCTGGTGATGGCGCCGGTGATGGCGCGGGCCGAGGCATCCACGCCCGAGGGATTCATCGGGAAGCTCGCCGACCGGGCGCTGGCTCTGGTGACGGACAACGCCAGCAGCATGACCGAGAAGCGCGAGCAGTTTGATCGGCTGCTGTCCGAGACCTTCGACATGGAGGGATCGGTCGGTTCCTGCTCGGCCGCTACTGGCGCCAGGCGACGCCGGAGGATCGCGAGGCCTATCTGAAGGCCTTCAACGAAAGCATCGTCTACACCTACACCGCCCGGTTCGACGAGTACTCCGGCCAGCGGCTGGTGGTCGACGGCAGCCGGGAGGACGGCCAGTTCGTCCTCGTCAACAGCCGGCTCGTGGATCCCAAGGGTGGTCCGGAGGTGCGCGTCGAGTGGCGACTGATTCGCCAGGGCGGTGGCTTCAGGGTGGCGGACGTGGTGATCGAAGGGGTGAGCATGAGCGTCACCCAGCGCCAGGAGTACGCCTCGGTCATCCAGAGCGGCGGCGGCGAGGTGAAGGCGCTGATCAAGGCCCTCAACGACCGCATGGCCCGACTGAAGTCCTCGAATTCCTGAGACCAAGCGGGAACGCGGCTGATCCACGGACCCCGCGCCCCGGCCAGATCCGGACACCCTGGCGGGCCGACGCCCTGAAGCGTCGGCCCGCTTTCGTGTTCAGCTGCGGCGGATCGGCTTGTACTTGATACGGTGCGGCTGCGCCGCTTCGTCGCCGAGCCGGCGCTTGCGATCGGCCTCGTAGGCCTCGTAGTTGCCCTCGAACCACTCGACGTGGCTGTCGCCCTCGAAGGACAGGATGTGGGTGGCGACCCGGTCCAGGAACCAGCGATCGTGGCTGATCACCACGGCGCATCCGGCGAACTCCAGCAGCCCCTCCTCGAGCGCCCGCAGGGTATCGACGTCGAGGTCGTTGGTCGGCTCGTCGAGCATCAGCAGGTTGGCCCCCGACTTCAGCATCTTGGCGAGGTGCACGCGGTTGCGCTCACCGCCGGAGAGCTGACCGACCTTCTTCTGCTGGTCGCTGCCCTTGAAGTTGAACAACCCGACATAGGCGCGGCTCGCCATCTTGCGGCGTCCGAGATCGATCTCGTCCTGGCCGTCGGAGATCTCCTCGAACACGGTCTTGTCGGCGCGCAGGCTGTCGCGGCTCTGGTCTACGTAGCCGAGCTTCACGGTGTCACCGATCCGGAAGGCGCCGCCGTCCGGCTGCTCCTGGCCGGTGATCATCCGGAACAGCGTGGTCTTGCCGGCGCCGTTCGGCCCGATCACCCCGACGATGCCGCCCGGCGGCAGCTTGAAGGACAGGTCGTCGATCAGCAGCCGGTCGCCGAACGCCTTCGACAGGTGCTCGGCCTCGATCACCACGTCGCCCAGGCGCGGCCCCGACGGAATGACGATCTGGGCGGTGTCCGACGCCTTCTCCTGGTTGCGGGCGAGCAGATCCTCGTAGGCGTTGATGCGGGCCTTCGACTTCGCCTGCCGGGCCCTCGGGCTCTGCTGGATCCACTCCAGTTCCTGGTTCAGCGAGCGCATGCGGGCGGCCTCGGTTCGGCCTTCCTGCTCCAGGCGCTTCTGCTTCTGCACCAGCCAGCCGGAATAGTTGCCCTCGTAGGGGATGCCGCGACCACGGTCGATCTCCAGGATCCACCCGGCCACCTCGTCGAGGAAGTAGCGGTCGTGGGTGACGGTGACGACGGTGCCGGCGTAGTCGGCGAGCGTGCGCTGCAGCCAGGCGACGGAATCGGCGTCCAGGTGGTTGGTCGGCTCGTCGAGGAGAAGCAGGTCGGGCTGGGACAGCAGCAACTTGGCGAGGGCGACCCGGCGGCGCTCACCGCCGGACAGCATGGTGACGTCGGCGTCGCCGGGCGGGCAGCGCAGCGCGTCCATGGCAATCTCGACCTTGCGGTCGATGTCCCAGCCGTCGGCGGCGTCGATCTTCTCCTGGAGTTCACCCTGCTCGGCCAGCAGGTCGTTCATCTCGTCGTCGGAGAGATCCTCGCCGAACCGGGCGCTGACCTCGTTGAAACGGTCCATCAACGCCTTGAGCGGGCCCAACCCCTCGATCACGTTGCCCTGGACGTCCTTGGTCGGATCGAGATCGGGCTCCTGCGGCAGGTAGCCTGACGGTCGCGCCCTCGGCGGCCCAGGCCTCGCCGGTGTACTCCTTGTCGACACCGGCCATGATCCTGAGCACCGTCGACTTGCCGGCGCCGTTGACACCGAGAACGCCGATCTTCGCGCCCGGCAGGAAGGACAGCCGGATGTCCTTCAGCACCTCCCGCCCCCCGGGATAGGTCTTCGCCAGACCGTTCATCACGTAGATGTACTGATAGGAGGCCATCGGGCGGCTCGCCGTCGGTTGTGGGGACGGGCGGGTTCTAGCGCAGGCCGGGGCCGGACCGCAATGTTCGTCGGTCGCCGACGTCCGGGGGACGCCACCGTCGGCAGCCCGGAGGAGGCGAATTGAGCGGGATCAAGTCTCCCGATGCCGCTAGACTGCACACTATCGTTGCCCGGCCCAGGCGCGCCGCGGCGCGAGAAGCGGGGTGATCGGGATGCCCACGACCGGTGCGATGCCGTTGTTCGCGCTCGACGCGGTGGCGCTTGACCTCGAGACCACCGGTCTCGATCCGTCGCAGGCGCTGATCATCGAGATCGGCGCGGTCCCGGTCTCCAGGGCGACCGTGCGGTCGGAGCGGGCCTACTCCCGGCTGGTCGACCCCGGGACTCCGATCCCGCCGCGCTCCACCGAGATCCACGGGATCACCGACGCGATGGTGCGGGGGGCTGGACCGCTGGCGGAGGCCTGGGTCGAATTGGACGGCGTCCTGCAGGGCCGCGTCCTGATCGGGCATTCGACCGGGTACGATCTGGCGGTCCTCGCCGCCGAGGCGCGCCGTCGCCACCTGCCCTGGACACGGCCCCGGGCGCTGTGCGTGCGCCTGCTGTCGCTGATCGTGGCGCCGGCGCTGGCCAGCCACTCCCTGGAAGCCCTGGCGAGCTGGCTGGGGCTCGAAGCCCGGGACCGCCACCGCGCCCTCGGCGACGCCGAGACCGCCGCCCGGATCTTCGTCGCGCTGGTGCCGCTCCTCCAGTCCAAGGGCATCCGGACCCTGGCCGAGGCCGAGCGGGCCTGCGCGAGCCTCGGGGTCGAGATGGAGCGTCACCGCGGCGCCGGATGGGAGCCGCCGGCGGCGGAACCCCGCGACACGCCGCTCGGCAGCGTCGACACCCACGCCTACCGCCACAAGGTCGGCGACATCATGGCCCGCCGGGTCGTCGTGGTTGCGCCCGAAACCACCCTCGGGGAGGCGATGGCGGCGATGGTCGACCGGTCGATCTCGTCGGTGTTCGTGGCACCGGACGCCGCCGCCGGCCTCGACGTCTCGGCCTACGCGATCGTCACCGAGCGCGACGCCATGCGTCGGATCGCGGCGTTCGGCGCGGCCGCCCTCACGGAACCTGTCCGGTCGATCGGCTCGTCCCCGGTGCACACGATCCGGGAACAGGCCTTCCTGTACCGCGCCGTCGGCCGGATGAGCAGGATCGGAACCCGCCATCTCGGCGTGCGCTCCGAGGCCGGAACGCTGGTCGGGGTGGTATCGGCGCGGGATCTCCTCAAGCTGCGCGCCGGACCGGCGATCGCCCTCGCGGACTCGATCGAGGCGGCGCCGACGGCCGAGGACCTGGCGACTCGCCTGGTCGACGCTGCCGGCGGTGGTCCGGTCGCTGGTCGCGGAAGATCTCGACGCCGGTATCGTCAGCCAGATCGTCAGCGAGGAGATCCGCTCGATGACCCGGCGGGCGGCGGTGCTCGCGACCGCGGCCATGGCGGCCGACGGCCAGGGTCCGCCACCGTGCCGGTTCGCGGTGCTGGTGCTGGGATCCGGCGGGCGGGGCGAAAGCCTGCTGGTGCCGGACCAGGACAACGCGATCGTCTTCGAGATCCGGCGCGCCGGACAGCGTCGAGGATCGCTGGTTCGCCACCATGGCCGAGCGCATGACAGCCATCCTCGATACCGCCGGCATCCCCTTCTGCGGCGGGGGCGTGATGGCCAGTCGTCCCGACTGGCGGGGATCGGCAGAAACCTGGCGCAACCGGATCGAGGGGTGGATCCGCAGCCCGCGGCCGGACAACCTGCTCAACGTCGACATCTTCTTCGACGCGATGCCGGTGCACGGCACGCCCTCGATCGGACAAGCCCTGTTCGAGCACGCCTATGAGCTCGGACGGGCCAACCCGACCTTCGCCAAGCTTCTGGGAGAACGATTGGCGTCGATCCCGAGCGCGCTGACGATGTTCGGCGGGTTCAAATCCCGCGACGGGCGGTTGGACCTGAAGCTCCACGCCTTGTTTCCGGTCGCTTCGGCAGCGCGGCTGCTGTCGATCCGGCACGGCATCCGGGAACGGTCGACGCGCGCCCGGATCAAGGGGCTGATCGACCGCGGCGTGGGCAGCGAAGCCGACCTGTCGGCGCTGCTCGACGCCCACGGTACCTGCCTGACCCTGATCCTGGCCCAGCAGAGCCAGGACATCGCCGCGGGCGCCCGCCCGACGACCCTCGTCGCCCTCGGCGAGTTGTCCCGCCGCCAGCGAGCGGAGCTGAAGGCGGCGCTCGACCATCTGCGCCATGTCCATACCCTGCTCCGAGACCTGATGTTCGAGAACTCCGCGCGCACGGTCGTCGGCGATTCACCCATAGGGTGATTCCGAAGGTGGCTGCCCGGGCCGTTCGCCTTGCCGGGCCGTGGGTCCCCAAGTCACGACGCTGCCGTCAAGTGGTCGCACCAGCGCTGGGCATAGACGCCCCGTGGCCGCGACTTGGAGGCACAGAAGGAGCAATCGGCCTGACCTTCCAAGGCGGCCAGTAGACACCTTTTGCTATGCTTTCCAATGCCGAAGAATCAAGCTAACGTACTAGTACTGTGGGTGGATGGGCCACCCATTCAGGGGGCACAATATAAAAAGAATTAAGTAAAATTAGAATAGAATGGCCCAAACTTATAGGGGAGGACTGACGTTGACCGATCACTCTTCGGACAACCGACTAATGCATTGGAGTAAAACCAAGAACCTGATGATCGTCCACATGATCATCTGGTTTTTCTTCGCCTACATCGTCCACTGGTTCGCCACCGACCTTAACCAGTTCCGCTTTCTGGACTTCCCGGTCGGCTACTACATGGCGGCCCAGGGGTCACTGTTCGCCTTCGTCATCCAGTTGTTCATCTTCGTGAAGCAGCAGGACGGCATCGATCGCGAATGCGGCGTGGCTGAGGACGATTAGGGGGAATGACATCATGAGCTGGTTTAGACTCCAGGGGAGGTTCGTCGACAACCTCTCGAAGATCTACATCCTGTACACCGGTGGGTTCCTGGTGTTCGTCGCCCTCATGGCGGCACTCGAGCAGGCCGGCCTGGGCGCCGACACCATCGGCATCCTGTTCGTCGCCTTCACCATCGTGATCTACGCCCTGATCGGGTGGCTGTCGCGCACGATGCAGGTCGACGCCTATTACGTCGCCGGCCGAGAGGTTCCGCCGGTGTTCAACGGCATGGCGACGGCCGCGGACTGGATGTCCGGGGCTTCGTTCGTCGCGATGGCCGGCGGCGTCTACATGGCCGGTCACCCCTACCTCGCCTTCGTCGTCGGCTGGACCGGCGGCTACGTGCTGGTGGCGGTGCTGATGGCGCCCTACCTGCGCAAGTTCGGCTGCTACACCGTGCCGGACTTCATCGGAACGCGTTACGGCGGCAACACCTCGCGGCTGCTGGCCGTGCTGGTGCTGGTCATTGCCTCGTTCACCTACGTGACGGCGCAGATCGACGCGACCGGCACCATCGCGTCGCGCGTGCTGCAGATACCCTACGCCGTCGGCGTGTGGTTCGGCCTCCTCGGCATCCTGCTGTGCTCGATGCTGGGTGGCATGCGGGCGGTCACCTGGACCCAGGTGGCGCAGTACATCGTGCTGATCATCGCCTACCTGGTGCCGGTGTTCTGGATGTCCATCAAGCAGGACTTCGGCTGGTTCCCGCAGTTCGTGTACGGCGATGCCGTCGCGCGCATCCAGGAACTCGAGCCGCTGCTCGGTGTCGGCACCCTGAAGCCCGCCCAGCCCGTCCCGGGCATGAGCGCGCTGACCACCCTGCACGCCACCCCTGGTGACTCGACCATGGCGGCGTGGAAGTTCGTGACCCTGGTGGCGTGCATGATGCTCGGCACCGCTTCGCTGCCGCACATCCTGATGCGCTACTTCACCACGCCGTCCGTCCGGGCGGCGCGCAGTTCGGTGGCGTGGTCGCTGTTCTTCATCACCCTGCTGTACTTCACGGCGCCGGCGCTCGCGACCCTGACCAAGCTTCAGGTTCTCGATCCGAACCTGGCCACGAGCATCATCGGCAAGTCGATTGCCGACGTGAACGCCCTCGAGTGGATCCAGAAATGGGCCGCCGTCGGCATGCTCAGGGTCACCGACGCCAACGGGGACGGCATCCTGCAGATCAACGAGTTCTTCATGCGCGCCGATATCGTCGTGCTGGCGACCCCGGAGATCGCGGGACTTCCGTACGTCGTGTCCGGCCTTGTCGCCGCGGGCGGCATGGCGGCGGCGATGTCGACCGCCGACGGCCTGCTCCTGGCGATCGCCAACGCGCTGTCGCATGATCTGTACTACAAGATCATCGACCCGAAGGCGGAGACCCGGAAGCGGCTGCTCGTCGCCCGCATCCTGCTGTTCGGGATCGGTGCGGCCGGCGCGCTGGTGGCAAGCCTGCAGCTGACTGGCATTCTCGGGGCGGTGGCCTGGGCCTTCTGCTTCGCGATGTCCGGGCTGTTCTTCCCGCTGGTGCTGGGCGTGTGGTGGAAGCGCGCCAACCGACCGGGGGCGATCGCCGGCATGGCGGTCGGCCTTGGTGTCGGTTCCTGGTACCTCTACATGGTCAAGTTCGCCGGCATGACCCCGTGGATCGGACTGGACGACCTTCGCTTCGGCATCGTCGGAGCGTCGGCCAGCCTGGTGGCCATGGTGGTGGTGACCTTGATGACCGAAGCACCGGACGCGGAGACCCAGGCCATGGTCGACGAAGTCCGGATCCCGTCGGGCCAGACCATCCTCGGCTCGACGCACTGACCGATCCGACCAACGGGGGCCGGGGAGAGACCATCTCTCCCCGGCCCTTCCTTTTCGGCGGATCGACCTCGGCACAATCCACGCCCGGAGCTGCCCGACGATGGAATTCATCCCGCTGTGGGCCCTGGTGGTCGACTATGTCCTCGGCATGATCATGTGGACGCTGATCGGCCGGTTCGGCATGAGCCTGTTCCTGCCGACCAACAGCCAGTTTTTCTTCATGCGCTTCTTCGTGATGGCAACCGACCCGCTGATCCGGCTGTTCGCGCCGATCACGCCGGGGTTCCTGGTGACCCCGCTGATCCCGCTCTACGTCGCGTGGTTTTTCTACCTCGCGCGCTTCTACCTGATGCCGTGGCTGCTCGGCTACTCGGTGATGGGAATGCTGTCGTTCCCGCTCGAGGGCGAGATCGCGCAGGGTCTGGCGGCGCTGGTGCGGGTCTTCACGGACTGACCAGAGGCGCCCCCACCCGGGCCGGAGTTCAGCCGGCGGGCGCCGGGTCGGCGGCGGCAAGCCGCCCGGCCGGCGGCGAGGCGGGCTCAGCGCCCAGCACCGCTGCGACGTCGAGCACCTGGCGGAAGTCGCGCCGCACCTCTTGCCAGCGGAACCGCACCGAATTCAGCACGATCGGCTCGTCGAACTGCTTGAGCTCGTCGACGATCGGGGCCCAGCGCACCAAGGCCGGCGGGCTTTCGGTAAAGGCCCCGGCGTCATCGGTGACCGCCGCCCAGTCGCAGGCCGACAGACGCTCCAGCACCTCACGCGCGGAACTCGCGAAGGCCGGCCCGGCATCCGCCGGCGTCCCGGTCTCGGTCAGGATCCCGGACACCACGGCCATCATCAGCGGGCGGACGTCGTCGGCCGAACCGGGCGCCTCCCGCGCCAGCATTCCGCCGGCGTAGACCGATAGATCGGACAGGCAGGCCAGCCAGATCTGCCACTTCGCGATGTTGATGGAGCCGACGAAGCCGTCGTCGTGGAACAGCTCGGGGTAGCGCATGCCGGCGCGGGTCCGCACGTAGCCGTACAGCGAGGTCTGCGCGACGAAGCTGGCACGGGTCTGCAGGAACCGCGCGAGGCTGTCGGCGTCGGTCACCGGATCCAGGCGGCGCCGCCGGCCGACGCCGACGTAGTCGCGGAACGTGGCCCACAACTCGCCGGGGCTGGCGATCAGCCGAAGCGCGCCCACGATGCCCTCCGACAGCGACTGCCGTCCCTCGATACGCCTCACCCGCCGCATGCCCTGTCCCCGCTCCGCTGGCCGCCCGACTCGCGCACCCAGGACAAAGGGTAGGGCATGACCGCCCGCACCGGCAACCAGGGCTTGAGCGGGCCTCAGCCGGGGCTGCGAGCGGCGATCCGGTCGCGGGCCGCCAGGACCCGTCGGGCGCGGTCGACGATCGGCTTGTCGATCATCTTGCCCTGGTAGGCGACGGCACCCTTGCCTTCCGCCAGCGCCACCTCGAAGGCCGACAGCAGGCCCTCGGCGTGCGCAATCTCGGCTTCGCCCGGGGCGAAGGCGGCGTTCAGGACGGCAACCTGGGCCGGGTGGATCGCCATGCCGCCCTCCGAGCCGGCGCGCCGACCCGCCTCCGCGCAACGCCTGAACAGATCCAGGTCGCTGAACTCGGCGATCGAGCCGGGATAGCCCATCGGCATCACCCCCGCCTCGCGGGCCGCCAGACGCACCGCCGCCTCGTAGGGCGCCAGCATCTCCGGGTCGGGTTCCGGCAGGGCAAGGTCGGCGGCCAGATCCTCGCCGCCCACGGTGATCCCGGCGACCCGGGGGCCGGCGGCGATCGACCGGGCCTCGGCCACGCCCTGGGCGGTCTCGACCAGCACGCAGAACCGGATGCGCCCGACCGGCAGCCCGCGCTCGGCCTCCAGTTCGCCCACCACCTGGTCGAATCTCCACCAGGTGATGGCGGGAATCGACCTTCGGCAGGCAGAGGCCGGTAACGCCGGCGATCACCGCCGCCTCGAGGTCCGGCAGCGCCAGGCGCCAGGGCCGGTTGATCCGCACCAGCACCTCGCCGCCGCCCGCGCCCACGATCGGGACAGCGGCAGCCAGGGCCGCCCGCGCAGCCGGTTTGGCGGCCGGCGGGATCGAGTCCTCGAGATCCAGGATGATGCCGTCGGCGCCTCGTCCGGCGGCCTTGGCGACGAACCGCTCGGCGGTCGCCGGGACATACAGCAGCGACCGCCAGAGCGGTTGGTTGCTCGCTTCGGCCATCATACCGCTCCCTGGTCGGTCAGGGCGGCCGGGTCATGGCCCAATCCGCCCCAGATCTCGGCGTTGTGCTCGCCCAGTTCCGGCGCCGGACGGCGCAGCCGTCCGGGGTCGCCGACAATCGGGGGATCACGTTGTGCATGGCCAGCCGGCCGGTATCGGCGTCCGGCAGCGAGACGATGACCTCGCGGTCGAGAGCGTAGGGATGCTCGGCGAGTTGGGCGACGTCGGCCACCGCGCCCACCGTCACCCCGGCCTTCTCGAAGATCGCCAGACACTCCTCCTGGGTCCGCTCGGCCATGTACTCCGCCACGATCGGGTCGAGTTCATGGTTGTTGCGGACCCGGTCGGTGTTGGTCCGAAGCGCGGATCGTCGATCAGCTCGGGCCGGCCGATGGTGCGGAACAGCCGCTCCGCCATCGTCTGCATCGAGCCGCTGAGGGCGACGTACTTGCCGTCGCGGCACCGGTAGACGTTGCGCGGCGCGGTCTGGTTGGACAGCGAGCCAAGACGCTCCGGGACCTTGCCGGTCAGGTCGTAGTTGGCGACGATCGGGCCGAGCACCGAGTGGATCGGGTCGATCAGCGGCAGGTCGATCACCTGGCCGCGCCCGCCCTTCAGCTCGATCTCGCGGATCGCCACCATGACCGAGAACGCGCCGTACAGCCCGGCGATCATGTCGGCGAGCGCCAGCGGCGGCAGCACCGGCGCCCGATCTCCGAAGCCGTTCATCGCCGCGAAACCGCTCATCGCCTCGACCAGGCTGCCGAAGCCCGGCTTGTGCGCCCACATGCCGTCCTGCCCCCAGCCGGAGATCCGCACCACGATCAGGTCCGGGTTGCGGGCGTGCAGGATGTCGGGGCCGAGGCCCATGGCCTCGAGCGTGCCGGGTTTGAAGTTCTCGACCAGGACCCGCGACGTCGCCACCAGGTCGAGCATCAACTCGATCGCCCTTGGGTGCCGGAAGTCCAGCGTCACGCTCTTCTTGTTGCGGCAGTAGACCTTCCAGTGCGTCGATACGCCCTCGGTCTTCCAGTTCCGCAGGTCGTCGCCGACGCCGGGCTTCTCGATCTTGATCACCTCGGCGCCGTGATCCGCCAGCACATGGGTCACGGCGTTGCCGGCGACCAGGCGCGACAGGTCAAGGACGCGGACGCCGTCGAGCGCGCCGGGCGCCTCCGGCTCCCAGGCCTTCTCGACCCCGCTCATCGGCTGGGCCTGCGGGCGGTGACGCGCGGGGCGACACCGGGCGGTGCGGGGAAGGCGCTGGTCGGGCTGTGGGGCATGGCGGCTATCCGGAGGGTCGTTGAACAGGGACGATAGCGGCGCTCGGGGCCGAGGTGAAGGCGCGGCAGCGGCCCTCGGATCACGGCTCCAGCGGATCGGGCTCCAGCCTGATCAGGCCGAGCGAGCGTCCGTTCTCGAGATCGACGACCATCAGGGCCTTGTCGCGGCCGGCGAGCTGCAGGTGCAGCACCAGGCGCCGCTGGTCCATCGCCATGTCCATGACCCTGGCCCGAGGCGGCAATCGCAGCGAAACCTCTCCGAACGCCGACGGTGGCGCGACGCCGGCCAGACCGACCGCGTCGGACGGTCCGACGGCAACCGCCGGAGCCGGCGCCGCCCCTCCCAGGCGCTTGGCGAGCGTCACCCCCAGGACGGCGACGCCGACGACGATCATGACCGCCATCACCACGGCCGCCACCTTCACCGCCCCCAGATACGGCACCACCGGCCGCTTCTCGGGTGTTTCGCCTTGCCCTATGGTGCCGGCCATGGATTCCGACCCTCTGCGCCCAGTCCCAGCCGCCGCCGACCCGTCCGCAAGCGATCGTCGTCGAGGCGTCGCCAGAGGCGCTGGCGGAGCACCCGGGCGACCGGGTCGATCGCTGGCTCGCCCGCTGCCTGGAGAGCCGCGGGGAAACGCCCCCGCTTTCCCGTAATCGCCTGAAATCGCTTATTTTGGACGGTCGTATCGCCGTCGATGGCGCGACCTTAGCCGACCCCTCCGACCCGGTCAAACCGGGCGCGCGCTACCGCATCCTGGTGCCTCCGGCGGTGCCGGCGGAACCCGAGGCCCAGGACCTGCCGCTGACGGTGGTGTACGAGGACTCCGCCCTGATCGTGATCGACAAGCCCGCCGGGATGACCGTTCATCCCGCCCCCGGAGCGCCCCGCGACACACTGGTGAACGCCCTGATCGCGCATTGCGGCGAGAGCCTGTCCGGAATCGGCGGCGTCCGGCGACCCGGGATCGTGCACCGTATCGACAAGGATACCAGTGGCCTGCTGGTGGTGGCGAAGAGCGACGCCGCCCACCACGCCCTGGCGCGGCTGTTTGCCGACCACACCATCGAGCGTGCCTACCGGGCGGTGTGCTGGGGCGCGCCGGTCCCCCCCGCCGGGCGCATCGAGGGTGCTATCGGCCGCCATCCCAAGGACCGGATCCGCATGGCGGTCCGCCCCGATGGCTCCGGCAAGGCGGCGGTCACCCACTACCGCACCATCCAACGCTTCGGCACCGCGGCGGCGCTGCTGGAATGCCGGCTTGAAACCGGACGAACCCACCAGATCCGGGTCCACCTCACGCACATCGGGAACCATCTCGTCGGCGACCCGGTTTATGGACGTGGGCGGATCGGACGGGTCGGCGGTCTTCCGGACGCGGTGCGCAATCGGCTGGTCGGGTTTCCACGCCAGGCGCTGCACGCCGCGGTTTTGGGGTTCGACCACCCGTTAACCGGCGAGACGATGCGGTTCGAGAGCGCGCTGCCGCCGGACATGGCGGACTTGGTGGCCGATCTCGATCGCGTGACATGATAGGCTTCGGACTTTAAAGCAGACCAACGCGGTCCTATTTATGCCGTATTGTCAGGCGATACACGTCCGGGGATAGACAGGGAGCCAAGGACATGGCGATTTCGCGCGCGACCCTTCCATCGATCAGCGCCGAGGGTAATCTTTCCCGGTACCTCCAGGAAATCCGCAAATTTCCGATGTTGGAGCCCGGCGAGGAGTACGTGCTGGCCAAGGCCTGGCGCGAACACGGGGACGTGGACTCCGCCCACAAATTGGTCACCAGCCACCTCCGGCTCGTCGCCAAGATCGCCATGGGCTATCGCGGCTACGGGCTTCCCCTGGCCGAACTGATCTCCGAAGGCAACGTCGGCATGATGCAGGCGGTGAAGCGCTTCGACCCGGAGCGCGGGTTCCGCTTGGCGACCTACGCGATGTGGTGGATCCGGGCGTCGATCCAGGAATACATCCTGCACTCGTGGTCGCTGGTGAAGATGGGAACCACGGCGGCCCAGAAGAAGCTGTTCTTCAACCTGCGACGGCTCAAGGGCCAGATGCAGGCGATCGAGGACGGCGACCTCTCGCCGGAGCGGGTGACGGCGATCGCCGAGAAGCTGGACGTTTCGGAAGCCGACGTCGTGTCGATGAACCGCCGGCTGCAGAGCCCGGACCATTCCCTGAACGCGCCGCTGCGCCAGGATGGCGAGGGCGAGTGGCAGGACTGGCTGGTCGACGAGGATCAGAACCAGGAGTCGCGGTACGCCGAGGACGAGGAGTTGTCGAAGCGCCGACGCCTGCTGAACTCGGCGATGGAGACGCTGAACGATCGCGAGCGGCACATCCTCACCGAGCGGCGATTGCGCGACAACCCGACGACCCTGGAGGACCTGAGCCAGGAGTACGACATCAGCCGCGAGCGGGTGCGCCAGATCGAGGTGCGGGCGTTCGAGAAGCTGCAGAAGGCGATCAAGAACGCGGCGATCGAGGAAAAGCTGGTTCACGACGTCCGCTAAGGGTTGAGCCCCGAGGTCGGCGCAACGCCGGTCAACCGGCGTTGCGCTTCTCCTTTTCCTCGCCGTCGCGCCGGCCGCTCGCCACACCCGGTCCCCACTCCTCCACCAGGTCGCGCTGACGCCGCCGCAGCCGCTGGATGCGCTGCTCGGTGCGCAAGCCGATGAACATTCCGACGATGCCGGGCGCCACGAAGTAGATCGCCCAGCCGAGCGCCGCCGCCCCGTACATCACCAGCCAGGTGAACGGGTCGGCGATGACCGTGAAGGCGTGATCGTAGGAGTGGTCCTCGGTCCACAGGCGGATCATGAACGGCATGACGCCGGTGAAATTCATGCAGCCGACGCAGAGGGTGGCGTACTTCTCCTTGCGGCGGTCGGTGATCATCGCCGCCAGGGTCGGCAACATCCCGATTCCCAGGATCAGCACGCTCGGCAGCGTCACCGCGGCAATGCAGGCGACGATGACGATGACGATCATGCGGGTGGCCGCGCTGCCGGCCGTTCGGGTCGTCATGGCGAGGAACGTGGCTGCTGGCGGCGACGGTGACCGTGAAGTTCAACCGTCATCATAGCATGAAGGCAATGATGATCGCGGTCGACCCGATGCTGCCGATCACGCCCGAGGCCACCGCCGCCACCTGCTCGCCAAGTTCCGACGCCATATGCTCGCGGTTCTGGATCTCGATCGAGAGCTGCTGGATCTGGGCCCCACAGTGCTGGTGCTCCTGCATGGCGCGGGCGTAGCCCTGCTGGTCGCGCTGAACCGCCTTGGTGTCGCCGTAGATGTTCTGCAGTTCGATCAGCAGTCCGGTCTCGGCGGCGCGCGTGACGCTCTGCTCCATGGCCTTGCGCTGCTTCAGATTGGCAAACCCGTTGACGGACGACTTCATCAGGTCGACGAACCACGCCGCCAGCGCCGGCGCCGGGCCGCTCTTGGTCATGGCCTGCACTCGGGCCAGCAGGGTCAGCGCCGCCAGCACGTGGTCGGTGCCGGTCTGGTCGGTGCCGGTGAGCGGCCGGACGAACCGCTCGTCGACGTCGGGGGACCGCGCCACCGAAAACGCGGCGATGTGTCGGTCCATGGGCCGGCCGCCGCGATCCTTGGCCGAGGCCGCCCGCTCCAACGCCGGCACCAGTTCCTCGATGCGGGTCACGTACAGGTGCTCGATCAGCGGGCTGCGGCAGTGGATGTGCGGGTTGAGCGCGTACAGCACCCGCTCCATGCCGAAGCCCGGCCCGGTCTGGTTCAGGACCATCGGAAGCTTGTCGTAGATCGCGTAGAGTTCGTTGAGATCGGAGCGGGTGCGAGCCTGCAGCGACATCCAAAGGCCGACGAACCGGCCGTTGATGAAGTCCGAGACCTTCTGGCGGACGTCGTCCCGATCGAACTCCAGCGCCAGCGCCGCCCCCACACCGTCGATATGCGCCGAGAAGCCCTTGTGTCGGATCGGCGCCGCCGGATCGAGCGCCATGCAGGCCCGGGTGACCAGCCGCGGCGTGTCGCTCTCCGGAGCACCCTGCAAGGCTGCGTGGTTGCCGAGCACCTTGTTGACGTTCTCGACCACCTTGTCGTCGTTCAGGCTGCGCCGGACCCAGTTGTCGAAATCATGCCCGCGCAACATGTCGCCAGCGGTCAGCCAGTTGCGCGCCAAGCCCTCGGCAGCGGACCTTACGTTCTCGTAATCGCGGCCGGCGATGGTGATCGGCCGCGCCGCCTTGGACGGCAGCTTGGCCTGCTTGGGGGTGAGACGGCGCCCGCCGATCCACAGCTCGATCTCCCGGATCGACCACCGCTCCCGGGGATCATCCGACAACAGCCCGCGCAACAGCTCCATCATGTTCATCTGGATGCGGGCGCCGGCGGTCAGCGCGCCGTAGGAGCCGAGGTTGATCTTGCGCTCGATCATCTCGGTGGCGCCGAGTTCGTGGATCGGGTTGCGGCCGAGCACCAGGAAAATCAGGCAGACGCCGAGAGAGTACAGGTCGTCGGCGACGCCGCCGCGCCCGCGCGCCGCCGGATCGGCCATCGCCTGCTCGAGGGTCTCGCAGAACGCCGGGTTGTAAAGCCCCGGCGGGCAGGTCAGGCAGTCGCCGAGGGCGATCAGCTTCTTGGCGGGGTCGGCGAAGAACAGGTTGTCCGGCCGGATCGCCCGGTGCGCCACCCCTCGGGTCGACAGGTCGCGCAGCAGCGCGACGGCCGGCGTCAGGAAGCCGCGCACGATGCGATCTTCGCTCATCGGTTCCTGGACGTCGGAGACCGCCTTGGCGACCCGCCCGCCCTGCGGGCGTTCGTACACCAGGACCGGCAACCGCCGACGCGCCGGCGCCCAAACGGCGACGCCCCATTCCACGAAGCGCATCATCGCGCTGCCGGTCATGCCGCGAA
Organism: Rhodospirillaceae bacterium; assembly: GCA_018401495.1. GTDB lineage: Bacteria > Pseudomonadota > Alphaproteobacteria > Thalassobaculales > Thalassobaculaceae > Thalassobaculum_A. Next base: position 83,653 of record JAGYJX010000039.1, read on the forward strand.
CCGAGTCGATGTCGTCGTGGCGGAACGGGATGCGCGGATCGCAGACATAGGCGATCAGGTCGCCGTGCTCCTCCCGGCGCGCCACCGCCGCGTAGGCCTTGGTGTTCGGCATGTCGAACTCGGGAACGGGGCTGTCGGGGTCGATCTCGACCCGTTCCTTGATGACGACGCGGTCCGCCATGACGCTCCCCGAAGGCCCCGAGCCGGAACCCTATCATGCCGATAGGGGGATTCGCATCGCGTTCCGGTTGGCGGCGCCCCTGCCCGCGGGGTCGACATTGGGCGTGCGTCGCTCGGCGCTTGCGCCAGACCGGGCAAACCGTGCTACGCCCGTGTGATCAACACGCCGGCGATCCCCGGCGGCCGATAATCCAGCCAAGGACGCAAACCATGCGCTACCTCCCCAGCCTCGCCGCCGCGTTCGCCATCACCGTACTGGCCGTCCAGCCGGGCGTCGCGGCCGACGCCAAGTGCGAAACCGACACCCTCGCCAAGACCATGCACGAGCGCATGAAGGCCGAAGGCAAGAGCGACGCCGACATCCGCGATATCCTGGGCAGTTCGATGAAGCGACGGGTGGTCAGCGGCCGCGTCGCCGACAGCAGCGGCTGCAGCGCCGAGCAGACCGAAAAGGCGATCCAGAAGCTGGAAACGACCGTCAAGCAGGGCTGATCGGATCGGCGACGCCGCCGGATCGAGTGCTGGTCGCGGCCGCCGCCAGCGGCGAGCCGCGACCGAGAATCAGACGCCGGCGGTGAACGGGTCGCGCACCAGGATGGTGTCGTCCCGCTCGGGGCTGGTCGACAGCAGCGCCACCGGCGCCTCGATCAGCTCCTCGATACGGCGGATGTACTTGATGGCGCTCGCCGGCAGCTGGGCCCAGGACCGCGCGCCGCGTGTGCTGTCCTTCCAGCCCTCCATGGTCTCGTACACCGGCTCGACCCGGGCCTGCGCCGCCTGGCCGGCCGGCAGGTGGTCCAGCGCCGCGCCGTCGAGACGATACCCCGTGCAGACCTGCAGCGTATCGAAGCCGTCCAGGACGTCGAGCTTGGTGAGCGCGATGCCGTTGATGCCGCCGGTCTTGATGGCCTGGCGGACCATCACCGCGTCGAACCAGCCGCAGCGCCGACGACGGCCGGTGACGGTACCGAACTCATGCCCGCGCTCGCCCAGGGTTCGGCCGGTCTCGTCGGTCAGCTCGGTCGGGAACGGTCCGGATCCGACCCGGGTGGTGTAGGCCTTGGTGATGCCGAGCACGTAGCCGATGCTGGTTGGCCCCATTCCCGAGCCGGTGGCCGCCTGCCCCGCCACCGTGTTGGACGAGGTCACGTAGGGGTAGGTCCCGTAGTCGACGTCCAGCATGACCGCCTGGGCGCCTTCGAACAGGATCCGCTTGTTGGCGACGCGGGCAGCCTCCAGCCGCTCCCAGACCCGGCCGGCGAACGGCAGGATCCTCGGGGCGACCTCGGTCAGGGCCGCCAGCAGCTCCGCCGGGTCGATCTCCGCCTCACCGAGTCCACGCAGGTAGGCGTTGTGGTGCTCGGCGAGGTACTCGACCTTGGCCTTCAGCGTTTCCGGCTCGCCGAGATCGGCCACCCGAACCGCCCGGCGCCCGACCTTGTCCTCGTAGGCCGGGCCGATGCCGCGCCCGGTGGTGCCGATCTTGCCGTCGCCGCGCGCCGCCTCGCGCGCCTGGTCGAGCCGGCGGTGCACCGGCAGGATCAGCACCGCGGTCTCGGCGATCAGCAGGTCGCCCGGCTTCAGGTCGACGCCCTGGGCGCGCACCCGCTCGAGCTCGTCCAGGAACGCCCAGGGGTCGACCACCACGCCGCTGCCGATGACCGACAGCTTGCCCGGCCGCACCACGCCCGACGGCAGCAGGCTCAGCTTGTAGGTCTGGTCGCCGATGACCAGGGTGTGGCCGGCGTTGTGGCCGCCCTGAAAGCGGACCACCACGTCGGCGCGCTCCGACAGCCAGTCGACGATCTTGCCCTTGCCCTCGTCGCCCCACTGGGCGCCGATCACGGCGACGTTGCTCATGCCTTCTCCTCCGATGCCCCGGCATCCTTGGACGCGTCCAGGGCGACAACTGTTCCATCCCGCCAGACCCACGCGCAGCGCAGGCGCCGCGCCTCGGCCTCGACGTCGTCCACCGGCTCCAGGCCCTGCACCGTGGCGCGACCCGCCGAGCCGCAGCGCCGCCGCGGCGTCGCGCGGCGTGCCGTGCGGCACGAACACCGTCGCTCGCGCGGCCGGCGCCGGCAGAGCCTGCAGCACCTTCTCCAGATACAGCGTGAAGCCGGTCGCCGTCTCGGTCGGATCGCCGTTCGGGCGGTAGCGGCCGCCGCGGCCGACCTCGCCGCGCACACCGCGGGCGAACAGGCTGAAGGCGATGCCGGTGTGGTATTCGAAGCCGCGGTTCTCGACCGGATCGAGGGTGATCGCCAGACCGGGCTGCGCCGCCGCCACCAGATCCACGACGTGGGTCAGCCGGTCGAGCGCGGCGCGCGCCTCCTCCGGCAGGTCGATGCCCGACAGCGCGGCGAGCGCGGTGCCCTTCGGGCCGGTCGCCGCCAGCAGGCGGGTCAGAACCGGCGCGACCCCGGCGCCCAGTGCCTCGACGGCGGCGATGTCCTTGCGGTCGATGGCGGCGCGCAAGCGGGCGAGATCGACGGCCGGCAAATCGAGATCGGCCAGCACCGCTGACACCAGCGGCGGCACCATCAGGTCGAGCGACAGCCCCTTCACGCCGGCGGCGCGCAACGCCTCGACCCCGACCAGGATGATCTCGGCGTCGGCCTCGGCGGTGGCGCTGCCGATCAGCTCGGCGCCGACCTGCAGCTTCTCGCGCTCGGGGTTCATCTGGTCGGCGACGGTGTGCAGCACCTCGCCGGCGTAGCAGAGCCGGAGCGGACGGGGCGCGTTCTTCAGCCGGGTCGACGCGATGCGGGCGACCTGCACGGTCATGTCGGCGCGCACCCCCATCATGCGCTGCGACATCGGATCCATCAGCCGGAACACCCGCGACGACAGCGCCGCACCCGGGCCTTCCAGCAGGCTGGTCTCGAACTCGATGAGCGGCGGCTTGACGCGGTCGTAGCCGTGCGCGGCGGTGCACGCCACCAGCAGTTCCACCAGCCTCGCCTCGTTGCCGGCGTTCGGCGCCAGCAGATCGCGCAAGCCCGCGGGCAGCAGGGCGCGACGGCCGAGGTCGGTCAGCGTGTCGGACACGGGGGCTAAAGCCTCTTCTTGGGGGCGCGGGACGGGCGCCTTCTCCTAGATGAAACGGGCGCGGGGGGCAACCGGGCGATCGAGCGACGGGCCGCCGAATCCGGGCTCGCCGCGCCTGCCCGTGTGCCGCGCTGCGCCTGGGAAAGTCGGCTTCCGCTGGATTTGCGGGCGGCGATCGGGTATCGCTCGGCTGGGAACCGACGACGGAGCACTCCCTAGATGCGCCTCTTGATCATCGGACTGGCCTCTCTGGCGCTGTCCGGCTGCGTCACCGCCGCCGAGCGGGCCAGCCCGCTGGCCAGCGTCGCGACGGCGCCCGCGCCGGTCTTCCCGCAGGCCGGCAAGAGCGTCCTCGCCTCCACCATGGAAGTGCGGGTGGACACCTCCGCCGTCGGCAACATCAGCCCCGAGAAGGTCGGCAAGCGGCTGGCGCTGGCGCTGGCAACCATCACCGAGTTCCGGCCCGAGAGCGGCACCGCGGTCACCCCGATCCGCAGCGCCGTCCTGACCCCGGAAGGCATCGACGGCACCACCCTGAAGACCGTCTACACCGACAACGCCTACCGGCAGACGGCCTGGATGGACGACTACAACAAGATCCTGTTCGACCAGCGCACCGTCGATCCCGGCTGGTACCTCGTGCACAGCTTCGGCTCGACGGCCGGGTTCGAACGCTACAAGCCCCGCACCGGGCAGCGCGCCTGCCTGCTGTACGGCGCCAAGCCGGCACCGGGCGTGGAGCCGGTGGCGCTCAACGCCGGCGAGATTGGCTATTTCGGTCATTTCGTGATCACCATCGCGGTCCGTCCGGGCAAGGATCCCGCCACGCCCTACGCGCTGTCGGTGGCCGAGGCCGCGATCGAGTCGGCGCCGCCGGGGTTGGACGACATGCTGCGCCGAGATGGTCTCGATCCGGCCCGGCTGCAGCGCATTCCGGCCGACCGGTTTCCCTGCCCCTGGACGGTTCCGCGCACCGCCACCGGCTGACCCTCGACGAGGCCACGCCCTGAAACCGACGCGGTTCCGTCGCCCCCGGCAAAACGGCGGGCGCGGTCGGCGCTAGGGTGCGCTCCACGGTACCGACACGCACTCCGGGGAGCAGGCCGCATGGCCGAGGCAGGACGCCGGCGCGGCCCGACGGGCAAGCCGCGCTATTCGATTTTCGCGCTGGCGCGCAACGCGCTCAGTTATCACGAGAACTGGCAGGCGGCCTGGCGCAGCCCCGAGCCGAAGCCGTCCTACGAGGCCATCGTTGTCGGCGGCGGTGGCCACGGGCTGGCGACCGCCTACTACCTCGCGTCGGTCCACGGCATGCGCAAGATCGCGGTGCTCGAGAAAGGCTGGATCGGCGGCGGCAACACCGGCCGCAACACCACCATCATCCGCTCCAACTACCTGTGGGACGAGTCGGCGGCAATTTACGAGCACGCCCTCAAGCTGTGGGAAGGCCTCAGCCAGGAGCTAAACTTCAACCTGATGTTCAGCCAGCGCGGCGTCATCACGCTGGCCCACTCCGAGCACGAGTTGAAGGAGATGCGCCGCCGGGTCGAGGCGATCCGCCTGAACGGCATCGACACCGAGGTGCTGTCGACCTCCGATGTCAAGAAGCTGGTGCCGATCATCAACACCGACCCGGGCATCCGCTGGCCGGTGATGGGCGGCTTCATCCAGCGCCGCGGCGGCACCGCCCGCCACGACGCCGTCGCCTGGGGCTACGCCCGCGCCGCCGACGACCTCGGCGTCGACATCATCCAGAACTGCGAGGTCACCGGCTTCCTGAAGGACGCCACCGGCGCGGTCGAGGGCGTGGAGACCACCCGCGGCACCATCCGCTCGCGGCGCATCGGCTGCGTCGCGGCCGGCCACTCCGGCGTGCTGGCGGCGCTGGCCGGGTTCAAGCTGCCGATCCAGGCGCGCCCGCTGCAGGCGCTGGTGTCCGAGCCGATCAAGCCGGTGATCGACACCGTCGTCATGTCGAACGCCGTGCACATGTACGTCAGCCAATCCGACAAGGGCGAACTGGTGCTGGGCGCCGGCACCGACAGCTACAATTCCTACGCCCAGCGCGGCTCGATGAACATCATCGAGCACCAGTTGGCGGCCGCCTGCGAGCTGTACCCGATCGTCTCGCGGCTGCGGGTGCTGCGGACCTGGGGCGGCATCGTCGACACCTGCCCGGACGCCTCGCCGATCCTGTCGCGCACGCCGGTCGAGGGGCTGTACTTCAATTGCGGCTGGGGCACCGGCGGTTTCAAGGCGACGCCCGGCTCCGGCCATGTGTTCGCCGACCTGCTGGCGCACGGCAAGCCGAACGCGATCGCCGCGCCGTTCGGCCTCGAGCGGTTCCAGGGCGGCTACCTGATCGACGAGCACGGCGCCGCCGGCGTGGCGCACTGAGAGGGCAAGACCATGCTGCTGATCCCCTGCCCCTGGTGCGGCCCGCGCGACGACGCCGAGTTCGCCTACGGCAACCAGGCCCACCTCGCCCGCCCGGCCGATCCGTCGGCGACCACCGACGCCGAGTGGGCCGAGTACCTGTATTTCCGCGACAACCCGAAGGGCCCGTTCGCCGAGCGCTGGATGCACGCCGCCGGTTGCCGGCGCTGGTTCCACGTGGTGCGCGACACCAACAGCCACGCGATCCTGCAGGTCTACAAGGTCGGCGAGTGGCCCGATCCGGCCGTCCTCGGCGGGAAGGAATTGTCGTGAACCGGGGACATCGAAGCGGGTGGGTTCCGGATCGCGCTTTGCGCGTCCGGAATGACGAACAAAAGGGGTGTGGTCGATCGCCCCGCTGGCCTTCCCCTCCATCGTCATTCCGGACCGACGCGCCACCGGCGCGGCGGAGCTGGGCTCCCCACTCGGGAGCAATGACTTCTGGCGCCAGAGAGCTTGCGGCTGACGGGCGGCGGCGGCCTGCGCCCGTCGCCCCGTGGGTTCCGGCTCGGCCGCGCCGGGCCGGCGCGTCCGTCCGGAATGACGAGGGGTTGGGTTGGGCCTGCGGGACGCCCCACTCGAAGGTCCGGTTGGCGTGCAGCCAATGGTGCGGTCGCGGGTCGTCCCGTCGCCAGCGCCCCCTCTTTCTCCTGTCGTCATTCCGGACCGACGCGCCGCCGGCGTGGCGGAGCCGGAACCCACGGAGCGACGGGCCGATCCTCCGCCCCCTTGCGGAGACCGCGCCATGAGCCCGCAGACCAACCGCCTCGCCGACGGCGGCCGCGTCGACCGGCGCCGGCCGCTGGTGTTCCGCTTCGACGGCCGCCGCCTGCAGGGCTTCGCCGGCGACACGCTGGCCTCGGCGCTGCTCGCCAACGACGTCCACCTGGTCGGGCGCAGCTTCAAGTACCACCGGCCGCGCGGCATCCTCGGCCTCGGCTCGGAGGAGCCGAACGCGCTGATCCAGCTCGGCCGCGGCAACCGCACCGAGCCGAATTTGCGCGCCACCCAGATCGAGCTGTTCGACGGCCTCGACGCCCACAGCCAGAACCGCTGGCCGTCCCTGCGCTTCGACGTCGGCGCCGTGAACTCGGCGTTCCACCGGCTGTTCCCGGCCGGGTTCTACTACAAGACCTTCATGTGGCCGGCCGGGCTGTGGAGTACCTACGAGGAGGTGATCCGCCACGCCGCCGGTCTCGGCCGCGCGCCCGAGGGACCGGACCCCGACCGTTACGAGCGCATGCACGCGCATTGCGACGTGCTGGTCGCCGGCGGCGGGCCGGCCGGGCTGGCGGCGGCGCTGGCGGCCGGGCGCAGCGGCGCGCGGGTGATCCTGGCCGACGAGCAGGCCGAGTTCGGCGGCTCGCTGCTGGGCGAGGACGACGTGGCGATCGGCGGCAGCCCGGCGGTCGACTGGGTCGCCGAGGTGGTGGCCGAGCTGGAATCGATGCCCGAGGTGACGGTGCTGCGGCGCGCCACCGTCAACGGCTATTACGACCACAACTACCTGACGATCGCCGAGCGGGTGACCGACCATCTCGGCGTCGGCCTGCCGACGGTGCCGCGCCAGCGGCTGTGGAAGGTGCGCGCCGGCCGGGTGATCCTGGCGACCGGCGCGATCGAGCGGCCGCTGGTGTTCCGCGACAACGACCGGCCGGGCGTCATGCTGTCGACGGCGGTGCGCGGCTACGCGGTGCGCTACGGCGTGCTGGCCGGGCGCCGGCCGCTGGTGGTCACCGGCGGCGACGACGGCTACCGCACCGCGCTGGCGCTGGCCGACCGCCACGCCCGGGTCGCCGGCATCGTCGACCTGCGCGCCGAGCCGTCGGGCCATCTGGTGGCCGAGGCGCGCAGCCGCGGCATCGAGGTGTTCGCCGGCTCCAGCGTCGCCGGCACCCACGGCGGGCGGCGGGTCGAGGCGGTCGAGATCGCCGCCATGACCGCCGACGGTTCCGGCCTCGCCGGGTCGACCCGGACGGTGGAGTGCGACGCGGTCGCCATGGCCGGCGGCTTCAACCCGACGGTGCACCTGTTCTCGCAGTCGCGCGGCAAGCTGCGCTGGGATGCCGGGCGCGCCGCCTTCCTGCCCGGCGCCAGCCACGAGGCCGAGGTCTCGGTCGGCGGCTGCGCCGGCACCGCCAGCGTCGCCCAGGCCGTCAAGGACGGCCTCAGGGCCGGCGTCGAGCAGGCGCGCGCGCTCGGCCGCACCGTTCGCCAGCCGGCGGCTCCGACCGTCGAGGAGCCGGGCCGGGGCGAGACCCGCACGCTCTGGATCCTGCCGTCGACCCTGCCGGTCGGGCGCAAGGGCAAGCACTTCGTCGACTTCCAGAACGACGTCACCGCCGCCGACCTGATGCTGGCGACCCGCGAGGGCTACCGCTCGATCGAGCACGTCAAGCGCTACACCACCACCGGCATGGGCACCGACCAGGGCAAGACCTCGAACGTCGTGGCGCTCGCCATCGTCGGCCAGTCGCTCGGCGTCGACGTGCCGGCGGTCGGCACCACCACCTTCCGCCCGCCCTACACGCCGACCACCATCGGCGCCTATGGCGGCCGCGACATCGGCCGGCTGTTCGCGCCGGTCCGCACCACCGCCATGGATCCCTGGCACCGCGCCGCCGGCGCCCGCTTCGAGCATGTCGGCGAGTGGATGCGCGCCTGGTACTACCCGAGGGAGGGCGAGAGCCTGCGCCGGGCGGTCGACCGCGAGGTGACCGCGGCCCGCACCGCCGTCGCCATCCTCGACGCCTCGACGCTCGGCAAGATCGACGTGCGCGGCGCCGACGCCGCCGAGTTCCTGAACCGGGTCTACACCAACGCCTGGAGCAAGCTCGGGATCGGCCGCTGCCGCTACGGCCTGATGCTGAAGGAAGACGGCATGGTGATGGACGACGGCGTGACCACGCGGCTCGCCGACGACCAGTTCCACATGACCACGACGACCGGCGGTGCGGCGCGGGTGCTGAACTGGCTGGAGGAGTACCTGCAGACCGAGTGGCCGGGGCTGGACGTGCGGCTGACCTCGGTCACCGAGCAGTGGGCGGTCGCCTCGATCTGCGGGCCGCGCTCGCGCGAGCTGCTGGGCCGGCTCTGCCCCGACATCGACCTCGCCAACGACGCCTTCCCGTTCATGGCGATGCGCGAGGGCACCGTCGCCGGCATCCCGGCCCGGGTGTTCCGGATCTCGTTCACCGGCGAGCTCAGCTACGAGATCAACGTGCCGACCCGTTACGGCCTGGCGCTGTGGGAGGCGCTGGTCGACGCCGGCGGCGATCTCGGGATCACCGCCTACGGCACCGAGGCGATGCACGTGCTGCGCGCCGAGAAGGGCTTCATCATCGTCGGCCAGGACACCGACGGTTCGGTCACGCCGTCCGGACCTGGGCATGGACTGGATCGTCTCCAAGGCCAAGCCCGACTTCATCGGCAAGCGCGGCCTCGCCCGTCCCGACCTCGTGAAGCCCGACCGCAAGCAGCTGGTCGGCCTGCTGACCGAGGACCCGGCCGAGGTGCTGCCGGAGGGCGCGCAGATCGTCGAGATGCTCAAGCCGAAGCCGCCGATGGCGATGCTCGGCCACGTCACCTCGTCGTATTTCAGCCCGAGCCTGGGGCGCTCGATCGCCATGGCGCTGGTCAAGGGCGGCCACGGCCGCAAGGGCCAGGTCCTGCACGTGCCGCTGGAGGGTCGCACCATCAAGGTCACCGTCGCCGACAGCACCGTGTTCCACGACCCGGAAGGGAGCCGCCGCGATGGTTGACCCGATTGCCCGCAGCCCGGTCGCCCGCAGCCCGCTGGACGGCCATGTCGGCCCGGTCGGCGGACCGTCCGACGCCGGCGTGGTGCTGGCCGAGGTGCGCTTCCAGGGCAAGCTGAACCTGCGCGGCGACGCCGGCGACCCGGCGTTCCAGGCGGCGGTCGCGGCCGCCGTCGGGACCGAGCCGCCGACGGCGCCCGGCGCCGTCGCCACCGCCGGCGACCGAGCCATCCTGTGGCTCGGGCCCGACGAGTGGCTGGTCGTCACCCCGGCCGGCGACGAGGCGGGGCCGCTGGCGGCCCTCGCCGCCGCCCTCGCCGGCACGCGCGCCTCGGCGACCGACGTCTCCGACAACTACACCACCGTGCGCGTCGCCGGCCCCAAGGCGCGCTGGGTGCTCGCCAAGGGCTGGCCGGTCGACCTGCACCCCGCCGCCTTCGGCCCGGGCCGGGTGGCGCAGAGCAACCTCGCGCTCACCAACGCGATCCTGCGGCAGATCGACGACACCCCGGCCTACGAGATCCTGGTGCGGCCGTCCTTCGCCAGATACCTGTGGGACTGGCTGACGGACGCCGCGCTGGAGGTGGGATGCCGGGTGGAGGCGGGCTAGCGGGAGCGGCGCGCGGTCATCGCATCGGTTCTCCGGCGGGGCAGCCATCGCATCGGTGGCCGGTGGGCACCATGGACCCGTGGACCGCGTCCGGCACCGAAGTCACGGCCCGATCGGAAATAGGTAGTATCCGCAACTGTACCGGCCCCGGCAGGCGAGCAATGGTGCTGCGCGTCGGCGGCGTGGACCTGAACGTCCCTGCCGCTTCCCCACGCAAGCGCCCCTTCGCGCCATCCGAGGCAGGTCATGAGCGATTCCGTCATTCCGTTTCCGAAGACTTTTCCGAGCGCCGCCTCAGGCCGGGACCCGAGCGCCGGCGATTCGACCACCGGGCGCCGCATCGACGGAAGCCTGGCGGTCGTCACGCGAGCGCTCGATGATCTGCAGGTGACGATCGATCTCGGAGCGATGGCCGCAGACGCCATGAACAGTGGCGATCTCGAGCGGATGGCCGCCATCCGAGACCAGCTGGTCGCGAGGCTGGAAGCCCGCGCCGCGGTGCGGTCGCAGCGAGTGCGCCGCCTCGGGTGACGAAAAGCCTCCCCGCTACCCGGCCGCCGTGTCGATCACCTCGACGGAGTGGGTGATCGTCGCGGTGCCGGCGAGCATCGCCGAGGCCGAGCAGTACTTTTCCGCCGACAGCGCGACCGCCCGCTCCACCTTGGCCGGGTCGAGCTTCCGGCCCTTGACCACGAAGCGCATGTGAATCCGGGTGAACACCTTCGGGTCGGTCTCGGCCCGGTCGGCGTCGAGTTCCACCACGCAGTCCTCTACCGCCTCGCGGCCCTTCTCCAGGATGTGGACGACGTCGAAGGCCGTACAGCCTCCGGTGCCGATCAGCACCAGCTCCATCGGGCTCGGTCCGGGGGTCGGGCCGTCGGGCGTCGCCCGCGTGCCTAGCACCAGCTTGTGACCCGTCCCGGACTCGCCGACAAAGGTCCGATCCTCAACCCACTTCACGCGCGCCTTCATCACTTCTCCTTGCGCCACTCGCCCACGAGGGTGTCGTCTCGTTCATCTTAACCTGTCTGCCGTGTCGGCAGCGCCGCGATAGCGGCTCCGGCCGCCTGGTCGGCGAGACGGATGTCATAGGCGCTCTGGAGGTTCAGCCAGAACTGCGCGCTCGTGCCGAACCAGTGACCGAGGCGCAGAGCTGTGTCGCCGGTGATGCTTCGCTGCCCTTTGACGATCTGGGTGATGCGGTTCGGCGGGACATCGATCTGACGGGCCAGCTCGCTGCGGCTGACGCCGAGCTCCGCCAGTTCGTCGGCAAGGATTTCGCCGGGGTGAATGGCAGGACGGTTCATGGCGATCCTCCGCTCCTAGTGATAGTCGACGATCTCGACGTTGGACGGCCCGGCGCTGCCCTGAGGCCACTCGAAACAGATCCGCCACTGCGTGTTGATCCGAATCGAGTATTGCCCCGCCCTGTCGCCCTTCAGTGCCTCCAGCCGGTTGCTCGGCAACTGCCCCAACTCCGCGACGGTCACGGCGGCGTCGAGGATTTCGAGGCGCTTCCAGGCTTGCCGCTCGAAGCCCTGGAACTCCCGGACGAACTCACCATCGGCGAAGGTTCTAGTCCGTCGGTCCTTGTAGCTCAGGATCATGGATGACAATCGTGCCGGTAATGACGCGTTACGTCAAACGTAATCCGCTCATATTCGAGCCCTCACCCGCCCGCCAGCAGCCGCGTCGCCCGCTGCTTGGTGCGCTCCCAGGCCTCCGGGTTGCGGATGTTCTCCGGCCGCTCGCCGCGGAACACCCGCAGCATGGTGTCGGCCACGGTCATGGCGCTGGCCTCCATGAAGCCCTCGGTCAGGCCGCCGACATGCGGCGACAGCAGGATGTTGTCGAGGCCGCACAGCGGGTTGTCGGGGCCGATCGGCTCGACCTCGAAGACGTCGAGGGCGGCGGCCCGGATCCAGCCCTCGCTGAGCGCCCGGTGCAGGGCCGGCTGGCTGACGATCCGGCCGCGCGCGGTGTTGATCAGGCAGGCGTGCGGCGGCATCGCCCGGAACGCCGCCTCGTCGAACATGTGCAGGGTCTCGTCGTTCAGCTCGGCGTGCACCGAGACGTAGTCGGCGCGGGCCAGCAGGTCCTCCAGCCGGTCGGCCTTCTCGACGCCGAGGGCCGCCATCGCGGCACCGTCGACGTAGGGGTCGTAGGCGACCACCGTCATGGCGAAGGCGGCGATGCACTTGCGCGCCATCTCGCTGCCGATCTGGCCGAGATCCCACGATGCCGAGGGTCGAGCCCTGCAGGTCGCGGATGGTGTTGGCTGGGCCGAGCCGGTCGCTCCAGCCGGTGCCGGCGCGGGTCATGGCGTCGTGCACGGCGCCGTGGCGCGACAGGCTGAGCATCATGAACAGGGCGTGCTCGGACACCGGCACCTTGCCGAAGCCGGGGTTGTTCACGACGGTCACGCCGCGCGCGGTCGCCGCCTCGATGTCGATGGCGTCGGTGCCGCGCCCGGACGAGCACACCACCAGCAGGTCCTCGGCGGCGGCGATCACCTCGGCGTCGACCTTGTTGGGGTAGCGCCCGCAGATGCCGTGGGCGCCGCGCGCCGCCGCCAGCACCTCGGCGCGCGACGGCCGGACCAGCAGCGCGACCTCGGCGTGGGCGCGCAGATGCGCCTCGCCGCCGGGGTGGTAGAGCGGGTCGATCAGCAGGGCCTTGTGTCGCATGCCGGCTCCGGGTGTGGCGGTCGGTGGACGGGGTGACGGATGGTTGTCGCTTCCGGGGCGCGGCGCAACACCCGGCCTACGCCGGATCGCCGGCGCCGCCCGCGCGCACGCCGCCATAGGCCGACCAGGGCGTGGCGACCAGGTAGCCGGCGTCGACCGGCAGCGTCACGCCGGTGATCGCCGACGCCCGGTCGGAGGCCAGGAAGGCCACCGCCTCGGCGATCTCGTCGGCGCGCACCAGCCGGCCGAGCGCGCTGGCTTCGGCGAGAGTCGCGGCGTCCAGGGTGCCGGTCGCGAAGCCCTTGGCCAGCGCCGGGGTCTCGGTGAAGCCGGGGGCGACGGCGTTCACCCGCACACCGCGCCGCCCCCATTCGCCGGCCAGGCACTCCATCAGGTTGATGATCGCGGCCTTGGCCGGCCCGTAGGAATGCAGCGGGCCCGAGCGCATGCCGGCGACCGAGGCGATCACCACGATGGCGCCGCGGCCGCGCCGCCGCCATGCGGGTGCCGACCGCCGCGCAGCAGGCGTAGGTGCCGCGCAGGTGGACGCGCTGCACCAGATCCCATTCCTTCCACGACAGTTCGGAAGGCGGCAGCGTGCGCTGGAGCACGCCGGCGCAGGTGACCAGCACGTCGACCGGCCCGGCCTCGCGCTCGACGGCGTCCACCGCCGCCTCGACCGCCGCCTCGTCGGCGACGTCGATCGCCCGGAACCCGGCGCCGAGCGCCGTCGCGACCGCCTGGCCGGCCTCGGCGTCGCGGTCGGCGATCACCACCGAGGCCCCGCCAGCGGCCAGCGTCTCCGCGCAGGCCCGGCCGATACCGCTGGCGCCGCCGGTCACCAGCGCCACCCGGCCATGCAGTCCGCTCTCCATTGCCGTCACTCCGTCGCAATTCGCAATAAATGAACTATGAATCACAAATCATTTTAAATTGACCCTGTCGAGCGCCGGCCATCATACTGACGTCAAAGCCAAAGAGAGTCCCGATGGCGCCACGCCAGTCCAGCAACGACCGATTGCTGCTGCTCTACGAGGGCATGCTGACGATCCGGCGCGCCGAGGAGCGGCTGCAGGCGCTGTTCGCCGACGGCGAGGTGCCGGGCTTCATCCATCTCTCGATCGGCCAGGAAGCGGTGCCGGTCGGCATCTCGGCCAGCCTCGGCCCGGCCGACACCGTCGCCTCCAACCACCGCGGCCACGGCCACGCGCTCGCCAAGGGCATCGACCTCGACGGCTTCTTCGCCGAGCTGATGGGACGCGAGACCGGGCTGTGCCGGGGGCGCGGCGGCTCGATGCACGTCGCCGACGTGTCGATCGGCATGCTGGGCGCCAACGGCATCGTCGGCGCCGGCCTGCCGATCACGCTGGGCAGCGCGCTCGCCCACCGGACCCGCGGCAGCGACGCCGTGGCGGTGGCCTATTTCGGCGACGGCGCGCTGGCCGAGGGCGTGCTGCACGAATGCCTGAACATCGCGGCGCTGTGGCGGCTGCCGATGCTGTTCGCCTGCGAGAACAACGGCTGGTCCGAGTTCAGCCCGACCGACCGGCAGATGAAGGCGAAGCTGAAGGACCTGGCCGGCGCCTTCGCGATCCCGCACCACGACGTCGACGGCAACGACGTCGAGGCGGTGGCGGCGGCGGCGCAGGACTGCATCGCCGCCATGCGCCGGGGCGACGGGCCGCGGGTGCTGGAATGCCACACCACCCGGGTGCGCGGGCATTACGAGGGCGACCGGCAGGACTACCGGGCGTCGGACGAGATCGCCGGCCTCGCGGAGTTCGACCCGGTGGCGCGCTGCAGCGCCCGGCTGCTGGCGGCCGGCGTCAAGCAGGCCAGGCTCGACGCCGTCTCGCAGGCGGTCGACGGCCGGATCGCGCAGGCCGTCGAGCGCGCCCGCGCCGCCGCCGAACCGCAGTTCGCCGAGGCCCTGGCCGACGTCTACACCCAAGCGGCGGGAGGCTGAACCATGGCCCCGGTACGCTACGGCAAGGCGGTCAACCAGGCGCTGCACGACGCCATGGCGGCCGACCCGACGGTCATCCTGTTCGGCGAGGACGTCGGCGAGGCCGGCGGCCCGTTCAAGGCGACGCGCGGCCTGCAGGAGGCGTTCGGGCCGGAGCGGGTGCGCGACACCCCGATCTCCGAGGCGGCGATCGCCGGCATGGCGGTCGGCGCGGCGCTGAGCGGCCTGAAGCCGGTCGCCGAGATCATGTTCATGGACTTCATCACCCTGGCGATGGACCAGCTGGTCAACCAGGCGGCCAAGGCGCGCTTCATGTTCGGCGGCCGCAACTCGGTGCCGCTGACCCTGCGCACCCCGCACGGCGGCGGGCTCAACGCCGGGCCGCAGCACTCGCAATGCCTGGAGGCCTGGCTCGCCCACATACCGGGGTTGAAGGTGGTCTGCCCGGCGACGCCGGCCGACGCCTACGGGTTGCTGCGCGCCGCGATCGACGACCCGGATCCGGTGATCGTGGTCGAGAACAAGGCGCTGTACGCCATGAAGGGCGACCTCGCCGACCCGCCCGCGATCGTGCCGATCGGCAAGGCCCGCACCGCCCGGCCCGGCGACCGACGTCACGGTGGTGACCTACGGTGCCGCCCTGCACATCGCGCTGGCCGCCGCCGAGACCCTGGCCGGCGACGGCGTCGACGCCGAGGTCATCGATTTGCGCTCGCTGCAGCCCTGGGACGAGGCGGCGGTGCTGGCGAGCCTGTCGCGCACCCACCGGCTGGTGGTGCTGCACGAGGCCGTCGAGGCGTTCGGCATCGGCGCCGAGATCGCCGCGCGCATGGCGGATGTCGGGTTCGACGAGCTGGACGGGCCGATCGTGCGGGTCGGGGCGCCGTTCATGCCGGTGCCGTACGCCAGCTCGCTGGAGAAAGCCTACCTGCCGGGCGCGGACGACGTCGTCGCCGCGGTCCGCCGCACGCTCGCCTGACGCGGGCCGACGAGGAGTGACGCGATGAGCGACGACGCAGTGCTGGTGGAGGTCGACGGCGCGGTCGGCCTGATCACCATCAACCGCCCCGACACCCTGAACGCCCTGGACGTCCCGACCTGCCTCGCCCTCGAGGGCGCCCTCGACCGGCTGGAGGCCGACACGGACGTCCGGGTGATCGTGGTCACCGGCAGCGGCCGGGCGTTCGTCGCCGGCGGCGACATCGGCGACCTCAACTCGCGCCAGGGCCTGGCCCACTACCAGGAGTTCGCCGAGGACATCCACCGGGTGTTCCGCCGCTTCGAGACCTGCGACAAGCCGACCATCGCGGCGGTCAACGGTTTCGCGCTCGGCGGCGGCACCGAGCTGCTGCTGTGCCTCGACATCCGCATCCTGTCCGAGAAAGCCCGGCTCGGGCTGCCGGAGATCACCCTCGGCATCTTCCCCGGCGCCGGCGGCACCCAGCGCCTGATCCGCCAGATTCCGCTGTGCCGGGCCAAGGAGCTGATGTTCGCCGGCGAGCACATCTCGGCCGCCGAGGCGGTGGCGATCGGCCTCGCCAACCGGGTGGTGCCGCACGACCAGCTGATGGCCGAGACAAGGGCGCTGGCCACCAAGATCGCCGAGAAGTCGCCGCTGACCCTGAAGCTGCTGAAGCGCACCGTGGCGGACGGCGCCGACATGGCGCTGCCGTCGGCGCTGCGCCACGAGCAGGCGACCATCAGCCTCGTCATGGACAGCCGGGACGCGCACGAGGGCTGCTCGGCGTTCCTGGAGAAGCGCAAGGCCCGGTTCGAGGGCGCCTGAACGCCCGGGCCCAAGGAGCCGCCCCCAAGGAGCCGCAAATGGCCGACCTCGTGATGCCGAAGCTGGGACTGACCATGACCGAGGGCCTGCTGGCCGAATGGCGGGTCGGGCCGGGCGACGCGTTCGCGGCCGGCGACCTGCTGTTCGTGGTCGAGACCGAGAAGATCGCCAACGAGATCGAGGCGCAGTCCCCGGGCCGCGTCGAGGCGATCCTGGTGGCGGCCGGCGAGACCGTCCCGGTCGGCACCCCGATCGCCCGGCTGAGCGGCGACACCGGCGCTGCAGCCGGCGATCCCGGGCCGGCCGAAGGCAACCGGGTCGTCGCCACCCCGCTGGCCCGCCGCCTGGCCACCCAGCACGGGGTCGACCTGGCGACCGTCGCCGGCAGCGGGCCGAACGGGCGGGTCAAGGCGGCCGACGTCGAGCGCAGCACCGCCGCGACCGCGGCGCCGGCCCCGGCGAGGCCCCTGACCGCCGCGCCCCCGCCCGCCGCGCCCCCGCCTGCCTCCACCCCGCCCCCGGCACCGACGCCCGCGCCGCCACCGCCCGCCGGGTGGCGGCCTCGAAGCGCGAGGTGCCGCATTTCTACCTGCAGACCGAAGCCGACATCGGCGCGCTCGCCGACCTCAGGGCCGAACTGAACGCCGACGACCGCTACCCGCGGGTCTCGGTCTCGCACCTGCTGGTGAAGGCGCTCGGCAACGCCCTGGCCGCCCTGCCCGAGGTCAACCGCATCTGGATCGACGATCAGGTGCTCGCCCTGGACGGCGTCGACGTCGGGCTGGTGGTCGACACCGCCGACGGCCTGCGCATCCCGGTGGTCCGCGACGTCGCCGCGAGAGCCCTCGACGCCGTGGCCACGGAGGCGCGCGACCGGGTCGAGCGGGCGCGCACCGGTCGGCTGACCGCCGACGACGTCGGCGGCGGGGCGATCAGCCTGTCGAACGTCGGCATGCACGACGTCACCGCGCTGGTGCCGATCATCAACCCGCCGCAGGCCATGATCCTCGGCGTCGGCGCCGAGCGCGGCGTGTTCCGCCCCGACGCCGACGGCAGGCCGGTGCTGCGGCGCGAGATCGTGCTGTCGCTCGCCTGCGACCACCGCGTCATCGACGGCGCGCTCGCCGCGCGCTTCCTGGGGGCGGTCGCCGCCGCGATCCGCACGCCGCTCGGGCTGCTGCGCCCGGCTCCCGGCCCCGCCCCCGACCGATAAGAGGACACCGAGACCGATGGATTTCGCCCTGTCAGAAGAGCAGAAGCTCCTCACCGAGACCGCCCGACGGGTCGGCGAGGCCTTCGGTCCGGACTACTGGCGCCAGAAGGACCAGGACAAGGCCTACCCCAAGGAGTGCTGGGACGCGATCTGCGCCGCCGGCCTCGCCGGCGCCATGCTGCCCGAGGAACACGGCGGCAGCGGCCTCGGCATGGTCGAGACCGCGCTGATCATCGAGGAGCTGTGCGCCGCCGGCGCCGGCTCGACGCTGGCGCAGATCTTCATGCTGAACCCGATCTTCGGCGGCGTGGCGATCTCGAAATACGGCAGCGCGGAGATGAAGCGCGACTGGCTGCCCAAGCTGTGCGCCGGCGAGATGACCTTCAGCATGGGGCTGACCGAGCCGGACGCCGGCTCCAACGCGCTCGAGGTCAAGACCTTCGCCCGGCGCGACGGCAACGGCTGGCGGATCAACGGCCGCAAGATCTGGATCACCGGCGTCCCGCAGGCCGACAAGATGCTGATCGTCGCCCGCACCATTCCGGTCGCCGAGGCGCCGAAGCGCACCCACGGCATGTCGCTGTTCATGGTCGACGTGCAGCGCGAGGGCCTGGCGCACACCGCCATCGACAAGGTCGGCACCAACACCCTGCCGTCGTCCTCGGTGTTCTTCGACGATCTGCGGGTCGAGCCGGAGGAGCTGATCGGCACCGAGCACGAGGGCTGGCGCCAGCTGCTCGACGTGCTGAACACCGAGCGGATCGTCACCACCGCCGGCCTGCTCGGCACCGGGCGGCTGGCGCTCAAGCTGGCGGTCGACTACGCGCTCGGCCGCAAGGTGTTCGGCGACCGCCCGATCGGCTCCTACCAGGGGCTGCAGTTCCCGCTGGCGCAGCGCTGGGCCGAGCTGGAATGCGCCCGCGTGCTGAACTTCAAGGCGGCCTGGCTGTACGACAACGGCCAGCCCTTCGGCAGCGAGAGCAACGCCGCCAAGCTGATCGCCTCGCAGGCGGCATCGGCCGCCGCCGAGCAGGCCATGCAGACCATGGGCGGCATGGGCTACGCCAAGGAGATGCACGCCGAGCGGCTGTGGCGCGACGCCAGGCTGTTCCGCTTCGCGCCGATCTCCGAGGAGATGATCCTGAACTACATCGCCACCGCCAATTTGGGACTGCCGAAGGCCTACTGACGCGCCACGAGCCGGCGGAGACCGGCCCCGAGGAAACGACCCGATGCAGAACCTGACGACGTTCCTGCGCTACCACGCCGACCGCCGGCCGGAGGCCGAGGCGATCCGCTACGACGGCGCCCGGATCACCTACCGCGACCTGCTGGACCGCGCCGTCCGGCTGGCCGGGTGGCTGCGGCGCGAGGGTGTCGGCGAGGGCGATGTGATCGCCCTGGTCATGAAGAACAGCCCGGCGTTCCTGGAACTGGCGTTCGCGGCCAGCCACATCGGCGCGGTGTTCCTGCCGGTCAACTACCGCCTGGCGGCCGAGGAGGTGGCCTACATCGTCGGCCACGCCGGTGCGGCGCTGGTGTTCGTCGACGAGGAGCTGCTGGCCTCGGCCGCGACCCTGACCGTGCGGGTGGTGCCGGTGTCCGCCGCCATGCAGGCCGACAGCCGGGTGCTGGCCGGCCGCGACACCGAGCCGGCGGCGATGGTACGGCGGCAGCCCGACGACCTGTTCCGGCTGATGTACACCTCCGGCACCACCGACCGCCCCAAGGGCGTCATGCACACCTACTCCAACGAGTACTGGAAGTGCATGGACCACGTCCTGGACCTGCGGGTGACCCGCGACGACCGGCTGTGCGTCGTCGGGCCGCTCTACCACGTCGGCGCCTTCGACCTGCCGGGCATCGCCGTGCTGTGGGTGGGCGGCAGCATCACCCTGCTCCGCGACTTCGCGCCCGAGGCGGTGCTGGCCGCCATCGAGCGCGACCGGGCGACCGGGATCTGGATGGCGCCGGTGATGACCAACGCCATCCTGAACCACCCCGAGCGGGGACGCCGGGACGTCTCGTCGCTGCGCTGGTGCGTGGCCGGCGGCGACCGCACGCCGGAATCCCGCATCCGCGAGTTCGCCGAGGTGTTCGCCAACGCCCGCTACGTCGACGCCTACGGCCTGACCGAGACCTGCGCCGCCGACACCACCATGGAGGCCGGGCGCGAGATCGAGAAGATCGGCTCGGTCGGCCGGGCGCTCGCCCATGTCGAGATCGAGATCCGCGACGATAGCGGATCGCCGCTGGCCGCCGGCGTGGAGGGCGAGATCTGCCTGCGCGGCGCCAAGGTGACCCGCGGCTACTGGAAGGACCCGAGCGCACGGCGGCGTCTTTCTGGCCGGACGACTGGTTCCGCACCGGCGACGTCGGCTACCTGGACGACGAGGGCTTCCTGTACCTGACCGACCGCCGCAAGGACCTGATCATCTCCGGCGGCGAGAACATCGCCTCCTCCGAGGTCGAGCGGGTGGTCTACGAGATGCCCGAGGTCAGCGAGGTCGCGGTGGTCGGCCGGCCGGACCCGACATGGGGCGAGCGGCCGGTGGCGGTGGTCGTGCTGCGCGCGGGCGCCAGCCTGGACTACCCGGCGCTGGAGGCGCACTGCCGCACCCGGCTCGCCCGCTTCAAGATGCCGAAGGAGTTGCACGTCGTCGACGCGCTGCCGCGCAACCCGTCCGGCAAGGTTCTCAAGCGCGTGCTGCGCGACCGGTTCCGCACCGAGACCTGACGGTCCGGCAACAGGAGGAGACTGCGCCATGTCCCTGGTCCGACGCTTCGCCGACTTCGTCTGCGGCCTCGACGCCGACACCGTGCCCGCCGAGGTGCTGGAGCGGGCCCGCATCTGCCTGCTGAACGGCTACGGCATCGGCATCGGCTGCCACGACACGCCCTACGCCCCGGTGGCCCGGCGCGCCGCCCTCGCCCTCGACGGCGAGCGGCCGGCCGGCTCGTCCGCCACCCTGCCGTCCGCCACCCTGCTCGGCGATGGCCGCCGCACCTCGGTCGCCGGCGCGATCCTGGCCAACGCCGCCCTGTTCCACGGCCGCGCCCAGGAGGACGCGTCGGGGGCCGCGCATCTCGGGACCGAGATGATCCCGCTCGCCACCGCCATGATCGAGGCCTGGGGCTACCCGCTCGACCGCCTGCTGCCGGCGCTGCTGGCCGGCTACGAGATCGGCGGCCTGCTCGAGGAGGCCTACGCCGGCCACACCTCGCCGGCCGGGCTGCGCTCGTCGACGGTGTACGGGCCGATCGCCTGCGCGGCGATGGCGGCGCGGCTGATGGGCCTGCCGCCCGAGCAGACCGCCGCCGCCATGGCGATGGCGGCGTCGACCACCGGCGGCAATCTGCAATCCTTCGCCGACGGCACCGACGAGTGGCGCTACCAGGTCGGCCTGGTCGGCCGCACCGCCCTGGTCGCCGCCTCGCTCGCCGCCGAGGGCGCGGTGACGGCACCCTTCGCCGTCGAGGGCAAGGCCGGGCTGATCCGCACCATGGCCCGCGCCACCCCCGACGCCGAGGCCCTGGCCCGCGGGCCTCGGCCGCGACTGGAAGATCCACCGGGTGGCGTTCAAGCCGTTCCCGGTCTGCGCCTTCAACCAGTCGCCGGTGACGGCGGCGCTGCGGCTGCGCGAGCAGCTCGCCGGGGCGGCGGTCGCCTCGGTCGCGGTGCGCATGAACCCCTACGAGACCGGCTACGCCGGCATGGACGCGACCGGGCCGTTCGCCTCGATCTCCGGCACCCTGATGAGCATCCCGTTCTGCATCGCCACCGCGCTGGTGCACGGCGCGCCGTCGATGCGGCACATGACCACCTACGACGACGCCGAGGTGAACCGGCTGGTCGGCGGCGTCACCCTGGTCACCGACGCCTCGGTCCCGACCCTGTCCTGCGTCATCGAGGCGACCCTGGCCGACGGGCGCGTGGTGGTCGAGGATTTGCGCATGACCGCCCGCGACTACGCCTACGGCTGGGACGACACCGCCGCCCTCGCCCGCCGGGTCGGCGCCGAGAGCGGCGTTCCGGCCGCCGCCTACGACCGGCTGGAGGCGTTCTGCCGGGATCTGCCCGGCGGCTCGATCGGCCAGGTGCTGGCGGCGTTCGCCGAGCTTGACACGGTGCGTGCCGCGGCCGAGTAAGATGTACCGGTGGCGAAACGAACTGGATCGCTGATGCCCGACTCCGACGATGCACCGTCCCCTGAAGCAGCCGCGGATGACGCGCGAGGAAAAGGCGCGCGACACCTACATGCGGATACTGGAGGCGGCGGCCCAGGTCGTCGGCGACGACGGCTACGCCGACGCGTCGGTCTCGAAGATCACCCGGCTGGCCGGCGTCGCCCAGGGAACGTTCTACAACTACTTCGAATCGCGCCAGCACGTCTTCGACAAGCTGCTGCCCTACATGGGCCGGCAGATGCTCGACCACATCCGGGCCTCGGTGGCGGCGGAGCTGACCGGCGCCGACCGCGAGGAAGCGCGGCTGCGGGCGTTCTTCGCCTACCTGGCCCAGCACCCCGCCTTCTACCGGATCCTGTACGAGGCCGAGATCTTCGCGCCGCGCGCCCACGCCGAGCATTTCCGGCTGCTGGCCGACGGCTACAAGGGCGCGCTCGGCCGCGCCGTCGAGCGCGGCGAGATCCAGGGCTACAGCGAGCCGGAGCTGGAGGCGGTGATCTACATGCTGCTGGCCGCCCGGGCCTACCTGTCGATGCGCTACGTGCACGACGGCAAGGGCGGCGGCGCGCTGCCCGACCACGTGATCGACGCCTACGTGAAGCTGGTGACGCGGGGGCTGTTTACGCCGCCGGGGGGGCCGGGGGGTGGCGGCGGTTAAAGGCTAAGGGTCTGACGGTTGATTCTCAAAATTGCGACTACCGCTTTGGGTGGGAGCGGAAATCACGATTCGGATTCGGCTCAAAGCAGACTTTCGTTCGCCGGCCGAAACAGAGAGGCACCCATTGCAGGAGCGCCTACAACGGCAACTTAATGAATCAAGCACCGCGATAGTAGCTGATGAGTGGCGGATTCTCCGGATCATCGCGGCGCATAAGCCGATCGGTGGAGGGCTGTATCGTGTCGGGCGGCGCGAAGTAGGTCTGATCAACTAAAATTACCTGCCAGTCGGCAAGTGAGGTGCCGAGTAGACGGTAAAGTTCGGCATAGAAGTTTGTGAACACGTCACGGTTCACGTCAGGCGTGATGTTCTTCATGGGCGAGTCTACCATCAGCAGGCGCGGCACTGGCAAATCGTTCTTAGCAGCGGCCTTGTGCAGCGCAAGAGCAAAACAGATCTTTAGCAATGTCTTCTTTCCACCGCTGCCTGCATCATAAAACGTCCAACTGCGGCGCTCATCGCCCGCTTGCAGCACCTCAGGGATCAGTGTACGACGATTGATGACGATGACGTCATTGTCGGTGAAGCCCGGAAAATGGATCGCTAAAAGTATCTCTTTATAGTTTTGCTCAATGGACTTGTAATTGAGTTCCGCACTCCTAAGGCTCGCTTCTTCTTCTTCAATGAGGCGACGCAACTCGTTAATTCTCGCTGTCAACGAGTCCGCTTCAGCATAGACCTTTTCAATCTCGGCCGGCATGGCTCGGATTCGCTCAAGGAGGCCCGAGCGTTCCTGAATGGCGGAGAGCCGCCGTTCATACTGGCGACTCCGAGCGAGATACTCTGACTCGTAGCTGCGCGCCGTCGCGCTCACACGCTCGTCGGTCATTCGCCGATTGAGCTTAAGCTGTTCCATTTTCGCCAGCATTGGACGGAGTGCGCGCTTGTGGCGGGCGGTCGACTGCTTGAGGTCGGCGATCCGCGCGTCCAGGTCTTGACGGATAACATCAACTGCGCTCGGCTCAGCCGGGCGCCGTATAGCATCAGGAGTCTTGCAAAGGTAGCAGTGATCGGCGCCGGGGCGACCATCTTGGACGAGGCCTGAGCCACATACCGGGCACAGCTCAAAATCCACGTCATCGAGGACATGGTGCGCGGCTGCAGTACGCGCGGCCTTAAATTTCAATGAGATGAACTCGGATTGAAGGCTCTCCTGTTCACGGATCCGCGAGTGCAGATCCTCGATCGCCTCGCCGATTTCGGCGATCGCGGCCGTTAGGTCATGCAGGCGAGCGCGATCCTCGTCAGCGATGTATGATTCCGGCCGAAATCCCTGCCTCAATCGCGCTAGTTCCACTTCCAGACCGCGCGCCTCATTAAGTAACGCCTCCAACTCGACCGCAATCTTCTCCTCAGACCCGAAGTCAAAGCGCGCGAGGAACGCCTTGATCTGTGCGACTGCCTCACGCTTAGTCCGCTGCTGCTGGCGTAGATCCTGCTGCTCATTTTGCAGATCGTTGAGCCGTTCGCTCATGTATCCGACGAAGTAACGCAGCGCGTCTTGGCTTTTCTCCATCCGGATAGGCTGATCGAGGAGGAAGAAGTCGGAGTCGAGATGGTCCTGGTCGAGGTAGACGAATTCTAGGATGTCGCGGAAACTAAGGCGCACTAGCGAGGAGTCTGGGTCGAGTGAACGTTTCCTCACCTTAATGACGTCGACACCAAGCAGCGCCAGGACGAGGTCGCTGAAGCCGAAAACGTTCTCACCGTGGATAGGTAGCGAGTTCGCGTTCGGCCGCAACGGCGCCGATACTTGGAAGCGCCTGCCATCGGGAGTCTCCCAGGAGACTTGAATGTGGTTCGCTTCGCTCGGGATTCGCTCTACCAGCACATCGTTATCGCCGAGTCGCGCGCGCAGTTGCACGGACACGAGTTCAGAGGTCAGTGCGGGCGTACGGGGAAAACGGCCACCGAAGCAGAAGTCGATGAGCGCCGGAATAGTCGACTTCCCCGACGACATCTCGCCGTGGAAGAATGACAGGCGTTCGGCGAACTCGATGAGTTCAATGCTTTCTTTGTTGATGAGTTGGAGATGTTGAAGTCGGATCCTCATGGCACGATCGCCTCGTCATAGGAGAGAGTCGCGATCTCCGGGAACGTTCGATAGATAAAGTTCATGATATCGGTCGCGCCGATGTCGATGCTGTCACGCAACAGCCGCGCGCGATCGCGAAGAGGTGTGAACGCCTCGTGCTCGGCGATCCGGGAGGCCTGCCTCTTGCCTTTGTCGGTCAGGCTGAGAAGGATGGTTCGGCCGCTTGTCTCAATGCGCACCAATCCCTTGGCAGCGAGGATGTTGAGGAAGCGCCGGTAGCGGTGATCCCACGGTCCGAATCGATAGCGCACCATCTGCGCCTCGACGGTCGTGCGCTCATAATCCTCGA
This sequence comes from Rhodospirillaceae bacterium, assembly GCA_018401495.1. Classification (GTDB taxonomy): domain Bacteria; phylum Pseudomonadota; class Alphaproteobacteria; order Thalassobaculales; family Thalassobaculaceae; genus Thalassobaculum_A. Next base: position 108,630 of record JAGYJX010000039.1, read on the forward strand.
TTGTGATGCGCCTAGGACTCACGTTACGCACCAGCATCGCCTTCTCGAAGTAGGTCGGGTAGCGGAGAAGGAAGTCGAGCTTGGCGAGCTTGGTAATACCCTCGACCGCCGGCCGGCCGGTGTCGCCCCGGTCGAACGCCGCCAGGAGCACCAGCAGGCGACCGAGGTGAATTTGCTCGTCCTGATCGAGACTAGTAACAATCTCGGCGAGCGAGGTCATGACATTGAGCCTGAACGGAGTTCGAAACGCTCGCTCCACCAGACGCGGCACTCCTCGGTAAGGATGCCGGCGGCACCAACCAGATGCTCTTCGGTCGCCCCGAATAGCGGATGGCCGTTGCCTGCGACACGGGCGGCCAGACGCTCTCGCAGAGAGGTGTACATCGCGGGCGCGTAAGCCCCGCCATTCTGGACCGCGATCTGGGCCTCCACGCAGTCATCTTCGACAAGCATCTTCAGATGCGTCAGGCGGCGGTTCGCCTCGTCCAAGCTGTGCTTGTATCTCCAGCGGAGATACAGGCTTTCCATTGAGGCCTTGAAGTCCCTGACTTTGTCGACCCGGGTCGCCTGCAGCCCACCACGCTCCAGCTTCTCAGTGAGGACGTCGACGCCGGGCGGAAGAAGATCCTCAGGAACCAGACGGGCCGAGATCAGCAGATTCTCGGCAGTCTCCGCCAGCGAGTCTGCGATCAACGCCTCGACACGTTCGGCAGTGATCGTCTTGCCAGCGAGCAGCAGCGCCTGCCGATGCTCATCGAAGTCCCGCACCAGTGCATAGAGGTCAGAGACTTCCCCGCCGAGGGTAAGCGATGACGCCTTGTAGGTATGAAAGACGAGGTTGTCAGCTATACGCCCAACCGTGGCGTGGCTGTGCGAACCGAGGTCGCCGGTCGCGGCCACAACGTCGCGTAGATCACGATAGCTGCGTTCAAGATCGCTACCGAAACCCACCAGGACAAGTTTGCAAAGCGCGCTCGTGACGTGTGCTTCTTCACAATCATGCTTCTTGCAGACCGCGAGCGCGTAGGCCCTGAGCACATTTGTCTTGGCCAAACCTTTGACGCCGCCTCGATCTCTGATACGCGCGATCACAAAGGAGAGGCAACGCTGATCCTGAACGTCGGACCAGAATCCATGATTTGTGACAAAATGGAAGGCGTCAAACTGATTGGGAAAGTCTTTCTCTAGTGCCGCGAACCGCGCCACCGATCTCATCACAGCGGCATCATTGGCCTTGAACGGATCGCCATTGAACTGTCGGGTCTTCACCTGCACGCCGACGTACTTCCCGCTCCGCCGACGAAGCAGAACGTCTTCATGATTTTCGCAGTAGACGGCGACGAATTCGGAATCCGTTTCCAGCAGCTTTAAACACTGGATAGCGGCGTAGGCGTGCTGATACCGAAATCGCCGCTGAACGTCATCGCCCGGATCTACCGTACCGAGGACATCGCCCGGCTCGAACGTCAAACCTCGTCTCCCCCCAAGCCCGCCCGCGCTGGAGTCGCGACGCGACTCTCTATCGATACCATTGTGGTGAGCCATAGCTTCGCACGTCACGGTCGAGTTGCGCAAACCCGCCCATCGGGTCATCGACCGCAGGGTTGTCTCGTCTCTTGCAAGTAGTCCCAATCTATAGGCGCACGCCATGCAGCGCCTTGTGCATCCGCAATCGCTTCTCGCCCGGACGGTTGTGGTGCGCTACCTGGGAAGCCGACCTCCCCAACGTCCCACCAAGTCATCTCGGGTAACACGTGGTCATACGTTGGATGACCACTTGGGCTCGTAACCCGCCCTTCGTCTGCGGCTCGCCCCCTCACATTTCCCCCAACTACAGCGCCAGATACCGCTTCGTCACCGCCTCGTTCGCCCGCAGCCCCTGGATGGTGTCGCGGTACACGATATGCCCCTTGTCGATGACCGCGGCGTCCTCGGAGATGCCGAGGCAGAAATGCATGTTCTGCTCGGCCAGGACGATGGTCACGCCCATCTTCCGCAGGGTGCGGATCAGCTGGGCGATCGCCTGCACGATGATCGGCGCCAGGCCCTCCGACGGCTCGTCGAGCAGCAGCACCTCGGGGTTGCCCATCAGGGTGCGGGCGATGGTCAGCATCTGCTGCTCGCCGCCCGACATCAGGCCGGCGCGGCGCTCCTTCATGCCGGCCAGGATCGGGAAGGTCTCGTAGACCGTCGCCAGGGTCCAGTAGTCCTGGCCCTGCGGGCCCTTCTTGGCGCCGATCATCAGATTGTCCTCGACGCTGTGCAGCGGGAAGACCTGGCGGTCCTCCGGGACGTAGCCGATGCCGGCGCGGGCGATGATGTCGGGGCGCGAGCCCGCCAGGTCGACGCCGCCGAGCCGGACCGTGCCGGTGCGCGGCGGCGCGATGCCGGCGATCGCCTTGAGGGTGGTGCTCTTGCCGGCGCCGTTGCGGCCGAGCAGCGCCAGGGTGCGGCCGCGCTCCACCTGCAGCTCGACGCCGAACAGGATCTTCGAGGCGCCGTAGAAGACGTCCACGCCCTCGACGGCGAGGATGACGTCGGTGGTCATGCCGGCACCTCATCATGGGCGATTTCGGTGCCGAGATAGGCCTCGATCACCTCGGGGTTGCTGCGGATCTCGTCGGCCGTCCCCTGCGCCAGCACCGAGCCGTAGCGCAGCACGTGGATCACCTCGGCGACCTCGAAGACGATGTCCATGTCGTGCTCGATGAACACCAGCGTCATCCGCCCCTGCTCCCACAGGCGGCGCACGGTGCCGATCATCTGCCAGCGCTCCTCCGGGCCCATGCCGGCGGTCGGCTCGTCGAGCAGCAGCACCTTCGGCTCCAGCGCCAGCGCCAGGCCGATGTCCAGCAGCTTCTGGTCGCCGTGCGAGATGTTCGAGCACAGCATGCGGGCGACCGGCGCCATGCCCAGCAGCTCGACCAGCTCGTCGGCGCGCTGGCGCACCGAGCGCGGCGGGAACGCGGTCAGCAGGTTCTCCGACAGGTGGACGTGCGAGGCGATCGCCGCCATCAGCGACTGCTCGACCGTCAGGGTCGGGAAGATGCTGGCGACCTGGAAGGCCCGGCCGATGCCCTTGCGCACGATGCGGGCCGGCGGCATCCCGACGATGTCCTCGCCGGCGAGCAGGATCCGGCCGCTGTTGGGCACCAGATGGCCGGTGATCAGGTTGAACAGGGTGGTCTTGCCGGCGCCGTTCGGGCCGATGACCGCGCTCAACGAGCCTTCCGGGAAGTCCAGGGTCACGTGGTTGGTGGCGACGACGCCGCCGAACGACTTCACCACATCCTCGAGCCGCAGCATGCTCACGCCTCCCGGCGGCGGACGCCGCCATAGGGGTGCCACGACCCGGCGCAGAAATAGCCGACGTCCACCGGCAGGGCGATGCCGGTGATCGCCGACGCCTCGTCGGAGGCCAGGAAGCAGACCGCCTTGGCGATCTCCTCGGGCTCCACCATCCGGCCGAGTGCGGAGTTCTCCTCGAGCAGCGACGGGTCGCGGTGGCCGCGGTCGATCTGGTCCTGCAGCGCCGGGGTCCGGGTGTAGCCGGGCTCGACCGTGTTGACCCGGATGCCGGCCCGGCCCCATTCCGACGCCAGCCCCATGGTCAGGTTGGTCACCGCCGCCTTCGACGGCGCGTAGGCGTGCAGCGGCACCGAGCGCTCCGCCGTCACCGAGCTGATCGTGACGATGGCGCCGGCGCGGCGCGTCAGCATGTAGGCGGCGAACGCCCGGGCGGTGAGGTAGGTGCCGCGCAGGTTGACCGCGATGACGTTGTCGAACAGGTCGAGCGGCAGGTCCTCGGGCGTGTAGGGCTGCTGCACGATCCCGGCGGAGGTCACCAGGATGGCGGTCGGGCCGACCTCGCGCTCGCTGCGGTCGGCCAGCGCCTGCACCGCGTCGGCGTCGCGGACGTCGACGCCGAACGCCACCCCGCCGACCTCGCGCGCGACCCGCTCGGCCGCCTCCAGGTTGCGGTCGGCGACCACGGTGCGGGCGCCGCGCGCCGCCATCAGGCGGACGCAGGCCTCGCCGATGCCGCTGCCGCCGCCGGTGACGACCGCCACGCGGCCCTTCAGCGATCCGATCGATCCGATCTCCGGGCTCATCGCTTGTCGTCTTCCCTGTTGGTGGCCGCGAGCTTGGCCTGCTGGCGCTCGACCCACCAGTCGAGCGCGAAGTCGAGCAGGCCGCGGCGCAGCCCGAGCACGACGAACAGGATGACCGCGCCGATCACGATCTCGGTGTGGCTGGTGTACATCTGGACCACGTCGTTCAGCACCCGGAGCGCCACCGCGCCCAGCAGCGGGCCGACGAACACGTTCAGCCCGCCGAGCATGATCATGAAGATCGCCTCGCCCGACTGCGCCCAGAACGCCCACTCCGGGTAGGCGCCGGAGGTGAACAGCGCCAGGATCACGCCGCCGACGCCGGCCATCGAGCCGGAGACCACGAAGCAGATCAGCTTCACCCGGGTGACGTTGACGCCGAGGAACGCCGCGCGCTGGGCGTTGTCGCGGATCATCCGCAGGGTGTAGCCGAACGGGCTCTCGGTCACGACGCGCATGATCAGGATGCAGACCATGAACACCACCGCGCAGAACACGTAGCGGTGATGGGGATCGGCGAGGTCGATGCCGAGGAACGGCGGCCGCGGGATGCCGCCCATCAGCCCCTGGTCGCCGCCGGTGATGGTCACGGCGCTCAGGATCACGCTGTACAGGAACATCTGGAACGCCAGCGTCAGGAAGGCGAAGTAGATCTCGGTCAGGCGCACGCAGATCGCGCCGATGACCAGCGAGTACAGCGCCGTGCCGCCGATCGCCGCCACGAACGCCGCCGGCAGCGCCGCCGCTCCGAGGGATTCGGTGAAGCCGTTCCACTGCATCAGCAGCCCGAAGGCGTAGCCGCCGAAGGCGAAGTACGCGGCGTGGCCGAACGACACCAGGCCGGTGTAGCCGATCAGCAGGTTGAGCGACATGGCGAGCAGCCCGAACGCGAAGAACGACGTCAGGAAGTCGCGCGGCCACGGGCTGTCGACGCCGAGGCCGATCGCCACCAGGACCAACAGGGCGACGGCCGCGATCGCGATGTCGCGGCGGAACTCACGCAGCAGGTTCATCGCAGGGTCCCCTGCCCGAGCAGGCCGGTCGGCCGGAAGATCAGCACCAGCGCCATGATCATGAACATCGCCCCGTCGACGAACAGCGGGAAGCCGACGCTGCCGATCGAGCGCGTCAGGCCGAGGATGATCGCCGCGAGGAAGGCGCCGGGGATCGACCCCATGCCGCCGATCACCGTGACGATGAAGCTTTCGACCAGGATGCCGAGGCCCATGCCGGGGGTCAGCGAGCGCACCGGTGCCGCCAGCGCGCCGGCCACCCCGGCGAGCGCGCAGCCGAGGCCGAACAGCGCCGCGAAGTACAGCTGAACCCGGATGCCCAGGGCCGACACCATCGAGGCGTTGTGGGCGGCGGCGCGGACGATCTTGCCGAACCGGGTGCGGGTGACGATCCACAGCGACCCGAGGCCGATGATCACCGCCATCGCCACCATGAACAGGTAGAACGGCGGCACGAACCCGCCGGCGATCCGGTACGGCGGCAGCCGGAACTCGGCCGGAATGCCCATCGACAGGTACTCGGCACCCCAGATGATCTTCACCAGGTCGTCGACGATCAGGATGAAGGCGTAGCAGACCAGCAGCTGCATCAGCACGTTCTGGCCGTACACCCGGCTGATGATCAGCCGCTCGAAGACGATCCCGCAGATGGCGGCGCCAAGGGCCCCGGCGGCGGCCGCCACGAAGTAGTTTCCGGTGGTGATGTAGGCGGTGTACGCGAAGTAGGCCCCCAGCATGTAGAAGCTGCCGTGGGCGAAATTGATGACGTGCAGGACGCCGAAGATCAGCGTGACGCCGGACGCCACCAGGAACAGCAGCATGCCGATGATCAGGCCGGTGGTGGTCTGGTTGACCAGGCAGGCTGGCGACGACAGGCAGGCCGCGAGCGCGTCGATTTCGAGCATTGGGGTCGCTTCCGCAGGTCAGGGTGGCGAGGGCTACGGGTCGGCCTCGCAATCGGCGGCGCACGCGGCGGGGCGGGAGCCGATGGCCCCCGCCCCGCGCTGCCTCGGTCGATCCGGCTCAGGCGAAGTTGTTACGCTTCTTCCACTCTTCCTCGTACTTGAGGATGTCGGCCCAGGCCGTCTGCTTGTAGTCGACGATGTACGGCTCTTCCGGGATCGTCTTGCTGTAGCCGACCATGTAGTTGATCAGCGTGTTGTCGCCGTCGCGCATGGTCAGCTTGCCGCCGACGCCGAACGGCGAGTCGATGGTCTTGCCGCGCATCGCCGCCGACAGCTTCTCGACATCAGTGTCGCCGCCGGTCTCCTTGAGGCCGGCCACGATGAAGTCCATGCCGGTCGCGGTCTCCCAGCTCCAGTTCGTCGGCAGGACGTTGGAGTTGGCCATGAAGTCCTCGTACCAGGCCTCGTTCTCGGCGGTGTCGGGGATGTTCTGGTGGTAGCGGCTGCCGGAATGCACGCCCTTCGGCACGCTCTTCACCGCCTTGATCACCGGGTAGTCGCCGAGGTTGACCGCGAACGCCTCGAACTGGTCGAACAGCCCGTACAGGCTCGCCTGGTCGGAGAACGCCACGAGGTCGCCGCCCCACAGGCAGGAGTACACCGCCTGCGGCGCCGCGTTGAGCACCGCGGTGACGTTCTCGGTGTAGTCCGGCTGGAACAGCTTCGGCCAGGTCTGCAGGACCACCTCGACGTCGGGGGCGAAGATCTTGAGGTATTCCATGAACTCGGCGGTGTTCTCGCGGCCGTAGGCGTAGTCCGGCGAGATCGTGGCCCACTTCTTCAGGCCCTTCTGCTTGGCCACAGCCGCGGCGTAGATGCCGCCGCCGACCGCGTCGTGGATGCCCTGGCGGGCGCTGCGGAACGCCCACGGAATGCGGTTCTTGGGGTCGGCGGTCAGCGACGACGCCTCGGAGTTGGTGTGGACGCAGACCCGCTTGATGTCGCGCACCACCTCGTTGACCGCGAACGAGCCGCTGGAGGCCTCGCCGTCGAGGATGATCTCGCAGCCCTCGTTGTTCACCAGGTCGCGGGTCATGCGGGCCGCCTCGTCCGGCTTGCCGCGCGAGTCGCGGACCACCAGCTCGAGCATGCGGCCCTCGATGCCGCCGGCCGCGTTCACCCGGCGCACCGTGCACATGGCACCCGCCACCGCCGACTCGCCCAGGATCGCCACGCGGCCCGACATGATCGTCGGCACGCCGATCTTGATCGGCTTGCCGGCGGCCTTCAGGTAGGCCGGGAATCCGGTGACGGCGGTGCCGAGCGCCGCGACCCCGACGGCGCCCTTCAGGACGGTGCGCCTGTCGATGCCCCGGCGCGGGAGATTCTCGGTTTTCTTCATGGCGTTCCTCGCT
>JAGYJX010000040.1 GCA_018401495.1 Rhodospirillaceae bacterium
TACGCTCCCGGAGACTCTGACCTGGACCGTCGAGGGCGGCGTCGACACCCCGGTGCTGCCGGGCGTCGACCTTGCCGCGGCGCTCGGCCCCCGGCTCGCCCTGCGCTCCGATGGCAGCGCGGCGGGCGACGGCAGCACCGCCACGCTCGACAGCCTGGTCGTGACCGCGGATTCCGGAAGTCTGGACGCCACGGCGCGGTTGGCGGAGGGGCGTCGGGTCGACGGCACGGCGACGGTCGCGGTGGCCGATCTGGCACGATTGTCCGATCTGGCCGGCCGTCCGCTCGCCGGATCGGCGACGCTGGGGGCCGACGCGACGCTGCTGCTGGATCCGTTCGACCTTTCCGCCGTCGTCGACCTGGCGGCCGAGGGACTCTCCCTAGGCGATGCGACGCTCGACCAACTGGCCGGCGGCGCGCCGACCTTCGGCGCCGGGGTGACGCTGGACGCCGGCAACGTGTTGTCGGTCCACGGACTGACGCTGCAGGCGGCCACCCTGCGCGCCGACGGCGACGCCGTCGTCGACCTGAACGGTGGTGACCTCTCGGGCCGGGTCGATGTGGCGGCGCCGGATCTGGCGCCGGTGGGCCGCGCGGTCGGAACCGACCTGTCCGGCGCCGGTACCGCGGCGATCGCGCTCGGCGGCTCGCTCGACGCCCCGACCGCATCGGCTTCCTGGCGAGTGGCGCCCCTGGCGGTGGCGGGTGTCCGGTTTTCCCAGCTGTCCGGATCGGCGACGGCGACCGGCCTGCCGGCGCGCCCGGCGGGCCGGATCGATTTGCGCGCCGCGACCGGCGGCGAGGCCGTCACCCTCGGCGCCGGCTACGATCTCGACGGCGATGTCCTGACGGTCGACGGCCTCACACTGGACGGCGCCGGCATCTCGGGTCGGGGCGCCTTGACGGTCGCCATGTCCGGGCCGTCGGTCGATGGCCGGGTGACGATCAAGGCCGCCGATCTCGGTCGCGTCGGTGCGCTGGCCGGGGTGCCGCTGTCCGGCGGAACGCTTGACGCCGAGGTGACGCTGCAACCTCGGGACGGCCAGACAGCGCGCCTGACGCTCACCAGCCGGGACGTGGCGATCGATGGCGGTGCCACCGTGATCGCGACCGTCGACGTCACGGGGACCGGCCGCAATCTGATGGCGCGCCCGGCCGGAACGCTGCGCGCCGAAATCGGCGGTGTGCGCCAGGGCGAGGAGACCGTGCTGGCGAGCGCTCTGCTGACCGCTCATTCCGACGGCTCGGCCGCGCGGGTGGCCGCCACGCTGGAAGGCGAGGCGGGGATCCCCTACCGGGTCACGGCCGAGGCGTCGGTCGCGCTCGATGCCCAGCCGCTGCGGATCACGCTGGCGTCGCTCGACGCCGAACTCGCCGATGCCAGGATTGCCCTCGACCGGCCGACCCGGATCACGCTCGGCACCCGTCCGAGGATCGAGGATCTGGCGCTGCGCGTCGACGGCGGGCGGATCACCGGCGGCGGCGGCATCGACACGGCCGATCTCGACCTGTCGCTGCAGGCACGCGGCATCCCGGCCGAGCTGGCGCGGCTGGCTGACCCGACGTTGAAGCTGACCGGTGGGCTCGACGCGGATGCCACGGTGCGCGGCCCGATCGGCAACCCGACGGCCCGCCTCACGGTGACCGCCGCCGCCATCCGGTCGAGCGATCCCGCGCGCGCCGATTTGCCGCCGTTGTCGGCCTCGGCGGAAGCGCGGATCGAGGGCGGTACGCTGACGGCCTCGCTGGACGCAAAGGTCGGCGAGGGTGTCCAGGCCGGCCTCAGGGCGTCGGCCGGTCTGTCGCCCGGTGTGGACGGCACGTTGCCGCAGCTTGACCCGGCGGCACCGCTGAACGCCCGGCTCGACCTGGAGGCGGCGCTCGAGCGTGTGTCGGCCTACCTGCCGCTCGACGGCGGCCGACTGGCGGGCCAGGCCTCGCTGCACGTCGCGGTGGTGGGTACACCGGCGGATCCGTCGGTCGACGGCACGGTCAGCGTGCGCGATGGCGCGGTCGACCAGCCGTCGATCGGGTTGTACCTCCGGGATGTGCGGCTCGAAGGGCGGGGCCAGGGCGACCGTCTGGTGATCGACACGCTGACCGCCGCCGCGGTGTCCGGCGGCACCCTGGAGGGGTCGGGCGGCATCTCGCTCGACGCGGCCGACGGCATGCCGGCCGATGTGACGCTGACCGCGCGCCGGCTCGTGGCCGTCGACACCGATGACGCCGAGGTGACGCTGGACGCCGACCTGAGCTTCTCCGGCCGGATCCCCGACTACCGGCTGGCTGGCACCATCACCGTGCTGCCGTCGGAGATTCGCATTCCCGACCAGTTGCCGGCGTCGGTGGTCAGCCTCGAGGTGACGGAGGTTCGCGACGGGGTCGTCATCAGCGCCCCCGAGGTCCCGGCCGAGGAGCAGGGCGGCGGCGCGGCGCCGGTGACGCTCGACCTGCGCGTCGACGTGCCCGGCCAGGTCTTCGTGCGCGGCCGCGGCCTCGACAGCGAGTGGGGTGGCGCGCTGACGGTCGCCGGCCCGGCCAACGATCCCGAGGTCACCGGCGGCCTGGAAGTGCGGCGCGGGCAGCTCGCCGCGGTCGGCCGCACCTTCCAGTTCGAGCGCGGCCGCGTGGTGTTCGACGGCGCGCCGCCCGACGATCCGACGCTGGACATGATCCTGGCCACCGAGGCGGGTGACATCACGGCGAAGGTGTTGATCGCCGGTCGGGCGCAGGACCCCTCGATCACCCTGACCAGCGAGCCGGCGCTGCCCGAGGAGGACATCCTCTCCCAGATCCTGTTCGGTTCGTCGCGCGCGCAGCTGAGCCCGATCCAAGCGCTGAAGCTGGCGCAGTCGGCGGCGGTTCTGTCGGGCCGGCTCGGCTCGGGGGGCATCACCGATACCATCCGCAACACGCTGGGCGTCGACACCGTGGACATCGATGCCGGCGACGGCGCCGGATCGCGCGGCGCCTCGCTGTCGGTCGGGAAGTATGTGGCGCCGGGGTGTTCCTGAAGCTTCAGCAGGGACTTGGAGGCTCCGGCAGCAAGGCGGTGGTCGAGGTCGAGATCACCGACAGCATCACCGTCGAGACCGATGTCGGCGCCGATTCGCAGAGCCGGGTCGGCGTGAACTGGAAGCTCGACTATTGACCGGCGGTGCCAACGGCGGCACCTAGGCGCGTTCGCTCGATGGCCCGTTCCCTCGACCAGGATCCGCCCGCATGACCGCCACGCCCTCCGCCAGGCCCGCTTCCGACTTCGACCCGGCCGATCCCGCCAGCTTCTCGTTCTGGACCGAGGAGCGGCTCCGCTACGCCGACCTGGACCCGCTGTCGCACGTCAACAACAACGCGATCGGGGTGTTCCTGGAGAACGGCCGGGTCCACCTGTTCCGGGCGTCGGGCGGCGACGGCGGCGGCGACGGCAGCGTCTGGTGGGTGGTCCGGCGGCTGGAAATCGACTTCGCGCGCGAGATCCGGTTTCCGGGCACCGTCCTCACCGGCACCAGGGTGGCCAAGCTCGGCACGACCTCCTGCACGATCCGTCAGGGGGTGTTCGTCGAGGGCGAGTGCCGGGTGACCTCGACGACCATCGGGGTGTGCTTCGATCCGGTCGGCCGCAAGGCGGTGCCGATCCCGGAGCCGATCAGGATCCTGCTCGCCTCGCACCAGCCGTGACCGGGCTGCCGGCCCGGATCATCGGCACGATGGCCACCTCGGCTCCTGGGTGGCCGGCGACGTAGCGCCGGACGGCGATCTCGTCGTCGGTGATGAGTGCCGCGCCGACCGTCGGCGCCAGGCGGTCGTGGACGCGGTACAGGAAGCTCGGCCGCAGCCCCGGCAGATCGGCGGACTCGGCGGCGGCGGCGCCGACCCGGGCTCGGCGGAACAGCTCGACCTCGCCTTCGTAGCCGTTGCCTTCGTACAGATAGAGATGCCTCGCCATGGTGTCCTCCCGTCGCTGGACAGGTGACCCAGCGTCCTTCTCATGTGCGCACGCGGTGCGCCTTTTGCAAGCGGGAACCGCACCGTGTGCGCTTTTTTGACTTGGCCGATACCGCGCAGGCGCCCTATATCGAGGGCGCTGGAACGGAGTTGCGCGTGAAAAAGTCGACCGCGATCGAATCCGAGATGAAGCCCGGCGACTTCAAGCGCTGGCGCAAGGCGCTGAAGCTGTCCCAGAAGGAGGCAGCCGAGGTGCTCGGGCTGAAGCGTCGGGTCGTCCAGTACTACGAAAAGGGCGAGCGCGACGGCGAAAGCGTGACGATCCCAAAATACATCCGCCTGGCCTGCTGCGCCGTCGCCTCGGGCGTGCAGGACTACACCGGCCCGGGCAAGGAGCGCCCGGCCGGCTGATCGTGGTCGGCGGCGTCCCGGAGTTCGACCGTCAGTTCACCGGCGTGACCAGCGGCTTGCCGGCGATGCCGGCCAGCAGGTTCTCCATCACCAGACGCCCCATGGCGAGGCGGGTGTCGTGGGTGGCGCTCGCCTGGTGCGGCTGCAGGACCACGTTCTCGGTCATGTCCTTGAGGGCCTGGGGCACCCGCGGCTCGTCGGCGAACACGTCGAGGCCGGCGGCGCCGAGCCTGCCGTCCTTGAGCGCCGCGATCAGCGCCTCCTCGTCGGCGACGCTGCCGCGCGCCACGTTGATGAACACGCCCTGCGGCCCGAGCGCGTCCAGCACCTCGCGGTTGACCAGATGCCTGGTGCCGGCGCCGCCCGGCACGATCGCCACCAGGATGTCGACGGCGCGCGCCATGTCGAGCAGCGAGGCGTAGTGGGTGTACGGCACGTCCTTGCGGCCGCGGGTGTGGTAGGCGATGTCCATCTTGAAGGCCTCGAAGCGCCGGGCGATCTCGATGCCGATGCGCCCGAGCCCGAGGATGCCGACCTTGCGGCCCCACATCCGATGGGTGAACGCCATGTCGCCCTCGCGCTCCCACCGGCCCTCGCGGACGTAGCGGTCGGCCTGCGGGATCCGCCGCAGGGTGGCCAGCGTCAGGGCGATCGCGAAATCGGCGACCTCGTCGCTCAGCACGTCGGGGGTGTTCGACACCTTGATGCCGCGCTGGGTGGCGGCGGCCACGTCGACGCCGTCGTAGCCGACGCCGTGGTGGGCGATGACCTTGGCGTTCGGCAGCGCGTCCATGGTGGCGGCGTCGCAGACCTTGCTGCCGGCGATGCCGACGCAGGTGTCGCGGACCGACGCCAGCAGGGCGGCCTTGTCCGTCGCCTCCCAGAGCTTGTGGACGGTGAAGTGCTGGTCGAGCTCGGCCATGGCGGCCGCGTACCAGGGCGACAGGATGACGACGACAGGCTTATCGGTCACGGTGCGGATCCTCCGGGATCAGAACGACGAGTTCGGTTGATCGAGAAAGGCCAGCTCGTCGGCGGTGCTGGCCCGGCCGAGGGTGGCGTTGCGGTGCGGAAAGCGTCCGAAGCGCTCGACGATGACCCAGTGCCGGTCGGCGTAGTCGAGCAGATCGGCGTCGCCGAGCGCGCGGAACAGCGCCACGCTCAGCAGCTGGTCGGCGGCTTCCTCGCTGTGCTCGAACGGCAGGTACAGGAACATGGCGCGATCGCGCGGCGCGAACACGTGGTCGCCGGCGGCGATCGCCCGCCGCGCCACGGCGCGGGCGCGGGCGTCCTGGGCGAACGCGCGCGGGTCGCCGCGGTGGAGGTTCCGCGACATCTGGTCGAGCACAAGCAGCAGCGCCAGGCGGCCGTCGGCGGTCTCCTCCCAATCCGCCAGCCCGCCGCCGGCGGCCTCGGCGTGCAGCGCGCCGAAACGGTCGCGCAGCAGCGCGTCGAAGGCGTCGTCCTTCCTGAACCACTGCTCGGGCGTGCACTCGTCGAACCAGAAGGCGAGGACGTCGGTCGGCTTCGCCATGCCAGGCGCTCCTGATGGGTCGATCACCGGGCCGCGACGATAGCCGATCGAGGCCGAACGGCAAACGCCGGCGCGGCATCCGGCCGCCTTGCGGTCATACTTCGAAAGCATCATTTGTGGCCGAAGCCGAAACGGAGAAACCGAATGCGCCGCCTGGCCTGCCTCGCCCTTCTGCTGCTCGGCGGTTGTGTCACCGCCCAGGATACGATCACCGATGTCGACCCGGCGCCGCGGCTGCGTTTCCTGAACTTCGCCGGCTATCAGTCGCCGGTGCTGGTGGTGTCCGTCAACGCGCCGTTCCAGCTGCCGGCGCGCGATGTCGCCGGCCGCCTCGCCGAGCACGCCGAGGGCGCGGTCACCGGGTCCGACGTCACCTACACCGGCAATCCCGGGGCGGCCCGGCACGGCGACTACCGGATCGTCGCCCGCTTCGACGCCGACCAGGGCGCCAGCACCAAGGAAGTCTGCCGGTCGGCCTACGAATCGGTGGTGGCAGCCCGCTACGTCGACCGCACCAACCTGTTCCTGGCGTTCTGCGACAAAGGCGAGCCGATTGCCGGCGCCAAGGTGTCGGGGCCGAAGCTGGACGGACCGGCGGACCCGAACCTGCGGGAGATGATGCGGCAGGGCATGAAGGCGATGTTCCCGCACCAGAGCGACCGCGGGCGGTCGGGCGGGATGGGCTCGATCGAGCTGGCGCCGGTGCCCAGGTTCCGTCTCAACCCGCTCGACGGGATCCTTTGAACGCCGAGCTCGGGACTCTCCGGCGCCAGAACGGCGCGTCGGCGAAGCGCCGCTCTCGGGCGTACAAGGCGGCGCGCTGGCCGCGAAAGCGATCGACGCCGTCGGCGACGGCGCGGGCGTAGCCGGCGAGCGGGCCGCCGTCACCGGCAAGCCAGGCCGCCGCCACTTCGGCTGTCCGCGCCGCCGACCACAGCGCCGTCGTCATACCGTGCGAGGACAGCGGGTCGAACGCGGCGGCGGCGTCGCCGATGGCGGCCCACCCGGCGCCGTCCACTTCCCCGCCGCCGGATCGGCCCAGCGGGTGGCGGCGCTGTGCAGGCGCGGCGGCGTCTCGACGCCGAACCCGGCGTCGGCGATCCAGTGGGCGACGTGACGGGTCCCGCCGATCATCGCGGACCATCGGTCGCGGTCCCGCGACAGCCCGCGCGGCAGCAGGTCCGGGTCGCTGAAGAAGGCGACGGACAGCCGGCCGTCCGGCAGCAGCGAGGCGTACCACCAGCCCTCCGGCACGGCCTCGATCAGGGTGGCGGGGTCGGTTCGACGCCGTCGTCGCGATGCGGCAGGAAGGCGCATGCCGCCACCAGCCGGTCGTCGCGCCGCATCGCCGCGCGCCGGCGCGCCACGGCGCCCGCCCGGCCGCTGGCGTCGACCAGGAAGCCGGCCGCGAGGGCTGAGCCATCGGCCAGCCCCAGCCGCCAGCCGCCGGCCTCGGCCGCGGCGTCGACCAGGGCGCTGCGGCGCCGATCGGCGGTCCCGTCGGCGACCGCGCGCAGGTCGGCCTCGAACCGCGTCCGGTCGAGCACCCGGCCAGGACCTTCCAGATGGACAACGGCGTTGCGCTCGACCAGAAGGTCGCTGCCCCAGGCCGCGAAGCTGACGTTCGACCGGCGGTGCGCGGCACCGTCGACGATGGCGGCGAGACCGAGCCGGTCCAGGATCGGCCCAGCGGCGGGCGCCAGGGACTCGCCGACCAAATCCGCGCCCGGCTCGGCATTCGGGGTGATCCAGGCCGTTTCCAGTCCGGCCCGATGCAGCGCTATGCAGGCGGCGGCGCCGGCGATGCCGCCGCCGATCACCGCGACGGCGGCGTCGTGCCGGCGCCCGGTCAATTCGGCAGGTCGCCCATCGACGGCGTCCAGCGGAACCGGCCTTCCATGTTGCCGCGCCCGACCTCCACGTACACCTCGCCCGGGATCGCGGCCAGCCTCGGGTCGCCGCTCGGCCCCGGCCGCTTCACCACGAAGCCCATGCGCTCCCACAGCGCGATCATGTTGGTGATGCCGTCCCAGTAGCTGGCGTTGGCGTGGTAGCCGATGCCGGCGACCCCGCGCGACCAGGCCACCCGGCTCTCGAAGAACTTCAGGCGCTGATCGGCCGGAAGGTCGTCGCGCATCATGTTCCGGTAGTACTCCTCCGGCAGCACGTCGATCGGCAGCAAGGCCGGCCACCAGACGGCGGTCGGGAAATCCGCCTGCATGACCACCTGCTGGCAGCTGAAGGCGTCGCACTGCCAGGGCAGTCCCATCCAGCGGGTCAGGTCGCCCGGGCCCTGCGGGCCGATCGGCGGCGGCGTGCCCAGGGCCGGGTTGCCGTTGAAGGCGGTCTCCGGGGTCAGCAGGAAGCCGATGTCCTGGACCAGCGACGCGCGCTTGCCGAGCGCGAGGCGGAACGGCTCGGCCGCCGGGTCGCGATGGCGGGCGTACATCTCCTTGAGGCGCAGGTAGTAGGTCAGCTCGACGCCGGGGTGGAAGGCGCCCCCCGAGCACGGCTCCAGCGCCGCCTCGGTGAGCGCGTCCGGCTGTTGCGCCAGGTCGATGTCCTCGAGGTCGGCTACCGCGTCGGCCGCAGCGTCGTCGAAATCGTCGACGAAGGAGCCGTCGGCCCACAGCCGCAGGTGTTCGTACTGGAGGTCCGGGAAGCGGAACCACTGCAGCGGGCTGCCGTCGTAGTTGATCCCGTCGCCGGTCATGAGCGGCAGCTTCAGGCGCTCGGTGATGTAGGCGTCAGGGGCGTCGTTGTGGGGGTTGCGGAACTTCTGGAACACCGACCGGCGGAACTCGCTGTTGCCGACGGAGGGGTCGCGGAGGCGCGCCAGATAGGCGGGATCGGCGAAGTCGCCGACCGCCAGCCAGCCCTGGCGCAGATTGGCGGCGGCTGCCACCCATTCCATCAGCGCGAGGCGGCGGAAGGTCGGGTAGACGTCGCGGCGGAACGAGATCGGCCCGGCCGGGCTCGGCGCCCAGCCCTGTTCGACGTTCAGGCTGGCGATCACGTCGTGCAGAGTCGAGATCGGCGGGATCTCGGGCGCGAAATTCGGGCCGACCGAGGCGACCCAGGCGTGGTCGGCGTCCATCGCCGTGCCGTCCGCGAACGTCACCCGGGCCTCGACCGGGCCGTCGCACCAATCGTCGTGCCAGCCGTCGTTGTCGGCGAAGCTGGTGATCGGCGCGGCGGTCGGGCTGGCCGACCGGCCGTCAGGAGGGAACACCAGCAGGCGCCCTTGGTCATCGGTGCGAAGATGGCCGAGGCCGACGTCGAACTGGTCCCAGAACCGTCCACCCATGGCGTAGCGGCGGTCGCCGCCGTCGGGGTTGGTGCCGGCGCCGGTGATGGCGGTCTCGCCGCCGTCGATCACCAGCATCGTCTCGCGCTCGGCGGTGGTGACGAAGTACTGGTTGCGTCGGCGTCCGGGCAGGCCGGGGGCGAGATCGCCGTTGTCGAGTGGGTTGTTGAAGCCGTACCAGGCCGCCTTGGTGTTGGCGACGTGGACCCGCCATTCGATGCGCGCCTCGCCGGCGACGACCTCGCGGATGACCCGGCCCTGGTCGTCGAAGGCGTAGACCCGGAAGCGCTGCACCTGCTTCTTGATCGCCTGCTCGCCGTCCTTGAAACCGCCCTCCGGGCGTGGCGGCAGGCCAGGGACCTCAGGCGCGAGGAACCAGCGGTCGCTGCCGCCGACCCGGCAGATCCCGATCGCCGGGTAGATGCCGAGCCGGGCTATCCGGGCGTCCGTCGGTGCCAGTGCGCGCCCGCCGGCCGCCACCGCCGCCTTCGGCAGCAGCGGAAACGCCGTCGCCAGCGCCGCGGCGCCGGCAAGGAAATCGCGCCGCCTGACCCCGGGTACCGTCCCGCCATTGCCGGTCATCGTCTTCCCCCCGCTGCGTCGTTCGCCGCCGTTCCTGGAAAGGATAGCGGCTGGGCCGGGAGGAGAAAACTCAGGAAGCGGATTGCGCGCTCACAACCGCCCCGTCGGCAATGCCCCCTCTCTTGTCGTCATTCCGGGCCGGGCCGCCGCAGGCGGGACGGAGCCGGAACCCACCCGACGCACCGCGCTTGCAGCAGCCTTTGCCCGTTGCCCCATAGGTTCCGGATCGGCCGCGCCAGGGTGGCGCGTCCGTCCGGAATGACGACGGGGTGGGGTGGACCTGCGGGTCGCCCCGCTCGAAGTTTCGGTTGGCGTGCAGCCAAATTTTCCACCGCCGGTGGCGCCGGGCCGAAGCTAGAACTGATCCTCGTCGAGCGCCATCACGGCGCTGCCGCCGGCCTCGACCGTCGCCAGCAGGGCAGGGGCCTGGGCGAGAAGATGGTCGCCGTAGTGCCGGGCGGTGACCAGCTTGGCCTCCAGGTACCGGGTGTCGGCGCCGCCGCCGGCGGCCAGCGCGGCGCGGGCCGCCAGCGCCGATCGCGCCGACAGCCAGCCGCCCGCCACCAATCCGAGCAGCTTCAGGACGATCGCCGACGCCGAGGCGGCGGCGGCGGCGTCCTTCGGCATTGTGTCGACCACCCAGTCGGTGGCCTGGGCGAGGGCGTCGCGGCCGGCCTTCAGCCGATCGCGCAGCGGCGCCATGTCGGCTTCGGCCAGCGCCGCCAGGGTGCCGTCGAGGTCGGCGATCAGGGCGCGCATCGCCTCGCCGCCGTCGCGGGCCACCTTGCGGCCCACCAGGTCGAGGGCCTGGACGCCGTTGGCGCCCTCGTAGATCGGGGTGATCCGCGCGTCGCGGTAGTGCTGGGCGGCCCCGGTCTCCTCGATGAAGCCCATGCCGCCGTGGATCTGGATGTTGGTCGAGCAGATCTCGACGGCGGTGTCGGTGCACCAGGCCTTGACCACCGGGATCAGCAGGTCGACCCGGCCCTGGGCGCGGGCGCGCTCGACCGTCTCGGGGTGGCGGTTGGCGACGTCGATCGCCGCCGCGACGTCGTAGATCAGGCCCCGCATCGCCTCGATCTGCGCCTTCATGGTCAGCAGCATCCGGCGCACGTCGGGATGATGGATGATCGTCACCGGCCCGGAGGAGCCCTGCACGGCCCGGCTCTGCACCCTGGACCGGGCGTAGTCGAGCGCCTGCTGGTAGGCCCGTTCGGCGACCGCCAGCCCTTGCAGGCCGACCGCCAGGCGGGCGTTGTTCATCATGATGAACATGTACTCGATGCCGCGATTCTCCTCGCCGACCAGGTAGGCGACGGCGCCCTCGTCCTCGCCGTAGGCCATGATGCAGGTCGGGCTGGCGTGGATCCCGAGCTTGTGTTCCAGCGACAGCGGCTTGGCGTCGTTGCGGGCGCCGAGGCTGCCGTCCGGGTTCACCAGGAATTTCGGCACGATGTACAGCGACAGCCCCTTGGTGCCGGGAACGCCGTCCGGCGAGCGCGCCAGCACCAGATGGATGATGTTGTCGGTGAAATCGTGGTCGCCGTAGGTGATGTAGATCTTCTGGCCGCGCAGCCGGTAGCCGCCGTCGGCGGTCTTCTCGGCCCGGGTGCGGATGGCGCCGAGGTCGGTGCCGGCCTGCGGCTCGGTCAGGTTCATGGTGCCGGTCCACTCACCGGTCACCAGCTTCGGCAGATAGGTGCGCTTCTGCTCGTCGGTGCCGACCTCGCGCAGGGCGTCGATGGCCGCCTGGGTGAGCAGCGGGCAGAGTCCGAAAGCCAGGTTGGAACCCTGCCACATCTCCTGCAGCGCGGTCGCCACCAGCCAGGGCAGGCCCATGCCGCCCCACTCCTCCTCGAACGGCGCGCCGTTCCAGCCGCCGTCGACGAACTGCCGGTAGGCGTCGGCGAACCCCTCGGGGGTACGCACCACGCCGTTCTCCAGGCGCGAGCCCTGCCGGTCGCCGACCTTGTTGAGCGGCGCCAGCACGCCGCCGGCCAACTTGCCGGCCTCGGTCAGGATCTGCTCGACCAGGGCCCCGTCGGTGGCTTCGAGGCCGGGCAGCGCCGATACCCGACCGAGCCCAACGACGTCCTCGATGACGAAGCGCATGTCGCGCAACGGTGCGGCGTAGACGCTCATGACGGACTCCCCTGGCGAAGCGGCGCCACCTGACGCGCCGGCTGCTGTCCCGGCGTTCTAGCGCGAGGGCCGGGAGCGGGCAATCGCGCGCCGGCCGCCAGGCCTGTGTGGCGCGCGGTGCGGCGCTAAGCCTGGGCCGCGGGCTGGCTCGGGGCTTCCAGTGGGACCAGCAGATCGAAGGCCGCCCCTTGGCCGCTGGCGGTCTGCAGGGCGATGCTTCCGCCGAGCACGTTGGCGATCGCGTTGTGAGCGATGTAAAGACCGAGCCCGGTGCCGCCCTTGCCGAGAGTGGTCGTGAAGAACGGATCGAAGGCCCGGCGCGCCACCGCCGGGGTCATGCCGACACCGTCGTCGCGCAGACGAACGCGCACGAAACCCGGCGGGACGGCCTCGGTGGTGATGACCAAAGTGCCGTGGTCGCGGTCGGTGAAGGCGTGCAGCACGGCGTTCTCGACCAGATTGGTCAAAGCTTGTCCGAGTTCGCCGGGATAGCTGTCCATCTGAAGATCGTCCGGCACGTCGACCTGGACGTCGATCGGCCGTCCTCTGAGGCTCGGGCTGAGGGTCAGCAGCACTTCCTCGATGACCTCGCGCACTTGGAACCGGCGACGCCGGGACCCGGCGCGATCCGCGGCCACCTGCTTGAAGCTGCCGATCAGTTGGCTCGCCCGACCCAAATTGCTCTCGGCGATCCGTATGCTGGTGCGCACCGACTCGACGAACCCGTCAAGCTCGGTGCGAAGCAGACCGTCGACGAGGCTGGCCTCGAAGCGGGCCAGCCGGTCGCCCAGCCCGGTGATCGCCAGCCGGCCGTTGCCGAGGGGAGTGTTCAGTTCGTGCGCGACCCCCGACACCAGTCGGCCCAGCGCCGCCAGCTTCTCGGACTGGATCAACTCGTCCTTGGCCTTCTTCACGATTTCCAGGGCGGCCGAGAGCTCATGGTTGCTGCGTTTCAACTCGTCGGTCCGAAGCGCTACCCGATCCTCGAGCTCGTCGTTCAGGCGCCGAAGGTCCTCCTCGCGCCCGGCTATGGCGTCCGCCATGGTTTCCAGGTCCGTCGACAGGCGGTTCAATTCGGCGATGTTCCCCTTCGGCCATACCGTCGGCCGCTCGCCTCGCGCGATCTGGTTGGCGCGCATCGCCACCGCCTGCAGCGGCTGCACGATCCCGCGTGCCCAGAATGGCGCCAGCAGCAGGCCGACCAGGACCGACCCGACGAAGCCGGCCAGCACGATCGTCACGATCTCGCGCACGTCGGGGTTCTTCAGGCCCGCCGGGATACGGCCGATGAACAGCCAGCCGAGCGCGCGCGAGTATGAAGCCGCCACATGATAGTCGGTGTCGCCAAAGGTGGCCCGGTCGGGCGGCGGCGTCCCGGTGCGGACGGCCGCCAGCAGCGGGTGGGTGTAGAGGTTCAGGCGCCCGCTGCTCAGCGCGCCCGTGTCGGCGACGATCTCGCCGTTGCTGTCGACCACCCAGTAGTCGAGTCGCCCGCTGTCCCTGGCGGTCCGGCTGATGTCGAGCAGCGTGGCCAGCGGCAATTCGGCGATGATGACGCTGCCGTCGCCGACCGGCTCGGCTAGTCCCAGGGTGACGGTTCCGGTGACCGCCGAGAGGTGCTGGTCACTCCAGATCGCTTCGCCGCGTTCGATGGTTCTGCGAAAGTACGGGTAGTCTGTGAGGTCGATGCCGGCGAGTTCGCCGGTGCGCGCTTCGCTGGCACCAGCGATACTGGCGGCGACCAGCCTGCCATCGGAGCCGATGACATAGATCGCGGTCAGCGGGGGTTGGCGGGCGCCGTCCAGGACGGTCCGGAGTGCCTGCTCCGGAGCCAGGCGGTACGCCGTTGCAGCCAACTCGACGCGAGCCTGGATGTTGCCGAGGAAGAACTCGACTCGGGAGGCGATGTCCGCCGCGCCGGCGGTGACCCGCGCACGGCTTTCCTCGTGGATGCGTCCGATCATCACCGCCAGTATGCTCGAGCCGACGATCGCCAGCGTGACCATGATCGTGCTCACGAGCAGCAGGATCACCGACGTTCGGAGCTTGACGTCGGAAAGCCGCCTCATAGAGCCTCGAAGCGACCCGATCGAACCACCACGAAGAACGCCTGGCGCTGAGCGTCGCCGTAGCGGTTGAAGCGCACGGCCTGCTGCAGGCCGGGGGTGGCATCCAGGCCGAGCAGGTTGTTCTTCAGGGAGCCGCTGTCCAGCCCGAGAGCCAGTGCCCGGAACAGCACCGTGGCGGCGTCGTGGGCGGCGACACTGGAGAAGCCCGGCTCCTGCCGGAACCCGGTGATGTAGGCATCTCGGAATCGCAGGTATGCCGGCGACTCGTCGCTGCGGTCGTACGACTGCACCAGTTCCAGGCCTTCGATTGCGCGGCCGCCCAGTATCAGGAGGCGCTCCGACGCCGCCCATTCGGCGGCCACCAGAAGGATGTCGGTGTCCAGCTTGCGGACCTGATGGGCGAATTGCGCCGCGTCGACGCTGTTGGCGACCAGCAGGATCGCGTCGGCGCCGCTGTCGAGAAGCGTCTGCACGGTCTGTGAAAAGCCGCGCGCCCCGTTGGCGTCGAAGCGCTCGTGCGCGACCACCTCGCCGCCGGCCGGCTCGTAGGCCGCCCGGAACTCCTGCAGCCAGCTCTCGGAAAACACCGCGTTGTTCGCGTCGGTCGCCGCGGCCATGCGCCGAACTCCCCGGCCGATATAGTGATCGGCGTAGATCCGCGCGTTGTCGCGCGTCGTCCAGTTGATGCGAAAGAAATGGTCGTCGAGGTCGGCGAACGCCAGCGACGACACCGTCGGCGAGATCGTCACGAGTTTCAGCTCGTTCAGCGCCGGCAGCATACCCTCGGCGATCGAACTGTTGTTCGGGCCGATGATCGCCACCACGCCCTCGGCGTGCAGGTCGCGGACGGCCTTGGCCGCCACCGCCGGATCGTCGGTGTCGTCGCGCACCAGCAGTTCGAGACGACGCCCGCGGATGCCACCCGCACGGTTCGCTTCGTCGATGGCCAGCTGGACCGCGTTGCGCGAGGCCTCGCCGGTGTCCGCGGAACGTCCGCTCAGCCCGCCAATGAAACCCACGCGAATCGGTGCCGGGTCGCCGCACGCGGCAAGCCCCGCCGCCATAAAGACGGCAAGACAAAGCGAGGCGGCAACTCTCCACCGCCGGTGTCCTCGGTCGTTTCTTCTAGTTATCGGCATGGACGGCGCTCACAAGCGATCAGGCCAACAGTCGGTCGGCCGTCGGGTGCCCGCAATGCGAGCCCCCATTGGGGAAGGTCAGTCTCACCGTGGTGCCTCGCCCGGGCGCGCTTTCCACGCTCATACTGCCACCGTGCCGCTCGATCAGTTTCTTGGTCGCGACCAACCCGAGGCCGAGACCACCCTGGCCGGACACATAAGGATTGCCGTCGAGGTTGAACGGATCGCCGAGCCGGCCGAGAACCTCCGGATCGATGCCGATGCCGTCGTCGATGACGGACAGCGTGAAACGGCCGTCCCGGAACTGCCGAGCGGTAATGCGAACCCGGCAGTTCGGCGGGTTGTGATTGAGCGCGTTGGACACCAGGTTGGTCAGCATCGTGCGCACCGCGCGACGGTCGGCGTGCAGAGTCCAGTCGTTGCGGTGCCCTGTCCTCACGCCGGGCAGGGTTGTCTCCAGCATCACGCCCTCGTCGCGGCCCTTGCTGGCCAGGAATTCGCCGATGAGCGAGCGCAGGTCGAAGGTGTCGAAGTCGAGCGGCTTGTCGTCGCCGCTTTCGGTCAGCTCGAGGACGCCTTCCAGGAGCACCTGAAGACGCTTGCCGGAGGAGACGATGTCCCAGGCATACTCCTTGTACTTCGGGTTGCCGACGGGACCGAGGATCTCCGCGGCGATCATCTCGGAGAGACCGAGTATGCCGTTGAGCGGGGTGCGGAACTCATGGCTCATGTGCGTGATGAAGTCGGTCTTGGCGCGGTTCGCCGCCTCGGCGGCCGCGAGCGCGTGGTGCAGCCGCTCTGCCTGGACCTCGAGCCTGACGATGTCGCGGAACGATCGAAGCGCGGCGTAGACGGAGGTTGCCAGCTTGGCGGCCGTCATCTCGCCCTTTTCCTTGTAGTCGTTGATGTCGTAGTCGCGGACAACCTGCATCTCGGGAGCGAAACCCGGTTGCCCGGTACGCAGGACGATACGCACGTGGTTGTTCGACAGGTCGTCCCGGATCCAACGCACAAGGTCGAGCCCGCCGTGAACGCTCTCCATGACGACGTCGAGCAGCACGACCGCGATATCGTCCTCGCTGGCGATCACCTGCCGCGCCTGGCTGGCCGAATAGGCGCTGAGGATCCGCAGTTCCCGCCCTTCGAACGTGAACCCCTGCAGAGCGAAGCGCGTCGCCGAGTGAACCGACTCGTCGTCGTCGACGATCAGCAAGAGCCATGGCGTTGTCATGAGGGCGGCCACGGTTCGGCCGCTGTCCTCGATGATCTGAACTCGTTCCTGATTGACCATCGCCTGGAACTCGAGAAGTTGCAGGGTGCAACTAACCCGGCTCCGGTCTCTGCCGATAGCTGTGGTTTATCCTGACGCCGCGG
>JAGYJX010000041.1 GCA_018401495.1 Rhodospirillaceae bacterium
CCTGCTGCGCACCGAAGGGATCCTGGGCGGCACGTCCACCGGCACGCTGCTCGCCGCCGCCCTGCGCTGGTGCCGCCGCCAGACCGAGCCGCTGCGCGTGGTGACCTTCGTCTGCGACACCGGCAACAAGTACCTTTCGAAGGCGTTCGACGAGGCCTGGCTGGCCGACCAGGGGCTGCTCGACCGGCCGCGCGCCGGCGATTTGCGCGATCTGATCTCCCGCCGCGCCGATCAGGGCCGGGTGATCTCGGTCGGCCCGAACGACACCATCAACACCGCCTACAACCGCATGCGGGCGAACGACGTATCGCAGCTTCCCGTCATGGACGGCAGCCGGATCGTCGGCCTGCTGGACGAGGAGGACCTGCTGATGGCGGTCCACGGATGCGCCGACTGCTTCAAGGATACCGTCGACCGGCACATGACCAGCCGGCTCGACACGCTGCCGGCGTCGGCCGGCACGTCGGCACTGCTGCCGGTCTTCAAGGCCGACAAGGTGGCGATCGTCGAGGACGCCGACGGCACCTTCCTCGGCATGGTCACCAAGGTCGACCTCATCAACCACCTGCGCCGCACGCTCGGCTGACATTTCGGAGATCCGCATGGCGACCACCCGCAACCGGACCGGCTTCGCGACCCGGGCGATCCACGCCGGCCAGAAGCCCGACCCGACCACCGGCGCCATCATGAC
Source organism: Rhodospirillaceae bacterium (assembly GCA_018401495.1). Classification (GTDB taxonomy): domain Bacteria; phylum Pseudomonadota; class Alphaproteobacteria; order Thalassobaculales; family Thalassobaculaceae; genus Thalassobaculum_A. The sequence goes on from JAGYJX010000041.1 coordinate 692, forward strand.
GCCGATATACGCGACCTCGACCTACGTCCAGGAGAGCCCGGGGGTCCACAAGGGCTTCGAGTACTCGCGCAGCCAGAACCCGACCCGGTTCGCGCTGGAGGCCTGCATCGCCGACCTGGAGAACGGCAGCGCCGGCTTCGCGTTCTCCAGCGGCCTCGCGGCCATCGGAACGCTGCTGGAACTGCTGGATTCCGGCGACCACGTGATCGCCATGGACGACCTCTACGGCGGCTCCTACCGGCTGTTCGAGAACGTCCGGCGGCGCTCGGCCGGCCTGCAGTTCAGCTTCGTCGACCTGTCGGATCCGGCGGCGCTGGAGGCCGCCATCCAGGACAACACCAAGATGGTCTGGGTCGAGAGCCCGACCAACCCGCTGCTCAAGCTCGTGGACCTCGCCGCGATCGCGGAGGTCGCCAGGAAGCGCAACCTGATCAGCGTCTGCGACAACACCTTCTGCTCGCCCTGGATCCAGCGCCCGCTCGACCACGGCTTTGACATCGTCATGCACTCCACCACCAAGTACCTGAACGGGCATTCCGACGTGGTCGGCGGCGTCGCGGTCGTGGCCGAGGGCCGTGACGGTCTGCGTGACAAGCTGGCCTTCCTGCAGAACGCCGTCGGCTCGGTGCCGGGGCCGTTCGACAGCTTCCTGGTGCTGCGGGCGTTGAAGACCCTGCCGATCCGGATGGAACGGCACTGCGCCAACGCCATGAAGATCGCCCGTTTCCTGGAGGCGCACCCGAAGGTCGAGACGGTGTTCTATCCCGGTCTGGAGAGCCACCCGCAGCACGAACTGGCGAAGCGCCAGATGAGCGGCTTCGGCGGCATGGTGACGGCGGTCCTGAAGGGCGGCCTCGACGACGCCCGCCGGTTTCTGGAACGCTGCGAGCTGTTCGCGCTGGCGGAATCCCTCGGCGGCGTCGAGAGCCTGATCGAGCACCCCGCGATCATGACCCACGCCAGCGTGCCGCGCGAGATCCGCGAAGCGCTCGGCATCTCCGACGGCCTGGTCCGCCTGTCGGTCGGCATCGAGGACGCCGACGACCTGCTGGCGGAGTTGGCGGCGGCGCTGGGGTAGCGCCTCGCCCTCGCGATGGCTCGGGAACTACCGGGCGCCGAGCGAGTTTGGGTGCCCTGGCTGTCGCGCCGAGCTTCCAGGCGATCCGGACGGCGGCTGGGGTTCACAGCCGCATCGCGGGAAGGATCGATCATGGAAGACTTCGGACTGATCTACGTCCTCGCCGGGTTTACGCTCGTCGGCGGCTTGGCGTGGGGTGCCTTGGCAGTTCACACGGGCGCGCAAGGCAAGGCGAAACCACGAACACTCCGCGCTCGGCGAGTCCCGCGACGTCGAGTCCCGCCGGTAACCTACCGTCCGAGGGCGATCAGGATCACCGAAGGCACGACGACGGCGACGGCGCCTACCAGACGCGCCGTCAGCCGCTCGCGGCGGAACACGGCGATGCTGAGCAGCAGGGTGAACACCGGGGCGGCCGAGACGATCGGCACCACCACGATGATCTCGCCGGTCAGCAGGGCCTGGTTGAGCAGCGAGATGGCAATGGCCATCGACACCCCGCTGGCGACGAACCACAACGCCGAGCGACCGCCGCCGATCAGCAGCCGCGGCCGCTCGCGCCGCACCGCCTGGGTGGACAGCAGGACCACGGACGACACGGTGAACGACACCAGCCCGGCAAGATAGGCGTCCGGCACCGTCACCATCCCGAGCTTCGACAGCACGTGCGCCAGCGCCCGGATAGCGGCGGCTCCGATCGGCAGCGACAGCGCCCACAGCGGCCACTCGGCGGCACCTGAGCCGCCGCGCCGCGACAACACGACGATCGACGCGATGATGCCGGCGGTCCCGACGGCCACCGGCCAAGTGAGGACCTCGCCGAGCCACAGCACGCCGAGGGCGGTGCCGAACAGCGGCGAGGTGGAGCTGAGCGTGCTGGACAGCGTCGGCCCGAGGTGCCGGACCCCCGCCACCGAGAGATTGGCGCTGAGCGCCGGCCGGAACAGCCCGATCAGGGCGAACACCCAGATGCCGGCGGCGCCGAGGTAGCTGAGGTCGAGCAGGAACGGCGCCAGCAGCCAGAAGCACGCGGTCGAGGTGACGATCGAGATCATCGTGCCGCTGCGCGAGTCGAGCGAGCGCACGCCGAGGTACTGGCACTGGTCGCCGATCGCGAAGGTCAGCGCCGCGGCCAGCGCGCAGATCAGCGGGACGAGTTCGGCCGGCATGCGATCTCTTCTGCGACGGTCGCGTCTGCGGCGGGGACGCGATGATCGTCCGGCGCGCCGCGAAACGCGAGCCGTATTCGTCAGCCGGCCGGCACCGGCGTCAGTCGGCTTCGGCGCCGTGCCCGGCGGCGGCCGCGTCGCCCAGGCTGACCGTCGACCTCAGAAACAGCGTGATCGCCACGGTGAGCGCCAGCAGCCCCGCCGACGCCCAGAGCGCTCCCGCCAGACCGGCGAACTGGTAGAGCAGCCCCGACAGCAGCGTTCCCGCGAACCGCCCGACGGCGTTGGCCATGTAGTAGAACCCGACGTTCAGGGCGATCTTGTCGGCGTCCGAGTAGGCGACGATCAGGTAGGAGTGGACCGACGAGTTGAGGGCGAACACCAGACCGAAGACCAGCAGGCCGCCGATCAGCAGGACCGGCTGGAACGCGGCGGGCAGGGGCGCCCCGCTCGCCTCTGCCAGCCAGCCCATGGCCTCCGGCGACAAACCGACCGCGATGCCCGCCGGAATGACCATCAGGACCGCGCCCCAGAGCTTGGCCGCCCCGGCCCCGCGCTCGGCGGCGTTGCGGCCGAGCAGCCGCGGGGCGGCCGCCTGCACCATGCCGTAGCCGATCACCCAGGCCGCCATGAAGGCGCCGACCTGGTCGAACCCCCAGCCGAGCTGGTCGTAGAGGAAGATCGGCACGGCGACCACGAACCACACGTCGCGCGACGCAAACAGGAAGATCCGCGCCGCGGCCAGCAGGTTGATCTCGCGCGTCTTCGAGAACAGGTCCCGTCCGGTGATCCGGCCCTTGGCGCGCCCGAGGTCGGCGCGCACCAGCGCGAGGGCGGCGACCAGCACCAGGGCCAGCGCTCCGGCCATCGACCACAGCGCCGGCTCGAAGCCGAGATACTCCAGCAGGACGCCGCCGAGCAGAAAGCCCACGCCCTTCAAGGCGTTCTTCGAGCCGGTCAGGATCGCCACCCACTTGAACAGCCCGCCCCGGTCGCCGGCGCCGACCACCAGCTTGACCGCCGACTTCGAGCTCATCTTGGTGAGGTCCTTGGCGACTCCCGAGAGCGCCTGGGCGACCATCACGTAGCCGACCGACAGCGCGATGGTCCAGGCGGGGTCGGTCATCGACAGCATCAGCAGGGCGGCGATCTGCACCGCGAGCCCGGTGAACAAGGTGATGCGCAGCCCGTACCGGGCGCCGATCCAGCCGCCGAGGAAGTTGGTGACCACCCCCATCGCCTCGTACAGCAGGAACAGCACGGCGATGTCGATCGGCGAGTAGCCGAGGCGATGGAAGTGCAGCAGCACCAGCATGCGCAGCGCGCCGTCGGTCAGCGTGAACGCCCAGTAGGCGGCGGTGACCGAGGCGTAGTCCCGAAGGTGCGTCATGTCGGCTCCGTGTCCAGGCCGCCCGCGATCAGGGCGCCCGCGATCAGGCGAGCGAGCGCGCCACCATGGCGGTCAGGTCCATCATGCGCTTGGCGTAGGCCCATTCGTTGTCGTACCAGGCGTAGACCTTCACCATGCGCCGGTCGACGACCATGGTGGACAGCGCGTCGATCACGCTCGACCTCGGGTCGTTGAGGTAGTCGACCGAGACCAGCGGCCGCTCCTCGTAGCCGAGGATGCCGGCCAACGCCCCTTCCGAGGCCGTCCGGAACAGGTCGTTGACCTCCTCCACCGTGGTGTCCCGCGCGACGTCGAACACGCAGTCGGTCAGCGAGGCGTTCAGCAGCGGCACCCGCACCGCATGACCGTTCAGCTTGCCCTTCAGGTCCGGGTAGATGAGCGTGATCGCGGTGGCCGACCCGGTGGTCGTCGGGATCAGCGAGTTGAGCGCCGAGCGCGAGCGGCGCAGATCCTTGAGCGGCGCGTCGACGATGACCTGGGTGTTGGTGACGTCGTGGATCGTGGTCATCGAACCGCGCACGATGCCGAGCCCCTCGTGCAGCACCTTCACGACCGGCGCCAGACAATTGGTGGTGCAGGAAGCGGGTGTCACCACGGCGTGCCGCGCCGGATCGTAGAGGCGATCGTTGACGCCCATCACCACGTTGAGCGCGCCCGCCTCCTTGACCGGGGCGGAGACCACGACCTTGCGGATGCCGCGCTCGAAGTACGGACGCAGGCTGTCCAGGGTCTTGAACCGACCGGTGCACTCCAGGACGACATCGACGTCGTCACCGGTCCAGGGGATCTCCGCGGGGGTCGGCGCCGAGCCATAGGCGAGGCGCCGGTCGCCGGCGACCAGGGTGGAGCCGTCCGACGACACCGGAACCGGCCAGCGCCCGTGAACGCTGTCGAATTCCAGCAGGTGGGCCGCGGTCTCCAGATTGCCGGCGATCTCATTGACGGCGACGACCTGGAAATCGGGGTCGTCGAAGCCGGCCCTAAGACCCAGCCGTCCCATCCTGCCGAAGCCGTTGATGGCGACGCGCGCTGTCATCCCTCAACTCCCGTCCCTGCCGTCGTTCGGGCCGCACCTTACGCGATACGACCGCAACGGCAATCTGGGATTTCAACACTTCGTGAATGGTTGAAATGACGTGGCGCGAGCCGCGTCAGGGACGGCCGCCGGCCACCCGGATGTTGGCGCCGGCGACGTAGCGCGCCTTGTCGCTCATCAGCCAGACGATCGCCTCGGCGACCTCCTCCGGCTCACCGGCACGGCCCATCGGGATGTTCGGCAGGCTGCGCTGGATGGCTTCCTGGCTGACCATGTCGGTGGCGGTCATGCCCGGTGACACCGCGTTCACCCGGATGCCCTCGCCGGCGACCTCCTGGCTGAGGCCGGCGTGCAGCGAGTTCACCGCGCCCTTGGAGATCGCGTAGAGCACGCCGGAGCCGGGGTTGCCGATGTAGGCGGAGCCGGAGGACACGTTGACGATCGCGCCGCCCGATCCGCCGTTGCGGGTCGACATCCGCTTGACCGCTTCCCGGCAGGTGAGGATCGAGCCGACCACGTTGGTGCGCAGCACCGCGTCGATCGCGTCGACGGTCAGCGCCTCCAGCCGGCCTTTCAGGCCGGTGATGCCGGCGCTGTTGACCAGGCCTTCGACCGGCCCGAGCGCGCGCTCCACGGTGTCGAACATGGCAAGGACATCGGCCTCGTTGCCGACATCGCCGCGCACCGCCACGGCGCGCCGGCCGAGCGCGACGATATCGGCCACCACCGCCTCCGCCGCCGGGGCGTCGGCACGGTAGTTGACCGCGACGTCCCAGCCGTCGCGCGCCAGCAACCGGCACGTCGCGGCGCCGATGCCGCGCGACCCTCCCGTCACCAGGGCGACCTTGGCCATCGGCGTGCTCCTTCAGGTCGCGACGTTCTCGGCGAGCGCGCCGTTGCGCTTCGCCAGGTACTGCTGGTGGGCCTCTTCGGCGCGCCAGAACGGGCCGGCGGGCGTTATCTCGGTCGCGATCGGCCGGGCGTAGCGCCCCGACGCGTCGTGGGCATGCTTCGACTCGCGCGCCACGGCGTCCTGGTCGGCGTCGAACGTGAAGATCGCCGACCGGTACTGGCTGCCGATGTCGGGGCCTTGCCGGTTGACCTGACTCGGATCGTGGCAGTCCCAGAACACCTCGAGCAACTCGTCGTAGTCGACCTTGCGCTGGTCGTACTCGATCAGCACGACCTCGGCATGGCCGGTGTTGCCCGAGCAGACCTGCTCATAGGTCGGGTCGGCGGTGGTGCCGCCGCTGTACCCCACGGAGACGTCGGTCACGCCGGTAACCTTCCGAAAGGTCTCTTCCACGCCCCAGAAGCATCCGGCCGCGAACATCGCCTTGGCCATGGTGGGCGTCTCCTCGTGTTAGATGGTGTTCGATAAATGTGATCTAGCGCCTGCCGGTTCCAGAGTCGCGGAGTTTCCCTGATCTGCCTCGGCGGCGCGCGCCTCACGCCACGCCAGGGCAGCGCGCAAACCGTCCGACCGCGCGATCTCCAGGAAGCGTCGTTTCGTCGGCATGCCTTCTCCCTCGATCAGGGTGTCGATGTCCAGCGCGGCTTCGAGCGCAGCACCCATGCCCATCAGATCGTAGCCCCGATTGATCGCCCGCTTGGTCTCTCGCATCAGTGTCCGGTCCATCCCGGCCATCCGGCGGGCCAGGGCGAGCGCCTCCTCGACGTCTTGGCCGGATGGGACGACCCGGTTGACCAGTCCCATGGCGCGGGCTTCCTCGGCGGTGATCCGGTCGAGACCGAGCAGGATGATCTCCTTTGCCCGCTTCGGGCCGACGATCCAGGGCAGCAGCATCACCACGATGCCGGCCCCGAACTTCAGTTCCGGCTCGCCGAACACCGCGTCCTCCGCCGCCACCGTGACGTCGCAGGCCATCGACATCTCGCACGCCCCGGCGAGCGCCGGCCCGTGCACGGCGGCCACCGTCGGCTTCGAGAGATGCCAGAACCGCATGGCGGCGTCGAAATCCCGGCGCAGCACCGGACGCCATTCCGACACACCCTGTGGGGTGGCCGCGGCCTGCGCCTGCAGGTCGAAGCCCGAGGAGAACGCCTTGCCGGCGCCGGTCAGCACGACGGCCCCGATGGCGTCATCGGCCTCGGCGCGGTCGCAGGCCGACTGCAACTCGTCCAGCATCGGCTGATCAATCGCGTTCAGCCGCTCCGGCCGGTTCAAGGTGATCAGGGCGACCGGCCCACGCGTCTCATACAGCACCCGCCTGGCCACGGTCCCGTCCTTGTCCAAGGGTTTCATTGCCCCTTAACCTGACGTTAACGCCGCGTGGGGGCGTTTGTCTCGCTGGGATCCGACATGACACCACTCGCCGATCAACTGTTCGCCGCGCTCGCCCGGCGCGGTGCCGGTGTCGCCGTCGACGGTCCCGACGGCCAGATCTCCGGAAGCGAACTGGCGGCGCGGGCCGATCACGCGGCGCGGGCGCTGCGGGAGGACGGGGTGCGGGCATTCTCCCCGGTGCCGGTCGAGGTCGACAACCGGCCGGCCGATATCGTCGCTCTCCTGGCGGTGTATCGCGCCGGTGGGGTGGCGGTGCCGATCCACCGTTCGACGCCGGCGCCACGGCGCGCCGCTGTTCTTGAACGGTTGCGGTCCTCGGCGACGCTCGACGGCGCCTCGACCATCGTGTTCACGTCGGGCTCGAGCGGCACCCCGAAGGGCGTGGTGCTGCGGGCTGACCGGCAGGCCGGGAAGCTCGTGGCGATCGGCGCCGAGACCCGCTGGCCGCCGGGCCGGCGCACGCTGCTGGCCCTGCAGCTCAGCTTCAGCTTCGGCCAGTGGGTGGCATGGCTGACGCTGCTCTCCGACGGTGTCCTGGTGTTTCCGCGCCGCCTGGCGCCGGACGCCGTCGCCGAACGCCTGGCGGCGGGGGGCGTGGACTGCCTGCCGGCGGTGCCGACCCTGTTGCGCGGCCTGCTCGGTTCCGGCCTGCCACCCTTTGCCGGGTCCGTGCTCGCCGGCGGCGAGACGCTGTCGACGGGGTTGCTGCGGCAACTCCGGCAGGACTGGCCGTCGGCGCGGATCGGGGACATCTACGGGCTGACCGAGACCGGGACCTGCGACTTCTTCGTCGACCCGGAGGACATCGACGCGGCCGCCGGCACCCTTGGCCGCCCGGCCGATGGCGTCTCGGTCCGGGTCGCCGACGACGGTGAATTGCGGATCAAGTCGCCCTGGGGCATGGCCGGCTACCTCGACGATCCCGCCCGGACGGCGGCGGCGTTCGACGGTGACGGCTTCTTCCGGACCGGCGACCTGGTGGCGCCTGATCCCGCTGGCCGACTGCGGCTGATCGGACGCGCCTCCGACATGATCAACCGCGGTGGCCTGAAGGTCGCTCCTCGCGAGGTCGAGGACGCCCTGGCCGCCCACCCGTCGGTCGCGGCCGTCCTGGTCGCCGGGTTTCCAGAGCCCGCAACGGGCGAGGGCGTCGCCGCGGCGGTGGTGGCCCGACCGGGCGTGTCCATCGACCCGGACGCGCTTCGCGGCTGGCTGGGAGAGCGTCTGGAGCGTTACAAGGTGCCGACCCGCATCCTGGTGGTTCCGGCGCTTCCGGTCGGCGGGACCGGCAAGGCCGACCGCGGCGCCCTGCGGGTCCTGCTGCGGGACTGATCAGCCGGTCGGACGGCCGGTCTCGACCACCGTCCGGAGCGCCGCCAGTTCCGCCCGGAGTTGGCGAAGCTCTGCCACCACGGTCTCGGTTTCCTCGTGGGTGGCCGTGCGGATCTCCTGCGCGACCGCCTCGGTCTCCTGGTGCTGCATCGCCTGCATGGCGCTCACGATCACCGCGATGAACAGGTTCAGCATGGTGAAGGTGGCCACCAGAATGAACGGCACGAAGAAGGCCCAGGCGTAGGTGTAGGCCTCCATCACCGGTCGCACGATGCCCATCGACCAGCTTTCCAGCGTCATGATCTGGAACAGCGTGTACAGCGAGTGCCCGATGGTGCCGAACCAGTCGGGAAAGGACTGCCCGAACAGCTTGGTGGCGACGACGGCGGCGACGTAGAAGATCAATCCCTGCAGCATCGCGATGGCGCCGAGGCCCGGAAGCGACGACAGCAGGGCCTGGACCACCATCTTGAGCCGCGGCATGACCGTGATCAGGCGCAGCACCCGCAGCACCCGCAGGGCGCGCAGCACTGACAGGCCGGGCGTGGTCGGGGCCAGCGCGATGGCAACGACGGCGAAGTCGAACAGGCTCCAACCGTCGCGGAAGAACGCCAGACGGCGGTAGGCGATCCGCAGCGCCAGTTCGACCACGAACACCGCCAGGATGACCTGATCGACCAGATGCAGGGCGGGACCGATCGCCCCCATCACCGTCGGCGACGTCTCGAGCCCCAGGATGACGGCGTTGATCACGATCAGAGCCGTGATGAACCATTGCATCGATGGGCTTTCAACCCACCGTCCTGCCCGTTCCAGAATGCCTTGCCCGGTCGTGCCTGCTTCCACCGCCGTCTCCGTTTGCCGTCGCGAAGCCGGGAAAATAGGGGCAGATCCGGTGCGCGCCTAGAGCCGGCGTGGCCGTCTCCCCGGCGCAATCGCCACGCCCGTCACTCGGCTTCCTTCGGAGCAGCCGGTGCCTGTCGGATGCTGTTGCGATGGACCGTGTAGAGCGTGCTGGCGATGATCAGCGTGGCGCCGATCAGGGTGTACACCGTCGGCACCTCGGCGAAGACCCAGATGCCGGCGACCGTGGCGAACAGAAGGCGGCCGTACTCCATCGGCGCGATCGCCGAGGCTTCGCCGATGCCGTAGGCCTTGATCATCGTCCACTGGACGACCGACATCAGGACGCCGATCGCCGCCAGGAATCCAATCTGCTCCCAGGTCGGCGTCACCCACAGGTAGGCTGCCGGACCCGCCAGCAGCACGCTCAGGCAGACGTTCTGGTAGGTCATGATGGTGACCGGCCGCTCGGTCTGGGCCAGTGAACGCAAGGCGATCTGCAGGGCCGCCACGAAGCACGCCGAGAGCAGCGCCAGCAGGGCGTACTCGTTGAAATGCTCGGGCGACGGCCGGGCGACCACGACCACCCCGAGGAAGCCGACCAGGGTCGCCGTCCAGCGCCGCCAGCCCACCACCTCGTGCAGGAAGATCACGGCCAGGATGGTGGTGAACAGCGTGCGCGCGAAGCTGATGGCGGTCGCCTCCGCGAGCGGCAGGTGCACCAGGGCCGTGAAACCGGCGGTCATGGCGACGAAGGCCAGCAGCGCCCGGGTGAGGTGAACCGGCCAGCGGCTGGTCACCAGCACCGCCGGAAACCCCCGGGCGATGGCCGGCAACACCACGAGGATCACGAACATCTGCCGGAAGAACAGGATCTCGATGACCGGAAGGTCCTGGCCGAGCAGCTTGATGCAGGTCGCCATGACCGCGAACACCAGGGAACTCAGGACCATCCAGATCGAGCCGCGGACGTTCGCGGAAAGCAGGTCCCAGCCCGCGCGGTAGCGGGCGAGCCGGCCGCCTGGCGGCCCGTCGGGGGGGATCTCGGTGGTAGGCATTGTCGCGGCTCACGGGAGGGTTGACGCAGTATCCGTCAGCGCGCCACCGGCGTCCATCGGGGGCGGACGACGGGAGTCGCGCTCGATTGCGTATTCGGTGGAGACTCTCCAGTATGATGAATTCAAGAGCCGGCATCCAAGCCAGGCCCGACGCTCCTGGGAGGAGATCCATCCATGCATGCCCGCTATAGTCGCATCTTGTCGGTCGCCCTGATCGCGGCCGGGATGTTGTCCGCGGTTCCCGCGGTCGCCCAGACCAAGCTCACCTATTTCACCGGCCCCACCGGCGGTTCCTGGATCCCGATCAGCGGCGCGCTGACCTCGGTATGGCAGCGGGCGATCCCGGGCATGTCGATCGAGAACCGGCCTGGCGCCGGACTGATCAACATGAAGGCGATCGAGGAGGGCAAGGCCGAGATCGGCATGGGCAACATGATCTCGACGGTCGACGCGCTGGCCGGCAAGGGCCAGGGCATCACCGCGCCATATAAGAACATCTGCCACCTCGCCTCGCTCTACCCGCAGGTCCAGCAGATCACCGTCCGCGGCGACATGGGCATCCAGAGCATCGCCGACCTCAAGGGCAAGAGCGTCGGAACGCTGCCGCGCGGCAACACCACCGCCGTCGTCGCCGAGATGCTGATGGACATCGCCGGCGTCGGCTTCGGCGGGGCCGGCAAGATGAACTTCGTCTCGATCGCCGACCAGGCCAACATGTTCAAGGACGGCCAGATCGAGGCCTCCCTGATCATCACCACCGTCGGCTCCGGCGCCATCATGGACATGGCGAACTCGCGGCCGATCAAGATGCTGGATATCCCGGACGACATGCTCGCCAAGCTGAAGGAGGTGAACTCCGGCTTCGAGCGCTACGTCATGCCGAAAGGCACCTATCCCGGCATGACCGAGGACAATCACACCGTCCAGTTCCCGGCCCACGTCATCATCAGCTGCAAGCTGCCGGACGACGTCGTCTACCAGATGGCGAAGGCCATGACCGACGCGATCCCCGACCTGGTCTCGGTCAACGCGGCGTTCAAGGGCGCCACCGTGAAGACCTTCGGCGCGGCGTCGCCGGTGCCGTTCCACCCGGGCGCGGCGAAGTACTTCAAGGAACAGGGCGTGCTCTGATCCGGGTTTCCCGCAACCTCCCTGACCCGGCGCCACCCGAACGCGGTGGCGCCGGGTGGGCCTGCAGGGCGTCCTCATGACCTACGCGCGCACGACCAGTCTGCTGGTGACGGTGATCGGCGCCGTCTTCATTCTCTACCATCTGTACGTCGCCTTCGTCGGCGTACCCGAAGCGCTGATCTTCCGAGGCATCCACCTCGGCTTCGCGCTGGTCCTCAGCTTTCTGATCTACACCGGGTTCCGGGTGACCCGCGACGCGCCGCCGTCGCCGGCCGACTGGGTCCTGATCGCGCTCTCGCTCGCGTCCATCGGCTACCTGTTCATCGAGTACGAGTACGTCCAGACCCGGTTCGCGACGGTCGACGATCTGCGGCCGACCGACTGGGCGTTCGGGATGATCCTGGTGGCGCTGGTGCTGGAGGCGACGCGCCGGGTTCTGGGCAACGCGCTGTCGCTGACGGCGATGGCGTTCATCGCCTACGCGCTGCTGTTCACCTCGCTCGACCCGCAGATGATGCTGGACCAGGTCTATCTGACGATGGACGGCATCTTCGGCATCCCGATCAGCGTGTCGGCGACCTACGTCGTGCTGTTCATCACCTTCGGGGCGTTCGTCGAGAAGACCGGCACCGGCAAGCTGTTCATCGACTTCGCGCTGGCGCTGGCCGGCGGCAAGCCGGGTGGACCGGCCAAGGTGGCGGTGATCACCTCGGGACTGTTCGGAACGATCTCCGGCAGCGCGGTCTCCAACGTCATGACCACCGGCGTGTTCACGATCCCGCTGATGAAGCGCATCGGCTACCGACCGGCCTTCGCCGGCGCCGTCGAGGCGGTGGCCTCGACCGGCGGCCAGGTGATGCCGCCGATCATGGGCGCGGCCGCCTTCGTGATGGCCGAGTATCTGGGCGTCAGCTACCTGACCGTGGCGGCCTACGCCCTGATCCCGGCGGTGCTGTTCTACGTCGCCGTCTACGCGGCGGTGCATTTCGAGGCGCGTCGCACCGGCATGCGTGGCCTGCCGAAGCCCGACCTGCCGAAGGCCGGCGAAGTGCTGCGCGAACGCGGGCACCAGTTCATACCGCTGCTGGTGATCACCGGCGTGCTGCTGTCGGGCTACTCGGCGCCCTATGCCGCTATGTGCGGCATCTTCTCGGTGTTTCCGGTGGCGGCGCTGCGCAAGAGCACGCGCGGCTACGTGCGGCCGTCGGTGCTGCTCGCGGCCCTGGTGCAGGCGGCGCGCGACACCCTGACGATCGCCACCGCCTGCGCCACCGCCGGCATCGTCATCGGCGTCATCCTTTTGTCGGGCCTGGCCATCGAGTTCACGGCGGTGGTCGTCGACCTGTCGCAGGACAGCCTGATCCCGGCGCTGATGCTGACGGCGCTGGCCGGCATCATCCTCGGCATGGGCCTGCCCACCACGCCCGCCTACATCATCCAGGTCGCCCTGCTGGTGCCGGCGGTGGTCAAGCTCGGGGTCTCGGTGGAGGCGGCGCACCTGTTCGTCTTCTACTACTCATGCCTCTCGGTCATCACCCCGCCGGTGGCGCTCGCGGTGTTCGCCGCCAAGGGGATCTCGGGCGGCGACCTGTGGGGAACCGGCTGGGCGGCGGTGAAGCTCGGGGCCACCGGGTACATCGTGCCGTTCATGTTCGTGTTCGGACCGTCGCTGCTGTTCATCGGGGCCTGGCATGAGATCCTCGGGACCGCGATCACCGCCACGATCGGGGTCATCTGTCTCGCCGCCGGCCTGCACGGCTTCCTGATCCGCGAGACGCTGTGGTGGGAGCGGATCATGCTGATTGCCGCCGCGATCGTGCTGATCAAGCCCGGCTTCTACACCGATCTCACCGGCTTGCTGCTGGTCGGTGGGGCGCTGGCGTCGCAGCGCCTGGTGGCGCGCGCCGAGCGGATACCCGAGCCGGCCGTGGCCGGACAGACCGACCGGTAGCGCAAACCGACCGGGACCGAAGCGATACAAGGAGAAGGCCCGTATGCGAACGCTCGACGGAAAAGTGGTGTGGGTCACCGGGGCGGGTACCGGCATCGGCGAGGCGGCGGCGCGGCTGCTTGCGCTCGCCGGCATGACCGTGGTGCTGTCGGGCCGGCGGGTCGAGCCGCTGGAGGCCGCCGCTGCCGCCATCCGCGAAACCGGAGGCCGTGCCGAGGCCATGGCGCTCGATGTCGTGGATCGGGGCGCCGTGTTCGAGGCCGCCGCGGCCATCGGCCGGACGCACGGGCGGATCGACATGCTGTTCGCCAACGCCGGCATCAACCTCACACCGCGAAACTGGAGCGACGCGATCGACGACCCCGGGGTGCTGGACGGCTGGGACGCGGTGATCGATGCCAACGTCAAGGGCGTCTACAACGGCGTCGCGGCCGTGCTGCCGGCAATGCGTCGGCAGGCCGACGGCCTGATCGCGGTGACGTCGTCCTGGGCCGGCCGATTCCACTCCAAGGTTGCGGGCGTCGCCTACGGCGCTTCGAAACACGCGGTCATGTCGCTGAGCGCCCAGGTCAACATGCAGGAGGGCGCCAACGGCATCCGGTCCTGCGCGATCTGTCCGGGCGAGGTGGCGACGCCGATCCTGGAACGCCGCCCGGTCAAGCTCACCTCCGACGAGTTGGAGAAGGTGATCCAGCCGGAGGACATCGCCGAGGCGGTGCTGTTCGTCGCCCGCATGCATCCTCGCACCAGTGTCCACGAGATCCTGGTGGCGCCGACCCAGATGCGGGCGGCGCTGACGTAGCACCTTCTCGCGCCCCCGCCGGAGCACGTCTCCGGCGAACACCGCTTCCGCGTCGTGGATCCCAATCGGTCGTCAGTTGTGCGTGAGCCGCTTCGGCGTGCCGTGGAACCACAACCACGGTTTCACGATTGTGAAGTACTCACATAAGGATTGCCGAATGGGTGCGCAGCGAGGGGCATTCCTCAATTCCCGCGGCAGGATGGCCGCGCTGATTGATGATCACGATTGGAAGGATTCCGCGCTGGGGCTGCGCGAATCCTGGCCGCATCCTCTCAAGACGCTGTGCGACTTGCTGTTGGCTGCGAACCAGCCGATGTTTGTGGTTTGGGGTGAAGAAGGCACGCTGATCTACAACGATGCCTACGCCGAGATCCTGGCCGACAAACACCCTCTGGCTCTCGGTCAGCCCTTCCTTGATGTCTGGTCGGAGATCCGCGGTGACCTGCTCCCGATCGTTCGCCGGACGATGTCGGGAGAGCCGGTTCACATGGGCGACATCACCCTGGTGATGAACCGGCGCGGCTATCCCGAGGTCACGCATTTCTCATTCTCGTATACCCCTGTGGAACACGAAACCGGCAGCGTCGGGGGGCTGTTCTGCGCCTGCGTGGAGACGACGGAACAGGTTCGTCTGCAGCAGGCGCTGCTGGACAGCGAGCAACGCGCCAATCGACTGCTCGAGAGCATCGCCGACGGCTTCATCGCCCTGGATCGCGACTGGCGAATCACGTTCCTGAACAACCGTGGCGAAGAGCTTCTACGGCCGCTGGGCAAGAACCGACTGCAAATGATCGGCAAGAACTTCTGGGACGTGTTTCCGGAGACGGCGTTCACGGCGTTCGGGGAATGCTACCGCCGGGCCATGGACGACCAGGCCGCCAGCAACGTCGAGGACTTTTACCCGCCGCTCGACACCTGGTTCGACGTCCGGGCCTACCCGGCATCGGACGGCATCTGCGTTCATTTTCTGGATATCAATGAGCGTAAGCGACTGGAAAAACATCAGGAGTTCCTGATCGGCGAGCTGAACCACCGCGTCAAGAATACCTTGGCGGTCGTGCAGGGGCTGGCCTTCCAGACCTTCAAGAACTCCTCGGTCCCCGCCGATCTCCTGTCGACGTTCCAGTCGCGGCTCGCGGCGCTTGCCGCCACCCACAGCCTGCTCACCCAATCGAACTGGCAGAACATTTCCCTTGGAGCGCTGATCCGACAGGTGGTCGAGGCGGCTTGCGGGCTCGGCGATCGGGTAACGATAACGGGGCCACCTCTTACCCTGGCGCCGAAGCAGGCGGTGACGGTTGCAATGGCGATGCACGAACTCTGCACCAACGCCTTGAAGTACGGAGCGCTGTCGCTCGACGGCGGCTCTGTCGACGTCGCGTGGTCGGTCTTCCCCCACCCCGACGCCCGCCTGGAACTCACCTGGGTTGAGCAGGGGGGCCCACCGGTGCAGCCTCCGGAGGAGAGAGGTTTCGGTTCCCGCGTGCTCGAGGGCGCGCTCGCCCAGGATTTCGATGGCGCGGTGACGATGGATTTCCGGCGCGAGGGCCTGATCTGCACGCTGCAGGGGACGCTTCCCGAAGGAAGCAAACTGGAATGACGCCGCTTTCCGGCTTGCCGACTTGCGGATGATGACGGCTTGGCTTGACGGGTTGGGAGTGGATCTGTTGGTGGCGTCCTGATGCAGATCAGCATCCCCGTCCACAGGGTGGGCGACTATGGGGCGAAATGCCGTGCAAAAACCTCCCAACAGGATCGCGCGTGTCTCAAGTGGCTGCGACAGGGCGCATCCATGCCGTACGCGGCGCGGTTGTCGATGTACGCTATGACACGGGGGCGCTGCCTGCGCTGAACGATGCGCTTGTGGTCGAATGGGACCGCTCCGGCCCGCTGATGCTGGAAGTGCAAAGCCACCTGGATTTGACCACTGTGCGCGCGGTCGCCTTGCAGGCGACGGCGGGGCTGGCGCGTGGCGTGGCGGTGCGGTCGACCGGATCGCCCATCTTGGTGCCGGTGGGCGCGTCAGTCCTGGGTCGGCTGCTCGATGCAACCGGCTCCGTGCGCGATTTGGGTGACGCCTTGCCCGCAGGCACCCCGCGCCGGTCGATCCACGCCGCACCGCCGCCCTTGGCCGCGCAAGGCACGACGACAGAAGTGTTCGAGACCGGCATCAAGGTGATCGATCTGCTGACGCCCATGGCACAGGGCGGCAAAGCGGCGATGTTCGGTGGCGCTGGCGTGGGAAAAACGGTTCTGGTGATGGAACTGATTCACGCCATGGCCAAGAAATACGATGGTATCTCGGTATTTGCGGGCATCGGCGAGCGGTCACGCGAGGGCCATGAGCTTTTGACCGAAATGTCGGAGTCGGGCGTCCTGCCTCGCACGGTGTTGGTCTACGGCCAGATGAACGAGCCGCCGGGCGCGCGCTGGCGCGCGCCACTGACCGCGCTGACAATCTCGGAGTACTTCCGCGACACCAAGCATCAGAACGTGCTTCTGCTGATGGACAACGTGTTCCGCTTTGTGCAGGCGGGGGCGGAGGTTTCCAGTCTTCTGGGCCGTTTGCCGTCGCGCGTCGGCTATCAGCCGACGTTGGCCACCGAAGTCGCGGGGTTGCAGGAACGTATAGCCTCGGTCGCGGGGGCGGCGGTCACGTCGATCCAGGCCGTCTATGTGCCGGCCGACGATTTTACCGACCCGGCCGTGACCACCATTTCGGGGCATATGGATTGCGTGATCGTGCTGTCGCGCGCGCTGGCGGCGCAAGGGTTCTATCCGGCGATCGATCCTCTGGCGTCATCCTCTACGCTGCTCGACCCCTCGCTGGTGGGTGATGAGCACTACGCGGTCGCGGGCGAGGTTCGCGAAACGCTGGCGCGATTTGCCGAACTGCAGGACATCATCTCGCTGCTGGGGATCGAGGAACTGGGGAGCTTCGACAAGCAAATCGTCACCCGCGCGCGGCGGCTGCAACGGTTCCTCAGCCAACCTTTTGCCGTGACAGAGGCCTTTACCGGCACGGTTGGCAAATCGGTCAATCGAGCCGACACCTTGGCCGGGTGCCGCGCCATTCTGGATGGCGAGGCCGACGGTTGGTCCGAGACCTCGCTCTACATGGTCGGAACGATTGCCGATGCCCTAGCCAAGGAGAACGCGGGGAGGGAACAGGACGCATGACCGAAACCATGCCCCTGCGGATCATAACGCCGCTTGCGATCATTGTTGACCTGCCCGCCACCAGCTTGCGGGCCGTGGACGCCAGCGGCAGTTTCGGCATCCTGCCGGGACACGCCAACTTCCTCACCCGGCTTGCCGTCTCGGTCGTCTCGTGGACGGGGCCTGACGAGGCTGCGCGTTTCTGTGCCGTGCGCGGTGGCGCTCTGACGGTGCAGGGCGGCCGCGTCGCCATCGCAACACGCGAAGCGGTGACGGGCGACTCTCTGGCGACGCTCGACCGCGAAGTGCTGGCCCGGTTCCGAGCCGAACTGGACGAAGAACGCGTCGAGCACGTCGAAACCACCCGTCTGCATCTCGCCGCCATGCGGCAGATGCTGGCCCGGCTGAAGCCGAAGCCAAGGGGAGCAGGGAATGAGTGAGCCCGAGGACAAAGACCCGCTGATCCGTGAAGTCCGCCAGCATCACGCACGGCGGTCGGCGTGGCTCCGCGAAGGCGAGCCGTCGGTTGGGCGGCGGTTGGCCCAGATCGGGGTGCTGGGCTGGATCATCGTGGCTCCGATGCTGGGCGGCATCTTCCTGGGTCGCTGGCTGGACGGACGGTTCGACACCGGTCTTTTCTGGACCGCCCCGCTGCTGATGGTGGGGTTGGGTCTTGGCGGCTGGTTCGCCTGGCGCTGGATGGGCAGCGCATGACCGATCTCTTTGTTCTGACGCTCTGGCTGGCTTGCGGCTGGACGATCGGCCTGACGTATTTCCGCATGGTGCGGCACAGTGCCGATGTCATGCTTTCGGGTCGCCGGGGCGGGGCGTTGTTCGGTCTGGCGCTGGTGGTGGTGCGCATGGCGGGCCTCGGCGGCGTGCTGATCGTCGCCGCCATGCAAGGCGCTGGGCCTTTGTTGGCGGCAACTCTGGGTTTGCTGATTGGGCGCGTCGCCGTGATGCGCGCCGCGCGCCGGACCATCTGATGGACAGCCCGCTGCAATCGCTGCCGTTGTTCATGGTGGGTCCGGTGCCGATCATGCCCGCCGTGGTGGTGACATGGGCGATCATGGCGGCGCTGGTGCTGGGCGCCGCCCTTCTGACCCGCCGGCTGACAATGGTGCCCTCAAAGGCGCAGGGGCTGGCGGAACTGCTGGTGGATACCGTGGACAGCCAGATCCGAGATGTGACCGGGGCTGCCCCCGCACCCTACCGCGCCTTCATCGGCACGCTCTTCGTCTTCATCCTGAGCGCCAACTGGTCATCGCTGATCCCCGGCGTGACACCGCCGACCGGAACGATGGAAACACCCGCGGCTCTGGCCGCGCTGGTGTTCCTGTCGATCATTGGTTTCGGTGTCCGGGAAGGTGGAGTCCGCGGCTTTCTGCGCGGCTTTGCGCTGCCCAATCCGGCGATGATTCCGCTTAACATTCTTGAAAGCGTCACCCGCAGCTTTTCGATGTTCGTGCGCCTGTTCGGCAATGTGATGAGCGGGGTCTTCGTGATCGCCATCGTCGGCTCTCTCGCCGCCCTTCTGGTGCCGATCCCGCTGATGGCGCTCGATCTGCTGACGGGCGCGGTGCAGGCCTACATCTTTGCCGTGCTGTCGATGGTGTTCATCACCAGCGCCGTCGAGAAGGGCGAACCCCAACTCAAGGAGGCCTGAATGGATTATGTGAACATCGTCAGTATTTTTTGCGCCGCATTTGCGGTTTCATTCGGCGCGATCGGCCCGGCCTTGGCCGAGGGTCGCGCCGTGGCCGCCGCGATGGACGCCATTGCCCGACAGCCGGAATCCGCCAACACGATCTCGCGCACCCTGTTCGTGGGCCTCGCGATGATCGAGACGACGGCGATCTACTGCCTTGTCATCGCGCTGCTGCTCTTGTTCGCCAACCCGATGATGCCATGAGTTTCGATCTCTGGACCCTTGGCTTTCAGGCGGTCAACGTTCTTGTTCTGGTCTGGCTGCTGCATCGGTTCTTCTGGACACCCATCGCCGGATTGATCGCCGACCGGCAGGCCAAAGCGTCCACGCTGCTGGACGAGGCAGCGGCTGAGCGTGCCGAGGCCAACGCGGCGCTGAGCGAGATCGAAGCGACCCGCACTGGGTTGGCAGAAGAGCGCAATGCCATGCTCGCCGCCGCCCGCAAGGATGCCGAGTGCGTGCGCGATGCGCTGTTGGAAGCGGCGAAAGCCGAGGTGGAAACCCTGAATGACACCGCCAAGGCCGCCCGGGTCCGCGCCGCCGAGGCGCTCAAGGCAAAGGCGATCGCGGACGCACGGGGGCTGGCGCTCAGTATCGCGGGCAAGCTGGTGGCACGGCTGGACGCCACCGCCACCGAAGCGGCCTTTCTGGGCTGGCTGCGGCAGGGGATTGCGGGTCTGTCCGAGGTCGACCGCAAGGCCCTGGCAATCTCGGACTTGGAGGTCGTCAGCGCGGCCGAAGCCGATCCCGCCGCCCAGGATCGAATCGCTGCCGCCATCGCTTCGGCCCTTGGCACACCCGTCCCATTGATTTTCCGCACCGACCCGGCGCTGATTGCGGGACTTGAGCTGCACGGCAGCCATTTCACGATGCGCAATTCGTGGCGTGCCGATCTGGCCCGCATCGCCGGGGCGCTTGGCGACAAGGACGCCTTGCCCGATGGCCCATGACGCGGCCTGGGTGAATGACGCAGCAGCCCGGGTGCAGGCTACCGCCCTGGGTCCGGTCGCCGAATACCGGGGCCTGGTCGAGGAGATCGCCGATGGCGTGGCAATGATTTCCGGCCTCGCCGATGTGCGGCTTGACGAGTTGATGCGCTTTGGCGCCGGGTCCTTCGGATTTGCGCAGGTGCTGGAGCCTGACCGGATCGGCTGTGTTCTGCTGGATGCCGCCCGGACGCTGCAAGCGGGTGACACGGTGCTCGGCACCGGCGATGTGGTGCGTGTGCCGGTGGGGCCGGGCCTGTTGGGCCGGATTGTCGATCCGCTGGGTCGCCCTTTGGATGGACAGGGCCCGGTCGACGCCGAGGCGAACCTTCCGATCGAGCGTCCGGCACCCGGCATCATCGACCGCGATCTGGTGACGGACCCGGTGCAGACCGGGGTTCTGGTGGTCGATACCCTGTTCGCGCTGGGGCGTGGCCAGCGCGAACTGATCGTGGGCGATCCGGCGACCGGCAAGACGACGCTGGCGGTGGACACGATCATCGCGCAGAAGAACAGCGACATGATCTGCATCTATGTCGCCGTCGGGCAAAAGACATCCGCCGTGCGCCGCGCCGTCGATGCGCTTCAAACCCACGCCGCTTTTGACCGCTGCATCGTGGTGGTCGCGGGCTCCGCCACCCCGCCCGGTCTGCAGTGGATCGCACCCTTCGCCGGCATGACCATGGCCGAGCATTTCCGCGACAAGGGCGAGCACGCCCTGATCGTGATCGACGATCTGAGCAAACATGCCGCCACCCACCGCGAGATCGCCCTGCTGACGCGCCAGTCGCCGGGGCGAGAGGCCTACCCGGGGGATGTGTTCTACGTCCATGCCCGCCTGCTGGAACGCGCGGCCAAGCTGTCCAAGGCACGCGGTGGCGGGTCATTGACCGCCCTGCCGATCGCCCAGACCGAGGCCGGGAACCTGTCGGCCTATATCCCCACTAACCTGATCTCCATAACCGACGGGCAAATCGTGCTGGACGCGCGGCTGTTCCAGGAGGGACAGAAGCCCGCTGTCGACGTCGGCGTGTCGGTCAGCCGGGTTGGCGGAAAAACCCAGGCGCCAGCTCTGCGGGACGCGGCGGAATCCTTGCGCCTGGACTACGCGCAGTTTCTGGAGATGGAAGTCTTCACCCGCTTCGGCGGGACGATCGAGCCGCGCGTGCAGGCGCAACTGACGCGCGGGCAGCGTCTGCGCGCGGTGCTGCGCCAGCCGCAACACAGGCCGATGCGGCTGGGCGACGAGGTGGCGCTGGTGCTGGCGGTGCAGGAGGGGCTGCTGGATGCGCTCTCGCCTGATCAGATGGATGCCTTTCAGGACCACCTGACCGAGGCACTGGAACAAGGGGCCGCCGAGGCGCTGCAAGCGGTTCAGACAACCGGCACGCTGAGCGATTCGGACCGCGCAGCTCTGCTGGCTGTATTGCACAAGCAAGCCGCATCACGCGCCGCCTCTGATGTCTGAAGCCGATCTGGGAAGCCGCATCGACGGCATCCGGCAACTGGGCGGCGTCGTGCGGGCGATGACGGGCATCGCCGGCGCCCGCGCCCGCACCGCGCGCGCCCAGATCGCCGCGGTTGAGGACTATGCGGAGATGCTGGGCGAGGCTTTGGCTCTGGCAACGGCGGAACGGCCGGACGACCGCGCCAAGTCGACAGCCCGCCCTGCGGTCGTGGTCTTCTGCGCGGAACAGGGGTTCGTCGGCGGATTTTCGGAACGGGTGCTGGATGGAGTGGGCGAGGAGGTGGCGGGCGCCGATCTGGTCCTGATTGGCAGCCGCGGGGCAGCGGTCGCCGCCGATCGTGGCCTCGCTCCGGTCTGGTCAGCCGCCATGCCGTCCCGGTCCGCCAGTCTGCCGAAGTTCGCGGATCGGGTGCTGGAGGCGGTGTTCGCGCGGAGCGGTCTGTGTCCGGTCTCGGTGGTTCACGCGACCTGGAAGCACGGGCAGCCGAGTGTGGAACGGCGCGCTCTGTATCCGTTGGCCCCCGCGGTCGACGCCCCTGCGCCAGCCTCGCCGCTCCGCAATCTGCCTGGCGCCGACCTCGCGGCTGCGCTCGGCCTTGACCGGTTGCACGCTCTGATGACTCGAGCGGCGCTGCATGCCTTCGTGGCTGAAAACGAGGCGCGGACGGCGGCCATGTCCGCCGCGTCACGTCAGATCGAGGAAGAGCTGGAGGTGTTGGAAGCCCTGGCACGACGGGTGCGGCAAGAGGCGATCACCGCCGAGATCATCGAGATCGCAGCAGGGGCGATGGTCGGGCGGTGAAGGCACTCTTTATCCGGGACTAACCTGCGTCAGCCCGCCCCCGTCCATCCCGGCTAGCCTGACCTCCAAGCGTCACCTCCGGGAGCAGCCCTTATGCCATCCAGCGATAGACCGGGCTTCCGCTTCCCCTCCGCCTTCACCATCCTGTTTGTGCTCATCATCCTTGTGGCCGCGCTGACCTGGATCATTCCGGCAGGGCAATACGCCCGCGTCGCGTCCGAAGCTTTGGGGAAGGACGTCCCGGTCGCCGGCAGCTACGCGCCCACCGACGCAAACCCGCAGGGGTTCTTCGATGTCATCCTCGCCCCCATCGCGGGGTTCTATGACCCGGTGGAGTACACCGCCAACGCGATCGACGTGTCGCTGTTCGTGTTGATCATCGGCGGATTCATCGGGGTGGTGACGGCAACGGGCGCCGTAGACGCAGGCATCGCGCGGGCCATGGTACGGCTGAAGGGGCGCGAGAACTGGATGATCCCGTTCCTGATGGCGCTCTTCGCGCTCGGGGGCACCACCTATGGCATGGCCGAGGAGACGCTGGCCTTCTATGTCCTGCTGATCCCGGTGATGATCGCCGCCAAGTACGACGCGCTGACCGCCGTGGCCGTGATCCTGCTGGGGGCCGGGGTCGGCGTTCTGGGTTCCACGATCAACGCCTTTTCGACGGTGATCGCGTCGGATGCGGCGGGCGTGACCTTCGCCGATGGCCTGGTGTTGCGATTGATCATTCTGGCGCTGTGCTGGGCGGTCACGGTGGCTTTCGTGATGCGCTACGCCGCCCGGGTCAGGGCCGATCCCGCGCAATCGCTGGTCTATGACAAGAAAGCCGCGAACGAAGCGCATTTTCTGGCCGCGGCGGCAACCGAGACCGCCGTGTTCACCGGCTTGCACAAGCTCGTCCTGATCCTGTTCGCGCTGACCTTCGGCGTGATGATCTGGGGCGTGTCGATCGGTGGCTGGTGGATGGCGGAAATGAGCGGGCTGTTCCTGGCCGGCGCCGTCGTGATCGGCCTCATTGCCCGACTGGGCGAGGGCAAGCTGGTCGACAGTTTCGTGAACGGGGCGCGCGATCTGCTGGGTGTCGCGCTGATCATTGGCCTGGCGCGCGGCATCGTTGTGGTGATGGACGCAGGGCTGATCACCGACACCATCCTCAACGCGGCGGAAACCAGCGTGGCTGGACTGTCGCAGACCGCGTTCATCCTGGTGATCTACTGGATCGAGGTCGGGCTGTCGTTCTTCGTGCCCTCCACCTCCGGCCTTGCCGTGCTGTCGATGCCGATCCTCGCCCCCGTGGCCGACTTCGCAGGGGTGAAGCGCGAATTGGTGGTGACGGCCTTCGCCACCGCCAGCGGCATGGTGAACCTGATCACACCAACCTCCGCCGTCGTTATGGGCGGCCTGGCGATTGGACGGGTGCCTTATGAACGCTGGCTGCGCTTCGTCTGGCCCCTCCTCGTGGTTCTCACCCTTATCGTCATGGCCGCTCTTGCGCTGGCCGTAACCCTTGGAGCATCCGAATGACCCTGACCTATGGCGTTCATTCCGAGGCGGGCGTCCTGCGCCGCGTCATGCTTCACCGGCCCGGTTCGGAAATGGCGCGGCTGACACCCGCCAACGCCGCAAGCCTGCTGTTCGACGATGTGCTCTGGGTCAAACAGGCCCGCATCGACCACATGGCCTTTGTCGATGTGCTGCGTGAGCGCGGGGTGGAGGTGGTGATGCTGCGCGAGATGCTGGAGGAGGTGCTGACCAACCCGGTCGCCCGCCGCTGGCTGCTCGAGGCGCGGATCAATGACAACTCTGTCGGCGTGGGTCTGTCCGCCGATCTGCTGGCCTGCTTGATGGAGATGCCGGCCGAACCGCTGTCGAACATCCTGATCGGCGGCATGAGCCGGGCGGAACTGCCGATCCCCGAGAGGGGCGTGGTGGTGCCGATGCTGCGGGACGATGACTTCCTGCTTCCCCCGATGCCGAACCAGATCTTCACCCGGGACAGTTCCTGCTGGATCTATGGCGGCGTCACGCTGAACCCGATGTTCTGGCCCGCGCGGCGGCTGGAGACCCTGAACCTTGCCGCGATCTACCGTTTTCACCCGGATTTTGCCGAGGCCGATTTCCCGGTCTGGTTTGGCGACCCCTTGGTGGATCACGGCCTTGCCACGCTGGAGGGCGGCGATGTGGCTCCCATCGGCAACGGGGTGGTGCTGATCGGGATGGGCGAACGCACCACGCCGCAGGCGGTGGGGCAAGTCGCGCGGGCACTGTTTGCAGGCGGCGGAGCGGAGCGGGTGATTGCCTGCCAGTTCCCGCGCGCGCGGTCCTCGATGCACCTGGATACGGTCTTCACCTTCTGCGACCGCGATCTGGTGACGGTCTTTACCGAGGTGACGGACGCGATCGAGACCTATTCCCTGCGCCCCGACGACAAGGGTGGCGTGCAGGTGACGACCGAAAAGGCACCGTTCCTCGAAGTGGTCGCGGGTGCCTTGGGCATCAAGAAACTGCGCACCGTACCGACCGGCGGCAATGCCTACGAGGCTCAGCGCGAACAATGGGATGACGCCAACAACCTTCTGTGCGTCAGCCCCGGCGTCGTGGTCGGCTACGCCCGCAACACTCATTCCAACACGCTCCTGCGCAAGGCGGGGGTCGAGGTGATCACCATTTCCGGCGCCGAACTGGGCCGCGGTCGCGGCGGGTCGCATTGCATGACCTGCCCGCTGATCCGCGACGCGCTGTGACGCGCTCGATTTCCTGGAAAGGACCACTCGATGCCTCAGAACCTGCACGGCCGCAGCTTTTGAAACTGCTGGACTTTTCGCCCGAAGAGCTACGCTTTCTGCTCCGCCTTGCGGCCAGCCTGAAGGAGGCGAAGTCGACGGGGACCGAAAGGCAGTCGTTGAACGGCAAGAACATCGCCCTGATCTTTGAGAAGGACAGCACCCGCACCCGCAGCGCCTTTGAGGTGGCGGCCTTCGACCAGGGCGCGCACATCACCTACCTCGGTCCATCGGGCAGCCATATCGGCACCAAGGAAACAATGAAGGACACGGCGCGCGTGTTGGGCCGGTTCTACGATGCCATCGAGTATCGCGGGTTCGGTCAGGCCGAGGCCGAAACGCTGGCCGAGTTTGCGGGCGTTCCCGTCTACAACGGGCTGACCGCCGAATTTCACCCGACGCAGGTGCTGGCCGACCTGATGACGATGCGCGAGTTCACCCACAAGCATCTGTCGGACACTGCTTTCTGCTTTGTCGGCGACACGGGGGGCAACATGGGGGCGTCGCTGTTGGTCGGGGCGGCGTTGATCGGCATGGATATCCGGCTGTGCGGCCCGCAAAGTCTGTGGCCGGATGCGGCGCTGGTGGATCAATGCCGCAAGCTTGCGGAAACCAGCGGCGCGCGCATCACCCTGACGGAGAACCTGGCCGAAGGGGTGGCGGGCTGCGACTTCATCTACACCGACGTCTGGGTCTCGATGGGCGAGCCTGATGCGGTCTGGGCGGAACGGATCGCGCTGCTGTCGCCTTTCTCCGTCACTCAAGAGGTGATGGAAATGACCGGCAACCCGCACTCCAAGTTCATGCACTGTCTGCCTGCTTTCCACAATCGAGACACCAAGACCGGCGAGGCGGTGTTTCAGACCTATGGCATCGACTGCATGGAAGTGACGGAAGAGGTGTTCGAATCACCCGCATCCGTGGTTTTCGACCAGGCGGAGAACCGGTTGCATTCGATCAAGGCGTTGCTTGTCGCCACGATCGGGGCCTGAGATGCGCATCGTGGTGGCTCTTGGCGGCAACGCCCTGCTGAAGCGCGGCGAACCGATGACGCCGGAAGCGCAACACAACAATGTGCGCGTCGCGGCCGCGGCCTTGGCGAGCCTCGCGCGCGATCACCAGATTGTCGTCGCCCATGGCAACGGCCCGCAGGTGGGGCTGATGGCGTTGCAGGCCGCCAGTTATGCTCCTGACAATCCCTGGCCTCTGGATGTCCTGGGGGCTGAAACCGAAGGGATGATCGGGTATCTGATCGAACAGGAACTGATGAATGCCCTGCCGCCCGGCACCGATTGCGCCACACTTCTGACGCGGGTCGAGGTGGATCCGCAAGACCCGGCGTTTGACAATCCGACCAAGCCGATCGGCCCGGTCTACTCTGCAGAAGAGGGCAGGCTGATCCAGGCCGACCATGATTGGACGATGGTGACCGAAGGTCAGGGCGGCTTGCGCCGCGTCGTCCCTTCGCCGCTGCCGGTGGCCATTCTTGGGATCAACCCGATCCGTCTGCTGGTTGAGGCCGGGGTGTGTGTGATCTGCGCGGGCGGCGGCGGCATCCCGGTGGTCAGGGGCAAGGACGGTGCGATGAAGGGCGTCGAGGCGGTGATCGACAAGGATCGGACCTCCGGCCTGTTGGCAGAGGCACTGGGGGCCGACATCCTGCTGATGCTGACCGATGTCGAAGCGGTGTTCCGCAACTGGGGAGAGCCGGATCAGGCGGCCATAAGTGAAATCACCCCCGATGCGCTGGACGGGTTGAGCTTTGCGGTGGGGTCGATGGGGCCGAAAATCACCGCCGCTTGCGACTTCGTGCGGTCAGGCGGAACCATGGCGGGCATCGGTCGCCTGCAGGACGCCGGCGCCATCGTCGATGGGCGGGTGGGCACTCGGGTCCGTATCGCTCCCGCCGAGCCCGGCACCACGGTTTCCGACAGGTAGGGCCTGACCGCCGCGTGCTCATGTAAGCAACGGCCCGTCGTGATCGAGATAGGCCTTGTCGAAATCCGCCAGGCGCACCAGCGCATCCAGGTCATGGATCTCGACCTGCCCGTGCTGAAAGGTGACCAGTCCGGCCTCGCGCAACTCGCGCAGGACACGGTTCACATGAACAGCGCTTAGCCCCAGCGCATCTGCCAGGAGGTATTGCGACAGAGGGCAGGCATATCCCAGGGTAGACCCGAGACCCACCAGTTTCAGTCTTGCCCCCAACTCCAGCAGGAAATGCGCCGTGCGTTCCTTTGCATCGCGCCGCCCGATGTCCACCAGATGCTCGACCACCATCGCCTCGTCACGCGATGCCGCCCACAGGACGGCCGTGACAAGCCGCGGCGTCTTGTCGAAGGTATCCAGAAGGTCTTTGGCCAACACCTCGGACGCCTCGACCCTGGTCACGGGTTCGATGTTGTGATCCGATGTGCGGAACAGCACGGACCGCAGGCCCAGAAAATCACCGGGTATCTGGAAGTCGACGATCTGCCGCGAGCCGTCTGACAAGAGCTTGTACGAGCAGACCCAACCCGATGCCAGGATATAGGCGGACTGCTTGATCTGACCTTGAAGCACCATGTCGCGGCCGGCGGGAAAGACCTTACGGCGACTGTGCAACTTATCGAGTGCCGACATCTCCTCGTCAGACAGCGCCACAAAGGCTCCAAGTTTGCGTGCGAACGGGCTTTGCAGGACTGTCAACGCTGGCGCTCCTTCAATGCCAAGCTCCCTGAGGGGACTTGACGGATGGCAACCGCCGGAACGCTCGCCAGTTGCCAAGGTAACCAGGAACACTGATCTGCCTCAGTTACCGGCGTTACAGTCGTGCGAAACTGAAGCAGGGTCGGAAGTCCGAGGTCGTCCCGACTGAGCCAGCTCCAGCCCCCCTAGGTGAGCCCGATGCCTGAAGTCCCCGACGTGTCTGGAATGGCTGCCCTGTCGATCTGCGAGTCGCTGCTGTTGGCGCTGAACGACCGCAAAATCCTGCCAGAACACGAAATCGTCGGGATTCTGCACGATGCCGCTGCGGCGCACTCGAACGACACCGGGGAGGACGGCAAGGCCGAGCTGCACGATGCCGTCGCGGCCCTGATCAACGGCATTCTCGCCGGTGGGAATTCCGTTCGTCGACGCTAGCCGCGCTGGCATCGCCAGTTGCCAAGTCCATTGCCAACCGGGCGAGGGCGGTCGCCCCGGCGCGCCCGGGTGACAGGCCGGTTCGCCTGGGCGAGAGTTCCCGGGGCTGGGTTACGCTGGTGGCGCCATCCTGCCCTGCATCTTCGCGAAGTTCGGCATATGATGTTGTCACGCCCGGGCAAGCCATGAAGCACTCGCCTGCGGCCTGCCTCGCTTGGGAAATGACGGCGCGGTCGGTGCTTAACCGGGTGCCATATTGGTGACCGTCAGGGGACCGTCCGGTGTCCGGTGGTTGTGTGGAGCCTCCGCCGCGAGCTTCGACGCGGGGGCCTCGTTAGGAGTGGGGCATGGCGGAGATTTCCCTCATCGGCAAGCGCATCCTGGTCGTCGAGGACGAGGCACTGCTCGGGGCGTTGCTGGAGGACCTCCTCGAAGAACTCGGCTGCGTCGTTGCCGGCACGGCGACCAGCACGGCGGCGGCTCTACAGGTCATCGATCTCCAGGCCATCGATGGCGCGATCGTCGATATCAACCTTGGATCCGGACCGAATTACGAGGTCGCCGAACGGCTTGATGGTCTTGGAGTTCCTTTCATGTTTTCAACCGGTTATGACAGCGACCTGATCGCCGGACGCTTCTCCGCCCATCGGGTGCTGGCGAAGCCTTTTGACATGGCGGATCTGAAGGCGGCACTGCAAGCGGTGCTGGCGTAAGCGGCGGCGGTGGGCCCGCCCGCACCGTTCGGGTCGAGGGCGCGCGCTGGCGGCGAGGACGATCCGGGGGCCCGGCCGCGCGGCTTTTCGTGGCTGGAACGCGCCGATCGGATTTGTGAGCGGATTCTCCCGTCAAAATTGACATGAACCCGCAGTGCCTTCGCGCCGCCTCTACGCCCACGGCGAACACGCGTTTGCCACTGGCCTGCTGCCCAGCGTCCATTCGGGGCTGGACAGGCTCTGGTAAGGGGGCCTCCGGAACGGGAACTTAGTGGAGATGGAGGGGTTGAATCTGCAGTGATCGCTTCGTGAAACGCTCATCCGAAACCGGATGTCCGGCGATTTCAGATTCAGGAAAAACTATCATGAAGTGTGTTGTCGATATGCTGGTCAGCCAGCACTCCAAGATGTTCGAGGCGGCCAGGAATTTGGCCCGCATCGCCGAGCGCGACACCGAGATCTGGCCGGGGAAC
>JAGYJX010000042.1 GCA_018401495.1 Rhodospirillaceae bacterium
CCCTGTTCAACGCGCTCGACGAGGGCGTCGTGGCCGTCGACGCCGCGGCGACGATCGTGTTCCTGAACGCCGCCGCCGAGCGGATGTTCGGGTACCGAGCCAGCGACGTGCTGGGAACTCCGCTCGACAGGCTGATTCCATCGGAGGCGCGAGGCGTCCACCGGCAGCATGTCGGCCGGTTCCGGGACGGCGGGGTGGACAGCCGCATGATGGGCGAGCGCTCCGCCATTCGCGGGCAGCGCCGGGACGGCACCGTGTTCGACGCCGAGGCCTCGATCTCCAGGAGCACGATCGGGGACACCGTCCTGCTGATGGCGATCATCCGGGACGTCACCGCCCGCAAGGAGGCCGAGGCGCGCCTGCGGGCCTCGGAGCAGAAGTACCGGGCCATTCTCGAGACCTGCAGCGACGCCGTGCTGATCGCCGACGCCGCGAGCGGACTGATCCTCGAAGTCAACGCCTCGGCGGGCCGCCTGTTCGGCTGCGAGCCGGCCGACCTGATCGGCCTGCACCAGAGCGAACTCCACCCCGAGGCCGACCGCGAGCACCTCCGGCGCACCTTCCGCGAGCACATCGAGGCGGGCCGCGTGCTGGTGCCGGACGCCACCATCCAGCGCCGGGACGGCGTCGTGGTGCCGGTCGAGATCGCCGCCCGCCCCGTCACGATCGACGGCGCCCTGAGGCTGGTCGGGTTCTTCCGCGACGTGAGCCACCGGGTCGAGCACGAGCGCCGGCTGGTCGAGGCGCGCGAGGCCGCCCTGGCCGCCGATCGCAGCAAGACGACGTTCCTCGCCAACGTCAGCCACGAACTGCGCACCCCGCTGAACGCCATCATCGGGCTGTCGCAGATGATCGCCGAAGGCGTGTTCGGCCCGGTCGGTCATCCGAAATACGCCGAGTACGCCCGCGACATCCACGACAGCGGCCATCACCTGCTCGACGTGATCGACGACATCCTCGACCTGTCTCGGGTCGAGTTGGACAAGATCGCCCTGAAGGAGGAGTGGCTCGACCTGTCCGCGTTGATCGAGCAGTGCCGGCGGACGGTCCGCACCCTGGTCGAGGACAGCGGCCTGCTCTGCCAGACACGGGTGGAACCCGGGGCCGAGCGCCTGCGCGCCGATGCCCGCGCCGTCCGTCAGATGCTGCTGAACCTGCTGTCCAACGCGATCCGCCACACCCCGCAGGGCGGCCGCATCGAGATTGCCGCGGAAACCGTCGGCGACGGGAGACTGGCCCTGGCGGTCACCGACACCGGCACCGGCATCGCGCCGGAGCGGCTGGCGGCGATCACCGTGCCGTTCAACAGCAGCGCCGACAAGATGGTGAGCGCCCGGGGCGGCACCGGCCTCGGGCTCGCCATCACCAAGGGCTTGGTGGAGCGCCACGGCGGGCGCCTGGAAATCTCCAGCCGTCCCGGCGAGGGCACATCGGTGCGCCTGGTCTTCCCCGCCGACCGGTTGACCGCCTGAGCGCTACGGCGATGCGGGCCTGATCCGAAATCGGGCCGGGCGCGTAAACAGCCCGGACATCAGGGAACGAGGAACAACATGCGCATCGCCGTGATCGGTTCCGGCATCGCCGGCCTCGGCGCCGCGTGGCTGCTGCGGACCCGGCATGAGGTCACCGTGTACGAGGCCGAGAGCCGGCTCGGCGGTCACGCCAACACCGTCACCGTCGACTACGACGGCACGCCGGTCGCCGTCGACACCGGCTTCATCGTCTACAACGATCGCAACTACCCGAACCTGGTCGCGCTGTTCGAGCGCCTCGGCGTCGCCACCGAGCCGAGCGACATGAGCTTCGGGGTTTCGGTCGACGACGGCCGGCTGGAGTACGAAGGCTCGCTGCGCGGCATGCTGGCCCAGCCGGGAAACCTGATCAGGCCTCGCTACTGGCGCATGGTGGCGGACATCCTGCGGTTCTTCTCGGGCGCCGAGAAGCTCCTCAAGGAGCCGGGACCGGGGCCGACGCTCGGCGAGTGGCTGCGGCGGGAAGGCTATGGAGCCGGCTTCGTCGACGACCATCTGCTGCCGATGGCGGCGGCCATCTGGTCGTGCCCGGTGAAGACCATGCTGGCGTTCCCGGCGCGCTCCTTCGTGCAGTTCTTTCACAACCACCAGCTCCTCAACCTGGTCGAGCGGCCGCGCTGGCGAACCGTGACCGGCGGATCGCACCTGTATGTCGCCCGGCTGGCCGGTTCGCTGATCGGCCGGATTCGCCTCGCCTCGCCCGTGACGCGCGTGGAGCCGGTCGCCGGCGGGGTCGAAGTCACCGCGAGCGACGGCAGCGTCGAGACCTTCGACCACGTGGTTCTGGCCACCCACGGCGACCAGGCCCTGCGCCTGATCGCCGACCCGACACCCGGCCGAGGCCGGGGTCCTCGAGCGCTTCCGATACCAGTCGAACACCGCCATACTGCATCGCGATACGGCCCTCATGCCGCGCCGCCGATCGGTGTGGGCCGCCTGGAACTACCAGTCCGGGCACGGCGAGCGGCGCGATCGTCGGGTAGCCCTGACCTACTGGATGAACCGGTTGCAGAACCTCGATCCCGCCCGCCCGCTGTTCGTCAGCATGAACCCGATCCGCGATCCGGACCCGGCGACGGTGTTCGCGCGTTTCAGCTACGACCACCCGGTTTTCGACGCCGAGGCGATTGCCGCCCAGGAGACCCTCCCGGCCATCCAGGGCCGACGGCGCCTCTGGTTCTGCGGAAGCTACTGCGGTTGGGGGTTCCACGAGGATGGCCTGAAGTCGGCAATCGCCGTGGCTCTTGCCCTGGGGGTGGAGACCCCGTGGCCGTGCGACGTCGCCGCCGCCGACCGCCAGCCCACGGTCGCGGCCTTCGCCGGACGTCTCGCGGATGCGGCGGACTGATCCCGTGACGGAGATATCCGAACGCGCGCCGCTGCGGTCGGCGGTGTACATCGGCAGCGTGATGCACACCCGCTTCGGGGCGCACCGCCACCGGTTCCGCTACCGGGTGGTGTCCTTGCTGCTCGACCTGGACGAGCTTGACCTCGTCGACCGCCGTCTCGCGACGTTCTCGGTCGACCGTCCGAACCTCTTCGGGTTCCGGTCGGCCGATCACGGCCCGCGCGACGGCACGCCGTTGCGGCCCTGGATCGAGGCGGCGTTCGCGCGGGTCGGCCGCCCCCTCGACGGCGGACGGATCCTGGCGCTTTGTTTCCCGCGGGTGCTCGGCTACGTGTTCGACCCGCTGACGATCTACTGGGGATACCGGGCCGACGGGCGCCTGGCCGGGCTGCTCTACGAGGTCAAGAACACCTTCGGCGACCAGCACGGCTACGTCGTGCCGGCGGCCGACGATCATCAACCGGGCGCGCCGTTGATGCAGATGGTCGACAAGCGTTTCCACGTCTCGCCGTTCCTGCCGATCGAGGGCGGTTACCGCTTCCGGGTCGACGAGCCGGGCGACCGGTTGCGCGTGCTGATCCGCCTGGTCGGCCCGGACGGCGCCGACCGGCTGATCGCCACCCAGACCGGGACCCGCCACGCGCTGACCGACGCCCGGCTGCTCGCCAGCCTGGTCACGCACCCCGGCAGCACCGCCAAGGTGGTCGCCGGGATCCACTGGGAGGCGCTGCGCCTCTGGTTGAAGGGCGCTCCCTTTCACACCCGTCCGCAACCGCCGGCGGTTGCGGTGACGACCGGACACAACGTTACGACCAAGAGCACGGGGCTGGGGGCGGCATGACACCGATGACGACGACCGCGAACGGCCGCTACGCAGCCGGGCGCGCCGGGGACCGTCTGGTCGCTCCGCAGGATATGCCCGGGCTGGACCGCTGGACCCGGGCCGGGTTCCGGCTGTTGGCACGGATTGCCGTCGGGCGGCTGACGGTGATCCTGCCGGACGGCCGGTCGGCGCGCTTCGACAGCCACGCCCCGGGACCCGAGGCGACCGTCCAGCTCAACGACCCGCGCGCGGTGCGGCGCTTCATGCTCGGCGGCGACCTGGCCTTCGCGGAGGCCTACATGGACGGCGCGGTCGACAGCCCGGACCCGGCGGCGCTGACCGAGCTGTTCGTGCGCAACAAGCGCGCCCTCGATCACGCCTCGGTGTCGGGCCGACTTCGGGTCCTGCTGCGCCGGATCGTCCACCAGCTCAACGCCAACACCCGCCGCGGCAGCCGGCGCAACATCGCCTACCACTACGACCTCGGCAACGCGTTCTACGAACGCTGGCTGGATCCCTCGATGACCTACTCGGCGGCCCGCTTCGAGGCCGAGGGGCAGGATCTGGAGGCGGCGCAGACCGCGAAATACCGGCTGCTGGCGGACTCGCTCCGGATCGCGCCGGGCGACCGGGTGCTGGAGATCGGCTGTGGCTGGGGCGGGTTCGCGGTGTTCGCGGCCCAGCGAGTACGGTGCGCGGGTGCACGGCGTCACCCTGTCGCGCGAGCAGCACGCCTACGCGGTCGAGCGGGCCCACCGGGCCGGCGTGGCCGACCGGGTGCAGTTCGAGATCCGCGATTACCGCGACGTCGGCGGGACGTTCGACCGGATTGCCTCCATCGAGATGTTCGAGGCGGTCGGCGAACGCTACTGGAACCGCTACTTCGGCCTGCTGCGCGACCGGCTGGTCGCCGGCGGCCGGGCCGCGCTGCAGGTCATCACGATCGCCGAGGAAGGGTTCGAGGAGTACCGCTCGAGCCCGGACTTCATCCAGCGCTACATCTTTCCCGGCGGCATGTTGCCGACCCGCCGCCACCTGCACGAGCTTGCGACCGCCCACGGCCTCACGGTCGACCGCGAGGAGGCGTTCGGCCTGGACTACGCCCGCACCCTGGCGGAGTGGCGCACGCGGTTCCTGGCCCGCTGGCCGGAGATCAGCCCGCTCGGCTTCGACGAGCGCTTCCGGCGGATGTGGGAGTACTACCTCGCGTACTGCGAGGGCGGCTTCCGCGGCGGTCACATCGACGTTCACCAGATCGCCTACACGCGTTCCTGACCAAGGCTGACGGGAGCACCCGGCGCATGAACGACCGGCGCACGCCGCTGGCGCGGCTGATCGCGTATGGCCTGCCCGGCCTGCCGGTGGCGGCGCTCGGCGTGCCGCTCTACGTGTTCCTGCCGACCTACTACAGTTCCGACCTCGGGCTGCCGCTCGGGGCGGTCGGCGCGGCGCTGCTGGTGGCCCGGTTGTGGGACGTGGTCACCGACCCGGTCGTCGGCGCCCTGTCCGGACCGCACGCGCGGCCGGTTCGGTCGGCGGCGGCCCTGGATGGTGGCCGCGCTGCCGCTGCTCGTGCTGTCCGTGTGGATGCTGTTCAGGCCGCTCGACGGCGCCGGCGCCGGCTATCTGGCGCTGTGGAGCATCGCGCTCTACCTCGGCTGGACCATGCTGGCGCTGCCGCACGGGGCCTGGGGTGCGGAACTCTCGGACGACTACAACGAGCGCGCCCGCATCAGCGGGGCCCGGGAGATCGCGGTGGTGCTCGGCACGCTGGTGGCCGCCGGCCTGCCGGCGGTGCTGGGGATCGACGGCGACGGCAGCCCGGGCGCGGTGCTGTGGGTGCTGGCGCCGGCGTTGGCGATCGCGCTGCCGGTGGCGGTCCTGGTCGCGGTCGCCACGGTTCCCGACCGCGCCGTCGCGCTCGGCGCGCCGATCCCGTGGCGCCAGGCCGGCGCGCTGCTCACCGCCAACCGGCCGTTCAGGCGGTTGATCCTCGCCTATCTGGTCAACGGCGTCGCCAACGGCCTGCCGGCGACCCTGTTCCTGCTGTTCGTGACCCATGTCCTGGCGGCGCCGGCCATGCAGGGGCCATTGCTGTTCGCCTACTTCTTCTGCGGGATCCTGGGAGTGCCGGTGTGGCTGGCGCTGACCCGGCGTATCGGCAAGCACCGGGCCTGGTGCGTCGCCATGGCGATCAACTGCGCGGTGTTCGCCTGGGTGCCGCTGCTCGGCGCCGGCGACGTCTGGCCGTTCCTCGCGATCTGCGTCCTGTCGGGCCTGTGCCTCGGCGCCGATCTGGTGCTGCCGAGCGCCATCCAGGCCGACGTCGTCGACGTCGACACCGCCGCCGGCGGCGGCCGCCGGACCGGCCTGTACTTCGCGTTCTGGGGGATGGCGACCAAGCTGGCCCTGGCGCTCGCGGTCGGCACCGCGTTTCCGCTGCTGGAGGTGGCGGGATTTGACGCCACGACGGCCGCGAACACGCCCTCGGCACTGCTGACGCTGGCCCTGCTGTACGCCGGGCGCCCCGTGGTCTTCAAGATCGGCGCGATCGCGCTGATGTGGCGGTTTCCGCTCGACGAGGCCGCCCAGGGCGATCTGCGGCGGCGGATCGGGCGTATCGAGCGTGAAAACCTGACGGAGGATTGATCCATGTTCCGGCGTGTTGCGTATTTATTGCTGTTAGTGCCGCTGCTGGGGGCGTGCCAATCCATGAAGATTGAAGATTTCAGGGGCACGACTCCCAGGCTGGTGCTCGAGGAGTACTTCGCCGGCGAAACAAAGGCCTGGGGCATCTTCGAGGATCGCTTCGGCAATCTGCGGCGCGAGTTCAAGGTCGACATCCAGGGGACCTGGGACGGCCGGACGCTGACCATGGTGGAGGACTTCGTCTACGCCGATGGTGAGGTCGACCAGCGGATCTGGCGGATCGAGAAGGTCGGCGACAATCTCTACCGCGGCCGCGCCGACGACGTGCTCGGCACCGCCGAAGGGGTGGTCGAGGGCAAGGCCCTGACCTGGACCTACGACATGATCCTCAACGTCGGCGGCACCGACCTGAAGGTTCGCTTCACCGACTGGATGTTCCAGCAGGACGACGAGGTGCTGATCAACCGGGCCTCGGTCACCAAGTTCGGCATCGAGCTCGGGACCGTGACGCTGTTCTTCCGCAAGCCGGCGGCCGGCGGCGGCCGTGCCGCCGTGCCGGCCTCAGACGCCGGCAGCGAACAGGCGGCGTAGCGCCCGCACCAGCCTGCCGACCAGCGGTAGCCGGGCGTAAACCTGGCCGGCGGCGTCCCAGTGGTCGACATGGGCGCTGACCCGGCCGGTGCCGGCGTCGAACAGCACCTCGCTCATGCCGTCGATGACCACCTCCCGGCCCCGCACGGTGCCGGTGAACCGCCAGCGGATATACCCGGCGCCGGGGCCGAGGGCGCGGCCATCGATCCGGAATCGCGGCCCCGTCACCGCCGCGTACATGTGCCGGAACAGCGCCACATACCGATCGATCCCGACGATGTCGTTGAACGGATCGACGAAGCGGACGTCGCCGGTGCAGAGCGGGCGGAAGTCGTCGAGCCGGCCAGGCTCCAGGGTCTCGAACAGGCGGCAGTAGGCGTCGAAGACGGCAACGCGCGGGTCGTCTCCCGGCGCGCCATCGGTCGGCGAGCCGGTCATTTGCCGGTCGCCCGGCGCGTCAGGGCAAAGTAGAGCGGGTACGGCAGCATCCCGATCAGCTTCAGGATGAACGCGAACCGGCGCGGGAAGGTGATCTCGAAGGAGGTGCCCTGCAGGCCGCGGAACAGCCGCTCGGCGGCCGCGTCGACCTCCATCAGGAACGGCATCGGGAACTCGTTGCGGTCGGTGAGCGGGGTTCGCACGAAGCCCGGGCACACCACCTGGGTGATGACGCCGACCCGGTCCAGGTCGAACTTGAGCGATTCCGCGAAGTTGATCAGCGCCGCCTTGGTGGCGCCGTACCCGGCCGCACTCGGCAGGCCCCGGTAGCCGGCGACGCTGGAGACGATCGCCAGCCGCCCGCCGCGCCGGGCGATCAGGCCCGGCAGCACCGCGTCGACGGCGTGCACCACCCCCATCAGGTTGATCTCGACCAGTTGCCGGATCGAGGCCACGTCGAAGTCTCGCGCGTCGGTCGGAACGTGGGTTCCGGCGGCCAGCACCGCGGTGCCGATCGGCCCCAGGTCACGCTCGATGGCCGCCACCGTCGCGCGGCAGGCGGCGTGGTTGGTGACATCCAGAGGGTAGGCGCGGATCCGGCCGGCCGTCGGCTCCGCCGCCAGGGCCTCCAGCGCCTCGGCGCCGCGCGCGCTGGCGGCCACCGTCCAGCCGGCGGCCGCCATGCGCCGGGCAAGGGCCTGGCCGATCCCGCTGCTGGCCCCGGTGATCCAGACGATTCGGCTGTCCATGACGATCTCCTGTGGGTGTCCGACGTTCACGCCAGCCGGGCGAGAAAGCCGTCGGCCTGCTCGAGCATCGCCGCGCGCTTCTCCGGCGCGAACCGGTCGAGGGTGCGGTAGACCATCGCCATCCGCTGGTTGCCGCGCAACCGGTCGGCGTTGCGGATCATGAAGCGCCAGTAGAGCGCGTTGAACGGGCATGCCGTCGGTCCGACCGCGACGTCCGGGCGGTAGCGGCAACGCTGACAATAATCCGACATGCGCTGGATGTAGCGGCCGCTCGCCGCGTACGGCTTGGATCCGAGCATCCCGCCGTCGGCGTGCAGCACCATGCCGTGGGTGTTGGGAAGCTGCACCCATTCGATCGCGTCGGCGTAGACCTCGAGGTACCAGCGGTTGACCGCCGCCGGGTCGGCCCCGATCAGCAGCGCGAAATTGCCGATCACCATCAGCCGCTGGATGTGATGCGCGTAGGCGTTCCGGCGGGTGTCGCCGATGCACTCGGCGAGGCAGGCGAGGTCGGTGTCCCCGGACCAGAAGAACGCCGGCAGCGCCCGCCCGGCGTCAAAGGCGTTGCGGTCGGCGTAGTCCGGCATGGCGTGCCAATAGATGCCGCGGACGTACTCGCGCCACCCGAGAATCTGGCGGATGAATCCCTCGGCGGCGTTCAACGGCACCGCGCCGTCGCGAAAGGCGCGCTCGACGCGCGCCAGCATCGCCCGCGGGTCGAGCAGGCCGACGTTCAGGTAGGGCGAGACCACGGCGTGGAACAGGAACGGCCGACCGCGCGCCATGGCGTCCTGGTAGTCGCCGAACCCCGGCAGCC
This sequence comes from Rhodospirillaceae bacterium, assembly GCA_018401495.1. Classification (GTDB taxonomy): domain Bacteria; phylum Pseudomonadota; class Alphaproteobacteria; order Thalassobaculales; family Thalassobaculaceae; genus Thalassobaculum_A. Next base: position 8,948 of record JAGYJX010000042.1, read on the forward strand.
GCTCGACCACGAAGCGCTCCCACAGCGCCTCGGCGTCGGCGCGGGTGACGGCGTAGCCGAAGCCGTCCAGGTCGCCGAAATGATCGGCGAACCGCGACCGGACCAGCGCGATCACCGCCGCGGTCGTGGCGTCCGGCGCGATCGCCGGGACGGCCGGCGGCTCGACGCCCCGCGGCAGGGCCCGGCGGTTCTCGGCGTCCAGGTTCCAGCGTCCCCCGACCGGCTCGTCACCCGCCATCAGCACACCGCTGCGGGCCCGCATGAGCCGGTAGAAGTGCTCCATCCGGAACAGCCGCCGTCCCTTTGCCCAGACCGCGAATTCCTCGCGCGAGCACAGGAAGCGTTCGTCCGCGCGGATGGTCACCGGAACCCCGGCCGCCGCCTCCCAGCCGGCCATGTCCTGTGCGAGCCGCCACTCGCCCGGCTCGGTCGCCACCACCCGCGAAGCGGCGTGCCGGGCGACCGCCCGCGCCACCTCGCCGCGCAGGGTGCCGGTGTTGCCGGGATCGTCGAGACGGATGTAGTCGACCGTCAGTCCGGACTCCGCGAGCTCGGCCGCGAAATGCCGCATCGCGCTCAGAAAGAACACGATCTTCTGGGGGTGATGCCGGACGTAGGTCGCCTCCTCGGTGACCTCCGCCAGCAGCACGACGTCGCGCGCCGGATCCACGTCGCTGAGCGCGGCTATGCCACGGCAGAGCTGGTCGCCGAGAATGACCCGCAGCGTGCCCGCGCCGTCGCTCACACCGACGGCAGCCTGCGGCCGTCGATCAGAGCGGTGCCGAACCGCAGGCTGTCCGAGGCGGTCGGGGCCACCCGGGTGTACTCGATGACCGCGCCCTTGAAGGTGAAGCTCATCTTCTGCCAGACGCGGCGGTCGTCGTACCAGAAGTCCAGGTCGATCCCGCCACGCATCGCGAAGCGGCTGCAGTCGACCGGCCTGCCGAGGGCGATCACCGTCTCGCGCCCGACCTCGGTGATGGTGAAGTCCACGATCCGGCCGAGCTGGCTGTCCAGCATCCGCTGCTGCTCGACGAAGCGAGGGTGCCAGTAGCTCGACGGCAGGATGTCGGCCGGGGCCACGATCCGCCCGCTCTGGCCGTCGATCTGCAGGCCATTGGCAACCGGCTTGGCGACCACGCGCTGCGCCTTGCCGTTATCGTTGGTCACGGTGTCGAGCGCCACCAGCTTGCCGGCACGCCAACGTTCCTTCGAGCGGTGCTCGTAGCGATACAGGGTGATCAGCGCGAGATCGACCCGGAAGTCGATGAACACCTCGGTGATCGCGTCGCCGCCATCGCGGCCGAACCGCTCCATCACAACGCCGAGAGGCGAGCCGTTGCGGGTCACGTCGAACTTCAGGATCTCGGGGTAGGCGGCGGCGAGCTCGATCCCCGCCGATGCCGGCCGCGCCGCGGGCAACCCGGCCAGCGTCACACCGCCGGCACAGGCGAGGCCGCGCAGGAAGCCGCGGCGATCGATACCGCGCGGGGTGGCAAGGCCCTCTTCGAAAGGGCCGTCGGAGCTTGGCAATGGTGTCATGGCCTACGCAACGTCCTGTCTGTTGTCAGGGTGCTGAGAATACGTGGGGTGCCGGCCGGCGGATCACACGACCCCGGCGTCGGAAGGGCACGAGTGGCGCCGCGTCTACTCCGCGGGATGGGCGCTGGCCTCGGCCCCGCCCGCCGGGTCGGCGGCGGCCCGGCGGCGGGCCAGCAGGGTGTAGGCGGTCGGTACCACGAACAGGGTCAGCAGGGTGCCGAAGGTCATGCCGCCGACGATCACCCAGCCGATCGCCTGCCGGCTCTCGGCGCCGGCGCCGGTCGCGACGGCGAGCGGGACGGCCCCGCACACCATCGCCCCGGTGGTCATCAGGATCGGCCGGAGCCGCAGCGAGGCGGCCTCCACCACCGCCTCCTGCACGGCCATGCCCTCGTCGCGCAGCCGGTTGGCGAACTGCACGATCAGGATGCCGTGCTTGGTGATCAGCCCGATCAGCGTGATCAACCCGATCTGACTGTAGATGTTCAGGGTGCCGCCGGTCAGGTGTATCGCCGCCAGCGCCCCGACCATCGACAGCGGCACCGTCAGCATGATGACGAACGGGTCGATGAAGCTCTCGAACTGGGCGGACAGAACGAGATAGATGAAGCCGAGCGCCAGGATGAAGATGAAGCGCCAGGCTGGCGCCGGCCTGCTTGAACTCCCGCGAGATGCCGCCGACGTCGTGCCGGGTGCTGGCGGGCAGGATCCGGTCGGCGGTGGTCTCGAGATACTCGAGCGCCTCGCCGAGGGTGTAGCCGGGCGCCAGGTTGCCGGTGATCTTGGCCGCCCGCAGCTGGTTGAAGCGGTTCAGCTGCTTCGGCGAAATCGTTTCCTCGACGGTCATCAGGTTGGACAGCTGGACCATGCCGCCGTCCTGGCCGCGCACGTAGATCTCCTCGAGATCGCCCGGGGTCCGGCGGTCGCCCGGCGCCACCTGCACGATCACGTCGTACTGTTCGCCGTTCATGTTGAAGCGGGTGACCTTGCGGCCCCCCAGCAGCGTCTCGATCGTCCGCCCGACGTTCGAGCACGCCGGCGCCGATGTCGGCGATCCGGTCGCGGTCCAGCTCGACCTCGATCTGCGGCTTGTCCAGGCGCAGATCGCTGTCGAGGTTGATGATCCGGTCGTTGGTCGCCACCTCCGCGAGGAACCGGTTCACGTATTCGTCGAGCTGCTCGTAGGGCTCGGCCGTCAGGATCAGGAACTCGATCGGCCGCGACCGTGGGCTCTGCCCGAACGACCCGGCGTTGTTGGCCGAGGCCCTGAGCCCGGCGATCCGGCGCAGCTTCGGCTGCAGCTCGGCGCCGATCGCCATCTGGGTGCGATCGCGCTCCTCCCAGGGGTCGAGCTGGGAGAACGAGATGAAGTCGGTCACCTCGGGCGACCCCGAGATCACGAAGTACCGGCTGACCTCCGGGATCTCCTTCAGCATCGACTCGGCCTGCAGCGCGTAGCGGCTGGTGAAGTCGATGGTGGCGCCCTCCGGGGCCGAGCCCTGGATGAACAGCACGCCGCGGTCCTCGATCGGGGCCAGCTCGGATTTCAGGGTCGCCAGCAGCCCGTAGGATCCGCCGGCCACCGCGACCACCAGCGCCACGATCAGCCAGCGCACCTTGAGCGAGCCGACCAGCGCCCGGCGGTAACCACGGTTCAGGCCGTCGATCCGGCGCTCCAGGAAGGACGCCACCGGGCCCAGCTTCTGATGCCCGCGCATCAGCTTCGAGCACATCATGGGGCTGAGCGTCAGCGCCACCATTCCCGACACCAGCACCGCCGCCGCCAGGGTCAGCGCGAATTCGGTGAACAGCTTGCCGGTCCGGCCCGGCGAGAACGCCACCGGCGCGTAGACCGCGGCCAGGGTCAGGGTCATCGCGACCACCGCGCCGGAGATCTCGCCGATGCCGACCATCGCCGCGCGCACCGGCTTCATGCCGTTCTCGATGTGCCGGTGGATGTTCTCCAGCACCACGATGGCGTCGTCGACCACCAGCCCGATGGCGAGCACCATGGCCAGCAGGCTGAGCGTGTTGATCGAGAAGCCTAGGGCGTACATCACCGCGCAGGCGCCGATCAGCGACACCGGAATGGTCACCAGCGGGATCAGGGTGGCGCGCAGGGTGTGCAGGAACAGGAAGATCACCAGCACGACCAGCACCACCGCCTCGGCGATGGTGGTGAACACCGCCGCGATCGACCGGTCGATGAAGATCGAGCGGTCGTAGGACACCTCGGCGTTCATGCCGTCCGGCAGGTCGTGGCGGATGTTCGGCATCACCTCGCGCATCGCCACCGACACGTCCAGCGGGTTGGCGACCGCCTGCTTCACGATCCCGAGGATGACCGCGTTGTCGCCCCTGTAGCGGGTGGTCCGCCGCTCGTCCTCCGGGCCGATCTCGACCTTGGCGAGGTCGCCGATCCGGACCGGGAAGCCGTCGGCGTCCTTCACGACGATGCGCCGGAACTCCTCCGGCGTGGTCAGGCCGGTGCGCGACAGCACCGTGAACTCGCGGTCGACGCTCTCGATCCGTCCGGACGGCACCTCGACGTTCTGCTGGCGCAGCGCGTCCTCGACGTCCTGCACGGTCAGGTCGTAGGCCGCCAGGCGGGTGCGGTCGACCCAGATCCGCATGGCGTAGCGGCGTTCGCCGAAGATCCGCACCTCGGCGACACCGGGCAGGTTCTGCAGCCGGTCGCGGATGTAGCGGTCGGCGTAGTCGGAGATCTCGATCGGGCTGTGCCGGTCGCTGGTGAAGGCGATGAAGATGATCGACTGGGCGTCGGCCTCGACCTTGGCGATGACCGGTTCGTCGACCTCGTCGGGCAGGCGGCCGCGCACCCGGCTCACCCGGTCGCGCACGTCGCTGGCGGCGACGTCGACGTCGGCGCTCAGCAGGAAGCGGACGGTGATCCGGCTGCTTTCGGGACGGCTGGTCGATTCCAGGATCTCGATGCCCTCGATCCCGGCGATCGAGGCCTCCAGGACCTGGGTGACCTGGCTCTCGATGATCTGCGCGCTGGCGCCCGGGTAGTTGGTGGTCACCGAGACCACCGGCGCGTCGATGTTCGGGTACTCGCGAACCGTCAGGCGGGTGAACGAGACCGCGCCGATCAGGATCAGCAGCAGGCTGACCACGGTTGCGAACACCGGCCGCCGGATGAAGAACTCCAGCGAGTTCCCCATCTCAGGCGCCGCCGGGTCCGGTCACGATGTCGACCGCGGCACCGTCGCGCAGCTGGCGCTGGCCGGCGGTGACGACCACCGCGTCACCGTCGAGCCCGCCGACGATTTCGACCCGCCCGGGCAGCCGCCGGCCGATCGCCACCTTGGTCCGCACCGCCTTGTTGCCGTCGAGGCGGTAGACGTAGAGATCGCCGCCGTCGCGGAACAGCGCCGCCTCCGGCACCAGGACCGCCTGCGGTCGCTCCTCGATGACGATCCGGATGCGGGCGAAAAGCCCGGGCGACAGGTTGCCGTCCGGGTTGCTCACCCGTGCCCGCAGCCGCACCGCCCGGCCGTCGACGTCGACGATCGGGTCGACCGCGATGATCTCGCCGGTGAAGGTTTCGCCGGGCCGCGCGTCCACCGTCATGCGCACCGGCAGCCCGGCGCGCAAATGCGGCAGGTACACTTCCGACACCCGGAAATCGACCTTGAGGGGGTCGATGCGGGCCAGTTCGACGATGCGGTCGCCCGGGCTGACATAGGCGCCCACGCTGACCGCCCGGAACCCGACAACGCCGGCGAACGGCGCGGTGATCACGGTCTTGGCCAACCGCGCCTCGGCGAGCGTCAGGTACGCCCGCGCCGAGTGGAAGGCGGCCTCGGCCTCGTCGCGGGACCGCAGGGTGCCGGTGCCCTGGCGCGCCAGGGTGTGGGCACGCTCATGATTGGCGGTGGCGAGGGCCACGTCGGACCGCGCCTTGGCGAGTTCGGCGCTCAGGATCTGGGAGTCCAACTCGAGAAGGACGGAGCCTTCCTCGACGCGCCCGGCCTCGGTGAACCCGAAGCGCGCCACCCGGCCGGCGATCTCCGGCGACACCGTCACGGATCTCGTCGGCCACCAGGGTTCCGAAGGCCCGGATGTCCTCGACCACCGTGTCCCGCTCGACCGCCGAGGTCTCCACCGCGACCCCGGCGCGCGCCGGGCTGGGCGCCGCCTGGGCGAGGGTGACCGGGCGATCCGAGCGGTTCAGGGCGAACACTCCCGCCCCCAACGCCACGGCGATCGCCAAGCCTGTGATGACGGACAGCTTACGCATCGCCATGAACGGAGAATCCCCTCGGCGTCGGAACGGGTCGAAGGCAGCGGGGCCGGCCCCGCTTTAAGAACGGTTCCAGTATAGCCGATCGACCGCCGCGTGGAAACGCCCCGGCCGGCGGCCGGGGCGTGCCACTCCGCCTCAACCTCCCGCCCGGCCGGTTTCCGGGGGCGCCAGGTCGACCGCCGCCCGATAGCTGCCATCCATGTGGAACGGCACGGATTCGTGGTGGTGCACGACCTTCCAGGTACCCGCCTCGGCGCGCAGCCCGATGGTCTGGCGGAACCAGACCGCGTTGCGGACGCCGTCCTGTTTGGTGCCGCTCAGGTGAACCAGGCCGTAAGCGAACGCCGCGTCGCCGCCGATCACGATCTCGAGGTCGCGCAGCGTGTAGCCGATCGGGCCGCGCCAGGTCGCGAACCAGGCGTTCAGGCCGTCGGCATCGGCCGCCGCCGAGACCAGCGGTGGCGCCAGCGAGTACGACACGAAGCCGTCGGCCTGGTGCGCCACGGCGCGCCCGGCGTCCTTGGCGCGGATCGCGCCCGCCCAGTCCTCGATCACCGCCCGGACCCGCTCCCTCTCGGCCGCGCGCGCGCTGTCGTTGGTCATGCCTTCTCTCCTCCGGTGATGTCGACCGCCGTGCCGGCGATCGCTGCCCGGAGGACGCACGGGAACGGCTGTTGCCGACACCCGCGGCCTCGACATCACTCGGAACGGTCGGAGGCGGCGTCCGCGCCGAGGCGGTCGAGGTGGCTGCGGATATGCGCGGCCTCGGCTGCGCTCCCGGCGAGGGCGATCGCCCGGTCGAAGGCAGTCCGGGCCTCGTCGTCCCGGCCAAGCCGCAGCAGCAGGCCGCCCTTCAGGCCGAAAAAATGGAAGTAGCCGGACAGTTTCGGCGCCAGCGGCTCGATCATCGCCAGGGCGTCCGCCGGGCCCCGCACCTTGGCGACCGCCACCGCCCGGTTCAGGGTCACCACGGGCGACGGCTGCAGGCGTTCCAGCGTCGCGTACAGAAGGTCGATCTGCTCCCAGTCCGTGTCGTCCGGGCGTGCCGCCCGGGCGTGCAGCGCCGCGATCGCCGCCTGCACCTGGTAGGACCCAGGCCGACGGTGGCGCATCGCCTTGTCGATCAACGCCAGCGCCTCGGCGATCAACGCGCGGTCCCAGAGCGCGCGGTCCTGCGCCTCCAGCAGGACGATCGCGCCCGCGGCGTCGAACCGGGCCGCCGCCCGCGACCGCTGCAGCAGCAGCAGGGCCGTCAGGCCCATGATCTCGGGCTCGGCCGGAAACAACCGCAGCAGCAGGCGGGCGAGCCGGATCGCCTCGTCGCAGAGCGCCGACCGCGCCGGCTCCCGGCCGCCGCCGGTCGAGTAGCCTTCGTTGAACACCAGATAGATCATGGCGGCGACGGCGGCGAGCCGGTCGGCCCGCTCGACCGCCCCCGGCGTCTCGAACGGCACCTCGGCGCCCGCCACCCGGGCCTTGGCGCGGGTGATGCGCTGTTCCATGGCGCTCTCGCCGACCAGGAAGGCGCGCGCGATCTGCCCGACCGTCAGCCCAGAGACGACCCGCAGCGCCAGCGCGATCTGCTGGGTCGCCGGCAGATCCGGATGGCAGCAGATGAACATCAGCCGCAGCACGTCGTCGCGGTAGCGCGACCCGTCGAGGCGCTCCGCCAGATCGGCCTCGGCGTCGTCGAGATCGGAGATGACCTCTTCCGGCGGCAGCGCCTCCTGCCGGCCGATGCGGCGAACCGCGTCGATGGCGGCGTTGCGCCCGACCAGCACCAGCCAGGCGGTCGGGTCGCGCGGCGGGCCGTTTCGCGGCCAGGTCCGGAGCGCCCGCAGGCAAGCCTCCTGGAACGCCTCCTCGGCGGTGTCCAGATCCCGGAAATAGCGCAGCAACGCGCCCAGCGCCCGCGGGCGGGCCGCCGTCAGCGCGCCGGCGATCCAGTCGAGGTCGGTCACACCGGCAGGCTTCCCGGTCGAAAGGCGGCGAGCGGCCGGATCTCGAAGGCGCCGCCCGGGTTGGCCCGGCCGAGGTCGCGGGCGGTCTCCAGCGCCTGCTCGAGGTCGGCACACTCGATCACGTAGAAGCCGAGCAGCTGCTCCTTGGTCTCGGCGAACGGCCCGTCGATGACGATCGGCGGGTCGCGGTCCTTGCGCAGGGTGGTGGCGGTCGTGGTCGGCAGCAGGCGCGCGACCGGCCCGAGCCGGCCCTGCTCGGCCAGCCCGCGCTGCACCTCGCCGAGGCCGGTCATGACCGCGTCGTGATGGTCCTTTGTCCAGGCGCCGATCTGTTCCTCGGAGTTGTAGCAAAGGATGGCGTACAGCATGGCGGTCCCTCCAGGTTTCGCCCCGGAGGACGAACGAGCCTTCCCATAGCCGACATCGCATCGCGAAAAAATCTTCCGCTCGCTTCGGCCGCGCCCGAACCGTCTCCGCGCGGGGCGCGGCGACACTCCTCCCGCTCAGGAACGAGCGGGCGGAGGGCGAGATGGCGACGGCACGGGCGGCGGGCGGGTTCTACGGGTGGCGGGTGGTCGCGGCGGCGTTCGTCCTGGCGATGTTCGGCTGGGGGATCGGCTTCTACGGGCCGCCGATCCTGCTGCACGCGGTCGTCGAGCGGCGCGGCTGGCCGCTGGCGACAATCGCCGGCGCGGTGACCGTCCACTTCCTGTTCGGCGCCCTGGTGGTCGCCAACCTGCCGCCGCTGTACCGCCGCCTCGGCGTCCCCGCCGTCACCAGGGCCGGGGCGGTGGCGCTGGCCGGCGGGGCGCTCGGCTGGGCGACCGCCGCCGAGCCCTGGCAGCTGTTCGCCGCGGCGTTGGCGAGCGGCGCCGGCTGGGTGGCGATGAGCGCGGCGGCGGTGAACGCGATCGTGTCGCCATGGTTCGCGCGACGGCGGCCGGCGGCGCTCTCGATGGCGTACAACGGCGCCAGCGTCGGCGGCGTGGTGCTGGCGCCGCTGCTGGCCACGGCGATCGGCGTGCTCGGCTTTGCGCCGGCTGTCGCCGCGATCGGCGCGGTGATGATCGCCGTGATCTGGGTGCTGGCCGGCCGGGTGTTCGCCCGCACCCCGCAGGCCCTCGGCCAGGCCCCCGACGGCCCAACCCCCAACGGCGACGGCGGCGGCCCGGATACTCCGTTGCTGCCGCCGATGACGGATACGGACGCCAGGCCTTTGCCTGGCCAGCTGCTGTGGCGCGACCGCCGGTTCCTGACGCTGGCCGCCGGGATGGCGCTCGGGCTGTTCGCCCAGGCCGGCCTGCTCGCGCACCTGTTCTCGCTGCTGGTGCCGGCGCTGGGCGCCGAGAACGCCGGGCTGGCGATCGGGCTGGCGACGGCGGCGGCGATCGCCGGGCGCAGCCTGGTCGGCTGGCTGATGCCGGCCGGCGCCGACCGCCGGCTGGTGGCCTGCGCCAGCTACGGCGTGCAGATCGCCGGCTCGCTGGTTCTGGTCGCGGCGGCCGGCACCGATCCGGCGCTGCTGCTGCTCGGCGTGGTGCTGTTCGGCGCCGGCATCGGCAACGCCACCTCGCTGCCGCCGCTGATCGCGCAGGTCGAATTCGTCGCGGCGGATGTCGCCCGCGCGGTCGCCCTGACGGTCGCGATGAGCCAGGCGACCTACGCGTTCGCGCCGCTGACCTTCGGCCTGATCCGAGTCGCGTTCGACGGCGGCGCGGCCACCGGCGCAGGCGTCGGGGCGGCGCCGGAGGTGTTCCTGGCGGCCGCCCTGGTGCAGGCCCTGGCAATCGGCGCGTTCCTGGCCGGCCGGCCGGCCGTCAATGCCCGAAGTGCAGGCGCAGCACGGCGTCACGGCCCCGCTGCACCGCATCCGCCCGGTCGGCGAGGTTGACCAGCAACAGCCGTTGCAGGCGCGCCGCCGCCTCGTCCGGCTCGAGCTCCATCACCAGATCCGGCTGGGGCTGGGGCCGGCGTTAGACGAAGACGAACCAGCCTGACTGCAATTGATCGGCGGTGATCCCGACAAGGCTGAGGGTCTGGCCGGCGCCCAGCGCAATCAAGGTATTGCCGCCGATGCCGGTGCTGGCGACGGCCTGCAGCTCGGCGAAGCTGTCGATCGAGGTGCCGTTGATGTTCGACTGGATCGCGATCCGGTCGCCGCCGGCGCCGTCGAAATCGGCGATCACGTCGTTGCCGAACCCGCTGTCGATCACGATGCGGTCGGCCCCGGCACCGCCGACGATCCGGTCCGCGCCGGCACCGCCGACCAGGGTGTCGTCGCCGTCGCCGCCGAGCAGCGTGTCGTCGCCCGACCCGCCGGACAGGATGTCCGCCCCCTTGCCGCCTTCGAGGCGATCGTTGCCGGCACCGCCGAAAAGCCGGTCGGCGTCCTGGCCGCCGAACAGCGTGTCGCGATCCTGGCCGCCGTAGAGCGTGTCGTTGCCCTGGTTGCCGTAGACCACGTCGAGGCCCTGGTTGCCGTAGAGCACGTCGGCCCCGGCGTCGCCCCAGATGGTGTCGCTGCCGTCGTGCCCGAGCACGCGGTCGTCGCCGCCGGCCGCGTGGATGAAATCGTCGCGCACGCCGGCGGCGTCGCCGGCCAGCACGTCCGAGGTCTGGCCGCCCCAGATCGGCATGCCGTCGACCTGGGCCGACAAGGAGCCGCGGGAGGACCAGCCGATCTGGTGGTAGGTGTTGTCGGCGCTGTCGCGGAACACGAGGTAGTGGTAGCTGCCGTCCGAGCCCTGGGCCGGGTTCAGGATCAGGTCCTCGGTCAGCGTCCGCGACGACTTGGTCCACCCCGCCGGCAGCACCGCCGCCGCGAACGCCGCCGCCACCTGGGACTGATCGGTCTGCCCGGAGGCGTGCATGATGTACTCGTTGCCCCACTCGTCGGTGACGAAATGGCGCGTGATGGCGACCGCGCCGGCGCTGCCGGATGCCGCCCCGCCCTCGTTGGCCCAGAACTTCATGTCCTGGGCCTTGTAGTTGGCGGTCACCTTGACGACCCCGGCGGCGGGCGTGGTCACGAGGTTGCCGGCGTAATAGGTGCTGGTGGCCGAGAGCCCGGAATAGTCGGCCGCGGTGTACGGCCACATCGCGCTGATCGCCTTCGACATCGCCGCCCAGCTGTAGCCGTCGGACGTCGTGACGTAGGTCGTGACCCCGTCGGGGGCGTCCGGCGAGGCGATGAAGTGCGACTGGTTGAACTGCAGATTGCGGGTGGTGTTGGCGATGTAGGGCGACGGCGGCTCGTAACCGCCGGCCCAGACCTCAGCGGAAATCTCGCTGTTACCCGGGACCGCCGGGTCGTCGGCGCTCTTGTAGGTCGCCAGCGGCGCTGACGGGTCGGTCAGGAGCGTGGCGAGATCGATGATCTCGCGCGCCTCCTCCAGGTTGGTCCACTCGATGTCCGTGCTCACGGCTATCCCCCGCAGGCGCGATTGTCGCTCGGCGTGTCGAGTCTCAGGCGGTCCGGCAATTCGAGGCCGGCATCAGGACCGGCCGACCACCGTGCTCCAGTTGCACGGCAGAGGGGTGCGGCCGGTCACCATCGCCTCGGCCTCGCCGCGCTGGGCGGGGGTGAGGTCGGCCCACAGCGCGCTCGCCGGCTTGCGGGCATCGGCGACGCCGAGGGCCTCGGCCCGCCGCATCCAGGCATAGGCCACCGCCGGCTCGGTGGTGGTCCCGGCAACCCCCTGGGCCACCCGGCGCAGCACCCGCGCGCCGGAGATCACGTCGCCCGAGTAGATCTCGCCGAGCTTGAGCGCCGCCGGCCCGTGGTTCTGGGCCGCCGCCTTGCACAGCCAGTCGACCGACTGCGGCGTGTTGTAGAAGCCTTCGCCCTCGTTCAACGAGCAGCACAGCGCCTTGCCGACCTTGAACTGGGCCTCGGCGTTGCCGGTCTGGGCGGCGGCGATGTTGTTGGACACCGTCACCTTGTCCCGGGCGATGTTGGCGCCCTCGGTGGCGGCGCCGACACACCCGGCCAGTCCCAGAAGCGCGAGCGTGCCGAGCACGCCCGCAGCGCGACGCATGGTCATTGGTTCCCTCCCATTGGCTCCGCCGCAGACAATGGACCGGACCGGCGCTCGGCTCAACCGGGCAGAGCGGGTGGAAATCGGGTTGCGGCCCCCACGCCGGATCACCGTGGCACGCCTTCAGTTGCCGCCGGCCCGCTCGATGGTCTTTCGGAAGGCATCGATCAGTTGCTGCACCGACACCTCGGTGGTCCCGGCGGTCGGCGCCTTGGTGCCGGAACTGCGCAGATGCTGCAGCAGTGCCACGCTTTGCCGGCCGGTGACGACCAGCCCGGCATCCTTCTGATAGGCCTCGATCGCCGCGACGGTCTGGGCGTCGACGGTTCCATCGGCGACGCCGACGGAGTATCCCCGGCGCTGCAGGCGACGCTCGATTTCCCGGACGTCGCTCTGCGGGACGTTCTGGGCGTCGGAGGATTCGAGGCTGACCAGCAGCGCCGCGCTCGCCCGGCCGGTCGATTCGAGGCCCACTTCGCCCTCGTAGGCGCGGATCGCCGCTTCGGTCCGCTCGTCCATGGTCCCGTCGATGGGTCCGACTCGGAAGTTTCGCCGCGCCAGCTCGGTCTCGACGTTCCAGATCAGGGACGACGCCGTCTCCGAGTCGTTGCGGCCCCCCGAACGGTCGATGTGGTCGAGCAGTTCAAACGAGGTCCTCCCGTCCTGCCGGATGTCGGCCTGGCGCTGATAGGTCGAGACCGCAAGGCGCGCCTGATCGTCGACGGTGCCGTCGATCGGGCCGACGGCGTAGCCGAGCCGGTCGAGCCGGTTCTCGATCTCCCAGACCAACAGGGAGTTGGTCTCGCCGCGGTTGCGCACCGCCGAGGTCTTCAGGCTGGCCAGGAGAGCCGCGTCGGCCTCGCCGGTTGCGGTCGCCCCGGCATCGCCCTGGAACGACCGGATCGCCGCGCGCAGTTGATCGTCCATGATGCCGTCGAGGTCGCCGACATAGTAGCCGCGTCGACCCAGCTCGGCTTCCACCTGCGCCAGCGACGTCAGGCTGCCGGCCGCCGGCGACCCACCGGAACCCCCGGCGGTTTCCAGCGCGGCGAGCAGGCCCTGGGTCGCCTCGCCGGTTTCCGGCAGGCCGGCATCGGCCTGGAAGGCCCGGATCGCGGTGCGCACCCGCGGGCCGGATACCCCGTCCTCGGGACCGGCCGCGTAGCCGCGCTTGTTCAGCGCCGCCTGCAGACGGGCCACCTCGGCGCGATCCAGCGGACGGCCGGATCCGCTGGTGCCGCCGATCCGCAACTGGTCGGACAGGGCGCTGGAGACGTCGCCGGTCACCGGCAGGCCGGCGTCACGCTGGTAGGCGCGGATCGCCGCCACGGTCGCGGCGTCGAGCGCGCCGCTGATCGTGGAAATGCCGTAGCCGCGCTCGCGCAGCCGCTCCTGGATCTCGGCCACCCGGGCGGAATCGAGGCCTGGCGCGGCTTGCGCCACCACCGGGGTCAGGTTTCTCTGCAGGTGATCGTAGAGGCTGCGGCTCGGCTCACCGCTCTGTGGCAGGCCCTTGTCGATCTGATAGGCGCGGATCGCCGTTCGGGTCTTGCTGCCCATTTGGCCATCCGCCGTGCCGGCGGCGTAGCCGAGTTCGTTCAGCGCCCGCTGAACAGCGTAGACGGAATAGGGCACCTCAGCCGTCGACGGGGCGGGCACGGCAAACGACATCAGCAGCGCGCTGGCGCCGGCCAGAAGCATACGCTTCGACATTTTCGTAGATCCTCCAGGGCGAGCCGCAATCCACGGGTCGCTGACGCGTTCGTCTTTCAGTTTTCAGAAATGACGCGGCAGCACTCGGATTGCGATGGCTTCACCAGATCGGACTATATCTGATTTATTTAAATATTCAATAATAAACCCAATAATATGTTTGAGACCGTTACTTGTTTGTATTTTACACGTTCAAATCTATCAGATCTTTCCGACGGCGACAGGCCGGCCGCGCCCAGGGGCGACCACCCGTCGCAGCGCGCCAACCTCTGGCGTCGGTTCGGCGATCCGGCCATTGTCGGGCCGATGACGATCGACCTCGCAGCGCCCGGCCCCGACGGTGCCGCCGTCCCCCGGACGGTAGCCGCCCGCACCCTGGCGGCGATCCGCTGGGTGGCCCTCGGCGGCCAAGTCACGACCCTGCTGGTGGTGCATCTCGGACTCGGCTTTCCGCTGCCGCTGACCCTGGCACTGGCCATCGTCGCCGCCTCTGCCTTGCTGAACCTGACGCTGATGCGACGCCGCCCCGGGCGTGACCGCTTGAACGAGCGCGAGGCCGCCCTGTACCTCGGCTTCGACATCCTGCAGCTGTCGGCGCTGCTGTTCGTCACCGGCGGGCTCGGCAACCCGTTCGCGTTGCTGGTCCTGGCGCCGGTGACGGTGTCGGCGACCATCCTGACCCGACGCTCGACCATCCAGCTCTGCGCGGCGGCGATCGTGTGTGTCTCGGTCCTGGCGTTCGCCCACCTGCCGCTGCCGTGGGTCGAGGAGGGATTTCGGCTTCCGGCCATCTATAAGGCGGGGCTCTGGGTCGCCCTGGTGGTGGCGCTGGTGTTCAACGCCGCCTACGCGTGGTGGGTGGCCGAGGAAGCGCGCCGGATCTCGGCGGCGCTGGCCGCCACCCAGGACGCGCTCGCCCGCCAGCGGCGTCTGGCTGCCGTTGGCGCCCTGGCCGCCGCCGCCGCCCATGAACTGGGCAGCCCGCTCGGCACCATCGCGGTGGTGGCGCGCGAGCTGGTTCGCGAGTTGCCGCCCGACGGCGACCTGGCGGAGGACGCCCGCCTGCTGTTGTCGGAGAGCCAGCGCTGCCGGGACATCCTGGCGAGCCTGTCGCGGCGGTCGGAGCCGGAGCCGCACACCCCGTTCGCCGAACTACCCTTCGACGCCCTGGTCGAGCAGGCCGCCGAACCGCACCATCGCGACGGGATCGCCGTGATCATCGAGGCGCACGGACCGGACGGCACGCCGGTGACGGCGCCCGCGCCGGCGGTCAGGCCGACGCCGGAGCTGCTGCACGGCCTCGGTTCGATCCTGCAGAACGCCGTGCAGTTCGCGGCCGCCACCGTCGAGGTGACGGTGGCGTGGAACGCCGCCGGTTCGGTGTCGGTCGAAGTCGAGGATGACGGCCCCGGCTTCGCCGCGGCGGTGGTATCGCGGCTCGGCGAACCCTACGTCTCGACCCGGGCCAGCCGCGACGGGCACATGGGGCTCGGGCTGTTCATCGCCCGCACCCTGCTGGAACGCACCGGGGCCGAGATCGGCTTCGCCAACCGCGCCGGCGGCGGCGCCAGGGTCACCGTTCGCTGGCCACAGGTCCCGAGGGCGGAAGCCTCGCGCTGACCATCGGTGGGGGTAACGCCGGGATTTGGTCAAAGGACTTGATCCTGGCCCTGGTTCGGGACATGTCATGGGCACCATGCCAACCGCCGATGATTCTCCGCCGCCACTGCCAGCCGCCCTGCCGGCCGGGGCCGACGCGACACTGCTGATTCTCGACGACGACGGGCCACTCAGGATCCGACTGTCGCGAGCCATGGAGCGGCGCGGCTTCCTGGTGACAGCGGTCGAGAACGTGCGGGAAGGTCTCGCCGCCGCGCGGGCGACGCCGCCGGCCTACGCCATCATCGACCTGCGGCTCGCCGACGGCAGCGGCCTCGACGTGGTCTCGGCCCTGCGCGACGCCCGGCCGGACGCCCGCATCGTCATGCTGACCGGCTACGGCAACATCGCGACCGCGGTCGCCGCGGTAAAGGCGGGCGCGATCGACTACCTGCCGAAGCCGGCGGACGCCGACGCCATCACCGCGGCCCTGCTGGATCACGCCGACGCGCTGCCGCCGCCGCCGGAGAACCCGATGTCGGCCGACCGGGTCCGCTGGGAGCACATCCAGCGGGTCTATGAGCAGTGCGAGCGGAACGTCTCGGAAACGGCGCGGCGGCTGCGCATGCATCGGCGCACGCTGCAGCGGATCCTGGCCAAGCACGCCCCGCGCGGCTGACGCCGGCGCCGGGGCGGGACCCGGTTCACCCCACGCGGCTCTCGCTGGTCAGCAGCTTGTCGATGTAGCGGCCCTGGTACATCGTGATGCCCAGCGACTGGCCGAACCGCACCGCCTCGTCGGAGTCGCAGCGCGCCAGGATGATACGAGCGCGCCCGCAGCGGTCGATGTGCTCCTTCAGTTCGGCGGTCCGGTTGCCCGACAGATCGTCCGCCATGTCCGGGGACCAGATCAGCTTCAACAGGTCCAGGCCGAGCCGCTCGCGATCGATGAACTGCAGGGTGAGGTGGTTGAGACCGTCCAGGCAGATCCGGTAGCCGCGCTCGCGCATGAAGTCACGGGCGAACATGTAGGCGCCCATGTCGCCGAAGATGTCGATCTTCTGGAGCTCGATGACCACGGTGCCGCGGGCGATCGCCTTCAGCGAGGAGTCGAAGTTCAGGAACGGCGGCGACAGGATGGTGCCGACGTTCAGGTTGATGCTGAACGAACTGGCGATCGAGCTGTCGTCGTTGCGCACCAGCATCGACAGCATGCGGCTGTCCAGGGTCTGGGTCAGGTGCTGGAACAGCCACAGGTTCGAGGCCAGGTCGAACTCCGGCAGGACCGACTGCTGCAGGTCGGCGATCGAGATGTAGAGCTCGCGGAACACCGGCTGGGGCGACTGGTTGCCGGGTGTGATCGCGCACACCGCCTGCCGGCGCATCAGGTTCGACAGATCGGCCCGGCGCAGGAAGTTCTCGAGCTTGCCCAGCTGTTCGGGATCCAGCGCCTTGCGCGATCCCTTGCTGAGCGCGGAGCCCTTTTCGCTGGCGACGGCCAGCCGGGCCTTGCGCTCCCGCTCGCGGTGCATGGACTTGACCATGTCCAGCAACTCGTCGAACTGACTCTCGACGTTGTACCAGGTGCAGAACCGGGCGAGATCCTCTTCCTCGTCGCCCTGGCTCAGCGGGTCTTCGCTGAACAGGTAGCGGACCTTCATGATCGCCGCGTCGATGTCCTCGATCGCCGCGTCCTTGCAGATGAAGAACAGATCGGAATTCGAGAGGACGAAGATCTGGCCCTCGTAGTTGTTGGTCATCCCCTCGAAGGTCGCGCTCGCGATCCGGATGTGGTGGTCCTGGCGATTCTGCGGGCGCAGACGGGAAAGGTGGATGTGCACGGCCATCCGCCCCTCGAGGTTTCGCCCCAGGCGCTGGAGGTAGTCGAGCAGCAGATATTCCTGGCTCGGGCCCCGCGACCTGTTCTGAATCTGACTGATCGCCATGGATCTCCCGTCCGTCGGTGCGACGATGTCGGATGCCGGCGCGCCCCACTCGCGCCCAGGATTAAGCTAGCACCGCGCGGTGCTTGCGTAAACGAGGCCTGAAACGTGGCGGAATTAGATGCAAATCGAGGCGAAATCCACCAAACTCCCGCCGTCGACCGCCCGGCACGCCGTCGGTCGAGATAATCTTACCGCGTAAACGAAGTTTTCATCAAATGCTTAGTAGGGTAGGTTAAACCTCTAATTCAGCTGTCGGGACGGAATTGCCCCAACCATGACGGTTCACCGCACGACGACGCTGCGCCAGCGCGCGCGGCCCCGGTCCGCCCGGTGGCTGGCCACGCTCGGCCTCGCCGTGCTCGCGGTGGTCGGCGCGTCCGGTTCGGCCGCCGCGCAGATCAGCGAGGCCGAGGAAGAGTCGGTGCAGCGCCGGCCGCGACTCGATCTCGAGAGCTACGGGCTTTCGCTCGACCCGATCGACCGTGGCGCCCGATCCACCGGCGCGTCGCCGGCCTACGCCTTCACCCGACTGGAAGTCGAGGCCGGGCATGACAGCAACGTCCGGCGCACGGCGACCGGCACGACAGCCAGCGGCTTCGCCGTGACCCGCCCCGGCCTGTCGCTGCACCTGGACGGCGAGAACCATCAGAGCGCCGTGACCGGGCAGGCCGCCATCGGGCGCTACGGCTCGTCCAGCGGCGACGACTACGAGGACCTCGAGCTGGCGGTCCGCAGCCGGATCGAGATCGACGAGGACGTGGCCGTGGCGCTCAGCGCCGAGGCCGCCCGCTTCCACGTCGAGCGCGGTTCCGACCTCGACCTCGGAGCCGGCTTCGGGACCCAGACCTACGGCGCCTACGCCGCCGGCGCGCAGGTCGAGTCGACGATCTTTCCGGACAACCCGATGTCCGCCACCCTGCGCTCGGAGTGGTACCGCTTCGACGACGTCGACGGCATCGACCGCAGCACCCTCGACCGCTGGATCGGGCTCGGCAACGCCCGGGTCGGGTTCGCCGCGCGCCGGCGAGGTATCGTTCTTCCTGCAGCCCGGGGTGCAGCGCGTCGACTACACCGACAACGGCGGCGGCAACACCGACTCCACCCGGCTCGACATCGCGGTCGGCGCGACCTATTCGGGAGGATCGGTCAGCGAGGTGACCGGCTTCGTCGGCGGCTCGCGTCGGTCCTTCGACCAGGGCGGGACCGAGGCCGAGTACTCGGCGCTGGTCGGCGCGCGGGCGCTCTGGAACGCCACCGACTTGATGACGGTCACCGGCAACCTGTCGATCTCGAACGAGGATTCCGAACTGTCGGCGGCCAGCAGCGTCACCACCACCGAGCTCGGTTTCGGAGTCGACTACGAAATGCTCGAGCACATCATCCTGGGCGGCGAGGTCCGCTGGACGGATCTTCGCTACCAGGGCGGGGTCGAGGACGAGCGGCTGCTGGAAGCCGGCCTTCAGGCCCGCTACCTGCTGAACGAATATGCCTATGTCGGCGCCGGCGTCGCCTGGGAGGACCAGTCCTCGAACGACCCGGACAACGAGTACCGGGCGACCGTCGCGTCGCTCCGGCTCGGCGTGAAGCTGTGCTGCCTTCGCGACACCGTGGTCGAGGAACGCGACGGCCGGCAGCTGCGCCAGGGAGTGGTCAATGGCGTGTTCCGCTGAACCCCGGCCGGCGGGGATCGCCGCCCGCGCGCGCCACGGCGCGCTGGCCGTCCTGCTTCTCCTGGCGGTGACGGCCTGCGCCGGAACCACCGCTCCCGAGGAGCCGGCGCCGCCCCTGACCGCCTACCGGATCGGCGCCGGCGACCGGGTCAAGGTCACCGTTCCCGAGCACGAGACCATGACGGTCGAGACCACGGTCTCCGACGACGGCACGATCGAGCTGCCGTTGATCGGCTCGGTCCAGGCCTCCGGCCGCACGGCACCGGACCTTCGCACCGCCCTGACCGAGCGGCTGGCACGCGACTTCATCAAGGACCCGAAGGTCAACGTCGAGGTCTCGAAGTACCGGGCTTTCTACGTCCTCGGGCAGGTCAACCGACCCGGCGGCTATCCCTTCGAGCCGGAGCTGGACATCCGCAAGGCGGTCGCGATCGCCGGCGGTTTCACGCGGCGGGCCGACACCGGCGCCGCCTACCTGGTGCGCGACGCCTCCGGCGCCGGCGACCGTCGCCTCGTCGGTCTCGGAACCCGGGTGTACCCGGGCGACGTGATCGAGGTCGACCGGCGGCTGTTCTAGGGACCGGCCATGGGCAACGTCACCGCCTTCCCGCGCCGCCGCGACCCCGACACCATCGACCAGGGCGGCGGGCGCGGCACGCCGGCCCCGGTGTTCACCACCACCGAGACCTACGACGTCTGGTGGCTGATCGGGATCCTGCGCCGGCGCATGAAGCTGCTGCTCGCGGTGATGACGATCATCCCGATCCTGACGGCGCTCTACGTCAGCGCGCTGCCCAAGCAGTACGCGGCGGAAACCGCTCTGCTGATCGAGGCCGAGCGCGAGCGGGTGCTGGGCATCGAGACGATGATCTCGGGCATGACCGGCGACAGCAACACCGTGCAGACCGAGGCCGAGTTCATGGCCTCGCGGGACATCGCCATCAAGACCGTGCAGGCCCTCGGTCTGTTGAGCGATCCGGAGTTCAACATCCTGCTCGACGAGGACGCTTCCCGGCACTGGTCGGAGCGCTGGCTGGCGGCGCTGCCGGAGGAACTCGCGGACCCGCTGGAGCCGGCAGTGCGCTGGCTCGCCGACGGCTCCCGGCCGGACGCCGCCACGGCGGCCGCCGGACGAACTGGCGATGGTGACCGACGCGTTCCTCGACAAGCTGTCGGTCGAGGCCTCCCGGTTCGCCCGGGTGATCACGATCCGGTTCCGGTCGACCGACCCCGAGACCGCGGCCGAGGTCGCCAACGGCGTTGCCGACAGCTATCTGCGGGACATCCGCGAGCGCCGGGAACAGGCCTTGCGCCGCGCCTCGGCGTTCCTGACCGAGCGGGTCGGCGGCCTGCGCCAGACCGTCATCGAGGCGGAACGCAAGCTCGAGCAGTTCCGCCGCGACAACGGGCTGGTCGAGACCGGCGGCGCCACCCTGCTGCTGCAGCAGATCACCCATCTCAACGAGCAGCTCATAACCGCCGAGACCGCGCGGGCCGAGGCCGAAGCCCGCTACAGCCAGGTGCGGGCCCTGGGCGACGACGCCAAGGGCCTCGAGAGCCTGGACGCGGTGCTCCGCTCCAACGTCATCGGCAGCCTGCGCAACCAGGAATCCGAGCTGCGCCGACGCATCGCCGAGCTGCAGCAGCAGTTCCAGCCGCTCTACCCGCCGCTCGTCCAGGCGCGCGACCAGCTCGCCGACGTGCAGCGACTGATCGGCGCCGAGGTCGACCGCATCGCCCAGAGCCTGCGCGCCGAGGTCCAGATCGCGCGGGTCCGCGAGGCGAACCTGGCCACCGCGATCCAGCGGGTGCAGGACCGGCTCGAGAGCCAGACCGACGCCGAGGTGACGTTGCGCTCGATCGAGAGCGAGGTGGAGGCCAGCCGCGACCTCTACGAACTGATCCTGAACCGTCTCAAGGAAACCGACGTCCAGGACGAGTCCGCCAACGCGCCGGAGGCCCGCATCATCTCGCGGGCCGTGACGCCGCAGACCGCCGTGGCGCCGCGCCGCGGCATCGCGGTCCTGGCGTCGGTGCTGGGGGCGATGGTGGTCGGATGTTTCCTGGTCCTGGTCATCGAGTTCGCGATCCGCGGCTTCAAGACGACCCAGCAGCTCGAGCTCGCCACCGGCCTGCCGGTGCTGGCGCAGATTCCTCTGAACGCCGACGTCCGCCAGTCGATGCCCTTGCACCGGCTGGTGGTCGAGCGGCCCGGCTCGTCGGTGACGCAGGCGTTGCGACGGCTGCGAACGACCATAACCCTCAGCCTCGGCGAGACCGAGGCCAGCCGCGTGGTGCTGGTGACCTCGACCATTTCCGGGGAGGGCAAGAGCTCGGTCGTCGAAGGTCTCGCGACCCTGTCCGCCCAGGCCGGCCGTCGCGTGCTGGTGATCGACGCCGACATGCAGAACCCGTCGCTCCACAACCGCTTCGGCATGGCCAACGTGGTCGGATTGTCGGACGTGTTGTCGGGCGGGGTGGTGCTGGACGACGCGGTCGAGTTCGATCCGGGAACAGGCATCTACCTGATGGCGCGCGGCAGCTCGGTGCCGAACCCCGACGATCTGCTCGGGTCGGAGGCGATGGACGGCCTGATGCGCGCGGCGCGGCGCCAGTTCGATTTGGTGATCATCGACACGGCACCGGTGTCGAGCGTCGGCGACGCGCTGATCATCGCGCCGCGGGTCGATGGCGTGCTGTTCGTCGTGGAATGGGAGCGGACCCACCGCGAGATGGTGATCCAGAGCCTCCGGGACATCTACGAGATCGGCGAGAACGTGCTCGGGCTCGTGCTCTCCAAGGTCGACGTGCGCATCCAGTCCTTCGACACCGGCACCGAGTATTACTACTACGCCCAGGACGACCGGCGACCGGAGACCGGTTGACCGCTTCGGGACGGGTCGGTCGGAACAGCGCGTTGACGGGAACGCAGGCGGCGGGGGAACGGGGCACTTGAGACAGACGCTTTCGATCGCGATGGGCGTGCTGTCGGTCGCCAAGGCCATGCTGCTGTCGGGCTGCGGCCTGCTGGCCCACCTCATCCTGAATCAGGGCTGGAGCCCGGCCGGCTGGTATCCGGTCGCGTCGCTGGCGCTCGGCCTCGCGGCGCTCGGCGTGCTGCGGCTGTTCGGCGCCTACCGGATCAGCCAGACCGAACCGATGGAGTTGCGGGTTTTCCAGGCGTTCGTCGGCTGGATGGCGGTGTTCGCGCTGCTGCTGGCGATTCTCAACCTGACCCAGACCACGGGCGCCTTCTCGCGCTCCTGGATCGTCGCCACCTTCGGGTTCGGCGCGCTCGCCCTGCTGGCGGCGCGGGCGGTGGCGTTGCGGTGCCTGCGCCGGCTCGGCAGCGACGGCCGGCTCGGGCCGCGGGTGGCTGTGATCGGGCGTGGCGCCGCGCTTCACGAGACCGCCGCAAGCGGTGCTGCTCGACCCGCTCGGGCTGGCCCGGCTGATCGAGGCCCATGACCTCGACCCGCGGCCCGAGGCGGCCATCGATCGCCTGGTGAAGACCATCCGCGCCGGCAAGGTCTCGGAGGTGCTGATCGCCCTCGACGACCCGGCTGACGCGATCGGCCCGCTGCTGGCGGCCTTGAAATCGGAAGCGGTGACGGTGCGCCTGGCCCTGCCGACCTCGCTCCGACCGGTGCCGGTGCTGGGTTTCGAACGGCCGGCCGGCATCCCGGCGCTGTCGCTGTCCGAGGTTCCGCTGTCCGGCTGGAGCTCGGTGGTCAAGCGGCTGGAGGACCTCCTGCTGGGCGCGGCGCTGCTGGTCATCGCCGCCCCGATGATGGCGCTCATCGCTCTCGCCATCCTCGTCACCATGGGCCGGCCGGTGCTGTTCCGCCAGCAGCGCCACGGCTTCAACAACAACACCTTCGCGGTCTACAAGTTTCGCACCATGACGGCCAACGACGACGGCCCGGTGGTTCCGCAGGCGCGCCGCGGCGACCCGCGGATCACCCCGCTCGGCCGGATCCTGCGCCGGACCAGCCTGGACGAACTGCCGCAACTGGTGAACGTGCTTCGCGGCGACATGTCGCTGGTCGGCCCGCGCCCCCACGCGGTGTCGCACAACACCCAGCACGCCGCCTCGATCGACGGCTACCTGGGCCGCCACCGCGTCAAGCCGGGCATCACCGGCTGGGCGCAGATCAACGGCCTGCGGGGCGAGACCGACACCCCGGACAAGATGCGGCGTCGACTGGAGTACGACCTCTACTACATCGACAACTGGTCGCTGCTGTTCGACCTGCGGATCATGGCGCAGACCATCACCATCCTGCTCGGCGACCGCAACGCCTATTGAGCCGGCCCGGTCGGGACGGCGTCCAGGCGGGCCTCCTCCAGCCAGCGGTCGATCAAGGCGCCGACCTCCCGTGCGAAGCGCTCGCGGCCGAACCCTTCGGCGTGCCGCCGGATCGCCGCCGGGTCGAAACGCGCCTCCATGGCCTCGAAACGGTCGAGGGTGGCGCGCAGGGAATCCGCGGTCTGGGCGTGGAAGAACAGCCCGGTCACCCCGTCCACCACGGTCTCGCGCACCCCGCCGCGCCCGAACGCGATCACCGGACGGCCGCTCGCCATCGCCTCCAGCGGAACGATCCCGAAATCCTCCTCGGCGCAGAACACCAGCGCCCGGCAGCGGGCGTACAGCCCCGCCAGCTGCTCGTCCGTCACCCGGCCCACGAACCGCACGTTCGGGGTGGCAATCCGGCGCAGGGCCGCGAGTTCGGCTCCCTCTCCGGCCACGATCAGCGTGCGCTCGCTGCCCGCAAACGCCCGCACCGCGATGTCGGCGCGCTTGTAGCCGACCAGCTGGCTGGCGAACAGGTAGGACTCCTCGGGGCCGTCCGGCGCAACCTCGAACCGGGCCAGATCGACCGGCGGGTGCACCACGATCGAGTCCCGGCGCCAGAACCGACGGATCCGCTTCGAGACGGTGGCGGAGTTGGCGATGAAGTGGTCGACCCGGGCGGCCGTCGTCACGTCCCAGATCCGCAACCGGTGCAGCATCCAGGCGGCCAACGGCCGCAGCGGCGCCGGCAACTCCGCCAGATAGCCTTCCGGCATGACCCACAGGTAACGCATGGGACTGTGGCAGTAGCAGACGTGCAGGGCGTCGGCGCGCGGCAGAACGCCCTTCGCCGGCCCGCCCTCGCTGCTGATCACCAGATCGTAGTCAGACAGGTCGAGCCGCTCCAGCGCCAGCGGCATCAGCGGCAGGAGCTTCTGGTAGAGCCGCCGGGCTCCCGGGATACGACCGACGAAGGTCGTGCCCTTGAGACGGGCGGCGATGCGCGGCGAGATCGCCGACACGTCGGCGACGTGGGTGAACACGTCGGCCTCCGGATAGAGATCGAGCAGGGCCTCGACCACGCGTTCGCCGCCCCGCATGGTCACCAGCCAATAGTGAATGATCGCCACCCGCACCCTCGTCCCCCTCCGTCCGTGCCGGGCGACCGTAGCACCTCGGGCGCCGGCAACGCCACGCGGGCGGCGCTCGATGGACGGAGCCTCCACCCGCCGTTTTAGTCACTTTGTACAAAGTACGTAAAATTTTATTGAATTGTTAAGGTCTGGCCCCTACGTTCGGTCCGGCGGTAGAGCATGCGCGGAATGGGGGGCGTGTGCGAACGGCGGGCACCGATGGCGCCCGAGTTCGAGGCTGTCCCTCCAGACCCAGCAGGCCACGTCGCGTCCCGAACACGGGACCGGACGCGACGTGGTTGTCGGCGGTGTTGCCGACGAACCGGAAAACGAGGGCACCGTGGCGAAGAAAAAGGGCGTGGTCGTGGGATCCAAGGACGACGATCTGCTGAAGGGCACTTCGGGCAAGGACACGCTGTCGGGCGGCGACGGCGACGACACTGTCCTGGGCAGCGACGGCGACGATCGCCTGTACGGCGGCGTCGGCAGCGACCAGTTGTCCGGCGGTGCCGGCAAGGACACGCTCTACGGCGGCGACGGAGACGATACGCTCGACGGCGGCAAGGACAGTGACACGCTTTACGGCGGCGAGGGCCACGACGTGCTCTCGGGCGGTTCCGGCGCCGACACCCTGCGGGGCGATGACGGCGACGACACCCTTGTTGGGGGCGACGGCAACGACCGTCTGTCCGGCGGCCGCGGCAATGACGTTTTGTACGGTGGCGACGGTCGCGACAGCATGATCGGCGGCGACGGCGACGACGTGATCTACGGCGGCGCCGGCGACGGGCTCATCGACGGCGGCGACGGCGAGGACACGCTCTACGTCGCGTCCCGGGACGACCTCGACAAGGTCACGGTCCGCAACGTCGAGACCATCGTCTACACTGGACGAGGTGAAGCCGGAGGAAGAGGCGAAGCCGGAGGAGGAGGCGAAGCCGGAAGACGAGGCGAAGCCGGAAGACGAGGCGAAGCCGGAAGACGAGGCGAAGCCGGAGGAAGGCCAGAGGCTGGTCGGAAACTGGCGCGACGAAACCCTGTCGGGCGGCAACGGCGACGACCTGGTCTCCGGCGGTGGCGGCCGCGACAGCATCGACGGCGGCGCCGGCAACGACACCCTGATCGGCGGCTGGGCGGCCGACACCATCCAGGGCGGCGACGGCGACGACCTGATCACCGGCGGCGGCGAGGCCGACCTGCTGGTGGGCGGCGCCGGCAGCGACACCATTTCCGGCAACTGGGCGGCCGACACCCTGTCGGGTGGCGACGGCGACGACCTGCTGAAGGGCGCCGGCGGCGCCGACGTCCTGTACGGTGGCGAAGGCCGCGACACCCTCTCCGGCGGCGGCGGCGACGACGTCATCTACGGTGGCGCCGGCGACGGCGTGATCGACGGCGGCGACGGCAACGACACGCTCTACATCGGCTCCGAGGCCGACCTCGACGGCATCGAAATCCGCAACGTCGAGACCATCGTCTACACGAACCCCGAGGACACGGTCTCCGGCGGCGACACGATCTCCGGCGGCAATGGTAACGACACGATCTCCGGCGGCGACGGCGGCGACACGATCTCCGGCGGCGATGGCGGCGACACCCCGCGGTGGACGCTCCGCAGACGCTGGCGGGCGACTGGCGCGACGACACTCTCGTCGGCGGTGGCGGCGACGACATGATCCGGGGCGGCGGCGGCAGCAACGCGCTGTCCGGCGGCGCCGGCAACGACACGCTGTCGGGCGGCTTCGCTTCCGACACCCTGTCGGGCGGCGCCGGTGACGACCTGGTCTCCGGCGGCGGCGGCGCCGACAGCATCGACGGCGGCGACGGCAACGACACCCTGATCGGCGGCTGGGCGGCCGACACCATCCAGGGCGGCGACGGCGACGACCTGATCACCGGCGGCGGCGAGGCCGACCTGCTGGTGGGCGGCGCCGGCAACGACACCCTGTCCGGCAACTGGGCGGCCGACACCCTGTCCGGCGGCGACGGCAATGACCTCCTGCAGGGCGCCGGCGGCGCCGACGTCCTGTACGGCGGCGACGGTCGCGACACGCTCTCCGGCGGCGGCGGCGACGACGTCATCTACGGCGGCGCCGGCGACGGCGTGATCGACGGCGGCGACGGCAACGACACGCTCTACATCGGCTCCGAGGCCGACCTCGACGGCATCGAGGTCCGCAACGTCGAGACCATCGTCTACACGAACCCCGGCGACACGGTCTCCGGCGGCGACGACGCGGCCGACGGCGACACGGTCTCCGGCGGCGACGGCGGCGACACGATCTCCGGCGGCGACGGCGGCGACACGATCTCCGGCGGCGATGGCGGCGACACCCCGGCGGTGGACGCCCCGCAGACCCTGGCCGGCGACTGGCGCGACGACACCCTCGTCCGGTGGCAGCGGCGACGACCTGATCCGGGGCGGCGGCGGCAGCAACGCGCTGTCCGGCGGCGCCGGCAACGACACCCTGTCGGGCGGCTTCGCTTCCGACACCCTGTCGGGCGGCGCCGGTGACGACCTGGTCTCCGGCGGCGGCGGCGCCGACAGCATCGACGGCGGCGACGGCAACGACACCCTGATCGGCGGCTGGGCGGCCGACACCATCCAGGGCGGCGACGGCGACGACCTGATCATCGGCGGCGGCGAGGCCGACCTGCTGGTGGGCGGCGCCGGCAGCGACACCATTTCCGGCAACTGGGCGGCCGACACCCTGTCGGGTGGCGACGGCGACGACCTGCTGAAGGGCGCCGGCGGCGCCGACGTCCTGTACGGCGGCGAAGGCCGCGACACCCTCTCCGGCGGCGGCGGCGACGACGTCATCTACGGTGGCGCCGGCGACGGCGTGATCGACGGCGGCGACGGCAACGACACGCTCTACATCGGCTCCGAGGCCGACCTCGACGGCATCGAGGTCCGCAACGTCGAGACCATCGTCTACACGAACCCCGGCGACACGGTCTCCGGCGGCGACGGCGGCGACACGGTCTCCGGCGGCGACGGCGGCGACACGGTCTCCGGCGGCGACGGCGGCGACACGGTCTCCGGCGGCGACGGCGGCGACACGATCTCCGGCGGCGACGGCGACGACACTCTCCGGCGGCGACGGCGGCGACATCTCGGCGGCGACGGCGGCGACACCTCTCGGCGGCGACGGCGGCGACACGTCTCCGGCGGTGACGGCAACGACACCCTCTCGGGCGGTGACGGCGGCGACACGGTCTCCGGCGGCGACGGCGGCGACACGATCTCCGGCGGCGACGGCGGCGACACGGTCTCGGCGGCGACGGCGGCGACATCTCGGCGGCGACAGCGGCGATACGTCGCGGCGGCGACGGCGGCGACACGGTCTCCGGCGGTGACGGCGGCGACACGATCTCGGGCGGCGACGGCGGCGACACGGTCTCCGGCGGTGACGGCGGCGACACGATCTCGGGCGGCGACGGCGGCGACACGATCTCCGGCGGCGACGGCGGCGACACGCTCTCGGGCGGCGACGGCGGCGACACGGTCTCCGGCGGCGACGGCGGCGACACGGTCTCCGGCGGCGACGGCGGCGACACGGTCTCCGGGCGGCGACGGCGGCGACACGATCTCCGGCGGCGACGGCGGCGACACGGTCTCCGGCGGTGACGGCGGCGACACGATCTCGGGCGGCGACGGCGGCGACACGATCTCCGGCGGCGACGGCGAGGACACCATCGTGGCCGAACCCCTGCGACTGACGGCGATGGGCACCGCCGACCTCGACGGTGACGGCGACCTTGAGCAGATCTGGCGGCTGCGCAACCCGAACGCCGACTCGATCGACGTGACCGTCGACCTCTACGGAGCCGCCGACCCTCAGGAGGGAGAGCTTACCGCCACGCCTGGCGACAGCTTCTTCTGGACCGAGGCCGGATCGGGCACCGTGGTCGTGAGCTACGACCTGAACGGCGTCGCGACCTCGACCACCAAGGCCTCGAATCCGAATCCCGCCGACCTGGAATGGCTGGAGACCCAGGGCTTCGAGAACCCCTTCGGCGAGGCCGAGCCGAGCGCCACCGAAGGCGACGACACCCTGTCCGGCACATCCGGCGACGACACGCTGTCGGGGCTGGCCGGCAACGATGCTCTGTCGGGCGGTGACGGCAACGACGCGCTCTACGGCCAGGACGGCAACGACCTGCTGATCGGCGGCGCCGGCAGCGACACGCTCTCGGGCGGCGCCGGCAACGACACGCTGCTGGGCGGGCTCGAGGCCGACGTCCTGTATGGCGGCGACGGCGACGATCTGCTCGAGGGCGGCGACGGAAACGACGTCCTGTACGGCGGCGACGGCACCGACACTCTGTCGGGCGGCGCCGGCGACGACACGATCTGGGCGTCCGTGGGCGACGGTCCGCTGGACGGCGGCGACGGCGACGATGTTCTCGTCGTGCTGCAGGGAACCGATCTCGACGCCCTGAACCAAACCGGTTTCGAGACCGCCTGGATGGTCGACGAGGCCGGCGCGGTGGTCGAGACCCGGGACCTGACGGCTCCGGCCGCACTCGCCGGCCCGACCTTCCTGTTCCGCTCGAGCGCCGGTCCGGTGCAGGCGATGCAGGTCGACGGCGGCGCCGAGGCCGAGTTCGGGCCGGTGACCGGGCTCGACACCGTCTGGCAGCTCGCCGGCAAGGGTGACGTCAACGGCGACGGCGAGGACGACTATCTCTGGCGCAACGCCGAGACCGGCGACATCGCCGCGTGGTCGGTGGACGCGGCCGACTCGATCGAGTTCGGCAACATCCACGCCATCGAGACCCGCTACAGCCTGGCGGCCTTCGAGGACTTCAACGGCGACGGCACCGACGACTACCTGTGGCGCGACGTCGATACCGGCAACATCGCCGTGTGGACGGCTTCCGGGCTCGACGCCATCGGCAAGGGCGATCTCCTCGGCATCGACAACACCTGGGACATCGCGGCGGTCGACCAGTTCGGATCCGGCGGCCAGGACATCCTCTGGCGCAACGCCGAGACCGGCGACATCGCCATCTGGGAGATGAACGGCACCGGCGGAACCGACCCGCGGCACCGTGCACGGCATCTCGACCGACTGGCAGCTGGAAACCACCGCCGATTTCGACGGCGACGGCGACAGCGACCTGCTCTGGCGCAACCAGAACGACGGTTCGCTGGCGGTGTGGGCGTCCGACGGGGGCGGCGAGGTCACCCGCGGCAACGTCCTCGGGCTCGGCAGCGAGTGGACGGTCGCCGGCGTCGCCGATTTCGGCGGCGACGGCAAGGACGACCTGCTGCTGCGCAACGAGAGCGAGGGGCTGGTCGCGGTCTGGCAGATGGACGGCACCGGCGAGCCGATCCGCGGCACCACCTTCGGGGTGTCGTCGGACTGGAGCATCGAGGCGGTCGAGGACTTCGACGGCGACGGCAAGGCCGACATCCTGTGGCGCAACGAACAGGGCGGCGTCATGTCGGTCTGGGAGATGAACGGCGAGAGCGCCGAGCAGCGCTACGATTTCGGCTTCGACGGCAGCCTCGAGGTCCTGCAGATCCGCGAGCTGTCTTCGGATGGCGGCATGGGCATCCTGGCGCAGGCCCCGACCGGCGACATCGGCGTGTACATGTTCAACGACGGCGAGGCACCGACCTTCAGCCACGTCGGCAACCTTCCGACCGATTGGGAGCTGCTCTAGGCTGACTCCGACCGGGGCCGGCCCGGAGGGGGAAGCCGTTGCCCGACGCGCCCGCGCCGATCCTGATCAACGGGCGTTTCCTGGCGCAGCGCCCGACCGGCGTGCAGCGCGCGGCGGCCGAACTGGTCCAAGCCCTGGACCGGACCGGCGACGCGCCGCGCTTGACGGTGCTGACGCCGCCGGACGCCGACCTCGCGCGGCTCGACCTGCGGACCATCGGGCTCCGCCCGGTCGGGCACCGCACCGGCTACCTGTGGGAGCAGTGGGATCTGGCCCGCGCCGCCCGCGGTCGCATCCTCGTCAACCTCGGCAACGTGGCGCCGCTGCTGCACCCGCTGAACGCGATCCTGATCCACGACGCCTCGGTGTTCGACCGCCCCGAGGGCTACGGCTGGCGCTTCGGCGCCTCCATGCGCTGGATGCTGCCGACGCTCGCCCGCCGGGCGGCGGCGCTGTTCACGGTGTCGCGGTTCTCGGCGGAGCGCCTGGCGGCACACGGTGTCGGCAATCGCCTCGACTACACGATCCTGCCGAGCGGCGCCGACCATGTCGCCCGCGTCGTGGCCGACCCCGACGCGGCGGCTCGGCACGGACTGACCGCCGGCCGCTACATCCTGTTCGTCGGCTCGCCGCATCCCAACAAGAACCTCGCCGGCGCGCTGGCGGCGATCGGGCGCGTGGCCGATCCGACGCTCCGCCTGGCGGTGGTGGGCGCCTCCGATCCGAGGGTGTTCGCGACCACCGCGCCCCCGGCCGGCGCTCCGGGCGGCCGGGCTGTTTACCTGGGGGCGGTCGACGACGCCACGCTGGCCGGGTTGTACGGCAACGCCCTCGCCCTGCTGTTCCCGTCCTTCTACGAGGGGTCGGGCTTGCCGCCTCTCGAGGCCATGGCGCTCGGATGCCCGGCGATCGTCAGCAACCGGGCCTCGATCCCGGAGGTGTGCGGCGACGCCGCCTGGCTGATGGACCCGGACGACAGCGCCGGCATGGCGGCGGCGATCGACCGGCTCGCCGCCGACACCGCCCTGCGCGCCGACCTGATCGGGCGCGGCCGCGCCCACGCCGCGGCCTTCACCTGGGCGGAATCGGCGCGGCGTCTGCTGACGACCCTCGATCGCGCCGCCCGGCCCGCCAGCCGCGCCAGCGGTTGACGAGCTGTCCGGCGTAGTAGCGCGGCCCGCCCGGGGCGGCCGAGCAGCGCGTAACCGGTCAGCGCGACCAGCGGCTTCAGGAGGTGGGGGGCGACCTCCGCCGGCGAATAGCCGTTCACCCCCATGACGTAGCCGACACCGCGCGCGTAGGACGCGCCCTTGGCGAGCACGGCGGCGCTGTCGGTCTCGAACTTGTTGGGGTGCCCGTAGACGATGGCCGGCCGGTACGCGATGCGGCAGCCGGCGGCGAGGCCGCGCAGCAGCAGGTCCTGGCCCTCGCCGGCCCCCCACGGCCCGCGGGTGCCGACCCCGATGGTCTCGCGGAAGCCGCCGACCCGGTCGAAGAAGCGGCGCCGGAACACCAGCGTCGCCTCGGCGCCGACGCGCCAGACGTTGCGCCGGGTGGCGGTCACCGGTTGGTCCGGCCACCGCCCCATCGACGGCGCGCCGCTCTCGTCGGCGCACCGGCCGCCGAACACGTCGACCCCCGGCTCCGCCACCAGCGCCCGTCGGATGACGTCGAGCTGGCCCTCGGTCGCCCAGCCGTCGTCATCGGGAAACCACACGACCTCGCGGCCCGCGTGGCGGAGCCCGACGTTGCGGGCGTGCGAGGCGCCGCGCGCCGGGGCGCGGATGCGGACGGGGGCAAGGTCGGCCGCCGCCGCCAGCACCGCGACCAGACGGTCGTCGGGATTCTGGTCGACCACGATCACCTCGTCGCCGATCCGCCAGCTGGCCGCGCAACGACGCCAGCATGCGGGCCACCTCCTCGACGCGCCCCAGGGTCGGGATCACGATCGACATCGTCGGCATGGCCGCTACGCCGGCCGGAGACGCGGACAGGGGCTCGGTCATCGCCAGTGCCCCCGGAAGACACCGGCGACGCGCGCCCTCACCTCGCCGGCCGCCGAGCGCACCAGGGCCGGCTCGAACATTCCGGAGCCGGGGCCGCAGCGCAGGCCAAGGCGCCGGCGGGCGATCGCCAGGTAGGCGAGGTTGCTGGCCACCGCGACCAGGGAGGCGCCGACGGCCGCACCCTCGACCCCGCCGACGGCGATGCCCACGGGCACCGCGATCGACTGCCCGATCGCGCCGGCGGCGAGCGTCGCGGTCAGCGGCCGCTCCAGCCCGGTCATCCGCAGCACGGCGCTGATCGGGCCGGCCAGCACCGTCGACAATTGTCCGAGGGCGAGGATGGCGAGCACCGCCCAGCCCTCCTGGAACTCCGGGCCGTAGAGGCCGAGGAGCAGCCATCCGGCGCCGGCGAGCGCCAGGACCGCCGGCACACCGGTCACGAACGACGCGAGGCTGCCCCAGGCCAGCAGGCGCTGCATGCCGGCGTGGTCGTTCTGCGAGAACCGGCGGGCGATCTTCGGCTCCAGGGTCAGGCGGACGGCGTCGACCACGAAGGTCACCAGGACCGCCAGGCGCTGCGCCGTCAGGTAGATCGCCGCCGCCTTCAGGTCGAGCAGGGCGCCGACGATCAGCACGTCGCCGCGGGCGATCCAGTGGACCAGGGCCTCCGACAGGACCATCGGCCGGGCGATCCGGTACCAGTCGCGTCGGTCCGACGGACCGGCGCCGGCACCGCCTTCGGCGGACTTGGCGCCGCCCGCCGTGACGGCGATCCGCCGGGCGTCCAGAAGCCCGATCACCAGCAGCCCGCCGGCGAAGGCGGCGAGCGCTGTGTCGACCGACAGCCAGCCGAGCGCCGCCAAGCCCGCCGCCAGAACCCCGGGAATCAGCGAGCGCAGCACGTTGAATCCAAGGAAGCCGGCGATCAGCCGGTCGAGCGCCCTCAGGGTCTCGCGGTGCAGGTCCATGGCGCCGTACAGCGGCAGCGCGACCGCGACGATCGCGACGGTCGTCCAGCCGACGCCCTGGCCGATCCCGAGGGCGGCGTGGAACACGATGGCGACGGCCACCGCGCCGACCAGCGAGGCCAGCGCGATCGTGCGCCGGGCCTCGGCGAGCAACGCGGCGAGCGCGGCGGGCCGGCCCTGGCCCCAGTACACCGACCCGTGTCGCAGCATGGCGCTGTTGAGGCCGAAGCAGGTCAGCGGGCCGGCGATCGACAGGACCGTGATGGCATACATCACGAGCCCGTAGTCGCCGGCCGACAGCAGACGGGCGAGCAGCACCGTGTAGGCGAGCCAGAGAGCGGTTCCCGCGACCTTCATCAGGGTCACGGCAACCATGTCGTTCAACATCCGAATTCCGCCCGTCGGCCACGCTCGATCTGCCGTCAGCGTAGCACCTGGGCCGCGGTTCCGGTATACACGGAGGCTCCGCGACCGTCCGGACAGGCCGTGTTTTCAATGCTTTCGACGCTCAAGGCCTGGACCCTGTCCGCCCTGTTTCCGATTGCCCGGGCGCTGCTCGGGGACGGCGCCGAAGGCGGTTCCGCGCCAACGGCGTCGCGATGATCCTGGACGTCGGCCATTCGCCGATGAGCCTGCTGCGAGCCCTCGGTCTCTACGAACTGCGCAAGACCGCCGAGATCCGCCGTCGGCTCGGACCCGGATCGGTGTTCGTCGACATCGGCTCGAGCGAGGGCGACTTCGCGCTGATCGCCGCCCGCCTGGTCGGACCGGCTGGCCGGGTCCACGCCTTCGAACCCGATCCCGGCAACGTCGACACCATCCGGGAGAACGTCGCCGCAAACCGTTTCGAAAACGTCACGGTCTACCCGGTGGCGTTGTCGGACAGCGACGGCGAGGCGACCCTGTACCGGTCCTCGGTCAGCGGCTGGCATTCGCTGCTGGCCGGCCTGGAGCACCGCGACCGGGCCGCCATCACGGTCCCGGTGGCGCGGCTCGACCGGTATGACCTGGATCGCATCGACGTGATGAAGATCGACGTGGAGGGCGCCGAGGTCGCGGTGCTGGACGGCGCCCGCGGCAGCATCGCCCGGCATCGCCCGGTGGTGCTGCTCGACACTCACCCGTCGCTCGGCGCCGACATCGCGCGCCTGCAGCGGTACTTCGACGAGCTCGGCTACGACACCTTCGACTCCGACCGGCACCGGTCGCGCCCCCGGCCCGACGGCATTCCGGCCGAGGACGCCGACCTCGTGCTGGTGCCGCGGCCGAGCCGCCCGTGAGCGGCGGCGCCCTGGTCCTCGGCGGCGCCGGGTTCATCGGCAGCCATCTTCTGACCGATCTCGCGGCGCGCGGCATCCGTCCGCTGACCTCGCTCGACATCGCCGACCCGGCGCGGCCCGTCGACGGGGTCGACTACCGGCGGGGCGATGTCCGCGAGCGCTTTGAGGATCGGATCCCCGAGGCGGTCTCCATCGTCTACAATCTGGCCGCCGTCCACCGCACCCCCGGGCACCCGGACCACGCCTACTACGACACCAACGTCGCCGGCGCGGTGAACGCCTGCCGCTTCGCCGCCGCGCGCGGCGTCCATCGCCTGGTGTTCACCAGCAGCATCTCGGTGTACGGCCCGCGCGAGGCACCGTGCACCGAGACGACGCCGCTGCGGCCGGTGTCGGCCTACGGCCGCTCCAAGAGCGCTGGCCGAGACGATCCACGAGAGCTGGGCCGAGGCCGACCCATCCTGCCGGCGGCTGGCGGTGCTGCGGCCGGGCGTGGTGTTCGGGCGGGGCGAGGGCGGCAACGTCGACCGCCTGCTGCGCCAGTTGCGCCGCCGGGCCTTCGTCTACCCGGGACGGCGCGACACCATCAAGGGATGCGGCTACGTCGGCGAACTGGTACGGGCGATGGCGTTCTGCGCGGCCCGGGACGAGCCCGTGTACCGCGCCAACTTCGCCTATCCGGAGCCATACGACATCGAAACGATCGCGGAAACCCTGGCGGCGGCGGCGGGCCTCCCGGCACCCCGGCTGACCGTGCCGTGGTGGATGGTCATGGCGGCGGCCGGGGCGTTCGAGGTCCTCGGCCGGGTCGGGTTGCGGACCGGCATCGATCGCGACCGGGTGCGCAAGCTGCTGACCAGCACCCACGTCCGCCCTGAGCGGCTGGTGGCCGACGGCTACCGCTTCGAGACCGATCTCGCCAGCGGGATCCGGGCCTGGCTTGCCAGCCTCGACGGCTGATCCGATCCCACGGTCAACGCCGCGGCTGGCCGCCGACGGCTACCGGCGCCATCGGGTGGACGCCCCGGCGGGCGATCGGCGCTGTCGTCACCGCCCGGTGCCTGACCATGAAGACGATGATGGCGACGGTGCAGATGAAGGTCGGGAAGTATTTCGACGAGCCCCAGTAGAAGAGTCGCAGGATCTCGTACACCCCGATCATCCAGGTCGGATGAATGATCATGTATTGGAAATGACCCTGGCGATAGCCGTCGAATATCCGTCCACTGACCACCCCGATGAAGAACCACATCACGATCCCGAAGAGCACGCCGAAATCATGTATCGGCGCGTAGATACCGGACGTGTTGTTGAACTCGGCGGTGGCGTACTGGAACGCGTACTCCCAGAACGACGGCTCTTCGGCCTGCAACCCAGGGAAACAGCGGGAACCGGTGGAACCAGTTCATGGTGTAGGTGCCGTCGAAGGTCGGAGCGTACAGCTGCGACAGCCCGGCGCCGTTGTTCAGGGCGGTCAGGTAGTAGCCCCAGATGCGCGACAGGATGAAGTCGGTGTAGTCGTCGTAGTAGAAGCGGTACACCGTCCATGATCGGAAGTATTCGGTTACCGCGAACAGCGCGATGATGCCGCCGATTCCCAGCACCGGCGCCATGCTGATGGTGAAGCGCCAGCGTGTTCCGACCGTGCCGAACCACACCACGCCGACCGGCAGGACCACCTCGATGATCGCCAGCCGCTCGGAGTTGAACACCGCCCGCAGCAGCACCGCGAAGAACACCGCGGCCGCGAACAGGTGGTCGAACCGGTCCAGCGGCCGGTCGGCGATCTTTGCCTTCAGCGCGTAGAGGGTGGCGAACAGCGCCGCGAGGTTGCTGACCGAGGTCAGCCCCGGGATCTGCAGGGTCTGGTCCTTGATCAGCGAGAACACCGCTGCCTTGCCGCTCAGGAAGTCGACGATCAGCGCGGGGTTGGCCAGGATCGGCAGGACCACGGCGATGTTGCCGGCGAACGCCACCAGGCCGATGGCGATCATGACCCGGCGGTAGTGGGAGTGCAGGATCCGGCTTGGCGGGCTGCTCGACGGACGCTGGCGCCGGGCGCCTCGGGTCACGTAGCCGACCACACCGCAGCCGGCGGCGAACGCCAACAGGGACGCCAGCGCCACGAGCAGCTGATCGCCCGCGAAGAACTGCCGGACCTGGTCGAACTCCAGGTAGACCTTCTTCGGCATCGCCGCGACCGACAGGCAGATCGGCACCATCAGCAGCAGCGCTACCCAGCCCGGGTTAGCCCACCAGTAGGTCCGCATGCACGCTCCCGGTCACCGGCCTCGGACGATCGCCCGCCCAGCCGGCATTGTCGCCGACCGTCAGAGCGGGGTCCAGGCGGGATCCAGCGAGCCGACCAGCGTGACCTCGGGAACCCCGCCGTCGGCCATCGCCACCGTCAGGAAGCTTCCGTCGCCGGCGCGCAGCAGCAGGTCGTCCGTCAGGTCGTCGTTCAACCGGGCGATCGTGACGATCTCCCAATCGGCCTCGAACCCGAAATCGTAGCGCGCCTCGCTGGCAGCCCCGTTCATCTCCCACACCGAGGCGGTGTTGGTGGTGTCGTTGCGCCACAGGATGTCGGCGCGGCCGTCGCCGTCGAAGTCGTGGACGGCGGCGATCTCCCAGTCCGAGGACACCCCGCCGAAGGTCTCGCCGCGGGTCGGCGTGTCGCCGTTCATCTCCCAGACCGTCACCAGGCCGTCCTGCGCGTTGCGCAGGATCAGGTCGTCCTTGCCGTCGCCGCCGACATCGGCCACACCCGCCACCGACCACACCGGATCGAGCCCGAGAACGGTGCCCGGGGTCGACGCGCCCAGGCCGTTGCCGGTCCACACCGACATCGACCCGCTGCCGTCCTGGCGCCACAGGATGTCGGTACCGCCGTCACCGTCGAAGTCGGCGAGCCGCTCGATCTGCCAGCTGGTGTCGACCCCCTGCACCACGCCCTTGGTCGCGGCGCCGGTGGCGTCGAAGCTCCAGATCGCAACCGACCCGGTGACGTCGTTGCGCATCAGCAGGTCGTCACCGCCATCGCCGTTGAAGTCCTCGGTGGCGGCGACCGTCCAGCCGCTTTCGCCGATGAACTCGACCGGTCCGCGCCCGAAGGCATCGTTCCAGACCGCGACGGCCCCAAGGCCGGCGTTCGACCACAGGATGTCGGCCTTGCCGTTGCCGTCGAAATCGGCGAGGCCGGCCACCTGCCAATCCGGGGTGATGCCCTGGACGATGCCCTTGTCGATGCCTTCGTCGCCGAACGCCCAGATCGCGATGTCGCCGGACCCGGAGTGGCGCAGCAGCACGTCGTCCACCCCGTCGCCGTTGAAATCGGCGACGCCGGCGGACTGCCACGCGGGATCGAGACCGGCGGTCTCGACGGATGCCATCTGGATGCCGGCTTCGAACTGCAGGGCCTGCACCACGCCGTCGGCGTGGACGAAACCGAGGACCGGGCCGGACGGTGTCGGCGGCGTCAGGTCGCGGACCTCGACCACCACGCCGGTGCCGTCCACGAACCAGGCGGTCTCGAACCCGGTGTGCGCCAGAGTGCCGAGATCGGTGCCCTCGGCGACCACCAGGACGTCGTTGCCCTCGCCGCCGTCGAGGCTGCCATCGAGCGTGTCGGCGTAGATCGTGTCGTCGCCGGCGCCGCCGGACAGCGTGTCGCTGTCGGCACCGCCATGCAGCAGGTCGGCGCCGGCGCCGCCGCGGATGAGATCGGTGCCGATGCCCCCGGACAGCGTGTCGTTCCCCTCGCCGCCGGACAGCGTGTCGGAGCCGCCCATGCCGAGCAGCAGGTCGTCGCCGCCCATCCCCGCCAGTGCCTCGGAGACGTTGAGGCCGGTATAGCTGTCGTTGCCGTTGGTGAACACCGGCGGCGGGGTCAGCACGACGATGACCGCGCCGGTGCCGTCGTCCACGAGGGACGCGTTGACGTAGTTGCCGTTGATCGTGAACTCGGTGTCGATGTTGCCGTCGCCGTCGACGTCTATCTTGATCGTGCTGGATCCCGGAACCGAGGCCAGCATGACGGTCGCCACCGCCGCCGAGACGCCCTGGACCACCAGCACGTCGGTCGGGCCGAAGTCGACGATCGTGTCGCCGTTCAGGTCCGCGGCGGTGCCGATGATGGTGTCGATGCCGTTGCCGCCGAGAATCGTGTCGGCGCCGGCACCGCCGACCATCAGGTCGTTGCCTTCGCCTCCGGACAGCAGGTCGTTCCCGGCGCCGCCCGACACCACGTCGTTGCCACCGAGGGCCGCGATCGTGTCGTTGCCGTCGGTGCCGACCAGGGTGTCGTTCCCCTCGGTCGGCGTCGCCACCGGATCGGGGATCAGGTCGCGCACCGGCTCGGTGCCGAGCACCAGCTCGATGTTGTCGATCAGCGCGCCATAGGTGTCCGAGGTGCCGTCGGCGTCGCCGCCGATGAACGACAGGGTGTGTCGGCCGACGCCGAGCTCGATGGTGAACCAGTCGCTGCGCCAGGCGTGCTCGGCATCGGTCTTCGTGTAGACCGTTTCGCCGTCGATCTGGATCGAGAACTCGCTGGTGGCGGCGGTCTGGCCGCCCAGCATCCGCGCCGCGAAGTCGAACGACAGCGTGTGGGTGCCGGCCTCGAACACCGTGAAGGTCTGCGTCGCCTTGACGTTGGTGTGGCCACCGGCGCCGCCGTTGTCGGCGTGGCTGTCGAGTTCGAGAACCTTGTTGTTCGACGCCCAGCCGGCCGGGACGGCGGGGGCGCCGCTTTGGGTCCCCACCTGGATCTCCAGCGGCGCCACGCCCGGAGCCTGGGTGTCCAGATCCTCGGCGGTCCAGCCGGAAATCTGGGTGAAGGTGCCCCAGCTGCCGTGGTTGAAGCCGGTCACGTCTTCGAAGTCGGCGTTGATCAGCAGGTTGGACCCAGCCGCCGGGGCGGTCACGCCGTCGACCACCAGCACCTCGATGCCGGAGATCGACATTCCGTCGAGGTCGGACAGCGAACCGAGATACAGGGTGTCCTGGCCCTCGCCACCGTCCACCACGGTGTCGTCCGCGTCGGCGTGCAGCGCGTCGTTGCCGGCGCCGCCGAACAGGGAGTCGGCTCCCTCGCCGCCGTAGAGCACGTCATCGCCGTCGCCGCCGTTCAACAGGTCGGTGCCGGCATCGCCGTGCAGCGTGTCGTTGCCGGCGTCACCGCCCAGGGTGTCGTTACCGTCGCCGCCGTAGACCAGATCGGCGCCGTTCAGCGCGGCGATCGCGTCGTCGCCGCCGGTCCCGGTGATGGTGTCGGCGTCGTTGGTCGGGCCGGCGAACACCTCGCCGGTCAGCAGGTCGCGGGCCGGCGTGTTGCCCTGAACGAGCTCGATGTTGTCGAGCAGCGCGCCGTGGCGATCGTCGATACCCTCGCCGACCAGCGAGATGACGTGGTTGCCGACGCCGAGGTCGAGGGTCAGCCAGTGGCTGGTCCAGCCCAACTGCGGATCGGGGTTGGCGTAGACCGTTTCGCCATCGACACGGATCGAGAACGCGCTGGTCTCGCCATCCATGCCGGCGTAGGAGCGGGCGGTGTAATCGAACGACAGGGCGTAGGTGCCCGCCGAAAACACCGTGAAGGTCTGCGAGACCACGGCGTTGTTCTGGCCTTCGGCCTGGCCGCCGTTCTCGGGCCCGGAGTCGAGCTCGATGACGTTGTTGGTCGAGGACCAACCGTCCGGCGATACCGGCGCGCCGGCGATCCGGCCACGCTGGATCTCGATCGGCGGGGTCCCGGCCAGGTTCGCATCGGGGTCCTCGGCAGACCAGCCCTCGATCTCCTGGAACATCGTCCAGACCGAGTTGCTGTTCAACGGACCGGTGGTCTCGAAGTCGCCGTTGATCAGCAGGTTGGTGCCGGCCGGCGGCGGGGTCACCCCGTCCACCACAAGGGTCTCTATGCCCTCGAGCGTCATACCGTCGAGGTCGTCGATCGAACCGACATACAGCGTGTCGTCGCCGTCGCCGCCGACGACGGTGTCACCGGGGCCGCCGTAGAGCGCGTCGTTGCCGGCACCGCCCGAGAGGACGTCGTTTCCGGCACCGCCCGACAGGACGTCGTTTCCGGCACCGCCCGACAGGATGTCGTCGCCGTCACCGCCGAGCAGGGTGTCGTTGCCGTCGCCGCCGTCGAGGGTGTCGTCGCCGGCGCCGCCGGAAAGCGCGTCGTCGCCGCCGAGACCGGAGAGCGCGTCATCGTTGTCGCCGCCGGCCAGGGAGTCCGCGCCCTCGGTTCCGGTTTCCGTTTCGCCAGCGAACGGATTGACGAAGCCGGCGCTCTCCAGGTAGCCGAGATTGGCGGCGTTCGGGTTCGAGGCCTTGGTGGTCTGGGTCGGCACGCCGTTCAGGTCGTAGGTGACGACCATGGTCCCGGACCCGGCCTCGCTCCAGAAGAAGCTGTCGCCCGGCGTGGCGGTGACCGGACCGTCCTGCGGGTCGGCGACGCCGTACAGATCGGCGTTGGCTTCGATCGCCTCGGCGTTCGGGTTGCGCAGCCGCCAGATCTGCTCGAGGTCGCCGTCGCCGTCGAGATCGACCGCGCCCATCGCGGTCAGGGTCAGCGGCTGGGCGACCGGGGCCGAGGACAGCGTGATGTCGGCCGAGCGGCCCTCGCCGGCGGTGATCGTCGCGGTGTCGTAGGCGCCGTCGACCAGCAGCGTCGCCTCGGCGATGCCGTCGCCGTTGTTGTCAATGGAGACCGTGGTCACGCCGTTGTCGGTGCTGAGCGACACCTCGGCGCGGTTGACGTTCAACGAGGTGACGCGGATCGCCTCGCCGTCCTCGTAGTCGGTGATGCGGTCGCCGTTCAGGTGGGCCAGGCTGCCCTCGAACCGGTCGACACCGGCACCGCCGGCCAGCGTGTCGGCGCCGGCGCCGCCGGACAGCACGTCGTTGCCGGCACCGCCCGACAGCAGGTCGGCGCCGGTGCGCCCGACCAGGATGTCGTCGCCATCACCGCCGTAGAGCTGGTCGGCGTCGCCGCCGCCAAGCAGCGAGTCGTCGCCGGCGCCGCCCGACAGCACGTCGTTGCCGCCACCGCCCATCAACGTGTCGTTGCCCGAGCCACCGTACAGCGCGTCGGCGTCGCGGCCGCCCTTGAGCAGGTCGTCGCCGGCGCCGCCGCTGAGTTCGTCGTTACCGGCGATGCCGAGCAGGGTGTCGTTGCCGGCACCGCCGAGCAGGGTGTCGGCGCCGGTGGCGCCACGCAGGGAGTCGTTGCCGTCGCCGCCCTCCATCCGGTCGTCGCCGCCGTTGCCGAACAGCGTGTCGTCGCCGTCGCCGCCGAACAGCGAGTCGGCGTCGGCGCCGCCCCGCAGCAGGTCGTTGCCGGCGCCGCCCGAGAGCAGGTCCGCCCCACCGCCGCCGTGCAGGGTGTCGTCGCCGCTGCCGCCGAGGATGGTGTCGCCGTCGCGGCCGCCGGTGATCGAGTCGTCGCCGTCGCCGCCGTCGATCAGATCGTCACCGCCACCGCCGTGCAGGGTGTCGTTGCCGATCCCGCCCGACAGGATGTCGGCGTCGCGCCCGCCCTTGATGAGATCGTCGCCGGCGCCGCCGTAGAGCGTGTCGTCGCCGGCGATGCCGATCAGGGTGTCGTTGCCGTCGCCGCCGACGATCAGGTCGGCGCCGGTGCCGCCGCGGATCGAGTCGTCGCCGATGCCGCCCGACAGGATGTCGCCGCCGTCGCCGCCCAGCAGCGTGTCGTCGCCGGACCCGCCGTACAGCGTGTCGGCGTCGTTACCGCCACGCAACAGATCGTTTCCGAGGCCGCCCGACAGCAGGTCGGCGCCGCCGTTGCCGACGAGCGTGTCGTCGCCCGAACCACCCGAGAGCGTGTCGGCGTCGGCGCCGCCGACCAGCGAGTCGTCGCCGTCGGCCCCAAGCAGGATGTCGTCGCCGCCGCCGCCCTGCAGCGTGTCGTTGCCGCTGCCGCCGGACAGCACGTCGGCGTCGCGGCCACCGCGGATCAGGTCGTCGCCGGCGCCGCCGTACAGGGTGTCGAGGCCGGCGATGCCGACCAGGGTGTCGTTGCCTTCGCCGCCGACGATCAGGTCGGCGCCGGTGCCGCCGCGGATCGAGTCGTCGCCGATCCCGCCCGAGAGGATGTCGCTGCCGTCACCGCCGAGAAGCGTGTCGTTGCCGGTGCCGCCGATCAACGTGTCGGCTTCGGCACCGCCCTGCAGGAGGTCGTTGCCGTCGCCGCCCGACAGGAGGTCGGGGCCGCCGCCGCCGCGCAGGGTGTCGTCGCCGATCCCGCCGAACAGGGTGTCGGCGTCGGCGCCGCCGTTCAGCACGTCGTTGCCGGCACCGCCCGAGAGCAGGTCGGCGCCGCTGGCGCCCACCAGGGTATCGTCGCCGTCGCCGCCGAACAGCAGGTCGGCCTCGCCGCCTCCGCGCAGGGAGTCGTCGCCGTCGCCGCCGGACAGCAGGTCGAGTCCGCCTCCGCCCAGCAGGGTATCGTTGCCGCTGCCGCCGACCAGCAGGTCGTCCTCGCGGCCACCCACCAGCCGGTCGTCGCCGGCGCCGCCGGACAGAGTGTCGGCGTCGCCGCCGCCCACCAGTGTGTCGTTGCCGTCGCCGCCCACCAGCAGGTCGGCACCGGCGTCACCGCGCAGGGAATCGTCGCCAGCACCGCCGGACAGGGTGTCGTCGGCGATGCCGCCGCGCAGCACGTCGTTGCCCTCGCCGCCGTACAGCGCGTCGGCGCCGCTGGCGCCGACCAGCGAATCCTCGCCGTCGCCGCCGTACAGAGTGTCGTTGCCGTCCTGGCCGAGCAGCGTGTCGTTGCCGGCCATGCCGTCGATGACGTCGTTACCGTCCTTGCCCGAGACCACGTCGTCGCCGCCGAGCGCCGAGATGGTGTCGTCGCCGGCGGTGCCGACCAGCGTGTCGGCGAACTCGGTGGCCCCGAACGGCTGGGCGAAGGGATTGACGAACCCGGCGGTCTCGAGCGCCGCCAGGTCGGCAGGCTCGGCGCTCGATGTTGCGGTCGCGCTGCGCGCGCCGTCGGGGCCGACCC
The DNA here is from genome assembly GCA_018401495.1 of Rhodospirillaceae bacterium. Lineage (GTDB taxonomy): Bacteria > Pseudomonadota > Alphaproteobacteria > Thalassobaculales > Thalassobaculaceae > Thalassobaculum_A. Next base: position 52,077 of record JAGYJX010000042.1, read on the forward strand.
AGCTTGCCTGCAAGGTGCCGGCGTCAGCCTCGGTCCACACGAAAGTCGCGCCCGGCGCGGCGGTAACCACGCCTTCCTGGCTGTCGGTGGCGTCGAGCAGGTCGAGGGTGGCGGAGACCGGCGCGTCGGTCGGGTTGACGATCCGCCAGATCTGTTCGAGGTCGCCGTCGCCGTCGAGGTCGGCGGTGCCCATCGCTTCGAGCTGCAGCGGTGGCGCGGTGTCGAGGGCCACGGTCACCGCACCGTCGCCGGTGTCGGTCAGGCTGCCGGCCGCGTAGTTGCCGGCCACCGTGAAGGTTGCGTCGGCACTGCCATCGCCGTCGGCGTCGATCGAGACGGTGGAGACGCCGTCGGCGGCGGAAACGCTGATCGTCGCGGTGGCGGCGTCGAGTCCGCCGATGCGGATCGTTTCGCCCTGTTCATAGTCGGCCAGCGTGTCACCGTCGATCGCCGCCGCCGAGGCCGCCGCGAAGGTGTCGTCGCCGGCGCCGCCGGACAGGGTGTCGGATCCGGCGCCACCGGAGAGCAGATCGTTGCCGGCGCCGCCCGACAGGATGTCGTTGCCGGCACCGCCCGAGAGCGAGTCGTCGCCGGCGCCGCCAACGAGCGAATCATCGTCGCTGAAGCCTTCGAGGCGGTCGTCCCCGTTGCCGCCGACGAGCGTGTCGTTGCCCGAGTTGCCGGCCAGCCAGTCGTTGCCCTCGCCGCCGTCCATGCTGTCGTTGCCGGCGTTCCCCCACAGCACGTCGTTGCCGTTGCCGCCGAGCAGGGTGGCGTCGCCGTAGCTGTGCTGGTGGCTCGCGAGATCGACGACGTCGTCTCCATCACCGGCGTCGAACACCTCGATGCCGCTGATGCGTTGGCCGCCGAAGTCCAGCGTGATGTTGTCGTTGCCGCTGGTGCCGCTGATGGTGTCGACGCCGGTGGTGCCGCTGTCGGTGTAGTTGTCGAACTGCGAGTGCCCGGGATTGGCCGGCGTGTGGCTGTCGGCCGTCTGCCAGTCGCCGCCCTCGAAGTTGGGGTTCTCCGGGTCCCCGACCTGATAGTGAACGATCGGGCTGGCGGAGTCCGAGCTCCAGCGATACAGGTCGCCGCCTTCGCCGCCGTCGAGCGTGTCACGGCCGGCCCCGGCTTCGAGGGTGTCCGAGCCGTCGCCGCCGTAGAGCCGGTCGTTGCCGGCGCCTCCGACCAGCACGTCGTCGCCGTCGCCGCCAGACAGGGTGTCGTTGCCGGCCATGCCGGACAGTTCGTCGTTGCCAGCCAGGCCGAGCACCAGATCATCGCCGGCCAGAGCCGACACGGTGTCGGCGCCGGCGGTCCCGGTCACGGTGTCGGCGTTCTCGGTCGGGCCAAGCGCCTCAGCGCTGAGGGTGAGAGTCGTCACCCCACCCGCCGTCGCCAGCTCGGCGCCAAGGAAACTGCCCGTGACCGTGAACGTTGCGTCAACGGAACCGTTGCCGTCGGCGTCGACTGTCACGGTGGTCACGCCGTCGGCGACCGTGGTCGCGACAGTGGCGGACTCACCGAGCGGCGTGGCGATGCTGATCGCCTCGCCCTCCTCGTAGTCGACGAGGCTGTCGCCGTCGAGATCCGCGAGCGTCGCCGCCACGAAGCTGTCGGTGCCGGCACCGCCGGCCAGGGTATCGCCGCCGGCACCGCCCGAGATTGTGTCAGCCCCGGCGCCACCAGCCAAAACGTCGTCGCCGTCGCCGCCGACCAGGGTGTCGCTGCCGTCGCCACCCGACAGGGTGTCGTTGCCGGCCATGCCCGACAGCAGGTCGTCGCCGTCCAGCCCCGACACCAGGTCGTCGCCGCCCAGGGCCGAGATCGTGTCGGCTCCGTCGGTGCCGATCACGGTGTCGGCATTCTCGGTCGGCCCGGGCGGCACGTCGCTCAGCACCAGCTGCGCCACGCCGCCGGCATCGCTCAGCGTCGCCCCGCCGGCATAGCTGCCGACCACCTGGAACGAGACGTCCGGCGGTGCCGTCGCCGTCGACGTCGAGCGCCACGGTGGTCACGCCGTCGGCCTCGGTCAGGGTGACGATCGCGACCGACGCGTCGACGCCTTCGATCCGGATGGCCTCGCCGGCCTGATAGTCGGCGTAGACGTCACCGTCGAGCTGGTGGAACTGGGTCACCTGGAACACATCGGTGCCGCTGCCGCCGTACACCGTGTCGGCGCCGGCACCAGCGAAAATCACGTCGTCGCCGTCGCCGCCGCTGATCACGTCGTCGCCGACGCCGCCGGACAGGGTGTCGTGGCCGGCGCCGCCGGACAGGAGGTCGTTGCCCTCGCCGCCGAACAGGGAGTCGTCGCCGTCGCCGCCGTCGAGCAGGTCGTCGCCCGTACCGCCGGTGAGGGCGTCGTTGCCGGCCTCGCCGCGCAGGGTGTCGTTGCCGGTCCAGCCGCCGAGCGTGTCGTTGCCGTCGCCGCCCAGGACCGAATCGTCGCCCTCGACTCCGCCAAGGACATCGTCGCCGGCACCGCCCGACAAGGTGTCGTTGCCGTCGGCACCGTGCAGGGTGTCGTTGCCGGCGCCACCGACCAGCAGGTCGTCGCCGCTGCCGCCCAGGACCAGATCGTCGCCATCACCACCGACCGCGACGTCGTCGCCGTCCTCGGCGATCAACGTGTCGTCGCCGGCGCCGCCGGACAGGGTGTCGTTGCCGGCGCCGCCGATCAGGAGGTCGTTGCCGGCGCCGCCCGACAGCAGGTCGTGGTCCAGGCTGCCGAACAGCGTGTCGTCGCCGGCGCCGCCGATCAGGGTGTCGTTGCCGGCACTGCCGGACAGCGCGTCGTTGCCGTCGCCGCCGACCACGGAGTCGTTGCCGAAGCCGGCGAACACCACGTCGTCGCCGCCCATGGCGTCGATGACGTCGTCGCCGGCAGTGCCGGTCAGGGTGTCGGCGAACTCGCTGGCGGCGAACGGGTTGACGAAGCCGGCCGCGGCCAGGGCCTCGGTGTCGGCCGGGTCGGCGACGGCCTCCGCGGTGGCGTTCTCGACGGTGGCGCCGCCATCCATCGACCAGGAGATCTGCAGCGTGCCGCTGTCGGCCTCGGTCCAGTGGTAGCTGGTGCCGTTCGGCACCACGATCGTCATCTCCTGCGGATCGGCGGCGTCCAGCAGGTCGATGGCGACGTCCACGGAGTCGCCGTTCGGGTTGGTGATCCGCCAGACCTGCTCGAGGTTGCCGTCGCCGTTCAGGTCGGCGGTGCCCATCGCCTCGACGGTCAGCGCCAGCGCCGATTCGAACGAGAGCACGGCGCCGTCCGTCCCGGCCTCGATCGAGGCACCGGTGAACAGCCCAGTCAGGTCGAAGCTGGCGTCGGCGGTGCCGTCGCCGTCGGAATCGATCGACACCGTGGTGGTGCCGTCGGCCCGGGTCAGGGTCACCGAGGCGGCAGCGGCGTCGACGCCGCCGACCTGCACGGCGTCGCCGTCCTGGTAGTCGGCGATGGTGTCGCCGTCGATGTCGCCCAGCGAGGCGGCCGCGAAGGTGTCGTTGCCGGCACCGCCCACCAGCGTGTCGACGCCGCTGCCGCCGACCAGCAGGTCGTCGCCGTCGCTGCCGACCACGGAATCGTCGCCGGCACCGCCATCGAGGCTGTCGTCGCCGCCGCCGCCGATCAGGGTGTCGTTGCCGCTGCCGCCCGAGAGCACGGTCGGCATCGCCTTCGCCGACCAGAACGTCGTCGTCGCTGCCGCCGGACAGCGCGTCCTCGCCGTCACCGCCGTACAGCGTGTCGAAGCCGGCGCCGCCGCTCAGCGTATCGGCGCCCACGCCGCCCGAGAGCAGGTCGTTGCCGTCGCCGCCGGAAAGCGCGTCGTTACCGCTACCGCCGCTGAGCGTGTCGGCATCCTCGCCGCCAGCGAGCACGTCGTCGCCGGCACCGCCGCTCAGCGTGTCGGACCCGGCGCCGCCGGCCGCCGTATCGTCGTCGTCGCCGCCGGCAAGGAGGTCGTTCCCCGACCCACCCGACAGCGCGTCGGATCCGACGCCACCCACCAGGGTGTCGTCGCCCGCGCCGCCATCGAGCGAGTCGGAGCCCTCTCCCCCCGAGAGGACATCGGTGCCGGCACCGCCGGCCAGTGAATCATCGCCGTTGCCACCCGAGAGCAGGTCGTTGCCGTCGCCGCCCGACAGCGTGTCGGCACCGTCGCCACCCGCCAGGGTGTCGTCATCCGAGCCGCCGGCCAGGGAATCATTGCCGACCCCGCCGCTGAGGGTGTCGGCGCCGGCACCACCCGACAGTGTGTCGTCACCGCCGCCGCCGGACAGCGCATCGTTGCCCTCGCCGCCGGACAGCGTGTCGGCGCCGTCGCCGCCCGCCAGGGTGTCGGCGCCGGACCCGCCGGCCAGGGAATCGCCGCCGCTGCCGCCGCTGAGGCGTGTCGGCGCCGCGCCAGGGCGTCGTCGCCGGACAACGTGTCCGCGTCACCGCCGCCGGACAGCGCGTCGTTGCCGTCGCCGCCGGACAGCGTGTCGGCGCCGTCGCCGCCCGCCAGGGAATCGTCGCCGGAACCGCCGGCCAGGGAATCGTCGCCGCTGCCGCCGTCGATCGAGTCGTCGCCCGAACCGCCGACCGCGGTGTCGTCGCCGGCGCCGCCGTCGATGGTGTCGTTGCCCTCGGCGCCGGACAGCAGGTCGTTGCCGCCGCCGCCCGACAGGATGTCGTTGCCGATGCCGCCGGACAGGGTGTCGGCGCCTTCGGTTCCGGTCAGGCTGACGTCGTGGTTCTCGGAGAACGCCAGGTCGGTGTAGGCCACGCCGCCGGCGGTCGACGACCGTCGGCACGACGCCGCCATAGGCGCCGGCGACCTGGAACGACACCGTGGGCGTGCCGTCGCCGTTCAGGTCGATCGCGACGGTGGTGCTGGTGCCGTCCTCCGAGACCGTCAGGGTCACGGCCGAGGCGTCGATCTCGGCGCCTTGCAGGCGGATGCCGTCGCCCTCGCCGAAATCGGCGAACACGTCGCCGTCGTAATCCGGGGCCGTGCCGTTTTCGACACGGATGACGAACATGTCGCTGCCGGCGCCGCCGTAGATCGTGTCCGCCCCGGCGCCGCCGTCCAGAACATCGTCGCCGTCGCCGCCGGAGAGGACGTCGTCGCCCGCGCCGCCCACAAGGGTGTCGCTGCCGGCGTTGCCCATCAGCGAATCGGCGCCAGCTCCGCCGAGGATGAAGTCGTGGAAGGCACCGCCTTCGATGGTGTCGTCGCCGGCGCCGGCGTCGAAGCGCAGCCCCACGCCCGACCAGCCGATCTGGTCGTCACCACCGGTCGCCGAGTTGGCGATGCCGGACACCGCGTCGGTGTCCACCAGCAGATCCCCGAACTTGATGTTCTCGATCGTGCGGAGCGAGTCGGTCCAGTCGTCGAGGCGGACCCGGTCGGAGATGGCCTCCCACTGTTGGTTTTCGCTGGACGGCAGCACGATCTCAAGGTCGGCGCCGTCGAACCAGAAGGTCGCGTCGTCGAGCGACAGGCCGCCGTCGAACAGCAGCGTGTCGTCGCCGCCGTCCGTAGAGGACCGGGTTGTAGACGTGGCCCAGCGGGCTCTGCTGGGTGAACCAGTACTCGTCGCGAACGAGGTCGGCGCCGTCGCCGGCGCGGTAGACGTAGAGGTCGTTGCCGCCACCACCGAGCAGGGTGTCGTCGCCGGCCCCGCCGATCAGGGTGTCGTCGGCCGCCGCCTCGTTGGTGCCGGTGTTCTTCTGGCCGCCGCTGCCGAGCAGCAGGTCGTTGCCGGCGCCGCCCGACAGCAGGTCGGCTCCGCCGCCGCCGTCGATGGTGTCGTCGCCGTCGCCGCCGTAGACCGAGTCGTCGCCGTCGCCGGCGCGCACGGAATCGTTGCCGCCGCCGCCGGAAACGATGTCGGCGCCACCGCCGCTGAAGATGGTGTCGTCACCGTCGCCGCCCGACAGGGTGTCGGCGAAGCCGCCGGTGTTGATGAAGTCGTCACCGGCGCCGGTGCGGCCGCCGACCGCGGTCTCGCCAAAGCTCAGGGTGTCGTTGCCGGCCGATCCCTGGTAGTCCGCCATCATGTCGGACACGCCCATCGTCGAGCCGTCCGAGAACTGTATCGTTTCGAGCCGCCGCTCGACGCTGCGCCAGTTCTGGATGGTGATCTGGTCGGCCAGATCGGACAGCGCGGTGTCGCCGTCGCGCAGGCCGATGATCAGGTCGTCGCCCTGAAGGTCGAACCAGAGGTCGGATGCGGTCACGCCCGGGCCGAACACCAGGGTGTCGGCGCCGCCGTTCTGCAGGACCGGGTTGTCGATGTGCCCGAGACCGTTCTGCGAGTGGAAATAGTACTCGTCGTGGATGGTGTCCTGGCCGTCTCCGATGTTGAAGACGTAGGTATCGTTGCCGCCGCCGCCGCGCAGCAGATCGTTGCCGGCTCCACCGGAGAGCGTGTCGTCGCCGGGCGCCTGGTTGTAGGAGCCGATCTCGCCGGCCGAGCCGCGCAACTCGTCGTTGCCGTCGCCGCCGAGCAGCAGGTCGGCGCCAGCACCGCCGTCGAGAGTGTCGTCACCGATGCCGCCCGACAGGGTGTCGGCGCCGGCACCCCCGGACAGCACGTCGTTCCCGGAGCCGCCGTCCACCAGGTCGGCGCCGCCACCGGCGCGCAGCAGGTCATCCCCGGCGCCGCCCGCAAGCGAGTCGGCGAAATTCCCGGACGTGACCGTATCGTTGCCGGCGCCCGCGTCGATGCCGACCGTCGAATGCGTCCAGGTCACCGCGTCGGCGCCGGAGGTCCCCTGCATGCGCGAGGTCACGTCGTCCAGGGTAAGGACCGTCCCGTCTTCGAAGGCGACGCCCTCGAAGCGGTGGAACGGGTTGTTCATCGATTCCCAGCGCACCTGGTCCGCGAGGTCGTACAGCTCGCTCTCGCCATCCCGCAGGCCGATGACCATGGTGTCGCCGTCGAGCAGGAACCACGCGTCGTCGGCGTCGATCCCGGCGCCGAACTGCACGGTGTCCGTGCCGCCGTCGAGCTGGTACGGCGTGCCGATTTTGCCGAGCGGGCTGCGCGGATGATAATTGTAGTAGTCGCGGATGGTGTCGTGGCCGTCACCGCGCTCGAACGCGTAGACGTCGTTGCCGCCACCGCCGCGCAAGGTGTCGTCGCCGGTACCGCCGTACAGCGTGTCGTTGCCGGGAGCCTGGTTATAGGAGTGCAGGTTGCCGGCGCTGCCGTCGATCAGGTCATTGCCCGCGCCGCCATACAACAAGTCGTCGCCGGCGCCGCCGTCGATGAAATCGTTCCCGGCTTCGCCGAAGATGGTGTCGTTGGCAGCGCCGCCCAACAGCGTGTCGTCGGCGCTTGTGCCGCTTACGGTGGCCATTTTGGTCCCCCTCTTCCCACGCGGACATTACCTTAGGTTTCGCGATCGGAAAAGTTAGAATCGGATTTTACATAAAATTTTACGGTTCTCCTCTCGCGGCTCGGGCAAGCCGCTCTTGGCAGGGCGCGGCACAAGCGGTACAGGAGACCGCGCACGGCCCCACCGGCCCGGAACCCACTGATGGACATCGATCGCTTCTTCGAAGCCGAGTTCGCCGAGCACGCGGCCGTCACCGCGGCGACACGCGCGGCCCTGGCGGAGCCTTTCGCGCGGCTGGTCACGCTGGTTACCGGCGCCGTCCGGTCCGGCGGAAAGATCCTGCTGTTCGGCAACGGCGGCAGCGCCGCCGACGCCCACAACATCGCGACCGAGTTCGCGGTCCGCTACAAGCGCGACCGTCCCGCCATCGCCGCCATCGGCCTGACGACCGACGGCGCGGTGCTGACCGCGATCGGCAACGATCTGGGCTTCGAGCGGGTGTTCTCCCGGCAAATCGAGGCGCTCGGACGCCCGGGCGACGTCGCGGTCGGCCTGTCGACCTCGGGTCGCTCGCCGAACGTGCTGGAAGGTCTGCGAACCGCCGGTGCCGCCGGCCTGCACACCGTCGCCTTCGGCGGCGGCGACGGCGGCCGCCTCGGCGAGGTCGCGGATCTGCTGCTGATCGTTCCCACCAGCACCACCGCGCGGGTTCAGGAAATGCACATCCTGCTCGGTCAGATGCTGTGCGGCGCCGTCGAGGTCGAGCTCGGGCTGGTGGACGCGCCATGACGCGCGACTCCGATCTGGCCGAACTGGTCGGCCGCCTCGCCGAGGTGCGGGTCCTGGCGGTCGGCGACGTCATGCTCGACCGGTTCGTGTACGGCGCGGTCGAGCGGATCTCGCCCGAGGCTCCGGTGCCGGTGCTTCGCATCGAGCGCGAGCAGGCGATGCTCGGCGGCGTCGGCAACGTGGTGCGCAACCTGCGCGCCCAGGCCGCCTCGGTGTGCCTGGTGTCGCTGGTCGGTCGGGATGAGGCGGCCCGCGAGATCAAGGGGCTGCTGCGCGACGACGTCGAGATCGAGAGTCACCTGCTGGAGGAAGACGGCCGCCCGACGACCATCAAGACCCGCTACATCGCCGGCGGCCAGCAGATGCTGCGGGCCGATCGCGAGCTGGTGCACGCGGTGGCGGTGGCGCTCGAGGAGGAGGTCGTCGCCCGCGCCGAAGCCGACCTCGGGCTGGCCCAGGCCCTGGTGCTCTCGGACTACGGCAAGGGCGTGCTCACCGAGCGGGTGGTGCGTCGGCTGATCGCCGCGGCCCGCCCACGGTCAGTGCCGGTGATCGTCGACCCGAAGGGCAGCGAGTACGGCCGCTACGGTGGCGCCACCCTGGTGACTCCGAACCGGCGCGAGCTCGCCGAGGCGACCGGGATGCCCACCGGCGACGACGCCGAGGTGGTGGCCGCGGCGACCGCGCTGATCGATCGGACCGGCGTGGAGGCGGTGCTGGTCACCCGCAGCCAGGACGGCATGACGTTGCTGCGCGCCGACGCGCCAGGGGTGCCGCTGCACCTGCCGGCGACGGCGCGCGAGGTTTACGATGTCTCCGGCGCCGGCGACACGGTGGTGGCGACAGTGGCCGCCGCCCTGGCCGCCGGCATCGACCTTGAGAGCGCCTGCCGGCTGGCCAACGCCGCCGCCGGGATCGTGGTCGGCAAGGTCGGCACCGCGACCGCCAGCGCCGCTGAGTTGGCGGCGGTGTTCCGGGCGCGCGAACTGGAGACCGGCGAGGCCAAGACGGTGACGCTGGATGACGCCGTCCATCAGGTGACGGCGTGGCGCCAGCAGGGGCTGACGATCGGCTTCACCAACGGCTGCTTCGACCTGCTTCATCCCGGTCACATCTCGCTGCTGCGCCAAGCCAAGGCGCAGTGCGACCGCCTCGTGGTCGGCGTCAACAGCGACGCGTCGGTCCGGCGCCTCAAGGGCGAAACCCGGCCCGTTCAGAACGACGCCGCCCGCGCCCTGGTTCTGGGATCCCTGGCGGCGGTGGATCTGGTGGTGATCTTTGGCGAGGACACCCCTGTTCCGCTGATCCAGGCGCTGCGGCCGGACGTCCTGGTGAAGGGGGCGGACTACTCGGTGGACCAGGTGGTCGGGGGCGAGATCGTCCGGTCGTACGGCGGCCGCGTGATGCTGGCCACCCTGGAGCAGGGGCACAGCACGACAGCCACGATCTCGCGGGCCACGTCGCGTTAGCGCGCGCCCGTCATTTCCGGCTCCCCGGCCGGCGCCCCGCGAGGGAGCGCGGCCGGGCGGGGCCGAAGATCAGAGCGAAGCGAACTTCAGCGCGCCGTTCAGGGCGACGATGGCGATGGCCGCGAGGCCCATGCCGTACACGACGGCGGTCTTGGTCAGGTTCGAGAAGTTCATGGCTGCCTCCGGTGTCGCGGCGGGCCGTCCGCCGTCTTTCGCAATGCAACATATGCAACGGAGACGGTCAGCAGTACTGACCTTTCTGGAACCGAATTGATGCCATTTAGGCATCAGTTAACACTGTATACACTTCGGCTGTCGCCTGTTTGCAACAGAAGGGTAGCATTGCACCAGACATCGTTCGCACCCGCACAACGCAGCGCCTGTCACAGGCGGGGGTCGGTGAGGCTCCGCAGGCGCAGCGCGGCGACCCGGGCGATCCGCACCGTGACCGCCCGGCGGCGCGCCGGCGCCAACGGACGGAGCGGTGAAGGGCGCAGGATCGCCGCCTCCCAAGCGTCGGCCAGGATCAGCCCACAGGTGCCGCCGTCGGGCAGCCGTTCCTGGGGGAAGCCGACGTCCACGGCGAAATAGAAGGCGTCGCAGAACTCCAGGTACTCGTGCCACTTGGCGTCCGACCGGAAATCCGGAACGCCCGACTTCACCTCGACCAGCGTGATCCGCCCGTCGGGGGCCAGCGCCACCAGATCGGCGCGGCGACCGTTGGCGAGGGCGAACTCGGTGACGACGGCGCAGCCCAGGTCCTCGAACATGCGGGCGGCGCCGCGGGTGATCCGTCGCGTGATCTCGGGAACCGAGGCGGCGGGATCCCGCTCGCTGTCAGGGAACATAGCCGATCACGCCGCGCAGGTCGGCGTCGCGCAGGCTGGCACCGCGCAGGTCGGCGTCGGTCAGGTCGGCGTCCTGCAGGTTGGCGCCGGTCAGGTCGGCGTCGCGCAGGTCGGCGGCGCTGAGGTCGGCGTGCTGCAGCGCCGCGTACGACATGTCGACGCCGCGCAGGCGCGCCCGCGACAGCCGGGCGTGCTCCAGATGGGCGCTCCAGCGCTGCACGTTGGAGCCGATGATGTTGATCGGCGACAGCTGGGCGCCGACCAGGTTGGCGCCGGTCAGGTTGGCTCGCCGCAGGGTGGCCCCGCGCATGTCGGTGTAGGTGAGGTCGGCGTCGCGCAGATCGCCGAACGACATGTCGGCCATCAGCAGGTCCATGCGCGACAGGTCGCACCCGACCAGCACCACGAACTCCATGTTGGAGGCCGACAGGTTGACGCCCGACAGCGACTGGCCGCTGGCGTCACGCCGCGTCAGGTCGGCGCGCTTGCCCTGCCGGCCGGAGGACCGGATCCAGACGTCGTGGGCGATCAGCATGGCCCGCATTTCCTGGCCGAGCGCGTCCAGCACCTTCGGCAGGCGGGCGCCCGCGAAATGCGGGGCGTCGCGGTCCATGTTGGAGAACGCCGCCCCGGACAAATCGGCGTCGGTCAGGGTGGTCCCGGACAGGATCACGTTGTACAGCACCGCGCCGTGCAGGATCGCGCCGGTCAAATTCGCCTCGGTGAGGTCGGCGCCTTCCAGGTTCGAGCCGGTCAGGTTGGCGTGGCTGAGGTCGGCCCGGAACAGCCGCACGTTGCGCAGGACGCTGTCGGTCAGATCGGTCTGCACCACGAAGGCGTTCGACATCTTGGCGTTCGACAGGTCCGCGCGGATCGCGGTCGCGGTGGCGATGTCGGTCGAGGTGGTGTCGAAGCCGGACGCCACCAGGTTGCCGCGGGCGTCCGGCTTCAGCAGGACGCCGTCGCGCAGATCGGCCTCGATCAGCTTGGCGTCGGACAGGTTGGCGCCGCGCAGGCAGGCGCCGCGCATGTCCGACCGGCTCAGGTCGGCAAACCGGAAATCGGCGTGGCGCAGATCGCAGGCAAACAGGTTGGCGGCGACCAGCGCGGTCTCGCGCAGGTCGGCGTGCGCCAGCCGCGCCCCCGAGAAGTCGGCGCCGGACAGGTCGCGGGCCTTGAGGTCGAGATAGCCGAGGTCGCAGGCCGCGAAGCTGGCGCGGGCACCCCCGGTGCGGCCGCGGGTGAACAATTGGTGGCGCTGGGTCATCTCGTCGACGTCGCGCTGCGTGAGCTTCCGCAACCGCATGGCGGTCGGACGGTCGTCGCGGGGAAACTCGTGGCCCGAGGCGTGCTCGGCGATCGCCCGTGAGATCCCGGTCCTGCCGGCACCTTGGTCGGCGCCACCCTTCCGGGCGTCGTCCTTGTGGGCGTCGTCGCGCCGATCGGTCATGACCGTCCCGTTCATCCACTCCCGCGCGATGGCAAACCTGTCAAAGCACGCGGGGTTCCCGCATCCTACCCCGGTCGCCGCCACCGCGAACACCGGGGAGTCGAACCATGGCCTGGGATCCCGCGCAGTACCTCAAGTTTTCCGATCATCGCCTGCGGCCGGCGATCGACCTGCTCGCCCGAATCGCGATCGAGTCGCCGGCCCGCGTGATCGACCTCGGCTGCGGCACCGGCCACGTCACGGCGATCCTGGCCCACCACTGGCCGACCGCCGAGGTGGTCGGCGTGGATGCTTCGGCCAGCATGCTCGAGCGGGCGCGGGCGGAGAACCCGTCGCTGCGCTTCGAAGCCGGCGACGCCGCCGGCTGGTCCGCGACGGCGCCGGTCGACGTGCTGTACTCCAACGCCGCGCTGCACTGGCTGGGCGGCCACGACACGCTGTTCCCGCGCCTGCTGTCACAGGTCGCCGCCGGCGGCTGGCTGGCCGTCCAGATGCCGCGGAACTTCGGGGCGCCGTCCCACACCGCCGTCGCAGACGCCGCCCGCGACGGACCCTGGGCCGAGCGGATCCTGCCGATGCTGGCGCCGCCGCCGGTCGACGAACCGGCTGCCTATGTCGCGCCGTCTGGCGCCGCTGGCGGCGGCGCTCGACGTCTGGGAAACCGAGTACCTGCAGATCCTGGAGGGCCCGAACCCGGTGGCGGAGTGGACCAAGGGGACCTGGCTGCGGCCGTTCCTGGACGCCCTCGAGGAACCCGAGCGTTCCGGCTTCGAGGCCGCCTACCGTGCCCGGGTCGCGAAGGCCTACCCGCCCGGCCCCGACGGCCGGACGCTGTTCCCGTTCCGCCGGCTGTTCCTGGTGGCGCGCCGGGCGTGAGCCCGGTTGCGGCTCACAGCCAGTCGTGGGTCTGCGGGAAGTGGAAGGCGACGAAGCGGTAGGTCGCGCGCACCGCTTCGCGGATGTTGTCGTGCCGGCGCTTCAACGGGATTTCCCAGGCCGGGATGATCTCGTCCCAGATGACCAGGCGCTGGTGCAGTTCGTCGCGCATCTCGCGCACGTACCGCACCATCGAGTCGTATGACTTCAGGACGCTGACGATCTCGCTGGTCTGGGCGTCGACCTGGTCGAACAGACCCGACGAAGCCGTCGACGGCCGGCCGGATCAGGATCCGCGCCCTGCGGACCTCCTCGTGGAAGTGCTTCTCGTCCCGGTACAGCTTCTCGACCACGGCCAGCTTGTCGACGATGCTGCCGGCGTGGCTGTAGCGGTCGCGCAGCGCCTCGATGTAGCAGAGTTCGCGCGCGAACCGATCGATCATGTCGAGAACCTCGTCGCGGCGACCGGTCCCGAGGCCGAGGGTCTCGGCAATGCGTGACAGGCCGTCGCGGATGCGGTCCTGAATCGACGGATCGATGGCCATGCGGCGCAGCTCGCGCAGATCCAGCACCACCGATTCCTCACCACCCAGCCAGGTGGCGATCTGCATCATCAAGCGCTGCTTGGCGATCTCGCGGTGATGCTCTTCGACCCGCCAGCTCGCGGTGCCGTCCAGCAGTTCCGACGGGATCGAGTCGCCCGGCCGGATGTCCCTCACGAACCGCAGGCCCTGGGCGACCAGCACCAGCAGACGGCCGTCGGGAGAGTCCGGCTTGATGCCGAACTCGGTCGCGACGTCGTCGATCGGGATCACCGCGTCGAGGTCGCCGAGCTTGACCCGCAGCACCGGCCCGCGCTCGCGCCCCGCCATGTCGAAGCGCGCGTCCGGCAGTTGGAAAATCCTGTGCTGCAATAGGAAATGCGTGCTCGGATCGGACTTCGATCGCTGCGTCGTGCGCAGCGGCTGGCATGGTCTCCTCATCGGAACGTCGCGGCGGGCGCTCGAAGAATGACCGGATCCGATTAACAAGACGCTAACGATAGGACGCCGACGCTTAACGCAAATTTAATCGCTGCCTGCCAAGTATCCCCGACCCAAGGAGCAATGGGTGGGGAGACCAGACCGACATGGCGCACGTGCCCTCAAAGATGTTTTCCGTCGAGCGTCGCGCCCAGCGCGCCGGCACGCCGATCGTGTCGTCAGCGCCACTGGCGCCGGTCGCCGTGGCGGCTTCGAACACCGAAGTGCTGGAAGAACTGCGGGCGCTGCGGGCCGAGATGGCCGAATTGCGCGCCGCGGTGACGCCGATCCGGCAGGAGGCCGAGGAAGACGACGACGACGCGATGAAGCGCGACGTCCGGATCGAGATCGCGTTGATGGTGCGCAGCATCGGGCGCGCCAAGGCCGAGATCGCGGCCATCAAGAATCCGGCCGCCGACACCGATCAGATGGAAACCGCCTCGCACCAGCTCGAGGCGATCACCGCGACCACCGAGCGTTCGACCAACGAGATCATGTCGGCGGTCGACGACATCGAGCAGGCGCTGAAGAAGATCACCCACCTCACGGTCGACGACGGCGAGGTGTCGCCGTTGATCGACCAGGCCTCCGAGCGGTTGATCGCCATCATCGAGGCGTGCTCGTTCCATGACCTGACGGGGCAGCGGGTCACCCAGGTGGTGAAGACGCTGCGCTTCATCGAGAGCCGGATCCTGGCGATGATCGACATCTGGGGCCTGGAGGCGTTTCGCGACCTGCCGCTGCCGGTGGACGAAGAGCCTGACCAGCGCGAGGACGCCGAACTTCTCAACGGCCCCGCCCTCGGCGGTCAGGGCCTGAGCCAGGACGACATCGACGCGCTGTTCGACTGACGCCCGCCGCCGGCCTGCGCCGGTCAGCGCAACGTCAGCCGATCGACCGGTGCGTAGTCGTCGGTCAGCAGCACGGTGGCCGAAGCATCGATCGCCGGCTCCGCCGCCGACCATTCGCGACCGCCCCAGCGGTCCGCCAGGGCCGCCCGGTCGATCGGGGCATCGGACGCCAGCACCTGGAACGGCGAGCGGTCACCGTGCCGGTTCGGTGCCGCCGACGACGTCCAAACCACCACTTCGGGGAACACCTGCCTGAGGCTGTGGACCAGAGCTTCCAGGAAACGCGGCCGCGCCTTCCAGTCGTAGGCGTTGATCGCGTACACCCCGCCGGCAGCCAGCCGGTCGCGCACCAAGCGGTGGAATTCGACCGTGACCAGGTGCGCCGGCATGGTGTGGCCGGCATAGGCATCGGAGAACACCAGGGCGTAGCGACCTGGATCGCGGCGCAGCACCGCCCGGGCGTCGTCGTCGCGAACGGCGATCCGGTTGTGATCCTGTCGGAACCCGATGGTCGCGGCGAACGCGGTCACCGCGGGGTCGATCTCGGCAACCGTCGCCCTGAAACCCGGCCAGGCCTCGACCCAGCGCATCGGCAGCGAGTACCCGCCGCCGCCGATGAAGAACGCCGACCATTCGGCGGCGGTGCCGTGCCGTCGGTGCGCCCAGGCGTCGAGGAAGGCGTGGGCGTCGATCGCCAGACGACCCGATCCGTCGGTCGGCTCGATGCTCTGCACCCAGCCGTCGAGGAACATCCCGCGGCTCGGGAAAGCCGGCCCAGACGCTGGTGTCGACCGTATCGAGGCAGTGGTAGCGGCTCTCCACCCGGCAGTACGGGGCGGCGGCGAACGCCAGGCCCTGGCCGGCCAGGATCGCCAGCAGGGCGACGACCCCGGCCCGCCGCCCGGACCAGCCGCGGAGATAGAAGACCGCGAGCACCGCTTCCACCACCGCCACCGCCGCCAGCGACCCGATCGAGCCGATCCATTGCAGCAGCACGAAACCGGCGAGCCCGGTGCCGAGGATCGCCCCGGCGGCGCCGAGGGCGAACATCCGGCCGATCACCGCGCCCGGCCGGTCCGGTGCCTCGGCGATCGCGACCGCGGTCAGGATCGGCGTGACCGCCCCGGCCAGCAGGCTCGGCAGCAGAAAGCAGACGCCGACCACCGCCACCGTCGCCGCCATCCAGCCGAGGCCGGCCGCCTCGGCGGCGGCGTGCACCGGCTCGACCAGCAGGACCGGGGTGGTGGTGACGGCCGCGGTCGCGGCCAGCGACCAGAACAACCGGCGAGCGATCACCGCGGGGTCGCCGTCGGCGAGCCGACCGCCGATCCAGTGACCGACGCTGAGGCCGGCCAGCACCGTGGCGATTACCGCCGTCCAGCTGAACACCGTCATCCCGACCAGCGGCGCCAGCATCCGGGCGGCGACGATCTCGACCACCATGGCGGCGGCCGAGACGATCACCATGGCAACGGCGTGACGCATGCGGGGCTCCGGGACAGTGGCTGCGCTTTGCAATACCGGGCAGCCGCGGTAAATTGAAGACATCGATTTCCGGTGAGCGACATGACCCCTGAGCCCATCGTGCCCAAAATGCCCGACCCGCAGGCGTCGGAGGCGGACGTCGGCGTTGCCCGGCGGCGGGCTCTGATCCGCTTGGGGCTGGCGGTCGGCGCCGCGTACGTCGCGCCGACGGTGCTCTCGATCGACCGCAGCGCCCGCGCCATGGGTCCGTCTTGCGCCAAGAACCCGGCCAACTGCTGACCTCGCATCAACACGTCTGCGGTATCAGCAACCTCGAGGAGCCACCCGTGGAGAACTCCGAAGAGCCCTCCAGCCAGACCGCTCGGGCGGGCCGGGCATCACCCGACAGCGCTGCCCGCAGACGCGCGCTGATTCGGCTCAGGCTGGCGGTCGGCGCCGCCTATGTCGCGCCGACGGTGCTCTCGATCGACCGCAGCGCCCGCGCCATGGGCCCATCCTGCGCCAAGAACCCGAAGAATTGCTGACAGACCGGTTCGGAGCGACAGCGACGCCGTTCCACCCGATCGTCCTGCGCGCTGCCCCCCCCGGATCGCTGCTGGATGCCTTGAGCCTGGCGGCTCCGGGCTGGCCGGTGGCGTACGCCGCAGACGGGATACCGGTCGAAACCCTGGCCACCGGCTTTCAGATCGCCGACGCCGGCATCGCGCGCGTGGCCGAGGATTCCTGGGAGGCCGCGCACTGGGTGCTGAACGCCGCCATCGCCGAGCAACGCCGAGGCTGACGAGGGCGCGGCCGTGCTGAACGCCGGGGCGGCCCTGGCGGGTGGTGGCGCGCTGGTCTTCGCCGGCGAGAGCCACGCCGGCAAGAGCGCCATCGCCCTGCACCTGGCGGCCGCCGGCCGGACCCTGCTCGGCGACGACCGGCTGCTGGTAGCCACCCTCGGCGGACCGCCCAGGGCGACCGCCCTCGGCCTCGCCCGGAAAGTGCGCACGCCGCTGCCCGAGGATTTCTCGCCGGCCGCGCGCCGGCTGGCGGCTGCGTGCCGCGCCGGTCACGCCGGCGGCGCCGATGTCCTGGCCTGGGATGCCCGCATCGACGTCCCGGCCGGCACAACGGCGTTGATCGATCGCATCCTCATCGTCCGGCGCGACCCGGCGCTGCCGGCGGCCCGGCTGGTCGCCCTCGGCCAGGCCGAGGCGGTTGCGACCCTGTTGACGCTGTGCGGGCGCCACGCCGGCACCGCGGCGGACCTGCTGGCGGCAATGACCCGCCTGGCGCGGGCGGTGCCGGTCGGCCGGCTGGAAGCCCCGACCGCCTCGGCCGCCGCCGACTGCCTGAACGCCCTCGACGCCGCGGGCCCGGCATGAGCCGCTGGCGGCGCCATCCGCTGGCCCTGACGACCGAACTCGACGGCGAGGCCTTTCTGGTGCGGCGCGACCGCGACGTCATCCTGCGCCTGAACCCCACCGCCGCCGCCCTGTGGCGGGCGCTCGCCGAACCCGCCGACCGGGACGAACTGGCCGACCTGTTCGCGGCGGCGTTCCCGACCGAGGCGCCGGATCGCCTGGCGCGCGATCTCGACGACGCGATCGCCGCCCTGGCGGCCGACGGCATGGTCGTCGCCGATGATGGCTGAGGGCGCGCGCCCGGACGGCGTCGCCGGCTACTGGCGGCGTGCCTTCGGCCTGCCCGGCGACGCGGATCCGGCGGCGGCGGCGATCGCGGTCGAGCGCCTTGCCCCCTGGCTCGGGCGCACCCTGGCGCGGGCCCCGGTCGCCGGTTTGGTGCCGGCGGCCGCGGCCGAGGCTCCACGAGGCCGCCTACCACCGCCTGGCGCTGGCCCGCCAGACGGCGACCGTCGCGGCGCTGCGCGCCGGCGGCCTGCTGGTCCAGCCGATCAAGGGCTTCGACGCCGCCCGGCTGTACGAACCGGCCTGGGTCCGGATCGTCGGCGACCTCGACCTGCTGGTGCGGCCGGGCGACGCCGCCGCCGCCGCCGGCGCGCTCGCCGCCCTCGGCTTCACGGTCGAACCCTCGCCGCAGGGCTCGCTCGGCGTGACCTCGGACGTCAGCTTCCACCCGATGGTCTCGCCCGACGGCGTTGTGTCGGTCGACCTGCACTCCGCCCTCGACGCCTTCCCCCTGTCGTCGGCGCTGAACGCCGAAACCGTCTTCCGCGACACCGTCGACGGTCCCCTGGGGCCGCATCTCGCGCCCCACCACGCCGCCCTGGCGTCGCTGTCCAACCTCGCCAAGGAGCGCTTCGGCCCCTACGCCCTGCGCCATCTGGTCGACCTCGGCCGACTGGCGGTGGCGGAGCCGGTGGACTGGCCACGGGTCGACGCCGTGGCGCGGGCCGCCGGCCTGGGACCGGCGCGCGCCACCGCGCTCGGCGCGCTGCGCCGTCTCGGGGTTCCGGCGGCACGGTTGCCGGACGGCCTGGACCCGGATTTCGGCCCGGCGGCGCGGCTGTCGGGGATGCTGGTGCGCCTCGATCTCCCCGCCCCCGGCCGGTTCGCCAAGATCGGGCGGGAACTCGCCTGGTGCTACGCGCCGGCCACCCTCGCCAGGATCTGGCGGTTTCGCGCCGCCGGTCTGCTGCGGCCGCGCAGCGGCCTGCCACCGGGATTCGGCGGCCGGGAATGAGACCAGGAGCGGCGGAAGGGTGGAGCGGGCGACCGGAATCGAACCGGCATAAACAGCTTGGAAGGCTGATGTTCTACCATTGAACTACGCCCGCGACGCGGCCGCACTCTACCCAAGCCGACTCCGGAATGCCAGCCCTCGAGCGCGGCCACGGTCGCGCCGGGCGGCTGGGCGTGCTACCACCGCTGCGGGCGTGCCGCGAGCCAGTCGAGGAAGCGACCGTGACCGATCCGCCGGCCCCTCCGGCCCAGACCGTCGACGCCGGCAGCGGCGCCATTCATCCCGACATCGAGTGGCAGGCCGGGCTGCTCGCCGGCAAGGTCCTGCGCCGGGTGATGTCCCTGGCCGAAGCCTGCGAGGAACTGGCCGGCTGGCAGGCCGAGACCATCGGCCCGGATGGCCGCTGGCGGGCGGTCGAGCCGCGCGCGCTGATCGTCACCCACATGATGAACCGGCTGCTGGCACGCGGCGATTGAGACCGCCGGTCGCATGGCCAACGCCGCCGCCCGGCGCCAGGATGGCATCGAACCAGTCCATCGCATCCGCCTGGCCACGCCGGGCGTCGCTCACCGGAGAGACCGACCGATGACGATCCACCAGCCGCGCCGCGCGGCTTTCGCCGGCTTCGCGTTCCTGGCGCTCGCGGCCGGCCCCGCCCTCGCCGAGGGCGATCCGGGCGCCGGCAAGACAGCGTTCCGGAAATGCACCGCCTGCCACACCCTGCAGGCTGGCCGGCACCGGGTGGGACCGAGCCTGGCCGGCCTCTTCGGCCGCGTGCCCGGCAGCGCCGAGGGGTTC
Organism: Rhodospirillaceae bacterium; assembly: GCA_018401495.1. GTDB lineage: Bacteria > Pseudomonadota > Alphaproteobacteria > Thalassobaculales > Thalassobaculaceae > Thalassobaculum_A. The sequence goes on from JAGYJX010000042.1 coordinate 71,641, forward strand.
CGGTACTCACCGGCCATGACGGCGTTCGGCGCCACGGGAGCGATCTGGGACGAGGCCACGGTCGACGCCTATCTGGCCGATCCCAAGGGCTTCATCGCCGGCAATCGGATGGTGTTCCCGGGGCTCAAGGACGCCGGCGAGCGCGCCGACCTGATCGCTTTCCTCAAGCTCGCCGGAGGCCAATGATGCCCGACTCCCTGGACCCGAGGACCGCCACAGAGGCGCTGGTGCGACGCTATTACGACGGCTTCGCGCGCGGCGACGCCGAGGCGATGGCGGCGTGCCTGACCGACGACGTGGCGCACGACGTCAACCAGGGCGGACGCCGCGTCGGGGTCGAGGCGTTCCGGCGGTTCTGCGCCCACATGGCCCGCTGCTACGACGAGCGGCTTGAGGACATGGTGATCCTGGCTTCCGCCGACGGCGACCGGGCCGCCGCCGAGTTCGTGGTGAGCGGCCGGTACCTCGCCACCGACGAGGGGCTGCCGCCGGCGACCGGGCAGGCCTACCGGCTGCCGGCCGGCGCGTTCTTCGCGATCCGCGATGGCCGGATCGCGCGGGTCACCACGTACTACAACCTCGCCGACTGGACCGCGCAGGTGGCCGGCGGGGCACCGCCGGCGTGACGGTCCGGCTCGAGACCCTGACGCCGGGCCCGGTCGCTCGACCGGCTGCTGGAGCCGCTGGCGGAGCTGCGCATCGAGGTGTTCCGCGACTGGCCGTACCTGTACGACGGCAGCCGTGACTACGAGGCCCGCTACCTCGCCCGGTTCGCCGCCGCCGCCGGTTCGGTGCTGGTGGCGGCGTTCGACGGCGACCGCCTGGTCGGGGCATCCACCGGCCTTCCACTGGCCGACGAGCACCCGGAACTCGCCGAGCCGTTCCGGGCCGCCGACCAGGACCTCAGCCGGCTGTTCTACGGGGCCGAGACCGTGCTGCGCCGGCCGTGGCGCGGCCGCGGCCTGTACCGGCGGTTCTTCGAGCGGCGCGAGGCGCACGCCCGCGCCCTCGGCTTCGGGACGCTGGTGTTCTGCGGCGTATCCCGGCCCGACGATCACCCGCTCCGGCCGGCCGACGCGGTCCCGCTGGATCCGGTCTGGGCGCGCTACGGCTATGGCCGCCTGGAGGGCATGGTCGCGCGCTTCTCCTGGAAGGACCTCGACCAGGCCGCAAGAGACCGCCAAGCCCATGCAGTTCTGGGGCAAGCCGCTGGCCTGACCGGTTCTCTTCCCCGCTCAGGCCGCTCGGGCCTCGGCGAGGTAGCGGCCGACCTCGTCGCGCAGGGTCGAGGACTGGGAAGCCAGGTCGCCGGCGGCCGACGACACGTCGCGGGCGGCGCGGTCGGTGTCCGCCGCCGCCTCCCGCACCTTGCCGGTGCTCTGCGCCACTTCGCGTGTGCCGACCGAGGCCTCCTGGACGTTGCGGGTGATCTCGGCGGTGGTCGAGGCCTGCTCGTCGACAGCGATCGACACCGCCGCGGAGCGCTGCCCGACATCGGCGATCGCCGTGACGATCTGGCCGATCGCGGTCACGGTCTCGGCCGTCGCCTCGCGGATCCGCGACACCTGCTCCTGGATCCGCTGCGGTGGCCTGGCCGGTCTGGTTGGCGAGCGCCTTGACCTCGCCGGCCACGACCGCGAAGCCCTTGCCGGCCTCGCCGGCGCGCGCCGCCTCGATGGTGGCGTTCAGCGCCAGCAGGTTGGTCTGCTCGGCGATCGTGGTGATCAGGGTGACGACGCTGCCGATCTCCTCGGCGGCCTCGTTCAGCGCCTGCACCATGGCGTTCGCCGATTCCGCCTTGACGCTGGCCTTCGTTGGTGGTGCGCTCGGCCTCGGCGACCTGCCGGGTGATCTCCTGGATCGACGCGGACAGTTCCTCGGCGGCGGCGGCGACCGTCTGGACGTTGGCCGAGGCCTGCTCGGTGGCCGCCGCCACCGCCGTAGTCTGGTCGGTCGTGGCGTCGGCGAGCTGCGTCAGGCTGCCCGCCGTGCCCCGCATCTGCTCGGCCGCGGTCGCCACCGATTCCACGACCCCGGCGACCTGATGCTCGAAGCGCTCGGTCATCGCGGCGAACCGCGCGACCTTGGCCCCCATGGCGTCGGCGGCGCCGTTGATGCGGCTGGCGCTGGCCAGGAACTGGCCGCCGAGGCCCTCGGGCCGGATGCTCCGGTAGTAGACGCCGCGCGACACCGCCTCCATGGCCGCCCCCGCCTCGCGCACGAAGGCGTCGGTGACGTCGATCATCCGGTTCACGGACAGCAGCATCGCGGTCGGGGCGCCGGTGGACCCGACGCCGATCAGCCGGCGTTCGAAGTCGCCCGCCGCCACCGCGTCGCAGACCTCCTGGGTCCGCTCGATCCAGCCATCGGCCAGCGACGCCAGGCGGAACGCCACCACCGCCGCCGCCACTCCCAGCCCGGCCGCCACGCTGACCGCCAGCGCGACCACGGTCGGCTCCAGCGGCAGCCAGGGCAGCGCCGCCGCGATCAGACCGGCGCCGGCCGCCACCGCCGCGAACGGCGCCGCCCTAGAGCGAGAGGACGAACTGGTCATAGCTGACTCCCTTGCTCTTCAGGACCCCGACGAGATGTTCGTAGGCCGAGGCCATGCCGTCCTTGCGGTTGTCCGGCGCGTCCTCCTTGGCCTTGAGCTCGCGGTAGATCCCCTCGATCGCCGCGACGGCGGAGGGGTCGGGCAGCCGGCGGCTGGAGTGGTAGCCGAGGATCGCGCCGCTGGCGTCCAGGCTCGGCGTGACGTGCGCCAGCACCCAGTAGTGGTCGCCGTCGCGGGCCATGTTCTTGACGTAGGCGAAGATCTCGCCACCGGCCGAGATGGTGTCCCAGAGCAGCTTGAACACGCAGCGCGGCATGTCCGGGTGGCGGATCACGCTGTGCGGCTGGCCCAGCAATTCCCTCTCGGCGTAGCCCGCGACCCGCCGGAACACGTCGTTGCAGTAGGTGATGCGGCCCTTGGGATCGGTCTTACTGACAATGATCTCGTTCCGCCCGAACGTCCGCTCCCGTCCGCTCGGCCGCACCTCGTGCCTGCTCACGCGCCCCTCCTGCCGCCCCGGCGCCGCCTCGCGCCGTATCCGTGTCGTCATGGACACGGTATGCGTGGGGGGATTAACAGATCGTCAACCCAACGCGTTTGATGGCGCGGGACGCCGTCGGTGGACCGTCAGACCGGGCCGTGCCGTCAGACCGGGCCGTGCAGCGCCTCGATCCTCTCGGCCAGGGCGACCAGCCGGTTCGCCTCGGCGACGTGCAGGGCCTCGACCAGCTTGCCGTCGACCAGCAGCACGCCCTTGCCCTCGGCGGCGACCGCGGCGTGGGCGGCGGTGATGCGGCGAGCCCAGGCCAAGTCGTCGGCCCCGGGCGCGAACACCGCGTTGGCGGTGGCGATGGTCTTGGGATGGATCAGGGTCTTGCCGTCGAACCCGAACTCCACACCCTGCCGGCACGAGGCGGCGAAGCCCTCGTCGTCGCCGAGGTCGAGATAGACCCCGTCGAGGATGGCGAGGTCGTGGGCGCGGGCCGACAGCAGGCACAGCCCGAGCGCCGTCACGAACGGCAGCCGGTCGCGGGTGTGCAGGCAATGCAGGTCCTTGGCGAGGTCGGAGGTGCCCATCACCATGCCGGCGAGGCGCGGCGTCGAGGCGGCGATCTCGGTCGCCGCCAGCACCCCGCGAGGCGTCTCCATCATGCACCACAGCGCGAGGCCGTCGGGGGCGCCGTGCGCCACCAGCACCGCCTCGGCCCGGCGCACCGTGTCGGCGCTCTCGACCTTGGGCAGCAGCACGGCGTCGAACGGCTGGCCGGCGGCGAACGCAAGGTCGGCGTAGCCCCAGGCGGTGTCGAGCCCGTTGACCCGCAGCACCAGCTCGCGACCGCCGTAACCGCCGGACAGCAACGCCGCGGCGATGGTCTCGCGGGCGGTCTCCTTGGCCTCGGGCGCCACCGCGTCCTCGAGATCCATGACGATCACATCGCACGGCAGGCCGCGCGCCTTCTCGAGCGCCCGCGGGTTGGATCCGGGCATGTAGAGCGCCGAGCGGCGCGGGCGAAGCGAAGCGGGCATGAGGGTCTCCATCGGGTCTCGTGGGCGGCGCACCCTAACCGTCCGCGCGATCGCCCGGAAGGGGGCCGGGCCGGAGCGGCGACGCGCGGTGAGAACCTCCTGGTGCCGGCCCGCCGGGCGGCTATAGTCGGGCCATGCCGATCCTCGCCGTCTCCTCGCACGTCTCCGTCGGGCATGTGGGCAACGCCGCCGCCGTGCCGGCGCTCGAGCGCCTGGGGCACACCGTGTGGCGGGTCGACACCGTGGCGTTCTCCAACCACCCGGGCCATGGCCATCACACCGGAACGGTGCGTCCGGACCACGAGGTCCGCGACCTGCTGACCGGAATCGGCCGCCACACCGGCTGGCACGGCTGTGCGGGAATCTACTCGGGCTATCTCGGCGAGGCCGGCAGCGGCTGGGCGGTCGCCGACGCGGTCGACGCCGCCCGCGCGGTCGAGCCGCGCCTCGTCTATGTCTGCGATCCGATCATCGGCGACCACGGCCGGGTGTTCGTGCGCGACGGTGTCGAGAAGGCGATCCGCGAGCGGCTGGCGCCGCGGGCGACGGCGATCACGCCGAACGCCTTCGAACTGGAGCGGCTGTCCGGCCATCGGGTCGAGACGGTCGAGCACGCCCACGCCGCCGCGGTCACGCTGCTGGAATGGGGGCCGGACATCGTGATCGGCACCGGCATTCCGGACGGCGACGATTTGGCGATCGTCATCGTCACCGTCGACGGCAGCCACACCGTCCGCACCCGTCGCCGCGACCGCGCGTTCTTCGGCACCGGCGACCTGTTCGCCGGCCTGTTCCTGGCGCATTATCTCGACGGCCGCGATCCCGCCCGGGCGATGTCCCGCAGCGTCGCCGGGCTGGACGTGGCGACGGCGGCGACCGAGGCGGCCGGCACCATCGACCTGGCGCTGATCGCCAACCTCGACGCCATCGTCCGCGCCGAGCGGCCGGACTGAGGGCGGGTGTTCCGGCGCTTCTTCCCGGAGCTGTGGGAGTGCCGGACGGAGCTTTAGGACCAAGCCACCGTCGCTCCGTGGGGCCCGGATAGCCGAGGCTTCGCCACGGCTTCCGGGGTGACGACCAAGGAAGAGGGGCCGACCACCGACCTGATGGAGGGCGATCCCCGCCCTGTCGTCATCCCGGGCGAGCGCAGACCGGACCACGCCGCTCACCGGAGCACCATCGGCAAGCCGCCCTCGCTTTGCGGCCCCCGGACGTCGACAAAAAGGGGCCGATCGCCTCCGCCGTCGTCACCGGCGAGCGCAGCGACCGGCCGCTCCACCGGCGCCATCGGCAAGCCACCGTCGTCCGTGGCCCGCAGACGCGGCTGCACGGCGGTGACGACAAGGGCAGAGGGGCGCGAGCGCCCTACGCCGCCTTCTTCAGGTGCCGCGCAACCAGCAGTTCGGCGATCTGCACGGCGTTCAGGGCCGCACCCTTGCGCAGGTTGTCGGAGACGCACCAGAACACCAGGCCGTTCTTCACGGTCGGGTCCTTGCGGATGCGGCTGACGTAGACCGCGTCCTCGCCGGCGCATTCGATCGGGCTGACGTAGCCCTCGTCGGCGCGGTGGTCGACGATCAGCAGACCGGGGAAGTCCTTCATGGCGGCCCGCGCCGAGTGCTCGTCGATCGGCTTCTTGGTCTCGATGAACACCGCCTCAGAGTGGCCGATGAACACCGGCACCCGCACGCAGGTCGCGACCACGTCGATGTCCGGGTCGAGGATCTTCTTGGTCTCGACCGACATCTTCCACTCCTCCTTGGTGAACCCGTCGTCCATGAAGACGTCGATGTGCGGGATCACGTTGAAGGCGATCTGCTTGGTGAAGTTCTCGCGGGTGATCGGGTCGTTCACGTAGACCGCGCGGGTCTGGTTGAACAGCTCGTCCATGCCGTCCTTGCCGGCCCCGGAGACCGACTGGTAGGTCGACACCACCACGCGCTTGATGCCGAAGGCGTCGTGCAGCGGCTTCAGCGCCACCACCAGCTGGGCGGTCGAGCAGTTCGGGTTGGCGATGATGTTCTTGCGGCCGTAGCGGGCCAGCGCGTCCGGGTTGACCTCCGGCACCACCAGCGGCACGTCCGGGTCCATGCGGAACGCCGAGCTGTTGTCGATGACGATGCAGCCGGCGGCACCGGCCTTCGGCGCGTATTCCTTGCTGACGTCGCCGCCGGCCGAGAACAGCGCGATGTCGGTGGTGGAGAAATCGTACTTCGCCAGATCCTGCACGGTCAGCGTCTTCTTCTCGCCGAACGAGATCTGACCCCCGGCCGACCGGCCGGACGCCAGCGCCACGACCTCGTCGACCGGGAAATTGCGCTCGGCGAGGGTGGTCAGCATCTCGCGTCCCACCGCACCCGTGGCCCCGACGACGGCAACCTTGTAGCCCATGTCCTCAACTCCTCTCGAAACCGCGCGCGGCGTGCCGCACCGTCCGGGGTCCCCTGGGCCCCCGACCGCCGTCGCACGCGCGCAGCAGGAGGCCCGACCCCTAGCGGGTGGTCTTGCCGAGCTTCTTGGTGGTGGTGGTCAGCGCGCCGAGGCGCAGGTCGGCCGAGGGCACGGCGGGGCAAAGCGCCCCGTCGGCGTGCACGCGAATCCCGGTACGGAGAACCGTCTCGACCATGGCGCGCTTCATACGCCAAATCCCCGGGCGTGAAAACGGGAGATTTGAGGGCCGGCCGCGGCGGCCGGCGGCCGGCCCGTCGACCTCAGCCCGCCGCGAGCTTGTCGAGTTCCTTGAGGATGCTGTCGGTCATGACGTTGGTCGAGACCTTGGCCTTGCCCGGCTGCATGATGTCGGCGGTGCGCAGGCCCGACGCGCAGCACGTTGTCGATCGCCTTCGACGATCATGTCGGCGTCCTCGCCCATGTCGAAGCTGTAGCGCAGCAGCATGGAGAACGACAGCAGCTCGGCGATCGGGTTGGCGATGCCCTTGCCGGCGATGTCCGGGGCCGAGCCGTGCACCGGCTCGTACAGGGCGTGGCGCCGGCCGGTGGTCGGATCCTCGGCGCCGAGCGAGGCCGACGGCAGCATGCCGAGCGAGCCCGTCAGCATCGCCGCGCAATCCGAGAGGATGTCGCCGAACAGGTTGTCGGTGACGATGACGTCGAACTGCTTGGGGGTGCGGACCAGCTGCATGGCGCAGTTGTCGGCGTACATGTTCTCGTACTCGAGACCCTCGCCCTCGCGCTTGTGCAAATCGGTCATGACCTGGCGCCACAGCACGCCCGACATCATGACGTTGGCCTTCTCGACCGAGGTCACCTTGCCGCGGCGCTTGCGCGCCAGGTCGAAGGCGACCCGGCCGATGCGCTCGATCTCCGGCGTCGTGTAGGCCTGGGTGTCGAAGCCGCGCTTGCCGCCGCCCGGCAGGTCCTCGATGCCGCGCGGCTCGCAGAAATACACCCCGCCGGTCAGCTCGCGCAGGATCATGATGTCGAGGCCCGACACCAGCTCCTTCTTCAGCGAGGAATTGTCGGCCATCGAGGCGAACACCATCGCCGGCCGAAGGTTGGCGAACAGGTCCATCTCCTTGCGCAGGCGCAGCAGCCCGCGCTCGGGCTTCATCTCGAACGGCAGGTCGTCGTATTTCGGACCGCCGACCGAGCCGAACAGCACGGCGTCGGCGTCGACCGCGTCGGCCAGCGTCTCGTCGGTCAGCGGGGTGCCGGAAGCGTCGTAGGCCGCACCCCCGACCAGGCCCTCCTGGACGTCGAACGACACCGAGCGCTTCTTCGCCATCCAGTCGACGACGCGCAGGGTCTCGCGCACCACCTCGGGGCCGATGCCGTCACCCGGCAGGACGAGCAGTTTCTTGTTGGATGCCATGACGCTCCTTAATCCCCGGTCGGTTGGTGGATGAGCGATTGCTTATCCGAACCGGTCCGGGGTGGCAAACGGGTTGTCCGGGGTCTGCGGCCGGGGTTCGCGGCCAGGGTCTTGGGCCGGCTCAGGCCCAGGGCTGGGAGAGCTTGCGCTGCTCCTCGAACGTGGAGATGCCGGTCTCGCGCTGCAGCGTCAGGCCGATGTCGTCGAGGCCGTTCAGCAGGCAGTGCTTGCGGTGCGGGTCGATCTCGAACGACACGCTCTCGCCGTTCGGCCGGCCGATGGTCTGGCTCTCCAGGTCGATCTCCAGGACCGCGTTCGAGCCCTTGGAGGCGTCGTCCATCAGCTCGCGCAGCTGCTGCTTGGTGACCTTGATCGGCAGGATGCCGTTCTTGAAGCAGTTGTTGTAGAAGATGTCGGCGAAGCTGGTGCTGATCACGCAGCGGATGCCGAAGTCGAGCAGCGCCCAGGGCGCGTGCTCGCGGCTCGATCCGCAGCCGAAATTATCGTCGGCGACCAGCACCTGCGCGCCCCGGTACTGCGGCTTGTTGAGCACGAAGTCCGGCTTCTCGGCGCCGCTGTCGTCGTAGCGCATCTCGGCGAACAGATGCTTGCCGAGCCCGGTGCGCTTGATGGTCTTCAGGTACTGCTTGGGGATGATCATGTCGGTGTCGACGTTGATCATGTCGAGCGGGGCGGCGGTGCCGCGCAGCTGGGTGAACTTGTCCATGCCCTGTCTCCTCCCGGTCCCGGTGTCAGCTCGTCAGCTCGCGCACGTCGGCTAGCCGGCCGGTGATGGCCGCCGCCGCCGCCATCGCCGGGCTGACCAGATGGGTCCGGCCGCCACGGCCCTGACGGCCCTCGAAGTTGCGGTTGGAGGTCGAGGCGCAGCGCTCGCCCGGCTCCAGCTTGTCGGCGTTCATCGCCAGGCACATCGAGCAGCCCGGCTCGCGCCAGTCGAAGCCGGCGGCCTTCAGGATGTCGGCGACGCCCTCGGCCTCGGCCTGCTCCTTCACCAGGCCGGAGCCCGGCACCACCATCGCGTGGACGCCCTCGGCGACCTTGCGGCCCTTGGCGACGGCGGCGACGGCGCGCAGATCCTCGATCCGGCCGTTGGTGCAGGAACCGATGAACACCTTGTCGACCTTGACCTGGTCGATCGGCGTGTTCGGCTCCAGGCCCATGTATTTCAGCGAGCGCTCGATCGAGGCCCGCTTGGCCGGATCGCTCTCCGCCGCCGGGTCCGGGGTGCGGCCGGTGACCGGCAGCACGTCCTGCGGGCTGGTGCCCCAGGTGACCTGCGGCACGATGTCGGCGGCGCGCAGCACCACCTCCTTGGCGTAGGCGGCCCCGGCGTCCGAAGGCAGGGTCTTCCAGTAGGCGACGGCGGCCTCCCAGGCGGCGCCCTTCGGCGCCATCGGGCGGCCCTTCAGGTACTCGAAGGTGGTCTCGTCCGGCGCGATCATGCCGGCGCGGGCGCCGGCCTCGATGGTCATGTTGCAGACCGTCATGCGGGCTTCCATCGACATCGCGCGGATCGCCTCGCCGGCGTACTCGATGACGTGGCCGGTGCCGCCGGCGGTGCCGATGGTGCCGATGATCGCCAGCGCCACGTCCTTGGAGGTCACGCCGGGCGGCAGTTCACCGTCGACGGTGATCCGCATGTTCTTGGCCGGCGCCTGCACCAGGGTCTGCGTGGCCAGCACGTGCTCGACCTCGGAGGTGCCGATGCCGAACGCCAGCGAGCCGAAGGCGCCGTGGGTGGCGGTGTGGCTGTCGCCGCACACGATCGTCATGCCCGGCAGCGTGAAGCCCTGCTCCGGGCCGATGATGTGGACGATGCCCTGGCGGACGTCGAGCACCGGGAAATACGGCACGCCGAACGCCGCGACGTTCTGCTCCAGCGTCTCGACCTGGATCCGGCTCTCCTCGTCGTCGATGCCGGCGCTGCGGTTGGTGGTCGGGATGTTGTGGTCGGCGACCGCCAGCGTCAGCTCCGGGCGGCGCACCTTGCGGCCGGCCTGTCGCAGGCCCTCGAAGGCCTGCGGGCTGGTGACCTCGTGGACGAGGTGGCGATCGATGTAGATCAGGCAGGTCCCGTCCTCCTGGACGTCGACCAGGTGGGCGTCCCAGATCTTGTCGAACAGGGTGCGGGGCTTGGCCATGGCTCGGAATTCCCTCCTGAACGCGGGCGCGCTTGCGTCCGGGTGCGCCCGTCCCTCGTGTGCTCCGGAGGCGGGACATTACAAAGTTGCGCCGGCCGCGCAAACCGTGAAACGCGCAAGGGGGTTTTGCGGGCCGCCCGACGCTTGACCCGACGCTGCGCCGTATATACTTTTTGTATATACCAAGTGGAGGCCCCGATGTCTCAGGGTGCGCGCGCCAAGCTGTTCATGAGCGGAAATTCGCAGGCCCTTCGGATTCCGAAGGAGCTTAGGCTTCCAGGCAGGGAGGTACGGATCACCAGGCATGGCGACGGACTGCTGATCGAGCCGATCGCCGCGGAACCGTGGGCCAACCTTCTCGCCGTCGCCGGAAGCATGTCGGACGATTACTTCGAGCAGGGCCGGGAGCAGCCGCCGATGCCCGAGGACCGCCCTGCCTTCACCGACTGATCCGATGGCGACCCTTCCGCCCACCACCCGCTCCCTGGACACCAACATCGTCATCCAGGCCCTCAACGCGCGGCCGCGATCGATCCTGGAGCGTCTCGCGCAATTCAACCCGGAAGCGGTGGTGCTGTCGGCCGTGGTCGTCCATGAACTGCGCTACGGGGCCGATCGCAGCGCGCGGCCCGCCGAGAATCACGCCCGTCTCGGCCGGGTGCTCCTCGACTTCAGGATCATCCCGTTCGATCCGGACGATGCGGCAGCGGCGGCTCGCGTACGCGCCGGTCTTGCCGCCAGGGGAACCCCCATAGGCCCGTTCGACGTGCTGATCGCGGGCCAGGCGTTGGCGAGGGATCTCATCCTGGTGACGAACAATCGCCGTGAGTTCGACAGGGTGCCGGGCCTCCGGGTGGAGGACTGGAGCACTTCCTGAAGCGCACGCGAAACGCCCCCGGACGTCACCGTCCGGGGGCGTGGATCCCGATCGTGCGGGTCGGCTCAGGCCTCGGCCTGGGCCTCGTTCTTCAGGGCGCGCTGCTCGGCCTGCTCGGCGAGACGGGCGGCGCGCTGCTCGGCGGCCACGGCGCGATCCTCGGCCGCCGCCTTGCCGGCGACGCCCGTGGTCTTCTCGGCGATACGGGCCGACTTGCCGGTCCGGCCGCGCAGGTAATACAGCTTGGCGCGCCGCACCTTGCCGCGGCGGATCAGCTCGACACCGGCGATCCGCGGCGAGTACAGCGGGAACACCCGCTCGACGCCCTCGCCGTAGGAGATCTTGCGCACGGTGAACGACGAGTTCACGCCGTCGTTGCTGCGCGCGATGCACACGCCCTCGAACGCCTGGATGCGCTCGCGCGTGCCCTCGACGACCTTCACGTCGACCCGCACCGTGTCGCCCGGGCCGAAGGCCGGGATGTTCTTGTCGGCCGAGAGGGCCGCGATCTGCTCATTCTCGAGCTGCTCGATGATGTTCATGGCGTGGTCTCCGCATCCTCGTCATCGGCCGCAGCGACGGCCCGTTCCAAACGCGCGCGATGGCGGGCCCAGAGATCGGGGCGCCGCTCCCGCGTGATCCGTTCCGCCTCCCGGCGCCGCCATGCCTTGACGTTGGCGTGGTGACCGCTGGTCAGCACCTCGGGGACGGTCATGCCGTTCCAGATCCGAGGCTGTGTGAAGAGGGGATACTCGAGCAGCCCCTCCTCGAAACTCTCTTCCGCCAGCGTCTCCGCCGCGCCGAGCACCCCCGGCAGCAGGCGGACCACCGCGTCCATCATGGCGATCGCCGCCGGCTCCCCACCGGAGAGCACGAAATCCCCGAGGCTGACTTCCTCGAGGCCGCGGGCGACGATCACCCGCTCGTCCAGTCCCTCGTAGCGCCCGCACAGCAGGACCGCCCCAGGTCCCGCTGCCAGCGCCTTGGCCCGCGCCTGATCGAAGCGCCGGCCGCGGGGGCTCAGGTAGATCCGCGGTCCGGGTTGATCCTCGACCGAGGCGAGTGCCGCGTCGACGATGTCCGGCCGCATGACCATGCCGGCTCCCCCACCGAACGGGGTGTCGTCGACGGAGCGGTGCTTATCGCGCGCGAACTCCCGGATGTCCAGCGCTTTCAGTGTCCAGAGCCCGCCCGCCAGCGCCTTGCCGGCGAGCGATACCCCGAGCGGCCCCGGGAACATTTCCGGGAACAGCGTCAGCACCGTCGCCCGCCACGGCAGGCCAGTCGCGTCCGCTCCGGTCATCCGCGCTCACCCCGACACCGTCATTCCGTCAGCCCTTCCGGCGGGTCGACGACCAGCCGGCGGCCGGCGAGGTCGACCTCCGGCACCGTCGCCTCGGTGAACGGCAGCATGCGCGAGGCGCCGTCGACCGACACGTACTCGATCAGGTCGCCGGCGCCGAAATCGTGCATCGCCGTCACCCGGCCGAGCGCCTCGCCCGACACCGTCACCACCGCCAGGCCGATCAGGTCGGCGTGGTAGTAGGCGCCGTCCTCGGGTTCCGGCAGCGCCGACCGCGGCACGTAGAAGCGGGTGCCGCGCAGCGCCTCGGCGGAATCGCGGTCGGCGACCCCCTCGACCTGGACGATCACCGTCTCCTTGTGCTGGCCGCTGACCGCCAGCTTGAACCGCCGGGCGCCCGACTCGTCCTCGACCGGACCGTACGCCGCCACGTCCTCCGGGTTCTCGGTGAAGGGTTTGACCTTCACCAGACCCCGGATGCCGTGGGCTCCGGTCACTGCCCCGAGGCAGACGCGATCGGCCACCGACGGCCTCCGTCACCCGCTCGGGTTCAGGCCTCGGCCGGCGCTTCGGCGGCCTTCGCGGCGGCTTCGGCGGCGCGCTGCGCCTTCTCGGCAGCCTCGGCCTCGCGCTCGGTGCGCTTCTTGCCCGGTGCCGACTTCTTCGGCTGCTCGCCGTACTTGAACGGCTCCATCAGGCCGGCCTGTCCGAGCAGCTTGTGCAGCCGGTCGGTCGGCTGGGCGCCGACGCCGAGCCAATGCTGGACGCGCTCGGCCTTCAGGATCAGGCGGTCGGCGTGCTCCTTCGGCAGCATCGGGTTGTAGGTGCCGACCTTCTCGACGAAGCGGCCGTCGCGCGGGCTGGTCGCCTCGGCAACGACGATCCGGTAGAACGGGCGCTTCTTGGCGCCGCCGCGAGCGAGGCGGATGCGGAGAGACATGGGGTGGTCCTTTCGTGATCGCGAAGTCTGGAGTTGATCGTTTTGGTTCGTTAATGACGTCCGGAGCGGCTACTTGCGCTTGCCGGGGAAACCGGGCGGCAGGCCGCCGAGCCCGGGCAGGCGCGGACCGCCGAGGCCCGGGAAGCCGCCGCCCCCGGCATCGGCGGCAGGCCGCCGCCGCGCCCGGCCTGGGGCGGCGCCGGCATCGCCGGGCCACCGCCACCACCGCCGAACAGCCCGGCGAGCGCGCCCTTGCCGCCCATCTTGCCGACCTGCTTCATCATGCGGGACATGTCCTGGTGCTGCTTGAGCACCTTGTTGACGTCCTGGACCTGGGTGCCCGAGCCGGCCGCCACGCGCCGGCGGCGCGAGGCGTTCATCAGCTTCGGGTTGCGGCGCTCGTCGCGGGTCATCGACGAGATGATGGCCTCCTGGCGCTTCAGCACGCGGTCGTCGATGTTGGCCCCGGCCATCTGCTTCTGGAGCTTGCCGATCCCGGGCAGCATTCCCATGATCCCGCCGAGCCCGCCGAGCTTGCGCACCTGCCGCAGCTGCGCCGCCATGTCGTCGAGGGTGAAGGTGCCGCGCATCATGCGCTCGGCGGTCTTCTCGGCCTCCTCGGCGTCGATCGACTCGGCCGCCTTCTCGACCAGGCTGACGACGTCGCCCATGCCGAGGATGCGGCCGGCCAGCCGCTCAGGGTGGAAATCCTCGATGTCGTCGACCTTCTCGCCGACGCCGAGCATCTTGATCGGCATGCCGGTGACGCCGCGCATCGACAACGCGGCGCCGCCGCGGCTGTCGCCGTCGACCCGGGTCAGCACGATGCCGGTGATCCCGACCCGCTCGTGGAAGTTGGTGGCGGTGGTGACCGCGTCCTGGCCGGTCAGCGCGTCGGCGACCAGCAGCACCTCGTGCGGGTTGACGGCGTCGCGGACCGCCCGCGCCTCGGACATCAGCCCCTCGTCGATCGAGGTGCGCCCGGCGGTGTCGAGCAGCACCACGTCGTAGCCCTGCAGGCGGGCGGCGGTCATGGCGCGCTTGGCGATCGCGGTCGGGGTCTCGCCCTGCACGATCGGCAGGGTGGCGACGCCGACCTGCTCGCCGAGGATCCGAAGCTGCTCGCGCGCCGCCGGTCGGGTGACGTCGAGCGACGCCATCAGGACCTTCTTGCGGTCGCGGTCCTTCAGGCGCTTGGCGATCTTGGCGGTGGTCGTGGTCTTGCCGCCGCCCTGCAAGCCGACCATCAGGATCGGCACCGGCGCCGGGGCGTTCAGGCTGATCGCCTGGCTGTCGGAGCCGAGCATGTCCACGAGCTCGTCGTGGACGATCTTGACGACCATCTGGCCGGGGGTGACCGACCGCAACACCTCGCGCCCGACCGCGCGCTCGCGCACCCGGTCGACGAACTGCTTGACCACCGGCAGCGCGACATCGGCCTCGAGCAGGGCGACGCGCACCTCGCGCATGGCGGTCGTGACGTCAGCCTCGCTCAGCGCCCCGCGCTTGCGCAGCTTGTCGAAGACCGATCCCAGTCGTTCGCTCAGTCCCTCAAACACACCAGCGCTCCAAACGAAAACGCGCCCGTGCTCGAACCCTCGAGGACGGACGGAACCCGTTAAGGTCTCAGCTGCTCACGCTTCGCCGAGAAGGGGCTTATACGCACGCCACCCCGGAGGGTCAAGGAAACCCCGACTCGCGGAGCTTCAGTCGGGCCGAATGCGGGTTATCGACTCAGCGCGCCCCGCGCTCGATCTCGACGATGATCTGGTTGTTGCGCTCGCGCGCCATGCCCGGGATCAGGAACAGGTCGATGACCCACCAGATCGCCGGGATCGCCAGGATGACGAAGCCGACATAGATCACCGACAGCAGCGACCCGACGGCCCAGCACGCCAGCAGGATCAGGCCGCTGACCACGTAGCCGAGGTAGAACCGGTGGACTCCCAGCCAGCCGAGGAAGAACCACAGCAGGTAGGCGACCAGCACCGACTTCTTGTTCGCCTCGAACCGCATCAGCCGACCGGCCTCGTCCATCCCGCGTCCTCCGGCGTTGTCGCTCATCATGCCTCCCGATTCAGGACCAGCCCTCGCCGGCGGCTTGCAGCCGGCCGCCGGCGAGGGAACCTCCGGACCCGAGGCGCGGATCCCTCAGCCGGTGAAATCGGCCTCGGTCAGGCCGACCTCGAGGCCGGCCCGCCGCATCTCGCCCCAGGTGTTGTCGTCGATCCAGATGCCGTTGGCCTTGCGGTCCGCCATCGCCTCGCGCTCGGGATCGCCGGGGAACCGGATCTTGTCGAAGCCGACCGCCGTCTTCGACGAGGACACGTGCTCGACCAGCTGGTCGATCTCGTCGCGGAACGGGATCTCGGCGCCGAAGCCGGCGGGGTCGATCACGATCATCAGCATGTTGTTGCAGATCGTGTCCTGGTCCATCAGCTCCTCGCGGGCGGTGCCGCCCCCGGTGATGCCGGCGGCCAGGATCTCGCAGATCATCGCCAGCCCGTAGCCCTTGTGCTGGCCGAAGCTCAGCATCGCCCCGTAGGGCTCCTCGAAGATCACCTTCGGGTCGTCGGTCGGCACCCCGTCCGGCCCGATCAGCGCGTCGGCCGGGGTCTTCTTGCCGGCGTAGTAGGCGACCCGGACCTTGCCCTGGGCGACCCGCGAGGTCGCCATGTCGAGCACGATCATCGGCGTCTTGTCGGTGGCCGGAATGGCGGTGCAGTACGGGTTGGTCGAGTACCGCGACTCGAACCCGCCCCACGGCGCCACGTAGGGCCGGTGGCCGGTGGTGTTGACGTAGTGGATCGAGATCAGCCCGGCGCGGGCGCACATCTCGCCCCAGGCGCCGATCCGGCCCATGTGGTGGGTGCGGCGCAGGCCGACGATCGCGGCGCCCTTCTCCTTGGCGCGGGCGATCGCCATCTCGGTCGCCTCGCGGCAGATGGTCTGGCCGTAGCCCATGTTGCCGTCGAGCAGCAGGTAGACGCCGTTGTCGCTGACCACCGTCGGCTTGACGCCGAGGTTCATGGTGCCGGCGCGGGCGTGCTTCATGTAGCGCGGCGCCAGGCCGACGCCGTGGCTGTCGTGGCCCATCAGATTGGCCTCGACCAGGTTGTTCGCGACCGCCTCGGCTTCGGCCTGGTCGCTGCCGGCGCCCTGGATCATGCGCGTGACCAGGGCGGTCAGGCGCTCGTGCCCGATGATCATCGGTTTGTCTCTCCCTAAGATGCCGCTGCTTCGGATGCTGAATCGGCGTGGTTGCGCGGGAGCCTACACCGTCTCTATATCTGCCGTCATGACCGGTTTGGCGTTCACCAAGATGCACGGCCTCGGCAACGACTTCGTCGTGGTCGACGCGCGCGCCCATCCGGGCGCGCTGACGGTGCAGCAGTACCGCGCCGTCGGCGACCGCCGCCGCGGCGTCGGCTACGACCAGTTCCTGACCATCCTGCCGCCGCGCGCCGGCGGCACCGCCTACATGGCGATCCACAACCCCGACGGCTCGGAGGCCCAGGCCTGCGGCAACGGGACGCGCTGCGTCGCCGCCATCCTGATGCGCGAGACCGGGCAGCGCGAGGTCGCCATCGAGACCGTCGCCGGCCGGCTGGTCTGCACCGACGCCGGCGACGGCCGGGTCACCGTCGACATGGGGCCGGCCAACCTCGCCTGGGACGCCATCCCGCTGGCCGCCGAGGCCGACACCCTGGCGGTGGCGGTGCCCGGGGCCGAGGCGTTCGGAGCGGCCACCGCCGTCAACATGGGCAACCCGCACGCCGTGTTCGTCGTGCCGGACGCCGAGGCGATCGACCTTGCCGCCGTCGGGCCGGGCATCGAGCGCAGCCCGCTGTTCCCGGAGCGCGCCAACATCGAGTTCGTGAGCGTGCTGTCGCGCGACCGCCTGCGCATGCGGGTCTGGGAGCGCGCCGCCGGCATCACCCAGGCCTGCGGCTCGGGCGCCTGCGCCGCCCTGGTGGCGACCGCCCGGCGCGGCCTGACCGACCGGCGCGCCACCGTGGTGCTGGACGGCGGGCCGCTGGAGATCTGGTGGCGCCCGGACGGCCACGTCGAGATGACCGGTCCGGTGGCGACCAGCTTCGCCGGCACCCTCGACCCCGGCCTGCTGGCCGGATGACGCCGGGCGGCGGGCGATACGGGGCACGGCGATGGCGCTGACGGTGATCGCGCGGCCACGGCTGAAGCCGGCCGATGCCGCCTGGATCGCGGCGCTGCGCGGGCGCCACGGCGCCGGGCTGCCGGCGCCCGGGATCGGCGCCCACGTCACCCTGGCGTTCCCGACCGACGTCACCGACGCCACCACCGCGACCGGCCATCTCGCGGTGGTGGCCGGCGACACCGCGCCGTTCGCGCTGGCCTTCCGCTGCACGTTGGCGGTGCTCGACCCGGACAGTGGCGACACCTTCGTCTACCTGGTGCCGGACGAGGGCTTCTCGGGCCTGGTGCGGCTGCACGACCGGCTGTACTCGGGGCCGTTCGCCGACGCCCTGCGCCTCGACCTGCCCTACATCCCGCACGTCACCCTGGCCCGCATCGCCGAGGCCAAGCTGGCCCGGGCGCTGGCCGACGACCTGAACGGCCAGGAGCCGGAGATCCACGCCCGGCTGGAGACCCTGGAGCTGCTCCGCCTCGACGCCGACGGCAGCGCGCGGCGCCTCGCCGAGATCGCGCTCCGGGGCTGAGAGGCTTGCATTCGCCGCACGCCGCGGGCATCTAGCGGCCATGACCCACGACTCGCCCCAGCAGGCGCCCGGCGGCAACCGGGTCGAAACCTTCGGCTGTCGGCTGAACGCCTACGAGTCCGAGGTGATCCGCGGCCATCTGGAGGCCGCCGGCAAGGCCGGCACCATCGTCGTCAACACCTGCGCCGTAACCGCCGAGGCCGAGCGCCAGGCCCGCCAGGCGATCCGCCGGCTGGCCCGCGAGAACCCCGGCGCCGAGATTGTCGTCACCGGCTGCGCCGCGCAGATCGACCCGGAGCGTTTCGCGGCGATCGAGGGCGTGTCGCGGGTGGTCGGCAACGAGGAGAAGATGCGGGCCGACACCTGGAGCGCCGCCCGCCCCGAAGCCGGCGAGCCGACGGCGATCC
Source organism: Rhodospirillaceae bacterium (assembly GCA_018401495.1). Classification (GTDB taxonomy): domain Bacteria; phylum Pseudomonadota; class Alphaproteobacteria; order Thalassobaculales; family Thalassobaculaceae; genus Thalassobaculum_A. The sequence goes on from JAGYJX010000042.1 coordinate 89,943, forward strand.
ACGTCACCGACATCATGGCGGTGCGGGAGACCGCCGCCCACCTGGTGTCCGAGTTCGACGGAAGGGCCCGCGCCTTCGTGCAGGTCCAGCAGGGCTGCGACCACCGCTGCACCTTCTGCATCATCCCGTTCGGCCGCGGCAACAGCCGCTCGGTACCGATCGGGGCGATCGTCGAGCAGGTCCGGGCCCTGGTGGACGGCGGCTACCGCGAGGTGGTGCTGACCGGCGTCGACGTCACCTCGTTCGGCGGCGACCTGCCGGGCCGGCCGTCCCTCGGTCAGATGATGCGCCGGCTGCTGGCGCTGGTGCCGGAGCTGGAGCGCCTGCGGCTGTCCTCGGTCGACCCGGTCGAGATCGACGACGACCTGTTCCGGCTGATCGCCGACGAGCCGCGGCTGATGCCGCACCTGCACCTGTCGCTGCAGGCCGGCGACGACATGGTGCTGAAGCGCATGAAGCGCCGCCACCTGCGCGCCGACGTCCAGCGGCTGGTCGAGCGGGTGCGGGCGCTGCGCCCCGAGGTGGCGTTCGGCGCCGACGTGATCGCCGGCTTTCCGACCGAGAGCGACGCGATGTTCGAGAACACCGCCGCGTTGCTGACCGAGCTCGGCGTCCAGCACCTGCACGTGTTCCCGTACTCGCCGCGCCCCGGCACGCCGGCCGCCCGCATGCCGCAGGTGCCGGGCGACGTCCGCAAGGCGCGCGCCGCCCGCCTGCGCGCCATCGGCGCCGCCAACCTCGAGGCCTGGATCGCCGGCCGCGTCGGCGGCGAGGACCGGGTGCTGATCGAGGCCGACGGGATCGGCCGCGGCGAGAGCTTCGCCCCGGTGGCGCTGGAGGCCGGCGTCGCCGCCGCCGCCGGCAGCGTGGTGCCGGTCAGCCTGATCGCCGTCGAGGCCGGCCGGCTGGTCGGCCGGCCCCGGATGCGCGCCGCCGCATGAGCGCCGAGACGCCGCCCGTCGAACGCAAGGGCTGGTTCGCCCGCCTGCGCGACGGCCTCGCCAAGTCGTCGCGCCGGCTGGTCGACGGCATCTCCGGGCCTGTTCGTCAAGCGCCGGCTCGACGCCGCGACGCTGGAGGAGCTCGAGGACCTGCTGATCACCGCCGACCTCGGCGTCGAGACCGCCGCCCGCCTGACCGCCAACCTGGCGCGCGAGAAGTTCGACAAGGAGGTCACCGGCGACGAGGTGCGCGCCGCCTTCGCCGCCGACATCGCCGCCATCCTGGCGCCGGTGGCGGTGCCGCTGGAGCCCGGCGCCCTCGGCGGTCAAGCCGTTCGTGGTGCTGATGGTCGGGGTCAACGGCTCCGGCAAGACCACCACCATCGGCAAGCTCGCCCGGCAGTGGACCGCCGCCGGCAAGTCGGTGGTGCTGGCGGCCGGCGACACCTTCCGGGCCGCCGCCATCGAGCAGCTGCGGATCTGGGGCGAGCGCACCGGCTGCCCGGTGATCGAGCGGCCGCACGGCTCGGAAGCGGCGGCGCTGGCCTACGACGCGCTGGTCGAGGCGCGGGCGCGCGGCGCCGACGTGCTGCTGATCGACACCGCCGGCCGGCTGCAGAACAAGGCGGCGCTGATGGAGGAACTGGCCAAGGTCATCCGGGTGCTCAAGAAGCAGGACCCCGAGGCGCCGCACGCCACCGTGCTGGTGCTCGACGGCACCGTCGGCCAGAACGCCCACCAGCAGGTCAAGGCGTTCCGGGAGATGGTGAACGTGACCGGCCTGATCGTCACCAAGCTCGACGGCTCGGCGCGCGGCGGCATCGTGGTGGCGCTGGCCCAGAGCCAGGGACTGCCGGTGCACGCCGTCGGCGTCGGCGAGGGCGTCGACGACCTGCGCCCGTTCGAGCCCGAGGCCTTCGCCCGCTCGCTGATGGGGATCGAGGGTAGGGCTCTACGGCGCCGTGGACCCCAGCCGCTGATCCGCCGGTCGGTTAATGGGTTCCGGCTCCGTCCCGCCTGCGGCGGCCCGGTCCGGAATGACGACGAAAGGTGGCGGCGGCCGCCGCGGCTCGCCCGCTCACCCCAAGATCGGGGGCGGCCGCCGCGGCTCGCCCGCTCACCCCGATTTCGTCATTCCGGACGGACGCGCGTCAGCGCGGTCGAGCCGGAACCTACGGAGCGACGGGCGCTGGCACTCCGGGCCCGCCGGCCAGGCCCACCCAGCGCAGGGCCTGCACCTCCATGCCGCTGATCGCGCCGGTGCCGCCGGTGTTGAGGGCTTCGAACACGGTCATGCCGACGATGTGGTCGGCCGGCCCGCCCTCGGGGCCGAGCGGCAGCACAACGCGGCGGCCGCGCAGCCGCGAGCCGATGCTGGTCGGGTGCTCGCTGTCGACGTAGTAGGCCGATGTGGTCTCGATCACCTGGCGCCAGCGTACCACCACCGCCCGGGCCGAATCCGGGGCCAGCAGGTCGCTGATCCGGCGCCCGGCGAGCGAACCGGCGTAGCGCAGGTTGATGGCCTCGCCGGCCAGCCGGTAGACGAAATCGGCGCCGCCGTCGAGCGCCCGGACGACGTAGATCCGCGACAGCGCCCACGGGATATCGACGGCGTCGATGTCGGCGAAAGCCGGCATCGTGCGGCCCGCCGCCTTGGCGATCCAGTACCCGACGAACCGCCTCAGATCCTCCGGCGCGTCGGCGGGCAGCAGGTCCTCGGGGGAGCGGAGCATCGGCGGGGCCTGACCGGTGGTTCAGAACATGGTTTCGACGACGCGGTCGGGCGGGTTGTGGCCGTCGGCGAAGGATCGGATGTTGACGATGACGCGCTCGCCCATGTCACGGCGGCCTTCGATCGTGGCCGACCCCATGTGCGGCAGCAGCACGGCGTTGTCGAGCGCCAGCAGTTCCGGGTTGACCTGCGGCTCGTGCTCGTAGACGTCGAGGCCGGCGCCGGCGATCCGCTTCTCGCGCAGCACCTCGATCAGCGCCGCCTCGTCGATCACCTCGCCGCGCGCGGTGTTGACGATGTAGGCGTGCGGCTGCATCAGGCCGAGCCGGCGGCGGTTGATCAGGTGGTAGGTCGCCGGGGTGTGCGGGCAGTTGATCGACAGGATGTCCATGCGCCCGATCATCTGGTCGAGGTTGTCCCAGTAGGTCGCCTCGAGTTCGGCCTCGAGCGCCGGATAGGCCGGGCGGCGGTTGTGGTAGTGCACCGACAGGCCGAAACCGCGGGCGCGGCGGGCGACGGCCGAGCCGATCCGCCCCATTCCGACGATGCCGAGGCGCTTGCCGTGGATGCGGTGGCCGAGCATCCCGGTCGGCGACCAGCCGGTCCAGGTGCCGGTCTGGATCAGGGCGTTGCCCTCGACGATCCGGCGCGGCACCGCCAGGATCAGCGCCATGGTCATGTCGGCGGTGTCCTCGGTCAGCACGCCGGGGGTGTTGGTCACGGTGATGTGCCGGGCCTTGGCCGCCCGCAGGTCGATGTGGTCGACGCCGGTGCCGAACGAGGCGATCAGGCGCAGCCGGTCGCCGGCCTGGTCGATCAGGCCGGCATCGATCCGGTCGGTCACCGTCGGCACCAGGACATCGGCCTCGCGCATCGCCGCCGCCAGCGCGTCCCGCCCCATCGGCTGGTCGGCGAGGTTCAGCCGGGTCTGGAACAGCTCCATCATCCGGGTCTCGACGGGGTCCGGCAGCTTTCGCGTGACGACGACGAGGGGTTTGGCATTCGGCATCGAATCCTCCGGGCCCGGGGACCTGGGTCGACGTTTCGGGGGCCACGACAACCGTCGTCGGTCCCGGAATCGGTTAGCAGGGCGGCGCCCGGCTGTCACGCTCCCGTTCGAGCCGGCGCATATTGTAGGTATGCCGCTTAACGGCCGCTATCGATAGCGGTATAAGGGCCTCTGCGACAGGGGTGAAGACGGATCGATGCGACGCGCTGCCATTCTCGCCCTCCTCGTCCTGTGGGCGATGGCCGGGCCGGCTCCGGCCGCCACCGTCGGGACCGAGACCGGCCTGCCGATCCCGCGCTATGTCACGCTGCGGGCCAAGGAGGTCAACGTCCGGGCCGGCCCGGGAGCGCGCTACCCGATCGAATGGGTCTACCAGCGCCCGAACCTGCCGGTCGAGGTGATCGCCGAGTTCGACACCTGGCGGAAGATCCGCGACTCCGACGGCGTCGAGGGGTGGGTCCACCAGCAGATGCTGTCCGGACGCCGCACGGTCGTGGTGATCGGCGGCGAACGCCTGCTGCGCCGCCGGCCGGAACCGTCGGCCCCGCCGGTCGCCCGGCTCGAACCGGGCGTCGTCGCCTGGCTGGAGGGCTGCCAGCGCGAGTGGTGCGAGATCGACGTGGCGGGCCTCGACGGATGGATCCAGCGCGCTCACGTCTGGGGCGTGCGCGCCGACGAGGCCGCGAAGGACTAGTCGAAATCCTGCGCCAGTTCGGCCCGGACCGCGTCGGTCAGGACGGTCATGTGGGCGTAGGCCGGGTGCCTGACGCCGAGCGTGACCTCGGCGCCCGGACGGGCGAACGCGGCGGCCTGGGCATCGGTGAAGTCGAAGTGCAGGAACTGCACCGAGGACGCCTTGCCCTCGGCGCTGGTACGGTCGACGTCGGCCTCGGCGCGCGCCATGATGTCCTCGCCATCGAGCCGCATGAACACGGTCTCCTCGACGCCGCCCAGCCCGCCCAGCACGGTCTTGCGCAGCACCGGGTTGTCGATCTCGAACATCAGCGTGGCGACCAATTCGCGGCCCTTGGGGATCAGCGGGTTGTAGGCGTCGAGTTCGTCGGGGATCTGCTCCTCGCCGCCGCGCTCGATGAACAGCATCTCGTGGACCTGCTGCCACATCGTCTCGTAGCTTTCGAAGTAGAAGGTGGCGTGCGGGCCGAGCGGCACCCGCCGGTTCCGCTTCACCGCCACCAAAGCTCGCCGCTTGTCGGCCCGGATCTTGCCGTATTCGGCCATGTCCAGGATGTCGGCGCGGGTGATCTCCTTCGCCATGACGGTCATTCCTCTGCTCTCCTTCGCCCCGACGCGGCGGCCGGACGCGTGGTGGGTGACGGCGGACCGGCTCAGAAGCCGTAGGCCCGCGCGAACAGCTCGATCGGGTGATGCGTCTCGGACGGCAGCGCCGCCTCGCCCTCGACCCGCTCCATGCCCTGCAGGATGTGGTCGGCGGCCAGCGGGCAGCCGGACGCCAGATAGGTCTTGCCGGCCTGGCGGGCCTGGCGCGCCACCGGCTTGCCGACCTTCATGGCGACCTCGAAATTGTCCTTCATGACGCCCCAGGAGCCGCCGTGGCCGGAGCAGCGCTCGATCACCTTGAGGTCGGCCTCGGGAATCAGCTTCAGCAGCTCGGTCGACTTCTGGCCGATGTTCTGGGCGCGGGCGTGGCAGGCGATGTGGAGCGTCACGCCGCCGTCGAGCGGCTTCAGGCCCTCGGCCAGCCCTTCCTTGCGGGCGATGTCGACGATGAACTCGTCGATGTCGCGGGTGGCGGCCGCCAGCGCCTTGACGTTGTCGTCGTCCGGGACCAGCAGCGCCCACTCGAACTTCAGCATCAGCACGCAGGACGGCACCAGGCCGATCACCGTCCAGCCGTCGTCGACGCGGGCCCGCAACTCGGCGGCCACCTTGACCGCGGTCTCGGCGACCCGGGCGACGTCGCCGTGCTCGAGCTGCGGCATGCCGCAGCACGCCGGGTAGACGATATCGGTCTCGACGCCGTTGTGGGCCAGCACCTTGCGGGCGGCCGTGCCGATGTCGGGATCGTTGTAGTTGGAGAAGCAGGTGGCGTAGATCAGCGCCTTTCGGCCGAACGCCGGGGCGGTTCGATTGACCGTGGGCACCTCGCTGCGGCCGCGCGCCTCCAACGTCCGGGAGTGGTACTGGGGCAGCGCGGCGTCGCGGTGCACGCCGAGCGCCTTTTCCATCAGCGGGCGGGTCAGCCGGTTCTTGTTGTCGGCCGCCCAGTTGCACAGCCCTGCCACCGGGCGCGCCAGGGCGCCGTTGCGGTCGGTCTCGGTCAGCTGGCGCTCGCCCCAGGCGACCGACCCCTTCTTCAGCTCGACCGCCCGGTAGCGCAGCATCAGGTGCGGGAAATCGAGGTTGAATTCGTGCGGCGGCACATAAGGGCACTTGGTCAGGAAGCACATGTCGCAGAGCGTGCAGGCGTCAACCACCGGCTTGAAGTCGGCGCTGGCGACGGTATCGAGTTCCTCGCTCTCCGAGCCGTCGACCAGGTCGAACAGCCGCGGGAAGCTGTCGCACAGGTTGAAGCAGCGCCGGCAGCCGTGGCAGATGTCGAAGATCCGCCGCATCTCCTCGTCGAGCTTGGCCTCGTCGTAGAAGTCCGGATCCTGCCAGCGGACCGGGTGGCGGATCGGGGCTTCCAGGCTGCCTTCGGCCATAGGATGATCCTCGCGCGCTTCGCACCGGTCCGATGCACCGGACCTGGGTTCGGTCAGGGGTAGGAGCGAGAGGCCCCGCCGACCGGCGCGATCGCCGATGGGCGGGGCCGCTGCGCGGTCGCGATCAGGCGTCGAGCGCGCCCAGGGCCTTCTGGAAGCGGCCGGCGTGGCTCTTCTCGGCCTTCGCGAGGGTCTCGAACCAGTCGGCGATCTCGTCGAAGCCCTCGTCGCGGGCGGTGCGCGCCATGCCCGGGTACATGTCGGTGTACTCGTGGGTCTCGCCGGCGATCGCCGCCTTCAGGTTGGCCGAGGTCTCGCCGATCGGCAGGCCGGTGGCCGGGTCGCCGACCGACTCCAGGAACTCGAGGTGGCCGTGGGCGTGGCCGGTCTCGCCCTCGGCGGTCGAGCGGAACACCGCGGCGACGTCGTTGTAGCCCTCGACGTCGGCCTTCTGGGCGAAATACAGATACCGGCGGTTGGCCTGCGACTCCCCGGAGAACGCGGCCTTCAGGTTGTCTTCGGTCTTCGAGCCCTTGAGCTGGGTCATGGTTCTCTCCACTCGGCGATTGCGAAATCGGTCCGGCCCTCCGATCGTCGAGCCGCAGGCGTGCGACGACGGGCCTAGGCGATTTATAGGAACCGCGGGCGGTGTCGGTCAACCAACTTTGAACGATTCTAAATACGTGCCGCCGGGCGACGCCCGAGCCTAGGCCCGGCTTCGGATCCGGATCACCAGGTCGACACGCTCGATCTCCGCCCCGGCCGGCGGGGCCGGCAGGTCGCCGATGACGATGTCGTCGCCCGGGATGTCGGTCAGCGTGCCGGTGCCGGCGTCGAAGAAGTGGTGATGGCCGCCGGTGTTGGTGTCGAAGTACGACCGCCCGGCCTCGACCACCACCTCGCGCAGCAGGCCGCCGTCGGTGAACTGGTGCAGGGTGTTGTAGACCGTCGCCAGCGACACCGGGAAACCGGCGGCCTCGGCCTCGCCGTGCAGCTGTTCGGCGGTTACGTGCCGGTCGACCCCTCGAACAGCAGGCGACCGAGGGTCAGCCGCTGGCGGGTCGGGCGAAGCCCGGCCTTGCGAAGGCGGTCCAGGACGGCGGCGTAGCGTGCGGTCATGGCGGTCTCGTTGGTCTGGTGCCCACGGTCCGGTGCCCGCGGAACGGCAACCGTATGATCGCTAACATGAAGCGGTCGGTGTGGCAACGCGCGGGTCTTTGCAAGTCACCGCCGCATATGGTTTGCTTGGCCTTGAAGTCGGCCGCCCGGTCAGCTACCTCGTCGGCGCTTCCCGCGCGCCGAGGCGCGGGGCCGGAACCGACCTATCGTTACGACAGGCGACACGCGCCCGCCAGTGGCCCGGACCGCCGAGCATGAAGGGGGAAATCCGACTTGACCGTTCGGAAGCGCAACAGCTTCTCCTACGCGGAACTGCTCGAGTGTGCGCACGGCCGGCTGTTCGGTCCCGGCAACGCGCGACTGCCGCTGCCGCCGATGCTGATGTTCGATCGTATCACCCACATCTCCGACGAGGGCGGCGCCAACGGCAAGGGCGAGGTCGAGGCCGAGTTCGACATCAAGCCCGATCTCTGGTTCTTCCAGTGCCACTTCGAGGATGACCCCGTCATGCCGGGGTGCCTCGGCATGGACGCGCTGTGGCAGCTTCTGGGCTTCACGCTCGGCTGGCTCGGTGGGCCTGGGTCCGGTCGGGCCGCTGTCGGTCGGCGAGGTCAAGTTCATGGGGCAGGTCCTGCCCACCGCCAGGCTGCTGAAGTTCCACCTGGACCTGAAGCGCATCATCAGCCGCAAGCTGTACCTTGGCATCGCCGATGGCTGGGTTGAGTGCGACGGCCAGAAAGTGTTCGAAGCCAAGGACATCCGTGTCGGCCTGTTCGCCAATCCGGCGATGGCCATGGCATGACGGAGGTCGGATTGCGTCGCGTCGTCGTCACCGGAATCGGCATCGTCTCCAGCATCGGCAACGACAAGGAGGCGGTCGCGACCTCCCTGCGGACAGGGCGGTCCGGGATCGTCTTTGCCCCGGAATACCAGGAGATGGGCTTCCGCAGCCACGTCCACGGCGCCGTCCAGCTTGACCTGGCGGAGCGCATCGACCGCAAGCTGCTGCGCTTCATGGGCGACGGTGCGGCCTACAATTATCTCGCCATGCAGGAGGCGATCGCCGACGCCGGCCTTGAGACCGGAGACGTCAGCAACCCGCGAACCGGGTTGATCATGGGCTCCGGCGGGCCGTCGACCTCGAACATGATGCTGGCGTTCGACACCGCCCGCGAAAAGGGCCCCAAGCGGGTCGGCCCCTACATGGTGCCCCGCACCATGTCGTCGACCAACTCGGCGTGCCTGTCGACGTTCTTCGGCATCAAGGGTCACAACTATTCGATCAGTTCGGCCTGCTCGACCAGCGCCCACTGCATCGGCAACGCCGCCGAGCTGATCCAGCTCGGCAAGCAGGACATGGTGTTCGCCGGCGGCGGCGAGGAGCTGCACTGGACGATGTCGGTGCTGTTCGACGCCATGGGGGCGCTGTCGTCCAAGTACAACGCCACGCCAGAGCGCGCTTCGCGGCCCTACGACGCCAACCGCGACGGCTTCGTGATCGCCGGCGGCGGCGGCGTGGTGGTCATGGAGGCGTTGGAGCACGCCCTGGCGCGCGGTGCGAAGATCTACGGCGAGCTGGTCGGCTACGGCGCCACCTCGGACGGGGTCGACATGGTGCAGCCCTCGGGCGAGGGCGCCGTGCGCTGCATGCAGATGGCCCTCGACGGCATCGAGGAGCCGGTCGACTACATCAACACCCACGGCACCAGCACGCCGGTCGGCGACCTGAAGGAGCTCGAGGCGATCCGTCAGGTGTTCGGGTCCCGCAACCGGATGCCGGCGATCAGCTCGACCAAATCGCTGACCGGGCACTCGCTCGGCGCGACCGGGGTGCAGGAGGCGATCTACACCCTGCTGATGATGCGCGACGGCTTCATCGCGGCGTCCGCCAACATCGACGACCTGGAGCCCGAGGCCGGCGACCTGCCGATCGTGCGCGGCAGCGCCCTCGAACAGCCGATCACTCTCGCAATCTCGAACAGCTTCGGCTTCGGCGGCACCAACGCGGTCCTGGCCCTGCGCCGGTTCGACGCCTGACCCGAGTGCCGCCCCGGCGCGGGCCGATCCCCTTCGGGCCCGCGCTGTGGCGGCCCCGGACGACCGACGAAGGACGATCATGAGCGAGACCGCCCATCCCCGCCCGATCATGGCCGGCAAGCGCGGCCTGATCCTGGGCGTGGCCAACGAGAAATCCATCGCCTGGGGCATCGCCTCGGCGGTCGCAGGCCACGGCGCCGAACTCGCGTTCACCTACCAGAACGACGCCATCCGGCGACGCGTGGAGCCGCTGGCGCAATCCGTCGGGTCCGACATGGTGATGGCGTGCGACGTCGGCGACACCGCCAGCCTCGACGCCGCGGTGGCCGCGGTGGCGGCGCGCTGGGACCGCATCGACTTCGCGGTGCACGCCGTCGCCTACTCGGACAAGAACGAGCTCAAGGGCCGCTACTGCGACACCAGCCGGAGCAATTTCCGGCACACCCTCGACATCTCCTGCTACTCGTTCACCGCCCTCGCCCAGCGTCTGGCACCGCTGATGACCTCGGGCGGCAGCCTGGTGACCCTGACCTATCTCGGCGCCCAGCGCTCGACCCCGAACTACAACGTGATGGGGGTGGCCAAGGCGGCGCTGGAGGCGAGCGTGCGCTACCTTGCCGCCGATCTCGGCCCGGACGGCATCCGGGTCAACGCGATCTCGGCCGGGCCGATGCGCACCCTGGCCGGCTCGGCGATCGCCGACGCCCGCTACACCTTCCGCTTCGCCGAGAACGCCGCGCCGCTGCGGCGCAACGCCAGCCTGGAGGAAGTCGGGCGCGCCGGCCTCTACCTGCTGTCGGACCTGTCGTCCGGGGTCACCGGCGAGATCATGCACGTCGACGGCGGCTTCCACTCGGTCGCCATCCCGCGCCCGCAGGCCGGTGTGACGCCGCCGCCGGAGCAGTAGTCAAAGGTCGATCCGAAAGCGCAACGACTGGCCGCCGCCATAGACGGCCGGCTTCTCGAAGCGTTCGACCGGATAGCCACCGTTGGCGGTGATCACCCGCTGCGACGGCAGGTTGTCGGGGTCGGCCGTCACCTCGACACGCGCCAAGCCATACGGCCTGACCTCGTTCAGCAGCAGGGAAAGCGCCGCCGTGGCGTAGCCGCGCCGGCGCCGCCACGGCACCACCGCGTAGCCGATGTGGCCGAGAACGTGCGGTGGCAGCGCCGACGTGCCCGGCTGCCATCGAAAGCCGATGGACCCGGCGACCTCGCCGTCCCAGATCCAGCGCCGGAAGCCCGGCAGCCGCGGAACCTGTGAGCCGTCGGGCAGGGTGATCGGCCCGCCGCGCCCGTCGGGATCGTCGAGGGCGGCGACGAAGCCGCGGGGTCGCGCTCGGCCCGCGCGATCTCCTCCTCGGCGGCGACCGATGCGGGTGTTGTCGGGCGACCAGCCGCGCCGCAAGGCGGCGAGGTAGGAGCCGAGGGTTTCCAGGGAGGGGACGATCAGGGTGCAGGGCGGCATGCCCGATGCTAGCTCGCGAGCGCCTGGGCGCGTACGGCAATCTCCGGCCAGGAGCCTCGGCCCGGAACCTCGGCCAGGCGCTTCGGCCTTTGCCACGGCCGGGCTGGGCGCTACCGTGAGGCGCTTCCAGCCGCGCGGGTGCCGTGTCCCATGTCCGTCATCACCACCATCGAAGAACTCGAGGCGCTGTACGGCGCCCCAGGCGAGGCCTCGACCGCCAAGGAGGCCGACCGGATCACGCCGCACTACCGCGCCCTGATCGAGGCCTCGCCGTTCGTGGCGCTGGCGACGGCGGGGCCCGAAGGGCTCGACTGCTCGCCGCGCGGCGATGCCGCCGGGTTCGTGCGGATCCACGATGACCGCACGCTGATGATGCCCGACCGGCGCGGCAACAACCGGGTCGACTCGCTGCGCAACATCGTGCGCGACCCGCGGGTCGGGCTGCTGTTCCTGATTCCGGGCTCCGGCACCACGCTGCGGGTCAACGGCCGGGCCCGCCTCGACACCGACCCGGCGCTGCTCGCCTCGTTCGCGATGGACGGCAAGCCACCACGCTCGGTGGTCGTGGTCGCGGTCGAGACCGTCTACTTCCAATGCGCGCGGGCGATCATCCGCGCCGGTCTCTGGGATCCGGCCCGGCATGTCGAGCCGAACAGCCTGCCGACGCCCGGCCAGATCCTGGCGGCGTTGAGCGGCGACCGGGTCGGCGGCGCCGACTACGACCGGGAATGGCCCGAGCGGGCCCGGGGGTCGATGTGGTGAGGCCGGAGGCCGGCTACAGGCCGCGCAGGGCCGGCGGGTCGTCGGTGACGATGCCGTCTATGCCCCAGGCGTACAGCTCGGCGGCGCGGGCGCGGTCGTTGACCGTGTAGGTCATCGGGATCCAACCGCCGTCGGCGATCCGCGCGACGTCGTCCGCCGTCTGCAGCGACTTGTGGTCGGAGATCACGGCTACCGCGCCGAGATCGCGGGCGGCGTCCTGCCAGCCTTCGGGAAACTTCCAGATCAACAGGCCGCGCTGGAAGGTGGGCGCGTAGTCGCGAACCACCCGCAGGGACTGGATGGCGAAGCTGGTGATCAGGATCGGGTCGTCGGCGGTCCAGCCGGCCTTGTCCAGCACCGCCAGAACGGCGGCAGCGGTCGCCGCCTCGCTGCCCTTGTCGGGCTTGATCTCGAGGTCGAGCCCGAGGCCGAGAGCCCGGCATTCCGCCAGGCACTGCACCAGGGTCGGCACCGGCTCCCCGGCGAAGCGCGGGTCGAAGCGCGAACCGGCGTCGAGCCGGCCGAGTTCGGCGGCGGTCAGGTCCGCCACCGGCCCCTGGGCGGTGGTGGTGCGCTCCAGCGTGGCGTCGTGCATCAGCACCGGAACGCGGTCGCGGGCGAGCTTGGCGTCGACCTCGATCCAGGAGACGCCGCTTTCGGCGGCGGCCCGGATCGAGGCCAACGTGTTCTCGGGTGCCAGCGCGGCGGCACCGCGATGGCCGATCAGCCGGGGAGCGACGAAACGGCCTGGGCCGGTCGACGTCATCACGACGCCTCCCGGACCGGACGCCAGCGCCGCTCCGCGATCACTCGGCCGCCTTCTTCTCGAGGTCCTCGCCGGTCTTCTGGTCGACGACCTTCATGGACAGCTTCACCTTGCCGCGGTCGTCGAAGCCGATGACCTTGACCTTCACGGCGTCGCCTTCCTTGACGATCTCGCTGACGCTCTCGGGCCGACGCTCGGACGTCAGCTGGCTGATGTGCACCAGGCCGTCCTTCGGTCCGAGGAAGTTCACGAAGGCGCCGAACTCCAGCACCTTCACGACCTTGCCGTCGTAGATCTCGCCGACCTCGGGCTCCGCGACGATCGAGCGGACCCAGTTGTAGGCAGCGTCGAGCGCGCTCTGCTCGACCGCCGCGATCTTGACCGAGCCGTCGTCCTCGATGTCGATCTTGGCGCCGGTGGTGTCGCAGATCTCGCGGATCACCTTGCCGCCGGAACCGATGACCTCGCGGATCTTGTCGGTCGGGATCTTCATCATCATCATCTTCGGCGCGGTCGCCGAGACGCCCTCGCGGGCGTTGTTCAGCGCCTTGGCCATCTCGCCGAGGATGTGCAGCCGGCCCTCACGCGCCTGGCCGAGTGCGACATCCATGATCTCCTTGGTGATCGAGGTGATCTTGATGTCCATCTGCAGGGCGGTGATGCCGTTCTCGGTGCCGGCAACCTTGAAGTCCATGTCGCCGAGGTGATCCTCGTCGCCGAGGATGTCGGAGAGCACCGCGAACTTGTCACCCTCCTTGATCAGGCCCATGGCGATGCCGGCGATCGGCCGGACCAGCGGAACGCCCGCGTCCATCATCGACAGCGAGGTGCCGCAGACCGTGGCCATCGAGGACGACCCGTTGGACTCGGTGATCTCGGACACCACGCGGATGGTGTACGGGAAGGTCTCCTTGGTCGGCAGCAGCGGCTTGGTGGCCCGCCACGCCAGCTTGCCGTGGCCGATCTCGCGCCGACCCGGCGACCCCATGCGGCCGGCTTCGCCGACCGAGTAGGGCGGGAAGTTGTAGTGCAGCATGAAGTGCTCGCGGTACTCGCCCTCGAGCGCGTCGATGATCTGCTCGTCCTGGCCGGTGCCGAGGGTGGTGACCACCATCGCCTGGGTCTCGCCGCGGGTGAACAGCGCCGACCCGTGGGTCCGCGGCAGCACCCCGACCTCGGCCACGATCGGCCGCACGGTCTTGGTGTCGCGGCCGTCGATGCGCTGGCCGGTCTCGAGGATCCGGCCGCGGACGATGTCGCTCTCGATGTCCTTCAGCAGGCCCTTGGCCGCCTCGATCTCGGCGGGAACCTCGAGGGTGGCCATCGCCTTCGCCTTGGCGGCGCCGATCTTGTTGTAGCGCTCGGACTTGTTGCGCTCGTCGTAGGCGGCGTTGAGATCGGCCTTGCAGGCCTCGGCCAGCCGCGCCTGCAGCGGCGTGGGTGTCGAGCGGCGGCAGCCGGCAGGTCCATCGGGTCCTTCGCGCAGGCCTCGGCCAGCTCGATGATCGCCTGGATCACCGGCTGGAACGAGTCGTGGCCGAACGTCACGGCGCCGAGCATGACCTCCTCGGACAACTCGGAGGCCATCGACTCGACCATCAGCACGCCTTCCTGGGTGCCGGCGACGATCAGGTCGAGTTCGGAATCGCCGACTTCGTCCATGAGCGGGTTCAGCACGTAGGCGCCGTTCTTGTAGCCGACGCGGCAGCCGCCGATCGGGCCGAGGAACGGCACGCCGGAGATGCACAGCGCCGCCGACGTGCCGACCATCGCGACGATGTCGGGATCGTTCTCCAGGTCGTGCGCCAGCACGGTGCAGATGACCTGGGTCTCGTTCTTGAAGCCCTTCACGAACAGCGGGCGGATCGGCCGGTCGATCAGACCGCGACGTCAGAACTTCCTTCTCGGTCGGGCGCCCCTCGCGCTTGAAGAACCCACCCGGGATCTTGCCAGCGGCGAAGGTCTTCTCCTGGTAGTGCACGGACAGCGGGAAGAAGTCGATCCCCGCCCTCGGGGTCTTTGCGGCCACGACGGTGCAGAGCACTACAGTGTCGCCGTAGCGGGCGACCACGGCGCCATCGGCCTGGCGCGCCATCTTGCCGGTCTCAAGGGTGAGAGTGCGCCCACCCCACTGGACTTCCTTGCGGTATACTTCGAACATTCGATCGTTCCTTCGCTTGGAACCTCGTGGTCCAAACGCAACCCCATCCTGTCGGCCCGCTCACGATTTGCGGCGGTACAAGCACAACAACCCGTCGGCAGCGCTAGCCGACGGGCGATCCTGCGTCTCCTCGATGGAGGGGGAATGGACGCCCTGCTTCGTCATGGCGTCGCTGCGGTAGTCCCTCGGTTCGTCTCTCTTTCATGCGCGGCGGTTCCATGCCACGGAACGCCCCGGCGGTCAATGGTCACGGCCGCCAGACACCTTGGACTCCGCGGCGCCGAGGGGCGCCGCGGGCCCGCGGTGGGTCAGCGGCGGATGCCGAGACGGGCGATCAGCGCGCTGTAGCCCTGCTCGTTCTTGCCGCGCAGGTAGTCCAACAGCCGGCGACGCTGGCCGACCATCATCAGCAGGCCGCGGCGCGAGTGGAAATCCTGCTTGTGGGCCTTCATGTGCTCGGTCAGGTTGGCGATCCGCTCGGACAGGATCGCGATCTGGACCGACGGCGAACCGGTATCGCCTTCCTTGGCGCCAAACTCCTTCACGAGCTCGGCCTTACGCTCAATCGTAATCGACATCGTCCTCTCTCCTTTGTTCAGAGGTTGAGCACCCTCACCGGACGAATGGCTCCACCGTCGATCCGCGCGATCGCGACCGGGGTTCCGCCTTCCATGGCGTAGACCGTGTCGCCGTCGCGAAGATGACCGAAACGTTCCCGATCCGAAGCTCGGAACACGGGTACGCCCTGGCCGTTGCGGAGCGTCATCGCCTCAGGGCTGCTCAAGGCCAGCGCCGGGATGCCGTCCAGCGCGGTCTCGACAGGCCTGAGGTGCTCTAAAGCCGCGGGGTTATGCATCAGCCCCGCGAGTGAATCCAGCGAAATCGCCTGCTCTTGCGCGAACGGCCCGACCCGCAGCCGCCGCAGATCCAGGATATGCCCGACCGTCCCGAGGCTCTCGGCGAGATCGCGGGCCAAGGCGCGCATGTAGGCGCCCTTGCCCGACGACACCCGGAAGCGGGCGTGATCGGTGTCGATCACCTCCACCAGGTCGAAGGCGAGGATCTCGATCCGGCGCGGCTCGAGGTCGACCTCCTCCCCGGAGCGCGCCAGATCGTAAGCCCGCTCGCCGTCGACCTTCACCGCCGAGTAGATCGGCGGCACCTGCAGGATCTCGCCCACGAACTGATGGATCGCCGAACGGATCGCCTCGGCGTCGGGACGCGCGTCCGAGGTCGCGGTCACCGCGCCCTCGCGATCGTCGGTCGACCGGGCCTCGCCCCAATGGATGGTGAATTCGTAGTCCTTGGTGGCGTCCATGACGTAGGGAACGGTCTTGGTCGCCTCGCCGAGCGCCACCGGCAGCACGCCGGTCGCCAGCGGATCGAGGGTGCCGGCGTGGCCGGCCTTGGCGGCATCGAACACCCGCCGAACCGTCGCCACTGCCTGTGCCGAACTGACGCCGCAGGGCTTGTCGAGAACCACCCAGCCGTGGACCGGCTGGCCGCGCTTACGCCGCGCCATTCCGGTCCCCCGGCTCGCCAGCGTCCGGCGCGGTGAGATCCGTCGGCGTCCGCGGCCGGGTCGGCCTCCAGATCGCGGCGCACCGCCGGGTCGCGAAGCAGGGCGTCGATCCGGCTCGAGCGTCTCGAACGCGGTGTCGCGGGCGAACCGAAGCCGAGGGGCGAATTTCAGCTTGATGTCGCGGGCCAGCAGGCCACCAAGCCGTCCGGCGTTGCGGGTCAACGCGGCCAGCAGGTCCGAGGCGTCGCCGCCGCCCAGCGGGATGATCCAGACCGTCGCGTTGCGCAGGTCCGGGGTCATCGTCACCTCGGATATCGTCACCGGCGCATGGTAAAGGGCCGGATCGTGCAGGGTCTCGCGCTCGAGAACCCGCGCCAGCACGCGCCGGATCTCCTCGCCCACGCGCAACTGGCGCTGGCTCGGCTCCGAGGGAGCCGCGTCCCGTCCCTTCATGGCACCAATCTCCGGCGGTCGGCGGCGGCCTCAGCCGGCCGTCGCCTCCTGCCGCACCGATTCGAGCGTCCGGGCGATCTCCCGCAGCTCGAAACACTCGATGCGGTCGCCCTGGCGGATGTCGTCGTAGTTCTCGAAGGCCATGCCGCACTCGTAGCCCTCGCGCACGTCGCGGACCTCGTCCTTGAAGCGCTTGAGGGTCTTGAGCGTGCCCTCGTGGACGACGACGTCGTCCCGCAGCAGGCGAACCTTGCAGCCACGCTTGATGACCCCGTCGGTCACCATGCAGCCGGCGACCTTGCCGACCTTGGTGATGTTGAACACCTCGCGGATCTGCGCGTAGCCGATGAACTCTTCCTTGATCTCCGGCGCCAGCATGCCCGTCAGCAGGGCTTTGATGTCGTCGATCAGGTCGTAGATGATCGAGTAGTAGCGGATCTCGAGCCCCTCGCGCCGGGCCATCTCGCGGGCCTGCGGGTTGGCGCGGACGTTGAAGCCGATGATCAGGCCGCTCGACGCCTTGGCCAGGCTGACATCGGACTCGCTGATGGCACCGACCGCGCCGTGCAGGATCCGCGGCTTGACCATGGTGTTCTCGAGCTTTTCGACGGTCGCCTTGATCGCCTCGTAGGAGCCGTGCACGTCGGTCTTGATGACCAGCGGCAGCTCCGACGCCGAACCGGCCTGGATGGCCGACAGCATCTGCTCGACGGTGCCGCGCGCGCCGGCGGTCGCCTGCTTGTCGCGGATCAGACGCTGGCGGTAGTCGGCGATCTCGCGGGCCCGGCCCTCGTTCTCGACCACCACGAACTCGTCGCCGGCGGTCGGCGTGCCCTGCAGGCCGAGCACCTCGACCGGCTCGGTCGGGCCGGCCTGGTCGGTCTGCGCGCCGCGATCGTCGACCAGGGCGCGAACCTTGCCCCATTCGGCGCCCGCCACGAACACGTCGCCCGGCCGCAGGGTGCCGCGCTGCACCAGCACGGTGGCGACACTGCCGCGGCCGCGCTCCACCTTGGCCTCGATGACCACGCCTTCGGCGGTGCGGTTCGGGTTGGCCTTCAGCTCCATCACCTCGGCCTGCAGCATCAGCGCCTCGAGCAGGGTGTCGAGACCCTCGCGGGTCTTGGCCGACACGTCGACGATCTGCACGTCGCCGCCGAG
>JAGYJX010000001.1 GCA_018401495.1 Rhodospirillaceae bacterium
CCCGGACGCCATGATCGAGATCTGGCAGGCCGACGCCCAGGGCCGCTACGCGCACCCCGCCGATCCGCGCGGCTCGAACACCGGGTTCCGCGGCTTCGGCCGGTTCGGGACCGGTACCGACCCCGACAACCGGTTCGTCTTCGACACCGTCAAGCCAGGCGCGATCGGCGACGGCCAAGCCCCGCACGTCAACGTCGTCGTGTTCATGCGGGGCCTGCTGGTGCACGCCTTCACCCGGCTTTACTTCTCCGACGAGGCAGCGGCCAACGCGGCTGACCCGGTGCTCGCCTCGGTTCCAGAAGACCGCCGGCGGACCCTGATCGCCGCGCGTCACGACGGACCGACGGGGGCGGTGTACCGCTTCGACATCCACATGCAGGGCGATGACGAGACGGTGTTCTTCGACGCCTGATCCCGCCTGGCCCGGCTGAGGGCCTGCCCGCCATCCGCTCCGGAGCCGGCCATGAGCACCGCGTGCATCATCACCGTCGCCATCACCGGCTCGCTGCCGACCAAGGCCAACAACCCGGCGGTGCCGATCAGCATCGCCGAACAGGTCGAGTCCACCCACGAGGCGTTCGAGGCCGGGGCCACCCTGGTGCACTGCCACGTTCGCCGGGAGGACGGTACCCCGACCTCCGACCCCGAGCGTTTTGCCAGGCTCATGGATGGGCTGCACCGGCATTGTCCCGGCATCATCGTGCAGTTGTCGACCGGCGGTCGCTCCGGAGCCGGTCGTGAGCGCGGCGGCATGCTGGCGCTGCGCCCCGAGATGGCCTCGCTCGCCACGGGGTCGGTGAACTTCCCGACCCGGATCTACGAAAACTCACCCGACCTGATCGACTGGCTGGCTGCAGAAATGCTCTCACATGACGTGAAGCCTGAGATAGAAGCATTTGATCTATCGATGATTTTTAAGGCCTCTGAGATGGCGAAGGCCGGGCTGATCCAGGGACCCCTGCACGTCCAGTTCGTGATGGGTGTGAAGAACGCCATGCCGGTCGACCGGCCGACCTTCGAGTACTACGTGAGCACCCTGCGACGCCTGGCCCCCGACGCCACCTGGACCGGCGCCGGCATCGGGCGGGACCAGATCACCCTGAACCGCTGGTCGCTGGAACTCGGCGGCCATTGCCGCACCGGGCTGGAGGACAACGTCCGCCTCGACCGTCACACCCTGGCCCCGTCGA
The DNA here is from genome assembly GCA_018401495.1 of Rhodospirillaceae bacterium. Classification (GTDB taxonomy): domain Bacteria; phylum Pseudomonadota; class Alphaproteobacteria; order Thalassobaculales; family Thalassobaculaceae; genus Thalassobaculum_A. The sequence goes on from JAGYJX010000001.1 coordinate 1,191, forward strand.
ACGCCGCCCTGGTCCACCGGGTGGTGGAGCTGTGCCCCGAGTACGGCCGGCACCCGGCGTCGGTCCCCGAGGCCCGGGCGCTGCTGTCGCTGCCTGCCGCCGCCTGACCGGCCGCACCGCCATGGTCAGCGCCCACGATTCCCGGATCCTCGGTCCGCTGTTCGCCGAACCGGCGATCGCCGCGCTGTTCGACGACACCGCAACGGTGCGGGCCATGGCGCTGGTCGAGGCCGCGCTGGCGCGCGCCGAGGCCGCGACCGGGTCGATCCCGCCCCTCGCCGCCGCCCGAATCGCCGAGGCGGCCGGCACCTTCGTCGCCGATCTCGACGCCCTCGGCCGAGGCACCGAACAGTCGGGCGTGGCGGTGATCGACTTCGTCGCCCAGTTCCGCGCCCATGTCGGCGGCGACGCCGCCCAGTGGGTGCACTGGGGTGCAACCAGCCAGGACATCGTCGACACCGCCCTGGTGCTGCAACTGCGCGACGCCATCACCCTAATCGCCGACCGCCTCGACCGGGTGGTCGATGCGCTGGCCGAGCTGGCCGAGGCGCACCGCGGCACGGTGATGGCGGCCCGAACCCGCTACCAGCAGGCGCTGCCGACGACCTTCGGCCTGAAGTGCGCTGGGTGGCTCCTGCCGCTGGTTCGGTGTCGTAAGCGCCTTGCCGAGCTGCGGCCGCGCCTGCTGGTGGTGCAGTTCGGCGGCGCCGCCGGAACCCTGGCGGCGCTCGGCGGCGACGGCGTCCCGGTGATGGAACGTCTGGCCGCGGAGCTCGATCTCGCCTGCCCGCCGCTGCCCTGGCACACCCAGCGCGACGGCATCGTCGAGTTGGGATCTTGGCTGTCGCTGGTGACCGGGGCGCTGGGCAAGCTCGGCCAGGACGCGGTGCTGCTGGCCCAGACCGAGGTCGGCGAGATCGACGAGAGCGCCGGCGGCGGTCGCGGAGGGTCCAGCACCATGCCCCAGAAGGCCAACCCGGTGACCGGCGAGGCCCTGGTCGCCGCCGCCCGACTGAACGCCACCCTGCTTGGCGGGCTGCACCAGGCGCAGATCCAGGAACACGAGCGCGGCGGCGTCGGCTGGCAGATGGAATGGGCGACCCTTCCGACCATGGTGGTGACCGCGGGCGCGGGGTTGTCGAAGGCGGCGGCCCTGCTGGAGCGACTGTCGGTGTCGGCGGGCCGGATGCGGGACAATCTGGGCGCGGCCGACGGATTGATCCTGGCCGAAGCCGCGACCTTCGCGCTCGCCGTCCACATGCCGCGCCCGGAGGCCCAGGAGCTGGTCAAGAGCGCGGTGCGGTCGGTCATGAGCGAGGGCGGCCATCTGGTCGATGCCCTGATGGCCCGCACGCCGGCGGCAGTCGACTGGCAGCGGTTGCGCGACCCGTCCTGTTACCTCGGATCCTGCGACGCCCTGATCGATCGCGCCCTGGCAGCGGCCCGACCCTCGACGTCCGCCTGAAGCAGGCCGGCCTCGCCCGGCGACGATGTCACGCCGGGTTGTCCTCCTGCTCACCCATCCGGATCGTCATGCGCACCAGTTCGGCGAGCGACCGGGCGTGCATCTTCTCCATGACGTTCGAGCGGTGCACCTCGACCGTGCGCTGGCTGATTCCGAGATCGAAGGCAATCTGCTTATTGAGCCGACCATCAACCATGGCCTCGAGAACCTGCACCTCTCGGGCGCTGAGTGTCCGGTAGCGGGTGCGCACACTCGCCAACTCGGCGCGACTGCGCAGACGCTCCTCGCTGATCGTGAAGGCGCGTTCAACCACCCCGATGAGGTGCTGGTTGTCGAATGGCTTCTCGATGAACTCGTAGGCCCCCTCGCGCATCGCCTGAATGGCGATCGGGACGTCGGCGTGCGCGGTGATCATCACGACCGGCAACACGACGCCTCGTCTGTTCAGCTCAGCCTGCAGATCGAGGCCGCTCATTCCTGGCATCCGGATGTCGAGCAGGATGCAACCGGGCAGGTCCGGCTCAAACGCATCCAAAAACGAATCCCCCGAGGGGAAGCTGACCGCGCGAATGCCCACCGACTGCAGGAGGCCGGCCACCATCTCACGGTTCAACTCGATGTCATCGACCACGTACGCGCACGGCGACGCCGTCACCTGGCCACCCGAATTCTCGATCGTACCGACCACCACGCCCGTATCCCTTCCCCGGCTCGGACACTGCCGTCCGTTGGTAGCCGAGCCAGCGCCGACTATATCCCGGTCCTTGTGGAAGTCCGCAATTGCGTTGCACCGCTTCACTCGCAAGAGTCGGTGATCGAGGCTTCGGTCGGTTCAAACCCCATGTTTCAGCCGCGTGCCCTGGTTGCCGACGACTGTCCACTGACCGCGCAGCTTCATGCCTGCCTGCTCGAGACGGTCGGCTACAGGACGACCGTCGTCGAGTCGGGCAATGCCGCGGCTCTGGAGTTCCATCGAGCCACGACGACCGGCGGACCGTTTGAACTGGTGCTGCTCGACCTCGACATGCCGGACGGTGACGGCGCGAGCGCAGCCCGTTTGATCCGGGCAATCGAGCCCGGGCCAGTCTTGGCAACGCTGGTCTGCGTCACCGGCCGCCCGCTTGCCCTTGTCGAGGCGAATTGCCTGTCCGCCGGCTTCGACCATGTCGTCGCGAAGCCGATCGATGCCGAGACCGTTAAAGCCTGGGGACGGAAGCCCCGGTCACTTCGGGTACCGGCGCCAGCGTTCTACACCCCCCGCTAACGCTCGATCAGTCAGGCAGTTGGCGCCCTGGCAGAGACTGGCGACCGTGAACCGCATCCCAGCGGCGCTGCGCGGCGTCGAGGACCCGCATCGCCGGAAGGACCGACCGACCCGGAACCGCCGGCGGACGGCCGTTCCGCACCGCCGCCACAAAGTCGCGCGTAACAAGCGACAGGTTGTCTTTCTCGACGGCGACCGGCTTGGCGCCGTCGCCGGTGACCAGTTGGTTGCGCAGGATGTCGAGGCGATACGAGTCCCGGTCGGTCACGATCAGCGAATCGTAGACCCGTTCCCGCGAGTGGTAGGAGCCCGACACCAGCAGCGTCTGGTTGCGCGCCGTCTCGACCGACAGGATGCACTCCATCGGGATGCCGGTCGCCGGGTGGACCGGACCGAGGAAGCTGTAGGCCAGCTCGCCCTCGAAATCGAGCAGCCACAGGCCGAGGTCCACGAAGTGTGTGAGGTGGTGCCAGAGTAAATTATCGGTCCAGCTGCGGTGGTAGCCGGTGGCCCCGACATTGGACAGGCGGTGGATGAAGAAGCGCCCGGCGATGTGCCGGATCGGATCGCTGCCGTCGAGGGCGAACTCACGGACCGGTCG
>JAGYJX010000002.1 GCA_018401495.1 Rhodospirillaceae bacterium
CATCGCTCTCCTGGGCCCGAGACTGCCCGGGGCGCCGCGCGAAATCCTGAAATCGATCCGAAATCTCCCTGAAATCTGGCTGCGCGAGCGTCGTCCCCGTATCGGGCCGAAAGGATGTATCGGGCGACATGGAAAACTGACCCCCGGCGCCACGGAAAACTGACCCCCTGACGCCACACAGGAAGGGTCATGACGATATCGGAATCGACGACAAGCTCACCGCGGCTGGAACGGTTGCGGGGAGAGGAGATGCGGACGCCGGATGAAGTCGCAGCGATGCTGCGCCTGTCGGCGCTGGGCTGGGGCACGAAGCGGATCGCGGCGGAGTTCGGCTGCAGCCGGAACACGGTGAAGCGCTATGTCGCGGCGCAGGGCTGGTCGGCGTACCGGCGGCCGCGGCGCGCCGGGAAGCTGAGCGGGCTGGAGACGTGGCTGGCGGAGCGGTTCCAGCAACACCGGGGCAATGCCGACGTGGTGCGCCAGGACCTCGAGCGCGAGCATGGGCTGACGGTGAGCCTGCGGACGATCGAGCGTGCGGTGGCGCCGCTGCGCCAGGCGCTGCGGGCCGAGGTGCGGGCGACGGTGCGGTTCGAGACACCGCCTGGCCGTCAGCTGCAGATCGACTTCGGCGAGCGGCGTGTGCAGATCGGCGGCGAGGCGGTGCGGGTGTACCTGTTCGTGGCGACGCTGGGCTACTCGCGGCGCTGCTATGTGCAGGCGTTCCGGCACGCCCGCCAGTCGGCGTGGTTCGACGGGATGGAGGGGGCGTTCGCGCACTTCGCCGGGCTGCCGCAGGAAGTGCTGCTGGACAACGCCCGGGCGCTGGTCGAGCACCACGACCCCGAGACCCGGGAGGTGCGGTTCAACGGGCGGCTGCGGGCGTTCGCGCAGTACTGGGGCGTCAAGCCGCGGGCGTGCGCCCCGTACCGGGCGCGCACCAAGGGCAAGGACGAGCGCGGCGTCGGCTACGTCAAGGGCAACGCCATTGCCGGGCACAGCTTTGGGAGCTGGACGGCGCTGGAAGCGCATCTGGCCTGGTGGATGCGCGAGATCGCCGATGTGCGCGAGCACGGCACCACCGGCGAGCCACCGATCGAGCGGTTCCAGCGGGCGGAAGCCGGCGCCTTGCGTCCGCTTGAGGGCCGTCCGCCGTTCCGCCAGGTCCGCGACCTGATCCGGCGGGTCCAGGCCGACTGCTGCGTCGAGGTCGACACCAATGCCTACAGCGTGCCGTGGCGGCTGATTGTCAACGCCGATCGTAATTTCCCCAGAAGTGCCGAAGTAAATTTCCCCAGTTCCGCCGGTCAGGCTGTCGCGGTGGCGTATCCGTTTTTAGGTGGCCGACCGCGGGGCCGCCGCGGCTGCCCCGCGGTCGGCGGCGTGATGGTGGCCTTTGATCGGACGTGCTCCGGCATCAGGTCGGCATGCTGGCGCAGCCGGTAGCTGGAGCCCTCGATCTGGATGACCACGGTGTGATGGAGCAACCGGTCGAGGAGTGCGGTGGCGACGACCGGGTCGCCGAACACCTCGCCCCACTCGGCAAAGCCGCGGTTGGAGGTGAGGATCATGGCGCCGCGTTCATAGCGGGCGTTGACCAGCTGGAAGAACAGGTTGCCGCCGCCGGGGACGACCGGCAGGTAGCCGATCTCGTCGACGATCAGCAGGGCGGGTCGGCAGAAGAAGCGGATGCGCTCCGACAGACGGCCCTCGCGCTCGGCGCGGGCGAGTTGGCTGAGCAGCTCGGCGAGGGTGCAGAAGTAGACGCTGCGCCCAGCCTTCACGGCTTCGACGCCGAGGGCAGTCGCCAAGTGACTTTTGCCGGTGCCGGGCGGGCCGAGGAAGTGGACGACCTCCGAGCGCCCGACAAAGCCGAGCTGAGCGAGGGTGAGGATACGGTCGCGGTCGAGCGATGGCTGGAAGGAGAAGTCGAACCCGGAGAGGGTCTTGATGGTCGCCAGGCGACCCATGCGCAGCGCCGTCTTGATGCGGCTGTTCTCGCGCAGGGTCAGCTCCTCGGCGAGCAGGATGTCGATCGCCTCCAACGCGCCGATCTCGCCGTGCTCGAGGCGGCGCACGACCTGGTCGAGGGCTTCGAGCGCCCGCGGCATCTTCAGGCCGACCAGGTCGTGGCGGATGCGGTCGAGTGTGCTCGGCGCCAAGTCACCTGGGCCGCTCATGGACGGCACTCCTGGGCCAGGCGCCGGGCGACCGCGTCGTAGAACTCCAACGAGCGCTGCGCGACGACGTCGCCGGTTCGGCCGACGACCGTGCCACCGTCGGATCCGGGCCGACGTCGTCCGGAGTCGCTCCGTGCCGTTCCCTTGCGGTGGCCGGGGGCCACCCGGCGCTGGTGGCGCCCCTCCAGCACCGGATGGGTCGCGATCAATGCACCGTCCTCGAAGATCCGGATCTCCTGGGCGAGCGTGTGCACCTCGACCGTGCGCCGCCGGGTGGCGTCGGGAACGCTGTAGAAGTTGCCGCCGACGCTCACCATGCCTTCCCGGGAGATCCGCCGCTCCAGGCGCAGCACGGCGCGGAACGGCGCCAGCGGCAGGGGGAGCAGATGCGGCTTCTCCTCGGCAAACGCCTCGTTGACGACCCGGCGCGTGGTGGCATGCACCCGGGGGTTCGCGACGCCGTCCAGCCAGCGCCGCAGCTGCTCGTTGAGGTCATCCAGGTTGCGGAACGAGCGGGCCAGGAAGAAGTCCTCGCGGATGTAGCGGAACGGCCGCTCGACCTTGCCCTTCGTCTTCGCCCGGTAGGGTTGGCAGGCGCGCGGGTGGAAGCCGTAGTGGCGGGCCAGGTCGACCAGGGCTCGGTTGTAGACGATGCCGCGCCGTTCGCCGTCCCCAGCCTCG